>CAVSRE010000023.1:0-5222 GCA_963730295.1 uncultured Actinomycetota bacterium | reverse complement strand
GCTCAGCACCGCGACCCCGATCGCACCGGACCCGCAGCAGAGGTCCACCACACGACTGGCCCTTTTGAATGCCTTGGGCGGACCAACGAAAGGGCCTCGCTGACGAGAAACGCCGTGCGCTGCCGCGGCACGAAAACACCGGGCTCGACCGCGATGCGCAGACCGCAGAACTCCGCCCAGCCCAGGATGTATTCGAGCGGAAGGCCGGATACCCGCTGGTCGACCATCGTCAGGAGATCGGTGGGGGACGTTGCCGCGCCGATCAGCAACTCGGCCTCGTCCTCGGCGAACACGCAGCCCGCGGCGCGGAGCCGGACGACGATCGGGTCGGACATCCAGTGGCCCTTCGGACTGGCTAATTTCGCGGCGGGCCGAGTTGGGTGGCCAACGACCTGCCCGGTATGACTCTGGTCGAGCCCGGCGCCCACACGTGGAGCCGGGCGCCAACTATAGGCGGAGCCCGGCTCCGACCCGGGGCGCCGGCCCGGGACCGACGTAATCGTCAAGACGGCACTTCCCGAACTTTCGGGAAATGCGGCTTGACCCTGACGTAACGTCAGGCTGCATTCTCGATGGTGTCCGAGCCGACCGGCCCGGACAACACGCCCAGGGAGAGCACGGCATGAGCTACTCGGTCGGACAGGTTGCGGACCTGGCCGGTGTGACGGTCCGGACGTTGCACCACTACGGCCAGATCGGCCTGTTGGAGCCCGTGGATCGCAGCGGTGCTGGTTACCGCCGGTATTCCGAGGACGATCTGCAACGGCTGCAGCACATCCTGTTCTACCGCGAGCTCGGCTTTTCCCTGGACGACATCGCGACCATTCTGAGCGATCCGGGGGCCAATAGTGGCGCTCACCTGCGACGGCAGCGTGAGCTGCTCACCACCCGGATCGCTCGGTTGACCGCGATGGTCACCGCCGTCGAGAAAGAATTGGAGGCATTCACCATGGGGATTCAACTGACCCCCGAAGAGAAGTTCGAGATCTTCGGACCGAATTACAGCGAGGACTACGAGGCCGAGGCCGAACAGCGTTGGGGCAACACCGATGCCTGGGCACAGTCCCAGGCCCGGACCGCGAAGTTCAGCAAGCAGCAGTGGATCGAGATGAAGGAGGCCGGTGACGATCTCAACCGTCGACTGGCCGCTGCGATGACCGGTGGGGCCACACCGGACAGCACCGAGGCGATGGATCTCGCCGAGGAGCACCACCGCTCCATCGAGACCTTCTACGACTGCCCGTACCCGATGCACCGGGGATTGGGTGAGATGTACGTCCAGGACGAGCGGTTCGCCAAGACGTACAACGACGTGGCACCGGGTCTTGCGGTGTGGCTGCGGGACGCGATCAACGCCAACGCCGACCGCGCCGAAGCCGCCACATCCTGAGCACGCGCATCAGGGCCAGCGGGTGTGCGGCGACCCCCGTTCGCGCCGATCAACAACAGCCGCGCGGACGAAGTCGTTGACTCGCGCCCCACCCGTCACATTCAGTGCACCTTCATCCGCGCCGTCGAAGTTGATCGGCGCGAAGGGGGGACAGCGCCGGCATGGGGGACGGCGCGGCATGGAGAGACGGCGCGGCATGGGGGACGGCGCGGCATCGGGGACAGCGCCGTATGGGGGACAGCGCGGCATGGGGGACGGCGAGGGACAGCCCGGCCCAACGAAGAAGCCCCCGCTCACCGAGCGGGGGCTTGCTTCGCGGTCAACAACCAGGTCAGGGCGCTTTGCCCGCGACCGGAGCCTGGGCCTGCAGCTCGGCGAGCACCGCCGGATCCTGCAGTTCCATCCAGGCGATGACGTCCTGGTAGGTCGCGCAGTAGGTGTCCGGTTGGCTGCACTTCTCCTTCATGAAGTCCATCGCCACCGGGTTGAACGAGTCGCCGTTCCATTTGTTGAAGTGGTTGGCGATCAGGATCGGCGCCCGGTTCCCGTTGTACGCCTGATCCCACATGAACTCGTACGTTCCCTTGACGATGTCGCGCAGTTCAGGCGCGGTGTCCGGCTCTTCCTTGGCGCCGTTGAATTTGGCCCAGAAGTTGTAGTCCATTGCGGTCGTCATGCCCTCGAAGCCCGGCGAATACACCTGCGGCATGTAAAACTCCCAGATGCCGTTGACCTGGACGGGCCAGAAGATCCCATTCTTCGGGGCCGGCATCGACGTGTCGTAGGTCATGTTGTGCGCCTTCCATGCCGGAATCAGCGCATCCAGATTGCCCTCCAGGCAGGGGGTGCGACCGCCCTTGATCGAGTCGGTCGGAACCGTCAGATCGGGCGCGTCGGTGTAGCCGTTCAGCGTCTTCCAGTCGGTCATGAAGGTGAAGAACTGGTCGAGCTCGTTGTTCCAGTCGGCGGTGTTCCACTGATCTCCGCCCGGCAGGTTGTCGCTGCAGAAGTGGCCGTTGTAGTGGGTACCGATCTCCATCCCCCGGGAGTACGCCAGGTTGAGATCGTTGACCTCGGTGACGATCTCGGACTCCGGCCCGCCATACCCGATAGATGCCTTGCCCTTTGCGTGTCCCGGGCCGGTATACACGCCGGCCTCCTTCGCCGGATCGCCGAGCAGGTAGATGCCGGACAGGAATCCGGTGAATCGCGAATTGCTCTGCGCGGCAACGTCCATGAATTCGTTCCAGCGCTGGTGTGAACCCGCGCCGTCGAACGAGAAGATGATGAATTGCGGCGGCTTGTCACCGGGGGCCAGTTTGGTCATCGGGACGTTGGTCGGCGGACGGTCACCGGTGGCCACCGGGGCGGTGGTCTCGGTGGAACTCTCGGCGTCGCGGCCGTAGACGTCCGAGGTGGAACCGCCGGCGGAGGTGGTCTCGGTCACGGTGATCGACGACGAACTCGACGTCGACGTCTGGTTGCCCTGGTAGATCAGCACCCCGGTCACCCCGGCCAGCACCACGACCAGTCCGGTGACCAGATAACGGGCTTGCATACAGTCCTCGTTTCATTTTCGCTGCCTACTACGCGTTCGCGGCGCCGGCATGCAGCACCGGAAGCAGGACGCACCAGCCCCACCCCGGTTGCCGGTGACCGTGAGCACCCGAGAGCCAGGGTGCCACGATGGTCGGCCCACTCCCGGCAGATCCACGCCGGTGTCCAGCAGGAATCCGATCCTTCGCGTGCCACCAAACGCGGACCACATGTGGTCGCCACCGGAAATGCCCGGTCGTGGACACCTGCTCACCGCGGCGCCCGGGAACTGCCCTCAGCCCGTCGGCGACGCCGTCGAAGTCGCGGCACCGCTTGACGGGGCATCACCAGCCGAGGGAGTGGCGCCAGCCGAGGGAGTGGAGCCACCGTCGGACGACTGCGCTGCGTCGAGGCACGCGTTGACGCCGCCGTTGCGACCGAGGGTGAACCACTGCACGCGCTGGAACGGGTCGCCATGATCGCTCGACATGGTCCAGGCCATCTCGTCGGCGAGCAAGCTCAGTGAGCTGATCAACTCCCGCTCGTCCCCCGCCTCCAACTCCAACGTCTTGTCCGCAACCGCACCGAAAAGTGCTGCGCCGCCGAGACAATCCGCCTGGAGCTCCAATTCCACGGCCACCAGGACCGGGTCCAGCCTGGCCTGCACCGCGTGACCCCATTCGTGGGCGATGACCAGGTAGACCCAGGAGTCGCCGATCTGGTCGGCTCCTTCGAGCAACAGGCCGGCGTCCCAGGCGACGTAGTTTCCGTCCTCGCAGTAGTACGCGTTGAAGGCCTCCAACGGCTCGCCGTCACAGGTTGGTGTGTTCGTCGGGTCGGTGCCGTCATACAGACCCTTGACGACCGGGGGCCGGTACTCGCCGGTGAAGAATTCGGACCAGTGGGTCTTCCAGAAACCGTCGACAGCTTTTTGGGCGAAGTCGATGTCGTCCGCCAACTCGTCGATCGTCACTCCGCTGGCCAGACCGTCGGTGTTACTACTGCCGGCGTCGGTGGTCGATGACGACTGATCGGTCGTGGAGGCCGTTGTGCCGGTCGCCGGTGCCCCGGTCGCGGCGGCGCTCGCGCCGACTGCCGGGGTGCCACCCACATTCCCGGCACAGGCCGTCGCAGCGAACGTCAGCACGACGGCGATGGCGCAGATGGCCGACACTCTCATGGCACCTCCCGAGGATGCGCCAACTGTGCGTGACCGTCGCGCGCACGTCAAGGTCAGCTTGCCGACTGCCGAAACGGGTCCCGGTCAGAGTTCCTTGACGAGTTCGCGCTTGAGGATCTTGCCGCTCGGGCCTAGCGGCAGCGCCTCGAAGAACTCCACCCGTCGTGGGTATTTGTGCTGGCCGAGCCGTTCCTTCGACCAGGCGACCAGGGTCGCCTGATCGAGATCTGCACCTTCGGGCGAGCGAACCACGACTGCGCAGATCTCCTCGCCGTGCACGTCACTGGCGAAGCCGACCACCGCGACCTGGGCGACCCCGGGATGGCCGGCCAGCACCTCCTCCACCTCACGCGGGTAGATGTTGTAGCCGCCCCGAATGATCAGGTCCTTCTTCCGGTCCACGATCGAGAGGAAACCGTCGGCGTCCTTGACCCCGAGGTCACCGGTCCGGAACCAGCCGTCGACCAGCGCGGCGGCCGTTGCGTCCGGGTTGTTCAGGTACCCGGCGAACACGTTGTGCCCGCGGAGGACGACCTCGCCCGTCTCACCCTGCGGCAGCAGTTCAATGTGGTCCTCGATCTCCGGCGCGGCGATCTCCGCGTCGGTCCCCCAGATGGCCCGGCCGACGGTGCCGGGCTTCCGGCCGAAAACAGGCTGGTTGAAGGTGGCGACCGGGGACGTTTCGGACAGGCCGTAACCCTCGTAGATGTCCGCACCGAATACCGAGGCGAAGTTGTCGATCACGGCCACCGGCAGGCTGGCGCCACCGGATACCGCGATCCGCAGCACCGGTCGACGCTCGTCCGCCCTGGCCGCCGCGAGCAGCCCGATGTACATCGTCGGAACGCCCATGAAGACGTTGACATTCTCGCTGACGATGAGCCCCAGCGCGGCTGCGCCGTCGAAGCGGGGCAGCAACACCAGGGTGGAGCCGGCATAGACCGGCATTCATCGCGCAGGTCTGGCCGAACCAGTGGAACAACGGCAGGCAGCCGAGAATGACGTCATCGGCGGTCAGCATCAGTACCTGCGCCGACGAGATCATCGCGTTCATGGTCATGTTCAGTTGGGTGAGGACGGCACCCTTTGGACTGCCGGTGGTACCGGACGTGTAGA
>CAVSRE010000022.1:0-874785 GCA_963730295.1 uncultured Actinomycetota bacterium | reverse complement strand
GGACCGGGTCCGCCAGCGGCAGACCCGGTCCCTCTGGCGACGGCACATCTCCAAGGTCGCCATGACCTGAGATGTTCGCCGTGACGAGTGTTGTGCTGACAACGCTCAGGGCAGGAGCCTCACCCGATGAAGAACCCCCTGACAACAACCTAGCTCGCGTACGACCGAAGCACCTCACTGCGGTCGCCGACGCGCAACTTGGCCATCGAATCACGTTCGATCTGACGCACCCGCTCACGGGAAATGCCGAAGACCCGCCCGATTTCGTCCAGTGTGCGAGGACGTCCGTCGTCCAGACCGTAGCGCAAGCGGACCACGGTCTGCTCGCGATCGTCCAGCGTTCGCAGTACCCGATTGATGTCGTCGTGCATGAAAGCCGCAACAACCGCGGTTTCCGCCGACGTCGACTCGCTGTCCTCGATGAAGTCACCCAGCGGCGCCTCTTCGTCGGAGCCGACCGGCATGTCGAGGCTGACCGGATCCCGCGCATGATCAAGCAGGTCGGCGATCTTTTCTTCGGCAATGCCCGATTCACTGGCGAGTTCGGCCATGGTGGCGTCCCGTCCGAGCTGCTGGTGCAGTTCCCGCTTGAGCCGCGACAACTTGTTGACCTGCTCGACGAGGTGAACGGGCAACCGGATGGTGCGACCCTGGTCGGCCATGCCACGCGAGATGGCCTGCCGGATCCACCAGGTCGCGTAGGTGGAGAACTTGAAACCCTTGGTGTAATCGAACTTCTCGACCGCGCGAATCAGGCCGAGGTTGCCCTCTTGGATGAGGTCGAGCAGCGGCATCCCGCGGCCCGTGTAGCGCTTGGCCAGCGAAACGACGAGCCGGAGATTCGCTACCAGCAGGTGATTACGAGCCCGGCCGCCGTCTCTGACGATCATCTTGAGATCGATGCGCCGCTGTGGCGACAGCCGCTTGCCCGATTCCAGCATGTGCCCTGCGAACACGCCGGCTTCGATGCGCTTTGCGAGGTCGACTTCCTGTTCCGCCGTCAACAGAGCAGTCTTGCCGATGCCGTTCAGGTACACCCTGACCAGGTCGGCAGAAGGCCCCTGCGCGTCCAGATCCTCGTCACGGCTCGTTGCCCTGGTCCGAGTGCTGGCCGTCGCTTTTGGTGCGGTGGTTGTATCAAGGGAAGAAGCGGTCATGTTGAGATCCCTTCGTCACGTTCAGCGGACCATTTGCTCACGGCCCGGCATCTATTCGAACGTCTGTCAGCCCTGATTTAGTTCCCTGAACTCAGGAGAATCAACCACTGGAGTGAGGCCGGCGGACTGGTTTGGTGCTATGGGACTACAGAAGCCCGCCGGGCTGTGACTCGCGGTGTGGCCACCATGAGAACTGCATGAGAAACCCGCCACCAGTAGGTGACTCATCTCACCAGTTGGAGTGCATCCACGATGCCCGAGTAGCAGTAGGGCCGTGCGGCCAGAGCCCGAATCGCCCTACAGTTCGACGATGACGGTGAACGGCCCGTCGTTCACGCTGGTGACCTGCATGAGTGCCCCGAACACGCCGGTTTCGACCACGGCGCCGCGGCGGCGGAGCTCGTCGACCAGCTCCCGGACCAACGGTTCGGCCTGATCGCCCGGAGCGGCCAGGTTCCAGGACGGACGCCGGCCCTTGTCGGTCCGCGCGTAGAGCGTGAACTGGCTGACCACCAGCAACGGGGCACCGGTCGTGGCGCAGGACGCGTCGCCGTGCAGGATGCGCAGTTCGTGCAGTTTCGCTGCGAGGGACCGGGCCGTGTCCGCCGTGTCGGTATGGGTGACGCCGACCAGCGCCAGCAGACCGGGCTGGTCTATCCGGCCGACTGTCGTGCCGTCGACCGTGACGTTGGCGCTGGTGACCCTGCTGGTGACTGCTCGCACCGGCTGATCGTCTCAGGCATCGTCTGCGGCGGCGCGCGGTGGGGCAGGATGAGCCGATGGCGAGTCAGGGTTTCACCCCGATCGGACAAGTGTCGCCGGGCGTCCGGCGTGACACATCGGCATCGATCCGTTCGGCGGGGTCCGCCGGTTCGATTCTGTCGATCGCCGCGAAACTGGCTGCTCGGCGGGCAGCCTCACCATCTGGTGACCTCGGGCCTGGCTGGCGATAGCCGTCAATCGGTCACCGGCTCCAGTAAGCCCCGGGTGACGGCCACCCGCACGGACGGGAGCACGGCTGCGGCCAGTGCTGCGGTCGACAGGTTGTGTGCGGCGGCCAGTAGATCGATGAGCAGTTGCAGTGGGACGGCTCCCGTGCAGCCGCCGAGCAGTGCCTGACCCCATTCGTCCAGCTGCAGTGTGGCGCCGGGCGCTCCCTGTCGCCGGGCGATTCGCAACACGGTCGTCCAACCCTCGTGACCGGCCAGCGACCGCTGTTCCAACATGACTTGCGGGGACAGCGCGAGGCGGCTGCCGAGCAGGGCGGCGTCGGAGGTGTGTTCGATCCAGGCGCGGCGGCGCAGGAATCCGTCGGCCTCGTCACCGATGACGTCCTCGCCCTGCCCGGTGATCTCGTCCAACGTCACGGACGGAATCCGGGACCCGCTGCCCTGAAAACGACTGCGGCGCAACGTGATCAGCCCCATGCCGATGCCCTGCACGCGTTCCGCGGCCAGGTAGTCGAGCCAACTCTCGGCCAGCCTGGCTGCCTGCGATCGGTCCGATCCCGATGCCTTGCCGTCTTCACCGGCGTCGGTCAACCACAGCCCGACATACTCGGCCGGATCGGCCATCTCGCGCTGCACCACCCAGGCGTCCAAGCCGCTCTTGGAAACCCACGAGCCCACTCTGTCCCGCCAGTCGGTGTCTTCGCGCACGATCCAGTTGGCGAGCAGTTGTGCCGTACCGCCTGGCCGTAATCGGTCGGCGATCTTCTCTACGAGGGCCTGACACATCGCGTCCCCGGCCAGCCCGGAATCACGGTAGGAGTAACGCATCTCGCCGTCAGAGATGACGAACGGCGGGTTGCAGACGATCAGGTCGAAATCGTCGTTCTCGACCGGCTGGAACATCGAGCCCGCCCGCAGATCCCACTGTTGATCGTTCAGCCGGGCGGTGGCCGCGGCCAGCGCGAGGGCCCGCGGGTTGACGTCCGTTGCGACAACCGAGGCGGCGTGACCTGCCAGGTGCAGTGCTTGGATCCCGCAGCCCGTCCCGAGATCGAGCGCCCTGTCGACCGGCTTCCGGATCACCGCCCTGGCGAGCGTGATGGACGCCGCTCCGACGCCGAGGACGTGGTCGCGACGCACCGGTCCGGGGCGGGTGTCGGAGTCGAGGTCAGAAACGAGGAGGAACTCCGCGGCGTCCGCCGAATGCGGCCGGATGTCCAGCCCGGCGCGAAATTCTCGACCGTCGCGTTCGAGCACACCCTGGGCCAGCGCGTCAGCGATCCCGGTACGCGGAAGTGCACGGGCGACATCCTGTTCGTCCTCGGTTGCTCCGAGCAGGAACAGCCGGGTCAGCGTGGCCAAGGGTGAGCGGTCCCGGGTGGCCCGGAGAGCAGGGGCCAGTTCGCCCCGGCCAAGCGCCCGATGGGCGCTACTGCCGAGAAGTTCGGGCACTCCGTCCGCGTCGTAGCCGGATGCTCGTAAGTCCGCACCGAGCCGGTCAACGACGGCGGTGTCGAACAGCGGTTGGTCGGATGGATTCGCAGTCACTGGCGAAGGGTAGTGCCAGCAGTCAGCCCTGTTGCTCGGCGAGGACCGCCCGCACCCGGCGGTCGTCCTTGGCCCGGTAACGGACCGCATAGGCCGGACCGGAACGGATGCGGTCGGCCCGCACCATGTCGGCCCGGACACCCTCCGCCCGCACGGCTTGCATCAGGTCGAGCGCGGCATCCGGCTCCTGCACCTCCAGCGACACCGCCCGAGTACGCCACAGGACCTCGTCGACGCCGCGAGCGATCAGCAGACCCGCGGCCGCACCGCCGGCCGCGCAAGCCAGCACCCGACCCACGGCGGGCTTGGCCCGGCCGGTCCCGACGGCCACCGCCAGCCCGGCGAGCCAGCCGGGTGCCAGCACCGCCACCCAGCCGACCGGGGGGAGGTGGGTCCAGTGGAAAGCCAGCAATGACGGCGCGGCCGGACGCGCATCCTGTGTCGGCCTGGCGGTGGCGGTCATGACTTCGAGAGTAGGACCACGCGGCGGATTCGACCATGGTGCACACCGGTTCTGCAAAGGAAATCGACCCTTGGCGGGCCGAACGGCCCGGGGCGGGTCGTGCCAGGCTGGTCGGCATGACCGCCACGCAGCTGCACATCACCGGTGACGAGCAGGCCGACGCCCTGTTGGCCAGGGACGCGAATGCGTTGCTGATCGGGATGGTGCTCGACCAGCAGGTGACGATGGAGAAGGCCTTCGCTGGTCCGGCGGTGATCGCCGAGCGGATGGGTGGGCGGCTGGACGTGCGGGCCATTGCCGACACCGACCCAGAACTCTTCGCCGCGATCTGCGCACAGCGGCCGGCGATCCATCGGTTCCCGGGCGCAATGGCCACACGCGTCCAGGCCGTCTGCCAGGTGCTGGCGCAGACCTACGGGGGTGACGCGGCGAACATCTGGCGTGGTGTTGGGTCGGGCGCTGAGCTGCGCGATCGGATTGCGGCGCTGCCCGGATTCGGCGCGCAGAAGGCGGCCATCTTCACCGCGCTGCTGGGTAAGCAGTACGGCGTCCAGCCGGCCGGCTGGCGGGAAGCGGCCGGCTCCTATGGCGATGCGGGCAGTCATCGATCCGTCGCTGACGTTGTCGATCAGGAGTCTCTGGAGAAGGTGAGGGCCACCAAGAAGGCGGCCAAGGCCGCGGCGAAAGCTGCGATGGCATAGGGACGGGCGCCAACACCCGGCCCGAGCCCTGCCGAACCAACGACCACGATGCTCACACCAGGTGTTGGTGAGTTCCCATACCCGGCGTCGTCACGCTGTCTGGTGGCTCACGTGGTCGGGCTCCCGATCGGGGCGATCGGCGGCGTAGCGTGACTGTCGTGGCGCAGTCGGTGGCTGGCTTCGCCCGCTGCGGTTATCGGTGCTGTCGGCACCGACCACGCTCCTTCAGAATCGCTGTTGGTGTGCATCGAAGCGGGGTAACTTTCATGACGTCCTATTCAGAACAGATCCCGGTGACCCCGGGATCCGGCACGGGCCTACCCCCGCGTCGGGCCCAGGCCACCGTGATCACGGAGGCCGAGCCGTCCTACGACGATCAGCTGAAGTCCCGCCGCAAACGGTATCTGCTGATGATGAGCCTGCGGGTGCCGTGTCTGATTCTTGCGACCGTGTTCTATCAGACGCCATGGCTGGCCATCATGATCATCGCGATCTCCATTCCGCTGCCCTGGATGGCGGTGCTGATCGCCAACGACCGACCCGCGCGGAAGCGGACGAAGGTCATCCCAGGAACGATCAACTACGAACGCGCCCTGCCGCCCGGCGGGCGGGAGATCGTGGACAGCGCGCCCGAACCCGCAGCGGATTCGACAGCGGACGGCACGGGTCAGCGCACCGACTGACGTCATCGGATCGTCGACTCCAGGGCGACGACCGGGCCGCCGTGCTGCAGGGCATCGGAAACGTCAGGGCTCATCGCGATGATCGACGGCATACCCTGCCTCCAGTCCGGTTTGTCATGCTTCAATCGCTCTCTGCGGACCGAGGGGCTCCTGGCAGTGGCATCATGACGTGGCACGCATCATGACCTGCATCACCCGAACACCGCGAATTGCGCTCGCCACGATCGCGGGCCGGTGAAGTGACGAACTACCGAAGAGGAGACTCCGATGACGACGTCCACCCAGACGCTCGACAAGCCCCTGGAAGACACCACAACGGGCGACGACACCCCGAAGATGTTTCATTACGTTCGCAAGTCGAAAATCGCCGAGTCGGCCGTCATGGGCAGTTTTGTGGTGGCCTTGTGCGGTGAGACCTTCCCAGTAACCAAGTCGCCCAAGCCGGATTCCCCGGTCTGCCCGGACTGCAAGAAGATCTACGAATCGATGGCGGTCTGACGCTCAGGTAGGTCGACGTTGCCCTGCGACTGAATTGCGGCTTGGTCAGCGCGCCGCCGACTGATCACCTTCGGGATCGTAGCGCTGCCATTTGCGCAGTTCCCGCTTGGACACCCGCGGGGGGTAGTACTCCAGCATCGCGTTGTTGAACTGTGCGCCGAGAATGATTGCCATCGCGACGAAGTAGTAGAACAGCAGGAATGTGATGGGGGTGGCCAGCGCCCCGTACGTCAGGCCGTGCGAATAGACGTAGGACAGGTACAGCCGCAGGCCGAAGCTCGCCACGATGAACACGGCGGCGGCGAGCAGGGCGCCGGGCACGCCCCGGTACCAGGGGTGTTTGTGCTTCGGCGCAACCTTGTACAGCACGGTCAGCATGAAGATCAGACCGATGGCGATCGCCGGGTAGTAGGCCAGGTTGACGATGTTGGAGACCTCGCCGCGCCAGGACTCCGGGAACAGCCTCGGCAGGTAGTCCGGGCCGATGGCCAGCAGCGGCAGGATGATGATTCCGGCCAGCAAAGCGAGCAGGTACAGGCCGAGCGCGAAGAACCGTTCGCTGACCGGGTGCCTGGCCTCGTGCTGGCCGTAGGCGATCGTGATCGACTCGACGAAGGCTGACATGGCGGACGAGCCGGCCCACAGACTGATCACCAGACCGATCGACACGACGTCCGCCTGGCCCTGGCCGAGGATGGTCTCGACGGTGTTACCGACCAGATTGTTGGCGACCTGTTCGTCGAAGATGGTGTTCAGGAACAGCAACACCTGATCCCGCACCTGATCGATCGTCCCGGCCGGGAAGTAGTACGGGACGATGAATCCGATCATGCCGAGCAGCGCGAGCAGCAACGGCGCGGTGGACAGCGCGCACCAGAACGCCGCCTGCGAGCTGAGCCCGAACAGCGAGTCGCCCCAGGCCTTGCCCAGCGTCCGCAGCACGATCTTGCGCCAGCGGTGCCGGACCTTGGGCGGCGCGACAGGAACCGGCCCGGTGCCCTGGTGATACCAGGGCACGGTGTACCCGTCAGCTGGTGAGGACGCGGGCCGAGGCAATACCTCAGTGACTTCGGCGCTGGTGTCGATGACGCTCGTCGTATCGCCGTTCACCCCGGCGCCGGCGGTCGCCGCGGCAGGAACCTGATTGAGGCTGGACTGGGGAGCACGTCGGCCCGGACTGGCCGGTGAGGTCGACTGCGACCCGACCGTACGACCGTTCTGTACGGTTTGACCGTGGTTCGGCCGCCCACCGACCGAAGGCGGAAGCCGCTCGGTCGGATCACCGGGGGGCGGTGGCGCGCTCGTCACTCCACGAGCATGCCTTGGTCGGCGGGTCGAGCGGTACACCGACACCACTTCGAAACAACCCGACGCTGCACTCGGCCGGTATCGGCACCTGGTCGCAACATGCCCGGCGGTCACCGTCCGAACGAATTGCAGTCGCTCCTGCGCTGAGTGCGCCCGCCCCGGCGGTACTGTCGATCCCGGCCCTCGAGCCGTCAGGACATCCGCACCGCGGCGTGCGTGAACGGTTCCGGCGTCGAGGGTTTTCCGCGGTGAAGGGGTGAGCAGTGCGTTCGGTAGGCCTGGAAGAGTCGCGTTTGCGACCCTGGCAGCAGCAGGCTCTGGTGGCCTATGACGAAGAAGGACCGCGTCGGGATTTTCTGCTGACGGCTACCCCCGGAGCCGGGAAGACCAACTTCGCACTCGCCGTCGCCTCCCGGTTGCTGCAGCGGCGGGTTATCGATCGGGTCGTGGTGGTCTGCCCCACCGACCACCTCCGGACCCAATGGGCGGATGCCGCCGGCCGGGCCGGGATGGTGCTCGATCCGAAGATGACGAACGCCCAGGGCCCGATCCCTGCCGGCACCCACGGGTACGTCACCACCTATGCCCAGGTCGCCGGACGCCCGGCGATCCATGCGGCCCGTTGTCAGCGGCAGCGCACCCTGGTCGTGCTCGACGAGATCCACCACGCCGGCGACGGCCTGTCCTGGGGTGAGGCAACGGCCGAGGCTTTCAGTGATGTGCATCGCCGGCTCAGCCTGACCGGGACCCCCTTCCGGACCAAGCCGGGGGAGCGGATCCCGTTCGTCGACTACGAAATCGACGGCGAGCTGTTGCGGTCCGTGGCCGACTACACCTACGGCTACCGGCAGGCGCTGGCTGACCGGGTGGTCCGCCCGGTCGTCTTCGCCGCGTACACCGGGGTGTCCCGCTGGCGGAACAGTGCCGGCGAGGTGATCGCCGCGTCCCTGACCGATTCCGGTATCCGCAGTGTGGAGGCCGCGGCCTGGAAGACGGCACTGGACCCGGCGGGCGGCTGGGTGCCGCATGTCATCGCCGCGATGGACGAGCGGATCACCCACCTGCGGGAATCCGGGATGCCGGACGCCGCCGGCATCGTGCTGGCCAGCGATCAGGACGACGCCCGCGCGTACGCCGGGATCGTCAAGCAAATCACCGGGCAGAAACCGGTGCTGATTCTGTCCGACGATCCGGCCGCATCGAAGCGGATCGAGAGGTTCCGGACGTCGGACGAACGGATCGCGGTCTGCGTGCGAATGATCTCCGAGGGCGTCGACATCCCGCGAGCCGCTTGCCTGGCCTGGATGACGGCGTACCGCACGCCGCTGTTCTTCGCGCAGGCCGTCGGTCGGGTGGTCCGGTCGCGGTCGCCGCGGGAGTCCGCGACCGTGTTTCTCCCTGCCGTGCGCCCGCTCCTGGCCCTGGCCGCGGAACTGGAGAACGACCGCAACTACGTCATGGCACCACCGCCGCCGGCAGAGGACGATCCGGACGCCCTTGACCTGGAGCCACCGGAACCCACCGAGCCGACTGATAGGTCTATCGAGGTCCTCGAGTCGCAGGCTGAGTTCGCGCATGTGTTGCATTCCGGGCAGGCCCACACCGCGCCGCTCGTCGGCATCGTCGGGCCGGTCACCGAAGAGGATCAGGACTATCTGGGACTGCCTGGACTGTTGACTCCGGCGCAGACGGCGGCTCTACTCGCGACGCGGGATTCCGATCTTCGCCGCCGGGTACAGGCGGCCGCCAACACGAACGCGTCGGCTGCTCCCGACGCGGAGGTGTCAGCCTGGCGGGCGGCGGCCGCACTGCGCCGGGAAGTGAACCAATTGGTGGCCAGAGTGGCCGCCCGGACCGGCGCTGCGCATGCCAAGGTGCATTCCCAGTTGCGGCGTGAGGTACCGGGCCCGGCCTCCGCCGCGGCCGGCCCGGACGTGCTCCAGGCGCGTCGCGACCATCTGTTGAGCCTGCTGTAGCCAGTGCAGCTTTCGGTGTTGATCATGACGAACGCTGCGGACCGATCGGCGTGTCGTCGCAGTGTTGTGCAGCGACTGCCATGATCAACTTGGTTTTGCAGATCAACTTGGTTTTGCAGATCAACTTGGTTTTGCAGATCAGCCGGTGGCCAGCGCCTTCCAGGACCCGAACAACCCGAGAAAGCCCGCCGCCAGGAACAGGTACCAGCCCAACTGCGCCTGCGCGAACAGGTTGAACAGGCCGACGTCGAAGATCGCCCTGGCGCGGATCAACATCCAGCAGGCGCCCAGAATTGACAGGACAGAAACCAGCAGGGCGGCAAAACCCAACGGCCGGTGGTTGATCGACAGCATCATGGTCAGGCCCAGGACGAGGAGCGCCCCGCCACCGACCGCCACACCGAGCACCGAATACATCGCCGCGCGCAGGTCGCCGTCCGGATCCGGCACTGCCCGGAGCAGTCGGTACACCTGCCAGCCGGTGGTCGTCACAGAGTCGGTGCCTGACCCGTTAGGGTCCGTCGCGATCACCCGCCAGGGCAACAGCAATTGCCAAATGCCAACAGCGCCGGCCAAGAGCAGGATTATTGCGGCAATCGGGTCGGCCCGGGGCGCCCGGCGGTCAAGACTTGCGCCCGGCAACCCTGATGGCTGCGCCATCACACCACGCGGCTGTCCCATCGCAAACCTCCCCTGTGTCCCCGGGCATCATCGCGCATGACCGGTCGCATCGGGGAGAGGTTTTCCTGTGGAACTACCGACGGCGTGCGCCGCTGGGCAGCGGTGTGCTCAGTCCACGTCGCGGGAGTGATGCAGTACGGCAGCCAGTTGCTCGAGCCGGGCGCCGTGCTCGGTCGCGTGGTGGTTGCAGAAAAGCAGTTCACCGCCCGTTGGCAGCACGGCGCGGACCATGGCTGCGGCTCCGCAGCGGTCACAACGGTCGGCGGTGGTGAGTGCAGCTGGACTGGCCAGAATTCCGGTCATTGTCGTCCTCCCATCGTCGGCCACCGCAGGCGGTGGCGATTCGTCACGCACCGTTCACGTCATTCATTCCCGTTCACGGGTCCTGCTCTGGGGCTGTCCTTCCAATCGGTAAGAGCTGCCGGGCACCACTGGAACGGAACCCTGCAGCCTCTAGACGAAAGAGCCTCCACTCAGGTTGTTCGATACCAGTCGGTACTTGGACCGGTGGGAGTTGAACGTTCCCCGAGTGACGAGTTCATCGTGCCATCCCGACGGCGTTGCACAGTGGGAATTCGCCCGTGGCGTAGAACACGAGTCAATCGTGCGTCATACGGTGATAGGGCTCACACTGATCATGGGACTTTGGTCCTTGGACGCTGCGGTGGCTCGGCGTCACGCTGTTTTTGATCTTGTTCGCTGCCCGACTGCACTGAAGGAGCCATGAATGGATTCGCTGGGGATCGCCCGCTGGCAGTTCGGCATCACCACCGTTTACCACTTCCTGTTCGTTCCGATCACGATCGGCATGGCGTTCTTCATCGCCATCACCGAGACGGCTTGGGTACGCACCCGCAACCCGGTGTACCTCCGGGCGGTGAAGTTCTGGGGCAAGATCTTCCTGATCAACTTCGCGATCGGCGTCGTCACCGGCATCGTGCAGGAGTTCCAGTTCGGAATGAACTGGTCGAGCTACTCCCGGTTCGTCGGCGACGTATTCGGTGCCCCGTTGGCCATGGAGGCGCTGCTCGCGTTCTTCCTGGAATCGACGTTCCTCGGGCTCTGGATCTTCGGCTGGGACAAGCTCTCGCCGCGCCTGCACCTGGCCTGCATCTGGCTGGTGTCGATCGGCACGATGCTGTCCGCGTTCTTCATCATGGCGGCCAACTCGTTCATGCAGCATCCGGTCGGCATCACCGTGAACCCCGAACGGGATCGCGCAGAGATGAACGACATCTGGGCCGTGCTGACCCAACCGTTGAACGTCTACGCGTACTCGCACGTGATCGCCGGCGCCGTGCTCAGCGGCGCGGCGATGTTCGCTGGGATCTCGTCATACTTCCTGATGAAGCGCAAGCACGTCGACGTGTTCCGACCGGCCGTGCGGTTTGGCCTGTTCGGATTGCTCATCGGCTCGATCCTGACCATCATCAGCGGTGATCTGCTGGCCAAGGTGATGACCGATGTGCAGCCGATGAAGATGGCCGCCGCGGAGGCACTCTTCGAAACCAGTGCTCCGGCGTCCTTCTCGATCTTCACCATCGGTAGCCTGGACGGCTCGACCGAGGTCTTCTCCATCCGAGTGCCTGGTGTGCTGTCGTTCATGGCCACCGAGTCCTTCACCGGTGAGGTCGAGGGCATCAACAACGTGCAGGCCCGGTTCGAGGAGATGTACGGACCAGGCGATTACCGGCCCGAACATCCCGGTGACCTACTGGATGTTCCGGCTGATGATGGGCGCGGCCGGCGCGATGCTGCTGGTCTCGATCGTCGGGTTGTGGCTGACCAGAAAGGGCCGACTACCCAAGTCCAAATGGGTGTGGATATTGGCCATGGCATCAATCGCCGGGCCGGTTGTCGGGCATTCCGCGGGCTGGATCTTCACCGAAATGGGCCGCCAGCCCTGGACGGTGGTCGGCCTCTATCGCACCGCGGACTCGGTGTCCCCCTCGGTGTCCGGTGGGGCTGTGTTGACCTCCCTGATCGTCTTCACGTTGCTCTACGGCACGCTGGCCGTCATCGAGATCGGTCTGACGATCAAGTGGGTCAAGATCGGCCCGCCCAGCGAGGCCGAGGCGCTGGCCTCGATCCGGCGGGGTCCGCCCAAGCGTGGCGGCCTCGGCGGTGGCGATCCGGATGAGCAGCCCGCCGACGAGGACGAAAAGCCCATGGCATTCGCCTACTGACGCTCAGGAGCTATCGGCGATGTCGCTGAACTCCGTCGGACCTGATCGTCTCGCCCAGCAGTGTTGGAGGAACAAACCCTCATGTGGTTGAACAATTTGTGGTTCATTCTCATCGCGGTCCTGTGGACCGGGTACCTGGTCTTGGAGGGCTTCGACTTCGGAGTCGGCGCGCTGTTGCGGTTGGTCGGTAAGGACGAAAAGGGCCGCCGGGTGTTGATCAACACGATCGGGCCGGTCTGGGACGCGAACGAGGTGTGGCTGCTCACCGCGGGCGGAGCGACATTTGCCGCATTTCCGGAGTGGTACGCGTCGATGTTCTCGGGCTTCTACCTGGCGTTGCTCGTCATCCTGGTCTGTCTCATCATTCGCGGGGTCGCCTTCGAGTACCGGGGCAAAGGGCACACGGACCAATGGCGAGCCCGCTGGGACTGGTCGATCCTGCTGACATCCTGGGGTCTGGCCCTGCTCTGGGGTGTCGCGTTCGGGAACATCGTCCGGGGTGTCCCATTGGACGCCGACCACGAGTACGTCGGCGACTTCCTGGGCCTGCTGAATCCGTTCGCGCTGGTCATGGGCCTGTGCACGCTGGGACTCTTCATCACTCACGGCGCGATCTATCTGGCACTGAAGACCACCAAGGAGGTCCGCGGTCGCGCCCGGTCCATCGCCCTGTCGGTGGGTCCGGTGACAGTGATCATCATGGCGCTCGCCGTTGGCTGGCAGCAGATCATCCGCGGCAACCTCGGGTCGATCATCCTGGGGATCGGCGCGGTGGTGGCCCTCGGTGTCGCCGCCGTGCTGACCCGCATCGGCAAGGACGGTTGGGCGTTCAGCGCATCGGCCGTGTCGACTGCGATGTTGGTGGTCGGTTGGTTCGCGTCGCTGTACCCGGATGTGTTGCCGTCCACCATCGACCCGGCGTTCTCCCTGAACATCGAGAACGCGGCGTCCACTCCCTACACATTGACCCTGATGAGTTGGGTTGCCTTGCTGTTCGTCCCGCTGATCATCGCTTACCAGGCGTGGAGCTACTGGATCTTCCGCAAGCGGGTCTCCGTCAACCACATTCCGGAATCGCCCACTTCGGTGGAGATTCATTAGTTCGGGTCTGCGACAGAGATCCAGACCCGGTGTCTGTCGTGGATGGCACCCCCGCGGGCCAGGTCAGGAGTTGTGGAGCGACATTCAGCTGATCGCCCCGGCGCGCAACGCGATCGCAACCAGGTGGGATCGATCGCCGGTTCCGAGCTTGCGGCTGATCCGGGCGAGGTGACTCTTGATGGTCAACGACGACAGCGACAGCCGCTCGGCGATCCACTTGTTCGACCGTCCATCGGCGACCATGCTCAGCACTTCGATTTCACGCGCGGTCAGCTGGTGTACCTGCCCGGGGACCTCGTCGGGCGTGCCGGGGCGGCCGCGCAACACACCGCTGGCCCCGGCTCGTACCGCGGTGAGCAACGGGTCCGGGTCGACGGTTGGCGCCAGGGCGATCACGCGTTGCCAGGGCCCTTTGATGAGTGTGTGGATGAGTCGATAGGACGCGTCGCCGAATCCGAGGCTGACCAATGCGAGTTGACCGTCGACGCCGCTGGCGATGATCTCTTCAACCGCGTGAACCGTATCGGCCTCGATGACCCGCCCGATCCCGCTACCGGTCAGCACAGCGGTCAGCCCTGCGCGCGACGCGGCGAGGGGGTCGGCCACCAGCACTGTCGTGGTCCCGGGTGTGCTGTGCCCGATGCGGCCCTTTTGTTCGGCAGCAGTCGGGCCGGGCCGGTGCTGGGGCCATTGGGTGGCCAATCCGCGGGGGTGTGTTCCCCGGGCTTCCGTTCGCGAACTCTGGCGCAGAATTGCGGTCGTGTCGGCGAGTGTGTGCGATGTCGTCGGACCGCCTGACCGCTGGTTGCTCATCATCGTCGGATCCATCGAGCTCTCCCCACTGATCCTGTCCCCACTGATCCTGTCATCCTGTCACCACGGAAGTACCCGGGACGGGTCCTGCCAAACCCGCCGTCCGCGCGGACGTCGGTGTCGCCAGGGGCGGCGCCGGGTGTTGACCGGCGCGGCCCAGGACTGTCGGGGTGTTCTGTGACACTGGTCAGGTGAGACAACTCGATCCCCGGCTGATGAGGTACGCCTCTGGAGTGCGCACGCTGCTGGTCGTGGCGGTCGTGCTCGGAGTCGTATCGGCCGTTGTCGTGGTCATCCAGGCGGTACTCATCGCAGGCATCCTCAGCGACGTGATCATCGGCGGCCAGGGGCCGACGGATGTCGCTGGCCGGCTCGGCTGGCTCGCAGCTGTCATTGCTGTTCGCGCGGCACTGGCCTGGGCGTCCGAAGAGCTGGCGAAGCGCAGTGCGACCTCGGTGACGGCGGGGCTGCGTCGGGATCTGCTGCGCCACGCCGCCAGGCTCGGACCGCGATGGCGGTCAGGGGAGCACGGCGGCGAATTGTCGGTGCTCGCAACCAGCGGCGTCGAGTCGCTGAACGACTACGTTGCCCGCTACCTGCCGCAGCTGGTGCTGTCGGTGGTGATCCCGCTGATCATGTTGGTGTACCTGTTCACAGCAGACCTGACCAGTGCGCTGATCGTCGCCGTCACCCTCCCGCTGATCCCGCTGTTCATGGCGTTGGTCGGTTGGTACACCCAACGGGAAACGCGCGCCAAGTGGGCGAGCCTGTCGCGGCTGGCCGGGCATTTCACCGATGTCGTTGCCGGCCTGCCGACCCTGAAGGTGTTCGGCAGGGCGAAGGCCCAGGCGGCGGCGGTGCGGGCGGTGACGGACGACTATCGCAAGGCCTCGATGGTCACACTGCGGGTGGCATTCCTGTCCTCCATGGTGCTGGAACTGCTTGCCTCGCTGTCCGTTGCGTTGGTTGCGGTCGCCATCGGTCTGCGGCTGGTGTATGGCGATCTCACGCTCGAGATCGGTCTCGCCGTGCTGATTCTCGCGCCGGAGGCCTATCTGCCGTTGCGCCAGCTGGGTACCCAGTTCCACGCCGCGGCCGATGGTGTTGCGGCCACCGCCAAGGTGCTGGACATCCTGGACACGCCCATCCCGGTGCCTGGCACGCGCACCGACGTGCCGGACGTCCCCGGGTTCCGAGTGGCTGCTGCGACAGTGGGGAAACCCGGTGAACGCGGTGCTGTCGGGCCGATGTCGCTGAACATCCCGGGTGGCCGGACCACCGTCATCACCGGCGACAGCGGCTCGGGAAAAACGACGCTGCTACAGATGCTGGCGGGTGTGCAGCGCCCGGAGAGCGGGCAGGTCCTGGTCTCCGGCGGTCCCGACGATCTCGACCTGGCCGAGGTGGACCCCGACGCCTGGCGCCTGCAGCTGGCCTGGGCCGGGCAGGGTGCGGCCATGCAGGCCGGGTCGATCAGGGACAACCTGGCGTTGGGCAATCCTTCGGCCGACGACGCCTCGTTGCGATCTGCGCTCGAATCCGTTGATGCCGCAGGGTTCGTCGATCAGTTGCCGGCTGGCTGGCACACCGTGCTCGGCGAAAGCGGTGCAGGGATCAGTCAGGGGCAGCGGCAGCGCCTGGCACTGGCCAGGGCGCTGGCGAGGCCCGCCCCGCTGCTGTTGCTGGATGAACCGACGGCGGCGCTGGACGAGCAGACCGAGCAGCGGGTTCTGGCCGGCATCGAGGCCGCCACCCGCGGTCGGACGGTGGTACTCGTCACCCACCGTCCCGCACCGATCGCGCTTGCGGACTCGGTGATCGCCCTCCGGTCCGGTGACGACCTGCCGCGCGACGAGGTTGCCGTGGACGCCGTCCCGCCGGACGGCGCGGAGCCGCTGACGGCGGTCGGACCATGGTGACCAGTGCCGAGCCCGTCACGAATGCGCCGTCGGAGCAATCCCTGACCCCGGGCGACGGGCGTGCCCCACTCCGGCGGCTGTGGGCGCAGGCGCGCGGCGTTCGGGGGCGGTTGCTCGGTGCGGCGGTGCTGGGTGCGCTGGCCTCCGGGTGTGCGGTTGGGCTGATGGCGACCTCGGCCTGGTTGATCGCCCGGGCGGCGCAGCAGCCGCCGGTGCTGTACCTGATGGTGGCGATCGTCGCGGTGCGTACATTCGGGATCGGCCGGGGTGTTCTCCGGTACCTCGAACGGCTGGTCTCACATGACGCTGCGTTCCGGGTGCTCGGCCAAATCCGGCAGAAGCTTGTCGCGCACCTCGCGGTGATTGCACCGGCTGGTCTGCCGCTGTGGCGCAAGGGCGACCTGCTGGCCCGCACCGTCGATGACGTCGACGACGCCGGTGATGCGTTCCTGCGCGGGTTGCTGCCCCTGGCCGCAGCGTTGCTGGTCGGCGGCGGGACGGTGGTGCTGGCCTTCCTGATTCTGCCGGCTGCCGGAATCGCCCTGGCCGCAGCACTTGTCGTGGCCTGCGTCGTTGCCCCACTGATCACCGCTCGGCGGTCTGCCCGCATCGAACGCGAGGTCGTTGCGTTGCGGGCGACCCGCACCCGGCTCGTCACCGAGATGATCGACGAATTGGCGGAGTTGACGGTGTTGGGCGCCATGGACGCCAGACTGGATGAGCTGGCCGCCGTGGAGACGGCCAGTCGTAGGGTGACAGCCGGGACCGCGCGTGCGGCCGGGGTCGCCGCTGGATTGGCGGTCGCGTCCATGGGTGCTGCGGTCTGGTTGGCGGCGCAATTCGGGGTACCGGCCGTTGTCGATTCCGCTATCAACCCGGTGCTGCTGGCGGTGATCGTGCTGACCCCGCTGGCGCTCACGGACACCGTGCAGGCGGTCGGCGTGGCCGCGTCGACGCTGCGCCGATCGTCAGCGGCGGTCCGTCGGCTGTTTGCTGTGCTCGATACCCCGCCCGTCACCGCGCCGGCTCCCCTGCACCCGGTGCCGTTGCCGACGTCGTCGGCCGGTCCGCGGATCGCGTTGCGGGGTGTCACTGCTCGCTGGCCGGGTGCAGACCGGGACGCCATCTGCGATGTTGATCTCGATCTGGAGCCAGGTCGAAGGATCGTGCTGCTGGGTGAATCCGGATCGGGCAAATCGACGCTGCTGGCGGTTCTGCTCGGTTTCCTGACGCCGACCGCGGGCTCTTTCACGATCGACGGGATCGATGTGGCAGCGATGGATCCCGACGAGGTGCGGACCCTGTTCGGCTGGTGCGACCAGCGGGCGCACCTGTTCGATTCGACTCTTGCGGAGAACATCCGACTCGCGATGCCGGCGGCCGATGACAGTCAAGTCGCGGCGGCGTTGCTGGCCGCAGGCGCCGGCAGCTGGCTCGAAGGCTTGCCGGCCGGCGTGCACACCAGGGTCGGTGAGCACGGCCAGGCGGTCTCGGGCGGCGAGCGTCAACGGGTGGCGCTTGCCCGGGCCGTGCTCGCCGATCGGCCGGTGTTGCTGGCTGATGAGCCGGCCGCGCACCTGGACCCTGCGACGGCAGACGCGGTGACGGACTTGATCCTGCAGTCGGTGCCCGATCGATGTGTCGTGCTGGTCACCCATCGGCCCGATGACGCCGCGCTCGGAGACATCGTCGTGTACCTCGACCGGGGTCGGATCGTCCACCGCGAGCAACGGGAAGCGAGCTGACTCACCGGCTCCGCGGCTGGGGCCGGTCGGATGCCATCGCGCGAACAGCCGCATACACGGCCGCCTGCGACCTGCGTTGCAGGTTCAGGCAGGCCAGCAGCCCAGTGACGCTGTTCTTGACGGTCTTCTCGGCGACACCGAGCCGGTTGCCGATCTCCCGGTTGGTCAGCCCGTCGCCGATCAGCGACAGAATCTGCTCTTGCCGGGCGGTCAGGATCGGTGCATTCGGGACACCGTCGAGGGTCATCATGAGGTTCACGTTAGGCCACCGGGCGGAGGACTTCTACTAGATGTAGAATCGTTCCGTCGTGCAGCATCGGGCTGTCCAAGGAGCGTTGATGGCCGGTCGAGGTGAACTGGAACGCGCTGTCGTCGAGGTGCTGTGGGATGCCGGCGAGCCGTTGACCGCGCGCGCGGTCGTCGACAGCCTGCCCGGTCGTGCACTGGCCGTCACGACCGTCCTGACGGTGCTGTCCCGCCTGGAGACCAAGGGATTGGTCCGGCGTACCCGCGACGGCCGAGCCCACTCCTACGAGGCGATTGCCAGCCGGGAAGAGCACACGGCGATGTTGATGCAACAGGTGCTCGACACAGCGGCCGACCGCGATGCTGCCCTCGCCAGATTTGTCGGTGGGGTCTCGGCGCCCGATGTCGAGGCTCTCCGGCGGGCGTTGGACGGCAGGTAGCGGTGATCGACCGCGGGTCCGCGGACGTGCCCCTTGTGGTGTTCGCGATTGTCTTGATCGTCGTTGGCGCGGTCCTCACCGCGCCGGTCAGCTACCGATTGGCCAGCGCCCACTGGACCCGCCGGGCGCCGCGTTCCGCGTTGGTGCTGTGGCAGGCGGTGTGCCTCGCGGCGGGCTTCTCGATCGTTTCCGGGTTGGTACTGCTTGCCGTCGAACCGCTGGGCAGCACGTTGCTCGGCGCAGCCTGGAATTTCTTCGCCGCGCTGTTCTCCCGGACGCTGGACCTGCCCGTGTGGCGAATGCTCTGCGGCGTGATCGCCGCTGTCCTGACGATCGTCCTGCTGGCGGTGCTCGCTCGGACCGCGGCGCTGACTGTCCGCCGCCGCCGGGCACATCGGCAGGTGCTGGACCTGCTGACCCGGCCTACATCACGGGTGTCCCGCGACGGCAGGGTGGTCGCGATCGCCCCCGAGGTGCGGATCCTGGACCACCGGGCCGCCGTTGCATACACCGTCCCCGGTTGGCATTCCCGGGTGGTGTTGTCGGCCGGTCTCATCGACCTGCTCACCGAGCAGGAACTGGGTGCAGTCGTCGAGCATGAGCGGGCTCACCTGCGGGCCAGGCACGATTTGCTGGTGCTGCCCTTTCAGGCGTGGGCTGTTGCCCTCGGGCGGATCCCGGGTGTGCGGCCGGCCGGCGGTTCGGTATCCGAACTCACCGAGATGCTGGCCGACGATGTTGCGTCGGCGCGAACCTCCAGGGCGACATTGGCTTCCGCTTTGGCCAAGGTGGCCTTGTCCGGCGTTGCGCCGGCCCTTTCACCTGATCGGCTGGCCGATTCGCCCGCGATCACCGGTACCGCTGTTGCCGATCGCGTCCGCCGCCTGCTGGATCCGCGACCGTTGTCGAAACTGGAAACGGCAGCGGTCTGGTTGACGTCGGCGGCACTGCTTGCCATCCCGGCCAGTGTGCTGCTGCTCAGTTGGACCTGACATGATCGCCGACGCGACGTTGCCCCGGCCGACCTGACCGGACAGCCCGAACCACCCGGCGACCGTTGCCCGGAGGGCAAGGGTCGGGTTGATCGCCGTTTCGCTCAGCGCTTCGATGGTGGGGTCAGAAATGCGACCGACGGACGGAACCGCGCCTTGTGTGATGACCGGCGCAGGACACCGAGTACAGCGGGTCCGAGCACGATGATCGCAATGGCGTTCGTGACGGCCCTGCCGGTATCCCAGCCGACCGTCGAGGTCAGCAGCGTGTACACCAGGAAGTGGTGCAGGTTCTCGCCGATCGGGCCGCCCGGAATGTAGGCCAGGCCGGCGAGGTCGCCGCTCATGTTGCCGGTGACGAACGGCCAGAACCACATGTTCATGAGGGCGCCGAACACGTAGGCGGCGAGCACGCCGTAGCCGGCCAACAGGGCGATCTCGGCGGCCCCGCGAATCTGCCGGCCGAACATCCGCTGCGGCAGCAACCCCGCTCCCAGCCCGATCCAGGCAGCCGCCAGCATCTGGAACGGCAACCACGGCCCGACGCCCGCCGTCAGCAGCGCTGACGCGAACACCGACGTGCAGCCGAGCAGGAAACCGAATCCCGGACCGAACACCCTGCCGGCCAGGATGAGCACGAAGAACACCGTCTCGATGCCGTTGAGCCCGGCGCCGAGCGGGCGCAGTGCGGCGTTGACCGCGGCCAGCACGCCCAGCATCGCCAGGGCCTTGGTATCCATCCCGCCGTCACCCAGCTGGGTCAGTACCAGCAGCACGAGCACCGGCAAGATCGCCATGAAGACGAATGGTGCATCCGAAACATGTTGCTGCGGTTGCGGTTCCGCGCTGATCAGCAACGGCCAGATGAACATCATCAGACCGCCGATGGATGCCAGCAACAACACAACGGCGGACAGCGGGGCGACCGGGATGGCCGAGCGACGGTGATGCGGACCGGCATTTCCACCCGCCTGCGAGCGATCGGCGGCGACGAAATCGGGCCCCTTCGGGCGGCTCACCGGGGACCCCCCGATGGAATGGGATCGCCGGCGGCGAGTGCCAGCCCGGCGGCGACCTGATCGACGGTCAGCCATCGGGCGGGCGCGAGCACCTTGGCGACCTGTGGGGCGAACATCGGTGACGACCCGATGACGTCCTGCGCGGGACCGTCCGCGACAACCTCACCATCAGCCATGACGACGACTCGACCGGCGACGGTTGCCACGAACTCGACGTCATGAGTGGATACCAGCACGGCACGCTCCGCCGCGGCCAGTTCGGTGAGGATCTCCGCGAGGCGGTGTTTGGCGCCGTAGTCAAGACCGCGGGTGGGCTCGTCGAGCAGCAGCACCGGCGGTTCGGCGGTGAGCTGTACCGCGAGGACGACGCCGAGCCGTTGTCCTTCGGACAGATCTCGCGGATGCGCCGATAGATCGATTCCGGGCACCAACCGTTCCAGCAGTGCGGCACAACTGCCGGCGGGCTTGGCGGACTCGTCATCGGCGGCGGCGCACTCGGCGGCCACCGTCTCCAGGTACAGCAGATCGGCCGGTGTCTGCGGGACCAGTCCGACGAGGGTCCGGGCGCCGGCGTTGGTCAGCGGGCCGGTGTCCAGCCCGTCGATCTCCGCACGTCCCGCCTTACGCGGCCCGACCCCGGTGATCGCCCAGAGCAGGCTCGACTTCCCCGAGCCGTTCCGGCCCATCAGCGCGACCACCTCGCCGCGGTCGACGCGCAGGTCGACCCCGCCGACCGCGACCGTCCGCCCGTAGGTGACCACGATGCCGGTCGCCGCGAGCCCCCCGGACGGGACCGGCCCGGCATTCGCCGCGGGTCCGGAAGTCACGGCGCCGTCGGTCGGCGTCAGCAGGCGGGGTCTGCGCGCGACCGCCGCCGGGTCGATCGCCCGCAGCCGTTCCCGCAGCGGCGCCGCCAACCGCCGCGCGCTTCGGACTGAGAGCGGAGGAGGTTGCCAGGCAAGGAGTTTGGCCAGGCCAACGATGGGCGGTGCGACGGTCGTCCTGGCCATCATGTCCGCGGGTGTTCCAATCTCGACGCGTCCGTCGCCGGACAGCAGCACGACCCGGTCCGCGTATTCGATCACTCGCTCCATCCGGTGTTCCGCGATGACGGCCGTGACCCCCAGGTCATGCACCAGTCGGAGTATTGCGCCGAGCACCTCCTCGGCGCTGGTCGGATCGAGCGCACTGGTCGGTTCGTCCAGCACCAGCACCCTGGATCCGGCGGCCAGCACCGAACCGATCGCCACCCGCTGCTGCTGACCTCCCGACAGGGTGCGCAATGTCCGGCCGCGCAGGCCGGCGATGCCCAGTAGGTCGAGGGTTTCCTCGACCCGTTTGCGCATGGTCTGCGGCCCGATGCCGAGCTGTTCCATGCTGTAGGCCAGCTCCTCCTCGACGGTGTCGGTGACGAACCCGGCCAGCGGGTCCTGCCCGACGACGCCGACCAACCCGGCAAGTTCGCGGGGCGGGTGATCCTCGGTCGATAGCCCGTCGACCGTGACCCGACCGGCCAGCGTGCCGCCGGTGAAATGCGGTACCAGGCCGTTGATCGCGCCGAGCAGGGTCGATTTACCCACTCCGGTTCGCCCGACGACGAGGGCGAGTTCGCCCTCGTCGATGACCAGGTCGACGTCGCGCAGCGTCGGTTCGGCGTCGTCGGGGTAGGTGACCGTGACGTGCTCAAAGCGGATCATCCCGCTCTCACCGCCCGTTCGACCGGCAGATCGGGAAGGTTCCGGCCGCTGGGTGAGCCGGCTTCGGCATGGGAACCGGGGGAGTTCGTTACCCGAGCATCGTCGCGGCGCACCCCGGCCGACCCGGGCGGCGGTGGCGTCAGCACCGCCGGCAAAGCGGCCACCAGAATCCCGACCAGCGGCAGCAGGCTGACCGCCGGCCAACTGATCGGGAACAGCGATGGGTAGGTGACCGCGGGGTCGATCCGGGACGTCACCCAGACTGCGGTCCCGGCGACGACGCCACAGGCGGCGACGAACAGCTCGGGCACCCGCCAACGGTCCGGCCGATACCGCGTGCGGTGCACCCGCCGACCGGCCAGCCGGAAGCCCACCGCCCCGACCAGGACGCCGCCGATCATCATCGGCAGCCCCAGGTAGCGCGGAGTGGTGGCATCCAGGATCCCGTAAACGCCGATGCAGAGCCCGACAACGCCGGCGGTCAGCAGGGTCGAGGTCAGCAGTCGCTGGCGCCGCGGCACGTCTGCGCGGCGGCCGTAACCCCGGGAGTCCATCGCTGCCGCGAGCAGCAAAGACCGGTCCAGCGCGTCGGCAAGCACCGGAATGACGATGCCGCGCAACGCCTTCCGGCCACGTCGCTGGCCTGCGCGGAGCGCCCTGGCCCGCCTGACCCGGATGGTGGATTCGGCCAGCTGCGGGAACACCGACACGCTGACGACCAGCACGGTGCCGATCTCGTACAGCGCCGGTGGCACGGAGGCGAGCAGTCGCTTGGGGTTCGCCAGCGAGTTCGCGGCCCCCACGCAGATGATCATGGTGGCGAGGCGCAGACCGTCGTAGAACGCCCCCAGCAGGGCCTCCGCGGAGACCACGCCGAGCAGGTGCACGCCGGCCATGATCTCGGGCAGCTGAATGCTGGGCAGGGTGAACAGCACCGTCGGACCGAACCCACCGAACAGGATCCGGAACACCACCCGGAAGACGACGACCGCCAGCCCGAGCATCAGGTAAATCCGGAACGAACGGGCCCATGGAGTGTCCGGCCGCCGGGCCATCACCACCACGCTGGCGACCGCGATGACCAGCAGCAACAGGATCGGATTCGTCGTCCTGGTGGCTGCCACGGCCAGGCCGAGGGCCCACAACCACCAGGCTCCCGGGTGCAGCGCCCTGGGGAGCCATGCAGCGACCAGCCGGTCGAGCATCGGCTTCGGCAGGGAAATCCGCTTCCGCCTGTCAGTCATGACGTCCTTGAGCGTAGGCCCGACCGCCACCCCCGGTCAGCCGGCCTGGTCGTCGCCGGCGCCTGAGCGGCGTCGGCGGGACATCACAACCGCGGCAGTTCCGAGTGACGCGACGGCCAACAGTCCCACCACCGAGAGCCAGACCGTCGATCCGGACATGCTCTCGGTCGCGCTCAGGGCAGTCGAGTCGCCGGCGCTGGTGGCTGCCGAGGTGTTCTGCACGGAACTGCCGGCCGACTCAGCTGAGTTGCTCGCTGATGCCGCCGATGCCGCTGATGCCGCTGATGCTGCGGCCTGGGATGAGGCATCCGCGGCGGCCGACTCGGCAGCCGCCGCGGCGGCAGTATCCTCAGCTTCCGCAGCGACCACGGCCGAGGTGGCCGCATTGGCGGCCGCGGCCGCTCCACCGTTGGCTGCCCCCGCGCCCTGAGCGGGTTCCGCAGCCGGTTGATCCGCTGCCGGCTGTTCGGGCTCCGGCGCGGCCGGCGCCGGTGGCTCCGGCGCGGGTGACTCCGGCACGGGTTGCTCCGGCCCGGGCGCCGGTGGCGCGGGTTGCTCCGGCACGGGCGACGGTGGCTCGGGAGACTGTGGCAGGACCGGGTCGATGCCCGGCGCCCCGCCGGGCCCGAAGGCCCAGCCCTCGAACCCGCCCGGCTTCACCCGGCTGGAGCTGAATCCCCTGGTCGAGTAGGCCCAACCGCCGCCCGGTGCCGCCTGCCAGTAGGACCAGTACGCGGACCCGGGCGGCGTGTCCTGACAATCACCTGCCGGTGCGCCCTCGATCTGGCAGATGAAGCCGGGCTGCGAGGCGATCTCCGAATACCCGAAGGCGTTCCCCAGGGCCTGTTGCCCGGTCGACCCCGACGAGCATCGGATGTCGATACCGCCGCCGACGCCGGAGAAGTCGACGACAACGGTCACCGAATTGGTGTCGCCAGGATCGCAGTACCCCTTCGTCTGTGCTGCCCCACTGACGGCCAGTCGACCCAACTCGGGTGCCTGGCCGGAAGCCGCTTGGGCAGCTGAAGCGAACCCGAGAGTGAGCAGCACGCCCGCGGCGAACGCCGCGAGTCCCTGGAGGACCTGACGAGCCATCAGCCGTGTTTTCCGCTGCGTGTCCGGCGGGCCACCAGGACCAGGCCGAACCCGATCAGGATCGCGGAGATTCCGGTCAAGGTCATGGGCAGGGTTGCAGTGGTCACGCCGGTGTTCACCAGCTGCGGCCCGGCTGCCTTGGCGGTGGTCGTGACGACGACAGCTGCGGTGGTGCTAGGGATTGCGGTGGTAGGGATTGCGGTGGTGGGCGTCGTGCTGCCCACTGGATCGCAGGTGGGTGCTGCGGGCAGCTCGGGGTCCGCGCCGGCCGCCGTGATCGCATCAAACGCGGGTAGCGCCAGGCCGAGGATCGCCTGGGTACTTGCCCGGCGCCACTGGTCGACGCTGATGCTGTCGATGCCGAACTCGTTGGCGTCCTGCAAACCGGTGGCGTCATAGGCGATTCCGCCGACATCGGCGACCGTCAGCAGGCTGCCGTCCACCAGCGAGCCGCAGGACACCTGAAGACCGCCGATGAAGTCGGCAGCACTGGTTGCGGCAGCAGTATTGCCCAGCGCCAGGAACGTCTGGCCGCCGACGCCGGTGCCGTTGGTGTTCGCACCGCCGAAGCTGGATAGCAGGGCCCCGGATGTCTGTTGGTTGGCCGATAGCCAGGCCGACGCACCGGTCACCGATCCGTCACCGGCGGCGACACCGGCGGCCAGCAATGCCTGAGCAGCCACCGAGGTGCCGTCGACGTCAACGTCCGCGCACCCGGAGAAGCCGAATCCGCCGGCCGCGGGATCGGGGGCCTTGCATTGAGCGGCCTGCAACCAAGTCACTGCCGGAGCCGGTACCCCGCCCGACGTGCGGTCAAGGGCCAGCATCGCCAGCGCATGCACCAGCGGGAAGTCGTTGGGGCCGAATTGGCCGTCGGGGGTCATGGCCAACCGGAGTTCCTCGGGCAGATTGCGGGTGCTGCCGGAGCCGTCCGGGAATGCGGTGGGATCCAGACCCGCCACCTGGAGTGCGAGGGTTGTCTTTGCGATCTTGCCGGCGTTGGCGGCCGAATCGGCCGGCGCTCCGATGTACGCGATGCCGGAATGATCGATCGCCTGGGCGGCGATCGTGATGTCGGCGGCCCCGACGCCGGCGGCCGCCAGCGCGAAGATTGCGTCGATTGTCAGGCCGTAATCAGTCCCACCGGCACCCGGCAGCACCCCGCCGTTCGCCTCGAGCTGCCGACCGATCCAGCCGGCGGCGGCGAGCGCGTCACCGTCTCCGGTTGCCGGATAGCTGGGTGGATCGACGATCTCATTACCAGGTGGAACAACTGGCGCCGGTGCTGTGGCGGCGATCTCGGTGAGGCTGATCCGTGGGTCTTCGGTGGGGGCGTTGAAGTCTTCGACCAGGTCGAACAGCAGGACGGTGTCGATGGCGAGTGGGCCACCGTCGATGCCGGTGTTGGCGAAGGACCAGTCGGGGCCGATGGGTCCGGCAGGCTGGCCGTCGGTGGTGTTGATGTAGATGGACCAGAAGCCGAGGTTGGCGTCCAGCGGTGCGACGCCGTCGATGCTGGCCAGGAAGCCGGTAGTGGGGGCGAGGGTGAATCCGGCAGCGGCACCAGCGGCGGCCATGCTGGTCTGGGTGCCGGTTGCGCACCCGATCTTGATGTCGTTGCTGTCGGGCGCGAAGTCGACCGCGACTGTCACGCCGGTACCGGCCGCGCAAGCCTGGCCACTCACCAGGGCGGGCGGGGCGGCTGCGGCGGGAGCCCCGGCAACCAGGCCCACCGAGACCAGCAGACTCACGCCGAGCGCGGCCAGTGCGCGAGGACGTCGGGGAGCGCGGGCCGTTGCAGATGTCTGCGGCAGAGCGGCTGAGCGGTTCTTCACAGGCACCTTTTTCGCCCGGGAACGAGCGCGGCACCCGGATCCAGCTGCCTTGCCGCACCCGCCGCGAGCGATCCGGAAACTATCGCTCGAACGGCGAGATCGCCTGGGCGTCAGACACTTTCGCGTCTCGCCCAGGGATCGGCACGGCGTACCGACAGCGGCACTCCGGGCCCCACCCTGCATTCCTCGACAGAGGGAGCTACACCATGCTCAGCGAGTGTCCGGCTTGCGTCGCCTTCCGAGAGGGATTGCGACGGTCACGGTTGCGGGTCAGCGCCGGTTTTACACCGGCTTCCTCGGTGCGAGCATGGGGTGTGCCCGAGGCGGGCACAGGCAAGAGAGTACAGGTGCCAGCCAGTGCCGGAACACACAGTGCCGAATGCCGGGCCCGGAGGAAAAAACGAGCGCCCGGCAGGATTCGCCGGGCGCTCGTTTGTCGCTGATCTCTACTCGAGATAGTCGCGTAAAACCTGCGACCTGGACGGGTGGCGCAGTTTGGACATGGTCTTCGACTCGATCTGCCGGATTCGCTCCCGAGTGACCCCGTAAACCTGGCCGATCTCGTCCAGCGTCCGGGGCTGACCGTCGGTCAGCCCGAAACGCAACCGGACGACGCCGGCCTCACGCTCGGACAGGGTCTGCAGGACAGCCTGCAGCTGGTCCTGCAGCAAGGTGAACGACACCGCGTCAACGGCGACGACAGCCTCGCTGTCCTCGATGAAGTCACCGAGTTGGGAGTCGCCCTCGTCGCCGATGGTCTGGTCGAGGGAAATGGGCTCACGGGCGTACTGCTGGATCTCCAGCACCTTGTCCGGGGTGATGTCCATTTCCTTGGCGAGCTCTTCGGGTGTGGGTTCGCGACCCAGATCCTGCAGCAGTTCGCGCTGGATACGACCGAGCTTGTTGATCACCTCGACCATGTGCACCGGGATTCGGATGGTGCGGGCCTGGTCGGCCATCGCCCTGGTGATGGCCTGCCGGATCCACCACGTCGCGTAGGTGGAGAACTTGTAACCCTTGGTGTAGTCGAACTTCTCTACCGCGCGGATCAGGCCGAGGTTGCCCTCCTGGATCAAGTCCAGGAACGCCATGCCACGGCCGGTGTAGCGCTTGGCCAGGGAGACGACAAGTCGGAGGTTGGCCTCGAGCAGATGGTTCTTCGCCCGCTCGCCGTCTCGCTTGATCCATCGCAGGTCGCGGCGCATCTGATTGGTGAGCCGCTCGTTGGCCTCTTCGCTCTGGCGCATCCGCTCCGAGGAATACAGCCCGGCCTCGATGCGCTTGGCGAGGTCAACCTCCTCTTCGGCGTTCAGCAGGGCGACCTTGCCGATCTGCTTGAGGTATGCCCGAACGGAGTCTGCGGAGGCGGTGAGTTCGGCGTCCTTGCGGGCCTGTTTGAGGGCCTCGGACTCCTCTTCGTCATCCCAGGTGAACTCTTCCGAGTCCGGGGTCGCAGCGGCACCCTTGGCGCCAGGAGTTGCAGCGACGGCAGGAGTGCCGGCCTCGTCTTCGTCGTCGTCCTCGTCGTCATCGACCTCGACGGCACCGACGACGATCACTTCGGCGGTCACAGTCCCGACGGTGACACCATCGGTCGTCACCTCGGCGACGACCTCTTCGACGTCGATCAACTCGACCTCGTCCGCACCGACGAGCGATTTTTCGTCGGGAACTCCGGCTTCATCGGGTGCGGTCACACCTTCGACCGCATCGCCCGGAGCGGCGGTCTGATCGGCCAACGAACCCGCGGCGGGGTCCGCCCGTCGGGTCCGTGTCGAGCTGGGGGAGGGTGCTGCCATTGCCACTGATGCCCTTTCGCGTCAACGAGCCGCCTGGACTGGCAGTTCGAACCCGCACGCCAAGAGTAGCCCGTAGCTGTTCAGGCGCGGTGGATCCGAACTCGAGAACCGTGGTCCTGCCGGAAAGCGACTGCTCCAGTGTAACGGCGGTGCCCGTCGGCGACGACCGAATGACCGTTTCCGATCAGGACCGTCGTCCTCTGACCCGATCTCGCTGGTGTTCGCGTGTTCCCTTGGCCGCCTACAGATACGTCAGTCGAGCACCAGGGTTTGGGTGGTTTCGGCCTCCGACTCGCCCTGGTCCGCTTCGCTGGCGGCCAACGCGGCACCGACTATGCCGGCGTTGTTGATCAGCTGGGCAACGACCAGCGGGGTGCGGTTCTTGAGCAGCGGAACCCATTTCTCCGGCTTCTTCGAAATGCCGCCGCCGAGGATGAACAACTCCGGCCAGAGCAGGTTTTCGATTGTCCTGAGGTACTTGGACGCTCGCTTGGCCCACTGCTCCCAGCTCAGCCCATCCCGTTCACGGGCCGATGCTGCGGCGCGGCTTTCCGCGTCGACCCCGTCCAGCTCGATGTGTCCGAGCTCGGCGTTGGGAACCAATTTCCCGTCGTTGACCAGGGCGATCCCGATCCCCGTACCGAAGGTGACGACGATGACCAGACCACGACGCCCGCGTCCGGCCCCGTACCTGGCCTCGGCAAGACCCGCGGCGTCCGCGTCGTTGAGTACCGTCACGGGCCCGGGCAGTTCCGGTTCCATGGCGTGCTGCAGCGAAGTGTCGATCCACCGCTTGTCCACGTTCGCCGCCGTCTTGACGACGCCGTGCAGGACGACGCCCGGGAACGCGACCCCGAACGAGCCCTGGTAGTCGAAATTCGCTGCGACCTTGCCGGCGGTCTCGGCGACGGCTTGCGGTGTGGACGGCTGGGGGGTGTCCAACCGGAACCGGTCGCCGATCAGCACGCCGCCGCGCAGGTCGACAACGCCGCCCTTGATCCCGGTGCCACCGATGTCGATACCGAAGGCCTGTTCTGGGTGCATGGTCGCCACGCCGAGCTCCTCGCCATTTGGGTCCCGCAAAGTGTTCCCGCCCGGATCACGACTGAGCGAGTGTGGTGCGGAAATCGTACTGACACCCTCTGTTGTCGGCGCGGCGGCACATGATCGGGACCCGCTGCCGGTCGATTTGTTCACGGCGTTGCCGGCCGCACGGCACAGAATTGCCAGGTCAGGGCACGGAGCGGAGACCAAACCCTGATCAGGTGGCGCAGGCGGCCTGCGGCAGCGGCGGGATGGCCGGGAGCGGTTTGGCGGCTGCCGTCTGCCCCTCGATGACGGCCGGTGGCGTGGCCGCGTCCTGGATGGTCTTCAGCTCGTCCTTGGTGCTCTGGCTGATCGCGTCGTAGATGTACCTGGCACCCAAAGCCAGATCGACGGAGTCGTCAACCCGGGTGTCGACCACCAGTTGGGCGCAGGGTGCGACGATCAGGACCGTGCGGGCGGCGGCCGCGCCGGCTGCGCCGAACCGGATCTGGGCGACGCAGCGCAGGTCGGCGGCCGGGTACAGCGGGTCGTTGTTGCTGTCCAGGATCGACTCGAAGCCGGCCGCCCGCAATTCGTCGGTGACGGCCTTGGCCTGCCCGCGGACCGTGCTGGCGTTGTAGACGGTCAGCAGCACAGTCGACGGGTTGGCCGGCCGCACGGCGGCGAGGCTCTCATGATCGGCGTAGCCACCGAGGGAGGTCATGATCTGCGCGGTCGTCGCAGCGGGCGTGCTGGCCGCCGGCTGATCGGTAGCGCCGGTGCTGGCCGCATCGGAGGCCACACTGCGGGTGGTGGGCGCCGTCGTCGCCGGCGCGGGGCCGGGGGCGTTGCACGCACTGCTGTTCTCCGGGTTGGGCCGCAGGCTCGGGAACCACACGATCACCGCACCGACGAGCAGGACGGCCACGATCGTCAGGGCAGGCCAGTACCGACGCCGTCGATAGCGTTCCTTGGCGGAGTCGGGACTCACCGCTGAGCAACCTCCTGTGTGGATGACCGGGCGTGGGGCGGCGGCCGACAGTACCGCTGTCGGCCGAGCCGGACGACCGAAACGGACGACCGAGTCGAGCGATTCCGCACCGCGGGTAGCGTCCGACTCGCGACATCATGGCTGCCGCGACATGCGACCAGGGTAAAGGCACGCCGTCCGACAGCCAGCCGATCGTTGCAGGCACTGGCACTCGGGCCAAAATCTGGCGACCAAGAGTGACGATCGGCTACCAAGGGTGAGATGTTGTCGCGACGCGCGGACCGTGACACCCCGGTTCCGTCATCCGGCGAACGTCGGCTACTCTGCGCGCGCCGAACTCGTGAAGGCTGCGGACCGGTGACGGCCCAGCAGGACCCCTGAACGCCCCCGGAATGTGTTGGCTTGGCGAGTGACCGGGTGCGCTGTGACGGCTGCCGCCACGGGCACAAATCGGGAGCCGATGGCGTTACGTCCGGAGCACTCGACGAGTGGCACTACTGAGCGGAACAACGGCAACAACCCCAAATCGGCCGAGGAGATCCCATCCGGGGCCAACGACATATCTGCAGACCAGCTGTCGAAGAAGACGAGCAGACACGCTCGAAGTGAGGAAAAGATCATGGCTACTGACTACGACGCCCCCCGCCGGAATGAGTCCGAGGAACCGTCGGAGGATTCGCTGGAAGAACTGAAGGCCCGCCGCAACGAGGCGCAATCGGCCGTCGTCGACGTCGATGAGAGCGATACCGCCGAGAGCTTCGAACTGCCCGGAGCAGATCTGTCCGGCGAGGAACTGACCGTCAAGGTCATCCCCAAGCAGGCAGACGAGTTCACCTGCTCGGTGTGTTTCCTGGTCCAGCACCGCAGCAGGTTGTCCGCGGGCGCGTCGGCCGGTAACAGGCTCGTCTGCGTTGACTGTGCCTGAGATGGACCGGCCCGACTTGACCGGGCGTGAGTCCACCGCGCCGCAATTGCCCGGCCAGGTGGGGAAGAGCAGGGCAGGCGCGCAAGTGGGTGATTTCCACCGCGCCTACGGCCTGCCGATGCGGAGCGCGCCGACGGTCGACGTCGGACTCGATCAGCTCGAGCTGCGATTGGCACTGATCGAGGAAGAGGTCGGCGAACTCGCCGGAGCCGCCCGCGCGGGAGACCTGATCGGCGTCGCAGATGCGTTGGCGGACATCGTTTATGTGGCGTATGGCACAGCCCATGTCTACGGAATTGACCTGGACGCCGTACTCGACGAGGTGCACGCCTCGAATATGACCAAGTTGGGCGCTGATGGCCGGCCGATCAGACGGGCCGACGGCAAGGTGCTCAAAGGCCCGGACTACCGGCCGCCGGACATCGCGGCCGTCCTGGACCGATGCTGAGGGTTACCCTCGAGAGTAAAGATCTTCGGTGATCGACACCGTTGGCAGTCAGCCGTTGGCATCGATGCGTTGTTATCAAAGCAAGCGTGCCCAGCGTCGGAGCGGAAGTAGGACTGTGATGGGCGGAAAGGTAGCCGGCTGGCTCAAGCGCCTGACCCGTGACGATGACGAAGTCGACGCCGACATGCTCAGCGGCGAAGTGGACGCGTCGGGCGCGGTACGCGCCCGGATCTGCTGTCAGGGCGAGCGGGTGATCCTGCAGGGCCGGCTTCGTTACGTCGACCTGCGGCCGACCGATTCGCTCGCGACGCTGGTCGCGGAACTGTACGACGGCACCGAGGGTGTCCAGCTCGTCTGGCTCGGTCGTCGCTCCATCCCGGGCATCGAACCGGGTCGCACCGTGAAGGTCCGCGGTCGGGTGGCGATTCGGGACGGCCAGAAGGTGATCTACAACCCCGATTACGACCTGCTGCCGGCGCACGCGTGACAGGCCCGAACCCAGGTTTTCCCCGGGACGCGCAAGGTGCACCGCGCGACGCCGATTGGGCGACGCCCGCGGAACTGAACGACCGGATAGACCTGGCCGGGATGCTCCCGGACAACCTTGCCGACCGCGCCGCGCAGGAGACCCGACCCGTCGTCATTCCTGCGACTGACGGAGCTCCGGTCGCGGCGGAGGTCAACGATCCCGCCGCTGAATCCGACCAGGCCGTCCAACAAGCGCCGCCCACCATCTGGGAACAGATGGGCGGCCCGATGGGAATGATCGACTCCGGCCTGCCCGTTGTGGTGTTCATCGTCGCCAACACCATCGGCGGCCTCGGCTGGGGGATCGGCGCAGCCCTCGCGGCCGCGTTGGTGATCGCAATCCTGCGGCTGGTCCGCAAGCGCCCGGTGACCCAGGCCATCGCCGGGCTCTTCGGGGTCGGGATTGCCGCGTTCATCGCCTACCGGACCGATTCCGCCAAGGGCTACTTCTTGCTCGGCATCTGGAGTTACCTGCTGTACGGCGGTGCGCTGCTGCTGTCCATCCTGGTTCGCTGGCCACTGATCGGGGTGATCTGGGAGGGCATCAACGGCAAGGGCACGGCCTGGCGCTCGGACCGGAAACTGGTGCGCCGCTATGACTATGCGACGTTCGTCTGGGTGCTGGTCTTCGCGGCCAGGTACCTGGTGCAGAACTACCTCTACGACACCGACCAGGTGGGCTGGCTGGCGGCCGTTCGGTTGCTGATGGGCTACCCCGTCTACATCCTGGCCATCGCCATCTCGGTGTGGATCGTGGCCGGCGGCAGCGCGATCGTCGTGCCGGAGAAATGGCGACGCCGCAGTCCCGACGCCGGCTGAACCCGAACCGCCTATCGCAGCGCGTCTCTGACCTGGTCTTCGACCTCGGTCGAGGCGACGAACAACAGCTCGTCACCGGGCTCCAACGGCTCGTCCGGCTGCGGCACGATGACCCGCCCGCCTCGCAGGATCGTCACCAGCGCCGCGTCCCGCGGCAGTCGGAGGTCCCGGACCGGCCGACCTTCGATGCTCGTCCCCGGCGGCAGGGTGACCTCGACCAGGTTGACCTGACCCTGGCGCAGGGTGAACAGCCGAACCAAATCGCCGACCGTCACGGCCTCTTCGACCAGGGCCGCCAGGATCCGCGGGGTCGACACGGCGACGTCCACACCCCAGGCGTCGGTGAACAGCCACTCGTTGCGGGGATCGTTGACCCGGCCCACGACGCGGCCCACCGCGAACTCGGTTTTGGCCAGCAGCGCAACCACCAGATTGACCTTGTCGTCCCCGGTGCAGGCGATCACCACGTCACAGGTCTGCAGGCCGGCGTCCTCGAGGAGGGCAACCTCGCAGGCGTCCGCCAGCACCCACTCCGCTGCCTCGATCCGGTCCGGCTTGATCGCCTCCGGGTCCCGGTCGATCAGCATCACCTGGTGGCCGTTTTCGACAAGCTCACCGGCGATCGAACGACCCACCGACCCGGCTCCGGCGATGGCGATGCGCATTAGTGGGTCTCTCCTTGGGCGGCGCCGGTGAACTCACCGGCGATCGAACGACCCACCGACCCGGCTCCGGCGATGGCGATGCGCATTAGTGGGTCTCTCCTTGGGCGGCGCCGGTGAACTCACCGGCGATCGAACGACCCACCGACCCGGCTCCGGCGATGGCGATGCGCATTAGTGGGTCTCTCCTTGGGCGGCGCCGGTGAACTCACCGGCGATCGAACGACCCACCGACCCGGCTCCGGCGATGGCGATGCGCATTAGAGACCGTCCACCGGCGAGATGGAGGCCTTGTCGGCCACGTCATGGATGTCCTTGGACAGCACCGATGCGTAGATCAGGTCACCTTCCTGCACAACTGTTTCCACGGACGGCAGCAGACCGCGACCGAACCTCACCACGAAGGCCGTGTGAATGCCGACGCCCGCCTCCATTTCCGCCAGCGGACGGCCGATCCAATGCCGGTGGTACGGCAGGTTCACGACCGTCACGGTGCCCGACGGATCACGCCACTCGCTGATCAACCCCTCGGGGATGATGGCCCGGAGGAGCCGGTCGGTCGTCCAGGGCACGGTCGCCACGGTGGGAATGCCGAGCCGCTCGTACACCTGAGCGCGCTTGGCGTCATAGATCCGGGCGACGACGGTCTCCACGTTGAACTGCTCGCGGGCCACCCGGGCCGCGATGATGTTGGAGTTGTCGCCGGAGGAGACCGCAGCGAACGCGTGTGCCTCCATGATCCGGGCCGCCAGCAGCACGTCCCGGTCGAAACCCATTCCGGTCACCTGCTGACCGTGGAAGTCGGGGCCGAGCCGCCGGAACGCGGCCGGATCACGATCGATGACGGCCACCGAATGGCCGGCCCGACCGAGTTGGCGGGCGAGGGATGACCCGACGCGGCCACATCCCATGATCACGATGTGCACGAGGGGTGCCCCTTCGCTGGTGGGTCCGAGCCCGGTGAGTCGTCGCCCGAAAGTCCGCGGTGACGGGCATCCGGTGGTGAAGAGAAACCTACAACGTGTGCGCGGCCGGTACCGCACGCCCCGGCGGAGGTGACGGTGCGAGATCCGAACATTCCCGGCGGCGGACCGTCGACAGCGCTCCACGCGGACCTTTTTGCCGCGCGTTGCCTCACCCGGGTACTTGTTGTGATCTACGGACCGTAGGCTCCCGCCCTGTGTCCAAACTGACCACTGCGACCAAGCGTTTGCTGGTCGGTCGGCCGTTCCGCAGCGACCGGCTGGCGCACACCCTGCTGCCCAAGCGCATCGCGCTGCCGGTCTTCGCCTCCGACGCCCTCTCCAGCGTTGCCTACGCGCCGCAGGAGATCTTCGCGGTGTTGTCCGTCGCCGGGCTCGCGGCGTATGCCTACGCGCCGTGGCTGGCGATCCTGGTCTGCCTGGTGATGGTCGTTGTCGTGGCCTCCTACCGGCAGAACGTGCACGCGTACCCCAGCGGTGGCGGCGACTACGAGGTCGTCACCAAGAACCTGGGCCCGACCTACGGGCTGCTGGTGGCCAGTGCGCTGCTGGTGGACTACATCCTCACGGTGGCCGTCTCCACGGCCGCCGGTGTCGCGAACATCGGGTCCGCGATCCAGATCGTCGGCGACCACCCGGTCTGGTTCTCGATCGGCATCATCGTGCTCGTCTGCGCCGCGAACCTGCGCGGTATCCGGGAATCCGGGTCCGCGTTCGCCGTCCCAACCTATCTTTTCATCGTCACGGTGCTGGGAATGATCATCACCGGTCTCGTCGAATTCTTCATTGGCGCCGACATGAAGGCCGAAAGCGCCGGATTCGAATTGCAGGCCGAGCATGCGCTCAGTGGGTTCGCGCTGGTGTTCCTGCTGCTCCGGGGCTTCTCCTCGGGCTCAGCCGCGCTGACCGGGGTGGAGGCCATTTCCAATGGAGTCCCCGCTTTCAAGAAGCCGAAGTCGAAGAATGCGGCGACCACGCTGGCCCTGATGGCCGCGCTATCCGTGACGATGATGCTCGGTCTGGTCACGCTGACCCTGATGACCGGCGTGCAGTACGCGGACGATCCCAGCACGCAACTGGTGGGTGCACCGGAGGGGTACTTCCAGAAAACGTTGATCACGCAGATCGCAGAGACGGTGTTCTCCGGCTTCCCGGTGGGGTTCTACCTCGTGTCGTTCGTGACCGGGTTGATCCTGGTACTCGCGTGCAATACGGCCTTCAACGGATTCCCGGTGCTCGGCTCGATCCTGGCGCAGGACCGTTTTCTGCCCCGCCAGCTGCACACTCGCGGCGACCGACTGGCGTTCTCCAACGGCATCGTCTTTCTTGCCTTCGTCGCGATCGTTCTGATCGTCGCGTTTCAGGCTCAGGTCACCGCCTTGATCCAGCTCTACATCGTCGGTGTCTTCGTCTCCTTCACGTTCTCCCAGCTGGGCATGATCCGGCACTGGAAGAAGCTGCTGCGGACCGAGCAGGACCCCGGCGCCAGACGCCGGATGCGGCGCAGTCAGACGATCAACGCGGTCGGCTTCTGCTTCACCGCGGTTGTGCTGGTGATCGTCCTGGTCACGAAGTTCCTGGCCGGTGCGTGGATCGCGATTCTGGCGATGGGCATCATCTTCTTCACCATGAAGTCGATCAAGCGGCACTACGAGCGGGTTTCCAGGGAGATCGCCGCCGACGAGGACGACATGGTGCTGCCCAGCCGGGTGCATTCCATCGTGCTGGTCTCCAAGCTGCACCTGCCGACGATGCGGGCCCTGGCATTCGCCAGAGCCACCCGCCCGGACTACCTGGAGGCGGTGACGGTCAACGTCGACCCGGGGGACACCGCCGAACTGGCCCGCGAATGGGAGGACCGGCAGATCCCGGTGCCGCTCAAGGTCATCGATTCGCCGTTCCGGGAAATTACCAAGCCGGTGCTGGACTACGTCCGACGGGTCCGGAAGGACGCTCCCCGGGAAATCGTCACGGTCTTCATTCCCGAATACGTTGTCGGGCACTGGTGGGAACATCTGTTGCACAATCAGTCCGCGCTGCGGCTCAAGGGCCGGCTGCTGTTCACCCCCGGGGTGATGGTGACCTCGGTGCCGTGGCAGTTGTCGTCGTCGGAGGCGCTGGACGAGCGGATCAGGCTGCGCGCCGAACGGACGCCGTCGGTGCGCGGACGGATGCCTGGGACGATGTTCCAGGAAGGGGCTGCCGAGGACCAGGGTTGGACCCGCGGCAGGCCTGACGAGGAATGACGCACAAGTACACCACCATCGTTCCCAGCAACCAGGAGGCGGACATGTCCGGAGCCGCCGCATCCCGAGCCCCGCTCTCTGCCGACGAACTGGCACCCGGGGTGGAGGTCGAGGTCGACATCGGCCCGGTCGCCCACGGCGGACACTGCGTCGCGAGGTACGACGGTCGGGTGGTCTTCGTCCGGCTGGCATTGCCGGGGGAGCGAGCGGTCGTCCGGATCACCGAGGCGAAGCGCGGCTCGTTCTGCCGTGGAGAAGTGATTTCAGTGCTGCGGGCCGATCCCCGCCGGGTCGAGGCGCCCTGCGTGCACTACCACCCGGCCGGCTGCGGAGGGTGCGACTTCCAGCACGCTGACGGCGCTCTGCAACGCGAACTGAAGGCCGCTGTCGTTGCCGAGCAGCTCTCCCGGTTGGCCGGGATCGATTGGCCTGTTGAAGTGGAACCGTTGCCGGGCAACGGGTTCGGCTGGCGTAGTCGGGTCCGCTGGGCGCTCGACCCCGAGGGCCGGATCGGGCCGCGGGGTGTCCGGTCGCACCGGGTCGAAGGGGTCAACCAGAGCGAGCCTTGCCTGATCGCCGTACCCGAACTGACTGCACTGGCCGGCGCAGTCGATGTCCCCGCCGGCGTTCGCGGCACACCACGTGCCAGACGGACCAGGGGCGCGGCGCGACGCCCGGCGGGCGGTCGTGGCGCAAACCGCACCGAAGGCGCGCTGCCCGAAGTCGCGCTCTGCCGGGCCGCCGACGGCAAGGCGACGGCAACCTGGATCGGTCTACCGTCCGCAGTGATCACCGAACACGCGGTCGGGCGGGACTTCTCGGTCGCCGCGGACGGGTTCTGGCAGCCGCACGTGGCCGCCGCCGAGGTGCTCGCACAGGAAGTCACGCGCGCTCTCGACGGGTTGGAGTTGACCGGTCAAAGCGCCTGGGATCTGTACGGCGGGGTCGGCCTGTTCGCTGAGGTGCTCTGCCGCGCCGTCGGGCCGAACGGCTCGGTGATCACCGTCGAATCTGACGAGCGCGCGAGCGAATTGGCGGCGGCGAACCTGGCCGGGCACCCGCAGGCCAGCGTGCTGGTCGGCAAGGTGGAGTACGTCCTCGAGCAACTGGAACCGTCTGTGGGCGTCGTGCTGCTGGATCCGCCGCGGACCGGCGCGGGGCCGGCACTGTGCGCGGCGATCGCCGCTCGCAAACCGGCCGTCATCGTCTACGTGGCGTGTGACCCGGCCGCGTTGGCGCGGGACACCGGGGCCCTGGCCGCCGCCGGGTACCGGCTGGACACGCTGCGGGCCTTTGACGCATTTCCGCAGACCCAGCACATCGAGTGCGTCGCCCGGTACCTGCCCGGCTGAACCTGGTCGGTGGTTCTGCCGGGAGGACGACCTCGATCCGTCTGCCTCGGGTTGGCTGGGGTTTGACCTGCACCGATCCCCGTGGGGGCCGGCGGCGATGCCCTGGGTGTCCGTTTCGGAGTATCACGTTGCGTGGCCGTTTCTCTTATGACAGTCACACACTTGTCAGGTGCCCGGCAGAGGAGTTTCGTATGTCCATGTCCACAGAGGTCCGATCCTCGACCCAGGCGTCGTCCGAGCCCGGTCGGGTGGCCGAGGTTGGCACGGCTACTGCGGTGTCCGCTGTTGTCGACGTGCTGTTCCCGCTCGTCGATGACGACGAGTGGCCCCCTTATCCCGCGGAGATGCTCGACGCGGTGCTGATCGCCCATGACCTCGCCGAGGTCCGCGGGGTTCCGTGGTTCGTCACGAATGTCAGCCGTGGCGACATCGTCAAAGTCCGGCATGACGGTATCGGCTACGTCGGTGGCGCGATCGTCTGCCGCGGTGGCCATTCCACGGTGCATGTGATGGCAACCTCCGAGGAAGAACTTGCACCGATCGTTGCGAGCCTCGATGCCTTGGGCGCGACGACTGCCAGCGGCCTGGTGCCACCGATGCTCACCGTTGATCTACCGGAGCAGTGCTCCCTGCCGGCGGTTCTCGACGTGCTCAGCGCCGCAGAATCGATGACCTGCGCCTACACCGTTGCCTGTGGGCAACACCGCACCCCCGCCCCCCGCGCGGATCGTCTTCCTTCGCGCGACTGAACTCGACGACTTCCGTCACGTCCGTCACAAACTGGCCCTGTTGATGATCCGCGCGGCGGTTGTTGATCCTTGCGGACGACCCACACTGTTGATCCGCGCGGACGACCCACACTGGTGATCCACGCGGCTTGCTGCCCGCATCCGAGGCCGTACCGTTGCCGGGGGTGCCGCGGTCGCGCCGATCGGTCGGGTTGACAATTTCGAGCAGGCCGCAGGGGCGCCCGCGATATGCAGGTGGCCAACGTCCCTGAAAGTCGGTAGTCACGACGTAGCGTCGCGGCGCGCCTGCCGGAGTCAATTCACCCGAGGAGTCGCACCATGACCAGCCAGCTGTTCGTCAACGGCCGGATCTTCACCGGTCGCGGCGAGGATGACTTTGCGACCATGTTCCGGATCACCGACGGAATCTTCGCTTGGGTGGCCGGAAGCCCATTCAACATTGCCGTGCCAGATGAATCGGTGACCGACCTGCGCGGCCGGACGGTGATTCCGGGATTGCTCGATGTGCACACACATCCCGCGTTCATGGCCGCATTGGCCAACTCCGTGATGTGCCTGCCGCCCGAAGTGACGTCCCTGGCGGCTCTGCTGGACAAGGTGCGGACCCATCCCAACGTCGGCAAGGGTGCCAACAGCTGGATCGAGGGATTCGGGTACGACGAGTCCAAATATCCGGAAGGGCGGGGCCCAACAGCGGATGACCTCGACGAGATCAGCACCAGCCAGCCGGTTTTCCTGCAGCGATGTGATGGTCACTCCGCCGTCTGCAACCATCGCGCACTGGAACTTGCCGGCATCACGGCGGCGACCCCGGATCCGGCCGGCGCGGCGTACGGGCGGAACCCCGATGGGTCGCCCAATGGACTGCTGATCGAAAACAGGGCCACCGCCAGTGTCGCGGCGGTCGTTCCTACACCGGATTTCGAGGATCAGACGGCGAACGTGGCCGGGCTCAATGAGCACTTCTTGGAGCGTGGGATCGTCGGCGTCGCCGACCTGTGCGCGACGTGGATGCCGTCACCGCTGCAAATGTTCCGGCGGGCCGGGGAACGTGGACTACTCCCGCAATGCGCTCTGTACTACGAGTGGTCGACCGTCGTACGGGATGAGGTCGGCGATCTGACGGATGAGGACCGTTCGGGCCGAATCAAGATCGCCGGGCTCAAGCTGTTCATGGACGGCGCTTACTCGAATCGGACGGCCTGGACCGAGGAGGCATATCCCGGCAGCAACGACCACGGCATCCGCACGCTCTCCGATGAGGAGCTCCGTGCCGCGGTGAACTGGGCGCGTCGCAACAAGATTCAGGTTGCAGTGCACGCAATGGGGGACCGCGCGCTCAACCACGTGCTGGACCTGTTCGCCGACGAGGAACCGTGGATGGGTGCACTGCCGTCCATCCGCCTCGACCACGCGACGTTGTTCTCCCGCGAAATGATCGACCGGGTGAATGCGGCAAGAATGACGTTCGCCGTTGTCAGTCATAGCATTTTTCTGTTCGCCGAATACGACAGCTACGAGCGCAATCTCTCGCCGACACAGTTCGAGATCGCTTATCCCATTCGGTCCTTCTACGAGAATCTGCCATTCACCGCGTTGTCCTCGGATACCCCAGCGACCGCTTGGGCGGACGCGGACAACGTGTTCGTGTCGATCAAGGCGGCCGTGCTGCGGCAGGCCTACAACGGCGCGGACATCGGCCGGGCCGAGGCGATCACCGTCCCGCAAGCACTGTTGCTCTACACCGGCCGAGCGCGGCAGATCGCGCCGCTCGATGCTGTCGGCCTGATCGAGAAGGGTTACGAAGGAAGCTTTGTGGTGCTGGACCGGGATGTCTTCAGTATTCCACTCGAGCAAATCGACACGGTGACCGTCGCGGAAACCTGGATCCAGGGAGTCCAGGTATTCAATCGAGCGACCTCCGCTGCCGACCGGAACTCACCCTGACCGGATCGCGCGCCCATCACCGGCCAACCCCCAGTTCTCCGTGCAAGGCGAATTCACCGGAATCACCTGAGCGCATAGTGAGTGCCGATCGCTACAGTTCAGCCCGTGAGAATCGGCCCGGCTGACCCAGGACTCGTCTCGAACCGCGATACCGGATCGAGCGGTCGGCCATTGGTCCTTCTGCACACCGCGCCGCAACCGGTGGAACGAATCTTCACCACCGCGGCGCTGACCGCACTGAACGACCGATTCCGGGTGGTCGATCTGGGAACGGCGGACGACCAGGGCCGCCTGTTCGACGAACTGCTCCCGGAGGCGTTTGCAATTGTCGGTCAGCCCGATCTGCCCGGTGACCGCGTCGCCCAGGCAGCGCAGCTACGTGCCCTGCTGAATGTTGAGGGCAACTTCTACCCGAACGTCGACTATGCCGCCTGTTTCGGCCGGGGCATACATGTCCTGGGCTGCGGACCCGCCTACGCGCAGGCCGTCGCCGAGTACGCGCTGGGACTGGCACTTGACCTGGCACGGGGCATCACCCGGGAGGACAGGGCGTTCCGGGAAGGGCGGGAACGCTATCTGGGGGCGGGCAACACCGACGCAATCCTGCTCCGGCACGCTGACGTCGGGTTCATCGGCTTCGGGAACCTGGGACGGGCACTGCGACCCCTGTTGTCCCCGTTCCAGGCGACGATCCGGGTCTACGACCCGTGGCTACCGCCGGCTGTGCTGCACGAGGCCGAGGTCACACCGGCAACGCTCGACGAGGTGTTGTCCGCCAGCACCTTCGTCTTCGTCATGGCTGCGGTCACCGCTGAGAACGAACACCTCATCGGCCCCGCTCAACTGGATCTGCTGATCCCAGGGGCCCGGCTGATCCTGGTCAGCCGCGCCGCCGTCGTCGATTACCCGGCGATGCTCGAACGGGTGGCGGCCGGCCGGTTCCTTGCCGCCGTTGACGTCTGGCCGGCCGAGCCGGTCGGCGCGGACGACCGATCTCGACACATGGAGGGCCTCGTGCTTTCCGCGCACCGGGCGGGCGGCATCCCGGCGGCGTTCAGCCAGATCGGCGACATGGTCGTCGACGACCTGACGCTGATCGCGTCCGGACTGCCGCCGGTTCGAATGCAGGCCGCGGCGCGAGAACTCGTGGGCCGCTACCGGAATCGTCCCGCCGGCACGCCTCGCTAGCGACCAGGATGCGATCGCCGCGGACCTCGCCGTACCTGCCGATGGCCTGCTGTTCGACTGCGATGGCGTCCTCGTCGATTCCGCCGCCAGCGTCGCACGGGCCTGGGTGCGTTGGGCGCGGAAGTATTCCTTGGATCCCATCGCCGTGGGCGAGGTGGCGCACGGACGGCGCGCTGCGGACACGGTGGAGTTGCTGATCGCACCCGAGGATCGCGCAGCGGCGCTGTTGGACATCGACGCGTTCGAGGTGACGGACGCCACGTCCGTGACCCCGGCAGCCGGCGCAGTCGAACTGACCAGAACAATCGATGACGGACGCTGGGCCGTCGTCACTTCCGGCACCCGGATCCTCGCTCGGGCAAGGCTTTCGGCCGCCGGCATCGTCCCGCCGGAGGTGCTGATCACAGCTGACGACGTCAGCAGCGGTCAACCCGATCCCGAGGGGTACCTCGCCGCCGCGCGGCGGATCAAGGCAGCGCCGGAGCACACCGCGGTCTTCGCAGATGCCGTCAGCGGCGTCCTTGCGGCACGCGCTGCCGGTATTGGGACGGTCATCGGAGTGGGCGCTCGCGCACTGGACACCGACGCGGAGATCGTCGTATCCGACCTGCGAAGCATCACCTGGACGGGGCTCGGGCTACAGATCTCCGGGGCCGGCATCCTGCGCGCACGCAGCCAATAGCGGTCAAACGCATGGATCCACGACAGCACGCCGAGCGTCGGCGGTTCCATCCCTGCTCGGACTACCGGGGAACCAACGACCGGGCGTCCCGATGACGACGCTCGGCCGACGCCGCCTGCCAGGCCAGCAATTCGGCCGGGAGATTGGTGATGATCGCGTCGACCCCGACCCGGGTGAGCAGTTCCCACTCGGACGGATCGTCGGACGTCCAGACAGCGACGGTGATCCCGGCCCGCCGGAGCTCCGGGACGACCGCGGGACGGGCGATCACCTCGCTGTAGTGCGGGTTGTAGGCAACAGCGCCAACGGCCCGACAACGTGCGACGGGATCGGGGTCGATTCCGTCTACCAGGAGCCCGAAGGGCGCCGTGGGTGCGATGGACTTCAGGTGTTCCAGGGCCGCTACCTCGAACGACTGGGCGAACACCCGATCGGGTTGCGCGGCGGCCCGGCTGGTTTCGAGCACCACTCGGACGTGGTCGGCGGAGTGCTCACCCTTGATCTCCAGGAGCAGGGCGCGTTGTGGCGTCAATAGGTCGACAAGCTCCCGAAGCTGTGGAACGTACGCGCCCGGCAGGCCCGGAACGGTCAGCGCTGCGAGCTGCTCCGACGTATGGGCACGCAACGGGCCGAAGCCGGTGGTGGTGCGGTCCAGGGTGTGGTCGTGCAGGATCACCGGCACTCCGTCAGCGGTTGGCTGGGTGTCGGCCTCGACCCAGGTGGCGCCGGATTCCCAGGCGGCCACGAACGCCGGCAATGTGTTCTCCGGCACCACCGCCGATGCACCCCGATGCGCCACCACGATGGCATCCGGGCCTGATCGACGAAGCGATGACGACGCTGCCACTGCCGTTTTCACAACCATGGACTGTACCGATCGGCAGGCAACCCGGGGTGAACCCCGCACGTCATCTGCAGGCACATCCGGTGGCGCCGACGCCAAGCTGCCGGTCAGGGCGGTAACGTCGGCTAGTGGGATCGCACTGCGCCGCGGGTGCGATCTTCCGGCCGTTCCCGGTCGACCATCTCCGCGGTGCGGGCATTGACGCGCGGGTCGCTGCGCAGGGAATCGGGAGGCGTCTGTGACCGAGCAGGTCCCGTCGGCTCGGCAGGGTTCGGCTGCTCAGCTGGGGGCATCGATTCCCCCGGGGGCGCCGACTGCGCCGGGGGCGCCGATTCCGCTCGGCCGGATCACCTCGCCGGCCGACCTGCGATCGATGTCCGCCGAAGAACTCGCGGCCGTCGCGGCCGAGATTCGTGGGTTTCTGGTTGCGCAGACGTCCAAGCGCGGCGGGCATCTCGGCCCGAATCTCGGGGTCGTCGAGCTGACCATGGCCCTGCACCTGGTGTTCGATTCGCCGAACGACCCCATCTTGTTCGACACCGGTCACCAGGCGTACGTGCACAAGATCATCACCGGACGGGCTGATCGGTTCGACCGGCTCCGGACTCGCAATGGGCTGTCCGGATACCCGAACCGGGCCGAGTCCCAGCACGACTGGATCGAGAACTCGCACGCCTCCACCTCGTTGTCCTACGCCGATGGGCTGGCCAAGGCGTTCGCACTGCGCAAGGAGCGGGACCGGACGGTGGTCGCAGTCATCGGCGACGGCGCGCTGACCGGCGGAATGGCCTGGGAGGCACTGAACAACATTGCTGCCAGTGATCGGCCGCTGGTGATCGTGCTCAACGACAACGGCCGGTCCTACGCGCCGACCACCGGCGGAATGGCGCAGCGGATGGCCGCGATGCGGCTCAGGCCCGGGTATGAACGGATGCTCGGCCGGGTCAAGACAACCCTGCCGCGGACGCCGGTGGTCGGCCGGCCGCTGTATTCGGCGCTGCACGCCGCGAAATCCGCCGTCAAGGATTGGTTTCTGCCGCAGGCGTTGTTCGCCGATCTCGGCCTGAAGTACCTGGGCCCGATCGATGGTCACGACATCGAGGCCCTCTCATTGGCCCTTGTCAGGGCCCGCGACTTCCACGGCCCGGTGCTCGTGCACTGCGTCACGCAAAAGGGCCAGGGCTACCTGCCCGCCGAGTCCGACGATGCGGAACAGATGCACTCCCCGCCGGCGTTCGACCCCACCACGGGGAAGCCGACTGCCGCCACCAACACCACCTGGACCCATGTGTTCGGGCGGGAGATGGTGGTTGCGGGAGCGGAGCGGCCGGATGTCGTCGCTATCACGGCCGCGATGTGCGGCCCCACCGGGCTGGTGCCCTTCGCCACGGCTTTCCCGGACCGCATTTTCGACGTGGGGATCGCCGAGCAACACGCGGTGACCTCCGCCGCGGGGTTGGCCATGGGCGGCATGCACCCGGTCGTTGCGGTCTATGCGACCTTCCTCAATCGCGCCTTCGACCAGCTGCTGATGGATTGCGCGCTGCACCGTCTCGGGGTCACGGTGGTGCTGGACCGGGCCGGGGTGACCGGCGAGGACGGGCCGAGTCATCACGGCATGTGGGACATGTCGTTGGCGGCGATCGTGCCCGGCCTGCGGTTGGCCGCACCGCGTGATGCGGCGACCCTGGCAGAGGAATTGGCTCAGGCGCTCCGGGTTTCCGATGGACCGACCCTGTTGCGTTTCCCGAAGGGCGCCGTCCCTGCCGCAGTCCCGGCAGTGCGCCGCTTCGAACTGACACCTGTTGATTCCGAGCATCTCTCGGACGAGGCGGCGACAGGTGCACTGGTCACCAGTGGCGTCGACATCCTCGCCGAACCGACCGCCGGCCAGGATCGGGACGTGCTTCTGATCGCGGTCGGCGCTTTCGGTGGGCTGGCGGTGGAAGCAGCCGAACTGCTGGCCGCCCAGGGCATCGGTGTCACCGTGGTCGATCCCCGATGGGCGCTGCCGGTGCCCCCGGAAATCGCCGTGCTGGCCGGGCGTCACAGGCTCGTCGTGACGGTGGAGGACGGCGGCCGGTCCGGCGGTGTCGGTGCGGCGGTGACCGATCGGCTGGCCGGCAGCGGGATCCCGGTACAGGTCCTGGCGCTTCCGCAACAGTTCCTCGAGCCCGCGCCGCGAGCCGAACTACTGGGCGACCTCGGGTTGACCGCGCGCGCGGTGGCCCGCGGGATCACCGAGGAGATTGCCCGGGCCAGCCAGGACGCGGCAGGGCCAAGTGCCAGCCGGATGGCCGGAGATCGGGATCCCGGCGCAACCACCTGATCATGCAGTGCCACCCGGCCACCGGTCACGTAGCGAGAGATGAGGCGAGGCAACAGCGATGCGAGTTCTGGTGGTGGAGGACGCGCGGCGGCTCGCCGATGCGATCGCCCGGGGGCTGCGCGCCGAGGGGATGGCCGTCGATGTCGCCTATGACGGTCGGGAAGGGCATCAGAAGTCCACGTTCACCCGGTATGACGTTGTCGTGCTCGATCGTGACCTGCCCGAAATGCACGGCGACGACCTGCTGGCCGAGATCGTCGCAGCCAACGACATCACCAGAGTGCTGATGCTGACCGCGTCGGCCGGTGTGGACGACCGGGTCGATGGCCTGTCGCTGGGCGCCGACGACTATCTGTCCAAACCCTTCGCTTTCCCGGAATTGGTCGCCAGGGTGCGGGCGCTCGGTCGCCGAGCCACCCCGGCGGCACCACCGGTGCTGACGGTGGCCGATCTGGAACTCGACTCGGCGCGGCGCACCGTCACCCGCGGCGGCCGCCCGATCGAGTTGACCCGCAAGGAGTTTGGGGTCCTCGAAGTACTGCTGGCCGCGCGTGGATCTGTGGTGTCCAGCGAGGACCTGTTGGAGCGGGTGTGGGACGAGAACGCCGACCCTTTCACCACGACCGTGCGGGTCACGATGATGACGTTGCGGCGCAAGCTCGGTGAGCCGGGGCTGATCGACACCGTCGTCGGCGCCGGGTACCGCGTCGCGACTGTATGACCTCGGCCGACTCGACCGGTCGGGAAGCCGACGAACCCCGCCGCTCGGGCGACGACGATCGGGAAATGCGCGGCACCGCGTGGTCTGGTTCGGCTCGGTCTGGTTCGGCTCGGTCTGGTTCGGCTCGGTCTGGTTCGGCTCGGTCTGGTTCGGCTCGGTCTGGTTCGGCTCGGTCTGGTTCGGCTCGGTCTGGTTCGGCTCGGTCCGGACCTGCTGACCGTGCTGGGTCCGGCACCCGTCCGGACGTCGGCGCCCGCGCTGGTCGCCCGCCGATTCGCCAGGGTCTACGGATGCGCCTCACGCTGCTGTCCACGGCGTTACTGGCCCTGATCGGTGCGCTGCTGTTGGCACTGTCCTACCTGGTGGTCGGGCGGGTGGTGGCCGCGTTGCCGCAGTTCCCCGCCGGTACCCAGGTGCAGATCGGCGACGTGGTGATGGACGCCTCGCAGGCCGCGGCGGAGATCGCCGCGCAAGGCCGGGAAACCGTGCTGGTCGTCGGGCTGATCGCATTCCCGCTGCAGGTGCTGGCCGGTGCGTGGTTGTCCTGGGTGCTGATCGGCCGGACGCTGCGGCCACTGTCCACCCTGACCAGGACCGCGCGGGCATTGTCGGAGTCCTCGTTGGACCAGCGGATCAGGTTGACCGGCCCGCGGGACGAGGTTGCCGACCTGGCGGACACATTCGACGACATGCTCGGCCGGCTGCAGGCCGCGTTCGATGCGGAGCGCCGCTTCGTGGCGAACGCCTCCCATGAGCTGCGGACCCCGCTGGCGGTGATCCGGACCGAGGTCGAAGTGACGATGGCGGACCCGGCAGCCGACGAAGCCGAACTCCGCCGGATGGGCGAGATCGTGCTCGAGGCCACCGAACGAGCGAACCGGCTGCTGACCTCGCTGTTGCTGCTGGCCCGCACCCAGGCGCGCGGGGTTTCGGTGCAACAGGCTGTTGACCTGTCCGATCTGATCGAACCGGCATTGCGCGCGGTCGATGCCGAACGGGCGGAACGCGGTCTGTCCGTCACCGTCGATGCCGAGCCGGCCGCGGTGTACGGGGATCCTGCACTGCTGGAACGACTGGTCGGCAATCTGGTGGAAAACGCCGTTCGGCACAACGTGCCCGGCGGGTGGATCGAGATCCACACCGAGACCGTCGGTGATGGCGGTGTTCTCGAGGTGGCTTCGGCCGGGCCGGTGATCAACGCGGGAACGCTGGCCGAACTGTTCGAACCGTTTCGGCAGGGCCAGCGGGCCCGAACCGGGCACCGCGGGACCGGTCTCGGGCTGTCGATCGTGCGAGCGGTGGTGGCTGCCCATGGCGGGACCGTGGACGCGGCGGCGATCCCGGGCGGGGGATTGCGGGTCACCGTACGGTTGGGCGGCGAGTAGCCCTTTGTGAGTGGCGGGCCTTCTGCATCGTCGGGTCCGTCGCCTGCACGGGTGATCGGAGGACAGGCATGCTGTTGAGCCCCATCATCGCTGCGGGGATTCGGGACGGGTCCGTCACCGCGGTGTTCCGCCGCTGGGATGCACCACGTGTGCGGCCAGGCGGAACCCAGCGAACCGCGGCCGGGGTCGTTAGGTTCGATACGGTTGAACCGGTCGAGATGGACCGGCTCACCGAGGACGACGCGCTCGGTGCCGGCATGACGTCATTGGCCCAGCTGGTCAAGGCCAACCAGCGCGGCCGCGGGTCGCAGCTGTACCGGATCCGGGTGTCGTTCGACCGCCCGGACGAGCGGGTGACGTTGCGCGACGCGCTGCCGACGGCTACTGACATCGAGGCGATCACCGCTGCGCTCGACCAGCTGGACAAAGGCCGCCGGACCGGTCCCTGGACCCGAGAAATCCTTGCGCTCATCGCATCCCGGCCAGCCGTGCGGGCGCCGGACCTGGCTGAGTCGCTCGGCCGGGAGACGCTGCGGTTCAAGACGGACGTCCGCAAACTGAAGGAACTCGGGCTCACGCACAGTCTCGACGTCGGGTACGAACTCTCGGCGCGCGGGCGGGCATATCTCGACCAGGCGTGACACCGACCCGGGCAACATCACGCATCGTCACCTGCGATGAAGTTGCGGTCTCACCGGCGCAGCCAACGGTGGGCGCCTGCGGCACAGACAGCTGCCGGCCCACCACTTCTCTAACCCTGTCGCTGGGCAACTCCGCGCACATAGGATGCCTGACCGGCATGCTGCAACCCGTCGGAGATGACGCTGATCAGCCGAACGCCGAGCGTGACGGGCGGGTCCCAGTTGGAGTCGACGACTCGGTCGAGGTCGCCATCGGTCACCACACTCAGCTGGTCCACGCACCTGGCCGACACTGCGTCGAGGTATCCGAGCAGGAGTTCGGGGGACACCTGGACAGCGGCGACCTCGGCACTGGTCTGGCTGTAGCCGGTGGCGTCGGCGTCGAAGGGCAGCCCGAACTTGTCGACCCAGCCCTGGGACGTCCATACCTGATCCGCGTCGAAGGCATCGGCCAGATGATCGTCCATCACGCGGGTCAGATGCCAGACCAACCAGGCAATCGTGTTGGCCTCCGGGTCGAGCCGTGCGGTCAGCACCTGCGGGGTGATGCCGTCCAAGGTGCGATGGACGGTCCCAGAGATCCTGCCGAAGCCATCGATGAGAACTTCCGAAATGTTCATGGTGTCATTTCACACCCCACCAGGAAGTGCGCCACCGGGGGTGCACTGGCGTCGCCCGAGCCGTTCTGGCCTACGGCCATGTTGCGCAGGGCTGATCGCCGCGGACGGGACCGCTGACGAAGAAGACGGTGCGGTAGATCCAGAAGGATCTACCGCACCGTCCTGGTGCAGGCGGGTACTGCGAGTTGAGGGTCAGGCGGCGAGGAACGCTGCCCTCTCCAGCTTGCGTAGTCGCCGGGGGTTCCCGACCAGGTTCGAGACCCGGGCGGGTCGCTCCAGCATCGAACGGTCCAGGCCGCGAATGCGGCGCGGATTTCCGACCAGGAGTGCGGATTCGAAGTTCTCAGCCGGTGTTTCGGCGGCAATCTGGGTGTTGGTCATGATGGCTCTTTTCGCTTGCTCGTGGATGGGCAATGCGAACGTCAGCGGTCGCTTGTTCCACTATGACGTACAGGCACTCTGCAGGATGGCCACCTGTGGGCCGCCTCACGCGAATTGGCGGACACCGCGATGGATTCGTGGCCGGGCTCACTGACTCAACGCTGCAGCAGTCGCCGCTCCAACGGCTCAGTCAGGCAGCGTGGCAACTCCAGGCGCGGCGAACCGCCGGCCGGTGGCCCGCTCCGAGACGCCGGAGCGGTCCAGGAACGGGGTGATCCCGCCCAACCAGAACGGCCAGCCGGCACCCGTGATCATTGCCAGGTCGATGTCCTGGGCATCGGCAACGACACCCTCGTCCAGGATCAGCCTGGCCTCCTGAGCCAACGCCTGCAGCGCCCGTTCACGAACCTGCTCGCCGGTGGAGGGCGAATCGCCCTGCTCCAGCATCGCCACGATCTCGGGGGCGACGATCTGCTGCCCCTGTTCGTCCCAGCCGACCAGGATCTTCTCGCCGGACTCCACGATCCTGCGCAGGTTCTCCGACACCGGGAACCGGTCGCCGAACGCGGAGTTCAGCCGCTCCTGCACATGCAGGCCCACCGCCGGCCCGGAGAACTGGGTCAGCATGATCGGGGTCATCGGCAGGCCGAGCGAGACCATCGCGTGATCGGCAACATCGGCCGGCGTGCCCTCGCCGATCGCGGCCATCACCTCGCCCATGAAGCGCAGCAGCAACCGGTTCATCACGAACCCCGCGGCGTCCTTGGACAGGATCGGACCCTTCTTCAACGGCTTGGCGACCGCGAAAGCTGTTGCCAGGGTTGCATCGTCGGTCTTCTCGGCCTTGACGATCTCCAGTAGCGGCATGACCGCAACCGGGTTGAAGAAGTGGAACCCGACGACCCGTTCCGGGTGTTCCAGGTCGGCCGCCATTTCCGTCACCGACAGCGACGAGGTGTTGGTGGCCAGTACGGCTTCGGGGCCGACGTACTTCTCCAACTCCGCGAAAACCTGCTTCTTGACCTCGATCTCTTCGAAGACCGCCTCCACCACGAAGTCGGCGTCGGAGAACGCTGAGTAGTCGAGCGAACCGGTCACCAATGCGGTCAACCGGTTGGCCTCGTCCGGGGTGATGCGCTTCTTGGCGGCCAGTCCGGCGATGTCCCGACCTACCGCGGCGAGACCCTTGTCGAGCCGGGTCTGGTCGACGTCGGTCATGACGACCGGCACATGCAGGTTCCTGGCGAACAGCAGCGCCAGCTGCCCGGCCATCAGACCGGCGCCGACGACGCCGACCTTGGTGACCTTTCGGGCCAGCTTGGGGTCCGGGGCACCGACCGGCCGGCGGGCTCGCTTCTGTACCAGGTTGAACGCGTAGACGCCGGCACGGAACTCGTCGGACATGATCAGGTCGACCAGCGCCTCGCGCTCCGTGGCCAATCCGACCGCCAGCTCCGTGGAACGGGACAACGCGATCATCTCCAGCGCCCGGTACGGGGCGGGTGACGCACCGTGCGTCCGCATGTCGGCGACGATCTTTCCGCGTTCCAGGGCAGCCGCCCATTGGTCGTCGGTCGCACCGGCAAACTCGTTGCGCTGCACCGTGATCGATCCGTCGAGAACCCCGACGAGCCAGGCAAGTGACTGCTCCAGGTAATCGGCGGCGTCGAGGACGACATCCACCATTCCCAGGCGCAGGGCATCCTTGGGCTTCATCATGCGGTTCTGGTTGAGCGCGTTCTCGACGATCACGGTCACGGCGTTCTCCGGCCCGATGATCCGGGGAATCAGTTGGGTGCCGCCCCAGCCGGGGAGGATACCGAGGAAAACTTCCGGCTGGGAAACCCCGGCGGCATTGGCAGCGAGGGTCCGGTAATTGCAGTGCAGAGCCAATTCCATCCCGCCACCGAGCGCCAGGCCGTTGACGAAGGCAAAGGTCGGCACCGCCGACTCACGCAGCCGACCGAACACCCGATGGCCGAGCGCGACGAAGTCGGCCGCCGTCTGGCGATCGGGAATCGACCCTACCTGGGACAGGTCGGCGCCGGCGGCGAAGATGAACGGCTTGCCGGTCACGGCAATGGCGTCCGGCGCGGCGTCGATCGCGGTACTGACTGCGGCGTCAAGGCTCGCCAGGCCCAGCGGGCCGAGGGTGTTGGGCCGGGTGTGGTCCCGTCCGTTGTCCAGGGTGATCAGTGCGACGGTGACGAAGCCGCCCGGTGCTGCCGTGGACGGTACCTTGACGAACCGGGTCAGCGCCTGGGTGACGACCTCGCCGCGCGTGGAATCGGCTGCGGCGCGGGGTTTTTCGATGGTGGTCACAGGGCACTCCCGGTCGTCGCGGTGTCGCCGGTTGACGCGGAGTCGGCGGCGGGTTCGGTGGTTGGTGGGGCAGTGAAGTGCGGGTTCTCCCAGATGACGGTGCCGCCCATGCCCAGACCGACGCACATGGTGGTCAGGCCGTATTGGACGTCCGGTCGCTCGGCGAACTGCCGGGCGAGCTGGGTCATCAACCGGACGCCGGAGGACGCCAAAGGGTGACCCATGGCGATAGCGCCGCCGTACTGATTGATCTTCTCGTCGTCGTCCGCCAGACCGAAATGATCGGTGAACGCCAGTACCTGGACCGCGAAGGCCTCGTTGATCTCGATCAGGTCGATGTCGTCGATCGTCAAACCTGCCTTGGCCAAGGCTTTCTCGGTCGACGGGATCGGGCCGGTGCCCATGGTCTCCGGGTCGACACCGGCAAACGCGAACGACACCATGCGCATCCGGACCGGCAGGCCGAGTTCTTCGGCAACATCTGCGGCGACCAGCAGGCAGCCGGTCGCACCGTCCGTCAGGCCCGACGCATTGCCGGCGGTGACCCGGCCGTGCGGCCGGAACGGTGTCCGCAGAGTGCCGAGTCCATCGAGAGTTGTTCCGGGGCGTGGCATTTCGTCGGTACCCGCCAAACCCCAGCCCTGCTCGGCTGAGCGGGTGGCGACCGGAACCAGATCCGGCTCGATCTTTCCGTTCGCCAGTGCCTTGGCGTACTTCTCCTGGCTGGCCAGCGCGTACTCGTCGGCACGTTCCTTGGTCAGGTGCGGGTACCGGTCGTGCAGGTTTTCCGCGGTGGACCCCATCATCAGCGCCGACGGGTCCACCAGGCGGTCGGAGACGAACCGTGGGTTGGGATCCGCGCCCTCGCCCATCGGGTGGTGTCCCATGTGTTCGACGCCGCCGGCTATGGCCGCGTCGTAGGCGCCGACGGCAATCCCGGAGGCAACCGTGGTCACGGCGGTCATCGCGCCCGCACACATCCGGTCGATGGCGAAGCCGGGTACCGAGCGGGGGAGCCCGGCCAGGATGGCGGCGCTGCGGCCGATGGTCAGGCCCTGGTCACCGGTCTGGGTGGCGGCCGCGATGGCCACCTCGTCGATACGCCCCGGCGGCAGGTCGGGCTGACGCCGCAGCAGTTCGCGGATCACCTTGACGACCATGTCGTCGGCCCGGGTCTGGGCGTACTGACCCTTCTCGCCGGCCTTGCCGAACGGGGTCCGAACCCCCTCGACGAAGACGACGTCGCGCAGGGTGCGCGGCGCAGTCGACGGTGGGGCGGATGGTGTGCGGACTGGTGCGGTTGAAACCACGGACGTGCTCCCTCTTGTGTGCCGGGCAGGACGAATGGTGACTCACTCATTCCGATGGCAATGGACGCAGGTCAACGGACCGTCCCGGAACAACTGGTGACGGGAAAGGTGGACCATTCGCCGGTCGCGGAGCCATCGCTGCCATCGTAGCGCGAAAGTTACTGGCGAGTAACTTGTCCGTCGGTGCCGGCATCCAGGGCAGCCAGCAAGACGGGAGCGGTCAGTTCGATCTGCCACGGGCGGGCACCGCGATCGGCCAGCGCTGCGGCGACCGCGTCCGGTCCAGTGTCCTCCGGCGGGCTCCACAGCAACCGTCGTGCCGAGTCGGGGGACAGCAGATTCTCGACCGGCGTGCCGACCCGCTCGGAGAGCTCCGCCAGGCCGATCCGGGCCGCCTGCAGCCGGGCGGCCGCTGCCGGATCACGGGAGGCCCATTTGGCGGGCAGCGGCGGACCGTCCCCGGCCGGTCGCACCACGGGGAGGTCGTCGGCAGGCAGAGCAAGTGCGCGGCCGATCGCCGCCAGCCACAGTTCAGCATTACGTCGTTGCATCCGACCGGAGAAAACCGGGAGAGCGGTCAGTGCACCAACCGTGGTCGGCTTCGCACCGGCGGCGGCCACGATGGCGGTATCGGGCAGAATCCGGTGCGGCGCAACATCTCGGCGGCGGGCCACGGAATCCCGGGTGGTCCACAATTCCCGGATGACGGCGAGCGCCCGGCGATCGTTGATCCGGTGGATGCCGGACGTTCGACGCCAGGGGTCGACCCGCGGCGGCGCCGGCGGCGCCGCGACAATGGCCGCGAATTCCTGCTGGGCCCATTCGAGCTTTCCCTGCCGCATGAGCAAGGCCTCCATCGCGTCGCGCAGGTCGACGAGCACCTCGACGTCCAGGGCCGCATACACCAGCCAGTCGTGGGGCAACGGCCGCGTAGACCAGTCGGCGGCACCATGACCTTTGCGCAGGGACAGTCCCAGTATTTGCTCGACAAGGGGACCAAGGCCCACCCTCGGCAGGCCGGCGAGCCGTCCGGCAAGTTCGGTGTCGAACAGGCGGCGAGGTCGGATACCGATCTCGGCCAGGCAGGGCAGATCCTGGTTCGCTGCGTGCAGCACCCACTCGGAACCGGAAAGTGGCTGGTCAAGGATGCTCAGATCGCCGAGCGGGATCGGGTCGAGGAGTGCGGTGCCGATGTCCGGCCGTCGAAGTTGCACGAGATAGGCGCGTGAACCGTAGCGGAAACCGGAGGCTCGTTCGGCGTCGATCGCGACCGGCCCGCCAGAACTGGCCAGGCGGTCGGCCCAGTGCTGCAACTCGACATGGTCGGTGATTGGGCCGGTCACCGGTTCGCCGGGGGCAAGTAGCGGGGTCGGGGGTTTCGTTTCGGGTGTCACGGCAGCAGTGCCAGCGGTGAGCCCGCCACTGGTCGACCCGCTCAAGGAGCCGTCCACCGAGTTGTCGGAGTGCGCCAAGACACGGTTGCTCGTGGCATCGTCGTCAGCGATGCCGAGACCACGGATGTCTGGCATCTGCGGAACCTATCGCGCCGGGCAGTCTCGACGCGCGCTGCTGGCCCTTGCGGAATGATCCTGTGTCGGAAAATCTGGCTGCGAGGGCGGAAAATGGTTCGGTGGGGAGTGAATGAACTGGGCAGTCGTCAGGAAATGACGCCGGCGCGCATTGCGAGAGCCACCATGTGCGCCCGGTCACCGGTGCCGAGCTTGCGGCCGATCCGGGCCAGATGGCTCTTCACCGTCAATGCCGAGAGCGACAGTTGCTCGCCGATCCATTTGTTGGACCTGCCATCGGCGACCAGTCGGATGACCTCGATCTCCCTGGTGGACAGGTCATGAATGGTGCTGGGCAGGCTCGCTGCGGCCGGATTCGCCCGACGGCCAATGAGAACGCCGCTGACGCCGGCTCCGACAGCGTCGATCACCGGACCGATATCCGCGGTCGGTGCGAGAGCGATGACCCTGGGCCATCCCGATTCGCGCAATGCATGGACCAAACGACCCGCTTCTGGGCCGAACTGGAGGCTGACGAGGGCAAGGTCTCCGGCGATCTGCCGGGCCACCAGGTCTTCGACGGCGGCAACGGAGGGCGCCTCCAGAATCCGGCCGACGCCGATTTCGGCCAGGCTGGTGCGCAGCGGCTCGCGGGTTGCCCGGTCCGGGTCGACAACCAGAATGGTCGACATCCGCAATGGAGTCGTCGGAACGTCACGAAGTGGTGATCGCTGGGCGGGAAGCAGTGCGCCTGGCTCCGCCGCCGTGCCGCCCATGGCGCCGATGCCTGTCGCCCCGGTTCCTCCGGTCCCCATATCAAAAGACCCGACACCGACCATCGAGTTACTCACCGGACGTCCTCCCACCCTGCCGAACGAATGCTCAGCGTCACTATTGTCGGGATCACCCGGTCGCACGTCGAGTTCATTGCTCGGCCGGGATTGTGCAGGATCAGTCGTTCCGTTGTCACAGCAAGTGTCTGCCCTGCAGCCATCCGTGGTCAAGCACCCAGATCGGCTAATACCAGCAACCGTAGCGGAACTACCGGGCGTGGAGTGGGTCGGCCCTTTGCAGCAACGTGACACCTTCTGGCGGAAGGCCTGCGGCGGTGGCAAGAAATCCGGCGAACGCCTGCAGGTGTAGGTCGGTTTTTTCGTCCGCTGTCCAGGAGGCGCGCATCTCCAAATCGTCTGCCCGTTGAGGTCCGGCGATATCTCCGAAACGAGTGGACGAGGTCGCCGTGACCGTGCCGCCAAGAGCGCTGTATCCGGCCCCCGACCCTTCGAGTGATTCGGTGAGCCAGCTCCAGGCAACCTCGGGCAACAACGGGTCCTGAGCGATCTCGGTGTCCAGCTCGCAGGTGGCGAACACCACGATCCGTAAGGACCCTCCCCAGGCGTCGACCCCGTCTGGATCAAACAGCAGGATCATCCTGCCCGAAGCGGTTTCTTCGTCGCTGCCCGCCGGGTACAGGGTCGCCGACAGGGCATGGCTCCACGGAGCGAGCCGAGCGGGAGCCGGCAGCGGGCCGATCTCCACCTCTGTCCGCAAACGGGCAACGTCCAGCCGGGCGACGGCCCGCAGGAACTCGGCGGGACCGGCGGCTGTCGTCGGCGCGGTCATGCTTGCGACACTACGACCGGGTACCGACAGCGCACCGGACACCACGCCGCAACTGGAAGAGCACTGGACAACCAGACTCCTTCGTCTCGAGTGTTTCAGTGCTCTCCCGCTGCGTCGATTGGCGGCCCCTCCTTCGTCGGTCCGACTTGGGTCATGGCGGGCAGAGACCGCCCACTGCAGGAAGGTCGCCGGCCAGCAGGTAGGCATCGACCGCAGTGGTCACGCACGGGCTGTCCGGGTAGCTCCCGTGGTGACCGGACTGCCAGCTGAGCAGCCGCGCGGAGTCGAGTTGGCCGGCCACGGATCGGACCGATCCGTAGGGCGCTGTCGGGTCGTCGACTGCGCCCAGCACCACGATCGGCGCTGCGCCCGTTGCCTTCACCGCGCCGAGCGCGGCTTCGGGCGCCGGCCAGGAACTGCACAACCCGACCAGGCCGACCGTGTACGGGCCAAGGAGTGGCGCCTGCGTCCGGACCGTGTCAACGGCTGCCGACATCTGCTGCGGTGAGATGCGCAGCGCACTGTCATTGCAGCCGTAGATGATCGCGGCGTTCAGCCAACCGGTGTCGGTCTCCAGCCCCAATGACGCGTCCAGCAGGTCCTGGATCGGTTGCCCGTTGCCGTCCGCTGCTGCCGCCAGTGCAGTGGCCAACGCCGGCCACCCAGCCGGGTCGCCGAGGCGCAGCAACAGCGCCAGCAGCACGCTGCCGCCGTTGGTGACGCCGGAACCGGGTGCGGCCGCCGGCCCGCCGTCCAACGCGCTGACCGCCTTGTCGATCTCGGCCCGAGGGTCGGCGCCCAGCGGGCAGCCGCCCTGGAAGTCGGCGCAGCTGGATGCGAAGGTGTCGACTGCCTTCTCGGCGGCCACGGCAATTGCCGCAGCCCGGACATCCAGCGCATCGAGCCGATCGGCCGGGGCGTCGATGACGGCGGCCGACACCCTGGCGGGGTACCGGTCGGCGTACACCGCGGCAAGCGTGCCACCGAAACCCTGTCCGATCAGTGTCAGAGTCTGCTGGCCGAGTGCCGCTCGCAGCGCGTCGAGGTCGTCGGCGGCCGAGGTGCTGTTGATCCGGGAAAGTTCGGGGCCGGCGACGTCGCCGCATTCGAAGGTCAGGGACCTGGCCAAATCTGCCAGCGCCGTGGCGGCCGCCGGTTCCGTGGGGTCGATGCCGAGCGTCATCAGTGACCTGGTGTCGAATCCGGACAGACATTCAACCGGTCCGGACCGCCCGGTGCCAACCAGGTCGACGGTGATGACGGCGAAATGTTCCCGAACGGCCGGCGACAGCCCAGCGGCCACCGCTGCGACCCGGCTACGGCCGTTCTCGCCCGGCTCACCGCGCAGGACCACCACCGCGGGGGCATTCTCGGGAACGCCAGGTGCCCTGGCTCTGGCAATCTCAATGGCGGGGTCGCCGAAGGAGTTCGGTGACGACCTGTCGACCACCACCGATCCGCAGTCAACCGTGAACGACAGTCCGCTCGCCTTGTCGACGGAGTCGACATCACCGCAGTGCTCCCACCGGATCGGGTCGGCCAGCTGGCCGGTTCCGCCTGGGCCAAGTGGCGGGGACGGCGACGCGGTGGTCGACGGAACGGCCGGTGCCGTACCGAACGTGGCAAGCGCGGGCCGCTGCGACGGTCCGACTGTGCAGCCGCCGAGCAGCGTGAGCCCGACCACCGCCACCGCCGCTCGCGACCAGCGGCGGCCAGCGGGTCCGACCCGACGTGCGACACCGCATCCGGCCGTCATCCGGCGGCCCGTCGATAGCGGGTGAACAAATGGCTGCCATCGAGCCGCGCGGCGGCCAACTCCCAGCGCATGGAGTCGGCCAGCGGGATCGGCAACAGCTTGGTGGCCAGCGAGCCGAGGAGCATCGGGGCGATCGTCAAACAGCACTCGTCGACGAGGTCCGCGACGGCCAGGTCGCCGAGCAGGCTGGGTCCGCCCTCGCAGTGGATCCGTCCGAATCCGGCTACTCCCAGTGCCGTTACCCCTTTGGCAAGATTCACCCGATCGTGTCCGGTAATGATCACTCGAATCCCCTTCGGAACCGTTGTCGCGGCCACTTCGGTGGTGATCACGATGGGCGGGGTGACGGTGTCGGTGAAAAGTGGCGACTGTGGATCAAGGCCGCGGCCGGTCACAACGGCGATCGGTGGCGGCTGCGCGGGCAGTCCCCAGCGCTGCCGCCGGGCCAGCCTGACAGCGTCGAGCCGGACGCCGCCGTAACCCTCGGCCCGGACGGTGCCGGACCCGACCAGGATCACCTCGGCCAGGTCACGCAACACTGCGAAGAGATGCGTGTCAGCCGGGTTGCCCAACCCGGCGGAGCGGCCGTCGACGGTGCAGCCACCATCCAGCGACGCGATCATGTTCGCCCGCAGGAAGGGGATTCCGGTTCGTTCCGGCCAGGCGTAAAGCGCTGCCAGGGCATCGTCTGCGCCGGATCCGGTCGGCAGCGGCCGAACCCCGGCCTCGTCCTCGATGCTGTTCGAAGGCGGCCGAATTCGTGCCGCGAGGCCGGGAGCAGCAGATGGCCCAGCGGCGCTGTCAGTGGTCGTGGTGTCCGGAAGCACACCCCATCCGTACCACGCCGCCCGGACAGTGGCCGTGAGTCGCTCTAGTGTGAACCCCTGTGTCCGTGATCAAGCTGGTCGACCGAGATCCCGTGATCAGTCCTGATGAGCTGATCACGAGCCTGGTGCCGCCGCCCCGTTTTGCCGAAGCCCGATTCAGCACCTATCGACCTGCGCCCACCGAGCCGAGTCAACAGGCGGCCGTCGCCGCGTTGTCCGCATTCGCTGATCGGATCACCACGCCCCCGCGCAAGGGCCTGTTCCGCAAGGCCGGCCCGGTCGCCGGTGGCTACTACCTGGACGGCGGCTTCGGCGTCGGCAAGACGCATCTGCTCACTTCGCTCTGGCACGCGGTTCCCGGGCCAAAGGCGTACGGGACGTTCGTCGAGTACACCCACCTGGTCGGTGCGCTCGGGTTCAACGAGACGGTCCGCCGGTTGTCCGGGCACCGGCTGCTGGCGGTCGATGAGTTCGAGTTGGACGATCCCGGCGACACGATGTTGATGACGCGACTGCTCGGCCAACTCGCGGAGAGCGGTGTCAACCTCGCCGCGACGTCGAACACCTTGCCCGACAAGCTGGGCGAGGGGCGTTTCGCGGCAGAGGACTTTCGCCGCGAGATCCACGCACTGTCAGCACGTTTTGACACCCTTCGGGTGGACGGCCCGGACTACCGGCATGCCGGTCTTGCGCAGGCCCCGCCGCCGCTGTCCGATACGGACCTCGAATCGGCAGCGGCCACGTCAGCGGGAACCGTCAGCCTGGACTCGTACGACGCCCTGACCACCAAGATTTCCCAGCTACACCCGTCCAAATACGGCCAATTGGTGGACGGGGTCGGCGTTGTCCATCTGCTCGACGCTCAGCCGCTGGCGCATCAGGCGTCCGCGCTGCGCTGGGTGGTGCTGATCGACCGGATCTACGACCGGTCGATCCCGGTGCGCGCCTCAGGTGTGCCGCTCGACCAGATTTTCACCCCGGAGATGCTCCGCGGGGGGTACCGAAAGAAGTATTTGCGAGCGACCTCGCGGATTCTCGCCCTGGCCCGCGACGCCGGCTGAAAGGCACCGCCGGCTGAAAGGCACCGCCGGCTGAAAGGCACCGCCGGCTGAAAGGCACCGCCGGCTGAAAGGCACCGCCGGCTGGTCGGCACCGGCGGCTGGGCTGCCGCGCTCCGCCGAGACGAAGCCCTCGGCCGCGCCGAAGCCGTGGCCCCGCGGTGCGGGATGATCCGCGCGGGAGGGTCAGAACTCGGCCAGTACCGCGGCGAGAGTGTCAACGGCAAGGTCGATTTCGTCCCGGGTGATGACGATCGGCGGGGCGAAGCGCAGGGTCGTCTCGTGGGTCTCCTTCACCAGGATCCCGCGACGGGCCAGTTCCTCGCTGATCGGCCGGCCCAGACCGATGTGCGGGGACAGTTCGGCGCCGGCCCACAACCCTCGACCGCGCACCTCGGCCAGCCCGTTGCCCACCAGTTCACCGAGCCTGGCGTGCAGATGTGCACCGAGATCGGTTGATCTGGCTTGCATCTCGCCGGTATCGAGCAAAGCAATGACGGCCCGTCCGATCGCGCAGGCCAGTGGATTGCCGCCGAACGTGGAGCCGTGCTGGCCGGGCTTCAGGACCCCGAGCACGTCACGCCGGCCGACGACCGCCGACACCGGCATGATCCCTCCGCCGAGGGCCTTGCCCAGGGTGTAGAGGTCGGCCCGCACCCCCTCGTGGTCCAGGGCCAGGGTGCGGCCGGTGCGGCCGAGCCCGGATTGGATCTCGTCGGCGATGAACAGCACGTTGTGCTCGTCGCACAGTCGGCGGACACCGGCCAGGTAACCGGCCGGCGGTACCAGCACGCCGGCCTCGCCCTGGATGGGCTCCAGCAGGATGGCCGCGGTATCCGGGGTGATTGCCGCTTCCATCGCCTGCAGGTCGCCGTACTTCACCGTCACGAAACCCGGTGTGTAGGGCCCGTAATCGTCATGTGCGACCGAATCATCGGAGAACGAAACGATTGTCAGCGTGCGGCCGTGGAAATTGCCGCCGGCGGTGATGATCTGGGCGCGGTTCTCCGGCACGCCCTTCACCCGGTACGACCACTTGCGCGCCACCTTGATGGCCGATTCCACGGCTTCGGCCCCCGAGTTCATCGGCAGCACCATTTCGGTGCCGGTCAGTGCGGCCAACTCTTCGCAGAACGGCCCCAGCTGATCATGGTGAAACGCGCGAGACGTCAATGTGACCTTGCCCATCTGCTCGATGGCTGCGGAGATCAAGGCGGGGTGCTGGTGACCGAAGTTGAGCGCCGAGTAGCCGGCGAGCATGTCGAGGTAGCGCTTCCCGGTGACATCAGTGACCCACGCACCGTCCGCGGACGTGATCACCACCGGCAACGGGTGGTAGTTGTGAGCGCACCACCGGTCGTCGAGATCGAGGTAGGTCTGCGGGTCTGCCGATGCCGGCTGAGTGATCGTCACGATGCGCCTTTCGTGATGGCGACAGGGATCAACCGTGCCTGAGGTCGACGCCCGGACGACCTCCCCGTCGAAAAGTGTCAGCCTACGACGAGCCCGCTGACCCCGGGCGATATGGGACCCGGCAACGCCGCGGCCCGGTTGTCCGCCACCGGGTTGTCCGCCACACGGTGGCCCTCGCACGATGTTCCTCGCACGATGTTCCCCGCACGCGGGCTGCCACCGGTTCGGGATGTGCAGGTCCAGAAGCGCCGGATGACCGGAAGCTGATCGTCCCCGCTCGCCGAGGCGAATGAAGGGGAGTGAGTGGCTGGCATGGTCCGGCGCCGGTGACAATGTCCGGGTGCACCTGATCAACCCACACGAGAAATGGACGCTGCTCGTGCCGCTGAAGTCCAGCGTCCGTGGCAAGAGCCGCATCGACGTCGACCCGGTGCTTCGGCGGCAGCTCGCGGTTTCGATGGCTACCGACACGATCGCTGCCGCGTCGGCGGCGCCCGGGGTTCGAGCTGTTCTCGTGGTGGCCGAGGACGTCAGGGATGCTGAGCACTTGGCTGGGATCCCCGGTGTTCGGATCCAGCGGACCGACACCGCCGGGCTCAATGAGGCCATTCACGACGGGCTGGCCGGGATGGGTCGGGACCGGCCCGGGCCGGTTGCGGTCCTGCCCGGCGATCTCCCGTCGCTGATGCCCAACGAACTGGGCGACGCACTGGCTGCCGCCCACCAGCACCCGTTTGCGGTGGTCGCGGATCGCCAGGGCACCGGAACCACCCTGCTGACCGCGTCGACCCCCGCACAGCTCAGGCCGCAGTACGGCCGGCACTCCCTGCGGCGACACGTTGCTCTGGGGGCCGTGCTGTTGGATCGACCGATCGCATCGGGTCTGCGTCGTGACGTCGATCGGGTCGACGACCTGCTCGGGATCACCGGCCGCCGAACCCTGGCCGTCCTGGAGTCCGCAGGCTGGGGTCCGGCGCTGTGCCAGGCACGGCCCACCGGCTGATCGACGCGCCCGATGCTCCGCGGGGCATGGCCGGTGCATCCGGTCTCAGGTCGGCGGTACCGTCATGGGGTGGACCGACGCTTCCTGCGGCCCGGCTGGATAGCCGGACATGTGCTGGTCTTCTTGGCGTTCCTGACCTGTCTTCGGCTCGGCTGGTGGCAGTGGGAACGGACCCAGGAAACCACCGGCACCGCGCAGAATTTCGGGTACGCCCTGCTGTGGCCGGCGTTCGGGGTGGCTTTCATCTACATGTGGGTGCGATTCCTGCGCCTGGAAGTGATCAAGGACGCCGAGGACGACGAAGAGACCGACCGCGCCCTCGCGGCGCTGCTGGCGGTCGAGGATGTCGCTCCGGCGGCGGACGTCCCCACTCCGGATCAAACGGACGCCGATCCCGGACAAACCTCGGCCGCGGAGGCCACTTCGGACCCCACCGCGGCCGGCGCTCCCACCGGTGCGAGTACAGATGAAGTGCCGACCGAAAAACGAACCAGGCGCCGGCAGCGCCCGACCCAGGCCGTGACGATTTCCGTCGCCATGGTCGGCGAAGATGACGATGACGACCCCGAACTGACCGCATACAACCAGGCGCTGGCAGCCCTGGCCGAGGAGGACCGCCGACGTGCCCGTTGATCCAACTGGAGAGCTCACAGATTCACCGAAAGCCTTGTCAGGTAAGGGATCCGTAGCCGGTTCTGGGGCACAACAGGCGACCCCGGTGGTGCCGCCGAAGATCCTGTCCGCCTTCAAGCGGTACCGGATCGCAGCCTTCGTCGTCGGCTGGGGCCTGCTGATCCTGTGCGCGGCCATGGTGTTCAAGTACGCGTTCGACATGGGGGCGGCGGTCGTGATCTGGGGACCGATCCACGGCGCGCTCTTCGTCATCTACGTCATCATCGCGTTCGATCTGGCCTACAAGGACAGGTGGTCGCCGCTGGGCACGGTTTGGGTGCTGATCGCCGGGACGATCCCGTTCGTGTCGTTCGTTGCGGAGCGCCAGGTGCAGCGAAAGGTGCTGAGCCGGCAGAAGATGTAGTCCCGGCATCGGCCTGGAATGAGTCGGGGGCCATGGTGATCGTCGCCGCTCCGGCGCGGCGGCGGAGACCCGCGGTGCCGGGGACACCCTGGTGGCGGCGGTCAGCTGCCGACGTAGGCAGCCAGGTGCTCGCCGGTGAGGGTGGAGCGGTCGGCGACAAGATCCGCGGGTGAGCCCTCGAAGACGATCCGGCCACCGTCGTGGCCGGCGCCCGGGCCGAGGTCGATGATCCAGTCCGCATGCGCCATGACCGCCTGATGGTGCTCGATGACGATGACCGACTTGCCGGAGTCAACGAGCCGGTCCAGCAGGCCGAGCAGGTTCTCGACGTCCGCGAGGTGCAGGCCGGTGGTCGGCTCATCGAGGATGTACACGCCACCCTTTTCGCCCAGGTGGGTCGCCAGCTTGAGCCGCTGACGCTCGCCGCCGGACAGGGTGGGCAGCGGCTGACCGATCCGGAGGTAGCCCAGCCCGACATCGGACAGGTGGGCCAGGATCTTGTGCGCGGCCGGTATCTTGGCCGGACCGGCGCCGAAGAAATCCTCGGCCTCGGACACCGACATCCCGAGCACCTCGCTGATGTCCTTGCCAATTTCGGGCCCACCGAGGGTGAATTCCAGCACTTCGGCCATGAATCGTTTCCCGTCGCACACCTCGCAGACGGTGGCCACCCCCGCCATCATCGCCAGGTCGGTATAGATGACGCCGGCGCCGTTGCAGTTGGGGCAGGCGCCCTCGGAGTTGGCGCTGAACAGCGCCGGCTTCACGCCATTCGCCTTCGCGAAGGCCTTGCGGATCGGCTCGAGCAGCCCGGTGTACGTCGCCGGGTTGCTGCGCCGGGAGCCTTTGATGGCGCCCTGATCGACCGTCACCACCCCGTCCCGGCCCGATACCGAGCCCTGGATCAGGGAGCTCTTGCCCGACCCGGCAACGCCGGTCAGCACCACCAGCACGCCGAGCGGAATGTCGACATCGAGGCCCCGCAGGTTGTGGGTGCTGGCGCCCCGCACCTCCAGCGCTCCCTTCGGAGTCCGCACCGACCGCTTGAGGGTGGCGCGGTCGTCCAGATGCCGCCCGGTCAGCGTGCCGCTGGCCCGGAGCCCGTCGACGGTGCCCTCGAAGACGACTTCGCCACCGACCGTGCCGGCGCCGGGGCCGAGGTCGACGACATGGTCGCCGATCGCGATCGCTTCCGGCTTGTGCTCGACGACCAGCACCGTGTTGCCCTTGTCGCGCAGCTGCAGCAGCAGTCGGTTCATCCGCTGGATGTCGTGCGGGTGCAGCCCGATGGTCGGCTCATCGAAGACGTAGGTGACGTCCGTGAGCGACGATCCGAGGTGGCGGATCATCTTGATGCGTTGCGATTCGCCACCCGAGAGCGTGCCCGAGGGCCGGTCGAGCGAGAGATACCCCAGCCCGATCTCGACGAACGAGTCGAGTGTGTGCCGCAACGACACCAGCAGCGGCGCCACCGACGGCTCGTCCAGCCCGCGCAGCCATGTGGCGAGGTCGCTGATCTGCATCGCACAGACATCGGCGATGCTGACATCGTTGATCTTCGACGACCGGGCGCCCTCGTTGAGGCGGGTCCCGGCACAGTCGGGGCACGTCGTGAAGGTCACGGCACGCTCGACAAAGGCGCGGATGTGCGGCTGCAACGCCTCGACGTCCTTGGACAGCATCGACTTACCGATCTTCGGGATCAGCCCCTCATAGGTCAGGTTGATACCCTCGACCTTGATCTTGGTCGGCTCCTTGTACAGCAGATCGTGCAGCTCCCGCTTGGTGAACTTGCTGATCGGCTTGTCCGGGTCGAAGAAGCCACAACCACTGAAGATGCGGCCGAACCAGCCGTCCATGCTGTATCCGGGAATGGTCAACGCGCCGTCGTTGAGTGACTTGCTGTCGTCGTACAGGGCGGTCAGGTCGATGTCGGTGACGGAGCCCCGGCCTTCGCAGCGTGGGCACATGCCGCCGGTGATGCTGAAGCTTCTTCGCTCCTTGACACTCTGACCGCTGCGCTCGATCGTCACCGCCCCGGCTCCGCTGATCGAGGCGACATTGAACGAAAACGCTTGCGATGAGCCGATGTGCGGCTGCCCGAGTCGGCTGAACAGGATCCGCAGCATCGCGTTGGCGTCGGTTGCGGTGCCGACGGTGGAGCGCGCATTTGCCCCCATCCGCTCCTGGTCGATGATGATCGCGGTGGTCAACCCGTCGAGGACGTCGACGTCCGGGCGCGCCAGCGTCGGCATGAAGCCTTGCACGAAGGTGCTGTACGTCTCGTTGATCATCCGCTGCGACTCCGCGGCGATGGTGCCGAAAACCAATGAGCTCTTGCCCGAGCCGGAGACTCCGGTGAACACCGTGAGCCTGCGCTTCGGTATCTCGACGCTGACGTCTTTGAGGTTGTTCACCCGCGCGCCGTGCACGCGGATCAGATCGTGGCTGTCAGCAAGGTGCAGCGCAGGCGACTGCGTGTCCGTCCCCGTGTCTGTGCTCATCGGGTCTCTTTCTCCTCGGTCGAACCAACGACTCATGGTGCATGGGTCGTTCACTTCGCGCATCGAGCCTCCGGACAAGCCCCCCGATCGCCCAGGGCGTCATCACAACCAGCGGCCCTCGGCGTCACCGGTCCTGAAGCAGCCCGAGGACGTTGCCATCGGGGTCGGTGACTGTTGCCACCAGTCGGCCACCGCCGACGTCATGCGCCGGCTCCTTGACGGTGGCACCAGCGGCGGCCACCTCGGCCAGTTTCGCGTCGATGTCCGGCACGTGCCAGTAGTCCACCGGGGCCGTCATACCCTGCGGGCCACCGCCCGGCACCAGGCCGATGTGCTGGCCCGCGGCTTCGAAGCCGACGTAGTACGACTCGTCGGTCTGCGGCGGGACGCCCAGCAGGGCGGTGTACACCGCCTTGGCCGACGCCAGGTCGGAAACGGGATGCAGCACGGTCTTGATTCCCTGGGTTGTGGTTCCGGTCATGGTCACTCCCTGAGTAGTGGGGTTGTCGGGATCCATGACGGTGACGCTAGTTCTGGCCCTGGAGGCCAGGCTTCTCGATTCCTGACCGGTCTGCTCACCTGGTGTGCACTGCACGCGGCGCGAGCGGAGAACAGCCGAGGACGAAGGGGAGTGTGATGACGCCGGATTTGCGCTCAGAGCCGCCATCGATGCAACAGGATCCCGCTCGGTGGTCCACTGCGGCCGGCATGCGACGAAAAAGCACGCCCGGACTCGTCGGGGGTGAGTCCGGGCGTGCCTTTACAGTCTGCACCGATTTTCGGGGCCGCGCTTCACCCGACGGGTTGGTTTCGGTAACAATTAGATCAGTCCGCTATCTCTTCGTGGCTGGCGCCCGGGAAACGGGCCCGGCGCCGACTTTTTGCGGAGCCAGGCTCCGAACCGAGGCGACCGGCCGGATCAGCACCGCTTCCGAGTCCTCGGTCGCGCGAGGGTCACGCGGAGGTTGAGGGGGATGTATCACGGAGCCAGTCGTCGGCGGCCCGGCCAGTTCCGACCTGAAAAGTGACTCTGCTGAAAGGGAGCCTGGGTACATGGCCCACTCAGGCTGGACGCGTGCTCCGCGAGCGTGGCCAGTCCAGCAGGTCAAATCGTGACGGTGGCTCGACGACGCTGAGCAGGTCGTTCAATGCCCGCGCTGTAGCCCGACGGTGCAGCCAGAGCCTGGTGATGCCGAATCGCGTCATGGTGATAGGACGTTCGACGTCGCGCCACGTTGCTCAAGAAGGTCGGCGCGCGCCGTCCTCGGGTGGACCGTTGATCCGGGCCCGGAGTGCAAAGAGGCCCCTTTCGGGGCCATGACCTGCGGTAACACTGGTGGGCGATACAGGGATTGAACCTGTGACCTCTTCCGTGTCAGGGAAGCGCTCTCCCGCTGAGCTAATCGCCCTTCACCGTTCCGTCCGGGACCAGCCGGAACAGCCTTCTTGCGAGGTGGGAACGGGATTCGAACCCGTGTACACGGCTTTGCAGGCCGTTGCCTCGCCTCTCGGCCATCCCACCGCGGAGGCAACCCAGGTGACGGCCTGGACCTCTTCCGAGCGGACGACGGGATTCGAACCCGCGACCCTCACCTTGGCAAGGTGATGCGCTACCAACTGCGCTACGTCCGCATGCCACACGTCCCCGGAGGGCTGCGCGGCCCGGCAACTGTATCCGAAGCGGCACGTGCAATCCAAACTGACAGCGCGGCAAGCATTTTCACCGCGTTTCCGCCTGCGCCAGGGCCGTGACGGCCGCCCAACCCCTCGATGGGCCCGATCAGCACCCGATGAAAACGAGGGGACTGTCGGCTGGCGCAGGCGGTAAACGGCCTGGGCCCTCCGGTCAGATCGACCGGAGTGTGGAGGAAATGGTCACGCTTCGAACGCGTCGTGCACAGGTATGGCGCTCAGGTCGATGTCCAGGTCGTAGTGGTCCATCTCGGAATCCAGCGGCACGACCACGAGCGTCCGGTCGGTGAAGGAGCTGATGTCGGGCGTGTGGGCCAGCAACCTGGCGGTCGCACCGCCGGAACGCAGCTCGATGATGACGCCATCGTGGGTCGGGTAGACCTGAACGTCGCCGATGCCGGCTGGCATCGAGACCCCGGCCAACAGCAGTTCGCGGCCGAAGGTCCAGCAGATCGCCGGGCTCTGGTCGACGGACAGCAACATCTGAACCGCGAACGGATCGTCGCGGTAGTAACGCAGCTCGGCGTTGACCGCCGGAAGAGAATCGTCCGAGATCAGGATCATCTCGGTCGTTGCGGTGGTCACTTGGTGGTGGTCCGCTGTGTGCTGTGCCATGTCGTCTCCGCCGTCCGGCGGCCTGTGCGCGGCGAGTTGGATCTCCGCGCTTTCGGTCTCAGGCCGTTCCTCTCGCAATGGGGGACGGCTGACTCCTGCGGCTATCACGCGGACTTCTGCAGTTCACCCGTTCAGCCTAATATGCAACGCAACAGTCACGGTGATCGCGCTGCTGCTGATCGGGTATCGTGACCTCTGCTCGGAACGGAGTTCATGCTCCGAGGGTGATTAGCTCAGTGGGAGAGCGCTTCGTTCACACCGAAGAGGTCCGGGGTTCGAAACCCCGATCGCCCACCCTGTTTGTGCAGTTCAGAGACTCTTTCTACGAAAGTGGGGAGGGTCTCTCATCTGTTTCTGAGCACATTCTGATCACACTCTGCGCGCGCACTGCTGCATCGAGTCGCTCGGCGATTGCGTCGAGATCGTCGGGGAAGAGATCTGCGTATGTGTCGAGGGTCATCGCAGCGCTCGCATGCCCGAGCATTGTCTGCACGCTCTTGGCTGAGTCCCACACGATCTTGCCGCGAACTTCAGCGACAGCGTGAGTGATCGACACGTGACGGCGCAGCATGTCGAAGGACGACGCGCGAAGCGCTGCCATTTCGCCCCAGCAACTCAGTGAGCGCCAAGAAAGCGAACGACTGTCGCGTCTTGCTCACGATGCTAGGTCGGCCGGTCGGAGGCGGACATCCGCAGCGCCCTCAAGCCGGGTTCCGGAGCAGGTTCAGAGCCAGCGAAATCGCTCGCTATCCAGTGATGCTATCTACCAGTAGTCGGTGATAGCGTCTACTGGTAGATAGCAACACAGAGTAGATCGAGGGTGGGCGATGGGCAATCAGATGACGGAGATGCTGAAGGGCACGCTCGAGGGCATGGTGCTCGCGATCCTGGCCGTGCGCCCCGCGTACGGGTACGAGATCACGGCCCGACTGCGGGAGCAGGGATTCTCGGACCTCGTCGAAGGCACCGTCTACGCCTTGCTCGTCCGCATCGAGCGGCGAGGCTTCGTGGATGTGGAGAGGGTCCCGTCCGAGATGGGGCCGCCACGGAAGGTTTATTCGGTCAACGCGCATGGGCGAGAACAGCTCAAGGAGTTCTGGAGGGCGTGGAGCTTCCAGGCAGAACGTATCGAACAGCTCCATGAAGGAGAGAACTGAGATGGCCGCGAAGTGGATCGAGATCCTCACCGGGTCGCTGGAAGAGAAGAAGCAGTACAGGCAGTACGTGTCCCGCATCGGCGCTCTCCCGGAGCCGTACGTTACCGCTGCCAAAGCGGTGCAGCGGTACCTCATGTACTACGGGGGAGTCACGGATGGCGAGACCGCCGTCACGATGATGGGCGAGCACGTTGAGCTCTGGGAACGGGCCGCGGCGGACGGCACGCCGGTGCGCGGGATCGTCGGTGACGACCCGGTCGAATTCGCCGAGACGTTCGCCCAGGCCTACAGCGGCAAGCAGTGGATCGACAGGGAACGCGCCCGTCTGACCAAGGCAATCGAGGACGCGGAGCGGACGGGACAGAAATGACCACGGATGCTGCGATCCGGGTGAAGAATCTTGAGAAGTCATACAAGGAACTGCATGTGCTGCGCGGCGTGGACTTTGACGTGGCGCGGGGGAGCATTTTCGCCCTCCTCGGCTCGAACGGGGCCGGCAAGACAACGGTCGTGAAGATCCTTTCCACTCTGTTGAAGGCGGATGTCGGAACAGCTGAGGTCGACGGCTTCGACGTCGCCGGCCAACCGCGGGACGTGCGGGAGTCGATCAGCCTGACCGGGCAGTTCGCGGCTGTCGACGAGATCCTCAGCGGGCGGGAGAACCTTGTCCTGGTGGCGCGGCTGCGGCATCTCAGGAGCCCCGGCGGGATCGCGGACGACCTGCTCGCCCAGTTTTCGCTCACCGAGCGGGCGGCCGTAAGGCGGCGACGTACTCCGGCGGCATGCGCCGCCGCCTCGACATCGCGATGAGCCTCATCGGGAATCCGCCCGTCATCGTCCTCGACGAGCCGACGACCGGACTCGACCCCCAGGCGCGGATCGAGGTGTGGCAGACGGTGAAGGAACTCGCCGAGAACGGCACGACAGTGCTGCTGACGACGCAATACCTGGACGAAGCCGAACAGCTCGCTGACCGGATCGCGATCCTCCATCAGGGACGGATCATCGTCAACGGCACCCTCGCCGAACTCAAGCAGCTGCTGCCGCCCGCGAAGGTCGAATACGTCGAGAAGCAGCCGAGTCTTGAGGATGTGTTCCTCGCGGTCGTGGGCGACGACGGCAGCACCGACGGCGTCGCGGTGGACAGTACCGCCGGCGCGGAGAAGTAGGGAGACCATAACCACACACGTCATCGAAGACACCACCGTCCTCACCGGGCGGTCGCTGCGCCACATCGTGCGCAGCCCAGATACCATCATCACGACCGCGGTCACTCCGGTCGCTCTGATGTTGCTGTTTGTCTATGTCTTCGGCGGTGCGATCGACATCGGATCGGAGCCGTACATCGATTACATGCTGCCCGGCATCCTGCTCATCACCGTCGCGTCGGGCATCGCGTACACCGCCTACCGGCTCTTCATGGACTTGCAAGGCGGGATCTTCGAGCGCTTCCAGTCCATGCCGATCGCCCGATCGAGCGCCCTGTGGGCCCACGTGCTCACCTCGCTCGTCGCTAACCTGGCCTCACTGGTGATCGTCGTGGGCGTCGCACTCCTGATGGGCTTCCGCACCGGCGCGAGCGTGCTGGGATGGCTGGCGGTGGCCGGCATCCTGATGCTGTTCACCCTCGCCCTGACATGGGTCGCCGTGATCGCGGGCCTGTCCGCCAAGACCGTGGACGGGGCGAGCGCGTTCGCCTACCCGCTCATCTTCCTGCCGTTCATCAGTTCCGCATTCGTGTCGACGGAAACGATGCCCGGCCCCGTCGCATGGTTCGCCGAGAACCAGCCGGTCACCGCGATCGTGAACTCGATCCGCGCCGTCTTCGCTCAGCAGCCCATCGGCACCGACATCTGGATCGCTCTCGCCTGGTGCGTCGGCATTCTCGTCCTCGCGTACGTCTTCGCGACCAGGATCTACCGTCGCAAGATCAGTTGATCTTGGGACTGCCTCTTGGGAAGGAACGTCCGACGCAATCGAGCACCAGGCATTCCTTCATTCCGGTCGTGGACGTAGCGCGCTACACGTGGATCAACGGCAAGGCAGGGTCAATGAGCGCGAGGTCGTCGGGGTCGCTGGTGACGACGGCGTGTTCGCGTTCGCGGGCGCAGAGTGCAACGTGCACATCGATGATGTCTGCGTGGCCACTGTCGGCGCACATTTGGCCGACGGCGCGGGCCACGCTGAGCGTCATGACCGCGATGTCAACATCGCGGGATCTGATCAGTCGTGCCAACCTGACTTGTCGCGCGCCACGCCATGCCTGCGCGACGACGCCGGCAGGAATGCAGATCGATCCGCCCCGTCGCAGCGCTTCGTCCAATCGAGTCTGCATCAGAATCGCCGAGGCGCCCTGGTCGAGTGCGATCAGGGCGCCTGTGTCCAAAGTGAGTCCAGTCGCTCGCCAGGAATTGCTCACCCGGCCTGCCGGCCGCTTCGGGTCGGCGAATTCGCGAGTCCGACCGCGTCGAGTTCGCCGGCGACCCGCCGCCGAACATCGTCGGCGATCGGTGTCTCCGAACGCCACGCCGCGAGTACCTCCTGAAGACCTTCGCGTTCCTGGTAGTCGGCAAGGGCGGTCGCGACATAAGAGCTGACCTGACCCTCGCCGCCGGACGCATTCTTGATCCGGTCGACGAGATCGTCTGGGAGGCTCACCGTGATCCGCTTCATACAATGATCATACTCATGGCAGAGCGATTCATGGGTGTTCGACGACGTCGACGATGCGAGTGGGATCGAACTCGAACTGGAGGCCCAGGGAAGATTTTTCAACATGGTGATTCGACCAGACCGTGTCGGTGTTGTGGTTACCTGGTCGGTCGCATTGGTTGGTTGCGTTTGATGGTCTTCATCGTGGTCATGGATGTCAGGGTCTGTACGTGCGGCAGGGCGGCCAGCACGTCGATGTAGAAGCTCTCGTAGGCGGCCGCATCGGCCAGGCACACCCTGATCAGGTAGTCGGGTTGACCCATCATCCGGGAGGCCTCGGTGATCTCCTCCAACGCCGCGAACCGTTCCTCGATCTCGGCCATCGCCGCCCTGGTCACTTCCCGCAGGGTGACCCAGACCAGCACCTCGTACCCGCGGCCGATCAGCTGGGGATCCAGTACGGCGGTGAACCGCCGGATGACCCCTGACGTCTCGAGCAGCCGGACCCGCCGGTGGCACGGCGAGGGGCTCAGCCCGACGAGGTCGGCGAGCTCGTTGTTCGCGAGCCGGCCGTTCACCTGCAGTTGGTACAGGATTTCACGATCCACCTTGTCCATGTCTTCGGATTCTAAGGTCAAGGAGTCAGCGTGGAATACTTGGCATCGATGGCTGACATGTTCCTGCCACCATCATTGGCATGAAGATCGGAGCATCTGCCGACATCAATGAGGCGCGCGTCGCGGTTGCCGCCCTGTTGTTCGGAACATCGGGTGTCGCGGTCCAGCTACTGGCCCCAGGATTGCCCGCGGTGACGACCGCCGGGTGGCGGGTCGTACTCGGCGGGGCCGTACTCGTCGGGCTCAGCACCGCGCGCGGCCACCCACCCTGGCGGTACCCGCTGCGGTGGCGGGTGGCGCTACCGGGAGCCGTCGCGTTCCTCGTCTTCCAACTCGGGTTCTTTCTCTCGGTCGGCCTGTCGGGCGTCGCGACGGCAACGATCGTCACCATCGGTACCGGGCCGGTCGTCGCCGGCCTGCTCGACCGGGTCCGCCGCAGGACGCCAGCGCGGCGGCGTTGGTGGATCGGGGTGGGTGTCGCCGTGCTGGGCATCGCGGTGACCACCGGCGCCGGCGTCGTCACGCTGAATCCCGCAGGCTGGGCCAGTGCGATGATTGCCGGCTGTTGCTTTCCCCTGTTCGGATCGGCGATCCGCGATCTCGCCGCGGACCGGCCGGCACTTACTTCCGTCGCAACGGTTTTCGGCGCCGCCGCCATCCCGGCGGTCGTACTACTCGCTGTCGGCGGCAGCAATCCCGGCGCGACACCCGGCACCATCACGGCATTGCTCTACCTCGGTCTGGTCACGACCGCCTTCGCCTATGCCCTCTGGTCGGCCGGCCTGGCCCGCCTCACCCTTGCTGGTGCCGTCACCCTCACCATGCTGGAACCCGTCGCGGCCACCGTCCTGGCCATCGCGGTCCTGGGTGAACCATCCGGCCCGACCACCATCCTCGGCATTGCCACCACCCTGGCCGGAGTGTGGATCGCCTCCACCATTCGGCGTAGGCAGTTCGCCCCCATCGGCATCGTCAACGCCGAGTCGGTCGCGCCGGCCCCGCCAACTTGCTGGGTTTATTCGGGCCCCGAGCCACGAGTCGAGGTGGCGGAGAGCGGCATGAGCCATCGGCGTCGGGTGCCCGATGAACCCGTGGGGTGATGCTGGATAGATGCGCACTTCGACTCCGACGCCGGCGGCCGACAGTCGGGTGGCCAAGGCGAGATTGTCTTCGAGAAGGATGTCCTCGCTGCCGATGACGATGAGAACCGGCGGCAGACCCTCGAACCGGGCGAAAAGGGGAGAGATGTCGGGGTTGGCGCGATCCGGTGCCGTCCCTGCGTAGGCGTCGAGAAAGTACTCGTCGGAGATGAGGCGTCCGGCCGGTGTCTGCGCGGCGAGGTCGTAGGTGCCGAACTGCAGCACGCCACCGCAAAATGCGGTGATTCCCCGATCACGCAACCGCACGAGCGTGGCCACAGCCAGCGTCGCACCGGCGGAGAAGCCGCCAACGGCGAGTTCCGCGGTGCCGAAACGAGATTCGGCGTGGTCTGCCAGCCACAGTGCTGCGGTCTCGCAGTCGTCGGGAGCGGACGGCCACGGGTGCTCGGGAGCGAGCCGATAATCCACGCTGACTACTGCGATACCCAGCGCGTCCGCGAGCCGCCTGTTGCCGATGTCGCTTCCGGCGGCCGAACCCAGGTAGAAGCCGCCACCGTGGAGTTCCAGGAACACGCCTACTGGCGGCTTGCTGACTGGCAGGTGGATCCGAACAGGGACGCTTCGGCCACCGACACTCACCAGTTCGACCGTTGGCGGTGGGTCTGACTCGGCGGGCGTAGCCGCGCCGGCTCGAACCGCGCGTAGCTCCGTCAAACTGCGCGGACCATGACCTGCTGGGCGCTGGGCATAAAAGGCCCGGGACTCATCGACGAGAGACCACAGTTCAGGATCGATCACAGAAGGCAGTTCGAAGCGCACCGGATGACTCTACGAATGGCCGTCACCATCCAGCTCCTGCCGCGCCGCCACTGAGGAATCCCCGGCCTTGCGGGCGAGGAGATGTCCCTCGTGGAAACGATTGCTCGGACCTGGTTCGGCCCGCAGTCGAGCCACCTCGACCAACCCGGCCGGCGCCAGGAACGCGGCCATCGCCGCCAGGGACCAGCGGTAGGCCGGCGCGACCTTGTGGTCGAACGCCCGCCAGTGGCTCAGCGAGTCGTCGCCGGTCTGGAACGACACCAGCAGGTAGCCGCTGCTGGCCAGCACCCTGGAGAACTCGGTGAACGCCACCGACATCCGGTCCGGTGGAGTGTGAATGATCGAATAGTGCGCCAACACCCCACCGAGCGTTCCGTCGGGGATGTCGAGGTCGAGCATCGAACCCAGGTCGAAGCGCAGGTCCGGCCGCGCGCGGCGAGCCAAGTCGATCATCGCCGGCGACAGGTCGATCCCTTGCACGGACAGTCCCCGCCGTGCCAGGAAGTCACTGATATGCCCGGGGCCGCAACCGATATCGGCTACCTGACTATCTTCCTGGCCGACCACGAGTTCGGCGAACAAGCCGATCATGGCCCGGTCCACGCTGTCAGTCGGGAACACGTCCAGCACGTAGTCGGTGTACTGCCGGGCTACCTGGTCGTAGCTGTCACGGGTGGTCTGCAGATAGGTTTCATCGGTCACCGACGAAAGGTATCCGCACCCAATGACCTGTGGCCGCGCGACCGTCGGCGTCGTTGATCGTCAACGCCGACGGCAGTGAAATCCGCTGGGGCGGGCGTGGGGTGCTATCTGGTTGTCGTGGTGATCGCCACCGGTCCTGACGTGAGTGATCCCTCGGGTCTACCTTGGCGGGATGGGCCGTCGGGTGGACGGGGTGCTGCTGTTGATCGCGGTGGTGGTCGGGTTATTGCTGATCGCCCGGATCGACGGGGTGCGGGTGGCCGGCAAAGCCGTCGCGGTACCCGGTGCCGGGGTGCCGCAGGTCGGCGACTGCCTGCGTGAGGTCACGGGATCCCTTGCGGACTCCTTGCGTGGGTCGCTGCCATCGTCGTCGGTGACGAGCGTGGGTGAGACGTCTGTGCGGTTCTCCGACTGCGGCGAACAACATGTCGGGGAGGTGGTGGCGTTCCGCCTGACACCACCCCGCAGCGGCGGGCCGGGCACCCCAGAGTCCGACTCGCTATGGTGCCGAAAGGTCGCGCAGGGGTACCGGTCACCCGCGAAGGGCCTTCCGGTTGCATCCGGTGACCTCTGGAATCAGGCCACGAATTTCCGGTTCGTCGCCATTCTGAGCGCCCCCGCCGAGTACTCGTGGGCAGCCTGCGCTCTGCTTGCACCTGGCCTCGAGCTGTATTCGGGCTCGTACGTCGAGTCGATGGCGGGCCATCCGGCACCTGCGCCGTTCGGTCGGTGCCGATCCGGTGACGACAATGACCGGTGGGTTTCGTGCGACGCGTCGCATCGCGTTCAGGAGTTCGGCGTCGCCGTTCAGGCCGGGATGTCACCGCCGGGCGCCGTCGCCGAGTGCAAGGAACTGGTTCAGGCGATCACCGGCATGCCGGACGTCAACGCCGGTGGCGTGCTGAAAATTCAGGTGGTCGGAGGTCACTCGGCCGACGGTGACGTCGGTGATCCGGACGCGGATGCGGTGCCGGCGCACGGTCGGTGCCGGTTGATCGCCGTCGGAGCGCACCAGCTGTTCGGGACGCTGATTGGAATCGGCACCGGCCCGCTACCGCTGGGCTGACGCTGACGCTGACGCCGAACGAGCGTTGCACACAGGTGTTGACCGACGAGCCTGTCTCAGAATCGCCGAATCCGGATCGGCCATCGGGACGCCCGGGATTCAGATGCGGCGCTGTCCCACTTCTTTGGTTCTCTTGGGGTGAGATGGGGTGTTGGCGGCTGTGGCACGGGGGCGGTTTCTCGTGTCGGAGCCACAGGTTCTCTCCGTGTGCGGGTTCTGTGGTCGTTGTTGCGGCCGAGACGGACAAGGAGTCGAAAATGCGAGCGTTTCCGGTGCGGATGCCTTCTGGAGTGCAGTACTGGACTGTGATCGACAGCGATCTGAGGGTGGTTCCGGCGGCTGACGCGTACTTGCGGCATCTGCGGTTCGGTCGTGACGCGGCCGACTCCACGACGAAGGCCTACGCCGGTGCGGTCGTCCTGTACTTGTCCTGGTGCGCGGCGACGGGGCAGGACTGGCGGTTGGCGGCTGAGCGGTTGCCATCTTTCGTGTTGTGGCTTCGGTATGCGCCGTCGACGTCCGGGGCTGCGGCCGCCGCGGCGGTGCGCGGGCCGCGGAGGATCAACTGCGTTCTTGCTGGCACGCGAGGGTTCTTGGCCTTCGCGGTCGATCGTGGTGATGCCCCGGCGCACGTGCTCGGCCAACTCTACGAGTTGGCGGACAGTCGAGATCTACCGGCGGAGGCGCGCGGTGAGGACGGGGCCTGGAGGCTGCGGATGAGGGCCCGTCATCGGGTTCCCGTCGTCAGGGAAAGAGTCGACCGGGTCAGTGACGAGGATGCAGTTGCGCTGCTGAAGGCCTGTCGTTCGGCGCGGGATCGGCTGCTTGTGCTGATCCTTGGCCGCGCTGGTCTGCGCCGCGGTGAGGCGGTTGGTCTGCGCCGCGAGGATGTCCACTTCGCGGTCGAGTCCTCAGCGGCGGGGTGCGAGTTCCCGGGCTCGCATCTGCACGTTGTCCGGCGGCAGAACGTCAATGGTGCATGGGCGAAGTCGCGGCAGTCCCGGGCGGTCCCGGTGGATCGGCTGGTCGTGCAGGCCCACGATCAGTACGTCGCTGAACGCGTCGAGCAGGCCGCGATGGACAGCGACTTCCTGTTCGTCAACCTGTTCCGGGCACCGCTGGGCGCGCCGATGAAGCTCGGCGCGGTCAATGATCTGCTCGCGGCGGCGTCTCGTCGCGCGGGTCTGGACCACGTCGTGCACCCCCATGCGTTGCGGCACAGTTTCGCCAGCAATGTGATGGATGCCGGCGGCACTATCGACGAGGTCCAACAGCTTCTGGGGCATGCGTCAATCAGCTCCAGCCAGGTTTATCTGCATCCGGCTCCGCAACGATTACGAGACGCGGTCGAGCGGGTCGGTCAGTCCGGCCAGGTAGCCAGATGAGCGCCCGGCCGGCTGGTGAGTTCATCGTTTCCGCACCCGGGAGCCGGTTGGAAGCCGAACGAGCGAAAGACATTTGGGACATGTCGCAGTTCGGGCACACCGGCCGGTTGCACTTCACCGCGATCAACCAGCCGTGGCTGCGGGCTGCCGCCAAGGAATGGGCGATCGAAGACCTGCTGCATCATCGAGGCGCGACGGTCACCTCGACGATGCAGGCGCACGTCGCCGCGTTGGCGGAACTCTCGGCGAGCCTTCACAGTCATCGAAGCGACCACGGCCTGATCATCGGCGAACTGGGCCGCTCCGACATCGACGCGTTCCTGCAACGGCTGGCTTTCCGCCAACATCAGAACAAGATCAGCGCGCTCAGCCGGTCCATGATCTGCCGGAAAGCCCATCACACGCTGCGCCAGATGCGGCTCTTCGGCCTGGCCCGGGCCGGTCGGCCACTGAGCGGGCTACCAGCAGATTTCGAGCTTCGGCCACAGGACGTTCCACGCCGCCCAGATGCACTACCGCCGCACAGGGCGCTACCGGAAGAGATCCTGGGGCAGCTCTGTGATGCGTTGCCGCTGCTACGCACCCGCACCAACCGCGTCCTGGCAACTGCGGTCGAGTTGCTGATCGAAACCGGCCGGCGGCCCAGTGAGATCCTTCAGCTGAGCTGGGACTGTTTAGCCCGCGATCACGACGACGAATTCGTGTTGGTCTACGACGACATCAAGAACAACAGGGCCGGCCGCCGATTACCGATCACCCAGGGAACCGCCACACTGATTGCAGGCCAACAACAATCGACCCGGGAACGGTATCCGCAGGTGCCGACCAGCGAGCTGCTCCTCCTGCCATCAGCCCAGCAGAATCCCATCGGCTGCCGGGCGATGTCGCGAAAACATTTGGGGCGAGCTCACCGGGAGTGGCTCGACGCGGTCACACAGCTGCGTCGCGCGGACCGGAGCACCTACGACCCGGACACCATCACGCTCTACTCCTACAGACACAGCTACGCCCAAAGGCACGCGGACGCCGGCGTCCCGCTCGACGTCCTCGCCGAGCTGATGGGCCACGAACTGCTGAGCTCAACTCAGGCCTACTACCATGTCACCGAGAAGCGCCGCCGGGCCGCGGTGGACCGACTGGCCGACCACCAATTCGATCGCCACGGCAACCAAGTTTGGCGTCAAACCCAGGCGCTTCTAGATCATGAGCACGCGCGCCACGCGCTAGGCCAGGTCTCGGTGCCCTACGGCACCTGCCGTGAACCGTCCAACGTCCAAGCTGGCGGAAGTGCTTGCCCGTTCCGGTTCCGTTGTGTCGGCTGCGATCACTTCCGCACCGACGCATCTCACCTTCCCGAGCTCAAGGCATACCTACAGGACCTGCTACGCGATCGCGAAAAAACCCTCGCTACAACTGATCTCGATGATTGGGCCAAAGAGGCAGCGCTTCCTTCTCACGAAGAGATCCGTCGAGTCAAAGAACTCATTCACCGGGTCGAAGAAAGTCTTGACCAACTCACCCCCGCCGAACAATCCGACATCACCGCCGCGATCTCCGCCGTCCGTCGCAGCCGCCGCCCGACCGACCTTGGCATGCCAATCATCAGCCGCCCGACCAACCCCGGCCCATCCATGGAGGACTCGTGAACGACACGCCCGGCATCGTCGCTGCCCGACAGGCCCACAGCAGCAGATGCCGACAACGCGTCATCACCGCGCTCGACCAAGCATCCAAACAGGGATTCGAGATCAGCATCTCCGCGATCGCCCGCCGCGCCGGCGTCGACCGCAGCTTCCTGTACCGCCATCGGGACCTGCACGCCGCGGTGCTCGCCACGGCGGCCACTCCACCCACCGGTAGCCCAGAGGGCCCGGCAGCCAGTCGAGCATCCCTCATCGTGGACCTCACGAACGCTCTGGACCGGAACTCCCGATTGGCTCGGGAGAACGCCCAACTCCGTCAGCGACTATCCGAGCGGCTCGGCGAACAGGCCTGGCAAGAATCCGGACTCGGCGCGCCCGACAATATTGACCGCCTCCACCGACAAATCACCGAGCTGGAACAACACGCTGCCGAGCAGCGCCGCGAGCTTGCAGACCGCACGGACGAGCTCGACGCAGCAAGAGCCACCAACCGTGAGCTAATGACCCGGCTCAACCGCTCGACCTCGGACACCCCCCGAATCCCTAGAACAACAACTGCCGCTCACGACTAGACTCATGCCGACCACGCCTGACCTGCAAAAACGGTGGACTCACTGCCAGAATCGCATCTCACCCCAAGAGAACCTTGGAACCGGGACAGGCTCAGGGCGACGGCGTCGTTGGCGGAACAGAAGTGGCTCGGCGCAGCACTTGTCCAGCAGTTGCCGGACCCGGGCAAGCCGGCCGGCGGACAGCAGAGCCTCAGCGACGTCTGACGGTGACTCACTGCCCGCCGTCAGTCCGCGACACGGTGGCGGCGATCAGTCGGCGGACGGTGCGGACGTCAGGCCCCAAGCCCGTCAGGTGGGTCACCAGATCGTCGGCGGCGTCGTCCAGCGCGTCGTCGGTCGTCGGCTCGAGCGCGTCAAGGATGAACAAGGCGGTGGTGGTTTCCTCACTCAGCCGGGTGCGGCGTGCTTGGCGCCAGTTCCAGCGCCGGCAGGTCACGCCGGCGTCGTCGCACCACACCACCTCGCCGGGGTCGGGGTGCTCGATCACCGCCGTGCCGCCGACCACCGTGTCGAACGGCTCATCGCCGTTGGCGCGCAGCAACCGCGGCGCACCGGTGTATCGGGTGAGATCCTCCCCACCGAGCGGGATCTGGTGCAGTACCGAGACCGCGTTGTACAGGTCGGTGAGCCGGTTCACCCGGGGCAGCCCGTCGGCCGCACGCCGCAGCAGCGCCTCCAGGCTGTTTCGAGTGCGTTGCGGTTTCGCGCCGAACGCCCGGTACGCCGCCCGCCACGCGACCACAGCCGGAAGCTGCTCGACCGGCCGATCACGCAACGCCGCGCGGGCGCTGGCCTCCGCCGCCCGCAGCAGCGCCTCACCGGTTGGGTCGCTCGGGCCGGGAACCAGGCCGTCCACAGCCACCAGCAGAGCGCGGTAGTCCGGTCGCAGCGCGAACACCGCAGCGTCAACCTCGGCGGCGGTCAGGAACTCCCCGACCGAGGCGAGGTCACCCATGGTTGACCGCGGACCGGGTTCCCGATCCCACACCCGGCTCGAACGCGGCCAACGAGAACCCGATCCGGCCTCGGCTGCGTCACCCGACACTGACGATGACCTTCCCCAGTCCGCGCCCTTCACCGACACGAGCGAGGGCGGCGGGCATGTCGTCGAGCCCGAAGACGCGGTCGATGTGGATCTTCACCGTCCCGGCGGCGCACATATCGGCCAGCGACTCGAAGTGCGCAGGGCCCTGTTTCACCGCGAGCACCCCGATCGATCGGCCGGTGAGTCGCCCGACCACCGGACCGACGGTGAGCACCCGGAGCAGCGTGCCCACCGACCCGCCCACGCACCGGTATCTGCCACCCGGCGCCAGTGCCCGTCGGTAGGCGAAAACCGAACGGTGCGCGACCATGTCGAGGATCAGGTCGTACGGCTGCGTGGTGCGCGTGAAGTCCTCTTTGGCGTAGTCGATCACGTCGTCCGCACCCACCCACCGCATGAATTCCTGTTTGGCGGCGTTGTCGACTCCGGTGACGTGTGCGCCGAGATGTGCACAGAGCTGGATGCCGAATGTTCCGGACCCGCCGCCGGCACCGTTGATCAGCACCCGGCTGCCGGCAACGGCGGTGCGAACTCCCTGCAGGGCGATCGCGCCCGCCTGCGGGATGGTCGAGGCCTCGGCGAACGTGAGTCCGGCCGGCTTGTCCGCGAGAACTGATACCGGAGCGAGCGCATATTCCGCGAAACCGCCTTTGAGTGCGAGGTTGTCGCCGTACACCTGGTCCCCGGGACGGAACCGGGTGACCCCCGGCCCCACGTCGTCCACGACTCCCGCGATGTCCGACCCGAGGGTCCGACGAGCCGGGTGACGCAGCCCGCCGATCCGGGCGTATGCCGGCGATCCGCGCAGGCACTCCCAGTCACTGAGGTTGACCGACGTCGCGACCACCTTCACCCGCACTTGGCCCGCCGCGGGCGAGGGGATCGGGACGTCCGCGACTCGCAACACATCGGCGGCCCCGTACCGGTCGTACACGACCGCCTTCACGCCAACCCCATTCGACCGGTGATCATGGCAGCAACCTACTCGGGCCGAGCGGAGTCTCCGGGCCATTTGATCGTCGATGACGACGCTCGAGAACGGGTAGGGGAGGTCGTCCGAGACAGCCGTCAAACGACCAAGCGATAGCACTGCCACCCGCTTGGGCCACCGGGTGTGCCGCCGCCTACGACGAACACCGCGCCAAGATCCACCGCCGCTGCGATGACCCTGGGATCGTTCCGTTTGGACCACGCGGGCGGGTTCCTCGCGGGCCGCCGCGAGAGCGCGTCCCACGTGGATGTACGCCGTTGATCCCACGTCACGCCATGATCGTCGGGCCTCCCCGTCGAGGAACTCAGCTACTGTAGGCGCCCGCTGCCGGGCACCACCACCTTCACCCTGACCCGCGGCCGGCGCTCATCGGGCTGATCACCGGAACCCTTGACCTGGCAACGGCGCTCGCCGAGGGCACCGTCAGCGTCAACGGCGACGCAACCCGGAAGACTCTTGGAGACCCACCCAATCTGATGGCTCTCAGGCATGGCCCTCCCCTCGTGAATGTGACTGTCGGGTCGCGTTGTCGAGGAACGAGATGAGTCGGGGGTTGACGGCGTCGGGGTCGTCGGCGTGTGGGTAGTGGCCGGCACCGTCGATGAGGAGAACCTCTCCGCCGAGACGGTCAGCCACGTGGTGGGCCTCGGCCGTCGGGTCCGGGAAGTCGGGGTCGCGGGTCCCCATGACGACCAGGGTGGGCACGTGGACATCGTCGAGTCGGGCTTCGACCGGGGCGTGGCTCGTCCGTGTGGTCGCCGTAAACGCGGCGGGGCGGCCGGGCCGGGCCAGGCTCGCCGAGATGGCGTCCAGGTGTTGTTTGTAGTCGTCTGGGCGCTTTCCCGGTGACAGTTTCGGTAGGTAGGAGGTCCAGACATGTCTGGCCCAGGGCCCGCTCATCGCCAGGCGGAAGATCAGGCCGAGCAGCGGATTCATTGGAACGTTGCGGACGAACGGACCGATGAGCACGAGCCCGTCGATGAGGTGTGACTCTTCGGCGGCGGCCCAGACGGCGGCACCTGCGCTCATCGAATTGCCGATGAGGACGGCGGGCTGACCCAGGTGTTGGATCAAGGCGAGCGCGTCGGTGCCGGCGGCGACATCGTCATAGGCAGTGAACGTCGCGTCGCTGTCGCCGTGGCCGCGAAGGTCCATCGTTGCCACCCGGAAGCCGGCCTGGACGAGCGCTGGGCGGGTATGCCGGTAGGAGCTTCGAAGCTCGCCCATCCCCGGCATACACACGACGAGAGGGCCTTCCCCGACCAGGTCGTACGCGATTCGCCCCTCCGGGCGAGGTAAATAGGCGGTCGCTGACGACATGTCAATCCCGTTGCTGGATTGTTCTTGGTCCATGGTTTGGTCCTTCCTCGTGTGCTGTGCGCGGGTAGGTCAGCTGGTCGGCGACTGGTGCCGTCATGCCGGTCTGTCGCCGGGGCTGTGATGTGGACGCTGGTGGCATCGAAGGCCGAAGGAGCCGCTCGCCGACCACATAGACCGCGGCGTGGTAGACGACCGACAAGGCGAGCAGGGCCCAACCCCAGCTGGGCTGGTCGATGGCGAAGAGCCCCCAAACCGCAAGTCCGGAGATGACGAGCTCCTCCAGGAGCCGGAGCGGCTCGGCGAACCTGCCTGCCTGGCGGAAGTCGACGGCGCCCCAGAGGCCGAAGCCGATCGCGGGAGCGAGGATGGCCAGCAGTATGCCCAGCCCGCCGCCGCCTCCGGTGTCGTATCCCCACCAGGCCAGGCCGCCGACGATGCCGGTCTCCATGGTGACCCGCAGGGTGAGGAGAGCAGCCTGCCCGCGGGTCACGGACGCCGTCCGGGGTTCTGCTCGAGCCTGCCGGCACTGTGGTCGGCGTAACCGGTCGTCGCTCGCGCAGGACGCGCCGTCCCGGGCGTCGGGGCGCCCGGGACGCGGATCACCCCGAAGGCCAGCAGGACGATGCCGGGGATGATGGCGGCGAAGACGGCGACTGCGGCCGGGGTCGCACCGGAGCCGACCAGGATGAAGGCGACGATCGCGGAGACGCTGACGAGCAGGCCGAGCCAGAGGTAGGTCGTCTTGTGGAAGATCTTCACAAAGGCGAAGAAGTGCAGCCCGACCACGAGGCTGAGCCAAGGGGCGAGATCCCGCGGCTCGTCCAGCGGTCCTACGATGAGCGCGCGACCACCGAAGATGAGCGCGACCTCGAGGGCCACGACCGCCCAGTAGGCGGTGCCGAAGCCGGCACGACCGGCGCGAGTCTGCGGGGTGGATGCTCGCCACCGCCACGCTTGGGCCAGGACCCAGACGAGCGCAGCGACGGCGAGGATCCGGAGCGCGGCCGCTGTTGGCTCGCCGAGGGGCGAGGCGTTGATGACGATATACGCGGCCCCGGCGATACCGCCGATAACGCTGGCGATCGCGCGCCGGCGGGTGGCGTGCTGGTCGCGTCCGATTGACATGACGCGTCTCCTTTCTCGGTGTTGGACCAAGGACCACAACATGGACCCGGTCACCCGGGGCGACCCTGGTGTCACCGCGAGACGAGCAGGACTCCCCTGAGCAGTGCGCAACGACACGTAGCGTACCGCTCGAATGGGGGCGGTGACAAGGATGTGGCCGTCCGGCTGACCGGCTGGCCGGGCTACAGTGCTGGCGCCAATCGAAGAAGGGAGGCGGCGTGCCCGAAGCCGCTCGTGGGCGCGTGAACACCCGCGACGCCACCCTCGTTGCAGCGCGCGAGATACTCGCGGACTCGGGAGTGCGAGGACTGACCATCGAAGGCGCGGCCGCAAAGAGCGGGGTCGCGAAGACGACCATCTACCGGCGCTACCGTTCGAAGCAGGACCTCGCCTTGGCCGTGGTGCTCGAGATGACCCAGGAGGTCGTGGCCACCGAGCGGGAGGGTGACACCCGAGCGCATCTCATCGGGCTCGTCGACACCGCGGTGGCCGTACTTCGCGACACGATCATGGGCAGGGTCATGCAGGGCCTGGCTTCTGACATCGCCACCGACCCGCAGCTCTCCAAGGCGTTCAGAGAGCACGTCGTGGACCTTCGCGTGCGCCGCGTCGGCGAGATCGTGCAGTTCGGCATCGAGCGGGCCGAACTCCGAGCTGATACCGACCCGGCCTTTCTCCAGGAGTTGCTGTTCGGGCCCGTCTACCACCGCCTGCTGCTGTCGGGGCTACCGCTCGAGGCAGACCTCGGGCAGCGCATCATCGACGCCGTCCTCCCTGCCTTCGTCCCGCAGCCTCGATCGTTCACGCCTGAGGCGTGAACCACCATGGATATGCACCAAAGTGCCTGTCCTGCAACGGGAAACGATCTCATGTTGCGCTACGCAACGTAGCGTAGTATCCTTGACGTCGCAAAATTCTGTTCGACGAGGTTCCGGACGTACCCGCCGGCGGGGCCGTCGGGTCTCAGATCGGATCCCGGCCAACGGAACGGGCCGACCCCTCGAAAGGACAAGCGATCCGCCACCTGGAACGTGAGGTGATCAGCATGACCAGTCGCTCCGACCTGATGTTCAACCAAGACGTTTCCGCTCCGATGGGCAGAGCCCGCGACCGCGACACGCGAGTGACCGCGGTGGCGTTGGGCCTGTCCGGTGGGTGTTTCCTGCTCTATCCGGCGATCCGGCCGTTCTCGGACGAGGCCTCACTGGCCGGGGCTACAGCGTTCGCGTCCACATCCTGGCTGGTGGCCCACACGCTCGGGATCGCCGCCTTCATCCTGCTCGCCGTGGGCATGTTCGGGCTCTACTCACGAACTGAGAGCCACGCGGCCGAGACTCGGGGACGCTGGGCGCTCCTGCTCACCTGGGTCGGCGTGGGGTTGACACTGCCCTACTACGGCGCGGAGGTCTTCGGGCTGCACGCGGTTGGTGCGGCCGCGCTGGACCGCTCCGACACCGGTCTGCTGACCGACCTCACGGCCGGGATCCGCTGGGGTCTGGGGATCTGGTTCATCGTCACCGGCCTGATCCTGCTTGCCGTCGCGGGCGTGATCGCGGCCTTGGCGGTCTGGTCACGTTTCGACTCGGTGGGCCGCTGGAGCGGGATACCGCTGGCCGTCGGTCTCGCCCTGTACCTGCCGCAGTTCACCGGCTCCTCGGCGATTCGGGTCACTCACGGGTTCCTGATGGCTGTCGGCTGTTGCTGGCTTGCCTGGAACCTCGGCCGCACCCCGGCCGGCCGACGCATGCGGACCACGCACCCGGATCCGCGCAGGGCTGGTGGTGAGCTGGGATGACCGTCCTGCTGCCGTGGCTTCGGGTCATGCTCGCGGTGGGCGTCTTTGTCGGGGTTGCCGCCCTGGCGTCGATCGCAACCCGTGCGATCGGCCAGAACCTGCGGGACATGGAGGGGCGGACGTCCACGACGATCGGGCTGATCGGTTTGGTCGGCAACGTCGCCGTCCTGGGCGCCGTGCTGGTGATGCTGACGGCACTGGACGGCCGGCGGGTCGACTCCCTCGGTCTGGGCATCACCCCGAGGGACGGACTCGTCCTCGCCGGCTTCGTCGCCGTCACGGCAGCCAGCGCCGCCGGGTTCCTCGCGATTGCGCAGCGCCGCGGGTGGGTCCACGTCGAACGACGAACGGGCCTGGGAGGTCAACGCCAGTGGGCCGGGGCCTGGCTGATCGTCCTCGTGCTCGCCATCGTGGTACTCCAGGAAGAGGTCCTGTTCCGGGGGTACATCACGGTGAACCTCGAGCAGTTCGGCTGGGTCGTCGTCGCGGCCACGTCGACCGTGCTGTTCACGGCCGTCCATCTGCTGACGAACCGGGTGAGCAGCTACCAGGTCGCGAGTTGGGCCATCGGGGGCCTGGTGCTCGTGATGGCCTACCTGGTCAGCGGCTCGATCTGGGTCCCGGTGGTCCTGCACTTGGCGATGGACCTGACCAACGTCGTGGCCTTCGGGATCGTCGGCCGATACTCGCTGGTCACGATCAAGCCGCCGCTGGATGAAAGGGCACGGAGCCTGTACCGGGCGGTCTCCAGCTTGATGGTGGCCGCGCTGCTGTGGGGCGCCTACGGGACGTAGGTGATCCTCGCCGTCGTCGACCAACGCCCGGCCGGCCAGCAGTGGCGCATAGGGATCGGGACGAAGGCGCTGCAGTGCCAGCAATCGGCCCGTTAGTTGATCAGACCGCCACCGCCCATGAAGGGCCGATCCGCCCGTGGGAAGTCGGCGGCGGGACCTTCTTTCATCCTTCCGCAGGCGATGCATTCCTGTTGCTGGTATTTGCGGTTCTCCGGATTGTCCTGGTTGACGGTGCGGTAGTGATGGCGCCCCACTCGACAGGACCAGTGGGTCGTCGAAGTGGGATTGCTTCCCGAGTCCGGCGTGCCGAGGAACCGGAATGTTGGGTTCATAGGGATCTCCACGTGGACAGTCCGCGGACCGCGGATGCTGGAAACACTTGAACTGGGACTGCGGGTGACCAACGCACTGCCGAAGTCGGGCCTGGGTCGGGCGGTTACCTGATCTCAGGTCTTATACTACCTAGCCCTAGGTAGACGTCAAGTCTCACTTTGGCACTTTTTGCCATGGACCGACACGGTCGAGCCCAGGGGGTAACCGTTCGTTCCGCGGTGGCCGGAGCCGTTGGGGGTTCCAAACATTCGACAACGATCGGGCACCCGGGCCGCACCAGCCGAGCGAGTAGCGCCGGCCCGTTAGTTGATGACGCCGCCGCCGCCCATAAAGCTCCGATCCGTCCGAGGAAAGGCATCGGCCGGGCCTTCTTTGATCTTTCCGCAGGCGATGCATTCCTGTTGCTGGTATTTGCGGTTTTCCGGATTGTCCTGGTTGACGGTCTGGTAGTGATGGCGCCCGACTCGACAGGACCAGCTGGTCGTCGACGTGAGAATGCTCTCCGAATCCGTTGCCTTCAGGGCGGAGCGCAGAGCGAACGACCCGACCAGTGCGCTGGCGGCCTCCGCGACCTGTCGGGTGCGGTGGAGACTGAAGATCTCGGCGCGGTACTCATCACTCCATCGATCCCGGGATGCGGCCGGGAGCGGGAACACACTCAGTGCAATGAGCGCGGCGGCCAACGGGGTCGGGGTGTGGATGAATCCCGGTGGCGGCTCGTTCACGACGTCTCTCCGATGGCCCGCAATCGGTTCATGGTCCGAGACCGGCGAGCATATGCCTCGGCCAGGGAAACGCGGGCGAGGGCCAGGCCGCGCTCGTTGATGCGGTAATAGCGACGGCGTGGCCGCCCGGCCTTCTGCGGATCAACGCTCTCCCAGGAGCTGTCAATCCATTTCAACGACTCCAGGCGCGCCAGGATCGGATGAAGTGTTCCGCTGGGCAGCCCCGTGGCAGCGGACAGTTCCAGTCCGTAGCGAGCAGCAGCCGGATCCTCGATCAATGCTCTTAGCACGGCTTGCGTCGCCAGGGTCATCCGAGGTCCCACATCACCAGCCATCGATTGAATACTACATAGGGCAACCCGCTTCGCAACTCCCTTGCTAGACGCGTGTCCGAAGTCGTGACCGCCCCAGTAGAGACCGCGGCGAAGGCGTCGTTCTTGACGATCACACCGAGCCCACAGTTCGCGAACACTCCTGGGCCTGCCGTAGGTGTCCACCAAACCGGGCACGGTCCACGTTGAACGTGCGCAATACGAAGGACCCAATTCCGTAACGAATCGCCGCTCAACACACTCACGGTTATGCAACGCACTCATCCCTCGTGGCCTACCGAACGTCTCTCAGACAACCCAGGAACGGCGGCGTTCCGGCCCACGAAAGGAACAGCAATGACAACGAAGTCACGGCTGGCAGCAGTACTCGCGTTGGCGGCAGCGGCGGGGATCGGCCTCGCTACCCCCGCGCTCGCGCAGAGCACGACGACGGCTAGTACTACAGGGCTAGATCAATAGAGCTTGGAGGCGCAGTCGGCGCTGGAAGTGGCAGCGGCGGGCGTGGGTTTGATGGGTGCGCCGCCATTCTGACCATTGGAGTGCGTGGGTGATTTTTGTCTGTTCGTCTCGTCGGTCGCGGTGAATGTGGAGGAGTCTGCGGATTTCGGCGAGGGTGAGGGCGATGAGGTGTCGGCGTATTGGTGGTGGGTCGGGTGCTGTCGGGTTGTCGGGCTCGTCGTTCGGTGATTTCAGTTGCAGGCCTGGTTCGCGCCCCTTTTTTTGGCGTGGTGTGCGGTGATGGCCAGGAATGAGTGGGCGAGCATCGCGAGGGTTATGTGTCGGTGCCAGGCGTCGTATTTCCGGACCTGGTATTCGTCGAGTCCGACTTCGTTCTTTGCGGCGCCGAAGCATTCTTCGATGGGCCAGCGGGCGCCGGCGACGTTCACGAGTTCGCCGAACCCGGCGTGGCCCGGGTTGTAACAATGGTAGAACGCGAGTTCACCGTCGTCGATGGATCGTCGGATCATGTATTCGTGGTCGGTGTCGGCGGAGGGTATCAGCGCCCAGTCGTAGACCCGGAATCCTTTGCTGCCGATGCCGCAGGCCCGGCGTTGCCACGCGGTATGATTCAGTTTCTTCGCGAGGTTTTGGATTTCGGTTTTTCGCCCTGCGGTATCGGTGACCGGGGTGGTCTTTGGTACCGCCATCACGTAGCTGGTATCGGCGGTTTCCAGGGATGTGCGCAGTCCGGGGTTCTGCCCGAACTCTTCGTCGGCGGTGAACCAGGCGAACGGCACGCCGGCGTCCCTGGCTGTGTCGATCATCTCGCTGACCTGCTGCGGCCTGGTCTTGAACACTGTGTCCGCGGGTACGCCGGCCTCGTCGCAGCGGGCCTGATCGGCCAGCCAGGACTCCTCCGGCAGGTAGAGTCTGCGGTCCAGCAGTACCCGATCGCGGTCCGGGGTGACGTAGGCCAGGAAGGTGGCGATCTGGCAGTTGTCGATCCGGCCCAACGTTCCGGAGTATTGCCTTTGGACCCCAACCGATTTGGTTCCTTTTTTCGCGAAACCGGTCGGGTCGGCGACCAGAATCGCCCCGGGTGCGGCTAAATGCTCCATCACGTAGTCGCGATTCAATTCCAACAGCCGGTCCACGTCCCAGGGCGACAGGTTCAGAAACCGCTGCAAAGCCTTGGGTTCGGGTTCGCCGACATGCTCGGCGATCGTCCACCCATTCTTCCGTTGGATGGGCGCCAGTAGTCCTCGTAGATACTGCTCCGCATGCCTGCGGGATTCCGTCCGGTAAAACACCGGGGCCATCCGGGCGAACAGGCACTCCACATCTGAATTCCACTCGTCTAATTCCTCGCGTGTCACCGCGCCATGATACACAACCTGCGGCCGGGCCGATGTAATCAATTCCACGTATTCATCGTCGCACTATTGACATCGAAACACGGAAAGGCTCGCCGCGGCCTCGTCAGTCTATTTCTTTTCTTTCAAACCTCGGAATAACGGGACCTATCGCCGGATCGCCAGGATCGGTACCAGGCGCAGAGAAAGTCACCGATACAATTCGGTAGAACTATCCGGAATCAGTTTCGGGGGCCAGGCCCCAACCCGGGACCCCGACTCCGCTGACCAAAGTCTGGCGGCCTCGACGGTCTGGCCCCGGCCGAAGTCAGATGTGCTGTCACCTGCGGAAACACCGGCAGGCAGAACGATCTCGCCCTGTAGTACTAGCTCAGCAACAGCCAGCGCACCATTCTGCGGGATCTACTGGGGATCACTTCCGAAGGCGGACAGCTCGCCTCTGGCTTTGGGCCCTGTCAAGGACGTGCGCACCGGCCAGCACGCCTGTTACGACCGGATGGTCATCGACGTCCATGGCCCCGTCGGCGGCTACACGGTCAACTACGTCGAGGGCACTCCGATGCCCGGCAACCCCAACGGCCTGTACGCCCGAGGAGGGGCGAATCTGTCCATCTTCGTCAACAACGTGGTAGTGCCAGTACCTGGCACCCACCACAGCACGGCGGTCGACAATCCGGACGAAGCGACCGATGTCAACGGGTACAGGACTTTCCGCCAGGTGCGCGAAATGATCTACGGCCCGCTCGGTCCCAACGGTCCCGAGGGTGTTCAGTTCGCACTCGGGGTGCGTGCGCATCTCCCGTTCCGGGTGTTCACGCTGGACGGACCGGGCCTTGACTCTCGCCTGGTCATCGACGTCGCTCACAGGTGGTGACGGAAACTCCGGGTGGGCGGTCGGCGGGCCCGGACGGCGCTCCACCGGCTCAGCCCTGCGGCACCCCTCGACGGCGGAAACCGACCGCCGCGGCGACGCCGAGGGCCGCGGTGATGGCGCCGAGGGCGACGAGCGGCAGCGCCTCGACGGTGCCCAGCGGAGGGTTGCCGACATGGGTCGTGGGGGCCAGGTCGAGTACCCACCCGGCCAGCTTGAGGCCCGGGCCGAGGAAGGCGATGAAGGCGATGAAGGCGAAGGCCGCCCAGCTCGCCGGAAATGCCCTGGGCCGCAGGCCGAAGAGCGCGAGCGCGAGCCCGCCGACGAGGAGCTCGGCGGGCAGGTATGCCGCGCCCGCCCCGACGACGCGACCCAGGTGCACCGTGGTGCCCATCGACCGCGCCGTCGTCGCGGCCAGCACGACCGAGGAGACGATCGACGATGACGACGAGGCCGGTGACGATGACGAGCCCGTGGGCGGCGAGCCAGCGCATGCGGGACAGAGTGCCGGACAGCCGGGGCTCGAGACGTCCGGAGGTCTCCTCGCCGCGCAGGCTGCCGACGGCCTGGACTGCATACCCCGTGGCGATGATCGCGACATAGAGCTGGGTGACGGCGACGAACCCGTCCTCGGGTTGCGCACCGGACATTCCGATGGCCTCGGCCATGGCCGGGTTGCCGGCGACGGCGTCGAGGAACTGCTGCGCGAGCGAGCCCATCATGCCCGCGATGATCAGGGCACCGGCGAGCCAACCGAGGACCGCCGGGCGGTGGATGGCGGTCGCCAGCCCGAGCGGGCTGCGCAGCCAAGTCGTCGCCCGCGCCGATCCCGCGCCCCCGCGAACGAGGGAGCTGCCGAGGTCGCGGCGTCCGGCGACGAGGACGGCGAGTGTGGCGAGCAGTCCGCCGACGGCGAGGGGGATGAGCAGGGTCCACCACCGCATTGCCCCGAACGGCGCGGCCTTCTCGGCCCAGCCGAGCGGCGAGAGCCAGGTGACCCATGTCCTTGTCACGTCTCCGACGCCCCGCAGCAGGTAGGCAACGGCGAGGACGAGCAGGCTCCACACGTACACGCCCCGCGAGTGCGGGGTGACCTGGGCAAGCAGCGACGCGAGCCCGGCAAAGACCAGGGCGAGGGCGCCGAGGGAGGCGGCGTAGAGGACCGATCCGGTGGCGGGTACCCCGAAGGCGATGAGCCCGAGGGCGAACGCGATGGCGGTGACGACGATGGCGGCGGTGGCGACGACGAGCCCGGCCAGCACCGGGACGTGGCGCGCGACCCGGCCGCCGAGGAGCGCCTCGAGCCGCCCGGCCTCCTCCTCATGCCGGGTGAGCTGCGCGACGAGGCTGATCCCGAGCAGCGGGAGGAGGAATGCGGCGAGGAAGCCGAACTCGTCCTGGATGATCCCGCCGAGACTGTCGATGCCCTCGACCCTGCCGTTGATCGCAACGAGGGCGTCACCGGCGGTGACGGCCTGGGCGTAGGTGTGGATCTTCTCGGGGGTGGTGTAGAGGGCGGCGACCGCCCCCGCCGTTCCGACCATGCCGGCGATGAGCGCGAACATCCAGACCAGCGTGCCGCGGCGGTGCGTCCGCCATTGGACACTGAGCATGGCCCGCAGGCCGGTCGCCCTCATCGGTGCGCCTCCTCCGGCTCGTCGAACTCGGTGGCGTCCAGCGGCACCGCCGGGCCGTCATAGGTGCGTAGGAACAGTGCGTCCAGGCTCGGCGGGGTGGCGGTGAGGGTGTGGATCCGTGCGGCGTGCAGCTGGCCGACGACGGCGTCGAGGTGCTCGGCGTCGACGGTGAACCGGCTGTCGACGTGGCCGACGAGTCGCTCGGAGACGTAGTCCGCGACGCCCGGGGCATCGGCGAGACCCGCGGGCGCGTCGACGGTGACCGCGTGGACGTGGGTGCGGGTATGCCGTCGCAGCTCGGCGAGCGTTCCGGTGGTCACGGTCCGGCCCCGGCGGATGATGCTCACCCGGTCGGCGAGAGCCTCGACCTCGCCGAGGATGTGACTCGACAGCAGGACCGTGCAGCCCTCCTCGCGCCGCTCACGGACGACCTCCTGAAAGGCCTGTTCCATCAGCGGGTCCAGCCCGGAGGTGGGCTCGTCGAGCACGAGCAGGTCGGCGTCGGCGGCGAGGGCGGCGATGAGGGCGACCTTCTGCCGGTTGCCCTTGGAGTAGTCGCGGACCCGCTTGGTCGGGTTCAGGTCGAACCGCTCGATGAGGGCGGCCCGGCGGACCTCGTCGAGCCCGCCCTGGGTCGCGCCGAGGACGTCGAGGCACTGGCCGCCAGTAAGCCCCGGCCAGAGCGCGACGTCGCCGGCGATGTAGGCGAGCCGTTCGTGGAGCTTCGCGGCCTGGCGCCACGGGTCGCCACCGAAGAGCTCGACGTGTCCGCCGCTGGCGCGGATCAGGCCCAGGACGACACGGATCGTCGTCGACTTGCCCGCTCCGTTGGGGCCGAGGAAGCCGTGAACCTCTCCGGGGGCCACCTCGAGGTCGAGCCCGTCGAGGGCGCGGACCCGGCCGAAGGTCTTGGTCAGCCCCTCGATGCGGATGACTGGTTGGGTCGTGTTCATGGGGTGTTACTCCTTCCGCGGAGCGCTGAACGCGCGCCCTCGGTGTATTGACCATGGTGGCCTCCCGGGCCCACCGGTCGATCCCCACTCTCACTGGAGCGCCGGCTCTGCGTGTTGGTCATGATGGATTCTCCTCGTGTTACGTGGTTCATGACGGCGCTGCGAGACGCTAGGCAACCGGGCCTTCCCCTGGCCTTCCGCACCGGCGGCGGGGGAGAGACGGCGGGGGAATGGCGGCAGAAGGCCGCGGCGCTTGTCCTGCCGTCGGGCCGGCCGACGGGGTCTCCCGAGAACGTTGCCTCGCCGCTGGGCAACCGCGATCGGGCGCCGGCTACCTGTTCTGGAATTGCAGCCACAACGCGATCGACGGCCAGACCCCGGCGCACGATTGCCGGCGAAAGGGGAGCAGGCTGCGTGTACTGCCGGACGGCCCGAAGGCTCGGGCTCGCGAAGCAGCGTTCGGCCGGATGACGGCACCGATGATGGCCGCCGCGATGAGAACCCGCAGCACGAAAGGATAAGCCGGTGAAAATAGAAACGGCACCGTTCCGCGTTGAGCCCGATGCACAGGTAGACCTGACCGATCGGCCCACCGCCGTGGAACCTCTCTACAAGTCGAAGAAGAAATACAAGAAGCATCTGAAGAAGCGCGTCAAGAAACTGGCTGCACTACAGCGGCTGCATTACGCCTCCGGCCACTGGGCGTTGCTGGTGATCTTTCAAGGCATGGACGCGGCAGGTAAGGACGGCGCGATCCGCCACGTGATGTCCGGGGTCAACCCGCAGGGCTGCCAGGTGTTCAGCTTCAAACAACCCACCGACCAGGAACTCGACCACGACTTCCTCTGGCGCACCAGTCGCTGTCTGCCCGAACGCGGCAGGATCGGCGTCTTCAACCGTTCTTACTACGAAGATGTCCTCGTCGCCCGCGTGCACCCTGAAATCCTGCACGGGCATGGACTGCCCGAGGAGTTGATCGACGAGACGACGATCTGGGATCAGCGTTACCGCTCCATCCGCGACCACGAGAGGCATTTGCACCGCAACGGCACGCAGATCGTCAAGATCTTCCTGCACCTGTCCAAGGATGAGCAGGCGGAGCGGTTCCGGGACCGCATCGACGACCAGGAAAAGAACTGGAAGTTCAGCGTGGCCGATATTCACGAACGGTCCTTCTGGGACAGCTACATGACCGTCTACGGCGATTGCCTGACCGCCACCAGTTCCGAGCATGCCTCGTGGTATGCCGTGCCCGCAGATGACAAACACAACGCGAGGCTGATCATCGCCCAGATCCTGCTCGATACGTTGTCCGAACTGAAGATGGCCTACCCCGAGACGACTGACAAGCGCCACCAGGAACTTCAGTCCTTCCGCGACCAACTCTGACCAGCGGCCCGGCGGCCGGGCAACCCAGACGCCGTCACCGGGAAGACTTTCGACTTATGGGTGTGCCCGGAGGATCGGAGCCGTGAGCCCGACCTGCATCACCGGCGTGTGACCTCGCGTCGGAAGCCGGAGGGTGGCGGACATCTCGGATTGGCGCCCAGCGTCGCCGAACGGCATAGCGGAGGCCAACCGCCGCTGCGGGTCTCGCAGGAGGATCGGGCGGCAGCCACCGATCTGGCACCCGACAGCACAGCAGACTCAGCTCCGGGTGGTCCCTGCGCGATTGCCCGTTGGCTCTGGCCGCACGTTGGCGAATAGGCCCGGGAAGATCGCACGGCGTTGTTGCGCAGGGGTTGCGCAGCGCACCGGCGGCGTAGCGTCGTTGGTGTCGAGAGCAACTCGTACCCCGGCGGTCAAGCCGGCTTCGTCCTCGACGGTATTGATCCCCGGACATATGGGCGCCGGTGCGGCCGGCCGACGCTGTCCGCTGGAAGGCGAATCCCATGATTGTCATCGATGTCTTGATCGTTCTCCTGGTCCTCTGTGCCCTCGGCCTGGCGTTTAGCTCCCGGGTCATCAAACAGTACGAACGAGGCCTGGTCTTCCGGCTCGGCAAAGTCCAGGAACCGATCCGCGGCCCGGGGCTGGCGATGATCGTTCCCGGCATCGACCGGCTGAAGAAAGTCAGCATGCAGATCGTCACCATGGCCATTCCCGCCCAGGACGGCATCACGAGGGACAACGTGACGGTGAAAGTCGACGCCGTGGTCTATTTCCGGGTCATTGATCCGGTGCTTGCCATGATCAGCGTGGAGAACTACCCCTTCGCCGTTTCCCAGGTCGCCCAGACCTCCTTACGATCGGTTATCGGCAAGAGCGACCTCGACGATCTGCTGACCAATCGGGAGCAGCTGAATCAAGGTCTCGAGCTGATGATCGACAGCCCGGCGCTTGGCTGGGGCATCCATATCGACCGGGTGGAGATCAAGGACGTCGCGCTGCCCGACTCGATGAAACGATCAATGTCCCGGCAGGCCGAGGCGGAGCGGGAGCGGCGTGCCAGGGTCATCCACGCCGACGGTGAACTGCAGGCATCGGCCAAGCTGGCGGAGGCCGCCGGAGCAATGGCCGATACCCCCGGAGCGCTGCAGCTCCGGTTGCTGGAAACCATCGTCGAGGTGGCTGCCGAGAAAAACTCGACGCTGGTGCTCCCGTTCCCGGTAGAACTACTGCGCTTCCTCGAGCACAATTCCGCTGGACCTGTTGCTTCGCCGGCCGCCGCTCCGACGCCGCTCGCTGCCGGCGAGCCGGCCACAGCAGAGCCTGCGCTCGCCAAGGCCGAGCCTGCGGTACCGGCGCAGCTCACCCACCCCTTGACCAACGGTGACCGAGTCGGCGCCGGATAGGATTTCGCTGGTTGCGAGGGCGTTCATCCCTTCGTCGGGGATTTCGATTCCCATGGGTAGGGGGTTCGTCGAGTTCGGCACGGACGGTCAGTCCGGTTCTGGCGGTGGTGGTGGTCGCGGCGGCTGGGCTGAGCCAGAACGGCTTGGCTACGGTTGAGTGATGCTGATTGCCGAAGATCTTCTACTGCTCGCCACGGACGATGAGACCGGAAAGTCGTCGATCTCCACCATGCAGCTCGATCCGGCACTGGCCGGCGCGGTGTTGATGGAGTTGGTGGTGGCCGGCCGGGTCGGCCTGGAAGGCGAGGGACGCAAGGCCCAGGTCGTCGTCATCGACAAGACTCCGCTGGGCGACCCGACGCTCGACCCCGCACTGCTGACCCTGCTCGAGAAGGGACCGATCCGCCCGGTCAGCGCGATCGGCAAGCTGGGGAAGGGCCTGCGGGACCGGCTCCACAACGGTCTGCAGGACCGCGGCATTCTGCGACGTGAGCGCGGCAAGGTTCTGGGCATATTCCCGACCACCAGGTGGCCGGCCGACGATTCACAGCACGAGAATGAGCTACGCAAACAGATCACGGATGTTCTTGTCCTCGGTCAGGAGCCGACCGCCCGCGTTGCTGCCGTCATTGCCGTGCTGACAGCCGCGAACATGCTCGGGTCGGTGGTGGACAAACCCGATCTCAAAACCGCAAAGGTTCGCGGCCAAGAGATCGGCGAAGGAAACTGGGCGAGTGACGGTGTCCGGAAAGCGATCGAGGAAATGCAGGCGGCGATGGGCGCCGCCATCATGGTCAGCACCGCGGCGACGATCGTCGCGACTTCCGGCTGACGACTCAGCGCCCACCGCCCCAGCACTCGACAACCCAGCGCCGGGCATGGCACGAATAGTGCGCGAAAGGTTGAGACCGAGCGGGCTAGCATCGGACGTTCGCCAACAGTCACGTTGTAAAACCGCCGATGCGACCCGTCTGACCCCATCTAGGAGCCCCTGTGTCCGCCGCCCCCGCCGCCGCCGCGCCCATTCCGAGCGTGAAAATCCCGGCGGGCACGACCGCGGGAGCGGCCATCCGAGAGGCCGGGCTCGCAACCAGCGGCCCGCAGGCCATCGTCGTGGTCCGGGACCGGAGCGACCGGCTACGTGATCTGGCCTGGATCCCGGACGCGGACACGGAAGCTGATGCCGTTCAGGCCGACACCGAGGACGGCCGGTCGGTGATCCGGCATTCCGCGGCACATGTGTTGGCGCAGGCGGTGCAGCAGGCGTTCCCGGAGGCCAAGCTCGGCATCGGCCCACCGATCCGGGACGGCTTCTACTACGACTTCGATGTCGCGCGGCCCTTCACTCCTGACGACCTGGCCGACCTGGAAAAGCGCATGCGAAAGATCATCAAGTCCGGTCAGCGGTTCTCCCGCCGGGTCGTCGATTCGGTGGATGACGCCAAGGCCGAACTCGCCAAGGAGCCGTACAAACTTGAGCTGGTCGATCTCAAGTCCGACACCAGCACCGAGACCAACGCCGAAGAAGGCGTCGAGGTCGGTGCGGGTGAGCTGACCATCTACGACAACCTGCACGCCCACACCGGTGAACGGGTCTGGGGCGATCTGTGCCGCGGCCCGCACGTGCCGACCACCCGCTCCATCCCGGCTTTCACACTGACCCGGTCAGCGGCTGCCTACTGGCGCGGCAACCAGGCCAATCCGCAACTGCAGCGGATCTACGGCACAGCGTGGGAATCAACCGAGGCGCTCGACGCGCACCTGACCTGGCTGGCCGAGGCGGAACGTCGCGACCATCGCCGGATCGGCGCCGACCTCGACCTCTTCTCGTTCCCGGACGAGATCGGTTCCGGGCTCGCGGTTTTCCATCCCCGCGGCGGAATCATCCGCAACGAAATGGAGAACTACTCGCGGAAGCGGCACATCGAGGCGGGGTATTCGTTCGTCAACTCCCCGCACATCACCAAGGCCGAGCTGTTCCAGACCTCCGGTCACCTGGACTGGTACGCGGACGGCATGTTCCCGCCCATGCACCTGGACGCCGAGCTCGGGCCCGACGGGGAGGTGCGCAAGCCCGGCCAGGACTACTACCTCAAGCCGATGAACTGCCCTTTCCACTCGCTGATCTTCCGCGCCCGCGGCCGGTCATACCGCGAATTGCCGTTGCGGTTCTTCGAGTTCGGCACCGTCTACCGGTATGAGAAGTCCGGCGTCATCCATGGTTTGACCCGCGTCCGCGGGATGACCCAGGATGACGCGCACATCTTCTGCACCCGCGAGCAGATGCGGGACGAACTGACCAGCCTGCTGCGGTTCGTGCTGGACCTGCTGGCCGACTACGGGTTGAACGACTTCTACCTGGAACTGTCCACCCGCAACGAGGACAAGTATGTCGGCTCCGACGAGCTCTGGAGCGAGGCGACCGCGACCCTGGAGGAGGTGGGACGGGCGTCCGGCCTGCACCTCGAGCCGGACCCGGGTGGCGCCGCGTTCTACGGCCCGAAGATCTCGGTCCAGGCACGGGACGCGCTGGGCCGCACCTGGCAGATGTCCACCATCCAGCTCGACTTCAACACCCCGATGCGATTTGACCTGGAATACACCGGTCCGGACGGAGTGAAGACCACCCCGGTGATGATCCATCGGGCGCTGTTCGGTTCCATCGAAAGGTTTTTCGCCGTGCTGACCGAGCATTACGCCGGCGCGTTTCCGGCCTGGCTGGCGCCGGTTCAGGTCGTCGGCATCCCCGTCGCGGACGCGTTCGGCGAGCACCTGGAAACCGTCATCCGGGAGCTGCGCAGCCGAGGCGTCCGGGCCGAGGTCGACCACTCCGACGACCGGATGCAGAAGAAGATCCGCAACCACACCACCGGCAAAGTGCCGTTCCTGCTGCTCGCCGGTGAGAAGGACTGACCGCCGGCGCGGTGTCCTTCCGATTCCGCGACGGCACCCAGGTCAACGGGGTTCCGGTCGGTCAGGCGATCGACGCGATCGACGGCTGGATCAGGAGCCGGTCCAACAACTCGCCGACCGCGGAGGAGTTCGCTTTCCTGGTGCCCCCGGTTGGTTTCATCGCGGAGCTCGCCGGTGGCTGACGAACCCGAACTGGTGCATCAGGACGGCATCGGTATCCCGGATCACCTGCAGCGACTGTGGACGCCACACCGGATGGCCTACGTGACCGGTGGTTCCGGTGCCGACCGATCTAACCCGGACGGCAAGGCGGACGAGGACACGACAGACTGCCCGTTCTGCCGGATCCCGACGCTGTCGGATGAGGACGGGCTCATCGTCGCCCGGGGCGAGCTGGTTTACGCAGTGCTCAACCTGTTCCCGTACAACCCAGGCCACCTGATGGTGCTGCCGTTCCGGCACATGCCCGACTACACCGACCTGGACGGCGCCGAACTCGCCGAGTTCAGCGTCTTCACCCGGCACGCGCTGAAGACGATCCGCGCGGTCAGCGCGCCACACGGGTTCAACATCGGTATCAACGCCGGCTCCGCGGCCGGCGCCGGCATCGCTGAGCATCTCCATCAGCATGTGGTGCCCCGGTGGGGCGGCGATTCGAACTTCATGCCCGTCATCGGGCAGACCAAGGTGCTCCCGCAACTGCTCGTCGATACCCGCAACTGCTGTCGCAAGCCTGGTGATGGTCGGATTCCCCACAAGATCAGACCCCCCGACGTCGTGGGCTGACCGGTTCGACACTCCCGCGCGACTATCGTTGGAGCCGCTGACCACTCGCTGACCCCGCTTTCCAGCCTGTTGACCTGCGGTTCCACTGTTTCGCCTGATGACCTTTGACCTGCGAAAGCCTGACCGGACGGATCTCCATGCTCAACTCCCTGGCCCGGTCCTCGGTGTCCAAGGTCACCGACCCGATAGGGAGAGGGTCTGCTCAAGGCCGGGCTAAGTCCGGATCTGATCACCGTCCTTGGCACCATCGGCGTGGTCGCCGGATCCGTAGCGCTGTTGGCTCCGGGCTACCTGCTCTGGGGGACGTTGGTCGTCACCATCTTCGTGCTGGCAGACCTGGTCGACGGGGCGATGGCCAGGGCGCGGGGCTATGGCACCGATTTCGGTGTTGTGCTCGACGCCTCGTGCGATCGGATCGCCGACGGCGCCCTGTTCGGCGCCCTGGCGTTCTACGCCTTCTCCGCCGACCAGCGGGTACTCGGCGTCGCCGCCCTGATCTGCCTGGTCACCGGTCAGGTGATCTCGTACGTGAAGGCGCGCGCCGATTCGGTGAATCTCAAGATCGGCGGCGCGATCGCCGAACGCGCGGAGCGCAACGTACTCGGCCTGCTCGGCGCGGGCCTGGCCGGGCTGGGCGTGCCGCACGCACTGGACGTCTGCCTCTGGCTGCTTGGCAGCGGCCGGCCTGGTCACCGTTGTTCAGCGGCTGGTCCAGGTGCGCCGGGCAGCCGTCAAGGCGGCTGCCGATACCGGCCTGAACCGCGGCACCGGCCGTCCGGCGCTATGACCCCGGGGCGCCGACGTGATGGGTGCCGCTTCCGGCCACACAATGACCCGGGTGCCGCTATGACCACGGGCCTTTTCGCCGATCGGTGGCGGACCGGCTCACCGCCGCCGGCTTCGGAGCGGGCTGGTCGCTGGTCAAAACATCCCGAACCAGTCGCCGAGCGGCTCTTCCGGGAGGCGGCCGACACGGCCTTCCGGCGTCGCGGTCCGTCCGTCATACAACTGGCAAGAAATATGCACCGGGTGCTGGGTGAGCAGTCCACCCCGGAATCGCTGTCCGCTGTGGTACAGGCGGGTATGCGTTCGTATGCGCGGTACTGGAGGGAGACCTTCCGGCTGCCCGCGATGGACCATGACGAGGTGTTTGCGCAGATCGATGCCACTGTCATCGGGGCCGAGCACATCGAGCGCGCGGTTGCCGAGGGTCGCGGAATCATGATGCCGGTGACGCATTCGGGGAATTGGGACATTGCCGGCCTGTGGGCGACCAGGCGCTGGGGCACGATGTCCACGGTGGCCGAACGGCTCAAACCGGAATCGTTGTTCGAGAAGTTCGTCGCCTATCGAGAATCGCTGGGCATGGAGATCCTGCCGCTGACCGGCGGTGCATCGCCGTCCCAGATACTGCGCGAACGGCTGAAGGCCGGCGGGATCGTGGCGTTGGTCGGCGACCGCGACCTGTCCGCGAGCGGCGTGCCGGTGTCCTTCTTCGGTGAGACGGCCAAGATGCCGCCCGGGCCCCGCGATGCTCGCCGCTCTCACTGATTCCTATCTGTGCCCGACGAACCTGAGCTTCACCGATCAGGGGTGGGGGATCCACATCCACCCGCCGATGACGCTACCCGGCACCCGGCTCGCGCAGCAGGTTCGCGGCGGCACCCAGGACGTCGCCAGGATCTTCGAGCAGGGCATCACCGACCACCCCGCCGATTGGCACATGCTGCAGCCGCTGTGGAGCGCCGACCTCGCGGCGCGCGGGAGCGAGCGATGAGAGTCGGCCTGGTCTGCCCCTACTCGTTCGACGTTCCCGGCGGAGTGCAGGCCCACGTCGCCGACCTTGCACGCACCCTGATCGGTATGGGGCACCACGTGTCGGTGCTCGCCCCCGGCGACGACAGCGACGGGATCGTCGAATTCCCCGACTTCGTGGTGCCGTCCGGCCGGAGCCTGGGGATTCCGTACAACGGCTCCGTCGCCAGGCTCTCGTTCGGCCCCGTCTCGTACACCAGAACCAGGCGATGGATCAGGGCGGGTCAGTTCGACGTGCTGCACCTACACGAGCCGGTCGCCCCCAGCCTGTCGTTCATCGCGCTGATGGTCGCCGAGGGGCCGATCGTCGCCACCTTCCACACCGCCAACCCGAGATCCCGCTGGCTCAACGCACTCTCCGGAATGCTGCAGCCGTTCATGGAGAAGATCACCGGCCGGATCGCGGTCAGTGAACTCGCCCGGCAGGTCCAGGTCGAGCACCTCGGCGGTGACGCCGTGATCATCCCCAACGGTGTCGACGTGCAGTTCTTCGCCGGCGGCGGCCCGCTGCCCGGATACCCGCGGGCCGGTGGGACGGTGGGCTTCGTCGGCCGGTTCGACGAGCCCCGCAAGGGCATGCCGGTGCTGCTCGAAGCGCTCAAGCTGATGATCCGCACCCGTCCGGACCTGCAACTGCTGGTTGCCGGCAGCGGCGACGAGAAGGAACTTCGGGAGGCTGCCGGCCCAGAACTGCAGGGCGCACTGAAATTCCTCGGTCGGGTCTCCGACGCCGACAAGGCGTCAGTGCTCAAGTCCGTCGACATCTACTGCGCACCGAACATCGGTGGCGAAAGTTTCGGCATCATCCTGACCGAGGCGATGAGCGCCGGGACACCGGTCGTCGCCAGCGATCTGGACGCGTTCCGGCGCGTCCTCGACAGTGGCATCGCCGGGGTGCTGAGCCCAGTCGGCGATGCGCCCGCGCTGGCCAGGGCCTTGTCGTCGGTGCTGGACGACCCGGGCCGGCGCGCGGTGCTCTCCGCGCAGGGCCGCCGGGTTGTCGCCGCGTATGACTGGCCGGTCGTGGCCGCAACGGTGGTAAAGGTCTACGAAACCGTGATCGCCGCGGACCCGCGCGCCGTCGTCGAGGCGGACTGAGCGCCATCCGCTGCTGGTGGCAGGCCTTCGCCGGCGGTGTTGTGACGGCAAGCCCTGGCCGTGACCTTGCGCACCCTTGCCCGTTATCCGGTGATTGCCCTGACGTTCCTGGCCCAATGGCATGCGACCCTGATAACCGGCTCGAATCCGCGGCCGGGCTGCGCAACCGTTTCAGCAGGACAGGAGAGCGAACTTGACCACAGTCGTCGTTGTCGTCCTTGTTGCGCTGCTCCTGTTCGCGGCCCTGCGGTTATGGCTGACCGCCAACCGACTCGACCGCCTGCACGTTCGGACCGAGGCCGCCTGGTCGGCTCTCGAGGGGGCACTGGCCAGGCGAATAGTTGCCACCAGGGCGGTGGCCGCCGCCGGGGGGCTGGATCACGCGCAATCCGATCGGTTGCGACGATTGGCAGACGTCGCGGACCACGCAGATCGAGCTCATCGGGCCGATGCGGAGAACGACCTGTCGCGCGCCCTTTCGACGATCCCCCCGGCATCCGAGCCGGAACTTGCCGCCGAGTTGGCCGACGCCAGCGAACGCGTCGTCCTCGCCCGTCGGTTCTACAACGACGCGGTCCGCGACACCCGGGCCCTGCGAGCGGTGCTGTTCACTCGGGTCTTCGGCCTGGCGGGCCGGGCGGCAATGCCGGATTACTTCGAGATCGCGGAATACCCGCACCGATCCGGTCTGCTGAGCCGCACCGCAGCCAGGGTGGTGCTTGTCGATGGCGCGAACCGGGTCCTGCTGCTCTCGGGCACCGATCCGAAAGTCGGATCGCGATGGTGGATCACCCCCGGCGGCGGCGTCGAAGGCGGCGAAACGTTGCCCGATACGGCCAGGCGCGAGCTGGCCGAGGAGACGGGCCTGCTGCTGGGAGCCGACGATCTGGTCGGCCCGATCTGGCGCCGGGTCGCTCGGTTCACCTTCACCGGCATCGACTACGAGCAGACGGAGTTCTATTTCGCGGCCCGCGCACCCCGGCCTGCGGCTGCATCGGCGACTGCGCCGGATCTTCAGCGCACCCAGGACGTAGCCGATGCCACGGTGGAGGGTGCGCCGAGCGGCACGACGATGGTGGCCGATCCGCTCGTCGACCTGACGCGGAAGCTGCCGTCGGCCACGACAACGCCCTCCGACGTCGACACGCTGGATACGTCCGGCCACACCGCCCTGGAACGGCAAACCCTGAACGGACACCGCTGGTGGGCAGCCGATGCGCTGGCCGACACCGCCGAAATGATCTACCCGATCGAACTGTCCAGACGCCTGCCGGAGGTTCTCTCAATCCTCGCCACCGGTGTTGCACCGACGGTCGTCCCGGACGTCGACTGAGCCGTACGCGCCGCCGAACCGGACAATTTGCCCTATCGAGCAACGAATCGCTACCTTCACGGCGGGTCTACGCCCTTCGCATCGTCCGGTGGGCCTAGCGTGATCGAGCCGCTTGCCGCCCCAGCGTCGGGGTGTGCGCGCCCTGGAGGAACTGTGAAGCGTCTTACGCGCGCGATCGGCGTCATGGCCGTCCCGCTGTTACTGATCGCTGGCTGTTCCTCCGGTGGGGATTCCGCGGTCAGCAGCACTCCGACGACAAGTTCCGCCAAACCGTCGCCGGCACCACCCCCATTGCCGACGCCCGCGCCGACTCCGGTCCCCACTCCCGAGCCACCACCGCCACCGCCGACCGACCCGCTCACCGGCGGCGACCTCGTGCAAGGCCCAGTGGTCGCCGTCAAGATCGACAACACGTCCGCGGGGCTGCCGCAATACGGCATCGCCGACGCCGACATCGTCTACGTAGAACAGGTCGAAGGTGGCCTGACCAGGCTGATGTCGGTGTTCCATACGAATCTGCCGTCGGAAGTGGGGGCCGTCCGCAGCGTCCGCAGCACTGACGCGGAACTGCTGCCGGTCTTCGGATCCCCGGCACTGGTGTTCTCCGGCGGCGCGGGTGGACCGCTCGCGGCGCTGGCTTCGACGCCAACCATCGCCGTCTCCGAGGACAACGGCGGTCCAGGGTTCTGGCGATCGGATTCCGCGAACGTACCGTTCAACCTGCACAGCAATCTGCAGACCGTGGTCAGCAGTGTGAGCGGCATCAGCCAGCCGAACAATATCGGCCTGGTCTTCGTGGCGGCTGACCCCCGGGTCGACGCTGCTCCGGCCGCGACATCGCTGAAGGTGCAGTACCAGGCGGCCCGACTGTCGTTCGACTCGGAGGGCGGCGGCTACCGGTTGGTGCGCAACGGGGATGGCCAGTCAGATGCCGAAGGCAATCCGATCCTCGCGGACAACGTGGTGTTCCAGGACGTTGCCTTCGAGCCTGATGGTGTGTCCGACTCGCTCGGGTCGCCGTCCTACATCTCGCACACAGTTGGCAGCGGCACCTTCACCCTCTTCCGGGACGGCCACGCCATCTCCGGGAACTGGAGCCGGGCGGCGCCGGACCAGCCAACGCAATATCTGGACGCGGCAGGCCAGCCGGTGCCGTTCAAGCCGGGTAAGACCTGGGTCGCGCTGGTCCCGCCGAGTGCCTCGGTGAGTGTGTCCTGATCAGTGCAGAACGGGATTCTGCCGCGGTTTGCCCGAGTAGAATCCGTTGGTGAACGAAGCTGACCGCTCGTGAATCAGGTCATCGGCGAAGAGTCGAAACCCGCCATCGGTCAGTTGTGCATCGTCGTCGGCGATCGGCCCGCGACGCCATCCGCCTGAGGAGTCAGTGCCTTGTCCGCCGCCCGTACCCCTGAAGTTGATCCGTCCGTCGTCGCAGATTCCCTGACCACGACCGGCACCGCCCGGGTGAAGCGGGGCATGGCGGAGATGCTCAAGGGTGGGGTGATCATGGATGTGGTCACGGCCGAACAGGCCAAGGTCGCCGAGGACGCCGGCGCGGTCGCGGTGATGGCCCTGGAACGGGTGCCCGCGGACATCCGTGCACAGGGCGGCGTTTCCCGGATGAGCGACCCGGACATGATTGACAGCATCATCGCCGCGGTATCCATCCCGGTGATGGCGAAGGCCCGGATCGGGCACTTCGTGGAGGCGCAGATCCTGCAGTCGCTGGGTGTCGACTACATCGACGAGTCCGAGGTGCTGACCCCGGCCGACTATGCCCACCACATCGACAAGTGGGCTTTCACCGCACCTTTCGTCTGCGGTGCCACCAACCTGGGTGAGGCACTGCGCCGGATCACCGAAGGGGCGGCGATGATCCGCTCCAAGGGTGAGGCGGGTACCGGCGACGTCTCCAACGCGACCACGCACATGCGCACCATCGGCGGTGAGATTCGCCGGCTGACCTCGCTGTCGCCCGACGAGCTCTACGCGGCGGCGAAGGACCTGCAGGCGCCGTACGACCTGGTCGCCGAGGTTGCCTCGCTGGGCAAGTTGCCGGTCGTCATGTTCACCGCCGGCGGCATTGCCACCCCGGCCGACGCGGCCATGATGATGCAACTCGGCGCCGAAGGTGTCTTCGTCGGCTCCGGGATCTTCAAGTCCGGTAACCCGGCGGCCCGGGCCGAGGCCATCGTCAAGGCCACCACCTTCTATGACGACCCGGACATGCTGGCCAAGGTGTCCCGTGGGCTGGGTGAGGCCATGGTCGGCATCAACGTCGATGACATCCCACAGCCGCATCGACTTGCCGAACGCGGTTGGTGATGGCGTAGAAGTGCCGGAGGCCGCCGTCGCCGACTCGTTGGGCCGGTCGGGTGCGGCTATGTGACAGCCGCATCGACTTGCCGAACGCGGTTGGTGATGGCGTAGAAGTGCCGGAGGCCGCCGTCGCCGACTCGTTGGGCCGGTCGGGTGCGGCTATGTGACAGCTGCATCGACTTGCCGAACGCGGCTGGTAGTTGGTACGACGCACCCGGCTCGGTGCGCATCTGCTGTCCGGGTGCACAGGTTCCTGCTGTGCGTCAATTGCTCTGGCACCCCAGGGCAAAGAGCGCTGCGGGAACCTCCTGGTTGGCGCAGGCCTGGCTGCGGTCCGGAACGCTCTGCCACGCATCATCGGTCCATCGCAGGAGAAACGTGTACTGGGCCTTGTTCACCAGATCGTTGGCTCCCGCCACGGCCCAGGTGTCCTGGCACCTGAAGTCGGAATCGCTGACGGTCAATGGGCTGTCCCGCCCGACGTTCACCGCATCCTGCAGCGCTTCTTTCGTGCAGATCGGTGCGGCGGCGACAGCAACCGACGATACGGCCGGAGCGGTTGCGGGCACGCTGCCGGTGGTCTTGACCGGAGACACGGAACTGCTGGCCGTGCTCTGCGGTGACGAGGGAACCGCCGAGGACACGGCAGACGCCGAGGAGGACGCCGGTGGGGTCGGTGACGACGCGGCGCAGCCGGCGAGAGAGAGGGCGAGCGCGATGGTCACCGCAACACCACCGATCGACCGGCTGATTCGCCGATCCGGTCTTCGCTCGAAGTAGCGCCCGGAACGGCCCTGCAGCAGCGACTCGACCGGTGATCCCTCAGTTGGCACCTCGGCATGCTGCCACTGAATCCATCGGCCGGAAAGTCCGATCCGGGTGTTTCGTCGAAATAGTTCGGGGTGGGGGGAGTCACCCGCCGGCCGCCAGATCCTCGGGACTTGGTCACTGCCGGTGCCGAATTGTCACAGGCTGAGTACAGGGTCTAGACTCTGCACTGTGGTAGACAGTCTCGCAGGAGTGCTCGAGCTCGTTGGTGAGCGGTGGGCGTTGCTCGTCGTTCGCGAAGTTTCTCTCGGGCTACGCCGATTCGACGAGATCCAATCCGCCACCGGGGCGCCCCGCACCGTGCTGTCCGACCGTCTCCGGCGACTGACCGCGGCAGGGATCTTGACCACCCGCAGCTACCAGGTACCGGGTGCCCGGACCCGCCAGGAGTACACCCTGACCGGCGCCGGATTCGACCTGCTGCCCGTCCTGGCCGCGTTGTCCGAGTGGGGCGAGCAGCACATCGCACCAGTCGGTTTGCCCGAGATCATCTACCGGCACAGCGGTTGCGGGGGCCGGATCAGCGTGAAACTGCAGTGCGAATGCGGCGAGCAAACCGATCCACGAGGACGGTTGATCGCCGAGGTCAACCGCTAGTCGAGCCACTCACGACCAGCAGTCCCAGTATGAAACACCCATCAGGAGAAGCCATGTCGCTGAAAACCACCACCGATGACGCCTTCGCGCAGGACGTCCTGGCCAGCCCGCTCCCCGTCCTTGTCGACTTCACCGCGACCTGGTGCCCGCCCTGCGTGATGATCGCCCCGGTGCTTGCCCGGATCGCGACCGACGAGGCGGACCGGCTCCGGGTTGTCTCCCTGGATGTGGACACGAACCCGATCACTACCTCGACGTACCGGGTGATGGGCATGCCCACCTTGGCGTTGTTCGTCGACGGTGCGGTCGTCGTGCAGTTCATGGGCGCCAAGCCGCGGGCCGCCATCATGGCGCAACTGGAGCCCCACCTGCAGTCGACGGCCCCTGGCGGCTCGGTATCCGCGCGCTAGGACCGGACGGTCGGGCCCGCCTCGACCGTCGGCGTTGACGGTTGCCGGGCAGCGAATACCGCCGCGCGCTCGACGGTCAGCAGGCTTTCAGCCGAATGTTCCGCGTGGTATGCCGCTCCACCGCCGCGGATGCCGAACAGCCGCTTGGACCACAACAGCCAGATGATCGCCGCGATGTTGATGACGAGCGCTCCGACCCGGATCACGGTGATCTTGTCGGTGACCTCGTAGATCTCCCACGGCAGGAACACGCTGGTCGCGACCACCGTCAGGTACTCACCCCAGCGCCGCATCGTCCACAGCCCGTACGACTCCACGAGTTGCAGCGTCCCGTAGCCGATCACCCCGACGGTGATCCAGGTCAGCGTCACCGGGGTGAACTCGAAAACCCGGCTGATCCCGCGGACGATCTTGGAATCGTCCAGGCTCCAGCCCAGCTGTTCTGCCACCGGTCGGAACAGCGTCACATCGTTGTTGAAGGTGTCCTTCAGTTCCTGCTCGTGGCCGCGGAATCGGATGATCAGGAACGCCACAAAGTACAACACCAGCCCGCGGATCACGCGCTCGGCGGCGAGCAACCGCATGATCGTCCGGTCGCGCAGCAGCCGACCGCGTGGCACCTCGGGTGCACTGTCCGCCGGGCCTGACAGTTTCGGCTCGCCGATGACGAAATCGCCGCACCGCAGGCAGCGCCAGGCTTCGCCGGCAGGGGTGTTCACGTGCAGGCGTTCGCGCAGTTCGGGCTCATCCGGCGCGAAAGTCTCGTGCCCGTGCCGTCCACACGCCCGCAAGCTCCAGTTCACTTGTGGAGGGTAACCGGGCGCCAGGCCGGGACCACCGTTCCGCCCGGAGGCAGAGCCGGGCCGCACCCTCACTCGTGCTCGCCTGCGGTCGACGTCGCAAGTCCGGTTCGTCGGGGGCGCGAACGTCTCATGCCCGCGTCGGCGCGAGGACCGATTCGGTACCCGGTCGGAGCTCCGAATCGGCCCGCGAATGGTGCCGCGGCGAGCCGAGCTGGGTGCCTGTCCGTCCCGGCGTCGCGAACTCACCATCCTGCGCCCGATGCCGGCCGGTTCTGCTGCCCCCGACGATTCGCCGCAGTGCGCCCACCGCCTGGTCGATGTCATCGGTCGAGTTGTAGAGGTAGAAGCTGAGTCGGCAACTGGCGGCGGGTTCGAGCCCGAGGTCGCGGTGCGCGAGGGTTGCGCAATGACAGCCGGCCCGCGATTCCACCCCTGCGTCGTTCAGCGCATTCGCGAGGTCGAAAGGGTTGCGACCGGCGACGTTGAACGCGACCAGCGGTGAGCGACGTCGAGGGGCGGCCGGCCCGTAGATCGTCAAACCGGGAATTGTGGCCAACGATTCCATTGCCCGTTCGGTGAGCCGGGCGGTGTGGGCGCCAATTGCCGTCATGGTCCCCGCGACCGCTCGCGCAGGAATGGGAATCTTCGTCCGGAAATAGGCCTGCGGCCCTGCCGATCCGATCAGATCGACGACAAGTCGGAGCGCCTGCGCGGAGGCAATGACGCCGAGGATATTCGGGGTACCGGCCGAGAACTTCCACGGCAGTACGTTGTAACCGACGTGTTCCGGGGACACCATGCCATCGGCAATCATGTCCCCGCCGTAGAGAAATGGCAGCGATTGCTGCAACAAGTGCTCCTTGGCGTAGAGCACACCCACCCCGAATGGCGCCAGGAACTTGTGGAAAGAGAACGAGAGGTAATCGACATCCATCGCCTGGACGTCGATGTGGTTGGACGGCACCAATTGTGCGCCGTCCACCAGCAGCCTGGATCGGCACTCTCCATTGGGTTGTTGATAGCCGCTGCGGTCCGCGATTTCCCGGACGATCCCCAGGTCGGGTTTGGTGCCGAGGAAGTTCGATGCTCCGCTGCAGCACACCAGCTTGGTCCGGGCGTCGACGAGCGACGCAAGGTGATTCAGATCGAGCTCACCGGTGACGTGATCGAATCGGGCAACCCGCAGTTCGACGTTGCGGCCGAGCCGGGGCAGGATTTCCCGGCACAGGCCGTACCAGGGAACAAAATTGGAGTTGTGTTCCAGCATTGTCGTGACGATATTGTCGCCGTCCCGGAATTCGGTGAGCAGCGAGTACATGACGGCGTTGTGGGCCTCGGTGGTATTGCGGTACGTGGCGATGCTGCGCCGACTCGGCGCATTCAGCCAGCCGGCAATGGTGTCGTAGGACTCCTCGAACAGGGCGGTGGTGACCTGCGAGGCAGTTGACTGTCCGCGGTGGACGTTCTCGTAGGACGGAATCAGGCTTCGATACAGATCAAGCAACTGCCGCGGCGGTTGGGTGCTTGCGGCATTGTTCGTGACGATTCGCCCGCTGCGCGCCAGGTCGAAGTGCGCCCGAATACGGTGCACGTCGAGTTCAGCGGTACGAATCGAGGTCATTGTTGGCCCTTTGCGTATGACTCCGGCCGGCAGATCAGCTGCGCGGCGCGCCGGTGCGTGTGCGGTGTGGGAGGTCTCGCGCCGCTCTGCTGATACGGACTCGGTTGATTCCGGCCGGGTCGATGTTCCTCAGGCCAGCCAGCCGGGCAACGATGAGCGCGCCCCGAGCGAAGCTCTCTCCGCGATGGCCGCCAATCGACCAACCGCGGTGACGATGTGCTGGGCGCCGGCCGTGAAGGGCAGCCGCAGATAGGACTCCATGGTGCCGTCCGGTCCGAACCGCGGTCCGGGTGCGATCCGCACGCCGGCGGCCGGCGCGAGCAGCGCCAGGTCGGTGGCGAACGGGCCGGGCAGTCGCACCCAGAGCGAAGTGCCGCCCTCGGGATGGCTGGGCTGCCACTCGGGCAATTCCGCGGCCAGGGTCGCCTGCAGCGCGGCGGCGCCGGTGGCCAACCGGGAGCGTTGGATTTCCAAGGCCGGGCCGGGGTCGGAAAGCAACTCGGCTACCACCAGCTGGTCGAGCACCGGGCCGGACATGTCGCCCAGCGCTCTGGCCGCAGCCAGCCGTTGGACCAGCGGCGGTGCCGCCCGGATCCAACCGACTCGTAGTCCGCCCCAGAACGACTTGGACACCGAGCCGAGCGACAGCACCCTGGTGCCGTCATCGAAAGCGGCCATCGGCGGAGGGATCGGCGCGGTTCCGGGAAAGGGCACGTCTCGGAAGGATTCGTCGGCCATCAACAGTGTGCGGGCGGCCCGGGCCTTGGCAACCAACGACTCCCGGGTCTGGATGTCCATCAGCGCGCCGGTCGGATTGTGGAAATCCGGTATCAGGTAGCCGAGGCGCGGCGCGGTCTGTCGTAGCGTCGCGTCGAACAGATCGATATCCCACGCACTCCGGTTGGACGTCTGTCCCCAGGAGTCGGGTTCGGCCAATCCGACCGGGGCGGGTATCCGGCGGCCCGCCCGCAGCGCATCCAGCGCGACCGGGTAGGTCGGGCATTCGATCAGCACCCGATCGCCGGCCGAGGACAACTCCCCGACGACGAGGGTGAAGGCATGCTGAGCACCCGAGGTGATCAGGATCTGTTCCGCGCTGGTCGGTACTCCCGCGGCTGCATAACGGCCGGCGATCAATTCCCGTAGCACGGGCAGCCCGAAGGGCAGATAGCCGTCGCCGGTCGCGTACCGGGGGAGTTGCTGGACGGCGGCGTTGACCGCGACGGCGAGCGGCTCTGCCGGTGCCGGCAGGCAGGCGGTGGTCAGATCGATGGTTGCCTGCGGTTCGGTGGCGGACGGAATGGACTGCTGCCAGCCGATGCCCTCCTGCCAGCCGAAGATGCCACCGGCGCCGAACGGGGCCACCCTACTCGAGGACCCCGGACTGCGTCCCGGGCTGCTGGCCGGCAGCCGGAGCCGGCTCCCGGAGCCGCGTCGCGAATCCAGCCAGCCCTGTTCCCGGAGTAGTGCGTAGGCGGCGCCGACGGTGGTTCGGGAGAGCGAAAGTCCGACGGCCAGTTCACGTTCACTGGGCAGGCCGGTGCCGACTGCGAGTCGGCCGTCCAGCACCGCCGCCCGGATCCGGTCGGCCAGCACTCGGTAGGCCGGCTGCCCGCTGCTCGTTGCGGTGGGGCCGAGTCGTCGGGTCAGGGTTGCCGCTGAAATTCGTGTGGCCTCGCTCATAAGGACCAGTTTCTCGTAAGTGGTACTAGATGTCCAGACCAGTCTCGGTCAGAGTGGTTGGCATGCGCCTGCTCAGTCCGGTACCCGTAGACCGCCGTCCACGACGATTCGCCCAGTTGATCGTCGGTCTACTGCTGTACGGCATCACCATGGGGATGATGGTCCGAGCCGTCCTCGGGCTCGATCCCTGGGACGTCTTCCACCAGGGCCTGACGGCGCTGATCAACCAGTGGGTGCCGCTGTCCTACGGCACCGTCATCACCATTGTCTCGGTGTTGGTGTTGCTGCTCTGGATCCCGCTGCGCCAGCGGCCGGGGGTGGGCACCATCGCGAACGCCGCGATCATCGGCTTCACCACCGACGCCACCTTGCGCGTGCTCCCGGAGTTCAGCAATCTCACCGTCCGGATCGTGGTCCTTGCCCTCGCGATCGCGGGCAACGCGCTGGCCGGTGCGCTGTACATCGGTGCCGGACTCGGGCCAGGTCCGCGGGACGGCCTGATGACGGGCATCGTCGCCCGCGGCATCGGATCGATCCGGCTGGTGCGGACCACCATCGAATTGACCGTCCTCGGGGTCGGTTGGGTACTCGGCGGTGTCGTCGGGATTGGCACGGTGGTCTACGCGTTGGCCGTCGGACCGCTGCTGCATGTGCTCCTGCCCCGACTGCAGGTGCGCACGGACGCGACAGCTCGGCCGGTGCCTGTCGCGGCTCCCAACGAGATGCCATTCACCGAGGCGGAGGGCCGATAGCCGGGTGGATCGGAGTCGCGCGTCAGGTCGATAGGGTCAGCTGATGGAAGCTTTCTTGTCAACGCTGCATGTCGTCGGTGCGGTATTCATCGTGGGGCCGATGGCGATTTTGCCGATGACCGCCATGCGAGCGATCCGCGCCGGGCAGGGCGCACAGGTTGCGGTGCTCGCCAGGTCCACCTTCGTTTTCAGCCTGCTCTCGCTGCTGGTGGCGGTGCTCGGGTTCGGCGTCCTGGGAGTGTCGAGCCAGGACGAGGAGCACGCGACGATCAGCACGCCGTGGGTGCTGACCTCGATCGTGCTCTATGCGGTCGCGGTGGCCCTCACCCTGATCGCCGTCGTGCCATCGCTGCGCAGCGCTGCCGAGCACCTGCAGGACCCGGCAGCCCAGGACCTGAAGTCGCCCGACTACCGGCGGATCTCGATCGGCTCGGGGGTGGCCACCCTGATGCTGGTGGTCGTTGTGATCCTGATGACCTGGAAGCCCGGCGGCTGATGACGGCGAAGCCGTGGTACCGATGAGTCGCTCCGATCCGGTGGTGGGAGTGCTTGCGCTGCAAGGCGACGTCCGGGAGCACCTGGTCGCACTCGCCGGACTTGGCGTCACCGCTCGGCCGATCCGCCGGGCAGCGGAACTGACCGAGCTGGACGGCATCGTCATCCCCGGTGGCGAATCGACGACGATCTGCCGGCTGCTGGACGTGTTCGATCTGCGCGACCCGCTGACCGAAAGACTGTCCGATGGACTGCCGGCGTTCGGCTCCTGCGCCGGGATGATCGTGCTGGCGACCGAGATCCTGGACGGTCGGGCGGATCAGCGGCCACTCGGCGCCATTGACATCGTGGTGCGACGTAACGCGTTCGGCCGTCAGGTGGATTCCTTCGAATCCGACCTGGACTTCAAGGGCATCGACGGCGGCCCGGTCCGCGGAGTGTTCATCAGAGCGCCTTGGGTGGAGCGCACCGGGGAGGATGTGACGGTGCTGGCCAGGGTGGGGGAGCACCCCGTTGCGGTCCGCCAGGGCAACGTGCTCGCGACGTCGTTTCACCCCGAGGTCAGCGGTGACGACCGGTTGCACGAGCTGTTCCTGGGCATCGTGCAGTCGGCGTGAGTCCGGGCCGACTCTGGCTGGGACGTAGGATCGCCTGTCGAACCGGCACGCTGGGTAGGACGTGTCTTCGGAACCCGGAGACTCGCCCTACCCTGCTGGATGTCGCCTGACGACTTCGTCGCAGGCGACTTGCGGCACCGTGCTGGCCCGGCACATGCGGGAGAGCCGACCGGGCACCGGTAGGCACAGCACGACGACCGAGGCAGAAGGGGTTTGGCGGGACGATGAGCGGCCACTCCAAATGGGCGACAACGAAGCACCAGAAGGCAGCCAAGGACGCCAAGCGCGGCAAGCTGTTCGCCAAGTTGATCAAGAACATCGAGGTGGCGGCCCGCACCGGCGGCGGTGACCCGGACGGCAACCCGACGCTGTTCGACGCCATTCAGAAGGCCAAGAAGTCGTCCGTCCCGAACGAGAACATCGATCGAGCGACGAAGCGCGGGTCCGGGGCCGAAGCCGGCGGGGTGGACTACCAGTCCATCACCTACGAGGGCTACGGCCCGAACGGTGTGGCGATCATGATCGAGTGCCTCACCGACAACCGGAACCGTGCCGCTTCCGACGTCCGGGTCGCAGTCACCCGCAACGGGGGCACGATGGCCGACCCGGGCAGCGTCTCGTACCTGTTCAGTCGCAAGGGTGTCGTCATCGTCCCGCGGGAAACCGTCGGTCACGACACGGTGTCCGAGGACGACCTGATGCTTGCCGTTTTGGATGCCGGCGCGGACGAGATCAACGACCTCGGCGACGTCTTCGAGGTGGTCAGTGAGGCAAGCGACCTGGTCGCTGTCCGGACGGCCGTCACCGACGCCGGGATCGAGTACGACTCGGCCGACGGGACATTCATCGCCTCGGTCAACATCCCGCTGGATATCGACGGCGCCCGCAAGGTCGTCAGGCTCGTCGATGCCATCGAGGACTTGGACGACGTGCAGAACGTCTTCACGAATGCCGATATTTCGGAAGAGATCGCCGAACAACTCGACAACGAATAGCTGTCGGCATCCGCTGGATGTCCGCCCCGGCAGCGGCGTGGCGGGCGACGCGGTGTCGGTCTCTCCCGGTAGCGTGCGGGAACGTACAGGTGTTCGGCTCACGGCCCTGGTCACGGCGCGGGTGACCGCATTGGGAGGCTCGGCGTGCGGGTGCTCGGCGTTGACCCTGGGCTCACCAGGTGCGGCATCGGCGTCATCGATGGCGGGCCCGGCCTACCGCCGAAGTTGGTCGAGGTCGTCGTCGTCCGAACGCCACCGAATACCGACGTTGCGCTGCGATTGCTGACGATCGCCCAACAGGTGGAGTCGATGATGGACCGGCTGCAGCCGGACACGGTCGCGATCGAGCGAATGTTCAGCCAGCACAACGTGCGGACTGTGATGGGTACCGCGCAAGCCTCCGGCGTCGTCGCGCTGGCTGCAGCCCGGCGGTCCATCGCGGTTGCCTGGCACACGCCGAGCGAGGTCAAAGCCGCTGTCTCTGGCAACGGCAACGCCGACAAGGCCCAGGTCACGGCCATGATCACCCGGCTGCTGAAGCTTCCGGCCGCCCCGAAACCGGCGGACGCCGCCGATGCGCTGGCGCTGGCGCTCTGCCACCTGTGGCGTTCCCCGATGCAGGGCCGGCTGCTGGCGGCCGCAGCCAAGGCAAGGATGGCGCCATGAGGGAGCGTGCGAGTGAATCATTGGCACTCGTCGTCCCGACGCCGCGGAGCGGGGTCGGACGATGAGGGAGCGTGCGAGTGAATTGTTGGCACTCGTCGTCCCGACGCCGCGGAGCGGGGTCGGACGATGATCAGCTCGGTCCGCGGCCAGGTGCTGTCGGTACATCTGGACCATGCCGTCATCGAGGTCGGCGGAGTCGGCCTCGCCGTGCGCACCACTCCTGCCACCCTGGCCGGGCTGCGGCGCGGAGAGCAGGCCAGGTTGTCAACCAGCCTGGTGGTCCGGGAGGACTCGCTCACCCTCTTCGGTTTCGCCTCCGACGAGGCCAAGGATCTGTTCGTGCTGGTCCAGTCGGTATCCGGGGTCGGTCCGAAGATTGCGTTGGCGCTGCTCGCGGTCAACGATCCCGATCAGTTACGACGAGCGCTGGGAGCGGGCGATACGGCAACCCTGATGCGGGCACCGGGCATCGGTAAGCGTGGCGCCGAACGGTTGGTGTTGGAGCTGAAAGACAAGGTCGGCGCACTGCCCGGCTCGGCCGCCGCTCCCGGCTCCGCCGTGGGAATTGGCCTGCCGTGGCGGGACAAGCTGTCCGACGCACTCGTCGGGCTGGGCTTCACCACCAAACAGGCCGACGAAGCCACTAGTGCTGTTGCCGCCGACGCGGACGATCCTGCGGTCGCCGACGGTGATGTCGGAGTGCTGCTGCGCCGGGCGCTCGCTTTGCTGGGGCGGAACCGATGAGCGAGCCTGCGAGCGAATCATCGGCAGTCACCGGGCCGACGCCGCGGAGCGGGGTCGGCCCGGTGAGCGAGCCTGCGAGCGAGCATGAGCCCGACCTGATCGTCGAGGGTGTCGTCGAACCGACGGAGGTGGCGGGGGACTCGGACGTTGAGGCTTCGCTCCGGCCTCGCTCGCTGGCAGAGTTCGTCGGCCAGGTCCGAGTCCGCGAGCAACTCGAACTGGTGCTGTCGGGGGCGAAACTCCGCGGAACCCCGCCGGATCATGTGTTGCTGGCCGGGCCGCCGGGCCTCGGCAAGACGTCGTTGTCGATGATCATCGCAGCGGAGATGGGCGCGGCCCTGCGGCTGACTTCGGGACCGGCCCTGGAGCGGGCCGGTGACCTGGCTGCGATCCTGTCCAATCTCGTCGAGGGTGACGTGCTGTTCATCGACGAGATTCACCGCATCGCCCGGCCGGCCGAGGAAATGCTCTACCTCGCGATGGAGGACTTCCGCGTCGATGTGATGGTCGGCAAAGGACCGGGCGCCACGTCGATCCCGCTGGAGATCGCCCCGTTCACCCTGGTTGGCGCGACCACCAGGTCGGGCCAGCTGACCAGTCCGTTGCGCGACAGGTTCGGATTCACCGCGCACATGGAGTTCTACACGGCGGCCGAGTTGACCACGGTGATCACCCGCAGTGCCATGATCCTGGGCATCGATCTGCGGCCCGACGGCGCCACGGAGATCGCCGGCAGGTCACGGGGCACACCTCGGATCGCGAACCGACTGCTCCGCCGGGTGCGTGACTACGCCCAGGTCAGGGCCGACGGGACTATCACCAGAGAGATCGCCCGCGCGGCGTTGGCGGTGTACGACGTCGACGAGCTGGGTCTCGACCGGCTGGATCGGGCCGTCCTCAGCGCGCTGTGTCGTTCGTTCGGCGGTGGGCCCGTCGGATTGACGACGCTCGCGGTCGCGGTCGGCGAAGAGCCCAGCACCGTCGAAGAGGTGTGCGAACCGTTCCTGGTGCGGGTCGGAATGCTGGCAAGAACCCCCCGTGGGCGAGTCGCAACACCGGCGGCCTGGGCACATCTGGGTTTGGAAATGGGCCGGGAGATCGAACGGAAGGAGGAGGCCACGCTGTTCGACGGCCTGTAGGGTCCCGGGCCGGAGGGCTGCGGGCAGCACCGCCCCCAGCGCTTGCAACCTAGTTTCAGCCGCGAAAAACGGCGCTCGGACCGGCTCGCCGTCGATCAGCACAGATGATCATGCCCGGTTCCGGTATCCTGGCGGTTACTAACCGGACATGCTGTTGGCCGTCGGAACCGACCCGGGAACCACCGACAGCCGTGCCTCGTTGACCGCGCGGACGACATGTGGAACTGCGGCGTCGCGTTGAGTGATGCCAGCAGGTTCAACAGCACAGAGCAGTGACGTCGAAAGAGTCGAGACCGAGGAGAGCCATGGAACAGATGCTGTTGCCGATCCTGATGTTTGCAGGACTCGGCGGTCTGATGTATTTCAGCATGAAGAAGCAGAAGCGAGCGGCCGCTGCTACCAAGCAGATGCACGAATCGCTGGTTCCAGGTGCACGGGTCATGACGACGTCCGGGTTGCACGGCACCGTCACCGCCATCGCCGATGACACGATCGAACTCGAGATCGCGCCGGGCCTGCGAACCACCTGGGTCCGGGCCGCCGTTCGGGAGATCGTTGTCCCGGGACCGTCGGACGACAGCCTCGCGATCGATGCGGACTACTCCGATGCCGACTACACCGATGACGCGACCGTGATCGATGCGGATGACGTCGACCCGACCGATCACATCGTGACGGATCGCAAGTCCAAGGATCTCAACTAGGCTCAGCGATTGCCCCGGCCCTTCTGAGGGTCGGGGCATCATCATGTTGGGGGGCGTGACGATCGCCCCTGTTGCATGCGACCGATTCGCGACACCGACGTCCACCCAAGGACGTCGGTCGTGAACCTTGAGCCGTATGCCGAAGAGATGGGCGCGACGTGGCGACACCAGCTGGGCAGTTCAGGCCCTGGCGACTGATTCTGACCTTCATCGGCATCACCGCCGTGCTGTATGGGTTGGTGTTTTTCACGCCAGGCTCCAACACCCCCAAACTCGGCATAGATCTGCAGGGCGGCACCAGGATCACGCTGACCGCCCGCACCGTCGACGGTTCCGATCCGACCAGGGCCCAGATGCAACAGGCCCGCACCATCATGGAGACCCGCGTCAACGGCTCCGGCGTCGCCGGCGCCGAGGTGCAGATCGACGGCGTCAAGAACCTGGTGATCACGGTGCCGGGCAACGAGGACCTCAGCGGTCTCACGCGCAGTGCCCAGATGAACATCCGGCCGGTCCTGACCGACGCCAGCGGGAACCCGGCGATCAGCTATCCCGCCGGCTACTCGCCGCCTGCTGCCAGTACTAATACCTCGGCCGCGACAACCGCGGAGGCGACCGGTTCCGCAACAGATTCGGCCCCGTCGGCACCCCTGACCACGATCCCGGCGATCGGCGATACCGCCCCGGCATCAGCGCCGGGTGGAGCCGAGACCGCTGCCCCGGCAGTCACCTCACCGGCTGCGACGGCAGCCGCGACCACCGCCGCCGGGACGTCACCGGCCGGTCTTCGCCGCCCGAACGTGGCACCGGACAGCCCGACCCCGCCGGCTGACACCGCTGCCGCAACCACGCCTGCGGCCGATACCGCTGCCGCGACCGCCCCCACCGCGGATACGGCTGCCGCGACCGCACCGGCCGCCGATGCCACCGCTGCGACCGCGACCGGCACCGATGCCACTGCCGCTGCCCCGGCGTGGCCGGCCGGCAGTGACCCCGCCAACCCCACCCAACCCGCCGGCGACGACCCAACCGCCTGGGCCACTTGGGAGACGGCGGCCACCGCCGCTTTGCCCACGTTGAGCTGCGCCGATCTCGAGCCGTACCGAGGGCTGGATGATCCGAACAAGCCGCTGATCGCCTGCGACGTCGACGGCACGGCGATCTACCTGCTCGACAAGACGCTGATTGCCGGCACCCAGATCGACACGGCCAGCTCCGGACAGAGTTCCCAGGGCGCCGGCTGGGTGGTCAACATGACCTTCAAGTCGGATGGGTACGCGACGTGGTCGTCCTATACGGCCACGCACACCGGCACGCTGACCGCGATGACCCTGGACGGGCAGGTGGTCTCGGCGCCGCGGATCAGCGGCCCGATCACCACGCCAGGAACAGAGATCTCCGGGTCATTCACCCAGGCATCGGCATTGGCCCTGGCGAACTCGCTGAAGTTCGGTGCGCTGCCACTCGCGTTCGACCGGGCAGAATCGGTCAACGTCAGCGCACAGTTGGGGTTGGAGTATCTGAAGGCCGGCCTGATCGCGGGCGGTATCGGGCTGCTGCTGGTCGTCATCTACTGCCTGCTGTACTACCGGTTGCTCGGCCTGATCACCGTCCTGTCGCTGATCCTGTCCTTCGGGATCGTGTACGCGGTGCTGGTGCTGCTCGGTAGATGGATCGGGTACAGCCTGGACATGGCCGGGGTGGCTGGCCTGATCATCGCCATCGGCATCACCGCCGACTCGTTCGTCATCTATTTCGAACGAATAAAGGACGAGGTCCGGGAGGGACGAACATTCCGATCCGCCGTGCCGCGGGGCTGGCAACGCGCCAAGCGGACGATCCTGTCGGCCGATGCCGTCTCGTTCATGTCGGCCGCCATCCTGTACGTGCTGGCAGTCGGTGAAGTACGGGGCTTCGCGTTCACCCTTGGGCTCTCCACCGTCCTGGACCTGGTGGTCGTCTTCCTGGTGACCCACCCATTGGTGCACCTCGCGGCCGGCTCACCACTGTTCACCTCACCGACCTGGTCCGGCCTTGGCAGCGTCGCGAAGGCCGGCGCCTCGCAGCGCGCCGAGTACGCACGGCTCGGTGCCAAGGACAGCGGTGGCAAGGGCAGCGGATCCAAGGACAGCAAGGAAGTCTCCGTATGACGAACGACGAGAACGACCTGACGACCCCCGCTACCACGAAGACGGCGCCCGCCGTGGCCCCTCAGCGCGTCGCGACCCTGGACAAGCAGTATGGGCGGAGGGCCGGCTTCATCACCAAGCTGACCACCGGCACCGGTGCGTTCAACATCCTGGGTTATCGCAAGGTCTACTACGCGGTATCCGGTGCGCTGGTCATCGCGTCGATCCTGTTGATCATCTTCCGGGGCTTCCAGTTCGGAATCGACTTTGCGGGCGGCACCACGCTGCAGTTCCAGCCCAACGCGGGGGAGACCATCTCCACCACTCAGGTCGCCCAGGTCGTGACATCGGCGACCGGTGTCGAGCCGGATGCCGTGCAGACCGTGGGCAGCCAGATCGAGGTCAGTTCCGCCACCCTGACGATCGATCAGGTGGTCGCGGCCAAGGCCGCGTTGAACGCCGAGTACGCCCCGGTCGGCGGCATATCCGACTCTGCGGTATCGGAAACCTGGGGCTCGGAGATCTCCCAGCGTGCGCTGCTTGCGGTGGTGGTGTTCATCATCGCGGTGGCCGCGTTCCTCTGGCTTCGGTACGAGCGCCGATTCGCGGTCGGCGCCGTCGTTTCGGTGCTGCACGACCTGATCATCACCGCCGGTATCTATTCGTTGAGCGGTTTCGAGGTCACCCCCGCGACGGTCATCGGTTTACTGACGATCCTCGGGTTCTCGCTGTACGACACGGTTGTCGTCTTCGACAAGGTCCAGGAGAACACCAAGGGTTTGACCTCACTGAACCGGCGGACGTATCCGGAGGCAGCGAACCTGGCCATCAACCAGACCTTGATGCGATCGATCAACACGTCGCTGATCGCCCTGCTGCCGGTGGCCGGGCTGCTGGTGGCCGGCGTCGTCATCCTGGGTTCCGGCACGCTGAAGGACCTGTCGCTGGTCATGCTGATCGGCATGCTGGTGGGTGCTTACTCCTCGGTGTTCGTTGCCGTTCCGGTGGCAGTGGAGCTGAAGATTCGCGACCCGCTGATCAAGGCGCACACCGCGAGGGTTGCGGCGAAGCGCAAAGGCGAGGGGCTGATCGTGGACGCCGACGGCGACCCGATCCGGCGGATCGGCAACGCTGCCGACACCGGCCGGCCGGCCGCGGTGCCGGTGACCGCCGGCGGCCCGAAGTCGTCCTTGAAGCCCGGTGCCGCCCCGAAACCCGGCGCGAAGCCCGTTCGTCCCTCCACCAAGCCGGCCGGCTCCAGCACTGCGCGACCCAGCGGCAAGGGGCAACGTCCGACCGGTAAACGGAGTCGGTGAATCCCAGGATGCTCGGGGCGTCGCCGATGGACGGAACCTCGCTCCGGCGACTGGCCCAGTTCGACGTGGCCGGTGCGGCGATCGAGCAACTGGTGCGCACCCAGCAGGACTTTCCGCAGCCGGGTGTGTTGTTCCGGGACCTGACGCCCGCGCTGTGCAGTTGGTGACGCCCTGCCCTGCCGCACCGATGACACTTTGATGACGACAGTCTTTGCGAAACAATCCATATCACTGCCGAAGGACAACCACCCATGACGATTCCGAGCCACGCCGACGCACTCGCCGGCACGTGGAACTTCCGTGACATCGGGGGAATACCGACGTCGCAGGGTCCGGTCCGGAACGGCATCGTCTACCGGTCCGCAGTGCTTTCCCAGCTTGATCCAGTCGGCCAGTCCACCCTGGAATCGTTCGGCGTGCGGAATGTTTTCGATCTCCGTGGACCGCTGGAAATTGCCCGGGACGGTGCCGATCGGGTGCCGCCGACAGTCACCGTCACTGTCGCCCCGTTCCATCCGGAAGAGGACGAGGCGCTGGTCCACGAGGTGCAGGAGGACACCGGGCCGCGCACTCAGGACGACCGGGTCAAGGCCTACTACGCGGCCATCCCGACTCTGGCGCCGGCCCAGCACTCCGTCGCGACGATCCTGCGGACGGTGGCCGACGGGTCGGGCAGTGTGCTGGTGCACTGCGCTGCAGGCAAGGACCGCACCGGCTGGACGATCGCCACCCTGCTGACCGCGGTCGGTACCCATAGGGACGACGTGCTGGCCGACTACCTGTTGAGCAATACCGCGATCGAATCGCTGCGGGTCTGGATGCGGGCCCAATACGGCGACGCCTTCCTCGCCGATGATGGGGTGCTCGGCGTGCATCCCAGCTATCTGCAGGCCGCCTGGGACTCGGTCGAGCAGAACTTCGGGTCGTTCGATGACTACCTCGCAGCCATCGGTATCGACGATGCTGTTGTGCAGCGGATACGCGAGCGATTGGTCGGCTGACCGGGCCGTCGCCCATCAACCGACGGAAGCGATTCTGCCCGTTCTTGGCAGGCACGCTCAGAATCCACCAGGCGCTGGTCCGTTGCCGCAGCGGTCATTTTTGATGATGTCGTTGTCGTCGGCGACTCCGTAATGTCCCTTGCGGGGTCCCCCACTACCGACAGTTCCTGTCGCGGTTGGCGTCAACCCTTGAGCCGCTTTCCGGATTCCACCGGGTGTGCTCGGCCAACCGTTCCCGCGAAAGGCATCGAAATGAAGACTCTCGAACGGATCACCGTGCTGGGTTTGGCTGCCACGCTCGCCGTCGGCATCTGCGCACCCGCGTGGGCGGATCCGACGGGCCATCATCAACGGCAGACAATCTGAAGATCGGCGCCGTTCCACCATCCCTGTCCGAAATGAGAAGATACGGCGACGGTACCCGCGCATCGTTGACCCCATGAGTTGACCCCGCATGATCGGTGGCCACCAGCGCACTTACCCCTCGGCATCCATTCGGAAGCCCACCTTCATGCTCACCTGGTAGTGACCGACCCGGCCGTCGTTGATATGCCCACGTACCTCGGTCACCTCGAACCAGTCCAGTCCGCGAAGGGTGGTTGATGCCCTGGCAATGCCGACCTCGATTGCCGCATCCACCCCGTCCGGTGACGTCCCGACAATCTCGGTGACTCCATACACGTTTGCGCTCATGACTTTTCCTTTGGGGGATCGGGGGCGAACGCGTCGATGCGCTCGCCGGGACAGCCGAATGCTAGACCCGCGGCTGTCCCGCACGAAGGTCGACCAGCGCGTCACTCGGCCGTGCACACCTGATGCCTGATGGAGTCGGTTCGACCAACGCGGGTAGACGACCGAATGTACGATTTGCGCAGCCGGGTTGACCGTCATCACCAGCGACAAGAGTGAGTTGGCGAGGTGCTGTGCACCCCCCGCCGTAGGCCACCATCGTCGAAGCGCGATCGATGGTCAATCTGCATCCGCAGGGGCTGTTGCGAGGGAAGTAGTGGGTAGAGCCGCGCGCCGCGCGGCGCAGTTGGGAGTCTTGCCACCATGAGATTTGCCCGCCGCAGCCGACCGTCGGTCTCGCTGTCGCCGTTCGTGACGCAGTCCGAACTTCGAGACCGGTTGAACGACGACGCGACGGCATTGTCCGGGGCCATGCTGCTGACCACCCAACAGTCCGGCTTGCTGAACTGGCTGGAACGTCAGGTCGATGCCCTTCAGATCAAGCGCGTCGACGTCGAGACGCTGCAGGCGATCATCCAGCGGTGGCAAGAGCTCCGGGTGGTTGCCACTCGGTCCGATACCGGGATCGCCGATCTCATCGCGGTCGACTACTGACAGGCCCGGCCAGGGACGCTGATCCGGGCCGTTGTGCCCCCGGGGTCGGTGGAACCAGCCGGAACTGCCCGCGGGGGGACTCGATCTGCACCCGATACGCGGTCCGGGCAGTGGAGGCCGGGGCGGAAGGTTGGCATGGCCTGCGGCGTTATGCTCGATCGATAAGACAAAGTGGTTCTCTTCCGCTCCGCGAGGGGGTGCACGGTGAGTTCTGACGTTGAAGGCAGGGTCGCCCATGCGCGCCCACCCGGCGAAGCGGCGCCCGAACTGGTGGTGCCCAAGTCGGATTCCGGTTCCAATCCCAAACACTTGGCGAGCCTGATTCCGGTAGAACCGTCGGTCGATGGTGATGGCGCGGCGCAGACCACTGCCGGCGCGACGGCCATCGCAACCGCCGTTGCCGAGCCCGAAGCGGCGCCGGAGGTTCCGACGCCCTCGGCGACCCGCCGAGTTCGGGCCCGGCTGACCCGCCGGATGAGTGGGCAGCGATCGAGCGCGCCACCGAATCGTACGGTGTTGGAACCGTTGTTCGCGGTGCACCGAGGGTTGCACCCCAAGGCCGACCTGAAACTGGTCCAGCGCGCGTACGAGGTCGCCGAAAAGGCCCACGAAGGGCAGTACCGCAAGTCGGGCGACCCGTACATCACCCATCCGCTGGCTGTGGCGACGATCCTCGCCGACCTGGGGATGGACACCACCACGCTGGTGGCCGCGTTGTTGCACGACACCGTCGAGGACACCGAGTACACACTGCAGAACGCGACCGCCGATTTCGGTGATGAAGTCGCGCACCTGGTGAACGGGGTGACCAAGCTCGACAGGGTCCATTTCGGGACGGCCACCGAGGCCGAGACGATCCGCAAGATGATCATCGCGATGGCCCAGGACCCCCGGGTGCTCGTCATCAAGCTCGCGGACCGGTTGCACAACATGCGCACCATGCGGTTCCTGCCGCCCGACAAGCAGGCTCGTAAGGCCCGGGAAACGCTCGAGGTGCTGGCACCGCTGGCGCACCGGCTGGGCATGGCGACGGTCAAGTGGGAACTGGAGGACCTCGCGTTCTCCATCCTGCATTCCAAGCGGTACGACGAAATCGTCCGGTTGGTCGCCGACCGCGCGCCGTCCCGGGACACCTACCTCGCAGCAGTCACCGGTCAACTGGAATCGGAATTATCGGCGGCCAAGATCCCCGGCCAGGTGGTCGGCCGCGGCAAGCACTATTACTCGATCTATCAGAAGATGCAGGCGCGCGGCCGGGAATTCGACGAGATCCACGACCTGGTTGCGGTCCGCATCCTGGTTGGCAGCGTCCGGGAGTGTTACGCCGCAATGGGTGTCGTGCATGCGCTGTGGGCGCCGATGCCCGGCCGATTCAAGGACTACATCGCGCAACCCCGTTACGGCGTTTACCAGTCCCTGCACACCACGGTGATCGGGCCGGAGGGCAAGCCGCTCGAGGTGCAGATTCGCACCTACGACATGCACCACACGGCCGAATACGGTATCGCATCGCACTGGCGGTACAAGGAAAGCCGTGGCACCCACTCGGGTGTCGCCACTTCGGTGGACGAAATGGCTTGGATGCGCCAACTTCTCGACTGGCAGAGGGAAGCCGGCGATGCGGGTGAATTTCTTGACAACCTGCGTTACGAAATGGCGCACAGCGAGATCTTCGTGTTCACCCCCAAGGGCGACATCCACACACTGCCGGCGGGTTCCACGCCCGTGGACTTCGCGTACGCCGTGCACACCGAGGTCGGCCACCGATGTATCGGGGCCAAGGTCGACGGCCGGTTGGTCCCGCTGGAGCGGCGCCTGTCCAACGGGCAGTTCGTGGAGATCTTCACCTCCAAGGCACCGAACCAAGGTCCGAGCCGGGACTGGTTGGGCTTTGTCGCCTCATCGCGGGCCAAGACGAAGATCCGTCAGTATTTCGCGAAGTCCCGCCGGGAGGAGGCGGTCGAGCTCGGCAAGGAGGCGATCGCCAAGTCCGCCAGGCGCGCTGGGTTGCCCGTGCAGCGGCTGATCTCACACGACGCGCTGGCCGCCATCGGGCATGACCTCGGCTACAAGGACATTGCCGCGCTGTACGCCGCCGTCGGGGAGAACCATATTTCCGCCCAGACGCTGGTCGGCAAGGTGGTGTCCTACCTGGGCGGCGAGGAGCAGGCCGACGAGCAGGTCGCCGAGCGCTCGGCCCCGTCGGTCACCCGCCGTCGCTCCCGGGCGACCGGTGACGCCGGCGTGCTGGTCACGGGCATCAGCGATATCCAGGTCAAGCTCGCCAGATGTTGCACCCCGGTGCCGGGGGACACCATCCTGGGCTTCATCACCAAGGGTGGTGCAGTGTCGGTGCACCGCGTCGACTGCACGAATGCCGCTGCGCTGCAACAGGAACAGGCCCGACTGGTCGAGGTGACCTGGGACCCGACGTCGGCGTCGGTGTTCCTGGTGACCATTCAGGTCGAGGCACTCGACCGGGCCAGGCTGTTGTCCGACATCACCAAGACGCTGGCCGACGTCAAGGTCAACATACTGTCGGCGAACCTGTCGATGTCCAAGGACGGGATGGCGATCTCCCGGTTCTCGTTCGAAATGGCCGATCCCAAGCATCTGGGTCATCTGCTGCGAACGGTCCGCAACGTCGAGGGCGTCTACGACGTGTACCGGGTGACGAGCGCCTGACGGTGCTCGCGGCTGCTGATCAGGTCCCGGTGGCCAGTCGGTTCACCCTGGCGAGCAGATGTTCGACCATCGACCCGACCCGGCGCACCGTCCGCATGATCACCGGCGCGAGCCTGCCCCCCGAACCGGATGTGGGTGCTGAAGCCCGCTCGATCTCGAGGACGCCGAATCGGGACGGACTGCCGCCCACCCTGCGATGCGATACTGGACGCACCGAAACCTTCGCGGCCACCAACCTTCGACAGCGGGTGCAAGTGATGAGCAATCCCATCAGCAAATGGTTCAAGCTGCCGACGTTGGCCGAGCGGCTGCGTGCTCAGGGCATCCGCGACGATGTCGTGCAGGCGGCCGAGCGGACTGCCTTTGGCCGGCAATCCGACCGCGGGATACCTGCCATGGCATCGCTGCTGACCGATGACGAGGGCGTCATCCAACTGATCGAGGCCCGCTATGCCGGGGCGACCGGGCTGCTGGTACTGACCACCCGTCGCCTGTTGTTCGCACCTTCGGCGCTCGACCGCACGTCCGAGACCGTCGTTCAACTCCCGGACGTGGTGTCCGTTGCATCCCGGAAGCACCGTGGGATGGGCGTCATGGACGTCACCACGCGGTCGGGCAGCTTCGTCGCCGACCAGATCCTGGGCAATCAGGCAGAGACCCTCACACTCGCCGTCCAGCAGGCCAAGAGTCCACCGCCGGACGGCCCGTCCCGACGTCGTGACCCCCTGGATGAACTGGCCGAACTTCGGGTCCTGCATCAGGCGGGTGCCATCGGGGACGCCGAGTACCAGGCCCGGAAACAGCAACTCTTCGGGCAGATCTGATTCCTGGTCAGCCGGTGAATCCCGTGCCGCCGGCAATCTCGTAGGACCACAGCTCGCTGCTGACGCCCACCGGCGGCGGCGCCTGACCGCCGGCGCGTTCCGCCGCCGACCGGTGTCCGTGTCCGAACGCGGGCGATGTAACCCACGCCTTGAAGGAGTCCTCATCCCGCCAGCGGGTGACGACGAGCCAGGTGGTGCGTTCGTCGGTGGGCGCGAGTAGTTCGAAACCTTCGAAACCCTCCTGGTTGTCGATGGCTCCTGCGCGCGCGGCGAACCGCTTGGCGAGTTCGTCGCCGCTGTCCGCGGACACGGTGATGGCATTGATCTTGATGACGGTCATGTTGCCCATCGTGTCAAGAGCCCGCCCGGTCGCGCACCCGGCCCCGCGCTGCCGTCTTCCCCGCAGCCGATCAACCGATGATCAGGGTGGTCCGGGCGGCGCCGCGCAGGCCGCCCACCAACGCCGCCCCGTCCTCCGGCAGCACGGACCCTTCGCCTGCGGTCAGCGTGCGTGCCGTGCGATCGAGCCCCGACGCCAGGATCCGGTAGGCCCGGACCTGTTGGCCGGTCGGCGTCGCCGTGACGTCGTGAACGGTGGCGATGGCTCAGCCAGCGCCGCCCGTCGTCCCCGGTGCTGTTGCGTCCGCGGTCGGGGGGACCTCGGCAGTCGGCGACGCAGCCCCGGTGTCGACGGCTCCCGTGTCGACGGACGCGGTGTCTGCGCCGCCGGTGGACAGGCCCGCGGTCGCCTGGTCGGACGGGCTCGCTGTCGCGTACGTTCCCGTCCCTTCCAGGGCATCACCTGGCACGGTCACCTTGGCGATGTCGGTGGTCGCGACCGGTGGACCGTCCTGCGCCCCGTTCTGCACACCCTGGGCGGCGATCTCGTCGACGACCTTCATGCCGTCACCGGAGACCGTGCCGAGGATCGTGTACGACGCCGGAAGCTGGGTGTTGCCGTAGACGATGAAGAACTGCGAGCCGTTGGTGTCCGGACCCGCATTCGCCAGTGCCACCGTGCCCACCGGGTAGGTGGCATCGGTCGCGGCCTCGGTGGCGAAGCTGTAGCCGGGACCACCATTGCCCTGACCGCTGGGGTCTCCGCACTGCAGAATGTTCAGCTGCTCGCTGACGGTGAGCCGGTGGCAGGAGGTGTTGTCATAGAAGCCCTGGGTGGCCAGTGAGAGGAACGAGTTGACGCCGCAGGGAGCGATCGCCCGGTTCAGGCTGACCGGAACGTCCTGCCCGTTCAGCACGATGGTCGAATCCACAGTGCCGGAGTTCAGTGGTTCGAGGTTGGTCGGCGGTGTGACGTCCTTGGCGGCGGTCCCCGCGGTGGGGTAGCTGCAGGGCGTCGTCGGTGCGCTGGTCTCGGCCGATCCGGTGGTGTCCGCCGCCGTGGACGAGCTCGCGTCGGAGGCGGTACTGCTCGATCCGCGGGAGACAAACAGCCAGACGCCGCCGGAGATCACCAGGACGGCGGCCACCACGCCGATGATGACGAGGCGCTGGCGGCGGGCGCGATCCTGCTCTTCGCGCCGTTGCAGTTGCCGTTGGAGCTTTCGCTTGGCAGCTTCGCGACGCTGTTGGTTGGTGGGCACGCGTGGTCCTCCCGCAATCAGAACGGGCACCGCAGAGAAGACGGACCCGCGCCGGAGTCTAGGTGACAGCTGGGGGTCGACCGGGTGGATCGGGTGTGAACGCGCTGTGCGACGTCTGGATTGGGACTGGCCGTTAGGGTAAGTGGGTGCTGATTGCAGGGTTTCCGGCCGGATCATTCCAGGCCAACTGTTACGTGCTCGCGGCCGAACCGGGAGCGAGCTGCGTCGTCGTCGACCCCGGCCAGGACGCCACCGAAGGGTTGGCCGCGCTGCTCGCGGAACACAGACTGCGGCCGACCGCGGTGATCCTGACGCACGGGCACCTGGACCACACCGCGACCGCGGCACAGTTCTGCCGGACCGCCGATGTACCCGCCTACATCCATCCCGCCGACGAATACATGCTCGATGATCCGCTGGCCGGGCTATCGCCGGAGCTGCAGGCCGCTCTCGCCGGTATGCCGATGGGCAATCTCCGGCCGCCGACCGTTCTCGAACTCTCCGACCTGCTGGAACCCGGCCTCGCCGGCCTTCCCATCACGATCGACCACACGCCCGGGCACACCGGGGGCGCGATCGTGATCAGGCTGGCGGGTGACGTCGATCGACCGGAAATCCTGCTCACCGGGGACACCCTGTTCGCCGGCTCGATCGGCCGCACCGACCTGCCCGGGGGGTCAGCGTCGCAGGAACTCGGTTCGATCCACGAACGGCTGCTGACCCGGCCGGACGACTCGGTGGTGCTGCCCGGACATGGGCCCGCCAGCACCATCGGTGCGGAAAGGGCCGGCAACCCGTTCCTGACTGCGGCCGCGTTGGCCCAGGCTCAGTATGCCGAGGGCAGGTCGGCCAGCGCCTGACCACCTGCCCGACGCGCCACCATCCCGCTGGGGTTGACCCAATCGGGCACCGCAGAACAGAGCGAGCATTCTCACTCCCTGACCAGATTGATCTGACGACGATGACCGAATTCACAGCGCCTAAGGGTGTGCCGGACTATTACCCGCCGACGTCCCGTTCCTTCACGGCCGTGCGTGACACGCTGATCCGCGCGGCCGACCACGCCGGATATTCACCGATAGAACTCCCGCTGTTCGAGGAGACCGCGCTGTTCGCCCGTGGCGTCGGGGAATCGACGGACGTCGTTTCCAAGGAGATGTACACCTTCGCCGATCGCGGTGGCCGGTCGGTGACGCTGCGTCCGGAAGGTACCGCCGGGGTGATGCGCGCAGTGATCGAACACGGCCTGGACCGCGGCCCGCTACCCGTGAAACTGGTCTACTCGGGCGCGTTCTTCCGCTACGAACGCCCGCAGGCCGGCCGCTACCGGCAGCTTCAACAGGTGGGTATCGAAGCTATCGGTAGCGACGACCCCGCATTGGACGCCGAGGTGATCGCGGTCGCCGATGAAGGCTTCCGGGAGGTCGGCCTGTCCGGCTTCCGGCTCGAAGTGACCTCGTTGGGAGACGCGAGCTGTCGGCCCGCCTACCGCGAGCGGCTGACGGTCTTTCTGGCCGGCCTTGACCTGGACGACGCGACCAGGCAGCGCGCGGAACTCAACCCGTTGCGGGTGCTGGACGACAAGCGGCCGGGGATGCAGGCGCTGCTGGCCGACGCGCCACTGATGATCGATCACCTGTGCGATTCCTGCCGCGAACACTTCGACCAGGTGCGGACCGTGCTCGACGCGCTGCGAATTCCGTACGTGCTGAATCCGCGCATGGTGCGTGGGCTGGACTATTACACGCGGACGACCTTCGAATTCGTGCACCCGGGGTTGGGTGCACAGTCGGGAATGGGTGGCGGTGGCCGGTACGACGGGCTGATGGCCGAGCTCGGTGGACAGTCGTTGTCCGGCATCGGGTTCGGACTCGGCGTGGACCGGACGCTGTTGGCCTCGCAGGCCGAGGGAATTGCGGTCGGCGAGCTCAGTCGGTGCGAGGTCTACGGTGTGCCGATGGGTGCTGCGGCATCGCTGCGGCTGGCAGTGATCTCGGGTGAGCTGCGGCGGGCCGGTTTCCGCGCCGACCTGGCCTACGGCGGTCGGGCGCTGAAAACCGCGATGAAGGCGGCCGACGCCTCCGGCGCCCGGATCGCGCTGGTGCTCGGCGACCGGGAGTTGGCGGACGGCACCGTGATGGTCAGGGACCTGCGCAGCGGCGAGCAGAACCCCTGCCCGCTGGGCGATGTCGTGAAAGCTGTTTCGACCATTCTGCACCAGGAAAGGTAGCCCGCGCGCGGTCCAGTTACGGGCCCCCGCGCCAGTGGTCGATGCGGTTGTGGTCCGGGGTGAAGCCATTTGCGACGCCCCATAGAACCGCCTGAGTCCTGCTGCCGACATCGATCTTCCGATAAATCGATCGGATGTAGGACTTGACGGTGTTCGGGCTCAGGTAGGACAACGCGGCAACCTCGGCGTTGCTCTTGCCCTGAGTGATGAGGGCGAGAATCTCGGCCTCGCGGTCGGTCAGACCTTCCCGTCGGCCCGGCCAGTTCAGTCCGCTGGTGGCGCGGGCCCGGGGCGGCGGCTCGCTGACGACGAGTTCGCCCGCGTGCACCGCCTCCAGGGCGGCGACGAGATCTCGTGCCGGCATGGTCTTCGACAAGTAGCCGTGCGCGCCCTGTTGGCGCGCGCTTTCGATCAGGTCCGGATGAAAGTTCCAGGTGTACACCACAACTCGACGGGCACGCGGACTCCTGACGAGCATCCCGATTTCGTCGTGGTCGGATTCGGGCTGGGCGAAGGAGTCGTACAGCGCGATGTCTACAGTGTCGCTGAGCGGCTTGTTCGCGTCGATCTCCGCTATCACGATGCGGTCCCGATACTGGTCGAACATGTGGGCCACACCGAGCAACACCACGTCATAGTCGTCGACCAACGCGACGGTGATCGGTGAACTGGTGGCCATGGGGTGACAATAACCCCCCTAGGGGTGTGCCGAAACCCCCCCAGGGGTGTTTGAGTGGTCCCTGGTCGACGTTGTCGATCACCCGGCTCTGCCGGGGTCAGCTCAGCTGGGCGTGCTGGACGTCCAGTGAGAAGGAGGCACATCATGCTCGGACTGATCGTCAGCATCATCGTCATCGGCCTGATCGCCGGAGCACTGGCACGACTCGTTGTGCCTGGACGGCAGGACCTTTCCATCCTCATGACCATCGTGCTCGGCGTCGTCGGGTCATTCGTCGGCGGATTCCTGGGATACCTGATCTTCCACAAGGACGCCCAGGACGGCTTCTTGCAGCCCTCGGGGATCATCGGCGCATTCATCGGGTCGGTCATCGTCCTGCTGCTGTGGATCAACATCGGCAAGCGCCGCTCAGTGCGCAACTAGACCGTTTTTCCGACGGGAGGTTCGTCGTGGGGTCGGACCTCCGGTCGGATGGCGACCACGGTCAGCCGGGACTGCCAAGTCAGGTGATCGCGGAGACGTTGCGGTCCGCGGTGTCCCTCGGGTCAGCGGAAAGCTCGCTGCAAGCGCTGATCGGGATGATGATCGAGACCGGTCCGTGGACAGCCGGAAGTATCTGCCTGCTCAACCCCGGTGGGTCATTGGAGAGCGTCGCTCATCTCGACGCAAGAGCACGTGAATGTGATCTGCTGCAAGCCGTGTTCAACGAAGGTCCGGCATTCGACGCGGTGCGGCACCAACAGGTCCAGACGAGCTTCGAGCTGGCTGATGAATCGCGATGGCCCAGCTGGTCGCCGGCCGCGGCCGCACTGGGAATACAGGGAGTGCTCGCGCAAAGGCTTTTCACGAAAACCACTCTGGGAACCGTCCAACTCTATTCCGCGCACCCGGGTCGGGTCGATACCGCTGCCCTGCGCGCCGCCCGGGTGATCGGAGCGCATGCGTCCGTTGTCATTGCGTCGATCATCACCGAACGCCACCTGAAGCATGCGATGCTGTCCCGTACCGTGATCGGGCAGGCCCAGGGCATTCTCATGCAGCGCCACGGATGGACCGCCGACCGGGCGTTCGAACTTCTTCGCCGTCGGTCGCAGCGAACAAATATCAAGCTCATCGTGCTCGCCCGCCACATTGCCGCCGCCGCCCTCCTCGATCCGGACACCGACGACCGTGACTGAATTCCGGTCACGGCACTCGTCGGAACTTCTTTGCGCGACCGCGCAGATCCCGCTACCGACCACGATTGCCCGTTGAGCGCAACCACCTGGCATGGTCAGGGCGGCCCCAACGGGCCACGGCATCCTGCCCGATTAGGGTCGGCATCACCATGCCTGGGACAGACGAGTGAGAACCCCCCTGCCGACCGGTGCGCAAATCGCGGTGAGCGTCGCCGGCCAGCTCCGGCGCGCCGTCCGCGGGAACGTGTCCGACGGGCTGCGGCGGCGCGCGGAGTACTCCTCCGATGCCGGGAATTATCGCGTGCTGCCAACGGTTGTCGTTGAACCGGTGGACATCGATGACGTCCTGGCAACGCTGGCGATCAGCCGGCAAACCGGGGTGCCGGTGACCGGTCGGGGCGGCGGGACATCGATCGCCGGTAATGCCATCGGTGCCGGAATCGTCATCGACTTTGCCCGGCACCTCAACACGATCATTGCCGTCGATCCGGGCAGCCGTACGGCTCTTGTCGAACCCGGCGTCATTCTGTCGGACCTGCAGTCGCGGGTGGCGCCGATGGGCCTTCGTTTCGGCCCGGACCCGTCCAGCCAGAACAGAGCGAGTATCGGCGGCATGATCGGCAACAACGCCTGCGGCCCGCACGCGGTCGCCTATGGCCGCACGGCCGACAACGTGCACGCGTTGAGCATGGTCGACGGGATCGGCCGACTGGTCAACACAGATGTTGGCGGACAACAGGTTTCGGGGCTTGACGAGCTCGTCAATGCGCACCTGGCCGTCATTCGGACTGAGTTCGGCAGATTCCCGCGACAGGTGTCCGGGTATTCCCTTGAGCACTTGCTGCCGGAGAACGGCCGCAACCTGACCAGAGCCCTGGTCGGTAGCGAGGGCACGCTCGGGATCGTCACCGAGGCGACCGTGCGGTTGGTCCGGATCAGCCCCGCCCGGATGCTGGTGGTCCTGGGATACCCGGACATGCCATCGGCCGCCGATGCGGTTCCCGCCGTACTCGCTCATTCGCCCCTGGCCGTTGAAGGCCTTGATGCCAGGCTGGTGGACGTCGTCCGCGGTGCACAGGGTGCACGGCCGGTGCCGGACCTACCCCGCGGTGCCGGGTGGTTGATGGTCGAGATCGGCGGGGAGACCCTGGCCGGTTCGCAGACTTCTGCCGCCGCGCTGGTCCGGGATGCCGGAGCCCTGGATTCGATGCTCCTACCGGCCGGCCCGATCGCCACCGCATTGTGGCAGATCCGTGCTGACGGTGCGGGTTTGGCCGGACGCAGTCCTCGGCAGCGGGCGGCGTGGCCGGGGTGGGAGGACGCCGCCGTGCCGCCGGCCAATCTGGGTCGGTATCTGCGCGAATTCGAGATGTTGATGGACGGCTACGACGTCACCGGTATTCCTTACGGGCACTTCGGCGACGGCTGCATTCACGTACGGATCGATTTCCCGCTGGACAAGTCGGCGGAGGTGTTCCGGCAGTTCATGGTCGATGCCGCACACCTGGTGGTGAAGCACGGGGGGTCGTGCTCCGGTGAACACGGTGACGGTCGCGCCCGCAGTGAACTGCTGCCGATCATGTATTCGCCCGAGGCAATTGAATTGTTCGGCGGCCTGAAGGCATTGTTCGACCCGAACAACCTGCTGAACCCGGGTGTCCTGGTGGCGCCGAATGCGATCGATGCTGATCTGCGCCGACCGAGGGCAGCACCGATTCTCGCGGATGGCGGGTTCAGTTTTTCCCACGATGACGGAGACCTCACCACGGCCGTCCACCGCTGCGTCGGCATCGGGAAATGCCGGGCCGACAACAACGCGTCCGGTGGATTCATGTGCCCGTCGTTCCTGGCGACCCGGGACGAGAAGGACGTCACCCGCGGCCGAGCCAGGGTGCTCCAGGAACTGACCAACGGTAGCCTGATCCCGGACTTCACCTCCCAAGAGGTTCATGAGTCGCTCGACATGTGCCTGTCCTGCAAGGCATGTGCCAGCGACTGCCCGGCCGGGGTGGATATGGCCAAGTACAAATCAGAGGTTCTGCATCGCGCCTACAAGGGCCGGAAGCGGCCGGTCAGCCACTACAGCCTCGGCCAACTACCCCGGTGGATCTCGATGATCGACAGGGTTCCGCGCATCGGTCCCGCTGTGATCAACCGTGCCCTGCGGTTCACGCCGCTGTCCCGGTTGTTGCTCAACGCCGGTGGGATCGACCCGCGACGCACCGCACCGGCGTTTGCGCCGACGACGTTCCACCGGTCGTACCGGAAGAACGAGAAAGTCGTCTCGGGCCAACAGAAGCGGGAACCGGTGGTGCTGTGGACCGATTCCTTCAGCAACGGGATGAGCCCCGAGAGTGCCCATGCGGCCGTCGCGGTCCTGCAGGACGCCGGGTACCGGGTCATCGTTCCGGACCAGGCTGCCTGCTGCGGGCTGACCTGGATCACGACCGGCCAACTCGATGGTGCGAAGAAACGCCTCGGTCGCCTTCTGGGTATTCTGGGACCGTATGCGGGGCAGGGGATTCCGATCGTAGGCCTGGAACCGTCGTGTGTCGCGGTGCTCCGGTCGGATCTGGTTGATCTGCTGCCCGACGACCCGCGATCCAGCACGGTGGCTGCCGCGACCAGAACCCTGGCCGAATTGCTGACCGGCCGGACTTCGGCTGAAAGCGCCTGGCGGGCACCCGATCTAACCGGGCTCGAACTCATCGTGCAACCACACTGCCATCATCATGCGGTGATGGGTTTCGACACTGATCAACGATTGCTCACCAACATGGGTGCCACTCTCACAATGGTCAACGGATGCTGCGGACTGGCCGGCAACTTCGGGATGGAAAAGGGCCACTACGAGATGTCGCTGGCCGTCGCCGACAACGCGCTGCTGCCGGCCTTGGGCAACCGCACGAGGAACAGCATCGTGCTGGCCGACGGATTTTCCTGCCGCACCCAGATCGAGCAACTGGCCGGGCTGCCGAGCCTGACCCTGGCCCAGTTGCTGGCCGCCCACCTCGCCGACCCCGCGTCATAGCCCTTCTTCGTCGGTCACCGGACTGTCCTGTGCGACCTCCCAGATGTTCCCGTCGGGATCGGCGAAACTCGCGGTCCGCTTTCCCCACTCCCGGTCAATGGGTCCGTTCAGTAGGTCGACACCGCGTGCCGAGAGCTCCAGGCAGATGGAGTCGACATTGTCCACCCAGATCGACAGCATGAACCGCGAGCCCGCCGATCGATCGGCAACCGTTTCGGGTTCGACCAGGCCGATGGCCTCGGAGTTCTCGAGCAGGTTGATCATGGTGCCGGAGAAGTCGAAGACCACCGAATTCTCGTCCTCGTAGATCACCGGAGAGCTGAAAACGTCCTGGTAGAACGATCGTGACCGCGGCAGATCCGCGACGAAAATAGTGATCGCGCCGATTTGCTGTAGCTGTGGACTCATGGGCAGTTGAACCTCTCTTCTCCGGTGTCGCGGGCTCCCACCCGGCCTGGAAACGGCCGGCGACGCACTGGCACGAGGGCAGACGGCGACCGGCCCGTGAAGTCATCGGTTCCACGACCCGTGGAACGCCGCATCCACAAAGAGTGACCGGTTGCTGTCAGACTGTGAGCACCGGCTCGGTTGGTTCCGGTACCACGGGAGGGGAACGACTTGCGGGGCTTCGTCATGACCAGAATTCTCACGGCCGTCTGCGGTGCGGCGTTGACTGTTGCGCTCGCCGGATGTGCCGCGACGGGGACCGGTGACACCGGCAGCACGAGCACCGGCGTCCAAGCCAGTTCGAGCGTTGCCGCGACGTCGCGCGTCCCGACGGCAGAAACGCCGAGCACTGCATCATCGGGGCCAGGATCGGCGGATCCAACGACACCGGAACTGTCGGCAACAGCATCCCCTGCACCCGGATCACCAGCCGTGTCGTCCGAGGTACCGACCAACGGGCCAGCGGGCTGGTACGACACCTGGGGGTGGGTGTCACCCCAGACGGCAGCGCGCGCGCTCGCTGCGGGCATCGCCGCAGGCAAGGACGTTCGCGACGAGTTGCGCTGTGGCACGGCGTGCGGTGAATCGCCGACCGCCGCCGAGATCCAGGCTCAGTACATTCTGGAACACCCGGATAACCCCAACGCCACTCTCGAGGCCTATCAGGCGGCGGCCGCCGCTTGCCCTGGGTACTTCATTCGTGGGAATTGCTACGCCGACGCCGAGGCCGCGCGGAATGCAGGCGAGGGCGAGTAGTCCCGATCAGCCGTGAGTGTCGGGTCGGTCGCCTTTTTGCGCCAGTGGAACGGGTTCGACTTCGGTCCACGATTCCGGCAACACAACCTCGACGCCGTCCCGGCGGCCCTGAATCATCAGAAACTGCATCGCCAGGTCGACCCGGTCGAAAAGGTACCTCTGGGGTCGTAGGGGACTGCGCAGCGGCCGCCAGAAATCGTCCCAATGGACCGGGATGACCCGCCGAGCGCCGGTCGCGAGCACGACTTCATTCCAGTAGTGGGTGCGAAACTGCGAGGTCTGCTTGCCCAGGCCGCCGATACCCAGATACACCACGTCTGCCCGCCGGTCGGTGAGCTTTCCCGGGATGTAGTTCGCGCTGGCATGCACCAGCACCGTCCCCGCGGGGTGGTCGAAGAAGATCGAGTACGCCGTGCCGGTCCGCCACGAACTCGCTCGCGCCGGCGGACTCAGCGGGGCAGTGATCTCCCCGGGAAAGGCATCACCGGGGCTGTGCAGGCTGTGCATCATGGTCACCGCGAACGCGCCGAACTGCAGATTTTCGCCATCCGAGACCACCCGCATCCGGCCTTCCGGTAGCCCATATCCACGACCGATGAACGCGGTGGACTCCGAGCCGACCAGAACGGCGCCGTACTGCTCGGCGATCAGCGGGGAATCCAAGGCATGGTCGTAATGGGAGTGTGCACACAGCACCGCGGATATCGCCTTGAGTCCCACCCGAGTCAGGCAATCGGAGATCACCTTCCGGTCAGGTCCGATCCGGCGCAGCAGTATCCGGTGCAGGCCGGGCCGGCTGAAGAAGCCGTCGACCAGCACTGCGGTCTGATGATCGCGCAGCAGAATGCTGCTGGTGCCCAGAAACAGCGCCCGAATTTCACTGTGGCTGCCCGTGTCGTCGGCGGTCAGACACGGAAAACCGCTGAGATCAGGCCGGCGCAAAGGGTTTCGCACGATCGATCAGGTTAGGCCGTTTCGTGTCTGGCCGGGCATCCGACACGATCCTGGGGCCGTTGTATATCCGCGCGATCTTCATCGGGCTCCCGGCCGAGCCGAGTTGGTCCCATGATCTGGTGGACGCCCTGCTTCGTTGAGGAAAACTCAATGCGGGGTCCCCGGCGGGAAGGATAGGTCTACTGCGGCCGGTAGACCTTCACCGCGAATCGCGCGAAATCCCTGTCGAACGTCACCACCTCCGCGCCGTGCTCGACGGCGAGGGCGGCAAGGTGTGCATCCGTGGTGAGATTGGCATCGGTCCCAGCCTGTTCGAGCAGCCCTCGCAGCACGGCGGCATGACGGAGGGTCGGTGCGACGACGGTGGCGGTTGGTTGGGCCAACCACGAATCGACCAAGTCGAAGGCCGAAGCAATCGGCAGCGGGGAGTCGAACACTCGCGGATTGGTACTGACCCTGACGAATGCCAGCAGGCTCATCCAGGGAAGCCCTATTGCCTCCGAACCCGCCAGCGCGCGGACCAGCCAGCGGTATGCGGTCACATGCTGCACGCTGCCCGAATTCGCCGCATAGAGCAGCACGTTTGCATCAACGATCTTCACTTGGAGTGCCCTGAATAACCTGACTCCTGCGTCGCCAGGTTGTTGCAGGGCACTCCTGCTGTATCGATTGGCGGCCCCTCCTTCGTCGGGTCCGACTAGCGACCCACGCTGAGCTTCCTGGCGATCTCTTCGTCTTCGAGGTCGCCGGCCAACCGAAGTGCACGCTCCAGCGGAACTGATGGTTCGCCGAGTTCGTAGGTCTGGAAGGAATAGTCGGCGCGAGCCACGTCGGGCAGCAGGGACGTGCGAAGCAGGTTGTTGACGGACTCCTTGAACGAAAGCCCGCGTTCGTCCATGAATTTCTTCAGCAGCGCCTCGACGTCCGAATCCAGCGTGATGGTCGTTCGCATCATGGCATCATACCTGCTGATGCGATCGCATCAGGCCTATCTGAGAACCGTGTCGGGACGCCTTACGGAACGGATCTTGCCCCGGTCAGCTCGGTTGGCGTCGTGATCACGTCGACCATGGCACCCCTGCGCCACACGGTGATGGGTAATGGCCGGCCGATCGCATCGTCGAAGAGCAGGCGCTGCAGGCTCTGCGCGTCCGTCACCGGCCGGCGTCCCGCGGTCAGTAGCAAATCGCCGCCGGTGAGCCCGGCACGATGCGCGGGCGAACCCGTCACCACCTCGACGACCCGTAAACCGTTGCGCCGGCCGGTCTTTGCCACCAGCTGCGCCGGCAGCGGTGAAGGCCGGCTGACCAGACCCAGGTAGGCGCGCCGGACCCGGCCGTCTCGCAGTAACGCAGCGATGATGCGCTGCGTGGTGTTGTTGATCGGGACCGCCAGCCCGAGGCCGACTCCGGCGACGGCGGTGTTGATGCCGATGACCCGGCTTGCTGCGTCGGCGAGCGCCCCACCGGAGTTGCCGGGGTTGAGCGCAGCATCGGTCTGGATCACGTCCTCGATCACCCGGCCCGCGCTGCCGGAACGGGTGGGCAGCGATCTGCCCAACCCGCTGACCACCCCGGCAGTGACAGATCCGGCCAGCCCCAACGGGTTTCCGACGGCGATGACCAGCTGTCCAACGCGAAGATCGTCGGCATTGCCGAAGGTGACCGAGCCCGACGGGACCGGCGAGCGGGCCAGGACGATTGCCAGGTCGGAAAGCGGGTCGGAACCCACGACGTCGATTGTCGTTTCGGTGCCGTCGGCGAACTCGGCCGTCCCGGATTCGGCATCCGCCACGACGTGGGCGTTGGTCAGCAGGTAACCGTCCTCGGTGAATTGGACCGCTGACCCGGAGCCCTGCTGGGTGCGGCCGCCATGCCCGCGGCTACGGACGCTGAGCGATGCGACGTGCGGGATGACGGTGGCGGCGACCTGGCTCACCACCCGCGAATAGGCGTCCATCGCCTGGTCCGACAGGTCCCCGGGATCGGGAACCCGCGGCTCAACTGGGGTGTTCATCGCCACTTCATCGCCACTTCATCGCCACGCGGGACGGTTCCGACAGTCATTCCTCATTCAACGTCCCGGTCGCCGGGAAATGGGCGCTCTCGGTTACGCCGTCGGCGATCAGCCAACCGGCGTCACTGCGGCAACGCCTCCTGCAGCGGTGCCGCCGAGGAGATGATCTCCCTGGCCCGTTCGCGTGCGGTGATCCGGAACCAGCCCAGCACCACCAGACACGAGAACAGCAGGGTGCCGATACCGAATATGGCGAAAGTCTCGGCACTGCCGATGTTGTCGACCAGCCAGCCGAAGTTCTGGCCGAAGAAGCCGGTCACGAAGGTGAGTGGCAGGAAGACCCAACCAGACGAATGATCCGGGTTTCCGCGACGCCGCGGCCTCCTCCAGCGTCATCGCCGTCGAATGCTGCCGCCGGCCGTCGCGATACACGGCACAGTCGATGATCACTTTGCGGACCTCCTCGATTCCTCGCGCACGGCAAACTTCGCCGTGCGGTGTCATCGGCTACGGGAACCGCCGGCAACAACCGGAAATTCGGTACCCGATCGTGAGCGGAATCAACCGGATCAACCGGCGCCGGAGCGCGGGCATCAGCGAGTCGTCAGGAACCCTGGCTCGGCTTGATCCGGCGCACCCACCATGCTTGCCAGGGCATCTCGACTGCGTCGGGGTGATACAGCTGACGCACCCAGTCGACGGCCTGGCTCGCGGGCATTCCGTCCATCACCGCCAACGCTGCCAACGCGGTGCCGGTCCGCCCTCGACCGCCGTGACACGCCACCTCGACCAGCTGACCACTTCGTGCCCGCTGCAGGCCCTCGCCGAGCGCGGTCAGCGCGTCTTCGCGATTGGTCGGGATCCAGAAGTCGGGCCAGGCGATGCGCCGATATGGCCACGGCGGGAGTGGCCCGTCGGCCAGCGCGAGCAGGAAATCGGCGGGCGTGGCCGGAACGTCGGTCAGCCGGCGTCCCTTCACGACCGCACCAGAGGGCAGCACCACCGTGTCGGCCCTGTCCGGACCGCCGCTATCGCTCACCGCTACCACCGCCGTCAGGCGCCGCCGGATCGGCGCGGCCGATCGGGCACAACAGGTTCTCGCGACCCGCGGGCTCGGCCAAAGCTTCGTCGTCCCGCGGCAGATGCGCGGCCATGGCCGTGATTGTAGGGCACCGAGGCCTTGGTCCAATGCGACCGAAGTGGGGGCTTGGTAGGTGCAATGACCGATGTGCCAAGCGCTCGACGAGACTAGGCTTGTAGGACCGATCCGCAAACTTGTCAACGAAAGGAACACTCATGGCAACGTTTATGGATGTGCACGAGGGATTCGTCGGTGCGACGGCCGATCAGCTCAAGGCTGCACACGAGGCAGACCTCGCGATCGAGAGCGATGAGGGCATGCACTTCGAGAAGGCCTGGCTGGACCCGGAGTCGGGCAAAGTGTTCTGCTTGTCCACCGGGCCGAGCAAGGAAGCGGTGCAGCGCATTCACGAACGGGCCGGGCACCCCTATGACCAGATTTTCGAGGTGCCGATCGAAGTCTGACCCTGGGTGCGACCGCCGCACGGCCCGGGATGGTCGGCGGTGCCTGCTTGAATTCGGAACGAACATCTGTTCGAATAGGGCGATGCGATGGGAGGGTCGATCACTCGGTGTCGAAGATTCGTCGGCGCTGCCCGGGATGGGTCGGCTGTCCGGGTTCGTCCGCACGGTTCGCACGCCCGAGTTCGCTGGCGTCACCTTTCACGAGGTGCACAGCAAGTCCGCACTGAACAAGGTGCCCGGCAACTCGCCGATGCCGTTCGGCTGGACGATCAACCCCTACCGGGGTTGCACCCACGGCTGCGTCTACTGTTTCGCGCGAAACACGCACTCCTACCTGGAGTTCGATACCGGGCGCGACTTCGACACCCAGATCGTCGTGAAGGTCAACATCGGAACGGTACTTCGCAAGGAGCTGACGGCGCCTAAATGGCGGCGTGAGCACGTCGCGATGGGAACCAACACCGATCCCTACCAGCGCGCCGAGGGACGGTACCGGTTGATGCCCGACGTCATCCGGGCGCTGGGAGATAGCGGGACGCCGTTCTCGATCCTGACCAAGGGCACCGTGCTGTCCAGGGACCTCGACCTGCTTGCGGCCGCCGGGTCTTCGGTGTCCGTCGGGTTGGGTGTCTCGTTGGCGCTGCTCGACCCCGAATTGCAGGCCACCCTGGAACCGGGCACCCCGACGCCGCGGGCGCGGCTCGATCTGGTGCGCAGGATCAGGGCCGCCGGCCTGCCGTGCGGGGTGTTCATCGCGCCATTGCTGCCGTACCTGACCGACACCGCCGAACAGATCACCGCGCTGGTGGCCGAGCTCGCCGAAGCCGGCGTCACCGGGGTGAGCGGTATCGGTTTGCACCTGCGACCGGGTGCCCGGGAGTGGTTCTTCCGGTGGCTGGCCGAGCATCGACCCGATCTGGTGGAGCCGTATCAGCGTCTTTATTCGCGCGGCTCGAACCTGCCCGTGGACTACCGCCGTGAGCTCGCGGCCCGGATCAAGGCGATCAGTGCGCAGTTTGGTCTGGGCCGATCCGGCGACCGGCCCATGGGTGCCAGGGACAATCCGGTCCGGGGTGTGCCGGGTGATCGCGATTCGTCATTCCCGCTCGGTAGTCTGCCCCAGGCGTCCGAAGGCGAAGGTACGGCCGGGCAGCCGGAGCCCCAGTTGTTCTAAAAGCCTGCGGCACTTGACCTGGTCCGGTCCGCGAGCTGATCGAACGTCATGCCGAAAAGGAGTCCCCTTTGCTGCAACGGACAGTCCGCTGGCAGGGTGTCGACGACCTGCACCGGTTCGATGACGCCCAAGTCAAACTCGATCGAGATCGGTTGTCCGGCAGTGGAACCAGTCAAACTCCGGACTATCAGCTGCGATGGTCGCTGCGGACCGGAGCCAACTGGGTCACCCGCTCACTGGACGTGCAGGTCACCGCGCCGACATGGTCGCGCCGGCTGGCGCTGGTGCGCGACGCCGCGGGTCGGTGGTCGTCGGAGGGACGCGCCGACGGCGTCCCGATGACGACCCGCGGCCGATTGTTGACCATTGACGGCTCGGACTGGGATCCCGGAAGTGGGGGATTACCCGGCATCGTCGATCCGCCGAGCCTGAATGGCGCCGACGACTGCGATCTCGGACTTTGCCCCCTGACCAACACCATGCCAATGCTGCGATCAGTCCTGCCGGGCTCGGGGTCGGCAAAGCACACCGGCGGATCGACTCCCGGTCGTGAGGTCGACTTCGTGATGGCGTGGGTGGAGGTGCCGAGCCTGCGCGTCATTCGCAGTGACCAGGTCTACCAACTTCGTCGGGTCGACGTCGACGGCACATCGGTGGTCCGTTTTCTGGGGCGGCACCGCTCGTTCGCAGCAGATCTCAGCGTGGACCGCGACGGCGTGGTCATCGACTACCCACAGCTCGCCCGCCGGGTGGACCCGCGGGTTGATGGGCGTCCGTGGTCTGGCACCGACCTGCTGGGTCAGTAAAAGTCCTTGGTATCCATGACGTTCCGTAGCGGTTGCCCCTGGAGAAAGCGCCGCAGGTTGTCTGCGAACAGCTCGGCGATCCGGCGGTCCTCGGCTGGGCTCAGCGCAGCCGTATGGGGTGCGATGACGACCGTTGGCATGGACCACAGCGGCGATTCGATCGGCAGCGGTTCGGTGGCGAAGACGTCCAAATACGCGGACGACACCTGCCCGGACCGCAGTGCGGCGATCAGCGCCGGCTCGTCGATCACGGTGCCGCGGCCCACGTTCACCACGACAATTCCGGGCTTGGCCGCCTGCAACACCTCAGCGCCGATCAAACCGGTGGTGGCGTCGGTACCGGGCAGGGTGACGACGATGGCGTCCGCGCGGGCAGCCAGCGCCGGGAGGGCATCGTCTCCGCGTACTTCGTCGACAAAGGGCACCGGTTCGGCGGTTCGTTTGACTCCGAGCACGGTTGCTCCCAAACCTTTGAGTAGCCGGGCGGTTTCCCCGCCGATGCCGCCGAGGCCCACGACCAGCACCGTCTGTTCGCTGACCTGTTTCATCGCCCACCGTTCGGGCCACTCGCGCTTCGCCTGTAACGCGAGCAGGCGCGGCAGATCCTTGGCCCCCGCCAGCACACCGAACACCGCGAACTCGGCGAGCGTTCCGCCGTGTACCCCGGCAGAGGTGGTGAACACAACCTGGGAAAGTTCGCGGTCGGACAATCCTGCGGCCTTGACCTGACCACCGCCACCGGCGGCCATGGTGTGCACCCAACGCAGAGCGGGGTTGGCGCGAATCGCCGGGCCGAGGGTGGCCGGCTTGGTGTCCGGGATGCCGTACAGCACATCAGCTGTGGCGAGCAGGGAATCGAAGGCCGCCTGCTGCTGCGGAGAGCGGTGGTAGGCGGGGTCACCGTCGTGATCGCCCGGATACCGCATGGGCGGCAAGAGGTCGTCGTCGACCAGCAATTCGACGCCCGGATCGACGTCGGTGATCAGGTGCCGTAGTCCGGTCGGGAGTGGGGTGGCGACTGCAACCCGAAGCGTGGTCATTGCGCCTCCTTGTTCATTGCGACCAAACGGCAGGCGAACTGGGCCATCATGCCAGCGGGCCGGCGACCCCCGGGGATGGGTACCCCGTGAAGTCGCCGGCCCGATTGGCTGGCTTGTGCCGACTAGCGCGCGTAGGAGCGACGCTCCCGAACCGGGCGGTGCTCGCCGTCGCGGCCCGGGCCGGACCGGCGCGGTCCGTGCGACGCCGAGCGCGGAACGCCCGCCCGACGGCCGTCGTACTCGCCGGAGTCCAGCTCGAGGCGCAGCGATTGGCCGCTGACCTTGGCTGCGGAGATGCGGCCGAAGGCAGCGGGGGAGAGTTGACCGGCGATCTCGACGGTGGAGAAGGTGTCGTAGATGTCGATGCGGCCGAGATCCTTGCCGTTCAGGCCACCCTCGGCGGTGATGGCGCCGACGATGCCGCCGGGCCGCACGCCGTGGGTGTGGCCGACGGCAACCCGGTAGCGCGGGCCGATCGGATCGCGGCGACGCCCACTGCGCTCCGGGGCGGATCGATCGCTGTCGAAGCGGCCACCGGAGCGGCTCTCCGCGCGTTCGGGAGCGAACGATGCGGTCCGGACGTGCTCGGCCCGCTTGCCGTCATCGCCGGCAGCGAGCGCCAGCAGGGTGGCCGCCAGTTCGTGCGCGGACAGATCCTGCTCGGCCAGGAAGACGGCAACCGCCTTGCGGTAGTGATCCAGTGGTCCACCGGCAAGGCGCTCGACGGCCTGCGCCAGCACCTTCGTCGCCTTGTGCGCAGCCACGTCGGTGGCGGACGGGGGAGTGATCTGCTCGAGGGTGTTGCGGGTGGCCCGCTCGATCGCCCGCAGCCGGCCGATCTCGCGCGGGGTGAAGAACGTCAGCGCGTTTCCGGCGCGACCCGCGCGGCCCGTACGGCCGATGCGGTGCACGTAGGACTCCGGCTCACCGGGTGCGTCGAAGTTGACGACCAGGTCGACCCGCTCGACGTCGAGGCCGCGGGCGGCCACGTCCGTCGCGACGAGCACGTCCAGTCGGCCGTCACGCAGCCGCTCGATGATCCGTTCGCGCTCCTTCTGCGGCACGTCACCGTTCATCGCCGCGGCGGAAACGCCGCGGGCGATGAGGTCGGCACCAACCTGGTCGCAGGCGTCCTTGGTCCGGACGAACACGATGGTGGCGTCGCCGTCGGAGACCTGCAGGATCCGGGTCAGGGCGTCGACCTTGTCCCGGAACGGGACGATGGCGTAGGTCTGCCGGACGGCGTCGACCGTCGAGGACTGCCGAGACACCGCGATGTCGATCGGGTCGTTGAGGTGCTTGCGGGCGATGGACCGGATGGCCGGCGGCATCGTCGCGGAGAACAACGCGGTCTGCCGTTCGCCCGGGGCGTCGGTGAGGATGCGCTCGACGTCCTCGGCGAAGCCCATCCGGAGCATCTCGTCGGCCTCATCGAGAACCAGGAACTTCAGTCCCGACAGGTCGAGTGTGCCGCGCTCGAGGTGATCGATGATCCGGCCGGGGGTACCGACGACAACCTGCGCGCCGGCCTTGAGGGCGGCCCGCTGGGGCAGGAAGCTGGCCCCGCCGTAGATCGGGACGACGGTGATCGCCGGCAGATGCGCCGCGAAGGTGGCGATCGCCTCGGCGACCTGCACCGCGAGTTCACGAGTAGGTGTCAGGACCAGCGCCTGCACGCCGCGCGCACCGCTGATCGAAGCGAGCAGCGGCATACCGAAGGCAGCCGTCTTGCCGGTGCCGGTCTGGGCGACGCCGGTGATGTCGCGGCCGGCCAGCAGGGCGGGGATGGCGGCAGCCTGGATGGCGGTGGGGATGTCGAAGCCGAGGTCCGCTGCCGCGCGCAGCAGCTGGCTGGGAAGATCGAGATCGGTGAAACGCGGTGTCGTATCCACGTCGATATCGTCGGCGTCGATCAGGATGGTCTCGACACCAGCGGTGTCGCCGCTGTCCGGGGCGAATTCGTCGTTCAGCGCATCCGGCGTGTTGATCGATTCAGAAGAGTCATTGGAAGAGGCAAGGGCAGCAGAGGAGGACATCAAAACCAATCATTGGTGGCCAGGAGCGTCGGGAACCCGCCCGGTTGGCTGGGTTCCTGTCGCAGTCCCGAATGATGAGAAATCCGTCGTCGAGAGCGGCGCGACACACTCCAAGAACGACTCATCATAACCGATAAAGATCATCCGGCGATAGTGAGCCGGCCCACGTCGCGACTCACCGCTGCGGGCGACCGGCATCAGCGGCACTATCGGGCATGACCAACATGTCGAATCCGCGCATGCTGCTCCGTCTGGATTGGTGACGGCATCGCACGAGCGGCGCCGCAGCCCCTGCCACTGGCAGACAAGGAGAGTCACGATGCCGAAGTACATGATGCTGATCGTCGAATCCGAAGCGGCCTACGCAGTATCCGGCGAGGCGGAATTTGCCGAGGTCATGCAGAACCACGCTGACTTTGCCGCCGCCGTCAAGGATGCCGGGGCCAGCATCCTCAGTGGCGAGGCGTTGCAGCCAACGGCCACCGCGACCTACCTACGGGGAACCAGGACCGCTGACGTTCACACCGTCGACAACCCGCTGCCCGAGCTCAAAGAGGTTGTCGGTGGCTACTACCTGGTGGAGGCGGCCGACGATGCGACGGCGCTCGACCTGGCGAAGCTCTGCCCCGCCGGATTCGGTCACATCGAACTCCGTCCCATCTGGGAATTCGGCGGCTGACCCGGCCGATGAGCAGCTGGGTCCGATGACTTCTGGCTCGGTCGCATGATCCCGCCCGCCGTCGCGGAGGTGGCGGCCAGGGCTCAGCGAGAGCTGTCCGGCCGGGTTCTGGCCATCACCCTGCGGTCGGTACGGGATCTCGACATCGCCGAGGAAGCAACAGCGGATGCCTTTCTGCTGGCCCTGCAGACCTGGCCGGAACGCGGGGTGCCCGCCTCCGTCGAGGCCTGGCTGGTGACCGCGGCCAGACGACGCGCGATCGACCGGATCCGTTCCGCGCAGGCCGCCAGGCGGGCGCTCGTCCGGGTCGCCGGCGGCCTGCGACCTGCGGTCGGCGCCGCCGACATCGCGGCGGACGTCGGCGTCGTGGGAGACGAGGACCTGCGGTTGGTGGTGCTCTGCTGTGATCCCCGCATTTCGGAAACCGACCAGGTTGCGTTGACCCTGCGGCTGGCCTGCGGAGTGCCGACGGCCGCGATCGCGGCTGCCTACCTGATCGCCGAGACGGCGATGGCCGCCCGGTTGACGCGCGCGAAGAAGCGCCTCGCGGCCGCTGGGCCGGCGCTTGACCTGCCCGATGACGCCACCGTCGATGCGCGGTTGCCGGCGGTCCGGCGCGTCGTCTACCTTGCCTTCACACTCGGGCACACGGCCGGATCCGGTGTCGACCTGGCCGATGACGATCTGGCAGATCGCGCGCAGTATTTGGCCAGGGCGTTGTCGATGCTGCGGCCGCAGGATGCCGAGTTCCGCGGGCTGCTGTCGCTCATCCTGCTCACCCGGGCCCGTTCGGCCGGACGGGTGGACGACGACGGAGCCCAGGTGGTGCTGGCGGACGTCGACCGCAGCCGGTGGGATCGGGCGATGATCGACCAGGGTCTTTCACCAGCTCGGGGCGGCGGTGTCCGGGAGCGAAAGCCACGGACCGATGACGCTGCAGGCCGCGATCGCGGCGGAACACGCCGGCGCGCCGAATCTCGCCGCGACCGACTGGCGCCGGGTCGTCGAGCTGTACGGCGCGCTGCTCCGCCTGCAACCCTCGTCGACGATCGCCGTGGGCAGGTGCGTGGCGATGGCGCACCTGGTCGGGTGGGCCCAGGGCCTGGCCGACCTGGATGAGGTCATCGCGTTGGGTGGCCTGGAGAAGTACCCGTACGCGTTCGGTGCCCGGGCGTTGATGCTGGATGGACTACGTCGTCATGACGAAGCGGCAACGAACTGGCGGGCGGCCGCGGAGTGTGCGAGGACCACCGCGGAGCGGGAGTACTTCACTGCCCGGGAAACGGCATCGGCACAAGGCGGAACCAGCTGACCCTCACTGATCGCTGGACGACTGCGTTGCTCTGGACGCGACGCCGATTGGCCCACCTTCGGTCGCAAACCTCGCGAGTTCCTGGCAGGGCCGTCGGGAAAGGGGGAGACTGGTCAAAGCTGTTCGCGCACAAGGGAGGATTAACAATGATCACCGACAAAGGCGTCGCAGTCCCCGATGACATGGCGGAAGTTCTGCAGGCCGACGCCGAATCACTCGCGGCATTCGACGCACTTCGCCCCGATGACCAGCGGGTCTACGTGGAATGGGTGAAAGCATCAGCGGGCACGGCAGAACGGTCGGAGCGGTTGTCCGGCCTGGGCGAGCACGTTCGTGCCTACCAACGTCGGCCCGCTCAGGACGATTCACCACACCCACTCAGCAGATCCTGACGCCCTATCGTCATCGGCTCGGACATGCCCGGCGCTCCATTGCCGGGCGTGCCCGGGCCGATGTACGTAAGGCTGTCGATTTCGGTAGCGGTGCGAAACGTCATCACCGCCACAGGGAACAGCCCGCCTCGAAGACCGGTTGGACTGAAGTGATGGTCTGACGAAAGGACTTCTGCGTGAGCACGACGACAGATATGACAACAACCCAAATCTCCGCGCCCGGAGCGGTCGCGAACGGCAGGCGTCCGTTCACGCTGTCTGTGCTGGAACTGGCCGGCGTCGGCGTCGGTAGTTCCGTTCCCGAAGCGCTGGCGGACACCACCGCTCTTGCTGTTCGCGCGGAAGCGCTTGGCTACCATCGATTCTGGGTCGCCGAGCACCACGGCATGCCTGCGGTTGCGTCATCCGCGCCGGCCGTCCTGCTGGCCCATCTCGCTGCCAACACCAGCACGATGCGGGTGGGATCCGGCGGCGTCATGTTGCCGAACCACGCACCGATGGTGGTGGCCGAACAGTTCGGCACGCTCGCCGCACTGAATCCGGGCCGGATCGACCTGGGTCTCGGCCGAGCGCCCGGTAGCGACCAATTGGCCGCCCACGCCCTGCGCCGGCGGCTGCAAGGACAAGGTTCCGACGATTTCGCGGACCAACTCGAAGAACTCCAGCACTTCATGAAGGGCGACTTCCCGGCGGACCACCCATACTCCCGGATCAAGACCACCCCGGCGATTCCGGTCCCGGTCTATATCCTCGGTTCGTCCGATTACGGTGCACGGTTGGCTGCCCGGGAGGGTCTGCCGTTCGCGTTCGCCCACCACTTTGCCGGTGGCGGCATCGAACACCGATGCGGCGCTGGACCTGTATCGATCGTTGTTCCAGCCGTCCGACGTCCTCGACGAGCCGTACCCGATGATCGGCGTCACCGCGTTGGCCGCCGACACCCAGGAAGAGGCCGAGTTCGAGGCCGGTGCCGGTGCGCTGTCGATGGTGCTGCTGCGGTCTGGCCGGCTGCAGGAGATTCCGACCCCCGAGCAGGCCGCGGCATATCCCTACAGCCCTGCCGAACGTGAGCTGGTCCGGGCGATGAACGCGACTGCCGTGATCGGCACCGCCGAGCAGGTTGCCGACGGCCTGGATGCGCTGGTAGATCGGTTCGGTGTCAAGGAAATGCTGGTCTCCACCAGAGCCCACGGGCTGGCGGCAAAGCTCCGTTCGATGGAGCTCATTGCGGGTGGCTACGCCCTGACGGGAGTCGACGGCCGGGTAGCGCCGGTCAACCGGATCGAAGAACGGCGGTGCTCGGCGGCGGCGGTGACGGCCCAGTTGCCCGCCGTAGGATCGTCGGGTCATCCGCCCGTTCCTGATCCAACGCTGCCAGAGGAATCCTTGTGCTCCGCGATCGAACCGCCGGCTCCCTGCGTCCCTCCGACGACGGCGCGACCGTCACCCTCGCCGGGTGGGTCGCCCACCGCCGCGATCACGGCGGGGTGATCTTCATCGATCTGCGGGACGCCTCCGGCATCGCGCAGGTGGTTTTTCACAGCGGCGAGGCCGCCGCAGGCTTCCCACGCGCTGCGCAGTGAGTTCTGCATCAGAGTGACCGGCACGGTCGCGATGCGGCCCGAGGGCAACGCCAACCCCGACCTGCCGACCGGTGACATCGAGGTCGAAGCCACCATCCTGCGAGGTGCTGTCGGAGTCCGCACCGCTGCCGTTCCAGATCGACGACACCATCACCGTCGGTGAGGAGACCAGGCTCAAGTACCGCTACCTGGACCTGCGCCGATCCGGCCCGGCCGCCGCGCTGCGGCTGCGTGCCGCGGTCAACCGGGCCGCCCGCACGGTCCTGGACGCCCAGAGTTTTGTGGAGATCGAAACTCCCACCCTGACCAGGTCCACCCCGGAAGGTGCTCGGGACTTCCTGGTGCCGGCCCGGCTCAAGCCGGGCTCCTGGTACGCCCTGCCGCAGTCCCCGCAGCTGTTCAAGCAGCTGCTGATGGTCGCCGGGATGGAGCGGTACTACCAGATCGCCCGGTGCTACCGGGATGAGGACTTCCGCGCCGACCGGCAGCCCGAGTTCACCCAGTTGGACATCGAGATGTCCTTCGTCGACCAGGACGACGTCATTGCCGTCGGTGAGCAGGTGGTCACTGCCCTGTGGCGTCTCATCGGGCACGAGATCAGCACCCCGATCCCGCGGATCACCTACACCGAAGCGATGAACAGGTACGGCTCGGACAAGCCCGACCTGCGGCTGCTCACCGAGTTGACCGAACTCACCGAGTACTTCGCGGAAACGCCGTTCCGGGTGTTCCAGGCGCCGTTCGTCGGGGCCGTCGTGCAGAAGGGTGGCGCAAGCACCCCGCGCCGGGGCTTCGATGCGTGGCAGGAGTGGGCCAAGCAGCGCGGCGCCCGGGGCCTCGCGTACGTCACCATCGCCGCCGATGGCACCCTCGGCGGCCCGGTCGCCAAGAACATCTCCGAGTCGGAGCGGGATGGGTTGGCCGCAGCCGTCGGCGCCGAGCCCGGTGACGCAGTGTTCTTCGCGGCCGGCGCCCGCAAGTCCTCGCAGGAACTGCTGGGTGCGGCCCGGTTGGAGATCGGCAAGCGCGGCGGGTTGATCGACGACAAGGGCCTGGGCGTTCTGCTGGGTCGTTGACGCGCCGCTGTTCGAGCGCACGGACGAGACCGACGATGTCACCGTCGGCGGTGCGGGCAGTACGTGGACCGCCGTGCACCACGCGTTCACCTCGCCCAAGCCCGAATCGTTCGACACCTTCGACACCGATCCTGGTTCGGCGCTGGCCTATGCCTACGACATCGTCTGCAACGGCAACGAAATCGGCGGCGGCTCGATCCGTATCCACCGGGCGGATATTCAGCAACGGGTCTTCGCGGTGATGGGGTTGACGCAGGAGCAGGCGCGGGAGAAGTTCGGTTTCCTGCTGGATGCGTTCTCGTTCGGTGCGCCACCACACGGGGGGATCGCCCTCGGCTGGGATCGGATCGTCATGCTGTTGGCCGGTGCGTCATCGTTGCGTGAGGTCATTGCCTTCCCCAAGTCCGGCGGTGGGTTCGATCCGCTCACCCAGGCGCCCGCGCCGATCACCGCGCAGCAACGCAAGGAGGCCGGCGTGGATACGCCACCGCCTGCCAAGCCCAAGGAGGCCGGCGTCGACACCCCACCGCCCACCAAACCCCAGGATTCGCCCAGTGGTGGCTGACCCGCGTCCATGATCAACGCTTCGGTCGATTTCGCGCTGCTCTGCGACGTCAAATGGTCCGAAACGTTGATCATGGCGGCCTGCCAGCCGCGGTTGGGTCGCTGCGAGAGTAGGGCGAGCGTTCCGCCCTGACTGAACCCGTAGCGGTGGTTCTCGGACTCCGCCCGTTCCATGCCGGAAACACTGACCTGTTTAGAGTGTGTCGAGCGGAATGCCGCGGGTAGCGCGGCAGTGGTGGTCCAGGCTCGCCTCGGTCGCCGGCCGATGACGTATGTGAAGGGATCAGCGTGGGGATCAAGGTGGCGTTGGAGCACCGCACGACGTATCGCTTCGACCGTCTTGTGACCATCCACCCGCACGTGGTTCGACTGCGTCCGGCGCCGCACTCGCGGACGCAGATCGACGCGTACTCGCTGACGGTCGAGCCGGCCGACCACTTCATCAACTGGCAGCAGGACCCGTTCGGCAACTTCATGGCTCGACTGGTGTTCCCGGAGCGGGCGAACGAGCTGTCCATCACGGTTGGCCTGGTCGCAGACCTGACGGTGGTCAACCCGTTCGACTTCTTCATCGAGGAGTACGCGGAGCACTACGGGTTCGTTTACCCGCCAGATCTGGAGAGCGATCTCGAGCCCTACCTCCGGCCGGTCGACGAGCGGGAGCCGGGGAGCGGGCCGGGTCCGCTGGTGACGAACTGGCTGAAGAATTTCACCATCCAGCCGGACACCGCGATCGTCGATTTCCTGGTGCAGCTGAACGGTGCCATCCAGCACGACGTCGGGTATTCGGTGCGAATGGAACCCGGCGTGCAGACGCCGGACCACACCCTGAGTTCGGCCATTGGTTCCTGTCGGGATTCAGCCTGGTTGTTGGTCTCGCTGCTCCGCGAACTCGGGCTCGCATCCCGCTTCGTCTCCGGCTACCTGGTCCAGCTCACCTCGGATATCGCATCGCTGGACGGCCCGTCCGGCCCGACGGCCGACTTCACCGATCTCCATGCGTGGGCAGAGGTCTACATCCCTGGTGCCGGCTGGATCGGCATGGACCCGACCTCCGGCCTGTTCGCCGGCGAGGGGCACATCCCGCTGTCGGCCACCCCGCACCCGTCCACCGCGGCGGCAATCACCGGCTCCACCGGCATCGCGCAGACCACCCTTGAGTACTCCAACGTTGTTCGCCGGATCCAGGAGGACCCGCGGGTCACCCTGCCCTACACGCCGGCGCAGTGGGCGGCCGTGCAGAGCGTCGGAGCGCTGGTCGACAAGCGACTCGAGGCCGGTGACGTCCGGATGACGATGGGCGGCGAGCCGACATTCGTCTCCATCGACGACGGCACCTCCGCCGAATGGACGATCGACGCGGACGGCCCGAAGAAGCGGGAGCGGGCCGGGGTATTGGCCGAAAGACTGCGGAAGATCTATGCGCCCGGCGGTGTCGTGCACCGCGGTCAAGGCAAGTGGTACCCGGGAGAACCGTTGCCGCGCTGGGCGATTGCCATGCACTGGCGGGCCGACGGGGTGCCGTTGTGGTCCGATCCCGCGTTGCTCGCCGACCCGTGGGCGGCCGTGGACGCGGCTGAATCCGCAGCGGCGACCGGGGATTCGTCAGCAGGCACCGAGGAGTGGTCAGCAGGTACCGAGGAGTCGTCAGCAGGTACCGACAAACCCGGTCCGGAGCTGGCCGGCGCGTTCATCGGTGCGGTCGCCGAGTACTTCGAGCTACCCGCCACCCAGGTTCGCCCCGCGTACGAGGACGCACTTGGCAAGCTGGCCCAGCAGGTTCGGATGCCGGCCGGCGAGCCGGTCGTCGACGACCTCGACCAGGACAGCCCGGACGCGCGCACCGCACTGCTGCAGGAGCTGGACGCAACCGTCACGGAGCCCAGCGCCTTCGTCCTGCCACTGCACCGCTTGGCCGCGCCGGTCGCCGACGACGACACCGACCCCGACATCGGTGGGGATCCGGCCGCCAAGAAGAAGGCCCCGACGATCGGTTGGGGCAGTGCGGACTGGCGGCTGCGTCGTGGCCGGATCGTACTGCTCACCGGCGATTCGCCGGCCGGCTTGCGGTTGCCGTTGGACGCGATCTCCTGGGAGCCGCCCGAGCAGGTGGGTGAGCCCGACCCGCTGGCCGCGAAGCCGGTGCTCCCGGTGGTCGCCGATGCCCCGCAACCCCGTGCCGTTGTGGTCGACGCTGATGCCGCGCCGCGGACAGCTCTTGTCGCGGAGGTTCGCGATGGCCTGCTGTATGTGTTCCTGCCGCCGTTCGATGAGCTCGACCCCTGGGTTGAGCTCATCGCGGCCATCGAGCACGCTGCGACGGTGACCAGCACCCCGGTTGTGCTGGAGGGTTACGGCCCGCCGATCGATCCCCGGCTGCAGACCCTGTCCGTGACGCCGGATCCCGGCGTCATCGAGGTCAACATCCAGCCGTTGGCCAGTTGGGACGAGCAGGTCGAGGTCACCACGACGCTGTACGAGGAGGCCAGGCAGAGCCGGCTCGGCACCGAAACCTTCGCGGTCGACGGCAGCCACCGGGGGACCGGCGGCGGCAACCACATCACCATCGGCGGCATCACCCCGGCGGAGTCGCCGCTGCTCCGACGGCCGGATCTGCTGGTCTCGCTGCTCACCCATTGGCAGCGTCATCCCTCGTTGTCCTACTTGTTCTCCGGTCAGTTCATCGGCCCCACCTCGCAGGCCCCCCGCGCCGATGAGGGACGGTCCGAGACGCTGTACGAAATGGAGATCGCGTTTTCGGAGATCCGTCGGCAGACAAGGGATGACGGCACCGTCGCGCCCTGGGTGGTCGACCGGGCATTGCGGCACCTGCTTACCGATATCACCGGCAATACGCACCGGGCGGAATTCTGCATCGACAAGCTGTACAGCCCGGACTCTGCCCGCGGCCGCCTCGGGCTGTTGGAGCTTCGTGGTTTCGAAATGCCTCCGCATGCCCAGATGGCCTTGGTGCAAACACTTCTCGTCCGATCTCTGGTGTCCAGGTTCTGGGACGATCCGCTGCAGGCGCCGCTGGTCCGACACGGTGACGACCTGCACGGCCGGTACCTGTTGCCGCACTACGTGATTGCCGACATCGCTGAGGTGGCAGCGGATTTGCGTGCGCACGGTATTGATTTCTCCACCAGCTGGTTGGACCCGTTCACCGAATTCCGGTTTCCGCGGCTGGGCAGCGTCACGGTCGGAGAGATGGAACTTGAGCTGCGCTGGGCGATCGAGCCGTGGCAGGTCCTCGGCGAGGAGGCGACAGCCGGCGGCACCGCACGCTACGTCGATTCCTCGGTGGAGCGGCTGCAGGTCAGCCTCACCGGCGCGGCCGGCTCCGGCCAGGTATGGGTGACCTGCAACGGGTTCCCGGTTCCCCTGCGGCCGACGCACATTCCAGGCCTGCAGGTGGCCGGCGTGCGCTACCGCGCCTGGGCCCCGCCAAGTTCGCTGCACCCGACCATCCCGCCGGACTCACCGCTGGTCTTCGATGTTGTCGACGCCGGCAGCGGGGTCTCGTTGGGCGGTGCGACGTACTACGTGTCGCATCCGGGTGGCCGGTCGTACGACAACCCACCGGTCAATGCCATGGAGGCGGAGGCGCGGCGAACCCGTCGCTTCGACGCGGCCGGGCATACCCCCGGTGATATCGACGTGACCCAGCTCCGTGAGCGTGCCGGCCTGCTGGCCGTCGATTCCGTCGCGCCCGGCATGTTGGACCTGCGCCGAGCCCGGGCCATCTGTCGGTGACGCCTTTGGTCAGGCAGTGTGGCTCATTCAGTAACCGCGTCATTCACGGGCGGCAGTCAACTCGCCAATGCCCTCGCCTGCACCGATCGCTCACGCGAGCCTCCGGCCCACGTTCGCTGAATCGGCCCGTGAATAACCCTCAAGGGCATCTTCGGGTGAATCCGGCTCGGGGGATTCGAGTTGGCGCGCACTCACCAGGTAGAACTGTGCTCATGCACTCCTCACCCAGGCAGGTGCCGTCCAATCGGGTGGCGACTGCTGCCGGTGCGCGGGCCGCGCCGCAGACGTTGTGGGTGCCATGAACGCGCCGGACGTCGAGTCGTTGCTCGGGCCACCGTCGACAGGTCGTTCCTCACTGGTGGAGGCCTACCTTGCCCGCAGCGGGATGTTCACCCCGGGTGTCGGCGATGCACGACGCTATGACGAGATGACGGGGGCGGACGGCAGCTTGTTGCCGGGTTGGACCGAATTGGCGGCCGAACTGGACGCGATCGGCGGGCCCGGCCTGACCGGGTTGACCGGCCGGGTGGACCGACTGCTCGAGGACGACGGCGTTTCCTATACCTCGGTCGCGGGGGTGGCCGGCGACCCGGACGCGCCGACGGCGGAGCCGGAGCGTTGGCGCCTCGACCCGCTGCCGTTGGTGGTCGAAGACGCCGAATGGACCCGGTTGGAGGCCGGGCTGATCCAGCGTTCGACGCTGCTGGATGCGGTGCTGACCGATGTCTACGGACCCATGAAGCTTGTCGACAACGGTTTGTTGCCCCCGGAGCTGATCTACCAACACCCGGATTACCTGCGCCCGGCGCACGGCATCACCATTCCCGGTGCTCATCAGTTGTTCTTCCATGCCGTCGATGTCTGCCGCGCGGCGACCGGTGAGTTCCAGACCCTGGGGGACCGCACCCAGGCTCCGTCGGGCGCGGGCTACGCCATGGCCGACCGCCGGGTGGTGTCCCGGGTACTGCCGGACCTTTTCCGCCGCAGCGCTCCTCGCGGACTTGGCGCCTACTTCCACACCATGCGGTCAGCGTTGGCCTCGGTGGCACCGAACGAGGCCGAAGATCCTCGGGTTGTCGTGCTCACCCCGGGCACGCATTCGGAAACGGCGTTCGACCAGGCCATGCTGGCCTCCCTGCTGGGCGTTCCGTTGGTGGAGAGCGACGACCTGACCATCCGGCGCGGGCGGCTGTGGATGCGGTCGATGGGGCGGTTCGAACCCGTCGACGTCGTCGTCCGGCGGGTGGATGCCTTCTGGTCGGACCCGCTTGACCTGAAGCCCGGCTCCAGGCTCGGGGTCGTCGGGCTGGCCGAGGCCTGCCGCCGCGGCACGGTGACCGTCGTGAACACCCTGGGCAGCGGGGTGCTGGAAAGCCCCGGTCTGGCGCCGTTCCTGCCGCGACTGGCCCGCGCCGTCCTGGGAGAGACGCTGAAGATGCAGTCCGTGCCGACGTTCTGGTGCGGTGACGACACCGAGCGCTCACATGTGCTGGCCAACTTGGAGCACATGGTGATCCGGCCCACCGGCCGTGGAAAGTCGGTTTTCCCGGCTTCGATGAGCAGGGCCGAGCAGGAGAACTGGCGGCTCCGGCTGGACGCCGAACCGACCCGGTGGGTCGGTCAGCAGCTCGAACCGTTCTCCGAGGCGCCGATGGCCGCATCCGATGGCTTGATCGCCGGTCAGGTGAGCATGCGGCTTTTCACCGTCTCGCACGGCTCCGGTTACGTCGCCATGCCCGGCTCCCTGGGCCGCGTGCAGGACGGCGAGCTGTCGACGGCCGGCCGCGGCCGCAGCAGCGTCGCGAAGGACGTCTGGGTGCGCACCGGCCGGGCCGAGATGCCCGATCGTCGGGAGGGCCGCGTCTGGTTGTACGAGGGTCCGCTGGTCCAGCCGGACCGGCTGGATTCAACCTCGTCGCCGCGTGTTCTCGAGGACATGTTCTGGCTCGGCCGGTATGCCGAACGCACCGAGGACCTCACCAGGCTGCTGATCGTCGCGCGCGAGCGGGTCGATGATTTCCGTTTCCGTCCCGAACACCTCGGCGCGGGTTGTGTCCCCGTCATACTCGGTGCGGTCAGCGAGGTATCCGCCACCCGCGGGTTCTATTCCGGCGCCGACCCGCTGCTGCGGGTCCGCGACCTGATGCTGGACGCCACCGAAGTCGGCACCGTTGCGCAGTCGCTGCACGGACTCCGGGAAGCCGCTCGCTCCGTGCGCGACCAGCTCTCCGGTGATACCTGGATGGTGCTGGGCGCGACGGACCGCGCCGTCGCCGAACTCGCCGGCACCGTCGGTGACGGCGGCATGGCCCTGGCCTCGACCCAGGCCGCGGTACTCTCCGGCATGCTCGCGCTGTCCGGCCTGGCCAGCGAGAACATGGTCCGCGACCCCGGCTGGTACTTCATGGACATCGGTCGCCGGCTGGAGCGAGCACAGCAGGTCACCGCGCTGCTCCGGTCGACGCTGATCCATTCACACACTTCGGCGGTCGACTCCCTGGTCATCGAATCGGTGCTGGCGGCCAGCGAATCCGGTGTCACCTACCGCCGCCGCTACCGCGCCCGGATTCAGGTCGCCACCATGCTCGAACTGCTGCTGCTCGATTCCGGAAACCCGCGGTCGTTGGCCTATCAGGTCGCCCAGGCCAGGACCGGCCTCCGCGCGCTGCCCGACTCGTCCGGCACGTCCCGACCTCAGCGGCGCCTGGAGGATGTCGAGGGGATCCTGCGGCGCGCCCGGCCGGAGGATCTGGAACGGATCGACGAAACCGGCGAGCGGACCGAACTGCGCGAGCTGCTCGACGGTCTCCACGATTCCCTCCGCGGCATCGCCGATGCCATTGCGGCGCAGCACTTCTGGCATCCGAGCCCGATGCAGCCGTTGGGTGCCGTTTCCTACGACGGGGTGATGTGATGGTCCGCAGATACCGCATCGAGCACGTCACGCTCTACAAGTATTCGGACCAGGTTTCGACATCTTTTGGTCGTGGATACCTGCACCCGCGGGAGTTCCCGGGCCAGCGGTGCCTGACGCACAGCCTCACAGTGGAACCGGAGCCGTCGGACATGGCCGAAGACAGCGACGTCTACGGAAACCTCAACAGCTACTTCCACGTCACCGATTCGCATACCGAACTGCGGGTCATCAGTCGGTCCGAAGTCGAGGTCACGCCGGCGGAGCTCGATAGTGCCGCCCTGACCGCACCCTGGGAAAGCGCCCGTCCCTCCGGGATGCACGATCCCAAATCCGTCGAGTTCACCCTCGCCTCGCCGTTGGTGCGGATGTTCCCCGAGATCGAGGAATACGCCAAGATCTCCTTCACCCCTGGCCGGCCGATGATCGATGCGGTGAACGACCTGACCCACCGGATCTTCACCGGGTTCAAGTACGAGCACGGGGCCACCTCGGTGAACTCGACCGTTGTCGACGTGCTGGAGGCCAAGGCCGGTGTCTGCCAGGATTTCGCGCACCTGGCGGTGGCCTGCCTGCGCTCGCTCGGGTTAGCCGGCCGGTACGTGTCCGGGTACCTGGCCACCCGACCGCCGCCCGGGAAGCCGCGGATGATCGGCGCCGACGCCAGCCACGCCTGGGCGGCGGTTCGGCTGAGGGACAGCACGTGGCTCAATTTCGACCCGACCAACGACACTCTGGCCGACGAGCGGTTCACCACCGTGGCCTGGGGACGGGACTACGACGACGTCGCACCGCTGCGTGGCGTCATCTATACCGATGCCAAGAAGCGAGAGATGGACGTCGCCGTCGACGTCGCGCCCATCTGATACGCCCGAGCTGAGCAGGTCCGCTGAGCAGGTCCGCTGAGCAGGTCCGCTGAGCAGGTCCGCTGAGCTGGTCCGCCGAGCTGGGCCGCTCGTTGCGGCTCGGCCCCCGCGTGCGGCTGGGCGTCCTCGTCCGGCTGGGTCCCCCCGCGCCGATCAACTTGCATCGCGCGGACGAACTTGACTACTCCAGTCACACTGTTCACATTTCGGCCATCTTGATCAGCGCCGTCGAAGTTGATCGGCGCGGGTGGGCCCGGGTGGTGGGCGTGACGTTGATTGCGTTTCGAGGCTCCGACCTTGGGAATAGTTCGCCTTCTTTGCCCCGCGAAGAACCGGTTTCACTCAGGCGATTCGGTAGACCGTTGCGCGCCAGTAGGGTTATGCCGGCCTTGGCGGCGAGGGTTCCTTCGTCGACCCGGGTGAGACGCCCGGATACAGACCCTGGAGAACCGACCATGCGTGACTTTGCCTGTCCGAACTGCGGCCAACGGCTGGCCTTCGAGAATTCCGTCTGCCTGAACTGCGGAAGCTCGATCGGATTCGACCTCAGGCTGAGGGACTTCGCCGCGCTGGGGCCCGACCGGGAGACGACCCTGGCCCCGGCTCGGCAGATGTGCGCGAACCTGAACGTTGCCGGCTGCAACTGGCTGGTCCCGGCCGGCCAGCCATCGTTGTGCAGGTCCTGTTCGTTGACCCGCACCCGACCCAATGACGGCGACCCCGCGCTGCCTGCCTTCGCCGAGGCGGAAGCTGCCAAGCGCCGGTTGGTCGTGGAGTTGATCGAACTGAGCCTGCCGATCAACGACCGGATTGCCGATCCCGAGCGCGGATTGACCTTCGACCTGCTGTCCAGCGATCAGGAACCGGTGATCACCGGCCATGACGAGGGCGTCATCACCCTCGATCTCGCGGAGGGCGATGACGTCCACCGCGAGCAACTGCGGGTCTCGATGGATGAGCCGTACCGCACGCTGTTGGGACACTTCCGACACGAGACCGGGCACTACTTCTTCTTCGTGCTGGCCGAGACGGGCCCGGCGCGAGCCGAGTTCGAGGCACTCTTCGGCGACCCCGATCTGGACTACCAGGCCGCGATCGACCGGCACTACTCGCAGGGCGCACCCGAGGGTTGGGACCAGAACTACGTGTCGTCCTACGCCACCATGCATCCCGCCGAGGACTGGGCGGAGACCTTCGCCCATTACTTGCACATCCGCGACACCATCGACACCGCAGCCGCGTTCGGGCTGGCCCCGGCCGGCGCGACCGCGACCAACCCGCTCGCCGGCGACGCCGGCTACGACCGGATGATCGAGCTGTGGCTGCCGCTGGCCTGGTCGCTGAACATGATCAACCGGTCGATGGGTCACAAGGATCTGTACCCGTTCGTGCTGCCGCCGGTGGTGCTGGACAAGATGCGACTGGTGCACAAACTCGTCGCGGCCAGCTATGCGCCGGTCGAGATCAACGCCACCGTCTGAACCGCAATTCCATCGGTTGCGACTTACGGAACGACGACGATCGGTACGGCCCGGCCGGTGATCGCAACACCTGCGTCACCGGCCGGGATGTCGACTGTGACCAGTCCGGGGCGCCCGACATGGCGGCCCTGCCGGACGACGATCCGCGTGGGTGGCTCGACGAGGCCGAGCGCGCGCAGGTAACCGCCGAGCGCTGCCGCCGCCGACCCGGTGACCGGATCCTCCCGGACTCCGCCGGGCGGGAAGGGATTGCGCGCCTCGAACTCGTCATCCCCGATTCGGGCTACCACGGCGACCGTCGCCCCCCAGCCCTGCCCCGCCATCAACGAGGCCAGTGCTTCCTGGTTGTGGTCCAGTGAGTCCAGGACGGCCAACGGCACGCCGACGATCGGGTGATGATTCCCCGAGTACGACACCCTGATCGGCAGCGCTGGATCCAGGTCGACGAGGTTCAGGCGCAGAGCCGCCAGTAACTCGTCGATGACGTCATCGGGTATCTCGGTGACCAGCGGCGGCACGCTGACCAGAGTGGCCGTGATGCCGTCCGGTCCATCGGTGGTGCTGATCTCGATTACCCCGACCGGGGAGTCGAGGGTGAGCATTCCGGTGCCGACCCGTTCCGCTCTCGCGACGGCCGCGGCGATGGTGGCGTGACCGCAGAACGGCACCTCCGCGATCGGCGCGAAGTAGCGCACGCTCGCCCTGGCCGGCCCGGTCGTGACCAGGAACGCCGTTTCCGAATAGCCGATGTCGGCGGCGATCTGCTGCATTGCCGTGTCATCGAGATCGGCTGCGTCCAGGACGATCCCGGCCGGATTACCGCCCGCTGGATCGGAAGAAAACGCGGCGTAGCGAAGAAACTTCATGACGAGAGGGTAATTCAATGGCATCGAGCACCGGTCCGGATGCGACCGGCCGCGGTTCGGGGCGGTAGCGTCGGCCGGGTGAGTCCGAGCGATCCAGGCCTGTTCACCGTCGGCCCGACACCGCAGGATTCGGTCCCGTCAGCAGCGGGCGGCGTGGCCGCCTGTTCCCCGGATCGACCGGTGGACCCGCACGCCCCGCTCGCCGCTCGGATGCGGCCCCGCACCTTGGACGACGTGGCTGGTCAAACGCACCTCCTGGGACCAGGTGCTCCACTGCGTCGGTTGGTGCAGGGTGGGTCGCCGTCCTCGATGCTGCTCTACGGCCCGCCGGGTACCGGAAAGACCACGCTGGCCACCCTGGTAGCAGGCTCCACCGGGCGGCATTTCGCCCAGCTGTCCGCGGTCTCGGCCGGCGTGAAGGAGGTCCGGGCCGTCATCGCCGATGCCGCGGCCAGGCTCAGGTCCACCGGCGAGCAGACCGTGCTGTTCATCGACGAGGTACATCGTTTCTCCCGGACCCAGCAGGACTCGCTGCTCGGCGCGGTCGAGGACCGGACCATCGTGCTGATCGCCGCCACCACCGAGAATCCTTTCTTCTCAGTGGTTTCCCCGCTGTTGTCCCGCTCGCTGGTGCTGCAACTGCAGCCGCTGACCGACGCCGAGATCGGTACACTCGTCGATCGGGCCGTCACCGACGAACGGGGCCTGGCCGGGGCGTTCACGATCACCGATCAGGCCCGCGCCCACCTGGTCGCACTGGCCGGCGGTGACGCCCGGCGGGCGCTGACCGCACTTGAGGCCGCGGCGGATTCGGTGGGTGAGCTCGCCGACCCCGGGTCGGCAGACCCCGTGGCCGACGGCCAACCCGACGTGCCAGCGGAGTCGGTGATCGATCTGGCAGCCGTCGAACGGGCCGTCAACCGGGCGGCCGTTCGGTACGACCGCTCCGGCGACCAGCACTACGACGTCACCAGTGCATTCATCAAGTCGATCCGTGGCAGCGATGTCGATGCCGCGGTGCACTATCTCGCCAGGATGCTGGAAGCGGGCGAGGATCCGCGGTTCATTGCGCGCCGACTGATGATCCACGCCTCCGAGGACATCGGGATGGCGGACCCGACGGCACTCCCATTATGCGTCGCGGCCGCCCAGGTGGTTCAGTTGGTCGGATTGCCGGAGGCGCGGATTGCGTTGGCGCAGGCCACCATTCACTTGGCGACGGCACCCAAATCCAATTCGGTGATCATGGCCATCGATGCCGCGATGGCCGATGTCCGGGAGGGCAAGGCCGGGTCGGTCCCGCCGCCGCTCCGGGATGGGCACTACCCGGGCGCGGCCAAACTCGGCAACGCGCAGACCTACACTTACCCGCACGACCTGCCGGGCGCCGTGGTGCGCCAGCAGTACCCGCCGGATGAACTCGTCGGACGAGACTACTACCGTCCGACGGGCTACGGCGCTGAGCGTGCACTGTCCGAGCGGGTACCGAAACTCCGCCGGACGATCCGCGGCGAAGGTCACGTCGCACCGGACTGATCGGATTCGACAGGTCTGAATGGGAACCAGTGAAAGGTGATGAGCACAGTGGGTTCAGGAAAAATGCAGGCGATTCAGGTCGGGCACACCGGCGGCCCCGAGGTGCTGGAGTTCGTCGAGATCGCCGTCCCGGAGCCGGGTCTCGGCGAGGTTGCGATTCAGGTTGGCGCGGCCGGAGTCAATTTCATCGATATCTATCACCGGCAGGGTGTGTATCCGCTGCCGCTGCCATTCGTGCCGGGCAGGGAAGGGGCCGGTCGGGTGATCGCCCTCGGCCCCGAGGTCGCGAATCTCGAGGTGGGTGATCGGGTTGCCTGGCTGCAGATCCCGGAGTCCTACGCCGAGGAGGTTGTCGGGCCGGCGGAAAAGCTGATCCCGGTGCCCGATGCGATATCCGACGAGCAGGCGGCCGCATTGGCGCTGCAGGGTTTGACCGCGCAGAGCCTGGCCACCGATGCGTACCGGATCGAATCCGGCGACACGGTGCTCGTCCACGCCGGTGCGGGGGGAGTCGGGTTACTCCTGACGCAGATCGCCAAGCTCAAAGACGCGCGGGTGATCACCACCGTGTCCACGCCGGCCAAGGCCACCCTGTCCCGAGCGGCCGGTGCCGACGAGGTCCTGATCGGCTACGACGATTTCGCCAGCAAGGTAAGGGATCTCACCGGCGGTGAGGGTGTTGCGGCGGTGTACGACGGGGTCGGCAAGTCGACCTTCGACTCCTCGCTTGATGCGCTGCGGGTACGGGGCACCATGGTGCTGTTCGGCGGCGCGAGCGGCCAGGTGCCGCCGTTCGACATTCAGCGGCTCAACAAGGGCGGATCCCTGAAGCTGACCCGGCCCAATGTCGATCACTTCGTCATCGATCGGGACGAATTGCTCGCCAGGGCTCAAGAGGTGTTCGGCTGGGTCGCCGAGGGTTCGCTGAAAATCCAGATCGGCGGTACCTATCCGTTGGCGCAGGCCGGGCAGGCCCAGGAAGATCTGGCGGGCAGGCGGAGCACCGGGAAGTTGTTGTTGCTGCCGTGATGGAGCGTGTTCGATCCGCGGTCAGCCGGCCGGGTACTCCTCGGCGAGCAGCCCGAACAACATGTCGTCGGTCCACTCACCCTTGGTGAAGGTGTGGGAGCGCAGGAGCCCCTCCTGACGGAAGCCAACTTGGGTGAGCAGATGCGCGGAGGCACCGTTGCGGGCATCGCACTCGGCCGAGATCTTGTGCAGCCCAACGTCTGTGAACAGATGCTCCAGTATCTTCGTCACGGCCTCGGTGCCGTAGCCGTTGCCCTGCTGGGCTGCCGCGATGGTGAACCCGATCTCGGCCTGCATCTTGTTCTCGTACAGCCGAACTCCGAGGTCACCGATCAAACTGCCGTCCGCCACCAGTTCTACGCCGTATTGGAACCATCCCGGCGTCGTCGGGCTGCTGTTGGCCAACTCTCCGATCAACGTTTCCGCGTCTGAAACCGTGTAGGGCGTCAACCACGATTGATAACGAGCGACGTCCGGGTCGGTGCGATACGCCGCCATGACCGGGGCGTCACCGAGTACCAGAGGTCGGAGGCGAAGCCGAGGGGTCAGCATTGACGCCACGATAGCGACCGCTGCAGTGCCGCCAGCGAACTTCGGACCGAACTGCCCGATGACTGTGAGACATCGCCCCGAACCTGGATCGAACAACCACATCGACACCGGCGTGCGCCGGATGCGGTCAGCTGGTGCCGCGTGGTGACCAATTGCGGGCCGCGAAGTTCACCGGCCGAGTCTGCTCACGTCGGCACTTCATTGGTCAGGCCGGACGAGGACTTTGATCTCGGTGCGGGAATCCATTGCTGCGTAACCGGTCTCGATCGTGGTCAACGGAACGGACGACGTGAACACCGGTGATGCGTCGAGCTTGGCAGCCAATACATCCGCCAGGAGTTCCGGGATGTACGCCCGCACTGGTGCGACGCCACCGCGGACATTAACGTTGCGCTCGAACATCTTCGACAGATCGAGCCCGCTCTTGACGCCGTGCGGAACACCGACATACCCCACCGTCCCGCCAGGTCGGACGGCGCGCAGTGCGGTATCCCATGATGACTCGGTTCCGACGCATTCGCAGGCTCCGTCGGCGCCCAGGCCGCCGGTCAATTCCATGACTGTGTGGACCGCCTCGTCGCCACGTGCAGCGACAACGTCCGTGGCGCCGAAGGTCTCGGCGACCTTCGCACGATCTGGGTGGGTGGAGAGCACGATGATCCGCCTTGCGCCGAGCCTGGCAGATGCCAGCACGGCGCACAGGCCAACCGCGCCGTCGCCGATGACGACAACAGTGCCGGCCCTGCCTGCGCCGGCTGATATCGCCGCATGATGGCCGGTCCCGACCACATCGGTGAGCGCCAGTAGCGCGGGGATGCGTTCATCACTGTCGTTCACCCCGGTGGTGACCAGCGTGCCGTCGGCCAACGGCACTCGGAGATACTGCCCCTGGCCGCCATCGACAAGTCGACCGTCCCGGTCAGGAAGGCCCCAGTCGCCGCCGATCAGGCAGGACGTCGTCCACCCGGCCCGGCAGTTCACACAGACACCGCAGGAGTAGACGAACGGGGCGATCACCACGTCGCCGGCCCGGACCGTTCGAACCTCGCTACCCACCTCCTCGACCACGCCGACGAACTCGTGTCCGATCCGGCCGCGGCGGTTCGTCATGCCGCGGTAGTGCCACAAGTCCGATCCGCAGATACAGCTGGCGAGCGCCCGCACCAGCGCGTCGGTCGGGTGGCGAAGAATCGGGTCGGGGACGATGTCGGCCGAAATCTCGCCCGGGGCATGCAGTACCGCTGCTCTCATCGGACCATGATCCATCCCGGTTGATGCCTGCCGCCACCTTCGCCCTGCAGCCCAACAGGTGGTGGAAAGTGCTTGCCAATCGGGAAAGTACTTTCTATATTGACCAGATGGACAACGCAAGGGAGACCACCATGAGCACCGGATCCAATCCAACCCCGGACGAAGCCCGCCTGATGCTCGACCGCTCCAGTCAACTCGGAGTAGCGGCCACGGCCGGCGCAAGCTGGGCGCATATCGCGACGTTGTTGACACTCGGCAGCGCCACCTCCATTGGGACCCTGGCGATGAGCATGACGACTGGTTCGCGGTACGTCATCGCGATGATTGCCATGATGGTGTGGGTGATCGTCTCGATCAGCTTCATGATGTTCTTCGGCCGGGCCACCCGCCTCGGGTTCAAGAAGCGCTGGCCGCGGTACATGCTGGCCTGGGCGATTGCTTACCTTGCGGCGATACTCATCGTCTCGTTCTCCGATGGTGAGAACCTGGTGGGCGGGGTGATCGGCGCCGCGCTGATTGCGTCGGTGACCATCACCGGAGCGGTGATCGAGGCCCGGTCGTGAAAGCCGCAAGTGGTCGAGGCTGGGCTGCGCACGCTCAGCCGTCCCGGCCGGATCGGCCGGGAGTCGACCAGTGAGCGCGGAGACGAAGGCGAGCGAGCATCGCAGGCGCGTCAGCGCCGAGGAGCGGATCGAGCCGGGAGTCGACCAGTGAGCGCGGAGACGAAGGCGAGCGAGCATCGCAGGCGCGTCAGCGCCGAGGAGCGGATCGAGCCGGGAGTCGACCAGTGAGCGCGGAGACGAAGGCGAGCGAGCATCGCAGGCGCGTCAGCGCCGAGGAGCGGATCGAGCCGGGAGTCGACCAGTGAGCACCGAGGCGCAGCATCCGCGCTACCGGCTGTCCGAGACTCTGCACCAGCCGGTGCGCTTCTCGATTGCGGCGGCGCTTGCCGCGACCGAGTCCATGGACTTCGGCACGCTTCGAGATCGGATCCAGGTCAGCGACTCGGTGCTCAGCAAGCAGGTGACGATCCTCGAGCAGGCCGAGATAGTCCAGGTCAAGAAGGGTTTTGTCGGCAAGCGGCCGCGGACCTGGCTCACCCTGACCCAACTCGGCCGGGAGGCCTGGGCGGCGCACCTCGCCACGCTCCGGGAGATAGCCGGAGCCGACGGGCCATAGCGAAGAACCCCGGCCGCCTGGGAGCCGGCGGCCGGGGTTCGGTGAGTCTGCTCAGGCTGTCAGCCTGTGTACGGGGCGACGAGCCAGGCGGTGACGTCCGGCGGCAGCAGGCCGTCGTCGGTCAGATCGCCCGACGCCATCAAAACCTCGCTGGCCGGCAGCGGAATGTCGGCGGCACCCATGTTGGCCACGACGGTGACCTCGCCATTGGTAAAGGCAACGACGTCGGCGCCGCGGTCGACATTCCACTCCAGCGAACCGGCGCCGAGCTTGAACGCGCGGCGCAGGGCCAACGCTGACTGGTACATCTCCAACGTGGAACCCTCGACGCCGGCCTGCTGGTCGCGGGCGAGTGAAACGTAGGAGTCCGGCTGCGGCAGCCAGGTCTTGTCGCTCGGGCCGAAGCCCAACCCGGGGGCGTCCGCCTCCCATGGCAGCGGAACCCGGCAGCCGTCGCGCCCCGCTTCGGTGTACTCCGATCGCCACCAGGTGGGGTCCTGGCGGAGGTCGTCGTCCAGCGAGGTGTGGTCCGGCAATCCCAGTTCCTCACCCTGGTAGAGGTAGGCAGAGCCGGGCAGGCCCAGCATCAACAGCGTGGACGCCTTCGCCCTGCGGAGGCCGAATTCGTAGTTCGGTTGCGCGTCCTCGGCGCGGATACCGTTCGGCCGCGGACCGTCGGAGCCCAGCCCGAGCCGCGAAACATGCCGCACCACATCATGATTCGACAGCACCCAGGTGGTCGGGGCGCCGACCGAATCGTTGACCGTCGTCGACGCGTCGATGGCCCTGCGAAGTGCCGCGGCGTCCCAATCTGTCTCCAGGTAATCGAAGTTGAAGGCCTGGTGCATCTCGTCCTCGCGGACGTACCGGGCGAGCCGGGACAGCGGCTGGACCCAGGCCTCGGCGACCAGGATCCGGTCGGGGGAGTAGCCGTCCAGCAGCGCGCGCCAGGTCTGGTAGATCTCATGCACCCGGTCCTGGTCCCACATCGGCCCGGTCCCGAAGAGACCCTCGGCTTCGACGTCGTCATCGACCCTGAGGTCGAGGTCCGGAAGTCCGGGGGCCTTGATCAGCGAGTGAGCGACGTCGACCCGGAAACCGTCGGCGCCGCGATCCAGCCAGAACTTCAACACGGACAGGAATTCCGCGCGGACCTCCGGGTTTTCCCAATCCCAGTCCGGCTGCTTGGTGTCGAACAGGTGCAGGTACCACTGGCCGGGCGTGCCGTCCGGGTCGGTGGTGCGGGTCCAGGCCGGGCCACGGAAGCAGGACTCCCAGTTGTTCGGTGGCAGTTCACCGTTCTCGCCACGCCCGTCGCGAAAGATGTAGCGGGCGCGCTCGGGTGAGCCGGGCGCGGCGGCCAATGCCGCCTGGAACCAGACGTGCTCGTCGGAGGAGTGGTTCGGCACCAGATCGACGATCACCTTGAGGCCGAGCTCGTGCGCCCGATCCAGCAGGGCGTCGAAGTCGGCGAGAGACCCGAAGACGGGATCGACGTCGCGGTAGTCGGCGACGTCGTAGCCGGCGTCGGCCTGCGGGGACTTGTAGAACGGCGAGAGCCAGATCGCGTCGACCCCGAGCTCGGCCAGCGCGCCGAGCCGGCCGGTGATGCCCGGCAGGTCGCCGATACCGTCACCGTCGGAGTCCGCGAACGACCGCGGGTACACCTGGTAAACCACGGCGGTGCGCCGCCAGTCGTTGCTCGGCTCATCAGCCGCGGCGGTGGCGATTTCTGCTGTGATGTCGTGGAAGAGCTCGTCGGTGATGGTGGTTTCTTCGATGGACATCTCGAAGAGGCCTCTCTGTTGGGTCTGGGCGGCGGTCGATGGAGTGCGGTGGTCGTCGGAGTGCGGTGGTCGTCGGAGTGCGGTGGTCGTTGCAGTGCGGTGGTCGTTGCAGTGCGGTGGTCGTTGCAGTGCGGTGGTCGTTGCAGTGCGGTGGTCGTTGCAGTGCGGTGGTCGTCGGAGTGCGGTGGTCGTTGCGTGCGGCCGAGCGTTCGACGTCGGCCGGTATCCGGCCGCTCCGGACGGGGGTTGACGCCTGCCGGCGGGAGTGGTTGAGCGCTGTCGACAGACGTGTCCCAGGTCACCCGAATCGATTCGATTGCCGACCCGAGCTCACCCTACAAACACCGGGCCCGGTTCGCCATCGGGCGAGCGCCGCGAGGGGTGGCGCTGCTGGGGTGGTTGTGGTCGCAAGGCGGGCGCTGTGGGGGTGTTGTGGTCGCTTGCGGGGTGCTGCGGGCGTGCCGGAGCGTGGGTTCTGCCCCATCAGCACCGGTTCAGGCGCTCGCCCTTCGCGATCAGCCGGTTGCCGGGCAGGTTCCGTCGGCATTACGCGGAACCTCGCAGAACGATCCCGTCCAGACCGCCTTCGAGCCGGCCTCGCCAACCCGGGCCACCTGCACAGCGGCCGCACCGGACAGGACAACGGCAATGATCGCCAAGACAACACCGATCCACGGCGGCGGAGGCTGCTGGGAACGCCGGGTCAGCAGGACCGGAACACCCCAGACGAGGAGCGACGCAACGAACAGGCCGATGCTGAACCAGATCATCGTGCCGCCCAGGCTGACGTGCTCCTGGATCAACGGCGTGTTGACCACCCGCGCCTGCAGCCATTCACCGGCGCTGCTGGCCAACTTGGTGGAGATCAGGGCAGCCAGCCCGACCAGGGGAGTGATGATGCCCAACCGGCGCCGTGCTGCGGGCCAGAGGGCCGAGAGGACGGTGAGCAGGGCGGCGATCGGGACCAGCACGATGACGGCGTGGACCAGCAGTATGTGGGTGGGCAGGCCGTTGAATTCCTCGAGCATGTCAAGATCATCTCCTATCGGTTGGAACCATCGGCGCCACGGGTCAAGTGTTGAAAGGAAACACGCGGCGCGGCCGGATTCCGTTCAACATGCGAGCCCGATCGGGTTCACTTCGGGCAGGCCGACACCGCTTGAGGGTTCAGTTGACCGCCGGCGGGTAGCCTTCCCCAGGAGAATTGATCAGCGCCGAGCAGAATCGGGGCGACCAATCAACGATCACGATCGAGCTCGGCAGGATCAAGCATGGCCAACCGACAGGGCACGCCTGCAGGAAGGGGATGACGGCTGTGAAGCGCATCTACTACTTCGGCGCGGGAATCGCCCTCGGGGTGGCCGCCACCAGGCGCACCCGACGAGCGAAGGAAGCTGCCCGGGAGGCCTTGAAGGCCAAGGTGACGCCGTCGGCGATCGCCGCTGACGTCGCCGATGCGATCGCCGAGTTGGGAAATGCGGTCGGTGCCTTCGCCTCGGACGTCAAACAGGGTGCGATCAACCGGCGGGCCAGCTACCGGCCGCTGGTGGACAACGCCACGGGGGCCGTCATCCTGGTCGGGCCCGAGACGCTGGCGCCGGCGCCGCAGCCGATCGAGCAACGCGCCCCGGGCGCCCCGCCGCCGCGAGTGGCTCCCCCGCAACGAGTATCCCCGCGATCGGCCCGCAATTCGGCATAGCCAACGACGGGCCCATGTCTGACGCCCAGTGGACCGCTGGCGCCGATTCCCGAGTAGGAGAATGGGGCGGGGCCTGGAGGTGAAAACCCGGGCCCCCGGCGGGCGAGCTGAACACCCGACCTGGTACCCCGCAGCCCCACCCGTACAACCATCCCGACCAGCCACAGTCACGACCAGCCACAGTCACGACCAGCCACAGTCACCGTCAGCGAGGACACATGCAGACCCACGAGATCCGGCGCCGCTTCCTCGGCTATTTCGAGAAGACCGGCCACACCGTGGTGCCGTCCGCGTCGCTGATCAGCGAGGACCCGACGCTGCTGTTCACCGTTGCCGGCATGGTGCCGTTCAAGCCGTATTTCCTCGGCCAATCCACCCCGCCGTACCCGAGGGCGACCAGCGTGCAGAAGTGCGTCCGCACCCTCGACATCGAAAACGTCGGCATCTCGGCCAGGCACAACACGTTCTTCCAGATGGCCGGCAATTTCTCCTTCGGTGATTACTTCAAGGAAGGCGCGATCAAGCACGCGTGGGACCTGCTGACCGGCTCCCTGGAGGACGGCGGCTACGGCTTGGATCCGGACAGGCTCTGGGTCACGGTCTACGAGACCGACAACGACGCAGTGCGACTGTGGCAAGAGGTTGCGGGCGTCCCCGCGGAGCGCATCCAGAAGATGGGAATGGCGGACAACTTCTGGTCGATGGGCGTGCCCGGACCGTGCGGTCCGTGTTCGGAGATCTACTACGATCGCGGCCCGGACTTCGGCGCCGAGGGTGGCCCGATCGCCGACGAGAATCGGTACCTGGAGATCTGGAACCTGGTCTTCATGCAGGACATGCGCGGCGAGGGAACCGGGAAGGGCGATTTCCCCATTCTCGGACCACTGCCGAAGCAGAACATCGACACCGGGCTCGGTGTCGAGCGGCTGGCGTTCCTCCTGCAGGGTGTCGACAACGTTTACGAGACAGACCTTCTCCGGCCGATCATTGGCCGGATGGAAAAGCTCTCCGGCCTGACCTATGGCGCGGACAACGCGGCCGACGTGCGGATGCGGATCATCGCCGACCACAGCCGGTCCTCGCTGATGTTGATCTCCGACGGCGTCACGCCCGGCAACGAGGGCCGCGGATATGTGCTGCGCAGGTTGCTGCGGCGAACGGTGCGCAGCGCGCGGCTGCTAGGCGTGATGGATCCGGTGATGCCCGGCCTGACCAAGACTGTCCGCGACCTGATGAGCGCCTCCTACCCGGAGCTGGCGACCGACTTCGAGCGCATCCAGCGGGTCGCGGTCAAGGAGGAACAGGCGTTCTTGCGGACCATCGCGTCCGGGTCGAAACTGTTCGACGTGGCGGCCGAGGAAACCAAGGAATCCGGCAGCAGCATCGTGTCGGGGTCGACGGCGTTCGTGCTGCACGACACCCAGGGCTTCCCGATCGACCTGACGCTGGAGATGGCCGCCGAGGCCGGGCTGACCGTCGACACGGAAGAGTTCCGCCGGCTGATGCAGGAGCAACGCGACCGGGCCAGAGCCGATGCCAAGGCGCGCAAGGGCAAGCTGGCCGACCTGTCGGTCTACCGCAGCCTGGTCGACGCCGGACGTACCGAGTTCACCGGCTACTCCGAACTGGAGACCGAGGGCACCGTCAAGGGGCTGATCTCCGGCGGCGCCCGGGTTTCCGCCGCCGTTGCCGGTGACGAGATAGAACTGGTGCTGGACCGCACGTCGTTCTACGCCGAATCCGGCGGTCAGGATTCCGACTCGGGGATGATCGTCGGCGCGAATGGTGCACTCGGCGAGGTCCTCGACGTGCAGAAGGTCGACAAGAAGCTGATCGTGCATCGAGTGCGGATCACCGACGGTGAGTTCACCGAGGGCGCCGCCGTGCTGGCCAGGGTCGACCCGGAGTGGCGGCTCGGTGCCAGGCAGGCGCACTCCGGTACGCACGTCATTCATGCAGCTTTGCGGCAGGTGCTCGGACCGGAGGCTCTGCAATCGGGTTCGTACAACAAGCCCGGGTATCTCCGGCTGGACTTTGCGTGGAATCAGGCATTGTCTGCGGCTACCCGCAGCGAGTTGGAGGAGGTCGCGAACCGCGCCGTCCGGCAGGACCTGCCCGTCCGGGTGGTCTACGGCTCGCAGGCCGAGGCACAGGCGATGGGCGCCATCGCGTTGTTCGGTGAGACCTATGACGACACCGTTCGCATCGTCGAGATCGGCGGGCCCTGGTCGGTGGAGCTCTGCGGCGGGACCCATGTCGAGCATTCTTCGCAGATCGGCCCGGTCGCGATCATCGCGGAGTCGTCCGTCGGTTCGGGTTTGCGCCGGGTGGAGGCGGCCGTCGGGATCGAGGCGTTTCACCGGCTCGCCGCGGAACGCACCCTGGTCTCCCAATTGGCCGGCTCGCTGAAGGTGCAGCCCAGCGAACTCCCCGGTCGGATCGAAGCGTTGGTGGAACGGCTCCGGGTCGCCGAGAAGGAGCTTGCCGGGCTGCGCGCCGCGGCGCTGTCCGCGTCGGCGGCCACCATGGCTCAGGGTGCTGTCGACGTTGGCGGGCCTGGCGCTCGTTGCGGCGACGGCGCCGGAGGGCACGGCTGCCGCCGATGTCCGGAACCTGGCTAGCGACGTCAAGACGCAGCTCGGCGGTCGTCCCGGCGTGGTGGCGATCTTCGCGCCGGGGCCGGGAACCGTCGCGTTTGCGCTTGCGGTCAGTCCGTCGGCAATAGCCGCCGGCCATGCTGCCGGCGATCTGGCGAAGGCGTTGCTGCCGGCGATCGCGGGCCGCGGCGGTGGCAAGAAGGACATGGCGCAAGGCGCCGGAACGGCTCCGGAAGGGATCCCGGTCGCCATCGAGGCGCTGCGAGCGGCACTGGCCGGGTGACGCTCCGGACAACCTCGACGGGTCCCAGGCGTCTTGCACCGTGGCCATCGACAACGACCCAGTTTCATGCAGTGGCATGAATTCCGGTCATCGCGCAGACACATCCGGTGACAGTCGCCGGAAAGGCGTGCGTCTGGGGGTCGACGTCGGTACGGTTCGCGTGGGAGTTGCGATGAGCGACCCTCATGGCGTGTTGGCCACTCCGGTGACCACTCTGGCGCGGAATTCGGCTGGCCGGACAGATTTGGCCGCTCTCGCAGCGCTGGTCGAGGAACACGAGGTGGTGGAAGTGGTCGTTGGTCTGCCCAGGACCCTGCGTGGCTCGGACGGTCCCGCAGTGGCGGCCGCCCGTGCCTACGGCACCGCCCTTGCCGCGCTGATTGGACCGGTGCCGGTGGTCTACGTCGACGAGCGGTTGACCACCGTTTCGGCGGACCGGCAACTTTCCGAGGCCGGGGTCCGCGGCAAGGCCAGGCGGAAGGTCATCGACCAGGTCGCGGCCACCCGGATCCTGCAGAACCGGCTGGACAACCTGGCTGGTGAGGCTCGGTGACGCAACATGAGTGACCACCTCGGCATTTTCGGCCGCGAAGAGGGCGAAACCGGCGACGTCGACGTCAATCAGCTTCGCGCCGCGCTTGCCGCAACGCCCGCCGAACCACCGGCTCCGGGCGAGGAACCCGACCCTGAACCCACCGACGCCGAACGCGCCGCCGGTGCCCGCCGTCGGCACCGCAGATGGCTGGTTTTTGCCGTCGTCGTCCTGCTGATCATCGTGGCCGGCCTGGTCGCCGGGTTCGTGCTGTGGCGCGGGGCCGCCGACGTGGTGCCGGACTACGCGGGCCAGGGCGACACCGAGGTGGTGGTCCGGGTGCAGAGCGGTGACGGCATCGCCGACATCGCCGAGACGCTTGCGACCGCCGGCGTGGTGGCCAGTGCAGAGGCCTTCGAGAATCAGGCGACATTGGATGCCGATGTGCAGGCGTTGCGCCCCGGGTATTACCGGGTGCGGCAGAACGCCTCCGCGCAGGCGACGGCGGATGCGTTGGTGGCCAAGGAGAATCGGGTCGGTCAAGTCCGGCTGATCCCCGGGCGCCAGCTGGCCGATGTGACCGCTGTCTCCACCGATCCCGACGTCGCCCCGGTGACGGTGCCCGGGTACATCTCGGAGATCACCGCGGCCGCCTGCGTCCCCCTGAACGGGAAACGGGACTGCTTCACCGCCGACGAACTCTGGCAGGTTGCAGAGACTGCGGACCCGGCAGCGCTGGGTGTTGTCGAGTGGGCCGCCGACAGTGTCAAGGCCGCTCCCGAACCGCGAAAGCGCCTCGAGGGGATCATCCTGCCGGGCGATTTCGACATCCCGCCGGGATCAACGCCGGAGCAGGCATTGCAGGCCGTCGTGAGCGCCTCGGCGGCGTTGTGGAACCGGACCGACATCATTGCCGACGCCGCTGCGAAGGGCCTCACGCCGTACCAGGCGGCGGTCGTCGCCTCGCTGGTCGAGCGCGAGGCGATCGTCAGTGACATGCCGAAAGTTTCCCGGGTGATCTACAACCGGCTGGCCGTCCCGATGAAGCTGGAGTTCGATTCCACCGTCAACTACGCCCTCGATCGGGCGTCGATCGCCACCACAGCAGCGGATCGGGCAAACCCCAGCCCCTACAACACCTATGCCGTGATGGGCCTGCCCCCGACCCCGATCTCCTCACCGGGTCCCGATGCTGTTGACGCCGCGTTGAACCCGGCCGAAGGGTCCTGGCTGTTCTTCGTCAAGTCCAACGAGAAGGGCGAATCGTGCTTCAGCATCACCGTTGAGCAACACGAGGCGTGCGTTGCGCAGGCAAGGGCAAATGGTGTCTTCGGCTGACGAAGTCAGCCAACAGGTGACCCACCGGGCCGCGGTTCTCGGTTCGCCGGTTGCCCATTCCCTGTCCCCGGCGCTGCACCGGGCCGGCTATGCCGCGGCCGGGCTGACCGGTTGGGAATACCAGCGGATCGAGTGTGACGATGCCGCACTGCCCGCACTGGTGGCCGGATCCGGACCGGAGTGGGCCGGATTTTCGGTGACGATGCCGGGCAAGGCCGCAGCCGCCTCAATGGCCGACCAGCGAAGTGGGCGGGTCACGGCCCTCGGAGTGGCGAACACCCTGGTGCGCCGCGACGGCGGCTGGCTCGCCGAGAATACCGACGTCGACGGGCTGATCGGTGCCTTGCGGGCTGCGGGCGCGCCGGCACCGCGGGGCGCGTTGATCCTCGGCGGGGGCGGCACTGCCGCCTCGGTCATCGCGGCCCTGTCCGAGCTCGGCACCAGCGACGTCGTCATCGCCGGGCGGCGGCCGGCGAGCACCGCCAACGCCGTCGAGTTGGCCGGCAGACTCAACCTGGCGATCCGGGCGATCGGCTGGGACGTCCGGGCCGTCGGCGAGGCCGCGGACGCCGCGGACCTGGTGGTGTCCACCGTCCCGGCCGGCGCACCCGACGACTTCGCCGATCGGCTCAAGGCCGTCCCGGCGTTGTTCGACGTCGTCTACCACCCGTGGCCGACCCGGCTGGCGGCCGCCGGGGTGCCCGGCCGGGTGACGCTCACCGGGCTGGACATGTTGCTGCATCAGGCGTTTCGTCAGTTCGAGCTGATGACCGGAGTAGCGGCCCCGGTGCAGGCCATGCGGCTGGGCCTGCTCGCCGGATCGAAGACCGACCTGCCGCTGCCGGTGTAGATGCTGTTGTCCTGGGGACAGCTGCGTCGGCGAACCGGCGTGACGTGAGAGCGTCTGGTCGTGGACCCCGATATTGCATGGTTGCCTGCGCTGATCGGCGTTGCGGCCGGCGCGGCGGCAGGGTCGGGGATTCGGCTGCTGCTGGCCCGATTGCGCCGTGGGGTGGTCCTTCGGGCGGGGCTGCTGGAAAGCACCGCGGCCGTCCTCACCGGAGCGGGTGTCGGTTTGAGCTGGCCCGGCCCGGTGCTGGCCCTGGTCGTCTGGACGGGGCTGCTCGGGGTGGCGCTCGGTGCTGTCGATCTGGTGCACCACCGGCTGCCCGACGCGCTGACCCTGCCGGCCATCCCGGTCACCCTGTTGCTGGTCGGGATCACCGAGATCGCGGCCCCGGCGACCGGCAGCATCATCACCGCAATGACGGTGGCTGTCGTCCTCGGTGGCGCGTTCTGGGCGCTTTCCGCACTGGTGCCGAGGGCGATGGGTCTCGGGGATGTCAAGCTGGTCCCGTCCCTGGCCTTGATGACGGGCTATGTTTCGGTCGCTGCCGGTGTGCTTGCCGTCGTCATCGCCTTCGTGCTCGGCGCCGTGGTGGGCCTGTTGGGCATGCTTTCCCGTCGGCTCAGCGGGAGATCGGCCATCCCGTTCGGACCGTTCCTGGTGGCCGGGTGCTGGCTGGTGTTGGTCTTCCCGGGCCTGGTGACGGTCGTGATCGGTTGACTGCTGCTGCTCAGCTGCGGGGCCGCAGCGCGGCGACCATCGGGCACTCGAACGGGTCGCCGGCGCGCAGCCCGACGTCGTTGAGGTACCGAACGACGATGCCGTAGGACTTCGGCAGCGTGGTCTCGGTGTACGTCACCGAATTCTCGATGCAGTAGGGCTTGATGATTCGTTGGGCCCGGCGCAGGTTGGGCCGCGGCATGCTCGGGAACAGGTGGTGCTCGATCTGGTAGTTCAGCCCGCCCATCGCGAAGGTGGTCAACCGGTTGCTGATGATGTTGCGGGACATCAGTACCTGGCGCCGCAGGAAGTCGATCCTGATATCCCGGGGCAGGACCGGCATGCCCTTGTGGTTGGGCGCAAACGTGCAGCCCAGGTAGATACCCACCACGGCCAGCTGCAGACCGAGGAACGCAGCGGCCTTGCCAGGGTCGAGGACCAGTAACAACAGCGTCAGGTATGCGGCCCAGCGGATGGTCAGCAGGGTCATCTCGACGGGCTGCCATTTGCCGGACCGCCGACTGAAACCGGTGACGAACGACTGGGCGTGCAGGTTGACCCCTTCGAAGGTCAACAGGGGGAAGAAGAACCAACCCTGCCGCTCGCGGAAAAAGGTGAGGAATTTCGACGCACTCGGCTTGTCGTCGACCGGATAGAAATGCAGCACCGCCGGCTCGATGTCCGGGTCCTTGGAGATCTGGTTGGGCGCCTGATGATGCTTGTTGTGCTTGCCGTTCCACCAGGCCAGGCTCATCCCGCTGAACAGTGTCCCCAGCACCAGGCCGGCGCGATGGTTGGCCTTCCCCGATACGAAGATCTGCCGGTGCGCCGCATCATGGCCGAGGAAGCCGAAGTGCGCGAACACCAGGCCCAGCAGGGCGGCCAGGATCAACGTGAACCAGCTGTTTCCGACCACGATGATGCCGACTGCGATGGCCGCGACGGTCAGGATCATCAGGCTGCTCTTCACCGCGTAGTAGCCGTAGCGGCGCTTCATCAGGCCTGCATGTTGTACCGATTTCAACAACTGTGAATAGTCGCTGGCCGGTCTGGAATTCGGGGTGCGTCTGGACGGGGAGACTGCGGTGCTCATCGGTGGCCTCACGTGCTGGTGGGTTGGCGAGTACCTGGCGGCAGTGCGCAAGACGAGGCCGGGCAGTCGGAAACGAGATATCAAGAAGGGGCGGCAAGATTTCCTGGCGGTGTCACGGCGAATGGGCGGCGACACCGTTCCCCTGACGGCTGTTTGGTCCAGCACTGTCAGGCAACTCCCCGCTGGGTGGGCTGTCAAGGTTAGAGCGAGTCGACTCGCGTCCGCGCACTGCCACGGAGCGCACTGCGCACCGCCCGGTGGAAGCGAAATATCGGAATCTGACGACTGAAGGGGTGGTCCCACAGGTCGTCACAGCCACCGATGCCAGGGCTTGCTCGTCCAAGTAGTCCCGCCTGATTCCATGAAAATGCCTGAGAATACCGATGTTGCAGGATTTCTCGGAAATCTTGGTTCCCGAATAGACCAAGTCTACCTGCTGGCGACCAACCGCAGTGCGCAAAGGGCGATACGTCCGGTTACGCTGGGTCGTCAGGCATCAGTGTGAGAAGTCATGGTCTGGATCGGGCCCTTCGACCCTGTGCTCGGGTGGCAGCACCCGGCAGGCTTGGCGTTCAGGGACAATGCAGGTCCCGGACGAACACGTGTTTGCGGCCCCGGCCGATCGCCGGCGGACGCGGAGAAAAGGACGACAACATGACGACTTCACTGCCATTGGACCATTCGGGTCTGGGGATTCTGCCCCGCAAGGACTGCCTCGAACGGCTGGCCAAGGCCCGGCTCGGACGGCTGGCCTTCATCAGTCAGGGCGACCCGATCATCCTGCCGGTCAACCACGGCATGGACGGCGAGGACGTGATTTTCCGGACTGCGACCGGTACGAAACTGCTGGCCGCGGACATCGAACAGGTGGTCGCCTTCGAGGTCGACGGGTACGACGCGGACCGGCGGACCGGCTGGAGCGTCATGGTCCGCGGCGTTGCGAGCACCGTGGAGGACCAGGAAGAAGTCAAGCGACTCAACCTACTGGGCGTCTGGCCCTGGGCCGACCTGGTGGAACGGACCAACTGGGTGCGGATCAACACGCTCTCGATGACCGGTCGGCAGGTCGTGCATCCCTACCGCTCCGGCACATTCTGAGCACACGGCGGAAGACTCGGCCGCTCACCGCTCGATCGGGTGGGCATCGATGATGGCTCGGCAGCCTGCCGAGTCGAGGTCGAACACCTCCGCGGCGCCATCGACGGGGATGACCGACACGGCAATGGTCTCCGGATAGACCTCCAGCAGATTGAACGACCCGCTCGCTGAGGTTCGCTCGTGTCCGGCCGGTGCCAGCGGGTCGGTCCGGATCGCGGTCGACCCAGCGACCGCCACCGGGACGGCGCCCAACATCGCCGACTGCGCGAGGTGATGATGGCCGGCCAGGACCAGTCGGACGTCCGTTCCGGCGATCGCCGCCGACAGTGCTGTGCGCGAGGACGACTCGAGCGCGAAGTAGCTCAGCAGCGGCGACGGGGGCGGCACCGGGGCATGGTGGAGGACGACGATGGTCCCGGCAGTGGCCGCGGTTGCCAGTTCCGCCGTGAGCTCAGCCAGGTGCGCATCGGTGAGCCGGCCATGACCTGCGCCGGGAATTGTCGAGTCGAGCACGATGATCCGCAGCCCGCCCAGCCAATGAACCTGTAGTAGCGGCTGGCTGGTATCGCTGCGCTGCAACAGTTGTCGATGGAATTCGGTCCGAACATCGTGATTGCCGGTTGCGTAGATCGGCACCGGGCCAGGTCCGATGGACCGCACTGCCTGCCGCAGTCTCAGGTACGCCGCCGGATCGCCGGTATCCGTCAGGTCACCGGACAGCACCACAGCGTCCAACTGCCGTCCGCCTTCGACGGCTGCGCGGATCACTGCGGCAGCACGATCCAGTGCGGCGTCCGAATCCAGCACACCGTTGTACCGGACGCCGGCATTCGTCAGATGTGTGTCCGACAGATGCGCGATGACGTGACTCGGTCGATCCGGGGCAACGCCGTCCGGGGTGCGCCAGTCGTCATACCGGGTCTCGGGAGCCGTCATGACGCTGAACCTTTCGTCGTGCCAACTGGTGACATTGCTCAGCGGCTCGACTGCCCGTGGAGCCATTTGCCGACCGGGTCGATCAACCCCGTGAGATCCGCGGATCGGAAAGTCGGCGTACCACGCCCCCGACCGTAGCGATCGACCAGCGAAGTGCGGCAGCCCTGGTTGTGCACCGACTCCAACTGGCCCGTCCAGCAGTTTCCGATCACCAACAGCCGGTCCGGTCCGGGCGGGGTCAGTTGTCGCAGGATCTGGGCAACCGCGAGATCGACTGGAGCGTCGACGATCTCGTCCACAGTGACGTCAATGGATGCCAGCACCGGCCGCGCGGCCGGGTCGCCCGGCTCGGTCAGCAGCACAACACCGGCGCCGGCCGATTCGACCTCGCTCAACAGCGCGCCCAGTCCGTCGGCCGGATCCACCGACCACGCACTGGCCGCCAGGTCGGCGCGGGATGCCCGTCGGGCATCCAAGATGGCTGCATCGTCGAGACCGGCTGCAAGGGCAAGGATCTCGACGGCCTGGTAACCGTCCTCGGCGGTGGACAGATCGATGTCCGCTGGAACGAGCTCGGTCCTGCCCTCCAGAAATCCGCGCATGCCGGCGATCACCGGCCGAATCTGTTCAGCGGGAAGTTGCTCGGTGATGTGCCTGGCGAAGGCCTGAACCGGTAGGTCGCCGTCGTGCACAACACCGTCGAAACACAGCAGCACGGTCCGAGAACGCGACGAAGGCACGCGACGACAATATCGGCCGGACCCGGTGCGGCTACCGTGGGCCGAATGCGCGCCATTGAATACTCCCGAACCGGTGATCCCGACGTCCTGACCCTGGTCGATCGACCGGATCCCGAACCCGGGCCTGGTCAGGTGCTGGTCCGGGTTCATCGGTCCGGGGTCAACCCCACCGACTGGAAGTCCCGTCGGGGCAGCAGCTTTGGCGGCAGCGGCGGCGCGGTCGATCCGCCGCAGGTACCTGGTCAGGACGGCGCCGGGGTGGTGCGAGCGGTCGGCTCCGGGGTGGACGCAGCCCTGGTCGGCCAGCGGGTGTGGGTCTGGGAGGCGGCCTTTCGGCGTACCGCCGGCACCACCCAGGAACTCGCGGTGCTCCCGGTGCATCAGGTGGTCGTCCTGCCCGTCACAGCGTCCTTTGATCTCGGTGCCTGCCTGGGGATCCCGTTCCTCACGGCGCATCGGTGCCTGACCGTCACCGAGGACGGGCCGGCGCAGCTCGGTCCCGGCACCCTGCAGGACCGGGTGGTCCTGGTCCCGGGCGGCGCGGGGGCAGTCGGCAATGCCGCCATCCAACTGGCCCGCTGGAGCGACGCGACGGTGATCAGCACGGTGAGCAGCCCGGCGAAGGCGCAGTTGGCGGTGGCGGCCGGCGCCGACCACGTCATCGACTACCGCAGGCAGGACGTCGTCGCCGAGGTCCGTAAGCTGGCTCCGCGCGGCGTGCACACCATCGTCGAGGTGTCGCCGGCCGCCAACTCCGCCATCGATGCGGCGGTGATCGCGATGCACGGGTCCGTTGCGGTCTATGCAAATGATGGTGGATCCGAGCTCAAACTCCCGGTCGGGCAGCTGATGATGCCCAACGCCCGGTGGCAGTTCGTCCTCGTCTACACCGCGCCCCGAGAGGCGAAGGCACGTGCGGTCGACGCGGTGGCGGCCGCGGTGCTGGCGGGCGCGATCCGAGTTGGCGATGACGCGGGGCTACCGCTGCACCACTTTCCGCTGGCGCAAGCGGCCAAGGCACACGCCGCGGTCGAGAACTCCCTGGTCGGCAAGGTGCTGATCGACATTGTCGAGTGAAAGAGTGGACTGACAATGGTGGCGCAGCGATCCGCCGGACTGCGGCGGGCTGTCGGGGCGGTGGCCGGGCTCGGTGCCGTGCTGATGATCGGATCGTCCTTCCTGCCGTGGATCAGCACTGATACCGAGGACGGCGGCAGCACATCGATCACCGGGTGGGGCGGCATCACCGGCAGCAGCGGCATTGCCGGCACCAACCTCAACGACGTGCTGGACGGGACCGGCACCTACCGGCCCGGGCTGATCGGCGCCATCTTCGGCCTGATCGCGGTGATCGCCGCCATCGCCATTGCCGGCGTCCAGGGCGGCGCGCGCCCGCATCGGGTCACGGCAGCTGTGTTGTCGTTGTGCGGCTTGGTCGGTGTCGGCTGGGGACTGTTCCGTGGCCTCGACCCGGGCGACGCCGGAGTGTTCAACGCCGGGGAGGCTGCCGCCGGAATCGGCCCCTGGCTCACCGCACTTGGCGGGATCGTCGTCATCGCCTCGGCGATGACGATCTTCTTCGGCATCATCGATCAACCGGTTCAAGCGATCGATCGGCGCGGGATACAGCCGCGCTGAACCCGGGCTCCGGTCCCGATGCTGCATCCCACCGCCCTGACGAAGAAGTCGACAGCGCAGTGGTGATCGTCGACGACGATGGCCACCAGGTCAGTGGTCATTCGGCCACCTCAGGGTGCTGGGAGCTTCCCCCGACCAGCGCGCTGAGCACCGCGCCGATCTGCACGCCGACGGCAATCGCGACCACGGTGGCGACGACGCCTGCCAGCAACGCATCGGAGTTCGAGGACGAGTCACCGGCGGCCAGGCTGGTGATGGCAACCAGGCCGAGGGAACCGGGGACGAGCAGCCAGAAAGCCGGCCGGAAGGTCACCGCCGCGGGCCACCGCGGCCGGAACACCTCGAGCAGTCGAAGTAGCGGGAGCATGACCGCGGCGGCGATCCCGCTGGCCACCGGTCCGGCTGTGACGACCTGCGCGAGCACAACAACGCCGTATGTCGCGAGCAGCACCACGACCAAGACGCCGGTGAGCGACCAGGGTGCGTCGAAGAACAGCCCCACCCCGACCGCCAGCACGACAACTGCCGGCCAGATCACCCAGCTCGCGATGTTCGATCCCGGTGGATCCTCCGTCGATGCCGGAACACCCACCAGGGCGGCACCGGCCGCAATGCCCACCGCGAGGGTGGCCCAGATGATCAGGCCCGAGACGAACCGGCCACCGCCGGAGACGACGTCGCCGGCGGCCAGTTCGACGACGCCGGTGGTGATGGTGGCGCCCGGAATGAGGATCACCAGCGGCGCGCAGACCACGAACAGCGTGACTGCGCCCAGTTGCAGGTCCGCGGCCAACCCGTAGACGACCGCCGAAACGCAGAACGCGGCGACGATCGGCAACACGGTGACCAACCCGGCGATCCGGCCGCCGTAAATGATCACCGCACCGACCAGCAGCGCGAGCACGAAGTCCAGCGCGACGCCCCACCAAGTTGTTCGGAACACCACCGCAATACCGGCCGATTGCAGCCCGCTGCCCAGTACGGCGACCGGCCGGGGAAATCGCGGAGCGCGGTTGCGAGCGTTCCGGACGCCGCCGCGGATCGCACCCAGGCCGATGTGTCCGAGTTCGGCGGCGCTGGCCAGCGCTGCCACTTCGGCCACTTGGGTGAAGGTCAGCGACGCCCCGGTCGAGTTGACCAGCCGGGTGCGCCCGGATTGCGGATCGTCGACCATGATCGCGCTGGGCAGCACGCCGATGGTCAGGTCGGTCCGGCCGTTGACCTGACCGACGGCCCTGAGCGCCTGCTGCACATCCGTCACCGCGTACCCGGCGTCGAGCAGACCGGCGCCCAGGTCGCCAAGGGTGAGCGCGATGTCGTCACTGGTGTTCTCGTCCGGACCCTTGAGCACGGCCTGATCATGCGCGTCACGGCTGCACAGTGTGGTCAGGCGCGCAGGTGCCCATCGGTCAACAGGTCGGCGATCCGATCCAGCACGGCGTCATCACCGGCGTACACGCCGTCGGGTCGCGGCCAGTGCACCAGGATGTCGGTGAAGCCGAGTGCCGCCGCCCGGCCCGCAGCGTCGGTGAAGGCGTCGATGCTGCCCACCGACAGCACCGGCGCCGAATCCAGGTTCAGATAGCGGGCCATGGACGCCGGGTCGCGGCCGGACTTGTCGGCGGTGGACTCGAACTTCGCGACCAGTCCGGCCACGGCGTCCCACCACTGCTGGGTGTCGGCGTCAGTGGATTCTCCTCCGGTGGTCGCCCAACCGTCGGCTCCGGCGGCGATCCGCATGGTGCGTGGCCCGTTCGCGGCGACGATCAGCGGGATGCGGGCACGACTGCCGGCGGGGATCATCCTGGCCCTCTCGGCCCGGAAATAGTCGCCGTGCCAGGTGGTGTCGGGTTGCCGCAACAGCAGATCGGTCAGCGTGACGAATTCGGCGAGCCGAGTCACCCGTTGTCCCGGGGTCAGTGGTTGCTGCCCCAGAACTGTTGCGTCCCAGCCGGTTCCACCCGCACCCACGCCGATGATGACGCGTCCACCGGAGATGTCGTCCAGTGTCATCAGGTCTTTCGCCAGGGTGACCGGATGCCGAAAGTTGGGGGAGGTGACCCAGGTACCCAGCTGCAGCGTGGACGTCGCGGTGGCCACCGCCGTCAGCGTCGGGATGGTGCCGAACCAGTTCTGCTCGGACAGTTCCCGCCAGGCCAGGTGGTCGTACGTCCAGCCATGGGCAAAACCCCGGTCCTCCAACGACTTCCACCGCGCCCGGGCTTCGGGCCAGGTGAATTGGGGCAGGATGACGACACCGACGCGCATGGGCGGAAGGCTAACTGACGGGTCGGTCACCGCGCACCGTATGCGCGGCCTCCATCAACATCCACCCGGACAGCTGCACGGACAGGTCCCGCTCTGGCCCGGCCGCATGCCTGGTCGGAACCGTCGCCGGCCGACTCCAATCCGGGCCGAAGATCGGCAGGTCCCGATCAGCGGCACTGCCGGTTTGTGCCGTGTTGTCCCAGCACGCTCTGGCGGACCGCAACACCAGCCCCCGTGCGGTGCTGCGGGTGGCCCCGGACTCGGTGTCACCGCCGGGCAGCCCGGTCGCGACGAGCGCGAGGTAGCGGGCCAGAATCCCGGTGAACAGCCCGGAGTCCCCGCCGCGATGCCCGGTGAGCACCCCACCCGACGTCAGGTGCTCGTCAACCGCGGCAACCAGCCGCTGAATCCGGTCGATGTGCTCCGCCTGCCTCAGCGGGAGGCGTTGGGCCAGTTCGAGTTCCGCGCCCAGTACGACGCCCTGGCAGTAGCTGTAGATCGTCGTCTCGAACTGCGTCGCGCCGTCGGCGCCCGGCCGCAGTCCGTCCCAGATCAGCCCGGTTTCCGGGTCGCGCAGCCGTTGATGCACCCAGTCCGCGGTGGCCGCCGCGCGGTCCAGGTGCCCGGTCCGGGCGAGCAGGATGGCCGCCGGGCCGTTGGCCGGGGTGTTCTTGAAGACATCACCGCGCCGCCACGGAATACCGCCCTCCTCGGAGCCGGACCAAGCGCCGATGATGTCGCCGGTGAGCTGCCGGATCGCTGCGCGATGGTCGGTGCCGAGGGTTTGGTCGGTTCGGTCAAGCGCGAGGCCCAGCCAGGCCATGTCGTCGTAGTAGTCGTTGGTCACGCGGCCGGCGTTCAGCGCCCGGATGCTGCGGATCAGCCGTCCGGCCAGCCGCGCGCGCGAGCGCTGCGGATCTCGGAGTTGCGCGTCAATGACGCAGTCCAGCAGATGCGCCTGCCACCAGTAGTTCCAGCCAAGGAACAGCCGGTGTGGCCAGGATGGGGGCCGAGCTGTTGATCCCGAGCGCGGTGCCGGGGACGGCCCAGACTCGCCGGGAATGCCGGCCCAGGACGGCCCGCTCGGCCAATGCAGCCCGCCCAGCCCAGTCCGGCGCCGGGGCCGACCCGTCGGACGGGCGCCCGGCAGGGGTGACCTCACTCGTCATACAGCTGGGACCGGTCGAACCCGTCCCGCGACCGGCGCTTCGCCGGTTGGCGGCTCTCGCCGCGACTCGTCTCCGAACCGGACGGTTCAGCGTCCACATGATCATCCGGTGGCCGCGGATCGGCGGCCTCCCGGTAGATGAAGACACCCAACCCGACCAGCGCGATGATCCCGAAGGCGGCCCACTGCAACGCATACGACAGGAACGGTCCGGAATCGGTCTGTGGCAGTTCGATGGGTGTCAGGACGCCGGGACTCCCGGCGGTCAGCTGGATATAGCCCTGCAGGAAGACCTCTGACGGGTCGGCGTCGGCACCGCCAACCGCACTGAGGGCGCCGGTGGAGATCGCGTATGCCTCGACGTGGTCGCCGTTGACGAACGGCGGGCGATTCGACGGGTCGGTCTGCTCGTCCTGGACCCGGCCGGTGATCGTCACCTGGCCGGTGGGCAGCGCCGCGATGATGACGTTGTTGCGGACATCGACGAACGAGACATACCCGCGGTCCACGAGCAGGGTCTCGCCGCTGGTCAGCCGGAACGGGGCGATGACTTCCGACACCGGGTTGCCGTTGGAGTCCTGCCGCAGCCGGACCTGGACCTGCCGCGTCGGATCGAACTCCCCGGTCGCGGTGACCACCCGCCACGCGATGTCTCCGGGCGGCTGCGCCGAGGTGTTGAGCAGATCGGTGACGGGGACTGCCGGCGCACTGATCGAGGCGTCCACCGCGTTGTTCTGCGCGGTCCGTTCCGCGTTGCGGTTGAACTGCCAGGGCGACAGCAACCAGAAGCAGGTCCCCGCGAACGCGAGGCCGGCGAGGATGGCGGCTATCCAGCCGGGGCTCAACAGGAACGCCCAGCGCCGCCGCGGTTTTTCGTCGGGGGTGATGTCGGCACGCTCCCGGGTGTTTGTCACCGGGCTTCCCGTTGGCTGTCGCGTCGGTTGGCCGGCCGACCATCCAGTCGACGGCGGATTTCCTCGATGATGCCAGGTGCCGCCGAGACCGTCATCGCCAGTACCTCATCGAACCCGGAGTCCGGACCGAAATAGGGGTCGGGAACCTCATCGCTGTCGGCTGTCGGATCGAAGCTGCGGAACAGCACCACCTTGTCCTTGTCGGATGTCATCGCCCGGAGGTCGGCCAGGTGTCCTCGATCCGCCGCGAGCGCCAGGTCGACGTCAGTCAGCGACTGCCGGGTGATCTGCCGGGCGCGGTGGTCGGTGGGGTAGCCGGCCGCGGCCAGCACGCGGACCGTGCGCTCGTTGGCGCCCTGCCCGATGTGCCAATCACCGATTCCGGCGCTCGATACCCGCACCCGATCGGTCAATCCGGCATCCACGAGCGCGGCCCGGAGCACCTGCTCGCCGATCGGGGACCGGCAGATGTTCCCCAGACACACCACGCAGACATGGAACCGGGTGTCGGGACCGTCCGAGCCGGCAGGGAACGCGGCGGACTGCCGGGGGACTGGGCGGGACCGGGGGACTGACCTCACCGCGCCATTGTCCCCCCGGCTGCGAGGATGGGATGCCGTCCGGGTCGTGGGGAGAGTGTCGTGGTTGTTCGAGTGCGTGACGTCATCGCAACGGTGCTGGCCTGCTACCCGGCGTCGTTGGCCGAGGAGTGGGACACCGGGATCGGCCTGACCTGCGGCGACCCGGCCGACGTCATCGCCTCGGTGCTGCTGGCCGTCGATGCCGACGAGGCCACCGTCGGCGAGGCGATCCGGGATGGCGCCGGGTTGTTGCTGACCCACCACCCACTGCTCTTCCGGCCCGTGCAGTCCGTCAACGCCGACACCGCCAAAGGCACCCTGATCCACCGGATGATCCGGTCCGGGGTGGCGCACTTCGCCGCGCACACCAACGCCGACAGCGCCGTCGGTGGCGTGAATGATGCGTTGGCCGCTGTCCTCGGCCTCACCGACCTGAGCCCGCTGGTGCCACATGACGAGGGCAGCGTGACCGGCAGCGGGCGGGTCGGATTGCTGCCGGCGCCGATGAGCCTGCAGGATTTTGCCCGGCACGTCGCGGATCGGTTGCCGCGCACCGTTGCCGGTGTCCGAGCGGCGGGTGCCGTGGACCGGGTCATCAGCAGAGTCGCGGTTTGCGGCGGGTCCGGGGACTCATTTCTCACCGCGGCCGCCGCTGCCGACGCCGATGTCTATCTCACTTCCGATCTGCGACACCACGTCGTTGCCGAGTTCGTCGCCGAGCCGGCGAACCCGGCGGTGGTCGATGTGGCGCACTGGGCGGGCGAGTGGCCCTGGCTGGCGAACGCGGCGGCGGTTCTCGAATCGGCGCACCCCGACCTCGCGGTGGCTGTCTCGGTGACGCGGACCGATCCGTGGACGATCCATGTGCCGTAGGAGTGAGCGGCTCACGGTGCGGGAGTGTCGGACAGTCCGGTAGCGTCGCCACGACGGGCGGCCGCAGGTGGGCCCTGGGGCCGGTGACCGTCATCCGGTCCCCAGTCGCACGCGACGAAACGCCCCCGACAGGATGGTGCAGGTGCCCCCGAACGCCGATCCCTTTGTGCAGCGTCGCCTGCTGGACGTCGCCCGCATCGACCAGGCCACCTCGGCCGCGACCCATCGCCGCACGTCGCTACCCGAACTGGCGCTGATCGCCACCGGAACCGCCCGCGTCGACGAACTGCGCAACAACGCCGTGCTGGCCCAGACCGAGATCGGTGATCTCGACCGGGCGTCCCGCAAGCTCGACCAGGAGATTGACGCGGTGCGGGCCAGGGCGAAGCGGGACGCCGAGCGACTGGCGGCCGGCGTCGCACCGGCCAAAGACCTGGAAAACATGCAACACGAGATCGTTTCGCTGGCCCGGCGGCAGGCCACCCTCGAGGACGAGGCCCTCGAGCTGATGGAGACCCGCGAGGTCGCGGACACCGCGCTCGCCGGCATCGAGCGGGAACTCGCCACCACGGTGGCCGAACTGGAGGGCGCGCAACAACGCCGCGACGCTGCCTTCGCCGACATCGATGACGAGTTGAAGCGGTGCACCACCGAGCGCAAGGACCTGCTGGACGGGATGCCGGCCGATCTGGTCGCCCTGTACGAGCAGATCCGGTCTCGTGGTCGGGTGGCCGCCGCGATGCTGAACGGCTCCCGGTGTGAAGCCTGCCGAATGGACCTGGACCGCAGTGCGCTCGGCGCGATCTGGGCGTCCGGGGTCGACGACGTTGTCCGCTGCACCGAGTGCGGCGCGATCCTGATCCGTTCGTGACGCCGGCGTCCCAGCCTGGTGACGGATCCGGCGCGCCCGCCCATCATGAATCAGTAGTCATCAACGCCGACGGCGGCTCCCGGGGCAATCCCGGGCTCGCCGGGTACGGCGCCGTCGTGTTCGCGCCGGACGGTACCGTGCTCGCGGAACGCGCAGCCGCGCTGGGTGTTGTCACGAACAACGTCGCCGAGTACTCCGGCCTGATCGCCGGTCTCGAAGCCGCCCGCGACCTCGGAGCGTCGACGGTGACGGTCCGGATGGACTCCAAACTCGTCGTCGAGCAGATGTCCGGCCGCTGGAAGGTCAAGCACCCGGACATGAAACCGTTGGCGCAGAGAGCTTCTGCTCTGGTCGGCGGGTTCGACCGGGTCGATTTCGAATGGGTGCCGCGGGCGGCGAATTCGCACGCCGACCGGCTCGCCAACGAGGCAATGGACGCCGCCGGCCAGGGCCGCGAATGGGAAGCTCCGGAGCTGCCGGCGGCTGTTGACCACCCCGATGGCGCGGACGAGCCGACCACCGCCGAACCGGGTGCCGCCGACCCGGACGAGGCCCCGGACCCGGACAACAACAGCGTCGATACCACCCCCACCTGGCAGGACCCGGCCGCGGCGCTGCCGCACCCGCGGGACGGCGAGCCCACCCGGTTCGTGATCGTCCGGCACGGCGAGACGACATGGGGCGCCCAGGCCAGATTCGCCGGCCGGAAGGACGTCTCGCTGACCCCGCGTGGCCGCCGGCAGGCAGCAGCGGTGGCCGGCCGGATCCGGATCATGGCCCCGGTAGCGGTCCTGGCGTCCCCGTTGCAGCGGTGCCGGAACACCGCGCAGGCGATTGCCGCGGAGGTCGGCGCCCCCGTCGTCATCGACGATCGGTTGATCGACGGGATGCTGGGCGAATGGACGGGGTTTCGGGCCGCCGAGATCGAGGATCAGTGGCCGCACGAGTTTGCCCAGTGGCGGTCGGACCCGGATGCGGCACCGCCGGGTGGGGAATCGTTCAACGCGATCCGGCAGCGCGTCCGGCCGTTGATGACGGACACCCTCACCGCCTACCGCGGGCACACGGTCGTGCTCGTCACCCACGCCGCGCCCAGCAAGATGATTCTGGCGACCGCGTTGAACGTCGATTCCGAGGTTGCCTACCGGATGCGGGTGGACACCGCCTCACTCTCCGGGTTCACCGTCGAGGCAGATGGCGCCGTCATGGTGTGGGCGATCAACGAGACCGGGCACCTGCTGTAGCTGGCTGTCGGCCGGTGCCGTCACGCCGGCAGCAAGCGTCGGCGACTTGGTGAACGGTGAGCAAGGGAAACCGGCGCACCTTCGCCCTTCGGTGCGTTCATTCGGTCCTGGGGTGCGGTCAACAGTTGCCCCCCTGGCCGAGCAGCGCTTGACTGAACGGGTGAGCCTCCGGACGAGCCCGGCCCGGTTCGCCGACCGGACGGCTGCCGGCCGGGCGCTGGCGGGACTGCTGGGCGGGTACGTGGGTCGCGACGATGTGGTCGTTCTCGGACTGCCGCGCGGTGGAGTGCCGGTCGCGGTGGAGGTCTCTCGTGCCCTGGGTGCAGCGCTGGATGTCTTGATCGTCCGCAAGCTCGGAGTACCCGGTCAGCCTGAGTTGGCCATGGGTGCCATTGCCGCCGTTGGTGACCGGGTTGAGGTGGTTGCGAACGACACAGTCGTTGCCGGACTGGGTATCTCGGCCGCCGACTTCGATGCGGTACGCCACCGCGAGCTGCTCGAATTGCACCGCAGGGCCTTCGAGTACCGGGGAACTCGTTCGTCGACGGACCTGCGGGATCGGGTGGTGATCATCGTCGACGACGGATTGGCCACCGGTTCCACCATGCGGGCCGCGATCGCCGCGGTGCGCCGGCAGAACCCTTTGCAGCTCATTGTCGCGGTACCCGTTGGTGCCGAGGACACTTGCGCGGAGCTCCGCCGGGAGGTCGATGTCGTGGTGTGCGCGCTGACCCCGAACCCGTTCCGTGCGGTGCATCAGGGCTACCTCGACTTCACCCAGACCACCGACTCAGAAGTGTTGGCCCTCGTCGCCGGGTCCGAACAGGGTCAGTCCCGCCCATAACGCGATCGTGCCGAGCAGCAGGCGTTGGTCCGTCGGGTGGGCGGCGCGGCCGTAGAATCAGCGGCGGATGAGTCGGCCGGGCGACCGCGGCGGATGTGCCCCGCGAGGAGCAGCTCCGTCGAGGAAAGTCCGGGCTCCACAGGGCAGGGTGGTTGTTAACGGCAACCCGGCGTGAGCCGCGGGACAGTGCCACAGAAAACAGACCGCCGGCCGCCCTCGGGCGCGCCGGTCAGGGTGAAACGGTGGTGTAAGAGACCACCAGCGCCCCGGGTGACCGGGGCGGCTAGGTAAACCCCACCCGGAGCAAGGTCGAGAAGCCGGCAACCCGCAGGGGATGACGGTGCGCAGGCGTTCGAGGGCGGCCCGCCCGAGCCTGCGGGTAGACCGCTGGAGCGTGCCGGCAACGGCCCGCCGAGATGGATGGTCGCCGAACGGGAACGCCGCAAGGCGCCCGGGAACAGGACCCGGCTTACAGGCCGGCTCATCCGCCACATTCGCTGGTGACCCGCTGTTCGACTCCGCGAAGGCGCGCGGTGCCCGGCAGGCCGCCGCCGACATGGTCACCCATCGACCCGTCAGTAACGGTCCTTCACACCCCCGATCAACGGCCACTACCGACGGATGGATCGTCGTCAAGCGCAGGCGCGGGCGCGGGCGGACGGAGCGGCAGCCACGCCAGGACGTCTTGGATCCGCGCGTCCCAGTAGGCCCAGTCATGAATCCCCGGACCAAACTCATGCTGCTGACGCACCCCGGCGCCCATGAGTGCCCGAACGAATCGCTCGTTCGACGCGATCAGCTCATCCTCGGTGCCGCAGTACACCGACAATTGCGGCAACACGGCTGGGTCGACTTGCCCCAGCAACCAGAACAAGTCGTTGGGTGTGCCGGCGATGGGCTGTTCACCGAAAACCTGACCTACCAGTTCCGGCCGCCAATCACCCCGTGCCTGCATGCCGGCGACGTCGACGGCGCCGGACATGCTCGCGGCCGCGGCGAAGCGGTCGGGTTCACGCAGCGCCCACTTGAGCGCCCCGTATCCGCCCATCGAGAGTCCAGCGACGAACGTGTCCTCGCGACGCCGGGACAGCCGGAAGAAGCTGTGCACCAGCTCAGGAAGCTCCTGTGAGAGGAACGTCCAGTAGCGGTTACCGTGCGCCTCGTCGGTGTAGAAGCTGCGATGCACCTGCGGCATGACGACGGCCAGACCCAGCGGCGCCACGTACCGCTCGATCGATGTCCGCCGCAGCCAGGTGGTGTCGTCGTCGCTGAGCCCGTGCAGGAGGTACAGCACGGGCGTCTCGCCGGACGATTCGCTACCGGTCAGGCCGATCTGGCCCGAGGTCGACTGCGGCAGGATCACCGTCATCGAGGTGCTCAAACTCAGTGCGTCCGAAAAGAAGTCACAACGAAGCAGTGCCACGGCTCACCTCGGTCCGGGTCGATGTCGGTCGTCCGATCGTCGCATGCCGGTGCGACTGCGACCCAACCCTCCTAGCCTGGGTCAATGTCTGCGCGCAAGATCATCACGCCACCCGCCGCGATCGACTTCGACGCCATCCGCGATGAACTCGGCATCCCGTCGCACTATCCACCGGAGGCCATTGCCGAGGCAGCCGAGGCCACCGCCACCGCGCTGGTCAGCGTAACGAAAGTTGCTGAACCTGAGGCGATCCCGTTCGTCACACTCGATCCGGTTGGTTCCAGGGACCTGGACCAGGCGGTGCACCTGGCCCGCGACGGCGACGGCTATCTGGTCCGGTACGCGATCGCCGACGTCTCGTCGTTCGTGCCACCCGGCGGTGCGTTGGTCGCCGAGACCTGGCGCCGCGGCGCAACCCTGTACAGCCCGGACACCAACATTCCGCTACACCCCATCGAGCTGTCGGAGGGCGCTGCCAGTCTGCTGCCGGGTGTGCGACGACCAGCAGTGCTCTGGACCATCCACCTCGACAACCGGGGCGAACCGATCGAGGTCGACGTCCGTCGCGCAGTCATCACCTCCGTGGCGAAATTGAACTACCCTGCCGTGCAGATCGACGCGGATGCCGGCACCCTGCACCCTTCGATCGAGTTGTTGCCCGAGATCGGCATGTTGCGGCAACAGCGTTCCCGGGAGCGCAATGCCATCAGCCTGGACATTCCGGATTCGGAGATCGTCCGTCGACCCGATGGGCTCTGGACCCTGGAATTGCGGGCGATTCTGCCTGTCGAGCAGTACAACGCCGAAATCAGCCTGCTGACCGGCACGTGCGCTGCGACCATCATGGTGAAGTGCGGAATCGGACTGCTCCGCACGCTGCCGGCACCCACCGCGGAGCAGGTCGATGCGCTGCGCAAAACCACTGCGGTGCTTGGCATTTCGTGGCCCGCGTCGATGTCGGCGGGTGAGGTGATCTCCGGTCTCAATGGAGCGGAGCCCAGGGATGCCGCGTTCCTGGAGGACGCCGTCCGACTGTTGCGCGGCGCCGGGTACACCCCGTTCGACGGACAGGCACCCAAGCGTCGCGAGCACGGTGGCGTCGGGGCGCCCTACGCGCACGTCACCGCACCGCTGCGCCGGTTGGCGGACCGCTACGTCACCGAGGTCTGCCTCGCGCTGCACGCCGGTGCACCGGTCCCGGCGTGGGCGCGGGATGCGTTGCCGGAGCTGCCGAAGGCCATGGGCGCCGCGGACCGCAAGGCAGCCGAGCTCGGTAAGGCCTGTGCGGGTGCGGTGTCGGTGTTCGTCCTGCATGGTCGGGAGGGCGAGGAGTTCGACGCGACCGTGCTGCAGATCGATCCGGTACGGGATCGGGCCATCGTGATCCTGCACGAACCACCGGTCCGCGCGCATTGTGCGCCCGCGGGCCTCGTCGAGGGTTCGGTGATCAAGGTCCGGCTCCGATCGGCCGATGCGGCGACCCATACCTTCGTTGTCGAGCCCGCCGGCTAGCGCAGCGGACGCAGGCCGGGGGCGCGGGTGTCGGCCCGGGATGGCACGCTGCACCCATGGGAGACGACATCGGCCAGAACACGGCCTTCTACTTCAACATCACCACTGGTCAGGTCGAACGGGAGGGCCAGAGCAAGGCCAAGGATCTGCTCGGCCCGTTCCCGACCGAGGCAGCAGCGGCGAACGCCCTGGAGACCATCCGCGAACGGGAACAGCAGAAGGAGTCAGAGGACCGGGAATGGCGCGACGGCTGATCGCGCTGACGAACTTCTGACGATCAGCGGTTGCGGCCGTCGTTCGCCCGGTTCGCCGTGCGGCGCTGATCGGTTCCCGGGTGCTGGCGTTCCCGGATTCACTGGACATCGGGCGCGATCAGGCGGGCCGCTCTTGTCCTGGTAGCGGTGACCGCCCTGTTCTGGCACACGTCCCGCGCTGATGTGCCATCGGTTGAAGTCACGCCGAGAGTGGTGTCCGGATCGAGTCGCCACCTGCGTGCCCTTCGCGGTCGTTGATGGGCCCGGAACCGGCCACTGGATCAGCCGAGAGCCGCGGCACGCTCGAGCAGCAGCGCCCGCTCACGCACATTCCGGGTCAGTGCCGCGGCGCGCTGGAACTCCTGACGGGCTTCCTGATGCCGCCCCAGCTTGTCCAGCAGATCACCCCGCACGCTGGGCAGCAGGTGATAGCCGCGCAATGTGGGCAGGTCAACGAGCTGATCGGCGAGGCTCAGCCCGGCGGCCGGCCCATAGGCCATGGACAACGCGACGGCACGATTGAGCTCGACCACCGGCGACCCGGTGATTCGGGCCAATTGCCCGTACAGCCCGGCGATCCGCACCCAATCCGTCGCCTCGGATGTTCGGGCCCTGGCATGGCAGGCGGCGATCGCTGCCTGCAAAAGGTACGGACCGGCGGCCGATGTCGGCGACCCGGCGGCCTGGGTCGTGTCCGGTGGGGTGGCGATGGCCAGGTTTTCCGCTCGGTCCAGTGCATCCAGGCCACGCCGTAAATGCGTTGCATCCCAACGGGTTCGATCCTGATCCAGGAGTAGCACCGGTTCCCCGTCCGGTCCGCTGCGTGCCCGCAAACGGGACGACTGAAGTTCCATCAATGATGAAAGCCCGTGCACCTCCGGATCATTCGGAACAAGCACGCCCAGAATTCGGACCAGCCGGAGTGCTTCGGCACACAACGCGGGCCGTATCCAGTCCTCGCCCGCGGTGGCCGAATAGCCCTCGTTGAACATCAGATAGATGACGCTCAGAACGGTGACCAGTCGGCCGGCCCGCTCCGCGGGTTCGGGTTCCTCCAGTGCGGCACCAGCGTCGGTCAGTGTCCGTTTGGCGCGGACAATGCGCTGCGCGACGGTGGCCTCCGACGTCAGGTACGACCGGGCGATCTCCCGGGCACTCAGCCCGCCAACCAGTTTCAGCGTGAGCGTGGTCTGCGCCTCCGGCGTCAGGGACGGATGGCAGCAGACGAACATCAATCGGAGAACGTCGTCCTGCACATGGTCGACGGCGGCCGCGAAGTCGGGTGTGATCACCTCAGCCGCGTCCTGCCGGGCGATGACCGCGTAGCTGCGGTCCCGACGTTCGTTGCTGCGGAACTGGTCGATGGCCCGCCGCTTGGCGGTCGCCATGAGCCAGGCACCAGGGTTGCGGGGGACCCCGGACTCGGGCCATTGGGCCAGTGCGGCAACGAGAGCGTCCTGGGCGAGGTCCTCCGCCAGTCCGACGTCGCGGACGATGCGGACGAGTGCGGCGATCAATCGGGTCGACTCAAGTCGCCAGACCGCTTCGATGGCTGCGCTGGACTCTCCGGCGCGGGTGCTCAGATCGGTCACGAGAGACGATCAGAGCACCCTGCACCGGGCCGGCGCAAACGCGCCGGACGATCAGCCGCCATCGGGTTGAAAAAGCTGGCGGATCTCGCAGCTGCCCTCCCACCCCGGCCAGTTGTCCAGGTGGATCTGCAGCAGCCGACGGCCCAACTCGATCGCCTCCTGCTTGGAACGGACCTCCGTGACGGCGTAGCCGCCGATCAGCTCCTTGGTCTCGGTGAACGGGCCGTCCAGCACATTGATGGAGCCGTTCGCCAGGGTCACCATGGCGCCCTGGGCGCTCGATCCGAGGCCGCCCTGTTCGATCAGGGTGCCGTTGACGGCGCCTTCCTGGGCGAACGCGCCCATCGCCTCGTACAGCGCTGGTGGCGCGGCGCCCCACGGCATGGTCTCGTCGAACTTGATCATCGTCATGAATCGCATGGTGTTCTCCCTCTCGCAGTGGCGACCGCTGATGGCCGGCAACACCACCACGTCGAACGGATCGGATCGTTCTCGACACCGACGGCCAAGAATCTTCCAGCGAATTCTTCCCTGTCGATTCGCCGGACCCCGAAGTGGCGATCCGTCCGGCTGGGACCCGGGAAGAACAGCATGGCCCGCCCGACGAGATCCCGACCGCGGGATCCCTCGAGCCGACGGTTCATCGTGCGGGAGAACCCGGGTCCTGCCAGGAATGTTTCATCGGTGCTTGGCCTGGGTTGCGGAATTCTTCTCCCGGTTCTGGCACATCCACGGGGACACTCACATCGATCCACCGGCCTCGGCCATCTGGCTCATGACGCTGCTCGTGCTCGGCCTCAGCGCGGGGCTGGCGTGATGGCGGCGGACGATCCGACAGTTGCAACTCCCCTGCAACTGTTGCGGATGGACGCTGGTGCGTCCACCGTCACACAGGTAGGCGCAGGGACCCCGGAGTTGAGGTCAGGTGAGAGTGTTGCCAGAACTGGTTGATGTGATCGCTCGTCGCCGCCGACCCGCGGTCGACGCGGCGCCGTCCGACCGCTCCTTCGAGGCTGCGGTTCCGGCCGGTGAGGACCCGGCCCGATATGCCTACCTGTTGCGGCAGATCCGGGATGCGGCGCTGTCCGGTGACCGCGCCCCCGCGGCCCCGCGCACCCTGATCGACGACTCCTGGCGGCGCACCATCGGATTCGGCATGGACCCCGACCACGGCAGGGTCTTGCCGGCCACGCTCGGTCCGGACGAAGTGGAGTTCCGCCGGAACAACAGCAAGTTGACTCGGGTGCTGCCGGTGCTGGGCGACGTCCTGCTACCGGCGGCCGAGGATGCCGGCCATGTGATGGTGGTCGTCGATTCCGGCGGCCTGGTGCTGTGGCGGGACGGTCCGAAGAAGATCCAGCAGCATGCGGAGCGGCTTGGCTTCCACGTGGGTGCCAACTGGAGCGAACGCAGTGTCGGCACCAACGCCATCGGCACGGCGCTGGTGGTGTCCCGCCCCGTGCAGATCTATTCCGCCGAGCATTTCGTGAAGACCCATCACGCCTGGACTTGTGCTGCCGCACCGATTCTCGACCCGGTCAACGGTACCTTGCTGGGTGTGGTGGATGTCAGCGGAGCAGCCGCGACAGTGCACCCGGCCACCCTGGCGCTGGTGGACGCGGCAGCCCGCATGGCTGAGTCCTACCTCCGTGAGGAGCACCACGCTGCCCTCGGGGCGTTGCGCGCGGTTGCCGCACCACTGCTGGCAGGCAGTCGACAACCGATGATGGTGACCGACGCGGAGGGTTGGGTGGCGGCCGCGACCACGGCCACCATGGCTGCCGATCGACGCATCGCGCTGCCCGATCATCGGGATTCGGATCTGATCTGGCTGCCCGCGCTCGGCTCCTGCCGGCTCGAACCGCTGCCCGGAGGGTGGCTCGTCCGGGTCTTGAACGACTCGCCCGACGAAACACCCGGCACCGCAATCGAGGTCGATCTGAGTGACCCCAGCCAGCCGCAGCTGAGCATGCAATCCCCGGTCGGGCAGTGGTCGCACCGGCTGAGCCCGCGGCACGCCGAGCTGCTGTTCCTGTTGGCCACCAACCCCAATGGGTTCAGTGCCGGCCAGCTGTCGGAGGAAGTGTACGGATCGGCCGAGCATGCGGTCGCGATCCGCGCCGAGCTGTCCAGGCTTCGTCGGCGCCTCGGCGGAGTGCTGTTGCAACGTCCCTACCGGTTCGCGGACTGGGCCGAGGTCCGCGTCACGCCCCCCATCTCGCCGGCTGATCTACTGCCGGCATCCACCGCAGCAACTGTCCGCCGTGCGCGGACCGAGCCGGGGCTGATCACCCCGGGCTGATATTGCCGTCCTGACGGCGTCGGCACCATGTTCTACCGGCATTCCGGATGTCCCCGGAATGGCGCTCCCGTACGCCCCAACCCAGCCCACCAAGGAGCACTGATGACTGCAACACTGCAGGCCACGGCCCGAACGGTCGTCACGACCTGGCTGTCCGACTTCGAGAACGCCCTCACCGCAGGTGATGTCGACGCCGCGGCGGCTCTGTTCAACGACGACAGCTACTGGCGCGACCTGATTGCCTTCACCTGGAACATCACCACCGTCGAGGGGCCGGCCGGAGTCCGGGACATGCTGTCCAACACCCTCGAACGACTGCGGCCCAGCGGGTTTGCCGTAGCAGACGATCTGGGCGAACCCACCCAGGACGGCGGGGTGGCGGAGAGCTGGATCCAGTTCGAGACCGCGATCGGCCGGGGGGTCGGCCAACTCCGGCTGAAGGACGGCAAGGCCTGGACCCTGCTGACCACCATGTTCGAACTCAAGGGCCACGAGGAGGCCAAGGGGGAGCGGCGGCCAAAGGGGGCCGAACACGGCGCCAACCCCGACCGGCAGACCTGGCTGGAACGGCAGCAGCAGGAGGCCGAACAACTCGGCCACACCGTCCAGCCCTACACGGTGATCATCGGAGGTGGTCAGGGCGGTATCGCGCTCGGCGCACGGCTCCGGCAACTCGGCGTGCCGACGATCATCGTCGACCGCAATCCGAGACCGGGCGACGCGTGGCGAAACCGGTACAAGTCTCTGTGCCTGCATGACCCGGTCTGGTACGACCACCTGCCGTACATCGACTTCCCGAAGAACTGGCCGGTATTTGCCCCGAAAGACAAGATCGGTGACTGGCTGGAGATGTACGCCAAGGTGATGGAGTTGAATTACTGGGGCTCCACCGAATGCAAGAACGCGACCTACCACGAGGACACCGGTGAATGGACCGTCGTCGTGGAACGTGCTGGGCAGGAGATCACGCTCCGGCCGAAGCAGCTGGTCCTGGCCACCGGCATGTCCGGCAAGCCGCGACTGTGCCGAACTTCGAAGGGATGGATGTTTTCCAGGGCGATCAGCACCACTCGTCCAAGCATCCGGGACCCGATGCCTACCGCGGCAAGAAGGCCGTCGTGATCGGCGCGAACAACTCCGCACATGATATTTGTGCCGCGCTCTGGGAAGGCGGCGCCGACGTCACGATGGTGCAGCGCTCGTCGACCCACATCGTCAAGTCCGATTCGTTGATGACGATTGCCCTCGGCGGCCTGTACTCGGAGGAGGCGTTGGCCGCCGGTATGACGACCCAGAAGGCCGACCTGACGTTCGCCTCGCTGCCCTACCGGATCATGCACGAATTCCAGATCCCGGTGTATGACGAGATCACGCGAGAAGGACGCGGACTTCTACTCCCGGCTCGGCGCGGCCGGACTTCATGCTCGACTACGGCGATGACGAATCCGGGCTGTTCCTGAAATACCTGCGCCGCGGTTCCGGCTACTACATCGACGTGGGTGCTTCCGAATTGGTCGCCAGCGGCGACATCAAACTGGCGCCCGGGGTCGAGGTCGTCCGCTTGACCGAGACCGGTGTTGTGCTGTCGACGGCACCGAACTGCCGGCCGACGTCGTTGTCTATGCCACCGGGTATGGGTCGATGAACGGCTGGGCGGCGGACCTGATCTCTCAAGAGGTGGCCGACAAGGTCGGCAAGGTATGGGGTCTCGGCTCGGCGACCACCAAGGACCCTGGTCCTTGGGAAGGCGAGCAGCGCAACATGTGGAAGCCGACCCAGCAGCAGGCGCTGTGGTTCCACGGCGGCAACCTGCACCAGTCCCGGCACTATTCGCTCTATCTGGCGCTGCAACTGAAGGCCCGCATGGAGGGCATTCCGACGCCGGTCTACGGATTGCAGGAGGTTCATCACCTGCGCTGAAGACCGATTGGCGCGCCCGATATTTCACCTCACAGAGAAATTCACCACGCAGAGAAATCCACCACGCAGAGAAATTCACCACGCAGAGAAATTCACCACGCAGAGAAATTCACCACGCAGAGAAAGAGGATTCATTCATGAGTATTGAGGACAAGGTTGTCCTGATTACCGGTGCCGGGCAGGGGATCGGGCGCGGCATCGCGCTCCGACTGGCCGCCGACGGCGCGGACATCGCCATTGTGGATCTCAACGAGGCGAAAATGGAGGATGTCGCCAACGAGGTCCGTGGAATCGGCAGAAAGGCGACCACTTTCGTTGCCGACGTCACCAGTCGGGAGGAGGTGTACGCGGCGGTGGCACACGCCGAATCCGCCCTCGGCGGCTTTGACGTGATGATCAACAACGCGGGCATTGCCCAGGTACCCCATCGCCGAGGTGACACCCGAAGAGGTTGCCAGGATCTGGGCGGTCAATGTCGACGGCGTGCTCTGGGGTATCCAGGCAGCGGCGGCGAAATTCACCGAGCGCAGGCACGGCGGCAAGATCATCAATGCCTCATCCATTGCCGGCCACGACGGTTTTGCCATGCTCGGCGTCTACTGCGCGACGAAGTTCGCGGTGCGGGCGCTGACTCAATCGGCAGCCAAGGAGTACGCTGGCGCAGGGATCACCGTCAATGCCTATTGTCCGGGCGTGGTCGGCACGGATATGTGGGTGACGATCGATGAGCGGTTCGCCGAATTGACAGGTGCGCCGAAAGGCCAGACCTATCAGAAGTTCGTCGACGGAATCGCCCTCGGCCGGGCCCAAACGCCAGCGGATGTCGCCGCTTTCGTCGCCTACCTGGCCGGACCGGATTCGGACTACATGACCGGTCAGGCCGGCCTGATCGACGGCGGCCTTGTCTATCGTTGATCGTGGGTGTTCCCCTGCAGTTCAACAACTTTCATCGTCCCACCGAGGAGAATTCATGAAGGCAGCCCGCTATTACGACCGCGGTGACATCCGTGTTGAAGACATCGCCGAGCCGACGGTGGAGCCCGGGACGGTGGGGATAGATGTCGCCTGGTGCGGCATCTGCGGTACCGACCTGCACGAGTATTTGGACGGGCCGATTTTCGTCCCGCCCGCTGGTCATCCCCACCCCACCTCCGGCGAGTCCGCACCCATCACGCTGGGCCACGAGATGTCCGGCACCGTGTACGCGGTCGGCGAGGGCGTTACCGGCGTGCAGGTCGGCGACAACGTCGTTGTCGAGCCATACATCATCGATCCGAAGGAATCGACCGAACCGGATTCGAATTACCATTTGACGCCGAACATGAACTTCATCGGGCTGGCCGGCCGCGGCGGCGGGCTCGGCGAAAAGATCGTCGTCGAGCGGCGCTGGGTGCACCCCATTGGTGATATCCCGTTGGACGAAGCAGCACTCATCGAGCCGTTGGCGGTGGGGTACCACGCATTTGTCCGCAGCGGCGCGAAATCCGGCGACATCGCGCTGATCGGTGGCGCAGGTCCGATCGGCCTGCTCACCGCTGCGGTACTGAAGGCCAATGGCATCACCGTGATCATGAGCGAGCTCAGTGAATTGCGGCGGCAGAAGGCCCTGGACACCGGGGTGGCCGACCATGCGCTGAACCCGGCCGAGGTCGACGTCGTCGAAGAGGTGCGCCGACTCAGCGGCGGCCCGGGCGCCGACGTCGCATTCGAGTGCAGTTCGGTCAACGCCGTGCTGGACACCCTGTTCGACGCCATTCGGCCCGGCGGCGTGATCGTCGTGGTCGCGATCTGGGGACACCCCGCCAAGATGGACATGCAGAAGCTGGTGCTCAAGGAAGTCGACATGCGCGGGACGATCGCCTATATGGGCAATCACCCCGCCGTCATCAAGCTCGTGCAGGACGGCAAGGTCGACCTGAAACCGTTCATCACCGGCAAGATCGCCCTCGACCAATTGGTGGACAAGGGATTCGACACCCTGATCAACCGCAACGACACGGCGGTCAAGATCCTGGTGTCGCCGTCGGGTCGCGGATTGTGATGCCGGCCGGACAGGCGGGCGCTGGGCGGTCTGCGGAGCACCGGCAGATGTGCCGGGCATGGCGGTCTGCCCATCCGCCCGGCCGGACTACCGGGTCCCTTCACCCGGCTCGGACTACCGGGTTCGCCCCACGAGGTCGGCGCGAGGTGGCCGCGGTCGCGAAGGGATGTCGGCGGCCGATGGCATGATCGAGCGGTGCCTCGCCCTCGCAACCGCGCCGTCCGTCGCCGTGCTCTCGGATATCTGACTGCACTGTTGCTCGCGGTCGTCCTGGCAGCCTGCTCGAGCTCGGTACCCGGTGCCGCGGTTGTTGCGCCCGACCAGCCGACCGCCCGGACGACCGCGCCCGGGTCGCTGACGGTGCCGTCCAGCCCGAAGGCGGCGCCGCCGCTCTCGTCCACGCCGCCGGCGAGCCCCGCGGCGGTGCCGGCCGGGCTCGAGCAGTACTACTCGCAGCAACTCGATTGGCAAGCCTGTGCGCCGTATGCGAGCACCGCCGAACAGCAGGCCCGCTATTCGTCGAAAGAACTTCAGTGTGCCCGGCTGAAGGTTCCGCTGGCGTACCCGGAGCCAGGGAGCGTGGTTGCCGACGGCGCATCGGTGCAGGTCGGGGTCCTGCGCAAGGTGGCGACCGACGATGCGGACAGGATCGGCTCGGTCGTCATCGACCCGGGCGGTCCGGGTGGGTCGGGCATGGACTTCGTCGCGTCGTCTGTCAGTCCGCCCACGGATCCGGGCGGCGCTGCCCCTGACCCCACGGCCGTGGCCGCAGCCAAGTCGATCGCCACACTGAACGCATCCTTCGATCTGGTCGGGTTCGACCCACGCGGGGTCGGTGCCTCCCTTCCGACGGTGCAGTGCCAGACCGGCGCGGAACGGGACGCCAGCCGTGCGCAGGTGCCGCGGAGCCGGAATCAGGCCGACGTGGACGCCGCGAACGCGGCCCAACAGAAGATCGCGGAGCTGTGCGTTCAACGCACCGGGGCGGACGAGGGCATCGATGGGAAGGAATTCCTGGCGAACATCGGAACCCGTGATGTGGCAAGGGATCTGGATGTCCTTCGGGCAGCACTGGGGGATCAGAAACTGACCTATGTCGGATTCTCCTACGGCACCAGTATCGGCACCGTCTACGCCGAGCAATTCCCGGAGAATGTGCGGGCGCTGATCCTGGATGGGGCTGTTGATCCCACCGAAGATCCAGCGACATCGGCGTTGAAGCAGGCCGCCGCGTTCCAGGGCGCCTTCGAGGATTACGCAGCCTGGTGCGCCAAGCAGACAGTGTGCGTGCTGGGCAAGGATCCCAGCAAAGCGACCGCGGTGTATCAGTCGTTGGTGCGTCCGCTGCTGGACAAACCGATCAAGCTGCAGGACGGTCGGGTGCTCTCATTCCAGGATGCGAACACGGGGACTTCGCAGGCCCTGTATCTCGACGCCTTTTGGCCGGCGCTGTCCAAGGCTCTGCTGGACCTCAGCCAGGGAGACGGCGAATTCCTGATGTATCTCGCCGACTACTACAACGAGCGGGACGCCACAGGCAACTATGGACGTCTGCTGGAAGTGTTCAATGCGGTTCGTTGCGTCGACGGACCCGCGCTCACCGACCCGGCAGCGGTGACGAAATTCAATGCCGACTACGCGGCAGCGGCGCCATATTCCGACAGTGGTGATCCGGCCGGCGACCGGAAGGACATCTGCGCCTTCTGGCCGGTGCCGCCGACCATGCAGCCGCACCGCCCGGACGTCACCGGGTTACCGCAGGTCCTGGTCATCTCAACCACCGGGGATCCCGCGACGCCCTATCAGGCGGGCGTGGACCTGGCCAAAGACCTCGGTGCGGTGCTGCTGACCGTCGAGGGCACCCGGCATACCGCCTTCCTCGGGGCGGGCATTGAGTGTGTTGATCGCATCGGCAACGACTACCTGATCAACCTGAACCTGCCGCCGGAGGGCACCATCTGTCCCTGAAGCGCCGGCTTGCTCAGTTCTGGTCGGCGACCCACAGCCCGATCAGCCCGCGGAAGTGCGCCAGGAACTTCTCATGCTCGTGCGGCGGGTAGGTCGCCCGGACGGTGTCCTCCAACAACGCAGTGAAATCCGCGGAAGTGATCCACTCGTAGACGATTTCGGGCAGTGATGCGAGCGCGGTCGAGCAGAACTCGCGGTAGGTGTCGGCCTCGAAGTACTGATCGGCCATCAATGCGTAGCGCCCGAGCTTGTCCGACCAGTTGAGCTCAGGATCGTCGGCCACGTCGAACCAGGCGCGAGTGTTGGTGTCCACCCGAGGCTTTCTGCCGGTGACCGCGCAGAACACCGACCAGGAAACGAGTTGGGTGATCGCCCACGGAAAGTAGTAGTGCAACGAGGTGATTGCGATGTCCGGACAGGCGTTGGCATAGTCGATCGGTTTGACACTGGTCCCGGTGACCAGTGATTCGCAGGAATTGAATTCCCATCGGAAGAACGCGTTGATCGTCCGGGACAAGGTGAGGATCTCCATGCCCGCTTCGGGGGGGAGGAAGTTGTGGGAGACCTCGTACCGGTCGTGCATCGGCAATTCGGGGCGGAATCTCATGATCTTGGTTTCCGGCCCGATGGTCAGCGACCGGGCGAAGGAGTCGTAGTCGGCGGCGGCTTGCAGGTGCATCAGCATCTGCCCGGATTCGTCGTAGGCCCTGTGCAGGGCGGCCTCGTCATCGACCCGGGACACACCACGCCAGGCACCGCCGTCGAACGGCTTCATGAACATCGGATACCCGACCCGGGACGCGACCTCATCGAGATCGAAGGCCAGGTTGTAGGTCTCGGCGGTGTACGCCCACTTCTCGTGATCGACGGGATTCTTGTACGGGACCAGCACAGTGTCCGGGATGTCGAAGCCGAGCCGGATCATCGCGCAGTAGGCGGAGTGCTTCTCCATCGCCTGGAAGGTGAATGGGTTGTTGATCAAATAGGTGTCGTTGACGAGTGCGGCCTTCTTCAACCATTCCCGCGGGTGGTAGTACCACCACGCCAATCGGTCGATGACGACGTCATGTCGGACCGGTGCCCGCAGATCGAACGGCTCGATCGTCATTCGCTCGGTGTCCACATGGTGTGGGACACCGCGGTAGCTGATGGGGTCCAATCGCCTGGTCAGAGTCTCGAATGCGGTCGGCCAGTCCTTCTCGGTGCCCAGCAGCAGGCCGATCAAATGGGTCGCGGAATCTCGTCGTGGCGCGGTCATTCCCGTGATCTTTGTCGCGCTTGTCGAACGCGGCAACGGCGGGGTCGTCGTCTTGACCGATCCCGTGCCTCATCCGTCACCGATCTTCCCGCGGTGACGGATTGAGGCTGGGCCGGCGTCGCGTCAGCCCAGCGCCGGCAGGTAAATGGCCGCCTGCGCCCGCCAACTCGGCCAGTCGTGCGGCCACTCATGGCCCCAGACGAACAACTCATGTGGGATCTGCTTGTCCGCCAGTACGCCCGCGAGCGCCCTGGTCGAGGCGTTCGCGCCGGTGGTGTCCTCCCACATACCGCTGCCGACCACCAGGGTGATCGCCACCCTGGAGCGCAGGTAGTCCAGGTGCCCGCCGTGCGTGCCGGGCAGGAACTGCATCGGATTGGAGTAGTAGGTCTCGTCATCGGCCGGACCCCAGGCCCGCCAGGCCCAGGGGTCGTAGCTGCCGGACAGGCCGATCGCCCTGGCGAATACATGCGGATGACGCAGCGCGAACAGCACGGCATGAAATGCGCCCATCGAGGGACCGGCGGTGGCGATATCGTCGCGCCCACCGCACTTGTCGCGGATGAACGGCACGACCTGCCAAATGATCCAGTCCTCGTAGCGGCGGTGGTTGCGGGCACGATCAGCCAGTGGCATCCAGGACGCGGACCACGAATCCGCGTCGAACGACGGCACGCAGAAGACGGTGATCCGTCCGTCATCGATGGCCGGCCGTACCGCGTCGAGCATCCCGTTTGCTTCGAAATCCCAAGGGGCCCCACCCTCGGACGGGAACCAGATGACCGGGCGTCCCCAGTGGCCGTGGACGGCGATCTCCGCGGAGCCGCCGAGTGACGGGGCGTCGATCCGGTGGTACTCGGTGCGCGTCATATCCGGCTCCTCCCGTCGCGGCCTCGACCCGCGCGGATCAACTCGTTGACACCAGTCACACACTTCCCAAGAACAGCGACTTCGTCCGCGCAAAGCTAGTTGATCCGCGCGGGTGAGGGGGGTGCGGGGTGTTGGTCGCAGCGTGCTCGGTGGCAGGAGCTCAGCGCAGCGGGCGGATCAGGGAATCCAGGGCCGGGAACCAGGCGTCCCGCCAGCCGATCATGGTGTGTGCGTCCGGCACCAGTCGCACGGTGACCGGGTGGTGCTGCCGGCGCAGCGCCGACGCCATGGCCTCGTTGTTGAACCTGTTCTCCTCAATGGTGCCGCAGGTGATCAACACCGGTACCGGCCTCGGCGTCGTGTCGGTGGACATGTCCGGGCCGACCGAGATCAGCCTGACCGCGGCGCAGACATGGTCGAACTGGGCGTAATGGCTCTCCTGCGCGTCGAGTTCCCGGGTGAAGAACGAGCCGGACTGCAGGGCAAGTGCCGAGATCGATCCTGGGTGCCGCCGTTGCAGTGCGAGCATGGCGAGCGCACCGAGGCTGGCCCCGAGCCCGATCACGGGTCCGGTCAGCACCAGGGAGGTCAGTGCCGGCAGCACGATCTCGGCGAGATGGTCAGAGTAGTCGGGATCCGCGGCGTACCACTGATCTCGCAGCCCGTGCGGCGGATCCAGCAGAGCCACCCGAATCGGCAGGTCCCGGGAGATCGAGGATGCCCAGGAGAGCAGGGATCCACGGTCAGCCATGTCGGATCCGTCATGGACCAGCAGCAGGGGAGCGGCGCTGTCGGCCGACAGGCCCGGCGGCGACCAGAGTTGCACCGGAACGGGTCGCGTCAACCGGCCGGCGGGAGTCTCCACCGAGCGCAAAGGACCGGTCGGTTCGGTCAGCAGCCAGTTCGGCTCGCGGTAGTCGGGAAAGCGGATCTCGGACTTGTCACCGAACGGATTGGCGACCCGTCGCGGATTGCCTGGGTCAGTGGTCCACTGGTGGTGATAACCACGGCGCAGGGTCAGCTGGTACTCCAGCCGCCAGGCGTCCGGCCGGGGGAACCGTAGGCCCCAGGCGCCGTCGGCCCAGGCGAAATCCGGGTCGATGTCGCCGAGGATCCAGTCGACCTCCAGACGCACGCCGTCCAGCTCGTGGTCCGCGTCCGGAAACCGGAATTCCACCGCGTCGCCGGTGATGATCGGCCCGGCGAACGTCGGTTGGTCCGGCACCCGGGCGTCGGTCGCTGCGGGGAGGCTTATTGCGGCATTGTTCACTGCCGGATCCTCCCCGTCCTCGACGGCGGCGTGTCGGCCCGTGCTCGCGGCAGCCGTGACGGCCTCGGGTATCGGCATTCGGTTACCGTACGTCATCGTCGGACGGCGCAGTCCTGCCAAATGCGATAGTCAGGGGCCCGGCTGGACCGCACAGTGGTCCGCCGCGCCTATGACGGGTGGGCAACGCCCGCGAAACAGGACCTACATAAGGTGTGTTCATGGATCGTCAGCAGCAGTTTGTCCTCCGCACTCTCGAGGAACGGGATATCCGCTTCGTCCGCCTGTGGTTCACCGATGTTCTGGGATTTCTGAAGTCGGTTGCGGTGGCGCCGGCGGAGCTCGAGGGCGCATTCGGCGAGGGCATCGGATTCGACGGTTCGGCCATCGAGGGCTTCGCCAGGGTGTTCGAGTCGGACATGGTGGCCCGACCCGATCCGTCGACGTTCCAGGTGCTGCCGTGGGAGGCCGATGGCGGCCGCGTCTACTCCGCGCGGATGTTCTGCGACATCACGATGCCCGACGGATCACCGTCCTGGGCCGACCCTCGGCATGTGCTGCGACGGGCGATGGGTGATGCAGCCTCGATGGGTTTCACCTGCTACGTCCATCCGGAGATCGAGTTCTTCCTGCTCAAGGACATGCCCGATGACGGTTCCGTCCCCGAGCCGGCCGATCAGGGTGGGTTCTTCGATCAGGCCTCGCATGACGCCGCGCCGCACTTTCGTCGCCGGGCGATCGAGACCCTGGAAGCGATGGGCATCTCCGTCGAGTTCTCCCACCACGAAGGGGCACCGGGCCAGCAGGAGATCGACCTGCGGTACGCAGACGCGCTGACCATGGCCGACAACATCATGTCGTTCCGCTATGTGGTCAAGGAGGTTGCGCTCACCCAGGGCGTGCGGGCGTCCTTCATGCCCAAGCCGTTCGTCGATCAACCGGGGTCGGCGATGCACACGCATTTCTCGCTGTTCGACGGCGAGACGAACGCTTTCCACAGCCCGGACGACGAGTACCAACTGTCCGCCACCGGCAAGCACTTCCTGGCCGGTGTCATCAAGCACGCCCCCGAGATCACCGCCGTGTCCTGCCAGTGGGTGAACTCCTACAAGCGCCTGGTGGTCGGTGACGAAGCGCCGACGACCGCGTCCTGGGGGACCGCGAACCGCTCGGCGATGATTCGGGTGCCGAACTATTCGCCGGGCAAGTCCTCCAGCCAGCGGCTCGAGTTCCGGCTGCCCGACTCCGCGTGCAACCCGTACCTGATGTACACGGTGGTGATCGCCGCCGGGCTCAAGGGCATCCGCGAGGAGTACGAACTGCCGGCGCCCGCCGAGGACAACGTGTGGTCGCTGTCCGAGGTCGAGCGCAGGGCAATGGGCTACCAAAAGCTGCCGACCTCGCTGGAGTCCGCGCTGACCGTCATGGAGGGTTCAGAACTCGTTGCCGAGGCGCTCGGCGAGCACGTCTTCGATTTCTTCCTGCGCAACAAGCGCGCCGAGTGGGAGGCCTACCGTCGGCAGGTCACCCCGCAGGAACTGCGGCGGTACCTGTCGCTGTAGGCGATCAATCGGGTGCCCCTGATTGGTAGCGGTTGCCGACCGCGCCCGGAATTGCGACAAACCGGATGCGGTGCTGTGTGCTCGCTTCTATCGTCGGTTGATGGTGGACACGGAGTTCTTTGCCGACGTCTCGACGTTTGCCGGAGTGGTGCGGCCAGTGATCCAGGCCGATCCGGTGGGCGCCACGATCTTCTCCAGTGTGCTGGCGAACCAGATCGCAGCTCCGTTCCCCGGCGAGCCGCCGATGCTGGTCGACGTGACCGACGACAGCCTGGTGGTGGCGGCCGCGCTGCGCATCCCGCGGTATCCCATGACGGTCGTCATCGACCCCGACATCGCCGATCCAGCCGGCATTCTCGATGAGTTGATAGCGGCGGTGATCGCGCGCGGCGAACCGATCGTCGGAATCGGTGGGCGGCGTCACACTGTCGAACTGCTGGCTGCGGGGTGGGCAGGCCGGACGGGTGCCGTGCCGACCCTTCGGATGCCCTTGCTCTTTCACCGGCTCGGCACGCTGACGCCGCCGGCCGGTGTCTCCGGAGTACCCAGAACCGCGTCCACACAGAATCAGGCCGATGTCGACCTGCTGGCCCGGTGGTGGTTCGAGTTCGAACGCGAGACCGGCGCCAACGCGCACGCGTCATCGACCGCGCCGGATCCGGACGTGGTGCGGCGCGGTGCTGCGCGCGGCCAGGTGGTCACCATCTGGTCCGACGGCGATCGCGATGTCGCCGCCGCCGCGCACACCGCCGTACGCGACGGGGTCGCCAGGATCGCGCCGGTCTATACAGCGCCGGGTGTCCGCCGGCGCGGGTACGGCGCGGCGGTCACCGCGGCTGCGGTGCGATCGGCCCAGGCATTGGGTGCCACCGAGATCTCGTTGTTCACCGACGCGAACTACCCGCCCGCAAATGCGGTCTACCGGGGGCTGGGCTTCCAGGTCGCCGCGGAATTCGCCGAGTTTGCCATGCCCGTCGCTGCGGCCGGGCCATAGCCGTCAGGCGTCGGCGTCGACCGGGTGCCGATCGATCTGCATCGCGGACACCGCGAGCTGCGCGAGTTGCAGCGCCAACTCGCGGTCGGCCAGCGGAGACTCGAACGTGCCGACCGCATTGAGCATCCCGAACGCGCCGTGCACGGCGGTTCTGACCCGTTCGCCGTCCCACTCCGGATGCGCCTGCGCGAGCAGTATTCGCCAGCGCCTGATCAGGGCCCGCTGCCGTTCGTCAAGCAGGTCGCGGTCCTCCGTTGGCAGGTGGTGCACCTCGCGAATGAACACGGCCATCAGCCGTCGGCGCCCGGACACCGCCGCTGCGTACATCGCCACCAGATGACGAAGCGTAGCCGCCGGGTCCTCGTTCGCCTCCTGGGGTAGCTCCCCGAGCACGTCGGGATCGTTCGTGACGGCATCGATCACCCGGTCGAACACTGCGGTCAGGACGGACGCCTTGGCGCCGAAGTGCCGATAGATCGCCGGGCCGGTGACTCCGGCCGCAGCGCCGATGTCGTCCATCCCGACGGCCGCATATCCGCGATCGGCGAACAGCTGCGCGGCGGCCGACAGGATCGCTTCGCGGCGGGCGGCCCCCCGCGCGGATGGCGATGTGCCGGTGCGAGCGGGAGCCTCCGGCCGGGGCAGCTTCGGCGCGGCCGCGCCAGGAGTGGAGCTGACCGGAACGGTGCCGCCGCTGCGCCAGTATTCGCCGTTCGCGCGATCCATCAAGCCGTAATCAACCAACCCACGGCGCAGCGTCACGTAGTCGTCGTAGACGCCCATCAGCTCGCGGTTGACCTCCATCTCGGAGTACCGGACTCCCGGCACGAACCGCTGGACGATCAGGTCGTACACGGCCAGTTGGCGAGATTGCTTGGCCGGGAGCGTCTTCAGTCGCCCATCGGAGTCGAAGAACCGGCGCAGAACGTCATCCGCGTTCGCCGCGGCAGCGCGCTGGAACTCGTCGTTCACCTCGGCCTACCCCGGGGTCAATCGATCTTGGCGCCCGCGTCGACGCGGGGCCTGGGAACGCGCCACTTGCGGATCAGGCAGGCCCGGTTGAAGGCGTAGAAGCCCAGTGCAGAGCCCTTGACCGACTGTCCGGAGTTGTCGCCGTTCGGGAACTTCGCCTTGACCTTCTTGGACATTTGCCGGCCGAAGATGATCGAGTCGATGACGGCGGCGACGATGCCGACCAACAGCACGAGTGGCCCGTAGGCCTGGACAGCGGGGATCGGGATCAGCAGCACGACGAACGAGGCGAGCGCCAGCGGCAGCAGGATCCCGGCGATGTTGCGTCGGGTGTCGACCAGATCGCGGACGTAGGCCCGCGCCTTGCCGCGGTCACGCGGCATCAGGTGCTTCTCGTCGCCGGCCATCATCTTTTCCCGGTTGATCCGGGCAGCGGCGCGACGCTCGTCCTTGGTCATCGACTTGCCGGCGACCTTCGAGCGCTTCATGGCTTCACGCTGGGTCTTGGGTGGTGGCGCGACGGGTCCGCGCTTGCCCTCTGCCTCGCGCCGCTTGGGCGTGGGACGGCCCTTGCCGACGTTGGGCGTCGCCCCGTCGGTCGTCCCGTCCGACGGCAAGGTGCCCGAACCGGTCTTCTCGGTGCCGTCGGTGGGTTTACGGCGCAGGAAACTCACACTCGGCAGCCTAGATGACTACGCGGGTGACTCAAGGCCATCGGCAGGGCCGGATTGTGCGGAGGCGGCGGAACAGCGGAGCCAAGGGATGTGCAGGGGGAGGGAATAGTGCCGAACGCGGAAGGGTTGTTCATCACGTCGGGTCGTTTACTGCCATAGGAGACGGTCGGCGTGGCATCATCGAGTGAGTGTTGGTAGTCACCGAGGGCACAGCACTATCATGGGCACAGTTGTCAGTACGTCGACACACAATAATCGGGTCCGGCAATCGACCGGCCACTCGCGACATCAGGGGAGTGACACATGACCGTTGCTGACACCGCAAGCGTCACCGAGGTAGGGGCCGGTGTGGTGGCGCCCGCACACGGCGTCACGCTGTCCGAATCGGCCGCAGCGAAGGCCAAGGGCCTGCTGGAGCGCGACGGCAGCAGCGACATGGTGCTGCGCATCGCCGTTCAGCCGGGCGGCTGCTCGGGCCTGCGTTACGAACTGTTCTTCGATGACCGCACGCTCGATGGCGACGCTCTGGTGACGTTCGACGGCATCGGACTTGCCGTGGATCGAATGTCCAAGCCTTATCTGGACGGGGCCGTCATCGACTTCGTCGACACCATCGAGAAGCAGGGCTTCACGATCGACAATCCCAATGCGCAGAATTCGTGCGCCTGCGGCGACTCGTTCCACTGAGCTTTCATCGTCATCTCCGCGAGGAACCCCTGGGCACGCCCGGGGGTTTTTTCGTGTCCGGATCCCAGGGGGTGACCGGTCGGCCGGGTAAGGTCGTCCCCGGCCGGACACCCGGCGTGATACTCCGCGTCAACAGGTCCTTGCGACCGTGAGAATCCCAGCGACAGCGACATCTTGCAATGACGTTGCTTCTTGAAAGAGAGCTGACCGACCATGCCGATCGCCGTCTCCGGATCGATTGCCACAGACCACCTCATGCACTTCCCAGGCAAGTTCTCCGATTCGCTGTTGCCGGATCAGTTGCACCGGGTGTCGCTGTCGTTCCTGGTGGATGACCTGGTCGTGCGCCGTGGTGGTGTCGCGCCCAACATCTGCTTCGGAATGGCGCTGCTCGGCCTTCGGCCGATCCTGGTCGGCGCCGCGGGTGCGGACTTCGCCGACTACGAGAGCTGGCTGACCCGGCACGGCGTCGACTGCTCCAAGGTGCACTTGTGCGAGGACGTGCAGACCGCGCGGTTCGTCTGCACCACCGACGAGGAGATGAATCAGATCGCGTCCTTCTACGCGGGTGCGATGGCCAGGTCCCGGGAGATCGAGATCGAGCCGATCGCCCGTGCCTACGGTGGCCTTGACCTGGTGGTGATCGCAGCCGACGATCCGGAAGGCATGGTCCGGCACTCCGAGGAATGCCGGGAACGGGGCTACAAGTTCGCCGCCGACCCCTCGCAGCAGTTGGCCCGGATGGACGGGCCTGACGTGATCTCGCTGATCACCGGTGCCAGCGTGCTGCTGACGAACGACTACGAGCTGAACCTTTTGCAGTCCAAGACGGGCTGGAGCGGGGACAAGGTGCTGCAGGCTGTCGGCTACCGGGTCACCACCCTCGGTTCGAAGGGCGTCGAGATCGTCGCTGCGGACGGCAGCAGGTTGACGATCGGTGCGCTGCCGGAGAAGTCGAAGGTGGATCCCACCGGCGTCGGTGACGCCTTCCGGGCCGGTTTTCTGTCCGGCAACGCCTATGGGCTGCCGCTGGAGCGCTCTGCGCAGCTGGGCTCGCTGATGGCCACCCTGGTGCTGGAGACCGTCGGCACCCAGGAATACCACCTCGATCCCGACGTCGCCCGGGTGCGGCTGGCCGACGCCTACGGCGAGGACGCCGCCGGCGACATCGCGCACGCCATCGGCTGGTAGGTCACACCCCGCGGCCACCCCCGCGGCGCCGATCAAAGTCCGCGGCCACCCCCGGCGCCCCGATCAAAGTCCGCGGCGCGGCTGAAAATGACGACTCCTGTCACTTGAGTCCCAAAACCGCGACGTTGGTCCGCGCCGTGGAACTTGATCGGCGCGGCCGTTGGGGTGAATCGGCCGAGGCTACAGGTAGACGGGGTAGGCGGGTTCGGGGATCGTCGGGGTGATCGCGCCGGTGACGAAGATTTCGTGCCAGAGCTGGAAGACCAGGATCGTCCAGATTCGCCGGGAATGGTCGGCCTCACCCGCCTTGTGCGCATCCAACAGGGCCAGCACGGCAGCCGGGTCGAGGTATTCCTGGGTGTTCGCCGTCAGGATGATCGACCTGGCCCACTCGTACGAGCCCTCGGCCAGGAAATGCCGGATCGGCACCGGGAAACCGAGCTTGCGCCGATGCAACACATGCGGCGGCACGATCAGCTCCATCGCCCTGCGCAGCGCCAACTTGGTGGTCTGCTTGGTCACCTTCTGGTCCGCCGGGATCGTCCTTGCCACCTCGAACACCTCGGTGTCCAGGAACGGCACCCGCAGCTCGAGCGAGTTCGCCATCGTCATCTTGTCGGCCTTGACGAGAATGTCGCCGCGCATCCAGGTGAACAGATCGACATGCTGCATGCGAGAAATGGGGTCGGTCGCCGCGACATCAGCCGTCAGCGCGTAAATCGGGTCGGTGATGTCGCGGAACGAACGCGCGGGGTCATAGGTCTTCAGCAGACCGGCGAGTTGTTCCTCGCGGAAGATCCGGGCATTGCCGTAGTACCTGTCCTCCAGGTCCAGTGAACCGCGGCGGAGCATGTCCTGTCCGCGGAACCCTTGCGGCAGAGCCCGTCCCACCGCGGCCAGGCCCTTGCGCATGCCGTCCGGCAGGCCCGTCATGCTGCGGAGGCTCATCGGCTCGCGGTAGATGTTGTAGCCACCGAACAGTTCGTCGGCGCCCTCGCCGGACAGCACCACCTTGACGTGCTTGCGGGCCTCGTTGGCCACGAAGTACAGCGGGACCAGCGCCGGGTCCGCGACCGGGTCGTCGAGGTACCAGATGATCAACGGCAGCGTCTCGGTGAGTTCAGTTTCGGACACCGTCCTGACGACATGACGGACCCCGATGGCCGCGGCCGATTCGGCCGCCACATCGACCTCGGAGAAGCCCTCGCGCTCGAAGCCGGTGGTGAACGTCATCAGGTCCGGGTTGTAGCGCTTGGCCAGTGCCGCGATGGCGGTGGAGTCGATGCCACCGGACAGGAAGGCGCCGACGGTCACGTCCGCCCGCATGTGTTTGGCCACGGAGTCCTCCAGCACCGCGGCGATGCGCTGATACAGCGCAGAGCGCTCGGCATCGGAGATGGCCGGCCGGCTCGCGAAAACGGGCTGGAAATAACGCTTGGTCGTCATCGGCCGACCGGGTCGAACCGTGACGTGCGTGCCGGACTCGATCTTCCGGATCGCCGGGTCCATGGTCGCGGGCTCCGGCACGTACTGCAGCACCAGGTAGTGCTGTAACGCAGGCACATTCACACTCGCCTGGCCGGTGAGCTCACGCAGGCCCTTCGCCTCGGAGGAGAAGGCAACTCCGTCCGGAGTTTGCGCGACGAACAGCGGCTTGATGCCGAACGGGTCGCGCGCGCCGAACAACACCCTGTCCTGGGTGTCCCAGATCAGGAAGGCGAACATCCCGCGCAGCCGCGACACCCCGCTCGCACCCCAGTAGTGGTAGGCGGCAACGATCGCCTCGCCATCGCCCTCGGTGTTGAACAGGGCCCCGTGTGCGGTGGCCAGTTCACTGCGCAGCTCGAGGTAGTTGTAGATCTCACCGTTGAAGACCAGCGCGTAGCGATCCGGTGTGTCGGGTGGACCCCAACGCAATGGCTGGTGGGAATGCTCGATATCGATGATCGAGAGCCGGTTGAACCCGAAGACGACATCGTCGTCATGCCAGGTGCCGGCGTCGTCGGGTCCCCGATGACGAGCACACCGCATGCCGGCCGCGATCGCCTCGACCCGCGTCGGTGCCCGTCCCGTACCCGACACGAAGCCCATCAGTCCGCACACGCGGCGCCCACCACCCTGACTCGACAAACCCTGTCCAGAACACGCGATCCGACGTCGCAGACCACCACGTCAGTATCTCTGCTGCCGGCCCAGATCCCCGGCAACCCCCGATATTTGGGCTGTTCGGCAGGCCGTGACCGGACAAGATTTACGATTTGTAGAACTCGCGGGGTCCCCGGCCGGGTGGATCGGAACAGGGGGAGGTAACCTCACCGTGTCGAGGACAGCCACCGCCGCTGCCGGGGCTTGCCCCGGAATCGCGGTGTTTCGGTACTCGACAATTCAAGTGCTCAGGGCGAGAGGAAGAACGCACGTGACAAGGTCTCGCGCGGTACGGCGGATTTCCCTCGCCGCATTGCTCGTCCTGGTTTCGGTGCTGGTCAGCGGGTGTTCAGTCGCAGATCTGCCCAACTATGGATGGCCGGATGGCATCACCCCCCAGGCGCAGCGGATGCGGGAGTTCTGGTCCGCGTCGTTCAGCTTCGCGCTGCTGGTCGGCGCCGGCGTGTGGGGTCTGATGTTCTGGGCGTTCATCGTCTATCGCAAGCGCAAGAACGGACCGCTGTACCCGAAGCAGACCAAAGAGAACCTCCCGCTGGAGCTGATCTACACCGCTGTACCTTTCCTCATGGTCGGCGTGTTGTTCTACTTCACGGTGACGACCGAAGACTTCGTGCTGAAGACCCAGCCGAATCCGGATGTCACGGTCGAGGTCACCGCGTTCAAGTGGAATTGGGACTTCGGCTACCCGGGCACGACGGTTCCGGGTGGTGGCGAGGTGCACACGATCGGTAGCAGCGAAGAGGTGCCGCTGCTGATCCTGCCGGTCAACAAAGTGATCCAGTACGAACTGCGATCCAAGGACGTCATCCACTCGTTCTGGGTCATTGACTTCCTGATGAAGCGGGACGTCTTCCCGTATCCCGAGCAGAACCAGAGCAACAACGTCTTCCAGAACACCATCGACACCACCGGTGCGTTCGTCGGGCGCTGCGCGGAGCTGTGCGGTACCTACCACAGCGCGATGAACTTCGAGGTCAGGGGGGTGCCGCAAGGCGTCTATGACGCCTACATCGGCCTGCGGCAGGAGACCAACCCGGTGACCGGGCAGCCCTACACAGCCGCGGATGCGCTCCGCAAGGTCGGTGAGGACGACCCGTCCTGTGGGCAACTCTGCGCTCCGCTGGCCACGACGACCTACCCGCTGAACACTGACCGGACCGCCAAAGGCGCGAATATCAGCGCACCGACCGGGGGGAACTGATGGCTGCACATACCGAACAGGAGTCGGAGAAGGAATCCGCCACCCAGAACGGGTTGCACGTCGAGACGTGGATCTTCCTTGGGCTGACCGTCTTCTTCGGGATCGCAGCCGTGATCTACGGTTTCCTTGCCCCGACGGAGCCCGTCGGGATCGTTGCGCTGACGTTGACGGCCGGGCTCACGCTGATCATCGGGACCTTCCTGCGGTTCGTGTCCCGGCGACTGGAACAGCCGCGCCCGGAGGACGACGATCATGCGGAGGTATCCGACGGGGCGGGTGACATCGGGTTCTTCTCGCCCGGCTCGTACTTCCCGTTCTTCCTGGCGGCCTGCGTTGCTCTGCTCGCGGTTGCGACGGCATACCTGTTGGTGTGGCTGATGGTGATCGCAGTCGGCTTCCTGCTCTGGGTGGTCTGCGGATTCATTTTCGAGTACCACCGTCGGCCGGCGCATCACTGACCCTGCGCGATCACCAGCTCGGACCATCACCGAGCGTGCTCCGATAGGCCAACCGGGACCGACGACCAGTGGTGGTCCAGGTATTCCGCGAGCGTGCAGTAGCCGTGGAAGCCGATGTCGGTCTTCGGTACCCCGGACGTCACCGGGATGCGTCGAACCGCCGTCGTTGTTGACGATTCGCCGGGCACCCGGGACCAGGAACGATGACGCCCAGGGCAGCCAATCCCGCACTGGAAGGCAAGACCGTTGCCGGTGGTGTCCCCAGTCCCGGGATGCAGTTGGTTCGTCGTCAGTACCACCGCGACCCGCGGCGCCACTACCTGAAGCCCTCGGCATGGTGCAGGCGCCCGCACGGTGCCTGCACCATTGACGCCCTCGTGCCGATGCTCGCCTCAGCGGTGGGGAAATGCAGTGGCAGGTTCCGGCGCGGTGGTGACCACGTCAGGCTGAGAAAATGGCTGGTCCCGCCGAAGGGCCCCGCTCGGTCTATGCCGAGCGGGGCCCTTCGGTCAGTTCAGTCGGATCGGCCTCAGCGTTTGGCGCCGGCCTCGATCTCGGCTGCGTGTTTTTCTTCGTCCTGGTAGTCGATGTGTCCCTCGTCGTTCGCCGGGGTGAGCCATCCCGGCACGGCGGTCCCCGCGGATCCGAGCTGGTTCATCCGCTTGGGTACCGGAGCGCCCTGGTAGGCCAGCGGAACAGGATGGCCATGATCGTCGACCGGGCCGAGTGGCTGGTGGACCTCGATGAACTGCCCGCTGGGCAGTCGCTTGAGGACACCGGTCTCGATTCCGTGTTCCAGCACGGCCCGGTCCGAATGCTGCAGACCGAGGCAGAGCCGGTAGGTCACGACATAGGCAATGACCGGACCGATGATCGACAGGATCCGTCCGAGCCAGGTCATCACGTTCAGTGAAATGTCCAACTTGAGGGCAAACAGATCGTTCGCACCGTTGATCAGGTTGACCAGGTAGAAGGCAATGAAGGCAGCGCCCAGCGCGGTCCGGACCGGGACGTCCCGTGGCCGCTGCAGGATGTTATGGATGACCCGGTCCTTGGTGAACGCGGTCTCGATCCACGGGTAGGCGATCACGATGATCATCAGAATCGTCGCCCCGAGGATCGAGGGGAAGAAGACGGCCGGGATCATGTAGTGCCCGAACAGGTTTCGGATTTCCCAGGCGGGCCAGATTCGCACCATGCCATCGAGGAAGCCCATATAGAAGTCGGGCTGAACACCGGCCGACACCTGCGAAGGGTTGTACGGTCCGAGATTCCAGATCGGGTTGATCTGGAACAGCCCGCTCATCATCGCGATGACCCCGAATACAACGGCGAAGAAGCCGCCGCCCTTGGCCGCGAACGAGGGCAGCACGCGCAGCCCGATGACGTTGTTCTCGGTCGCCTTGGGCGCTGCGAACTGGGTGTGCTTCTGGAACCACACCAGGGCGACGTGCACCGCGATCAACGCCAGAATGATGCCCGGTATGAGCAGGATGTGGATCGAGTAGAACCGCGGGATGATGATTTCGCCGGGGTAGTCGCCGCCGAAGACCGCCCAATGGGTCCACGTGCCGATCACCGGGATCGACAGGATGAAGGCGCTGACGGCCCGCAGTCCGGTACCGGACAGCAGATCGTCGGGCAGGGAGTAACCCAGGAAGCCTTCGGCCATGCCGAGGATGAGCAGCAGCACGCCGATGATCCAGTTGACCTCACGCGGCTTGCGGAAGCCGCCGGTGAAGAACACCCGCATCATGTGCAGCATCATCGAGAAGACGAACAGCAACGCTGCCCAGTGGTGAATCTGCCGGATCAACAGGCCGCCGCGCACCTCGAAAGAGATGTCCAAGGATGAGGCATAGGCCATCGACATCGGCACGCCGCGGAGCTTCTCGTAGACGCCGGTGTACACCGTCTCGGCCATCGACGGGTCGAAGAACAAGGTGAGGTAGACACCGGACAGCAGCAACACGATGAACGAGTACAGCGCCGCCTCGCCGAGCATGAAGGACCAGTGGCTCGGGAAGACCTTGTTCAGCGCGGTGCGTAGCGGTCGGGCCCCGTGATAACGGATATCGAGATTGTCCAGCGACTTCTGGACAAGGGACGGTCCGGCGGTGGCCTTGGTGGAGGTGGTCAGGCGGCTCATCCGGTTGCCTCCTTCGGTTCGGAGTACCACGCTGGAAACTTGCCATTCTCCCAAAACCCGGGACCGACTGCTTCGACGAAGTCCTTGGCGGCCACGAAGTACCCTTCGGCATCCAGCTCGATGGGCAGCTGCGGAAGGGGTCTGGTGGCGGGGCCGAAGACCGGGAACATGCCTTCATAGAGGTTGAACTGCGACTGATGACACGGGCACAACACCCGGCCGGTCTGTGACTCGTACAGCGAAACCGGGCAACCGACGTGCGTGCAGATCTTGGAGAACGCGTAGTAGTCGCCGAACTGGAAGCCCTGCTGGCCGTCCCGAATCCGGATGACCGAATCGGACCGCACGCGGAAGAGCATCACCGCGGCGTCCGAGGCCTTGGCGCCACCCGGAACGGCGGGGAACACGGTGGCCATTGAGCCCGCCTCGAGATCCGATGGGCGAACCGGGGTGCCGTCGATCTGGACCATGCGCACCTTTGTGCCGTCCGCCGCCGGTGCCCAGGGCGTGACCCACAGCGGCGAGTCGGCACGTTCGGCCCAGGGGTTCTTGATGAAGCCACCCAGCACCGGAACGATCGCGGCGACGCCGAGACCGCCACCGGCCAGCAACAGGGAGCCCTTGAGCACACCTCGCCGCTTGATGCCGGCCTTGTCGCCGGTGTCCAGTACCTGCGCGGCAAGCGTCTGCCGATCGACCGGATCGGACATCCCGATATGACGCTGCTGGATGGCGACCTCGTGCGGCATGATCTTCTTCGCCATCGCGACGACGCCGATGCCGAAGAACAGAATTGTCGCGCCGAGCGTCGCACCGATGACCGGTGTGTACAGCGCGTACATCAGCTGACCATCGGAGTAGGCCGGTTGGTACTCGCTTGGCCACCAGATGAACGCGACGATGAAGACGATCGCGAACAGCCCGGCGAGGAGGAACCACTTGGCGACCTGACGCTCGGCGCGCTTGTCGGCGGGGGACCCCGGGACGTAACGCTCGCCGTACTCCGCGAGCTCCACACCGTCCAGGGCCATGCCAAGGGCGCCCAGTTCTTCCTTGGACATCTTGGCGCGTTCGGCCGCGTCCGGAATCTGCAGATTCGGATTCCCGCTCATACCAGTCCCTCCCTCGTTCCTCGCGACGGACCGGCATGACACTGCTGATGATTCGAACGCTGGCGCTCGCTCATGCCCTCGACCCCATCCACAAGGTCGCCGCGACGATGGCGCCCATGCCCACCAGGAAGGCGATCAGGCCCTCGGGGGCCGGTCCGAAGCCGCCGGCGGCGTAGCCACCCGGATCGATGGTTGCTTTGTTGTTCTGGATGTAGGTGATGATCGCGCGCTTCTCATCCGGGGTGAGTTGGCCGTCACCGAACTTCGGCATGTTTTGCGGGCCGCTGAGCATCGCGCCGTAGATTTGCTGATCGGTCGCCGGGTCGAGGTTCGGGGCGTATTTGCCCTGCGAAAGTGCCCCGCCCTGGCCGGTGAAGTTGTGGCATGACGCGCAGTTCAGCCGGAACAATTCGCCGCCCTTGGCGATCTGATCGGGCGCCCGCAGGTCGCCTGCGGGAATCTCCGGGCCGCCACCGTTCTCCTGAATGAATGCGGCAAGAGCATCGGTCTGCGCCGCATCGAAGAACGGCTCCTTCCGCTGGATCTGCGCGCCGTTCTCGGCTGCCGGCATGCGACCGCTTGACACCTGGAAGTACGTGGCGGCCTGGCCGACGCCGATCAGTGACGGGCCGCGGTTCAGTACCCCCTGCAGGTTCGCGCCGTGGCAGGTGATGCACGCGGTCTGATAGATCTGCTTGCCTTCCGCAACCTGTGCGGCGTCGACGTTCTCCGCTATGGCGGCTTGTGCGTTCGGCGCGAAAGCCTGGTAGGCGAGGCCGACTGCTGTCAGCGCGAACAGTAGGGCGAGTCCTCCGGTGATCCGACGCATCATCTTGGATCGGCCCGTCGACCGGCGACGTCGTCGCGTCGATCCCTCCGAAGGTGGTGTGTTGTGCGAACTCATGAGAGGCACCTCGTAGCTCGTGTAGCGGCGGCGGTTTGATGCTGGGCCACGGGGCTGGATCTCCCGTAGAAACTGCGATCTGTGCCGTACTTCTAAGTACTGTAGAAGTTGGGCGCTTGGATGCGAAGAACGGTTATCGAATGATGTAGATGGTCAGGAACAATCCGATCCAGACAATGTCCACAAAGTGCCAGTAATACGACACGACGATGGCGCTGGTGGCCTGGGCCGGGGTGAACTTGGAGATCTTGGTTTTGGCGATCAGGAGCAAGAAGGCGATCAGCCCGCCGATGACGTGCAGGCCGTGGAACCCGGTGGTCATGTAGAACACGGTGCCGTACGGAGACGAGGACAGTGTCGTGCCGTGGTTGATGACGAGGTTGCGGTACTCGTTCGCCTGACCGAGGACAAAGACAAGTCCCATGAAGAAGGTCAACAGGTACCAACGTCGAAGCGCGAAAACATCGCCTTTCTCCGCCGCGAACACCCCGAACTGACAGGTGATCGACGACAGGACCAGGATCGTCGTGAAGAACACGGCGTAGGTGATGTCGAGTTCGGTTGGCGCCGGCGGCCACTCACCCTCGGTCTGCGCGCGGACCGTGAAGTAGATGCCGAACAGCCCAGCGAAGAACATCAACTCGCTGGCCAGCCACACGATCACGCCAACACTGACCATGTTCGGTCGGTTCAGTGTGTGGATCCTGGAGCTGATCGCGGTGGGCCCCGTTGGGGTGGTCGCAGTCGTCACAGATGGATTATGGACTGCCGCTCGCGATCATGCGCCTGCGGGTACACCCGTGGCGCGAAGTCAATCATCGGTCCGGACCGTTACCGCAGGTCAGCACCACGAACCGGCTTCGACAGGTTGTCGAAATTGGCTTCGTTCGCGCGCGTCGCGGTGGGTCCGCCGTCCCATCCCGAGGTGTGGCCACCGGTGGCTCCGACTGTGGCACTACGATCATCGGCGTGAGCAATCCCGTGCTGTTGGTCTACAGCCACCGCCCGGAGGTCCGCGAGCGGATCATGACCGCGATCGGCCGGCGTCCGGCGCCCGACGTCGGACGGGTGGATTACCTCGAGTGTTCGGCCGTGCACGAGGTGATGATGGCTACCCAGGGCAGGCTCGCCGACGTGCTCATTCTCGACGGTGAGGCGCAGCCCACCGGGGGAATTGGCATCAGTCGGCAGATCCACCAGGAGGCCGAAGTCGTCCCACCGGTGGTGATTGTCGTGCGGCGCGCCGACGATCGTTGGTTGGCCACCTGGGCGGGGGCGGACGAGATCCTGGTGCACCCGTTGGACCCGGTCACCGCGGCGGACTGCATCGCGGGCCTGCTCCGCCGACGCACCGCCGGCCTGGTGCCGTCGGTCACGGACCCCCGACCGCGGTGACGCCAGAGCGATCCTGGCCGACTCTGCTGACCAGGCTGCTCGACAATGAGCACCTTGATGTCGCCGACACCGGTTGGGTGATGGACCGGATCATGGGCGGCGAGGCGACGTCCGCCCAGCTGGCCGGGTTCGCCGTGGCACTTCGCGCCAAAGGCGAAACCGCATCCGAGGTCACCGGCCTCGCGGACAGTATGTTGGCGCACGCGGTCCGGGTGCAGGTGCCGCGACGGGCCGTTGACATCGTCGGTACCGGCGGGGATCGGGCCAACACCGTCAACATCTCGACGATGGCGGCGATCGTCATCGCCGGGGCCGGCGCGCCGGTCGTCAAGCACGGCAACCGTGCCGCGTCCAGCAAATGCGGGGCCGCCGATCTCCTGGAGGGGCTCGGCGTTGCCATCTCACTGCCTGCCGCCGCGGTCGCCGCGACCGTGTCCGAGGTCGGTATCGGGTTCTGTTTCGCGCCGGTGTACCACCCGTCGTACCGGCATGCGGGCCCGCCCCGCCGAGAATTGGGCATCCCGACCGTCTTCAACTTTCTGGGTCCGTTGACCAATCCGGCCCAGCCGGCGGCCAGCGCGATCGGTTGCGGTAATTCGCGAATGGCGCCCGTGATGGCGGAGGTCTTCGCTCATCGGCGGTGGCAGGGACAGCCCCTCGACGTTCTGCTCTTCCGCGGTGATGACGGGCTCGATGAACTCACCACAACGACGACCTCCACCGTCTGGGTGGTTCGTGCCGGCGTTGTCTCCGTTGTCGCTCTTGACCCTGCGATGCTCGGCATCGGCCGCGCGGAGCCGGCGGACCTACGCGGTGGTGATGTCGGCGAGAACGTCGCAGCCGCCCGGGAGTTGCTTGCGGGCAAACCCGGACCCGTTCGGGACGCCGTCGTGCTCAACGCGGCTGCCGGGTTGGCCGCGCACGCCGGACTGACCGGGGATCTGCTGGCGGACCTTCAAATCGGAATCCACCAGGCGAGTGCCGCAATCGATTCCGGGTCTGCGGCGGATCTGCTGGAGCGTTGGGTTGCTGCCGGTCGGCGGTTGTCCGGCGCCAATTGACCACGCTGCGTCAGCCGTGATCAGTATCCGGTACACGTGTGGTTGAGCTAGGCCTCCATGCCGATGGAGAAGGCGTCATCCCCGTCGCGTTGGGAGTACTCGCGGAACGCGATGTGGGTGACTGTCCGCAGGACGCCAGGGACCTTTGAGATGTGCCCGGGCACCAGCTCGGCGATTGCCTCGTGGTCGGCCACCCTGGCGATGGCCACCAAGTCGACATCGCCGGCGCAGGAGTACACCTGATCCACACCGGTGAGGTTGGCGATTTCCTGCGCGGCCTCCGGGATCCGATCGGCCTCAACATCGATGAGCACAATTGCCGTCACCATGGCGCGCGACCTCTCTGTGGGTGTCTCTGCTTTAGTGAATGGCGCCAGACGACTTCGTCGTGGGCGACGTGAACGTCCGGGTTCGGTGATGCTAGTCGGCCCGCCGGATTGGGCAGCAATGCCCCGGTCAGCCGCCCAGCATCAGCGCCGATCGGGTCCCGCGGGCCATGTCCGCAGCCTTCATGAACGGTCGCCAACGCCCGGCACCGGCAGCCGGGCTGAACCAGGAGTTTGTCGTGCGGACCAGTCGAGACCCCGGCCGTTCAATCCAGTGCAGCAGGGTGGTCGTCTCCTCCGCGGACGCTCCCGGCAGCGGACCCGGCCGGGGCAGCACGGTTTCCGCCGACGCGATCAGTAGTTCGACGATCGGCATCGGGTCAACTCCACGTCGGGCTCGGCCGCCGGCCGCGAATCGACCGAAGCGAATCACGGTCAGGTCCCACCCACCGTGCTCATCGGGGCGGGCGGCCACCATCTCACCGATACCGGCCAGTGCGCCCAGCCGTTGCCAACGGTCGACGGCGGAGGCCAGGGCGGACAGCCTGTCCCGGGCCATGGCCGCCTGGTCGAACCTGCCGGACCGGGACAACGTCATCAACCGATCGCGTAACGACAGCAGCACCTCGTCGGAAGCGCCGTCGATCAGCGCCCGGATCCGGCCGATGTGCTGCGCGTAGGAGTCCGCGTTCTCGGCTCCCGAACAGGGCGCACCACACCGTCCGAGTTCGGCGAGGGCGCAGGGGCTGCCGTCCGGATTGAGTCGGCGAATCCGGGCCGTGCAGCGCCTGATCGGCACCGCGTCCTGCAACGCCTCCACCGCGGTCTGGGCGGCCACCCGGGAGGTGAACGGGCCCAGGCAGTCAGTGGCTCGATCCGGCGGGTTCCGAACGATGCTCAACCGGGGGAACGCCTCGTCCGTGAGCGTTACCCAACTGACCCCGCCCGGCTTTCGCGACCGTCGGTTGTACGGGGGCTGGTGAATGGCGATCAGTCGCTGCTCGCGGATGTGCGCCTCGAGGGCATGGGCACATTCCACGTGGTCGACCCGTTCGGCCAGGGTGACCATGTGTTTGATCCGGCTGCGGGTCTCCGCCGCCGAGAAGTACGCCCGGACCCGCTGGTGCAGGTTGCCGGAGGTGCCGACATACAGGACCTCGTCACCGGGGCCACGGAACAGGTAGACGCCGGGTGCGGCCGGCAACTGGTCGGCCAGTCGGCGTTTGCGACGGCGCTCGGGCGCGACGTCACGGCTGGCGTCCTGCAACTCGGAAAGGCTGTGCACGCCAAGCGAACCAAGGCGTTCGAAGAGGGCGTGCAGCACGTCAACCGTGGCTCTTGCGTCGGTGAGCGCGCGGTGGTCGGGGGCGACCCGGGCGCCCAGCAACGGAGCGAGCGCGGAGAGCCGGACACTGGGTGCCTCGGCCTTTGACAGCACCTTGCGGGCGAGCCGGACCGTGTCCACCACCGCAGGACCCGGCCAGGGCAGACCGAGCCGCGCACAGGCCGCCTTCAGAAAGCCGACGTCAAACGGCGCATTGTGGGCGACCAACACCGTTCCCCGGATGAACTCCAGGAACGATGGCAGCACGGCGCCGATCTGCGGAGCGTCGTACACCATCGAATCGGTGATCCCGGTCAGGATCGTGATCTGCGGCGGGATCGACCTCCCGGGATCGACCAGCGTCGCGAACTCGCCGAGCACCTCCCCGCCCCGGACCTTGACCGCCCCGATCTCGGTGATGGCCTCCGTCAGCGATGACCCGCCGGTGGTCTCCAGGTCGACCACAACGAAGGTGACCTCACGCAGCGGTTCGCCCAGCTCGTCGAAGCTGCCCTGGATAGAGGTTCCCGGGCGCACAACGGGTTCGTCCGCCGGTTGCGGGTCGAACCCGCTGACCGGTCGAGCGTCCAGGAACAATGACATGGTCGTGACCGTAGAACGTAGGTACGACAGCCCGGGTGTTCGACGCGCCGACCACGTCGGTCGGCAGCTGTCAGGATTGTCGGCGTGACTACCGAGCAAGCAGCTGTTCCCGCACAGCCGGCGCCACCGCGTCCGGTCGCCGAGCTGCCCGATTCCGTGCGGCAGCGGATTCTCGAGTGGGCAGCCGAGGCGCTCGGCGCTGCCGCCCCGGTCGACGTGCCGTCCTCGCTCACCCGGGTGGCCCGCTTCGCGCCGACCAAACGGGCCAGGCTGGCCGGTGTGGCACTCGGGCAGGCCGTGCAGAACGACGTGGCCTTCCGGGCGCTCGTCGCCGAACGGGCCACCAGAGAACCGGCCGAGGCGACTGCGGACCCACCGACGACGGTGTCCGACATGGTCACTGCGGCGGCCCGTGCGTACCTGCTCCGGTTGCCTGCGGCGGACGAGCTCCTGACGGCTGCGGCGGAGGCCACGCAGCAGGTCGATGCCCGGGCCAGGGTCGCCGCGCTCGAACGCGAGGTTCGCACGTTGACCGGCAAGCTGGGGCGCGTCCAGGCCCAGCTCGACGCGGCGACCGCGGACAGTCGACAACCGGAATCCGACGAGAGTGCCGACCGCTTGCGCCTCCGGCTCCGCGAGCAGGGCACTCGAATTCGGGAACTGCAACAACTCGTCGATGGCAAGGACGCCAAAGCCGCGGAGTTGCTGACCGCGGTCATCGGTGAACGGGACCAGGCACGAGCGGACGCCGAGTCCTGGCGGCAGCGAGCCGAGGCGTCCGGGGCCCGGGCGGATGCCGCATCGCAGAATGTCCAGCGACTTCGTGAATCGGCAGGAGATCGGCGCGCAGCGTCCGACCGTCGGTTGGAGTTGCTGCTGGGTGCGTTGGAGGGTGCCGCGTCCGGATTGCGTCGCGAATGGGATCTGATCGGCGGCGGCCCGGCACCGGCCGACATTGTCGCCGCTCGGCTGCCCCGGCCGGCATCGGACGCGGTGCGGACGGCGGATCCGTCGCGACTGACGGCGTGGGTCGGTCTGCCGGGTGCGCATCTCATCGTCGACGGCTACAACGTCACAAAGACGGGTTTTCCGGAGTTGATGCTCTCCGACCAGCGGGATCGGCTGATCAGATCGCTGGCGGCGCTGGCCGCCAGGACGTCCGCTGAGGTCACGGTCGTCTTCGATGGTGCCGCGGTGGCAACGTCCAGGCCTGCTGGTCGCGGTATTCGGGTGTTGTTCTCGCCGCCAGATGTTCTCGCTGATGATGTCATCCGGGATCTGGTGCGGGCCGAGCCGATCGGCCGGGTGCTGATCGTGGTCAGTTCGGACAAGGAGGTCGCCGACCGGGCGGTTGCGGACGGTGCGAGAACCGCGCCATCTGCGGTGCTGCTGGCCGCGCTGGGCGGCTGATCGGTCGGCACGTCGAACGGCCGGGCAGGACGAAAAAGGGTCGCTGTCGGTACCCCGATCTAGCGTTCGCGACGAGGGTCAGGGACCCAGCGTTCGACGAGAGGAACCGATCATGCACATCGACTGCGATGACTGCGCCGTCCGCGGCCCCGCATGCAGCGGCTGCGTCATCACTGTGCTGCTGGGATCGACGCCGGACGGCGTCGAATGGGACGAGACCGAGCGCGCCGCGCTGGGCGTTCTGGCCGACTCCGGGCTGGTGCCGCCGCTGCGCCTGGTGCCAGCCAGAAGGGTCCGAAAGCGGGCAGTCGGGTGAAGGTAACGGTTGCTTGAAACGCAGTGTGACGTCGATCTCGTTTGACACTACTGGGTGTGATCAACCGCTAGTTGCTGTGTTTTGCCTGGTCAGGACGTAGATGGGAGTCGGCCCGACAACGTGGGTCACGACAGTTCCAAGAACTTTCACATGTCGGCTGGACTCAGGCGTGTCCTTCTCGTAACCTAACCGAGACCTTCGATCGAGACCGCCATTCGGGTGGTCCGCGGGGTCACCGCCGAATCGACACGCTGGTGATCATCACAGCCTGTTGAACCGGGGAACCAGGTTTGTTTGTGGGGTGAATCCCCTGGTGCAGTGCTGCATGCGGCATTGCTCAGGGGTAGGGCTACTTCCGGCCCGAATCCGTCAGCTAACTCGGTAGGCGGCGAGGAGGAAGGTACGCCTGCCTTGGCGACCAGTGACATCGGCCAGCGCTCGACCGCACTGCGACCCGCCCGGTGGCGTACCAGGGGTGTGGCTCTCTGCGCCGCTGTGGCTTTGAGCCTCAGCCTGGTCTGGACGGGTTCGGCCATGGCCGACCCCGGCAACCCGACAACGTCGGACGAGGCGCAGCAGGCCTATCTCGACAGTGAGCAGCGGGCCGGCGCGCTGAACGAAGAGGTGCTGGTCGCGCAGGCGAACGAAGCAGCTGCCGTCGCTGCCGTCGCCGCCGCCGGCGAGCAGGTCGCTTCCTCGACCGCCGCGGCCGGAGCCGCCAAGGAGCGCGCTGCCGAGGCCGATGCCGCAGCCGCGAGCTACCGGGCCAAGGTCGACGCCTTCGCCAACGCCAGCTTCCGCGGCGCCCGGCTCAGCCAGATGTCCGTCATCCTGACCGCGGGTTCGGCCGAGGACTTCCTCGACCAGGTCAGCTCGCTGGACCGGGTCGCGGCCGACACCCAGCAGACCCTTGACGCCGCCCTTGCTGCCAAGACTGCGGCGAGCCAGGCACGGGCCGACGCCGCCGCCAGTCAGGCTGCCGCCGAGAAGGCCAAGGCCGATGCCGATGCCGCCGCGGCCAGCGCGCAGCAGGCGACCGCGGACGTCACCACTCGCAAGGCCGCCCTTGATGCCGAGGCCGCGCGGTACAAGAGCCTGTACGACTCGCTCTCCGAGCAGGAGCGGCAGGCCGCCGCTGCCGCCGCCGAGCGGGCGAACGCCGCCGCCAATGCCGCGGCCGCGGCAGCGGACCCGGCGCAGGCCGCGGCCGCACCCGTCGCCGCGAACCGGTCCGAGAATCGCACCCCGATCACCCCGGCGGATGCACCGGCCGCGTCCTCTTCGGCGCCGGCCGGCAGTTCTGCCGCCGCTGTCGCGGTTGCCGCAGCACTCTCCAGGGAGGGCATGAGTTACGTCTACGGCGCCGCCGGCCCGAGTTCCTTCGACTGCTCCGGACTGACGTCCTGGGCCTGGGCGCAGGCAGGGGTGAGCATCCCGCGTACCTCGGGTGGACAGGCCGGGTTGCCGTCCGTACCGCTCAGCCAGCTGCAGCCCGGTGACCTGGTGACGTACTACTCGCCGGTCAGTCATGTCGCCATGTACATCGGCAACGGCCAGATCATCCATGCCTCGAGCCCGGCGCGTCCGATCTATATCACTTCCGTCAGCGGTGGTGGACCCAGCCCGAGCGGTCACCGCGTCACCGGCTGACCCATCCCAGCTGGAACGTGTGCCAGACAGGCTCTAGGCTCGGCGCAAGCCGAACAGATCGCCGGTGCGTCCGATCCCCCAACGGGTCGGATCCGCACCGGCGATCCGCCGTTCGGGGCCGTTGGATGTTCATCAGCAGGAGAGCGGGGTAGACCAGTAGTGCGGCGGACGTTGCTGATTACCAACGACTTTCCGCCACGTGCCGGTGGGATCCAGTCCTACGTCCAATCTCTCGCCGAGCGGCTGCCGGCCGGTGACCTGGTCGTCTATGCGCCGTCCTGGGACGGTGCGGCCGAATTCGACGCAGCGCAACCCTTTCCGGTCTACCGCCATCCGGGCTCGCTGATGTTGCCGTTCGGCGCGGTTCGTGTCCGGGCGGCCGAACTCGTCCGGGACCACCGGATCGGCGCTGTCTGGTACGGCGCGGCCGCACCCCTGAGCCTGCTCACCCCGGCGTTGCGGACACACGGGGTGACGCGAACCGTCGCCAGCACCCACGGGCATGAGGTTGGCTGGTCGATGGTGCCCGGTGCCCGCTCCGCGCTGCGCCGGATCGGCCGGACCAACGACGTCATCACCTTCGTCAGCCAGTTCGCCAGGCGGCGGATCTCCTCGGCCCTCGGCCCGGACGCCGCACTGGAATATCTACCGCCCGGTGTGCAGGTCGAAACCTTCCGGCCCGATCCCGTCGGCAGGCGCAACGTCCGATCCCATTACGGACTCGGTGAGGCGCCGTTGCTGCTGTCGGTCTCCAGGCTGGTCAGCCGCAAGGGGCAGGACAGCCTGATCAAAGCCGTCCCGGCAATCCTGGCCAGGGTGCCGGACGCCAAAGTGCTGATCGTGGGCGACGGGCCGGAGGCCCCCCGGTTGCGCGGTCTGGTCGATGTCCTCGGGTTGGGCGGCCAGGTCACCTTCGCCGGCAGCATCCCCTTGTCGGATTTGCCGGCGCACTACGCCGCGGCCGACGTCTTCGCGATGCCGTGCCGGACGCGGGGTTCCGGGTTGGACGTCGAGGGGCTTGGGATTGTGTTTCTCGAAGCGTCGGCAAGTGGGTTGCCGGTCATAGCCGGGCGCTCGGGTGGCGCACCGGAGACCGTACAGCCGGGCCGGACCGGGACGGTCGTTGACGGCCGGGATGTTCCCGAAGTGGCCGCGGCGGTGACCGACCTGCTCTGCGACCGACCTCGGGCCGCGGAATGGGGCATCAACGGGCGTGCCTGGGTGCGGCGGGCCTGGAACTGGGACAATTCTGCCGAGCGACTGGCCGCACTGTTGTCTGAGTGAGAGCCCGCCCCCATCGCCGCGGAATGCTCAGGATCGGTGCTCGATCCGTTTCGGTCCGGCGGGACCATTCCCCAAAAGAGTGGCGTAGGTCTCGATCGGTGGAACACCTGCCCGTGACGTCCCTCACACACTGTGCCAATTTTGTGCTCAATGACCCTTGAGTACCCGTTTTGAGAGGTCCATCATCCTCCTGAGGATTGCGACAGTCTGTGTCCTTCTCGTAATCTGATCGTGACCTTGGATAGCGGTTCGCCAAACGGGCACCCCCACGGTCACCGCTTAATCGATGCGACTGCATCGAACCGGGAACCCAATCTTTGTGGGGTGAATCCCCTGTGCGTCCTGCGCTTTCGAGCGCGAGCCGGATAGGGGTAGGGCTACTTCCTGGCCCGAATCCGTCAGCTAACCCGGTCAGTGGCAAGGAAGAAGGGCTCGCCTTCCGTGACGACGCACGACAGTAGCTACCCGCTGCCCGTGGGCGGAAGACGTCCGGCACGGGCGCGAGCTTTCCGCATGGCAGGCGCGATCACGCTGTCCGCGGTGGTGCTCAGCCTCGCGGCCGCGTTGCCCGCTGCTGCCGACGCCGCGGTCCAGCCGGCGAGTCCCGCCGCCACCGCGGCGCCCGCCACCCCCGCACCCCCAGCACCAGCGAACGCCGAAGACGCCAAGCAGGCGTGGCTCGACGCCGCCCGCCGGGCCGAGACCTACAACGAGCAGGTGCTGAGCGCGGAGGCCACCGTCGCCACGGCGCGCGACGCCGCAACAACAGCGGCCGCCGCCGTCGCCGCTGCCGCCGACCTGACCGCCACGGAGCAGGTCAAGGTCACCGCAGCAGACGCCGTCGTTGCCGAATATCAGAAGAAGGTCGATGCCTTCGCGAACGCGAGCTTCCGCGGCGCGCGCCTCGCCGATCTGTCCGTCTTGCTGACCGCGGCGTCCCCCGAGGACTACCTGGACCAGGCCAGCTCGTTGAGCCAGGTCGCGACCGACCAGCAGACCACGCTGAGTGGGGCCCTCGCGGCCCGCAAGGTGGCCGACAACGCCCGCGCCGCGGCACAGGCCAGCGAGAACCAGGCACAGCAGGCCAAGCAAGCGGCCGACCAGGCAACCGCTGCCGCCGAAGCGGCCAGGGCTGCGCTGGACACGGGCAAGGCTCAGCTGGACGCCGAGATTGCCACCTACCAGCTCGCGTTCGCCCAGCTTTCCACCGCCGACATCAACTCGGCCGTCGCGGGCGCCGAGGCCGCGAACATGGATGCGGCCTCGCAGGCCCGGCAGGCCGAGCAGGCCGCGCAACGGGACCGAGCGGGGTTGGCCTCCGATGCGGCTCCACTCGACACCGGTGCGGAATTCTCCCTCTGGGCCGCCCAGCATGCGCCCAATGTCCAGGCTGGGATCGCAGTCGAGGCCGCGCTCAGTCGCCAAGGCCTGCCCTACGTCTGGGCAGCCGAAGGCCCGGACAGTTTCGACTGCTCCAGCCTGATGATGTGGGCCTGGCACCAGGCCGGCGTTGACATCCCCCGGAACAGCGCAGCGCAGGCGGACACGCTGCCCGAAATCCCGCTCGACCAGCTGCAGATCGGTGACCTGGTCACCTTTTACTCGCCGGTCAGCCACGTCGGCATGTATGTCGGCGACGGCAAGGTGTTGCACGCCTCCATGCCGGGCGTGCCGATCAAGGTCGTTCCGCTCGCCGCGGCCGGTCCGAACCCGACTGGTCACCGGGTCAACCGGTAGCCGGGGCGACGAAGGATCCGTAGCGGTGTCTACCGTTGGGCCCTGTGCGGCTCTCTTTCGTCTCTGATATCCACGGAAACATGGCCGGCCTCGCCGACGCTGCCCGGCGCGCCCAGCAACTTGTCGTCCTCGGTGACCTGCTGGACTACGTGGATTACTACGACCCGACGGGCGGCATCCTCGGCCGCGTGTTCGGCGCGCAAAAGGTGCGGAAGTTCATCGCCCTGCGGTTGGCCGGCGACTTCCCCGGCCTGCGTGCGTACAACAGCGAGCTGTGGGAGAGCACACCCGATCCAGTTGGCACCTTGACCGCAGTCGTGGCCGCGCGCTACCGCGAGGTGGTCGATGCCGTCGGACCGGATGCTCTTGTCACCCTCGGCAACGTCGATGTGGCCTCCGTGTGGAACGACGAGGTCGGCGAGGAACTCCCCTACCTGGACGCGCAGGCCATCCAGGTCGCCGGCCGGCGAATGGGGTTCGTCGCCGGCGGGGCGGCGAAACCTGGCGTTGCCTTCCGGCCGCCGAACGAGGTGTGGCGCCCGTTGATCCGCTCCGCGGATGATTTCGCCCATGCCGTGAAGCTGGTCGGTCCCGTCGACATCCTCTGTTCGCATGTGCCGCCGAACCTGGCGAATCTGCGCTATGACGTGGTCCCAGGACGACTGGAAATGTACGGGCCCGGTCTGCTGGAGTCGATTGACGAGCATCAGCCGGATCTCGCGGTCTTCGGGCACGTCCATCAGCCGATCAGCCGGCGCGCCCGACGCGGACACACCGAATGCGTCAACGTCGGTCATTTCCAGCGGTTCCCGCAGCCATTCGAGGTCGAACTGCGGTAGCCGCCGGCCGGTGACGCTGTTCATAGGGTCGAGGTCAGGGTGGTGGCCAGCCGTACCCCACCGACCTGGGTAGCCTTCCATCCATGGCCACCCCCTCATCGCAGTCGCTCATCATGGCTGCCGACCCCGCCGCGATCATGGATGTGATCGCCGATTTCGAGTCCTACCCGGAATGGACCGGCTCGATCAAGAGCGTAAAAGTGACAGTTCCCGGTGCGGATGGTGCGCCCGCCCAGCAGGTGGCGTTCAGCATGGATGCCGGCCTGGTCAAGGACAACTACGAACTGGCGTACACCTGGGCCGAAGACCGGCTTTTGGTGTCCTGGACGCTGGTCTCCGGGCAGATGCAGAAGTCCCAGCAGGGCTCCTATGCGCTCAAAGTGACTCCCAAGGGCACCGAGGTCACCTACACGCTCGCCGTTGACCTGGCCGTCCCGATGATCGGTGTGCTCCGGCGCAAGGCAGAGCGGGTCATTCTGGATACCGCGCTCAAGGAGTTGCGCAAGAGGGTCGAGGCCGGATGAGGATCGCCCTGCACACCGGCAAGGGCGGGGTCGGCAAGACGACCATCTCGGCGGCAACAGCGATCGCCTGTGCAACAGGCGGCGCGCGCACCCTGCTGGTCTCGACCGACCCGGCTCACTCGACCGCCGATGTGCTGGGCGTTGCGGTGCACGCCGATCCCACCCAGGTCCCAGGCGTACCCAACCTCTGGGCGGCCCAGGTGGACACGCGTGGCCGTTTCGAACAGAGCTGGTCGCATATTCGCGGCTATCTCGTCGGTGTCCTCGCCGCCCGTGGGATGGCCGAGGTGCAGGCCGAAGAGCTCACCGTGCTGCCCGGCGCCGAAGAGATCGTCGCGCTGCTCGAACTGCGCCGGCTCGCGGAATCGGGGGAGTTCGACGCGATCATTGTCGACTGCGCGCCGACCGGCGAGACGCTCCGGCTGCTGGCACTGCCGGAGACCGTTGGCTTCTACGCACAGCGCCTGCTCGGTGCCCCGCAGCGGGTGCTGCGCAGTATCGCCGCTTCACTGACCGGGTTGCCCGGAGGTGCCCCGAACGCGACGGTCCGGGACGCCCTCGGTGACCTCCTGGCGGAGTTGATGGCGGCCAGGGCGCTGCTGGCCGATCCGGCCATCACCGGCGTGCGGTTGGTGCTCACCCCGGAGCGAGTGGTGATCGCCGAGGCCAGGCGGCTGTTCACGGCGCTGTCCCTGCACGGATTCCGGGTCGAGGCGGTCACCGTCAACCGGGTGTTGCCGCCCGACGTGGGTGGCGAGTTCCTGCGCCGGCAACGCGACGGACAACGCGAGGCACTGACCCAGGTCGAGGAATCGTTTCAGGATCTGTCGATCCGTCGGGTGCTCCAGATACCGGTTGAACCCATTGGTGTGCAGCGACTCTCGGAGCTGGCGGCGGACATGTTCGGGACCGGCGACAGCGCCGCCGATCCACTGGCCAGCACCGGGACGCCCATCGGGATCGAAGTCAGCGGGGCGGACGGCTGGTACCGCCTCGCACTGCCACTTCCCCTCGCTGAGCGCGGCGACATCGCGCTGTCCCGATCGGGGGCCGATCTCGTGGTGACGGTCGGCGACGTCCGGCGGCGGATCGCGCTGCCGTCGGTCCTGCAACGATGTACCACCGAGGGAGCCAGTTTCGAGCAGGGCCGGTTGATGATCGACTTCGCCGCGGACCCCGCACTCTGGCCGGTGGGTCTGACGCAGGCGTCGCTGGTCGGTGCCGGGTGACAACCCCACCAGGCGAACCACCCGAGGAACCGCAGGGCCCACCGCAGCAAGGACCAACCGTTGGCCCATTGGCACTGGAGGCCGCGCTGCTGCTGGACGTCGTTGCCGACCGGCTGAGCTCGATGAAGGTATCCGCTCAGGCACCCGGGCCAACCCCCGCCGACGGCGAGCCGAACCCGCAAAGCCCTTCCGGGACAGCGACTTCCGGGACAGCGACTGCCGGGTCTGCGACTTCCGGGACTGCGACCGCCGCCGACGGGCGGTGTCCGGAGTGCGGATCGGTGCCCGGTGCGTCATGCACGGCCTGCCCGCTGTGCCGATTCATGGCGCTGCTGCGCGGCGAGCGACCGGAGGCAACGGCACGACTGGTGGATGGGGCGTTGATGATCATCAGGACCTTGCGATCACTGGTGCCGGACCCGTCGGATCCGGCCACCCCGCACACAGCTGGTGCCGGATCGCCACATCATGCTCAGCCACCCTCCGGCCAGCCGGCCCCGGCCCAACACCCCGGCCGCCACGGCGGCCTAGAGCACATCGACATCCTTTGAACAGCAACGGTTCTGCGGTGACCATCGGCATCGACATCGGCGGCACGTCGGTGCGCGCTGCCGTGATCGATCATGACGGCGAGATCCTCGCGTCGCTGCGCGACACCACGCCGCACACCGAACGCGAAACAGAGGACATCCTGGTCAACCTGATCACGAAACTTGCTGCCACCCAGACGATCTCGGCCGTTGGATTGGCCGTCGCGGGGTTCGTCAGCGCTGATCAGCAGCGGGTGATGTTCGCGCCGCACCTGGCCTGGCGGGATGCCGACGTTCCGGCCCGGATCTCCGCCCGCGTGCACCTGCCGGTGGTGATGGACCATGACGTCAACTCGGCTGCGTGGGCGGAGCACCAGCACGGCGCATCGGCCGGGGCGCGGATCGCGTTGCTGATCGCGCTCGGCACCGGCATCGGCGCCGGACTGATCATCGACGGCGAGATCTACCGCGGTGCCCACGGGGTCGCGCCGGAACTCGGTCATCTGACCGTCGTCCCCGACGGCAGGCCCTGCCCGTGCGGGAAGCGTGGCTGCTGGGAGCGGTACTGCTCGGGCACCGCACTCGCCGAAACCGCGCGGGACCTGATGGTCACCGGTGACGCACCGGTGCTCCGGCAGTTGAGCGGTAACAACCCGGCCGCAGTCACCGGAACGATGGTCGCGATCGCCGCGACCGAGGGTGATCCGGCCGCGCTCGCCGCGATGGACGAGCTCGGTCATTGGTTGGCCATGGGGTTGGCCCTGGTCACCGATGTCCTCGATCCTGAGGTGATCGTGGTCGGCGGGGGAGTGGCCAGCGCCGCGGGAATGTTTCTGCCGCTGGCAGTTTCGGAGTTCGCCGGGCTGATCACCGGCGCCGGCCATCGGCCGATGCCACGGGTGGAACTGGCCAGGTTCGGCGATCGTGCCGGCATCATCGGTGCGGCACTGCTGGCGGCCGGGTACTAGAAGCCCCGGGTGACCCCGCGTCAGACCTCGGCGCCGTCGTCCCACCCGTCGGCCTCGGCACTGGCCCGCCGCCGCCAGATCCCGGTGAGCAGCACGGTGACGCCACCGAGGATGAGCACCACGGCGATCACCAGCGTCAGGTCGAACCCGACGGCGAGCAGTCCTGGGTGCGCCAGCAGAATGATCCCGCCGAGCAGCATCAACAACGCGCCGATCGTGCGGCCCTTCGGGCGCGGCAGCGGCGGCGGCTCCGGAGGCTCGAAATGTGCCTCGTCGGCATCTCTTTCGGCCTGGATCTCGGCCTGCTGCGCCTCGTAGGCGGCTACCTCCTCGGCCCGTTCCAGCCGGCGGAGCTCCCGTCGCCTGGCTCGCTCCTCGCCGGTGTCCGGTTGTGCGCCACCGCCGGAAGGATGCCGCTGGGCGCCGGCCTGTGGCCCTGCGTCGTTGGGCTGGCCGGCCTCGGTCAGCGGGGTCCATGACGCCTCGGCGGTCATGCCCGAGATGATCGCCGCGAAGGTCGCGTCGATGTCGTCGTCGGATGTCTCGCTCCGCCATGACGCGCCAGCGCCGGCCGGGGTGAGTTCCGCACCGGATTCGGCCGGTGCCGCGTCCTCCTGATTCCAGGATCCGTCGTCATCGCCGGGGGTCACTGTCACGGCAGACCCGCCGAGACTTTCTCGATGAACTCCACGGATGAGCTGAAGATCAACTCGGCGTCATAGTCCAGGGTGGCCACGTGGTAGCTGCGCTCGAGCACGATGTCGGTGATGTCGGTCGAGGAGATACCGCGGCGGATAACCTCCGAATTCTCCGGCTCGACGGTGTGGTCTTGCGGGGAGTGCATCAGCAGCACCGGAACGGTGATCTTGCTCAGTTCGCCGCGGACAACCGGCCATGCCTTCGACAGCGAGTACATCGCCTGCACCGGCAGTCGGTTGTAGCTGGGTTCTTCCACGCCGGGCTTGGCGATGTCACCGGCGATCGGCGGCATCACCGGGGTGATGAACCGAACCACCGGGAGCAGCTTGGCGTCCTTGCGGAGCGTCATCACGGACGGATTGACCAGCATGATGCCGGCCATTGCATCAGGAAAAAGTTGCGCAAGCCGAAGGGTGAGCGTGCCACCCATCGACAGCCCGCCGACCACGACGGACCGGCAGGACGCGGTCAGTTCCTGCAGCGAACTCGTGACGGCGCCCAGCCAGTCGTCAAAGGTGGTGCGGTTGGCGTCCTGCCAGCGGGTGCCGTGACCCGGCAGCAGCGGTAATCGCACCGTGTAGCCCTCGGCCGCCAGATGCTCGGCCCAGGGGCGCATCGAGCCGGGAGCACCGGTGAAGCCGTGGATCAGCAGCACCCCGACATCGCCGCCGTCATGGCGAAACGCCGATCGCCCCTGGTCCGGGGTCGTGTCCGTCATCTTCACTCCTGAACTCACGCACGTCGCGCCTGCAGCACCGTCGGACTCCATGGTCGCACGCGTGGCGCCGGGGGCGCGGAGTTGCCCGGCAGCGTACGGTGATCGCAATCGTTATCCGCGAGCTAAGGGGCTTTCCCGCGTGCTCTACACCTTGATGAAGTATGTCCTCCTGGGGCCATGGCTTCGGTTGTTCTTCCCCTGCAAAGTCATCGGAGCCGAGTACATCCCCGCCGAGGGCGGGGCAATCCTGGCCGGCAACCATGTGTCCGTTGCGGACTCCTTTTTCACCCCGCTGCACATCAAGCGTCGGGTGACGTACCTGGCCAAGAGTGAATACTTCACCGAAAAGGGCGTCAAGGGCCGGCTCAAGAAGGCCTTCTTCAGCGGAATGGGTCAGGTACCGGTGGATCGCAGTGGCGCCTCCGCCGCGCGCGCCGCCCTCGACACCGGCATCCGGTTGCTGAACGAAGGGCACATTCTCGGCATCTATCCGGAGGGCACCCGCTCACCGGACGGACGCCTGTACAAGGGCAAGACCGGCGTCGCGCGGATGGCGCTGGAGGCCGGCGTGCCGGTCATTCCGCTCGTGATGCTGGGCACCGAGAAGGTCAATCCGATCGGCTCGAAGATCTGGCGGCCGCACCGCATCACGATGATCATCGCCCGCCCGCTGGACTTCTCCCGGTACGAGGGGATGGCCGGCGACCGGTTCGTCGAACGGTCGATGACCGACGAGATCATGTACCGGCTGATGGAACTCGGCGGCCAGGAATATGTCGATCTCTACGCAGCCAAGGTGAAAGCGGATGCGCTGACCGAGGGCGCTCCCAAACCGGTCATCGGCCGGGGCCCCGGCACCGTTACCCGCCTGCCGGGCACCAAGGCCGGCTGAGGTCGCCTTGGTGCGACCGGCACCGGGCGGACCGGTTGCCCGCTACTTCTACGACTGCGAATTCATCGAGGACGGCCGGACGATCGACCTGATCTCGATTGGCGTCATCGCTGCAGATGGTCGTGAGTTCTACGCGGTGTCGACCGAGTTCGACCCCGGTAGGGCCAATCCCTGGGTGCGCCGGCATGTGCTGGACAAGTTGCCGTCCCCGGCCGACAAGGCCTGGAAATCGCGGTCCGCGATCCGTAGCGAACTCCATTCCTTCCTGATCGCGCCGCAGTTGCCGGTGGAATTGTGGGCCTGGCTCGCCGCCTATGACCATGTTGTCCTTGCCCAGCTCTGGGGTGCGATGCCGGACCTCCCGCGGGACATCCCGCGACTGACCCGTGAGGTTCGACAGCATTGGGAGGCGGCCGGCTCGCCGCCGATTCCCGGGCCAGGAACTGATCGGCATGACGCGCTGGCCGATGCCCGCCTGGCCTTCGCCAGGTGGCGGGTGGCGCAGGACGTGCTCGAGGGCCGTCGGTCGCCGGACTAGCCGTTGACGAGAGCGCCGTTGCGCGGGTGGTGCGGCTGCTCCTGGGGCCCTTCAACTCCTCAAGGATGACTGCGGCGGTGTCTGGGCATACGAAACGTCGCTGATGCAGCGTTGCGGTCGACGGGCCCGGCGCCTCGGTGGCACCGAACTCGTTCTCTGGGTTGAATGGCGGGTCTCGTTCCTCGCCCCGACTAGGCTGATCGGCGTGAACTGGACCATCGACATTCCGGCGGACATTCTGCCGTCCTTGCCGCCACTTCCGGCGGACCTCCGCGCCCGGCTGGACGACGCTCTGGCCAGGCCCGCGGCGCAGCAACCGGTCTGGCCGGACCCGGAGCAGGTGCTTGCGATCCGCGCGGTCCTGGAGGCGGTCCCCCCGGTGACCGTGCCCGGCGAGGTCGACAAGCTGTCCGACCAGCTGGCCGCCGTGGCCCGTGGCGAGGCGTTCCTGCTGCAGGGCGGCGACTGCGCCGAGACCTATGTCGACAACACCGAACCGCACATCAGGGGCAACATCCGCACCTTGCTGCAGATGGCCGTTGTGCTCACCTACGGCGCGTCGATGCCGGTGGTCAAGGTGGCCCGGATCGCCGGTCAGTACGCCAAGCCCCGCTCGGCCGCGCTCGATTCCCTCGGCCTGCCGTCCTACCGCGGCGACATCATCAACTCGTTGGCCACCACCCCGGAGGCAAGGGTCGCGGACCCGTCCCGGATGGTTCGCGCCTACGCCAACTCGTCGGCGGCGATGAACCTGGTCCGCGCGGTGACCAGCACCGGAATGGGCGACCTCGCGCGAGTGCACGAATGGAACCAGGAATTCGTGCTGACCTCCAGGGCTGGCGAGCGGTACGAGCGGGTGGCCGGCGAGATCGACCGGGCCATGCGATTCATGTCGGCGTGCGGGGTGGATTCGCACTCCCTGCACCAGGTCGACATCTTCGCCTCGCACGAAGCGCTGCTGCTGGACTACGAACGCGCCATGCTCCGGCTGGACACCAGGCATGACGAGCCGCGGCTCTACGACCTGTCCGGGCACTTCCTCTGGGTGGGGGAGCGCACCCGGCAGCTCGACGGCGCGCACATCGCATTCGCCCAGCTGCTGTCGAACCCGATCGGGCTCAAGATCGGTCCGACGACAACGCCCGAGCAGGCCGTCGAGTACGTCGAACTGCTCGACCCGCGGAACGAGCCTGGCCGGCTGACGCTGATCTCCCGGATGGGCAACGGCAACGTCCGCGACGTACTGCCCCCGATCATCGAGAAGGTCCAGGCCTCCGGCCATCGGGTCATCTGGCAGTGCGACCCCATGCACGGCAACACCCATGAGTCGCCCAGCGGCTACAAAACACGGCATTTCGACCGGGTCGTGGACGAGGTGCAGGGCTTCTTCGAGGTGCACAACGAGCTGGGTACGCACCCGGGTGGCATCCATGTCGAACTCACCGGCGAGGACGTCACCGAGTGCCTCGGCGGCGCGCAGGAGATCTCCGACGCAGACCTGTCAGGTCGTTACGAGACCGCATGCGACCCGCGGTTGAACACCCAGCAGTCCCTGGAACTGGCGTTCCTGGTGGCCGAGATGCTGCGCGGATGACGATCCCGACCCGTCGCCTCGGGGCACTCGAGGTCGGGGCCATCGGGCTCGGGTGCATGAGCTTCGGCGGCTCCTACGGCGACGCATCGGCGTTCGACCCGACCGCGGTGATCAACCGGGCACTGGATGTGGGCGTGACGCTGCTGGACACCGCCGACGCCTATGGCCCCAGCGAGGAGGCGGTCGGCGACGCGATCGCCGGGCGGCCACGCGAGGAGATCGTCGTGGCGACCAAGTTCGGGATCGTCTCGGGTCCTCTGCGGGGTCAACCCGCTGTGGTGAACGGGCGGCCCGAGTACGTTCGCTCGGCGATCGATGCCTCGCTCGGCCGGCTCGGCCTGGACTACGTGGACCTGTATTACCAGCACCGGGCCGACCTCGATGTGCCCATCGAGGAGACCGTTGGCGCGATGGCCGAGCTGGTCACGGCCGGCAAGGTGCGTCATCTCGGACTGTCGGAGGCCTCCGTCGACACCATCCGCAGGGCCGCCGCCGTGCACCCGATTGCCGCGCTGCAGAGCGAATGGTCGCTGTGGAGCCGGGAACTGGAGGACGAGATCGTCCCGACCTGCCGTGAACTGGGCATCGGCGTCGTCCCGTTCAGCCCGCTGGGCCGCGGCTTTCTGACCGGTGCGATCACCTCCACCGCCGACCTCTCCGAGAGTGACATGCGGCGCGGCCAGCCGAGATTCGGCGTGCACGCTTTCGAGACGAACCTGAGCTCCGTCGAGGTGGTTCGGGGAATTGCCCTGGCCAATGGGGCGACCGCGGGACAGGTCGCTCTGGCGTGGCTGCTGGCGAAGGGTGCGGACGTGGTGCCGATCCCAGGGACGAAGCGGATCAACTACCTGCAGGAGAACCTCGCGGCGGTTGCGGTCGACTTGTCAGCCGATGACCTGGCCCGGTTGGATGCGGTGTCCGCGGTCGGTCACCGGGCGGTCGACCCCAGCTGGGTCAACCGCAGCACACCTGCTCTCACCCGGTAACCGCCGTGGTCCGGGCGGTCGTGTGACGTCCGCCATGAGTTGTCTTGCCGGCTTTGCTGTGCCGTGCGTAGATCGCGGCGTCAGATCGGTCATCCTTGGGGCGGGATCCGGGAAGAGCGTGCTGTTGCCTGCAGGGACGGTCGGGGGCAGGCTGAAGCGGTGTCGGCCGGCGGCCGCGAGGCGGCCCGTGTCGTGAGCCGACGTGAGGGGACCGATGAGATCGCTGCGCGCACGTGTTTCGGTGCCGGCGACGGCCGCCGCCGTCCCCTTGGTCGCCGCGGACGACCCGCCGGTGAGCCATGGGCAGCCGCTGCCGCTGCGGCGTCGGCAACCCCGTCGAGGCGCCGGCAGTCATCCGCCTTCTGCTGTTGATGGACGCCAAGGTGAATATCGCGCGCCGACTGCTGGCAACTGACCTGGGATTGTCGGAAGAAAAGGCGCAGACGTCGCATTCGAACCAGACAACGGACCGTTCCTGACGAACCCTCCATCGCCAACAAAGGTCGCCGAGAAGGGCGTCGCCAACCAGAACACGGTGGCGGACGCGGCGCTGCTGATGACGGGGGTCGGCAGCGAGGACGATCAGCGTTCGGTGTTCGACGAGTTCCTGCTTGCTCGCGGAGCCAGAACCAATCCCAGGCAGGTGATGGTAGAGCTCAAGGGGCGGCTGGAGGAATTCCGTCCCCTGGACGACGTGCGGGGGAGGATCAACGTCAAGAATCCGCTGATGCGCCTGCTCACCCTCACCATGCGAGACCTGGCCACGTACTTCGAATTGGCGGGGAGCTCGACAGTCGAGCGAATCGACGCCCTCGCGCAGGCCGGCGTGCTCGACCCTCGCCTCGCAGCCGGTCGAAGGACGCGTTCACCGTTCTCGTCGCGCTTCGCATCACCCTGCATACCGAGCATCAGATCGAGCACGACACCGCGGTCACGGAGGCTGAGCACGGTGAGCATCAGTTGACGGAAGCGGAGTTCCTTGACCTCACCAGGGCCAACATGATTCTCACCGGATACCACGACGCTCTAGCCGCTCTCGTCAACGGCGACCCGAATCCGCTCGCCGGCCGGTCGGTGAAAGAGAAGCCCAACGACGACAAGCCCAAGGAGCCGAAGCAGGGTTCGTTCGGCGGATTCTTCAGCAGTCTCTGGTGATGCCGGTGCTGCCCGACGACGATCTGATCGTGGCGCTTTCCGCCGACGCTGCCTCGCCGGGCGCCAAATTCGAAGCGCTGCGTCAACTGGCTGCGCGAGTCGTACGCGCGCTCGCGGAGATGCCGTCGTCAACCGCATCGACGCATTCGCTGCTCACCCAGGCCGCCGAAGCATCTGCGATCGGAACCGTGCACGATGAGGCCGCGGCCCTGGCCAAATCGCAGGCGTTGATGATCGAGGGCATGACGCTGACCCTCGCCGCCGCGGTTTCCGCGTCCGCTCCGCCTGCCTCGGCCTCAACGGATGAGCTGATCATGATGCTGACTGCGGTCGACGAACTCTTCGCATCGGGCGAGAACGATCAGGCGCGCAACGAGTTCGGACGCGTCGCAGCGCGCGCCCTGCGCAGCCCCGATGCCGTCGCGACGCTGCCGTATCGCCTGCCTCCCGGCGGTTCGCTGGAAGTACGAGGCTGGGCCGGCGGTCTGGGACTGCTGCTCAGCGCCAGGTCCCGCCTGCCGGGCATCGGGCGTGTTGGCTCGGGGTAATCCAGACCGCGCATTTCACCAGTCAGCGGCGCTCGCTGTTCCGTACCGCCCCGGGTGTGATTCGAGCGGCCGGCGGGTCAGCGAACCGGCGGTCGTTCCAGCATGTCGGGAATCTCGTCGGCCGGTCGGGGAATGACATGCGCCGAAACCACTCGACCGACCCGGCCGGCCGCGGCGCTGCCCGCGTCGACGGCGGCCTGCACCGCGCCGACGTCGCCGGCGACGATGATGGTGATCAGCCCGCCGCCGACCTGCTGCTTGCTCACCAGGTGCACGTTGGCCGACTTGATCATCGCGTCGGCGGCCTCGGTGGCGGCGACCAATCCCATCGTCTCGACGAAACCCAGTGCCTGGCGGCCAATGTCGACCATGGTCAGTCCTCCCCGTCGGCGAGCTGGGCGAGCGCCAGTCGCAGTTCTTCTGCTTGTCCTGCTGTGCTGGTGAAACGGCGAACGCCAAGGGCGTACAACGCCCGGGTGAGAGCCGGATTGGCGTGCCCGGCGACCTCGACCCCCAGGGGGCTTCGTCCGGCCGCTGCGTCGACCAGCCCGCCCAGTTGTTCGGCCACGAGCTCCGGCAGGGCCCGGCCATCGGCCGACTCGGGGGTCGCTCCGGTCAGGTAGAGCAGCTCATCGGGCCGTCCACAGGAGGTGCGGACCAGGTCGGCCACGTCCACCCAGAGGGTGTGGCCGCCGGCACACAGCCTGCCGGGGGAGTGCAGCACGACGGGATTCTGCAACACCGCACCGGCCGCGACCACTGGGTCGGGCCCCACCATTGCGGCGAAAGCGGTGAGTTCCGCGGCGTCGGTGATCCCGCCGATGAGTAGCGTCGCGTCCGGGTGGCCGGTGTCCCGGGCGGCCGCGGAGATGGCGCTGACATAGGCGGTGAGCAGCCGCTGGGGCCCGAGCGGGACCAACAGTTGCGGGGCCAGCGCGGTCCATTCGTGGATCCAGCTCCGAGCCCGCGGCGAGGTCATCGTCGGCACCCGGACGTGCACCGGAATGCCGGGGCAAGCGGTCAACAGGGAGCGCAGGGCTTGATAGCAGATCCGCTCCACCACCTCCTCGACAGCCACCGCCGGTGCGTCGGCATCGTCGCCGTAGGCGGCGATCGCGCCGATCAGGGCATCGATCCCGCCGCTGCTGACCAGCAGGTCGGTCAACGAGACGATGCCGATGCCGGGCGTTCCGGTCTCCCGGGCGAGGTCGGTGCCGGCCGGCGTCGAGACCCGGGTCCACACCTGGCACCCCGACCGCCGGTCGGCCCGCGCGAGCAGTTCGGTCAGGCTGGACAGGTTCCGGTGCGGAACGCTTCTCGGGACGATCCCGGCGATCAGCTCGCCGGTGCCCCCATCGACCGAGACCTCCGTGCCTTCTGGGTATTCCGTCCCCTCGATGACGAAAACACCTGCGGCAGGGCGTACCTCGAGCCGGTCGCAGCCGACGACACAGGGTTTGTCCAGGGCCCTCGATACCACGGCCGCGTGGCTGGTCGCGCCGCCGCGGGCGGTCACCACGGCCTGGGCCACCAGCATTCCCCGCAGGTCCTGCGGGCTGGTGGTCGGGCGAAGCAGGACAACGGGGTCACCGGCCGCGGCCAGCACGCCCGCCCGGTCGGCGTCCAGTACCGCTCGCCCGCTGCCGTGCCCCGGTGAGGCCGGGATGCCGGTGGTCAACACCCGTCCCTCGGCTCGCGCCGTTGCCAGCTCGGCATCGTCGAATTCCGGTGCGACCAGCCGCTTGATCTGCTCGATCGTCACCCGGCGAACCGCCTCGCCGTCGCCGATGACCCCCTCCCGGGCCAGGTCCGCCGCGATGTGCACCGCAGCCGCGGCAGTTCGCTTCGCCGGCCTCACCTGCAGCAGGTAGAGGGTTCCCGCCTCCGCGGTGAACTCGATGTCGAGTGCGTCCCGGTACTCCGATTCGAGCCTGTTGCCGAACGAGGTGAGTTCGGCCACCAGCGGCCGCCAGTCCGGAGTGGGACCGAGCAGGCTGATCGGGGTGCTGGTGCCGGCGACCACGTCCTCGCCCTGGCCGCCCGGAAGGTATTCGCCGAACAACTCCCGGGCACCGGTGGTCGGGTCGCGGGTGAAGGCGACACCGCTGCCGGCCGGGGCGCCGAGATTACCGAACACCATGGCCTGGACGGTGACGGCGGTGCCCAGGCCATGCGAGATGCCGTGGTGCTCGCGGTACAGCCGGGCGCGGCGGGAATCCCAGGACTGGAAGACCGCGCTGATCGCCGCGGTGAGTTGCTGCCTCGGGTCGGTGAGGGCCGGCTCACCCTCCTCGTCCAGGTACCGCACGACAGCGGATTCGAACTCCAGGGCGGATCCCTTCGTCAGGTCACGGATCGCGGCCCGCCGTTGCGCCTCGGTCTGTTCGGCGAGCCGTTCCGGATCGACGTCGAGCACGATGTCGGCGTACATCGACCAGAACTTTGCCCAGGTCTTGACGGCGAAGCCCGGGTCACCCGACGCCGCCGCCAGGTCGAGGACGGACCGGTGATCCAGTCCCAGGTTCAGCACCGTGTCCATCATTCCGGGCATGCTGATCTGGGCACCGGAACGCACCGACACCAGCAAGGGCGCAGCACCGGACACGTTGCCGGCAAACATCTTTCCCGACCGCAGGCACAGGTCCGCGACCGCGAGATCAACCGACCGCAGCAGTTCGGGTGGCAGTGATCCGGTGTCCTGGTACTGCCGGCAGGCGTCGGTGTCGATGACGAAGGCCGGCGGGACCGGCAATCCGAGCAGGTGCATGCGGGCCAGGCCGGCGGCCTTCCCACCGAACTTGGCCAGGTCCATTGGATCGATGGACCGGACATCGTGCACCAGGGCGCGGCCGGTGCTGACCGTCACGCCTGCGCCTCCGCGATGTCCCGGGGACGGCCGATGACGGTCAGGATGTCCTCGTGGAATTCGAACCAGATGTTGTGCACGGAATCCACCGTCGGACTGGTGACGTACTCGGTGGACCCGGCGTCGATCCGGTCCATGGCCGCCCGAAACCGGTTGGCATAGCGTTCGTATCGCGGCACGGTCGCACCGATGACCGCGAGTGACTTGATCAACCGCTCGACGAGCCGCAGCAGACGATCCAGTCGGCCGGGATCGCTGCCGCCGTCGGTCTGCCACGCGCTGATGGCCTGCAGGAATTGCCGGTTGATGCTCTCGAAGCGCTGGTACCAGGTGAGCACATCGGCGTCGGTGCGCAGGTGTTCGTACCGTGCGCGGTACTCGGCGAGCACCTCGTCGGTCCCGGAATCGCTGAGCATGTACATGCCGCCGACGTCCTCGAGTCGCTCAGTGGTTGTCGCCCGGGAGATCTCGGCGCCCACCAGTTCCGGGGCCACGCCGGACACCTGGGCGATGACGTCGGGTGAAGCGATCTTCCGCAGGTAGACGGCATTCAGCACCGCGAATTCGTCCTCCGGCAGCGTCACGAGCACTCCAGTCGGCATAGGGGTGGGCGCCCGAGGAGGGGATCGGCGAACCGAACTCGGACGCCCACCGGCGGGTCAGAGCTGGCTGTACTTCGATCGGCGCAGGTCGGTACCGGCCGGGAAGGGCAGATACCCGGCACCGGAGAAGATCTTCTGCGGCACCGTGACCTGGACGAAATTGCGTTTGGTGATTTCGTAGTAGTAGTTCGAGACCCGTTGGTCGAGCTCCCAGAAGTCGTACTTCGCGTTGACCTCGTCGTACATTCCGGTTGCCCGCAGGTACGGCAGGATCATGTCGATGTAGTAGCTGTAGATCCCGTTGGTGCACAGGATGCGCCGGGACATCCGCAGGGTCTTGTCGTACATTTTCACCGTGGCGTCTCGGATCTTCTCCAGGTGTGGTTCCAGTTCGTGCAGGCCCAGCGAGTACACCTCGCCCATCGGGGTGTCCCACTTGTCCCGGACGAAGATCGCGCCGCCGGTGATGGCGGGGATGTAGTTCTTCGGCTGGGTGAAGGTGGTGGAGATGTCGTTGACCCGGATCTCCTCCAGTCCGAGCTTCTCGGGATCGAGGACCACTGCGAGGGTGTACGCGTGCGGCAGACCGTCGCAGACATCGCTCCAGTGGTAGACCTCCTCGTTGACGAACAGGTCGCGGATGATCAGCAGCCGGCCGTCGGGTAGCGGATAAGGCCCGGTGTCGCCCAGCCCGAGCCGGCAGTCGTAGTGGTCGAAGAACGCGAGAAGTTCCGCGGTGGCGTTGAACCCGGTGAAGGCGTTGAAGTCCGGTGAGCCTTCTTCGAAGTTGACCACCTGACCCATCAGTTGGTCGATGATCGACTGCTCGTGGATCTGGCAGCGGTACCGGTCCTGCGAGTTCAGGATGTAGCCGTCCTGCCGCTTGCCCCACAGCACCCGCTGCATGAACTTGAGGATGATGTTGCTTTCCTCGACGTAGTCGTTGTCGTTGATCACCTCGAGAGCCAGCAGGCCGCACCGGCCCATGCCGAAGGCGACGGCGCCGAGGCACCAGTCGTGCACCGCGTTGATCTTGGTGCCGATCTGCGTGCGGGCGCTGGCCCCGACGTCCATGATTCCCTGGGCCCCAACGGTATCCGTCATCAGCCGCATGAATTCCGGGTAACGGTAGAACTCCTGCATGAAGGAGAGGATCTCGTACTCCTGGCGGGGGATCATGCCCGAGACACCCTCGGTCGCCCGCATGACCAGCACGTCCCAGATGTTCCACGCCAGGTAGTTGTTCAGGTCGTTGAGCTCGTCCAGGGAGAACTGATCCTTGAGCACCTCCTCCTTGCTGACCTTCTCCATGACGCCGGTGGTCATCCGCTCGCGCATCAGTCGGTCACCGAGAATGCCGTCCGGCACCGGATCGAGCGTCTTGAAGTTCCCCTGGTACAGCAACGGCTGGAATCGCTTGCCCTCGTCGCCCGCCTCGTAGCGCTGGAGGTAGGTCGCCCGAGGTTGCGTGGTCGTCATCGTGTCTTCTCTCTCTCAGTCGGCCAGCACGACGCGGCCGACGGTGGGGTCCGAACAATCGAGCGAAACCTGGTGACCGTCAAGGCGTTCGACGATCTCCTCGAAGTGCGCGTCGTCGGTCTCACCCGGTACGTAGCGGGATTCGCTGTCGACCAGACCGGCGGTCATCACGCAGGGAGTCTGGAATTCCCGGGACAGGATCCCGAGGTGCGATTCCGGCGCGCCGGACATCGTGATGATGCCGATCGCCCCCATCGTCAACGCCGGCGCGAGGAATGTCGTGGTGCCGCCCCGGACGAGCAGGACATGCTCCTTGATCTTGCCGCTGCGGATCAGCGACATGACCGACGCCGGGTCGGGCAGGTACTTCACCGATCCGCTGGGCACTTTGGTGGTTTCGAAGGCGTTGTAGCCCTCGGCGATCACGGTCATCCTTGGCTCCTGATCGATGCCGGCGCCGGCGAACTGATTTCACCGGCGTGCTGGGGTGGGGCGAGCGACGCCGCTGAGGCGATCTGGTGACTGCGACTGGACAGCATCGGATCAACGGCGGTCATGGTGGCCGTCGGGCGATCCGTGAGATGGCCCCGGCGAGTTGGCTTTTCGTCCGGATGGGATCCGGGGCACCGACCGCTCCGACGCGGCTGACCAGTCCGGCCGAGCCGGTGGCGCCGCAACTGTGCACGGCGTCGCTGATACCGCAGCCGCCGCCGCACCGGCAGGCGGACGGGGCGGACGATGTGGAGTTCGCGACCGCCGCGCGCACGGCCCCGGTGCGCCGGGCATGCCGCTCCCGGCCCAGCCGCGCGGCCTGGTCCACGATCGACGGCACGGGTGGTCGACGCGCCACTGGCGTCGCCTGGAGCTGGCAGGCACCGGTGGTGCCGCACGCGCACCCACCGGATCGCTGACACCCGTTGGGCAGCAATGCCGCCGTGATCTCCTGGGGCCAGTAGACCACTCGCTCCGCGCCCGCACCCAGCAGTGCGTCCACGCTGTGCATGCCCCAGGCGACGCCGATTGCCCTTGCACCACAGCCGGTTGCCTCCGTGACGTCACCGACGGTGTCGGTGATCAGCACCACCTCGGCGTCCCGGTTCGCCACCGGCGCAGCGGCAGGCAGGCCCTCCAGGTAGTCCGGCGAGCACTGCCGGACCTCGCCGTAGGCCGGGTCGTTCTGCACGCGGCGCAGGTGCTCCCGTTTGCTCTTTCCCACCTCGGCGGAGAAGACATGAGCGAAACATTGCGCGACGCCGGCGCTTTCCAGGATGCGGCGGATCGCGTCCATCGAGTTGGACGACATCACCGCCAGCGCGTAGTGCGGCGCCAGCGACTTGATCACATCGATCATGCCGGGAACGAACGCCGGCTGGTACCGCTCCTTGAGGCCGGTCATGAAGTGCTCACGGACCGCGTCGCCGGTGCCGCTGTCGGCGCACAGCTGCTGCAGCGAGTCGAAGAAGTTGCCCTCGAACAGGCGGTAGAACTCCTCGGCGGTGCGCACCGGTAGGTCGAACTGGCCGGCGGTGTCCCGGAATACCTCCCAGGACGCGGCGCGGGTCTTGACCAGCGTGCCGTCCATGTCGAAGACCACCGTGCGGACGCTCACGGCCGGCCGACGACAACGGAGCGCGCGGTGCTGTTCAGGGCGGTCAATCTGGTCAGATCGACGAAGTCCTGGATCTCGCCGTACCCGACCCGATCCGGTGAGCCGGGTCCGTCGGCCGACGTCCAACGCGCCAGCACGTTGAAGCCCACCATGTTCGGCCACGCCTGCCAGGGGAAACGAGTCATCCCGGTACCGCTCAGCTGGTACTCCCGGCCGGCGGCATCGACCACGGACAGATCGACCGTCCGGGCGAAGAACTCGTCATCCCGCACCGTGTGGCCAGAGCCGCCGGCAAGGCCGCGCACCTCCCCGTCCACCAGCACGTACCCGTGGGTGAGCGTCAACAGGTCGCCGCCGCTGGTCTCGTCGAAGGAGAAGATCGCGTGCAGGGCGTAGTCGTCGCCGAAGTGCGCGTGCAACCAGCTCATGTTCGGCCCGCCGCGTTCCTTCCGCGGCCCCCAACTGTGATCCATCGTTGACACACAGTCGATCGGGATCGCCCGCCCGCGGATCGCCACCTCGCCCAGCACATGTCCGGTCTGGTCGAAGTGCCCGTTGTACGCCGTTCCCCAGGCGAAGCCACTGGCCTCGCCGCCCGACTGCGCCTGCCGTCGAGCGGTTTCCTGCTGCGCAGCGGCGATCGGGTCCATCGCCGGGTCGTGGATGTCGAAGCCGGGCATCAGCGCTCGATAGGTGACGTCGATCCTGGTCCCGGCGTTGTCGTCGAAGCGGATCTCCCAGACCTCGTTCGGCGTCACCGTGTGGACCGTCAGACCGTTGTCGAGTGTGTAGCTGCTCAGCGAGCGCGGTTCCGGGATCGGGAGTTGCGATTGGTGGTCGCAGAAGTCCGCCCGCCACGGCTGGATGGCGGCCCCGGAGTTCATCGAGATCGTCGACAGCACGACGCCCAGATTGGGCCGGAACAGGGTGTACACCCCGACATTCAACGGTTCGGTGGCCGAGTAGAAGCCGAAGAAATTGGTCTCACCCCAGGTCGGATCGGGGCTGTCCGGCTCGTGGAATTCTGCATCGGCCGCAGTGATCATGCGGTGCTGCTCCCTCGCTGGGTGTGGGGTGCGCCGGGCTCGTTCGCCTGTTCTGCTCGATCCTGGCCAGTGCGGTGTCCTCGGCGCCATGTCACCCGGGGCAACTTTCCGGCAACATTCTTATCCCCCGGGGATAAGGGTGCGGCGGGCCGGCTCTCGTAACGTTCGGCGCGGAAACAGCCGCACCCTTCCCCAGATTGCGCAGGCGTCGACATGGAGCTCGCCAGGGTCGTCGGACAGGTTGTCGCCACCGTGAAACAGCAGGGGCTGCACAGCATGAAGCTGTTGCTGCTGGTGCCGGTGTCGGCGCAGGACGATGGCGCCGGCGACGAGGCGGACGATCGGCCCAGTGGCCCGTACGGCCGGCAATTCGTCGCGGTGGACTACGCCGGCGCCGGCCAGGGCGAGGTGGTGCTGGTGGCCAGGGGCAGCGCGGCCCGGGTCGACCAGCAGACCGTCGCCGTGCCGACGGATGCCGCGGTGGTGGCGATCGTCGACTCGGTGGTGCTCGACAACCGGATCACTTTCAGCAAGAGCGGTTGACCAGAACCTGGTCGTCCTGCATTGGCAACTACGACAGGAGTACGTCATGGCACTGGCAGGCGGCATTCCGACGACCGCTCTCGGCCTGATCGAGACGAAGGGTCTGGTCGGCGCGATCGAGGCGGCGGACGCGATGGTCAAGGCGGCCAACGTGATCCTGCTGGGCAGGGAACAGATCGGCGGCGGGTTGGTCACCGTGATGGTTCGCGGCGACGTCGGTGCGGTCAAGGCGGCCACCGACGCAGGTGCGGTCGCCGCCGGGAAGATCGGCGAGGTGGTCTCCGTACACGTCATTCCGCGGCCGCACGACGAGGTGGAGGCGATCCTGACCAAGCCGGCCCCGCCGGCCGTGAAGTGACTCGCAGCGCGTCGTGAGCACTGCGCTGCAACAACTGGACGCCGATCTGTCGGCCCTGGCCGGGGCCCGGGCCAAGGCCAGAGCGGCCCGCTCGGCCTTCACCGAGTTCGAGGGTGCGACCCAGGCGGACCTCGATCACATCGTCGAGGCGATGGCCGCCGCCGCGTCGGGGGCGGCAGCGGACCTCGCCAGGCTGGCGGTCGACGAGACGGGCTACGGGGTGTACGAGGACAAGATCCTGAAGAACCGGTTCAACGCCGAATTCGTCGCCGCGTCGATGCGCGACCTGCGGACCAAGGGTGTGCTGTGGGTGGACGAACCCGGCCGGATGACGGCGATCGGCAGCCCGATGGGCGTCATCGCCGCGATCATCCCGGTCACCAACCCGACCTCCACCGTCATCTTCAAATGCCTGGCAGCGGTGAAGGCCGGGAACACCATCGTCCATGCCCCGCACCCCAGGGCCGCCCTGTGCTGCCGACGCACGGCCGAAGTCATGGCGCAGGCCGCGGAAAGGGCCGGCGCGCCGACCGGTGTGATCGACTGCCTGGAGCATGCCGGCGTTGCGGCCACGGCGGAGCTGATGCGCCATCCCGACGTGTCGCTGGTGCTGGCCACCGGCGGTCCCGGCATGGTGCGGGCGGCCTACAGCAGCGGCAAACCCACCCTGGCGGTCGGCGCCGGCAACGTCCCGGTCTACGTCCACCGCAGCGTGCCGGACGTCGCCGAGGCCGCCGAGATGATCGTGACCTCCAAGGCTTTCGACAACGGCACGGCGTGCGTTGCCGAGCAGTCGGTGGTGCTGGACGAGCCGATCGCGGAGCAGGCGGTGGCCGCCTTCCGGCAACGTGGGGTCCTTTTCCTGAGCGCGGCGGAGCAGCAGCGGCTGGCTCGGTTGATCTTCGACGACCGCGGCGGGTTGCGGCCGGAGAATGTCGGGCAGTCCGCGGCCGAACTGGGCCGGCGGATCGGGATCAGCGTGCCGGCCGGCACCAGGGTGCTCGGCGCCGAACTGACCGAGGTGGGTCGCGACGTGCCGCTGTCCGCGGAGATTCTCGGCCCGGTGCTGTCCTTCTACCGGGCGCCCACCCTCGAGGACGGAGTGGCGAGGTGCCGGGAGATCCTGGCGTTCGGCGGCGAGGGCCACACCCTCGGGATCCACGCCGACGACCAGGAGGCGATCGCGAGGCTGTCGGACCTGCCCGCGTCGCGGATCCCGGTCAACACCCCGAGCCTGTTCGGCGGGATGGGCTACAGCACGAACATCGGACCATCGTTCATGCTCGGCACCGGCACCTGGAGCGGATCGCTGACCTCGGACAACATCAGTCCGCTGCATCTGATCAACATCAAGCGGTTGGCCTTCGAAGCCCGGCCGTGGCGCGGGCTCTACGACGCACTGGCCGATGCGCGGTGATCGACATCGCGGCCCCCGTCGCAGTGTTCCTGCAGGACGCGGCAACCAGGCTCCGCGCTCCGCGCTGCGACCTACAGCCGCCGCTGCGGATCGGCGTCGATCTGGGCACGGCGACCATCGTGCTGACCGTTGTCGATGCGCTGGACCGCCCGGTGTACTACGACCAGATCAGGGCCGAGGCGGTGCGCGACGGGGTGGTGGTCGACTTCGCCGCAGCCGTCTCGGCCGTCCGGGAACTCCGCGCGGGGGCCGAATCGGTTCTTGCGCTGACGCTGTCCGAGGCGGCGACCGCCTTCCCGCCGGGCGTCGGCGCGGGGGAGAGCCGGGCCTGCCGTTACGTTCTCGAATCCGCAGGCCTTGATTGCCGGGTGCTCCTCGACGAGGTCAGTGCGGCGCAGGCGCTGCTGCGGTTGACCGATGGCGCCATCGTCGACGTCGGCGGCGGGTCCACCGGGGTCGGCGTCTATTCCGGCGGTGCGCTGAGCGACCTCGGCGATCTGCCGGGTGGTGGCCATCACCTCAACCTGATCCTGGCCGGTGCCCTGCGGATCGATGTTGCGGACGCCGAACTCCTCAAGCGCCGGCACGGCACTGAGCACCTGGACAGGCTGCGACCGGGCATTGAACGGATCGCGCACAACATCGACCGGCTGATGCCGAACCGGCCGGCCGGGCCGGTGCACCTGGTCGGTGGCGCCCTGATGGTCCCGGGCACCGGGGCGATCATCTCCCGCTACCTCGGTCACCCCGTCGTCGACTACGACCATGCACTGCTCGTGACGCCGTTCGGCATCGCGCTCAGCTCCGCAGGCTAGAGGAAGGGGCGTCGGGTGTCGGACTTCCACTTGCGTTCGTACTCGTTCATCGACCGCATGCAGCCCCAGTCGGCGGCGCACGTGGCGGCGACCTGCCAGGGCGACGTGCCGGTGGCCGGGATGTCGGAACTGTTCATCGAAGTCGCACCCGGCAACGAGATCTTCCGGGTGATGGACATTGCCCTGAAGGCGGCGGATGTGCGGCCCGCGCTGCAGATCGTCGAGCGGGAGTTCGGGCTGCTGGAGATCCACGCCAGCAGCCAGGCGGAGGTGCTCGCGTCCGGTGAGGCGGTCCTTGCCCATCTCGGGCTGACCGAACGGGACCGGGTGAAGCCGCAGATCGCCTCGGCGCAATTCGTCACGAACGTCAGTCCCTATCAGGCGCAACTGCTCAACAAGTGGCGCAAGGGCAGCATGATGATGCCCGGCAGCAGCCTGTTCGTGCTCGAGGTGACCCCCGCCGCCTACGCGACGCTGGCCGCGAATGAGGCCGAAAAGGCAGCCACCATCACGATTGTCGAGGTCCGCGCGGTCGGTCGGTACGGCCGGGTTTTCCTGTCCGGCAGCGAAAGCGAGGTTCAGTCCGCGCGGGACGCAGCGGTTGCCGCCCTCGAACAGATCGACGGCACCTCATGACGGTGATCGGTGCGCACGAGGTGGAGCGGGCGCATGCCCGCGGCGGCGACCTGCAGGTCGGAGCCGGGGACCTCATCACCCCGCTGGCCCGCGAGCGGGCGAAGGACCTTGGGGTGCAGATCGCGGTCGGATCCCCTGCGGCGCCGGTGCCGGGCCGGAGTCGGCCCGCCCCGGCCACGCTTGGCGCATTCGGAGCACCCGGCGCACCCGGCGCGCTGGGCGCACCCGCCGTCGCGCGGGAAGGCGCAGCGCCGCCCGCAACGGTCAATGCGCTCTACCGGCGGGGCGTCCCAGTGGCGACCGAACTACACCCCGACGGACCAGCTCTGGACCGCCCGCGAATCGCGGTCATCGGTGCGGGGCACGTCGGTTCGATCACCGCGCTCCGGCTGGCGGAGTCCGAGCTGTTTTCGGCGGTCATCCTGGTCGACGTCGTCGATGGGCTGGCCGCCGGCATCGCCCTCGACCTCTGGCACAGCGCGGGCCTGGCCGGTTTCGGCACCGCCATCAGCGGCGCCGACAGCCTCTCCGCGATCGCCGGCGTCGACTACGTGATCATGACGGCCGGCCGGGCTCGCAAACCCGGGATGACCCGGCTTGACCTCACGGCGGCGAACGCCGAGGTCGTCGGCCCGGTCGCGGAACGGGTCGCGGAACTGGCGCCCGCCGCGGTCCTGATCATGGTGACCAATCCGCTGGAGGAGATGACCCAGCTGGCCCGCATCCGTAGCGGATTTCCCCCGCAGCGGGTGCTCGGAATGGCCGGAGTGCTGGATTCGGCACGGTTCTGCGCCCTGGTCGCGCTCACCGGGATCTGCCGCCCGCAGGACGTCCGGGCCTACGCCTTGGGTAGCCACGGACCGGAGATGGTCATCCCGCTCAGTCAGGTCACGGTCGCCGGCCGGCCGATCAGAACGATGCTGGAACCGGCCGTCCTGCAGGGCATCGTCGACCGGACCCGAGACTCCGGCGCCGAGGTGGTCTCGCTGCTCAAGACCGGCAGTGCCTACTTCGCGCCAGGGCAGTCCGCCGCTCGGATGGCCGCGGCGATGGTCCGCGACACCGGGGAGTTGATCGCCTGCGCCGTCGAACCCACCGGGCAGTACGGACTGCGCGACACCCGCGTTGGCCTGCCGGTCCGGGTCGGACCCGGGGGGCTGCAGGAGATCGTGGAGCTGCCGCTGGAACCGGAAGAGCTGCAGGCGCTGCGCGGGGCGGCGGATCGGCTCGGCGAGCGGATCCGGGAGGTGGCGGTCGATGCGAGCGGTGGTGTACTCCGCGCCAGGTGACATCGCCCTGACCGACGTGCCCGACCCGGTGTTGCTGGACGACACCGACGCGCTGGTCCGGGTCGAGCTGACCGGGATCTGCGGCACCGACCTGCACGCCATCTCGGGGAAGATGTCGGGCGTCGAGCCGGGGACGGTCCTCGGGCACGAGTTCGTCGGGACCGTCCTGGAAACCGGCAACGGGGTGCGCAGATTCCGCCGCGGTGAGCGTGTGATGACCTCCGACTTCACCGCCTGCGGCGACTGCTGGTGGTGCCGGCGCGGCCACCACTGGCACTGCCCGCGGCGTCAGTTCTTCGGCACCGGAACAGCTTTCGGTCCCGCGCTGCCCGGCGGACAGGCCGAGTACGTGCGGGTTCCGTTCGCCGACGTCACCCTCGCCGGGCTGCCGGACGGGATTGCTCCCGACGCGGGTCTGCTCATCGGTGACAACCTGGCGACCGGCTGGGTCGCGATGCAGCGGGCCGGGGTGCGCCCGGGCGACACGGTGGCGATCGTCGGCGGCGGGCCCGTTGGCCAGCTGGCCAGCCTGTGCGCCCAGGTACACGGGGCGGGCGCCGTCGTCGTGTCCGATCCGGTCGCCGGGCGCCGGCAGCTGGCCGCGACGCAGGGCGCGATCACCGCGGAGCCGGACTCGCTGCGCGGGGTGATCGACGGGCTCACGGCCGGTCGCGGTGCCGACGCGGTGATCGAGGCGGTCGGCGGCGCCCGCGGTCTGGAGGCTGCGCTCGGCGCCGTCCGGGGCGGCGGTGCGGTGGTGAGCGTGAGTGCCCATCTGGAGCAGCAGTGGGCATTTCCGCTCGCCCGATCGTTCGCCGCCGAAGTGACGATCGGCTTCGCTGTCGGCGATTCGATCCGTGTCCGGGACCAGCTGGCCGGCCTGGTCAGCACCGCCGTGCTGGATCCGACCGTGGTGATCAGCGGCCGCCGCCCGATGAACGACGCCGCCGCGGGTTACCGTGAGATGAGCACGCTCCAGGGGTACAAGGTGGTACTCGATCCGCAGGAGAACCGTTGACCACGCAGCTCGACAGCGACCAGCATGTTCTGCTGATCGAGGAATGCCGGCGGCTGGAACTCCTCGCTGCGGCGGCGGAGGCAGAGGTCGAGTCGCTCAGGTCGGTGGCCACCCGAATCCTGGGAGCCAGGGAGCTGGAGGAAGCGCTGCTGGCCGTCACCAACGAAACCCTCGGGCTGCTCGACTCCGACATCGCCGGGGTGATGCTCCGCGACGGCGACGAGATCGTCATGCGAGCCTGCGCCGGAAACCAGTTGGCGGACACCGGAAACCTGCGGATGCGCCGTGGGCAGGGACTGGCCGGTCACGTCTTTGCCACGGGGCAGGCGGCCAAGGTCGACGACTACCTCCGCAACGACGTCATCTCGAACGATTTCAATTATCTGGCCAAGGCTGAGCGGACCAGGTCCGCACTGGGCGCCCCGCTGGTCGTCGACGGAAAAGTGATCGGGGTGCTGGAAGTGTGGCGCCGCCGGGAATCGACCTTCAGCCCCGGCGACATCAGGCGGCTGGTCGCGTTGGCCGACCTCGCCGCCATCGCCCTGGACAACGCACGGCAACACGAGATCTCCCACGCCAGTCAGCGGGCTGTCGAACGCGCGCATCGCGCATTGCAGGGCCAGTTGGGCAAGGTCGAGCGCGCCCTGGCCGGGCAACAGGCCCTGATCGAGGCGCTGATCGGGGGCGAGCAACTGCAGGGCATCGTCCGGATCGTCGCTGAGCGGTCCGGCTGCGAGGTCGTGCTGCTCGACGCCGACCTCGAGGTGCTGTCGGGCCCGGCGCCGTCCGCCGACCTCGGGGCCGTGCGACTGGCCGCTGGGGCGTGTCGACCGCATCACGACGACGGCGAGAGCCGCACCAGCTGGACGGCGCTCGGCGACCGCTCGCTGGCCATCCGGCCGGTGCGGACCGGTGCCGAGCACATCGGCTGGGTGTGCCTGCTCGGCTCGGCCACGCCCGGTGACGAGGCGATCGAGCTGGCCGCGACCCAGGCGTCGCTGACGTTCGCGCTCCATCACCTCGAACAACAGGCCGCGGCGAAGGCGCGGTCCTCGTTGCGCGAGGAGCTGTTGCTGAACCTGCTCAAGGGTTCCGCGGACGAGCGGCGGGCGGCCATCGCGCGGGCGAAATATCTGCAGATCGATCTGCGTGGCGAACTCCGGATCTGCGTCTGCACCTTCACCGGGCTCGACTCCGTCGCGAGGGCCGCGGGCTGGAGCGCGCCGAACCTGGAACAGATGCGGCGCAGGCTCTTTCACCTCTGCGAGGAGGCGATGGCCAAGGCGGGCGTGCTGCGGCTGGCAGCCGCCAACGGCAACGGCGTCATCGCGCTGATCCACCCGACGCCCGACGTTGACATCCGCACGATCCTGGACGGGATCGTGAGCGCGCTGGATGCCAGCCTGCCGTCCTGCCAGCCGATGTGGGGGGTCAGCGGGTTGCACGCCGACCCGCACCAGCTCGACCGCGCGCACACCGAGGCGTCAACCGCGTCGCAGGCATTGCGCCAGGACTCCGAACGGCACGTCGCGCTCTACGAGGATCTGGGCGTGTTGGCACTGCTGATCGCCGGGCCGCAGGGCACACCGCTCAACCAGTTCGCCCGGGACACCATCGGCCCGATTCTGGCGCACGATGAAAGGCACGGCACCAGCCTGGTGGAGACCCTGCGCACCTATCTCGACCTGAACTGCAGTCAGCTGGAGACGGCGAAGAGGTTGTTCGTGCACCAGAAGACGGTGAAGTACCGGCTCGAGACGATAGAGAGACTGACCACCTTGAACCTGCACGAGCACAACGATCGCATGCGTGCCGATATCGCCGTCCGGGCCAACGATCTCCGGTGACCGGCGCACCTGCCGGACCGCACGTCGTCGTCGAACCGGGTCTGCCGGAGCGGGTGACGATCTACGAGGTCGGCCCCCGGGACGGCCTGCAGAACGAACCGACGTCGGTGTCGTTGGGGGTCAAAGCCGAGTTCATCGGGCGGCTGGGAGCGGCGGGCCTGCGCACCGTCGAGGCGACGAGCCTCGTGCGACCCGAGTGGGTGCCGCAGCTTGCCGATGCCGAGCAACTGCTCGACCTGCTCGATCTGACCGGCGAGATCCGCTATCCCGTCCTGGTTCCGAACGAACGCGGGTTGGAAAGGGCGCTGGCGCATGGGGTTCGCGATGTCGCGGTGTTCGCCAGCGCCACCGAGACCTTCGCCAGGAAGAACCTGAACCGTACGGTCGCGCAGTCGCTGGAGATGATCACCCCGGTGGTGGCGGGGGCCGTGCGGGCCGGTGTGGCCGTTCGCGGCTACGTGTCGATGTGCTTCGGCGACCCGTGGGAGGGGGCCGTTCCCCTCGGCCAGGTGGTCGACGTCGGTGCAGAGCTGTTGCGGATGGGCTGCCACGAGCTGTCTCTCGGCGACACCATCGGAGTGGCGACGGCCGGTCAGGTGACCGAACTGCTGGCGGCCTTCGGCTCCGCCGGGATCGGACCGGACCGGCTCGCCGTGCATTTCCACGACACCTACGGTCAGGCCCTGGCGAATACCCTGACCGCCATGCGGTCCGGAGTCACCGTCCTCGACGCGGCCGCGGGCGGCCTCGGCGGCTGCCCGTTCGCCAAGAGTGCCACCGGAAATCTCGCCACCGAGGACCTTGTGTGGATGTTGGACGGCCTCGGCATCGAGACCGGGGTTGATCTTGGTCAGCTGGTCGAAACCTCGCTCTGGATGGCGGAGCAGTTGGGCCGGCCATCGGCGTCCCGAGTGGTTCGCGCGCTGGGCAGTCAACCGGGATGAGGTGTGAGCGCCGCCCAGCCGGGTGCGCGGTGCGGCCACGCTACGGGAACGCGACCGCAGACACGGTGCCACCGGGCTCGACCCGCCCCCCCGCCCCCGGCGACTGATTCCAGATCGCCGAGCCCTGCCCACCGAAGAACGAGCTGACGCTGAGCGTCAAACCGAGCTCGTCGAGCTTCCGCTGTGCTTGCTCAACGGTGTCGTCGGTGAGATCCGGGACCTTGATCGCGTTCGACGGGACCAGGAAGATCGTGGCGTTGTTCGGGTCGACGGCCGTCCCCGGACCAGGGTCGGTGCGCAGGATGTCGCCGGCGTCGATGTCGGCGTCGAAGGCGGGATCGCCGACCGTCACGGTGAACCCGGCCTTCTCCAACCGTTTCACCGCATCTTTCGTCGACGTACCGCGGATGTCGGGAACCGTCAGCGCGTCGGCGATTTTCAGCGAAATCTCGGTGCCCTTGGGTACCTCGGTACCGGCCGCCGGTGAGGAACCGAGCACGGAGCCCGGTGGTGCCGTCGGGTCGAAAGTCTTCTGCGCCGGGCCGAGTACGAAGCCCGCGACGGCCAGCTTGTTCTGGGCATCCTCGGCCGATTTGCCGGTGACATCCGGGACCGTCACCGGCGCGGGGCCACCGGAGAGCACCAGGGTCACCGGTGCGCTGACGGTCAGCGCAGTACCGGCGACGGGATCGGTCCGCAGCACGGTACCCACCGGCGCCACGTCGTCAAAGGCTCGAGTCCCGCTCACCACGACCGTGAGGTCGGCTGCAGTCAGCGCAATCGTCGCGGCGTTCTGGTCCGTGCCCGGCGCGATGGCCGGGACCTGTGGGCGGCCACTGGACACCAGCAGGTCGACCTCGGAGCCGCGCAACTGCTGGGTCCCTGCGACCGGGTCCGACCGGGCGACCAGGCCGGCGGCGACGTCGTTGTGGTGTTCCACGGTGACCCTGGGCACTAGTCCGGCGTCTCTGATCAGCGTCTCCGCCTGGGTCTGGGTCAGCCCTACGGCGGCGGGGGTGGCCGCCCAACGGCCGCCGACCCACCAGCCCCCGGCTGCTGCGGCGAGGCCGACCAGCAGCACCACCAGGATCGCGATCAGCCAGCGACGGCGGGTCCGCTGCCGCAGCGCGATCGTGCGGGAACGTTGCGGTTCCGCGGCCGGCCGCGGGGCCGATTCGGTCGGCACCTGCTGGACCAGTACCGGAGGCGGCGGCTGGACCACCGTGGCCGGGCCATTGACGGCCAGCACCCGGGTGCCGCTGGGTGCGACAAACTCCGGCCGGCTGCTGGTCGTCGGCGGCGCGGGGCGGCGGGTCGGCACTGGCACGGACACACGAGCCAGGCCCAGTTGGGACCGTATCCCGACCATCGCCGACAGGAAGGCGGACGCATCTCTCGGGCGCTGCGCCGGGTCTCGCCGGGTGGCCGCGACGATCAGGTCGTCCAACGCCTCCGGCGTGCCCGGTGCGTTGTTCGAGGGTCTCGGCACGTCCGAATGCACGTGTTGGTAGGCGACGGACATCGGGTTGTCGCCATTGAAAGGTGGTTCGCCGGTGAGCATCTCGTACGCCAGAACGCCCGCTGCGTAGACGTCGGAGCGGGCGTCGGCGGCTCCGGTTGCCACCTGCTCGGGCGACAGGTACGCGACCGTGCCCAGAATCACGTCGCCGGTGGCCATGGTCTGCGAGGTCACCGCGCGGACCAGCCCGAAATCGGCGATCTTCACGACCCCCTGGGCAGAGATCAGCACGTTCTCCGGCTTGACGTCACGGTGCACCAACCCCGCCGCATGTGCTGCACCGAGCGCCGCCAGCAACGGCTCCATGATCGACATCGTGACCGGAACGGACAGCGATCCGTGCTCATGGAGCAGGTCGCGCAGCGTCCCGCCGTCAACCAGTTCCATCACCAGGAACACCAGGTCGCCGTCCCGGCCCTGGTCGTAGACGGCGACCACCCCGGAGTGGCCCAGCGACGCGGCGAGCCGTGCCTCCCGTTCGAATCGGCTGAGGAATGCCGGGTCGGAGACGTAATGAGGGCTCATCACCTTGATCGCGACCGGCCGGTCCAGTCGTAGGTCGACGCCCCGGTAGACCATCGACATCCCGCCGCGGGCGATCACCGCACCCACCCGGTACCGGCCCTCGAGCACGGTGCCGCTCGTCAGCCCGGAATAGGTGTCCACAACCACCGATTCTAGGTTGCCCGCACCCGGGTCCCCGCGGTTCGGCAGCGAGTCGGCGGGCAGTTCCCCTGGTGCGGGTCGGGTCCTGGCCGGGCTCGCATCCACCACCGGCGAGTTCCGTTGCCGACGTCCATGATGGTGCGATGTCGCACGGAGTCTCCTTCGCGGTCGGTCCGGACGGGAATCGCAGCACCACCCCCACCGGACGAGGTGTGGTCGCAGACGCCCTGCGCACCGTCGACCCGGTGGGGGCGCGATCCGTCGAGGCCGAGACGGCATGGCGAAGCCGTTATCTACTGCACTTCCGGCGACTCGTGGAAGCGGGGGTGGACACACCCGAGGCGTGGTGGTCGATCGCCGATGCCGGACTTGCAGCGGTCGACGACCGGATGGTGGTGCTCGACGACACCGATGCCGAATTCCCCCTGTCGACAGTGCTGGACGCGCCGGCCAAACGTCGACTGGCGACGGTCGAGGTGAAGGGGCAGGGGAGTCCAGCGGAAGAACTGGTGCTGCCGTATCGGGGCGAATCCCTGCGCGGCGGCCCGTTGCTGGACCAACTCTCCGCGTGGGATCGGCTCGGCGTCCTCGAACCGTCGGCGGTTGATGCGGTCAAGGACGTCATCGACCATCCGGAATGGCTCCGGCTCGACGGCCACACGGTGGTCCTGCTGGGTGCCGGGGCGGAGATGGGCCCGATCGGCCCGCTGCTCCGGTGGGGCGCTCGGGTTGCCGCGGTCGACCTGCCGCGGTCCGGCATCTGGGAGCGCTTGCTGCGGGGAGCCGGCTCGTCGGCGGGGACGCTGCTGGTGCCAACCGACTCGTCCGGTTCGGGAGATCCGGCGGCAATCGCCGGTGCCGACCTGTTGACCGAGGTACCCGAGATCGCCGAATGGCTGGCCGATCTCGACGGCCGGCTCGTGGTGGGGAACTTTCTGTATGCCGACGGCGGCACCCATGTCCGGTTGTCGGCGGCGGCGGACGTGCTCACCCGCCGGTTGTGTGCGGCCCGCGAGGACACCGCGCTGGCCTTTCTTGCCACACCGACCGACGTCTTCGTGGTGCCCGGGGAAGCGGTGGAGCAGTCGGCCCTTGCCTACCGCAACCGTTCCCGAACGGCGAAGGTGGTCGGTCGCCCGCTGCGTTTCTTCACCCGCGGGAGGCTGCTGCACCGCGCCTATCCGCCCGGCGCCGACCCGGGGATCGCCGACGCACTGGTGCCGGCGCAGGGCCCGAACTACGTGCTGGCCAAACGGATTCAACGATGGCGGGCGGCGGTCGAGCGTCGGGACGGCCGGTTGGTGTCGTTCCATGTGGCCCCGTCGACACGGACACAATCAGTGCTGAAGAACAGGGCCTTGGCCGCCGCCTTTGCCGGCGCTCGTCGGTTCGGTATCGAGGTCTTCGATCCGGATACCGCCAACACCCTGATGGCCGCGCTGCTGGTCAGGGACATCGCCGGCGACCAGGTCCGCCATGGTCATCCGTGGCAGGACGAGGCTCATGCCGCCGTTCACGGCGGGCTGTGGCGCGGCGCCTACGAGCCGCGTAGCGCGCTCGGCCTGGCGGCGGTGTTGGGGTACGCCGCGTCACGAAATTGACCTGCGACAACCGCTTGGCCGGGGCGCAGCATCAGCGTGGTGTCCGCCGCCCGGTCGTCCGGATGGCACGCTGATACCCGTGCCGACCACTACCCCCACCTTCGTTCCGGTTCCCGAGATCGCCGCCCAGCTGGGCATCGTGGTGACCAAGGTCCATCAGCTGATCCGCGAGCACCAGTTGCTGGCCGTCCGGGTGCAGGGCGTGCTGCGGATCCCCGCCGAGTTCATCGCCGACGGTGTGGTGGTCAAGGGGCTGCCGGCCACCATCACGCTGCTCCGCGACGCGGGCTACAACGACCAGGAAATGATCGACTGGCTGTTCACTGCGGAAGATTCGCTACCGGGCAGCCCCATCGATGCGCTGCGCGAGAACCGGGGCCGTGAGGTACACCGGCGAGCGCAGGTCGCGGGTTTCTAGGTTCAGAAACGCCTTGCGGTAGCCCTCTCGGCGAGTTCAACCAGCCGCTCCCGCGCCGTCGGCACGATGCCGTCCACGGCGGCCAGCCCGGATTGCACCAACTCGGCAATGCGGCGCTCGAGCGATTCCGGCGCCCCGGTGCCGGTGATGATCTCCGCCAGCCGGACCGGATCGGCGTCGGCAGCGCCGATGCCCGCGTCCAGTTCAGCAAGCAACGCACCGGACAACGCGGCGCGGGCGGTCGCCAGCAACAGGGTGCGTTTGCCCTCGAGGAGGTCGTCACCGGCGGGCTTGCCGGTCACCGCCGGGTCACCGTAGACGCCGAGCAGGTCATCCCGGAGCTGAAACGCAATGCCGACATCGGCACCGTAGGTGCGAAGTGCCGCAACGGTTTCCGGCCCGGCGCCGGCCAGAGCGGCGCCGAGGTGCAGCGGTCGCTCGACGGTGTATGCCGCCGTTTTGAATCTATTGATCCGCAACGCATCGGCCGCCTGCGCGGCCGGATCGGAACTGACCGCAGCGGACGCGAGAAGATCGAGCAGTTGGCCGGACAGCACCTCGGTGCGCATCGAACGCCAGACCGGCAACGACCGGGCCACCGCGCCGAGCGACTGCGCACCGGCGGCGTACAGATCGTCGGCCCAGGCCAGCGCGAGGTCGCCGAGCAGCACCGCGGCCGCTACCCCGTAGTGCTCCGCGTCGCCGCCGAGGCCGGCGTCGGCGTGCTGCTTGGCCACCGCGCGGTGGGTGGACGGCCGGCCACGTCGGCTGTCGGAACGGTCGATGACGTCGTCGTGGATCAGCGCGCAGGCCTGGATCAATTCCAGCGCGGCGCCGACCCGAAGGACGGCGTCCGGATCGGCCGGCCTGCCCGTCGCTGGTCCACCAGCTGCGATCCAGCCGCACCAGAGGAACTCCGGGCGCAGCCGCTTGCCACCGGCGGCGACAAAGTCGACGAGCAGATCGACCAGCCCGGTCAGGCGGTCGTCGATCTCGGTGACGTCTGACCGGCGGGCGGCGAGTTCGGCGGAGATGACGGACTGCAGCCGTGCTGCGTCCATCGTTGTGGTGCTCACCGAAGTGAGTCTGCCTCCTCCGATAGGCTCCGGTGATGCCGACCGTCCGCGACCGACTTGCCGCGCCCGGGCCACATTTTTCGGTGGAGTTCATGCCGCCGCGCAATGACGCCGACGAGGACGTGCTCTGGCGCGCCGTCCGCCGGCTCGAACCGCTCCGACCGGCGTTCGTTTCGGTGACCTACGGCGCCGGCGGGTCCCACCGGGAACGCACCATCAGGATCACTCAGCGGATCGCCGAGGAGACCACCCTGGTGCCCGTCGCGCACCTGACGGCGGTGGGTCACTCGGTGGCCGAGCTGCGTCAGGTGATCGGTTCCTACGCGGCGGTCGGGGTGCACAACATCCTTGCGCTCCGTGGCGATCCACCGGGCGATCCGAACGCTGAATGGGTGCAGCACCCCCACGGCCTGGCGTATACCAGCGAACTGGTCACGCTGACCAAGTCATTGGGCAGTTTCTCGGTGGGTGTTGCCGCCTATCCGGACAAGCACCCGCTGTCCGTCGATCTGGCTTCCGACACCGCATTCCTGGTCGACAAGATCAGGGCGGGCGCGGACTACGCGATCACCCAGATGCTGTTCTCCGTCAACGACTACCTCGGCCTGCGGGACCGCATGACGGCGGCCGGCGTTGACGTACCGGTGCTGCCGGGGATCATGCCGATCACGTCCTACGGCCGGCTGATGCGGATCCACGAACTGTCCGGTCAACGCATCCCGGCGGACCTGGCGGAGCGACTCAGGGCCGTTCAGGACGATCCGGATGCGGGTCGGGCGGTCGGCATGGAGCACGCCATCGCGATGAGCGAGCACCTGCTCGCCGAGGGCGCGCCGTGCTTGCACTTCTACACGTTCAACCGGTCGAAGGCGACCATCGAGGTACTCACTGCGCTGGGTATGACGCCCGCGCTCCGTCGCTGACGTGGATCTTCACCTGGATACACCCGAGGGTGCCTTCGGGATCGCGTCCTTGGTCCTGCTGCTCGCCCTGATTGCGGTCCGGCTGTCCAGGCGGCTCGGCATGCCGTCGTTGCTGCTGTACCTGGGCATCGGCATGGTGCTCGGCATCGACAGCTTCGGCATCATCGATCTGAGCAATCCGCTGCTGACCGAACAGCTCGGTTTCGCCGCTCTGGTGTTCATCCTGGCCGAGGGCGGCCTGACCACCCGGTGGGAAAACGTCCGTCCCGCACTGGGTTTGGGGATCTCCCTGGCCACCATCTCGGTGGTGGTGTCGATCGCGGTTGCCGGCATCGGGGTCCATCTACTGATGGGTTTCGATTGGCGGACGTCGCTGCTGTGGGGCGCGGTGCTGTCCAGTACCGATGCCGCGGCGGTCTTTTCCGTGCTGCGCGGGGTCGGCGTGAAACCGAAGCTGTCCGCGGCGCTCGAACTGGAATCCGGGCTGAACGACGCGCCCGTGGTGATCGCCGTCGTGCTGCTGGCCGGCACGTCGGAGATCACCTGGGTCGACCCGCTGCTGGTGGTCTACGAGCTCATCGCCGGCGCCTTGATCGGCGCTGCTCTCGGCCTCGCCGGCGCCTGGCTACTGCGCCGGGAGGCACTGCCGGCGGCCGGCCTCTATCCGCTGGCGACCATCGCGCTGATCGGCGGCGCCTATGCCGTCGGCGTCTTCGCGCATGCCTCTGGCTTCCTCGCGGTCTACGTTGCCGCGGTCATCCTCGGCAATTCGCGTCTCCCGCACCGGGCCTCGACGCTGTCGTTCGCGGAGGGGCTCGGCTGGATCGCGCAGATCGGCCTGTTCGTCATGCTCGGGCTCTATGTCGAGCCAAGCAGGCTGCCGGCGGCGCTGGCGCCGGGCATTCTTATCGGCCTCATGGTCCTGCTGGTGGCCAGGCCCACATCGGTGATCGCGGCAGCACTACCGTTCCGAATGCCCTGGCGGGAACAGGCATTCCTGTCCTGGTCGGGGCTCCGGGGCGCGGTGCCCATCGTGCTGGCAACGATCCCACTGATGAATGGACGGTTGAACTCACTGCTCCTGCTCGACGTGATCGTGGTCATCGTCGTCACCTACACCCTGTTGCAAGGCACCAGCCTGCCCTGGGTCGCGAAGAAACTGGGGGTGATTCAGTCGGGTCAGGCACTCGAGGTGCAGGTCGAGGCGGCTCCCTTGGAAGAGATGAACGCTCACGTCCTGCAACTGACGATTCCCGAAGCGTCCAGGTTGCACGGCGTGTACGTGTCCCAGTTGCGACTGCCGACCCCGTCGACGATCGGGTTGCTGCTCCGCGACGGCGAGCCCGTCGCGGTCACCCCCACCGTCCGGCTGCAGTCCGGCGACCAGCTGCTGATCGTTGCGCCCGAGCGGGTCAGGGCCGCCACCGAACGCCGGTTGCGGGCGGTCGGCAGGGGCGGCGCACTGGCCATGTGGTTCGGCGAGCGGGGCGATCCTGGGACACTGTAGGGGTGACCGAACGCCCCGATGACCCTGTCGTGCCACCATCGCCTGCTGACGATGCGCCCGTGGTCGCCGCGCCGCTCAAACCGCGCAAGGTCGTCCTGTTGGCCGTCATCGCCGCCTCGGTGGTCATCCTTGACCTCATTTCCAAGATCATCATCGTCGCCACCATCGACCCCAACCAGCCGGTCCGGGTGCTGGGCGGGTTGGTCTACCTCTCGCTCATCCGCAACTCCGGCGCCGCCTTCTCGATGGCCACCGGTTACACCTGGATCCTGGCGCTGGTGGCGATCGGCGTCGTCGTGGTGATCATCCGGATGGCCCCGAAGCTGCGCTCGACACCGTGGGCAGTGTCCCTCGGCCTGGTGCTGGGTGGCGCGCTCGGCAATCTGATCGACCGGATCTTCCGCGCGCCGGGGTTCCTGCAGGGCCACGTGGTGGACTTCGTCTCGGTGTTCGGGCCGAACGCCGAATACTTCCCGGTGTTCAACGTGGCCGATTCGGCGATCACCATCGGCGGCATCAGCCTGGTCATCACCGCGCTGCTCGGCATCGATTTCGACGGCACCACCACCAAGTCCCGCAAGGCCCAGGACGGCGCCGACCAGCCGAAGCCGGCGGCGGAGACTCCACGGACAACGGACGGCAAGGACGACGATGCCTGAGGTCCGCAGCCTGCCGGTGCCGGGTGGCCTGACCGGCATGCGGGCGGATGCGGGGCTGGCCAAACTTCTCGGGCTGAGCCGGACCACCGTCGCCACCATGATCGACGCCGGTGCCGTGCTGGTCGACGGCCACGTGGCCATCAGGTCCGCGAAGCTGGTCGAGGACAGCTGGCTGGAGATCACCCTGCCCGAGCCCGAACGACCGTCCGTGGTGGTCGCCGAGACCGTCGAGGGACTGTCGATCCTGTACCGCGACGACGACATCGTCGTGGTCAACAAGCCCGTCGGGGTGGCCGCCCACCCGAGTCCGGGCTGGACCGGCCCGACGGTGCTGGGTGCGCTGGCCGGACTCGGTATCTGGACCAGCTCATCGGGCGCCGAGGAACGTCAGGGCATCGTGCACCGACTGGACGTCGGGACCACCGGGGTGATGGTCGTCGCGCTCAGCGAACGGGCCTACACGGTCCTCAAGGACGCCTTCCGGGACCGAACCGTCGAGAAGATCTACCACGCGGTCGTGCAGGGACATCCCGATCCCAGCGCCGGTACCATCGACGCCCCGATCGGTCGGCACCCGTCATCGGACTGGAAGTTCGCGGTGGTCGCCGGGGGGCGGGAGAGCATCACGCACTACGAAACGCTGGAGGCATTCCCCGCCGCGAGCCTGCTGCAGGTGCACCTGGAAACCGGCCGCACGCACCAGATCCGGGTGCATTTCTCCGCGACCCGGCACCCCTGCGTCGGTGACCGGACCTACGGCGCCGACCCTGTGCTGGCCGCCAGGCTCGGGCTGACCCGGCAGTGGCTGCACGCCCGTTCGCTGGCCTTCTCGCACCCGACAGACGGTCGGTGGGTGGAGTTCACCAGCCCCTACCCGGATGACCTTGCCCACGCGCTCGAGGTGCTGTCCGCAGCCTGAATAGTCCTCGCTCCGCCTGGCCCCGTGTAGTCGCTGCCTGCCCCCGGTGTTGACCGGTAGTCCCGATCACTGGCTTCCACGTTGGTGCATTGCCCCCAATGCTGACCTGACCCCACGCGCGGCATGCCGCCGGTGGCGCTAGGTTTTCGGACATGACTTTCACCGTCCCCACCCCCCTCCGGCAGCGTCCCGCTTATCAGGCGCTGGAGCAGCACTATGCGGCCATCAAGGACCAGCAACTCAAGGACCTGTTCGCCGGCGACCCCACCAGGGGTACCGCGCTGACCCTGGAGGCAGAGGGCATCTACCTGGATTACTCCAAGCAGCGGGTCACGGCCGAAACCATCGGCCTGCTGGTCGATCTCGCGCAGGAGTCCGGCTTGGCCGACCTCCGGGCAGCCATGTTCGGCGGCGAGCACATCAACATCACCGAGGACCGCGCCGTGCTGCACGTGGCGCTGCGGGCACCGGCGAGCGCAGTCATTCGGACCGATGGCGCCGATGTCGTTCCGGATGTGCACGAGGTGCTCGGCCGGATGCGTTCCTTCGCCGACCGGATCCGATCAGGGGAGTGGAAGGGACACACCGGCAAGTCGATCCGCAACATCGTCAACATCGGCATCGGCGGCAGCGACCTGGGTCCGGTGATGGCCTACGAGGCGCTCAAGCACTACAGCCAGCGCGACCTGACATTCCGGTTCGTGTCCAATGTCGACGGCACCGACTTCGCCGAGAAGACCCACGACCTGGACCCGGCGGAGACGCTGTTCATCATCTCCTCGAAGACGTTCACCACCCTGGAAACGATGACCAACGGCGGCTCCGCGAGGGACTGGGCGCTGGCGAAATTGGGCGACGATGCCGCGGTGGCCAAGCATTTCGTCGCCGTCTCCACCAATGCGGAAGCCGTGTCCGCGTTCGGGATCGACACCGACAACATGTTCGGCTTCTGGAACTGGGTCGGTGGCCGGTACTCGATGGAGTCCGCCATCGGCCTGTCCACCATGTTGGCGATCGGACCGGACGGTTTCGAGCAGCTGCTCGCCGGCTCGCATTCCATCGACGAGCACTTCCGCAGCGCGCCGCTGGAGCAGAACCTGCCGGTGCTGATGGGGCTGTTGACGTTCTGGTACACCGACTTCTTCGGCGCTCAGACCCAGGCCGTGCTGCCGTACGACCAGTACCTGAACCGGTTCCCGGCCTACCTGCAGCAGCTGACCATGGAGTCCAACGGAAAGTCAGTCTCGTTGGACGGCAGCCGGGTCGACTATGACACGTCGCCGGTCTACTGGGGGGAGCCGGGCACCAACGGGCAGCACTCCTTCTACCAACTGATCCACCAGGGCACCCTGACCATCCCGGTCGATTTCATCGCTTTCGCGCACTCGCTCAACCCGTTGGGGGAGCACCACGACTACCTGACGTCCAACGTCTTCGCCCAAGGTGAGGCGCTGGCGTTCGGCAAGACCGCGGACCAGGTACGGGCCGAGGGCACCGCGGAAGACCTCGTTCCCTTCAAGGTTTTCGAGGGCAACCACCCGTCATCGACCTTCCTGATCGAGAAGTTGACGCCGTATGTCCTGGGCCAACTCGTCGCTCTGTACGAGCACAGCGTCTTCACGCAAGGAGCGCTCTGGTCGATCGGATCCTTCGACCAGTGGGGCGTCGAACTCGGCAAACAGCTGGCCTCGAAGGTGATCCCGGAGTTGCAGGCGACCGAGGATCCGGAACTGGCCCATGACAGCTCGACCAACGAACTGATCAGGCGGTACCGGTCGGCCAGAGCCTGAAGCCGGGCCCGATCGACCCGCCGAGATGCGGTTTCGCTCGCCTTGGGTAGCGTTCCCGGCGTGACTGAAGCGACTGCAAAGACACCGACCGCGAAAGCTCCTGCAACGAAGGCATCCGCAGCAAAGGCACCGGCCGCCAAGCGGGCGCCAGCGCGCCGGCCGGCCACCAAAAAGGTCCCCGACCCACCGAAAACAGTTCCGCCGACCGCCGGTGCGAGGGCGCTCGGCCGAATCCCGGTGGCCGACGTCTACCCGACGGTCGACGACGGCAACCGGCCGGCCAAGTCCGTCGTGGACGAGGAATTCGAGATCACCGCGACGGTTTACCGGGAGGGCCACGACGCGGTGAACGCGAACGTGGTGCTCACCGACCCGTCTGGCGCGACCACCGTGCTACCGATGACCTGCGTCAACCCGGGTCTGGACCACTGGAGCGTGACCGTCAGCGCACCGACCACCGGCCGCTGGTCGTACCGGGTCGAGGGCTGGTCGGACCCGTACGGCACCTGGCACCACGACGCCGCGATCAAGATCGCCGCCGACGTCGACACCGAGATGATGCTCGAAGAGGGCGCACTCGTCCTGGAACGCGCGGTGTCCTCCGTCGCGCGGACACCGGAGCAGGCGGCGGTGCTCACCGACGCCATCGGCAAGCTGCGGGACCGGTCGCATTCGGCCGGGAACCGTTTGGGTGCTGGGGTTTCGCACGCGGTCGAGACCGAACTGGCCGAGCGCCCGCTGCGCGACTACGTCAGTCCCAGCCCGGACTACCCGTGGCTGGTGGAACGCGAGTTGGCGCTGTTCGGCGCCTGGTACGAATTCTTCCCACGGTCCGAGGGCTGTGAGCTCGACGAGACGACCGGGCTGTGGAAGTCCGGCACCTTCGCCACCGCAGCCGAGCGGCTGCCCGCCGTCGCGGCCATGGGTTTCGACGTCATCTACCTGACGCCGATCCACCCGATCGGCACCATCAACCGCAAGGGCCCGAACAACACGCTGATCGTCGACGAACACGACCCGGGATCGCCGTACGCGATCGGGTCGGCCGAAGGTGGCCATGACGCCATCCACCGCGAGCTCGGCACCTTCGACGACTTCGACGCCTTCGTCGCCAGGGCGGGTGAGCTGGGTCTGGAGGTGGCTCTGGACCTCGCACTGCAGTGCGCCCCGGATCATCCGTGGGTGACCAGCAATCCGGAGTGGTTCACCACCCGGAACGACGGCACCATCGCGTTCGCGGAGAACCCGCCGAAGAAATACCAGGACATCTACCCGCTGAACTTCGACAACGACCCGAAGGGTATTTACGCCGAGGTCCGCCGGGTGGTCCAGGTGTGGATCGACCACGGCGTCAAGATCTTCCGCGTCGACAATCCACACACCAAACCGGTGGAATTCTGGGAATGGTTGATCGGTGATGTGGCGCTGAACAATCCGGAGGTGATCTGGCTGGCCGAGGCGTTCACCCGGCCGGCCATGATGCACGGACTGGGGAAGGTCGGCTTCCAGCAGTCGTACACCTACTACGCCTGGCGCAACGAGAAGTGGGACCTGGAGAGCTACTGCCAGGAACTGGCCAGGGATTCGGCACCGTACATGCGTCCGAGCTTCTGGCCGACGACGCACGACATTCTGACCCCGTATATGACAAACGGCGGGCGCGCGGCCTGGAAGCTACGGGCCGCATTGGCCGCCACCCTGGTGCCGACCTACGGCATCTACGCCGGTTATGAGCTGATGGAGAACATCCCGAGGCCCGGCGTGCAGGAGCAGATCGACAATGAGAAGTACGAATTCAAGAACCGGCATTGGGAGGATTACGAGGAGTACGGACCCAAGGCGGGCCAGTCGATCGCGCCCTACCTGTCACTGATCAACCGCATCCGCCGGGAACACCCGGCGCTGCGGTGGCTGCGGAATCTGCGTTTCCACAACGCGGAGAATTCCAATGTGATGGTGTTCTCCAAGACCCGCAAGGCTGGTCCCGATTCCCCCGATGGGCACGACGACACGATCATCGTGGTGGCCAATCTGGACCCGCACCAGAACGCGGCCACCTGGTTCCACCTCAACATGCCCGAGATCGGACTGGGCTGGGACGACTCGTTCCCCGCCCATGATCTGATTACCGGAGCGACGTGGCACTGGTCGCAACACAATTGGAGTTGGCTCGGCCCGGAGAACGAGCCGGTCCACATCGTGCAGGTCGGACGGTACTGACGTGAGCTACATCGACCCGGCGGAATCCGAGAAGAAGAAGAAGAACGGACTGAGCGGCCGGGCGATCGGCGGCCTCGTCATCGCGGCGGTGGTGATTGTCTTCATCGCCATCAACCGTGACCAGACCCAGGTCAATTTCGTGTTCTTCAGCGCCGAGATCGCGCTATGGGTGGCCCTGACCATTGCCGCTGTCGGTGGTCTGATCGCCGGGTTCCTGATCGGCCGCAAGAAGTACAAGCCGTGAGCCCTCGCCACACCCGGGACGCACCGACGGGTTGGAGCCTGATCGACTCGACAGATGGGTACGACGTCGACAATGACATCCACGACGACCCGGTACTGGTCGGGCCGGACGGGCAACCGGTCACCACCTGGCAGGAGGACTACCCCTACGACGTGCGGATGACCCGCCCGGAGTACGAGGTCGCGAAGCGGGCCGTGCAGATCGAGTTGCTCAAGTTGCAGGCGTGGGTCAAGGACACCGGACAGAAACTGGTGCTGGTCTTCGAGGGCCGGGACGCGGCGGGCAAGGGCGGCACGATCAAGCGGTTCACGGAACATCTGAATCCGCGCGGCGCCCGGGTGGTCGCGCTGGAAAAGCCGACAGACCGGGAGCGCGGTCAATGGTATTTCCAGCGGTACGTCTCCCAACTGCCGTCGGCCGGGGAAATCGTGCTGTTCGACCGATCGTGGTACAACCGGGCAGGTGTGGAACGGGTCATGGGGTTCTGCACCCAGGACGAATATATCGAATTCATGCGGCAAACCCCGGAATTCGAAAGAATGCTGACCCGCAGCGGGATCCACCTGATCAAACTATGGTTCTCGGTGACCCAGTCCGAACAACGCACCCGATTCATGATCCGGCAGATCGACCCGGTCCGGCGCTGGAAGCTCAGCCCGACAGACCTTGCTTCGCTGGACAAGTGGGATGCCTACGGCGATGCCAAGGAGGCGATGTTCTTCTACACCGACACCGAGTACGCGCCGTGGACGGTGGTCAAGAGCAACGACAAGAAGCGCGCCAGAATCAACGCGCTGCGGCACGTTCTGCACACCTTGCCCTACACCGGAAAGAACTTCGATCGGGTCGGCGATACGGACACGTTGATCGTCGGGCCGGCGCAAGCGGTGTACGAGGCAGGCGAGAATACCGGTCGGATGTTTCCCGTGCTATGAGTTCGTCCGCGGAGTACGCCAAGGCGGTCGACGAGGACCGTTCCGTGTCCGTCGGCGTGTTGCCGCTCGGCATGTCGCCCGTGTCGCGTGTCGCCTACCGGAACGACAAGGCCGTTCGCCGGCCGATTTCCAACAGCGTCGGGTGGCTCTGAACGCCAGGCGGGACCGCGGGCTGGGCGCGCTGGGGCCGGACGACCGTCGGTCATAATGCTGGGATGGATGGCAGCCTGGCGGTGACGCCCAGCGGTTGTGGACCGGTGTGGGCGCGATGACCCCACCCCACCGCATCCCCGGATCATCCAGGGCCGGCGGCCGCAGCGAGTGTGCCCGGTCAGCGAAAGCAACATCACCGTCATGACAGTTGAGTATCACTGTCTATAGTTCGGTCGCGGTGAAGGGTGACGATCATGGACATGGCCGCTATGCAACAGCGGGTGGGGATCGTCGAGGCGGCATTGGCGCACAATGGCGGTCCGGCGGCCGAGCGGCAGAAGGTGCTGTGCATCCATGAACTGGACCGGTTGGCCGAATCGCTGGTGGGCGAACCGGCCGCCGAGGCCCAGGAGGTCAAGAACCGAATCCAGCAACTGCTGATCCAGGCCGACCCGGCGCGGCAGGATGCGCTGACCTACGTCGAGCTGTACTGCCACCCCTTGCGTGGATAGCTGTGCGGCCGCCCGGGGAACTCGCTGGCGACGACGCGCCCGGGACTGTCGGGGTTCAGTGATACAAACAAGCTGCCAGATCGACGGGTGGCCGCAGGCCCATCAGAAGGGGGCCGTGTGAGAAGCACCGATTCGTTCGTCCACCTGCATGTGCACACCGAGTACTCGATGCTCGACGGCGCGGCCAAGCTGGGCAAGCTGTTCGAGCGCACCGCCGAGATGGGGATGCCGGCGCTGGCGATGACCGATCACGGCAACGTCTTCGGTGCGCACGATTTCTACCGGCAGGCCAGGGCCGCCGGGGTCAATCCGATCATCGGGATGGAGGCCTACCTCACCCCGAACACGTCGCGGTTCGAGCGAACCAGGGTCCGCTGGGCCAATGGTGGCGAAGACGATGTGTCGGGCTCCGGTTCCTATACCCACATCACGCTGCTGTCGGAATCCACCGAGGGCATGCACAACCTGTTCCGGCTGGCGTCCAGAGCCTCCCTCGAGGGGTTCTTCTACAAGCCACGGGCAGACCGGGAGCTGCTGGGCGAATACGCCAAGGGGCTGATCGCCACCACCGGTTGCCCGTCCGGCGAGATCCAGACCTGGCTGCGGATCGGCAACTACGAGAAGGCGCGGGTCAGCGCGGCGGAGTTTCGGGACATTTTCGGCAAGGAGAACTATTTCCTGGAGCTGATGGATCATGGCCTGTCCATCGAGACCAAGGTCCGGGACGGGTTGCTGCGACTGGCCAAGGACCTGCAGCTGCCGATGGTCGCCACCAACGACCTGCATTACACCGACGCCTCGGACGCCGACGCGCACGAGGCTCTGCTGTGTGTGCAGTCCGGTAAGACGATGGACGACCCGAACCGGTTCAAGTTCGACGCCCGCGACTTCTACCTCAAGTCGCCCGCCGAGATGCGCGCACTGTGGGCCGACAAGTACCAGCTGCGCCAGGCGTGTGACAACACCCTGCTGATCGCCGAGCGGTGCGCCGTCGAGTTCGACGAGAACGCCTCCTACATGCCACGGTTCCCGGTGCCGGCCGGCGAAACCGAGCGGACCTGGTTCGTCAAGGAAGTCCAGACGGGCCTGACCGGCCGGTTCCCGGGCGGCATCCCGCCCGAGGTGCAGAAGCAGGCCGACTTCGAGGTCGGTGTGATCACGGCCATGAACTTCCCGGGCTACTTCCTGGTGGTCGCCGACTTCATCAACTGGGCCAAGGACAACGGCATCCGGGTCGGGCCCGGCCGTGGCTCCGGTGCCGGCTCGATGGTCGCCTATGCCATGCGGATCACCGACCTGAACCCGCTGCAACACGGCCTGATCTTCGAGCGGTTCCTGAACCCGGATCGCGTCTCCATGCCCGACTTCGACGTGGATTTCGATGAGCGCCGGCGCGGTGATGTTATTAGGTACGTCACCGAGAAGTATGGCGACGACAGGGTGGCGCAGATCGTCACCTACGGCACCATCAAGGCCAAACAGGCCGTCAAGGACTCCGCCCGGGTGCTCGGCATGCCGTTCTCCGTCGGCGACCGGATCACCAAGGTGATGCCGCCGCCGGTGATGGGCAAGGACGTGTCGCTGGCAAAGATGTTCGAGCCGTCGGACCCCCGTTACAGCGAGGCCGGCGAGTTCCGGACGCTGGTGGAGACCGACCCGGACGTCAAGAAGGTCGTCGAGATGGCGCGCGGGCTCGAGGGCCTCAAGCGTCAATGGGGTGTGCACGCGGCAGGCGTGATCATGTCGTCCGACCCGTTGCTCGACCTGATCCCGATCATGAAGCGGGAGCAGGACGGCGCGATCATCACCCAGTTCGACTACCCGACGTGCGAAAAGCTCGGGTTGATCAAGATGGACTTCCTGGGGTTGCGCAACCTCACCGTCCTTGACGACGCGCTGATCAACATCAAGGCCAACCGCGGCGAGACCATCGTCCTGGAGGACCTCACCCTCGACGACCCGAAGACGTTCGAACTGCTGGCCCGCGGCGACACCCTCGGGGTCTTCCAGCTCGACGGCGGGCCGATGCGCGCGCTGCTCCGCTCCATGCGGCCGGACAATTTCGAGGACATCTCCGCCGTCGGCGCGCTCTACCGACCCGGCCCGATGGGAGCCAATTCCCACAACGAATACGCCGACCGGAAGAACGGCCGCAAACCGGTCATCCCCATTCATGCAGAATTAGCGGAGGCACTCGCCGACGTCTTGGGTGACACGTACGGTCTCATCGTCTATCAAGAGCAGGTCATGGCCATCGCGCAGGTGGTCGCCGGCTATTCCCTCGGCGCCGCCGACCTGCTTCGCAGAGCCATGGGCAAGAAAAAGAAATCCGAACTGGACGCCCAGTTCGAGAAATTCTCCAAAGGGATGGCTGTACAGGGTTACTCAGAGGCCGCGGTCAAGACACTGTGGGACATCCTGTTGCCGTTCTCCGACTATGCGTTCAACAAGGCGCACTCCGCGGCGTACGGGCTGGTGTCGTACTGGACCGCCTACCTCAAGGCGAACTACCCCGCCGAGTACATGGCGGCGCTGCTGACCAGCGTGGGTGACGACAAGGACAAGATGGCGATCTACCTGGCCGAGTGCCGGTCGATGGGCATCACCGTCCTGCCACCGGACGTCAACACCTCCGTTCGCGACTTCGCGCCGGTGGGTACCGACATCCGGTTCGGCCTGTCCGCGGTGCGCAACGTCGGGACCGGTGTGGTGGCGTCGTTGATCGGGAGCCGCAAGGACAAAGGCGCTTTCACCACCTTCGCCGACTTCCTCAGCAAGGTCGAGGCGACCGTCTGTAACAAGAAGCTGGTCGAATCCCTGATCAAGGCGGGCGCCTTCGATTCCCTCAGGCACCCGCGCAAGGGCCTGCTGATGGTACATGCCGAGGCGATCGATTCGGTGCTCTCACTGAAGAAGGCCGAGGCAGCAGGACAATTCGACCTGTTCGGCGAGATGAGCGTCGACGACATGGGCGGTGCCTTCGACCTGGCCATCCCGGACACCGAGTGGGATACCAAGCTCCGTCTCGGGTTCGAGCGAGAAATGTTGGGGCTCTACGTTTCCGGGCACCCACTGGCGGGGGTTGAGCACATCCTGTCCGCCCAGTCCGACGCGTCCATCCCGGACATCCTGGACGGAACGGTGCCCGATCGCGGGGTGGTGACGGTCGGCGGGATCCTCACCGGTCTGCAACGCAGGTTGACCAAAAAGGGGGACCCCTGGGCGTCGGCCACCCTGGAGGATCTTGCCGGAGGAGTCGAGGTCGCATTTTTCCCCAAGGTCTACCTGGACTGCTCGCTGCTGCTCGCAGAGGATGCGATCGTGCTGGTCAAGGGCCGGGTGGCCAGATCCGAGGATCGGCTGTCGTTGCACGCCCAGTCCGTGGTGGTGCCCGACCTGTCGGTCTCGGCCGACAAGGGTCCGGTCCAGGTCAGCATCGCGGCCGCTCGCTGCACCCCGCCGGTGGTCGATCGACTGCGGGACGTCCTGCAGGCTCACCCAGGAACCACCGCGGTCCACCTCAAACTGCTCAACGGTGGCAAGGCGACCACGCTCAAGCTGGATGACGGCCTTCGGGTCACCCCGACCTCGGCGCTGATGGGCGATCTCAAGGCCCTGCTGGGGGCAGACTGTCTGGCATGAGGCGCAGTGAGATCAGAACCAACCGCGCGATCCTGGGGATGCTCGGGCTCTGCGTCGTCATCGGCCTGATCCAGGGCGCAGCGTGGGCGTTCCTCGCGCCGGGAATTCCGTACAAGGTGCTGGCGGACGGGCGGTTCGGTGCCCTCCCCACGACATCGACCTACCACTTCGTCGACGTCGCGATCTTCGCCCTGTCCGGCATGGCCATCGGGATACTGCTCGCGGCCGGTGCCTGGCAGGTGCGGTCGACCCGGGGCTGGCAGCTGCTGGTGGCCCTGGTCGGTGGTTCGTTACTCGGCTCGCTGATCGCCTGGTCGGTCGGTGCCGCGTTCGCGCCAGGTGTCGATCCGGCGTCGGTTGGCGCCGGCCCGGCCGACTCCATCGTGATCGCGCCGCCGACGATGGGAACCATTCTGGTGGTGCTGGCCCAACCGGCGCTGGCCGCCGCGGTCTATACCTTTCTGGTTGCCTGGAACGGCCACCCCGACCTCGACCGTCATGAGGAAGCGGAGATCGAGCTCGTTTCGTGAGCCACTCAAGATGGAGAAGACCCTCGTCGTGAGTCCGGTATAGCCTTAACGCAACAACCCGGTCCGGCTTTACTCAGCATCGGGCTTGAAAATGCGGGGCAATTTGCAGAAGTGCGCGCCGCTCCGCGGCTACTCGGTAGCCGCGTGCTTCATCAGGGAAAGCCATTCTGCTAAGGAGTATCATGGAAAAGAGTTTTTCGGCAGTAATGATTGAAGAGATCGATGGAAAGGCAGTATCATCCGTCAAGAAAATCGGATGGGGAGACCTCCCGAATCGCGAGGTACTGGTTGAGGTGGCTTTTTCCAGCCTCAATTACAAGGATGGACTCGCGCTGAGCGGCAACAAGAACAAGGTAGCCCGCAAGCTTCCGATGGTCGGTGGCATCGATCTGGCCGGCACCGTTGTCGAATCTGTTTCACCGGACTGGGCCCCGGGGGACAAGGTGATTGTGAATGGTTGGGGGATGTCGGAGAGTCACTGGGGCGGCTTCACGAGATACCAACGCGTCGATCCGGGATGGATCGTGCCTCTTCCCGACGCCTTCACACTCGAACAGGCAATGGCGATCGGCACGGCGGGTTACACGGCCGCACTGTGTGTGGATGCCCTCGAGAACTGGGGAGTGATCTCCACCGACGAGGGTCAGGTCCTGGTCACCGGGGCCGCTGGGGGAGTGGGATCGGTTGCCATTGCACTGCTCGCAGCACAGGGATACCAGGTCACAGCCTCCACTGGACGAACCGAAACACACTCCTACCTCCGGGAATTGGGGGCATCGGAGATTATTGGTCGTCTCGACGCACCAGGGGGACCGCTGCAGAAGGCGCGCTGGTCGGGAGCGATCGATTCGGTTGGCAGCACGACATTGGCCAACGTCTTGGCGCAGACCGCCTACGGCGCCGCGGTGACCGCATGTGGTAATGCCGGGGGAATTGATCTACCCGGCAGCGTTCTGCCACACATCCTGCGTGGGGTCGCCCTGCTCGGCGTCGACTCGGTGATGGCCCCGCTGCCCAAGCGCCAGACCGCGTGGGCGAGATTGGCACGGGATCTGAAGCCGGCGTTGCTCGCCGAAATGACCACCGTCGAGCCCATGTCAAAGCTGCCGCAGCTGGCCGGTGACATCCTTGCCGGTCGCATGCAGGGTCGGGTGGTCATCGATGTAACCCGATAATGCCTGCTCGCCCGACATCCCGGCCAGCAACGCCGGCTACTCGGCGGGCGGCCGGAAGGCCGCGAACGGGTCGGTGACGCGCAGTTCATGCAGGGTGAACCTGTACATGGCGGCCGGCCGCCCGCCGGTCGGCCCGGATGCCGCTGTCGTCCCGGTTGGCTCGAGCATGCCGCGCCGGGTCAGGATGCGCTGCAGGTTCGTCGGATCGACATCGTGGGCGAGTGCGGTTGCGTAGACCCTGCGCAGCTCGGCGATGGTGAATTCAGCCGGTGCCAGCGCAAACCCGATGTTGGTGTAGGACAACTTGGCCTGTAGGCGCCGGTGGGCCCGATCGGCGATCAACCCGTGATCCAGGGCGGTCGACGGCAGGTCGTCCACCGGGTGCCAGGCGGTGTCCTCCGGTAGTCGTGGGTCGGCGCCGAGCGGCACCAACCCGAGAAAGCCGGTGGCCATCACCCGCGCACCGGGCACCCGGCCGGGGTCGGAGAACACGCCGATCTGCTCGAGGTGAGCGACCCGGTCGAGGTCCACCTTCTCGGCGAGTTGCCGGGATGCGGAGTCGTCGACGTCTTCGTCGGTCCAGACGACGCCACCCGGCAGAGCCCACTTCCCGGCATCGGGTTCCCTGGCCCTCTGCCACAGCAGCACCTGCAGGCACACCCGTCCCAGACGATCGGGACGGACTGTGAAAACGGCCGCAAGGACCTCCACCTGAGTGTCCTCGAGATGACCGGGAGATAACGACCTGATACTATTGGGCACGTTATCGATTGTAAGTCGAAAACCTCGGCCTTGTCACGTTGAGCCCGGGGCGGATGCCAGGAGGGCACCATGACCGCACCGACCCGGACCCCGGCGCTCGATGTGACGCAACCGTCGGATTTTCCAGCGCCGTTCGATTTTTCACGGTGGGCCAGCGAGGTCCATGCGCTGGCCGAAGAGCGCGATGCCGTCATCCTGGCGCACAACTACCAGGTCCCGGAGATCCAGGACGTCGCCCACCACGTCGGCGATTCGCTGGCCCTGTCCCGGATCGCTGCCACCGCACCACAGTCGACGATCGTCTTCTGTGGTGTGCACTTCATGGCCGAGACCGCGAAGATCCTGTCGCCGGAGAAGACCGTGCTGATTCCGGACGCGAACGCCGGCTGCTCGCTCGCCGATTCGCTCACCGCCGATCAGTTGCGGGCCTGGAAGGCCGAGAACCCGGGCGCCGTCGTGGTGTCCTACGTCAACACCACCGCTGAGGTGAAGGCCGAGACTGACATCTGCTGCACGTCGTCCAACGCCGTTGAGGTCGTGCGCTCCATTCCGGCCGACACCCCGGTGCTGTTCGGGCCGGATCAGTTCCTCGGCGCGCACGTCCGCCGGATCCTCGGCCGGGACAACATTTCCGTCTGGGGCGGCGAATGCCACGTTCACGCCGGCATCAACGGCGGGCAGTTGACGGCGCAGGCCGAAGCCCATCCCGACGCCGACCTCTACATCCACCCGGAGTGCGGCTGTGCCACCAGTGCGCTGTACCTGGCGACAGCCGGTGCGGTTCCCGCGGATCGGATCAAGATCCTTTCTACCGGCGAGATGGTCGATGCGGCGAAGGTCAGCAAGTCCCGGCAGGTGCTGGTCGCCACCGAGATCGGCATGATCCACCAACTGCGCAAGGCCGCGCCCGGCGTCGACTTCCGGGCAGTGAACGAACGTGCGTCCTGCAAGTACATGAAGATGATCACCCCCGCCAAGCTGCTGGTCTCCTTGCAGGACATGCGGGATGAGGTGGTCGTTGATCCGGATATCGCGGCCAGGGCGCGCGGCGCCGTCGAGCGGATGATCGCGATCGGCCAGAGCGGAAGTGGCGAATGAGCGCGGACCCGAGTGCCCCTTCGATTCCTACTGCGGCCGGCACCCTTCTACCCTCCTGGGAGGCGACCGCCGATGTCGTCGTTGTCGGCACCGGCGTTGCCGGCCTGACCGCTGCCGTCCGCTCGGCCGCGGCCGGACTCTCGGTGCTGTTGATCACCAAGGGCCGGCCGGAGGAGGCCAGCACCCAGTGGGCGCAGGGCGGCGTCGCGGTGGTCCGCGACGAACGTGACCCCGGCGACTCGGTGGCCACCCACATCGAGGACACCCTGGTGGCGGGCGCCGGACTGGCCGATCCGATCGCCGTCGAACTGATCCTCACGGAGGGTCCGGCCGCGGTACAACGGCTGATCGAGCACGGCGCGCTGTTCGACGCCGGCCCGGACGGCCTGCTGCGCACCCGCGAGGGCGGGCACTCGGCGAATCGGGTCATCCATGCCGGCGGTGACGCCACCGGTGCGGAGATCGAGCGCGCGTTGCTGGCGGTCCGCGGGCTGCCGTCGGTGCTCGCCGGGCACCAGGCTCTTGACGTCGTGCTGGATGGCTCCGGCCGGGCCCGCGGGCTCTCGGTGCTGGGACCGGACGGTCGGGTCGGCCTGATCCGGAGCGCTGCCGTCGTGCTCGCCACCGGCGGGGCCGGTCACCTGTATGCGGCCACCACCAATCCCGGGGTGGCTACCGGCGACGGGTTGGCGATGGCGTTGCGGGCCGGCGCCGCCGTGGCCGACACCGAGTTCATGCAGTTCCACCCCACGGTGCTCTGGACCGGTCCCGGCGATCTCGGCCACCGTCCGTTGGTCACCGAAGCGGTGCGCGGCGAGGGGGCGGTGCTGGTTGACGGCGCAGGTGCCCGGATCATGCTCGGCGCGCACCCGCTGGCCGACCTCGCGCCCCGAGACGTGGTGTCGTTGGCAGTTTCCCGGCGGATGGCCTTGGCGCCGGGTGGTATTTCCGACCATGTGTTCCTGGACGCGACGGGCATCGCGCCCGCCGTTTTTGCTCGCCGTTTTCCCACCGTGTCCGCGGCTTGCGCGTTGGCGGGGGTCGATCCGACGACCGACCCGATTCCGGTCGCACCGGCCGCCCACTATCACTGTGGTGGGGTGCTGACCGACCTGGACGGACGCACCACGGTCCCCGGTTTGTTCGCGATCGGCGAGGTCTCCAGGACGGGGCTGCACGGGGCGAATCGGCTGGCGTCGAATTCCCTGCTCGAGGGCCTGGTGATGGGGGAACGGGCCGCCGCCGCAGTCCGTTTCGAGGTGGCTTCGTCCTCGCCTCGGCCCGCTGAATTGATCCTCACTCCGGTTCCGGGAGCGGACCCGACCGGCCGGTCGGTGATCCAGTCGACGATGAGCCGCGCTGCCGGGATCGGTCGGGATCTTGTCGGCCTGCTTGCTGCCCGGTCGTCGATCGCCGCCCTCGGTGCGGTGCCGGCCCCGGTGGCGGACCGCTGGTCGGTGGAGGCCGCGAACCTCGCGCTGGCCGCGTCCGCCCTGCTCGCCGCAGCGGAGGTGCGCGCCGAATCCCGCGGCTGCCATGTCCGTAACGATCACGCCGAACGCTCGCCTGCCTGGGAGCGGTCCGTGCTGGTCCGGCAGGTCGGCGGGATCATCGACACCGAAGTGGCCGACCTCCGCCCGGCAGTCGCATGGGCCTGAGTGAACCCACCCGACTGGCGATCGCGTCCGCCGGGCTGGTGCCCGACCAGGTGGCGTCGGTCATCGATCTGGCCCTCACCGAGGACCTGCGCGACGGTCCGGACATCACCACCACGTCGACCGTGCCCATCGATCAGCTGAGCCGGGCAGCCATCACCCCTCGGCAGGCGGGGGTGCTGGCCGGCGGCCCCGTTGCCGTTGCGGTGTTCGACATGGTGATCGGGTCGGCGGGCAGCTGCCGGCAGGTGGTGCAGGACGGCGGAACGTTGGTGCCCGGCGAACCGGCCCTGATCCTGACCGGCCCCACGCAAGGGATCCTGACCGGGGAGCGGACCGCACTGAATCTGCTCACCCACCTGTCCGGTATCGCCACCATCACCCGGACCTGGGTCGATGCGGTCGCCGGCACCGGTGCACAGATCCGCGACACCCGCAAGACCTTGCCGGGGCTGCGGGCGCTGGAGAAGTACGCGGTGCGCTGCGGTGGTGGCGTCAACCATCGGATGAGTCTCGGGGATGCTGCGCTGATCAAGGACAACCACGTTGCCGCGGCCGGATCCGTCCGTGCCGCGATCCAGGCTGTCCGGTCCCGCAACGCATCGATCCTGCTCGAGGTAGAGGTCGACACTCTCGATCAGTTCGACGAAGCCGTTGCGGCGGGTGCCGAACTTGTTCTGCTGGACAACTTCTCGACCGCGGACACCGTGGAGGCCGTGCGCCGGGCGCGCTCCGCTCCCGCCCGGGTGCTGCTGGAGGCATCAGGCGGGCTGACCCTGGACCGCGCAGCCGAGGTGGCCGCGACCGGGGTCGACTTCCTCGCGGTCGGCGCACTGACGCATTCCGCGCCGGCGCTCGACCTCGGGCTGGACCTCGCCTCCTGACCACCTAGGCTGAACTCATGTTGCAGCGGATCGACCTGCGTGCCGGTCTCGGCACCCTCCGCGGCGTCCTGCCACGGGCGGCCGTGAATATCGGCGACGCCACGGCCGGCGTCGCAAAGCTGATCGATGATGTGCGGAAGCGCGGCGCCGAGGCCGTGCTGGACGCCTCTGAGCGCTTCGACGGGGTACGACCGGCTTCGCTCCGGGTGCCCGCCGACGTCATCGCCGCCGCACTGGATGTGGTGACGCCACCGGTGCGGGCCGCGCTGACCGAATCGATCGCCCGTGCCCGGGCCGGCCACACGGCCCAGTTGCCCGTCGAGACGGTCACCCAGATCGCGCCGGGCGGGACGGTCACCCAGCGCTGGGTTCCGGTCCGACGGGTCGGGCTCTATGTTCCCGGTGGTCTCGCGTTGTACCCGTCGAGCGTCGTGATGAACGTTGTTCCGGCGCAGGTCGCCGGCGTACGGGCGATCGCCGTGACGTCCCCGCCGCAGCGGGACAACGACGGCTGGCCCGATCGGAACGTCCTGGCTGCCTGTGCGTTGCTGGGCATCGACGAGGTCTACGCGGCCGGCGGCGCCCAGGGGATTGCACTGCTGGCACTCGGTGCGGTCGATGTCGACGGCTCCGCGATCGAGCCGGTCGACGTGATCACCGGTCCCGGGAACGTCTACGTGACGGCTGCCAAACGGCTGTTGCGCGGCGTAGTCGCGATCGACTCGGAGGCCGGTCCGACCGAGATCGCCGTGGTCGCAGACGATTCCGCCGACGCCAGATATGTTGCAGCTGACTTGATCTCGCAGGCCGAGCACGATCCGCTGGCAGCCTCGGTATTGATCACCACCTCCGTTGAACTTGCCGATGAGGTCGACAGTGTTCTTGCGCAACGGGTATCGCTGACCAAACACGCCGACCGGGTGCTCCAGGCGTTGACCGGCAGGCAGTCCGGCACGGTGTTGGTGAGCTCGCTGGACGCCGCCATCGAGGTCGCCGACGCCTACGCCGCTGAGCACCTGGAGATCCAGACCCGTGACGCCGCAGCGGTTGCCGGCCGGATCTCCAATGCCGGGGCGGTGTTCGTCGGACCCTTCTCGCCGGTGTCGTTGGGCGATTACTGTGCCGGGTCGAACCACGTGTTGCCGACCGGCGGATCCGCCCGGTTCTCCGCCGGCCTGTCGGCGGTGACCTTCCTGCGGCAGATGCAGGTGATCGACTACTCGCGCGAAGCCCTGTCGGCGGTCGCACCGCATGTTTTGGCCTTGTCGGCCGCGGAGGATCTGCCCGCCCACGGCGAGGCTGTCAGCGCACGTTTCGAGACAGCAAGTTTGGAAGCGGGTCATGTCGAGACTGCACGTTTCGAGCCGGCATGATCGGCGTCGATGTGACGCTGGCCGACCTCCCGCTGCGTGCCGATCTGGTCGGCAAGTCACCCTACGGTGCGCCGCAGCTGGACGTCCCGGTGAAGATCAACACCAACGAGAACCCTTACCCCCCATCGGCTGCGCTGGTCGCTGACCTGACCGCCTCGGTCGCTGCGGCCGCGGTCGAGTTGAACAGGTACCCGGATCGGGATGCGGTGGTGCTCCGAGAACAGCTGGCGGACTACCTTTCTCGGTCCACCGGGCTACAGTTGTCGAGCGCGAACGTGTGGGCGGCCAACGGGTCCAACGAGATCCTGCTGCAATTGCTGCAAGCGTTCGCCGGTCCCGGTCGGTCGGCTCTCGGTTTCGAACCGTCGTACTCGATGCACCCGATCATCGCCTCCGGCACCAGGACCAGTTGGCTCTCCTGCCCTCGGCGAGCCGATTTCACGGTGGACATCGGCGCCGCCGCCGCGCTCGTGAAGGAGCGCGCCCCTGACGTGCTGTTCATCACCAGCCCAAATAATCCGACCGGCGGATCCCTTCCGCTGCAGGACATTCGGGCTCTGGTTCGGGCAGCCCCAGGGATGGTCGTCGTTGACGAGGCGTACGCCGAGTTCTCCGACCGGCCCAGCGCGATCGGGCTGATCGACCAGTTCCCATCCCGGCTGGTGGTGGTTCGAACCATGTCCAAGGCTTTCGCGTTTGCCGGCGGTCGGCTCGGCTACTTGGCCGCAGCGCCTGCGGTCATCGACGCGTTGTTGTTGGTGCGCTTGCCCTATCACCTCTCCACCCTCACCCAGGCGGCTGCGTTGGCCGCATTGCGGCACGCCGACGACACCCTCGGGTCGGTCGCGCATCTGGTGTCCGAGCGTCGCCGGATTCGTCAGTCGCTGGTGGCGAGTGGGTTTGACGTCATCGACTCCGACGCGAACTTCCTGTTGTTCGGGAAGTTCGACGACCAGGCCGCGGCCTGGCGGCAGTATCTGAACGCCGGAGTCCTGGTGCGGGACATGGGGATCCCAGGCTATCTGCGGGCCACCATCGGCACCGACGCCGAGAATGATGTGCTGCTCGACGTCAGTGAGCAGTTGTTTGCCATAGCAGGGAGAACGCAGTGACCATCGTCGCCGATCGCCGGGCCCGCATCGAGCGGACCACCAGCGAATCATCGGTGCTGGTGGATATCGACCTGGACGGCAGCGGGCAGGTCGAGATCTCCACCGGTGTCAGGTTTTACGACCACATGCTCACGGCGTTCGGGGTGCACGGCAGCTTCGATCTCACGGTGCGGTCGGTGGGTGACGTGGATATCGACGCCCACCACACCGTCGAGGACACCGCGATCGTGCTCGGCCAGGCCATCGGTGAGGCACTCGGGGACAAGGCGGGGATCCGCCGGTTCGGCGACTGCTTCATCCCGATGGACGAAACCCTGGCGCATGCCGCGGTTGATGTGTCCGGGCGGCCGTTCTCCGTGCACACCGGTGAGCCGGATTCGGTGCTCGGGTTCACCGTCGGCAACAACTATCCGGTGGTGCTGAACCGGCATGTCTTCGACTCGCTCGCGTTCCACGCCCGGATTGCGCTGCACGTCAGGGTGATCTACGGCCGGGACCCACACCACATCTGCGAAGCGCAGTACAAGGCGATCGCTCGTGCGCTGCGCGAGGCGGTTGAACCGGACCCACGGGTGCGGGGGATCCCCTCGACCAAGGGTGTGCTGTGAGCCAGATCATGCCGATCCTGCTGATCGGTATCGGCGGGTTCCTGATCGGCGGTGTGCTGTCGGTGCGGAAGAAGTCGATCCCGGCGGCCGTGTTGATCGGACTGTTCTCCGCCGGGTGCATCATCGGCGGCGTGCTGTGGCTGGTCGGGTCGTGAGTCCGGCACGTCGTGACGGGTATCGAAATCGTGACTGGCGGCGAGTGGCGACGGGCATGGAACTGTGACTGGTGGCGAATGGCGACGGGCATGGAACTGTGACTGGCGGCGAATGGCGACGGGCATGGAACTGTGACTGGCGGCGAATGGTGACTGGCATTGTGGTGCTGGACTACGGGTCCGGCAATCTGGCCTCGGCGGAGCGCGCACTGCGTCGCACCGGGGCGTCCGTCGAGGTGACGTCGGACTTCGAAACAGCATTGAACGCAGAGGGTCTCGTGGTGCCCGGGGTCGGCGCGTACGAGGCGTGCATGGCCGGTTTGTCCGCCGTGCGCGGGCAGCGGATCATCGACAGGCGGGTCGCCGGTGGTCGTCCGGTGCTCGGTATCTGCGTCGGCATGCAGATCCTGTTCGAGCGCGGGGTGGAGCACGGCGTGCAGACTGACGGCGTGGGGGAGTGGCCCGGCACCGTGGAGCGACTGCAGGCGCCGATCGTCCCGCACATGGGCTGGAACACCGTCTCGCCCGGCGAGGGATCGGTGCTGTTCGACGGGTTGGATCCGCGGACCCGATTCTATTTCGTGCACTCCTATGCGGTCCGGCGCTGGGAGCTGGAGGTGTCCGGGCCGTTCACCCCGCCGGTGGTGACGTGGGCCGAACACGGTGGTGACCGGTTCGTCGCTGCGGTGGAGAACGGGCCGCTATCGGCCACCCAGTTCCACCCGGAGAAATCAGGGGACGCCGGTGCCGAGGTGCTCCGGCGCTGGGTGGCCGCTATTTGAAGCTTTGGCTGTCGCGCACACCGGTATCGCTGTATCCTCGAACGCATGTTCGAACGTGACGAGGTGTTACGCGACCTTCGTCGTCGAATGAACACGGCCGGATCGGTCACCGGGTTCGTCACCGGCGGTTCGGTCTCTCTTGATGCAGTCTCTCTTGGATCGGTCACTGATGATTCCGTCACCAGTGACGAATCCAGGATCGTGCTGCCGGTGGCTTCGCCGCTCGCGGCGGTGCTGCCACGCGGCGGTCTGGCGCGTGGATCGGTGATCAGCGTTCTCGGCCAGGGGGCCACCAGTTTGTTGTTCGCCCTGCTGGCCGGTCCGGAGGCGCCGTGGTCTGCGCTGGTCGGCATGCCGGGTATCGGGTTGCTGGCGGCCGCTGAATTCGGCATCGACCTGGATCGCCTTGTCGTCATCCCCGAACCAGGACCCGATGTGCTGCAGGTGTTGTCAATCCTGGTTGACGGGGTTGACATGATCGCCGTCACGCTTCCGGTCAAGGCCAGGCCGAGCCCGTCCCGGCAGCGGGTGCTCACCGGCCGGCTCCGACAGCACGGCGCTGTTCTGCTGGTAATGGGGCCATGGCCGGGGGCCGACCTGGTGCTGACGGCCAGTTGGGTTGGCTGGACGGGATTGGGCCGAGGGCATGGCCGGTTGCGGGACCGGGAGCTCACGGTCGAGGTCAGTGGCAGGGGAGCGGCGGCGGGTCGTCGGGCATCTGCCGCGCTGTTGCTGCGAGCCGGTCGCACTGCAATCGAGATTGCACCTGCCCTGCCGGTACCGACCCGCGCCAACCAGGGAACATGTGAACCGGTGGCCGAGGTGGGGTGAGAGAACGGGACAGATGGCCGCACATGTACCGCGAGGCGATCTTCACATGGGCACTGTCGGTGTCGTGTTCTAGTGTCGAACATAGGTTCGATTCGAGAGCATCAGGGGGCAGCTGTGTTGGACATCGGGGTGGAGGACATCGGGGTGGAGGACAAGGCGAGTCAGCGGGGACGCGGTGACATGGCCGTGGCCGAGCAACCACCTCTGGACCAGCGATCACGGACTCTGGTGGTCTGGTGTCCGGACTGGCCGGCCGTTGCCGCCGCCCGCCAAGCAGGGAGATCGGCCAGCGATCCCGTTGCCGTCTTCCTTGCGAACAGGGTGCGGGCCTGTACCGGCGCAGCCAGGGCAGAGGGGATCCACGTCGGGATGCGCCGCCGGGATGCGCAATCACGTTGCCCGGAACTCCTCATTGCTCAGGTCGACCATGATCGGGACGCCCGACTTTTTGAGCCGGTGGCGGCCGCTGTCGAAGCCATCGCGCCTGGTGTGGAGATCCTGCGGTCCGGAGTGGTCGCCTGCCCCGCACGTGGGCCGAGGCGCTATTTCGGTAGTGACAGTGCCGCTGCCGAGCGGATTGTCGACGCCGTTGAGTCGTTGGATATCGAATGTTCCGTCGGGGTGGCGGACGTGTTGGCGGTTGCCGTGCTGGCCGCGCATCGCGGGGTGATCGTTACCCCCGGCGGCTCAGCGGAATTCTGCGCCCCGTTGCCGATCGCCGAATTGGCCCGCGATCCAGCTATCTCGCCAGCGGAGCGGACGGCACTGACCGATCTGCTCATCCGATTGGGTATCACAACGGTCGGAGCGTTTGCCGCCCTGCCCGAGGGCAAGGTGGCAACCCGGTTCGGCGCCGACGGGATCCAGGCCCATCGACTTGCCCGTGGGCTGGCCGAAAGGGGGGTGTCCCGCCGGCAGATACCGGAGGAACTGGCGGTGGAGCAGGCATGCGATCCGCCGTTGGATCGGGTGGACACGGCGGCCTTCGCGGCGCGGGCCCTGGCCGAGCGTTTTCACTCCAGGCTCGCCGATGCCGGTCTGGCCTGTACCAGGCTCGCCATCACCGCCATCACGGAACGGGGTGCCAAACTCTCCCGGGTCTGGCGCTGTGCTCAGCCGCTGACCGCTGCCGCCACCGCCGACAGGTTGCGCTGGCAACTCGACGGATGGCTCACCGCCGGGCGTACCGCTGGTCGGAAAGACCTTCAACCTCAACAAGAGGTTGAAGGTCCAGGTGCCATTTCCCTACTCATTCTGGAGCCCATCGAGGCAATCGGAGCCGGGCATATCCAATACGGGCTCTGGGGGTCCGACGGACAGGACGACCAGCGGGCAGGTTGGGCCTTCGCGCGAGTACAGGGCCTGCTCGGGCCGGAATCCGTACTTGCTCCAGTACTCGCCGGTGGCCGGAGTGCGGTGGATCGCATCACCCTGGTGCCATGGGGGGACGAGAAGGTCAGTCCGACGAGTCCGGGCGACCCGTGGCCAGGGTCACTGCCGGCACCGTCACCCACCAGGGTGTCGGCGGTTCCCGGGACTTCCGGACCCGCGGTACCGGAGGTCTTCGTGGTCCTCGACGCGGCCGGCCGGCCGGTCCTGCTCACCGGTCGCGGCCTGCTGACCGGATCTCCTGCCTGGCTCGGCCAGTCGGGTGACCAAGGGGGTAAACACCAGCGAGTGGACGCCTGGGCCGGACCGTGGCTGCTGGACGAACGGTGGTGGTCGGCGAATCGGAGTCCCGCCGGAGCTCGGGTGCAGATCGTCACCGAGGGCGGGGTTGCCATGTTGCTGCGGCTGGCCACCGACGGTTGGCAGGTCGAGGGGGTGTACGACTGATGGGTTGGAACAATCCGAACGTTCCGTGGAGTGAGTTGGAACGGGCGCTGTCCGGCCGCCCACCTCGACCCGGTACCGGGCCCATCGGACCGTTGCGGCCGCTGGGCCACGACCGTCCGGACCCTCCCGGCGAAGCCCCACTGGAGTACCCCAGTTCGCAACGACGGGCTCGTCCTCGGGTGGACAGTGTCGCCCCGGCGAGTACAGCGACCCGGGTGCCCTACGCGGAACTGCACGCGCACTCCGCCTTCAGCTTTCTCGATGGAGCGTCCACTCCCGAGCACCTGGTTGCGGAGGCGTTGCGACTCGGGCTGGACGCGTTGGCAATCACCGACCACGACGGTCTCTACGGCATCGTCCGGTTCGCCGAGGCCGCGGCGAACACCTCGTTGCGAACCCTGTACGGGGCGGAGCTCTCCCTCGGCCTCTCCGAACCGCAGATGGGTGTCGCGGACCCGGTCGGTGATCATTTGCTGGTGCTGGCCCGTGGCCAGGATGGATACAACCGGCTGTCGGTGCAGATCAGTCGTGCACAACTGGACGGCGGTGAGAAGGGCCGTCCGCTCTACGACCTTGACGCGCTGGCCAACGCCGCGCAGGACCAGTGGCTGATCCTCACCGGCTGCCGCAAGGGTCGGGTGCGGCGGGCTCTGTTTCAGCAGGGCAGGGAGGCCGCTAGCGCCGAGATCCGCAGCTTGATGGACCGGTTCGGCAGCTCCAACGTCGTGGTCGAGCTCAGCACGCAGCAGCTCCCCACCGACGACGAGGACAACGACGCGCTCGCTCTGATCGCCCAGGAGTTGGGCGTGCCCCTGGTCGCCACCACTGGTGCGCACTACGCGGCTCCCCGATCCAGCAGGCTCGCCGCGGCGATGGCAGCGGTCCGCGGCCGGCGCAGCCTGGACGAGGCGGATGCTTTCCTGCCACCTGGACCTGGCGCGCACCTGCGGTCGGGGGCGGAGATGGCCGCGCTGTTCGCCAGGTACCCGTCGGCAGTGCCGAACGCGGCGGCCATCGGTGCGGAATGTTCGTTCGATCTGCACCTGGTGGCACCCAACCTGCCGCCCTATGACGTTCCCGCAGGACATGACGAGGACTCCCATCTGCGGCAACTCACCCTGGCCGGGGCCGCTCGCCGGTACGGTCCGCCGGAGAACCGGCCAGATGCCTATCAGCAGATCGACAAGGAACTCGACATCATCAAACGCCTGGATTTCCCGGGCTATTTTCTCATCGTCAACGACATCGTGGATTTCTGTCGATCTGCGGATATCCTCTGCCAGGGCAGGGGATCCGCCGCCAATTCCGCGGTGTGCTACGCATTGGGAATCACCGCGGTGGATGCAGTGCGCTATCAATTGCTGTTCGAGCGTTTCCTGGCGCCGGAGCGGGACGGCCCGCCGGACATCGACATCGACATCGAGTCCGACCGCCGCGAGGAGGTCATCCAGTACGTCTACCGGCGGTATGGCCGTGATTACGCTGCGCAGGTGGCCAACGTCAACACCTTTCGGCCCCGAATGGCGGTCAGGGACATGGCCAAGGCGCTCGGCCACTCACCTGGCCAACAGGATGCGTACTCCAAGCAACTCGACGGCTGGTCACCGCTGGCCGCGCAGATCGAGAATGCGGCCAGCGGTGGCGGCAGCATCGAACATCCCATTCCGGTCGATGTACTGGAATTGGCGAGCCAGATTCAGGATTTCCCACGTCATCTGGGTATCCATTCCGGGGGAATGGTGATCTGCGACCGGCCGGTTGCCCAGGTGTGCCCGGTGGAATGGGGGCGAATGGAAAATCGCTCGGTCCTGCAATGGGACAAGGACGATTGTGCGGCAATGGGACTGGTCAAATTCGACCTGCTCGGCCTTGGCATGCTCTCCGCCCTGCACTACGCGATCGACCTGGTGCGCCGGCACGAGGAGATAGAGGTCGATTTCGCCACGCTGGATCTGGAGGAGCCAGCGGTCTACGCGATGCTGCAGCGCGCCGATTCGGTGGGTGTCTTCCAGGTCGAATCGAGAGCCCAGATGGCCACCCTGCCCCGGCTCAAACCGCGAACCTTCTACGACCTGGTGGTGGAGGTCGCGCTGATCCGGCCCGGCCCCATCCAGGGCGGTTCCGTGCACCCCTACATCCGGCGGCGCAACGGACTGGAACCCGTCACCTACGACCACCCGGTGATGGAACGCTCGCTGGCCAAGACGCTGGGCATCCCGCTGTTCCAGGAGCAGTTGATGCAGCTGGCGGTCGACGTCGCCGGCTTCGACGCCGGTGAGGCCGACCAACTGCGACGGGCCATGGGCGCCAAACGGTCCAGCACCAAGATGGAGAAGCTGAAAGACCGGCTGTACGACGGGATGCGCACCCTGCACGGCATCACCGGCGACAAGGCGGACCGCATCTACGAGCGACTGCTCGCCTTCGCCAACTTCGGGTTCGCCGAGTCGCACGCACTGTCCTTCGCCGCACTCGTCTTCTACTCCTCCTGGCTCAAATTGCATCACCCGGCAGCGTTCTGCGCCGCCCTGCTCAAGGCGCAACCGATGGGGTTCTACTCACCGCAATCGTTGGTCGCCGACGCGCGGCGACACGGCGTGACGGTCCGTCGACCGGATATCAACGCATCGAAGGCACAGGCCGATCTGGAACCCGGGCCGAACGGGAAACCGGCAGTCCGGCTGGGGCTGGCCGGCGTCCGCACCATCGGCACCGAACTTGCCGAGCAGATCGAGGCAGCACGACCGGCGACCGGTTACCGCACCCTGGACGAGCTGACCAGGACGGTCACCCTGACCACGGCACAGGCCGAGGCGCTGGCCACCGCTGGTGCGCTGGACGCGCTGACGGTGAGCGAGGAACTTGCTGGCAAGGACAGGCGCAGCGCGCTGTGGGCGGCGGGCGCTGCCGCCGGGTCGCGATCCGGCACCCTGGATGGCAGCACGGTAGGCCTGGACGCCCCGGCACTGCCGGGGATGAGCGACATCGAGCTCACCGTCGCCGACATCTGGGCCACGGGGATCTCCCCCGAGTCCTATCCCACCGAGTTCTCCCGGCAGAGCCTCACCGAGCGCGGGGTGCGGACGGCGATCGATCTGCATGCCGTCGAGCACGGCACCAGGGTGCTGGTCGCCGGAGTGGTCACCCACCGGCAGCGGCCGGCCACCGCGTCCGGCGTCATCTTCATCAACCTGGAGGACGAGACCGGCATGATCAACGTCATCTGTTCGATCGGGCTGTGGGCCAAGTACCGCAGAATCGCCCGCGGGTCGCCGTCACTGATGATCCGCGGGGTCGTCGAGCGGGCGGGCGGGGCGATCTCGGTTGTCGCGGACCGGATCGCAGGGGTCAATCTCGTTGCGGCAACGCCCTCGCGGGACTTCCGATGACGCTTGCATGGCACGATCGGTGCCATGAGCGAGGTGTTCGAACAGGCGTCGGTGTCCTTGATCCTCGCCGACTTTGCTGTTGCCGATCAACTGGGCAAACTGCAGATGGTCGGCGGCGGCCTGCAGTTGATCGGTCGCGACCACGGCACCGGTGTGTCCGCCGCATTCGCGCTGGTTGTCAGCCTGACTTTTCCGCCCGAGCTGTTCAACGAGCAGTACGCGTTCGAGGTGGTGCTGGAGGGGGAGAACGGCACGCCGGTGGAACTGGCCGAGTCGGCAGCTGTCCCCGGGTCGCGGGTGATGCGTTTCGGCCAGACCCTGCAGATCGAGGAGCCCAACTTCAGGGGCAGCGGCGTACCCCGGCGAGCCTTGCCGACGAGATCCCATGTGGTGCTGTACTTCAACACCGGCCTGCCGCTGCCACCTGGCCAGGTGTTGGTGTGGCGGGCCAGAATCGATGGAGAGTCCCGCCCCGAATGGACCGTCCCGTTCTTCGTACCCGCGCCACCGCCCGCTCCCGTCTTGGGTTGATCTGATGCGTCTTGCCACTTGGAACATCAACTCCATCCGCGCCCGGATGGACCGACTCGTCGCGTGGCTGGAGCGCAGCGACGTCGATGTGTTGGCCATCCAGGAGACCAAGATCCCGGACGAGAAGTTTCCGGTCGACCGGCTCGCCGACCTCGGATACCAGGTCGCGCACCACGGCACCAACCAATGGAACGGCGTTGCCGTGCTGTCCAGGGTGGGAGTGACCGACATCCAGGTCGGGATGCCGGGTCTGCCGTCCTTCGGCGTCCCTGCGGTCACCGAGGCAAGGGCGGTCAGCGCGGTGTGCGACGGCGTCCGGGTATGGAGCCTCTACATCCCCAACGGCCGGACGATCGGCGATCCGCACTACCACTACAAGCTGGAGTGGCTCGCTGCCGTCCGGGACTACGGAGCGAAGGAGTTGGCCACGGACCCGCGGGCGCAGATCGCGCTGTGCGGTGACTTCAACATCGCGCCGACCGACGACGACATCTGGAGTGTCGAGTACTACCGGGACTCCACGCATGTGACGCCGCCCGAACGGAAGGCCTTCAACGATCTGGTCGACGCGGGATTCACCGACGTGGTTCGGCCCTACCACCCAGGGCCCGGCGTCTACACCTACTGGGACTACACCCAGCTGGCTTTCCCGAAGCGCCGCGGAATGCGGATCGACTTTGCGCTCGCCAGCCCTGCGCTCGCCGCACGGGTCACCGGTGCGTCGATCGATCGCGAAGAACGCAAGGGCAAGTTGCCCTCCGACCACGCGCCGGTCATCGTCGAACTAGGGAGCTGACATGCCCGACACCGCCGTAACGATCCTGGTCATCGAGCACGACCCGGCGGATCCCGTGCTGCGCCTGGGGGATTGGCTGACCGAGGCGGGGGCAGTGCTGACCGTGTGTCGAGCGCACGCCGGCGACCCGATCCCCGCTGATCTGGCCGGCTTCGACGCCCTGATCAGCATGGGCGGCGAGGTGGGCGCCAGGGACGACGACGTCGCTCCGTGGCTGCCGGCCACCCGGAGGCTGCTGGCGTCCGCAGTCCTGACCAACACCCCGACGCTGGGCGTCTGCCTGGGCGGCCAACTATTGGCAGCTGCGACCGGCGGCACCGTCCGCAAGGGTGCGGACGGCCCGGAGATCGGCGCATACCTCACCGCGAAACGGGACGCAGCGATGGATGACCCGCTGTTCGTCGATGTGCCGATGACGCCGGACGTCATGCAGTACCACTACGACGTCGTCACCACACTGCCGCAGGGCGCAGTGCTGTTGTTGTCCTCGACCGGGTACCCGAACCAGGCGTGGCGGCAGGGGGCGGCGGCCTGGGGCGTGCAGTTCCACCTGGAAACGTCCGCCGAGAACGTCCGCGATTGGGCACGCGGCGAAGGTAAAGAGCTGACCGGCCGGCTCGGCGCGACGCTGGATGACGCAGAGGAGACGATGGGGGAGGTCTGGCGGGAGTTCGCGCATCGCTTCGTCGCCTTCGCGCGGGACCATCTATCGGTGGACACGGCCGGTTCGGCCGCGCCGCGGCGCCTGCTTCCGATGGTGGCGAGCGACGAATGACCAGACCAGCGGTACGCACCCCGGCCCGGTACGGGCTGCCGGATACCGACCGGGTCCGCACCGACCTCGCCGTCGTCGGGCTCTTCTCGGAGTCCGGGCCCACCCCGGGCAGTGAGGACCTCCTGATTGCGATCTCCCGGGCAGGCCGCCCTGAGCTGGCGGTTTACGGCCTGACTCGGCTCTACGAAGCCTGCACCAATCCGGTCGAGCTGATCGAGGCGCTGAAGCTACACCCCAGGTTCCGGGGCCGGCTGATCGCACTACTCGGGGCGTCGACGGTGCTGTCCGAGCATCTCTCCGCCTGGCCGGAGGATTGGCATGCCCTGTTGCCGGAGGCCCCCGCCGAGTTCCTGCTCGCGCCCAAGACGATCCGCACGGTGTTGTGCGAGTCGGTCGGTATCGACCCGGACGAGCCGGCCTGCACCGGTACGGAAGGAGCGCGTGCGCGCCTCACCGGTGGCAAGGCGATCGCCCAACTCCGCCGTGCCTACCGGTCGCAGTTGCTGATCATCGCTGCTCACGATCTTGCCCCGGCCGTAGAACCGTCGCTGCCGACGACCGCGCTGCCGGCGGTCTGCCAGGCGTTGTCCGATCTTGCGGATGCCACCCTGCAAGCAGGGCTGGCGGTTGCCGCGGCCGAGTTGCCCGCCAGGGCGGCCCCGGCCAGGCTCGCGGTCATCGCCATGGGCAAATGTGGTGCGAAGGAACTGAATTACCTGTCCGACGTCGACGTGATCTTCGCCGCCGATCACCCGGAGTTCCGTCAACCGCAGAGCGATGGAAAGCCGAATGACCACGCGCAGGCTGTGGACCAGCCGATCGCGGCCGGGTCGATGGCGCAAGGGAAGGGTGCAGACGGACCTAACGACCGGCGACGATCAGCTCCCAACTCACATCCCCCAACCCGCCGGGTCGAGGTGGAGCCGCCGAACGAGTCGGCGATGCTGGCCACCGCTACCCAGTTGGCGTCGGGCCTGATGCGAATCTGTGGTGCCGCGGCTTGGGAGGTCGACGCCGCCCTGCGCCCGGAGGGCAAGGCCGGGGCGTTGGTGCGCACCCCGTCGGGCCTGGCCAGCTATTACCGGCGGTGGGCACACACCTGGGAGTTCCAGGCCCTGCTCAAGGCCCGGCCTGCGGCCGGGGATCCTGGCCTTGGCCAGCAGTTTCTGGAGATCACCGCACCCGGCGTGTGGTCAGCGGCGGGCCGCGAGTCGTTCGTCGACGATGTGCAGGCCATGCGGCGGCGGGTCGAGGACAACATCCCCGAACGTCAACGTAGCCGTGAACTCAAGCTCGGCGTCGGTGGCCTCCGGGACGTCGAATTCGCGGTGCAACTGCTCCAGTTGGTGCACGGCCGGACGGACCCGGACCTGCGGCTGCCGGGCACCCTGATGGGTCTGCGGTCACTGATCCGCGGCGGCTACGTCGGACGGACCGACGGGGCCGAGATGGCCGCCGCCTACACCTTCCTGCGCAGGGCGGAGCATCGGCTTCAACTGCAACGGTTGCGGCGCACCCACCTGCTGCCCGAGGACAGCTCCGACATGGAATGGCTGGCCCGATCGGACGGATATTCGGCGTCCGGGACGTCAAGTGCGGCCGAGGTCTTCCTCGCCGAACGGGTCCGACATGCCGGAACTGTCCGCCGACTACACGAGAAGCTTTTCTACCGCCCACTTCTGCACGCGGTGGCGGCGGTCGGAGAGAACGAGATGCGCCTGTCGCCCGAGGCCGCCCGCGCCCGGCTGGCAGCTCTTGGCTTCCATTTCCCGGAAGCGGCGCTGCGTCATTTGGCTGCGTTGACCCTCGGAGTTAGCAGACGGGCCGCCATTCAGCGGACGCTGCTGCCGGTGCTGCTGGACTATTTCTCGTCCAGTCCCGACCCCGATGGCGGGCTGCTGTCGTACCGGCAGGTGTCGGAGGCGCTCGCGGATACGCCGTGGTATCTGCGGCTGCTCCGCGATGAAGGGTCTGTCGCGCAGCGGCTCGCCACCCTGCTCGGCGGGTCCCGGCTGATCGCCAGCCTGCTCACCAGGGCGCCGGAAGTGCTGCAGTTACTCGTTGACGATTCATCGCTGCTGGCCCCGGAACCGGAGACCGTCGCGACGGCACTGCTGGCCAGGTCCCGCCGGGCGGGGTCCGCCCGCGAAGCTGTTGACGTCGCCCGGTCGGCGCGCCGGCAGGAGATGCTCCGGTTGGCCTGCGGCGACCTGCTCGGCCTGATCTCGGTCACCGACATCGCCCGCGGCCTGACCAGCGTCGCCGAGGTCAGCATGGCCGCCGCGTACGACGCCGCCGTCAAGCAGGTGACTGCCGAGCGGGGCGGCTTCCGCGCCAAGTTCGCCGTCATCGGGATGGGTCGGCTCGGCGGTGCGGAACTGGGTTACTCCTCCGATGCCGACGTGATGTTCGTCATGGACCCGATGCCCGGCGAGGACGACGAGGTTGCCCGCGCGGACGCGCACGCTGTCGCTGACCTGATGTCCCGGCTGCTGGGTCGACCGACCCCTGACCCGCCCCTGGAAATCGACGCGAACCTGCGCCCTGAGGGGAAGAACGGCCCGCTCGTTCGCCCCATCTCGGCCTACGTCGGCTACTGGGCGCGCACGGCGGTGGCCTGGGAGCGGCAGGCCCTGCTCCGCGCCCGACCGGTGGTCGGCGACGTCGAGTTGGGCACCGAGTTCATCCGGGCCGCGGACGAATTCCGCTACCCGGAGGGCGGTCTGTCGATGCGCGATGTCGTGGAGATCCGGCGCATCAAGGCGCGAGTCGATGCGGAGCGGCTGCCACGCGGTGCGGACCCCACCACACACACCAAATTGGGCCGCGGCGGCCTTGCCGATGTCGAATGGACGATCCAGCTGTTGCAGCTGCAGCACGCGCGCGAGGTGCCGTCCCTGCGGACGTCCTCGACCCTGCCCGCGATCGCCGCCGCCGCGCAGGCGGCGCTGATCAGCGATGCGGACGCGACCGCGCTGACCAACGGTTGGCTGGAGGCGGCCAAGACACGGAACGCGATCATGCTGGTGCGGGGCAAGCCGGATGATCAGATTCCGAGTCAGGGCCGGGAGCTGGCCGCGGTGGCGCGGGCGCTCGGCTACCCGGCCGGCGGCGACCCGGGGGAGTTCGTGGACGACTACCGACGGGCGACGCGGCGGGCCCGCAAGGTCGTCGACAGGATCTTCGACGGCGGCTGAGTCGGACCCGACGAAGGAGGGGGCCGCCAGTCGACACAGCAGGAGAGCAGGACTGCACAGAAACAACCGGGCGACGCAGGAGCCGTGCGGTCCTGAGTCCGGTCGGGGGTGCGACTCGACGGGTGCGCGGTCTGTCAGGATTGGCCCGTGCCAACTTGGATCTGGATAGTCATCGCTGTTGTCGTCGTGCTGGCCATTGCGCTCGGTACCGGTTCGGTGCTTGCGCGAAGGCGCCGCATCTCGCTGAAGGACGCGACCCCGCCGCCGAAACCCGTCACCGATGGGCCGCCCGCCAAGGGCGGCTACAAGGCCGGCGGCTCGATTTCGTTCTCCTCGGCCGGCTCCGGGACCGACACCCTGCCGAAACCGACGGCCCCGAAATCACCGCCCACCACCCCGCCACCGCCCACCAAGCCACCGCCCACCAAGCCACTGCCCGAACGCACCGAAACAGACGGCCAGCCTGGCGTCGGTGACGACGCCGCTGTCCCGCGAGACTCGCCGTCCCGGACGATCGTCGACGTAGCCCTGCCCGACGCCCCGCCCGCGCCTGCGCCGACCACACCGGTTGTCGTTGACGTAGCCGGCGACGTCACAGAGGTCGCCCCCGACATCGAAGACGTCCCCGACGCCACAGCCTCACCGACAGACCCGGTGGTGGTGGATTCGGTGGTGGTGGATTCCGTCGTTGTGGATTCGATCGTTGTGGATTCGGTCGCGGATTCGGTCGTCGCCGACGAGGTAACTGCCGAACCAGCGGTCGAAGAGCTGGTCATCGAGGACACGATCGTCGAGGTTGTCGTCCTCCCGGAAGTCACGGAGCCAGCGGACGCAGTCGTCGCGCCGCCGGTCACCACTGCGCCGACCAGCACCCCTGTCGTTGGTGAAGCGGTCACCACCGCACCGCTCAGCAGCGAGGAAATCGCGCCCACCGCGGGCCGGCTGAACAAGCTGCGCGGCCGGCTCTCCCGGTCGCAGAACCTGTTCGGAAAGTCCCTGCTGGGCCTGCTCGGCGCCGGAACACTGGACGAGGACTCCTGGACCGACGTCGAGGACACCCTGCTGATGGCCGACCTTGGCGCCGGCGCCGCCGCCGAGATCACCGCCCGGCTGCGAGCCGAAGTTGCGGCGCACGGCATCACGGACGCGGCAAGTGCCCGCGCGCTGCTCCGCCGCGTGCTGATCGAGGCCGTCGGACCGGACATGGACCGCAGCGTCCGGGCGCTGCCGCACGACGGCCGGCCCTCGGTGCTGCTGATCGTCGGTGTCAACGGCACCGGAAAGACCACAACGACAGGGAAGCTCGCCCGGGTGCTGGTCGCCGATGGCCGGCATGTCGTGCTCGGCGCTGCCGATACGTTCCGGGCCGCCGCCGCAGAGCAGCTGGTCACCTGGGGTGAACGGGCCGGAGCTGTTGTCGTCCGGGCTGCGGCGGGCACCGATCCCGCATCGGTGGCGTTCGACGCGGTCAAACGGGGAATCACCGACGGCGCCGACGCGGTGCTCATCGACACCGCGGGCCGCCTGCACACCAAGACCGGGCTGATGGACGAGCTGGGCAAGGTCAAGCGGGTCATTGAAAAGCAAGCGAAAGTGGACGAGATTCTGTTGGTGCTCGATGCCACCACCGGGCAGAACGGGCTGGTGCAGGCCACGGTCTTCGCCGACGTCGTCGATATCACCGGAATCGTGCTGACCAAACTCGACGGCACCGCCAAGGGCGGCATCGTGGTGGCTGTGCAACGGACGCTGAACGTCCCGGTCAAGCTGGTCGGTCTCGGCGAGGGTGCCGATGATCTTGCTCCGTTCGAGCCGGCGGCCTTTGTCGACGCACTTCTGGGCGACTGACGCGGCGCATTTGGCCGATCCGTTCGGCCAAATGTGGCTCTGTGTGATCACCTGTCATGAGTTGTCGACAGAAACGAAACACTCCGGAAACACATTCCTCATCGTGTTCACAACGGCGAAACCTTGGCGAGCGCCGATCGAAACACTCACAGGCGAACCTTCGGAGGTCACTGGGTCAGCCCCAGCCGCGCTGGTCACGGCTGACCTGATCACCCTCTCCTAGAGCCTGGAGGCTTGATGGAACCGTTCGTACTGGATTCCGGCAACACTGCCTGGATGCTCGCCGCGGCCTCTCTGGTGCTCTTGATGACCCCCGCGCTGGCGTTCTTCTACGGCGGCATGACCCGGTCCAAGACCGTCCTGAACATGATGATGATGAGCTTCGGTGCGCTCGCCATCGTCGGCCCGATCTGGATGCTGTGGGGGTACTCGGAGACGTTCGGCGAGGCCGCCCTGGGCGGCCTGATCGGCAATCCCTTTGAGTTCTTCGCCCTGAAGGGACTCACCGACGACCAGAGCCTGATGGCTGCCTCCGGCGTGCCGGCCATGGTCGCCGTCGGCTACCAGGCCACCTTCGCGATCATCACGGTCGCGCTGATCAGCGGCGCCATCGCCGACCGCGCCCGGTTCGGCACCTGGCTGGTGTTCTCCGGTCTCTGGGTGACGCTGGTCTACGGCCCGATCGCGCACGCGGTCTGGGGCGGCGGGTTCCTGGGCGGCGGCGGCAAGATCGCCGAGTGGCTCTCTACTCCCATCGACTTCGCCGGTGGCACCGTCGTGCACATCAACGCCGGTATGGCCGGCTTCGTGCTGTGTCTGATCGTCGGCAAGCGCAAGGGCTTCGCCAAGGATCCGATGAAGCCGCACAACCTGCCCTTCGTGATGCTCGGTGCCGCCCTGCTGTGGTTCGGCTGGTTCGGCTTCAACGCCGGCTCGGAGTTCGCTGCCGACGGCACCGCTGGCCAGGCCTGGGTCAACACCCTGACCGCCACCTGTGTCGCGGCACTCGGCTGGCTGATCGTGGAGCGCATCCGTGACCATCACGCCACCAGCCTCGGTGCCGCATCCGGTGTCGTCGCCGGTCTGGTCGCCATCACCCCGGCCGCTGCCGCGGTCGACGTGGTCGGTGCGATGTTCATCGGCCTGATCGCCGGTGTGCTCTGCGCCCTGGCTGTCGGCCTGAAATACAAGTTCGGCTACGACGACTCGCTCGACGTCGTCGGCGTGCACCTGGTCGGCGGCATCGTCGGTACGGTCCTGATCGGGCTGTTCGCGGACGTTCCACGTGACGCCGATGGTGTGGCGACCACCTCGACCTGGGCTCCGGACGGTGCCCTCAACGGCCTGTTCTACGGTGGCGGTCTGACCCAGTTGTGGACCCAGATCCTGGTCGCGCTCATCGCTGTCGTCGCCTCGGGTGTGTTGACCGCGATCATCGGTTTCGCCCTGAAGTACACGATGGGCTGGCGCATCACCGACGAGGACGAGGCCGAAGGCATCGACGTCACCACCCACGGTGAGGCCGCGTACGACATCGAGCCGTCTTCCGGCTCCGGCGTTATGTCCGGGGTACTCACCAGCTCGCACCAGGCGCAGGAGGTCAAAGCATGAAGTTGGTAACCGCCGTCATCAAGCCATTCAAACTCGACGAGGTGCGGGCAGCGTTGCTGGCCTTCGGAGTGCAGGGTATGACCGTTTCGGAGTCATCGGGATACGGCCGCCAGCGCGGTCACACCGAGGTCTATCGCGGCGCGGAGTACACGGTCGAACTGCTGCCAAAGGTTCGGCTGGAGATCCTCGTCGACGATGAGGACGGGGATGACGTCGTTGACGTCATCGTCCGGGCGGCCCGCACCGGCAAGATCGGTGACGGCAAGGTCTGGTCGGTTCCGGTCGAGACCGTGGTACGGGTGCGGACCGGCGAGCGCGGTCAGGAAGCCCTGTAGGGATATGCCGAATTCGCCTGTGGGGATGGCGGGCGGTTTCGCAGAATTGCGAACCCAGTTGCTGAGCCGGACCGGTGTACCCGGTCCGGCTCGGCGGCGGGCTTTGGCCCGGTTGACCGACGGATGGCTCGGCGAGCTTGCGCAGGACGCCGGGGTGAACGTCGGGGGAGTCGCGTTGGTGGCCGTCGGGGGGTACGGACGGGGCGAGCTCTCACCGTTTTCCGATCTGGATCTGGTGCTGCTGCACTCGACCGAAACGCCGGCGTCGTACGCCGGCATGCTGGCCGAGCGGCTGTGGTACCCGATCTGGGACTCGAAGATCCGGCTGGATCATTCGGTTCGTTCCGTCGGCGGGGCGCGGCAGATCGCCCGTACCGACCTGCCGGCCATGCTCGGCATGCTCGATCTGCGGCACATCGCAGGGGACCCCGAACTGGCCGTCACCCTGCACCGCAGGGTGCTCGCCGACTGGCGATCCGACGCCAAGAACCGCCTCGAGGCACTCCGGGCGTCCTGCCAGGAACGCGCCCAGCGGTCCGGCGAGCTGGCCTTCGCCACGACACCCGACCTGAAGGAATCCCGCGGTGGCCTCCGCGATCTTGTGGTCATGCGCGCCGTCGCCGCCTCATGGGTGGCCGATTGCCCCCATCAGGGTCTGGAAGAGGCCCGCTCCGCATTGCTCGACGTGCGCGATCTTGTGCAGACTCTTGCCGGCCGGTCCACCGACCGGCTGCAGGTTCAGGACCAGGATGCTGTCGCCGAGCGGATGGGCCTTGATGACCGGGACGTGCTGCTCAAGCACATCGCAAGTATTGCCCGCACCGTCGACCACGCCAGTGACCTGACCTGGCACCGCGTCGACCGGGCGCTGAGTCGTCCGCAGGGCGCCATGACCGATGTCGGTGGACGGCTGATCAGGCGGGTGGAGCGCACCCCGCTGGCCGACGGCATCGTCGAGCAGGAAGGCGAAGCGGTCCTGGCCAGGGCCGTCAACCCGGCGACCGATCCCACACTCGTGCTGCGCGCCGCGGCCGCCGCCGCGCAGGCCGGTCTGCCGGTGTCCCCGGCGACGGTGTTGCGGCTGGCCAAGACCTGTCCGCCGCTGCCCGAACCGTGGCCGCCCGTTGCCCTCGACGCCTTTCTGGCGTTGCTCGGCGCCGGCGAGCCGATGATCCCGGCCTGGGAGGACCTTGACCAGGCCGGTCTCATCTCGAACCTGCTGCCGGGTTGGGAGCGATTGCGGTCGATGCCACAACGTGACCCGATCCACCGGTACACGGTCGACCGGCACCTCATGGAGTCCGCCGTTGTGGCCGCTGGGCTGGTGCGGAGGGTTTCCAGACCCGACCTGTTGTTGCTCGCCGCCATCCTGCACGACATCGGCAAGGGGCACGGCGCGGACTATCCCAACCACTCGGTGGCCGGGGCGGAGATGTCCGTCAGCTGGCTGTCGCGGATGGGCGTCGACTCACCCGACATCCAGCTCGTCTCCACGCTGATCCGGCATCATCTGCTGCTCGCTGAATCAGCGTCCAAGCGGGACCCCGATGACCCTGCCACCATCGCGATGATGGTCGAGGCAGTTGGCGACATGCCGACCCTGGAACTGCTCTGGGCGCTGACCGAGGCCGATGCGCGGGCAGCGGGGCCCGCCGCGTGGACGACCTGGCGGGCGGGGCAGATCAGTCACCTGGTGTCCCGGGTCCGGCGCGCACTGGCCGGCGAGGAGCCGGCACAGCCACCGGCGATCACCGAGGTGGAGCGGCAACTCATCGAGAACGGGGGAGTGGGGATCGTCATCGAGCAGATTCCCGGCTCGCTCCGCGTCACCATCGCGGCACCCGACCGCCCCGGCCTGCTGGCCGCCGCCGCCGCCGTTGTCACGATGCATCGGCTGACCGTTCGCGCGGCCGCCGTTCGCACGGTCAACGGCACCGGCCTGCAGACCTGGACCGTCGCACCGCAGTTCGGTGAGGCGCCGGCCGCGGCCACCCTGCGCGCCGACCTGATCCGGGCGCTGGACGGCAGCCTCGATGTCGCGGCCCGGTTGGCTCGACGATCGGCACCCGCCAGGCGTGGTGCGTCCGCACCGCCGGAAGTGCGGGTGATCGATGGTGCGTCGCAGTCGTCGTCGGTACTGGAGGTACGCGCCCACGACACGCCCGGACTGCTGTACGCGGTGGCGTCGGCGTTCACCACACTCGACGTCGGCGTCGTCTCTGCCCGGGTGCACACCGTTGGTGCGGAGGCCGTTGACGTGTTCTATGTCCGGTCCGCCGACGGGACGCCGCTATCCCCGGCGCGGGGCCGAGAGGTGGCGGCCGCGGTCGCTCAGGCGCTGACCTGAAACGATAGTCGGCCACGTCCGATAACCTCGGAACGGATTTCCCTGCTGACCAGTGAGGCGTCAACGTGTTCGAAACTCTGTCCGACCGGCTTTCCACGGTCTTCTCGAACCTGCGCGGCAAGGGTCGACTGACCCCGGCCGATATCGATGCGACCTGCCGCGAGATTCGCATCGCGCTGCTCGAGGCCGACGTCGCGCTGCCGGTCGTTCGCGAATTCATCTCCAAGATCAAGCAAAGGGCCACCGGTGCCGACGTATCGGGTGCGCTGAACCCGGCGCAGCAGGTCATCAAGATCGTCAACGAGGAACTGATCGCCATCCTCGGCGGTGAGACCCGGCGACTGGTGTTCGCCAAGACCCCGCCAACGGTGATCATGCTGGCCGGCCTGCAGGGCGCCGGTAAGACGACCCTCGCCGGCAAGTTGTCGCTGTGGCTCAAGGGGCAGGGTCACACTCCGCTGCTGATCGCCTCCGATTTGCAACGGCCCAATGCCGTCCAGCAGTTGCAGATCGTCGGCGAGCAGGCCGGCGTCACAGTCTGGGCGCCGGAGCCGGGCAGCGGCATCGGCGACCCGGTGGCAGTCGCCAAGAGCGGCATCGAGCACGCCAGGGTGCGCCAGCACGACATCGTCATCGTTGACACGGCCGGCCGGCTCGGCGTCGACGCGGACATGATGCAGCAGGCCGTCGACATCCGGGATGCTGTCAGCCCCAACGAGATCCTTTTCGTTGTCGACGCGATGATCGGTCAGGACGCCGTCGCCACCGCCGAGGCGTTCCGGGATGGCGTCGGCTTCACCGGTGTCGTGCTGACCAAGCTCGATGGCGATGCCCGCGGTGGCGCCGCGCTGTCTGTCCGGCAGGTCACCGGCCGGCCGATCATGTTCGCGTCCACCGGCGAAAAGCTGGCCGACTTCGACACCTTCCACCCGGATCGGATGGCCTCCCGGATCCTCGGCATGGGCGACATGCTCACCCTGATCGAGCAGGCCGAGCAGCACTTCGAGGCAGACCAGGCCGAGGCGATGGCCGCCAAGATGGCGGGCAACGACTTCACCCTGGAGGACTTCCTGCAGCAGATGATGATGCTGCGGAAGATGGGCCCGATCGGCGGCCTGCTCGGAATGTTGCCCGGCGCCGGCCAGATGAAGGAAGCACTGGCGAACGTCGACGATCGGGACATCGACCGGACCGCCGCGATCATCCAGTCCATGACGCCGGCCGAGCGGGCCGAGCCCAAGATCATCAACGCCTCACGACGGCAGCGCATCGCCCGCGGTTCCGGATCGACCGTTGCCCAGGTGAACGCGTTGGTGGACCGGTTCTTCGAGGCGCGGAAGATGATGTCGTCGATGGCCGGCCGGTTCGGGCTGCCCGGTGCCAGGCCGTCCAACCGAAAGAACGCCAAGGGCCGCAAGGGCAAGCGGTCGAGCGGCCGCGGACCGACGCCGCCCAAGGTCAAAGGCATGCCGGGCGGCTTCCCCGGGATGGGTGCCTTGCCCCCCGGGATGGGCGGTATGGGCGGCATGGGGGGTCCGCCTGCAGCAGCACCGGGCGGCGGCTTCGGCCTCGATCAACTGCCGCCCGGGTTCGACCCGTCCCAGCTCAAGTTCCCCAAGAAGTAACCCCAGCTGCCTTGATGTTGATCATGACGAAAGCTGCCCGACACACCGACGCCGCGCCGACCGCCGAGCAGCTTTCGTCATGATCAATTTCCGGGTTCGGGGGATCGACGCGGCAACCGGCGACCCGATCAACCTGTGGATCAGCGGCGGCCGCTTCGTCGAGGGTCCGATCGCGGACGCCGTCGAGCTGACCGGCTTCGTGCTGCCCGGCTTTGTCGACGCGCACTGCCATATCGGCTACTCACACACCGGACAGGCCACCCTCGACGAGGCCGAGGAGCAGGCTCGCACCAACCTCGATGCCGGTGCGCTGGCGCTGCGGGACTGCGGGTCGCCACTGGACACCAGGCCACTCGTCGGCAGGGACGACCTGCCCGTGCTGATCCGGGCCGGTCGGCACATCGCACGGCCCAGGCGGTACATCCGTGAGTTGGGCGTCGATCTGGACGACCCCGCGGAGCTTCCGGGCGAGGTCGCCAAACAGCTGGAGTACGGCGACGGCTGGATCAAGATCGTCGGCGACTGGATCGACCGCTCCACCAGTGATCTGGCGCCGCTCTGGCCCGACGACATCCTGGCCGCGGCGGTGGCCGTCGCGCACGCCGGCGGCGCCCGGGTCACCACTCACGTGTTCGGCGAGGACGCCCTCCCCGGGTTGCTGGCCGCGGGCATCGACTGCATCGAGCACGGCACCGGGCTGACCTCGGACACCATCGCGACCGCCGCCGAACATGGCGTGCACCTGGTCCCGACGGTGATCAACATCGCGAATTTCCCGTCCTTCGCGGACGCGGCCGGCAAGTACCCGACCTACGCCAGGCACATGCGTGACCTGCACCTGCGCAACCCGGCGATGGTCAGAGATGCGGTCGAGGCCGGGATCAGCGTGCACGCGGGAACGGACGCCGGCGGGTACGTCGACCACGGCCGGATCGCCGACGAAGTGACGGCGATGGGCGAGCTGATCGGCGCCCGGGCGGCCATCCACGCGGCCTCGCACAGCGCCCGCGACTGGCTCGGCCTGCCGAGTTACGACACCGGCGAGGCCGCCGACCTGGTCATCTATGACGAAGATCCCGTTGCCGATCTGGGTGTACTGCTGCATCCGGCGGTGATCGTCCGGTCCGGCCGGGTCACTGCGCGGAGATAGCCGGGCGGGATGTTCGCGTCGGATCTGGGCAGCCCGGGGCCGGCGGAGAACGCCCGTCGCTTCGGATCGAGTCGCGGTCGTTCATCGGGGAATCCCAGGTGTGACAGAATAGTTCGGTTACGGCTGCCGTCCGGCCCCTCTCACCGGGCGCGGCCGCCATTGGTGCGTCCGGATCCGCTGCCCCACGCGGACCCATCGGCGCCCGCCCTTAAAGACTGCAAGGAGTACTCCACCACCGTGGCTGTCAAGATCAAGCTCGCCCGATTCGGAAAGATCCGCGAGCCGTTCTACCGCATCGTCGTCGCCGACGCCCGCACCCGCCGTAGCGGCCGGGCGATCGAGAATATCGGCCTCTACCACCCGAAGGCCGACCCCAGCGTCATCGAGGTCGACTCCGATCGGGCGCAGTACTGGCTCAGCGTCGGCGCGCAGCCGACCGAGTCCGTGCTGTCGATTCTCAAGGTCACCGGTGACTGGCAGAAGTTCAAGGGCCTGCCGGGCGCCGAGGGCACCCTGCGGGTCGCAGCGCCCAAGGTCGACAAGCGTTCGCTGTACGAGGCGGCCATGAACGCCGCCACCAGCGACGACGGCAACACGGCGACCACGGCGAAGAAGAAGCGGACCGCGCCGGCGGCCGAAGCGGCTGCCGCCGCTGTCGAGTCGTCTCCAGAAGCGGTTGCCACCGAGAGCACCGACGCGTCGTGAGCGTGCTCGAGGACGCCCTGGAACATCTGGTCCGGGGCATCGTCGACAACTCCGACGAGGTCAGCGTCGAACTGACCACGGGTCGTCGTGGCCGCACCCTGCAGATCAGGGTGCATCCCGACGACCTGGGCAAGGTCATCGGCCGCGCCGGTCGGACCGCCACCGCACTGCGCACCGTGATGTCGGCGGTGGGTGGCCGGGGAATCCGGGTCGACGTGGTCGACACCGACCGCTGAAGGCCGACCAACCGGTGGAGGTTGTCGTCGGCCGGATCGGTCGCCCGCATGGTTTGCGCGGCGAGGTCACCGTGCAGGTCACGACCGACGACCCGGACGAGCGGTTCGCAACGGGGGCGATTCTCGGTACCGATCCGATCGCTCGTGGTCCGTTGACCGTCGTGAGCATGCGACGGTCCGGACCGGTGCTGGTGCTGGGGTTCGACGGGGTTGCCGACCGCAACGCCGCAGAGGCGTTGCGTGGGACCTCGTTGACGCTCGATGCGTCCTTGCTGCCGGTGCCGGACGACCCCGAGGAGTTCTATGACCATCAGCTGGTCGGGCTGACGGTCGTCGACCGATCGGGCACGGCGCTCGGCACTGTCACCGAGGTCTGGCACCCGCCGGCCGCGCCGGTGCTCGCGGTTGACCGGCCGGACGGTTCCCAGGAGCTGGTGCCGTTCGTCTCCGCGATTGTCCCGGTGGTGGATCTGGCGAACGGCCGGTTGGTCGTCGATCCGCCCGACGGAATGTTCGCCGACCCGGAGGAGTAGACCGATGCGGATCAGCGTCATCACGATCTTCCCCGGCTACCTCGATCCGCTGCGGGAATCGTTGCTGGGCAAGGCAATTGCCGATGACATCATCCAGCTGACGGTCCGCGACCTGCGTGACTGGACCACCGACCGGCACCGCACGGTCGACGATTCGCCGTACGGGGGCGGACCCGGAATGGTGATGAAGCCCGATGTGTGGGGCCGGGCGCTGGACGAGATGGCGGTTCCCGCTCCGGGCACCGAGTCCGCACCGACCCTGATCGTGCCGACGCCGGCCGGGCGGAGCTTCACCCAGGCCACCGCCACCGACCTGGCCGCGGCGGATCATCTGGTCTTCGCCTGCGGCCGGTACGAGGGCATCGACCAGCGGGTGATCACTGACGCAACCGGGCGGATGCCGGTACTGGAGCTGTCCATCGGCGATTACGTGCTGGCCGGCGGCGAGGTCGCCACGATGGTGATGATCGAAGCGATCACCCGGCTGATCCCCGGAGTGCTGGGCAATCCGGACTCCGCGGGTGCGGATTCCTTCTCCGGGGAATTGACCGGTCTGCTGGAGGCACCCAGCTACACCCGGCCGCCGGTGTATCGCGGCATTCCGGTGCCGACCGTGCTGACCAGCGGCGACCACGGTGCGGTTGCTGCCTACCGGCGGGCGGAGTCGCTGCGTCGCACCGAGTTCAACCGGCCCGATCTGCTGGATCGCTGAGCCACCTGATCGGCTGTTTTCGGGTTTCGAGGGCCGGTCTGGCACAATGGAGCGGTTGCCATCTGCCGACCTCGGCAGAGTTCCCATGGCGACCACCCGGGCGCGTTGTGAATTGGCTGCGCTCGACACCTGCTGATACTGACGAGGACACACATGAACACCCTTGACGCACTGGATGCCGCCTCGCTGCGGTCCGATATCCCGGACTTCCGTCCCGGTGACACGGTCAAGGTGCACGTGAAGGTCATCGAAGGCAGCCGCTCCCGGATCCAGGTCTTCGCCGGCCATGTCATCCGTCGGCAGGGTGGCGGGATCCGCGAGACCTTCACCGTCCGCAAGATCAGCTTCGGCGTCGGCGTCGAGCGCACCTTCCCGGTGCATTCCCCGAACCTGGACCGGATCGAGCTGGTCACCCGCGGCGACGTCCGCCGCGCGAAGCTGTACTACCTGCGCGACCTGCGCGGCAAGGCTGCCAAGATCAAGGAAAAGCGCCAGGGTCGCTGACCGCGCCGCATCACGGCCAGCTGACATCCTGGCCGTAGCCTGACCGTGATGAGCGAGAACGACGGAGAACCGGTGGCGTCCGAACCAGTGGCTGAATCAGCCGCCGATGCGGGCTCGGACAAGCCGCGACGCACCGCGAAGAAACGGCCGTTCTGGATCGAACTGCCGATCCTGATCGTCATCGCATTCGGTTTGACGTTCCTGATCCAGACCTTCGTGGCGAAGGTCTACTACGTGCCGTCGGGTTCCATGGAACAGACGCTGCACGGCGTTGCCAATGGCGGGGACCGCATCCTGGCGAACAAGGTTGTCTACGACTTCCGTGACCCGAAGCAGGGTGACGTGGTGGTCTTCGCCGGCCCGCCCAGTTGGGCGCCGGAGGCCAGGATCGCCGGTCCGTCGTCGTGGTTCGGCCAAGTGCTGCAGGCCCTCGGCTCGGTCGTCGGCATTGCGCCCCCGAATGAGAAGGATTACGTCAAGCGGGTCATTGCGGTTGGTGGGCAAACCGTGATGTGTTGCGATGCGCAGGGTGCCGTGACAGTGGACGGTCGCTCGCTGGTCGAGCCCTACATCTACGAACCCATCGAGTTCATCCCCGGCGAGTTGGACTGCACGACCACGCAGATGTCCCGGCGGTGCTTCGGTCCGGTGAAGATCCCCGACGGCGAGTTGTGGGTGATGGGCGATCACCGGTCCGACTCCGCGGATTCGTCGTACCAGTGTCAGGGCATGCCGGCCAGCAGCGGAGCCATCTGCCAGGGCCCGATCCCGGTGGACAACGTGGTCGGGAAGGCGATTGCCATCGTCATGCCGCCGTCCCGGTGGGGGACCATCGGTAACCCCGACATCGATCCCGATAACCCGGACAACTAGTGGTCGTCCGTCGGCCGAATCTTCGGCTGGAGAAGGAACTGCTCCGCGGCGGGACCGTCCGACTGGCGGCCATGGACGAGGTCGGGCGCGGTGCACTGGCCGGACCGGTCACGGTCGGCGTCGTGGTGGTAACGGCCAGAATCGGCCGGGTGCCGCTGGGTCTTGCCGACTCGAAGCTGTTGACCCCGGCCGCCCGGGAAGCCCTGGTGACACCCATTCGGCGCTGGGCGACCGAATACGCCGTCGGGCATGCGAGCCCGGAGGAGATCGACGCCATCGGCATTATCGCGGCGCTGCGGACTGCGGGGCGGCGTGCGCTGGCCGCCCTGTCCGAGCCGGTCGACGCGGTGCTGCTCGACGGCAACCACGACTATCTGTCGACGCCGGCGGCAGTGGCAGCACACTCCGATGATCCGCCGCTGTTCGATGTACTGCCAGTTGCCACCGGGCCGGCCGAGCCCACGGTGCACGTGCGGATCAAGGCGGATCTCACCTGCGCCGCGGTCGCCGGCGCGAGCGTGCTGGCGAAGACGGAACGGGATCGGCTGCTGGTGGGGCTGCATCCGACGCACCCCGTCTACGGCTTCGCGGAAAACAAGGGCTACGGCACCCCTGAACACGTGGCGGCGCTCCGGGAGTACGGTCCGTCACCAGTGCATCGGCGCAGCTGGCGGCTGCCAGGGGAGGAACCGGACCTGTTCCACGAGTCGGCCGACCTGCTGGTCGGGCCGGGAGGATGATGAGGCAGTGAGCGCAGAAGATCTTGAGCAGTACGAGACCGAGATGGAGCTTCAGCTCTACCGCGAATACCGGGATATCGTTGGTCAGTTCTCGTACGTGGTGGAAACCGAACGCCGGTTCTATCTGTGCAATGCGGTGGACCTGCAGGTGCGAAACCCCGATGGGGACATGTATTTCGAGCTCCGGATGTCGGACGCGTGGGTCTGGGATATGTACCGGCCGGCCCGATTCGTCAAGAACGTCCGGGTGGTGACGTTCAAGGACGTCAACGTCGAGGAGTTGGACAAGCCGGAGCTGCGGTTGCCGGAAGAAAACCCATTCGGCTGAGCTCGCGCCGCTACCCATGACCGCCAACATGACCTATGACGTCGACGTCCTCCGGTCGCACTTTCCTGCCCTGGCCGGCGGGGTGGCGCACTTTGACGGGCCTGGCGGCTCCCAGGTCCCGGACGTGGTGGCCGACGCGATCCGCGCGACCCTGCTGGCGGGGGTGTCCAACCGGGGCCGGATGACCGCTGCCGAGCGTTACGCCGATGCCGTTGTCGTCGAGGCCCGGCGGGCGATGGGCGACCTGTTGGGCGCCGATCCCGGTGGGATCGTGTTCGGCCGCAGCATGACGTCGCTGACATTCGACTTCTCCCGGGCGCTGGCCAAGACCTGGCAGGCGGGTGACGAGATCGTCATCACCCGCCTGGATCATGACGCCAACATCCGGCCGTGGCTGATCGCCGCGGCTTCGGTCGGCGCGGTGGTGCGGTGGGCGGAGTTCGACGCGATGACGGGTGAGTTGCCGGTCGAGAACGTCGCCGGTCTGCTGACCGAGCGGACCCGCCTGGTCGCGGTGACGGCCGCGTCCAACCTGATCGGCACCCGGCCGGACCTGGCCGAGATCTCCCGGCTCGTGCACGGAGTTGGGGCTTTGTTCTTTGTCGACGGCGTGCATTTCACCGCTCATGCGCCGGTGGACGTCACGGCGATCGGCGCCGACTTCTACGCGTGTTCGCCGTACAAGTTCCTCGGCCCGCACTGCGGTGTGCTCGCCGGACGGGTGCCGGTGCTCGAGCAGCTGCGACCCGACAAGCTTTTGCCCTCAACGGATCTGGTCCCCGAAAGATTCGAGCTGGGGACGTTGCCCTACGAATTGCTGGCGGGCACAACGGCAGCCGTTGACTTCCTGGCGTCACTCGGACCGGACTCGTCGACCGATCGCCGCGGGCGACTGCTGGCCGCGATGACGCTGGTCGAGGACCACGAGGACCGACTGCGGGTCACCATCGAGGACGGCCTCGAGGCATTGCCCGGTGTCACGGTTCGGTCCCGCGCCAAGGTGCGGACGCCGACTCTGCTGCTCACCTTCGACGACCGGGACCCGGCCCAGGCGTACGAATTCCTCGCGACGCTCGACATCAACGTCCCTGCGGGATCGTTCTACGCGATCGAGGCCTCGCGGTTCCTCGGCCTGGGCGCGGCCGGCGGTCTACGCGTCGGCCTTGCCCCGTACTCCACCCAGTCCGACGTCCACCGACTGCTCGCCGGGCTCGCTGAGTTCCTGACGGCTGAGGTCTCGACATGAGCATCGACCCGACCAGGATCGACATCGAGTTCGATCCGCAGCGCCAGCACATGGTGGGAATCTCCGCGCACGGCTACCGGCGATTCGATGTGCCCTTCATCAGCGAGGTGCTGCCGGATCTGTGGCTCGGTGGGTGTGAGGACGGGCTGATCCTGCCGGTCTTCATCAAGAACCTCGTCTCGCTGTATCCCTGGGAGACCTACACCGTTCAGCACGAACTGCAGAGTTCCCTCGAAGTGCGGATGTTCGACAGTGTCGATCAGGCCTTCGACCAGGTGGACCACATCGCCGACTGGGTCAATTCGTGCCGGAATACCGGGCCAACCCTGGTGCACTGCCAGGCCGGGTTGAACAGGTCGAGCCTGGTGGTCGCGCGAGCGTTGATGCTGAGGGGGATGACCGCCGCGGACGCCATTTCGGTGATCCGGGAGAAAAGGTCGCCGGTCTGTCTGTCGAACCCGTCCTTCGAGCGCTGGCTGCGGCAGATTTGAGGCGAGTCAGTTCCTGATGACCTGCATCATGGTGCCGTCGAGGCGCCACATCGTCTGGTCGGAGGCCGGGTCGCTCGGTAGTCCGGCGATGTCGGTCGTCATGTATTCCTCCGATTTCGTGGGGCGGATTGCGACGCAGGTCAGATGGATTGCAGGGCGCGCATCATGTCCAGCAGACCGCTGCCCTGGAATTCGGTTGCTCGGCCGAGTGAGGTCGTGGTTTCCGTGATGATCTGCTTGACCTTGTCGGGTTGGCCGATGAACTCACGTCGTACCGACAACAGCGCGGCGACGGCGCCGGACACGTGCGGGGCGGCCATGCTGGTGCCGCTGTCCTCCGCGTAGACGGCTGTGTTGACGGCGGCCTCGCTGGGGACGGCAATGGAGTCCAGGTTCGCCCCCGCCGCGCAGGAGGTGATTCGCTCGCCGGGTGCAATCAGGTCCGGCTTTCCGCGGCCATCGCCGGTCGGGCCCTTCGAGGAGAAGTAGGACACTCCGTAGGTGTGCGGCGCATCGCGGTGGGTCGATCCGACGGTGATCGCCCGCTCGGCGTTACCTGGATCGTTGATCGTCATACCCAGGCCGAACTTCGTCGGTGCGTCGAATTTCACGTTCAGCGTTCCGTACCCGGAGTTTCCCGCGGCCACGACGACGACAACACCTGAGCGGACGAGTTTGTCGACCTCGATGCACAGCGGACTCTGGCCGCAGGCGAACCATTGCGGATCGAATTCGTACCCGACGCTGAGGTTGACCCCGTGGATGCGAATGCCGTTGACGCTCGATCCGTTGACTTCCCGGACGTAGGCCAGGGCGCGGATGACACGGCTGACCCGATCGGTCAAGGAACCGCCGCCGGTGAGCACCCGCAGGCTGACCAGCTTGGTCTTCGGGGCCATGCCGGACAGCAGACTGACGTCGGAAGGCACCCGCGACATCTGTAGCGGTTCAGTGGGATTCTTGACGTTGTAACGACTCTCGGTCACCAGCACCGAGCGCCCTGCGGCGCTGTGCAACCAGGGATCGATCGCGCCGGCGATGATGCCGGCGACATGTGTGCCGTGGCCACTCTCGTCGTCGAGTGCGCCGTCCACTGTCGGTTCCGCCTCCGGCGGAAAGAACCGGTGCAGATCTACCACGTCCGGATGCGTGAGGTTCGCGTATGGCGCGAAATGCGGGTGACCGCCCCAGATTCCGGAATCGATGACGGCCCAGACAATCCCGTCCCCACAGGCGTTGAACGACCGGCGGGCAGCGTCGGCCTTGACGGTGACGCAGGAACGATCGACGTGCTGCTTGACGGGGAAATCGGGCCAGACCCTGCGCAGGCAACGGGTCGGCCACTGCACCGGCGCGGCGTCGGCCGAAACCAGACGCTGAATCTCATTCATCGACAGTGTGCCGCTCGCGTACTGCTCCGCGATCGGGAACGGGGCACGGTCGCCGGTGACCCGCTCCCACAGTTCTTTGAGGCGCTCGAACGCCGCCCCCGATCCGCCGCGATAGCGCAGGTTGATTTCTGCCATGACCGGGATCGGAACGTCGGCATCCGAGGCGAACCCGATCTTCTCCCGGGCGGAAACACTGCGCAGGGGGGGCGAGATGACTCCCGAATTGATCAGCGGGAGGTGATCGTCATCGCGCGACGGCCGATCATCGGCGGGCGGTTTCCGTCGTCTTCGCCGGGGATTTCCGTCCGCGGGTTCGGTCGCCGGGGCTGCCTGCAGGACGGCGACCCGGGCGCGGCCGGCGTCGGTCAGCACCACGGTGGCAGACCCGCTGATCAGGCCTCGGGATCGCAGCTCGGCGAGGGCATCGCTGACCCGGCCGTGCCACCAGGGCTTGTCTCCGTCGTAGGCACGATCCACAGGCGCGAACCGATCCGCGAACCGGATCGCGACCTGCACAATGACCGAGAGGTCAGAATCCGCCCCTGACGGCATGAGATCCGCGACCGCAAGTAGCGTCCACCCCGACCACACCGCTGGAGCCGTCATAGACCGGAAGGGTACGACCGGTCAGACGGCAGGGCCACTGAAATAGTGGGCAATTCGGTCACGTCATCGGTCCGGAATTGTCCCCATGACCGATTTTCATCCACATTTCGCCGACTCTTCGTTCGGGTGGCTGCCGGGGCAGCACAGTGTGCCCATGGCGGCGAAGGATGAGCTCGGTCGGCGTGGTGAGGACCTCGCTGCGGCGTGGCTGCAGGAGAACGGATTGCCGGTGTTGGCTCGGAATTGGCGATGTTCGGAGGGTGAATTAGACATCGTCGCGACCGATCGTCAGGACGACGAGAGCATCGTGGTGTTCTGCGAGGTGAAGACCCGCAGTGGGGCGGGGTACGGGTCGCCGTTCGACGCGGTCACCCAGGGCAAGCGCCGCAAGCTTCGGCGGCTGGGCCTGTTGTGGTTGGCGCAGCCGGAGGTTCGAGGGTATCCGCGGATGCGGTTCGACGTGATCGGTGTGTTGTGGCGACCGGGCGAGCAGCCGACCATCGAGCATCGAGTTGAGGCGTTCTGATCTGACCCGCTCAGGCGGCGGGCAGAAGCGGTAGGCCGGCCGACTGCCAGGCCTCCATTCCGCCGCGCAGTTCGACGACATCGGTATACCCGAGACCCGTCAGCGTCTCGCCCGCGATGGCACTCATGTTGCCGCTCATGCAATAGATGGCAATCGGGGCAGAGCGGTCCGCGGGGAGCTCGTTCTGTCTGGCGCTGATCTGGTTGTATGGCAGCGCCAAGTCGGTGTCCGGCAGGGATCCTTCATTGGGAATGTGCACGTTGATGGTCATCCGCTCCGGAATCTGCTTCGCAAAATCCGTCGGGTCCAACTGGACAACCTGAGAGGAGACCGATGTGGGGGTTGGCGATGTCGTTGAGGTCGCCGCCGAACACCCAACGGTGACTGCCAACGCACCGATGTACAGAAGAATGATGAACCGCCGCATGGTCGCCTTCCTTTGCTGTGGTGGCCGGTCTGTACGACGGTACTCACCGGCCGCCCGCAAGAGGCGCCAGTGTCCTCGATGTGCGCCTACCCGGACCACCGGCGGCACGCGTGCCGGGCAAGGTCATCGACCCACCGGAGAAAGGTGCAAGCGGCATCGTCAAGAGCCTGACCAAGCTGCGCCGAGAGCGGTCGGTCGGCATTGCGAACCATATGGTGGCACTCGGATTCCGTCTTTTCCCGGTCGTGGTCGACCTCGCGCTCGGCGGCCACTGAAGTGGCTCATTAGGGTTGTGTGGGACTCTGCGCTCAGGGCCGGCCGGGCGGGTTGACAAGGCCGAGTTGGATGACCGTTGTCAGGTCGTCGCGGACGGCCCAGTGCTCGGCGAGTCGGTTGTCGGCGACGCGGAACCAGTGTGCCTGCTCGGCGCGGAATGGCCGTCCGGTCGGGGGCAGCATTCCGCTGGTGCCGGTGTTCGTGCCTGACGCAACGACGCGGATAGCGACGGTGTCTTCGTCCTCGACGATCGACTCGATGCTCATCCGCAGGTCAGGGAACTGCCCGCGGAGCATCGCAACAACCTGCCCTGTGTGGGCCGGCCCGTTGACCCGCCCCGGCGCGGTCGTGCCGAATGTCGCCATGGCATGCTCGATGAAGTCAGCGGCGACGACCTCTTCCACGCCGTCGAGTCGCCCCTCGTTCATGATCTCGCCAACCCACCGCTGTGCCAGAGCAGAGCCCTCACCGGTCATGTCGTTCTTCCTCGTGTGGCGTGTCGGTCCGACGGCCCACGGTAGGCGTGTTCGCCGCACCTCTCAAGGCCCGAGCTGATACGAGCTGGGCTGTCACCTTCACTGGGGATGTCCCGAGGTCCCTGCGTGTCACGGTGAGTGAAGAAGCCCTAACCGACAAGGTTGACGTCGATCCCCGTCGCGTGCCCGTGAGCCGACAAGTCGGATTCAGTCCGCCAGTCGACAGCGCGTGGCGACCTGCTCGAGGGGGGTGGTGACCAGGGTCGCCAGCGGGCACCTCGCTGCTCGTCGAAATGAAGGCAGCCCGCCAGCAGATACCGGGTTCCGTGTTCGGCTTTGCGAAAGATCCGGAATCGAAGGTGCTGCACGTTCGACGGTAGCGGCCAAGGTCCGTGACTGCCGAGGATTTTGTCGTCAACGAGGACATGAGTAGATGTTGGTGCCTTCCCCTTCAGATCGATGGCGGGAGCCTCGACGCAAGTGATTGGCGCAGTGAAGAATTTCGGAAAAGACGCTGCTGTGCGTCCTTGCCCGGGAACCAATTCATACTGTAGGTGGATGAGGCGATAGCGTCGGGTCCCTCGCTGAAGCCAGCCACTGTGCGCCAAGCCTAAAGCTATGAACCGAAATGATCCGATCACCCGCCCGCAGTCGACGCGGAAGGTCTCGTACCGAGCGGGCAGCGCGCCTGCACTCCTTTGCCGGGGTGGGCGGCGATTTGTCACCGGGGTTGGCGGTATCGACGGCATCGGCGCGCCGTTCCCAGGTGGCTCATTGTCAATGGTGTGAAGTCCAGCGTATGAACAGGGTTCAGTCGGAAGTGAGTAGTACTCTTCCGCAGTGATGTGGCCGGTTTCTACAGCGATCAAACTGGCGACGTCAGCACGCGTGGGATGCCAACCGTCGTAGTAGCCGACGGCCAACCGTCGTTCCAAACCACGCCGTCGACGCTCATCAAGTCCCTCCATGAGGTCGGCAAATGGATCAGAAATATTCGGTGGAGCTGGTCTGCCCGAACCACCGATCCCTTTGCTGATGTCGGTGGACGGTCCAGACTTCGTTTTCTGAGATGCAGGTGAGGTCACGTCATTCTCCTCCGCGTGTGATGGGGTTGACGGTCAACCGGCAGCCCTGCGCCTGCGCCGAACACAGTTGATGCCAAGGCAAAATCATGGCCTTCGGCGAAGGTCACCGGATTGCGCTGACCTTGCGATATGACCTGCCAGGGTATTCGATTCGCCCGCCACCGCTTCCGCCCTGGAAGTTGGAAGAATTATGTGAGTGCTGTCGTCAATGGGAGGTTTTATGTTGTTGCTCCCGTTCAAATGAACGGTGGATTTCTCGCTCTGTATCCCCGCGCCCGACCCAATCCGCTCCATCGACACTCTTGCCGGGCTCGAGGTCCTTGTACACTTCAAAGAAGTGCTGGATCTCTAAACGGTGACAGCCGGAGAATGTCGGTGCTGACAGCAGCACAAGCGCATCCAGCGGATCGCCGTCTTGGCCGAGCGTGTTGTCGATGAACCCGTAGTCCGCGGGGTACTGCGTTGCCGTGAAAAGCGTCCTGTCGAGCCGGATACGACCCGACACATGGTCCACTTCGTACTTGTTGCGACTGCCTTTGGGAATCTCAATGGTGACGTCGAACTCCATTGCGGGTGCCTTTCCGATGCGTAGAAGCTCGCTTCTGCCAAGGCGGCTCTTGAGAAGGGTGGGACGGATGAACTCTTCTGGAGGCTGCTGTGGGTCGACTTGCTATCAGCCCGCACCCGATGCCCGAAACTGTGGCGATGCTGGCCAAGGGTCTGCCCGAGGCAGTGCGGAATCGATCCGAGTCACCGGCCTACTTGCCTTCGCTGCCGAGATTGAGGGCGGGTCGTGTGCGCGAATCACGGGTCCTGCCGAACTGGACGAGTGAACCCCCGCCACCCGCGGCCGTCGGCGGTGACGGTCCTACCGGGGGTTTGCCCGGGCCAACTTGGATCGGTCGCCTCCGCGGCGAGTTTCACGCGACCAACACCGTCAAGCGGGTGTTTCTGATCGCTGGCACCTTCGCGGAAGTCGTACACATACGTCGTCAACATGTATCCCTGACTGTTAGATGCCGACTGCGGTTGGGCCTTGTCATACCATTTCGCCACACACCTGAGCAATCAATTGTGGAGGGCGGCAGCCAAAGTCCGACTGTCAGACAGGTCCATTTTCTGAACATGTATAGCTGTCGGGCGGCCGAATAAGCTACTCCAGTGTGGGGATGCGGACTTCGCAGTTCCGTCATCCTGATGGAACGGCCATCGAATTGGCGACCGGTTGTCGACTATTGAGTTTCCCCATTTGAGGAATTTCATTCGGATCAGGTGGACAACGAATGCTGGTGCTCATTCAAAATGGAACGCAAACGGCAGGCCGTGGAACATGGTCGATATTTGACGGCTACCCGGACGCATTGATCCTGCCGACAGGGCTCCGCACCGGCGGGTTGCGGGCGTCGTCGTCAGGATCTGCCTCCGCCTCGCGCGCGACCCCCATCGGCCAGGTGCTCGGCCATTGCCGCCTCAGCCGCGTCCCTCGAACCAGCGCGGATCGCCTGGAGGATCGCAAGGTCGTGGCGGTTGGACGCCCTTCGCCGGTTCGATGACTGTTGGGGCAACGCGACCCATAGCTGTGCCTGGAAGGCTTGGATCACTGGATTGCCGCTGGCTCCGGCGATCGCGCTGTGAAACCGGGTATGTAGTTCCCGCCAACGTGCGGGTTCATCGGTTCCGAGCATTAGTGCGGCGATCTCTTCCATGGTGGCGAGTTCTTCGGGGCTGCGTCGCTCAGCCGCCCACCGGGCCGCGGGAATCTCAATGACTCGCCGGGCCTCCAGCAATTCCAGGGCGGAGGGTGGGTGGCTGTTGGTCAGGTCGTGCATGGGTCGTGAAGCGGCGATCTCCTGATCGATTGGCCGGTCGGTCGGGAGGTTGGCCACCACAAAGGTGCCTTTTCCTGGCATAGTCTTCGTCAATCCCAGGTCGGCGCATGTTCGCAGTGCCTCACGGACTACTGATCGGCTTACCCCGTACGCACGGGACAAGGATGCTTCAGATGGCAGCTTGGAACCGACGGCCAGGTCCCGGCGCTTGATTGCCCACATCAGATCCTTCACCACGGCCTCGGATGCGCTCACCCGTTTCAGTGGGCGCCGCTCAGGTGTCCAGTCCCGTACCTCGCTCATGAAGATCACCGCGAGCCCGGACTACGGCGCGCCGACACGGACTTGCCACGATCGACGGCCCCCGCCATGCAGGCCGCGCCGGCCGCGGGGTGGCAACAGTCGCAGCCGGAGGCTACTGAGGATTGGATGGTGCGTTTGACCTGCTGGAACGGACTCATGCGGTTCGCCACCTTGCAAGTAGGGGTCTGAGATATCGGGGTCATTGGGTGGCCAGCTGATTGACGCCAGTGCCGGTAGATCCATGAGTTCGGGCTTCGGACCTACTCGTTGTGACTGACACGGGAGTACTGGCGCCGAACCCCTGGGCAGGTGGCGCTCAGCGCCTCGCCGCAACCGGACTCGTCGATGGCGACCGCGGCGCCGACGGCAGGGTAAGAATCGCCGATCTTCTGGAACCGTTGAGTCCTGTTGCCGCTGGTCGGCCGCCTGTCGATGGACTCTCACCGACTTCGCCGGGGGTAGGTGTGGGCTCCACATCGAAGAGGTCGTTGGGTGTGCAGCGCAGCGCCTGGCACAGTGCAGCCAACGTGGCGAGCTTGACCAAGGCCGGATCTCTGGTCATCAGAGCGGCAACTGATGGCGCTGAGAGTTCGTATCCGACCTCGCTGGCCAGGAGCCGACGCAAGTCCGCTGCGGTCCACACCCCACGTTCGGCCGCTGCCATCCGTAGCCGCCACTGGATCACCAATCTGGTACCACCTTCCGAGTCTGGCGTCACTCAGCCGCGGTGGACTGAGTGGCCTGATGCCCGTCAACTCTTGTGCCGGGGAGACCAAAGTAACACTCGATCCTCGGATTGTCCAACAACAACTGTCAAACTGTCCAACAATCCTATGAGACGGTACTATCTGCGAATGGTCCACCACACCGGTTCCCCGGTCGAACGAGCAGCTCTGCAGGAGTTGGGTAAGACCCGTGTTGTCCAGTCGTCGACCCCCTCCCGTGTCGCAGATGCGCTTCGTGAACAGATCAGCGGAGGGAAGTTCCCACCAGGCTCGAGACTCCGTGAAGAGGCGGTCGCCGAAGCACTGCAGGTCTCGCGAAACACGGTCCGCGAAGCATTCGTGGAATTGACGGGGGATCGGCTTGTCGTTCGAGAACCGAATCGAGGCGTCTTCGTCGCGACCTTGACCCCCACGGACGTGATGGACATCTTCGCAGCGCGCCGCACCATCGAGGAGGGAGCAGTGCGCAACGGCGGCTCGCCCGTGTTGCTCGCCAATGCGCGACTCGCTGTCAGTGACGGCATCGCTGGCCGGGACGCCGGCGACGGCGATGCCGCCGCGCGCGCCGATCGTCACTTCCACCGAGCACTCGTTGCGTTTGCCAGCAGTACGCGATTGAACCGGCTGATGCGGCAGATGCTGGCCGAAATCCGGTGGTTCCTCAACGCAAACAATGTTGATTCAACACTGTTCTTCGGCTATGTCGACGACAACCAGCGCATTTGTCAACAATTGGAAGCGGGAAAGCACAAGGCTGCAGCGCGAACTCTGACCGATATCCTGACCAGAACCGAGCACGAAATTGTCCTGGCCGTTCGGTCCGGCCCCGGCGCAGGCTGAGTCTTAATACTGCGATGGTCGCGGGAAGGCACTCTTCCCCGCCGCGCGGAAATCACTGATCTGCGTACTCCTGCCCTGGTGTCCATTGATCGGCGGGTGATATCGTCGGCATCCGCCTTGCCGGTGGTCGTGAGAATGCGCGCGTCGGCACGCTACTTCACGTGCCGCGCCGCCCGCCCGCAGAGGGAAAGCGAGGGATGGTGCATCGGCCCTCGCCTTGACAAGTGTCAAGAGCTTTGCGTGGTCAGGGTTCCTTCGACGATGGATCGACGACGCGAGCCCCGGCACGGACAAGCCTGCGGCGAGCAATATCGGGCAATATCGGCAATCCGGAAAAACCGGCCATCCGATAGGTCGTGCCAACCTCGAAGGTTCGACCTCCAATAATTAGGTCGCACCTAATAATCACGAACGACCCTGGTCGGCGAACTGTCGTTTTGACGGTTGTTCGCGCTTTCGACTTGACCTCGGTGGCCACTGCATTATCGTTTTGTATGGCGCGGCGTGATGCCGACCACACTGGGATGCAATGGCTCCCGACGTAAATGTTCGAGTGAGGGGTGTGTGGTGACCCAGTCGATACCCAAGCCACGTGGTTACCACGAACCACCAAGAAAGCCCAGCCGGCTCGGGCTGATCGCCTCACCGCAGGGACCGCTCTCCCGTCGTTGTTCCTCACCGCTACTCAGGCCGCGCGCGGCCTGACCCGTCTAAGGAGTTGTTCGAATGTCGGAGATTCTCACGCAGTCACAGATAAGAATCCCAGGCGCCGCGACGACGAAGGACGAGGCAATTCGGGAGGCCGGTCAGATCCTGGTCGATGCCGGCGCGGTGACCCCGGCCTACGTGGATGCGATGTTCGAGCGGGAGAAGTCCGTCTCCACGTACATGGGCAACTATCTGGCCATTCCGCATGGCACCAACGAGGCCAAGGACGCCATTTCCGCCTCCGCGCTCTCCGTGGTCCGCTACGACCCGCCGATCGACTGGGACGGCAATGAGACTCGGTTCGTCGTGGGCATTGCCGGGTATGAGGGCGGCCATCTGGAGATCCTCGGCAAGATCGCGATCATCTTTTCCGACACCGACGAGGTGGACAAACTCATCGCGGCGAAATCACCCGGAGAGCTCTACGACCTCCTGAACGCCGTCAACGGGGGATGACCATGGGAACAGCGGTCCATTTCGGCGGCGGCAACATCGGCCGAGGTTTCGTCGGGCTGATCCTGCACCATGCCGGCTACGAGGTCGTATTCGCCGACGTCGCTGACACCCTGATCGATGCGCTGAACTCCTCACCGAGCTACCTGGTCAAAGAGGTAGGTCTGGAGTCGGCCACCGAGACGGTGGATAACTTCCGCGGCATCAACAGCCGGACCGATGAGCCAAAAGTCATTGACGAGATCGCGCGTGCCGACATCGTCACCACCGCCGTGGGCCCGACCGTGCTGAAGTTCGTTGCGCCGGTGATCGCTGCCGGCCTTCGAGCCAGGGATCGTTCGGCCGAGCCACTAACCGTGATGGCCTGTGAGAACGCCATCAACGCAACCGATGTGCTTCTCGCGCACATCAGAACGGTGGCAGACGATTTCGAGGAGTTGACCGCCAAAGCCGTGTTCGCCAACACGGCAGTGGATCGTATCGTCCCGGGGCAGCCACACGTCGGTCTGGACGTCACTGTTGAGAGCTACTTCGAGTGGGCGATCGAGAAGGAACCGTTCGGCGGACGAGCCCCGAGAATTCCCGATGCCACCTGGGTCGACGACCTCGCACCGTACATCGAGCGGAAGCTGTTCACCGTCAACACCGGCCACGCCGCCACGGCGTACTTCGGGCACGTCAAAGGTATCGACAAGCTCAGCGATGCGCTGGAGAACACTGAGGTGCGGAGGAACGTCGAGGGCGTGTTGGCGGAAACCAAGGAACTCCTGGTCGCCAAGCACGAATTCACCCCCGAGGCGCAGCAGGCCTATATCGACAAGATCATCAAACGGTTTGAGAACCCCTACCTGCCGGACACCACCGACCGGGTCGGGCGGCAGCCGCTGCGAAAGCTCTCCCGGAACGAGCGACTGGTGGGACCCGCTGTCGAGCTGGCGGCGCGCGGGCGCAGCCCGCAGCACCTGCTTGCCGCGATCGGTGCGGGTTTGCGATTCGACGTCCCGGAAGACCCGGAAAGTGTTGAACTGCAACAGCTACTCGGCACGTTCCCGCCCGTGGAGGCCGCGACCCGGGTCACCGGACTACGGCCCGCGGATCCGCTGTATCAGGACGTCGTCGCTGTCTTCGCTCGTCGTTGACCGGTGAGTTGACGACGCTGTTCCAACCCCCAGATGTCAATGCAGACAGGAGATTCCACCAGTGGTCAAATATGTGTACGACTTCTCCGAAGGTGACAGGGATCAGAAGGACCTGCTGGGCGGGAAGGGCGCGAACCTCGCGGAGATGACCAAGCTTGGCCTGCCCGTGCCGCCCGGCTTCACCATCACCACGGACGCCTGCCGGGAATACCTGTTACAGGGGCACGAACCCGGTGAACTGAAAGTCCAGGTCACCACCGCACTGCGGCAGCTCGAAGACGGGATCGGCCGCCAGTTGGGCGATCGACACGACCCGTTGTTGGTCAGCGTTCGGTCCGGGGCGAAGTTCTCCATGCCCGGAATGATGGAAACAGTGCTCAACATCGGGCTGAACGATGCCAGCGTCAAAGGCCTGGCGGAGGTCAGCGGCAACGAACGATTCGCCTGGGACTCCTACCGGCGGCTGCTGCAGATGTATGGAAAGACCGTCTTACACATGCCCGGCGAGGTGTTCTCCGACGCCCTGGACAAGGCCAAGGCCACCAAGGGCGTCACGAACGATATCGATCTGGGCGTCGACGACCTGAAAAGCCTGGTCGGCGACTTCAAGCACTACATCGAAGACCACTGCGGGTCACCGTTCCCGCAACATCCACGCGAACAGCTGGACCTCGCTGTGCGCGCGGTGTTCGACTCCTGGAACACCGAGCGGGCCCAGCTCTACCGCCGGCGGGAACGGATCCCGCAGGACCTGGGAACCGCCGTTAACGTGTGTTCGATGGTCTTCGGCAACCTTGGGGAGACCAGCGGCACCGGCGTCGCGTTCACCCGCGACCCGGCGTCGGGTCGTGCGGGGGCGTATGGCGACTATCTGTCCAATGCTCAGGGCGAGGACGTGGTCGCCGGTATCCGGAACACCCTGAGCCTCGATGATCTGGCAGAGTTGGACCCGACGTCCCATCACGAGCTCACCCATGTGATGCGGCGGCTCGAGACTCACTACCGCGATCTGTGCGACATCGAGTTCACCATCGAGCGCGGCAAGCTTTGGATGCTGCAGACCCGGGTCGGTAAGCGCACCGCAGGTGCCGCGTTCCGGATCGCCGCGCAACTGGTAGACGAACAGCTGATCACGCTGGACGAGGCCCTGGAGCGGGTCAGCGGCAGTCAGCTCGCCCAGCTGATGTTCCCGCAGTTCGACAGGTCCGGTCAGCGGGACCTGCTCACCAAAGGGATGGCCGCATCACCCGGGGCAGCGGTCGGTAAGGTCGTTTTCGATTCAGCCACCGCGAAGGCCTGGGCCGGGCGTGGCGAGCAGGTCGTGCTCGTTCGTAAAGAAACCAATCCGGACGACCTCGAGGGGATGATCGCTGCTCGGGGCATTCTCACCGCTCGGGGCGGAAAGACCAGCCACGCGGCCGTCGTGGCACGCGGAATGGGTCGCACCTGCGTCTGCGGGGCGGAGGCGTTGGATGTCGACGCAGCCGCCAAGCAGGTCCGCCTGGGCGCGACGGTGATCGAAGAGGGCGACCTGATCAGCATCGACGGGTCCACCGGGGAGGTCTTCCTCGGCGAGATGCCGGTGGTGCCATCACCTGTCGAGACCTACATCGAGGACGGGCTCGACGCTGCGCTCGACGGGGTCACCGACGAGACGGCGGCCCTTGTCCGGGCGGTCGACCGGATCCTGAGCCACGCCGACACCCGCCGCCGATTGATGATTCGCACCAACGCCGACACCGCGGAAGACGCGATTCGCGCCAGATCCCTTGGTGCTCAGGGGATCGGGCTCTGCCGCACGGAGCACATGTTCCTCGGCGATCGGCGGTCGTTGATCGAGGAGGTCATCCTGGCCGATACCCCCGACGAGCGGGCCGCCGCGTTGGCGGTCCTACTGCCGCTGCAGCGGGCCGATTTCGCCGGTCTGCTGGACGCAATGGACGGTCTGCCGGTCAACATCCGGCTGTTGGACCCGCCGCTGCACGAGTTCCTCCCCGACCGCACGGCGCTGAGCGTGAAGGTCGCTCTCGCCGCCGCTGAAGGTCGGACCGACAAGAAGGACCTGAAGTTGCTGGCTGCTGTTGAGCGACTGCACGAGACCAACCCGATGCTCGGGCTGCGCGGGGTACGGCTCGGCCTCACCATTCCCGGCCTGTTCGCCCTACAGGTCCGGGCGATCGCCGAAGCGGCCTGCGACCAACTGGCGGCAGGCAAGACGCCGGTCGTCGAGATCATGGTGCCGCTCGTCGGCTCGGTGATGGAGCTGCACCTGGTTCGGGACGAGGCCGAGGCCATCCTCGCCGAAGTCACCGCAGCCAGAGGGGTCTCACTGTCCATACCGATCGGGACGATGATCGAGCTGCCCCGGGCGGCATTGACCGCGCACCGGATCGCCGAAGCGGCTGACTTCTTCTCCTTCGGCACCAACGACCTCACCCAAACCACCTGGGGATTCTCCCGCGACGACGTCGAAACCTCCGTTTTCGCCAGCTATCTGGACAAAGGTGTGTTCACGGTGTCACCGTTCGAAACCATCGACGCCGACGGAGTTGGTCGACTTGTCGAGATAGGCGCCGCCGAGGGCCGGCGCACCCGACCCGACCTCAAACTCGGCGTCTGTGGTGAACACGGCGGTGACCCGGAATCGATCCACTTCTTCCATCAGGTCGGCCTGAACTACGTGTCCTGTTCACCGTTCCGGGTACCAGTGGCACGACTGGAAGCAGGCCGAGCCGCCGTGGCCCCATAGTCGTATCGGTGTCCACTCGGCCACTCCGGGTGGGCATCGATGCATCAAATCAACGCTCCAACCAATCAGCGCCATCGAGTACCGGGACAACGTCAAGAGCTAGCTCGACCGGCTACGCAGTGAGGGGATGTGGGGTTGACATGAGTGACGTAACGAGACTGCCCGGCCCCGTCAGTGAACGGTGGGATTGGCAGCTTGACGCCCGATGTCGGGGAATGGACACCACGGTGTTCTTCCATCCCTGGGGCGAGCGAGGACCACGCAGAGAAGCACGGGAACAGCTGGCCAAGGAAATCTGCGAGAGCTGCCCGGTGTTGGACGAATGCCGCCAGCACGCCCTGACGGTGCACGAACCTTATGGCGTGTGGGGCGGTCTCACGGAGTACGAGCGTCTGTCCCTGTTGCAGCCAGAGCACTCCGCCCTCCGGGCGCGGTCGTCGAAACCACGGTCGCACTTCCAGCTTCTCAGCGAGAGTGAGCGAGCATAACGAGTCAGGTTTTCGCGGCGGCCCGACACACGGCGCCGGAGGGGTTGGAATCCGACCGGATCCGGAACTTGATCGACATGGGGTTCGGAACCGGTGCTGCGCCGGGACCGGGGTTCAGCCGGTCACAAGGATGCGGTCGGCGGGTGGCGGAGCGAGGCTGGGATGGGCGGAGAGGTACTGCGTAAACGCGTCGATATCGATCGGTCCGCCGGTGATGTCGGTGCCCTGCGCGAAGACCGTGAACCCGTCTCCACCGGCGGCGAGGAAGTTGTTCACCGAGACCCGGTAGGGCGCAGCCGGATCAACGGGGGTGAGGTTGACCGTCAGGTTCGAGACCCGCGAGCCAACTGGCTGGGTGAGGTCCTGCGTGTAGTGCAGACTCTGTGAGATCTGCAGGATCCGAGTCGCGGTCGGCTGCCATTGCTGCTCCAGCACGGCGTCGAGTTGGGCGCCCGTCATCGTGATCGTTTGCATGATGTTCGCGAAGGGCTGTACCGCAAAGGCCTCGCCGTAGGTCACCACACCATCGCCCTCGCCGGCCGTCGAGGACGCAACGTTCAGGTCCGTCCGGATGCCACCGGGATTGGTGATCGCGATCTGTGCACCGTTGCCGATCGTCGCGGCCAGTTGCGCGTCGGCGATCACGTCGCCCAAGGGTTGCTCGCCGGACGGCGGTGCGGTCCGGGTGATGTCTGCTGTGATGGTTCCAACCGGCCTGTTGGCAATTGGAGCGGACTTCGCAACGGCATCCGCGACGAGCTTCGCGACCTTGGGATCGGGTTCGATGTCGCGAGTGACGATGACGTTGTTGGCGACCGTGGCCGACCGAACGACGTCACGTGTCTTCTTGTCGATCTTGATGTCGATCACGGAGAGCAGACGACCGAAGGACAGGCCCTGGATGACCGGCCTGGGGTTTCCCGCCGGGTCATTGACCGAGCAGTTGTACTGCTGGTGACTGTGCCCAGTGAAGAAGGCATCGACCTGCGGGGTGACCGTCGTCGCGATCTTCTGCGCTATGCCGTTGGCCTGAAGGTTGCAGGCTTGCGGGCCGCCACCTTCCGATTGGTCGCCCTGGTGCATGGTCACTATCAGAGTCTTGACACCCAGTCGGTCGAGGAATCCTGCGGTGCGGTCGATCGCCTGCACTTCGTCGCCGAATTTCAAACCTGCGACAGCGGTCGGGGTGACAACGGACGGCAGGTCTTGAAGGGTAGCGCCGATAATGCCGATCGGGATGCCCTTTTCGAACTTGACGGTGAACGGAAGAATGGCGGGACGACCGTTGGTGAAAGTGACGTTCGCGCCCAGGTAGGGGAATTTCGCACCGGAGTACCGCGGCCTGAATTGACATCCATCGGTGGGGTTGCAGCCACCGAATTGGATGCGGAGGAGTTCTCTATATCCCTCGTCGAACTCATGGTTGCCGACCGCGGAGGCATCCAGGCCGATGTCATTGAGAAATTCGATCGTCGGTTCGTCGTGGAACAGCGCAGACGGGAGAGGGGACGCTCCGATGTTGTCCCCCGCACTGAGCAGGATCGAATTCTTCACCTGTGATTCGAGCGTCTTGATGTGTGCCGCGACATACGCTGCGCCACCGGCATTGACGGTCGATTTCCCGTCGTCGAGCAGGACCCTCCCGCTGGAGCCGGCGGGTGGTTCGAGATTCCCGTGGAAGTCGTTGATCCCGATCAATCGGACGTCAACGGTGGCGCTCTGTCCCGGTGACGTTCGGGCTTGCGCTTGAGCACCGGATCCGAAGAGGGCGACGGCCGCGGCGACCGCCGTTGCGACGATCATGGTTCGGGCTCGGCGGGCAGTTCGGGTCATCATGAGCAACTCCTCGCCAGGTCCTGTGAGATCGCTGTGCCGAGACTGCCGCACGACGGTGGATCAGGCAACCCCTCGCGCCCCTCGAGGAGCTATCCAGGTGGCGCCGTCACGAGCGTTTGACCGACTTCGATGTAGTTGGGATCGGTGATCTCGGGGTTCCAGCCCAACAGGTCCGCCACGGAAACTCCTGAACGGTCGGCGATCTGCTGCAGGGTGTCACCCGGCTGCACCCGGGACCAATTCCGACCGCTGTCGAATAGACGGTCAAAATCACGAAGCCGTAATTACAGGCATGAAACTGGCCGCGGAATATCGAAACGCAATTCACATGCGTCACGATAGTTTGCAATAGTCCCACCAATCACGGTCGGCGGCCTGACACATGAGGAGCATGAGCCACGACGCCGACACCGGTCGCCGAAGGTGTGGGATCAGCCCGACGTTTTCGACCCGCGCCGAATGCCTCGGATGCAGTGGGGTCGTCCGGTGGCAGCCACGCGGGCGCGGTCGAGCGCGATTCGACTTCGAGCCAGCCGTTGCGCATCGCGAGATCGCTGGCCGTGTGCAGCAGGTCAGCGGTGGCCGACGAGCGATCATCGGCTCGCCAGGCCAGCGACCATGGGTAGTACGGCTGCACCTCCCGCGGTGTGTAGACCGGAAGGCCCTCCGCCGCATAGCGTTCGGCGTAGCTGTTGAATTCCAGCAGACGAGCGGTGCCCGCAGAGCGGTTCATGTGTGCCAGGCAGCGGCTGAATGCTCCAGGTGTACCCAGCCAGCGCATCGTCACCCCGAGGTCATGCTCGAGTGCTGTGAGATAGTTGCCGTGCGCGTTGTAGCTGCCGGACTCGGGCGGATCCCCGAACACTTCCAGCGGACCGTCATGAAATGAGGCTGTACGCTGCCGCGGGCTGCCGGGTCTGCCGACGAATACCAGCGGCTCCAGTCGCAGCAGGCAGTGGCTCCACCCGGTCGGCCGCTCGATGATCATCCTCGGTGTGATCCTCAGCATCGCGACGTCGAGTCGGTTCTGCAACAGTGCGTCCAACTGCGACATGCTGTCCATCGCGTGCTCGAGCAGTTCGACGTCCGGGTAGGCGTGGACATAGGCGTCCGCGATCATGCGACTGGTGTCCAGTTCGAAGACGTGCGCGATCCGCACGGCCTTGTGACGACCGGCCTGTTGCATGTTCTGTGCGATCGCCAGCAATTGGCGGGCGTCGTCCAGAAACTGTTGGCCGCGGGCGGTGAGTACCACGTGTCGGCTGTCGCGAACCAGCAGCGGTGTGCCGAGTTGTTCCTCGAGCTTTCGGATCTGCTTGGACAAGGCCGGTTGACTGATGTACAGCTTCGCTGCGGCACGCCCGAAATGCAGTTCGTCGGCGACTGCGACGAAGTAGCGCACCAACCTCAGATCCAGATCCATGCGCCCTCCGGCGGTGCCGCCGATAGTCCCGTCGTCGAGTCCAAACCCGCGGGTCAACCCTATCCCGCCACCGGGCCGGGTGGCTTTGGTTATCGATCCGGACAGTTTGGATCTTGGACGACGGCGCTGGCCGGGTGTTCGCTTGGTAGGTCAGTTGCCCATCGAGAAAGGACTGTCATGCCTGACAAGAACAGGGATCGCAGCACGCGGATCCACCTGCTGGCGGGTGCATTCCGATGACGGTCGGCGACCACCCGGCCATCGAGATATCCTGTGGCCCAAACAGTGAGGACTGGAACAGGGTCGGCCATCTCCCTGCAGGTCTACCGGTCGTCGTGGGTTGAGCACCACCGACGCTGATGTCCCAATTTCCTCGCGACGTCGCCGGACCGAGCCGGCCGGAGGATCCCGATCTGCCACCGGGGCAGTCCGCGACCCACGAGTTCCCCATCGTCTCCGCCCAGCCGACGCCCCGACTGACGACCGCGCAATGGACGTTCGCGCTCACCACAGAGACCGGCGTGCAACGGATATGGGGCTGGGCGGCTTTCCTAGCATTGCCGGCCGAGAAGTTCAATGTCGACCTGCATTCCGCCCACGGATGGTCCAAACTCTCGACCAACTGGGTGGGCGTGCCGCTCGGCACCGTTCTTGACGGCGTGCACACCACCGCCGAGTATGCCCAGATCAATACCTACAGCGACTACACGACATCGGTGCCGCTGGAGGACCTGCAGGAGATGCCGACCTGGATAGCCCACCAGTACGAGGGCCGACCGATCTCGGTCGCTCACGGGGGACCGGCTCGGCTTCTGATCCCGCATCTGTACTTGTTCAAGAGCGCCAAATGGATCAGCGGCATCACCCTGTCCCACTATGACGAACCCGGCATCCGGGAACCGGGTGGGCACCACCACTACGGCGATCCCTGGCGGGAACAGCGCCACCAGGAGAGTTGACCAGCACACCGACAGCACCGACGCCAGGTCCTGGCGAACCGGAAGCTCACAGCGACATCGCTGGCATTACCGCCCATGTGACAGATAAATTCGATCGACCGACCAACGAAAGGGCATTCCGTGACCACACCCAGCATGCCAGTTGTCTTCATCCACGGCCTCTGGCTGCACGCCACCAGCTGGGGGAGTTGGCTGGAGCTGTTTCGCGACGCCGGATATGACCCGATCGCACCCGGGTGGCCGGGAGAACCGGCGTCCGTCGCCGAGGCCCGCGATCAGCCCGAAACGGTGGCCAACATCGGCATTGACGACGCGACAGACCATTTCGCCTCCATCATCAGCGAGCTCACCGCGCCGCCGGTGATCATCGGCCACTCATTCGGTGGGCTGATCACTGAAAAGCTGCTCGGCCAGGGCGTAGGGGCAGCCGGGGTGGCCATCGACCCGGCCCAGATCAAGGGCGTTCTGCCGCTGCCGCTGGCGCAACTGCGGTCCGGCCTGCCCGCCCTGGGCAATCCGGCCAACCTGCACAAGGCCGTCACGTTGACGCAGAAGGAGTTCCGCTTCGGTTTCGGCAACACCCTGACCGAACAGGAGTCGAATGAGCTCTTCGAGAAGTGGACGATTCCCTCCCCGGCCCGACCGCTGTTCCAGGCCGCGGCGGCGAACTTCTCCCTCCACTCGGAGGCAAAGGTCAACACGAGCAACGAGACCCGCGGGCCGTTGCTGCTGATTTCGGGAACCGCGGACCACACGGTTCCCGACGTAGTGACCCGATCGACATTGAAGCAGTACCGGGATTCAGCGGCGGTCACCGAACTGAAGCAGTTCGAGGGACGGGGCCACTCACTGACCATCGACAGCGGTTGGCGCGACGTCGCGAACGCTGTCCTGACGTGGTTGACCTCGAAAGGACTCTGAAGTCATGCGTCTCGACTTGGGTGGCAAAGTCGCGATCGTGACCGGCGCCAGCAAGGGCATCGGCCTGGCCATCACCGAGGCCCTCGTCGCGGAGGGTGTGCAGGTCGTTGCAGGTGCCCGAAACGTGTCCGCCGAACTGAGCACACTGGTCGAATCCGGTCACATCGAATTCGTCAGCGTTGACCTCTCAACCCCCACCGGCGCAGCAGAACTGATCAATGCCGCAGGCGCCCGCGGACGGCTCGACATCCTCGTCAACAACGTCGGTGCGGTGACGCCGCGACTCGACGGATTCCTCGGAGTAACCGACGAACAATGGATGTCCTCGCTGACTCTCACTCTGATGGCCGCCGTCCGCACGACCCGCGCGGCGCTGCCAACAATGCTGTCTGCCGCACACGGCAGCATCGTCACTGTCAGCTCGGTGAACGCCTTCCTGCCCGATCCCTCCGTCATCGACTACAGCGCGGCCAAGGCGGCGCTGACCAACTTCTGCAAATCACTCTCCAAGGAAGTCGGCCCGGGAGGCGTCCGAGTCAATACTGTCAGCCCTGGCCCGGTCGCGACCGACCTGTGGCTCGGAGAGACAGGGGTCGCAGCGACCGTGGCCAGCGCAGGCGGCCATGACCCGGCGGCCGTCGCAGCCGGGGTCGCCGCCCAGAGCGTGACCGGCCGCTTCACCCAACCCCGCGAGGTGGCCGACCTCGTCATGTTCCTGGCCAGCGACCGCGCCGCCAACATCACCGGTGCTGACTTCACCATCGACGGGGGCCTGATCACCACACTCTGAATTCACTGCGGCTAGCGGCCAGTCGACCAGCAGTCGGCGGCGCTGAACGAGTCCCTCACGCGAATCTCCGACTCCCATCCACGACGGCCGATTACTGCAATTGAACAGCTGTCGGATGACGGCGTCACCGGAAATGCACGGTCACTCAGTGCCGGTAGTGATTCGATGCGCAGCCGGGTTGCCGATGCTCTCACCGGCTTCGCACGGACCAGATCCAGCCGGCGACCTGAGTCAGCTTCAGCCGGCTCCCGCCGATCGCTACAGATTCAGCGGCGCAAGTTGTATTTGCTGCGCAAGCGCGTACGCGATCGGAAGATCACTGTCGTTCTCGACGAATACGCGGCCGACAACGAGTACGGAATTGTTTGGTGAAGAAATCTGCGTCACGCCGTTCGCTACGGTTCCTTTCCAGCCGGGCCCGCTGAGAACGTAGTCGCCAGCGGTTGTTCCCGTTGTACGTTTGCCGACGTAGGCAAAGTTTGCGCTACTCGACGGGTCGGTGAACTGCACACAGTAGTAGCGGCCGGCCATCTCCGGCACATGCAGTACTTGCGGCCGCTTTCTCAGATCGAGCCAGCCGCCGATGTAGAGCACGTCGTCAGTTCCGGTTGCCAATAAGCTCCCGTGCGGCGCAGATGTGGAAGAGGTGGCGGGCACGGCGTACAGCGTGTTGACCGGGATCGGGCCGCCGCCGAACCCATGTTTGACGATCGCTCTCTTGAAACCACCTACTGTGATGCGCGGCCACAGGTAAATAAAGGCAGGCGCGCCGAGCGCCCAGACGATGAGTGCCGTTACGGCGAGTGGAATGATCTCGTCGTGGCTGGCAACGCGCCGGTAGACGACCCACGCGAAAACCGCCAGTATCACGATCGTAATGGGATATCCGTATTTCAGAATAAGCCGGTTCATCTCAGTGCGCCTTGACGACTTGCGGCACGCGGTAGGTGCCATTGAGAATTGCCGTCCCGGGCAGGTATGCGCGGAGCATCAGCTTGAAGTTGCCTGCGGGTGTCGGGAGCCAGTTCTGCTCGTGCCCTCTTGGAACCTTTTGCTGGAGATAGATGTCGACTGAACCGTCGGCGTTCTGCGCGAGACGTGAACGGTCACCAACGCTGTGGCGATTGATTGGATTGTTCACCATATACCCGACGACATCGGTGGGAGTGAGCGACCAGAAGGCGTCGTTCGGCGGGAATTGCCCGGCCGGAAAGTGCAGGACATATTCATGCCGGCCGCTCAGAATTTGCCCTGAGCCATCCGTAGTGGTTGTCCAGTACGCGGCCTCTTCAAAGACATTGACGACGGGCAGGGCTTTGGCGCAGGCGGCCCGCACGAGGATTCCGTTGTCGGGCTGGCCGCATTTGCGGATGCTGCTCCAGCCGTTGACCGTCGTCGTTATTGCCCTGACCACGACATTCATGATGAGAATTGCCGTCAAGAACGCCAGCGTGGCGCCGATGATTAGACCCTGCACGACACCGGACTGTGAGACCCAGGTGAGAACACTTGCCATATTGCATTTTAGCACTGTTCGAATTGCCGTCTAGTAACGGAGTGCCGTTCTGCATCAGCCACGCGAGTGGACCACGGAGCGAGAACCGAGACGACCAAAGCGCCTTCGAGTAGGGCTGGCCCCGGTGAGAGTTGTGTGGCCACCCGAAGCTCGAGTGGCCAGCCGTCATGGTGGCCATACTATTGTTGGCAGCACTATTCGACCCTGATCGCTATCACGGTCGTCGTGCCGAGAACGAAGCTGCACCTGGCACTCTCGACTGTCGACGGACTGACCGCCTCGGCCTGATGCCTCGACTCAGGTTCGGTCGGCCCTTTCCTGTTGGGACCTTTGGGGTACAACGACCCTCGCCATCCAGCGGCGGGCGGTCCAGAGTGAAAGTCCGGGCGGATGCTCGATCGTTTGTCAGGGGGAGCGGTGTCCAGACATCCAATGGTTCGAACCACGAGACGAGTGACGACAACCGGAATGCTTGTTGGGCTGGCGGCGGCGACAGCGATCGCACTCACCGCGTGCACATCGGCAGCACCGGACACCCCAGGCAGCACGAGCACACCTACCGTTTCGACGGCGGTGACCGCGGTGGCCTCGAGCCCGGGTCCTGCGGCAGCATCACGGCCAAGGTCCAGTGCCTCGGCGGGGGCGGAAGCAGCGGAGCAGTCAGCAGAACGATCCGCGGCAGAAAAGGCCACGGCAGAGTCGGCGGTGGCGCAGCCGACGGCCGCCGGTACGGGCACGGGCATCGACGGCTGGTACACCCCCAACGGTCACTGGATCTCACCGGAGACCGCGGCCCGCGCGATCGCCGCCGGAATCGCCCCCGGCGAAACCGTTCCCAATTATCTCCGATGCGGGACGATCTGCGGTGAGGGTCCCACGTCCGGTGAAGTGCAGACGGCGCAGCTCTGTAAGGACGGGCTGCTATCGGCCGACGAGTGTGCGGGGATCGACGTGGATGCGATCATCGCCGCCGAGTCCGGTTTCGGAGGCTATTAGTAGAAGCCAGACGGGTAAATCACGTCCCGCCACCTTTGGAAGGAGATCTGATGCCGATCCCCATGAGTGTTGCCCGGTTCAACAAGCGAGTGACGAACCGCGTCACCCGGGTGTTCGCGGGGTGGGCACCGGGGTTCGCGATCCTGACGCATCGCGGCCGGAAATCGGGTCGGCTGTATCGGATCCCGATCAACGTATTCCCGCGGCCGGGTGGCTATCGGTTCGCGCTGACCTACGGGGCGGAAACCGACTGGGTGAAGAACGTTCGCGCGGCCGGCGGGTGCAGCATCCGAACCCGGCGACACGATGTGGACCTGGTTGAGCCACTGTTGGGATCGGATCCTACGGTGTCCTGGGCGCCGTTCCCGGCCCGGTTTGTCCTGCCGCGTATCGGTGCCGTGGAGTACCTGGACTGCACCGCCCGGACACCCTGACGTCGCTCGACGAGCCGCTTTGCGGGGCGAGCGGGCTCCGACGGTCGGGCAGTGGGTCGGCCCCCCGACAGTCCGGACGGGCAGCTGATGGCCCGCACCCGCCGCGGCCTCAGTGGGCAGGGGTCGCGCTCTGGATCGAGAACCAGAGCCAGCTTTGCTATTGCCCGCCCGTTTTTCAGGTGTCATTGCCCAGTCACGATTCGAAGGGACACCTCGCCAGTGCGACCGTTCATAGCCGCATTTACCTAGGCGCACGAAGGACTGGGTTGCAATTGCCGTTATTCGACTTGATCGTCAGTTTCTAACGATCAGTGCATTCCAAAAGTCTGGCAATCGATATCTCGACAAGACGAGGTGCAGGGAGTATGAATACTGCAATCGACACGGACGCAAAACCAACGTGACGCTGGAATGTCAGCATTGCGTAAGGAAATGTCAACCGGCAAACCGACTGGGTGGGTGTGCGGAATGCGTCAACATGAACTGTCGCGAAGGACTGTCCTCAAGGCCGGTGCCGTCGCCGGTCTGGCAAGCATGACGGTGGTGAATGTCGCGGTTCCGGCGCAGGCCAGGTCGGCTGGCGCGGGCCCGGAAATCGTGCTCGACTGGCTCGACCAACCGGACCCGATACCCCCCGCGGCTTCAGAGAATGTCACAACGCCCCTGACCTGGGAGAAACTCAGTTCCTGGTACACCCCCAGCGAGCAGTTCTTCACGGCAAAACATTACAACTTGCCCGCATTGACCGCGGAGACCTACGCACTGACGGTCGACGGCCTCGTTGACCACCCGCAATCGATCAGCCTGACCGATATCAAAGGGCGGCCTCGGCGGGAGGTCGACTTCACCCTGGAATGCTCGGGGAATCACGGGGCACCCTTTTTCGTCAGTGGTATCGGCAACGCCCGATGGGCGGGAACCTCCCTTGCCGCGGTGCTCCGGCGCGCCGCGCCGAAGCACGAAGGCATCGAGGTTGTCTTCTGGGGGGCCGACGAAGGCCCGGTGACGGTCCGAGACAACTCCGGCATTCTTGCCGGCGGGGTCAGCGGCACCACCGAGTCCGATTCCACCGGTGGCCTTGACTTGTCGATCACTGAACAATTCGCCAGAAGCATGAGCTTGGCCGATGCCATGCACCCGGACAACATCCTGTGTTACGAAATGAATGGCGCCCCGTTACCGGCGTCGCACGGCTATCCAGTCCGGCTCATCGCTCCCGGCTGGTATGGAGTGGCAAATGTCAAATGGCTGACCCGGATCGAATTGCGGGATGGCCGATATGCCGGACGGTTCATGGCACGTGATTACGTCAGCATCCGCGAAGAGGTGGTTGCCGGGAAGACCGTCTGGACCTTCACAACGGTTGGCCACGTCCGTTTGAAGTCGGCGCCGGCCAGAGTGGTCAGACGCGATGCGCTGCACACCATTCAGGGTGCGGCCTGGGGCGGCGAGATCGACCGGGTCGAAGTGCAGATCGACACCGGGCCGTGGCAGCGGGCCAAGTTACGCCGGATGCGAACCCACGGGGATAAGGAGTTCTCCTGGAGTTTCTGGACGTTCGATTGGGGTCGACCGTCGGCGGGCACCTACTCGATCCGATCACGGGCGTTCGGCGATCACGGTGAAATTCAGCCGGCTCCGGATGATCCGTACCTGGCCAGCAGGCGTACGTACTGGGAGGCCAATGGTCAGGTGACCCGAACGGTCCTGATCAGCTAAACGGCTGCAGCGCTGCACACATACCCGGGACAGTCTGTCGTGCACGTCAGCGGCACACGCGGTGACATCGTCGGCGTGGTACTCGGCGACCCGCTTCGCGCACCCCCGGTCGCCGTCGGTCGCTTGACCGTGATCTTGTGCGGTCAAGCAGTGGCCCGAGTAAGTTCCAGGTCTATTGAGCGGCTTGCTCGCGGGTCCCGAGTCCAGATGGTGATGCCATGGTCGTCGCACGTCAACAAGGCACAGGCAGCCGGGACCTGGTCAGCCGTCCAACCGAAATTCAGCACGATCCGGCCCAGAAGGGTCAGGAGTACTTCCACGTCGTGCCGATTCCGGGTCTGGTGGGGCCGACGATCGAGCGGATGCCGGCGGTGCAGGATCCTCCTTCGGGATCGACCGCGGATCCGTTGGGTGGAACGCAGGTCGAGCCAGGGCTTGCCGCTCGACTGGCCCGTCGCAGGGGTGCCGGCACGCGGCTGCCGGCAACCATGGCCGAACCGGTGGGTGGACTACTGGGAGTGGACCTGAGCGCAGTGCGCGTGCATCACGACCCCGAGGCCGACCATATTTCGCGATCGATGCAGGCCCGAGCCTTCACCCTTGGCACTGATGTGTACTTCACCGGCGGAACATACGCACCTGACTCGTCGACCGGGCAGCGGTTGCTGGTGCACGAGCTTGCCCACGTCGCGCAGAACCTGTCGGGCGCTACCTCGGGCGCAGGTTCGACGCCGACCATCGGTCGCGCGGGGGATCCTACGGAGGCCGAGGCAGACGTGACCGCCAGTCGCATCCTGCAAACCCTTCGTCGGCAGGCCTCCCGTGTCGGGCCGGGACTGGATGAGCTTGCCGAATCACGAACATCCTCGCCAGTCGCGGGCCTGGACGCGCTGCGCCGCAAAGCCGACCTGCGCCCATCGGTCGGCAGCGCTCCGGTCATTCGGCGAGGATTCTTCGACGATCTCTACACCACCGTTTCCGGATGGTTCGGTGCGCGCGAGAAGACGCCTGGCCCGACCGCGACGCCGGTGGTCGCCACACTTCCCAGGGTGATCATGCTGGGCAAGGGCGGCGGCGAGAAGGTCCAGATCGAGAAGGAGTCCGATCAGGCCGAAGCGGAACAGATCATTGCCGACCTGGAAATGAACTACGGAATCGACCTCTCGTCGCAGGCAACAGTCGATGCGATCAAGGTGCAGTATTCCAAGGTCATGGCCGAGGAATTCGCCAAGCTGCAGACTGCTGTGTGGAAGATGAAGGAGCTCAGGGCTTTGCAGGCCGCGGTCACCCACTTCACACTGATTCTCGGTCCGCAACGCGTCGCATCACCATTGGGCGCAAAAGCCCAGGGCGTGACGACCATCGGCCGCGTCCAGGAGGCGATCGATCGAAATACAGCCACGGGCAAGGTCGAGAGAGGCACGATGGGCGAGTACTTCGGTGCATCGAGCAACGTCGGCTTGTTCAACACGGTCACAGACCTGTCCGATGCCCGTTATGTCGCCGAGGGCAAGTCAACGAAGGACAACGCAACCACGCTGGAAGCCAATGCGATCCACGAAATGGCGCACGGGTTGATTCAGCCGACCGAGCTCGCGAACTGGATCTCGGCGTTGGACTTCTGGGTCGACAGGTACACCCCGAGCGGCAAGGTGGATGCCGAGATCCCTCCCACGAGATACGGGGCGACCGGAGGCGCGGCTGAGGATCTGTGCGAATCCACTGCGATCTTCTTCATCAACAGGCCAATGCTGAAGCGGGTTGCTCCCCAGCGTGAAGCCTTCCTGGCGAAGATGGTGGACGGGTGGAAACCCCCGCAGATCACCAAGGTCCTGCAGACCGCTGCCTCGTCGAGTGGGTCCGGGGAATGATCACTCTCGAGCAACTGTTGACGCTATCCGGCGCCACCCTCGCAGTTGCGACCGAAGTCACCGGCGCGACAGGGGATCAACGCGAACACATCACCGGGTATCAGGGTCTGCTCGATCTCGACGTCATCGAGGCACCCGCCGGCGAACGTATTCACCTCCGGGACAACCAGGTCGTGCTGGTGTATGTCGGATCGACCGCAGTACCCGACGGCCTGACCAGCGACACGTTGCGCACGGCCGTCGGGTCGAACGGTGAGTTCCTGCCCTCCCGGCAGGGCAAGCTCGCCGTTCTGCACGTCGTGGCCGATCGTGGCGTCGCGTGGTCCGAAGTGGATGGTGTGATCGGATACGTCGAGTTGTTCCCACCGACCACATTCGCCGCGTATCGCCGGGAGATCTATCTGCAGCCACCGGTGTTCATTCAGTAGATCGCCGGACCGGGTTGAGCCGGTAGATCCTGCGGGTCCAGGTGGCGTGTTCACTGACCAGGCCGCAACGGAGCCTTTCAGCCAAGGTCGGCGAAGCGGAAACCCGGGTGCGGGCTTGGCCAAGAGGGAACCGCCCGTCTAGCGTTTGTTCCATGAATCCTCGGAATATCGAAGAATGCGGTAGGGCGTTGGTCTTCGATACCTTTGCCGACGTCGTGAAGACCATGGCCAGTGGACGCCGATTGGAGCTGGTCGAGCTGCTCGCGCAGGGCGAATACGCGGTGGAGGCACTGGCCCGGGTGGCGGGCATGGCGGTGACGACCACCTCGACGAACCTGCAGATACTCCGGCAGGCCGGCCTTGTGGCCACCCGCCGGGAGCGGACGACGATCTACTACCGGCTCGCCGGCGACGACGTGGCCGAGTTGTATCTGGCCGCGAAACGGGTCGGTCTGCGCCGCGACCCGCGGCTGCGGGACGCGGTGGGCGCCTACCTGGGTGCTGCCGATGGTGGAGAGTGTGGCCCGTCGATCGACCCGGCCGCGATCACCGCCGACATGACGGTTATCGATGTGCGTCCGCGGACCGAGTTTGACGCCGGTCACCTTCCAGGCGCGCTCAGCATCCCGATGACCGAGCTGGAGCAGCGTCACTCGGAGATCCCACCCGGCGCCGAGGTTGTCGTCTACTGCCGCGGCGAGTTGTGCCGGTTGGCCCGTGAGTCCGCAGCGTGGCTCCGCGGGCACGGCGTTGATGCCAGGGCGATGGGCGAGGGTGTCATCGAGTGGCGGGTCACCAAGCAGGTGTCCCTTGACGTCGTCTAGCGACCGGGCCGCCAACGCAGATCTCGCGGATCGGGCCGCTCTCGGGCAGGACCGGGCGAAGGTACAAAAGCGCACCCTGACCGTTGTCGTGATCAGCCAGATACTCGGCGGCGCCGGATTGGCTGCCGGTGTGACGGTCGGGGCATTGCTGGCCCAGCAGATGCTGGGCAGCGACAGCATGGCCGGGCTGCCAACCGCACTGTTCACCCTCGGTTCGGCGTTGGCGGCCTACTTGATCGGCCGGTCCACCCAACAGTGGGGACGCCGGGTTGGCCTGGCGGCCGGCTTCACGGCCGGCGGGATCGGTGCGATCGGCGTTGTCGCCGCCGCGGTCACCGGCAATGTCCCGCTGCTGTTCGCCGCACTGTTCGTCTACGGCGCTGGGACCGCCACCAACTTGCAGGCCAGGTACGCGGGAACCGACCTGGCCCAACCGCATCGTCGGGGCATCGCGATCAGCGTTGCCCTGGTGTCGACCACGTTTGGGGCCGTCGCCGGACCGAACCTGGTCGAGCCGCTCGGCGCCTGGGCAGCGACGCTGGGAATACCCGCTCTCGCCGGCCCGTTCCTGCTGGCCGCGGTGGCCTACCTGGCCGCCGGGCTCGTGCTGTTCGTGTTGTTACGCCCGGACCCGTTCCTGCTCGCCCGCCGCTTGGCCGTCGCCGAATCGCGACCGGTAGCAGGAGCAGCGGTGACTGCCGAGCACGCACCGAAGCCCGGCGTCGGGGCGTATGTCGGGGCAGCCGTCATGGTGCTGACCCAGATAGCGATGGTCGCGATCATGACGATGACTCCGGTGCACATGCGGGCGAACCACCACGGCCTCGGAGAGGTCGGCGTGGTCATCGGCGTGCACATCGCTGCGATGTTTCTCCCGTCATTGGTGACCGGGTGGTTGGTCGATCGGGTCGGTCGGACGCAGATGGCCATCGCGGCCGGCGTGACGCTGCTGTTGGCCGGTGTGACTGGCGCCCTGGCCCCGGGGGATTCCCTCGCCGGGCTGATCGTCGCGCTCGCACTGCTCGGGTTGGGGTGGAACTTCGGGCTGATCTCCGGGACCGCGCTGGTCGTTGACGCCACCGTGCCGGCCAACCGGGCCCGCACCCAGGGCTCCATTGATGTCCTCGTGGCACTGGCCGGGGCCGGCGGCGGGGCCTTATCGGGAGTGGTCATGTCCGCCGCCGGCTACAGCACCCTGGCCTTCGGCGGTGGAGTGCTTGCCGTGCTCCTCCTACCGGTGCTGTTCTGGGCACGCCGCTGAGCGGTGTTGAACTGACGGCGCTGGATTGCTCGGCACCGCCAATCCCCGGGCCGCTCGTCGCCACTTCGCTCCCGGCCGCCCTCCGCAACGCCTAAGTACCTGGTAGGCAGCACATCTCGGCGTCGACCCGGCAGTGCCTGGCCTTCGTGGTCGGTCAGCTTCCCGTCGCGATCATGCGGGATAGAGTTGCCGTATGCGGGCCATGCTGATCTACGAGTCCATGTTCGGCGACAACCAGCAGGTGGCGCTGGCCATCGCGGCTGGGCTGAACGAGGCGGGGGTGGCAGCCGAGGCGATCGAGGTGGGTATCGCCCCGACTGCGATCGGCTCGGACGTCGACCTCCTCGTCGTGGGGTCACCCAACCACGCCTGGAGCATGCCGAGACCCAACACGCGTCAGAACGCCGAGGCCAAGGCGGATGTCCCGCTGGTCAGCCAGGGAATCGGTGTGCGCGAGTGGCTCGGCAGCGCCGCCCTCCGCACCGGGCTGCGGACGGTCGCCTACGACACCCGGGGCTCGCATCCCAAGGTCGTCGTGGCGATGGACCACGCCTCGACGAGCATCGAGAAGGGCCTGGCGAAACTCGGAGGGACCCGTCTGGTGCCTGCCGAGCACTTCCGCGTGGCGGACGTGAAGGGCCCGCTGGAGCCTGGCGAACCTGAGCGCGCGCACGCCTGGGGCGTGACCCTGGCCGGCCTGCTGACCGGCAGCTAGCCGATCACTTGGACTGCGACATCAGCGATCTGTCGGCAAGGGCCGCCGTCTTCGATTGGTCACGGCCAGGGCTTTCGGCCCGACTTGGCCGCTTGCCGCTCCGGTGAACCTGCTGCGGCCACTACCGGCTTCGCCGGGCCAGCGAGCTGCAGCAGGCGCTGCCAGACCAGGACGGCGAACACCGAAAACGGCGCCAACGACGCCACCGCGAAGGCCATGCCGACCGGACCGAAGTTGGTGGGGACCGTCATCAGGACGGCGCTGACCAGACCCCACACCGCCGTGGCGCGGCTGAAGATCGAGGATCGCAGCATGAGGATGGCCAGGACCGCCAAGGTCACGAGGGTGAAAAAGTAGTAGATGTCGTAGGCGGTGCCGTTCCACGTCGCGAGCATGCCGTCTCCGGTGGCCAACAGGGCGGTGCGGGTCGCGGCGTCGGCGTCGGCGTACGCGTGGGCGAGGGCCAACATTTCGACCGGGCGCGGGGTGCTCATGTAGGCAGCTATCCCGACGACGCAGAACGCGAGCGCGATAGCGACGGCCGACCGGCTGACCCGCCACAGCACGACGGCCAGTGCGAGATAGACCAGGTAGATCAGGACGTTCGAGACGATGTACAGCAGGTCCAGCGAGACCAGGCCCTGCACCGGGTTGTCCAGCAGCAGTTCGAAGAACCCCGCCGTCGACTCAGGTGGTGGCCAGAGGATGCGGATGACGATCTGCACGACGACCATCACGACACTCGCGAAGGCGCTCCACGCCCCCGTGACGAGGAGCCCGCGCCACTGCCGTGCGTCACTCCGCACGGTCGCTGGGTCGACGTCAGCCACGATGTGTCTCACCTCCGCCGCTGAGCGATCAACCTGAACCGGAGTTCGGCGATGACCGTCGCCTGTGCTCGACGCTAGCGATCCCCGCTCGCACCGGTCAGGGGCTTTGGTCCTACTCATGGATTCTTCGACGAATTCTGCGATTGCCGGCTTGTCAGGCCATTCGCGGCCGGGACGCTTTTTCGGTACGCGGGTTCGGCGTGCTCTGGGTCGCCGCTCGGGGTTTATCCGGTGTGTTCCCGTTGTGGTGAGCGGTTGGCGGAGTAGTCGGCGGTGAGTGTGGTGTTGTCGGCGAGCAACGCGGCGTTGGTGGTGGTGAGGCTGGCGTTTCGGGTGCGGAGGCCGGCGTTGTCCGCGTGAAGGTCGGCGTTGTCGGCTTCCAGGCCGAGGACCCGGGCAATTCCGGTCAGGTTGATGCCGTCGTTGATCAGGATGCCGATGCGGCGGAGTCGGGCGATGTCGGTGTCGGAGTATCGGCGGGTGCCCCCCGAGGTGCGGCTGGGTTCGAGCAGTCCTTTGCGTTCGTAGAGTCGCAACGCTTGCACGCTCATCCCGGCCAGGTCCGCGGCGACGGTGATGCCATAGACGCCGGTGGTGCCGTCACTGGCCGGTTCCGGCGGCACGAATCCCCGAGAACTGTTACCGGACAAGTTTTTCCTCGATCCTCTTGCCTGAGCCTGTGACAATTGATATAACGAATCTACACCAGCAGTCATACATCAGCAGGTCTTTTTGGATGACCGTCAAGGGGTGAGAGGGCATGCTCGGCCGTGAGGACACCGGCGCGGCACTCGGTTTCGGGGTGGTGGACGCCGATTTCTGGGCGTTGGTCTGCCAGGACGAGGAGTGGTTGCGGGCGGAGTTCGACGCGATCGTGAGCGAGCCTTGCGAAACCCTGGCTCGGACACCCGGGCGGCGGTCCAGCATGACTGACGCCGCGGGGGCCGACCGGGCGTCGTCGTTGCAGCGGACAATGTCCGGAACCACTCGGCAGTGGCGAGCGGGGAACCGACCCGGCAGGCGGTGGCGGCGGGAACGATCACCTCCGCCCGAGACTTGGCCTACCCACCCGTTGACCGTGGTGAATTGAAGGGATGGTGATGTGATCGGAGCGAAGCCTGTAGCCATCGACCCAGATCGTGGCCACGCCGCGTCGCCTGCACCGTTGGGATAACTCGTGCGGACAACCCGTTGATGGGACACCGCAGCCGCGTCTCGTGACGCACCCGTGCAGCAGGCAGCGTGCGTGGTCACCCCGACAGACTGATGGGGCGGCCACCGGTTCATTCCGGTGGCCGTTGCCGTCCGACACAGATGCTCGCGGTCCCGGACGCATGACGCTGTGGCGCTGCAGCTATTCCCGCAGGCCAGACGAATCGTGCGGGTGGCCGTCGTCATCAGCGCAGGCCCCAGCCGGCCGTGCCTGCTCCAGCAAATCGCCTTCGTCGACGATCTTGTCGGTGACCCTCTCCGGGACGGCGGTTGCCTCGTCCGGGCGTAGTTCCGGCCAGTCGATGGGTGCCCGCTGCTCCAGCAGGTCCGCTTCCGGGACCCCTAATGGCAGGTCGGCGGTGGACGGATCGGTCATTGCTCCTCCTTGCTGACTGCCGGGGGATCGACGCTGAGTGCCGGCACCCGACCGGTGGTCGCCGAGGTCAGTACGCGGCCCATTCGGGGGGATCCTTCTTCGTCAGGTCCCAGTACGTGCGACGGATGTTTCGGTTGTAATCCCCTGTGGGGGTTTCGCTCGGCAGCGAAACCCCCGTGCAGGGGACTACGAGTGACCGGTCAGGCCATTGCGGTGGCGTCGACGGTGTTGTCGTTGCGCGGCTTGCCGTTTCCGTTGGGGCCCGGGGTGATGGCCTGGTCGGTGCCGGCGTCCTGGTTGATGGTGATCTTCCGAGGCTTTGCCTTCTCCGCGACCGGGATGACCAGGCGTAGCACCCCGTCCCGGTAGCCGGCCTGGATCCGGTCCAGGTCCACGTTGTCGCCCAGGATCAGTTGCCGGCTGAACACGCCCCGCGGCCGCTCAGCGGCCAGGAATTCAGCCTTCTCGTCCAGCGGCGGTCGTTGCGCGGTCACGGTGAGCACGTTGCGCTCGACATCGAGGTCGACCGAGTCGGGGCTCACCCCCGGCAGGTCGAACTCCACCACGAACTGTTCCCCGTCCCGCCAGGCGTCCATCGGCATCGCCGACGGTCGGGCATTGGTGCCCAGCAGTTGTTGGGTCAACCGGTCCAAATCACGGAACGGATCGGTACGCATGAGCATCACGAACCACCTCCCGGGTTCTCTCCTTTGACGCGTGCTCCGCATCCCACCGCATATGTTGCGGAAGGAATAGATTTGTTATAGCACCGGTTGCATGAAGGTGCAAGGGCGGGAGGAGCGCAATGAGCGGGTCATGAGTGGGGACAGCGCCCGGAGGGGGTCCAGCTGATAGCGCCCCTCGACACGTTCAGTTGGCGGACAGGGTGGTCCACTCGGTCCAGGGGATGGCCCAGTCGTAGATGTCGCCGTCGGCCGGTGAGAGTTGCACGCTGGTGCCGGTGACCTCGACAGGGTCGCCGTAGATGGCGGTCTGGAAGTAGGCCTGGGCGTCCTGTGCGGACAGGTTGACGCAGCCGTGGCTGACGTTGTCCACGCCCTGGTCACCGACGGTGGCCTGGTTCTGGTGGATGAACTCTCCGTTGTCACTGATCCGCACCGCCCAGTGTTCGGTGACATTGGTGTAGCCGTAGGCCGGGTTGCTCATCGTCGTGGTTTCCTTCTTGTCCATCACGATGTGGATCCCTGAGCGGGTCACCCGGTTCGGGTCGCCGATGACGTCACCACTTCCGTAAGAAGCGTCGTAGGTCGCCACGGTGACGCCGTTCTGTTGAACGACCATGGTGTGCGCGTTGGCGTCGGCCTTGACCACCTGGTTGCGGCCGATGGTGAAGTCGCTGGTGACGTTGTCGCCACCGAACTGTCCTCCGCCCAGGTCCAGGCCGTACAGGTCGGATTCGACGTGCACGGTGGTGCCGGCGGGCCAGTAGTCCTTGGGTCGCCAGTCCAGCGACGGCCAGGTGTCGCCGTCGTGGGTGATCCACGCCCAGGCGCCCTCGACCTTCGGGGTGGTGGTGATGGTGACGTGCTTTTCGATCAGCGCCTTGTCGGCCGGCTTGGAGCCGAACCGGACGATGACCGGTGCAGCCACGCCGACCACGACGTTGTCGCCGGGGGAGATTCTGCTGGTGATCTTGTCGGTGGGGGTCACCGTGGTGTAGCTGCCGGTAATGGGCACGTCCTTGCCGTCGGTACCCGTCGCGGTGCCGGTGACGGTGTAGGTCTTGCCGTAACCCAATGGCTCGGCCAGTGTCCAGGTCGTCTTGTCCGGCGATATCGTGCCCTTGACCTGCGCGCCTGCGGGGCTGGTCACCGTCAGTTCGGTGATGGTCGCCCCGGGCGACGGAGATGCTCACCGGCTGTACCGGCGACACCGCGGTGTCGCCGAGGGCGGGCGACGCCGTCACCGCGGCGACCGGAGCGGCTTGCGCGGCCGGGGTGGCCTGACCCCCGAGCTGCCCGCCGGAGCAGGCTGCACTGGCGGCCAACACGGTTGCCGCAAGAACCGCGACAAACGCTCGGACTGGTCGTTTCGTATGCAGCATCCGAATGTCCTCCAGGACGTCAAGTGACGGCCGACCCTCCACTGACGATGAGTCGCACCGATCCTCAGACGCCTGAGGCGGTGATCCGTTCGCATCTCACCGGGTAATCGCGCCCACACCAATGTCCAGAATCGCCGCCGGAGCACACAAACCCGATCTGATCATCGCCGACGTCCGGATGCCCCCAACACAGACCGCCCGCGACCTGTTGGTCTTCGCAGACGGTTCCTGCCTTATGCGCCCATGATCATCGGCTTGTTGCTGTTGGACGCTCGCGCCGACGGTGTATCGGTGGTGCGAGGCCAAGCCAGGTCGGTGATATCGGGTCGGGTCCAGTGGGGCTCGCTGCCTTGTCGAAGGACGACACCGAGGTCTGTCCGCAAGGCCGGTTCGGGTCGCCGCCACGGCAGCATGTGCAAAGCAGGTTGTCCAGATGGATGCGCAGTTCGCGGAGATCCGCGATCTTTGCGTCGATCTCGGCGAGTTTGGGTTCGATTCCGGCGGCCAGGTCGCCGCAGGTGATGACACCGGCGGGATTCATGCGGAGGAGGTCGATGATCTCGGCGAGGCTCAAGCCAAGCCCCTGGGCTTGCTTGATCGTGCGGACTCGCTGCACGGAATTGCCGGGATAGTCGCGGTAGCCCGACCGATCGCGTGGCGGTGCGGGCAGAATTCCTCGCCGCTCGTAGTACCGGAGCGCCTCTGGATGCACGCCATAGGCGGCGGCAAGTTGGCCGCTACGCATGTCCGAATTGTACAGCTCAGGGCTTGACCCTCTACCACGGTACGGGGTGGATATTGCAGTGGTAAGCGTCGGTGGCGGACTGCCCCGTCCATCGACGCCGCCGTCGAGGCGGCAGCCCGAGCCGGCGTCGCGGAGCGGGTCCGATTCCAGGTCGCAGACGCGTTCTCGATCACCGGGCCCTACGACCTGATCGCGTTCTTCGACTGCTGGCACGACACCGCCGACCCGATGGCGGCGTGTGACCCCGCGCAGCGACCGGTAACCAGTCGACCGCCCGCGCCCCGTGCCGCAAGCCACGCAAGATGGCCGGCGCCCGCCCCCGCCACGATCTCCGCGCCCGGCGATCCGGCAGAACCGTCCGAAGCCACCATTCGCCGACTCTGACCGGGCCAGCCAACTTCCGCTCAGCGGAGGCTGAACGGCGGGTAGCGGTCGGTGACGAGCAGGGTGGCGTAGGCGGAGACGCGCAGCCCCCACCGTCCCACGCCGACGACGTAGTCGAACAGGCTGCGCGGATACCGGCCGGTGAACAGGATGGCGAACCAGGCGATGACTATCGCGAACAGCGCGCCGATGAACAGGAAGAAGAGCACGATGAGGTGCGGGATCACCAGCAGCCACTTCACCAGCGGAAGCCACCGGTTGAGGTCCTGCTCGGCGTCGGGATAGTCGAAGTCCAGGTGCACCGACTGCTCCTCGACAGTGGAGGGGTAGCGGTCGGTGAGCAGGGCGCCGTAGGCCGCGACCCGGGCGGAGAAGCGGTTGAACTGCAGCGCGAAGTCAAACCACCAACGGGGATACCGCTGCCGGAACAAGATCATGAGCAGGGTGGCGGCGAAGAGTGCGCCAACGATGCCGCCAGCGGATCGGGAGACCTGCGCCAACACTTCGCCGGACGCGGTGACCAGGGTGGTCGTTGAGGTAGTGGTCGCGGACAGCACGCTCAGGACGATGGCGATGGGGATGATCCAGAGGATCCGGAATGCGGTGGTGACCCGGTCGAGTTTCTCCGGGTAGTCAACGTCGAGTCGTGCGGCGTACGGGCCGGTCTTGGCGATCATGGCGTGCTCCTTTTCGGCAAGTGTCAGGAAGGCCCGTTCCGTAGCGGCGCCGACGACCGTCCCGTGCTACCGACGAATCGGACACTCCTACGCGCGAGCGGAGGCCGCGGGGTCCCGAACCCGGTGGGTTAGCCGTATTCGACCCTAGAGCAAGCAGAACCACGGAAAGCCGACAACTTCAGCCACGAAAGGCCCCGCCGACATCAACCGGTGGAAGTTCTCGATCGTGCCCTGGCGGGTTTTGTTGCCTTGCTCCGCGGCGGGTCCGGAGGTGCGCCGTCATTGTCGGTGAGTGACCGGGCGAGGCCGTCGAGGATGACGGTGAGCCCGTACGCGAATTCTTCGCCGAAGTCGTAATCGGGACGCATGACGTGCTCCACGGTGAACTCGAGCAGGGACGGGTATGCCTCGGCGTCGAAGAAATGCATCATCGACGCTGCGGTGTCGGCGACGCTGTCCGGGCCGTGGATGGGTAGCGCGTTCTCCGACAGGGCGAACCCGAAGACGTAACTGTCGACAAGCGCGAATGCGTGGGCGGTCAGTTCCACCGAGAAGCCCGCCGCGCGGAGGGTGGCGATGAAGGCGTTGTGGTGTCGCAGCGTTGCCGGTCCGGGGTTCAGACGCGACTGCAGCAACGGGGGGGCCCAGGGGTGCTTCGTCAGTACCTCGCGTGCGGAGCCTGCTCGTCGCCGCATCTCGGTCCGCCAATTCTCGCCGGGCACCGGCAGGTCGATCTCGGCGTAGACGAGATCAACAATTCCGTCGAGGATCTCGTCCTTGTTGGCGACGTAGTGGTACACCGACATCGGTTTGACACCGAGTTCCTGGGCGAGCGTGCGGATGGTCAGCGCCCCGATCCCGCCCGTGTCGGCGACAGTGATCGCACCGGCCAGCACCCGGTCCCGGCTGAGTGGAACGCGTTCCTTGGTACTGCCGTTGACTGGTTTTTCCATCGTGCCTCCCGAACACTGGCTCACTCGTACTTAGTACCATACGCTCGTACTTAGTAAGGCCAGCAACCAGAAGTTCCGAAGAGGAGCATGCCGCGAGTCTCGGCACTTTGTTCGGTCCGCACTAGCGCTGTCGTACTTAGTACGATACAGTTCCGTACTAAGTAAGACGGAATCAATTCATACCTGAAGGGAAGCGATCATGGGATTTGACGGCAAGCAGTCTGCGACCACCGGTACGGATCAGAGGACGACGGGACGAATGATGCGGGCGATCGTGCAGGACAGCTACGGCTCCGCCGAGGTGCTCCGGTCGGCACAGATCACCCGACCCGACATCGCCGACACCGAGGTGTTGCTACGGGTGCACGCGGCCGGTCTGGACCGGGGGACCTGGCACCTGATGACCGGCCGGCCCTATCTGATGCGGGTCATCGGATTCGGATTCCGCAGGCCGAAGAACCGGGTGCCCGGGATGGACGTCGCCGGCACCGTCGTCGCGGCCGGCTCGGCGGTAACCAGGTTTGCCGTGGGCGACGAGGTTTTCGGCATGAGCCGTGGTTCCTTCGCCGAGTACGCCGCGGTCCGCGAGGACAAACTCGCTCACAAACCCGCAAACGTCTCGTTCGAGCAGGCCGCGACCGTCGGGATCTCCGGCGGCACCGCTCTGCAGGCCCTGACGGCCGGGCAGGTGCAGGCCGGACAGCGGGTGTTGATCATCGGCGCCTCCGGGGGTGTCGGCAGCTTCGCGGTGCAGTTGGCCAAGGCATTCGGGGCGGAGGTCACCGGGGTGTGCAGCACCAACAAGCTCGACCTGGTAACAGGTCTCGGTGCTGATCATGTCGTCGACTACACCCGGGAGGACTTCGCCGACGGTGCGCATCACTACGACCTGATCATCGATATCGCCGGCAATTCGACGCTCTCCAAGCTTCGACGCGCACTCACCCCCACGGGGACCGTCGTGATCGTGGGCGGTGAAAACAAGGGCAATCTGACCGGCGGGATCGATCGGCAGTTGCGGGCCCTGATCCTGACACCGTTCGTCGGTCAACGGTTGACCGGCCTCGCGTCCAAGGAGCGAGCCGGCGACCTGAGAGTCCTCGCCGGTCACATCGAGGCCGGCACTGTGACCCCGAGCATCGACCGGACCTATCCGCTGGACCAGGTACCCACGGCCATGCGGCAGCTGGACGCGGGCAACGTCAAAGGAAAGATCGCGATCACCATCTGAAGCCCCGGCCGATCGCCGCCGATCCGGCGAAGGTGTTGTGCGGCCCGGTCGGCCAGGGTCGGGATTCTGTCGAGAAGCGTGTCGGTGCCGGGCTCCGGCCACTCATCGGTGGCGGCCGGGGACCCGACCGGCGGTAGGCACATTGACGTGTACCCGAAACCCCTGCCCGGTCAGCGCAGCGCTGTCCACGCTGCCGCCGACGGCGGTGACCCGCTCGGCCATCCCGGACAGCCCGTAGCCGGATCCGCCGAGGCTCACGAGCGAGCCGGCGCCGGTGTCGGTGACCGTCAACTCCACGTGATCGTCGGCCCAAACCAGTGCGACATCGACGTCGGCATTCCCGGCGTGCTTGCGGACATTGGACAGCGCCTCCTGCGCGGCCCGGTACAGCGCAAGGCCGGCCTCCGGAGAAAGGCTGACCGGGCTGCCGGTTTCACCGAACGTGACGGAGCCGCGACTGGCGAGTCGGTGCTCGGCGACCAGGTCGGCGATCTGTTCCGGTCCGGGCAACTCGTCGCCGCGCAGGGCGCCGACCGCCCGCCGCGCCTCGGCGAGCCCGCTCTTGGACAGCTGGTGCGCCCGTTTGACCGTGTCCACCAACCGTGGGTCGGCCGGGGTGGTGGTCGCCAATAGGTTCGCTCCCTCCAACTGCAGTGCCAGTCCGGACAGTGTGTGCGCGAGCACGTCGTGCAGGTCCTGCGCCAGTCGCGCGCGCTCGGCGACCACAATGGCCGCCTGCTCGGCGCGCCGGCTCTCGGCCAATTCGGCCATCAACCGGGCCAGTTCCTCCCGCTGTTCACGCTCACGTCGCAGCATCGTGCCCACCAGGAAGAAGAACGCCACACCCGCGTCGGTGGCGATCGTGAGCAACAGCGTCTCCGACGCGAGGAACAGCTGAACCAGGTTGTAGGCAACGGTGCCGACCACCAGGATCACCGTCGGCCCCCGCAGCGGCGGGCGGAGCGGAATGAACGCCGCGATCAGGAACAGTCCGATCACCGGCCCGTCCAGATCGACCACGTGCATCGCCAGCACGGCAACCGTCATCACGGCCAGCAGCACCCAAGCCGGAACGACAGATACCCCGCGCAGGAAGGCGTACCCGGCGACGGCGTAGGCCGCCGACGAGACGGTCAGCACCAGTGGTGGCCCGCTGACTCCGAAGCCGACCGGGCCGAGACCGGCCTCCAGCACCACGACAACGATCACCGCCAACCCCAGCGGGATCAGGAACCGAGAGGCGGACCGGGGCTGTGGCGGGTCAACGGGCGGGGTGGATCCGGTGCTCATCCGGACACCGTTCCAGCTACCTGGCCCGAGCGCATCGGCGCGGGGGTGGAGTCCTCCACCCCAGGGTGGAGATCACGGCGGCACCGGTGCTGGGTGGCATGCTGGTTGCGTCCCTGGTGCTGTTGCTCGGTTGGGTCCTGGTCGCCGCTGTGCTGACGGTGCGACTGACTGCGCCGGCCGACGGACCGGCGGCGATGGTCGAGTCGAGACGGGGAGCGCGATGAGCTCAGCGGATCGGTTCGGGACTCCTCCCGAACCGGAACGGCCGGATGTCCGGGTGCTCATCGCGGACGACCAGAAGGTCGTCCGGGACGGGCTCGCCATGCTGCTCGGACTTCTTCCCGGGATCGACGTCGTCGGAGTCGCGATCGACGGCGATGACGCCGTCCGCCAGGTCCGGCGCATCGACCCCGATGTCGTGCTGATGGACCTGCGCATGCCGAACTGCAACGGCGTCGAGGCCACCGACGAGCTGACCACCTCCGGCGCCAGGGCGCGGGTTGTCGTGCTGACCACGTATTCCGACGACGAGTGGGTGTTCGCGGCGCTCCGCGCGGGTGCCCGCGGATTCCTCACCAAGGATGCGGGAGCCGAGGAGATCCGGCACGCCATCACTACCGTCGCGGCCGGGCAGGCGCAACTCGACCCCTCCGTGCAACGCCGACTGCTGGAGGCGCTGGCCGCCGGTTCGGCCGTCGCCACACCGGCCGATGTCCCGGCAGGCAACCCGGCGGCCGCGCCGGTGCCGGACGGGTTGACGCCCCGCGAGGTGGATGTGCTCACCCAGATCGCCGGTGGCCTGTCGAATCTCGAGGTTGCGACGGCGTTGTTCGTCTCCGAGGCGACCGTCAAGACCCATGTCAACCACCTGCTGGCCAAGACCGGGATGCGTGACCGGGCCCAGTTGGTGACCTACGCATTCCGGCACGGACTGGTCAGTCCCTGACCGAGCCGTCTGCACCGTGCGGCGGAGGGCGTCACCACGTCTCCACCCGGGGATGGAGTCGAGCAGCTGGCAAGTTCCACCCGCACGCCGATCCGGCGTCGACCGCCCGATCCTACTGTGCTTGTAGCGCCGGAAAGCCGCCGCCACGATCATCGAGATGGGTTGGAGCGCAAGACATGTCCACAGCACAACTGGTCCTGAACGTCGCGTTGTTGGTCTTCGTCCTCGGGACGAACCTGGGGACCAGAGCGGTGACCGGCAAACGACTGCTGCTGCCGGTCGTCCTGGTCCTGGTAGCTGGCTGGTTCTTCCTGCAGGACCTGCCCACCACCGCCGGTGACACCCGGCTGGAACTCGCCGGTGCGCTGACCGGGGTAGCCCTCGGTGTTTGCGCGGCGGCCCTGATGCCGGTGCGCCGGGACGGTACCGGCCGGATCGTCACCACCGCAGGCGTCGGATACGCGGTCCTGTGGATCGCGGTCATCGGCGGCCGGATCGCCTTCGCCTATTCGGCCACCGGATGGGCCTCCCGGTCCGTCGGTGAATTCTCGATGGCGCAGCAGATCACCGGCGCCGCCGCATGGACGGCGGCGTTCGTGCTGATGGCCTTGGCGATGGTGCTCACCCGGGTCGCGGTCACGGCCGCCCACGCCCGGATCCTCAGCACCCGCCGGGTGGCGGTGGCCTGATGTCCGCCGCACCGCTGCTGACCAGACCCGCCGGTGATCGGGACGGCGTTCTTCGCTCCACGTTGTCCGGTACCCATCCGCGGCGACTCGCCTGCGCCTTGTTCGCTGTCGATCTCGCTGTCGTGCTGACGTCCGCAGGTGTCATCCGGGTGCTCGCGCCCGGGATGTCCCCATTGACCGCGGCGCTGATCGTCACGGCGGTGCTGGCGATGGGCGTCACTGTGTTGGTGTGGCGGCTCAGCGGGTTCCGGGAGGCGGGCTTCACCGGCCCGCGCAGCTGGCGGAACCTGCACCTGCTCATTCTGCCGACGGTGCTGGCTTTCGTCCCGCTGCTGGCCGGGTTCCGGCCGGTCGATGCCCTGGCGACGCTGGTCGTCGGTTACGCCCTGACCGGCTTCATGGAAGAGGCGTTGTGGCGCGGCCTGGTCCTGCGGGTGCTGCGGCCGACCGGCCCGCTGCCGGCCGTGCTGTTCGGCTCGCTGCTGTTCGGGGCCTCCCATCTGGCCAATGTGTTGTTCCGGGACAGCGTGACTCTCGTTGCGGCGCAGGCAGTCGGCGCCGCGTGCTTCGGGGTGGGTTACGCGGCCATCGCGCTGCGGATCGGCACCATCTGGCCACTGATGGTGCTGCACACCTTGACCGATCTGTTCGCCGCCGTCGGGGCCCTACCAAAGATTCCGATCCTCGTCGGCCAGGACATCGTCCTTCTCGTCGTCGGGATCTGGCTGCTACGCGGGAACCGGTCGGGCTCCATCGATGCGCCGGGCAGTATCGATGAATGACCGCACGATTGAAGGGGCGTCGACGTAGAGCGGAGCAGGCGATATCACTCGCTGCGTCATGGGCCAACGCGCAGGCCCCTGTCACCGCATTGGCTCTCGTCGGGTCTTATGCCTACGGCCACCCGAAGATGGCCAGCGACGTAGATCTGGTGGTCCTGACATCGGTGCCTGATCACTATGTCCGCGGTGTGAACTGGATCGAAGCCCTCTATCCGGGGGCCCAGCTGATTCGGACGGCGATGTGGGGCCCCGTCACCGAGTTGCGCCTTCGTCTGAAGAATGGCCTACAGGTCGAGTTCGGCATAACTCGACCGGCATGGGCAAATGTTCCATTGGATCCTGGTACCGCACGCGTGCTATCCGACGGGTGCCGAACCCTCTACGACTCTGAGGGCCTCCTTGACAAGGCCCTTCGCAGTCTGGCGGTCAGTAGACGCTGAGTATCGCTCTGACCCCTTGTTCGGGCGGAGACATGCCGGGGACCGAGACGGGCAGCGGAGCCGGTGGACGCGTTGTTCGAGTTCCTTGCAGTCACGGTAATGACAACGGTTGCGGCGCGGACGATCTCGTTCGTCCGGGGACTACATCTCCGGCCGTTTCGGTTGAACCCCACCGGTCGTGGTGAGCTCGCCGATCGCGGCCCGGGCGGTGCGGCCCACTCCGATTAGGGTGGCCGAGGCCGGTCCGGTCCAGTCGCCATACCCGAGGAGATGAAGCCCCGTTTCGCCGACCACCTGGGTGCCTTGGACGGTCACCTTTCCCGCTGACCGCGGCAGGTGGAGTTGGGCCAGGTGGCTCAGCGCGGGCCGGAATCCGGTGCACCAGATGATGGTGTCGGCGTGCTGCAGGCTGTCGTCCGCCCACTGCACGCCATCTCGGGTAAGGGACCGGAACAACGGACGGGCGGTCAGCACTCCCCGGTCCCGGGCTTCCCGCACGGTCGGGATCATCACGATATCACCCAGTGCGGCGACCCCGCCCTGATCACTGCGACCTGCCGCGAGGGCGACGCTGCGGGCGCTGGCAACGTCGAACAGCACCCGTCCGTCCACGTCGTCCGGCAGGAACCGCGGTTCCCGCAGAGTCACCCAGGTGGTGGACGCGAGGGTGGATACTTCGGCCAGCAGTTGAGCGGCCGAGTTGCCCCCGCCGACCACCACCACGCGCTGCCCCCGGTAGGGCTCGGGGGACCGGTACTGGGCGGTGTGCAGTTGCCGACCCTGGAAAGACCGGGCACCCGGGTACGCCGGCCAGAACGGTCGATCCCACGTCCCGGTCGCGCTGATCACGGCGTCGGCCCGCCACCCGCCGACATCGGTGTTCACGAGAAAGCCTGTCTCGCCCGGACTGTCGCGGTGTACCGAGGTGACCCGCACACCGCGGCGGACGGGTAGGTGATATCGCTCCTGATAGCGGGTCAGGTACTCAACGACGTGACCGACCGGTGGGAACCCCTCGGGCCAGGCGGGCATGGGCCAGCCCGGTAGGGAGGAGTACTCCGACGGTGAGAACAACCGCAGGGACTCCCACCCGTGTTGCCAGGCGCCTCCTGGCCGTTGGTTCGCGTCCAGGATCACGTAGTCCCGGTGCGGTTCGAACCCGGCGCGACGCAGGTAGTACCCGGCGGCCGATCCCGCCTGCCCGCCGCCGATGACGACCACCCGGACCGTGCGCCGCGGGTCCGGGTCGCTCATCCGCCGCCGGTGAGCTCGACTGCGAGATCCCGGGGACCCGGGATCTCCGGCAGACTGGCCGCCCGGCTTGTCACGACCGGGCCGGCAGCAGTTCGGCGAGGAGCACCTCGATACGCCGTCGGATCTCGTCCCGGATGGGCCGGACCGCGTCGACACCCTGGCCGGCCGGGTCATCCAGTTCCCAATCCTCGTACCGCTTGCCGGGAAAGATCGGACAGGCGTCGCCACAGCCCATGGTGATGACCACATCGGAGGCCTGCACGGCATCGGTGGTCAGCACCTTCGGCCGCTGGTCGGAGATGTCGATCCCGACCTCGGTCATCGCCGCGATCGCCGCGGGATTGACCTGGTCGCCGGGCATCGACCCCGCGGACCGGACCTCGACCTGCCCGTCGGACAGTGCGGTCAGGAAACCCGCGGCCATCTGGGAGCGACCGGCGTTGTGCACACAGACGAACAACACACTGGGCTTGTCGGACAAGGGAGGGTGCCTTCCTGGGAATGGAACGGGACCAGTTGGTGGTCTGAGCTTCTGGCGGGTCGGCGGTACGCAGTCGTCGCCGACCCTACCGATAGAGGGGGGCCGGACGGAGCGTTCACTGTCGACCTAGGAAACGGGCTTGACCGCGCGGACGATCGCGCCGTGCATGCCCGGTGCGGCCTCGTGGGTGAACACCACCTCCTGGTCGACGAAGCCTGCGGCGGCCAACCCGGCCAGGTACTCGCTGCGGGACAGGGCGCCGGCGATGCACCCGACGTAGGAGCCCCGTTCGGCCCGGTCCGCCGGCGACAGGTCGTCCTCGGCGACGACGTCGGAGATCCCCAACCGCCCACCGGGAGTCAACACCCGGAACATCTCGGCGATCACTGCGGACTTGTCCGTTGACAGGTTGATCACGCAGTTGGAGATCACCACATCGATCGAGTCCGCCGGCAGCGGGATGTCCTCGATCTGCCCCTTCAGGAACTCCACATTGGTCGCGCCGGCCTTGGTCGCGTTCGCCCGGGCCAGAGCCAGCATCTCGTCGGTCATGTCCAGGCCGTAGGCGAAACCGGTCGGGCCGACCCGCCGCGCGGACAGCAGGACGTCGATCCCGCCGCCCGAGCCCAAGTCCAGTACCCGTTCACCTTCTCGGAGTTCGGCCACCGCCAGGGGATTCCCGCAGCCGAGGGAGGCGAGAACGGCCTCGTCGGGGAGCCCGTCGGTGTCACCCGGGGTGTAGAGCGCGGCCCCGAAGATGTCACCCTCATCCGTATCGCTGATCGCAGACAGCGCGTCCGAGGGTCCGCAGCAACTGGTCTGCGGGCCGTCCGATGGTCCGCAGCAATTGGCCGCCGACCCGGACACCACGGACAGCGCAGCCGCGGCGTACCGGTCCCGGACATGTTCTCGGATGTCCTGGTCTGAAGTTGTCATTGCTGAGGCCCTTTCATATAGACGGACGTCGATGTCCTTACAGTGAACCATGACATCGACGTCTGTCAATACGTCGGGCATACTGGGTTTCATGTCTCGGACCCCACTGCCTTTGGTCGACGTCGTGTGCTGTGTGCCATTGGTGCATCAGCCGCTGACCGCCGCCGCGGCAACGGATCTCGCCCGGACATTGAAGGCGATCGCGGACCCGGCCAGGTTGCGGTTGCTGTCGATGATTGCGGCCAACGAGGGTGGGGAGGCCTGCGTCTGCGATCTCACCGAGCCGCTCGGGTTGACTCAGCCGACCGTGTCTCACCATCTGAAGGTCCTGGTTGATGCCGGGCTACTGACCCGGGACAAGCGTGGGGTGTGGGCATACTTCACCCTGGTTCCCCATGCGTTGGACTCGCTGGCCGATGTGCTGAGTAGTCGCGGGATGGCCGCCGCCAATCAGACCTAGACCGCGCCGGGTTGCACAGACGTCAGCATCTCGCGGAGCTGGCCGGCACTCGGGACGCGGCCGGAGAGCACGAGTTTCTCGTCGACGACGAGGGCGGGGGTGGACATGACGCCGTACCCCACGATGGTGGGGTAGTCGGTGACCTTTTCGATGGTGGCGTCGAGGCCGAGTGCGTCGATGGCCTGCCGGGTGACGTTTTCGAGTTTCTTGCAGTTGTTACAGCCGGGGCCGAGCACCTTGATGATCATGGAGAGTCCCTTCCAGGGGTGGGGTTTGGGGTTCAGGCGAGGATGAGGTTGAACAGGTAGCCGATGATGACGATGCCGGTCGCGGTGACGCCGAAGTACGCGGCCAGCAACGGGGGCTTGAGGACGCGGCGGAGCAGGATCAGTTCAGGCAAGCTGAGCGCGACGACCGCCATCATGAAGGCGAGCAGGGTGCCCATCTGCAGGCCCTTGTCATAGAGGGCCTCGACCAGGGGCATGATGCCGGCGGCGTTGGAGTAGAGCGGGACGCCGATGGCGACGGCCACCAGGACGCCCAGGGGGTTGCCGGCGCCGGCGTAGGTGGTGAAGAACTCGGTGGGGACCCAGCCGTGGATGACGGCGCCGAGCCCGATCCCGACGAGCAGGTAGGGCCAGATCTTCTTCAGGATGCTGGCGACCTCTTCGATACCCATTTGGATGCGTTGGTCGAAGGTCAGGCCGGCGGTGGAGTCGACAACCTGGCCGCCGAGCTTGGTCTCGAAGACGAACGGTTCGACCCATTTCTGGACACCGAGTCGGCCGAGGACCCAGCCGGCGACGATCGCGACGAGCAATCCGGCGCCGATGTAGATGGCGGTGATCTGCCAGCCGAAGAGGCTGAACAGCAGGCCGATGGCGATCTCGTTGACCATCGGGCTGGCGATCAGGAAGCTCAGGGTGACCCCGATCGGTACCCCGGCGGCGACAAATCCGATGAACGCGGGGACGGCGCTGCACGAGCAGAACGGGGTGATCACCCCGAGGCCGGCGGCCAGCACGTTGCCGACACCTTCGCGTTTGCCGCCGAGCAGGGCGCGGGTGCGTTCGATGCTCATGTAGGAGCGCAGCACGGTGACAACGAAGATGATCAGAACGAGCAGCAGGGCGATTTTGATGGTGTCGTAGAAAAAGAAGTGCAGGGTCTCGGTGATGCGGTCGTCCGGCGCCATCCCGAACCCGTTGTACAGCAGGGCGTCCCAGAGCCAGCCGTTGACCCAGTAGACCGCGACCCAGGTGGTGGCGGCCACGGCCAGGGTGAGTAGCTGGCCACGATGGGTGGTGGGGATTCGTTCGGCGACGCTCATCGCGGTTCCTAGGTGTTCACGACGCCGGGGAGGGCGGCGTGCAAACGATCGAGCGCGTCACCGGCGAGGGTGTAGTCGATCCACCGGCCACGGCGGGTGGTGGTCACCAAACCCGCCTCCCGCAACACCTTCAGGTGGTAGCTGAGCAGGTTCGCGGCGATCGGAATGCGCTCCTGCAGGTTGCACACGCAGGACCCCCCTGCTGTCAACTGGGTCACCACCGTCCAGCGGATCGGGTCCGCAACGACCGCGAGCAGTTCCGCGCCATGCAGGCCCGGGCTCATTTCAATTGTCGTTGAACCAGTCATAATTGAATTGTCGGCTGACGGGAACCGACATCACAGAGGCGAAGGTCCCGTCCGGTCAGAACCGTGCCCGAACTTTGTCGCGAACCAAGTCGGATCCAGGGCTCGGCCGATTTCCTCGTTGTGACGTGGGAGACGAAAGAACCGAAAGACCCTATTGATACCGCTATGGGTGGGTTAAACAGAGGTTCCCACCGCGAAGGGAACCTCTGTGGCTGACGTCGTAATACTGGGTGCCGGGATCTCCGGACACACTGCCGCGCTCCATCTGTCCCGGCTTCTCGGGCGTGGGAGCTTGGGCAAGGAGCACACCGTGACGGTCGTATCGCCCAACTCGCGGTGGAATTGGATTCCCTCCAACATCTGGGTCGGAGTCGGAAAGCTTGACAAGAAGGATGTTGTCTTCCCGCTGCAGCCCGTCTACGACCGCAAGGGCATCGATTTCCGGCAGGCCAAGGCCGTCGCGATTCGACCGGACGGTGACATCGACGATCCTCGAGGAGCGGTCGATATCGAGTACACCGGCCAAGGCAAGGCGGGCATGCCTGGGCGGCTGCGCTACGACTACCTCATCAACGCCACCGGCCCACGCCTGCGGTTCGAGGCCACGCCGGGCCTGGGCCCCGACGGCCACACCGTCTCTGTCTGTACCGCCGACCACGCACTCGAGGCTGCCGCAAGGCTCCGAGCGGTCATCAAGCGACTCTCCTCCGGCGAGGAGCAGACCTTGGTTGTTGGTATGGGCCACGGAACCTGTACCTGTGAGGGCGCCGCGTTCGAGTACGTCTTCAATGTCGACCACGAGCTGCGCGAGGCCGGGGTCCGAGACCGGGCGCGCCTGGTCTACCTGACCAACGAGGCCCACCTCGGCGACTTCGGCGTGGACGGGATGACCTTCGAGGACCAGGGCTTTCAGACCTCCAGCGAGCAGTGGACCGGCTCGCTGTTCCGCGAACGCGGCGTCGAGGCAATCCTCGGCGCACACGTCGAAAAGGTTGACGAGGGCTTGGTCCGTTACGAGACCCTCGACGGCCAGAAGCACACCCTGGCGTTCGACTTCGCGATGCTCTTGCCACCATTCGGAGGGGTACCGCTCGCGGCGTACGACCGGGCGGGAATCGACATCACCGCAAGGCTTTTCGCTCCGAGCGGCTTCATGAAGGTCGACGCCGACTACACCGCCAAGCCGTACGAGGAGTGGCGGGCCGCGGACTGGCCGAGCACCTACCTGGCTCCCGGGTACGACAACGTCTTCGCCGTCGGCATAGCCTTCGCGCCCCCACACCAGATCTCCCGGCCACAGAAGAGCGCCAACGGCACCGTGATCACCCCCTCTCCACCCCGCACCGGCATGCCGTCGGGCGTGATGGGCAAGACCGCAGCCCTGACCATCGTCGACCGCATCAAGAACGGTGCCGGCGCCCCGGCCCACCAGGCGTCCATGGCCTCGATGGGGGCTGCCTGCGTGGCCTCTGCCGGACACGGTCTACGTCGTGGCTCGGCCGCGGCGATGACGATGATGCCGGTGGTGCCCGACTACGTCCGCTACCCGAGCGGTCGCGATCTGAAAGACACCCGCGGCGAGATCGGGCTCAGCGGCCACTGGGTGAAGCTGATGCTCCATTACCTGTTCATCTACAAGGCCAAGGGCCATCCAGGCTGGCAGCTGATTCCGGAATGAGTGACATGACGACGACAGACTCCTGCATCCCGGTCCCCGGTACCGCCGTGAGCGACCAGCCCACGGCCGACCTCAGCCGAGCCCCGCTGCCCACAGCGGCTACCCTTCGCCGTCGGCGCAGCGTGCCCTTCCAGCTCACCCGTTTCGCGGTCTTCAACACTCGCATCATGCGGATGGTGAGCAAGGGCGCGCACTGACCGGATCCCGGGCGGTTCATCCTCTTGAATGAACAGCCGGGGATGGCGAACCGGTCAGCCCGCCGGCGCGACAAGCGGTAGTACGCTGCGACAATGCCAGAGTCCGCGACCGGCGGTGGACGGCAGGTAGGGCTGTGGGGCGTCGTGGCCATCGGTGTCGGTGGCATGGTCGGTGGCGGGATCTTTGCGGTCCTGGGGCTGTCGGTTCAGATCACCAAGGGGGCCGCGCCGGTCGCGTTCCTGCTGGCCGGTCTGGTGGCGCTGCTGACCGCGAGGTCGTATGCGTTGTTGTCGAAGTCCTTCCCGAGCCGTGGCGGGACGGTCACGTTCGTCAACCGCGCGTTCGGGTCCGGGTTGTTTTCCGGCGGGATCAACGTTCTGCTCTGGCTGAGTTACATCGTGATGCTCTCCTTGTATGCCCAGGCATTCGGCAGCTACGCGGCCAGCTTCCTCCCCGCGGATCTCCGCGGCGCGGGCATGCATGTGTTTCTCTCCGCGGCGATCATCCTCATCACGGTGCTCAACCTCGCCGGCGCGGCCACGGTCGCTCGTGCCGAGCGGTACGTCGTGGCGATCAAGGTCGCGATTCTGGTGTTTTTCGTGGCTGTCGGGATGGCCGGTGTCTCGGCCGACCGACTTGCCCCGGACCGATGGAGCTCACCACTTGCCGTCGTGGCCGGCGGCATGATCATCTTCCTGGCCTACGAGGGATTCGAGCTCATCGCCAACGCGGCGGAGGATGTCGCCGATCCGGGTCGCACGCTGACCAGGGCGTATTACATATCGGTGCTCTTCGTGATCGCGCTGTACGTTCTCGTCGCCATCGTTTCAGTGGGATCGCTGCCGGTGTCATCTCTGGTGGACGCTCGTGACTATGCGCTCGCCGAAGCCGCGCGGCCGGCGCTCGGTACGGCCGGTTTCACGTTGATCGCCATCGCCGCACTGCTCTCGACGGCGTCGGCAATCAACGCCACCCTCTACGGAACCGGTCGCCTGACCTACAGCATCGCGAAATCCCGCGAGTTGCCCGCCCAACTCGAACGGCCGATCTGGAATCAACCCCTGGAAGGCCTGCTGATCACCGCTGGAGCGACCCTGCTGCTGGCAAACGTCCTCAACCTGGACAGCATCTCCACCATGGGCAGTGCCGGTTTCCTGATCATCTTTGCTGTGGTGAATGTCGCTGAGGCCAAGACCGCGCGAAGCCGCGGATCGGCGCCCTGGGTGTCCGCGTTGGCGGCGGCGGTGTGCGTGGGGGCGCTGACCGCGTTGGTCGTCATCAGCACTCTCGGGGCGATTGCCGTGTTCGTCGGGATGGTGGCACTCGCGTTCGGTGTCGAGGCGATATTCCGGCGGGTCAGCGGCAGGCCGGTCAGGGTCTAGCGCCGAGAATCTCGCGACAGGTTGTTGCGGCGCAGCAGGTCTCGAACAGTCAGGACCTCGTACGGGGCGACACGGTATGGATGTGGTTCCTCCTGCGGCAGCCAGATCTTGACTGCCCCTTTCGAGCAAACCGCGAGAGGTGGGCCCCTCCCGGGTCTTCGTATTGTGGATTCTGATCGGCTCCCGGATGATGAAGTCCATGCCAGCATCGCTCGCCACCCGGGCGGCCGGGAAGACGTCCGCCGGTCGTCGCGAGGAGCGATCCGTGGTGGGTGAGCCTGTCGCAATGAGCACGGATCCAGTCGCACCGGGGCCCGTCGCCGGTCTTGTCGTCGACTCCGGGCAGCGCGGTGATCGCGCCCGGGTGATCGGTTCCAGGACTGCGCCGATGGATGTCCTGCGTCGGCATCTGCATCATGACGGTGACGGCGATAGCCGGGGGTCCGCCACCGTTCCCTGTGGCATCGATCAGTTGCGCAGGTCAGCCCGCCGCCCGCCGCGAACCGGCGGTGTCGTCATTCGCCGAAGTCCGGGACCGTCCGGGGTAGAGGGAGAATTCGTCGACCCGAATGTTCCGGGATTCGTCTTCATCGCGACTGACACGGCGAACGTGTTCGTCATCAAGGAGTCGACGATTCGGGTCATCTGGGACCCCACCAACGGTCGCTGGACGGACGAGCACGGAACCGTGCTGTCGTTCCAGGCGGCGCCGACGGCGGGCCCGGAACCGCTCCTCGAGTTCCCGGCGACATTGCCATTGCCGAAGCAGCGGTCGCTCCCGACGCTGGGCACCAAGCAATGGGATCATTTCGAGATCACCATGGACCATTTCAAGCGAATGAGTCTCTGGGACCAGATGCTGAAGATCGCCGAACTTGCCGACTCCTACCCGGTGACTCCCGTCGAACTATTCTGGCAAACCCAGCCCAGGGAGAAAGACACGCGTTTCTATCGTTATCACAAATTCCCGCTCGACCCCACCGCGCAACAACTCGTCTTCGGCGGCGGCATCAATAAGACGGAGATCACCGAGGAATGGTTGCAGAAAAACTTGAAGGCCCTGATAAAGACTCGCTACGACCTGTTGCGGCAACTCGGTAGCCAATCCACGGGCGCGAAGGTCAAGGCGATGCAAAAATTCCAGGCGAATGCGATGTCGACGCCGTTTATTGCCACGACCACTGACCGGGAATACGCCGAAGCGCTTTTCCATGAATATCCACCGACCAAGTCGCAGAAGGCTTGCATTCTGGTGATCGAAGGACCGAAGAATCACGCGTTCGACTTCGAGGCGGAGTTCGAAGCGATCGGCGGTCAGGTAGGCGGCAAGGCGGAATGGAAGTGGCGGACCAGCGCCGACCGCGCGAAGGATGCCGGACAATCTGAATTCGGCCTGCCCGACCTGTTCATTCCACTGCGTGGCGTGAGCCCGCTGGGCTTCCGGATCGTCGAGGTCATCGAATGCGGCGTGCCGGCGGACTCGGATTCGTTCGACCGGTTCACCCACGATCAGCGACTGCAGATCGTGCGGGCGAGCAGGCGGCCCAAACGATCGACAGAACTCGAACAGACGGGCGAAAAACCGAACGGCAACGGCTTTGGCTGAGCGGGCGAGTGGTGGGGGAGCTGCGGCCGATGATCTCGGGGTCTTTCTCCGGCTGAGTGAAACACTGCTCGGCGAGGAGGATCTCGACCCCGGCTTTGGGGCCGAATGCCTGCGGCTGGCCGTGGCCGCAGGACCGTCGACCTACGGCCAGGATTCGGCAATGACGCCGATGCGGGCAATGCTCGCCACGTTCGAGGAGTTGGCGGCGGACCCGGCCGAGCTCGCGGAGCGAACCGTTGCGGTGCTGTACGCGGATCTCACCCTGGGCGCGATGGCGCGGAATATCATTGTCGCGTGGTATGTCGGCGCCATCGGCACCGAGGTGGTCGCGCCCGAATATTACGGTGCGGCGCTGATCTGGCGAGTCCTGTCGGCCAACCCGCCCGGTCTCCCCGGTCCTTACTACGGGAGCTGGGCCAATCCGCCGCCTCGGGTGATCGAGTCGGCCCACCCGGGTTCTTCGTCATGACCGATGATTTCGACGTTGTCGTAGCGGGCGCCGGAATCGCCGGGGCGCTGATCGCGTACGAGCTCAGCCGAGCCGGTTTGCACGTCGCAATTGTCGATGCCGGCGATCGCGCGCATTTCGACACCTGGACGGGCCGTGACCACCGTGAAGAATTCATGGCTACCTTCTTCAATGCGTCGACAAAGACCACCAATTCGGCCTATCCCAGCCTGCCATGGGCGCCGAGCCCCGATGAGGGGGCGTTGAACGCATACTTCGTTCAAAAGGGCCCAGCGGCATTCCAGAGCACCTACCAAAGGATCGTCGGCGGAACCACTTACCATTGGCTCGGCACGGCTCTGCGCTACACGCCGGACACCTTCCAGGAACGAACCCTGTTCGGCCGAGGAGCCGATTGGCCGCTCACCTACGCAGATCTCGAGCGATGGTATTGGCGTGCCGAGTGCGAACTGGGCGTCGCCGGTGACGACGCGCAGGACAACGGATGCCCGCGGGAGCAGGGCCATACCTATCCGATGCCGCCGATCGCCGCGACGTACAACGACCGGCAAGTGATGGCGGCCACGCGTGGGCTGACGTTCGACGGGCTGCCGGTCGATTTCGTCACGACGCCCCAGGCCCGCAACAGCACTCTGTACCAGGGTCGACCGGCATGTGCTGGCTCAGCCAACTGCATCCCGATCTGCCCGATTCAGGCCAAATACGACGCGACGGTGCACCTGAAGATGGCGCTGAACCCCGCGTTGGACCGGGGCAGCCCCGCCGGCGCGGTTGCTGCGACCCCCGTCTTCGACTCGGTGGTGACTGCAGTCCTGCTCGACACCGCCGGTGCCGTCCGGGCGCTGCGGGTCACCCACCCTGATCACAGCACGCGCGAAATCCGCGGCCGCACCTTCGTGCTGGCGCTCAACGCCATCGAGAACGCGAAGGTGTTGTTGATGTCGGCGACGGACCGAGCACCCGACGGTGTGGCGAACAGCAGCGACACCGTCGGTCGGTACCTGATGGATCACGATGTCAAGATCACCTACGCGCGCACCCCGGTCCCGGTCTATCCGTTCCGCGGGCCGTTGAGTACCGCCGGGGTCGAGTCCCTTCGCACCGGCCCTTTCCGGGCGCGGCGGGGAGCGTTTCGCATCGAACTGCAGAACACCGGCTGGAGCTGGGCGACGAACAGCCCGTTCTCGACCGTGAGCGGCTATGTGGGGCAGGGGTTGACGGGCAAGGCGCTCCGCACCGCGATCAGCCGGGACGTCATGACCCAGATCGAGCTGAACGGCTTGGTCGAGCCGGAGCCCAACCGGAACAACACCGTCCGCCCGTCGACCCGACATGTCGACGCCATCGGCGTGCCGAGACCAGAAATCCGGTACCGGGTGGGCGACTATGCCAGGGCCGGCGGCGATGCCTTCGTCACCGCGGCGAAGGCGGTCTACGCTGCGCTCGGCGCCACCGACATTGCCGAGGTCCCGGGGTGGCAGGGTGCGGGTCACCTGATGGGCACCCACCGGATGGGCACGGATCCGCGGCAGTCCAGTTGTGACGAGTTCGGCCGCTCGCACGATCACCCCAATCTGTTCCTGGCCGGCGCCGGGCTGTTTCCCACCGTCGACGCGGCCAATCCCACTCTGACGATTGCCGCGGTCTCGCTGCGCACCGCCGCGCACATCGCCCAATACCAACGCAACACCACCGAGCCGGAAGGGTCACCAGATGCCTGACGGACCCGTGATCGTCGAGTCGGCGATTCGAAGTCGCCGCGAACTGCTGCAGCAACTCGGTGTCGCCGCCGAACTCGAGCACGGTTTGTGCCTGCAGTACCTCTTCACCGCGGCCACGCTGAAGGATCGGTTCGCGGAGGGTGGGTTGACCGGTGACGAGCTGAACTCCGTTCGCGCCTGGAAGGGCACCCTGAACTTCATTGCCAGCCAGGAGATGCTGCACCTTGCCCAGGTCGTCAATCTGACCATTGCGGTCGGGGGAATCCCACATTTGTCCCGGCCCACCTTTCCGCAACGCCCCGACTACTACCCCACGGGACTGCCATGGGGGCTATGGCCGTTCCGGGCGGCGGTCATCGAGCTCTACGCCTGGTACGAACGCCCCGACAACTGGGGTGACCAACCGCCGGACTGGCCGTTGGAGGATCCGCTGGGCGCCGGCCGGTTCGGCGAGTTGATGGCGGATGCGCCGGCCGCGAAGGATCCGTTCGCGCACCTACCGCCGGCCCTGGACCGGCCATCGGCGACGTCCCGTCGGACCATCGCCGATCTGTACGCCGCCATCGCCCAGGCCTTCCGGGACCTGCCGGACGTCATCGTGGGCGGAGGTGCGCCACAGCTGACGCCGGCGGAATTCGATTCACCGCAACTGGTCGCGGTGACGGACGTCCCGTCCGCCTTGGCGGCCATCGACATGATCGTGGAGCAGGGGGAGGGGCGGCCGGACGACGAGCCCGACAGCCATCTCGGCGCCTACCTCGCCATCTTGGCCGATCTGGGCATTCTCGGCAGTCGCCCGAACTTCCGGCCGGCCAGGGACGTTGCCGCCAACCCACTGTCCAGATTGCATCGAGACAACAACTATCCCGGCTGGCGGCTGATCCACGACAGCGGGACGCGTCGCGTCAACGACCTGGTCAATCAGGTCTACGGCAGCGTGCTCGACCTGGTCTGGCTCAGCGCTCACGGCGATACCTGGGCGGCGCGGCTGTCGGTCCGGTTGATGACGGGCGTGCTGGCGCCGCTCGCGGACACGATGACGATGTTGCCGATGGGCGACGATGGAAGTCCGGGTGAGCGGAATCGTCCCGACCGCGCCGGGCCGAGCTTCGAACTCGATGGCTGGCAGCCGCCGATGGCCGGGCCCGGTAGTGCGACCATTGTCCGGGAAAATCTGCTGGAGCAGGCCTCTCGGGCATCGGAGTTGGCGGGCCGGCATCGCGGCCCCGTGGCGTCAGCCCTTGCCGACGCTGCTGGCGCGCTGGCCGCGGCGGCCGCGACCCTGCTCACCGGACTCGAGTCCATCGTCACGCCATGACTGCGTCCATGATCCGGATCGCACCATCAGCGCGGGCGTCATGGCTGTGCTGCCGTGCCGTCGAGTGTGCAGCGGCCTTGGCGCTGTTCAGTGCACTGCGAGGCGGGGACCGCGGTTTCCGTGGTCATGGCTCGACGGCTACAGGGTGGGGGATCGATGGCAACTGGCACGGCATTGGCAGATACCGCGGCCGGGCGAATTTATCTCCCGTATGCGAACGTGGCCCGGCCCGCTCGACTTGCTAGCCGCGCATCAGGAATTTTACGAAAGGGTAGTTGGCACGGACTACGGCCGGCTCTGCGAATGGCTCGCCCTTCGTCACTATGCGCACTGGCAATTCGCGCGCTGGGTCCAGTCCGGTTCGGAGGGCCTGTCTCTCGTTGTTCCCACCCTCGTCGGGTGGTGGGTCGATCGGCCGCTCCTCGATCGAGACCCTCCCCGCGCTGAGGGTCTGCACCCGAGTATCGAGCCAGGCCAGGAAACTGCGGCGGAGACCGGGGGACCCGAGAACACGACCCAATGCCGCACGCACGTGTGACGGATCGAATGCGGAAAGGTCGGGCTCGTGGGCCTGCTCCAAGGCGGTGGCGACCGCCTCGAAGATGCTCAGGTCGTCCGCCACGAGCCCGCCCCTTCTTCTCCGGTCAGAGCAGTGACAGCACGATCGGCAAGGCCTGCATGCCGACCTGTGCAACCTGCTGCCACGGGACGGACGAGACTGCGTGCCCGACGTCCGAGACCGCGCCACTGACCCACTTGGTGGCGTCCGAGAACCAACTCTTGCTGAGATCCACCGACGGCTGGTAGGCCTTGCCCTCCTTCTGTGCCACGACCGGTTCGAGCGCGGCCTCCATCCACTTGCCGAGGGCCTTCGCGAAGACCGGGTCCGAGATGTGGGGAGCGACCAGCTGCTGCAACTGGGTGACGGCTTGGTCAGCGGGGATCGTTGTCGTGAAGGCCTTCCCCCCACCGAGCCCGAAGATGCTGAGGATCTGGCTGACGGTCTGACCGGCGACCCGGGGGTCGATCCCGACGCTGGGCGCCGCTATCTTCGCGGCGTCGGGGAGGATTCCACCGAGGAAGTCCAGCCAATCCTTCTGATCCGACTCGGCGGAGGTCATTGTTTCGGCGTTCGCGGTTTGCGTGATGGGCATTGCTGGTTGTTCCTTTCGTTGCAATTCGTCTGGGTTCTGTGGTGAAGCCGAATGGGGATGTCGTCGTTGCCGCCCTTCTGACCTGTCTGGGGAACCCGCATCTACCCTGTGTTGACCCCGATGCCGAGGCTGCGCAGGAACGCGTCGAACACGTCGTAGGTCGAGGCGTCGGTCTGTCCCGGTGTGGGTGTCGTCTTGCCGTAGCTGATCAATGGCTGCGTGAGCCAGTCACCGTGCGCGATCGGCGCCTCGACGGCCGGTGTCTGTTGCATGTTCAACGCCCGCAGCCGCTGGTCGACACGATCGCGGAGGTCGTTCGCTGCGAGCCTGGTGCCGCCGCCTTCGAGTTCATGGCCGAGTGCCCAGGTGAACGCGGACAACTGGTCCGTGGGAGCACTGCCGGCCGCGGCTGTTTGGTCGGCCAAGCATGCGGCGAACAGCAGCCCGTTGAGCTCGGGCTGACCTTCACCGGACTTCGCCGCCGGGGCCGTGCCGTCTCCGAACGCCTGCGAGGAGAACTGCCTGGCGACCGCACCGGTATCCGAAGTGGCTGCCCGGCCGAAGGACTTGAACGAGGTGGCCTGTCCAAGGACGGCGATGTCGGCAGCTGCCCGTTCGGCGGGTGGCTGCCACACCTTCGCCCGCGCGGCGTGCAGGCCGTCGATGGCGAAGAACAGTTTGTCCAGTCCGGCGGAGTGGCAGGCGTCCACTACGCAGGTGAACGTGCCGGGCGGCACCTGTTGGCTCAGCTGCACCAGCTCTGTGTCCTCGAGGAACTGGTCGTACATGCACAACACTTCGGTGTACGTCGAGCCCTTCACATAGCGGTAGCCGTGCGAGGACTGGAAGAAGATGATCTCGTCGCCGGCGTTCACCCCGGCGAACAGTTGGGACAGCTGGGTGCGTGCGTTGGGAAGTGTGGCCGCGCTGTTGTGGAGCAGGGTGATGTCCTGGGGCTGGAATCCGTAGTAGTTCTGAAGTAGGCCTTGGAACCGCTCGGTGTCGGCCACGCAGCTGTTCAAGTTGTTCCGCGGGTCCGGATAGAGGTCAATGCCTATCAGCAGCGCGCGCTTTGTCATCGAACGTCTCCCCTTTTCCTTGGTCTAGGGCTTTTCATCGAGAAGGTCCTCCCCATTTGGCGGTGTGACATCCGGGCTGCTGCCTTGACGGCATTCCAGAAGCATGCTCTTCAATGCGGGAGCTGTCGTGAGTAACGACCCACTCAATTCTGCGGTCGACCGTATCTGCGGGAATTACTCAGGAAGCTGATCTGTTATGCCAAATCCGTACTCACCGTTTTGATATCAATTTGGACTGTTGAGTACGCCCCATCGCCGGTTCCCGGCAACCTAGTCCGTGGACTGCCCGTGAACTGCAGAAATGTCGAGGCGCAGGGTGCCGCACCTAGTTGTGAGTAGGCAGCTCTTGCGCGCTCCGAACCATCAGGGAAGGGGGAGGCAAGGTCGCTTCGACTCCGTCACACATTCGGTCTTGCTACTTCCCGTCGCGGGGCGAGGGCAGCGCCAGCTCATGCCGGGCGGTATATGCCTTGACTGACATCCAGAATTGTCCCCAGCTCAACGTGACTATTGATGCCGAGCTTCCGGTAGCAGCGGAGGAGGTGATTCTCGACGGTACGTCGGGACAACTTCAAATCCTGGGCCACCCCTTGTGGTTTCATTCCGGTCGCAATGAGTCTGGCCACCTCGAGTTCGCGGGCGGTCAGGTCTTGGATGTCGGAACGGGGCCAGTGCATCGGTCGCTTCACTTCTGCGTTCTGAAGAATCGCAGTTGCACGTTGGCCGACCCGATTCGCCGACGACGTCAGTGCCTCGGAACGGTATCGGCGCTCGGACCAGGCGGCAGCCTCCCCTGCGATGAGCACCAACCCGACGCTCTGATAGGCCTGGGATACTTGATCAAGTACCTTGCTGTCGGATTTCGCGAGGGCTGCGGCGTATTGCACGTGTAGAGCCGCGACTGGGAAATCGCAGTGAGCTGCGGCGGCTTCGAGGCTAGCTGTCAACGTCTGGTTCGGCGTAGCTCGGGCGGCGACCAGGTAGGCGCGGAGCGCGGTCTCGTGGTAGCCCTGCGCGGAGGCCCGCTCGGCGATCCTGATCGCCTTTCGGGCTGCTCGCTCCGGCCATCCCGCAACGAGTTCCGCCTCCGCCAGACCGAGCTCGGTGGTGAGGGCTAGTACTACAGGGCGAGATCGTTCTGCCTGCCGGTGTTTCCGCAGGTGACAGCACATCTGACTTCGGCCGGGGCCAGACCGTCGAGGCCGCCAGACTTTGGTCAGCGGAGTCGGGGTCCCGGGTTGGGGCCTGGCCCCCGAAACTGATTCCGGATAGTTCTACCGAATTGTATCGGTGACTTTCTCTGCGCCTGGTACCGATCCTGGCGATCCGGCGATAGGTCCCGTTATTCCGAGGTTTGAAAGAAAAGAAATAGACTGACGAGGCCGCGGCGAGCCTTTCCGTGTTTCGATGTCAATAGTGCGACGATGAATACGTGGAATTGATTACATCGGCCCGGCCGCAGGTTGTGTATCATGGCGCGGTGACACGCGAGGAATTAGACGAGTGGAATTCAGATGTGGAGTGCCTGTTCGCCCGGATGGCCCCGGTGTTTTACCGGACGGAATCCCGCAGGCATGCGGAGCAGTATCTACGAGGACTACTGGCGCCCATCCAACGGAAGAATGGGTGGACGATCGCCGAGCATGTCGGCGAACCCGAACCCAAGGCTTTGCAGCGGTTTCTGAACCTGTCGCCCTGGGACGTGGACCGGCTGTTGGAATTGAATCGCGACTACGTGATGGAGCATTTAGCCGCACCCGGGGCGATTCTGGTCGCCGACCCGACCGGTTTCGCGAAAAAAGGAACCAAATCGGTTGGGGTCCAAAGGCAATACTCCGGAACGTTGGGCCGGATCGACAACTGCCAGATCGCCACCTTCCTGGCCTACGTCACCCCGGACCGCGATCGGGTACTGCTGGACCGCAGACTCTACCTGCCGGAGGAGTCCTGGCTGGCCGATCAGGCCCGCTGCGACGAGGCCGGCGTACCCGCGGACACAGTGTTCAAGACCAGGCCGCAGCAGGTCAGCGAGATGATCGACACAGCCAGGGACGCCGGCGTGCCGTTCGCCTGGTTCACCGCCGACGAAGAGTTCGGGCAGAACCCCGGACTGCGCACATCCCTGGAAACCGCCGATACCAGCTACGTGATGGCGGTACCAAAGACCACCCCGGTCACCGACACCGCAGGGCGAAAAACCGAAATCCAAAACCTCGCGAAGAAACTGAATCATACCGCGTGGCAACGCCGGGCCTGCGGCATCGGCAGCAAAGGATTCCGGGTCTACGACTGGGCGCTGATACCCTCCGCCGACACCGACCACGAATACATGATCCGAGTAGGGGCGCAGCGTCGTCGTAGTTGGCCTCGGTCGAGTACCGTCGGACGCCCAACGAATCGCCCTGCCAGGCGGCGCAGGCTGCCGCGGCAGCAAGGCATAGTGGAATGACGGGGTCGCCAAAAAGGTGTGTCTCGGCGATCACCAATGCTTCCAACAGCTTGGCTTGCGCGCGGGATGGCCTTGTCACCATTTCTGCGGCACCCTGCAGATATGTGCCCCAGGCGATTTCTCTCGGGCGCCGGTAGCGCAGGCCGAAGGACCGCAACAGCTGGGCCTCGTGCAAGGCCGCGGCCGGCTGATCGGAGGCGAGGTGGCAACGGGCGAGGGCGATTCCATACCCGGGAGTCCATGTGTCTGACGGCCGTGCAGTCAGGGTGCGCATCGCATCGGTGATCAGACCGCATCCCGCTCGGGCCTGGGCTTCAAATAGTAGACGGCGTCCCGCGCCGAGCGTTGGATCGGGTTCAGCATCCGTCGCGGCCGCAAGCAGGGCACCCAGATCGCCATGGCGAGCCGCGACCACGGCATGTTCCAGGCGCCCAGAACCCGGGAGCTTCGTGGTTTCGGGCAGCAGGAGGGTGTAACCATCAGTGGTGGTATCCGAGGTCATCTCATCGGTTCTCGCTGTTACCGCGAGCGCATGGCCGAGGGTTGACGGTTGTTGGCCGTGCGCTGGCAGGCCCACTGTGAGTTGCTGCGGCTCTACCTCGCTGAACAAGTGAAGTTGTCCACCCCGCAGCATCGTGGTCAGGGCATCCTCGCCGATCGCTGACTGTGCGGTATGGAGATCTACACATCCATCAGTCTTGAACTGAAGCAGGTGTTCGGATCGGGACAAACTCGCACCAGGAACACATTCCAGCGTCGACATTGGGACTATCAGCCTACTGGCTGTGAAGAGTCCGCGGCTTGCATGCATATGTCCGGCCCGGAGGTTGACCTCCACCACCTGCTGCGCACGGTCTGGCAGTCCCCCGCAAAGGTCGGAGATCCATTTCTGGGTGAGGCTGTCCATGCGACCGGTGAGCCTGCTCTCGCACATCAACCCGACTTCTTCCTCGGACATCGGTGCCAGTTCGACGACCTGCAAATGTCTCAATGGGTGACGGTGGCTCATCATGACCGTGAGGTCATCGGTTCGCGCCGCGGCCACGACTACAGCCTCTGATTCCGCCGCTGCGACCAGTATTTCTGCGGCGATGTCGTCGTCCAGAACTTGTGCATCGTCGATGCAGACGATCCGCGGGTTGTCGGTATTGGCATGCCAGAATTCACGGAATCGCGCGCCAAGCCCACCCTCCACTGTGCGCTGCTGGGAACGGCCCTTGAAGATTGACCACCCAGAACGCGAGTCGGGTGAGCCGCAAAAGTCGAGCGCACTATACTTTCTGACTATCTGTCGGAGAAGGATGGACTTACCTGATCCAGGTGGTCCGCACAGAACGGCGCCCTGGCTGGTGATTCGGGACGCCAAGGCAGAATCGGCAACGTGATGCACCAAGCCGTCACGCTGCGAAATTTCCCAAAATCCAGGTTTGGCGGTCATTACCAACTCCTGGGACACCCTAAGCCGGTGTCCTTGTTGAGTTCCTCGTCAGGTAATCTTGAACGACGCGATACGTGGTTCTGCAAATTTGCCGAGTTGAGCGGTTCGGCACTCAAGGTGATTCAGCACCAGAGTTTGACCCGGCCTTAACCGTTAGTTGCGCTTGTCACCCCCCTGGTCCCGTATATCGATTCTGCCATCCATCACCCTTACCATGGATCACCCTATGAACGCTGAGCGCGAAGAAGCGAACGACGCCCGGATAATCCTAAATCAAGGCCACCCAAACCCCCACCGAATATCCAGGATTGCCCAAAGGTGTTCAAGCACTGCATGTTCCGCACCAGACTGACATCTGTCCGTCGTATGCCGTTGAGGTAGGCAGACCCCGGTGGCCCGCGTAGCCGCCACCCAGCACACAGGGGTGCGAGTGTGGTTGATACATGAAGCGTGCAGTTGCTCGCAGGGATCTGCATCACGAAGCCGCTGTTTCGCTTTGACGGGCCCACCAGATCTCGAGACGATGCACCGCAATCACTCGCCACGTTGGCACACATGGAGAGAGAATCGCACGTCAGTATGTCATCTGCCAGGTCAATTCACACCCCCGGCTCAATTGCAGTCTTTCAGCGCATTGTTGTACGGGACTGAGCCATCGAGAGAGCGGATGCCAAGCCGCCAGCCGGGTGCAATTTCTTGCGGCAGAGTGATTCATCATCTGGGCGGCCAGAGCGAGCCTCACTGGATGCACTATTAGAAAACCGTAGTAAATGTCTCCGTGCAGCGGTTTTGGAATGAGGGTCCCCGATTCAGCTGTTGGTCCGTGGATGCTCAGGTGTCCATATTTTACTGAAGATCCATTTCGCCACGGCATGTTTGAAGTAGTCGGTCCATCTGCACACGATTTGACCCGGCGTGATCAGCAAGCGCGCGAGATCCCACTCCGATGTCCTGTGTGTCATGCACGGGCGGCATCGAGATACTCATAGGCAGCCCATACAGAAACTCTTCTCCTTCCTGATCAAGCCAGCGCACTTTCTTGTCTTTGCAGACCATCTAACGGAAGATTTTGAACGTCGTATTCCTGACCATCGCCCATGATGTAAGTAGAAGCCCGGATGGCGGCCGCTTGGTGGACTGAGTAGCCCCGGGTAGGCCATCGCGACTGAGTATTTTCTGGCTGTCCCGATCTGCCGGGTGATTTGAGTAGCGTCTACTCACGACACGTCCGCGATGAACCGGACATCGTAGGGACCCAAGAGACGCGATGCGCGGACCGCCACGCGACGCTGCGCCAACTAGCGCCGACGTGTCGCAGTCAAAGGACCGGGCCAACGGCACCAACCGGTCGAAGCCCGCCCGACCGCACCATGGCCCACCCACCACAGGGTGTAACGGCAACGTTCGCATCCGCTGTAGCGAGATGCCGCCCTCCCCGGCGGAGATCGGCCAACGCTTCGTCGCCTCGGAGGCGGGGATGACTGCACCCTCGTCGGCAACACGGCCCAGCAATCCGCCCGGTATGGGATCACTGGCGGGAACGGTCGGCGGCTCACCCGGGACGGCGAGTAACTGGCTAGCGCCCGGACCGACCTGGGGGACTGGTGACCACCGGGGTATGACCTTCGACTCTGGTCGACCGAGCCGGCGGCTGAGACCATCGAGACGTCGGCGAGCGTCGGCCACCCCCACCCCGGTAGTTGGTCTGGCGCCAGGACCAATTCCGCGGTGCGGAACTTCCAGGCCCGTCATGGGCTGGTGGTGGGCGGAATCGTCGGAACGCGACCCTGGTCGTCGCTGGTGGTGACCGTGCGCCGTGGCAGCGTGGGGTCGGCGGTCATGGCCTTCCAGGATCAAATGAACGCCCGCAACATCGCGGCCGGCGGGGCGGCCTACCTTGCCGTTGACGGCGTTTTCGGCGTCAAAAGCGAAGCTTCCGCGTACTACATCCAGAACAGGCTGGCCGATTACTGGGGCACCGCTGTCGACGGCATTGTCGGGCCGCAAACCTGGCAGCCGCTGATCAGCAATGTATTGCCCCGCGGTTGACCGAGATAGGCGCAGTCCGGCTCGGCCGGCCACGGCGGCACCCGGACGTGGTCGGCAGCGTCGGTGCACTCCTGATGGGCCCGCACCAAAAGTAGGTGCCCCAGCCAATCCGCAGGCCAGCTACCTGACGTATCAGACCTCGACGGCCAACACTCCGTATCAATAACCGATCATGCCGATCGGACAACTGAATTGGCTGAGATGCAGACGCCCTGCAGGAGTTTCCCGGCCACGATGATCCCAACGCCTGGGACGAAGATTTGCCCCACTCCGATATCAGGAGCGGGGCTTCTTCATTTGCTCGACGTTGCGCCAGGTTGTTGTGACCGAGGTTTTGGTCGTTGGCCGATCCTTTTCTGCCCACAGCACGTCGCCTGCCGATGACTGAGGTGTGCGGCCTGTCGCCTCCCGACCGGTTGTGCGGCCGTCCATGCGAAAGGTGCTTGGCCCGCCCCGATCGCCGCTCAGACTTTGACCACCAGTCGACGTGGACCGCGGAGGGTGGTTCCCGGTCGCATCCGTACCGGTTCGGCTATCCGTAGCAATGGGAATCGGATGGCAAGCGCCCGGAAAGCGGCCGCCAGTTCCATCCTGGCCAGCGCCGCACCGAGGCAATAGTGAATCCCTCCGGAGAAGGCGAGGTGATCGGCGGCGTTGGCCCGAGTGACATCGAAGCGGTCCGGTTCGGTGAAAACGGCGGGGTCGCGGTTCGCCGCTGCCAGCATCAGGACGATCCACTGCCCCGGTGGCACGGTCACTCCCGCCAACTCGACCGGTTCGGACGCCGACAGCAACACCCTGGCGGTCTGCTGCACGGGTGGGTCGTAACGAAGCACCTCCTCGGCCACATCCGCCGCGCGAGAAGGGTCCTGTACCAGCAGCTGCCACTGTTCGTCGTTCGTCAGCAGGGCCCGCACACCATTGCCGATTGCATTCACCGTTGTCTCGAACCCGGCCAGGAGCAGCAGCCCGACAAGGGAGGACAACTCGGCGGACGTGATCCGATCGCCCTGCTGAGCGACCAGCACAGATGTCAGGTCATCTCCGGGCTCTCGGGCGGCGCGGTCCAGCAAGGCCTCGAAGCTGGCCCGCAATTGCTTGTCCGCGATGAACAGTTGCCTCGCATGCCGGAGCGAGTGTACGCCGTCCAGTGCCGACGCCAGGATCGCCCCGGCCCGTCGGAGCCGATCCGGCTCATCGGCCAGCCCGAGCATTCTCGTGATCACCGCGATCGGCATCGGCGAAGCGAACGCGGACATCAGCTCGAAGCTGTCCTGCCCGGCCACTCCATCCAGCAACCGGTCGATGGTCGCCTCCACCAGTGTTTCGTAGCCTGCCATCCGCCGCGGCGTGAATGCCGGCGCAGCCAGTCGGCGCAGCCGCGTGTGATCCGGCGGATTGAGCGACAGAAGCGAGAGGTCGAGCAGGTCCTCACCCGGCCGAGGCGCGGCCGGATCGGTCACTCCGAATGAGCGGCTGCGTAAAACTCGTTGGCACAGTTCATAGCTCGTCGTGCTGACGTTGCCCAGCCGGGTCGGCAGCACCGGGCCGCGTGCCCGCATCTTCTCGTACACCGCGTGCGGGTCCGCCTGCCCGACCGCCAGTTGCAGTTGGCTGAGCAGGTCGCCCTTGACCAGCCCGTGATAGAGGGTTTGCGCGCGATTGGAATAGATCTCGACCGTGAACCGGCCGACCCCGACCGCCTGCCTGGTCACCTGCTTCACACTCACCGCCATGCTCAAAGTATGGCGCGACCGGGAATGAGCCGGTTTTCGACGCTGCGCAGAGCAACAGCACCCTTTTCCAGCAAGCCTTGCCAGCGTGTCGCGTTACCGACGCCCGACGGTCCAGACCTTGCGGGCCGTACCGCCGCAGGAAGGTGCCCGATCCCGGCATGCCGCGGACCGTACCGGCGGGAGTGAGTGAGAGCGGCAAGCATTTTCCGTGGGTGCTGATTGCGGACCGGGTTGTTCCTATGGCCGATTTTCATCCACATTGTTGTTCGCGAGCCGTTTTCGCGGGTGTCGCTGTCGGATGGTGTGCGCATGGCAGCCATGGACGGGTTCGGTCGACGGGGTGGCGATCTCGCCGCGGCGTGGGTGGCTGGTTGTCCGCGCAGGTGGTTCGACGTGATTGGTGCGCTCTGGCGGCTGCGTGTTGCACGGGTGATCAACCTGCTGGCCGTGGTCTTCGGATGACGCTCGCACGGACCTGGTCGGTGGCGTTGAGCGGCATCGCGGGGCATCTGGTCGCGGTGGAGGCCGATCTGGCGCAGGGTTTGCCGGGAACGACGGTGATCGGCACGGGGGACGCCGCTCTGACCCAGGCGCGGGATCGGATCAGGGCGGCGGTGCTCAATTCCGGGCATAGGTGGCCGGATCGGCGGATCACCCTGGCGCTTTCGCCAGCGGCGTTACCCAAACGTGGTGCGGGATACGACATTGCCTTGGCGGTGGCGGTTCTCGCGGCCGCCGGTGTCGTTCCACCGGAGGCGGCGGGGGAGACGGTGCTGATTGGGGAGCTGGGGTTGGACGGGCAGGTGCGGCCGGTGCGAGGGGTACTGCCGGCTCTGCTGGCGGCGCGTGCGGCGGGGCGTGAGCGGGCGATCGTTCCGGTGGGGAATCTGTCGGAGGCGGCGCTGGCTACGGGGATGTCGGTGTGGGGGGTGGGGACCCTTGGTGAGCTGGTGGCGAGTCTGAATGGTGAATTGCAGGCGTTGATCCCGGGGGTGGCCGCCCGTCCACTGGACAGCTGGTCGGGTCCGGACCTGGCGGATGTCCTCGGGCAGCCGGAGGCGAGGTTGGCGTTGGAGTTCGCCGCCGCTGGTGGGCACCACTTGGCGATGATCGGGCCGCCGGGGGCTGGGAAAACCATGTTGGCAACTCGCCTGCCGGGTGTGTTGCCGCGCCTGGATAACGAGCAGGCACTTGAGGTGACGGCTGTGCATTCGGTGGCCGGGACATTGGACGACGACGTTCCGTTGATCACCAGGCCGCCGTTCGTCGATCCGCATCATTCCGCGTCGTTGGCCGCGGTGGTCGGTGGTGGGTCCGCCCACATCCGGCCCGGGAGTGTGAGTCTCGCCCACCGCGGGGTGCTCTTTCTCGACGAGGCGCCGGAATTCCGGCCGACCGTGTTGGATGCGTTGCGTCAGCCGATGGAGTCGGGGGCTGTTTTGTTGGCCAGGGCGTCTGGTGCCGTGCGGTATCCGGCGCGGTTTCAATTGATCATTGCGGCGAATCCGTGTCCGTGTGCGGCGGCGAAAGACGTCGATTGCACGTGTGTCTCTGGAGTGCGCCGGAGGTATCTGGGTCGTTTGTCGGGGCCGTTGATGGACCGAATCGATATCCGGGTTGATCTGGCCGCTTTGGATCCGATGACCTTGACATCGCTTGGTGCGGTGGGGGAGTCGAGTGAGTCGGTCAGTGACCGGGTGCTGCTGGCGCGAAAGCGGTCGGCGATGCGGTGGCGGGGCACGCCCTGGCGGAGTTCGGCAGAAGTCCCGGGTTCGACGGTGCGCAGGTCTTGGCGGCCTGATCGCCGGGAGGCGGAGTTGCTCGACCGTGCGGTCCGCACGGGCCGACTCACTGGTCGCGGGTATGACCGGGTGCTGCGGTTGGCGCTGACCGCAGCGGACCTGGGTGGACGAGACAAACCGTCGACGGCCGACCTGGCCACGGCGTTGGCGTTGCGATGTGGGGAGGGGTTGTGAGCGAGTTCTCCGACGAGGCAATTGCTTTGGCGGGTTTGGTGCGGGTGTGTGAGCCGCCGAGCGCGTCACTGGCGTTGTTCGTGAGCAGAGTCGGGCCGGTCGCGGCATGGAAAGGTGTGCTGGATCGGCGAGCACCCAAGGCGGTGCTGTCGGCGACGGCTGCTCGGACGCAGAACCTGACCCAGGAGGTGCTGTTCGGGCGCGCCGAAAATGATCTCGCGATTGCGGCGAAGGCTGGTGCGCGGTTGATCGGTCCCGGGGATCAGTATTGGCCGGCTGACGCGGTTGAGTCGTTCGAGGGTGCGCTGGCCCGCGGGGTGCGAGGTGCCGGGCCGCCAGTCGCATTGTATGTGCGGGGTCGGACGCTGGCCGATCTGCCGGGCAACGGAGTCACGATCGTCGGGTCGAGGGCCAGCAGCGGCTACGGGCAGCGGGTGGCCGGGGAGATGTCGCACGAATTGGCATGCCGTGGTTTGACGGTGATCTCGGGTGCGGCTTTGGGGATCGACAGTGCGGCGCATCGGGCTGCTCTGGTGGCGGCCAGGTCGGTTGACGTGCAGTCGGCACCCGCCGGGTCGATTCCGTACTCGGTGCAACCGGCGACGGTTGCGGTGCTGGCCTGCGGGATTGACCGGGCGTATCCGGAGTCGAACCGAGCGTTGTTGGACGCGATCGCCGAGCACGGCGCGGTGGTCAGTGAGTATCCGCCCGGGACGACACCGGCCCGGCATCGGTTTCTGGTGCGGAACCGGTTGATCGCCGCGTTCGGTGCGGGGACGGTGGTGGTCGAGGCCGGCCGCCGGTCCGGGACGCTGAGCACAGCAGCCGCTGCGGAGCAGTTGGGTCGGTTGGTGATGGCCGTCCCCGGTCCGGTGACGTCGGCAATGTCGGTGGGGTGTCACATGCTGCTGGCAGACCGGTTCGCGCAACTCGTCACCGACGCCGACGATGTCCTGTCCGCGCTCGGTCGGGCCCGACAGGTGCCGATGCCACCCGCCAGCAAGGAGGAGACGGCACCGGGCGCGGACCCGCGGCATCCGACGGACGGGCTCGACCTGGACAGTGCCCGGGTCTACGACTCACTACCGGCCCACGGGTACAGCTCGCTGCAGGAACTGGTGACCGAGTCCGGGTTGCTCGCTACCCAGGTGATGGGGTCCCTTGCGGTACTTGAACTTCACGGTCTAGCCGTACACGAAGGCGCCCAGTGGAGACGAATCATCAACACCGATTCCCCATGACGACACCGATATCGGTACAGCATCCGCCGATTGGCAGGTCGGGCGTTGCGGAGGAGCAGAAGGATGCTCCGCAACGCTGGTGTGGCTGGAGCGTCAGTGCGCTGAATTGAAAGCATCCTGAATGGCCTTCGAAATTCGGCCCCGGGTAGAGATCTCGAACCCGTTGCTGCGAGCCCAGTCCCGGATCACCTGCGCCTGGTCTCGACCTGTCGACGCTACAGCCGCTTTGGCGGTCCGTTTGGCCGAACTGGCCTTTGGCGACTTGACAGGTGTCGCGGCGTCGACGAACCTCGCAAGTTTTTCCCGCAACCGTTCGTCGTTGCGGGCACTGAGGTCAATCTCGAAGTCGCGTCCGTCCAGCGCGAAATGCACCGTGGTGACGTCGTCTTCGGAGCCGTCGAGATCGTCCACCAGGTATACGCGGGTGATGAGAGCCATGAACCAACATTACCCGTTTGGGTTTGCTCCGGTGGCGAGTGAGGTGGAGTGTCGTGGATCTGGATTTCCTGCCCGACGTAACGGCGCTCAGCGGCGGAAATAGCCGTTCTGTACGGTGCCCCACAGGCTCCAGACGGTAAATGCGGCCGGCCCGGGGAGTCCCGGGGAGTGGAGTCAGGAACATCGACCCAATCGCATTTTGCGGCATCGAACATTCGTTCAGCGAGCTGCAATGGATCAAGAAAATGCGACGCGGCATCGGACGGAACGAAATGGCGGGCGTGGCCGGTTGGTCTGCCGAAACCTGGCTGAGATCGCGCTTCTTGCTGCAGCCGTGCGCCCAGTGCCTGCGCATCGGGGGGCAGTCCACTTCAGGCCTGAATTGCAGAACACTCACCACCGGTCAACCGGGGGTGAGTGTTCTGCGCGTTCCTACGGGTCCGGGTGTCAGGTCCCGTTCCCGTGGATCGCAGGCTCGGGTAGCGGCTGAGCAACCGGCCCTGCCGGTGGCAACGGCTGCGTGGGCGTCTCTGGTTCCGATCCACCTTGGTCGAGGCGGAAAGGCGGGTACTGGTCCGTCATCAGCGCGGCGTAGGCGACCACCCGGTAGATCCACCGGTTGAACCCGATGATCCCAGCGAACATCTGCGCCGGGTATCTGCCGGTGATCAGCAGAACAATCGCCGTGATCACGACGAGAAGACCGAACAGACCGCCACTGCCGACCGGGCCCATCCCGAACCTGTCGCCGCCCATGGGGTTCCAGCTCCACCAGTTGGTGACGAGCAGACCGATGATCAAGTAGTGCGGGATCGCGAGCAACCACCATTTGACGAGCACCAGCCCGCGGGAAAGCGTTGTGGGATAGATGATGTCCAGCGTGGCAGGGTAGTCAGGTGCCATACCGAGGGTGAACGGCGGGTAGCGGTCGGTGCCGAGTCCACCACTGGCGGCGTAGTAGGACACCCGCCAGGTCCAGCGAAGCACACCGCTGGTGAAGTCGAACAGCGGACGCGGGTAGTGCCCGGTGAACAGAATGCAGAATCCAGCGACGAGGGTGACCACCAGAAATGCCGGCCAGAGAAACGCGAGCACGATGACGTGCGGGATCGCAAGGAACCATTTCACCAACCACTGCCACCGGGACAACTCCGGGTCGAGGTGGGCGGTCAACGCCACGGGGCGATCGATACTCGCTTGCCCGGTTCCAGCGGACATTTCGGCGAACGACGATTCGGGCGGCCAGGTTTGGTGACCCTTGCCGCGACGGCCGGTCGCGCCGACCACGATGAGAACGACGGCACCGGCGGTGATGACGACTCCGAGCACCAACAGGGTCAGGGCGAGCGGCAGTAAGAAACCTGCTCGGAACGCAACTGTCGCGTCGGCCGAGATGCCCGCGGATCCGTCTGCGTTCATGATGACGGCGGCCCATTGTCCGTTGGTCGGGCTCCACGTCAATTCCTGGCTACCGGTTCCGGACGCTGTTGCCGCCCAGAAGGTCTGCTCCATGGGTGGCGCGACGGTCGCCGTTCCGGGACTGGTGCTGTACACGGCTGTACCGCCGTCGGCGAGTCGGGTGATTTCGTCGTGGGCGACGCCGCGCAGGTAGGCGTTGACATCGGCAGCGGGTCCGATTCCGACAAACGTCTGCGTGTCGCTGCTCGGAGCGGTCACCTGCAGTCGCAGGTCGGTGTCCAGGGCATTGATCAGCCAGGCTGGTGTCTGCATGTCGGTGGTCAGTGCGGGGGTTTCGGCGGTGATGGCCGCGGTGGGGGATCGCAGACCGTCCAGGGTGGCCTCGAAATAGCCTGAATCATTGCGCCCGAAGGCGTATCCGATGGCAAGACCACCTCCACCCAGTAGCAGGCCGATGCCGGGCAAGAGCATCAGACATCCGATGATCAAGGCAACAATACGTGTTGACTTCATCGTGAACTCCTCCATAGAAAGAAGGTTGAATGCGGATATTCCGGGAATGCATTTAGCCGAGCGCGGCTCGGCTATCTCTCAGCCCGAGACTTGATGCCGTGAATGCGCATACCGTTCGCGGACCACCAGCCGCCCTTGGTTTGCGGTTCTCCAGCCAGTCATAGGAGTAGCCCCCGCGTCCCTGCCCGAACTGGGCGAAGTCCTGCGCTGACGATCGCAGCAATGGGAAGGGTCGGAGTCCCTGTCTCGCAACCGGTTGTTCGGCGCTGACGTACGGAGGAGATCCGGCGCGATCGCCGGGCATGCCGTTGACGACGGAGGAAAAGGCCATGATCACGTTGCTCACGAGGAGCACCTACTCAGATTGCGATCGGACGAGCACTTCCGGGCGACGTTGCACCCATGACTTCATCCTTCCCAAAGGAGCAGCACATCAGCAGGGCCAAACGTCCCTTGCTCGTTGAGTCATGAATCACCGGACCCGAAAGCTGCTGGAGCGCTTCCAGCCGCCCGGGGGGTGAATCGTTGCTGATCCATCCGCTCCTTGTGGCCCTTCGTGCGTCCGTTGAAGGGCCACGACCGACGGATCGATCCGCAGTGGCGACCGTTGAGCGCCCGCCATCAGTCGGAGTCACAGGTTTCGCCGGTCGCGGCGGCGCGCTGCCTTGACCCGGGGACCATCGGTCCCGCACGGTCGGTGCATGACGGGACGGCGTGCGTCGAGTAACGACAGACGCGACGCGCTGTCCGTCCCGCTGGAAACGATCCTGGCCGGCTACGAGAGGTATTTGGCTGCTGAACGCGGTCTCTCGGCCGCGACGGTCACCGCGTACACCGCCGATGTGGCGTCGCTCCTGGATCACCTCGGCCGGATGTCCGGCGGCCAGTCGCCACCGGACCTGGATGGGCTGACCCTGGGAGTACTGCGCAGTTGGCTGGCCCGGCAGCGCAGTACCGGATCGGCGCGGGCATCGATGGGTCGGCGGGCCGCTGCGGCCAAGTCCTTCACCGCTTGGGCGCACCGCACTGGTCGAATCACCGCTGACGTCGGAGCTCGGCTCGACCTCACCCCGACCGGACAAGACACTGCCCTCGGTGCTGCGGGTCGATCAGGCGGCAGCGATGCTGTCGCTCCCACCGACCACCGCAGGCGTGTCGCCGAACGGCGAACCAAGTCCCGTCGATGCGGCCCTGGAACTGCGGAATCAGGCGATCCTGGAGCTGCTGTACGCGTCCGGCGTCCGGGTTTCCGAACTCACCGGCCTGGACACCCCGGACGTGGACCGGCACCGCCGGGTCCTGCGCGTCCTCGGCAAGGGAGCAAAGGAACGGGTGGTGCCGTTCGGCCTGCCGGCCGATCGGGCCGTTGAGGCGTGGCTGCGACACGGCCGAGACCTGATTCGCACCGACGAGTCCGGTCCTGCGCTGTTCCTCGGACGACGCGGCCGGCGGATGGATCCGCGGGCGGTCCGCACCCTGGTGCATGCCAGGACCCGCGCTGTTGATGGCTCGCCGGAGATCGCGCCACATGGTCTGCGGCACACAGCGGCGACCCACCTGCTGGAGGGCGGCGCGGATCTGCGGACGGTGCAGGAGTTACTGGGTCATGCCAGCCTGGCGACAACCCAGATCTATACCCATGTCTCGGCCGAGCGACTGGCCGCCGTCTATCGCCAGGCCCACCCGCGAGCGTAAATAACCCGCCAACAGGACAGGCATCAGCGCCCGCCCCAGGGCAGGAGTCGAACCCGCCACGGGGCCAGCAGCGACATCGGGTCCAGGTACACCCGATCAGGCAATCGCGCACCCCAATGCAGGCAGCTTGCGGGGGCGCAACCGGCGTGACCGGGCTCCAGCAGGCCGATCTGCTGACCGGCCGTCACCGTTGCGCCGGTCGAGACCGTCGCGGTGACCGGTTCGTAGGTTGTCCGCAGCCCACCGGCGTGCTCGATCGACACCACACCACGGCCGGCCAGATTGCCCGCGAACACCACCCGGCCGGAACCGGCGGCGACGACGGCCGATCCCAGCGCACCCGCCAGGTCGACACCCCTGTGCCCGGCGCCGTAACGGTTCGCCGGTGGGGTGAACGCGGTCAACACCAGCGGCGGGGGAGCAACCGGCAGGATGAACCCGTTCGCCCCGAACTCCGTGGTCACCACGTCGGCGAACGCCGGATCCGCCCCCGGTAAGCACGCCTGCAACCGATCAACAGCAGTGCCAGCACTGCTCGGCCCGCCGCGCCGCATCCTTACTCCCGGCCTCCAGCATTCTCATACCCGCCAGCGTGACCCCGCCGACGGGCCGGGAACAGGCCGAGCAAAAAATGTGGACAGCCGCGCGGATTCACAGCAAGTCATCCACATCGGCTACCCTGGCCAGGCAGCCCGTGACAAGCGGGCTGACTTCGCACGCCTTATTGCCGCTACCACGAGGTCATCGACGTCACACTATCGATGACCCCAGCGGCCCGAGGTGCACCGAGGTCCCGATCCGACTGCCGTGAGGCGAGCGGAAGAGGGCGGTGCACCCGGAAGGCGTCAGGGCCTCAGGTCACCCGACCTGCGGCGACAACCGAAACTGCGCCCCGTGGCTGATCCGGACTGCGGGGGCGCCCGCACTGAAAGGACGCGCCTTCATGGCTGTCGTCACCATGCGTCAAATGCTGGACGCAGGTGTCCACTTCGGGCACCAGACCCGGCGCTGGAACCCGAAGATGAAGCGATTCATCTTCACCGAGCGCAACGGCATCTACATCATCGACCTGCAGCAGACGCTGCAGTACGTGGACCGTGCCTACGAGTTCATCCGCGAGACCGTCGCCCACGGCGGCACCGTGTTGTTCATCGGCACCAAGCGGCAGGCTCAGGAAGCGATTGCCGAGCAGGCGACCCGCGTCTCGATGCCGTACGTCAACCAGCGCTGGCTCGGTGGCATGCTCACCAACTTCCAGACCGTGCACAAGCGTCTGCAGCGGCTCAAGGACCTTGAAGCCATGGAGACCAGTGGCGAGTTCGAGGGCCGCACCAAGAAAGAGGTGCTGCTGCTGACCCGCGAGAAGGACAAGCTGGCCAAGACCCTCGGCGGCATCCGCGATATGGCCAAGGTCCCATCGGCCGTCTGGATCGTGGACACCAAGAAGGAGCACATCGCCGTTGGCGAGGCCCGCAAGCTGAACATCCCCGTGGTCGCTGTGCTCGACACCAACTGCGATCCCGACGAGGTCGACTACCCGGTTCCGGGCAACGACGACGCCATCCGGTCGGCTGCGCTGCTGACCAAGGTCATCGCCGAGGCCGTGGCCGCCGGGCTGCTGGCCCGCTCCGGTGGCGCCGCAGTCGCCGCAGGTGAGGAGCCCCTCGCCGAGTGGGAGCGTGAGCTCCTCGCATCCGGTGCCGAGGCGTCGGCCGTCGAGCCGGTCGTCCCCGAAGCGTCGGCCGTCGAGCCGGTTGTCCCCGAAGCACCCACCGGCGAGCCGTCCCTGGTTGCCGAGACAGACGCTGGGGCCGCTGCGGTCCTCGACGTCCAGGCCGACGCTGCTGAGGGCGTCACCGAGATCGTCCCGGACGAGCAGGCCAGCGTCGTCGGCGCCGACCTCAACTAGAGCAGGTCTGCCAAAGGCAGCAGGTCAGCTCCAGCGCGTGGAATTGCGGCCCGGTTTCGCCGGTGCGACCAGTTCGTGCATGAACACCCGAACAGACACGAGTAGACAAGGAATACCGCCGACCATGGCCACCAGTGCGGCAGATGTCAAAAGGCTCCGGGAAATCACCGGCGCCGGAATGATGGATTGCAAGCGGGCTCTTGACGAGTCCGATGGCGACTTCGACAAAGCTGTTGAGCTCCTTCGCATCAAGGGTGCGAAGGACATCGGCAAGCGGGCCGAGCGGACCACCGCGGAGGGCCTCGTCGCCGCCGCGGGTGGGGCGCTGATCGAGCTCGACAGCGAGACCGATTTCGTCGCCAAGAACGAAGAGTTTCAGCAGCTGGCTGAGCTCGTGGTGAACGCCGCCGCGGAACTTGGTGCCGATGCTGACGTCACGAGCGTGCTGGCCGCCCCGCTGGGCCTCGGCACGGTGGCCGAGGCGATCAACGCGGCGTCGGTCAAGCTTGGCGAGAAGCTCGAGCTGCGTCGGGTCGTCAAGTACGATGCCCCGACGACGGTGTACCTGCACAAGCGGTCCGCGGACCTGCCGCCGTCGATCGGTGTGCTGGTGCAGTACACCGGCGACAGCGAGGCAGCGGCGGAGGCAGCCCGGGGTGCGGCGATGCAGATCGCTTCCCTCAAGGCCAAGTACGTCACCCGCGACGAGATCCCAGCGGATGTCGTCGAATCCGAGAAGCGCATTGCCGAGGCGACTGCTCGCGAGGAGGGCAAACCGGAAGCGGCACTGCCCAAGATCGTCGAGGGTCGGGTCAACGGTTTCTACAAGGACGCCGTGCTGACCGAGCAGTCCTCCGTGCTGGACTCGAAGAAGACCGTCGGCAAGCTGCTGGCCGAGGCCGGCGTGACGGTCACGGCCTTCAGCCGGTTCGAGGTCGGAACCGCCTGATAGTTGGTTCGGTCGAGATGGCCGGTGCGAACAGCACCGGCCATCTCGCGCTATCAGGACTGGTTCGATCAGTGCAGTGATATCCGGAGCAGACCGCGCGGGACTGGAGTTCGCATGGCAGACGTTCACCAACGACGCCCATTTCGACGAGTGGTGCTCAAACTCGGCGGTGAGATGTTCGGCGGCGGCGAGGTCGGCGTCGATCCGAACGTGGTTTCCACCGTCGCCGACCAGATCGCCGACGTCGCTGCCGATGGCGTCGCAGGTCGCCGTCGTCATTGGCGGCGGCAACTTCTTCCGCGGCGCCGAACTGCACGAGCGTGGCATGGACCGGGCCCGCGCCGACTACATGGGCATGCTCGGCACCGTGATGAATTGCCTCGCGCTGCAGGACTTCCTGGAACGCGAGCACAACCTCGACACCCGCGTGCAAACTGCCATCACGATGGGCCAGGTCGCCGAGCCGTACATCCCGCGCCGCGCCGAGCGGCACCTGGAAAAGGGCCGGGTCGTCATTTTCGGCGCAGGTGTCGGCATGCCCTATTTCTCCACCGACACCACTGCCGCCCAGCGTGCGCTGGAGATCGGCGCTGAGGTCGTGCTGATGGCCAAGGCCGTCGACGGAGTCTATGACGCCGATCCACGGCTCGTCCCGGACGCAAAGATGTTCACCGAGATCACCCATCGTGAGGTGCTCGAAAAGGGTCTGCAGGTCGCCGACGCCACCGCGTTCAGCCTGTGCATGGACAATGACATGCCGATCATCGTGTTCAACCTGCTCACCAACGGCAACATCGGTAAGGCTGTGCGGGGCGCCACCATTGGCACCCTGGTGTACACACCTCCGCGCAACCGGACCCGCACCGACCATGAGAGGCGCAGCGAATGATCGACGAAACGCTCTTCGACGCCGAAGAGAAGATGGAAAAGGCCGTTCATGTCGTCAAGGACGATCTGGCCACCCTGCGCACCGGCCGGGCCAACCCCAACATGTTCGGCCGGGTGGTCATCGACTACTACGGCGCGCCGACCCCGCTGACCCAGATGGCCACCATCAACATTCCGGAAGCCAGGATGGCCGTCATCAAGCCCTATGACGCCGGTCAGCTGCAGGCGATCGAAAAAGCCATCAGGGACTCGGATCTCGGCGTGAATCCAGGAACCGACGGGATCGTCATCCGGGTCGTGTTCCCCCAGCTCACCGAGCAGCGCCGGCGGGAACTCGGCAAGACCGCGCGGTCCAAGGGCGAGGACGCCAAGGTCTCCATCCGGAACATCCGGCGCAAGGCCAAGGATGCCCTTGACAAGCTGTCCAAGGACGGCGAAGAGGGCGAGGATGACGTGGCAAGGGCCGAGAAGGAACTGCAGTCGCTGACCGATCAGTACGTCGCACAGGTCGACGAGCTGGTGAAACACAAGGAAGCCGAGCTGCTCGAAGTCTGATGAGCGGCGCCCAACCATCCGGCGGGCCGCCGGCCGAGCAGCCGCCTGGATCCGGATCCAGGGCAGGGCGGAACCTGCCTGTCGCGATCGCGGTGGGTGTGGGACTCGGTGTCCTGGCGATCGTCAGCCTGCTGACCTACCGCGAGACGTTCATCCTGATCATCGCCGCTGCGGTGGCCGCCTCGATCTGGGAATTGCGGGGCACCCTGGCCCGGGCGCGCGGCATCCAGATCACCTGGATTCCGATTGTCATCGGCTCCGTCGCGACGATTGCGCTGGCCTGGCCGTACGGGCAGGCCGCCCAGGGGATCGGCCTCGCGGTCACCGCGCTGGCCTGCATGGTGTGGCGGTTCGGCAGGGGCTCCGCCGGCTACCTCGCCGACGTCTCCGCCTCGATCTTCGTCCTGGTGTATCTGGGCCTGCCGGCAAGCTTCGCCACCCTGATGCTGGCACCGGCCGATGGCGCGGGGCGCATCATCACGTTCCTGATCATGGTTGTCGGTTCAGATGTCGGTGGCTATGCGGCCGGCGTGCTGTTCGGCAAACACCCGATGGCGCCCAGTATCTCGCCAAAGAAATCGTGGGAGGGATTCGCCGGATCGGTGACCGGTGCGATGCTCGGTGGAGCGTTCACGGTGTGGCTGATCCTGGATGGTCTCTGGTGGCAGGGGCTGATCACCGGCGCCGCAATTGCCGTCACCGCAACCGGTGGTGACCTGGCCGAATCACTGATCAAGCGCGATCTCGGGGTCAAGGACATGGGTAGCCTGCTTCCCGGGCACGGCGGTGTGATGGACAGGATGGATTCGTTGCTGCCGTCCGCGGTCGCCACCTGGTGTCTGCTGGCGCTCTTCGTGCCCGCCGCCTGACCCGTCGCCCCGAGTGGCAAGATCGGCGGCGTGACGCCCCCGCTGGTTCTACTGCACGCCTTCCCGCTCGACTCGCGGATGTTCGACCCGGTCCGCCCGGCGCTCGCCCGACGCACCGACCTGATCACCCCGGACCTGCGCGGATTCGGCGCCGGGCCGGTATGGTCCGACCCGCCGCCGACGCCCAGCCTTGACCTGCTGGCCGATGACGTCATCAGGGTGCTGGACGACGCCAACGTCGAGCGGGCGATTGTCGGCGGCGTGTCGATGGGCGGCTACATCGCGCTGGCCATCCTGCGTCGGTACCCGGACCGGGTCGCCGGCCTGGTGCTGGCGGACACGCGCAGCGGTCCGGACGATGCAGCGGCGCTGGAGCGGCGCGCCGCGGCTGCCGCTCGGGCCGACAGCGGCGACATCGCCACCGGACCGGACGCCGTCGCCCCCCTGGTCGCCGACGGAACGCCGCACGAAGTCCTGGACGAGCTGGCCCGGATCGCCGGTGGGCGTTCCAGCGACCACGATTGCCTGGGCACAGCGGGCGATGGCGGCCCGGCCTGATTCGTCCGAACTGCTGGCGGCGACGCAGGTTCCGGTGCTGATCCTGGTGGGTGAGCTCGACACGGTGACACCGCCGGCCGTTGCCAGGCAGATGGCGGTGCTGGCGCCGGAGGCCGAACTGGTCGAGCTGTCCGGTGTCGGGCACCTGACTGCCGCCGAGGACGCTGCCGGGTTCGCCGATGCTCTGCTCAGGTGGCTGGCCCGCCGGTTCTGAGCTCGTCGTCGGCGGCAGACGACGCCGAGATGTTGTCGGAGCTGTGTGACAGGGTGGTGACATGGGGAACCCGATGACGCCCAGCAGTGAAGGTGCAAACGCTCTGCCCAGCTATCCAGGCGCCGCCGATTTGGTGAAGGCCGTTGCCGGGCAGGCCCTGGCGCTCCGCGGATTGACCAAGTCCTTCGGCGGGAAGTTCGCCGTCGATCACGTCAACCTGGATGTTCCGGTCGGCTCGTTCTTCGGGCTGGTCGGCCCGAACGGTGCCGGCAAGACGACCACGCTGTCGATGGTGACCGGCCTGATGCGGCCCGACGAGGGCCGGGTGATCGTGGCCGGAGTCGACGTCTGGGCAGATCCGCCGACCGCCAAGGCGAGGATGGGCGTGCTGCCGGACGGTCTCCGGCTCTTCGAACGGCTTTCCGGGCCCGAGCTGCTCAGCTACCTGGGCCGGCTGCGCGGGATTCCCGCCGACGTCGTCACCGCACGAGCGACGGAGTTGATCAAGGTGCTGGACCTGGACGACGCCGGCAACAAGCTGGTCGCCGACTACTCGACCGGCATGCGGAAGAAGATCACCCTGGCCGCCGCGCTGCTGCACTCGCCGTCGGTGCTGCTCCTCGACGAGCCGCTGGAGGCCGTCGACCCGGTGTCCGCCCGGATCATCCGCAGTGTGCTCGACCGGTACACCAAGGGCGGCGGCACCGTGGTGTTCTCCTCACATGTCATGGCACTGGTCGAGGGTCTGTGTTCGCACGTCGCGGTGATGGCTGCCGGCCGGATCATCGCGGCCGGTGAACTCGCGGACGTTCGCGGCTCGGCACCGAGCCTCGACGACGCGTTCCTGCACCTGGTCGGCGCCGAAGATGTGACGGAAGGGGGACTGTCGTGGTTGGGGTCTTCGCAAGCCTGAAGTGGCGGCTCGTCACCAGCCGGCTGCGGGCCGCCAAGGGCAGTGCGCGGGTGGGGATCATCATCGGTTTGCTCGTCCTGCTGGTGTTCCTGCTGTTCATCGCGGTCGGTCTCGGCTCGTTGCGTCTGTTGCCCGTGTTCGCGGTGCCGATCATCGTCACCCTGTTCACCGTCCAACTCGTCGCCTGGATGGTCACGCCGCTGCTCGCGTTCGGTGTCGACGAGACCGTCGACCCGGCGCGGTTTGCGCTGCTGCCGATCCGCGCCCAGACCTTGCAGCGCGGCCTGCTGGTGACCTCGTTGATCGGCTTCTTTCCGGCCGCCAATGTCGTGATCCTGATCGGGGCGGCGGTCGCGCTGGGTGTGCCCTGGTCGGTGTTGCCGATCGCCCTTATCTGCGCTGGGGTGCAGTTGGTGACGTGCGTGGTGCTCTCCCGGGCGGCGTCGACGTCGATGTCCGGGCTGATGAGCAGCCGCCGCGGTCGTGACCTCGGCATGGTCGTTGGCCTGCTGATCTTCCTGCTGTACATGGTCTTCGTGACAGTGATCAACAATCCCGGCAACGGAAATGCGCTGCAGGACGGCACGTTGACCGTGGCCGCGGCGCTGCAGTGGCTGCCACCGGGTGCGCTCGCATCGCTGCCCGGCCTCATTGCCTCGGGGGAGTTCGCCAAGGCCGCGCTGGCCGCCGTCATCGCCCTGGTTGGGCTCGCGCTGTCCTGGTGGTGGTGGTCGGTGGCGCTGCAGAAGAGTCTGACAACAGTGCCGTCGACCACCGCCGGGTCATCTCCGGCCGGGCGCGGCGCAGGCAGCACCTCGGTGGGCGTCGGGGTGCGTGGGACGATGAGGGTGGTTGTCGACCGGGACCGGGTGCTGGTCTGGCGCGACCCGATGCGGCGGATGCCATGGCTGTTGATGGGGGTCCTGACCCTGGTCTGGCCGTTTCTGGTGGTGCAGGGCAAGGGCGCGGTGTTCGCGGTGGCGTTCGGCGCCATCTTGTGCGGGGCGCAGGCCGGGAACCAGTATGGCGTCGAAGGGTCCGGGTTATGGCTGCACCTGCAGACCATCGCGGACCGCACCCGCGCCCGCGGCGAGGTGCTCGGCCATGCTGTTGTCACAGTGATTCCCGGCACGGTCATCGTGTTGATCGCGATCGCCGTGCAGGCGATCTTCCGCGATGACTACGACAAGATCCCGGCGGCGATCGGCGTCTGTCTGGGCGCACTTCTCGGCGCCACCGCCACTGCCTCCTGGCTCTCCGCGAAGCTGCCCTATGCGCAGCCGCAGAGCCGTAAGTCGTTGTTCGTCTCCAGCGTTCCAGGCCAGAAGGGCCGGACCGTCGTCGCGAGTCTCGGGCTGATGGTCGGTGGCATCCTGGTGGCGCTGCCCGCGGCCGCCGTTGCGGCGCTGTCCTTGTTGGTCGCGGGCTGGTGGGGATGGGTGGCGCTGATCGTCGGCCCCGCACTCGGAGTCGTTGCGCTCTGGGTGGCTGCCCGAATGGCCGCGGCCATGTACCTGGACCGGTCGCCCGAGATCTTCGCGGTGGTGTCAGCGGGCGACCGGGTCTGAATGCCTCGGGTCACAGGCGGGGATCAGCGACCCCCGATCGCCCCTTTGGCGAACGCGCGGAGCCCGCCTCGCGGCTGGTCGGGAACCGAAGACGGGCCGGACAGCTCTACGGTGTTCGAGTCGGTGTCGGTGATCTTGGGGAAGGTGTCGGTCTCGAACTCGTCGGAGTCGGTGGCAACGACGTTCACTCCCCGTTCTTGGGAGGAGAAGTTCGCTGCCAGTGCCCCTATCGCATCGTCGTCATGGGGCCTGTCGGGCCCGCCTGCCTCGACCGAGTCCTGCCGTTCCCGTGCCCGCTCGGCGCGCACGGACTCCACGGTGACCTCGTCCCACGGACCCGGTTCGCGGTTGTAGCTCGCCGGCAGGCCCGTCGGCCGGTCCTGCGGGTCGACCGGGAAGTCCGACGTGACGGCCCGGCCGCTTCTCGGTGTCCGGCGGGTCGAGCAGGGACGGTGCAGACGCGGCAAGCTTGTCAACCTGGCCGAGGTGATCCCGCAGCGACGCAAGCTGATCGAGCACATGACTCCGCAACGAGGTGAGCTCCTGCACGGCCTCATCCGCGTCGGCCACGCGCTGGTGGGATTCTGCGGCGGCCCGGCGGATGAGCTCGGCGGAATGCGCGGTCGCCTCCTGAACACGCCGCTCGGCCTCGGCCGTTGCATCGGCCACCCGCTGCTTGGCGTCCGCGACGGAGATCTCTTCACGCTCGGTGAGTCGCTGGTGAGCATCGGCGCGCCGGGCGCTGATGGCGATCTCGAAGTCCTCATCAACGGCGTTCCGCCGTTCTTCTCCCTCGGTGTCCAACCGCAGGCGCTCGGCCGCCGCGGCGTTGGTCAGCGCATCAGCCTCCGCGCGGGCGGACGTCAGGGTGTGTTCGGCCTCGGCCCGTGCGGAGGTCAGAGTGGCGGTCGATTCCTCCCTGGCGGCGGTGAGCGTCGCGGTCGCCTCGTCGCGCGCGGCGGTCAGCGTTGCGCGGGACTCTTCGGTGGCCTCGCTGATCAACCGTTCCGCCTCGGCAGTGGCCGCCGCGAGGACGGCCTGCGACTGTTGCTGAGCGGAATTGCGGGCGGCCTCTGCCTCGGTGGTTGCTTCGTTGAGCAGGTCACGGACCTGATCGGCGAGCTGGCGACGGGTTCGCTCCCGTTCGGCGTCGAATGTCTCGCGCTCGGCCGCAGTTGCCGCGGTTACCGCGGCTGCCGCGTTCTTGAGTTTCTCGGCTTCGGCGTTGGCCCTCGCCCTGATCTCGGCGGCCTCTTCCTCCGCGAGCCGGATCATCCGTTGCATCCGGTTCGACAAACCCGTCATTGACACTGGTTCGCGCGCGAGGTTGTCCAGCTGCGCCCGCAACTCGTCGACCTCCGACTGCGCAGTCTGCAGATTGGCGGTCACTTCCGACAGTCGCTGGTTCGTCGCGTCACCGTTCGCGGTGGCGATCCGCAGGTCGTATTCCAGGCGTTCCAGGTGTGCGGTGACCTGATCGGGCGCGAAGCCGCGGCGAACAAGGTCAAACGGAACCTGGGCGGGAAGCCATTCGTTGGAACTCATGGTCTTATCGTCCCACTTGCGACGGCGTAGTCCGCGTGCGCAACGCCGATATCACCGCGCGCCGCGGACGGCTCGCCGGAGATTTCTCAGTGTTCTGGTGCTGCTGTGGCTGCTGGGGTTTGCACGAGTTCCACCAGTACGCCGCCCGCGTCCTTCGGGTGCAGGAAGTTGATGGACGAACCCCCGGTTCCCCGCCGCGGCTCGTCGTAGAGGGTCCGCACACCGGCGGCTCGCGCCTGCTCCGCGGCGACCCTGACGTCCGGCACCCGGAACGCGAGTTGCTGCAGCCCGGGCCCGCTGCGATCCAGGAATCGGGCAATCGTCGACTCCGGCGACAGCGGCGCGAGCAGTTGCACCTGCGCCCCACTGCCGAAAGCGATCATTGCCTCCTCGACGCCCTGTTCCTCGTTGCGCTCGCGGTGCGCGAGGGTTCCGCCCAGCACGTCCGTGTGGAAGGCGATCGCGGCCTGCAGGTCCGGCACCGCGATCCCGACGTGATCGATCGCCATCACGTCCAACGCCCGGATATCGAGCGTGGCGGTCGGAAGCTCGGCGTCAACTGGGGTCATCCACCCACCGTAGCGCCGGGCGGTTGCCGCACATTCAGGCAGTAGGTTCGACCGCATGGTTTCCCGGGCGGCGTCATCGACCGATGAGCTGCTGAGCGCGGCCGAAGCTGGTTCCGTCCGGGCCATCGCGCGGTTGCTGAGCCGGATCGAATCGGGCGGTGATCGGGCGGCCGAGGTTGCCCGTGCCCTGGTCGGTCGGGTGCGACACGCCACCATCATTGGCATCACCGGCCCACCCGGGGTCGGGAAGTCGACCCTCTCCACCGCGTTGATCAGCAGGTACCGAGCTGCGGACCACCGGGTCGCGGTGCTCGCCGTCGACCCGTCCAGCCCGTTCAGTGGCGGCGCGTTGCTCGGTGATCGGGTCCGGATGGGCGAGCACGCGGTCGACCCCGGTGTCTACATCCGTTCCATGTCCAGTCGAGGGGAGCTGGGCGGGCTGTCCGCGGCCACCCCGGCGGCCGCGGATCTGTTCTCCGCAATCGGATTTGACGACGTGCTGGTCGAAACGGTGGGCGTCGGCCAGAACGAGATCGCGGTGATGCGGCTGGCCGACACCGTGCTGGTGGTGTTGGCGCCCGGAATGGGCGACGGCATTCAGGCGGCGAAGGCGGGGATCCTGGAAATCGCCGACATTCTCGTCGTGAACAAGTCCGACCACGACGGTGCATCAGGCACGATCCGCGACCTCAAGGGCATGCTCGCGCTGGGCCGGTCGGGACGCGCACCCGCGGGTGACTGGCGGGTGCCGGTCGTCTCGACGGTCGCATCGACCGGCACCGGCATCGACGAACTACTGACGGCGCTGTCCGATCATCGCGGGCACCTGGACACCGGGGGTGGCGCCGTTGTCCGCCGGCGGCAACGCGCGGAAATGGCGATCGAAGCCGTCACGGTGGAACGCATTCAGGCGGCGCTGCACTCCGAATCGGGCCGGGAGCAGCTCACCGCCGCCGCCCGCGCGGTCGACGACGGCGCCGTTGACCACCACCAGGCGGCGGCGCAGATGCTCGCATGGTTGTCGCGGCAGACCACGGCTGCCGACGCCCAAGGAGCGCTGGAGTTCTGATCGCGATTGCACACCCCGGCGACATTGTCGGCACCTGCAGCTAACGTGAGCCGGCATGGGGGACACCATCATCGCCACCAATGTGGTGAAGAGGTACGGCACTCTGACCGCGGTCGACGACGTCTCACTGGCGGTGGGGCACGGTGAGTTCTTCGGCATCCTCGGGCCCAACGGGGCCGGAAAGACGACCCTGCTGGAGATCATCGAGGGCCTGCGGCAGGCGGACTCCGGCGTCGTCGAGGTACTCGGTCAACCGGCTTGGCCACGCAATTCCACGCTGCTGCACCGGATCGGCGTCCAGCTCCAGGCATCGGCGTTCTTCGAGCGGCTCACCGCGCGCGAGCAATTGGAAACGTTCGGTGCGCTGTACGGAACCGCGAAGACCCGGGTGGACGAGATGCTGGAGATTGTCGATCTGACGGACAAGGCAAGCACCCAGACCCAGAAGCTCTCCGGAGGTCAGGCCCAGCGGCTGTCGATCGCCTGCGCGCTCATCCACGAACCCGAGATCGTGTTCCTTGATGAACCATCCGCCGCGCTCGATCCGCTGGCCCGGCGGAATCTGTGGGATGTGCTCCGCGGGATCAACGAGCAAGGCAAGACTGTTGTCCTGACCACGCACTACATGGACGAGGCCGAAGCGCTGTGCGACCGCGTCGCGATCATGGACAACGGCAGGATCCTCGAACTCGGCCCACCGGCCGAACTGGTCAGGGCGCTCAACGCACCCGTGCGGATCTCGGTCGAGGCCGGGGCGCTCAGTGTTGACCGGGCCAGGTCGATCGAGGGCGTCGAGGAAGTGACCGGAGACACCATCTCCACCGTCATCGCGACCCGCGAACCCGCCAAGGTCCTCGCCGCGCTGGCCGACGCCGACGCGTTGCAGGGACTGGCGGTCCGGGGGGCCACTCTGGAGGACCTTTTTCTGACGCTCACCGGTAGGGAATACAACGCATGACGGCATTCTTGAGTCTGTCGAAAGCGATGCTCAAAGGGTTTTACCGGGACAAGTTGAGCGTCTTCTTCAGTGTGCTGTTCCCGCTGTTCTTCATCCTGATATTCGGTCTGATCTTCGGCAACAACGAATCAGCCAGGCCGCTGGTGATTCAGGTCGGGCCCGTACCTTTTGTCGACACCATGCCCCCCGACGCCCGGGCGAGCCTGGATCGCGCGGTGAACATCGAGCAGGGCAGCACGCTCGAGGCAGCGCTCCAGCAGGTGCAAAAGGGTGATGCCAGTGCAGTCCTGCAGCAGCAGGGCGACACGTTGCTGCTGAACTTCTCGTCGGCCAATCCGGCGACCGCCGGATTGGTTCAGGGAGTCTTCTCGGCCTTTGTCGATCAGACGAACATCGCGATCACCGGAATCCCGCCGACCTACACCCTTCAAACTCAACAGGTCGAGGACGAGTCGCTCCAGCCGATCCAATACATCGCGCCGGGGATGATCGCTTATGGGATAGCGGTGGGCGCGGTATTCGGCGCCGCTCAAACCCTGATCACCTGGCGGGAGAAGAAACTGCTTCGCCGTCTTCGATTGGCACCCGTGTCAACCGGGGTTGTCGTCGGCTCAAGAGTCACCGTTTCGCTGGCCGTTGCAATGGGTCAACTGGTGCTCTTCGTGGCCATCTCGGTGCTGCCGTTCCTCGGGCTGCAACTCAACGGGGCCTGGTACATGGCCGTGCCCCTGGTGGCCGCGGGCACCCTTGCATTCCTGGCAATCGGGTTGTTCGTCGGGTCAGTCGCCAAAACCGCTGAGGGCGGCAGCGGCCTGGCCAACCTGATCACGTTGCCGATGGCGTTTCTGTCCGGCGCCTTCATCCCGCTGGAGTCGGCTCCGCAGTGGATGGCAACGGTGTCCAAATTCCTGCCGATGGGCTATCTGGTGGAAGGCATGAAGGACGTCATGGTTCGCGGCGAAGGACCGTCGGCAGCCGTCATGCCCATCGTCATCATGCTGGCGTTCGCCGCGGTGGTCACCTTCATTGCGACCAGAGTGTTCCGCTGGGACACGGCTTGACCGTTGATCCTCGCCGATCGGGTTCAGGCGAAGTCGCCGGCCGCCTGCCGAACCTTGGTGAGCAGGGCGGAAAGCTGCTGGAGGTCGTGGTTGTCCAGGCCGACGAAGCCGAAGTCAGCGGACGTCACCGCTTCGGTGGCGGCCGTCAACCGTTCCCGTCCCGTGTCGGTCAACTGGACCAACGTGGTGCGACGATCGCTGGGGTGCGGCAGTCGGCGTGCCAACCCATCCGCCTCCAGGCGGTCGACGATGTTCGTGATGGACGTCGGATGCAGTTGCAGTCGCTCGCCCATCATGCGCATTGGCAATGACCCGCGCTGGGAAAAGGACAGCAGCACAAGGGCTTCGTACCGGGCGAAGGACAACCCGTGCGGCTTGAGACGGTCGTCGACCGACGCCTGCAGGATCTGTTGGACTCGCATGACATTGGTCACTGCGGACATCGAGATGCTGGGGCCGATTCGCTCTGCCCAGGTCTGCGCCGCCTTGGCAATCGGGTCGAAAGGTAACGCCGGGGCCGTGACGTTCACACTCATTACCTCACCGTAGCAAGGTCGAGGGGCCCGGACCCGCGCGCCCCAACCCGTCGGTAACTTGTGTGCCATGCCGAACGGAACGGCGGACGCATTGACGGCGGATGGTAGGAGGTCCGACTATCGGATATCCTGTTGTTGGGTCGGCGTTGGCCCGACGCAGGGAGGCGGCGCTGGTGAATGACCGGTTGGATGGGCCCGACGAGATCAGCGCCGGGCGGCGCCGCTGGGAAAGGCGATTTGCCTCTGCCGAAGCCGCGGGTCGGGTCAAGGACATCGACTACACCACCCTCTCGGGGATGACGGTCGACCCGGTCTACGGTCCGGCGCCGGGGGACGTGGTCCAGGACTTCGAGCGCATCGGCTGGCCGGGGGAGTATCCGTTCACCCGGGGCCTGCACGCCACCGGGTACCGGGGCAAGGCCTGGACAATCCGGCAGTTCGCGGGTTTCGGCAACGCGGTGGACACCAACGAGCGGTACAAGATGATCCTGGCCGAGGGCGGACACGGCCTCAGCGTTGCGTTCGACATGCCCACCCTGATGGGTCGCGACTCGGACGATCCGCGGGCGATCGGCGAGGTCGGGCACTGCGGGGTGGCGATCGACTCCGCCGCCGACATGGAGACCCTTTTCGACGGCATCGATCTTGGCCAGGTCACGACATCGATGACGATTTCCGGGCCGGCGGTCCCGGTGTTCTGTATGTACCTGGTCGCCGCGGAAAGACAGGGCGCGGTCGTCGATCAACTCAACGGGACCCTGCAGACCGACATCTTCAAGGAGTACATCGCGCAGAAGGAATGGATCTTCCCACCGGAGCCGCATCTGCGGTTGATCGGTGATCTGATGGAGTTCTGCACCGAGCAGATGCCTGACTACAAGCCGCTTTCGGTGTCCGGCTACCACATCCGCGAGGCGGGATCGACCGCGGCGCAGGAACTTGCCTACACGCTGGCCGACGGATTCGGCTACATCGAACTCGGGCTGTCGCGCGGCATGGACGTGAATCGCTTTGCTCCCGGATTGAGCTTCTTCTTTGACGCCCACATCGACTTCTTCGAGGAGATCGCGAAATTCCGCGCAGCCCGCCGGATCTGGGCGCGCTGGATGCGAGATATCTACGGTGCCAGTGATCCGCGGGCGCAGTGGCTGCGGTTCCACACCCAGACGGCGGGTGTGTCGCTGACCGCACAGCAGCCCGACAACAACGTCACCCGGACCGCAGTCGAGGCGCTGGCTGCGGTGCTCGGCGGGACGAACTCGTTGCACACCAATGCGTTGGACGAAGTGCTGGCCCTGCCGAGCGCTAAATCCGCGCAAATCGCCCTGCGGACCCAGCAGGTGATCATGGAGGAAACCGGCGTCATCAACGTGGCCGACCCGCTCGGCGGTAGCTGGTACGTGGAGGCGCTCACCGACCGGATGGAAGCGGAGGCCGAGCGGATATTCACCCGGATCCGAGACCTCGCGACATTGGCCGTGCCATCGGGGGTGCACCCGGTGGGCGAGATGACCAGTGGATTACTACGCGGAATCGAGGACGGTTACTTCACCGGAGAGATCGCCGATGCGGCCTTTGCCTACACGATCGCCGTGGAAAAGGGTGAGAAGAAGGTGGTCGGGGTGAATTCCCGAACCGGCGGTATCGGGGAGGATCTGGAGATATTGCGAATATCCGGCGAGGTGGAGACGGAACAGAACGCACTGCTGGCGCGGCGCCGCGCCGGTCGCGATTCTGCACTGGTGAAATCCAGGCTCGCAGACCTGATCGCCGCGTGCCGCGGCACCGGGAACATGGTGCCGGCCATGCTCGAGGCGGTCCGCGCGGAGGCCACCCTCGGAGAGATCTGCAACGTCCTGCGGGACGAGTGGGGCATCTACACCGAGCCGGCACGAATCTGATCAGGGTACGAGTTCCAGCAGCGTGAAATTCAATCCAGGTGGCCGTGGCGTAGGGCCAGGGCAACCGCGTGAGCCCGATCCAGGGCACCCAGCTTGTTGAACAGCCGGCGGGCGTGGGTCTTGATGGTGTCCTCCGAGAGGTAGAGCTCGCGGCCGATCTGACCGTTGGACTTGCCCTGGCTCATCCCCCTGAGAACCTGATCCTCGCGGACGGTCAAGCTGGGCAGGTCGGCCGGGTCAGCACGAAATCCAGCACCGGTTCGCCGCCCCGGCGGGGTGTCGGTCGGCGGGTCGTGCTCGGCGACCTCGCACAACATGACACCACGAGCCCCGTGCGCAACCGCGGCGGCGAGCAGAGCGCTGTCCGAGGCCACCCCGAAGACGACGATCGGTGCATTCGGGTGCAAGCTCATCAGCAGATCCAGGGCCTGCATACCCGAGGCGTCGCCACCTCGGATTCCGATCAGCACGACGGCGGGCGCGACAGCGACGAACCGGTCGGCCAAGGTGAAACTGTCATCCGTGAAGATGATCTCGATGGTGGGATTCGCTGATTTCACTTGTTGAGCCAGCGCCGCGCGGATGCTCGTCCGGTGGTCATGGATCACCACCCGCCGGGCCGACACGGAAACCCCCGCCACTTCGTCGTAGGTCGGCAATTGCACCCTCCCGGTCCCAAACGCCCTCACGCTTAGTAGTGACCTTAACGCCCTCTGTAGTCCCCCGCAGCGCCGCGCTCGAGTCGATTGCAGACCGTGATCCATCTGGTGGTCCCTCGGTGCAACACCCTCGCCTGCCTTCGGTCAGAGGTCGCCGCTGAACGGTGTCGGTCGTTCGTGTGAAGATTGACCCATGAGCCGTCCGGATCCCCGGCAACAGGCCGCCGCGATGCCCGCGGCCTTCGCCGGCGCCATTGACCTGTCCGCACTGAAGAAGCGCGCCACCGACCCCGCCGCGGGTTCCGGTCCCGGGGGAGCCGCCCCGAACGGCGCGCCCGCCGGTCCGGGGCCGACCTCACCGTTCATCGTCGATGTCGACGAGGCCACCTTCGGCAGCCTGCTGCAGGCCTCCGAGCAGCTCCTCGTCGTCGTGCATCTGTGGGCGGAATGGGCGGAGCCCGCGAAGCAGCTCACCCCGATACTGGAGAAGCTCGCGATTGCCTCCGGTGGGTCGTGGATCCTCGCCAAGGTCGACGTCGACGCGAATCCGCGCATCGCGCAGGCCTTCGGCGTGCAATCCCTGCCGATGGTCGTCCCGCTCGCGACCGGTCAGCCGGTGAGCGATCCGCTGACCGCGGTTTTGCCCGAAGCGCAGCTGAAGCAATGGATTTCGGCACTATTGGACGCGCTTCGGGAACATCTCCCCGGCATCAAGCAGGCCGAGGCGCTGGCCGGCCCACCGGATGCCGTCGACGAGCCGGAACCCGAGGATCCGCGGTTCGTGGCCGCCGAGGATGCGTTGGCGGCGGGCGATTACGCAGCCGCCGAGTTGGCATACCAGCAGATTCTGGCCGTCGAACCGGGCAACGCCCAGGCGAAGGCGGCGCTGGCGCAGACCGGCCTGCTGGCCAGGGTGGAGCAGCTTTCGCCCGATGTCATCGTCCGTGCCGACGCCGCCCCCGACGATGTCGCGCTGCAACGCGGAGCCGCGGATCTGCAGTTGGTGTCCGGGGACATTGCCGGTGCCTTCGCTCGGCTGGTGGAGACCGTCCGGCGGACCGCCGCGGAGGATCGGGTCGCCGCTCGCGAGCACCTGGTTGAGCTGTTCTCGCTCTACCCGCCGGACGACGAGCAGGTCATCAAGGCCCGCCGGGCCCTGGCCGCCGCATTGTATTAGCGGGCCGCAGGATCAGCAGGCCGGTAGTCCGCGGTGGAACCCCTGGGCGTAGCCCGCCAGCTCGTCGAAGCCGGCGCCCGGCCGGGCGCGGATCAGGTCCATCGCCTCGTCCGCGTCGGTCGGCCATGAGCCGAGTTCGTCGACACCGGCATTCCCGAATACCGATGCGGTCCATGCCCCGGTGAAACAGGCTGCGCCGACTCGGCTTCCGGTGATCGCGAGGCCCGCGGACAGGGCAACGGCCGAGGCGGCGGCGAACTGACCGATCGGCCCGGCCAGCGGGAGATCGGCCGGGTCAGGGACGAGCACGCCGGCGTCGATCGGCCGGTTCTGGTCCGCGGCGAAGTCGGTGACCGATGTCGTGGCCGCCGTCAGCACCTCCGCCGTGGAGCTGTACCGGGGCAGGGTGGACGGCGGACTGGTCGTCACGCCCTCGCGGCCGAGAGTGAGGGACAGGTCATCGACCGTCATGGCGTGGCAGGTGGCGGCACCGCCCGAGAACCCGGTCAGCAAGAAGGTCAGCCGGTCAAGGCCGAGACCGTGCGCGGTCGGGTCGCGCGGCGATACGGTCGCCGGGTCGCGGAAATCCAGCAATGGGGCGACCGCCCGGACCAGCGATTCCCGGGGTATGTGCACGCGGGTGGCGGCGCCGCCCGATGCCCAGGCCAGGAACGCTCCCGCGTCACAATCGGCTTGGGCCTCGATCAGGATCGAGGGGTAGCTATCGGCGTCGGTGCGGCGATCGGCTGGGGTCGGCCCGATCTGGGCCTGGATGGCATGCCCGAACTCATGCGCGAATGCTCCGGCCAGGGCCGCGCTGCCATAGCCGGCAAGCAGCACCGGCACGAGTGCGGAGGAGTCGAAGACAATCCCGTCATTCCCGGGGCAGTAGAAGGCGTTCCCGGTGATCTGCGCCGGGTCGCCGATGCACAACGCCGTGCCGGAGTCCGCGGTCGAGTCCATCGACACATATCCCCCCCGGGGAACCGTGAAACCCGGTCCGCCACCGGCGGACAGTTGGTCCGTCCAGAAGTCCTGCAGATCGGCCAGCACCGCGCTGACGGCACGGTCGCCGTACGCTGAGTCGGCCAACGGGTCGACAGCAGCGTCGGCCCCGCCTGAACCGTCCGGGCCGAAGGAGCCGACCACGCCGATGGGCACCCCTGCCGGGTCGACGTCGATGCGTTCCGCGGCCAGTGGGCTGCCGGATACCTCGCGCGCGGAGATGGCCGGTGGCGGCAGCACCAGCACAGTGGCGATGGCAATGACCGGAACGATGATCAGCACCCACAGCACGACCCGGGACGCGCGAGAGACGCCGACCCGGCCGGATCGGCGTCTCTCGTGTAGAGCGTTCAGGAGCCCACGGCTCCGTCATTGGTGGTCGCCGCTGGTCGTCCGCTGATTATCACTGACCTGATTCTGGCACCAACCACAGTGCGCCGAGCGGCGGAATGGTGATCGTCGCGGAGGCCGGTTGACCGTGCGACGGGTGCTCGGAGGCCACCACGGCGCCCATGTTGCCCGCACCAGACCCGCCGTACAGCTCGGAGTCGGAGTTCATCGCTTCCCGCCACACACCGGCAAACGGCAGGCCGATGCGGTACCCGCTGTGCGGCATGGGCGCGAAGTTCAACACGCAGGCGATGACCGAACCGTCCGACCCCCACCGCAGGTAGGCAAGGACGTTGCCTTCCCGGTCGTTGGCGTCCAGCCAGGTGAACCCGGCCGGGCTGAAGTCCTGTGAGTACAGCGCAGGGCTGGACTTGTAGATCCGGTTCAGATCGCCGACCATCGTCCGGACGCCGTTGTGCAGCGGGTAGTCCTTGAGCTGCCACGGCATTTGGATCGCCTGGTTCCACTCCCATGGATTACCGAGTTCCTGACCCATGAACAGCAACTGCTTGCCGGGGTGCGCCCATTGATGCGCCAGGAAGGTCCGGAGTGTGGCCGCCTTCTGCCATTCGTCGCCGGGGATCTTGGACCACAGCGAACCCTTGCCGTGCACGACCTCGTCATGCGAGATCGGCAGCACGAACTGCTCCGAGAAGGCATACATCAACGAGAAGGTCATCTCGTTGTGGTGCCAGGACCGGTAGATCGCGTCCCGGGAGATATAGCCCAGGCTGTCGTGCATCCAGCCCATGTTCCACTTCAGGTGGAACCCAAGTCCGCCAAGGTGCGTCGGCCGGGTGACGCCCGGCCAGGCCGTCGATTCCTCGGCGATCATCAAGACGCCGGGAACCCGCTTGCCGACCGTCGCGTTCGTCTCCTGCAGGAACGCGACGGCATCAAGATTCTCGTTACCGCCGTAGATATTCGGCAGCCACTGGCCGTCCTCGCGGGAGTAGTCCAGGTACAGCATCGATGCGACGGCATCGACCCGCAGGCCGTCGACGTGGTACTGCTCCAGCCAGTACAGTGCGTTCGCGACGAGGAAGTTGCGCACCTCTCGGCGACCGAAGTCGAACACGAAGGTGCCCCAGTCCGGCTGCTCGCCGCGGCGTGGGTCGGCATGCTCGTACAGCGATGTGCCGTCGAACTTGCCCAGCGCCCACTCGTCCTTGGGGAAATGCGCCGGAACCCAGTCCAGCAGGACGCCGATGCCCGCCTGGTGCAGCCGGTCGATGAGGTAGCGCAGGTCGTCCGGACCCCCGAAACGCGAGTCGGGCGCGTAGTAGGAGGTGACCTGGTAGCCCCAGGACGGCGCGAACGGGTGGCCGGCCAGCGGCAGGAACTCCACGTGGGTGAAGCCGGTCTCGGACAGTTCGGCGATCAGCTCGTCGGCCATCTGCCGGTAGTCGAGGCCCATCTTCCAGGACCCGGCGTGGATCTCGTAGATGGACAGCGGCCCGTTCAGCTGGTCGGTCTGCGCCCGGGTGGCCATCCAGTCGTCGTCGTTCCACTCGTGCCTGGCGGTGACGACCTTGGAGGCGGTCGCCGGCGGCACCTCGGACGAGAAGGCCATCGGGTCGGCCTTCTCCCGCCAGACCCCGTCCTGCCCGAGGATCTGGAACTTGTAACGGGTGCCGTCGCCGATGCCGGGGATGAACAGTTCCCACACCCCTGACGATCCGAGGGACCGCATCGGGGTGCCGGCACCGGACCAATGGTCGAAATCGCCGGTGACCCGGATACCTCGCGCATTGGGCGCCCACACCGCGAAGGATGTTCCGCTGACGGGACCGCCGGGTGTGTCGTAGGTCCGGACGTGCGCGCCGAGGACATCCCAAAGGTTCTCGTGCCGACCTTCGCCGATCAGATGAAGGTCGATATCACCCAGAGTGGGGAGCCAGCGGTACGGGTCGTCGACCTCGTACACCGCGCCGGGGCCGTAGTCGACGCGTACCCGATAGTCGCCGACCGGACCGTCGATGACGGCGGAGAAGACGCCGCCGTGCGTGTGTACGAACGGGATCTCGTTGCCGTCCTGGAGCAGGGTGACGCCCTGCGCATGGTGGCGCAACGTGCGGACGACCGTCGTCCCGTCGCCCTGCGGGTGTGCACCCAGAATGCCGTGCGGGTTGTGAGTGTCGCCGCCGATCAGCTTCTCGTAGTCGTCCGTGCTGGGTTCGGGGGGAGGTTGGTTGGCCGCCACCGGTTCATCGACGACAGCCTCCACCACCGGGGGTGCCGGATCGACCGTCGGAACCTCGACCGGGACGTCCGGTGCCAATGGCGTTTCGGCCGCCGCCGGCGCCTTGGCCCGGCTCTTGGCAGGAGCGCGCTTGGCAGCCGGTTTCGCCGGTGCGTCGGCAGCTGCCGCCTTCGGAGCAGCTGCCGCTTTGGGCTTGGCCGCTGCCCGGGCGCGAGCCGGTTTCGTGGGGGCGCCGTCAGCGGCTGCCGCGGCGGGCTTGCGGGACCTGGCCGCCTTCTTCGGTTCCTCCGCGCCCGACGACGGTTCCGATGGTGTAGGGGTGGTCACGAGATACCTCCGGTGTTGATCAGGGCGACAACGGCCTGCAGCGGGATGGCTTCCCACAGCGGTCGGTGTCCATGTTCGTAGACAACTTCATAGATCGCTTTCTCAAGCTCGAAAGCTCGAAGCAGGCTACCGGCTAAACGGGGGTCGGTGCCCGCTGCAGCGGCATATCCGTCGGCAAAGGCCATTCGGTTGCGATCGGCCCATTCGGCCGCCCGGTATTTGTGCTGGGCATCGGCGTGCGGGCTGATGACCAGGCCGCGGGCCGCGTAGTCAAATGACCGCAGCATGCCGGCAATGTCCTTGAGGGGGCTGTGCATCGCCCGCCGGTATTCCAGCGGTTTCGACGGTTCTCCCTCGAAATCGATGATGCTCCACCCCCCGAGGGTGCGGAGCACCTGTCCGAGGTGCAGGTCGCCGTGAATGCGTTGCAGATTGATCCCGGCAGCATGATCCGAAGCGCGCTCGAAGGCCGCCATGATGGCCGCTCGGTGCTCGGCTAGGGAGGGCACCAGATCAGCGGCCGCATTCGCCTCCGCCCGCATGCCGTCCAGGATTCTGGTCAGCTCGTCGTGCGGGGCGATATTGGTCCCGAACGCGCGGGCCAGATCTGCGTGGACCGCCGCAACCGCCTCGCCCAGCCGGAAGGCCTCGGACGCGAAATCACCGCCGACCTCGTCCGCGCGCAGATCGCCCTCGCTCAGCAGATCGCGCACGCTCGAGGTCGCCATGGCCCAGCCCTCAGCGCTGTTGGCAAAGAACCTGGTGAGCAACCCGAGGGTGGTTTCTTCGCCGTCGACCTGACCGACGAGCACACCCAGCGGCTGGGCGATATGGGTCGAACCCACGGCATGCAGTGCGCGATGGATCTCGGCATCCGGATTCGGCCCTGGTTCCAGCCGTCGGAAAACCTTGAGGATGGACGAGTGCCCGTACACGATCGAGGTGTTCGACTGCTCCGCACCGATCACCAGACCCTCTGCGGTGCAGTCGATCTCAGCATCCGCCTCACGCTTGGCCCAGAGTCCATCGCCAAAATCGCGATTCTGGTCGATGGCCTCCAGCAGTAGGTGGGCGACATTGACGTCGGACAGCGCGTCATAGGCGGTTCGGCCGCCGGCCGAGCCGATCGCCGCGTGTGCCAGACGTTCGGGGACCTGCCGGCGCCAACCGATCCACATCTGGTGGCGGTGGGTACCGGTAGAGGTCGCAACGGTGAACAGCACCTGCTCGACATCGGATTCTTCGTAATCCTCGGCGACAACGGTGCGGTTGGTGATATCGATGTCACTGGATTCAAGTTGCTGGCCCTTGGCCGAGAACCATCGTTGGTGCGGAAGATACTCGACCAACATCGGGACGAGTTCGTGGTCGGGAGCGCCAACCGTGTTCATGTTCATCTCACCTCCTGGTTGCCGGTGATGTCGAACCAATAGAAGCCATGGCCCGGCAAAGTGAGCAGATAGGGCAATTGACCGATCCGCGGGAAGGGCGTGCCACCGGTCAATTCGACCGGCACCGCATCGATGTGATCCCGCAGATCCAGTTCTACGGGTTGCGGGAACCTGGACAGATTGTTGACGCACAGCATGGTGTGCGGTGGACCCTGGATCCCTCCGGTATCGCCATCGAAATCCAGGGTGTAGGAGAGCACCGTGGGATTCGAGCCACCCAGATCGGTGAACTGTCCGACGGAGAAAGCGGCGTAGCGCTTGCGGATCTCGATCATCCGCCGGGTCCAGTGCAACAACGATGCGGTGGAATTGACCTGTGCTTCGACGTTGACCGTCTGGAATCCATATACCGGATCCATGATGGCCGGCAGATAAAGCCTGGCCGGATCGCAGCGGGAGAATCCGGCATTTCGGTCGGGTGACCACTGCATAGGGGTGCGGACGGCGTCTCGGTCGCCCAGCCAGATGTTGTCGCCCATGCCGATCTCGTCGCCGTAATAGAGCACCGGCGACCCCGGCAGGCTCAGCAGCATTGCGGTGAACAATTCCTGCTGGTTGGTGTCGTTCTCCAGCAGGGTCGCCAGACGCCTGCGGATCCCGATATTCGCCTTCATTCTGGGGTCCTTGGCGTACTCGGCCCACATGTAGTCGCGATCCTCGTCGCTGACCATCTCCAGGGTGAGTTCGTCGTGGTTACGCAGGAAGATGCCCCACTGTCCGCTCTCCGGGATGGCCGGTGTCTGCGCCAGGATCTCCGAGATCGGGAATCGCTGCTCCCGCCGCGCGGCCATGAAAATCCTTGGCATCAAGGGGAAGTGGAAGCACATGTGGCACTCGTCGCCGCCGGCTTCGGGGTCACCGAAGTAGTCGACGACGTCGGCCGGCCACTGATTGGCCTCGGCCAGCAGGATCGCGTTCGGGTACTCGACATCCATCACCTTGCGACACCGCTTGAGGAACTCGTGGGTCTTCGGCAGGTTCTCGCCGTTGGTGCCCTCCTCCTCGAACAGGTAGGGAACCGCGTCCAACCGGAATCCGTCGAGGCCGAGGTCGAGCCAGAACCGCAGCGAGTCGATCATCTCGTCGCCGACGGCGGGATTCTCGAAGTTCAGGTCGGGCTGATGGGAGAAGAATCGGTGCCAGAAATACTGCTTCCGCACCGGGTCGAAGGTCCAGTTGCTGGGTTCGGTGTCGACGAAAATGATCCGCGCATCGGGATATCCGGTGTCGTCGTCGCGCCAGACATAGTAGTCGCCGTACGGGCCGTCCGGGTTCCGCCTGGACTCCTGGAACCACTGGTGGGCGTCAGAGGTGTGGTTCATGACCAGGTCGACGATGACGCGGATTCCCCGCTCGTGCGCCGCGTCGAGCAGCGCAACAAAGTCCTCGACCGTGCCGAATTCCGGCAGCACCTTCCGGTAATCGGAGATGTCGTAGCCGCCGTCGCGCAGCGGTGAGTCGTAGAACGGCGGCAGCCACAGACAGTCGACGCCCAGCCAGGACAAGTAGTCGAGCTTGTCGATCAGGCCGCGCAGGTCACCGGTCCCGTCGCCGTTCGAGTCGGCGAACGCCCGGACCAGCACCTCGTAGAAGACCGCCCGCTTGTACCACTCCCGATCGGTATCGCCACCGGCGATCGGCCGCGCCTTTCGGTAGTCGCTCGCCTGCGGCTCATGGACGATGCCTTGGTCGTCGGTATAGGTCATGCTCACCTCTTCTTCATCTGTTTCCGTTATGCACTGCTGACCACCGTCAGAATGTGCGCGGCCCGCCAGTGTGGATCCAACCCGACGGCGTTCCGCTGCCCCCACCGGTACCTCTCACCGGAGAGTTCGTCCACCACATCTACCTGATCGTTCGCATCCAGTCCGAGTGCGGGCATCCACAGGTTGGTCTCGCCCCACTGCTGGGACTGTGGGTCGAGGCACACCACCACGATGACGATGTCAGCGGAAGCTGGATCTGTTTCCGTCCCGATGGACCGGCGGGAGTAGCAGAGCAGGTTGTCATTGGAGACCTCGTGGAACCACAAGCCTTTCATGTGCTGCAGCGCGGGGTGCCGGCGCCTGATGTCGTTCAACCTGCTGATCACCGGCTGCAGGGATCGGCCCTGCGCCAACGCGCCCTCGAAGTCACGAGGCCGCAGTTGGTACTTCTCCGAGTCGAGGTATTCCTCGGTTCCGGATGACCCCTCGTTTCCGTGTGACAATGCCCGGTTCTCGTACAACTCAAACCCGGAATAGACCCCCCAGCTCGGCGACAGGGTGGCCGCCAGAACAGCACGGATCGCGAACATTCCGGTGCCCCCGACCTGCAGCGAAGCCGGCAGGATGTCGGGCGTGTTGACGAAGAAGTTGGGGCGCAGGTAGTCCGAAGTCGCGAGGAGTTCGCGGCCGTAGTCGGTGAGTTCGTCCTTGGTGTTCCGCCAGGTGAAGTAGGTGTACGACTGGCTGAAGCCCAGCCGGGCCAGCTCGTGCATCATGGCGGGCGCGGTGAAGGCCTCGGCAAGAAAGATCGCGTCCGGCTCGGTGTCGTGTACCGCGGCGATCAGCCACTCCCAGAAGTTGATCGGCTTCGTGTGCGGATTGTCGACCCGAAAGATGCGCACGCCGTGGTCGATCCAAAACCGGACCACGCGCAGGATTTCGGCGTACAGCCCCTCGGGGTCGTTGTCGAAGTTGAGCGGGTAGATGTCCTCGTACTTCTTGGGCGGGTTCTCGCTGTAGGCGATCGACCCGTCCGGCAGCGTGGTGAACCACTCCGGGTGCTGGGTGACCCAGGGGTGGTCGGGGGCGCAGTTCAGGGCCAGGTCCAGTGCCACCTCCAACCCGCGGTCGCGGGCGGCTGCCACAAAGTCGTCGAAGTCGGCAAGAGTGCCGAGTTCCGGGTTGACCGCGTCGTGGCCACCCGCCGCCGACCCGATCGCCCACGGAGAACCGACGTCATCGGGCTCGCATACGACGGAATTGTTACGTCCCTTGCGATTTTGCTGCCCGATCGGGTGAATCGGCGGCAGGTAGACGACATCGAAGCCCATCGCTGCCACCCGGTCCAGCTGGCTGTGACTGTCGGTGAACGTTCCGTGCCGCAGCGGCCGGCCCTCGGTATCCACCTGCGCCCCGCAGGAGCGGGGGAAGAACTCGTACCAGGAACTGAACTCGGCCCGCTTGCGGTCGACCCAGACCGAGACCGGGTCAGATGTGGTGATCAGTTCACGGATCGGGTCGGCGGTCACCGTGGACCAGAGTTCGTCGGCCAGTGCCGGTCCGATGCGTTCGGTGACCGATCTGCTGGTGTCGCGGAGCGCGTCGATCGCCGCCCGGACCGCCGCCGCGTAGCGCTGCCCGGGGCGCGCGATCACCTGCTCCAGCAGTCGGGCGCCCGTCTCCAGGTCGTTGGCCAGCTCTGCTCCCGTCTGGCCGGCATCGGCCTTGACCTGCACCACCTGCCGCCAGGTGCTCAGCGGATCGCCCCAGGCCTGCACCTGCAGCGTCCACATCCCTTGCCGGGTTGGCACCACCGACGCCTCGAACTTGCTGCTCCAGTCGGCTTCCCGCGTCATCAGAATCAGCGGGGGACCGGTATCACCCGGTTCCTGGTCGGTACCCGCCGGCGGATGCCACAGGACGTTCGCGGCGACGGCGTCATGCCCCTCACGAAAGACGGTGGCAGACACATTGATGGCCTCGCCGACAACGGCCTTTGCCGGGTATCGCCCGCAGGCCACGCTGGGCGAGAGGTCGCTTAGTCCGAGTCGGCCGGCCACCGGCCAAACGTACCGGTGATGTTCATCGACCGCAGACCCAGTCCTCTCGGCGGGCCCCAACCACCCGACCCAGCACCGCAGACCTGCTAAATCGGTTTCGCCTGCGGGTTAGCAACCATCGCAGACTCGCCTGGCGGATCGGGCGAGTAGTACATCCGCGGCCGGAAGGGCTAAATTCCTCCCGTGAAGGCACTCCGACGTTTCACCGTCCGACCGCAACTCCCACCGCCGTTGCAGCCACTCGGCGCGCTGATACGTAACCTGCGATGGTCATGGCATCCGGCCAGCCAGGACCTATTCGCCGACATCGACCGCGAACTCTGGGCCAGGTTCGAGGGCGACCCGCTCAAACTGCTGGGCGCGGTGTCCGTTTCGCGGTTGGACGAACTGGCCGGCGACGAGTCGTTCCTGGCCCGGATGCACGGCCTGGCAGCCGATCTCGACCACTACCTGCAGGATCCGCGCTGGTACCAGCACCAGCAGACAATCGGAAAACCGGACAGTCACTTACCAGCGGCGATCGCCTACTTCTCCATGGAGTTCGGCGTCACGGAGGCGTTGCCCAACTACTCGGGCGGCCTCGGCATCCTGGCCGGCGATCACCTCAAGTCCGCGTCGGATCTCGGGGTGCCGATCATCGGCGTCGGCCTGCTGTACCGGTTCGGCTACTTCTGGCAGTCGCTGTCGTCGGACGGCTGGCAGCAGGAGCACTATCCGGCCCACGACCCCCAGGGTCTGCCCATCGATCGGGTGCTGGGCGCCGACGGCGAACAACTCTCGGTCAGTGTGCCGATGCCAGGTGGTCGACTGCTGACCGCCCGCATCTGGGTGGCCCAGGTCGGTCGCGTCCCGTTGCTGCTGCTGGACGCGGACAACGAAGCCAACGACGACTTCCTCCGCGGCACCACCGACCGGCTGTACGGCGGTGACCAGGACCACCGGATCAAGCAGGAGATCCTGCTCGGCATCGGCGGTGTCCGGGCGGTCAACGCCTTCGCCGAGGCAACCGGTCATCCGCTGCCCGAGGTGTTCCATATGAACGAGGGGCACGCCGGATTCCTCGGGCTCGAGCGGATCAACTCGCTGATCACCGAGAACGGCCTGACCTGCCCGGAGGCACTGTCCGCAGTCCGGGCCGGCACCGTGTTCACCACGCACACGCCGGTGCCCGCCGGAATCGACCGGTTCCCGGTCGACCTGGTGCGGCACTATCTCGATCCCGGTCACGACGGGAAGTCCCGGCTGTTGTCGGGGCTGGTCGTCGACGAGGTCATCGCGCTGGGGTCGGAAGACGACCCGAGTCGGTTCAACATGGCACATATGGGCCTTCGGCTCGCCCAGCGCGCCAACGGCGTTGCCAAGTTGCACGGCACAGTGTCCCGGGCCATGTTCGCGCCGCTGTACCCCGGTTTCGAGGCGGACGAGGTACCGATCGGGTCGGTGACCAACGGCGTGCACCTGCCGACCTGGGCCGCTCGCGAGATGTACGACGTCGCCGGCGACATGGCCGACTGGCAGGATCTGGCCTCCGCCGAGGTCTGGCCGGCAGCGGACAAGGTGTCCTCGGACCGCCTGTGGGAGCTGCGGAACACGCTGCGGGAGCGGCTGGTTGAGCTGGCCAGGGCCACGGTCCGCGAGTCGCAGCTGCAACGCGGCGCCACCGTGGCCGAGCTGGGCTGGACCGACGCCATCCTCGACCCGGACATCCTGACCATCGGGTTCGCCCGCCGGGTCTCGACCTACAAACGGCTCACCCTGATGTTGCGGGATCCCGCGCGGTTGAAGGCGATCCTGCTCGACCCCGATCAGCCGGTGCAGATCATCATCGCCGGCAAGGCACATCCCGCCGATGACGGCGGCAAGCGGTACATGCAGGAGATGGTCCGGTTCACCGACGACCCCGCCATCCGGCATCGCATCGTCTTTCTCCCCGACTACGACATGGGTATGGCGGCCGTGCTGTGCGCGGGAGCCGACGTCTGGCTGAACAACCCGATCCGCCCGCAGGAGGCCTCCGGGACGTCGGGGATGAAGGCCGCGCTGAATGGCGGGCTGAACCTGTCGATCTCGGACGGCTGGTGGGACGAACTGTACGACGGCCATGACGGCTGGACGATCCCAACGGCCGATGGTGTGGGGGATGACAACCGGCGTGACGATCTGGAGGCCGCTGCGCTGTATGACCTGGTCGAGAAGCGGGTAGCGCCGCTGTTCTACCGGCGGGGGGAGTCCGGCCGGCCGGATGGCTGGGTCGACACGGTGCGTCACACGCTGGCCTACCTCGGGCCGCGGGTGCAGGCGACCCGGATGGTGCGCGATTACGTCACCGGGTACTACGGGCCGGCGTCGGTGTTCTCCCGGGCCATCACCTCGGACCTGACCGTGGCGAAGGGACTGGCCGCATGGAAGGACAAGGTGCGCGCGGCCTGGCCGAGCGTTCGGGTGATCAACGTTGACACGTCCGGGATCGGCAATGAGCCGTCGCTGGGCAATGTGATGACGGTCCGCGCCTACATCGAACTCGGTGGGCTCGCCCCGGAGGACGTGGTCGTGCAGTCCGTCACCGGTCGGGTCGATGTCAATGAGCAGTTGCACGACATCGCCACGGTGGATATGGCTTTCGTCGATGCCATCGACACGTCCGACAGTGCGGGCAGGGGGTACCGGTACGAGGCGCAGTTGCCGCTGACCCGTTCCGGTGCCGTCGGTTACACGGTGCGGGTGTTACCGCGGCACGACCTGCTTGCCTCGCCGGCCGAACTCGGTTTGGTCACGACTGCCTGATCGGCCCGCGGTCCGCCCGCAGCAACCACACGGTTCGGCCGGGAATGACGACCGGCTCGTCAACCGGCAGGGGGACCGGATTCGCCGGTTCCCCGGTCGGGGTGCTGGTGTCGAGCACCGGGAAGTAGCTGCCGGCGTAGGGGGAGCCCGGCAGGGTCAGGGTCATCGGGCCGCCGTCGGCGTGCAGCACCAGCAGCCAGGACACGTCGGTCAACGGTTCGCCGCCGGTGGTGTGTCCGCGGACGTCCCGGCCGTCGACCCACATCATCAGGGTTCGCCGAGATCCGTCGAACCAGTCGTCATCGGTCATCGGCCGGCCCCACGGGCTGAACCACACCAGATCCGGGATGCCGTCCCCGCCGCCAGGTGCGCGTCCGTCGAAGAATTCGCCCTGCCGGAGCGCTGGGGCCTCGCTGCGAATGGCCAGCGTGCGCCGGAAGAATTCGATCATGTTCCGGGTCGCGACGGCGCCGTGGTCGTCGCCCGACAGTGCGTCCCAGTTCAGCCAGCTGATCTCGTTGTCCTGGCAGTACGCGTTGTTGTTGCCGCCCTGGGTGCGCCACATCTCGTCGCCCATGGTGATCATCGGCGTGCCGGTGGACAACAACAGGGTGGCGGCGATGTTGCGGGCCTGCCGGGTGCGGAGCGCGATGATCACCGGATCGTCGGTCTCGCCTTCGACCCCGTAGTTCCACGAGCGGTTGTTATCGGTGCCGTCCCGGTTGTCCTCGCCGTTGGCCTCGTTGTGCTTGTGGTCGTAGGACACCAGGTCGCGCAGGGTGAACCCGTCATGTGCGGTGACGAAGTTGATGGACGCCCAGGGCCGCCGGTTCGGGGCAAAAAGATCCGATGAACCGGACAGCCGATAGCCGAGGTCGCGGATGCCGTCCAGGCCACGCCAGAAATCCCTTGTGGTGTCCCGGAAGCGGTCGTTCCACTCGGTCCAGTTGTTGCCGAAACGGCCGACGGCGTACCCCTCGCGGGTGGCGTCCCACGGTTCGGCGATCAACTTGCGCTCGGACAGCACGGGGTCGGCGGCGATCGCCGTGAGCAGGGACGAACCCGGATCGAAGGCGCCACCGTTCGGGCGGGCATGCACGGAGGCGAGGTCGAAGCGGTAGCCGTCGACGCCGAGCATGTCGGCCCAGTATCGGAGTGAGTCGGTGACCATCCGGACCACCGGGAGCGTGCCGGAGTTGAGGGTGTTCCCGGTTCCGGTGATGTCCTTGCCGTCGGCCAGGTAGTACGACTCGGCCGAAAGGCCGCGCCAGGAAAGGTCGACGGTCAGGCCCGGTCCGCCCTCGCAGGTGTGGTTGTAAACCACGTCGAGAACGACCTCGATACCGGCCGCGTGCAATGCGTCGACCATGTCGATGAACTCAGTGACCTCCTGCCCGGGTGCGGTTGCGTACCCGGGGTGCGGCGCGAAGTAGCCGAGAGTGGAGTAGCCCCAATAATTTCGGCGGTTGGTGGCGAGCAGGCCGGGCTCCGCCGCGCTGGCCTGAACCGGCAGCAGTTCCAGGGTCGTCACGGAAAGGCTCTTCAGATGTTCGATGACGGCCGGGTGCGCCACACCCTTGAACGTCCCCCGTAACTCCACTGGTACATCGGGGTGCAACCGGGTGAGTCCCTCGACGTGCGCCTCGTAGATCACCGTTTGCGCCCACGGCACCCACGGCCGGACCGAGGTCGAACGAGCGGGTGCACAGACAACGGCGAGCGGGACCTTGCCCAATGTGTCCACTCCGCTGGACGCGGCGGCGATCAGGTCGTAGTCGGTCGAGGTGACCTGCCGTGCGTACGGATCGAGCAGGAGCTTGGCCGGATCCCTGGCCGGAACGCGGAATCCGTAGATCTGCCCCGGTCCCACATCCGGCACGAAGGTGTGCCAGATCCCGTAGGTGCGCTCGCCCATCGGAATCGTCCGGACGGTGCCGCCCGAGGCATTGGAATCCAGCAGGCACAACTGCACATCCGAGACACCGGGTACCCCGTCGGCGACAACCGCGAAGTTGGTGCCGCCCAGGTACGGAGTGGCACCCAACGGGTAGGGCAGACCCGGATATGGCGACGAGCCGACCCTGGGTGCGGCCTGCGGATCGACCTCGCCCGGTCGGCGATGAGCCGTATATTTCCGCTTCTTCTTACCCTTGACGTCAACGTTGTCGGGTGAATTGGCATGGTCGGGTGGGCCGGATTCCTCCGCGGTGATGGTGTCCGGGGCGCCGTCGGCTGCACCGTCCAGCAGGGCATCGGAGGTCGGTCCGCGGCGAGGCATTGAGTGATTCTCCCCGATCCGGCGCAATCCGATGACCCATCGGCCCTGGAACTGGGTCGAGCAGCCAGAAATGCCCCTGGCCTGCGTCGAGCGTGACCGGAGCGCCGAAACACTGCCGACCGACGTGCGCAACAATGGCGCGCGTGACCTCCAGTCCCCCAGCACCCTCTCGTCAAGTAGCGCCCGCTCGTCCGTCGATCTTCCCCGGGCCCGATTCCGTCCTGCACCTGATGGAAGTGACGGTGCGGCGCGGCCCCTCGGTGCTACTCGATGCGGTCAACTGGAACGTCGATGTCGATCAACGCTGGGTCATCCTCGGCCCGAACGGTGCCGGCAAGACGACCCTGCTGCAGATCGCCGCAGCCCATATGTTTCCGACCTCCGGTCGAGTACACATTCTCGGTGAGCGACTGGGGGCGGTCGACGTCACAGAAATCCGCACGCGGATCGGGCTGTCCTCGGCGGCTCTCGCCGGTCGGGTACCGCCGACGGAATCCGTTGTCGACGTCGTCGTTTCGGCCGGTTATGGGGTGGTCGGGAGATGGCGGGAGCGGTATGACGCGCTCGACTTCGCCCGAGCCCACGACCTGCTGGCGGCGATGGGAATTGGCGGGCTGGCCGATCGGCCGTATGGGACCTTGTCCGAGGGCGAACGCAAACGGGCCCTCGCGGCGCGAGCGCTGATGACCGACCCCGAGTTGCTGCTGTTGGACGAGCCCGCTGCCGGTCTCGACCTTTCCGGCCGGGAGGACCTGCTGGCCCGGCTGTCCGTGCTGGCCGTCGACCCGTATGCGCCGACCACCGTGCTGGTCACCCACCACGTCGAGGAGATCCCGGTTGCCTTCAGCCATGTGCTGCTGATGCGCGGCGGCAAGGTGGTCGGTGCCGGCCCGATGGCCGACACACTGACCGAGGACGCCCTGTCCGAAACGTTCGGGATGAACCTGGCGCTGGAATCGCGCGCCGGACGGTTCTTTGCCTTCGCTCGATGATGCGTGAGGAGAGGTTTGCCAATGACTGAGTTCGTCCGCGTGGAGACCGATGGGTCGGTCGGGGTGATCAGACTCGACCGGCCGCCGGTGAACGCTTTCAACTCAGCTGTCCAGGCTGAGTTGCTCCAGGTTGCTGCGCAGGTCGCCGCCGATCCGGCGATCCGGGCCGTGGTGCTGTATGGCGGTGAGCGGGCGTTCGCCGCGGGCGCCGACATCAAGGAAATGGCCGACCTCAACGAGACCGAGATGGCTTCGCTGGACACGCATCTCACCGACGCGGTGACCGCGATCGGCCGACTGCCGCAGCCGGTCATTGCGGCCGTCAGCGGGTATGCGCTCGGCGGCGGCCTCGAATTGGCGCTGGCAGCCGATCTGCGTGTGGTGGCCGAGAACGCGGTGCTCGGGTTGCCCGAGATCACGCTGGGGGTCATTCCCGGTGCGGGTGGCACGCAACGGCTCGCGCGGTTGATCGGTGCCAGCCGGGCCAAAGAACTGATCTTCTTCGGGCGGCAGGTCTCGGGCGTCGAGGCGCTCGCGATCGGTTTGGCCACGCGGGCAGTGCCACCAGAGCGAGTGCTGCCCGAATCGTTGCAGATGGCGAGGACGTTGGCGGCAGGGGCAACGGCGGCACTTGCCGCGGCGAAGCGGAGCATCGACGACGGGCTGGATCTGGCGCTGTCCGCCGGGCTCGAATTGGAAAGCCGGAAGTTCGCCGAGCTGTTCGCCACCGAAGATCAGAAGATCGGCATGACGTCCTTCGTCCAGCACGGACCGGGAAAGGCGACGTTCGTCGGTCGCTGACCGGCCAAGGGGAAATTGTGGCCTACCAGTTCACCCTCGACGAAGTGCGATTCCTGACCGGAGAGCCGGGTGCGGAGGCACTGTCGTCGGCTGATGTGCTGGCGTTGACCGATACCACCCTGCTCAGCGATCTCACCCGGCTACGCCGGCGGCTGGGGTCGCGGGCCGGGGTAGTTGCCGAGACGGTGCGCCTGCGCCGGCGGGCGATGAGCAAACTCGGACCGGTCGCCGCGGACTGGCTGTTCACCGACGAGGCGCTGCAGCAGGCCACTCCAGGGCCGGTTGCCGCGCACCGGGCGCAGCGTCTTGCGGGTGTCGGAGTGCACGACCTGACCTGCTCGATCGGGGCCGATCTGGTGGCGTTGTGCTCCGGCCGTGGCCAGGATGCGCCGGTGGTTGTCGGGTCGGACCTCGATCCGGTTCGGGTGTTGATGGCCCGGCACAATCTCATCGCATCCGGTCTGCCGTCGCGGGCATTTGTCGGCGATGCGATGACCCGCACGTCGCGCGGGTTGCTGGGCTACGCGGACCCCGCTCGCCGGGACGGCACCGGACGGCGGATCACCTCGGTGTCAACGCTGCCGTCGGTGGCCGATCTCGACGCGGCGCACACCGGCCGACCGCCGGTCTTGCGACTCCCGCCCGGGATCGACTACGAGGCGCTGCAGCGACCCGGCGAGGTGGAGGTCGTCTCGCTGGACGGTGGTGCCCGGGAGGCGGTGCTGTGGCCGGTTGAACTCGCCACCGTCGCTCGACGGGCGACCGTCCTGTTCTCTGCCGACCCCTCCCGATCCTGGCACGTGACCAGCGACGACCCCGACGATGCGGGCGTCGGCCCGGTGCGGATCGGCGATGTGCTGGTGGATCCGGACGCGGCGGTCGTGCGCGCGCACCTGGTCCGGCACTACGCGGCCAGGCACGGTTTGTCGCTGATCGACCCCCACCTGGCCTACCTGGCCGGGCCAGTCGTTCCGCCGGGTGTCCGCGGCTTCCGCGTGCTCGATGCCGCTCCCTACCGCGAGAAGACCGTTGGTGCCTGGGCAAAACGGGACGGCATCGGGACTCTCGAGATCAAGCAGCGCGGCACACCGGTGATCCCGGACGACCTGCGGCGCCGGCTGCGTCCGGCGTTGACCGGTCCGACCACCGCGGCAGCGACCCTGGTGATCGCGCGGATCGGGAAGGACGCACAGGCGTTCTGGTGTACGGCAGAGGATCCCAATCGCGGGTGAGCATTCGGTACCCCAGGACGTCGCGATTCGCCCAGCTGAGTCGATGGTCCGTAGGGTATGCGCCCGTGACATTCGAACTTCTTCCCGCTGTTGACGTCGCCGACGGACAGGCCGTCCGCCTGGTGCAGGGCAGGGCCGGCAGCGAAACCACCTACGGCGCACCGCTGGCCGCGGCGCTCGCCTGGCAGGCCGACGGCGCCGAATGGATCCACCTGGTCGACCTGGATGCGGCGTTCGGGCGTGGCTCGAACGCCGTGCTGCTGGCGGAGGTGGTCGGGGTGCTGGACGTCAAGGTCGAGATGTCCGGCGGCATCCGGGACGACGAGTCGCTGGAGGCCGCGCTGGCCACCGGGTGCACCAGGGTGAACATCGGGACCGCCGCGCTGGAGAAGCCCGATTGGTGCGCCTCGGTGATCGCCCGGTACGGCGAGCGGGTCGCCGTCGGCCTCGACGTCCGCGGCTCGACCCTGGCAGCCAGGGGCTGGACCGAGGACGGCGGTGATATCTGGGAGGCCCTGACCCGGCTCGACGCCCAGGGCTGCGCGCGGTACGTCGTCACCGATGTGACCAAGGACGGCACCCTGCGGGGGCCGAACCTCGAACTGCTGCGGGAGGTCTGCGCCGTGACCGATGCGCCGGTTGTCGCATCCGGTGGGGTGTCGTCGCTGGCGGATCTGGTTGCGCTGGCCGAGTTGGCGCCGCTGGGGGTGGAGGGTTCGATCGTCGGGAAGGCCTTGTACGCCGGGGCTTTCACCCTTCCGCAGGCGTTGGCCGCGGTTACCAGTTGAGTGGCCGGGAATGGCTGAACCCGTCGGTGAGCGCCGCGGTTCCGGTGGACCGTACGAGGACAGGTACGGGTATTCGCGGGTCGTCAGGGTTGGTCCGCTGGCGATGACCGCCGGATGCACCGCGGTCGTCGACGGTGTGCTGATGGGGAGTGGGGATGCGGGTCTGCAGGCTCGGATTGCCCTGCGGACCGCGTTGGATGCCCTCGGATCGGTCGACGTCGGCCCGGAATCCGTTGTCGCCACGAGGATGTCGATCGTCGATCCGGCAGACGCGGACGCGGTCGGCGAGGCGCATGCTGCGCTGCTGGGTGGCGTGCGGCCGGTCGCGACCATGGTCGTGGTGGCCGGGCTCATCGATCCGGCGATGCTGGTGGAGATCGAGCTCACGGCCTGGACCGGCTGAGCCCCTGTCGGGACGCGGCGGGTTCTGCGCATCAACGGTGTAGGCCGCCGAGCGTCGCAGCAGGCCGGGTCGGCGCGTGCTCGGTGGAGGTGGTTCGGCCCGTCGTTACTCCAGCTTCTTGTCGTTATTCCTGTTGTTTGTCGTCATCGGTGGGCCAGGTTTCGACGGGGAATGGCATGTCGGTGTGGGTATAGGTGTGTCCGGTCGGGGTGGTCCATTTGGTGGTGTGTGGGCCGGTTCTGGCGGTGTGGTGCCCGCCGTGGGTTTTGGCGCGGTGGTCGTTGCGGCATTTGTCGTCGAGGTTCTCGGCGGTGGTTGGTCCGTCGGGGACGGGGATGATGTGGTCGAGGTCGGAGCGGGTGGCTGGGACGGTGCAGGTGGGTCCGGTGCAGGTGCCGTCGCGGAATTTCACGGCGTTGGCGAGTTTCCGGGAGGGGAATCTGCCGAGTTCGGTGACGTCGAGGAGGTTGCCGTTGTCGTCGGTGAGGAGTCGGTAGAACAGGGTGCCTTTCTGTTGGGCGAGTTCCCGGACCCGGTCGGCGATTACGGGTGCTGATCGGTCCATGAGTTGGCCGGGGGTGTTGCTGAACCCGAACAGGGATGGGGCGGTGACGATGATGCCGATGGTGACCGGGAGTGGGCGTGGGTGTCCGCCGCCGGGGCAGGGGGTGATCCTGGTGCTGCCGGCCGGGTAGGTCGCGGAGCGGGAACCGGTTGTGGGTAGCGGTGTCTCGGGTGGTGCGGTGCCGTCGGGGTGGGCGGGTGCGAGGTCGGTGCGTGGGTCGGGGCGGAATACTGATGCGGGTTGCTCCCAGTCGTTGGCGTCCCACGCCTGCCCGGCGGCCCGCCCGGCGCGGTCGCCGCCGGCCTGCCCGGTGCAATCGCCGGTGGCCTGCCCGGCACAGTCGGTCGCGTCGTCGGAGTCCGCGGCCCCGGCCGGCCCCGCGTCGGTGTCGGTCGCGATGGCCCCGTCCACCGGTGCAGCGGGAGTCGTGCGGTCCGCGGGCCGTGGATCTGCGTCATCAACTGCCTCGCTGCCGTCGTGGTCGCTGTCGCCTCCGCTGTCGCCGCTGCCGCTGCAGTCGTCGCTGCCGTCGTCGCTGCCGTCGATGTCGCTGCCGTCGTCGCTGTCGTCGCTGCTGCCCTCGTCGCCGCTGCCGTCGTCGCTGCCGCTGTCGTCGCTGCCGCTGCCGTCGTCGCTGCCGCTGTCGTCGCTGCCGCTGCCGCTCGCTGCCGCTGTCGTCGCTGCCGCTGCTCGCTGCCGCTGTCGTCGCTGCCGCCGCTGCCGCCGCTGTCGTCGCTGCTGCCGTCGATGTCGTCGCCGTCGTCGCTACTGCCGCCGCCGTCGGTGTGGGGCTCATCGGTGGCGTTCGGGTCATCCTGGGTGTCGACCGCTTCTCTTCCGGGAGTATCGGTGTCGGGAGTATCGGTGTCGGGGTCGTCGAGGTGGTCGTCGATGTCGGTGTTGGTGTCCCACACCACGTGACACCCGTTCGTGACCCGCCCCAACAACACATCGACCAGGGCATCGGCGCGGCGTTGCTGCACCGTGCGGGTATCACCCGGTTCGGCGATCCCGGCCAACGCGGTGAGGACCTGATCGATCGCCTGCGCGTCCACCGCGGACAACTCCGCGGTCAGGAAACTCATCCCATCCAGATCCGGCCGCACCGACACAAACCGGTCGTCCAGCGACCGTCGCAACCGTTCGTCCTGCAAATTCTTCTCGGTCTCCAGGATGAACTGGTTCAACCACCTGGCCAGGATCTCCGGGGTCTTACACACCGCCACATCAACGACCAGGGCGTTCAGCAACGCCTTCGAGGAGTCCAACTGCAACCGGCGTAACGCCCGGTTCACTCGTTCCACCTTGTCCTGATCAATATCACCGGCCAGCCACGCATCCCACACATCCGGTGCCTGCGCCCGGACCCGGCGGGTCATCGCGATCACCCGTTGCGCGGTGAACTTCGATGTCGAACACGCCATGCTGACCTCGTTCGCGGCGAACTCCCCAGCGGTGTACCGGGCATCGACCCCCGCATCCCGCAACCCCGAGATCGCCTGCCGATCCAACCCCGGTGCGGGCGTCCGCGAACGCCACCATCAACTCCGCGTTCCGTGCCTGCGCCCTACCCAGCACCTTCCGCTCACCGATCAACTCATCGATCAACACCCGCGCCGCACCCCCGGCCGGCACCTTCGTCGTTCTCCCCATACCCAAGAACCTACAACACACCACCGACAGTCAAGATTTCGATGATGCCAGGTACGTGGTCCTAAATCGATCACCTGTCTACCTCCGCACGGCAAGCGTCATGCTCCCGCTCGTGGTGCGTCGACGCCCGCTGGAATGCTGCCTTCGATCCCGGGTCAGGTGTCGGTTCCTTCGTCACCGCTTCTGGATCGGGATGCACCGCGACCGGGGTTTTCGACGGTGAACCGCCGGTCTGTACCAGCGGATCCGGAACGACTGCCGCGTACGTCGGCTCTGGATCTCCGGCGGCCGTCGTCGTGGTCGCCGGCCGCCTGACGAAACCATTCAGGTCGGGTTGGCTGGGGGCCGCTTTGTCGTGACGGCAGAAGATGATTGGGGTGTGCCCATTGTCCTGATGCTGAATCTGCTGTCCGTTGCCGCCTACGCCGGATTTCAATGGACCGTCCATGTGGTGGTCTACCGCCAGTTCTCCGCCGTGCCCGCAGCTGCATTTCCTGCTTACGAGCGGCTCCACCAGCAACGGATCAGTCGGGTCGTCGGTCCACTGTTCGCTGCTCTCGGCATCACGGCCGGATGGTTGATCGTCGACCGCCCGGCCGGCGTGCCACTCTGGGCCGCGGTGACGGCTGCCGGCGTGGTGGCGCTGATCCTCGTCGTCACCGGACTGGGCGCCGTGCCGCTGCATCGCCGACTGTCGCGGTCCTGGGATGACGACACTTATCGCTCACTGCTGAAGATCGACCTCCTCAGAACTCTGCTGGCCACCATGAATCTTGTCCTCGCGGCGATACTGGCCGCGATTCCGTAGTGACCCGGATCACCGGCATTGCCTACCTGAACTGACAGTCCGGGTGCTGTCAGTCTGCATTGACAAATAGCCTCGTGTCAGTCCATACTGACAGCATGGTCACAGACGGATTGCTCGCCCAGATTCGATCGACCGATCCGGCATCCGGACTGAGAGCGGTTGGTGCGCTTCATCGATTGGCCGATCTGGTTGAGGCCACGCATGTCCAGCTGGCCCGCGAACAGGGCTGGTCCTGGGAGCAGATCGGCGACGCGCTCGGGGTGTCACGGCAATCCGTGCACGCCAAGTACGGCAAGTAGGAACAACCGAAAAGGAGCGGAAGATGTTCGAGAGATTCGCAGTGGGTGCCCGGGCGGCGGTCACCGCAAGCGCGGACGAGGCTCGTCGCCGTGGTGACCGAAGGATCGGCACGGACCACCTGCTGTTGGGATTGCTGCACGACCCCGGTAGTGCCGAAGCGCTCGGGGTCACCGTCGAGGCCGCCCGGGAGAAGTCCGACGCTTTGGATCGGGCCGCGCTTGCCGCGATAGGCCTTGATCTTGACGGCTACTCGCCGTCACCGAAGGTCAAGATCGGCATCAGGACGCCGTTCACCTCCGGGTCCAGATCCGTCATGGAGCGCACCCTGAGGCTGACGACGGCGGAAAGGGCCAGGCGGATCGCACCGAAGCACCTGCTGCTCGCCCTCCTTGAGCGGCAGCAGCCCGATCCAGCGGCGACATTGCTCATCGAGTTAGGGGTCGACCGCGCCGAGGTGACTCGTCGGCTGTCGGGGTGACGGCCGGCCGAGACGCCGAGGTCAGTGGTCGCTGAGCGGTCGGAGCAGTTCGATCGCCGCCGGTTGGCAGGCGTATTCGGCCCAGCCGAGGGGAGTCGCCGCGTACTGGTGGTCCTTGGTTTCGCGATCGGCACCCGCGGCCAAGAGAGCCGCGATCAGGGCCGCATCGCCGGAGAACGCGGCGTCATGCAGGGCGGTGGCGCCTCCCGAACGGGCATCGATATCGAAACCCGCTGCCGCGATCAGCGTGACTGCGGCAGGGGTCCGCGCTCGGTGAATCAGCGCGGGTTGAGTGCGTCTCGCCGCCGCAACGGCATGAGCGTTGTCGGTGACGTAGTCGCCGTCGGCCGCCAACAATGCGCCGAGAATGGCCAGTTCCGGCGAATCCGCCGGCAACGCCACACCCGCAACTCGCAGATCTTCGATGATGTCGCGGTATCCGGCAGTCACCGCATGCTCGGCAGGCGTTCGGCCGTCCAGCAACGGTGAATCAAGGTCTATGCCGTTGGCGATCAGCAGCTCGACCCGATCGCTGAAGCCGTGGTCGATGGCCCAACCCAGCTGCCGCGCGAACATCTGAGAAGCAGATTCGACGGATTCGCCGAGCAGGTCCACCCAGGGGCCACTCGAAACCCGGCCGAGCCCGAACTCGAACAGCAGCCGGAGATGACTGTCATCGGGACGAAACATTCTGTTGTATAACGCTTGTCCGTCGTTGGGGCTCGCCCCCGCGGTCAATAGCAGGCGGGCAAGTGCATCCGACTGCGGATGCCGGGGCTGCCGCCCGGCCCCCTGCTCACCCTCACCGAACACCCCGGTCAGGACAGTGAACGGCGGAATCAGGCCCTGCCACAGGTAGCCAGCATTCGGGTCGGCGCCCGCGTCGAGCAGCATGCGGGCGCTGCGCAGGAAGCGCTCGGCAGGCTCACCGACGCCATGAACCCGGGAGTACGTCAGGTACAGCAGCGGTGCCCAGCGGTGCGGCCCGGCCTCGCGATTCGCCGCCTGCGGATCGGCGGCCAGGTGGGCGGCGATCGCCTCCGGGTCGGCAGCGCAGGCGGCCGCCGCAATGCTCGTATTCACCACTCCCGGTTGCGTTGCCAGGATCGCTCGGGCCCGCGCCCACCGCTCCGGACCATCGACGCCGCTGTAGATCAGGCAGGCCAACCGACAGAACTCATCCGCGGGGCTATCTGGTGCGTCGGCCGGCGGATCGACGGTGGGATCGCGACTCAGGCGGCGGACAACGTCGAGTTGGTCGGGGTCCGGGCTCGGTGCAGGAGACATCGGGGACCAGGGTAGTCGCCGCGGGTTCGTAGGCTGTTGGCATGTCCGTCGCCGTTCGCGTCATCCCCTGCCTCGACGTCTCCGAGGGTCGGGTGGTCAAGGGGGTCAATTTTGTCGACCTGGTGGACGCCGGCGACCCGGTCGAGCTGGCCCGACGGTATGACGAGGAGGGCGCCGACGAGTTGACGTTCCTGGACATCACCGCGACCAGCGACAACCGGCGCAGCGCCTACGAGATGATCCGCCGGACCGCCGAGCAGGTCTTCATTCCGCTGACGGTCGGCGGCGGGGTGCGAACCACGGACGACATCGACGCGTTGCTGCGGGCGGGCGCTGACAAGGTGTCGGTCAACTCCGCGGCGGTTGCCCGACCGGAGTTCCTCTCCGAGGCGGCCGAACCGCTTCGGCTCGCAGTGCGTCGTCATCGCCGATCGACGCCCGCCGGGTCATCGGCGAAACAGGGCTGACCTGCCCGTCCGGATTCGAGGTCACCACCCACGGCGGTCGTCGTGGCACCGGGATCGACGCTGTGGAGTGGGCGGAGCGGGCGGAGATTGCCGGCGCGGGGGAGATCCTGCTGACGTCGATGGACGCGGACGGCACCAAGGACGGCTTCGACACCGACATGCTCGGCCCTGATCCGGGCGGCCGTTGGCGTGCCGCTGATCGCATCCGGTGGCGCCGGTGCGCTCGACCACTTCCCGGAAGCCATCGCGGCCGGCGCGGACGCGGTGCTGGCCGCCTCCGTTTTCCATTTCGGTCAACTGCGGATCGACGCCGTCAAACGTCAATTGGCGCTGGCGGGATACCCGGTGCGCGAGACCCTGACGCAGGTGGACCGATGACGTCCCAGGCGGCGCAGCAGGATCCGGCGGCGCAGCAGGATCCGGCGGCGAGATCCGGCCTGGCTGCGTTCAACGATGCCGGCCTGGTCTGCGCGGTTGTGCAGCAATTCGACAGCAAGGAGGTGCTGATGGTGGCCTGGATGGACGCCGAGGCGCTCCGCAGAACTGTGACGACCGGCGCGGCCACGTACTACTCGCGCTCCCGGCGGGAGTACTGGGTGAAAGGGGAGACCTCCGGAAATACGCAGCGGGTGGTCGAGGTGCGGCAGCGACTGCGACGGCGACACGTTGCTGGTGTTGGTTGATCAAAAGGGCGTGGCCTGCCACACCGGGACCAGAACCTGCTTCGATGACGGGCTTATTCGGACAATTCGCACCAGCTAGCCATTTGATCGTCTTTGGATGCCCTGCGGTGTGCTTCCAGGAATGGCGTCTCCCGAACCGCGCATTGGCTGATCGGGCACGGCGGGAGATCCCCTCAACGTGTGCGCCTGGGGTTCGGCACCTGGTGTCGCGGTCAGGACTGATCCAACTCGTGCAGACCCCGTGGCTCGTTGTCGGGTAGGTCTTCCGGCGCTGGTTCATCTGCCGCAAGGCCGCTCGGAGGTGCGATAGCGGTAGGTGGTGCCCTCGTCCATGATCACGAAGGTCTCCACGCCCGCGCGCGACCAGTGCATGACCAGCTGCCCGCAGCGTTCGGCCAGCTTGGCCAGGGTGGCGAATTCGGAGACCTCGATGACCGGGACGTTGGCCGGTGTGGCGATGGGTGCCACGGAGGCCAGGATCGGTGCGTACCGCTGCAGGATTCGAGTGAGCTCATCTGCCGGCGGGGTGCGCCGGGCGACGCGGTACAGCAGCGCGGCGGCGATGACAGAGCCGAGCAGCAGCACCAGCGACAGGATGCGGGCGGTGACGACGCCCAGTTGGAACGGTCCCACGCCCACGGTGTTGGCGATCAGCGTCGAGTCCTGGGTGCTCGCCGAGTCGGTGATCTTCGGATCGCCGTTGATGGTCATCTCCAGCGGCGCGACGTTGAGGTTGAGCTTCGGGGCGAAAAGGCCCGTGTCGGTCTGGATGCTGGCCACCACGGCCACTGTCAGTGGCGTGCCGGGGAGGCCGGTCGTATCCGCGGCCGCCTTGGCGCGGGCGTCCAGGGCGTTCAAGTCCAGGGTCACCGAACCCGAGTAGGTCTCTCCGGTGATGTCCGTCGGCCCCGACAGCGGGATCGTCGAATGCCATCCGCTCGGGCTGGACAGTTCGGCGGTGACGGTCATTGTTCCCGGGTCGCCGACGTAGGCCAATTGCACGTCCACCGTGTTGGTGAGCTTGCGGAAGACCGGGTCGGGGGAATGCACGGTGGTGCCGTCGTAGGCGGGGCTCTGCGGCACGGTCGCGGTATAGGAAAAGGTCATGGCACGGCCGGACTGAGAGGTGCTACTGGTCAGGATCTGGGTCGCCGCGGTCCACGAGAACGCCGCCATGATCAGCGCCAGCAACGCCACCGCGGCGGTGACGCTGAAGCCGATCTGCAGTTGCCGGGGAAGTGCACGCGCCGTTCGGGTCACACTGTTGCCGGCGCTGACCTGTTGGGCCATAGCGAATCTCCTTTTTCTGCGGCGAGTCCGGATCCGGTGGCCGCCGAACATGATCAAGCTGAACGCCGCCACGCCGAGGGCGATGGGGTTGGTGAGGAACTGGAGCACTTGCCCACCGTGCGGGATATGCAGCACCGCCCCACCGATGATTTGATCGGCGGTGGGGCGGTACGGGTCGATGGATTGGTTGTTGTCGCCCTTGAAGGTGAAGCCGGACGCGTCGCCGGCGATGATGCGGTGGAGGGCGACGATCTTCTTGCCAGGGACGGGGTAGGCGGCGATCTGGCCGATCTGGTATGAGTCGGCCTTGGCGACGACAACGAGGTCGCCCTGGTAATAGACGGGGTTCATGCTGACGCCGGAGGTCACAACGACCGCGATTCGAGCCAGCAGAATCGCCCCGGCCAAGGACAAACAGAGTACCGAGAGTACAGCCAGGACGGCCATCGAGGATGTCCGTGACTGCCTCGCGATACCCATCGTTTCGTCCTCGTGTTGTTCAGCTATGGGCGAATTCGGCCCGGCCCAACTAATGGGGCCGGGCCGCTTGGATCTCAGACGACCGTTGTGAGCTGGCACCGTGACATCGATGCTCGCAAGGTCGAGCTTCAGCCAACGGGGTGTCCCGAGGTCGGTACCGTTTTAACCGTTGCTGTGAAGGTCAGGTGGTCCTCGGTCAGTGAACGTCGATGGTGTGAGTATCCCCGGACTCTTCGTCTACAAGAGCCGTGACGTCCTCTGCAGCCAGTCAGGCGTGGTTGCCGTCGAACGATCGAGCGTGATCTCGTTGACAGTCGTATTCGGGCCCTGGCATCTGAGTAGTCATAGGAGACTGGATGTGAGCGTGGCGCCAGTGACGCTCTGCGCGACCGTGCCGCCGATGAATTGGCTTTGCCGGCACGGCTTGTCGACGCCAGTCGCGGTAAATGCGGCGCCGCCGGCGACGGCGAGGCCTGCGAGGGCTAGTGCGGTGATGATCTTGCTGGGCGTCCTCATGACGCGCCTTCTTTCCTGAAGAACTTTGCGGAGATCCCCCCCGCTGATTTCAAATTACACCCGATCGGCCTAGTCAGAGGCCGTCGGAGCGAACCTTCACTCTCATGGTTCGGAGACGGAACCTTAGGGTGTTTTGCGATTACCCACAGTTGAAATCGGCGGCTTTTTCGAAACACTTCCGGAGTACGACCGAACGGCGATAAAGGGACCTGACCCCGGGTTTTTGGCGGACCTCATCCCGATTTCCACTTGTCTACTTCGGGTGGAACCTCCTGCCGCCCGCTTTCAACGCTTGCTCGCCGTTGCATGGTGCGGCGTCTGGCCGTGGGCCGGTACCTGTACGAGGCGGCATGTCCTGGAAGAGTCACTGCCGACCACGCAGCACAGGATGCGTCGTCGCGCGATGAAACCGCCTACATGCCAACATGTTTCGCGCGTCAATGGAGCCCGCGAGGATTTCCCCGATCTGACGACTGATAGCTGTCCTCGTCCGTGTCGAGAGTTGCTCAGCGGCGCAAACCGGCCATGATCCTGTGGCAGCTGACGAGTTCCATCACAGCGACCGTGATTGAGCCGGTGAGAGCAGCGATTTGCGCCTGATCGGTGATGAATATGCGGATCGCGGGAGAGCCTGCTATTGGTAAACCGCGCCGGTCGGGCACAAGCCCGTACGATGAGTTCACCTCACTGTGAGCTAGGACCTAATTCATTTGCACCATGGCGAATGCGACGAATGCACTATGCGCCAATTGCTCAAACGGGTGACCTACTCCTGAGTAGGGGGGTCGCCGGTGGCGGAGAGGATTGTGACCCCCAATGACGAACCGGAGACCCTCGTGCACTGCCGTACCGGTGCCGGCTCGACCTCGGAACTGTGATGGGCGATTGGATTGTGCGGCCGGTAGAAGTCCTCGCCGCGGCCCATTGCGTCGTCGAGGCCGCAACCCGGACATCCCAACAGCAGCAGGCTGACTCCGTCACGAGGAGCTCAGCCGCGGGCGGCGCAGGCCGCCAATCGGGAAGCCATCTCCACGACGAGGTGATGTGGCAACGCGAGATTGAGCCGGAGGAACCCGGGCGTCCCGCAGAACCGGCCGTCCACTCCCCGTACCCGGGCGATCTCGGCGACATCAGCCGGGTCGCAACCCGTTTCGCGAAGATCCAGCCAACCGAGGTAGGTGCCCTCCAGGGGGAACATTCGTGCCGCCGGCAGCGATCGATCGAGTTCGGCAGCAAAGAGGTCCCGTCCGGAGCGCAGGTAGTCGACGACCGCAGCCAGGTGCTCACCGCCTTCGGAGTAGGCGGCGACGGTCGCGACAGCACCGAGCGGGGTCGCGCCGTACCAGGCCATCGGGTCGATTCCGGCCCAGCGGTCGCGGGCGGCGTCGCTGGACAGGATCAGCTGGGCACAGGACAGCCCGGCGATATTCCAGCCCTTGGACGCGGACGTGCCGGTGATCGTGTGCCGTGCGGTTTCCGCGGACAGCGCCGCATAGGGACGATGAACGTGACCCGGAAACACCAGCGGGGCATGGATTTCGTCGGCGAACACCATCGCGCCGGCATCGGCGACGACGTCGGCAAGGGCCAGCAGTTCCGAGTCGGTGAAAACCCGACCGGTCGGATTGTGCGGATTCGTCAACACGAACAGCGCGCCGGGGCGCAGCGCCGCGGCGATCTCCGGCAGGTCCAAGGAATACCGATCGCCGTCCAGCCGCATCGGAACCGTGATCAACTCCCGGCCGTCGAGCGCCGGCACGGTCAGGAAGGGCATGTACGCCGGCGTCGGGAGCACCACGGGTGCGCCGGCCTCGACGAAGTGATCCAGCACGATCCGAAAGCCGCTGACCACCGACGCGACCGGGTGCACGTCCGTCGGGTCGATCAGCCAGCCGTACCCCGCCTGCCACTGGGCGGTCGCCTCACCCACCCCGGCGTCCAGGTAGGCGGGCAGGTAGCCGGTCAGTCCCTGGGTGACCGCAGCCTGCAGTGCGGCGGTGATTGCCGGCGCCAACGGGAGGTCGCTCTCGGCCACCCAGGCGCCGATGACCCCGGGCGCCGTCCCGGACCATTTGAGTGAACCTCGCGCGCGAAGGTCGGCCTCGGTGTGCGCATCGGTCCAGGCCGCGATGGTCATTCGCACACCGTACGACCGTTCGGACGGTGCGATTGCGCAGGATGGTCCCGGGCGGACGGCAGAATGACCGCCATGTCAGTACCTTCCGTCGCGCCGCCGCGCGGTGCCCTCAGCGCCCTGGGTGAGATCACCCCGACCCGGGAGGAATTCCGGGAACTGGCGCGCAACCGCCGGGTCATCCCCGTCACCAGGCGGTTGCTGGCAGACGCCATCACCCCGGTCGGGCTCTACGCCACCCTCGCCGGCGATCGCCCCGGCACCTTCCTGTTGGAATCCGCCGAGAACGGTCACTCCTGGTCCCGCTGGTCATTCGTCGGGGTGGCCGCGCCGGCCGCGCTCACCGAACGCGACGGCGAGGCGCTCTGGCTCGGTACACCGCCGGTAGGGCTGCCCACCGGTGGCAATCCCCTGCAAGTGCTGGCCGAGACGCTGCGACTGCTGCACACCGACCCGTTGGCGGGATTGCCACCGCTCACCGGCGGCATGGTCGGGTACCTCGGGTACGACGTGGTCCGCAGATTGGAGAAGATCGGGTCCACCGACGCCGACGGCAACGACATTGGCGCAGTCGACGACCTCGGCGTTCCCGAACTGGTCATGCTGTTCGCCACCGATCTCGCTGCCCTCGACCACCATGAGGGCACGGTCACGCTGATCGCGAACGCGGTGAACTGGGACAACAGCGATGAGCGTGTCGACGCCACCTATGACGCGGCGGTGGCCCGGCTCGCAGCGATGAGCGACCGGCTCGCCGCCCCGACCTCGCTTCCTGCAGCGGTCTTCGCACACCAGACGCCGGAGGTGATCCGGCGGACGTCGGCCACCGACTACCGGGCAATGGTCGAGGTCGCGAAGGAGCACATCCGGGCGGGCGACGCGTTCCAGATCGTGCTGTCGCAGCGGTTCGACGTCGCGACCACGGCCGATCCGCTGGAGATCTACCGGGTGCTGCGCGCCACCAACCCCAGCCCGTACATGTACCTGCTGCGATTGCCGACGCCCGACGGCGAACCCATCGCCGTCGTCGGATCGTCACCGGAGGCGCTGGTCACGGTGCGGGACGGGCTGGTGACGATGCACCCGATCGCCGGCACCAGGCCGCGCGGGCAGACCGAGGAGGACGACGTCCTGCTGGCCAAGGACCTACTGGCCGATGAGAAGGAACGCAGCGAGCACGTCATGCTCGTCGACCTCGGGCGCAACGACCTGGGGCGGGTCTGCGCGGCCGGCACGGTCAAGGTCGTCGAGTTCTTCACCATCGAGCGGTACAGCCACGTCATGCACATCGTGTCAACAGTGACCGGTCGGCTGGCCGAGGGACGCACCGCCTATGACGCACTCGCCGCCTGTTTCCCCGCCGGCACGCTGTCCGGTGCGCCGAAGCCACGGGCGATGCAGATCATCGACGAGCTCGAACATTCCCGGCGTGGGGTCTACGGCGGCGTCGTCGGCTACCTGGATTTCGCTGGTGACGCCGATACCGCCATCACCATCAGGACGGCACTGGTCGCCCGGGGAACCGCCCACGTGCAGGCCGGCGCGGGCGTGGTGGCCGATTCGGTGCCCGCTTCGGAGGACGCGGAATGCCAGGGCAAGGCCGCCGCGGTGATCGCCGCCGTCGGCGCCGCAGCCACCCTGAGGTCCGTCGGTGGCTGACCCGCTGCCCGGCGCGGCGCAGGCCACCAGCCGTGGTCGGCAACTGGGCCTCGTCGCCGTCCTGGCCATCGCCGGAGCAGCCCTGGCGGCCACCGCAGCCGCGCTGACCTGGTGGTCGGCCGACTATGTCGATCCGCTGTCCGGCGCGCTGACGATCACCGCATCCGGCGCCGCCTGCGTCCCCGAACTGGTCCCACTGGCGTTGGTTGCGTCTGGCCGGTTTCGGGGCAGCACTGGCCAGCCGGGGACTACCGCGACGCATCGTGGGACTGGTGATCGCGCTCTGCGGTGTGGCCGTGGCGGTCCGATCGGCGATCTTCTTCGGCAGCACGCCCGCTGCGCTCGTCAGCCGGCTGACCCGACCGGCCGACCCGGCCGGAGCAGCGCAATTGCACCCGGTGGGGCCGGCGCTCGGCGTGCTGGCCGGTGTGCTGCTCGCCGTGGCCGGCGTGCTGATCGTGTTGGGGGTCGGTGCCCGGCAGGCGATGGGCGCCCGGTACGAGCGGCGGGCTCGTACCCAGCCCACTGCCACGGACCAGGGGGACTGGTGGAAATCACTGGATGCTGGTGACGACCCGACCGCGACTAGCACATCTGACGGCAGCGGCGGAACCCCACCGGCCGTGTCAGAGCCCACATCCTCGGACGGTTACCATGACCCCAACGCCGGTCGGGCTCCCGGCTGATGTTGTCGAGCGGATTGTCGAGCACGGACAGGAGACCATCGGGTGAATGTGCTGGACGGGATCCTCGTCGGAGTTCGAGAGGATCTCGCCGCGCGCGAAGCACAGGTCCCCCTTGCCGAGGTCAAGGCAAGGGCAGCCAAGGCACCCGCTCCGCTCGAGGTCCTGCCGGTCCTGCTCGGGCAGGGTGTTGGCGTCATCGCAGAGGTCAAACGCGCCAGTCCATCCCGTGGCCCCCTTGCTGCCATCGCCGATCCGGCCGCGCTGGCCAGGATCTACGAGAGCGCCGGCGCCCGGGCCATTTCCGTGCTCACCGAGGGACGCAGATTCGGCGGATCACTGGCGGATCTGGACGCCGTCCGGTCCGCGGTCAGCATTCCGGTGCTGCGCAAGGACTTCATCGTCAGTCCGTATCAGGTACATGAGGCCAGGGCTCACGGCGCCGATCTGGTGCTGCTGATCGTTGCGGCCCTTCAGCAGAACGTCCTGCACGGACTGCTGGAGCGAGTCGAATCCCTTGGTATGACGGCCCTGGTCGAGGTGCACACCGAGGCCGAAGCGGATCGCGCACTGTCCGCCGGCGCGAAGGTCATCGGGATCAATGCCCGCGACCTCACCACGCTGACCGTCGATCGTGACGTCTTCTCACGCATCGCGCCCGGTCTGCCCAGCGGCGTTGTCACGATCGCCGAGTCCGGCGTCCGGGGTCCGAACGACCTGCTGGCCTATGCCGGCGCCGGAGCCGATGCAGTATTGGTGGGTGAGGGACTGGTGACCAGTGGCGACCCGCGGGCCGCGCTGGCCGACCTGGTCACGGCCGGCTCCCACCCGTCATGCCCGCGGCCCGCTCGCTGAGTACGTGTAGTCGACCAGCCCCGCAGTCAATCAGCAGGGCCGCGCGAAAATCTGGAGATCATTTGTCTGTCAGTTCTGATAGCTCGCTGCCCCGCCCGTCCGACGGGCTGGCCGGAACCTCGCACGACCCGGACGAACGCGGGTACTTCGGCACGATGGGTGGCCGCTGGCTCCCGGAGGCGCTGGTCGGCGCCCTCGACGAGGTCGCCGACAGCTACCGCAAGGCCCGCCGGGATCCGGAGTTCCTGGGCCGGCTGGACTACCTGGCTGCTTCCTACGCCGGTCGGCCCAGCCCGCTGACGGAGGCCGAGCGGCTGACCGCGCACGTCGGCGGCGCACGCATCTTGCTCAAGCGCGAGGACCTCAACCACACCGGCAGCCACAAGATCAACAACGTGCTGGGTCAGGCGTTGCTTGCGCAGCGGATGGGCAAGCGGCGGATCATCGCGGAGACCGGCGCGGGCCAGCACGGTGTCGCAACCGCAACTGCCGCAGCGCTTCTCGGTCTCGAATGCTGCGTCTACATGGGGCGGGTGGATACCGAGCGGCAGGCCGTCAACGTCGCGAAAATGCAGATGCTGGGCGCCGAGGTGATCGCCGTCGACTCCGGCTCGGCGACATTGAAGGACGCCATCAACGAGGCGTTCCGGGACTGGGTGACGAACGTCGACCACACGTTCTACCTGTTCGGCACCGTCGGCGGTCCGCACCCGTTCCCGGTGATCGTGCGCGACTTCCAGCGCATCATCGGTCTCGAGGCCCGGGCCCAGGTCCTGCAACTGACCGGCCGACTGCCGGACGCGGTGTCGGCCTGTGTCGGCGGTGGGTCGAACGCGATCGGCATCTTCCATGCCTTCCTCGACGACGACACCGTTCGACTGGTCGGCATGGAGGCGGGCGGCGACGGTATCGAAACCGGCCGGCACGCCTCCACCATCAGCGGCGGCACCGTCGGTGTGTTGCACGGCGCCCGCTCGTTCCTGCTGCAGGATGCCGACGGGCAGATCATCGAGTCGCACTCGATCTCCGCCGGCCTTGACTACCCTGGCGTCGGACCCGAGCACGCGCACCTCGCCGAGATCGGTCGTGCCGAGTACCGCTCGATCACCGACACCCAGGCGATGGACGCCTTCGCGTTGCTGTCCCGCACCGAGGGCATCATCCCGGCGATCGAGTCGGCGCACGCGGTGGCCGGTGCACTGGATCTGGCTCGGGAGATCGGTCCCGACGGGATCGTCCTGATCAACGTCTCCGGCCGCGGCGACAAGGACATGGAGACGGCCATCAACTGGTTCCACCTGGGTGAGCCCGCGGGAGGGGTGGCATGACCGCGTTGGAGAGCATGTTCGCCGACCTCCGAACGGAGGGCCGGGCCGGCCTTGTCGGGTACCTGCCGGCCGGTTACCCGACGATCGACGGTTCCGCGGAACTGCTGGCCGCGATGATCGACGGCGGCTGCGACCTGGTCGAGGTCGGCCTGCCGTTCTCCGATCCAGTGCTGGACGGACCCGTCATCCAACTCGCTGCGCAGACCGCGCTGGCAGGCGGCTTCCACGTCCGCGACGTTTTCGGCATTGTCCGGTCCGTCACCGAGGCGGGTGGGCGGGCCGTCGTGATGACGTACTTCAACCCGGTGCTCGCGTACGGGGTCGACGCCTTCGCCCATGACCTGGCCGCCGCGGGCGGTTCCGGCGTCATCACCCCGGACCTGATCGTCGACGAGGCCGGTCCCTGGCTCGCGGCGACGTCAGCCCATGGGTTGGACCCGATCTTTCTGGTTGCGCCGTCGTCCTCCGCCGAACGGATCGCCCTGACCGCGGCGTCCACCAGCGGTTTCCTCTACGTCGCCTCGACGATGGGGGTGACCGGCGCCCGCAATCAGGTGTCGGCTGCCGCGCCGGAACTGGTCGCGCGCTGCCGGGCGATCACCGACCTGCCGCTCGGTGTGGGTCTCGGCGTCCGGACGGGTGAGCAGGCCGCCCAGATCGCCGGGTTCGCCGACGCGGTGATCGTCGGGTCGGCGTTCGTCAGTGCCGCGGAACGTGGTGGGCCGGACGCGGTCCGCGAACTGGCCGCTGAACTGGCCGCCGGAATCCACTCCGTTGTCCGCCAACCAGCCGCCCGGGTGCAGTCGTGATCCACCTGCTGGCCGATATCCCATCGCCGTCGCGTGGCGTCTGGTACGTCGGGCCGATCGCCCTGCGCGCCTACGCGATCTTCATCATCACCGGCATCGTCGTCGCCGTCTGGTGGGGCAACAAGCGGTTCGTCGCCCGCGGCGGCCGGCCCGGCCGGGTCACCGACATCTCCGTGTTCGCCGTGCCTTTCGGCATTGTCGGCGGCCGGATCTATCACGTCATCACCGATCATCAGCTGTATTTCGGGGAAGGCCTGAACCCCTGGAACGCCTTTGCCATCTGGAACGGCGGCCTCGGTATCTGGGGCGCCGTGGCCTTCGGCGGCGTCGGCGCGTGGATCGGCTGCCGCTACTACAAGGTGCCGCTGGCCTCCTACGCCGACTCGATCGCGCCGGGCATTGTCGTGGCGCAGGCCATCGGACGGCTGGGCAACTACTTCAACCAGGAACTGTTCGGCGCTGCGACCTCGATGCCCTGGGGGCTCGAGGTCTTCGTCCGCACCCCCGGCGGCGTCGCCGGCAGCGTTCCGCTGAACGGCATCTGCGAGTTCCCGACCGACTACATCAAGGCGAGCCCCGAGGTGCTCTGCGGGGTCTACCAGCCGACCTTCCTGTACGAAATCCTCTGGAACCTCGGTGTCGCGCTGGTCGTGGTGCTCGCCGATCGGCGATTCAGGCTGGGCGGCGGCCGCGCCTTCGCCCTCTACGTCGCCGGCTACACCCTCGGGCGCACCTGGATCGAGATGCTCCGGATCGATCCGGCCAACCACTTCCTGGGGCTGCGGATCAACGTGTTCACCTCGGTGATCGTGTTCCTGGGCGCAGTGCTGTTCCTCATTCTGCGCCGCCATGCCGGGCGGGAGGACCCAGCGCTGGTCTGGGGCCCTGACCGGCCAGGCAAGGACGGCAAGGGCAGCCAACCGGTGCCACCTGACGAGACCGAACAGGTCCAGGACGAGGAACTGCCCGCGGAAAGCGGTGAAACCGACCTGCCGGTGGAGTCCGTCGAGCCCGAGGGGCCGGGGCTGCGTTAACAGCATGCGTCCGACCCCGGGCTGGTACCGAAATGCGGCCCGAGTGGGGTAACTTTGGCGGGTGCTGGGCCATCGTCGTCCCTGTGGATTCCGCGCTCTTCGAGCGTTGGGCACGGTGACGATGGGCGGTAACCCCGCCGGAGGTCATATAGTCCTGCGCTCGGGCCCGGTGGCTCACCCCTCCGCCACGGACGGCCCTGTTGCTCGCCCCGCCAGGGCGCGTGTTTTCGTTGTTCACGCAGGCCGCGCCGCCGCAGTTGTCGAGTGCGCTTCCTGACTGCTCGTCCAGTTGCACCGCTCGTCCAGTTGCACCGCCGTACCCGCGTATCCGATGTGACATGTCCAACCGTGCCGGCCGCCGTGAGGCGGTCACGCCGCCGACGACGGGAGGTCTGCCGTGCAGTACTCGGCAACACCCGCCCCCCAGGGGCTCTACGACCCACAGTTCGAGCGTGACGCCTGCGGCGTCGCCGCCGTGGCCGACATCAAAGGCAGGCGCAGTCACTCGATTGTGAACAGCGGCGTTACCGCGCTGATCAACCTCGACCACCGGGGCGCGGCCGGCGCCGATCCGGCGGTCGGTGACGGCGCCGGAATCCTGATCCAGGTACCCGACGAGTTGTTCCGCGCCGTCGTCGACTTCGAGTTGCCGGTCAGCGTCGACCCGCGACACGGGCAGGCCTACGCGGTGGGACTGGCGTTCCTGCCGGCCGACCCGGCAATTCGCGCCGAGGCCAAGGACATCGTTACGCGGATCGTCGCCGAAGAAGGCCTTGAGTTGCTCGGCTGGCGGCTGACGCCCACCGATCCGGTCGGCGCCGGCGTCGGACAGATGGCCGTGGACGTCATGCCGGCCTTCGAGCAGCTGTTCCTTGCCGTACCAGCGCGCGCCGACGGCTCAGTGCCATTCGGGCTCGACCTGGACCGGGCCATCTACCCGGCCCGCAAGCGGATCGAGCACGAGACGGCCGCGGTGGCGGGCGAGCACCATGGCGTCTACTTCGCCTCGCTGTCCAGCCGCACGCTGGTCTACAAGGGCATGCTGACCACCGAGCAGCTGCCGGCGTTCTTCGCGGACCTGACCGATGAACGAACCGAGAGTGCGATCGCCATCGTGCATTCCCGGTTCTCCACCAACACCTTCCCGGCCTGGCCGCTGGCCCACCCGTTCCGTTACATCGCGCACAACGGTGAGATCAACACCGTCCGCGGCAACCGCAACCGGATGCGCGCCCGCGAGGCGATGCTCTCCTCGAAGCTCATCCCCGGCGACCTCGCCCGGGCGTTCCCGATCTGTACCCCCGGCGCCTCGGACTCGGCCTCGTTCGACGAGGCGTTGGAGCTGCTGCATCTGGGTGGTCGCTCGCTGCCGCATGCCGTGCTGATGATGATTCCGGAGGCGTGGGAGAACAACTCCACCATGGATCCGTCGATCAGGGGATTCGCCGAGTTCCACGCCTCGCTGATCGAGCCGTGGGACGGCCCGGCCTGTGTGACGTTCACCGACGGCACCGTGCTGGGCGCGGTGCTCGACCGCAACGGATTGCGTCCCGGTCGCTGGTGGCTGACCACCGATGACACGGTCGTGCTGGCCTCGGAGGCCGGCGTGCTCTCCATCCCGCCGGAGAAGGTCCTCGAACGCGGCCGGCTGCAACCGGGTCGGATGTTCCTGGTCGACACGGACCAGGGTCGCATCCTGGATGACACCGAGGTGAAGCGCGACCTCGCGGCGGACCAGCCGTACCGCGACTGGGTGCATGCCGGTCTGATGCGGCTCACCGAACTGCCCGCCCGCGAACACGTCACCGTGTCGCACCGCAGTGTGCTGGCCCGGCAGAAGATCTTCGGCTACACCGAGGAAGAACTGCGGGTGCTGATCACCCCGATGGCGTCCACCGGCGCCGAAGGCATCGGATCGATGGGCACCGACACCCCGGAAGCGGTGCTGTCCACCCGGCCGAGACTGATCTTCGACTACTTCAGCCAGCTCTTCGCGCAGGTCACCAACCCACCGCTGGACGCGATCCGGGAAGCCGTCGTGACCTCCCTGTCGTCGGTCATCGGACCGGAGGCGAACCTGCTGGAACCCGGACCATGGTCCTGCCGACAGGTCGTGCTGCCGTTCCCGGTGCTGGACAACGACGACCTGGCCAAGCTGATGGGGATGAACGCCGAGGGCAACCTGCCCGGCTTCGCCTCCGCATCCATCTCCGGTCTGTACGACGTGGGCGGCGGCCCGGATGCACTGGCCGCCGCGATTGAACGATGTCGGCAGGAGTCCGATGACGCGGTCGCCGCCGGTGCCCGGGTGATCATGCTCTCCGACCGGCATTCCACCGCCGACCGGGCGCCGATCCCGTCCCTGCTGCTGACCTCCGCCGTGCACCAACACATGGTGCGGCAGAAGACCAGGACCAAGGTCGCGCTGGTCGTCGAATCCGGCGATGCCCGCGAGGTGCACCACATCGCGCTGCTGCTCGGGTACGGTGCCGGTGCGGTCAACCCGTACCTGGTGATCGAAAGCGCCGAAGACCTGTCCCGGCAGGGACTTCTCGGCGACGTCACGCCGGAGAAGGCCGTCCGGAACACCGTGTACGCGCTCGGCAAGGGCGTGCTCAAGGTGATGAGCAAGATGGGCATCTCCACCGTCGGTTCCTACCGCGGCGCCCAGGTGTTCGCGGTGTTCGGCATCGACAACGACGTGCTCGATGAGTACTTCACCGGCACCACCACCCGCACCGGCGGCAGCGGCCTGCTCACCATCGCCGCTGATGTTTCGCGTCGCCACAGCCTCGCCTTCGTGCAGAACCCGGGCACCCTGGAACACCGCAAGCTGGAGATCGGTGGCCAGTACCAGTGGCGCCGTGAGGGCGAGATCCACCTGTTCAACCCGGAGACGGTCTACCTGCTGCAGCACTCGACCCGCAGCAAGCAGGAGAAGGTCTTCCGTCGGTACACCGACGCCGTCGACAAGCTGTCCCGCGAGGGCGCGACGCTGCGCGGGCTCTTCGATTTGCGCACCGGTGACCGGCCCGCCGTGCCGCTGGATGAGGTCGAGCCGACCTCGGAGATCGTCAAGCGGTTCGTCACGGGAGCGATGTCGTACGGGTCCATCTCGATCGAGGCCCACCAGACACTGGCCATTGCGATGAACCGGCTCGGCGGCAAGTCGAACACCGGTGAGGGCGGCGAGGATGTCGACCGGCTGCTCGATCCCGTTCGACGCTCGGCGATCAAGCAGGTCGCTTCCGGTCGGTTCGGCGTGACCAGCGCGTTCCTGGTGAACGCCGCGGAGATCCAGATCAAGATGGCGCAGGGTGCCAAGCCCGGCGAGGGCGGGCAGTTGCCCGGGCACAAGGTGTATCCGTGGATCGCCGCGACCCGGAACGCCACGGCGGGTGTCGGACTGATCTCGCCGCCGCCGCACCACGACATCTACTCGATCGAAGACCTCAAGCAGCTGATCCACGACCTGCGTAACGCCAACCCCGCCGCCGACGTGTCGGTCAAGCTGGTGTCGGTCCCGGGTGTCGGAACGGTCGCGGCCGGCGTCACCAAGGCACATGCGGACAAGGTGATCGTCGCCGGATACGACGGCGGCACCGGGGCGGCGCCGCTGACCTCGCTGAAGCACACCGGTCAGCCGTGGGAACTCGGCCTCGCCGAGACCCAGCAGACATTGCGGCTCAACCAGCTCCGCGAACAGGTCAAGGTGCAGGTCGATGGCGGGCTGAAGACCCCCCGCGACGTCATCGTCGCGGCCCTGCTCGGGCGCCGAGGAGTTCGGCTTCTCCACCGCGCCGCTGGTGGTGGCCGGCTGCGTCATGATGCGGGTCTGCCACCTGGACACCTGCCCGGTCGGCATCGCCACCCAGAACCCGGTGCTGCGCGAGCGGTACACCGGGACCCCGGAATTCGTCGAGACGTTCTTCACCTATCTCGCCGCTGAGGTCCGCGAATACCTTGCAGCCCTTGGGTTCCGGTCGATCGAAGAGGCCGTCGGACACGCCGAGATGCTGGACGTGTCCGGTGCCGTCGCCCACCACCGGGCGCGCGGACTGGACCTGGCCCCGCTGCTGGTCATCCCGGACGTTCCGAGCGATTACTCGTGTACTCATCCGGCGCAGCACGACCTGTCCAAGACGTTGGACGCCACCCTGATCAAGCTCGCCGCCCCCGCACTGCAGGACGCCAGGGGGGTCCGCATCGACCTGCCGATCCGCAACGTTGACCGGACGGCCGGCACCATGCTGGGCTCCGAGGTGACCAGGATCTTCGGCCCCAACGGACTGCCCGACCACACCATCGACGTCAACCTGACCGGCACAGCCGGCCAGTCGTTGGGCGCCTTCCTGCCTCGCGGCGTGTCCATCACGCTGCTGGGCGATGCCAACGACTATGTGGGCAAGGGCCTGTCCGGTGGTCGGATCATCGTCCGCCCGGACGAGAACTCGCCCTCCCAGGCGCCCGGGGTGAAGACCCAGGTGATTGCCGGCAACACCATCGGCTACGGCGCCACCTCCGGGGAGATCTACCTGCGCGGCCGGGTCGGGGAACGCTTCGCGGTCCGCAACTCCGGCGCCCTGATGGTGACCGAGGGCACCGGCGACCACGCCTGCGAGTACATGACCGGCGGCCGGGTGGTCATCCTCGGTCGGACCGGGAGGAACGTCGGCGCCGGGATGAGCGGTGGCATCGCCTATCTGCTCGACCCGGAGCCGGCCAAGGTCAACCCGGAGCTGGTGGACCTCGAACCGCTGGACGGCGACGAGGTGTTCTGGCTCGGCGAGGTGATCAGTTCGCACGCCAAGCTGACCGGATCCCGGGTCGCCGCCGCGCTGCTGGCCGACTGGCCGATCGCTGCCATCCGGTTCTCCCGGGTGATGCCGCGGGACTACCGGAAGGTGCTGTCCATCCGCGCCGAGGCAGCTGCCCTCGGTGTCGACGCCGACGAGATGATCATGGAGGCAAGCCATGGCTGATCCCAGCGGCTTCTTGAAGTTCAGCAGGAAAGGCCCGGCCCGTCGCCCGATCCCGCTGCGACTGCGGGACTGGCACGAGGTGTACGAACCGTTCGACGATCAGGACCTCCGCGGCCAGGCCACCCGGTGCATGGACTGTGGAATCCCGTTCTGCCACCAGGGTTGTCCGCTGGGCAACATCATCCCGGAGTGGAACGACCTGGTCCGGACCGGCAAGTGGGAAGAGGCGTCGGACCGGCTGCACGCCACCAACAACTTCCCGGAGTTCACCGGTCGGCTCTGCCCGGCACCCTGCGAGGCGGCCTGCGTGCTGGGCATCGGTGACGAACCGGTGGCCATCAAGCTGGTCGAGCAGCAGATCGCCGACCACGCCATCACCGCCGGGTTCGGGCTGACGCCCAGGCCGGCCGAGCTGTCCACCGGGCGCTCCGTTGCCGTCATCGGGTCCGGTCCCGCCGGTCTGGCCGCGGCACAGCAACTGGCCAGGGCAGGTCACGCGGTGACCGTGTTCGAGCGGGACGCCCGGATCGGCGGCCTGATGCGGTACGGCATCCCCGAGTTCAAGATGGAACGCGCAGTCCTCGATCGCCGGCTGGCCCAGATGGAGGCCGAGGGAGTCACCTTCGTCCCCGGCTGTGCCGTCGGCATCGACATGACCGTCGAGCAGTTGCGGAACGACTACGACGCGGTCGTCATCGCGACGGGGTCCACCGTCCCGCGCGAGCTGACCGTCGACGGGCGCCACCTGGACGGCGTACATCTGGCGATGCCGTACCTGACCCAGCAGAACGAGGTGCTGGAGGGCACCCGGGACGCTGTGGAGATCTCCGCCGAGGGCAAGAAGGTCATCATCATCGGCGGCGGTGACACCGGCGCCGACTGCTACGGCACCGCACTGCGGCAGAACCCGGCCTCGGTGACCCAGTTGGACATCCACGTGCAGCCGCCACCCACCCGGGATCCGTCCACGCCGTGGCCGACGTACCCGCTGCTGCTGCGGATCTCGGCCGCTCACGAGGAGGGCGGGGAGCGTGTCTTCGGCGTGAACTCCACCTCCATCGAGGGCACCGACGGCAAGGTGACCGGACTGCACATGATCGAGGGCAAGCGGATCCCCGGCGGCTTCATCCCCACCGAGGGCACCGAAACCCACTTCGACGCCGACCTGATCCTGATCGCCCTCGGCTTCGTCGGACCCGAAAAGCCGGGTCTGCTCGACGGTCTCGGCGTACAGATCTCCGGCCGTGGCACCATCGTGCGGGACGAGAACTACATGACCAGCGTGCCCGGGGTGTTCGTCGCCGGTGACGCCGGCCGCGGCCAGTCGCTGATCGTCTGGGCGATCGCGGAGGGTCGTTCCGCGGCCGCCGGGGTGGACGCCTACCTGGCCGGATCGTCGTTCCTGCCGGATCCGTTGGAGCCCACTGCCGTTGCGATGCGCTGAGCTGTCCTGACCACCGACGGCCCGCTCGTCCTGTCGTACCTCGGGGTACGGCGGGCGATCGGGATTATCGGAATGGCGCTGCCGTTCGTGCTGCTGGTCGGCGGGCTCGCTCTTGACGGCGTGGGCGTGCAGAGTTCGATCAGCGCGTACTACTACACCGTCATGGGTGGCGTTTTCGTCGGGAGCCTGTGCGCACAAGGCGTCTTCCTGATCTCCTACCGCTACCGGCGGCTCGATTCGGTGCTGTCGACGGTGGCCGGGATCCTGGTGATTGCCGTTGCGCTGCTGCCGACCGCTCCGGTCGACCCCACCGCGCGGCAGTCCGTGATCGGTGCGGTGCACCTGGTCTGTGCGACGTTGTACTACCTGACGCTGGCATATTTCTCGTATTTCCTCTTCACCAGAACCGACCCGGGACGACCGCCGACGACGCGAAAGCGGCTGCGGAACAGGATCTATCGGGTCTGCGGGGTGGCGGTCGTCGGCTGCCTGGTCGGTGCCGGCGATCAGCCGGGATGGTGTTCGACAACTCGCTCGGACGGTTGCACCCGCTGTTCTGGTTCGAGACCATTGCCGGCCTGGCGTTCGGTGCCGCGTGGTTGATCAAGGGCCAGACCCTGCTCCGGGATCGCGGAGCGTGAACGCAGAGTGAACCCTGTCCGGCCCACCTCATGATCGGTTCAGAATGGCGCTAAGGTAACCGCCATGACTCGCCGCGCAAAAATCGTTTGCACTATGGGGCCCGCGACGTCATCCGAGGAGGGCATCGCCGCCCTCCTGGATGCAGGGATGAACGTCGCCCGGATGAACTTCAGTCATGGTGACTACGCCGATCACAAGGTGATCTACGAGCGACTGCGGGCCGCTGCCAAGTCCGCCGATAAGGCACTGGCCATCCTCGCCGATCTGCAGGGCCCGAAGATCCGGCTCGGCCGGTTCAGCGACGGACCGCATGACTGGAACACCGGCGACCGGGTCACGATCACCGTTGACGACGTCGTCGGCGTGAAGGACCGAGTCTCGACCACCTACACCGGCCTGGCCAACGATGCCCGACCCGGCGATCGCTTGTTGATCGACGACGGCAAGGTCGGCCTGGTCGTCACCCAGGTCACCGGCAACGACGTCGAGTGTGCGGTCACCGAGGGTGGCCCGGTGTCCAACAACAAGGGCATCTCGCTACCGGGAATGAACGTGTCCGTTCCGGCGATGAGCCAGAAGGACATCGACGACCTGAAGTTCGCGCTGTCGCTGGGCGTCGACGTGATCGCGTTGTCCTTTGTCCGGTCGCCCACCGACGTCGACCTGGTGCACCAGGTGATGGATGAGGTCGGCGCGGCCCGGCTGCCCGTCATCGCCAAGATCGAGAAGCCGGAGGCAGTCGCCAATCTCGAGGCAATCGTGCGGGCGTTCGACGGGATCATGGTCGCGCGGGGTGACCTCGGTGTCGAACTGCCGCTGGAGCAGGTGCCGCTGGTCCAGAAGCGGGCCGTGCAGATCGCCAGGGAGAACGCGCGCCCGGTCATCGTCGCCACCCAGATGCTCGATTCGATGATCGAGCACTCCCGGCCGACCCGGGCCGAGGCGTCCGACGTGGCCAACGCGGTGCTGGATGGTGCCGACGCCCTGATGCTGTCCGGCGAGACATCGGTCGGCAAGTATCCGATCGTCACGGTGAAGACGATGGCAAAGATCATCGAGGCGGTCGAGGCCGAGTCCGTGACGGCTCCGCCCCTGACCCATACACCCCGCACCATGGGCGGTGTGCTCTCCTTCGCCGCTCGGGACATCGGCGAGCGCATCGGCGCAAAGGCTCTGGTGGCATTTACCTACTCCGGCGACACCGTCCGCAGGTTGGCCCGGCTGCACACCGGGTTGCCGGTGCTGGCGTTCACACCGCGGGAAGATGTCCGCAACCAACTGTCACTGACCTGGGGTGTCAGGACCTTCGTCACACCGCCGGTCGTGACGACCGATGCCATGGTCGAACAGGTCGACTTCGCGATGTTGGAGGTTCCCGGCTTCGAGGCGGGTGATGTCGTGGTCATCGTGGCAGGCGCGCCGCCGAACACCTCGGGGTCGACCAACCTGATTCGCGTCCACCGGCTCGGACACGCGGACTGAGTCGGCGTCCCGGTCATCGGCCCGCGTCGGTCACCGCTACGGTGAGCGACGTGAGTGACTTGGTGGACGACCCTGCTGGCGATGCCTTTGCCGCCGCCTCCGAAACGCTGGACATCGACGGCGTGCCGCGCGGCCAGGCCGTGCTGGACGGCCTGGTGCGGCTGCTCGATCTGGAGCGGTTGGAGGACAACCTTTATCGCGGCGTGTCGCCGGAGTTGTCGCCAGTGCGCGTCTTCGGGGGTCAGGTCGCCGCGCAGGCCCTGATCGCCGCCGGCCGGACCGTGCCCAGCGAACGGCGCGTGCATTCCCTTCATGCGTACTTCCTGCGGCCGGGCAGCCCTCGGCAGCCGATCGTCTATCAGGTCGACCGCACCCGGGACGGGGTGTCGTTCACCACCCGCCGGGTGGTCGCCATCCAGAACGGCAAGCCGATCTTCACCATGTCGGCCTCGTTCCAGGTCGACGAGCCCGGTGTCGACCACGCCGATCCGATTCCCGCCGTCCCGCCGCCGGAGTCGCTCCCGACCTATGCCGAGCGGATCGCCTCGATCCGGGAGCGGATGGCCGTCTGGGGGCAGATTCCCCGGCCGTTCGACATTCGCTACGTCGACGACCCGCCGTGGCAGTCCCGGCTGTCCGGGCCACAGGTCGAGGCGCACAACAAGGTGTGGTTCCGCGCCGACGGGGCGCTCCCCGACGACGAGCTGCTGCACGTCTGCATCCTGGCGTACCTGTCCGATCTGACGCTGCTCTACTCGGTGCTGGCCACCCACGCCCTGTCGATGGAATTCGACCGGATCCAGATGGCCTCGCTGGACCATGCGATGTGGTTCCATCGCCCGTTCCGGGTCGATGACTGGGTGTTGTACGACACGAGTTCGCCCAGTGCTTCCGGCGCCCGCGGGCTCGGTACCGGGCACTTCTTCGACCGGGAGGGGCGGATGCTGGCCACCGTCGTGCAGGAAGGTCTGGTCCGGCTGCGGTGACCGATGATGTCCTGCAGCCGCCGCTGCGGTGCTGGTACGGGACAAGTGGACTAAGTCCTTGACTAAGTCCACCCCCGGTGCTTCCATGATGGCATGACGGTGGTGGGCGTCCATGAAGCAAAGACGCACCTGTCGCAACTCCTGCGGCGGGTAGCCAGCGGAGAGGAGATCGAGATCCACTCCGGCGGTCGGCCGGTTGCTCGGTTGGTGCCGATCAGGCCCCCGGGGAAGAGGCAGTTCGGTTATGACAGAGGGCGTTTCGAAGTGCCGGCTGACTTCGATGCTCCGCTTGCCCCGGAAGTTCTTGCTGACTTCGAGTGACCACGATCCTCCTCGACACCCACGTCTTTCTCTGGCTGCAATCGGCCCCTGACAGATTGACGTCCACGCTGCCCCTTTTCGCGGACCGGGACACGACCCTGCTGCTGTCCGCAGCGAGTTCGTGGGAAATCGCGGTCAAATGGGAATTGGGTAAGTTGATGCTGCCCGAAGCGCCGGAATCGTATGTTCCGGATCGGATGCGACGGGACTCGATCGATGCTCTGCCGATTCTGCACTCACATGCACTTGCGGTCGGGAAACTGCCGGGCCACCACCGCGATCCCTTCGATCGCCTACTGATCGCCCAGGCACTGATCGAGCGCGTTCCGCTGGCGACCGGGGATCCGGCAATGCGTTCCTATGACGTTGAATTGTTGTGGGTCGGCTGATGCAGGTGCCGGTCGAGCAGTCCGCCACCCAATGGCTGACCTGCCAGGTCAGCCAGCCGTGCAGGGCGACCGTGTACCCGCCGCCGACCTTCCGTCCGGTGGCCTGAGGGTGGCGGCCAGGTTCCGCTCCACGCTCGCGCTGGAGCTCGTCATCCGGGTGGTGTTCCGGACGTTTCCGGGCGGTTTTCGTCGGCTGCTGGCCGGTCGACCGGTCCGGCTCGACGGCCAGACCCTTGATCCTGACCTGCAGCTGTTGCTGCGGCTGGAGCGGATGACCGATGCCGGCACCCCGGCATCCACGCCGCAACGCCGCCGCGAGCACCTCGATGTTGCCTCTGCGCTGGTCGGTGGCCCGCTCGTCGGCGGTGTGACGACCGAGGAGATCGCGATCCCGTCGACCGGAGGTCCGGGGGATCACGGGATCGCCGCCCGGCTGTACACCCCGGTCGGACTGGCTGTCGGCTCCCCGCTGCTGGTCTACCACCACGGCGGCGGCTGGGTGACCGGCAGTTTGGACAGTCACCAGCCGGTCTGCGGCTATCTCGCCGTGCACGCGGGCGTACGGGTGCTGGCCGTTGGCTACCGGCTGGCACCGGAACATCCATTTCCCGCCGCCGTCGACGATGCGGTGACCGCCTTCCGGTACGCCCGCGACCACGCAGGTGACCTGGGCGCCGATCCGGCGGCGATCGCGCTGGGCGGTGACAGCGCCGGTGCCAATCTGGCGGCGGCGGCAGCGCAGCTGGCCGTCCGTGATGCAGAGCCGGCACCGTCGTTCCTGCTGCTGTTCTACCCGCCCTGCGATGCCATCAATCGCGCTCCCTCGCGTGAACTGTTCGCCTCGGGTTTCCTGTTGACCGACGCCGACATCGTCTGGTTCTGCGATCACTACATGCCACCGCCCGTCGATCGTGGCGATCCACGGGCGTCGATCCTGCTGGCCGAGGATCTGTCCGGGATGCCGCCGACGTACCTCGTCACCGCCGGATTCGACCCTATCCGTGACGAGGGGGAGTTGTACGCGCGCCGGCTGGCCGCTGCCGGCGTGCCCGTGGTGCTCCATCGGCAACCGGACCTGGTGCACGGATTCGTCAACATGATCGGCATCAGCCCACGGTGCCGCGAGGCGGTCGCCGAAGCCGCTGGGGCGCTCCGGACCGGTCTGGCGGTCTCTCGAGCTGCCAGCAGGGGCGATCCCAGGCTGTTGCCGTGACGTCAGCACCATCGGGACTCCGGACCCCGGAGCTGTGTGACAGCGACGAAGGTTGTTGGGTGCCCCCGGTCAGACTCGAACTGACACTGTGCGGGATTTGAATCCGCTTCCTCTGCCAATTGGGATACGGGGGCAGGGCCCCGACCTGGGGGCAGGGACCATAGTAGACGGCGCTGAGACCGATCTTGAGCAGCACCACTGACAACGATGTCGGTTGCGTCACCGGGTCTCGATCTAGATCACATTCGGGACGCGCGCCACTTAGCCTGCCGGTCACATTGCCCGGATACGCTGGCGCCCGGACCAATGGCCGATCCGCGGCCATCGGCATGGTTGGGGAGGTGGCCGATGACCGCTCCGAGACGAGTGATCATCGCCGAAGACGAGGCGCTGATCAGGCTCGACCTGGCGGAGATGTTGGCTGAAGAGGGGTTCGAGGTCGTCGGGCAGGCGGTTGACGGCGAGCAGGCGGTGCAGATGGCAACCGAGCTGCGCCCGGACCTGGTGATCCTGGACGTGAAGATGCCCAAGAAGGACGGGATCGAGGCAGCGGGGGAAATTGTTGCCGAGCAGATCGCACCGGTCGTCATCCTGACGGCCTTCTCGCAGCGGGATCTGATCGAACGCGCGCGGGACGCCGGAGCGATGGCCTATCTTGTCAAGCCGTTCTCGAAGGCGGACCTGTTGCCGGCGATCGAGCTCGCCGTCGCACGGTATGCCGAGACAGCGGCGCTGCGCCTGGAGGTCACCGACATCAGTCAGCGACTGGAGGCCCGCAAGATCATCGACCGGGCGAAGGGCCTGCTGATGACGCACCAGAAGATGACCGAACCGGAGGCATTCCGCTGGATCCAGCGAACCGCCATGGATCGCCGCACCTCGATGCAGGCCGTCGCCGGTGCCGTGTTGGAGGGTCTGTCCGCCAAGAGTTGATGGCGGTGCGCAATCGCCGGCCAGGCGGACGAGCGGTCACGTGGTGGCAAAGAATCTGTTGCCTGTTTGACAGGAAGAATCTCGGCACAACGCCGACACGACCGACGATATTGGGGTCAGTTCCGCATTTTGCCTTGCATTTCGTGGTCACGGTGGCCGATATCGAGTTACCCAGGGTGATCTCGGCGTCGTCTTCGCAGGTCAGTGGGCAGGTGGCAGGAGCATGTGGACCACGGGCACTGACCATGTGAACCGCGAGTCGCATTTTGGTTACGAGGGCACGCCGGTGCAGCAGACTGCGCCATTCGTGGGATAGGTTCCCCGCGTGTCGGCGTCGTCGGCGCTGCCGGAGTTCGTCCATCCGGTGAACAGATTCTTCGGAGGTGGCCAGTGCATCGACGTTCGATGCGATCCGCCGTCGTCCTAGTGGCCGTTGCCACTTTGACGTTGGCGGCCTGTGGATCGAAATCCACTGACAGTACGTCCAGCAGTGCAGCGCCTGCGGCCAGTGGATCTGAGGCCTCCGGCAGCGCAATGGAATCCAGCGGTGCGTCGTCCGGCGGGGCACTGGCGATCAAGGCCGAACTGCAGATCGACAAAGAAGGTAAGGAGGTCGCCGTCCAGAGCGGTGGGACCCCCGTGAGCCCGGCAGGCGACGGCAATGCAACCTGCGCCGCCGACACCTCCATCGCGATGGCCGGCGCACTGACCGGTCCGAACGCCGCGTTGGGTCTGAACATCCTGTACGGCGCGAACGTCGCCATCGACGAGCACAACAAGGCCAATCCCGGCTGCCAGGTGACGATCAAGCAGTTCGACACCGAGGGTGACCCGCAGAAGGCCACCCAGGTGGCGCCGCAAATTGTTGGTGATGCGAGCATCATCGGCCTGCTCGGCCCTGCGTTCTCCGGCGAGACCGAGGCCACCGGCCCGATCTTCTTCCAGGCGAACATGCTGTCGCTGACCGCATCGGCCACCCGGGTGTCGCTGACCACCAACGGCTGGACCAACTTCTTCCGCGGCCTGGCCAACGATGGCGTCCAGGGTCCTGGAGTTGCCAACTACCTGGTCAAGACCCTGGGCTACAAGAAGATCTGTGTCATCGACGACAGTTCTTCCTACGGTGTGGGACTGGCCGACGAGGTCAAGCCGGTGCTGGGTGACGCGGTCGATTCGAGTTGCAGCGGCGAGGTCAAGGTCGGCGACAAGGACTTCTCCGCAACGGTTCAGCTGGTGAACGGGGCCGCGCCGGACGCGGTCTTCTACGCCGGCTACTACGCGGAGGCCGCACCCTTCGTGCAGCAGCTGCGCGACGCCGGTGTCACCGCCGAGTTCGTCGCCGGTGACGGCGTCAACGATCCGCAGTTCGTCCAGCAGGCAGGTGAGTCGTCCAAGGGCGCGATCCTGTCCTGCCCGTGTGGTCCGGCTCCCGATGCGTTCGCGGCCAGCTACACCGCGCTCAACAACGGCGCTGTCCCCGGGGTCTACTCGGTCGAGGGTTACGACCTGACGACGATCATCCTGACCGGCATCGACTCGGGCATCACCGACCGGGCCGCGCTCGTGGACTACGTCAAGAATTACGACGGGCTCGGTCTGGCTCGTAACTACAAGTGGGACGCCACCGGTGAACTCGCCGCCTCGCTGATCTGGATCTACAAGGTTCAGTAGCTCCATCACCGTTCGGCTCGGCGGCCGGGGGTCTGAGTTTCAGGCCTCCGGCTGCCAGCCGTCCGGGTCCTGACGTCCGCCGGCTCGGGGACTCACTTGACACTGGGCATGAAGGAGCACGATGACGGATCTCGCCACCAGCCTGCTGTACGCGGCGCCACCGATCAATTTCAATGTCGAGGCGCTGGGCAATCTGTTTTGGGAACTGACCATTGATGGGCTCGCGTATGGCGCGATCTACGCATTGGTCGCAGTCGGCTATACGTTGGTCTACGGCGTTCTCCGGCTCATCAACTTCGCCCATTCCGAGATCTTCATGCTCGGCATGTTCGGCCAGTACGCCGTGTTGTTGCTCCTCGGATTCACGCCCAGCGGAAACGTCTATTCCGAGGGTGTGGTGATGACCTGCTTCTACCTGGGCATCGCGATGATCGGTGGTATGGCCGTCTCCGGCGGCGCCGCGGTCGGCCTGGAACGGCTGGCCTACCGGCCGCTCCGCAAGCGCAACGCCCCGTCGCTGGTCTTCCTGATCACCGCCATCGGTGCGTCCTTCGTGCTCCAGGAGTTCGTGCACTACATCCTGCCGCAGCTCACCAACGGCGAACTGGGCGGCGTCAACGCCCAGATCCCCATTCGCCTGGTCTCACCGGAAGAGCAGTTCGAGATTTTTGGTGCCCCGGTCACCAACGTCACCCTGATCATCCTGATCGCCGCCTTCGTGTTGTCCCTGAGCACCGACACGTTCGTCAACCGGACGAAGTTCGGTCGCGGCATCCGCGCCGTCGCCCAGGATCCGACGACGGCCACCCTGATGGGCGTCAGTCGCGAGCGGGTCATCATGCTGACGTTCCTGCTGGGCGGCCTGTTGGCCGGCGCTGCTGCCCTGCTGTACACGCTCAAGATCCCGAACGGGATCATCTATTCCGGCGGGTTCATCCTGGGCATCAAGGCTTTCTGTGCTGCCGTTCTCGGCGGCATCGGGAACCTGCGCGGAGCGCTTCTCGGCGGCCTGATCCTCGGCGTCGCCGAGAACTATGGCCAGGTGCTCTTCGGCGCCGGCTGGCGCGATGTCGTCGCGTTCGTGCTGCTGATCCTGATCTTGATGTTCCGTCCGACCGGCATTCTCGGTGAATCTCTGGCAAGGGCGCGGGTATGAGCACTCAAACGTTCAACGACCGCCCCAAGGGCGGCGTCGGCGACGGGTTCCGCGGCTGGTGGAACGCCCTCGCCCGACCGGCGCAGTGGGCCTTCGGCGTGCCGTTCATTCTGCTGATTGCCCTCTTGCCGCTGCTGAACATCCCGTTGCTGACCACCGAGGGCACGAACTTCGGTGCGGTGATGGCCCAGTTCGGTATGTACGCGCTGATCGCGATCGGGCTGAATGTGGTCGTCGGCCAGGCGGGTCTGCTCGACCTCGGCTACGTCGGCTTCTATGCGGTCGGTGCCTACACGGTCGCTCTCCTGACCAGTCCCAGCAGTCCGTGGAACCAGACCGGCCCGGACGGCTGGCTGTCCACCGACTGGGCATGGCTGGCCTGCCTCCCGATCGCCGTCGCGATCACCGCGATTTCCGGTCTGATCCTGGGGTCACCCACGCTTCGTCTGCGCGGCGACTACCTGGCCATCGTGACCCTGGGCTTCGGTGAGATCGTCCGGTTGCTGGCCGATAACCTCACCGAGATCACCGGTGGCGGTCGCGGTCTCGCCCAGGTCGCCTACCCGCGATTCGGGGTCACCGAGGAATTCCCGTTGGGGGTCTTCTCGGCAGGCAACGTGAGCGGGACCCTGAACTCCGGCGTGTGGTGGTTCTGGCTGTCGATCGTGTTGATCATCATCGTGCTGCTGTTCGTCGGAAACCTCGAGCGGTCCAGGGTCGGCCGGGCCTGGGTGGCGATCCGGGAGGACGAGGACGCGGCGGAGATCATGGGGGTGCCGACCTTCAAGTTCAAGCTCTGGGCTTTCGTCATCGGTGCCAGCATCGGTGGCATGTCCGGCGCGCTCTACGCGGGCCAGGTGCAGTTCGTGGTGCCGACGAACTTCAATGTGGTGAACTCGGTGCTGTTCCTGTGTGCCGTGGTGCTGGGCGGGCAGGGCAATAAACTCGGCGTCATTCTTGGGGCGTTCATCATCGTGTACCTGCCGAATTTCTTCCTCGGCCGAACCGAGATCCTCGGCATTCCGGTCAATGGCAGTGAGATCGCCCAGTACAAATACCTGTTCTTCGGGCTGGCGCTGATGGTGCTGATGATCTTCCGGCCACAGGGCCTGATCCCGGTCAGACAGAAACTGCTCACCTATGGCCGTGAGCTGTATGTGGCGGCCCGCCGCAGGAGCCATACTGAGGAAGCGGAGGTGGTGGCGAAGTGAGCCGCGATTCTGAGTCTCCGCACGACCCTGGCGGCATCGAGGCCGGTGCGGAGGTCGGCGAGGAATACCTCCACATGTCCGAAAATGCCTTCGGCGAGGGCCCTGTCGGGCCGATGATTCTCGATGACGCCGTCACTGTCGACGTCGCCGACGTGATGCCAGAACTGGCAGACCCCGCTGTTGTCGCCGGCATGGTGGCAACTACCAGGGCTATCGACGCGCAGGTCGGTGAGCCACTCGTCGAACTCAACGAGGTCACGGTGCAGTTCGGTGGGTTGACCGCCCTGGATGCGGTGACCTTCAACATCAACCGCGGCGAGATCCTCGGGCTCATCGGACCCAACGGCGCCGGCAAGACCACCTGCTTCAACGCGATGACGGGCGTCTACCGCCCCACCTCCGGGACGGTGACCTTCGACCACCAGGTGATGGCCAAGCTCAAGCGCAATCAGATCACCCGCCTCGGGATCGCCCGCACTTTCCAGAACGTCCGGCTCTTCGGAGAGATGACGGCGCTGGAGAACGTGGTGGTCGGAACCGACGCGCGCCACAAGACCTCCGTTCCCGGAGCGACCTTCCGGGTGCCTCGGCACCGGCACGAGGAACGCGATGCGATCGATCGCGGGATGGCCCTGCTGGAATTCGTCGGCGTCGGCAGTCGGGCCACCGAGAAGGCCCGCAACCTTCCCTACGGTGATCAGCGTCGACTCGAGATCGCCCGGGCGCTGGCCACCGAGCCCAAGTTGCTGTGTCTTGACGAGCCGGCCGCTGGATTCAACCCGGCGGAGAAGGCAGCGCTGATGGACCTGATCCGGAAGATTCGGGCCGACGGCTACACGGTGCTGCTGATCGAGCACGACATGCGTCTGGTGATGGGTGTGACCGACCGGATTGTGGTTCTCGAATTCGGTAAGAAGATCGCCGAAGGGCTACCGAACGAGATCCGTGACAATCCGGCAGTTGTTGCCGCCTATTTGGGGGTGCCTGACGATGCCTCTGCTTGAGATCAATGACATGGCGGTCAACTACGGCCGTATCGAGGCACTGCACGGCATTTCGTTGTCGGTCGAGCAAGGCGAACTGGTGACGCTGATCGGCGCGAACGGCGCCGGTAAGACCACCACCATGCGGGCAATCTCCGGAATCCGTCCGCTGGCCAGGGGATCGATCATCTTCGACGGCCGGGACATCACCAAGATGAAGGCGCACACGCGGGTGATCGAAGGCATCGTCCAGTCACCCGAGGGACGTGGCGTTTTCCCCGGAATGACCGTCCAGGAGAATCTGGACATGGGCCACTACGGCCGGAAATTCCAGTCCAAGGTGGAGTACCAATCAACTCTGGACCATGTCTACGAGTTGTTTCCGCGGCTCGCTGAACGTCGATCCCAGATGGGCGGCACCATGTCCGGCGGCGAGCAGCAGATGGTCGCGATCGGCCGGGCATTGATGGCCCGGCCGCGGGTCCTGCTGCTGGACGAGCCCTCGATGGGTCTGGCACCGATGATCATCCAGCAGATCTTCCGGATCATTTCCGACATCAACAAGACGGGCGTCACGATTCTGCTGGTCGAGCAGAACGCGCAGCAGGCGTTGTCCCGCTCCGACCGGGCCTACATCCTGGAAACCGGCGAGGTCGTGAAGACCGGCCCGGGTCCGGAACTGTTGGCCGACCCCTCGATCAAAGAGGCGTACCTCGGGGTGGCGTGACCGGGTGACGGGCACTCGCCGCCCGCGGCGGCACGCGGTGTGTACTTCCTGAGCAGGACCGGGAGCCTCAGCGCAGAAGCGAGCCACCGTCATGATCAACTGCGGGAGGCGGCACTGCCTGTCACATGTCCCGCAGTAGAACCGTGAGGCGTGCGGTGCAGATCCGCCGCTCGGCATTATCGGACACCGCGATCTCGAAGGTGCACAGCGTGCGGCCGACATGCAACGGCAGCGACACGGCCGTCACCAGGCCCTCCTTGGCGGCGCGGTGATGGGTGCAGCTCAGCTCGATGCCCAGCGGGGACTTACCGCCACCGACCAGCGACCCGTGAATGGAGCCCATCGTCTCCGCCAGCGCCGCGGTTGCGCCGCCGTGCAGCAGGCCGAACGGCTGGCGATTGCCCACCACCGGCATCGTCGCGACCACCCGCTCCCGGGTGAACTCGATGACCTCGATTCCCATGGTCTCGGCCAGTTCGCCGCGCATGGTTCGGACGATGGCCAGCACCTCCGCGGCATCATGGGGCCGCCGCAGCGCCATCAGGGCTTCCATGCCGGCCGGTCCGGGCGACGCTGTCATTCATGACTCCTTTGTTGGGGGTTCGTCAAGGCAGGACGAGCGAGGAAGGGGACTGTCGGACCCTGACCCTAGACTCGGGCGCGTGAGTCCAACGACGACAGCTGTGCCTGTGACCAGAGAAGCGACGACTTCGGGCACCGCTCCCGGTCAGGATGCCGAGCAGCGGGTGCTGCTGCTGATGGACGGCCATTCCCTTGCCTACCGCGCGTTCCACGCCCTGCCGGCGGAGAACTTCTCGACGACGACGGGTCAGTTCACCAACGCGGTGTACGGGTTCACCTCGATGTTGATCAACCTGCTCCGCGACGAGCGGCCCACCCACGTTGCGGTCGCCTTCGACCTGTCTCGGCAAACCTGGCGGCGCGACGAGTTCGTCGAGTACAAGGCCACCAGATCGACGTCGCCGAGCGAATTCAACGGCCAGGTCGAGCTGATCAAAGAAGTGCTCGGCGCACTGCGCATCCCCTGGGTGACCGCCGAGAACTACGAGGCCGATGATGTCATCGCCACCTTGACCAGCAGGGCGGTGGCGGAAGGTATGAACGTCAGCATCTGCACCGGCGATCGTGATGCGCTGCAGCTCGTCTCGAATGAGGTGACGGTGCTCTATCCGAAGCGTGGCGTCTCCGAGCTGACCAGGTTCACCCCCGAAGAGGTGGAGTCCAAATACGGGCTGACGCCACTGCAGTACCCGGACTACGCGGCCCTGCGCGGCGATCCCTCGGACAACCTGCCCGGCATTCCCGGGGTGGGGAGAAGACGGCCGCCAAATGGATCCGGGAGTTCGGCAGCCTCACCACGCTGGTCGACCGGGTCGACGAGGTGCGCGGCAAGGTCGGTGATGCGCTCCGCGAGGCCTTGCCGAGCGTCCTGATGAATCGACGGCTGACCGAGTTGGTGCGTGAGGTCCCGATCGATGACGACCCAGCTACCGACTTTCCGGCGGTCCCCTACGACCGTGAGGCCGTCCATCGGATCTTCGACGATCTGCAGTTCCGGGTGCTCCGGGAGCGGCTGCTGGAGACGTTCGCGCAGGAGGACGAGACCAGCACCGAGGGTTTCGAGGTCGCCGGAACTCGGCTCGCTTCCGGCACCGTTCGGACTTGGCTGGCGGCGCACGCGACCGGCCGGGTCGGTCTGGTGGTTCGCGGCACCTGGGCACCGGACGGCGGTGACGTGCACACCCTCGCGCTGGCCGCTGCCGACGGCGAGGCGGCCGTCATCGACGTCGTTCAGGCTGATCCCGATGACGAGGCCGCGCTGGCCGCCTGGTTCGCCGACCCGACGCCGACCAAGGTCGGCCACGATCTCAAGCCGGCCATCAACGCGCTCACCGTCCGTGGCTGGCCCGTCGACGGCGTGGCCTGCGACACCGCGCTCGCTGCCTACCTCGCCCGGCCCGGCCAGGCCACCTTCGACCTGAGCGATCTGGTGCAGCGGTACCTGCACCGCACCCTGGACCCGGACCATCAGGTCAATTCCGAGCAGCAACTGTCCCTCATCCCGGATGAGGACGAGAACAACGCCAGAGACATCGACACCCGGGACATGGTCAAGGCGCGCGCGATCATCGACCTGGCCGGGGCACTGGAGGAGCACCTGGACAATCTCGGGCAGCGCTCGCTGCTGGCCGACATGGAGCTCCCGGTGATGACGGTGCTCGGCATCATGGAGCGTGACGGGATTGCTGTCGACACCGACTATCTCGACGACCTGCAGTCCACCTTCGCGGCCGAGGCAGAAATAGCGGCGAAGGCGGCCTACGCGGAAATCGGTCGGGAGGTCAATCTCGGCTCCCCGAAGCAGTTGCAGGTCGTGCTGTTCGACGAGCTGAACATGCCGAAGACCAAGCGGACCAAGACCGGGTATACGACCGACGCGGATGCGCTGGTCAGCCTGCACGAGCAGACCGGGCACGCGTTCCTCACCCACCTGCTCCGGCACCGCGACGTCACCCGCCTCAAGACGACCGTGGAGGGCCTACGCAAGGCGGTCAGCGACGACGGGCGGATCCACACCACGTACCAGCAAACGGTGGCGGCGACCGGAAGGTTGTCGAGCACGGAGCCGAACCTGCAGAACATCCCGATCCGGACAGACGAGGGCCGGCTGATCCGGCGGGCCTTCGTGCCCGGACCGAAGGCCACTGTTCTGCTGACCGCCGACTACTCGCAGATTGAAATGCGGATCATGGCGACCCTGTCCGAGGACGCAGGGTTGATCGAGGCATTCAACTCGGGGGAGGATCTGCACACCTTCGTCGCCATGCGGGCTTTCGGTGTGCCTGCCGAGCAGGTCACTCCGGAGCTACGCCGACGGATCAAGGCGATGTCCTACGGCCTGGCGTACGGGCTGTCGGCGTTCGGTTTGTCCGGCCAGCTGAAGATCTCCGTCGAGGACGCGAAAGAACAGATGGAGTCATATTTTTCGCGTTTCGGCGGAGTGCGCGACTACCTCCGTCGCACCGTCGCCCAGGCGCGGACCGACGGGTACACCGAGACGGTCTTCGGTCGCCGGCGGTACGTTCCCGACTTGACCAGCGACAACCGGCAAAAACGCGAGATGGCCGAACGGGCCGCGCTCAACGCCCCGATCCAGGGCAGTGCGGCGGACATCATCAAGGTGGCCATGCTGAATGTGCAGCGCCGTATCGGTGCCGAGGGGCTGAGGTCGCGAATGCTGCTCCAGGTGCATGACGAACTCGTCTGCGAGGTGGTCGCCGAAGAACAGGACGTCATGACGACGGTGCTACGGGAGGAGATGGCCGGCGCCTACCCGCTGGCAGTGCCGCTGGAGGTGTCCGTCGGCTACGGGATCAACTGGGATGCTGCCGCGCACTAGATACCGCTCCGAGGCAGCCCAGTTGTGGGAGACAGGCTGTGCCGAACGGGGGATGGACCGCCGTTTGCTGACGCTCGGTGCGTGCAATGGCGTCTTCGGTTACGCTCCGCTCGCCGGTGCAGCGCCGGCATCTGACTACTGAACCGAGGCGGTCACCGACATGGACACCACCACCTATGACCTCAGCGGGATCAGCACGACCGCGATCGTGATCGGCGGCCTGTTCGCGGTTGCCATTTGGGTGATCTTCCTGATCGCCTACGTCAAGATCATCAGTCGCGCCGGATATTCCGGTTGGTGGGTCCTGGTGATGTTCGTGCCGATCCTGAACATCGTGATGCTGTTGATCTTCGCGTTCAAGGAGTGGCCGATCCAGCGTGAGTTGGCCGAGTTGCGGGGATGGGCGAACCAGATCCAGCGCGGCCAGCAGGGCTTCGGCAGTGGCCAGCAGACTTATGGTCAGCAGGGCTACGGCGGCGGCCAGCAGGGCTACGGCCAGCCGGGCGGCGGCCCGGGTCCGGGGTACCCGAGCGGCAAGTAGTTCGGCGCCCCTAGTTCGGTAGCAGGCTCACGAAGATTGCTGTGCCGGGGAACATCTCGCCACGCTCGGCCGACCACTGCCCCCACACCCCGGTGAAGTCTTCGGGCCATTCCGGCTCGATCACGTCCTGGAGGACGAAACCAGCGGCCACGATCTCCCGGATCCGGTCACCCATCGTCCGGTGGTGCTCGACGTACGCCGGTACGCCCTGCTCGTCGACTTCCACGTACGGCGACCGGTCGAAGTAGGACTGGATGGCGGTCAGCCCGACGGGCCCCGGGTCGTCGGGGAAGGCCCAACGCATCGGGTGGGTTGCGGCGAATACCCAGCTCCCACCGGGTCGCAGCACCCTGGCCACCTCGCGCATCGCACCGGCTGAGTCGGCGACGAACGGAATCGCCCCGAAAGCGGAGAATGCGATGTCGAAACTCGCGTCGGCGAAGGGCATTTCGCAGACGTCCGCCTGCACCAACGGAACCGTCAGGCCGGTTCGCTCGGCGGCCGCGCGGGCGTATCCCAGCATTCCCGCCGAGAGGTCGAAGGCCACCACAGACGCACCCTGCAGCGCGAGATAGCGCGCGCAGGGTGCCGACCCACAGCCGACCTCGAGGATCCGTTTTCCGCGCACCTCGCCGAGCAGGTGCACGTCCGACTCGCGGACGTTCTCCGGGCACCACACCATGTCGGCATCGCCCAGGAACTCGCCGTGCTCGGCGTGATAGCTGTTCGCGTCGGCGTCCCACCAGCGACGATTCGCCGCTCGGGAGGCGGCCTGGTCCGCCCCTCGCTTGCGTGGCCGGGTGGGTCCGATGACGTTCTCGACGGTCACGTTCTCACCGGGATCGGGTACTTGCGGCGTCACCACAACATCGTTGCATGATGATCGCTACCGAACCGTGGATTCGCGGACCGGGAGTGACCGGACGTCAGCCCAGGGGCGTTACCCGATCGGGTGGTAATGCCGTACCCTGAACACCGCGCTGTGGGTCTGTGCTGTCTCGGAATGGAGCAGGCCGCACTCGTCCGGTCGCCACGTGGCGGCTCGGCTACCAAAGCATCGCCTTCCCAGGGCGTCGTTCAGGTCGCCCGGATGAAATCTGCCCCGCTGCGTGCCAACCGCTTTCGAAGCTGGACCTCCTCATCGGCCACCAGGGCCGTGGGATCCCGGGCCCGGCCTCCCAACACCCCAAATCCGGAGTACCCCACCACATGTCCACCCCTACCGCCACCGCCCCGCAAGTCGCGATCAACGACATCGGGTCGGCTGAGGACTTCCTCGCAGCCATCGATCTGACGATCAAGTACTTCAACGATGGTGACATCGTCGAGGGCACGATCGTCAAGGTCGACCGTGACGAGGTCCTGCTCGACATCGGCTACAAGACCGAGGGTGTCATCCCCTCCCGCGAACTGTCCATCAAGCACGATGTCGACCCGAGCGAGGTCGTCTCGATCGGCGAGCACGTCGAGGCCCTCGTCCTCCAGAAGGAGGACAAGGAAGGCCGGCTCATCCTGTCCAAGAAGCGGGCTCAGTACGAGCGCGCGTGGGGCACGATCGAGAAGATCAAGGAAGAGGACGGCGTCGTCTCCGGCACCGTCATCGAGGTCGTCAAGGGCGGCCTGATCCTGGATATCGGCCTGCGCGGCTTCCTGCCCGCCTCCCTGGTCGAGATGCGCCGGGTGCGCGACCTGCAGCCGTACGTCGGCCGCCAGTTGGACGCCAAGATCATCGAGCTGGACAAGAACCGCAACAACGTGGTGCTGTCCCGCCGCCAGTGGCTGGAGCAGACCCAATCCGAGGTGCGCAGCGAGTTCCTCAACCAGCTGGGCAAGGGCCAGGTCCGCAAGGGCGTCGTTTCCTCCATCGTCAACTTCGGTGCGTTCGTCGATCTCGGCGGCGTCGACGGTCTGGTGCACGTGTCCGAGCTGTCCTGGAAGCACATCGACCACCCGTCCGAGGTTGTCGAGGTCGGCCAGGAGGTCACCGTCGAGGTCCTCGACGTCGACATGGACCGCGAGCGCGTCTCGCTGTCGCTGAAGGCGACCCAAGAGGATCCGTGGCGGCACTTCGCCCGGACCCACGCCATCGGCCAGGTCGTCCCCGGCAAGGTCACCAAGCTGGTTCCGTTCGGCGCGTTCGTCCGCGTCTACGACGGCATCGAAGGCCTGGTGCACATCTCCGAGCTGGCCGGCCGGCACGTGGAGATCCCCGAGCAGGTCGTCACCGTCGACGACGAGATCTTCGTCCGGGTCATCGACATCGACCTGGAGCGGCGCAGGATCTCGCTGTCGCTCAAGCAGGCCAACGAGGGCATCACCACCGAGACCGAGTTCGACGAGGTGCGCGCCCAGTACGGCGTCGTCGATCACTACGACGAGTCCGGCAACTTCGTGCCGCCGGAGGGCTTCGACGTCGAGAGCGGCGAGTGGCTCGAGGGCTACGACACCCAGCGTGAGGCGTGGGAGAAGCAGTACTCCGAGGCACACTCGGTGTACGAGTCGCACCTCAAGCAGATCGCAGCCGCTGTAGTCGCGGACGCAGAGGCAGCCGAACCGTCCAACTACTCCTCCGGGACCGCGGCTGCGGCCGACCCCGAGGTACCGACCGGTTCGCTCGTCAACGACGAGCAGCTGGCAGCACTGCGGGAGCGCCTCGCAGGTAGTTGATCTGCCGCAGTAGCGAAAGTCACAGCACTGCCGAACAGGGCCGTCCCACCACTGGTGGCGGCCCTGTTCTGCGTCCCAGATCCTCAGGACACGCCGGTGAAGTCGGTGTTCGGCTGGGTCGGTGCGGCGGGTACGGACCGTTACGGTGGACACATGCGACGTCACCTTGTGCTCGCCGCGGCTATCGCCGGGGTATTGATCGTTTCCGGATGTGGGTCCGACACCTCGGGTACCCGGCGCACCGTTACCGAGGTGGTCACGGTGTCCAGCGGAGTGGACGCTTCGGGTTCAGCGGCGGCCTCCGGCGCGCCGGCGAGTGGGGAATCAGCGGCACCAGGCTCGGACTCCGCCGCCGCGTCGGCCAGCCCCTCTCCGACCGCCAGTAGTGCCGCCGCGCCGCCGCCCATCGTGGCGGTCGATCCGCTGAAAGTGGATTGCGGCGCAATCATCAGCCCAGCCGACGTCAAGAAGACCTTCGGCATTGATATCCCTGCCGACAAGCTGAAGATCACCGTCGCCGAGGTCAACGCCGACGTCGGGCAGACCGGGCGGATCCGTTGTCTGTATGCGCCGAACCCGGCCAAGACCACTGGAATCTTCACCATGGCCCTGACCCAGTACACCGACGCCGCCGCTGCCCAGAAGCAGGTCGAGATCACCGTCGCGAACGAGACCGACAACGGTGCCGAGGTCACCCCGATAACCGTTGGGGGTTACCCGGCCACGATGGCCATCAGGGACGGCGGGCTGGTCATCATGGCGTACGACAACTGGACGATGGGCCTCGCGATCACCACCGGCGATCCCGCTGTGATAGCAATTGCGCTGCCGCAGCTCGCGGAGGCGGCACTGGCGCGCGTGCTGAAGGCCTGACAGAGAAAGTTGTCAGGCGGCAGTCGGGTAGTGCAGCGTGGAGTCCCTGGCAGACCCGGTGGGCAGCTTCGTCGGGGTGCTGACGGCGACCGCTTCTGCTGTCCAGCGGTGTCGCCCGCGACGCAGCCAGGAACCGAAAAACCCTCGACGCACGACGGTGATCAGTGCGGTCACCGGGACAAGCCCTGGCCGGCCCAGGCGATGACGTCCGGTCAGCCGGCGTTCAGTCCGTCCCGGCCTGGTCAGTACGGTGCTCATGGCAGTCCTCGGTGTCGGCGGGCAGGGTGATCTGTTCCAGCCCGTGACGCTACGGGCCCGGCCGCATGACGCGCGGCAACCGGGCGCGCGTGTCGACACAGCACCGCCGGGTATCCGGCGCCGGAAGGGGAGTCGATGATCACCGTCGCCGTGACCGGAGGCATCGGGTCGGGAAAGTCGACGGTCAGCGCGGCGTTGCGTGATCGCGGGGCAGTTGTCGTCGATTCCGATCAATTGGCCCGCGAGGTCGTTGCACCGGGAACCCCGGGGCTGGCCGCCATCGCGAAGGCGTTCGGCGCCGGAATGATCACCGCGGACGGCTCGCTGAACCGGGCTGCCCTGGCGTCTGTGGTGTTCTCTGATCCGGCCGCCCGCGCCGTGCTGGAGGGCATCACCCATCCGCTGGTCCGGGCTGGTTTCGCTCAGATCCAGCGGCAGGCGCCGGCTGATGCGGTGGTCGTCAACGACATCCCACTGCTCACCACGATGTCCGCCGCAGCCGGGTTCCACTTGGTGATCGGCGTTCGGGCAGACGCGGAGTTGCGAGTGCAGCGGCTGGTGGGCCGTGGGCTTTCGGAGGCCGACGCGCGGGCCAGGATGGCCGCACAGCTCAGCGACGACGAACGGCGGCCGCTCTGCGACGTCGTGCTGGTCAACCACGGCGGCCCCGACGATCTGGTCGCCGAGGTTGATCGACTGTGGGCCCAGCGGCTGCTGCCGTTCGAGCGGAACACCAGGACGGGAACCCGAGCGCCACGTGGCGGGCCGGCGCTGGTCGACCATCGGCCGCGGTGGGCAGATGACGGCCGTCGACTGGCGGCCAGGGTCTCTCGTGTCGCGAAGGGCGCGCGGGTGGACCACATCGGTTCCACGGCGATCCCCGGGATGGAAGCCAAGGACGTGATCGACCTGCAGCTGACCGTGCCCGATCTCGAGACAGCAGATGACCTGGCCCCCGTTCTCCAGGCTGCCGGATTCCCGCGGGTTTCCGGATTCGAACAGGACACTCCGCATCCCGCGGGCGCAGCTCCCGAACCCTGGCGAAAGCGTCTCCATGGCAACGCCGACCCTGGACAGAGTCTCAACCTGCACCTGAGGGTGAGAGATTCTCCGAACTGGCGCTGGGCGTTGATGTTCCGGGACTGGCTCAACGCCGAACCGGCCGTGGCGCAGGAGTACCTCGCGGTGAAGCGATCTGTGGCCGCAGACCGTTCGCTGGACGGGAACACTGCGTGGTACGCGGAGGCGAAGGAGCCATGGTTGGCCACGGCGTATCCCAGAGGTCTTGCCTGGGCTCGGGCCAGCGGGTGGTCGCCTGGCGCGGATGGAGGCCGCTGACCTGCGGATATTCTCGTGGCAGGGACGCTGTCGGACCCCCCGCGTAGCCTTTCACTCGTGGCTTTCGCAACCGAACACCCCGTCATCGCCGTCTCCGAGCATCGACCCGTCGGCGACATTCCGCGCACCTCCGGGCGGTTCGAGGTGGTCAGCGACTACACCCCCTCGGGTGACCAGCCAACCGCCATCGTCGACCTGCAACACCGGCTCGAAGTCGGCGAGAAGGACATCGTGCTGCTCGGCGCGACGGGCACCGGCAAGTCCGCGACAACGGCCTGGTTGATCGAGAAGGTGCAGCGCCCGACGCTGGTGATGGCGCCCAACAAGACGCTGGCCGCACAGCTGGCGAATGAGCTTCGGGAACTCTTCCCGCACAACGCCGTCGAATACTTCGTCTCGTACTACGACTACTACCAACCCGAGGCCTACGTCCCGCAGACGGACACCTACATCGAGAAGGATTCGTCGGTCAACTCCGACGTCGAGCGGCTGCGGCACTCCGCGACCATGTCGTTGCTGTCGCGCCGCGACGTCATCGTGGTGGCGTCGGTTTCCTGCATTTACGGTCTCGGCACCCCACAGTCGTACATGGACCGGTCACTGCCGGTGTCGGTCGGCGACACCATGGATCGGGACAGCCTGCTGCGGGCCCTGGTCGACATCCAGTACTCCCGCAATGACGTGTCCTTCACTCGCGGGTCGTTCCGGGCTCGCGGCGACACGGTCGAAATCATCCCCGCGTATGAGGAACTGGCGATCCGCATCGAGTTCTTCGGCGACGAGATCGAGCGCCTGTATTACCTGCATCCGCTGACCGGTGACGTGGTGCGCGAGGTTCCCGAGCTGCGGATCTTTCCCGCGACGCACTATGTCGCCGGCCCGGAACGGATGGAACGCGCGATTTCCGCGATCGAGGAGGAGCTGGCCGTCCGGCTCGCCGAGCTGGACAAGCAGGGCAAACTTCTGGAGGCGCAGCGCCTGCGGATGCGGACCAGCTACGACGTGGAAATGATGCGCCAGGTCGGATTCTGCTCCGGCATCGAGAACTACTCCCGGCACATCGATGATCGACCGCAGGGATCGGCACCGGCCACCCTGATCGATTACTTCCCCGAGGATTTCCTCATGGTGATCGACGAATCGCATGTGACGGTCCCGCAGATCGGCGCCATGCACGAGGGTGATGCCTCGCGGAAGCGGACCCTGGTCGACCACGGCTTCCGGTTGCCGTCGGCACTGGACAACCGGCCGCTGACCTGGGAGGAGTTCTCCAGCCGAATCGGGCAGACGGTGTATCTGTCGGCGACACCCGGCCCCTACGAGCTGGGCAGGGCCGGTGGCGAATTCGTCGAGCAGGTGATCAGGCCGACCGGACTGGTCGACCCTGAAATCGTGGTGAAGCCCACCAAGGGCCAGATCGACGACCTGATCGGCGAGATCCGCGAGCGGAGCGCGAAGAACGAGCGGGTGCTGGTCACCACGCTGACGAAGAAGATGTCCGAGGACCTGACCGACTACCTGCTGGAACTCGGCATTCGCGTGCGCTACCTGCACTCCGAGGTCGACACCCTCCGCCGAGTCGAGCTGCTCCGCGAGTTGCGAATGGGCGAATTCGACGTCCTGGTCGGGATCAACCTGCTCCGGGAAGGTTTGGACCTCCCCGAGGTGTCACTGGTCGCGATTCTCGATGCCGACAAGGAGGGGTTCCTGCGCTCGGAAACCTCGCTGATCCAGACGATCGGCCGGGCCGCCCGGAACGTGAACGGCCAGGTGCACATGTACGCCGACAAGATCACCCCCTCGATGGCCAGGGCTATCGACGAGACGACTCGGCGCCGGCAGAAGCAGCGGGACTACAACACGGCCAACGGCATCGACCCGACACCGCTGCGCAAGAAGATCAACGACATTCTCGAGCGGGTGTACGCGGAGGCGGAAGACTCCGTTGATGGCGGTACGCCGATCCGCCCGGGTGGATCGGGCCGGAACTCCTCCCGCGGGCGCAAGGCGACGGGGGAGCCGGGCGGGTCGAGCTCCGGGGTGTATGCGGGGCACAGCACCGTCGGGATGGCGCGCAACGAACTGGCAGACCTGGTGCAACAACTCACCACCCAGATGATGAACGCCGCCCGGGATTTGCAATTCGAGCTCGCCGGACGGCTACGGGACGAGATCCAGGAGCTCAAGAAGGAGATCCGGGACATGGACTCAGCAGGGGTGGTGGCGGCAGCACGCTGATCGGCCGGCGGCGGGGAAAGCGCCGGAACGAAATGCGGCCCGGAACGCCGAAAGACCCGGCTCCTTGTGGGAGACCGGGTCTTCGGGTAATGCGCGCTCAGCTCCTGGTCACGGCTATCGCCGCATCAGGCACCGAGAACCGTTCAGACGCTGGCCGGGGTGGCGGCGGCGATGAAACGCTCGGTGAAGGACTTGCTGCTCGCGACCAGCTGGTCAACGAGGTTGTAGTACGCAGCGGTGACCTCGTCGGTGGTCGGCAGGTCGAGCTCGGGCAGGTCGAACTTCGGGGCCTCGAAGCCGGGGATCTCGAAGGCCGGGACCTTCGGGGCTTCCGGCAGGTTGGCGGTGAAGGACTTGCTGTCCGCGACGACCTTCTCGACGATCTCGTAGAACTTGGCGGCCACCTCGCTGGCGGAGGGGACGTCGACCTTGGGCAGGTCGAAGTTCGGGACCTCGAAGCCGGGGATCTCGAAGGCCGGGACCTTCGGGGCTTCCGGCAGGTTGGCGGTGAAGGTGGTGACGGCTTCCAGGGTCGCGTCCTGGACCTTGGCGACGGTGTCGAGGATGGTCGCGGTGGTCTCGTCGGCCTTGGCGGTGAATGTGGAGGTCATGGTGGGTTCCGTTCTGTAGGAGTTGGTGTTGAGGTGATATGCGTAGCTTGCCGCGCGCTGCGTGGTATGTCAAGCACGGTGGTGGGGTTTGCGGCGCACATCACATGTCGACCGTCTCCGTCCGGTCAGCTGGTGATGTCCTTCCGCCGGAATCGCAGCACGGCCAGAGCGACGAACAGCACCGCATAGGCAAGGCTGGCGAACCCGCCCCGGATCATGTCGTCCCAGCGGATCGGGTCCACCAGGGCGCCGGTCCAGGCGAACGAGTAGTGCGTCGGCAGCCAGTTCCGGATGTCACCGAGTGCGTCGATCTGGTTGAGGATCTGGGACAGGATAGAGATCAACACCGCGCCGCCGACGGCACCCAACGGAGCGTCGGTGGACACGCTCAGCAGCAGCGCAAGTCCGGCAACCCAGGTCAGCTGAATCGCCACATACCCGACGATCAGTGCGAGCCGAACGAGGCCATCACCGAAGGTGAATTGCTCACCCACCGGGGTGGACAGCGGGTTCCAGCCGTACGCGATACCGCCGATCAGCAAGGCGACGACCGGCAGGATGAGCAGAGCAGCGGCCGACAGCAGACCGGCCACCAGCACCTTCTGCCTGATCAGTCTGGTCCGGGGGACTGGCATGGCCAGCAGATATCGCAGCGATGACCAGGACGCCTCCGACGCGATGGTGTCGCCGAAGAACAGCGAAATGACCACGATCAGCAGGAAGCTGGCCGAGAAGAACAAGGACACCATCGCGAAGTTGATGGCGCCGGACGTGGCCAGGTCGACCAGTGACACCGCCCCTCGGCCACCGGAGTTGGTGCCGAACGCGAAGGAGATCACCAGGATGATCGGCAGCAACGCCATGAAACCCAGCGCGAACTGGGTCCGGCGGCGCCGCAGTTGACGGCTCAACTCCACCCGGACCGGCAGGGTGTGCCCGATCCGGAACCCCTCCGGCGTTCCGGCCTCGGTGACGGCCACCGGGGCGGTGACCGAGTCCATCACCGTGATGGCGGCATCGGCGGAATGATCCTGATGGACGGGGCTCATTCCGACCCTCCCTGATATGCGCTGGTGCCCACGGGGGTCCGTGGGTTGACGGGGCCGTCGTCGGGGCCGTTGCCCCCGGCGTCATTGGAGTGTTCGCCGGGTTCGTCCGATTCCGAGTCGAGACCTCCTGCGGCCGAACCGATATCGGTGGTTGTGCCGTCCGGGCCGGATTCGCTGATCAAGCTCAGGAAGACATCCTCCAACCGGTTCCGCGGCGACGCCGCGCTGACCGCGACGCCGGCCGACACCAGGGCAGCAACGGCATCGGAACCAGGGAGGTCTCCGAGGTCGGCCTGCACCCCGTTCTCGGTCAGTTCGACGTCGCGGGCGATCGGGCGTAGCACCGCAGCAGCGGCCTCCTGATCGCTCACGGTGAACACCATCTCGCCGGACGAGGCGATCAGTTCGGCCACGGTGCCCGATGCGATAGTCCTGCCGAGGTGCACCACAACCACATGGCTGCAGGTCTGTTCGACCTCCGACAGCAGGTGACTGGACACCAGCACGGTCCGGCCGGTCGCGGCGTACCTGCGCAGCACCTCGCGCATGGCGTGGATCTGCGGCGGATCCAGACCGTTGGTCGGTTCGTCCATCAGCAGCAGGTCCGGCAATCCGAGCATGGCCTGCGCGATAGCCAGTCGCTGTCGCATGCCCTGCGAATAGGTCCGCACCCGCCGGTTGATCGCGGTGCCGAGGCCGGCGATTTCCAGCGCCTCCGCCAGATGTGCGTCGGCGTCCGGTCGTCCGGTTGCCTTCCAGTACAGGTCCAGGTTCGCCTTGCCGGACAGGTGCGGCAGGAAGCCCGATCCCTCGACGAAACTGCCGATACGGGAGAGGATCTCGGAGCCGGGTTCGATTTTATGGCCGAAGACCCGGATCTCGCCTTCGGTGGGACTGATCAGCCCCATCACCATCCGCAGGGTGGTCGTCTTGCCGGCACCGTTCGGTCCCAGCAGGCCGAGAACCTGGCCGGCTTCCATCCGGAAGCTGACGTCCGTGACCGCCTTGACGCCGCCCGGATAGGCCTTCACCAGACCGGTGATCGACAGTGGAACGTCGACCAGCGCCGGATCGACGTCCGAGCGCCGGGACCGCACCCGGCCACCGAAGATCAGCCAGGCAATGGCGATCACGGCGAGCGCGAGCAGTCCGATGAGCTGGCCGACCGGGATCTCCGATGCGGACACCCGAACGCCGCCGACCTCCGGTGCGTTAACCCCGTTCGGCGTGTTGACTCCCTGCAGGGCGGTGCCGTCGGCAAGGGCGATCCGGTAAGCGGCCGGCGCGGTTGGGCCGGCGTACGCCTGGTCCGTTGTTGCCAGGCTGACCTCGATCGTCGAACCGGCCTCAACCTGCAGCGCGACGGCCGGTAGGTCGACGGTGACGGTCACCGGTGAGCCGTCGGTCGGCATATTCGTCAACCGGATCGGGACAACGGCGCCACCTGCCAAGGTTCGGGTACCGCCCGCGGACACCTTGGCCAGCGAGCCGTAGAGCACCGCCCCATCGTCCGCGGCGGCGGCCGTGCCACTACCGGTGCCGCCCGTCGCGTCGACGCCGGCCGGTTCCGGGAGCTTGGAAACGGTCACGGTAATACGGGGCGTCCCGGTGATCACCGACAGTTCGCCGAATGGCGCGGAGTCGAAGCGGGCGGTCTGCCCGGGTAGTCCACCGGCGAATGTGGACAGCGCGGTCGAGGCCAACCCGGAAAGCCCGGGCAGGCTGGAGATCGAGGCGGGTGACGCGCCCGGGGGGTTCACCACGAACTGCGGATCGCCGGTCAACGGGATGGACACCCGGCTGGTGCTGGAGCCGTCGGCCAGACCCGGGTAGGACGGAACCTCGAGGGTCCGGCTGCGAGCGGACCCGGTGTCGCTGATCGGCCCGTCCACGGTGTACCGGAACGCGTTCGACGGGACCTGACCCTTGCCGCCGAGGTAGTACTGGAACCATTCCGTGATCCTGGCTTCGGTGGCCGCATCCGGGCTGCCGCCGTCGTGTCCGCCGTTGTACCAGGTCATGGCAACCGTGGCGCCGTTGGCGGCGATCGCCCTGGCATTCGCGTCCGCCTGGCTGAGCGGGAACAAGGTGTCCCGTTCGCCCTGCACCAGCAGGGTGGGAGCGGTGATGTTCCCGACCACGGCCTTCGGGCTGGAGCGTTCCAACAGGGTGGAGAACGTGTCGGTGATCCGGCCGGTCTGCGCGGCGAGCGCGTAGCCGGAGCACAGCTGCACCATCATCCGGCCACAGGTGCCCGCCAGCGCGGCAACCGCAGCGGCGTCGGTCGGCAGGGTGGATCCGGTAGTGCCGGTGCCGGTGCCGTCGGCTGCCGGGGTCGGCGCGGCCGAGGAGCTGGTCCCCCCGCGCCGAACAAAGCCGCTGTCGCCGCTGTCGCCCTGGGCGACGCCGGCGGCGGAGAGCGCGGCACCGGTGGTGATGGAGGCCATCAGGGTGGAGGCCCAGAACTTCTTGAACACGCCGTCGTCGACGCCGGATGCGGCCGCCGGGGTGGGTGCCGCCAGGTCGGCCGCGGTGGCCTGCGCGTTCGGGAACAGCGACTGCTCGAGGTCGTTCCAGGTGATCAAGGGCACGGCAGCGTCAACCCGCGGATCGGTGCCGGCCAGCATCAGCGACAAGGCACCGCCGTAGGACGCGCCCGTGACGCCCACTCGCGGGTCACCCGGGCCATCCTGGGTGACCTCGGGTTGCAGTGCCAGCCAATCGACAATCGCCCGTGCGTCCGGAATCTCGTAGTCCAGCGAGTCGAGCGCGATCTCGCCCGTCGACGCGCCGAACCCGCGCGCGGAGTAGGCGAGGACGACGAAGCCGTCCCGAGCCATTTGTTCGGCGTTCGCCGCGACGGAATTCTTGGACCCGCCGAAGCCGTGCGCCATGATCACGGCCGGTGCCGGAGTCTGCTGCGGGAGGTAGAGGGTGGCATCCAGCTGGACCGGTTCACTGATGCCAGGGCCGCCCGGCGCGGTAATCGTCAGGTCCCGGGTGGCAATGGTGGCGGGCGCCGGGGTCGGCCAGGCGATCCAGGCGATTGCCCCGACGAGGACGACGACCAGCACCACCGCCGTGATCTTCTGCTGGCGGGTGCGGAACAAGCGGCTCAATCGGGTCTTCACGTTGTGATACCGCAATTGTTCCCCTGCGGGATGCACTTCCCGGTTCCCGTTTGTTCGATCATTACTCCAGGGTGCCAGAGCAGTGGCTGGGTCGAGGTCAGGGCGAACCCTGAGCGGCACCGCAGGGAGCCCATGCGCGGATACCTCGGTGGTCGCATCGGTATGCTGGGCGGCCCTGACCGGACCCCGTCGGGTCGGTGGCCTAACCTGCGCAGGGTGAAGCCCGCCGACATTTCCCTGTTCCGCATTCCTGGTCGCCCGGTGGTGACCGGTGACGGATCGATCGTGCTGGCGGTCTCCTCGCCAGATCTCACCGCCAACATTTACCGCAGCACGCTCGTGCGTCTTGACTCCGACAGCGACGACGGGCTCGCCGGGTTCAGTCAGGGGCCCCGCGACTCCGAACCCGTGGTCAGCCCGGACGGCCGCCAGCTGATTTTCCTGCGGGCGCCGGAATCGGGTCCGGCGCAGCTGTATGTCATGCCGCTGGGTGGCGGCGAACCCCGCAAGCTGACGGAGCACCCGCTGGGGGCTGGATCGGTCGTCTTCCGTCCGGACGGGCGGCGGGTCGCGTACTGCGCTGCCGTTCCCGAGCCCGGCCGGTACGGCACCGACGAACACATCAAGCCCGACGCCGAAGCGCCCAGGCGGATCACCCGGCTCAGCTACCGCCTCGACGGCGAGGGATTCGTCACGGACAAGGCGAAACAGCTGTTCGTCCTGGACCTCATCCCCGGTGCGACGCCGGTTCAACTGACCGCCGAACCGGCAGGTGCGGCTGATCCGGTCTTCGTCCCCGACGGCCGAATCGCGTATGTCCGAAGTACCGGGATCGACGAGCTGACCGAAGAGATCGCCGTCATCGATGCGCCCGCGGACCGTCCAGGGTCGGCAGCTGTGAGCCCTGCGGTCGGCGAACTGCTCGTCAGCACCCGCGGGTCGGCCGCGCTCCCGGTCGTCATCGGCGGCGAGGTCGTTTACCTGGGGGTGGAATTCGTTGGGGTCGACGCTGTTGGGCGGACCACCGGGCTCTGGGCGGCACCGCTTTCCGGTGGCGTGCCGCGTCGGCTGACCGACGAGCAGACCGTGGACGTTGATCGGGCGGCGGGCCGACCGGTGGTGATCGGGGATCGCGTCCTGGTCGGCGTGCTCGATCGCGGCGCCACGTCGCTGTGTGCCGTGCCCTTGGCTGCCGATCGGGTGCCACTGCCCGAGCTCCCGGTCATGTTCGGCGGTGCCCGCGTCGTCCGGTCGTTCGATGCCCGTGATCGGACAGTGGTTGCTGTGGTGGCCGACGGGGTCTCGGCCGGCGAGGTGATCACCGTGACCTTCTCGGATGACGGCTCAGCCGTCGATGAGCGGGTGCTGACCGAGTTCGGCGGTGCGCTCACCGCGACCGGCATCCGGCCCGCCCTGCCGCTGCACACCACCGCGCCGGACGGTTACCCCGTGCACGGCTGGCTGGTGCTACCGGCCGGCGAGGGCCCGCACCCGACCCTGTTGGTGGTGCATGGCGGCCCGCATGCCGCCTTCACCCCGGCACTGTTCGACGAGGCGCAGGTCTATGCCGGTGCGGGATATGCGGTTGTGATGGGCAACCCGCGCGGGTCGGCAGGGTACGGACAGGCCCACGGCCGGGCGGTGATCGGTGCCCTCGGCACGGTCGACGTCGACGACGTGCTGGCGCTACTCGACGCCGCCACTGCCAGGCCCGAGTGTGCTGCCTCCCGGGTCGGGGTGATGGGCGGTTCCTACGGCGGCTTCATGACGTCCTGGCTCTGCTCGCACGCGAAAGGGCGGTTCACCGCGGCGATCAGCGAACGTGCCGTCAACGCCTGGGATTCCTTTGCCGGATCCAGTGACATCGGTTACTACTTCGCCCGCGCCTACGTCGGTGACGACCGCGACAGTCAATGGCGCACATCACCTCTCGCCTACGCGGACGAGGTCGACGTGCCGCTGCTGATCATCCACTCCGAGCACGACTGGCGGTGCCCCATCGAGCAGGGCCAGCGACTGTTCGTGGCGCTCGAACAGCGCGGTGCGCCGGTGGAGATGCTGCTGTTCCCGGGGGAGGGGCACGAGCTGTCCCGGTCCGGTGTTCCGATGCACCGGAAGCAACGCTTCGACGCGATCCTGGACTGGTGGTCCCGCTATCTGCCGGTGCCCGGTGGGTGAAGCCGGAATCGTCCGGTGGCGGTTGAATCGTCCCGGCCATCCCAATCATCGCGAGCCGCCGTGAGCTGCGAAAGGTGACCGGAGGCGTCGTCCATCCGGCGATCCAGTAGTGCTTCCTCCAGGTCGAGGTCGTATTGCAGATCGCGCAGCACGTCCTCCGAGATCCGGCCCGAGTTGCGCATCGTGACGAAGACGTCCCGTTCGATGGTGACCAGTTCATGTCGCCAGTCGGAAATCTTGTCCAGTCGTTCCCGGGCGTTGTCGCTCCTGCTGTCCAATCTCTCGGTGAGCCCCCGCCAGTCCCGGCTGGCCGCCCAGGCTCGCATGCGGCTCGCCTCCGCGGGCGGGAGGTCGTCGGAGAGAATGACCGCTTCCACCCGGGCGGCGATCGCTCGGTTGGCCTCATCCCGGGCTTCCGCCCGTTCCCGTTGGGTGTCCGCCTCCGGATCGCCGGGCAGGTGCAGCAACCGGATCACGGCCGGCAGCGAGAGCCCCTGTAGCACCAGGGTTCCCAGGATCACCGCGATGGTGCAGGTGAGCAGGAGCGACCGGTACGGGGTGTCCAGCGGGAGGGTCTGGGCAGCGGCCAGTGACACCACGCCGCGCATACCGGCCCAGGAAACGGCGACCAATGGTCGCCACTGGAACGCACCCGGTCGGCGAAAGACCCTGGCCAGGCCGGCCAGGAAGAAGATCCAGACCGGCCGGATCAGGATGACGGTGACCAGCACGATTCCCGCCGTGAGCAGGGTGGGTGCTTGTCCGATGTCCGGTGCGGTCACGATTGCCCAGAGCTGAAGTCCGATCAGCGCGAACACCGAACCCTCCAGCACGTACTGCAGCGCCCGCCAGGTCGCGCCGACCGTCAGCCGGACCTCCGGCGGGAGGTCGAAGGGTGAGCGGAACCCCAGCACCAGACCGGTCACCACGACGGTGAGCACACCGGATGCCTGGGCTCTCTCACCCAGCAGGTAGGCCAGGAACGGCGTGACCAGGGACAGCGCCGTGCTGGCCAGCGACGAACCCACGAACCGCCGAACAAAGGACAGCACCAGTCCGAGTAGCACCCCGATCAGCACACCACCGGCGGCGGCCCAGGCGAACTCACCGATGGCCGGCCCCCAGGCCAGCGAACCGGCCGCGATTCCGACGACGGCGACCCGCAGCAGCACCAGTGACGTCGCGTCGTTGAAGAGCGACTCGCCCTCCAATACGGTGATCACGTTCCGCGGCAGGCCGGCCTTCCTGGCGACCGCCACAGCGGCGACCGCATCGGGTGGCGCGACGATCGCGCCGAGTGCCAGGGCGGCCGCAAAGGGAATCTGCGGAATGATCGTGTGCAGCACGACCGCAATAGCGAACGCTGTGACAATCACCATGCCGACCGCAAGCTGGCTGATGGATCTGATCATCCGGCTGATCGCGATCACTGACGATTCGCTGGCTGCGGCGAACAGCAGTGGCGGGAGCAGCACGGTCAGCACGAGCTCGGGGCTGACCTCGTAGTCCGGGACGCCGGGGATGAACGACGCTGCGACACCCACGATGACGAGCAGAATCGGCGCCGGAACCCGGATCCGCAGGGCGATGCCGTTGACGATCACCACGCCGACGATCAGGAAGACGACCGGTTCCAGCTCGGGCATGATCGGGTGCTCCCTCGATGGATGCGATGCCGGTTGCTGTTCGCATCTGTTTGCAGGTCGGACGTCCGTGCCGGACGCGCCGTTGCGCCCTGGGAAAAACCGGATTGACCCACTGTCGGTGCCGTGAGTGATACTCCCGTCAGGTGTTGCGTCAGTGGCGTCGCGACACCGATTGATTCAGCGCCCAACCGGCGTCTACCCGTCAGCCGACTCCAACCCCGGAGGCGGTCACGCCCATCGCAGTAAGCCAGGAGCCATCGTGTCAACACCACCCCCAGACGAAGTACGGGACGCCGGGAAGATCGCCGACGACGGCAGTCCCGCCCTCGACCCGAAACGCTGGTTGGCGCTCGGCGTCATCGCCATCTCGCAGCTGATGGTCATCCTCGACGCCACCATCGTGAACATCGCGCTGCCCCAGGCGCAGGCCGCGCTGGACATTTCTGACGCCAACCGGCAGTGGATGGTGACGGCGTATGCGCTCCCGTTCGGTGCACTGCTGTTGCTGGGCGGCCGGATCGCCGACTACGTGGGCCGCAAGAAGATCCTGATCATTGCGCTGTCCGGCTTTGCCATCGCTTCCGCCGTCGGCGGGGCGGCGCAGGTCGGCTGGCAACTGTTCATCGCCCGTGCATTCCAGGGTGCGTTCGCCGCGATGCTCGCACCCGCCGCGCTGTCGCTGGTGACGGTCACCTTCCATGCGGCCAAGGAGCGGGCCAAGGCCTTCGCGGTCTTCGGTGCGATCTCGGGCGGTGGGGCGGCGATCGGCCTGCTGCTGGGTGGAGTGCTCACCGAGTACGCGTCCTGGCGGTGGTGCCTGTTCGTGAACATCCCGATCGCGATTCTCGCGGTCGTCCTTGCCGTCCCGGTCCTGCGGGAATCCAAGGTCGAGGGCGGCACGCACTACGACATCCCCGGTGCGGTGCTGGCAACAGCCGGGCTCGGCGCGCTGGTCTGGGCCTGTACGCAGCCGGCGGAGCACGGTTGGGGTTCGATCAACACCCTCGGCTGGCTGGCCGTTGCTGTCGTGCTGCTGGCCGGGTTCGTGCTGGTCGAGCTCCGCTCGAGCAGCCCCTTGTTGCCGATGCGGATCGTGGAGAACCGGAACCGGGCGGGCGCCTATGTGGTTGGTCTGCTGGTCGGCGCCGGTCTCTTCGCGGTCTTCCTGTTCCTGACGTACTACATGCAGGGCGTCCTGGGGTACACGCCGATCCAGGCTGGCTTCGCCTTCCTGCCCTTCAGTTTCGGAATTGTCATCGGCGCGGGGATCGGCTCCCAGCTGACCATTCGGGTGGGTCCCAGGTTCGTGGTGCCGGCGGGGCTGTTCCTGGCAATGGTCGGGATGTTCTGGCTGTCCAGACTCAACCTGGAAACGACCTACTTCGGCACGATCCTCTGGGCCCAGCTGCTGATCGCGGTGGGTATGGGCTTCATCTTCATGTCCACCACCAACGTGGCCCTGGTCGGTGTCAACCACGACGATGCCGGTGTGGCCAGTGCGGTGGTGCAGACCTCGCAGCAGATCGGTGGCTCCATCGGGACGGCCCTGTTGAACACCATCGCGGCCACCGCGACGGCGGCGTTCCTGGTTTCCAACCCGCCGACCGGTGCGACACCTGAGGCGATCGGGGCTGCGGTGGCCGCGAGCAACGTGCACGGCTTCGGCGTGGCGTTCATGTGGTCGTCCATCATCTTCGCGATCGCCATCGTCGCGTCGCTGATCCTGATCAACGCGGGCAAGGACGAGGTGGCCGACCTGGTGGCCCAGCCGGGCACCTAGCAAACCGGCCGGGCAACGAGCAAAACGGGCGAGCCCGGGGAAACAACGTCACGGTTGCCGGCTCCGGTCGTCCGACGTCGCAGCCGCGGCGCGGATGGCCGGCGCCAGCCCCCGACTCGGTGCCGCGTCCACGTCCCGGACGGTCAGTGCGGCGATCAACGACCCGGCGACCGAGAACAGCGCGCAACCGACAATTCCGATCGCCTCCGGGAATGTCATCAGGCCGGCAGTCAGCGGTGAGTAGCCGAACGCGGTCTGCAGCATCAGCGGGTAGACGAACAGCCCACCGAGGAAGCCGGCCGCCGACGCGACGGTGATCAGGTTGGCCGAGCGGAACAGCCGCAGCCGGAACAGGGTCAGCCGCAGCATTGGCGCTGCCACCCGTCCTTCGACGATCACCAGCAGGGTCAGCAGGACGACACCCAGCAGCCCGGAAATCCAGATCAGGGGCGTCGACCAGCCCCGCGATGCTCCTTCCGACACAGCGAACATCAACGACGCAAAGCCGATGGCAGCCAGCAGGAATCCCGGCACGTCCAGCCGGCTGGAGGTCCTGCGCGCCATGGTCGGCACGGCGATCAGGGTGAAGGCCACGGCCACCACACCGATCGGCACGTTGATCCCGAAGATCCACCGCCAGCTCGCCTGCTGCACCAGCAGACCGCCCAAAACCGGACCGATCGCCGGCGCCAGCGCGATCGGGACATTGATGATCCGGCTGAGCCGGACCCGTTCGTTCGGTGGAAAACTCCGGTACAACATCGCCATCCCGACCGGGGTCATGAGCCCGCCCCCAACGCCCTGGACGATCCGGAAGATCACCAACTGCTGCACGGACTGAGCGACTCCGCAGGCCGCCGACGCCACCGTGAACAGGCTGACAGCCAGCAGGAACACCTCACGCGCCCCGAATCGATCGCCCAGCCAGCCGGCGACCGGGATGGTGACCGCAACCGCGACCAGGAAGCCGATGTTGACCGTCGCTGTGAGCTCGATCGGCACCCCGAGGTCCGCCGCAATCGTCGGGAGGGCGACGTTGACCACGGTCGCGTCGATGATGTTGATGAACATCGCTGCGACGAAGACAGTCGCGACCGCGTTCTGCGCTCTGATGCGTGCCATCGGTCACCCCCTCGTTGCGGTCGGGCCCTGTGGTAGCGGCCGGTGGCAACCTATCCCGCCGATCGGTGCAGCAATGTCAAGATCGACAGCCGCCCGGTCGCCGGAGCGGGCTCGACCTACGATGGGTGGTGCTCCCGGACGGTTTCGTGCCGGCGGGGAGGAGGTACAGCACGAGACGTCGTCCATTCGAAGGAGTTCATTGATGACCGACCTCGATCTTGGTTCCGGCGGTGCCGCCACACCCGGTCGGCCGGCCGCAGCGACCGACAACGCGTTGGTGTTGACCCCGCCCGCGCCGGTGCAGGTTGTCGCTCCCGAGCAGGCGGCCGGTGCCGTGCCGGTGGCCGACGCCCGGCAGGCCGAACTACAGACCAGGGCGGCGTCGTTCGCGATCGAACTGGCGGCGCTGGATGTCCGGTCGCCGGAATTCGCGAAGAAGGTCGAGTCCATCACCTCGCTCGGCGACCGGGAGATGCGGGAATCGGCCAACGTGTCGAGCCGGATGCTGGAGCGCCCGGCGGCCGCCGTCAATGCGGGCAAGGGCAAGGGCGGAAACGATGCACAGACCAGGGTGGCCTCGACACTGTCCGACTTGCGTTTGACCATCACCGATCTCGACCCGAACAGGGCCGATCTCACCGGGTTCAAAAAGGTCTTGAAGTGGATCCCGGGTGGCGACAAGATCGACAGGTACTTTGCCAAGTACCAGTCTGCGCAGAGTCACCTGGACGCCATCGTCCGGGCGCTCGCCTCCGGCAAGGACGAATTGGGCAAGGACAACGCCAGCATCGAGGTCGAGAAGGCCAACATGTGGGCGTTGATGGGCAAGCTCGGTGAGTACAACGAGCTGGCCAGTGCGCTGGATGCCGCTGTGACGGACCAGGTCTCCATCCTGGAGGCCAATGGTCGCACCGAGGATGCGAACACCTTGAAGTCCGATGCGCTGTTCCCGATCCGGCAGCGCCGGCAGGACATCATGACGCAGATGGCCGTTGCGGTGCAGGGCTACATGGCATTGGACCTGGTCCGCAAGAACAACCTGGAGCTGATGCGCGGCGTCGACCGGGCGCAGACGACCACCATTGCGGCGCTGCGCACCGCGGTCATCGTCTCCCAGGCACTCGCCCGGCAGAAGCTCGTTCTCGACCAGATCACCGGGCTGAACGCGGCGACAGGCGATCTGATTCAACGAACGTCGGAACAGCTCAAGATCCAGGGCGCGCAGATCAACGAGCAGGCCGCGAGCGCGACCGTGTCGGTCGAGAAGTTGCAGGCGGCGTTCGACAATGTGTTCCAGACGATGGACGCCGTGGACACCTTCCGCGCACAGGCGGTCGACAGCATGGCAACGACAGTGACGGCGCTGCAGGGCCAGATCGAGCGCGCGCAGCCGTATCTGGAGCGGGTGCGGCGCGGTGAGCTCGGGTCCGGTTCGTGACCCTGGTCCGGCGAGACCGGTTCGATGACGGTGAACCGATGACGCAGGTCCGGCGCAGGCGCGGGACAGGAGGGACGCTGACAGCGTGGTGATGAACTGGTTGTTCGGTCGGCAGTCGACTGACGGCGACCGCCCGTCATCGTCGACGGCCGGTCAACCGACCGAGGTCCCGGACAGCCCGGCGGCGTTGGCCGCGGAACTGTTTCGGTTGAACCGCTTCATCAATGCCTCGGCCGGCCAACTGCCGGGTGAGGGCGTTGTTGCCTCGCGCCGGATCACCGACACCGTCGGGACCGTCCTGCACACCACCCGCGACCGGGACCTCGACATCCACGCCCGGGTGTCGCTCAATGGCATCCTGCGCGACTACCTGCCGACCACGTTGCGTACCTACTTGGCCCTCGATCCCAGCACCCGCGAGCAACCGAGAGCGGCTGGTAAGACGCCGACGGCGGCCTTGGCCGAACAGCTCGATTTCCTGCTGGGATCGGCGACCGAAGTACTGGCCGCCGTCCGCAACCACGACGCCGATGCGCTGGCCGCCCAGGGCAGCTTCCTGCGGACCAAGTTCGCCCATTCCGAATTGGATCTGTAAATGGCACCCCCGATGAAGCGCGGCGCGAACGTCGCCCTCACCCAGGAGATCCCCAGCCTGACCGGAGTGGTGCTCGGCGTGCGGTGGAATGCCGGGGCCGAGCAGGCACTGTCCGACAACCTTGTTGCTGCAACGATTCTCTGCAACTCAGAGCACCGCGCACCGTCCGAAGAGTATTTCGTGTTCTTCAACCAACTGATGTCACCGGATCTGTCGGTCACCCAACTCGCGGTAGCACTCGGCGACGACCGGGAACAGATCGAGGTCGATCTCGGTGATGTCCCGGACGATATTCATCGGATCGTTGTCTCGCTGTACATCAACGACGGACCGGGCGCGAAGCGCACACTCGGGCAATTGCGCGAATGTGCAATCAGGGTGCTCGACCTGTCGAACGGACAGGAACTGGTGCGTTCGGAGAACCTCGCGCCCGCGTTGCGTTCGGAGACAGCGATCTGCCTGGGGGAGTTGTACCGGCATCCGACCGGCTGGAAGTTCAAGGTCATCGGGCAGGGATACGACAACGGGATCAGCGGCATCGCCGCCGATTACGGGGTGCCACTGTGATCGCGAGCGGCGCCGCAACCGGAGTGACGACGTGAAACTGGACGCGTCGGCGCCGACTCGCGCTGTGAAACGGACCGACCTGACGTTCCTCCGTCACCGGGCCAGGCCGGTGCGGTCGGCGCGCTCACCGATCGCGGAATTCGTCGCCGGTCGGGCCAGTGCGCACGCGAACTCTCGGCCGGAGAACCGCGCTGCCACTGCACCTGCACCCGCCTCTGCACCTCCACCCGCCGCGGCACCTGCACCGGCACCGGCCTCGTCGAGCTTCGATCTGTCTGCGCCACAGCAGGTTTCGGCACCTCGGGCGGCTCAGCCTCGGCCGCAGCCGGCGCCGGCGGGATCCGCCGGGAGCTCGTTGGACCTGTCGGAGCCCACTGCTGCGCCTCGAACCACACCCGCACGCCCGCACACGTCCGGAAACTCGTTGGACCTGTCAGAGCCCAGTCCGCCGCCCGGGCAGCCCGCCACTCGCTCGCCGTCCTCGGCGTCCAGTACGTCGCTCGACCTCGGCGGGGCACCAGTGGCACCGCCTACCGCGGCCACCCGGCAACCGAGCAGTTCGACCTCGCTGGATCTGGGCGCCGCTCCATTGACCCGACCGACGCCTGCGGCGTCCCGCGGTTCAACGTCACTGGACCTTTCGCCCGCGGCGAGGCCGCCCGAGCCGGCGGCACCTGCGGCCGGGCCCACTCCCCAGGCCCGCAAGGTCCACCCCGGACCGGGTACCACCCGACCGGCCGCCCACTGGCACGAGCCCCGCACCACCCGGGACGTCTCGACGATCCTGACCTCGCAGTCGCCGACCGTCACCCTCACCCGGGTGCAGTCCGGTGTCGGGACGCTGACGTTCGAGGCGGTTGCCGCGCCGGGAATCGGCGACCTCCGACTGGGTTGCGCCTACCAACTGGTGTCGGGTCGATCGTCGACGGTGCAGCACCAGGCCGGCCGCCGGTATGCCCCGCCCGGCGAAACAAGGCGACCGCTGGTGCTGGCCGCTCGGCAGCAGTTCGAGCGGCTCGAGTTCGACCTGCGTCAGATCACTGATCTGGAACGGTGTGTGGTGTATGCGTTTTCGGGCGATGGCAAGGAAGTGCGGTGGGGCGGGACGCTGGTCGTCACCACATTCGGCGGTGACCGGATCGAAGCACCCATCGAGTTGGCGCCATCGAACGCTGTCGCAGTGCTGGCGTCGGTCTACAACATCCGCGGACAACTGGTGCTGCGCAGCGAAATGGACCTGATCGGCCGAACCATCCGGGAGGCCTGCCGCGGCTACGGTTACGACCGGATCACCTGGCTGGACGACCAGACGCCCATCGACTGACCGGCATCTCGGAACCAGCCGACACCTGCGATATCGGTGGTAGGGCCGGTGCTTGACAGTCCCGTGGCAGGTGCCGTCGGTAGGGTGTTTGTTACCGGGTCCAGACCCCGCGAACCTGCAGGACCAGCGAACAAGGAGATGCAACGCAATGGGCGTCAGCCTGAGCAAGGGTGGCAATGTCAGCCTGACCAAGGCGGCACCGAACTTGGTATCCGTCTCGGTGGGGTTGGGGTGGGATGCCAGGTCGACGTCCGGGCATGGCTTCGACCTGGACGCCAGCGCGTTGGCATTGGGTGAGAACCACCGGGTGCTGGGCGACGATTACTTCGTGTTCTTCAACAATCTGAAGTCCCCGGATGGCTCGATCGAGCACCTCGGGGACAATTTGACCGGCGAAGGTGAGGGCGACGACGAGGTCATCACCTTGAACCTGGTCAACGTTCCGCTCCCGGTGCTGTCGATAGTTTTTGCGGTATCGATTTACGATGCCGAGCCGCGTCAGCAATCCTTCGGGCAGGTCCGCAACGCGTATATCCGGGTGGTGAACCTGGCCAATGACGTCGAATTGGCCCGCTACGACCTGACCGAGGATGCCTCGGTCGAAACCGCGATGGTGTTCGGTGAGGTCTACCGGCACAACCAGGAATGGAAATTCCGGGCCATCGGCCAGGGTTACGCGAGTGGATTGGCAGGTATTGCAAGGGATTTCGGCGTCAATGTCGGGTAGGCATTGCGGCATAGTAGGGTCACCGTGAACGACCAGCGAGAGGCGAAATAGTGGGTGTCAGTCTGAGTAAGGGCCAGTCCGTCAGCCTGGTGAAACAGGGCGGCGGAAGCCTCAGTCAGGTCCGCATGGGTCTGGGCTGGGACGCCATGAAGAAGAAGGGCTTTTTCGGCGGTATGAAAGAAGTCTCCGTCGATCTGGATGCCTCGGCGATCCTGATTTCCGCCGAACGTCAGGTGCTGGAGATTGTCTATTACGGAAATCTCCGGTCAAGGGACAATTCCTTGATACACACCGGCGACAACCTGACGGGCAAGGGTGACGGCGATGACGAGTCGATCATGGTCGACCTGCCGCGGGTCCCACCGGCTGTTGCGCATATCGTTTTCGTGGTGAATTCGTTCAGTGGGCAGAACTTCTCGCAGATCGAGAACGCGACGGCGCGGGTCGTCGATTCGGCGGACCGGGACCGTGAACTCGTCCGCTACGAACTCAGCGGCTCGGGCTCGCACACCGCGGTCGTGATGGCCAAGCTCTCCAGGACCGGCACCGGGTGGACCTTCACGGCCATCGGCACACCAGGGAACGCCCGGACCGCGGATCAGCTCGTTCCGCTTGCGCTGCAATCGTTGTGAAACTCATGCGCATGAAAGCCGTTCGATAGGAACCTCTTTCGCTGCGTGATCGTTGTCCTGGGGAAGGGCTGTCAACCGGCAGTCCGCATCGATCAACCCCACGACCAGGAGTTCACCCATGGCGTTCTGGGATTCGTTGAAGGCCAAAACCCGCGAGATGAACAGCCAGCTGACCACCAAGGCAGGGCAGTTCAAGAACAAGGAATTCGCCAACGGCAGCATGGCAATGTGTGCGCTGATCGCGGCGGCCGATGGTTCTGTCGACGCCGTCGAACAGGCCAAGACGTCGGCGTTGATCCGCGGTAATTCGGTGCTGGCAGTGTTCCCTCCCGACGAACTGCAGCAGAAGTTCGATTGGTACTGCAGCAAATTGGCTGGGGACTTCGAGTTCGGCAAGGTCGAAGCCATCGCCACGATCGGCAAGCTGCGCAGCAAACCGGATCAGGCAAGGGCCGTGATCCAGATCGGCATCATCATCGGTGGCGCCGACGGCGACTTCGACGCCAAGGAGCGGTCCGCCGTCCGAGACGCCTGCAACGCGGTCGGGATCGCGGCGACGGAGTTTGATCTGTAGGGCCTGGTGATGGGCGAGTAGGGCCGGCCCGAACGGAGAGATTCGTTCAGGCCGGCACTGTCGTGTCTGTGCTACGTCGTGTCTGTGCTACGTCGTGTCTGTGCTACGTCGCGTCGGCGCCATTTCCGGTACGGGCTCTTTCCGGTCTGGGCTACTTTCGGCCACGGGCCCAGTTCATGCCCCACCCGAAGGCCTTGTCCAGGGCGACCTGGCCGCCCTCGATGTACTGGACCTCGCGTTGCAGCACCAGATCACCGCCGGAGTCGACCAGCTGGGCGACGGCGCACATCCGGGACGTGGCGCTGGTGGCGTCCAACTTCACCTCGACCGGCTGGCCATTGGCCAGGGTGAGCGTGACGACCCCGTCAACCGCGGCCCAGTTGGGCGCACCCTCATAAATCATCGCGAAGATCAATACTCGGCGGAAACGGCCCGGTTGCTTCAGATTGATCGACATGTTCTCGCCGCCGGTGACCTGCCCGGTGCGGTCGTCGCCGTCGAGCAGGATCCACGGCGGGGCGTCCAGTGCCCCGAAGGAGTTGCCGAGCGCCTGGACGACGCCCTTGCGCCCGTCCGCCAGCTCGTACAGGCAACCCAGGTCGAGATCGATGCCCTTGGAGACCGAGACGGCAGCTGCGGCGTTCTTCATCCTGGCCAGGAAACCGCCGGCGGCCGGGGGCGGGGGAGCGGGTGGCTGCGCCGACCAGTTGAGGTTGACCCGGGCGATGCCACCGATCCCCCCGGACTTGGTCAGGGAGACCTTGGGCGCGCCCTTGGTCAGGGTGACCTTCCGCGGCGGGCCACCGGCCACCGGAGCGGCCGGTGCTGCCGCGGCGGCGGGCGGTGTGGCCGGAGCCGCCGCGGGCGGTTCGGGTGTCGGTCTTTTCGTGTAATCGATGGCCATCAGTGGGGCCGTTCCTTTCGGGTAGGAGTGTGCATCAGGCGTGCACCGGCCCGACTTCCGCATCTTCGGCCGCGATCCGCTTGTTGCGTCTGATGGATGTCAGGAACGACGCGCCGATGAACGCGACTCCGATCAGGCCGGTGATGAATTCGCTGATGTGCACGCCGATGGAGATCATCAGGATGAAGGCGAGGGCGCCGATGGCCCAGTGCGCGCCGTGTTCGAGGTAGACGTATTCGGACAGGGTGCCCTGGCGGACCAGGTACACGGTCAGCGAGCGGACGAACATCGCGCCGATCAGGCCGAGGCCCAACGCGATGAGGATGGGGTCGGAGGTGATCGCGAACGCGCCGATGACGCCATCGAAGGAGAACGACGCGTCGAGTACTTCCAGGTACAGGAACAGGAAGAAGCCGGCCTTGCCGGTTGCCCTGGCCAGTTTGGTGACACCGCTCTTGGTTCGCACCGGGTCGTGGTCGACGTCCTGCGGGATGTGCTCGCCCTCCTCGACCTCGGGGTTTTCGAACAGGGTGCCGAGCCCGTTGACTGCCAGGTAGACCACCAGTCCGAGCAGGCCCGAGAACAGCACGGTCTCCGGGTCCTCGGCGAGCGTCTCGGACACCACCAGCAGGGTGATGCAGGACACCAGGACCGCCATCGCATCGAGCCGGCCGGCCCGGGCCAGCGGTCGTTCCAGCCAGGTCAGCCAGGTGTGCTCGCGATCTTCGAACAGCCAGCTGAGGAAGAGCATGAGCAGGAACATGCCGCCGAAGGAAGCGATCAACGGGTGGGCGTCGGTGAGCAGGGTTTCGTAGCTGGGGGACCCGTCCGGGAAATATGCCGCGCCATCGGCCGGTGGGTTCATCGCCAGGTTGAAGGCTTCCAGCGGGGGCAGCCCGGCCGCTGCCCAGACGATGACCAGGGGCAGCAACAACCGCATACCGAAGACCGCGATGACGATGCCGACGGTGAGGAAGATCTTTTGCCAGAAGTCGCTCATCCGTTCCAGCACTGTGGCGTTGATGACGGCGTTGTCGAACGACAGTGACACCTCGAGGACGCCCAGGATCAGGCAGAGAACAACGGCTTCCCAGCTGCCGTAGAAGAAGGCCACCACCAACGAGATCGCGGTGACGATGTAGGACCACATGAAGATCTTGAGATGCACGGCTGGCCTTCCCCGGGAGGCTGTGGGGTCCACCGGTCACTCCTGCCCATGGTGGGCGGGACCGGTGGACCCTTCTGTGATGCAGTCAGCCAGCGGTTAGAGGTTGACGCCGTAGTCGCGGGCAATGCCCGCGAGTCCCGATGCGTAACCCTGGCCGATGGCCCGGAACTTCCATTCCGCACCATTGCGATACAGCTCACCGAAGACCATCGCGGTCTCGGTCGACGCGTCCTCGGACAGGTCGTAGCGGGCCAGTTCGGTGCTCGTTGCCTGATCGACGACCCGGATGAAGGCGTTGCGGACCTGTCCGAACGACTGACCGCGGGCGTCACCCTCGTAGATCGAGACCGGGAAGACGATGGATCCGACGGTGGCCGGCACGGCGGCGAGGTCGACGTTGATGACCTCGTCATCACCCTCGCCCTCGCCGGTCAGGTTGTCACCCTGGTGCACGATCGAACCTTCGGGTGAGCTGGTGTTGTTGAAGAAGACGAAGTACTCGTCCGAGAGGATCTTGTGGGTCTCGGCCAGAGCCAACGCGCTGGCGTCCAGGTCGAAGTCCGTTCCGGTGGTGGATCGCACATCCCAACCCAGACCGACGGACACCGCCTTCAGGCCAGGCGCGGCCTTCGTCAGTGAGACATTGCCGCCCTTGGAGAGGCTCACACCCATTGCAGTTCCTTTCACCATCGACCGGTCGGCTCCGTTGTCCGAACCTGGTCTGTTGTACGGCCAGTAGTGTTTCGAGGGTCGGATAGTGCCGCCCGACGCCCGGTTGACAACCAGCGTGCCCAGCAAGCCTATCGAGACGGCTCAAAACCACCGATGAACATCCTTTGGGCAACTCGCCGGGTGATGGCAGAGTTCCCGGCAGCCCGGAATGAGACCAGCGAGGAGAGAGAGTATGCGGCATTTCGACCATCTGGCCGAAGAAGTCCGCGCAGAGTTGTTCCATCGGGCGCCGTGTTCCTTCGACCGGGACAGCGAACGATCGGTGCTCGCACACGCGCTGGGTGCAACTCTGTACGTCCCGGCCACCAAGGAGAATCTCGCCGTCGCCGTGCGCCGGCAGGCGGCCGCAGGTGCCAAGTCGATGGTGATCGATCTGGAGGACGCGATCTCAGACGGCTCGGTGGACTCTGCTTTGAGAGCGACGGAGCGGACCCTGCGTGATCTGCACGACGATCCACCCGAGAGTGTGGTTTTCGTCCGGGTACGGTCGGCGGACCACATCCGCCAGTTGGTCGACGCACTGGGCCCCGCACTCGGCGTCGTCTGCGGATTCGTGCTGCCGAAGTTCTCCGTCGCGGCTGGGGCCGAGTACCTGCAGGCCGTCGCCGATGCCGATGAGAAATCCGAGCACCCGCTTTATGCCATGCCCGTGCTGGAAACCCCGGAGGTGTTGTACCGGGAATCCCGGGACGCGGAACTGGTCGGGATCCGGGAGCTGCTCGAGGGACATCGTGAACGCGTGCTGACCGTCCGGATCGGGGCGACAGACCTCTGCGGACTGTTCGGGATCCGGCGGGACCGCGACCTGTCGATCTACGATGTCGGCGTTGCCGCCGACCTGATCGCTCAGGTGGTCAACCACCTCGGTCGCAGCGACGGTTCCGGCTATGCCATCACCGGGCCGGTCTGGGAGTATTTCGCCAATCACGAGCGGATCCTGCGTCCGCAGCTGCGGCAAACCCCGTTCGACGAACGGCGGGCGGCCGGGCTCCGCCGCCAACTGATGAGCAGCGACCTCGACGGACTGATCCGGGAAACCCTGCTGGACAGGGCCAATGGGTTGACCGGGAAGTCGGTGATCCACCCGCTGCACGTCCCACCGGTGCACGCGCTTGCGGTGGTACCGCACGAGGAGTACCTCGACGCCCTCGATGTACTCGCCCCGGAATCGGTCGCCGGCGGCGTCCGGCGGTCCGAATACCGCAACAAGATGAACGAGATGCGCCCACACCGTAGCTGGGCCGAGCGGACAATGCTGCGGGCGGCCGTATTTGGTGTTGCCGCGCAGGGCATTTCGCACATCGACATCATGAACGCGCAGCAGGAGAACTGATGCCCGATGCACTCGATTCGCGCCGTACTGCGTCATGGGTGGCCGACGAGTTTGGAATTGTGCTGCAGGACAACGGTTCCCCGGTTGGCCTTCGGATGACCGAGTTGATCGAGGTCGCGCTCCGACGCAACCCCCGCCGTGCCCAACTTCTCGTCTCGACGGTGTTGGGTAAGCACCTCGCCGCGGACCCGCGGGTGATCGCCGGGGCCGGCCGACTGCTCGGCGCCCTGGTGGCCAGAAACCTTGCCGCTGAGGACGGACCCGTCCCCGTGAAGTGGGCGGAAGCGGCCGGCCGGTCAATGTCCGGTGGGAACCCGCGGGCGCTGATCGACCTGGTGGACGATCTGCCTGCGCCCGCCTCGGTTGCTGCGCTGACCTTCGGGTTCGCCGAGACCGCAACATCTCTGGGGCATCTGGTCGCTGACCAACTGGGTTCGGCCTACCTGCATTCCACCCGGCGACGCGATGGCCCCATACCGATCGCCGCCGAATTTTCCGAACCGCATTCGCATGCCACCGGGCACCTGCTCCGTCCCGATCCGCCAGACCTGCTCACCGGTGAGGGCCCGATCGTGCTGGTGGACGACGAACTGTCCACCGGCCGGACGGCGCTGAACGTCATCGAGGTATTGCACGCGGTCAGCCCGCGGCCCAGGTACGTCTTGGCCGGGCTGGTGGACGTCAGATCCGAAATCGACGACGGCAACCGGGTCGCTGTTGAGCGGCGGTTGGGTTGCCGAATCGACGTGGTATCCCTGGCCCGTGGCGAGATCGTAGTTCCCGCTGGGATTGTCGATCGAGTGGCCGCCGAGCTGGAAGTGCCGGACGGGTTCGCGCCCGCATCGGGGCGGCCGGCCGGGGAGCCGTCCCGATGCGAGTTGGCGTGGCCGATCGGCGTACCCACCGGCGGCCGACATGGGTTCCGGTTAGACGACCGCCCAGCGTTCGATGCGGCAATCCACTCGGCCGCTTCGGTGTTGGCGGCGGCAATTGGCCCGGCGCAACGTGTACTGGTGCTGGGTACTGAGGAATTGATGTACCTGCCGCTCCGGTTGGCGCTTGAGCTGTCGAGGGATCCTATGCGGCACATCGCTTATCAGTCGACCACCCGCTCGCCGGTGCACGCCGTCGACCGGCTCGGGTATCCGGTTCGGCGGAGGATCGACTTCCGGAGCGCGGAGATCGCACCAGGATTCGATGAGCCGGATTCGGCGGTGCGGCACGTGTACAACGTCTGCTGGCCGAACCCTTCGGCCTCGGCCGATGACGCTGCTGTCCTGCACGAAGCCGACGTGATCGTCATTGTCGACGATGGCCACGCGCTTCCCTGCGCGGAAGGGGTTGCCCGATCCGTCAACGCAGCAACTGGCGTGTTGGTGGTGCTTGCCGTGCTGACGCCGTGGCCGAACCGGTGAGCCCGGCATCGCAGCCCGGCATCGCGTTGCCGGCCCCGTTGATGGGTCCGGAATTCGGCAGCTATCGGCCGGAAGAGGTGTCCTGGTTGTTGACCGACCTGTCGGGGCTGCAACTGGAGGCGGATGTGGCCGAGCGGGAGTCGGCCATTCAGGCAGGGCGCTCGCACTACGCCGAGTCACTGCCGATCGAATACCGGCCCGACCCGGACTACCAGGCGCTGTTCGATCAGGTGTTGGCCGAGACGGCGAAGCGATTGGCGCAGGCTGTCGGTGCCGTGACCGAACTTGTGCTCGCCGAAAGAGGCCCGAGCGTCGTGCTGGCCTCGTTGGCCAGGGCCGGCACACCGATCGGCATCCTGATGCGTCGCTGGGCCCGACACGTGCACGGCCTTGACCTTCCGCACTACGCGATTTCCATTGTCCGGGGCCGGGGAATCGACCGGGTCGCGCTGGATTACCTTGCCGCGCATCATGATCCGTCGGCCGTGGTGTTCGTCGACGGGTGGACCGGGAAGGGCGCGATCGCCAAGGAGCTCACCGAGGCGTTGCGGGACCTCGAGTCCGATGGCGGTCCGGCGTTCTCCGACGACTTGGCCGTACTCGCGGACCCCGGCCACAGCGTGCGCACCTTCGGCACCAGGGACGACTTTCTGATCGCCTCGGCCTGCCTCAACTCGACGGTCTCCGGGCTGGTTTCGCGGACCGTGCTCAACCGCGCCTACCTGCGGCCGACCGACTTCCACGGCGCGAAGTTCTACCGCGAATTGGCACCCAACGATGTCTCGACCGTCCTGCTCGACTCCGTCAGCGATCAGTTCGATGCGGTCGCCGCCGAGGTGTTCGCGGGCACGGCCGTGCTCGCGGCATCCGATCGCCGGGTGACGTTCGCCGGGTGGGCCGCCGTCGAACGCATCCGCCGGGAATACGCCATCGAATCGGTGAACTTCGTCAAACCCGGGGTGGGGGAGGCCACCAGGGTGCTGCTGCGCCGGGTCCCGTGGAAAATCCTGGTCCGGGAGCCGGACCATCCCGATCATGTGCACCTGCGCCTACTGGCTGAGCGTCGCGGTGTGCCGGTGGACGTCGTTCCGGGCCTTGCCTATTCCTGCGTCGGCCTGGTCCGCCGCGTTTCGCCGAGCGACACCGGTGAGGGCTGAGGCGGGTGACAACAGCCCGAATGGAAACCGTGGTGGCCACCGACCTCGACCGGACCCTGATCTACTCGATGGCCGCGATCGACGCGACGACGACCGACGGCGCCGTGCCGCCGCTGGTGTGCGTCGAGATGTTCGACGGAAAGCCCCTGGCGTACATGACGACTGAGGCCGCCCGGCTGCTCCAGCTGATCAGGGCCAACGCGGTATTGGTACCCACCACCACCCGGACTATTGCCCAGTTCGGGCGGGTGCAGTTGCCCGGCGGGCCCGCGCACTATGCGATCACCAGCAACGGTGGCCAGATCGTTGTCGACGGCGAGCCGGACCAACAGTGGCGCCGCTCCGTTGAGCAGCGGATCGCCGGCGATGGCGTTCTGCTGGGTGCCATTGTTGACGGGCTCGAGGTACTTGCGGCCGACGACTGGGTGCTCAATCGCAAGACGGCCGACAACCTGTTCTGCTACTTGGTGGTGGACCTGGCCCGGATCCCCTCGGACTTCCTACCGCGCTGGACCTCGTGGTGCGCCGACCGGGGCTGGGTTGTTTCCCTGCAGGGTCGAAAAATCTACGCATTACCTCGCGGGCTGACCAAAGAGGCTGCCCTGACCGAGGTCATGCACCGCACCGGTGCCGCGCGTCTACTGGCTGCCGGCGACGGTGCACTCGATGCGGGATTCCTTGCTCTTGCCGACGCCGCGATCCGCCCGCCGCACGGCGAGCTGCATGAAATAGGCTGGCAGGCAGCCAATCTGCGGGTCGCGCAGGCCGCGGGTGTGCTGGCCGGAGAGGAGATGTGCCGCTGGTTGGCCGGTTACGTCGTGTCTGCGGAACAGGGCGCGAACTGACCCACCAGCGGATGTTCGAGTGGCTGGCGGACCGACTCGTGGAGCGCACCGGACGATAATCCCGCTCAGGAAAGGCAAAATTCGTTGCCCTCTGGGTCGGTCATCGTCACCCAGCTGTGCGGGCCCTGGGAGGCCCGGTGCAGGAAGGTGGCCCCGACCGCAGTGAGTCGCTCGAGCTCCGCCTCGATATTGTCCGGGCCGACCCGGACGTCGAAGTGCAGCCGGTTCTTCACCGTCTTGGGCTCCGGTACCAGTTGGAACAGCACCCGCCTGGGCGGCACCGCGGCCGAGTCGGGCGGTGAGATGGCCTGCCCCTCCTTCCACACCAGCACGCCGTGATGCTTCTTCGTCTGATCCTCCTGTGCATACCCTTGCGCGATCATTCGCCGGATGAACTCCTCGTCGCTGGGCTCCACGACCCAGCCGAGCGCTGCTGCCCACCAGTCGGCGAGCACATGCGGATCGGCGCAGTCGACGGTCACCTGAAAGTCGTATGCCATGGAAAGCACTGTACGAAACGGCACCGACAGCCGCCTGGGGCGGCTCTGCTCAGCGGGCCCAGGCCTCGCGGGAAATGGTGACCGGACCCCCGGGTATTGGTGGCAGCGTCGATGGCAAGTGAGATCGTCGGTGAAGTCGTACAGGCCAGATCGACCGCCGCCGAAATCAACCGTGGCCAAGGTCGTTCCAGCCTCCTTCGGGGTGTCGTCGCCGGTCCAGGAGTCGCGGGTCAACGGATCCACCAGCGGGGCCGTGAACCTTGTCGAACGGACGGTCACGGGTTCGAAGTCCACCCCCAAGAAGCGTCGCATCAGTGCCACCGCGTGGTAGCCGTGGGTCGACGAGACCTGAACGGAGGTTGGAGTTCCGATCACTCCTGATCGCAGCAATTCGGCGCGGGCGACGTGCCCGGGTAGCGCCGGGTACTGTTCGGCCACCCTGCACATGATCCCGGTCGCCGACCTGAGACCACAACGCGCGCAGGGCATCCCGGTCCGGCGCCGGCAGCGTCTCGGTCAGCACAGGAGCACCGGACTTCACCAACGCACCGACGACGCCCGGGTTGGCTGTCCACGGCACGCTGCTGATCACGAAATCCGGTCGTTGATGGCTGACCAGGTCAGCGGGGGAGAGTTAGCACGGCACACCCCAGCGTTGCGCGACCTGCTCGGCAGTCTCCGGTCGGCGGGTGGCCGCACCGACCAGGGTCAGCTGATCGGACAGCAATCCGGCCAGTTTGACGAAGAATTCCGCTCGCCAGTCGGTGCCGACCACACCAAGTGTTGTCGCTGCGTTCATGACGTCATGATTCACCTGCCAGTCGCCGCCGCTCCTAGCGTCATGACCTGACCATGACATCTGTCAGGTGCGCGGCGACGACAGCCTTCAGCCTCGCCGGCGAATTCTGAAGAACACCAGGGCGCCGGCAATCATTGCTCCTACGCCGGCGACGCTGACGATCACTCCGGCCCACAACACTCCGTCGGCCAACACCAAGCCCGCGACCAAACCGACCATGCCGACGACGAACAGCACCGCCGCGACGATCGCGCGGTGCCGCCGGAATTGGTCAATGGTGATGGTTGCCGCGAATTTGGGGTCGTCGCTGGTCAGTGCGCGCTCGATCTCGTCCAGTCTGCGCTGTTCGCCCTCTGAGAGCCCCATAACTCCTACTCCCCCCAAGGAAAACCCTTGGTCTCCTTCATCGTACGGGGGGTCACGGGCGTCCACCCACTTGGCGCAACGCCGGAAGGTCTTGCCAGGATGGGCGGGTGACAACATCGCAGTCGGACGCGATCGGCGGGGCGCCCGAAGCGGGCCGCAAGCCGGGGTTTTCTCGCGCGTTGGCGGTCTTGATCGCCGGCGCGTACTTCATGGAGAACCTGGACGCCACGATCATCGCCCCCGCGGCGCCGGCGATCGCCGACAGCCTGGGCGTCCAACCGGTCCAGATCAACGTGGCGATGACGGCGTACCTGCTGACCGTCGCTGTACTGATTCCCGGTAGCGGCTGGCTGAGCGACCGCTACGGCGCGCGCGGTGTTTTCTCGATTGCGATCGCATTGTTCACGGTGGCATCCATCGGCTGTGCGACGGCGCCAACACTGGCAGTGCTGACGATCTTTCGGGTCGTGCAGGGCATCGGCGGGGCGATGATGGTTCCTGTCGGCCGGCTGATCGTGCTGCGGACCACGCCGAAGGTCGACTTGATCAAGGCCATCGCCTACCTCACCTGGCCGGCATTGGTGGCACCTGTACTTGCCCCGCCGCTGGGCGGGTTGATCAGTACCTACACGTCTTGGCGTTGGATCTTCCTGATCAATGTCCCGCTCGGGATTGTCGGTCTGATTTTCGCCAGACGCCTGGTGCCGGATGTGCGGTCGACGGAGCGTCGACGGCTGGATTGGCGCGGTTTCCTGCTGACCGCGTTCGGCGTCGCGGCCCTGGTGATCGGACTCGAGCAGATCGGAACCGGCAGGCCCAATTGGGCTTTCGCGTTCATCGCACTGGGACTGGCCGCACTCACGTTGGCCGCGGCGATCGGCTACCTGCTGAAGACGCCCGCACCGCTATTGGACCTACGCACGTTGAAGGCCCGCAGTCTGCGGGCCGCCGTCGCCGGCGGCACAGTCTTCCGCTTGGTGATCAGCGCCATACCGTTCCTGCTGCCGTTGTTCTTTCAGATCGGGCTCGGCTGGAGCGCGGCCCAGGCCGGCGGCATGATTATCGCGTTGTTCCTCGGCAACCTGTGCATCAAGCCATTCACCACTCCGTTGATGCGCCGGCTCGGGATTCGCAGCGTCCTGTTGATTGCGTTGCCGATGTCCGCGGCATGCCTGATCGGTATGAGCCTGCTCCAGACAGGCACCTCCATCATTGTGATGGTGGTGTTGCTGGCGGTCAGCGGCATTTTCCGGTCGGTCGGCTTCTCCGCCTACAACACTGTCGCCTTCTCCGACGTGCCGAGCGAGAAGATGACGCACGCCAACACCCTGCACGCGACGTTGCAGGAGCTCGGTGCGGGTCTGGGGATTGCGGTCGGGGCGTTGTTGGTCAGGTTGGGGGATCCGATCGGAGTGGCGCTCGGCCTCACCGAAACTCCGGGCACGCCGTACCGGATTGCCTTCGTCCTGCTCGCCGTCATCATGTTGGCCCCGCTGGTCGAAGCTCTGACCATGCCGGCGTCGGCCGGCGGAGCCGTGACCGGCCGCGGGTAGCCGAGGTGGCGCTCCATCGCTCGGAGGTGGTAGCTGTTGGCCCTGCGTGCGAATGCATCGCCGGTGCCGTAGGCGCCTCCGGTCGGCCTGATTACATCGTTACACTTGGGTCATGACCGGGGACAACGCGCCGAGCCTGTATGAATGGGCGGGGGGACCCACGGCCTTCCGGGCGATGATCGACGCCTTCTACGACCGAGTGGAGCGGGACGACCTGCTTGGTCCGCTCTTCCCGGGTGGGGTGAGCCAGGAGCACCGCTCGCACGTCGCCATGTGGTGGAGCGAGGTATTCGGCGGGCCGGCCGACTACACCGACAAACTCGGTGGGTACGAACGAATGCTGGCCCACCACCGCAATCTCGGGATCACCCCGGAACAGCGATTCCGGTTCGCATCGCAGATGAGTTTGGCAGCTGACGACGCGGCGTTGCCTGACGATCCGGAATTCCGGGCGGCTCTCGTTGGGTATCTCGAGTGGGGAACCAGGTTGGCGCAGTTGAATTCTCAGCCCGACGCCGAGGTGGTTCCGCATGCCCCGGTGCCGCGGTGGGGCTGGGGGGTCGCGCCTCCGTATCGCCCATGAAGAACTCCGCCGGATCTGATTCGCTCAGCGGTTGGGCAGTTCCTGCCTGTGCTGCAGCGTGCTGACCCCGGCCATGAACAGGTCGATTCCGGCCGCGTAGTAGGCATTCTCGTCGGCGCAGTCGGTCAGTGCGGCCGCGCATTCGACCAGGTGCGGAAAGCGATCGGCAGGCAGTGAGCTCAAGGCGGCTCTCTTGCCCGCCATCACTGCCTCTCGTTCGTCGCGTGGTACCAGCGTCTCCGCACCCGGCCGGCCGGAGACCAGCATGATCGCGGTCTGCAGCGCCGCCCTTGCCAGATCGGCGCTCTGCTGAACCGACGAGCCAGTTGCCCGAAGGACATCCAACGCGCGCTCGGTGAGTTGCTGGCCGACGTCGCACTGCAGTATTCGAATCATGGCGAGCTCGGTGCAGCCCGGATGCCGATCCAATGCATCAACCAGCACGGTCAGCAGTTCACGGAGTTGTTCGATGCCGAGATCCGGCTCGGCGGCGGGCATCTTGATGCTGCTGAGAATTCGGTCGCCCATCGCGGCGAGCAGCTCATCCTTGTTCTTCACGTGCCAATAAAGAGCCATCGGCGTCACGCCGAAATCCTGGGCGATCCTTCTGATGGACACCGCCGCGAGTCCGTCGAGGTCGGCGACTTCGAGCGCGTGGTCGATGACGGCCTCTCTGGACAGCGCCGGCGAGGCGCCTCGCGCGGTCTTCGAAGAAATTGTGGTGACCATGTTGACAACTATACATCGTAAGGGTTTACCTATACAGCGTAGATGTACACCGTAAAGGAGACCACGTATGGAGCGTTCGCGCTTGACCCTGCTGGCGGTGGCCCTGGCCACCTTCATGACCTATCTCGACAACAACATCATCAACGTGGCCATCCCGGCCATCGAGCAGGATCTGCACCTGACCACGTCCGGACTGGAATGGGTGGTGAGCTCCTACATTCTGGTGTTCGCCAGTCTGTTGCTGGCCGGTGGGCGACTGGCGGACGTGTGGGGACGAAAGCGACTGTTCATGATCGGACTGTCGATTTTCACAGTGGCATCGCTGGCAGCCGGTTTCGCCGGCAACGTGGACGTCCTGGTGATCAGTCGGGCGGTGCAGGGACTTGGCGCCGCACTGGTGACACCCACGACGCTGGCCATCATCTCCGCGACCTTCACCGAGGGCAGGCAGCGGGCGGCCGCCGTCGGGATCTGGAGCGCGGTTGGCGCTCTGGCCCTCGCTGTCGGACCGCTGCTCGGTGGCCTGTTGAGCCAGTACCTCAGCTGGGGCTGGATCTTCTTCATCAATGTTCCGGTCGGATTGGCCACCCTGGCACTCGCCGCGGTCGCAATTCGGGAATCGCGCGAACCCAGCAGCCCTCGCCGCATCGATATTCCTGGCGTGATCACCTCCGCAGTAGCGCTTTTCGCACTGACCTTCGCCTTGATCGAGGGCCACGACCGGGGTTGGACGTCACCGGTGATCGTGGGTTCCTTCGCCGTTGCGCTGGTTCTCGGAGTTGTCTTCGTTCAGATGGAGCGGCGGTCCACGGAGCCCATGGTCAAGATGTCGCTCTTCCGTGAGCGGGTTTTCACCGGCGGCCTGATCGCGTTGATGATGTGGGGCTTCGGCCTGTTCGGCATCTACTTCTTCACCTCGCTGTACCTGCAGGGTGTGCTCGGATTCTCACCCACCGAAGCGGGTGCTGCTTTTGTCCCGATGGCGTTGCTGATGGCGGCCGGCGCGATCATTTCCGAACGAGTGTCGCACCGGCTCGGCGCGTACCGGGTGGTCGCTGTGGCGATGCTGCTGATGGCCGCGGGTATCGCGTCGGTGAGCCTGCTCGGCTCGGATGCCGGTTTTGCTTCCCTGATGCCGAGTTTCGCGGTGATCGGTATCGGTGGCGGGCTCACCGTGCCGCTGACTGCCAGCGTGCTCGATGCCATGCCGCGTGCGGAGGCAGGTGTTGCGTCTGGAATCTTCAACGCTTCCCGCGAGGTTTCCGGCCTGCTGGGTATCACCGTGATCGGTGCGGTGCTGACGGCACGGCAGTCGGCGCTGTTGACCGCGGGTGACACGCCCACCGACGCGTTCCTCGGTGGCTATCAGGCGGGCCTGCTGCTGGCGGCGGGGCTGGTCGCGCTCGGTGGGGTGGCCGCATTCATCGGGCTGCGGCACACCGGATCGCCTCGCAGCGCAGATGTCGACGCGACGGACACCTTCGGAGCGGAGCCGCGGACGGCTGCGTTGGCTGGGTCCTGATCAGCTGGGGTCCTTGCCCCGGTGATCAGCAGTGTTTGGGCTCAGCTGCCCAGCCTGCTGATCACCGGGGCAAAATATTCGGCCAACTCGCCCGGCACGATGTGCTCGTCGATGCCGAGCCGTTCGGTCCGCCGGGCGAGCGGCAAACACCGTTGACCGACATTGCCCCTACCAGCCGCGCTCGCGCCACTCACCAAGTTTCGGCCGCTCCGCGCCAAGGGTGGTGTCGTCACCGTGCCCGGGGTAGACCCACGTTTCGTTCGGCAGCGTGCCGAACACCCGCTCCTCCAAATCGTCCATCAATGACGAAAAAGCCTCTGGAGAGAGGGTTCTCCCCGGACCACCAGGAAAGAGGGAGTCACCGGTAAAGATGTGCGGTGTGCCTTTCGGGTCCGCGTAGATCACCGCCACCGAACCGGGCGTGTGGCCGCGGAGCGCCACGATCTTCAGTTCACAGTCGCCGAGAGCGACGGTATCGCCATGTTCCAACGGCACGTCGGTGGGTACCGGTATCCCTCCTGTATCGGCGGCACCGGCGAGGAGGTTGGCTCCTGTCTGGTCTTTGACCGCCTGCAGCGCCTGCCAGTGGTCCCCGTGCTGATGCGTCGTAATGATGCTGCGCAGCGCCGGCAAACCAGGTCTGTCGGCGAGCATGGTGATGATCCGCTCGCTGTCGTTGGCCGCGTCGATCAGCACGGCCTCGTTGGTGTGTTTGCAGACCAGCAGGTAAGCATTGTTGTCCATCGGGCCGACCGACAGCTTGGTGATGGTGATGTCGGCGAGCTCTCGGGACGCCGGTTCGCCCTGCGGCTCGACGTGTCCGGAATAGTTGTCGGGTGCTGCGTTCTCGGTGTTGCTCATGTCGGACACCGTATTCACCACGTCGGTAGTTCGGGAAGGGTGCCTGCTGTACTCAGCCTGGAGCCGTCCGATCGTCCGGACAGCCACCCGACAAGTTCGATCGCCGCGCCGGCGACCGCCTGGCCCCCGCCTCGGATCCTGATGGCGTCGGCGCCGTCCGGAATGAGAGTGAGCCCGTTGACCTCACGGGTCCGCACGTACGACCGCATCAGGGCCGCGAGCAAGCGGTTCGCCTGTGCGTTGTCGAGCAGGTCGAGTCCGCCGTCGATGCCCAGATCGTGGTGATGCAATTCGACCTCGCTGAGCCTGGCCGCCAGAATGACATCGGCTGTGGTGGGGCCGCCGCGGCCGAGGTCGACGGTGAATTCCCACGTTTCCGCGCCGAGCCCGTCGATCGTGTCGGCAAGCTGTTGATTGGCAGTGCGCAGGTCGCCGGCAATCGTCGCCGCGTCGCGTTGGGCGCCGGACTGGATATCGTTCTCCCGCGCTTCCGGCGAGTCGTACGGCTGGACCTGCCGACCCGCGTTCGCCGCGACCAGCACCCTCCGAAGGCCGTCTGCGTTACGGGCGAGGTGGCTGACGACGTGCCCGATTGTCCAGTCCGGAAGGCGCGACGGACCGGCCATCGCGTTGGCTCCGCTGGTCTCGATTGCCTTGTCGACAGCAGCTTGCAGTCTCCAAGTTGCTTCGCGCGTGGCGTCAATAGCTGTTGTTGTCGCGGGTTGAGGGGAGGCCATCTGCCCATCTTGCGGGACGAGCACCACGTCGGCAGATTGGGTACTCGACGTTGGTGCTCCCGGAGCCGGGCGGTGCGCCTTTGGCGGCGAACAAGGAATGCGATGCGAGGTTTTCGTGACTCGTGATTGGTCGCACGCAGAGCCGGCGGACGGCGCGACAACGTGTCAGGCCGAAGACCTTGCATATTCCGACTCGTCGGTGTTCGGTGATCCCGACGTCGAAACGGTACTCAACGAGACCGCGATGAAGGTGGCCGCGGCGGAGGTAGGCGCAGCCCTGCATTTTTCCCCGGTTGCAGCACAACGCAGGGTGTGTAAGGCCGTGGAGTTCGCAGTTGATCTTCCTGGAACACTGAGAGCGCTTGAAGGCGGCATCATCGACCGCGGGCGATCACTCACCATCGCGGAACGAACCCAAAATTTGCCCGTTGAATTGCGGCGGCGGGTTGAACAGGCCGTGCTGCGGAAGGCAGCAACGAGGACTCCTGGTCAACTTCGCGGGATAGTCGATCGGGCGGTGATCTCGGTCGATCCGGCCGCTGCGAAAAAGCGTCATGAGAAGGCAGTCACGAAAAGGAATGTCACCCATCATGCGGCCGAGGATGGGATGGGGGTCTTCCGCGCAGAGGTTGCTGCGGATAAGGCCCAACTCGCCTACAGCGTCATCGACCAATTGGCCTATCAACTGAAGCGAAGCAACCTGAGTGCCTGCGATCCACGAGGCGTCGGCGCCTTGCGTGCAGACGTCTTCAGTGACCTGATCGACCAGTTGGCGTCGACGGGAACTGTAACGATCCGAAGTGCTTTGCTGCGCCGAGCTGCTGGTACCTCTGCGGCAACGGCACAGCCCACCTCCAGCACTGCGCCGCCCGCCCCGACCGACACCTCAGATCCGGCGGATGAACCCGACTGCTCAAACGATTCCGCCCAGCCTGACGGCGGGGCAGCGCGGAGCGAGACCGTAGATTCTGTCGTCGTGGACCCACGGATTGTTGACAATTGTGCGGGCGATGCGCGCGAACCGAGCGGTGATGTTTCACGTTGGGGTGCAAAAGGTTCCGGTGAAGGGGACATGTGCGTCCGGTTCACGAATACCCACAGTGGCGACCTTTGCGGGGGCGAAAAGGGTTCTGATGATGTTGACATTTGGATCCGTGAGGAGTGCCCCGCCGGTGGCCCGCAAACCGCAGGCAATCGGTCATCCGGCAGGGCCGAGGATTCGGGTTGCGCAGTGAATAGCGTGCTGAAGCCGGACAGTGGTTTGGGGATCCACCATGGCCGAGTCACCCACCTCAACGTGACGCTGGCCGCCAGTACACTCGCCGGCCTCGACGATCGTCCTGGTGAACTTGACGGACATGGCCCCATCCCCGCAGACCTCGCGCGGGCAATCGCGGCCAGCGCCTCAACAATTGCCGCGATTGCGATCAGACCTGGCTGTGGCGCCGGACTTGACCTGGGGCGTACGGCCTATCGCCCGCGGCTTGCTCAACGGGACCACGTGACAACCCGGGACCAGACCTGCCGCTTTCCCGGCTGTCGGCGTCCGGCAAAACGATGTCAAATCGATCATTCCGATGAGTTCTGTCCGGGTGAAAGTAGTGGCGGCGTCACCTGTCCCTGCAATTTGCAGTGCCTCTGTGTCTTTCATCATGGGCTCAAGACCAGCGGTCTATGGGACAGCGTGCAACATTCAGACGCCTCGGTTACCTGGACCAGTCCTACTGGCCGCTCCTATTCCACTCAACCTCGACAATGGCCGACAGATCAAGACGATACCGCCGATTCACCACAGGACCCGATCGCCGATCCGCCCCCCTTCTGATGGTCGAGGTGCCTTGCCAACCAACAATCTTCGCCGAAACCGCTCCTGGTATCAGGCACTTGTTGGGGAGAAATAGCATTCGTCAACTCGCGATCGTGGCCATACGATAATGGTGCGGGCTGACACCCCGCATTCGGCAGTCTCGTTTGGGCGCTGGCGAACGGTGGGTGAGGACCGTGCCTGGACTGGCTCGGTCCCGGAAACACACTGGGCTTTCGGCGTGGGCTCGGTGGGCGATGGCGCTCAGCAGATGGCCCGCGGGCCGCATCTCATCCACCCAGCCCAACGACAATTCCCTCCGCGGCGGACTCGCGGGCCGCATCAAGAACCTGGGCGATCCGCACAGCGTCCATCGGCAGGACCGGCGGTGGGCTGTCGCCGGCCAATGCGCGAGCGACGGCCGGGTAGAAGCTGTCCCATCGGCCGCGCTCGCTCGGTACGCGACCTGACCCCGACTCGGTGTAGAGCAGCCCCCAGGCCGACTCGGGCTCAACCCCCCAGCCCGTACCGAGCGAGGCGGGGGATTCACCGGCCTTGAGTTGCTCCTCCTGCACGTCGAAGCCATCGATGACGAATCCGCCGAGGTTGCCGTTCACCTGGAAGCGAGGGCCAGGGGCGGCCGAGGCCATGCCGGCGGCCAGCGTCGAATGCACGCCACCCGCATGGATCAGGTGCAGTTCGATCTCGTCCTCGGCGCCGGCGCCGGCGCGGACCATCCGCAGTTCCGCATGCACCGAGCGGACCGGTCCGAACAGGTGCAGCGCCTGGTCGACCAGGTGCGGTCCGAGGTCCAACAGCGTGCCGCCGCCTTCGGCTATGGTGCCGCCGTGCCAGCTGCCCTTGACGGGTCGGAACCGATCGATCCGTGAGGTGAACCGATGCACCCTTCCCAATGCGCCATCGGCGATCAGTTTCCTCAGCGTCAGCAGGTCGCTGTCCCAGCGACGGTTCTGGAACGGGGTGATGACCCGGTCGACCTGTGCTGCGCGGTTGACAAGATCCTGAGCATCGGTGGCGGTCAGCGCGAATGGCTTGTCCACGACCACGTGCAGGCCCAGGTCGAGCGCCTCGTATGCGAGCCTGGAATGGGTCGCGGTGGGTGTGGTGATCGTCACGCCCTGAACACCGAGCGCGGGCAGGTCTGACAGCGTCCCCACCGGCGTGGCGTGTGGCAGGTCGCCTCGCACGTGCGCCTGTCGTTCCGGGGCGGCGGTCACCACTGCGACCAGCTCCAACCCGGCCGCAGAACTGATCAGCGGTTGGTGGAACGTCCTCCCGCCGGCCCCATACCCAGCCAGCGCCCAGCGAAACGAACTGCCCTCGTCAGTAGCCATTCGACCATCCTGTCGAAGCCCGGACCATGTCGCAGAATGTGGGACTGTCGGACCCCACGCCTAGCATGTGAAACGTGATAGACCACCTCATCGTGCGCGGCGCCCGCGAGCACAATCTGCGGAACGTCGATATCAGTCTTCCGCGCGATTCTATGGTCGTTTTTACCGGTTTGTCGGGCTCGGGGAAGTCTTCCCTCGCCTTCGACACGATCTTTGCCGAGGGTCAGCGCCGGTATGTGGAGTCGCTGTCGTCCTACGCGCGACAGTTCCTCGGGCAGATGGACAAGCCGGACGTCGATTTCATCGAAGGTCTGTCACCGGCGGTGTCGATCGATCAGAAGTCGACATCGCGCAACCCGCGGTCGACGGTCGGCACCATTACCGAGATCTACGACTACCTCCGCTTGCTCTACGCGCGGATCGGGCACCCGCACTGCCCCATCTGCGACGAACCCATTTCCAAGCAGACGCCGCAGCAGATCGTCGACCGTGTTCTGGAAATGGACGAAGGTACCCGGTTCCAGGTTCTGGCCCCGGTGATCCGGGAGCGCAAGGGTGAGTATGTCGACCTGTTCGCCGAGTTGCAGTCAAAGGGGTACTCGCGGGCCCGCATCGACGGCGTCGTCTATCCGCTGACGGAGCCACCCAAGCTAAAGAAACAAGAGAAGCACTCCATCGAGGTGGTCGTGGACCGCTTGGTCAACCGACCAACCGCCAAACAACGAATCACCGATTCCGTGGAGACCGGTCTCGGCCTCGCCGACGGGGTGGTCATCCTGGAATTCGTCGACCTGGAAGAGGATGACCCGCTCCGCGAGCGGCGCTATTCCGAGCGACTGGCCTGCCCGAACGACCACCCACTAGCTCTCGATGAACTGGAACCACGTTCGTTCTCGTTCAACTCGCCGTTCGGCGCCTGCCCGGAATGTACCGGGCTCGGCACCCGCAAAGAGGTCGATCCGGAACTTGTCGTTCCGGACGGAGCGGCCTCGCTCGGCGGCGGTGCGATTCACCCCTGGTCGGCCGGAACAACCAGTGAATACTTCACCCGCCTCCTGCAGGGTCTGGCCGAGGTCATGGGCTTCTCCATGGACACAGCCTGGGATCGGTTGCCCGCGCACGTCCGCAAGGCCGTCCTGCACGGCGTCGAGGAGCAGGTCCACGTCACCTACCGGAACCGCTATAACAGGCAGCGGTCCTACTATGCGGAATTCGAAGGCGTCATTCCGTACCTGGAGCGACGCGCGGCCCAAACGGACTCCGAATTCGCCAGGGAGAAGTACGAGGGGTACATGCGCGAGGTGCCTTGTCCGACCTGTCACGGCACCAGGCTCAAACCCGAGATCCTCGCGGTCAGTATCGAGCACGCGGAGTTGGGCCGACAGAACATCGCCCAACTGTCGGCGATGTCGATCAAGGACGCGGCCGGATTCTTCGCCGGCCTGATCCTCTCCGAGCGCGACCGGATGATTGCCGAACGGGTACTCAAAGAGGTCGACGCGCGACTCGGATTCCTGCTTGACGTCGGTCTGGACTACCTATCGCTGAACCGGCCGGCGGCCACGCTGTCGGGCGGCGAGGCGCAACGAATCCGGTTGGCGACGCAGATCGGTTCCGGGCTGGTGGGTGTGCTGTACGTCCTGGATGAACCGTCGATCGGCCTGCATCAGCGGGACAACCATCGGCTGATCCAAACCCTGACGAGGCTCCGCGATCTCGGCAACACGCTGATCGTCGTCGAGCACGACGAGGACACCATTCGTACCGCGGACTGGGTCGTCGATATCGGCCCCGGCGCCGGCGAGCACGGCGGCACGGTGGTGGTGTCCGGCACAGTGTCCGACCTCGAGTCCTCGGAGGAGTCGATCACCGGAGCGTTCATCTCGGGCCGGCGGGAGATAGCGGTCCCGATGGTGCGGCGCCCGATCAACCGCAAGCGGAAACTCACCGTTGTCGGCGCGAGAGAGAACAACCTGCGCGACATCACCGTGGACTTCCCGCTGGGCACATTGATTGCGGTGACCGGGGTTTCGGGCTCGGGCAAGTCCACGTTGGTGAACGACATCCTGCACTCGGTGCTCGCGAACCGGATCAACGGAGCGCGCATGGTGCCGGGCAGGCACACCAGGGTGACCGGCGTCGAAGAGGTGGACAAGGTCGTGGGGGTCGACCAATCGCCGATCGGACGCACTCCGCGATCGAACCCGGCGACCTACACCGGCGTATTCGACCACGTCCGCAAACTCTTCGCCTCCACCACCGAGGCGAAAGTGCGCGGATACCAGCAGGGCAGGTTCTCGTTCAACGTCAAGGGTGGCCGCTGCGAGGCCTGTGCCGGTGATGGCACGTTGAAGATCGAAATGAATTTCTTGCCGGACATCTACGTACCGTGCGAGGTCTGCAAGGGCGCCCGATTCAACCGGGAGACCCTTGAGGTGCACTACAAGGGAAAGAACATCGCGGAAGTACTGGACACCACCATCGAAGAGGCCGCCGAGTTTTTCGAGGCCATCGGCCCGATCCACCGGCACCTGAAAACCCTCGATGAGGTCGGACTCGGTTACGTCCGGCTCGGGCAACCTGCCCCGACGCTGTCCGGCGGTGAGGCGCAGCGGGTGAAGTTGGCCTCCGAGCTGCAGAAGCGGTCCACCGGACGGACGGTTTACGTACTCGACGAACCGACCACCGGCCTGCACTTCGCAGACGTGGAGAAGCTCCTCGGGGTGATCAACGGGCTGGTCGACAAGGGCAACACGGTGATCGTCATTGAGCACAACCTCGACGTGATCAAGACCGCCGACCACGTTATCGACATGGGTCCCGAAGGTGGTTCCGGTGGCGGGTTGGTGATCGCTGAGGGCACGCCCGAGGAGATCGCCGCGCACCCAGACTCTTACACCGGTCAGTTCCTCGGGCCGGTACTGGCCGGGCGGGGAAATGTCGCCGTGCGAAGCGGCGCGGCGAGCAACGCGGCGGCGGCTGGTGGCACGACGTCTCCACCGAAGGCCGCGTCTGACCGGACAGCAGTCGGCAAATCGGGAGCCCAGACAGCCACATCAACCCGAACTGCTGCGGCGACGGCAACAACCGAGGCAGGCAAGTCCGTCGCCGTCAACGGCGGGGCCAGAAATGGGTCGAGGAATGGCAGCTCGTCGAAGAACGGGGCGGCCCGTAACGGAACTACCACTGTTGTTTCGCCGACCGTTGCGGCAACAAAGGCGCGTCGAAAGGCGGCAAAACTGGTGTGAGTGCTGTGGTGTGAACGTTTCTACCGAACAGCATTCGGTGCGGTTGACGTCTTCCGGCTGGGCGGCACAGATGACGCCGAGGCGGTGGTTCCGCAGCTCCCGGCGCGAATCGGCAGGCTGCGGAACGGCCGACGTGCCCGTACGCGATACTCCTTTCGTGGGATTGCCCGAAGCAGACGAAGGCCCGGAACCGCAGGCCGTCTTGAGCGCATTGAGCGAGGCCGCCGTCTTCCTCGTCGTCAGCGCGAAGGATCGCCCAGGCGCCGCGGAGCGACTGCGTGACGTGGCCTCGGACGTCAACGGCCTGGTACGCGCGGTCGGCTTCCGGCAGTCCGCCAAGTCGATGGGCAGCGGTCCACTGTCCTGCGTTGTTGGTTTCGGCAGTTCGTACTGGGATCGCATCCGGCCCGCCGATTCACCGAAACCCGCTGGGCTGCATCCATTCCGACCCGTGACGGGAGCCGCCCATGATGCCCCGGCGACGCCGGGTGACGTGCTGTTCCACATCCGCGCCGACCGCGCCGACCTGACCTTCGAGCTGAGCAGGCAGATCATGGCCGCAATCGGTCCCTGGGTGACGGTGAACGATCACGTCACCGGCTTCCGCTACTTCGACGCCCGCGACCTGCTGGGGTTCGTCGACGGCACCGAGAACCCGACGGGGCGGTCGGCGGCCGCCGCCGCGTTGATCGGTGCCGAGGACCCGGATTTCCGGGCCGGCAGTTACGTGATCGTGCAGAAGTACCTGCACGACCTGGCGGCGTGGCAGGCGCTGAGCACCGCTCAGCAGGAACGCGTCATCGGTCGGTCCAAACTGGACGACATCGAACTCGACGATGACATCCAACCCGCCAACTCCCACGTCTCGCTGAACACGATCGTCGACGCGAACGGTGTGGAACGCGACATCCTGCGGGACAACATGGTCTTCGGCGACGCCGGCGCCGGCGAATACGGCACCTACTACATTGCCTACGCAAGTGACCCGGTAGTCACCGAGCAGATGCTGATGAACATGTTCGTGGGCAAACCGGCCGGCAATTACGACCGGATCCTCGACGTATCGACGGCCGTCACCGGGACGATGTTCTTCGTGCCGTCGCTCGACCTGCTGGAATCCCTGGCCGACGACGAGACCACCCAATCCAGCGACGGATCGCTACAGATCGGCAGTCTCAAAGGAGAAACCCAGTGACGGACAACAACCTGCACCGGTCGCTCGCACCGATCTCGGACACGGCCTGGGAGCAGATCGAAGAAGAGGCATCGCGCACGGTCAAGCGCAACCTGGCTGCCCGACGGGTGATCGACGTCGCCGGGCCCTTTGGCTACTCCTTCGCGTCGGTGACGACCGGCCATGTCGTCGAGATCGCCGCGCCATCGGACGGGGTGCGCGCGCGTTCACGCGGCATCCTGCCGCTTGTCGAGATTCGCGTGCCATTCACCCTCGACCGGCTCGCGATCGATGATGTCGCCCGCGGCTCGCAGGATTCGGATTGGCAGCCGGTCAAGGACGCGGCGACAACCATTGCCCGCACCGAGGATCGAGCCGTCTTCGAGGGCTATGCGGCCGCGGGCATCGACGGGATCGGCGCCACCTCCAGCAACCCGTCGATCGCGCTGCCGGCAGATCCGCGCGGCTACCCCGACGCGGTTGCCCAGGCCCTGACGCAGTTGCGACTGGCCGGTGTCGAGGGGCCCTACGCCCTGGTACTGGATGCGGAGGCGTACACCGCGGTGTCGGAGACGCGCGATCACGGCTACCCGATACTTGAGCAGCTGAACCGGCTAGTGCCGGACCACATCGTCTGGGGGCCGGCCCTGCGCGGCGGGTACCTGCTCACCACCCGAGGCGGCGATTACACCTTGACCATCGGTCAGGACGTCAGCATCGGTTACCTACAGCACACCGACAGCACCGTGGACCTCTATCTCCAGGAGACGTTCACGTTTGCGCCCTACACGAGTGAAGCATCGGTCCATTTGTCGCGCTAGCAGCGGCCAACCACCCCCACCGGCCCTGCCTGCCGTCCGGAACAGGGCGATCGCTCTGCGACAATCACTCCCCGTGAAGACGTTCGACTCCCTGTTCGCGGAACTCACCGACCGGTCACTGACCCGCCCGGCCGGTTCCGGCACGGTCGATGCCCTTGATGCCGGTGTGCATGCGCAGGGCAAGAAGCTGCTCGAAGAGGCCGGTGAGGTCTGGATTGCCGCCGAACACGAAGACGATGACAGCCTCGCGCTGGAAATCTCCCAGCTGCTCTACCGGGCGCAGGTGATCATGATCGGCCGTGGGATCACGCTGGAGCAGGTTTACCGCCATCTCTAGCGCGGCGGGTAGGGTTTCGGGCCGCCGCGCCACTTCGCATCCGAGCAGTCACCGCCGGTACCCGGCGCTCCTAAGGAGAATTCCCCGTGTTGAAAGTTGCCGTGCCCAACAAGGGCACGCTCAGTGAACCGGCCGCCGAGATGCTTCGCGAGGCGGGATATCGGCAGCGTCACGAGTCCCGTGACCTGACCGTCCTCGACCTGGCCAACGACGTCGAGTTCTTCTTCCTGCGGCCCAAGGACATCGCCGTTTATGTCGGTTCCGGCGAGCTCGACCTCGGCATCACCGGGCGTGACTTGGCCGCCGACTCCGGCGCACCCGTCGATGAGTTGACCAGCCTCGGCTTCGGGTATTCCACCTTCCGATATGCGGGTCCCGCCGACCACGACTGGCACATCGCCGACCTCGCCGGCAAGCGGATCGCCACCTCCTACCCCAACCTGGCCCGCAACGACCTCGCCGCCCACGGCATCGCGGCCCAAGTCATCCGCCTGGACGGGGCGGTGGAGATCTCGGTGCAATTGGGCCTGGCCGATGCCATCGCTGACGTTGTCGACTCCGGACGGTCGCTGCGCCAGCACGGGCTGGTCGCGTTCGGCGACGTGATCTGCGCCTCCGAGGCCGTCCTGCTGACCCGCAAGGACGGGAAAGTGTCCTCGGCTGCCAAGCAACTGGCCAACAGGTTGCAGGGTGTCGTCTTCGCCCAGCAGTACCTGATGCTCGACTACGACTGCCCACTGGAACTGCTCGGCCGGGCCACCGCGATCACCCCCGGACTGGAATCACCGACGGTCGCACCGCTGGCCGATCCGGCATGGCGGGCCGTTCGGGCCATGGTGCGCCGTGACGAGGTCAATCCGGTGATGGATGCGTTGGCCGAGCTGGGTGCGAAGGCGATTCTTGCGTCGGATATCAGGTCGTGCCGGTTGTAGGGATCTGGTCCGGCACCCCCGGGTACGGCGGCGGGGTTCCGCCGAACTCCGGGCACAACGCCTGATGCGCGCAGTACCGGCACATCCCGCTCGGCCGCGGCGGGAAGTTTCCGGTATCGAGCGCCGATGTGATGGCACGCCAGAGCGCGGCCACCCCTGACTCGAAACTGAGCAGTTCGGTCTCGCAGGGTTCGTACTGTAACGACAGCCCGTCGGCCAGGTAGATCAACTTGAGCTGCGCCGGAACAATGCCACGCAGCCGGTAGATCATCAGCGCGTAGAACTTCAGCTGGTAGAGCGCCCTGGCCTCGAAATCGGGGCCTGGGGAGCGGCCGGTCTTGTAATCGACCACCCGCAACTGGCCGGTCGGCGCCAGATCGAGCCGATCCAGGTAACCGCGCATCGGAACCGCGCCTGCCGACTCGATCTCTACGGCGAGTTCGCACGCCTCCGGGTCGAAATGACGCGGATCCTCCAGGGTGAAATAGGTCCTGACCAGGTCCTGCGCGGACTCCAACCAGGCAGCAAGATCGGCTGACGGCAGCAGGTCGAGCAACTCCGGGTGCTCGCCGGACATCTGCTCCCACGCCGGTCCGACCTGCGCGGCAGTGCGGTTCGGCGTCCGCTCGACGGCCGGTCGGCCGAACATCTGCTCCAGCACGCTGTGCACCAGGGTGCCGCGGGCCGCCGGTGCGCTCGGTGGTTCCGGCAGTCGGTCCACCGCGCGGAAACGGTACAGCAGCGGGCAGGTCTTGAAGTCGCTCGCGCGTGACGGGGACAGGGCCAATGGCCGGCGCGGGCGATCGGCGGTGGTTCCGGAGTCCGGGCCCGACCCGTCGACCGTCACGCCGTCGACCGTCACGCCGTCGACCGTCACGCCGTCGACCGTCACGCCGTCGACCGTGACCGCCGGCCCGCCAACGGCACCTTCAGTTGCCGGGTCGGCGGCGATCGATGTGGTCATGAGTCAAAGGTAGGCGACGGGTCCGACAGCAGGCAGCAAGCCGACAGCTGCGCCGCTGGTGCGGGTGAGGCCACCGCTCGATTCGGTCACCGCAGCAGGACCGCGAGGCTCTCGCGTTACCTCGCTACCACTACTCTTCGAGAGTGAATCCGACCGGGCCCAGCGACCCCCCGGTCGGCACCGGCTCCGTGGAATCGTTGCGCGGGTTCGGCATCGGCAGCATCGGCGGGATACGGATCGTGGTCGCGCCGTCCTGGGTGGCGTCGGTGGCTGTCATCGTCGCGCTCGGCGTCCCGGTGATCATCCAGGTGGTGCCTGGCACCGGGACCACAGTCGCAATCGCAGTCTCGATCGTTCTGGGTGTCCTGCTCGGTCTCAGCGTCCTCGCCCACGAACTCGGGCACTGTCTTGCGGCCCGACTGCTGGGAATGCGAGTGGTCGGCGTTCGTCTGTACCTCCTCGGTGGGGTCTCGGAAATGGCGCGGGCCCCGCGCTCACCCCGCGAGGAGGCGGTCATCGCATCCGCCGGTCCTGCGGTGTCGGCGGTCCTCGCTGGGGTGTTCTGGCTCGCCCTGCAGGCGGTCGGGCGAGGCACGGTGAGCTGGCTGCTGGTGCTGTTGCTCGCCCTGTCCAACGTCGTTGTCGCGCTGTTCAACCTGCTTCCGGCGCTCCCGCTGGACGGTGGCAGGGTGCTGCGGGCCGGCGTGTGGCTGGCATCGGGCAACCGTCGGGCGGGGACGACAGCCGCGGTGATCGGCGGGTTCGTGACTGCGGTCGCTCTCGTCGGTTGGGCTGTGCTGATGGTGATCGATGCCGGGTCCGCCGGCTTGCTCCCTGCTGGGATCGCAGTCGCGATGGGCCTGTTCGTGGCGGTCGGCGCCGGCGCCGAGCGAAATGGGCGGGCCAAGAACGTCTGGCCGGCCGATGTGACGATCCGGTCGCTTGCCAGGCCGGTCGCGCAACTACCCACCGAGACCCCGGTTGTGCAGGCGCTGAAGGCCGCGGCTGTCAAAGCCGTCATCCTGACCGAGGCGGACGGCGTCGCCCGCGGCCTACTCGATGTGCCGGCGGCCCGCGAGCTGGCGCGCCGGAACCCGCAGGCCCCCGCGTCACTGGTGGCAAGGGCCTGGTTGCCCGAGACCATCGTGCTCGCCGATGACGACCCGGCACAGATCGCCGAGCGGACCCGTACTGTCAACGCCGCCGCCTTCCTGTTGGTCGACGGTGCCGGACAACCGGCAGGCGTGTTGCGGCGGGAGGACATCATCGCGGTGCTCAACCGGCGTCGCCCCCACTGGTGGGAGCGAACCAGCCGGACAGCATCCCGTCCGGCCCAAGCCAGAAAGGGACCTGGGTGAACCGCGACTTCGGCGAGGGAGATCGGGTGCAATTGACCGACTCCAAGGGCCGCAAATACACCGTCGTACTCGAGGCGGGGGCGACCTATCACACCCACCGCGGCGGCTTGGCGCACGACGATCTGATTGGTCAGCCAGAGGGCAGCCTGGTCACGTCCGCGGTCGGGACCTCGTATCTGGCGCTCCGACCGCTGCTGACCGACTACGTGCTGTCAATGCCGCGGGGTGCCGCGGTTATTTACCCCAAGGACGCGGCTCAGATTGTGCACTGGGGTGACATCTTCCCCGGCGCAACGGTTCTCGAGGCAGGTGCCGGCTCAGGGGCTTTGACCTGTTCGTTGCTGCGGGCGGTCGGCCAGGAGGGCAGGGTGATCTCCTACGAGATTCGGCAGGACCACGCCGACCACGCAATCCGGAACGTCGAACGGTTCTTCGGCGGTCGCCCGGAGAACTGGTCGCTGACCGTCGGTGACATGAACGAACACGCTGGGCAGGTCGACCGGATCGTGCTCGACATGCTCGAACCCTGGTCAGTACTGCCGACGGTGGCCGATCACCTGGTGCCCGGTGGAGTGCTCACCGTCTACGTCCCGACAACAACGCAGCTGTCGCGGATCGCCGAGGACATCCGGACGCACGGCGGGTTCACCGAGCCCTCGGCTTGGGAATCGTTGCACCGGCCGTGGCACCTGGTGGGGCTCGCGGTGCGACCCGAGCATCGAATGATGGGCCACACGGCCTTCCTCCTGACCGCCCGCCGGCTCGCTCCCGGGGTCACCGCGCCACGCCCGCAACGCAGACCGACGTCGGGCGGGCGGTGACGGCGAGGCCACTTCAGGTGTGCTGCGCATGTCGTTGAGGTAACAATCTGAATCGTTGACGACCGGCCATGCGGTCCGTTGATGGCGCGACAGTGACTGGGCGGCAACATCAATCGCCCGCTCAGTGAGCCTCTGCTCGAACTTCGCCCGATCATTCGAATGTCGAACACACGTGCCCGTTGCGCGCTAACGCCGCGGCTCTGTCGGATGCCGCAGGTATTCTTGTTCTTTGCAGGGCTCCGACTCGAGGGGAGGGCAATGTGACCGAATTCAACTCGTCAGATGGTGCCGGACAAGGCTCGGGCTCCGGCCCGGAAGATGGTTATCGGCAGACTCCAGCCCAACTCAGCGCCCAGATCCGGGTACTGAACGATGAGGTGGCGCAACTGCGTCGGAGACTGGCCATCGTGCCGAGCGACACCCGGCCGCTGGAACGTCAGCTGACCGAATCCTCGAACCGGATCAATGCGTTGTCCGAACGGAACGAGAAACTGGTCGTCACGCTGCGTGACGCGCGGGCGCAGTTGCTTCAGCTCAAGGAGGAGGTCGACCGCCTCGCCCAGCCGCCCAGCGGCTACGGGGTGTTCCTCTCCAGCGGGCCGGAGGGGTCGGTCGAGGTGTTCACCGGCGGCCGCAAGATGCGGCTGGCCGTCTCTCCGACGGTCGATGTCGAGGTCCTGCAGCGTGGTCAGCAGGTCCGCCTCAACGAAGCCCTGACGGTGGTCGAGGCCGGCGAGTACGACATAGTCGGCGAGGTGTGCGCGCTGCGCGAGGTGCTGGACGGAGGCCGTGCACTGGTCGTCGGGCACGCCGACGAGGAACGTGTCGTGCACCTGGCGTCACCGTTGATGGACATCGCACTCAAGCCGGGCGACTCGTTGCTGGTCGACAGCAAGGCCGGCTATGCCTACGAAAGGGTGCCGAAGTCCGAGGTCGAGGATCTCGTGCTGGAAGAGGTCCCGGACGTCGAGTACAGCGATATCGGCGGCCTGACCAGGCAAATCGAACAGATTCGGGACGCGGTGGAACTCCCGTTCCTGCATGCGGACCTGTTCGCGGAGTATCAGCTCCGGCCGCCGAAGGGCGTCCTGCTGTACGGTCCGCCCGGCTGCGGTAAGACACTGATCGCCAAGGCGGTCGCCAACTCGCTGGCCAAGCAGGTCGCACTGCTCCGCGGCGAGGAGAAGGTGACCAGCTATTTCCTGAACATCAAGGGCCCGGAGCTGCTCAACAAGTACGTGGGTGAGACCGAACGAACCATCCGGTTGATCTTCCAACGGGCCCGCGAGAAGGCATCTGACGGAACGCCCGTGATCGTGTTCTTCGACGAGATGGACTCGGTCTTCCGGACCCGCGGTACCGGTGTCTCCTCCGACGTCGAGACCACGATCGTGCCTCAGCTGCTCAGCGAGATCGACGGCGTTGAAGGTCTGGAGAACGTCATCGTGATCGGGGCCTCCAACCGCGAGGACATGATTGACCCGGCGATCCTGCGGCCCGGCCGGTTGGACGTCAAGATCAAGATAGAGCGGCCGGATGCCGAAGCTGCGACTGACATCTTCACCAAGTACCTGTTGCCGGAACTGCCCATCCACCCGGACGACCTGGCCGAGTTCGGCGGCGATCGGGTGAGCACGATCACCGCGATGATCCAGCACACGGTCGAGCGGATGTATACCGAGACCGACGAGAACCGTTTCCTCGAGGTCACCTATGCCAACGGTGACAAGGAAGTTCTGTACTTCAAGGACTTCAACTCCGGGGCGATGATTCAGAACATCGTCGATCGAGCCAAGAAGGCGGCCATCAAGGAACGGATCGTCCGAGGCGACAGCACGATGAACGGCCTGCGGGTATCGCAGTTGCTCGACGCGATCACCGACGAGTTCGCCGAGAACGAGGACCTGCCGAATACCACCAACCCCGACGACTGGGCGCGAATCTCCGGCAAGAAGGGGGAGCGGATCGTCTACATCCGCACCCTGGTGTCCGGCAAGCAGTCGGAGGGATCACGGGCCATCGACACGGCGTCCAACACTGGTCAGTACTTGTAGTCGCCTGCAGCGAGGTCGTCAGGGCGATTCGGCGGCGCTAGCATCGCGCAATGGCCTCGAACCGTCGCGAACCCGTGACGTTCGAGGGCAATGTCACCCCACGAGTCTTGCCCGTCCGCCGGCGCAGCCACGCCCGCTGGGCGCTGGGTACGGCGGTGCTCGGTCGGCCCGCCTATATCAATGCCGGCAACGCTGAGGTCCTACCGGCGGACCGAAGTGTCGAGTCCTTTCGGGACAACACCTTTCGGGTGCTCGACGCGGCTGTTGCGGCCGGCGTCGATTGGATCGACACGGCCCGGTCCTACGGCAGGGCGGAGGAGTTCGTCGGGCAGTGGTGGAAGATCCGCGCCGCGGACAATCCGGACTGGGTGCGCAACGCGCCGACCATCTCCAGCAAGTGGGGCTACCGGTACGTCGGGGACTGGAACCCGGACGCCGATGTCCATGAGGTCAAGGACCATTCACTCGAGCGTTTCACCGAGCAACTCGCGCTGACGATGCAGACCCTGCCTCGACTACACCTGTATCAGGTGCATTCGCTGACTCTTGATTCGCCGCTGTTCGATGACGGTCCGTTGCAGGACGCCCTGGCCCGGCTGCGCGATTCCGGTGTTGCAGTTGGCTTCTCGACGTCCGGCCCAGGTCAGGCGGAGACCATTCTGCGGGCCATGGAACTGACCAGGGCCGGTGGACCGGTGTTCTCGGCCGTCCAGTCAACCTGGAACCTGCTGGAGACCAGCGTCGGCCGGGCCTTGGCTGCCGCATCCCGGCGCGAGCTGACGGTGATCGTCAAGGAGTCGCTGGCGAACGGCCGGCTGGTCGCTGGACCGCCCGCGGCGGTGCTGACGGTCGCTGCCAAGCACCGCGCCGCGCCGGATGCGGTGGCCCTGGCGGCTGTCCTCGCACAGCCCTGGGTGGATCGGATATTACTTGGTTCGGCCGGTGTCGAGCAGCTCGCGCAGAACCTGCTGGCGTCCGAGATCACCTTGGACGATGAGGATCTCCGGGTATTAACCGGCCGGCCGGAGGACCCGGTGGAGTACTGGGCACGCCGATCCGGCCTGCCCTGGCAGTGACGCTCGACCGATTGCTGCACCAGGAACTCAACCGTCGGTCGGCTGGTCCGCGACATCAGTTGTCCGGTTCGGGCCGGGCTGATCGCCCGTCATCGCGGCGAGTCCCGCATCCAGCTCGTCGAGGATGCGACCGGTCTCGACCACCAGCGCGCCGAGGAATACCCCGCGGGCCAGGCTGGCGGTCAGCATGTCCGCCAGGTCCTCGTTGATCTCGGCGATCTTGGCGCGGGCCGACTCGATGGTGCGGTGCGCGGCGCCGCCGGCCACCACCGCTTCCGCGTCCTTCTCGGCGCGGAGCATCGTGTGCGCGAACGCTTCGATTGCCCCAGCGGCGGATGTCAGCATGGCGGACGCCATCGGCATCGGTGGCTGCGAGCCGTCCCGGTTGGGCAGTTTGGTGGCGATGTCCCGCACAGTCCTGGCCAGCGTCCGGACCTGCACCTCGACGATCTGCAGCGTGTCGTTCGCCTGCTGTAGTCGGCCGAGCGCGTTCTCCCAGGACGACCGTCCCGGATGCAGGCGCAACGACTGGGCGGCCCGGTCAACGTCCGAATCGGCAGTGAGGGCGAATCTGCCCTGCTCACGAGCAGTCCTCAGCCAACCGGCCGACTGCTCCAGCGTCCACGGTCGGGTGATCTCCGCCGCGATGCCGGCCAACACCTCGACGAGGCTGTCGGCGAACGTCGCGACGGAGCGGGTTGCGCTGGCCACGTAGTTCGGCGGCACCACGATGAAGTTCACCGCTACCGCCACCGCAGCGCCGATCAGGGTGTCCAGGAATCGTTGCTCCACCTGGGCGCTGCCCAACGCCAGCACGAAGAGCCCATTGATCGGAATCTGCGCCGCCGCGCCGCCGTTGAGCCTGAGGACCTTGCCGACCAGGAAACCCAGGGCAACGATCAGTGCGATCGACCAGGCGTGCAGTCCGATCAGTCCGCCCAGCCAGATCGCCACCAGGATGCCGATGAGGACGGCGATGACCTTCTCCAGGGCATCCCGGACGGATGCTCGCACCGTCAGCAGCGCGATCAACGATGCCGTGATTGGCGCCCAGATCGGTGACGGGGAGCTGAGCCACCACACGGCGAGCGCCCATGAGACACCGGCCGAGAGCGCGATCTTGAAGGCCTGGACGAGTACACCGCGGTCGATGGCCAACAGATCGCTGAGCGGCCGATCGCGCCACTGCTGGCGCCCGGTGATCCGCTGCCACCAGTGGGCCGCCCGTGACCGGGTGGCGCCGATTCCGCTCCGGCGGGCCGTGATCGGTGGTGCGGGGTCCATTGCACCCATCCTGCCGCACTAAGTTTGAAGTATGACTGTGCGTCGCATCATGGGTACCGAGGTCGAGTACGGCATCTCGGTGCCCGGGGAGCCCGGGGTGAACCCGGTGATCTCCTCCACCCAGGTCGTTCTCGCCTATGCGGCATCGGTGGCCGCGCCCCGGGCCCGGCGGCCGCGCTGGGACTACGAGGTGGAGTCACCGCTGCGGGACGCGAGGGGATACGACCTGTCTGCACTGTTCGGTGCCGCGGAACCCGACGTGGACGACATCGGTGCCGCCAACGTGATCCTCTCCAACGGTGCCCGGCTCTACGTCGACCACGCGCACCCCGAGTTCTCGGCCCCCGAGGTCACCAACCCGCTGGACGGGGTGCTGTTCGACAAGGCGGGCGAGCGGGTGATGGAGGCCGCTGCCCGGCTGGCCGCGGGCTTGCCGGCATCCAAGCCCATCCAGATGTACAAGAACAACACGGACGGCAAGGGCGCCTCGTACGGCACGCACGAGAATTACCTGTGCAACCGGGACACTCCGTTTCCGGCGATCATCGCCGGGCTGACCCCGTTTTTCGCCTCCCGCCAGGTGTTCTCCGGGGCCGGGCGGGTCGGTATCGGGCCTTCCGGGCAGACCGAGGGCTATCAGTTGGGCCAACGGTCCGACTACATCGAGGTCGAGGTCGGCCTGGAAACGACGCTGAAGCGGGGCATCATCAACACCCGTGACGAGCCGCACGCGGACGCGGACAAGCACCGGCGGCTGCACGTGATCATCGGAGATGCGAACCTCGCCGAGATCGCCACCTATCTCAAGTTGGGCACGTCCGCGTTGGTGCTGTCGATGATCGAATCCGGCTGGTCGATACCGTCGGTCGAACTGGCTCATCCGGTGGCTGCCGTGCATCAGATCTCCCACGACCCGACGCTGAAGGTGACCGTCCCGCTGGTGGACGGTCGGAGGTACACCGGCCTCGATGTGCAACGGGCCTATCACGAAGCTGCGGCGAAGTACGTCGAGGCCGAGTACGGCGCCGACGTCGACGCCATGACCCAGGACGTGCTCGACCGCTGGGTCAGCGTGCTGGACCGACTCGGCGGGGATCCGATGGATCTTGCCGACGAACTCGACTGGCCGGCGAAACTCCGCCTACTGGAGGGGTTCCGGAGCCGGGACGGGCTGTCCTGGGGTGCGCACCGGCTGGCCCTGGTCGACCTGCAGTACGCAGACGTGCGCAAGGACAAGGGCCTGTACAACCGGCTGGTGTTCCGCGGCTCCATGAAGACGCTGGTCTCGGAAAGCGCGGTGGAGGCCGCCATGACCAGCCCGCCGGAGGACACCCGGGCCTACTTCCGCGGCCGGTGTGTTGCGAAGTACGCCGATCGGCTCGCGGCGGCGTCCTGGGACTCGGTGATCTTCGACATCGGCCGGGACTCCCTCGTCCGGATCCCCACCATGGAACCGACCCGCGGCACCAAAGCACATGTTGGGGCGCTGCTTGATGCGGCCGCCGACGCGACCGAGTTGGTGGATGCGCTGACGCGGAAGTAGGTCCTCCGGAATGCCCGCTCGGGGTGGCTCCGTAGGCACTGTCGGTTCGGCTGCGTAAAGTCGCAGTCAGACGGAGCTTCCTTCTTGAATGACCAGATCGGAGAAGCGATATGGCCCAGGAACAGACCACGAAGCAGGGCGGCGGGGACGAGGGTGACAACGCGGCGGAAGCCGGTGCCGGGGGCCAGGAACGGCGGGAGAAGCTCGCCGCCGAGACCGACGACATCCTCGACGAGATCGATGATGTGTTGGAATCCAACGCGGAGGACTTCGTCCGTTCGTACGTGCAGAAGGGCGGCCAGTGACGCCGAATTCGCAGCCCACTGCGTGGCCCGTGTCGGCGGTGCCGGCCGCCTACATGCGGCCGGGTAGCGGCTCCTTCACGGAGTTCCTGGCAGACGCGGCGCCGCACCTGCTGCCCGGCGGTCGACATGCCGACGCCGCGTTGGCCTCGCTGCCGCACGCCACCACGATCGTTGCGGTGACCTGCGCCGACGGCGTGGTGATGGCCGGCGACCGGCGGGCCACCATGGGCAACATCATCGCCCAACGGGACATCGAGAAGGTCTTCATCGCCGATTCGCACTCCGCGATCGGGATCGCCGGCACGGCCGGTTTGGCCGTCGAAATGGTGCGGCTGTTCCGGCTGGAGCTCGAGCATTACGAAAAGATCGAGGGTGTCCGGCTCTCGTTGGACGGCAAGGCCAATCGGCTCGCCACGATGATCCGAGGCAATCTCGCGATGGCGATGCAGGGCCTTGCGGTCGTGCCGCTGTTCGCGGGAGTGGAGGACGCAGCGGCCTTCGGCGCCGACCCGGACCTGCCGGCCAGCACCGGCAGCGGACCCGGCCGGATCTTCTCGTACGACGTCGCGGGCGGGAAGTACGAGGAGCACGACTTCTACTCGGTCGGGTCCGGCTCGATGTTCGCCCGGTCCGCGCTGAAGAAGCGTTACGAACCGGCGGCCGATCTCGCCACCACCGTGCGGGCCGCCGTCGAGGCGCTTTACGACGCCGCGGATGACGACAGCGCCACCGGCGGTCCGGACATGACCCGGCGGATCTACCCGGTTGTCGTCGCGGTGACGGCAGCCGGCGCGGTGCGGCTGTCCGACGATGAGGTGGGTGCGGTCGCTGAAGCCGTAGTTGCCGGGAGATTACTCCGACCTGGCGGTTAGCTCAGCCTGTCCGCCTTCGCCGCTCGATCCCGACCCGATCCCGTTGTTCAAGGAGCCCGCCCGCCGTGACGATGCCGATCTACGCCTCACCCGAGCAGTTCATGCGCGACCGCTCGGAGTACGCCCGCAAGGGCATCGCGCGTGGCCGCAGCGTGGTGGTCACGACATTCTCGGGCGGGGTTTTGTTCGTCGCCGAAAACCATTCGCCCACCTTGCACAAGGTCAGTGAGATCTACGATCGCATCGGGTTTGCCGCGGTCGGCCGGTACAACGAATTCGAGAACCTGCGTACCGCCGGCATCCGCTTGGCCGACGTCCGCGGCTTCTCCTACGACCGCCGGGACGTTACCGGTCGATGGCTGGCCAATGCCTACGCGCAAACCGTCGGCTCGATTTTCTCCGAGCATCAGAAGCCGTTCGAGGTCGAGCTCTGCGTCGCGGAGGTCAGCGGCGCCGGCGCCGGAGGGGTCGGCACCGCAGTCGGGGCCGACCAGCTCTACCGAATCTCCTACGACGGTTCGATCGCCGACGAACGGCAGTTCGTGGTGATGGGTGGCGTCACCGAGCCGGTGATCACGGCGCTCACCGCATCGTTCACGCCCGGATGGGATCTGCGAACCGCCCTGGGTGCTGCGGTCCGCGCTCTCGGCACCGCCGGCGAGGGTGCACCAAGGGATCTGCTCCCGACGCAGCTCGAGGTAGCCGTGCTGGACCGAACCGTCGCGGGCCGAACGTTCCGGCGCATCCAGGGAGCAACACTCGCCGGTTTGCTGGCAGTACCAGAGGCAGCGGCGGAAGAGCCGGTCGTTGATGGTGTTGATTCCAGCGGAGCGGCCACCGACATACCGGTGGAGCCCAGCTCGGACACAGGCCAGAAACCGGATGCAACGGATAAATAGTCAAATATCGGGCGCCATTTTGCCTCCGATATCCCCTCGTCACCTACGGAGGGAAAACTCTCGTGACTTTCGGTATCAGCGCCATCCGGCCGCACTCCTGAGGGGTGTTCGGAAAGGCCTGACTGAGGGGTGCAGGTTCTTCCCGAGCGGAATGCACCACCCCTACAGTTGTCACACCGGCCCTGGCAAGCCAGGCCGGAGCTGCTGGTCCACCACTACGCAGCGCCACGACGACCCGTCACATCCGGGAGGACCCGTGCGCGAGAACCGCTTCTACGTGACCCGCGTCCTGCCGGATGGGGCAGGTTGTCTTTGGTCACAGCAGGGGAGGTCCGAACAGTGATCGCGGCCGATCGAACAGCAACTACCAACGGGACGGCATCAGTGTTGCCGGCAACTGTCTTGCCGGCTTCGGGTGCCGGTGGTGACCACGAACCACCCGCACACCCGTCGTCCGTCGGCGAGGCAATGGCCGGGCAGACCGCACCGCAGAGCTCGACGGCAGCCTGCTGAGCCCGCGGAAATTCCTGTTCCCGTCGAGGCCGCCGTTCTCCGTCGCAGACAGGATGTCGGCGATCTGGTCGTGCGAGCCGGCACCGCCTTCGAGGAGTACCGCCAGGGCGTCCCCGGCGCGATCGACACCTTGGTGCGACTGGTCAGCCCACTGCTCTGGCACACGGCCCGGCAATGTGGTTTGACCGCCGCCGAGTCCGAAGACGTCGTCCAGCAGACATTTCTCTCGCTCGTTCGTAGCAAGGACAGTGTCAGCGATCCGCTGGCAGTGGTGCGTTGGCTGACGGTGAGCCTGCGCCGGCTGGCCTGGCGGGAACGAGCGAACAGCGCGAAGAGATCCAACGAAGAACCGTCCGACGACGACCTCCCGCGTGCACCATCCGCGGAACACACAGCTGTGCTGACCGATCAGCAACGACGGCTGTGGGAGAAGGTCGGCGAAATGTCGGAGCGCTGCAGAAAGTTGCTCGCGGTGATCGCATTCGCGCCACGACCTGATTACGCCGCCATCGCGGTGGACCTGGGCATACCGGTGGGATCCATCGGTCCAACAAGAGGACGCTGCTTGGCAAAGCTGCGTGCTCAACTCGACGGGGGAGACTGGACATGACGGCAACGAGGGGCAATTCGGCCAACCCCGCCGACGACGGTTTCGGTGGCGAGTTGACGTTCGATATGGATGACGACCTGGACCCGCTGTCCGGACCGATGGACCGTGCGGACCTGCGCATACTGACTGACCTGCTGGCGATCTACGACACCGTGGACCCCATGCCGGAGATGCTGCCGGACCTGGTGTTGTTCGGGCTCGACGCGCACAACCTGGACGCGGAGTTCGCCAGGCTGGTCGAGTCCGAGCTGGCGGTGTCCGGCGCATCCGGAACTCGGTCGGTGGAGCACGCGCGCCGAGTGACGTTCGCCAGCGACAGTCTGACCGTGATGGTGGTCGTGAACCCACAACGAGACGGCTCGGTGCGGCTGGACGGCTGGGCAGCACCCGGTGGTCGACTGCATGCCGAACTGCGCGTGGGCGACGCGACGCTGACCGCGGAGTGTGACGAGTCCGGTCGGTTTGTCTTCGACGCTGTACCTGCCGGTCCTGCTCAGTTGGTGCTGCACCCGACCATGGACTCCGATCCTTCGCTGACCCTGCCGGTTGTGACGCCGGCCGTGCACCTCTGACCGAAATGACCTGGACCGAGCAGGTTCTCGGCGTTTTCGATGGCCGCGTGCTCGACGTTCCGGCGATTGGAAGATCTGCAAATGCATGGGTGCCGACCGCATACAACTCCGAAGGACTGATCGTCTCGGCACCTGATTTCGCCGTCGGCAGAGAATTGGGAACGGCGTTGGCGGAAGTTCTGACCGACCACTCCTGCCGGTGGGACGGCCCGTCCTGGTTGGACGACAGCAGTCAACTGAACGACGAAAGTTCATCGGACACGCCGGACGTCGACGTCAGCTCTGGAATTCTGACTGCCGGCGTGCGGATCCTGCCGCGGTCCGGACGCGGAATCGGCGGCGGACCGAGCGTTCCTGATCCCTGGTCGATCGTCGAGGAACTACGAACAAGACTCGGGCCCGGCGCTGTTTCCTCGGTGGGACTGAATCACCTGATGACGTCGGCCGAGCACTGGGGCGGGAACCCACTGGCCATCGGACACGGCAGGATCGGTCTCGATGGATACGGAGTCACCGGTTCGAATGGACACGGCCCGGTCTCGTTCCCCCTGCAACGCAGCAGGCCGCCGCACGCCCGCCGGCGGCCACGAGTTGTGGTGCTGGACACCGGAATTGGTGAACACCCATGGTTTTCGTCGGACCCGGCCGCGACAACCATCACGTTTGCCAACGGCGAGGTGGCGGGACCGGACGTGGCCAGGAGCCCCAGTCGGCCCGCCGATGCCGGCGACGACACTCCGTCCCTCGATCCGCTGTTGGGGGCTCTGCCCACCCACACCGGACACGGCACTTTCATCGCGGGGCTGCTCCGTCAGTCCTGCCCAGACGCCGACATCGTCGCGCTGACCATCATGCGGCCCAACGGGATCGTTCCCGAGCACAAGTTGATTCGGGCGCTCGATGTGGTGCGTCGCCGGCAACGAGAGGAAGTGGGCTGGGCGGACGCCATCGTGCTCTCCCTCGGGTATTACGCCGAGACCGGCGAGGATGTTCGCTACACGTCCGGGCTCAAGGACATTCTGTTGGATCTGGGTCGGCTGGGTGTTGCCGTTTTCGCAGCCGCGGGCAATGACGCGACGAGTCGACCGTCCTACCCTGCCGCGTTCGCAATTGACCCGGATTTCGACCGTCCGGACTGCCTGCCGATCATTTCGGTCGCCGCTCTGATGCCCGACGGCGCAAGGGTTGCGCCTTTCTCCAACGACGGAATGTGGGTGACGGCGGAGGCGCCGGGCGTCAGCTTGGTATCTGCCTCGCCGGCACTGCCGGATGCCGCAGGGCAACCTGTGCTCAGGTTCGTCGGACCGGGGAACCGATGGCGTTCGGAACTGGACCCCGATGACTACCGCGAGTTCGCGGTGTGGAGCGGTACATCCTTCGCCGCACCGGTACTCGCCGCACGGTATCTGCAGGCGCTGATCCGGGACGGGTTCCCGGACGACATCTGTCGGCGTCGGGAGTTACTGCCGATCGGTCGGCGGTCGCTCGACAAATCCCCGCCGGACACAGTCAGCGAAGCGCCATAGCCTACTACCGCCGCAGAATCTCCCGCAGGACAATCTCACACCGATGAATCCGCAGCCCCGGAGGCGCAAGTGAATCAACCAGTAGAGCCGAACCAGCCGGACGACCCCCGCGAGCCATCGGCCACCGATCGACGTGCCGCGCTGCAGGACCCGTTGGTGCGTTTCGACGCAAGGGTGCTCGACCCGACCACGGCGGTCCGACTGACCAGTGGCGAGCAGCCGTCCTCGACTGTCTATGTCGGTGACACGCTGCTGATCACTGCCGCGAACCGGGCTGAAGCCGAGGAGTTGCTGGATGCCCTGGCGAGCGCTTTGAGCTCGATAGATCTGCCCCTGGAGTGGGTGCGGGACAACCCGTTCCGGGAGGACGACGATCCGGTGCACGACCAGCGCGCCCGGCTGCTCAATATGGCCGCGGAGCGTCAGTTGCCGCTGGTCTTCCCGGCGAGATTCGTATCGGCATCGAACGGGCCGGCGCCGGCGGTGGATGTCTGGCCACTGCTGCAGGCAATCCGGCAGTTGGGACGCGATGGGGATGACACCGCCAAGAGGCTGAGCAACGCGCTGGGACTCAATCACCTGATGTCAGCAGCCGCGGACATCAGCGGGAACCCGTTCATGCGCGGCACTGCTGCAATTTTCGGCGACCCGTTCATGCGAGGTACCGCGAATATCGGTGGTAACCCGTTTATGCGTGGCACGGCAAGTGGGGTTTCGAGCTACGCCGCCGCAGGGTCTGGCGGCCGAGGCCCCGTGTCGGTGGTCCTTCCGCCGCCGCTGCGCGGGACCAAGACCGAGCGTCCGCACGTCGTCGTGCTCGACACGGGTATCGGTGCGCACCCCTGGTTCGCCGCGCAGCCCGTCAACGTTGGCATGCAGTACCGGGATCTGGCCGGCCAATTGTACTGGATCGGCAAGAATCCCCACGACCAGGACGTCCAGAAAACTGACCCTGAGGACAGAGGGGCAGTTCCAGATCCGATGACCGGCTTGCTCGGCAGCCACTCTGGTCACGGCACGTTCATCGCCGGGCTGATCAGGCAGACGTGCGCCGAAGCGGACATCACTGCCGTTCGGGTGATGGACTGCGACGGTGTGGTTCCTGAGTTGGTTTTGACCGATGCACTACAGGCCCTCGAAGTGGTGCAGTCCCGTGCATTGGCGGCAGAGGACGAAGGGAAATCGATTGATGCGATTGTCCTGTCGCTGGGTTATTACTCGGAGACCGGAGACGATGTCACCTACACCGCAGGGCTGCGCAAACTCGTCCTGGCACTCTCAGGTATGGCAGTCGCCATTTTCTGTGCCGCAGGCAACGACTCCACGTTGCGACGCAGCTATCCGGCGGCCTTCGCCGATGATCCGAATTTCAACGACGACAACCACCTCCCGATGGCGAGTGTGGCCGCGCTGAATCCCGATTCGACCGTCGCGTTGTTCTCCAACGAAGGGGACTGGGTGAACGCAGAGGCAACCGGTGCCAACGTGGTCTCCACCGCTCCGACGAGCTCCGATGGCGCCTGGACCCAGGACACCTACTTCGACGGTCCTCGAAAAACGCACCGCGGCACCGTCGATCCAGATGCCTTTGTTTCTGGGTTTTCCACGTGGAGTGGCACGAGTTTTGCCGCACCGGTGCTTGCCGGCCGCTACCTGTCGAGGCTGGCGGAAAAGGCCGTTCCCCGCAGCGTGAAAGACCGGCGATCGCTGATCGGTTTGGGGCGAAGTGCGGCGAGTGGATAGCGATCGGCAATCGTCGGACAGCCCCACAGGCAGCCTGAGATTTTGCGTATGGACTGAACCTGTGATGCTGGAGCGGTGAGTTCCGGGTCCGACAAAGTTCCGCCGTCACCACCGAGGCCGGCCGATGCCGTCCGCGCATTGTGGGCGAGGGCTCGCGCGGAGGGCGATTCCGGACGTCCGTTGGTCGCCGTCCGCACGGCCGATCGCGCTCTGCGAATGCTTCGTCGGCGATGCCCGGCTGAGACCACCCTTGAGGCGCGCATTCTCATGACGCTGGCGTATCACCGATCTGAGCTCGGCGAGCTGACTGAAGCCACGGCACTGCTTGACGAGGCAGCAGCCATCGACCCGGGCTCGATACCGTTGGTCGAGATGAACCGGGGCGGTTTACTGGCCCGAATCGGTCGTGCAGACGAGGCGATCCGTCACTTCGACCTCGCAATTGTCGGCTTGCAGCAGGGCCAGATGATCGACAGCGAAGCCGAACTTGTCACCGTGCTGCTGAATCGGGGTGTGCTGCACATGTCGGCCGGCCGGTTGGCGGCGGCTCGAGCTGATACCGAGGGAGCGGAACGAGCTGCCAGAGCATCGGGGGCGGATGTTGCTGCCTTCATGGCGACGCACAACCTCGGCTACGTGCGGTTCCTGTCCGGTGACATCACCGGCGCTTTGGAAACGATGGCAGTAGCGACAGAATTGCTGCCCACTGGCGCGACCGGCGTTCCTGCCATGGACCGCGCAAGGGTGTTGCTGTCGGCCGGTCTGGTGGCCGAAGCCCGGGAATTCATCGACCAGGCGATCGTGTCCTTCACCACCCACCGGGCGACCGCCGATCTGGCCGAAGCTCTGCAGATCAGTGCCGAGATCGCTTTGCTGAACGGGGATCCCGGCCTGGCGACAATGCATGCGCGCAAGGCGGCTCGGATCGCGATCAAGCGCGGGAACGCGCGCGCGGCAATGGTCATCGAATTGGTCGAGGACCGGTCGGCTGCGCTGTCCCGCAGCTACCGTTCGTCGCGCGCGCGTGCGAGGCGCGATGCGCTGAATTCCGCTGATCTCGCTCAGCGGTTGATGGCTGCCGATATGACCGACGACGCCCGAGTGGCGAGGTTGCTGCAGGCGCAGGCGCTGCTGGAGGCAGGTGACCTAGCGGCCGCCGCTCGCGCCGCCGATGCTGCCTCGACCGGCGACCGGTTCCGGACGGCGGTTCCGCTGGCCACCCGCCTGCACACCCGTTTGGTAGCGGGGAGAATCGACTTGGCGAACGGTCGCCGGTCCGCAGGCTTGGCCGAGATCCGGCGCGGGCTGGACGATCTCGCCGACTTTCAGGCCCGCTTCGGTTCCCAGGACCTCCAATCGGCGGCGGCCATCCATGGCCGCGACCTGGCTCGGCTCGGCCTGCGCACAGCGACATCGACCGGCTCACCGGCAGCGATCCTGCAATGGCTGGAAAGGGCGCGGGCCGCCACCACCCGGTTACCCGCGGTGCGGCCGCCGGCCGACCCTGTTCTTGCCGACGAACTGGGTGCGCTCCGGGTCGCAGACGAGCAGGCCAGGGCGGCCCTGCTGGCCGGGAAGCGGGACGCCGCTGCGGACAAGCGGGTGGCGGAACTTCGTCGTCGGGTCCGGGCGCGCTCCTGGACCGTCTCGGGCTCGGGCCGGCCCGATCGGCCGCCCAGCCTGGCCGGGGTCCAGCGGCTGCTGGCTGATCGCCGACCGGATGCCGGGGTGGTCGCCCTGTTCATCGGCGGCGGCAAGATCCATGCGCTGGTGATCACCGCGAGCAGGGCGATGCACCTGGTGCTGGCGGAACGAGCGGAGCTGGAGGCCCATCGACACCGACTGCAGGGCGACCTCGATCTGCTGGCGGACGAACGGATTCCCGCCCGGTTGGCCACCGTCGCCGCCGGGTCGATGTCGCAATCGCTCGGCCGGATGGGGGAGGTATTCGTGCCGGTCCTCAACGTGTTGGGAAGAGGTCCGGTGTTGATCGCGGCCGTGGGTCCGCTTGCAACTGTGCCCTGGCTCCTTCTACCCGGGCTGGAGGGCCGGGCGGTGACGGTGTCCTCGTCCGTGACCAGGGCGATCGCTGGGCTGGACGCACCCATTCCACCTGCTGCGGGCAAGGGTGTGCTGGTGGTTGCCGGGCCGGAGGTGACCAACGGCGACAAGGAGGCCGCAGCGATCGCCGCGCTGCACCCTGGTTCTCTCCTGTTGACGGGCGAACAGGCAACCGGCCGGGCGGTGCTGGCCGCAATTCCACAGGGCGGCCTGGTGCACATCGCCGCGCACGGTCATCACGAGGTGGGGAACCCGCTGTTCTCCGGGGTCAAACTGGCCGACGGCCTGCTGTTCGGCTACGACTTCGCGCCCAACCCCACACTGCCCGGTCAAGTCGTGCTCTCCAGTTGCGACGTGGGGCAGACCGACGAGCGGCCCGGTGGTGAGCCCCTCGGCCTGGTCGCGGCGTTGGTGCGCAGCGGTGTGCCGACCGTGATCACCGGCACGAGCCGGATCGCTGACGTCGTGGCCGAGGCCGCGATGGTCGGCTACCACGAAGGACTGCTCAGCGGGGCGGGGCCCGCCGAGTCGTTGGCCGACGCCGTCGCTGCGGCGAGGGAGCAGACGGGCCTGCCGGCACCCTTCAGCTGCTTCGGCGCCGGACTGTGAGCGAGCCGCTCGCCGCGCCCGAGATGTTGTCGTCGGCGGGAGCGAGGATGCTGTTCGAGTGATGACGGGTGATCGGGTTGCCGACGCGCCCACCAATTTGGTCAGTCCGGGCGCGGGGGCCGCGGCCGATCTGTGGGCGCAGGCTCGCGGAAGGGTGGATTTCGGCCGCCCCGGCACCGGCCTGAAGCTCGGGGCCCGCGCGCTGGAGCACCTGCGTCACGAGAACCTCACGGCCGAGCAGGCCGCCGTGCTGCGTTCCCGCATCCTGGTCACGATGGCGGACGCCCAGGTCGAATTGGGAAGGACGACCGAGGCAACGGCATTGCTCGACGAGGCAATGTCAACCAGCCCTACTGCGCTGCCGATGGTGCAGGCCTCTCGGGGGGTGCTGCTCGCCAGGACCGGTCGGCTGCCGGAGGCGCTCGCCGAGCTCGATGCGGGTGTCGAAGGGCTTTTGGCGAGCGGTCGGCCCAGCGCCAATCTGGTCCGGGCGTTGCTGTGGCGCGGCCTGCTGCACCTCAGTGAGGCCCGACTGGAGTTGGCGCAGGCTGATTGCGAGGTGGTCGCCCGACTCGGCCGGGACGCCGGGATGGATGCAGCGGTGGCCGTCGCCACCCACAACCTCGGCCTGATCCGCTACGTGTCGGGCGACCTGCCGGGGGCGCTGCACGAGATGGTGGTTGCCGACGAGGTGTCCGCCGACGTGCGGGCCGGTATCCGCGCGCTCGATCGGGCCAGGGTGCTCCGGGACGCCGGCCTGCTGGTCGAGGCCAGGGAATTCGCGGATCGTGCCGAACGGGTGTTCGCCGCCGAGCGGGCCAAGGTGGACTTGGCGGATTCACTGCTGGTCCAAGCAGAAATCGATATCGTGGCGCGGCAGGCACGGACCGCCAGGGCGGCGGCCAGGCGAGCGGCCCGCAATTATGCACTGGCCGGCTACCAGCGAGGAGTGCTGGCGGCCAGGGTGATGGAGGCGCGAGCCGAAGCCATCGTCCGCGGCGGCATCCGCCCGATACCCCGGCTACAGGCCCGGCGGGATGCCGCGCTGGCCGACGTGCTGGCGGACGACCTGATGCTCGCCGGTCAGCAGGAGGACGCCAGGGCGGTGCGACTGCTGCAGGCCGAGGCCCTCCTGGAGTCGGGCGATCTGCCGGCTGCGGCGTTGGCTGCGGGCACTGCTTCCGCGCTGGGCGCCGGGAATGGTCCGTGCAATCGAGCGCGGCGCGTTCCGATGATCGCGACCGAACTGCACACCCAGGTGGTGGCGGCCCGACTCGACCTGGCCCGCGGCGATCGGTCATCCGGGCTCGCGCACATCCGTCGCGGGTTGGACGACCTTGCTGCGTTCCAGGCCAGATTCGGTTCCCAGGATTTGCAGTCCGCGTCGGCCATTCACGGTCTCGAACTGACGCGGCTGGGCCTGCGGACGGCATTGCAGACCACGTCGCCCGCGGCGATCCTGCAATGGCTCGAACGCTCCCGCGCCGCCAGTACCCGGCTGGCCGCGGTGCGACCGTCGGTGGACGGCGCGCTCGCAAAGGAGTTGAGCAAGCTGCGCATGGCGTCCTACCGGCAACGGATGGCCTTGCTCGCCGGCACTCCGGATCCGGATCTGGAGGACGAGGTCAACACGTTGCGCCGGCGAGTACGGTCCCGCTCATGGGGCGCCGGTGGCACCGGTGCGGTCAACCGGCCGTTGTCGCTGGCCGCCGCCCAGCGTCGCCTCGCGGCGGGTGGGCACCGGGTCAGTGTGGTCGCACCCTTCCGCGGGAACGGTCAGTTCCACGTGTTGGTGATCACTCGGGCCTCGGCCCGCTACATCGGGCTCGGTCCGGATTTCGGGCTGGAACCGCTGCTCGACCGGATGATCGGTGACCTCAACGTGCTGGCCGACCACCGGATCCTGCCCGCCCTGCGGAGGGTCGCCACCATCTCACTTCGGTCTGGGCTGGACACCGTAGCCCGATTCATCGTCGATCCGTTGTTGCCGTTCGTCGATGACGGACCGGTCGTCGTGGCCGCCGCCGGGTCGGCGGCGATCGTGCCCTGGGCGCTGCTGCCGGGGCTCTCCGGACGGGCGGTGTCGGTGAGCCCGTCCGTGACGGCGGCCGTCACCACCATCGGCGACACCACGCACGTCCACCGGCGGGGAGTCTTGGCGGTTGCCGGGCCAGAAGTCCCGCATGCGAGCAGGGAAGTCGAGAGTGTCGCCGCCGCTTACCGCACCGTCACCCAGGAAGACGCGGGTCCGGTGGCTGGTTCGGCAACCGCATTGCTGACCGGTGCGGCGGCTACGGGTCGTGCCGTGTTGGACGCCATGCCGGCGGGTGGGCTGCTGCACATCGCGGCGCACGGGCACCACGAGCCGGACAACCCGTTGTTCTCCGGCGTCCTGCTGGCCGACGGACTCCTCTACGGGTACGACGTCGCCCCCAACCCGGCGATACCGGCGCAGGTGGTGCTGTCCAGCTGTGATGTCGGCCGCACGGACGACCGGCCCGGCAGCGAACCGCTCGGCCTGGTCGCTGCGCTGCTGCGGAGCGGGGTGTCGACGGTGATCGCGGGCACCAGCCGGGTTTCCGACGAGGTCGCGGCGACCGTCATGGCCGGCTACCACCTGCGGCTCAGCGTCGGTCAGAGCCCGGCCAATGCGCTGGCCGGGGCTATCAAGGACCTCGCCGGCGACGATTCGGACCCAGCGCCGTTCACCTGCTTCGGCGCGGGCTTGTAACCCGCTCCGAGGGCGATTCCCGGTGTCGCAGGCAGCGTTTGCCGCTCGCCATCGACTACCGTCGTGGAGAACCACCCGGCCGCAGTGACGGCGAGACCTCTGATCCCTGATGGAGCTTTGAGCATGATCACGCAGTGGATCCTGCTCGGCGTCGGCCTGATCCTGATCGCGGGCACTGCCCTGTACGTCTCGGCCGAGTTCAGTCTGGTGACCGTCGACCGGGCGACGGTGGCCAAGCAGGCCGCGGAGGGCGACAGCGGCGCCAAGTCGCTGATGATCGGCCTGCACACACTGTCCACCCAGCTGTCCGGCGCGCAGGTCGGCATTACCGTCACCACCCTCGCGCTCGGCTTCGTCATGCAACCCGCGATCGCCGAACTGGTGGCCGTCCCACTGCAGGCCGTCGGACTGTCCGCGATCACCGCCGAATCGGTGGGGCTGCTTCTCGGCCTGTCGATCGCGACGGTGTTGTCGATGGTGTTCGGCGAACTGGTGCCCAAGAACATCGCGATCGCCGAGCCGCTGGAGACTGCCAAGACCGTCATCATGCCGATGCGGATCTCCACCATGCTGTTCAAACCGTTGATCGTGGTGCTCAACGGTACGGCCAATCTGGTACTCAAGTTGATCGGCGTCGTGCCCCAGGAGGAACTGCGCTCCGCACGATCGGCAGTCGAGCTCGACTCACTGGTCCGCCGCTCCGCCGCCCAGGGCACGTTGGAGAAACCGACGGCCGGCCTGCTCGCCCGGTCCATCTCATTCTCCAGCAAGACAGCCGACGATGTCCTCACCCCGCGGGTGCGGGTCAGGTTCGTCAAGGGCACCGATAGCGCGGAGGACGTCATCGTCGCGGCCGCGGAGACCGGGCATTCGCGCTTCCCGGTGTCTGGTGAGGACTCCGATGATGTGATCGGGTTGGTGCATCTCAAGCGCGCCGTTGCCGTCCCACCCGACGACCGCGCAACCGTGCTGGTCGAGCAACTGGTAGTGCCGGTGCCGATCGTGCCCGGGTCGATGCAACTGGACGACATGCTCGATCAGCTCCGCGAGCGCGGCCTGCAGATGGCCGTGGTCGCCGACGAATACGGCGGCACCGCAGGCATTCTCACGCTCGAGGACGTCGTGGAAGAGCTGGTCGGCGAGATCAAGGACGAACACGACCCGGTCGAGGGCCGCGCCGAATGCCGGCTGGATGACACCTGGCTGCTACCCGGATCGCTCCGGCCGGACGAGATCGCCGAGTTCACCGGGGTCCGCCTCCCGGAATCCGGCGCATATGAGACCGTTGCCGGGCTGTTGATCTCCCGGCTCGGCCGGATGCCGGAGAACTTCGACTCGGTCGAGGTGGTGGCCACCATGGACGCCGCATCGTTCCTCGGCGTACCGGACCGTCAGGTCGGCCATCCCGACGACCAACAGATCCATCCAAACCCTGACGACGACCTACCGCGGTCGGTCACCGTGCGACTGACCGTGCACCGTCGAGATCGCCGGCGGGTGGAGAGCGTCGTCCTGTCCGCGGTCGGCCTGAATGGCGACCAGGACAACGACGGCGGTGGCGGTGCCACCAGTTCGGGTGGTAACAATTCGGGCGGTCACAATTCGGGCGGTAGAAACTCGGGCGGTGACGACCGCCGATGACTACCCAATGGCTGCTCCTCGGTCTGGTCATCCTGCTGCTGGCCGCCAGTGCGTTCTTCGTCGCCGCCGAGTTCGCGCTGATCGCGGCGCGGCGGACGATCATCGAGCCGCTCGCGGTGAACAGTTCCCGCGCCCGGACGACGCTCAAGGCGATGGAACACGTCTCGGAAATGATGGCGTGCGCGCAGCTCGGTATCACGCTGTGCGGGGTGCTGCTCGGTGCGCTCGGCGAACCCGCCGTCGCCGCGTTGCTGGAGCCGGTCTTCCACGCGCTGGGTGTCCCGGAAGCCTGGCTGCACCCGGTGTCCCTGGTGGTCGCCCTGCTGCTGGTTGTCTCCGCACACGTGGCGCTCGGTGAAATGGTGCCGAAGAACATCGCGATCGCCGGTCCGGAGCGAGTCGCGCTGGTGCTCGCGCCGCCGCTGCTGGCCATCGGCAAGGCGATCGGCCCGATCATCCGCACCCTCAACCGGTTTGCGAACTGGGTGGTCCGCCTGACGGGCCGGGAGCCCAGGGACGAGATCGCGTCTTCCTTCACCCGGGAGGAGGTGGCCGATCTGGTCGCCGAATCGCGCCGCGAGGGGTTGCTGGACGACGAGGAACATCAACGGATCACCTCAGCGCTGGACTTCGACACCACGTCGGTAGCGTCGGTGATGGTGCCGGACGCCGATGTGATGTCGGTACGGCCCGGAGTCACGCCGGCCGAGGTCGAACGGATCTGTGCGCGGACCGGTTTCTCCCGCTTTCCGATCCTCGGTCCGGACAGGCGATTCTCCGGATATCTGCACATCCGGGACGTCATCGACATCCCGAACAACAAGCGGGACGAGCCGGTACCCGCGGCCAAGATCCGGCCGCTGCCGACCGTGCTACCCGGCACGGACCTGCGTACCGCACTGGACCGGATGCGGCGGATCGGGGCGCATCTCGCGGAGGTTGCCGAGCTGGTCGAGCCGCAGCAGGCGGTCGCGAATCGAGATGATCCGGGACCGGCAGATCCGAGCCAGCCAGAGCCGGAAAGCTCCGAGCACACCGAGCCGGTGCCCCCCACTGCCGACCGGGTCCCGGCCGCCGCGGTGCGCGGTGTCGTCATGCTGGAGGACGTCATCGAGGCACTGATCGGGGAGATCCGGGACGCGACCCGCCGGTCTCCGGAACGTCGCACAACACCCGGGGGATAGTCGCCTGCGCCGTCGCCAGACAGGGTCTGCTCTACAGTCGGCTCATGCAGCGGCGGATCATGGGGATCGAAACCGAGTTCGGTATCACCTGCACTTTTCACGGCCAACGCCGGTTGAGCCCGGACGAGGTGGCCAGGTACCTGTTCCGGCGCGTGGTGTCCTGGGGTCGCTCGTCGAACGTGTTTCTGCGCAACGGTTCCCGGCTGTACCTTGACGTCGGATCGCACCCCGAGTACGCGACCGCCGAGTGTGACGACCTGCCCACGCTGATCGCGCATGACAAGGCGGGGGAGCGGATCCTGCAAGACCTGGTCGTCGATGCGGAGGCGCGGCTGGCCGAGGAGGGCATCGGCGGCGACATCTACCTGTTCAAGAACAACACCGACTCGGCGGGCAATTCCTACGGCTGCCACGAGAACTTCCTGATCGCCCGCGGCGGCGAGTTCGCCAAGATCGCCGACGGGCTGATCCCGTTCCTGGTGACCCGGCAGTTGATCGCGGGCGCCGGGAAAGTACTGCAGTCCCCGCGTGGCGCTTCGTACTGCCTGTCCCAGCGGGCCGATCACATTTGGGAGGGGGTCTCCAGCGCGACCACCCGGTCCCGGCCGATCATCAACACCAGGGACGAACCGCACGCCGACGCAGAGCGCTACCGCCGACTGCACGTGATCGTCGGCGACTCGAACATGTGCGAGACGACCACGCTGCTCAAGGTGGGCAGCGCGGCGCTGGTGCTGGAGATGATCGAGGCCGGGGTGGCGCTGCGGGACTTCACCTTCGAGAACCCGATCAGGGCGATCCGGGAGATCTCGCACGACACGACCGGTCGCAAACCTGTCCGGCTGGCCGGCGGCGGCGACATCTCGGCACTGGACGCGCAGACCGAGTACTACGCCAAGGCCGTCGAGTACGTGGAGAAGCGCGGCAACGACCCGGTGACCGAGCGGGTCCTCGACCTGTGGAAGCGCACCCTGCTTGCGGTGGAGACCCAGGACTTCTCCGCAGTCGACACCGAGATCGACTGGATCATCAAGAAGAAACTGATCGATTCCTACGCGGCGAAGAACAACCTTGATTTCACCCACCCGCGGATTGCCCAGATCGACCTGACCTATCACGATGTCCGCGCCGGTCGCGGTCTGCATTCGCTGCTCGTTGCAAAGGGTCGGGCCGCCCGGGTCGTCACCGACGAGCAGACCATCGAGGCGACAACCGTCCCGCCGCAGACCACCCGCGCCCGGCTACGCGGTGAGTTCGTGGCCGCCGCCCAGGACGCCGGTCGCGACTACACGGTCGACTGGGTGCACCTCAAGCTCAACGACCAGGCCCAGCGGACCGTGCTGCTGAAGGACCCGTTCAAGGCGCACGACGACCGGGTCACCAAGTTGATCGAGGCCATGTAACCGGCCACCGCCAACAGTCCCTGACTCACGACGAACGTTTGTCCACCCGCCGATGCCTGGACCCGGCCCGCGGTATGACAGGCTGAGTCCCGTGGCAACGGCGAAGGCGGAGCGACTGCTCAACCTGGTGATTGCCCTGGTCAACTCGCCGCGGTACCGGTCGGCGCTGTGGATCAGGGACAAGGTCGCCGGGTACGCGGACGCACCCAACGAGGAGGCGTTCTTTCGCACCTTCGAGAGGGACAAGCAGGAGCTGCGCGAGCTCGGCATCCCGTTGCAGACGCCGTCGAACGGCGAGGACGGCTACCGCATCCCGCCGGTCGACTTCGCCTTGCCGGCAATGACTTTCACCCCGGCCGAGGCCGCCGCCCTGGCTCTCGCTGGTCGGCTCTGGGAGACGACGGCGCTGGCCACCGCCGGTTCCGGTGCCCTGCGCAAGATCCGGGACGCCGCCGGCGCGCACAGTGCGCCACGCGTCGAGCAAAACGGTGACCAGGCCGTCGCGCGATCATATCGGTGCACGGACCGGAGGTTCCGGAAATCGCCGCCGCCACCCTGCTGCAACCGCGGGTGCGGACCGGTGACCCGGCGTTCGAACCGCTGTATGCCGCTGTTCGCGCCCGCCGGGCGGTCAGCTTCGAGTACCGCAAGGACCCGACGGGAGCCGCGGAGGCCCGGCAGTTGCAGCCCTGGGGGCTGGTCTCCTTCCGTGGTCGGTGGTACATCGTCGGGCATGACGTGAAACGCGGGGAGCGCCGCACCTTCCGGTTGTCCCGGATTTCCGGTCCGGTGAAGAACGTCGGCCGGGCAGGCGCCGTGCACCCACCCGCAGATGTCGATCTGCTTGCCGAGGTGGCCGCCAGCGTCGAGCGGCCCGCCGACCGCACCGCAACCGTCCGGATCCGATCGGGCCGCGCGGCCGGCCTGCGCCGGACGGCGATGACGTCACAGGACAGCGGGGACGCTCCGGGCTGGGATCGGGTGACCCTGCCGTTGGGTTCGCTGTGGGACACGGCGCGCAGGATCGCCGGGCACGGTCCCGATGTCGTCGTCGAGGAGCCCGCTGACCTGATCGACGCGACGGTGCACCTGCTGGCCGGCACCCGTCGGACGATCACCCGGCCCGTGCAGCAGCCCGCTACCGAAGCTCTGGACGACCTGCTGAAGGGGTTGTCCGGATGAGCGAGCGTGCGAGCGAATCATGGGCGTGCGAGCGTGCGAGCGAATCATGGGAAAGATGAGCGAAACAGCGACCGATCGGCTCGCCAGGATGCTGGCCCTCGTCCCGTACATCTCCCGCCGGCCGGGCGTCGCGATCGGCGAACTGGCGGCCGAGTTCGGCGTCAGCGCCGAGCAGGTGGGCGCGGACCTCAACCTGCTGATGGTCTGCGGGCTGCCCGGATACTACCCGGACGACCTGATCGATGTGGTGCTCGACGAGGACGGCGGCACCGTCGCGATCGCCTTTGACGCCGGTATCGAACGGCCCGTCGGGCTCACCTCGGACGAAGCATTCGCGCTGATGGTGGCGTTGCGGGCGCTCGCGGAGCTGCCCGGCCTCGTCGATGCGCAGGCCGTGCACTCCGCCCTGGCCAAGCTCGAGGCGGCCGGTGGCCGGGGTGCGACCGAAACCGACGCCGTGCGGGTGGTGCCGGCCGATCCGGCACCGGCGCTCGGCCTGGTCCGGCAGGCACTCGACGAGACGCGGCGGATCTGGATCCGGTACTACACGGCATCCAGGGACGCCGTCACCGAGCGGACGGTCGATCCGCTGCGACTGCTGGTCACCGACGGGCATTCCTACCTGGAGGCGTACTGCCATCTGGCCGGCGCGATCCGGCACTTCCGGGTGGATCGGATCGAGGAGGTCCGGCTGCTCGATGAACCGGCGCAGGCCACGCTGTGGGTGGACTCCGACATCCCCGAGCGGATCTTCCACCCGGACCCGCAGATACCGCCGGTGACCCTGCTGCTCACCGGCGGTGCGCGGTGGGTCGCCGAGTACTACTCGATGGACGAGATCATCGAGTTGTCGAAGCCGGCCGGTGCGTTGCGGGTACGGATGCGGGCCGCCGACGACAAGTGGCTGGTCAGGCTTGTCTTGTCACTGGGCGGTGATGCGGTGATCGAGGACCGCGCCGACCTGACGGAGTTGGTCGCCCGTCGCGCGGACGAGGCACTTGCCGCCTATCAGCGCTGACGGTTGGCCGGCCGGATCATCCTGTTCGGAAGTTGCCTCAGCCGCGATCCTGCTGCGAGCGTTGCACACATGGCCAACACAAAAGTCAAAGTCCCCTACGAAGACCTGACCCTCCAGCAACGTCGATCGCTGGCGATCCGGCTGGTGCTCCGCTCCCTGGTGGTGGCGATCCTGCTGTTCGTCGCCTACTACACGCTGCCGTTGAACCGCCCGGAAAGGTCCGGCCTGATCGTGCTCATCGTCGGATTTGCGGCGCTCGCGCTGGTCCTGACCTGGCAGATCAGGGCGATCATGGGCTCGCCCTACCCGCGGCTGCGGGCGTTCGAGACGCTCGCCATCGGCATCCCTCTGCTGCTCATCGTTTTCGCCTCCGCGTACTACCTGATCCAGAACGCCGACCTGGGCAGCTTCACCCAGCCGCTGAGCAGGACCGACGCCCTGTACTTCACCATCACTGTCTTCTCCACCGTCGGGTTCGGCGACATCACGGCCAAGACCGAACTTGCTCGGATCCTGGTCAGCATCCAGATGATGTTCGACCTCGCGGTATTCGGCTTGGTCGCAAAGTTGATCTTCGGAGCTGTCGAGGTCGCGTTGAAGAAGAAGGCGACGGTCGCCGGGCCGGCCGGTCAGCCGGAGGCGCCGGAAAAGGCCTGATCGGTCGGGGCCGCCCGGCGCACACTTTGCTGCCGACCGGTCGCCGTCCGCTGGGTAGGATTGCGACGAATGCCTGCGCAGGCTCGCACTCCGTCTCAGTACCGCAGTTCAGTCCGAATACCGTCCGCCCGACGTTGGGAGACCGACCGTGCCGCTGCGCCTGCCCGCCAGGCTGCACGTGCCTGGCCTGCGCCGGAACAAGGCGGACGGGAAGAAGGCGGACAAGTCGGCCGACGGCACCATGTCGCTGATGGAGCACCTGAACGAGCTCCGCAGGCGGCTGTTCTTCGCCGTGCTGGGAATCTTCATCGGCACCGTCATCGGGTTCATCTGGTTCGGCCACGGCATCCCGGCCGTCGGCCTGCCGAGCCTGTCCGAGATCCTGACCGGCCCCTACTGCGCGGTGCCGTCAACCGAACGCGTCCCGCTCGGCGATGGGGACGGTTGCAAACTACTGGCCACCGGCCCGTTCTCGGCCCTGGAACTGCAGTTAAAATCCGCGCTGATCGCGGGCGTTGTGCTGTCCTCGCCGGTCTGGCTGTACCAGCTCTGGTCGTTTGTCACGCCAGCGCTCTACGCCAAAGAGCGCCGGTACGCCATCACCTTCGTCAGCTGCGGTGGCTTGCTGTTCTCCATCGGTGCCCTGCTTGCCTATGTGGTGATCCGGGAGGGTTTGACGGTTCTGCTCGGATTCGGCGGCGACGCGACGATTGCCGCGCTGTCCCCGGACAGCTATTTCTCCTTCCTGATCGCCATGCTGATCATCTTCGGGGTGTCGTTCGAGCTTCCACTGCTGCTGATCATGCTCAACCAGATCGGGCTGGTGTCGCACGAGAAGCTGAAGAAGTGGCGCCGGTACTCCATCTTCGGAATGGTCGTCTTCGCCGGCCTGGTGGTGCCGGGCAACGACCCCATCACCATGCTTGCGCTGGCGATCGCGCTCATCCTGCTGTACGAGCTGTCGGTGCAGGTCACGCGCATTCACGACCGGCGAACAGGCAAGAAGGCGAGGCTCGCCGAGCTCGCGGACGACGAGGCGTCCGCTTTGCCGGATCTGCTGGCCGACGATCCCGGAGCGGATCGCGATCTCGAGGTTCAGCCGGTCGCTGCCGCGTCCGCCATCCCGGAGCCGGAACCCATGACCCAGCGCCGGCCGGACATGCGTGCCACAGACCTGGGCGACGCCACCTGACGTCTGCGAGGTATTGCGGGGTCACCCGGTTCGGGCGATGCGAAGCTTCGTGCTGCGCGGTCTGATGCTCTCTGATGAGCTGAGCCGGCGCTGCCCTGCACATGAAGTCACGTGGCTGATCCGGCAGGCTGACACCGACAGGGAGCTGGACCGACATGGCCGCGAGAATCATCACCCACCCGAGCACCGCCGACCGTCAGGCGAAGGGGGCGGACGCGCGCATCGCGACACCGCCGGAAAGCCATGCCGGCTGGGTGCCGCCCGCGGACCGATTCGATCCGGTGGACTTGCTGGAGCAGCAGAACGTCACCCGGGAACCCGATCTCGTGCCCGTCCGGCACGGTCGGATGATGGTGTCACCGTTCACCTTCTACCGCGGTGCGGCCAAGATCATGAGCGCGGACCTGGCCGGAACTCCGACCGCGGGCCTTGACGCCCAACTATGCGGTGACGCACACCTGTCGAACTTCGGCGGGTTCGCCTCCCCGGAACGTCGCCTGCTGTTCGACCTGAACGACTTCGACGAGACGTTGCCCGGGCCGTTCGAGTGGGACGTGAAGCGGATGGCGGCCAGCTTCACCATCGCCGCCCGCAACAACGGGTTCACCCCGCAGCAGGCAACGGAGGCAACCTTGGCGTCGGTGCGGGCCTATCGCGAGGCGATGGCCGAGTTCGCCCAGATGGGCACCATGGACCTGTGGTACGCCCACGTGTCCGAGGACGACCTGACCACGGCGATGGGCAAGCTGGTCGCGGTTCCGAAAGGGAAACCGGCCAAGGGTAAGGACGCCAAGGACGGCAGGGGCAAAAAGTCGGGCAGGGGCAAGGAATCCGTCGAGTCGGCCGAGGCGAAGGCAATCAGGAACGCGACCAAGGCACTGCGTAAGGCTCATACCAGGGACAGCCTGCAGGCGTTGTCGAAACTCGGCGAGCTCGTCGACGGCACGTACCGGATCGTCAGCCAACCCCCGGTGGTGGTGCCGCTACGGCAGCTCGCCGAGCAATCCGGTATCTCGCCGGACCAGGTCGAAGAGTCGGTGCGGACGCTGTTCCGGGAATACCGCGCCACCCTCGAGGACGACCGCCGGCACCTGCTGGAGAAGTTCAAGGTCATCGACGTGGCGCGCAAGGTGGTCGGCGTCGGCAGTGTCGGAACCAGGGCTTTCATCGTGCTGCTGCAGGGCCGCGACGCGCAGGACCCGCTATTTCTGCAGGTCAAGGAGGCGACCTCATCGGTGCTGGAGGACCACCTGCCGAAGTCCAGGTACCACAATCCGGGTGAGCGGGTGGTTCGTGGACAGCGCATGATGCAGGCGGCCAGCGACATCTATCTCGGCTGGTCGAAGGGCGCGCAGGCGAACAGGTACTTCTACTGGCGCCAACTGCGGGACATGAAGATGTCCGCGACGGTCGAGACGATGCAGCCGTTCGGGCTCAACTTCTACGCAGGCCTCTGCGGTTGGACGTTGGCCCGCGCGCATGCAAGGTCGGGCGACCCCGTTGCGATGGCCGAATACCTCGGAACTGGTGACGAGTTCGATCGGTCGATCACCGATTTCTCGAGCCGGTACGCGGATCAGAACGAGAAGGACTACCTGGCGTTTACCGCTGCGGTCTCTTCGGGCAGGATCGAGGCCGTTCAGGGCGTCTGACGCGGCAGGACCACAGCGCACCCGCGGCAAAGACCCTCTGGGCAGCACTGTCGGCAGTGCGGCGAGCCGGCGGCAAGCTCGTTGCCGGTGGACGCGTCCCGTCCCAGCAGTTACCAGGGGTGTTCGCGGGCGAACTGCCGGAGGAGGCCGGCTGAGCCAATCCGGTAGGCCGGTTTCACCTGGTGGTACGTCGTCGACGTTCCGTGATGTCTTTTTGTTCGGCATTGTTACGCTGCCCGACGATGACGACGAAAGTCCTACCCGCACCTGACCCGTCGCTGACCGCTCGCCGGCGCGCGCTGGTGGCCGTCTGCGCCGGCAACGCCATGGAGTGGTACGACTTCGCGCTGTATGCGGGGTCGGCCACGGTGATCGCCGCCGTGTTGACGCCGGGCGGCTGGGCCGGCTTCACCACGGTCTTCGCCGTGCTCGCGATGTCCTGCCTGTTCCGGCCGTTGGGTTCGCTGCTGATCGGCGTTCGGGCGGACCGATCAGGGCGCAGGTCCGTCTTGGCTGCGACGATCCTGCTGATGGCCGTTGCGACCGCGGCCATCGGACTGCTGCCGTCGTGGGCGGCGATCGGGGTTGCTGCCCCGCTCTGCCTGCTCGCGCTGCGCGGGGTCCAGGCGTTCTCCGCCGGCGGTGAGATCGGCGTGTCCGTTGCCTATCTCACCGAGTTCAGTGCCGCTGATCGGCGGGCGACGTACACCGGGTGGTACCTGAGTACCGTTGCGATCGGTTTTGCGACCGGCCTGGGCGCCACCGCGGTGATGGCCACGCTGCTGTCTCCGGATGCCCTGCAGGCCTGGGGTTGGCGCATCCCGTTCCTGCTCGCCTTTCCGCTCGGAGTGGTCGGGCTCTACCTGCGGCGCCGGGTCGCGGAGTCCCCGGAGTTTGTGCCCGCTGCCGTTCACGAACGGGTTCGCCCGATGGCAGTGCTGGCCGAGCACCGGGAAACGGTCCGCCGCTGTTTCGTCATTGCCGGTGCCTACAGCGCGGCCGTCAATGTCTGGTTTCTGTTTCTGCCGAGCTATGTCACCGCGACCGGGGTCAGTTCGCTGGCGATGTCCTTGTCCTGTGCGCTGGTCGGGCTGTTGGCGGCGGCGGTCACAGCGCCGCTGTTCGGTCGGCTTTCCGACTCCGTCGGCCGACGACCGGTGCTGATCGGCGCGACGGCCGCCCTCGTCATCGCTGTTCTTCCGCTGTACCTGTGGATGCTCGGTGGATCGTCGGTCGCGCTGCTGGTCGGCAGCGTCGCGGTGGGGGTGATCATCGGAGCGTTCGTGCTGCCCGCCTTCTTCGCCGAACAGTTCCCGATCAGGGTGCGGGCCACCGGTCTCGGCCTGGCCTACGGCATCGGCAGCGCCGTGATCGGCGGGACCGCACCGCTGCTGGCGACCGCCCTTTCCCGGCAACTGGCTCCCGTTGTGGTGCCCTGCTATCTGGTTGTGCTGGCCGTCGGGGCGCTGATGGCCGTCATCCGGTCGCCGGAGACCCGGCCGCCGCACACCCCAACCAGCGCTCCGAGGTCCGGTCCGACGAGCTGACACCGGACGTCGCGATCGGCCCTGCGCCGGTCTGTGCAACCCTGGAGTGGTGACGCGACACGGTTGGACTGAGGAATCGGACGTGTCCCCGGCGGAGCGATTCGCCCATGCAGCGGAGCGGCGCAACTACCCCCACCTGGCCGAGTTCACCCTCACCCGGCCCTTTTCGCTCGATCCTTTCCAGGTGGACGCCTGCCGCGCGCTGGAAGACGGACACGGCGTGCTGGTGTGCGCCCCGACCGGTGCCGGGAAAACCGTCGTCGGCGAGTTCGCCGTGCATCAAGCCCTCGCCACCGGCGGGAAGTGCTTCTACACCACCCCGATCAAGGCGCTGTCGAACCAGAAGTTCGCCGACCTGATCGCCCAGTACGGGCCGGACCGGGTCGGCCTGCTGACCGGTGACACATCGATCAACTCCCATGCCCCCGCTGTGGTGATGACCACCGAGGTCCTTCGGAACATGTTGTACGCCGGGTCGTCCGACCTGAAGGGCCTGACCCATGTGGTGATGGACGAGATCCATTACCTGGCGGACAAATTCCGCGGGGCGGTGTGGGAGGAGGTCATCCTGCACCTCGCTGCGGACGTCCAGGTGGTCGGCCTGTCGGCCACGGTGTCGAACGCCGAGGAGTTCGGGTCGTGGCTGGCCGAGGTCCGCGGCGAGCTGACCGTTGTGGTGGACGAGATCCGGCCGGTCCCACTCTGGCAGCACATGCTGGTCGGTCGCCGGCTGTTCGACCTGTTCGGCGGCGCCGACCCGGCCGCGGGTGATCCGACTGGCGCCCGACTGCGGATCGACCCGACATTGGTCCGCGCTGTGCGCGACGCCGAGGCGTTGGCGGAGCGGTTCTCCTCCGGCGGCCGACAACCTCGACGCGGCGGGCCGGGTGGCGGTGCGGGCGGTCGGGACGCCGGTGGCTATCGGGGTGGGCCGCGGTGGCGACCGCCGCCACGCGTCGACGTCATCGAAAAGCTCGACGGCGCAGGGCTTTTGCCGGCCATCACGTTCATCTTCTCGCGCGCCGGCTGCGATGCGGCGGTCGCGCAGTGCGTGAAATCGGGCATGCGACTGACGTCGGAGAAGGAACGGACCGAGATCCGGCAGATCGTCGACCGGCGGACCATCGACCTGTCCGAGGCCGATCTCGGCGTCCTCGGCTACTGGGAATGGCGGGAGGCGCTCGAGCGCGGAATCGCTGCCCATCATGCCGGGATGCTGCCGGTGTTCAAGGAAACTGTCGAGGAACTGTTCGTTGCGGGGCTGGTCAAGGCGGTGTTCGCCACCGAGACCCTCGCGCTCGGCATCAACATGCCGGCCAGGACAGTCGTCCTGGAAAAGCTGAGCAAGTACAACGGGGAAGGTCACGCCGACCTGACCGCGGGGGAGTACACGCAGCTCACCGGTCGGGCGGGCCGGCGGGGGATCGATATCGAAGGTCACGCGGTGGTGGTCTGGTCGCCAGGGATGGATCCGCGGGCTGTTGCCGGGCTCGCTTCCCGGCGGACCTACCCGCTGCGGTCCTCGTTCCGGCCGAGCTACAACATGGCGGTCAACCTGGTCGACCGGTTGGGTCGGGTGGCCGCCAGGGATCTGCTCGAACAGTCCTTTGCGCAGTACCAGGCGAACGCGGCGGTCGTCGGGTTGGCTCGGCAGGTCGCCCGCAACGCCGAGGCCATCGCCTCGCATGCCGAGGCGATGCGCTGCCATCTGGGCGACACGGCGTCGTACCTGGCCTTGTTGAACGACCTGGCGGCCGGCGAGAAGGAGATCGCCCGGGCCGGCGCCTCCCGTAGACGGGACGAGACTGCCCGGGATCTCGCGGAACTGCGCCGCGGCGACGTCATCGAGGTGCCGACCGGTCGGCGCGCCGGGTTGGCCGTCATTCTCGACCCGGGAGTCGCGACCGACGGGTCGGCCAGGCCGCTGGTGGTCACCGCAGGCAGCTGGGCCGGGCGACTGACGGTTGCCGACTTCCGTGGCCCGGTGCCCAGTCTCGGCCGGCTGCGGCTCGGCAAGTTCACCGACCACCGCTCGCCCAAGGTCCGTCGCGATGTCGCCTCCGCGCTCGCCTCGTCGGGGATCACGGTGACCGGTCGTGGGGTCCGGCGCCAGCCGGTCGACGACATCGATCTGACGGTGTTGCGTAGGGCGGTGCGGGCGCACCCGGTGCACGGCTGCGCGGACCGGGACGAGCACCTGCAGTGGGCTCGTCGGTGGCGCCGGTTGACGGCCGAGAACGACGCGCTGGCCGCAAGGGTGGCCGGCGAGACGGGTTCGCTGGGCAAGACTCTGGAAGAGATCATCGACCTGCTCACCGAGCGCGGGTATCTGTCCCGGGATCGACTCACTTCCGACGGAAAGATGTTGGCGCGCATCTGGTCCGAGAGCGATCTGGTGGTCGCCGAGTGCCTGCGCCGGGGAACCTGGGACGCCCTGGCACCGGCCGATCTGGCAGCCGTCGTGTCCAGCCTGGTCTTCGAATCCCGCCGGGAGTCGCCCGGCGCGGCCAGAACGCCGTCCGGTTCGGCCGCCTCCGCGCTGCTCGCCACGACCCGGGTCTGGGCCGAGATCAGTGCCAGGGAACGGGCGATCGGGCTGCCGCCGACCAGGGACCCGGACCCCGGATTCGCCGCCGCGGTGGCAGCCTGGTGCCGGGGCAACACCCTGGCCGACGCGTTGGCCGTCGCCGTCGCCGGGGGAACCGACTTGTCAGCAGGGGATTTCGTTCGATGGTGCCGCCAGGTGATCGACCTGCTGGACCAGGTCGGCGGGGTGGAGCCGGGGGCGGTCGGGGCGGCAGCCCGGTCTGCGGTCGGTTCGCTGCGACGCGGGGTCGTTTCGATGGGCTCCGTCTAACCGTCGGCCGGTGGGTATCGGCTGCCAGGTATCAACACAGCCGGTTTGCTCTCTCTGGTTCTGCCCGGCGGGTGTCTCTGACATGTTGCGGATCGGTCGACCTGCGGCGTTTCGCGCTCGCGGATGGCGGTCATGGTTGGATCATGCACAGGCGCCGATGCAACTCGGCGTGATCGAGGAGGATGCGATGAGCACGCCACAAGGCGGTCAGCCAGGGAACGACCAGGACGGGCGTCAATGGTCCGGTCAGCAGGGCGAACCAGAGCAGTCGGACGACGCCGGAGCGACCACCGTCTTCCGTCCCGGCGACATGGCTCCGGACGCCTCCCCGGGTCGCCCTTCCGGCGGCTTCCCTGCGCACAGTGCGGCCGACGATGACACCGGTCCGCAGGCGACCGTGCCTCCGGCCAGCGGACCGCAGGCGCCCGGTGCCGGTCAGCAGGGTCCGCCACCGGGCTACCAGGACTACGGCTCACCGAGCTCGCCGCCGCCATCGGCCCAGCCGCCGCAGTCCTACTCGCCGCCGACGACGGCCGAGCCGTCCTACGGTCAGCAGGGTGGGTACAGCCAGCAGCCCTATCAGCAGCCACCGTCCTACGACCCGTCCCAGTACGGGCAGCAACCCGGACAGGGATACGGCCAGCAGTACCCGCAGGGTTACCAGCCGCCGGCTGACTACGGACAACCCGCTTACGGGCAGTCCCCGACGGACCAGCAGGGCCAGCCTGCTGCCTATGGACAACCTCCGTCCTATGGCCAGCAGTCGGCTTACGGCCAGCCGGCGGCCGACCAGCAGGGCTATGGCCAGCCGTCCTCGGGCCAGTCGTCCTACGGTCAACCACCCGACTACGGCCAGCAGGGTGCGGCTGGGTACGGCCAGCCCTACGGTCAGCAGTCGGCCTATGGGCAGCCGCCATACGGTCAACAGTCGAGCGCCTACGGAGCGACAGCGGCGGCCGGCTACGGTGCGTACAACCAGCCCGGTGGCCCGCAGTCCGGCGGATTTCCCTCTGCGACGACGGATCAGCCGAAGAAGTCCAACCAGGGTTTGATCATCGCCATCGTCGCGGTCGTTGTGCTGCTCGCGCTGGCGGCTGTTGCGCTCCTCGTCTGGCCCGGCTTCCTGAACAAGAAGGTCTTCGACGAGCGCCAGGTCTCCCAGGGCGTCACCGCGGTGCTGACCGGCACTCCACCCACGGGCTACGGGCTCAGCGGCGTCACCGACGTGTCCTGCCCGTCCGGCCAGGAAGTCAAGGCCGGCACCAGTTTTCAGTGCGATCTGAAGATCGACGGTCAGGCCCAGAAGGTCACAGTGCTGGTCAAGGACGCCAATGGACTCTATGAGGTCAACCCGCCGAGCTGAGCTGGTGGAGTGGTCGACGACGCCTCGTCGACCACTGACGGATGTCAACGACCCTCGATCGCCCGAACCAACCGCGCGGTCGCCCCGCCGATACCGTGTTGCCTGACCAATTCGGAGAGCCGCCCGGGGTCGATGGGTTCCCGAGGCAGTGCCGCCCTGCCCGCCGGGTCGACGACGACGGGAGCGTCATCAGCGACCCGCACCACCTTGGGGGCCACCAGCAGGTAATCCCTGGATGCGGCCAGCTTCGCCCGCAACGTTGTCGTCAGCCCCGTCGACCGCCCGTCCATCGCCGCCAGCAGGCCCTCGATGGAGCCGAACCGGTTGATCAAAGTGGCTGCCGTCTTGTCGCCCACGCCGGCGACGCCGGGAAGTCCGTCGGACGGGTCGCCGCGCAATGCGGCGAAATCCGCGTAGGTGCCGGGCGGAATCCCATACTTGCTCGCCACATCCGCCGCCCGGTACACCGCCGCCTTGCTCATTCCGGCGCCGATGTAGCGCACGCAGACGGTCGGGTCGGTGTCCCTGGCGACCTGGAACAGGTCCCGATCGCCGGTGACCACCTCGATCGGATCCGTGGTTTCGGTCGCGGTGAGGGTTCCGATGACGTCATCGGCCTCGAATCCGACGGCACCGGCGGTCGAGATGCCGATCGCGTCGAGCACGTCGAGCAGGATCGGCACCTGCGGCGACAGTTCGTCCGGGACCACCTCGATATCGGTGGACGGTCCCGCGGTTCCACTGTGGGGTGTTTGCGAGGGCGCGACAGCCGCTGTGGTTTCGGCCGAGTTTTGCGCCTCCAGCACCCGGTGCGTCTTGTAGGACGGGATCAGCTCAACCCGCCAGGCCGGTCGCCAATCGAGGTCGAGACAGGCGATCACCCGGGTCGGCCGGGCGTCGGTGATCACCCTGGCCAGGATGTCCAGCGATCCGCGGACCGCGTTCACCGGCCGCCCGTCCGGCGATGTGGTCGAGGTCGGGACGGCGAAGAACGCCCGGAAGTAGATTCCCGCGAGGTCGAGCAACTGAAGCATGGCGGGGACGCTACCGGGAGGAGCGGCACCTGGCGTCGTCGCGGACCTGGAATTCGCGCCCGGCCGGGATGGGCACGCCAACGCGCTGAGTGAGCTGCGTGCGCTCTAGGCTCCGTGGATGGCCGAACCGTCCAACACCACCAGTTCCAGCCCGGAAACCGCAGTACCTGCCTTCGCCGACCGGCTGGCCCGACTGGCCGAACAGGCCGGACACTATGGCGCCGACGTCATCCTGATCGCGCCGGGTCCTGACCTGGAGTACTTCATCGGTCATTCGGTCGCCTCCCATGAGCGACTCACCTGCCTGGTGGTGCCCGCCATCGGCGAACCGGCCCTACTGGTTCCCACCCTGGAGCGGCTCGGCTGGACCGGCACCCCCGCGGAATCTCTGGGGCTGCCGATCACCACCTGGACCGACGGTGAGGACCCGTACCTGGCGTTGGCCGGACTGCTGCCGGCGGACGCCCGCGTACTGGCGGTGGACTACCACATGCCTGCGGTGCATGCGCTGAACGCCCAGGCGATCGTGCCGGGCTCGGAGTTGACGTTGGCCGGGGAGGCGATCGCGGAGTTGCGGATGCGCAAAGGGGCCGACGAGGTGGACGCACTCGCGGCCGCCGGCGCGGCCATCGACCGGGTGCAGCGCCGGATCGCCGAATGGCTGCGAGCCGGCCGGACGGAGAACGAGGTTGCCGCCGACATCGCAGCGGCGATCGTCGCCGAAGGTCATGCGCGGCCGGACTTCGTCATCGTCGGCTCGGGACCCAACGGCGCGAGCCCGCATCACGAGGCGTCGGACCGGACGATCGAGCCCGGCGACCCGGTGGTGATCGACATCGGTGGTCCGATGCCGTCCGGCTACTTCTCCGACTGCACCAGGACGTACGTCGTTGCACCGGAGGCCGGCGGGTCAGTGAGCCCGCGGGTGACCGAGGTGTATGAAATCGTCCGTCGGGCGCAGGCCGCGGGCGTTGCGGCGGTTCGTCCGGGCGCCAGCGCCGAATCCATCGACGCCGCCTCCCGCGGAGTGATCGAGCAGGCCGGTTACGGTGAATATTTCATCACTCGGACCGGCCATGGCATCGGTCTCGAGGTGCACGAACACCCCTATATGGTCGCCGGTAACGCCACGGCGCTCGAACCCGGCATGGCCTTCTCTGTCGAACCGGGCATTTACCTGCCCGGGGAGTTCGGGGTCCGGATCGAGGACATCGTGGTGGTGGGGACCGAGGGTCCGGTCCTGATGAACAAGGCGCCGACGGTGTTGACCATCGTCGGCGCCGACGGATGAGAGCTGAGAGGACGTTTCGCATGCTGGAGGAACTCGACGCCAGGATCGCGGCCGTACTCGCCGCCGACGGTCGATGCAGCTACACCGATCTGGCCGAACGGGTGGGTCTGTCCGTGTCCGCCGTCCACCAGCGGGTACGGCGGCTGGAGAAGCGTGGGGTGATCCGCGGGTACTCCGCCCAGATCGACTGCGAACAGATCGGGCTCCCACTGACCGCGTTCGTCTCCCTGACGCCGATCGATCCCGCTGCGCCTGACGACTATCCCCAGCGGCTGGCCGGGATGTCGGAGATCGAGGCGTGCCATTCGGTCGCGGGCGTCGAGTCGTACATCGTCAAGGTGCGGGTCGCATCGCCGGCCGCGCTCGAGGCGCTGCTGGCGCAGATCCGCGCCAGTGCGGGCCTGTCGACGAAAACCACTGTGGTGCTGTCCACGCCCTACGAGAATCGCCCGGTCACCGCACCGCTGTCCGAGGGCGACGGCGACTCGGACCTCCAGCCGGCCGACGGTCACGACGACTGAACCTGTCGGTCAGCTGACTCGGGCCAGCCGCCGCGCCGCGCCAACTGCCCGCGTGATGGGATCAGGGCGTGCCCACCACCTACCCGACGACAGTCCGGGACGACATCTCCGAGGTTCTGCACGGCGTCACCGTGGCCGATCCGTACCGCTATCTCGAGGACCCGGATTCGGCCCGGACCCGGGCCTTCGTCGATGCCCAGAATGCTTTGTCCGCGCCCTATCTCGCTGCGCTGACCGCAACCGCACCGCTTCTTGAGCTGACCACGGCGTTGCTGACGGCGCCCCGCCGCGGGGCACCCTGGGAACGTGGCGGCCGGTACTTCGTGATCGCCAACCCGGGCGAGTTGGATCAAGATCAACTTTTTGCCGCGGACTCGCTCGACGCGTTGTTCGATGCACCCAATCTGCTGGTCGACCCGAACACCCTGTCCGCGGACGGCACGGTCGCGATGACGGCGGTCCGGGTCAGCCCGAATGGCCGGTACCTGGCCTACGCGTTATCCGAGGCCGGCTCGGATTGGCGGACCATCCGGGTGCTGGAGGTGGCGACCGGCGACGACCTGCCGGACGAGTTGCCGTGGACCAAGTGGATCGACCCGACGTGGTTACCCGACGAGTCCGGGTTCCTGTACTGGCGCTACCCGGAACCGACCGGCGGCGAGTTCACCGCGGCGATGGGCGCCGGGAAGCTGATGCTGCATCGACTGGGCGACGATCCCGCCGCGGACGACATCATCTGGTCCCGGCCGGCGGCACATGAGTGGATGGCCGATCCGTGGGTGGCCGCCGACGGCCGGTGGCTGGTCTTGACCAGCAGTCCGGGCACCGACTCCCGCAGCGCGATACATGCTCGTCGACTGTTGGTGGACGAGGCCGGCCGGAGCTACGTGGCCGAGGAGGCGGTGGCCGTTGTCGAGGAGTTGTCCGACGCCCACCAAGTCGTCGCATCCGACGGCGACATCCTTTATCTGCGAACCGAACTCGATGCGCCGCGGGGCCGATTGGTGGCGGTCGACCTCGGGCGTCCACCTGCGCCCTGGTTGGAGATCATCGCCGAGCACAGTGTCGACGTGCTGGTCGACGTTCGGCCGGCGGCCGGATCATTTGTGCTGCTGTGGTCCGCCGACGCGGCCCATCGGATCGAGATCGTCGACCGGGGCGGCGCCCATCGAGACTGGCCGGCATTGCCAGCACCGATCTCGGTGACGGCATTGAACGCCCGGGACCGGAGCAGCGAGATCTATATTGGCGTCACCTCTTTCACGACGCGGGCCCGGTCATATGGGCTGGACCTCGCTGTCTCCCCGACGGTCCTTTCGGCCCTGCCGCTGCCGGGACCGGAGATGGTTTTGCCTGCAGTCACTTTCGAGCGTCGCCATGGCACTTCCGTTGACGGCACGGTGGTTCCGATGACGGTGCTGCGGCGTGCCGACCTGCCCGCAGAGCCACGGCCCACCCTGCTGTACGGGTACGGCGGATTCGACATCCCCGTGTTGCCGAGCTTCTCCGCCATGTTCGCTACCTGGGTCGCGGCCGGCGGGGTGCTGGCCGTTGCCAATCTGCGGGGCGGCGGCGAGTTCGGTGCGGAATGGCACAAGGCCGGGATGCTGCGGCAGAAGCAGAACGTGTTCGACGACCTGTTCGCCTGCGCGCACGAGCTCATCGACTCCGGGGTGACGACGGCGGCGCAGCTGGCGGTGCACGGCAGGTCCAACGGCGGACTGCTGGTCGGCGCCGCGATGACCCAGCACCCGGAGCTGTTCGCCGCGGCCCTGCCCACCGTGGGGGTGCTGGACATGCTCCGGTTCCACCTGTTCACCATCGGCTGGGCCTGGACAACGGACTACGGCACCCCCGAGGACGCCGCGGATTTCGAGGTACTGCGCGCGTACTCGCCGTTGCACGCCCTGGTGCCGGGTGCGTCCTACCCGCCGACGTTGATCTGTACCGGTGACCACGACGACCGGGTGGTGCCGGCGCATTCCCTGAAGTTCGGCGCCGAACTGCAGCGCTGCCAGGGCGGCCCCGGTCCGGTCCTGCTGCGCGTCGACACCAGGGCGGGGCATGGGATGGGGAAACCAGCAAGGGCACTGGCCGCCGAGTACGCCGATCAATTGGCCTTTGCCGCCGAACACACCGGGCTGGAGCCTCTCCCGCTGCCCGGCTGACGCAAGGCGGCCCGGGCGTCCGCGCGGATCAACTTCCCCAGCGCGGCTCAACCCGGCTACTCCCGTCACACCAGTCACCAATCGAGCACATTGGTCCGCGCGGGTGTGAAGACGTTAGCCTGGGAAACAGAAACCCAGGTCGGCGACGTCGGCTCGGCAGAGAGGAGAGGCCGGTGGCACCGTCAGCGTCCTCTCCGGCTGCCTCGTCGTCCGGTTCGTCGACCGCTGTGGGGTTCCGGTCGGAGCGCGGGCCGATCCTGATCTCGCTGATGTTGAGCACGTCCCTGGTCGCCCTGGACTCCACCATCGTCGCGACCGCGGTACCGTCGATTGTCGCCGACCTCGGCGGGTTCTCGCAGTTTCCCTGGTTGTTTTCGGTCTACCTGCTGGCGCAGGCAGTTTCGGTGCCGGTGTACGGCAAGCTGGCGGACCTGTTCGGCCGCAAACCGATCATGCTGTTCGGGATCGGACTGTTCCTGTTCGGGTCGATCCTCTGCGGGTTCGCCTGGAGCATGCCTGCACTGATCGCGTTTCGAGCGGTTCAGGGCCTGGGTGCCGGCGCCGTCCAACCGATGAGCGTGACGATCGCCGGCGATATCTACACGCTCGCCGAACGAGCCAAGGCGCAGGGGTACCTGGCCAGCGTCTGGGCGATCTCCGCGGTCGTCGGCCCCACGCTCGGCGGAGTTTTCGCGCAGTACTTGACCTGGCGCTGGATCTTCTTCGTGAACATCCCGCTGTGCGGCCTGGCCGCCTGGATGCTGATCAGGAAGTTCCGCGAACCGGCACGGCCCAGGGTCCGCCGGCAGATCGACTACCTCGGCAGCGCGAGTCTGACCATTGGCTGCACGCTGCTGATCCTCGGCCTACTGGAGGGTGGGCAGGCATGGGCCTGGAACTCGCGGACCAGCATCGCGATCCTGTCGGGCGGTGCGTTGCTGATCGCGCTGTTCGTTGCGGTACAGCGGCGCGCGGCCGAACCGGTGCTGCCGCTCTGGGTGTTCACCCGCCGGGTCCTGCTGGCCAGCGCCGTCATCGCCCTGCTGGTCGGCGCGGTACTCCTTGGGTTGACGACCTACGTTCCCACGTTCGTGCAGACCGTTCTCGGCACCGGGCCGTTGGTGGCCGGTTTCGCGCTCGCGACCTTGACGATCGGATGGCCGATCTCGGCGGCACTGTCGGGCCGGTTCTACCTTCGCCTGGGCTTTCGCAAGACGGCCTTGATCGGCAGCGTGCTCGTGGTGGCGGGTGCTGGCATGTGCACCCGGCTCGGCTCGTCGTCAGGCGTCTGGCAGGTCGCCGCAAGCTGCTTCGTGGTCGGTCTCGGGATGGGTTTGGTCGCCAGCCCGACCCTGATTGCCGCTCAGAGCAGTGTTGGCTGGTCCGAGCGCGGCGTCGTCACGGCCAACAACCTGTTCTTCCGGTCCATCGGTAGCGCGATCGGTGTTGCGGTGTTCGGTGCCATCGCCAATGCGACGCTTGGCGGCGCGACCGCAAGTACCGTCACACCATCGGCACTCGCAGGCGCGACCCACGACGTCTTCGCCGCCGCATTGGTGCTCGCGCTCGTGATGGTCGGTGCGGCATTCCTGCTGCCCGGGGGTAAGCCCCCGGGTGAACCGTCGACGGCGCAGAGCGCTGGGCCGCCAGACCGGAGCGGGCGAACCGATCAACCCCAATCCGCACCCTGACCGCGATACCGCTGATCGACGCCGATTCGGCCTGCCTCGACTATGGGGGTTCACCGGTCGGGTGATCGGAGTGCATTGCCGTCAGGGGACTCTCGAATTCACGTCCTTCGCACCTGATCATTCTGCCGATGCGCCGTCAGTCCGCCGCGGCGGCCCGCATCGCCGGCTCCGTGCGGTAGATGATCTCAATCCCCAACGCGCCGACGGCACCGACTGCCAGAGACTCCCAGAGCGTGGTCGGCGTCAACGAGAAGTTGAAGAAGCTTTGGCCGAGCGGGGTGATGAACGCCAGTGCGGCGATCGCAACCATGGACCCGACCAGCAGTGCCTTCCAGGGCTTGAAGGGCCTGGACAACACCACCAGGATCCAGAACGCGGTGAACAGCAGCGAAATGGTCGCAGCGGTGGATGGCTGCCAGCAGATCAGGTTGGACACGCTGTCGCTGCCTCCGGTTTGCACGAGGCATTCCGACGCAGGAGGCGCGCCGACCGCATTCCGGGCGAGCAGGTACGACACCAGCACCACGACGCCGGACACCACACCGGCCGGGACAGCGAACCGCAGCACCCGGCGCAGGAACCCGGGAATGTAGCGGCGCTTGTTCGGCCCCAGGGCCAGGAAGAACGCCGGGATGCCGATCGTCACCGCGGAAACCAGGGTCAGGTGCCGGGGCAGGAACGGGAACGGCAGGACGAACAGCGCCGCCGAGATGATGGCGACCAGGCTCATCACGTTCTTCGCGACGAACAGGTTGGCGACTCGTTCGACGTTGCCGATCACCCGGCGGCCCTCGGCCAGCACGGACGGCAGGTGGGAGAACTTGCCGTCCAGCAGCACCAATTGAGCGACTGCCTTGGTGGCCTGCGCGCCGTTCCCCATGGCGACCCCTATGTCGGCGTCCTTGAGCGCGAGTGCGTCGTTGACGCCGTCACCGGTCATCGCGACCACATGCCCATTACGTTGCAGCGCCTGTACCAGCATCCGTTTCTGTTCCGGTGACACCCGACCGAACACCGTTGTCTGCTCTGCGATCTCGCGTAGTTCCTCCGGGTCGACACCGATCTTGCGGGCATCGACGAGATCATCGGGTCCGACATCCAGACCCACCCGGCGGGCAATGGCGCCGACCGTCGTCGGGTTGTCGCCCGAGATGATCTTGACCCGGACGCCCTGATCCTTGAAGTACTGCAACGTCTCAGCCGCGTCCGGCCGAAGCTGTTCGGTCAGCGTGATCAGCGCCTCCGGTGCCATGCCGGTCGGCAGTTCCTGACCCTGCAAGGCGGCATCGGAGCGGGACAGCAGCAGCACGCGGCGGCCCGTCGCCGCCAGCTCGCTGACCTTCGTGCGCAACGGGTCGTCCTCCGACAACAGCACATCCGGTGCCCCGAAGACCAGCGATCCGCGCCCGCTGAACGAGGCTGCGCTCCATTTACGGGCCGAGTTGAAGGCAATGGTGACCTCGCGCTGCCAATCGTCGGGCGCGGGCAACGCCGCGGCCAGTGCCTTCAAGGTGCCGTTCGCGTTGGCGTCGTCGGCCAACGCTCCCAACGCCTCGCGGACCTCGTCCGCGGTCATCTCCGCGCACGGCTGGCAATCCTCGTAGGCGATGTCGCCGATGGTGAGGGTTCCGGTCTTGTCGAGACAGACGATGTTGACCCTGGCCAGACCCTCGACGGCTGGAAGTTCCTGGACCAGAACCTGTTGCCGGGTGAGTTGTACCGCGGCCAGCAGGAACGCCACCGACGTCAGCAGTACCAGGCCCTCCGGGACCAGCCCCACCAGGCCGCCCGTTGACCGGATGACCACCTGCTGCCAGCCCTGATCACCGATCGCCCGCCACTGCGACCAGAGCTGCAATGGCAACGCGATGATGATGATCCAGGTGATGTATTTCAGGAGCTGATTGACCGACTCCTGTATCTCGGAGCGGGTTTTGGTGAACTTCTTGGCCTCGGCGGCGATCTTGTTGATGTAAGCGTCCGGACCGACCGCCGCCGCACTGAAGCGACCGATTCCGGCCACCACAGTGGTCCCGGAGCGGACCTCGTCGCCGTCGGATTTCGGGATCGCGTCCGCCTCTCCCGTGAGGTTGGACTCGTCGATCTCCAGTCCCGAGGTGGACAGCATGTGACCGTCGGCGGGCACCTGATCCCCGGTGCGTAGCTCGATCAGGTCGTCCAGAACAACGTCGGCCGTGGGGATCTCGCTCAACACGCCGTCCCGCAGCACCTTGGTGGTCGGCGAGTTGAGCAGCGCGAGCTGGTCCAGCTTCCGCTTCGCCAGGTACTCCTGGGTGATCCCGATCGCCGAGTTGACCACCAGGACGACACCGAAGAGCCCGTCGGCCAGCGAACCGGTGCTCAGAATCAGGATGAACAGCGCCCCCAGGATGGCGTTGAATCTGGTGAAGACGTTGGTCTTGAAGATGATCCAGAGTGAGCGCGATGACGCCTGGCTGGTGGCATTGACCTGACCGCGGGCAACGCGCTGCGCGACCTCGGCGGCGGTGAGACCGGTGGCCAGGTCGACTCGCACGCTGGTGGATTCGGGCGTCATGCTCACCGACCTACTGTGACAGATGCCTCCGACAACCGGGATGAGGCCCACTCATGGGGTTGACTAGGCCCGGTGACGCTCACCCTGCTCCGCAACGGCCGGATCCACACCGGCGCCGATCCGGACGCCACCGCGATCGCGGTCGACGGTTCGACCATCAGCTGGATCGGCGGTGAACATGCCATCCCGGTGGCCGGGACCCCCGACCGGGTGATCGATCTCGACGGTGCGTTGGTGATCCCCGGCTTCGTCGATGCGCACGTGCACACCACCGACGCCGGCCTCGCACTTGCCGGGCTCGATCTGTCCGGCGCGCGGTCGCTGGCCGAGTGCCTGGCCGCCGTTCGGGAATTCGCGGCCAGCCATCCGGACGGCATGCTCTGGGGGCATGGCTGGGAGGAGTCACGATGGCCGGAGAACCGGCCGCCGACCCGCAGTGAGATCGACGAGGCGGTCGGTCATCGCCCGACGTACCTGTCCCGGGTCGACGTACATTCGGCGCTGGTGAGCAGCGCGCTTGCCGATCGGATCACGGACAGTGCCGGGTTGGCCGGCTGGTCGGCCTCAGCGCCGGTCACCCAATTGGCCCACGCAGCGGTGCGAGCCTTTGCCAGGCAACAACTCTCACCGGCGCAGCGGGTCACGGCACGACAGGCGTTCCTGCGGTCGGCGGCGGCCAACGGGACCGTCGAAGTCCATGAATGTGGCGCCGGGGACGTGACCGGCCGTACCGACCTGGCGGCACTGCTGGCGCTGGACGGCCCGATCCCGGTCCGCGGCTATCTGGCTGCGGCAGTCACCGATCCGGACCAGGCCCGAGAACTGCTGGCGCAGTCCGGCGCGCATGGCCTCGGCGGCGACCTGGTCGTCGATGGGGCGATCGGCTCGCGAACGGCGTCGCTGAGCAGGCCGTACCTCGATGACGCTGACAGCTGCGGGGTGCGGTACCTGACCGAGCAGCAGATCGCCGATCATCTGGTGGCCTGCACGCTGGCCGGGGTGCAGGCGGGTTTCCATGCCATCGGTGATGACGCGGTCAGCGCCGTTGCCGCGGGACTGTTGGAAGCAGGTCGGCGGCTGGGGGAGAACGCAACGGTGCGACTGGCCGGCTGCGCCCACCGCATCGAGCACGCGGAGATGGCCGACGACGACGCGATCGCGGCCTTCGCCGCCGCCGGCATGGTGGCCAGCATGCAGCCGCTGTTCGACGATGCCTGGGGTGGACAGGAGGGTCTCTACGAGCGCCGGCTCGGCGCCGACCGGGCGGCCGCCATGAACCCATTCGCGACGATGGCCCGCGCCGGCGTCGCGCTGGCGTTCGGTTCGGACGCGCCGGTGACGGCGGCGAACCCATGGGCCGCGGTTCAGGCGGCAGCCCATCACCGCACGCCCGGCAGCGAACTGTCCGCCCGGGCTGCGTTCACCGCGCACACCAGGGGCGGGCATCGCGCGGCGGGCCGGACAGATCGGGGAATCGGCACCATCACCATCGGGGCACCCGCGCACCTGGCGATCGTGCGGGCTGGTGAACTCGTCCGGCCGGCCGCCGACCCGAAGGTCGCGCGCTGGTCGACGGATCCGCGGTCCAGGGTGCCGCTGCTGCCCGACCTGACGCCTGGTGTCGAGCTTCCGAAAACGCTGGCGACACTGGTCGCCGGACGGGTTGTCTTCGATGCGGGACTTTTCGGTGAAACCGATGCCCCCGGGAACGAGTCGACCGCGCCGAAGTCGGCAGGCGCCGGCCGACGTTGACCAGCGCCGTCCGGGGCCTGCCGACCAGGCCCAGCTCAGCGCCGGTCGGTTGACCTCGCGAACTGTTCGGCCAGCGCGTCGCGCGCGCCCTCGAGGTGGTCGCGCATCAGCAGTTCGGCCTTGGCGGCGTCGCCGGCCTCCAACGCGGCCAACACCCCACTGTGCTCGGCCACGATCCGGTCGCGACCCAGGGCGTACCGGGACTGCACCATCGACAGGTGGATTTCCCCACTGAGTGCCTGATAGAGGCGAGTCAGCCGCGGGCTGTGCACTGCGCGGACCAACGCCCGGTGGAACCGAAGGTCGGCCTCCACGAACTTGCTGTGTCCGGCTTCGGGGGCGATCGCGGCCAACTCTGCTACCGCATCGGCCGCCGCGGTGGGGATCTCCTTTCCAATGACCAATCGGACAACCTCGAGTTCCAGCGGCATCCGGACCAGGAAGAGGTCTTCGATGTCCTCGCGGGACAGACTCGGCACTTGCGCTGACTTGTGCGCCTCGCGGCGTAACAAACCTTCCTGCACCAGTTGGCTGATCGCGGTCTTGGCCGTCGGCCTGGACACCTCGTACTCCGTCGCCACGTCGGTCTCGGTCAGCCCGACCCCGGCGTCGATCTGACCGTCGAGCACACGAGAGCGCAACGACGTGGTCAACGCGTCGACCACGGAAACGGTCTTCAAACCCTTCACACTGCGCCTCGATCTCCCAAATGTCCCTGGCAGGCAATCACTGCAGACCAGGACCTATTCCTCTACGAGCCATGGCCGGGTGCGGCTAGGGATCAGTTCCGACGCTACGCCATCGAGGTATCAATTGTCTCGCAATCTGCTTTTGGGGTTGACAGGCGTGTGTACTTGTCTTACAACTTATTGATCAAGTAATACACAGCGCCGCGAGCAATCACCGTGAGTCACTATCCGTGGCTCATATCAGGGATCTCCTGATCGCGGTCGTCCGGACATCACCACTGGACACCAAGACCGCAGGACACCACCACTGGCCTCACCGGGCCCGTCACAAAGGAGTGCCGATGTTTCAGCAGGTTGCCAATCCGGTCTGGGGGTCCCTCGCCCTCTCCGCGCTCGTCGCGGCCCTACCGTTGTTGACCCTGTTCGTCCTGCTCGGCGCATTGCACTGGAAGGCCTGGCAGGCGGGACTCGCCTCCCTTGGCGTCGCCCTGGCGGTGGCCATCTTCGCGTTCGGCATGCCCGCCGGTCAGGCGCTCCTCGCGGCAAGCGAGGGGGCGGCCTTCGGCCTGTTCCCGATCATCTGGATCGTGCTGACCGCGATCTGGATCTTCCGGATGACCGAGCTCACCGGTTATGACCTGGTGCTCCGCCGGGCCTTCGGTTCACTGTCGCCGGATCAGCGCATTCAGGCCATCATCATCGCGTTCTGCTTCGGGGCGCTGCTGGAGGCACTTGCCGGTTTCGGAACTCCCGTCGCGGTCACCGCGGTCATGTTGATCGCGGTCGGCATCTCGCCGATCAAAGCCGCGTCGGTGGCCCTGGTCGCCAATACGGCGCCGGTCGCCTTCGGTGCCATCGCCGTACCGATCACCACCCTGGGCAAGATCACCGGGTTGGACCCGAACCTGCTGGGTGCGATGGTCGGCCGGCAGACCCCGATCCTGGCCGTGTTCGTGCCGCTGATCCTCGTGTTGATGGTTGACGGCAAACGCGGTGTCCGGCAGACCTGGCCGGCGGCACTCGTCGGTGGCCTTGCATTCTCGGTCGCACAGTTTCTCAGCTCCAACTACTTCAACTACCAGGTCGCCGACATCATCGCGGCCCTGGCCGGTGCACTTGCGCTGGTGCTGCTGCTGCGAGTCTGGCAACCGTCGGAAATCGTCGCCGCCGAGACCCCGGTCGAGATTCACGCCGGCGACAGCGCAAACACCCCCATCCCGGTGGGCACCTCAGGATCGGGCAGTGGCGGATCCGGGAACACTGGTTCCGCAGGCACTGGTTCCGGGACCGGCGGAGCCGATCCGGCGTCCGGTCCGGTCAGCAAGCGTGAGGCATTGCTGGCGTTCGCGCCGTACCTGATCGTCGTCGCCCTCTTCACCCTGGTCTCGTTCGGGCCGTTGAAGGAATTCCTGGAAGGCGTTCCCGGCGACCCGAACAGCCCCGCGCACTCAGGTTGGAAGTTCGCCTGGCCGGGCCTGGAGGTTCTCAACAGCGCGGGCCAGCCGCTGTCCGCATCCAACTACAACCTGAACGTCTTCACCGCAGGTGGCACGGTACTGATGATTGCCGGCATCCTGACCGCCTTGGTCTATCAGATCTCGCCATCCCGCGCGTTCGGCGCCCTGATCGCCGTCATCGTGCAACTGAAATGGACGATTCTGACCGTCGTGGCCGTGCTCGCCCTCTCGTACGTCATGAACTTCTCCGGTCAAACGGTCACTCTGGGCCTTGCCCTCGCGGCGACCGGCGGCTTCTTCGCGTTCCTGTCGCCGGTTGTGGGCTGGATCGGCGTTGCCGTGACCGGATCCGACACCTCCGCCAACTCGCTGTTCGGCTTGTTGCAGACCACCGCCGCCACCCGGACCGGCATCAGCCCGTACCTGCTGGCGGCGGCCAACACCTCCGGCGGCGTGCTCGGCAAGATGATCTCGCCGCAGAACCTGGCCATCGCGGCCGTCGTCGTGGGCATGGAGCACAAGGAACACCTGTTGCTGCGCAAGGTGATCTTCTGGAGCCTCGGCCTGCTGCTGGGTATGTGCGTACTGATCTACTTGCAGTCCACGCCGGTCCTCGGCTGGATGGTCGTGGGTTCGTGATCCGGTCTGCCCTGATCGACAACGACGTCAGTAAGGCGAGGAGCACCGTGAGAGAAGTACCGGGCCCCAGCAGCACGCTCGCTGCGTCGCCGCCGGACCTGTTGGCAGCACTGGGACGCGCCCTTCCCGGGGTCGGTCAGGTCCGGAGCCGGGCCACCGACCGGTTGGCAATGGGTCATGACGCCTCGCATTTCGCGCTCACCCCCAGTGCCGTCGCCACCCCGGCCGACGCTGTCGACGTCGGGCGGCTGTTCGCCGTATCGGCGGCCCAGGGTGTCCCGATGACCTTCCGCTCCGGCGGCACCAGCCTGAGCGGCCAGGCGGTGACGGACGGGATTCTGGTGGACACCCGCCGGCACTTCCGGGACATCGAGATCCTCGACGGCGGCGGGCGCGTGCGGATCGGGCCGGGCGCGACAGTGCGTCAGGTGAACGCCAGGCTGGCCCGCCTCGGGCGCAAGCTCGGCCCGGACCCGGCCAGCGAGATCGCCTGCACCCTGGGCGGTGTCGTCGCCAACAACTCGAGCGGAATGGCATGCGGGACCGTCGCCAACACTTATAACACGATGGATTCGCTTGTTCTGGTGCTGCCGTCCGGCACCGTCATCGACACCGGTGCGGTCGATGCGGACGACCGGTTGCGCTCGCTCGAACCCGCTCTCCACGAGGGGTTGTCGCGGCTGCGCGACCGCGTCCGGGAGAACCCGACGTCCGTTCGGGTGATCGAGCAACAGTTCTCGATGAAGAACACCATGGGCTACGGGCTGAACTCGCTGCTCGACCACACCCGCCCGGTGGACATCTTGAGCCACCTGGTGGTCGGTAGCGAGGGCACCCTCGCGTTCGTGGCATCCGTTGTCATGCGCACCGTTCCGTTGCTCAAACACGCGATGACGGGGCTGCTGGTCTTCGATTCGCTCAGCGGCGCAACGGGTTCATTGCCGGCCCTGTTGGAGACCGGGCCGGCCACCATCGAACTGCTGGACTCCGCGTCGCTGCGCGTCGGCCAGGCGGACGCCAGGGCCGACGAAAGTCTGCGGCGGATCGTCGTCGACCGGCACGCAGCGCTGCTGGTGGAGTACCAGGCCGATTCGGCGGCGGCCGTTGCCGAACTCAGTGCCGCGGCGCACCCAGTACTGAAGGAGTTGCCGGTTGCCGGACCCACAGAACTCACCGCCGACCCACGCATGCGGGCGCGGCTGTGGCACACCCGCAAGGGTCTCTACGCGACGGTTGCCGAAGCCCGCCCGTCCGGCACCACTGCACTGCTCGAAGACATTGTCGTCCCCGTTCCGGCGCTGCTGGAAACCTGCGAACGGTTGACCGGACTCTTCGGCCGGCACGGCTACGCGGACAGCGTCATCTTCGGGCATGCCAAGGACGGCAACATCCATTTCATGCTCACCGAGCAGCTCGGCGGCGGGGGACCGCTGGACCGCTTCCAGGGTTTTACCCAGGACTTGGTGGAACTGGTTCTGGGACAGGGTGGATCCCTGAAGGCCGAGCACGGCACCGGCCGGATGATGGCGCCGTACGTCCGTCGGCAGTACGGCGATGAGCTGTACGACGTCATGCGGGAGATCAAGCGGCTGTGTGACCCGCGGGGCATGCTCAATCCCGGAGTGCTGATCACCGATGACGACGACGCCCACATCCGCCACCTCAAGGTCACCCCGACCGTCGAGTCAGAGGTCGACCGCTGCGTGGAATGCGGCTATTGCGAACAGGTCTGCCCGAGCAAGGACCTGACAACGACTCCGCGGCAACGGATCGTGTTGCGCCGGGAAATGCGGCGGGCCGAGTCCGCCGGTGACACAGCACTTGTCGGCCAGCTCCAGCAGGAATACGAGTACGACGCCATCGACACCTGCGCGGTTGACGGCATGTGCCAGACCGCCTGCCCGGTGCTGATCAACACCGGCGACCTGATGAAGCGCCTGCGGGCCGACAACGCCGGCAAACTCGCCGCAAAGGGCTGGACGGCCGCAGCGAAGCACTGGGCGGGAACCACCCGCGCCGCCTCGCTGGCGTTGACCGCGGCCGGCAAACTGCCTACCGGCCTGGTCACCGGGCCGAACACCCTGGGCCGCAAAGTGATCGATCCGGACACCCTGCCGCTCTGGTCGGCGGAGTTGCCGGTCGGTGGCCGGCCCCGCCCGAGTGCAGACCCCAACGCGCCCGCACAGCAGCCTCACGACGGCGGCCAACCAGTGGCGGCGGTCGCCGACGCGGTGTACTTCACGGCGTGTGTCGGCACCATGTTCGGCCCCAGCGAGGCGGGACCGGGGGTACGCGAGTCCTTTGTTCAGATTTGTGCACGAGCCGGCATCACCCTGGCGTACCCGCCGGATCTGCCGAACCTGTGCTGCGGAACCCCCTGGCGCTCCAAGGGTATGAAGGCCGGATACGCGGAAATGGCCAGGCGGGTGCTACCCGCGTTGTGGGCGGCCAGCAGGCAGGGTGAACTGCCGATCGTGTGTGACGCGGCGTCCTGCACCGAGGGCCTTCGGCAGATGCTGGAGGCGGAAATCGCCGATGCGGAAAGCGGCTACGCAACGCTGCGGATCGTTGACGCCGTTGCATTTGTCGACGAGCGCGTGCTGCCCAACCTCTCCCTGACGCGCAAGATCCGGTCGCTGGCACTGCACCCGACCTGTTCTTCCACCCGGATGGGCTTGAACGATTCCCTGCGCGGCGTGGCGGCAGCGGTCGCCGAATCCGTCACGGTCCCGGACAGCTGGGGATGCTGTGGGTTCGCCGGCGACCGCGGGCTGCTGCACCCCGAACTGACCGCCGCCGCGACGAAAGCCCAAGCAGCCGAGGTGGTTTCAGGGTCGTTCGACGCGTTCGCATCCTGCAACCGCACCTGCGAGCTGGGCATGACCCGGGCGACCGGAGCGCAGTACCAGCACGTTCTGGAGCTGGTGGACTGGGCGAGTGCGGATTCGCCTCGACCGCCAAGTGCTACGGGCGGTACATCTCGCGCAGCTCGGTGACAATGCCGTCGCTCACCGTCAGTTGATAGGTCGAGCTTCCCCCGGTGACGCCGACCCGAGAGGCCACCGTTGCCAGGTCGCTCGGCACACTATGCGCACCCTCGAGTGTGCTGATGGTCGCCTGCGGGCTGACCGCGACAACCCGTAGGGCCGGGTTGACATTGCGGTAGTAGTAGCCGATGCACCAGTTGTTGTCGGTCTGGGTCACCCCATCCTCTGCGCAAGCCTGCTGCGCGGCGGCCCCCGTGAACCAATCAACCTTGTCCAGGGTGATCTGGGATTGGGCGACGTCAACGGCGGTCACGAAGCCGTAGACCTCGCCGCTCAGGTCGGTGGGCGGAACCGCGGGTGTCGTCGTCGCGGGGGTGTCGGCGGGTGCGGTCGTTTCGGGAGTCGTGGCGGGTGCGGTCGTCGTCACCGTCGAGTTCGCTGTTGTCGCTGTGGTGGACGGCGTGAGCGCTGTGGTGGACGGCGTGAGCGATCGCGACGCCGTCGCAGAGGGTTCGGCCGAGCTCCCGGCAGCTGCTGCTGGCGCGGCTGCCGTGCCCGAAGTGGGCGTGCTGCAACCCGCTGTGCCCGAAACCGCGACGAGCAGGACGGCAACGAGGACCGAAACGGAACCGCGAGAACGTCCGGTCACAGCCTTCCCCCTTTGACTCCCCAACTCTTCACTCTCGACGGCTGCGTCGCCAGTCGGCCTCGTTGCCGGGTCGGCCCCGCGGCCGGTCGATCGTGACCGGCATGCCTTGGTCAGTAGCGCAGGATGGCCGCGGCCGTGACGGGGCCCGGCATCTGTGCTTCCGCCAGCAGGTGGACGACTCCGCCGTGCCGCAACGTCTGCACGGCCACGGCTTCGAGTAGGTCTCCCGCCTGCATTGCGTCACCATTGATGATCTGATCGGTCGCTTCGTCGTACCGTCCCCAGGCGGCTGCCTCCTCGGCCAGCAGCACGATGTCGACACGACCCTGGTAGGCCGCCCTGACTACCTCGTCGGTGATCGTGGTGGCCCGTGGATCCCCGCTGCCCAGCAGCGCCTCAACGCGGTCGGATGCCTGCGCTCGAACGGCGTCCAATCGCTGCTGCATCACCAGGTAGGTCGCGTCGTGGAGTTGCTGACTGTCCATCACCTCCGGGTTGCCGTCGATGACGCCGGCCAGCAACGGGCCCAGCGTGCTGACCTTCTGGAATTGTCCGCCGATCTCGGCGTCCGCAACCAGCACTACCGGCAGCGGGTCAGCGGCGAGCCGCTGCTCGACGGCGATCGCGACCCGGCGCGCGAACTCGACAATCCGGCCCTTTCGCCATTCGGCCGGGCTGTCGCCGTAGACCTGCGCATTGCCGATGTTGATCGAACCGGTATGCGGTCTGGCGACCGGGCTGGCCTGCACCGGGTTCTCGTAATCTGGCTCGCCCAGGTCGTCGGCCAAGTTGTCCGGCAGTCCGGTGTTCTCCGCCTCGGTCAAGGCGAACCGGGACGCGTCGAACAGCCGCACCTTGCCCGCAGTGATGGTCAGCACGCGGTAGGCGCCGTCGGCAGCCAGGATCGGCAGCAGCGGCCTGATGTGGAAACCCGGGCCGACCACGACCTGCTCGGGGAGCGGGATGGGAACGTTGTATCGGTGCGCTGCGCCGCCGCCGAGGAACAACGCCAAGCCTTGACTCTGGTGCTGCCAGAAGGGGTAGTCGTCGAGGAGTTCGAGTGCCGGCGCCAGCAGGGTCTCGCCGTCCGCGGGACTGATCCCCGCCGCCATCAGCTGCTCGTGCGCCTGGGTCGTCAGGTTCTTCAGCCGGATCGGGTCCTGGCGCGTTTCTCTGCCGCGGACGTGGGTCGGCAGAAAAATCGAGACAGCGAGCGGGGATGTGTCGGCCAGCAGGGTGGCCAGATCGGATCGGGTGAACATCTTTTCTCCAGACGGCGGGATCTGACCGGAGCCGGGCGGCCCGGTCAGGACGAACATTCGGGAACGTCACCCCAGCCGGTCGCCCCGGATCGTTGCGCCGCCCTTCCGGTCACCCAACCGCCCGGTTTCGCTGTCCAGCAGGCTCACGAGCTTGTCGGTGGCCCCGCGGACCGCATCATCCAGGGTGGCTGCGTGGTTGGTGACAGCCACCGGCGCCCGGCCGGCCTGGCGGGCCTCGAGCATGCACCGCATGTCGTTGCCGCTGGACCGGCCGGCGCTCTCGTCACCCAGGTGGACCTCCACCCGGGTGAGCTGGTCGCTGAAACGGGACAAGGCAGCTGTGAGTACGCCCTCGACCTGGCCGGCAAGGTCGTCGCGACCATCGATGTTGTTGTCGGTACTGACCTGGATCTGCATGACGCATCCTCTGGGTTGCTGGTTCACGAATACTGGTCCCTTGTTCCGTGTTCGAGGCGATCGGTGCCCCCACTCGTCGACGGACGCCCTGATGGGCGCACACGCTGCGTGCATCGCGGCCGGAAACCAGGCACCGCCGGGCTTGGCAGCGGTCGACCGGTTGCTGCGCCACCCCGTTGTCCCAGACCTGTTCCGGTTGGTCGATCGGTGCACGTGCCGAGTGCACGGCTGGACAAGCTCAACCCTACGGCCCTTGGCACCGTCGGCCTCGGATGTCGCCGCGTAGCCGCTCGGGTTCGCATTACGCTGGGCCGGTGGGCTCTCCGACGGTGGACAACGACCCGTCCATCCCCGTCCCGCAGGACGTCGGGGCCAGCACCGTCCGCCGGCTCCGCAGGGAGCAGTCGGCCGGCCGGCCGGGGCGCCTGACCAGCTGGCGTCGCTCGCTGATCGGTCCGGGCGGGCTGCGCATTCTTGCCTCCGTGGTCGGGGGACTGGCGTTGTACGCCGCCTTTGCACCCTCCACGAAGTGGTGGATGGCGATCGGTGGATTCGCGCTGTTCGGGTTGGCGCTCGACGGTCGCAGCTGGAAGTCGGGGTTCGGCCTCGGCTTCGTCTTCGGTCTGGCGTTCTTCCTGCCGTTGCTCAGCTTTACCAACATCTACGTCGGCGACTTCCCGTGGTACGCGCTCAGCGTCATGGAGGCATTGCTGACCGCGCCGGCCGGCGCGTTGATCGCGGCCGCGTCCCGCCGATTGCCGATGTGGCCGGCCTGGGCGGCCGGTGCCTGGATGACGGGGGAGGCGCTCCGGGCCCGGGTCCCGTTCGGTGGATTTCCCTGGGGCGCGGTCGCCTTCTCCCAACCCGATGGGCCGTTGTTGCCGGTGGCCTCGTTGCTCAGCGCGACCGGTCTCGGCTTCCTGGTGGCGTTGTCCGGTTTCGCGCTGGCCTATCTGATCCGGGCCCTGGTGGTACGCCGGGTGGGCCGGCGGTCCGCGAGCGTGCTCGGCGCCGCGGCGATGCTTGTTCTTCCGTTCGTGCTGGGGTTGGCCGGTTTGGCCACCGTCCAGCACGGCACGGATGCGCCGACCCGGACGATCGCCGTCATTCAGGGTGACGTGCCGAGGCCGGGTCTGGAATTCAACGCCGAGCGCCGCGCAGTACTGGACATGCATGCCCAACGCACCCACGAACTGGCCGCGGCGGTCCGGGCGGGGACGTCGCCGCAGCCCGAGTTGGTCATCTGGCCGGAGAATTCCACCGACATCGACCCCTACCGCAACGCCGATGCCAATGCGGTGATCAGTTCGGCCGCCAAGGACATCGGGGTGCCGATCCTGGTCGGTGCAGTTGTGCAGGCGGACACCCCCGGTGAGGGATACAACATGGGAATCGTCTGGGATCCGGTGACCGGGCCGGGCGAGACGTACACCAAGCGGCATCCGCTGCCGTTCGGTGAGTACATGCCGTACCGGTCGTTCTTCCGGATCTTCTCCGACAAAGTTGACCTCGTCCGCGGGACGTTCCTGCCGGGCGATACGCCCGGCAACCTGGAGATCGCCCGCGTCAACGTCGGCGACGTCATCTGCTTCGAGGTCGTCTACGACGATCTGGTCCGGGACGTTGTCAACGGCGGCGCCGAGGTCTTGGTCGTGCAGACCAACAACGCAACCTTCGGCTACACCGACGAGACGTACCAGCAGCAAGCGATGAGCCGGGTCAGAGCCGTCGAGCACGGCCGCGAGGTGCTGATCTCGTCAACCAGCGGCGTCTCGACGGTGATCCGACCGGACGGCAGCGTCGAGTCCAGTATCCCGTTGTTCACACCGGGATACCTGACGCCGACCGTCCCGTTGATCACCGCGACGACGCCAGGCACGGTCCTCGGTGGCCCGCTGGAGTGGATCATCGCGCTCGCGACACCGTTGGGGTTGGCGGTCGCGATGGTCCTGGCCAGGCGTCGTAGAGCGCGCATCCCGAAGACGACGGCGGACCCCGCGATGCCATCGTCCGAGAGCGCGAATTAGAGAAAACAAACGCCGCCCATCGTTGTCGATGGGCGGCGCTGTGGATCGAGATCCTTCGGCGAGCGGGCTCGCCGTCGGTCAGGAAGCGGTGCGACGGCTCTTGAGCTCGCTCAGCCGTTCGTTCAGAATTTCTTCGAGTTCCTCGATGGAGCGGCGCTCCAGGAGCATGTCCCAATGGGTGCGCGGCGGCTTGACTGCCTTGCCTTCCGGGACCGAGCCGTCGATCAACATCGACGGCAGCCCGTGCATCCGGCAATCCCAGACGGCGGGTACCTCGGCATCGTCTGCCATCGGAACTGCAAATTCGTGGTCGCGGGGACACCGGTAGGTCGCCGTGCGACGAGGAGCGAGATCGTGGTTGCGATCTGCCTCGTAGCTCGTCGAACCGAGACGGCTGCCGCGCAGGACACGGTCGGCCATGATGTTTCCTTTCCTGCTGCTGTGTTGCGTTGCTGCCGCTCGTCATGTGGCGGAGCCTGCCGGTCATGTCACCGGCGAATGAGCCTGATCGACTCTCTACCGGTGGGTAACGCAGTTCGGGGGTGGTTCGTTCCCGCGGGGCGGGTGGTTTGGTCTCACTTGTCACTACTACCCAGCCGGCACTATCGGATGAGTGATCTTTCACTCACCTGGGATCGCCGCCGGAAAAAAGTCGCTTCTGGTGTTCAGACGCACGAGTCGGGCTTTGGTGACGCGAAAAGTCGAACCGAATTCGTTGCGGTGGATACGGTTCGGCACCAGCATGCCGTGAACGGGTCTGTTAACCAAAGTCGGCGGCGGGCGGTGGGCCACCGGCGGCGGTTGTCGGGCCGATCAACCCGGAGCGATGGTGAATCCGGCACAGCACCTGGTAGCGGACGGCCTCCGCGTCAGGGGCGCCGATGCCGGTGTCGGCAACCACGACGGTGGCACCCTCGCGGACGAGTTGCCCGTCCTTCACTCGCCCATTGAAGCGACCGACCCGCCCGCACCAACAGAGCACCTCGACCTGCAATGGCGAAACCTCGTCGGCCAGTTCGAAGAGCCGGGCGGAACCGGGAAACAGCCGGCCACGGAAGTCGGTCGCGATGCCGAAGGCATACACGTCGACCTGGGCGTCATCGGCCAGCATCGTGAGTTGCTCGATCTGGGCGGGAGTGAAGAACTGCGCCTCGTCGACGATCACGTAGTCAACCCGCCGGCCGGTCGACCAGGTGTCCCGGATGAGCTCCAACAAGTCCTGCTGGTCGGACACTTCAACGGCCCGTCGGCTGATGCCCATGCGGGAGCTGATTTGCGCCGGGCCGGAGCGGTCCAGCTTGGTCAACAACATCCCCGAGCGACCCTGTTGGGAGTGGTTGTAGTCCAACTGCAGGGCCAACGTCGACTTCCCGCAGTCCATCGGCCCATAGAAGAACTTCACCGTTCCGCCGGCGAATCGGCTCCGCCCGCTCCCAGCTGCGGGGACCTCGGAGAGCGCGGAGGCGACGACGCCGACGGCAGGGCCGCTGTTCCTTGCGGCGGCGTCCGCTGCCGTCGACCGTCCCCGCTCGTCATGCATTCCGCGCACTGTATCGGCGCCGGTTGCGCCGTTCGCCGGCCACCCTGGGGCATGCCAGGTCGAACTCATGACCAATCGCCACGCTCGATCAGCACATCTCGCAGCAGTTCCGGGCGATCCGTCATGATGCCGTCGACGCCGATGGCCAGCAGTCGCCGCATCTCGTCCGGCTCGTCAACGGTCCAGACGTGCACTTCCAGCCCAGCGGCGTGCGCAGTCGCGATGAAACGCGGGGTCACGATCGGAACCCGCTGGTAGGTCAACGGAACCTGGGCTGCGGCCGCCGTCGTCGGGAACCGGCGGCGTAGCGCACTGGCCCGAACGAGCCGGAAGATTGCCTGCGGTCCCAAGGCCATTGCCACGTCGGGTCCCAGGGCGGCACGCAGCAGCGACAGCCGATGATCGGAGAACGACACCAGACAGACCCGGTCCAGGGCGTTCGCTCTCACGATCAGCTCGGCGAGCGGGGCGACAGCCGCACCGGCCTTGGCGTCGATGTTGAACCGGGCGGTGGGAAATTCCTCGAGCAACTCTTCCAGCAAGGGGATGGGCTCCGTACCGCCTATCCTGGCCCGTCGAACCTCGCTCAACGGCAGGTCCGCGATCACTCCCTGCCGGTCGGTGACCCGGTCGAGCTGAGGGTCGTGGAAAGCGATCAGCCGGCCGTCCGAGGTGGCGTGCACGTCGGTCTCCAGGTAGCGGTACCCCTGGTCGAAGGCCCGCCGAAAGGCCACGATCGAGTTCTCCAGGCCGCTGAGGTCACCGATGTGCCAGCCGCGATGGGCGAACGCCCGTGGGGTGCTCCCGTCCAGAAAGCCGTGCATCGTCGCAGTCTGGCAGGTCGGGTGCAGACAGAAATCGGTTGGTAAGGAAATGCATGCCGTCGGCTTGTCGTCACCGTGACGAACGGGCACTGGCATACCGTCGGGCGGTGTCCGCCGCCATCTCAGTTCAGTCAGCGGAGCTGGCTCTGCCCGCACCGAACAACTCCAGGTCGGGTCCGATTCGCTGTCTGTGGTGCGGCCGGGAGCTGCCGTCGGCGTCCGGGGTCGGCCGTCGTCGCCGCTACTGCGCCCAGGCCTGCCGGCAACGTGCCTACGAGAATCGCAACGCGCTGGAGCGGGGGTCGATCCCGGCCGACGCAGTGGTGTTGACCCGTCAGGAACGTGACGATCTTGCCGATCGGTTGTACCAAATGCGTTGTGCGGCAGAAGATGTGGCAACGGCTTTGGCCGAATCCGCCGGACCGGCAGAGCTGGCCCTGCTCGTCTCGGAAATGTTGGTGGCGGCCCGCTCCGCCGAGCGGATCCGCTAACTCTAACCCTGAACTAAAGGTCGAGAGTCACTCGTTCGTCGCGCTGATCAACTTCGCCAGCGCGGACGAACGTGGCCGGAATGTGACTAGTGGGACGCGAGTCAACGAGTTCAGCCGCGCGACAGGTCGACCGCGGTAGAGGCACGAGCCGAAATGAATCGGCCGGTTGGGGAACAACGCCGGTAGGTCGACCGTTGTGACCCTTGGCTGGGCGCCGTATCCCCGGGCCTCACAAATAAACAGCCTTCGTGGACCACCGCGGTCGAAGGACCGGTCCGGAGCCACGTCGGACAGTCGCCCCGAGGCGACACGGCGCCCAGTCGCTACCTCAGCCGCCGGCCGAGCGATCCCGATCAGGTTCGCGGCGTGCCGCCCACCGGACTCGTGTGGAGTAGGTGTGACCCCCGTCGGTGGGGGAGACGCCCCTGATCGGGTTCGGCGGTCGGCCAGAATTCGCAGGTGCGCTGCCGATTGCCGCTCACCGGGTTATATGTACAGTCGAGTGATGATCACCGTGCAACGTGTCGTACAGACGACCCTGGACGCACCGTCCACCTTCGCCTACCTGTCCGCGTTCGAGCACACCCCGACGTGGGATCCCGGAACACCTGAGGTGGAGAAGCAGACTGACGGCCCGGTCGCCGTCGGGACGAAATATCATGCCGTCGCCGAGTTCCGTGGCAAGCGGCAGCCGATCGACTACGTAGTGACCGAAATGAGCGACGATCGGATTCAGCTCCGGGGCGAAAACAAGACCGTGATCAGTGTTGACACCATCTCGGTGCGCCCATCGAAGGCCGGCGCAGAGGTGACCTACCAGGCCGAGTTCACCCTGAAGGGTCTGGCGAAGCTGGCCGAGCCGTTCGTCAAGCCGATGTTCGAAAAGCTCGGCGACCCCGCCGCTGACGGCATGAAGAAGCAGCTTGATTCGCTGGTGGCCAAGCCCGCGGCGGGTTGAGTCCGGCTGGTCGGCCCGTGTTCTCGCAGCCGACAAGGCGCGCCGGTCAGTCGCTCGTCGACCGCAGCGTGAGCAGGCTGATCTCGCTGGGCGCGAAGACCCGGAACGGCGGTCCCCAGAAGCCGACGCCCCTGGTGGTGTAGAGCTGGGTACTGCGGCCGTGCCGGGAAAGTCCTTGCAGTGCGCCCTGTTCGACTTGGACGATGAGTTGGAACGGCCAGATCTGCCCACCGTGGGTATGCCCGGACAGCTGTAGATCCACCCCGGCCGCTGCCGCCTCCCGCACCTCTTTGGGCTGATGCGCCACCAGCACCACCGGTATCCCGGGCGGGATGCCGGCGAGCGCGGCGGGCAGGTCTGAATGGTGCCCAGGAATACCGGAACCGGCAGCAGTGAGGTCGTCCGTCCCGGCGATTGCCAGCCGGGCACCGGCACGCTCGATCATCACGTGCTTGTTGTGCAGAACGGTCCAGCCCAGCGTCGTCATGTGGTCAACCCACTGCAAGGCACCGGAAAAGTACTCGTGGTTGCCGGTGATGTACACGCGAGCAAACGCGGCCCGGATGGACCCGAGTGGAGCTACTTGACGGTGTCGCTGCTCGACCGAACCGTCGGCCAGATCACCCGCGTGGACGACGACATCGGGGGCCAGTGCATTGATCCTCGCCACCATCTTCGCGGACCACCCGGAGCGTTCGATCGGGCCGTAGTGGGTGTCGGCAATGAGGGCGATCGTCAGTCCGTCCAGGCCGGCACCGAGCCGGTCCAGGGTGATGTCCGTCCGGCGGATACGCGGAACCTTCCGCGCCTGGAAGGTGCCCCAACAACACAGCAGGGTGACGACGACCAGCACACTTCCGGCCACCACCCGTTGCCGGTCCGGTGTCGGGACGCCCGCTACAACAAGTGCAAGGCCCAGGATCTCGGCAATGACGGTCCAGACGAACAGTTGCCAGACGACGCCCAACCAGGTGTCGCCGACGACAGCCAACCCGTCCGAATGACGACCGCCATGTCCCCGGACCATCGCGACCGGAAACCCGACCAGCGCGATGACGGCGATGAGGGTGCCGACAATGGTGACCGGTTCCGGCCACTGAGGGGCCAACACCAGGCGCCACCACGGCAAACCATGCAGCAGCAAAAGAACCAGGACGACGACACCGATGAATGCAATCGGCCGCCCCCGGCGACCGGCAGGCGCCGCCGCTGGCCGATCCGGGTCGGCCAGCGACTGTGGCCGGTCTGCTCGGTCGTCGGCGGCGGTCGTCATGTCGCAGACCCCGAGTGGACCCCGCCGGCCGAGGCCGAGTCGTCAATGGCGGGCTCCGTTCCGATTTCAGCAGGTGTTCCCGCCTGTCCGGGCTGGTTCAGGACCGTGACGAATGCGATGAGCCGCGTCTGGAGGCGGGTGACGTCGTCGATGTACAACGAGGCCGACCACATGGTGCGGCCTTGGGCAGTGAGAACCGGACTGCTCAACGAGCCCGGGTTGCGGCGGAATGTGTCGAGCACCCCGGACTCGGCCTGTATCGGAAGGGCCGCTGGCAGCGCCGGCCGTGGGTGCTTGGTCGCCGCCAGCCGGTCCGCCAACTGGTGGAACCACCCCGAGGCCGCCGCTGCAGATCCCGTCAGTGCGCTTCCCGCGGTATCCAGCGTCGGCGACCGCTGCGACCCGGGCGGCATCCCGATGATGGCCTCGGCAGCCAGTCGCACTCGGCTGGCGCCGTTGGAGACAGCGGTCAATTCGGCGATCGGCACCGACTTGGTCCCGCGTTCGAACAGGTACTCGCGGAAAGCATCGTCCAGCCGAAGACCGGCCGCCTTGGCGTCGCTCATCACCTCATCGAGTGTGCCCGCTGTCGGCGTCGGATGGATCAGTCGATCGGTCGTGACCTCAAGGGCGTCAGCGGACCGCCGGTAATAGTCGGCAAGCGCGACGCGGATCTGCGCCGAGGCGCCCTGCGGCCACAGCAGGACTCCGGAGATCAGTCCGGCGGCGCAGCCCAACGCGATGTCCTCGAAGCGCACGAGCCCGACGGACCAACCAGTGGGTTGAATGATGTTGAACAGGATGATCACCATCAGGGTGAACGCCGCCTGCCCTGCGGTGAACGACACCGCCTCCGGCAGATAGGCGGCAACCAGTACGACGAAGGGCAACAAAGTCCAGAGGTGCCACGGCGTCGTCCCGACGACGGTCATGATCAAGGCACCGGCGACGAAACCAACAAAAGTGCCGCCCAGTGCGCGTAGGGCGGTGGACCCGGTAGTCAGCGCCGTTGTGCGGAGGACGGACATCGCGCCGAGCACCACCCAGAAACCGTGCTCGATCTGGGTGATCTCCGCCAGCAACACGGCGATGGTCAACCCGAGGGCCCCGCGCACACTGTTCTGGAACCACACCGAATTCCTGGTGATGTGACCGGCCGCGATGCGATGGGCGGCGGCGATCGGCCCGTCCACCGCCCCGGGCGGCTGTCGACCGAGTAACCGGTCGAGCAGCGGTCGGGCATCCGCAGTTGCGGAAACCGAGACGGTGCGGCCGGCGAGGCGCACCGTGTACGCCAGCTCGTGGGCAATCGCTGGCCGCAGCCGGTCTGGATCGGCCGGCGTGTGTTCACCACCCGATGGGGCGGCGGCCTCCTCCTGAAGGAAGGAGCTGATCTTCGCCCGATGCCGATCGAGACTGCGCAGCGACGTAGCCAAGCGCGCCCTGGTGGCATACGTCGGCCGGTGGGCGGGATCGACCAACACCTCTGCGCACGCCTGCAGAACCTCGGCACACCCGTCCAGTAGGTCCGTCGTCGACTGTGGCCAGCCGTGCGGTGGAGGCGGCGGGACCCGGTCGGCAACCGCGCGCAGCCATTCCAGCCGGTCGGGCAGCTGCATCAGTATCCGACTGCCGGTGGTCAAACCGACCGGCCGGCACGTCGAGCTTCGAAACTGTTGGCGCAGAGCAAGTATCGCGGCATGGGTGTCGGCTGCGCGGTTCGGCGGATCCCCGGTCCCGTCGGCATTGACGACGGCCGTTGACGTCTGGGTGCCGAGTTGCCTCGCCAGTGCGGCACACGCCTGCGCCGCCCGCTCCCGCAGTTTGTCGTGATCGCGTGGCGGCCAGGTCAGAATCGCCAGCGGCAGCGCCAACGCCGCCGCGATCGCCCACCCGGCAAGCCGGGGCAGGATGTCGGCAGCCGATCCGATGACTGTCACCGGCAGGATGAAGGCAAGCAGGACGGCCCGGGTAGCACCGGCGATCGCGGCGCTCAGTACCCCGCTGAACAGCACCAGGAACCCGACGATCGCCATTCCCAGCACGGCCAGCCACGCGACGCCGGACGCCAGCGTCCCCAGCGTGATCAACACGGTCCCAACGGCAATGAGTCCGACGTAAGCCCCGAGCCGCGACATCCGACTACCGGGAAAATCAGCGAACAGCAGCAGCGCGACACCGCCGAAACTGGCAAACAGGCTGAGTTGGCCGTTGCCGGTCGCCGTTCCGATGGCAAGGCCGACGGTCACCGCGATGGAGACCTTGATCGCCTTGTGCAGGGCGTACCACTGCGGGTCGTGCCGGTGCAGCCAGCGCACGATCGGACCGGACATACCTTCCCGCCACTTCACCAGGAGTGGTCGCCGGGCTCCACCTGCCCGGCGCTGCGGAATCTATCAGCCCCTCCCGACAGCGCCTGTTGATCGTCCGATCAGCGCCTGAGAAGCAGCCCTGCGTCGCCGAACTCGTGGCAGAGATAGTGGTCGGCGACCGCGGCGTCGTACGCACGTTGGGTCAATTCCCCCGCCGGCGATGGCCTCGACCAGCAAAAGGTGGGACGCATCCGGGTTGTTGTGCCAGCCAGTGATCAACCCATCGACCACGTTGACCCCCCGACCCGGATCAATCACCAGATTCGTCCAGCCCTCGGCAGCGACGATCGATCCGTCCTCCAGCACAGCGCTTTCCAGGGCTCGCGTCGCGGTGGTGCCGACGGCGATCACCCGGCCGCCTGCCTGCCGGGTCGCGGTGACGAGAGCGGCGGTGCGCTCCTGCTGCGGCGCCCCATCCCGAGCATCTGAACCAATGACGGCCACGGGAACAGCCGCCCGACGGCGCGGGCTTCACCCGCGGTGGCGCACGTCACGGTCGAGTGGGGAAGCTCCCCGGGTCACTCGCAGTTAGACCAAGCGACGGTCCTTGGTATATGCCCCGGGCTCCACCCCTTTAGTCGCCGAGAGCGACCACGTGCCGAGAGGCGCACTGTCCGGGGATCGTCCACCACAGCCGCCCGATGCCTCCCGCGTCGGGCGGCCGTGCTGTATTTCCCGGCCTGTACGCCGCAATGGGTGAGTGTCGGTGCGGTAGGCAACGATGATCCACATGGCGACCGTGACGACACTCCGCACCATGCGACTGGCTGCGCAGCGCATCGAGGGCAGCGTTTTCACCGGGGCAGCCCAGGTTGTCCGATGGATGCTGGCAATGCAGGCACAGGACCTCCCAGGGGCCAAGTGGTCTGTAGGACTGCGGGCGCCAGGCACCACCCAGGCTGATGTCGATGCGGCGCTCGCTGACGGCTCCGTCGTCCGCTCCTGGCCGATGCGCGGCACTCTCCACCTTGTCGCCGCTGAGGACATCGGCTGGATGCTGGAGCTCACGGCGACCCGCACCGTGCAGTCTTTGACCAGGCGCTATCGCGAACTCGGGCTCGACGACGCAACCTTCGAGGCCGCCCAGGACGTCGCGATCAGCGTTCTCGAGGGTGGCCGAGCACTACCGCGGGCTGAGCTGTTCGAGTTCTTCGAAAAGCACGGCATCTCCACGGCGGGTCAGCGGGCACCGCACATCCTGGGCAGACTGTGCCAGAACCGCACGCTGTGCCTCGGGCCGATGCTGGGGATACATCAGGCGGTGGTGCTGATGGACGAGTGGGTGCCCAATCCCCGCAGAATGCAGCGCGAGGAAGCGTTGGGGGAGCTTGTTCGGCGCTACTTCCTGAGTCACGGCCCCGCGACGGTTCGCGACTTCACCTGGTGGACAAAGCTACTTGCGCGTGACGCGGGCATCGGTCTGGCGATTGCGCGGAACCAGTTGGCGGAGATCGTCATTGACGGGACCAGTTACTGGATGGCGCCGTGCCTGCCGGATCGGACGTCCAAAGGCGTTCATCTCCTGCCGGGTTTTGACGAGTATCTGCTGGGCTATCAGGATCGCAGCGCCGTCCTGGCCGCTCAACATTGGCAGTCCATCGTTCCTGGCAACAACGGGGTCTTCCAGCCGACCATCATCGACGGCGGTCGGGTGGTCGGGACCTGGCGGCGCAAGTCCGCACCGGCGAAGGTCACCGTCACGCCGATGCCGTTCGAACCGCTCTCCGCGGTAGCCCAGGGTCGATTGACGGCTGCGGTCGCCGGCTACGGACACTTCCTGGGCCGCCCGGTGGAAGTCGGCACGCCCGGGTGAACAACGGCACCGGCTGATTGATGAGCTTTCACAGGAAACTCTGGGGTTCTGGGGACGCTTTCCGGGACGTGCGCATAGGGCAACCGAATGATCGGGGTCTTGGCTGGGCCGTCGAGAGTAGGAACCCCCGAGAGGACCAGATCGATGGACTTGTACGACCGAACGCAGGGTTCATCGCCCACTGACGATAACGCCGCTGGACTGCCCAACTCCGCCGCGAACACCCGCCCGCTGAGGCGACACAAGGTCGCCATCGTGTCCGGTGCACTTGCGGTCGCCGCCGTCGTCGGCTTCGGCGCGGTTTTCGGTATCGCCCAGAATTCCACTATTGCCGGAACCGCCGTCGCTGCGACCCCACAGGTGAACACCGACGCTGCCGCCGGCCAGCCCGTCCAGCCAGGAGGCGGTTACGGTCTCTCGCCCTGGAGTGGTTCCGACAGTCAGTCGGGCAGTGGTGGTTCTGGCACTGGCGATTCCAGTAGCGGCGGTCAGTTGGGGAGCGGCCAATTGGGCGGCGGTCAGCTCGGCGGCGGTCAGTTGGGGAGCGGCCAATTGGGCGGCGGACAACTCGGCGGCGGTCGGTCGGGCCTGGGGGGCATGTCCACATCGGCCCTTGGCACCGCCTCCAGCGAGCAGGAAGTCGGCGTCGTCGACATTGACACGGTCCTGGGCTACCAGGGGGCGATGGCCGCCGGCACCGGGATGGTGCTCACCGCGAATGGCGAGATCCTGACCAACAATCACGTCATTGAAGGCTCGACAAGCATTACGGTGACGATCGTTTCGAGTGGCCAGCAGTATTCCGCGACGGTCGTCGGCACCGATGCGACGGATGACATCGCGGTTCTGCAGTTGTCCGGCGCGTCGAATTTGGACACCGCGAATTTTGCTGATGCGTCACAGCTGGCCGTCGGTGACGCTGTTACGGGTGTCGGCAATGCGGGCGGTGACGGCGGAACATCTTCTGCGTCACCTGGAAACGTGACCGCGCTCAATCAGACGATCACCACCCAGGCCGAATCTGGAGCTGCGGCGGAAACGTTGCACGGGCTGATCCAAACGAATGCCGACATCCAGGCCGGTGATTCAGGCGGACCGCTCTACAACGCGAAGAACGAGGTCGTCGGCATCGACACCGCCGCATCGGCAGGCGGCATGACCAGTTCTGGGTATGCCATCCCGATCGCCTCCGCGCTGAGCATCGCGCAGCAGATCCAGAACGGGCAGGCATCGGAGAACATCGTCATCGGTCTGCCCGCTTTCCTCGGTGTGCAGGTGAGTTCGACGTCGAACAGCCCCTACCGGTACTCGCAGGTACCAGCGGAGGGTGCCTTGATCAGCGGCGTGGTTTCGGGTGCTCCCGCCGCCGAAGCGGGCCTCACCGCGGGCGACACCATCACTGCCATCGACGGAACGACGATTGTTGACGCCGCCGGACTGACCGCGGCGCTGACCGGGCACAGCCCGGGGGAGAACGTGACGATCACCTGGGTCGGCACGTCGGGTGCGTCGGAATCGGCGTCGGTGACCCTCGCGAGCGGACCGGCCCTGTAGCGGCTGATGGATCGTGGTCGGCGATGATAGGCAGATGCACGCCTGTCGACCACGATCCTTGGCCTGTGTCGGGGTCATCCGGCGCCGTCGGCGGCCGAGGCCGTGACCGACGATCTCTCGACCAAGAGCCGCTCGAACCCGCCGCCGCGGTGGCGGGCACCGTTGATCATGGTGGGCAAGATCCTGCTGGTGCTGGCCGGTGCGTGGCTGGCGATTCAAGCGTTGCGTCAGATCGACTGGCAGCAGGTCGGCGATGCGCTGGCGCGGCTGACGTGGTGGGAAATTGCTGTCGTGGCCACTATTGTCGCTGTTCGGCAGACGGTCAACGCCTCGACGTTGGTCATTCTCGTACCGAAACTGAAGTTGTCACATGCTCTCTCGACCGCGTTGTCGGGCACGCTGATCCAGACATTCACGCCGCCACCGGCCGACGCGGTGCTGCGCCTGTCGATGCTCCGGTCGTACGGGGTCGAGACCACGCGTGGCGCTGCTGCTCTGGTGCTGGACACCCTGGTCTTCTATCTCGCCCGGTTCGTCGCGCCGGTGGTCGGGCTGGCGCTGGCCCTGGTTGCCTTGGCGGTGGAGCCGATCCAGTACTGGATGGCGCTCGGCGGTGCTGTCGCGGCCGTTCTGCTCGTCGTGGCGCTGATGGTGATCTCCAAGGGCGAACGGGCGGCCGGCGGTTTCGGCCGCGGCGCCGCAGTCGTGGTCCGGCGTCTTCGGCCGAGCGTCGATCCGGAGGCTTGGGCGGCCGCCCTGATCAGGTTTCAGCAGGAGTCCGCCGCGGGACTCTTCGGGCGGATCGGGAAGGCAACACCGATGATGCTGGCGTTCATCGTGGTCGACGGCACCGTGTTGGTCGCATGCTTGCGGTTCGTCGGTGTGCCCGGCCAATACGTCGGCTACCTCGCCGTGTTGGCAGCGCTGTTGAGCCTGTATCCGCTCACCATCTTCCCGTTCGCCGGCATGGGTGTGTTGGATGCGAGTCTGATCGTATTGGTCAACGCTGAGGGCGTTGCCGATCCAGCCGATCTGGTTGCGGCCATGGTGATCTGGCGGGCGGCGACACTGTTGCTGCCGCTCGTGCCCGGCCTGATCGCACTCACCAATTGGCGCCGTCAAGGGTTGTCAAACGGGAGCTGAATGGTGACTGTGGGTTTGCCTTCGACCTCCCTTTCTACTAGCGGTAATACGTCACTGTGACTAATTGGGGGACAGTGAGGTCGGGGTGGGGTTCGGTTCAGCCACAGGCAGGGTTCGGTTCAGCCACAGGCGGCCTCTTCCTTCGACATCGCGAGCCGGGCGACGGTGACCGACCCGTACTGGCCCGGACCCCAGTTGGCGAAATCGACTCGGGGATTCTCAACGGGCACCCGAGTGGACGATGCAGGTGTCTGAAGCGGTGAACGCCCGGCGGATCATGGGCGTGGCGTCATCCGCCCCGGTGTTCAGCCAAAGTGCCGATAATCAGTGTTATGTCAAGTAGAAAGAGCATTCTTGCTGTCCGGTCGGTCCCGGCGGCCGCGGCGGTGTCGGCCAGGTTGAGCCGCCCGGCGAGCACCGGCCATTAGCGCGGATTTTCGCGCAGCGATTTGAACCCTCAGTTGGACGGGGTCGCCTGCAACGCAGGCTTGGTGTACTTCAGCTCGATCGCGACGCGGCGGCACGACCTGTCGATCACCGCGAGGTCCAGGCTGGCCCTGCCTGCCTGGCGCTCAGCAGGCTCAAGCAGGTCCTCGGGCATCTCCTGCCACTCCCCCGGCTCGGACGTGGCGAGCGACGGACCCTGCACCGTCAATGGGGTCTCCAGCCGAATCTGAGCATCCGGATCCTGCTGATGGATCAGCCAGGCCAGGGAGTGCTGGAAGTCCTTCTCCGAGTGAAACACAGGTCGATGCAAACGCAATTTGTCGAGAAGGTCGGTCATCGGCAAGCGCGATCGTGGCCCGGTGGACGAGTCATTCAATGTGATTGATCCTCCAATATTACCGGAATGCGCAACTCAAGCCTTTTCGCCTGAGCCTTCGCGAACTCTCTGTAAGCATTCCCCCCTCTGGCGGAATCGAGATAACTCATATATACCCAGCGCTGACAAGCACTGACCCGCTTCCGTTGTTGCTGTTGTCGAACCGGCCAGGCTGCCGGCCACGACCGAGGTACCAAGTCGCCCCGTCACGCCGGACTTCATTTTCGTGTCTTGAAACCTTTTGATTATCGAGACACCCAGCGACAAGCGTCGGCGGCGGCCAGACGCTGTCGATGTTCGGGATCGACCGCACGGGTACTCCTGTGACCATGGGGTTTGTGCACTGATTCTCGCGCCGTCGGCCGGATCTTTCGGCATGGCTCGCGGCGGGTACCCGATCCGCCACACTGGGTCCATGACGTCGACAAATGCGTTGCCCGGACGGGGATTGCCGAGCGCCGCGGCGAGCCCGCTCGCGGTGGAACTACGCGGGTTGCACAAGAGTTTCGGTTCGGTCAAGGCGGTGGATGGAATTGACTTGAGCATTGCGTCGGGGGAGATCGTCGCCTTCCTCGGACCGAACGGCGCCGGTAAGACATCGACGATCGACGTGATCCTGGGTCTGTCCCGACCGAGTTCGGGGGAGGTCTCGGTCCTCGGGATGTCTCCGCACCAGGCGATCTCGCGCGGCTTGGTGTCCGCGGTGCTGCAGAGCGGCGGGATGCTCAAGGATCTCACCGTCGAGGAGACCGCCCGGTACACCGCCAGCCTGTTCACCCAGTCCAGGCCGGTGCGAGAGGTGCTCGACCGGGCCGGGATCGGCGCCATCGCGGATCGCAAGGTGGGCAAGTGTTCCGGTGGTGAACAGCAGCGACTGCGCTTCGCGATGGCGCTGCTGTCAGATCCGGAGCTGCTCATCCTGGACGAGCCGACCACGGGAATGGACGTGGAGGGGCGCCGCAACTTCTGGTCGGCGATCCGTCAGGACACCGACCAGGGACGCACCGTGCTGTTCGCCACCCATTATCTGGAGGAGGCCGACGCCTACGCGGACCGGATCGTACTGGTGCGCCACGGAAGGATCGTTGCTGACGGCACGGCCGCCCAGATCAAGGCCATCGCCGCCGGCCGTACCGTGCGCGCCACCCTGCCCGGCGCCGACCGGATCGCGCTGTCCGGCATCGAGGGTTTCGATCAGGTCGAGGTGAACGGCGACACCGTGCTGGTCCACACCGGCCGATCCGACGCGGTGGCCAGACACCTGCTGACGGAGACGCCAGCACGCGACCTTGAGATCACAGCCCGTGGCCTCGAGGACGCATTCATCGCGCTGACCAGCGACGATACCTCCGACGTTGCACTGGGAGCCTCCTCATGAGCATCACCGGTCGTCCGATTCCGGACCTGAGCACCCGCCGCGCTCCAGGCTGGGGTGGCTTCAACGGGACCATCCTGGCGATCGAGGTGCGCAGGCTGTTGCGCAACCGCAGGACGCTGATCTTCTCCATCGTCCTGCCGGTCGTCTTCTTCCTCATCTTCGGGCTGAACGCGCAGTACGCCGACGAAAGTGTCGGCAACGGCAACGTCTCGGCCTACGTGATGATCAGCATGGCGCTGTACGGTGCGATCCTCGCGACGACCAGTGGCGGCGCCATGGTGTCGGTCGAGCGTGCTGCCGGCTGGAGTCGGCAGTTGCGGCTCACCCCGTTGTCCCCGTTGGCCTATGTGATCATCAAGATGCTTACTGCACTGGTTCTCGGCCTCGGGTCGGTGGTCGCCGTCTACGCGACCGGACTGATCACGGGTAAGCCCTCGATGCCCGTGTCGCTGTGGGTCATCACCGGGCTCTGCGTGTGGGTCGGTTCCCTGGTGTTCGCGGCATTCGGGCTGTTCATGGGGTACCTGCTGCCGACCGAGAACGTCATGCAGATCCTGTCGTTCGCGCTGGTGCTGTTCGCGTTCGGCGGTGGTTTGTTCGTTCCGCTGGATCAGATGGGCGAACTCTTCCAGACCATTGCCGTATACACGCCGTTGTACGGGCTGAATGAGTTGGTCCACGCGCCGCTGACCGGGGAGGCGCCGACCGTCACCGACGTGGTGAACGTGTTGGCCTGGTTGGCGATCTTCACCGGGGGCGCCGTCTGGCGCTTCCGGAAGGACACCGCCCGCGTCTGACGCCGAGTATCACCGGCCGACGAGGGCGGCTCCGGCGACCGGTGCCGAGCTGGATGACAGGCACGCCGCCGACGTCTGGCGAGCTGCGGACCTAGCGGGGCAGTACGGGGTGTCCCGGTTGCCGGGACATGAAAGTTTCCATTGGAGAGCGAAGGCTTCGTGACTTCAGAGTGGTACTGGGGAGCGCGACGGGTGTCGTCGACGTCGACCGGGACGCCTTGGGAGTCTGATGCAGGTCAGCCGCAGGTCGGAGTTCCTGGCAGCGCACTTGGCGGCCCGGCAACCTTGGTGGGCAGGTCACCGCAGATCTGCAGTCGGATGGTGGGAACGCGGCCGGGACGCGGACCTACAGCACCACACTTTGCCCGTCATTGATCCTGCAGATCCACGAGTTGGTTCGGGAAGGCGTCCGGGCTTCGGTCGGAATCTGCCAGTCGAGGGTCTTTAGGGAAGTAGTAGTGGTCGGTGCAGGGCCTCCAGGATTTCGTCGGGATTTCCGTTCTTCTCCAGGAAGTCCGCGGCGCCGGCCTGCAGGGCCGATGCGCGGCGGGATCCGTCGATGCTCATCGCGACGACGAGGTGGCTGCGGGACAGGGTCTGGATCAGGCCGATGCCGTCGTCGCGGTGCGGCAGTTGCACGTCGACGAGGATCAGGTCAACCGGTCGAGTCGCCAGGGCGGCGCAGGCATCACGGGCGGTGCCGACCGCCGCGGCCACAGTGAGGTCAGTGGTCGCGGTGATCAGCGCGGTCAGGGCGGCGCGGACCCGAGGGTCGTCGTCGACGATCAGCACCCGGCGCATCGGGTTGGCTCAGCTGACCGGCATGGCCGTACGGACCGGCGATCGCTTGATTACGACCATGGTGGATGCGGCCCGGGCCAGCACCATCGCTAGGGCCATCAGGACGAACGCTGCGGTCCAGGCGTCGGCGCCGGAGATGTGGTGCTGCATCGAGAACTCGCCGACGGTCCGGCCGCCGGGACCGGTGGCCCACTGCGCGAACGCAATCCGCCCGCCGATCACGGTGATCCACAACGCGGCGAACGCGGCCCCGGCGGTGATGACAGTGCCGGACCCGGTGCGATGAATGCGGGTCAACCCGGTCGCGGCCACACCGAGCGCGGCGCCGGCCGCGGCCCCGAGGACGTCGAGTGGGACGTCATTGCCGATGGTGGGGATGTCTGTCAGGAACACTGCGGCAGCGACGGCGACGATGAGCAGCGGGACGGCGAACGTTGCGCGGGTGACTGGTTTGCTGCCGAGGTTGCGAAGGAGCACCCAGCCCAGCAGGCCGAGGTTGAGGATCCATTGGGTGGTCGACATGATGTCGCCCCTTTCCGTGACTGGTTGGCGGTGTCACGGATGACTTTCCGCCGCCAGCGGGTGCGGCGAATCGGCTGTTGGACCGGTCTGGTTCTCGGCGCTGTGGCCGTCAGTTCTCGGCCGGATGACGTAGGGCGGGGACCAGGGCGCGGACGACGGTGCCTTGCCCCGGGCCGCTGCTGACCTGCAGGGTTCCACCGGCGGCGTGCGCACGCTCGCGCATGGTGTGCTGGCCCAGGTGACCGGGCGCTGGCGCGGTGGTGTCGAATCCGACCCCGTCATCGGTGACGGTCAGCACGAGATCCGCTGGTGTGCTGATGATCTCGATCCGAACCTCGGTGGCCTGCGCGTGTTTGACCGCATTGTTCAGCGCCTCCAGCGCCACCCGATACAGGTGTTCCTCGGCGCCCGGATCGATCACCGGTCGCTCGGCCGGTCCGTGCACGATGATGGTCAGTCCGGTGCGGGCGCCGATCGCGGTGGCCTGCTTCCGCAGGGCGGCGACCAGGCCCTCCTCGGCCAGCGCCCCTGGGCGTAGCTCGAAAATCAACGCGCGCATCTCGGCGAGCGCGCCCTGGGTGAGTGCGCGGATCCTGTCCACCTCCACGCTGGCAGGTTCGCCGGGGTGGATGCCGGCCGCTGCCAGGTGCCGCTGCGCGGTTCGGGCGTGCAGAGTCATGGAGAACAGGGCCTGGCTGACCGAGTCGTGCAGCTCACGAGCCAGCCGTTGCCGTTCCAGCAGGGTCGCGTTCTGCTGGGCCGCGCCGAACAGGTCGGCGTTCTGCGCGGCGACCGCGGCCTGGTCGGCCAACGCGGTCAAGAACGCCTCATCATCGCCGGAGATCTCAGTGCCGGCCGGCAGGTAAACGTGCAACTCGCCAAAGCTGCGGCCCTGGGCACTGAGCGGGACCACCACGACGTCGTCCCACCCGGCGTCGACCCACAACGAGCGCATGCAGGTGAACCGTTGCTGCGACAGGGCGTTCGTGCGGAATCCACGCATCATCGCGATCGTGGGCAGGGTGCCCGCGGCAGCGTCACCGGGGTGCACGGCAGCCCAGGTCTGCCGCAGCGCTGCCTCGTAGCCAGCCGGGAAGGACTCGTCGGCGTACACGTCGACCCGGCCGGTCGCGGTGCCCCAGCTGATGATCGACGCCCCGGCCGCGCCGGGCACGGTGTCCGCCGCGGCGACCACCTGCCGCAGGGTGACCTCCAGCGGCTGGTCCACCGTCAACCCGGCGGTGATCCCGGTCAGCGCCCGGACCCGCTGCTCCAGGCGGTCGTAGGCCAGTACCCGATCGGTGGCATCGGTGACGATGTCGACGAACCCGTTGACCACGCCGTCGGCGAAGGTCGGGGAGAACACCACATCCCAGTACGTGGCCACCGTCCCGGTCGACAAACGGTGCGCCGCTTGCCGGATCGTCTGCCCGGCCAGCACTGCGGCCAGCATCGGGGCGATCGCCTCCTCGTTGTCCGGGATCAGTTCGTGCAGCATGCGGCCCGGCGTGACGTAGTCCGCGGTGACTCCCATGTAGTGGACGAAGAAACCTGCCCAGGTCCGGTTGCAACGCACCAGTCGGGTGTCCCGGTCGAACACCGCGACCCCCATCGGGACCCGGTCGAAGAAGATGTCGACGAGTTGATCGTCCATCGATCCCGCTGTGTGCCTTGCCGGTTCGGTGCGTGCGGTCGCGGGGAGGTCCGTGCTGGCCACCGGCCGGGGTGCGCTCATGATCCGCCAGCAGGCGCCACGTCGACCAGGCCCTCGTTGACCGCCCACATCGCCGCCTGGGTGCGGCTGGCCAGGCCGAGCTTGCTCAGGATGTTCGACACATGCGTACGTGCGGTCCGCTCCGTCACCCCCAGGTGCTTGCCGATCTGCCGGTTCGTCCCGCCCCGGGCGATCAGCACGATCACGTCACGTTCCCGCGGCGTCAACGCGGCCACCGCGGTGCGCCGGGGGGCGCGCATCGCCGCGGTGAGCGCCTTGGCCGCGGCCGGGTCCAGGTGCACTTCGCCGCGCTGGGCGGCGCGGATCGCGTGGACCACGTCATCGGCGTCGGCGTCCTTCAACAGGTAGCCCGCCGCACCGGCCTCCAACACGGCCCGGATCTTGCTCTCCTCCAGGAAGCTGGTGACCGCGACCACCTCGACCTCCGGCCAGCGACGTTTGATCTCCGCCGTGCCGGTGATGCCGTCCATCTCCGGCATCAACACGTCCATCAACACCACATCCGGCAGACCCCCGCTGTTGGCCAGTACCGCCAACTCGTCCAACGCCCGCCGGGCGTTCCCGGCCTGACCGACCACCCGCATGCCCGGTTCCGTGCCCAGATACGTCGCCAAACCGGTCCGGACCACCGCGTGGTCGTCGACCAGAAACACCGTCGTGTCCTGCTCCGCTGCCGGGGCCGCCCCGGTCCCTGGCTGATCCGACATGACCCACTCCCTCACCGAGATCGCCAACCGGGCAAAGCATGCCACCCGGGACCAGATACGTCATCCGGCCGAGACCACCCGGGCGAAAAGCCCACCCGGTGCACTGTCGGTCGGCCGATCCGGGACCCGGGTGCCCCGCGGGACGCTCTACCCGCCCGCCACCCACCGAAGGGAGCACGCCATGACCACCAACACCACCACGACGCATCGCACCCACACCTCCTCCACCGGCCGAATACCTACCGGCCGGCTCACCGCGCTGTGGGCGCGGCCCCGGGTCAAGGCGCAACTGCTGTACGCCGCATGGATGGCAACCACCGCGGTGAGCGGCCTGGTCGTGAACCACCTGCTGCCGGACTGGTCCGGCCTGGCCCGGTCTTTCGTCGCGATGATGCCACTCGTCGTGCTCTCCACGATCCTGGTCGTCCGGGTCACCGGCTGGCAGGAAGCCGGATTCACCCGGCCCGGCCAATGGCGGGAACTGCGGCTCTACGCGCTGCCGACCGCCGTCGTCCTCGCTCCGCTCGCCGCGGGCGTCACCCCCGTCGCACCCGGCATGCTCGCGATGCTCATCGTCGGGTACGCCCTGACCGGGTACATGGAAGAAGCCATGTGGCGTGGTGTCGTGCTGCGTGTGCTCCGGCCTACCGGCACGATGCAGGCCGTCCTCATCGGGTCCCTGCTGTTCGGCGCCGCTCACCTGTCGAACATCATGTTCCGGGAAAGCGCCGCCCTGGTCGCCGCGCAGGCCCTCGGTTCGTTCTGCGGCGGTATCGGCTACGCCGCGCTCCGGCTGCGGACCAACACCATCTGGCCCGTCATGGCCCTGCACATGGCCGGCGACCTGATCGCCTCGATCGGTGCTCTGCCAAAGATCCCGACCCTCGTCACGCACGACGTGATCATGCTCGCCTTCGGCCTGTACCTGCTGCGCCGCAACAACAACCACACCGTCAACAACGCGAAATGACACCCAACGGGCACCCGACACTGACATCGACGCAAAAAAGGCCACGATTCAATGGGCCACAGGCGGGAGAACCGGGAGGGCCGGGTCTCGCTCGTGAACCGGGGGCGAATCCCCTGTCATAGAAACGTCGCCCACGAGAGAACCGTTCCGCTGCAAAGTGATCCCGCGGATGCGCTGAAGGGAAGGGTCGTTATCTACCGTCCGACATTGCATCGTGAGGGACATGAATCAAGGCGGCGCGGAGCGCCGTACGACGCTGCGCGTCGGACATCTTGAACACGCTGCCGTTGAGCCCCCATCGATGCCGACACGACCGGGGTCATTCTCTCGATCGCGGCCCTAAAGGCAATTCGTTGGTCCCCGTGTCTGTCGTGGGGCCGCTGTCCTTGAGCTCGACGAAGATGGCCTGCGAATCGGTGTCTCCGATGTTCTCGCCGTAGTGCTGCTGCGCGTCGAGCCACCTGGCCTCCCCTGCCGTCAGCTCGACCTCGACCTCCCGTCCGCCCACGCCTAGCCGGCGCCGGAACGATGAAAGCGTCACCATGACGCTGTCTGGGTGAGCGTGGGCAGTAGTCCGGTGGCCAGGGTGATCGTGATACCGCATTACCCGCACACGATCATTTTCGAAGAGCACGTGGTACGCGTCGGCGTTGGACACGCATGGGTCGAGTTCTGGATCCATGAGTCAGGACGCTAGTCCGTTGTCTGAGCGAGCCGTCACACGCCCGCGCGAGCCAGGCTCCGCGACCTCACCGAACTCGAAGCCCGCGCCGAGCTGGGCACGATGGTCTTCCAGGACCGACCAATGGCGACCTAGCACGAAGGCAAGAACGTGGTGACCTGCCACGATGTGACGGAGTTCGGCGGACGGTGGCTCGTCCTCACACGCATTGCCGGCCGTCCACCTGTTTCACCAGCCGAGCCGGACAGCGTCATCGACCACCGGTTCGCCCGATGCGGCGGCGAACGCCAGCAATGCCTCGGTCAGGTGCGCGGCGTCCGTCGGGTGCATCCTCCTGACGATTCGAGCCAACACCTGTCGGCGCTTGGCGGTCACCGTGTTCACCACGGTCCGCCCGGCGGGAGCCAAGGCCACCAGCAGTTCCCGCCGGTCGGCCGGATTCTCGCTTCGGGTCACCATTCCGATCCTGACGAGCTTGTCCACCTGGCGCTGCGCCGAAGAGGGGTTTACCCCGAGCCGTTCCGCCATCTTCACGATGGTCGTGTCCCCGTGCTGGGACAGCAGCACCAGTGTCCGGAACTGAGTCAGCGTCACGGTCTCCTCGACGGCGGCCAGGGAGGCAGCGGAGACCCCGACCAGTGCCCGGGAGGCCGTGAGCAGCGCAGTCACCATGTCGTCCGTCCGAGCACGCGTCATCACACCATTATCGGTCACGCTCGTTTACCCGCCCACAGCATTGATTGCATAATGCTCGATATGTGCCGTGGCCGTCACCACCGTCAGCGTCGTTGGCTGATCGATTCGTGGGCTCGGATCCGGGAGCCGGGAAATGTTCCCGAGCTGACCTGGCTCGCAGTGCGGGCCACCGTCGTCGGGGCGATCACCGGCCTAGCCGCCGCCAGCTTCCGGCTGCTGCTGAATGACGCCTCCGAGTTGCGCAACGACCTGATCGCCTGGGGGCATCTGCACTGGTGGGGATTCCTGCTCGTGCTTGCGGCCTGCGGCACGGCGACGGCCCTGGCGGCGAGCCTGGTCCACCGGTTCGAGCCGCACGCCGAGGGCAGTGGCATCCCCCGGGTCGAGGCCGTGATCGAGGGGCGCACGGAGCCCGGATCGGCCCGGATCCTGCCGGTCAAGTATGTCGGTGGCCTGCTGTCCATCGGGGCCGGGCTCGCCCTCGGCCGAGAGGGTCCGTCCGTGCAGATGGGTGGCAACGCCGCGATCATCGTCGCCCGGCTCACCCGTAGCTCGCGCGAGCACCTGCAGATCCTCGTCGCCGGGGGCGCCGCCGCCGGCTTGGCGACCGCCTTCAGCGCGCCGATCGCCGGGGGCGTATTCGTGCTTGAGGAGCTGGTCAAACGGTTCGAGCCACGGACCACCCTGGCCACCCTCATTGCGACCGGCAGCGGGTTTGCCTCGGCGCACTTGCTGCTCGGCGACTCGGGCACCGAGCTCGACACGATCGAGTTCGTGCCTCCCTCGCTCGGGCAGGCGGGCTGGGTGATCCTGGTCGGTCTGATCAGCGGGGCTCTCGGCGTCGGCTACAACGCCCTGGTGATGGCTGGACTGCACTTCGCCGACACAAACCGCATCCCGGTCGAGGTCCGTGCGGCCGCAATTGGTGTAGGCATCGGCGCGATCGCCTGGTTCGCGCCGTGGCTGGTCGGCTCCGGTGGCAACCTCACTCAGTCTGCTCTGCTGGGGCAGGGCACAATCGGCGCCGTGCTCGGGGTCCTGGCGGCCCGGGTGGTGCTTGGCGTCGTCTCCTATGCGGCGCTCACCCCGGGTGGGCTCTTTGCGCCGATGCTCGTCCTGGGCAGCCACTTGGGGCTGGCCGTCGGCCTCGTCGCCGGCCAGCTGGACCCGCACGCCCCCGAGGCGGCCGGTCTGGCCCTGATCGGAATGGCGGCGTTCTTCACTGCAAGCGTCCGCGCACCGGTTACTGGTATCGTCCTGGCGTCGGAGATGACGGGCTCGACGACACTCCTGGCACCGACCCTCGGGGCCTGTGCGGTCGCGATGCTGGTGGCGATGGCCTTACGCAGTGAACCCATCTACGACCTGCTCACCACTCGAGCCGTTCAGAACGCAGGGGCGAACCGGCGCGAGGCCCTCTGACCCAGATCCGTGTGTAGCGGGCGCCGATGGGTCGTGTCGGGAACGGGGTGATGCCCTCTGACGTGGGAAAATGGAGCTGTCGAAGGCATCCATCACTCACACCAGAAGGGCATCGAGTTGATGCTATCTGCTTCCTGTCGCTTGCCAGGGTGATGCGGTTGTTGCCGGCGCGGCGACGGACCCAGTTGTTGGCGTCGGCCACGGCAAGGAAGCCCCATCAGCTCCCGAAAACCCACCCAACCTGCGCCCGGAGGTGCAGTATGAAACACACACGCCTTATCGAAGGCGTCCCCCACGGTGTCCTCTGGGACTGCCGACTGACGGAGGCCACCGAACTCAACGAGATCCCTCATTCGCCCGGCTGACGGACTGAATGGTTTGAGGCTGGCGTAGACAATAGCCGCAATTGATCGCGTCACTCGATAGCCTCTTTGGCACCAAAACTCCCGTCCTTGTTCGACTTACCCGAAGCTACGAGATACGTAACGCGGCCGACCTGCCGCCTCCAATCGTTGACAAGCTTGAGTTGATGTGCGCGGACACGGCCGAACTCATCAAAGATGAGCGTCCCGCCGCCCCATAGGTTCAGAATAACATCATCGCTCAAGGCCGCGGCTTTGCCTTTTAGTTGCCCAGCCTTCAGCTTCTTCTTGAAGTCGACCATCTTAATGGTTAGTATTTGGGAATAGTCCGCAATTACTTCGTTGACGATCTGCCCGTCCGGTCCGACCCGAAGGGCGTGTCTAACTCGGTCCACAAAGAGTGGCAGTTCCAGGTCGAGCCCAAGGTATTTCCCGTTTTGCCACATGAAGCGGTACACTTCGTCGCGGTCCGTGCGCAAAGCGTCGAAATTGATGCTTTGATAGAGAACAACAGGCGCGTTCCGTGCCAGCATATTTCTTACTTCCCGCCGCGGCGCGACAATTCCGAAGGCCCGGAACTTATCAGCGAACAACGCCCGATAGTTGCGCGGATCGTCTGGGACCACTACCTCATCCGCAAACAGCAACGCGTCGAGATAATCGGCGAACTCAAATTCGACAGGTGGCGTGTAGTCGATAGCTCGTATGCACATCGTCAGAACATGGCGAGCAGCCTTAGCTCCCTCCTCGCCCGCTCGATCTCGGTCCAGACTTCCGCGGTAAATCAGAGGCTGTAGTCGACTTAGCCATATCGCCAGAAGAGATTGCATCACTGCAGCGACGAGAATCTCACCTCGATTATGCTCTTCCAAATACTTTGCCTGTCTCTTCCATTGACCGGTGGGGGCCATCATTACCGACCGACGCGCCATGGAGCCACTACCAATGGTGAACAGAATCGATTCTTTAAGAGCAGTCTCGGATACATTCGCCGCGGCGATTCGGGTTTTAGCGCCTGAATGAGTCAATGCATGGTTCATTACCTCCGGCAGGGAGAATACTGATAACAATGCAACGATGTCGGCGAAGGCTTCGTGGAACGCTGCCTGATCCAGTGAACCTCGTCCCCAATACCGCGGACGCAGTCCGTCAAGAACCGCATGGGTAACTTCATGGGCAATCAAATCGTGGTGCGTCGATGCGTACCGCGTCGGCGACACAGATTCATCGAAGCCGAAGTTCACGGAACGCTGCGCGCGAACGTATTGAGCATTGAACCCTGACCCATCCCCCGCAGTAATCAGCCCCAACTGGTGAGATTTGAATGCCCAATTCAGCCTACGCCCCAATGTCCGTTCAAACACGTCTAAAGTCCTTGCCGCCACCGCGTAAACCTGCTGGGCGTGAAAAGCTGCATTCAGCTCTAGGGGAGAATTCGAGGCCACGGCCGTGCCGAACTGGTCCTCGAATGTCCACTCCGCGTAGGTTGCCTGACCTTCTATTGTCAACCTGGCTAGCAAGGGTGTACCGCGCCGAGGCATGCAATGCTCCACGACCGCGAAGCGATGCGATCTAGGACCGGGTCGCAGGCGGTCAACGGGTACCGCGACCTGAGCGGTCAAAACAGACCCATTACTTCGTCGAACCATTGGGCTCTGGGCGATGATCGTCATGATCACTTTTCGCGGATCACCCGACAACACTGTTTGCCGCGTAGGCGATTCCAACTCCGACTTGTCCGACCCCTGACTCTGCTTCGAAGTACTTCCGGTAGCGGATGGAACTCCGTAAGTATCACTGCGTAATAGTTGGCTACTGTCAGTGCGTATCTTGGCTCGCGGTGTCTGATAATTGTCAATGCGTATCTTGAATCGGCGACTTGGGGGGATCTTCTGCGAGGGCTTCAGACTCGTTCGACGCGGCAGCACCATTCAAACCATCCTCCAACCTTTAGGCACTTCAGGCAAGCGAAAGTTGCCTGAACATGGTAACCTGCATCGCCGCTATCGACAAAAAAGGGGTACGGGATGCCAAACGACGTTAGCTTTATTGTTGCGTTCGACCGACAAGATGAAGAAGAGGCAAATGCTCTAGCCAGCAAAATCCAGAGCGAACATGGAGATGATGGTGTTACAGCCGAGATTCAGGAAAATGCAGGCTTTCTACCACTACTTGTTCTGCTCGCGATTGTAGTCCCTCCGGGCATTGCGCTACTTACAGTGACAATTAGCCGAGTGATCGAGCGTTGGAAGCGACACGGCGTGCTAATCGATGCAAGAGGCCCGAAAGTGGTTGTTCAAGACCTCCCCGGCACACCGTTTGGAACCGTCGCGATCGTGACAGGAAAAGACGAAAAATTTGAGCGTTCCGACATCAGCGAAGAGGACCTCTCGAAATACATCGGAGCTGCCGTTTCTGCACTAACCGGAGGTGCTTCTGGTGATGAGGCCAAGAAGGCCGCCGACGAAGCGACCAAGTGAGCAGTTGAACGAATTCATCGGTCGATCACACTGGACCTGTGCGGAGCCAGGGTGGCAGGACGTTGCCGATTGCGCGTTGAAGTGGGCCGCTTGAGCCCGTGTCGACCCGTGTCGACCACCAGTCGGAATCCTGATGGCCAGCAACGTCGAACTACGTCAGGACCCGCCGGCGACAGGTCTACCGACCTTTCACCCAACCGTCACTGTGACCCCCCATAGCGCACACGAGTGATCAAACGCTTTGCGATACATAGCATTTGAGTGGTGAATTCACGACACACCGATAGGTGAGATTATGTCAAGTAGCATCCTGCGTATCTCATCGGATGAAGACAACGATCCCCCCTCTCGCCCCATGACCCTGATGTTGACGGTGTTCCAGCGTTAGGCTGCGTGCGGGGCGTCCGTCATGCTGCTGAGTCCGCCGAAGCTGAACACAAGAATGCGTGGTGTGCGGTGTCTTCCAGGTCGGGTTCACCACCGGTCGCCCGACCCGGGGCGGCCGTGGCGGCGGCCATCGTGGCGTTCGTGATCGGCGCCCAGATTCTTATCGGCTCGGTCACCCAGTTCGGCTACGCGGTCGACAACGGTATGACCTGGCTATTGGCGGTCATCTCGGTGAACGGTGTTCTTTGGCTCGTCGGCGGCATGCAGATGCTCGGTGGCAGGCGTGTCGGGTTGCTGATCGGGTCGGGTGTGTGGCTTGCGCTGATGTTTGCATTTGTGGTGTGGGGCTGGATGAACACGCTCTCAAGCCCCGGCAATTCGATGTCAATGGGGTGGGTTCTGGCGGCTGCGGTGGTCTTCGCGGCAGTTCCCGGCATCGTCCTGGCGCTCGCGTTTCGTCCTTCCGTCACGCAATGGATCGTCGACCGTCACGTGAGCGCGGGGTCCGCTCGGGTTCGGTGAGACCGCGGCGGTGAAGACGCTGATCAAACCGGGCAGGGTTGGGCAAACCTCGCTAAGGTCTCGAAAGTCTCTGCCAATTACTTGGCGTCAGCGAGAGGACACGCTATGTCTACAGCGGTCTTGGCCGGTACGGCCACTCGGGTTTCCTTGGTCGCGCCGATCACCGGAGTGCTGGTGCCGATCGAGCAGGTCCCCGACCCGGTCTTCGCGCAGAAGATGGTGGGCGAGGGTATCTCGATCGACCCCCTGGACAACACCCTCGTCGCCCCGTGCGACGGTGAGGTCATCCATATCCACCCGGCGGCGCATGCGTTGACGATCCGGTCCGTCGAGGGCCTGGAAGTCCTCACGCACATCGGGCTGGACACCGTGCACATGAAGGGTGAGGGCTTCACCGTCAAGGTGAAGGTCGGTGACCTGGTGAACGCCGGTGACGAGCTGATCACGTTCGATCTGGATGCCGTCGCAACGAACGCCAAAAGCCTGCTCACCCAGATGGTCATCGCCAACTCGGACCTGCTCTCGGACTTCGCGCCCCGCTCGGGTGTGGTCACCGCCGGGCGCGATGTGGTGGCGGTGGCCACCCTGGCGGCCGTGGTGGCGCCGGACGGCGCGGCCAAGCCGGCCGGCAAGAAGGTGACATCGGACGCGATCCTGGTACCCAACCCGGTCGGCCTGCACGCCCGCCCATCGGCGGTGCTGTCGAACCTCGCTGCGCAGTACGACAGCGAGATCACCCTCAAGCGCGGCGGCGACCGGGCGAACGCGAAGAGCGTGATGGCGATCATGGGCATGGAGGTGCGGTACGGCGACAAGGTACAGGTCGTCGCCTTCGGGGCCGACGCCGAGGCGGCGGTCGCCGACCTCGCTGCGCAGATCACCGCCGGTCTCGGTGAGGAAGGTGTCGTCCCGATCGCCGAGGCCGGTCAGGAGCCGGCGGTTGCGGTGGCCGCGCCCGTTCCGGTGGCCCCGGCGCCGCGTCGACGGTCGGAGGACCCCAATGTGCTCCTGGGTGTCGCGGCCTCCCCGGGGCTGGGCGTCGGCACCGTCGTTCAGGTGCGGCACGAGGACTTCGAGGTGACGGAGGACGCCAGCGACCGGCACCGCGAGCGTCGCCGGCTCAACGACGCCATCGACCGTTCGATGGTGCAGCTCGAGGCGCTGCAGGACCGGCTGACCGGTGAGGCCGATGCCGACAAGGCGGCGATCTTCTCCGCGCACCGGGAGATCCTGCGCGACCCCGATCTGATGGACCTTGCGATGAGCGGTATCGACAAGGGCAAGACCGCCGAATACGCCTGGCGACGGGCTTACCAGAACTACGCCGACCGCTTGGCGGCGCTGAAGAACGAGCTCTTCGCCGGCCGCGCCACCGATGTTCGTGACGTCGGGCAGCGGGTCCTGCAGGAAATCACCGGCCAGCGTCGCGATCCGGTCGAGATCCCCGCCGGCTCCGTCCTTGTCGCCGAGGATCTGACTCCCTCGGACACGGTCGCCCTGGACCCCGCGAAGGTGGTGGGTTTCTGCACCACTGCCGGCGGGGCCTCCTCGCACGTGGCGATCCTCGCCCGAGCGTTGGATATCCCTGCGGTGGCCGGGATCGACCCGAAGGTGCTGGACATCGCCGAGGGCACCCGGGTCATCCTCGACGGGGCCAAGGGCACGTTGCGGATGAACGTCACCGAGGACGAGGTCGCACGGATCGTCCGGCGGCAGGCCAAACACCTTGAGCGCCGCGCCGTCGAACTTGCCCACGCCGACGAACGCGCCGATACCGTGGACGGCCACCACATGGAGGTGGTCGCCAACATCGGCGGGCTGGACGATGCGCGGGCAGCGGTCGAGAAGGGGGCCGAGGGTGTCGGCCTGCTCCGTTCGGAGTTCGTCTTCCTGGACCGCCGGAGCGCCCCCAGCGAGGACGAGCAGGCGAAGATTTACAGTGACATCGCCAGGGCGCTCCGGCCCGGCCAGCCGCTGGTCATCCGCACGCTGGACGTCGGCGGCGACAAGCCGCTGTCCTACTTGCCGATCGCGCAGGAGGAGAACCCCTTCCTGGGGATGCGCGGCATCCGGGTCGGCCTGGACCGCCCGGAGATCCTACGTGCCCAGGTCCGGGCGATCCTGCGGGCGGTCGACGTCGGCGCCAAGATCAACGTGATGTTCCCGATGATCGCCACGATCGAGGACTTCCGTCTGGCCAAAGCAATTTTCGAGCAGGAGCGGGCTGCCCTCGGTGTCGCGCCCGTCCCGGTCGGGATCATGGTCGAGGTGCCATCGGTCGCCGTCATGGCAGCGCAATTCGCCGCCGAGGTGGATTTTTTCTCCGTCGGCACCAACGACCTGACGCAGTACACGCTGGCAATGGACCGAGGACACCCGCAGGCTCGCCCCGCAGGTCGATGGGCTCAACCCGGCCGTGCTCGGCTTGATCGGGCAGGCGGTTACCGCTGCCCACGCGGCCGGGAAATGGGTCGGGGTCTGCGGTGGCATCGCATCGGACCCGCAAGCCGTACCCCTGTTGGTGGGCCTTGGTGTCGATGAGCTGAGCGTCAGTGTGCCGGCCATCCCCGCGGTCAAGGCGCAGATCCGCCTGCTGTCACTCGCGGACTGCCAGGAACTGGCCGCCCGCGCTCTCACCCAGGACTCCGCCGCGTCCGTTCGCGCAATCGTGCCGACCGACGACGAGTCCTGAAACCGTTCCACCCGAGCCCCCGCGGAAGGAAACCCGATGAGCACAGCTGTCGCCGGAGCGGCCGATGCCCCGGCCACCAAGAGCGATGCCCCGGCCCCGAACCCGCTGAAAAGGATCTGGAGCGACTTCTTCGGCTTCCTGCAGAAGCTCGGCAAGTCGCTCATGCTGCCGGTCGCCGTGCTGCCCGTCGCCGGGATCCTGCTCGGCGTGGGCGGCGCGTTCCTCGGCAACTACAACCAGTCCGCCATCGACGCCGGCTACTGCACGGTCGATGGGGTTGCGGTCGCCGGCGACAAGTTGGCGTGCCTTGCCGAGCTCCCGGCGGTGGTCGTCGGGGACCCGGTCGCCGCGGGTATCGTCCCGCAGCCCCTGTACGTGTTCCTGAAGATCCTGCAGGGCTCCGGCGACCCCATCTTCGGCGCCCTCGGGCTGATCTTCGCCGTCGGTGTCGCCCTGGGCATCGCCAAGAACGACGGTGTCTCCGCACTGGCTGCGACCGTCGGCTATCTGGTGATGAACGGCACGATGGGTGTCGTCGCCGTCGCGCGGGGCATCCCGACGGCGACGGTCCTGGGCCTTGAGACACTGGACACCGGGGTGTTCGGCGGCATCATCATCGGGATCATCGCCGGGTACCTGTTCAACCGCTTCTACCGGATCAAACTGCCGCCCTACCTCGGGTTCTTCGCCGGTAAACGGTTCGTCCCCATCGTCACGGCCTTCGCGGCCATCGCGCTAGGCATCGGCCTGGCCTTCATGTGGCCGCCCATCGGCAACTTCATCGAGAACACCGCCAACCAGGTCATCAGCGCCAACGCTCCCATCGCGGTCTTCGTGTACGGCCTGGTGGAGCGCGCGCTACTGCCCTTCGGCCTGCATCACATCTGGAACGCACCGTTCTTCTACACCGTCAACATCGGCGGCTGGGCCGATTGCAACGGCATCCTGACCTGCTTCTTCCGCGGACACCCCGAGTCCGGCATCTTCGGCGGCGGCTTCCTGGTCAAGATGTTCGGCCTCTGCGGGGCTGCGCTGGCGATCTGGCGGGCCGCCAAGCCGGAGAACCGGGTCCGGATCGGCTCGATCATGCTCGCGGCCGCCCTGACCTCGTTCCTCACCGGCATCACCGAGCCACTGGAATTCTCGTTCCTGTTCGTCGCACCGCTGCTGTACGTCGTGCACGCCTTCCTGTACGGCTCGGCTTTCACCGTCATGTACCTGCTGGGCGGTCGGCTCGGCTACACGTTCTCGCAAGGAACGATCGACTATTTGCTCTTCTACGCCAACGGCATCAAACCCTGGCTGGTGCTGGTCGTCGGACCGATCTACTTCGTCCTCTACTTCGTGGTCTTCGCCGGGCTGATCCGACTGCTGAACATCAAGACACCGGGACGGGAGGATGAGCAGGTCGACGTGCAGGACGCCAGGGAGGACTCGGCGAACCGGTTCGCCCAACAACTCGTCCTGGCCTTCGGCGGACGCAGCAACATCAAGGATTTGGACGCCTGCATCACCCGCCTGCGGGTAGGCGTGCTGGATATCAGCAAGGCCGATCAGAAGAAACTCAAGGCACTCGGCGCGGCCGGTGTGCTCATCGTCGGCGACAACATGCAGGCCATCTTCGGCACCCGTTCGGAGAACCTGAAGACCGACATCGAGGAGTACCTCAAAGTCGCCGGGGACGAGGCCGAACTCGAGCCCCGACGCGATCGCGGAGGTCGTCTACGACGCGCCCGGCGTCGAGCCGAAACTCCGTGACCCGATGGCCGCGGAGAAAGCCAGGGACTTCATCGCCGGACTCGGCGGGAACGTCAACGTCAGCAAGGTCGAGGCCGCCGCCGAAACCCGTCTGCGAATCAAGGTCAAAGACCCCAACGGCATCGACGAGCCCGCCCTCAAGGCCGCCGGAATTGCCGGCCTGGTCGCCGTCGGCGACGGGGTCTATCACCTCATCGCGGGTCCGAATGCCGACCAATACGCCGGCGAGATGCGTGGTCAACTGGCCGCTACCCCGGCACCCGCCTGAGCCGGCGCGACTGATGACCGGCGCACTTGCCACCGCTGGCAATCCAGTTTGACGGCTATCAAGGTCACGGGAAGACCGAGTCAAGTCTTTGGTATGGCTTTCACGGGAGTCGTGCGTCGACCAGGTCGTCAATGATTCGGAAATCGGCAAGATTGACGGTCAACAGTGGGACCTGCTCCACGGTCGCTGTCGCGGCGATCGCCAGGTCGAGTTGGCGTCGACGAGGCTTCCCGCCACGTTGTGCGACTGCCGCAGCGAGCCGCCCCCAAGCGCGAGCGACCTCGACGGAAACCGGCAGCGGATCAAATGTCGCTTCAACGACCGCCAGTCGATCGGTCCGGCGGGCTCGCTCATCGTTATCGCGGGCAAGCAGCGTCCCGAAATGCAACTCGGTGATTGATACGACGCTGATCGCTGCTTCCACATCGTTCGGTGCGGTGTCGGCGATCAGAACCGATGTGTCCAGGATTGCCCTCATGTCTCGTACGGATCGACCACCGAAGCGTCGATGAGGGCCAGGTCCTCCTCAAATCCGCGCGGCGTAGGTCCGCGCCACACCAACTCCAGCGCGGGTCCGCCGACCCAGCGGTGCTTTCGAACAGGGCTCAGCTCGGCAACCTCGCGGCCGGCAACCGTGACGGTGAGCGTCTCCCCCGCTTCGACCCGGCGCAGCACCTCGCTGACCTGATTGCGAAGCTCCTTCTGCGGAATGGTGGTCATCACCCAAAGGTAGCAGTTCTGCTACCAAGATATAGCGCTCGCGGTGGTTGACCGGACCGGTCAGAAATCGAGAAGCAGTGGCCACGAAACACCATTTAACGTGACCATCAAGTGTTGGGACCGGATCCCACAGTGAGAGGAGCTCTCCCGCATGTGTTTTGACTCGACCAGCGGGATCATGCCAGGTATTCAGCAGGTTCGAGCAAGAATTCATCCCACCTCACGGACCATCCTGTATGGCACGATTGGGCAGGTGAGCACCACCCCTGCCGCGACCCAGCACCTACGCGATCTCGCGCTGTTGCGCCGGGTTCGGGACCGGATGGACCGGGAATATGCGCAGCCGCTCGATGTCGAGGCGCTCGCCCGCGGTGTGCACATGTCAGCCGGGCACCTCAGCCGCGAGTTCCGGCTCGCCTACGGCGAGTCGCCGTACAGCTACCTGATGACGAGGCGTATCGAACGCGCGATGGCGCTGCTGCGCCGGGGGGATCTCAGCGTCACCGACGTCTGTTTCGCGGTCGGTTGCTCATCGCTGGGCACGTTCAGTACCAGGTTCACCGAGTTGGTCGGTGTGCCGCCCAGCGTCTATCGACGCCAGGCAGCGCCCCCGACAGCGGAGATGCCGTCGTGCGTGACGAAACAGGTGACCAGACCGATCAGGAATCGAGAAGCGCCGGTCACCGAGCCGCAACTAGCCTGACCGGCATGGACATCACCATTCAATCCAGCTTCCTTCCGCAGGACGACCCGGAAGCCGCCCTGGCCTTCTACCGGGACATCCTCGGCTTCGAGGTCCGACTCGACGTCGGGTACGGCGGGATGCGGTGGATCACGGTCGGCCCGCCCGGTCAACCCGACACCTCGATCGTCCTGACCCCACCGGCCGTCGACCCCGGCATCACCGAGGATGAGCGACGGACGATCGTCGAGATGATGGCCAAGGGCACCTACGCCACCATCGTGCTGTCGACCACCGACCTCGACGGCACCTTCGAACGGCTGCAGGCCAGTGGCGCAGACGTTATCCAGGAGCCGATCGAACAGCCGTATGGGTTGCGCGACTGCGCCTTTCGCGATCCTGCCGGCAATCATATTCGCATCAACCAGGCGCGCTGATCGAGCGGGTGATCGACCGCGGGCCCCGCAGTTTGCTAGCTGTCGGCCAGCTGGGGCGCGACCTCGGTGCCGAGCAGTTCGATGCCGCGCAACAGGTCGGCGTGGGCGAGTCGGGGGTTCGTCATCTGAAGCGAAACGCGGTCGACGCCGCCCAATTGCTGCGAGATGCGCCGTAGCTTGGTGGCGATGGTGTCCGGGTCGCCGAGGAAGAACGCACCGTCCGGACCGCTGGTGGCGTCGAACTGTGCCCGCGTCGGCGTCGGAAAGCCGCGCTCGCGCGACACCTGCGTGAACATCTGGTGCCACCCCGGGTAGATGGTGTCGGCGGCCGACTTGACGCTGTCGCCGACGTAGCCGAACACATGCAGGCCCACCTGCAGGCGCTCCGGCGTGTGCCCGGCCTGGGCGCCGGCTCGGCGGTAGAGATCGATCAGCGGGGCGAACTGTCGCGGCTGGCCGCCGATGATGGCCACCATCAGCGGCAACCCGAGCAGGCCCGCCCGCACGAACGACTCCGGTGTCCCGCCGACCCCGACCCAGATCGGCAGTGGGTTCTGCACCGGCCGCGGGTAGACGCCCTGCCCGGTGAGGGCCGGCCGATGCACGCCCGACCAGGTGACGCGGGTCGAGTCCCGGATCTTCAGCAGCAGGTCCAGCTTCTCTTCGAACAGCGTGTCGTAGTCGGCGAGGTTCAGGCCGAACAAGGGAAAGGCTTCGGTGAACGAGCCGCGCCCGACGACCAGGTCGATGCGACCCTTGGATATCAAGTCGAGGGTGGCGAACTGTTGGAAGACCCGTACCGGGTCGGCGGCACTGAGCACCGTCACCGCGCTGCCCAGCCTGATCCGCGAGGTGCGAGCGGCAGCCGCCCCCAGGATGACCGGTGGCGCGGAGTCGTAGTACTCCGCGCGGTGGTGCTCACCGATGCCGAACGAATACAGACCCGAGGAGTCTGCGAGCGCAATCTCCTCCAGCAGGTGCTCGATCCGCTCCTCCGGGCCCACTGCGTGTCCGGTCGTGGGGTCGGTCACCGCTGAGACGAAACTGTCGACGCCGATGTGCATGATGTCCTCCTGTTGGTCCGAGCTGTTAGAGGCGTAGTGCGGCACCATCTGGTTGAAGCATCAACAATAGTTCAAGCAGATTCCATACCGTGTTGAATGGTGGACCGCCTCGCGAACCGGACCTGATGCGGGGGTGTTCGCCTGAACAGGTAGCTTGCGCTGATGGCAACGCAGTGGACTCTCGGCGGTGACGCTGCCGACCCGCACCGGCTTGCAGCCTTCTGGAAGCTTGCCCTCGGGTACGTCGACGAACCGGGTTACGCAGACCCCGACGGCGCATCAATCATCGATCCCGACGGCGGGGGCCCGGCGATCGGCTTTCTCCGCGTGCCGGAGCCGAAGACCGCGAAGAACCGGATGCACATCGACATCCGGGTGGCCGGCGAACCGCCGTGGGACCCGGCCCGCCGGGAGCAGCTCGTTCGCGCCAAGGTCGCCGAGTTGGCCCTGCACGGCGGGACTGTCGTGCATGCGGAGAGCTACGGCGGGCCGTCGCTCGATCACGTCGTCATGGTCGACCCCGAGGGCAACGAATTCTGCGTCGCATGAGGGGGGTCGTGTATACGCAGTACGGCGAACTGCCGCGGGTCCGCGACCTTGCCGACCCCGTGTGCCCAGCCGACGGTGCGATCGTCGCCGTCCGGGCCACGGGGGTGTGCCGGTCCGATTGGCATGCCTGGCGTGGGCACGACCCGGTTGCCTTGCCGCACGTCCCGGGGCACGAATTCGCCGGGGTGATCGCCGAGATCGGTTCGCAGGTAGCAGGATTCCGAGTCGGTGAGCGGGTAACGGCGCCCTTCGTCGAAGGCTGCGGACGCTGCGAGTACTGCCTGGCGGGTGCTGCCCAGGTCTGTCCGCAACAACGGCAGCCGGGCTTCACCGATCCGGGATCGTTCGCCGAGCAGGTCGTGGTCCAGGGTGCGGACGTGAACCTGGTCCGATTGCCGGACTCGGTGGGATTCGTCGCAGCATCGGCCTTGGGCTGCCGGTTCGCGACGGCGTTCCGCGCGATCACGGTCCACGGTCGAATCGCCCGTGGACAATGGTTGGCCGTGTTCGGCTGTGGCGGCGTCGGTCTGTCCGCGGTGATGATCGGTGTAGCGGTCGGGGCCCGGGTGATAGCGATCGATGCCAATCCGGCCGCTCTCGCGCGGGCCAGGGAGCTGGGCGCCGAACATGGCCTGGCCGGCGGTGCTGACAACAGCCATTCCGTGCACGAGATCACCGACGGTGGAGCGCATGTCACGATGGACGCGGTAGGATCAGCGGCCACTGCCGCACTCGCGGTCCGATCGTTGCGGCGCCGCGGACGGCACGTCCAGGTGGGGTTGCTGTTGGGTGATGACGCATCAACGGCAATACCCATGGACCGGGTGATCGCGCACGAGCTGGAACTCTACGGCTCGCACGGAATGGCGGCCGGCGATTACCCTGCGCTGCTGGAGCTGATTACCTCCGGAGCGCTGCGCCCAGAGCAGCTGGTCGGCTCCGTCATCGGGCTCGATGGTGCAGGTGCAGCTCTCGCGGCAATGGAAATCGGAACTTCCATCGGCATGACCGTGATCGAGATCTGAACACAACTCAGCTGCCGAAGCGTTCAAGCACTGACTTCTGTATCGACCCGATGTGCGGCGAGATCGCCGCCGAGGACGTCACGAATGATCGCGACGGCGTCCGCGGCCCGGGTCTCCGGGAGCCTGGAGTATCCGCAGACCAGACCGTTCATCGGCATGACAGTGTCGTTGTCGAAGTACCGGCTGAGCGGTGCGCAGGCCACTCCAGCATGTCGCAAGGCCTGCGTCGTGGTGATGTCGTCCAGACCGGGACCGAACGTCAGCACGACGTGCAACCCGGCGTCGATCCCGTGCAAACTGGCTCCGGGCAGTAGCTTTCGGCAGGCGGCGGCGAACCGGTCGCGGCGGGCGGCGTACGTGCGGTGGCCGGCGGTAATGTGGCGTCGCAACGCGCCCGACTGCATCAGGGAGGCCAACGCTGCTGCCGCGATCGTGTTGACCATCTCCCCCTCGTCGGCCTGGCTCCGCTGGATCGTCGAACGCAGCCAACCCGGAACGATGGCCCAGGCGATTCGCAGGTCGCGGGTCAGAATCTTCGAGGTGGTGCCGAGGTAGATCACTCGATCGGCGCCGTCCGACATCGCCCGCAAGGCTGGCATCGGAGCGACGTCATAGCGGAACTCGCCGTCGTAGTCGTCCTCGAAGATGACCGCTGAATTGGCCGTCGCCCAACTGAGCAACGCCGTCCGGCGCTTCACCGACAGCCTCGAGCCGAGCGGGTACTGGTGGGCAGGTGTGACATAGACGCCGTAGTCATGCTCGTCCAGTCGCCCGACCAGCAAACCCTGGTCGTCCACGGGCACCGGCCGCACGGTGCTGCCACCCTCGACAAAGGCGCGGCGCCCTGCGGGATAGCCGGGGTCCTCGAAGGCCACTGTGTGCCCGGGCTTCATGACGGCTCGGCTCAGGGTGCGAATGGCGGCGTTCACGCCGGGAAAGATGAAAACGTCACCCGGATCGACGACCATCCCGCGGTTCTGTCGGAGGTGGTCGGCCAGCTCTACGCGCAACCGGGCAACCGAGCTGTGCTGCGGATGGTCGGCCGTATGAGGAGAGAGTGTCCTCGAGGCAGCGGGTCTCGCCGGAACGATCAGCGAGTCAGTGGCCGCCGAACGCCACGATCTATTCCAGTCTCGCGGGCTGATCAGCTTGATGTCGGGGAATCCGGGCAGCAGATTGTACTTCATGTCGTCGAATCGGTCGTCGGGCAACGGGGGAAGGGATCCAGACGACACCGCCGACGAGTAGGCCCCCGCCCGAGCAGCCGCAACGGCACCCTGGCCGACCCGCGTCGCCGATCCCGGCCGGGCCACGAAGAATCCCGCCGCAACGAGTTCCTCGTACGCCTGGACGACCACCGACCGGGCGATCTGCAGATGGTGGGCGACCGCCCTGGTGGAGGGCACGGTGTCGCCGTCCACCAGCTGGGCTGCGGCGATGGCGCGGATCAGAGCCGCGGACAGGCGCTGCGAGAGCTTTGCCGGACCGTCATCGAGCTCCAGGTGCAGCACGAACGCCGGGGATGTCCGGGCCACCGCTACAACCTCGTTTCCATACCCGCTACACCCGCTACTCGTAGCGAGTTTCCGGTCAGTGAGTGGCGATGAGCTTCTGAATGGAGGGTGACGGTGGTACATCGCCGGTCAGCCATGGCGCCGGGACCGGATCGCCGTAGACGGACGTGATCGGCAGGACACCGGTCCACAGATTCGCCGGCACATCCCTCGGATTCGCCGGCTCTCCCGGTCCGCCATCGCGGATCTTGACCGTCCACTGGCCGTCGATGATGTTCATGGCCAGCGCCCGCGTCGCCGCGAGTTGTTTGCGCGTGTGATCCGGAACCTCGGAACTCCGGCCGGGCAGTATCCGGTCCGACAGGTCCGTCAGTGCGCGGGCCGCCTCCTCGCCGGTGAGTACCACCAGGTTCGAGTGGACGACGGCCGACCGGTAGTTGGCGCTGGAGTCGAACAGTGTGTGCGCGTAGACCCAGCCATCGAGGTGGGTGACGCACAGGGCCGCCGGTGCCCCGGCCGCGATGTGTCGCAAGGCTCCGGCACCCGTCGAACCATGCAGCAGGATTCGGTCAGCCACCCGCGCGTACAGCATAGGGAACCACCCATGGCCGACCGTCGACCACGGTGCTGAGGGTGCCGATCTGATGCCCGGCATCAAGCACCTGATAGAGATCCGCACGATGCCGGCGGGCACGTTCGGCGTGTCGACTGATTCGGGTTGGACTTGACATCGCCCCAGTCTGACAGATATCGGTATGCCAACAAGTCCGGAAATAGGCAGAACTGCCAAACCAGTATGGCTGTCGATCGGGTGGGTCAGACGACCGTTACCTCGGCCGTTCGGCTGGACAAGCATGCCCCGGACGATGCCCTCCGGTGGGTCGGTGCCCGGTTCGTCGGCCTGGTAGTGGCACGTGAGCCGGTAGTTGCCCGGTTCGACATTCCGGTACCAGGCCAGTACATCGATGTCGGCGCTGATGGTCTCGCCAGGTTCGAGCAACCCGTAGTCCGAGGGACCAGGCAGGTCCCGGTCGTACTTGCGATGGCCGTACTCGGTATCCAGATCGAAGTAGATCTCCCTGGAGATGCTCTCCAGGTAGCCCGGGCCCATCCGCCGGTTGACCATGGCCGGCTGGGACCCGACGTTCGTCAATCGCACGGTGAGCGTGGCACCTTCCGAACGGCGCAGCGGCCCCGTCGGCACCTCGAGATCCAGTCGGAGGTCGGTGCGCTGATTCATGGCTTCACGACGGCGTTGTATCCGGTCAGGACGGCCTGGTTGGCCGCGGACAGCGGGTGTGGTGCCTTGGCCAGTCGGGCCCGCACCTTGTTCCGAACCTCGACGAACTTCGCGAAGTTCGCGCGGCGTTGCGCGGCCGGCATCTTGTTCCATTCCCGCAGGGCTCGGCCGGCGTCGTCCATGAAACCGGCCAGGTCCTCCTCGTCCATGCCTTTGGACAGGATTTCGATTCGTTCCCCGAGGAATTCACTGATCGGCAGGTCTGCAATACCGACCCGGTTCTGCCGCACGTGCTCCATTTCGTGCGCAATGGTGTGCACCAGGCCGGCGAATCCCTGGGCGAAGGCGTTCGGCGAAATGGTGATCGCGGAGTTTCCGGGAATGGCCTGGTCGGTTGTGGTCGCGTTGTTCGGGTCAGCGGTGTCGAAATGGATGTCGACCAAACCATTTTCGTCCAGTCGGTAGAAATCGACGATCGCCCGGATGGCGCTGTTCTGACTTCCGGCGCCCGCCATGCCCATCACCAGCGGGTTGATGGTGATGGGTCCGATCTTACCGTCCTCCTTGAGGCCGGCCCCGTTCTGGAAATTCGCAATTCGCTGGACCGTATCGGCGCTGAATATCCCGTCCGGGGCCGCCCCGATGAACGCCTGGATAGCCCTGATCGAACGCGGGTCATGCCATTTCGCTCGGTCGAAAGCGATTGCGGACTTCTCCTGGTTGGCAGTGAGCAGGTTGGGTGTCGGGCCGGGCGCCGCGACGGCCGGAGCGGGCAGCGCCACCTGCGCATTGATGGTGTCCCGAATCTTCGCGGAACTCGTCATTCCAGTAGGGCCGAGGGTGATCACCCGAAGGCCACCGGCCTCGAAACTGTTGGCGCCCGCAGCCGCTTGGCCGGTCTTGAAGCTGACGGTCAGTGCGTTGGCCCTGGTCGGAATGGCGAAAAAGTCTGCCGCCGCGTAGATCCCGTAGTCCTGTTGACCGTTGGTTACGCAGCGGGCGACTACTGCATCCAGGGTGGGCTGGTCGACTTGGCCGGTGGCGACGCCGCCGTTGGCCAGTTGGAAGGCGGCCACCGCCTGCGCCGAGATCGGCCCGAACAGGCCGTCGACGGTCGTCCTGACGATGACCTGGATCACCCGGACGGAGTTGACGTCGTAATGCGAGCGGTTGAACGTGATGGCCGACTTTTCCTGGGCTAGCGTCAACGGTCCGGGTGCGCGTTGCAGGACGACCTGAGAGTCGAGCAGACGGGACACCGGAAGCCCCCCGGCCTGGTCCTTCTCGCCGCTTCCGGCGAGTAACCGGGCGGCGGGATGGTGCAGCTGCACCAGGCTTGAGACGGCTTGGTTGCCCGCCTGTCGCTGCAGAACGGCGGCCAGCGCCGGCCTTGTTGTTTCGGCCTTGGCTGGGGTGGACAAGCCCCGCTGTGTTGTTGGCTGCTTCTTCGCCGCCTGTGGCATCGGCACCCCCCAGGGCGTGGTCACGAGCCCGATCGGCGCCCGACCGGTTTCATGGTATTCGCCCCAAGGCGCATCGTCGCGGGTCTTTCCGTGATCGTGCCCCAAGGGGCATTACCCGGTTCTGGTTCCAGTTGTCGATCTTGACATCGCGTGGGTCCGGCGCACCCGTACCCGTTCCTACCAGGGACTTCAGACTCATCGAGAAGATCGCCTACTTGGGCTCTCGACCGGGCCTCGAATGGTCCGAATCGCCAAAGCGGGCAGATGCAACGGCCACCGGTGGGCTAGCGTCATTGCGTGAGCTTTGAGGTCAGCGCTGGCGCCTATGCCCGCTTCATGGGGCGTTTCTCCGAACCGCTGGCTGCGGAATTCGCCGAGCTGCTGGGTTTTCGGGTCGATCAACGGGTACTTGACGTCGGGTGCGGACCGGGGGCGCTGACCAGGCAATTCGTGCAGCGTCTTGGCGCGGCCGCGGTATCGGCCGTCGACCCGTCCGCATCGTTCGTGACGGCGATCAGGGCCGCGATTCCGGGCATTGATGTCCGGCAGGCCGCCGCGGAGAATCTGCCGTTTGCCGATGACGAGTTCGACGGCGCAGTTGCCCAGTTGGTCGTCCATTTCATGACCGATCCCCTTGCCGGTCTGGCCGAGATGACGCGCGTCACCCGCGCCGGCGGACTGGTCGCTGCCTGCGTCTGGGACCACGCCGGCGGTACCGGTCCGCTGGCTGTCTTCTGGCGTGCAGTCACCGCGATCGACTCGGACGCGCGGGATGAATCCGGACTCGCTGGCGCCCGAGCGGGTCACCTCGCAGAATTGTTCGATCAAGTGGGACTACGTCACGTCCAGGCGTCGGTTCTGACGGTTCGGGTCCGCTTCAGTGGTTTCGACGAATGGTGGGAGCCGCTGACCCTGGGTGTCGGACCCGCCGGAAACTACGTTGCTGCGTTGGACTCGCAGCAGCGTTCGGCCCTGGCGGCACAATGCGCGACACTCCTGCCACCAGGCCCATTCGAGATCGCTGCATCCGCCTGGACCGCTATCGGGCGGGTCTGACGTCGTCTCGACCACCGCACTCTCGCCCATCCACGTGGAGTTGCACCGGTGGCGTTCGCCCGCAGGGCGGGCCGCACAAACCCACGCCCGCGCGTTATCCGCCGGCCATCGCCCCGACGATGAGATACGGCTCCGTGCCGTCGGCCACGGCGGCCGGCAACACGTCGTCCGGCGATCCGTTGGACAGATCCTCCTGGCAGGCAAAGAAGCGCACAAATGGCCGACGGTGTTGGGTGACATGGTCTCTCATCGTGCCGGCAAGCACCGGATGGTGGGCCTCCAACGCATCCAGCACCGTCCGCTGGGTGACCGGTGCATCGACCTCGAGTTGCACCTCACCGTTGATGTGGGCCAACGCGCGCAGGTGCGCCGGCAGGATCACCCTGATCATGACAATGTCTGCACTTCGACAGACAGCACCGCGGGCAGGTCTCGAACGATGGGAGCCCAATTGTCGCCGGAGTCCGCCGATGCGTACACCTGCCCGCCGCTCGTGCCGAAGTAGATACCGCACTCGTCGAGTGAGTCGACGGCCATCGCATCCCGCAAAACGTTGACATAGCAATTGCTCTGCGGCAAACCGGCGGTGAGGGCCTCCCACTCATCGCCGCCGGTCCGGCTCCGGTAGACGCGCAGTTTCCCGTCCATCACGAAGTGGTGTGAGTCGCTGGTGATCGGGACGACGTAGATGGTGTCCGGTTCGTGGGCGTGTATGGCGATGGGGAACCCGAAGTCGGTCGGCAGGTTCCCGCTGATCTCCCGCCACGACTCCCCTGCGTTGTCGCTGCGCATGACGTCCCAATGCTTCTGCATGAACAACACGCCGGGCCGGGCCGGGTGCATGGCGATGTGGTGGACGCAATGGCCGACTTCTGCATCCTCTACCGGAATCCCGTCGGACAGCAGGCCACGGTTGATCGCCTGCCAGGTCGTGCCGGCGTCGTCGCTGCGGAAGGCGCCCGCAGCGGAAATGGCGGTATACATCCTGGCGGGGTCACTGGGGTCCAGGATGATGGTGTGCAGGCACATCCCGCCCGCACCCGGCTGCCAACTCTCGCTGCTGCGGTGGGTCCGCAGCCCGGGGAGCTCCTGCCAGGTCTGCGCGCCGTCGACAGACCGGAACAGGGCAGCATCCTCGACCCCGGCGTACACGGTGTCCGGATCGGTCAGTGACGGCTCGAGGTGCCAGACCCTGGTGAAGCCCCACGGCCGCGGGGTCCCGTCGTACCACTGGTGTGGACCGACCTCACCCTCGTAGCCGAACTTGTTGCCCTGTGGTTCCCAGGTCAGGCCACCGTCATCGGATCGCTGGATCACCTGACCGAACCAGCCGCCGGACGGCGCCGCGTACAGCCGGTTCGGATCGGCGGGCGAACCCGTCACGTGGTAGGTCTCCCACCCCGGAAAGTGTGGTCCGTTGACCTCCCACTCCTTGCGGGCGCCGTCGGACGTGAGGACGAACGCTCCCTTGCGGGTCCCGACCAAGACACGAACACCACTCATCGGGGCACTCCTTTCTGATCAACTCTTCGACTACACCCAACAACCCGGCGGCGGTGCCCGCAAGGTCAGGTCAGGGCATTGGCCCCGACAAGGTGGACCGTGCTCCGAGCAGATTCTGATCGGTCGACTCTGCGCAATATCCGTTGACGACCGTGACACCGGGCGGGGTCGCGCCCGCTCGCACAAGCACGTCGCAACTGCCATGGGACCTTCGACCCTTCCGGGCGGTGCCCGGTGTTGGATGAACTGAGTTCGTTCGTCGGCCGGTGCCGTGCCGGTCGGTCCGAACACTGCGTCGCCGACGCGGCGGCACCACGGAGGTGGAAGATGGCAACACGCAAGCGTTGGCAGGATCTTGGCCCCGCTGCCAAGGCGGCGATCGTGGTCGGCGGGATCGTCCAACTCGGTTTGCTGGGGGCCGCACAGAGAGACATCGGCCGGCGTCGACCGGAAGAACTGAACGGCCCTGGCTTGTTGTGGAGGGGCGTTTCGTTCATCAACTTCGTTGGTCCGATTGCCTATTTCCTGGTGGGCCGCCGAAAGTCGGCGACCGCCGCGGCCGCCGACTGATGACGCACTGCCCAACGGCTCACTTCCGGAGTCAGTGATCGCGTGATGCCTTACGCGCCAACCTCAATCCCATGACCGATGTGGTGGCAATCGCCGTCGTCATTACGGCGTTTGCCGCGGTCATGGGCTGCCTGGCCTGGTTGACCAGGCGGCAACGAGGCCGTCGGATCAGCAGTTCGGTGGCGGGTCCGTTCGAGGAAATCTGGCACCCGGCTGCCCACCGAGCCCGCATTGACATCGAAGTTCAGGACGAGCGGAAGGTGGCGACTCCCGCGCCCGGCGATCCGCCAATCGTCGTCGGTGACGACGACACCCGGTCAAAATGAAACCGACGAGGCCGGCTCGGCCGTGAGTACGACGTCGGGCAGTTCGCTGTACTTCGCCGCTCGGACCAGGTGTTTGACCAGCAACTCCGCTGGCAAGGATTGGCCCCGGAATTCGGTGTCATCGGTGGTGTTCGCGTCCTCGACCAGCGTCACGTCGTAGCCACGATGAATACCGCCGTAAAGAGTGGCGGTGATGCAGGCATCGGTCTGGGCGCCGCACAGCACCAGGTGAGAGACGTTCAGCCCGGCAAAGACCAACTCAAGATCGGTGTCGGCGAACGAGTCGCCGTACCGCTTATCGATCCGGCGCTCGCCGGCGTCCGGAACGAGTTCTGCGACGATCTGCCACGCCGGCGACCCGATCGGCATCTCCGGTTCGTTGTGCTGAACCCACACCACCGGCACCTCGGCCGTCCGCGCACGGTCCACGAGGTCGGCGATCCGGCCGACCACCTCGTCACGCTGCCACGCGGCGCCGACGACGCCGTTCTGCACGTCGACGACCAGCAGTGCTGTTTGACCTCGTCCCGTCAGTTTGCTCATGCGAAACAGGCTATGACGGGGCACCGACACTCGTTCAACTCAGGGAGACGATGTCAGTGCCTGATGGATACCGCGGCTGTGCAGACCAAGTGGCATCAGCTGTTGTTCAGGTCCATCCGGGGGTAGACGGGCCGCCACATGGCGTCGTGAATTTGTTGGATCGGGTCATGGAGCTCTGTTTGGGCGAGGCCTTCATCGACGGCCGCCTTGGCGACGGCGATGGCAACCGATGCGGACACGGTACGCAGGTCATCCATGGGTGGCAGGAGGGACGATCCGGCCCTGGTGGCGTCGGACATCCGGGCGACGGCGTCCGCGGCAGCGGTGATCATTCCGTCGCTGATCCGTCGGGCCTTGGCGACGGTGACACCGAGTCCGAGACCGGGGAACACCAGGGCGTTGTTGGCTTGGGCGATGTGGTAGGTCCGGTCCTGGTAGATCACCGGGTCGAAGGGGCTGCCGGTGGCGGTGAGCACCCTGCCGTCGGTCCAGTTCACCAGATCGGCCGGCAGGGCTTCACATTTCGATGTCGGATTCGACAGCGGCATGATGATCGGCCGTGGGGTGTGGGTGGCCATGTTCCGGACGATCGGTTCGGTGAAAGCGCCGGTGTGGGTGGAGGTACCGATGAGCATGGTGGGCTTGACCCGGGACACGACCTCGGCAAGGCCGATGCCGCGGTCACCGCTGCTCCAGCCGGAGACTTCGGCGCGTGGCCGGGCGTAGGGCTGCTGGAAGTCCAGCAGCTTGGGGGCGTCGTCGACGAGCAGTCCCCGGCTTCCCAACGGGTAGAACCGGCGGGTCGCCTCCACGTCGGAGAGTCCTTCGCGGATCATTTGGTCGCGCATCATGTCCGCGATTCCGAGCCCGGCGGTGCCGGCGCCGTAGATGACGACCCGCTGATCACGGATCCGGGTGCCGGCCGCGCGGACGGCGGAGAACACGGCAGCCATCACTGTTGCTGCGGTGCCCTGCATGTCGTCATTGAAAGTGCAGACATGATCGGCGTATTTGTTCAGAATGCGGCGGGCGTTGGTGGCGCCGAAGTCCTCCCAGTGCAGCATCGCCGTCGGGAACAATGTGCTGACCGCGGTGACGTAGGCATCGATCAGGTCGTCGTACCGATGGTCGCGGACGCGTGCGTGCCGGGCGCCGAGGTACATGTCGTCGTTGAGCAGTTTGAGGTTGTCGGTGCCCATGTCCAGGACGACCGGCAGTACCCGACGCGGGTGCAGACCCGCCGCGGCGGTGTACACGGCGAGCTTGCCGATGCTGATCTCGATCCCACCGACGCCCTGGTCGCCGATGCCGAGGATCCCTTCGGAGTCGGTGGCGACCAGCAGGTCGAGGTCGTCCGGTCCGAGACCGGTGTTCCGTAAGGCTGTTTCGACGTCCTCGGGGTGGTCGACCGACAGGTACACGCCACGGGTCCGGCGGAACTCGTGACTGAACCGTTCGATCGCCAAACCCACTGTCGGGGTGTAGACCACGGGCAGCATCTCCGAGATGTGCTCGGTCAGCAGTCGGTAGAACAGCACCTCGTTCCGGTCCCGCAGGTTGGCCAGGTACACCCACTTCCGCAGATCGCCGGCCTGCTGGAGGTATTGGGCGTAGACCCGGCGCTGTTGACTTTCCAGTGTGCTGACCCCGGTGGGGAGCAGCCCGGTGAGGCCCAATGCATCTCGCTCGGCCAGGGTGAACGCGGTCCCCCGGTTGATCGAGGGTGAGGCCAGGACCGCGCTGCCGCGGGCATGGATTCTGGCGACCACCCCGTCGGGGCCAGGTGACAATTCGTATTGGGTCTGGCGCATCGTCGGTCTTCTCCTCGTGAGTGTGGATCTCGCTGTTCCGGTTGCGGTTTGCTGGCCACGCGTTCGGCGCAGTCCCGTCGACGGCACCGCTGGTGGCTTCAGCCGTGTCGGGCGTCGGGGTCGCGGGCCGGGTACCGCAGGGATCGCACTCCAAGGGCCGCGGCTCGCTCGTCCTCGGACAGCCCACCCCAGATGCCATAGGGTTCCCGGACCCGAAGAGCGTGCTCGCGGCACTCGGCCATCGCTGGACAGCGACCGCAGATCTCTTTTGCGGTCGCGACCCGTTGTCGCCGAGCTTCCGGGCGTTCTTCTGCGGGGTGGAAGAAGACCGAGCTGTCCATGCCGCGGCACGCAGCGTGGGCCTGCCATTCCCAGTAGTACAACTGGGGGGCCGGGAGTCGGCTGGTGTCTGCCATCGCCCTTCCTGTGATTGATGATGTCTGACGCAGATGACGTTTCCGGTCAGCGCCGTTCACGGGCCCGGAAGCCAATCCGTCGGGCGCGGGGTCGCCGAATCCAACCGGTGCTGCGACGACCCAAGAATCCGCCAAGCGCATTGCCGCGGGTAACTCCCCTACGATCTGCTGCTTCGAGCGCCCGACGCGCCTGGAACGGGTTCCGCTATGAGCCCGATCAGAGTTGGTCAGGTCAGGATCCGCATGGGCCTCTCCATGATCGACAGGAATGTGCGCAGCCACTCTGCGGCCAACCGTCCGTCGACCGCCCGGTGATCCACCGAGAGCGTCACCCGCATCATCGTGCCGACCTCGAGTTGGCCGTCGACGACGATCGGCTGCGCGCGCGCCGCCCCGACGGCCAGGATCGCGGACTGGGGCGGGTTGATGATCGCCCCGAAGTCTTCCGTCCCGAACATGCCCAGGTTGGTGACGGACAGGGCGCCGCCTTCCAATTCGTCCTGCTTGAGCTTGCCGGCGTTCGCTCGCTGCGCGAAGTCCTTGACCTGCTGGGCGATCGCGCCGATGGCCAGGGTGTCCACGGCGCGCAGGGTCGGGGTGACCAGACCACGCTCGGAAGCGATCGCCACTGAGATGTCGACGTGCTCGAACTGGCGCAGGGCGTCCGTCGTCCAGATCACGTTCATCTCGGGGAGCTGCGTGTGCGCGGTGGCGGCGGCTTTGATGATCAGGTCGTTGACCGAGATCTTGACGGGGCTGTCTTCGTTGAGCTCTTTTCGCAGCGCGAGGAGCTTGTCCACCTGCGCGGAGCCGTTGAGGTAGAAGTGCGGGACGGTCTGCTTGCTCTCGGTCAGCCGGGCGGCGATCAGGCGGCGCAGCTTGGAGTGCGGCTCGTCGGCGTAACCGGTCGCGGCCGTCTTGGGGGCGGCGGCCGTGGGGGTGGCTGTCGACGGGGTGACCGGTGTGGCCGGAGCTGGGATGACGGCAGCTTGGACCGGGGTGGTGGGGGCCGGTGCGGCCTTCTGCCGGGTGATCGCGGCCTGCACGTCGCTGCGGCGTACCCGGCCGCCTGGTCCCGACCCGGGGGTCAGATCGTCCAGGGTCAGCCCGGCGCCGCGGGCCAACTGCCGGGCCAGCGGGCTGGCGAAGATCCGGGCCGGGACGCCGGCCGCGCCGTTCGAGGCCGGCTTTCCGCCGGATTCGTCCGGCGCGGCCGGGCCCTCGGGATCCGCGGGCTCGGCGACACCCGCGGTGCTCGCGGCGGCGTCGGCGACACCCGCGGTGCTCGCGGCGGCGTCGGCACCACCCGTGCTCGCGGGGGTGTCGGTCCCGCCCGCGGTGGTCGTGGAGTTGTCGGCCGCTCCGGCGTGTTCGGCGCGGGCGGAGGAAGCGCCGTTCTTCGTGGCGGCGGACCCCTGGACGCCGAGTTCGGTGAGCATCGCGGTGATATCGCCGTCCTGCTCGGCTGTGGTCCCCAAGAGCGCGATGGGTTCGCCGACATCGACCTCGGAGCCGGCGTTCACCAGCAATTTCAGGATGATGCCGTCGGCCTCAGCCTCCAGATCGATATTGGCCTTGTCGGTTTCGATCTCGGCCAGGGTGTCCTCGGCGGTGAAGGCGACGTTCTCGGAGACCGACCAGGAGGCCAGCACGGCTTTGGTGCCACCGGCCGCGACTTCGGGCATGCGCAGTAGTTGTGCCATCGTCTCGTGTCCTATTTCGTGATCTCGGTCAGGGATGCGGTGACTTCGGCGTCCTGGGCGATGGCGGCCCGCTCCAACACCTTGCTGATGCTGGGTGAGGCCTCGCCACCGGTGATCCGCTGGATGGGCTGGTCGAGCCAGTCGAAGTAGCGCCGTTGGATCTCGTCACCCAGCCAGCTTCCGTAGGAGGTGCCCAGCGGACCCTGTTCGGCGATCACCACGTTGCCGGTTTTGCGGATGCTGGCGCCGATGGTGTCCCAGTCGATGCTGGCCCGGTCCAGCCAACGGAGGTCGATGACCTCGGCGTCGACGGTGTCGAGTTCCTCGACGGCCTTGAGCACGTAGTGGGTCATCGCCAGGTAGGTCAGCACGGTGATCTGCTCACCGGTCCGACGGATCGCGGCCTTGCCGACCGGCAGGCAGTAGTCCAGGTCGTCAACCGGGCCAGGGCCGGTCGAGTTGTACAGGTCGACGTGCTCGAGCACGACGACCGGGTCCTGGCAGCGCAGGGCGCTGTTCATCAGGCCGACGTAGTCGAACGGAGTGGAGGGGGCGACAATGCGCCAGCCGGGGGCCGTGGCGAAAATCCCGGCCGGGTCCATGGAGTGCTGTGAGCCGTATCCGGTGCCCATGGCGACCTTGCTCCGCAGCACGAACGGCACCGGGTCGTCGCCGCCGAACATGTGCCGGGCCTTGCCGATCTGGTTGAACAGTTGGTCGGCGGCCACCCACATGAAGTCGGCGTACATGAACTCGACGATCGGGCGGAACCGACCGTCCAGGGCGATCCCGCCGCCCAGGCCGGTGAATGCGTTCTCACTGATCGGGGTGCCCAGAATGCGGTCGGGGTACCGCTCCTTGAGGCCGCGGGTGGCGCCGTTGGTGCCGCCGTTGAGTCGGTGCACGTCCTCGCCCATGACCAGCACCCGGGGGTCGGACTCCATTTGCCTTCCGAGCACCGCGGCGATCGCCTCGACGAACTTGGTGTCCTTGAGCTGGCCCGTGTAGCTGTCGACGTCGGCCAGCGGCGCGTCCGCGAACTCGGACAGATCCCCGCGAACCCCGACGTCGACGAAGGTCGGGTCGGGCCATTCGGCGGCCTTGACGCGCCGCTCACCGGGCTTGCCGCCGGGCAAGGGTTCGACGAGCACGTCACGGATCTCGGCCATCACCGTGGCCGACTGCGCGGTGAACGCGTCCAACTCCTCCTGGGTGAGGATTTCCCGGCGGACCAGGTGGCCGGCGATCTGCGCGATCGGGTCACGCTGCCGCCACTGCTTCTCTTCGGCCTTGCTGCGGTAGCCGAAGGCGCTGCCGGGGAAGGCGCCGTTCTGGTGGAAGTACCGGTAGACGTCGGCCTCGACCACGGTCGGCCCGTTGCCGGCGCGCATGTGCTCCAGCGCCTCCTGCATGGTCAGGTAGACGGCCAGCGGGTTCATCCCGTCGACCTTCCAACTGGCGATGCCGAACCCCGGTCCGCGGGCCGACAGTCGGGCCTCGCCGGTCGCCTCGTGCACGCTGGTGGACACGGCGTACTGGTTGTTCTCGATGAAGAAGCAGACCGGTAGCTTCCAGGCGGCGGCCAGGTTGAAGGTCTCCAGGGTGGAACCGATGTTCGCCGCGCCGTCACCGAAGTACGTCACCGAGACGGCGTCGGTGCCGGCGTGCCGGTGTGCCCAGGCGGAGCCGGCGGCCAGTGGGACGCCGCCCCCGACGATCGCGTTAGTCCCGATCGCGCCGGCTTCCTTCCACTGCAGGTGCATGGAACCGCCCCGACCGTGGCTGAAACCCCTTTCCAGGCCGCAGATCTCGGCCAGGCTCCGGAGCAGTTCGGCGCGGATCTCGGTGCCGATGGGTTCCCGCGGGTCGATGCCCTTGGGGGCCAGGTGGCCGAGCACCTTGGCCAGGAACTGGTGATGGCCGCGGTGGGTGCCGTTCACCGTGTCCTGGGTGGTCAACCCGATCACCGAACCGACCGCGCCGCCCTCCTGGCCGATGCTCGAATGGGCCGGTCCGTGGATCAGGCCGGCGGTCGAGAGTTCCAGCACGGTTTCCTCGAAGGACCGGATCAAGACCAGCTGGGCGAACATGGCCACCAGCAGATCGCGATCGGCGGCATCCCAGTCCGCATCCGTCACGTCGAGCTCGGTCCACGGTGCGGCGGGCGACAGTTCGTGGCGTTCAGTCATCACATACCTTCGCAATCGATTGCGGACAAATGCAGGGGAAGTCGCTGGGTCAATGTAGGGAATGTCAATGTGGGGAACATTTTCGACAGGGCATTTTCGTTGGCACTGTTGCCGGAGTGCGACGTTCTGAACGGCAGTACGGTGACGCCGAGATCGACTGCAACAGTGGAGTAGTCGGGTTGAGGGGTGCCGACGGGAGTGTCCCCGAAAAAGCTTGGCGCGCCCTGCCGGACCACATTTCTCCGGCTGTACTCGGAACCCATTTTCGACGCCCGATCATCCGTGCCCGCGTTCTGCAGGAAAAAGGCCTTTCCATCGGGGTAGGACACCAGCTCGAATTGCATGCCCCAGGGGGACAGGAAGTAGATCCATCGCTGGCCGAGGTGGTGACCGGAGCTGACGACGGGTTCGCCCAGCACGGCGACCTCGGGCCGTCCGCGCAGGTAGTCGACGGCGGCGTCCAGATCCTCGACGTACAGGGCGACATGATGTCCGCCCAGGTCGCAATTACGCGGCCATTGGGTGCGCTGGTCGGGGGCCGAGTACTTGAACACCTCGAAGATGGCCTGATTGCCACAACGGAAGAAGTAGATCTGGTCGATGGTGGCCCGAGAGTCCACGTTGAGGGTGCGCTGCATCCAGTCACCGGTGGGGTCCGCTTTCGGGCCCAGCTCGTACAGGAATTCACAGCCGAGCACCTCGACGAAGAACTGCCTGGCCTGTTCCAGATCGGGCACGGTGACGCCGATGTGGTCCACTCCGGTCAAGCCCGGGATTGTCATGCGGTCCGCTCCTTCCACTGTCAGCTCTTCTCGGCTATGGGTCCTGTCGTCGGTCGTGGTCGCTCCCGCCCGGCCCTGGGGTTGACCGGGGCCGGGTTCGGCTTCTCATGTGCCGGCTGCGCCCGGGCGCAGCACAGGCCCGGGTCCGGCCGGCGGCTACAGATCGACCGCGATGTACTGGGTTTCCAGGAATTCGTGGATGCCGGCGAAGCCGCCTTCGCGGCCCAGCCCGGATTCCTTCATGCCGCCGAAGGGGGCCGCCGGGTCCGACGCGACGCCTCGGTTCACCGCGACCATTCCTGATTCCAGTCGTCGGGCGACGGAGATGCCTTCGCCTTGGTCCTTGGCGAAGACGTAGGAGATGAGCCCGTATTCGGTGTCGTTGGCCATCGTGATCGCCTGCTCGGTGCTGTCTACCGTGACGATCGGTGCGACCGGGCCGAAGATCTCCTCGCGGGTCAGCGTCTGCCCGTGTTCCACCCCGCGAACGACGTAGGGCGACAGGAAGGCACCCGTGGTGGGGGCGGTGCCGGCTGCGGTCGGGCGGCCGCCCTCCTGTTCGGCTCGGTGAACAAGGTCCAGGACCTTGTCGCGTTCCTTGACGCTGACCAACGCGCCGAGGTCATTGGCCGGGTCGAGCCCGGGGCCGATGGACAGCCCCGTCAGGGCCTGCTCGAAGGCGTCGCTGAACTCGGTCACCAGCGACTCGTGGACGTAGAAGCGGTTGGCCGCGGTGCACGCCGACCCACCATTGCGCATCTTCGCCACCATCGCGCCGGTGACCGCGCTCTGCACGTCGGCTCCCTCAAGGACCAGCAACGGTGCGTTGCCGCCGAGTTCCATCGATGACGGCAATGATCGTCGGGCGGTCTGCCCGAGCAGGATCTTGCCGATGGCGGTGGAACCGGTGAACGACAGCGTGCCGACCCGCCGGTCGGCCAGGACGGCCTCGGACACCGGGCCCGGCTCCGAGGTGGGGATCACGTTGACCACGCCGGCGGGCGCACCTGCCCGGCGCAGTACTTCGGCCACCCACATTGCGGTGAGCGGGGTTTCGGAGGCCGGCTTGAGCACCGCGGTGCAACCTGCGGCCAGCGCGGGGGCCAGTTTGCGGGTGGCCATGGCCGCCGGGAAGTTCCACGGCGTGATCATGTAGGCCACCCCCATTGGGTGGTGGTCGACGACGATGGTCTTGTCGCCGGCCGGGGCCATCCGGAAATCACCGGGAACCCGGCAGGCCTCCTCGCTGAACCAGCGGAAGAACTCCGCGGCGTAGGTGGCCTCGCCGCGGGCATCGCTCCACGACTTGCCGTTCTCCAGGGTGATCAGCCGGGTGCAGTCGTCCAATTCGGCGGTCATGATCTCGAACGCCGTGCGGAGAACCTCGGCCCGGGTCCGGGGCGCCGCCGCCGCCCACGGGCCGAACGCCGTATACGCGGCGGACACGGCGTCCAGGGCATCGGCGACTGACGCGTCGGCGATGCTGGACAGGGGCTGGCCCGTGGCCGGGTCGGTGACTTCCATGGAGCGGGCGGTGGGCCGCCATTCGCCGTCGATGAGCAACCCGGTGGGCACATCGCCGACGCCGGCGGACAGGGTCGCGGTCACTGCATCACCATCCCACCGTCGATCATCAGCAGCTGGCCGGTCATGTAGTCGCTCTCCGAGCTGGCCAGGAACGCCGCGGTGCCAACGACGTCCTCCGGGTAGCTGTACCGCTTCATCAGGATCATGTTCTCGGCCAGCGAATCCATCGACTTGCCGGGCTGGTCGAACTTGCCGATGGCGACGAGGTCCTTGTCGAGCTGCTCCCACAGTTCGGTGCGGACGACACCGGGGCCGTAGCCGTTGACCGTGATGTTGTGCTCGATCAGCGCCTTCGCGCCGCCCTTGATCAGGGCCAGCACCGCGTGCTTGGAGGCGCCGTAGACGACCACGTCGTCGAACACGTCACGGGACAGGATCGAACCCACGTTGATGATCTTGTACGGGAAGTCCTGCGGGCCTTGGGCTTTCATCTGTCGGGCTGCGGCCTGCATGCAGTTCAGGGTGCCCCACGCATTGACATCCATGATCCGCTGCCAGTTCTCGCGGGTGATGTCCAAGAAGAACAGCGGCTTGTTGATGCCGGCGTTGTTCACCAGCACGTTGATGCTGCCGAACTGCTCGACCGTATGGGCGACAGCGGCCGCGCTGTCCTCCTCGCTGCTCACGTCGAGCTTGACATGGGTCGCCGTGCCGCCTTTGGCGTTGATCTCCTTGGCGACCTGGGCGGCACCCTCGGTGTTCACATCGCCCAGGCACACCTTGGCGCCCAGCTCTGCGTAGTAGTGGCCGACGGCGGCGCCCATGCCCTGGGCGGCACCGGTGATGAGAACATTCTTGCCGGCAAGTCGGGTGGTATCCATCGAGGATCCTTTCGTGGGTCGGGTTTTCGTCTTTCCCGTGGGTGGATTGGGTTTTCGTTGTCGAGGTTCGGGGTGGTTCAGTACGGGTTGGCGACGAACAACTCATCCGCCGGGAACAGCGTGATCACCTTGGGTCCGCTCTCGGTGATCACGATCTCCTCCTCGATGCGGGCGGCGGAGACGCCGTCGGATGCCGGGCAGTAGGTCTCCAGTGCGAAGACCATGCCGACCTGCAATTCCACCGGTTCCTTCATGGAGTTCAGCCGGGAGATGATCGGCCGCTCGTGCAGGCCCAGGCCCAGTCCGTGCGCGAACTGCAGGCCGAAGGCCTCCATCTCGCTGCCGAACCCGATGTCCTGCGCTGTGGGCAGCAGGGCGGCGACTTCGTCGGTACCGACGCCGGCCCGGATGCCGGCGATGCCGCGGTCCATCCATTCCCGGGCCTTGGTGTAGGCATCCCGCTGCGACGCGGTGGCCTTCCCGACACCGAACGTCCGGTAGTAGCAGGTCCGATACCCGTTGTAGGAGTGAATGATGTCGAAGAACGCCTGGTCGCCCGGGCGGATCAGCCGGTCGGTGAAGTTGTGCGGGTGCGGGTTGCAGCGCTCGCCGGAGATCGCGTTGACCGCCTCGACCTGGTCCGACCCCATCTCGTACAGCCGCTTGTTGGCCAGGGCCACGATCTGGTTCTCCCGGACGCCCGGCTTGAGGACCTCCACGATGTCCTGGTAAACCCCGTCGACCATCGCGGCCGCTTGGTTCAGCAGCACGATCTCGTCCTGCGACTTGACGCACCGGGCGTCCAGCATCGACTGCTGGGCGTCGACCACCCGCAGGCCCTGCCGCTGCATCTCGAACAGGAACGGGGGCTCGACGATATCGATACCGACCGGCAGATCGGCCACTCCGGCGTCGAGGAGCAGGGACTTGATCTCCTTCACCGCCGATTCCATCAGCCCCACCGTCGGAGCGACCGCGCCACGGAAGCCCAGGAACCCGGCCCGGTAGTTCTCCTCCGGGATCCACTTCGAGTGCAGCTTGTGGTGTTTGACTGCGGACCCGAAATCCCAGAGCAACGGGTCACTGTCGCGGGTGAGCAGGGCGTACCGGATCATCTTGTCGCCCAGTGCCCCACCGATCCAGGTGGAGGTGGTGTAACGGATGTTGTAGAAGTCGAACAGCAGGAAGGCGCCGCACTCGCTGGCGTTCAACGCGTCCTTCGCCCTGTTCAGGCGGTGCCGGCGGAGCCGGTCGAAGTCGACCCGGGACTCGTAGTCGACGCCCATATGGCCGGGAGCGGACAGCGTGAGCTCACCGGGCGGGGCGAGCGGCGCCCAGGTCTCCGCAGGGGGGCTGGTGATCGTCACGTGAATTCTCCGAGGTAGGTGTTGGGCGGGGGCCCGGGTGGGTGCCGAATCCGGCACCCACCCCGCCCCCGACGGGGTTAGCGGACTGTCACCAGTTCGGGGCGACGGCCGGGTCGGTGGCGTTGGCCGAGGTCACCTGCACCGACGGCATGAACTCGTCGGAGACCTGCTCGCCGGAGAGCACCTTGTTGGCCAGGATGATCGCGTTCTGGCCGTCCCAGGCCGAGGACTGGAATACGGTCCCGTCCAGCTCACCGGAGACCACCAGCGGGTTGCCGAGCTTGGTGTTGCCGATGGAGGTGATGTACATGGGCTTGGGGTCGATGCCCCGTGATTTCAGGGCGGCGATCGCGCCGGCGACCATCGTGTCGTCCGCGGCGAAGATGCCCTGGACATTGCCGGCCCCGACCGAGGTCAGCATCTCGGAGGTGACGGTCTGGGAGTCATCCTTGTTCCAGTTGCCGGGCTGCGCGGCCAGCACCTTGACGTTCGGGCACGTGCTGCTGATGGTGTCGTTGAAGCCCTTGGCCCGGTTGATCGCGGTGGTGTTGCCGGTCAGGCCGTCGATCTCCAGGATGTTGACCGGCTGGCCCGCCGCCAGCCCGCACATGATCTCGGCCGACGCGGCGCCCTGGCCGACGGTGTCGGGGCCGGAGTAACCGACGGTCAACGGCTTGTCGGCGTCGTTGACGGGCGAGTTGGTGATGGTGACCGGGATATTGGCCGCCTTCGCCCGCGCCAGGCAGGGACCCACCGCGTCCGCCACCGCCGGCCACAGGATGATCAGGTCCGGCGAGGCCGCGACAGCGACCTGGCAGTCACTGGCCTGCTTGTCGGCGTCGTACTGTGAGTTGGTGATGGTCAGGTCGATGCCGTCCTTGGTTGCCTCGGCCTGCATGGCCTTGAGGTACTCGGTGCCATAGGGCTGGTCGGTGCCCTGCGGCAGCAGCGCGTAGACCTTCTTGCCACCGGACGCGCTGCCCGACCCCGAGGAGTCCGAGGAGCCCGAGGAACAACCGGCGACCAGGGCGGCCGCGGCGATCAGGGAGAGAGTTGCGGCGGAGATCCGGGTGATGCGCATTGATGTGGTCCTTTCGGTCGTCAGGACGACGACGCGGGAGTGGGCGGGGTGAGGTCGGGCTCGGACCCTCGGGCCCGGAGGCCGGTCAGGAACGTGCGGAAGGAAGCGCCGGCGGAGCGCAGACTCGCGGGATCGGTCATCACCGCGAGGAGCAGCACCGCGCCGATGAAGATCTGCTGGATGTCAACCTGAACCCCGGTGAGGGTCAGCCCGACCTCCAGGATGGCCAGCGCAAAGGCCCCGATCAGGGTGCCCACGATGGTCCCCCGGCCGCCTGTAAGGGCGACGCCGCCGATGATGGCCGCGGCGAAGCTCGACAAAAGGATGGTCGACCCTGACGTTGGATCGGCGGCGGTGCGCTCCATGGTGTCGATGACACCGGCCAGCGACGCGATGAAGGCACACATCATGAACCCGGTGAACAGGCGACGGTTGACCGGGATGCCCGCGTCCCGCGCTGCCTGCCGGTTGCCGCCGACGGCGTAGTTCTCCCGCCCGGCGGCTATTCGGGTCAGGAACAGCAGCAGCAGCACGAACACGATCGCGAACAGCACAATCCGCGGGGTGATCGGACCCAGGAATGGCAAGCCGAACTTGATCGCCGTTGAGATGTCCTGCAGCGGAATCGGTTTGGCATCGGATACGACCAGGGCCAGGCCGCTGAGCACGAACAGCATGCCCAACGTGGCGATGAAGGAGTTGATGCCGACCTTGACGACGAAGAACGCGTTGATCGCGCCGATCACCAGCCCTGTGGCCAGGGCGGCCAGGATGCCCAGGAACAGGGTCGGCATCTGTGCCATCACCACACCGGACAGCACCGCCGTGCTGGCCACGCTCAGATCCAGCTCGCCCATGATGATCACCACGGTCAGGCCGACGGCCACCATGCCGATCAACGCCACCCGGCTCAGGGTGACCCCGTAGGCCTGGAACACCAGGGGTTCCAACAGCAGCGCGACAACGACGACGATCGCCAGCAGGATCGCGCCCCGCCACTCGGTGCGGCGCTTGAGTGCCTTGATCCACCGCTCCGAACGGGACTGTTGTTGCTGCTCGCCGAAAACGAGGTTCTGGGAGGTCATTTGCTCACCCGCCGGGCTATGGCGTCCACCGACACGGCGAACACGATGAGGGAACCGATCACCACTTGCTGCCAGCCGTAGCTGAGGTTCTTCAGCACTAGGATGTTGGTCAGCACACTGACGAAGATCACACCGAGCAGGGTCCGCAGGACGCTGCCCCGGCCGCCGAATACGCTCGTCCCGCCGATGATGATGGCGGCCAGCGCACCGAAGTCGTAGCCGTCGGACATGGTGGAAACCGCGGTGTTGGAGAACGCGGCCAGGACGAAACCGGCCACCGTCGCGGAGATCGAGGTGATCAGGAAGGCGCCGAGCACAACCCGGGGGGTGGCCACACCGCTAAGCCGGGTGGCCTCCTTGTTCGATCCGACCGCCCGGATGACGAAGCCGAACGTGGTCCGGCTCAACACGAAGCCCAGGATGATGGCCATCACCAGCAGCACCAGCGCCGAGATCGGGACCGGTCCGACCTTGACCCTGCCGATCGTGGCGATCAGCCCGTCCGAGGGGCCGAAGAAGATGCTGCCACCGGACAACCAGCGCAACAGGCCGAGGCCGATATAGGTCGTCGACAAGGTGACGATCACCGCGTTGGCATTGAAGTAGCCCACGGCCACCCCGTTGACCAGGGCGTACAGGCCGGCGACCACGAAGGCGGCCAGAATGGCCGGCACGACGCCGTAGCTGTTGCTGATGCCGATCAGGATCACCGCGGAGGTGGCCACCTGAGCGACGACCGACAGGTCCAGGTAGTTGCCGCTGATGACCACGAAGGTCATGCCCACCGCGACGATGCCGATCGGCGCGGCCCGGTTGAAGACGTCACCGATGTTGTTCGCCGAGGCGAACCCGTCGACCAGGAACGCGGCCGCCAGGATCAACACAACGGTGAACACGAAAATCCCGTTGGTGGCGAGCCAGGTGATGACCCGGGTCGAGGTGGGCACGGTCGGTTCGGTCTGGGCCGCCGCCGGGGCCTGCTGTGTCGGAGTCACCGATTTGGTCATGACGAGGTCACCTCGCTTCCTCCTGCTGCCAGGGACATCACGGACGCTTCATCGGCCTCGTCGTGGGCCAGCGTGCCGGCGATCTTGCCGTCACGGATGACGTGAATGACGTCGGAGAGATCGAGCAGCTCGGGAAGATCCGAACTGATGACGAGGACAGCGGTCCCGTTGTCCGCCAGATCTCTGACCAGACGGTGAATCTCGGCCTTGGCGCCGACGTCGACACCACGAGTCGGCTCATCCAGCACGATCACCCGCGGCTTGCGGCCCAGCCACTTGGCCAGCACCACCTTCTGCTGGTTGCCGCCGCTGTAGTCACCCGCATCGCGCTTGACGTTCGGCGGACGCAGGCCGACGGTGTCGGCCAACTCCTGGGCGAACGTGCTCTGCCGCTTCGCGTTCAACACGCTGGCCTTGGACAGGAACCGCCGGTTCGGCAACGCGATGTTGTCGCTGACCGACATCGTCAGCGCCAGCCCGTCCGAACGCCGTTCCTCCGGGATGTAGGCGATACCGCTGTTGAACGCCGACTGGTACCCGCCCACCCGGCGGTATCGGCCGTCGACGTTCACGAACACCTCACCGGAACTGCGCGGGTCGACCCCCAGGATTGCCCGCACCAACTCGGTGCGACCGGCGCCGACCAGCCCGCCCAATCCGACGATCTCGCCGGCCCGGACCTGCAGGTCAACGCCCTGCACATGGGGGGCGGTAATCCCGCGGGCCGACAGCATCACCTCACCCGGTTCGCTCGCCCGGTTGATCGTCAAGTCGCGCTCGAGTTCCCGACCGACCATCTTGTGCACCAGCTCGTCCGGAGTCGTGTCAGGGATCCGCATCGTGTCGATCAGGCCGCCATCGCGCAGCACGGTAATCCGGTCGCAGATGGCGAAGATCTCGGGTAGCCGGTGCGAGATGTAAATGATCGCGAGGCCACCGTCGGCCAACCGGCGGAGCATCTCCAGCAGGTACGTCGTCTCGGCCGGCGTCAGCGTCGCGGTCGGCTCGTCCAGGATCAGCACCTTCGGCTTGCGGGCCACCGCCCGCGCGATCTCGATGAACTGCCGCAGCGACACCGAGAGCCGGGCCACCGACTCCTGCAGATCGATCGACACCCCGATCTCACGCAGCGCGTCCCCGGCGTAGTCCAGCATCTCCTTCCCGGAAATCAATCCATTCTTCGCCGGGAATGAGCCAAGCATGATGTTCTCGGCGACGGTCATCTCCGGAACGAGGCTCAGTTCCTGGTGCACCAGCGACACTCCCGCGTGCAGTGCCGCCCGCGAATCGCCGGTGATGTCCTGCCCGTTCACCAGGACCGTGCCCTCTTCCGGATGCAACAGCCCGGCGAGAGTCCGCATGAGAGTTGACTTCCCGGCACCGTTCTCGCCGGCGATCGCGTAGATCTCGCCGGCCCGGATCGACACGCTGACGTCGTCAACCGCGACCGCGCCACCGAAGCGTTTGGTGATCGACCGAGCCTCGATCAACGCCGGTTTCTCCGCAAGGGAGGACTGATCAGTCATTCCGCGCGTTTCCTTCCACATCGAAGGTCAGAACCCAACGCCTGTCTTGTGATGGGCGTTACGGGGACTGTACACAAGGGAAACACACTTGTGAACACTTTCGGCCGAAAAGTCCACCAAGTGTTCTCTCCCGCGGAGAAACGTGCCAATCTGTTCTCTCCTGTTGAGAAGACCTGCCAAGCTGTTCTCTCCTGCGGATAAAACCTGCCAACCCTGTTCTCTCACGCGGATAAAACCTGCCAACCCTGTTCTCTCCCGCGGAGGAGAATCCGCAATGGTTTCTCGCTCACCGAGCAGTTGGAGGGTGCGCGGCAGCGGTAAGGGGTCTGCAGGTGTTCGCTGGCACTGGGCCATGTCCCGAGGAATTTTGGCGGGTTCGCGAAGCCAGGTACCGACGCTGGAGACGTCGATAGTTGCCTTACTTCGGTGGCCGGCCACCGTCGAAGCCACGACTCTTCCGGCCCGCGATCTGGGTCGACGGCCCTAGGATGGCCGCCCGAGATTACCTCTGCGCCGCAACGACTCAGCCCTTCGGCCTAGCCAGTTGACCTACTGGGAATCCCCCCCGTGCGCGCGCAGAAAGGCATTCAAATCCTGATCCTGCGACGCCTGCGTAGCAGACCTGCGCACGTCGTAGATGAACCACACCGCCCTGACTTCCTCGGCGGTCTCGTTCCAAAAGCGGTGCGGGACATCGGAATCGAAGACGATCGAATCCCCCACCGATAGCTTGGTCGTCTCGAAGCCGACCTGCACAGTCAGCGTCCCGCTCATCACCAATCCGTACTCCCGACTGGAGTGTTGGATGAAGTCCTTGGGATGGGTGATGTCGGTGCCGGCCGGCGGGTAGACGACCTCGATGAACTCCGCACCTTTTTCCGGTCGTGCGGTGAGTCGCTCCCACCGGGTGCCGCCGGCCAGGGGGATGGTCGGGCGGTCTCCCGCCCGCAACACGGTGCCGTTGTCGACCAGCGGATCCTCCGTGTTCGGTGTTGAGGATGCGTCCTCAGATCGTCTGACGGTCGAACCATCACGACTGGTCTGGTCAGTCGCGACCGCAGGTGCGTCGCCGAACAGACTGTCCATGGACAGACCCAGCACGCTCGCCACGTTGTAGAGGGTTCGAACACTGAACGAGGCCAATCCTCGCTCGACCTGGGAAACATGGCTGGGCGAGACCTCGGCCCGGCGAGCCAGTTCCCGCACACTCATGCGGGCCGCCTCACGCGCGGACCGGATCCGATCGCCCACCCCGACCGACTCCGCTGCGGATGGCTTGACAGTCATTGTAAGGTCCTTTGTACTCCTATAGTGAACGTTGCTGTTCCGTAGAAAGCCCCTGTTCCGTAGTAGGCTACTCCACTGATCTTCTTCGAGGACGCCACCCGCCTTGACTCATCAAGAATGCCCGTCAAGGCCGCTCGCGAACATCCGCGGCGTGCGGGGCGTTCGCAGACCAAGCCAGGGTCGTTGTTGAAGGACCACATCCCGATCCCTCGCGGGCCGGGTAGTTGCCGAGATCGCGGATGATCTGGTCGTTACATGCGGCCGGATGTTCCGCGGAGGGCCCGTCGGGTCGCGCCCGCGGGCACCGAAGGGGCGGCCAGCTTATTGGCTGACCTTATTCCGTTGCGGCAACTTCCAATTCGGCCGCACGAAATGGCAGGTGTAACCGTTCGGGTAATTCAGCAGGTAATCCTGGTGCTCGGGCTCGGCCTCCCAGAACGGACCGGCCGCCGCGACCTCGGTGACGACCTTGCCCGGCCACAGACCGGAGGCGTCAACGTCGGCAATCGTGTCGAGGGCTACCTGGCGCTGCTCATCACTCGTGTAGTAAATCGCGGAACGGTAACTGGCACCGACGTCGTTGCCCTGCCGGTTCCTCGTGGTGGGGTCGTGCACCTGGAAGAAGAACTCCAACAGATCCCGGTACGACGTCTGGGCCGGGTCGAAGATGATCTCGATGGCCTCGGCGTGGTTTCCGTGGTTGCGGTACGTAGCATTCGCCACCTCACCGCCGGTGTAGCCGACGCGGGTCGAGACGACCCCGGGACGCCGGCGGATCAGATCCTGCATGCCCCAGAAACAGCCGCCCGCAAGGATCGCCTTCTCAGTCAGTTCCGTCATCGGGTCTCTCCCCTGTTCTTTTTGATGATCACTGTCGATGTTTCGTGTCCACGTCGTGGAACCTTCACCCAGGCGGGCTTATTCCACCCTGCATCCCGAGGGACTACTCGTTGTCGGACCGGTAGCCGAGGTTCGGGGATAGCCATTTCTCGGCCTCGGCAACGGTCCAACCCTTGCGCTTGGCGTAGTCCTCGACCTGGTCACGGCCGATCTGCCCGACCACGAAGTACTGCGACTGCGGATGCGAGAAGTACAGGCCGCTGACCGCGGCTCCCGGCCACATCGCCATGCTCTCGGTCAGTTCGATGCCGGTGTTCTCCTGGACATTCAGCAGTTCCCAAATGGTCTGCTTCTCGGTGTGTTCCGGGCATGCCGGGTAGCCGGGCGCCGGGCGAATACCTGCGTACTTCTCCTGAATGAGCGACTCGTTGTCGAGGTCCTCGTCCGGTTGGTACGCCCAGTACTCGGTGCGCACCCGCTCGTGCAGGCGTTCGGCGAAGGCCTCGGCCAGTCGGTCGGCCAGCGATTCCAGCAGGATCGCACTGTAGTCGTCAAGGTCAGCCTTGAACTCGACGATCTTGTCACCGATGCCAAGACCCGCGGTGACGGCGAAGGCGCCGACGTAATCGTGCAGAGCGGTCTCCTTCGGTGCGACGAAATCGGCGAGCGAGCGGTGTGGCACGCCGGGCCGGTGCTCGGACTGCTGCCGGACCTGGTTCAGCGTCGCCAAGACCTGGGTGCGGTGCTCGTCGGTGTAGACCTCGATGTCGTCGTCATCGACGGTGCTCGCCGGGAACAACCCGAAGACGCCGGACGCGCGCACCCACTTCTCCTCGATCATCCGGTCGAGCATGATCTGGGCGTCATCCCAGAGCCTGCGGGCGGTCTCCCCCGATGCCGGATTGTTCAGGATGTCCGGGAACTTCCCCTTCATCTCCCAGGCATTGAAGAAGGGCTGCCAGTCGATGTACGGACGCAACTCGGCCAGCGGGTAGTCGTGGAAGGTCTTGACGAATTGCGTTGCCGAGGTCTGCCTGCGCTCACCCTGGTAGTGCACGTCCGGCGCCTGCCGGGCCAGCAGTCGCGGGCGTGGCGGGTGATAGCCGGTCCAGTCGATGGGTGTGCGGTTGGCCCGGGCCTTCTCGATCGGCAGCATGACCTTCGCGTCGCTGCGGGCGGCGTACCGCTCGCGCAACGAGGTGTAGTCGGCAGCGACGTCGGCCAGCAATTGCGGTCGCTGATCGTCTGACAGCAGGGCGGCCACCACCGGTACCGAGCGGGACGCGTCCTTCACCCAGATCACCGGCCCGTGGTAGCGCTGGTCCACCTTGACGGCGGTGTGCGCGCGCGATGTCGTCGCTCCCCCGATCATCAACGGAATCTCGAAACCCTGCCGCTCCATCTCCGATGCGAAGTTGACCATCTCGTCCAGCGACGGAGTGATCAGACCGGAAAGTCCGATCACATCGGCGCCGTGTTCTTTCGCGGCGTCCAGGATCCTCTGCGCAGGAACCATCACGCCGAGGTCAATGACGTCATAGTTGTTGCACTGCAACACCACTCCGACGATATTCTTGCCGATGTCGTGCACGTCGCCCTTGACCGTTGCCATGATGACGGTGCCATTACTCCGGCCGGCGTCCTCCGGTGATTTGCCCGCCTCGATGAACGGGATGAGGTAGGCGACAGCCTTCTTCATCACTCGCGCGGACTTCACCACCTGCGGCAGGAACATCTTGCCGGCACCGAACAGGTCACCGACGACGTACATTCCGGCCATCAGCGGGCCCTCGATGACCTCGATGGGCTGGCCGCCACGGCCCTCGATCAGCGCCCGCAGTTCCTCGGTGTCGGTCTCGGCGTAGGCGTCGATGCCCTTCACGAGGGCGTGGGTGATTCGTTCGTCGACCGGGAGCTGTCGCCACTCGTCGTTGGCGGCCTCGGTCTTCTTTCCGGCCCCGGCAAACTCGGTGGCGATCTCCAGCAGGCGTTCGGCGGCATCGGGACGGCGGTTGAGGATGACGTCCTCGATGCGTTCCCTCAGTCGCGCGTCGACCTGGTCGTAGACAACCAGGGCACCGGCATTGACGATGCCCATGTCCATGCCGGCGGAAATCGCGTGGTAGAGGAACACCGCGTGAATGGCCTCGCGCACGGCGTTGTTGCCACGGAAGGAGAACGACACGTTGGAGACACCACCGGAGACCAGTGCACCTGGCAGATTCTGCTTGACCCAGCGGGTGCCTTCGATGAAATCGACGCCGTAACTGGCGTGCTCCTCGATACCGGTGGCCACCGCGAAGATATTCGGGTCGAAGATGATGTCCTCGGCGGGGAAGCCGACCTCGTCCACCAGGATCCGGTAGGCACGCTCGCAGATCTGCTGGCGGCGCTCGAGATTGTCGGCTTGGCCGTCCTCGTCAAAGGCCATCACCACGATCGCCGCACCGTATTTACGGCACAATGTCGCGAACTTGCGGAACTTCTCTGGCCCCTCTTTCATGGAAATGGAGTTGACGATCGGTTTGCCCTGGACGCACTGCAGTCCGGCCTCGATGACCTCGAACTTGGAGGAGTCGACCATGATCGGCACCCGGCTGATGTCGGGTTCGCCGGCGATCAGTTTGACGAAGCGGTCCATCGCGGCGACGCCGTCGATCATCCCCTCGTCCATGTTGACGTCGATGATCTGGGCGCCGTTCTCCACCTGCTGCCGGGCCACCGTCAGCGCCGCGTTGTAGTCGCCGTCCCGAATGAGATTCCGGAATTTCGCCGAACCGGTGATGTTGGTTCGCTCGCCGACGTTGACGAACAACGACTCACCGGTGATGTTCAGCGGTTCGAGCCCGGACAGTCGAAGGGCCGGGTCGCGTTCGGGGATCACCCGCGGCGTTGCGCCCTGCACGGATGCGCCGATGGCAGCGATGTGGTCGGGAGTGGTGCCGCAGCAGCCGCCCAGCAGGTTGACCAGGCCGCTTTCGGCGAACTCCCGGACGATCGCCGCGGTTTGGTCGGGCGCCTCGTCATATTCACCGAAGGCGTTGGGCAGGCCGGCATTCGGGTAGCAGGACACGAAGCAATCCGCGATGCGGGAGATCTCGGCCAGGTAGGGCCGCATCTCGGCGGCACCCAACGCACAGTTCAGTCCGATCAAAAGTGGCTTGGCGTGCCGGACCGAGTTCCAGAAGGCCTCGGTGACCTGACCGGAGAGCGTCCGCCCGGAGGCGTCCGTGATGGTGCCGGAGATCATCACCGGCCATCGGCGACCCCGCTCCTCGAACAGGGTCTCGACCGCGAAGATGGCGGCCTTCGCGTTCAGCGTGTCGAAAATGGTTTCGATCAGCAGCAGGTCGGCGCCGCCGTCGACCAGCCCGTTGGCCTGCTCGAGGTAAGCGTCGACCAGTTCCAGGTACGTGACGTTGCGTGCGCCGGGGTCGTTGACGTCAGGTGAGATGGAGGCGGTCCGGTTGGTGGGCCCGAGTGCGCCGGCCACATATCGCGGCCTACTCGGATCCTTGGCGGTGACCGCGTCACAGGCCGCGCGGGCCAGTCGGGCCGACTCCAGGTTCAGTTCGTAGGCCAGCGATTCCATGCCGTAGTCGGCCAGCGAGATCTTCTGCGCGTTGAACGTGTTCGTCTCGACCAGGTCGGAGCCGGCACTCAGATAGGCCAGATGGATGTCGCTGATCGTGGTCGGTTGGGTCAGCGACAACAGGTCGTTGTTGCCCTTGAGGTCGCGGTGCCATTCGGCGAACCGCTCCCCTCGGTACTCGGCCTCACTGAAGGTGTGCCGCTGGATCATCGTGCCCATTGCGCCGTCGAGCACAAGGATCCGCGACTGGAGCAGGGCCGCCAGTGGTTCCGTGGCGTCAGGACGCAAGGTGGACGATTCAGGCACGGGGTTCCCCAGGGGTCGACAAACCGGACAGCTGCGGTGCTCAGAGTAGTCGCCGCTGCTGACCTGACCGCATCGATCGGCTCCCATGCGCCGCCGAGTCGCCTGCGACGAAGTCGTCAGGCGCCATGGGACACCGGGGCGCTAAGCCTGGACGAGCGCCCCTTCGCCGGTGATTTCGTTGGCGTCCGGGTCGTCGAACCACACGCCGCCATCGCCAAGGTAGCGAAACCGGACTTCCTCGCCACGCGGTACGTCGACGCTGACACTGCGGGTGCCGTTGCTGCGCCGAACCAGTTTGTGGACGCCCGGCCGCCAGTCGTTGAACGAGCCGACGGCCGAAACCGGTCCATCGTGAATGTCGTCGGGTAGCACAAATTGAATCTTGGTCGTGGTCGGAGTCTGCTGAATGCGAATAGTCACAAGAGTTCCATCGTGTCGTCGGTTGCCGTCCTTCGCGGAGCGGTCGTGCAGCATTTTAGTTTTCCCCGGGTGGCCGCCGGACCAGCCGCGCCGCAGTGGGACGAATCTTCACGACCTCGTAACACCGGACCGCGCGTCGCGCCACCGGCTACCGCGCTGCGGAGCAGGCTCCGGTGACGGATTCCGCAAGCGCTTCCGAGCACCTGGATCGGGTCCGGGGATTTGTCAGGCACCCGCTGATAGGGGCCGTTGGGCCCTGGTTGATTGTCCCGCGGAGCGGCCATGGTGGACGAGTCGGTCGGCGCGCCCCGCACCGGCAGCTGCCAAGGACACGAGGGGCCAGACGATGGCATCGAACAGCACGGACCCGGACGAAGACCGACGCCAACCTCGTCGGATGGCCGTTGCGGTGTGGCGAAGTCCGCTGGCCAGGTCAGCGGATCGCACCGAGGCCGGCCTGCTGCTCTTGGCGGTCACCCTCTGGCTGCTTGCCTTGCCCATCGTTGCGGCCGCAGCGTCGATCATCTGGTCGGGCGTCAGCACAGAGGCCACTGTTCAGCATCAGACGCGAACGATGATCACGGCGCACCTGCTGGCCGACGCACCGGATCTTTACTACTCGGCCGAGTACGGCACTCAGCTCACCCCGACATTTCCGGTCAACGCCCGATGGTCCGGTCCGGACGGCCGGTCACACATCGGGACGGTCAAGGCCACTGGCGGCGCACATAGCGGCGATCAGCAGGCGATCTGGATCGACAAGTCCGGCAGCCTCACCGACCCGCCGATCAGTACCGGGACCGCCGCCATCCTGACGGTCGGGGCAACAGCAGCAGCCTGGCTCGGCTGGGGAGCGCTGCTGACGGTGTCGTGGTTGACGGTCCGGTGCCGGCTGAACAAGCGCCGGTACCTCGACTGGGACAGTGAATGGAGGACGATCGAACCGGTTTGGTCGGGTCGCTAGCCGCGACGATCCGGATGCTCAGTGCCGGTCGCTTGGGCCGAACCCCGGACCGTCGTTGATCAACATTCCCGATTCGCATTGTCCGACGACTGCAGATGGATCGAACCTTGATCAACCGGAGCGTTTGCGGAGCTGCTCCAGCACGTTGTGCAACTGGTCGATGTGACCGCTGATCCGAAGCGCCTGCTCCGGCGACTTCTCCTTGCGCTGGGTGCTCTGCATGGCCAGGCCGATCGCGAAGAGCTGTTGAATCAGCTGATCGTAGAGGTCCGCACCGAGCGGGGGATCGACAGCGCTGCCCGAACTGACAGCGCCACCTGAGCCGACACTGTTGGCAGTGCCGACATTGTCAGTAGAGCCAACAGAGTCAACCGCTCGTTGGCTGTTCATCTCGACTCCTCCTGACTGGTGTAGTACCAACCGACGATGGTCGCGATTCCGGCAAGCTAACAGGGCCGTTGGTCCCGCTGCGGACACCAAATGCGCCGGAGGTTCGCCCTTCCGAGGATCCATTCAGGCGGCCCGGGCGGTGTCGGGACCTTTGGCCGGGTGCGGCAAGGTCCGCCTCCCCTGTCTGATGCGGCGGGCCGAGGAAACGGTGGATTCAGCTATTTGCCGCGGTCCAGAGAGACGATGACGACAGGGGTCAGTTGTCGAAGAGGTCACCCGCCAAGTACTTCATGCCGGTGTCGACCGCAACCGTCACGACGGTGTGGCCGGCACCGAGTTCGCCCGCGCGGGTGATCGCGCCGAGCATATTGAGCGCTGATGACGTCCCCGAGAAGATGCCCTCGTCGCGAGCAAGCCGCCTGGCGAGCAGGCGTGCTTGATCCTCATCGACGATGCGTGCCTCGTCGTAGGAATCCGGGGTGAGCAGTGGCGGCACAATACCGGTCGCCGTGCCTTCCACCCGGTGCGGGCCACCGGTCCCCCGCGTCAGCGTGGGTGACGTCGCCGGCTCGAAGGCCAACACCCGGACGTCGCTGTTCGCGCTCCGCAAGGCGCGGGAGACGCCCACCAGCATCCCGGCGGTGCCAACTGCCGCGCAGAACGTGTGCACGGTCAATTCGCTCGCTGCGGTCTGGGCCGCAATCTCCTGCCCCAACCTGGCGTACCCCACCAGTGCGTCGGTGTTGTGAAACTGATCGGTCCAGAAGGCCCCCTCCCGCTGGACGATCCGAGTGACCTCGGCCCGCATTCGAACGAACAAGTCCGGCGTTATCCGGCCGGCATCGCACGGCACAACGGTCAGATCCGCACCGAAAACCCTCATGGTGCTGAGCTTCTCGGGGGAGAATGCATCCGACGACACCAAAGACAACGGGTAGCCCTTGACCGCGCAGACAAAGGCGAGCGACGAGCCGGTACTGCCGCCGGTGAACTCGACGACCCGTTGGCCGGGTTGCAGCTCGCCCCTTCGCTCGGCCCCCTCGATGATGGCCAACGCCATCCTGTCCTTGTAGCTGCCGGTCGGATTGCTGCCCTCCAGTTTGACCAACACCGATGCGGCGCCGTCGGGAACAACCCGGTTGAGCCGGACCAATGGTGTGCCACCGATTGCTGCCAGGACTGACGGACCCACGCCGGCGATCTCCATGGCTGTATGTCCTACCCGAAAAGCGCTTCCAGCAAAACGCGGCCTGCTGCACGGCCCCTGACACAATCGGTCGGTGCCTGCCCAGTGCCCGTGCTCCAGCGGAATGCCCTACGACGATTGCTGCGGCCCCTTCCACCGCGGGCCGGCCGTCGCGCCAACGGCCGAACGCCTCATGCGCTCGCGCTACTGCGCGTTCGTGCTGCGGGACAGCGCATATCTGCTCCGGACCTGGCACCCGTCGACTCGCCCGCGGTCGCTGGAGCTGGACCCGCGGGTGCGCTGGGTAGGGCTGCGGATCGTCGGGCGCACCGGCGGCAGCATGGTGGAACCCACCGGCACGGTCGAGTTCAGCGCGACGTATCGGGTCGGCGGGAAACTGGGCCGCCAGGACGAGAACAGCCGTTTTGTGCGGGAGGACAGTCAGTGGTTCTACCTCGGTACCGTCTGACTACCCTCGGCTCGTGTCCCGTTTGGTCGTCGTCCTCCCGCTGCGGCGCAATCACATCCAGGCGATGTGTTGATCCTGACCCAGGCGGCGATTGTCGACATGGAACCGGAGGGCGATCGGCGGTTGCGCCGAGTGGTCTGGGCCGTTCCGTTGGCCGGCCGCACCCGCTGAGTCTCACGGACCGCTGCGCGGATCGGCGTCAATCCGAGCGCGACCGGGAGGCGGATTGCTGCCGTCGTTCGGCACACCGGCAGGATGGGTCCATGACGTTCCACTCGCTGTACAGCCACGGCTTCGCCCGCGTCGCCGCGTGCACTGCCGATGTCGCGATTGCCGACCCGGTGCGCAACGCTGCGAGCATCGTCGACGTCGGCAGGCGTTGTTCGGAGCTGGGTGTCGCGCTCGCGCTGTTCCCGGAACTGGCCCTGACCGGCTATGCCATCGATGACCTGCTGGGTCAGGACGCCCTGCTCGACGCTGTCCATGAGGGACTGGCACACATCATCCAGGCGTCCGCCGACCTGCTGCCGGTGCTCATCGTCGGCGCCCCATTGCGGCAGCGGGCCCGGTTGTTCAACACGGCCGTGGTGATTCATCGGGGCGTGGTGCTGGGTGTGGTGCCGAAGTTGCACCTGCCGAACTATCGCGAGTTCTACGAACGCCGCCAGTTCGCCTCCGGGCACGGCATCACCGGCCTGGACATTGACGTGGCCGGCCGCCGGACACCGTTCGGGACGGACCTGCTTTTCACCGCTTCGGATGTAGCGGGTCTGACGGTCGGGGTGGAGATCTGCGAGGACATGTTCATGCCGGTCCCACCGTCCAGCGCACTGGCCCTGGCGGGCGCGACCGTACTCACCAACCTGTCCGGCAGTCCGATCACCATCGGCCGGTCAGAGACCCGAAGCCTGTTGTGTCGCAGCCAGTCTCTGCGCTGCCTCGCCGCCTATTCGTATGCGGCGGCCGGGCAGGGCGAGTCGACCACCGATCTGAGCTGGGACGGTCAAACCAGCATTTTCGAGAACGGGGCCTTGCTGGCCGAGGGCGCCCGCTTCACTCAGGACCCGCAACTGACCATCGCCGATGTCGATCTCGATCTGCTGCGGCAGGAACGCGCCAGGCAAGGCACATTCGAGGACAACCGGCGCATGGTCGGCGGCTCGGACAGCTACCGGACCGTCGAATTCAGCCTGCGTCCACCAGCAGACGACCTCGGTTTGCTGCGTCCCATCGAGCGGTTCCCGTTCGTCCCCGCCGACCCCGAGCGGCTGGCCAGGGACTGTTTCGAGGCCTACAACATCCAGGTGGACGGACTGGCCCAGCGACTGCGGGCGATCAACACCGATCGGGTGGTGATCGGCGTCTCTGGCGGCCTGGATTCCACCCATGCGCTGATCGTGGCGTCCAGGGCGATGGACCTGCTGGGCCTGCCCCGGACGAACATCCTGGCGTTCACCATGCCGGGTTTCGCCACCGGCACCTCCACCAAGGCCAATGCCTGGGCGCTGATGCAGGCCCTCGAAGTGACCGGGGCGGAACTGGATATTCGGCCGGCCGCGCAACAGATGCTGGCCGACCTGGAGCATCCCTACGCTCGCGGCGAGGAGGTCTACGACGTCACGTTCGAGAATGTGCAGGCCGGGCTTCGCACCGACTACCTGTTCCGGTTGGCCAATCATCACCACGGGATTGTTCTCGGCACCGGGGACCTCTCGGAACTGGCGCTGGGCTGGAGCACCTACGGCGTCGGCGACCAGATGTCGCACTACAACGTCAATTCCGGTGTCCCCAAGACGCTGATTCAGCACCTCATCCGCTGGGTCAGTGGGCTCGACGACTTCTCCGACGACGTTGACGAGATCCTGCTGTCGATCCTCAGCACCGAGATCTCCCCTGAGCTGATTCCGGTCAAGGAAGGTGAGGTTCCACAGAGCACCGAGAAGTCAATCGGACCCTACGAACTGCAGGACTTCACGCTGTTCTACACGCTGCGCCATGGCTTCAGGCCGTCGAAGATCGCGTTCCTGGCCTCACACGCCTGGGGTGACGTCGAGGCGGGCAATTGGCCCGTCGGGTTCCCACCGGAACGCCGGCGTGCCTACGACCTGCCCGCCATCCGGCAGTGGCTGGTGGTCTTCGTCAAACGGTTCTTCGGCTTCAGCCAGTTCAAGCGATCGGCAATGCCCAACGGCCCCAAGGTCTCTGCCGGTGGGTCGCTGAGTCCACGTGGCGACTGGCGGGCGCCATCGGACGGCAATGCTGCGGTGTGGCTCGCCGACATCGAGCGAAATGTCCCCGCGGAATGACTCAGTGAAATCAGCTTCGCACCACGGGTGAGCAGCCTCCCGGGGTGGCCACCGGCAGCCTCGCGGCGACCGAGGCAGGGCTTCGTTTTGTGCTCCCTGCGCTGCTGGGTCGATAATCGGCATCCCGACCGAGAGGACGACCGATTCCGATGACGACGAGGCTCAACCCCTATCTCGGCTTCCGCGATACCGCACGGCAGGCGATGGAATTCTACGAAACCGTCTTCGGCGGGGAGCTCACCCTGAGCACGTTCGGGGACATGCACGCCAGCGACGATCCGGCCGAGCAGGCAAAGATCATGCACGGCCAACTCGAGTCCCCCAGCGGGTACACCCTGATGGCCGCGGACACCCCGAATGGCATGGCGTACACCCCGGGCGACAACTATTCGGTCTCCCTCAGCGGTGACGACGAGGCCGAATTGCGCGGTTACTGGGACAAGCTCGCCGCCGGTGCCACCATCACAGTGCCGTTGGAGGCTGCGCCGTGGGGTGCAATCTTCGGCATGTTGACGGACAAGTTCGGGGTGAGCTGGTTGGTCAACATCGCCGGTACGCCGGCGTCGTGACAGCCCGATCCACCTTGCCGGCGACGGTCCTGCGATGATGGCGACACCGGTTGATCGCCGTCTGTTGCTCCAGGCGGTCGCCATCGCGGCAAAGGCTCGGGCCAACGGCAACCACCCCTTCGGAGCACTGCTCGCCGATGCACGAGGAGAAGTGCTGCTGACCGCGGAGAACACCGTGGTGACGAATTCAGACGCGACCGGTCATGCCGAGACGAACCTGGTCCGGCTGGCCAGCGCGCGGTACACCGTTGCGGAACTGGGCGCCACGGTGCTCTACACGAGCACCGAACCCTGCGCCATGTGCTCCGGCGCCATCTTCTGGTCCGGCATCGGCGGCGTGACATATGCGCTCGCAGAGACCACGCTGTACGAGCTCACCGGCGATGACGAAACGAATCTGACGCTGGAACTCCCGTGCCGCAAGGTGTTCGGCGCGGGTCGTCGGCAGATCACCGTGCAGGGTCCGTTCGAGCTGGATGAGGCGCGCGCGATGCATGCGGGGTTCTGGCAGCTGCAGTGAGTTCTGGCCTCCGGTGGCCCCGAGTACTGGCCGCCGCGGCTGGGCCGACTTCTGGACTACTGCCGGGTGCGGAGATAGTCGGCGACCACTTCGGCGCCGAGCCCGTCGAGATCCGGCGCCACTACCCGGCCGTGGCTACGGCGCGCCAGGGCATCCATGAAACTGGCCAGCTCGGGGTCGTCGCCGAGGACGAAGAAGGTGATGGCCGTCCGTCTTGCCGTGAGCCTGTCGAGTTCGATCACCGTGGCGCGCAACGTTTCCGGCTGCGGCGGATAGGCGAATTCCAGCGCGCCGTCCGACGCGACATGGGCGGTTGGTTCGCCGTCGGTGACCACCAGCACGACGGGCACGGCGTCCGGATGGCGATGCAGATGCTGTCCGGCCAGGATCAGAGCGTGATGCAGGTTGGTGCCCTGGACGTAGGCACCTTCGAGCCCGATCAGATCGGCCAACTCGACTTTTTTGGCGCCTCGACCAAAGGTGATGAGCTGCAGCTCGTCTGTCCGGAACCGGGTCGAGATCAGTTGGTGCAGTGCGAGTGCGGTGCGCTTCATCGGCACCCACCGGCCGTCCTGCACCATTGACCATGAGGTGTCGACACACAGCGCCACAACAGCCCTGGTTCGCTGTTCGGTCTCGATCACCTCAACGTCGGCGACGTCCATCACCCGCCCGTCCCCGCCGGCATGACGCAACTGAGCGTTGAGCAGGGTGCGCGGTACATTCCAGGACTCGGTATCGCCGAAGGCCCATGACCGGCTCGCCCCGGTCGGCTCCCCGGCCGCCCCGGATCGCCGGGTGCTGCGCTCGCCGCGGCGGGCGCCGAGTTGGTCGACAACATCCCGCAGTGCGGACTCGCCGAGCCGGCGAAGTGCCTTGGGCGACAAGCGGAGCGAGCCGTCCGGGGCGCGTTCGAAGACGCCCTGCTCGCGGAGCTCCCGTTCCAACGAGGCAAGCGCCTCGACATCGGCCCTGGCCCGCTCACCCAGCGCGCTTCGCAGGTCGTCCAGGTCGATGTCGTCCAGCCGGGCGCCTGGGTAGCTCTGACTCAGCTGATCGGTCAGGTCCTCCAATCGGCCGAGTTCCTCCATGGCCCGGGTTGCCTCGCCCAGCCCCATCGGCGAATCACCGCGGAACCGACCCGATCCGGACCAGTCCTCCCCGGGCCGCAGGTTCTGCAGTTGGGCGTCAAGTTGGCTCAACGATTGCCCTAGCCGTGGGTCGCCGAACGCCTGCTGGCTCAGCTCGGCCAGCTCGGCGCGTTGCTCGGCGCTCAGGGACTGCATCATGCGTTGCGCGGCCGCTGATCTGGCGGCGAGCACGTCGACCAGTTCGTCGACGGATTGCGGGTTCTCGGGGAAGAAGTCCCCGTGCTGGCGCATGAAGTCTTCGAATTGCCCGGCGGTATCAGCCCCGGAGGCATGGGCCGCGAGTAGTTCGTTGAGGTCGTCCAGCATCTGCTGGATGCGCTGGACGTCCTGCGGAGTTGCCTGCTGCATGGCCTGTTTCATGCCGCTGAAGCGCTGGTCGAGCATCTCCCGGCCGAGCAGATCCTTGATGTCCTGGTACGCCTGCCGACCTTCCGCCGACTGCCAGTCGTACTCACTCAGCGCCCGCACCGCCCGGGCCGTGCTGTCCGGCAATGTTTCCAAATCGAGCTCACGGAACCGCGCATCGTCCGAATCCTGCCGGGCGAGCGCTGCCTTCTCCGCGGTGAGAGCCTTCGCCAGCAGTTCCCGCACCTCCCGCAACGTCCCGTCGATCCTGTTGTTTCGCTGCAGGTCTCGGCGCCGCTTCCATAGCTCCCGGGTCAGGTCGTCCAGGCCTCGACGGTCCCCCGTGCCCTGCCGCAGCAGCTCCCGCAGCGCCTGCTGCAGCGAACTGCCCTCCATCACGTCCCGACCGATCTTGTCCAACGCGGCACGCAGGTCAAGTGGCGGCGCCAGCGGATCCGGACCATCGACATACGGGCCGTACGAATAACCCTGGCGTCGGCCACGGTGCGCCGGTTCCGACCATTCCGGGTCGGGGATGGGTTCAGCCATAACTCACCGTGGCGCCGTCATCGCTGGGTTCCTTGGTCAATTTCCGGGTCAGGAAGAGCAGTTCGAGGGCGAGTTCGGCCGCCGATGCCATTGGTCCGGGGTCCTCTGTCCCGGCGGCGCCGAGTCGTTGCGCAATCGCGGTGAGGACGTCCACCCGCGGCAGTGCTGCGACTACCTGGGCTGCGGTTACCCGGTCCCCGGTCCGCAGCGGGGACCTGGTGACCGCCTCCGCGAGTGGGGTCAGGTCGACACCGCGCAGCCGACGGCGGGCGGTGTCCGCGGTGGCCCGCCGCAGCAGGTGCTCGAGCACCTCGTCCTCCCGGCCCTCCTGGCCGGTGACGAACTCCAGCTTTCCCCGTAGCACGGGTACCGCGGATTCCAGATCAATCGGGCGTGCCGTTGCAATCGACTCGCCGGTGATCGCCGAACGTCGGAGAGCGGCTGCCGCAATGGTTTCCGCTGCGGCGACGGCGAACCTCGCGGAAACACCGGACCCCTGGTCCACCGCGTTCGATTCGCGGAGCAACCTGGTGAACCTGGCGATGACCTCCAGCAGATGATCAGGAACGGGCGACGCGAGGCTGGCTTCCTGGGTGATGACGGCGATCTCGTCGGCCAGTTCCAGCGGGTAGTGGGTACGGACCTCGGCACCGAACCGGTCCTTGAGCGGGGTGATGATCCGGCCGCGATTGGTGTAATCCTCCGGGTTCGCGGAGGCGACCAGCAGCACGTCAAGTGGCAACCGGAGGGTGTACCCGCGGACCTGGATATCCCGTTCCTCCATCACATTGAGCAGTGCGACCTGGATTCGTTCGGCCAGGTCCGGCAGTTCGTTGATCGTCATCACACCGCGATGCGCCCGCGGCACCAGCCCGAAGTGGATGGTCTCCGGGTCGCCGAGCGATCGACCCTGCGCCACCTTGACCGGATCAACGTCGCCGATCAGGTCGGCAACCGCGGTATCCGGGGTGGCGAGTTTTTCGGTGTAGCGCTCGCTGCGGTGCCGCCAACCGACGGGCAGTTGATCGCCGAGTTCATCGGCAAGTCGCTGCGACTGGACGGTGATCGGGTCGTAGGGGTGCTCGCCGAGCTCTGAGCCAGCGATGATCGGCGTCCATTCGTCCAGCAGGCCGGTCAAACTCCGCAGCAGGCGGGTCTTGCCCTGGCCGCGTTCTCCGAGCAACACGAAGTCGTGCCCGGCGATCAACGCGCGTTCCAGTTGGGGTAGCACGGTGCTTTCGAATCCGACGATCCCCGGCCACGGATCGATACCCGCACCGAGTGCGGCCAGCAGGTTGGTGCGGATCTCGGCCTTGACGCCGACCAATCGATAACCGCTGGCGCGGAGCTCCCCGAGGGTGGTCGGCAGCCCGGCTGGAGGGGTGAGTCGCATGATCCCCAACGGTACGCGCGGAGAACGCAGCCCCCAGCGAGTGGCGGCTGCGTTCTCCGCGCAGCACGAAGTCGTGCCTGGCGGCCGTCGAATGGTTGGGCGCCGTCAGGAACGACGAGCCACCCTCTTCCGACCCTTGACAGCGCAGATCGTTCGTCCTAACCTTAGTCAATCAACTGATTGATAAAGGAATGAGTTGACAAGTGATCGTTGATCCGTCCGCGGACGATCGTCTGGACAGGGCCTTCACTGCCTTGGCCGACCCGACCCGGCGCCGGATCATCGCCCGACTGAGCCGGGGCCCGGCGACGGTCAACGAGCTGGCCGAACCCTTCAACATCACGAAACAGGCTGTCTCCCAACACATTCAGGTACTTGAGCAAGCAGAGCTGGTGACTCGCACCCGCGAGGCACAACGGCGCCCCGTGCACCTGAATGCACCGCAACTCGAGGCACTGACCGCATGGATCGACAAGTACCGGCTGATTCACGAGCAGCAGTTCCGCAGCCTGGACGCGCTGCTCACCACCATCCAGAGCCCCAGCGCTGGAGAAACCACTGCTGGGGCCACTCACGAGGAGGAAGCACGATGACCAACCCGGTCACCATCACCGCGCCCGAAGGGGTTCCGTACATCGAGTTCGAACGGGAATTCGACGCCCCGGTCACGGTCGTGTTCCGCGCCCACAAGGAACCGGACCTGATCAAGCAGTGGCTCGGCCCCCGCGACTACGAGATGGACATCGAGCGCTACGACTTCACCACCGGCGGCGGCTACCGCTACATCCATCGCGACGGCAACGGCGCCGAGTATGCCTTCAACGGCGTCTTCCATGTGGTGCGGGACAACGAATTCGCCATCCAAACCTTCGAATTCGAGGGATTCCCGGACGTGGTGAGCATTGAATCACTCCGGTTCATCGACCTCGGCGGCGGCCGAACCCGACTTCGCGGGCACAGCGTCTACCCCTCCCTCGAGGCCCGCGACGGCATGGTGGCCAGCAACATGGAAGCGGGCATGACCGAGGGCTACGAACGCCTCGAGGAAGTCCTTGCCGCGCTCTGATCGCACGAATGGAATCCGTTGCAGATCAACACTCATGAACTGGAGAGACCTGTGGACTGGACACTGGAAGTCATTGTGCTTCCCGTCAGCGACATCGACCGTTCGGTGGCGTTCTACCGCGACAAACTCGGCTTCACCCTCGATCACGACACCCGTAACGATCACATGCATGTCGTGCAACTCACTCCCCCGGGCTCGGGTTGCTCGATCGTCATCGGGGACCTGCCGAGTCAGAGCGAGATGCCCCCCGGCTCGATGCGGGGACTGCAGCTCGTCGTGGCTGACGCAGCCGCCGCTCGCCAGGAACTCATCGCCCGCGATGTCGACGCCAGCGAGATCACCGTCTTCGATGAGCGCGACGGTGGGACCTTCTTCGGCTTCACCGACCCCGACGGCAACAGCTGGGCGGTCCAGCAGATCAAGGCGCGTGCCACGAAACCGTTGATTCCACTCGAAGGCCGGCGGCCGTTCGGTGCGGACTATCAGTAAGGACCGGGCCGCGGCCGGTAACGGTGACACCAGTTCGAAGGGGACGGTCAGCCCCTCGTCCGGCGGCGCGTGGAAGACGAACCCGAACCGCCCGGCAGTGACGCCGCAAACACCCCGCACACCCCGACCGCCATCTCACAGGAAGACCCCTCGATGACTCACGAGAAGGATCCCGTCCGTCCGGGCGGCCGGAACAACCTGCTGGCGGACTGTTCACGCTGCTTCGGATTGTGCTGCGTGGCCCTGCCCTTCTCGGCCTCCGCGGACTTCGCGATCGACAAGAACGCCGGGGAACCATGTACCCATCTGCAGACCGACTTTCGCTGCGGTATTCATACTCAGTTGCGGGACAGGGGTTTTCGAGGATGCACAGTTTATGATTGCTTCGGTGCGGGGCAGCAGGTCGCTCAGGTCACCTTCGGCGGCCATGACTGGCGTCAGGCGCCGGGAACCGCGCGGCAGATGTTTGCCGTCTTCCCCGTTATGCGTCAGTTGCATGAGCTGCTCTGGTATCTGACGGAGGCTCTGGCCTTGGAACCGGACGGCCCGTTGCAGGCGGCGCTGGCGGACAGCCTCGCAGCGGTTGAACGAGTCGCCCAGGACACACCGGATAATCTCATCGCGCTCGATGTGTCCGCGTACCGCAGCTCGGTCAACGACTTGCTGCTGCGTTCCAGTGAACGCGCTCGATCACGCCGCAGGGATTCAGCGCCAACAAATTCAGCATCGAAAAGGTCAGCAGTGAGCGAGGGAGCACAAAAGGGCACGGCGACAAGAAAAGTCGGTAAGGAGCACAGGGGGGCGGATCTGATCGGCGCGAATTTGCGCAGGGCCGATTTGCGGGCGGCGAACTTGCGAGGTGCCTACCTCATCGGTGCCGATCTGCGTGATGCTGACCTGAGAATGGCTGACTTGATCGGCGCAGACCTCCGGGATGCCGATCTGTCCGGGGCCGATCTCACGGGCAGCATCTTTCTCCTGCAATCGCAGCTGAATGCGGCGCGGGGCGACGACGAAACACTCATCTCGCCGCAGCTTTCCCGCCCGGCCCATTGGTCACAATTGCTACCGGCGGAGACGTCCGGTTGACCTGAGCGCTATCTCAGTTGTCGAGCACGCCACGTAGTCCGTCATTCCAGGCGAGATCATGGTCGCTGACCACGTCGTCGGGATCGGCGAATCCAACAGACAGTCGATGACGATGGAAGAACGTCCACATGACGTCCGCCGCTCGCGGGCCGCTGCGGTCGATGAAGGAGCCGCGGGACTGGCCTCCCGACCAGGCATGTCCAAGTCCGTCGATCCGCCAGTACTCGAGGACCCGGCGACCACGGGCGGTGTACCAGCGGGTTCGGATGCACCGTCGGCTGTCGACAACGAAGGCCCGAGTGGTGGCCAGCGGTCGAACGCGGTTCAAGCCCTTCGGTCCGCTCGCGTCCCGTGAAGCGAGCCACTGGTCGACGATGCGGTCGGCGTTCGGAGGGCGGACGACCCGATCGTCCGTCCCGTGGATCAGCACGACCGGTGCCATTTCTCCCCGGATCCCGCCGTGTGACGGCACGGCCCGGCGGGCGGCCATCGCGCCCAGCGCGCTCAGGCTCTGGGTGGCGGACCGGTAGGCCGTTGCGGAATGGACGCCGGCCGCCGCAAAGACATCGGGGTAGGTGGTGGCCAGAATCAGGGCCATCGCTCCCCCGGCTGATAGGCCGGCCGGGTAAACCCGTCGTCGATCGATCCGGAATTCCACCTTCTCGGCAAGTGTCTCGTCGACGATGTCCTTGAGGATCGCGGGCTCGCCGCCGTCGCGTCGCTGATGGGAAGAGTCGTACCAGCGCCAGCAGCGCTGGAGTTGATGCTGCAACTCCTGCCGGGGGGCGACAACGACAAATCCGTTGGCATCGGCGGCCGTGGTGAAGCCGGATTCTTCGGCGAAGTCGACGGAGCTCTGCCGGCACCCGTGCAACAGCAACACCATCGGAACCCGCGTCCGCCGCGACAACCCGGCGGGCAGGTAGATGTCGTACTGCCGGGAACCGTGCGGGCCGGAGTGACGACGGTTGATCCACCGACCTGGCACGAGTTCGGTGCCCAGATGGCGGCGTACCGCCGGTGGTAGGCGCATCGACCCGGTGGGAAACACGTTTTGTCGGCTCTCATTTCAAGACTCGGCGGCGAGAACATGTGTTGCCGCAATGACTGTGTGAGATGTGGCAGGACCTGAACCTGATGCTATGTGGCAGGGACCGATTGCGCGGCCCATGACCCGCTGGGCAGGCCCGGCCTGTGACTGGCGTCTCGGACGGTCACGCCGACGACGAGCGTTCGCGAGGCGGGGAATCTCACTGGCCCCTTGGATGCTGTCCTTGCAATAGTGGGCCGGCGTGGACCGGATCGATGTCCAGTAGGAAGTGAGGGTGACCATGGGCAAGGCCAAGTCGGGAACGCGGTTACCCCGCGCCCTGCGGCCGTTTGCCAGCGGCCAGTACCGCCTGCTGGTCGGCGCTTTGGTGTTTTCGATGTTGAGCGTCGGAATTTGGTTGGTCGCTTCCGTGTGGCAAGTGATCCAGCTCGGCGGATCGCCGACCGATCTGTCCTTGGTCGCAGCCGGCGCCAGCCTCGGCCTGGTGCTGTCCGTGCTCGTCGGCGGTGCCGCTGCCGACCGGATCCCGCAACGATTCATCATGTTGACGGTGGAACTGGTGCGCGGCATCGGGTTTGCGCTCGCTGCCGTCCTGTCGCTGACCGGCGTGATCCAGATCTGGCAGCTCGCAGCGATCGCATTCGCGCTGGGTATCGCCGACGGATTCTTTTATCCCGCGTACTCGGCCTGGCTGCCGGCGTTGATCGACGAGCAGGAGTTGCTGGCCGCGAATGGCATCGAGGGCGTGCTGCGGCCCACCATCATGCAGGCTGCCGGCCCCGCGCTGGCCAGCGTGATCATCGCGATGTGGTCGCCGGGCATCGCGTTTCTGGTCGTCGCCATTGTCCAACTCGGGGCCGCGGCCGCCCTACTCCTGATGCGCACCACAGCAGTCCGCCGCGACCTCAACCGTGTCCGACATCCGTTGGTCAGCGCGGCGATCGATATCCGTGAGGGGTTCGCCTACATGCTGCGAACCAGGTGGCTATTGGCCACCCTCTTGTTCGCAATCGTCCTGGTGCTGGTCGTCATGGGCCCTATCGAGGTGCTCCTGCCGTTTGCAGTGAAGGATCAGACCGGTGGTGGCGCCGGCGCTTTCGCCTTCGCGCTGGGTGCCTTCGGGATCGGCGGAGCGATCGGTTCGTTGGTCGTCGCGTCGTCCAGGATGCCCAGGCGGTACATGACGTTGATGATCATGGCCTGGGGGGTCGGCTGCATCCCGCTCGCCGTCATCGGCTTCACCGAACAACTCTGGGTGATGGTGATCGCCCTGTTCATCTGCGGTTTCATTTTCTCGGGCGCCCAGGTGCTCTGGGGCACGCTGCTCCAGCGACGGGTGCCGCATGCCCTACTTGGCCGGGTGTCCAGCCTGGACTTCTTCGTGTCACTGGCATTGATGCCGGTGTCCATGGCGATCGCCGGCCCACTGGGTGAAGCGGTCGGCATCGCCCCGGCTTTCCTGTTTGCCGGGTTGGTGCCGACGGTGCTGGCCGTCGCGACGCTGATGATCGCCCGGCTCGGCGCAGACGAACTGGCCCACCCGATGGACACGCCCGCGAAAAGTGACGAAGTGGCCCAGGTTGGCATCGCACCGACCTTTCCACTGCAATAGTGCTGTGCCAGCATCCAGCGGTCGCGACGGCGGCACCGTGACCATTCGGCTCAGGGCGCAGTAGATTGACCCATGGCCCCGATTGCGATGCCGCTGTTCCCGCTGGGACTCGTGTTGTACCCCGGAGTCATGCTTCCGCTGCACATCTTCGAGGAGCGCTATCGCAGGCTGGTCCGGGATCTGCTGGATATGCAGGACGGCTCAAGACTTTTCGGCGTCATCGGGATCAAGGCGGGTCGCGATGCCGGTGCCGATGGCATCATCGCCCTGCATGACATCGGGTGTACGGCGGAGCTTCGATATGCCGAGGCCTACCCGGACGGCCGGTACGACATCATCGTCACCGGGATGGAGCGGTTCCGGTTGCTCGATGTGCAGGACTCCGAGCCGATCCGAGCAGTCATCGAGATCCTGGCCGATCAACAGTCCGATCGGTCGGCATCGCTGGCGGGGCGGGTCGGCAGGCTCTTCATCTCCTATCGGGAGGCACTGCTTTCCGCCCAGGGCGTGCAGGAAGGTGGTCTGGACGAACTACCGGACCTTCCGGATGACCCCGGCGAACTGGCCTACCTGGTTGCCGCGTCGATGATCCTGGACATGACCGACAAGCAACAGCTGCTGGAGGCCGCGTCGGTCGACGACCGGCTGCGACTGCTGCTGACCTTGCTCAAGCGGGAGGCCGCCATGGTGACCGGGCTGTCGATGCGCCCGGCCGTTGAACTACCGCAGATGCCCTACGCGTCGAACTGATTGATCAGATCAGCCAAGGACCTCGTGGACGTAGCACCATCGCCAGGCCTCCCCCGGCTCGAAACTGTGCATCACCGGATGCAGCGTCGACTTGAAGTGCCGGGTCGCGTGCATGCGCTCGGAGGAGTCGCAGCACCCCACGTTGCCGCACGTCTCGCACAGTCGCAGATGGACCCACTTGGTGCCTTCGCGAAGGCAATCGATGCAGCCGTCGAGGCTGTTCGGCGTGACGTCGGCCCGCGGGGCGTCGAGGTCGTCGCAGGCACCGGCCGTCTTGGCGGGGGTGATCAGCGTTTTACCTTCCTTGGCCTCCGCTCGGGCGGCTCTGCGGTCGATCATCGATTCCTCGACGTCCAGGGCCTCCATCAGCTCGGCGAGGACGTCGCTGTCGGTGCTGCCGTGGTCGCGGATCCGGATGACCTCGCCGCGTTCGGCCTGCAGCATTGCCACCCGCAGTCTGCGGTACTGCTCGCTGGGCGTTTCGTCGTCGTCGCCGCCGGTGCGGCCCAACCGCTCCCACACGTGGTTCAGCCGGGTTTCGCCGCGGTCGCGCAGGAGTTGCAGCATTTCCTGATCGTCTTTCGGGGTCCTGACCCGGTCCAGTTCGGCCCGTCCGGCCTCGACCGCGGACATCAACACCGTCGCTTCGGCCAACGCGTCCTCCCTGGCATCCGGGCCTTCGATACGCAGCCTGCGGGCCAGCCATGGTAGCGACAACCCCTGCAGCAGCAGCGTTCCGGCGGTGACCACGAAGGCCCCGAGAACAAGTATCTCGACGTTGGGCACGGTTGCCGGCAAGACGAAGGCCGCGGCCAGGGTGACGACCCCCCGCATACCCGCCCAGGAAACAACCGCCGAGGCCTGCCAGGAGTAGGTGTCCTTGTTGCGATTGCCCTTCGGTCTGATCAGGAAGTAGCCAACCGGGAAGACCCACAGCGGACGCACCAGCATCACCGTGAGCAGTACGCCGACGCAGAAGACGGCGATGGTCAGGGGCGAGAGGTCCGATGCCCGGATCCCGTCGAGGATGGTCCGCACCTGCAGGCCGATCAGCAGGAAGACGCTGTTCTCCAGCAGGAACTGGATCGTTTCCCAGTTGATCCGTTCGTTCAGCCGCGACGTGGCGTCCTGGATGACGGGCGCCTGATGTCCGAGGATCAATCCTGCGGTGACCACCGCAATCACCCCGGACGCCGTCAGTTCCTCCGCCGGCAGATACGCGGCGAACGGGGCCATCAGCGACACCGCGGTGTCGATGATCGGGTCCTTGATGCGTTTTCGGATCAGGGCGATGACGACGGCGATCGCCGCACCGATCGCCGCACCGCCGGCTGCCGCCCAAAGGAAATCGAGGGTGATGCTGCCGACGCTGATCGTCGCTGACAACGCCACGATCGCGGTGCGGAGCGCGACGAGGGCAGTCGCGTCATTCAGCAGTGACTCGCCCTCCAGGACAGTGACCACCCGCCTCGGCAGCCCTATCTTTCGGGCAATGGCCGTTGCGGCGACTGCGTCGGGTGGTGCGACGACGGCGCCGAACGCGAACGCTGCAGCCAGCGGGATCGGCAACAACCAGAAGGCGACCAGGCCGACGACAGCTGTGGTGGCGATGACGAGACCGACCGCCAGCCAAGCGATGGCCTTGACGTTCGCTTTCACATCCACCAGGGACGTCTTGATGGCAGCCGAATAGAGCAGCGGCGGCAGCAACCCGATCAACACCAGTTCGGGGCTCAGCTCGAACGGCTCGATGAAGGGTAGGAATGATGCCCCGATCCCGATGACCACGAGTAGCAGCGGCGCGGGCAGATCGAATCGCTTCGCCACCGCGCTCACGGCGGTCACCGTCGCGATCAGCGCGAGAATCCATACGGCCATATGCACTCGTAGATCGTTGCATCCGGACCGGGGCAGATCTGACGGGGCCGTTCAGCCTCGAGAGAACCGCTGGGACCCTGTTCAGCTGGCCCCGAGAACCGCTGCGCGAGCCTGGGCAACACCGGTTGGTGGGCCGGCCACGTGCCACCGGTGGCCGCCGTGGTGGAACACGTCGATGACGCCGCCGGCCGCGGAAACGATCGCAGCACCTGGCAGCCAATCCCAGGTGGGGGTGTCGGCGTGCAGCCAGACTCCCAGTCGACTCGCCGCAACCGCCGCCAACTCCACCGATCCGGACCCGATGATGCGGACCGACGCGGCGCCGGCGATGGACCGGAGCAACCCGTCCCGCAGCGGCAGATCACCGACCCTGGTGGGGTGAAGATAGGTGGAGATCGCTACCTCGGCGAGCGCGCGGTCGCGCATGTGCGGCACCGGAACACCGTTCAAGGTGGTCGGCAGATCACGGCCGCCGACCCACAGTTCATCGGTCGTTGGTTGATAGATCGCCCCGAGCAGCAGATGGTCGCCGTCGATCAATGCCAACGCCGAACACCAGGCGGGCAAGCCGGAGACGAAGTTGTACGTGCCGTCCACCGGGTCGATGACCCAGGTTCGGCGGCCCGGCGCGGCCGCACCCTCCTCGCCGATGACGCCATCGTCCGGTCGGGCGAGCGCCAGTCGGCCAACGATCATCGCCTCGGCGGCCTTGTCGGCGTCGGAGACCACGTCGCTGATGCTGGTCTTTTGATCGACGGTCAGTCCGTCCAGGAGCATGCCGGCGGCCAACCGGCCGGCCGCCTGAACCAGTGCACCGGCCAGTTCGGCGTCGGTGAGGGTCGTATCGTCTCCTCGATCAGGATGATGCGGGTCAATGACGTCCGGGGTGATCTTGGGCACCAACCCACCGTAACGACCCGACGGGGCCGGCACTCGTGTGGGCGGGTCAATCCCGCTCGGTGAACCCCCGCCCAGGTCCCGCTGGACATTTCCGCGCTGATCAACGTCGCAGGCGCGGCCCAACTGGCACGAATTGGTGACAGTGGGACGGAAGTCAAGCAGTTGAGCCGCGCGAAGCCAGCTGATCCGCGCGGGTGGGGACGGTGGTACGCAGGGGCGGTGGTAGACAGGGCCGGTGACGCGACTACTGCTCGGCCCCCTGTTGCGGCATGTCGGTGCAACGGACGCGACTGTGTGGGTGGAGACGGACGCCCCGTGCGAGGTCGAGATCCTGGGATTCAGGGAGCGCACCTGGAACGTTGCCGGTCACTTCTATGCGCTGGTGGTCATCGACGGGCTCGAGCCGGGAGCAGCAACGCCGTACCAGGTTCGCTTGGACGGCGACCTGGTGTGGCCGTTGCCGGCGGCGAATCCGGCAGATCCGCCAGGGGCGGAATCGTTGCCGCCCAGCCGCATTCGTACATCGGCCCGCGGTGACGTCATCCAGATTGCCTTCGGGTCCTGCCGCTACGCGTCGGCGGCGGCAGTGCTGCCCGATCACCGGTTCGATGCCGACGCATTGGACGGATATGCGTTGCAGATCGCCGTGCTGCCGGAGGATCAGTGGCCGCACGCCCTGGTCATGCTCGGCGACCAGGTCTACGCCGACGAGACCTCGCCGCAGACCCAGCAGCGAATCCGGCAGCGCCGCGACATCACTTCCGGCGCCAAGGAACAGGTAGCCGACTTCGAGGAATACACCTGGCTCTATTCCGAGTCGTGGACCGACCCTGAGGTGCGCTGGCTGCTGTCCACCGTCCCGACGTCGATGATTTTCGACGACCACGACGTCCGTGACGACTGGAACACCTCGAAGTCCTGGCGCGCGGACATGAAGGCCAAGAGTTGGTGGCACGAGCGCATTGTCGGCGCGCTCTCGTCGTATTGGGTGTATCAGCACCTGGGTAACCTCTCGCCTGCCGAACTCGCTGCAGATCCGCTGTACCAGCGTGTCCGCACCCTCGACGGGGATGCGGAATTACTGCTCCGTGAATTCGCCGAGGCGGCCGATGAAGAGGCCGACGGCGCGAAGGGCGCCCGCTGGTCCTACCGCCGGGACTTCGGCCAGGTGCGACTGCTGGTCATCGACTCCCGCTGCGGGCGCATCTTGGATGAGGGCCACCGCAGCATGCTGAGCGATGCCGAATTCGGCTGGATCGAGACTCAGCTGTCCGGCGACTACGACCACCTGCTGATCGGCACGTCGCTGCCCTGGCTACTGCCACGCGCGTTCCACGACATCGAGGCCTGGAACGAGTTGCTGGCCGACGGCCACCGGGGCCGGGCTGTCGCCTGGTTGTCCGAGAGATTGCGCCGGGCAGCCGATTTCGAACATTGGGGATCGTTCCGGGAATCCTTCGAGCGACTGTCCACACTGATCCAACGGGTCGGCCGGGGAGACTTCGCGGCCGAGGAAGGAGCCGCACCGGCCACGGTGTGCGTGCTGTCCGGGGATGTCCACCATGCCTATATCGCCCGTCCGGAATATGACGACGACGTCCGCTCCGCCGTGTATCAATTGACCTGCTCACCCCTGCACAATCGGGTCCCGTTGGCCATGAAACTGATGTTCCGCGGGGCGTGGAGTCGGTTCGCCGAGCGTTCGACCAGGGTTTTTCTCGGAGTGGTGGCCCGGGTGCCGCAGCCCAGCGTGGAATGGACCAGGCTGGTCGGACCGCACTTCGGCAATGACCTGATGACGTTGCGCCTCGAGGGCGAAACTGCACAGGTCCTTCTCCAACAGGCCGGGCCGGTTTCCGACCGGCCGACACTCGACGAGCTCACCAGGCTCACCCTGACCGGGCCGGCGGCGGAACCTCGCTCCGCGCCGCGCATTTTCCGCAGCGGAAGGGCGTCGAAGGGCTGATCTGCGCTCAGTGGCGCGGAAGAGTGCGGGATACCGCGGACCGAACGATGAGCCAGTGGCCTGTCGGGTAACGGTTCGCTGCCCGAATCGAGGCATAATGACCCGGCCGCCGACCGTGCGGGCGCTTATCGAGAGGTTGTCACCGTGCTCATCATCGCAATCATCCTGCTGGGCATGCTGGCCGGCGCCGCCGCCCAGCTGATCTTCCGCACCGGGAAGCGCCCGGTCGACTGGACCGTTGCCATCGTCGTCGGCCTGATCGGGTCGTTCGTGGGCGGTCTGTTGATCAGCCTGATCGCCGGTGACGGGATCAACCTGCGTCCCAGCGGGATCATCGGATCCATCGTCGGAGCGATCGTGGTGACCGGCATTTACAAGCTGGTCACCGGTCGTAACCCCGGCGCCAACGCTCGGCACTGATCGCAGCCAAGGCACGGGCCGGGGAGCCAGCCGAATCAGCCCTGGGCCGCGAAACTCCGGCCGTCTCCACATTCCAGATTTCATGGAAGACCAAGGCCGAACAGGCGGCAGTGTCGGCGATCGGCGATCGGCGACCGAGTCCGCGCTGCCAAACGCGACGTCAGCGTGCCCGCATCCGATTGCCCCGAGCGTTGTGCTCCAACTCGGCCAACTCCAGCTCTTCCATCAATGGCGGGATATACACACCGAAACGTCCACGGAGTCCCTTCTTGAGGCCGTACCAGCCGCCGACCGGATTATCCGGCGAGCGCCCCCAGGCCTCCACGGTGCCCGGCGCCGCCGGCTTCTGCTCGTCGGCGCCGCCCAGGGGGACCCAGTCCCCCGCCCCGACGAGCATTGCCCGCAGGTCGTCCAGGCAGCGCGCCTGGTAGCTCAATGTGGTCTTGCCGACAACGCAGACCAGGATCGGTGGGTCGACGCTGTCGTCGCGGTGGATCGTGTATCCAGACGACCCAGGAGGCGTTTTCAGTTGCCAGGGGTCCTCTTTTGTGCCGGAACCGGACATCGGCCGACCATACGCTCGATGTCCGGTCGCGGCCGGTCGGAGCCTGACCGAACGGCGGGCGGGCGGGTTCTAAGCTGAAGCCCATGCAGCAGTACCTGGATCTGATGGACCGCATCCTCACCACCGGCGCCGTCAAAACCGACCGCACCGGCACCGGCACCCGCAGCATCTTCGGGCACCAGATGCGTTTCGACCTGTCCGCGGGCTTCCCGCTCGTGACGACCAAGAAGCTGCACGTCAGGTCTGTTGTGGTTGAGCTGCTGTGGTTTTTGCAGGGCTCCACCAATGTCCGGTGGCTGCAGGAACGTGGAGTCAGCATCTGGGACGAATGGGCCGACGCCGAGGGTGAACTCGGGCCCGTCTACGGGCATCAGTGGCGGTCCTGGCCGGCGCCGGACGGACGTCATATCGATCAGATCGACGCTGTTGTCCGCTCCCTGCGGACCAACCCGGACTCCCGCCGGCACATCGTCTCCGCCTGGAACGTCGCGGAGGTCTCCGCGATGGCACTCCCGCCCTGCCACACAATGTTTCAGTTCTACGTCGCCGACGGCCGACTGTCCTGCCAGCTGTATCAGCGGTCCGCGGATGTGTTCCTCGGGGTGCCGTTCAACATCGCCTCCTATGCCTTGCTGACCGAGATGATGGCCAAGGTGGTCGGGCTGCAACCCGGGGAGTTCGTCCATACCCTGGGCGATGCGCACCTGTACTCGAACCATCTCGACCAGGCCCGACTGCAGCTGACCCGCACCCCCCGGCCGCTGCCCACCCTGGAGCTCACGCCCGGCGTGACCGAGATCGACGCCTTCAGCGCGGACGATATCCGGATCGTCAATTACGACCCGTACCCGGGAATCAAGGCACCGATCGCCGTATGACGTCGGCCCACCTGGAAATCACCCTGGTCGCGGCCGTCGCGCAGAACGGCACGATCGGCGCCGATGGTGGTCTGCCCTGGCGATTGCCGGCTGACCTGAGGCGGTTCAAGTCGCTCACCATGGGTCACACGATGATCATGGGACGCAAGACGTACGAATCGATCGGCCGCGCCCTTCCCGGACGCAGGACCATCGTGGTCACCAGAGACCGCCGGTGGACCGCGCCGGACGTCACTGTCGCGCACTCGGTGGACCAGGCGATCGACCTGGCTGGCGCCGGTGCACCATCCACGGTGATGGTGGTCGGCGGCGGGGAGATCTACCGGCAGACGATGCACCGGGCCGACCGACTGGAGATCACCCAGGTGGATGCGGAGGTGGTCGGGGACACGCGATTTCCCGAAATCGACCCGTCGGTCTGGCAGGAAACGGCCCGCGAGGAGGCCGAGGGCTACGCCTTCGTCAGTTACGTCCGTCGGGTGCCGGTCCGTGACCTGCAAACTCTGCTCTCATCGATGGAGCCGCACCTGCACGACGGCGACTACCTGTTCTGCAGCATCCCGCCGGATGCGCCCATCCCCGAGGGGTGCCATCCGGTGGCCACCATGCTGGAGGCAGAAGGAACAACACTCGTGCTCCCGATCGAGGAGGCCGAGCTGGTTGGTCTTGCGGGCAGCTTCCGCTGTTCGTGGATCACCCTCAACGTGACGTCAGCGCTGGAGGCGGTTGGATTGACGGCGGCGTTGGCGACTGCACTGACGCAGGACGGCATTTCCTGCAATGTGATAGCCGGTTTTCACCACGATCACCTGTTTGTGCCGACGGGCAGCGCACAGCCGGCCCTGGCCGCGCTCGCAGCCCTCTCGCACACCCGGATCTGACGACCCGGCCGCGCTGACGAATCAGCCGACCGGCGCACCCGGCCGAGTGGAGCCGTAAGGAACGACGATCCGGAGTGTCGGATCGATGTGCGTTGCGTTCATGCTGTCCAATCGCGCCCGGCTGGATCCGCCGAGACCGGTCTTCACCGAGTTGGTGATGACGCCGCTCTTGTCGGCAGTGACCAGGTCGGTACGCATGCTGCGGCTCACCGAGTCCAGGAGGTCGGACAACTCCAGATCAAGGGCGTCGCAGATCGATGCCAGGAGTTCGCTGGAGGCTTCCTTGCGGCCACGTTCGACTTCGGAGAGGTACCCGAGCGAGACATTCGCCGCGGTCGACACATCCCGCAGTGTTCGGTTCTGCCGGTTTCGAGCGTCGCGCAGTGTTTCTCCCAGTGCATCACGCAGGAGCATGTCGCACCTCCTCCCTGTTAGTCGTATGACGGTCGCCACCTGAGTGGGCCGTCATTCAAGTCTGCTGCACTGACCGCAGAATCGCCGGTCAATTCCTGCTTTCGGACACTCAGGAACCTATCCACACAGCGTGCCCCGAGGATCGTTGGTTCACCATGTTCCTCCGGACGTGGAACAAGCTCCACGCTACCGGGTGGCCCGGCGGAGACATGTGGCGTCCCGCCGATACCGCTGTCCCGACTCCTATCACAACGTGAACCCTGCCATCGATGTTCCAGGGTTCTGGTCAACACCAGGTTACGAATCCATTTCGGCGATGTTCATCAGCATCTCCAGTGCGGCGCGGACGGCCGCCGAACGGATGAGACCGCGGGTGCCGGTGATGGATGGGTGGGTAGCGGATTCCGGTCCGGCGAGGTCCAGCGGGGAACCGCTGCGCTGGTCCCGGTGTCCGCCCGGTCCGGACACCGCGCAGAACCAGGTGCCAACCGGGACGCTGTCCTGCGGATCCGGTCCCGCCACCCCGGTGAGTCCAACACCGACGTCGGCGCCGCATTCCCGGCGGGCTCCGTCGGCCAGTTCGGCCGCGACCCGGGGGTCCACCGGTCCGCGCTCGGCCAGCAGTTCGGCGTCGACACCAGCGAGTTGGTGCTTGAGGTCAGTGGCGTAGACCACCAGTCCACCGCGGACAACGGCGCTGGAACCGGGTATCTCGGTGAGCACGGCGGTCAGCAAGCCGCCGGTCAGTGACTCCGCGGTCGCGATCGTGAGCCCGCGACGGGAGAAACCCGCGACCACGTCGGCGACCTCGGCGCGGGAGCTGCCGACCGCGGACGCCAGCACGGTCATCCCGCGCCGGGACCCGGTGGTTGGTCGACGTGGCCGGCCTTTGCGGTCGAGTACACATGCCAGGCCCGGACCAGGTAATCGATCCCGGTGGCGATGGTCAAAATGACAGCGAGCGCCATGGCGCCGACCTGCATCCAGTGCAGGCTCTCTGGCAGCGGCAGGATGTACAGCCCGATGGCGATGATCTGCACGAAGGTCTTGGCCTTGCCGCCGGGGCTGGCGGCAATCACGCCGTACCGGATCACCGCGAAGCGCAGCAGGGTGACGCCGACTTCGCGGATCAGGATGACCACCGTCACCCACCAGGCGAGGTCACCGAGCATGGACAGGCCGATCAGCGCCGAACCGGTCAGTGCCTTGTCTGCGATCGGGTCGGCAATCTTGCCGAAGTCGGTCACCTGCCCGCGTTTGCGGGCTATGTGCCCGTCATATCGGTCGGTGATGGCGGCAATCGCGAAGATCCCCCAGGCGATCCAGCGCCAGGTCGTGTCGTGCCCGCCCTCTGCGAACAACGCGAGCAGGAAAACTGGGACCAGGATCAACCGCAGCACCGTCAACGCGTTGGGCAGGTTGACCAACGACACCGGTGGCGGCGGCCGGTCGGTCATCGCAGTCCTGCCGGTCTGCCGACCGGTACCGGTGTCAGCAGCGAGTCGCGCGGGACCGCCTCGATCGCGGTGGCCAGCAGATCGATGCCGTCGCTTCCGGTGACCAGACAGCGGACCAGGTCACCGGGCCGCAATGACGCCGCCGGCACGGACCCGTTGACGATCATGACGTTTCCGTCGACGTCAGGCGCCTGGTGCGGACCACGCCCGAAGACCTCTGGGCTCGAGTCGGTACCGCCGGCCGCACCGCCGGATTCGGTCTGATCGTTCGCGTCAACCAGCACCAGCATCTCGGTGCCGATCCGGTCCTCCGCCCGTTGCGCGGTCAACTCCTCGACGAGCGAGGTCACCCGCTCCACGCGCTGGGTGATGACGTCGTCATCGAGTTTGTCCGGTAGCGCCTCGGCCGCGGTGCCGTCCTCGTCGGAATACCCGAAGACGCCGACCGCGTCCATCCGGGCACCGATCAGGAACGCCTCCAGCTCGGCTAGATCCGCTTCGGTCTCGCCGGGGAAGCCCACGATGACATTGGATCTGATGCCGGCTTCCGGCGATGCGGCGCGGATCTGCTCCACCAGGCCAAGGAACGACTGTCGGGAGCCATACCGCCGCATTCGGCGCAGGACGGGCTCGGAGGCGTGCTGGAACGACATGTCGTAGTAGTCGGCCACGCCCGGAATGCTGGCGATGGCTTCGATCAGCCAGGGCCGGGTCTCCGCCGGCTGCAGGTAGGACAACCGGACCCGACCGATCCCGGGCACCGCGGCCAGCGCGCCGAGCAGGTCCTCCAACTGACGCTCACCCGGCAGGTCCTTGCCGAAAGAGGTCGAATTCTCGCTGACCAGGACGATTTCCCGGACACCCTGACCGGCGAGCCAATGGGCCTCGGCCACGATCTCCTCGATCGGCCGGGAGACGAACGCCCCGCGGAACGACGGGATCGCGCAGAACGTACACCGCCGATCGCAGCCGGAGGCGATCTTCAACGGGGCGACCGGCCCGGCGTGCAAAAGGGTGCGGAGCAGGGTGGGCCCGGACGCCGGTGCATGTCCCGGCAGCGACACCTCGGTGGCAGCAGACGGCCGCGCGGCCGGCGAGATCGGCAGCAGCAGACGGCGATCGACCGGAGTGTGGGCAGCTGGTCGGTGCCCTTCAACGACGTCGCCGAGCAACACGGCAAGGTCCGGGTAGGAATCGAAGCCGAGAACCGCATCGGCCTCGGGCAGGGCCTGCGCAAGTTCGGCACCGTACCGCTCAGCGAGGCAGCCAACCGCGACGACCTTGGCGCCGGTGTCAGCCGCGGCCAGCACCGTGTCGATCGAGTCCTTCTTGGCGCTGGCGACGAACGCGCAGGTGTTGACCACCACGACGTCCGCGCCGACCGGGTCCGCGACGAGTTCGTACCCGCCCACTTCCAGTCGTCCGGCGATCTCCGACGAGTCCACTTCGTTGCGGGCGCAGCCGAGGGTCACCAGATTTACTCGAGTAGGCGACGCCGAAGGACTGCGTGGAGACACTTGTCCACCCTAGTCGGCCCGACGAAGGAGGGCCGCCATCCAACACAGCTGCGTGTGTGTCTGCCGTTTTTCAGGCAGACGCACACGCAGAGTCGGCCCGACGAAGGAGGGCCGCCATCCAACACAGCTGCGTGTGTGTCTGCCGTTTTTCAGGCAGACGCACACGCAGATTCGGCCCGACGAAGGAGGGCCGCCAGTTGGCCAGTGTGAGCGTGTCTGCCGCTTTTCAGGCAGACAGGCTCACAGTCGGCCCGACGGCCCATTCCGGAATCGACGCGGTGCGTCGGGCGACCGGAGACTGACCACCCGACCCCGTTAAGGTTGGGCGCCGTGACTGTCGACGACCCCAAGGCTCTGGTGGTGCATCGCGCGAAGGTCACCGACGTCCGACGGATCAAGCAGTTGGTCGACGCCTACGCCGGGCCGATCCTGCTGCAGAAGTCGCTGGCGAACCTGTTCGAGGACGTCACCGAGTTCTGGGTGGCGGAGGTAGACGGGATCCTGCTGGGCTGCGGGGCATTGCACGTGCTCTGGGAGGACCTGGGCGAGATTCGGACGGTGGCGACCGATCCGGCCGCACGCAGGCACGGCGTCGGGCGGGCCGTGTGCGAGGAGATCATCGCGCAAGCCGTCGATCTTGGCCTGCACCGATTGTTCGTGCTGACCTTCGAAACGGAGTTCTTCCGATCGCTGGGGTTCGAGCCGATTCGCGAGCTCGACCTGTCCCGGGAGGCCTATGCGGAATTGCGTTCGTCCTACGACCGGGGTGTCGCAGAGTTCCTCGATCTGCCGTACGTGAAGCCGAACACCCTCGGCAACACCAGGATGCTCAAGATCCTCTAGGCCTGTGGAGTGCGCCGATCGGCGATCTTCGCGAGGGCCTCGTTCAGCAACGCCTCGCCATCCTCTTCGCTGCGTCGTTCCTTGACGTAAGCGAGATGGGACTTGTAGGGCTCGACTTTTGTTGCCGGCGGCGGGGTGGTCCGATCCTGCCCGGCCGGCAGTCCGCAGCTGGGGCAGTCCCAGGTGTCGGGGATCTCGGCGTCCATCGAGAAGGCCAGTCGCGTCGTGTGCCCGTTCGCGCAATAGAACTCCAGGCGACGCCGGGGAGCTGACTCGCCGCGATCCGACTCACCCATCCGTCCTGCGCCGATCCGTGAACCGCGAATCGGATTGCCACCCGCCATATCGACCTGCCTGTTCAAGGAGCTGGACGCATCCAGCTAAAGCCCTGCCGGCTCAGAGATCGGAGCCGGCCTGCGATGGTGCTCGAACTCAGGCCCCGACCTTCAACAACAATCCGACCCCGACAATCGAGATCGCCCAGATGGAAGCAACGAACAGGGTCAGCCGGTCGAGGTTCTTCTCCACCACCGATGATCCGGACAACGAGGACTGCATGGTGCCGCCGAACAACGAGGACAGGCCGCCACCCTTGCCGCGGTGCAGCAGGATCAGCGCCATCAACGTCAGGCTGGTGATGACCAGCAGGATATTCAAGAAAATTGTCATGTCTGCCTTGCTCGTCAAGTAGTCGGCGCGTCCAGATGCTGCGAGTCCAGATGCTGCGAAATGGCCGGCTCGACCGGGATCGGTCCCGAGTCTAACCCGGTTACCCATCCCCAGCAGTCACCGACGGGGCCCGCCCGGTGACGGACTGGCCCCATCATCGATGCAACGGCGCTGGGTTGGTGCGTTACGGAAGGACCCCGACCGCGTTGGCGGCAAGATTCGCGAACTCGGTGCCATCCAGGGACGCTCCGCCGACCAGCGCACCGTCCACATCGGGCTGCGCCGTGATCTCTGAAACGTTTCCCGACTTGACCGAACCGCCGTACAGGATCCGGATTCCGTCCGCGATCTCCGCGCCGTACTTCTCGGCGAGCGCCGCGCGTACAGCGCCACAAACCTCCTGGGCATCGGCCGGCGTTGCCACCCGACCGGTGCCGATCGCCCAGACCGGCTCATAGGCGAGAACGATCGTGGTGGCCTGTTCAGGCGTGACGTCGACCATGGCGGCGAGCATTTGATCGACGGAGTGCTGTACCTGATTGCCGGCCTCGCGGATCTCCAGCCCTTCACCGAAGCAGAGCAGCGGGATCAACCCGTGTTTGAAGGCGGCGTTGACCTTTTTGGCCAGCAGCTCGTCGGACTCGTTGTGGTACTCGCGCCGTTCCGAGTGGCCGACCAGCACGTAGGTGCAGCCGAGCTTGGACAGCATGCTCCCGGAGATCTCCCCGGTGTACGCACCGGAGTCGTAGGCGGACAGGTCCTGGGCGCCGTAGGCCAGCCCCAGTTTGTCGGCCTCGATCAACGTCTGTACCGACCGCAGTGCGGTGAACGGCGGGATGACGGCGACCTCGACGTGCGCCAGGTACTTGTCGGGCAGCGTGAAGGCGATCTTCTGTACCAGCGCGATGCCCTCGAGGTGGGTGAGGTTCATCTTCCAGTTGCCGGCGATGAGTGGTTTGCGGGCCATGCGTTATGCCTCCAGAACTGCCAGGCCGGGGAGCTCTTTGCCCTCGAGGTACTCCAGGGAAGCGCCACCACCGGTCGAGATGTGGGTGAAGCCGGATTCGTCGACACCGAGAATGCGCACCGCTGCCGCGGAGTCGCCACCGCCGACCACCGAGAATGACGGTGACGCGGAGATCGCCTCGGCGACCGCCCGGGTGCCGTCGGCGAAGGGTGCCAATTCGAACACGCCCATCGGCCCGTTCCAGAAGACCGTCGCGGATGCGGCGGCGATCTCGGAGAACCTGGCCGCGCTCTCCGGTCCGATGTCCAGCCCCAGCCAGCCGTCGAGAATGCCTTCGGCGCCGACAATCTGCACTGCGGCGTCCGCGGAGAAGGCGTCGGCGATGACGACATCGGTTGGCAGGACGATCTTGTCGCCGTTCTCGGCCAGGAGGTTCTTGCATACTTCGATCTGATCCTCCTGCAGCAGCGAGGCTCCGACACCCAGGCCTTTCGCGGCCAGGAAGGTGAAGGCCATTCCGCCGCCGATGAGCAGCGAATCGACTCGCGGCAGCAGCGAGGTGATCACGCCGAGCTTGTCGGAGACCTTTGAGCCACCGAGGATGACGGCGTAGGGGCGCTCCGGATCCACCGTCAGCTTCTTCAGCACCGCGGTCTCCGCGGACACCAGGTAACCGGCGAAATGCGGAAGCTTCATGGCAATCTCGTAGACCGAGGCCTGTTTGCGGTGCACCACACCGAACCCGTCCGAGACGAATGCGGCGCCCTCACCAACGACGGCGACCAGATTGTCGGCCAGTGCGGCGCGTTCGGCCGGGTCCTTCGAGGTCTCCCGGGCGTCGAACCGGACGTTCTCCAACATCGCGATGCCACCCGGGGCCAGTGCGGCAACCGTTTCGGTGGCCGACGGCCCGACGAGGTCGGTGGCCAGCGGCACGGTGACACCGAGCAGTTCGCCCAGTCGGGCCGCTGCGGGAGCCAGCGAGTACTTGGATTCGGGGACGCCCTTGGGTCGGCCGAGGTGGGCGGTCACCACCACCTTGGCCCCACCGAGGATCAGCGCCTGCAGGGTCGGCAATGAAGCCTTGATGCGGCCGTCATCGGTGATGACGTCGCCGTCGAGGGGCACGTTGAGATCGGAACGGACCAGCACCGTCCGACCGGCGACGCCGGCGGCCAGTAGATCGTCGAGCGTGTGCACAGGAAACTCCTTGGGCAGGACGGGCAAAAGGGACCGGAGCGACCACCCGCGATCAGTGGCGGGAACGCCCGGGAACCGGGTCGGGGTTCCGGCCATGGGGCTTGACGGTGCGCGAAGGGGCGCTGGCCGGAGAGTTCCCGACCGGCGCCACCCGCGCATCACTACGTCAGAGGCTGGCGCCCACGAGGGTGGTCAGGTCCACCAGCCGATTCGAGTAGCCCCACTCGTTGTCGTACCAGCCGACGATCTTGAAGAAGTTGCCGCCGAGGCCGATGGTGAGCGGCGAATCAAAGGTGCACGAGGCCGGCGAACCGACGATGTCGGTGGACACGATCGGATCGGTCGAGTAGAACAGCCGATTGTTCAGCGGGCCGGAATCAGCGGCCGCCTTGAACGCGGCGTTGATGTCGTCAACGGTGGTGCCCTTCTCGAGCTCCACCGTGAGGTCGGTGACCGAGCCGGTCGGCACAGGGACACGGAGCGCGTAGCCGTGCAGCTTGCCCTTCAGTTCCGGCAGGACCAGGGCGGTGGCTTTCGCGGCGCCGGTCGTCGTCGGGATGATGTTGATCGCGGCGGCCCGGGCGCGCCGGAGATCCTTGTGCGGGAAGTCCAGGATGACCTGGTCGTTGGTGTACGCGTGGATCGTCGTCATCAACCCCTGGATGAGTCCGAAGTTCTCGTGCAGCACCTTCGCCATCGGGGCAACGCAGTTCGTGGTGCAGGACGCGTTGGAGATTATTGTCTGCGATCCGTCGTAGGCCGAGTCGTTCACGCCCATGACGACGGTCAGGTCCTCGTCGGTGGCCGGTGCGGAGATGAGCACCTTCTTCGCGCCGGCATCGATGTGCTTGCGAGCGGCATCGGCCTTGGTGAAGAACCCCGTGGATTCGATCACCACATCGACGCCGAGGTCGCCCCAGGGCAGTGCACCTGGGTCCCGGTTCGACAGAACCTTGAACTCCTTGCCGTCGACCGCGATCGCGCCGTCGCCAGCGGCGACGTCATACGGCAGCTTCCCCATCACGGAGTCGTACTTGAGTAGATGGGCAAGGGTCTTGGTGTCCGTCAGGTCGTTGACGGCGACGATCTCGATATCCGTATCGAGAGAATCAACCGCTCGCCAGAAGTTTCGGCCGATCCGGCCGAATCCATTCACACCGACGCGCACAGTCACGTGTGTCGCCCTCCTCATAGGGATTGCCGCAGCAGGGTCATCTTGACCCCGACGGGATCGATCAAGTGACGCCGCCCACGCAACGGTGGGCAACGACGGCATTACTGTATCGGCACCCCATGACCGCGGCACGTCGGCCCACGGTCGATCGGACAAAGTCAGGTCTTTGGTCCCGCCCGGTCACGACCGTTCGACCCCACAGCTCGGCCTGCGCCGCAAGGCGGATCGATCTCCTTATTCGTTTGCCGGACCCTTGAAACAGCGCTGAACGCATTTACCTGACCGGCTAGAAGGGTTCAGCAGATGTTTCGACGGTGTTCATCCGGCCTGCGTCAGCTGTCCAGCATGTCTGCGGTGACGGCGGATTCGGTGTCAGGGATGCCGAGATCGGCGGCCCGCTTGTCGGCCATTGTCAGCAGTCTGCGGATCCGCCCGGCCACCGCGTCCTTGGTCATCGGGGGTTCGGCCAGCTGGCCCAGCTCCTCCAGGGAGGCCTGGCCGTGGGCGATGCGGAGCCGGCCTGCCTGGCTCAGGTGGTCGGGGGCGTCGTCACCGAGGATGGTCAGCGCTCGTTCCACCCGCGCGGACGCCGCGACGGCCGCGCGCGCGGACCGCCGGAGGTTGGCGTCGTCGAAGTTGGCCAGGCGGTTCGCGGTCGCCCTGACCTCGCGACGCATCCGTCGCTCTTCCCAGGCGAGCATCGAGGAATGCGCGCCCAACCGGGTCAGCAGGGCGGCGATCGCGTCACCGTCCCGGACCAGCACCCGGTCGGCTCCCCTGACCTCGCGAGCCTTGGCGCCGATGCCCATCCGGCGGGCAGCGCCGACGAGTGCCAGGGCCGCTTCCGGCCCCGGGCAGGTGACTTCGAGGGACGCGCTACGACCGGGTTCGGTCAGCGATCCGTGCGCGAGAAAAGCGCCACGCCAGGCAGCTTCGGCATCACCAACAGAACCGGCGACGATCTGCGGCGGCAGGCCGCGGACCGGCCGACCGCGCTGGTCGATGAGCCCGGTTTGCCGGGCCAGTGAGTCGCCGCCGGCGACCACCCGCACGACGTAGCGGGTGCCCTTGCGCAGTCCGGAGGCGGCCAGCACCTGCACGTCGGCGACGTGCCCGTACAGCTCGCCGATCTCCTTGCGGAGGCGCCTGGCCACCGCGCCGGTGTCCAATTCCGCCTCGACGATCACCCGTCCGGCAACGATGTGCAGACCGCCGGCGAAGCGGAGCAGCGCGGAAACCTCCGCCTTGCGCGCCGAAACCTTGCTCACCGCCACCCGGCTGAGCTCGTCCTTCACGGTGGCCGTCATCGCCATCTCCGGCACTCCCTGTCCGTCATCGCTACGACTCCCCCCAAACAGGCGTTTGGTACCCGCCACCCTGCGCCCGTTCCAGAACCGCGGCGAGCGACGCCGATAGCCTGCTCGGGTCGTGCCGTGCGGTTCCCGGAATGGCCACGTCGTGCAGATCCAGGGTCGCCCCGAGACGAGCCGCGGCCGACGCGAGTCGTTGTGGAAGCGCAACCGAGCCGCGATCCGCCAACACCGAGTCGACCCGAAGATTCGGGGCGTGTGCTGAGAGTACGTCCAGGTGTTGCTCCGGTGAGAATCCTTCCGTCTCGCCCTGCTGCGCTGCCAGGTTGAGGACAACCAGTCGCCGCGCCCTGCTGGCGGTGATCGCGTCCGCCATGTCGGGGAGCATCAGGTGCGGCAGCACGCTGGTGAACCATGACCCCGGCCCCAGGGTGATCAGATCCGCGGCCCGGATCGCGGCCAGTGCCTCCGGACAGGATGTCGCGCCGGCCGGCGCCAGCGTCACCGATCGAACCTGACCCGGCGTGCTGGCGACCGCCACCTGGCCGCGGATGCGACGCAACGCTGTCGGGTCCTCGTCCAGGCCTTCGACTTCGGCAACGATGTCCAGCGGCTGGCAGGACATCGGCAGCACCCGGCCACGTGCGCCCATGATCGCGCCGGCTGCGTCGAGGGCGGCGACCGGATCACCGAGTACCTGGCTGAGGCCGACCAGCACGAGATTTCCGACCGGATGCCCGGCCAGCGCTCCCTCGCCGCGGAACCGGTGTTGGAACGTCGAACCCCACAGTTGCCCGGTGACGTCGGGAGCGGCGAGGGCGGTCAGTGCCATCCGGAGGTCGCCCGGCGGCACGATTCCCGGCACCTCGCGACGTAGCCGGCCGGAGGATCCGCCGTCGTCCGCGACGGTGACCACGGCGGTGATGTCCACGTGCAGTCCGACCAGCGCGGTCAACATCACGTGCAGCCCGTGTCCGCCACCGAGTGCGACCACCTTGGTCCGGCGATCGGAATAACCGGTTGCCGCTGCTTGGTTGGGCGCTATTTCCCTGGGCGCTGTTTCGGTGGGCGCCGTTTCGTTCAGGACTGTGTCGCCCACTACTCCCTGCCAAGGTCGCGGTGGACCACCTGAACGGCCAGGTTGTCTCCCTGCAGCCGTCGCCGAAGCTCCTCGGAGACCGCGACACTGCGATGTTTGCCCCCCGTGCAGCCGACGGCCAGGGTGAGGTAACGCTTTCCCTCGCGCTTGTAGCCGCCGCTGATCAGGTCGATCAGCTCGACGTACCGGTCCAGAAACTCCGTCGCGCCTTCCTGTGACAGCACGTAATCAGAAACGTCCTGGTCGCGCCCGGTGTGGTCGCGGAGCTCGGGTATCCAGTAGGGATTGGGCAGGAAACGCATGTCGATGACGAGGTCGGCGTCCAACGGCAGCCCGTACTTGAAGCCGAAGGACACCACGGTGAGGGAGGACTTTCGGCCAGCGGATGTGTGCGCGAAGGCTCGCTCCACCTCGGCGCGCAGCTGGTGAACGGACAGCTCAGAGGTGTCGATGACGACGTCCGCCTCCTGCCGCAGCGGTTCCAGCACCGCCCGTTCGGCCGCGACCCCATCCGCCAGCCGCCCGCCGCCCTGCAACGGATGCGAGCGGCGGTTGGCCTCGTACCTGCGGATCAGGGCCGCGTCGCTCGCCTCCAGGAACAGCACCCGCGGCCGGTAGCCGCGAGCGTCCAAATCCTTGATGACCTCGGCGAGGTCGTGGGTGAAGGCCCGGGACCGGACGTCCAGCACGACCGCGATACGGGTGACGTCACCGCTGGTCCTGGAACCCAGATCGACCATGGTGGTGATGAGTTCCGGTGGCAGGTTGTCCACGACGAACCAGCCCACGTCCTCCAGGCACTTGGCGGCCGTCGAACGCCCGGCGCCGGACAGCCCGGACACGATGGCGACCTGGATGCCCGCCGTTGGCTCCTGCTCGCCGGGTGGCCGATCGACCTTGCGTCCATCGATGGGTTGCTGGCCGTCGTCCGTCTGTCCCATGTCAGGCCCCTGTCCGTACCCCGTCGCCGAATCCGTTGACCGGAACGGCGTTTTCCTTCGTGCCCGACGACGGTATCGGTACTGCCGGTCGGGCCGCCCGCGGCAGTGGGGTTCTCGTCGAATCCGGCGCCGTTGCCGGGCCGGGGCGACCGGGAGCGGGCGGCGCTGCCGTGGCCGGTGCGGCGAGGGCTTCGACCACTGCTTCGGCCGTCCGCCGGCCGACGCCGGGTACTTCGAGGATGTCGTCGACAGTTGCCTTCCGCAGCGCGCCGACCGAGCCGAAATGCCGGACCAGCGCCTTGCGTCGGACGTCGCCGAGACCGGCCACGTTGTCCAGTGCCGACACCGTCATCGACTTGGAGCGCTTCGCCCGATGGTACGTAATCGCGAATCGGTGGGCCTCGTCCCGCAATCGCTGCAGCAGGTACAGCGCCTCGCTGGTCCGCGGGAAGATGATCGGCTCGTCCTGGGCCGGTACCCAGACTTCTTCGAGGCGTTTGGCCAACCCGCAGATCGTCACGTCAACGATGCCGAGTTCGGCGAGTTCGGTTGCCGCCGCATTGACCTGCGGCGCTCCGCCGTCGACCACCAACAGCTGCGGCGGGTAGGCGAACCGCCGCGGCCGGCCGGTTTCCGGGTCGATCCCCCGCCGATAAACGGGCTCCGCGTCCTCTGCCGGGGCCGCCGCCGGCCCCGGCGCCGCCGCGGCGACATCGACCTGGGTTCGGGTGTCAATGTCCTGGGCGCTTGCCGGCCCCGTGGCCGACCGGCCGGTGCCATGGGTGAATCGTCGCCGGACGACCTCGGCGATGGACGCGACGTCGTCGCCGGGATGCTCCCGGATCGCGAACCGGCGGTAGTCGCTGCGTTTGGGCAGGCCGTCCTCGAAGACCACCAACGAGGCGACGACATCGGTGCCCTGGACGTGCGAGACGTCGATGCACTCGATCCGCAGCGGGGCGACGTCCATCCCCAGGGTGTCGGCCAGGACGGTCAGTGCCGCCGAGCGGGCAGTGAGGTCGCTGGCCCGCTTCAGCCGGTGCTGGGTCAGCGCCTCCGCCGCATTCCTGGTCACCGTTTCGGCGAGTGCGCGCTTGTCGCCGCGCTGCGGGACCCGCAGCGACACCCGAGATCCGCGCAGGTCGGAGAGCCATTGGGTGAGTTCTGCTTCGGTGGCCGCCGCCTCGGTGGGCAACACCGGCACCAGGATCTCCCGCGGCACCGCGGTGGCACCGTCGTCGTCGGCGCGGCCGCCGTAGAACTGCAGCAGGAAGTTCTCCACCAACGAGGCCATGCCCACGGGACCGGCGCTGTCGGCGTCCACATCCACGATCCAGCCCCGCTGCCCGCGGACCCGGCCTCCACGGACATGGAAGATCTGCACCGATGCGAGCAGTTCGTCCGCCGCGATGCCGACCACGTCGGCGTCTGTACCGTCGCCGAGCACCACCGCCTGCTTTTCCACCGCCCGCCGCAGCGCCCCCAGATCGTCGCGCAGCCGGGCCGCCTTCTCGAAATCCAACTCGGCCGCCGCCGCCGTCATCTCCTTCTCCAACCGGCGGATCAGCGGGTCGGCCTTACCCGCCATGAAGTCGCAGAAGTCCAGCACGATCTCGCGGTGTTCCTCGGCGGTGACCTGGCCGGTGCACGGGGCGGCGCATTTGCCGATGTAGCCGAGCAGGCACGGCCGGCCGATCTGCTGCGACCGCCGGAACACCCCGGCCGAGCACGTCCGGGCCGGGAACACCCGCAACAGCATGTCGAGCGTTTCCCTGATCGCCCAGGCATGCGCGTACGGACCGAAGTACCGGACGCCCTTGCGGTGAGGACCGCGCATCACCTGCAGCCGGGGGTACTCCTCGCCCAGGGTGACGGCGAGTTCCGGGTAGGACTTGTCGTCGCGGTACCGCACGTTGAACCGCGGGTCGAACTCCTTGATCCAGTTGTATTCCAGCTGCAGCGCCTCGACCTCAGTGGACACCACCGTCCACTCCACGCCCGCCGCGCTGGTGACCATCTGCGCGGTGCGGGGGTGCAGCGAACCGAGATCGGCGAAATACGAATTCAACCGCTGCCGGAGGCTCTTGGCCTTGCCGACGTAGATGACCCGGTGCGCGGGATCCCGGAAGCGATAGACGCCGGGCGAATCCGGGATCGTGCCCGGGGCGGGGCGATAGAGGGCTGGATCCGGCACACCGGCGAGGGTAATCCCCACCCACGACAGTCCGGTCCCGTCCGGCATCATCGCTGCCGTTGGAGCGCAGCCTTACCAGGGCCGGGCCGATCAAGCGGTAATCATGACCACAGCCGCTGAGCCGACCTCCGACGCGCGGCCCGGATAGGGTTATGCCCGCTGGACGGGCGCCATCGGACGTTCGGACCCGGGTTGCTGTTCTCGGACCCGGCGCGGCTTCGGTGCAAGACCGATTCAGCGGCATCGTTTCGCACTATCAGGACGTCAGCGATCAAACAACTGTTCGCACGGTATACAAGGAGCGCAGATGGAGATCTGGCCGGGGAAGCCCTACCCGTTGGGAGCCACGTTCGACGGCACGGGGACCAACTTCGCGATCTTCAGCGAGGCGGCCGAGCGGGTCGAGCTGTGCCTGATCGGTGAGCGCGGTGGTGAGACCAGGATCGCGATGCCCGAGGTCGACGCCTACGTGTGGCACTGCTACCTCCCGACGGTGCAGCCGGGCCAGCGGTACGGCTACCGGGTTCATGGACCGTACGAGCCGCATCACGGGTCACGCTGCAACCCGAACAAGTTGCTGCTCGACCCCTATGCCAAGGCCGTCTCTGGTGCCATCGACTGGGACCCGGCGCTGTTCTCGTACAACATGGGCGAACCGGACTCCCGGAACGATGCGGACTCCGGCCCGCACATGATGCAGGGCGTGGTGATCAACCCGTTCTTCGACTGGACCGGCGACCGGTCGCTGCGCATTCCCTACAACGACAGCGTGATCTACGAAGCCCACGTCAAGGGCCTCACCGCGCTGCATCCCGAGGTTCCGGCCAATCAGCGCGGCACCTACGCCGGCGTCTCGCATCCCGCGGTGATCGACCACCTCACCCGACTCGGTGTCACGGCGCTGGAGCTGATGCCGGTGCACCAATTCGTGAACGACAGCACGCTGATCGATCAGGGGCTCTCGAATTACTGGGGCTACAACACCATCGGCTTCTTCGCGCCGCAGAACACCTATTCCGCGTTCGGTGAGCGCGGGCAGCAGGTGCAGGAATTCAAGGCAATGGTGAAGGCCCTGCACACCGCGGGCATCGAGGTCATCCTCGACGTGGTCTACAACCACACCGCCGAGGGCAACCACATGGGCCCGACACTGTCGTTCCGCGGCATCGACAACGGCGCCTATTACCGTTTAGAGGAGGACGACAAGCGGTATTACACGGACTACACCGGCACCGGTAATTCATTGAACGTCCGGCACCCGCATTCGCTGCAGCTCATCATGGACTCGCTGCGCTACTGGGTGACCGAGATGCACGTCGACGGCTTCCGGTTCGACCTGGCGGCCACCCTGGCCCGCGAGTTCTACGACGTCGATCGGCTGTCCACCTTCTTCGAACTCGTGCAGCAGGACCCGGTTGTCTCGCAGGTGAAACTCATCGCCGAGCCCTGGGATATCGGGCCAGGTGGATACCAGGTCGGCAATTTCCCGCCGCAGTGGACCGAATGGAACGGAAAATACCGGGATACGGTTCGGGATTTTTGGCGGGGAGAACCGGCAACGCTGGGCGAGTTCGCGTCCAGGCTGACCGGTTCGGCCGATCTGTATGAGACCTCCGGCCGCCGACCGGTAGCGTCCATCAACTTCGTTACCGCCCACGACGGTTTCACCCTGGCCGACCTGGTCTCGTACAACGAGAAGCACAACGAGGCGAACGGCGAGGGCAACCGGGACGGCGAATCACACAACCGATCCTGGAACAGCGGCGCCGAGGGTCCGACCGATGACATCGACGTGCTCGTGCTTCGCGGTCGGCAGCAACGCAACTTCATCGCGACTCTGCTGCTCTCCCAGGGCGTCCCGATGATCGCGCATGGCGACGAGCTGGGCCGGACGCAGCTGGGCAACAACAACACGTACTGCCAGGACTCCGAGCTGAGCTGGATCCACTGGCAGGAGGCCGACGAGCCGCTGGTCGAGTTCACCGCATCGGTGGCCAGGCTGCGGCGTCAGCACCCCACGTTCCGACGGCGCCGATTCTTCGACGGCCGGCCGGTGGCCAGGGCCGAGGGTGAACCGCTGCCGGACATCGTCTGGATGACCCCGATGGGTCAGCTGATGCAGCCCGAGGACTGGGACGCCGGATTCGGTCGGTCCATCGGAATGTTCTTGAACGGCAACGGAATTCGCGGGATGGACACTCGCGGACAATCGGTGGTTGACGATTCCTTCCTGTTGCTGTTCAACGCGCACGACGAGGGCATGCAGTGGGTCCTGCCGCCGGAGGAATTCGCCCCCGCCTGGCGCCTGGTCATCGATACCTCCGGCGTCCCGGACCAACCCGAAACGATTGCCGGCGGCAGCGAGGTCGCCGTTGCCAGCAAGGGCATGGTGGTGCTGCAGGCACTCGCAGCAGCGACCGAGGCATCCACTTCGGGCAATGCCGCGGCCGACGTCCCGACCGTCGCGCCGGTCCCGGTGGCAATGCGCGCCGATGCTCCGAACTCGGCGCTGACCGGGGACGCGCCGTTGCCGCCGGTCGAGCACCGAGAGCCGAGCGAAGGACAGTCGGCCGGCGACGCCGCGACGGAATCGGCGCCGGCCAAGCCGGCGCCGCGGGCCCGACGGCCGAAAAAGAAGTAATGAAGGTTCCGCACTCCACCTACCGCCTGCAGATCACCGAGGACTGGGATCTGCAGAACGCGGCGGCACTGGTGCCGTACCTGCGTGAGCTGGGCGCCGACTGGGTCTACCTCTCGCCGCTGTTGGCCGCCGAACCCGGTTCGCCACACGGTTACGACGTGGTCGACCACAGCCGGGTTGACGAGAGCCGCGGCGGAGAAGCTGGCTTGGCAGCCGTTGCCGAGGCATCGCGCGGGGCGGGTCTCGGCATCCTGGTCGACATCGTGCCGAACCATGTCGGGGTGGCCACCCCGGTGTTGTCGCTGTGGTGGTGGGACGTGTTGCGCGCAGGCCCTGATTCCCCGCACGCCAGGGCGTTCGATATCGATTGGGCGGCCGGCGGTGGCAAGATCCGGTTGCCCATGCTCGGCGACGGTGCTGACGAACTGTCGAAATTGCAGATCGTCGACGGCGAGCTGCGTTATTACGACCACCGATTCCCGATCGCCGACGGTACGGCGGACGGCACGCCGCAGCAGGTGCATGCCCGTCAGCACTACGAGCTGATGAACTATCGGCGGGCGGATGCGGAGCTCAACTACCGCCGGTTCTTCGCCATTACCACCCTCGCCGGGATCCGGGTCGAGTCACCGGAGGTCTTCGCGGATTCGCATCGCGAGATCGCGCGCTGGGTGCGGGCGGGCTGGGTGGACGGGCTCCGCATCGACCACCCGGACGGTTTGGCCGACCCCGGCCGCTACCTCGACGACCTGGCGAAGCTGATCGACCACCGGTATGTGCTGGTGGAGAAGATCATCGAGGGCGACGAGAGGCTACCGGAACCCTGGGCCTGCGCCGGAACCACCGGGTACGAGGCGCTCGCCGCGCTCGATCGGCTCTTCACCGATCCGGCGGGCGAGGCTGCTCTCGATGAGCTGGACACCCAACTCCGTGGTGGGCTGCGGGTCGACTGGTCGGCGATGACACAGTTCACCAAACGCGCTGTCGCCGACGGCATTTTGCGGTCCGAGGTGCTTCGGCTTGCCCAGTTGGTGCCCGATGTCGCGCGGGCCGACGACGCCATCGCCGAGTTGCTCAGCTCATTCGGCGTCTACCGCACGTACCTGCCGTTGGGCACGGAGTACCTCGCCGAGGCTGTTGATCGCGCGAGAACCGCTCGACCGGAAATCGCCGACTCGATCCGCGACGTCGCCGACCGGCTGCGCGATGTGGGCACCGAGTTCTCGGTGCGTTTCCAGCAGACCTCGGGCATGGTGATGGCCAAGGGTGTCGAGGATTGCGCGTTCTACCGATGGACCAGGCTCACGTCGCTGACCGAGGTCGGTGCTGAGCCGGCGCAGTTCTCGTTGCCCGCGAGGGAGTTTCACCAGGTGCACAGCGAGCGGTTGGGTCGCTCCCCGGACACCATGACCGCTCTGTCCACCCACGACACGAAGCGTTCGGAGGACGTCCGGGCCCGTATCTCGGTCATCTCGGAGGTCGCATCGGACTGGGCCGCGGCCGTCCGGGAGTGGAACCGGCTCGCCCCCCTCGGAGACGGCCCGCTGGCCAATCTGCTGTGGCAGGCTGCGGTGGGTGCCTGGCCGATCGAAGCTCCGCGGTTGCATGCGTTCGCGGAAAAGGCGGCCCGCGAAGCGGGAGTGTCCACGACCTGGATCGACTCGGACGCCATTTTCGAGCAGCGCTTGCATGCGCTGGTCGACGCCGTCTATGACGACACCGAACTGCATTCCGGGATCGTCGGCATGGCAGACCGTCTGGTGCCGTTCGGTCGGGTGAACTCCCTGTCCGCCAAGCTGATCCAGCTGACCGGACCAGGCGTGCCGGACGTCTACCAGGGCAGCGAGATGTGGGATCTTTCGTTGGTCGACCCGGACAACCGGCGCCCGGTCGACTATTCCAGGCGGGCTGAACTGCTCGCTGAGATCGACGGAGGGGCCCGGCCGGATCTTCGCGGCGACGACGAGGGCGCGGTCAAACTCCTGGTGACCAGCAGGGCGTTGCGGCTGCGCCGGGACCGGCCCGAACTGTTCACCCGGTACACCCCGATCGTCGCGACGGGACCCGCAGCAGATCATCTATTTGCTTTCGATCGGGGTGGGGCATTGACCCTTGCGACCCGGCTGCCGGTCGGGCTGGCCGGCGGCGGCGGTTGGCGAGACACCACGGTCGAACTGCCGGCCGGTTCGTGGGTCGACGAGTTGACCGGGCAACGGTTCTCCGCACGGATTCCGGTGGCGGATGTACTGGACCGCTACCCGGTGGCGCTGCTGGTCAGAACTGCGTAACGCTGCAATCGAATCGCGAATCTGAGAGGCGATGATGTCCGGAACCGCACGAGTATGGGCGCCGCGGGTCGCCAAGGTCGATCTGGTGATCGGCGACGAACCGCACCCGATGGTCGCCGAGGACGGCGGCTGGTGGTCGGCGGAACTGCCGCCCCTGATCACCGAGCAGGACTACGACTACGGCTTCCGTTTGGACGACGACGATGTCGTGCTTCCGGATCCGCGCTCGCGCCGGCAACCTGACGGGGTTGACGGCCTCAGCCGGACGTTCGACCCGTCGTCCTACCACTGGGATGACCAGTCCTGGACCGGACGCCGGCTGGCCGGCAGCCTGATCTACGAGATGCACATCGGCACCTTCACGGAGGCGGGCACCCTGGATTCGGCCATCGACAAGCTCGACTACCTCTCGTCTCTCGGCGTCGACATGGTGGAAGTCCTGCCGGTCAACGCGTTCGCCGGCGTGCACAACTGGGGCTACGACGGGGTGCTGTGGTTCGCCGTCCAGGAGTCCTACGGCGGGCCCGCGGCCTATCAACGTTTCGTTGATGCCTGCCATCACCGCGGAATCGGGGTCATCCAGGACGTTGTGTACAACCACCTGGGCAAGGCCGGCAACTACCTCCCCCGCTATGGCCCGTATCTGAACGACGAGGGCCCGCAAAGCACGTGGGGCGAATCGATGAACCTGGACGGCGCCGATTCCGGTGAGGTCCGCCGCTACATTCTGGACAACGTACTGATGTGGCTGCGGGAATTTCACGTGGATGGTCTGCGGTTGGACGCGGTACACGCGTTGGTGGATACGCACGCCGTGCACCTGCTCGAGGAAATCGCGATCGAGGTGGACGCGCTGTCGGTGCACCTGCGTAGACCGCTCACGCTGATCGCCGAGTCAGACCTCAACGACCCCAAACTCATCATGCGCAGGGAAGCCGGCGGCTACGGACTGGACGCGCAGTGGAACGACGATTTCCATCATGTCGTGCACGTCGCGTTGACCGGTGAGACCGACGGCTACTACGCAGATTTCGGTCCGATGTCGGCGATCGCAAAGGTGCTGGAGAAGGCCTTCTTCCACGACGGTACGTTCTCGAGTTTTCGCGGCCGCGAACACGGCCGGCCGGTCGACACCCTGCTCACGCCCAGCTGGCGATTCGTCGGCTACTCGCAGGACCACGACCAGGTCGGCAACCGGGCGACCGGCGATCGGCTCACCGCGCAGCTGTCCTTCGATGACCTGGCCATCGCCGCGGTGCTCGTGCTGACCGGGCCGTTCACGCCGATGCTGTTCATGGGCGAGGAATGGGCGGCATCCACGCCGTGGGCCTTTTTCACGTCGCACCCGGACGAGGAATTGGGTGAGGCCACCAGAAAGGGCCGGCTCGAGGAATTCGCCAGAATGGGCTGGGACCCGAATTTGGTGCCCGATCCGCAGGCAATATCAACGTTTCAGGATTCCAAGCTCGATTGGTCGGAGCGACTGACGGGCGATCATGCCCGCATGCTGAAGTTGTACCAGGAACTTGCGGCCCTTCGTAGGAGCAGACAGGAACTGACAGACCCGCGGTTCAGCCGGAATCACGCGTCCTTCGACGATGACCAGCAATGGTTGCTGGTCGAGCGGTCCGGACTCCAGATTGTCGTCAACATGTCCGACGAAACCAGGACCATTCCGCTTGACGTTCCGGCCGGCTCGCTGCTCCTCGCCACCCAATCCGGGGCTGAGCTGACCGGCGAGAACCTCTCGCTACCAGCACATACCGCCGTTGTCATGGCACCGGAAGGCCAATGACCTCTGTACCGGGCGCAGGGGCGTCAGGCGATGTGCGCGACCATGCCCGGTGCGCCACATTCCACGGTCGATGCACCGCTCACGGCTGCTTTTTTGACCCGACCAGTTTGGTGCCGTCCTCCTCGATCACGACGCAGCTCATGGTGCGCTGGGCCACGTCGGACCAATCCTGCGACAACGGATAGACGTAGGAGTAGGAAAGGGTTGTCGAGGTGTCGAACGGGAGGCCGGTGTAGTCGGTGAAGCCCGCCAGGCAGACTGCTGTCGAAAGGTCCTGCCACTCCGCCTCCGTCGGATAGGCCGCCGCGGGATCCTGCTGAGCAGCGGGCAACGCCCCGTCGAGCAGGTACATCTCAGCGTCGTGCGGCGAGTCGCACGGCAGTTCTGCCGCATCGGTTGTCTGGGTCGGGTAGTCGAAACAATCGCCGACGGCGATCCCGCGGTAGGAACCGCTGACACTTTCCGCGGTCCCGGCCCACTGTGCTCCGGTCTTGTCGACGACCGCGCAGGAGACGACCGTGCGGGCGCCGGGCTCGGAGGTGATCACGATCGCCAGGTCGTAGTCGCTGGTCTCCGACCCGAGCGCCGAGCCGGTGAAGGCCTCGAACTCGGGGGTGCAGGACGGCAACGCGGCGTCGAACAGCTTCGCCGAGTCGGTCTCCTCCGGGCTGACGCCGGTGAGCTCGACGTCGATGAAGATCACCTGTCCGTCATGGAGCTCGGCGCAATCGATGGCGGAGACCACATTTTCGGCGCCGATGGTGTAGCAGTCCCCGACCTGCAGGTCCGTCATCGCTGACGGCATCGGCGCGCCGGCCGTATCTGTCGGCCGGGCCGTCACCGTGGGCGGGGCCGACGAGGTGCTCGCCGCCGAGCTCGTCGTCGGCCTGGAGGTGCGGGTGGTGGTGACCGTTGTCGACGTGCTGGTGGCCGACGAACTGGTTGGGGTGAAATCGGTCCCCACCGCAGCCTGGCCGCCGGTGCTGTTACTGCAGCCGACGATGACGGCCAGCACGACGGCGGTGGTCGCCGCCAGGGCGGCTCGACGGAGCTGGTGGATGGACATGTCAGCCTCATTCCTTCGGTCAGCCGCCGTTGTCAGACGCTGGCGCGCGAGGAGTCGACCGACCCCCGTCGTTGCCATCTATATGCCTTGGAGATCAACTTGTCGAATTGTTACCGGACCAGCCTGCTCAGCGCGACTCGGGCGATCGGCGCGTAGCCGATGACCAGCGGTACCGGGCCGCTGATGTCCAGCGTCGTCCGGGTTCCGGTCGCGCCATCGGTGTGCAGTGCATGGACGTCATGGTCGAGGGTCAGCACTACTCCCAGGATCATGACACGCCAACTCCAGCAACGTTTGTCTGGGTCGACAGCGAGAATCTCGAAGGTGACGGCGATGCCGCACGGTCCGTGCACCGTGCCGGTCCCACCGGGGCTCAGGGACTGGTCCGGGTAGTCGACGGACATGATCTGCGGCGACCATTCGGGCCAGCGGGCAGGGTTGACATACCGGTCCCACACAGCGTCGGGGTCGGCGGGCCCCGATGCGGCGACGCAGACCTTCACCCGACCTTCGGGCGATGTTGTGATCGGCGAAACTCGCGGTGGATGTGCCGCAGCTCCTCGACGGTTGCCCCGAGCAGTGACGAGGCAAAGATCCGGCCGGGCCCGTCGGACACGGGCACCTCGGACGGCACCACCAGCACTGAGACACCGGCAGCCACGGCCGCCTCGGTACCGGACTGGGAGTCTTCGACGGCCAGACAGGCACCCGCGGTCAGGCCCAGCGAGCCCATCGCCAACAGGTAGGCCGCCGGATCCGGCTTGCCCCTGGCCACCTCGTCACCGGCGACCGTCACGTCGAATCGGTGATCGCCGAGCAGTTCGAGCGCCAGGTCGACTACCACCCGCGGCGAGTTGGTCACCAGGGCAACCTTCAGCCCGGCGGCCCGGATCTCGTCGATCAACTCTTCGGCACCGGGCTGCCAGCGCACCTCCTCGGCGAACAGCTCCCCCGTCTTGGTCAGCAGCAGTTCTTCGGCGGCTTCGGGATCGTGATCGGACCCGATGTGCGCCAACAGCATTGCCACTGAGGTCGGGATCGGCTGCCCGGTCGTCGCCGTTCTCAGTTCGTGGGTCAGACTGCCGCCCAGGTGGGAGGCCACCCGGTCCATCGCGGACCACCACATCGGTTCGGAATCGATGAGCGTGCCGTCCAAGTCGAACAGCACGGCCTCGAGTCGCTCGATGGCGATGGCCGCAGAGGGATCGGCGGCGACGGATTCGGCACTGACGTAGGGCGTGGTCACCGCCTCAGGGTATTCGCCGGACACGGGAGAATCTTGCCGTTGCGGTCGGCGCGGCCGCTACGGCCGCCCAGGGACGCACGTAGGCTGACCTGCGTGAGTGAGTTCCCCATGCTGCGCAACCCGGTGATGATCGCCGCCTTCGAGGGCTGGAATGACGCCGGAGACGCCGCGACCGCAGCCGTCGAGCAGCTGGGATTGACCTGGGATGCGACCTCGTTGACCGAGATGGATCCGGAGGGCTTCTACGACTTCCAGGTCACCCGCCCGACCGTGCGGCTCATTGATGGAGTCACCAGGACCATCGACTGGCCGACAACGCGGCTCTCGGCCTGCCGGCTGATCGGGTCACCGAACGATGTGATCCTGGTCCACGGGATCGAGCCGAACTTCCGGTGGCGGGCGTTTTGTGACGAGTTGCTGAAGATCGCCGTTGACCATCAGGTGACCCAGGTCATCGGCCTGGGCGCCCTGTTGGCCGACGTGCCCCACACCAGGCCGATCCAGGTCACCGGGTCTGCGCATGACGAGGAGACGGCGACCCGGCTCGGGCTGGCCCGGTCGCGGTACGAGGGTCCGACCGGAATCTCCGGCGTGTTCCAGGACGCCTGCGTGCAGGCCGGGATCCCGTCGCTGTCCTTCTGGGCCTCGGTGCCGCACTACGTGTCGCAGGCTCCGTCACCCAAGGCCACCCTCGCGCTGCTGCACCGGGTGGAGGAGATCCTCGACATCGAGGTGCCACTCGGCACGCTGCCCAGTCAGGCTGCCGAATGGGAGACCGAGGTCTCGCAGATCGCCGCCGAGGACGAGGAGATCTCCGAGTACATTCGGGCGCTCGAGGAGCGCGAGGAAGAGGACGAACCGCTCAAGCCGGCATCCGGTGAATCGATCGCCGCCGAGTTCGAGCGCTATCTGCGCCGCCGCGGGCCTCGACCCGGTGAGGCCGGCGGCCGGTCTCGGTGAACCTGATCCCGCACCGCTTGGAAGCCTCAACGTTTACTTGAGGTTGATACCCAGCAGCGCGTCTGCGGCATCGGCAACCAGCCGGCCGTCGAGCGCCTCATCGGCCGCCCACCGGTCCAGCACGCCGAGCGCAGTGGGCGTGTCCAGGTCGTCGGCGAGAGCCTCCCGGAGCGCGGTGACGACGTCCTGCGCCGCGGCTCCCGTCCGCGTCGCGGCCCGCCGCCACTCGGCGAGCCGGGTGTAGGCCGCCGCCAGCAGATGATCCGACCACGGCCGGTCGTCCCGGTAACGACCGGCCAGCAGCGCCGACCTGATGGCCATCGGGTCGACTCCGTCGGCGAGCAGTCGGGACACGAATACCAGGTTGCCGCGGGACTTCGACATCTTCTCGCCGTCGAACGAGATCATCCCGGCGTGCGCATACTGCCGGGCGAACGGTGCGACTCCGGTCAGCACCTCGCTGTGCGCCGCGGAACATTCGTGGTGCGGAAAGATGAGATCGCTGCCCCCGCCCTGCACATCGATCGTCGGGCCCAGTCGATTGGCGGCGATGACGGAGCACTCGATGTGCCAGCCGGCCCGCCCCGGCCCCATCGGCGACGGCCAGCTCGGCTCTCCGGTGCGCTCGGTGCGCCACAGCAACGGGTCCAGCGGGTTCCGTTTGCCGGGCCGGTCCGGATCGCCGCCGCGTTCGGCAGCGAACGTCAGCATTGTTTCCAGGTCGTATCGGGATTCGTAGCCGAATTTCGGGGCGGTCGCGATGTCGAAATACACGTCGGGATGGTCCGGATCGTCGACCCGGTAGGCCGCGCCCATGTCCAGCAGGGTCTGCACCGCGGCGGATACGTCGTCCATCGCCTCGACGGCGCCGATGTAATCCTGCGGCGGCAGCACCCGCAAGGCCGTCATGTCCTCGCGGAACAGCTGAATCTCCATCGCAGCGAGGTCACGCCAGTCGATGCCGTGCCGAGCGGCGCGCTCCAGCAGCGGGTCATCGACGTCGGTGATGTTCTGCACGAAGTGCACTCGGTGCCCGTTGTCCAGCCACACCCGTTGCACCAGGTCGAAAGCGATGTAGGTCGCTGCATGCCCGAGGTGGGTGGCGTCATACGGGGTGATTCCGCAGACGTAGAGCGTTGCCAACTCCCCCGGTGAGCTGGGTTCGATCGCCGCCGCCGACGTGTCGTACAGACGCAGCGGTGACGGCTTGCCGGGAATGGTGGGAACAGGAGGGCGGGTCCAGGACTGCACCGCTCCACAGTAATCGTGCGCGAGGCTGACGATGGTCACGGGACGGTGGGGCCGCCGCGCCGGCTTGCCTGGGTCTGACGAGATCGTGAAGGATCGTGCCGCTGGGGACAGCAGAATCCTTCACACTGCCGTGATGCTGAGCCGCGCGGGGTTCACTGCGAGACGCCGGGCACCACATGACGATTCGAGTGCAGGATGGCTGTCTGCCAGCCCTGTAGCCTGGTGCCCCGCAGATCACCCGGGGGCGACGACGCCGGAAACATCAGGTTCTGCGGGTCCTTGAAGTGCGGCAGGTTCAGTGCATGCCCGAGTTCATGAGCCAGCACTGTTTCGTCATAGGTCAGTGGCTGTTCCCGGTCGAACAATGACGCCTGAACGATCACCCAGTCCGCGGAAATACCCAGCGAACACCCCGTCACCCGGCCGTCAATATTCCGCACAACGACCACCGTCACTGGGGCGCCGACCACCGCCGACGACAGGTCGACCGGAGCGGAATGCCGGCGGTAGAACTCGGTCCGGCCGAGCACGTCGTCCAACAGCAGTCGCCGGTTCGCCCGGGGATCAAGAGCCCGCGCGGGGGCCGGTTCGTCGATCAGCTGGATCCCGGTGAGCCGCACCCTGATCCCGGATTCCGCGGTCAGGACCTTGCCGGCGAGGTCGACCGACGGCGTCAACGCCTCGGGCGTGGTGAGCGGCCGACCGGTCTCGTCGGACAGGATCACCACGTGCACCCGCAGGGTTCCAGGTCCGACGGTCTCACCGGTGATCGCAGCCTTGGCCGCCTCACCCGCGCGGGCGAGCCCGCTGGAGACGTCCAGGGCGAGGCCACCGACCGCACGGGACGCGGTCCGGGTCAGTCCGGCCAACAGGCTCATGCCGGCGCTCCACTCGCATCTCGCTGACGCTCGTTCATAGCGGCGGCCACGGGATCGGCGTGCGGTGGGTGGGGGCCTTGGGGAACTTCTTCCTGGCCGCCAACCGGTCCAGTCGGTGCCGCAGCGCGGTCATCTCCGTGATGGTGATCAGCGAATCGAGCCGCTCCCCCAGGTCGTCGTCCAGCGCGCTGGTGAGCCGCGCGATGCCGTCCATCACGTCCTCGGGCAGCGGCCTTCCGGCCCAACCCCAGAGGATGGTGCGCAGCTTGTCGTCGGTGTGGAAACACAGGCCGTGGTCGACCCCTAGGATCCGCCCGTCCGGTGTCGGGAGGACGTGGGAGCCCTTCCGGTCGGCGTTGTTGACCACCGCGTCGAAGCCGGCCAGGGTGGCAAGTGCGGGAGTGTCGGCGTGCACCACCGCGACGTCGTCGCCGTTGGTGTCCATCGCCCGCAGCACCGGCATCCACCCCGTCGGGATGCCGTCGAGCGGGACGACGTCGACGACGTCCTCGGGGTCGGCGTCGGAGATCCAGCGTTGCACCATGCCCGGGCCGTACGGGCCGTCCCGGATCACCGTCAGCGGTACGCAGTCCCAGCCGGCGGCGCGGGAAACCAGGTAGGCGGCCAATTCTCGCTCGGCGAGGGTGCCGTCCGGAAAGTCCCACAACGGGCGCTCGCCGCGGACCGGCTTGTAGATGCACGGGACAGTCAAACCGTCCAGAGTGACCTCACCGAGCAGGGTGAGGTTCGATGCATCACTCAGCCGCCCCGTGACGGCGATTTCACCTCTGGTGATGACCTCGGTGACAGCCACATCAAGCGCGGGGTCCGGCGCAGGGCCGACCGAGGCCTCGGGGTCCGATGACCCGCCGGCAGCCTGCGGTTCGACGCAATCCGACGCTCGCGCAGGGGTCGCTCCCGTCGACGCCGGATCAGCCGATGGCACCGCGGTGATAGCCGTTCAGCCGGGGGCAGATGTGGCCCTCGGCGTCGAGCGGATTGTTGCACAGCGGGCAGGGTGGGCGACCGGCAGCGACGACCTTCTCGGCGTGCTGCGCGAAGTCACGTGCCTCGCTGAGCGAAAGGAAGACGCGCAGTGCGTCGGGCCCCTCCTCGCGGTCCTCCAGGACGATCTCCTCGCCGACCTCCTCCTCGGAAAGGGCCAGCAACTCCACAATGACCTGCGAGCCCTCACCGTCCCAGGCCAGACCCATGGTGCCGACCTGGAACTCGGCGTCAACCGGGGTGGACAGGGTTAGTTCGGCGGTCGGGATCGGCGTGGGTTCCGCTTCGGCCTGGGCGCCGAACCGGCGGGCGACCTCGGTGATCAGTGAGCCGAGCCGGTCGGCCAGCACCGCGACTTGCTGCTTCTCGCACTTGACGGACAGCACCCGGCGACCGTCGACGACCTGCAGAAAGAATTCGCGTTCGCCAGGCTGCCCGACTGTTCCGGCGAGGAATCTGTCGGGTGAGCGGAAGACGTGTATCTGACGAGGCATGGCACCTTCGAGCTTAGTGGACTGTCATCGGGTCACCCCGCCCGGAACGGCGTCCGAGGACGACTCCGGCGGATCGGTTGCGGCCGTGGCTGCCGGGTATGGGCTGATGGATCCCAGATCGCCGGTGTCGTTGACCCGTTCGACGAACGGCCGGTGCGGGGTGTACCGAATCACCGAGATCGACGCCGGCGCAACGACAATGCGCTGAAAGGCGTCCAGATGCATGCCGAGGGCGTCGGCCAGGATCGACTTGATCACATCGCCGTGCGAGCAGACCAGCACGGTCTGATCCTTGTCCGCCGAGAGCCGAACGTCCCTGATGGCTGCCGCGGCCCTGGCAGAAACCGTCGCCAGTCCCTCGCCGCCCGGGAAGACCGCCGCGGACGGGTGCTGCTGCACGGTCTTCCAGAGCGGTTCGGTCGCCAGGTCCTTGAGCGGCCGGTTGGACCAATCACCGTAGTCGACCTCGACGAAACGGTCCTCGATCTCGATGTCCAGGCCGGCCGCCGCGGAAAAGGGTGTGACGGTCTGCAGGCAGCGTTCCAACGGCGACGAGATCAGCCGGTCGAACCGGGTACCGGCCAGTCGCTCGGCGATCTGCCCGGCCTGCGCCTGCCCGTGATCATCCAGCGTCACCCCGGGGGTACGACCGGCCAGCAGGCCGGCGGTGTTCGCGCTGGACCGGCCGTGCCGGACCAGGACGACCGTGATGACGGGTGGGCGGGGCTGGGCGGCGGGCTTGCCGTCCTGGGTGACCGGTTCGATGTCGGCGACCGTGGGTGTGGGTGTGGGGTCCGCTGTCATGGGTCAGGTCGCCGCCAGTGCACCGGTGCTGAGCGCGATGATGATCGCTGCGGCCAGTGCCCATCGGTACCAGACGAACACCCGGATGGTGTGCCCGGCCACGTATTTGAGCAGCCAGGCAACGGTGGCGTAGGCAACGACGAAGGACACCACGGTGGCAACCAGCGTCGGGAGCCAGCCAACGCCGCCGTCAAGGGCGGCCGGCAACTCGTACACGCCCGCCCCGACCAGCGCCGGGATCCCGAGCAGGAACGCGAGCCTGGTCGCGGTCACCCGGTCGAGCCCGCGCATCAGGCCGACCGAGATCGTCGCCCCGGACCGGGAAACTCCGGGGACCAACGCCAGGCACTGCGCAAAGCCGATGATCAGCGCGTCGGCAAGGTTGAGATCCCGCTCACCGCGGTCCTGTTTGGCGACCGCTTCGGCCAGCAACATGACGAAACCCCAGATGATCAACGCGAACGCGACCACCCACAAGCTCCGCAGCGGCCCGGCGATCAGATTCCTGGCCAGAAAGCCGACCAGCACGATCGGCAGCGAGCCGATCAGCACCAACCAGGCCAGCCGGTAGTCCGGATCGGAGCGGTTCTCGGGAGTGAAGAGTCCACGGGCCCAGGCCGTGACGAGGGTGACGATGTCCTTCCAGAAATAGATGACGACGGCGAGGATCGCGCCGACCTGGATGACCGCCGTGAAACCGGTGACAGAAGGATCGTCGATCGACAGGCCCAGCATCTTCGCGACGATCGTCAAATGACCGGTTGAGGAGACGGGCAGGAACTCGGTAAGGCCCTCGACGATGCCGAGAATGATGGCCTGGAAAATATTCACCCACGAACTCCGGACTGCTCGGCGGCTTGCATGACGGTGGTCAGGGTGGCGATCTTGGACTCCAGGTCACGGTCGAAGCAGTTGACGCTGCTGGACGTCACCCCGCCGGCAGCAAGCCGCTGTAGGCGCTCGCTGATCCGCTCGGCATTGCCCAGCAGGCTCGTCCGGTCGATGAAATCGAACGGCACCGCCGCCGCGGCGCCGGCGTAGTCGCGGGCCAGGAATCGCTCCTGCACCTCGTCGGCTTCCGCGCCGTAGCCCATCTCGGTGGCCGTGCGGTGGTAGAAGTTCGTCTTCGACGACCCCATTCCACCGATGTACAGGGCGGCATGCCCGCGCACCCGGTTTGCGGCCAATTGCGGGTCGTCGGCGATCGACACCGGGACCGAAGCACAGATGTCGATGTCGGCTGGATCCCGGCCGGCGGCGCGGGCGGCGTCATGGATGCGGGAGATCGACCCTGCGGCGCTCTCCGGGTCGAAGAAGATCGCCAGCCAGCCGTCGGCGATTTCTCCGGTCAGGTCCAGATTCTTCGGCCCGAGGGCGGCGAGATAGATCGGAATCTCGGAGCGGACCGGTTGCAGCGCAAGGACGAGCGACTTGCCGGGGCCTTCGGGCAGCGGCAACGTGAAATGCGTGCCGCCGGCGGTGACCCGGCGTCGCCTCAGCGCCTGCCGGATGATCTGCACGTACTCCCGGGTGCGGCCGAGCGGGTCGGCGAACCGGACCCCGTGCCAGCCCTCGGAGACCTGCGGGCCGGAAACGCCGAGGCCGAGGGTGAAGCGCCCGCCCGACAACGCGTCCAGGGTCGCCGCGGTCATCGCGGTCATCGCCGGGGTGCGACCGGGGATCTGCAGCACGGCGGAGCCGATGCCGATCCGATGGGTGCGGGCGGCGACTGCGGCCAGCACGGTGACGGCGTCCGACCCGTAGGCCTCCGCCGCCCAAACGGTGTCGTAGCCGAGAGATTCGGCCGCCTGCGCCAGGGCAATGTTGTCGGTCAGTTCCTCGGCTGTGGTCACGTACCCCAGGTTCAGGCCGATGCGCATCTTCTGTCCCACGCTGCTGATCGCCCCTTGTTCACTCGGCTCACGTGCGCGGGCAGACTGCCGCAACGCCCCGGTCACGGTACCGGGTTCCGCGCACCGACTTGTTCAACGGCCGCGACGGCCGACGGCCGTCAACCAGGGCGCCGCGCGGGGATCCGGCGGCGCTCGTCGCACCGGCGGCCCCGGCGCCGCAATTCGCTACCGGTGGAGCGTGTCTGCGGCGGTTGGGCAGACACGCGCTGGTCGAATAGGTTGGCCGTCATGGATTCCCGTCGCGTCGGCCGCAGTGGCCTTGAGGTGTCCCGGCTCGGCCTTGGCACGATGACCTGGGGCCGGGATACCGACGCCGATGCGGCAGCCGCCCAGTTGGAGGCCTTCGTGGCCGCCGGCGGCACGCTCATCGACACGGCCAACATTTATGGCGACGGTGACGCGGAGTCGATCCTGGGCACCCTGGTACCGGACGTCGTCAGCCGGTCCTCCGTGGTGCTGGCCACCACCACGGTGGGGGTGGGCGGCGGCCGCGGACGGTTGTTGGCTGCACTGGACGCCTCACTCGACCGACTGGGCACCGACCACGTCGACCTCTGGCAGGTGCACGGCTTCGACGCCGCGGTGCCGTTCGAGGAAACCTGCTCCGCGTTGCGCACCGCCGTCGACTCCGGCCGGGCCCGCTATGTCGGCGTGTCCGGAGTGAACGGCTGGCAGCTTGCCACCCTCGCGGGTGGCCTCAAGGCAGGTCCGGGCGATAGCCAGTTGGTCTCCGTCGAGTCCGAGTATTCGCTGCTGGAACGATCGCCCGAACAATCGGTGCTGCCGGCGGCCGCAGTGCACGGTCTCGGGTTTCTCGCCTGGGCGGCGTTGGGGCGCGGGGTCCTGACCGGCAAGTACCGGCACGGCACGCCGGCCGATTCCCGCGGCGCGTCGCCGCAGTTCACCCGCTACGTCGGCCGCTACCGGACGGATCAGGCGGCCCGGGTCGTCGAGGCCGTCGCGACAGCGGCGGAGGGGCTCGGCACGTCACCGCTCGCCGTGGCCTGCGCGTGGGTGCGGGATCGATCCGCCGTCAGCAGTGTCGTGATCGGGGCCAGGGATAGCGCACAGTTGCTGGGCTCGCTGGCCGCGGAGGAGATCACCCTGCCCGCCGAGATCCGCAGCGCGCTCGACGACGTCAGCGCCGAAAGTGCGGCTGCCGAATAGTCCCGTCGGGGCCCTCGGGTCGGAGCTGCACACAATCATTCGGCTGGAGCGGACACCCGGCCTCGCGCAGGTAGGGTCCGGGCGTGCCTGACGTGTTCGCCGAGTTCTGCGCTGCCGGCCTGTGGCCGGGGGTCGGCCAGGCGATGGCGGCCAAATTCGCCGAGGCCGGGATCCACCATCCCGCGGACGTCACCGCGCCGAATCTGTCAGCGCTCCCCCGGATGACGGCCCGGCGGGCGAACCGTCTGGTGACCAGCTTCATCGGCGCCGGCCAGTTGTACGACATCGCCGAAATGCTGGTGCCCGAAGAGATCCCGGTTCGCTGGGCGGGCCGGCTCGCCGAGGCGCTGGGCGACGACGCGGCGACCGTCCTGCGCGCGGACCCCTGGCGGTTGCTGGCGCTGCCCGACGCCGCCGTCGGCCAGGCTGACCGGCTGGCCCGTGCCATCGAACCCGATGTCCAGCGGGACGATCCCCGACGCGGCCGGGCGCTGGTGGAATGGACCCTCGCCAGGTTCGCCAGGGACGGTCACACCGCGGCACCCGAGTCGCTCGTCGCTGACGGCATGCGCCCGTTCGGGGTGGACGCACCGCTGGCCATCGGCGCCGCGCTGGCCACCGGTGGGGTCGCCCGGGTGGCCGATCCGGGGGGGTCCGACGAACCATGGGTTGCGCGAAAGTCGTTGGCCCAGGCGGAGTCCGCGATCGCGGAGGGGCTGGCCCGGATAGTCCGAACGGCGTCGACGATGGCCGGTGAACGGGCAGTGAAGGGCGTCGTCAGCGGGCTGGACGACATCCAGGCGGGCGCCGTGTCATTCGCCGCAGCGCACGGGGTCAGCCTGCTCACCGGCGGCCCCGGTACCGGCAAGAGCCGCACCGTCGCGGCCATCGTCGCGCTGTGCCGCAAGGTTGACGCCTCGATCGCCCTGGCCGCGCCGACCGGCCGGGCCGCCAAACGCCTCGAGGAACTCGCCGGGAACAACGCGACCACGGTGCACCGGTTGCTGGGCGCCAGGCCACCGGTGCAGGGCGCGACCGGGTCGGTTTTCGACCATGACGCCTTCAATCAGATCGAGGCGGATCTGGTGGTGGTGGACGAGGCGTCGATGCTGGACTGCGAACTGGCCGCCGCGCTGATTGCCGCGATCCCGGACGGCACCCATCTGGTGATCGTCGGGGATCCCGCGCAGTTGCCGTCGATCGGGCCGGGTCGGGTGTTGGGCGACTTGATCGACAGTGGCAAGGTGCCGGTGACCGAACTCAAGACCCTCTACCGGCAGACCGAGGGCGGGGCGATTGCCAGGCTGGCGATCGCTGTCCGCGCCGGTGATCTGCTGCGGGTCGACGACCCGACACACGAGGTTGTCGTCGTACCGGCCAGGGGCTCGGAGGAAGCAGCCCGCCGGGTGGTCCAACTCGTCACCGACTCCATCCCGAGGGTCTTCGAGTGCGAGGGCGACCAGGTCCAGGTCGTCACCCCGGTCCACAAGGGACCGGCCGGAACGCAGGCACTGAACCGGGCACTGAAAGCCGTGCTGAACCCGGGCACGGGAACGGTGCGCGGCTTCGACAAGGGCGACCGGGTGGTCGCGACCGCCAACCACATCGATGCCGAACCCACCGGTTACGCCAACGGCGAGGTCGGCACGGTCATGGCCTGCGGCGACAACTCGCTGCGGGTGGCGTTCACCGGCGGCGAGTCCGACATCAGCGGCAAGGCCCTGGCGGACCTGCTGCACGGCTGGGCCATCACCGTGCACCGCGCGCAGGGCTCCGAATGGGAGGCCGTTGTTGCGGTGATGCCACCGGAGGCCGGTTCGATGCTGTCCCGGCCGCTGGTCTACACGGCGCTGACCCGAGCCCGCCGACATCTGTCCGTCGTGCACGCGGCCGGCCCCATGCTGGCCCGCGCCGTCAAACACATCGGGTCGATCCCCCGGCGAACCCGGTTGGCTGCCTTGCTGATGACCGAAATGGCCGCGGTCAAGCCCCCCGCACCGATCCCCGAGCAGGACGAACTGCCCGAGGCCGACTGATCGGACCGTTGAGACTACGCAGCTGCTGACGGATTGATTTGCTGAAGCCGCAGATGCGGATCTAGAGTGCCACTTGTGTCGCAGTTCCGAATTGCGCAGGCTGCCGAGCTGCTCGGCGTCAGTGATGACACCGTCCGGCGATGGATCGACTCGGACGCGTTGCCGGCGACCAAGGACGACGCGGGCCGGAAGGTCATCGAGGGTGTCGCGCTGGCGGAGTTCTCCAGACTGCACGCCGCTACCCCGGCGTCGGATCCGTCGGGCATCGGCCGATCGGCTCGGAACCGGTTCGTCGGCCTCGTCACCAGGGTCGTGGCAGACGGGGTGATGGCGCAGGTCGAGTTGCAGTGCGGACCGCACACCGTCGTCTCGCTGATGAGTAGCGAGGCCGCCCGCGAGCTTCAACTCGAACCCGGCCGGCTGGCTGTCGCGGTGGTCAAAGCGACCACTGTGATCATTGAAACGCCCGGAGGGTCCTCATGAGACGTGTGCTATCCGGGGCGGTTTCGGCCGTCGCGGCGCTGTGCATCGTGACGCTGGCTGCCGGCTGCAGTGCTGGCACCAGCGCCGCATCGTCGACCAGATCGGGTGGCAACTCTGCGGGGCCGAGTTCCGCGGCACCATCAGCGGCGCCGGCCGGCGCGACGACGTTGAACGTGTCGGCCGCCGCGTCGTTGCAGGCCACGTTCACCCAGATCGGCGCCATATTCCAGCAGCAGAACCCCGGTACGACGGTGGCGTTCAATTTCGCCGGCTCCGCCGATCTGGTCACCCAACTCACCGGTGGTCTGCCGGGCGATGTCTTCGCGTCTGCGGACACCGCGAACATGACCAAGGCGACCGATGCGAATCTCGTCGCCGGTGAACCGGTGAACTTTGCCACCAACACCCTGACGATCGTGACAAAGCCCGGAAACCCCAAGGCCATCACGTCTTTCGCTGATCTGGCGAATGCTGATCTGGCGGTCGTGGTGTGTGCTGCCGGGGTGCCGTGCGGATCGGCGGTCCAGCAGGTCGAGGCCGACACCGGGGTGACGCTGACCCCGGTGAGCGAAGAGAACTCGGTGACCGACGTGCTCGGCAAGGTCAACACCGGTGATGCCGATGCTGGACTGGTGTACGTGACCGATGCCAAGAATGCCGGGACCAAAATCACCGAAGTGGACTTCCCGGAGGCCGCCCGGGTCGTGAACGTCTACCCGATCGCCTCCCTGGCCGAGGCCACCCAGCCCGTGCTGGCCGGCAAGTTCGTCACACTGGTCACCGGACCCGAGGGCCAGCAGGTGCTTGGCGCGGCAGGCTTCCGGCCCGCCCCCTGATTAGTGTCTGTCCAGCCACGGTGACGGTCCAGAAGGTGATCCCGGATTCCGCTCCAGCCCCTCGCAAGCGAGGGTGGGCAGGAGTCGAGTCCGGCTTGCCACGGTGGGTTTTCGTGCCCGCCCTGCTCGGCGGGATCTTCGTCGTGTTGCCGCTGGTGGCCATGGTGGCCCGGGTCCAGTGGTCGCAGTTCTGGGAACTGATCAGCTCCGAGTCCTCGGTGGCAGCGCTGTGGCTCAGTCTCAAGACCGCCGGCGCCGCCACCGTGCTGTGCGTGCTGCTGGGCACTCCGATGGCACTGGTGCTGGCGCGGGCGAGGTTTCCCGGTTTGCAACTCGCCCGATCGCTGGTCCTGTTGCCGCTGGTGTTGCCTCCGGTCGTGGGCGGCATCGCGTTGCTGTACACGTTCGGCAGGCAGGGTCTGCTCGGCAGCACGTTGGACTTTCTCGGGCTGCGGATCTCGTTCACGACGACCGCCGTGGTGCTGGCGCAGACCTTCGTCGCCCTGCCCTTTCTGGTCTTGAGCCTGGAGGGATCGCTCCGGACGGCGGGCCGCCGTTACGAATCGGTGGCCGCTACCCTCGGCGCCAATCCGACGACCGTTCTCCGCCGGGTCACCATCCCGTTGGTGCTGCCCGGCCTCGTCTCCGGTGCGGTGCTGTCGTTCGCCAGGGCGCTCGGCGAATTCGGTGCCACGCTGACGTTCGCCGGAAGCCTGCAGGGCGTCACCAGGACGCTGCCGCTGGAGATCTACCTGCAGCGGGAATCGGATCCGGACGCGGCCGTTGCCCTGTCCCTCGTGTTGGTGGTGGTCGCCGTGGTGATCGTGCTGGCCACTCGAGGTAGAGCACATGAAGGGTCGTTGTGACGGACACGCAGCCAGGGTCGATGGCTGCGGGAAAAACTGGTGCGCTGCACGTGACGGCGACACTCGCCGATCGCGATCTCGACCTCACACTCGATGTGCCGCCGGGCGAAGTGGTGGCGGTCCTCGGCGGCAACGGTGCCGGCAAATCGACGCTGCTGTCCCTGATCTCCGGTCTGCTCCGGCCCGATTCCGGGCGAATCGTCCTGGACGGCGAAGTGCTGGTCGACACGACTCGTCAGGTGTGGGTACCACCGCACCAGCGCGGGGTGGTGCTGCTCGCCCAGCAGGCACTGCTTTTCCCGCACCTCACCGCCGTCGCCAACGTGGCCTTCGGCCCGCGTAGCAAGGGCGCGTCTCGCGCCGAATCCAAAACTGTTGCCCTGCAATGGCTGTCGGCAGTAGATTCCGTTGAATTCGCTGACCGACGACCCGCGCAGCTCTCCGGTGGGCAGGCCCAGCGGATCGCGATCGCGCGGGCGCTGGCCGCGAACCCTGCCCTGCTGCTGCTGGATGAGCCGATGGCCGCGCTGGATGTGACGGTCGCCCCCGCCCTGCGGCAACTGCTCAAGAAGGTGTTGCGCGACGGGACCGGCCCGCCGAGGGCGGCGCTGATCGTCACCCATGATCTGATCGACGCGCTGTCCCTGGCCGACCGGGTGATCGTTCTCGAGGCCGGACGGGTCGTCGAGGACGGTCCCACCCGCGTCGTGCTGAACCAACCCAGATCGGCCTTCGCCGCCCGGATCGCCGGAGTCGACCTGCTCACCGGTACCGCCGATCAGCACGGCCTGCTGACGTCCGACGGGGTGCGCATCCAGGGGCTGCTCGACCCGTCCTGCGTGCCGGGCCAACCCGCAGTGGCGGTCTTCAGCCCGGCCGCCGTTGCCGTCCATCTCGCCCCGCCGACCGGCAGCCCGCGCAACCATTTCGCCGTCACCATCGCCGAACTCGAACCGCGCGGCGAATTGCTGCGGCTACATGCGGCTGCCGATCAAGGGGTCGACACACCAGGTGGCGCAGGTGATCTCATTGCCGACATCACCGCCGGATCGGCAGCCGATCTCGACCTGGTACCCGGCAAGAAGGTGCACTACGCCGTGAAGGCCACGGAAGTGACGATCTATGCAGCGGCATCGAGCGTGACCAACCCAAGCCACGGCTGACGAACTCGGCCTCGAGCCGGCCGCCGCGGCAACTGTTCTGCTGACGCCGACCGAAGTCATCCTCGGCGTCGCCTGATTGCGGGTGCAGACCGGTCGGCGGCACCCGGCCGGCCCGGGCGAATGCGCCGACACGGCCGCCTGACTTTCGCGTCCGACCACTTGGCGGTGCACACTCGTCCCAACGCAATCGTTCGGGTCGGCAGGGTCGACCCATGGGCACGGAGGTGAGGAACATCGCCGGTCAGGGATCACCGCTCGAGGCCAACGATGCCGGTTCTGGCGCAACACAGCGCGATCGCCCGACGACGGCCGGCAGTTGGCGACCAGCCACCGATGAGTACGAGTATCAGCCGCTGCGGATCGACGCCCGGGTCTCCCGATCAGCAGCAGCCACGATGCTGGCGATCCGAGCGGAATTCTCCGGGTGGGAATTGGCCAGGGTGCTGCGCTACTCCGACGGCAGCCGCCGGGTGTGGCTCCGTCGGCGCCGCTCCCCGGCCTGCTGCCTGACGTCACTCCCTGACGCTGACGGGGCACACCACCACCCGTGACGACTCCTGACGGCACTGCGGGCAGCCATGTCCCGGTCGACCCGCCGATGGACGCCGAACCTGCATTGGCGTGGCGCCTGACGCGTTCGCAGGTACTCCGGGACGCATTGGGCGTCGCGATCGCCACCGGCGCTTACGCCATTTCGTTCGGTGCCATCGCGTTGGCCGGTGGCCTCGATCTCTGGCAAACGATGGCCCTGTCGCTGCTGATGTTCACCGGTGGCAGCCAGTTCGGATTGGTCGGGGTGGTCGCCGGCGGTGGTGCGCCGCTCGCCGGCGCGGCTACCGCGATCATGCTCGGCGCGCGCAATTCGTTGTACGGGCTGCGCCTCTCGGAGCTGCTGAACGTCCGCGGGGCCCGCCGGTTGCTGGCGGCGCAACTCGTCATCGACGAATCCACCGCCATGGCGATCGGCCGGGACTCCGAACGGGCCGCCCGGCTTGGGTTCTACGCGACCGGGATCGGCGTCTTCGTGTGCTGGAATATCGGCACCGCGGTCGGGCAGCTCGGCGCGTCCTGGTTGTCCGACCCGCGTCTGCTCGGCCTGGACGCCGCCGCGCCCGCCGCGTTCCTCGCGCTGTTGGCCCCGCGACTTCGTGGCCGGGAGGCTTGGGCCGTTGCGTCGGCCGCGGCGATGGTGGCGCTGATCGCGGTGCCGTTCGTTCCGGTCGGTTTCCCGGTGCTGATCGCGGCGCTCGTCGGTGTGCTGGTCGGGGTGATGCCGCGCCGCGGTGAACCTGACGGCTCCGCCGGCAATGTTGGCGGCCGACGAGCTTCGGATGTTGACGAGCCCGCGGGTGAGGGCCCATCGTGACGCTCTGGATCGGCATCGTGGTCGGGGCGGTCGGCTGCTACCTGCTGAAGTTGGCCGGCCTTTCGGTGCCGAAAACCCTGCTGGAGCGACCGAAGGTGCAGCGAATCGCTGCCCTCCTCCCGGTGGTGCTGCTGTCCGCATTGGTTGCGGTGCAGACCTTCTCGATCGGATCGGGCCTAGTTTTCGATGCCCGGGCGGCCGGTCTCGCGGTGGCCGGCATTGCGGTCTGGCGGCGCTGGCCGTTCCTAGTTGTCGTTGCACTGGCCGCCTTCACCACCGCGATGGTCCGCATGTGGGTGCCGGGCAGTTGATCGGCTCGTCAGCAGGTGCGCAGAAAGCGATCGAGCACCCTGGTGCCGAAGGTCAGCGCGTCGATCGGCACCCGCTCGTCGACCCCGTGGAACAGTGCGCTGAAGTCGAGATCGGCAGGCAGCCGCAGCGGGGAGAACCCGAAGCCGGCGATGCCGAGCCGAGCGAAGGCCTTGTTGTCGGTACCGCCGGAGAGCATGTAAGGCACCGCGGTGCCATCCGGATCCTCCACCAGCAGGGCCGCCTTCATCGCCGTAACGAGGGGGCCCTCGAACGGGAATTCAAGCGGCGGTTGCCAGGTCCACTCGATGTCGACGCCGTCGCCGACAATGCGGGCGACCTCGTCGCGAAAGTGTTCCTCCGAGCCGGGTAAGACCCGACAGTCCACGGTGGCCGATGCGGTCGACGGGATGACGTTCGCCTTGTAGCCGGCCTTCAGCATGGTGGGGTTGGCGGTATTCCGGAGCGTTGCATTCACGATCCGCGCCACCGGGCCGATCTTCGCGACGGAACTCTCCAGGTCCTCCTCGGGAAATTCCAACCCGGTGAGCTCGGTGATGGATGCCAACAGCGCGTCGACCGTTGCGGTGTGGGTGATCGGGAATTCGTGCGCGGCCAGAGTTGCGACGGCGGTGGCGATACGGCTGACGGCATTGTCGTCGTTGGTCATCGAACCGTGCCCGGCCCGGCCGTTCGCCGTCAGATGTGCCCAGGCGACGCCCTTCTCGGCGGCAGCGACCAGGTAGGCGCGCCGGTCGTCACCAACCGGGACGGAGAATCCACCGACCTCGGAGATTGCCTCGGTGGCGTCGGTGAACAGGTCCGGGTGATGGTCGACCAGCCACTGCGAACCGAATTTGCCGCCGGCCTCCTCATCGGACATGAAGGCGAAGATCAGGTCACGGGGCGGGACGTACCCGGAACGTTTGAAATCGCGGGCGACCGCGACGATCATCGCGACCATGTCCTTCATGTCGACGGCGCCGCGGCCCCAGACGTAGCCGTCCTGCACGGCACCGGAGAACGGGTCGACAGTCCAATCGGACGCATCGGCCGGCACGACGTCGACATGTCCGTGGACGAGCAGCGCTCCCCTGCCGAGATCGGCACCGGCAAGTCGGCAGATGATGTTGCCGCGACCCGGAACGGCTTCCAGGTAGGTGGTCTCGAACCCGACCTCCTCCAGCTTGGCCTGGATGTACCGGGCGGCCCGGGTCTCGCCGTCGCCGATGGTGTCCGGGTCGCCGGTGTTGACCGAGTCGATGCGGATCAGCTCGCTGCAGAGCTGAACCACTTCGCTCTCCGCGTCAGACTGACCGGCTGCTGTTTCGGGAGCCGACGGTTCGGGTGTGTGGCGTGCTGCATCGGGACCGGTCATCCGCCTTTCCTACCACCCATGGAGTTCCGCAATCGCCAGTCGACGCGGTTGGGAGGACGCCAACCATCGAGTAAGCTCGGTCGTCGCGGTGCACGGTGCCGTGAACACCTTGTCCGGGTGGCGGAATGGCAGACGCGCTAGCTTGAGGTGCTAGTGCCCTAAGGGGCGTGGGGGTTCAAGTCCCCCCTCGGACACTCTCTGACCTGCAGAAACACCCAGAATGTTGACTACGCCTGGAACGTGACGACCTCGTACACCATCCGCGTCACACGTTCCCGGCCTCGCGTGTCGGCAAACTTAAGGCTGCCCGTACGATTGGCCTGCCCGACGGGCTATTCGCGGACGTGGCCCCGGTCCGCCCCGCCGGAGACGCCCGGCCGCACCCCTATCACTTGTCCACAGCCAGCACCCAAGTTTGTTCAGATTCCCAGTCAGACAACCGATCTGACGATCAAGTACGCGACCGCGATCAGGCAGGGCACCGCCTCGACCGAAGCGATTCTGCGCCGCTTCACACGCTCGGCGTCGCATCCGACCTATCAGGCGATGCTCGAAGTCGGCCGTGCTCAGCGAACCATCTTCGTCGCCCGTTACTTGCGCAGTCGTGAACTGCAACGCGAGATCACCGAAGGACTCAACATCGTCGAAGCGTTCAACGGCGCGAATTCGATCATCTACTACGGCAAAGGCGGCGAGATCACCTCCAATCGACAGGACGAGCAGGAGATGACCATGCTGTGCCTGCGCATCCTGCAAGCCGCGCTCGTCTATGTGAACACCCTCATGCTCCAAGACGTCCTCGCCGAGGAACGCTGGACCGGGATCCTCACCCCCGAAGACCGCCGCGGCCTCACCCCGCTGTTCTGGCAGCACGTCCTCCCCTACGGCGAGGTCAAACTCGACATGACCGCCCGCCTCAGCATCCGCACCACCGCGACTATTGGCAGCCCGTAGCCGGTCGATCCTGAGACCGAGTCAGAGCAGAAATACCTGTGACGGTGACAGGTCTGCAACGCTCAAGGACGGCAGGTGGCTGGTAGGGGTCGTGACGGTTGGCCTGCAGCGATGTTGCAACGCAACGACCTTATCGACCATTGGTACTCGTGAACGCAGAGAAGTCACCGCGATTGGAGGTGGAGGACGCCGTGGGTGAGGCAGCAGATCGGGCGGCGTTCGAGTCGGTCTACCGGGCCAGCAACTCCGCGGTGTTCACGCACTTCCTGCAACGTGGGTTAGCCCGCGCCGATGCCGAAGACCTGACCGCTGAGGTCTTCGCGATCGCCTGGCGGCGCCGGAACGACATCGCGCCGCACCCCACCGCTGGACTGCTGCCGTGGCTGTTGGGTACAGCGAACGTCTTGTTGAAGTCCAAACGCCGGTCCCTGTGGCGCGCGCACCGCGCGCTGGCCAAGATCGGCAAGCCGGTCGATGCCCCCGATATCGCGGTACACCTGACAGATCAGGCGGAGGAACGGCACCGGCTGGACCTCTTGGCGCGGATCCTGGGGGGATTGTCCGTCCCGGAACAGGAGGTCATCCAGTTCTGTGTGCTCCGGGGAATCCCACCGAAGGTCGTCGCCGAAGTGACGGGTGAACCGGTCGGCACGATCCGATCCCGACTCTCCCGCGCACTGGGCAAGGCCCGCAGCCTGTACGCCGACCACGAACCCGACCTGAGCATCGACCCCGGATCACCGCAGAGGAGGACGCCGTGAGCACGTTCGATGAGTTCGCCAAGGACCAGCGCGATCAGCACCTAGACCCCGCCACCCAAGCGCAGCACCTGGCGTTCCTGCGGTCACTTCCGACCGACGAACCGGCCGACTTTGTCAGCACCGCACGCCGGCAACGACGCCGGCGTTACGCCATCGCCGGGCTCACCGCCGGGGTGGTGATCGCCGCGGGAGGTGGAACCGCCGCCGCGTTCGTCCTGTTCAGCAAGGCCAGCGACACCACCACCGGGTACTGCTACGCCACCGCGAACCTGGACGAGAGCAGCACCAACCGGACCGAATTCGCCGCCGCCGGCACTGAGGACCTCCCGAATGACGCCGCCGCTGTCAGCGTCGACGTGTGCGCCGCCTACTGGCGGTCCGGGGTGTTCGCTGGTGGCACTGTCGATGCGAACCAACCGCCGACCGGTGGTGCCTGGCCGGTCCCACCACTGATCGCGTGCGTCCTGCCTTCCGGAAAGGCCGCAGTGTTTCCCGGCGACACCACCACCTGCCGCACTCTCGGCCTGAGCGCACTCGGCCCCTAAACCCGCTAAACCGCGTATGTGACTCAGCTCATACTCGGTTGTTGCAACGCATCAGGGGCGAAGGACATAGATGGGCACGAGTCCCACCTGCGGAAGGTGTCTGCTTTGTCGACTGTCACGATGAAACGCACCAGGGGGAACTGGGTGACCCTGGGCGGCGTCCTGCTCGCCGCCCTGACCGTGGCGATGCTGACCGCGACTTCGCCTGCTCACGCAGACACCGGCCCGGTGGTCTCCGCCACGGGCAACTACTGCGCCTACAGCGCGGACACCAAGAAACTGGCCTGTGTCGACGCCGAAAAGGATTACCCGGCCGCCAAGGCCGCCGCCCTGGGTACGGACAGTGCCGCCCGCGCCCAGTTCCTACTGGGCCGCTTCTTCGACAACGACCAGTACAACACCGCCAACGGGTACATCGACTACTTCGGCGGAGGGTCCTGCTCGGCCTCCCTATCCGCCGCCGACTTCAGTTGGTCCAACACCACCAGCTGGCAGAACCGCGTCAGCTCATTCCAGGGCTACGCCGGCTGCCGGATCCGCGCCTTCGAATTCACCAGCTACGGCGGATCCGCACTCGGCTACACCACCGCCAGCCCCAACGTCGGAGTACTCAACGACCACATCTGGTCCGCACTTTTCAGCTGATCGACAAAGAGGAAGGGGGTGCCCGGCCTTCGCAGGGGGTCGGCCGGCCTGCTCCTCGGTGGAAGAACTGCCAGCAAGTCAATGCCACGTCATCAATGTTGGAGGACGCTGTGAAAACTAGAACGCTGTGGACATGGACATCGATCGCTGTCCTAATTCTGCTGATGCTGGGGTTTACTCCCGCAATGGCGGCCCCAACCGCCTCAGAAGATCTGAATTACACCTCAGAAGACCTGAATTATACAGAAGATCCGAATTACACCTTAGTATCGTCGAAGCAGATCCATGTCGACCGACCAGAATATTCCGGCCCGGCGATGGAGTACGTTCTCGTCCCTTCTGCAAAGGCCGTGAGCGACGCCCGACGAAGTGACACGGTGACTGTTCAGGCAGGCAATCCGTACCCGTACAACGCAACAACCGCAGCGGCTGCGGCCTGGGTAACGGTGGACTCGGGGTGCACTACGGCTTACGTGCTCACTCATTACTTGAAGCGTGGCACGACGACCAGAAAATCCAAAACGACGTCGTTCCTTCCAGGAAGCATCGTTGTGGCCTCTACGATCACCGTAGGGTGCATTACGACTTCAACGAACACGTGGTACCACGTCGCGAACGTTTCACCGAGTCCGAGTGCATCGCTCGCCTGATCGTGACACGACCACCGGACCGTCTCACCATTCTAAAGGCACTGCTCAGAGCGGCGACAGAATGGGAGGCATTCGATCGTGTAATTGCCGAGTCACCGACAGATGAGTATCTTAACCACGTATTAGGCGCACCACCCTTCGAATTGGGTCCGACGGAGATTCAGGCAGTGCTTGCTCAGCCGTTGAGCTCGCGAAGCGCTTCTCAAATAGAGCGGCTGAGATCCGAAATCGCCAAGGAGGAGGGGGATCGTGCCTGACCGGGTGCTCACCTTTGCGACACGACGGGAGGTAGCCATAAGTACTGGGTGAGCGAGCCGCTGGAAGTCTGCGGGTTCAGCGCCGCCGTGGTGTACACACCGGGATCACCACCAAACCGCAAATCGATCGTCACGGCCCAAACAATTGGGTCACCGACCATTCAATGGACCCTTTGCAGAATCTCGACGGACCCGGAAACCGCGTCTACGAAGTAGAATACTGTGATGAACGCAACCTGGAACCCACCCAGGAAGGAGTACAACACTGCCGTCGGCACGGTGACAAGGACGCTATGGCTCGATACAACATCACTAGGCAATTCACCACGCGTGAAGGTCACCGTTGTCGACGCGAGAGAGTCGGCGCAAATTGAAATGCGGGTACTCAAGAAAGGTGCGAAGCATCGAACAGAGTGGCTCGACGGATCGCCGATACGAATATTTGACGGCTCCAAAAGCTACTCAACGACCATGTTTGGTCCGCACTATTCAGCTAACCAGTCATTGGGCTCACCCGGTCCGGCCGCGCGGGGTCCGCCGGGCGCTGGGTTTGCCAACCGGGAACCGAGCCAGGGTTCGCTCTTCGCGGCATTTGGTCCTGTGTTCACGGTTCAAAAGGAGTTTAGGAGAGGGCAAGATGAAGATGACCAGTTCGCAGAGACCATCAGGCGCGAGAGGGGGAAGTTGGAGGGACCGGACATGCTTAACAGCGGCGATGGCGCTAGGACTTTGTGCCGTCTTCGTATCGCCCGGCCGCAGCAGCATCCTTTCCCAGCGGTTCTGCTGGTTACGGACCGGTAAACGGGTTTTCCTATGACAACAGGTCCGTACTGGTGCTGAGTGATTCCGACAACAAGAAATGGGCGGAGGTCTACGTTGATAAGGTCGGTGGCTCAGGAACATTTCCCGCCGGCTGGATGGGCGCTGGGGTGACCTTGTATCGCAATGGTGTGGCCTGCACGAACGCAGTTATGACCTATACCGCGGTAGCGATGAACAACTATGCCCGAGGAACCGCTTCTGTGACGTGCGGGGCAGGCACCTACAACGCACGAGGGTCAACCGCTGCATACAATGGAAACGGCTACAACTACTATTACACAAACTATAGTCCTTCGCAGTATGAACCCAGCTAGATCAAGCGGAAAGGACGAACTCGAATGAGTGAATCGAAGCTGTCAAGGAGAAGACTCCGCGTGGTGTTCGCAACTTTACTTGCTTTACGTATAGCTGCTGCGTTGGCGGTAGTCGGCGTCAATGCGAGTGCCTCATCTACTGCCGAGGACGAGTTCATTGTGTCTTCAAAATCGTACGGGGATTACCCGAAAAACTTGCAAGGAAAGGCATTCGGTTCGGCGCTGGAAGCAAAGACTCCGGCAGATGAACCAGACCTGATTCTGGCCCAGGGCACCAACGGAAAGATCGGCTACATACTCAGGTCTGATGCTCGCGGGCCCGAGCCGCGCACTCCGGGAGAAGCGATCGCACTGGCGAAGCAGACGTTTCGCACCCAGAACCCACAAACAAGCACTATCCCACTTTATAGCGAAGATGGCGTCACGGTGATCGGCGAGTATCTGATCAACTAGATCGTCGCACTTCTGGTGCTGCGCGGCGGCTGTTACTGCATGTCTAGATTCGAACTTCTTCGCAACGTGGGGGGCCTAATTCGACAGCGATCACCCGTTGGGCAAGGTGGAAGAACAGGTTCGCCGCGTCGGCCTCGAACGGTAGCCGACCCACGTCGATGAGCAGGAGCGGGTAGCGGGTGTACGCACCTGGATAACCATCAAACCGCAACTCGATCGTCACGGCCTACACAAATGGGTCACCGACCAGTCAATGGACCCTTTGCAAGAATCTCGTCTGAACCCCTACCCACGCTTGCGAGGTAAACTACCGTCATGCACGCTACCTGGAACCCGTCCCGGAAGGAGTGCGACACTGTTGTCGGCACGGTCACAAGAACATTGTGGCTCGACACAACGTCACTAGGCGATTCGCCGCGCGTAAAGGTGGCCGTTGTCGACGCAAAAAGATTGGCGCTTATTGAAATGCGCATATTCAAGAAGGGCGCGAAATATAGGACCGAATGGCTTGATGGATCGCATGTACGTATATTTGACGGCTCCAGAAACTGGAACTTCTTCTATCATCCCTCGAAGGTTGCGGTAAGCGGAACCTGAAATCGCGATTCCCTGCCAGCGGCCGCCCATGTTCGCGGCAGCGACGCCGAGCGACCGACGCGAACCGGCCGGCGATTCGCCCGCCCAGAGATCAGCGACTTCCTCGCCGACACGGGAAGTGGCTGGCCCTGGGTGTTCTCGCGGCGTTAGCGCTGTGATCGGTGGTCACCGAATTCTGGTCGTAGCCCCCGGAACGAGAGGCCGCCCGTCCAGCGCATGCTACCCGTATCGCAGCACGGCGTCCCGCCCGGCTCCCGTGGCGGCGGCCGGTTCGCGCCCGCCGCGCAGACTATCCGGACGCGCGGGTGGCTTCTGACTGCCCGTCCTTTCGCCGCCCCCTGTCCGGTCGCGGTCTTCTCCGAACCGCGCCAATCTGCGCCGCTCTGGCGAACAATCGCGGCACCGAACGATCTCAGGAACCGAGTTGAGCACAGATGTCTGTGGTTCGCCCCGAGAAGCTCGTTGCGAACGGCTCACGACCGTTGAACTTCGAATGACCACCGTCGTCGAAACAAGTTGACCGATTGGGGAGGATCCGAAAGGATACTGAGGTTCTCCGCATTCTCGATGCACGTTCGCCAGGGTCGGTGGGAGTTTACGCCGCTCCCGGGGATTCCTGCTGTCCGCCAATCTGAAGAGACGAGGAAGAACGAATGGCGATCGACGCTGCCCTGTACTCGGGTTCGAAATGCTACTTCTTCCGCGGGAACAAATACATACGTGTCACCCGTGGCGACGTCGGCCCCGGCACCGTCGACCCCGGCTACCCGGCGAACATCTCCAACTGGGGATGGCCCGGCGGGTTCGGCTCGAACGGCATCGACGCTGCCCTGTACTCGGGTTCGAAATGCTACTTCTTCCACGGGAACAAATACATACGTGTCACCCGTGGTGACGTCGGCCCCGGCACCGTCGACCCAGGCTACCCGGCGAACATCTCCAACTGGGGATGGCCCGGCGGGTTCGGCTCGAACGGCATCGACGCTGCCCTGTACTCGGGTTCGAAATGCTACTTCTTCCACGGGAACAAATACATACGTGTCACCCGTGGTGACGTCGGCCCCGGCAACGTCGACCCCGGCTACCCGGCAAGCATCTCCAACTGGGGATGGCCCGGCGGGTTCGGCTCGAACGGCATCGACGCTGCCCTGTACTCGGGTTCGAAATGCTACTTCTTCCACGGGAACAAATACATACGTGTCACCCGTGGTGACGTCGGCCCCGGCAACGTCGACCCCGGCTACCCGGCAAGCATCTCCAACTGGGGATGGCAACGCGAGTTCATTACGGTTCATTTCAAATCGCTGTTGGCGATCAACAATACGATCCAGAACTTCATCGACACACAGTTCACCGAACTCCTGAACCTCTACACACGATCGGGCATTGATGCCCGCCGCGGAACGACCGAGGACCTGAGCGGTAACACCAGTCTGTCGTCGTTGCTCGCACTGGACGTCGGACAATGCTTGCTCGGCCAACCCACACAGGAGCACATCGCATTGTTTGCGAACCGGAACAACGCCGGCCCGAACGATCTGGTCGTCTACATCGTCCAAACATTGCAGGGCGGCGCCGGCAACTTCGTGGGTTGTGCCACCCACCCGAACGCTCGACCCGGAGCCGCGATTGTCCAGTCCAACGCTCGTTGGCTGCTCAGCCACGAGCTGGGACATGTGTTGGGGCTCAGACATGTTTCGACCAGCCCGTCCACGAACAGCGACTTCCTCATGTGGCCCAACATCGGTTGGACGAATCCGCCACCCAACGTCTCGACGGCTGAGACATCCACCATGCGGGGAAGTGGCCTCAGTCGTCCTGTCCCCTTCTAGCCGCAGACAGACATCGGAGGTCAGCCAAATGCCTAAGACCATGCCCGAGCTGCGAGAACAGCTCAGCGCCATCGAGCCCGAGGAGCGCACCTACCAGGGAATCGGCCCGACGGAGATCGGTTTCCTCACAGCACTTCTCAATGATGATGAAGCGTGGCTCGCTGCGCGGGCGGTGCACGCCCTGAGCCGAATCGACGCGGACGCCGCCAGGAACGCGATCGTGTTGGCCGCTCGGAGCCCGCGACTGGAGATCAGGGTTGCCGCTGCTGTCTCCGCGCAATCGCTTCCGCCCAGGCTCTCCGACCAGGTTCTTGACCGGCTCTTGAGCGATTCTCAGGCGGCCGTCCGAAAGTTCGCCATCAGGTCCGTGTCCAGCAGCAACAGCCCGGTAACAAGGCAACGGATACGCGAAATCGCCACGACCGAAGCGGACACACTGCTCCGGCAGATCGCCCAGGAAAAGACACGCGCCGTTCCGCCCGCCTGACCGGTTCGTGCCGGTCGGGATAATCATCAGAATGCCGTCCGGCGCTCGACGAACAGGTCCCGGCTCATATGCCCCCAGGACACGCCGCGACGAGCGGATGGCCAGGAGCGCAATCCGGAAGTACCCACCCTCAAGCGACCGGCGTCTCACTGCGCTTGGAGTGTCGTTCGTGCTCAGGGACATCTGGGGCTGATCGGGTGCCTTCTCTACACTGTTCGTATCGCGTCTGCATTCCCATGCAGGCGAAGTGTTGGAGTTGGCGACGGTCGTTTGCCGCGCCGTTATTGTCGGGGTCGACGGTTCTGATGGGCGTGGTCCGCCCGGCTGAATCTACTACCCAGCAACGGGTCTAGGCGGCGTCAGGAGTAGTGGTAGCGCGCAGCGATTACGACCAGCTGACCGTCGCGGATCGTGTAGATCAGCCGGTGTTCCTGGTCGATCCGACGTGACCAGAATCCGGACAGATCGCCGGAGAGCCGTTCCGGTTTACCGGTACCGACGGCCGGGTCGCGGCGCGCCTCCTTGATCAGCCGGTTGACCCGTTTCAGGATCTTCCGCTCGTCCTCCCAGGAGGTGTAGTCCTCCCAGCCCCTGTCGGTGAACGCGATGTTCACTCAGTCCGCCAGCGGGTGTGCTCCCACGACGCCGGCGTCGAGCTGCGCGATGGATTCGTGCAGGTGACGGGCATTGGCCGGTGAGCGCAGCAGATAGGCGGTCTCCCGAAGAGACCGGTACTCGTCGGCCGATACCAGGAACGCAGTCCCCTTGCGGGAGACGATCTCGATCGCGATCTGGTCGTCGTTCACTTCCTCGATCAGCGGGAACAGCCGGCTGCGGGCCTCGCTTGCGGTAATGGACATCAGCATCCCTCCCCTACGTCTGATAGTACAAGATACGGTACCACTAGCGGCAGGTCCTACCTCCCGACCTCGTCCCAACCTCAGGTGCGGCACCGGCTGGCATTGTATCTGCGGCCCGCACGCCGAGAGTCGCTCGCACAGCGGCTCCAGCGTCCGCACCTCTCACTGCGGTGGCCCGCGTCGCCGTGCTCTGGCTGAGCGTCACCGCAGCAGCGCTCCTCGTCATTGGTGCTATCTGCTTCCTGGTGGGTGCCAACAAGAGTGGTCCCTCCTACAACGAGGTGTCGTTCGTCAACCCAGTCCTCCTGGCCGCGGCTTCTCCGCTGATCATCGCCGGGGTTTTGGTTGGCCTCACCGCAGTTCTGGTCGGCGCCCTCCGAACCCGATAGGCACGCATCCAATCCGCGGCGTGCGAGGTTCTTCCCAAGGCGACCATCTCGATTGAAACGACGCAGGGAAGCACAACGGCCGGGTGTCGGCGGCAACCGAAAAGTGTTTCAGGTGAGCGGTTCTCTGTATTCCGTCGTTCACCGGAAGGTCCGATACGTCCAGAAGGGCGAATGATCCGCGTCCCCGGGGCCGGCATTCTCCTGTGGTCGTCAGTCAAAGCGGATGCACCCAAGAGCGCCGATCCGTTCGTGCCGATCACCGTCCAGCAGTCGGTCGCGCCCGAAGGCAAGTGGGTCGCCGATACCGTTCAGTAGTTCCGCCTCGACCTTGCGGAGATTCAGTTCGAGGTCAACGGCGGCGTGGGCAGCGGGCTCGCCCCCGGCATCGCGACCCACTGGGGTGAAATCGCGGGAAGCTGCGTTGTGGCAAGGATGCTCCCCACTCGCTGCGCCTGCGCGTGTTGGGCCCTTGTGGCTGTCACCGAGCGAGTCACCGTCCGGCTGCCGGACGGGTTCGACCCGGACCGGCACGCGGCCGCGCTGGCGAGGTTGATCGCGGACCGGCACGGCGCGGGTTTCGAGGTGGTGTCGATCGACCCGGCGGGCCGGACCGCCTACGCGACCCGGCAGGTGGCGATCACCGAGGTATCCGCCGACCGGGCAGCCGCCGACAGTTTCCAGGTGCGGCTGGCCCGCGGCACCAAGCCGGACGGCGAGCGGTTGGCGGCGAAACTGGCGGAGCAGAACCCGGGGTTCGAGATGACCGCGTTCGAGCCGTTTCTCGGCCGCGCCACGCTGAGCCGGCTGGACCGGCGACGTCACGGTGCCGGGCCGCCGTCGCGGTGGCCCTCGGCGTCAAGCCGTGGGCGGTGCGGGTCCGGCCCGGTGCCCGCGGCGGGTTCGAAGTGGACCTGCCCGCCAGCTACTCGCCGTCCCGGCACGACCGGAAACTCGCCGAGGTCGCGACGACGGTGGTGGGCGGCGCCGGCTGGTTCGTCGACGCCGACCCGCGCGCGCTGACCGCGTCGCTCGTCCCGGGTGAGCCGCCGACCTTCCCGCCGGTGATCGGATACCCGCTGGACCTGCTGGGCACCGGCGGCCCCGGGACGCTGCGGATCGGCCGCGCCCTGCCCGCATCCCGAAAGACCACCCGCTGGCGGTGGAGGCCGCGCAGGCGAACCTGCTCAAGGCCGCGCTGGCGCGGTCGATCAACAAGATCATCGCCGAGCTGCGGTTCGTCGGCGTTCGGATGCTGCTCGCCAGCCAGGTCACCAACAACTCGACCGGCATCGGTCCCAGCCTGAAATCTAAGATCGGCCACAAGATCCTGCAGGGCGCCAACCCCTCGAAGACCGCGAGAACCCAGGCCTTCAGCGACGAATCGGCGGTCCCGCAGGTGCCGGCCAATGTCCGCGCCGACCCGGATGCCGCCAGGGGCACCGGCGCCGCCGAACTGGAGGGCCGGGCCCCGGTGGTCTACAAGGCCTACTACGCCACCACCGGTGACAACGCCCAAGCGCTGCTCCGGCTCGGCATCCCCACCACCGCCGGCCCGGCGCCCACCTCGGAGCAGATCGCCCGGCACGCCCCGGTTCTCTGACCGGCGCGGGCACTCCTGAACAGCCGGCGACCGGACTGATTGTGATCGCGACCCCCTCGTCCGCTCGCAACGTCTACCGCTCACCCCGGCACGGCCCTTACCGAGGTGACGCTTGCCACATGTATCTGCGCAGGCGGGAACGCCCACTGACCGCACGACTGCCCGCGGGTACCGACGGCCGTGCCGATCTACTCCGCTGCCGGCGACACCAGGGTCCTGGTCCTGGTCCTCGACCTCGATGCATCCCGCAGTGGAACCGCCGACGTGACAGGGACGCGGTGGAGGTGACGGAGTTGATGCGCCGTGCCGGTGGCCGGGTCATCACCGATGAGAACCCCTACGGTGGCCGTCATCTCGACGGCCCGTTCGCCGTGCCGGTCGGGTTCCACCAAGCCCGCGACCTAGCCCTGGCCGTGGCAACCAGGACCCCGACGATCGACCCGTCGCCTAGTCAGAACCTGACCGACGGGCTTATCCGCCCACCGGGCTCCGTCCATCGCTCATCACCGTGACCACCCAGGAGGCGCGCACGGCACAGGGATGCACGCATTCCCCACCCAGATGCAACGGGCGCCCGATCCACGACCTGACTGCGACCTGCGGCGACGTCAGCTTCCTGGCCGGCCTTGCCATACCTCGCACTGGCAGGTATGGTACCTGCCAGTTCTAGGTATCCGACATCGACAAGGTGAGACAAGGTGCAACTCGCAAAGGACCTCGTTGCGGCGTCCGCCACGCCGCTCGTGCTCGCCGTACTGCGCAGGGGCGACAGCTACGGCTACGCCATCCTGCAGGACATTAAGGCAGCATCGGACGGACAGCTCGAATGGACCGAGGGGATGCTGTACCCGCTGCTGCACCGCCTCGAATCCCGGCGCTACATCGAGCACTACCAGGCAACGTCGGACGCCGGCCGGGTCAGGAAGTACTACCGCCTCCTGCCTGCCGGAGGCGACCACCTCGACGCCCAGACGCGTGACTTCGACCTGATCTCATCGACCCTCGCCGCCCTGCGCGGCCCGTACAGAGGAGGAACCCATGCCATCGCTTGACGCACTCATCGGCCAGTGGGCCGGGCAACTGCGCGCCACTCACCCCGACCTCGTCCCTCACCTCGACGAGCTCGAGGACCACGTGCGCACCAGCGCCCAGGCTCGCATCGACGCCGGTGCCGCTGTCGAGGACGCCTTCGCCTCGGCGCTGGGATCTTTCGGCGCTCCCGAGGACCTCGGCGCGGAGTTCCACAAGAACTCAACCGTCATGAAGGGCAAGGAGCGCGTGGCCGTGGGCACCTACCTGCTCATCACGGCACTGTTCACTGGTGCGGTACTCCTGGTGGATTGGCGCTTCGACCTCGGCAATCAGGCACTGCTGTGGCTGCTCGTGGTGTGGGTCGTGACCACCGGGTTGCATCAGGTGCTCCTTCGCCGAGCGCGTCACGGACTCTCACCTGGCTGAGCTCGACACCTATCGGTCTCCGACGCGCGTCTGCGCGCAGGGAACCGCAGGCGTCCGGGTGGTCCCGAAAGGCGTTGTTCATCGGTCTGGTGATCCTGCCGATCAGCTACCTGCAGGTAACCCCGTCTACCTCGGTTCTCCGGTATTACCGGAAAGGCGGGTAGACAAAGCGGCCTGCGGCTTGCTCAGCTCGGCGGCACTCCTTGGTTGTACAGGCAGGACTCGATGTCCCCGCCGTGGCCCTCATTGAACGCGCCGATCCGCTGCGCGTCGGTCCCGTGAACCCCGCCATCCTCATTGAAAAACCCGGTGGCGGCAGCGATATCGTCCAAGGCGCCGGGCTCGATGGTGAGATACCCGTCCCGCTCGGCCTTGGCGAGCGTCGCTCCGGCGAGGCAGTCGGCCTGGAGTTCGGTGTGGACGGTATCCCAGACCGGCGGTGAGGCACCGCTCTCGTTGTCGGCCCTGAACCGGGCCTGGGCGGCGTGCCCAATCTCGTGGGCGACGACGGCATAGATCGGGCCGTCACCGAACAGCGCCTCCTGGCGGAACAGCTCCATGTCCCAGGAGACGGTCCCGCTCCCGTATCCGTCCGGGCAGAAGGATGCGTTGATCGGATTCGGTGTCCCGCCGCAGCCGATGGAGTTCCCTCGCGCGGAGTCGTAGAAGCCGTCCCCGTGGTACAGGACCGGGGTCCACCACTGGATCGGCTCGCCCTGCTCGCCGTGCCAGCTGGCGAACAGGTTCGACCAGTAGGTGTTGACGACATTGAAGGCGCTTGCTGTCTCGGTGCGGATCTCCACGTCCGACGGGAACGCCGGCGCGGGAGCGGGCGCGGTCGGCGCGGGAGGCCGTCGAACCTCCGTCTGCGGGACCGACAGCAACCGCTACAGCGGTACGAGGCCACGATGTACGCCGGCGTCAGCATCGAACGCATTCAAGCGGTGGCCAATGCCGTCGGGCTCAGGATTCACGAGGAGGTCACCTATGACGTCGCTTGAGACGGTCATGGGGTCATGGCTTCCGGCAATTCCGTCGCACACGGGTCGGCGCAGTGCCGTTGATCGTCTCTGATCCGCAACAGTCCTATGCAGATGCGGGGTCCCGCGCAGCAGCGGATTCCCGCGTCTTGGCCGTCACCCCTCGGCAGCCCTACCGGAAGGCCACGATGAACTCGAAGCCGACCTGGGTCGACGGCCGCGTCGATGCCCTGCTGGCGGAGCTGCACGTCGCATGTCCGTCTCACGCGCCGCGGCCACGACGCTCATCGGTGAACGCGTCCAGTGGGTGTCGTCCGAAATGGGCATCTCCCCCAGCTCCGCACGGCGCACCTCACCGACGACACGCTGGCCGACCTCGCCCGCGCCATGGTTATCTCGGTGCCACCATTGATTCCCACGGTCACCAAATTTTCCAAATACCTCCTACAGCTGCGACGATGCTCACTATAAATTCAACGTACTTCGGGGTGTGTCCAGCCAATGACGGCCAGAGCTTGCCCCTGATGGTGAATGGCTCAACGGTCTCCCTTGTCTGCTCCGGAGGTCGCAGCGACTCTTCGATGACGGTCACATAATTCCCCAGGTGAGTAACCTGCGTTGACAGTTTCGGCGGGTGGGTCACACCAGTATTCGGCGCGGTGTCCGGGACCGACCTGATCACCACGACCGGTCGGTTCCCGTAGGCGGCAGCGTGAACGACCTTGCGCGTCGGGCCGGGGTCACGCCCCGCGCGTTGCGTGACGTCTATACCGGCAGTCCCGAATTCTCCGTCGATGAGCCCACCGACGTCTCCGCGTCGGCCGCAGGAGTGCTGCTGCGGGCGTTCACCGATCGCGATGTCGCGCTGCGGATGCTGGATCCGAAACAGATGCCGACGCTGTGGCCCGAGCATTTCGACATCGGGATCTCAGTGGCCGAGGTCAACTACGGGGTATCGCCCGGCGACGCCGCGATCGGCGAACCGTACGCGTATGTCGGGCCTTGGCGGGTACCGGCCGGCGCCTTCTGGAACCAGTCGTTCGGCGCCGCCCGTCCGTTGTCCGAACTCACTGCAGGCGATCGTGGATTTCTTCCTGGAGGGCCGGGAAGTCGCGGCCGCTGCATCCGGCGGGAATGAACCCGAACGGCAGAACTAAAGAACGCGAAAGGGTGGCCGCGGGCTGGACGTCTCTCATTTCAGAATTCGAATTCTTCCTCCAGATTCCGGCCGATCACCTTTTGGATAACGTCGATCAGTTCCATTCGCTCCTCGAGGGGGATGGTCCCGATTTGGTCCCGCAGTTCCGTGACCATGGCGTGCTGTTCGGGTTCGAGGGCCAGTGTGTAGGTCGCCTTGATCGTCGCGAAGATCTCTCGCTCAGCGGGATCTTCCTCCACTTGTCCTGATGGCATGCGGTAACTCCCCGGTTTCTGGTCGTCATTGGGATGGCTGAAGGGCGGTTCGAGGTCGTCGTAGATGCGGGCGGCGGCCAGCAATCCGTCGGAACCACGTTCGTGGACGGCCAGTCCGGCTTGGGGCGTCAGAACGCGGTCGCCCCAACTGGAGTAGTTGTATTCAAGGGCGCACCGCTGCCCGTCGTCCGTCATCGCGCAGTTTTCCAAACCGATGCCACCACCTGCGCTGAATTGCCTGGAGAAGAATGAGCGCAGTTCGGTGGTGCCGGTGTGGGTGGGACGCGAGCCGAAGGATTCCCGGAGATAACCATCAGGTGTGAAGCTGTTCACTGCGGCCTCGGTGTCACCAGCTGCCAATGCCGCGAGGTAGCGGCCGACGACATCACCAGGTTTGAGGTCGTGCGGATTGAGAATCGGTGGCCTCACGTAGCGCCGCCCATCGACCGGCCATCTGCTGCAGTAGGTGCGGAACACCACCGATCTATCGTCCGGTGAGTCGGCAACGACCGCCACCGGCCAGGTGATTGCCTGGTCGTGTGCATCCAGCCGCACGAGCAGTTCCACCACCGCTCGCCCCCGAATGCAGGTGGCGGCAACGGTTTCCGTTCTTGCGTGGCGCTCGGCCAGGAAGGTTTGGTTCTGTTGAACGAACCGCCGAAGCCTGCGGTGTCCATGGATCTGGCCGGCTTTGGGGTCGTAGACAGTCACCTGGCCCGGCCACGCGGTCTCCAAGACGTGAGTGTCGCCGTTTTTCAGGGCGGTGAAGTACTGTCCGACCGGATCAGCCAGGCCTGCGGCCCGGTTCTGCCGACGCGCCAGCTCCACTGCACTGAAGAACTCCGGAAACCACGGCATTCCACAGCTCCCTACTGGAGGCCGACCGGGAAGAGCGTTCACCCCTACCGTCCGAGAACATTCCTACGTTGATTTCATCATGACAAGCCCTACAGCAGCGTGACTGTCGCTCATTGCGTTGTCGTTCAGCCGGACGTGAATTGCTGTCCACCGTCGATATCGTAGGTTGCCCCGGTGAGCGCTGTGTTGCTCATGATGTGGACGGCGAGCGCTGCGACGTCGGACGGGCCGATGACGCGCCCGATGGGCAGTGTCTGCTGTAGTTGGGCTCGTCGGGCGTCGAGGTCGTCGCCGAGAAGTGAAGCCGACAAGGGAGTGTCGACAAAACCAGCGGCGATGAGGTTCACCCGGACCGGAGCCAACTCCAGCGCCAGAGCCGCGGTGAACGGGGGTAGCACTGCCGTTGCGATAGCCATGATCCCGAGTTCGCGCCTGATTCGACGGCCGCCGGTGCCACCGATCAGCAGCAATGTGCCACCGGGCCGCATCTTCCGGGCGGCGTGCCGCGCAACTTCGAGTGCCAACACCGCGTGGTCGGTAATCGCCGCTCGCACTTCATCGGCGTCCAGGTCGAGCAGGCGCCCGTAGTGGGGACCGCCGGCCGTGACCATCACGTGGTCGATCGGACCCGGCAGCCCGTCCAGAAAATCCCTCAGTGCGGCCGGATCATTCGCGTCGAACGCCGCGGCGCTCCGGGCGTCGAGGTCGAGCACCGCCCGGTCAACGCGCTCTGGATCCCGGCCGGTGATGACGACATCGGCGCCCTCGGCGCGGGCGTTCCGGGCGGTTTCAAGGCCGATTCCGGCGCTGCCGCCGATAACGACGACGGTCTGCCCGAGCAGTTGCGGTTCGGGCCTGGTCAACGAAACACTCGCCATTTGCGGATTCATCAGAAGGTCGGCTCTCTTGCGAAGTCACTTGGTTGACGGGGGTTTCGGAGCGGTCAGGCGAACGATCGGACCCTTCCACGTGCTCGGCTGATCTCGGCGCGAAGGGCCTGGACGGCACCGAGGTAGATCTCCGAAAACGTCGGGAAGGGTTGAATGGTGTCCACCAGCACGTCCAAGGAGACCCTCGCTCGGATGGCAAGGGTTGCCTGTTGCAGCCATTCGCCGGCTTCGGGTCCGAGCGCGTAGGCGCCGGTCAGGAATTCGCCGTCGCTGAGCAGCGTGAGAAACCCGTTGGCTTCGGCGTAGGCGTGTGTATAGGTGGCGGTCTTGGCTACCTCGGACACCGGTGCGGTCGCGCTGAAGGCCGCCCCGCTCTCCCCAACCGCGGCGGCTTGCGGATCGGTATAGGTAACTCTCGGCACAGCCTCGTAATGGGCCTCGCGCGGCTCGCCGAGGATGTTCGAAGCGACGACCCGGCCCTGGTACTTGCCGACGTGGGTGAGCGGCCAAATACCGGTGACATCGCCGATTGCCCAAAGCCGCTCGCCCGCCTGCAGATGCGAATCAACTGCGATGCCGCGACCGTCGGCCTCGATGCCCACGGTCTCGAGTCCGATGTCGGTGACCCGAGGACGTCGTCCGGTGGCGGCCAGTGCGCGGTCGCCGCGTACCTGTCCGCCGTCCTCGAGATGCAGAACGTAGTCAGGGCCGTCGCGTCGGGCCCCGGTGACGTGCGCGCCCAGCACGAGCTCGACACCGTCCCGGCGCAGGACGTCGCCGAGCGCGTTGCCCAGCGGTTCGGGCTCGCGTGGCAGCACCCGCTCGGCTCCGGCGACCAGCACCACCTCACCGCCGAGACGCCTGACGGCTTGTGCCATTTCGACGCCGACCGGCCCACCACCGATGATGAGCAGGCGGCGCGGGACGGCCTTCATGCCGGTCACCTCGCGGTTGGTCCAGATTCCCTCGAGGTCACGCAGACCCGGGATCGGCGGGATGAACGGGTCCGCGCCGCAGGCCAGGACGACGTGTTCGGCGGTGTGTCGGACACCGTTCACTTCGACCGCGCCGGTTCCGGCGAGTCGGCCGTTCCCGCGCAACAGAGCGATACCTTCGCCGGCCAGCCAGCGCTCCTGCCCTGCGTCGGAATAGTTCGAGACCATGAAGTCCCGCCAGGCGAGAGCCGCGTCGACGTCGACCTCTGCGCGGGCTGCCGCCTCGCGCGCGCCGTGCACTGCTTCGCCCGGCCGTAACAGCGACTTCGACGGGATACACGCCCAGTACGAGCACTCGCCCCCCACCAGCTCACGCTCGACGATCGCGACCCGGAGCCCACCCTTCGCCAAGGCGCCGGCGCAGTGTTCGCCGGGCGACCCTCCACCGAGGACGATCACGTCATAGTCACTGCTCATCGCAACCTCCAGAACCGCTCCGGTCGGGCAGGTTTCTCCCGCATCTGTGGTCCGACCAGGTGCGTGCCGACAATCTGGCCCGCCTGCCGCGGCCATCGCGCCCGTGCATGCCCTGGTCCGGGCCCGGGAGACCAGTTCCGAGTCGCCCGCGACGGAGGCTCGGGCGCTATCCAACACCGAAGACCGGGTCCGGCCTGTGTGTGGGCAGCCACGCTCCTATACGTGGGTCGCGTCCCGGTTGCGGATCGGCAGGGCATCGTGCAGCCCCATTCGTGATTTGATCCCGAGCTTGCTGAACACCTTTTTCAGATGCCATTCGACGGTGCGCGGGCTGAGGAACAGCCGTTCGCCGATCTCCGGGTTCGAGAGCCCCTGGCGGGCAAGGGACGCGATCTGCCACTCCTGCGGCGTCAGCTCGCTCGGAGCGTCGACCCGGCGCTTACGGACTGTCTCACCGGTCGCCAGCAGCTCGCGACGGGCACGCTCCGCGAATGCCTCCATTCCCATCCCGAGAAACTCGTCATAGGCGACGCGCAACTCCGTTCGCCCGTCGACCCGCCGGCCTTCGCGGCGCAGCCACTCGCCGTACAACAGGTGCGCCCGTGCGTGCTCGCCTCGAACGCGGGTGCGACCCAGCCGCTCAATTGCCTCCTGGTAGAGCGACTCCGCCACGTCGGCCTCGCTGAGCAACGCCCGACAGCGAGCCTCGATACCCAGACCCCAGTTGGAATGGCTCGGGCGGGTGATCTCGGTGAGCCGCTCGAGTGCCTCCCACGCCGGCAGCGGGTGACCGGTACGAACCGCGGCCTCGATGAACTCGGGCAGCGTGACATTGAGCGGCCAGTCGAGCCTGCGCGGGGGTTCGATCACCAGCCGGGCCGCGGCCAATGCCTGCTCATACTGGCCAAGTCCGTTCCGGAGCAGCGCGCTGACCCAGTGACAGGTGGTGACGCCGATTCCTTCACCACGCGCCACCACATCGGTGAGCGTTGCGTCGACAAGCGGAACGAGTTCGCTCTCCCTGCCCCGCCAGGCCGCCAGGATCAGCGCCCCGTAAGGCGCGAGCCGGCTGCCGGTCGCCTCGGTGGCGATCTGGACCTCATCGATCAATGCGCCGGCCGTCCCGAGTTCGCCGGCGTAGATCTGCGCCACGATCACCGCGCTGAAGGCGAGCGGCAGCACGGCCAGTGCACCGCTATCACGCACCAGTTGGAGCTGGCGGTCGGCGAACTCCAACCAGATGTCGTGGTTCCACAGTTCCTGAGCTGCTTCTTCGGCGAGCCAGAGCCAGCGAAACCCGCCGTTTGCGGTGATGTCTCCGTCCCGGAATTCGCGGAGAGCCTTTTGCAGCAACGGCGCCGCAGCAGCGTGCCCATCGGTGATCATCACCGCCAGGCCGTCGAGCAGAGCGTCGGATGCGCGTGGCGATAAGGATGCGGGTGCAGCGCGCGCGGCCTCCGCCACCTGCCGGACCACACCGGGCGTCAACTGGCCGGCGAACTGGGCCGCCGTCAGGGCGTCCAGGTAGGTCTCACGGGCCAGGGTGACGTTCAGGGACTCCAGCGCTCTGGCCGCCGTGAGCAGGAGTGGGGCGGCATCGCTGCCACGATTCGTGGTGAACGCAATTTCGGCGCGGAGCACCTCCGCCTCTGCGAGCTCGAGCGGTGCCAGTGGACCTGCTTGCGCAGTGGCCAACAACGCCAGCGCAGCTACGGGTGCGCCGGCCGCGTGCTGGGCCTGTGCAGCGGCAAGCGCCCGTCGGGCGCGCTCCGCCGGGTCAGTCGACAACGCGGCGGCTCGTTCGAGGAAGGCCGCCGCCGCTGCCAGGCCACCGCGGGTCTGGGCGCGACTTGCGGACAGCTCCAGTGCTGCGGCCACCTTTTCGTCGAGACCCGGGGCCGCCAGCGCGCGATGCCAGGCCCGGCGATCGGCATCCAGCTCCGGATCGCTGACCGATGCCAGCGCCTCGTGGGCACGGCGCCGTTCGGCAAGGGACGCTGCCCGGTACACAGCCGAGCGCACCAGCGGATGGCGGAACCGAATCTGGGCTCCGATCTCCAGCAGTTCCGCGCCCTGCGCGGGTCCGAGCGCGTCGTCCCCGATCTTGAGCTTGTGAGCGGCCCGCCAGACGAGCGTCGGGTCCCCGGCCGGGTCGGCCGCGGCCAGCAGGACCAGTCGCCGCGTCGCCTTCGGCAAGGCTTCAACGCGCCGCGCGTACTGGTCCTGGATTCGACTGGGGAGATCGACGGGTATCGGAACTTCGAAGCCTCCGGCCAGCTCGGCTGCGCTCATCTGCTGCGGCAGTTCCAGTAGTGCCAGCGGATTGCCCTGTGTCTCGGCGATGATCCGATCACGGACCCGAATGTCCATGCGGCCCTGGACCGCTCGTGCGAGCAGCGTGCGCGCCGCTTCGCCGTCAAGTCCGGAGAGCAGCAATTCGGGCAGGCCGTCGAAGTAGCGGGTCGGGTGTGGAGTGCGAACGGCGAACACGATGCCGACGGACTCCGCCAGTAGCCGTCGGCCGACGAATCCCAGGATCTGGCCGGAGGCAGCGTCGAGCCAATGGGCGTCCTCGATGAGACAGAGAAGTGGTCGCTCTTCGGCCACGGCGGACAACAGTCCGAGCACGGCGAGACCGACCAGGAACCGGTCAGCGGGTTGCCCGGAGGCAAGGCCGAGCCCGATGCGCAGCGCGTTTTGCTGAGGGTCGGGAAGTTTGTCGAGCCGGGCCAGCATTGGTGCGCAGAGTTGGTGCAGGGCGGCGAACGGCAACTCGATCTCGGCCTCGACGCCCGTGACGCGCACGACGCGAACACCGGAGGCCTGCCGGGCGCAGTAGTGCAGGAGGGTGGTTTTGCCGACCCCCGCCTCGCCCCGCACGACCAACGCCGTGCTGTGGCCGTCGCGGATACTCGTCAGCAGCCGATCGAACGCTTTGCGCTCGCCTGCTCTACCCAGCAGTACCGGTGGGCGGCCCGAAGCCATGACAGGGAGCTTATCGACCAGGGCAAGGGCCCGGGATTCCCCTGGCTCGGCGCAGTGGGGAAGTGGCCACAATCCGGGTGTGCCTGCGTTAACCGACTCCGCGCACACCGATGCAGTGGTGATCGTCACCGGCGGTTCAGCCGGATCCGGCCGCGACCTCTCGCGCGCCCTTGCCGGCCGTGGCTACGCCGTTGTTGTGGTGTACCTGACCGATCAGAACGGAGCCGAGGCCGCCGTCGACGAGATTGTCGCCACCAACGGCACGGCGATTGCGGTTCGCGCAGATATTGCTGACGAGCTCGACGTGGAACGCCTGTTCAGTGAGGCCGTCGCCGCTTTCGGCGGTGTTGACGTGATCGTGCACGCCGATCCCCGGGGCACTCGGCTGGTCAATCAGCGGGCGGTGATTGAACTCCGCGATTGCGGAGCGATTGTCAATGTCGGTGTTTCCGACGCTGTGACGCCTTTCTTGATCGACGAGTTGCGGACACGCGGCATCATGATCGCTGCATCGACGTCCGGACTCGAGTCGCTGAGATCCCGCCCTGACCTGACGTTTTCCGACATCACCGAGTGCGTCGCGATTCTCGACCGGTGGCGGCTCGGCTCCGCAGGCAGTCAGGGCGACGCCGGACTGACGATGCCCGGGGGGGCACCAGGGGTTTGACCCGGGTGTCTACTGGCGCGAGCCGGCCGCGGATTGGGCAGGGTCGCCGTTGTCAGCGACTCGACCTGGAGGCAGTAATGAGCAGCACGGATGTCCGCAGCGCGGAAGCAACCGGCGACCTGAGCGTAGGGAAAGCCGACCTCAAGTTCGAGGCAGTCGTCATCCCGGTGTCGGACGTCGACCGCGCGAAGGCGTTCTATGCGACGCTCGGGTGGAGGCTCGACGCTGACTTCGGTTTCGACAACGGGTTTCGGGTCGTCCAGTTCACACCGCCCGGCTCTGGGTGCTCTGTCCAGTTCGGCTCGAACATCACTTCGGCTGAACCGGGTTCGGCACGTGGCCTCTACCTGATCGTGTCCGACATCGAGGCCGCGCGGGACGAGCTCGTTGCCGGCGGGGTCGAGGTCAGCGACGTTTTCCATCCGGGGACGCCTGGCGCTCAGTTCCAGCCCAACGGCGCGAGCGGTCGGGTTCCGGGACGATCACCAGAAAATGCGAGCTATGGCTCCTTTGCCGACTTCGCCGACCCCGACGGAAATGTCTGGCTGTTGCAGGAGATCACCGCGCGGTTGCCGGGCCGCATCGACTCCGATGAAACATCGTTCGCATCGGTGACCGACCTGGCGAACGCATTCCGACGGGCGGCCGCGGCCCACGGAGAACATGAGGTGCGGACCGGGCAGCACGACGAGAATTGGCCGGAATGGTATGCGTCATATCTGGTGGCCGAGCAAGCCGGCAACGAACTTCCGCTGTGATCGGTGAGGCACCCATGCGTCCAGACATCGTCCCCGGCGGCACCTTTCCCGACTACGTCCTGCCCGACCACACCCGCACCGTCCGCAGGCTCAGTGAGTTGCAGGGTCGCGATCCGCTGATCCTCATGCTGTCGCGCGGTCACTACTGCCCGAAAGAACACCAGCAACACCACGATTTGGCGGCATTCCAATCGAAGGTCGCGGTGGCGTACACCCAAATGATCACCATCTCCACCGACGAACACCACACGCTGCAGGAATTCCGAGCGGCGGTCGGTGCGCAATGGACGTTCCTTTCCGACCCCGGGCGGACCATTCAGCAGGACCTCGACATCCAGGAATACACCGACCCGGACCACAACCCGATGATCCCGCATACGCTCGTACTCAAGCCCGGACTGCTCATCCACAGCATCTACAACGGCTACTGGTTCTGGGGTCGGCCGTCGGTCGACGACCTCTGGCGTGACCTCCGTGCGGCGACCAGCGAGATCCGCCCGGACTGGGACCTGGACTCGCCGGGACTTCGCCAGGCTTGGGCGGCCGGGGACCATTCCCGATTCCACGGTTGGGACAGGCCAGAACAACTGAAATAGGTTCCATGACGTGCCCGGGTTTGATCGGGATGCCTGTAGAAGTGGCCGATTCACCGGTCGATGGCGATGTCCTCCAGCGGTGTTGAACAGCAGATGAGGACGTTTCCGGCTGCCGGTGGGTCGATCGGCGCCGGGTCGTCGGTGACCGAACCGGTGAGAAGGCCGACCTCGCAGGTGTGGCAGATGCCGGTGCGGCAGGACCAGCGGGTCGGAATGTCGCAGGCTTCGGCGAATTCCAGCAGGCTCGTCATATCCGCCCGCCACGGCAGGGTGAGGCCGCTGCGGGTAAATGTCACCGGCCGTCCGGTGCCCGCTTGCCCAGTAGGGGGGTGGGGTGCAACGGTCGGACTCGCGGAGATGCCGGGAGTGATGGCCGGGCCGGCGCCGAAGGCCTCGGTTCGAACCTGACCTGGTTCCAGCCCGAGATCCACCAGCGCGGAGGTGATGTCGTCCATGAACACGGCGGGTCCGCAGACGTAGGCACTGGCATCTCGAGGTAGCTCCAGGCCCATCAGGAGATCGGCATTCAACCGGCCGCGGTAGGTGTAATCAACGCCGACTTCGTCCGCCGGTAGCGGTACGCTGTAACAGATCTCGTCTCTGCCGTTCGGCAGTTGAGCGATCAACCCGCGTACTTCATCGACGAACGGGTGCTCAGCGGAGTTGCGCGCTCCGTGCAGCCAGCGGATCTGCCGATCCGACTTGTTCGCGGCCAGCGCGGCCAGGATCGCCAGGACCGGTGTGCAACCGATCCCGGCAGAGATCAGCAGGGCGGGTCCGGCGCCGTCGCGGAGGATGAAACCGCCACGTGGGGCGGCAATCTCGACCGACGCCCCGGCCTTGAGGTGGGTCTGTACGAAGCCGCTGACCGCTCCTCCCGGTTCACGCTTGACGCTGATCCGGTACTCGGGTGACCCCGGTGCGCTGGACAACGAATAGCTGCGGGTCGCCGGGGCCCCCGAGTCGCCCAGCAGCAGGCGCATCACGATGAACTGACCGGGCAGGGCGGGTGGCAACGGCGAGCCGTCATCCGAACCCAACCGAATCGAGGTGACGGTGTCGGTTTCCGCGTTGACGGCGACCACCCGCACGGGACGAAAACCCGGCCACGCTACCGGCGGCGCGGCGGCCGCGTCGGTCAGTCCAACGTTCCCGGCCGTGCCCGATGTATCCGCCAGCATTGAGCTGAACGACTCTTTCCAACTCGGACTCAGCGCGCTGTGCCCAGCGCCCGTCCCATCCCGTCCCGATCGTGCCCCGGCAGGTAGAGCAGGGCGTCGATGGCGGACACCGTCATCCGACCCGGTCCGGCAGCCTCCTGGATGATTGGATCACCGGCTCGGACGACACCTTCCCGCAGCACGCGCAAGTAGAACCCTGGTCGCCGGTGGCTGACCAGCAGCGCAGGCAATTGGGGCTCTGCGAGCCGCATGCCGACCCGATAGCAGGTGACCCGCGGTTGGCTGACCTCGAACAGCGCCTGGCCGATCTCGTAACGGTCACCTACGCAGACCTGGTTATCGGAAAGCCCTTCGACCGTGAAGTTCTCGCCGAATTGACCGTATTCGAGATCGTCTCGACCCAGCTGTGCCCGCCAATATTCGTACGAAGCGAGTTGGTAGACCAGCACCGCACGATGTGGCTCCACACGCCGGTGTGCACAGTCTCGGGTTCACGGACGTTGCCGGGAGGCCGTGGCTGCGGCTGGTCCTGGCCGGCATTGTGGGGCTGCGGGCTCAGCCGGGGATTTCAGGTGGTCGATGAGTTTGTCGTATCGGCGGCCCGCCAACGGGGGTGGCGGAAGGTGCCGCCCGACGCGGTCAATTCGGTGTAGGCGGCTTTGCCGACGAGTTCAGGTCGCACCTACCGGACGCCGCGGACTTCGGCGGCGAAGGTTTTGGTGTCCAGGGGTGGGGTGTCCCGCCGCAACGGCGCGAGTTCGTCGGCGAGGTTCCGCAGTGCCTGGTCGGTGAAACCGGTGCCTTTGCCGACCTGCCGCCAGCCGCCGGCGGGGTTCCCGATTTCGTCGGTGCTCGGGATGGCCATGACCAGTGAGCCGATCCGGTCGGTGCGTCCGCCCTGCCCGGGTTGCCACCCGACAATGACGGCTTCCATGGACAGCAGGTGTTTCACCTTCACCCAGGCCTTTGACCGGGTGCCGGGCGTGTAGGTGGAGTCGACCCGTTTCCCGACGATGCCCTCCCAGTGGGCAGCTTCGGTGCGCGCCATCGCGTCGGCGAGGGTGCCGGTCATCTGGTGGGGCACAGTGCAGTGCTCACCGTTCAGCGGCAAGACCGCGAGGATCCTGCGGCGGTCGTCATACCTCGTGCCCAGCAACGAGATCCCGTCCACGTGCAGGACGTCGAAGACCAGGAAGCTGGCCGAGAACCGTTTCGCGTTCGTGGCGATCACCGACGGCCGGGTCTGGCCCATTCGCTGCTGCCTCATGCCGAAATCGGTGCGCCCGTCCTGGTCGAAGCAGACGATCTCACCGTCCAGGACGGCTGTGTGCCGGGCTAGCAGTTCGGGCAGCTCCCACATCTCGGGGAACGGGGCGGTGTTGTCCCGGCCGATCCGGGACCGCACGGACAAACCATCGGGCCCACTGGTCGACGGGTCACTCCACACCACAAAGGCCAAGGCCCGCATGCCATCCCATTTACCCTCCCACCGCCACAGCGCCGGGTCGGTCACCATCTCGACTTTGCCCGGCGAGGCCAACATCGGACTCAGCGCCATCGGCAAGGTCGAGTTCGACCCCACGGGCGGCGGCATCCTCCGGGCGGGCGGCTGCGCCCGGGCGGCTGCGGGACGAGCCGACGCGGCCAGGACGGGCCTTGATCACCAGTGGGCGGGACTGCGATGTGGGCGACGGTCGTGCACCGGTACGGGCCGCTTGCGCCCGCTGCCCGTGCAACTCCCCGAGCGGGTCGATGCCGGCGGCCACCCTGGCCATCACCTGCCGATAGTCCAGGTGGACCAGGTCGCCGGCGGCCAGCTCGTCCCAGGTGCGCGGGACGGCGACCATCGGGTGCTCTCGGCCGCGCATCGAATACGGCGCGATCGTGGTTTTCGCGGCCGCGTTCTGCGACCAGTCGAAGAAGACCTTGCCCTCCCGCAACGCCTTGGTCATTCTCCAGACCACCAGTCGGGGCAGCGCTTTCGCATCTCCTCGGCCACCTGCCGGGCCCAGACGGACGCGTCCCCGGAGGTGATCGGGTCAGGCAGCGGCACGTACAGGTGCATGCCTTTCGAGCCGCTGGTCACCGGCACGATCCGCTCACCCAACGCACCCAGGCGTTCCCTCACCAGGAACGCGACCTCCACGCATTCGGCCAGCCCGGCGCCCGGCCCGGGTCCAAGTCGAACACCACCCGATCCGGGAACCGCCGCGTCCCGCCCCGGTGCACACCCCCGGACCGCCCGCCATGGGCGATCGGACCGGACAGGGCGAACCGCCAATGCGGGACGTGCAACTCCAAAGCCGCCGACTGACCGAACCAGACCAAGGCGGCCAGGGAAGAGGCCACCGGATAGAACTTGGGCGCCGACGAATGGTCCACCTGAACGCGTTCCAGCCACCCCGGTGTGCCCATATCGAGGTCCTTGGCGAAGAACGACTGGCCGTCCACGCCGTTCGGCCAACGTTTACGGGTCACCGGCCGGCCCGTCAGACGTGGCACCATCACGTTGGCCACCGCCGTCAGGTACTCGAAGGTGTCGCGCTTCGTCGTCCCCGTCGCCGGGTACAGCACCTTGTCCAGGTTGGTGAGCACCAACTCCTGCCCGTCGACCTCGACCAGGGTCTCCTTCCTCGCGGGCACAGCTCACACCCTTTGGCGTCAGCCGTCCGTGGCGCGGGACGGTTCGGTAGTTCGGCCTGGTGACAAGTTTCCCGCTTCCAGGTTCCCCGGCAAAGTGACCGATGGCCGGATGCCGAAACCTGGTTCCGTTGATCGTTCAATTGGCGGTCCCATGCGGTTGGGGGCATCGGTCAGGTGCCGGCCTCACTCGTTCAGGTCAGGGCATAACAACCGCCCCGGAGGGTGTTGACGGCGTCAACACATCGACCGGTTGGTAGCCTCGATCGCTCAACGGTATGCTGCGCTGAACTGGGGTTTTACAGATTAGCGGTTCAGAAATCGGCCTTGTTGGGGGGTTCAAGTCCCCCCTCGGGCACGCTCAAACCCCCACGCACCCTATGTCGGGACCCAGGGCGGCGCGTTGTTGGTCGGATGCCGGGTCCGGCAGCTGGCCGGCGGCGAGTACTTCGGCGGAGGACAGCGACGAGATCCACTGGTCGAGCTTGTCGACGTTGGCGTCCTGCCGCACGTAGGCGGTTGCTGGATGCCCGATCAACTCCGCCGGCAGCGCGCGGTTACGCCGGATCTCGCACCGATAGAGCACACGCCCTGGACCATCACTCCGTGACTTGCGGAATGAACCCTGCATCATCGAGCCGCAGATGCCGCACTCGAGCAGCCTCCGCAGGGCATACGGATGGTCGGTCGGTCGCTGTCGGGTGCGCTCGGGACGGACGCGCGCCGACAGGAGCTGTTTCCGCCGCGGCGACCAGGTGCTCCTCGACGATGGCCGGGTGAGTCAACTGCCCGGGTCGGATCCAGGCCTCCTTCTCCTTCCAGCGCATCCGGGTCTGACTCCCGGCGCGACGTCGGAAGGGTCGAGCAGGGACTCGAACTTCTCCTGCCTCCTCCAGACCCGGCGACCGGCGTAGGTGGGGTTCCCCAGGATGGCGCGGACCGCGGAAAATGCCCACCCGCGCCTGTCGCGGTGCCTATTGCGTACAGGGTCATGGGCCGATGGCGACGGGATTCCCTCCGGGCATCGAACGCATCCGCGCCGAACGCTCGGCTGGCCGGGCCTACGCCGCGATCGCCGCCCGCTTGGATCGCCTGTGTTGATTGTGGCAATCGCGTCGACCACGTGATCCGGGACAACTCCGTGTCGGCGGGCTGCCCGTGCACCCACCGTGCGACGCCTCATCAACGCCTCAGCTCCCTGATCGGGGAGCCATGGGGCGTCGAGTTCCGTTGCGACTAAACGCGCGGTCATACCTGGTTATACTGGTGGCGTGAAGACCGCTATTTCCATCCCCGATGACACTTTCGAGCGCGCTTCTGCGCGGGCCCGAGACCTCGGCATGAGCAGATCCGAGTTCTTCGCCACTGCGGCCCGGCACTATCTTGACGAACTCGATGCGCAGTCGATCACGGTCCAGATCGATACCGCCCTGGCTCGGCTCGAGGCGGTCGATCAATCCGGGGCTGACGCGGTTGCAGTCGGTCATCGCGTGCTGACTGACACCGAAGCAGAGTGGTGATCGAACGCGGCGACCTGTTCTGGGCTGATCTCGTTCCCGCCGCGGGGAGTAGGCCGGCCAAGCGACGACCGATCTTGGTCATTCAGGCTTCGTCCTACAACCACAGCCGGCTGGCCACGGTGCTGGCCGCGGTCGTCACCTCCAACACCGCTTTGGCAACAATGCCGGGTAACACTTTCCTTCCTGCGACGGTCACCGGGCTCCCCCGCGACTCCGTCGTGAACGTCACCGCGCTCGTCACCTTGAACAAGAGCGACCTCACCGACTGGATCGGCAGCACACCGCAGTCAGTGATGCGCGATGTCGACCGCGGACTGAGGCTCGTCCTGAGTTTGTGACATGCCACCACCAGGGCACGATCCGGTGGAAGCGTGTAACAACACACTCCAACACTGATCCCCAAATATCGCCCGTAGATCAGATGAAAGATCGGTCGTCGCCAATGAACTCGCGACATGCCACATCCTGAACCGGCTTCACGGCTGCAAAACCGGCGCGTCGATCAGGAAACCAGCGAGCGGCAATCCTCGGAGGTTCGAGATTCTGAGGGCCACGAGTACGAAAACGAGCGGGTTAGGGTCGGGTGGCCGCAACTGCGTCCGACGATCCTGCCACCGCCCAACAAAGCCGGCCCCGATCATGCCCCAGCATTGCCATCATCGACTCGCATTCCGCAAGCGAAACTCTCACTCGGAACGGAGAAGACCGTGGCTCAGGTCCGCGAATTGCGACTGGTGGTCACCGCAGCTGACTACGACGAGGCCCTGACGTTCTTCCGGGACGCCCTTGGCCTGTCCGTGCAGGGCACGTACCGGGCCAATGGCGGACGGGTGACGATCCTCGATGTCGGCCGCGCGACGTTGGAAATCAACGATCCCGCCTACGCGGCATACATCGACGAGGTGGAGGTTGGCCGCCGGGTGGCCGGGCGAATTCGAGTTGCCTTCGAAGTCACCGATGTCGCCACCACGACAGCGGACCTCGAAGGCGCGGGTGCCGTCGTGATAGCCCCACCGACCCGGACGCCGTGGAATTCGATCAATGCGCGCCTTGACGGCCCTGCAGGGTTGCAACTCACTCTGTTCCAGGAGCTCGGCTGACACCGCCGGGCATGCCCGGCCGCATGGATCAGGTTTCGTGCTTGCGCCGGGCCCGGGCGCGCCGGACGGCCTCCAATACAACGTTCTCGGCAACAGTGGTCAACTTCGTAGCCTGCTGCTGGCTCATGTCGCGAAGTCGATCTATGGCCTGGTCCGCGGACACCCCGGTGCGGCTCATCACGATGCCGATGGCCTGATCGATCACGGCCCGGTGGGCCAACGCGGATTTCAACCTCGCCGCGTGTCGTCGGGTTTGCGCGAGAACGTGCGCGTTCTGCACTGCGATCGCTGCCGGGGCCGCGAACAGTTGACCCACCCGCTCGGCCTGTTCATCGAAGGCGTCCCTCGCGTGCGCGTAGACGGTCACCGCACCGACGACCTGATCGGCACTGATCAGCGGCAGAGACAGCACGCTGTGCACACCCAACCGCCCCACCCTGGGCCCGAACCTGGGCCATCGGTGGTCCCCGCCGAGCGACCCGGACCGCATCGGCCTGCCCACTGCGGCCGCGGTGATACACGGGCCCTCACCCAGGCGGTACTGGATGTCGTCGACCTCTCGCACGAAGGGTGCACTCTTCACGATGGTGTCCGCCCGGTCCGCCTCGAGCAGCGTCAACCCCGCGCCCTCCGCCCCCGGGATCGCTTGCACAGCAAAGGTAGCCACCTCGGTCAGCAGGTCCTCCAGGCTCAACCGGGCCGCCGATAGCCGCGCCAGCGCAGCGAGGCTGACCGCTAGGGTGTCATCCTCGAATCCCGACGGCCCGGCCCCGTCGGCATCGCCATGAGAGCCTGCCACGTGGACCATCCCATCCCGCTGGTTGACCGCCTTTTTCTGCGCGGCAACACCTTTCAGTCACGGGCAAGGCCGCACCCTGGCAAGTCGGCTGAGCGGAACCTCATGCCCGCTTCGGGCGTGTGTGTCCGATATGTCTATTATCCTCCGTTCTGATCGGATCAGCGGGTGTCCCTCGGCGCGTACGCCGCAGTGGTTTGCACAGGTTCACTCGGGACGTCGCTGTCGGCCGCACACCCGGGGAGAAATCCAGTAACGGCATGAACCGAGGGTTCGATGACGCCGATGACGAACCGGGGCGACGGATTCCGGACCCGGGCCGGAGCGATCCCCACCCCTGGAGATGCTTGAACGCTCAATGCCACTTGACACACCGAACCCGCGTGATCGCTGCGCCAACGATTCGCGCGATATGCGTCCCAGTCGTGCCGCAGCGTCACCGAGTTGCCTTGCGCCGAGAAGGAGATCCCAGGTTCCGTGTCTCGCGGCACTTCGGAAGCCTGTTGCAGCCCAGGAAGTCGCCGTTGCGCCCGGTGCTCGGCGTTCGGCCGGCGCAGGGTGGTCACGGCCCAGACCGCCGCGGTCGGGATCCGCTGGTCTTCTGGTCCCGACCCCGACACGCAAAGGGCTCAATTCGGGCAGCATCGACCGGTTACTGGCGGCCAGGATCAGGCGGGAGGGCGCGGGTCGTGCCGGCGTTGCGCACCGATGCAGGTGCCGCGGATGTATGGAAGCCTTCCAGTGAGGCAGTGCGCTCACTACTTCGTCGCACTAGCGCGACCCCGCCAGAAGGGAATCACGATGAGCAGCGACCAGATCCTGGCGCCGGCCACCGAGTCACCGGGGCTGCCGGCGATACCAGTTGAGGATCGGCAGTGGTGGAAGTCCGCTGTCGTGTACCAGATCTACCCGCGCAGTTTCGCCGACTCGGACGGAGACGGGGTCGGTGATCTGGGCGGGATCGCCGCCAAGGTCGACTATCTGGCCGATCTGGGCGTGGACGTCGTCTGGTTGTCACCGGTGTACCCCTCGCCCCAGGACGACGCGGGCTACGACATCAGCAACTACCGCGACATCGAGCCGGTCTTCGGCACGCTCTCCGATTTCGATGCCCTGCTGGAGGCCGTACACGGGCGCGGTATGAAGCTGGTGATGGACCTCGTGGTCAACCACACCTCCGACGAGCACCCGTGGTTCGTTGAGTCGAAGTCGTCGGCCGACAATCCCAAGCGCGACTGGTACTGGTGGCGCCCGGCCCGGGAGGGTATGCATGGCGGCGATCCCGGCGCCGAGCCCACCAACTGGGGTTCGTTCTTCTCCGGGTCGGCCTGGCAGTACGACTCCGACACCGCCGAGTATTACCTGCACCTGTTCTCCCGCAAGCAACCCGACCTGAACTGGGAGAACTCCGAGGTCCGGCAGGCGGTGTACGAGATGATGCGCTGGTGGCTGGACCGCGGGGTGGACGGCTTCCGGATGGACGTCATCAACGAGATCTCCAAGGACACTTCCCTCCCGGACGGCCACCCGCACACCGGCCAGTGGGGCGACGGATCGCCCTACTACATCAACGGTCCGCGACTGCACGAGTACCTGCAGGAGATGCACCGCGAGGTGTTCGCCGGACGGCAAGCCCAGCTGCTGACCGTCGGCGAAATGCCGGGCTGCACCGTCGATGAGGCCCGGCTGTTCACCGACCCGGCCAGGGCCGAGGTCGACATGGTGTTCCAGTTCGAGCACGTGTCTTTGGACCAGGGCGCGTCCAAGTGGGACGTCCACCCGCTGCGACTGGTCGACCTGAAGGCTTCGCTGGGCAGGTGGCAGGCAGGCCTGGCCGAGGTCGGCTGGAACAGCCTGTACTGGAACAACCACGACCAGCCGCGCGCGGTGTCGCGGTTCGGCGACGACGGCGAGTTCCGGGTGCGATCGGCCAAGCTGTTGGGCACCCTGCTGCACCTGCACCGCGGCACCCCGTACATCTACCAGGGCGAGGAACTGGGCATGACGAACGCCCCGTTCGAGCAGATCAGCGATTTCCGCGACATCGAAGCGATCAACCATTTCGCGGAGGCCGTCGCAGCGGGACAATCACCGAATTCCGTGCTGATCGCTCTGCGGACCATGGGCAGGGACAACGCCAGAACGCCTGTCCAGTGGGACGATTCGGCCAACGCCGGCTTCACCACGGGGGAGCCCTGGATTCCCGCCAACCCCAATTACCACCAGATCAACGCCGCTGCGGCGCTCGCGGACCCCAATTCGGTCTGGCACCACTACCGGGCGCTGATCGACCTGCGGCACCGCGAACCGGCCGTGGTCCATGGGAATTTCACCATGTTGCTGCCCGAACACGAACAGATCTACGCATTCACACGCAGGCTCGACGACGTGGAACTGCTGGTGCTGGGCAATTTCTCCGGCCGGACTGCGATCGCCGACCAGATTCCCTTTGCCGGGGAATGGGAGAACAGCGAGCTACTGCTGAGCAATGCGCCGGCACCGGAGCCATCCCAACCGCGGCTATCGCTGCTGCCGTGGGAAGCAAGGGTGTACCGGCGGGTCGTCGCCCGATAGCCGGGCCAGAATGGTCTGCTTCGGCAGCGGTGGCGACATCGCCACCAACCGGAACGCGCGGGACATCACACCATGCCCTTGCCCACCGGCGGCGATGGAGACCGAAGCCCACTACGCACCTTCTTCGACCTGAACAACTTGGTCACGGCCTCGACAGGGTTCGTGGTCAGGGGGCACACCGTGACCGAAGTGGTCGCGTCGAAGCGATCATCCTGGACGATGACTGCCGGTCGGGGTTTGCCGGTGTATTGGCCACGAGCTGCGGTGACGTGGATATCCCCGCTTCACTCCGCGGACTCGGGGTCGGCACTCAAGTCGATGGAAATTGCGTCGACAAACGCCTGATCGTCGGCCTCCTGCTCGCTGGTCGCGATTGCCGCGGACTACCGGTGTGCTTCCGCAACAAACTCCGGTGCCCGCACGTCTTGAACCCAGATTTAGACGGGCCTCAGCCCTTGCGCGCGCAACCGCCGCCGGTGCTCTCGAACGCGATCCCTGGTGTTCACTACGTGTCAAGGTTACATGTAACGAGGGTTGACCCCGCGTCGGCAGCTCGCGGGACTAGGGTGACGGCGACCGTTCGGCTCGACAGGGTTTCCTGGTTCTCGACAGCCGGGGCGTGCAACGGTTGACGATCGCGAGAGACGGCTCGCGGCTCGGTCGGAGGACTTTGGGCCCTACTCCACCTGACCGCCAAGAGTTGACTATGGTGCCATGACCGGGAGTCGGCACGATCGGGCACCGACGGCAAGCGCCGGCGGCCCACCCAGACTGCAACCTCGCTGGTTCATCGTCGGGTTCTGGCACGCTCACCGCGCGCTGCTACGTACAACCCGAGGCCGGCTGGGGTTGTGGCGGCCGAAGCCAGGCGGCTGGGGGGCGCTGTGGCTCACGACAACCGGGCGGCGCAGCGGGCAGCCTCGACGGGTCGTCCTCGGCTACATCGAGCACGGCGAAAACCTGGTCACGATGGCCATGAACGGGTGGGGTGCCGCCGAACCGGCATGGTGGCTCAACCTGCAAGCGCATCCGGTCGCGACCGTTCGGACACGAGACGGTGTGCGCCAGATCCGCGCGCGTCGCGCACAGGGAGCCGAGCGGGAGCGCCTTTGGGCGCGTTGGGCCGAGATCGACAAGAACCTTGACGGGTACGCAGCACTGCGGCCGGCCGAAACAGCCGTCGTGGTGCTCGAGCCCGTCGACTCCGCCAGCCCAGCGTGACAAACCGGAAAATACCGAATGTCGTGGTGGTGTGCATGAACGCGGTGACGGCCATGCCGATGGAAAACCACGCGTACGCGGTGAGCATGACCCGGCGGCGGCCGACGATGTCACCGAACGCGCCGGCCAGCAGGGCACCGAACAACATCCCCAACAGGGCATAACTGCCCAGGGTCCCCGCGACCGCGGGCGTGACTTCCCCGAGCTGGCTGGGATCCTTCAAAAACGTCGGCACCACTGCGCCATAAGCAACAAGGTCGTACCCATCAAAAACCATGCCGGTAGTGGCCAGGGCGACGGCCCACACCACCGTCCGTCTACGACGAGTGTCCTGATCATGCGTCCTGGTCAAAGTCATCTCAGATCTCTCCTTTGAGACCGCCCTGCCAGTAGCAGAGCGCTCGATGGGCACTCGATTGTGCCTAGCCAACCCTAGTTTTTGAATGACTACTCATTCGATCTGTCATCAGGTTAGAGACGCTCGCCTCCGCCGTCAAGACCCTGATCGAACTTTTTCCGACCGCCGCGTGCATGTTCGCGCTGGCCGGACAATTTCTATGAAGCTCTATTCATTCCCGGACGGATGCGGCATGACCGGCACGACGATCGACGTCAAGCAGGGCTAACCGGGACATCAGACGAGGACGTCCTCCGTGCCGATATGGCTCCGTTTCCAATCTCGGCCACCCTGGGTATGAGAGCCTGCCGGAGCCATCCCGGGACCTCCAGAGCCGCATGCTGCGGATGGGTTCGTATCCAGACGTGACGGCACTCCCCTCGCGCGAAAAGGCCGGTGGCGTCGACGAAGTCGTGGCCCACTACGAAGCTGCTGCGACCGACTTCGATCACCTGAGTGACCAGGGTGAACTCGTCGTCCAACGTCACCGGCCGGAGGTGGTTGCAATGTGAGTCAACGACCGGTGTTGCCCACCCCTGCCGCAAGAGTGTCGATAGCGGGTGATCCAGGTCGTGCAACAGTTGATTGAATCCGTGGTCCATCCACAGGTACATCCGCGCGTAGTGGACCTGAACGAGATCCACATCAGACATCAGCACCCGATGATGCGTTGTTGTCGCCACTGTGCTCACGATGGATCTCGGCTTTCTCGTTGGCCTGGATCTGGATCAGGTCGCGGAACCGGCGACACCTGACCGGTGATGGGTGAGCCGTTCATGCCGCCACGGCTCCGGACTGGCGCACGAGCAGCACCGTCTTGCCGACAATGTTCCGTTGCTCGATCGCCGTGAACGCGGTTGCGGCGTCGGCGAGGTCGTACTCGACGGTGATGGACGGGGGCATCCCGTTGTCCAGCAGGGTGGCCAGATTGTCCGCGGTCGATCGGAACAGTTCCGGATGCGCGGCGATCATCCCGCCCCAATTGACGCCTCGGACGTCACAGTTGCGCAACAGCAACCGGTTCGCCGGGGCCGACGGGATACGGCCAGAGACGTAGCCGAGGGTGAGCAGCCTGCCTTCGGGGGCCAGTGCCCGCAGCGACGCGTCGAAGATGTCGCCGCCGATCGGGTCGATGATGATGTCCGCGCCGCCGTCCGCCCGAACTGAGTCCAGCCATGCCTCCGGCTCGTATACCTGGTGTGCCCCGGCCGCGGTCGCCGCCTCCCGACGCTGCGGCGTACTGGCCACCGCGGTGACTCGAGCGCCGAGTGCCGCGGCGATGCGCACCGCCGCCGAGCCGAGACCGCCCGCTGCACCGTGCACCAGCACCGATTCGCCGGGTCGAAGTCCGGCCCGGCGAGTCAGCGCAAGGTGGGCGGTGTGGTCATTGACCACCATCGCCGCACCTTGGGCGACGCTGAGCGAAAAGGGCAGTGGGGCGACCAGGTGCGCCTGTGCCCAGACCGTCTCTGCGCAGCCGCCGACCGGCACCGAGGCGTAGACCCGCTGCCCGACGCTGAGCCCGGACGCCGGCGGTGCCGAGACCACTTCCCCCGCCACCTCCATGCCCGGTGTGTACGGCGGTTCCTGCCGCACCTGATAAAGGCCACGTGCAACAAGGGTGTCGACGAACCCGATGCCGGCGGCGTGCACGGCGATCCGCACCATGCCGTCCGCCGGGGGTGCCGGCTCGGGGACCTCGTCGACCGCCAATCCGGACGGGCCGTCCAGGTCGTGCGCGCGCAGCGCTCGCATCGTGTTGCTCCTTTGATTGGGACCGGCAGGCTCAGGCGAAGGCCGAGATGCCGGTGACATCCCGCCCCACGATCAGGGACTGGATGCTGTCGGTGCCCTCGTAGGTGTGCACGACCTCCATGTCGGTCATGTGCCGGGCGACGTGGTACTCCAGGAGTAACCCGTTGCCGCCCAGGATGTCCCGGGCCTCCATGCAGATTCCTCGGGCCTTCTGCGCGGTGTACATCTTGGCCAGCGAGGCCATCGGCCCGGTGAGCTTGCCCTGCTCCTGGAGCTGCGCCATCCGGAAGCACATCAGCTGCATGGTGGTGACCTCGGCGAGCATGTTGGCCAGCTTGTTCTGCACCAGCTGGTATCCCGCGATGGGTCTGCCGAACTGTTCGCGTTGGCCGGCGTAGGTCGAGGGCGGCCTCGTAGGCGGCGACGGCATGCCCGGCCGCTTCCCAGGACGCTCCGCCGCGGGTCGCGGTCAGCACCCTGGAGACGTCGCGGAACGAGTTGCGCCTCCGCGAGCCGGTTGGCCTCGGGCACCCGCACGTCGTGTCAAAGTGATGTCGGGTTGCCAAATGGCGCGTTTGCCGATCTTCCCGGTGATCAGTTCCGCGGAATAACCCTCCGGGTAGCCGGTGGTGGCTTCCAGTGCTGTCTCGTTCTTCTCGACGACGAAGCCCTTGACCTTGCCGTCGGCGACGTCCCGGGCCCAGACGATGACGACGTGGGCGATGTTGCCGTTGCCGATCCACCGTTTGGCCCCGTTGAGGATCCAGTGGTCGCCGTCGCGGCGGGCGGTGGTCTCCAGCCCGACGGAATCGGAACCGTGGCCCGGGTTCGGTCAGGGCGAACGCGCCGACCTTGTCCAGCCGGGCCATTGCCGGGCAGCCATCGCTGTTTCTGCTCCTCGGAGCCGAGCATGTTGATCGACCCCATCGCCAGGCCGTTCTGCACGCCGAGGAAGGTGTTGACGCTGCCGTCGCCGCGGGCCATTTCCAGGGTCGACCATGCCCGGCCGCCAGGCGGGACAGGCCCGGGCAGCCGTACCCCGGATCGTCCCGCCGACCACGCCCAGCTCGGCGATCTTCGGCACCAGTTCCAACGGGAACTGCGCGCGTTCCCAGTAATCGTTGATGATCGGCAGCACCTGGGTGTCGACGAAGTTCCTTACCCGGTCTCGGATCTCGCGCTCTTCGTCGGTCAGCAGTTCGGACAGCAGGTAGTAGTCGGTGCCCCTCGGGGTGGTCAGGCCGGCTGTCAAGTCCAGCGGCACCGCGGGTGCATCAATGCTCATGACGTTCTCACCTGTTCTGTTGGGCGCGGCGTCTTGGTGCCGGCCTCGTCGTAGTCGTACCAACCGCGGCCGGTCTTGCGGCCCAGTTCGCCGCGCTCCACGAGCGCCGTGACACTCTTGCTGGGTTGGTCTTTCGGGTCACCGGATTCGGCGTACCGGTCCTTCTTGGTCAGGTAGCCGATGTCGATCCCGGTCAGGTCCATCAGCTCGAACGGGCCCATCGGATAGCCCAGCGCGGTGCGGCAGGCGGTGTCGATGTCCTCGACGGAGGCGATGCCGTTCTCCAGCAGGAAGATCGCCTCGTCCCGCACGGCGCCGAGGATCCGGTTGGCGATGAACCCGGGGATCTCCCGGTCCAGCACCACCGGCGTCCTTGCCGAGCCGGCGGGCAAGGTCGATCGAAGTCTCCACTGTGTCGTCCGAGTCGTCTGGTCCGCGGACCACCTCGACGCACTTCATCACCAGCGCCGGGTTGAAGAAGTGCAGGTTGCAGACCCGGTCCGGGCGCCCGGTGGCGTCGGCGATGCGGGACGAGACGATGCTGGACGAGTTGGTCGCGAGGATCGCGTGCGGCGGCGCGACCCGATCGAGGTCGGCGAACAGCTGCCGCTTCACGTCCAGCTTCTCGACGGCTGCCTCGATGACGTAGTCCGCGGTCGATGCGCCGCGTCGAGGTCCGTGCTGAACGTCAACCGGCGCGAACGCGGCGTCGACGTCCTCGCTGGTGCGGCGGCCCTTCTCGACGTCGCGAGTCAGCCGCTGCCGCAGTTGGTCTTCCGCGCGATCCAGCGCGTCGGCCGCGCGAGGTCGGTGACGGTCGCGTCGATAGCCGGCCAGGGCGCAGACCATGCCGATCTGCGAGCCCATCGTGCCCGCGCCGACGACGACGACATTCTTGATCTCGGCGCTCCATGTCGTCAGGCATGATCGTTCCCCTTGAAGACTGGTGCGGGCGCTTCTCCAGGAACGCGCTCGGCGCCCTCGGCCTTGTCCTCGGTCGTGTAGAGCAGGGCCTGGGCGAGCCGCTCGACGACCAGGCCGGTGCGCTGGTCCGCGTCCATCCCGGCCCGGATCACCAACTTCGCCAGCCGCACCGCCAGCGGGCCCTTGGCCATGATCTGCCCGGCGACCTCGCGGGCCTTAGCCCAGCAAGTCGGACCCGGGACGACAGACGTGACCAGCCCGATCCGCTCGCGCCTCCGCGGCGTCGACCAGCCGGCCGGTGAGGATCATCTCGATCGCCCGGCCGGTGCCCGACCAGACGCGCCAGCCGCTGGGTGCCGCCAGCGGCCGGGCAGCACCGACAGCTTCGTCTCCGGCAGCCCGAACCGCGCGTGTCGGCGGCGATCCGGATGTCGCAGGCCATCGCCAGTTCGCAGCCGCCGCCGAGGGCGAACCCGTTGACGGCGGCGATCGTCGGCTTCTCGTAGGCCTCGACGTCGTCGTAGAGCCGCTGCATATCGGGCCCAGGGCGGTGTGCAGGGTGTAGGTGCGGACCTGGGCGATGTCGGCGCCGGCGACGAACGCCTTCTCCCCGGCGCCGGTGAAGACGACGACCGCGACGGAATCGTCGTTTCGGAACTCGATCGAGGGCGGCGCGGATGTCCAGCTGCACCTGCCGGTTCACCGCGTTGCGGACGTCCGGCCGGTTGATGGTGATCAGCGCGACGCCTCGGTGACGTCGGTCAGCAGCGTCTCGTAGGCGAGGGCGGCGGCTCTGACGGTTGTCATGGCGCGGCCCTTACCGGAACGCGGCCAGGCCGGTGATGGCCTGTCCCATGATCAGGGTGTGGACCTCGTCGGTGCCCTCGTAGGTGCGGACGCTTTCCAGGTTGTTCGCGTGCCGCAGCGGCGAGTAGTCCAGGGTGATGCCGTTGCCGCCGAGCATGGCGCGGGCCTCCCGGCAGATCTCGATGGCCTCCCGCACATTGTTCAGCTTCCCGAACGAGATCTGCTGCGGATGACAGCGTTCCCGCGTCCTTGAGCCGCCCGGTCTGCAGCGCGACCAGGATGCCCTTCTGGATCTCCAGCACCATGTCGGCGAGCTTGTGTTGGGTCAGCTGGTACCCGGCGAGCGGCTTGTCGAACTGGTTCCGCTGCTGGCTGTACCGCAACGCGGTCTCGAAGGAGTCCCGGGCGGCGCCCATCGCGCCCCAGATGATCCCGTACCGGGCCTCGTTCAGGCAGGCGAACGGGCCCTTCAGCCCGACCACGTTCGGCAGCACCGCGTCGGCGGGCAGCCGCACGTCGTCGAGGGTGATGTCGCACTGGATGGAGGCGCGCATCGACAGCTTCGGCTCGATCGGGGTCGCGGTGAACCCAGGGGTGTCCGTCGGGACGACGAACCCGCGGATCCCGTCGTCGGTCTGCGCCCAGATCACCGCGACCTGCGCGATGGACGCCAGCCCGATCCACCGCTTCGCGCCGGTGAGCACCCAGTCCGTCCCGTCCCGCGGGCGTAGGTCGTCATGCCGCCGGGGTCGCTGCCGGCGGTCGGTTCGGTGAGCCCGAAGCAGCCGATCAGCTCGCCCTTGGCCATCCCGGGCAGCCACTGCTGCTTCTGCTCCTCCGAGCCGTGCTTGTAGATGGCGCTCATCGCCAGCGACCCCTGCACCGAGACGAAGGTGCGCAGGCCGGAGTCGCCGGCCTCCAGCTCCAGGGCAGTCAGGCCGTACTCGACGGCGCTGCGGCCGGGACAGCCGTACCCCTTCAGGTGCATCCCGAGCAGGCCGAGATCACCGAACTCGCTTGGCGATCTCCCGCGGGAAGTGCGCCGTCCTCGTACCAGCGGGCGATGTTCGGGCGGATCCGCGCGTCGACGAAGGCGCGGACCTTGTCCCGCTGCGCCAGTTCCTCGGCGGTGAACAGCGAGTCCAGGTTCAGGTAGTCGCGGGCCCGGTCGCTGATCGGGGTGGGCGCCGCGGTGACGGCCCCGGCGTAGATGCCGACGGGGCCGGTGGCCTCGTCGACGGTGACGGCCCCACTAGCGATCGACTCGGTGGTGGTCATGGTCTGCTCCAGGTTCTTGATGGGGTCGGGATCAGGCGGATTCGAGCAGGACGGAGATGCCCTGCCCGACGCCGATGCACATGGTGGCCAGGGCGCGGCGGGCACCGCGGTCGTGCAGTTCGATGCGCGGCGGACAGGGCGATCCGGGCGCCGCTGGCGCCCAGCGGGTGGCCGAGGGCGATCGCTCCCCCGTTGGGGTTGACGTGCTCGGCGTCGTCGGGCAGGCCGAGCTGCCGCAGCACGGCCAGGGCCTGCGCGGCGAACGCCTCGTTCAGCTCGACCACGTCCAGCTGATCGACGAGTCAACCCGTTGCGGGACAGCAGCTTCTGGGTCGCCGGCACCGGGCCGATGCCCATGATCCGGGGCGGCACCCCGGCCACCGCGGCCGAGGTCGACCCGGGCCAGCGGCGTCAGGTCGTACTTGCGCACGGCGGCTCCTCGGAGGCGACCAGCACGGCGGCGGCGCCGTCGTTGACGCCGGACGCGGTCCCGGCGGTGACGCGTGCCGCCCGGGTTGATCGGCCTCAGCTTGGCCAGCGCCGTCCATCGAGGTTTCCCGCGGGTGTTCGTCGGTGTCGACGACGACCGGTTCGCCCCGCCGCTGCGGGATGGTCACCGGCGCGATCTCCCTGGCCAGCCGACCCGATGCGATGGCCTTGGCGGTGCGTTCCTGCGAGCGCAGGGCGAACGCGTCCTGATCGGCCCGGGCGATGCCGTACTCCTCGGCCACGTTGTCCGCGGTCTCCGGCATCGAGTCGGTGCCGAACTGCTCGGCCATCGCCGGGTTGACGAACCGCCAACCGATGGTGGTGTCGTGGATCTCGGTCGGCGCGGGAGCACGCCGACGTCGCCTTGGGGATGACGAACGGGGCGCGGCTCATGCTTTCCACCCCGCCGGCCAGCACCAGGTCGGCGTCCCCGGAGCGGACCGCCCTGGAGCGCGATGGCGATCGCGTCCAGGCTGGACCCGCAAAGCCGGTTCACGGTGCCGCCCGGTGCCGACACCGGCAGCCCGGCCAGCAGTGCCGCCATCCGGGCGACGTTGCGGTTGTCCTCACCGGCCTGGTTCGCGCAGCCGAGCAGCACGTCGTCCAACGCGTCCCAGTCCACCGACGGCAGTCGGCCGGCTGAGTTCGCGGAGCACGTGGGCGGCCAGGTCGTCCGGGCGGACGGCGGCCAGTCCGCCGCCGTACCGGCCGAACGGGGTCCGCACCCCGGCCACCAGGATACGCGTGATGCTCGCCGATCCGTCATGACGCACCGGTGAGCGCTTCGCGGAGCCGGAACTTCTGGATCTTGCCGCTGGCGGTGGACGGCAGCTCCGGCATCACCTCCAGGCTCTCCGGCCAGTACTGCCGGGCCAGGCCCTTCTCGCCGAGGAACTGCTGCATCTCGGCGAAGGTGAACTCCTGCACCCCGGGCCTGAGCACGACACAGGCGCAGGCCCGTTCCTGCAACCTGGGATCCGGGATCCCGACCACCGCGACCGAGGCGATCTTCGGGTTCTCGTAGAGCGCGTTCTCCACGTAGGCGACCGGGATGTTCTCCCCGCCGCGGATGATCACGTCCTTGGTCCGGCCGGAGATCTTCAGGTACCCGTCGGGGTCGATGCGCGCGATGTCGCCGGTGTCGAACCACTTGCCGTCGAACAGTTCCCGGGTCATCTCCAACCGCTTGGCGTAACCGGCGAACAGGAACGGCCCGGTCACCTGCAACCGGCCGTCGGTGTCGGCGGGCAGGACGGTGCCCGCCTCGTCGACGACCCGGATCTGCATGCCCGGCAGCGGGTAGCCGGCCCGGTCGACGACTTCTCCTCCGTGTCACCGGGGATGCCGAGGGTGACCAGGGCGTCCTCGGTCTGCCCCCACCCGTTGATCACCGCCAGTTCGGGCCACCGTGCCCTGGCCTGACGGACGATGGCCGGCGGGATGGGGGCGCCGAAGCAGCAGAACCGGAGCAGCGAGGACACGTCGTGCGCGTCGATGTTCGGTGCGTTCAGCGTGTCGTGCAGGAACGGTGTCGCCGCCGAGGTGAGGTGATCTTGTGCTGTTCGATGAGTTGCACGAACCGTTCGTTGTTCCACACATCCTGGTAGATCGCCGGTGGCGCCGATCTGAGTCTGTAGGCGGGCACCGTAGAGCAGCCCGGTGAGGTGCGACAGGGTGGATGCCATGTGGATGACGCTGTCACTGTCCACACCGAGTCGCTCGGGGAGCGGCGCGATCGCCGCGACGAGGCTGTTGTGGGTGTGCATGACGCCCTTGGGTTCTCCGGTGGTGCCGGAGGTGAACATCAGCAATGTCACCGCGTTCGGGTCCGGACGTACCGTGGTGAGTTCGGCCGGGTCTCGGCGTTCCTCCCACGGGGTGTCCATGAACGCTTCCCATGACGGGTTCGCGTCGCCGGGTTGGCCGTCGACGACGAACACGTGCTGCAGTGCCGGCCAGCTCGGTCGGAGCCGGTCGACCATGGCGGGATAGTCGAACTTGCGGAACTCCCGCGGCACGACCAGGACCTTCGATTCGGCGAACCCGACCATGAAGCCGACCTCGCGGTCGCGGTAGATCGGGATCAGCGGGTTGCTGACGGCGCCGATCCGGGTGGCCGCGAAGTGCAGGACCAGGAACTCGATCCAGTTCGGCAGTTGGAAGGACACGACGTCGCCGGATTGCACACCGAGGTCGAGTAGACCCAGGGCGCAGCGGTCTGTCTGGGCCTGCAGCTCGCGGTAGGTGACCTGCCGGCGGGAGTCGATCGCCGCGACCTTGTCCGGGGTGCGGGCGGCGGCGTCGTCGAGGAAATCGGTGATGGTGCGGTTCGCGCAGTAGCCCTGCCTTGGTGTATTCGTCGATGGTCTCGTGGGTGAGGATCGTGTCGAAGGTCATGTCAGGTCTGCTTCAGCTCATCGTGAGGCCGCCGCTGACGCTGACGGTCTGGCCGGTGATGTACGCGGCTTCATCGGAGGCGAAGAACGCGACGGCGTTGGCGAGGTCGGACGGGTCGGCGAGCCGGCGGAACGGGATGGCCTTCGTCAGGGCTTCCCGGAGCTTGGGGTTGTCCCCGCCGATGGAGGCGAACAGCGGGGTGTCGGTCGGGCCCGGGCAGATGCAGTTCACGTTGACCTGGTGGCGGGCCATTTCCCGGGCGGTTGCCTTGCTGAAGGCGATGACGCCACCCTTGGCCGCGGAGTAGACGGCCTCGCCGGACGAGCCGACCCGGCCGGCGTCGGAGCCGAGGTTGACCACGTGCCCGTGGCCCTGCGCGGCCATGATCGGCAGGACGGCCTTGGAGGTGTGCAGCACGCCGTAGAGGTTGATCGCGATGACCCGGTCCCAGTCGGCCTCGTCGCTGTCGACGAACGGGCCGACCTTGTCCCAGCCGGCGTTGTTGACCAGAACGTCGATGCGGCCGAACTTCTCGGTGACCTGCGGCGACCATCTCGGTCGACCGATTCCTTGCTGGTGACGTCGACCCGCAGGCCGATGGCGCCGCCGCCGAGTTCCTTCGCGGTCGTCGCGGCGGACTGTTCGTCGATGTCGGTGACGACGACGGTGGCGCCCTCGGCGGCGAGTTTCTCGCGCGATGCCGCGGCCGATGCCGCGGCCGGCGCCGGTGATGATCGCGACCTTGTCGTCGAGCTTGCCCATGAGGGTGACTCCTTTGTCAGTACAGCGTCGTAGTGGTATGTTTGGTTTCTGGGGTGGGGGTTGCGGCCCGCCGGTCCGGTCGGCGTGACCGGCCCGGGGGCATCAGCGGCGCGGCGTGCGCCCTGAGGTTCAGGTGGTGGGTCAGGGCGCTAGGGCCCGGCCCAGCTTTTGCCGGGAGATGATCAACTTCATGATCTGCGCGGTGCCGTCGCCGATCTGCAGTCCGAGGACATCCCGCAGGCGTTGCTCGATGGGCTTCTCGGTGCGGTACCCGTACTGGCCGTGCAGCAGCAGGCAGGTGTTGATGACGTCGTAGGAGGTCTTCGGCGCCCACCACTTGCACATGGCGGCCTCGGCGGTGTGCGGCAGGCCCGGCGTCCTTGAGCCACAGCGTCTGGTAGCACAGCAAACGTGCTGCGGTGAGCAGGGTTTCGGCCTCCGCGAGCGGGAACGAGACACCCTGGTTCTTGCTGATCGGCCGATCGAAGGCCTCCCGCTGGGACACGTACTCCCAGGTTTCGTCGACGGTCTGCTGGGCGGTGCCGATGCACTGCAGGCCGATCAGCGCACGGCTGAAGTCGAAGCCCTGCATGACCTGGGAGAAACCCTTGCCGACCTCGCCGAGGACGTTCTCGGCCGGCACCCGGACGTGGTCGAAGTGCGCGGCGCCGCGGGCGACGGCCCTGGTGCCCATGTCGGAGTAGGGCTCCTTGGTGACGCCAGGCTGGTTCAGGTCGACCACGAACGCGGTGATGCCGCGACCCCGGCCCTTCGTCACTGGTGCGGGCGAAGACGACCGCGCCGTTGGCAGGGCCGAGCAGGGACATGGACTTGGCGCCGGTGAGCACCCAGTCGCCACCGTTCCGGTCCGACCGCCGCTCGCAGGCGGGGGTTGCCCGCGTCGGAGCCGGCGTGCGGTTCGGACAGGCCGATCCCGACGATGCCCTCGCCGCTGGTGATCTGCGGGACCCAGTGCGCGGCGACCTCGGGCCGGGCGTTCTGCGCGAGGATCTGCCCGACCAGCGAGCCGACCACCTGCAGGTAGCCGACGTTGAAGTCGCCGGTGGATATCTGCTCCAGCAGCATGCCGGAGGTCAGCCGGGAAACTCCTTGCCCGCCGAGCTCCTTGGAGATCTCGGGTGCGATGAAGCCCTTCGCGCCCATCTCCAGCCGGACCTCTTCCTCGATCCGTCCGGCCTTCTCCCGCTCCTGGTAGCCGGGGGCCAGCGCCTCCCGGGCGTACTGGCGGGCCGAATCCACCAGGGTCTGCTGCTCGGCGGTGAGTGAAAACTCCATTGTCTTGTCGTCTCTCGATGTCGGGATGGCGCGGATCAGTGCCAGTTGACGTGCTGGACGAAATCGGCCGGGCGCTTCTCGGCGAACGCGGCGGCGCCTTCCAGTCCCTCGGGGGAGGCGGTGAACAGGTCGAGCGCGGACATGGCCAGGTTGCTCAGCCCGGCCTGGTGGTCGGTGTCGGCGTTGAACGACTGCTTGAGGAACCGCAGGGCGGTGGGGCTCTTCTCGGCGATCTCCTTGGCCCAGCTCTTCGCCTCGGCCAGCAGCTGGTCGGCGGGCACCACCGCGTTCACCAGGCCCCAGCGCTCAGCGGTCGCCGCGTCGTACTGACGGCACAGGAACCAGATCTCCCTGGCCCGCTTCTCGCCGACAACCCTGGCGAGATAGGCGGAACCGAAGCCGGCGTCGAACGAACCGACCTTCGGGCCGGCCTGGCCGAACCGGGCGGTCTCGGACGGCGATGGTCAGATCGCACAGCACGTGCAGTACGTGGCCGCCGCCGACGGCGACGCCGTTGACCGCGGCGATCACCGGTTTGGGGATGTCGCGGATCAGCTTGTGCAGGTTCCCGATCTCGAACATGCCGCTCTCCGTCGGCCCGTAGTCCCCAGTCTCGGCGCGCTGCTTCACGTCACCGCCGGTGCAGAACGCCTTCTCGCCCTCGCCGGTCAGGATGACCACCTGCACGGACTTGTCCGCCCAGGCCAGGCGGAACGCCTTGATCAGCTCCTCGACCGTGCGCCCACGGAACGCGTTGTACCGGTGCGGTCGGTTGATCGTGATCACCCCAACCGGTCCGTCGATCTCGTACCGGATGTCCTCAAACGTCTGCGACATGCTCCTGCCCCTCACTCCGTTGCGCCTAGCCAACACTTGTTTTTGAATGATTCTTCATTCGATCTGTCATCACAGTAGAGACGCTCACCTCTGACGTCAAGACCCTGATCGAACTTTCTCTTACCGTCCGCGTGCATATGTCGTTCGCTGGCCGGGGCGGCTACTATGAATGAAGATTCATTTCCGGTGACGGGTGCCGGAGGGTCGACGGCAATGACCAACACGACGATCGACGTCAAGCAAGCAAACCGGGACGCCCGGGTGGACGCACGCGTCCGCCGCAGACGCCGCCAGATCCTCGCCGCCGCGACAGACCTCATGCAGCAGTGCGGCTTTCACGCCATGTCGATGCAATCCGTCGCAGACCAGGCGAACGTCAGCGTCGGCCTCATCTACCAATACTTCGGCAACAAGGAAGACCTCCTCCGCGGCGTCGTCGTCGACATCCTCGAGGACTTCCGCGACCAGATCCCCCAAGCCCTCGCCCAGGCCGGTGAAGACCCCGTCAACCGCCTGACAACCGCGTTCCGCGCCTGCTGCCTGGTCGTCGACGCCAAACGCGCAGCCGTCAACCTCACTTACCGCGAAAGCAAGACCCTCACCCCCGAAGGTCTCGCCCAGATCATGGCCCTCGAACTCGAAACCGCCGAACCGCTCCGCGCCGTCTACCGAGGCGGCGTCGCCGCCGGCGTATTCCGCGACATCGACGCCCGGCTGATCGCCCACAACATGCTGCTCACCGCCCACAGCTGGGCCCTCAAACACTGGAACCTGAGTACCTGGCTCACCCTCGACGAATTCATCGACCACGAACTCGCCCTGCTGCTCGCATCGGTCACGGTCAACCCACCGACCACCACGACGCCGACCAGACGAACCAGCACAACCCGCCGCCAATAAACCGCACGGGCAGCCTGAGTCAGGCAATGTAACGCATCCGATCGTTCGCGTTACTTGGCCACCGCGATGTAAAGCAACCCGTGTACGGATGAGATCGGAGGTTACGTTGCAAAGTAACGCGTACACGACTCACGCGACACTTTCACTGTGGCAACGGTAGTCACAGTGATCTCACAAACAACATTGTTCACTTGTTGTTGCTTGCTTGCATGCCATCGACCGGTCAAGGCCGGGTCTTGTCAGTCGGCGCGGGTGATGGCGGGGAACACGTAACTCTGATCAAGGATCGCGCTGTCTGGTTCGTACATGCGCATCACTGGCCGGAAGTCCCCTCCGGGGGCTGGCAGCCAATTCGCGGCCGCCTTGTCGTCGGTGGGGCGGTCATTGCTGATGGTGATGGTGAGTGCCCCGTCGTCGTCCAGCACGATGCCTGGGGTGCGGTCCCCGATCGAGTACCGGTCGATGGGGTTGTTGATGAGGAAGAAGTCGGGCACCGAGTACATCGTCAACGACCAGAACGCCGACACCGGCGGTGTCGGATCCAAGCGCAGTGTGTAGCGGTGGGCGCCGTTGAGCTGCTCGCCACGGTCGTCGAGGTAGGTCATGATGTACGCCGCCTCGTATGGGTGATTACCCCACAGTCCGCCGAGTGCGGCGGCGGCGCGTTCGATGATGCGGAGCTTCGGGTCGCCGATTTTGAACCGGTCATCGTCCAGGGCACCGACCTCGAAGAAGTCAAGTTTGTAGTCGAAGGCGTGGAAGGTGAGCTTCCAGCCGTTCACCTGCGGGCTGGCACCAGACACCAGCGCCTTGTGCAACGCCGCCTTGCCGGCCGCCAACCCCGACTCCAGGCCGGCCGCCGCGTTGGTGGGCAACCCGGTGTAAGGCGACGCGCCCGTCTCGGCGATGCCAACAGCGGCCAGGGACTGTTGAAGAGGCATGTCGCGGGCCGCTGGCGGGAAGTGTTGCGACCACACCCGGAGCTTCTCCAGAAACACCAGTCCCTCCGGCACGGCCGGATCGGGCAAGCCAAGGGCCCGCGAAGAAATAATGTAGGTGACCGTTAGGGCGTGTCGGGTGGCGTCAGGGCATAGTTCCAGTCGCCGTGGAAGTCGTGGCGGGTCAGCGGCAATGCGTCGATGTCGGCTTTCGTGTACTTGACGCCGATGGGGTACTCCCCGGTGTCCAGAACGCATTGGACGGTCAGGCCGGTGGTAGTGGTGGTCGCTGAGATGAGGTCGACGATGACCTGGTGGCTGATCAAAGGCCGGGCGCGCCAGTTCATGGTGATTTGCGAGAACAGCCTGTGCTCGATTTTATTCCATTTACTGGTGCCGGGCGGTAGGTGGCAGACGGTGATCTTCAGGCCCGTGTCGGCCGCGAATTTCGCCAACTCGACTTTCCAGGCCCGGACCCGCGACCCGTTGGAACCGCCGCCGTCTGCGCAGATCAACAACCGGTCGGCGTCGGGATACCTGGCACTGCCGATGGTGTCCCACCATCGGCGGAGCGTTTGGACAGCGAACGCGGAGGTGTCGTGGTCGGTGCCGACCGACACCCATCCAGCGTTCGCGGACACGTCGTAGATACCGTACGGGATCGCTTTTCCGAGTTCCTTGTCAGGAAAGTCGTGCACGTTCACCGGTTCCGGTGATTTCGCCGGTCGGTATTCCTTGCCACCGTTCTTGTAGGTGCCGACTAATTCTTTCTTTTTTGTGTCGACCGAAATGACGGGCTGACCCGTCGCGGCGTGTTCGGTGACCTGCCCGTGCAGATAGCGGAACTGTGCGTCCCGGTCGGCATGCTGCTTGCCTTCCAGGACCTTGGTGTTGCCCTGCAAACTGAATCCCAGATCGGTAAGCATCCGGGCCACCGTGCGATCACTGATCCGATGCCCTAGCTCGGTCAACGCATCGGCCAGGTTCCGCGTCGACTTCGTCGTCCACATCAGCAGCGACATCGGGTCCCCACGAGTCTCCGGATCCACGAAAGCCTTGAGCTGCAACAACAATTCTGGATCCGTCTCCGCCAGGCTCTTCCGGCCACCACCGGGTGCCCGCACCCGGACCGCCGGCTCCGTCTCACCCGCCAACTCACGAACCCCACGAGCGATCGTGTCAGGGTGCACGCCGGTAGCGGCCGCGACGACCTTGATCCCACCCCTGCCGAACTCCCGCGCCTCCGCGCCCAGGAACAGTCGACGCTGACGCTCATCCAGATGTGGCCGCAACACCACATATCTCCGCGCGACCGAGTCCACCGACTGCGTCCCGTCCGCCATACCACGAACCTAGCCGACAGGAACCCGAAAACCTAGGTTATTTCGTCGCGTGCCCCAAGTCCCGCCGGCACGGCCGAACTGTCGACGGGCGTCAGGATGGTGGCGTCCTGCAGGGCATGCACAGCGGGCAGGTCCTGGTCGCTGGCCACTGCCCATCGGCCGACGATCGACGCGACTGTCGTAGGGAAACGGATGATGGTGGTTCCTGCGGGCAGGTTCCCGTTCCAGGCGGGCGGGACCAGCAGGAAGTCGCCCTCGCCGGTCCCGGTGGCCCGGTGGCCGACGTAGGCGAAGTTGTTGGTCCACGCGTCAACGAACTGCAGCACGTAGTAGCGGCCGGCGGTGTCCGGGACGTGCAGAGCGACCGGCCCGACGCTGAGGTCGATTTGCGCCATCGAGTACACGGTGTCGTTGTTGATCGTCACGAACGTGTCCGCGGGGCCTGCCAGGTGCCGGGCATGGCTGAACGTGTTGAACGGCGCAGCCGGGTTCGCACCGACTCCTTCAGTGACGTACCGGGGCGGGCGGCGATGGGAAGGCCCACCGTGTAGTTCCAGCCCGCATGATCAGCAAATGTGAGCGGTGCCAGGCCGGGGCGGGGCTCGTTACGTCGAAGCCGGCGGCAGGGAGCCTTCGATTGTCGGGTGGTTCCTTGCCGCCTGCGTGTCCGGTGGTGAGGCAGCGCGCCTCCACATCAGGACGAACAGCAGAACAATCACGATGCCGACGGTGTTGAGGATGGTGATCGACACCGTGACCAGCGGGTCCGCGCCGAAGGGAAAGATCATCATGAGCAGCATCGGGGCGATGTTGCGTACCGCCGTGGTGATCTCCGTGGCGTGCCTAATGCCGACGTCTTTGACGCGGAGACCGGACACGAGAAGGTATCCGCATCCCAGACCGATGAACGGTCCGGCGATGGCTGCGATGTAGCTCGCGGTGCCCCAGGTCTGCACGAACAGATCCCAATACGCGACCAGGGTGAAGTTGAGGTTGAACAGCAGGCACAGGATCGCAACCCGAACCGCCCACTGTGCCAAGGGCGCGGTCAGGTCGGGCCACCAGACTCTGAAGCAGCAACCCAGAAATAGCGGCAGCAGTAGAAACAGCAGCAGCGGCCAGGCAACGTCCCAGAACGAGGTCGTCAGTTGCGCGTCAACGGCATCGACGGCCAGGGGTAAGCCCACCGGCAGGGCGATGACGGTGGCCACGGTCATGACTACCAACAGCGTGGTGGCGACGCTGGCATTCGCTTTGGCCAACCCGGCGAGGATCGGAGCAAAAGGCATGCCGGCGCACAGTGCAGCGACACAGAACCCGACCTTGATCTCACCTGGGATGGACGAGGCGACAGTCAGCAGATAACCGATGAACAGCAGCGGGATGACGACGAAGTTGATCACCAACGCCCACACGGCGATCTTCCACTGGGCGAACGCCTGCGCCAACAGCTTGCCAACGGGGAGCCGCAGGCCCAGGCCGAACGCGTTCAGAATGACGAAGAGCACCCCGAACCCGTTGATCAGGACGACCTCACCGGACTGACCTGCCATATCGCTTCCTTCTGAGCAACTCGAGAGACCGACGTCACCGGGGAATGCGGCTCTCCGGCGGGCGCACCTTGCAACCAACCGGCTGTGGTTCCAAGCGTCCCGACTCGGAGATGAGGACGAATCACACGCATCGGGTGGTTCCGTGGCCGGTGGCCCCCCCGCGGGGCCCGTTCTCGACGCCGCCGCAAGGCTGATCCAACTTCCTGACAATCCGTGTCCATAACTGCCTCGACCCAGCATTCGTACAGGTCATACGGACATAGGCAAGTAGAGGATCGTTTGCGTTACAAGGACGAAGTGATGTAACGCAACCCGTGTACGAATGGAATCGGAGGTTACTTTACAAAGTAACGCGTACACGACTCACTTGACAGTTTCACTGCTGCAACAATAGTCACGAAATTTACAAGCTTGTACGGGCGTGCGTAATTGGGGGCTGCTGGCCGCCGGCACCCTGCTGCTTCTCGCCGCCCGCCAGCGACAGCGGGACGAGCCGGGGGCCGGAAATGACTGATCAGCTCACTGGCGGGCACCATTCACCATCACGCACCCGCCAGTGAATGAAGCCGGTCTGCTAGGGGGTGACGATGGCGAAGTTCTTGTCACCCGGCTCCATGACGGCCGTCAACCGGCCGAGGACCGACGGGTCACCGTTGAGCTCGATTCCGACGTTGGCGAGCTTGTCGGCGGACAGCCCACCCAGCGCCAGCGCGGGCAGCGACCGGCGGGTCGTCGTCAGGGTGCTGTCCGCATCGCCATGCTGTTCGGCGGCGCTGTAGGTGAGCACCCCGTTGGCCAACCGCAGTCGGTAACGCTCGTCGACATCGGTGAGAACCACGTCGATGCTGAGTTTCTCGTGCCATGCCCGCGGTCCGTTGATCTGGATGGCGATGGCATCGAACAACATCGACGGGGACAACTGGGCGATCACATCCGGCGCGTTCGTTTCCGTCGGGGTGCCGAACTGACCGTCCCGCAGCTCCGTGGCGCCGGACAGGTAGAAGTCACGCCAGGTGCCGTTCTCCGATCCGTAGCCGAGTTGCTCGTAGGTGTCGGCCAGCAACTCCCGGGCCGCCGCGTGATCCGGTTCGGCGAAGACCACATGGTTCACAACTTCCGCGACCCACCGGTAATCGCCAGCATCGAAAGCGGTGCGGGCCTTCTCCACGACGTTGTCCGCGCCACCCATGAAATCGACGTACCGCTTGGCCTTCTCGACCGGTGGGTGTTCCCAGAGGTGGGCCGGGTTTCCGTCAAACCACCCCAGGTACCGCTGATAGATCGCCTTGACGTTGTGACTGACCGACCCGTAGTAGCCGCGGGTGTTCCAGGCGTTCTCCAACGCCGGCGGCAGGGTCATCTGCTCGGCGATCTCCGGTCCCGTCAGGCCCTGGTTGAGCATCCTCAATGTCTGGTCGTGCAGGTAGGCGTACAGGTCTCGCTGGGTTGACAGGAATTCCACGACCCGTTCGTTGCCCCAGGTCGGCCAATGATGGGAGGCGAATACCACCTCCACCTCGCCGCCGAACAGGTCGACCGTTTCGGTGAGGTACCGCGCCCAGCCATGGGGGTCCCGCACCACAGCGCCGCGCAGGGTCAGCAGGTTGTGCAGGTTGTGCGTGGCGTCCTCGGCCGCGCACAACGCCTTGAAATCCGGCAACCAGACAAGCATCTCCGCCGGCGCCTCGGTGTCCGGGGCCATCTGGAAGACCATCTGCACCCCGTCGATGGTCTCCTCGTGCCCGGTGGTGGTGACGAGGTCGGTCGGGGCGATCAGCGAGACGGTCCCGATGGACAGAGTCTGACCCAGCCCGGCACCCACCTGGCCCTGCGGGCCGCGGGCCAACGCCGCCCCATACATGTAGCCGGCGCGGCGGTTCATCGCGGTGCCCGCGTACACGTTCTCCGACACGGCATGCTCGATGAAACCCTCCGGGCGCGAAGATCCGCACCTGCCCGGAGTCGACCTCTGAGGTGTATCTGAGTTCGTGAGAAAGATCGGGTGGAAATACCCAACCACCAGTGATCTTGTCCTCATGGCGCGTCCTGTCGTTGTGTTCGACGGTAGTTGATGCGGTTCTGGCGGGCCTGGTCCAGTCCATCGCGGCGGGCTTGGCGGATCGCGTCACCGCGGCCCTCGTGTTCGTCATCGGGCGTCACATACCCGACTGCCGCGTGCAACCTCACAGCGTTGTACTCGGCCCGAACCCGGTCGAGTTCGAGCTCGAGTTCGCCGGGGTCGCGGATCTTCTCCAGGTGCGGCCACTCGCCCTTCACGTGCCCGAACAGGGTCTCGATCCAGGCCTGGTCCGTCGGCGTCGAGGGGCGACCGAATTGCTGCGCGATGGCCAGTGCGGCCATGAACTCCCTGGTGCTGTAGGACCGCATCTGTGGCCCGTTGTCGCTGACCGCGAGCAACAGCGGCACCTGACCGGCGGTGACGAGTTCGGCCAACCGGTCCTCGTTCCGGGAGTTCAACGCCGCCTGCAGTTCCGGGCTGGCCCAGGACTTGGCGGCCTCGGTCATGCCATCGGCGTCCAGTGCGGCGGTGAACGCGACCTCGACCTGGGTGGAGGATTCCTCGGCCGCGAGCAGGGTGGTGAGCCACTTGCGGGACACCATGTCCAGGATCGCTATCGCCGCACGCCGGGCCCGGGCGAAATGGGTGAAGTCGTAGGCCCAGATGCGGTTCGGTTTCCATTCCAACCAGTCCGGCCACGGCGTCCTGGGGACCGGGTCGCGGCGTGGATTCCCAGGCAGGGCAATGCCTTCCGCGGCCAGCACCCGCAGCACGGTGGACTCCGACACGTGCACCAGGCCGAGCCTCGACCCGCGGTGCGCGAGCTTGCGGTGCGACCGGTCGATCTCACCCCACGCGGTGAACAACTCCAGGATCGCGGCCCGTTCGGCGCCCAGCAGGCCGTGCAGCGGGGCACCACCCGGGACCCGGTCGGATAACTCACCCCGATCCCGTCGGCGCTGCCAACGGGCCAACCGGGAGTCGTCGATACCGAGCCTGGCGGCCGCCCGCCGCGGCGACCACCCGGCGTCGACGGCGTGGTCCACCAGGTCCAGCAGGCCGGCCTTGACGCACGCGTCCACCCTGGACGGGACCGGGCCGGCGCTCAGTCCCAACGTGCTTTTCCCTCAGCGAGATGGATCACCACGGCCTGCTCGGTGACGGTGGCCCGGAGCCGCTCGATCTCCTCCCGGGCCGCGGCCATCGCCGCCTGCTCCCCGGTCTGACCCGGCCGGCCCGGCACCGACGCAGCCAACGCGTCCAACGCGCCCTGCTTCGCGACCCGGCAAATGTGCACCATCGTGGAACGGTCCACCTTCCACCGCTCGGCCGCCTCCCGCTGCGTCGCCTGCCCGGTCAACACCTCCAGGTACAACTCGTACTTCTCGCTCGGCGCCAACCGCCGCCGACGCCGCCCGGCACTGCTCGGATCCACTCCCATGCTGCCCAACCTCCTCGATCGATGATCTTGCTGGTATCGACCTGGCTGGTTGGGTATTTCCAAGGCGGGTCTTACTCACGAAGTCAGACGCAAAACAGTGCTGACTCGTCCGACCACCCTGGTCCAACACCCGAGCCCAAGCCGGCCAGCGGCCCGCAGAGGACAGTGATCGCATGTCGATGACGGTTCCGATTGCCGGGGACGAACGCCGGCGGATGTACCTGCTGACGACACTGACCTTCGTCACCGAGATCGTCGATGGCGTGGGATTCGTTGGCTTGGAACACGTTTTCGGCGGAACGGCGACCGGCAACATCCTGATCCTCGGCATGGCGCTCGGTGGCGGCGCCGACCTGCCGATCGTCGGGCCACTCGCGGCGCTGGTCACCTTCAGCCTGGGCGCACTGGTGGCCGGCATGCTTCTGCGCGGGCACCTCGGCCGGGACTGGGTCGGCACGATCACCGCGATCCTGGTCGTCAATGCTGTGGTCCTGGCGAGCCTTGCCGTGTTGCTGGCGATCACCCAGGAGCGGCTCGGCTCGACCGTGCAGGTGACGGTATCGTCGGTCACTGCACTGGTGATGGGTGCGCAAGCGGTGATCGCTCGCCGGATGGCCGTTGCAGAGATGAACACCCTGGTGATCACGCTGTCGTTGGTCGCCTGGGTCGGTGAATCCCTGGTCCGGCCCGGGACCGGGATCTGGAACCGGCGCATCGTAGTCGTGCTCGTCCTCTTTCTGGGTGCCCTCGTAGGCGTCGCACTCATGCGGGTGCACATCGGTGTTCCGATGGCGCTGGCCGCCGCGCTCGTGCTGACGATCGCCGTGATCGGTCACCGGACGTTGAGGACAGGTCGGAGCGTCCATGTGCGACGCTGATCTCATGAGCGGCGCCCACCGACGATCCTGGCGCCCGGTCGGTGACGTGCTTCGCAATCCACAGCCTTCACTTGCGCTACGGACTCGGGACAGCACTACTTGAAGCCGCTGTCACCCTCGCCGCCCTTGACGGTGCGACCGCTGTCGAGGGTCAGCCGGTAGACGTAGTCGCATTGACGGCCACTCGGGTCGGCGGGCAAAATCCCCGAGGACAATCTCGATAAAGGATCGCCACCCGCTTTATCGGACGGTGCGGCCGGGCGTTCGCCCAGATGATGTCGGCTCGTTGCTGCCGGGTGCGGCGCGCAAAGGTTTTGTTCTCGCAGCCGAGTGGCTCGACACCGGTCACCGTCAGGTCTCCCGATAATCCGCAACCAGTTCCTCGAGCGCGCGCGCTTGGTGCGAGTACAGGTTGCTAGGGAGGTAGTGGCCCAGCGTCACCAGTGCCTTCCACAGCGCCCACCCTCTCTCTCCCACGCGCCCATGCGTCGTCGGGCAGCGCCGCCGCGTCCCGGAAAATGCAGCGCTCGGCTGCGGTGAACACGGTCCAGGCGATCACCAGGTCGCAGGCGGGGTCGCCCACACCGCTGGGCCGAAGTCGATCACAGCGGTCAACCGCCCGCGATCGGTCAGGAGGTTGCCGGGTGCGACATCCCCGTGGAACCAGACCGGATCCGTCGGCCAGGCAGTACGGACTGCTTCGTTCCAGATGGCTTGGCAGGCCTTGACGTCCACCTGCTTCACGAGCTGCCCGAGCGCCTGCTGGACCTGGTCGCCGTAAAAGCTGGGGTGAGTGCCGCGGTAGAAGGAATGCGCTCCGGCCGCCGGTCCCTCGCCCGGCGGGACCGCCCTCAACTCGCGCAAGAACACGCCCAGATCCTTGGCCAGCGCGACGCGGTCGAGGTCGGCGTCGCGGTCCGGGCTGGTCCCGATGGTCCAGCGCCGCACCGACCACGGGTACGGGTACGCCGCCCCGGGCATTCCGGTCGCGACCGGAACGGGCACATCGGTGCTCAGGTAACGCGCCATCAGTGGGAGGCAGAGATCCTCCTTGGTAACACCCGCGACATACCCTTCGGCGCTCGGCAGGCGCACCGCCAGCTCCTCACCCAGCCGGAATGTGCGGTTGTCGTTGCCCTGCTCGAGCACCGGAGTTACCTCGAGCTCCGCCCACTGCGGCAACTGCTCCCTGATCAACTGGCGTACGGTCTCGCAGCTGATTTCCACGGGCGCGAGTCTCCCGCACCACCCGCTGCCGGTCATCCGCGTTTCGGACCCGATCGCCACCAAAGCGCCAACTTTCGACCCGCCCCCATCGGCGAACAGGCCGGCGCGCCCATCTGGTTGTCCCGCGACGCAGGCACTTCCCCTGGTGCTCCAAAGACGAGAGCGTCGTCGGCAGCGCGCGCCGTTTGGCGACTACGCACGACGAGGAGACCGCTGTAGACGGCGCAGATTGCCGAGTAACTACAGCATCAAAGCCCAGGTCGACGTCACGGTGGCCGATCCCACGCGGAACGAAATTGATCATGGCAGCAAAACTGGAGGGGCAGTGCCGATTACGTCCCGTTTGACGTTCCGCTACGGCGACGACCTCTCACGGTCTATCAGGACGTTCGCGGCGAGAGCCCGGCGACTGTACCCGCGAATCGGGTAGTGCCATCCTTTGAAGATGGTGAGTGTGAGCGGATTCGCCGACGTCAACGAACTCCACATGTACTACGCCGTCCAGGGGGAGGGCCCCCCGTTGGTCCAGTTGCATGGCGGAACCTGCACGAGTGACCAGCTGGGAGTCGAGCTCTTCGCCGAGCGGTTCCGGGTGATCGCCCCGGAACAGATGGGCCACGGACGCACCGGCGACGACATGAGCCGCCCGTTCCGTTACCACGACATGGCCCAGGACACCGTCGCCCTTCTCCGGTACCTGAAGGTCAAGCGGGCCTCGGTGCTCGGGTTCAGCGATGGCGGCATCGTCGGACTCGACCTAGCCATCCATCACCCCGAACTGGTATCGAACCTCGTCGTCACCGGCGCGAACTTCACCACGGACGGATACACCGAAAGCGGCCGGGAGTTCATCATGACCGCCGAACCGCAGGACTGGCCACAGGAGATCCGGGAGGACTACGACCGTCTCTCCCCCGACGGTCCTGACCACTGGCCAGTCGTGCTCGAGCGGCTGCGTCGAATGTGGCTGCACGAGCCCAACTTCACCGTCGAGCAGCTGGGGCGCATCACCGCACCGACATTGGTGATTGTCGGCGACCGCGACATGATCGAACTCGAGCACTCTGTTGCCCTCTTCAGAGCAATCCCTGATGCGCAACTATGCGTAGTACCCGGAGCCAGTCACGGCGCCATGCCTGAACAGACGATCCTGAACTTCCTACGCGAACCCAAAGCACGCGCGAGTTGATCCGTTGGAGGCACCGTGGTTCGACGGTGCCAGGTCTCGATCACCGATCCCTGGCGGCCCGGACCTTCAGGGTGGCGATCGCAGGCAATTGAGCCGCTCTTGCGAACGACGTTGCTTGCCGCCAAAGTTCGGCAGCCATGACGGTCGTGATGCGCTGCCGCTTCAGGTCAGGGGGTGGGTGCGTCGCCCAAGCCGCGGAGCGGAGCGGTGAGCCGCCGGGGGGTCTAGAGGGACGACCAGGCAGGCGGTGTCGTACTTCCCGTCGGTGGTCTGCGCGGCCGGGCCGGTGAGCAAGGCCCTGTCATTGGTGGGATCGGGCCGGATCGGTTGGAGTCGGACGTCGAGGTCTCCGCGGTCCAACGCGGCCGGCGATCCCATGGTCGCGACGGCGATTTCCCGGCAGGCCGCGGTCGCGGCTTCGGGGGTGGTCCACGCGGGTAGGCGGGCCGCGCCGATTACCTCGGCGGGGTGAGGGGCGAAGCAGTTCCCAACCTGGAACGCACCGTCTGCGCCCAGCAGACCGTGAAGAACCGGCTGTCCACCGGGCGTTGCCAGGCTCCGCGGAGGGAGTGGTCGACCCGCTGCGGTACCGACGCGTCCCCAGCCAGTAGGAACACCAGGCACGCCGCCCCAGTCCTGACCGACCGCACGTTGCTCAACGTCGGGCCCCACCACCGCGACCGGCACCACGTCCATGCGGTAGAAAAGCCCGTAGTCCGAGAGCAGCGTTCCCTGCACTCCGATGAACTCATCGACCGATGCCTGGCACGGATGGGCGGCGGTCCCGGTGATCACCGCCCGGGCGGTGCCGGTGATCACCGCCCGGGCGGTGCCGGCCGGCAACACGGCGGTCACCTGAATCGGTCCCCCGTACACGGCCCGGTGGACACGGACGGTAACACCCCGGTCCAGGAGTACAGGTCGACGCCCAGAGCGTTCGGGTCCTCGAGAACACAATCACCGACCTGCGGTGGCGGTGTCGACGGTTGGGCCGTGCTCTCCCCCGGCACCACCCGACTGCGGACCGCGGCCCCGATCAGGATCAGCAGCAACGCGCCGGCCACCACCACGCCCCCCACCGCGGACCGGTTCATCCCGCCTCCCCCAGTGGACACGGAATCCAGGGCAGCACCACCACGACCTCCAGGAACCTCTCCCAGGACCAGTGTCGGATTTGTCCAGTTGGCGCTGCCAGGGCAGAAGGGAACAGGGAAGAGGCCGGACCTGCTTCACGTCAACCCGGTCGGCGGTGACTGATGCCCGATCACTGGTGGTCCATTGTCATCTCTTGTGGTGGGTGTTTGCACTCGCGGCCCTGCTCGCAGCGCCACTTTCGCGAAGGACCGGGAACTGCACAACACGCCCGCAACGCAGCCGACCCCGACCGCCACCCGCACCGTATCCGTATCCGCACCAACACTGGCTGTGTCCGGCGGCGGCATTGTGTGGTTCGCTGCTGGTGGTGGGTTACCTGTCCGGGTTGCGTCGCGGCCGGGCGGTGATGATGTGCCCGACGAGCGGGGGACGGAATTGGCCGTCGGGGGTGACGAAGCCGGCGAGCGCGTGTGCGGTGTCCCGCCTGATCTGTTCATAGACATCCGGCGAGATGCGGGTGGCCAGTGGAGAGCCGTTCACTTCAGTCGCCACCAGGTCGTCGGACGACGCGAAACGCGCTGTGCCGTGATGTGTTTCCACCGACACAACGGCGAGTCCTGCTGCCTGGAACCAGTGTTGGAGATCCTGTTGATCCCCGCAGGCCCAATACGTTGCGAGCAGGGCGCCTGCCTCGGGCCCGGCGTGGCCCTGCGCGACCCGAACGAACTCCCGGTACGCGGGCTGGTCGGCCAGGGCGGCGGGCACCACTACCCCGACGGCGCCGGAGTCGACGGTGACCCTGACCATCTCGCGGAGGGCGCGAACCGGATCGGGGAAGAACATCATCGCCATCTGGCAGAGGACCACGTCGAAGGCCCGGTCCGGAAACGGCAGCCGATCGACATCTCCCTGTTGCCAATGGATGTCCGGGCGGACCAGGGCGGCGACCGCGAGCATCGCGGGGTTGAGATCCAGTCCGACGACGGTTCCCCGCGCACCGATGCGGTCGGCCACGGTCCGGGTGACGATCCCGGTGCCGCACCCCACGTCCAGCACCGAGTCACCGGGCCGGACACCCACGGCGTCGACCAGCAGGGGCGCCCACTCGGCGAACAGTGCGGGGACGAACGCGGCCTCGTAGGTCTGCGCCGTCGCCAGCGGGATGTCGAACGTCTCGCCGGTCGACATCATGATCACCTCCACTCCCGGTTCTTCTGATAGTGCTCAGTCTCGACCGGGTACCGCTGGGGTGGAAGTTCGAAATCGGAACTCGCGGCGGGCCGGCAGACCGGACATGCTGGTGGAGTGACGGGCTACGGCCAGTACTGTCCGATAGCGCTCGGTGCGGAGGTCTTCGCCGAGCGTTGGACGCCGATCATCCTGCGGAACCTGTTGGTCGGTTGCGAACGGTTCGGCGACATCCTCGACGGTGCACCGGGTATGCCCCGAAGTGTGCTGGTGCAGCGGCTCCGACGGCTCGAACATCACGGTGTGGTGGTTCGGGTCCCCCCAACCGGTCGGGCCGCGCGTTACCTGTTGACACCGTCCGGGCGGGAACTGGCCGAGATCACCCTGGTGTTGGGCACCTGGGGTGCGCGGTGGCGGGAAACGTTGCCCGAGCACCGAGACCCCTACCTGATGCTGTGGACGCTGGCGCACCTCATCGACTCCACATCGCTGCCCCGCGCGCGGGTCCTCGTGCGGTTCGACCTGACCGACGCGGTGACGCCCAACCGGTACTGGCTGCTGACCACCACCAACGGCAGCGAGGTGTGTGTCAAGTCGCCGGGCTACGTCGACGACGGGGTCGTCGTCACCGACTCCGGGTGGCTGTATTCCTGGCACATGGGCCGGGTCAGACTCGTCACCGCGGAACGGGCCGGCGGCATGGTGATCACTGCGCCCCGCTGGCTACGGCGGGTGTTGACCGATTGGGGCGGTCTGAGCCCGTTCGCCGGGGTGCAACCCGCGACCGGGTGACCACCCCGGATTCGGCGGCCACGGACGTGACCAGAGGATCGCCCGAGGGCCGAACGGCAGATGTCGGTGCATGTCGATCAGTTTCGGCAGCATGGTGACATCACCCAGGCGCAGGCCTGAACGAGTTGCTCGGACAGGTATCGGCGATGATGTCGATCGGGTGGTTCGGGAGTGCTTGCTCAGCCACACCGGTACGGAGTCACTGCTTCCTGGCTTCGACTCACTACTGGGTGACCGTGCCCATGAAAGGTCGCCACTGACGGCTAGATAGAAGCCCGGTCAGCTGTCCTTCCTTTGGTGACGGTGATGATCTGACCCGAATGGGCGCCCCTGTGCGGGCTTCCGGGTGAGAAGCCTTCGCCCATCCGCAGTTCCGAGTTTCTGTGGGCGTGCTCGTAGCGGCGTCCGATGAGTGAGTGTCGAGGGCAATGGCGTGGACGTCGTCGCCCATACGTTGCAATCGACAAACGGCATGATCCAGGTATCGGCCACGCGGACCGGCGAATGCGTGACGTGTCCATCAGTGAGTGGCGTGCAAACTGGCGACTTCCGGTTCGGCTCGAACTACGGCGACATCAAGTACATCAACCTCACTGCGGACCGGCCGACAATCCCTCTGACCGGCACCATCACCTTCTCGGTGGAGGCAACCAACACTGGCGACTGCCAGACCGACAAAGTGATCTTTGCCGCACCTTCAGCACTCGGCGGCGAACGCGTCAGGGGCTATCGGTCTGTGTGCCCGCGTCAGCCCGACGCGCTCCTGCGGGGTCGCGCCACATGCGCCACATGGTGGGTCCGTCGGGGAGCGGGATTTCGCTGGTCACGTGGAATCCAAGCCGCTGGTAGAGCTGCCTGTTGCGAGGGCTGGTTGCCTCGAGGTAGGCGGGCGTCCCGTCGTGGTCACAGCGATTCAGCACCGGCCGCATCAGCGGACCCGATGCCCTGTCCCTGCCAGTGCGGTCGCGTGCCGACGAAGAAGAGGTACTCATGAGGCACCCACGGGTGGTCGGCGTTCATCAGGTCGACGACGGTGAACAGCCGTGAGGCGAAGACACCCAGCACGTCCGCGAGGTCCGGGATCGCCTGTTGGCCGTCGTCGTCGGCCGCGCTCGGGGGCACCCACACCGCCCCACCGGCGCCCCCGCCCGCGATGTAGTTGTTCTCGTGCACCAGGTTGGCGTCGACCACGAGGTCGAAAAACCGCGGAAGAATCGTGCGCCGGGCATCGTCTGGACCACTCGAACACAGGGTCGTCGTGGAACGCCTCGGCAAGGGCCCTGGACAGGGCCGGAATGTCCCGGCGGTCGCCCGGTGCACCCACGATCCCGTCGTGGGATCTGATGCGGTGACGGTCGCACCTCCGGTGGGCTTCGAGTGGCTCATCCCGCCTCCCAACATTAGATGGCACACGCGTACTATCTCTTCAAGAATGCACGGCCGTGCTAACTTCGTCAAGGTGACGCAACCCCCGACCGCGGCAACCCGACCCGCACGACGCCGAAGCGACGGCGAACGCACGCACTCCTCGATCCTGGAGATCGCCACCCAACTGGCGTCGGTCGAGGGAATCCAGGGGGTGACGATCGGCAGGCTCGCCGACGAGCTCGGCGTCAGCAAGAGCGGGGTATACGCGCACTTCGGTGCCAAGGAACAACTCCAGCTCGAGACCATCCAGGCCGCCCGCGCGATCTTCGAGCGCGAGGTGCTGACCCCAGCCTTCGACGCCCCCGTCGGACTGCCCCGCCTGGAAGCCGTCTGCGCCGCGTACCTGTCCTACGTCGAGCGCGGGGTCTTCCCGGGCGGGTGCTTCTTCGCCTCGCTCCTGGCGGAGATGGACGCGCGCTCGGGCCCCCTGCACGACGCCGCCAAGACCGCCGAGCGGGACTGGCACCACCTGCTGATCCAGCTCGCCGGTGAGGCCGGAGCGCGCCACGAACTGCGGGACGGCGCCGACACCGAGCAGGTCGCCTTCCAGCTCCACGCCGTCCTGGACCTCACCAACTACCACTACATCCTGTTTCGCGATACCCACGTCCTGGAACGAGGGCGGGCCGCGGTCGCGGGCATTCTCGCCGTGCACCGAGCCAAGAAGCCCAGGGGTGCCAGGTGAACATGTGTGACAGTCGGCGCCGTCCAACCCGCACGGCCAGGTCCTTCCCGTCTTGGCAACCGAACCGGTCAATCGTAACGTAGTGGACGTCGAGGACCATGCGTCCTACGCTTGATAAGCAGACTTTCCCTGTTCTCGTGGTGGCCGACCCCGGTCGGTCCAGAAACCATGCAGGGCACGGTGTTTCGCTAAAGCTCAACCCGGCAAGTCACTCGTCGGAACGGCAGCAGAGTCTGCGGGCGGTGGATCCGTTCAGCTCGGGCACCGATCGCGGATGGGAGGGCGGGCATGATTCGAAGGATGCCGCTGGTCGTTGCCGGTGCTGTTGTCGTGATGATGGTGGGCGCCTGCAACTCCTCGACGACCCTGTCCGACTCCGCCGCGGTGAGCGACTGGTCCGGCAGCGCGACCGGTGCTGACCAGGTTGCCGGTAGCAGTGTCGGCACCGATACGGAGGTCACCTTTCCGGCCGGGCTGGTGACGGTCCACGGCAGCCTGCGAATGCCGCCGAACGCGGATGGTCCGGTTCCGGCTGCGGTGGTGTTGGCCGGCAGTGGGCCCACCGATCGGAACGGCAACACCCCGGCCGTGCCCGGTGATATCGGCACGCTCAGCAGCGTGGCTGATGTGCTCGCCAGCGCTGGGGTGGCCAGTCTGAGGTACGACAAACTGTCCAGCGGGGCCACCGGCCTCGGGCCGTTCACCGCGGCGAACCTGGCTGACATCGGGTATTCGGACTTCGTGGACGAGGGTCGTGCCGCCCTGCAATTCCTGTCCGGGCAACCGGATATCGATACCGCCCGCCTGCTGCTCGTCGGACACAGCGAGGGTGCGCTGATATCCCTGTCGATCGCGGCGGAACCTACGGCAGACCAACCCGCGGTGGCCGGTATCGCCCTGCTCGAAGCAGCGGGATCGCGCTACCTGGATCTGATCAGCACCCAGCTCACCGCTGCCCTTCCCGAGTTGGTAGCAGCCGGCAGGGTGAGCCCAGCCGACGCGGACGCCGTGACAACCGCACTGCCCACGGCGATCTCGTCCCTGCGGAACACCGGCACCATGCCCGCCGGGCTGCCGTTCCTGCTCCAGCAGCAGGGCTTCTCCACGGTCAACGCCCACTTTCTGGCGCAGGCCGACCAGGCCGACCCGGTACAGCTCGCCCAAAGACTCCCGACCGGGTTCAAGGTCTTGACCACCTGTTCGGAGAACGATCAACAGGTGCCCTGCGCCGAGATGGCAAAATTGGCCGCCGGCCTCGCCGACGCTGACCTCACCGCCATCACCCTGACCACCGCGAACCATTTCCTCAAGGACGAACCGACCGGCAGCGACCCCACCTCGGTGAGCGACCTTTCCTTCAGCCAGGAGCTACCACCACAGCTGACCACCTGGCTGCAAACCGTCGTCGGCTGAACTCAACCCCGACCCAAGGGCAGTCTGCGTTGATCCCGGGGATACCACCGTTGATCACTGTCCCGCCTCTCAGGACGGTGCTGCGCTGACGGAAACCGGTCTCCGTTGACGACGGGTTGGGGGGCGCCGGCGTCGTGGTGCGCGGTCGGGCCAGCGGGACTCCAGCCCGGGAGTTCGGCGAGCACCTGTGTTCTCGGGCACGTCGTGCAGCAAATGACGCCGGTGCAGTCACTCGCTCAGCCGTAACATCGGTGCATGTCGCCGGCCGGACTGCTGTATCCGTCGATGGAACTCGCTGACGTCGAGCACAGCGAGGTCCAGTTGGTCGACCCCGCTCGCCTGGGTCAGCCGGATCGGCCGATCCCCGTGGCGCTTCGCTGGTCACCGTCGGCTCCGCAGCCGATGCCCGTCGCGGTCTTGTCGCACGGTGGCGCATACGGGCACGTCGACCCGCGTGGTGCGCTCGATGACTGGGCCGAAATGCTGGCCCGGCACGGCTACCTGTCGGTCGCGATCGCACACACGCCGCGGACCGATCTCGAGCGCATCGTGCTGACCATGAACCTGGGCGGGACGCTGCCCCAATGCCGGGAGTTCAAGCATTTGAACTACGACCGGCCGCTGGACTTCATGCACGTCGTCAGCGCACTCGCCGAGCGCAGCACCGAGGCGCCGTGGTCGGACCTCATCGATCCGTCGGCCATCGCGTATCTAGGTCACTCCTCGGGATCGGGCTCGGCGATGATGATCGCCGGTGCGGGCCGCGAGTACATGCCAGGACTCGGCCTGGCCTTCGCCGAGCACAGCGGGCCGAAGGCGTTCGTGGCCCTCTCCCCCGAGGGCGCCGGCGACGACGGGTTCCAGCCCGAGTCGTGGGACACCGTTGAGCGTCCGGTGCTGATGTGCACCGGAGCCAACGACGGCGACGCGCCGCACGAGCGCCGCGATCCATACGAGTACATGCCGCCTGACGACAAGTACCTGCTCTGGATCGAGCACCAGGGGGCGAAACACACGGTGTTCGAGGGCGACACCACGGCCTGTTTCAGCGTCACCGGCGATCAATCGATCTGCGATGACATGCAGGCGTGGCTCGGGTCGGGCATCCGCGCCTTCCTCGACGCCTATATCCGTGAGGATCCCGCCGCGATCGACTACCTGACCACCGACTCTCTCGTCCAGGCCTCTGCAGGCGTCGTGGAATGGGCCACCAAGTAGTCGCCTCGATCCTTCACCCGCGACCGGGTCGAGCAGGCTTCCGTAGCCAGCACACCCGAGCCCGCCTGCACAACCACGCCTCCAGGGATGGCCGCGAACGCAACACCAGCGGCCCGATCCGGGAACCCCGGCGACGGCTGTTGATCGCGAAGCGGGGAGCACTACCGTGGTCGCCATCGTCAGAGGATCATCAAGTCATGTCCATTCGCGCCGGGATGCTGCCGCCGAAGCGTTCAAGCGCACGGCGAGCAATGCGCTGACGGACGACGATCTGGGCGACCTGCGACGGCTGGCGCTGGCCACCGAACGCAGTATCGACGACAACTAGCGGATGTTTCTCGCCGCTCTGCTCGATCCTGTTAATGCTGTCAATGCCGCGAAACTGCACAAAGACAATGCCGCCGGCTTCGCTCACGGATCCAGCGTCACCTTCCCCGGAGCGGACATCACGAGTGAGAACCGCGAGCACGTGAAGGATTTCGATCGTCAACCGGGGCCAATGTCGCCCACCATACAGATCGGTGCGAAGGCCCGCACCATCACCGAACAGATGCTCGATCTGGTCGGCACGAGTTCGCGCCGACGATGCGCTTGGTCATTGGGATGGCGAAGCAGGACAAGGTGTCACTGAAGAAGGTGCACGCGGCGATGATCGCCGCGGCCAGTGATTCCACCGAAGGTGACCGCCTGCTGGCCGGCGCCGCGTACGTGATCGCCATGCGCGCGAAGCTGCCCGGCGCCGCAGACCTGCTGGCAGGCACGATCAAAGTCGACGAGGTCTCACCGTCCCTGATCACCGGAACGGCCCAATACATCACGACGTCAACATTGGACCGCAAGGGTGACACCATCTACCTCCCCACGAGTTTCGACGTCACCTCGATCGCCTACCAGGGCCTGCTCGTACACGAGATGACCCACGCCGCCGGAGACAAGGCGGCCACCTCGCTGACGTCGGTGAACGCCTTCCGGTTCGAGCTGGACGGGTACCGCGCGCAAGCGCGCTACTGGCTCAACTAGCTCAGCGCCCTCAAGGGCGCAAAGCTGACCACCGCGATCGCGAAGATCGCGCCGGATGCCAACGAAATGTCGATCCTGGCGATGCTGCTGGAGGACCTCGCACCCACACACCAACAAGGTCGACATCGTCGCCGAGATCCAGCGACTATCCCCCGGCGCGCTCAGTGCCGCCGACTGGTCCCAGGCGGGCGTATCGACGTCCGCGCAGCTGGAACAGATGGCGCTCGCCGCGATTCGGAACCACCCCGTGTACCGCGGGCATCCCCGAGCATCCATCGGCGGGCTGAAAGGCGAGGGCTTCCTCGACGAGTAAGCGGGGACATCCCCAGTGCGACCAGGTTGCTGTCCCTGCCGCTGCTGAGCGTCACCTGGAGCCGTCGCACAGTCACTGCAGACGCGCAACGTCGTCCTTGTGACGCGGGTATACCTCCACCATCAACTCCGCCGCGGTTCCCGCAAGCCGATCCCCTGTGGAACAGATAATGATCATGGAATTAGCGGGTGCGGGATCGCGCCGCCAGCGTTCCGATTTGCGGCTCGGCTTGCGAAACACCGACGACCTGCGGCCGATCCGCCGCGATCGGCCGCCTGGGCGGTGCCGGTGCCAGCCGGAACCCCCCGTGTCGTCAGGTGACGACTTGGCCGATATGGGGGTGGGCGCATGATGCGGGCTTGAAGGAGAGCGAGACCGGCGCGGTACAGCTTGCGATTCCACGGTTGGACTGCCGGTCAGGTCATCTGCAGAAGGGCGAGGGCCATCCCCCGACCATCGTGAGGTGCGCCAGCATGCGGACCAGTACACGCGAAGGCACTGCTACCACCTCCAGACCGACCACCGTCGACAGTGCGGCCGAGGTCGCCCATGCCGACCGGTCGCCGAAGGTGTCCGCCATCCCGGGCGTCGTGGTCGACCGGCGCCAGTCATTCACGAACCCGACGATCAAGACGGCCCCGACGCACAGCAGAATCACGGCGTTCACCATGCACCACAACTGAATCGAGCCGAGACCAACGGCTGCCCCGTCGGTGGTCGCCGCACCGGAATGGTGATGACCGCCCGAACCGGCGATGACCGGCGGCCGCGCCGGGTCGTCGACGTTCGCACCCGTCGAACCGTGCTGCATCAGATCCATCGCCCAGGCCATGACCACCATGGAGGCGAACGTCACCGCATGGCACCAGCCCGTTGTGTACGAGCAACACCAACCGGCGCGAAGGTCAATTGACCCCAGGTTGGCGACGACGCCCCGTTGATGAGCAAAGCCGCTGTATGAGACCGCGCCAGCGCGAAGGGAAAGGGTTTCAACGAATGTGCTGATCCGGTGTGGTCATTGGCAGCCACGTCGTCGCGGCGGTGACCAGCGCTTCGACACCGATCCGCAACGTCGGATCGATGATCGGGGCGTAGTGCGGGGAGTGGTTACTGGGCAGCCCGCGCATGGTTTCCATCAGGTCTGACGAGGTGTGGTCACCGGCGAACGCCTGCGGATCGGCACCGCCGAGGAACCAGAACACGCAGGGCGCGCCGGCGGATGTGGCGAGCACGCCGACGTCCTCGCTGCCGGTCATCGGGCCGGGGTCGATGACATTACTGTCACCAAGCCACGTTTGGAACGCAGCAAGGATACGGGCGGTGCCCTCAGGGTCGTTGATCAGCGCTGGGAAATAGTCGGTATGGTCGACTCTCGGAGGAGTGATGGCCCCAGCGGTGCGGGCCTCGCCTTCGACGATGCGGGTGATCGCCGCGAGGGTCCGGTCACGAACGTTGAGGTTGTAGGTGCGGACGTTGAGCCGCAACTGGGCGTCGTCGGGAATCACGTTGTTGGTGGTGCCACTGATGATCGAGCCCACGGTGACGACCGCGGTCTCATTGCCGGCGGTTTCCCGGGACACGATGGTCTGCAACCGCAACACAGTGGCGGCAGCCATGACGATCGGGTCCACCGTCGTTTCCGGGCGTGACCCGTGACCACCCTTGCCGTGAAGTGTCACCGTCAACGAATCACTCGCCGACAACACCAACCCGGAATGTAGGCCGATCACGCCTGCGGCCACCGGGGCGACGTGCTGACCCAGGACCACATCCGGTGTTCCGAAGCGGGTGAACAGACCGTCGTCGACCATCGCCTGCGCACCGGTGCCGAGTTCCTCGGCTGGTTGGAACACGACCATCAGGCGACCGGAGTAGCCCTCTCGTTCGGCGGCCAATTGTTCCGCGGCGCCCAGGAGGCAGGTGACGTGAACGTCATGTCCGCAGGCGTGCATGATCGGAACGTCAGCGCCGAACCTGTCGGCGGCCCTGCGGGTACTGGCGTAAACCAGCCCGGTCTTCTCCAACAAGGGCAGGGCGTCCATATCGGCTCGGAGCAACGCGGTGGGTCCGGGGCCGTTGTCAAGGATGCCAACGACACCGGTGCCGCCAACGCCGGTGGTCACCTGGTATCCCCAACCGGCCAACAATGTCGCGACGATCGTCGCAGTGCGGGATTCCTGGAAAGACAGCTCAGGGTTTTCGTGCAGATCACAGTAGATGTCAGCCAATTCCAAGTCAGTCATCACGTCGATCAGTCTGCACGTCCGCCGGACAGGGACGGTCACGGGCCCGCCGAGCCGTTGCGCCGCGGGCCTAACGACAGAGCCCGGAACACGCCGCGCGAGTAGGTCCTGGCCCGGCATTGCCGGACCTCAGCGGACACGATTTGTCCGCTACTGCTGGGAGGCTGGGGCCATGATGATCGATGAGATCATTCGCCCGTTCCGCATCGACATCGCGCAGGCCGACCGCGACGATCTCGCCCCGACGTCGACACCACCAGATGGGACATTGACGTCGAGCCGGATCCTGGCTGGGCGTCCGGGATGCAGCTCGTCTCCACGCAGGAGTTGGTGGACTACTGGCGCCACTCCTACGACTGGCGAGCACAGGAAGCTCGTCTCAATGCCCACCCGCAATTCGTCACCACGGTCTTCGATCACGACGTGCATTTCCTGCACGTCCGTTCACCCGAGCCCGACGCACTGCCGCTCGTCCTGACCCATGGTTGGCCCGGCTCGATCGTCGAATTCCTCGACGTCATCGACCCGCTCACCGATCCGGTCGCTCACGGAGGCCAAGTCGCGGACGCCTTCGACGTGGTCGTTCCCACCATTCCCGGCTTCGGAATCTCCGGACCGGTGACCGGGTGGACGACCAGGCGGGTTGCCGAAGCGTGGGCGGTCCTGATGAACCGACTCGGCTACGACCGCTACGCCGCCCACGGCGGGGACTTCGGGTCGGCGATCTCCCGGCACCTAGGCATCCACGACACCGAGCACGTCGTAGCGCTGCACCTGACCGCCCTGCTGTCCGCATCGGCTTAGGCCGACACCGCCGATCCCGACAACCCGGAGGACCAGGCGTCGCTGGCCAAAGCGCAGCGCTATCAACACGAGCTCATCGGATACGCGATACTGCAGTCCACCCGACCGCAGACCCTCGCCCACGCGCTGGCGGACTCGCCGGTCGGTCAGCTGGCCTGGATCGTCGAACGGTTCAAGGACTGGACCGGCTCCGTCGATCGTCCGGAGGATGCCGTCGACTGCGACGCCATTCTGACCAACGTCATGATCTACTGGCTGCACCGCACCGCGGGTTCATCCGCCCGCTACTACTACGAGGGCGCCCGCGAGTGGGGTTCTGCACCCGAACGCGCGACGGTACCGACTGCGCTTGCGATCATGCCGCGCGACATCGCCCTACCAGTGCGGCATATCGCCGAACAGACCGACAACATCGTCCGCTGGAAGACCCTGCCCCGGGACGGCCATTTCGCCGCCATGGACCAACCCGAACTCATCACCGCCGACCTCCGCGACGCACTTCGCCCGTACCGCCGACAGCCGGCGCCGCCGGTGATGACAGCCACGATCAACAACCCCGACGAAGTGAGAACGGCGACCCTGACCTCGAACACTGTCCGAACTCGACGAACCCCTGGCCTGCCCGCGAGATCGATAGCCGCATATTGCCGTAACGGATTGCGCGGCTTCGGGTTGAACTGCCTGGAGTATCGGGTTTGCCACCCGGTGAACGTACTGGCCGGGTTTCAACCGTGGTCGCGGACCAGAAACAGGATTTCTTGCACAACGTACGTCACCTTCGGATCCGCGAGGTGGTCGTCAATGTCGGTGAAACCCACCCCGCGGGCGCTCCCGCTCGCTCATGTGTGCAGATCGTTGAAGCTGGCAGTCCAGCTAGCAGTCCCCTCTAAGGGCGGTTCAGGGTTGGTGCCCTCTACCATCGAGATGGCGGTCGTCCCTGTCAGCGATCCACTACGGGCAGCCATCGGTCCGGACAAATTGCTCAGATCGCTCCCTTTCCTTGCTGAGTTCGATGAGCGTGGCCGCTGGACTGGTCGCAGCGGCTTTGCCGCTGCGAGTGACCGAGCATTGTCGACTTCGGGCCGGCCCAGCAACGGAGGTGCGTCATGACGGCGCTTCTCATCGGTTACGCCCGTTATCCCGGCATGAGACATGTCCAGCGTGGTTGCTGTCTCACTGATCGGGCGTCTATTTCCGCAAGCCGTTGGTCGATAGGGAATTTCGTGTCTCAGCGTTGCGGTCGGCTGGTGAGTCCGCGGACCTTTGCGGTGACGGCTGTCGCGAGTTCTCGCCGGAGGCTGGTGACCTCGTCGTGTTGGGCTGTGAGGCGGGATAACGCTGCGGCTCGAAATGTCCTGAGTTCAGCGAGTTCGGTGTCTCGCGGTTCAATCGTTTATGAAGATCGATGATTTCGGTTTTGAGTCGCTCGATCTGTGCCAGTCGTGGGTCCGGGTGCTGCCCTGCCGTCGGGGCGTCGGAGCGTTCGCGTTCGAAGTCCGCCTTGATGTGGGGGTAGCTGCGGTAGAGAGTCGCCCGTGGCACCCCGGACAGCGTGCAGAGGCTTTTGACGTCGCACCTGAGGCCTTCGGGGATGTCACCGCCGAGTAGTTGGGCCATTGCGGCCCGGATCCTGTTCTCGGTTTCGGTGTGACGTTCCTCAGCGGCCATGTGCGGTGTCCTCCGGACTGCCTGTGGCGGCGTCGATCTCGGCGACGATGCGGGTGGCCCGGTCGAACACGGCCTGGGCGCGGGCCCGTTCCGGTTTGGACAGTCTGGGGTTGCCCAGGAACACGGCTTCGGTGTTCTGGGCGTGTGCGGCCCAGGCCGCCCGGTGTTGCGGGTGGTGGGTGGCCTGCGGGCAGCGCACCGAGTCGCACATGCCGATCAAGGACTGCTCTGCGTCGGGTGTGCCGGCGAGTTTCAGGCAGAGGGCCTTACCGGGATCGGTGAACCAGCAGTAATTGGCCACCCCGACGTGCAGGGTCTTCGACGTGGCCTTGAGTAAGCCTTCCACCCGCCGGTCATCGACGACGGTCGCTGGGCAGGGTTCGTGTCGGGTAAGGATGTCGTCGACGGCGTGGAAGGCCGCGACGAGGTCGCGGGCGCCCCTGCCGGTGGGGAGCACTCCGCGTTGGTAGTCGTGGTAGGCGGCGGTGGTGAGCCGGAGGTGTTCGGCGTTCTCCTCGGCGGTGAGTTCGGCGACGAAGGATGCCTGTTGGCCGCCTGGCCGGGCAGCATAGCCCTCGGTCGAGACGATGCTGACGTGCTTGAGGTGCACCTTGGCTGCCATCAGTCCGTGTGGGCGCTGGGCGATCGTGAGTGCAAGAGTTCGCCGCAGCGCACGCGGGTTCACCGGTCCGTCGGGATCGGGTCGAGACCGAGGCGCCGGCCGTGCTCGCCGTTGACCCAGTTTCGGAGCGCCCGGTAAAGGGAGTTGCTGTTGTTGGATGCCTTCGCGAACAGGTGGTCCCCGGCGGCGGCACCGGTGAGGCTCTCCGCCAAGCCGATGGCGTGGTGAACGTCGGGAAGCACGACCCAGGCGTCGTCGCTGCCGCCGAATGGTTCTCCCTTGATCCGACGGGTGCGAAGGCGGAACCGGTGCCCTCCGCCGGGCAGGTCGTCGTGCCGCCGGCACCCGGCTCGCAGCTCAGCGAGCTCTGAGGCCTGCATCCCGACAGCGCGGAGGTGAGGTAGAACGCTGCGGAGATGAGGGCATGGACCGCGGTGGCGAGTTGCTGCCGGCTCATCGGCGGCGCCCATGGCACCAACTGGTCGTTGTCCTGCCGTGCCACGAGAGTTGCGTCGCGGCACCAGGGTTCGACGAGGCCGCAATGCTCAACCCAGCGTTCAAGCTCGGGGCGCAACGTTTCCAGGTCTCGGCGGTGTCCCATCGCCCCGACGGCGGCGACGACGACCGGGTGCCACCCGAGGTGCAGCAGCGGGTCGTCCGGATCCCAGCCGCCGACCAGCCGCCTGGCCAGCGCAGAAGCGGCCAGTCGTGGTGCCGGGATCCCGGCTGCGTACCGGACCTCGATCGCGTGGCGCAGTGAGCCGATTTCGCCTTGCCGCAGGCCTCGTCGGGAGGTGGCCTCACGTTGGTCTGCGTCTCTGGCCGCCGAAGCCTGCGCCGCCAGGGATGGGCCGATCGTCTGCAACAAATATAGGCTGTTCGCCAGCAGCGGGCGGAGCAGGGCGTCCGGCACGGGTGGGACGGAGTTTCCCGCGGTGCGTTGGTACCCGGCCACGTCGTCGGCGCTGCGGCCGGCCCATGGGGTGAACCCCGGCCGGTAGCTGTCGGTCAGGATGTCGCTGTAAAGGGCCAGGACCTGCACGGCGCGTACCCGTGAGGTGATGGTCGCCGGCGCTAACCGCCGGTCGGGCTCAGCGCCCCGGCGGGACGCGAAAGCCAGGTACTCATCACAGTGGCCCTGTGCGACGTCGGCCAGGGATGAGATGCCGATGTCGGTGAGGTAGTTGAACCAGTCGCGCAGCCGGTGCAGTTCCGCCCAGAGACTGTGCGGGTTGATCGGTGCCCGGAACGCGTGCGGCAAGGTGGCGACCGCGGGGTGCCGGGGTGCGAGCCTGGCCATCAGGTATTCACGGGGCCACCCGGCGCCAGCCAAGGTGCGTGATGGTGGTGAAGTCCAGAACTTTGCTGTGCGCGCTCATGACCACCGGGGCGTCCACGAGGCCGGACAGGTCCCACACGTTCTGATCGAACACCGCCGTCGGGCTGCCCGGCTGCAGCCGCAGTCCGGCTGTCTGGGCAACCGGCAGCCCAGTGAACGGTGACCCGCCGGTGGCCGGTGCGGGTGCTGTCGACGCTGCGACGGTCATACCGGCTGCTCTTCCAGATTCAGGGGTAGGTCGGCGCCGGCCCGGGTGATGGCGTCGTTGGCGGCGGCGACAGCAGCCGCGCCGAAGCGGGGCAGGATGTCGTCGTCGAGCCTGGTGGCGTGGGGGCCGAATACGCGGAGGAATTGACCGAGGCTCATCTGTGGGGCCTGCTGGGCGAAGAACTCCCTGAGTCGCAACAGGTTTGGTAAATGGCGCGGCACGAAAACGGCGAGTGGACACAGTAGACACACCCACGGCCGTGCTGGACATAACGTCCCGGCCGGTGCTGCGGGCTGTTCAACGGTGCCGCGCAGGCGGCCACGAACACGTCCTGCTCGCCGGCCAGCAACGCGCCGACCGCGGCGGCGTCGAGTCCGGCCTGCTCGACCAGGCCGGGGAAACCAGCTGCGAACTCAGCGGTCTGAGCGCCGGTCAGCACAATGGGCGGTTCGGCCTTGCGTCGCAGATCGGTCTGCGCCTGCTCGATGATCGCCTCCAAGGCGTCCAGTTGGGCCGGTGTGTGGGAGTGCAGATAGTGATCGCCCTCGACCTGCGCACTGTGGTTGGGGTCGATCGTGGTCCGCCCGGTCCAGGCGGAGCGGTCCCGCCGGTGGTGGTAGGTCGCGCGGATCCGTCCGCCGTGCAGGGCAAGGGGCCGACCGTCGTCGCCGAGCAACCCGGCCGTTTCCACCCATCGCCGGCGCCGGGACTGGGTGCGTGGACGGGTCAGGACCCGGTCGTCGGCGGCCGAGAAGATCCACAGTTGGTCGGCCACATCGGCCGCCCGCGCACGCAGCCCGGCCGAACAATTCAGCCATCGATCCAGCAGCCGCACCGCACCGCGGGACAGGTTCAGCGTTTCCCGGCCGGTTCGACCCTTGTTGTAGGACAACAGGATCGAGGTCGCTGAGGTGCGGGTGATGTCGCTCATGGTGAGCCGGTCGATGCCGTCCGGGACGATTCCGGTGTGCATCGCGAACAGCGTGAGATACGCCAACGCGATGTTGACGTCCGGATAGCGGGCACGGTCGGCTACCGACCGGTCGGCGGATCCGCCCGGCGCAGCGGCGTCGCGGTCCGCGAGCCTGGCCGCGGAGATCACCCCGGTGCAGGCGGCGGACAACCGCTGCCACTCGCTTTCGCTGTAGGGCCGGTTGGGCCGGCTCGGTGTGATCGCGTTGATCCGCCGACCCTCCAAGTGCCGCAGGACCCCTGGATGCACGTCGCCGCCCGCGGCGGCGTAGCCGCGCAGGATGACCCGGATGCGGCGTTCACGGTGGAAGTCGCAGCTCAGCCAGTACTGCACGACCGCGGCCGGGGTCAGGCCCGCGATCCCCGCGGTGAACCCGGACCCGGCCAACTCCCGCACCATCCGCCGCCCGGCTTGTACGTACTGCGAGGCAACGGACCGCGTGCGGATCGGGCCGTGCGGGTGGGTGGCGGCCACCAGCCCGACGGCAAGACCGGCGGCCAACGACTGGTTCGGCAGGTCGTGAAGCACACGGCGGTAGACCTCACCGCCCGGCAGCGTGAAAACCACCGCCAGTGGCTGCTCGATCTCGGCGGGCATCACATCACCCCGTCGCACTCGACCGTGTCATCCACGGCCGAGTTGGGTGCGGCGCTTTCGTAGGCGTCCCGGTAGATCCGTTGGGTGTCCAGCAGATGCAGATACGCCTGGGTTGTCGTCACGCTGGCATGCCCGAGCAAATCAGCAGCACCAACAGCGGGTCGGCCTTGGTCAGGTAGAGCGCCAGGGCATCATCGCCGCCGGTATCCACGACCAGTTTCGCGGCCTGCTGGTAATAGCCGCGGACCAGGCGTTCCAGGGTGTGCATCGCGAACGAATGCCTGAGCATGTGCGGATGCACATGCCCGAACCCGGGGTCGTACCGTGCCCTCACACGGACTGCCGTCCGATCCAGCACGGTCGCCCAGTCCACGAACGGACGACCGTCGGCCCGCACCGCCAACAACGCGCTGCCGCCTCCCGGAGCGACCAGCCGGAGCCGCTCGGCCGGTGTCAACGAACGCCACCGTCGGCGGGTCCCGTCGATCACCGCCCCGTCGTGGGTGGGGTTCTGGATCTGCAACGCCCGGTTCGGCTGCCACCGGGAACCATCCGTAGCCGCCGCGCGATCGAAGGAGATGTAGTCGTGGACCCTGCCCAGCGCGTCGTAGTCGATCCACGACGATCGGCCCTTCCCGCCCTTCGTCGTCGGCGGGGCGAGCACCAACGGCACCGGCACCCCGGTGCGCCGCGGCGGCAGCGCCGGAACCTCGTACACAGTCAGATGAGTGAACTCCCCCACCCGTAGCCCACTCGCCAACGCCAACCCGATGACCGCGGCATTACGGCCTGTCTGCCGGCCGGCGAACACCGGATCGCGTTGACCGTCCGGGTCGTTCCCGGCCAACGCGTTCATCAGCAACTCCGTGTACGACCGCTCCAGGTACTTCCTCGTTGCGTGCGCTTTCCCGGTCCGCACGGTGGCCAAATTCCGGGTGATCTCCACCCGCCTGCCATCCGGCCTGGTGACCACCTGCGGGGAGTAACTGAATGGCACCGCACCGGCACGGCCCCCGGCCGCCGCCCACGAATAGAAAGCCGAAAGTGTCCTGACCGCAAGATTCCAACTCGCCGGCGCCAGCCGTGCCTCCAACGGGCCCGACAGCCGATGCTCCGCATACGCCGACAACGATTCGCGCAACTCCCGGCGATCCGCGAACACCGGAACCCGCCGCGCCGCAAGGAATTCCGCCCAACTCTTCAGCACCAACGCGTAGGCCCGCCACGTCAGGGGACTCGGTGCCCCGCTGATCGGAAGCTCCCGCAGCCACTCATTCATCACCGTCGAAGGCCTCGACCCGGACTCGTCCTCGAACCTCAAATCATCATCGATCAGCACCGGCATCTGGTCCCGGATCGCCGGACGACCGCGCAGGGACCAGCCCTCCCAACCGTCGGCACTGAAGTAGTGAACAAGCACACCAAAAGCAAAGCAGGACCCACCGACAGTCCCTTTTGAGACACCCGACGATGCAGAAGTTATCCGCCCCAACCGGTCTCAGGATCGGCATCACTGAGACACGACGACTAAGCAGGGTTAACGCCCGGTGCTCCACCGACGAACAGAACCTCACGGTCCAACGCGAAGGTCTCGCAGCACTGGGCGTCACCCCGGAACGGATCTAACCTGTCAGCGAAGCGGCTGTGCCGCATTGCGGCAGACGGACTCGGTGGGGGTCTATCTGGCGCCGGCGCGGTCGCCGTTGCTCAACGGGTGCGTGATCTGCACCGGCAACGCAGGTTCAGCTTTGGCGGGCGCAGGATCTGCCGTTGCCGGCTCACTGGTGGGGAGTGACGCAGCGGCGGGAGCGGGCGGAGTAACGGGCGAATGGGAATTGTGTTCGAGAAACCGCAGTAGTTCAACCGGGAACGGGAGCACCAGCGTCGAGTTTTTCTCGGCAGCAACCTCGACGATGGTCTCCAGCAACCGGGGTTGAAGGGCACCGGGGGTATCGGCCATTGCACCGGCGGCGTCCGCCAACTTGGCCGAGGCCTGCAATTCACCGTCGGCGTGGATGACCCGGGCCCGCCGCTCCCGCTCCGCCTCGGCCTGCCGCGACATGGATCGCTTCATCGAGTCGGGCAGGGCGACGTCCTTGATCTCCACTCGGTCGATATGGATGCCCCAGCCAAGGGCCGGGCTGTCGATCATCAGCTCCAGACCTTGATTCAGCTGCTCCCGATTGGTCAGCAGATCGTCGAGGTCGCTCTTGCCGATGACCGACCGCAATGAAGTCTGTGCGACCTGGGAAACCGCGAAGGGATAATTCTCCACGCTGACCGTGGCCAACACCGGATCAATGACCCGGAAATAGACCACAGCGTCGACTTTCACCGTCACGTTGTCCCTCGTGATGCCGTCCTGGGCGGGAATGGCCATGGTGACGATCTGCATGCTGACTTTCTTCAGCCGGTCGATGCCGGGAACGATCATCGCCAACCCGGGGCCGCGGACCGGTTCCTGGACTCTGCCGAGCCGGAAGACCAGGCCTCGTTCGTACTGTTTGATGACCCGGGAGCTGAACGCCAGGCCGAGTACACCCAGGATCAGGAGAACGATCAAGATGTCGACGATGATCATGAGGGATTCGCCTTCCAGCGGACAAGGTGTCGGCCGGAAGCACCGGCGCCAAAGTGTCCGGGGATGAATACCGTCGAGGACGAAGCCGGCTTGGCCGCCGGAGTACGAGTTGCTCTCGACATCAACGACGCTACGCCGCCATTTCGCTGACCGACCGAGCGTTCCAGATAGCCGTTCTGACTCGTCGCCCGCAGCAGATTCGGCGATCGACACATCTGCCCGGTGAGCGAGATCGGTGCCCGGAACGGGATCCCTTTCGGAACAGGTAATGATCCTGGAATCACCGGGTGCGGGATCGAGCCGCGTGCGTCCGATTGCCGTTCGATTTGCGGCACATCGCCACATTGACCGTCGCCGCGGCCGCGGCCTGCGCCCAGTCGACGTCGGCGGGGCCGAGGTCGGCGACGAACTGCGGGCGCTGCAGATGCGGAACTCGTAGTTCGGGGCCTCGTCTCGTGGCGCGATCGGCCCGGTCATGACACTGCCAGCCGAGGGGGTGACGCCGGCGACTGGCTGCGGGTCTGTTTGCGGATCGCCCGTTCGGCGACGGCCAGGTTGATCGCCCAGGCTGCTGCCATGAGGAGGGCGGTGGGCAGGTCTCCGCGCCCGAAGATCACCGCGCCGATGCCCAGGGTGAACACCTGGGTGCCGGCGACCAGCCCGATCGCGTAGCTGCGGATCATCCACGCCCTGTGCCGGGTGATGTCGCGTCGACGTATCGCCGCGACCCCCAGGATGATGGTGATCAGCATCGCGGTCCCGAACGCGAGCCGGAGCGGGTACAGCGCCTCACGGGTGGCGCCGGCCCGCGGGTAGAACTGGTTCAGCCATATCGCCGACAGCGCCACCCCCAGCCCAGCGACGAAGACAACTTGCCCCGCCCTTCTGTGCCAGCCCGGTCGGCGACGGCGGATCGGAGTCGAGAACTGGAAGGCACCCAGGATCGCGAACACGGTGGCGCTGACGATATGGAGGACGACGGGCACCGGCGACGCGGTGTAGCGGGCATCCGAGGGAATGACCGCCGCCCCACCGGACAGCTCGGCGAGCCGGAGTGAGCCGGCGATGACCGGGACGGTGCCGAGGGCCACCAGGGCAGCCGGAACCAGCCAGCTCGGGCGGCGCCTGGTCATCGGACGGCGGCGTTCTCGGACGCCTGGGCCTTGCCGAGCTCCTGGCGGGCGATCTGCCGCTGCTGGCGCCACAGCGAGTAGCCCAGGGCGATCATGGCGATGCCGTTCGGGAAGGCGAGTAGCCGGTAGAGCGCATCGGGCATCACCGAAAGCGCGGCGCTGAGCAGACCACTCACGGCCAGCAGCAAGGTGGCCCAGCGGGTCAGGACGTGGGCGCGGAACAGGGCGATGCCGAACAGCAGGGAGCCGCCGAGATAGGTGAAGCCCTGGACCTGCAGCACGGTCGCGAGCGGCCCGATGTCGCCGGTGAAGGTGCGTCCGGTGGCGGCGGCGAGTACGTCGTTGACGTACGCGGGGTTCGTTTCGGCGATGGCGGGAAGGATGAAGGCTGCGATGTAGGGCGGGATCATCAGCAGCAGGTAGCCTGCGGCGAACACCAGGTAGCCGATGAGGCCGAGGAGTCCGTTGCGGCGGACCTGACTCAGGTACATGCCGGTGATGCCGACCAGGGCCAGGGCCGCCATCAGCACCTTCAGCGAGTTTCGGACGATGACCTCGGTGGTGGTGACGGACACGGCGTCCAGGTGCGGGTGGCCGATGTTGACACCGATGAAGATCGCGCCGGCGGCGATCGCGGCGACGCCGGCGACCCGGGTGAGGCTGGTGGGGGTGATGGTCATGTCGGGCTCCTGTTGAGTGCAGGGGGTCCGTGGCGGGTGCCGCGGGATGCCTGAAACCTAGGAGCGAAGGATGTGGTTGGGCGTCACCAGATGATGTGATTGATGATGTGACCCAGAGTCCGGGAACGATTGACTGGTGGCTAGAGATCGCTGGAGCTATAGGAGCCCGCGCTCGTGGGCGCGGCGGACGGCCGCCGCTCGGGTATCGACGTCCAGCTTGGTGAAAATTCGTTTGGTGTGGGTGCGAAGGGTGTTGACCGAGACGTAAAGCATGACGTTGCGCGAGGTGGGCGAGCCAGTCACCGAGCACCGTGGTCTTACCGAACCCGGCCGGCGCCGACAGGAGCATCAGCCGATGACTCGCATCCAGCGTCGCATCGAGCCGGTCGAGGAGTCGCGGGCGCGCGACGAGGTGCGGACGCCGGGTCGGCGCGAACAACTTGGTGGCGAGCACCGGAGTCGACGCCCACGGATCATAAGAGCACCACCTCGGCAACGAGACCCGACCGCGCCTAACCACGAGATCACAGACGCCGATGCCCCCCAACTCGAGTACGCTCGCACCAGCGAGGAAATCCCCTCGCCTCAGGTCTTGTTTCGACGACCGCCAGAATCCGCCGTTCGGCTATCGGCCGATGCCGGCCACCGAAGCGTTCAGACTCCGTTGCTGTCTCCTTCAGGGCCGCTCGCCGCTGCCCCCGCGCTCCAACCCCAGGGTCGCGAGGAGATCTTCGTGCAGCTCGAACCAGACACTGTGGCAGGAGTCGATCTTCGGCTCGTCGACCCACTTCCGCTCGCCCCCGTCGACCCGATCCAGCGCCGAAGAGAACCGATCCGGATAGAAAGCGAAGCGCGACAACGCGTTTGCAAGCCGATCACCGATCGGGCGCAGGTTGCGCGAAAGGTGGGCAAGGCTTTTCAGGACATCCTCGTCCCATGTCCAATCGCTGTGATCGTTCGGCGCCATCGAGTCCCACGGCTCGGGCCGGATCTGCCACTTGGTCAGCAGGGTCAGCAATCGACCGTTCAGCTCGAGGAACGAGCCGTAGGCGGCCTCAACGGCGGCACGTGCGCCGGCCACCCGCAGCTCGTCAGCCAGCATTCGGCCGCCCTGGACCCGACCGGCCCCGGTCAGAGACCAGCCGCTCACGACTGCGAAGCCGACCCGCTGCACCCAGCCGCGCGCCTGGTCATCCAGCAACAGTTCCTCGACCAGGTCGGGGTCGAGGGCGAAACGCAGCGCAATTCCACGCTTGTCCGTCATCCCTTGGATCCGGACAGCGTGTAGGACGAGCAACTCCGGCGACGAGTCGTAGGCCATCCCGGAAAGCTACCGTCGCGTCAGCGGGCCACACGGCTACCCGCCACCACATGCAGAGTCTCCGATCTGGGGTCAGCGGCCATGCCGCATCGGATCAGTGGCGATCTTCAATTGGCCAGGCTCCCGACCGCCTGTGGCGGGCAGTACTCAAGATGAGTTGAGATGCGGCGTAGATTCCCGTATGTGAACGAGCGGTTGTCGAAACCGCCGGCTGGCGGGCAATCAGCTGCGTCCGCGAGGGCGCAGACCTTGGCATTCCAGGGCCTGGCAAACCGAGTGGTCCGGGTACTTCTGCGGACGCCACTGCTGTGTCGCGTTGTAGGTGCGCGTCTGATCACGATTTACGTTGTGGGACGCGAATCCGGCAGGCACTATGCCATCCCGGTCGCGTACACCCGTCACGACGGTGCTCTGCTGGTGGGGACGCCGTTCGGATGGGGTCGCAACCTCCCTACCGGAGTCGCGGTAGACATTCGCCTGAAGGGTAAGCGGCGGCGGTCCGACGTTGTGGCCCTGACCGATGAGGCCGGGGTTGTCGCGAACTATGCGGTGATGGCGCGCGACAATCATCAGTTCGCGAAGTTCAACAAGATCACTTTGGGCCAGGCAGGCGAGCCGGAACCGGCCGACCTTCACCTTGCCTGGGCCGCCGGTGCTCGGGCGTCCGGTTCACCCCACGCTGACACGCCCACCAGGATCCCTGAGCAGACCGCCTCGCCCTGGCGTGCTTGACCGATGACTTCGGTCGAGGATGCCTGTCGTATTTGGTGTTCACGTCCATCCGCTGCTGAGGAGTTCACGATGACCAGCATCAGGCCCTGCCTGTGGTTCGACGGCCAGGCTGAAGAGGCGGCCGCGCTGTACGTCAGCCTGTTTCCCGACTCGAAAATTCTGTCGGTGTTCCGCTATCCCGAGGGGTCCCCGATGCCGGCCGGTGAGGTGGCGACGGTGGATTTCCTGGTGGCCGGCCTGCCGGTGCAGCTGCTGAACGGGGGGCCACACTTCCGGTTGTCCGAGGCGTTCTCGCTGTCGGTGACGGTCGACGGTGGCCAGGACGAGGTCGACCGGTTATGGGACGCGCTCATCGCCGACGGCGGTGAGCCCAGTCAGTGCGGCTGGCTCAAGGACCGGTTCGGCGTCTCCTGGCAGATCGTCCCGGCGGAGCTGATCCGGCGGCAGTCAGGTCCGGACCCGCAGGTCGCTGCTCGGGTCAACCAGGCCATGCTGGCCATGGGGAAGATCATCGTGGCCGACATCGAGGCGGCCGCGAAAGGGTGAGCCGGCTCGGCGGTGCCAACTCCGATGACGCCCCGCTATCGGTGGTGAGCGAGTTTGGCTCGTGGGTTCAGGTTTGGCGCCCAGGTGCAACGTCGCGCAGACATCAACGCCAACCTTCGCATCGCCGGCACGGAACCCGAATTATCGGCGGGACCAATCTGACCGGCGTCGCCGGTGCGGCGCTGGCCGCTCTCGGCAGACGCTCCTGTGGCGAGCGCCGGTTCCGCCGGGCGGCGAGCTTCGACACTAATTGAATTTTCGACGGTATTTGGCGATTGCAAGGACGTAGGCGATGATCAGGATGCCGACGAGGCTGGCGAGTGCGATCCAGATGTCACTTCCGACGGGTTGCTGGGCGAACAGGGCTCGGATGCTGTTCACGATGGCGGTGACGGGCTGGTTCTCGGCGAACCATGCCACCGGGCCGCTCATGGAGTCAGTGGGTACGAAGGCTGAGCTGATGAACGGCAGGAAGATCAGCGGGTAGCTGAACGCGCTCGCGCCGTCGACGGTCTTCGCCGATAGCCCCGCGATCACGGCGATCCAGGTGAGCGCGAGGGTGAACAGGATCAGGATGCCGGCGACCGCGATCCAGGCGGCCAGAGACGCGCCGGTGCGGAATCCCATCAGCAGTGCGACGCCAATGACGATCGTGACCGAGACGAGGTTGGCTGCCAAGGACGTGAGCACGTGCGCCCAGAGCACGCTCGGCCGGGCGATCGGCATGGACTGGAACCGTTCGAAGATGCCGCCCTGCAAGTCGAGGAAGAGACGGTAGGCGGTGTATGCGATGCCGGATGCGATCGTAATGAGCAGGATTCCGGGGAGCATGTAGTCGATGTACGACTCGTCGGATCCGATGTTGATCGCGCCGCCGAGCACATAGACGAACAGCAACATCAGTGCGATCGGAGTGACCGCAGTGGTGATGATGGTGTCGGGACTGCGGACGATGTGGCGCAGCGAGCGGCCGGTCAGGGCGCCGGTGTCGCTCAGGACGTGCGTGGTCATCGAGTTTCCCTTCGTGTTGTGACCGTGCCGTCGGAGCTGTCGTCGTCGGTTTTCTCGCTGTCGGTCGGGCCGGTCTGACCGGAGTCGCCGACGAGGGCGAGGAAAACTTCCTCGAGGGAAGGCTGCTTCTCTACGTATTCGACTTTGACGGACGGGAGTAGTTGCTTCAGTTCGGCGAGGGTGCCGTTCTGGATGATGGTGCCCCTGTGGAGGATCGCGATGCGGTCGGCGAGCTGCTCGGCCTCGTCGAGGTGCTGGGTCGTCAGCAGCACCGTCGTGCCCGCCTTGGCGAGGTCCTTGACGGTCTGCCAAACCTCGACGCGCGACTGCGGGTCCAGGCCCGTCGTGGGTTCATCGAGAAAGATGACCGGCGGGTTGCCGATCAGGCTCATCGCGATGTCGAGCCGGCGTCGCATGCCACCGGAGTAGGTCGCCGCTTTCCGGTCGCCCGCATCGGTGAGTGAGAAACGGGCGAGGAGGTCGTCCGCGATTGCCCGCGGGCTCCTCAGGTGACGCAGCTTGGCGATCAGCACGAGGTTTTCGCGGCCGCTGAGCATTTCGTCGACCGCGGCGAACTGTCCGGTCAGGCTGATCGATTCCCGCACGTCGCCGGGATTCCCGGCAACGTCGAAGCCGTGGACGGATGCGCTACCCGCGTCCGCCCTGAGCAGCGTCGACAGGATCCGCACGAGCGTGGTCTTACCTGCGCCGTTCGAGCCGAGCAGCGCGAAGATGCTGCCCGCCTTCACGTCGAAGTCAACACCGCGCAGCACATGCACATCCTCAAAGGATTTCTCGATGCCCTGCACACGAATGGATGGTGCCGTCGGAAGGTCGGAGACGGTCATTTCCGTTCCTCTCGCTCCGCGGCCTCGATCGCCGTGGTCAGGCGAGCGCGCTCCTTGTCGATCCACTGCCGGGCGGAGTACGCCTGCGCGAAGGTCTCGGCGAACTCGACCGGGTCGTCGCCGACGATTTCGCGCAGGGGCGTCCCGTCCGTGGCGGCGCGCTCCCAGAGGTCGGCCAGGTCGCCGACCATGGTGATCAAGGTTTCGCCGTCGGTGACGCCGCCGTAGTACATGAGGTATCGGTGCATCGCTTTCGCCGCGGTTCCGTACGGCTCGGCGAGCGAGTCAATGCGGGACTTGTCCTGCCTGTACTGCTTCTTCTGCTCAAGTGACCCGGTGAGGGTCTCGATCCACTTGGCGACCATGTCAGTTCTCTCCTTCTGCCTTGTCTTCTGCGATGTCTGCCTGGAGTTGTCCGATCCGTTCCGTGAGGAAGCTCCACGCCCTCCAGAACTCATCAAGCTGTTGGCGCCCTTGCACATTCAGCGAATAGACCTTGCGCGGCGGCCCCTTCTGGGACGGGACTTTCTGCACGTCGACGAAGCCACGCTGCTCGATACGGATGAGCAGTGCGTAGACGGTTCCCTCGACGAGATCGGAGAAGCCCTGCTCTCTCAATCGCGCCGTGATCTGGTAGCCGTACGCCGGCTGCGCCGCCAGGACCGCGAGGACGATGCCCTCCAGGGTGCCTTTGAGCATCTCCGTCATCTGATTGCCCACGGCCGATCTCCTTGCTCTACTCTATGACGCTGACTACCAATAGACGGTAGCACTAAGTACCGGTACTTGGCAACACTGATTAGTAATGCCTCGAGGTGCGTTTGGTGAAGGACTCAACCCATCCAGGACGACCACGCGACTGACACAACTGACGGTCTTCAAGACGACTGCCCGTGACCCCGCTCGGTCAGCCGGACCGCTGACCCAGGTGGGCCCCCGAGGGACCCACCATCGAGGGGTGACCGCACCACCGGGTCCGTTAGGGGTTCCGCTGACGGGCTTGACGTCGACTCGCAACAACCAAGTGACGTGCCCTCAGCTCAGTGCACCCGGCCTGCCATGCATCACCCGCGATGCATCGACGGCGTTGTCGCCCGGCGTCGTCAGACCGAAGACACCGTGAAACCCGCTGTCCCTTCGAACCAGGTGAGGATCGTTTCCAGACTTTCCGGATCGAGATGTGTGCCTGGCTCGTTGTATCCGTTGCCCGGTGAGGCGGCGACTTCGGCCGGGTCGCGTGTGTCTTCCTTGAACACGTGATTCGCATTGGGCGGAAAGGCGAAGGTCACGTTGGTCATCCCGGCGGCGGTTTCCTGGAGAGGGCCTCCGTCGGCGTGTACATCGATCTGTACGTCTCTCCCACCGATCAACACCAGCGTGGGAACCTGCACCTTCCCCAGCGAGTCACACGTGGACTCAACCCACAATTCGCGGGCGAGTGGGAGATTCAACGGAGCCTCGAAACCGGCGAGCACCATCTTGACGCTCTCGGGTAGGCCGGGATCGGGATCCATCGCCAGTCCAGCCGCATAACGCGCAGCGGCTTCCTCGACCTTCGGCATCAACTCGGCCCCGCCAGGAAACTGGGCGGACTGTAAAGCCAACTGGGAGAGCAGCACACTCTGTACCGGGCGGCCGGGTGGCGCAGCGAGCACAATCCCAACGAAGGGAACATCCTGCGCACTCGTGGCGTAATGGAGCACATGAAGGGCGCCCTCACTATTGCCGAGCCCGACAATTCTTGAGGAATCGACGAAGTCCGAACCGGAAAGCACACGCACGGCCGCAATCAGTTCGTTCAGATGAGACTGCATACTCAGCGTCCCGATGAGCCTCGTGACGTTGTCCATTGCATGCGGGCCGGACGCCCGCTTGTCATAGCGGAGAGATGCGATTCCGACGCGGGCGAATGCCTCCGCGAAGAGCCGCCCGCTACCGTTACTGCCGGGAAGCAGCAGCGAACACCAATCCCGGTCAGTCGGGCCGCTGCCGGCGACAAGGACCACCGCCGGGAACGGCCCGTTGCCATCAGGGCGGACAATCGTGCCCTCCATGGTGATGCCATCGAGTTGCCAGGACACGCCAACGGAACTCGCCATGTTCACAGCCTTGCAGCGAACTAGCAACGGGACAACCTTTCTCACGCGTGACTGGCAGATGCGCCATGTCAGCAACGGCACAGCACGCGGCTCTGGGATTCCGAAGTTCGGTGCTTGGCTCCTCCGACCGGCTCCGAGATTCTCCAGGACGTTGCTACGTGCCCCAGTGCAGGTCGCGAGTGCGGGTGAGGCGAAAAACGCGGATGTCGCGATCGGTGCGTCGGACGTAGGTTGCCATTTGCGGGATGGTCGCCTCGATGGCCGGCCACAGCCGTTGCTTCTCCTGTGCATTGAGGACGGTCGCAGTCGCCATGAAAACACCGTTCCGTACTCGAACCTTGGTCTTGCCCGCTGCTTCCAGGTTGTAACGCCACGCCGGATGGGTCTGGGAGCCCATGGAACTAGCCGCGATGTGCTTGACGACCCATGTCCCTGGCTTGGTTGCCGAGAAACGGTTGACCAGTTGTCGGTACATGCCCGCACCTCCCATGGGTACGTGCTCGGCGGACCGTATCGGATAGATCTCGGTCAACTTCGGCTTATTTGGCATCACGCGAAATTTTGCCAACGAAGAACCTGCGAGAGGTGAATTCACGCGTGCTGGGTCAGCGAGACGGGCTTCGCATGCGGTGATCGCAAGCCGATGCTCTGCGGGCCCTCTCTCTAGTCGTCTTCCTGCACGGTCAAGATTGACCTGCGGGCCGAGGTGGTAGACGCCCCGAACGACGTCGGCAGCCGTCCCCACCGAGTTCGACGGGTTCTACGGCGGAGTGCCTGTCCCAGCGACACGCGTGGCGTTGCTTCTACCTCCAGGATAGGGCGCGGGTTGGGGCTTGCGGCAAGGCCGGGTGGTGCGGCAGACTCGCGCGTCCAACCAGGCAGGCAGAAGGATTTCAGGTGTCCAGACCGCTCGATGAGGGTCCGTTCTTCCATGGCACGATCGCGGACCTGAGGGTGGGTGCTGTCCTCACGGCGGGCCGCCCATCGAACTACCGTCCCGAGATCGTGATGAACCACATCTACTTCACCGCTCTTGTTGATGGAGCCGGCCTCGCCGCGGAGATCGCTGCGGAACTCGCAGAGGGCGACGCGATTCCGAAGGTATATGCAGTAGAGCCAACCGGAGCGTTCGAGAATGACCCGAACGTGACCGACAAGAAGTTCCCCGGCAACCCCACTCGCTCGTACCGCAGTAGCGCCCCACTGCGGATCGTCAGCGAGATCACCGAGTGGACGCGACTGACACCCGAACAGCTGCAGACATGGCGGGAGCGACTGGCGGCGCTTCTCTCAAGCGAGCGCGGCGAGATCATCAATTGAGTGTCTACGACGCGCGAATCTTGACCCGCCTTCGGCACTTGGGTGCCACACCGCGATCAGGATTCACCTGCCATCGACATTTAGGAGCGCGCAGGACCGACGTTCGTACAGCACTGTTTATGTCGGTTCCGGATCGGTCAGCGCGTCCCGCGCCAGGATCGGCCGGTGACGACGGTGAACCGTTCGAAATTCGGGTGCTTCAGCCTGCCGGCGAGCCGTACGGAGCAGCCTTTCGTGCGGGTGACCCTTGATGATCCGAGCTTGTTTGGCTGGTGGTGCACTGCGCGCGCAGTGGGCATCCATTGCAGCTCGACCCGAAGACCACCGCCCGGCTTTTCGTGATCCGGCGGGTCATACCGTTCGGGCACGTCACTGTCGCGTCGTCGTGGTTGATGGTGAACTCGTCCAAGGTGAAACCGCCGGGAACGGCTGCCTGCAGCGGCTTCGGTTTGATGACCGCCTCATGCCCGGCCTCGGCGAGTTCGTTGTGGGCATCACCGGATCCGTACGCGGAATCGCCGAGCACCACGGTGGGTTCGGGTTCATCGGCCAACGGGCCGGGTCCGACCTGGGCGTCGCCGGAGTGCTCACCACTGGTCTTGGTCAACTCGCAGTCGGTGATGATCCCGGTGTCGGGTTCGATCGCGATGTGCGCCTTGAACCCGTCCTGCCTGCGATTGACGGTCTTGTGGGCGTGCCGGGCATCATGGTCGATCACGGAGATCACCCGTTCCGGCGCGACCCGCCGGGCGATCCGCCACCGCCCATCAGTGCCATCACTTCCGTCGACAGGTTCGACGTCCTGACCGGCGATCAACGCCAACAATGCCACCGCCTCTGGAACAGTCGCAGCGAGCTACGGCGAGTTCGTTATGCCGGTGTCACTGGGCGCAATGGCCTAAAAAGTTGGATAGGCCAAGCAACCAGTCCACCCAACAGACCAATCAACGCGGCAGCGAAAGACTGGCATTGCAATTGAAACGACTCCTCGTCGGGCCGGGTTGCCAAAGCTTCGACCTCAAGGCGGGTCTGGGTCTCGGTGGCCTGCCAGTTCCATATCGATGGGGAAAACGGGTATGACACCGTCTCGGTTAACCGGTCACCGACGTCATGTTGGACGTTGATGAAAGTTTCGGGAATGTGCTGCAGGACCTGTGGCTCGAGTTGGAGAGTGTCATCCAGGCTGGTGATGTGCCGCTCGGACGTAGATTCTCGGCTGGATTGCTCAGGAATGGCGGCTTGATCAGGTACGACGAGAAACCGTCGACAACGGCGGATCGTTGACCGGGAGTGACACTGTGATTATGCCGTCGCCGACGTGGGTGGTTGACTGCACTTGGTGTGGCTGGGATCCCACGATGATGAAGCCGTCGCTTGGTGTCGCGATTCCGCCCTCTGCGTGGGCCCGTGCTACAACGACATCATCGATTGCTGGACGTGTCCCACCCGCATCGCAAACCGCGATGACGTCCTGGGCTGTGGTGGTCCCGCACGGTCCTAATCGTGGTGGCTCGCCGGTTGGTGCGACATTCCGGTCCACAAAAATGGCCCAGCGGCCCGGGGAATTGGCTCTGACCCACAGCCTGACGTCCAGTTTGGTGAGCGAGGGTTGGGTTGCATCAATGGCTAGACTCGCCGAATCGACCATGTCGGCCTGAGTAGCAAAGATCGTGATCTCGCCCGCCGGGTTATGGGAGACTGGAATTGGGGAGAGTCCGACGATGGTCAGGAATGTGGCAGCGACAGCCACCGCAGTGACCAGGATGCCGGCGAATAGTTTGTCGCCGTCCCGCTGCGAGAACTGTTACTGCGCATAAAGAACCTCTCTTTATCTCTCCCGGATACAGCATCCGACCGGGTCAAATGCCGCGCAACCCTGTTCCGTTCATTTCATCACATCTGGTGCCCGAACAGCACGTCCAGGGTACCGGGATTCCTTCGAGGAAGGTGCCGGCGACCATCACCCGGACGACGGTGCATTTGGCGCCGTTGCCGGCGAGCCGGCGTTGCCAGTGCTGCTCGGTCAGCAGTTCGTCCGCCCACGCCGAAGCCCAGTCGGCGGGTTCGGTGGACCCGTTACGGGATCGGCTTCCGGGCTTGGACAGACGCCGGTCAGGCCAGCGCTGTCAGCGTTGTGCTGTCTGCGTTGTGCTGTCTGCGGGCGACGGGTCGGGTCAGCTCAATGTCGAGACAGGCCCCTGCGCCAACCAAAGAGGCGCAGGTAGATGTTCGACTTTGACGCCCTCGAGAGCGACGACCCTGCTGCTCCGCAGCCGTACCTGGACGTGCCCGCCAGCGGGAGGCGGAGCAGGGCGCGTCGTTCGGGCACACGAAGATCGCGTCCCGGCAAGTACTGCGCCGGGGGCTCTCCCCGTTGGCGCACACGATCTCCAGCCGGCAGGCCGCCCCGGTGGTGGCCGGGATACGCTGTTCATATTCACTTGGCCATCATCGCCCGTCTTGCCGACCGCGACCGGTAACTGATTTCCGTTCACTCAGTCGGGGCCAGATGGAAACCTGTTCGAGGCCGGAGCAAGATCCCCCGCGGGAAAAATGATCTTGGCCGGCGCTGTGGCACGAGGGGCCATCCTGCGCCGCCGGTTGGTGAACGTCCCGGCCCGGATCGCCCGACCGCAAGGCAAACGCACCCTGCACCTGCCCGCTCACTGGCCGCGAGCCGACCAATGGAACACCCTGTGGGACAACACTTTCAACCACCTACGCCGACAACTCGGGACCTGAAACCAATTCATCCGGCCCGAGAAGCCATCACCGGGAACAACAGTGGAGAAGCTTGCGATGACCAGCAAATCAACCATGCCCCAATGCAGTCACTTCGGCAGCAACCGATCAAGATCAACAAGCAATAGGGTCCACGGATCGAGGCTAAGCAAGTCCGCGAGGGATGACTGGGATCTCGAGGCTGGATGGCCCATCGGGGCCACACAGGATGGTCGCCTGTCCGCCGGTGCTGGGTTGGTAGTGGGTCGGGAAGTGGCCGAACAGGGGGTTGCGCGGTTGCAGGTAGCGGCCGGCGACCAACAGGCGCAGGCTCTCGCCCGTGTGGAACAGGGTCGCGGAGTGGCTCAAAGGAATGACGACGTCGATCTCCTTGCCGTCAGGAACCGGCTGCAGGGTGCGGAAGGTGTGTTCGGGTTGGTGAGGCAAGCTGAGTTCCCGGTCGATCTCGCGCAGGGCCAGGCGCAGCCGGCCCTGCGCCACGTGGTCACGCCCGTATCCGTAGGATCCGTTGAACGGGACCGGCTTTCCGTGTGACCATTTCTCGACCCCGACGAACAGCCTTGGGTCATCGGTTCCGGTGACGGCGACCCGCAGCCGCAGCGTCATCGGACCGGAGAGTTCGGTGTCGTGTTCGATTCGGTACCCGAACGCGGCGGCGTTGCTTCGCAGGTCGAACGTGACCTGGCCGGCCTCGCCCGGCTTCTCGCTCAGGGTGCCCGCGGCGCCGAGGTGCAACTGGCGCCAGTCGGTGCGCGCCAGTGGCCATTCCTGCTCGTCGCGAACCTCGACGACATGATCCGCTCGGTCGCGGATCTCCAGCCGTACTGGCGGCAGGGCGGGCACGTCCTTTTCGCGCAGGTGGCGATCGAAGAACGCGAGCTGCGTTTCGTGCGCCGCCTGGCTGTAGAAGGTGGCCCACTTGGGTCCGCGGTGAGTGTAGGCGTGTCGCTCGCTCGAGTTCGAACGCTTAAAGGCGCGCATCGATCCGATGCTGTGCATGTTGGCATCGGAGAAGCTGGTGCACACCAGCATCGGTACGCGGATCTTGGCCAGGTCGGGTGTCAGAGCCTCCCAGAACGCGTCGCGCAGCGGGTGCTTGGGACGCTCGGCGGCGAGGTTGGTCTTCACGCGGACGACTTTGTTGGTCACGAACAGCCAGACCCGGGCGAAACCCGTCTCTTCGGTTCCGCCGGCGGTGAACAGGTCGCGGTAGGCGTCGGTGAAGCCTTCCCACGGGCAGATCGCCTTCAACGCCGGCGGGTTGAGCGCGGCCACCTTCCACTGGGAGATCGCGAGGTAGGACACGCCTAGCATGCCGACGCGGCCGGTTGACCATGGCTGCTCGGCCGCCCAGGCGATGACCTGGGAGATGTCGTCGGCCTCCTGGTCGGAGAACAGGTCCCCTGGCCCGTCGGAGTGCCCGCCGCCGCGCAGGTCCAGGTTGATGACCGCGAAGCCCTGCTGCGCCCACCACACGGGGTCGGGTGCTTCCCAGCTGGTCTGATCCGAGATCGTCAACGGCTCGGGCTGGTTCATGATCCGGAACTGCTTTTCCAGCTTCCAACCCCCGCCCTTCCTCGTGGGTACGCCGTCCTTACCGTATGGGTGCGCCGACAGGATGACCGGGAACGGGCCTCCCGATGCCGGGCGGAACAGGTTCAGGCGCAAGGTTGCGCCGTCCCGCATCGGGACCGCCACGTCCTCGTCCTTGGCGACGTCGGCCGGCATCGGATACACCGTGACCGGCGGGTGCAGTGCAGCGCGGCGCCGCTTGCGCGCATACGCGAGCCTGCCGGGCCGGTGCCACGGCTTGTCGAGGGTGGCGTGCGAACCTCGCTCGGGGGACGACGTGGTCGTGGTGGTGTTGGTCGAAGACATTGAAGTCTCCTTCATTCAGTCGGGCCGGCGCTGATGTCCGACAACGGCATCATAGTCGCACTCAAGTCGACTTGAGTCGGGTTCAAATGACGATTACGATTGGGGGATGGCTACCCCCGTTCCCCAGCTGACCCGTCACCAGGAAGCGGGTGCGGCCTCCCGGGCCGAAACCCGCCGCCGACTGCTGCAGGCCGCTGAGGCGGAGTTCGCCGAACGCGGCTACACGGCGGCGACGGTCGCTCGCATCGCCAAGCGGGCGGGGGTCACCGTGCAGACCCTGTACTTGGCCTGGGGGAGCAAGCGGGCATTGCTGCGCGCTTATATGGACTCCGTACTCGCCGGAAACCTCGACACGTCATTTCAGCTCGTGCAGCCCGAAATGATCGCGGCCGAGCTCGAAGGGACCGCCGACGACCCGCAAGCGATCATCCGCCAAGTCAGCATCTTTTACCGGCAGATCGCCGATCGAGCCGCGCTCGGTTGGCAGCTCTATCGCGATGCCGCCGCGAGCGACGCCGAGATCGCCGCCGATTGGCAATCGCTCCAAGCCCTGCGGCACCAGACCTTTACCAACTTGATCAACTTCCTGCCGGGCCGGAGCCTGCGGGCCGGTCTGACCCGCGCTGCGGCAGCCGATACCGCCTGGACGATCGCCAGTCCGGACACCTACGACATGCTCGTCCGCATCCGCGGCTACACGCTCGACCAGTACCAGGAATGGGTCACCTCGAGCCTGACCACGTTGCTGCTCGACCCCGACGCCCCGCCGGGATCGACCGGCCGGGAATCACGGCCGAAGCGACGACGCCCGGGCTGATGCCATTCTTCGATCGCGGCCACCGGCTGCGCGGATTGCACATGGTGGCGGTCGTGCGTGACCCCGTTCGGTGGGCGTCTTGATTTCCAGGCAGGGGACGAGATCCCGATCATTTCAACGAGATCCACGGCTGGCGACGCTGAGGACGTTCAAATGGCAGCCACTCTGGCACATCCCCGCCCTGCCACCCAGGGATGGCGAACCCTGGGCCTGGGCGGAAGCGGGCGACTCACCACGCCCGCAAAGGTGCTCCTTCCCGATGACCTGGTGGCGACCGCAGCAGGCTCGGAATTCTCGCTCGGCGAGACCAGCACCGGCCAGATCTGGTCCTGGGGGCCAATGATTTCGGCCAGCTCGGCGACGCGACGACCACGCACCGCCTCTCCCCGGTTGCGATGAAGATCCCCGCCGGGACCCGGGTCCGTTCGGTATTCGCCGGTCGTTACCCACGTGCTGGCTCTGACCGTCGATGGGTCGGTGCTGGCCCGGGGCCGCAACCAGGTCAGTCAACTCGGCGACGGCACCACAACCGAACGGCATGAGCTGGTCCGCGTACAACTGGCCGGGCGCCCCAGCGAATTGGCGAACGGCTCCTTCCACAGCCTGGCGAATCGTCGACCGACACGGCGCCGACCACGTCGCCGCGTGGCTGCACGAGCCTCGGCCCGACCGCATCCAAGGTGCGGAACTGCTCATCATTCAGGACAGGTTGCCTTAGCAGGCATCCGGGGGTGGTTGTCAGCCCTTGTCCTAAAAGACTACATTGTGGCCATTTTCGATCCAGCAGGAAGCCGACGAATTGTTGACCCAGCCGGCTGTGGCCATCGCCAACGGCATCGACAGGCCGCTGGACGGCAGGAGTTCGCGTCCGCAGCACACACTCATTGCCTTGGCCGCATTCTGTGCGGTGCTCTGGCCGACCCAGGTGATCATCTTGATCTCGGCAGACTGGGATCCCTGGCCGATCGTGTTGTGGGAGTCGACCGTCGGCCTCTATTTCGTCTCCGGGCTGATCGCGGTGCGGCGGCAGCCCCTCAATCCGTTCGGCAGCCTGCTGATCCTCGGCGGTCTCGCGCGATGGTGTGCCGGCATGCTGACCGTGCCGGTTCTGGGGTTGTCCACCGTGGGATTCCTGACCAGGTCACTACCCCTGGCCGTGATGATCCTCGTGATTCTCGCCTTCCCCACAGGTCGGCTGCCCGACCGTCTGGCGAGGTTCACGGTGGCGCTGGCCTACGTCACCTCCGTACTGCTCGAAATTCCGAACGCGGTGCTGGATGTTTCGAGTCCGATCGCGGTTACCGAGCTCGCGTCGACGACGATGGTGCAGACCGCCGCGACCGTCCAGCGCGTGACCGGTTTGCTGAGCCTCGTTCTCGCGATGACCGCGCTGTGGTCGCGCGGGATCGTCCGGAAGCGTGACCAGGAAAGGCAACTCGGGCCGTTCATCCTCTATGGCTTCGCCTGTCTGGTCGGGATGGCGATCGCGATTCTGGTTCGATTGACGGGTGGGCTCCCGTTCGACGGACCGGAGCTCCTGCAGAAGATCTCCATCGTGCAGGCGCTGTTGATCGCCTTCCTGCCCGTTGTCTTCATGCTCGGCGTGCTGACCGGCTCCTTCGGCCGGACCGGAGAACTCCGCGAGTTTCTCGACGACGTTGGCGGCCGGGCACTGACCTCCCAGCAGCTCGACGACGCGGTCAGCCGCGCCGTTGGCGTCCCGGAGTGCCGCGTCGTTTATGCGGTGGACGGCACTACGGCCTTCGTCGAGGCTGACGGTTCGCCGGTGCCGTCACCGCCCGGCGGCGAGAATCTCCACCTCATTCGCTTCCGCTCCGACGTAGTCGCCGCCATCGCCTACCAGTCGGGATCTGCACGACGGCCTTCAGCAGCACGCGATTGCGCTGGGGCCCCACGCCCAGGCACTCCAGATGGCCCAACAAGATCCGGCCGTGGTTGCCGTGACGGCCGGTGCGCTCCGCGACGGCATCATGACCCTGCTGACCGAGCTGCGCAATCTGGTCCAGGGGATCATGCCCGCGCCGCTGGTCGAGCGCGGAGTCTTCTCCGCCATCAGGGCGCTACCCGGACAGGTGCCGGTCCCCCTCGACGTCGACGTGCAAGGGAGACCGCGCCGACTCCCGTCCGAAATCGAGAGCACCATCTACTTCGTCGTCCTCGAGGCGGTCACCAACGCGGTGAAACATGCTGGGGCCGAACAGATCAAGATATCGGTAATGATATCGCCGGACCGGATCACCGCGGACGTCCGAGACGACGGGATCGGCGGAGCCATGGTCGGTGCCGGGTCCGGTTTGCTCGGCCTGCGCGACCGGCTCGCCGCGTTCGGCGGGACTCTTGCGATTGCCTCCGAACCCGGCCATGGGACTCTTGTCAGAGATGATGGTCCCATGCGGATAGCGTTGGCCGAGGACGAGGCATTGTTCCGGCAGGGTCTGAGCAGCCTGCTGCGGAGTTCCGGACACGAGATCGTGCTCTCCGCCGCAGACGCCGACGAACTCGTGGTCAAAGTGGCGAAAGCGCGGCCGGATCTGATCATCACCGACATCCGGATGCCACCGACCCACACCTCGGAGGGGATCACCGCCGCGATCGACATCCGGCAGCGGATACCGGATGTCGCGATTGTGGGGCTGTCCCATCATGTGGACGCCCAGGGCACCATCGAGCTGCTGGCCGCCTGCCGGCACCTTATCGGCTACCTGCTCAAGCAGCGAGTCCTGGACTTCGAGATGTTCAATGGGGTGCTCGACCGAGTGCAGTCCGGTGAGTCCGTCATCGACCCCGACGTGGTGTCCACCGTCCTGTCGGCACGACGCGGGCGACGCCCCGTCGACAGCCTCACGCCTCGCCGGCTCGATGTGCTGAGCCTGATGGCACAGGGTTACAGCAATGCCCGGATCGCGCGGGAGTTGGTGGTCACGGAGGCAGCGGTGGCCCGCAACATTGCGCTGATCTTCGAGACGCTCGACCTCCCCATGGACCCCGACCTCCACCGCCGGGTGCTTGCGGTCATCGAGTACCTCAGCAGATAGCGCGCCCCGACCCGGCTGGGGCAGCAGAAGCACGGTCACCCACCCGCAGTGGTACTGGACGGAGTCGGGCTACCGGACGACGCGCCGCCGGTCGCGCCGGGTGCGGCAGCCGGATCGCCGGGAATGGTGGCGTTCGGTAGAAGATCGGGATCAGTCCTTTCAGGATGGCCAGGGCCGAGCCCTCGCCGTTCGGGATGGTGGCCAGGTTCGTGCCGATCACGATCGTCAGGCCGGACTGTGGGTCGTGACCCATGAACGTCATGTACCCGGGGATCTGGCCGTCATGGCCGTATCGCATGTCGAACTTGGCGATGCCAAGGCCGTAGCCGGAGCCGGGCATCGCCGGGTTCATCGCCTGAATGCTGTCCATCCGGGTCTTCTGCATCTCCGGATTCAGCAGGCCACCATTGACCAGAGCCTCGACGAAGGTCTTCATGTCGGCGACGGTCGAGATCGCCCCTCCTGCCGTCCACGCCCACGACGGGTTGGCCATCGTCTCGTTGTTCGGCAGCAGCGTGCCCGCCACCGCTCGCTTCTGGTCATCCGGCGACAGCGCGTAGGACTGGATGGTAGAGGTGTTACTGCCGAACGAGTACCCCTGCGGGTGTGGGCTCGGAATCGCCGAATCCAATGGGAGCGAGGAGTTCTGCAGATCGAGCGGGCTGAAGATCCTCTCATGGAATGCCTCCGACGCGGTCATCCCGGTCAGCTTCTCGATCACCATGCCGAGCAGGATGATGTTGGTGTTGCTGTAGTCGACCTTCTCACCGGGCGCGAAGGCGACCGGCTGCGCGAAGGCGATATCGACCAGTTCCTGCGGGGTCCACACCTTCTGCGGGTACTGGTCAAGAGTGTTATTGAACGTCGGGTCGAAACTGTAGCTGTCCAGGCCGCTCCGCATTTCCGACAGGTTGGCAATGGTGATCTGATCGCCGTTGGGGACGTTCGGGATGTACTTGGCGATCGGGTCGTCCAGGGCGAGCTTTCCCTCCTGGGCCAGCTGCAGGATGACCGTCGACGTCATGGTCTTGGTGTTGCGGCCGATTCGGAAATGATCGGTGGCCTGCATGGGTTCCTGCGCGCCCCAGGTCCGGGTGCCGAAAGTGCCTGTCCAGTCATCCTGATCAGGCGACGAGATCAGCACCACCGCGCCGGGTATGACGTTCTGCTGCAGGGTCTGCTGGACGGACTCGGTGACCTTGGCGACGTAGCCGGGCTCGGCGCCGGTGTCGCCTCGCCCCGCACCGGTCGTCCGGGCGCATGCCGAATCGAGGTCACCGACAGCTTGCCTTTTCTGCGTCGCCTCATCAAGAGTGCGCACGGAGTGGCTGATCAGACCCGTTCCGGTCGCGGCGCCGAGCAACTATCAGCAGCCCCGTGCCGAGGGTCAGCAGGAGGAATCCCATGGCCGTGAGCGGTGCCGCGTGGGTGCCGGTGGCGGCGAGGGCCGCGGTCGGTGGGGGTCTGTTCGCGTACAGGATGAGAACGGTGGTGGTGCCGGTAGGGCTCTGCGGGACCGCGGTGGTCTCGGTGATTGTCGTTCCGGGTGCCGTTGTTTCCGGTGCCGTTGTTTCCGGTGCCGTCGTCACCGGTGTGGTCGTCACCGGCGTGGTCGTCGCCGGCGCTGCGGTGACGTCGAAGGGGGCAGAGGTGGCTACGGCGCCGGGGCCCTGCGCGTTCACCGCCGCGACCGAGCACGTCGTCACCCCCGGCGCGAGACCGGCCACCGTAGCGGGCGAGTCGGTCACGGTCATCGGCGCGCTGGTGATCCCGCCGCCGTCGCAGCTGACGGTGTAGTTCAGGATCGGGGACGTACCAGTCAGCGCCGGTTGGCCGAAGCTGACTGTCGCTGTGCCCGGCTCCGGCCCGGCGACGGCCTGGACGTTCAGCGGTGCGGTGGGCACTTGCAGGAGTCCTTGCAGGAATCCTGTCGCGTCGACGAGTCCCGCCCCGGCGACGTATTCGGCAGGCACTGCGGGCCAGGGGCTTTCGACCGGCGTCGCGCTGTCCTGCAGGGCCTCGGTGAGTTCATCCGGGTCGGCGTCCGGGCGCAGCTGGCGGCCCAGCGCCACGACGGCGGCTGCGTTCGGCGCTGCCGCCGAGGTGCCGGAGAAGACCCAGCTGCCGTCGGCCGCCTGTTTGCCCAAGAAGGTGGTGTGCACCCGGTCCACGGACATCACGCTCGGAGCGGCAATGACCTGCGGAGAGCTCAAGGGGGCGGCGGGCACGGTGCCGTCGACGGGTCCGAAGAACAGGGTGCGGGGGCCGTGGCTGGAGAAGCTTTCCGGGATGGTCGGCGTCTGGTAGTCGGCTGCGGCAACGCTGATCGCTCCGACGCCGGCGTTGTGACCGGTGGCGTTCTGGCCGATGAGGTCGGTGTCGGTTGACTGGTCGTACTCCAGGTAGGTGGGGTAGGGCTTTCCGTCCCCCCGGAAATCGAACTTGACCCGCAGCAATGGCGCGCCCGCTTCGGGCGTCTTGCGGACGATGACGATGGACAGCTCGGTGGCCACTCCCGCCACCAGTTCCTGGGCGGACCATTCGACGGTGGCGATGACTCCGCCCACTACGGTGCTTTCGCCGACTTGCTGGTCCCCCTGCAGAACGACCAGCTGGTATTCCTGCTGCACTCCGTACCAGGGTTCACCCCAGCTCAGGGCACCGGCCAGGCGTGCCTCAGCGGACATGCCCGCGCCCACACCGAACTCCATCGTCGGGTCCGCATCGGGCCCGGGATCGAAGTCGAGGCAGTCGTAACCGGGTCCCAGAGCAAGCGCGTCGGGGCATTGTGTCGGCCGGTACTCCAGCGTCTCCCACGATCCGATGGGTTGGCCCGCGCTCGGACCGTCCTCCCTCCCGATGACGTTGAAGTTGCTCGCCGCCGACAGGTACACCACCCCCTGCTCACGAACGTCTTGGATCGCCAGCTCGATCGGCCCGACCTGATAGGTCGGATCGTCCGTCATGCTGATGTCATCGACGATGATGTCGGCGCCGGCCGCGGCCAGGTCGACGATGCGCTGCGCCATCGCGTCCTGATCGCCGCCGTCGGCCGCGAAAAGCAGGTCGGCCCCGGGGGCTATTCCGTGCACGAGCTGGAGCATCGCGCGGCCTTCGTCGGTACCGGCCTCGGTGCTATCGGCGAGCACGGTCACCGACTGGGTACGGCCACACGGATTCCCCGGGCCGGGGAGCGACCCGGCTGCGATGTCCTCATCGGGGGTTGTCGGCGATGTCGGGTTGGTGGCGAACGAATTCGAGATGACCCCCACCGCAACGCCCGTCCCGTCAACACCGAACACCTCGCGCGCCTCCGCGGACCGCAATGGGGCGTCCGCGTCGACGGGAATGGTGCGACAGCCGGCCGGATCAACCACCGCGACCGCCGCTGACGACCCCCACATCGACAGCAAACAACTCATCGCAGCGACGACCATCGTCGCCTGCAGCCGTTTCAGCATTCACGCAAAGTAGCAGTCCCGTCACTGCGCATCCAGCGTGCGAATCCCCACCTTCGGTGAGTGGTGCACCGTCACCGATCACCGTGAAGATCAGGTCTAGATCCAGACCGTGTGAGGAGGCCGGCGGCCGTAGCAGGTGGGCGTGGATTATCACGCCGAACGGTCGTCGGTCAGTGGTGGCCGACTACTGAGCGGGGTTGCGGCCCGGATCGCACCGTCGGCATGAAGGTCCGGCGGACCAGTGGAGCGCTGGTCGCGGTGGGCGCATGCCTCGATGGTGGAGCCGCCATCCAGATCCTCTGCCGGCGGCACCGCGGCGGCATCATTCCTGACCATGCTGCCGCTACCCACTGTTGGCCGCCGCCACAGTCCCGGGATCACTCCGCGGTGGTCACGCCGTGGAGTTCGATCTCGACAGTGGGATCCTGATGCAGCGCACGATCCAACACGCCGCGGAGGATCCAGCTCACGGTGAACTCGGGTGTATGGATCGATGGCGACGGCACCTGTGCCGGGACGGCCACGCTGAACGGGAATCGAGAGGGTTGGCCCGGATCGAGACGGACCTTTTCGCCCAACCCAACGGTGGCGAGCACGGTGTCGATCTCCTGGCCCCGGGACGGGTTGTGTGTTGGGTCGTCGCCGATCCACGGAATGTGGTGGACCTGCTGTCGCAGAACGAGTTCCACCCGAACTGAGCGGGCAGACACCCTCCGTTGGGGGGTGAGGGTGAGGATTCCCGTTATCGGGACGCCCGGAATCAAGCGCCGGGATGACAGGTTCTGGCAGGTCAGATGCGCGGACTGACGGTCCTGGATCACCGGCGAGCTGTCTACCACCGATGCACGGTCCGCCGACCGGGACAGCACCACGATCACCCGGCCGGCGTCCACATCCGAATGACCCTCCAGCTGCAGGTGCGCACGCACAGTCCATTCGATGCGGATCAGGTCCGTTGTCACCGAGCCGGGGCCACTACTGGGGATGGTCAGGGTCACCGCTTCGAATAGCGGTTCACCGGTCGCGTAGCGGATACCGGTCCGTAGCGCCTGCCGCGTGACCACCTCAGTGCTGAGCGCGGGGACGGTGTAAAAACCGCCGTACGGGTTGCCCTGACGATGTCCGTACGTCACAGTCTTGATCAGGGCCAGCTCACCGCCGGTCGTGACGATCTCGCGGCCAGCGACACCACGCACCACCGCATCGATGACGGACCCCTCGGTGAATTCGCCGGTGGGGAGAAGTACATCGATATCCAGTGCAGCGTTTGTGGCATGTGTGAACACGACTGACTCCTCAAAACCCGCCCGCCGGGCAGTCGTTCGACGGGACGACATTAGCCTCATCCAACTTCCAGGGTGCAGCGCGCCCACCAACGCAGCAGGGCAGAAGTGCCCACGGCAGCGCATGCCAAGGGCTCCTCCCGTGCAAGCGGCCCGAGACGCGACCACAACGAGCTGAAGCACGAAGGACTCAGGCCGCCGGTTCGCCCACGGGGCCTGATCATTACCGGATTCCCGCCCACCATCACCGGGATCGTGCCTGCTGATCACCATGGACAGTGGCACCGCCTCAGGTTGCGAACGTTCGCTACCCTCGGCTGATCGAGCCTTCCGGAGGGGCGTCATGCTTGAGTCCGCTGCCCTTGTCGCGTTCGTCGGCGTTTCCGACCTCGACCGCGCCCGGCGCTTCTATGGCGACCAGCTTGGACTAACGCTTCGGGATGAAACGCCGTTCGCGCTCGTCGCGGAAGCCGGCGGCACAATGCTCCGCATCACCACAGTGGACGACGTTGCACCGGTCCCCTATACCGTTCTCGGTTGGAGCGTCAGGGATCTCGACGCAACGATCAAGCACCTTGTTTCACGCGGTGTGACATTCACCCGGTACGAAGCCATGAACCAGGATCCATGTGGCGTGTGGACATCACCCAGCGGCAGCCGAATTGCGTGGTTCCTGGATCCTGACGGCAACAACCTTTCGTTGACTGAGTTCGCCGAACCTGGCTGACCCAACAAGTCTCAACAGGACGGCAAGTGTCACCGGACCGGTCCGTCCCGCAGAGGGATCCCCTGCGGAACTGATAATGATCATGGAACGCAAGCCGCTGGATCGAGCCGAATGCGTCCCGTTTGCGGTTCGTCATACGGGCCCTCGGTCGGTCGTCGTTCGCATCAAGTCAGGTGCACGCAGCTGATCCATGTCAGCGCGCGTCGTACGCGGGCCGGCCGGGGTCGCCGTCGGAGGCGAAGGCCGTCCATGCCGCGTGGATCCGTGCCGATAGTGCCTTCGCCTCCGCGGAGGGGCTCGCCGATCAACAGGTCGGGCTGGCCGCCGCTCAGGTTGCCGAAGAGAGAGGGACGCCGAGCGGGTCAGGGGCCAAGGTCAGGTCGTAGATGTAGGTCCGGCCGCCGCCGGCGGCGTGCGCCCGGGCGAGGTGCAGGGTGGGCATGCGGAAGAGCCGGTCGGACCGCCTGGTTCTCGCCGCGGTGATCTGCCCGGTCCGGCCGATCCTCGCGGTGACGGCCTGGCCCGCGGGGACCGACCGGGCTGGGTCGATGATGGACAGGTCGCGTGTCGTGGGCCGCACCGCCGCACCCTCGGCCGCGACGCCGATCGCCCTCGTCGTCGATTCGACGACAAATGCGTTTCGCCGTCAGCGTGATCGACCACAGAGCCGGATCGACGAGGCGGAAGCAAACGAACTTTCGACCCTTGCGGCTCAGACCCATGACCTGCGGGTTGAAGGAAATGTGCGGGTTGACAACCCAGTGGTGTTGACATCCTTTCGTAGAGGGATCACCTGCGTGTGCGCAAATGATCAGGACAGCGAAAACCCCTGGGGCAGCGGCGTAACACCCCGTTTGGCGGTTGGCTCCCGTAACGCCTGCCTGGGCCAGGGGTGCCGACTATTTCGGTTCGCTGCAGGGGAGGTAGTCGGCATTGATCGAGTGCGAAGATCGTCAGATGCCCGAATGGATGGCTGTTGCCGCGCGCGTGGCCGACGCCTTCGAGATCGGTGCGGGCGGATTGGTCGTGATCCGCGACCGCTGCGGGCGAAGCGAAGTTGTCGACGAGGTCGTGATTGCTTTCGAACGGCGCGGTATTACCGCGCTCATCGAACCGGCGAGCGATCTGATTCTCGAACGGATCCTGCGGGCGACCGCCCCGGCGCTGCTGTCGTCCTGGGCAACGCACCGCGCCGCCGTTCTTGAACGGGCTGACGGCGTCGTGTCACTCGGTGCCGGGCCGCTACCCGAAGTTCCACCGGCCGCCCTCGATCAGATCCGGATTGCGCGGGCGGTGATGGAGGAAGTGGAGTCTCGCCGCGCGCTACCGTTCCTCGCCGTAGCGGTCCCCACCATCCGACTGGCAGGCTTACTCGGCCGCGAACTCGACGCTCTGGACACCGCCGTTCGGACCGCTTCGTCAGTGCCTCGGCACGCGACTCGCCGGATGATCGAAACGGCGCTCGCACGCGCCACCGGGGACCCGCTGACCGTGACCACCGCGGATTGCGAACTCCGACTCCGCCGCGGTGGCCGGGCATGGCTGGCCGACGATGGGCATATCTCGGCGGCCGACCGGGCCGTTGGGGCGGTGGTGTCCAACCTGCCATGCGGATCTATTTACACCACCGTGCTCGAGGACAGCGTTGAAGGAACAGTGCGCCTCCCGGAATTGGCCGGAGCCCACAACGTTGTGCTGACCTTCACTGCGGGACGGGTGGTAGCGGCGGAAGGCCCCGGCGCGCAGGCAGTCCTGCCGTGGCTGGCTTCATTCGACGCGGGTGCCGCCCGCATCTCGCACATCGGACTCGCGCTGAACCCCGATTGCCCTGGCGATACCGGGTGGACGATCGTCGACGAGCACCACGCCGGCGCGGTTTTCCTAGCGCTGGGCGAGAATCGATACATGGGCGGTACCAACGCGTCCATCCTCAACCACGACATCGCGCTCCCGCACGCGACGTTGCTCGCCGGCAACGTGCCGCTGACCATCGACGGGCAACTCGTCTGACGCCTGCACAGGGCGCCCCCAGTAGGGGCGGCCCGCGGCACGACAAACGGTCATGCCGGGCACTGTGAACTTCGTCCATCAAGCCCCGGCCGGACATGATCACTATCCGGGAGGAGATCGTCCGGAATGGGCTCTACGCTGCCGGGCATGACGGAGATCGGAACGGATTGGCGGGTGGTCGATGGCGTTGCGACGGCATGGTTCGACGCGCCTTCACTGATCGAGGGCGCTGCGTTGGCCGGGCGCGTCCTGGAGCTATCGGCCGAGATCGTGGTCGACCTGCGCGCCTCAGGCGTACGGGTGCGCCTCGACTCCGACGAGCACGCCGAGGCGGTGTCCGTGTCGGCGGCCGCGCGGGATCTCGGGCTGGCCGCGAACCCTGCCGTGCTGCAGCACCTGAGCGTCGTGTTCGACTCCGCGAACCCGACTGTGGTGAGGCGGTTTTGGCGGCGGGTGCTCGACTACGCGCCTGGGAAGGACGGCGGTTTGGCGGATCCGTTGCGGCGCGACCCCGCGATACGGATCCGGCAGTCCACCGAGCCCCGGCCGCTTCGAAACCGGATCCACCTCGACGTGGTGCGGCCGGCCGCGGCGGTCGAGCAGGCGAGTCTTGGTGAGGCATCGGGACCGTTCGGGGTCTGTCACACCGACCCCGACGGCAACGAGGTCGACCTGGTGCCGGGCGCGGCGCTCGACGAGAGGATCGGGACAGCCGACTGGCAGGCGGTGTTCAGCGCGATGGCGTGCTACCGCACCACCTCGCCGACGCAGCAGCGTGACCTGGCCGCCGCAGCAGCGGCGCTGGCCGACGACATAGGCTTCCCGCTGCTGGTCGACCTGCGCCCCGGGCTCGTGATCATCGACAGCGGTAAGGACCAGTGGGAGGACGACGCCCACGGCCTCGAGCTTGACTTCACCGACCTCGCCGGAAACCTTCAGGCCGCTGCCCGCGAACTCGGGGCCACTGCGGATCCGGGGCTGCCGCGCTTTGCTCAGCTCTTCCTCGACGCCGCCGACGTCGACGCGGTCCGCGCGTTCTGGGTCGCCGCACTCGGATACACCCACGACCGGCGAGCCGGGGTCAGCGACATCCACGATCCGCGGCGGCTGAACCCGGTGCTGGTGTTCCAACAGCTCGATGCTTTGGAGACGGAGCGGCGCCGGCAGCGCAACCGCATCCACTTCGAGCTCGCTGTGCCATCGGACCTCGCGCAGGCGCGCCTCGCCACGACCGTCGTAGCTGGTGGCCGGCTCCTTGACGAGTCGGAGGATCACTGGCTGGTCGCCGACCCCGAAGGCAATGAAATGGTGATCGTCACTGGGGCGGCATGAGCTCACGTTCGGCTGAGCTCCACACTTGGCGGTTCCCCGTCAACGAGCGCTGGATCTCCGCCGCAACCAGCATCGAACACGCACCCAACGATTGAACGCAAGGGACGACGCGCCGTATAGCACCCAGTTGTCCGGGGTCAGCGAGTTGGCCCGGTGGAGCGCAACTTCCAGAAAGGCGCACTCCCCCGACCTGTCCCGTTGGCCGATCCCCGTGCGGATCGGTTTCGGCTCGATCTATGCCGCTGCTGGTTGGAGTCAGCATGCTCTTGTTGGATTGGGACCACTGGCAGGGTGGGCTGCGCGATTGCTGCCGGCGTAGGCCGTGTAGTGGCCGTCGGTGAGAGCTTCCGATGCAGGGGTGATCAGGCAGGACCGGGTTGCAGGGTGGCCCGGATGGCCGGGGTCAGGCCGTTGACGATCTCGTCCGTGGTGAGTGCGGTCACGGCCGGAAGGCGCAGTAGGTAACGGGTCAGCCCAAGGCCGAGTAGCTGAGCGGCGACAAGACCGGCCACCCTCGTTGCTAGGTCCTGGCCCATGGCGGCGACCAGCGCCGGGGCGACCTGTGCGGCGAAGATCTGATGCATCTGCGCTGCGGCGTGTTCGTTGGTGACCGCCGAGCGGAGCAGCACCAGCAGGGCATCGCCGGCGGGGTCGCTCTCCCAGCGGTCCAAGAACAGCCGAACCATCATCCGCGGCAGCTCGTCGGCTGGAACCGCGCTCAGGTCAGGTAAGCGCAGGTCGATGTCCAGCGCGGCATCGAAGAGTTGCGCCTTGTTGCCGAAATAGCGCATCACCATCGATGGGTCGATACCCGCGTCGGCGGCGACTGCCCGGATCGTCGTGCGGTCGTACCCGTGGGCTGCTAGCCGCTCACGCGTCGCTCGCAGGATCGCCGTCTTGGTTCGGTCCGAACGCTTCCCGGGGCTGGGATCCACGCTGTTCACCGTCATGCCAACAACTGTAGGCCATCAACCGTTGACTTTCCGGCCGCGCCCTCGCACAATAGGTCAACACACGTTGGCCAACACTTGTTGACCAAAGGCAGGATCGACGAAAGGACATCGACATGACCACCACCGAACTGCCCGCGCACACTGAGGTCGCCATCGTCGGGGCCGGTCCGACCGGGCTCGCGCTCGCGGTCACCCTAGCCACGGCCGGCGTCGGGTTCGTCATCGTGGACCAGTTGGCCGAGGGCGCCAACACTTCCCGGGCCGCCGTCGTACACGCTCGCACCTTGGAGGTGCTGGACGAACTCGGCGCCGCTCAGGAGTTGATCGCCCGCGGCGTCCCCATCACGAAGTTCGTCGTCCGCGACGGCTCCCGCCGACTGCTCACGGTGCCGTTCCAGGGACTGCCCACGCCCTACCCGTACACCCTGATGGTCCCGCAGTGCGACACGGAAAACGTGCTGCTCGCCCGGCTTCGGGCACTGGGCCACGACGTGCACCGCCCGCACCAGGTCACGTCAGTCGTTCAGGACGAGGACGGCGTCACGCTCACCATGGCCACCGGGCAAACCCTGCGGGCCGGCTACGCCGTCGGTGCCGACGGCATGCACAGCGCCGTCCGGGAGGCATCGGGCATCGGATTCACCGGCAGCGCCTACGGCGAATCCTTCGTCCTTGCCGATGTCACGATGGACTGGTCGCCCGGCCCGCAAGAGGTCTCGTTGACGTTCGGCTCCGCCGGCCTCACCGTCGTCGCACCGCTCCCCGACGGCCACTACCGCATCGTCGCCACCGTCAATGACGCCCCGGAAACACCGGATCTCGCCTTTATTCAGCAGTTGCTGGACGAGCGCGCCCCCGGGCGGGGAAAGGTCACCAACCTGGGCTGGTCCTCACGATTCCGCGTCCACCACCGGGTCGCCGATCGATACCGGGCCGGCCGCCTGCTGCTGGCAGGAGACGCCGCCCACGTGCACAGCCCGGCGGGTGGGCAGGGCATGAACACCGGCATCCAGGACGGCTACGCCCTCGGCACGGCATTCGCCACCGGGCAGCTGGACTGCTACGAGACCCAACGCCGCCCCATCGCCCAGCGGGTGGTCACCTTCGCCGACCGGATGACCCGCATCGCCACCACCCACAACAAGGCAATCCAAGGTGCACGCACCATCGCGCTACCCCTACTCGGCCGCCTGCCGGCCTTCCGCACCAAGCTCGCCACCGAACTCGCCGAACTCAACTACCGATAAACAAGGCCGACGGATTACCCACCAGCGATTCAAAAACTGATCAGCCAGCCATCCCACAGACCGATTTCCTGCCGGACGCAAATGATCAAGACAGCGAAAACCCCTTCGGACAGCGGTGTAATACCCGTTTGGCGTTTGGCACCCCCAGTTCATCCCGGAGCCGTTGCACCAGTTGCGCACCTCACCCCGGACGTCGTGGCCGGCGATCGTATCGTCCACATTGCCGGCCCACGGGGACCCCTGACCGGGCGCACCCGACAGGGATTGCTCACCATCCCCGCGGTCACCGGGCGCCGCGGGCGCGGCGGATGAAGGAGGATAGCCGCGACCACGTCCTCAACGCCCAGCGTCGTCAAGGAAAACTGGATCAGCCGCTGGACATCGGGTCCCCGGGTGGCTCCGCTCCGGCCCCGCCGTCCTGGAAGCGTCGCTGGGCGCGCTTCATCGCCAGTCCCGACCCCGCCGGCTAAACCATCGACGACATCCAAGCCGCGACCTCACAAGGAACCACTCGGCGCCTAGCGACGAGGATCAGGAACCGAACCAGCCAAAGAACGGCAAGCTGAGCGCCAACCCTTTTCGTTACAGCCCCCGGACCAGATTTCGTTACATCGACAGTCGACGTCACCAGCGAAGGGTGAACGCGCACCCCGAGTCCGGGTCGAGGAATCCCGGGTGGAGCCAAAATTGATGCCCACAGGTGGGACCAGACCACTTGACCAAACGCAAAGGCCACACCCGGGCAGGGCGCGGCGGCCGCGCGGCGGCGTGCGACAAGCCAGCACGTGGGACGAGCAGATCCCTTTCGGGCAGACAGTTCTCGTGGGCCACCACACCGAGAACAGGGTGCGCCGGAACGCCCAGCGGATCCACGCCGCCCCAACACTTCGAGGAAACCGAACGCCGCGCCCAGGTCGCCGTGGCCGGCACCGACAACCGGTACCCCCCGTCACCGTCGCCAACCGCATCCAGAGATTGACCGCCGAGCGGAACAGGATCACCCGATCCCAGGACGGGGACACCCGCCGCACCATCGCCGTCCTGCCGGACGGCACCCGACGCTCCACCACCACGGCCGCAGCCGCGCAGCACCGGGACCGGGAACTCCTGCAGCATGGCCTGCATGACCGCGGTCGGGGTTTCGTGTGGGTCCTGGTACCGCCGCAGCAGGCCGTCCGCCGCCTGCTCGGGCAGGAGCCGGCACCGGCCGGTGAACAGGTTCGGGAAATTCACCGGATGCCCACCCGGTGCCAGATACACGATGCCGTCCACCCTCAGGACCCGCAACTGGCCAGGATCTACTACACGCAGATGGTCGAACGCGGCGCCGAGCACCTCAAGGCACTGTGCGTGGTCGCTGGGGCGCTGGCCGAACGCGCCTGGACCGTAATGAACCGGCAGATGCCTTACGTCATCTGCGATATCGACGGCACACCGGTCACCCCGGAACAGGCGAAACGGATCATCGCGCAGAACTTCACCGTCCCGGACGAGGTCCGCCGCCGGCGCCGCAGCAGCAAGACACCCAGCCGGAAACCGCATCAGCAACCCACCATCGGCGGCAAGGGGGGAAGGCCCCTCAGCAAGCCGCACACGGCGGCATGACACGTCACACGGACACCTGAAAGGGCGTGGACAAACGAGGCGACCTTCCCCGCCGACGATCCTGCGCGGATAACCACACACGGTCAACCCAAAGGGGGGCAGCGGGCTCGGACCCGACGGGAACCACCTACGGGCGGCCCGACCACATCTCGGCCTTCCTCGATAGCTGCCATCCCTGCCGCAGCGAGGAGGAGTCAATGTGGAGCGCCCGCAGGCCCCGGCCCGCGTCAGCGGACCGGCGCGAGGACGAACGACATTGACACCGACGAACGAAGGCAGATAATCCCGCAGCGAGGAAGACCGACCACCAATCGACCACCCCACGGCCGAGCACGGTGAATATCTTCCTCGGTGAGCCGGGCCGCCGTGATTGCCTTCATCAGCAAGTCGGTCCGGGCCCCCCACTTGACAACCCAAGCCCCCTTAGGGAATCAGCTCACCGCCCTCGTCCGGCAGCTGACCGGCCTCCAGGGCCTTGAGCAGCCGGCACACCATCGCGGTCTTCCCGACCCCGCCCCGGCGGACCACGGTGATCAACCGTTCGTCCTCGGCCCGGAGGAAGTCCCCGATCAACCCGGTCTCGGTATGCCGGTCCTGGAAATAGCCCGGAGCGGTGACCGGCGCGGCGTTCACAAACCGCGCCCGGGCCACCACCCGCGGCTCCGGCCGTGTCGGTGATGAAGGCGGTGACCCGGTGCCCGTCGACGTCGGTGAACGTCAGTTGCGCGCCGGGGTGTGGTCGTTCCTTCCGCAGGATCACCCTGCTGCCGGTGGGCCAGGCCGACAGGTCGAGCAGTCCGGTGGCCTCGGCGACCCAGGCGCCGTCCCGGATCGTGCCGTCGGCGTTGATCGTCGGGTACCACACGTCGATACCGTCCGGGCAGGCCGCCCAGGCGGCGTCGTTGAGCAGGTCCAGCGCGTCCCGGACCGGCTCCCGGACGGCGAACCCGAACGAGAACCCGACCCCTTGCTGTCCACAGAACTCCGCGAAACCAAAGGTGGCACCGGCGGAATCGGACCTGATCAGCACCGTGGGGCTGTCCGGGTCGCCCGGTCGTGGCCGGAATCCCTCGGGGATCGAGGCCAACGCTTCGGTGAGCACCTCGACGTGATCGCAGGTGGTGTTGAGCCGGCGTTCCCGGGTCGGAGCTTGCCGGCCATTGCTTCCCCGGCGGCGATCTCTGGGCGGTCGGCGAACACCAGCAGGGTGCGAAACCCGAACGTCCGTTTCCAGGTGGCAGCTGCGGTTCTCCTTCCTGTCGGAATGATCCACACTGATCGAGGCGTCCACGTCCAGCACGACCGTGTCACCGGCCACCGGTGCCGCGCCGGCCGCCCACACCGCCGCCCTCGCAGCCGCCCTGGCTGCCTTCACGCCCGGCAGGTGCGCGGCGTCGACCCGTTGGTCCAGCAGCCGCCACGTCGTCGTCAGCGACGCGACCGGACCATGCTGCGCCTGTTGATCGACCAGCGCACCGATACCGGACACGCAGTCCGCGCCGTCGGCGACCGCTGCTGCGAGATCGGTGAAGACCCGGCCCGGGTCGTGCACCAGACCCGGTAGTGAACGGTCTGTGGGGGTGCGGGTGACCGTCGGTCGGCCGCGGAGTTGATCACGGCCGGCCGGTTCGTGGTGTTGCTGGATAACTTCGAGAACCTGGTGGACACCGGCACCGGGACGTTCGCGGTCACCGACACGCCCTGGCCGAAGGCCTGCGCGCGGTGTTGGAGGCACCGGTGCACGGGTTGAAGATCATCATCACCACGCGGGTGGCCCCACGGGAGTTGTTGTTGACCCGGCCCGGGGTGCAGCGCCGGGTGGACCTGGACGAGGGCCTGCCCTCCCCGTACGCCGAACACGTGCTACGGGCCCGGGAACCAGACGGCAAGCTGGGTATCCGGGACGCCCCGGCGGAGTTGCTGGGCGTGGCGCGGAAACGGACCCGGGGGTTCCCGCGGGCGTTGGAGGCACTCGCGGCGATCCTGTCAGCGGACCGGAACACCACCCTGCCCGAGCTGCTCGAGCAGACCGCAGTCCTGCCCGGCAATGTGGTCGTGGCACTGGTCGGGGAGGCGTTCGAACGGTTGGACCCGCCGGCCCAGGGGGTGATGCAGGCGTTGGCGGTGTACCCGGTGCCGGTGCCGGCGGTTGCGGTGGACTTCCTGCTGCAACCCCACCTGTCGGCGGTCGACGCGGCTCCGGTGCTGGGCCGGTTGGTGAACATGCGGTTCGTCCGACGGGATGCCGGCCGCTACTACCTGCACCAGGTGGACCGGGACTACGCCCTGTCCCGAAACCCGGCCGGCGAACCCGGTGATCGGGATGCGAATCCGGCACTGTTCACCAGGCACGCGTTGCGGGACCGGGCCGGGGACTACTTCGAGCAGGTCCACACCCCCCGGGAGGACTGGAAGACGCTGGACGACCTAGCCCCCCAGCTCAACGAATTCGAGTTGCGGTGCCGGAGTGGGGACTTCGCCACCGCCGCCGACGTGCTGCTCGGCATCGACTTCGACTGTCTCATCCTGTGGGGGCATTACCGGCTCACCAGCTACCTGCATCAGCGTTTGCAGGGGCACCTCACCGACCCGTGGACCGACGCGGCCAGCAAAACGAACCTCGGCACTTGCTACCACCGCATCGGGCAGATCCCCAGGGCGATCGAGCTGTATGAGCAGGCGCTGGCCATCGCCCGGGACCTCGGTGTGGGTGGGGCTGCACCTACCGGCGGTCAACCGCGATCCGGACGTGTTCACTGATCCGCACCGGTTTGATCCCGATCGTGGTGACGCCAAGCACGCCCGCCCGTTCGGTGAAGTGCCCCACTACTGCCTTGGTTCGCACTTTGGCCAGCAGGTCGGAGCGCATCTGGTGGCCACGCTGGCCACAGCAGTCAGCGCTACGACCTGCATCCGCGGCAGCGAGGTGAACTCCCGGCCCCCGCCAAAACGAGTCCCGCACAGACGGCACCGCCCCGAGGCAGGATCGCCGCCAGGGCAACCACACCGACCTGGAATGCAGGGAAACTGCACGCAGGTGTTCCGGGGAACTCGGGGCACCCCGCCGCCCTTCGTCTACCAGACCCTGGAAACCCTCGCCGCGGGTGGAACCTGGCATCCCCACCGGTGATGGCCGGTGGACCGTGGTGGCGGCACCAGCCTGCAGATCCTGGCCAATCACGTCGGCTGCCGACACCCGTCCACGCACTGGTGAACCGGCACCGCGACGCATACACCCCGTACCGTCCAGCTCGGAAAGTCGGTGACCAGCAACCACATCCCGGTAGTCAACCCCGGTGCTACTACCGGTGGTGGTCAGGTCCGCCAGTAGTGGGCGTTGGCAAGACGGCATTCTTCGGAACAGAACCCTGACGCAGGTTCACCGCACCATGTGCAGTGACATCGGCGATGGTGCCCCCCGGAGAACCGTTCAAGAAATGCGTGAACAAGTCCGAACATGACTATTCTCCCAGGCCAAATGCCAGGCCACTGGTGGCTGGACTGATCGTAGTCGCAGTTCAGCACGGAGGAGTGAATGTGGCTCCACTGTCACACGTTCGGGGAGGTGAACTGCAAGGAAAACAACGTGGTCACGTTACGACGGCTCTGGAGCGTCGGTTGATCCGGGAGTGAGCCAGGGCCCACGGGTATCAGGTCGCCGACCGTGGACGCATCTCGGCCACGATCCGGGAAGCATTGGGCGTCGCCCACCAGATCCTCGACACACCATGCCCGGTATGCCGGTACCCCCGGGTGAATCCGATGTCGACTGTTGACCGTCGTTCGTCCTGCCGTTGAAGGCGTCAGCGTGGATGAAGACCGAAATCCGTTGCTTGGTCGGCGAAGTGACGGATTGGTCGGCGAAGTGACGATACCCCGGGCGTGTGTCGGTGGACCTTGGTCGGCACAGTGACGGAGACCGCCGGGCAGGGCAGGCCCATGCGGGCCCCGATTTCAGCTGCGCCGTCGCGATCCGTGCCCTGCTGGCGGATCCTACCGGGCCCGATCGTGCTGGTCCTGGACGACTTCCAGGAGATCACCGACGAGGCCGTGTTGGAGTCGTTCGGCCGGTTGGTTGATCGTCAGCCGGCAACGCTGCGCTTGGTGGTGTGAGCCGTGCGGACCCGAAGCTGCGGCTGCACCGGCTCCGCCAACGGGGATCTCACCGAGATCCGCACCGACCAACTCGCGTTCACCGAGCAGGAAACCACCGAGCTATTCAACAACGCCGGAATACCCCTGAACCAGGGCAGGCACGAGTGCTGCGGGACCGCACCCAAGGGTGGGCTGCCGGGCTTCGGCTGGCCGTGATGTCCCTGGACCCGAACGACCCTGACGAGGGGATCGACGGGTTCTCCGGGACCGACCGGGGGTTGGCCGACTACCTGATCGGCGAGGTGACCGCCCGGTTGCCGCCCGCGGATCGGGAGTTTCTGTTCACCACCAGTGTGGTCGACCGGATCACCGGTGAGTTGGCCGATAATCTGACCGACCGGCCCGGTGGGCAACTTGTGCCGGAGAGATTCGTCGCTGCGAACGCGTTCGTCGTCCCCCTGGGCGATCGCAGGGAATGGTTCCGGTACCACCCTCTGCTGTTGGAGTTGCTGCGGCATCGCTTGACCCTGGAGCAACCCCACCTGGCGGTGCGGCTACATCTTCGTGCCGCGCACTGGTTCGCCTCACGGCGGGAACCGATCGACGCGATCCGGCAGTTCATCCTGGCTGGGGACCTGCAGGCAGCGGGCCGAACACTGCTCGCAGCCGCAACCCTGATCCTGTCCGCCCAGGGACCGGCCCTCGCGGCGGCCATCGCACCGCTGGCCAGGACCGCCGCCACCACTCCAACACTGACAGCGTTGCTGGCCTCCGCGATCTGCCACTTCCACCGAACCGAAGCAACAGCGATGCTCCGCGACGCCCGGGAGTGTCCTCTTCCTCGATTTGGCAATTCACAGCGCTACCGGAATCGGTTCGGCGCGGCCGTCCCGGTGTGGGCGTTGATCAACTCCTTCGCCCACGGCCGGCTGGCTCCTGGCAGAAACACAGCCAACAACGAACGGAACCTGAAAAGGGCACCACCCCCGGTGCCACGACCCTGGCGGGGGCTCCCAGCCGACACCCCGACCCGGCCGTTCATCACGGAGGTACTGCGCGCCACCCAGACTGGGCTGGTGCCGGTCGGCCGTATCATGAATTGTCTGATTCAGACTTGGGCGGGAGAAGGAACAATGCCGCTCTCCGGGGACGAACAACGCCGGCTCGACGAGATCGAGCGTGCCCTGCGCGCGGATGACCCGAAGTTCGCCGCTGGTCATTCCATCGAGCGTGTCTGGCGGCGGCGGACGGTCGCCGCGGGTGCGGTGGTGCTAATCGGGGTGGTGCTGCTTGTGGTCGGGCTGGTCATCACACCAGCGGCGCTGGTGGTGGGTGTGCTCATCAGCATCGTCGGGTTTCTGACCATGGTCGGCGGTGCCGGGTACTTCATCCGCCGCCCCCGCGGCTGAGCCCAGAACAGTCAAGCCCGCATCTGCGCGTGGGCCTGAACCCGATCCACACCGTGGGTGTCCCCCGTCGCGGGGTGGGCCAGGGTGGAGGCCATCGGCAGGTAGAACCGGAACGCCGCGTCCTGCAGGTCCACGACCTGACGGCGGGATTGACCGGCCCGTGCCAGGTGCACCGCGTCCCATCACCGCTCTGCCGCAGCCGAATCCGCGTCGGTGGTGGTCCTCCCGCACTGGTGTCTGGATCATGAGCGCATCGTCACAGGCGAGGTGGGGCAGTTTCGGGGAAGTGATGCAAATTCTGGAGGCGTTCGATTTGACCATTTCGCTGCGTACCCCCAGGAGGGGACCACTTGGGCTGCCAGACCGTGGTGCGAATCACCGTGACCAGTAGCCTTGGGGTGTGTGGTCCCGCAGACAGAAGCAGACACCGATCCAACGGGCCGTCGTTGACCAGTCGGGTAGGGCAACTGCCGAGCGGCGGGATATTGCGGCCAGGTTGGCTGATCTATTGATTGCAGCCGCGGACGAGGGTGGACTCACACTCGAGCAACTGGCGAACGGTGAACTGACCGCCGCGGAAATTGCGGAACTGGTTCGCGCTAGGAGATATGAGTTGCTGCAACGCAAATTGTGTTGACCGTTCTCGGTCTGCCACCGACGCCGTTATCTGCGGATGCGGATCGACGTCGGCGGTTGCCTGCGCAGGGTGACGGCGCAGGCAGGGTGACGACGTCTGGCCTGGGCGGGGCCAAGCGGGACGCGAATTTCACCTGCGGAGCTCCCGCGGGGGCAGCGGCCGCCCCGTTGGCCAAGAAGCCGATCAATGACCAGATCGGGTCGAAGCTGCCGAAGCAGCCCCGACCGGAGGTCCCTCGTCGAGTTCAACACCGGTCAGCGATCGGTCGATGACATCGGCCTCACAGCGCGCACCGTGACCGCGCCACCTACCCGCCCGCATGGGCAGGTTCCGGTTGTGGGGTGATGAAGCCTGAAGCCCGTTGGAGCCTGAGAACTTTCGACCTGGACCTGATGATGGTCGGCGTCCGGCGTCCGGCGAATCGGCGGCTGAGGGGTTGCTCCGGCTGGGCTCGGTGTAGCTTTGAGTCCGCCAGGGGGTGAGGGAGGTTTCGTGGCGAACCTGGTTGTGCACTTCGAGATCCATGCGTCCGAGCCGCAGCTACTCATCGATTACTACGGGAAGCTATTCGGCTGGAAGTTCACCCAGTTCGGCGACATGCCGTACTGGGCCATCGATACCGGTGAGGGTGCGATCGGGCTGAACGCGCCCGGCAACGGGATCAATGGCGGACTCACGCAGCGCCGAGGACCGGCGCCGGAGCGGGCAGCCCCCGTCAACGGCTGCGATTTCGTTGTCGGCGTCGACGGGCCCGTGGACGAGTTGTTCCAGAAGGGGGTCGACCTCGGCGGCACCGAAGCGCTGCAATTGGCGGACATGCAGGGCATCGGTCGGGTCGGCTACCTGCATGATCCCGACGGCAACATCTTCGGGCTCATCTCGCCGGTGCTGTCCGACGGCACCCACGTGATGGGAGGGTGACGCTGCGATCAAGATGTGACTGGCAGCCATCCGCGGCGACACCGAACCCGAGGGGGCTGCCAAGCATCCGGGTGTGATTGGTCGCGCCCTGCATTTTGGGGGCGCCGCCGCGAAAGTGGTTGCCGACGCACACCTGTCCCACCGATCAACCAACCTCTCCGGGCAGTCCCGCTACCGAAGCGAGCAATGACGTGGCGGGTCTGTTTTCTTCCATCAACGGGTGGCCCCGCCGGGCCGATCCGGGGTTCAGGTACGACGTCGAGTTGAACGGGTTCTTCCGCGGCACAGATGCTCGGCAGTGCGTGGAGCACGCAAGCGGGATACGCACAAGATCTGGCCCGGGCCTGACCGTTTCTGTGGGTCGCGTGCCCACCTGGGCAATCACCTCGTCGGTTGGGTCTGATCCCGCATGCCGTTCATCACCGAGCGCATGATCCTTGATCGAGCGGCACGTGGCAGGCTCCACAGGGCGTACGTGCGGACCTTGGTGCCGACATCCGGGATCAGCGTCGTCCGCCGCCCGAGCGCGCCGAGTACCTGTCGTGCAACGCTGTCCGGTTCCACTGCCGTGCTCATCGTCATGCCGGCGCGCTGGGCGAACCCCGTGTGCACCGGGCCGGGCGCGACGGCGAGGACATCAACTCCGTCATCGGCCAGTTCGGCGTGCAACCCTTCGGCGAAGATCTGCACGTACGCCTTGGTGGCGGCGTAGTTCGCCTGTAAGGGTGTGCCCTGCCAACTCACGATCGAACTGAACAGGACGATGCCGCCGTGTCCTCTTGCGACCAGTCGCCGGGCGAACAGGTGAGCAAGGGCGGTCACCGCGGACACGTTGACCGCGATCATGTCGAGTTCGGTGTTCAGGTCTGAATGCACGAACTCGCCCACCGACCCGAACCCGGCAGCGAGCACGGCGAGGCCGACATCGAGATGTCCGGTCCGGTCGGCAATCCGCTCGGTAGCCGCCGGGTCGGCGAGATCCTCTGTCAGGCAGAGCGTTTCCACACCGAACCGGTCGGTCAATGACTTCGCGACGGTGGCCAGTTCTGTTGGCCGCCGGGCGACCAGCACAAGGTGAAACCAGTGCGACCAAGCTCGACCGCAATGGCCCGCCCGATCCCCTCGGTCGCACCGGTGACTAACCCCCACGGGCCGTAGTAGCGGAGTCGGCTCGGGCTGGGAACCACGGGTGTTCACCTCACAGCTGGATGTTAGCACTGTCAACATGCGCAGCCTGCCACCACTGGTTAGCGGTGTCAACATGCGACGATGCACAGATGACTGGCGACGATGAAACGAGGGGTGCACGGCGAGGGGGCGGACTCCGCGAAGACCTGTTGCGCCGTGGCATCGAGATCGCCAGGTCCGGTGGTCCGGACGCCGTCTCACTCCGAGACGTCCAGCGCCGGTCGGGTGTCAGCAATTCAGCGGCGTACCGGCACTATGCCGATCGGGATGCATTGCTGTCAGCGATTGCCGACTTCGCGGCCGCTGAACTCACAAATCGGATGCGCATCGCCCAGGGAAAAGTCGAAGAGGACCTGTCACCCCCCGATCGGGCACGAGCGCGACTTCGCGCAACTGGTGCCGCCTACCTGGAATTCGCCATCGACGAACCTGGCTGGTTCGCCGTGGCCTTCGGAACACGAACCTCGCCGAAGAGCCAGAATGGCTCAGGCTCGGACGGGAAGGCCAAGGAAGCGGAACCTTTTCGGCTGCTCGGGGACTGTCTGGACGACATGGTGCGGGTCGGCACACTGGATCCGGATCATCGCCCGAACAGCGACATCGCCGCCTGGTCCGCGGTCCACGGCCTGGCCACCCTGCTCAATGAGGGGCACCTCGGTCACCTGCAAACCGAGCAGCGGCAACACGTGATCGACAGGCTGCTCGAGGTCGTCGAAGCAGGCATCCGCTGACGAATGTCCTGGCCCGCCCACCGGGCGCGGACCCGAATGCCCAGCGTCGTTGCGGCGTGAGGAAGTGGCGGCGGTAATGGTGCCCAGGCAGACCGATGGCCGGGTCGCGGGTGAGCGGCTAGGGAACAAGTCGAGGACAAAGCGGAACACGGAATCGGCTGGTGACGTCCATCAGCACCCCGATCGTCCGATTGCGCCGACCGGGCAAGGCACTGGCCAGTCGATCCGGCCGGTACCCGAGCCGATCGACGCAGCAATGACGCGCTCCCGCATCCTGCTGCTCGGCCCCGCCAAAGCCCGGAGCACGAGCGAGACCGTTGACGCGGACACGCCGACGTCGGCAGCGACGTCCTGGGCTTTCAGGGATGGCCCCGACGACGGCGAGCACCAACTGATGCCGGCAGGTCGGTCACGACCCCGATAGTCAAACCTCACTGTTCAACATTGCGGTGACACGACCCTGTAGAGCGGCGACCCGCTAAGAAATCGCCCCCACTATTTGGCCCGCACTAAAAGAATTCGAACATTCACAGCGATAGCGCTCAATCGATGATCGCTTGATGGACGAGTTGGTGCAGTTGAGGGCGTATCGGCAACGCGACCGACGGAAGAAGCTGGGTCAGGAAGACGAATGTGAGGTCCAGTTGGGGATCGACCCAGAACAGGGTGCTCGCTGCTCCGCCCCAACCGAATTCGCCGGGTGAGGTCAGCCCACGGGCGCGAACGGGGTCGATGACCACTGACATCCCCAGGCCCTGCCCCACCCCGGCGAACGCCAGGCCCACCGTCAGGAATATCCGATTAATGCCGTAGACGGTGACAGATCCGGAATGAGAACGGAAGACCGATCAGGCCTCGCCCCCGGACCGACGAGGGCCCTGGGGGCCGGCTGGCCTGTTCTTCGGGCGGCGCCGCGGGATTCGTTGCCAACGAACACCTGTCCCACCGATCAACCGCTCAACCAAACTTCTCCGGGCAGTCCCGCAACCGAAGCGAGCAGGGCCGCTTCGCGGATCATCGGCTGAGCAATTCGTCGAGGATCTCGCGTTCGCGGTAGTACGCGGCCAGGTGCCCTCCGTCGGCCCATTCGACGAGTGACGCCCTCGGGAGCGTGTCGACGAGTCGCCGGGCCGCGGCGATCGGCGCATTCCGGTCGTGGGGCGTGTGGTACCAGGTCACCGACGCCGACACCGCTGCCAGCTCGACGTCGTCCCAGCTTCCCAACAGCGCGAGGCATTCATCTACCCACCCGTCGATCCCGCCACCCAAGGACTCCCGGATGCCTTTCATGAGCGTCTGCTGCCAGCCGGGGTCACCCATGACGGCCTGATCCTCGGGCGGCGCCGTGGCCATGACGTCCCTGAACGCCGCGAGCGGATCGGCGACAAGTCCCGCGGCGAACGGCTGCAACAACGCACGCACACCGGCGACGTCCCCCGCTGCGGCGAGTTCGTAGCCGCTGGCTCGCCGATCAGGGCATCGCTCTCATCACGACGACCCCCCGGTGCCACCGCCGGGCTGAACACGGCCGCATCAACCTCTCGAATCACCTCTGGAGGATCCCCTGCGGGCAGCCGAAATCTGGATGAAAGTAGTCATTGTCCTCGCTGGCCAATTTCGCCACCCGAAGAATGCCCGGGCGACCGGGGAGAACGCCGGTTCGGGTGCAGCCGCCGGGCCTGCAACCGGGAGTCCCGCAGTTGCCCCACCCGGATGGCGATGTCGAACGAGGTGCCGGCGATGTTCAGCGGCAAGTGGGAGAGGTTGAGCTCGATGTCGACGTCCGGGTGCAGCGTGCTGAAGGTGCCCAGTAACGGTGCGATCTGGGCCCACCCGAGGCCGACGCTGGAATGCACCGCGACCCGACCCCGTAGCGCTTTCTGTTCGGTGCTGATGGATTCCTCCAGGTCGGAGACCTGCGCGAGGACCCCTGCGCGACGAAGCTGCTGTCCGCATTTCTCGCCGTTGATCTGACTCAGTGAACTCCGGCCGCTCGGCCGCGTCCTCGCCGCCGCATTACGATTCAGGCGTGCCTGAACCCGAGCCCATCAGGCGCGCGATCACCATGCAGCGGTTCGCCCCTACCTTTCCCGTCAGCGACCTTGCCGCATCGCTGGCGCACTACGCGCGCCTCGGGTTCACGACGAGCGAGTACACAGTCGAGAGTTCCTCCGGTGGTTACGGTTTCGCCCGCCGCGACACGGTCGAGCTCCACCCTGGAACCGTCCCCACCGGACGAACGGCGTCGCCGACGACCGCCTATCCGGTTCGTGGATGATGCCGACGCGCTCGCCGCCGAGTGGCGGGATGCGGGTGTGGACGTCCGATTGCCCGAGGACACACCGTGGGGAAAGCGAGAAGGCGTGATGGTCGACCTCGACGGCAACATCATTCGCTTCGGCTCACCGCTTTGACCCGATGTTACGAGCGCTCGAACGGTTTGACAGCGACCATCCGCCGCGGGCGGGCCTCGGTCCGGACAGATTGTTGAGATCGCCACCCTTGGCGTTGATAGTGAGACTGTCGGTCAGGCTCGACCTCGATCAACCCGAGGTCCTTGCAACACGGCGTGGCCGGTGAAGCCACCCGACGGAGCCACGGCCGGGGTGAGGACCGAAATGTCAACCGCCCGCCGCCACGTCGCCGGTCACTTCCCACTGTGCGATGTCGATGTCCAGCAGGTCGCCGAACGCCCGCGGCAGATCACACCGCCGGCAATGACAACGCCCCGTCGGAGTCCTCCGACCGGACGCGGCGATCGTGAGGATACGGCAGCCGCCAGAATGAAGGAGTGCGGTTTCTCACTGGCGGTCACACCGCGGACCTCGACCGATTCGAGATCACTGGTCCGGACGGTGCCGTGTCCGTGGAGCCGCAGGTCTTCGACGTCATTGCTCTGCTGTTGCGTCATCGGGACCGGGCCGTGACGAAGGAAGAATTGCTCGACACGGTGCGGGGCAGCGCTTCGTTTCCGAATCGGTGCTGACCAGCCGGATCAAGTCGGTGCGGCGGGCGCTGGGCGATGACGGGACGCGCAGAACGTGATCGGACGGTGCGGTCCCGGGGCTACCGGTGGGTGGCCCGGTCGAGCAGGTCGACCCGAAACTCCGGAATAATGCCCGACACCGCAACTGATGTCGGGCAGTAGCGACCAAGTGGTAAGACTCAGCCTCCGCTCGGAGCAGGCGCTGATGCATACAGGGTGGCGGCATCCGATAACGATCCCTATCACGCCGAATCGGCAGATGGATCGATCAGCACGACGACCTTGCCGAGCGCCCGACCCTGGCCGACGTACGCGAGCGCCTCGGGCACCTGCTCGAGTGGAAACAATCGATCGATGCAGATTCGCACCTCGCCCGCGACGCTGTGGTCGGCCAGCGGGGCGAAGTGCGGCGGGCCCTGTTTGACGGCGAGTACCCCCAGCGTCCTGCCCGTCAGAGCGCCGATCGCCGCGCCAATGGTCAGGACCCGCAGCAGCGCGCGCAGTGTTCCGCCGACGATGAGGTAGGTGCCACCGCGGGCGAGGGCTCGGCGGTAGGCGAACACCGAGCGGCGGGCGACGAGATCCACGATGAGGTCGTACGGTCCGGTTCGGGTGTAGTCATCTGCGCGGTAGTCGATGACCGCGGCGGCGCCGAGTGATCGCATGAAGTCGAGCTTGCCCGCGTTGTCGACAGCGGTGACGTGCAGCCCGCGCGTGGCGGCGAGCTGGACCGCGAACGCCCCGGTCCCTCCCCCCGCACCATTGATCAGCATCCGTGCTCCGGGCGTGGCGCGCGTGATCGCCTGCATAGCGATCGCGCCAGACTGGGGCAGGGTCGAAGCCTCCGCGAACGACAGCTGCGCGGGCTTCGGTGCGAGCATCTCTTCCGATGCCACGGCGTACTCGGCGAAACCGCCCGTCATCGCTAGGATGTCGCCATACACGGCATCGCCCTCCCGAAAGCGGGTGACGCCGCCGCCGACAGACACAACGACGCCCGCGATGTCGGAACCCAGGATGCGGCGCGAGGGCCGGAACAGCCCGAACCCTCGGAAGCGTGCGTACGCCGGCCAGCCACGCAGACCCTCCCAGTCACTGAGGTTGATCGAAGTCGCGATGATGCGTACCAGCACCTGCCCGGCGCGCGGTGTGGGCACCGCGACCTCCTCGAGGCGCAGGACATCGGGCGACCCGTAGCGGTCGCGGACGACGGCCTTCATGCGGACACGGAGATCGTGGCGCTGGCGACTGCAGTCATATCGCCAGGCTAGGGGTGTCCTACGGATCAAGACGGTCGGGGCTTGGTATCGCGCCGGAGCTGGCGTCCGAAATCTGTCACCGGTCACCGATCCCATGCGGAACGAAGACGATCATGCAGCGACAACCCCTGGGACAGAACCGTTGACGTCCCGTTTGTGGTTCGGCTTGCGGTACGCCCGGATCCGGTGAACGAGCGTGCGGGTGTATCCAGAATGGGGCGTGCACTCCCGGACTTCGATCGAGTACCCGGGAAAGCCCAAGGTGCGGGTCCTCGTAGAGGATCTCGACTGCTTCGTAGTACGAGTCCATCCACACCGGTCGGAGCTGTCACGAAGTATCAATTGGCCAACCACTGCTCGCTCGGACGTGGTCGCCGGCCTCGACAAGCCTCCATGCTTGTCGAGGTCAGCTTCACGGCCGCGGCTGGATCGGGCGCCTGTCGATGAATCCGTCGAGCATGTTCGCGGGTCCTTATTCCGCGTCGTTCAGGAGTGTCACCAGACCGTTTTGGAGCGCGTAGAGGCTGGCTCCGACCCGGTTGGTCACGCCGATCTTGTGGTAGGTCCGTTCGACATGGTTGCGGACGGTCTTCTCGCTCAGGACCAGCCGGTTGGCGATCTCCCGATTCGTGAGCCCGCGGGAGACCAGGCCGAGGACCTCGTGTTCTCGCGGGGTGAGGAGGTCATCGCGCCGAAGCCTTGATGTCCGGTGCCCGGCGACAACGAGGACCGCATCAACGCAGTCGGGGTCGAGCAGGCCGGACCTGCTCCTGCTACGCAGCCGCTCCATAGCCTCCGTGGGCGACATGGCCCGACGGTAGGGCCGTGGCTCGAGCGCCGACTGGTAGGCGACTGCTGCGGCCAGGATGCGTTCGCTGCGGCCGAGCATCGATCCCCCGAGGCCGAGCGGGTACCCGGTGCCGTCGAGGTGCTCGTGGTGCGCGCGGGCGATCACCCGCACCGGGCCCAGCCCTGGGATCCGGTCCAGAACGCGCTCGGTCAGGTACGGGTGCATCCGCACTCGCTCCCACTCCGACAGGCTTAGGTTCCCGGGCTCGGACCACACCTGGTTGGAGACGCCGAGCCGGCCGAGGTCGTGCAGATGCCCCGCCCGACGGAGCGTGCGGACCTCCCCATCGCCGAGACCGAGCGACGTGCCGGCCGCTGCTGAGAGCGTGGCCACGGCCCGGGAGTGGCCCAGTGTGAAGGGGCACTTGAGGTCCACGAAGTCGCCGATCGCGCACACCAGTTGGTCGAATCCCTCGTCGGTGAGCCGGACTTCCCGGTCGGGCGCCTGGTCGAGCGCGTCCCCCCACACATCGCCGTCCGGGGCCGCCGCGAACAGCTCTTCGGGGGCCTTCAGTACGGCGTCGACCACGGCTGGGTCGAATTGTCCGCCGCGTCGGCTGCTGGCCATCGCGATCACCGCATCCAGGCCGTACATCCGGTGGTGAACCTCTGCGACGTCGGCGAACTGGGCGACCTTCATCTCGATGGGGATCTGGTTTCCGGAGGCGCCGGACGGCAGTCCCTGGCCGTCATAGCGTTCGAAGGTGTAGGCGAGGGTGGTCGCGACTTCCGGCGAGAGGCCGACGTGCTGCGTCAGAGCCGCTGCCGACGCGCAGTGCGAGTGGATCAGGGTGGCGAGTTGACCGCGTGCGTCTCGGAAGAGGGTGCCCAACACCTTCAGCCGCTGTGGAAGCGGTTCGCCCTTGGCGACATTGCCCAGTAAAAACCGCAGGTAGGGCAAGCCGGACCAGTCGACGAGGTAGGCCTCGCGCCGGACGGCGATGTCATCGCCGAACCAACGGGCGTACTCCTGGGAGTCTGCATGGCACCCGATCCACATCACCAAAGTGGTGTAGTAGATGGTGCAGCGCTGCTCAGGATCCAGGCCGAGCCGGTCGGACAGCCGGCAGGCGATCGTCGCCGAGCGGAGCATGTGCTCTGCGGGCTGACCCAAACCGAGGTCGATGGCGACGGAGAGCCCGGCCAGGACCTCGACACGCCGAGGCAGGACCCCGCCGCCGGGGCTGCCCGAACCCTTCATGGGCTGATTCTGCTCCTCCCGGCAGCGCTGGTCACGCCGTTTGAAAGTGATCACCCGCGAGCGCGTGTAAGACGCATTGGGGGAAATGCGTGCGTCGGCGGTGGCCGGCCAGGCTTCAACCACCGACCCCCGTCAGGGCCGGATCTCCAGGACCCTGTTGAAGCGGGTCTGTGCGACGGTAGCGAATCGAGTGAAGCCGCTCGTCGTGACCACGTCGCGGATCCGTGCGGGGCCGGCCTGGGTGCCGAGTGCCAAGCCGACCTCTTGGGCCAGCGAGGACGGGGTGCACAACAGAGCTGAGAAACCGTAATAGGCCCGCCCGACCGGGTTGAGGTTGTCACTGACGCTGTCGCCTGCCATGGGCTCGACGACCATCCAGGTGCCCTCGGGCGCAAGGGCGGCATGGACGTGCCGGGCAGCACCGACCGGGTCACCCATGTCGTGCAGGGCATCGAATGTGGTCACCAGGTCGAACCCGGCACCGGGGAACTGGGTCGCGGTCGCAACCTCGAACCGCACCCGATCGCCCACACCGGCATCGATGGCCCGCCGACGGGCGGTCGCGATGGAGGCTTCGTGGTAGTCGAACCCGGTGAAGGTGGAGTTCGGGAACGCCTGGGCCATGATCACCGTGGAGGCTCCGTGCCCACACCCCACGTCGGCGACCGTGGCGCCGCGTTCGAGCTTCTCCACCACGCCGTCCAGCGCCGGTAACCACTCGCCGACCAGGTGGGCGTTGTACATGGTGCGGAAGAACCGCTCGCAGCCGTCGTGAACGTCGGCGTGGTGCTCGTGCCAGCCCAGCCCGGCCCGGCTGCGAGCCGCCAGGAGCACGTCGTCGATGTCGTGAGTCGTGCCCAGGGCGATCTGGAAGAAGCCGGGCAAGTACGCAGGGCTGCCCGGGTCGGTCAGGGCGGCCGCCTGCTCGGGTGGCAAGGTGTAGTGGCCGGTAGTCGCGTCGTACTCGACGTAACCACCGGCGGCTTGGGCGTTGAGCCACTCCCGGGCGTAGGGCTCGCCGGTCCCGGTGGCCGCGGCCAATTCCGTCGGTGTGACCGGTCCCGCGGCCATCGTGGTGTAGTAGCCCAACTTGTCGCCGAGCACGACCAGGGCCGTGTTCAAGGTGGCGCCGACCTCGTCGACGGCCTTGAAAACGAAGGCCATGAGCTTGTCGACGTCGATGGTGGGTGCCTGCTGTAGATCGGTCATGATGATTCCTCCCGGTGATCTGTGCTCTTGTGGGGACAGTGGTGAAGGTTGGTGCGGGCCGTCATCGAACGTGCTGCATCGCTGGTGTTCTCGGCGTCGGGACCGGTGCCGTGAACCGGGCCTGACCGGCGAAGAACAGGCCCCGCTGAGGAAGCCAGAAGTCGCCAAGACGCGTCTGCTGCCGCAACGGAGCGAGGGCGCCGAGATCTGCGTCGTCCAGGGCGGCGTGGCCGCCGACGACTCGCCACACCCGCACTGGCGCGGCCTTGAAGCCCTGGCCGTTGGGAGTGCGCCCGTGCAACCTGATCCGCCCCGAGCGCAGGAACCCGGCAGCCATCGACCCCATCGAACCGAGCACAGCGTCGCTGTTCCAGGCCCACTGCGGAGTGGCTCCGCCCATCGATGTCATCGCCCGCGTGGCCGGTGTCGCACCGAGCCTGAGCCGCCACGACAGACGGGTATCTATACTCACGTCGACGGTCCAGTCGTCTCGCCAGGTCACTCCGATCGCCGGGACCTGCTCCACGGCAGTCACGCAGCCGAAGTAGCGGGGACAGCTGGCGTCCGGATCGGTGGTGGTGAAAATGGTCCAGCGGCCCGTTGGGTCGCGATGCCAGATCGCCCGGTATGGCTTGCCCAATGAGCTGGCCAGCATGTCCCGAAAGGCGAGGTAGTGCCCCCCGGAGTACGGCACACCCATCGCGCCGTACCCCGTGAAGCGCTCGTCGGACCCACGGGCGAGTCGTGGGTTCATCTCAACGATGGAGACCGCTTGTCGTGGAGTCGAAGTCATGACCCCAAGCTTCGGCCCAGGAACCCCGCCGGCGCATGAGCAATCGGCCTCAAGTTGTTTGCCAGGCCTGCGTCACGACAACGTCCTGAGTCGCTGGATGTTGACCGTTCAGGTCAGCCGGCGGCCGGCTGGCGTTTCCCCGGTCAGTTCAAACGCGCACCCCTGAGTTGATGGGTGAATTGTTCGTGGGTCCGGCGGGCTCACGCAGGCCAATGTCGCGGCGAGATCGTCGAGTTTTGGGCCGACCTTTGCCAGGGTTGTGTCGGTGGAGGATCCTCTGCGAAACACAAATGATCATGAGGTGTCGGCTCTCGGATCGAGCCATGCCGTGTCGTTTGGGGTTGGGTTTGAGGGAAGCGCCTGGATCAGCCGCGGGTTGCCTCCGGCCTGTGTGGACGTGCGCGGTTCGCCGCGAGCGGGCCAAGTTCGACAACGGCGACCCGTGGCTCGCGTTGGCAGACATCGTCATCCGGTGCAGCACCATTGCGGCTCCAGAGGCATATGGGGCGCGGGGGTTGTTGGCCGCTTCCCGTGTGGGGCGAGCGATTCAAAGGACACGGATGATCGCGCCCGTAACGCATCCACACGCCGTCACAGGACGTCCCGCTTGGGTGCGATGAGGAGCGCAAGGACGACCGCCGCAGCCGTAAGGCATCCAGCGGCCAACCGCTGGGAACGCGGGGTTGACGGTGTACTCGACCGCGGTCATCCAGACCAGCACCCCGACAACGGCGACGATCTGGTGCGGACCTAAATCGTCCGGGTCGTGACCTGCCCGGTTATCGCCTTCGGCACACCGATCGCGCCGTGTTGCACCGAGTGGGCCGAGGCGTCCGACACCGATGCCGGCGAGGCCCTCATCGGGCCTGACCGCCAGGTGCAGCGGGACCTCGCGATCGCACAGTCCGCGATGGACGCGGTGAAGGGGTAGTCAGCGGGCGGGTTGAAATCATCACCATCACATCGCTGGGTCTCGAGCCGGTGAGCACGATCATGCAGCGAGTCGTCCAGATTCATCCGGACATCTCGATGAGCATGGACGACGCCTTCGTCATCGGCGGACTCGCCTCGGCGTCTACACCGCCGTCGACCTCGCTCGTAGTCGACGTGCTGACGGACAAGAACAGCGCCGCAAAAGATCTCGGCGTGCTGAACATCTCCAGCGGCCCGCCCAACTCCTTCGCACCGACGACAGCACCGTCATCCTGGTGGTCGGCGGTGCCTACGGTGCGCTGTACACGGTTGCCGGAATCCGCGCCATCCTCGCAGGCGAGCGATTTTGCCGGTCAAGCGCGTCCGATGAAGCTGGCAGTCCCGTCGAAGTCGTGTGCCCCATGTCTAAGCACATGTGTCTCGGAACAGCAACAAGAGTTGTCGGAGCACGGCGTTGCGGCCACCCTGATTGACACGGCGGTCAGCTGATCGCCGGCACGGTGACCGGAGTCGACCGGGGCGCCGGACCAGGGTTCCGAGTCCGTCTCGCCAGCGGGTCGCTGCTGACCGCTCGGCGCCTGATCGTGGCGGCAGGGCTGCGGGATGAACTTCTCGATATCCCGGGTATCCGCGAGAGGTGGGGCCGAGACCTCTTGCATTGCCCCTACTGCCACGGATACGAGGTCCGCGACCAGCAACTCGGTGTACTGGGGGACGCCCGAGGCCGTCCAGCACGCCCTGTTGGTGCGCCAGTGGTCGTCGGACGTCATCTTCTTCCCGCACACCGACACGCTCACCGCGGATGAGCGGGAGCAACTCATCGCCCGCGACGTCGGCATCGTCGACGGCAGCGTCACCCGGCTCGTCGTGGACGATGACCGCCTCCGCGGGATCGAACTCGACAATGGCACGATGATTTGCCGCGCAGCGGTTTTCATCCGTCCGCGGCTGATCCCGAACACCGGCCTGCTGGCCGAGATGGGATGCGCGATCGACGATAACGGCTGGGTGAAGGTCGATACCTCCGGCCGCACCAGCCTGCCGGGCGTCTGGGTTGCCGGGAACGCCGCGAATCCCCGCGCCCAGGTCATCACCGCGGCTGGCGAAGGATCCTCGGTCGCCATCGCTGTCAACGCCGACCTCGTCGGAGAAGACGTTCAGCACGCCGTCGAAACCTCCCGCCGGAGCGACAGCACCTGATCACCGCCCTCGCGGGACCACGACCACCAGCCCACGCCCGAAGGGAATCAATCCCACGGAGAACGAACATGTCCAATGACGCGGAGCATGTGCGGGCTGATGCCTGCTTTCATCGACTCCGTGCCCCGACTGATGGCGCGCGACAGCCGGCGGCATGACCGGTAGATCTTGGAACCCGGCGGCGTCACTCCCATGGTTGGCTAGCCGCTAGGAACACATCGTCCCGGCACCGGCCGACGCCGGGCCCGACCCAACTTCCCGACGACCCACCATCGACGGCACGGCGCCCTTGACCTACCCATCGCTGGCGAACCTGCATGAGCACACCGCCGCCGGAACGGTTGTCGACCCGGCGTCGGCATGCCCCTGTTGGCCATCTGGCACCTTCAGTGCGGGTCCGACGGGTCCGCGAGGACCGCCCTGGAGTGAACCGGCTCGCCAATCCTGGTTGTTCTGCCGGTGTGAGCAATCCGCGTTCCTAGCAAGGTCATCGGCATCAACTGACGACCGAGGGACGCAACCGGCCAGCCGTTCGAGGCCTCCAGAGTCCACCGGACATATCCCGAACGGAGATGTTTGCCATGGCCGCCCAGCCGAGCACATTGCGCACCACATCGCAGAAAGCCGGCCGCCTGTATTCGGACAGGTCCAGTCGCCGCCGCACCGTGGAAGCAGTTGCCTTCGTGGGGGTCTGGATGATGGCCGGGTACCTGCTGCACCTGAGCAGCGACGCCTACCTGCTCCTGGGGATCCCGCTCACCATCGGCTTTCAGGTGCTCGTCCGACGCCGTCCACTGCGCGAACTGTTCGCTCGCAACACGACCCGATTCTCGTTGGACAAGAAAGGGTTCGCTCTGGCGGCCTGGCCTGGCGCTGGTCCCTGGGTACTTCGCGGCTCGGGCTCTTCTCGACAGCGACTGGACCCTCTTCGGCTGGTAACTCGCAGCCATCGCCGGTGCCTTCGCCGCCGCGTTCGCGCTGCGGGCCGGCTCGCTGTGGGCCGCGCTGCGCTCGGCGGCCCTGCCGATTGCCATCGGTGCGGGCGGCATGGCGCTCGTCTACGGGACCATGCACATCGCGACCGGGGCGCCGCTGTCGGTGGCGGCAGCGCTCGCCGCAGTGGCCAAATACACCGCGCTGTACTTCCCGGCGACGTTCCTGCTCGAGGAGGTCGCGTTCCGTGGCGCGCTCGATGCGCACGTGCATCACGACGGTGACCGACGGGGTTGGCGGTCCGCCGTCTTGGCGTCGGCGCTGTGGGGGCTGTGGCACCTGCCCGTCTCGCACGGTCTTCCGTTGCCTCTGCAGGTGGTGGAGCTGGTCGGCGTGCATGTGGCTCTCGGGGTGCCCTTGTCGCTCGCTCGGCGCCGCTCCCGCACCTTGGCCGGACCGGCCCTGGCGCACGCCGTCAACGACGCCGTCCGCAATGCCTTCATGCTCGGCCTCTAGAACGACCGTCATGTCGCGCCGCCCGCAGCACCACCCATCGAGACAACGCCCTGACCTGTCGTCGCACTGGACGTCCTGGTCGCGGGGCGCTGTTCCGGGTCGTCAAGGCCGTGAACGGGTGGGATCTCGCACGCTGGGCGGCCGGAACCTACCGCTCAGGTGAAGTTCCGGCACTGATCTTGGGGGTGCTCGCCGGCACCGGGTTCGGGTACGCGTTCGGCCCGATGGCCGCTGTTGTCGTTGAACGGTTCCGTTTCAACTTCTCGACGTTCACCTTGCTCGCGAGTTCCTTGTCGCGGTGTGGCTTGTCATGCGCCAATGGGCGGACTCGCGGTGTTCTCGCGCCGGCGAAACCACCGGCATTCACATCGTTCACGGCCCGATGAGTGCTTAACGAAACTCGGCCCGTCCGGTGCCGCGTCGTCCGACTGTCGACCCCGCCGGGTGGGGTGTCTCGATCTGGACCGGTTCCGCCCCAGGCGGTTTCGCCGGCGCGATCCGCCTCCGCGGCCGGTGAAGGTGAAGGGCGTCAGTGGCATTCCCATCAACGACTCGGAGGAACATTGTGAACACTACCGAACCCGTCCAGAAACCCCTCGCAGTCTCGAAAGGGCATCCCCACAACAGCAATCAACACGGCAACAATCACCACGGCGAGAACGAACCCGATTCACACCGAAAGTCCTGGGCCATACTCGGCTTGGCCCTGGTCGCCCAAATCCTTGTGGTGTTGGACATTTCCGTGGTCAATACCGCGTTGCCGACCATCGGAGCAGACCTGCATTTGAGCGGCGGGGACCTGCAGTGGTTGGTCACCGCGTACCTGTTGATGTCCGGCGGCGGGTTGCTGCTCGGCGGGCGGATCGCGGATCTGCTGTCCCGGTGACGGGTCCTGCTGACGGGCCTGGCGGTGTTCACCACCGCGTCGTTGGTCAGTGGGTTCGCCTCTACCGCCGGTGTGTTGATCGGCGCCCGTGCTGCGCAGGGATTGGGTGCCGCGCTGATGACACCGGCTGCGTTGGCGATCATCATGACGACCTACGCGGGTGCGCAGCGAACGAAGGGCCTCGCGTTGTGGGGTGCGGTCGGCGGGCTCGGCATCGCCGCCGGCGTCCTGGTCGGCGGAGTGATCACCACCTGGGCTGGCTGGCAGATGATCTTCTGGATCAACGTCCCCATCGGAATCGCCGCGATCGTCGCCGCACTGGTGCGACCGCCGTTCTCGTGCCGACGCAGAATCGGCCCAACCGCACGCCCGCCTCTGCGGTCGACTTCTGTTGGTAGGGTCAATCTCCGGTCGTGATTCCGGGTAACGGTCGTGATTCCGGGTAATTAACGGACATCGTCGACTGAAATGCGTCTGGAGCGCCCCCATCCGCTCGGGTGACCCGAGTCAGTGGTCGAGCCTGATCGGTAGGTCGGGCGGCTGCCGGGTCGAAGTACGAAAACCCGGTTGACGTCGCAGCGGAGTCGACGCGCGCAATGCCAGCTGCGGTTTGTGGTGGATTGCGTGTTGTCCGTTCATTGTCGATGGGCAGCAACCTTTCCCGAGGTACCCGAGCTTGGCCGGGCAGATTCAGATCATCCCGTCATGGGGGGCGCGGCTCGGGGAAGGCACTGGCTCCGTTGTGACACCAGCGAGTTCCACAGCTGTGGGGCTTGCCCTGACCGCACATCGAGTCCAAGGTAAGGATCGGCGGATCTCCGCCGATGGAGTCCGCTGGACGAGGCCCAACCCGGGTCCCCGCCCTCCCTTCGCGTGTAGGAGGCAGCGGAATGTTCATCCAGGTCATCCAGGGCAAGGTCGCCGACGCCGACGGGCTGCGTGCAGCGATGGATCGATGGGGCCGGGACCTGCAGCCCGGTGCCACGGGGTGGCTCGGCACCACCGGCGGGATCACCGACGACGGCATGTTCGTCGCAACTGTCCGGTTCGACTCCGAAGAAGCCGCCCGCCGGAACAGTGGGCGCCCGGAGCAGGGTGTCTGGTGGGCCGAAACGGAGAAGTGTTTCGACGGTGAGGTGACGTTCTTCGATTGCCCGCAGGTCGACATGTGGATGGACGGCGGGTCCGACGCTGCCGGGTTCGTGCAGGTGATGGAGGGCCACACCTCGGATGCTGACCGGATGCGGGAGGTGATGGGCCGGTACGCCGATGAGATGCGCGCGTTGCGGCCGGAGATCATCGGCGCGACCATCGCGCTGCATGGTGACGGCGCGTTCGTGGAGACCGTGTACTTCACCTCCGAAGCCGAAGCCCGGCAGCGCGAAAGCATGCCGCCACCGCCGGAGATGGCCCAGACGATGCAGGAAGAGCAACAGTTGATGGACAACGTCACCTACCTCGACCTGCACCAACCCTGGCTGGTGTCCCCCACCCGCTGACACCAGATACGCTCGGAAACCTGCACTTCGCAATCCACGCGCAGGGTAGCCCTGCTGGGCTCTGATCAACGCCGGGTGCGGCGTGCGCCCAGGTCGTTGGGCGTCGCTGCGTCGTCAACACTGGTCGGACAGCCCAGGGCTGGGCATCAGTTTCTGTGATTTGACCAACGGGGCACGGTCCAGCACGCTGGGAGGTGATGCCCGCCGATCCCGAACGCCCCGCGATTGACCATGTCGCGCAGCGTCTCTCGCGTCAATTCGCCGACCTGGCCCCCTTAGCCCGGGTGGTGTGGGACACGTACCGGCATTTCGACGCCCACCCCACCCGGGACGTCGTGCCCATCCTGGTCCAGGACGCGGCGCGGGACCGGTTGCGGGTGCTACACATCCCCACCCGTCCCGCTCGCAGCGGCTGACCAAACCGCGGCGAGTGACCGCCGGGCATTCAGGACTGTCCGAGTCGGTCGTGGCAGCGGCCTGGGTGAATTGCCCGGTGATCCCGCTGGCCTCTACCGTTGCATCGAAGGTGGGTTCGCCCTGGATGGCCGCGATGGCGAAGTCCAGCCATACGCCCAACTCAATCTCCCATCACTTGCCCGAAGGTGATGCGGGCGGGCCGGACCCGTCGGTGGTACTGCCGAAAGCAAGAGAGATTTGCTCACCGTCAACGTAATAGGGCCACCGGGGCGAACCTGCTACGGCAGTCGTGTGGCCACCCGCGGTGGCCCCTTGTGTGCCCAGCGTCGGCGTCGCAAGGATGTACTGCGGCTCCGAACGTGGCGCCGGACACACACCTCGAGAGGAGCCCACGGTGGTGACGACCTCGACACCGAACACCGAGTCGGAGCGGGACTACGACCTGCTGCAATCCTTCGATGACCACTCGGCGCGGCAGGCGAACGTGACCGACCTCGGGTACCGGGCGGTGCAGGCGACCGCGGAGTTCTGGCGGCCCTGGGCGGACCTGTGGCTGCGGTTGCCGTCACAGGTGGTCGCGGACCGGGCACGGGCAAAAGCCGAGCGCCAGCGGGACTGACCAAGCAGTACCGGTCAGACGTCCCCCGATCATCGCGCTGTGATCGGGGGGCGTTTCCGGCGTTCACGTACACAACTTCACGCTGCTCCTGTTGGGCCAGAAAAGGTCCCGCGATGCCGATCCCGTGCGGGACGAAAATGATCAAGGCCCCGAGAACCCTGTTGAGCGCCACCGACGTCCTGTTTGGCGTTCCGCGTGTGACACGAGCAGGATGGTTGGCCCGGTCCCACGGTTGCGATTGGTGTTGTGACCCGGTGGCACGGCCAATCGCACAGATCCGTAACCTCGCGTGATGGGCGCATTGCTGGTCGGGGGCACGTCCTCGGACGCGGGCAAGAGCGTGCTGGTTGCCGGGTTGTGCCGTTGGCTGGCACGGGACGGTGTGCTGGTGGCGCCGTTCAAGGCGCAGAACATGTCGCTGAACTCGTTCGTCACGTCGGCAGGCGAGGAGATCGGTCGGGCGCAGGCCGCGCAGGCGCGGGCCTGTCGGGTGGAGCCCGAGGCAGCAATGAACCCGGTGCTGCTCAAGCCCGGCAGCGACACCGTCAGCCAGCTGATCGTGCTCGGCCGGGCGGCGGCCGAGCATGAGGCCGCCCGGTACTGGGGCGGTGTGCAGGGTGCGTTGCTGGAGGTGGTGCTCGCGGCGTTCACCGAGCTGTCCTCTCGATTCGAGGTCGTCATCTGTGAAGGCGCCGGCAGCCCCGCAGAGATCAACCTGCGAGCCTCGGACATCGTGAATATGGGCTTCGCCCGCGCCGCCGGGGTGCCCACGCTGCTGGTCGGCGATATCGACCGCGGCGGGATATTCGCTGCATTCGCCGGCACGCTGGCGCTGCTCGAGCCAGCAGACCAGGCTCTGATCGCCGGGTTCGTGGTGAACAAGTTCCGCGGCGATCAGGCGCTGCTTGAGCCCGGATTGGCGATGCTCGCCCAGCTCACCGGCCGCCCCACCTTCGGTGTGCTGCCCTTCGTACGGGGCATCGGGGTGGACGCCGAGGACTCGATCGATCGGGCTTTGTTGTTGACCGGCGGGCCACCGGCCGGCGAGGACATCCTGCGAGTGAACGTGATCGCGCTGCCGCGGATGAGCAATCACACCGACATGGACGCACTCGCGGTCGAACCCGGTGTGGTGCTGCGTTTCGTCACAGAGCCAGCGGCACTGCGTGATGCTGACCTGGTGATCCTGCCCGGAACCCGCGCTACCGTCGCCGACCTGGCCTGGATGCGTGCCCGCGGCCTAGATGCTGCCGTTCGCCGCCATACCGCCGCCGGTGGCGCGGTACTCGGAATCTGCGGCGGGTACCAGATGCTCGGAACCGTCATCGATGATCCGGTCGAAAGCAGAGCCGGTGAGGTCCCCGGCCTCGGACTCCTACCGGTACGAACCCTGTTCAACAAGACCAAGACCCTCGCCCGCCCGGTGCGCACACTCCCTGACGGCACGGTCGTGCACGGCTACGAAATTCATCACGGCATCGTGCACCGCGACGACGCGGAACCGTTCGTCGCCGACGAAGGATGCCAGGCGGGCGCTATCGCAGGAACCGTCTGGCACGGCCTTCTGGAGAACGACGCCTTCCGCCGCAACTACCTACGCGAGATCGCCACCAGTTGTGGCCGCAGCTTCACCGTCGCACCGGACACCAGCTTCGACGCCATTCGGGAGAGCAAACTCGATCGTCTCGCCGACCTCGTCGCAGACCGTCTCGACCGAGCCGCGGTCTATCAACTCTTGAAGACCGGCCCCGGTTCTGCACCCAGCCTGCGGCTGACGCTCGACCGTTCCGAATAATGCCATCACCGCGCGAGCCGCTGGTGCGGCAGAGCGCGCCGCACCGGTGGCAAGACGGTGTTCATAGGCTTCGGGGGTGGCTCAGACTCAGACCCCGGACGGGGAGCGGAGAATCGCTGAGCAGGGGTACCTGCACATCGGGCGCCGGTTCGCTGAACCGGAAGACGCCTGGCGCATTGCGGACGCCCTGATCACAGGGTTTGACTCATTTGATTGGCCCGACGCTCCCGTCGAGGTGATCGGGCAGTTCGTGGTGCCACTGCCGGACAGTTGGCCGAGCAGGGACTTCCAAACGCTGCACATCGACTTCGGAGTCCCTCTCGTCCCGGCGGCAGCCGCCGGCGTTGCGCGGTGGACGGCGCTGCATGTCCCGGCCGACCGTCACGGGCTGACGGCTCGTACGCGGCTGGTCCCGCTGGCGGCGCTGTTGGCGAAGGCGGCCACCACCACGCCAGGGCGTGGCGAGTCGCTACGCCGCGTCGCCGCGTCCGGCGAGTCGCAACGGTGCCTGGGACGGCACCACCGGCTACGCCGAAGGGAGCTTCGCGCGGATCGTCGAGGCGACGTACGGTCTCGCGCCGACACTGCCGAGCATCCGTACCGCGCCGGGCTTTCGGTGCGGGTTGGAGTTCGCGACGCTCGACACCGAGGCCGCCTTCCCAGCGGCAAACGGTCTTCAGTTGGATGAGGTGGTCGAGGAGGTCCTGATAGCGCCAGACGATGCTGATCTTCGACAACCTCGCTGTCACGCACGGCCGGTGTGGTCGCCGAACTGCCGGAGAGTTGCACCAGCGCATCTACGGTCACCGCAAGCTGGCTGTTCCAGAGCAGGCCGCACTGCGCGATCACTGGCTCACCTCGATCGGCTGGTGAGATACCAACGACGAGCTACCCGGGCGATCGCCGTATGGGGATCCCGTGCGGAACGCAAATGATCTTGAGCGACAGGACCCGGGAACTGCATCATTGACGCCTGTTTCCGGTTCGGCATTTGGACGAGCATCGAAAAACCCCGGCATGTCAAGCTCATCACATGCATGTTCTCCAGGTGGATCCCAGCGCCGATCCGGAGCTGGCGCGGACCTTGCTCGGAATCCAGCACGCGGCCTATGCGGTTGAGGCCGGCTTGATTGACGACGCCCGGATACCGGCACTGCACGAGGATGTCGAAGACCTTCTGTCAGCTGCACTGCTGTGGCTGGTGGCGACAATCGACAACCAACTCGTCGGCGGCGTGGCATGGAGCGAGACTGACAACCTGCTCGACATTGACCGACTGATCGTGTCGCCCGAGATGCACCGGCGGGGGGTGGGATCGACTCTCATCCGAGAAGTACTGCAGCGTGCGGGAAACCGGCGGGTCGTAGTTTCGACCGGCCGCGACAACACCCCGGCCAGGAGAAAGTATGAGCAGCTAGGGATTCATCGGTGTCAGTACCGACCCGGGGCACCGCGAGGCTCATCGCCGTCGCAGCGTCCATAGCGTTGCGCTGGGTGCTCTCGCGGGCCACACATTGCCAACGGAATCAGGGCATTTCAATGCAGGGTTGGCCGGTAGATGAGTTCCTGGGTGCGTCCGTCGAGCGTCCGCTGTTCGAGCAGCTCCAGGTCGAAGTCGGCCGCACCACCGAAGACCGGGGAAACACCGGTCTGACCGGTGATGACAGGGAACAGGGTCACCTGCACCCGGTCGACGAGTCCGGCGGCCATCAGCGCCCGGTTCATCGACAGGCTGCCGTGTGAGCGCAACGGCACCTTGGACTCCTGCTTGAGCCGGGCGACGACGTCGATGGCGTCACCGCTCACGACGGAGGCGTTCGGCCATTCGAGGGGTTCGTGCAGTGTCGTCGAAACCACCGTGGCTGGCATGTTCCACATCCGGGTGACCCATGGGTCACGCACTTCGGACTCCTCGGTGCTTGAGGCCAGCATCGCCGTGAATTCCCGGTAGGTGTTGGTCCCGAAAATCATTCGCTGCTCAACCTCGTACAGGGCAAGGCGGTGGTCGAGCAACTCGGGGCCTTGCTTTCCCCAGTAGCCGGTCCAGTTGGCGCTCGCAGCGCCGAAGCCGTCGAGGCTCGTGAAGACGTCGAAAGTGTAAGTGGCAGTCATGGTGATCTCCTCCAGTGTTGTTTGATCGATGGAGGTACTGACCGGGAACGGCCGCCAGGCTCATCGCTGCCGCAGCGCGAGCGCTACGATGGTGCACAATCGCCCGTCTGCACCGGCATACCAACGAACGGTTCGGCTGGCACCAGGACAACGACGGCGGCCGGTTCACCCAGGACAATCGGTGGTGCGCAGACTGGCCGACGTCTTACGCCCCGGGTCATTTGGCCCATGCGGACGTTCCGGATCTGTTGCGCCGCCGACTGGAGCATGCGTGCGCCGGCATTCCCGTGACCGCCGTCAACCCGCAAGCAGCCGGCGACTGCGGGCGGGTAAGAGTGCACGTGTCCGGACCCTGCCCGTTGCCGCCGCGTCCCATCGATGAGTTCAGAGCTACGGAGGAGTCGTACGAGCATGGACTCCACCGATCTCGTCGCCGGCGTGCGGGTTCGGCAGATCGCTGATGCGCGCGCCTGGTACGAGCGACTGCTTGGGGGCGAGCCCGCCTTCTTCACCAACGACGTCGAGGCCGTGTGGGCGATCGGCGAGCACCGCTGGTTGTATCTCCTTGAGGACGCTGCGAAGGCCGGCAGCGCGCTCGTCACCATCATGGTCGCCGACCTCGACACGACGGCCGAGGCGATCAGTGGGCGCGGCATCGAGCCGTCGGAGCTCGAGGACTACGGCGAGGCACGCAAGTACGTCTTTCACGATCCCGACGGCAATGAGATCGGGATTGGCCAGGTCCCGAAGGGCTAGCTGGTCGTGGACCATGATCCGCGGCGTCCCGACCTGATGGCCGTTGCCGTTCGGGGTGCCGTGCGCGGCCCTTTCCCGTAGAACGATCCGCTGCGGAACGCAGATGATCAAGGCAACGATTACCGTGCACTGCCCGCCGCCGTCGTCTTGTTCGGCATTCGGCCTGCAGAACAACGGCCGGCTACTCGATCGCATCGTCACCCTGATGTTTACGCCCGGACAGAGACCCCGGTCGACGGTTCAGGGAACTCCACATCGCGACCACGATAGTCCGTGCTGAGAGACGCACGCTCACAATCGCTGCCGATGGTCAATTCCATATTGGGATCGCCGTGTCTGGCCCCGGTCGTCAAGCTCGCCGTCGCCGTCCGACCGTCCGCGCGTTGCCCGTCGATCACCGGAACAATGTGCGGGCGAGGTCTTTCCGGGTGTGCACGTCGAGTTTGGTGTAAACGTGGCGCAGGTGGTACTCCACTGTCTTGGGGCTGAGGAACAGCGCCGACGCCGTCTCGCGAGTGCTCAGACCGTCCGCCAGCATCGTGGCGATTTGCAGCTCCTGAGGCGTGAGACTGGCCAGGATGCTTGCACCCCGTGGTTGGGAGCGTTCGCCGGTCGCGCGCAGCTCCACCGCAGCGAGCTCGGCGTAGGGTGCTGCGCCGAGTGTGTCGAATATCCGCAGAGCCTCCCGCAGGGGGCTTCGTGCCGCTGATCGGCCCCGTCGACGGCGAAGGCGAGACCCTTGCACCAGCAGCGTCTTCGCCCGTTCGAAGTCGTCCAGCGTCTCGGCATGCCAGTCGAGTGCGGTCGCAAACCGGGCGTCGCAGTCGTCGTCGGAGGCGCACATCGCCAGTGTCCGTTCGGCCCGGGCAAGCGCCCATGGCTGGCCCTTGGCCTGAGCCCGATCGTGATACTGCTGGGCAACCTGTTCGGCTTCCGCGTCCCGACCCAATCTCAACAATGCGTCGACTCGTTCGGGCCCAGGTTCGAGGTCGATATCCTCTACGCCACAGGACGCGAGATAGCTCGCCATCTCGTCGAAGTGGCCGAGGGCCCGTTCAACGGACCCGGTGCACCATTCGAGTTCGCCCCGACCGTGGAAGCACCAGGCACGGAACAGGTGGATTTGGTGGTCGTCACACAGCCGCTCCGCCTCCTCGAGATGAGCGAGGCACTCCGCCGTGCGTCCCTGTCTGGCTTCGAGCCAGCCGAGTCCGGCCAACGAGGCCGCGAGTTCGGTGGTCTGTCCGGTCTCTCGGGCCAACCGGATCGACTCGTTGTACTCCACCGCCGCTGTCGACCACCGGTTGGTGGTCGCGTCGTCCCGGGCGAGATGGAACAGTAACGCCGGCAGCGTGCCGATCGCTGTGCGTCGTCTGCTTTCCTCGATCACGCGGCTCACCAGTTCTCGGCCGGTCCCGGACTCGCGGAGGAACAGCGGGCCGAGAACAAGCATGACCATGCGACGCGGATCGTCGTCCAGCACGTCGGACTCGGAGAGCAGTTGAACGGACCGGCGGATGGCGTCCACCCCGCCCTGGCCCGCCAGCACCTGGGCGGTGCCGACCGCCATCAGCCCGAGGATCTGAGCCCGGAGTCCGACCGGACCGGCCAGGTACTCCTCGAGCCGGCGGATCGCGTGGATGGACCACGCCGAGTCGCCGAGGTAGAAGCAGGCATTAACGGCGTCGGCCAACAACGTGACCGCGAGATCCGGGTCGAACGCCTCCGCCTCCGACGCGGCTGCCGAGAGCAGGTCCCTGGCCTCGACGAGCGAGCCGCCCCGTGCGGCGATCGCGCCCAACACCTCCTGTGCCCGCACCCGTTGCTTCGGCGCGTAAGCCCTCCGCTGGGCTTCCTCGAGCAGGGCGCGAGACCGCCGCACCTGTCCGGCCAGCCACGCTGATTCACCGGCCGACACCAGTCGCCGGACCGCGCCGGCGTTGTCCGCACTCAATGTGGCCGCTCTGGAGAACGCAGTGGCGGCAACGGCATCCGCGCTCCGGCTCCTGGCCAGGACCGCCGCGGATTCCAAGAGGTCGGCCGCGTCCTCATTCGGCCCGATCACGGCTTCGGCGAGGTGCCATGCGCGGCGATCCAGATCCGGCTCGGGCAGCGCGCTGAACAACGCCCGGTGGACGTCTCGTCGCTCTTGCGGACCGGCCGCACGGTAGACCGAGGATCGCACGAGCGGATGGCGGAAGAGCACCCGGTCGTCCGAGATCGTCAGCAGCCGTTCGCGTTCCGCACGCTCGAGGGCGGTGCGCTCGATCCCCAGCTGACCCATCGCCCGCAGCACCAACGGCAGGTCGCCACCCGAGGCGGCAGCCACCAGCAGGGCGGTGCGCGCCGGGCCATCCAGCCGGTCTGTCTCCCTGGACACCGCGTCGGCGACCGCCCTGGGCACCGGCACCGGCGCGTCCGGCGGGAGCCGGACAAAAAGATCCAGGTCCGCCGACAGTGCCAGCAGCGCAAGCGGATTACCACCGGTGGCGCGATGGAGGCGATCCAGCAACTCGGCCGGGACGGCCCTTTTTCGCCGCCGCGCAATCAGTTCGGTGGCCGACGCCAGATCCAACGCCCCGATCTGCACCTCGGGGAGCCCTGCCTCGGTGAGCGCGCAGGGTTCCGTCGACCGAACGGTCGCCAGGAGGGCAACCGGATCGGCCAACAGCCGCCGGGCAGCGAACGCGAGTGCCTCGGCCGACGGCCGGTCCAGCAGATGGGCGTCGTCCACCAGCAGGGCCACCGGGCGCCGCTCCGCCGCCTTGCAGATCAGATTCAGGGTTCCGGCCCCCACCGCAAAGCGATCAGCCGCCGTGCCGGCGCGCAGGGCCAGCGCGGCCGACAGCGCCTCGGCTTGTGGCGCCGGAATGGCGTCGATGAGGTGGAGCAGCGGGCGCAGCAACTGCAGCAGCCCACCGAAAGGCACCTCCCGCTCGGCCTCGATGCCGGTCGCGCGCAGCACCTGCATGCCGTCCGCACTCGACACAGCCGCATCCAGCAGCGCGGTCTTGCCGATACCCGCCTCGCCTGTGAGCACCAGAACGCCGCTCTCCCCGACCCTGGCGCCGGCCAGCATCGCGGCAATCCGCGCTCGCTCGGACTCGCGTCCGATCACCATGCGGCGAGCCTAGGCCCCGGGAAACCAGGTGGGGTACCTGATGCGAAGGCCGGTTCTGCAGGGTCATTGTCGTTGGCACGAACAACCGCCACACGCACCACAGCCCGAGGAGGCCCGCAGTGACCGCAATTGCCCCATCCCCCAGCCCGGCCGGCCCCGTACCCAACCACGAGCAACCGACTGTCCAGCCGAAGACGGTCGACCCGGACAAGGTCATGGCGTTCGTCTTCCGCGCGATCGACGAGGTGGGAGCCACCCTGAACACGGCGCTCGTCGTGATGGGCGACAAGCTCGGCTACTACCGGGCTTTGGCCAGCGGGGGCCCGGCGACCGCGGAGGCCCTCGCCGATCGCACCGACACCGACGGGCACTACACGCGGGAGTGGCTCGCCGCCCAGGCCGCCGGCGGGTACCTGACCTACGAGCCGGCCACCGGCGAATTCACCCTGCCAGCAGAACATGCGGTCGCCCTGACCGACGAGAACAGCCCGGCCTTCCTCCCCGGCTTCTTCCAGATCGCCGCCGGGACCGTCCGGGATTCCGACGCGGTGATCGACGCGGCCAGGCGCGGCGACGGCATCGGCTGGCACCAGCACAACACGGATGTGCACCTCGGCTGCGAACGCTTCTTCCGGCCCGGCTACCACGCCAATCTGGTGTCGTCCTGGCTACCGGCGCTGGACGGGGTGCTCGACAAGCTGGAAAATGGCTGCCTGGTCGCCGATGTGGGGTGCGGTCACGGTGCGTCGACAATCGTGATGGCGCAGGCGTTCGGTGCATCTCGTTTCGTTGGATCCGACTACCATCCGGAGTCCATCCAGACCGCCCGCGGCCGCGCCGATGCCGCCGGGGTCAGCGATCGGGTGCTCTTCGAAGTCGCACCGGCCAATGGTTTCGGCGGGAGCGGCTACGACCTGGTGACCACCTTCGACGCCCTGCACGACATGGGCGACCCCGTTGGCGCAGCCCGCCACATCAGAGAGAACTTGGCGCCGGACGGCACCTGGATGGTGGTCGAGCCGGCCGCCGGCGATCACCTCGAGGACAACCTCAACCCGGTGAGCCGCGCGTACTACGGGTTCTCCACGCTGCTCTGCACACCGGCCTCGCTCGCCCAGGACGTCGGCCTCGCACTGGGTACCCAGGCCGGGCCGAGCCGACTTCGCGATGTCGCGACAGCAGCCGGGTTCACCCGATTCCGCATCGCCGCGCAGACCCCGCTGAACATGGTGCTCGAGATCCGGCCATGAGCCTGATGCCGGGTTCGGTCGGCAGCTACCCCACTCGCGCTCACAACCCGGGTGACGCAGGACCGACACAGGACGACAATTCAGGGATGAGGCGTGCACAGCGCCGCGCCGTCCTGCCCGATCATTCGGGTTTCGCCCAGCGCGACGGTGTTCGGCTGGCCTACGAGATCTTCGACTCGGTTTCCTCCCGAGCCGAGGGAGACGGTGCGCCGCCGACCGTCGTGCTGTTGCCGGCCTGGCAGATTATCGCGTCCCAGTTCTGGAAGTTTCAGATCGGCCCGCTGGGCAGGCATATGCGGGTTGTGACATATGACGGTCGCGGCACCGGCCGGTCCTCGCGACCGGCGGGCGCCGCCGCCTACACCGACCTGACCTGCGCCGCGGACATCCTGACCGTGCTGGACGCCACCAACACCGAACGAGCCGTGCTGGTGGCACTCTCCTGCGCCGCGACCTGGGCGGTGCACGCCGCGGCCCTACATCCCGACCGGATCACCGGGATCATCGCAATCTCACCGTCCTGTGGATTCCCGTTGGCACAGCTGGGTCGCGACGAGCACGTGTTCGAAGGAGCGCCGACCGGGCGCGACGGCTGGGCGATGTACAACCGGCAGTTCTGGCTCCAGGACGACTTCGGCGCGTTTCGGCGATTCTTCTTCGACCGGATGTGCTCCGAGCCGCACTCCACCAAACAGTTCGAAGATTTTCTGGAATGGTCGGCGGACACAGATCCGTCGGTGCTGGCGGACGCCACCGCGGGTCGGCTCGGGCTGGACGGCGCTACGTGCGCCCCGCTGGAGCGCGCCTGCACGCAGGTGCGTTGCCCGGTCACGGTGATTCACGGCACCGAGGACGAGGTCCGGCCACTCGCGATCGGCGAACGGCTCGCCGAACTCGCCGGTGGGTCACTGCTCGCCGTCGAGGGTGGTGGCCATGCACTGCCCGCTCGCGAACCAGTCCTGATCAATCGGTTGATCAGGCAGATCGTCACCACCGTCAGCGGCTCAGGTAGCGGCCTCGTGCCGGGTGGATCCTCAGACGGGCGTCGGTCTACCTGGGTGCGGGCGCCGCGACGCCGGCGGCGGGCGCTCTTCCTGTCCTCCCCCATCGGCCTCGGTCACGCCCAGCGCGATCTCGCGATCGCCGCTGGATTGCGCGAACTGCGAACGGATGTCGAGATCCAATGGCTGGCTCAACAACCAGTGACCCGCGTGCTGGTCGACCACGGGGAGCGCATCCACCCCGCCTCAGCTGCCCTGCTCAACGAGAGCACGCACATCGAGAGCGAATGCGCCGAACACGATCTGCATGCCTTCCAGGCCATCCGCCGGATGGACGAGACCCTAGTGAACAACTTCATGGTGCTCTCCGAGTTGGTCGAATCAGAGCACTTCGACCTCGTAGTCGCGGACGAGGCCTGGGAGGTCGACCACTTTCTGCACGAGAACCCCGAACTCAAACGCTTCCGCTTCGCCTGGCTGACGGACTTCGTCGGCTGGCTGCCGATGCCGGATGCCGATGACCGAGAACGGCTGCTGACGGCAGATCTCAACGCCGAGATGCTGGAGCACCGGGCGAGGTTCGGGCCGGTCCGCGATCGGTCGATCTTCGTCGGAAATCCGGATGACGTGGTCCCGGACCAATTCGGGCCCGACTTACCGGCGATCAACACCTGGGTGAAGGAGAACTTCGACTTCGCCGGCTATGTCAGCGGGTTCGACCCCGCGAAACTGGGTGATCCGGCGGACGTACGGGCACGCTGGGGATGCGCGCCAGACGAGCGGCTGTGTGTGGTCACTGTGGGTGGTTCGGGCGTCGGCGCTCCGCTATTGCGCCGCGTCCTGGCGGCCGTTCCGCTTGTTCGCGAGCAGGTTCCGGACCTGCGATTCCTGGTGGTGGCCGGGCCGCGAATCGATCCCGGGTCGTTGCCGGGTACTAGCGGGGCGACGGTGGTGGGCTACGTGCCGGACCTATACCGCGATCTGGCCGCCAGCGATCTTGCCGTCGTGCAGGGCGGTTTGACGACGTGCATGGAGCTGACCGCGGCCCGGACGCCGTTCGTCTATGTGCCGTTGCGGCGTCACTTCGAGCAGAACATCCACGTCCGGCGACGGCTCGAGCAGTACCAGGCCGGGCATCTCCTGCCCTACGAGCGTGCCGCCTGTGCGGAGTTGTTGGCCCAGGCGGTGATCGCGGAACAGGCTGCCGTGCCGGGGTTCCGGCCCGTCGAGACCGACGGAGCGCATCGCGCCGCCGGGATGTTGGCGGACTTGTTGTAGGTCCGATCATCGTCGTCGACGACGGTGGACGTCCCGGTCAGGTCCACTTGCCGCACCAAGACGCAAGAACCGCACAGGTGAACCGAACCGCCCGGCGACGAGTTCGGTCGTCTACTGCGACGGTCAGCCGTCTACTCCGACGGCGCGCGGGCAATTATCTCCGGGATGGAAGAACACGGAGTGCATCGTCTGGTCGTGATCCCATCGCAGGCCGCGAACACCCCCGACCGGCAGACCTGGCCCCAGCGGCTGGTCCTGCGCCATGCCCTTTCGCTGTTCTTCGGCGCGACCTACGACGACATGCGCCGCATGGCCCAGGTTCTGCGTGAGAGCTCGGTGGACTGGACTCAGGTCCGAGCTCCCTACATCAGCAGCAAGTCGGCCAAGGGGTCCTACCGCTTCAGCATCGACCGGCAGCCATCCCGCTACCGCAGTATCACCGCCAGCGACATGGCCACCGCACTCCTCGACACTGCTGATCGACCCGACCTCGCCCGCAAAGATGTCTTCGCCGGGAACTGACTGAGATCCCCTGGCGTCGGTTATCCCTTGCCGGGCCACAGGGCGGCCGCGGTCCGGACCGAGATGATGTCGAGCTAGTCGACACGTTGTGGACGCTGCCGACTCATCCGACACGTGCTGCCCGAACCGTTGGACCATCCCCAGCGGAATTCAAAATGATCATGACGGCGACAACCGGGCGGCAGCACCGTTGCCGTCCCATTTGCGGTTCGCTTTCCGGGCGCCTGCCGCAATCGTGGGTCGTCGAACGGGACGCCACCAAAGGGCCACGACGGAGACGGTTGCCGCGCGCTCCGATGCTTGACCCTGCCCTTGGGGAAGGGTTCGATACTGGCTTTCATGACGGACGGTGAGAGGTTCTCGGTGGGTGGGTCTGCAGGGTCGGGTGGCTCTCTCGTGCTCGATGGGGTCGCCTTACAGATCCGCGAGATGGCCGCTGCCTTTTGCGGATCGAGCGGGGTTCCCGGCTATCTGGCGGGGGTGTACCACGCCGGCGCGGAGGTCGTCGTGGCTCATGGCACGGCCAATGCGGTGACGGCGGCGCCGATGCGGCAGGACTCGGGATTTCTGTTCGGATCGATCACCAAGGTTTTCACGACCACTCTTGTGTTGCAGCAGGTCGAGCGTGGTGTCCTGGACCTGGACGAGCGCGTCGTGACGTACCTGCCCGAGTTCGGGTTGATGACTGCGGGGGTGGCCGAACAGATCCGGGTGCGGCATCTGTTGTCGCACACGAATGGGATCGACGCCGACCTTTTGTTCGTCAACGCGAACGGGTCAGGCGCTTTGGGCGCCTTCGTCGAGATGCTGGGCCGGCATTGCGGTGTGCTGTTCGAACAAGACGAGTACATCAGCTACTCCAACGGGGGAATGATCGTGGCTGGACGCCTCCTGGAGGTGGTGACCGGCATCCCCTTCGCCGACCTGCTTGAGCGCGATCTGTACGCGCGGGTCGGCATGGCCGAATCGTGCACATCAGCCGAGCGAGCAATCTTGCGTAGCACCGCCGTCGGTCACCTCCCGGACCCGGTCACCGGCGTCGCCCGGCGCACCGACATGTTCAAGCTCCCGGACTCCTGGGCGCCCGCGGGCAGCACCCCGATCGGCACCATCAGCGACCTGTTGGCGTTCGCCAAAACCCATCTCGCCTCGGGCCTGGCACCCTCCGGCGTCAGCGTCCTGTCGGCCGAGTCGACGTCCCGGATGCAGACCGTCGCGCACGACATGCACACACCGAACGTGCCACCCGTCGGCTACGGCTGGCTGCTGATGCCGTTCGGGGCGACGACCGTGCTGTCGATGTCCGGGGCCTCCCCGGGCGGGGTGGCGGTGCTGGCCGTCGTGCCCGAGCACGACTTCGCGTTCGCTGCGTTCGGCAACGACCCACGGGCCATGCAACTGCACGACCAGCTTCTCCTGACGCTGCTGCACGACCAGTTCGGCGTCCAGCCGCAGGAACTGGGCGCCGGTGAACATCGGGGCGGCGATCTGACGCCCTATGCCGGTACCTACCGGTCGAACCAACTCCGCGTCGACGTCCGCGTCCTGGGCGGCGAACTGGAGGAAACGATGACGTACGAACCGCTCGACGACCAGCAAGCGCGGATCTTCGCCGGCTTCGCCGGCGCCACCTTCCCGCTCCCACCTCGACGTTTCATACCCGTGGGCCGCGACCTGTTCGCGCCGGCCGGGATTGACCTGCACGCCCTGCGTGGATACTCCAGGCAGTTGCTGGTCTCCTACCATGAGGTCGGCGAATCCGACGCCACATACCGGAGCGCCGGGGGCCGGATGACTCGACGCGACCGCGGCTGACCGCCATCCCGCCGGGGAAGGCTGCGAAACAATGATCACCATCGGTCAGCTCGCAAACTACGCCGGCGTCACAGTCAAAGCCGTTCGGCACTACCACCAGCGTGGCTTGCTCGACGAACCACCGCGGGACTCCTCCGGCTACCGGCGCTACACCGCCGCGGACGCGCTGAAACTGGTGAAGATCAGAATCCTCGCCGAGGCCGGTGTACCGCTCGCGCGTATCAGGGACCTGCTGATCGCCGACCCGGACGAGTTCACCGCGGCAGTCGCGGACATCGACCGCAGCCTGGGCGAACGAGCCGAGGCGATCCGCCGAACTTCTTCCAGGGCTGCCCGGGCGGTTTCCTCGATGGCGCATAGCGCGCGATCAGTGAAAGCGGGATCGCTTGCCGCCCGGGCGGCCCCGGCCTGCATCACGGCGATGGTGAGTGCATGCCCGATGGAGTCGTGCAGCTCGCGGGCAATGCGGGTGCGCTCGAGCAACTGTTCGTTGCGTTCCTCCAAGGCAGCGAGTCGCTGCGCCGGGGATGGGCCGAGGAAGAAGTGTGCCAGGGTGGTGACGAGTTGACCAAGGGCGACGATGCCGGTGACGACGATCAGGATGGCAACCGGGACCAGCAGTCCGAACCACCAGTGGGGCTCGACATCGCGAAGGAAGTTGACCGCCTGGTTGCCGGTTGCGAGGGCGACCAGGTCGACCGTGAGCATCGGTAGCCAGATGGTCAACACGAGCGTTGCTTCGGCCAGCAGGAGTCGCAATTCCAGCCATGCAACGGTGCGCCACCGGTCCGCCCAGGTAGCGGCTGGAGCCGCGATAATGGACTTGTCGGGTTCACCGCGCTTGTCCGGTGTCAGCAGAAATTGGGCCTGCAGTCCCTCAGTTGAATCGGCCCCCGACCCCCGCGCGCCGGCTGGCGATGTCCCCTGGGTTGGTGGACGCCAGCGCGAGAAACGCATGGCGGGATGGTGATCTCGGTGGGCACGGCGCGGCCGGCCAGGTCGCAGTAGATGGCGACGGCGCCGCGCAGCGTGTCGCCGGTGGCCGGGTCGCGCAGGCGCGCATGGAATCCCAGTTGGGGGCGTTCCCGGTGCGGGCCTTCGCGGTGATCCGCCGGATCCGGTCCGCGGTGGGCTCGAGGCGGGCCAGGCCGCAGGCGGCGCGGGCCTCGGTCTCGTCCTCGATCGGCAGGATCAGGATGCGGGAGATGTACCCGGCCAGCCCGGCGCGCAGCGGGTCGGTGCACTTCTGCGTGTACAGGATCGGCAGCACCCGCAGTGATCGCGCGGTGCGGCCGATCGCGTCCATCTCCGCCACCCCGGCGCCCAGCACCACCCACGCCTCGTCCAGGTGCATCACCCCGTCCCGCTCGGCCAGGGCGCTCATCGACCCGAGGGTGATCATCCGGACCAGGCTCACCGACACCCGCTGCGGTGGGGTCATCTCCGACCGCGGCGTGCCCGGCGCCGGGAGCTCCAGGCGGGTGCGGCCGACCTTGATCAGGGTGATCCCGTCGGCGACCCGCAGCGGCGCGGTGCCCGGGTCCATCCCGACCATGGCCCGGAACAGCGGCGACGCGCCGGCCAGGTCGAACACCGGGTCGGTGACATCACGGGGCACGCCGCGGTCCGCCGCGACCCGCAGCGCCTGCCCGATGCAGGTCGCCCCGTCCTGCACCCCGGCCCGCAGCGCCTTCATCAGCCCGGAGTACACGTCGGAGCCGCGGCTGCCCCACGGGTTCACCGACAGCAGCATGTTCGCCGCCTCCTCCACCCCGAGGTCCGGGGTCTGGGCGAACCGCAGCGGGTCCAGCACGCCGTCGGCGTTGATCAGCTCGTCCAGCGACGCGACCCGGCCGCCGGAGGACGAGCACCGCCGCGGAATGGTCGGACAGCGGCTTCGGGTCGAAAATCACCTGCGGGCGGCCGGTTCTCGCGAACTGGTCGGCAAGGTACAGCATCGAGGATCGTCTTTCCCGGACCCGGTTGCGCCCAGACACCGCCAAGATCGGCAACCCATCGTTGTGTCGACGCCGCCGTAGGCGACAGGTAGGCGGGTTGCCGGTCCTTCTCGGTGAACCCGAGCAGCGCACCGTCGCCGTCGCCGACGGTGGACAGGGACGGCAGCCCGGAGTAGGCGATGGTGTGCGAGGGCAGGTCGTGCAGGTGCGGGACGGCGCGGACCGGGGAGCACAGCCAGGTCTCGGCGAACGCCGCCTCCTGCCGGTACGGCATCGCGTTCAGCTCGACCGCGCTGCCGCGGGCGACCTCCGCGACGTCGTCGAACCGGCCGTTCAGCGCGGCCAGCACGGTGGCGTCGACCAGGGTCGGCGGGCCGCCCTGCGCGTAGGCGTTCTCGATGGCCTCCAGGTCGGCCAGGGTCTCCTCCTGCCGGCCGTCGGACATCTTCCCGGCCTGGTACCGCTCGGTGACGTCCTGCAGGTACTGCCGGCGGCGGCGCCGGAGCTCCGCGCGGGTGATCCTCGCCGGTTCCACCAGGCCGCGGATCGAGACCGCCAGCGCGCCCGCGGTGACCAGGGCGTCCACCCAGCGGGCCTTGCCGGTAGTGGCCGGGGTGTCGCCCAGGTCGAACCGTTCCACCGCGGCGAAGGTGACGGCGTGCTGGCCGGGGATCTCCGGCCAGTCGCTGCAGTCCGCCGGGCCGGCCTGGTCCGCGGCGTGCGCGGCGGACACCGAGGTGAACACGTGCAGGTGGTCGGCGTGCGGCAGGGTCGGGGTGTCGGCGAAGGCGCCGTCGTTCCACCAGGCGGTGGCCAGCCGGAAGTCCTCCTCGGTGGGGGTGGCCAGCCCGGCCCTGGTCAGCGCCTGGTCGACATCGGCGTAGTCGGCGTCGAAGTCGGACAGCGGCACGGTGCCGGACACCAGGGTCTCCACCGCCGAGTCGACCGCGCCGCGCCACCCGGCGCCGGTGATCCGGTCCCGCAGCCGCACCCCGAACAGCAGCAGCCGGCGCTGTACCGCCCGTGTCCGGGAACATCCCGGCCAGGTGCGCGGCGCCGGCGGAGGCCGGGTCCGGGGTGAACCGGCGGGGCACGTTCACCAGCAGCAGGTGCACCTGCCGGTACCCGCTCTTCGCGGCGGAGCGCCGCGCGATCCGGGTGCCTGCCATCGCGGCCAGCTCCTCCAGCGCGGCGAGGATCGGCCCGCCGGGTTCCAGGCCCGCCGAGCTCGTCCGGGGCGTCCGCCACCGGGGCCAGCGGCACCGACCGGTACAGCCACACCGACCCGTCGGTGCCCTGCACCCGGCCGTCCCGCTTCCGGGCCCGGACGGTGGTCGGCCAGTCCGGCTCCCCCACGCCACGCGGCGGTGTCACCGCGCCACGCGCCGGTGTCACCCGGCCGGCCCGTGACTGGTGGTCGGCGGCTCCCAGGTCACCGTCGGTGGTGGCGCTGCCGTCGGGCCCGCGGCGGGCGGCGCGGCGGACCGGTCCAGGTCACCAATCGCGACCGCGTTGCCGAACGGCACCAGCGTGGGTCCGGCTGCCCGGGCCGCCCCAGGCGACCACCCGGGGCGCCGCGGTGTCCGCACCGGTGACCAGAACGTCGAACGAGACCGACTGGCCGGAGGTTGTCTTGGCGGCTGCCGTCCCGGGCAGCTCGGTCGTCCTCGTTACGTCCCATGTGAGGGTCAGCACCCTGGCCCTGCCCTGGCCGTCCAGCGCGACCTGGAACTCCGCTGTGAACCGTTGGCCGGCGCCGTCCGCGACCACGAACGTGTCGACCTCGGTGGAGTACGCGATATCCCCTGCGGTGGAGGCACTCTCGGTAACAGGGGCCTGAACAACCCGGGCTCCGGACCACAGCAGCAGCCGGCCGTCCACCAATCCCGGCTTGGGCCCGGACAGCCAGTCCAGCATCGCCTGCGTGGCTGCGGCGCGTCCCGCTGAGTCCAGCACCGGAGGCGATGCCGACGTCGGTGCAGGCACAGCTGACACCGCGGCGACCAACGCGAGCAACAACAGCGGCGCGAGCACCGCGGACACCAGCAGGTACACCCGGTAGAACCTCGCTCGGCGGCGGAACCGATTGCCGGACAGCGTGTCCGCCCGGGGTTGCTCCTCGTTGTCGGTGAGCCAGCTGCTGCTGGCCGGTGCGAGGCGGCCCATCCTCACCGGCTCCGGTTCGCGAGGGCACGCCCCCGATTGCTCTCGCTGTTGGCGCCGACACGCTTGCGGTCAATACCGCGGAAGGCGGCCATCCGCCCCGCCCTATCGCGACCAGCGGGTCCGGACCGGTGAGCAGTAACTCCAGGACGTCCGGCGGGATCCGCGGCTGCGTCACCAGCGCCAGCCGGACCCGCGGGTCGGGATGCTGCGCGAGCGCCCAGACACAGTCCACGCATCGGGTCTCACCGCGGGGCACCCGGTGCAGGCACGGCCGCCAGCACACCCGGCAGGACCCAGGCAGGTGACCCGGCGGGTGGTTCGGCGGGTGGTTCGGCTCGGCGGCTTTTGGATGCCAAGACCGGCACTGTGCACCGAGCATGGCGCGGAAAGGCTGCGGCAGAGCATGTTTGCGCATCGGTTTACGACCGCCGGGCCAGCGCGACCGCACCGGCCAACCTCTTCCGGGTCGCGGCGTCCACCGCGAACACCGCCTTCGCGGTCGCCAGCGCCTGCTTGAACTCGTTCAGCGGCGGAGTGCTGCCCGCCACGCCCAGGCTGGCCAGCAGGCTCCACAGCGCCCGCTGCCGGTCCCGGGTCAGCGTGGCCACCTTGATCGGCGCCTCCAATCGGGTCGGCCGCGGCGATGCTGTCCAGGTCGGACACGGCCCGGGTCGCGGCGCCCCGCGGTGCGCCCATCACCTCCGCGGTCAGCGTCACCACGTCCGCCGGACACCCCAGCAACCCGGCCAGGGTCGTCCGGTCCGGCTCTGGTGCCGCCGCGATCTCCACCGCCTTCGCCGCGACCCGCCGCGCGAACGAGCGTTCCCGCCCGGCCCGGAGCCGCTCCGGCCACGGTCGGTGTCGGTATTGTCGGCGCCGTCGGCGGTCTGCGTTGCCGGCTGGTCTGGAGCAGATTGTGACTCTGCACCGGCGGGCAACAAACCGGCGAGATCGACGAGCTGATCGACGCCCAGGTCCGGTCATTAGGCAGGACCGATTCCGGCATGGTCACGAACATGCGCACTCGCGAACACCGGCAAACACGGTTGGAGGTAGGCCACCGCCCCGCGGCGGTGGTAGTCGTGACTGATCCGGTCATCCGGACGTTGCTAGGCGGCACGGTGGGTGGCAGCGGCAGCGGGTGCCGACAGAGGTCTTCTCATCGGTGGAGAACACAAACTCGCTCGGGCCCAACGGTTCCCCCCAGGAGTGCAGGTCGAGCACCCGTAGGGCCCGGGCCACGAAAGCCCTGTCGGTTATGACGATCCAGAGCCTCGTGCTGCCAGGGTTTGATCCCGTCCTCGACCAGCGGTCTGCAGACCGTCGCCTGCGAGATCCACTCGCAGATCCAATCCTGGCGGCCTGCCCGGCCAGTTCCGGACACGACCATCGGAACAGCGGTTACCCGTCCCCCGGGGCGGTCGCCGGGCCAGGGCTTTCACACCGGCGACCTGCACGGCAGCGAATACCGTTGGGCCCGCGCCACCGACGAACTGGCGGTCGGACACCGAGAGGAACAGCTGGAGCTGGCCAGGATGACAGCGGTCGATCGGCGTTTGTCACACGGCTCGGGGGCTGCGCCCGTTTGGCCGCGGCGCGGGCGGCGTAGGTGCAGGTTCGGTGTCCGTGCATTCGCCCGTCGCGGATGGTGGTTCGGACACTGTAGGACTGTCCGACTGGGAGGTGACCGGCACCGAATGTTCCGGGGTTCCGGCGTTGGCGGTGCACGCTGCCACACCGATGGTGAGTGCAGCTGCGACGGGCAAGAGCATTCGCAAAGCGAACGTGGACATGGTTGTGAACTCCCTCGATTGGGCCGTGGGATCACGGCCGGGCTGCTGGAACGTCCGCTCAGCGTGGGCGTCTGAGGTCCACTGGCACATGGGGCTACAGCCGCATTTCGTTCCGCCTAGGTACCTCAGGTTCCGCGGTCAGGCTGCTCGGAATCTGAGCTAGTCGGCCAAATAACTGAGTCACCTGGACCGATGTGTCGGGATGAGAGGGACCCCGACCATGGGACCATGAAGAATGTGCCGCGTCGGGTCAGCTCTGAACGGTTCATCGGCCGCGTCGATCAGCTTGCCGTCTTCGACGAGGTACTCGTCGCTGCCCGAGAGGGGCGAGGCGATGTAGTGCTGGTCAGCGGCGAGGCGGGTGTGGGAAAGTCCCGATTCGTCGCCGAACTGACACACCGATCACGAGCCGCCGGCGCTCGGGTCCTGACCGGCTGGTGCGTCGAGCATGGCGAGCAGATCCGGCCCTTGGCACCGATTATTGATGTGCTGAGCGCCAGTGCGGAGGCGCTTGCAGCAGCTGACTCCAATGACCTTGGGGGGCCGATCACCCGTGGTCTGACCACGCTGATATCCGAGGTCCGATCGGTAGGCGGCGAAGCGGTCGCCTCGCCCGGACTCACGGTGTCCGCGCTACTGGAAACCGCAACTGGTTGCCTCCGCAGCTTGAGTGCACTTGGACCGGTCGTCGCAGTCATCGAAGACATGCATTGGGCAGATGAATCGACTCTGCAGGCATTGAATTTCCTGGCGCCGAGGATGGCAGGAAATCCGGTGGTGCTCGTCTTAACTTTTCGGGTGGACGAATTGCACCGTCGACATCCGCTACGACCATTCATTGTTTCGCTGGAACGGGCCGTCCGGCCCGAGCAGATCGAACTTCCGCCCTTCTCCGTCACTGAATTGCCGGACCTGGTGCGAGGTATCACCGGTCGGCAGAATGATGCTCAATTCATCAGGGCACTGCACGCTCGGAGCGGCGGAAATCCGTTCTACATCGAGGAGCTGCTCGCCAGCGACCGATCCGTGGGGTTTCCGCAGATCCTGCGTGACGCGATCCTGTCTCGAGCCGACACCCTCGATGCGTCCGCGTCAATTGTCCTGCACGCTGCAGCGGCCGCCGGAACACGGATCGACCCGGAGATGCTCGCCGTGACCTGCGCCCGCGAGCTATCGGAGATTCAGCGCCTGCTCGAGGAGATCGAGGCAACCGGACTGGTGGTCCGCGAGGATGGCCACCTCCGTTTTCGGCATGAGTTGGCGAGGGAAACCATCGAAGCCGAACTACTGCCCGGCGATCGTGCGGGCGTGCACGCCGCCCTTGCGGCAGCGCTGATCGCCGCTGCGCCGGAACGGACCGGCCAGATTGCCCGGCACTGGATGTTGGCCGGCGATCAACCGAGGGCCTTGGTTGCCTCCATCACGGCCGGTAGGAAGGCCGTATCGATCGGCGCCGACGCCGAAGCGCTCTTGCAGTTCGAGCAGGCACTCGAGTTATGGGATCGAGTGAGCAACGCCGCATCGTTGGCACGGGGCACCCGCAGCGCTGTACTGCTGGACGCCGCGGACGCCGCCGGTCGGGCACGCCGGTTCAGTACGGCCCTGAAATACGGCCGGCGTGCATTGGCCGAACTCGACGGAGGTGCCCCTGTCGATATTGGAATGGCCAGTCTGCGACTGACGCAATGGGCCTGGTTCGCCGCGCCGGATTCTGAGATCCTGCGGCTGGTCGATACGGCTCTGGACACCCTGCCAGCCGAGCAGCATTCCGCAGCTCATGCGCTCGCCGTCGCGTGGCATGCACTGCTGCTCACTGAGGCCGCCAGTGGCCGTTCTATCGACTGCGGGTCCGCAAGGGCCCGAGCGCTCGAGGCACTTTCGCAGGCCCGCGCGTGCGGCGATGGACAGGCTGAGGTCCACGCAGCGATCACGATCGGTGTTGTCACCTGCCTTTCAGGTGACTCGGCCGGACTCGACGAGATCCGGCGAGGGCTCTCGCTAGCGGTCGCCCGGGGATGCAGCCAAGAGGCGGGTCGCGCATACAACAGTCTCGCGAGATGGCTCCGGCACTTCGGTCAGCATGAAGTCGTCATTGGCCTGGAAGAAGAGGCACTCGAATACTGCGCGGGCGCCGGGATCACCCGCGTCTACGGCGCGATGATCGAGCTCAGTGTCATCCGGTCACTTTGTCGGCTCGGGCGGTGGCAAGACGTCGAAAACCGGGTGTCCGCTCTGACCGATGAGTTCGGGGGCCTCCAGTTGGAGCACTTCACGCTGACCGATTCGTGGGGGCTGGTTCTGGTCCGTCAAGGCAGGCTGGAGAATGTCGCCGATTTGATCGCCCAAACGTTCGAGCATTTGTCAGACCACGACTCTCTCATTGGGCCAACCACTGTCACTGCCGTGGAATTGGCGGCGGCGGAGAGCCGCTTCGCCGACATTCCCGGACTGGTCGAAATGGCGTTGGAACGCATACTGCCGCGCTTCGACCAGGACGCGGCCGAGATGGTCACGTCGGCCATCGGCGCCCTGGCCGACGGCACTGGGCCAGCGCATAGGGCGGCGGCCGACGGGCGAGCGGCCGACGTTCAGCGCGCCGAGGGATGGCTCGTCCAGGTGGAGCGGGCCTGCGAACCAGCATTGAAAGTCAGTGCGATACCTACTCTGACCGCGCAACTGACAACTGCGAGAGCCGAGTTGGGCAGACTTCATGGCGAGCTGTCAACTGAACAATGGCGGGCAGCTGTGTCGGCGTGGGAGAAGGTCGAGGCACCTTACGAAATTGCCTATGCGAATTGGCGTTTCGCCGACGCACTACTCAAATGTGGAAGCCGGCAGTCCGTTGGTTACCGGCCCGAGGCCAAGACGTCGCTGACTACTTCGCGGCGAATCGCCGTCGAAATCGGTGCAATTCCAATGCGAGACAAAATTGACCATTTGGCCCGGGTGGCACACATCTCAATGGATGCGCATGAGGTCGGGGCGGGCCCGGCCGATCCCGATGCCGGAGCTGACCATCACGGACTCACGCACCGGGAACTCGAGGTGCTCCGACTGGTCGCAGCAGGCTTCACCAACAGCGAGATCGGCCAATCGCTTTTCATCAGCCGAAAGACGGCCAGCGTGCACGTCTCCAACATCCTCCGCAAACTCGGTGTGTCAAACCGAGTGGAAGCTGCCACATTCCTCACGAAACAAGATGCCGACGGACGACCATTTACCTGAGGGAGCCCAGCGTCTTGGACACGGTTTTACGTCGCCACCTTGATCAGCGCCTCCATGGGGTCAGCTGGTCGAGGGGCGGGGTGGGCTGGCCACTGCGGGGCGAGAGATCGACGACCTGCTCGTCCCGCAGATCAGGGCCGCTGAGTACGACTACTTCTGCCATGGCCAGAAACATGCACAGCGTCAACCGAACTGACCGTTCAGCACACGCCGATACGTCAACCAGCCGACGATCTGGACGAAAGCGCTCGGCCCGGGCGACCACTTGCGCGGGGAGCGTCGGACCGCCCCAGTTCCCGCGCCGGATCAGGACTGATAGAACAGGGTTGACCCTCGCGCGGCGGGCATCCTCCAAGTCAATGCTCGGCACAAGAGGTGCGCAGGTGGTCACGGGGCAGGTCTTTCGCAAGGACGGCTGTCGGAACCGCGGGCGGAAGCGGGGGGCCAAGGATGGCGCGAACGAATGAGGTTCTCGGGAACCGATTCGAGGTCGGTCAGTCCCTCGGCTTCGGCGGTATGTCCGAGGTGCACCGTGGCCGCGACCTGCGCCTTGGCCGGGACGTGGCCATCAAGGTGCTGCGGGCCGACCTCGCCCGCGACCCGTCCTTCCAGGCCCGCTTCCGCCGGGAGGCACAGAACGCGGCCTCGTTGAACCACCCGGCGATCGTCGCGGTATATGACACCGGCGAGACCAAGGGCGAGACCGGAACGGTTCCCTACATCGTCATGGAGTACGTCGACGGTGACACCCTGCGCGACGTGTTGAAGAAGGAGGGCCCGCTGCAGCCGCGGCGGGCGATGGAGATCGTCGCCGACATCTGCGCGGCCCTGGACTTCTCACACCGACACGGCATCGTGCACCGCGACATCAAACCGGCGAACGTGATGTTGAACCGGGCCGGCGCTGTCAAGGTGATGGACTTCGGCATCGCACGCTCGGTCGCCGACGGCCAGGCGACGATGACCGCCACCGCGGCCGTCATCGGCACAGCGCAGTACCTGTCACCCGAGCAGGCCCGCGGTGAGGCGGTGGATGCCCGCAGCGACGTCTATGCGACCGGCTGCGTGCTGTACGAGTTGCTGTGCGGAGCACCGCCCTTCACCGGGGACTCACCGGTCGCGATTGCCTACCAGCACGTCCGGGAAGCCCCGAAGCCGCCCAGCGAGACCAAGCCCGGGCTGCCGAAGGAAATGGACTCCATCGTCCTGAAGGCGCTCAACAAGAATCCGTTGAACCGCTACCAAACGGCTGCCGAGATGCGTTCCGACCTGGTCAGAGCACTCTCCGGGCAGGCCGTTCAGGCCACCCCACTGATGAGTGACGACGAGCGGACCGAACTGATGCGGGCCGCACCGGCCAGGGTCGGCCTTGCCTCGCCGCCGCTGCTGGCGCCACCCAACCGGGTCCGCATCACCACCGTCGACCAGGACGAGGAGCCCGACCACGGCGACCAGTCCAGACGAGTCCGTGGCTTCATCAGCATCGGCGTGCTGTGCATTGCGTTGCTGGCCGGGGCCGTCTGGTTGACGCTGGCGGTGATCAGCGCACCGCCACCCGCCACCCTGGTCGCGGTACCCGACCTCTCCGGGATGACCCTCGAGCAGGCAACGGAAACGCTGCAGCAGAAGGGCCTGACGCTGGGCGTTGTGACGGAGGTCGACTCCACCGCGGCGATGACGGGAAAGGTGGTGGAGCAACGACCGTCGGGCCGCACCCAGGTCGCTGCCGAGACTCCGACGGACATAGCAATCGGACGGGGCGTGAGCACGACTTTCATCCCGGACGTCGTCGGTATGACCGCCGGGACAGCCAGACAAATGATCGACAACGCCTACCTGGTGTACGCCGAACAGCCTGGGCCGTCCTCAGACCCGGACAAGGGCAAGGTCATCGCCCAAGACCCCCCACCCGGTAACCAGGCCACCCCGAACTCCACCGTCACAGTCACGGTCGGCACCGGGCTCACCATCGTCACCGTGCCACAAGGCATCGTCGGGCAGGGCCTCGAGCAGGCCACCACGATCCTGCAGGCCGCAAAACTCACGGTCGTCACCCAGGAAGGCGACAGCGCCGAACCACCCAACGAGGTCATCGCGATCGACCAGCCGCCCGGGCGGCAACTCCCGGAAGGCACACCTGTCACCCTCACGATCTCCAACAACAGCCTCATGGTCATGCCCAACCTGCAGGGTCAGAACCGCGACCAGGCCGTTGCGACCCTCCGAACACAGGGGTGGTCCGGAGACGTCACCAACCTGACGGTCACCCAACAGCCGACAACCACCCCGGAACTCATTGGCGCCGTACTCACCCAACAACCCGACGCCGGATCCGCCGTGCGCAAGACCGGCACGCCGATCACCGTGGCCCTGGGAGTCCGCCAGATCACCGTCCCCGACCTCGTCGGCAAGACGCAAAAGCAAGCCGCCGCCCTACTCGAGAAAGCCGGCGCCACCAACGTGGCGTACACCGACGCGGGCGCCCCGCCGCGCGGGCGGGCCAACCGCGTTCAGGGCCAGTCGGTGCCGCCCAACACGGCCGTCGCCGCCGACACCGCCATCGCCGTCAACGTCTACGGGAACTGAACCGCAGCGGGCAGGTCGTCGGTGCGGTGTGCCCGGGCCGGGTCGCTCGTACGCTGCGCCCGGTCCGGGTCACCGCCGGCCGGTCCGTCCCGCCGGCATGCGTTGGGCGGTCCGGCCGTTCCTCACCTGGTCAGGCGGCTCCCGCGGTGTCGCGATCGTCGTCGGCCCGGCCGAGGTTTTTGACGTGCTGGATGACCCGGACCTTGCGGGCGCCGTCGCCGGTGGTCTGCTCCTCGATCCAGAGGGCGACCCGGTGCCCGGTGAGGCCGCGCAAGGTTCGGGCCATCAGCAGCCCGTCGGGGCTGTCGGTGCGTTCGGTCCGGGCCTGTTCGACGCCGTCCGGGTGGAACTGGCTGGGCCGGGTGCGCAGGGTGACCAGGCCGCGGGTGGAGGACGGCTCCCGCACCACCTCGGTGACCACGGCCGTCAACACCTTGCTGCCGTGCACGGCGTCGATCAGCCGGGACAGGGCGGATTTCGGGTCGATCGCGGCGGTGATCTCCGCCGCGGACCGGGCGATGAGGGCCTCCAGGTCGGGCAGCCGGTCCAGCGCGTCCGGGTCGCCGGCGGCCTGGGTGGTGAGCGCCGCGAGTTTCGCGGCCGCCGCGTTCACCGCGCCGAGCACGATCTGGGTGCGCACCGACGTTTCGATGGTCATGTCCGGATTCCCTGTCTCACTTGCTGTTTCGTCTTGGGCATCGTGTCTCAGCCGACGGCCTTGAGTCGCGTCTCCGCGGCCGGGATGGGCGGGGCCGGGCGGGACAGATCCACCAGCTCCCGGTACGGCGGCTCGGCGCCCGGGTCGTCGTCGAACAGGGCCACCGCGGCCTTCGCGATGGATTCCGTCCGGCGGGACACCCGCGCCACCCATGAGGACCAGGCCTGCGCGTCCCCGCCGAACGGGGGCGGCATGGTGGCCACCGCGGTGCGCAGCGCCCCGCAGCCGGGTGTTCACCCCGTCCTGGTAAGAGGTGCTGCCGGCCAGGTCCCGCTGCACGGCCAGCACCACGTGCGCCAGGGTCCGGGACACTGCGGTCACCACGGCGGGCCCGAGTTGCACCCCGGCCCTGTGCAGCAACTCCACCGCCATCTCGACGATGCCGAACACGGCGGTCGCCGAGTACGAGTTCGGGTTCAGCAGCCCGTCCGGGCCGGCGGTCTGCTCCCACGGCTTGTCCTCCCGCAGCAGGCTGGTCATCGCGGCGCCTCCGTTATCCGAGCTGTCTCTGGTGTCATTGGTGTCACTGCCGGTGCTTCCCGGCTCCTGTGGGCCCATGTGTGCGGCACCCGGTTCGGTTGCCGGTGGGCCCGTTTCGGGGTCGACCGGCGGCTCCCGGTTGCCGTCCGGGTCGTACCCGGCGGGGTCGTCACGGGCGGGGTCCACCGCGGGGACCGCCACCGGTTCCAGGTCCCCGTCGAACGACGCATTCACCGGCGTCCCGAGAGGCGGCAGTACCGGGATGCCGAGCTCGGCGGCCGTCGGCAGCCCCTCCACTCTGGGCACCCGGCCGTCCCGGGCGGCGGCGGGGCAGCTGTTCACCAGCGGGCACCACCCGCACAGCGGCGTCGGCGTGGCCGGGAACGCCTGCGCCGCGACGTGCCGCTTCAGGTCCACCCACGCCCGGGCGAAACCCTCCAGGGTGGCGGACATCTCACGCCGTGACAGCGACACCGACCTCGCCCGCCGGGCGCCGATGTACAGCAGGTCCGCCGCGATCGGCAGCCGGCCGTCCGCCACCCGCACCGCCTCCGCGTACACCCGCAACTGGTCGCCGTGGTCGTCCCCGAACGGCGCCACACCCTTGTACTTGCCGGACTTGTAGTCCGCGATCCGGCAGCCGAAACGCTCACCTTCCCGGGCGATGTCGGCCCGGTCGATGAAGCCCGTGAACGGCACCCCGGCCACCTCGACCGCGTCCAGCGGCCACTCCGTGCGCCTCACCAGCACCTGCCGCGGGTCCTCCAGCTCGAAGTCCCCGGAAACCTTCTCCCCCACCTGGGTCCGCCACCGGCCGATGGAGCCTCGCTCGATCCCGGGCCAGCGGTGCGGAGTGTCCGGGGACGCCAATTCCAGCATCAGCGCATCCAGCAGCGACCCGGCAGCGTCCGGGGTGCGTTGCGCCGACGGCAGGGTGAACAGCCGCTCCAGCACGGTGTGCGCCGCGGTGCCGATTGGCGCCGGGTCCAGCGGGTCCTCCGGGCCGCGCATCAACCGGTCCGCCACCATCCGTGCCGGGCACGAGTTCACCGCCTTCGCCGTGGACGCCGACAACCTGGCCCGGTCCACCGCCGCGGTCGCCTCGGCGGTGGTGGTGACCAGTCGGTCGCCGTCCCAGGCCAGCGGCCACTTCGGCTTGCGTGCCCGCTTCGCGGGCGGCTTGGCTTGGGCGTTGGTCATGCCTCACATGTGCGCGGCGCGGGTACGGCGATCGGGGCTCGTTCGGGGCCACCCATAGACAGGTGCGCTCCCGCGAAATGTGACGATGACCGACCGGCCACGAAGATGACCGGTAGCCACGTCGAGACACCGCCATCTTGCGGGATGGCCGTTTACCCGGTGACTCGTCGGCGATTGAGGTTTGCAAATGACCAAGCCCAACAACACGAGCGATCGTCGCGGAACAGCGCGGCTTGTCCGAAACTGTGCCTACAGCAGCGGATTCGAGGCCGTTCTGCCTCGGTCGGATCCGGCGAACGTTCAGCGCGGTCCTCCGAACCGCTCACGATCAGGCACGGTGACGGCATCGCGCCCTGTTCTCGCCCGGTGTTGTCGTCGAGTTCCGCGAGCGTGATCAGGCCGTCCTCGAGCGCACGCTGCACCAGGACACTCTTGGTGGGTGCAGGACGCCCGACCGCGGCATATTTGACCCGGACCCGTTCGATGTAGCCGTTCACGGTTTTCGGGCTCAGCCCAAGGATCTGGCCGGCCAATTCTTTGGACGCGCAGGAGAACCAGGTGCGGAGCGCCTCGATCTCCATGGGTGCGAGCTTCGGTCGGCTGGGGTCCGGGTCGGCCAGAATCGAACCGCTGAGAGATGGCGGTGTGTAGGCCTTGTCGGCTGCGGCCGCCTGCACCGCGTGGACCAGGTGGTCCTTGCCCTCCGATTTGGCGACGAAGGCCAGCGCTCCATGGGAGATGCAGCGGACAGCCGTCTTCTTCTCGCCGTCGCCGGTGTAGACGACAACCCGTCGCCCGGCCTGAACCAATCGGCGAAGCTCACCGAATTCCTGCATACCCCCCTGGCTCAGCTGAAGGTCCAGGATCACCACATCAGCGCCGGCACCGTCGCCCACCCAGGCCAGGCCCGGGCTGTCACCGGACGCCAGGATCGCGATCGGTGGGTCGGCGTCAGCGCACCAGGAGCAGATCCCGTCGCGCACGGCTTCGTGATCGTCGATGACCACAGCGGTGATCAGGGCGCCCATTTCGCCTCCACGAGAAAGATCTGGCGGTCGAGCCCGGTCGTCACATTGACGGTTGGGTGTCGCACGGGCGGCAGGTCGAGTCGACCGCTATCAGAAACCGCCGTGACAGCCACCGCGTCCGGAGTTCCGACCACTGTCACCCTCGCCCAGGTCGCCGCGGTAGCCAGAGCCGCTAAGGGCCCGTCAGTGAGCGCCCGCCGGACCTCAAGGGGCGGCTCAGTCCAGCTGCCACTGGTGTGCAGTTCGACGAGAACACCACGGCGGTCTGCGATGTCAACGCAATGGCGCAATTCATGCAACAGAGGAGCCGAGACATCATCGGTCTCGGCGAAAAGTCGCACCGAAGCCCGCGCAGCTGTCGTTCGCGGAGGCTTCGACCCTGCCCCAGTCTGGCGCGATCGCTATGCAGGCGATCACGCGCGCCACGCCCGGAGCACGGATGCTGATCAATGGTGCGGGGGGAGGGACCGGGGCGTTCGCGGTCCAGCTCGCCGCCACGCGCGGGCTGCACGTCACCGCTGTCGACAACGCGGGCAAGCTCGACTTCATGCGATCACTCGGCGCCGCCGCGGTCATCGACTACCGCGCAGATGACTACACCCGAACCGGACCGTACGACCTCATCGTGGATCTCGTCGCCCGCCGCTCGGTGTTCGCCTACCGCCGAGCCCTCGCCCGCGGTGGCACCTACCTCATCGTCGGCGGAGCACTGCGCGCGCTGCTGCGGGTCCTGACCATTGGCGCGGCGATCGGCGCTCTGACGGGCAGGACGCTGGGGGTACTCGCCGTCAAACAGGGCCCGCCGCACTTCGCCCCGCTGGCCGACCACAGCGTCGCGGGCGAGGTGCGAATCTGCATCGATCGATTGTTTCCACTCGAGCAGGTGCCCGAGGCGCTCGCGTACGTCGGCCAGGGTCGGGCGCTCGGCAAGGTCGTCGTGCTGATCGATCCATCTGCCGATTCGGCGTGATAGGGATCGTTATCGGATGCCGCCACCCTGTATGCATCAGCGCCTGCTCCGAGCGGAGGCTGAGTCTTACCACTTGGTCGCTACTGCCCGACATCAGTTGCGGTGTCGGGCATTATTCCGGAGTTTCGGGTCGACCTGCTCGACCGGGCCACCCACCGGTAGCCCCGGGACCGCACCGTCCGATCACGTTCTGCGCGTCCCGTCATCGCCCAGCGCCCGCCGCACCGACTTGATCCGGCTGGTCAGCACCGATTCGGAAACGAAGCGCTGCCCCGCACCGTGTCGAGCAATTCTTCCTTCGTCACGGCCCGGTCCCGATGACGCAACAGCAGAGCAATGACGTCGAAGACCTGCGGCTCCACGGACACGGCACCGTCCGGACCAGTGATCTCGAATCGGTCGAGGTCCGCGGTGTGACCGCCAGTGAGAAACCGCACTCCTTCATTCTGGCGGCTGCCGTATCCTCACGATCGCCGCGTCCGGTCGGAGGACTCCGACGGGGCGTTGTCATTGCCGGCGGTGTGATCTGCCGCGGGCGTTCGGCGACCTGCTGGACATCGACATCGCACAGTGGGAAGTGACCGGCGACGTGGCGGCGGGCGGTTGACATTTCGGTCCTCACCCCGGCCGTGGCTCCGTCGGGTGGCTTCACCGGCCACGCCGTGTTGCAAGGACCTCGGGTTGATCGAGGTCGACCCTGACCGACAGTCTTTAACGGGAGCGCCAGGTATCGATGACCCTCCCCGACATTGGGCAGGGAATGCCTGACGCCCATCCTCGATTGTCCGCTTTGGTTGATTGCAAGTCCATACAGACGGGCTGCAGCTACCCCAGGGTTGTGCTCAGCTCCTGGTCTTCGAGGATCGCCTTGAGCCGCTCAAGGTCCTTCTGGTTCGCCCTGCGCATCGATGCAGCCATCATCGGTGCGGCCATCTTGCCAAAACCGCTGGGCTCACCTGAGTTTCGCAGCGTCATGATGGTTCCGCCGGATTCGGTGTCCCGCCACGAGTAGGTGGTCTCCATGGGGAAGGGCCCTCGACCAGTACTCATCACGAATCGCTCGTCGGGGACGATCTCACGGACTTCATAGGTGTAGGCGATCCGGCGACCGAGGAACTGTGCCACGAACGCGATCCGTGACCCGACTACCGCCGGTGGAGGGGTCTCCCAGTTTATCGACTTGATATTGATGTACCAACGTGTGGCGTTGTCTGCGTTCGAGACGAACTCGGCGACGACAGGACGCGGACAGTTGATCTCGATCGAAGTCTGTACGTCAACCGACATGAATCGATGGTAGGCCCGCCGCGCGTGGTGGCCGAACCCGCGAGCGCCAAGATCAGCACGATGATCCCGACCGTGACGACCGCGACGATGTACGCACCGATGAACAGCCTGACCAAGGGCGTCAAGCACGGTTGGGGCCGGTCCGATGAACACGACGGGTACGTTGCTCTCGAACCCACAGCTTGCATGCGTCGATGCCGCGGCCGTCTGCACAGCCAGTTGAGTCGACAGGAGGTGCACGGCCCGGGAAGTGATCCCCGGCGCTATCGGGCCAGGTCTTGTTGGGACACAACGCGTATCGGCACTCGACGATCCGCTACCGCCACCGGATCACCACCGGCGCCCCAGAGGCTCTCGATCCCTTACGACCGCGTACGCCTACCGCGCCGTGCGCCGACCAACGAGATTGATGACATCGCCGGGATCGCCAGCAAGGCCATCCGAAAACTGCGCCGGCACCCGCCGACAGGGACCACCGTCCTGGGTCTGGGCTGCTCGACGGCAGACAACTATGTGCCGCCGATCGCGAGCGGGCTCGCCGAAGCCCATGGTTTCCTGACCACAAGGCTGCCCTTCCGGTCAGTCACACCGGCCCCGTAGGTCGACAAATCGAACCCTCATGGGGATTGAACATGTTGTGCACCGTGAGAATCCGGCGAATCGAATGGCCGGACTTTCACCGCAAAATTTGATGGTGTCGAGATCGTCCAATCGTAAAACGAGCCCATTGACCAGGCCGATGTCTTCCTGCAGGGGGAGGGTGCGGGGACAGCACCGACCGCCAAACCCCAATTCTCGGGCCACCTCGATGATCGTCCGGCCCGAATCGATCACACGGTGAGCTGCCTCAACCCGGTACTCCGCCGTGAATGACCTTCTTGTAATCGCCACGAGAGCATCCTCTCAGCCGGCCCACCAGGGAGCCCGCTTCCGATGTCCACCGCACCTGGGGAACCCAGTGTGCAGTCGGTGGAGATCGAACATTGACAGCCAGTTCTCGGTGCTCCCAACGACCAGCGAGCCAACAGCGACCGCGAGGCGGACGGAGAAGTTGCAGTGGTGACTGTCAACCCAGGATGTGGCTTCGCCGATAAAGTCCTCATTCATCCCAAGCAGTCGATGGGCGCTCGTCGACGCAGAACTGGACCGAGATCAACATGACAGTTGATCCATTGACTAAGGTGTCGCCTGGTGCCTATCTCGGCTGTGTCGACATCAGCCACGTAATCGGCTGGCGGGCGCTTTTTTCGCTGTCACCACAGTGACTGGGAGCTTGAATTTCCGCTCTACCCGGTGAGGTAGGTCCTGACGCAGCCAGCGGGATACGCCGCCGGGCAGCGTGGAGATGATGACTTCATCGTAGGGTTTTTCTTTGAGCGCCTCGCCAACTCCGCGGACTGGATCCTCGTCGCCGACCTCGCCATCAACAGCTGCGCCAAGGTGACGCAGCCAATTGAGCCCGACGTTCAGCTGCCGTTGCGCGGCCTCATCGGCGTCTTCGCTAAACGTCGACTCGAACTTGGCGGCAACATCGCGCGGAAGCCGCGTCGCGGGAACGAGAAGATGGAAATGGGTCCCTTCTTTCGCAATGCGCTCCGTTACGATCACGGCCAAATCATCGCTGCCCAGTGATTGATTTGCCACTACCAAGATCTCACGCACGATGCACCTCTCCGATGCCGGCGCCACAGTCGGATGGGTCGGCCAGAATACTCTTCCCTAACCTAGCCGGCAACCGATGGCATGACCGTCGCGCGCTGCCTTGTTCAGCAGGACACGCCCATCATCGGGCCGGGGTTTCCGCCGCAGATGACTCTCTGACGACCCGCAGCAATGTGGGACCGCCGGCCCCTTTCCGAGGGCTAGACGGTACGAGTGGCCCCCGACCGCTTGACGGGGCAGGGGCCTCTCTCGCAAGGTGTCGTGGATTGCCGACGGGGAGAAGGCCCCTGTCGACACCACAGTTGCGGGAGGCCCCGGTGTTCAGTGAGCGTACGAGTGTCGGTCTTGATGTGCATGCCCGGTCCATGGTTGGGGTGTGGTCTGGACACGGTGACCGGTGAGTTGCTGCGGCGTCGGGTGTCCCCGATGTTCCAGGGTGTGTCGGATTGGTTGGCGGAGCTGCCGGCGCCGGTCGCGGTGGCGTATGAGGCGGGTCCGACGGGGTTCGGTTTGGCCCGGCAGTTGACCGCGGCGGGGATCCGGTGAGTGGTGGCGGCGCCGTCGAAACTGCAACGCTCGCCGGGTGATCGGGTCAAGACCGATGCCCGGGACGCCCGGCATTTGGCGAATCTGTTGCGGATGGATTAGATCGTGCAGGTCCGGGTGCCCAGTGTGGAGCAGGAGGCCGCGCGGGATCTGGTGCGGGCCCGGGAGGATGTCCGCGGTGATCTGATGCGGTCCCGGCACCGGTTGTCGAAACTGCCGCTCCGGCAGGGGATCCTGTATTCCGGTGGGCATCCGTGGACCGGGGTGCACGAGGTATGGCTGCGCGGGCAGCGGTTCGCGTTGCCCGGGTTGCAGTTGGCGTTCGACACGGCGTTGGAGACGGTGTTGCTCACCATGGCCCGGCGGAACCGGTTGGATGCCGCGATCAGCGAGATGGCGTTCAACAGCGAGTACACCCCGGTGGTGCGCCGGTTGTGTTGCCTGCGTTGGGTTTCCACGCTGACCGGGTTCGGCCTGGCGGTGGAGATCGGTGACTGGCACCGGTTCACCGGCTCCACGATCGGCGCTTACCTGGGGTTGGTGCCCACCGAGTTCTCCTCAGGTGGGCATCGTTCCCAGGGGTCGATCACCAAGACCGGGAACACCCATGCCCGCCGGTTGCTGGTCGAGTCGGCCTGGCATCACCGCAAGGCGTACCGGCCTCGGCCTGACCATGCAGGCCCCGGCGGGCCCACACAACGACATGACGAACGGAAACAGGGTCGATCTTCATCCAAGAGACTCGGTGGACTTCCAACGCGAAGCCGATCATGCCGCGTTTCCACTCGTTGTAGACGAGCACGGAGTGGGTGCGCAGCGCGTGGTGCACTGGCTCATTGCCCCGCCTGGTCGTCCACCACCCATGCGGACCCCGTCCCGCCGGTGATCGACCGCGCACTCCCACTCGGGGTTTCGACGACGAAACGGCTCGTCAACGACAATCCGAGGTCAGCCCCGTCATCCGAATTGACGAATCCCATCGACATTGCGGTGTGGGCGTACCGAGGATCTTCGCCAGCGTGTATCTCGGTCAGAACACAACGTCGGCGAGACGGTCGATCTGACTCAGTTCCGCCACCGTCGGATCAAGGATGAGCTCGTCAACCCCCACGTCCTCGAAGGCTGACATGGCCCCCCGAATGGACTCCGGAGACCGCAAGGCGGCCGAGGCGATGATCTCGGCGAAATCGCCGAAGTTGCCGTAGTAGTGCCGCAGGTACTGGTAGGAGAAATCCTCCACCTCGTCGCCCAGGGAGAAGTAAGCCAGCGCGAGGATCCGCGGCGCGCCCTCCCGGCCGGCCTCGCTCCAGGCCTCCCGCACACGAGAGATAACTGGCGCCAACTGTTCCGGCGTGCCGCCGCCACCCGTCCAGCCCGTTCCGTAGCGGATGGTGCGGCGGATAGCTGCGTCACCGGTACCACCGATCAGCAAGGGCACCGTTCCGGACTCCAGTTCCGGCACGACTGGCTCGGGGCTGCCTGCGACCGGCTCCCCGCGCCAAGCGGTAGTCATCAGCTCCAGCATCTCATCCATCCTCTTCCCGCGACCCTCGAAGGAGGTTTCGGTGCTGACGAAGTCGTCCTCACGGCCGCCGACACCGACACCAAGGTTGAATCGCCCGCCTGAAATCGACGATATGGTCGCGGCCTCCTTGGCCAGTGGCACGGGTTGCCTGGTGGGCACCAGCAGGATGTTCGTCAGCAGCTCGATGCGCTCGGTGACCGCGGCGGCTGCCGCCAGGGCGATCAGTGAATCGTGATTACCGAAGGCCACCCGGTCGATCGTCGCAAGCGTGGAAAAGCCCCGCTGCTCCGCTTGTCTCGCCCAGGTCGGGAGAAGGGACCCGGGCACACCTGGAACGGGGTTAGGTAGGCCTATGCCGATTCGCATGGTCGTTACCGTAGTCGGTCGCCGCCGATGTGGCGGTCCGGCCGACCCTAAAGATCGGTGGCAACAGTTGGCTTACCGAACGTGGTCTAGAAGTGCACAGCCTGACGTACCGTCGGGCCCTGAACCACGCCGGAGCCAGCGCCCTGTTGCCGCGCGACTTCACCATAGGTGCGACGGGACAGCCCCGTTGTCGAGTCGCAGCCGGGCCGCTAGTGTGACGTGGTGACAGCGTCGGCGGGCCACCAGCACCGACAGTACCGACGACAACCTGGCGATCAAGAAGTCGATCCGAGTCCTGAGCCGCCGTCAGCACACCCAAGTGGGCGGGTGGTGCCGATTCCAGGCCTGGTATTCGATTCCGAACCAGGACGGCACCAGTTCGTCGATGACCAGGGCCACCCCGAGTTCGGACTCGGTGGGCGAACCACGGCTCCGATACACATGTTGAGGCAGCTCTCCAGTACCCCGCTCGTCCGGTCCGAGCAGCCGATCCGGAGGTTGCACGACCCCGCCGCCGCGCTGGCGAACGCGGGCCCAGCTATCGCCTACATCAATGCCCAGGGGAAGATTCTGCTGAATGGGCTCACGAACTCGATAAAGGCCGCCGGCGGGAGGCCCAAGAAAGTGGATGACGTTCTGAACATCGCGCTGAAATTGGGCGACCCAGCCGCTCTGCCAAATCCTCTCGACGCCGCAGCAAAGGCCCTCCTCATATCGGGAGCAGCGGGGCAAGCCGCGTTGCCGCAGCCCGGCGGTGTCGCGGAACTGGCAGTGCGAGCGCTGAACTACGCGGAGCGTGAGATCACCACCAGTAACGCGCTCGGGCAGGACGTCAGAAAGGTGAAGATCGGCACCGAATTCAGCTTCGGCGATGGCAAACCTGCAAGTGATGCGGAGGCGAGCGTCAATATCAAGGTGGCGATGCCGGAAGCACCCAGGGGAGAGCAACCCGAGCAGACGAAGAAGCGGGAAGCCACTTACGGTCAGCCGAGGACCAGGGCACTCGAGCGCATCGCGGCCTGGGCCAAGGCAGCCGAAAACAATGCCGACAAGATTCCGGGCAAACCAACGGTCGTTGCGACGGGCCATGTCGGAAAAGCGACGTTTGCGAAGAAGATCACCTACACCTTCACCGAACCGAAGGAATGGACCTGGTACTGGGTCGTAGATATCGACGAGGCCTGTTACGAAACCCAGACAAAGCCGACCAGCGTCAGCGAATTCGAAAATGGACCGATCAAGGAGATTATCAACGAGCACATCTTCAAAGGTGCGGCGGAAGTCAAGCTGCAGGAGGAGGCCAGACCAAGGGCAAAAGGGAACAAGAAGTCAGCGGACAAGCCGGAGGCGCCTACACTCGGACTCCGGCCGGATCCGACCTCGACGGGCGGCGGCGGCCATCTGTCCTTCGACCTGGGCACCGCGTTCGGCGACGAGAACGGCGCCATCAGCGTCGAACTGATGTTGACGACTCTTGGTGAACTCCAGCAGAACGCCGATGATCTTGCGCGCGAGTTCCGCAAGGACACGAAGGGTAGGCGTCTCACGCAACCAACGGAGGATCAACAGGGCACCGAACCTGTCCCGCTCGACGTGGCCAACGCGCCGTCGTTGTCCGCTCAACGGTTGAAGCTCAACGCTCTGCAGAACGGGCTGGATGGATACACCACTCTCGTTGAAACCATCAACACGCGTGTCCTGCAGGGAAGCACCGATGACCTGCCCGCGATCCACGCCGAACTCGTGGCGTTCAACCAGACGCTGACCAACCCAGAGGTGCTGCCCGGCGAACGCAAAGACCACGTGGAGAGCGCGGCGAACATCTCCCACTACCAGGCGATCAATATTGAACACCTCGGCGATGATGAAGCGAGCAGCAGGCGGGTGGAGATCCGCGATATCCCAGCGCAGACCGACTACGCGAAGTTCCTGCGGGACCTCAAGGTTCTCGTAGATGCTCTGGGGAACGCACGCCAGACCGTCAAGAACGCACAGTCCGCACGGCTGACCTAGTAGTCGTCGTCCAGCTGCTCCACGCTACCGTTGTGCAAACGCCGCCACGACACCCGGAACCCGCCCGGACCGTCCCCCTCCGGTGGTAGGCATCGAGCACGATCCGGTCCACAGAGTCGTAGCAGCTCGTCAACAGATCCGGTCCCTAGCGGGACCTTCGTGTGCCCAGCAGCGTGGGTGCGCGACGTGATGACACCTTTGGAGGTGGTCGCGTTGAGGTAGTCACGCGCAAGCTCGTGTCCGCCAGCCGGTGTGAGTCCGGTCCGGGTAGCTGCCAGGAGGCCCGGTAGCAGGCTGCCGGCGTCGGGGGGAAACGCCCGGCGTCGAAGCGCAGTGTCGAAAGCCCCTTCGGGGGGAGCGACTGTCCAGCCCGCAGCATGACGCGAATCCTGCAGCCTCGTGAGGCTAGCCCCCGCAAGGGGGACAAGAGGGTGCCGAGCCGCTGAAATCACGGCGAAGGCCATGGAAGGCGCTGAAGACCTGGAGTTGCAGGCGCTGAGGAACCCTCCGGGGTAGGGGGAGTGGGATGGGCAGAAGGTGGGCACGGGAACTGGGGAAGCCCTCGCCGACCCCGATCGTGCGGTGGTCGGGAGCAGCCGGTGCGTATAACCGTCTGAACGGGAAGTCGCATTGAGTCGGCAGGGTGGCGGATGGGGCCGTATTACCGCTTGAGCCGGTCGGACAACACAACCGCCGGTGAGGGAAGGGCCCCTGCTGTGTCACGCGCTTGATGAGGAAGGGAAAGGTCGGTGAATGCCTGATGGCTAACGACACCCGTGATAGGACCCGAGAACTTCAGCACAAGCTTTACCGGGCGGCCAAGGAGTCGCCGACGAGACGTTTCCACGCGCTCTACGACAAGGTCCACCGTGCGGACGTATTAGACAGGGCGTGGTCCGAGGTCGCCGCGAATGGCGGCGCCCCCGGGGTGGATGGCGTTTCTATCACCCAGGTCCAGGAACAGGGTGTCGAGGAATTCCTCGAGACCCTGCGGGCCGAACTCGAAACGGGTTGCTACCGGCCGTTGCCGGTGCGGCGGGTGACCATACCGAAGGCATCGGGAGGGACCAGGAATTTGGGGGTGCCTGCTGTGCGTGATCGGGTGGTCCAAGCCGCGGCGAAGCTGGTCTGTGAACCGATTTTCGAGGCCGATTTCCTGGACTGTTCGTATGGGTTCCGCCCGAAGCGGTCAGCGCAGCAGGCGCTGGAAGCGATCCGGGTAGGAGTCAATGGGGGCAGGACCTGGGTGGTTGACGCCGACATCGCCAGCTTCTTCGATTCGATCCCCCGGGAGGTGCTGCGTTCCGCGTTGGCGGAGCGGATCAGCGACCGGCGGATGATGAAGCTGCTGATGGGGTGGCTGCGGGCCGGGGTATGGACGGGGGAAACCCTGCTCCATCCCCAGACCGGGACCGCTCAAGGCGGGGTGATCAGTCCCTTGATGGCAAATGTGGTGCTGCACCAACTGGATCGCAGATGGCGTGAGCAGCACAGCCGACTGGGGCAGATCATCCGCTTCGCGGATGATCTGGTGATCCTCTCGCCGACCCGGGAACGGGCCGAGGCGGCGCTCGCGACGCTGACCGAGATATTGGCTGAGCTGGGCTTGTCCCTGGCTGCGGCCAAGACCTCGCTGGTGGATCTGCGGGTGGCCAAGTCTGGGTTTGATTTTCTGGGTTTCCACCATCGCCGGGTGGAGAGCTTTACCCGCAAGGGACGGTACTTTCTGAGTCGATGGCCTTCGCAGCGTTCGGTCCGACGGTTTAAGGACCGTCTCCGGGCCGACACCGCCCGCCGGTTGCTCATGCTGCCCGTCGAGGACGTTATACGGCACCTGAATCGGTTCCTGATCGGATGGCGTTCCTATTTCCGGTACGGGAACTCGACCACGGTGTTCCACGACCTCGACGAGTTCACGATGGAACGGCTGGCCCGGTTCATCTCGAACAAGCACGGCCACCACGGGCGGCGGTACGGGCTGCGGGTCCTGATCGATCACGAGGGACTGGGGCTTGTCCGCCTGGTGGGAAGCGTCCGGCACGGGCCTGCGCATGCCCTCCGGTGAAGAGACGCAGTTGAGCCGTGTGACCAAATAGGTCATGCACGGTTGTATGTCCAGCCCACGATTATGTTGAGGCGGCCCTCTGGGTGCGTGGATGTGTTTGGTGGGCAGGGTTTCTGG
>CAVSRE010000021.1:0-55586 GCA_963730295.1 uncultured Actinomycetota bacterium | reverse complement strand
GCTGGGGGCGAGGGCTGGTGGTAGCCAGGGGCGGCGGTGAAGAGTTCGGTGAGTACTTGGTATTTGCTTTGCCCCATTTGTGGGCGGTGGCGAGGTAGGAGTGGACGACGGCGAATTCGGTGAGGCCCAGCAGGGTGCGCCAGGCGCCGCCGGAGGTTCGTTGTGGATCTTGACGGGGCGAACTCGCGTTCGGCCTGGTTGTTCGTCCAGCTGACCGTCAGGTCGGTGGCGAACCGCAGGATCATGTCTTGGTAGCGGCCGAATCGGCGGATCAGGGTACGGGCCTTGCCGGCGAGTTCGCTGCGCTGGTCGAGGTTGTCGGTGGTGCCTTTGGCCAGGGCGCCGAGGTAGTGGTTGATCAGGGTGGCCAGGATCTCGGGGTCCAGTCGGTCCAGTCCCTGGGCGCGGGCCGCTCCGGCGGCCTTGTTCGCGGCGGTCAGGGTGTCGGCCATCGCGGTGGCCCAGAGTTGCCCGGCCGGGTCGGCATCGGAGACCGACCGAAGGTCACGGATCAGGTGGGCGCCGCACCACGCATGTACGGCGGGCAGGTGGTCGTACCCGGCGTAGCCGTCCCGGACCAGGATGCCGGTGAAATCCTTGAGGACACCACCGTTGTCGATGTCTTTGCTGCTGCGGCCGCCGACGTGCAGCAATGTCAGGTATTCGGTGCAGGCCACGTGCACGTAGGCCAGGGCGCCGGCGGCGCGGCCGGTGGTTTCGTCGGCGTGCAGCATCGGCGCGGTGGCCAGCAGGTCCTTCATGTGCGGCAGGAACGTCGCGGTCAGCTTCTTCGCCGCGCGGCGCCGGGCCCGCCCGGTGAACCCGGTCGAAAGGTGCAACCCGGTCAGTGTTTCCAGCAGGGCGGTGGCTCGCCCCACGGGCAGGTACTGCCCGCAGGTCAGGAACGCGCACATCGCCAACGCACGCGGCCCGATCCGGACCGGTGATCCGGCCGGGGCCAGCACAGCGGTGTTGGCATCGTCGGCGTTGGTCCAGTCAGCGGTGGTGACGACGCCGCAGCAGGTGCAGGTCTTGGACAGCAGTCGGTATTCGGTGATCACCGGTGCCGGTACCGGTGGCAAGTCGACCACCTGCCGACGCTCGGCCACCACCACCGGGGCATCGGTCAACGACCGACTGCATCCCGAGCACGGCCCGGGTTCGATCGGTATCACCCGGTCCGGGCTGTCGGACAACGACCGGGACACACCTGGGTCGCCGGGTTGCTTGCCGGGTTTGCGACCGGACCGTTCCCGCGACGACCGCGGCTTCGCGGGCTTCTTCGTGTACGGGGAGTCGGAGGAAGGTGGTCGGGAGGAGTTCGACGAATCCGCGCCCAGTCGGCGTTCCAGTTCCGCGACCCGGGCCATCAACCGTTCGATCTGCTCGGCCTGGCGGGCGATCAATTCGGCCTGCGCAGCGACCAACTCACGAAGCTCGGTCTCCGTCGAATCACTCACAAATCAATTGTCTCGCAACATCTTTCCATGATCACGACGACACACCGACATGCACAGGTGAATTCCGCGGCCCAGATCTCCGAAGCACTGGCCGGCACCCCGACCCCGCTGAACCGCACCGGCGTCGCCCAGGTCATCAACGAGGCCGGCCTCGGCCGCCTCCCGGTCCGCCCCGCCGGAACCAACGGGCCGCCGTTCCGGGACCACCCACCCCGCGCCGAGGTGCTCGAAATGGCCGCGCTCCCGGCCCGGTCGACCACGAAGATGGCCGGGTTGCTGCTGGCCCTGCCGGACCTGGTCGCCCTGGACCTGCCCGGCATCGTGGCCGCCGCCGGGTATCCCGGCACGAAGGTCATCCCGGCGCTGAACTACCTGCTGTCGCTGCTGGCGTTGAAACTCACCGGGGTCCGCCGGGTCTCCCACGTCGACGACCTGGCCGCCGACCCCGGCGCCGCCCTGTTCGCCGGCCTGACCGCGCTGCCCAAGACCACCGCGCTGACCAGCTACTCCTACCGCCTGGACCACACCCGGCAAACCAAGATGCTCACCGCGCTGGGCAAGGCGATGATCGGGGCGAACCTGATCACCGACCGCGGCGGTGACCTGGACCTGGACTTCCACGCCATCATGCACTGGGGCGAGGACGCCGCCCTGGAAAAACATTACGTCCCAACACGTTCCCAACGCACCCGGTCGGTGTTGTCGTTCTTCGCGCAAGACGGGGCCAGCCAAACCCTGATCTACGCCAACGCCGACCTCACCAAAGCCACCCAAGCGAACGAGGTCCTCGTCTTCGCCGAGCACTGGAAAACCCTCACCGGCAGCTACCCGAACCGCCTGGTGATGGACCAGAAAGTCACCAACCAGAACGTGCTCGCCGAACTCGACCAGCGGGGCATCACCTGGCTCACCCTGCGGATGCGGTCACCCGCGCTGAACAAACACATCACCGAACTCCCCGCCACCGCCTGGAAAACTGTGCGACTGGACCGCGACGGCAAATACCAACACCCCCGGGTCATCGACGAAACCACCACCCTGTCGAACTACCCCGGCACCGTCCGGCAACTCATCATCACCGGCCTCGGCCGGGACGCCGCGACCGTCATCATCACCAACGACCGCACCTCAACAGCGAAACAGCTCATCGAGCGGTACGCCCGCCGGATGAACATCGAACAACGCCTCGCCGAATCCATCCGGTCCTTCCACACCGACGCCCTCGCCGGATCAGTCCCACTCAACGTCGACCTCGACGTCGCCCTCACCGTCCTGGCCGGCGCCGTCTGCGCAGCCCTGCGCCGCCGCCTCACCGGCTACCACCACGCCACCCCCGACACCCTGCAACGACGATTCCTGTCCACCACCGGAACCATCACCACCACCAACGACACCATCACCGTCCACCTGGACCGCCGCACCTACTCACCAATCCTGCGGCAAGCAGACCTCCCCGACACCACCATCCCCTGGTGGGACAACCGCACCCTGCACTTCGAATACCACTGACCAGCCAACCCCGGTCGTCGTCCAACTGGGGTTCAAATCGCTGCGCGAAAATCCGCGCTAACGGACCCGGTGGTGCGGTCACCCCTCGATGGTGGGTCCCTCGGGGGCCCACCTGGGTCAGCGGTCCGGCTGACCGAGCGGGGTCACGGGCAGTCGTCTTGAAGACCGTCAGTTGTGTCAGTCGCGTGGTCGTCCTGGATGGGTTGAGTCCTTCACCAAACGCACCTCGAGGCATTACTAATCAGTGTTGCCAAGTACCGGTACTTAGTGCTACCGTCTATTAGTAGTCAGCGTCATAGAGTAGAGCAAGGAGATCGGCCGTGGGCAATCAGATGACGGAGATGCTCAAAGGCACCCTGGAGGGCATCGTCCTCGCGGTCCTGGCGGCGCAGCCGGCGTACGGCTACGAGATCACGGCGCGATTGAGAGAGCAGGGCTTCTCCGATCTCGTCGAGGGAACCGTCTACGCACTGCTGATCCGTATCGAGCAGCGCGGCTTCGTCGACGTGGAGAAGGTCCCGTCCGAGAAGGGGCCGCCCCGCAAGGTCTATTCGCTGAATGTGCAAGGGCGCGAACAGCTCGACGAGTTCTGGAGGACGTGGAGCTTCCTCACGGAACGAATCGGACAGCTCCAGACAGACATCGCAGAAGCCAAGGCAGAAGGAGAGAACTGACATGGTCGCCAAGTGGATCGAGACCCTCACCGGGTCGCTTGAGCAGAAGAAGCAGTACAAGCAGGACAAGGCCCGCATCGACTCGCTGCCGAGCCGTACGGAACCGCGGCGAAGGCGATGCACCGGTACTTCATGTACTACGGCGGCGTTACCGACGGCGACACCCTGATCACCATGTTCGGCGACCTGGCCGACCTCTGGGAGCGCGCCGCCACGGACGGGACGCCCGTGCGCGAGATCGTCGGCGACGACCCGGTCGAATTCGCCGAGACCTTCGCGCAGGCGTACTCCGGCCCGGCACTGGATCGACAAGGAGCGCGCTCGCCTGACCACGGCGATCGAGGCCGCGGAGCGAGAGGAACGGAAATGACCCTCTCCGACCTTCCGACGGCACCATCCATTCGTGTGCAGGGCATCGAGAAATCCTTTGAGGACGTGCATGTGCTGCGCGGTGTTGACTTCGACGTGAAGGCGGGCAGCATCTTCGCGCTGCTCGGCTCGAACGGCGCAGGCAAGACCACACTCGTGCGGATCCTGTCGACGCTGCTCAAGGCGGACGCGGGTAGCGCATCCGTCCACGGCTTCGACGTCGCCGCGAATCCGGCGACGTGCGGGAATCGATCAGCCTGACCGGCCAGTTCGCCGCGGTCGACGAAATGCTCAGCGGCCGCGAAAACCTCGTGCTGATCGCCAAGCTGCGTCACCTGAGGAGCCCGCGGGCAATCGCGGACGACCTCCTTGCCCGTTTCTCACTCACCGATGCGGGCGACCGGAAAGCGGCGACCTACTCCGGTGGCATGCGACGCCGGCTCGACATCGCGATGAGCCTGATCGGCAACCCGCCGGTCATCTTTCTCGACGAACCCACGACGGGCCTGGACCCTCAGTCGCGCGTCGAGGTCTGGCAGACCGTCAAGGACCTCGCCAAGGCGGGCACGACGGTGCTGCTGACGACCCAGTACCTCGACGAGGCCGAGCAGTTCGCCGACCGCATCGCGATCCTCCACAGGGGCACCATCATCCAGAACGGCACCCTCGCCGAACTGAAGCAACTACTCCCGTCCGTCAAAGTCGAATACGTAGAGAAGCAGCCTTCCCTCGAGGAAGTTTTCCTCGCCCTCGTCGGCGACTCCGGTCAGACCGGCCCGACCGACAGCGAGAAAACCGACGACGACAGCTCCGACGGCACGGTCACAACACGAAGGGAAACTCGATGACCACGCACGTCCTGAGCGACACCGGCGCCCTGACCGGCCGCTCGCTGCGCCACATCGTCCGCAGTCCCGACACCATCATCACCACTGCGGTCACTCCGATCGCACTGATGTTGCTGTTCGTCTATGTGCTCGGCGGCGCGATCAACATCGGATCCGACGAGTCGTACATCGACTACATGCTCCCCGGAATCCTGCTCATTACGATCGCATCCGGCATCGCATACACCGCCTACCGTCTCTTCCTCGACTTGCAGGGCGGCATCTTCGAACGGTTCCAGTCCATGCCGATCGCCCGGCCGAGCGTGCTCTGGGCGCACGTGCTCACGTCCTTGGCAGCCAACCTCGTCTCGGTCACGATCGTCATTGGCGTCGCACTGCTGATGGGATTCCGCACCGGCGCGTCCCTGGCCGCCTGGATCGCGGTCGCCGGCATCCTGATCCTGTTTACCCTCGCGCTCACCTGGATCGCCGTGATCGCAGGGCTATCGGCGAAGACCGTCGACGGCGCGAGTGCGTTCAGCTACCCGCTGATCTTCCTGCCGTTCATCAGCTCAGCCTTCGTACCCACGGACTCTATGAGCGGCCCGGTGGCATGGTTCGCTGAGAACCAGCCCGTCACCGCCATCGTGAATAGCATCCGAGCCCTGTTCGCCCAGCAACCCGTCGGAAGTGACATCTGGATCGCACTCGCCAGCCTCGTCGGCATCCTGATCATCGCCTACGTCCTTGCAATCGCCAAATACCGTCGAAAATTCAATTAGTGTCGAAGCTCGCCGCCCGGCGGAACCGGCGCTCGCCACAGGAGCGTCTGCCGAGAGCGGCCAGCGCCGCACCGGCGACGCCGGTCAGTTGGTCCCGCCGATAATTCGGGTTCCGTGCCGGCGATGCGAAGGTTGGCGTTGATGTCTGCGCGACGTTGCACCTGGGCGCCAAACCTGAACCCACGAGCCAAACTCGCTGACCACCGATAGCTGGGCGTCATCGGAGTTGGCACCGCCGAGCCGGCTACCCTTTCGCGGCCGCCTCGATGTCGGCCACGATGATCTTCCCCATGGCCAGCATGGCCTGGTTGACCCGAGCAGCGACCTGCGGGTCCGGACCGACTGCCGCCGGATCAGCTCCGCCGGGACGATCTGCCAGGAGACGCCGAACCGGTCCTTGAGCCAGCCGCACTGACTGGGCTCACCGCCGTCGGCGATGAGCGCGTCCCATAACCGGTCGACCTCGTCCTGGCCACCGTCGACCGTCACCGACAGCGAGAACGCCTCGGACAACCGGAAGTGTGGCCCCCCGTTCAGCAGCTGCACCGGCAGGCCGGCCACCAGGAAATCCACCGTCGCCACCTCACCGGCCGGCATCGGGGACCCCTCGGGATAGCGGAACACCGACAGAATTTTCGAGTCGGGAAACAGGCTGACGTACAGCGCGGCCGCCTCTTCAGCCTGGCCGTCGAACCACAGGCAGGGCCTGATGCTGGTCATCGTGAACTCCTCAGCAGCGGATGGACGTGAACACCAAATACGACAGGCATCCTCGACCGAAGTCATCGGTCAAGCACGCCAGGGTGAGGCGGTCTGCTCAGGGATCCTGGTGGGCGTGTCAGCGTGGGGTGAACCGGACGCCCGAGCACCGGCGGCCCAGGCAAGGTGAAGGTCGGCCGGTTCCGGCTCGCCTGCCTGGCCCAAAGTGATCTTGTTGAACTTCGCGAACTGATGATTGTCGCGCGCCATCACCGCATAGTTCGCGACAACCCCGGCCTCATCGGTCAGGGCCACAACGTCGGACCGCCGCCGCTTACCCTTCAGGCGAATGTCTACCGCGACTCCGGTAGGGAGGTTGCGACCCCATCCGAACGGCGTCCCCACCAGCAGAGCACCGTCGTGACGGGTGTACGCGACCGGGATGGCATAGTGCCTGCCGGATTTGCGGCCCACAACGTAAATCGTGATCAGACGCGCACCGACAACGCGACACAGCAGTGGCGTCCGCAGAAGTACCCGGACCACTCGGTTTGCCAGGCCCTGGAATGCCAAGGTCTGCGCCCTCGCGGACGCAGCTGATTGCCCGCCAGCCGGCGGTTTCGACAACCGCTCGTTCACATACGGGAATCTACGCCGCATCTCAACTCATCTTGAGTACTGCCTGCCACAGGCGGTCGGGAGCCTGTCCAATTGAAGATCGCCACTGATCCGATGCGGCATGGCCGCTGACCCCAGATCGAAGACTCTGGATGTGGTGGCGGGTAGCCGTGTGGCTCGCTGACGCGACGGTAGCTTTCCGGGATGGCCTACGACTCGTCGCCGGAGCTGCTCGTCCTACACGCTGTCCGGATCCAAGGGATGACGGACAAGGGTGGAATTGCGCTGCGTTGCCCTCGACCCCGACCTGGTCGAGGAACTGTTGCTGGATGACCAGGCGCGCGGCTGGGTGCAGCGGGTCGGCTTCGCAGACGTGAGCGGCTGGTCTCTGACCGGGGCCGGCCGGGTCCAGGGCGGCCGAATGCTGGCTGAAGAGCTGCGGGTGGCCGACGCACGTGCCGCCGTTGAAGCCGCCTACGGCTCGTTCCTCGAGCTGAACGGTCGATTGCTGACCCTGCTGACCAAGTGGCAGATCCGGCCCGAGCCGTGGGACTCGATGGCGCCGAACGATCCCAGCGATTGGACATGGACGAGGATGTCCTGAAAAGCCTTGCCACCTTTCGCGCAACCTGCGCCCGATCGGTGATCGGCTTGCAAACGCGTTGTCGCGCTTCGCTTTCTATCCGGATCGGTTCTCTTCGGCGCTGGATCGGGTCGACGGGGGCGAGCGGAAGTGGGTCGACGAGCCGAAGATCGACTCCTGCCACAGTGTCTGGTTCGAGCTGCACGAAGATCTCCTCGCGACCCTGGGGTTGGAGCGCGGGGGCACCGGCGAGCGGCCCTGAAGGAGACAGCAACGGAGTCTGAACGCTTCGGTGGCCGGCATCGGCCGATAGCCGAACCACAAACAGGACCTTCGGGGGCGCTCTACGGGGCTGTCGGGGCCATGATCATTTTCGTCCCGCACGGGATCGCTGACCGAAACGCACGCGGGTCAGCGGCGTCGGCATGGTCCAAGGGTCGGAGACCGCCTTCTTCGTCAACTCTCACGGCTGGGTGCGGGCTTCGGCTGAGCCCCCCGGGTTACACGCACCCTTCGTTACTTGTGATCAATCGACTTGATTTTCCTTTGGCCGGCTGCGGAGCCGCCGACCCCGGGTTTGGCCATGTCCGAACTCGCGGGTGCCGGTCACCGGTGCCATTGTCGATGACTGTGAGCAACGCGGCCGTGCGCCCAGTCCTATCGGTGATGTTGATCGTGTCCGACGGTGACGCAGCGGTGAGGTGGTACACGACGGCGCTTGGTGCCGGCCGGTTGTGGGACCTTGGCGGCGTTGCTGGGCTTGACCTGGGTGGCGCCCCGTTCTTCGTCCACGAAGCCGTGCCGGGCAAGAATCGGGAGCCGAGCCCGACAGCGGTGGGATTGACGACCACCCGGATCGAGGTGTTCATCGATGAACCCGATGAACTCATCGAACGGGCTGTAAAAAATGGCGCGACCGACGTGGAACCGGTCAGCGCGCACGACATGCCTTGGGGGCCGCACCGTCAGGGGGGCTTTACCGATCCATTTGGTCATCGTTGGTCAGTGGGCGACCGCACCCCACTGCAACGGTTTCGCAGGCCGTCGTCGCAGTGAGCCTGGTATCGCGCTAGCCCCGTAATTCGCACATGGGGTGTGGTGGGTTCGTGATCGTCCAGGGGGCTGGTTATGGCCGGTTGTTCCAGCCTTCGGCGTTTTCGATGGCGCGGATGGACAGTGCTTGTAGTTCGTTGACGAGTTCTCGTATCCGGTGGGCGTTGTCGAACCAGGGCCGGTAGCGCTGTTCCTGTTCGTTGGTGAGTTTCTGGGTGATGGGTTTTCCGGCGCTCTTGCGGATCCAGCTCAGGTACGGGCCGTGCAGGACGGGTGGGTCGGCCTTGCAGCGGCAGTTCGGTTTGCCGCATCTGGTGCTCCGGGTGACGACACTGCCGGGCAGGGCGTAGTCGATCTCGGCAAGTTCGGCCAGGATCTCGCGGGCCCTGGCCCGGTGGGGCGATTCGTCTGGCGTCACGACGTCGATTCAACTCCTCCCGGCGTGTCCCGACCGATCCTGAATGCTACAGCATTCAAGATGGTGGTGGGGTGACACGCCAGGAGGAAACGGGATGCATGCTCGCTACGGACCGGCCAGCTCCGAGCAGGTGCTGGGCGCGTTGCCGGTGGTGGCCGCGGTGTGCCGGCGGCTGGACATCGCCGGGATCATCGACCGGTCCGCGCCGGTCCGGGACATCGCCTACGCCACCCACGGTCAGGTGATCGTCGCGATGATCGCGAACCGGCTGACCTCACCGACACCGATGGTCCACCTCGGGCAATGGGCCCGGCAGTTCGCCGTCGAGCACGCGTTCGCGGTGCCGCCCGAGGTACTCAACGACGACCGGATCGCCCGGGCGTTGGACGCGTTGGCCCCGGTCCTGGAACAGGTCACCGGGTCGGTCGGGGCCGCCGCGATCGGTTCCTACGGTATCGACGTGTCCCAGTTGCACTGGGACATGACCTCGATCAGCCTGCACGGCGACTACCAGGTCACCGACGAGGACTTCGCCCGGCCCCGGTTCGGTCATCCCAAGGACCGCCGACCCCGACCTGAAACAGATCCAGGCCGGCGTGGCCACCGCCGCGGACGGTTCGGTTCCGGTGTTCTGGCGGCCCTACGACGGTGGTGCCGCGGAGGTCTCCCAGGTCGTCGGCACGATGCAGGCCCTGCGACGGTTGGCCGGTCCCCGCCGGTTCCTGCTCGTCGGCGACTCGAAACTGTTGTCCTACAAGAACATCACTGCGATGACCGCCGCCAAGGACGTGACTTTCCTGGCCCCGGCGGCCAAAGCCCTCGTGCCCGCGCACGTGCTCGCCGGCTGCGACCACGATATGGCCACCCCGGTGGACTTCGTCGCCGCCCGGGACACCCGGCTCCCCGTCGATCACCGCGGCCAGTACCGGGTCCTCGAGGACACCATGACCATCACCGGGCCACTCAAACGAGACCCCACGATCACCCTGCGGCGGGTCTTCGTGCATTCCTCGGCCCGCGCGGAGGCCGCCCGGCACGCCCGGGCCAAGAAACTCGACCGGGCCCGCGAGGACCTGACCCGACTATCCCGCGGCCTGGGCTCGCAGCACTACCCCACCCCCGAGAAGGTCACCGCCCGGATCACCACCATCGCCCGGCAACGCCACGTCGGTGACTACCTCCGCAGCACCATCGGCACCGACCCCAACGGCAGACCCACTCTTGCCTGGTCGTTCGACCAAGCATCGATCGATACCGAGGCCGCCACCGACGGTTGGTACGCACTGCTCACCAACCTGCCCGACACCATCACCGCCGCAGAGATTCTCGTCCGCTACAAGAACCAGCCCACCGCCAGCGAACGCCGCTACCACGACCTGAAAGGCCCCCTGGCCGTGGCCCCGATGTTCCTACACACCAACCGCCGCATCACAGCACTGATCGGCGTCGTCTGCCTGGCCCTGCTGATCTTCTGCCTCATCGAACGCGAGGCCCGGCGCAATCTCGCCCCGGCCACCAAAATCGACGGCCTCTACGCCGGCCGCCCCGCGAAACCCACCGCCAGCCTGATCTTCACCACCCTGGCCACCCTGCGCCTGCGCCACGCCACCGACGGCACACCCGAGATCCCCGAGCCAACCCCACTGCAAAAACGAGTCCTCGACCTACTCAGAATCGATCCTCGGACCGCCGCCGACCCACCACACCCCATGTGCGAATTACGGGGCTAGCCAAAGACCGGTCTGTCCGAAATGACGATCCAGCTGTGCGATATCAGGCTTCGTCAAGCGCTGGTGACCTCGATGATTACGCCAATCGAAGGCGGTCCAATTCGTCATCAGATTCGCCGACGAGGAAGGCATTGAGATGTCGCAGGGCGTTCAGAACTCAGGTGACCGTGGCCCGACGTTCGATTGTGTCAGGATCGGCCGACCAGCCACCGGTGCCCTCATCGACGCCGGCTACACGTCACTCAATGAGCTGCCCGACGATCTCCAAAAGCTGAATGGCATCCACGGCGTCGGCCCTAAGGCCATCAGGCTGCTGGAGAATGCACGGAGCCGCTGAGGGATGGTCCTACGGTCGCTGGTGCGGTGGTCGCCGTTGAGGCTGGCTCACGAGTCTCAGGTCGCGGCCGTTGGCAGTTGCAGGGCCTGCACTCTGCGGGTGATCAGCTCGCTGGGACGCGCTCGGTCGACGGACTCGGGCCGATACGCCTGCACGAGGCGACGCTTGCCCAGCATTGGCCAGCCGTCTCCGGGAAGCCTCCACGAGGAGATGAGGTTGGTCGCCTCGGTCATCGCCTCCCAAGGCACCCCCACCTCGCGAGCTACCTGGACGAGGCTGATCAGGTCGACGACGTAGTCGAGCGGAAAGGCGGGCATCAACCACCGGGTGCCGCTCGGATCGGCTTTTGTGCGACCAGCGAGCGGCATGACCTCACCACTCCTGCCGAAGATGAGCCTGCGTTCGATGAGCAGGTCGCGAAAGGCGGACTCCTGTGGGCTGCTGTCCGTGGCGAGGCCGGCCCGCCGCGCCAACGCCAGCGCCATCATCGTTGGAACGAGGCCGAGCAAGCAGGTGGTCGCAGCCATGCATCCGCCGTAGCGGTGGTGTAGGTACTCGCCCCACTCGGCCGAGGGACGGTAGTAGCTCCGATCGCCGAAGGCGACGGGCTGGTAGCGCTGGATCCACTCCACCAGCGGCCGTGCGTCTTGGACCCGACCGCTGCGCAGGAACAGTTGCGCGAGCATGCCGGTGTAGCACGACAGAACCGAATCACGCGTGCCACCAATCGAGCCCCCACCCTCGACCACAGCAACCTCCGTGAGGAAGTCCAGCGCTCTGGCCAGCGCCAGATCGCCGCCGGATACCTCAGACTCCTGCAAAGATCGCGCCGCGAAGATGGTCGGCACGATACGCGCGGCTGCCACCCGGCTTACGGCCGCGAGCTAGCACCCCGACCAGGTTTCAGCCGCCCTGCTTCGGCCGGATTCGCCCGAAATGCCCCAGAACAACCAGTCACGCTCGCTGGCGCCTTGTCCGCTACCACTGCCCTCGGGTGCTCACTCTCAAAATCAGCACGATCCGCAAGCGGATCCCGTTACGGCGACGGGTCTTTGTTCATCGGTGTGTGTCCGCTGCTACTTGATGTCATTCGTAGCATCGTGGAATGTCCTACGACGCGCTGGCCGAGAGCATCCTCTTGGTCGGGACGCGGCAGCCGCGCCCGGTACCGCGACTGAGCAGACGGCGCCGTTTCGCGGCGATGGCGGTGGATGTCGCCGGTGATATTGCGGCGACGATGTTTTTGCGTCGCAGCGTCGGCTGCGACGTGCAGGAGACCTGGGTGCTCACCCTGCGGGAGGACCAGTGGTGCATGCTCGGCGGCGGGGGCGGCACCGTTGATCACAATGCGGGCCTACTCGCGGACCGACCCGAGACGATCCCCGACGAGGCGATCTGGCCGTGGAACACGTTGCCTGGTGTGGACCCCCACATCGTGACCGGCGGGAACGGTGCTGGCGGTGTGCATGACAGCATGGACGGGCGTGATCTGTTCCCCTGGAGCGGGCGTTGGATCAGCTACACGACCATGTTCGTAAGCGCCCAGGTTGACGCGATCGACGTTGCCAACCGCAAGGTTGCGGTGCCGTGGCACGGACACACCCTGATCACCTGGACACGCCGCCGCCCGCCTCGGATCGGAATCCGTGGAACGGGCGGGCAACTCCTGGCGACCACCCGGATACCAACATCGCACCCTTGATCGGACCGACCCGCTGTACGCACGTCCGCAAGCCGATCCCTCAGCGCTGTCATGGTGGCGTGCACAGCGGCCGGTAGTTCGCCCGGAAGATGCGTTCGCCCAGGTGTCGCAGGGCGACGCCCCGAACGGGAGGCGCCAGCCGGCGAGCCCGATCACGACGGCGGGTCTGGTTCAGAATCCGGTCGATTCGCGGCCGGCGGCGGCGCTGGTAGGCATCAATCGCCGCAGTGGCCGTGTCGGCGGCTGCCAGAGACTCCGCGAGCACCAGCGCATCCTCGAACGCCATCGCCGCACCCTGCGCCAATGTTCGGCGACATCGCATGCGCCGCATCGCCGATCAACAGCACGCCATCGACGGACCACTGCTGCAGAACGACTTCCTCCACAGGTCCGGTGACCACTTCGGCGGCGCTGCGATCGAGGGAGTTCAGCAGAGTCGGCACGGGCTCGGCATAGTCGGCCAGCAGCTCGCGCAGCGCCGGCGGCCTGGCGGCGGAGGGGCCGTCGCAATAGCAGTAGACCCGCCCATTGCCGACAGGGATGGTCAGGAATGCAGAACCTGGTCCAAGTCGCACCGTCCAACTGCCGTCCCCGACGTCCCAGTCGGTCACGAAGCGCCAAGTATGGACACCTTGCGAGCGAACCGGATCGTGGTGAAAGGCGATTTGCCTCACCGTCGAGTGGACGCCGTCCGCGCGGAGGACCAGGTCGTACTCGCGGGTGTCGCCGGTCGAGAGCGGCACAGCGGCACAGTGACCGTCCCAGTCGATACCGGTGACCGTGGTGTGCCAGGTGATTGGCTGGGCGGTTCCCTCCAGCAGCACGTGATGCAGGTCCGCCCTCGGCAGGGCCAGGCACGGCCCGACCGTCTCCCACAGGTCGTCCACGTCGACGTCGAACAACATCCGACCGCGGTGATCGGTCGTTCGCTGCCGACGAATGTGCACGGCCCGGCCTGCCACCGCCCGCCCGACCCGAGCGCATCGAGCGCCCGCATGGCATTGCCCGGCAGGTAGATGCCGGTACCCGATCGCGGCGGCTCAGGTGCCCGATCGATGATGTCGACGACTGCTCCCCAGCCACGAAGGGCCCTCGCCGCGGCGAGACCGGCGATACCCGCTCCGACGATGAGCACTCGGAAATTCGTGCCACGCATATTCGCCTTTCCCCGACCTCGAATTGGACTTGAAATGATGCTCCGCCAGGCGACAGTCGCCGCACGCAAGGACCCATCGATCTGATCAGCCGACCGTCGAAATCCGCTGCGCCGTAGCGTGACTCACGTCGTCGTCGTTGTGCCACCCATCGTGGCTGGTGAAAGGGTTTGCAGTCGTGCCTCCGTAAGCCTTCTCAACCTAAAAGCATCCCGGATCAAGCAACACCTGAGAGTCGGACACGAGGTCGCACATCGCGGGCCAACTCGCAGGCAGCAAGGCCGAATGGGGTCGCAGACCCATTACTTTGACCCGGTCGACCGCGACTACGAAACCCTCCGCATGGACATCCAAACTCTCTTTACACGCCTCGGCAGAAGGACAACCCAAGCAGCAGCGGCATAGACAACACGTTGTCGATCGGTAACTCGCAGGTTTCTTGATCCACCACTGTGTGTCGAACGCCTCGGCGACCCGCTTGATCTCCACCTCGTCCAGTCGTCCGGCCCAGCCAGCCCCTGTACCGGTAGCGAACGTGAACCGTGCCCCAGGGATCACACCCGATCAGAGTCGACGGATGGTGGCTTCGGACAGTTCTGTCCGATCGCCGGGTATCGGAGATCGTGGCGGGGGCGGGCGCCGGCCATCTTGCGTGGCTTGCGGCTCGGGGCGCGGGCGGTCGACTGGTTACCGGTCGCTGGGCGGGGTCACGCGCGTGATTCGTAGATGATGTTCATCGGCGTCTGGCCGGCGCGCCGGAAGGTCTTGAAACCGGCCTCGGTGAACATTCTTCGGGTTCGGGCCTCGCCCGCCTGCGCGCCGAGCCCTGGGCCACCGTCGCTGATCGAGCAAGGCGTGCAGACGACGGTTGAGATGCCGTACCCGAACCGGCCCAGCGGGTTGAAGTTGTCCTCGAGCCGGTCGCTGGCGAACGGCTCGACGGCGAGGACGACGCCGCCCGGGGCCAGCGCCTGCCTGGCGGCCCGCGCCACCGCCAGCGGGTCGGCGGTGTCGTGCCAGCAGTCGAAGAACGCGATCAGGTCGTAGGGCCCGGTGATCGAGACCGCGTCTGCGACCTGGAATCGGACCCGGTCCGCGACGCCGGCTCGGGCTGCCGCCTCGACGGCGGCGTCGATGGACGGGGCGTGGTAGTCATAACCGACGAACCTGGAGTTCGGGTAGGCGGTGGCGAGCATGATGGTGGCCGCACCCCGGCCGCAGCCGACGTCGGCGACGCGGGCCCCGGCGGTCAGCTTCTCGTGCATCCCGTCCAGCGCGGGGATCCATTCCTGCACGAGATGCGCTTGATACCCGGGCCGGAAGCCGCGTTCGGTTGCCGTGAAAAGGTCAGAGTGGTGATCCGGCCACGCCAATCCGGTCCCGGTGCGGAAAGCGCCGAGCTCCTTGTCGATGCTCTGGTAGACCGCCGCGACGAGATCGAACAGGCCCTGCAGCAGCGCCGGGCTGGATTCGTCGGCGAGCGCGAAGGCGTGCTCGGGTGGGAGCCGGAACTGACCGGCGCGGGAGTCGTAGGTGACGTACCCGCCGGCGGCTTGGTTGGACAGCCATTCCGCGACGAGGCGTTCGTTAGTGTTGGTGCGCTTGGCGAGTTCCCCGGCGGTAACCGGTTGCGAGTCGGCCATCGCCGCGTACAGGCCGAGCCGGTCGCCAAGATGGGTCAGCAACACGCTCACCGCCGCTGCCGCGTCGGTCACCGCCTGCCCCAGGAAAGCCTCGAGCGCAGACTCGTCGATCATCGGCGTGGGCGTCAGTGTGGTTGTCATGAGATCCTCCTGCTCGCTGGGCTGGTGTCGAAGGCATTCCCGGATGCGCGCGTCAACCGAGGCCCCGAACCGGGATGCTCGGCCAGCAACGTGACGATTCCCGGCCGCCACCGGCGCTTACCACTGCAATATCCACCCCGTACCGAGGTACAGGGTCAAGCCCTGAGCTGTACAATTCGGACATGCGTAGCGGCCAACTCGCCGCCGCCTGCGGCGTGCATCCAGAGACGCTTCGGTACTACGAGCGCCGAGGAATTCTGCCCGCACCGCCACGCGATCGGTCGGGCTACCGCGACTATCCCGGCAATTCCGTGCAGCGAGTCCGCACGATCAAGCAAGCCCAGGGGCTTGGCTTGAGCCTCGCCGAGATCATCAACCTCCTCCGCATGAATCCCGCCGGTGTCATCACCTGCGGCGACCTGGCCGCCGGAATCGAACCCAAACTCGCCGAGATCGACGCAAAGATCGCGGATCTCCGCGAACTGCGCACCCATCTGGACAACCTGCTTTGCACATGCTGCCGTGGCGGCGACCCGAACCGGCCTTGCGGACAGACCTCGGTGTCGTCCTTCGACAAGGCAGCGAGCCCCACTGGACCCGACCCGATATCACCGACCTGGCTTGGCCTCGCACCACCGATACGCCGTCGGCGCGGGCGTCCAACCACAACAAACCAATGATCATGGGTGCAAAGGCCGGGACCCGGCGTACCGCCCCGTCAGCAGATCTCGGCGGTGAGCGATCCCCTGCCGGAACGAAAATGATCTTGGGCGCGGACGACCAAGAGATCGGGCCGCCGACACCGACTAGGGTTCGATTACTCGGACATGGTGCGGTCCCGGGCAGTTCCTGCCGGGCAGGTCGGGGTGAGCGAGTTTGGCTCGTGGGGTGCGGCGTCACTCATGTGAGGTGCGCGCATTTCCAACATCAACTTGGCCTCGGCGTCCCGTTGGTCGACCCGTGGTTGGCTGTCGGTGGGCATCGCGGCGAAATCTGCTTTCCACCGCCGTCGCCGGATGGCAGTGTCCCAACCGTGGACGACTACCTGCGGACGAACCGCGAGCTGTGGGACGAGCGAGCACCGGCCCACGCCGCCTCGCCCGACTACGGTCTCGACCGCTTCATCGCCGACTCCGCGTATCTGTCCGATGTCGTGCGGTTCGACCGGCAGCGGCTGGGCGATATTGGGGGTCTTCGCGGAGTGCATCTGCAATGCCACATCGGCACGGACACGATCTCACTGGCCCGGCTGGGTGCTCGGATGTCTGGCCTGGACTTCTCGTCTGCTTCCATCGACGTGGCCCGCAACTTGGCGGCCGGGACCGGAACTCCAATCGAATTCGTCGTCGGTGACCTCGATGCCGCGCCGGACCTGTTGGACCGAGAGGCCTTCGACCTGGTGTTCACCGGTATCGGCGCCCTGTGCTGGCTCCCGGACATCGATCGATGGGCGGCTGTGGTCCGTGGCCTGCTCGCTCCGGGCGGGCGGCTATTCCTCCGCGAGGGGCACCCGATGATGTGGGCGCTGGACGAGGGACGCGACGACCTACTCGTCGTCCGATACCCCTACTTTCGTGCGGATCCGCTGGTCATGCAGGTAGAGGGTTCCTACGCGAGGACCGACGTTGCCCTCCCCCCGCGGACCGAGATCACCTTCACCCATGCGCTCGGCGAGATCATCACGGCCCTGCTCGATCAAGGGTTGCAGATCACCGGGCTGGTCGAGCACCAGAGCCTGCCCTGGGACGCCCTTCCCGGCCAGATGGAGCTGCTCAGTGACGGGGAATGGCAGCTGCGCACAGGTTCCGAACGGCTGCCGCTCACCTACACACTGCAGGCAGTCCGGCCGGGTTGACATTAGTTCGGGATCGAGCCCGTTTGTCCAGGGCCTGTTCGGCCCCTGTCGTTTGACGCGCGGGCGGCGTGCTCCCCGCCGAAGATCGTCTGTCATCAGCGAGTACGCCCGATGGATTTCGTTGACGGCGTCAAGCCATGCCCAGCTGACCTGCAAAACACGGGCCGCGAGCCTCGGCATCCACACCGCGGTCGGCCCGGCCAGTTGAAACGACCGGTCCAGCCCTGCCAGCGGTCACCCGCCACACACCGGGACCAGCGACAACCCCCATCACGGGCAGTGGGCAAAGTCAGACCGATCCCGGCAAGTCAGCAACTGGGCACCAGGGTCATCAAAAAGATAGCGGGGGGATATCGCGCAGCTTGACGCTGCTCAAGGTCGCCCAGGGGTCCCACAGGAGGATCCGCTTGCGGATCGTGCTGATTTTGAGAGTGAGCACCCGAGGGCAGTGGTAGCGGACAAGGCGCCAGCGAGCGTGACTGGTTGTTCTGGGGCATTTCGGGCGAATCCGGCCGAAGCAGGGCGGCTGAAACCTGGTCGGGGTGCTAGCTCGCGGCCGTAAGCCGGGGCCCGCCGCGCAGGCTCCCGGTGCACTAGCGTGGAAGGGTGCCACGGCCAACGACTCGTTCGGAGCTGCTCGTCGCTGGCGCCGAGGAGTGCAATCGGCTCCAGTCGATGCTTGAGGGGATCGACCCAGCCTTGGCGTGCGATGTCGGGTGGCAGGCGTGCATCGAGGACCGATCTCGCAACCCTCGCGACGTGATCACCCATGTGCACGCCTAGCACCTGATGGTTGCGCCGTGGTGTCGCGAGGGGGACCGCGGAGGTGCTCCGCAGGTTCCGGGAGGTGGCCATACCTGGCGGGAGATCTTGGCGATCAACGATGAGAAATGGGAGCAATTCTCCGCCACGTCGTACGACGCCGCGAGCGAGCTCCTCGCGGCCAGTCACCACGACGTCATGGGTTTGATCGAGGCGCACACGAACGAGCAACTGTTCGGCCACGGCGTGTATCCATGGACCCGGCGTTCCACCCTGGGCTCGTACTTCGTCTCCTGGACGTCGAGCCGCTACGTCTGGGCGCGGAAGGTACTGCGGACCATCCTCAAGGCGAGGTGATGCCGATGAACGCAGACGCAGCGGCAGCGAGTCTCAGTATGTTGATCGCCGCCCAGCGACCGGATGGCACGTGGGGCCGGTCCGAGGTGGCAGCCGCGCGTATCGTGCCGACCATCTTCGCGGCGCGATCTTTGCAGGAGTCTGAGGTATCCGGCGGCGATCTGGCGCTGGCCAGAGCGCTGGACTTCCTCACGGAGGTTGCTGTGGTCGAGGGTGGGGGCTCGATTGGTGGCACGCGTGATTCGGTTCTGTCGTGCTACACCGGCATGCTCGCGCAACTGTTCCTGCGCAGCGGTCGGGTCCAAGACGCACGGCCGCTGGTGGAGTGGATCCAGCGCTACCAGCCCGTCGCCTTCGGCGATCGGAGCTACTACCGTCCCTCGGCCGAGTGGGGCGAGTACCTACACCACCGCTACGGCGGATGCATGGCTGCGACCACCTGCTTGCTCGGCCTCGTTCCAACGATGATGGCGCTGGCGTTGGCGCGGCGGGCCGGCCTCGCCACGGACAGCAGCCCACAGGAGTCCGCCTTTCGCGACCTGCTCATCGAACGCAGGCTCATCTTCGGCAGGAGTGGTGAGGTCATGCCGCTCGCTGGTCGCACAAAAGCCGATCCGAGCGGCACCCGGTGGTTGATGCCCGCCTTTCCGCTCGACTACGTCGTCGACCTGATCAGCCTCGTCCAGGTAGCTCGCGAGGTGGGGGTGCCTTGGGAGGCGATGACCGAGGCGACCAACCTCATCTCCTCGTGGAGGCTTCCCGGAGACGGCTGGCCAATGCTGGGCAAGCGTCGCCTCGTGCAGGCGTATCGGCCCGAGTCCGTCGACCGAGCGCGTCCCAGCGAGCTGATCACCCGCAGAGTGCAGGCCCTGCAACTGCCAACGGCCGCGACCTGAGACTCGTGAGCCAGCCTCAACGGCGACCACCGCACCAGCGACCGTAGGACCATCCTCTTGCGGACGGACTGCCCAGGTGCCTGGCATTGCCGAGGGGGCCGTGAATCATGCGTTGCTTGCAGGGGATGTTATACGACGCCATCGGCGCTACTGATGATCAAAGTCTTAGGCACTTGGTGTGAAGTTGCCCGTCAGTGCGCCATCAGGGTGTTCGGCGCGACCGAAACACCAGCGTCACGGTTACCGCCAGGATGATCGAGCCGATGGACTCCACTACGAGCGTGGTCGTCACCAGCTGGAAGCTCAATAGCTCGTGAATGCCAAATAGCCCGACGGTGAGCGCGAGCACCAGCGCGAGCAACGTGCCCATCATGAACAGCAGGCTCAGCACGGTCGCCAGCGATAGCAGTCGCCCACGCAGTACGAGGACCGCAATCGCCAGTACAAGCGCGCCAATTGCGTTGAGCACGAACAGCGCGCCAAGCAAGCCGCCTACCCCGTAGAACACCAGGTAGAGATGGATCCCGCCCATCACCAGGAGCATGATCGCGCTAAGTAGTCGCCATGCCATCAGCGTGCGCTGGCTGACATCGAACCGAAGGAGTGAATGGGTCCGGGGAGTCTGCGATGACATGTCTTGACCTGCCGTCCAAATCGGGGGCCCGCGCAAATCGCGGCCATTGAGGTTTATACGGATCATCGGGCGGATAGTTCAGACCCGAATCCGTGAGTAAGCGGTTGGGGTTGCTCGTGCATTCGGCATGATGTCCGGTTTGCCCGGTTCGTTGTGGTGGTTCCGGGTTGTGTGCGTGCCCGTGGCCCGGCTGTCGCGCCGGGTGTTCGGGGTTCCGGATCCTGGGTGTCGGGGCGGTGGGCGTCTTGCTGATTATCCGGTGCGGGTGGTCGGCAGGTTCTGCAGTCGGGTGAGGACGAAGGTCAGTAATCCTGGGTCGGGTGGTGTGCGCAGGGTCGGGGCGCGGTTGGTGCGGGTGATCCGGGCCGGGATGTTGAACAGTTCCCGGCGCATCGTGGCCACTGTCCGGCGGAGCCGGCCGCGGCCGTCGTCGATGCCGGTGATTTCCTGGATCCAGTTCGAGATCGCGCAGGCGATCAGCGCCGCCCACATCCACACGGTATTGACCGTGCGGTCTCCTGACGGTAAATGACGAAGTGCTGCACCGTGTTTCGCGTCTCTGTTGAGGGCTTCGATGTCGGTGCGGTGCCGGTACCAGTGTTCGGTCTGGACCAGTTTGTTCGGGGTGAGACATCCAGATTGGTCAGGATGAATGAGTACCCGTACACGTGATCGAGCTTCCCCTCCAACGCCAGGGCCCGTTGTGCCTTGTCGATGGTCCGCAGCTTCCGCGCCCGGGAGTCTGTGGGAATCAACTCGACCGGGATTCGGGTCCGCCTGGCGATACAGACGACACCGGCACTGTTCGGCCAGGACCCGGGCAGGTAGTCGATGACGCTTCGGCCGCGGAATCACGACCAGCTACCAACAGGCTGGCGGGTTGCTGCGACTGATCGACGATCATACCCTCGACCGCGGTGAGAACGTCACGGACGCAACACAAGTCGGCGCGAATCCGATGCATGGTGCGAGACCAACATTCGGCCGTGGGTCGAGGACCACCACCGGATGGACAACACACTGGTCGGTAGGTGGGCGGGTGGGACATCGACCTCGACAGCCGACTGCCGTCGGATCTGATCATGTCCGCCGCATCACAGGACCCCAGCATCAATCCGGCGATCGGTCCCTACGTGTCGATGCTCGGGTTGCCGTCACGGTTAGGTCAGGGTGCTCGGTGTCGATGAGTTCGCACTGTGCCCGAGAAACCATCACGGGACGGTGCTGGTCGATCTGGCCGGCGGGCACCGACCGGTAGATGGACTGATCGGGCGGCCAGCGGATGGCCCGCGCAGGATGGAGCACCGTCAGCCTGGACGCCGGACCGTTCTGGGACCCCGACAAGGACGGGTCAGCGACGAACACGGCTCGGAGACTGCGCGATCCACTCGTGGATCCGTCTGATCTGATGCGGGGTTTTCCCTGTGGCTGGACGATCTGTCCCGGTGTGAATGCGCGGTTTAGTTGATTCTGGCACGCATTCCGGAGCGCCGGGATCAACCGGCATGGAGGAGATGGAAGAGCTCTACGTCGAAGGGGTAGCGACCCACGGCGGCCCCGAGTCATGCGTCGTGGCCTGTGAGGGCGGCGGCGAAGCGTTGACAGGGGCACGTGCTGGCCGGGCTATCGAGCCACGAAATGTGTATTCCGGGGTGCCCACGCTGTTGGAATGGCGGAAGGCAACATCGGCGGCGCTGTTAACTTGAGGCGCCGGCGGATATGCCTAGCATCGCGGTCCGAGGTGTCAACCTTATTCGTCGTACCGCAGAATTGTTGTGCCGTCCGGGAGTTGGACCTCGAGGGCGGCGATCCGGTCGCGCGGTACTGCAGTGGCCCCTGTGACTCTTGCGGTCACCCCCGGCACAGCCCGCCAGGTGCCTGCCGAGGTCAAATTGCCGTCCGTATCCACGACCGCCAGGTCATAGGGCGTGGTCGTGTCGATGTCCTGGTCGTACTTGCAGAACACGGTGATCGCCGTCCCCCACCTCTTTTCGACCAGTTCCAGCGATGCCGACATCGGGCCTTTCACCAGCTGAGTCATTGGTTCAGACTCCACCTGCGGCGAGGTTGCGGTGGTGCTGGACGGCGCCGTTGCGCCAGCGGTGTTATTGGTCGCCGGCCGCAGTACCAGCGTCCCGGCCAACGCGAGGATCAACGCGATCGATGCGGCCAGCAGCCCCCCGACGATCCAACCGCGATGCCGGCGCGCAGTATTCACCCTGGCGAGCAGCCCCGGCAGCAGCGAATCGGGGACCGGTGGACCCGAATCCTGCAGGGTTTCGGCGGTCGTGAGTGCGAGAAGTCCCGGAATACCGGCCAGTCGCTGCACCGAATCCCGGCATTCGGCGCAGTCCCGCAGATGATCTTCGAACGCACGCCGGTCGGCCGGCGAGAGCGCACCGAGCACATAGGCGGCGTCGCTCCGGCAGATGTCGCCGCTCTGGCTGAAATCTGTCACGTCACCACCCCCATCTCTTCCAGTACCAACCGGAGCGCACGTAGCGCGTAGTGCAGGCGGGACTTCACCGTGCCCACCGGGACGTTGAGCCGGGCCGCCGCCTGACCGGCGGTACAGCCCCGGAAATAGCATTCGAGCAAGACCTCTCGGTGGTCCTTACTCAATCGACGGAGGGCGTCGGCCACCATGATCGACTGCAAGGCGGTGTCGGTGGCGTCCGGTTCCAGTGGCTCGGCGACCAGTTCCATCGAGGTGGTCGGCCGGCGCCGGGCCGCCCGCCAGTCGTCAACCACGATGTTGCGGGCCACGGTGAACAGCCAACCCCGAGGCGACGCGTCCTGTTGCCCCAGCACCGCGGGCCGTCGCCAGGCCCGAAAAAGCGTTTCCTGGACGACGTCCTCGGCACGGCCACGGTCGCCGCCGGTGAGGTGCAGCACAAATCCCCAGAGTGCAGCCGAATGCTCGTCATGCAGCGCCCGCATCAGCTGCGCATCCTGGACACCATCGGTACGGCCGGGACCGTCCCCGACATCGGTCCCCTTCGCACCGACGCCCCGGGACCTGGCGCCGTGGGAGCCCCCGTCGACGCCCACTCGCACCTCCTTCGCACTGCGATCGGTACTCGGCGAACACTTGGTCACTGCGGTAGAACACGCTGCCGGGGGTTCAGAAGTTCGAACCTGACCGAGATCGGAAAGGAATCGTTCATCGGACGTTTCGTAGCGGCTGGAGTCGTCGATGCCGAGTCTGGCGGCCGCCCGTCGGTGGTACGGGGTGGAACGTACTTCGCCGATCGCTACCGGGAGCTCCACCATGCGTTCCAGTGAGAGCCTGTCGATCACCGTGTCCACCGCTATCGAGCCCCCGCTGTCCGAGGCAGCGGCGGAGGCGTGCCGCGCAAGAGCGCGTTGTACAACGGCTCCATCACCGATGCCGCGGTGCAACTGATCCGCGAGGTGGTCGCCAAGGCCGTCGACCCGCAGTTCCGCCCCGAACCGCTGGACTACACACGCCCCGATGTGCGTGGCCGGCTCCGACCTAGTCAGCACCGACCGGCCCACGGAGGATTTTGAGGCGATCCGCCGGCGATCCGACGGATCCAGAGCGGCGGCGACGGGTTCACCGGCCAGCTTTCGTCACGTGACGGCTTGCCCGGGTAAGTCGTGGGATCACGACGTCGATTACTCGACAGCTACGGTCCCCTCATTACCTCTGCCCTCTCCAGTGTTCGGTGAGGTCGAATAGATGATCAACCCCGTACAGCCGTGCCCTGGAGCCTCCGAGGTGCGCACTAACCTCGATCCTCGGGACCGCCGACCCTTCCCGAGGATCGAGGCTAACGGGGCTACCGGTTGACGAGCGACGGGAACTGCTGGACAGATACGGCGACGGTTGCAGCTGCGTACCGAATCCCCGTAGTGTTCGGTGTTCGGTACTGACCGAACACCGAACAGGGGTTGGATGTGGCACACCGCCGCGTTGATGACGATGAGCGGCACGACGGTGCGGTGGACGCTGTCCGCGTTGCCGCCGCGGCGGTGGGGTTGACCGTCACGGACACCGACCACGGCGACGCCGCCGACCTGGTGCTGGTGAACCCGGCCGGTGGTCGGGTCCCGGTGTGGGTGCAGCGGTTGTCGTTGGCGTCGGCCGATGGCCTGGAGCGGCGGATCACGAGCTGGAACCGGCAGCCGGCCCGCCAATCGTCGGTGGGTCTGGTCGTTGCCGATCGGGTGACCCGACAGGCTCGGGAGTTGTTGTGCACGGCGGGCTGGGGATGGCTGGACCTGCGCGGCCACTTCCATCTCGCCGCCCCGGGCCTGTTCGTGGACGCCGAGGTCCCTGCGCTGCAGGCCCCCGCGGCCGGGCCCGTTCCGCTGGCCGGCCGGGTCGGGGTCGGGGTGGCCGCCGTGCTGCTGCTGCACCCGGACGAACCCGCCGCGGTTCGGCAAATCGCCGGCCTGCTGGGCAGAGCACCCAGCTCGGTTTCGGAGGTGCTGACCCGAATGCAGGTCGCCGGCCTGATCGACCGGGACCGTCGACCGGTGCTGCCGGACCTGTTCTGGGCACTGGCCGACCGGTGGCCATCCCCGGCGACCGATCTGCGGGCGGGTCCCTTGTCGGTGCCCGATGCCGCCGCAGCGCTGAAACTTGGCCTGGAAGATGTCCGGACCACGACCGGGTGGGCGTTGACCGACAGCCTCGCGGCCGCGGCGTACGGGGCGCCCGTCGGTATCCGATCAGATCACCCACCCGACTTTTACGTGCCCGACGACGCGGTGCTGCGCCGAGCCACCCGACTGCTCGGCGTAGCCCCCGACCATCAGCATCGCGCGGCGACTGTCCGGGTGGCCCCCGTTCCGATGATCTGCAGCGAGCGCATCGACCCCCCGGGAGCTCAGGACGGCTGGCCGCTCGCTCGGCCACTGTTCATCGCGCTGGACCTCGCGCAGGACCCCGCCCGCGGCCGGGACGTGCTGACCGGGTGGACACCGCCCGAGGATCTCGGTCGACGTGTCTGGTAGCCGGCCCGGCCCAGTGGTGGATCTGCACGGATCGGCGATGTCCGCGCTTGTCCACGCCATCCCGGCGATCGCCGCCTGAACAGGTCGTGAGGTGATCGTCATCGGCGGACTGGCCGTCATCTGTCGGCTGAGGCACCCCTACCGCGCCACCACCGATCTGGACACCGTCAACCGCCGAACCGGCTCCGAGCCCCCACAACTGCGGCTCCTGTTGGACAGCGGGGCCGTGGCCAGCGGACCGGCCGGTGCTCTTGTCGCGACTCCGGCCGGGGATGTTCAGGTCGATGTCCTGGAGGTCACCGACGCCGAGTTGGCGCACCTGCCGGACGACCCGACAGACCGGCTGCACGTCCTGTCGCACGCCTGGGCCGCCGCGACCGCCACGCCGATCCGGATCCGCGCCGACGGGCTGCCGGACCTGAGCGTTGCGGTTGCCGAGCCCGGCCCGCTGATCGCGATGAAACTGCAATCCATCATGAATCGCGGCGCTGCCAAAGAAGGCACCGACCTGTTGGACATCATCAACCTCACCCTCGACCCCACCGCCGGCGCGGCCGCCCGTTCCCAGCTGGCAAGTGCTGACAGGCAACTCCGCGAGGACGCCGCGCGTCACGCCCAACGGTGGTTCACCGACCACGCCGAGCGATCCCTGCGACTGATCCGAGCGTCCCCGAAGGACGGACCATCCGCCTCGACGACCTGCGCTTGGTCGGTGAACTGATCGGGAACGCCTTGATCGCGTCACGATAGGGAACACGAAATGACGAGAGGGCGGGCGACACCGGGGTAACCCACCACCCGTGAGCCCGCTCAGTCGGAACTGCAGGTCAGGAGCCTGCTGGCTCCTGGATAACGCCCCGTTATCCAGGGTCAGCGAGTCCGCGCGGGTGGGGCGCTGCGTCATCCATGTGAGTTGGGAGCCCGTCCGAACATCAACTGCGACAAGCGTCTTGATAGCCGATCCTTCTGCGGGCGGGCCACGGTCTGCACGAAGTTCGCGAGATTTGCGGCCCGACCGTGCCGAGCTCGACGACTTGGGCCAGTGACCTGGGTCCGGCGGTTCTCGCCGTCGGCGGTGACCGGCGCAGTGCCCCCTTCGGCCGGCCAAGCATTGGAGGTGCGCCATGGCGCCTCTTTGGACCGACTTGCCCGATACGACCTGACAGTTCTGCTTGAGATCGGCACCGGCGCGGTTGCCGCGGTCGCCGCCTACGATTCGGCGGTGAGCTCGTCGGTGGCTGTTCGCCCGGCTCGGGTCGAGGACGTCATGCAGATGGCGCTGGTGAATGTGCGGTGCTGGCAGGAGACCTACCGGGGACTTATGACGGACTCAGTGCTCGACAACCCAGGTTTCCTGACGGCTCGGGAGCAGTTTTGGACTGCCGCGTTGACCGACGAGCGCCTTCGCGAGAATCGGGTGGCTGTCGCCGAGCGGGACGGCGAGCTGATTGGGATCGCGATGTCGGGCCCAGCCCCGGAGTCCGGAGTGGCTTGGGCGAGGCAGCTCTACGTGCTCTATGTGTACGTCGCCGACCACGGCACCGGTGCGGGGCCGGCGCTGCTGCGGGCGGTCGTCGATCCGGAGGAGTCGGTGGCGCTGTGGGTGGCCGACCCTAACCCTCGTGCACAGGCGTTCTACCGCAAGCACGGCTTCGAGACCGACGGCGCGGCTCAAGTGGAGGGCGGACTGCGGGTAATACGCATGGTCCGCGACCGAAAGCAGAGGCGGTAGTCCAGTCGCGGGGAGGCTTCCGCAGATGCACGCGTGGAGTGGCTGCCTGCGCTCAGGATCGACGGCCATGACCAGGCTTGTTCTGATCTGAACAGGCCGAGTTATTTCCCAGGGCAGCCTGAAGCCGATCTACAGCGAACAATGATGATCATGGAGCGGCGGATCTGAAGTCGAAGCTCTTGCGTCGTTGGCGGTTGGGTTTGTGGGACCGCACCGTCGATGTCCCAGCTTGTGCGCTGTGTGGCGTTCGCTGCCAGATTTGCAGGATTCTCGCATTTGCGAGTTGAGATGGATCTTTTTTCGCGGGTGCAGCACCCTTTGTTTGCTGGACGCCGCCCGGGACGGACCTTTCGCGCCTCCCTGGCCGCGAGTGATTCACCGGTAGGGGTCGGTGATCTCGCGAAGCGCGGTCAGTGTTTTCCGAAGGTGGGCCATGTGTTCAGCGCCGAGGTGGGCTGTCCATTCCGACTCGATGTCGGCGATGACCGCGGCGCTGATCGGGATAGTGCGGGCGCCGCGGGCGGTGATGCGGACCAATCGGGCCCGGCCGTCAGATGGGTCAGCGGTCCGTGCCACGTACCCGGCCCGTTCGAGTTGATCGACGAGGAATCCGGCGGTCTGTTTGGTCACCTGCGCGGCCTGGGCGAGTTCGGTGAGTCTGGTGCCATCAGGTCCGATGCGTTGAAAGACCCGGGCCTGCGCGGTGGTGATGTCACCGAACCCTGCATTCGCCAGGGCGGCGAATACCCGGTTCTCCAACGCGCGGTAGGGGATGAACAGCAGCAGGCCGATGTTCAGCCGGTCCTGCTCATCGGTGGTCGCCGGATCGGCACGATCGGTCACCAGTGCAGCACCCCTTGACAGTAGTACGATTCCCTGATTATCTGGTCAGAGGATCGTATCAACTTCTCCGGGGCCTGCCACTAGGCGGTGCCGGCGCCGACGCGCTCCGGGCCCGACATCACCTGGCGAGCCCGTAGCCGGGCCACTTCGCGGTCGAGCCCAGCCTTAGACGCCCCTACCCGCCTGGCCGTGAATGTTTCGTGGTCAGGCCGGAAGGCTTGCCCACCGGCGCTAGACCGATGGCACGAAAGGACATCAGATGATGAACACAACGGTCTGCAGCTCAAAAGGCGGTACTCGTTTCGCGTCTGCGGTCGTCGCGATGGTAATGACGGCGGTGTCACTGGTCCTGGTCGCGCCCGCCGCCTGGGCGTCATCGAGTACCTCGCACCGCCCCGACAACCGATCCGACCGGTATCTGCTGGCGCTCGGTGATTCCATCAGCTTCGGATTCCAGGGACCGAAGCTGACCGATCCACCGAACCCGGCACTGTTCAACACCGGCTACGTCGACGTACTTGCCGCCAGGGACAGGTCACTCGACGTCCACAACTACAGCTGCCCCGGGGAAACAACAACCACGTTCATCAGTGGCGGGTGCCCTTGGCGGCAATCCGGTTTCGCCCTGCACGAGGACTACCAGGGCAGCCAACTGGCCGCGGCCCAGGCCTTCCTCCGGGCCCACCGGACGAACACCGGCACCATCACCCTGGCCATCTGGGGCAATGACATCCTGGCGTTGCGCATCGCGTGCGGCGGCGACTTGGCGTGCGTGTCTGAGCAGGCGCCCGTGGAGATAGCGGCTTTCGCCGGCAGGCTCGGAACGATGCTGCGGGCTCTACGATCAGCCGCGCCGTCCGCCGATATCGCGGTACTGACAGCCACCCATGCTTTTCCACCGCCCGCGCCCGAGATCGATGCCCTGTACAACGCATTGAATACTGCGCTCGCGAACACCGCGGCCAAATCCCGGGCCGAGATCGCCGATACGCGAGCGGTTTTCAACCCGCCCAGTGATGACGCCCGCGTTGCGGCAATCTGCAACTACACCGTGGCCTGCACCACCAATGGGGCCGACGCCCACCCATCAGACGCCGGGTACGTGGTGATCGCGGACGCTTACGCTGCAGTCTCGCAACGCTTGCGGCCCTGCGAGACCGGGCGGTAGCAGTACCGTCGGCCGTCGAGGTGTCGCCAATGACCCCGGCGCCGCGGTCGAGTGAGGAGACCGATCCTCTTGCGCCAAAAGATCGGCTTGCGGGTTACCAACACGGCGCGGAACTCAACCGCACTCTTTGATTGGCCCGTTCGACTTCGACTGATAGACCGGAAGGGACGGCAGCGGAATGGATCGCGACGACAGCTGGCAAGTCATCCAGGCGCAGCGGCACACCCTGGCCGACATGCTCGAGGGACTGACCGACACCCAGTGGGAAGCAAGGTCTCTCTGCGACGGGTGGCGGGTGCGCGACGTCGCCGCCCATATCGCCATGGCACCCCAGGTCCCGAGTCTCCCCTCGATGCTCGCCGATACGGTACGGGCCCGCGGTAACTTCAACCGCCTCAACCACGACCTCGCGGTTCGCCACGCAACCCGGCCCAACACCCAGATCGTCGCCGAACTCAGGGAACACGCGGCCTCCCGGCGGCTCCCCGTCGTGACCAACTACCAGAACATTCTCTTCGACATCCTGGTCCACGGACAGGACATCGCGATCCCGCTCGGAATCCGCCGTGACATGCCGGTCGACGCCACCCGCACCGGCGCCACCCGGGTCTGGACCATGGGCTGGCCGTTCTGGGCGAAACGCCGACTCCGCGGTCTCCGACTGACCGCCACCGACACCACCTGGACAGTCGGTGACGGCGCCGACATCCGCGGACCCATCGCCGCGATGCTGCTGCTGCTCACCGGCCGCCCCGCCGCCTTACCCCAACTCACCGGCGACGGCCTACCCGAAGTGACCGCCACCCTCTCCACCCCGAAGATCACCGGCACCCAACCCTGACCCGCGCCAGCCAAATCGCACTCCCACCATGGGATCTCCTCACACGCCGAGGAGATTCGGTATCAACCCTCGCGCAGACCATCGACCGTCCGATCCCAATCCCCACAACCGAAGGACGACACGCGAACCCTGCTCTGCGAGATCACCGATCACGCGTCATCGACACCCCCAGGACCGGCCAATCGTCCTGTGGACGTTCCTCGGCCGACGCTCCGGAGATTTCCGGGCGGTGGTGCATGGTGGGTAAGCCGCTGTCCATGTCGTTGACGGCCCTGGGCGTCGCCGAACACGGGCGTTCGCGATCGTCGAACTGGTTGTAGAACTGCGGGGCTGGATAGTGGCTGCCGGTGGAGCTCCTGCCACCGACGCGGCCGCCTGCGTAGGTCTACTCAGACATCAGGGCCACCGTCTTGCGAATCCAGGGCTCTTGCGTTTGAGCCCGCCCGTTCCCTGATTCTCCCGACACCGAGGTATCGCGATCCGGGAAGTTCGGCGGGTGTACGTCGGCTCAGTCCGCCGACATGCACGGCCCGAATGGCGGTCCGGAGACCGCCGCTACCGTGTTCGGGTTCCCCGGGCCGAGCGAGTGGCTATCAGCAATACTGAGGTCATCGCCGCAATCAACCGCGTCGAATAGATTGCAACTGACCTGCTGCCGATGATCGCGGCGGATCCCACCGTGATCGACTGTACTTACGTCCTGGACGACATCGTCGAAGCACAAAGGTATGTCGACAACGGGCACAAGCGAGGAAACGTGATCGTCACCGTGCCATAGCTCTACCAGAGGTCTGGCAATGAACGGGGCGGTTCAAGTCGAGGTGTGCCGTCAGAGTTGTTCGGCCGTGGGCTCCAGAACCACCACCGCGGTCTGCGTCGATCGGCGACGGGCGTAACCGTCGAGATTCTTGTCCAGTGACCGCCACCGGTCCCACAGTTCGGCCCGCTCCTGCCCGGTCGCGGCGTGCGCGAGGACCTGGCGCGTACCGTCAGTCAGCTGGACCCGGGCCCGCGGGTGTGCCTGGAGATTCAGCCACCACGCGGGCTCCCCCTCCCCCCAACCGTTCATCGCCAAGGTCACCAGGTTAGGGCCGTCCTCGGTGTAGCCGAGGATCACCGACCGCTCCTGTCCGCTGCGTCGTCCGGTTGTGGTCAGTCGCAGTGCGCCCCAACGCTGGGCCCGCGCGGGCCACAGGCCACGACGACCACCGGTGACCCGGAACAGAGTTCGGTGCACCTTCCAGGCGAACAGAATGAACCACCGAGGTGGCAGTCGCGGGGTCCGCTCGCTCGCTGTCGGCATGACGCCACCACACGGGAGCTAGTTGACTGGTGAGGTGTCGGCCTGCTGGGTGAGTCGGGCGGCCAGCAACTGACCCCACTGGCGGGCTGCGTCCTGCTGTCCTTCGGCGAGCTGGGTTTCCTTCGTAACGAGAAAGCTGATGGGTTCTGTGATCTCACGGAATCCGTGCCGATGCAGTTGCTTGTTGATGCCCTTGGATGCCCGACCGGTGAATAATGGCGAAGCATCAAGGCGGGTGTCGAAGGCCGCGCCGAAAGCAGTGCCAGCCGGAAGTACCTCGAACCATTCACGCAGGCCCCGCCCCTCGGCGTCGGGATCAAGAACGAGGGAACTTCCGGGTTGATGCGCGGCATTGGCGGCCTGCGCGCGGGTTGCTGTTCGGCTCATCCCGTGGACGTGGGTAGGTCCGCCGACCACAATCAGGTCCACCGGATCGACCAGCTCCTTGGTGACCTTTCCGACCGGGACCACCGTGACCGTGTGGTCGGCGCCCAGTCCCTCGCCGATTGCATCGGCGATCAAATGCGTGTTGCCGTAGCTCGATTCGTAAACAACCAGGACATGCATGACTTTCCTTCACTTTGCGTTGGTACATCGAGGCTTTCGCGATCCAACTGCCGAGCACAGGGTCGAACGTCCCGAATCCTGGTCAGGAGAAGAACTACGCGCGGTTCAGCTCCCTCGGGCATCCCGGAGCGCAAGAACGTGACGTTTGCCTCTGACTTGGTCAACACCCCCGGGGCCATCATTCGGGGATGCACGCTTTGGCACCTCGGGGGCTGGCTGCGTTGAAGGTCGTTCACACCGCGGCTTGGTTCTCGATCGAGTCCTGTGTCGTATACCTGCTATTCACCGGACTTGCTGGACACTCCGACCGGCGGGCGGCCATCGCCGCGGGCGTGGTCTTCGGCGAGACCGCGCTGTTCACTGCAAACAGCTTTCGCTGTCCGCAGCGAGCTGGCCCAGTCGCGGGGCGCAGATTCCGGCTCCGTGACAGACTTGTATCTGCCGAAGTGGTTCGCGCACTATCTGCCGGTCATCCATGTCCCTCTGCTTGTTCTCGTGGTGTTTCTGCACGGCCGGAACGTACTTCGGCATCACATGCGGCCGATCGGAACATGACGCCGGGGCCGATGCCGGTGGTGGTTCCACCTTCATGTGAGGTTGGTCGTCGTGGCGGTTGTCGTCAGACGCAGAGCGTTTCACACCGACGCGCAGGATTCTCGACAGTGCCGCCGAGGCGATCCGGACCTCGCATCCTGCCCTTGAGGTCACTGAACATCAGGTTCGGAACAAGGCAACGTTCAATGCTGCGGTGTCGCAGGAGTTTGCGACAACGTCATGGCGTCAAGCGTCTCATCGCGAGGGAACCGATGGGTGACAATGCGGTGGTATCGCGCTGATCGTCGCCGTGAAGAGATCAATGGCCTGGCGCCGTCGGTCCAGCCCCCCTGGCCTGCCGGCCCGGATTCGACGATCCTGAACACACCACCTGCAGCGACGACGAGCTGCTGAACCGTGCCACCCCGCCTACTCGAGAACGGTGCATCGGTGGTGCTCGACGCCTTATCCGGATCCGCCCGAGGCCTTCTGCCTCGATGGGGCGGGCGGAATCCCGCCGAAGGAAGGACCTGCGATGTGCCGGAGGTGGACGATGAGCGGCAGCAACCCAACCACGGCAAGAACGCCGAACGTGGGGACCATCGGCAGCGACGCAACCGCGGATTCCGGGTCCGCCTGATGCCCGGACCATTGATCCACGGCGACGGTGACGCCCTCGATCACCCACATCGCCAGGAGGGCACCGCCGATCAGATACCCGGCGGGGCGGCGGCGCCACAGCCACCAGGCGGCCACCAATGCCAACGGCAGCCACAGGGCGAGATCCTGGACGTATACCGGGTTCGTGGTCAGGCCGGTCCCGGCCAGCAGTGTCGTCGGGTCGGCCGAGAACATCGCCGGAACGATCCCCCGGAGCCAGATCAAAACATTGACGCCGGCCACCACTGCGATGTAGCCGGCGATCAGTCGCACCGGCATCGCGTCCACCCAGATAGCCACCGAATCGATCACGTTCCCGCGCAGCAGTAACCAGGTGATCGACCACACCGAGAGCCCCAACATCGCCACGTACAGCAGAAACAGGCTGTTGAATGGTGTTCCGTACACGAGCATCTGTGCGTTGTAGAGGACGACGGCCAGGGCGCCGAGCCACACCACCACGGCCCGCGCAGAGCCGCGGGCCGCCATTGCCATCGCCACCGCCAACACCGGTCCGATCACTAGCAGCAGCACGATCGCCGTGCCCCTCGCCGAGCCCATCATCACCGGCGGACCACTGAGGAAATGCCCGAACGCTGTCAAGCCCGCCGCGACAACGATCACCAACAGCAGTACCGCGGACAGGCACAGCGACCCGGCGGGAATCCGCTGCCGCCGGGACCTGGCCGCCCCGGTCTCTTCACCGTTCGTGACGGAGTGGGAAACGTGAACCTTCTGCGAATCAGTGCTCATCGTGGTCCTTGATCTGCCAGCAGCGTGCCGCACCAATACCGTGCCTGTCGGCTATCCTGCCCTTCATCGACCGGTCGTGGTCAGGGGCCGAAAGTCCCAGCCCTGAACCATGTCCCGGTGCAGCGAGTCTGGGCAGCGGTCGCCAGTCGACATCAGCCGCAGCGGGCGGCGGTGTGCTCGCGAAGCCATGCCGCCACGTCCGGCACCATGTCCGGGGCCGGCACGCCGGTGATTTCGTGACCGGCACCGGCGATGGTGTCAAGTCGAGCGTCCCCACCGTTGCGGGTGATCAGCTGCACGGCCGACACCGCGGACTCATACGGCACCAGCTGGTCCGTGTCGCCATGCACGAACAGCGCCGAGATCGGATCAGCTCCGACCCACGCTGCTTCGATGTCACCGGAAATGGACACCAGCGTGCAGGGCCTGTCCCCAGCCGGGCTGGTCAGCGCCGCACCCGCCGCGGTCATCGCGCCCGCCGACGTGCCGCCGATCGCGATCCGACCAGGATCCACGCGAAGGTCTGAGGCGGCCGTGCGCACCCATCGCAGGGCCGATTGCGCATCTAGAATCGCATTGCTGACGACCTCGGCGCGACTGGGTTCCGCGGCCTGGTCGAGCCCGAACGGCTCACCCTGGCCGAGCCGGTAGTCGATCAACACCGCGACGTACCCTCGCGCGGCCAAAGCCATTCCCCAGGCCTGCTCGGCGGGTCCATTGCGGCTGGCCTGGGTGAAACCTCCACCGTGCACCCAAACCACCGCGACCCGGCACTGGGCAGGATCGTCGGCCGGTTGATACACGTCGGCAAGCAGACCATCGGAGTACCCGACCGTTGAGACCTGCTGAACGTCGAACACCTCAGCGAAGTACCGTCCCGGCTGGCTGTCGCCGCACCCATTGGTGGGAAGCGCAGCCGTCACAGCAAGCTCGGCGCCGGACGACGGCGACTGCTGTGCCGGGCCGGTACCCGAACACGCCGCCAGCAGCGAGCCTGCGAGGAACAAAGCCGGTACGGCGTTCCATGGAAGGTGCCGACCGCCCGCGCAGATTCGCTGTCGCACCTTCCGACGTCCCCATCTGGGTCTTGGTGTCGCAGTCAACCGCATGGACGTCCTGGGGTCGGGCAAATCGGGAGGCTTCATGACTGTCGTCCAACGATCTCGGCGAGCACCCCACGGAAGCGGGGGAATTCTTCGAATTGTGGGATGTGTCCGGAGTTGTCAAACGTGATCCATTGCTTGACCGGTGCCTGCAACTGATCGAACCACTGGCGGGCCGGGCCAGTACGCGCCGACAACTCGTGGGCGCCCTCGATCAGATAGACCGGGACGTCCAGGTGAGGGACCTGTGTGCGGAAGTCGATGCCCTGCAGTTGCGGGTACATCACCGACGCCATGTCGATGATGGCCTTTTCCTTGTTGATCTTGTCCAGCGGGCCGTATTCGACTGCCCCGGTGCCATCGATGCCGTCCGGGCCCTGCGTTTCGAAGTACGTCGACTTCGGATAGGGCCCGATCTTGTCGTAGTACTCGATGAGGAATGCGTAGGCGTACATGTCGCGGTACGGCGGCGGCCCGAAGTCGCGCATCCGGTCTGCCAGCGATTGATCGTTGGTACGGGCCGCGTAGTCCAGGACCTGTTGATAGATGATCCGATCGCTCGCGAGCTGGCTGGCCATCTGTCCGGTACCGATCCAGGCGTTGAACAGTTCCGGTGCCCGCTGGACGGCCAACACACCCAGCGTGGTACCCCAGGAATTGCCCATCAGGTAAATGCGCTGCTTGCCGAACCGATCACGCAGGTAAGACGCGAGTTCGACGGTGTCGGTCACCGTTCGGTCAAGCGTCAACGTGTCCACCGGGTCCAGGCCGGCATAGGACGTACCGCTCCCCCGTTGGTCCCAGACCGCGAAAACGAAATCATCCTCGAGCTCACTCATATAGGCGCGGGTGTACCCGAGGTCGCTCTGCCCCGGGCCCCCCGCCAAATACAACAGCACCGGATTCGCGGTGCTGCGGCCGCGAATCAGCACAGTCTGCTCGTGCCCACCTAGCCCGACCCGAGCCAGTTCCGCCACGCTCCCCGGCACCGGATCGCCGTCCGCGCCGACGATCCGGTCGGTGAATCCCGGGCGGGTCAACACCGCACCGAGAACCAACAATCCCATGGTGACCATCACAGTGACCGCTCTGCGTGTCCACAACGCGCCCCGATGCCAACCGTGCGGTGGCACGGCTGATCCGCCGACACGCCGGGCCGAGCCCGCCCCGACCGCAGCGCCGAGCATCATCGGCACCAGTTGGATCACACCCTGAAAGCCGCGACCCAGGACGAGCACCAACAGACCGAACATGGTCGATAGGTCGGGCCGATCCACGGTCGGACCGGTCACCGCGATGCGACTGACCTCGCACGCCACGACGAAGACCGACGGCGCCAAAAGAATCGCCCACCGGGAGCGCATGATGAATCCTGCGAAGCCTCCGACAATGAACCCCGAAACCATTCCCGCCACCACCTGCAGCGGCGTCACCGGGCCCCGAGGCATACTCAGCGCGGACATCACACCGGCCAGTGCACTCATGCCCACCACAAAACCGGCCCGCTGCCAGCTGCCTCGACTCAATGCGGGGGTGGTCTCCGAAACAGTCACCCCCGTCAGAACCCTGGTCATCAGAACCTCCGCCTGAACACCACTGACAACACAACACCTGGGCTGATGAGGACGAACCAGACGACGCTCAACGACATCACCTCGAACCAGCTTCGCCCGGAAGATCACCGCTCACAAGCTGCCGGCGGTGCACGGATCCGGTGCGCTAATCGGTGTCACCCAGGCCGATCTGATCCGCAATCGGCGATCGCAATTCGTGGGTCACGTCGCCAACGAGTTGTGCCCGCATCAGCATTTCGGTGATGGCCGCGGCCACGTCGAACCGTTCGGTGACTGGGTGCTGATCAATCAGCAGCCGCACCACGGCTTCGCAACTTGGCCATCTCCCTACCGATCTCAGCCTCAGTCGGAACCGCCCGCAGGTAGGCGTCCCACCAGTTGGCGGCAACGCCGATACCCCACCCGAAGATCGGGAAGACCGGCCAGAAGAACGGCATACCCGTCATCCACCAGATGATCACCAGAAAGCCGTTGACGAGGAGATAGATCATGGCGTGCAGTTTGAAGTCGGCCTGCTTCTTTAGGCGGTCCAGTGCCAGTTGCCTGAGCGCCACATCCGGCGCACTGTTGTCGATGCTCATTTCATGACCCCTTTTCCAGATGGCCATCCACCAATCCGCCCGGTAGCGGATAATCCCGGCAATCACATTCCTCTGTTCCCGCCGCTCCGACCACGGCACAAGGTCCCGATTCAGGCCCCCGAAAGCCCCACGCGCGCGACGAGTCGCGCCCACTCCAAGTTCGGCTCTGCGTCCGGGGTGCCGGCCTCGACCGCTGCCTCGTCGGTCACAGCGTCCCCCTCGAGCCCGGCGTCGATCACCGTGTCGATAGCGGACACCTCGTTGACCGAACCAACAACCGCCGGAATGGACCCTATTGATGCGGACTGGTAGTGACGAACGAGTGCTGCGACGGCGCGCTGCTCGTCGACGCTCCATGGAGCGGCGGGTGGGTGATCCGATTCAGACGTTTCCGGTCGCAGAATGTCATTGGAGGATCGGTGAACGGTCACTAGTGGGCGGTGAGCGCGATCGGGTGGTCGGGGGTCGCCGCCCCGAGGTCGGGTGCGGGGTGTGCTATCGGTGGCTAGCCCTGGTCACGCTTCCGGTGCGGCGGTCGGTTGCACCGACGATCAATACCACCGCTGGGCAGTGTCGGCCGCAGGCGGATGTCGACGAGCGCGAGGCTCGGCCCGTCGTGCAAGGATCGCAATATGCAGGTTGAGCAGGCGCAGGCAGATGTGCGTCGCATCTATAAGGGCGGGTTCTCCGGGCCTCTCATCTCCTCGCTCATCTGGTTTGCGGCCGCCGCAGTGTTCAAGTGGAACTCCCCCGGTCTGGGCATGCTGGTGCTGTTCATCGGCGGGATGCTGATCTTTCCGTTGTCGACCCTGGTCCTGATGATCCTGGGTGGCCCGGCCGCCCTTCCGAAGGGGCACCCGTCAGCATCGCTCGCGATGCAGGCCGCGTTCACTGTGCCCTTGGGGCTGTTGGTTGCGGTGGTCCTCGGCTCGTATGAGCCTGCGCGGTTCTTCCCTGCGGCATTGGTCATCGTGGGCGCGCACTACCTTGTCTTCATTTCGCTCTACGGGATGCGCCTTTACGCAGTGTTGGCGGCTGCCCTCATCGCGGTAGGGGCGGTCGGATTGTTCTGGGCTCCGACCTTCGGAGAATTGAGTGGCTGGATCGGCGGCGCGGTCCTTCTGGTGTTCGCGGGTCCGCTGTATCTCGCCCGCGGCACCGTAGTCGTCCGCTCCACGGTCGCGCCCGTGCCATAGGGAAGCGAGGGACGGTGACCCGGTGCGGCCATCCCACGCGCGCAAACAGGTCGAAGGCCAGCGCAAGGCCAACCACGACCGCCAGCCACCAGGCATCCATGGCGCCCCCATCTTGCCTTGGCGACCCTGCGGTGGCTTGTGCGCCGGCCGGTCGCCACTGCGGGGCCGAGGCCTGTCGCCGGTCAGTTCCCGATGGCGGGGTCAGTATCCCGCCAGGGTGCCCAGGCCCAGTTCGGCGCGAATCGAGACCCGCCGAATCCGTTGTCATGTCGACCTTTCCGCGCACCTATGTGCTGTCTGGCCCAGCGGCGATGTCGGCCGGAGTCGGCTCGTCTGCCGGTAGGTAGTCCATCGGCCCTGGCAGGGCAGGGTCAGGTGCCGATGCGCCAGTGGATGGTCGTGAACGGTGGGCTCCGACGACCCCGGAGAGCACAACGGAGACACCGACCGTGATCACGATCAGCGGTAGGACGAACGACCAGCGCAAGGTCAGCAGATCAAGTTCCTGGAGCAGCAGCGCGCTCCCAGACAGCAGGAAACCCACCCCGAAGCCCGCAGCCGCGGCGGCGCCCGTTCCTTGCCTATTCATGATTGACCTCGATATCTCCGAGCCCCACATGCAATTCCAGTTCAACGGATGACGATGGCGAGTTCGACGGGTGTACCCATCGGACATCCAGTCCATCACCGACCTTGACACCGTCAAGCGTGACGGTCCCGGCCGTCGCAGAAGCATTGATTCCGGCCGTTGCCTCGGCCGGCAGTACCAGGATGATCCGTCCTGCGCCGACGTCGACCTGCAGCTGCCCCACCTCCGGCAATGGATGCCGGGTCAGGTCAACGGTCACAGTACCGACACTGATGTGCTGCTGCACCGGCCATTCGGCAACTGCGGGCGCCACAACCAGGTCGCCGACAGGGCCGGCGTACCGGTCGACACCGACACCGATGGCGACCGCAATCGCGGTCAAGACGATACCCAGACCGACCAATGCCCCGCGGCCACGACCACCCAAAAGTGTTGCTAGCAAGGCCAATCCGATCAGGACCAGGGCAGCGGCCGGGAACATTCGCCACGGCACCGACACTCCGGCCTGGTCAAGGAGCCAACCCACGCCGACTGCGCCGATCAGCAGGCCAACGACTATTCGGTCCACCCGTGGACCACTGGAGGACCGGGGCAAGTCGGTCAACCGGGCGCTGTCCACATTGATGCTCATGACGGTCACCGCTTCGCCGAGATCATCACCAGGACGCCGATCAGGACCACGACGACCGGCCAGAAGAACGTCGCGCCGAACCATGGGACGAACTGCTGGATCAGCAGTAAGCCGCCAAGGCCGACAAGTGCCGCGCCCACCACCAGGGTCAGCCCATGCCGGTCCTGGGTGCCCACTACCCGGTCGGGCTCGGTCCCCGTCTCCTCCGGGATGACGATCCAGGCGATGATGTAGGCCAACACACCCAGTCCTCCGGACAAGGCCAGGGCGACGGCTGCAATCCGTAGCAACACCGGGTCGATCTGCAGATAACGGCCGAGACCACCGCATACGCCGCCGAATACCCGATCCTGCCGGCTCCGCCGGACCCGTCGGATCTCGGTCACAGTTTGCGGTCGGGTCTGCGAGTTGAACTCCGACATGATCCGCACCTCCTTGGGGAGAACCTGTCTTCGACCCTGCCAAATCAACTACCCGTGTGACAGGGCCTGAAGTCCTCCTCGGATCGGCCGAAGTCCTCCGATCGCCCGTGACCGGGCGGCCGAGAACGCAACGGGGCACGGTGTCGACTGCGGCCAGCAACACGTGAATCAGTCCAGGTCGGCCCGCTCCGGCACAACATCGTCGAGTAACCGCCCGAGGGTGGGCAGGCCAGCGAATGCGGCGATGACCAGAGCGGCGATCGGGGAGACGAGCTGACACCAGCCGACCGAGATCCACCGCCGTCTCGACAAGCCGCCGGCCAAGTCCGTCCCGCAGGACGATCCTTCCCAACCTGGAAGGTGCGCATCACGAAACCCACGATCTATCGCCCGACTTCAAGACTCCGATCGGCCGGGTTGTCCGAGCGGCGGATCATGGCCAAGTCTTGTTACACCCTCGCCAATTTCGCATCACGACATCCCAGGCAGACTGCGAGACTCGGCCGACCAACCGAAACGGTCCTCGGCGTGCTTCCGGAACGCGCGACAACTCAGGTGGGATTCAGCCTGCCCGAGCCGATCTATGGACGAACACCTCAGACTCCTGAGAACAAGAACCCATCGCAGCGGCCTACCGGCGCACCGCCGATGGCTTGGCCACGCTACCGCCACCCGTCCCGGACACGACCGGCTGAGCCAATCCGATAGAGGTCTGGACGGCTGACACGCGTGTAGTCCGCGGTTCAACCGTTCAGCGTGCACGCCGCGGTCGACTTCGGACCACAGGAGTGGGGACCGAAGACCCTTCCGCCGGTGGTCTTGGCGGGACAGTCTCAGGAGGGTTGCCTCGAGGGGAGTTGACATGCAGTACACAACGGACGCGACACATGACACAGGGCACAATCGAGGAGACCGGCCGGACCGAGAATCCCTGTCCCGTGAGGGGTTTCGGTGGACCCGGAGGCCGCCCGCCGGTTTGATGTTTCTGTGGGGTGACCGCCGGTTCGGGATTGCCACCGCGGTGACCGCCGCTGCCGGGTTCGGCCTGGTGGCGGGATGGCTCACTCCGCGGGGCCCGGTGACCGTCGCGCAAGCACTGACCGCGATGACCGTTGGACTTGCGGTGGGCGCTGCCTGCGGGTTGGTGATGCGCTCGCGGTGGGCGATATTGCTCGCACCGCTGGTGTTCGTTGCCATCTTCGAGCTGGTGCGCGTCGGCGCCGAAGGGCCGACCGTGGATATGCCGGCGCTGAGCAGCACGGTCGGCATCCTGGTCGCCGCCGTGGGACGCGGCTTCCATGGCCTTCTCGTCTTGGTGCCCATGATGCTGGGAGCGGCGCTGGGTGCCGCAGTTGCCCGGCGCGTTCAAGGTGCACCGGCTGACCGCCCGGGCCGTTGGGGATCGACGGGCCTGATCACGCGTCGAGTCGTTGCCGTCATTGTGGCCATTGGTCTGGTGTTCTTGGGCGTGTTCGTTTCCCGGCCCGGCAGCACCGCGCCGATTGTCACCTCTGACGGGCAGCCGCTGCCGGGGAGCGTCGCGGAGATCACCCGGGCAGCCATCGGCGGGCACGATCTGTCGATGATGATCCGCGGCGCCGACGTCGCTAATCCGGTGCTGCTGTTCCTCGCCGGCGGTCCGGGTGGGTCGGAGTTCGGTGCGATGCGCGGTCACGGTGAGGCGTTGGAACGGGACTTTGTCGTGGTGACCCTCGATCAGCGGGGAACCGGGACTTCCTACGATCAGATCGAGCCCACGTCGACCCTCACTGTTTCTGCAGCTGTCGACGACGTCGAGGGCGTGACCAACTACCTGCGTGGGCGGTTCGGTCAGGACAAGATCTACCTGGTCGGTCAGTCCTGGGGGACGACTCTGGGTGTCCTTGCGGTGCAGGCACATCCGGAGTTGTTCCACGCCTTCATCGGCGTTGGTCAAATGGTCAGTCAGAAGGCGACGGACCTGATCTTCTACCAGGACACCCTGTCCTGGGCCAGGAGCAACGCGAACACCGCACTGGTGGAGAAGCTGGCGGCGATGGGGCCGCCGCCCTGGACGGACTACCGCAACTACGCCACGGTGCTGTCGGGCTACGAACAGGATGTTTATCCCTACGACCACAGCGTGAACGCCGAGGGTGCGGGCCAGATGGCGGAGAACCTGCCGGTGGCGGAGTACGGCCTGCTTGACACGGTGAATCTCGCACGCGGCCTGTCGGACTCCTTCGCGCTGCTGTATCCGCAGTTGCAGACAATCGACTTCCGTTCCACTGTCCCAAGTCTGGACGTCCCTGTGTACCTGGTCGAGGGGCGCTACGAGCCCAGAGGCCGCGCAGACCTTGCCCGGCAGTGGTTCGCATCGCTCCAGGCCCCGAGCAAACAGTGGGTCGAGTTCCCCACCTCCGGGCACCGTCCGTTGTTCGAACAACCTGAGCTGTTCCATCAGCTGATGACCCAGACCGTTGTGGCCGCAACGGAACCGTAGTCATGCTCGACGGCAGACGGCGACGCTCGCGCCCGGCGGCCAGTGCCGCATAACCTCCGAAAAAGGGTCGTGCCGACCGCCGCGGCAACGTCCATGTGCGATGACCTGGCCCGGATTCGCCAACCAAGAATGATGCCCCCTTGGCCGGTACACAGTGAGACCGAATACTTCAGGCGTTCAGGGACTCACCGACCCGTCCGCCGAGGACTGCGACGCCTCCTGGCGGCCGGCAGGCGTTCAAACGGGGCTTTCGGCCCTGTGAAAAGGGCTCCCCCGCGACTCACCATGAAGCCATGAATTCCGACCCGGTCACCCTGGAGATCGAGCTGGAAGACGTCGGTGGAACGTCCTGGTGGGCGGGAATCGCCACGACGCTGGCATCACAGTCGGGAAACGCCAACATGAGGTTTGTCGGTACCACGAACGGTGTTCGCCGATTCAAGGGATCCACCTTCCCCTTACCGCGCACATTCGGCACGCTGCCTCCGCAGGAGGACTGGGCCCCAGGGATGACACGCAGTCTCGAAGAGTTGGTGCCCGGGGCCATGCAAACGGGTCGTTCGGCCCTGGCCGCGCCGCCCTGCGGTGGAGGCGGAGGGGTGGCGTTGTGAATACGGCGATCAACCTGCGTGCGCTTGACTTTCAGATAAGTCCTCCCGGACGGGAAGTCACGGAGGGCGACTAGATGGATGTCACGATCGATGCTGCCGCCCTTCGACACGGGAGTGGCGATGCTTGACGGAGTCTTGCAACTGGCCGACGGTCGCGACCTCGGCTACACCGAGGCCGGGCCGTCGGATGCCCCGGCGGTGATCTACTGCCATGGATTCCCCAGCAACAGCGCCGAGCTGCGCATCTTGGCGCCAACCCTGACTAGGTACGCCGTACCAGCGAGGGTCGTCGCCATCGATCGACCCGGCTTCGGCCGAGCATCGTTCCAGCGAGGCCGGACCTTCATGGCTTGGCCAAGTGACCTCGCCGAGGCAGCGGACCGGTTGGGGATCGGTCGATTCGCCCTACTCGGGGTCTCCGGCGGCAGCCCCTACGCCCTGGCTTGTGCACACCTCCTGAAGAACCGGGTCAGCCGCGTCGGGATCCTCGTCGGCGTCGCACCAGCGGTGGCGACCGGGATGGGTCACGCCTCGGTGATCTCGGGTCCATCAGCCAACGGGGCAGTTCGCCGGCTGCAGTTCGAACTGGCCGCGCTCGCCTTCAAGAAAGGCCGGCCAGAGCGATTCGTTGATCATTCGATCGCGTCGATGGGACCGGCCGACCAGGATGTGCTTGCTGCACCTGCGTTCCGCGCGTGGTTCACCGATTTACTGGCGAGCTCGTTCGTCCAAGGTGGCCGGGCAGCCGCCCAAGAGGCGCGTCTCTATCGGCAACCATGGGGATTCGACCTGCAACGCATCGACGTGCCTGTGCACCTGTGGTACGGCGACGCGGACGCGACAGTCCCCGCAGACGCCGGTCGCTGGCTCGCGCAGCAGCTGCCCAATTCAACCCTCACGGTCTGGCCCGGCCAGGGGCACTTCACGTGGATGCCGGAGAAGCTCGCAGCCAAGGCAGTCGCCTGGACCGCCAACCCGCATCACCCCGTGCCTGATTGATGCTCCACCGACAACGTCGGCCACCTTCAGAACGAAAGCGATGACATGCAGACAGAAACTCAGCCACCTGGTCGGGGCCCGGCGGGAAGCACCCCCGAACCGGCGAACGACCGTACCAGCTCTGACCGGACGCTCGCCACGATGCTGTTCATACTGGCAGCCGGGGTCGCGTGCCAGTCGTTGCTCGGACCACTCGCCCTGGGGCAGGTGAACTACCACGTCGTCGATGACGTCGAGAACCAAATCATCGGCGGGGACCTCGTAGCGCTGGCCCTGGTCGCACCGGTGTGCGTCCTCGCGGGCCTCCTCACCCTCCGCGGGCGACGAGCGGGCCCGGTGCTCGCGCTCGCCCCGACCGCGTTCGTGATGTACCTCTACACCCAACTCGCAGTGGGAGGCGAATTCGCGGCAACGGACGGCAACAGCGAACGCGCCTTCCCGCTGCTGCTTGCCCTGTTCTGGCTAGCGGGTGCTGGGTTCGTCGTAGCCTGGCGGTCTGTCGATGCGGCGTCACTGCCGGAACTCGGCGACCCGCTGCGCCGCACGGTCGGGGTCGTCCTGCTGATGATGGCGGTGTTCCTCACGCTCGGTCTCCACCTGCGCGGGCTGGCCGACGTCCTCGACGGCCCTCCCTACGGCGTCGATTACACCCAAGGCCCCACGGTGTTCTGGATCGTGAAATGGATGGATCTCGGTCTTGTCGTACCGCTCTCGGTCCTGACCGCGGTGGGTGCGCTCAGACGGGCCCGATGGGCCGCCCTGTTGACGTACGCGGTCATCGGCTGGGGGGCCCTGCTCGGGAGCGCGGTGGCCGCCATGGGTGTGGTGATGGTCATCGGCGATGACCCGGCAGCGAGCGCGGGTGTGACCGGTGTGTTCGTCTGCTTCGCCCTGGCATTCTGGGCCCTGACCGGCTGGTTGTTCCATCCCTTGCTGCGCAAGTCGTCATCGCCCGTGCCGTGAGGTCTCCCGCAAGCGGGGACGTTGACTTCCGTGCGGACGTGACGTTCGTCAGCCCAGATCGGGGTCGTTCGCGTCCACATCGCCGAGGTCCAGGCCGACACTGAATGTGCACCGGGTGCAAGCACCCACCCGACTTGTCACCCTGCCCATCGCTCAGACTCGCCTGAGCCATGACCCCGCGACCTTCAGCGACCACAACCCGCCCACGAAGTGCCCGGTGAAGGATCCCCTGCGGCACGACAATGATCATGAACGCGGAGGTCCCGGATCGAGCCTTGGGCGGCTCGATTGCGGTTCGTCATTTGGACTTCGACCAATGAGCGGCTCAGTTCGAGAACCCGGCCGCGCGAACTCTGCAGCTACGAACACACAGTCACCGCATAACCTGCGCCGACCCTGATCGGACGACACCCCAGGTCGGGGAGCCGCGTCGCCGCCTGCGTGGTTGATCAGGTCGCGTGTTGCGCGCTGGTCGGCCGCACGCGGCAAGATCCATGTATGGACCTTCTGCGTACCCCGGAGGACCGCTTCCTGGGACTGCCTGATTGGCCGTACCCGCCGTCCTACGTGACGGTCGACGGTGTCCGGATCGCCTATTACGACACCGGAAATCAGGAAGCGTCGGCCGTCCTGCTCCTTCACGGTGAGCCGACCTGGTCCTACCTCTACCGGAGGGTGATTCCCCCATTGATCACCGCAGGGCATCGGGTGATTGCGATTGATCTGGTCGGCTTCGGTCGGTCCGACAAGCCAACCTCTCGCGGCGATTACACCTACCAGAGGCACGTTGAGTGGTTGGAATCCGTCGTGGTCGATCATCTCGACCTCACCGACATCAATATGTTCTGCCACGATTGGGGTGGTCTGCTCGGATTGCGGTTGGTTGCCAATTACCCCGAGCGATTCGCCAGCGTTATCGCGGCCAATACGTTCCTGCCCACCGGTGACCGATCACCGGGCGGGGACTTCCTGAGCTGGCGGGAATTCAGCCAAACCGCCCCCGACCTACAGATCGGGAACATCGTGAACAGTGCTTCCCTGACGGACCTTCCGCCTGAAATCATCGCCGCCTACGATGCACCATTCCCCGACGAGCGCTTCAAGGCCGGGGCACGGCAATTTCCAGTTCTGGTACCCATTACGCCGGACGACCCGGCGAGCCGGCCCAATACGGAGGCTGGGGCCAGCCTCGCCCGCTATGACAAACCATTCCTCACGGTCTTCAGCGATTCCGACCCGGTGACCGCGGGTCAGGACGAGCTTCTCCAAAAGCTCATCCCCGGGTCGGCGGGTCAACCACACCGGACTGTGCGAGGCGGACACTTCCTGCAGGAAGATGCTGGACCTGACATCGCGTCGATACTGATCGATTTCATACGCTCGGCCTGACACCCGGGAAGTGGGGGTCACGACGCCGTGGCTAGCGCCGGCACCGCGTCGATGGTGACCAGTCTCCGATGACCGACTGGGACCCCTCTGCCGTCTCGGCGCGGCGGCTGGGCTTTCTCATCGGTGACTGGGAAGGCGCCGGTTGGTACCGCGTCGGTCCGGAACAGGTGCGATCACGTCTACTATTCTCGGCCGAGAAATCAGTGACCCGTACCTGGAGATTCGCACTTTGGGCCGAACTTCTTGGGTGACCAAGACGAGCCCTGCCCCGGCCCACGAGGATAACCAACATCGTCGTGGCGGAAGGATCGACCTACGGCGTTCTCGTCATGGGCGCTGCTCAACTCGGGGCGTCATACGTTCAGTCCTCGGCTGCACTCTCGTCGTCGAACAGGCCTTCGACGGAGAGATAGCGCTCGCCCGTGTCGTAGCAGTAGGTGAGGACCCGAGCCCCATCGGGCAGGTCTGGGAGCTTCTGGGCAACCGCGGCGAGTGAAGCGCCCGAGGAGGGGCCGACGAAGATGCCCTCGGTACGGGCGGCGCGAATGGCATATCCGAAGGCGTCTTCCTCGCTCACCTGGATGACGCCATCGAGAGTGTCGGTGTGCAGGTTGACGGGGATGAATCCTGCGCCGATGCCTTGCAGCTTGTGCGGGGATGGGTCGCCACCGCTGATGACCGGGGACTTCGCGGGTTCGACCGCGAAGGTCTGCATCTGCGGCCATTTCTCCTTGAGGACTTCACTGACACCAGTGATGTGCCCGCCGGTGCCGACACCGGTGATCAAGACGTCGATCCCCTCGGGGAAGTCGGCGAGGATCTCCTGCGCAGAGGTGCGCTTGTGTACCTCGATGTTCGCCGGGTTTTCGAACTGCTGGGGCATCCACGCTCCGTCGCGTTCGGCGATGAGCTGCCCGGCTTTCGCGATCGCGCCTTTCATGCCGTCGGCGCGGGGTGTGAGCACGAACCGAGCCCCGTAGGCGGCCATCAGCCGGCGGCGTTCTACCGACATCGACTCCGGCATGACCAGCGTGATGGGGTACCCCTTCACGGCAGCCACCATGGCCAAGCCGATGCCGGTGTTTCCCGAAGTCGGTTCGATGATCTCGCCGCCAGGCTTGAGTGAGCCGTCCGCTTCGGCGGTCTCGATCATGGCTAGGCCGATGCGGTCCTTGATAGACCCACCCGGGTTAGCCCGCTCGAGCTTGAGCCACACTTCGACTCGGTCTCCGAACAGGCGGCTGAGTCGGATGTGGGGGGTGTTCCCGATGACGTCGAGGATGCTGTCGGCCTTCATGGCTCTCCAGTTGTGGTGGACGGTGGGTGGTCTCTGCCGGGTGGGACTTTCTCAGAGATGAAATTCCAGAGCGGGGTCGGTTGATTCCGCGGACGCGGATCCGTTTGGGGTCCGGCGGCGGTCGATTGCTGCGCTGGTCGAGATCAACGAGCCCGGTGGGACGCTGCGCGTGAGCCACACGTTTCCGCCGATGCGGGCGCCGGCTCCGATGACGGTGTCACCGCCCAGGATGGTAGCCCCGGAGTAGACGATCACATCGTCCTCGACGGTGGGGTGGCGCTTGGCGCGCATCGCTTTCTCTACAACTAGCGCGCCGAGGGTGACGCCTTGGTAGAGCCGCACCCGGTCCCCGATCTCGCAGGTCTCACCTATGACGACCCCGGTGCCATGGTCGATGGCGAAGGCCTTTCCGATACTCGCCCCGGGGTGGATATCGATCCCGGTGAAGCGGTGAGCCAGTTCCCCGAGTACCCGGGGCAGCAGCGGCACACTAGCGGCCCAGAGCTGGTGGGCCATCCGATGCACTGCGGTCGCGAAGAAGCCCGGGTAGGCGAGGATTACGTCGTCTACGCCCGATGCAGCGGGATCGCTATCGGCGATCGCGGCGGCGTCGAGCAGCAACGCGCTCCGGATCTTTGGCAGCGTGGCGACGAACTCACGGCTGACGCGGCTGCGCATGTCGACGTCGATCGCGGGCAGCGTCAGCGCCTCGTCGAGAAGCTGGAACAGGGCGGCGGCATCAGCGTCCACATCGCCGGCCCGACAGCCGACTTCCTGCGTGTAATGCGGGAACAGCAGCGCGAGAAAGGCATGGATCAGCTGCTCGGCCACCTTCGGCAGCTGTGGCGGAAGGTCATAGGAAGCGCGCTCCGCCGCTAGCACATCGGCGAAGCCTGCGGGAAGCGCCAGCAACGGAGAGGCATGCGCCGACGCGTCCATGCGTTGGACGTTACGCGACGTGCCGCGACGGGTGGCAGTGCCTCGTGCGTGGGTGGGGTTGAACGCGATCGCAGCCGTGATGAACGGCTCCAGCGGTCCCCAACCGGACAGCGCCTTCGTCCGCGCCGCCGGCCCACGGCGCGAAATGTCGTAAAGCGCGGGAAGCGACCGCGACGACAATGGACGGGTCAGCCATGGCATCGACGATGACACCGTTGACGTGCGCGAAACGTAGCGGCGCCGCCGTTAGCGGGGACTCCGTCACGGATCGCACCCGCTAGCCGCGCTCGGGCCGTCCTCGACTTCGCCCACAAGCATTGCCTTGTGACGGTTCTCAGCGCTTGGTCCGGGGATACCGAGGACACTTGGCCGCGGACCTCGCTGTCAGTTGACGGGCCGGACAGATCAAGGTCGGTTCCACCATGAGGTCAGAGCGAACCGCCAGCTCGAGATCGTGGCAATTGCAAGGCGACCGACCGAAATTGCCGCTTCCCAGCCCGCTCCAGCTCTTGCGCCGCGAGCAGCCCACGTCGTCCCATAGAGGGATCCCCAATCGACGCGAGCATGATCTTCTTCGTCGGCGCCTCGGGGAGCCGCTTTCGGTCGCCGTAGGAAGTTCGCCACTGGGACGGCAAGCCTCCGCCAGACGTAATGCTGGGATGACGAATCGAGGCCGGCGAACGGCTCGCCGCGGTGGCCGAGCGGATCTGGTTCGCGGTGGTCACGGAGGTTGAGCTCACCGGCGGTCGACGTCGGGCCACCGCCGCCGAGCTCAGGTGCGGCAGCGGTGGCCCGATCGGAACCCGTTCGACACGGGCGTGGAGCACCTGCTCCCCGAACACCGCCTTCCGGCGTCCTGGGACCCAACGTCGTTTGCGACCACGGCTGGCAGACCTATGTGACTTCGTCGGAACGGACCGCCGGGCAACGTCAAAACGGGACTTCCGGCCCTCCCGGAACCGGCAAGATCGGGGCAATCTGAGAGAAAGACCGGATGACCGGAGGTGTGGATCATGGCGGAAGTGGACTATGCACGCGGTCAACATGCGGCGTATCCCGCGGCGGCAATAGGATTCGGTGTCGGTTTCATGGTGGCTGGAGTGCTGCTATTGCTCCAGGAATTTGGCCTGCCGAATACCCAATGGACGTTGGTGCTGCCACTGATTCTGGTGATGGTTGGTCTGCTCGTGCTGATCTCCGGGTTTGCCGGAATTCAACGCTTACGCCATCCAGCCGTCGACAAACAAGCCGGCAATCGCGTGCGGACCGAGCGGTTCATCGTGGAACCAGAGAGATGGATACCCCCATCCGATCACGCAGGGGCTGAGCGTGTCTCCGCATTCTTTCGTTGACGAAGACTTCGGCAGCTGACTCACAGGGTCCAGCCAACGTTCAGGCCTTACGGGAACCGCGTCCCTTGAAACCTGGGTGGGGCTGTGCGTGCTTGCCTATGGTGACCGACCGTGGGGACCGCAATGTCCTCGTGACACAACAACTCGAGGTCCGGAAATGTCAATGGCCAGCGAGATCTGCTCACCGGCGGCCAGCAGACATACCCACTGGCGGCCACAAGTTCTGCCCGGTGGTGGCCACGAAAACTGCCCAGCATCGTGGCGGGCCCTGAGGTTGTTTGATCATGTGAATGGGGTGACGCCTTGACCGGCGATGGCTTGGGACAGGCGCACGGATTCGCCGGAGGTTTGGCAGGCGTGGGCGTGGTGCAGGAGCCGGTCGACGGTCGCGGTGGCCACTAATCGTTCTGCTGACGTTTGTCGTCGGCGCGGTGCCGGCCGCTCCCGTCTGAACGAAATGATCATGCCAGTGACAATCCACTGGAAAGGACCGATGACGTCCCGATTGCGGTTCGATTTGCGGCACATCGCCACATTGACCGTCGCCGCGGCCGCCTGCGCCCAGTCGACGTCGGCGGGGCCGAGATCGGCGACGAACTGCGGGCGCTGCAGTCTTCGCCCAGGGCGCGGTCGGCCTCTCGGCGACTATCGGGCTCACCCTGCTCAGCGCTAGCCGCATCTTCGCTGCCATGCGGGACTTCCTCGTCGGCAGTGTCCTGCACACCACCTACCGCGGCACCCTCACTGTTCGGTCCACCGGCGCCTCGAACTCCCGAACCTTCTCCGCGGACCCCGCACCAGCACCAGCAGCAAAAACGCAGCCGAGCGGGTGCTGACAGTGGCCGGGCGCGCACGACGGTGGCGTCCTGGCAAAGGAAAGGACGCCTCCCCCGGCGAATCGACACTCACGAACCGGGCCAAAACAGGTAGACACCGCCGCGACAGCACGAACCGGTACCGCCGAGGTGCCGAGGTCTGATTTGAAGAATCGCGGCGATTGGACCGTGACAGTCAGAAGACATCGCAATCGCGCTTGTGCGGAACCGGTCGTTTACCCGCGTATCGCGGCGAAGACGAGTGACTGAAATGGTGCAACGATAACCACCGCCAAACCTAATTAGTGGTTCTGCTTTCGCCGACCCGTAATCATCAGAACCGCCGCGATGATCATCAGGACGAGAACCAACATTAACGCGATCATCACCAGTTCATTCAGCACTTGATCAAACATGACAATCCCCTCCAAGGCTGGGCAAGCGTGGCCCGGCCGTTGTCCGTGGTTTGAACGCTTTTCGCAGTGAACGGATTGCGAAGAATCCCTGTCGTGCCGGGAACGACCTGGGTGATGTGCTGCTACGCCAAGCATGAACTTACTCCTGGGAGCCCGCGGTATCCAGATGGTTCACTCTCTCGGGATCGATCTGTCGGAGATGACCATGGCTCGGTCCTCGCCGTGGAACGGCCCATCCCCAATCCCGGCTCATCACAACCGTGTTACCACGCATTAACACCACGACGGCGCCGATCGTCCGTTTCGGAATGTTGAATCGACCACCCGGCTCAGGACAGGAACTCCTGATTTCGCGGAACGAGATTGATGGATCCTTCCGAATCGCCGGTAAACGCTGACCCGGGAACATCCTCGATCACTAGGAACCAACTACGACCCGCGATCACCTTAAAGGACGTAAGCACAGTTTCCTGTCGTACTCCTTTCCGTCACGCTCGCCGGACCCACGCCATCTGGCAGTACTGGCCCGTCCCGGCTTTGTCAGGGCTGCTCCCATCCATCCCGGCACCTCCCGGGATAAACTGCCCTCAGCTCCACCGCCCTGCTGCGACAAGGTCAGCGGCGAAGGTCTCTCACCTCCACTCGCAACACCAGCGCGTCATGGCGCACATTCACAGGTACTGATCATTTGCTCACACCGTGAAACGTGGCGCGAAGAACATCCGCGGCGGTTCGGCCCGGACGTAGAGTTAACCCATGGGAACTGGGGACGCAGGGAGCCCAGGCACTTTGGTCATAGAGTTGGAAGACTCGTTGAAGCGCCTCAAGTGGTATGCGCCGATGAGGCTCTTCAGCCAGACGACGATGCAGGTATGGCACTTCGTTGCACTGCTGGACGGCGAAGTGCGGTACGAGAGCCCGACGTTCGCGGCTCCCTACAGCTGGGGGAATCTACCGCTCGGAAAGACTATGACCCCCGAGGAGGAATGGGCACCGGGCATGGACTCAGCGCTTGAGGACCTCCGCGCCGAGATCCTCGCCGGCGAGTGGCAGGAGGTTGGATGCGGTGCGCAGCCTTGGGAGTACAAATACCGCAAAGCTGGCTGAATGCACCACCTGCGCCGCCCTCATTGTTTTGCGTCTGACGGAGTCCACCGTGCTGCGGGTGCTGGCCGCGGAAGGCATTGCCCTCCCGGGGAATCCACGCCGCGACCCGGTCCCCAGGACGCCGTGGCCGGACTGGTTGGAATGGAAACCGAACCGCATCTGGGCCTACGACTTCACCCATTTCGCCCGGGCCCGGCGGGCGGCGATCGCGATCCTGGACATGGTGTCCCGCAAGTGGCTCACCACCCTGCTCGCGGCCGAGGAATCCTCCACCCAGGTCGAGGTCGCGTTCACCGCCGCACTGGACGCCGATGGCATGACCGAGGCCGCCAAGTCCTGGGCCAGCCCGGAACTGCAGGCGGCGTTGAACTCCCGGAACGAGGACCGGTTGGCCGAACTCGTCACCGCCGGTCAGGTGCCGCTGTTGCTCGCGGTCAGCGACAACGGGCCACAGATGCGGGTCCTACAGCACCCGGGAGTTCATGGCCGCATTGGCCATCGCGCAGCAATTCGGTCGCCCCTCGACGCCGACTGACCAGGCCTGGATCGAGACCCTGTTCGGGCACGTGAAGGGTGAGTGGCCGCACCTGGAGAAGATCCCCGACCCCGCCGAACTCGACCTCGAACTCGACCGGGTTCGGGCCGAGTACAACACTGTGGGGTTGCACGCGGCGATCGGGTATGTGACGCCCGATGACGAACACGAGGGCCGCGGCGACGCGATCCGCCAGGCCCGCCGCGATGGACTGGACCGGGCCCGCCAGAACCGCATCGACTACCGTCGAGCACAACGACAGGCCGCGCCATGAGAACAAGATCACTGGTGGTTGGGTATCTCCACCCGATCTTTCTCACGAACTCAGATACACCTCAGTCATGCCGGACTGCGGCAGATACGGGCGAGCGTAGCCGCCCTCAACGCGACTCCGCGATGGCAGCGATCGTGAGCAATACTGTGGATCTCCCAAGTATTTCAGTTGGCAAGCAAACGATGGATTAGATTAGTTGACAAGTGTCCGTGACCCGTGTCGCAATGCTGACGGCAGTTATGAGACGTTGTAACGCGTACAGAGTCACGCAACACTTCACGTTCGCGACTTCAGTCACTCCTGAACGATCCGTACGGTCCATCGTCGAATTCCGCGAGCCAGCGAGTGGATCGAAGTTGATCAACCAGCGCGAGCCGTCTGCACAACTTTGAGGATCTCGTCAGCGACCAACGCCGGCTCAATACCTGGGACATTGTGTCCGCTGGTCACGATGATCTGCTTTGCCTGCGGACTCAGCACCAGCCAGCCCTTTTGGTCTTCGACATTGGTGCGCCCCTGTCGAAGCCGTAGTCGTTGGTGATGACCGTCATCGGAATATCCCCTACGAGATGGCGATTGTTCCATGCATCGTTCTCGACCGTGACGTAGTCACGGCGCTCAACATTATCTGGATTGTCGCAGTTGATTCCTGCTGGGGCCTTTTCCGGAATGACGGCTTTCGGGGTTTCCACCAAAACAATCCCAGCGACCTCCGTCGGGTGTTCGTAGGCGAAACCAGCCATCAGGAAACCACCGCCAGACGTGCCAACAAGCACAAACGGACCTTCTTCCCCCAAATCTTTCAAGACCGCTTCGAGATCGCCCCCCAGGTCCTTCATCTCACGACAGCCAACCGGATCATCGCTCTCACCGGTGCCCAGACGGTCGTAGCTGCATGTCCTGGCTTGTTCCGCCACGGTCGGAGCAACGCGGGACCATTGCTTGTGGTCAGCCTCATCACCGCTCTCCAGCAGGACGGTGGGCGAACCCACCCCCGTGCATTCCGCATAGATCGTTCGGCCGCCACCGATGTCGACTTTCCCCGAGACCGTCGGAGGTGACAGCGATGCGGACGCTGTCTCGGCCGAAACCGCGAAACCTGACGTGCCAGAACTGCTGTCGGTGATTTCCTGGCCGCTACCGCACCCCGACAGTAGAAGGATCAGGGCACCGACAACGACCAGACGTCCTCGACTAACGGCCACAGCATCGCTCCTTCCGTCCGGAACATGAATGGCCGCATGGCACGCACAATAAGGCCCGTCGGGTTCGCGATCGCGACACCCGCCGCCACCCCGGCCGGCCACTCGGCTGATGGTGCCGGCGGCCGGATCGGTGATCTCCAAGGCCGGAGCGCCCGGGACCGGGCGTCGGGATGATCCGTTGTCGCCGCAGCCGGGGCGGCGATGCTGGTCAACCACAGGAGACACACCGCGGCAATGGCCGCCTGCATCGATGAAACGGGTCTGAGCATGGTGCCTCCTTGCCGACGAAACGGACAAAGTCTCCTCGGAGTCACACTTCCGGCGCTAGGTCTGCGAGTCACTGAGTGACACGCTCAACGCAAATCGGCGGATTGGGGAGTCTTCGTGACGGACGATCACACAGTTGTCGGCCGCGCCATGGCGATCATCGACATCACACTCGAAGCGAGGGCCCCGATTTCGTTGGCCGAACTCAGCCGGCGCACCGAGATACCGAAGCCCACCGTCAGACGACTGGCCGTCAACCTGACCGGCCGCGGATTGTTGATCAAAAACGATCTTGGCTACAGCCCAGGGCCTCGGCTCGCGATTCTCGGCGCACGAGCGGCGGAACGACAAAAGATCCGGACGATCTCGGTGCCCTACCTGCAGGAGCTCTTTGATCGAGGTCAGTGTGGTCTGGTTGGTCGAACTGGACCAGTTCAAGCAACCGACCTTGATAACCTCACTCTTCGATCGCACCTCCCTGCCCTACTCGAACGACTGGCCTCGGACCTTTGACGAACCCGGGATCCTGGCCACCGCTCTCGGGCGGGCCGTCCTCGCCGATCATCCCGGCCGGGTCGACGCACACCTGGAGCGCGGGATCCCGAGGCTCACGCGACATACTGCGACCCAACCACGACAAGTGCATGCTGCGATCGCCCAGGCAAGCGGCGAGGGCCTGGCGGTCGAGCACGAGCAGGTGCGCCTCGGCTGGTCTTGCCTGGCCGTACCGATCGCCGGCCCAGGCTCCGCGACCGCGGTACTCGGCCTGGTAGATCGCACCCCGCGATTCGACATCGGTAGGCTCCGACAAGCCGCCCTTACCACCGCTGCCGGTATCGGCAAGGAATGGCGTGCTGGGTAAAGGTGCTGCCCACAGCGCCATCCCGCACTCCACCGTCCGAGAGGCAGACCATCGTCCGGGACATGTCCACGACGAGAAACCCTCCTCCGCTACAGGCGTTTCCGTGGACCAGCTCCAGGGAAACGTCGTTATCTACCGGCACGAAGGTCGGGCCTACACCTGGCCTGGAGAAGCCCTGGCGGTGCCTGCCTCCGACCCATTCACCGCAAAGACAATCAAAGGGTGCCCAGAGCCGGTCGGAGCTCGTCCAGTGTCAGCGCGGGTCTGACATCCAGAGCACCAAAGGCAGAGTCGACGGACGAACAGGTAGCAGCCGGTGGCGCAGTCAACGTGTCGCCGTGCAGCGCGACGTCCTCGGTCGCCTGTGCAGACCCGCGCGTTGACCCGGCT
>CAVSRE010000020.1:0-611245 GCA_963730295.1 uncultured Actinomycetota bacterium | reverse complement strand
AGGCTGATGACCACAACCCCGCGGGCATTCACCTTGGCGTCGGCCGACACCGTGCCGGTGATGAGGTCGTGCTCCCGGCCGGCGAAATCGCCGAACGTCCGCTCGTTGTCCACGTCGCGCAGTCGTTGCAGGATGACCTGGCGGGCGGTGGTGGCGGCGATCCGGCCGAAGTCCTCCGGGGTGTCATCCCACTCCCGGACGACTTCCTGACCCTCGCTGGTCTCCGCGGTTTCCTGCGCCCAGACCCGGATCTCACCGGATCTGCGGTCGATCTCGACCCGGGCATGGCCGGCATGTCCCAGGGTGTGCCGGTACGCGGTCAAGCAGCGCGGATTCCAGGGTGTCGATCAGCGACCCCAATTCGATGCCCTTTTCCTTTTCGACCGCGCGTAGCGCGGCGATGTCGACGTTCATGTGTTCACTGCCTCACTGGATCGTTCGTGATCATCGTCATCGTGATCATCGTCATCGTGATCATCGTCATCGTCATCGTCGAACTCGTCGACGGCGGGCTCGTCGACGGCGGGCTCGTCATCCGGTTCTTCCGGTGCACTGACCCCCAACCGGGCCAGCACGGCGGCCGGCGGGTGGTTGAACTCGACTTCTACCTTGGCGCGGTCGATGTCGGCGAGCGGCACGTCGACCTCCTTGATTCCCGTGCCGACGCCCTTTCGCCCAGGCACGATCAGCCGAACCGCTGTGTCGGTCACCGCGAGGACGTGGCCGGTGATGGTCTTGCCGTCGGTGGTGACCAACGCCACCACTCTGGTGCGCGCCCGACGGAAGTGCCGGGGCAGGGTCAGGGGCCGGCCGATGCCGGGACTGGTGACCTCGAGGGTGTACGGCTCACTACCGGCCGGGTCCTGGTCGCCCGATTCGTCGAGCCGCTCGGAGATGGTCCTGCTGATCGCGGCTGCCTCATCCAGCGATACGCCGTGATCGCTGTCGATGACGACCCGCACCACACGTCGTCGGCCCGCGGACCGCACCACCAGTTCCTCCAGGTCGTACCCGGCTGCTGTCGCCACCTCGGCGACGACATCCCGCAGCCGACGCTCATCGCCGTTTCCCATCGCTGCCTCCCTCTGTGCAGCCATACCGACCGAGCGGTCCGCGGTGTGCAGTTGTCGTGCCGTTTTCATGTCAAGACTGCGGTCAACACGGCAGACCGCCCGCCGGTACTGCCGACCAAGTGCTGAAGCCTATCGGGCTCCGACGGTCCTGGCGGCCCTTCGAACGGACCCCGGGGACGTGGCGGCGGTTCCGGGCAGCGGTTTGCCGGCAGCGGAGCAGATGGGTCGCGGACCGAAGCACCGTGGTCGGGCTGTCATGATGGGTAGGTGGCAATTGCAACCGGCACGTCGATCTCCCGGCGTGCCCTTCTCTTCGGCGTCGGTGGCATCAGTGCTGCTGCGCTCCTGTCAGCGACCGGTTGCGGGTATTTCGGCACCGACGAACCGTCGGCACCCACCGTGGTGGCAAACCCGGCCGAACTTGACCCCATCAACGGGCTGATCGCGACGACTCGCCTGCACCTGCTGCGGCTCGACGCGGCCATCGCCGCGGATCCGACCGACGCCCCGCGATTGACACCCCTGCGGGACGACCGGCAGGCGCAACTGTCAGCACTCGAGGCCGAACTCGCCAGGGTCAACCCGGCGAGCACTGACCCGACCGGAACGGCCACTCCCTCCTCCGCTGCACCGACTGGCGCCGTCGCGCTGCCCGATTCGCCGGAGGCGATCATCTCGGCGGTTCGCGGCGACGCGGCAACTGCCCAGGTGCAGTTCACCGACGCCACGTCCTCAGCGTCGCGCTACCGCGCAGCGCTGTTCGGCTCGATCGCCGCCGCGTTGGCCAGTCATCGGGCGGTGCTGGCATGACGAGTCCAACACCCCCACCGGCGGACACATCCGGCGCCCCGAACTCCGGATCGGCCACCCCGAGTTCGGTCGTTGCGGTGACCACCGCCGCACCGTCAGGCCCACTTGCGCCGGACGCCCAGGCCGCATTGCAGGACGCGCTGTCCGCCGAACAGGCGGCGGTATGGGCCTATGGCCTTGTCGCCGCGTACGCCCGGGACCAGGCGACAATGATCGCCGAAGCGCGCTCGGGCCACCTGCTGCGCCGGGACGCCACCGCCGCCCGGCTCGTCCAGGGTGGCGGAACGGCGCCCGAACCTGCTGCTGCGTACCAGATCTCGGTTCCGGTGACGGATGCGGCGTCAGCGCTCGTGCTGGCCCAGGACATTGAAACGGATGCTGCCGCGGCGTGGCGGGTGGTGATCGGGTCCACCGATGACGCCGAGCTGCGCGGCTTCGCGCTGACCGGGCTGTCGGACGCCGCCGTGCGGCTGGCAAGGTGGAAGCAAGTCGTCGGGACGGTCCCGTCCACGGTGCCGTTCCCCGGCCAGACCTGACCCCTGGTCCGCTGCGGGCCGGGAACCGGGCACTCGTGTCGCGGTTTCTCTACTCAACTCGGCGGGAAACCCGATCAGCTGCGGACGATCTCCCGCAGCTGTTCGGTCACCTCGGCAAGTGCCACATCCTGCTTGGAACCCGTTGCGCGGTCGCGGATCTCGATGACGCCGTCGGCGACGCCGCGGCCGACGACACAGATCGTCGGTACCCCGATCAACTCGGCGTCGGTGAACTTCACCCCGACCGAGGCGGTGCGGTCATCGAGCATCACCCTGATCCCGGACGCGTCCAATCCGGCGGCGATGATCTCGGCCGTCTCAATGATCTCCTGGGTCTTGCCGGCGATCACCACGTGCACGTCGGCGGGCGCGATCTCCCTCGGCCAGACCAACCCGCGGTCGTCATGCGAATTCTCCGCAATGGCAGCGACGGCGCGGGAAACCCCCACGCCGTAGGAGCCCATCGTGACCGTGACCAGCTTGCCGTTGACGTCGAGCACCTTTGCCTCCAGTGCTTCGGCGTACTTCCGGCCGAGCTGGAAGATGTGCCCCATCTCGATGCCCCTGGCACTGATCAGCGCGTTTCCGCAGACCGGGCACTCGTCGCCGTCCCGGATCTCGGCGGCCTGGACGATGCCGTCCCCGGTGAAGTCGCGACCGGCGACCAACCCGATGACGTGCCGTCCCGGCTCATCGGCGCCGGTGACCCAGGCCGAGCCCTCGGCGATCCGGGGGTCGAGCAGGTACTGAATGCCCGATGCGCGGTACGCACCCAGCACCTCGGGCCCGATGTAGCCCTTGACCAGGCTGGGGTTGGCGGCGAAGTGCTCCTCGGTGAACGGTTCGATCTCGGCGGGTGCGACCTGCGCCTCGAGCCGCTTGGGGTCGACTTCGCGGTCGCCGGGAACACCGATCGCCAGCGGTTCGGTGCTGCCGTCCGGATGGCGCAGCAGCACAATGACGTTCTTCAGCGTGTCGCCCGCCCACCAGGGCCGGTCGGAGCGGGGGAACCGCTCGTTGAGCACCGCGACCAGGGTGTCGATGGTCGGCGTGTCAGGGGTGTCCTCGACATGCGCGGCCGCCTGACCGGAGAAATCGATCGCGGCGGCCGGTGGAATCTGCACCGCCTCGACATTCGCCGCGTAGTCGCAGTTCGAGCACTTGACGTAGGTGTCCTCGCCGACCTCCGCATCGGCCAGGAACTCCTCGGAGGCCGACCCGCCCATCGCGCCGGACATTGCCGCGACGATCACGTACCTGAGCCCGAGCCGATCGAAGATCCGGATGTACGCATCGCGGTGCCGCTGGTAGGAGGCGTGCCAGCCCGGCGTCGTCGAGGTCGAACGAGTACGAGTCCTTCATGACGAATTCCCGGCCACGCAGGATTCCGGCCCTCGGCCTGGCTTCGTCGCGATACTTGGTCTGAATTTGGTACAGCGCCAACGGAAGGCTCTTGTAGGACGAGACGATGTCCTTCACCAACAGGGTGAACATCTCCTCGTGGGTGGGGCCCAGCAGGTAGTCCGCACCCTTCCGGTCCTTGAGCCGGAACAGGTTGTCGCCGTATTCGGTCCACCGACCAGTGGCCTCGTAGGGCTCGCGGGGCAGCAGGGCAGGAAAGTGCACCTCCTGGGCACCGATGGCGTCCATCTCCTCGCGGACGACCTTCTCCACGTTGCGCAGCACCCGATACCCGAGCGGCAGCCAGCTGTAGATCCCAGGGGCGGCCCGACGGACATAGCCGGCGCGCACCAGCAGCCGATGGCTCGGTACCTCCGCGTCGGCTGGATCCTCCCGCAGGGTGCGCAGGAACAGCGTGGACAGGCGTGTGATCACCGCAGGACTCCTTGTTGTTCGTTCCGCACCGCGCAGTGCGCAGCGCGGGCAGCGCGTCGGTCAGCCTAACGGGAATGCGGCGGCCAACCGGCGCCCTGGCCGGTAGTTCGCCCGCCGGCCCGCCCCGAACATGCGCCCGACGATCCCCTCCGTCCGGTGTCCGGGCGGCCGGCCGTCGTGCCGAGCCGCTCAGGTCGAACACACCGCCTCTGTGGGACTTTCCCGAACACCGGCAGTACACCACACTCGGACACCGACCGACAGCAGATTGATTGCCGCAGTGCCGATCTCGCCGCCGACGCCATCCAGAAGGACCGACCGCCGACGCACTCCGAGTCCGATCGCCTTCATTCCGCCGATGCGAGAGATTCAACCTTGGTTGAGGTCAGGTCCCGTCGCCCGTCCGCGAGCCGAACGGTGCCGGGCCGCACAACGACAACCGGCCAATCGGCGTGAGTGATCAGGTTCTGACCTGTCGACCCGAGCAGGAGCCCGGCGAACCCCCCACGGCCGCGGCCACCGATCACCACCATGCACGGACCACTTCCCGCGGGCAGGCCGAGGCCGTAGTCCAGCAGCGCCCCGGCCGGCCGGCCGCGCAGCACCATCGGCCGGATGATCACCCCGGCGTATTTGCGCGCCCATCCGGCCAGCTGTGACGTCAGGACCTCGTGCTCCTCCTGATCCGCCAGACTGCCGGCCCGGGCCGGCCCCCGGAGGAAGGGCGGAACCGAGCTGTCGTCGACGACCAGGGCAGCGATCAACTCGACCCCACGCGCGTCGGCCTCGTCGAACGCGTAGCCGATCGCGTCCTCGCAACCAACGGATGCATCCACGCCGAGCAGGATCGGCCCGCCGGCGTCGGCGCCGTCAGAACTGGTTCCGGACGGCACGACGGCGACCGGCGACCGGCCATGCGATCCCAAGTGCAGAGCAACGGAACCGAGCAGCACCTCGGGGACGCGCCCGCGTCCGCGACCGCCGACGACGGTCAGCACCGCTCCTGCCGAGGCGTCGACCAGAACGCGGCGCGGATCGGCGTGAACCAGGCTGGTCGTCACCTCCAGGTGCGGGAAGCTCGCCGAGATGCTGTGGGCCGCAAGGTCGAGTACCTGTTGGGCGGTGTTATGCAGCTCGCGGGCCACCGCGGGCGGGAGGTCATATCCGGGATAGCGCGGGGGTGGGTCGGTGAAGCCGTGGACGAGGCGCAGTCGAAAGCGCCTGCGCATCGCTTCGTGCGCCGCCCAATGTGCCCCGACCAGGGATTCGCCGGATCCGTCGACCCCCGCCACGATGATGGACTGTCGGTTGTCGCCGTACATGGCTCCTCCGTCGTCGTTGAAAGGAATGGTCGTTGGAAGAATTCGTCGTCGTCGGAACTGGCTGACGGCTTCCAGCCTGCGTCCGGGACTCCCGGGCGGTCAGAGGCAAAGGTCCCGGTTCGGCGACCGATCCGGTCACGCCTGGGCGGTCAGCAGCGCCAGGAATGCCCCGGCACTGGGCGCGGATGGCTGCGGGGTGCGGCGGACCAGGCTGCCGGATGTACTGCTCTGGGGTCTGAGACTGCCTGCAGCACTGCATTTCTCGTCGTAGAGTTCACGTCACTGACGGTTTGTGCAGTCGTTGACTTAATTGCTGGACTTCTCGGCAACGGTGGCCACTTGACCCGCGTCACCATCCCACTATTAGCTGATTAGCATCCAAACGGGCTAATCTGCTAATGAGCAGCCTTCGATCTGCGCAAGGCAGGAGCCGTCCGTGGGCCTCGACAGCATCCGTGCACGAAAGACGGAAAGGTGAACCGGTGGCCGTACAGCTGAATTCTTCTCAGGTGGGTTCCCGACCAGCAACGCCGCATCAGGCAGTCCCCCGGCAGGTGCATCGTCAAGGCGCCGACCCGGTACATACCGACGTCGATCAGTCGATCCGGCTGCACCGGCAATCCTTCACCCCGCAGCAGGTCGAGGCGGCGCTGCGCGTTCTGCCGTCACACGGCTGGACGAGCGGCTGGACCGGACGCCGGGATCGCGCCCTGCTGGTGCTCTCGCAGATGGCAGGACTGTCCTACGCCAACATTGCCGAGCTGACCGTCGGGAACGTCACCATCTCGGGCGGCCTGGCGACGATAAGAACGCCAGGCGGTACCACGACGTTGCGCATGACGGACGACGACCTGATCTGTGGGCCGTGCGCCCTGGCCCGCTGGTTGCGCGCACTGGATATGACTGCCGTCTACCCGACAGGCCGGGTGATCGCCGCGGTGATCGCCCGAGCCGCCCCGCTCACGGCGGATTCCCCGCATCTGTGCCAGGGCACCGTCACGGTCACCGAGACAACCCGGTCGATGTCGCTGCTCGATGCACTGAACCAGCCGGTGCCCGCCGCTCACCCGGCGAGAACGCCACGGTCCCCGTCGCTCGCCGCTGTGTCGATCGGCACAGAGGCATCCGCGGCCGGCAAGATCGCTGCCCAGCGGGCTCTGTCAGTGCGACCGACCCGCCCTGCCGGACTGTCCAAGTCGGACTATGCGAGGGTGGATTGCGAACCAGGAGTAACCGTACCCAACCGGCTTGCCGAGGGTCTGGAGAGCCGGGCACGACGGCTGCTCGAGCACCGAACGAGTGACGTCGCCGGCTCCTGACGGCGCCCACTACGCAACACCTTTGCACTGAAAGGCGCCTCCTATCGCACTTCCGAGACGCCAACCTTCACCGGCAGCACTCGGCGCTGGAGAGTGACCGGCTGCTACCGTCAATTGACCGCAAGCATGTGACCACCGTCACAGACGGTCTGTTAGCACGTTAGCAAACCCGAGAGCTAATCTGCTAAAGAGAGTGGAAGTAAACGGCCCTTCACGGATCGCGCGGTCGATCACGGGTGGAACGACCATCGCCCGTTATCCAACCCGGCGCCGGTCGACCGGGGTCGCCGACAGATGCTCACCTGCCTGCACCACCTGTATCGCGTGTCCACGCCAGCGGGCACGTTCACGAACTAGGACCGAATCTGTTCCACCACCGAACGACGCCCACTGAAAAGCAGTGGCTCATGAACACCCAACCTGCGGAGGCCCCCCAACCATGACCACAACCGTGATAGTCGCTGGGGCTCGAACGCCGATGGGCCGATTCAACGGAGCCCTCGCTTCCGTGAGCGCGACTGACCTCGGCGGCGTTGCCATCCGCGGGGCGCTTGCCAAGTCGGGAGTCCCAGCCGCCGACGTCGACTACGTGATCATGGGTCAGGTACTGCAGGCCGGCGCGGGGCAGATCCCAGCCCGGCAGGCGGCGGTGGCGGGCGGGATCGCCATGGATGTTCCCGCTGTCACTATCAACAAGGTGTGTTTGTCCGGCATGGACGCCATCGCCTTGGCCGATCAGCTGATCCGTGCCGGGGAGTTCAAGATCGTGGTTGCCGGCGGAATGGAGTCAATGACACGGGCGCCCCATCTGCTGCCCGGATCCCGGGCCGGCTTCAAGTACGGCGACGCCACCCTGGTCGACCACCTCGCGCATGACGGCCTGCACGATATCTTCACCGACGTACCGATGGGGCAGCTCACCGAGACAACCAATGACCTGGACCCGATCTCCCGGGTCGAGCAGGACACCTTCGCCGCCCGCTCGCATCAGCGGGCAGCCGCCGCGACCGCGGCCGGGTTGTTCAAGTCCGAGATCGAACCGGTCGTCGTGCCCGGCCGGCGCGGCGACGTGGTCGTCGATACCGACGAGGGAATCCGTGCGGACACCACGGTCGAGTCACTCGGCAAGCTCCGCCCCGCGTTCCGCAAGGACGGCACCATCACCGCAGGCACATCTTCCCAGATTTCCGACGGCGCGGCGGCCGTGATCGTCATGTCCAAGGACGAAGCAGAGCGCCGCGGGCTGGATTGGATCGCGGAAATCGGTGCCTTCGGCATGATCGCCGGACCCGACTCCTCGCTGCAGGACAAGCCGGCCCGCGCCATCCGGGCGGCCTGCGTGAAGGCCGGTATCGAGCCGACCGACCTGGATCTGCTCGAGATCAACGAGGCATTCGCCGCGGTGGGCATCGCGTCGGCCCGGTCGCTCGGGGTCAACGAGGACATCATCAACGTCAATGGCGGGGCCATCGCCCTCGGCCACCCGATCGGCATGTCCGGCGCCCGCATCACCCTGCATCTCGCACTGGAACTGCAGCGCCGGGGTGGCGGCACCGGTGTCGCCACCCTCTGCGGTGGTGGCGGCCAGGGAGAGGCCCTCCTGCTGATCGCGCCCAAGAGCTGATCTGCACCAGCTAAGAACTCGGCGGCGCCGGCGGGACACCCGTCGGCGCCGTTGGTCATTCTCCGCCCGATGACGAGAGTCTCCTCTCGGGAAACATCTCTCCACGGCTGGCCGACCGCTCGAGTCGACGAGTAACCGATGCGACCGAGTACCGGACCGTGACAAAGCCCACTGACCGCCCTCCGGGGTCATGGCGTAATTCAGTTGCCTGTGACGGCCGTCCGGCGCATCGTTGTGGAGCGCCGGACCGGCGCACGCTCCGGTCCCGCAGGACCGATCACAGCAGGAGCAAGCAGGAAGGGGAAACGACGATGAGCACCGTCTTTGTGCTGTGTGACCCGCAGCCCACCAATCCCCTTGCACCCACGGTCGCGCTGACCGATTTTCCCGGGTGCTCTGCCTTCAGGAGACCCGCAGTGCCACGTTTTCGCATCACCCACGACATCAACAATCCGACCAACAAGCACGACTCCAACAGTGACCGACCGCAGGACCTGACGACGACACTTTTGACGATCTGCACGATCAGTTCGACGACGCCGCACGGTCCCGCACCCGCCGCGGTTCACGGACGGACAGGGCCCGCGGCTTGTTCTCGAGGGCAAGTCCGGCCGCGCGCTGTCGACCTCGACATCAGTTCGACAGAAGCAGCACCCGATCCGGCGGCTGATGGCGATGCGGACCTCCCCGATCCCGCTCAGGCGCCCTACTCCAGTTATGACGTCGCTGCCCACGGCCCGGAACCGGTCCCCGACTGGCTGGTGACATCGCTGTCGGCCAGGGACACCAGGCTCGGCGTGATCAAGACCGGCAAGGAGGCCGATGTCGAACTGCTCGACCGTTCACTACCGGGCGGTGAGGGATGTCTGTTGGCGGTCAAGACCTTTCGGGCCGCTGATCACCGGATGTTCCATCGGGATGCCGGGTACCAGGAGGGTCGGCGGATCCGTCGATCACGCGAGTCCCGTGCCATGGCAACCCGGACGGCCTTCGGCCGGGAACTGCTCGCCGGCCAGTGGGCCACCGCCGAATTCGGTGCACTGTCGACCCTGTGGATGGCCGGCGCCCGCGTCCCCTACCCGGTGCAACTGGTCGGCTCCGAGCTGATGATGGAGTTCATCGGCGACCCCGATGGCACCGCCGCTCCCCGGCTGGCCGCGTTCAACGCCACCACCTCGGTATTCATCGAGCTGTGGCACGACCTGGTGTCCACCCTGGAAATACTGGCGCAGGCCGGGTTCACGCACGGCGATCTGTCCCCGTACAACGTGCTGGTGGACGAAAAGGGCTGCATCGTCATCGATCTCCCCCAGGTCGTCGATCTGGTGGCCAACCCGCAGGGCGAGGAATTCCTGCGCCGCGACTGCCGGAACATCGCTGACTTCTTCGCCCGACGCGGAGTGCTGGCAGCGGATGCGGACAATCTGGCGCTGCATCTGGAGAGCCTGGCCCGGCCCTGACCGGTCGGCGGGGGGTACCGTCGGGCCCGTCGTTCGCCCAACCGCTACCCGTTCGGCTTTGCCGCCGATCGAAAGGATTACCGTGAGCCTGGACCGCCCCGTAGCGCCAGATCCCTATGCGCTGCTGCCCGCCGTGGACACCTTCACCGTCAGTAGCCCGGACATCGCCGACGGCCAGCAGATCGATCGTGCCTACGTCTACGGGCCGGACGCACCCGGGGGCGGGAATCAGTCGCCCGCGCTGAGCTGGACGGGATTCCCCGCTGCGGCCAAGTCCTTCGCGGTGAGTTGCTTCGACCCGGACGCCCCGACACCGTCCGGATTCTGGCACTGGTCGGTGGTCGATATCCCGGCCGAGGCCACCGCCCTGGAGCGGGGTGCCGGCAGCCCGGGCGGCGTCCTGCCCGGGCCGGCCTTTCAGGTGGCCAACGACTTCGGCACGGTTGGCTACGACGGACCAGCGCCGCCCGCCGGTGACCAGGTGCACCGCTACTTCTTCGTGGTGCATGCGGTCGACGTCGCGAGCCTCGGGGTGGACGGCACGACGAGCGCGACAGCGGTCTCGTTCAACCTGGTCTTCCACACCCTGGCCCGGGCCATCATCGTCCCGGAGTTCGCGTACTGAGCGGTTAGCCTGAATCAATGCACTTTGACTTGGTCGTCGTCGGCACCGGATCTGGCAACACGATCATGGGCAGGGAGTTCCAGGACCTGACGATCGCGATCGTGGAATCCGGCCGCTTCGGCGGTACCTGCCTGAACGTGGGGTGCATCCCCACCAAGATGTACGTCTACCCCGCCGACGTTGCCGAGAACGCGCGGCAGGCGGGTCCGCTCGGGCTGCACGCCACGATCAATTCCGTCGACTGGCCGGCCATGCGGGACCGCATCTTCGGCCGGATCGACGAAATCTCGGCAAGCGGTCAGGAATACCGCGAGGGATCGAAATGGCCCAATATCACGGTGCTTTCGGGCATCGGACGGTTCACCGGGCCGAAGGCGATGACGGTTGATCTGAACAACGGTGGATCGACCGGGATCAACGCGGACCGATTTGTGCTGGCGGCCGGCGGACGCCCGGTGATTCCGGACATTCCGGGGCTGGACGAGGAGACGATCGGGCGCGGGGTGGTGCACACGTCGGACACGATCATGCGGATCGAGGAACTCCCGCAGCGACTCGTCGTCGTCGGTGGCGGGTACATCGCGGCCGAATTCGCGCACATCTTCGCCTCGTTCGGCACCAAGGTCACCCAGCTGGTCCGTGGGTCCCGGATGCTCCGGCACCACGACATTGACGTGGCGACGACTTTCACCCGCTACACCCAGCACCGGTACGACCTGCGGTTGGACACCGATGTCTGTGGCATCAAGCCAACGACGGCCGACGGTGACGGTGTGACCGTATTCATCGAGGGTCCCTACGGCGAGGCGACCATCGAGGCTGATCTGCTGTTGCTGGCAACCGGCCGGCGACCGAATTCCGACCTGCTGAATGTGCCGGCGACCGGTCTGGCAGTCGACGCCAAGGGTCTGATCGTCGTCGACGAGTATCAGGAGACGGTAGTTCCCGGCATCTACGCGCTCGGCGACATCAGTTCGCCGTTCGCGCTCAAACACGTGGCGAACCATGAGGCGAGGGTCGTCCGGCACAACCTGAGGAATCCCGGCGACCGAGTGAGGACAGACCACCGGTTCGTCCCGGCGGCCGTCTTCACCGAACCACAGATCGCCTCGGTCGGCCTGACCGAGGAGCAGGCGAAGGGCCGCAACGTCGCCTATGTGGTCGGTCGGCGTGACTACGGCGGCACCGCCGCCGGTTGGGCTCGGGAGAACACCACCGGTTTCGTCAAGGTCCTGGCGGATCCGGCGACCGGACTGCTGATCGGAGCACACGCGATCGGCCCGGAGGCAGCGACGGTGATTCAGCCGCTGATCCAGGCGATGTCGTTCGGTCAGCGCGCTCATGATGTCGCCCGCGGTCAGTACTGGATTCATCCGGCGCTCAGCGAAGTGGTGGAGAACGCCCTGCTCGCGCTGCCGAAACCCACCGGTAGCTGACCGACGTCGGCCCGACGGGTTGCTGGGAAGAAGTACTGGGAAGCAGTATCTGGAGCTCCGTGAACCACGACCACGTTCCGGTGGTGTTTAATAGGTAAGCCTTACCTAGCGCCTAGCGTGCCACCAACGACCGTGGTGACCCGATCTGTGTCGGACCGGCACCGACGCCTCTGCCCGCCCCAGGAGGACTTCTCATGACCCGACGTGCCCGCACGTTCCGGTTCGCCGCGATCGCCGCGGCCGCACTGGCCGTGCTCAGCGCCTGCAGTTCCGGTGGTGGCGCCAGTTCCAGCTCGTCGAGCGCCGATTCCAGCACTGCGACCGCGAACGCCGCGTCAGGTAGTTCCTCGGCGGCCGCGGGAGAACCCGAGCCGGTCGGAACCGGTACCGGCGGGCTGGTGGTCTACAACGCGCAGCACGAGAACCTGACCCAGGCGTGGGCCGATGCTTTCACTTCGGAGACCGGAATCAAGATCGAGATGCGCAACGGCAGCGACAACGAGCTGGCCAACCAGCTGGTCGCGGAGGGCTCCGGATCACCGGCCGACGTGTTCCTGACCGAGAATTCACCTGGCATGAACATCGTCGAACAGGCCGGATTGTTCGTTCCGGTCGATGCCGCAACAGTCGCGCAAGTGCCGTCCCGCTACAACCCGTCAACCGGCAACTGGGTCGGGATAGCCGCCCGGTCAACGGTTTTCGTTTACAACACCGACCTGCTGCCGGAAACCGACCTGCCGGCGTCGATCATGGACCTGCAGGACCCGGCGTGGCAGGGCAAGTGGGCGGCATCGCCGAGCGGGGCCGATTTCGAGGCCATCGTGAGCGCAATCCTGGAGCTCAAGGGCGCCGACGCCACCTCGGCCTGGCTGGACGCGATGAAGACAAGTGCCGGCATCTATCGGGGCAACACCACCGTGATGAAGGCGGTCAACGCCGGCGAAGTTCCGGGTGGCGTGATCTACCACTACTACTGGTACGGCGACCAGGCAGGCACCGCCGAGAACAGCAACAAGACCAAGCTGCTGTTCTGGGGCAACCAGGATCCCGGTGCCTTCCTGAGTGTGTCCGGCGGCGGCGTGCTGGCCTCCAGCACGAAGCAGGAACAGGCCCAGCAGTTCCTGGCGTTCATCACCAGCAAGGCCGGTCAGCAGATCGTTGCGGATACCGTGTTCGAGTACCCGATCGGCAGTGACGTCCCGGCCAACGCGGCGCTGAAGCCGATCAGCGAATTGCAACCACCCACGATCGACCCGGCCACCCTGAACGGCCGTGAGGTCGCCGAGCTGATGACGGAGGCAGGACTCCTCTGAGGGACACCTTGCGGGGCGACCCCGTCGGGACCGGCGGTATGCCTCCCGACTGGGCCGGCGGTGTACCCGACGCCAGCGGATCCGACGTTCGGCTTCGACCCGAGCGCAAGCTGCGACCGCCAACGGTGATGCTGTTGGTGGCACTGGCCGTCACCCTGCTGTGCCTGATTCCGGTGGGCTTCATCCTCTACTCCACCCTGACCGCGGGGTGGGATACGGTACGCCGGTTGATCTTCCGGCCACGGGTGGGTGAGCTGCTGGTCAACACCTGGCTGCTCGTCGTGCTGTCCTGCACGGCGACGGCGGTCATCGGTACCGCGGCCGCCTACCTGGTCGAGCGGGCCAGGGTCGCCGGTCACCGATTCTGGGGTCCGCTACTGGTGGCCCCGCTTGCCATCCCGGCCTTTGTCACCAGTTACGGCTGGATCTCGGTGTTCCCCGGGATCGACGGCCTTTTCGGTGCCACGTTGATCATGACACTTGCCTATTTTCCTTTCGTCTACCTGCCGGTGGCGGCCGTCCTGCGCGGTCTCGATCCGGCGTGGGAGGAGCAGGCGCGCACCCTGGGTTTACGGCCGGTGGCGGTTTTCGTCCGGGTGGTACTCCCCCAGCTAAGGCCCGCAATTCTCGGCGGCACCCTGCTGGTCGGACTGCATTGCCTCTCGGAGTTCGGCGCCTTCAGCATGTTGCGGTTCGCCACCTTCACGACGGCGATCTACGACCAGTACTCCTCCAGTTTCGCCAGCGCGGCGGCCAACATGCTCGCGGTCGTGCTGGTGGCCTGCTGCCTGGTCCTGGTTGCCGGCGAGGCCGGGCTGTCCGGTCGCGGGCGCCATTCCAGGATCGGTTCCGGTTCCGCTCGGCTGCCGGATCCACGGCACCTCGGCCTCGGCGAGATCCCGGCGGTTGCTTTCCTGACCGTGTTGGTCGGAGCCGCACTCGCGGTGCCGCTGTCCAGCGTGGCCTACTGGCTGGGTAGGGGCAGCACATCATGGGCGGAGGCCCTCGCCACCTCACTGACGACCATCACGCTGGCCGGACTGGGTGCCGTTGCCACCGTCTTGCTGGGATTCCCCGTTGCGTACCTCGCGGTGCGCTACCGGAGCCGGTGGACCTCGGTGATGGAGCGACTCACCTACGTTGCGGGCGCCTTGCCGTCGATCGTGGTCGCCCTGGCGCTGATCACCGTGGCGATCCGGTTGGCTCGGCCGATCTATCAGACGACGCTGACGCTCATTGCGGCCTACGTTGTGCTCTTCCTGCCGCGAGCGATGGTGGCGCTGCGCACCGCGCTGTTGCAGGCTCCACCCGAACTCGAGGAAGCCTCCCGCGCACTCGGCCTGCGCCCCAGCGCCACCCTGCGCCGGGTCGTCGTACCGCTCGCCGCACCGGGCATCTTTTCCGCGGCGGCACTGGTCTTCATCGCCGGCGCAACCGAGTTGACGGCAACCTTGTTACTGTCGCCGATCGGCACGACGACCCTGGCGACGAGATTCTGGAGCCTGACGGCCGGCATCGACTATGTGGAAGCGGCACCCTACGCGGCAATGATGATCATCATCTCGGCTCCCGTCACCTATCTCTTGCTGCAGCAGTCGCGCCGGGTGCGTGGCCGATGAACGAGCGTGCGAGCGCACTGCAGGTCACCGACCTGACCAAATCGTTCAACGGCAACCCTGTCCTGCGGGGGGTCAGCCTGGAGATCGAGACGGGCGGGATCACCGCGGTTCTCGGCCCGTCCGGGTGCGGGAAGACCACCTTGCTCCGACTGGTCGCCGGGTTCCTCCGCCCGGACGGCGGATCGATCGAGATCGGCGGCCAACCGGTCAGCGGGCAGACCCGGCAGGTTCCGCCGGAGCAACGGCGACTCGGTTACCTCGCCCAGGAAGGCGCGCTGTTCCCACACCTGACAGTCGCCCAGAACGTTGCCTTCGGCCTGCCCCGCCGCATCCGCAAGAACACCGGCCGGCTCGGTGAACTGCTGGAATTGGTCAGCCTCGACGCGTCGCTGGCCGGCCGATACCCACACGAGCTGTCGGGCGGCCAGCAGCAGCGGGTCGCACTGGCTCGAACCCTGGCACCGCAGCCACGGCTGGTGCTGTTGGACGAGCCGTTCTCCGCACTCGACGCCTCGCTCCGAGCGGAGACCCGGTCCCTGGTGGCGGCAGCACTCGCCGCGACCGGGGTCACCACGCTGTTGGTGACGCACGATCAGGCCGAGGCACTGTCCTTCGCCGACCAGATCGCGATCATGCGATCCGGCCGGCTCGCCCAGGTCGGAAATCCCCGACAGGTCTATGACGACCCCGTCGACCTGCCGACGGCGGAGTTCATCGGGGAGACCTGCACCGTCCCAGGATTGGTGCACGGGGAAATCGCCAGCGGCGCACTCGGTGACATCACAGTCCGTCGGCCGCAGGGCAGGCTCGGGTTCGACGGCCCGGCCATGCTGATGCTCCGACCCGAACAACTGGAAATCCATCGTTTCGAACCCTCTGACGGATCGATGGTCCGCGGGGTTCCGGCGGTGGTGTCATCGGTGGACTACTTCGGTCACGACTGCGTCGTCACCGCCGAACTGCCGGCCACCGCCGGGCTGCCCGCAACCTCCGTGACCTGTCGATTACTCGGCGGCGACGAAGTGCTACCCGGTGCGCGCGTGAGCATCTCGGTGTCCGGTGCGGCGTTGGCCTACCCGCTCGAAACCCGGACGCAGAACATCCCGGCCGGCTCGCCGACCGGGAATGCCTTGCAAGCAGAGGCTCAGCTGTCCTGAGACAGGTCATTACCCTGGTAGCAGAAGTCGGACGTCTCGTGGTCGGTGTAGCCGTACTTCTGCAGTGACCGCGGCTCGCTAAAGCTGCCGACGGCATCGGGCGCACCGTCTGCCACACCAGCGCTCGGCGGTTTCGCTGCCATCACCGGCGAAGCGTAACCGTCAGGACATCCGGCGCCCGGCGTTCGTCGCGCCGCGCTCAAGGCAGCGTGAGCACCTCGGCGCCGGAATCGGTGACGACCAGAGTGTGCTCGAACTGAGCGGTCCAGGATTTGTCCCTGGTGGTCACGGTCCACTTGTCGTCCCACACGTCCCAATCGATCCCGCCAAGGGTGATCATCGGTTCGATGGTGAAGGTCATGCCCTTCTCGATGACGGTGGTGACGCTCGGCTCGTCGTAATGCAGGATGACCAACCCGGAATGGAACGTCCGGCCGATCCCATGACCGGTGTAGTCGCGGACCACCCCGTAGCCGAACCGCTTGGCGTACGACTCGATGACCCGCCCGATGACGTTCAGCTGGCGACCGGGCGCGACCGCCTTGATGGCCCGCCGCAGCGCCTCCTGCGTGCGCTCCACGAGCAGTCGGTTTTCCTCCGACACATTCCCCGCCAGGTAGGTGGCATTGGTGTCGCCGTGCACCCCGTCGATGTAGGCCGTGACGTCGATATTGACGATGTCGCCGTCTTCAATGATGGTCGAATCCGGGATCCCGTGGCAGATCACCTCGTTCAGCGACGTGCAGCAGGACTTCGGAAAGTGCTTGTAGCCCAACGTGGACGGATAGGCGTGGTGGTCGCAGATGTACTCGTGCACGATCCGGTCGATCTCGTCTGTGGTGACGCCGGGCGCTATCGCCGCCGCCCCCGCCGCCATGGCTCTGGCCGCGATCCGGCTGGCGATCCGCATCTTCTCGATGATCTCCGCCGGCTGCACCCAAGGATCGGTGCTCTTCGCGGGATTGTCCCGTCCAACGTATTCGGGTCGCGGTATCGAGGCGGGGACCTGCCGGATCGGCGTCTGGCGTCCGGGCTCGAGGGCAGTGCGCAGCATGACGACGAGCCTACGACCACCGCGTGATGATCGGAGCCCGGTAGGTCGCGGAGCCCCGGAGCGCTAGAGGGATCCCAGAAACTTCATGACAATCTGATTGGTGAGGACCGAGTCCTCGCCTCCGACGACCAACGCGGCAAATGCCATGTCCCCGACGTATCCCACGGTCCAGGCGTGGGCATGGGTCGAACCATCCTCCGCGGCGAACTCCGCCGTGCCCGTCTTGGCGTAGACGTCACCGAAAGCCTCGAGCCCTCGTCCGGTGCCCTCGTCCACGACGGCCTTCATGTAGGTCTGGACCGCTTGCTGCACCGCGGCGGCCCGGACCGGGGCGGGCTTGTCCACTGTCGTCGTCGTACCGCGGATCAGCAGCGGCATCGGCATCGAGCCGTGCTGCGCGGTCGCCGCCATCAGCACTGCCGAGAACGGCGTGATCAGCACATCGCCCTGACCGAATCCGTTTTCCGCTCGTTGCACCGAGGTGGCGGCATTGGGGACGTTCCCGGTCAGCGTGGTGACACCGTCGACCACGAAATCCAGTCCGATACCGTAATCGGTGGCAGCGACTGGCAACGCATCGCCGGGCATTTGGGTGGAGAGCTTGGCAAAGGTCGTGTTGCACGATTTGGCGAATGCCAGCGTCGAATCCACGGTGCCGAGATCGAAGTCGTGCGCGTTGTGGATCTCCCGGCCGTCGATGGAGAAGGCGCCCGGGCAGGCCACGGGCGTGCCCGGAGCAATCAGGCCTCGATCGAGGCCGGCCGTCGCTGTGACCACCTTGAAGGTCGATCCAGGTGGGTACTGGCCGGTCAACGCGGGCGCCCCCTGGGCATTCGCCGCCGCGTTCTGGGCGACGGTGAGCAACTCGCCGGTCGAGGGCTGCATCGCCAGCAACACGGCGGGCTGCGGGACATCGGCCAGTGCGGCCTCCGCGGCCCGTTGAACGGCGCTGTCAATGGTGAGGGTGACTCGTTCACCTGCGACTGCCGGCTGATCGATGAGCGTCTCCAGTGCGCCGCCGGTGGTGTCGACGATGATTACCTTCCACCCGGCGGTGCCGCGCATCCGGTCAATGACAGCTGGGGTGACCTGCGCCAACAGTGCCCGGGCAAAGTCCCGGGTCGGCGGGAGGTTGCGCACCTCAGAGGGAAACCTCAGCCCGGGGATGGCGTCGAGCTGTGCCTTCACCTTGACGTAGTCGCCCTCGCGGAGGTTGATGACCGTGTAGCCGACGGTGGCCGGGTCAACAGCAGTGGCAGCTGCTGTCGGTGTCTCTCGTCCGGCGGCCGTCGATGGGTCGGGCTCGGAAGCACTGGAGCCACCGGTGTCCGGACCTGCTGTATCCGTTGCCGGCGCAGTAGCGGCCGCCACAGCTGCGGCGGCCCCAGCTGCGGCGGCCCCAGCCGCAATGCCGTCCGCGGTGATGGTGGGATCGAGCGGGGCCAGGACCGGGGCGAGAACGGCCGCGGTGGCTGCGACGTCGGGCACCGTGCCGGGCAGTAGCACCACCGAGAAGACGCGCACCGGCGACACGATCTGGTTGTTGTTCCGGTCGACCATGACGCCCTGCTGGGGATCGGACGTTCGGATGGCCAGCGTCTGTCGTTCGCTGAGTTTCGGATGTACGACGGTCGGTGACCAGTCCAGCAGCCAATCGGAGTTCGACGACGCACGCTGCCAGGTCCAGGTGGCCGGATACGTCCAGGTTCCGGCGTTCGGCAGTTCCCAGCTGAAGGTGGCCGTCGTCGTGGCAGTGTCCGGTCCGGTCCGATTCACGCTCCCCGTGGTGATGGTCAGTGAGTCCGGGTGCAGGTTGGTGTTGACCTCGCCGAGCATCAGAGCGGCCGCGGCGGGATCGGAGGTGAGATCTGCGGCCGCACCCGGGTGAAGCTGCTGCCAGTCGGAAATGAAGGCGGCAATCTGCTGGTCAGGACCTGGCGCATCGGTGGGTTGTTCGCTGGTGCATGAAACGGTGAGCAGCAGAACGAGGGCGAGTACGAGCCCGGTCAACTGTCGGCGCGGACGGCGCCGCCGGTGGAGGACTACCAACGTCATGCGACCAGTATCCCCAGCGGTCCGACAGTCCCAGGTCACGACATCCGCGACGGATGAGATCCTCAGGTCAACCACATCACGGGCATGGCCGTCGAGACCTTGTGGCGCTGGGCGCACTAGAGCCAGGTGTGAACCCGGACCGTGGTGCCGCTGGGGCCGGACCTGACCTGTACCAAGTCACAGAGGTCGTTGGCGATCTGCAGGGCACTCCCGCGCGGGGTGTCCTGCCCTCCGGAGTGACGGCCGATCATCGGATCCTGGACATGCGCCGAATCATGAATCTGGCAGATCAGTGCCGAGCACTCCTGCCACAGTTGCAGAACCTCGCTGTGACCGGGGCGGGTCACGCTTGACCGGGTGATGGTCCGCATCGCCGTTGCCAATCTGCCGGCACGTGCACCACTGAGCCCGGATGCCTCCGCCCAACGGCGCACCCAGTCCGCCACCTGATGACCGTCGTCGCCGTTGACCACCAGATTTCGGACCGGACCAACGGGCGGCGGCAGTTCGAGCCCGAAGAGCGACCCGACGTGGTAGGCGCCGCCATAGGTCGTGCTACCTCGGTAGCTGTCCGATTCGATGATCGCCGGATGGCTGCGGTGCGCCTCATCGATGAGGTCCGCGCCGAGTGCATCCGCGTCGTAGGGGCAGAGCAGCCAGAGCGGTGTGTCCGGCGATATGGCGAGATTGAGCAAAGCCTCGTGAAACTGACACTCTTCGATCTCGCTGTGACTGCGGCCCACCCACACCGGTTCCCCGACACCCCGAATGGGGCTGACAACGCGGCTGTCCGGGTCGTCCGGATCGGTTGTCCTGTGACTGTCGATGAACTCTCGCCAGGCCGGGATGATGCGCGCCGGGTTTCGCCCCAACTCGGCCATATCCACGAAGTGCACGTGGTCGGCGGCGGGCCCGAGCGCATCACGCAGCGCTGCAATGCGCGGCGCTATCACGGCAACGAGAACCGGCTGACCACGCTCGACACCGTCCCGGACGAACGGCACGACTGCGTCCAGAAAGCCCTGCCGTCCCCGGTACAACAACGCCTCATGCCGGTAACCCCGATGGGCCCGACCAGTTTCGACGGTCATCGTCGCAGTCACTGCACGCCCCTTGGTCGTACTCCGCGGCGATCTGCCCGTTCTCTGGGCCAACTCGCGAAGTCTCACTACTGCCGCACACGCTCAGTAGTTCACCGACAACACTACCGCTAGTTCTGCGTCCGATAGCGATACCGGTGTCCGCTTTCCTCACCGAGCGCATCCTGCGGCTACCCTGATCCACGCCGCGAGTCGCTGGCACGTCGGGTGTGGGACGTTAACCCACAACAGGTGATGCACAGTGTGCTGATCCGGCCAAAGATCGACACTGTGTCGGGCTGATCACCGCGTCGCCCTCCAGGTTCACAGAGAAGAGTAGGCAATGGGACTGTTCCACCGATCACACGAGGACCCGCCACCCGTCCAGCGCTACCAGATGCGGGAAAAGTTGCTGTCCATCGGCGACGATTTCTGGATCGAGAACGAGTCCGGGGACAAGGTTTACAAGGTGAACGGAAAGGCGGTCAGGTTCCGGCAGACCTTCATTCTGGAGGACCACGACGGCCACGAGCTGGCGAAGATCCAGGAGCGCAAGCTGAGCGTCCGGGACAAGATGCACATCGAGTGCGGTGGAACCGAGGCGACGGTGCACAAGGCGATGCTCGGTATCCGCGATCGGTACACGATCGACCCGGACAGCGGCAAAGATCTGCACGCACACGGCAACTTCGTCGACCACGAATACGAGATCGAACGTGATGGGGAAACGATTGCCACGATCTCGAAGAAGTGGTTCCGGGTCCGCGACACCTACGGCGTGGAGATCGGCGCGGCCGAGAACCAACCGTTCCTGCTCGCTGTCACGGTCTGTGTCGACGAGATGGCCCGCGGCTGAGCCAGCAGGCGAGGCGAGACCAACTGCACCGCAGTACCTTTCAGAACAACACCGACGCGAACCTGCCCACCTGGCGGAATCCGATCCGGTCGTAGGTCCGGCGGGCCGCGTGGTTGTACTGGTTCACGTACAGGCTGGGCGTGCGGCGCATGTCCCGCTGGATCGCCCGGACCACTGCGGCCATGGCGGGCGCAGCCAACCCGCGGCCGCGCAGCTGCGGATGTACCCAGACGCCCTGGATCAACGCGACCGTGGTGGACAGCGAGCCGACCTCCGCCTTGAACATCACCGTTTCACCGTCGAACCGGGCGTAGGCCCGGCGGGCGCCGATCAGCTCCGAGATCCGCGCTCGATACCCCCGGCCGTTGTCGCCCACCCGGGGGTCGACGCCGACCTCTTCGGTGAACATCGCCACCGCCGACGGGAAATAGGCGTCCAATTCATCGGGCCGGACCAACCGGACGTTCGGATCGAGGGGACCGAGCGGTTCCACCTGGCATGACATCAGCGGCTGATCCGCCCGGACGTCACGGGCCGGACCCCAACGCGGCTCGAGTCGTTCCCAGAGCGACAGCACCAGGTCGGCCGGGCCGAGGATGGTCGCACACTTGCGTCCGCGCCGGGCCGCCACATGCGCAAACGACCGCATCGCGGCGCCGTCTCCGGCCAACGGCACCATGGACGCACCCGCGAACAGCAGACCGTCGCGACCACCGCCGACGCCCCAGAACTGCCCGCCCATGGCTCTTTCGTTCATCCCGACCTGCTCGAACCGGGCCGCCACCATGCAGGAGGAGATCGGATCCGCCTGGAGCACCCGGGCAACCTGCGACGCATGCCCGGGACCGAGGGTCCGGGCAAAGCTGGCGGTCAGCATAGGGATGCCTCACTGTCGCAGTTGGCAGCTACCGCACACAATGCCACGCCCCGCCCGTCCTGCTTGATTCAGGGATCAGGCCAGAGTGACGGACGGTTCTCCGCTGACCACGCCGGCGTCACGCATCAGGTCGGCCAGTCGCATCGCCTCTTCGATCAGCGTCTCCACGATCTGCGACTCCGGGACCGTCTTGATGACCTCGCCCTTGACGAAGATCTGCCCCTTGCCATTGCCGGAGGCAACACCGAGGTCGGCCTCGCGAGCCTCCCCCGGTCCGTTCACCACGCAACCCATGACGGCCACCCGCAGCGGTACGTCCAAGCCTTCAAGACCAGCCGACACCTGCTCGGCCAGCGTGTACACGTCGACCTGCGCCCGCCCGCAGGACGGGCACGAGACGATCTCGAGGCCGCGTTCGCGCAGGTTGAGCGACTCCAGGATCTGCAGCCCGACCTTGACCTCCTCCACCGGCGGCGCGGACAGCGAGACGCGAATGGTGTCGCCGATCCCACGCGAAAGCAGCGCCCCGAACGCCACGGCGGACTTGATGGTGCCTTGGAACGTCGGGCCGGCCTCCGTCACACCGAGGTGCAACGGGTAGTCACACTGCTCGGCCAACAATTCATACGCCCGGACCATGATCACCGGGTCGTTGTGCTTCACCGAGATCTTGATGTCCCGAAAGTCGTGCTCCTCGAAGAGCGAGCATTCCCACAACGCGGATTCGACCAGCGCCTCCGGGGTGGCCTTGCCGTACTTCGCCAGCAGCCGTTTGTCCAGCGAGCCGGCGTTGACGCCGATCCGGATAGGGGTCCCAGCGGCCTTTGCCGCACGGGCAATCTCGCCGACCTTGTCGTCGAAGGCCCTGATGTTGCCGGGATTGACCCGGACCGCGGCGCACCCGGCGTCGATCGCCGCGAACACGTACTTCGGCTGGAAATGAATGTCAGCGATCACCGGGAGCTGGGATTTCTTCGCGATGACGGCAAGCGCGTCCGCGTCGTCGTTGGTCGGAACGGCAACCCGCACGATCTGGCAACCGGTCGCGGTCAATTCGGCGATCTGCTGCAGCGTGGCGTTGATGTCCGCCGTCACGGTCGTGGTCATTGACTGCACCGATACCGGTGATTCGCTGCCGACCCCGATGCCGCCGACATTCAACTGCCGGGTCCTGCGCCGAGGCGCCAGCACCGGCACGACCCGGTCGGCCGGCATGGTCGGCAGGCCTAGTCCGATGGCGACTCCGGACGAGCTGGTGACGGACATGTCGATGACTTCTCTCAGCTAGCAATGGTGGAACCGGAATTGCGCCGGTCAGCCGAACAGCTTGACCGGGTTGATGATGTCCGCGGCCAACGTCAGCAGGAACAGCCCACCGAACAACAGCACGACCACATACGCCACCGGCATCAACTTTGCCACGTCGAAGGGCCCGGGATCAGCCTTGTGCCGAGCCTTCGCCCAACCCTTGCGGACCCATTCGATCATCGCTCCCAGGATGTGTCCGCCGTCCAGTGGCAGCAGCGGCAGCATATTGAGCAGGAACAGGCTCATGTTGAAGCCGGCCAACAGATTCAGGAAGAGCAACAGCTTGTCGGTGCTGCTGGTGTTGTTCGAATCCAGGATCTCGCCGCCGATCCGTCCGGCGCCGACAATGCCGACGGGCGAGTCGAGACCCCGAGGAGCGCCGTTGAACACGGCGTCCCAGAGCGCCGGTATTCGGGCGGGAATCGCCACCACCGCCTTGGCCGCCGCGCCGATGAACGCTCCGGTCTGTGTCACGGCGGCACCGAAGGACTGCTGCGTATAGGGATTGGTCACGCTGATGCCCAGGAAACCGGCGTCCTTGATGCCGATCTGCTTGCCCTGATCGTCGAGCACCGGGCGCTGGGTTTGCACGATCGGGATGGACTTGGTGACCTGCTGCCCGTCGCGGATGTAGTCCAGTTGCACCGTGGTGCCGGCGGCGGACTGGATGAGACCGGTCAACTGATCCCAGCCGGTCACCGGGGTGCCGTTGAAGCCGACGATCTGATCACCTGGCAGCAAGTCGGCGAGCGCCGCCGGGGTTGCCGGGTCGGCGGGCGTGCAGTCGGACCGCTGCGCGGTTCCGGCAGCGGCTGCCGGAATGACGCATTGGCTGACAGTGCTGACAGTGGTACTCGGCATCGGAATCCCGATGCCCATCATGATCACCGCGAAGATTCCGACCGCGAGGATCAGGTTCATCATCGGTCCGGCGATCATCACGACGATCCGCTTGGCAGGGTGCAGTTGGTAGAACTGTCTACCGTCATCGACCTCGGTGACCTGCGACCGGTCGCCGGCCCTGGTCTCCTCGACGATGTTGCGGACCATCCCGCCGGCTCCGGAGGCGGTGGTGCTGATCCGCTGCCGCCCGTCAGGGCCGGGCGGCACCATGCCGATCATCCGGATATAGCCGCCGAGCGGGATGGCCTTGAACCCGTACTCGGTCTCACCGACCTGCTTGGACCAGACCGTCTTGCCGAAGCCGATCATGTATTGAGTGGTGCGGACGTTGAACAGCTTGGCAAAGGTCAGATGACCCAGTTCGTGCCAGGCGATGGAAAAGAGCAGGCCGAGTGCAAAAAGCACGACGCCAATCGCGATCCACATCTAGCGTGCCGCCCCCACCCTGCTGTTGTCGGCCTGCGTCGTCGCCGAGTTGTCGTTGGCGAAGGCGACCGTGTTGGCCGCTGCTTCGATGATTTCCCGCGCCCGTCGCCGGGCCCAGTCTTCCGTGGCCCAGACGTCCTGAACATCCCGTGGGTTGCTCCGGAGCTGATCGGCCCCGTCAAGAATGCGCGCCAGAACGTCGGAGATGCCTGTGAAACGCAAGTGACCATGACGGAAGGCATCGACTGCCTCCTCGTTGGCGGCGTTGAAAGCCGCCGGGACGGTGCCGCCGGCGTTGCCCGCAGCGATAGCCAGGTCCAGTGCGGGGAAAGCCTGCCGATCGACCGGTTCGAACGTCCAGTTGGCCGCCGCGGTGAAGTCACAGGCCGCCGCGACCCTACCCAGCCGATGCGGCCAGGCCAGCGCGAGCGCGATCGGCAGCTTCATGTCCGGTGGACTTGCCTGGGCCAGGGTCGATCCGTCGACGAAAGTCACCATCGAGTGGATCACCGACTGCGGGTGCACGACGACCTCGATCCGGTCGTAGGGGATGTCGAACAGCAGGTGCGCCTCGATCACCTCCAGGCCCTTGTTGACCAGGGTCGCGGAGTTGATGGTGACCACCGGACCCATTGCCCACGTCGGGTGGGCGAGCGCCTGCGCCGCGGTCACTTCGGCCATCTGCGCGGCGGTCCGGCCACGGAACGGACCGCCCGACGCGGTCACCACCAACCGTGAAACCTCCTGCGGCGCACCACCTCGCAGACACTGGGCGAGCGCACTGTGTTCCGAATCGACAGGCACGATCTGGCCGGGAGCTGCCGCACCGGTCACCAACGACCCACCGGCCACCAGAGATTCCTTGTTCGCCAACGCGAGTACTCGGCCGATCTGCAGCGCGGCGAGAGTGGGTTCCAGTCCGATCGAGCCGGTGATTCCGTTCAACACGATGTCGGCATCGACGGATTCGACCAACTCGGTTGCCGCACGGTCGCCGGCGATCACGGTGCGGTCGTCCGTCGCGAACCCGCCTGCACTGCCGGCCACCGCGATCACGGCGGCGGGGTGCGCTGCCGCCTGCTGGGCGAGCAACCCGGGCCGCGCTCCGCCGGCCGCCAGACCAACGACTTCGAAAGCCTTCGGGTGTGCGGCGATGACGTCCAATGCCTGGGTGCCGATCGACCCGGTCGAGCCCAGGATGAGGATCCGCCGACGTCCGGCCCACGGGGCTTCACCAGTGGGTGGACCGGGGTTGGCACCAGCTGGCGGCGAGTTCGTCACGACCGTCATCTTCCTCCACCATTGGGTCGACGTCGTCAGACTCGATTCCCGGTCGCGACCAGCGACAGAACTCCGATTGTCTGTCACCGGGATGGGAATCACCTCAAGGTGCCATAGTTCGACGCCGACCCGCACATACTGGGCCAGTGGCCACCCGCAGCTCGCTGAACACCCGCTGGGTGACGATCGTCATGGTCGCCGCGCTGGTGTGCTCCGTGCTGGTCGTGTGGGGGTTGATCCAGATCACCGGACGGAGTCCGGCGTCATCATCGACCCCATTGGCGAGCGACTCCCCGGCGCCGTCCGGTTCAGGGTTCGCCAGCGAGGGTTCAGCCACCCCGACGACGGCGCAGAAACCCGCCCTGTCCGGTTCCGACGTCACCGCATCAGACACGACCCGCGGATCGACCACCGCCACCGCGACGCCGGCTCCGCTGTTGCCGGGTTCCGGGCTCCGCTTACCCGCCGCCTGGACCGGAACCGCGGAGCTGACGATCACCGTTCTCGGCCGCTGCGCGGCCACCGGCGGGACATCGTCGTACACCCGGAGTGCCGCGCTGGCCCTGCAGGGTCCGGTGGTCGGGACCGGCCGGTTCGATGACCCCAACCCACTGTCGATGACCTTGGGTATCACCCCGGCGGGCATCCCCGGCGTGTCCGTGTACTCGGCATCAACGGATAGCAGCGGGGCGGTGCACCGGACCTGGTGGCTGACGTCGGGTGCTGCACCGGACGTCGAGGGCCGCACGATGCTGTCCGGGGTGCTGATCGACGATCAGCCGGTGAGCGGCGTGCTGCCGCCGAACCTCCTGGTGGACAACGAGACCGACCTGCAACCGTGCGAGACCGGGGGCACGGTCCGGGTGCCGCGAACGCTTGCGGCCGGCTCGACACTGACCGGATGGGTGAGCGCCACTGATGGCCATCTCGACCTGACCGCCAAGACCGCGGACGGTGAGCGCGCCCTCACCGCAGTGATCACCCTGAGTCGCAAACCGTCGACCTGACGGACGGCAACACCGCCGCGCTGCGCCCGACGCGGCCGCTCGAGTTCGCGCGTGTCAAGATGGACCCGACAAGATCCATTCAGCAAGATCCGCACAGCAACTTGGGAGGACCTGTGGCCGGCACGTCGCTAGAGCACCGCTCCGGAGCGGACGAGCAGGACGACAGCCACGGGGCCGAGGTCGCCAAGGTGCAACCCGGCCAGATGGTGGCCTATAACCCTGACGCGCCCAGCGAAGAATGGGGCTGGCACGGATCCTGGCGTGAATTCGCACCGCGCGGCTCGCGGATCCTGCTGTGGCTCGGGGTCGTCGGGCTGTTGCTGCTGATGTTCGGCAATCACGAGTCGCTGGTCGAGGACTGGTGGCTGGTGGCCATCGCCGGCCTGATGGCAATCTGGCTGATCGCCGGCGAGATCAAGATCCGCAAGGATCGCGCCCGCCGACCCTGAGGCGACTTTCCCCGGCACCCCGGCCGGGAAAGCGCCAGCGTGTGCCGGCGCTACCTTTCGGCGGCCGCGAGTTGCCCGCAGGCTGCGGCGATTTCCTGACCGCGGGTGTCCCGCACCGTGCAGGCGACGCCCTGAGCACGAACGCGACGGACGAACTCGTCCTGCACCGGCTTCGGCGAGGCATCCCACTGCGATCCGGGCGTCGGGTTCAGCGGGATCAGATTGACGTGCACCAGCTGCCCGAGATGCTCGCGGAGCAGTTTGCCGAGCATGTCCGCCCGCCACGGCTGGTCGTTGATGTCGCGGATGAGCGCGTACTCGATCGACACCCGCCGCCCGGTCGTGTCGGCATAGGCCCGCGCGGCCCGCAGCACCTCGTCGATCTTCCAGCGGTCGTTCACCGGGACCAGGGTGTCGCGCAGTTCGTCATCGGGTGTGTGCAGTGAAACCGCCAGCCTGACCTGCAGTTTCTCCGCCGTCAGGCGTTCGATGGCCGGAACGAGGCCGACCGTGGACACCGTCACCGAGCGGGCCGAGATGCCCAGCCCGGCCGGGGCCGGCGCGGTGATCATCCGGACCGCCGCGAGCACCCGTTTGTAGTTCGCCAGCGGCTCCCCCATGCCCATGAAGACCACGTTCGACAGCCGCCCCGGGCCGCCCATCGCGCCGTCCCGGGCCGCGCGAGCTGCGAGCCGGACCTGCTCGACGATCTCGGCCGTGGACAGGTTTCGCTGCAGCCCGGCCTGCCCGGTGGCGCAGAATGGACACGCCATGCCGCAGCCGGCCTGGCTGGACACGCACAGCGTGATCCGGTCCGGGTAGCGCATCAGCACCGATTCGATCAGCGTGCCGTCATGGGCACGCCACAGTGTCTTGCGCGTGTCGCCGTCGTCGCAGGAGATCGACCGGACCTCGGTCAGCAGTTCCGGGAGCAGCGCATCGACGAACTCGGGTCGCCCGTCAGCCGGCAGGTCCGTCATCTCAGTGGCGTCCCGGGTCAAACCGGCGAAGTAGTGCTGCGCCAGTTGGGCGGCGCGAAATGCCGGCTGGCCGGCTGCCAGCACGGCATCCCGGCGTCCGACGCGGTCGAGGTCGGCAAGATGCACCGGCGGCATGCCGCGGCGCGGGGCGGTGAAGATCAGCGGAAGTGTCGGCGTCATGGCGCATCAATCCTCCCACGGGGACAACAGACGCCATCCCCATCATGTTGCTCTGATAGCACTTCTGTCACTCGTGTCACACCGGGCGAGTGGGCACCGCATCCACTAACGTCCAGACGTTGCCCCACGTTGCGGCATCTTGGCGGGCCGTGGGCTCTCCAGCCAAGATGCCGACTGTCGACCCAAATGGGCCCAAAACAACATCCCTCCGGACCCGAATATCTCCGATTCCTTCCGAATCTGTTGACATTGGGTCTCACAGGCCCTATACATGTGTCCAGGGCCACAACCCCAAGTCGCGGATTCGACACAGCCCGGCCACGATTTAGCACGCAGCACCTGCTCGGTTCCGCACAGGCGAAGACTTGGGACGCACGCGCAGAGCACACGGCAACCGCACTGACAGTCGCCACTACGAACGACATCGGAGTCGACATGTACGCACCCGAACGGCAGCAGGCCATTCTCGGCCGCGCCCGGGCGGACGGACGGGTCGACGTGAACTCCCTTGCCGACGTCTTCGACGTCACCCCGGAAACGATCCGTCGGGATCTCACCGGTCTCGAGCGCCGTGGCGTGCTACGTCGGGTGCACGGCGGCGCGATCCCGGTGGAGCGGTTGACCATGGAGTTGGCCGTCGAGGAGCGTTTCGGCCTCAACGCCGCACAGAAGGAGCGGATCGCCAAAGCGGCACTTGACCAGCTGCCGGACGGCGGTTCAATCATCATCGACGCCGGCACCACGACCGTCAGGTTCGCCGACATCCTGCCCGCTGACCGGAGTTTCACGGTGGTGACGCACGGCCTGCCGATTGCCGGGTTGCTCGCCGAGCGGCCGAACATCACCCTGCACCTGATCGGCGGACAGGTACGGCCCGGCACCCTTGCCGCCGTCGGCAGCTGGGCGGAGCGCGAGTATTCCGGTGTGTTCGCCGACGTTGCCTTCGCCGGGACGAACGGGATCAGCCCGGGCCGCGGCCTGACCACACCCGACATTGCCGAAGCGGCGGTGAAGCGGGCATTGATGCGATCCGCCCGCCGGACCGTCGTGCTGGCCGACCACAGCAAGTTCGGCCGCGAAGAGTTTGCCCATGTGTCCGACCTATCCGAGGTCGACACGATCATCACCGACAGCGAGGTGGATGCCGACATGGCCCGCGAGATCGAAGACATGGGACCGGAGGTGGTACGCGCATGACTCATTCCGACGCAGCGACCGCCGGCCCGGTCGTGACCGTGACCCCGAACCCCAGCCTCGACCACACCGTCGAGATCTCGGTGCTGGTCCGCGGCGAAGTGCAGCGGACCAGCCAGGCGCTGGTCGAGGCAGGCGGCAAGGGGGTGAACGTCGCCCGAGCGCTGGCCAAGCATGGACACGCGACCACGGCAATCCTGCCGGCCGGTGACGACGCCCAACGCATGGTCGGACTCCTGACACCGCAACGGGTTTCGACCGTGGCGGTGCCCATCGCGGGTGCCATCCGGACGAACATCGCGGTGGTCGAGGCCGACGGCACCACGACCAAACTCAACGAACCGGGCGCGACGCTCTCACCAGCCGAGGTGACCGCACTGATTGCCGCGGTCGACCAGGCACTGGCGGAGGGTCCGAGTTGGCTGGTCGCGGCGGGCAGTCTGCCGGCCGGTGCACCGGACGACTTCTACGCTCAGGTGACGAAAGCCGCTGTCGCAGTGGGTGTTCCGGTCGCCATCGACACGTCCGGTCCGGCGCTGGCTGCTGCCATCGATGCCGGCGCCACGGTCGTCAAACCCAATCTCGAAGAGCTCGAGGAAGTCCTCGGCCGGGATCTCGTCACGGTCGGCGACGTCATCGCCGCCGCCGCCGAGCTGCGCGAGCGCGGCAGCAAAGACCTGCTGGTCAGTCTGGGCGGGCACGGTGCCCTGCTGATCACGGCCGAGGGGTCATGGTGGGCCGGCGGGCCCCCATTGATCCCGCGGAGCACTGTCGGAGCCGGTGACTGCACTCTGTCCGGCTACCTGCACACCATCGGCACCCCTGCCGAGCGATTGGCCGGGGCGGTGGCCTGGGGCAGGGCTGCCTGCCTGCAACCCGGAAGCACCGTCCCTGGCCCGGAAGACACCCAAGCCTGCGCCGACGCAGTCCGCGTCGTCGCGAATCCCGATCCCCTCCAAGCAGTAAAGGACGTCGCATCATGACAGACCTGATCACCGAAGAACTGGTCGTCCTCGACCTGGTCGCCACCGACAAGGCCGACGCCACCCGGCAACTCGCACAGAAGCTCGCGGACGCCGGCCGGGTCACCGACCTGGACGGCTTCCTGGCCGATGTCGCGGCCCGCGAGGCACAGATGGCCACCGGCATGCCGGGCGGGATCGGCCTTCCACACGCCCGCTCCGAGCACGTGACCGTGCCGTCACTCGGACTGGCCCGGGTGCCGGCCGGCGTCGATTTCGGCGCCCCCGACGGCCCGGCCACTCTGGTGTTCCTGATCGCCGCCCCCGCGGCCGGCGGCTCCGAGCACCTGACCATCCTGGCGGCCCTGGCCCGCCGGCTGGTGCGTCCCGCATTCCGCCAGACCATTGTCGATGCTCCCGACGCCGCGTCGGTGGCCTCATATGTGCAGGGAGAGGTGGGAGGACAGTGAAGTTTGTCGCCGTGACGTCATGCCCGACGGGCATTGCGCACACGTACATGGCTGCGGAGAACCTTGAGCAGACCGGCAAGGACCTCGGTCACGAGGTTCAGGTCGAGACTCAGGGCTCCGCGGGCACCGTTCCGTTGTCCGATGACGTCATCGCGGCCGCGGACGGCGTCATCTACGCCGCGGACCTCGAGGTCAAGGGCAAGGGCCGGTTCGCCGGTAAGCCCTTCGTCGATGTCGGCGTCAAGAAGGCCGTGCACGATCCGAAGGCCGTGCTGGAAGCCGCCATCGCGGCCGTTGAGAATGCACCGAAGGCCGGCACGGCAGAGGCTGCCGCGATCGCCGCCGCCGCGCCTGCTGCTTCATCCGGCGGTGGGTCGTCGACCCGCAATGTCGGTGTCGGCACACGGGTCCGTCAGTGGCTGATGACCGGCGTGTCCTACATGATCCCGTTCGTCGCGGCCGGTGGCATCCTGATCGCCCTCGGCTTCCTGTTCGGCGGCGACGAGGTCGTCACCAAGCTGTATGGCGGTGAGTTCGAGGGCGTGACCTACGCCGACACCGCCGGCAGCCTGCCGCTCGGCTTCCCGAGCGGTCAGAGCTTCGACACCCTGCTCGCGCAGGCCGGTTTCGCCGGGGTCCTGTTCGCACTCGGCAAGATTTCGTTCTTCATGTTGGTGCCCATCCTGTCCGGCTATATCGCGTGGGCGATCGCCGACCGTCCGGGCCTGGTGCCCGGCATCGTCGGTGGCCTGCTGGCGGGCGTGCTGGGAGCGGGCTTCCTCGGCGGCCTGGTCTCCGGCTTCGCGGCCGGCGGTGTCGCGTACTACATGACGCGGCTCAAGGTGCCGAAGGGTGTCCGCGGTGTCATGCCCGTCGTGGTGATCCCGCTGGTTTCCGTCATTGTCGTCGGCTTGTTCATGATCTTCGTTGTCGGCAAGCCGATCGCGGCGGCGACCACCTGGCTGACCGACTGGCTGACCGGCCTTTCGGGTTCGACCGCCGTCGTGCTGGGCATCATCCTCGGGCTGATGATGGGATTCGACCTGGGTGGCCCGGTCAACAAGGTCGCCTACACCTTCGCCGCCGCCGGCCTGACCACCGCGATCGCCACCGGAGGCGAGGGACCGCAGCCGGCCCTGCAGATCATGGCCGCCGTGATGGCTGCCGGTATGACCCCGCCGCTGGGCATGGCCCTGGCCACTGCGGTGCGCAGGAAGCTGTTCACCGAGGCGGAGCGGGACAACGGACTGGCGTGCTGGCTGCTGGGTGCTTCCTTCATCACCGAGGGTGCCATTCCGTTCGCCGCTGCACACCCGCTGCGGGTCATCCCGTCGTGCATGGTCGGTTCTGCTGCCGCCGGCGGTCTGGTCATGCTGTTCGGCAACGAACTGCGCGCCCCGCACGGTGGGATCTTCGTCCTGCCGCTGGTCACGCAACCGTTCTTGTACCTGCTCGCGATTGCTGTTGGCACCGTGATCACCGCAGCGCTCGTCGTCGTCCTGATGAGCATGGACAAGAAGAACACCGAGGCGATCGCCGCTGCAGAAGATGCCATGGAGGGCATCGCTGCCTGACGCGTTTCGCACTGCACACCAACGCCGGGGCTGCGACGATGTTTGTCGCAGCCCCGGCTGTGTGTCGGATCTCACCCGCTCGGTAGCTTGTTACGCACGTCGTCCCGCTCGGTCCATCCGTGACCGACAGAACAAGGAGCTCTTTGATGCCCACCCGCAACGTTGTCGTCGCCTCCCGCGTCGGCCTGCACGCCCGGCCCGCCTCACTGTTCGTGCAGGCCGTCACCGCGACCGGACTTCCGGTCACCATCGCCAAGGCCGGCGGCGACCCGGTCGACGCCCGAAGCATCCTGATGGTGATGGGCTTGGCCGTGGGCAACAACGAAGAGGTCATCCTCACCGCCGAGGGCGATGGCGCCGAGGCGGCCCTCGATCAGCTGGCGGAACTGCTCGAGATCGACCACGACGCGGCCTGATCGTTACCGCACGTCCCGCAATCGCCCCGAACGGCACGGCCGGTCCGCTCGAAACCCTTCGGCGGACCGGCGTACGTTCGGCCATCTGGCTATTGCCCCTGAGTACCCGCTTCACCACAGCGCAACAGCCCCCGAACGGCCAGTTCGGATCACCGAAGCCCGGCAACACGTTTCGACACAGGAGTTGAACAACGATGACCAGCACCACCTCCCCGACGACATCCAGCGACACCGGATCCAGCAAGCCGACGTTGTCCGGCATCGGTGTCGGCCGCGGATCCGCGGTGGGATCGGTCGTCAAACTCGCCGCCGCCGCCCGCCCGCCGGCCAACGAGCCCGCGGCCGCTGACAAGGTCGAGGCCGAGACACTCGTTTCCAGCTCCTTCAGCTACGTCGCGAACAACCTGCGGGTGCGCGCGGCCGCCGCCCAGGCCGCCACCGCGGCCGTCCTGGAGGCCACCTCGCTGATGGCCCAGGACCCCGGCCTGCTGGCCGACGCTGTTCGCCGCATCAACAGCGGAGTCGGCCCGGCAACGGCGGTCGACCAGGCGGTCGAGGGCTTCTGCAAGATCCTTGAGGCAAGCGGCCCGTACCTGGCCGAACGGGTCACCGACCTGCGTGACGTCCGGGATCGGATCGTCGCGAAGGTGCTCGGCGTGCCCGAGCCCGGCATCCCGCCGCTGAGCAAGCCGACCGTCATCGTCGCCACCGACCTTGCTCCGGCCGACACGGCAACTCTGGACCTCGACCACGTTGTCGGCATCGTCACCGAACTCGGCGGGCCGACCAGCCACACCGCGATCATCGCCGCCCAGCTGAACCTGCCCTGTCTGGTCCGGGTTGCCGGTTCCATGCAGCTGGCCGACGACACCACGATCGCGATCGACGCCGCGTCAGGCACGGTGACGCTTGATCCGGATGACGAGATGCGCGAGGCGATCATCGCCCGGGCGAAGGCGCGGGCTGCACTCAAGACCGCAACCGGCGGCAAGGGGAGGACCCAGGATGGTCATGGGGTCCAACTGCTGGCCAACATCGGCGCCGTCGAGGACGCGGAGCGGGCAGCGAAGGAGGACATCGAGGGCGTCGGGCTGTTCCGCACCGAGGTGCTCTTCCTGGACTCCAAGACTGCCCCCACCGTGGCAGACCAGGCGAAGGCCTACACCACGGTGTTCACCGCTTTCGGCGACCGCAAGGTCGTCATCAGGACCCTGGACGCCGGCGCCGACAAGCCGCTGGCCTTCGCGCCCAGCGAGGAGGAGGAGAACCCCGCGCTCGGTGTTCGCGGGTACCGGATGGACCGGGTTTTCCCGCAATTGCTCGACGATCAGCTCGAGGCCATCGCGCAGGCCAAGAAGGCCACCGGCGCCAATGTCTGGGTGATGGCGCCGATGGTGTCCACCGTGCACGAGGCGAAGGCCTTCACCGACAAGGTCCGTGCGCACGGGCTGCCGGTGGCCGGGATGATGGTCGAGGTGCCGGCGGCCGCGCTGCGCGCCCGGCACATGATGGAGATCGTCGACTTCGCCAGCATCGGTACCAACGACCTCACGCAGTACGCCATGGCCACCGACCGGATGGCGGGCGCGCTGGCCGAACTGCTCGATCCCTGGCAGCCGGCCGTACTCGACCTGATCGCGGCCACGGGTACAGCAGGCAAGGCGGTCGACAAGGCGGTGGGGGTGTGCGGCGAGGCCGCCCGGGATCCGCTGCTCGCACTTGTTCTCGTCGGGCTCGGCGTGACCAGCCTGTCGATGGCCCCGTCAGGGGTGCCGGCCGTTCGCTTTGCACTTTCCCGGACCACCCTCGCGACGTGCGAGAGGATGGCCGAGGCCGCGCGTGGAGCGCAGGACGCGGCCGGCGGGCGGGCTGCGGTGGAGAAGCTGGTCGACCCCGAGGTGCTGCTGGCGCTGTAGGCGCTCACCCCCCTGCAGTGGGGGCACATTTGCCCTGCAATGGGGGGCACATGTGCCTCTTCAGCCACGACTGCAGGAGTCGCCAGGCAGGTGCTCCGCCCCTTGAGCAGCGTTTCGGCACAAGCAAGTTGAGCAGCGTTTCAGCCCAAGCGAAGGGCGCGCCGCCCGAAAACGACGCGCCCTTGGCCAGCCCTGACGGCTACCCCACAGACGTTCCCGCGACGGGCGCTCCCCCGGACTTGGCCATGCCGCGTTCGACGGCCTTGATCAGGTAGGGCCGCAACTCCGCCGCTGGGATGATGGTGTGCACGGAGCCGACCTTCCGGGCGCGTTCGATGTTGTGGATCTTCTCGAATTCGGCGGCGACCTCACCGAGCTTCTCCGACCGCACCGTGCCACGCAGCTCTGCCAGCTGGACTCGCAGCTCACCGCGCTCCGAGTCGTCCTGCGCCTGCGTGATCTTGTCGTCCAGCTCCTTCATCCGCTGATCGTTGGCGGTCCGGGTGTTGACGTCCCGGGTGAAGACGACGGCCGCCGCGGGTGCGCCGCCGATGACCGACGCGAACGATCCCTCGACGGCGACTACCTCCATGTTGTCGTTCAGCGCTCCGGAGAACACCACGAACGCACCACCGTGGTACCGGGAGACAACGGTGAAAATGATCGGGCCGTCGAAGTTCACGATGGCCCGGCCGATCTCTGCGCCGTACTCCAACTGGATGTTCCGCAGTGACTCCGGTGAGCCGTCGAACCCGGACAGGTTCGCCAAGACCACCAGCGGTCGACTACCGGAGGCCGCGTTGATCGCCCGCGCGGTCTTCTTCGACGACCTCGGGAACAGGGTGCCGGAGGTGAACTGGTCCGGGCCGTCCGCCGGCAGGAAACCGCGCCGCGGGATGTTCCGCGACTCGATCCCGACGATGACGACCGGGTACCCACCCAGGTGCGCGTCGACCACCACCGAGGTGTCGGCGTCGGCCATCCCGGCCCACCGCTCCAGGGTTTCGTGGTCCTGGTCGGAGATGGCATTGATGACGGACCGGATGTCGAACGGCTTCTTCCGGTCCTTGTTGGTCTCCGCGGAGAAGATCTCCCCCACCGTGGTGAACGGGCTGTCCGGGTGCACGTGCGGGGAGGTCTGCACGTCCCGATCCAGCGGGTCCCTGGTCTGCGCCCGGCGCGGGTACCGCTCCCCGGGAGCGGAGTAGGCGTGGTCGTAGTGCGCGAACAGAATCTCGGTCGCGGCCGTGAGATTCGGTGCCCAGTACTGAGCCTCGCCGTTCGGGCCCATCACCCGGTCGTACCCGCCGAGACCGAAGTTGTCCTCCGCCGAGACGCCACCGGAGTAGTCCAGCGACATCTTCCCGGTCAGCACCATGGCGCTGTCGGGCGTCATGATCAGGATGCCCTTGGTGTGCTGCAGCATCGTGGCTTCGGCATTCCAGTACGGCTGGGCGCCGACGTTGATCCCCGCCACGATGATGTTGATCTCACCGCCGGCCTGCGTGAAGGTGATGATCCGGCGCAGTGCCCGGGCCACCCCGTCCATATTCTCGGTGCCGCTGTCCATCGAGATCTTGGCGCCGGAAGACAGCGTGAACCACTCGACCGGAACGCCCAGCTCCTCGGCAAGATCAATGGCCGCAACGACAATCGCGCATTCGGCCACCGCCACCGTGCCGAGCGCCTTGGTCGGGTCGCCGAACAGCGCAACCCTGGTGATCCCTTCGGGGTACTTGCCGGTCGGCGTGCTGACCACGCCGGCGACCACGCCGGCCTTGTTCTGCCCGGCCGGACGATCGACCGGACTGAACTTCTCGCCGACGAAGTCGTACTCGGTGAACGTCCCGAGCGAACCGGCCAGCAGCGGAACGATCTCGTACGGATACGCGGTGCCGCGAGCGCCGGACCGTTGCACCTTCTGGGTGTACTCGTCGAGCGGGGACAGCGCTTCCGTCGGCGGATCGGTGACGGACACCGTGGTACCGGCACCGGCCTGGTAGGTGAAGTTCATCGCGACGTTCCGTAGCGATCCATCGGCGTCCTGCATTCGCGCGAGCACGCTGATCTCGCTGAGCCCGGTGCCCAGCGACAGTGGCGCGGTGGTCTGCGCGAAGGCGGCGAGATCGGACATCGGCAGCTCGATCGTCGGCCAGACATGCAGGAAGACCCGGTTGTTGTCCAACCGCTGCTTACCGGACCGTTCCGCCTGTACCCGCCGGATGCTCTCCTGGCAGGCGGCAAGGACGCGTTCGGCCGATGGGAATGCGACAACATGGCCGCTGGCGTCCCGCAGTGGCGTGATGTCCCGCACCTCGGCCAGCGCCACGAGTCGTTCGTCGGCGGGGTTGTTCGGGGCAACCAGGTGGAACAGATAGGTGCCCTGCGCGGACGGCATCCTGGTGCCGGTGAAGTTCTTCAGCCGCCACAGGTCCAGCCGCTGACCGGTCAGCGGGTGCATATTGCGGATGACCCGCTCCTCGGCGAGTCCGCCCTCGGCCGGGCGGAAGGTGAATTGCTGCACGGGATGCTCACCCGTGCTGCAGACCGTGACCGTGATCCGCCGACCACCCGCCAACGCCGGCTGGTGGACCAGCGCGGCATGCAACGCAGTCGACACCTGATCACCATCAGCCGGTGCGTCCGGCCAGGCCAGGTAGAGGTCCGTGACGACATTGGACGGCTGCCGAGCCTGCCCCGCCTTCGCGCTCAGGGCAGGTAGCGCCGCCGGCAGGTCGTCGTAGGCCGCGATGGTCGAGATCAACTCGAGCCGGTCGCCGGAGAGCATAAAATTGCCGGTGACGTAGGGCCTTCCGTCCTCGGTGAAGGCCTTGACATCCTCCAGCGCGCGGATCCGGTAGTACCGCCTCGTCATCGCCTCGAGCATGGCGCCGAGACCCGGACCGTTGGAGACCAGCTGCTCGGCCAGCAGTCGGATCAACGGCTCCGGACTGGCGACCAGTGCTTGGATGCGTTCGGCGTATTCCACCGGTCCGGGGCCGGCCGCGAGTTGCTTGAGCTGCTCACGGACATCGGTGAAGACATCACTACGCGCCGCTTCGATCAGCGGTCGCTCGTAGGCCTCGTACCGGATGCTTCTGGCCAGGTCGCCCACCACCGGGTACCGCAACCGGGTGGCGACGACCAGTCGCTCGACCACTTCCGCCGCCGTCTGCCGCATGTCGGCGGTGAAGCCCGGAACGGCCCTGCGCCAGCGTTCCAGCAGCCCGGCGACGATCGGAATCTGATCGGCGGTGCGTTCCTGCGCGAGGAAAACCCGGTACACCGCCTCTTCCAGATCGGGGCTGGGTTCGAGGTCGGTCACGCCGTAGTGCGCCAGGACTGCTGCCAGCCTGTTCCGGAATGCCTCCGGCAGACCCTCCCGCTCCAGGTCGAGCGAGTGCAGATACGCGTGAAAGTACTCGCGCGGGCTGTGCACCCGCTCGTCGCCGGCCTCCGCCTCGCCGGCGGGCTTGTTCCGCGACAATTCGGCCAGGTCTGCGAACGTGGACAGCACGTCCAGCGAGGCGCGCGTCAGCTCCGGGTCGTCGATCGCGATCTCGTCGCGAGCGGTGTTGTAACTGGCCATCAGCGCGCGGCCCCGGACACCGCTGACGTCGAAGCCCATCACCAGGGCCTTCATCCCGGCCAGGTAGGCCAGCGCCCGGGCCCGGGCATCGGACAGGGTGCGGCCGGTGTTGCCGGTGAACTCCACGGTCGGCGTCGTGCTGACGGCTGCACCGTCGTCGATCCGGTCGATGCGCAGCAGCGCACCGCCGCCGTCAACCTGGGAGTTGACGCCCACCAGAATCTCCCGGACCCGACCCGCGTACGGGGCCTTCACCGGGGTTTCCATCTTCATCGACTCGAGGATCAGGATGGTTTCACCGGCCTCGACATCGGTGCCGGCGGCCGCCCTGACGGCGACCACCACCGCGGGCGCAGGTGAGCGGACCACGCCGCCCTCGTCCCGGCTGACCCGGTGACTGACGCTGTCCACCTCGACCAGGTAACCGGACGGCGTGGTCGAGGCGACAATGTGATGACGGGCGTCCCCGACGGTCAGCCGGCTCTCGAACGTGCTCATCCGGTCGATCTCAACCTCGACAACCGTTTCTGGGCCGCCGATCTCGACCCGGTATCGCTGCGGACTGATCTGCGCGACGTTCAGGCTGTAGGTCTGCCCCTGGTAACCCAGCTCGACCTCACGGCCGACGGTGTGACCGGCACGGGGCCGGCCACCGCGGGCCGAGCGGAGGAACGACTCCCGTTCCAGCGCCTCCTCGGCCTCGTAGACGTCGACACCCACGTACAGCAGGGCGGCGTCCGCGTACGGGGCCAGCTCTTGGTTTGTCGGTCAATCCGGCCCGGTCCAGCCACCCGGTGTCCGCGGTGCCGTTGATCACCTCGGGATGATCGAGCAGTTCCAACAGAAACGACTTTGTCGTCGTCCCGTTCTTCACCACAACGGTGGTGCCGCGCAGCGCCACCCGCAGCCGCGCCATCGCCTCGGCCCGGTCCCGACCCCATCCGATGATCTTGGCGATCATCGAGTCATAGTCCGGGGAGATCTCGTCACCGGTCGCGATTCCGGTGTCCACCCTGACCCCAGGCCCGGTCGGCAGGATCAGCAACTCCACCTTGCCCGGCGACGGGGCGAACCCGTTATCGGCATCCTCCGCGTTCAGCCGGGCCTCGATGGCGTAGCCGAAGTTCGGCGGCGGGCCACCCTCCAACCGATGCCCAGCGGCCACCATGATCTGCAGCTTCACCAGGTCCAGACCGGTGGACAGTTCGGTGATCGAATGTTCCACCTGCAGTCGGGTGTTCACCTCCAGGAAGGCGAACATCTTCTCGTCCGGCTGGTAGAGGAATTCCACCGTGCCCGCTCCGCGATAACCGGCCTCCTTGACCAGGGCGACCGCGCCGCGGCGCAACTCGGCATCCTGCTCGGCCGTCAGGGCCGGAGAGCCGGACTCCTCGATCAGCTTCTGGTTGCGGCGCTGGATGGAGCAGTCCCGAATGCCGGGCGCCCAGGCGTTGCCGTGGTTGTCGGCGATGATCTGGACCTCGATGTGCCGGCCGCCGACGACCAGCTTCTCCATGAAGATCACGTGGTCGTTGAACGCCTTCAGCGCCTCGGACTGGGTGCGCTCGATCGCCTCTTCCAGCTCGCTCGGGTCGAAGACCATCCGGATGCCACGACCCCCGCCACCACTGCGCGCCTTGAGGATCATCGGGTAGCCGATCACCTTGGCATGCTCCAGGGCGGAGGCCATGTCCTCGACGGGCCCCTTGCTCCACGGCGCCACCGGCACCCCGGTCGCCTCGGCCAGGTACTTGGCCTGCACCTTGTCGCCGAGCTTGCGCATCGCCGCGGCCGGCGGGCCGATGAACGTCACCCCGATCCGATCGCACACGTCCACGAATCCGGCATCCTCGGACACGAAGCCCCAACCGGGCCAGCAGGCATCCACTCTGCCGGCGATCATCGCCCGTTCCAGTTCGGCGTGATCCAGGTAAGGGCTCCCCAGGTCGCCCTTGTCCCGCAACACCACGCCCTCGTCCGCCAACCGGACGAACAGGGCACCGCGTTCGGCCGCGGTATGCAGCGCGATCACCTTGATGTCGTACCCGAACTCCGCGTTCAGCTCCCGGACCGCACGAATCAGCCTGACCGCGGGCTCGCCACGGTTGATCACCGCAATACGCGAAAACATTCCGGTTGTTCCTCCATCTCGGTCGGTGGTGCTACTCGGTACCGCTGTCGAATCAACATGTGTCAATCGAAACCGCTGTCCAGCGAAACTGGCGCCCTGCGAAACTGCTCTCCAACGAACTCATGTCTGTGCCGTCCCGGGCGCGCCGGGTCGACGGCTTTCCCGCCGCCTCACATCCTGGCGTGAACCGCGTCCGGCCGCTCTCTCAGCCACGCCATCAGGCGTACTCCGCCGCGACTTTGTGTGCCTGGCGGCCGTAGGACGGGCCGTGAGTGACCGCATGGACCAGCAGCGGGTGCAATTGATGCAGTCCGATCAGCTCGCGCCATCGGGCCGGCAGGGGGGCAGTGTCCGCGTAGGTCGCGAGGACCCGCTCCAGGTGCTCGGTGCCGAACAGCGCGAGCATTGCCAGGTCGGTCAGCCGGTGCCCGCCGTGTGCGGCCGGGTCGATCAACACCGCAGCACGACGGGCGTACAGCACGTTGCCGCCCCAGCAGGTCGCCGTGGATCCGCGCCGGAGGTGCGGTGTCGTCGAACTCCCCCGCCCGAAGTCGATGACAGACGGCTTCGACCAGACCCAGTCCTGCGTCGTCGAGCGTCCGGCCCTGGTTCGCGGCACGCGCATAGGGCAGCAGCCGGGTCGAGGCGTAGAACTCACCCCATTGCGAGAACGGTTGCAGCGGAAGCGTTTGCCGGCCGATAAAGCCGTCGCCGAGCCAGCCTGGCGGGCCGCAGCCGAACGCGTCGGCGCCCGCGTCGTGGGTAGTGGCGAGTGATCTGGCAAAGGCCTCGGCTGCAGCCGGCGAGGCCGACGCCACGTCGATCCGGTCGAGGACGATGTGCCGATCGTCAACCTCGCGAACGCCGACGATCCGCACTCCACCAAGGATTTCTGCAGCGCGCAGCCAGTCCAGGCCGGCCGCTTCCCAGCCGAAGAAGTCGGCGGGAGCGTCGGACCGACGCTTGACGAACAATGCAGCGGACGGGTCGGGCACGGGGCCAACGGTAACGGGGTCCGTCCTGACGGGTGCGTCAGGCCAGACCGAGTGACTTCATCCGCTCGGTATGACCCTGCTGCAGTCGGCGGAACAATGCCGCGATACCGGCCAGATCTCCCGATCCGGTCACGATCAGCTCGGCCAGCGTGTCGCGATCGGCCACCACATATTGCGCCTGGGTGATCGCCTCGCCGAGCAACCGCCGGCCCCACAACGCGAGTGGGCCCGTCAAGCGGGGGTCAGCCTGGCAGGCCTTGCGCACCTCCCGGACGGCGAACGCGGAATGCCCGGTGTCGCCGAGCACCTCGAAGACCAGGTCCCGGGTAATCGGGTCGAGCCACTCCGCGATCTCCCGGTAGAAGTCGGCGGCCAGTCCGTCACCCACATGTGCCTTGACCAGCGACTCCAGCCAGGAATGCGGCGCGGTCGAATCGTGGAAGGCGTCGAACGGGGCGATGAACGGTGTCATCGCTGGTTCGACGGCAACCCCCCTGGCCTCGAGATGCCTTGCCAGCGCTCGGAAGTGTCCCATTTCGGCAGTTGCCATCTGGGACAGCGCCACCCGGCCGGCCAGGGTCGGCGCCCAGCGAGCGTCAGCTGCCATCCGGTCGAACGCGGACAACTCGCCGTAGGCCAACACGCCCAGCAGATCGATGACGGCTTGTTCCGGCGGGTCGTGACGACCAATCGGGTCGGGTGGCGCTGCCTGGTGCGCTTCCGTCATACCGCTCCATTCTGGCCACCAATGCGGGGCGATCCCAGCCCGGGCCCGGGGACAACGACCCCGATATCGCCCCCGAGCCTAGATCGTGTCTGGCAAAAACCGCAGACCCGACGGCCGTGCCGAATGGCGGCCCCTGCTTCGCGGGTCCGACGAACTCGCGGCATACGTCGGTTGCCCCCCGCGGGGTCGGTCTTCCGCCGCCGAACCACGTATGCACCGGAATCGGGGCGCTGAGCAGTTAGAATGGGTGCTGACAGGCGGTGCGACTACTGTGCCGCCGCACTGTGCGCGCGTCGCCCCGCCGGATGGTCCAGCAAATTCGGATCCCAGTTGAGGCCCCGTATGGCTGGGGTTTTCTGCCAGATACCTCCCTCGCCTACTCCGTGAACGCGCGCGGACGCGAGGAAGGCTCCACCCCACCATGACGATTTCGCCTGCCGCCGATCCGCCCGATAGCGGACCCGATCAGCTGGAACAGCCCACCACCCCACCCCTGGTCGCGACCGATGATCCGGATGGCGTGATCGCCGACGCCGCGATCGACCCCGAAGACGCCGCGATTTCCCACCCACTGGCCGCCGACGCACCCATCGAGCCACAGGCCCCCACCTTCGGCGAGTTGGGCACCGACCCGCGAATCGTGACCGCACTGGCTGCCGTCGGCATCGAGCGCACCTTCGCGATCCAGGCCCTTACCCTGCCCATCGCGCTGGGCGGTCATGACCTGATCGGCCAGGCCCGCACCGGCATGGGCAAGACTCTCGGCTTCGGGGTGCCGCTGCTGCAGCGACTGGCTCTCGACGAGGCGGTTGTCGCTGACGAGAAGGGCAAACTCCCCGTCGGCCGGGCGCCTCGCGCGCTGGTGATGGTCCCCACCCGCGAGCTCTGCGTGCAGGTCACTCGCGACCTGCACCAGGTCGGCAAGTTCCTCGGCCTCGCCGTTACCTCCGTCTACGGCGGTCGCGCCTACGAACCGCAGATCTCCGCGCTGCACGCGGGTGTCGACCTGGTGGTCGGCACCCCTGGCCGACTGCTGGACCTGGCCAATGGCGGCCACCTGGTCCTCGGCGGCATCAAGGTGCTCGTCCTTGACGAGGCCGACGAAATGCTCGACCTCGGCTTCCTGCCGGACATGGAGCGGGTCCTCGCGATGGTCCCGACCGTCAAGCAGACGATGCTGTTCTCCGCAACGATGCCCGGCCCGATCCTGACGCTGGCCCGCACGTTCATGTCGCAGCCCACGCACATCCGGGCCGAGGTTGCTTCCGAGGGGCAGACCCACACCCTGACCAAGCAGTACGTCTACCGGGCACACGCGCTGGACAAGGTCGAGATGCTGGCCCGGGTGCTGCAGGCCAGGGATCGCGGCCTCACGATGGTCTTCACCCGGACCAAGCGGACCGCGGCCAAGGTAGCCGACGAGCTGACCGAGCGCGGGTTCGCCGCGGCAGCCGTACACGGCGATCTGGGTCAGGGTGCCCGGGAGCAGGCCCTGCGTGCCTTCCGGTCCGGCAAGGTCGACGTGCTGGTTGCGACGGACGTGGCAGCTCGGGGAATTGATGTCGACGACGTCACGCATGTCATCAATTACCAGTGCCCGGAGGAGGACAAGACCTACATTCACCGGATCGGACGCACCGGGCGGGCCGGCAAGACCGGCATCGCAGTCTCGTTCATCGATTGGGATGACGTCCCCCGCTGGAAGTTGATCAACGAGTCGCTGGGGTTGGACTTCGCCGACCCGCAAGAGACCTACTCGACGTCCAAGCACCTCTACGAGGACCTGAACATTCCGGACGGCATCACCGGACGGCTGCCGTCGGCACAGCGGGTCCGCGAGGGCCTGGGCGCCGAAGAGGTCGAAGATCTTGGCGAGACCGGCGGCAAGCGCCGCAAGGCGGCCAGTGGCGCGGGCTCTCATCGCGGCGGTGCCGGTCACGGCCGGGCATCCGGCAATGGCCGCGACGCCGCGCCCCATGGCGCTGCCGGCGGCGATACGGCCGGTGGTGACGGCAAACGTAGCGGCCGGAACCGCACCCGCGGCGGTCGCCCGGCCAGCGACAGCAACGGATCCGGCGGGGCCGCACCCACCGAATCCACGACCGGCCACAGCGACAGCACCGTCAACGGTGCCATTGTCAACGGTGCGCCCGTCGACAGCGCCGAGGCGACCGACTCCGCTCCCGCACGTCGTCGCAGGCCGCGTCGCCGCACCCGGGGCGCATCGGGTTCCGGAACAGTCGTCACCGACGAAGCCACATCGCAAGTCGTATCCGAGGCGCCGAGCGTCAACTGACGGTGCTGTCGGCAGCCTTGCGTAGGCTCGCGCGGTGACCATGAGTGCCGCGCGCCGCAAACGGATCGACCGGATCGTCGCTGCGGCTCTCGCGGTCGTGGTCGTCGCCGCCGGTGCGGTCATCTATCTGACCAGTGACATCCGGGCAACAGCGTCGGTGCTGGGACCGGCGAGCGATACTCCGACCGCCGCCGACGCGGTCCCGTCCACGTTGGCGCAGGTCTGGACGCTACCGACGGACCCACTGCTCGGCGCGGTCGCCTCCCCGTACGGGGTCGTCGTCACGACGGACGCGACAACGGTCACCGGTCACGACGCAGTCACCGGCGAGGTCCGGTGGTCCTATGGGCGTTCCAACGCGCCGTTGTGCGCCGTCGGCTCCGGCGACACCGACGCACCGGGGGTGACGACCCGCGGCAAGGTGCGGGGTGTGATGGCCGTCTCCGAGATCAACGGATTCTGTTCCCAGGTGATGCTGCTCGACCCGGACACCGGCGACCGGCACTACTACCGGACCAGCCCCAACCAGTCGGGCGGTTCACTGGCCTTCGGTGGGCCGTACGCAGCGTGGCTCGGCCCTACGCTGATCGAGTTGTGGCGTGACGACCTCGTCCGGACGATCCAGTACGGCGACCTGCCGAACCCGCCGAAGCCGGACGCCACCCACCTCGGCTGCACCTTCACCGATATCGCGTTGGCTGACGAACAGTTCGCCACCGTCGAGCATTGCGCCGATACCAGCCCGAATGCCCAGGTCGTCATCAACTGGGCGACCCCGGACTCGGCCCCGGACAAACCCGATGGGCAGGACGTGTTCAAACACGACCCGCGCGCCACGATCGACACCGGCGCTCCAGCCGCCCGGATCGTCGGGATCACCGCCGACCGGGTCGCCGTCCTGGTGTCGGCTCCGGAACCGGCAGTTGTGGTGTACGACGCGACGGGCGCCGAGACCTCCCGGACCGCGGTCGACATTCCAGCCGAGGCCATCGTCGCGGCCGACCAGCTCACCCCGACCGGCGGAACAACACCGACACCGAACGTGCGTGACGGTGCTGACCGCTTCTCGCTGATCGGTGATCGGCTGATCGCGGTCACCAGCCGGACCGCTCAGGTCACGGCCCCTCCGACGACCGCCACTTCCACCTCGGCAATCGCTGACGCGGTTCCACCAACGGTTGGTCTGCTCGCCGGTGAAACCGCCCTGTCATCGGCTTCGGGACCGCCGGAGACGATCCAGGTGAAGGACCTGTCCGTGCAGTGGACCAAGGACGGGGCGCTTGGCCTGCCGGCTGTGATCGGCGATCACATACTGATGCCGGTGCAGGGCGGGCTCGACGTTCTTGCCGCGCAGAACGGCAACCCGGGGATCGTGCCGGCCACCATCCCCGTCGACCGCGGCGCTTACTCCGGGCGTGTCGACGCGGCCGCCGTGGGGCTGATGATCATTGAGACCCGCGGTGGCGCCGTTGTCGGTTTGGCGCCCGGGACGACGCCGAACGGCGCCGGGTAAGGAACAACTCATGCGCGAACAACTCACTCCGACCTCGGCCCGCCGGATCACCCTCCCCAGCCCGGCCGGCCCATTGGCCGCACTGGACGCACACCCTCCCGACGGCCGACCGCCGACCGGCACCATGCTGCTGCTGCCGGGTTACACCGGATCCAAGGAGGACTTCGCTCCGATACTGGACCCGCTGTGCGCCAACAGGTTCCGTGCCGTCGCAGTTGACCTTCCCGGACAATTCGAATCCCCCGGACCAGCCGACGAGTCCGCATACGCACCACTCGCGCTCGGCGAGATCTGCGCCGCGGTCGCTGTGGACCTGGCCCAAACCGGGCCGCTGGTGCTGCTGGGCCATTCCTTCGGCGGTCTTGTTGCCCGCGGCGCGGTGCTGACGGGGGCACCGATCGATGGCCTGATCCTGTTGGATTCCGGCCCGGCCGCCTTCAAGTACGGGCAACGCTACGAGTCGCTCCGAGCCGGCGAGCCACTGCTGCGGACCCACGGCAAGAAGGTGGTCTACGACAGCACGATCGCGATCGGGCGGGCGGCGCGCAAGACGGTGCCGCCGGACGTCGCGGCCCTGCTGCGCCGCCGGTTCCTCGAATCCAGTCAGGCAGGCCTGCTCGGCATGGGCACCGCGCTGCAACTGGAGCCCGACCGGGTCGCGGAGCTGCACCGAGTGTTGTCCCTCGGTGGCACTCCTGTCGCCGTGATCGCCGGGCGGGACGATGACGCCTGGCCGTTGTCGGATCAACGGGACATGGCGGTCCGGCTCGGCACCGAATTGACGATCATCGAGGGTGCGGCGCATTCACCTGCCGTGGAGAACCCCGGCGGGCTCTTGGATGTCCTGCTCCCCTTGCTCCGGGCGTGGACAGCAACCTCCTGACCGCCGCCGATCGCCGGTCAGGGGAGCCACGCCCACCAGATCACCATCAGCGCAGCGAGCACCACGACAGCGTCGGCCAGCCCCCTGACCACCGTCGGCCATCGGCGTCGCAGCAGCACCACCACTTCACCGGCCGCCCCCACCGCGAGATGGGCGATCACCCGGTCCCAGCCAGGACCGTCGGCCACCCCCAAACCAGCTGCGGCCACCGCGGACGGGGCGATCACTGCGGCGAGCAGCAGGACGATGCCGACAACCAGGACGCCCGCCGACAGCAGCCCAGCGAGCGCGTCGAGAAAACGCACCCAGCGGCCCGATCCGGCACCCGCCGTCCTGCTGCGCGCTGCCCCGGCACCCGCGGCCGGGACACCCGCTGCCTCGACACCTGGGACCTTCGACCCGCCCGTCCCGGGCGGCGTCAGCCCGGATGTCACCAGCCGGGTCCCACCGGCGTCGTCGCACCGCTGGTCTTCGCCACCAGTGCGGTCAGCATCTCCGGATCGGTGCGTTCCTGGCCGAGCCGCAGAATCTTGTTGCTGCCGTGATAATCCGACGATCCCGTGATCAACAATCCGAGCCGTACCGCGATCGACCGCAATTCGTCCCGCTCGGCCGGGGAATGATCGGGATGGTCGACCTCGAGGCCGCCCAGGCCGTACCCGGTCAGCTCCTTGAGGTACTCGAACGTCAGCGCCCGGTACTCCCCACGCCCGCGCGGGTGGGCAATGACGCTGACTCCCCCGGCCGCCGCGATCATTGAGATGGCGGTGGGCAAATCGGTGTCGGCCTTGGGGACGTAATACGGCCCGCGACCGGCCAGGTGCTCGGCGAAGGCCTGATCCACCGACGTGACGACGCCGGAGGCCACCAGCGCCTGCCCGATGTGCGGCCGCCCGACCGGCGCTCCGGCGGCAATCGCCATCACCTGCGCTTCGGTGATCGGGATGCCGGCCGCGATCATCTTCCGGACGATCGCCATGCCGCGTTGCCTTCGCTCCTCGCGCAGCCGCGTCTGTTCGATGACGATCGCGGGGTGCGCCGGGTCGAAGAGGTAGCCGAGCAGATGCACGCTGACCGGCCGGTACGCCGTGGTGGCGAGAGTGGAGAACTCAGCGCCGCGGATGACCGTCAGGTGCTCCGGTCGGGCAGCAAGGGCCGGCTCCCAGCCTGCGGTGTTGTCGTGGTCGGTGATCGCCACGACGTCGAGGCCGGCAGCAGCGGCGGCAGCGATCAATTCCGCAGGGCTGTCAGTTCCATCGGAGGCCGTGGAGTGCGCGTGTAGGTCGATGAGCATCACGCTCCATCCTGCCCGGTCCAGCCGAACAGCCCAACCAGGCCTGTTGGACACGCCCGGCTGATGGATCCCGATTGCCGTCCGGTTCACCAACACTGCACCGCCTGGATGCCACCTGGACACCCACTCGCGGGTAGCCTGACCTGTGCAGATGCGCAACCGCCCCGCCCGGGCGGGGCCCTTCGCCCGTAGGAAGGAGGCCGGCCATGGCGGTCCTACCCTCCCTGCCATCGTTGCCCTCGTTCACCCCGATCGCCCGCAGAGCACCCATCAAGCTGCTCAGACCGGTCGCCCAACCAGACGCGATCGTCGATTGCGCCGCCTATATCGACGGAAAACGGGTGGCCGGTTGCCATGATCCGATTGCCGCGATCGCCCGGATCCGCAGTGAGGGCCGCGGGTTCGTCTGGATCGGACTGCACGAACCGGACACCGATGAGATGACTGTCGTCGCCGAGCTCTTCGGCCTGCACGAACTGGCCGTCGAGGACGCGGTACACGCATACCAGCGCCCCAAGATGGACCGGTACGACAGCTCGCTGTTCCTGGTGCTCAAGACCGTTTGCTACGTCGAACACACCCGCGGCTCCGCTGTCGAGATCGTGCAGAACGGCGAGATCATGATGTTCCTGGGCGCGGACTTCATCGTCACCGTCCGGCACGGCTCGCACTCGCAGTTGACCGGGGTAAGGGCCGGGCTGGAGTCGGACCCGGAGCAACTGGCGATCGGGCCGGCCGCCGTCATGCATGCGATCGCGGACCGGATCGTTGACGAGTACCTGACCGTCGTCGAGGCGGTCGAGGATGACATCGACGATATGGAAAACGCCGTCTTCACGACCGAGAAGTCCGTCGACATCGAGCAGATCTACCTGCTCAAGCGCGAGATCCTCGGGTTGCGCCGAGCCGTGTCGCCATTGACTCCCGCGTTGCGGGCGCTGTCCGGGACACCGCACCCGCTGATCCCGGCGGAGATCCGCGAGTACTTCCGCGACGTCGAGGACCACTTGTCGGTGGTGGCTGAACGGGTGTCGACCTTTGACGAGATGCTCACCACACTGGTCAGCGCGGCCCTCGCCGAGGTCACCACCCGGCAGAACGAGGACATGCGGAAGATCTCGGCGTGGGCGGCGATCGCCTTGGTGCCCACCGCGATCGCCGGCCTCTACGGCATGAATTTCGAGCACATGCCCGAGCTGAGCTGGACTTATGGCTACCCGCTGGCCGTCGCCTTCATCGTGCTGATGTGCGTGTCGTTGTTCATGCTGCTGCGCCGCCGCGGCTGGCTGTAGGCACAACGGACACCCCACCCGAACGGGGTGAGATCGACGGTGAGGACCTGATTTCACACCGGATTTGGCCGGATTGTCACCAAAATGTGGCCGACCTTCCGACGGATGTGTCCGGAGTGCGGGCTGTGATGTGCCAGGATTTTGGCGAAATAGGGCGTTGCTGCCCAGTTTCGGGAATTGCAACCGCATGTCGCGGCCCGCTTGTCACGCACGGCGAGGGTTGACCCCGCCGCAAACTGGAGGAATTACTGATGGACAACTTCTGGAGCATCATCTGGGTGGTGGTGTGGAGTTTCTTCTTCGTCGCCTACCTGTTCGTGCTGTTCTACATCCTGACGGACCTGTTCCGTGACCGGGATCTCAGCGGCTGGTTCAAGGCGCTCTGGATCATCTTGCTGATCTTCATCCCGTACCTGACGGCGCTGGTGTACATCATTGCTCGCGGCCGCGGGATGTCCGAGCGTCAGGGGGCTGCCGTGCAGCAGGCCAGGGCAGCTCAGGACGAGTACATCAAGCACGTGGCCGGCGCGTCCGGTGGCAAGTCGGCAGCCGACCACATCGCGGATGCGAAGGCGCTGCTGGACAACGGCACCATCAACCAGGCCGAGTTCGACCAGCTCAAGGCCAAGGCGCTCGCCTGACCCGCAGCTGATTGCTGAACTGCGGCTGATCGCAAGACAGCGAAGGCCCGGCCCCGGGGTCTATCCCCGGGGCCGGGCCCTTTCGTTGCGCGGGGCGATCGCTCGCAGCCCCTATCAGCCCCGCTGACCGAGTTCCATGCGGGACAGCAGGTCCCGGGCCTGCTCGGCCGACCGTGGCTGGCACAGGACGTCATAGCGGCGGGCGACCACCTGTGATGCCGAGGTGAAATCCCGCCGGCCCTTGGCGACGGAATACCCGAGATAGCCCATGACGGCACCGAAACCGGCGCCGACCGCCACGGCGGCGAGGATCAACAGCAGCACCGCCCCCTGCACCGGCGAGAAGATGAACAGCAGCAGTCCGACGAACAGCCCCATCCAGGCGCCCGAAGCGGCACCGGCAGCGGCAAGCTTGCCGGCCGTCAACCGACCAGTTACCCGCTCCACCAACTGCAGGTCGGACCCGACGATGGTCACGTCCTGGACCGAGAAGTTGTGCTTGATCAGGTGCTCGACGGCGGCCTGTGCACTGGCGTAGGTGGGGTACGCGGCGACCGCGAACCCGGTCGGTGGGGTCGGCAGGTTGGGAACTGCGGTGGACCCGGCTGATCGAGAGCGGAAACCGATGGGTGAGGTCATGGCTGACCACCTCCTTGATGTCAAAAAATCATGCTCGCACATCCGCGTGTGCAAGCCATGGGAGACGCCGGACCCGGTCTCAGTAGGGGGCCGGAGGTCGAGTAGGTCCGACGTTCCATTCCGGGGCACGTAATCTCAATTGGTCAACCCGATACCCGTAACGACGAGCTCAGAAGGAAAAATGGCTGTCACCGTCGAGGACGTCCGCACCGCGCTTTCCACCGTCAAGGACCCGGAGATCCGCCGACCGATCACCGACCTCGGCATGGTCGGGGACCTTTCGGTGAGCGCCGAAGGCGTCGTCCGAGCTGACGGTGTTGCTGACGATCGCCGCATGTCCATTGCGCGACACCCTGACCAAGGACGTCACCGCGGCCGTGCGATCGGTGCCGGGTGTCACCGACCTGCACCTCGTGCTCGGAGTGATGACCGACGAGCAACGCACCGCCCTCCGGGACAACCTCCACGGCGGGGCCACCAAGGACATCCCGTTCGCCCGGCCCGAATCGCGCACCCGGGTCTATGCGGTTGCCTCCGGTAAGGGCGGCGTCGGCAAGTCCACCGTCACCGTCAATCTCGCGGCGGCGCTCGCGGCCAAGGGGCTCGCGGTGGGGGTTCTGGACGCAGATGTCTACGGCTTCTCGGTCCCCCGGATGCTCGGCGTCACCGGTCGGCCCACCAGGATCGGCGAGATGATCCTGCCGCCGGTGGCCCACGGCGTGAAGGTGATCAGCGTCGGAATGTTCGTCGACGGCAACGTGCCCGTCGTCTGGCGCGGGCCGATGTTGCACCGAGCTCTTCAGCAGTTTCTGGCCGATGTGTTCTGGGGTGACCTTGACGTGCTGTTGCTCGATCTGCCACCGGGTACCGGGGACATTGCCATCTCGACGGCGCAATTGATCCCCACGGCGGAACTGCTGGTCGTCACGACACCGCAGACTGCCGCCTCCGAGGTCGCCGAACGCGCCGGGGCGATCGTCACCCAGACTCGGCAGCGGATTGCCGGCGTGGTGGAGAACATGTCGGCGATGACGCTGCCGGACGGCTCTCTGCTGGAACTGTTCGGTTCCGGCGGCGGCGATGCGGTTGCGGCCTCGCTCGGCCGGATCACCGGAACGACCGTCCCGTTATTGGGTCGCATCCCGCTCGAAGTGGAGTTGCGGACCGCGGGCGACGCCGGGGTGCCGCTGGTGCTCGCTGCGGGCGCCAGCCCAGCGACAGCGGCGTTGCGGGGTGTTGCCGACGCGCTGGCGGCTCGTAGTCGGCCGTTGGCCGGGGTATCGCTGGGAATTGCGCCCGCCAGCCGCTGACGCCGGCCCGTCACGCGTGGACTCCGGTCCATCCGGTTCTCACCAGCGCTCAGGTCCTGCCCGGGTTCGAACCTACGCTCAGGTCCCGTCCGGATCGAAGGGCGGGCGTTCACCGTCGGCCAGGACGCGCACCGGCGACTTGGGCCGCCCAACGACGCCGACCACCTTGGGTGCGGCCAACTTCGTCATGGCTGGTGGCGGGTGGGCCGGTGGGAGATGCGGCGGCACCGCCGGATTGCTCACTGCCCCACTGCTCACTCCCCCACTGCTCACTGCACCATTGCCTGCTGAGCCGGTGGTCCCCGGGGTGACGGCCCCGGCCTGCGTGATCAGCGGGTCGCCGCGCGATATCGGTGGACCGTCGTCAAACCCTGGGGCCGGCGAGTCGGCCTCCGCAGCAACCGCGCCTCCGCCGCTCGCCATGACAGCGGCGTCCGCGCCGGCGGTGGGTCCGGACAGCGGTTCGTTGAGTCCGAGGAAGCCGGTGATGCCACCGGAGAACTCGTCGCCGAGGATGTTCTTTCCGATCAGCCGCTTCGGATTGAGATCGCGCAGGTCGCGCAATTCCTGGATTTCCTTGAGCGACTGAAGGTCGGCGACCTGGCGGCGGAGCTCGTCGAGTTCCGGGCCGATCTCCCGCCGGAGTTCTGCCTGGGCGCCAACCGCCATGGTGCGGGCCTTCTTCACAGTGGTCATCACCCAGGTGACCGCGGTGGGGATCCGTTCCGGACCCAGTACGAAGACAGCGACCAGCAGGATGATGGCGATCTGTCCCCAGGAGAGGCCGAACATGTACCGGCCTCCTCGTGCTGTCGGATAGGTCGAGCCGCACCGCCAGGATAGCCGGTGGCCCGCGCTGACCTGGGTGGATCAAGCAGCTGACTGAGCGTCATCCGGGACTCAGTCGAGATTTACTCGGCGGCCAGGGTGACCGATACCGTCATTTCTCGACCGTCCCGCATCAGCACCACCGGCACCACGGAGCCAACTGGGTTCAGGCGCACCGCCACCACCAGTTCGTCGGCATTTCCGACCTGCCGGTCCCCCACTTTGGTGATCACGTCACCTTCGGCGATACCGGCGGCAGCGGCCGGCCCGCCGACCTGCACGTTCTGTACCTGCGCGCCGTCGGTCACCCCGTCGGTCGCCGACCTGGCGTTGACCCCTAAGGTGGAGTGCTGCACCGAGCCCGTCTTGATGATCTGTTCGGCGACGTCCTTGGCCATCGCGATCGGGATGGCGAAACCGAGACCGATCGACCCGCTGGAATCGCCGCCCAGGGTGCGGATCGCGGTATTGATGCCAACGACGGCGCCCGAGGAATCGACCAACGGACCGCCTGAGTTCCCCGGGTTGACGGCGGCGTCCGTCTGCACGGCGTCGATGACCGCGTCCGTGTCCGATCCGCCGCCCTGCAACCGGACAGGCCGGTCCTTCGCCGACACGATGCCGGTGGTGACGGTGCCGGCCAGGCCGAGTGGCGAGCCGATCGCGATCACCGGGTCCCCAACGGCGAGTGCTGCCGAATCGCCCAGCTGTGCGACCGTGGCGCCGGCGACGTCGACCTTGAGCACGGCCAGGTCGGTCAACGGATCGCGACCGACGATGACGCCCGGGACCCGGCTCTGCTGACCGTCGTTGAAGACGACCGTCAACTCCGCGGAGGGGTCGGTCGCAGCGGTGGAGATGACGTGGTTGTTCGTCAGGATGTAGCCGCTCCCGTCGATGACGACGCCGGATCCGGTCTCACCGACGTCGCCCGTCCGGATCTCCAGCGACACGACGGAGGGCAAAACCCTGGCCGCGATGTCTGCCACCGAACCCGGCTCGCGAGTGACGGATGGTGCAACGGTGGCCAATTGAAAAGCCGGGTCGGTCACTGCGGCCGGTAGGCGGTTCGCGGCGAACACCCCGATGACCGCGCCGAGCCCGCCGACCAGCAACGCCGCAACCAGTAACCCGATGATCGCGGAGGGTCGCAACCGGCGTTCGAACATTGCCTGCCGCAGGGTGAATCGCTCAGCAGGAACGGTTTCGGCGGCCCCTTTGACCGGGGCCTGCAGCGCCGGCGGGCCGAGCCGGGCCCCGGACGCCGGGTCCCGCCATGGGTCGCCGGCCGGCTCGTCATCAGGCTCCGCAGGTGACTCCGGTGGACGGCCGAGGCTGTCACCCCCGCCGGCAGGTCGGCCGAATGCATCGGCGAGGAACTCGGGCTGCGGCGGCTCGGCAAGCATCACCGGACCTTGCGCACGGCGCGGGCCGAATGACCCGCCGACCCCGCCCGGACGGGCGAAAGCGCCCGCCTGTTGCGGATCGATGGGCGGGCGCCAGAGCGGTTTGGGATCCAGTCGCGGACGATCGTCCGAGCGACCCGAGCACCATGGGTGCACCGGTCGGCGGGTCGCCCGGGATTGGTGTGTTCATCTTTCGACAATGACCTCTCGACAGGCGCTGGCCGGCAACGCGTTCACGCCCGCCAGGCTACGGGAGGGGACCGACAAACGATCCTCGGCGAGACGGCTGGTGGCCCAGCCATTACTACCCAGCAGGAGCTACCGGGCCGGTGCTAGGGGTTGGTGCCGAGTTTGACCGGCACCACGAAGGGACTGCTGACTGCGCTCTGGTTGGCGCCGTGCTGACCGTTGGGGCCGCCCTGTTCCGCGTCCTGCTGATCGGCGCCCACCACCAATGCGCCGACGGCGAGACCGGCTGCCAGCGCTCCGGCACCGAGAAATCTGAATCGCCAGCCGCGATGTGCGCCCCGGGCGGCATCCTCGGAGCGAATGACCCGGCCGGTGACCGGATCGATGGTGACACCGTCCACGGGACGGGTCGCCGGTACCGCGACCGGAATGGACTTCAGGGTGTCCAGCAGGCTGTTCGGCATCGCCGGCGAGCCCGCGGCACGCAGCCAGGAGCGAGCGACGACCTGCTGGTTGACCTCGTTGTCGCATTGCGGACATCTGGCCACGTGGGCGGCCGCGCGCTGGTAGGCGACCAACGTCATCTCGCCATCGGCGAACGCGACGATGGCGTCAAGGTTGAGGTGATCGGAATGTGCCGCCGTCATCGCACCGCCCCCGTGCCTCGTGATTGGTGTTCGTTCGCGTCAAGTCGTTCCGCCCGACGTCGCTCGAGTCCGGATCGCAACGCGAGCCGGCCACGGTGAATACGTGACCGCACCGTGCCGAGTTTGACGCCAAGTGTCGAGCCGATCTCCTCGTAGGTCAGGCCCTCCACGTCGCACAGCACGACGGCCGCCCGGAACTCGGGCAGCAGGTCATCGAGCGCGGCTTGCAGATCCGGATCGAGGTTCGCGTCGCTGAACGCCTGCTCCGGGGAGGGCTCCTTGCCGGCGATCCGGTCGGTCTCCTCCGGGAGTGACTCCATCCGGATGCGTTGCCGGCGCCGCACGAGATCCAGAAAAACGTTGGTGGTGATTCGGTGCAGCCAGCCCTCGAACGATCCGGGCCGGTAGTTGTCGAGCGACCGGAAGACCCGGATGAAGGTCTCCTGGGTGATGTCCTCGGCATCGTGGGCGTTGCCCGCGAGTCGATAGGCCAGGCGATACACCCGGTCACCGTGGTCCCGGACGATGTCCTCCCAGGCGGGCGGCGTCCAAGGCAGCGCTGGCGCGTCCAAGTCGGGTTCGTAGGACGAACCCCCCGACGGCGCACCTGCACCGCCGGTCATTGGCAAGCTGGACAGCGAAACCACCTCCGGATCTTCGACGGTCGAACGACCGTGCTGCGGTGATTGTTCCCCGGCCCCGTGTGAGCGGGGTGTGAGCGGGGCGCGGTGAGCCTGTTCGGAACGATCGACCGCGGCCGGTAGGTTTTGCCGGGGGCAGTGGCACACCAAGCCCAGAAACGACCGCAGGCCCGTTCGCTTCATCCCGATTCAGGAGGTTCCCGGGTGACCACCAGCCGGTCCTACGCCGAGTTCTTTGTCCCCGAGGGGGAGGTGGTGCTGGCTGCCCGTGCCCGCGCCGCCGATCTGGGGTGCGTTCCCATCGGATCGGGTGGGGCGGCCGCGCTGACCTTCCTCGCTGCCACCATCGGCGCCCGCTCGGTCGTGGAGATCGGCACCGGTGCGGGGGTCAGCGGTTTGCACTTGATGGCGGGTATGGCGCCGGATGGGATCCTGACGTCCATCGATGTCGAGGCCGAGCATCACCGCGCGGCCAAAAAAGCGTTCACCGACGCCGGCATCGGGCCGACCAGGACCCGGCTGATCAACGGCCGTGCCCTTGACGTGTTGCCCCGGCTGACCGACGGTGCCTACGACCTGGTGTTCGTCGACGGCGCCAAGACGGAGTACCCGCAGTACGTTGCGGAGGCGCTCCGCCTGTTGCGACTCGGCGGGCTGCTGATCGTCGACGGCGCGCTGGCCGGTGACAAGGTTGCCGATCCCACCCAGCGTGATGGTGAGACCGTTGCCGTGCGCGAAGCGGGCCGACTGGTCCGTGACGACGAGGCGTTGTCCGCAGTGATGATCCCATTGGGTGATGGACTGCTGGCAGCCGTCAAACGCGGTTGAGCACGCCAGGGGGCCCGACCCGCCGGCGCCGAGCGGGTGTCCTGCTGACGGTGGCCATCCTGGGGCTGACAGCCAGCTGCGGCGAGTCCGAGGAGGACCGGGCCGCAGCGGCGTCCGTGGCCGCGGCATCCGCTGCCGCAGCAGCTTCTTCCGCTGCCGCGTCCTCCAGTGCCGCGGCATCCTCATCGGCGGTCCTGGCCTCGTCATCGGCCGCTGTTGCGCTATCCGCGGCCGAAGCCTCCCGGTTCGCAGCTGCCGCAGCGCTTGCCTCGGCCGCGGCGTCCAGTCGGGCGGCCGACGAATCTCGCGCCGCCCAAGCATCGGCGGCCGCCCAGTCTGCTGCCGACGTTGCGGCACAATCGGCCGCCGTGGCTGCGGCTGCTGCGGCTGCTGCGGCCGCTGCCGACAGCGCACCGGCAGACCCCGACACCCCTGGCGACGATGGCGGAACTCGCTGCGAGAACAACGAGCAATACTCCGACGAACAGCCGACCGGTATGCGAGCGGACGCCGCGGCAGCCTGGGTAGCGGCCGACGCCGCTGCCGCCGCGCAAGGCATCACCATGTGCCTGGCTGACGGCAAACGCAGCCGCCAGCAACAGCAGGAGACCTACGACGACTACGTCACCCAGTACGGCCAGGCGATGGCCGACCAGTACGTTCTGCCGCCGGACAAGTCCGCGCACGTTCTGGGGCTGGCCGTCGACGTACAGCCCTACGCGGCCTACACCTGGCTGGAGGGGACCGCGGGTGCGCTCAGCCTTTGCCGGATCTACGACAACGAGGCCTGGCATTTCGAGTACAGCCCGGGCTTCGTGACGGCCGGTTGCCCGGCCAGGCTGCCGCACCCAGTGCCCTGAACGCCGCGCCTGATCCAACGCCTTCAATGGAGATGCCCGGAAGCCGGTGACAGACGGCGAGCGCCCGGCAGAATTGCTCGCCGGGCGCTCGCCGTCTTCCTCTCCTGAACACTATTTTCCGATCGTGACGCCCTTGCCGACGACGGTGATGCCGCCCGGGCTGACGGAGTAGAGATCGCTGTCCAGCTCGACGTCCACCCCCACCTTCGCCCCGTCCGGGACGATGACGTTCTTGTCCAGAATCGAGTGCCGCACTACTGCGTTCCGGCCGATCCGTACACCGGGAAGGATGACCGAGCCCTCGACCCGGCTGCCGGTGCCGATCCGGACGTCATCGGACACGACCGAACCCGTCACCGTAGCGCCGGAAATGATGGTGCCGCTGCCGATCATCGAATCGCGCGCGGTGCCGTTCTCGACGAACTTCGCCGGTGGCAGGGTGGACGGGAAGCTCAGGATCGGCCACTCCCGGTTGTACAGGTTGAAGATCGGCTCCAGCGACACCAGATCCATGTGGGCGTCCATGTAGGCATCCATCGTGCCGACGTCCCGCCAGTAGCCACGGTCGCGGTCGGTCGCTCCTGGGACCACATTCCGGTCGAAGTCGTAGACGTGCGCACTCCCCCGGTTCACGAAATACGGGACGATGTTGCCGCCCATGTCGTGAATCGACGACTCGTCAGCAGCGTCGACCTTCAGCGCCTCGATCAACGCCTCTGTGCTGAACACGTAGTTGCCCATCGAGGCGTAGGCGACGTCGGGGTCGTCCGGGACGGATGGCGGATCCGCCGGCTTCTCCATGAACTCGGCGATCTTGCTGCCGTCGGGTCCTGCCTTGATCACCCCGAACGCGGTCGCCTCCCGCCGCGGCACCCGGATGCCGGCGACTGTGGCCTCGGCGCCCGTCTCGATATGGTCCGCCACCATCTGCGACGGATCCATCCGGTACACGTGGTCCGCGCCGAAAACGACAAGGTACTCAGGCTTTTCGTCATACACGAGGTTCAGCGACTGCAGGATCGCGTCGGCGCTGCCGGTGTACCAGCGGGGGCCGAGGCGCTGCTGCGCCGGCACCGGGGTGACGTAGTTGCTGAGCATCTGACTCATCCGCCACGTGGTGGTGATGTGCCTGTCCAGCGAGTGCGACTTGTACTGCGTCAGCACGCAGATTTTGAGGTACCCCGCGTTGACCAGATTGGACAACACGAAGTCGACAAGTCTGAAGTTTCCGCCGAACGGAACGGCTGGTTTGGCGCGGTCTGCCGTCAACGGCCACAGCCGTTTTCCTTCGCCGCCTGCTAATACGATCCCGAGGACCTTGGGCTTGGCCATGGCGCTGACCCTAGCGGCCACTCGCAGCTTTCGCGCGTGGGGGCGCACCCGATCGGGTGCTGGATCCGGTGATCGGTTTCGCCGAGGTCCCGCCCCGGTGTGTTCAGGCACGTCTCACCCTGCGCGAGCGGGGCGGGCTGGATAGATTGCCGTCGTGCATACCGCCATCCTGACCCGAGAGTTCCCCCCGGACGTCTACGGAGGGGCCGGTGTCCACGTCGAATACCTGGTCCGCGAACTCCGCAAACTGATCGATGTCGACGTGCATTGCTTCGGGGAGGACCGGCCCGGCGGGCAGGGACACCAGCCCGATCCCGCGCTGGCCGGCGCGAATGCGGCTCTGACGACGCTGTCCGTCGATCTGTCCATGGTCGCCGCGACAGGCAACGTCGAACTGCTGCACTCGCACACCTGGTACGCCAACATGGCCGGGCACATCGGCAAGCTGCTGTATGGCATCCCGCACGTCATCACCGCGCATTCGCTGGAGCCGCACCGCCCGTGGAAGGCCGAGCAGCTCGGCGGTGGGTACCGGCTCTCCTCATGGGCCGAGAAGACGGCTTACGAGGCCGCCGACGCGATCATCTCGGTGTCCACCGGGATGAAGTCCGGGATCCTGGAGAGTTACCCAGCACTGGACCCGGCGAAGGTGCACGTCATCCGGAACGGAATCGACACCGAGATCTACCAGCCAACCAGCGAGCGCTCGGTACTCACGGACAAGGGCGTCGATCTGAACGCGCCGATCGCGTCGTTCGTCGGGCGGATCACCCGGCAGAAGGGCGTCGGGCATCTGGTTGCCGCGACGCACCACTTCGATCCCGGTGTGCAGCTGGTGCTCTGCGCAGGTGCACCGGATACGCCGGAGATCGCGGCCGAGACAGCGGCGGCCATCGCCGAACTGCAGGCCCAGCGGCCGGGTGTGTTCTGGTTCGACGGGATGCTGACGCTGCCCGAGGTCAAGCAGGTGCTCTCCGCGTCAACGGTTTTCGTTTGCCCGTCGGTCTATGAACCGTTGGGCATCGTGAATCTCGAGGCGATGGCCTGCGGCGCAGCGGTTGTCGCCAGCGATGTCGGCGGAATTCCCGAGGTCGTCAACGACGGTGAGACCGGGACCCTGGTGCATTACGACGCGGCTGACGGCGACGGGTTCGAGCGGGCGATCGCCGGCGCGGTCAACGATGTGGTCCGCGAACCGGCAAAGGCGGCCGCCTTCGGCGCGGCTGGGCGGGCCCGGACGATCGAAGAATTCTCCTGGACCGCGATCGCCGAGCAGACCGTGGATCTGTACCGGTCCGTACTGGCCTGACCACTGCACGGAACCGCCCGGGTGCCGATCCGTCAGACGGATCGGGACCCGGGCGGGCACCATTTCTCGGACTTGTTGTTATTTCGGGACGACGACCGCCTTCAACGCGTCGCCCAATGCGGAAGCTTCGTCAGCGGAGATCTCCACCACCAGCCGTCCACCGCCTTCCAGCGGAACACGCATGACGATCCCGCGGCCCTCCTTCGTCACTTCGAGAGGACCATCCCCGGTGCGGGGCTTCATGGCCGCCATGTGCGACTCCCTCCAGAACTCACGTGAATCTGCTCCGCGGACGGCGGTTCCCGTCCAACGTTCGTCCCGCGGTCACCGCGGACGGTCCATTCTCCCTCATGACAGGCCCATGTCAGCAACCAGGTGCAATCCCGGGCGATCCGGCGCGTCGCCGTCACCGGTTGCCAGGCCCCTCCCGGGCGCCGCAACACGTGCGCTGCAATCCCCGCCGGATCCGGGTCATGATGGGATGACCCCCCTCAACCGCCGCCGGCCATTGGTTCGCGGCACGCACCTTTCAGAGCAGGAGCTATCGCCGTGACGTCGACCGACCAGTCATCCGAAACCGTCGGTGCGGGCGAGCCACCGGTGCTGACCAGTGACTCCGACGGTGTTCGCACGGTCATGCTGAACCGTCCGCGCGCGTTCAACTCTTTCAACCTCGAGCTGAAATCCGCGCTGCTGTCCGCGCTGGCCGACGCAGCCGCCGAACCCAGCGTTCGTGCGGTGGTGATCACCGGTGCCGGCCGCGCGTTCTGCGCCGGTCAGGACCTCAAGGAGCACCTTGCGTTGATCTCGGCAGGAGATCCGCGGGTCACCGCGACCGTGTCCGAGTTCTACAACCCGTTGATCATCGCGATCACCGGGATGGCCAAGCCGGTGATCGCGTCGGTCAACGGGGTGGCCGCCGGCGCGGGGGCCGGGCTCGCATTCGCCTGCGATCTGCGCATCGCCGGCCGGGCCGCCGCCTTCTCCATGGCCTTCGCCGGAGTCGGGCTGTCCGCGGACAGCGGTTCGTCGTTCCTGCTGCCCCGGCTGATCGGCCAGGGCAGGGCATCGAGAATGATGCTGCTTGGTGAGCAGGTCGACGCCGATGAGGCACTGCGGATCGGGATGGTCGACAAGGTGGTGGCCGATGACGAACTCGCTGCCACAGTGACGGCGACCGCCGGCCGGCTGGCTGCCGGTCCGACCAAGGCCTATGGCTGGATCAAGGCTTCCCTGCACCACGGGGCCTCGGCGGATCTTGCGGCCAGCCTTGCGTTCGAAGACCGGGCCCAGGTGGACTGTTTCGCCTCCGAAGACCACAGCGAGGCCATTCGGGCATTCGTGGAGAAACGGCCGGCTCAGTTCACCGGAAACTGAAGGCGCCCGGAATCGGCGGCTGGAGGCGGTGGGTTGCCAATGCCCGTGCGGGTAACCTGGCCTGGTGGGACCGATGGGTGAACTTGGGGCGCTGTTCAACCCTGGCATGCGCCACGAGCTCGAGGAACGGCAAGCGAAGGCCTCCCGTCGTGAGGAAGAGGGCAACGCCCGCGATGGCGATCTGCGGATCGACCTCGAGTCCGGTGTCGCCGTGATCAACATTCCCGGCGCTGACGATGACCAGCCGGCCGACACCGACGCCGACACCGCCGAAACCGACACAGGCACCGCCGACACTGTCGCCGACCCAACCAAGGAGGCGCCTGCCGCCCCGCCGGCGCTGCGGCCCCGGGGCAAGCGTGGGCTCTCCACTTCGCATCGCTAGACGACCCGTTCATGCTGTGCGTGAGCTCGTTCACGCTCCCTGCCTCGGCGGTCTTTCAGTCGGCCATCTCCGCCCGCCAGCAATCCACCACGTGGTCGTCCACCATGCCGGTCGCCTGCATCAGCGCGTAGGCGGTCGTCGGACCGATGAACTTGAACCCGCGGCGCTTGAGCTCCTTCGACATCGCCGTCGACTCGGTCGTGATGGCTGGTAGGTCACCCATGGTGACCGGTCGCGGGTTCGGTATCGCCGGAGCGAAGGACCACAACAGGTCGTTCAGGCTGGTGTCGAGCTCCGCGGCAACTCTGGCGTTGTTGATGGACGCCTCGATTTTCGCCCGATTGCGGACGATTGCGGCGTCGGCCATCAGTCGGTCCACGTCGTCGGGGCCGAATGTGGCAACCCGCTCGATGATGAATCCGTCATAGGCCCGGCGGAAGGACGGGCGCTTCCGCAGGATGGTGAGCCAGCTGAGTCCGGATTGGAACGCCTCGAGGCACAGCCGCTCATAGAGTTCGTTGTTCCCGTGGAGTGGCCGACCCCACTCGTCGTCGTGGTAGGCGAGATACTCTGGCGCGCTGCCGCCCCACCAGCACCGGGCCAGGTCGTCCGGGCCGGTCGTGATCGATGGTGGTCGGGCAGGATTCTCAACGCCGGTGGTCACCCTGATGTCACCTGGGATCGCGCAGGCAGCGGAAGTTCACCGCTGTCGAGCTTCCTGGCCAGCCGGCGCAATGAGGCACCCAGCACAAACCGGGCAATGGGCCGGGCGACGAGCCAACCGACCTGGCCGACGATGCCGAATGGCAACTCCAATTCGTTTGCCCAGGTCACCCGGGACCCGTTGGCCAGCGGCTCCACCTGCATGATCCCGACACCGCGCAGCAGGTCACCGTCCTTATCGGTGACCCAACGGTGGGGCGGGTCGTATTCGGACACGACCATGGTGTCGAGGAACCCGACGCCGGCAATACCGGTGAACGCCACCAGCCGGGAGCCGACCTCCGGCACCGGCGCGTTTCCGTCGACCGGGTAGAGCTTGGTCAGCATGATCCATTTTTCCTGCGACGGAAGGTCGACGACGGCCGCGAACGCCGTCACTGGGTCGACGGCCACATCAACGGACGCTTCAACCCGCACGGTCATAGGGTTTCCTTCTGGCTGGGAATGGCGGAGGCCGAGATTTCCTGCTGCTGATGCGGGCCGGTGGATGTCGGAACTCCCGCGAGTACTGCGTCGGACTGATCGGCGGTAGGGATTTCGTCTGAACCCGTTTTTCCGGAAAGGGCTTCCACCTCGGCCCTGAGTCGATCGATCTCGTCCGCGATCTTTTCCAGCGCCCAGTCGACGTCACCCATGCGGTAACCCCGCAATGCCATGGCGAACCTGACCTTGCGTACATCCTGTGCCGCCATGTCATGGTCCGGTAGCTCGGTCGGCGAGGTGCGGGGCGACAATGGCGCAAGTTGCTCACCCCGGCCGAACACGAACACCACCAGACCGAACACCACCAGACCGATCACGGCGGCGATCACCAGATACTGCAGAACTGTGGTCACCCGACGATCGTGCCACGGCCCACCGACAGCCCTGGCGCACATCGCCCCGCATCTCGCGCGGGTATCCCCACGGCCGTTCTAGATCAACCCGCGGCGGGCCGCCAGTGGGGCTCTTGTACCCCGCACGGCGGCTGACATCTCGACCACCCGGCGGGTCTGCAGGACCTGGTGTGCACGGAAGACGGCGGCCCCCTGCCAGGCGGCGATTGCGGTGGCGGCCAGCGTGCCTTCCAGTCGCTGGTCGACGGGCAGGTTCAGGGTCTCCCCCACGAAGTCCTTGTTCGATAGTGCCATCAGTACCGGCCATCCCGTCGCCACCAACTCGGACGTCCGGTGAACCAGCTCGAGACCGTGCCAGGTGTTCTTCCCGAAGTCGTGGGTCGGGTCGATCAGCACACCCTCAGCGGGCACCCCGGCCGCTACCATCCTGGCCGCTGCCGCCGTTGTCTCCGCGATCACCGCCGCGACCACATCGGCATAGGCCACCCGGTGCGGGTTGGTCCGCGGCGCGGCGCCACCGGTGTGCGAGCAGACCATGCCGGCCCCGAAGGTGGCCGCCACCTCCGCCAACCGCGGGTCCGCGCCGGCCCAGGTGTCGTTGATCAGGTCCGCCCCGGCCTCGCAGGCCGCTACCGCGACCGGCGATCGCCAGGTATCAACGCTGATCACCAGGTCAGGGAAAAGATCCCGCACCCGAGCGATGAACGGCACCACCCGGCGCGTCTCCTCAACGACGTCGACATCCCGCCCAACGCCTGCCTTGACCCCACCGATGTCGACGATGTCCGCGCCGTCGGCCACGGCGCAGTGGACTGCCTCCAGGGCAGCGCCCAGGCCGTAGGTCGCGCCGGCGTCGTAGAACGAATCGGGGGTTCGGTTGACGATCGCCATGACCGCCGCCCGGTCCGTTGGGAGCGGTCGGCCCCGCAGCACAACGCCGCGGGTTTCGTTCGGCTGGGACGTCATTGGGTCCAGACTACAAACCGGTCGCTGCGCTCGGCCGATGTCGGGTCCGGGATGTACTGGCCGAGATTCACTCGAAGGCGGTGCCCGACAACACCACGGTCCTGCCGACGCTCGCCACCATGACGATCATCTCGGTGGGGGCAGGACCGAGCAGCGGATCGAGCCGGCAGCTGCGCCACCATGACCAGCAGCCCACCGAGCGACGGCACACCGTGGAGGATGATCCACTCCCCGCGGGAGGCCGACTCGCGGGGAGTGCCGTCCCGTTTGCCGGACATCAACCGGACGTGATGAGTCCGAGTTTCTGTGCCTTGATAACGGCTTCCAGCTGGCTGGAGACCCCGAGTTTGTTGTGCAGTGACTTCACGTAACCCCGGCAGGTGTGGAGGCTGATTCCGAGGATCTGAGCGATGGCGTGCAGTGGCACGCCTTTGCCCAAATAGGTCAGCACCTCCAGTTCCCGCGGAGTCAGCACAGGCGCGGGTGCGCTCGATAGTTGGCTGTTCGCAGACTGTTCGAGAGTGAAGGCGGACGGCGCAACGATCATCCGGCCCGGCCGCACCCGCTGCAGAATGTCAATCATCTCAGGCAGGGATCCACCCTTGGGAATGAAAGCAGCGGCGCCGGCCTGTGCGGCGCGGGAGATCCACTCGGGATCGCCGTGCCCGGTGACCACGGCGATGACCGTGTCCGGCGCGACATCGCGGATCCGCCGGGTCGCTTGCAGCCCGTCCTGCTTCGGCATCTCAATGTCAATCACGACGATGTCGGGCTGTAGCTCGCCGGCGCGAGCGATACCTTCCGAGGCCGTCGATGCCGTGCCGACACACGTCATGCCCGGCACGATGTTGAGCGACGCGGCCAGCAGATCGGCGAATGGACGGTGGAGGTCAACTACCAGAATCGTTGTGTCGTCAGCTGACTTGGGCCCTCCCACCTGCTCGGTGGCAAGTCCTGCCATAGCGGCCCCCTCTTGCCCCGGTGCGATCACGGTGCGCGAAACCCTAGCAGTCAGAACGGACTATTCGGGCACACGTCATCCCAATGGACGCCAAGAGTCGAGCGCAGTGCTGGCACTTTCCGTAAGGGTCGCACCCCGCGAAGCCACTGTTGGGCGATGGTGATTGCAGTGACCGATCGCCAGTGCCGGCGCCGGCGAGCGACGACGACCGCAGTACCGGTGGCGAGCGACGACGACCGCAGTACCGGTGGTGCCGGAAGCATGCCGGCTCCCCCGGCTTTTCTTCGCCGTCAGTCGACGGCTGCGGCAGGATGTCTCGCGAGTGCGGCGGGGGTTGACGTCGGTTCGGCGACTGCTGCCGCCAGCAATTCCTTGATTCCGCTCGCGTCCAGCAGGTCGGCAGGAGCGACCGTGGTTCCGGTGGGGATGTAGTGGAACGCGGCTCTGACCTTGGCCAGCGGGACCCCGCTCAACTCGGCGATCGCCAATCGGTAGCAGGCCAGCTGAACCCCCAGTGCCGACCGGCGGGCAGGTGGTGGCGGTGGCCCGGTCTTCCAGTCGACCACCGTCAGCCCGCCGTCCTGATCTGCGAAGACGGCGTCGACGCGGCCCCGTAAACCCAGGCCCGCGATCCGGGTAGCGAACGGCACCTCGACGTCCACAGGCACCCTGTTCGCCCATGCCGACGTCAGGAACTGATCACGAAGCTCGTCGAACTCCGGGTCTTGCGCAGCCCAACCGTCCCCGGCGCCTGGCAGATCCCGAACGTCAAGGAGCGCCTCGCCCCGGAAGAACCGCTCGAGCCATTGATGAAACGCGGTGCCACGACGTAGTTGTGGCGCCGGCTCCAGCGGGATCGGGCGGCGCAACCGGCGGGCCAGCCGCTGGGGATCGTCCGCGAGTTCCACCAGGGCGGACACGGACAAGGTCCCGGGTAGCTCGACGTCAACAGACCTGTGGTCGATTTCGCGTTCAGCCAACAACGTGGTCACGTCGGCGGCCCAGCCGAAGGAGCGCTCCTCGGCCCCCGGCACTACTCCAGCACCGTGCGTCTCTCCAGCACCGTGCGTTTCTCCAGCACCGTGCGTTTCTCCAGCACCGTGCGTTTCTCCAGCACCGTGCGTCTCTCCAGCACCGTGCGTCTCTCCAGCACCGTGCGTCTCTCCAGCACTGTGCGTCTCTCCAGCACTGTCGGCCTCTTCGGCCTTCGCTGTCAGGTCGGCGATGGCCGCCAACACGCGATCTGCGCCTGCCCGTACCTCCGTGCGGCGCACACCCAGCGGGTCCAGCGGCCAGCTGGCGGTTCTCGGTTCGACCGTCAGTGGATTCTTGTCTGTCGGTTCAGGAGCCGGCGCCCACTCTTCGGGTTCCGTCGCGGGGCCGGCCAGCGCCGCGCAGTCCATCAGGAATTCGCTGGGCCCAGCAGGTTTCGCGGTGCTCGCCCCCCAATGATGCCCGGAGAACAGCAGCACTTTCTCGGCCCTGGTGAGTGCGACATAGAGCAGCCGCCGCTCTTCGGTCAGTCGTAACTGGGCAAAATCTGCCGCATGGGCGGCCAGCGCATCGGCGACGTCCTTCTGCGTGCCGTCAGTCGGAAGGGCCAGCCGCGGGAGATCGTCGCGATCACCGCGGATCTCCGGTGGCAATTGTGCGGCGTCGCCCAGCCATGTGCTCCCCCTGGTGATCGGGAAAACCCCGTCGGTCAGGTGCGGCACGCCCACGATCTCCCATTCCAGGCCCTTGGCCGCGTGCACTGTGAGTACTTGGACCCGGCCGGCGGAGGCCAGAACCTCGCCAGGAGTCAGGCCGTCCTCGCGTTCTGCTGCCGCATCCAGATAGTCCAGCAGTTCGCGTGGTCCGGCACCGGTCGCGGCGACCTCGGCAACGACCTCGGCAAAAGCGTCGAGGTGAGCCCGCCCGGCCGCGGAACCGAGTTGGACTTCGATGTCGAGCCCAGTGGCCCGTTCGATATCGGCGAGAAGATCGGACAGCGGTTGTCCCATCCGCCCCCTGAGTCGGCGGAGGTGCGCTGCGAATCGTGCCAGCCGTCGGTGCCCCTCCGGCGAGTAGTTCCCCGGTGGTCCCGGGTCGGAAATGGCATCAGCCAAGCACCAGGAGTCGATGTCCTCACCGGACAGCGCCTGGGCCACAGCCGCCCGCACGGCTGCACGCCCGGTCCCGGTCGGCGGACCTGGCGGGTGAGCCTGCCGGACGAGCGCCCTGGCTCGCTCAGCCAGTGCCTCCAGGTCCGCAACGCCCAGCTGCCAACGAGCTCCGGTGAGCAGTCGGATCGCAGCCGCCCCCGCAGTCGGGTCGACAAGCATCCGGAGGGTCGCGACGAGGTCGGCAATTTCTGGCTCGTCAAGCAGTCCACCGAGACCGACGACTTCGACTGGTAGCCCGGCCGCTCGCAAAGCCTCTGCGGTGGCCGGCATGTCGCTTCGGCGGCGCAGCAGGACCGCCGTGGTCGGTGGGGCCGATTCCGGTCCGTCCATAGCCGCCCGCCACCGCTGTGCGATTGATCGTGCCAACCAGGCGTCCTCGTCGACCACGGTCGGAAAGAGTCCATAGGCAAGCTCGCCGGGTGGAGCGTGATCGGCCGGTCGCAATGCGCCGACCGGGATCGGCGCCGCTGGGCCCGTCCGAATCTCGGAGGACACCGCGTTCGCAAGAGCCAGCACCGACGCCGGGTTCCGAAAACTGGTCAGCAATGCCCGGGTCGGCGCCGGGTCACCGGAAGCCGATGGGAAGTCCGTGACGAAGCGGGGCAGATTTGAGGCCGACGCTCCTCGCCAGGAGTAGATCGACTGGACCGGGTCGCCGACCGCCGTTACTGCGTGTCCGGAACTGCCGGCGGGTGCCCCGGCGCCGTACAGCGTGCGCAGGATGACCCGTTGCGCGTGACCCGTGTCCTGATACTCATCGAGCAGGACGACGCGGTACTTGTCCCGCAAGGCCACCCCGATCCGCGGGTGTCCGAGCACCAGTGTCGCGGCAATCTGCATCTGGTCGGCGAAATCGATGACGCCGCGCTCGCGCTTGGTGTCGGCAAAGGCCCGGACGAGCGGCAGGATCCACTGGCGGTCTTGTAGCCGCTTGACATGGTCGGCCAGCGCGCTGTGCAGGGCGCCACGCTGGCGGGGTGCCGGCGGGGCCGAGCGCAACGCGGTGAGCAGGTGGTCCAGCACCGCCGACAGCGCGTCGGAACTTGTCAGGTGGTCGGCGAGCGCGCCGGAGATCGCCAGCAACCGCTCCGTGACCTGGTCCGGGCCGAGATCGGTCTGCAGATCGCCGTCCCAGCGCCCGACCACGCTGCGCGCCAGCTGCCAGGCACCGGTCGGGGTGAGGATTCGCGACGCCGGCTCGACCCCGGCGAGTGGACCGAAATCGGCAATCAGCCGACCGCCGAAGGCGTGGTAGGTCGCTATCTCCGGGTCTCCGCCCGCACCGGCTCCGGGTGGCACTCGGACGAGTGCGGAGCTGCCCAGCATCCGCAGCCGGCGCCGGACACGCTGACTCAATGCCGCCGCGGCCTTGCGGGTAAAGGTGAGCCCGAGCACCTGCTCGGGCCTGACCTGACCAGTTGCGACCAGGAAGACGACGCGCGCGGCCATCGTTTCGGTCTTACCTGATCCGGCACCGGCGACCACCAATCCGGGCTCCATCGGCGCCTGAATGATCGCTGCCTGCTCATCGGTGGGACAGGGCAGACCCAGGTCAGCGGCCAGTTGCTGGGCGGTGATCATCGAGTCACCTGCCGACCCTCTGGCTGCAGTGGGCAACTGGTTCTGACGGGACACCTTTCGCAGTAACGGTTTTCCTGGGCGATGCTGACCGATGACGCGAGCCGTTCTGCCGCGGTCCGGACGGTGCTTTGCCACTGCAGCGCCGCTTGCGGAAGTATCGCGGGCTGCCGGCGGACGTTCGGCGTGCCGGATCGCAGGAAGACCAATTCAGCGCCACCCGAGCGGGGGCCACCGTCCGACTGCTGGGCGGGCGGCCCTCCGGCTTCGAACTCCTCGTCCGGTGGTGGCTCGCCGTCGTAGGGCTCGTCGGGCATTTCGCTGGAACGAACCAGATCCGACAGGCTCCGGGGACGCTCCTCGAGGCTTTCGGCCGCACCCAGTTCCAGTGCCAGTTGATAGACGGCGAGCTGAGCGTTTTCCGCCGCTGCGGCCTTTGACGGCACCGTCGCGCCGGTCTTGAAGTCCACCACGATCAGCGACCCGTCGGGCGCCCGGTCCAGCCGGTCGGCGCGACCTTCCAACAGCACCTGCCGGGATTCGTTCGAGCTGTCCGGCGTAACGCCGGCAGGTACGGCCACCTCGAGCCGAACCTCGGAGCCGGCCAGGCTGCGGTCCCGCGGGCAGGTCGGCAATCCATGTCTCCGCCGCCGTCAGCATGGCTTCCAGAGCGCGTCGAGTGCGGGCGAGCAACCATGGCGGGAGCTGGGTCTGCACTGTCAGGAAACGCTCCATTTCGGCTAGCAGGTCCACCCTGGCAACGCCTTTCGCCAGCCCATCGACGAGCGCATGCACCACGATTCCTTCGATCTGCTGCGGGCTGCTCCCGCCGCGGGCTCCCCGACGTTCGAGTATTCCGCGCAAGGCACACAGCGTGAGGCTCTCGACCGCTGAGGGGGAAACGGTCACGGAGGCACCGGGGGGCACCGGCGGGGCGTCCGTGGATCGATCTGCCAGCCCATACCAGTCCCGCGGATGTGCGCCAGGCACGCCGGCAACCGCCAATCGGGCCAACTGCGCTGCGGCCAGCCGCGACGTTCGATCGGGCACCGACGCATCGGTCACCACCCGGCGCAGGTCGGCGATCAGATCGGTCAGGTGCAGGCCGCGGCGCTGCGATCCGTCCTGGTCGGCGGGCCATCCCGTTGGGAGCTCGTCGACCGATCCGGCAAGTTCGTACAGGAACCTTGAGGGAACCGTGTCCTGGTCGGACACGGCCGTGGCAATCAGTCGCCGGCGGGCGCGAGTGGCGGCCACGTAGAACAGTCGTCGCTCCTCCTGCAAGGCCGCAGATCCGTCGAAGACCGCGACCGGCATGCCAGCGGCGGCGTCCAGCACCTCGTCGGCGCCCAGCAGGCTCGCCTTCGCCCGAATGACCGGCCAGCTGCCCTCGCTCACCCCGACCAGGCAAACGACATCCCACTCCAGGCCCTTCGCCGCGTGCGCCGAGAGAACGCCCACCGCGTCCGCCGAACGTGCCGTGCCTGCACTGGGATCCCTCGGAATCCGTTGTCCCTCAACGAGATCAAGAAATGCATCGACACCGGCGATGGGCATCCGATCCGCCAGATCGGATGCCATCTCGAACAATGTGAGCACGCTGTCCAGGGTGCTGTCGGCCCGCTGGCCGCCGCGACCCCCGCGCAGCGACGCGGCGAGCAGCGTCTCCTCCAAGCCCGAATGGCGCCACACATTCCACAGACTGGTCTCGGCCGCCGGGTCCGCAGCACCCGCACGCGCCGCATCGAGCATCGACCGGACCCGAAGAACCGGACCGTTCAGGTCGGCAGAGATCCCCTCGGGGAGCGGGGCACCGGCCAACAGCGCGGCCAACAGGTCGGGGGTGGAGCCTTCACCCGGATGGGCGGCGCGCAGTTGCCGACGCAGCCTGCGCAAGGCTTCGCCGTCCATTCCGACGGCCGGCGAGGCCAGCAATTCCAGGGCCACCTGACCGGTCAAGCTGGGCGGCGACTGACCGCATCGCAGCACGGTCAGCAGCACGGCGACGACGGGGTCGGCAGTCACCGTGGTGTCCTGGCCGGAAACAGACAGCGGAACACCGGCCGTGGCGAACGCGCGCCGGAGCGCCGGCAGGCTGGCAACAGGTGAGCGCACGAGAACCGCCATCCGCGACCACGGAACGTCTTCCTGCAGGTGGGCCCGGCGCAGTTCATCCGCGACGAAAGCCGCCTCGCGAGCCTGCGTCGGCAGGGTCCGGACGACGACCTGACCGCCGTCTGGAAGGCCAGTTGGCCAGGGCTCGGACCCGGTGCACCGGGTTCCATCGTGATCAGTTCGCGGTGCGCAAAAGCACCAGGCAGTTGAGTAGCAACCCGTCTCGTTGCGTCCAACACCGCGGGAGCCAACCGCCGCGACACCGTCAACGACACCGTGGCGTCCACCTCGATGTCGCGGAGCGCACCGGGATCTGATCCACGAAACGCGTAGATCGGACTGATCGGGATCACCGAACACCACCAACTCGTCGGCGCCGGACGCAAGCAGGTCGATCAACCTGACCTGGGCCGGATCCACGTCCTGATACTCGTCCACGAAAATCCGGCGAATTCGTGCCTGCTCGGCGGCCAGCAGCGCGTCGTCGGTCAGCAGCGCCAGCGCGGCGCGGGTCAGCTCCGCCTGGTCCAGTGCCACGCCCAGTCCGCTGCTGCCTTGACGGAGATCCGAGACGTCCTGGTACTCCCTGGCGAACAACGCCGCGGCCTGCCATTCCGGCCGTTGGCGACGGCGACCCAGCTCGGCCAACCGACGAGGCGAAATGCCTCGTTCCGCGGTTCGCAGCATCAGCTCGCGCAGCTCGGAGGCGAAGGCAGGCGATCCGAGTGCGGCGCTCACCGAATCCGGCCAGCCACCGCGCCCACTGTCCTGCTGGCCGGCGAGGAGCTCGCGCACCATCTGGTCGGACTCCCCAGCACCGAGTAGCCGCGGCGACGGTTCACCCGACCGAACCGCCTGGGAGCGCAGCAAAGAGTAGGCGTATCCGTGCAGCGTGCGGACCAGTGGTTCACGGGTTGTGATGCCCACCCGACGGGTGATTCTGACTGGTCAACTCCGCGGCGGCTCGCCGCGAGAACGTCAGTACCAGGATCTCTTCCGGTGCAATTCCGCGTACCGAGATGCGCTCGGCGACGGCTTCGACCAGGGTGGCCGACTTTCCCGTTCCGGGCCCGGCCAGAACCCGCAACCGCCCGCCTGCATGATCGATGATCCTGCGTTGTTCCGGGGTCGGTTCAATCGCCCCGACGGCACGCAGCGGGCGGCGGAGCCGGAACCTTGTCGAAGCGACCGCGGAATCAGTCATGACAAGATCCCATCACGGGCCACCGACAGCGCCGGGATCACCCATCGGAGCTGCCGCCATCAGTGCTTCGATCCGGCCACACGCGCGGATGATCCTTCCTCGCTCGGTGAGCCGGACGCCGGGACCCTTTGACAGCGCGCTTTACTCAGTCTCATGGACATGGATTTGGCCCAGCGGATGCTTGACGTCGTCGCCCGGATTCCGGTCGGCAGGGTTGCCACCTACGGCGACGTCGCGGCCCGTGCCGGTTCGCGCTCTCCCAGGCTCGCCGGCTTTGTGCTCGCGCAACTCTCCGACGAGCGCCACCCCTGGCACCGCGTGCTGCGCGCCAACGGCACACCGGCACCGCACCTGGCCGACGAACAGCTCAGGCGCCTGCGTGCGGAGGGCGTCGAGAACGTCGAGGGGCGGGTAGATCTGAAGGGTGTCCGCTGGCTGGACGATTAGCGCAGATCGGTCTGGCGTGCCGCCGGGAATTGTTCCCATGTCCGATTTTCGTCCACATCGTTCCATCGACCGTTTACCGACTGCCCGCGCCCGGCAACGGTCTATTCCCATGACAACTACCGATGATGTGACCCCGATCCGAATCAGTGGCCCGGCCGGACTCTTGGCGGTCGTACCGTCGATGCTGGGCTTCCATCCCACCAACAGCCTTGTCTTGATGTGCCTGTCCGGAGGTCGCCGCCGGGTCGGCCCTGTTGCCCGGGTGGACCTCGCCAAGGGTCACGACCGTGCCACGGCCGAGCACCTGGCAAACCACGCTCGTCTCCATGCCGACGAGGTGGTGGTCATTTCGTACCAGGACTCGCGCCGTCGGCCACCGATGCTGGACGACCTGCTGTCCGCGCTCGCCAGGGCGGGCATCGACGTGATGGACGCGATGGTGGTGCGTGGGGGACGGGTCCGGCCCGCCCTGAACGCGGCGATGGAGCGGGCCCACCCCGGTGTTCCGGTGCCCGATGCCGATGATCCGCAGGTGCGACAACTGGCTGCCGCCGGTGCCTTGGCCGGTCGGACGGTGCTCAGCGACCGCGACCAACTGCGCCGGTCCATCGCCGGGCCGCGTGGCGCCCGACTGGCGCAGGCACGGCGTCATATCGACGAGGCGGCCGCCGGCCGGTTGCCGACCGTCGGCGATTCGCCACCTGACGACGACCCGGCCGCCGAAACTCCACACGGGCGCCGCCCCGACCAGGCCGCGACGACCGGTGATTCGCGGGAGCATGTGCTGCGGTCGGACCCATTCCGGACGAGATCGAATGCCTGCGGAGCGGGCGTTCCGGCAAATCAGCGCGACCGGGGAAGTGACCGTCGAGGTGGCGACGGCATTGGTTGTGATGCTCACCGACACCTGGTTCGGGACACGGTGATGATCCGCGCCGTCGCCGAGATCGACCGGCCCTGGCTCCCGATGCTGATCGCCAGTGCCACCTGGACCCCGGACGCTCTTGCCGCACCGCTGTGTTCGGTCCTGGCGATGGTCGCCTACCGGCACGGAGACGGCGCGCTCGCGCAGATCGCCGTCGACCGCTGCCTGGCGGCCGAACCGCGAAATAGTCTCGCGCATCTGATGATCGCGATCATGTCCGCCGGCGTGCGCCCGGAGGAGCTGGAACGAATCGCCCGCGCCGGACTTGATCCAACTGAACCGAGCTGTGACGACCTGGGTCGCCAACACGCCGCCGGCAACGACCTGGACGACGACTGGATGGACGACGATTTCGGCTCCGATGACGATCCTGCCTGGGGCGACGACCGGGCGTTCGGCGGTCCGGACTCGGGCGTGTCGCCGCCCTTCTGGAATTGAAACGTCCTGCACGGCAACCATTTTCGGTTGACCTCACCGCGATCGTGGCAGCTCAGTCCAGGTGCGGGGCGATCCGGTCAACAGTGGAGAGCATGGTGACCAGATCACTCGGCGGGGTCAGCGGATGCGCCAGACTGACGGCCAGCCGGAAGAGCAGGGCGCGGCGCAGCAATTGCCGCCAGTCCGGCCAGTGATCACCCTCGGCGAGAAGTTCGATCGGTGCCCCACCCCAGGCGAGGGCGTCGACCACAATCACCCCGGCAGCCCAGGCCTGAGGACGCCAGTAGGGGGTGACGTCAACGACGGCCGGCGGTGCGGTGCCGGCGAACAGCACATTGGCGAACATGTCGCCGTGGACGACCTGGCTCCGGGCCTGTACAGCACGACGACCGTCGGCCAAGGCGGCGAACAACCTTGCTCCGTGGCCGGATCCGGTGCGGCCGTCGGTGTCTTCGATGTCACCCCAGGAGAGCTGGTCAGCCCAGCTGTAGAGGTCGGTGCGGCCACGCAAGAACCTGGGTTCGGGCAGTGGTGCGAGCGCGTCGTGCAGCGCGTGGGCTGCAATCAGGATCTCTTCGTGACGGGGGGCGGGGCTTCCCGACACGAACCGTTGAGCGCACCAACCGGCGACCACCCACCTGCCGTCCGACGACCGCACGGGTCGGGCCAACCGGACACCAGGAACCTGCAGTTGCTCAAAGGTGTTCGCCAGCCACGACGCCTCGGCAGGTTCGCTGACCGGCTTGAGCACAATGTTGTCGCTACGCCACGCTCGACCTTGGCCGCCGTGCAGCAGTTCCGGCGCGCCGGAGGCACCGAAGGCCCGCAGCACGTGCTCCGGCGGGCGCTGGGACGTCGCACCGACCGGAAGTGGTTGCACGCTACTCTGCTTCGCGTGCGTGCCGTCGGCCGGAAACGCCGCATCTCCACGGATCACCCGCCGACGCTACCCCGGACATGGCAACGTGGACATACTCCGGCGCGCGCCGTCAGTAGGAAGGCAGGCTCGGGTCGACCTGCTTGACCCACGCCAGCACTCCACCCCCGACATGCACCGCGTCGGCAAACCCTGCCTTGTGCAAGACGGCGAGCGCCTCCGCCGAACGCGCCCCGGATTTGCAGTGCAACACCACCTGCTTGTCCATCGGCAACGAGGCCAGCGCCTCGCCGGAGAGAATGTCGCCCTTGGGAATCAGCACCGAACCGGGAATGGAGACGATTTCGTACTCATTCTGTTCGCGGACGTCGACCAGGAGGAAGTTATCTCCGTTGTCCATCTTGGTCTTCAGGTCCCGGGCCGAGATGGTGTGCCCGCTGGCGGCGTCGGCAGCCTCGTCCGAGATCGAGCCGCAGAACGCCTCGTAGTCGATCAGCCCGGTGATGGGCTCGCCGGCCGGGTCGCGGCGGATCTTCACCGTGCGGTAGGTCATCTCCAGCGCGTCATAGACCATCAGCCGGCCGAGCAGGGTCTCGCCGATGCCGGTGATCAGCTTGATCGCCTCGGTCACCATGATCGAGCCGATGGACGCGCACAGCACGCCAAGCACGCCGCCCTCGGCGCAGGACGGGACCATTCCGGGTGGCGGCGGCTCCGGGTACAGGTCGCGATATTGAACACCCTCCTGGGTCCCACCAGTCGGCTTCGCCCAGAACACGCTCGCCTGGCCCTCGAACCGGTAGATCGATCCCCACACATAAGGCTTGCCGAGCAGCACGCACGCGTCGTTGACCAGATAGCGGGTCGCAAAGTTGTCGGTGCCGTCCAGGATCAGGTCGTACGGCTCGAAGATCTCCAGCGCGTTGCCGGAGTCCAGTCGCTCCATGTGCAGGTTGACCGTCACATAGGGGTTGATCTCGGCAATCGATTCCTTCGCCGACAACGCCTTGGACTTGCCGATGTCGGACTGCCCATGAATGACCTGGCGTTGCAGGTTGGACTCGTCGACCGTGTCGAAGTCCAGGATGCCGAGGGTCCCGACCCCGGCAGCGGCCAGATAGAGCAGCGCGGGGGAACCCAGACCGCCGGCGCCGACGACCAGCACCTTGGCGTTCTTCATTCGCTTCTGTCCGGTCATCCCGACATCCGGGATGATCAGGTGACGCGAGTAGCGCTCCACCTCGGCCTTGCTCAGTGATTCGGCTGGCTCCACCAGCGGGGGCAACGTCACGGGATTCTCCTTGGGCACGAGCCGATACCGGCGCGTGCATCTGACACTCGGGGCCAACGAAACAAAACGATTCTGCCTCAGGGCTAACCCCGGCAGACCCGCGGTTCTTCCCGACCGGCCGGTCGACGGGCCTGTGTGGCCATCGAGGTGACAGTCATCAGCCCGCCGCTGCGGTAGGTGCGGGGCTGACCGGAGGGGCCGCCTGCGCGCCGGGGAACGGGTACGGATTGGCTACACAGACGTCGCCGTCCGCCGGGACGGTCTGTGGATCGAGCCGGCTCAGGTCGTCGTCGGAAGTACTCCACGACTGCTGCATCATCACCGGCGCGGGTTGTCCGGTCGCGGGACAAGGCTCGTGCCGCATACCCAATGCATGGCCCACCTCATGGTTGATCGCATAGGACCGATAGGAAACGAGGTCGCCGCCGTAGGACATCGCGCCACGTACCCAACGGGCATCGTTGATGAACACCCGGCCGGCGTAGCTGTTGAAACAGGATGCCTCCAGCGGAACGTCCCACCCGCACTTGTCGGCAGCACGAACCGTCAGCTGGCTGGTCAGCGAGATCCGAAAGTCCGGGTCGCCGGTGTCGATCCGGGTCAGGCTGACCTTGCCACCCCCAATCCACGAACGGGGATCTGCCAGTATCGCGTCGACGGCGCTCGCGAAGGCCGCATCCTGGTCGGCCGGCTGCAGGCCGTCCTCGACTTCGATGCTGTAGGTGTAGGCCTTCTGACCGGTGCCCTGAGTGGGTGTGACTCCAGGTACGACGTGCCAGGTGCCGGCGCCCGCAGCGACGAACTCGGGCCCGGCAGGTAGCGCGGCCGCAGTTATCGAGGCCGCCGGATGCCCGTCCGCGTCTCTGATCGTCGGGTCCGGTACCGCGCCGGGGGTGGCCGCCTGGGCTGCCGAGGCAGCGTCGGCGGCGTCGGGTACGACGGCCGCGACAGGTGCCGGCGTCGAGGTGACGGTCGACGCCGAAGTGGCGGCCCCGGTCGGGTCGGCCGACGGCGAACCGACCGGCGGATCTGATCGCTCGGCGGTGTCCGCCGGGGAGCTGGTCAGTTGGAAGATCACCGTGATGGTCAGGATCACCAGCACCGGGATGAGCAGGATCCGCCAACGATTCCCGCCGCCGAATCTGCTCGGCGGCCTACGGCGCCCACCTGATTCGCCACGGTGTGACGACGCTCGGCCGGCGCCGGCAACTGCCGTTCCGGACGCGATCGCTGCGCGCCGGGCGGCACGTTCACGGTCGGTGACCGGGGGCGCGACCCGACCGGTGGCCGGCGAGACCCGACTGCGCGCATCAGCACTGCGCGCATCAGCAGTGCGCTCGCCACGACTGCGCTCGCCACGACCGCGCTCATCGGGTCGCCGGTCCGTACCGCGTGGGCGTCTCGTACCGGAATCTGCGCTGCCCGGTTGTCGGGGATCGGCGGCGCCCGGCCTGGCCGGGGCAGGACGCCTGGCACCCGGCGCCCGCACGTCCGCTGCGTGGATCGAGGGAGAATCCTGCTCGTCCCACAGTGACGAGTCACCCAACTGCCTTGGCCGTCGGCGACGGACCGGATCGGCATCGGGGTCGGTACCACCTGCGTTCCGACGGCGGCGCGGCTCGGCGGGGTGCATGGTCACGGTACGAGGTTGCCACAGGCGTCGGACCCGACCGGTGCGGCGCGCCCGGCGTGCGGGCGCGGCTCGGCGACCATTTCCGGGGTAGCTTCTCGCCGCCACAAGGCCAGAATCCCGCGGGCCGTCGACCAGGGGTCCTCCATCTGCGCGACGTGACCGCATTCGGCCAGCACCAGCAGGTCTGCGTTCGAGTAGGCGGCGGCAGCTCCCCGAGAAAGTCGAACGTCGACAAGCCGATCCCTTGTCCCCCAGACGACCAACGTCGGCGCGCTCACCCTGGAGGCCGCCGCCACGAAGGACGACGAGCCGGGGCGAAGATAGCCGGCCATCAGGCCGCGCAGTGTTCCGACCGTCGACGAATGGGTCCAGGGCAGCGCGGCGCGCCAGGTGTGCTCGGCAGCTGAAACCCGATAGTCCTCGTCCGAGATCAACTCGGGATGCCCGAAACACAACTCCCCCATCCCGCGAGCTCGGGCCATCGGGGAGACCGCGGCCATGCGCTGGTAGGCAAGTGCGGCCGTACCGGGCACGAGGAGCAGGCCGAGCCGGGGGTCGGCACCGCGATCGCTGGTCAGCCGCAGGTCCGGGACCGCCGGTGAGATCACGGTCAGCGTGCGAACAAGGTCGGGACGGTTGGCCGCCAGCAGAGTCGCCACCACGCCGCCGTAGGAATTGCCGACGAGATGTACCGGGCCTTCGCTGACCTGGCTGATTGCACTGGCCACCAGGTCTGCGTCCGCATCCGGCGAATACCGGCCGGCCGGTGGCGGATCGGAGCGACCGCTGCCCGGCAGATCGAGGCTGTAGCCGCTCGCCACGGGTGCCAGCGCTGCACTCAACCGGGTCCAGTCCGTTGACGCCCCGCCAAGTCCGTGCACGAACCAGACGGGGGTCGCGTCGACGGGACCCTGTTCCCGGCGCAGAAAGACCCCTCGGCCGTTCAGCAGTTCGGTCCACCCGTCCGGCGGCGGGCCGGCCAGCGGTGGGAGTGCGCCCAGGTTTTGATCGGACAGCTCGATGGTCGTCCAGGCCGCGAGTTCGTCCCTGTCCCGGGGGCCCTGGGTTGGCCGGGCGGGGGGTGCGGTCATTGGTCCATCGTGCCTGCTGCTGGACGGGCCAACGTGCCTGGTTGTCCTCATGTCCGATTTCCATCCACATTGACGGCCGCCAGTCGTCGACCACCGGCTATCCGGCCAGGCTCGAGCAGAGGAGATCCGAGTTCCTTTGGGGGATGTGATGACGGTGAACCTGTCAGTGGAGACGACGCTGATCCGGCAGGCAGCTGACGTGCTGGACGACGCGTCCTCCGTGCTGGCTCCGGTCGCAGCTGGGAACCTCTCGCGAGGCGCGCTCACCGACAATAGCCTCGGCAATTCCGCACTCGGCCGGGAGGTGGTGGGCGCCGCGAATCGGCGCGTGCTGCAGTCCGTCGAAGCGGCCGGCCGACTCGCCGACGTGGTCACTGAAACAGCGAGGAAATTGCGAATGGTGGCCACGGCATTCGAGGCGGCGGAATCGTCCGCCATCCGCCCGCCGCGATGAACCGCCTGGACACCGCGCCGTCGGCGACTCTCATCGCGATTCGGCAGACCGCAGTGGAACTGGGTTTGGCCGACCCACAGCCGATCGCCGATGACCTCATCGGCGTCGACGTCGACGCGCTGCACGAGTGGTTCACCGTGGCCGCCAGGACTCGGGTGTGCCTGTGGCAGGGCGCAGGGAGACTCGTTGACGCGCTGCCGATGTTGGCCGGCGGGTGGTCGTCTCCGGCACCGTCGATAGCCATCGGTGAGCAACAGCGGGCCGGATTGGCCAGCCGGGACGTCGTTGGCGCCCAGGTGGATGCCGCCGACGCGACGGTCGCGACCCTGCGGCAGTCGAGAGTCCTGGCCACCTGCGCGTTGGCCGACGCGGCGGCGGCCATTCACGCAACCGGCTGGCCACCCGGCGAGGATCTGCTGCGCTGGGCGAGCCGAGCAGCACAAGTTGCTGGAGATCTCCGGCACGGTCTCCGGGCTCTGTCATCAACTGGCGGAGCTGTGCTCGCGCAACGAGGACGCACTGCTGACGCTGGCATTGGCGCTGCGGGCCGATCCGCGGGACCCGGTGGAACAGCATCGCGGCCGCTCAAGGGACGGCCGCCCGCTCCGCTGATGAGATCGCACCGGCCTCCGGTTCACCGGACGCCGCTGCCCCGACCGGCCGGCCTGGCCGCACGGGGATCGACAGCGCCAACCTGGACAAACTTGCCCAGGACCTGCAGTCCACCGATATCGCCACCCTGGTGATGGCGCTCGGCGTGCGCGCGGCACTGGAAAAAGCCCGTGCCGAGGGCGGTGTTGCCCAATTGCTGGTCTATGAGTCGGCAAACTCGGGCAGTCAGGGCCGGGCCGCCGTCAGCGTGGGAGATATCACCGCAGCCGACAATGTCGCGGTCCTCGCCCCCGGGGTGACGAACGCACCGGCGAACATGGCTGGCGGCATCTCGGATGCTGCTGCGCTGCGGAACGCCGCACAGCAGCAATCGCCGGGCGACTCGACGGCGGTGCTGGCCTGGTACGGCTACGACATCCCGTTGTCCTCGCTCAGCGGTGTGCCGGTCAATGCCGCGACCGCCGTGGTGAACGCGATGGCCGCGCTCGACGACGGCAATGCCCGCGCGGGGGGACCGCTGCTCGCCGAGACTCGAGCAGTTCCATGACTGGGCCCCCGAAACAGCACGATTTATCACCATTGGGTTCTCGATGGGAGCGACCACCGTCTCCGCTGCCTCGGCGCGTGGCGCCAAGGTGGACGACATGGTGTTGCTCGGCACGCCGGGCGCGAGCGATGACGTCGAGACAGCGGCCGACTACCCCGATCTGACCGCTGAGCACGCCTTTGTGGTCGCCTTCGACCAGGACGCGGTGACGAAGGGGCAGACAGACCTGCTGGCCGGCCTGGTGGGGTCCATCGGGCCGTTCTCGAGCGAACCGACACCGTTCGGCCCCGACCCGGCAGATGCCGACTTCGGCGCCCAGGTGATCGACGTCCGACAACCGTGACAGTGGCCCACCTACCGGAGTTGCCCTTCCTGCCGTTGTCCGGCCCGGCCAACGACGCGATGGAGTTGGCCGCGACCCATCAAGGAGCCGAACTACCTCTCCGGCGCTCGCTGCTGGCCATTGCCGCAGTGGTGAACGGCCAGTACAGCGAGGTCCCGATCAAGCCCGGTCGGTGAATTGTCCGCATTCCTCCGCGTAAGGTGGCCCCGGGCGCAAGAGAAAGGACTGCCGACTTCATGACCGATGCCACCACTCGGGTGACCCCGCGGCTCTCCAAGTCCGCGCGACGCACGCAGCTGCTGGCAGCGGCGAAGACGGTATTCGTGACCCAGGGCTACCACGCGGCCGCCATGGACGACATCGCTGTCCGCGCTGGCGTCAGCAAACCTGTTCTCTACCAACACTTCCCGTCAAAACTCGAGCTCTACCTCGCACTGCTCGGCGAATCGGCAGCAGAGATGGTCCGGCTGGTCAGGGCCGCACTCACGGCAAGCTCGGATAACCACGAACGGGTCGACAACGCGGTCGCAGCCTATTTCAGCTTTGTCGCCGACAACGACCAGGCGTACCGGCTGATCTTCGAATCGGATCTGCGCGGGCAGGCCGAGGTGGAGCGGATCGTCGATCAGGCGACCGATCACTGCATTTCGGCCATTACCGACACGATCACCACCGATACCGGCGTCGACGTCGAACGAGCCCGACTGCTGGCCTCGGGGATGGTGGGGTTGTCCCAGGTGAGCGCACGATACTGGATGCAGCAGTCACCGCAGGTGTCACGCGCCGAGGCGATCGAATTGCTGTCGACGCTGATGTGGCGCGGGATCTCCCGCTTTCCCGCGGCAGGACCAGCAGCCCAAGCACGACGCCACGAACGACCAGCACCCGCCGGCCGCGGAAGATCACTCGATCTGAAACCCGGCAAAGACAGGACCGGCCCGGGTCCGCGACATCCGCGTGACCCGAGCCGGCCGGTCAACCCGGTCAGGGTGTGTAGCTGAAACCGACCCTGCGACCATCCGCCGGGGCGATCTCGACGTAGCCGATGCGCGAGGACGGAACAATGACCCGGCGCCCCTTCTCGTCTTCCAACACCAGGGTGCCCAGCGGGTCCTTCAGCGATTCGGCGATCTGCGCCTCGATCTCGTCGGGGTTCGATGTCGAGCTGACCACCAGTTCGCGCCCGGTGTCCGTCACACCGATCTTGACGTCCACGCCAAACCTCCGTCGTCGTTCGCGGCGCCTGTCCTTCGCGCCACGGTGAAATACCTGAGTGGAAATACCTGAAACGCGAACCCGGAGACGCAGAGCGCTTCCGGACCCGACGAGCCCCAGGCTAGTGCAGCGTCTCCTCCGCGACTCGGCCCGGCGGGGTGCGCCCACGGCGAACACCGCAGCCGTGGTCGTCGAGAGTCGAGGCCGTTAGAACAGCTTGAAATCGTCGGATTCCCTGCCGCGCAACTGGTCGTAGTCCAGCACGACGCAGCGGATCCCGCGGTCGACGGCCAACGTCCGGGCCTGCGGCTTGATTTGCTGGGCGGCGAACACCCCGGACACCGGGGCGATCATCGGATCGCGGTTCAGCAGTTCCAGGTAGCGGGTGAGCTGCTCGACGCCGTCGATGTCTCCGCGGCGCTTGATCTCCACCGCAACACTCCCGCCGGCGGCGTCCCGGCACATCAGGTCGACCGGGCCGATCGGCGTGGGGAACTCCCGACGGACCATCGTCCAGCCCTCACCCAGGGTCGCGATATGCTCTGCGAGCAGGATCTGCAGGTGCGCCTCGACCCCGTCCTTGACCAGGCCGGGGTCCACACCGAGTTCGTGCCGCGAATCGTGCAGCACCTCTTCCAGGGTGATGACCAACTGCTCGCCGGCCTTGTTCTCCACCGTCCAGGTGCCCGGCTCCTCGATCAGCCAGCACGGCGGCGACATCCAGTTCAGCGGCTTGTAGGAGCCGCCGTCGGAATGCACCAGCACCGAACCGTCGGCCTTGACCATCAGCACCCTGATGGCCGGCGCGCAGATGAGCCGTCAACCGGCCGACATAGTCCACCGAACAACGAGCAACGACGAGACGCACCCGGTTACCTTAATCGGCCCGACGAGGGAGGGCCGCCATCCAACGCCGAGGTCGAGCCTGCTGCGTCCTGCTGACTCGATCTACTGGCCGTCGGTACCCGCCGACCCGCTCGATCTGCCCGCCGAGCTTTTGCAGGTCCTCGACGAAATGCGGGTAACCGCGGTCGATGTGCATCACCTCGTGCACCTCGGTGATCCCCTCCGCGGCCAGACCGGCAAGTACCAGCCCGGCCCCGGCTCGGATGTCCGTGGACCATACCGGTGCACTGGACAGCTGCTCACGACCGCGTATCGAGGCATGATGGCCGTCAGTACGGGCGTCGGCGCCCATCCGGATCAGCTCGTCCACGAACCGAAAACGAGCCTCGAAGACGTTCTCGGTGATCAGCGAATGCCCGTCGGCCACCGCGGCCAGGGCAAGAGCCATCGGCTGCAGATCGGTGGGAAAGCCGGGGTACGGCATGGTGACGAAGTCGACCGCCCGCGGCCGGCCGTTCATGGTGACCGTGACGGCCTCGGGCTCGGTCTCGATGACGGCGCCGGCCCGGGCCAATCGTTCGAGCGGGGCCGTCATGAAAACCGGGTCCACTCCCTCGACGCGGACGGCGCCCCGGGTAATGGCAGCGGCGTACGCCCAGGTGCCGCCGACAACCCGGTCACCGACGGTGCGGTGGGTTGTCGGGTGCAGAACGTCGACACCCTCGATCGTCATGACGGCGGTTCCGACGCCGGTGATCTGAGCGCCCATCTGGCTCGAGCATCACCGCGAGATCGATGATCTCCGGTTCGCGGGCGGCGTTGTCGATCACCGTGGTGCCGTCGGCAAGCACCGCCGCCATCAGGATGTTCTCGGTCGCACCCACACTGGGGAAGTCCAGCCCTATCGACGCGCCGTGCAGCTTCGTTGCCCGGCCGACCACCTTGCCGTGCTCGATGTTCATCGTCGCGCCCATCGCATGCAGCCCGGATTGATGCATGTCCAGTGGTCGCGAACCGATCGCGTCTCCGCCCGGCAGCGCCACCTGAGCCTGTCGGCAGCGACCCATCAACGGCCCGAGGACACAGACCGACGCCCGCAGCCGCCCGACCGCTGGGAAGTCCGCATGGAAGGACAGCTCGGCGGGCGTGTCGATGGTCACTGTGGCGCCATCCAGGAAGACTTCGCAACCGAGGCCCCGGAGCACGTCGGCCATCAGCGGGACGTCCAGGATCTCCGGGCAGTTGGAGATCACCGTGGTGCCCTCGGCGAGCAGCGAGGCCGCCATCAGCTTGAGCACGCTGTTCTTCGCGCCCGCCACCTCGACGGTGCCGGCCAGTCTGGACCCGCCGGTGACCAAGAAGCGTTCCACGGTTGGCACTCTAACCGGCCCACGCGCCCGGCCATCGGCCGTTGCGGTTCCAGCCTGTCGGACCCGCGCCGTAGGGTGGCGCCATGGCCGTGCACCTCACCCGCATTTACACCCGTACCGGTGACGACGGCACCACCGGGCTCGCCGATTTCAGCCGGGTCGCCAAGACCGATCCGCGGCTCGTCGCCTACGCCGACTGTGATGAAACAAATGCCTGCATGGGCCTGGTGATGGCACTTGGTTCGCCGCCGGAACCCATCGCGAAGGTCATCGCACGGATCCAGAACGAGCTGTTCGATCTCGGCGCCGACCTGGCGACGCCGGTGGTTCCGGACCCTGCCTACCCGCCGCTGCGCATCACCCAGGACTACATCGACCGGCTCGAAAGTGATTGCGACACCTTCAATGCCGATCTCACGGCGCTGACGTCATTCATTCTGCCCGGGGGGACGTCCGCGGGTGCGCTGCTGCACCAGGCGCGCACCGTGGCCCGGCGGGCGGAGCGGAGTGCCTGGGCGCTGCGCCAAGCCGATCCCGACCGGAGCAATCCGCTGGCGGCGACGTACCTGAACAGGCTGTCGGACCTGCTGTTCATCCTGGCCAGGTCGGCGAATCCGGCAGGAGACGTGATGTGGGTGCCCGGCGGCGAACGCGCAGCGCGGCCCTGAACCGGTAGTGGCGGCACAGCGGTAGTGAGCCATGGCGGCAGTGGCAGCACAGCAGGGCGTCAATGGGGCTTCGGGACGTCGCTACGCTTCTTGGCGCCCCGGCGGAACAACTTGACCGAGCGGGTCGCCGGCGGCACCGACTCGAGCCAGGACCGTAGGCCGGTCAACGCCTGTTCACCCAGCGCGAGCTCGATCTGCGTGCCGCCGTCGGTACATCGCACGATCACCGAATCAACCGGCAGGAGATCGGGCTCGGTACCGACCGGGCTGCGCCGTCCGCCGAGCTTGAGGGACCCACGATGCAACGTCCGGGCCGCCCCCGGCAGTGGGGAGAACGACCGGTACAACAGAAATTCGTTCTCCTGGAACCGCCCCTGACCCAGCACCCAGCCGCGCCCATCGGTGGATGGAGAGCGCCGCCAACAGACGTCGATCGCCCCCGCACGCGCGAGCATCGAACGGCGGACCGCGATGACGACGATCGCCAGCACCACGACAACAAGGATCGCCAGACCTAATCCCTCGGCCAGCGACACAATATCCATCTGGACGCGACCGGGATCCGCTGCAGACTCAGATGTCGTTGCCGGTGGCGAGCAACTGCGCTCGAGCATGCCGCAATTCGGCCTCGGCTGCCGCGGACTCCCCACCGATTGACTTCGCGGACTCGTAGGCCGCCCTGGCCTTCGTCACGTCGATCTCGGCGGAGAGTTGAGCGTCCTCGGCGAGGATCGACACCCCGTCCTTGGTGACTGACAGGAACCCGCCGTGCACCGCGACGCCCAGCACATTGCCGTTGGTTTCAACGATCCGGGCGGCGAAACCCTCGCGGAGCTGGGCAAGAAGCGGAGAGTGACCCGCCATCACGCCGATATCACCGTCGACCGTCCGGGCGACCACCATCTGCGCCTTGCCCGTCCAGAGCTCGCGCTCGACGGCAACCAGATGGACCTGGATCTCGGCCACGGGACAGCTCCGCCTCTACTGGTAGATGTGCACGTCGTTGAACTGCTGAGATTGCTGGGGAAATCCTAACCCGGCCCCCGGGCGACTATCCCCCGGCCTTGACAGTTGGCCAAAAATCCACCGACCGCGCTGTGATGCACTCGCTGCGTGGGCGAACCGGGTCCGAATGACCCGGCCGCCCACCAATCGACTACAGAGTCTTGGCCTTGGCCAGCACATCGTCAATACCGCCGACGTTCAGGAACGCCTGCTCCGGGATGTTGTCGTACTCGCCCTTGGCGATCGCGTCGAACGACTCAATGGTGTGATCCATCTCCACGTACGAGCCGTCCATGCCGGTGAACTGCTTGGCCACGAAGAAGTTCTGGCCCAGGTAACGCTCCATTCGGCGGGCCCGCCCGACGAGGAGCTTGTCCTCTTCACCGAGTTCATCCATGCCGAGGATGGCGATGATGTCCTGCAGTTCCTTGTACTTCTGCAGGATCCGAATGACCTCCTGCGCGACCCGGTAGTGCTCGTCACCGACGAACTGCGGGTCCAGGATCCGGGACGTCGACGACAGCGGGTTGACCGCTGGGTAGATGCCCTTCTCCGTGATGCCACGGTCGAGCTCGGTGGTGGCGTCCAGGTGCGCGAAGGTGGTGGCCGGCGCCGGGTCGGTGTAGTCGTCGGCGGGCACGTAGATCGCCTGCAGGGAGGTGATGGACCGGCCCTTGGTGGAGGTGATGCGCTCCTGCAGTTCGCCCATCTCGTCAGCCAGTGTCGGCTGGTAACCGACCGCGGACGGCATCCGGCCGAGCAGGGTGGAAACCTCGGAACCCGCCTGGGTGAACCGGAAGATGTTGTCGATGAACAGCAGCACGTCCTGGTTCTGCACGTCCCGGAAGTACTCGGCCATCGTGAGTGCTGACAAGGCAACCCGCATCCGGGTGCCCGGCGGCTCGTCCATCTGACCGAAGACCAATGCGGTGTCGTTGATGACGCCGGACTCGGTCATCTCCGTGAAGAGGTCGTTGCCCTCTCGGGTGCGTTCGCCAACACCGGCGAACACCGAGGTGCCACCGAAGTTCTTCGCGACCCGGGTGATCATCTCCTGGATGAGAACGGTCTTGCCGACACCGGCACCACCGAACAGGCCGATCTTGCCGCCCTGTACGTACGGGGTCAGCAGGTCGATGACCTTGATGCCGGTGACGAGCTGGGTGGTCCGGCCCTCGAGCTGGTCGAATGCCGGCGGCTTGCGGTAGATCGGCCAGTGCAGCGCGTCCTCGCCGACGCCAGGCGCATCCATGCAGCGACCGAGCGCGTTGAAGACGTGGCCCTTGACCACGTCGCCGACGGGAACGGAGATCGGCGCACCGGTGTCGGTGACGGCGGCCCCGCGGACCAGCCCGTCGGTGGGCTGCATCGAGATGCTGCGGACGATGTCGTCGCCGAGGTGCAGGGCAACCTCGAGGGTCAGTGTGTGCGCATCACCTGCGCCGGTCACGTCGACGTGCAGTGCGTTGAACAGCGGCGGTACCCCGCCGCGCGGGAACTCGATGTCGACGACGGGTCCGATGACCCGCACGACACGTCCTGTGGTCGGAGGCGCGGGGCTGGCGAGGGAGGGATCGGCGACTGCGGTCATGGTGTTCAGTCCTCTTCATTTCCGGAGGCGGCAAGAGCATCGGCGCCGCCGACGATCTCGGTGAGTTCCTGGGTGATCTGCGCCTGCCTGGCCTGGTTGGCCTGCCGGCTGAGGTTCTTGATGATGTCGTTCGCGTTGTCCGTCGCGGCCTTGCAGGCGGCCCGCCGGGCGGCCGACTCGCTGGCCGCGGCGTCCAGCAGTGCCGCGTAGATCCGGGTCTTGAGGTACTTCGGCAGCATCTCGTCCAGCAGCACGTCGGAGGACGGCTCGAACTCGTAGGACGGCAGCAGTGTCGAGGTCGAATCTGTCTCGACGTACTCGATCTCCATCGGCGCCATCCGCCTGGCTTGCGGTCGCTGAGTGATCATCGAGACGAAATGTGTTGACACCAAATGGATTTCGTCAATGCCGGGATCGCCGTCGGCAGTGGTTCCGGCGGACCCGGCGATGAACGACGGCAGCAGCGCCTCGGTTGCCCGTTCCGCGTCGGAGTAGGTCGGCCGTTCCGAGAAGCCCGACCACGACTGCACCACCGGCCGGTTGCGGAACTTGAAGTAGCCCAGACCCTTTCGCCCGATGACGTAGAGCACCGGCTCTTTGCCCTGGGACCGGAGCAACGCGCCGAGTTCCTCCGCCGCCTTGATGACCGCCGAGTTGTAACCACCGCACAAACCGCGGTCGGCGCTGATCAGCAGGATGCCGGCTCGCTTCGGCGTTTCCCGCTCGTTCAGCAGCGGGTGATCCAGCGTCGACACGGACGCCAAGGCCGTCAACACATCGGTGATCTGCCGCGAATAGGGAGCCGCCGCAGCAACTTTGGCCTGCGCCTTGGCGATCCGGGAGGTGGCGATCATCTCCTGCGCCTTGGTGATCTTCTGGGTGGACTTCACCGACTTGACGCGTTGTCGGAGCACCCTGACCTGAGCGGCCATTACTTTTTGGCCGGCGGCTTGCGGACCTGGACCTGGACCTTCTCCTGGCCGACTTCGGCTGCGTCCATCGGCTTCACCGCGGCCTGCCGGCCCAGGATGTTGCCCTCCGATGTGGTGAACGTGTCGGAGAACTCGCCCAATGCCTCGAGCAGCGCCTTTTCGGTGTCGTCGGAGAGCACCTTCTTCTCCTTGATGACGTCCAGCGGGCTGCCCGGCGCGTGCCGCAGGTACTGCAGGAATTCGCCCTCGAAGCGGCGGATGTCCTGTACCGGAACGCGGTCCATGTGGCCGCGGGTGCCGGCCCAGATCGCGACGACCTGCTCCTGCACCGGGTAGGGGCTGAACTGTGCCTGCTTGAGCAGCTCGACCAGCCGGGAACCACGGGCCAGCGCGCGCTTGGACACGTCGTCCAGGTCGGAACCGAAGGCCGCGAAGGCTTCCAGTTCGCGATAGGCGGACAGGTCAAGACGCAACGTGCCGGACACCGACCGCATGGCCTTGATCTGTGCGGCGCCGCCGACCCGGGAGACCGAGATACCGACGTTGACGGCCGGCCGGACACCGGAGTTGAACAGGTCGCCTTCCAGGAAGCACTGCCCGTCGGTGATGGAGATGACGTTGGTCGGGATGTACGCGGAGACGTCACCTGCCTTGGTCTCGATGATTGGCAGCCCGGTCATCGACCCGGCGCCCAATTCGTCGTTCAACTTGGCGCAGCGTTCCAGCAGACGGGAGTGCAGGTAGAAGACGTCACCGGGGTAGGCCTCCCGGCCCGGCGGCCGGCGCAGCAGCAGTGAGATGGCCCGGTAGGCCTCCGCCTGCTTGGACAGGTCGTCAAAAATGATCAGGACGTGCTTACCGGCGTACATCCAGTGCTGGCCGATGGCCGAGCCGGTATACGGGGCCAGCCACTTGAAGCCCGCGGAATCGGAAGCCGGCGCGGCGACGATTGTCGTGAAGGCCAACGCGCCCGCGTCCTCGAGGGACTGCCGGACACCGGCGATCGTGGTGCCCTTCTGGCCGATGGCCACGTAGACGCAGCGGACCTGCTGCTTCTCGTCGCCGGACTCCCAGTTCTGCTTCTGGTTGATGATGGTGTCGACACAGACCGCGGTCTTGCCGGTCTTGCGGTCACCGATGATCAGCTGGCGCTGGCCGCGACCGATCGGCGTCATGGCGTCGATGGCCTTGATGCCGGTCTGCAGCGGCTCACTCACGCCCTGCCGCTCGACGACGGACGCCGCCTGCAGCTCGAGCGGGCGCAGCCCCTCGGAAACGATCTCGCCGAGGCCGTCGATCGGCTGGCCGAGCGGGTTGATCACCCGGCCGAGGAAGTTGTCGCCGACCGGAACCGACAACACCTCACCTGTCCTGGTGACCTGCTGTCCCTCTTCGATGGTGTTCGCGTCGCCCAGGATGACCGCGCCGATGGATCGCACATCGAGGTTGAGCGCGACGCCCAGTACACCGCCGGGGAAGGACAGCAACTCATTGGACATCGCCGAGGGCAGACCCTCGACCGTGGCAATGCCGTCGCCACACTCCGTGACGATGCCGACCTCCTCCCTGGTTACCTCGGGCGAATACTCGGAGACGTAGCTCTCGATCGCGGAGCGGATCTCGTCGGAGGAGATCGTCAACTCGGTCATCGCGTTCCCGTTCTGTGTCATCAAGCTCATGGGGTCCTGCTGTGTACAAGGTGCTGCTGTTCGAAAAGGTGCTGCAGATCGTCCGGTTCAGCCGGCCATCCGGCGCCGCAGCGCTTCCAGCCGGCCCGCCACACTGCCGTCGATCACTTCGTCACCGACCTGGACCCGGATTCCGCCGACGATCGACGGTTCGATCTCGATGTGCGCGGAGACGTCACGCCCGTAGATCCGGCTCAGCGAGCCCACCAGCCGGGTGGTCTGCTCAGCAGTCAACGGAATCGCTGTCTTCACGATCGCGACGATCTTCTGCTGGCGCTGGGCGGCCTGGTCGACCAGTTCCCGCACGCCGTGGGTGAACGATCGGCCGGCCGTGTCTCTGGCCAGCGCGTCCACCAGTTCGGTGACCAGCGGATGGGCCTTACCGGCCAACAAGCGGTCGACCAGGGCCGACCGGGAGTTCGGGTCAGCTGTCGGGTCGTCGAGGATCACCGAGAGCTCGGGCGAGGCATCGACGATCCGACAAAACCGGAACAGTTGGTCCTCCACCTCGTCCAGCTCGCCGGTGCGCTCCGCGCGCCGGAACATCGCCGTCCGGCTCACCCGGCGCATTGCTTCCTGCAGGTCACGAGATGACGACCAGTGCTGACCGACGGCGAACTTCACCACGGACAACGCCTCCGCCGAGACCTTCCCGGACAGCAATCGCTCGGCGATGTTCCCCCGGGTGGCGGCCTCCAGCGTGGTCTCGGACAACGTCCGGCGCAGCGGGACCTCGTTCAGCAGCAGGTCGGAGATCGACTCCAACTCGAAGCCCAACGTGGTGAGCTTTTCCTCGTCGAGCGAGTCCGCCGTGGACAGCAGGAAGTCGTCGGTCGCCGTGAGCGACTCGCGACTGGCGATGTGCTGCATCAGCGGTCCAGATCAGCCAGGAAGCGCTCGACCGTTCGGGCCTGCCGCTCGTCGTCCTGCAACGACTCACCGACGACCTTGCTGGCCAGCTCGACCGAGACCCGGCCGAGGTCCGAGCGCAGCTCGGCAACAATCTGCGACCGCTGGGCATCAAGCTGCGCCCTGCCCGCCGCGGCAATGCGGTCCGTCTCGGCGTGCGCCTGCGAGAGCATGTCGTCCCGGATGGCCTGGGCCTGGGCCCGGGCGTCCTCGCGGATCTTCGCTGCCTCTTCGCGGGCACCGGCAAGCTGCTGGTTGTAGCGGTCCAGCGCGGCCCTGGCCTCGTTCTGGGCCTCCTCGGCCTTCGCGATGCCACCTTCGATTGCCTTTGTCCGAGCGGCATAAGCCTTCTCGAACTGCGGCCAGACGAATTTGCCGAGGACGACGAGCAGCACGGCGAAGGCGATCGCCGCGATGAGCACCTCGCCCCAGGGCAGACCAATGGGGTTGGTGGCTTCCGAAGCCGCCGCAGCAGCGGAGATGTTGATCATGTGATCCTCGACTCTGAGCTAGCGGGTGCGCGGATCAGGTCAGGATGAACGGGACAACGAAGCCCAGCAGGGCCAGCGCCTCGGAGACGGCGAACCCGAGGAAGGCATAGGTCCGGGTCAGGCCCGCAGATTCCGGCTGGCGCGCCGTCGAGGTGATGTACGCGGCCCACACAATGCCGACACCGATACCGGGGCCGATCGCGGAGAGGCCGTAACCGAGGGTGCCGACGTTGCCGGTGACTTCGGCAAGCTGCGTTGTCGCTGCAAGTGCTGACATGGGGGTGCTTCTCCCTTTCACGAGATCCGCCGGGCGGATCCTGGTGGTCAAACGCTGGCCGCGCCGGTGCGGGCCAGGTAGTGGTGGTTCCAGTGGTGATCGACGCGGTGTTGAACGACTAGTGGGAGTCGGCCAACGATGATTCCAGATAGATGGCGGTCAACAGGACGAACACGTAGGCCTGCAGGGAACAGATCAGCAACTCGAAGAACACCAGGCCGAGGCTGCCGATGAACGGCAGCAGGCCCAGCACGTAGTTGATGGGTGTGCCCGTCCCCCAGAGGTACAACGTGCCGACCGCGGCGATGGTGATCAGCATGTGACCGGCGAACATGTTGGCGAACAACCGGATGGCCAGGGTGAACGGCCGCAAGATGATGTTGGACAGGAACTCGATCGGAATCAGCAGCAGGTGCATCGCGATCGGAATGCCGGGGATGTAGCACATCAGCTTGAAGAAACCGAAGAAGCCGTGCTTCTGAATGCCGACGATCATGTAGATGAACCACACCATGACGGCGAGCAGAACCGGTACCGCGAAATGTGACGTGACCGGCAGTTGGGCGAGAGGAACGATGCCCCAAAGGTTCTGAATCAGGATGAAAAGGAACAACGTGGCCAGGAATCCGGCCCATTTGCGGCCGTTCTTGCCACCGAGAATTTCGATCGCAACCCCGTTGCGGACGAAACTGTAAATTCCCTCGCCGGCGAACTGGAGTTTCCCGGGCAACAGCGCAGTCTTCCGGGATGCCGACAACATGAAGCCCATGATGATCAGGGTGCCGAGGACCAGCAGCACCATCGCTTTGACCGAGGCGATGACCGTGCCGTCGCCGATCCTGTCGAAGAAGAACGCCTCCTCGACGGACGGAGCCTGGAACTGGCCGCCGTCGCTGGATACCAGCAAGACCTGGGAGAGCAGGCTCAGAGACACTCGGTCTCCCTTCGGGTGCTGGCCGGAGGTGGCCCATCGTCGGGTGAAGGTGCGGGTGGTGCTTGTGCTGCTCGTGCTCGGTTCACTGCGTTTGCCCTGTTCACTGCTTTTGCCGCTCTCAGTGCTGCTGCTTCGTCCGCGGCCGTTGAGGCCGGTGCTACCGCTGCCGTCCTCGGCCGCCCAAACTGCATGACCACCGCGTAGATGCCCAACGACATTCCGACGACCAAGCCGATCGGCGTCATCAGGCGGGTGCCCCACCACTGATCAAGTAGCCACCCGATTCCGCCGAAGACGACGAACCCGGAGATCAAGGTGCTGAGAACTGCCCACCCCTCGTCAGCTCCCCGAGAGGCGGGCCGGACTGTGGGACGAATCTTCATGGCGTCCCGGACACTATCAGTTGCTTCATGCACACGCCGCACCCACCTGAGCGCGTCGCCCGGGTGTCGAATTGGTTGCCCTTAGTGCCCCGGCCAGCACGTTTTGCCCGAAATAGGCAGGTCGGCGTGTCCCTGTGGGGTCAGCCAGGGTCGACGTAGTAGAGCTTTAATGTCCAGACATATCTCATATGTGCTCCGAGCCACAGGAAGAGCCCGAGGCCGATCGCACCCGCCATCCACTTGACGTTCACCGGCCCATCGATGGGCATCGTCATCAGCACGATGGCAAGCACCAGAACCTTGATCACGTAGGCGAACAGTGCGGCGATCATCACTGTCTTGGGATTGGTCTTGCCCACCCAGGCGATCACCACCGCGGAGAACGTGAAGAACGCACCGACGATGACGGTGCCCAGCAGGACACCAAGTACAGCCCCCAGACCCTCGCGGAACCAGCCGACACCACCCAGGACGATCGCGCCGCCGACCAGCGCGGCCCAGCAGATCCGGAGGTGCCCCAGGGACCAGATGCCGGCTGAGCGGCTGCGGTCTGCGATCGCCTGCGCCGCCTTGACCTGGGCAGACAGGTCAACCGGCTGACCCGGCTGCGGAGCGGCTTTCATTCCGCCAGCGTATCGACGTGTAGGCCGTGCACGGAACCACCGCCGGAGCGATTGTTCACGGAACGACCGCCGGGGCGACCTCGGACCGGCGTCGCCGGCTCAACCTGCGCGCCCGGACCCTTGGCCATGACGAGAACGCCAGCCCGATCGCCACCAGCACCGAGAACGGCACGATGGCGATTTGCCAGCTGACGAACACGAGCGAGACCGCGCCGGCGGCCAACACGAACGCCCAGTAATAGAAGATCAGTACCGCCTGGCGGTGGGTGTGCCCGATCGCCAGCATGCGGTGGTGCAGGTGCTGTTTGTCGGCACTGAACGGGTGCCGGCCCTCCTTGGTTCGTCGGATGACGGCCAACAGGAAGTCCAGGACGGGAATGAACACCACCGCCAGCGCAACAATCAGCGGAGCCAGCAGGGCAATCGAGGATCGCGGCCCGAACGCCGACTGGTCGAGCTTGCCGCTGGCGCTCACCGTCGCGCCGGCCATCGCCAGACCGATGAACATCGCCCCGGAATCGCCCATGAAGATGCGGGCCGGCGAAAAGTTGTGCGGCAGGAAACCGAGACAGGCACCGACCAGGGCCGCGGCGATCAGCGGCGGCTGGGAGGCCGAGCTGACGTCGCCGGACAGGGAGAGCTGGCGTGCCGAGAAAATGAAGACCGCGAAGGCCGAGATGGCGGCGACGCCGGCGAGCAATCCGTCCAGGCCGTCGATGAAGTTCATCGCATTGGTGAGGATGACGGTGAGCAGCACCGTCAGCACAATGCCTTGGGTTTGATCCAGACTCACCAGACTCCCGGTGCCGTCCGGCCCGCCACCGGGCAACCACAGCACCTGCCACTGCACGCCGAACAGCACCAGGACGCCGGCGGCCAAGATCTGGCCGGCCAATTTGGCGATCGCGTCCAGGTCGAACCGATCGTCCAGCACGCCGACGAGGCAGATCAGCCCGCCGGCGGCCAGCACGCCGATGACCTCTGACGAGGTGATAAACGCCCCGCCGAGCGCTGGCAGTTGCTCGGCCATCAGCACGGCGGCGGCGAAGCCCGCGTAGACCGCGACACCGCCCATTCGCGGGATGGGCAGCGAATGCACGTCCCGGTCCCTGATGGGGGTGACGACGCCCATCCGCACCGCGATCAACCGGACAACACCGGTCAACAGGAATGTCACGACGACGGCGGTGCCGAACACCAGCGCGTACTCGCGCGCAGGGATAGCAAAGTCCGCCACCCGGTCAGGCTAGACGTTCGCTTACCCGGGTCGGGCACTCATCGCCGGGTTTCGCCGGCCGGTCCGTGTCGAGTCCTCAATTACGAATGAGTCAAGGCAAAGAATGTTGGCGAAAACGGCGCAACCGCAAGGCAGATGGTCCGTCTCATGGTGGTAGCTCCGATTCGAGCTTCGAACGGAAGGGTTCCGATGCCCGGGCCCGGCAGTGCCGCCGAAGCGAACGAATCAGAACTGAGCCCCAAGCCGGGAGCTGCCCGCAGGCCCGATACCGACACGCCGTCGGATCGGGCCTTCGGGCTGTCCTGGGCCTGTGACCGCGCGGATCAACTTCCACCGCGGCTCAACTCGATGAGTCCTGTCGCGCCAATCACATTCCGGCCCTATTGATCCGCGCGTGGCTAGTTGATCCACGCGTGTTCGACCGGTGAACGGCTGCAGCTATTCGGGAACTTCCACCTTGTCGATGACTTCGCGAATCCGGTCGACGCTGACCGCGCCCTGCCGCAGCACGCGCGGGACGTCGGCGGTCAGGTCGATCACGGTCGAGGCAACGCCGATCGGCGAATCGCCGGCTTCGAGGTAGACCGAAACGTCGTCACCCAGTTGGGCGTACGCGGCCGCAGCGGTAATCGCTGGCGGACTACCGCTCCGATTGGCACTCGAGACGGCCATCGGACCGACCAGTCGAAGCAGGTCCAGTGCGACGGGGTGCAGTGGCATCCGGATCATCACGGTGCCCCGCGCGTCGCCGAGATCCCAGCTCAACGAGGGTGCATGTTCAACTACCAACGACAAACCACCTGGCCAGAAGGCCTCGATCAGCGTTCTTGCCACCGGCGGCACCGCCATCACCAGTCCATCGATCGTCGACCAGGAGCCGACAAGGACGGGGACCGGCATGTCCGGGCCGCGGCCCTTCGCTGCGAGCAACGAGCGCACCGCCGTGGGGTTGAACGCATCAGCACCGATCCCGTAAACGGTGTCGGTGGGCATCACGACCAGATCTCCCGCTCTCGCAGCGTGCGCGGCAGCCTCCAGGCCGGCCCGCCTGGCCACCGGATCGGAGCAGTCGAAGGTCGTCATCAGGCCAGTTTTCCCGTTCCCGCTGTGTGGTTCGGCGCTGTCTGGCTCGGCGCTGTGTGGTTCGGTGCCTTGTCGGTCTTTGCCTTGTCGTTCTTTGCCTTGTCGGTCGGCGCCTTGTCGGTCGGCGCCTTGTCGGTTTGGGATGTGTCATTCGGCGCCATGGCAGTTTGCCTTGCCGAGCCCATCCGCACCCTGGTTGCCGTCACAAATCGTGGTCGCTGCGTCAGATCATCATGGTCGGCGACATCGGTGAGCACCCGCCTCGCCTTCAGCAGCGCGGGCACGGTCTCACCCTGTGTGTCGTCGTGCTCGATCGCGAGCACTCCCCCGACCTTGAGCAATCCGGCCGCAATCGAAATCAGCGGCTTGATGACGGCCAGTCCGTCGGGTCCGCCGAAGACCGCGTCGGCGGGGTCGAATTTCGCAACCTCGGGTTCCACCGGCGTGCCGTCCGGAACGTAGGGCGGGTTGGCCGTCACCAGGTCGGCGGTGCCGTCCAGATCTGCGAGTAACCGCTGGTCAGCGACGTCGCCGCCACGGAGCTCAACCCGGGTGCCACCCGCGTCGACATGTTTGACGATGTTCCGCCTGGCCCACGCGAGCGCTGCGGGTGAACGCTCGACAGCGATCACCCTGGCGTCCGGCCGCGCCGCCGAGATGCCCAACGCGATCGCCCCGCTGCCCGCGCACAGGTCGATGACGACCGGCCCGGTGATTCCGGCGATCGCATTCAACGCCCAGTCCAGCAGCGACTCGGTTTCCGGTCGCGGGATGAACACGCCGGGGCCGACGGCAAGTTGGGCTCGGCCGAATTGCACCGAGCCGACGAGGTGTTGCAGCGGAATGCGCTCCGCACGCTTGGCGACCAGCACCTGGTAGTTGCTCACCCAGGTGTCCTCGACGAGCGGTGTCATGCCCAGCCGGGTGCGGGTCACCCCGAGCAGATGGGCGGCGAGTTCTTCGGCGTCGACGCCGGGACTGGGCACTCCGGCCAACTCCAGGGTGGTCGTCGCGGCCAGAATCGCCCCGCGCAGGGACTGTCGACTCATGTCGGTTCTCCGCTCGTTCCTCGCAGATTGCCGACAACCGGCCCACAATTCCCTCGCTGACGCTCGCTCATGCCGGCTCTCCGCTCGTCCCTCGCAGATTGCCGACAACCGGCCCACAATTCCCTCGCTGACGCTCGCTCATGCCGGCTCTCCGCTCGTTCCTCGCAGATTGCCGACAACCGGCCCACAATTCCCTCGCTGACGCTCGCTCATCAGCGCCCCGCCGTGCCGGTGGCCAGCCGCTCGGTGCGGTCCGCCTGCGCGAGCGCATCCAGCACCGCGTCCAGGTCGCCGTCCAGCACCGCGTCGAGGTTGTAGGCCTTGTAGCCGACCCGGTGGTCGGCGATCCGGTTCTCCGCGAAGTTGTAGGTTCGCACCCGTTCCGACCGATCCACGGTCCTGACCTGCGATTTCCGATTCTCGGATGCCGCCGCGTCGGCGGTGGCCTTGGCCGCCGCGAGCATCCTGGACCGCAGGATGCGCATCGCCTGTTCCTTGTTCTGCAGTTGCGACTTCTCGTTCTGGCAGGACACCACGATGCCGGTGGGTAGGTGGGTGATGCGCACCGCAGAGTCCGTGGTGTTCACCGATTGACCGCCGGGTCCGGACGACCGGAACACGTCGATCCGCAAATCGGACTCGACGACGGTCACTTCCACGTCCTCCGCTTCCGGGGCGACCAACACGCCTGCCGCGGACGTATGGATCCGGCCCTGCGACTCGGTCACCGGAACGCGCTGCACACGGTGCACGCCGCCCTCGAACTTGAGCCGCGCCCACACCCCGTCTGCGGACAGTGCCGGTGACTTGATGGCCACCGTTGCGTCCTTGTAGCCACCGAGATCGGACTCGTTGGCCGACAGCACCTCGGTTTTCCAGCCGCGCCGCTCCGCGTACCGCAGATACATCCGCAGCAAGTCACCGGCGAACAACGCCGATTCCTCGCCACCCTCGCCGGCCTTGACCTCGAGAATGACGTCCTTGCTGTCATCCGGGTCACGTGGGGTCAACAGTTCACCCAGTTCGGTCTCCAGTTCGGCCACCCGCTGCGCGATTCCGTCTGCCTCGGCGGCGAAACTCGCATCCTCATCGACCATTTCGAGTGCGGCCTGAAGATCGCCGCGGGCCGCCGCCAACTCGTTGGAACTGTTGACGATCGGCGTCAATTCGGCATATCGACGGCCGAGCCTGCGCGCGACAGCCTGATCGGCGTGGATCCCCGGGTCGGCGAGCTTGAGCTGCAGATCCGTGTACTCCGCGAGGATCTGGGCCACGGACGCCCGCGGCGCATCGGTTGAACTCGACGGCGTCATCTGTCGGCCACCTTCCTGGAGTGATCATGGGCGCTCGGCGTTTGTCGGCGGGTGGCGCCTCATGATCAACACGGCGCACGCCCCGGAAACAGCAAACGGCGCCCGCCGACCGGTAGTCCGGTCGTGGCGGGCGCCGTTGAGAAGCTAGCGGCTGCGCTTGCCGTAACGCGCCTCGAAGCGCGCTACCCGGCCGCCGGTGTCCAGGATCTTCTGCTTGCCGGTGTAGAACGGGTGGCAGTTGGAGCAGACCTCGACGTTGATCTTGCCGCTGGTCTCGGTGCTGCGGGTGGTGAAGTGGTTTCCGCAACCGCAGGCGACCTCGGTCGTCACGTAAGCGGGGTGAATTCCGGTCTTCATGGTGGATCCTCTTTCGATAGGCCCTTGTCGATGGCGCCGGGTCGTCCGCAACGGTGTGCTGGGGGCGTGAACCGGAACCGGGCTCGACCGACCAGTGTGCCAGATCTGACGGTCTATCCCATCAACGTGGCCGACGCCGAACTATTCCCCGGCAGGGATGGTGATGCCGATCCCGGCGCGGGGGGCGCCGAAGTAGCGTGGACCCAGAGTAGTGAAGAAGCCGAACACGCCGTATTTCCGCACCAGCAGTCCGAGCAGCAGCCGGATTTCCTCATCCGACAACAACCGCGCCACGGCGTCGATGGACCGACCCAACGGCTTCCCGCGCATGGTGCACGGCGCGACTTCAACCCGACCGCTGTTCCTGATCCGCTTGACCTTTCCGGCGGTCGGGTTGGTCCAGACCAGCAGTTCATCGCCGGACCGCACCGCCCAGACCGGAGTCGGCACCGGTGCACCGGTCTTGCGGAAGGTAGTGAGCAGAACGTAACTGGCCCTGCCCAACACGTCCTGCGCGACCGGTACGTCAATGGTGACTGTCACCTCAGTCGCTACCGGGTGTGTTCTTCGCCACCTGCATGAGGAACTCGACGTTGTTCCTGGTCTTCCGGAGGCGATCAAGCACCAGCTCCAGCGCCTGCTGGGTATCCAGTGCGGACAGCACCCGGCGCAGCTTGACCACGATCGCAAGTTCATCGGGCGAGAGCAGCAGGTCTTCCTTACGGGTCGACGACTGATCGACGTCGATGGCCGGGAAGATCCGCTTGTCCGCGAGCCGCCGGTCGAGCTTCAGTTCGGCGTTGCCGGTGCCCTTGAACTCTTCGAAGATCACCGTGTCGCCGGCCGAACCGGTCTCGACCAGCGCAGACGCGAAGATCGTGAGCGAGCCACCGTTTTCGATGTTGCGCGCCGCGCCGAGGAAACGCTTCGGCGGGAACAGCGCGGTCGAGTCGACACCGCCGGACAGGATGCGTCCGGACGCCGGGGCGGCCAGGTTGTAGGCGCGGCCCAACCGGGTGATCGAGTCGAGCAGCACGACCACGTCCCGGCCCATCTCGACGAGCCGCTTGGCGCGCTCGATGGCCAGTTCCGCGACCAGGGTGTGGTCACTCGGCGGCCGGTCGAAGGTGGAGGCGATGACCTCGCCCTTCACCGAACGCTGCATGTCGGTGACCTCTTCCGGTCGCTCGTCGACCAGGACGACCATCAGGTGGCACTCGGGGTTATTGGTGGTGATCGCGTTGGCGATGGCCTGCATCACCATCGTCTTACCGGCCTTGGGCGGGGAAACGATCAACGCGCGCTGACCCTTGCCGACCGGCATCACCAGGTCGATGACGCGGGTGGTCAGCAGGTGGGACTCGGTCTCCAAACGGAGCCGGTCGTTCGGGTACAGCGGGGTGAGTTTGGTGAACTCCGGCCGGTTCTTCGCCTGCTCCGGCTCCAGCCCGTTGACCGAATCGAGCCTGACCAGCGCGTTGAACTTCTGCCGAGCGGCCTCGCCGTCGCGTTGGGCGCGGACGGCGCCGGTGACGGCGTCGCCGCGCCGCAGGCCGTTCTTGCGCACCTGCGACAGCGACACGTAAACGTCATTCGGGCCGGTCAGATACCCCGAGGTACGGATGAAGGCGTAAGAATCGAGCACGTCGAGGATGCCGGCAACGGGCACCAGCACGTCGTCGTCACGTACTTCCGGCTCTGCCTGCCCGTCCTGGGCGAACCTGTCGCGCGAGCCGCGCCGGTTGCGATCGCGGTAGCGGCGGCCCCTACGGCCACGGCCGTCACCCTCGTCGTCATCGTCCCGACGGTTGTTCAGGTCGGCGTTCTGCCGGTTCTGGTTCTGACCGCCCTGCCGGTTGTCCCGGTTCTGGTTGTCCCGGTTCTGGTTGTCCCGACCCTGATTGTCCCGACCCTGATTGTCCCGGTTCTGGCCGTCGCGACGGTCGCCGGCCGGCGCGGTCTGGGTCGCACCGTTCTGCCCTGAATTGTTCTGCCCGGAGCCACCGCTCTGTCCAGCAGTATTGTCGGCGAAGTCACGACCGTCCCGCCGTCCACGCCGGTTGCGCCGGTTTCCGCGCTGCCCGTCGTCGGAATCGCTGGACGAATCCTCCGACCCTCGGCTTTCGCCCTCGCGCTGGTCCCCATTGCGCTGGTCTCCATCGCGCCGCTCGGAACTGGCTTGTGCCTGGTCAGCGGCGTCGGTGCCGGTCTGCTGGGACCCGCCCTGCCGGTTGTTCTCGCGAGGAGCAGAGCTCTCCTCGGATGCCGGAGTGTCCTGCGGCGCGGCGGGCCGGCCGCCGGAAAGGTCACCCAGGGGCAGCACGGGGTCGCCCCCCGAATGACCGTTGGTGCTCGGCTGCGTGCCGGTCGTGTCGACCGCTGCACCGCCGTTGTCCGAACCGCTGTTGTCGCCGCGGCGCGGCTCCTTGTTCGGAGAGGTTGCGCCGGTGCTCTGCTTGGCCGCGATCGCGGCCACCAGATCACCCTTGCGCATACCGGAGGTGCCGCGAATACCGAGTTGGCCGGCGAGAGCCTTCAGATCGGGCAGCACCATGCTCGACAAACCCTCGCCCTTGCGGGCCCGACCCGACTTTGCGGGGCCGGAGGTGTCGAGCGACTCCGTGGTTTCAGTCACGAAGATCCTTCCTGTCCGGCCAGGATGTCCTCGGCCGGAATATTGAGCACGCCACATCACGCGGCGGCTGCCGTTCCGCACCCAGGATGGGCACGGCGGAGTCTTGATCACCTGACCTGAACCCACGCCTCGGCTCGGCACTGTCGAGCCTGCAGCGATCCCGCGCCCGGCGGTATGCCAGCGGGAGGAATCCTTCAGGGTGGGAGCGATGAGGGCTTTTCCAGTCCCCCACCGTTGATATCCGGCTCGCAGACACAACGTCGCAGCGGGCACAGCCGGTGATCGCCTTCAACAGTAACCGCACATCATCGGCCTGAGCAACTGTCGTTCGAGCGTGTCGGCAGGTCAGCGAGAGTGAACTTCCGCCCCCGAAGTACACACAGCGACTTCGGCGACCTCGAAACCCGGCCGCTGCCACCGTTTCAGGTCCGGCAATTCGGTGACCAGCGCGATCACCGATGGTCCGGCCCCCGAGATCACCGCGGCGATTCCCGCTCGCCGCAGGTCGCGGACCAATTGGGCCGATTTCGGCATGGCCGGCGCCCGGTAGTCCTGGTGCAACCGGTCGCGAGTGGCCGGGAGCAGGTAGAACGGGTCCGTGGTCAACGCATGCACGAGCAGACCGGCCGCCGCCGCGTTCGCGCTGGCATCGGAGTGCGGCACCGTCGCCGGCAGCAGGCTCCGGGTGTGGTGCGTGGAACTGGCCTGATGCGCGCTGAAGACAACCACCCGAACCTCCGGGTGCACCTCGCGACGCACCGCGACGGGCCGTCCGTCGTCATCGAAAAAGGCCAACGTGAACCCGCCGAACAACGCCGGGGCAACGTTGTCGGGGTGGCCTTCCATCTCGTTCGCCAGCCCGAGCAATTCGGTATCGGACAATCGGCGACCGCCACGGTGCTCGATCAGTTCCCGGCCCAGCAAAAGTCCGGCGACAATGGCCGCGGCGGACGAACCGAGCCCCCCGCCATGCGGAATGCAGTTCATGCATGTCAGATGCAGTCCGGGTAGCGGAGTCCCGACCGATGCAAACGCCCGCGCCACCGCACGGACCACGAGATGTTCGTGGTTCAAGGGAACCTCGTCCGCACCCACTCCCTGAACCTCGACCAGCAGACCCTCGTCCCGAATGCTCGCACTGACCTCGTCATACCGGGCGAGCGCCAGTCCGAAACTGTCGAAACCCGGGCCGAGATTCGCCGATGTCGCCGGCACCCGGACGGTGACCCGGCCGGCCGTCCCGGTCCCTGCCGTCATCCAGTCAATCCCAGCGTTTCGGCGACAGCTTCGGCGGCGACGGGCAGTACCTCCGGCTCGGTCATGAACGTCATCGCGGTGTCAGGGTCCTTGAGCCCGTTGCCGGTGACGGTGCAGACGACCAACGACCCGGCGGGCAGTCGGCCGTCGGCGGCGGTGGCCAGCAGCCCGGCCACCGACGCGGCGGACGCCGGTTCGACGAAGACACCTTCGGTCGAGGCCAGCAGTTTGTACGCCTGCAGGATCTGCTCGTCGGTGACGGAGTCGATCAACCCGTGTGACGAGTCGCGGGCGTCGATCGCGCCGGTCCAGGACGCGGGTGCGCCGATCCGGATGGCCGTGGCGATGGTGTCGGGGTGCAGTACGGGGTGGCCGAGCACCAACGGAGCGGATCCGGCGGCCTGGAAGCCGAACATTCGGGGCAACGAGTCGATGACGGCATCGGCGTGGTACTCCCGGTAGCCCTTCCAATACGCCGTGATGTTGCCGGCGTTCCCGACGGGTAGGTAATGGATGTCCGGTGCTCGCCCGAGGGTGTCGCAGATCTCGAAGGCCGCGGTTTTCTGGCCCTCGATCCGGACCGGGTTCACCGAGTTGACCAGCGCGATCTCCTCGTGCGATGCGGCAGTCTTGCGGGCCAGTTCCAGGCAGTCGTCGAAGTTGCCCTCGATCTGCAGGATCCGCGCCCCGTACGCCACGGCCTGGGCCAGTTTCCCGGCGGCGATCTTGCCCTGCGGAACGAGCACGGCGCTGGTGATGCCCGCCCGGGCCGCGTAGGCGGCGGCGGACGCGGACGTGTTGCCGGTGGATGCGCAGATCACCGCCTTCGCACCAGCAGCCAGCGCATGGGTGACGGCGACCGTCATCCCGCGGTCCTTGAACGACCCGGTTGGGTTCGCGCCCTCGACCTTGAGGAAGACCTGGACGCCCAGCCGATCGGACAACGTTTCGGCGGGTACCAGCGGTGTCCCACCCTCGAGTAGCGTGACCACCTTGGCCCCGGCAGGGACCGCCACTCGGTCCGCGTAGGCAGCGATCAACCCTGGCCAGCCCACCTGGGCGGCGGTTGTTGGCACCTTCAGTTCCATCCTTTCTCAGTGCTGCCGGATGGCCCTGACGTGCTGATCCGCCCGATCACCGCAAGTCTCCCATCACGCGCATCACCGACGTCACCTGGTGGACCGAATCCAGCTCGGCCAGCTTGTCGACGGTGCCGGCCAAGGCGGCGTCGGGCGCGCTATGCGTGACGACAACCAGGGTCGCGTCGCCCTGGACACCCGCGGCCCCTTGAACACCCACCCGCGCACCCTGGCCCTCCTGCCGGACAGTGGAAATCGACACCCCTGCCTGGGCGAACGCGGTCGCCACCGCGGCCAGCACACCGGCCTTGTCGTCGACGTCCAGGCTGATGTGATACCTGCTGAGTACCTGGCCCATCGGTTGGATCGGCAGCGCAGCGTAGGCGGACTCCCGCGGTCCCCGCCCACCGGCAATCCTGTTGCGCGCCACCGCAACCAGGTCGCCGAGCACCGCCGAAGCGGTCGGCGCGCCGCCGGCCCCCGGGCCGTAGAACATCAGCCGGCCGGCGGCTTCGGCCTCGACGTAGACGGCGTTGAACGCGCCGTCGACGCTGGCCAACGGGTGGCTCGTCGGCAGCATCACCGGGTGCACCCGGGCGGAGACACCCTCGCCACCCGCGCGACCGTCAACCCCGCGGGCGGTCGACCCGGTGACCGACCTGACCCGCTCACAGATTGCGAGAAGCTTGACGGTGCAACCGATCTGGCGGGCGGCGGCAATATCGGCCGCGGACACGTCAGCAATACCCTCACGATGCACGTCGGCCGCACCGACCCGGGTGTGGAACCCGATGGAGGCCAGGATCGCAGCCTTTGCGGCGGCGTCGAAGCCGTCGACGTCGGCGGTCGGGTCGGCCTCTGCGTAGCCGAGCCGGGTGGCCTCGGCCAGGGCCTCGTGATACCCCATCCCGGTATCGACCATCGCTGAGAGGATGAAGTTCGTGGTGCCGTTGACGATCCCCATGATGCGCGAGATGCGGTCCCCCGCAAGCGATTCACGCAGCGGACGGATCAACGGAATGGCGCCGGCAACGGCCGCCTCGTAGTACAGGTCGGCACCGGACGCGTCCGCCGCCTGGTACAGCTCCGGGCCGTGTTCGGCGAGCAGAGCCTTGTTGGCGGTGACCACGCCGGCGCCGCGGCGCAGCGCGGTGAGCAGCAGATCCTTGGTGGGTTCGATGCCGCCGATCACCTCGACCACCACATCGATATCGTCCCGGGCAACCAACCCGGCGGCGTCGGTGGTCAGCAGGCCGGCCGGGATCTCCGGATGCCGGGCCGGCCGGCGCACCGCAACCGCGACCAGCTCCAGCTTGGCGCCGACGCGGGCGGCCAGCTCGTCGGCCTGCTCGGTGAGCAACCGGACCACCTGCGAGCCGACGACGCCGGCACCCAGCACGCCCACCCGTACGGCAGGCGCGTCGACGCCGCTCATTTCGGCCCGCCGGGATTCGTGACGTCCCGGAAGACCTTGAACGCGTAAATCAGCAGGGCCACCACCACCACCACCGCGAGCGCGGCGATGGTGACCGTCAGCCAGCGCGGGAGGTCCGGCTTGAGCAAGGTGATCACGATGAGCACTGCCGCCAGGATGAGCAGTACGACGCCGGGAATCAGGGACGGAGGCTTCGCAGGCCCTCGATCCTCGGGATTCGTGTTCGCTGTGGTCACCGGGTCTCCAGAAGCATCAGGTCGTCATCGGTTTCGCGGCGCAGCAGCAGCCTGGGCGCCGCCGCCACCACGGCGACCACGGCCGGGCGAGGCACCCGGTTGTAGTTGCTGGACATGGCATAGCAGTAGGCCCCGGTCGCGGCGACCGCTAACAGGTCACCGATGGCCAGGTCCGCCGGCAGGTAGCAGTCGCGCACCACGATGTCACCACTCTCGCAGTGCTTACCGACAACACGGCACAAAACCGCGTGCGCGTCGGAGGATCGCGAGGCCAGGGCGACCGTGTAGTCGGCGTCATACAGGGCGGTGCGGATGTTGTCGCTCATCCCGCCGTCGACGGAGACATACCGGCGGATCAGGCCGCCGTCCAGCGCGACGTCCTTGATGGTGCCCACTTCGTAGACGGTGACGGTTCCAGGTCCGGCGATCGCCCGCCCCGGCTCGACCACCACCGCGGGCACAGCAAGCCCGGCGATCTGGCACTCCCGGGTGACGATCTCGGTCAGCGACTTGGCCATCAGGTCGGGCGCGGGCGGGTCGTCGGCGGGCGTGTAGGCGATGCCCAGCCCGCCGCCGAGATCCAGCGCGGCGATGCTGTCGGCCAGCTGCGGGTGGTCGGCGACGATCTGCTTGAGCAGAGCGACCACCCGGTGCGCGGCGACCTCGAACCCGGACGGGTCGAAGATCTGCGAGCCGATGTGCGAGTGCAGGCCGATCAGCCGCAGACCGGGCAGGGCGACTATCCGGCGAACCGCCTCCGCGGCGTCGCCGCCGGCCAGCGAGAAGCCGAATTTCTGGTCCTCGTGTGCGGTCGCGATGAATTCGTGGGTGTGCGCCTCGACGCCGACCGTGATCCGGACCATCACCGGGATGGCCTCGGCCGGCGGCCGGTGTTCGGCAAGGCCGGCCAGCCGGGCGATCTCGTCGAAGGAGTCGATGACGATCGCCCCGATTTCGGACTGGACAGCGGTGGTCAGCTCGCCGAGCGACTTGTTCGACCCGTGCAGCGCGATCCGCCCGGCGGGGAACCCGGCACGAAGCGCCAGGCCGAGTTCACCGGCTGTGCAGACGTCCAGCGACAGGCCCTCGTCATGCAGCCAACGGACGATCTCGGTACACAGGAACGCCTTTCCGGCGTAGTGCACGCCTTTGGCGCCGCCGAAGGCATCGGCGAAATCCTGGCACCGGCTGCGGAAGTCGGCCTCGTCGATGACCATCAGCGGCGTGCCGTACTGCTCGACGAGGTCGCGGACGTCCGCGCCGGCCAGGCTCATCGACCCGTTTCCGGCGCGAGTGGCTCCCCGGGGCCAGACGTTCTTGTCGAGCAGGTTGAGGTCGGCCGGCGCGCCCTGCGCGGGCAGGTCGGTGTGCAGCTCACCGGACCGCGGGCCGGCCGGATGCGCTCTCACATCCGCTCCGGGGCGGTGACGCCGAGCACGGCCAAGCCGTTGGCCAGCACCTGCTGGGTGGCGGCACAGAGCCACAACCTCGAAATGGTCGCCGGTCCTGGTTCTTCCGACCCCATTGGCAGCACCCTGATCGAGTCGTAGAACTTGTGATACCCGGACGCCAGGTCCTCCAGGTAGCGGGCCACCCGGTGCGGCTCACGGAGTTCCGCGGCAGTGGCCAGGATATCCGGGTAGGCAGCCAGCAACGCGATCAGCTCCGATTCGCGTGCCGTGTCCAGCAGCGCCGGGTCATATCCATCACCGAGCACGATCCCCAGGTCAGCCGCGTTCCGCGCCAGCGAGGCAAGCCGGGCGTGGGCGTACTGCACGTAGAAAACCGGATTCTCGCTGGTCTGCCTCGTCCATAGGTCCAGGTCCAGATCCAACGTCGTGTCCACCGAGAACCGGATCAGCGAGTACCGCGCGGCGTCCACGCCGAGCGCATCGATCAGGTCGTCCAGCGTGATGACGGTGCCGGCCCGCTTGCTCATCCGCAACGGCACCCCGTCGCGCACCAGGTTGACCATCTGCCCGATCAGCACTTCGACGACGTCCGGATCGTCACCGAGAGCACCGGCCGCAGCCTTGAGTCTTGAGATGTAGCCGTGGTGATCCGCACCCAGCATGTAGATGCACAGGTCGAACCCACGGGACCGCTTGTCCAGGAAGTACGCGAGATCGCCGGCGATGTATGCGGGTTCACCGTCGGATTTGACGACGACCCGATCCTTGTCGTCGCCGTAAGCGGTCGAATTGAGCCACCAGGCGCCGTCGGAGAACGTCAGGTGCCCGGAGTCCTTGAGCCGTTGCACCGTTTTCGTCACGGCCCCGCTCTCGTGCAGCGAGTTCTCGTGGAAGTAGACGTCGAAATCGGTGCGGAACAGGTGCAGGGTTGCCTTGATGTCGTCGAACATCAGCTCCGTGCCCTGCTGCCGGTACAGCTCGGTCGCCTCGTCGTCCGGCAGCGACGGTCCTTCCGGGTGCACTGCGGTGATCCGGGCGGCGATCTCGACGATGTAGTCGCCGCTGTAGCCGTCATCGGGAGCCGGTAGCCCGCGCGCAGTGGCGAGCAATGAGCGGGCGAAGCGATCGATCTGTGCGCCGGCGTCGTTGAAGTAGTACTCCCGGACGACATCGGCGCCCTGGGTGCTCAGGACCCGTCCGAGGGCATCGCCGACCGCCGCCCACCGGGCCCCGCCGATGTGCACCGGGCCAGTGGGGTTTGCCGACACGAACTCCAGATTGACCCGCTTGCCCGCGATGGCGTCGCCGGCACCGTAGCCGGCGCCGGCCGCGACGATCTGGCCGACCAGCGCACCGGCGGCGGCGGTGTCCAACGTGATGTTGAGGAAACCCGGGCCGGCGATGTCGACGGAGGAGATTCCCGGTGTCCCGGTCAGGTGCTTGCTGATCACCGCGGCGATCTCCCGGGGCGGGCGGGCGGCCGTCTTGGCCAGTTTCAGCGCGATCGGCGTCGCGTAGTCGCCGTGCTCGCGAGAGCGCGGGCGGTCGAGCGGGATGTCGGCGGGGACGTCGACGGCCAGGTCACCGGCGTCGAGCGCGGCCGCCAGGGCATGACGGATGGCATCGACCAACTGCGCGGGATTCACTCAGCCATTCTAGGAAGGCCGTCCAGGCGCGAATGACCACTCTGGCGGATTCCCGGCCTCGCCCGATCGACGTTTTGCCCGTTGCTGGCCCGTTCGGTTCACACGGACGCCACGTCTTCGGCCCGTAGACTCCGGTGCGGTCCCCCGGTCGTCCCGTTGAACACACGCTTCGGATCGCCGTGGGAATCCCGCCGACATCCGACCGCACCCGAGCTCGATCTTTGACTCCCGATAATCTCCCGAGGACTGCTTCATGATGGCCAGTGGCAAGAACGCCAAGAAGCGCCGCACGCCGGCACCCGTTGTGACCCGCCGTCAGGGTCTGCCCTGGGTCACGATCGGTGCCGTGATGGTCGTGCTCGCCCTGGCCGCCGGCATCTTCTTCGTGGTGTTCAACAAGACCAAGGAGAGCAGCGCCGCGCAGGACGCGCTGGCTCCCTGGACCCCGTCCGAGTCGAACCAGGATCCGTCCACCGCGATCCCGGGCATCTACGTCGGCGCCGCCACCCCGGCCACTGCGGACACGCCGGCCAGCTATGTTGACTACAAGGCAGCCATTCACATCACCGCGGATCAGCGCGTCGCGTACAACCGCTTCCCGCCGGTCGGCGGTCCGCACGACGGGACTTGGGCCAACTGCAACGGCATTGTCTATGCCACGGCCGTCCGCAGCGAGAACATGGTCCACACCCTGGAGCACGGTGCAGTGTGGATCACCTACAACCCCGACACGATCACCCCCGAAGACCTGGCGACACTGACCGCACTGGTGCAGGGCCAGCCCTTCACCAGCCTGTCGCCATATCCGGGGTTGGACTCGACCATCTCCCTGCAGGCCTGGGCACATCAGTTGAAGGTGGATTCGGCCTCCGATGAGCGGGTGAAGCAGTTCATCACGGCGCTGCGGCAGAACCGTTGGGTGTATCCGGAAACCGGAGCGACCTGCCAGCAGCCGAGTTTCGACGTCACCAATCCCCCGCCGTTCGACGCAACCGCGCCGGGCCCGGACGCGATTCCGATGTCGGGCACCGGCGGTACCCCGGCGGGCACGGAGATGTCGGTTGCCGCCAGCGATCAGTCGGTCGACGCGACTGCAACAGTGCCGGTGACGACCGCCGAGGCGGCGACCAGCGCGCCGGTGGCTCAGACCGCTGCGACGAGCGGTCCCTGACCGATGACCGAATCATCGGCAGCGCCCGACGCGCCAGGACCCGACTCACCGGACCACATGGATGAAGCACCGCCGGATCCGGTGACTGCGACGGCGCGGGGGCCACGCTATTCCCGCGGAGTGGTGATCCTGCTAGTGGCGGCCGGGGCTGTCGCCCTGCTGCTGGTCGGCGCGACAGCGGGTCTCGCGCTGAGCGGTACGTTCGGCAATTCGGCCCCGGCAACTCCCGACAATGCTTCGGTGGACGCCGGTTTCGCCCGCGACATGATCGTTCATCACGACCAGGGCGTCCTGATGGCGCACTACGCGGAGAAGAACACCACCGATCCCGAGATCGACGTCATGGCCTATGACATCGGCTACACCCAGACGGACCAGATCGGTCAGATGCAGGGTTGGCTGTCGCTCTGGGACCTTCCCGAGTCCGGCGACGGAACGCACATGGGTTGGATGGGCGGGACCGGCACCGACCACGGCGGGATGGCAATGACGACCCCGTCGTCGAGCACCGGCTCGGCCGGTCCGGCGGCCGGCTCGTCGTCGACCGAGGTTCCGGTGATGCCCGGGATGGCCACGGCCGGCGAGATCGCCAAGCTGCAGAGCCTGACCGGCGCCGAGTCGGACACCTACTTCCTGCAGCTGATGATCCGGCACCACCAGGGCGGCGCATCGATGATGCAATACACAGCCGACCACGCCACCAACCCCGTTGTCCGCAACTTCGCGTCGAAGATGGCGCTGACGCAGGGCGCTGAAATCTCCATCATGACGCAGATGCTGGCCGATCGAGGCGCGCAGCCGCTACCGATGAACTGATGTCCGTTGGCGGCCGCCGGCCACTGGGACCAGCGCCACCTCAGAGCCCAATGTGCCGAAGGTAGCGTTCGGCCGATCGAACCACGGCGCCCTTGGCGTCCTCGGTGACGACCTTGCCCCACCACGCGCCGTAGATGACGTCGAACTCCAGCGGGTCGACCATCTGCACGGCCCGCCGGATGGTGTCCGGGTGTTCCGGGATCAAGTTCGGGTAGCTGTACATGAAGCTGAGCCACCGGCGGTCCTCGACGACCTGGAAAATGTCGCCTGTGCACAGCGCTCCGCGCCCTTCGGCGCCGTCGGCCCAGTGCACGATGGTGCCGCCGGCGAAGTGGATGCCCGCCCGGTACAGGGTGCGGCCCGGCAGTACCTGGATGGAGTCACCGTCCCACAATCGGACTTCACCCCGGCGCTGCAGCCACTGGGCGTCACGGGTGTGGATGTAAATGGGCACCCCGCCGAACGCCTGGCTCCATTCGACCATCGCGCTGTAGTAGTGCGGGTGAGAGATCGCAATCGCGCTGATCCCACCGAGTTCGTTGACGGCGGCCACAGTGTCGTCGTCGAGGTAGGTGACGCAGTCCCACAACAGATTTCCGTCTTCACCCGGCACCAGCAGCGCTCGCTGACCGATCGCGAATCGGGGTTCGGTGCCGATCCCCCACAGTCCGTACGGTTCCTGCCGCAGCACCGTCCGATGTCCCTGCTGGCGCAGCTCGTCAGTGGTCGTCCACAGCTGTCCTGCCTCGGGGACGTACTGCCGCTCGTCCTCGCAGATGGGGCAGTGCAGCCGGTCCTGGGTGTGTTCGTATTGGACGCCACACGCCCGGCAGATGGGGAAGTCCGAGGACACCGTCTACTCCTTCTCGCGCTGAGACCGGACCCTCCTGACCCGGAGAGCCAGCGGGTGGAGGTGTGACGCCACGGTATGACGGTGGTCTCTCGAGTGCGAACGGTGTGCAAAACGGCCAGCGTGGTGCGGTAGAGTTTCGCCTCGCGCCCCCGTAGCTCAGGGGATAGAGCACCGCCCTCCGGAGGCGGGTGCGCAGGTTCGAATCCTGCCGGGGGCACGGGCGTTACTGCAGGTCAGAGGCACTTTCCTCGAAAGAGGGGAGTGCCTGTTCGGCTGTCCCTGGTCTTTTTCAGCAACGCCCTTGGTGCGGTCTGGTACCGCTGAGCTCCGCTACCCGTGCGGATGAGCCCGCGTAGCCCGCTCACTGGGACCCCGCTCGTCTTGCTGCTCGGCGGTCCCGGTCGGGGCGAATCCGCGGCTCGGACCAACAGGTTCCGGAGAGTCCGCCCACACTTCGCGATCTCCTCACCCGTCGAGATGAACGACGATCGCTCAGGATCTCGTGGGGGCGACGACGGGGATCGGTCGTGCGGCCTGTTTTTCATGATCGACGAAGAAGGGGTTGCTCTTCTTGATCTCGCTCCACTGTCGGCCATATTCGTCCCCGGTCAGCGGGCTTGCCGCCGCCTCGTAGCTTTGGTCCGCTATTTCGACCGTCACGCGAGGATTCATGCAGAGATTGACGAACCAATCCGGGTCCTTCGGTGCACCCATGTTCGACGCGATGACCAGCACGCGGTCGTTGTCGGGGACGAACATCATCGGGGTCGTGTGCGGTCGACCGGTCTTCGCGCCGGTCGTGGTCAGCAAAACCAGCCGCTCGCGGTGCAACCCCTCGATCGGTCCGCCGGCCCGAAACTGCTCGATCGGGCGACGCAACGCCGTCGGGTCGGAACTCCGCCACCCGAGCCGCTCGCCGAATTTCGGATCACCGACGATTCACTCCTACTCACCCGGCCGAACTGGCCACGCGACCGACTATCTGGTCGACCCGAGTCACCCCAACAGCCGGGTAAGCCTGGCGGGCGCGGTCAACCGCCAGGCCTCTGTGATCAACTCCGTCACCTCGTCATGGCGGGTCCGGGCCAACACAACATCGATCCAGCCGAACTGGCCGGCACTCCAGGACGCGAAGAACGTTGCCGGATCCTGCGCCACCCAGGCGGCCTGTTCGTCCCTGGTCGACTTGACCTGGAGTCGATCCCCTTCGGGACCCAAGTATCCAAAACCCTTACCGGACACCCGGAATGCTGTGTGTTCACCACTGGCCTGCCGCTGCACCCCCGGTAATGAAAGAGCGATCTCCAGCACTTGATCCGCCGTCACACCTATCCCATCTGTCGTCACTCCATGGGTCTATCACCCGGCACCGACAGCCCCCCAAGAAGGCAACCGATGACTGTGAGCTCGGGCCCCCGCCCTCTGCGCACCATAGCCTTCAACCGAAGCGGCGCGCTGAGTTGGCCCAGCGGGAGGCCACGAATACCGGTGGCGACGTGACAAATCGCTGTGAGAAGGCAGCGCCTATGAGAACGGCAGCGTCACCGTGGAATTCGCTTGAATCGTCGGCCCATTGCCCGCTGCCCCGGTGAGGCCGGCCCAGATTTCAACCCTGACCGAGCCGCCGACCAAGTCGCCGAGCGTCCCCGTTGACGAGAGCAGCCCGACCCGTTGCGTGTAGTTCTCGCCCCCAACAACCGGATCGGTCGCGAAGTATCGGTAGGTCTCAACGCGGTCCCAGCTGCCGTCTCCGGTGAGGTCGTAGGAAACCCGAATCTGCGCCGCATTGCCCACGGCGGTGCCGGAGTCCACCGCCAACGCGAACGCAGTCGTTCCTCCGTGGTAACCCGCGGTGAGCCCTGTCGAGGTGAAAGTTGCTGCCTGATAGGGAGTCCCATCGTGATTGGCGCCCACAGAACCTTCTAGTGCAAGGTATGCCCCCGCAGACTGCAAGCCCGACAGAACACCCGATGACGACAGGTAGCGGGTTGCTGAGCCGAAGCCGGAGTTCGGCGGGGCCGTCGGTGGTGCGGTCAGCGATGGACTGGCCGGGACAGTCGGAACCGGTGTACCACGCGGCGTCCCAGTGGGACCCGGCGTCGCCATGGGACCCGGCGTCGCCATGGGACCCGGCGTCGCCATGGAACTCGGCGTCGCCATGGAACTCGGCGTCGCCATGGAACTCGGCGTCGCAATGAGGCTCGGGGTCGCAGTGGGAATCGGGGTGACAGAAACCGCGGATGATTCCGGTGCAGTCACTGTGACGCCGCCCCGACCGCTGCCACCCGACCAGGGCACTGCGCCGCCGGTGACCGTCCTCCCGGCGGGAACTGCGAGCGTGGTGCCGTTCGAGAATGTCACCGTCAACGGCGTCCCGGTGACGTTCGAGGCCACGTAGGTGCGTGCTCCATTTTTCACGAAGGAGACAGCCAACGGATTATCCGCGGTGATCGCGGTATCGACCAGTCCGAGTGCAGCCAGATTTCGGATCCAGTGGAACGTGTGAGCCCTAGATTCACCTTCTTCCGGGGTGAACGAATTGTTCGCCCGATATTTGCTCAGCGCCATGTCCGGGTCACCCGTCGCCAGGAATTCCCAGATGATGTCCTGCCAGACGCGCGGGGAACCACCACTGCCGGTGGCAATCTCCTGATAGTTCTGCTTGACGTAGTCCGGCCGGTAGCCGAGGTAGAGGTGACCACCGGTGACCGGCAACATGTTGATGCCCTGGATCTTTTCCGGCTCCGCACTGAACCAGGTGGCGTAGGAACCGCCGTCACCCCATACCATGCCGACCGCAGTGTGCTGCCAACCGGCCGGGAATGTACTGCCGTCAACGTCGAACCAGTACTGCTGGATTGCCGCGGCCTGCGTGGTGTAGATGAAGATCCCGGCGTCTCGGACAGCGGTATCTCCGGTGACCTGGCCCCATTGGATCAGCGCGTTGGCAAAATTCATGCCTTCTGATGAGGATTCCTGGTTGTTGCCGGCCGCGAATGCCGCGTGCCCGGACGCCCAGTCGTGCCCGGCGTAGATGTCGAAATCCCGCAAATACGGAAACCGGGAGTCGGCGCGGTCGTAGTTGTTCGCGTCCCGGATCAACAGATCGACCATGCCGCCGTATTTCGATGACGTCGCCCAGGCCGCATCGAAACGGGCGAGGGTGGCCGCGGCCGCGATGAAGTAGCCGTAGTGGAAATGATGGTCGTTGAGTTCCTGATCGGATCCGTAGGAGGCCGGATAGCCGATCAGGGTGCCCCAGTTCTTGTCGTAGTAGAACAGTTGCTCCGTCTTTCCGGGTGATGCGGTGAACCAATCGCTCAACGTTGAGCGAATGTCGCCGACAGCTGAGTCACGCACGCCCGTGTCACCCACCTGGTCCGCGATCTCGGCGATCCGGGCGGCCCGACCCAGGCCCTTGCCTGCCCAGTAGGTGTCGGCCTTCTGCATGGCCATCGGATCGTCGGCCACCTCCGCCAGGTATCCGTCGAGGAGTTGGCGATCCGCACCGCTGCTGTCCGCGACCGCCGGCACCTCGGGGAGTACTCCATGAAAGATCATCGAGGTGCTGAACTCGCTGACCCCGACCAGTATCTTCATCGGTCCGCGCGGTGACACATATTGCGCGGCAATGGGCGCGGCACCGGTCAGGGACTTCCACTGGTGCTGGTAGAGGGCGGTGACTGTCCGCTTTTCGGTGCCTTCCGCGGGTTTTGTGGTGAAGCCGTAGGTGGTGACGACGGTGCTGCTTGCCTGGTCGTACCTGTACTGCATGCTCGTTCCGGTGACAGTCGCATAGGCGAATTTGCCGTACTGGGCAGCCATCGCCAACCGGTCATTGGCGGAACTTGCGGTAGTGGTCGGCAGCACCGCAACGGTGTAGTAATCCTTGCCGGCCAGGTTCGACGCGATCGATGAACCGGACACCACCCAGCCAGCCCCAGTCGGTGCGTACGCAACGTAGTCGTGGCCGTTGACCGTGAATCCTACGGTGGCGCCGTCGTTCTTCCACACGGTCGGCTTCGCGTTCACCGTGAGTTGCGCTCCGCCGCCGGCGACCTTGAAGTAGGTCATCGGCAGTCCGTGCCCGATCGTTGCCGTCATCGAGCGGTACCCGTCGACCCAGGATGGCGTGACGGTCCAGTCGGACCAGTCGTCAACCTTCACGATCGGCGCGCTCAACCCGGCGACGCCGGCGGTGAAGTCCTGGTGGTAGGGGTAGTGATATTCCTGGAGTCCGGGCGCTGGAACGACATACTCCGGAGCCGTTGAATAGGAAAAGCCCAACCCACCGGCATTCGGCAGATACGCCGCGGGATGTGCCTGCAGAATCTCGCTGTACTGGCAGTTCAGCTTCTTGAAGACCAAGGACGACCACCAGTCGTTCGTCGGCACGGCGCCGGCCGGCGCGTTGTCGGTCAGGAATTGCCGGGGATTCGTCGAGATGCTGCCGCACCCGTTGGGCAGCGGGCCCACCGGGCTCGTGGTGTAGCTGCCCGCACCCACTGCGGTTGCGGCCTGCGCGGCGGGCGCCACCAGCACGGTGACTGTCGAGGCCGATATCAGTGCAGCGACAATCGCATAAATGATTGATCCGCGACGGTGCGGAACTCTACGGCAGTTGCCGACTATGCCGGCGGCGGAATGGTTGGATTCAGCCTTGAGAGGATTCACAACTGATCCAGCGAGCGAAGACCGAAGGGTCGGGCGAGCGATCGATGCAGGTGACAGCGGGTGGCGGGTCGATTGCCTCGTGAATAATCCGAGTATTGAATACTGCACAGCGCATGGGGAGACCCCTTTGTGGCGTCAGCGAAACCACGCCGTTTCGCGGGCCGTCGGCATTGTCTCGAGCGGAAATCGCCGACAGCGGCCGGCCGGTGAAATCGTCGAAGGTGATTTCAACGCTAGGATTCGGTCGGCGCGGCGTCAACGCGAGCGGATGGATTTCGCCGTATCGGCGTTCCTGGTGACACAGGGTTCCGACCGCGGTCACGCGGGAGGCTCGTCGACGCGTCCAGACGGGTGAGAGCGTTCCCACAACTGACCCGTGGAGTGATCTACCCCCCGTGTCCGAGATGCCGGATTTGTCACTCCAGATGGGTCGAAGACCTCGCCCGGACCACGACCCGGCCGACTTTTCCCCGGGCCACGGTCAACCCCTCATCACACGTGCCGCCCCCGGCCGGGCCGTCGACGAGTGAACCGACGTCCGAAATGACAATTTCCCTGCTGCCCGGCGCCGACATTGACAGAATCGAGGACTTCTACCTCGACATCGGGATTACGTCGAGGATTTCGCCAGGTCCGACCGAATCCATATCTGACCATCGAACAGCCCGACAAACCGCCGCCAACCTCCCGTAGAACGTCGCAGACACGGTGAAAGAGTGGGCGCGGACGGTTTCGAACCGCCGACCGCCCGGGTGTAAACCGGGTGCTCTCCCGCTGAGCTACGCGCCCTGTGGCACTGTCAACGACCAGAGATCGTTGATAACGGCGCCGCACGGCAGTATCTCATTCCGCAGCGGGCTGAACTGCCAGTCAACCGTACGCCAACCGCCGACGTCAGGCTGTCCGGGCGGGAAGTGCGGCCACTGCGCGCTTCCAGGCCGCCTGGTCCCGTGGCTCGCCCGGTCCGTTGGCCTCCGAGAACTGGATGACCCCGTCCACATCCACCAGGAAGGTGCCGCGCAACGCCATGCCCGCCTTGTCGAAGAACACGTCATAGGTCTTCGCGACATCGCCGTGCGGCCAGAAGTCGCTGAGCAGCGGGAACGTGTAGCCCTGCGCTAGCGACCAGGCCTTCAACGACTGTGCGGTGTCGGTGGAGATCGCCAGCACCTGGACGTCGTCGGTCTCGAAAGAACCGAGGTCGTCCCTGATCTGGCACAGCTCGGCGGTGCAGGTTCCGGAAAAGGCGAACGGGTAGAACACCAGCAGGACTGCCTGTTGCCCGCGGAAGGACGACAGGCTGACCGGGCTCTTGTTCGCGTCCGGCAGGGTGAAATCGGGGGCAATTGTTCCGACCTGAAGTGCCATCAGCGGCGTACCTTTCCTGATTTCGGCCGGGCGAGCCGGGCGATCATCCATCGCGGTCCACCCGCGACACTGGTTGTCTGGGCGAGCCCTGCGGTCTGAGTTGCCTCGGCGATCTCGCTGGGTTCGACATAGCCGTCTCTGCCCGTTTTGGGCGTCAACAGCCAGATCACCCCGTCGTCGGCGAGCAGCGGGATGGCGTCGACCAGCGCATCGGTCAGATCACCGTCACCGTCTCGCCACCACAGCAAGACCGCATCCAGGACCTCGTCGGCGTCATCGTCGAGCAGATCGGATTCGATCAGGTCGGCGACCGCGTCTCTCAGATCGTGGTCGACGTCGTCGTCGTACCCGGACTCCCCGACCGTGTTCCCGGCACTCAGGCCGAGCCGGGCAGCGGTTGTTACCGACTGCCCTGCGACGTCACTCACCTGTATCGCTCCCCTTCGAGGTTATTGGGTGGACCGGACCCGTGATCAACGAACGCAGGCCTATCCGACTCCCTGGGCGCTTACCTTATTAGGGCGCCGACGGTTCGTGTACATCGGCACTACCAGATCTCTGCCAGCGACCGTCCCACCGAGCGACGGCACCGGTCCATGCGGGAGGATGGCGGGGCTGCCGTTGGTGGAAGCACGCGGGTTCGCCGCCAGCGGGCGGCCGAACCGTCCACCAACGGGGTACCGGACCAAAGGGCAACCCGCCCACCGTCACGAGGAGTTGCCTTGACAGCGTCAGTGAACGACCAGTCTGCGCCGCGGATGCGCCTGATCAAGGACGGCATCGCCGCCCAGCTCACGGATATCGATCCGGAAGAGACTGACGAATGGCTCGCGTCATTCGACGCGATGGTCGAAGCCGGCGGACAGCAGCGAGCCCGCTACATGATGCTGCGTCTGCTGGAACGAGCCAAGCAGCAGCACGTCGCCCTGCCCGCACTCACCACGACCGACTACATCAACACCATCCCGACCGAGTCCGAGCCCTTCTTCCCGGGTGACGAGGAGATCGAGCGGCGTTATCGCGGCTGGATCCGATGGAACGCCGCGATCATGGTGCACCGCGCCCAGCGGCCGGGAATCGGTGTGGGCGGCCATATCTCGACGTACGCGTCGTCGGCCAGCCTGTACGAGGTCGGCTTCAACCACTTCTGGCGCGGCAAGGACCATCCGGGCGGCGGCGACCAGGTCTTCTTCCAGGGTCACGCCTCCCCCGGCATGTACGCCCGCGCGTTCCTGGAGGGCCGGCTGTCCGAGCACGACCTGGACGGCTTCCGGCAGGAGAAGTCACACCCGGGTGGCGGCATTCCGTCGTACCCACATCCGCGGCTGATGCCGGACTTCTGGGAGTTCCCGACGGTCTCGATGGGCCTCGGCCCGATGAACGCCATCCAGCAGGCCAGGGTCAACCGCTACCTGCACCACCGCGGCATCAAGGACACCTCCGACCAGCACGTCTGGGCGTTCCTCGGGGACGGCGAACTGGACGAGGTCGAATCCCGCGGCCTGATCCACATCGCGGCGATCGACGGCCTGGACAACCTGACCTACGTCATCAACTGCAACCTGCAACGCCTCGACGGACCGGTCCGCGGCAACGGCAAGATCATCCAGGAGCTCGAGGCCTTCTTCCGCGGCGCCGGTTGGAACGTGATCAAGGTGGTCTGGGGGCGGGACTGGGACAAACTACTGCAGAAGGACAAGGACGGCGCCCTGGTCAACCTGATGAACACCACGGCGGACGGTGACTTCCAGACCTACCGGGCCAATGACGGTGCCTACATCCGTGAGCACTTCTTCGGTCGCGACCCGCGCACCAAGCAGATGGCCCACGACATGACCGACGACCAGATCTGGCGGCTGCGTCGTGGCGGTCACGACTACCGCAAGGTGCACGCCGCCTACCTGGCGGCTACCCAGCACAGTGGGCAGCCCACCGTCATCCTGGTCAAGACGATCAAGGGCTTCGGCCTCGGGCCGTCGTTCCAGGGCCGCAATGCGACCCACCAGATGAAGAAGATGACCATGCAGAACCTGAAGGAATTCAGGGACAGCCTGCATCTGGAGATCCCGGACTCCGCCCTGGAAGCCAATCTGTACCAGCCGCCGTACTACAACCCGGGCCCGGAATCCGAGGAGATCAAGTACCTCAAGGACCGCCGGGCCCGGCTCGGCGGGTATGTCCCGGAACGGCGGGTCGTGCCGAAGCCGTTGGTGCTCCCCGGCGACAAGGTCTACGACGTGCTGACCAGGGGATCGGGCAAGCAGGAGATCGCCACCACGATGGCGTTCGTCCGGCTGGTGCGGGATCTGTTCAAGGACCCGGAAATCGGCAAGCGAGTCGTCCCGATCATCCCGGACGAGGCCCGCACCTTCGGCATGGACTCGTTCTTCCCGACAGCCAAGATCTACAACCCGTCCGGGCAGCTCTACACCGCGGTCGATGCCAATCTGCATGTTGGCGTACAAGGAATCCGAGCAGGGCGTCATCCTGCACGAAGGTATCGACGAGGCAGGGTCGATCGCCACCCTGACGGCCGTTTCGACGGCCTACGCCACCCACGGCGAGCCGATGATCCCGATGTACATCTTCTATTCGATGTTCGGGTTCCAGCGAACCGGTGACGGCATGTGGGCGATCGGCGACCAGATGGGCCGCGGCTTCGTCCTGGGCGCCACCGCCGGCCGGACGAGCCTGACCGGTGAGGGCCTGCAGCACGCGGACGGGCACTCACACCTGCTCGCGTCGACACAACCGCACTTCGTCTCTTACGACCCGGCCTACGGCTACGAGATCGCACACATCGTCAAGGACGGTCTGCGGCGGATGTACGGCGGCAGCCCGGAATGGCCGCACGGCGAGAACGTCATGTACTACATCACCCTGTACAACGAGCCCTACCAGCAGCCGAAGCAACCGGCCGATCTCGACGTCGAAGGCCTGCTCAAGGGCATGTACAAGCTGTCGCCGGCGTGGGAATCCGACGGTAAGCCGCGCGCCCAACTGCTCGCCTCCGGTGTGGGGGTCCGCTGGGCACTGGAGGCTCAGCAGTTGCTCGGGGAGGATTGGGGAGTTGCCGCCGACGTCTGGTCGGTGACCAGTTGGACCGAGCTGAGTCGGGACGCCGAGGCGATCGAGCGGGCCAGGGTGCTCGATCCGGCAACGGATTCGGGGACGCCGTACGTCACCCGGGCCCTGTCCGGTGTCACCGGTCCGGTGATCGCCACCAGCGACTGGCAGCGTTCCGTGCAGAATCTGATCGCTCCGTGGGTACCGGGCGATTATGTCGCGCTCGGCGCGGACGGGTTCGGCTTCTCCGACACTCGGGCGGCTGCCCGCCGACACTTCCTGATCGACGGCCCGTCGATGGTGGTCGCGACCCTTGCCGCGTTGGAACGGCGCGGCGAATACCGCGCCGGTGCGGCATCCGAAGCGGCGGCCAAGTACGAATTGCACGACGTGCGGGCCGGCAAGTCCGGCAATGCCGGCGGCGATTCCTGACCAGAACTTCCGCAATCGCATGACGAAGGACGCCGGCTCCGCAGGCGCAATACCTGCGGGGCCAGCGGTGCGTCCGAACGTGTGGGACAGCCGATCGCCGCAATACAAACAATTCGCTCCGAGTTGGTCCGCCATTCATCGAATATTCACGGGTTTCGACCTGCGCGATCTGCTGGCGATCAGAATGGGTGAGGCGGTACTGTTCGCTCGTTGTTGCTCTTCTCCTGGTGGTCCGCACGGCATCGCACGGGGCAAAAGCGCATCCCCCCGGCCGGATCGGACGACCGGGGTGTACCACCCCGCGGGCCCCCCGCGGACAAGGCTCGAGGAGAGCAAGCATGGCGCAGGGAACTGTGAAGTGGTTCAACGCGGAAAAGGGCTACGGCTTCATTTCCCCCGATGACGGATCAGGCGACGTCTTCGTGCATTACTCCGCGATCAGTGGCACTGGCTACAAGTCACTCGAAGAGGGCCAGCGGGTCAACTTCGAGGTGGAGCAGTCCCCGAAGGGCCCGCAGGCCACTGGCGTCAGCGCCGCCTGAGGCGGGCAGTCAAGGTCCACGAGCCGGGGTCGACACCACAACAGGTGTCGACCCCGGCTCGGTATCAGGCAGTGCTCGGGCTCGGTCTCGACACCACTTGGCAGCGAGGATGGCAGGCTGTGCGTCATGGCGGCCGTCAGCGGTAACCCGGATGTGCCGATGACAGACGTGCATCCGGCCCGACCGACCGGGCCGACCCCGTCGTCGATGCTGCGGGCGGTGACGTCCTCGCTCGGCCCGAACACGTCGTGGGCTCCCGGCGTCAGTGCGGAGACCCTCCGGCGGGTGGAACGCGCCGGCGGCAGCCTGGCCACCAGATCCGTTGCCCTGATGGACGAACGGCTCCCCTGGTTCCGTTCGCTACCCGCCCAGCAACGATCCTGGGTGACTCTCGTCGCTCAGGCGGGCATCTCCGGTTACGTTGTCTGGGCGCGCTCGCCGGGCACCGAATATCGGATCACCGGTGAGGTCTTCGGCACCGCGCCACGGGATCTGGTTCGCGCGGTGTCGCTACGCCGCACCGTCGAACTGGTGCGGATCGCCATCACGGTCGCGGAGCAGGAACTGCCATCGCTGGCCGTTGACGAGGTGGAAACGATCGCCCTGCGCGATTCCCTGCTCAGGTACAGCCGCGAGGTCGCCTTCGCCGCGGCGTCGGTCTACGCGGCCGCGGCCGAAACCCGCGGAGCGTGGGACGCCAGGGTCGAAGCCGCGGTAGTCGACGGAATCGTCCGCGGCGAGGACTTCGGCTCCCTGTCGTCCCGAGCCGCTGCGCTCGATTGGGATCCGACGGCCGACACCCTTGCCGTGGCCGGACTGGCGCCGGCCGGGGATCGCGCCGATGCGGTGGCCGCGGTCGCGGAATGGGCGGCCTCGATCGGTCGGGCCGCCATGTCCGGAGTACACGGTGACCGGTTGGTGGTGATCCTGGCCGGCAGCGAACCACCCGGCTCGGACGTCGAAAAGCTGTTCGGTGACGGCCCGGTGGTCCATGGTCGCCCAGGAGTTGGCCTCCGAGAAGCGGCCGGCTCGGCCGCAGACGCACTGGCCGGCCTGGACGTTGCGGCAGCATGGCCGGGCGCGCCGCGCACCGTCGACGCGGACGATCTGCTTGCCGAACGGGTCATCAACGGGGACCCGAGAGCGGCGGCCCGGTTACGGGCCGCGGTATATGCACCGCTCGCGGCCGCACCTTCGCCGCTGCTGACGACCATGGAGGCGTACCTGGCCGCGGGTGGGGCCCTGGAACCCACCGCCCGTGACCTGTTCGTGCACCCCAACACGGTTCGCTACCGCCTGCACCGAATCGCCGACCTGACCGGCCGGGACCCATGGAACCCCAGGGACCTCCTTGTCCTACAGACCGCGGTCATCCTCGGACGTCTTGCCCAATGAGGCCGAGCGCAGTGGATCCGCGGTTCGTTTGAATCCGCCGTTGGTTTGTCGAAACCGGACAAACGGCTAGTGGCCATCCCGGTCGATCCCCCAATTTTGGATTCTTTTGGTGATTCTCACTGGGCAGATTAGAGCTTTCCTCCAAAACCCAGATCACGACTTGGTAGCGACCAACACCACCGAAGGCCACTGGATCGTGTTTGGCTAATGGGGTGCTGGCCATCGTCGCTCCCGGACAGGGAGCCCAGAAACCCGGAATGCTGCAGAGCTGGCTCGAGCTCGACGGCATTCCGGAGGCCGCCGCGGCCATGTCCGATCGGGCTCACCTTGACCTTGTGCGGCTGGGCACCGCCGCCGGGGCCGACGAGATCAAAGACACCGCCGTCACCCAGCCACTGGTCGTCGCCACCTCACTACTGGCAGCGCAAACTTTCATCATTCCGGCCGGCGCCGTCATCGCTGGGCACTCGGTGGGCGAGCTGGCCGCGGCCGCCCTCGCCGGGATCTTGCCGGCCCTTGACGCAGTCGACCTGGCAGCGGTCCGCGGCAGCGCAATGAGCGCTGCCTGCGCCCTGACTCCCACCGGAATGTCCGCGTTGATGGGCGGCGACACCGAAGCGGTACTGGCCGCCCTGGAGGAGCTGGATCTGGTGGGCGCCAACGTCAACGGCGGCGGGCAGATCGTCGCGGCGGGCGCCGTCGACGTGCTTGCCCAACTTGTTGCAAGCCCGCCCGCCGGGGTACGGGTGATCCCGTTGCCCGTCGCGGGGGCGTTCCATACCTCGTTCATGGGTAGCGCCGAGTCCGCCGTCGAGATGCACCTGGCCGGCATTACGCCTGCCGATCCGGTGCATCCGGTGCTGACCAACTCCGACGGCTCGGTGATCGCCTCCGGCAAGACGTACCTCAGCCTGCTCGCGGCCCAGATCACCAGACCGGTGCGCTGGGATCTCTGCATGCAAACACTTCGATCGCTCGGCGTGACCGGTGTACTGGAACTGCCTCCTGCTGGCACGCTGGTCGGACTCGTCAAACGCGACCTGAAGGGAGTGGCCACCATGGCACTCAAGTCCCCGGCAGACCTGGACAACGCCGCAGCATTCGCGGCCGAGCATGCGGGGGTGCTGTCGTGACCAGCACGTCGAGCAGTACCACCCCCAGAATCAGCCTCACTATGCTCCCGGGTTCGCCCGGGTCGAGGATCACCGGGCTCGGCCATTTCCGGCCGGACCGGGTGGTCAACAACGAGGAATTGTCGTTGATCATGGACACCAACGACGAATGGATCCGCAGCCGGGTGGGGATCGCCGAACGGCGGTTCGGCGGCGAGGACGACTCGGTCGTGTCGATGGGCGCTAGGGCGAGCGCGAAGGCGTTGGCCGAGGCGGGGCTGCAGCCGACCGACATCGACACCGTCATCGTGGCCACCTGCAGCCTGAACTCACCCGTGCCGCATGCCGCCACTCAGATCGCCGGCGCGTTGGGCATCGAGGCACCGGGCACGTTCGATCTGAACGCCGCTTGCGCGGGCTTCTGCTACGGACTTGCCACCGCTGACCAGGCCGTACGTGCCGGCGCGTCGAAGAATGTGTTGGTCGTCGGTTCCGAGCGGCTCACGGACTGGACGAAGCCGGACGACCGCGCCACCGCGATCATCTTCGCCGACGGTGCGGGCGCTGCGGTGGTCAGTGCGTCCGAGGAGCCGGGCATCGGACCGGTGATCTGGGGCAGCGACGAGAAGAACCTCGACGCCATCCGGATCGAGGGCCGCAACGGCCACTTCATCCAGGAGGGTCAGACCGTCTTCCGCTGGGCAACGACCCGCATCGCCCCGGTGGCCATCCGGGCGGCAGCGGCCGCCGGTGTCTCCCTCGCCGACGTGGACGTGCTGGTGACCCACCAGGCGAACCTGCGGATCATCGACGCCATCGCCAAGAAGGTCATCTCCGCCGGCGGGCGCCCGGACCTCAAGGTCGGCAGGGACATCGTCACGTCCGGCAACACCTCGTCAGCGTCGATTCCGATCGCATTGGACCGCATGCGAGCCGCCGGCGAGGTCTCCTCCGGCGAGGTTGTGCTGTCCGTTGCATTCGGGGCCGGCCTGACATATGCGAGCCAGGTGTTCATATGCCCCTGAAACGCCTGTCGAACCGACTTCCCGCAGTGCGGGCCTCCCCGACTGCACCTGAAACCGCGGCACCTGAAACCGCGGAGCCAGAACCTGTTGCGCCAGAACATCCCTGCGTGTGACCCGCCACCCTGGCCGCCAACACCTGGTGGATGCGGCACAATTCGCGCGGATACCAGAGCCGCCTCCGATCCGGAGAACGGCCAGTCACCCCCGAAAGGAACCACCGTGAGCAACGAGGACATCATCGCCGGCTTGGGCGAGATCGTCGAAGAGGTCGCCGGCGTCACCGCCGCCGACGTCACCGTCGACAAGTCGTTCACCGACGACCTGGACATCGACTCGCTTTCGATGGTCGAGATCGCGGTTCAGGCCGAGGACAAGTTCGGCGTCAAGATCCCGGACGACGAGCTGGCCAACCTGAAGACCGTCGGCGACGCCGTCGACTACATCGCGGCCAACAAGGCGTGAGAGCTCCCCACCTGGGGCGCGGGCGCGCAAGCGTCATCTGAGAAACGAACACCCGAAGGGCAGTGTCGATCAACTTGAGTCGATCAATTTGTAGTCGATCAATGAGTGTCGACGAATGAGCACCGACCACGATGTTGTCGTCACCGGAATCGGCGCCACCACGCCGATCGGTGGCACCGCGCCGGAAACCTGGCAGGCAATGCTGGCCGGCACGATCGGCGTCAAAGCGCTGACCGAGCCGTGGGCCGAAAAGTACGAGCTGCCGGTGCGGATCTACGCACCGTTAGCCGTCGAACCGACCGAGGTGCTCTCTCGCGTTGAGGCTCGCCGCCTCGACCGCTGCCAGCAGGTTGCACTGGTCGCCGCCCGGGAAGCCTGGGCGGATACCGGCTCACCCGAACTCGATCCGGAACGCATCGGCGTCGTGGTCGGCACGGGCATCGGCGGCGCCCTCACCCTGCTCGGCCAGGACGACATCCTGGAGCAGCAGGGCGTCCGCAAGGTGGCGGTGCTGACGGTGCCGATGCTGATGCCGAACGGACCGGCGGCCGCCGTCGGACTGTGGGCGAAGGCCCGAGGCGGTGTGCATGCGCCGGTGTCGGCGTGCGCCTCCGGCTCCGAAGCTCTTGCCTGGGCGTTCCGGCTGATCAAGTCCGGCGATATCGATATCGCCATCGCCGGCGGCGCCGAGGCCTGCGTGCATCCGCTCCCGATGGCCGGATTCGCACAGATGAGAGCCATGAGTACCCGGAACCACGATCCGCTCGGCGCTTCTCGGCCGTTCGACATCGAACGGGACGGGTTCGTCCTCGGTGAGGGCGCCGGAATGATGGTGCTCGAACGCGCCGACCATGCACGGGCACGCGGCGCAAAAATCTACGGCCGGCTGGCCGGTATCGGCATGTCCAACGACGCCTACCACATCACCGCTCCGGAGCCCGATGGCGAAGGATCGGCCCGGGCGATCGCCAAGGCACTGAAGTCCGCGGACCTCACGGCCAAGGACATCGGCCACGTCAACGCCCATGCCACCTCGACGCCGGTCGGCGACATCGCCGAATCGAACACCATCCTGCGAGCCATCGGGGACCACCCGGTCGTCACCGCCACCAAATCGATGACCGGCCACATGCTCGGTGCCGCCGGCGCCGTCGAGGGCATCGCCACCTTGCTGGCCATCAAGGAAGGTGTCGTTCCCGGCACCCGCAACCTGAACAAGCTTGATCCCGAGATCAAGGTCGACGTGGCTGCCGAGAATCGGCAGGTCACGCTGACCGCAGGGCTGAACGACTCGTTCGGCTTCGGCGGTCACAACGTCGCGCTGGTGTTCACCGGCGCCTGAGTGCGGTCACCGCGTTCGGGCGATGGTCCGGGCGCGGTGAGACCCGCGGCACCGGCCACGGCCGGTAGCCCTGACGTGGTCATCTCTTGCCCGTGTCCGGAAATCACCGCCGGCGGGTCCTGTTGTTGGTGTGCCCGCATGTCCTGTTGTCCGCGCTCCCGTACCCGGGGCCGCATTCGTGTACAGCGCCCTTCATCGGCGCGTCTGGAGAACGACCGTGACTGCTGTCGTCAACCACCCGAGCATCGGGAGTGCGGCCAACACTGATCCTGCGGCGAGCGATCCGGCGCTGGGATCTGATTCGGCGCCGGAATCCGGGGGGCACCCAGCACGGACGCACGTGAGCCCCCGGGCCATCGATCCGCGGGAGCCGGAGGTGCGGCTCGCCGCATTGCTCGATGACGGCACCCTGGCCGGATTGCACGCGACAGACACCTCTGGGGTCTGGGCGGTGCGCGGCCGGATCGACGGTTCGAAGGTGATCGCGTTCTGCACGGACGGCACCCGGATGGGCGGAGCGATGGGCCATGAGGGCTGCCGGCACATCGTCGATGCGATCGATATGGCGCTGCGCGAACGGGTGCCGGTGATCGGTCTGTGGCATTCCGGAGGGGCCCGGCTGGCCGAGGGCGTCGAGGCGCTGGACGGGGTCGGGCAGGTCTTCGCCGCGATGGTTCGAGCCTCGGGGCGGGTACCGCAGATTTCCGTCGTGCTTGGTGCCGCGGCCGGCGGGGCGGCCTACGGGCCGGCGCTGACGGACATCGTGATCATGGCCCCGGACGGTCGGGTTTTCGTCACCGGACCGGACGTGGTCAAGTCCGTCACCGGTGAGCAGGTCGACATGGAGGCGCTCGGCGGACCGACGGCACACGGCCGGAAGTCCGGTGTTGTGCACATCGTCGCCAACTCCGAGACCGATGCAGTGCTCCGGGCCCGCAAGGTCGCATCGCTGTTCTCCCGGCCGGGCATCGCCGGGTTCGCCGGCATGTCCGATGACCCGCAACTGGAGAGGAAGCTGCCCGAACAGCGGAATCGGGCGTACAACGTCCGACCGTTGATCGACGGCATCCTGGACGAGCCGATGGAAGAACTACAGGCGAAGTGGGCGCCCAACATCGTGATCGGCCTCGGCCGGCTGGGTGGCCGATCCGTCGGCGTCGTCGCCAATAATCCGCTACGCCTGGGTGGCTGCCTTGACTCGGTCTCCGCCGAGAAGGCATCCCGGTTCGTCCGGATGTGCGACGCGTTCGGCATCCCGCTGCTGGTGGTCGTCGACGTTCCCGGCTATCTACCGGGCGTCGGACAGGAATGGGACGGTGTCGTCCGGCGCGGCGCGAAACTGTTGCACGCATTCGCCGAGGCAGTAGTGCCACGGGTGACGCTGGTGACCCGAAAGGCGTACGGCGGCGCCTACATCGCGATGAACTCGAAGTCCCTCGGCGCCACCGCCGTTTTCGCCTGGCCGGACGCAGAGATCGCGGTGATGGGTGCGAAAGCCGCCGTCGGGATCCTGCATCGGCGGAAGCTCGCCGCGGCACCAGATGACGAACGAGAGGCCCTGCACGCGACCCTCGCCGAGCAGCACGAAGAACTGGCCGGCGGTGTGCAGCGTGCGGTGGAACTGGGCGTCGTCGACGAGGTCATCACGCCGTCGCAAACCCGCCGCCGGGTGGCCGAGGCGCTTGCGTCCGCACCGGCCGGGCGCGGTGGGCACGGCAACATCCCCTTATAGACCCGCGCGAGGTAAACCTGCGCGACGTAGACCTGCGCGACATTCTCGAAAGGCCGCACGTGAGCTCGTCCATTCACCTCATCGGCGGCGGCTGGGAGCCCGAGTACGCGGACGCCCTCTATGGGACGTTCCTGCAGGAGGCGGCTGTTGTCGCGGCCCGGGGCGGTCGGCCGGGTAAGCCGGTCATCGCGTGCGTCGTGCTCGACGAGGGCGATGGACGCGAGCAGTTCGCCCGCTGGGCGGCCGTGTTGGGCGACGTCGCCAACTGCGAACCGGTACCGGTATTGATGAACATGGGCGCGCCGTTGGATGTCAGCGAGCTCGGCAATGCCGACGGCCTGCTGGTCTGTGGGGGCCTGACACCCGGCTACGCCGCCTCGATGGCGTCCGGCGCAGCGGAAGTTCTGGACTGGCTGCTACTGGGCGACCGCCCGTATGCCGGTTTCTCCGCCGGATCGGCGATCGCGCCGGAGTGGGCGCTGGCCGGCGGCTGGCGGTCCGGTGGAGTGCCGATCTGTTCCGATGACGCCGCTGAGGACCTCGACGAGATCACCGTTCAACCAGGCTTGGGCCTCGTGCGTTTCACGGTTGACGTGCACTGCGCCCAGTGGGGAACGCTCACCAGGCTGATCGAGGCGGTACGGCTGCGGTCAGGCCTGACCGGGGTCGGAATTGACGAGAACACAGCGCTGATCGTCGGCTCGGACGGCGCCGTCGTCGCCGGGCGTGGGCAGGTGTGGCTCGCGACGGGTACGAACGACGGACACTGTCGAGGTGACCCCGTTCCGTGCCGGACAGCGGGTGCCGGTGCCCGTTCATAGCTGAAGGGATTCCTACTGTTGCGCGCGCGCCGCAGCGGCGATCGCAGCGTTGTCAGCTGAGCCGACGACGTCGAGCGACGGATGTGGGCAGCGCGCGAGAGCCAGGCGGAGTGCGTATACCGTCGTCGCGGCATCCTGCAGCCTGGCTGCCGGGAGCGATCCGTCACCGACTGCGGTGACCAGACCGGCCACTGCCGCATCGGGATCCGCGGGCATCAGCACCAGATCGAGTCCTGCGGCAACGCCGCGCCAAGCGGCCTCGGCCGGGCCGTAATTGTTGACGACGGGCGCCATTTGGAACGAGTCCGACACCGTGACACCGTGGAAGTTCAACCCGGTGCAGCCGTCTCGCCCGGCACCTTTGAGCAGGTCCGTGACCACCGCGCCGGCGAGTGCGGCCGACGTATCGGTCACACCGACCGCCGGCAATTCGACATGGCCCGTCATCACCAGGGCAACACCGGCATCGACGCCCGCCCGCATCGGCACCGCTTCGACGGCGTTCCATTCTTCACAACTGTCGTCAAGTGACGGCAATGCGACATGGGTGTCGGTGGCCAGCCGGCCGATGCCCGGGAAATGCTTGATCGTGGCGGCCAGGCCGGCCTTCTGGTACCCGCTGACGGCGGCCGCGACGAGTGTTCCGGTCCGCGCCGGGTCCGACCCGAACGAGCGGTCGTCAACCCCGGACGGCCCGGATTGGGGCAGCACATCGGCATCCGGTGCGAAGTTGACATTCACCCCGACCGCCAGCAGTTCGCTGCCGGCCGCGGCGGTGACTGATTCGGTGGCGGCCGCGGCCGCGCTGGTATCGCCGATTCGGGACAGCTCCTGCGCGCCCGGGAAGTTGGTGAACCCGTTCACCATTCTGGTCACCAACCCGTATTCCTGGTCGGTGGCGATCAGCAGCGGGGCACCGGCTTGCGAGGCCGGTACCTGTGCCTGCAGAGCCGAGGTCACGGCCGCGACCTCAGCGGGAGTCCCGCCGTTGGTCCCGTCGATGCTGCCCTTCGAGCCCATCAGGATCACGCCGCCCAGGTGCAGGCGGCTGACCGCGTCGGAGCCAACCGCGTCGGCGGAACTTGCCATCACCACCGAGCCTGCCTGGTCCGGCACAGACATGGTCGTTACTGCAGCGGCGGCCTGGGCCATGTCGGCCTCAGTGACCAGTCCACCTGGCGGTACCGCCGGGGCAGGTAGGGGTGGCGCGGCCGCTGCGGCCGCGCTGGTCGGGGCCGCGGAAAGGGGGGTGACCGGCGATATGGACGTTGTGGGAGTTGGCGCGGCTGCCGCCGGGCTACTCGACGGCGGGGTCGAGGTCGGGGCTGCGGGCGTTGGGACGCCGACTCCGGTGCTCATGGGCGGTGCCTGTTCGGTGCTGCCGCAAGCGGCCAACAGCAGCGACGTGCCGACAATCGCGATGATGAAGGCTCGTCCATTCGATGCCCGGGTCACGGGCAGGCCGTCATGGATTGGGTCGACGGGTCGATGCCGCTGAGCACGAGGTGCCCGTCCCGTTCGCTCAACAGGTACGTCATGTCCCAGTTGATGCAGGTCACGGGCAGCGAGGTTGGCGCCAGCTCGACCGACTGCTGCGAGGTGAACATCATCCGGGCCCTGAGCGGTTCGTCCTTGACGATCATCACCGTGAGGTTCGAGTCGACGGTGCTGGCGTAGTCCTGCTGCCACTGATCTTTGCTCTGCGGCGCAGATTGAGCGGTCGCGACCGTCCCCACCCATGAGTCATAGTCCCGATTGTTGATGGAGTCGAAGTACTGCTGCAACAGGACCTGGACCTCGGCCGCTCGCGGGTGGGCACCGGCTTCGGTTGACAGGTGCACGGTTTTGTCATCCGTTGGGCCGCTCTGGTAGGCAACGACGGAAGCCAGCGGCTCGGTGCGGTGCTTGCCGAACGACCAGGCTGCGGTCGCGCCGGCCGCCAGCACAATCACAAAAAGGGTCGTCAACACCAGCGTCAACCGCTGGCCGCTGAGCCGCATACACGTCAGCCTTTCGCCGTTCGCGAGCGCGTCTGGCCATGGTGCCAGGCGTTCTTCCCGAAAGGTCGACGTGCCGGGAGCAAAGGGGTTGCCTCGGCGGGCTCAGCGTGGCAGAGCACACGCGTGAATTGCCCGAGAATCACCGCGAAAGGTGCCGATCAGAACAGCGAAATCAGCCCACCTGATGGAGCCAGGTGATGGCTGTGCCCTCCCCCGCCCGCCGGAACGGTTCCAGGTCGGCGTCGATGTGTGCGCCGAGCAGGTCACTCAATTGGTGGCGAATTGCTTCAAGATTGGCGGCGGAGTCCAGCAACGATCGTAATTGATCCTCGCCGAGAACGACATCGCCATTGGCCGAGATGGCCGAACGCCAAATGCCCCGACCAGGAACATGACAAATTCGCTCGCCGTCCACACCTGGACTTGCCTCTTCGGTCACTTCGAAGCGAAGCATGGGCCAGGCCTTCAGCGCCTTGGCCAATCGACCACCGGTGCCGGGTTTGCCGGACCAACTGGCGTCGGCGCGCAACGAACCGGGAGCAGCCGGTTGTGCCGTCCACGACAGCGAGACCCGAGCCCCGGTGATCCCAGAGATCGCCCACTCGACGTGCGGACAGATCGCCGCGGGCGCCGAATGCACAAAAACAACACCACGTGTCACTACCATCCACCTCCCGCTTCGCGTTCCAACGTTCTTCCCCAACGTGGATGCGATCACAGGATGAGACAGGCATGACGTAACAACTGCAACACGCGTGCTTCCTGGGGACATTGTGCACTGTGATACAGCCCGAGCGCCAGCCCCACCACAATCGGGTGGCTGCGGTCACTCCCGGGACCGCACAGTATCGCCCGGCGCCACAAAGTAGAGCCCGGCGCCACCAAGTCGAGCCCGGCGCCACCAAAAACTGGCGCCCACCTCTGAAACGGGGCGCCCGGCAATCGGAACACCCTAAATTGGGCCGCACCCTCGAGTTGGCACCGCCCACGTTCATCCGTCCTGCTGACCGCGTTCCAGGGTCCGACCGATCTTGAGTGCCAATGCCGCCGGATCGGCCAGTTCGTCCCATGTCCAACGCACCACCCGCCAGCCGAGATCGCGGATGCCTTCTTCGCGGATCTTCTCCCGGAAGATCTTGTCGCCGGGCTTCTCATCGGGCCGAAGTAGCCGTCCGTACTTCTCGGCCCCATCAAATTCGCCGATCGTTCGGCATTCTGGCCAGCCGAAGTCGCATCGAGCAAAGACGTGACCTGTCGCAGTGCGCACTTTGAACTGTGGTTCGGGTGTCGGCAGCCCGACTTTCCGGAACATGATGCGGCTCCTGGATTCACCAACGCTTTCGCTCCTTGCGTCGGCGAACGCGGCGACCCGATGCGCGCCGCGCATTCCCGTTCGCAAGGGGGCACGCGCGGCTGCGCTGCGGAGTTGATCGACAGTGACGAGTTCGCGATGGAGCGCTGCGTCCGCCGCGACGACTGCGGCCTCGAAGGTCATTGTTCTGGCCAGGTCGGTGATCGTCCTGGCTGGGCTCGTCGTACGGTGCCCGCGCACAATGACGATCTCATCGGCGTCAACTGGAGCCCGATACGTCTGCAGCGAACGGCGCCGGTGGCCGCTCGATGCACCCGGTCTGGTTATCTGGACCGCGCGAAGATTGGGTTGCCACAGGTCGATGCCGTGAGCGCACGCCGCCGAAAGGTGGCTGACCACGGCATCCGAATTGACGTTCGGCATGGTTGCGTCGACCAGGAGAAGGTGGCGTTGCACCGGGTCCAACTTGCAGAGAACACTTGCCTCCACGTACACGCCCGACCGCAAACTCAGCCATTCACGACGTCGGCGTTTGCCTTGCACGTCGTCCGGGTTCATTCCGCTTCGGAGCGCATCGGCGCGGAGGATCACGGTGGGCTGGAGTATGTCCGGCACGCTCGGCCAAGCATCGGAACGTGGCGGTGGTTGCGATGGCGGTGGGATTCCCATCGCCCGATCGTGTCCGGCGGGCCGAACCCATTGGAGGGAGTGGGCGATGTTGTGGATGAAAACCGGTCATAGGAACAAGTCGAGCGCATTCGGCTGAGGCGTCGCCGAGCACGTGCCGGGACATACCTCTCCGCCTTGCCGGCGGGCCGACGTGGAGTGTGCTCGGCGCCTCGTCCCAGAGCGCGGCGCCACCAAAGGCGGCGCCGACGTGGAGTGTGCTCGGCGCCTCGTCGCAGAGCGCGGCGCCGCCAAAAGGCGGCGCCGAGCTCTCAACTCAGGCGCCAGCCTCGCCAGCTCCGGGTCAAAGGCCGGCCGGCGGTAGAGGTCGTGGACTGCCGGAACGCCTTTCGATCGAGCGAGCCTCAACGGGAGTCACGGAGCGGCAGGGCCTTCGGTCAGGACTCGAGCAGGGGCGCCCGCGCCCGAGTCAACGGCGGCTTCGCACGCCAGATCCGGCCCACAGCCCGACGTCGGGATCGGCGTCCGCCCACCCCCTCGACGAACGAGTATCGACGCCGAACAACGGGCCGGCGACGGCGAGCAGGAGCAGCAACGAGACGATCAGGATGGCTGTCATGAGACAAGCGTCGTCCCAAAAATATCCCACGTCCATCTGTTTATTCTTCCGCCAATGCGTAAGCTGGTCTACATGATCGACGTACGCAAGTTGGAGATCCTCCGTGAGTTGGATCGGTGCGGAACCATCGCAGCCACCGCAGTGGCGGTACACCTGACACCGTCCGCGGTGTCCCAGCAACTGGCCACGCTCTCCAGGGAGGCGGGCACCCCGATGCTCGAGCCCGACGGTCGGCGGGTTCGACTGACCGAAGCAGCTCAATTGCTGCTCAGCCACGCGCACCAGATCTTCACCCACCTGGAACACGCCGAATCCGATTTGGCCGCCTTCCGCCGCGGCGATGCCGGCACCGTGCGTGTCGGCACGTTCAGCTCCGCCGTGAAGGCGCTGGCCGTCCCACTCATTTCCGATCTGGCCACCCGCTCCCGACTCCGGGTGGAGATCCGCGGGGTCGAACCGCAGGGGGCGATCGACGCGCTGCTGTCCCGGACCGTGGACGTCTCGATGACGTTGGCCAGCAGCGACCTTCTGCCCAACGAGCACGACCAGCGGCTGCACACCGAACACCTGCTGGACGACATCGAAGATGTCGCGCTCCCGTTCGACCATCCGTTGGCCGGTCGTGCCGAGATCGATCTTGCGGACCTTGCCGATGCCGACTGGATCCTCGCCCGCCCCGGCGTGGCGTGCTGGCAGTTGGCCCGGGAGGCCTGCGAGCGCGCCGGTTTCGTCCCGAGGGCCCGGCACTACGCCGACGAGTTCATCGGCGTGGTCGGCCTTGTCGCAGCCGGCCATGGGGTCAGCCTGTTGCCGCGACTGGCCCAGCCGGACTTCGTCAACGAGCCGATCGTGCTGCGCCCGGTCGCCGGGGTCAGCCCGGTGCGCCGGATCGGCGCTCAGATCCGGGCCGGCACAGCGGATCAGCCGCACATCGCACCGGTGCTCGCGTCCCTGCGGAAGATAGCCGCGGGGGTCGCTGTCGGTCCGCTCGAATGCCGGGCAAGGCGATCGGTGCCGGATAGTCCCGCTGCACTGGCGGCCCTGTGACGACCCAGATTGCGCTGATTCGCGGGATCAATGTCGGTACGGCCAACCGGGTTGCGATGGCGGACCTGCGAGAGATGTTGACCGGCTTGGGCTATGGGGATGTCCGGACCCTGTTGAACAGCGGCAACGCAGTCTTCACGACAAGGGATTCGGCGGCGACCGTGACCAAGAGGATCGAGCAGGGCTTGCGTGACGACCTGAAGGTCCCGGCGAGGGTTCTGGTCAGGACCCGGGCACAGGTCATTGCTGCGATGACGGCCGATCCGTTCGTCGACACGGCAACCGACGGGTCGAAGCACTTTCTTGGCTTCCTGGACAGCTCACCCTCGAACTCCATTGATGGCATCGCCGAGTTGGCTGGCGCCGACACCGGGCCGGACCTCGCCAGGCTGGTCGACGATCACCTGTACCTGTGGTGCCCCAACGGCATCAGCAAGGCCACCTTCGCCGCGGTCAACTGGGACAAGAAGCTCGGCACCGCCGTGACCGTGCGGAATTGGAACACCGTCGGGAAACTCGTTGACCTTGCGGCGCAGTAGGCCACCTGGCCCGCGCGGATCAACACCAGCCCGCGCGGCTGAACTCGTCGACTCGCTGCACTCCAGTCACTGTCGGGTCGGTTCAATCGCGCCGGGGAAGATGATCCGCGCGACAGGTCAGCGAAAGAGGGCGGCATCGAGCAGCGGAGCCTGCCAGCGCGCCCACGGGGATAGCCCGCTGTCCGGATCCGCGGCGGCGCGAAGGAATTCATCCCACGTCCACCACGCAACGGCGTCCACCTCGTCGGACTGCGGCGTCGGTTCGTCCGCAATGCGGCCGACGAGCACCGGGCAGAACTCGTTCTCCTCGACCCGCCCATCCGACGCCCGATAGCTGAAGTCCGGCAACACCATTCGCAGGTCGTGCACGTCGAGGCCGAGTTCGTGCCGCATCCGGCGGGTCGCCGCGTCTGCGGGAGTCTCACCGGGTGCGGGATGCCCACAGCAAGTGTTCGTCCACACCGACGGAAAGGTCAGTTTCGTGCTCGCCCGCTGGGTTACGAGGAGCCGTCCTGCTGCGTCGAATCCATAACAGGAGAAGGCCAGATGACGGGGTGTGACCGCCCCGTGCACGGTCGCCTTGTCGGCCACTCCGATCGGCCGGCCGGCGTCGTCGATCAGGACGACCTGCTCGGTGGGCACGGTCAAGGACTGTTGGATGGTCGGCACCTGGCGAGCCTACCGACGGATTCGCCCCGGAATCGCCGAACGCCGGACCCCACTGGAGTGGGATCCGGCGTTCCGCGCCGGCCGCGGCTGCACGGATCCGCCGTGCTGCCGAGCCGATCAACCGCGCAAGCGACGCGCGGCCGGGCAGCGGGTTCTCGGTCGGGGGTCGGGACCCGGTGCCGAGTCTGGTGGGCGAGGCAGGTCGTCTCAGGCTGCGATGGGCGTATCCACACCTTCGGCGTCAACGAATTCGGTCTCGTTGCGCCGATGGAAGGCGAAGGCTGCCAGGACGATACCGAGCATCGCGTAGCCGAGGGCGACCTGCGGGTCGGCCGCCCAGCCGACCTCGCTGGCGTGGATCAACCCGATCCAACTGAGCACCGCTCCGACGGCGGCCGCGATCGCCGAAGCGTAGAACTTGCGCATCAGGATGAACGCCACGATGGAGCCCAGGACCATGCCGGCCAGCACAGCGCCCTCGCCGAGGGTTTTCAGACCCTGGTACACGAGGCCGGCGTTGCCCATCGCGTCGTCACCTACCTGAGCCGCACTCGTCCCGGCAGCAGCGAGGGCGTTGTCGATCAGTCCTGTCCCCCAGGACGCGAGGTTGGGCAGGATGGCGGCCACCACAGCTGCGGCCTGAATCCTGGGTACCGCCTGGAAGGCCTGCGCCCCGATCAGCAGCCCGATGTAGAGCAGGATGGGCACGATCGCCGGCACGGGCAGCACGGCGTTCAGCACGCCGAACAGTCCCAGGAAGCAGAGCAGTGCGATGAAGATGCCGCTGGCCATCGAGTAGCTGCCCCGCCCGCCCGCTGCCTTCCAGCCCGGGTGGCCGATGTAGACGGCCGGCGGGAACGGCGAACCGAGCGCGGATCCGATGATGGCGCCGCCACCGTCGGCCAGCAGCACGCTGCGCAGGTTGTAGCTGTCACCGGCTGCCGCGGCACTCTCCACATTGCTCATGGCTTCTGCGAAGTTGTAGACGCCCAGCGGAATGGCTGTGGCGAGCAGCGGTGCGAGGTTCGACAGACCGTTGAAGAGCAGGTCGAAGTGCAGCGATGGAATGGCGAACGCGATGTCGCTCACTGCCGCCTGCACGTCCGGCACGGACATATAGCCACCGATCCAGCCGATCGCGGTGCCGACCAGCAAAGCGGCCAGGCCAACCGGGATACCGCCGGGGAGCCGGATATTGGTGAAGAAGCCGACCAGGATGATGCCGAGCACGGGCAATCCGATCCACGCGGCATCCCAGATCTGGGCGGCGGGTCGCATCGAGATGAACGTCAACGAAATGCCGGCCAACGTGCCGAGCATCGCCGCCCGCGGGGTGATCTTGCGGATGAACGGGCCGATGAAGGCGCCGATCAAAACGATCACCCCGATGACGAATGCCCAGGCCAGACCCGCCTCCCAGGCGCGGATCGGATCCCCGGTGCTCAGGAAAATCGGCAGCATGATGACGAAGACGACGATGAACATGTGCGGGACGCTCGGCCCGTACGGAAGGGCCGTGACGTCGTTGCGGTTTTCCTTCCGAGCCAACCGGCGGGCCAGGAAGGTGTAGTAGATATTGCCTGCCAGCATGGCGATGCCCAATGCCGGCAGCACCGTGCCGAGCACGTTGCTGGCAGGAAGTTGGACGACGAAGATCAGTAGGGACGTCAGGGTCAGGACGTTGACCAGGATGTTGAAGCCGAGACCGAAGAACGCGTTGGTCTCGCCTTTCGTCCAGAGCGGAAGCTTCAGGGCGCCGTCAGTCGACGACGAGGACTTGAAACCGGTCAGGTTCATGGGGTGTTCTCCCTGTGACAAGAAGGGCGGGAACGAGAAGTGCGGGCATGGTGCTTGAACGCCGTGTTGCTCGAGCGCCGTGTTGCTCGAGCGTGTCTGGACAATGCGGGCGGACACGCTCTCCCGTGTTGAATGGCGCCCGACGACTTCGCGGTGGGCGACGAGCAGAACAGTTGCAGGGGAATGCCTTCAGGATGCTGTGCGGTCAGCCGGCCATCGCCGGTTGGTTCAGCACCGCCAACAAAGCCGTCGAATCGGCGACCCAACCGAAGATCCCGCCCTGCGCCGAGACCATCTCCAATCCGACCCGCTGGAATTCCGGGAAGTAGGACCCGACACAATCCGACAGCACCAACGCCTCGTATCCGCGGTCGTTTGCCTCTCGCACTGTGGTGTGTACGCAGACCTCGGTGGTGACCCCGGTGACGATCAGCCGGGCGATTCCTGCGGTCTGCAGCACCGCCTGGAGCTCGGTCGCGTAAAACGCGCCCTTGCCTGGCTTGTCGATGACGATCTCGCCCTCGGCGGGAGCCAGTTCGTCGACGATGTCGTGGCCGTACTCACCGCGGATCAGGATGCGGCCGTTGGCACCCATGTCCCCGATGCGCTGAGCTGGTTTGCCGCGCTGCAACTTCGCCGGCGGACAATCCGAAAGATCAGGCAGATGGCCCTCTCTGGTGTGAATGACGAGCATGCCTGCGGCCCGCGCGGCGGCAAGGACCTCGGCCAAGGGCGGCACCACCTTCTGCAGGAGGGAAACGTCGTTGCCCAAGGTCTCACCGAACCCGCCGGGCAGCAGGAAGTCTCGCTGCATGTCGATCAGAACCAGGGCCGTACTACCGACGTCGAGCGGGAACGGACTGGGGACGGCGTCGATGCTGGAGATCGGCAGGTCCACCGAGGGAATCTCTGTCATGGTGCGGCTCCTGAGTAGTTTTCAGTGCGGTGGCGGATTGCGGTGGTGCGCTGGGGCTTGCGCTGGAACGGTTCAGTGGGTGAGGACGGCGGAATCCTGGGCAGCGAGGTAATTCCGCCATCCACCGAACTCGGTGATGTCGGTCGTCTCAGTGGCCTCGGCCAACACGGAAGCATCTGCCACGAAACCGATCTCGGTACTCCCATCGGCGAGGGCGACCCTGCCGAGGCAGACCGACCCCGAGGATCCGGCGAGGATCTCGGGAAGTGCGGCGGATGGTACGGACCAGGTTTCGACCTCGACCGCGGCACCGCCGGTCTCGACGGCAACCAGCACCGGGACCGGGACGGCGTTGCCCACTCGGAGCAACCGGTAGGCCGGCGTGGTCTCGGTCAGTGCGGTCAGCGTCGCCCCGCGACTGGAGAGGTCGAAGCTCCGGGGCTGACCGGCCAGGTGATGCCCGACAACAACAAGGGTGGTCGTCGGTGCCGCGATCACCACCGGTGCGATCCCGCGGTTGTCCGACATCCCGTCATCGGAGCTGCCGTCCTCCGAGATACCTGTGCTATCAGCGGTTTCCGCCGTCGTAGTGAACGACGCGGTACCGGTTGATACCGCGGTGCCGGAGAGTTCCGCGGCGACGGCCAGCACTCGATCGTCGGACAACGCCGGTCCGAGGATCATCAGGGCGGCGGGTCGACCGTCCGCCGTCAGACCTGCCGGGACGACGACCGCGCACAGGTCAAGTAGGTTGCCGAAGTGTGTGTAGTGGCCCAGTTTGGTGTTGGCGCCGATCGGATCGGCGAGCACCTCATCGACGGTGAAGGTCGTGCCGATCGCCGGCAGCACAAGGACATCCATCTCATGCCAGAGCGCCGCGACTTCTGCGCGCAGTTCGCCCAATCGATGCTCGGCCGAGAAGACTTCCACTGCTGAGTATTTCGCGCCGCCCTCCAGGATGGTTCGGACCACCGGGAGGATCGAGTCGGGGTTGCTGGCCAGGAATCCACCGAACTCCGCCAACCGCTCGGCGACCCACGGCCCCTGGTACAGCAAGTCGCCGGCCGCCAGGAACGGCCCGAACGGCGCAGCAACGGTCCGCTCGAAGTCGTTCTCGATCCGCACTCTGGCCGACAGGTGAGCCGACCGCATCGAGTCGTCACCGAAGAATTCCAGGTCCACAACGTCCGGCAGGCCGATGCGGAGTTTCCTGGGCTCCGCCAAGTCTCGCCGCCGGGTCCGGGTGTAGGGGTCCCGCTCGTCAACGCCGGCCACGACATCGAACACGGTAGCGAGGTCCGGAACGTTGGCCGCGATCAGGCTGATGCAGTCCAGCGACCGGCAGGCCGGTACCAGGCCGACGGTGCTGATCAACCCGCGGGATGGCTTGAACCCGGTGATGCCGTTGAGCGCGGGCGGGACCCGGCCAGACCCCGCCGTATCAGTGGCGACCGCGAACGGGACCTCCCCGCTGGCCACGGCAAGTGCGGATCCGGAACTGGATCCGCCCGAGATCATGTTTCCGCCGAACACACTGCGCGGCAACGCATACGGAGTACGGGTGCCATTCAGCCCGGTGGCGAACTGATCAAGGTTCGTCTTGCCGATGAAGATCGCCCCGGCCTCGATCAGCCTGGACACCACGGGAGCGGTCGCTGCTGCTTCGTAGGCGTAATCCGGGCAGGCCAGCGTGGTGGGGACACCGGCAACGTCGATGCTGTCCTTCACTCCGAACGGGATGCCGTACAACGGCAGCAAGGACGGATCCGGTTCCTGCTCGAGCTCTTTCGCCCGGTCCAGCAGCTCGGCGCGGTCCAGCACGGTGATCCAGATGCCGTCCTCGCCGCGGGCGGCAATGCGATCGAGCACCTGCTCGACAACCTGAGTTGGCGTCAATTCGCCCGCCAGCAGGGATGTCGTCAACTCGGCAATGCTCGGTCCGACCACCGGCCCCGCGGATGCACTGTTCGCCATGCGGTCGATTGTCGACAATCTGCGTAACGTGAGTGGAACTGCTGTGTTAACAACGCGCTACGTCCCCGCCGCCTAGAGTCACCCACCAACGGGGTGGCCGGCGGACGGCGACGAAGTTCAGCCGGGGTATGACCGCTCAGGAACCGAGGGCCGCGGATTCCGGCCGGAACTGCAGGTAGCGCTGACCACCGTGGTCGCACAACGCCTCGAGAACGATGTCGCGGTCGTTGGTTTCGAGCGCCGCCAACAGGGCCGCGTGCCGTCGCAGGCCCTCGCCCGGTCCGACCAGGCTGGCCTCCAATCGCAGATTGATCGCCATCGGCCGTTGCAGTTTGACCAGGATCGGTTCCATCGCCAGGTCGAGTTGGCGATTGCCGGCCAGCGCGACGATCGCGGCATGGAACGCACGGTGTGCGTCGTCGCGGGCCAACTCATCTGCCTCGTTCTCGGCGAGTCGCATCTGGTCAAGCCGTTCGCGCACCGGTGCGAGCGGATCAACACCAGGCTCGATGCGCATCGGCAGGGCTGTGGTGATGGCATGCCGCTCGAGGACCGCGCGAATCTCGAACAGCTGCCTGATGTCCTCTTCCGACCAGACGGTGACCCGGGCACCCCGGCGCGGCAGGTGCTCGACCAGACCCTGCTGGACCAGCAGTCGCAGCGATTCCCGCAAGGGTGCGCGACTGATGGAGAACCGCTGGCAGATTTGCTCCTCGATCAAACGGGAGCCGGGCTCAAGCGCGCCGCTGAGAATCTCGTCGCGAAGTCGACGGGTGGTGGCCTCGACCAGGCTGGGTGCGAACAGGTCCACTTGCAAGGTGGGTTCGGCACTCATCGTCGAAGCCTCCCCTCCCGGACCGTCGCGGAAGAAAACCCGCATCCGTCATCACAGTGTAGAAGGAGCGCGCCCAGGCTCCCCCGCCAGCAGCATGACGACCGATGACCGAGCGTAGCGCCAGTCTTCGGCACGAGTGGGGCGAGTGGGGTTCGAACTCTCTCAACCCCCTTTCCGGCCCTCAGAGACGCACCTGCGATTGATGCCTTGACCTGCGGATACTTGTCTCCACTAGCTACTCCGAATCACCCGTGATCATGAGTAATTGAGGGCAAACTGTGGGCACGGATGTGGGCAGCCTCATGGCTCAACCAGTCACCGGTTGCCTCCTCCCCCGCTGTAAAGGTATCTTGACGGTGTCCGGATTCGTGACAGCGCGAGGAAGCACTATTCAGAGCACGGGCTGACCGACGACGACGTCCGGCACGCGATAAGGATGGCCCTGAGGCGGGTGGTTCGTGATTATGACGGCGACGAGCAAGTGCTCTACATCGGTGCCGACGCCGCGGGCCGATTACTGGAAGTGGTTGTCATAGACGACGACTCGCCCGATGACGCCTACGTGCGCCACGCCGACTTGCTCCGCCCGAAGTTCTACGACCTGTTGTGAGGTGATGACGATGACGAAGACAGAGATTCAGATCCAGACCGAAGACCAAGAGCTGGCCAGCGTCGAGAACTGGCTCGACAACCTCGATCCTGCAACAGCCACGCCCCGTGACGCCAGGCACCTCCGGCGCATCGCTGCGCTTCGCGAAGACATCTCCGCAGCTCAGGGCGCCCTCCGAGAAGCGGTCCGCGCAGCTCGTGCCGACGGTGACTCCTGGTCCGCCGTCGGCATTGCTCTCGGCACCACCCGGCAGGCCGCTTTCCAGCGCTTTGCCGATGTCGACAAGGAGCCAGCACCGGCACCGGAGCCGGTACAGAAGCGGGAGTTGTTCAGCTTCGGCAGCCGCAGCGGCTACATCCCGTCGGAGTTGGCTGACCAGCTCCGCTCCGCGACCGCACAAATGTCTGACGTCGAGCGGGACGAGTGGCTCAGGAACCTCATTACCCGAGTGCTTGCGCCCCGCTGAAACCCAGTCCCAAAGCTGTCGCGGTAGGGACCGCCCTTACGGGCGCCCCCCCCGCAACTCCCCTGACAACCAGCACCGAGACGCTCCCCGTTGAGGCCGTCCGTACGGAGTGCCGGACCCTCAAACCAGCTGAATCGTCCCGGGTCTGGTGGAGGCTTTGATTCCACGGGAAGCTGGAGTCATGCCAGCACCGAGGAAGTACCCGCTGGAGTTGCGGGAGCGTTCTGTGCGGTTGGTCGCGGAGGCGATGGCGGAAGGCCCGTCGTTGACGATCAACGGCGCGGTCAAGCGGGTCGGGGTCGTTCCTGACACGTTGCGCAGTTGGGTCAACACGCACAGGTCGATCGTCGTCACTCCTCACACTGGGTAGTAGCCGTCATTCCGGTCGGCTGCCTGGGACGACCACGACTAGCTCGGCCAAGATCAAGAAACTGGAAGCTGGGCCTCGAGAAGTCAAGCGCGCCAGCGAGATTCTCTTGGCAGCTTCAAGTCTTGCGCGGGAGCTCGACCCGCGATTGCCGTGGTAGTTCGGTTCATCACCGAGCACCGCGCCACAGTGAAGTCCGTACAGACGATGCTCGGACACGCGACCGCCGCGATGACGCTCGACATCTACAGCGGCTTGTTCGACGGCGACCTGGACGACGTGGCCGCCAAGATGGGAGAAGCCGCGCAGCGGGACCGGGACCGGACGGCATGATCGCGGCGCAGATGCAGGCAAAGTGTGGGCACGCAACGCTGTGCAGCTTGCCGCACGGCTGCTCACAACCCTGTGAACTGCACAAACAGTCCGGAAAAGACAGCAGAACCTGGTGGGGCGAGTGGGGTTCGAACCCACGACCTGACGGATTATGAGTCCGTTGCTCTGACCGGCTGAGCTACCGCCCCGCCGAAGACCATACCGGGATAGCGGCGGCCGACGCTGATCCCAGGTCGGTGCTACCCGACCTTGCCGGCCGGCTCCACCTCGGAGAGCGGTTGCGTGATGTCCAGCGGATCCCGGAAGGACACCAGCAATTGCCGGCTGACCAGACCTACCGTCCGGCTCATCATCTGTTCGAGGGACCGTTCCAGGAACGCGATGTTGCGAATCTCCCACAGGGTGAGGGCACTCACCCAGGCGGCATCTCGTGCCTTGTCGATCGAGAAGTTGGAGACCAGGTCCGCCAATGGCGACAGCGGCCGCTCGGCCGCGACCGCATTGGCGTCCAGGAACGACTGACGAATCGGCCGGACAACCTGCGCCAGGACGTCGTTGACCTTCTCATAATCGTCATGGATGCCGGCCTTGTGCGGGCTGATCCCGGTGTCCAGACAGGTCCGAACCACGGCCACTGCGAGGTCGTGATTGATATGCGCGTTCATCCCGGCAAGCGCGAACTGAATGGGCCGCAGGTCATGTCGGCTGCGCCTGTCCACCAGCGGCTGCCAGGCTTGGTTGACCGGTCCGCCAGCCGCCGCGGCGACGGGGACCTCGAGGAAGATCCCGGCAAAGACGACGTCGAGATGTTCGACAAACTGCGGATCGGCAAATGTCGCACCGGCGACGCCTTGACGCACCTGTTCCGTCACCCGACGATAGACGTCGAGAAAGACCCCGATCCCGTCGTGCGGCGGCAAATCTGCCCGGGCCGCGTCCATCGCAGCGATGACTTCTCCGATGGGATCCGAGCTCACTCACGTACTCCTTTCGCTCGAGGTGCCTGACGCTTTGAGGCGGTGACGACCGAAGCAGTCAATCACCGACCGTCCCGCTGAACGAGGAAGATCACGCTTTCGGCCAGTTCCGCGGGCAACTCGAGGTCGGCGCTGTCGTGCACAGCGACGATCTCAAGGCCGCTGCCGCGCAGCGCTGCGGTGACGTCGTCGATGGTGTGGAAGCGTTGGATGTGTGTCTCCGATTGGGTGTCCGCCGCTGCGGCCATTCTGACTTGCGCCACCTGCAGTGACTTCTCGGTGTCGTAACGGGCTTGAATGGTCAAGGCGCGATCCGCGAATTCGGACAGTTCGATGCCACCGTCGGATTCCGGCTGACTGGGTCGCCGCGCAGCAACATCGAACACCGCGAACCCACCGGAGGTCAACGCAGCGGCGAAGGCGGCGAAGGCCGCAGCAAGGTCGGCGTCGGTGAGCAGGTAGTTCAGCGTCTCGAACTGGCAAGTGAGCAGGTCCACGGTTTCGGGAATGTGGAGTTCCCGCAGGTCCTGGAGCAGGAACTGCGCCGTGTTGTGGCTGTTCTTGGTGACGGCCCTGGCGAGCATCTCAGGCGAGCGGTCGACCCCCCACACTTGCCGCACGCCGGTCCGCGCCAGGTATTCGACGAAGGTTCCGGTTCCGCAACCGACGTCGACCGCGGACCCGAAGCGAAGCCCGTACCGATCCACGATCCACTCGAAGGTGTCGAGCCGGTTGTGTGCGGACTGCTCCCCGAACAACTCGTCGTAGTGCGCTGCGAGCCCCTGATAGGGCGGGACATCGGGGCTGCTGTTCACGGTGTTCATCACATCCTGTGCACGTCCCCTCGGCATCCCCCGACACGGGGTACCCGCGCGATGAAGAATTGTTTCGGGCAGGGTGTCCTATCGGGTCCGACCCGTTCGTGGAGAAGGTGTGGGGCGGCCGAGCGGCTGTCCGCCAGCTAAAGGACAGGGAGATCACCATGAAGCTCACACTGCACACGTTCCTCAGCCTCGACGGCGTCATGCAGGGACCCGGCGGCCCGGATGAGGATCGCTCCGGTGGGTTCGCGAAAGGCGGCTGGGTGGTCCCCTTTGCGGACGAGGACTTCGGCAGCGTCGTCAGCACCTGGTTTGCCGAGACCGACGAGGTGCTCCTCGGCCGCACCACCTACGACATGATGCGGGCCTTCTGGTCCACTGTCACCGACCCGGCCGACCTGGTGGCCGCGAAGCTGAACACCCGGCCCAAGCACGTCGTCTCGACGACGCTGCGGGAGCCAGTATGGGAGCACACATCCGTCATCGCCGGCGACGTTGTCGCCGCAGTCGAGCAGCTGAAGGCGAGGCCCGGTGGCGAACTCCAGGTGCATGGCAGCTGCGGCCTTGCCCATACCCTGCATGACGCCGGCCTGATCGACGAGTACCGGCTGATGATCTTCCCTGTCGTCATCGGCAGCGGAAAACGACTGTTCCCGGACGGCAGCATCCCCGGATCATTCACCGTCGTCAGTTCCACCGTCACGTCCAAGGGTGCAGTCGCCCTGAACCTACGGCCGGCCGGTTCGGTCGGCGTCGGTGACATCGAGGTCGTCGACGGAAAGGAAGTCATTCGTACCGCCTGACCGGTTATCGCCGGCCGACTCAGCCCACCCGTATGCCCACAGACCACGCCAAACCCGTTACACCCCAACATGAGGAGCTCACCATGGCACAGTACCTGCTTTCCGTGCACGGCAGCGAGACCGACGACATTCCCGACAACATCCAGGAGATGTACTCCGCCGTTGACGCCTTCAACAAGGAAGTCCAAGCGGCTGGCTCATGGGTTTTCGCCGGTGGCCTCAACCCGGCGTCCACTGCCACCGTCGTCGACGGGACCGGCGGCGACCCGGTGATCACCGACGGGCCCTACCTGGAGTCGAAGGAGCACCTGGGTGGCTTTTGGGTCGTCGACGTGCCCGACCTCGACGCCGCGCTCGAACTGGCCCGCAGGGGATCCGCGGCCTGCCAGGGGCCCGTCGAGGTGCGGCCCTTCCAGCCCGAGCCGACGGCCTGATCGACACGTGTCGGCACCCGGTCCGAACGACCTCGACCGCATTTTCCGTGCGGAGCACGGTCGGGTCGTCGCCACCCTGACCCGCCGCTTCGGCGACATCGATGTCGCCGAGGAGGCGGCCCAGGAGGCGTATCTCATTGCCCTGCAACGTTGGCCCGAGTCGGGCCTGCCCCCGAACCCAGGGGCCTGGCTGACCACCACGGCCCAGAACCGGGCGATCGACCGGATCCGTCGCGAGTCGACCCGGGACACCAGACATGCACAGGCCGCCATGATCACTGACGACAGCAACTCCGACGAGACTGTCTCCTCGGTCGTCGACGACCGACTCCGGCTGATGTTCACCTGCTGTCACCCGGCGCTGGCCACCAGCGCCCAGGTCGCCCTGACCCTACGACTGCTCGGCGGCCTGACGGTCGCCGAGATCGCCGGCGCCTTTCTGGTCGACGAGGCCGCGATGGCCAAGCGGTTGACCCGGTCCAAACAGAAGATCAAGGCGGCCCGGATTCCCTACCGGGTGCCGCCGGACGCCGAGCTGCCGAGCCGGATCCGCGGGGTACTCGCAACGCTCTTCCTGGTCTTCAACGAGGGATATCTTCCCTCGACCCCGAATCGGACTCCGACCGCCGGCGACGAACCGATCGAGAACCGCAGCGGGCCAACCACATCGGGTGCAGTGCAGATCAGTTTGGCCGACAGCTGGATACGCGCCGACCTGTGCGCTGAGGCGATCCGGTTGGCCAGGATCCTCGCGACGCTCATGCCGGACGAGCCGGAGGTGCTCGGCCTGCTCGCCCTGATGCTGCTCACCGATGCCCGGCGGCCGAGCCGGGTCGTGAACGGCGCCCTCGTCGCGCTCCCCGATCAGGACCGCTCCCTGTGGGACTCGAACCTGATCACGGAGGGCCACCGGATCGTCCGAACCTGCCTGCGCCGGGGGCGGCCCGGCCGCTACCAGATCCTTGCCGCCATCAATGCCGTGCACACCGATGCAGGGAGCGCCGACGAGACCGACTGGGGGCAGATCCTCGCGCTCTATGACCAGCTGCTCGCCGTCGACCCCACTCCGGTTGTCGCCCTCAACCGCGCCATCGCGGTCGCCGAGGTGGACGGGCCCGCGGCGGCACTCGCCATCCTCGACGGACTGCATCTGGAGGGTTACCACGCCTACCAGGCGGCCCGGGCGGACCTGCTCCGTCGAGCCGACCAGACCACGGCGGCGAGCGCTGCCTATGAGCGGGCGATCGAACTGGCGAGCAACCCGGCCGAGCGAGCGTTTCTCCGCGGCCGGCTCCATGGGTTGACCGCTCCGCCGGCCCGCGAAGGCTGACCCAGCGGTCCGTCATTGACAGATGTGCCGAAGTGGAGTCTTCTTGAGGTGCTGAACGCACAGCCGTGTGGGAGCGATCTTGCCGCCTACCGGCCGCGACTCCGCTGGAAATTCCTTTCCACGCCCAGGCCCTCCCTGATCCGTGACGATCCAGGTCCGATGGTGGCTGAATCCCCTTTTCCTGCGGCGGACTGCCGGCTGGAGTATCTCCGCGTTCCCGTGAGTGGCGGCAGAACGATGCACGTCACCGTCTTCGGACCCCTGACGGGCATTCCCACCGTGGCCCTGCATGGGTTGGGCGGGAGTACGGAGCAAAACCTGCCGGCGCTGACGGCGGCGGCCCGGCGTTACGGACTGCGAATTCATGCGATCGATCTGCCCAATCACGGCCGCAGTAGCACGGTCGGATTATTTGATTTCCATGTTCGGCACTTTTCGAATCTCATTCTCGAAGCAATTGTCGCCCTTGAGATCGAAACGACCTTGATTTTCGGTCATTCCTTCGGCGGCCAACTGGCTGCCCTGGTGGCGGAATGCATATCCAAAGGTCAGCCGCAAACGATTCTGATCAATCCTGCTCTCGGCGCGCCGTGGGACCGCAAACTGCGCCTGTGCTGGCGTCGGCCCTGGCGGTTTCTGAAGCTTGTACAGGAGTTGGGGTACAACGACGAGAATGTCGCTCGGAGCGAGCTCTATCACGCCGGTTTGCTGCTGCGTTCGATTGCGGATATGTTCCAGGACCGCGAGCTGCGGCCTTACCGGCGTCTTCAGGCCACGCTCGCCCTACTGCTGAACTGTGACACCGCAAGCATTCTGCACCGCCTCATGGTGCGCGGAGTTCAGCCGGTCATCGTTCAAGGCGTACTCGACCAGTCCACCCCGGCACTGACCGATGCGCATTTCGTCGACGGATTCCACAGTTGGATGCAGGAAGCCAGCGGCCCCCAGGCACTGCTGGCCGCACTCGACAGGGTCTTTCCGGACAGGGTCCTACCGGCGTCGCTTACCCGTGGCTGACGGGTCAGTTCGGGCACCGGACCCAGAACCCACTCAGTAACGTTCTGTGTGCGGTGGGAGGAATTCGGTCCCCCAATTGGCCCGTTTACACCAGCGTGTTCGGCTGTGATGCTATGACGGCATTCGGCCACTGGGATCGCTTCCACACCCGGCCGAACCGTAGGTGTGCGGGTGTGATGGTCCTTCCACTTTTCGAGCCGCAGACGATTTGTTCAACCGGCTGTCCAGCCTTTACAGGAGGTCAACGATGACCGTTCGAGCCACCCCACCCTGCGGACGCCGTCGGTACCGGCGGGGAACCGCAACGCTCATCGCGGCAGCGCTGCTCATGCCGCTCGTGCCCGTCACCTTCGCGGTGGGGACAGCCACGGTGAGCGCCGCGAGCACGTCCAAGGGTTACCTCGACGCCGTACTGCCGGTCAAACAACGCGTCCGCGACCTGCTCGGCCGGATGTCGCTGGCAGAGAAGGTCGGCCAGATGACCCAGGCGGAACGCGGAGCGGCCACGAGCGATCCGACCCTGGTCGCCACACTCGGCCTGGGCTCAGTGCTGTCCGGCGGTGGTTCCGCCCCCACACCGAACACCCCGGCGGCGTGGGCCGACATGGTCGACGCGTTCCAGCGGGAGGCGTTGAGCACCCGACTGGGCATTCCGATCATTTACGGCGTCGATGCCGTCCACGGGCACGGCAACCTTTACGGGGCAACAATTTTCCCGCACAACATCGGCCTCGGTGCCGCTGGAAGTACGAAACTGGTCGAGCAGGTCGCGGCCGTCACCGCCGAGGAGGTCCGCGCGACCGGCATCCCGTGGGACTTCGCACCCTGCATCTGCGTGACCCGTGACGCGCGCTGGGGGCGAAGCTACGAAAGCTTCGGCGAGGACCCGCAACTGGCGGCCCGACTGGGCGCAGCGGCAGTCGTCGGACTGCAGGGGCGTCACCAGCGGGAACTCGACGAAAATGATCACGTGCTGGCCACCGTGAAACACTTCGCCGGTGACGGCGACACCACGTATGGCACACCGGTCGGCGATTACACGGTCGACCAGGGCATCACGATCACAAATCGTCGGGACTTCGACCGGATCGACCTGGCGCCCTACAAGCCGGCGATTCGCAGCGCCGACGCCGGCAGCGTGATGCCCTCGTTCTCCAGCGTCGATTGGACTGAGGACGGGGTCGGCAACCCGATCAAGATGCACCAGAATCGCGAACTGATTACGGACGTGCTGAAGGGAAAGCTCGGGCTGGACGGGTTTGTCATCAGTGACTGGGAGGGCATTCATCAGCTGCCCGGCGACTATCCCAACCAGGTTCGACTTGGTGTGAATGCCGGCATCGACATGTTCATGGAACCGAACTCCGCAGCCAAATTCGTCCGCACCCTCATCGCCGAGGTACAGGCGGGTCGGGTCGCCCAGGCGCGCATCGACGACGCAGTCACCCGGATCCTGACGAAGAAATTCGAGCTGGGGCTCTTCGAGCACCCGTACGCCGACCGCACCCACCTCGGCGAGATCGGTTCCGCCGCGCATCGGGCGGTCGCCCGGCAGGCCGTTGCACAGTCGCAGGTACTGCTGAAAAACTCGGGAAATGCGTTGCCGTTGAACAAGAACTCGAACATCTACGTCGCGGGCCGCAATGCCAACGACATCGGCAACCAATCCGGCGGCTGGACTTTGACCTGGCAGGGATTCTCGGAGTCGAATCCGGGCGGTGTCCCGCAACAGCCGGGCACCACAATCCTCGACGGCATCAAGCAGGTTGCGCCGCACGCGCGGGTCACCTACAGCGCCGACGGCACGGCCCCGACTGCCGGTGCCGACGTCGCAGTCGTCGCGGTGGGCGAGACGCCGTACTCCGAGGGCTTCGGCGATGTCGGCGGACCGCAATGGGCCTACGATCCCGCCGACGCGGGCCAGCCGCGGGAAGCCAAATCGCTGGAGCTGCAGCCGCAGGACCGCGCCACCGTGCAACGGGTCTGTGGTCGGGTGAAGACCTGCGTGGTGCTCGTCGTCTCTGGCCGGCCGCAGATCGTCACCGACCTACTTGGCGATGTGGACGCACTGGTCGCGTCCTGGCTGCCGGGCACCGAGGGCGCCGGTGTCGCCGACGTCCTGTTCGGCGACCGTGGATTCACCGGCAAACTGCCCGTCAGCTGGCCGCGAACTGCGGCGCAGGAACCCATCAACGTCAAAGACCGGAACTACCACCCGCTGTACTCCTATGGCTACGGACTGCGCACTCGATCGTCGCACTGACCATGCTCACGCGGAGTCTCCACCCGTCGACCTGCCAGCGGGATCCGCCCTCGACGCCCCGGCCTGCGGGTCGGTGAGCGTCGGGCGGGTCCTGCTTGCTGGCAACCGCCGTTCGACTCGGTCGGCGACGGCCAGCACGACATGGATCATCATCGTTTGGTCTTGTGATCAGCCGTTGTCGGGTCCCATGTGCGCATTGCGGCTGAGCTCGTCGCGCGCGGACCGCTCCACGAACACCGGCACAAAGTCGCGGATCGGGTTGCCGACGAACTTCTCATGAGCCTTGTTGACGACTGAACGCACCCGCTCTTCCTGTATGTCCGGGAACCGCTGTAGGAGCCTCTCGACGACCTCATTGAGTTCCCTGAACTCATGGGCAGCGGTGGCGTCATCTTCCATGACGTCATCATCACAGGCCGGGGGCCCCGCAACCTCATTTGATCGCGATTGCCTGCCGATGAGCACCGCCGGCGACATCCCTGCGGTGGGACCATCAACCAGGAACGGGGCCGCGTGGTCAGTACCGGTTGTTCTCGGCCCATCGGCAGATCACCATCACCACCAGCCACATCGTCGCGACGACCAGGGCCGAGTGCAGCGGAGACGTCGGCGGATCGTCCAGAACGTCCTGATCCGGTCCGGTGATCGTCAGCGTGGGGTCTCCTTGTTGAGCTTGCCGAAGATGAAGCCAGGAGCGAGCCGGCTGAGCCACTGGAGCTGTGCCGACTGCCCTGGAGCGATCTCCTCCCGGCCCTGTTGCAGCCCCTTCATGAATGCGGCGGCGAGGTCGTCGGGTGCCATCCGCTGGAAGCTCGGGTTCAGTCCTTCGGCGAGCGGAGTGTCAGTGACGGGGGGAAGGAGCTCGATCACTCGAACCGACGTGCCCTTCAACTGCTCGCGCAGCGCGATCGTCCATGCATGGACGAACGCCTTTGCGCCCGAATACACCGGCGCCGGGGCATAACACTACAACCGCAGTTCGTTGTCGGCTGAGCGTTTGTGCTGGTGGGAGCGTGCTCGGGCCTGGCTCTTTCGTCTCCAGTTCGACCAGTGGGTGACGTGCTGTGCGATTCTGGTCAGTGGCCAGAGGATGCGGTTGAGTAGTCGTCGTATTTCGTTGCAGGTGAGTGCGATGAGATTGTCGTCCTGGTTGAGGACCCCCTTTTTTCTTCGGTGTTTCTTACGATTGTGAGGAACGCGAGGGCGATCATTGATAACGTCATGTGTCTATACCAGGCGGTGTAGTCACGGACCTGATAGTGGTCGAGGCCGGCTTCATTCTTGCCGGTTTGAAAACATTCTTCGACGGTCCATCGACTTGCGGCAACGTGGACGAGCTCTTGTAGGGTTGCTGGTTTATCCGAGTAGCAGAAGTAGTACGCGAGGTCGGTGGGATCGTCGATGCTTCTCCTCGCGAGGATGTAGCGATGGTCTGGTCTGTTTGTGCTGCTCGGAATTTGGATCATTGACCAGTCGGACAGGCGTGGGCCTTTTGTTCCCTCGCCGGCGCTTATTCTATGCCATTGCGTCTCGGGTGCGCCGATAATAGCTTCGGCTGTGCTGCTGGTATCGGGGGTCAGGGCCACCTTTTCGGTGCGGCGAACCGCGAGCACGTAGCTGATTTTCTCGTTTTCGAGGTAGTCGCGGAGCGGCTCGGCTTGGCCGTAGACTTCGTCCGCGGTGACCCAGGTGAAGGGCGTGCCTGCGGCCCTGGTGCGTTCGATCATTTGTTGGGCCAGTTGATATTTGGTGGCGAACTTGACCTTGTCGGGGATCCCGGCAGCGGTGCATCGATCGGGGTCGCTGGTCCAGGATGCGGGTAGGTAGAGTTCGCGGTCGATCAGTGCGTGACCGGCTGGTGATGTGTATGCCAGGAATACCCCGATTTGGCAGTTCTCGGTCTTTCCGGCGGTGCCGGTGTACATTCTTGCGACTCCGGCTGACTTCTTACCCTTTTTCAAGAAGCCGGTCTCGTCAACTACGAGTATCCCGTTCTGTTTGTCGCCGATTGCGTTGGTGATGATTTCTCGTAGGTCGTCGCGTACTCCGGCTTCGTCCCACGGGCTTGCATTGAGTAGGCGTTGCATTCCGTCGGGAGTCTTATCGCCCGCTCCTTCGGCTAAGGTCCATCCGTTCTTTCGTTCGAGCTCGGACAGCAAACCGCGTACATAAGAGGAGGCGCGGCGGCGTGGCTCTACTCTCGGGAATCGTCTGGCAAACTCCGCCATGTACGCGTCGAATCCTGGACCCCAATGGGAGAAGTCGATATCCATTCCACAATTATCGAATAGCGGAGGGTGCTTTTCCGTGATATCGGAGCGTGTCGCCTGGTACTGTTTATCGTATTCACGCCATCTCTTGAACCCATTTCCACGACGCTCAACGCATCATTCTCGTCTCCTGGCGAGCCCCGCGCCGTGCTCGGGCAGTCAGATCAGGTCACGTTCTGCTGTTGTAGTGATAAGGAACCCACGCGAGTCCAGAGCTGATGTTGACGATCGCCGACCGTCGTTCGAGCAGTCCGGAAAGGAAGGCGTCGACCATGCGGATCGGACCTGCCACGTCGATGTCGACCTCCTGGAGTTGGCGTTCGAGCGGATGGCCGGAGGTGACGTCGAAGAAGTGCATCACGCCGGCGCAGTTGACCAGCATGTCAATCCCACCACTGTCGGCGATGCGTTCGCGGAGCAATCGGATCTCGTCGTCATCGGTGACATCGCACACGACCGCCTCGATAGTCGGATCGCTGTCGGCGACCTCCGCGAGGCGCTGTTCGTTGCGGCCGGTAATCACGACCGATGCCCTTTCGCCCGCCAGCGCCCGGGCAAGTGCCAGGCCGATGCCTGAGCTTCCCCCCGTCACCAGGACACGTGAGCCGACGAGCGGAAATGCGGCTGCCCTACCCACGTCCGAAAGCTCTCGTGCCATGGCTGGTCTGCACATTTGAAGCAAGAGTCGTGGTCTGCCCATCTGCTCGGAACGTCTTCATTCAGGGTCTCCTCCGCGGATCACTTGCACCATGCAAGTGACAATACGGGAGTCGCTCTTGAATCACAAGCCAGATCGATCGACAGCAGTCGCGTCGATCGTCGACAAACACCCAGAACACGTTGGGATTGTTGGGGTGTAGCCGATCGAGCAGGTACTGCCGGCAGGCAGTGGTGAAAATGATCAGACCGAGCGTGAACTGGATCGTGACGATGATGTAGGGCGACAACATGACCTGGTTCCTTGTGGTGGGGACGCAGTGGACCTCTTGATCACCTGACGACCAACTCAGTCCCGGCTGAACGTCGGCCCGGAGGCCAGCTCCGAGTGGGGCAGCGCCCGTGCCGATTCAACCGAGGTCCACAGCGCTGCGACGGCCCCGACGAGCCCGGCAAGAACCCGGGGCACGTGGAGCACCAGCCACCAGCGGAGTTCGGAGGTGACCTCGGCGTCGGTCTGGTCGAGCCCCCACAGCCGGAAATTGACGGGCAGGTGATACACCGCGGTGATCAGCGAAGCAACGCCGATTCCGGCGAGTGCGATCAGCCACCCACGGCGCAGCCGCGGCACCTTCCAGTCCTGCTTGAGGAGCCACCCGACACCGACGAACGCTGGCGTGAGCGTCAGCATGACGCATGGCAGCAGGAGGATGAAGTTGGCCTCGAACCAGACCGCGAACTCCTGCGGTTCGAGGTCGAGCCAGTAGCGGCCGAGGGCCAGCCCGATCGTGAGCATGACTCCGGCGAACATCGCGGAACCGAGGACTGCCAGGTTCTGGTAGACGAGTCGCTTCATGTGTGGGTCTCCTCAGGCATCGGTTCGGCCAGACGACCGTACTCACTTGTCTTTCGCAAGCGAGAGTATCCGGTTTCACTCCCGAAAAGCAAGCGACCTGAGCTGTGGAACATCGACAGAAACGGACAGATCTGCGCGAGCTTTGTGGTCGTGGCCTCCAGAAGCTCCCTGGCACGATAACGCTTGTATTCTGCAAGCGACAATGGAGTCGCTCTTGAATCGCAAGTAAGATGCGGCCATGTCGGAATCGTCCGTTCCCGAGTTGCGTTCGTCGTGTCCGGTCGCGGCCTCGCTCGATATCCTCGGTGACCGGTGGACGTTGGTGGTGTTGCGTGATCTCCTCATCGATGGCAGGACCCACTTCGCAGACTTTGCCGCTGACGAGTCGATCGCGACCAACACGCTCGCCGAGCGACTGCAACGCCTCCGAGACACCGGGATCATCGCCCGGGTTCGTGATCCCGATGACGGCCGCCGCTGGATCTATGTACCCCGACGTCCGGCGATCGAGTTGATCCCCGTCCTCGTTGATCTGATGATCTGGGGTATCGCCAACACCGCCGTCGAGGTTCCGCCCGCCCAGGCCGGCGCAGCCGAGCACCGGGATGCGTTGATATCTCAGATCACCGAACATGCAGAGTCCCGCATGGTCGAATAGCGAGGTTGCGACCGCGGCCAGAACGGTGGCACGTCGATTCCGAAGTGCGCGACCCCCTGCGGTCTGGGAAACCTTTAGCCTCGATCCTCGGGAAGGGTTGTTCAGATAGTCGGGCTGAGGTTCACCGTGGTGGGAAGCCGAAGCGGAGGGTGCGTCCACCCCACCAGGGGACAGGCAGGTCGAGCTCGGGGTAGCCTGCGTCGATTAGCACTGGGGTGTAGGTGCGCACGGCAAGATCGACGCGGACGTGGTCGTCTGCGACGACGATCTTTCCGGTGTTGTCCAGGAAGTGGCGCCAGAGCCGGTCGGGGGTGGCTTGCTCGTAGCGGGGGAGTTTGCGGGCCAAGAGCCGGTAGGCGTTGCCGGCGACCACGGTGAGGGTGGTGTCGAGGTCGACGTTGAGGGGCAGGCCTGAGGCGAGGGCGTTGAGCGAGAACCCGGAGATGTCGGCGTCGAGCTCGTTCTCGATGATCATCCGCTCGGCGTAGCGCCCGAAGAGGTCCTTGGCGGCGGTGACGAGGTCGTTGGTGATCAGCAGGGTCGGGTGCTCGTGGCCGATGTTGCGGATGGCGAGCTGGCGCAGCGGCCTGTCGATGCCGTTGAGGTGGACGATCTCCTCGTAGATCTGGGGGTGGCGGTAGCGGCCGGCTCGTTTGAGGTTGTGGGTCGTCCACGCCGAGGAGGGCAGGGCGGCAATGGCTTCGAGGATGCTGCGGCCTCGTGCGCGCAGCGTGAGGAAGGTGATGCCTCTGGCCGCGAGCTCGTCGAGCATCTTGTAGGTGGTGACCTTGGAGTCGAAGACCAACAGGCCCGGATCGGTCCCGGCGACTCGGGCCCAGTAGTCGGCGAAGGCGATGACCTCACTGGCCTGGTCGGCCTTGGTCACATCGGCGTTGGCGTAGACCATCTCGGTCGAGGCGTGGTCTTGGGCGAAGAAGGTGAGCACGGAACGGGTCCGTTGGCTTCGGGAGGCCACGTAGTGCTCTTCGAGGGGGACCTCGGCGCCGTGGTGGCGGATGCTGTGGAAGTCCAGGTTGAACCCGGCCTCCCCCGAGTACAGCCCGATCTGGCGGCATTGTCGGGCCAGGCCTTCGAGCAAAGCGACATTGGAGGAGCGTTTCACCCGGTAGGAGTAGCTGGTGAGGTGTGTGGCCTTGGGGATGGCGGCGAGCCCGAGCGCCAGGCCGAGGCCGGGATCGGCGCCGAGGGGGAAGGCGTTGGCGGCCCGGCCCCGCCGGGAGCTTTTGACCAGCAGTAGCGAGGCGAGGGAGTGGAACGCTGAGAGGACCTTGGTACCCGGGTAACGAGCGCCGGCCACCAAGGTGTCCAGGCCGAGCTCGACGAGGGCGGGAAGCAGCACGAACAGCCCGGCGTGGTCACAGTCGTAGGCCGCTCCGGCGGGCCACTGGGCGATGGGCTTCGCCTTGACTGGGTCCAGGCGAGGAGCCGGGCCGGCGTGGGAGCGTCCCAGGCGTTCGATGCCCTCGGCGTGCAGGATCGCCCATACCGTCTGGGCCGACACCGGGGTGCCCTCCATCGACACCCGTTCGGCGATGTCGGTCACCGAGCGGTCCTGCGCCCGCAGCGCCAAAACCTGGTCGCGTATGCGTCCTGTCTTGCGTGGTCCCTTCGGGCCGGGCTTGGAGGAGATGAAGAACTGGGTATGGCCGCCTCGTAACTCGGCCGCGAGTTGGTGAACGGTGGCTGGCGAGTACCCGAAGCGGGCTCCGACATCTGCGGCGCTGGCACCGTCGACGAAGTAGGACCGCAGCGCCTCGTAGCGGCGCTGCGCGGGCTCAGCCGGCCTGACGAAGTAGTCGGCCCCGGTTCGCATACCTCAGCTGATCTTTCTGAACGGCATGACAGCAGCGTAATATCGTATCTCAGCTTCTTGGTGGACCCCACGCCGCCTGAATGGGTAACATCCTTGCAACTACAAGGATGTGACCACTTGGGCGAGCGGCGGCCCAGTAGCAGATCAAAAATCCGACGAGTTGATCACCAGGCCGGTTCAAGGAGATCCCCTACAGCCCGGGCCGACTCGCCCGGTAGACACCCCAGCTACTTCAACGGTTTTCGGGCGTCGCCCATTGCCACAAGACGCCCACCTCGCCACCTACGGCGGTCCCGAGGATCGAGGTTAGTGGGTTGGATCGCGGACTGCTGTAGCACCCCGATCAAGCAAAGGAATGGGCACGGTCACCTTGCCTCGTTGTTCACCGCGAAGGTAATCGAAGGTGAGCGAAGCCGGGCTCCGGACCAGTGCGACGTGCAGGTCGTGCTCACTGCGTAGCGCCGTTCCGTCCAGGTCGATCAACAGGTCACCTCTGCGCAGCCCGGCGTGCACGGCGGCCCCGCCGGGCGCCAGGTCGGTGACCAACAGGCCAGGCGTGGGCGAGAGACCCACCTCGGCGCGACGTTCGGTCGCCCGATGCGCGGGCTCCAGAACCACTCCGAGGCGATCCAGGCAGGCGCACCCGCGCGACTCGAACGAGACGAGAAGCTTGCGCAGCAAGTCGGCAAGGTGCTGTTGTTCGGGTCTGGAAAGAGCGGACAGCAGGCGACGTTCATTGGCCAAGTGCAAGGGCGCCACTTGGTCGAACAGCGCCAATCCACGCTTGGTTAGTTCGACCACGGCTCCCCGTTTGTCGTCCGGATCAGGATTGCGACTGATCACACCTGACTTGGCGAGTCGGTCCAGACGCACGCTGACTGTGCCGGACGTCAGGGCCAACTGACCGGCCAGCCGTGATTGTGGCAGCCTGAACGGCGCGCCGGCCCTGCGGAGCGTGACGATCACCTGAAAGTCCGCGGCGGTGAGCCCGAACCGGGCGAACACAGCGATCAACTCGGTGTCCAGGTACGTTCGCACCCTCGCCAGCCGGGTGATCACGCCCACCGGCCCGAAATCCAGATCCGGCCGCTCGCGGCACCAGTCCAGCAGGATGTCGTCCACGCTGTCGCCCGGCCGGGCGCCCAGATCGCTGCCCTGTTCGCTCACGGCGATCAACGTACTCGACTCGCGGCTCTTGCATCAATGTTTGGATTCAAGCATTGTATTCAAGAGGTACCGACAACAAGAGGGAGCGCTCGACATGGACATCCTCGAACCCCCGCCGGCCGCAGTGCGCGGCGACATCAATCACCACCAGACCATCGATCGACTGACCAGCACCCTCCGACGCGTGCTGATGGTGGTGGCCAACCCCGCGATCAGCAGCAACAACGGCTGGCCGGTCGGATTCTGGGCGGCCGAACTGACCCATCCGTACTACGAGCTGACCGCCCACGGGGCCGAGGTCACCATTGCCTCGCCAAACGGCGGCGCCGTCGAGGTCGACGGCCTGTCCGATCCCCGCGACTCATCCAGATGGTCGGCGGACGACCTGATCTCCATGGGATTCCTGCACACCCCGGAGTTGCTGGCCCTCTTGGCCGACACCCCGAAGATCGCCGATCTCGACGAAGGCGACTTCGATGCGTTGATCGTCTGCGGCGGGCAGTCCCCGATGTTCACGTTTCCGGATAGCGCAGACCTACAGAACATGATCCGCCGGTTCTACGAGGCCGAGAAGGTCACCGCGGCGCTGTGCCATGGCGTCGCCGGGCTCATCAACGTGCGCTTGACCAACGGTGAGTACCTGGTCAAGGGGCGAACCGTGACCGGCTTCGCCAATGTCGAGGAGGACTTCGGCAACGCAGCAGCGGGCGTGGAGATCATGCCATGGCGATTGGAGGACACCCTGCGCGAGCGGGGGGCCAACTACATCCAGGCCGGCTTGTTCAAACCATTTGCCATCCGTGACGGCCGACTGGTCACCGGTCAACAACAGTATTCGGGACGGGCGGTGGCCGACATTGTGCTCAGCATGCTCGCGATCTGAGCCCGGATGAATGGCGACCAATCCACCTACCAGGGCGCTTCTGATCGATCCCGACCATCGTCCATCTCGTTCTGTATCAGGCCGAGTGAGAACACCGACAAATGAAGGAGTTCAGAATGAATGTGACCGTCATCGGAACCGGCGGAATCGGGTCGGCAATCGGCCTGGGCGCCGCTCGCGCCGGCCATCAGGTCGTCTTCGGGTCCCGATCCCCAGCTGAATCGAGAGTGGCTGACGGGACCTCGGCAACCGTCACCGACATCAATTCCAGCCTGACCGAATCCGACGTGGTGGTCCTCGCACTACCGGGCCAGGCCATGGACCAGTTCCTGGCAGACCACGGAGCGGCTCTGAGCGGCCGACTTGTAGTGGACGCGGTCAACCGGATGGGCTCGGCCACCATGAACAGTGCCGCACAGTTACAGGAGATCGCGGCCGTCCGCTATTCACGATGCTTCAACTCCATCGGCGTGGAGAACCTGCGAGAACCCGCCTTCCCCGACGGACTCGCCGACATGTTCTACACCGCAACGGAAAACGACCGGCCCGCGGTCGAAACCCTGATCACAGCCGTTGGACTCCGGCCGATCTATCTCGGACCCGACGCGCACCAGGTCGTCGACGCGGTGGCCACCCTGTGGTTCACGCTCGCACTGGGACAGCAACGCGGTCGACACCTTGCATTCCGCGTACTGCAATAGCTACCGCTCGGCCGGCCGTGCTGAGGATTCGCCTTCGTTGGTGCGATGGGGTGGACAGGTTCTTTGGCGCTCGCGACGGAGGGAAACCCCAGTTCCCACTCCACCGGCACGGATGCCGTCGGCAGGCGGGACGCGCTCAGTCCATCGACCCCGGCTCGTCGGCGACCTGGCCGCCTGCGGCGTGCAGTGCGGCGCTGACGATCTGCAGTGCTTCGACACGGTCGAACCCGAGGCCATCGATCACCGACACGTAATGCGCCGCAGCCTCCGCGGCCGCGGCTTTGCTGTGGCTGCCACCCGCCCCGACGAACGTTCCGGCACGACCTCGCGTCTCCAGCAGTGCCGCACCCTCCAATTCCCGGTAGGCGCGTGCGACCGTGTTCGGGGCGAGGCCGAGATCGGTCGCGAGCCGGCGCACTGTCGGCAACTTGCTGCCGACGGGCAACGTGCCGTCGTTGATCTGCCGGGCGAACTGCAGGCGGATCTGCTCGAACGGAGGGACTGCGGACCGGACATCGATGACGACGGTCATCAGGTGGACTCCTTGTCGACAGCGAGCGGGTCAGGACGGCAACTGAGCGGGAACCGACGCCCGGTTGGCAGCAGTCCTCGAATGCAGTGAATCAGAGCGGACAAGAGTGTGGGTGTCGACGCCGCGCGACCGCGACGACGCACCGCGGCGACGGACGGCAGTGGCGGACGGCAGTGGCGGACGGCAGTGGCGGACGGGACGGCAGTGGCGGACGGCAGTGGCGGACGGCAGTGGTCGACACCCTGACGTTCTGTGCATATATTGTCAGAGTGACACTCTGTTCCGACACGATTCATGCCAAGAAGGAGTTCTGATGAGCAAGGTTCTTTTCGTCGTGACCGGCGCCCGGTATTGGACACTGGCCGATGGCACCCAGCACCCGACCGGTTTCTGGGCCGAGGAACTGGTCGCGCCCTACCGGGAGTTCACCGAGGCCGGCCATGAGGTGGTCATCGCGACGCCCGGCGGGGTGGTCCCGGTCGTCGACAAAGCCAGCCTGGCCGCCGAGGTCAACGGCGGGCAGGACAACGCGGATGTCATCGAAGCGGAGTTGACCGGCATCGCTCAGTTGCAGACCCCGCTCACCCTCGAAGATATCGACCTCGCCGACTACGCCGCGGTGTTCTACCCCGGCGGCCACGGACCGATGGAAGACCTCGCCGTGGATTCGGACTCCGCGCGCCTGCTCGCTGCGACGCTGGCCTCCGGCAAGCCCCTCGGCGTTGTCTGCCACGCGCCGGCGGCCCTGCTCGCCACCAAGGATGCGGCCGGATCATCGCCGTTCGCCGGGTACCGGCTCACCGGATTCAGCAACGCGGAGGAGACCCAGGGCGGTCTGGCGGACCAGGCGCGGTGGCTGCTACAGGACCGCCTCGTCGAACTGGGCGTCGATTACCAGGAAGGCGAGCCCTGGGCGGAGAAGGTTGTCGTCGACCGGAACCTGTTCACCGGCCAGAACCCCGCGTCGGCAAAAGGGCTGGCCGCCCAGATCGTGAAGACCCTCGACACCTGATGACACCCGATCGGCTGGGCGAGGTCCTGGACGCGACCTACGTGTGCCTCGCCCGGTACGGCGTCAAACGCACCACGATGGAGGACATCGCGGCAGCCGCCGGGCTCTCGAGATCGGCGGTCTACCAATACGTGCGGAACAAGGACGACGCGTTCCGCCGGCTGGCTGCACGGTTTCACGACCGGGCACTGGCGGCGGCCCGGGCCGCCGCCAGGACCGACCAGCCGGCACCGGTGCGGATTCAGGCGGTACTGGCGGTCAAGCTGAACCTGGTCATCGACCTGGTAGGAACATCACCGCACGCGGGCGAGTTGCTCGACGCCAAAGGTCGGCTGTTCGCCGACATCTGTGGACGGTTCGGTGACGAGGTCCGCGGCCTGTTGGTCGAGCTGTTCGGCCTCGCGAACGTCGCGGCCGCCTCCCCGGAGGAGGCCGCGGATATCTGTCTGGCGCTGATCGCCGGCCTCGAGACCAGGCCGGACGCCGCGCAGCTGCTACCAACGGCAACCTCGGCGCTGCTGCGCGGGCTCCTCCCGGAACCGGGAAGGAGGTCAGGAAAGTCTGTCCCGCAGCGCGTTTCGTCCTAGAGACGGGCGAGCAACCGACGCCGCTACGGGTAACCAGGTCAGGAAACTCCCGGTCACATTCCGTTCGATGTCGGCCGGGCACAACCGCGCCGCAACCGTTCGACGGCGCCGGCTGTGCGCCGCCGGGTGCGGCAGCGGCCTCCCAGTACCTCCTGCGACTGCCGGAACGGCGACGTTCGCCGAGCCCCGGTGCCATCCGCCGTGCCCTTGTCGGCAAGGTCGGGACTTTGGACACTGCACAGCGCTCGCCTCGCTTCCTACTGTTCAGCTTGTGTGACGACTCCACCCTGTCTGAATTCGGCGAATCCGACGTTCGCCGGAAGAACGACGACGTTCGCGGATGCTCAGGCGGAGTCGCGCGCACACCGGTCGGGGATCAGCGCCACGTCGCTGTCCGGGCCGCCGTTGTCGTCCGCGCAAAGGAGGAGTGCTCAATGCCTGCAACGCCTTCGGCTGATCGCAGCGGCCTATCGACCACCCGCCGGCTGCCGGATCTGGGTGCAGCTGACGACAGACTGCACCGGCCGACGGGCGATCCTCGCGGAGCGTCAACGTCGCGCTGGGTCATCGACGGACCCGACGGCGAGTTCCCGGCGCGCATGGTGAGGATCTCGTGATCCTGCAGATGACGGAGGCGGTCATGGGTGTTGTGACGATCGGTGTGGTGAAAGAGAGCGCCGACGGTGAACGCCGGGTTGCGGTGAGCCCCGATGGCGTGCAGCGGTTGCGCAAGGCCGGCCACGAGGTACTGGTGGTCGGTGACTGCGGTGCTGCCGCCTGGTTTCCCGATGCCGACTACGAAGCCGCAGGTGCGCTTGTGGTGAGCAACCAGGAGCTCTACGCCCGGGCGGACGCAGTGCTCTGCGTGCAACCACCCGCCGAGCCGGACCGCCTGCTGCTGCGTCCGGGACAGGTGCTGGTGGGAATGCTGCAGCCGCTCGTCGACCAGCAGTTGGCCGCCGGCCTGGCCCTGGCCAAGGTGACCGCCATCAGCCTGGACGGCCTGCCGAGAACGGTGAGCCGGGCCCAGTCGATGGACGCGCTCAGCTCACAGGCCAACGTGGCCGGATACAAGGCGGCGCTGGTCGCCGCCGATACCTACAGCAATTACCTGCCGATGTTCATGACCGCCGCCGGGACGACCCGACCGGCCCTGGTGCTCGTCATCGGCGCCGGCGTCGCCGGACTGCAGGCGATCGGCACCGCCCGGCGGCTCGGCGCCATCGTCACCGGCTACGACGTCAGGGATGCCGCGCGCGGGGACGTGCTGTCCACCGGGGCGAGCTTCCTCGACCTGGGCATCGAGGTGTCGGCCGTCGGGGAGGGCGGGTATGCCCGCGAGCTCACCGCACAGGAGCGGAGCGCGCAACAGGATGCGCTCAACGCCGCGATGAGCAAGTTCGACATCGTCATCACCACGGCCCAGGTACCCGGCAGGCGACCACCCCTGCTGGTCTCCTCGACGGCGCTCGCCGGGATGCGGGCCGGATCGGTGGTTGTCGATCTGGGGTCCAGTGCCCTGGGCGGCAACGTCGAGGGCTCCGAGCCTGGGGTGAGCGTCGTCACCGCCAACGGCGTGACGGTGGTAGGTGCCGCCAACCTGCCGTCAGCGGTACCCAAGGCATCGTCGACGGCTTACTCCCGCAACATGTGTGCGCTGCTGGCGCACCTGATCACCGATGGTGAGCTCACGGTGGACCCGGCCGACGAGATCACCGCCGGGGTGCTGATCTGCCACCGCGGCGAGGTCGTGCACCCCGCCGTCCGGGCGCTGCTGGACGCCGCCGGTGACGGCCCGGCGAGCGAACCCAGCGACGGCCCGGCGAGCGAACCCAGCACCGAGATCTCCCACCCCGCACCAGCCGCCGTCTCGACCGAGAAGGGCCAGGACGGATGAGTCCCCTCCTGTTCGCCGACATCACCATCTTCGTGCTGAGCCTGCTCGTCGGGTTCGAGGTGATCAGCAAGGTCCCCGCGACGCTGCACACCCCATTGATGTCCGGAGCCAACGCGATCCACGGCGTCGTGGTGGTCGGCGTCATGCTGCTCGCGGTGACCGCTGACACCCCGCTCGACTACATCCTGCTGTTCATCGCCGCGGCGTTCGCTGCCATGAACGTCGTCGGCGGCTATCTCGTGACCGACCGCATGCTCGAGATGTTCAAACCCCGCGCCGCACCGGCGAAAAGACCTGCGGAACAGGCAACTTCACCGGCGAAAGAGGGTGGCCGGCCGTGAGCGTAATGGACATCCTCACCCACACGCTGTACCTGATCGGTGCGGCCAGCTTCGTGCTCGGTCTGCATCTGATGAACTCGCCGGCCTCCGCCCGGCGGGGTAATCAACTCTCCGCCGCCGGAATGATCGTGGCCGTGGCGACCACCGTCCTGGTGCTCGTGCAGGGTCCGGCCCTGAGGTGGATCGCGGTGGTCGTCCTGGTCCTGGGTCTGCTGCTTGGCGGCGGCGCCGGGCTGATCGCGGCGCGCCGGGTGAAGATGACCGCAATGCCGCAGCTGGTCAGCATTTTCAACGCGGTCGGCGGCGGTGCAGCCGCCCTGATCGCGATCTACACGGCAATCGACATCGCGGGACCAGCAGCGTCGATCGACTCATCGGTGACCACTGGCCTGTCCATCGGCCTGGATTTGTTGATCGGCGGTGTCACCTTCTCCGGGTCGATCATCGCCGGTGGCAAACTTGCCGGCAAGATCTCGGGCGCGCCCATCGCGGTACCCGCGGGTCGAGCAATCAATCTCGTGCTGGCTGTGGTCGCCGTGGCGAGTGGCGTGAGCTACATCGCGGGGTTCGGCGGTGTGCCGATCCTGCTCCTGCTCTCCGCCTGTGCGCTGGCCCTCGGCGTGCTGTCCACCCTGCCGATCGGTGGCGCGGACATGCCGGTCGTCATTTCACTGCTGAACGCGTTCACCGGGACCGCCGTGGCCATGGCCGGCTTCGTCATCAATTCAACGCCGCTGATCATTGCCGGCGCCCTGGTCGGTGCGGCCGGCGGCATCCTGACCAAGCTGATGGCCGACGCCATGAACCGTTCCCTGATCAGCATCATCGCGGGCGGTTTCGGCACCGCAGACGCCATCACGGCGGGCCCGATGGACGCCGGTTCCGGCACCGTCCGGGAGATCACCGTGGACGACGCCGCGCTGCAATTGGCCTACGCGGGAAAGGTTGTCATCGTGCCCGGCTACGGCCTCGCCGCGGCTCAGGCCCAACACGAGATCGTCAAACTCGCGCAAACACTGGCCGACCACGGAATCGATGTCGATTTCGCCATCCACCCCGTCGCCGGCCGGATGCCCGGGCATATGAACGTGCTGCTGGCCGAGGCCAACGCCCCGTACGAGCAGATGAAGGACATGGAGGAGGCCAACCCGCAGTTCAGCCGCACCGACGTGGTGCTGGTGGTCGGCGCGAACGACGTGACGAATCCGGCCGCCCGCCGACCGGGCAACTCCGTGTCCGGCATGCCCATTCTGAACGTCGACGAGGCCAAGAGCGTCATCGTCATCAAGCGGTCGATGGGGCACGGTTACGCGGGTATCGACAACGAGCTGTACACCGACCCGAAGACCGCGATGTTGTTCGGTGACGCGAAGGTTGCACTGACTGCCCTGGTCGCCGGGTTGGACGCCTACGTGAACTGACCCGCGAATGCACCACAGGCCACCGCAGATCGTCTCAAAAAGGAGGATTCATGGAGTTCCATCCCGCCGATGGCGACCGGCCGGTCGATCGTTCGAAGGACGTGACATCGCAACCTGACCTGTTCCATGGTGTGTCGCGTTCCGGGCCGGTCCGCGAACGCAGACCGGTGTACGTCGACCTGCTCCCACCATGCAACGCGGGTTGCCCCGCGGGCGAGAACATCCAGGCGTGGCTGGCGCACACCACAGCGGGTCACCCGGAGCAGGCCTGGCGAGAACTGACCGCCGACAACCCGTTTCCCGCCATTCACGGCCGGGTGTGCTATCACCCGTGCGAGAGCGTCTGCAACCGTTCCAATCTGGACAGCGCGGTGTCGATCCATTCGGTGGAGCGGTTCCTCGGCGACGCGGGCATCGAGCAGGGCTGGCAGTTCGACCCGCCGCCGACCGACACCGGCAAGCGCGTTCTGATCATCGGTTCCGGGCCCAGCGGCCTGTCGGCCGCCTACCATCTGCGCCGGCTCGGCCATGACGTGGAGATCCGCGATGCCGGTCCACAGCCGGGCGGAATGATGCGGTACGGCATCCCGTCCTACCGGCTGCCGCGCGACGTGCTGGATGCCGAGATCGGCCGGATCGCCGCCATGGGCGTGCGGATGGTCTGCGACTACCGGGTCGAGGACCTCGCGCTGGAGCGCCAGCAGGGCGGCTTCGATGCCGTCTTCGTCGCGATCGGTGCGCACCTTGCCAAGCGGGTGGACATCCCCGCCAAGGACGCTGCACCGATCATCGATGCGGTGCAGTTCCTGCGCAGTGTCGCGTCCGGCGAGCGTCCGGCGATCGGCCGGAAGGTCGCCGTCTACGGAGGCGGCAACACCGCGTTCGACGCGGCCAGGGTGGCCCGTCGGCTCGGCGCCGACGAGACGGTGATCGTCTACCGGCGCACCCGCGGGCAGATGCCGGCGCACGAGGAGGAAGCCCAGGACGCCGAGCGCGAGGGCGTGCGGGTCAACTGGCTCCGCACCATCACCGCCTTCGAAGGCGAGGAATTGCAGATCGAGGTAATGGAGCTGGACGCGGACGGCTACCCGCAATCGACCGGGCGTTTCGAGACGCTCGCCGCGGACACCGTGATCATGGCGGTGGGCCAGGTCGCCCAGACCGATTTCCTGCACACCCTTGCCGGCGTTGAATTCGAGTCCGACGGCACCGTCAAGGTGAGTTCCTCGATGATGACCGGGTGCGCCGGCGTTTTCGCCGGCGGCGACATGGTGCCCAGCGAACGCACCGTGACAGTCGGTGTGGGGCATGGGAAGAAGGCTGCCAAGCACATCGACGCCTGGCTGCGCTCCGTTCCCGCAGTGAACGGACCCAAGCACCCGACCGCGACGTTCGAGAAGTTGCATCTGTGGTACTTCGGTGACGCCGCGCGCCGGCAACAGTCCGAGCTTCCGCCCGAGGAGAGCATCACCGGCTTCGCCGAAGTCGTTCACGGTCTGACGGCCGAAGGGGCACTGTACGAGGCGACCAGGTGCCTGTCCTGTGGCAATTGTTTCGAGTGTGACGGGTGCCTCGGCGCGTGCCCGGAGGATTCGGTCATCAAGCTCGGACCCGGGAACCGCTACCGGTTCGACTACAACACCTGCACCGGCTGCGGCGCGTGCTACGAGCAGTGCCCCGTGCACGCCATCGACATGGTTCAGGAGATTCAGTCATGACCCGTTCCACCATCGACGGCAACGAAGCCGCTGCGTCCGTGGCCTACCGGCTCAACGAGGTGTGCTGTATCTACCCGATCACCCCGGCATCGCCGATGGCCGAACATGCCGACGAATGGGCGAGCAAGGGCCAGCCCAACATCTGGGGCACCGTCCCCACGGTGGTCGAGATGCAGAGCGAGGCCGGCGCGGCGGGCGCGCTGCACGGTGCGCTGCAAAGTGGCTCGCTGGCAACGACGTTCACCGCGTCCCAGGGATTGCTGTTGATGATCCCGAACATGTACAAGATCGCCGGTGAACTGACCTCGGCCGTCATGCACGTGGCGGCGCGATCCCTGGCGGCGCAGGGGCTGTCGATCTTCGGCGACCATCAGGATGTGATGGCGGTCCGGCAGACCGGCTGGGCGATGTTGGCGGCCGGGTCGGTCCAGGAGAGCCACGACCTGGCTCTGATCGCGCAGGCCGCCACGCTGCGGACCAGGGTGCCCTTCGTGCATTTCTTCGACGGGTTCCGCACGTCCCACGAACTGAACACGATCGAAATGCTGGCCGACGACGATCTGCGGGCGATGGTCGGTGAGGAATTGGTGCGGGCGCACCGCGAACGGGCGCTGTCCCCGGAACGTCCGTTCATCCGCGGCACCGCCCAGAACCCTGACGTCTACTTCCAGGCGCGCGAGACGGTCAACCCGTTCTACGACCGCACCCCGAAGGTGGTGCAGGACCTGATGGATCAACTCGCCGAGCGAACCGGCCGGCCGATGGGCATCGCCGAGTACACCGGGCACCCGGAGGCCGAGCGGGTCGTGGTGCTGATGGGGTCCGCTGCTCAGACGGCGCAGGACACCGCGACGACACTGATCGACCAGGGCGAGCGCGTCGGTGTGGTGCAGATCCGGCTGTACCGCCCCTTCCCGGCGCAGGCCCTGCTCGACGCGTTGCCCCCGACGGCCACCAGGATTGCCGTGCTGGACCGCACCAAGGAGCCGGGATCCATCGGCGAACCATTGTTCCTGGACGTGGTCGCCGCGCTGAACGACGCGTACGCCGACGGCACAGCTGGCCGTCATGCCGCGGGTGTCCGGAGGCCGGTACGGCCTGTCCTCCAAGGAGTTCACCCCAGGAATGGTCGCCGGGGTGTTCGCCGAACTCGCCCGCGACCACCCGCGGAACCGGTTCACCGTCGGCATCAACGACGATGTCGGTGGTACCAGCATCAGCTATGACCCGTCCCTGGACATCGAGCCGGCGGACAGCGTCCGGGCGGTGTTCTTCGGCCTCGGTTCCGACGGCACCGTCGGCGCCAACAAGAACACCATCAAGATCCTCGGCGCCGAAGAAGATCTGTTTGCCCAGGGCTACTTCGTCTACGACTCGAAGAAGTCGGGTTCGCAGACGGTGTCCCACCTGCGGTTCGGGCCACGACCGATCAGGGCGTCGTACCTGGTGACAGGCGCGAGCTTTGTCGGCTGCCATCAGTTCAACCTGTTGGAGCAGGCCGACGTGCTGGGCACGGCCGCGCCCGGCGCCACGCTCCTGGTGAATTACCGGCACCGTCCCGAAGGCCTCTGGGATGCGCTGCCCCTGCCGGTCCAACAGCAGATTCTCGACAAGAACATCAATGTCTATGCGGTCGATGCCGGCCGCATCGCCCGCGATGTCGGGATGGCGGGCCGGATCAACATCGTTCTGCAGACGTGCTTCTTCGCGATTTCCGGGGTGCTGCCGCGGGACGAGGCGATCGCCAAGATCAAGGCCGCCATCACCAAGAGCTACGGCAAGCGGGGCACCGAGGTCGTCGCGAAGAACCATGCGGCCGTTGACCACTCGCTCCAGGGGCTGGTTCAGGTCAAGATCCCCGATTTGGTCAGCGCGACCCGCGGGTTGCCGCCGCCGGTACCGGCGAGCGCGCCGGAATTCGTCCGCACGGTGACCGGCGAGATGATGGCCGGCCGCGGCGATCTGTTGCCGGTCAGCGCGCTCCCGGTAGATGGCAGCTACCCGACGGGCACGGCGGCCTACGAAAAGCGGAACATCTCCGAACTTGTCGCCGTCTGGGATCCGGATTCGTGCATCCAATGCGGCAACTGCAGTTTCGTCTGCCCGCACAGCGTCATCCGCTCGAAACTGTTCAACCAGGGCAAGCTTGACGGCGCGCCGGAAGGGTTCGCATCGGCGCCGCTGAATGCGGTCGGCCTGCCCGATACCCGGTACTCCCTGCAGGTGTACGTGGAGGACTGCACCGGGTGCGGGCTGTGCGTCGAGGCCTGCCCGGTGGTGGCACCGGATGACCCGGCCACCAGGGCGATCAACCTCGGTCTGCGCGAGCCGCTGGTGGCCGCCGAGCGGGAGAACATCGATTTCTTCGAGACGCTGCCCGTCAGCGATCGGTCCAGGGTCGACTTCGGCACGGTCCGCGGGACCCAGTTCCTGCTGCCCCTTTTCGAGTTCTCCGGAGCCTGCGCCGGGTGCGGGGAGACTCCCTATCTGAAGTTGTTGTCGCAGCTGTTCGGCGACCGGCTGATGATCTCCAATGCGACCGGGTGCTCGTCCATTTACGGTGGCAATCTTCCCACCACACCGTGGACGGCGAACGACCAGGGGCGTGGCCCGGCGTGGTCGAATTCCCTGTTCGAGGACAACGCTGAATTCGGTCTCGGCTTCCGGCTGACCGCGGACGGGCACACGGCCCTGGCACGCCGACGGGTGAGCGAACTTCGGGATGTGGTCGGCGCGGAACTGGTGGATGCGATCCTGAATGCGCCGCAGGTGACCGAATCCGAACTGCGCGCCCAACGCGACCGGGTGGGCGAACTCAAAAGCCGGCTCGCCGAACTCGACGGTCCGGTCGTTGACGACCTGGGCAGCGTGGTCGACCACCTGGTCAGGCGCAGCGTATGGATCGTCGGCGGTGACGGCTGGGCGTACGACATCGGCTCCGGCGGCGTTGACCATGTCCTGGCCAGCGGGCGCAACGTCAACATTCTGGTACTCGACACCGAGGTGTACTCCAACACCGGCGGTCAGATGTCCAAGTCGACGCCGTTGGCCGCGGTCGCGAAATTCGCCGCCTCGGGAAAGCAGGTTGCCAAGAAAGACCTTGCACTGCAGGCGATCGCCTACGGGAATGTCTACGTGGCCAGGGTGGCCATGGGCGCGGATCCGCAACAGACCCTGGAGGCGTTCCGCGAGGCCGAGGCCTACGACGGCACGTCGTTGATCATCGCCTACAGCCACTGCATCGCCCATGGCATCGACCTGCGCAACGGCCTGGACCAGCAGCACCGTGCCGTCGCCAGCGGGTACTGGCCGCTGGTTCGCTATGACCCGATCGCGCGCGCCGCCGGCGACAATCCGTTCCTGCTCGATTCGCCGAGGCCACGGATCGAGCTGACCGATTACATCTACCGGGAACTGCGGTACCGATCGTTGGTGAACACCGACCCGGTGGAGGCGGAACGATTGCTGCATCTCGCGCAGGAATCGGTTGACCAACGCTGGGCGGTGTACGAGGAAATGGCCACCCGGGGGGCGCATCGCTTCCCCGCCGATCCACGCCGGGAGCCGTGAGATGGACCTGACAACGCGATACCTGGGCCTGACGTTGCGCAGCCCGCTGGTCGCCTCCCCGTCACCGATGTCGCAGACCGTTGACGGTGTGCGGCAGATGGCAGACGGTGGAGTCGGCGCGGTGGTGTTGTACTCGCTGTTCGAGGAGCAACTGCTGCGTGACGCGGAACGCGACAGCCGGCTCGCGATGGCCGGTGCGGAGAGTTTCGGCGAGGCACTGTCGTACTTCCCGGAGGACGTCGACCCCGCGCAATCCGATCCTGGCCCCCGGCAGTACCTCAGCCTGCTGGAGCGCTCGGCGCGCGCAGTTGACATCCCGGTGATCGGCAGCCTCAACGGTGTCACGCCGGGCGGGTGGTCCCGGTATGCGACGGCGATGCAGAACGCCGGCGCCGCCGCGATCGAACTGAACATCTACTACCTGCCTGGCGATCCGCACATCACCGGCCGTGATGTCGAGCAACGGCACCTCGACGTGCTCGATTCCGTCAAACAAGCGGTCACGGTGCCGGTGGCGGTCAAGCTCAGCCCCTACTTCAGCGCCATGGGCGAGATGGCGATCAGATTGGACCAGGCCGGCGCCGACGGATTGGTGCTATTCAACCGTTTTCTGCAACCCGACATCGACCCGGAGACCCTGCGGGTGACTTCGGCGGTGAACTTGTCCCGTCCGGCGGAGGCCAGGCTGCCGCGGACCTGGATCTCGTTGCTGCGCGGCCGAATCGGGGCCTCGCTGGCCGCCACCACCGGCGTCGAGGATGCCGCCGACGTGGTGTCCTACCTGCTGGCCGGGGCCGACGTGGTGATGACCACCTCCGCGCTGCTCCGGCACGGTCCGCAACATGCCGGGGTGTTGCTCGACGGCGTGGCGGAATGGATGCAGCGCAAGGGGTTCGACAGCGTCGACCAGCTGCGCGGACTGCTGGCCGCACCGACCGGCGCGGACCACACCGACCAGGAGCGCAGCAGCTACGTCAGTGCGATGCGCAGGGCGAACACCGGGCTGTACGGGTCGTGGTGAACTCGGCCGCCATCGACGGTCGCGCTGCCCTGTGGATGGATGCTCTACGCCCTGACCAGCGCTGACAGCGGCGCGCCGTCACGTCCCCAGCCCGGATTTCGCAGCGGTATCAACCTCGTTGGGCTGCGCTCATTCTTCGCGACGGCCATCCGACGGTGCGCGCCCAACCACCTGGAGAGACCCATGTACTCCATCGACCAAGACATCCCGTCGGGGGTGTGGCAGCTCATCATCCGGGCCCGCACCGAGTCCGAGCTCGACCGGGCCATCATCATCGTCGGCGGCCGCATCGCGGCGACGGTGTCCTCGCACCGCCTGGCCAACGAGCTCGCGCCGGTCGCGGCCCGCGCTGTGGCCCGAGTGGTCCGGACAGCTGAGGGGGCGCCCGCGGCATCCAGCAGCATCTCCACCGACCGCGTCGTTGGCGTCCTGCAGCTCATCGCCGACTACGAGGACCGGTGCCCGACGCCCTATCTGGTCCCGTGGCGCCGTCCGCACGGACCGGGGGTGCATATCGTTGACCCCGAGGGCCTCGGCCCTGACCCGCTGCCGTGGGACGAGTCCTTCAACGCAGTGGCGCTGGCCACCGTCACCGGACTGGCCGCACTCACCGAGCAGGGCAAGGAGCTCGCCCAGCTGTCCGGCCAACTCCTGGGCCGGTTGGCTGACTGAGATCTGGTGACGCCTTCGGGCCCGCCTTGACCTGCGGGCGGGCCCAACCTCGCCACCAAGCTGTACCCCAAGGACGGCAACACGGTTCGTGAAATCGCGGCAGCCCTGGATACCACCACCACCAGGGTGAATGCAGCATTGCGCCGGTGTGGGATACCCCGCCGGCCGGAGCCCAAGGCGCCACCGCCCTTGACTGTCCAACCTCGCACCAGTCGTGGCTGCGCTGCCCCAACGAGGCGGAAGCACCATCCTTGGGCCTGGCACTCAGTCGATGGGCAGCAACGCCTTGACGAGCGATCCGTCGGCAGTCGTCGTCACGGTCAGTGTGCCGCCGACTTCGGCGGCCCGCTCTCGCATGGACGACAGTCCGACACCGGGCACCCAGCCTCCGACCCCGGACCCGGCATCGCGGACACTGACGCTCAGCACCTCACCTCTGCTGTCGATCCGGACCCAGGCACGGTCGCTCCCGCTGTGCCTGGCCGAATTCAGCACCGCCTCGGTGGCAATTCGGAACGCAGCCACCTCGACCGCTGCTGGCAGCCGCGGGCGACTACCTGCCTCGACCAGCACTCGCACGGGGTCGCCCTGCGCCGACCGAATCGATGCGACCTGCTGACGCAGGGCCGCAATCAGGCCGAGCTCGCCCGAGACCGCCAGCTCAACTCCGCCGACCCACGCTGTCGCCGCTCCCGGGACGGCCGGCGGTGCGTCGGGTCGATGGTTGGATCACCGGTCTCTAGGTGTCCCTGGCGAGGTCCGCGAGCAGCCTGTGGGTCGCCGTGTTCAAGCTATGGTTCTCGCTGGCCGGGCACGTCGCCATGACCGTCACGACGTCGCCCTGGTCCGTGGCGAGGACCGATGTCTGGAACACTGCGAGCGCGCCGCAGTCCTGGCAGACGGCGCCGGCGTGAACCCATTGGTGTCCGAGGATAGTGGTCGTCATGTAACCCAGTGTCGTCTCCGTCCGGTTCGGTGGGGTATGAGCTCACTCACACGATTCGCGAGGTTCACTCGCTCGAGTTCGTCATCGGCGAGTGACTCCTGGTGTGTGACCTCTCTGTCACCGGTGGTGGGATTCCTGCGGGCCCCGCAGGCTGACGGCCTGCAGCCCGGTACCCCAGGTAGAGGAAAGACGCTGGTGCATCGTTGCTGGGAACGGCGTAGTAGGCGAATTGGTCTCGCAGCACACTGGCCAACCACCGTCCCTGATCCGGGATGGGTCGATACCGGCGCCGCCGCAGCTGGTCGTGAATCGGCGGCCTGCTCTGCCGCGTGGGCCTCGACCCGATCCACACCGTGGGTATCCCCGTCGCGGTGTGCGCCAGGGTGCGGGCCATCGGCAGGTAGAACCGGAACGCCGCGTCCTGCAGGTCCACGACCTGACGACGGGATTGACCGGCCCTTGCCAGGTACAACGCGTCCGATAACCGCTCTGCCGCAGCCGAATCCGCGGGGTGGTGGTCCTCCCGCACTGTTGTCCGGATCATGACCGCATCGTCACAGGTGAGGACGAACGGAACCTGAACAGGTCACCAACGAGACCACCGCAGTGAAGGATCGGCCGATCTCGCCACGAGGTTTCCTATGACTTTCTATGGCTCCCACGGCGATACGAGAGTAGATGATCATCTTCGAGGCCTCTGACCTGGCCTTTTGCTCCCCCGACTGGACTCGAACCAGTAACCGTCCGATTAACAGTCGGATGCTCTGCCAATTGAGCTACGGAGGACCGGCGGTGCCGACTGGCGGCAGCGCTAGAGAAGGATATCCCACAACACCCGCCGATCTCCAAACCGGACCGAACCGCGGCCGACGGCACGGCGGTCGGGTCTGTCGACGATGTCGTTGGTGCCGTCACGGTGACCCCGGCCAACGCTGGGTACGAGCAGGCAGGGACGAAGCGGTTCTCCGGATAGGGAAGACTGTTGGCCACATGCCCGCCGACTGGGCGTGACCGAAGGAGGTCCACCGGATGTTTCGCCTTGTGTTGGGAATCGGCATCGGCTATGTGCTCGGTTCCCGGGCCGGCCGCGAGCGGTACGAGCAGATCAAGCGGTGGAGTTCCAGCGTCGCCGACCACCCAGCGGTGCAGGGGGCGGCCGGGTTCGTCCAAGCCAAGGTGTCCGGGGTGTTCTCCAAGAACTCCGCCGGCTGACAACGCCGGCCAGGGACGAGGCGGTCACATTCACTCCTCGATCTGCCCCTTGCGCTTCTTCTTGGGCCGGTGCACCGCAACGCCGGCCATCAGCGCGAACCCGTTGACCCTCACGATCGGCGCACCGGGCAGTCCCTGGACGTGCGCGGTGTCCTCGAAAGCACCCATGAACCCGATTCCGCTGACGATCACAGTGATGTCGTCGGGCACGGTGATATCGACGCCGCCCATGACGGCCACTGCAGTGATGGTGACATCAGCCTCGGCGAACCGAGCCTGCGTGAGGTCGATTTCCACCCCGCCCATGATCGCCAGCGCGGTGAACTGGCTCGGAACCACCCACGGACCTGCCCTCGTCGCACCCGACATGATCCCGACGGCCAAAGTCGATGTGGCAGTGCCGCCGATTTTCGCCACCGCAGAGGAGGATCCCGTCGGCGGCGTCTTGATCAGCCGTTGCGGCGTCGTCGCGACCCGAGGCACGAGCTCCTGATGTCCCGGCAAGTCCCAGGTCACCGGCTCCAGTTCGCTGAGGGTTTTCGCCTGATAGACGGTGTCCAGCCGTTCCTGCAGCTCCGAGGCGGTCAACCGCCCCTCCGCCATCGCGTTTTGCAGTACTCGCGCAACGCCCTCTCTGTCGGCATCGGACGCACGCAACTTTCCGGGATCGAACGATTCCTGCGGGTCTTCGGTCACTCCGACGATGGTAGTCAGGACCGCGACCGTCGTTTTTGCGACCCACCAAGGGCCACTTGCTGGATCGTGGCGTGGCAGGTCGGTCAGTCTGCTTGCGGGACGGCGGAAAGGTCTTCGGCTACCTGCGCCACCGCTTGGACGAATCCGGGGGCGCCCGCATCCGCACCGGGGTCGAGCCGGACCTGCCGGGTGAGTCCGTCCCTGCCCGGAACCCGGCGCAGCACGACCCACCCCCCGCCCCCGGGGAATTCCAGGTGCCGACTGGCGGCTACCGATCGTCGCACCCGGGCGTGCACCACGTCGGTCAGCCCGCTACGGCCGGCCAGGGTGTACTCGCGTGATGCCTCGTCGACGAGGACCTGGGTACCGTCGGTGAACTGGTCGACGATCTGGGTAGGGATGATCGACAGCACCCGGGCCGTCAGCCGAGCCTTCGCGATCAGCTCCCAGCCGAGCCTGGATGCCTTGACGTCATCGATCACCCACAGCCCAAACCGGCTGGCGGCCAACATTTTCCCGTCGACGCAATCGGCAATGACCTGGATGTGTTCCTCCTGGTCGAGCACCGCGGCCAACTGCTGGGGTAAGACCCGACGGCGCCATGGCCAGCGAACTGATGACGGCGTCATGCCGATTGCCCGCTGGCCATGTCCGCCAGTGCCCGACGGTAATTCGCGACCGCAGCCAGGTCGGACTGCAGGGTCAGTCGGCGCTCGGTATCGCCCGCTGCCTCGGCCCGCTGCAGTGCCGACTTCAGCCGGTTCTCGTCAACAATCGCGATCCGCAGGGCCATCCCGGCCAGGATCGCGCCGGCGTACTCCGCGCTGTCCGCGGTGAGTTTGTTCCGCAGCGGCTCGACGGCGAGTTCGCTGACCAGAGACCGCCACGGGCCCGCCGGCACATGTTCGGCAACCGTGTCCACCCACCACACCTTCGATCCATCCGATGGCGGCCCACCGGCTGCTTCCACGGCCGCGTGCACAGCTGCGTAGGCCGGGTTGCTGAAGGCGTCGGCACTCACCTGCTCGTACCCGGCGATAACGAGATCCGGTTGCTGAAGAACGAGTTTCAACGTCTCGCGCTCCACAAACGTGCCGCGGTCAGTCGGGTTCGGCCGACGCATGTCTGCGGCCGGCGCGCTCGGCGCGGCCGCGTGCTCGGAGTCCTCCGGTGGCTCGTCGTCGCGCTCCGGTGGTTCGGGTGGGGGTTCGTGCGGATCATGACGGTCGTGGACATCGTGCCCGGCGACACCGGGGCGGGCAGTGTCCGATCGAGCACCGGGTCGGAGCACACCGGTCCGGTCGTCAGGGGGCCGGCGGTCGTCGGGGGGCCGGCGGTCGTCGGGGGGCCGGCGGTCGTCGGTTCGGCCACCGCGCCGCCCGGGTTCGGACCGCGCCGTGCCGTGCGGCGCAGTGCCAGGTTGCCGGTGGTCGCCGGCCCTGGCACCGCCGGCTTGAGACGTGCCGCCGTTCTGCCTGGCCGCAGCCCGCTTGGCTTCCCGAGCCTCCGCGACCTCGAAATCTCGGACCCGCTGCCGGATTGGATCCAATTCGGTGCCCAACCAACCGGCCAACTGCCGGACGTACTCGCTCCGCAGGGTCGATTCCTTGATCCTCGCCACCAGTGGAATCGTCGCGGTGGTGGCCGCCACTTGCCCCTCGGCGGTGTCCAGGTTGTACTCCTTCAGTGTGGTCTGGATCGCGAAAGCGAAGAGTGGGGTACGGCTTTCGACCAGCGCCTTCACCGCCTCATCCCCCTTTGCCTGCCGCAGTTCACACGGATCCATCCCAGCGGGAGCGACGGCAACATAGGTGTTTGCCGCGAATTTCTGGTCTGAATCGAACGCCTTGATGGCGGCCTTCTGGCCCGCCGAGTCGCCGTCGAAGGTGTAAATCACCTCGCCGCGGATCACCTCGGAATCCAGCAGGTAGCGGCGCAGCACGCTGATGTGCTCGTCACCGAAGGCGGTACCACAGGACGCCACCGCTGTCGAGACACCCGCCAGGTGCATGGCCATGACGTCCGTGTACCCCTCGACGACAACCGCTTTGCGCTGCCGGGAGATGTCCCGCTTGGCCAGGTCGAGTCCGAACAGGACCTGCGACTTCTTGTACAGCGGGGTCTCGGAAGTATTGATGTACTTGGCTTCCAGTCGATCGTCGTCGAAGAGTCGGCGGGCACCGAATCCGACGACATCTCCTGCCGCGTCGCGGATGGCCCAGAGTAGCCGGCGATGGAACTGGTCGATCGGGCCTCGCTGGCCCTGTCTGGCCAGCCCGGCCCGGTACAGTTCGTCCAGCGAGAAACCCTGTGCGGTCAGGGTTTTGACGAGTTTGTCCCAGCCATCTGGGGCATAACCGCAGCCGAAATGCGCGGCGGCGGCCAGGTCGAACCCGCGTTCGGCCAGGAACGTCTGAGCGGTGCCGGCCTGCTCGGTCAACAGCTGCGCGGCGTAGAACTCTGCCGCCGCCTTGTTGGCCGCGAGCAGTCGCGGGCGGGTGCCTCGTTCGGACCGGGTCGAGGTCCCGCCCTCCATGATGGTCAGCGTGATGTTGGCCCGCTCGGCCAATCGCTGCACCGTCTCCAGGAAGGTCAGGTGCTCGAGTTCCTGCAGGAAGGCGAAGACATCGCCACCCTTGTCGCAGCCGAAGCAGTGGTAGTAGCCGCGGGCCGGACTGACCTGGAAGGACGGGGTCTTCTCGTCGTGGAAAGGGCACAGGCCCTTGAGGTTTCCGCCGCCGGCGTTGCGCAGCGCGACGTACTCGCCCACCACCTGCTCGATGCGGTTGGCGTCGCGGACTCGTTCCTTGTCCGCTTCGGAGATCCGCCCTGCCACGTGGCGAGTGTATGACCCGAGCAGAGACTCAGATGACGGTTGTCCACCCGTCGCCCCACGGCTGGTCCGGTAGTCGGACCCGGGTCGGTAGTCGGACCCGAGAAACGAAGGGGCTCACCCAACACAGTGATCGAGCGTGTCGTTTGCCGGCAGACACGATCAGCGGCTGGTCAGCCTCCGGTGTCGCGCCACCGCCTGCGCATCGGTCAGCAATGACACCTGATCGAGAACGACACGCAGCCGTCCCGGGTCGCCGGCGGCGGCGGCGTAGGAGCCGGCGAACATCGGGTCGAGCCCCGCAGCACCACGCTCGGCCATCGCCAGCACCAATTCGGTCAGTAGCTCCTGCTCCCGGTGCTGGATCGCGATGCGGGCGGGATCGGCCATCACATACCGGCGGGCGATCGCCTTGAGCACCGCAACTTCCGCCCGCAGCACCCGCGGCACCTGGAGGTCCGCGGCGTAGCGGGTCAAGAGTCCGGGACCGGCCGCGGCCCGCGTCGCTGCGATCGCTCCTGTGGCCAGCCGTCCGGTGAGCTCGCTCGTCAGGCGTTTGACTGCGGCGTCGGCGACCGGTCCCGGCGAGTGGCCGATGCCGGCGGCGATCACCGGCAGGGCAAGGAGGTCCTCGAGCACGGTACCCAGTTCGGCCGCAGACTCGCCCGAGAATGCCTGTGCCGCTGCCGCAACGGCGTCCCGCTCGGCGGGATCGGCCAACCGGGTCAGGTCGATCCGACCGGCGCTGACGCCGTCCTCCACGTCATGGACGGAATAGGCGACGTCATCGGCCCAGTCCATGACCTGCGCTTCGAGGCACGTCCGCCGGCCGTCCGGGCGAGGCGTCCGCACCCACTCGAAAACGGCCGCGTCATCCGCGTAGACCCCGAACTTGCCGCCTCCCGCGGGCCGCCGCCACGGATATTTGATGACGGCATCCAACGACGCCCGAGTCAGATTCAGCCCGGCGGGCCGGCCGTCGCCGGCGATGATCTTGGGTTCCAACCGGGTCAGCAGCCGCAGATTCTGCGCATTCGCCTCGAAACCGCCTGCCGACGCTCCGATCTGGTCCAGCGCCGACTCGCCGTTGTGCCCGAACGGCGGATGGCCGATGTCATGCGCGAGGCCGGCCAGATCAACCAGATCCGCGTCGCAGCCGAGTTGCTCGCCGATTTCCCGGGCGATCTGCGCGACCTCCAGCGAATGGGTCAGCCTGGTACGCGGTACGGCGTCCTCGTCCGGCGCGACCACCTGGGTCTTTCCGGCCAGTCGCCGGAACGACCCCGAATGCAGCACCCTGGCCCGGTCGCGGGCGAACGGACCACGAAAGCCCGCGCCAACGGATTCGGGCAGGCCCGCGGATTTGGCGGGCTCGTCGACGAGCCGGTCCATGTCCGCATCGGAGTACCCATCGGCATAACGGCTAGTAGGCGGCATGGTCAGACCACCGTCGATCCGACGCCCGAGGACCCACCTGTCAATCGGTAATACAGCACCCCAAGGGCTTCCCGAAGGACGTAACGGGGCTCGACCCCGTCGCTCACCGAAGGGCCCTGATCCACCGGCGAAACCTGGGCCTGCAGACCGAGATCGGTCGCCATCAGCGCTGACCTGGCCGCGTGCCAGGGGTCGGTGACCAGCACGACCGACGTCCAGCCGTTATCGGTCAGCAGAATGTCCGCCGCGCGAAGGCTGGCCAGGGTGTCGTCACCGGACCCGACCGCGGCGACCGCTGATTGTTCTATGCCCAGCTCAGTGAGGTAGGCCGCACCGGCTGCCCCCTCCGTGGTGCGGTCCCCCGCCTGACCACCGCCTATGGTCACGATCCGCGGGGCAACGCCATCCCGGTACAACTGCGCGGCGTGGTCGAGTCGAGCCCGGAAGACCGGTGACGGCTCTCCGTCATACTGCGCTGCTCCCAGGACGACGATGGCATCGGCCGCCGCCCGCTGATCGAGGTGGCCGATCTGAATGACCCGTACCACCACCCCGCCGACGATCAGCACGGCCACCAGCACGACGCCACCGAGGTAGCGCAGCACGGTTCGCACCTGGACCCCCGATGTTCTTGATCTCGCTGGCAGTGAACGGCCGCCGGCACGTTGGACTTTCGATCATGCCAGGCTGCCTAGCCCCATGGACCGGTTGCCCGGCACGAGGCGCGGCGGTCCATCGACCAACACGGTCGCCGACGATCACGGTCGGTGACGATCTCTCAACGCGCTGCCGAGCGCCTGACACGGTTCTGTCATGGGTGGCTTGTACGGTTCGCCAATGGTCCGAACGCCGCCTTCCGCCGCCAGGCGGAGCACCCTCGCCGTCGTCCTTGTCCTCGCCCTTTTCACCACCGCTTGTTCATCGACGACGTCCGGCACGGCGACGGTCGGTACCGCGGACGGGGGGGCCGGCACGACGCGCTCACCGGCCGTGTCCTCCTCACCTTCGGCAACGCCCTCGCCGCGGGCGTCCGGTGGGATCACGGTGCCGCCCTCCGCATCGTCGTCAGCGGCGGCGGCCGCGGGCACGATCGGTGCGGCCGGGATCGGTGACCCCTACTACCCCACGGCTGGCAATGGCGGATACCAGATTGATTCGTACAACATCACTCTGAGCTATGACCCGGACAGCAACGACCTGCAGTCAACGGCGTTGCTGAAGGGCACCGTCACCTCCACCGACGGATTGACCCAATTCAACCTCGACCTGCAGCCGACGATGACTGTCAGCGCGGTGACGGTCGGCGGAGCTGCAGCGACGTTCGACCAGCAGGACGCCGAACTGGTCATCACTCCGGCCACCGAGCTTGCCGCCACTGCACCGCTGGAAGTGCAGGTCACGTACAGCGGGCAGCCCGGTCTGGTGCCCGGCGGGACGTCCGGGCTCAGCGACGGCGGTTGGTACCGCACGTCCTCCGGCGGCGCCTTCGTCGCCGGCGAGCCGACCGGCGCATCCGCCTGGTACCCGGTGAACGAGCATCCGGCGGACACCGCCACCTTCGAGGTCACCGCGACCGTCCCGGACAAATGGCAGGTCATTTCCAACGGCATCCGGCAGACCGATGGCCTGCCGGCCGCCGGTCCGGGTGAGGCGGTGTTCAGCTGGAAACTCAGCGAACCGGTGGCCAGCTACCTGACGACGATCTACATCGACACCTTCACACTGGTCGAGGACAAGCTGGCGGACGGTAAGCCGATCGTCTCGGCCATTGCACCGAGCGTTCCGCAGGACGCGGACCTCGCCAAGAACACCAAACAGATCATCGACGTGCTGTCCGGGTACTTCGGCCCGTACCCATTCGAGGCAGTGGGCGGCATCTACACCGGCGAGCAGACCGGGTTCGCCCTGGAAACCGCGACCAGACCGGTGTACCCGGCCAACATCGACATCGGATTCCTGGTGCACGAGCTGTCCCACCAGTGGTGGGGCGACGACGTCACGGTCGAGCGCTGGTCCGACATCTGCCTGAACGAATGCTTCGCCTCCTACGGTGAGTGGCTGTACAACGAAAAGGTCAACGGCGAGAACCTGGACACCACCTGGAAGCAGCGGATGGCCGACGTGGTGAACCGGCCCGACTTCTGGACATCCCCGCTGGTCGACATGGGTCCGGGCAACGAGTTCACCCGGGTCTACGACCGTGGCCCGCTCGCGCTGCACGCGCTACGGAATGAGATCGGCGACGACGCCTTCCTGACGCTGCTGAAGGACTGGCCCGCGATGTACGGGGGCAAAAACGCGTCGTTCGACGAACTGGAGGCCTACGTCACCACCCTCGCAGGTAGGGACATGGGCCCGTTCATGGACGCCTGGTTCCGCGGCACGACAGTGCCCGCGGCGCAGTTCCGTTACCCCGGCGACCTGGGGAACTGACGCCGGTAGCGGGCTGGGCTGCGCCGGTGCCGGATGCGCTGTCGAACGCGGTCAGGCGCCGATCAGCCTGGCCGCCAGGTAGCCCTGCACCTGATCGAGCGCGACCCGCTCCTGCGTCATTGAGTCGCGGTCGCGAATGGTCACCGCCTGGTCGGCGGCGGTGCCGAAGTCAACCGTGAGGCAGAACGGCGTGCCGATCTCATCCTGCCGCCGATAGCGACGGCCGATCTGGCCCGCGTCGTCGAACTCGACGTTCCAGGTCTTGCGCAGTGACGCTGCCAGGTCGCGGGCGATCGGCGAGAGGTCGGCGTGCCTGGACAGCGGCAGCACGGCGGCCTTGACCGGTGCCAGCCGTGGATCCAGCCGCAGTAGGGTCCGCTTGTCGACGCCGCCCTTGGTGTTCGGTGCCTCGTCCTCGGCGTAGGCCTCCAGCAGGAAGGCGATCATCGCCCGGTTCACCCCGGCCGCCGGCTCGACCACGAACGGTGTCCAGCGTTCGCCGCTCTCCTGGTCGAAGTAGGACAGGTCGACTCCGGAATGCTCGGAGTGGGTTTTCAGATCGAAGTCGGTCCGGTTCGCGATGCCTTCGAGTTCGCCCCACTCGTTGCCGAAGTGGAAGCGGTATTCGATATCCACCGTCCGCTTGGAGTAATGCGACAGTTTCTCCTTCGGGTGCTCGAACTGCCGAAGGTTGTCGCGGGACAAGCCAAGGTCGACGTACCACTGCGTGCGGGTGTCGATCCAGTACTGATGCCATTCCTCGTCGGTGCCCGGCTTGACGAAGAATTCCATCTCCATCTGCTCGAACTCGCGGGTGCGGAAGATGAAGTTTCCGGGCGTGATCTCGTTGCGGAACGACTTGCCGATCTGCCCGATGCCGAACGGCGGCTTTTTCCGGGACGAGGACGCCACGTTGTTGTAGTTGACGAAGATGCCCTGGGCGGTTTCCGGGCGCAGGTAGTGCAGCCCGGAGTCGTCCTCGACCGGTCCGAGGTAGGTCTTCAGCAGCCCGTTGAACTCCTTGGGCTCGGTCCACTGGCCGCGGGTACCGCAATTGGGGCAGACGATGTCCGCCATCCCGTTTTCCGGAGCCCGGCCCTTCTTCTCCTCGAACTCCTCCTGCAGGTGGTCGGCCCGGTAGCGTTTGTGACAGGACAGGCACTCCACCAGCGGATCGTTGAACGCGGCGACGTGCCCGGAGGCGACCCAGACCTCGCGCGGCAGGATCACCGAAGAGTCCAGCCCGACGATGTCGTCGCGGGAGCGCACCATGGCGTTCCACCACTGCCGCTTGATGTTGTCCTTCAGCTCGACGCCCAGCGGGCCGTAGTCCCAGGCCGACTTGGTCCCACCGTAGATCTCACCGCAGGGGTAGACGAACCCCCGGCGCTTGGCGAGCGAGACAACGGCGTCGAGGCGGGTGGCGGCCATGATGCACTCCTGCGGTACGGGCCCCACCGTCGAAATGCACGGCCGGACAATGTCCCCGGCGGTGGATTCCGCGGGTCGGTCAACGATCGTCGAGCCTAATGACTCGCAGCGACGCCGGTGACCACGTGCCGTCGGTTGTCTGCCGGTTCGGTGCCTGCGGGTCACTGGAACGGGGCCTACCGTCGAGAGATGAACCAACGGTGGTTGGGGGCGGCGGTTGTTGCCGTGGTGTTGCTCGCCGCGATCGTGGCGCCGAACTGGTCAACGCATCGAGTGGCCGGGTCGCCGGTGGCGAAGGTGCTGGCCGGGCCGCCGGCCTCGGGTGACTGCGTGACGAGCATGAACGATCCGTGGCGACAGTTCACCGAGCCGGCGCCGGACGGGGCGGAGCTGATGGACTACCCGAGCGCGATCGTCGGGCCCTGCAGCGGAACCGTGGTGGGAGAGGTGGTCTCGGTCAATTCCGTCGCCGATCCGCCCATCAGGATCGCGGCGAACGACTACCTGAGTGACTATTCGACGTGCGCCCTCGACGCGATCGGATACACGGGATCGATTCCACCTGTCGTCCAGCGATCCGACGGGCAGCAGGGAATCCTCTGGTTGCCTCGACTGAATTTCCGATATACGACCGTCGGCCCCAACCGAGCGCAACGAGCAGCGGGTCAGCAGTGGACTGCCTGCGTGATCGGTCCGGACGACGGACTGCCCTACGCCGGGCGGCTGCAGAATGTTCTGACGGCAGGCGTGCTTCCGGCGGCGTTCGGGACATGTCTGTCCTCGACCGACCTGACCCAATCCACGGCGATATCCTGTGCCCGGCCGCATCCGGTCGAGATCCTCGGTTCAACGGTCCTCGGGCCGCTCCCGGTCCCCGGATCCGAACTCCAACGGGCTTGCGTGGTGTTTGCGGGCCGGGCGATGCGCACCGCCGATCCCACCCGGAGCGGCGCGATCCGGGTGCAGGCAGTCGCCCTGGACCGACTCGACGCCGTGATTCTGCCAACGGACAGTCCCCTGCGGGACATGTACGTGGCCTGCATCGCATCGGCCCAGGATGGTGTGTTGTTCGACAACAGTCTCGTCGGCGTCGCCGATGGGCCCTTACCCGTCGGCTGAGCCCGGGCTCGCCCGAGTGCGGAGACACGCTACCGACGTTCAGCGACCGGGATCGGGCACGGTGACATCTGGCTCCCAGTAGCCGCCGCCGTCGGCAGCGGCCAGCACTTCGAAGGCGCCCGACGTGCGGATCTCTGCCTTGGACAGCCAGGGTATGAGGACGGTGCGCACGTCGAACGGAGATTGGGCCCGCCGATAGGCGGCGGCTGTCTCGAACTCGGCCACCAGCACCAGTCGACCGGCGTCCTCCGTCGAACGGCCCCAACGCAACGTTCGGGTGTCCGGCTGGGCAGCCAACAGTCGCACGGGTTCGGCCGCATCGGCCAGGGCCCGTTCCGCGGACTCAGCCGGTCCGACGGTGAAGTGGGCGATCAGTAGGAACATGCCGACCTTCCGGGGCGAATCGCCGGGGTGATTCCGCTGTCACTGCTCATCCTGTCGGTGCTGCTCGTGTTCTCACTGGTCATCATGTTGTCCCCGGTCATCGGATTGTCACTGGTTCATCCGGTCGTCACTTGCAGCGTTGATCCTTGCGGCGTCCGGGTGATCCGCACCTGGCTCGGGATCCGCTGCCGTAGCTCGTCGACATGCGACACCACTCCTACCACCCGCCCGCCGGCCCGCAGTTCATCCAAGGTTTCCATCACCAGATCGAGGGTGTCCGGGTCGAGACTGCCGAAGCCCTCGTCGACGAACAGGGTGTCCAGCACCCGCCCGCCGGCCTCCGCCGCGACCACGTCCGCCAGACCCAGCGCGAGCGCCAGCGAAGCCAGGAACGATTCACCACCGGACAAGGTTTTTGCCGGCCGCACCAGCCCCGACCAGCCGTCCAGGATGTCCAAGCCGAGGCCACCCGCCTTGCCACGCGCCTCCCGGTCGGTCGAGTGGACGAAGGTGTACCGACCCGCTGACATTCGGCCAAGGCGCTGGCCGGCCACCTCGGCGACCTCCTTCAACCTTTCCGCCAGAACATAGGTGCGCAGCGACATACCCAGGGCGTTCTGACCGCGTCCGTTGAGCACATCGGTCAGGGCTCCGATCTCGGAGTCCTTGGCCCGCACCGGCTCCCGGTCCCGCCAGGCCGCCTGCAACCGAACGGCCGCGACAGCAACCTGATCCCGACGATCTGCGGTGGCATGGGCAAGAGTGATCGCGTGTTCTGCCGCTGTCGCCGCCGCGGCAGCGATCGCGCCGATCCCCGCGAGGTCAACTCGCTCGTCCTCGGACAGCCCGGCACACTGCGGATCCCGCAACTGGGCGTCGATCGCCGCGGCGTCGTCATCGGCGGTGCGCACCCTTCGACGGACTAGGCCGACGTCGATTCCGGTGATGGCCAGCACCTCGCCCAGGTCTGAAAACCCTGCCTCGGTGACCGCGGCCGAGACCGCGTGGTCCGCCCGATCCGCGGCTTCGGCCGCCGTTGCCATCGCTACCGAGGCTGTCGCGATCGCGTCCAAAGCGGTCGCCCTGGTCAGCAAGAAGGTTCGCCTGGCCTGCACCGACGGGTGCGCGCCACGGGCCTTGAGTAGCGGGCTCGCCCTCTTGTCCGTTGCGGCGGTGAGCTCTCCGATCTCCTTCGTCCTGGCCAGCAGGGCGGTTGCCAGGTCCTCGCGATGCAGGCCCTGCTCGAACAGCGCTTTACCTGCGGCCTCCCGTAGGCCGAGTAGCGCGTCCAGATTTCCGGCAATCGCGGTCAGCCGCAGATGCTTGACGGAACAGTCCGCATACCGATCCTCGGCGACGGAAACCGTTGTACCACCGGATGTCTTGACCGCTGCCTCGACCGCGTCGGACAATTTCCAGCGCTGCTGAGTGGCTGCTTCCCGCTCGCGCGCGGTGCGCTTCTCGATCTCCTGCGCCGCCCGGACTCCGTCCGCGGTCACGGCGCTCGCGGTGGGCAGGGCCGGGATCGGGTGATCGCCGGATCCGCATACCGGGCAGGGGTCACCGTCCGACAGCTGAGCCGCCAGCTCCGCCGCCATGCCCGCGATCCGCGCGTCGACGAGTTCCTGCCGGCGATCCACGGCCGTTTGGTGCCGGTCGGTTGCGGTGGCCGCGGTGCTGACCGCTATCGCCAGTTGCGCCTGCAGGTCGGGAACCGAGCGTGCGGCACGAAGGACGACCTCCGCTGCGGTCAGCGCCGCGACGGCCGCCGGCAGCATGTCCCTGGCAGCCTTGGCACCGACGACCCGAGCCTCCAGATCGGCGATCTTCGCCGGCAGTCCGGCGAGTCGCTGCTCGACGTCAACCGCGGCCACCTCGTCCCGGTGGTGCCGTTGCCGGGCGCGCGCGAGCATCGCGAGATCCCGCTCCTGGTCAGCGGCCTCGGTGATTGCACCGGTGAGCTCCTCGGCCAACAACCGGTCGGCCCGCGCGGCGGCCTGCACGGTCGCCGGATCGTCGGCAAGCAGCCCCAGGTCGAGAGCATCCGGTGTCCCCGGCGCGGCGACCAAGGCGTCGAGGTCCCGATCCGCAGCCCGGCGCGTCTGCCGGGCCGCGGCCAGTACGGTGGCCGCGGCGTCACGCATGGCGACCGCCGACATGACCGTCGCCGTTCGGCCGTGACGCTCGATCAAGAGCCTGTCACGCTCCACCTGCGGACGCTCTGCCTCGAGTTCGATCCACCTGCGGCGCAACACTTTCCATCGGTCGATCCGTGCTGCCCGGTCCTTGGCCCCCGCATACGCCCCCGACGTCCGCGCACGTTCCAGACGCGCATGATCTGCAGCGTCAGCGGCGATCGCTGCGACATCCGCCAGCCGGTCCCGAACCTGTGCGAGCCAGGACGGATCAGGGTCAGCGGGTGACTCCACCCTGGCGGATTCGGTCAGCCGGGCGACCATCTGCCTGACCTGCTCATCGCAGTCCCGCAATCGGGCCCCGGCCTCCCGCCGGGCTACCGCGAACCAGTCCTCGATCCGCCCGAATCGGCCGGTGTCGAAAAGCCGCTCCAAGAGGTCACCGCGCTCGCCCGTGTCGGCGCGCAGGAAGCGCGCAAAGTCGCCCTGCGGAAGCAGCACCACCTGAAAGAACTGGTCAGCGGACATCCCGAGCATGTCGACGACGGCGTCACCAACCTCATCGGCCCTGGTCAGGCCCTCCTCCGGGAGCCCGGATGGGGCAACGCCGATCCATCGAAGCGACACCTTGCCACGCTGCAGCGTGCTGCCGGTGCCGCGGGCCTTCGGCCGTAGATACTCCGGCCGGCGAATGATCTCCAACCGATGTCCGCCGATGGTGGCGACCAACCTGACCCGGGTGACGTGGTCGGCCGGCGCCCGGTCGCAACGCAGACGTTTGGCCTCGTTCCGCGGACCCGGCACCCGCCCGAACAACGCGAAGGCAACCGCATCCAGCAGGGTGGTCTTGCCGGCTCCGGTGTCTCCCTGAACCAAGAACAGCCCGTCCGCGCCGAGGGCGCCGAGATCGACCGTCTCGGTCCCGGCGAACGGCCCGAAGGCGGTGAGTTCCAGTTCGTGGAGCCTCACCGGGCACGCTCCAGCAGCCGATCGGCGGCGAGCGCGTCCTGCAGCAGTGTGCGCTCGCCAGGGGTCGGCTCGGTGCCCCGGACGTCCCTGACGAAAGCCGTGAGCACCGAGCTGTCCGTTCGATGTCCACTCCAGGCCCGGGGTCCGCCGGCGGCGGAACCGGCGGCCGCATCGGGCACCCATTGGGCGATCAGAGTGTGCGGGAATCGTTCCCGCAGTCGACGCATCGGCTCAAGTGGCCGAACGCGGTCCGTCAGTTCGACCGACAAGTAGGCATCCGCGAGATCGGTTGCCGATTCGAGGATCTCGGCCAGCGTCCCGCGGATGGTGGCGAGCCGCCGAATCACCGGTAGGTCCAGCGGGCGCACCGATACGCCACCCGACGGGTCGAGGTCGACCAGCAGCACGCTCTTGGTCTGCCCGGCCTCCGAAAAGGCATAGGGCAGGGGTGAACCGGAGTACCGGATGCGGTTGCTGATCCGCTGGTTGCCGTGCAGATGCCCCAGGGCGACGTAGTCGAAGCCGGCGAAGACGTCGGCCGTCACCGACTCGACTCCCCCGACCGCGATCGACCGCTCCGAGCCACCGGCCGCGGCCCCGGTCACAAAGGCGTGGGCCAACACCACCGACCGGGTCCCCGGCAGCCGCGCCGCGAGGTCCGTTCGCGCCTGCTGCAGTGCCCGGGTCAGCACCTGCTGATGGCTGGCCGGTGACGGCAGGTCCCAGGCGCCGCGCGCGAGATCCGGTTCGAGGTAGGGAACGGGGTAGAACGCAACAGGACCGTCCGGATCGGCAATCATCACGGGCTCGCCCGCCCGCGCCGCCGCGGTCCGTAGGTGAAGTCCGCCGGCCGCCAGGAAGTCGGCGAACGCGCCGAGCCGTGGCGCGGAATCGTGATTGCCGGAAATCGCGATGATGCTGATCCCGGCGTCGCGGATCCGGGTCAGGATGCGGGTGGCACATTGCACGGCCTCGGGCGACGGGACAGCCCGGTCGTACAAGTCACCGGAAATCAGGACCGCGTCGACCCGGTGAACGATGGCGAGGTCGGCCAGCGCGCCCAGTACCGACTCCTGGTCGGCCAGCAGGCTCTGGCCGTGGAAGGTCCGGCCGAGGTGCCAGTCGGAGGTGTGCATCAGGCGCATGGGGTCACGGTAGGAGCAGGGTCCGACAGTCACCCGGATCGACGCGCACAAACGTTCGTCCGATGGCCGGGGACGGTGACAGGTGCGCACGTTCACGCAGCCGCGTCTGCACCGCAGATTCTCGTCAGCCTGGTTCGACGCCGCTGATCCGATAGCCGCTATCGGTCATCCTCAGCACGAGAATTCGCCGTTGTTCGGCGCGCGTCGGGGTCATACCCACCTGCCGACCCGACGCGTCGACGATCGGATGGGCGGGGAGCGTGTCCACCACGGCCAGCCGGACGGCACCGTCACTCGGGGCGCCGGCGGTCGAGGTGATGGCCGTGTCGACGGTCACGCTGTCGACGGTCACGCTGACGATCTGGTGAACGCCGTCCACCACGCGCAAACCGTTGTCCGCCAACTGCGCGATCGCCGCCGCGTCAGCGGTATGGGCGGCAGACCCACTGTCCAGATACACGTCGGCGAGCAGCCTGGGATCGGCGGCGCCCATGGCCCGAGCCCGCGCGGCGTCCAGCCGAAGGACGACGTCGGACCAGTCCGGGTCGCCGGCCGGATCCGCTGCGGACGCCGGATCCGCGCCCCGGGGTGCGTCGGGCTGCTCCCAGCCTGACCACCACACGCCGACCTGCACTGCGAGAACGACCACCAGCAGGCCGGCCAACAGTGCGATACCGGCCCGGGCGAGCAGCTGGCGACGAAGGAACGGCACCCGCCCTGCACTGTCGGATCGCCCGCGGACCAGCCTCTCGAGCCGCCGGTCGGGGGGCCCCGACCGGTTCCCCCGGCCGCTGGTTTCCGCATTCACGGGCGGACGGGTTGGCGGCTCATCTGCCGTACCGGTCTCCGGATCCACTTCGTCGACCGCGGTTGACTCCGAGTGGCGGCCACCGATCCGCGCCGACCCGAGCTCCGGCCGGGCAACGGCCGAGGTCCAGCCGCGCCACCGATCCGCAGAGGCAGGCGTCGGCGTCGGCCCCGCGCTGAACACGATAGGTGCCGGTTCACCGGCTTGCAGCGAGCCTGCCGGCCAGGCCGGCAGCACTGGGTCGCCGTCCGGGTTCGGCGTGCAACATCTCCCGCACCAGAGCGACAAATTCCGCCGGTCCGGCGTCGTCGGGCAGGTCCGGCCACAACCCGGCGGCGGATTGAATGAGCACGTCCGCCGGGTCGTCGGCGGGCCAGGCAGATCGGCCGGTGAGGCAGAACAATGCGACCGATCCCAGCGAAAACACGTCCGCGGCCGGACTGATCGCGCCGCCGGGGAGCTTTTCGCCCCTGATCACCTCCGGCGCGACGTCCCGGCTGCCCGCCGGCAGTCCGTCGTTCATCTGGGCGATCAACCGGCTGACGGCCGGTGCACCGAGCAGTGGCCGACCGTTGCCGTCGAACCACACTGTCTCCGGGCAGACCTCGCCGTGCCGGATCCCGTCGGCGTGGGCCACCGTGAGCGCGGCGGCCAGCGGAATCAGCACCGTCAGCGTTTCCCCGGCCGTCAGCCGGCCGCGGCGGATGACGAGTTCGGCCAGCCGGCCACCGGAGGGCCACGGGCAAATGAGGGCCACCCGGTCCTCGTCCTGACTGACGTCGATCACCGGAAGCAGGTGCGGATGCCGGATCGCGGCCACGGAGTCCACCGCCCGCCGCGCGTCATCGGCACAGTCGGCGGGCAGCACCGTCATCGCCACCTCGTTCAGCGAGCGCAGGTCCGCACCCCGCCACAACCCCGCCATCGACGCCCGATGTCCGCCACCCGGGTGTTCCACAGCCTGGTACGAGCCGATGACGAAGGTCATGGCCGGGGACCGTAGCCTCCGCCGGGTCCCGCACAGTGGAGTTGTCCACAAGGCATCGAACTCACGGGCGTACGGTCGATGCATGCGTGACCAAAGCGTTCCGCTTCGTTTCGTGCGCGCCGGGCTCGTCGACTACCTCAGCGCCTGGGAACGGCAGCGTGAACTCGCCACCGCCCGGGCGCAGGATGCCGGCCCGGATACCGTGCTGCTCCTGGAGCATCCAGCTGTCTATACAGCCGGAAAACGCACCCAGCCGGAGGACCGGCCCGTTGATGGGACTCCGGTGGTGGACGTCGACCGCGGCGGCCGGATCACCTGGCACGGCCCCGGCCAGTTGGTCGGGTACCCGATCATCAAACTGACCGCTCCCGTGGACGTCGTTGCTTATGTCCGATTGCTCGAACAGGTGCTCATCGCGACCTGCGCGGACCTGGGGCTGGCCACGAAACGGGTGGCCGGTCGCAGCGGCGTCTGGCTGCCGGCGGACGAACTTCGGCCGGAACGCAAGGTCGCGGCCATCGGTGTGCGAATCGCGCGGGGCGTCACGATGCACGGTTTCGCATTGAACTGCGATCCGGACCTGTCCGGTTTCGACCGCATCGTGCCGTGCGGCATCACCGACGCCGGTGTGACGTCGCTGACCCTCGAGTTGGGCCGAACCGTCACCGTTGCTGATGCGCTCGACGTGGTCACCGAACGGCTCCGGCAGGGCCTCGACGGATTGCTGGTTCCAACTCTTTCCGACGTGAGGACAATTCAGGCAGCGCAGCAGTCCATTGCGCCCACCCCCGGAGTCGACTGGCATCTGCATCCGGCGCTGACCGGTCAGCGGCCCGGATGATCACTCGGGCGCGCGGCGCGGCAGGATGAAACAATGAGTACCCCGGTGTGGACGTCTGCGCCCCAGGGTAAGAAAGTGGTGACGCTCGCGGTCGCGGGGGTACGTCCTGATGTATTGGCAATTGATGAGGAGTAGCTGATGAGCACGACGACAGGGCCGAGGTCCGCAGCACATGATCTGGCCGTCAAGGCGTCCGATTTCGCCGAATTGGTAGCGGACAAGGTCGCGGACGTCGCCAGTGATGCTGCACATGCGGCGACGCCGTATGTGGAGAAGGCCGGCGATTCTCTGGAGGAGTCCGCCAAGTCGCTTGGCCGCCGGGCTCGCAAGGCGGCCGCGAAGGCACAGGTCAACGCCGCCAAGCGCGCGAAGGTTGCCGAGAAGAAGGCATCAAAGAAGGCACATTCGCTCGCCGACACTGCCTCGGACAAGGCGCATACGCTCGCCGGTCACGCCTCGGTCAAGGCCCAAAGTTCAGTAGCGCAGGGCGTCGCCGCGGTCGCGGCCTCGGCTGCCGACGCAGCCCACAAGGCGAGCAAGGCGGCCGACAAAGCCTCTGCCAAGGCGGACAAGAACGCCGGCAAGAAGCGTCACCCGGTTCGCAAGCTGGTCATCATCACGGTGGTCGCCGCTGGTGGCGTCTACGCGTACAAGAAACTCCGCTCCGACGACACCCCGATCCCGAACAACTCTCCGGCGCCGACCTACGCGCCAAAGCCTGCCGCCGCGCCGACCACGGCTGAATCAACCAAGGACGCGATCGCCGACAAGCTGTCCGACGCGAAGGACAAGGCCGCCGACGTCGCGGACACGGTCAAGGACAAGGCCGCTGACACCCTCGACAAGGCGAAGGACGCGGTCGACTCCGCGAAGGACAAGGCCGATGACGCGGCCGACTCGGCCAAGGACGCAGCGAACAAGGCCGATGACGCAGCCTCCTCTGCCACGGATGCCGCCAAGGGCAAGGCGCAGGACGCCGGTGACGACCTGAAGGACGCCGCGGACAAGGCCAAGTCTGCCGCCGGAAACGCCGCCGAGGCCACCAAGAAGAAGGCCGGTGAGGCCACGTGACCCTGGCCCCTGAAGGTCGTAAGCTGCTCCGGCTCGAGGTCCGCAACGCGGCCGTCCCGATCGAGAAAAAGCCGGACTGGATCAAGACCAAGCTGCGCACCGGCCCCGAATTCCAGAAGTTGCAGTCCCTGGTGAAAACCGAGGGACTGCACACGGTGTGCCAGGAGGCGGGCTGCCCCAATATCTACGAATGCTGGGAGGACCGCGAGGCGACCTTCCTGATCGGTGGCGACCAATGCACCCGACGGTGCGACTTCTGCCTGATCGACACCGGCAAACCCGGGGAACTGGATCGGGACGAACCACGACGGGTCGCCGAGTCGATCCGCGCCATGGATCTGCGGTACGCGACGATCACCGGTGTCACCAGGGACGACCTGCCCGACGAGGGTGCCTGGCTGTACTCGGAGACGATCCGGCAGGTACATGAGTTCGCGCCGGAAACCGGCGTCGAGATCCTTACCCCGGACTTTTCCGGTCGGCCGGAACTGCTGCAACAGGTGTTCGACGCCACCCCCGAGGTGTTCGCGCACAACCTGGAAACGGTGCCGCGGATCTTTCGGCGCATCCGACCCGCGTTCACCTACGAGAAATCACTGGACGTCATCGCCCAGGGTCGCGCTGCCGGAATGATCACCAAGTCCAACCTGATCCTCGGGATGGGCGAGACGCGTGCCGAGATTTCCGAGGCCCTGGTCGACATGCATTCCGCCGGTTGCGATCTCGTGACGATCACGCAGTACCTGCGGCCCAGCCCACGACATCACCCGGTGGAACGCTGGGTGAACCCGCAGGAGTTCGTCGAACTCGCCGAGGAGGCCAAGCGGATCGGCTTCGCCGGCGTCATGTCCGGTCCGTTGGTCCGTTCGTCCTACAAGGCGGGCACCATGTACCGGCAGGGCGCGCAGGCACGGGACGCACGAGGGCAGAGCACCGCGAAGAACGACCGGCTGATCGGCGCCTGACCACACAGTCGTCTTCGAAGACCCACCCGGGACTGATCCCGTCACCTGTTGCGGGGTTCCGCCGTCGCCCATCGGCACGGCAGGACCCCGCTTCATGCGTTCCCTGCCGAGGGATCGATCGTTTCCCCGCCGGATTCGTCCGTCCACCTGCGCTGCGGGCACTATCCTGAACAGCATGGCCAAGAATGCCGCCAGCGCTGGCGCCTCGTCCAAAACTGCCCAGAAGGAAGCGAAAAAGGCGGCGAGGGTGGCCAAGCGACAGGCGAGCAAGGAACGGCGCAGCCAGATCTGGCAGGCCTTCCAGATGCAGCGCAAGCAGGACAAGTGGCTGCTGCCGCTGATGATCGGCGCCCTGCTCGGTACCGCGGCGGTCGTCACCCTGGCCCTGATGTGGTTCCTGCCCTGGTGGATGGTGCTGCCGTTCGGCATCGTGTTCGGCGCGCTGTTCGCGACCATCATCTTCTCCCGGCGAGTGCAGAAGAACGTCTACAAGCAGGCCGAGGGCACACCCGGCGCGGCCGCCTGGTCGCTGCAGAACAACCTGCGCGGCAAGTGGCGCATCACCCCGGCCATCGCCGGTACATCACACATGGACGCCGTCCACCGGGTGATCGGCCGACCGGGGATCATTCTCGTCGGCGAGGGCGCCCCGCATCGGGTGAAGCCGCTACTCGCGCAGGAGAAGAAGAAGATCTCCCGGATCGTCGGCGATACCCCGATCTATGACGTCATCGTGGGCAACGACGAGGGCCAGATCCCCCTGCGCAAACTCAACCAGTACCTGATGAAGCTGCCGCGCAACATCTCCGCGCCCGCCGCCATCGAACTGGACAACCGACTGACCGCGCTTTCGGCTCGATCGGCGCAGGCCGGGCTGCCCAAGGGCCCGATGCCGGCCGGGGTCAAGCAGCGCAACATGCAGCGAGCGATGCGCCGTTCAGGAAAGGCCTGACCGCACTGCTACTTGACGGGCGTCAACGCGTCCGAAGCACGACCGTTCGGCAGAGCCGGTCGTGCAACCCGCGCCCGTCAACATTGACCAGCAGCGGCGGAATGATCACGAAGATCAGCACCGTCCTGGGTATCGCCCAGGCACCGACCAGCGATCCCCCACCGATCGGCACCACCCGAATGCCCAGCGCCGCCTGGCCCGGGGTGATCCCGAAGAGCCCGACCGTCACCACCGTCATGACTGCCCAGACCAGCAGGCTCGTGTTCTGCGGCGGCTCAGGCGCCGTGATCAGCCAGGCAACGAGCGCGGACAGCACGATGTCGATGACGAAGGCGGTCAACCGGCGGCCGAACGAGGCAATGGCCCCCACACCTTCGGCCGGCAGGCCGAGTCCCCGACCGGGATAGAACTGCTCGGCGGTGCCGTCGGTGCTGACCATCGCACCAGGGTATGTCGGCGGCACCACGCCATGTCGGCGTGGAAATTCGTAGCGTCGTCAGCCCCCCACAGCGCTGCTGACGATCCTGGGGCGTAACCCCCGCGAAACCAGCGTGAGATGCCGACGCAACACCACGTACCTACGTTGGCCGGTGCATGGCATGTGACAGACCGGGTGTGTCCTGGTTTCTCATCTCTGCCAGGATGCAGTCAGCACCCACCGTGGGCACGTGCTTTCGCCCGTTGCTCATCGGCAAGTAAATACGACCCAGGTGGTCGGACCTCCCGGTCCGCCCACCGACAGTCCGACCACGGTTGTCACCGACGACAAGGAGCGCGTGCGTGTTCTCCACCCCCGAAGAGCTTGTTGCCTACCTCGGCGAGAACGATGTCGAGATTTTCGACATCCGTTTCTGCGACCTGCTGGGCATCATGAACCACCTGGCAGTGCCGGCCTCGTCCGTCACGGCCGACTCACTGGCCGGCGGCATGGCCTTCGACGGCTCGTCCATCAAGGGCTTCCAGTCGATCCATGAGTCGGACATGACGCTACTGCCGGACGTCACCACCGCGCGGATCGACACCTTCCGCCGCAGAAAGACCCTGACCTGCAACTTCTTCGTGCACGATCCGCTGACTCTGCAGCCGTACTCGCGCGATCCGCGCAACGTGGCCCGCAAGGCCGAGGAGTACCTGGCCAGCACCGGCATCGCTGACACCTGCTACTTCGGCGCCGAGGCCGAGTTCTACATCTTCGACAACGTGCAGTTCGGCACCGGCATGACCGGGTCGTTCTACAAGATCGACTCCGAAGAGGGCTGGTGGAACACCAGTCGCGAGGAGGAGGGCGGCAACCTCGGGTACAAGGTCCGCACCAAGGGTGGTTACTTCCCGGTCCCGCCGTACGACCACGCGGCAGACCTGCGCGACGACATGACGGCGAACCTGATCGGTGCCGGCTTCGAGATCGAACGCGGCCACCACGAGGTCGGCGGCGGTCAGGCCGAGATCAACTACAAGTTCAACACCCTGCTCGCCTCGGCGGACGAGGTGATGCTGTTCAAGTACATCATCAAGAACACCGCCTGGGCGGCCGGCAAGTCCGTGACCTTCATGCCGAAGCCGGTGTTCGGCGACAACGGTTCTGGCATGCACGCTCACCAGTCACTGTGGACCGGTGGCAAGCCGCTGTTCTACGACGAAGCCGGCTATGGCGGCCTGTCGGACACCGCCCGCTACTACATCGGCGGCCTGCTGCACCACGCGCCGTCCCTGCTGGCCTTCACCAACCCGACGGTCAACTCCTACCACCGCCTGGTCCCGGGCTATGAGGCACCGGTCAACCTGGTGTACTCGGCACGCAACCGCTCGGCGTGTATCCGCATCCCGCTGACCGGTACCAACGCCAAGGCCAAGCGCATCGAGTTCCGCTGTCCCGACCCGTCGGCGAACCCGTACCTGGCGTTCGCGGCCATGATGATGGCGGGCCTCGACGGAATCAAGAACAAGATCGAGCCGCCGGCACCGGTCGACAAGGACCTCTACGAACTGCCGCCGGACGAGGCCGCGAACATCCCGCAGGTTCCGGCCTCGCTGGCCGATGTCGTCAACCGGCTCGAGGCCGACCACGACTACCTGCTCGAGGGCGGCGTCTTCACCCCCGACCTGATCGAGATGTGGATCAAGCTCAAGCGCGAGGAGATCGACGCGATCCGGCTCCGCCCGCACCCGTACGAGTTCGACATGTACTACGACATCTAAGCCCTGCGACATCCAGGCCCTGCGACATCTGAGCGACACAGCCCGCAACCCCAGGCCCTCGGCAACCGCCGAGGGCCTGCGGTCTGTCAGTCGTCAGTCGTGGGGTCCCGTTGGCCCTTCCGGCACCACAGAGCCAGATCAGAGCCAGAATCGAGAACAGGAACACCATGCCCGTCTTCGCTGTGCAGTACACCTACGTCGACAACCCCGAGGTGGTGACGGAGCACCGGCCCGCGCATCGGGATTTCCTGCGCGACCTGCTGGATCGCGGCATCGTACTGGCAGCGGGCGCCTACACCGAAGGCCCGGCCGGCGCGCTGTTGGTGTTCCGGGCGGACAGCGACCAGGACGTTGCCACGCTGTTGGAGTCCGACCCGTTCCAGCAACAGGGCCTGGTGCAGGACTGTCAGATCCGGGCCTGGGGCCAGGCGATGGGACCCTGGGCCGGCTGAAACCGCCTGAGCAAAACTGCCGGAGCCGAACTCCCCGGCGAATACCCGATAATTCACATTTCAGGTTCCTCGGGCCGAAGAATTACTGCAAGAATTCGCCCGATGAGCTCCGCCTTTTCCGTCTTATAGCAACGGTCAGATCGGAGTTTCACCAGCTGGGAAGGTGTGCCCGAGGTTCCCGAAATCAACCCGTGATGTCACTCCGGTTGGCCTTGCAGCCTTTAACCAGATGCTGGGCGAACGTTCACCCAGCCGAAACACGACGGATACTTCCCATGCAGCAGCTTCGCTAGATTCGCAGGCGTCCGAACTGCAGCGAGCTGCGACCGCAGCTCCGTTCTAGGGATGCCTGAGTGACTGGAAGCAACGTTCGCCTGCAGGCGATCAGAGATGTAGAAGCGTACGTTCCGCCCACTGCGAGCTTCGATGTGGGTGAGGCACCGGGCGAAGTTTTCGGCGCCAATGTCTTCAGCAAGGCCGTCATGCAGAAGCGGTTGCCGAAGTCCGTCTTCAAGTCGGTCATCGCCACCATCGAGCATGCCGCGCCGCTCGACCCGCAGGTTGCCGACGCCGTGGCCTCGGCCATGAAGGACTGGGCGATGGAGAAGGGCGCGACCCACTACGCGCACGTCTTCTACCCGCTGACCGGCCTGACCGCGGAGAAGCACGACAGCTTCCTCGAGCCGGCCGGTGACGGCTCTGCGCTGGCCGAGTTCGCCGGCAAGACCCTGGTGCAGGGTGAGCCCGACGCCTCCAGCTTCCCCAGCGGCGGACTACGCAACACGTTCGAGGCTCGCGGTTACACCGGCTGGGACGTGACCAGCCCGGCCTATGTGCTGGAGAACCCGAACGGCAACACCCTGTGCATCCCCACCGTCTTCGTCTCGATGACCGGTGAGGCACTTGACCACAAGACCCCGCTGCTGCGCTCACAGCAGGCGATGGCCGACAACGCCGAGCGCGTGCTCAAGTTGTTCGGTCACAACCCGGCCCGCGTGGTGTCCTTCTGCGGCGCAGAGCAGGAGTACTTCCTGGTCGACCGGCACTTCTTCCTGGCTCGTCCCGACCTGCTGAACTCCGGCCGCACCCTGTTCGGCACCAAGCCGCCGAAGGGCCAGGAGTTCGACGACCACTACTTCGGCGCCATCCCGGAGCGCGTCCTCGGCTTCATGATGGACACCGAGCGGGAGCTGTTCAAGCTCGGCATCCCCGCCAAGACCCGGCACAACGAGGTCGCCCCAGGCCAGTTCGAGATCGCGCCGATGTTCGAGCGGGCCAACGTGGCCGCCGACCACCAGCAGCTGCTGATGACCACCTTCAAGACCGTCGCCAAGAAGCACGGCATGGAGTGCCTGTTCCACGAGAAGCCGTTCGAGGGCGTCAACGGATCCGGCAAGCACGTCAACTTCTCGCTGGGCAATGCCACCGAGGGCAACCTGCTGCTCCCCGGCGACACCCCGCACGAGAACGCCCAGTTCCTGGTCTTCTGTGCCGCGGTCATCCGCGCGGTGCACAAGTACGGCGGCCTGCTGCGCGCCTCGGTCGCCTCCGCCACCAACGACCACCGGCTCGGTGCCAACGAGGCCCCGCCGGCGATCATCTCGATCTTCCTCGGCGATCAGCTGGCCGACGTCTTCGAGCAGATCGCCAAGGGTTCGGCGACGTCCTCAAAGGGCAAGGGCAGCATGATGATCGGCGTCGACACGCTGCCGATCCTGCCGACCGATCCGGGCGACCGGAACCGCACCAGCCCGTTCGCCTTCACCGGCAACCGTTTCGAGTTCCGTGCACCGGGCTCGTTGCAGTCCGTCAGCGGCCCGATGGTCACGATCAACACGATCATGGCAGAGGCCCTCGACTACATCGCGACCGATCTGGAGAAGGCCGTTTTCGACGGCACCGACTTCGACACGGCCGTGCAGAACCTGCTCACCGAGATCATCACCAACCACGGTGCGGTCGTCTTCAACGGCGACGGCTACTCGGACAACTGGCAGATCGAAGCGGCCGAGCGTGGACTCCCGAACCTGAAGACCACCCTCGACGCCCTGCCGGAACTCATCTCCGCCGAGGCGATGGAGTTGTTCGAGAAGTACCGGGTCTTCAACCACCGCGAGATGCACAGCCGCTACGAGATCGGCCTCGAGCAATACGTGCTCACCGTCGGCGTCGAAGCCAAGCTGACCCTGGAGATCGGCAGCACCAAGGTCCTCCCGGCCGCAGTGCGCTACCAGACCGAACTGGCCCTCAACCTGCAGGCACTGCGGGCGGCCGGTGTCGAGGCCGACACCAGTGCCCTCGATTCGGTGTCCATCCCGCTGGCCGACCTCCGGGCCGCCCTTGGCGTCCTGGGCAAGACACTCGGCGCCGATCACGGCGACACCCCGCTGGCCGAGGCCGAGCACGCCAAGAACGAATTGCTGCCGGCCATGGCCGCAGTTCGCTCGGCTGCCGACCTGCTCGAAGGCGTCGTCGCCGACGATCTGTGGCCGCTGCCGACCTATCAGGAGATGCTCTACATCCTCTGAGCAGCAACTGAGCCCGGTCTCCGGCTCAGCCCGTCCCGCAGGCCCCCGGCAGCACACCGGGGGCCTGCGCTTTCTCCAGGTGTGCTGGCCGCCTCTCGCAAGCAGCCGTCGATGACGTGACCTATGGCCCATCCGGTCGAAGCTGGGTCAGCGATAGGGTCCAGCCCGGTAACCCACCACATCCGGGTACCGGGTGACTCACCGGCAACAGGCACGGAGGATCGATGGACACCCTCGGCGTCATTTCCGACATGGACGGCGTGATCTACCGCGGCAAGAATGCGGTCCCGGGCGCGCAGGACTTCATCGATCGCCTGCGAGCCACCGGCACGGGCTTCATTTTCCTCACCAACAACTCGGAGCAGACCCCTCTCGACCTGCTCCGCAAACTCAGCGGGCTGGGCATCCACGGCCTGACCGCAGAGAACTTCATCACCTCCGCGATGGCCACCGCAGAGTTCCTGGCCAGCCAGAAACCTGACGGCACAGCGTATGTCATCGGCGGCGGCGGCCTGTCGGCCGAGCTGTACAAGATCGGCTACTCCATCACCGATGTCGCTCCGGACTACGTGGTCGTCGGAAAGACCGCGTCCTTCAACTTTCCGATGATGCGCAAGGCCGCCCAGCTGATCGACGGCGGAGCGAAGTTCATCGGCACCAATCCCGACATGGTCGACCCGGTCGAGGGCGGCACCGAACCGGCGGCCGGCGCCCTGCTGGCCGGGATCGAGGCCGCGACCGGCATGCGTCCCTACATCGTCGGGAAACCCAATTCGTTGATGATGATCTACGCCCGCCGGATGCTGGGTATGCCCGCGGAGAATTGCGTCATGATCGGCGATCGGATGGACACCGACGTCCTCGGCGGACTGGAGGCGGGGATGCGAACATGCCTCGTGCTCTCGGGTGTATCGACCCGGGAATCGGTGACCCGGTTCCCGTACCGGCCGACCTTCGTCTACGACAGCGTGGCCGACATCGATCCGGTCGTTCTCGCCGGCGGGGCTTCCTGACATGGACATTCGCATCCCGTCGCTGCTGCGGATCAAGCCCAATGCGCCTCTTCAAACTCGGAAAGTACCTGCGCAAGAACGGTTTCGACCGCATCGCCCTGTTCTACGGCGACGGCATGGAGGCGTTGGTCGGGCAGAGCGTGCAGATCTCCATGGCCTCGTCGGAGATCTCCGTACTCAGCCAGCAGACCGTTCGGACGCAACGATGTCGAGGAGATCGTCAGCAGCGCGTTCCACCTTCCCCGGGGCTGCCAGGCGATCGTCGCCGTCGGCGGCGGGGTGGCCGTCGACGTGGGCAAGTACGTCGCCTTTCTCAACCGGCTACCCATCATCGCGGTGCCGACGGCCATTTCCAACGACGGGTTCGCCTCCCCCGGCGCCAGTCTGCGCACAGACGGCCAACGCGTCTCTGCGGCGGCCACCATCCCGTTCGGGGTGGTCATCGACACCGCGGTGATTCGCAACTCGCCGAAACATTTCACCTACTCCGGCATCGGCGACCTGATCTCCAAATACAGCGCCATCGCGGACTGGAAATTGTCGTACCACGCCACCGGGGAGGAGATGAACGACTTCTCCGCTGATGATCGCGCTGCAGAGTGTGGAGAATCTGGTCAATCATCCGGTGAAGGCCATCGACGACCTCGACTTCCTCCAACTGGTCTGCGGCGCGCTGGTGATGAGCGGCGTCGCGATGGAGGTGGCCGGCTCCTCGCGCCCGGCATCAGGTAGTGAGCACCTGATCTCCCATGCCTATGACCAACTGGCGGACAAACCCAGCCTGCACGGACTGCAGGTCGGCGTCGCCACGCTCGCCACCACCTGGTTGCAGAACAACCCGGCCCGCGACACGGTGATCCGGGTGCTGGCGGAAACCGGCTTCACCGCATTCATGGCCGATCACCGATTGGAGCGGGTGGCCTTCGTCAAGGCCATCAGATTGGCGCTGACGATCCGGCCCGGGTATCACACCGTGCTCTCCGAACCGGGTGCCCCCGAACGCCTGGAGCAGTACCTGGCCGACGACCCCTTCTGGACCGACTACCTGGCCTGACCGATGCCGACGCCGTACCATCGAGCCGATCATCTGCCGCTTGACCATCGGTGGCAGGCGCGTTGTGTTGGTGTGTGCCGATTTGGTGCGGTGCCTTCGCACTGATTTCGCCGGCCAGGTATCAACCGGGTATCTGCAGGCTCTGTGGTTGTAATCTTGTTGTTCCTCACTTGGCGGTGGCATCCTGTCGATCGGACCTGACATGGCCGTTCCTGGCGCTGTATGGGCTGAGTCCAGCCGGCGCGCGGATGGCTGTCGTCATGACCTCGCCGACCCCGCCGGCCGTCGCTGATCCGACCCGAGATCCCAACGCGCACAACGGTACTGCCGCTGCCACCGTGGCAACCACCAACAATTACACCGCTATTGACAACGGTGCCCCGCTGACGGCAGCCGACACCGACGCCGACGGGCTCACCAACGATTTCGAAAAACTGGCCGGCACCAATCCGGCCAACGCCGACAGCGACGCCGACGGGCTGACCGACGGCTACGAGGCGTTGCACAGCCACACCGACCCGTTGTCGGCCGACACCGACAAGGACGGAATCGCTGACGCGGTCGAGATTTCCGCCGGCAGCGACGCCGGCCAGATCCCCGGGATCGCCGGGGTCTCCGGCCTGGGCGATCACGCGCAGAACGTACGAGCCGGCGTCCTGGACACGGACGCGGACGGCCTCACCGATCCGTACGAGCTGCAGATCGGCACCGACCCGACCGTCGCCGACACCGACCTGGATGGGCTGGACGACAACCTCGAGGTCACGATCGGCACCAACCCACTGTCGATCGACACCGACAACGACGGCCTGACCGACGGTATGGAAGTCCAGTTCGGGACCAATCCGATGGATATGGACGCCGGCACCGGGCCGCCACCCGCACCGCTCGTCGCGGCGCCGGTGGTCGCCGCCGCTCCGCCACCGGTGGCCGCCGCACCCGCACCCCCGATGACGACGACCGCCGCCCATACCGGCGGGTCGGGATCGGTCCAACACATGCTCGACCAAGCGCTGGCGCAGGTGGGTGACCAGTACGTCTTCGGGGCCGAGGTTGATGTCAACGACCCGGATCCGACGACCTGGGACTGCGCCGAGCTGACCAAATGGGCGGCACACCAGGCAGGCGCGGACATCCCGGGCAGCTCGTTCGAGCAATACCTCGACCTGAGGGCCAAAGGCCTGCTCATTCCGATCGAGGAGGCCGAGCACACCCCCGGCGCATTGGTCTTCCACTTCTCCAGCGAACCGGTCGCGGGCGGCGGCCGGCCGTCGGAGGCACACGTCGCGCTCAGCCTGGGTGACGGCCGGACGGTCGAGGCGCAGAGCGAAGAGGTCGGCGTCATCACCGACGACAACATCGGCGGCCGCTTCGAATACGGGGCGCTGCTGCCGGGAGTGGACTACAGCGGGGCCGACGGGTCGACCCCCATGGCGGACCTGCCCGTTGCGGCACAGGACCCGGGGATGGGTGGCATCCCCGACGCCACCGGCCTGACCCAGGACATGGTGATCTACGGCATCAAGATGCAGGAGTCCCGGGGCGATTACACCGCAGAGAATCCGACCAGCACTGCATCGGGCGCCTACCAGTACATCGACGGCACCTGGGATGGCTACGGCGGCTACAGCCACGCCAGTGATGCCCCGCCGGAGGTGCAGGACACGAAGATGCGGACCGACACGCAGGCCGCCTACGACCGGCTGGGTGATTGGGAGCGCGTCATCGCATCACACTTCTCCGGGGAGAATTTCCAGGAGGGGCCCAAGGAGAACTGGGACCGGGTACCCGGCTATGCGTCCAACCAGAACCCGTCGGTGTGGGAGTACGTGCACGGCGTCGAGCAGCACATCGCCGAGGCCGATCCGTCGGTGTTCGGCGGCGCTGCGCCTGCCATCGCGCCGGCGGCGGTGGCAACGGTGCCGACCATCGCCGATCCGCAGGCCGCGGCCCAGCACTTCGTCGAGGCCGCTCTTACCCAGCGCGGCGACAAGTACGTCTTCGGTGCGGAAACCGACCTCAATGATGCGAACCCCGCCGCTTTCGACCGATCGGAACTGACCCAGTGGGCCGCCCATCAGGCCGGAATCGAGATTCCGGACGGGTCGGCCGCGCAATACCTGGACCTCAAGGCCAAGGGCCTGCTGATCCCCGTCGAACAGGCCGCGCACACCCCCGGCGCATTGCTGTTCACCTTCTCCAGCGAACCATCCGCCGGCGGCGAAAGACCGACCATCTCCCATGTGGCGATCAGCCAGGGCAACGGCACCACCGTCGAGGCCGATGACGTCCAAGGCGTCACCTCCATGGACATCGGTAGCCGGTTCCAGTACGCGGCCGTCCTGCCGGGGTTGCAGTGCGTCACGGCGACTGCCGTACCAGGTGCCGCGCCGGCCGCCGCCGCAGTCCCGGTCGCGAACCCGGCGCCGGCCGCCGTTGATCCGGCGATGGTGCTCCCCGGGTACCAGATCGACCCCGGCGTGGACATCAGCGACCCGAACGCGGACAGCGACAACGACGGTTTGACAAACCATTTCGAGTCCATGATGCACAGCAACCCCACGCTGGCCGACTCCGACTTCGATGGCCTGATCGACGGCCTCGAGGTCACCCTCGGCACCGATCCCATGCGGATGGACACCGACATGGACGGCATGACCGACGGCATGGAGGTCCACTTCGGTGCGAACCCGCTGGCCGCCGCCGGCTCGCCGTTCGGCGGAATGCCGGGATCGACACCGGGATCGCCGATGGGCACCCCCCTGGGATCACCGATGGGGTCGACCTTGCCGACGGAGCCGACCGCGAGCACCCTGCCCGATGACGAACACGCGCTCGGGCTCGACGCCGGCGCGGATACCAACTAGCGGGCACCGTGGGCACTCCCGTGATCCTGACCGAGAAGCTCCGGCGACCGGAACCGGCCGGCCTGTCCCGCTCCCGCCTCGAGTCTCCCCTGCTGCACGGCACGTCGAGTCGTCTCGACCTGGTCGTCGCGCCACCCGGTTCGGGAAAGACCACGCTGCTGGCACGAGTGGCGGCGGCATCCACGGTACCCACCGCCTGGTACCGGGTGACCGGAGCCGACAGCGCCGAGGCAACGCTGGTCGCCCATCTTGGCCGGACGCTGCGCGACACCCTGGGGATCGAAGAGCCGGACGGAGCGATGAGTTCGCTGCTCGGCGTCCTCGAGGACTGGACCGGCTCGGGTGCGATGCTGATTCTGGACGATGTGCACGAGATCGCCGGGTCAGCGGCCGAACGCGCACTCGAGCAGTTCGTCGAGCTGCGACCACACGGTCTTCGGGTACTGATCGGCTCCCGCCGGCAGCCCGAGATGAACATCCCCCGGCTGCGAGTTTCCGGTCTGCTGCAAGAGATCTCCAGCGAAGACCTGCGCTTCCGGTCGTGGGAGGTGGAAGAGCTGTTCATCTCGGTGTTCAACGAACCGCTCTCCCCGGAATCGTCGGCAGCACTGACCCGGCGCACCGGCGGCTGGGCTGCCGGGCTGCAACTGTTCCATCTGGCCACCGCAGGGCGCAGTGTCGTCGACCGGCAGCAGGCCGTCGAGGATCTGGGCGGACGGTCCAAGCTGGTCCGCTCCTATCTCGCACGCAACGTGCTTGCCGAACTCCCGGAGGATCGCCGCCAGTTCCTGCTGCGGACCTGCACGCTCGGCTCGATGACCGGCGCGCTGTGCGACGCCTTGCTGGAAACGACAGGCAGCAGCAGGATTCTCGACGAGTTGGAGCAACAGCAATTGTTCACCTCGTCCGAGGACGACGGCGAGACCTTCCGCTATCACGAGGTATTGCGCACCCATCTGGAGTGGGCACTGGTCGAGGAATACGGAGCGGCCGGCGCCCGCGGCTGGTACTCTCGCAGCGCTGCCCTGTTGGAAGCGATCGGCGATCAGCGGGCCGCCGTGCGCGCCTATGCGCGGGCCGAGGACTGGGGTGCGGTCGCCCGATTGATCCAAACCCGAGGATCCGGACCCGACGACGCGGTCGCCGGCACCGACCTGCTGTTGCCGGCCTCGGTCGTCGAACACGACCCATGGCTGTCCCTCGCCGAAGCGCGGCGCCGGGTGCGGGAGGGCGCGTTGATGGCCGCATCCGACGCGTTCCGGCAAGCCGAAAGCCTGCTGGACGAACCGGAGTTCCGGGAGAGCTGCCGACGGGAGCGGTCGGTGGCCACACTGTGGGGCCCGGGCCGGCCCGTTGGCCGGCCGTACGACCAGCTCACCGAAGCCCGGCACTGGTCGACCACGGTGCGCGCGGCGACCCTGCGAGTGACAGCGGTGGCGCCACCCGCGCCACCCGGCGGTGGCGGGCGGGGTGATACGAGGCGCGCGATGCCGACCATCAGCGGCGATGATCCGGGGATCCGCCTGGGGCGTGGCCTTGCCGCGCTACTCGCGGGCGACTTCCGTTCGGCCGGAGAGCTTCTCGACACCGTGAAGGACGACCGGCTGGCCGAATCGACACACCGGTTGCCTGCTCAACTGGCGTCGACGGTGATCGAATTGATCACCGTCGGCTGCGACGATCCGTCGGCCCGCCTGGGGGAGATCGCCCTGGACGCCGAACTTGCCGGACTGCCGTGGGTGGCCCGGCTGGCCAGGGGACTCGGCGAGGCGGTCCTGGTCGCACTGGGATCCCCTTCCTGGCGGGTGACGGCGTGCGGCGATCTACTGGTCGAATGTGAACGGACCGGTGACGAATGGGGCGCAGCCCTGCTCCGGCTGGCCGTCGCGGTTGCCGGGCAGATCGCCGACCCCACGTCCGATCCCGAAGAGTTCGCCGACGCCGCACGGCGTTTCCGCCGGCTGGACGCACCGGTGCTGGCGTTGTGGGCCGAGTCCCTGCAGGCCTGCGTGCAGGCCCGCGAGGCACAGCCTGGCGCGGCGGAATTCGCCCGACGGGTCGCGGTTCAAGCCAAGGCTGCGGCATTGGGCGGGGCCGAGATGCTGGCCATGGCCGCCCTGGCGGTGGCGTCCGGCGGAACCGCGGCAGCGAAGTCGGTCGACGACGCCTCCCTGCTGTTCGCCGCAGCAGCCCTGCTGACGGGTCCAGAAGCGGTGAGAACGCCTGCAGGGCAGGCTCTTCCGGATCAGCGTGCAGGTGCCGCGGTGCCATCGCCGGGACTCTCCGAGATTCCGGACGGGCAATCGACGACACCTGCAGCCGCGAGCGCTACCCCTGCACACGTTGCGGCTGTGCGCTGCTTCGGTGGGTTCGAACTGGAGGTCGATGGGCTCCCCGTCGACTTGGCGCCGCTCCGACCAAGGGCGCGGGCGCTGCTGCGACTACTGGCCCTCACCCCCGATCGGGACGTGCACCGCGAGTATCTGGTGGACTCACTCTGGCCGGGCGTCGATCTGACCATCGGGACCCGTCGACTGCAGGTGGCTGTGTCCAGTGTCCGCCAACTCCTGGAGCATGTCGGGCTGCCGGGGCCGGAGGTTCTGGCCCGGCAGGGCGATGCGTACCGACTCGCACTGCCCGCGGGTAGCACCATCGACGTCCGAACGTTCGAGCTGGGCCTGCGGGATGCTGCCGGTTCCGCTGCCCGCGGGGATACCGTGGGCAGTGTGGCCGCCAGGCAGGCCGCCCTCGCGCTGTATGCCGGCGATGTGCTGCCCGAGGACGGCCCCGCCGACTACGTCGTCGCAGATCGGGAACGGTTGCGCCTGGCCGCAGCAGCCGCGGCCGCGGCACTCGCCCAGGACAGTCGTACGCTCGGCAATCCCCGGCAGGCGCTGGCAGCGGCGAGATTGTCCGTTCAACTGGATCGTTACCAGGACCTCGCCTGGGAGCTGTTGGTGGAATTGCACGAGTCCTCCGGGGACAGCAGCGCTGCGGCGTTGGCCCGGCGCGAGCACGCGATCGTGCAGGCCGAACTGGACGTCGCGAGCAACTGACCCGGCACCTCCATCGTGCTCGGCGACGGGAACCAAAGGAGGCTGCAGGCCGTTGATCACCGCAGGGACCCAGCCTGGTGGGCCCCTTTTCCGTTTTCCGATGAGCTGAGCATGACTGGATGGAGATCATGAGCGCCGTTCGCGACGCCGACTGTGACAGACGTGGGCGCGCCTCCCACCGGTACGAGAGGGGCGGCGCGCGATGATCGAAGTCCTGTTGCTGATCGCCGCGGCACTGCTGATCGTGGCCTGCGGCGCCTTTGTCGCCGCTGAGTTCGCCTTCCTCACGGTCAATCGTCCCGACGTCGCCGCCGCAGCGGCTGCCGGCGACCGGCGGGCACGCGGTGTGCAGTCCGCGCTGAAGAGCCTCTCGACGCAACTGTCCGGCGCCCAAGTCGGCATCACCGTCACGAACCTGACCATCGGTTTCATCGCCCAACCCTCGATCGCGACCCTGATCGAGGGGCCGTTGACCGGCATCGGGCTGTCGGAGGGCGCGGTCGTCACGGTGTCGGTGATCGTGGCCCTGGTGCTGGCCACCGGGCTGACGATGATCTTCGGCGAACTCGTCCCCAAGAACCTCGCGATTGCCAAGCCGCTGGCGACCGCCAGGGCGGTCCAGGGCTTCATGCGGGGGTTCACCACGTCGACGGCGCACCTGATCAGGTTCTTCAACGGCACCGCGAACAACATCCTGCGGATGTTCGGCATCCAGCCCACCGAGGAACTGGCATCCGCCCGGACCGCGGAAGAGCTTGCCGAGTTGGTCCGGCACTCGGCGGTTCAGGGCACCCTGGCCCCAGAGACCGCGGATTGGGTGCAGCGCACCCTGGCGTTCGGCGACCGCCGGGCCAGGGATGTGATGACCCACCGGGGCCAGATGACGACACTGCACGACGACGCGTCAGTGCACCAATTGATCGAGAACGCCAAGGCAACCGGGCGTTCCAGGTTCCCCATCCTGGCGCGGGCCGACGGTGACGACCGGGTGCTCGGGATCGCTCATGTGCGGCAGGCACTTGCGGTGCCGTTCGAGGATCGGGCCACGGTCCAGGTGTCGCAGATCATGGTGCCGCCGGTGTTCCTCCCGGACAGCGTCGAACTTGACGATCTTTTGGACACCCTGAGCAGCGGCAACCTGCAAATTGCGATCCTGATCGACGAGTTCGGTGACGTGGCAGGACTGGTGACGTTGGAGGACCTGGTCGAGGAGATCGTCGGTGACGTCCACGACGAGCACGACACCGCGGAAACCACACCGCACCACGAGATCGACGGCAGTTGGGTCGTCCCCGGCGGCATGCGGCCGGACGAGGCCACCGCCCTCATCGGCTTGCCGATTCCGGAATCGGACGACTACGACACGCTGGCCGGTCTCATCGTGGTCACCCTGGGACGGCTCGCGCAGGTGGGCGACCACATCGACGTTCCGGCCGCAGCTCCGCACGGTGTCACCCCCGGGCGCCTGGCACTGGTCGTGACAGACATGGACGAGTATCGCATCGACCGGATCCGGATCACCCCGCAACCGTCAGCTCCGACCGATGCGCCAGCCTCGGCCGGCGCCGAGCCGAAGCGGGTGCCGTCATGAGTGATGCTCTCGGCCTTTCCCTGACAGCGGTCCTGCTGCTGCTCAACGCCTTCTTCGTCGGTGCGGAGTTCGCCTTGATCTCTGCTCGCCGCAGCACCATCGAACCCAGGGCCGCGGCCGGATCGCGCTCCGCGCGGGTCACCCTGCGGGCGATGGAGAACGTCTCGCTGATGATGGCTGGGTGCCAGCTCGGTATCACGGTGTGTTCGCTGGCGCTCGGTGCGCTCAGCGAACCGGCCATCGCGCATCTGCTGGAGGTGCCGTTCGCCGCCGCCGGAGTTCCCGAGGCACTGGTCCACCCGATTGCCTTTGTGCTGGCCCTGTCCCTGGTGACGTTCCTGCATGTCGTCGTCGGTGAGATGGTCCCGAAGAACATCGCCCTGGCCGGCCCGGACCGGGTTGCGCTGGTCCTCGGCCCTCCGCTGGCGCTCGTCGTCAAGGTGTTATACCCGGTGATCTGGATCCTGAACACGATCGCCAACGGGCTGTTGCGACTGATCAAGGTCACCCCAAAGAACGAGGTGACCAGCGCCTTTACCCGGGACGAAGTCGCCGGACTCGTCGCGGAGTCGAGGCAGGTCGGGCACCTGGACTCCCGCGAGGAGAAGCTGCTCATCGGCGCGTTGACCTTCGACGACCATGACCTGTCCGGTGTACTCATCCCGGTTGCCGAAGTCGCGACGCTCCCGATCACGGTCACCCCCGCCGGGGCGGAGGCCATCGCCGCAGCTCACGGCTACTCTCGCTTCCCGGTGATCGATATCGACGGAGCGATGCCCGGTTACGTGCACATCAAGGACCTCCTGGAGACGGACCCGGACCGCCGGTCACAACCCGTCGACCGGGAGCTGATCCGTCCCCTCGTCGGCGTGCGTCGCGCCGACCCGATCCGGCAGGTGCTGGCAACCATGAAGAACACCGGCGCACATCTGGCGACAGTGGTCGACGAAGGCGGGACCACGATCGGCATCGTCGCCCTCGAGGACGTTCTGGAGGAGTTGGTGGGGCAGATCCGCGACGACAGCCGCCGCGCCGCATGAGAACAATCCGCCCTGCCTCTTGCCACCGACGGTTCGAGCACATGACATCACCCTCCGGCCGAAGTCGTTGCTGGCGCGGAGCGCCCGTCAGGTCAGCCCGCGGGTGCGGGAAACCTTTGGCTCCCAGTTGATCTCCATGATCCCGGTCGCTGCGACAACCGTCCCGGCTGCCTGGGTGGCCTCGGCCGCCCGCCCGCAGACCACATCCACCGCGGTGTTCAGCGGCCACTTGTTCGACAGGTCGTGGCCCTTCACCTTGGTGAAGCCGACCGGCGCGGTGCGAGCGTCGAGCAGCTGGTGCAACTGCCGAATGATCTCCAGATTGGCGACGATCTTCTTCTGACTGTTGATGTAGTTGTTGCGCTGCCAGCCCTTCTTCCAGGTGGTGGCGCAGCCGATCGCGTAGGAGGAATCGCATTGGATTTCCAGGGCGGCGTCCGGGTGATCGGTCAATGCCAGTACCACGGCAAGGAGTTCCCCGATCTGGTTCGTCCCGGCCGGCCGGCCCGCATACGCCCAGGCGCCGTCGGACCGCACGTAGGCCCAGCCGGTTGCGCCGCCCGGGTTCCGCAGGCAGGACCCGTCGGTCGCAAGCAGCACCTTGCCCGGGACGGGTGCAACCGACAGTGTGGGTGCGGGCACAGTCAGCCGCGCCGGCTCGGTTTCCTCGTCTGGCCATTGCATGGCCAGTTGTTCGAGTGGTTCGGGCTTTGGCATGCCACGAGCGAGGCTCGCCGAGCGAATCATGGTCCCTAGCCTGCCCTATGGATCACGTTTGTCCTGCCACCTGATTCCCGAACTCATCGGGGCCGAACACTTCGACCCGATGCGGCACGTGCGCCGGCTTCACCATCGCGACGATGGCATCCAGTCTGCGGACGTCGAACCCTTCGACGTCGTTCACCCCGAGCCGGACCACCAGCTCGGCCCGGTCGGAACCGGGCAATGCGGACCCGGGTTCCACCGAGGTGGCGGCCCCGCCGGATTCGATGATCTCCATCGGTCCGTCGAACAGGGCACCAACGGCCGCTTGGACACCGCGGGCGGTGCCTCGCCAGTGCAGGATGTCCACGCCTTCCTGGACAAGTTCACGCTGTCGCTCAGCGGTTTGGTGTCCGTCCAGCACGATGCCCATCCAGCCGGCGAGCCAGTTCAGCATGTCGGCGGGCGCGGTGGCCGGGTCGAGGTAGGCCGGCAACGAATCCAGCGTCGCGATGATCGGCGCCAGCACTTCGTCCAGTCCGCCGCAGAGGTTCTGTGCGAAGACGTCCTCCCGGTACAGCGCGGGCAGCGTCCCGCCCAGCGGATACGGACTGACCAGTCCCGGGACGAGGCCTCTCATGGCGTTCTCCAGGCGGTTTGCCTCATTGCCGTACCCGCACCTGATGCTCGTAGGAGAACACCAACGCGTTGGGCGGCAACGGCAATCGCTGCACCGCGGACCCGCGGCGGCCGGTGGCCGGGTCAGCCGGGAAGAGCTGCACACTGACTTCCTCGGCCATATCCACGCCGGGGATGCGGGCCAGCGCGGCATTCACCTCGTGCGCCTGTACGGACCGGCCGAGCGGCCAGCCGGTGCCCTCCGGCCCGCCGTCCAGCGGGTCGAACAGCCGATAGACCGCGCGCAGCACCTCCCTGCGCACCTCCTCGGCGCGGTACCGGGCGCGGGCCCGGACGCTGATCACCGCAGTGATCCACTGGTACTCCGGGGGTTCGATCACCATCCTGGTGCCGACCAGTCGTCGTTCGTCGAGGTAGGCGCTGATCCGGTCCAGTGATTCGGCCAGGGGGATCAGGTCCTCCCGGCGAATCTTCCCTACCTCGTCGCCGGCCACGTAGGGCACCACCAGCACCCGGACTCCCCCACCGTCGGCGCCGACACAATGCACCCGGGCGATCTCCGGGGCGACCTGCTTGGTCAGCTCCACGAAATCCTCGGCGGTGACGGCCCGGCCCCGGGAGCGCAGGACGAGTGGACCGCGCAGCTTGGCATCCTCGATATCCTCGGCTCGCGCCCCGCCGACGGCGGGGGTGCGGTTCTCCACCCGCGCGACATAAGGCACGCTCGTCTTGAGCACGCGCACCTGTCCGGTGGCGACATTGCCGCTCACCCCGCCGCCCGTCCGGTACACGGCCAGCCGCAGGTTCGCCCCCTTGGGTGGCACACCGCCGTACTGCCGCAAGGACCCGTCGCTCTGCCGGATCGCCGGACCGAACTGCACCTCACCGGCGAACGCGTCGACGTGGAAACAGGAATCGTCTGCACTCGATTCCGCGAAATGCTCCACGGCGGTCCAGTCGGTGGCTCCGGTCTCGTCGATCACCTGCAGCACCCCGGGTTCCTCCCAGGGCACCACCGGTCGGCGTTGAAGGGGGAACCGCTGGGCGGGGGTGCCGTCCGATACCCCGATGTCCTCGTCCCGGATGACCTGCGCGTGCACCATTCGCGCGGTGCCGCCGATGGTGAATGCGGACAGCGACAGGATGCGCGGCGAAGCGGTGTAAGTGGGCTGCCCCTCCTCGGGGACGAGCAGTCGGCACCGCAACCAACCTGCCCGGTTCCGCGCCAGGATTGACGTCTCGTGGTTCTCCGGGACGTGCAGGATGACGTCACCGGCCTTGTTCATCCCGCCAGTCTCGTCCCGCTCCAGGTCGCAGACTGTCCACCCGGAACCGGTCCAGGCCTCCCAGATCAGTGGCGGCCAGTCCGGTCGGACACCGACACCCCGGACCCGGCAATCCATCCGGATCACCACGGCGCAGGACGGGACGGCGTTCGACAGCCCGATCAGCAACGCATCACCCGGCTGCGGCGACCGCTGGAAGCATTCGAATTCGCCACCTGCGCGCAGTGCGGTGCTGTGGTCGACAGCCTCGCCGCCGGCCGACATCGCGCCCGCCCGGTCGAAGGAGCACGGCACGATGTCCAGGTCCTTGACCGTGGAGAAGACGATTGCGTCGGCGACATCCGTTCGGGGAGTGGCCACCTCGGTTTCCCGGCGAACCACGACGGTCTGCGGCTGCGGTGCCGACAGCCAGAAGGTGACCTTTCCCCTGGCCGCGGCCGGTGGTCGCAGCTCGACGCCGATGAGTTCCAGGAACTTGATGTAGTTGCGGTCCGGCACCCGGTTCAACCGGTAGATCAACTGGTCGACCATCTGCGCGAATGCCTCGATCAGCGTGACCCCGGGGTCGGAGACGTTGTGGTCGGTCCATTCCGGGCAGCGTTGTTGGACAAGTCTTTTCGCGTCGTCAACCAGGTTCTGGAAGGTCCGGTCGTCGAGATTCGGGGCTGGCAGCACCATGTCAGCTGTTCCGTTCGGTGTAGGCGATCTCCAGCGGAGTCGGGGCGGCGATCGTCGCGGCGGAATCCGGCTCGTCCGGAATCACGTAGAACGGGAAGACAAGGTTCCTCGAATCGTTGAAACCCCTTATCGCGTAATGGATATCGATGTAGAGGGTGCCCGCGTCGGCGTGCTCGAAGCTGACCAACACGTCACGGACGTCGATCCTCGGTTCCCAGGTATCCAGTGCGTCGCGCACGTCGTGGGCGATCGCGCCCGCGGTGGAGGCGTTGATCGGCGCGAAAACATGATCATGAACCCGGCAGCCGAACTCGGGCCGCATCGGCCGCTCGCCCGGCGCGGTCGCCAGAATCAGTCTGATGGCCTCTTCGATCTCCCGTTCCCGGACGACTAGTGCGATCCCACCGGTCGCGTCAGTGCCGAGCGGGAACGCCCAGCCGGCCCCGACAAAGTCCACTCCGGCCATGGTCAGCCGCCGATCATGACGGTTGGCGCACCCATGATGATCGGCGCGCCGCAGGCGGACATGTCGCCCATCCGCGCGGCCGGCAACCCACCGATCAACACGCTGGTCGAGCACGGCGGCACGATCACCGACGGTGGATGAACCGCCGGCGGCGGGAACGAGCAGATATGCGGGGTCGTTGCGGTCGCTGCCGGCATCCCGGCGATCAAGACTGTGGGGACGCCGGGCGGCCCGATGACCCCGGGGTGGCCGGTTGGGTCCCCGACCCGGGCGGCTGGTGGCATCGCGCCCACCTCTCTTTCTGCTGTTCATTCGAGCCGGCCGCGGCCGGCTCGGATCTAGTTGATCTTGACGAGACTTCCTTGCAGGGTGAGGATTCCGCTGGCCTTGACCTCTGCGGACGCCTGGCCTTCCATCTTTGCGGTGGTGCCCTTGATGGCGACTTCGCCGGTGCTGGAGAGGTTGACCGCTCCGTTGCCGCCGTCGATCTTCACCCCGCTGGTCGCGGTGATCGTGACCTCGCTGCCCTTGAGTTCGAGCTTGGAGTTCGCGCGCGTCGATCATCACGCCGCCCTTGCCCTCGATCAGGATCTTGCCGTCGCTGTGCACGGTGATCTTGGTGTCGACGTGATCCATCTTCAGCTGCAGCTTGTCACCGGTGCTGGACAGGGTGATGCCCTCGGTGCGACCGTCCTCGTCGATCAGGTCGATCCGGTGGCCGCGCCGGGACACCATCGATCGGCGGTTGATGGCGCCGGAGCTGCCGTCGATGAGTTTCGGCCCGCCGCTGGGTGGGGTGTCGATGCCGTTGTACAGGCCGCCGAGGACGTACGGCCGGCGGATGTCACCCTGCTCGAAGATCACCAGCACCTCGTCGCCCACCTCGGGCAGCATCATCGCGCCGCGATCCTTGCCGGCACCGGCCTGGACGGTGCGCGCCCAGTCGCTGACATAGGTGTCCGACAGCCACGGGAAGGTCAGCTTGACCCTCGCCTGCTGCTGTGGGTCGTTCGCGTCGCTGATTTGCGCGATGACCGGGCCCTGGCCCATTCTGGAGCCGCCACCGCCGGAGGCAAGACCATACAGGCTTCGTTCCTGCCTGCCGGTCACCGAAAAGGACGTGGTGTAGCCGGTGACCGGGTCGTACCGGTGGTGCGAGGTGGTGATCGTGTATTTCCCGTCGAACGGCGCACCCACGTTGTCGACCGAAATCGCGGCACCGGCGTAGAGTTTCGCGTTTCCGCGGGCGACTCCTTCGAATTCCGCGAAGGCCCCGGCGATCTGCTCGGCGATCGCCGCCGCGGCGCCATCCACTTCGGCCTGGGTCCGATAGGCGACATCACTGGCGACATAAACCGGATCGCCGAACTTCTTGGCGATGTCCACCGGATTGATGGTCGCCAGTTCGGCACTGGTCGTCTTGGCCGGTGAGGTCGCGACGAAGGCCTTCTTCTGGGCCAGATCCCAGCCCCTGGCCTGGACTTCCTTGACCTGCTCCGCCGCCGTGACCAGCGACCGGAACCGTAGGAGGTCGGTGCCTAGGCGAAGGACCAGCGGGTTGTCGGCCTCTGCCTTGCCGCCGGCCGGTGCCGCATCGGCCTTCTGCGGCTTCCGGAAATCGAACTTCCCGTCCTTGACGGCGATCTCGTAACCGATCTGCTTGGCCAAACCTTCGAGGAACTCCCAGTCCGTGACACCCGCCTGCGACAGGTGATCGAAGACCGTGCCGGTGGCCTCGATCTTCCCGACGCTCAACCCGGCGCGTTGCGCGACCTTGGTGGCGACATCGGACGCCGTGCTCTGCGTGTAGCTCTCGGTACGGCGCCCCCGGAACAATCGGTGTGCCTCGTCATATCCCCGAACGATCGTGTAGGTCCCCGTACTGTCGAACTCCGCCTCCAGTGCAGTGACCTCGCCCTGGATCAGCGCCTCCGGGCTGGCACTGCCGTCGCTGGCCACCGAGACCTTGATCTTCGACCCGATTTTCGCGCCGGATTTCGCGATGACGATTCGACCAGGGTCGCGGAACCGCAGAACGAAGGTGTCCGGCAGTCGCAGGCTGTCTTCGACATGTGCGGAGATCAGCAGCGCCTTCGCGTCCTCGGGCAGCGGCGAACCCTCGATCTCCACCAGGAATCCGGAACTCGTCGGCGCCATCGCTCAATTCACCAGTTCATTCAGTTCGGCGGCACTCGGCAGCATCAGCACGCTGCCCAGCGGGATCCGCGCAGGGTCGTCGATCCGGTTGAAGTGGGCGAGCAGTCGCCACATTGTGGGATCGCCGTACTCGTTGTAGGCGACCGAGGCCAAGGTGTCGCCGTTGACCACTCGGTGCACGCTGCGGACGGCCAGCGAACCTGACGTGGGGTTCTGCTTGCCCTTCTCCCCCGGCATCTCCTGTAGCGCGACGGTGCAAACGGCGCGGATCGGTACCCCACCTGCAGAGAAGAGCGTGTACTTCGCGCTGACGGAGGTGACGTAGGCGGGGAAGCTGGTGATCGCACCCCATTTGAAGACGACCAAGGGCGGCATCGGCTTGTCGTTGGCGTGCGTTTTGTCGGTCCCCGTGCAGCAGGAGAACAACTTCTCCACCGCTTCGACGACGCTGCCGTCGTGCTTGGCGGTGGCGTCGAAGAACATTTCCAATGTGAGCTTTCCCGGCTCTGGGCCTTTGAATTCCGGCGGCCCCGCCTTTTTCGCCCCCGTGGACGGTTTGCTGTCCCACTTGACGGTCTTGGCGATTGTCACTTCCTTGGGGTTGAACTGGAACTCGATCGTCCCGATCTCACCGGCGAGTTTGCGTCCACCAGGGACCTCCGTCGACTCATGCATGATCAGCTTCGCCCGTTCGACCTGCTGTGCGTTCTTGTCGCCCGTGGGCGACGGCGGGGTCAGTTTGCCTCCGCCCCCGCCGAGCATCGGCGCGCTCATGGCCTGAGCCCGTTCGTTCCTCGCGGCATCAAGCCCCGGCGGTCCCTATTGGCTCCACAAGTCTCGGACATCAGCCACCACCCGGCATGATCCCGTGGTGCGCCACCTCAAGAGTTTCGGTAGCCACCTTGGGGCTGTCGAGATTCAGGCTGGGCCCGGTCCACCGAACCGGGATGACGCCGTTCAGTGACCACTCGGCGACGATCGTCTTGTCCAGCGTCATCGCGGAAATGACCATCGTGGTCGGCGTGACCCCGTTCATCATTCCGGCGAACCATTTGGTGAGCAGCGCGCTGTCCTTGCCGATCGGCCTGCTGAGCTTGACGTTGGTGTATTTCATCCTGGTCGGCAACTGCCAGACCATCGTGTTGTTGCCGCCCTCTTCGCGCTGTTCCAGGACGATCTCGATCCCGAGACCTTCGCAGCTGTTGAACAGCCCCAGCGGGAATTCGTCGATCTTGACCTTGAAGCAAACGCTGACTGCTGGATCCTCGTCAGCCATCTGGATCTCCTTGCTAGGTGGGAACTGTCAATTGCTTCTGCGACATCTAACGGCGGAGGTCCGTGACCATTCCGGCTCTTTCCCGGTCCAGCCACAGCTCGGATTTGAACCTGGCGCTCAGCGGATCGAACAACCGGCGAGCCAACTCGTCCAGGTCGGTCGGTAGCGCTCCGGCGGCTGCGCCGGCCGCACCCGCTACCGCTCCGGCTGCGCCGGACGCCGCGTCGCCTGCTGCTGCCTGAACGCCGCTCGCAGCATTACTCACGGTGTCAACCGCACCCCCGACTGCCCCCTGCGCGGCTGATGCTGCGTTGCCGACTGCGGCCCCTGCCTGATCGGACATTCCGGCCGCCTGGTCGGCAACCCCACCCACCGCATTGCGCGCAGACGCCAGGTAACCGCCCGCGGCGCCCGCAGCGGAATCGGCATAGTCACCCGCCGCACTCCGTGCCGAGTCGAGGTACCCGCCAGCTGTGCTCGCGGCATTGCCGGCCGCGCCACCTGCCTGATTGAGATAGCCGCTGGCGGTGTTTCGCGCGGTATCGGCATAGTTGCCGGCTGCCTGCCGGGCGGTGTCGGCCACCCCACCCACCGCGTTGCGTGCGCTGCTCGTCAACGATGAGACGCTCGGCAGCCCGAAGCGCTGCACCGCCTGATCGCCCCCGAAGAACGAGCCGAGGGTTGGGTTGGTCGGCGGTGAGCTCGGCATGGCCAGGGGGGCCATTGCTGATCGGGCCACGGGGAGGTTGGCCATAGGCAATTCCGGCCTGGCTGTGCTGGTAGTCGGTGGGCTCGTCGGTGCGTCGATCACTGGCGGGTTTGGCGTCGGTGGGTTGGGCAACGGTGGGTTGGGCATCGGCGGCCGAAAGACCACCGAATTTCCGCCGTCGGAATATGCTGCACCGCTCGCGATGGCCGCCACTCCGGGCTCAAACATCCGCTGTAGGGGCATTTCTCGGGCTGTGACAATCCGATCGCCGGCCGCCACGGTCGATGGGACCGCTGAGATGGGCGCGCCGAAACCGGTCGATGGCGTTGGCGTCCGGTGGATCGGTGTCCCCGCCCCGCTCGCTGACGCGGCGCGTTGAACATTGGCCCCCGGCACCGCACCGGCGGAAGGCTGCGAGGAAACACCTGTCGACGAAGGAGCGGCAGTGCCCAGTGGATCAGTCGAGTCGCCCAGCAGTGGGGCAACCGCGGCAGGAAACGGAGTGTCCAAGTGATCGCCGCCATCGGCGGCGGAACCCGACTGCGATCCCCCGTCGTATGAGGACGTCGCCGCCCACGGGCCGACTGTTGTCGGGGAAGCCACGTCGAATGCCCGCTGGACCGACGTTGGGACGTGCACCTCAGCCATGTGCATCGCAACGGATGCTGCAGTGTCACTCGGTGACGGCCCTGTGGCACTGGAGGTCTCGCTGTATTCCAACAGTGGTGCAGTCGGAGTCGCGAGTGGATCGGCGTGGCCGACCGTCGGTGCATCAGCGATGGACGACTGAGCGGCCGCGGCGGCTGCGGACCTCTGGGAGTCGCTGGAAGTCGGCGAGTGGGGCCCGAATCCCGATCCGGCGGAATCCATGTGGCGTTGCACCGCCATGGGTGATTCACCGAGGGATGCCGGCGCCCCGATGCTCAGTGGCGCGCCGAGCCCTCTTGGGCGGCTTGCTCGCTGCACAGCGGGTGATGATGGTCCCGCGATGGTCGGGGGCGCGTACGACCCGGCGCTTTCGGTATCGCCGGATGAGGCCGCCGCATGCGCAGGTGCCGCCGGGTCAGGGGCGCGCATCAGGGCGGACAGGCCCAGCACCGGCACATCGGGCGTGTTCCCGGTGGTACTACTAGCTGCGGCCTCATCCGTCTGTTCCGCGTGGCGGTGGACGTCGGAGTGCTCGTTCGGATCCACCGCCACCGAGCGTTGAACCGGCGGCGCCGCCCCAGGTGGCTCCGGGCTGCGCCGACCTCGCGGTGGGTTCGACGACGCCGATGGCGAGCCGGAAAGCAGGTCGCGTGGCACTGGAACTCGTTGCACCGCAGGTATATTCGGACTGGTCAGTGCTGAAGTACTCGGGACGGCAGGAGCCGCCAGCGGCGCCCCCAACCCTGGCCGGCGGACCGGAGTGTCGGCGGTGGATCGCTGGACCGTGGCGGCTGCCAGCGGCCCCGGCGCGGACATCGAAGACTCCGAGCCCGCGTGATACCCCGGCCCGGAGGTGGTTTGCTCATCGGTTGACTGCCCGATGTCACCGAGCAACGGTGCGATCGGCGGTGCGGAATCCGCGGCAGCAGTTTCGGGGGCCACAGTTTCGGGTGCCGCAAGTTCGGGTGCCGCAGGTTCGGGTGCCGACTGCTGGTCCGGGACGGCTCCGGCATGTTCGTGGTCGTTGGCAATATGCCGGGATACCGTCGCTGCCGGGGCGGCTGCAGCTGATGACGGCGGCGCGGCGACCACCGGGAGCGACCGTGCGACGTCCTGGTCTGGGGCCGAGGTGAAGGATGGATGGCTCGTCGTTGGCGAGGTGGCGTCCAGGTGTCGCGGGTGATCTTCGGCTGCTAGCGGTGCCTGTTCTTCCGGAATGGAGAAGATCGGCTCGGACTGGGTCGGCGCGGCGGTCGCGGTCCGGTCGGCGGTATCGGAAAACCAGATCTTTGGGGTAAGTAGCCGCTGCACAATTGAAGACGCCGATGAGGGCGTTGATGAGGAGGACGACGATACCTGGCGCTGAGCGACCGGCAGGTCGGGTCCGGTGGAAATGACCTGTGGGGCAACCGGACTGGCAAGGCCCTGGACATGACCACTCGGGCCGTCCGGATCGACGACATGACCGAGTGGGGCCAGGAAGCTCGGGTTGTGCGACGTGGCCAGCGACGCGGTGAACGAGTCGCGGGGGGCGACCGGCGGGGTACTGATCAGGGTTGGCCGGAGCGGCGGAAGGTCCCGCCACGCCGCCCGTTGCACGGACGGCGGCGCAGGCAGGGCGACCTTGTTGACCGAATGTGATTGTGGCAGAGCGGGATCCGCGTCACCCCGTCTCCACCAGCGGGCCACCGGTCACCTCCCTCGTTCAATGCGCATGTTGATCTTTCCGATTTCACCGGCGAATCGCTGGCGCTCCCGATGCTCGAGATCGAGCAGGTCGTCGAGGGGCCAGTGGAAATGAAATGCGATGTACGCGACCTCTTCGTAGATCCGGTCGGGCGCGTACGTCACGATTCCCCCAGGCGCCCACCAGCGACGTCGACGGCGAACTGGTGCTCACAGTTCGGGCAGGTCACCGCGGCTCGGGTGTGGCCCTCCTGGTTGATCCGCCGGTAGAGGTCCTGCAGGAAGGCAAGGTCCGAGGCGAACAGGTTCTCGATCATGCCGGCATGCACGTCATCGATCGTGCCGATCCGGGTGACGACCCGGCCGAGGAGCACCACCGTCAGGTAAGCCGGGTTCTCCCGAACCCGGTCGTCCCGGAGTGGCACCAACTCGTCGCGCGCTGTCGCCAGTCGCATCACCCCGTCGCGGTGCACCGTGCCGCTTCCGTCGACATAACCACGGGGCAACAGGAAGCTGAACTCTGTCCGCAGCCCCTGTTCCGGTTCCCGAGAAATTGAGTTCGACGGCTCCGGGGAACTCTGGATTGCCTCGAAAGCCGCAACGGCGGAACTGCGACGCATTACTCGACCTCGAGCCGCTCGAAGGTGACGACGATCTTCTCGGTCAGCACGCTGGTGTCGCCTGCCTTCAGCGAGCCGATTTCCAGGCTCTTCGGCCAGGCGGCCGTCAGCTTGTACCGCTTGACGGCATTGCCCTCGTAGTCGTAGACCACGACGGCACCGCCCTTGCGAACGTCGGACATCTTGCCGAACTGAGAGTCCTTGATCCACTTCTCGAAGCTCTGGTCGGCGGTCAGCGGGCGGGTCAGCGTGACCTCACCCGACTTCCATCGGCCAGGCAGCTTCTTGATCGAATACTTACCGTCAGGGCCGTTCTGCTTGAGTTCGATGACATCCTGCTCCATCTTGAGGCCCGAGACCTCGGTGATGGACTTGATGGTGATGCCGTCGACCTCGAGACCAAAGGAATGGCCAACCGAGCTGTCGAGATCTGGCAGAGCCATAATGTCGCTCCCTTATCGTATTTGATGTCGCTGTGGCTGATACACGGGCTTACGAAGGCTGCAGAGTGTTGCAATGAGCCCGATGTCACTCGGCCACTAGGCTGGTGCCGCCGGAGAACTGAGACAGCTGGAAGATCACGAATTCGGCTGGCTTCACCGGCGCGACACCGACCCGGCAGAGGACCTGGCCGGCGTCGATGCCCTCTGCGGGGTTGGTCTCCCGGTCGCATTTGACATAGAACGCCTCGTCGGGGGTGAGCCCGAACAATGCGCCCTTGCGCCATTCGTTGACGAGGAAGGCGCCGATGGTGCGGCGGATCTTGGCCCACAGTGCGTCGTCGTTCGGTTCGAAAACCACCCAGTTCGTTCCGTTCAGGATCGACTCCTCCAGGTAGTTGAACAACCGGCGGACGTTCAGGTAGCGCCATGCGGGGTCGGAGGACAACGTCCGGGCACCCCAGACCCGGATCCCGCGGCCGGGGAAGCTCCGGATGCAATTGATGCCGACCGGGTTGAGCAGGTCGTGCTCGTTCTTGGTGATTTGCACCTCGAGCGAGATCGCGCCACGGACAACCTCATTGGCGGGAGCCTTGTGCACGCCGCGGGTGTCGTCGTTGCGCCCCCAGATGCCGGCCATGAAGCCGGACGGCGGCATGAAGATGTTCTTGCCGGACGCCGGGTCGGCGGCTTTGACCCAGGGCCAGTACAGCGCGGCGTACTTCGAGTCGTAGCCCGCCTTGTCAACCCGCCATTCCTTGACTTGCTGGGCGTTCAGGCCGGGCGGCGGGTCGAGGATCGCGATCCGGTCCCCCATCAGCTCGCAGTGCGCGATCATCGCCAGCTGGACGGCCTTGAGGGTCTCCTGGTCGATCGCACCCTGCTGATAGGCGCTCATCAGGTCAGGGACGCAAATCATGGTGACCTCGTCGACGGCCTCCAGACCGGAGAAGCCGGTCCGCTCGGCGACGTCGCCGACATAGTCGTCGGTGGACAGTCGGGGCGACGGGACGGCGGCCGGTGGCGGTGGTGCGTAGAGGCTGACGCTGGAGCCCGCGCTGGGCGCCTCGACGGCAGCACCAGTTGCGGTCTCTTCGATCCGGATGACCTTCGACGCCGCGTTGACCGCGGTGGCGACGTTGGCCTTGCCGCGACCGGTGTTCAGCCGGTCGTACTCCTCCAGCACCTGGTCGCCCTGCCGGACCACCAGTCTGAACAGGCCCTCGGCTCCTTCGCCCTCGACGGCGGAGACGTCGACGGTGATGGCACCTTCGGGTGTCCCCGGGTCGAGGGCAACCGCGCGGTAGGTGCCGAGCATGCCCTGCGGGCCGGCCGCGATGGCGCGGGCTCCCCGCCCGCTGCCGCCGTTGCCACTTGATGCCTGACCGATGCGGACGACGTAGCAGTTGCCGCCGCCGTTCTGGAAGTAGGCGTAGACGGATTGCGCGAGGTAGGAGCCCTCGACGAACCCGCCGAAGTTCCGGACGTACTCCGTCCAGTTCGGCACCAGGGTGGGGGCGTTGAACGGCCCGTCCTCTGCCAGCCCGACGAAGGCGGCGACGGCGGTCCCGACCCCTTCGATCGGACGCGAACCGGAATCGACCTCTTCGACGTAGACGCCGGGAGAGAGGTAGGTCGGCATGCTGCCTCCTTGGTAGACCACACGAGATTGCAGTGATCGTGCGCTCTTTCGGCGGCGATGGGGATGTGCGGACGGTCGCTACCGGGGGCAGTGTTTGTTGCCCGATCGGGCAGCCCGGACGGATCGCCCTACCGACTCAATTGACCCAGGAGTTCGGTCTGGAATCCGCGGGTATCAAGGATCTCAAAGGAGTTGTCGGCGCGGACATCGGCAAAGACGAACAGGGAGCCAAGCCCGCGGCGGTATTCGAACCGGTAGAACTCGTGAACTTGGCCCGCGGACATCAGGGGCCATGCGCGGGCGGAGCGGAACAGAACCGGCGGAGCCACTTTGACGGGCGCGCCTTCGCTCATCGCGACGAGTCCATCCAAGAGTGCGCCTGGACCGGTGGACCCGGCACCAGCCGAGTGCGGCGCTGGAACGAGCATCGATGCTAGGCCAGCGACCCGAGCGCTGGCGAAGATCCACTCGACGAACGCCGGGTAACTACGGGTACCGAGTTCTTCGAAGTCGTCGTCGAGAAACAGCGACGCTACCTGCCACCCGGCGGAGCGAGGCGATCCTCCGACAAACTCCGTCCCGAACGCGTGTCCACCGATGGGGAGGCTGACCCGTTCGTCAACCTCGGTGTACAACACCAGACCCGCTGCGGCCAGGGCCTGCAGGATCGGGGGTTCGGCTGTTTCACGGGCGAGGTGGATCTCGTAGTCGTCGAGAGCCATCGTGATGAGCCTCCCTACCGCGCAGTCGCAATGATGCTCATAGGTAACTGCGGGCCTCAGTGCTACGAACGAAGTTTCCGGTCCAACCCCGGGCTGCGATCATCGCGGCGATTGCCGGGGTCAAAGGCTGAGCGTAGTGGATCTCCCATCCTGTCACCGGGATGCCGCTGATCACCTGGCCGCCACTCGCGGCGCCGGCCATCGCGGTCGCCTGAGCCACGAGTCGCGGGTCGAGTTGCGGGGTGGCCGGCCCCCCAGGGGTCGCCGACACGAGTTTTTCGGCCACCAGATACTTCTGGTCAACCAGCAACCCAGCCCCGGTGAGCATGTCGATTACCCGACCACCGACGTTGACTTCCATGAAGCGGACATCGTTGATCGAGCGCATATCACCGATTTCGAAGAAACTCCCGTGGTTCGGCGACCAGAATCGGTTGGTCTCAACGGCCTTCCGCACCTTCTGTTCGAGCGCCGGGTGCGCCTTGTATTTGTCCATCACGTCCAGGATCTTCTTGATCTTCCCCGGTGGAAAGTCCCCCAACTGGGCCAGGATTCGTGCCTCGAACTGATCGGCCAAGCCGAGCCCGGCGAGCCAGGTGTAACCGCCGTGCAGACGGAGTGAGGCCGCCTGACCAGCCATGGGATCGAAGTCAGTGGCCTTGTAGATGCTGCCGTAAGCCTTGATCGCGGTCAGCAGGTCGGAAATCTCCGGGGCACCCGGCGGACATTGAGTCTTTGCCCGAACGTGTCCGATGATCAGCATGCGGAATTTGCGAGCCAGTGCTTCGATCTTCTGAAGGTCAGCCAGTTGAGTGGGCGGCAGTCCGGGAGCACGAAGGGCGGTCTGGATCTTGGCCAGCAATTCCCCGCCATGAACAGAGTGCATGGTGATCACCGGGTTCTGTCCCGCAGTGACATCAATCGTGTGTGACTTTCCGGCCATCTCGAAAGGCAAATTCAAGGGTGCGGTACCTGGTGGTGCCGGCTCAACCTTCCCACCTGGGGCGGATACATCTGATGCGTTGGCCAACGTCGGTGAAGTCATTCGCTGCACCTCGCCGTGGACGGCCCAGGTGCTGCCCTGTTTCACCGGCTCAAGCGTTGAGAGGCCGTACCGCACCCGGATGGCGCCCAACATGGGGCGCAGCACGCGGTCGCCGACCGTCTTTCCGGCAAACCTATTCGCCGCGGAAACGCCTCCTCTAACCCCCTTTTCGAGTCGTTGTTGTTTGCCCGCGGGGCTGTCATCACCGCCCAGCAGTTTGGCCTTGACTGCCCCGGCCTTCCCCTTGACCCAGGCCTTCCCCGCGGCAACCTTCGCCTTCACCTTGCCGCTGATGCCCTTGATGCCGCGGATGATCGGCCCGGCCAGCTTGAGGCCGGTCTTGATCACGAAGTCCAGGGCCTTGGTGATCGGCTTCTGTAGGGTTTGGACGATCTGCCGGATCTTCTGCCCGATCCCACCGAGCCCGATCACGCTGGCCAGGAAGCCAATGATGATCGGCACCATCTGACCGAGCACGTCGTTGATCTTGTTGACCACGCCGCTGACATTGCCGCGCACGATGTCGGCCACCGAGTCGATCACGGTGTTGACGAACTTGACGATGCGCGCCGCATTGCTGACGAAGAACATGACGACGTCGTAGATCAGCTTGCAGGCCTTGATGAATGCCGCGGCCGGGTTGAGCAACCCGATCAGCCAGGTGATCCCGGCGGTGATGATCTTCGTAATGACGAAGTCTTTCACCTGCTCGAGGATCATTTCCTTGATGTCGCCGAGCTTCTCGATCAGCATCTGCCACAACCCACCGATCCCCTCGGTGGCAATGATCTTGAAGATCTCGACGCCCTTCTCGGCCGCCGCCATGGCCTTCTCGCCGATCTGTTTGACGAGCCGGTTGCGGATGTTGGCCCATGTCAGCCCGAAGAGCGAGGCGAGCAGCTTGATGATGCCCTTGATGTCGAGCTTGTCCGGGATCTCGATGCCACCTTCGGCGAGCGCCCCGAACAGCCAGCTCATCAGGCCTTTTCGGAGGTGATCGAGAATGTTGTCCTTGAACTTGAGAATGCCGCCTTTCACCCCGGCGATCAGGTTGCCGAGGAAGCCGATCGGGTTCTTGATGATGTCGCCGACGACCCCCGCGACCCGGGAGAGCACGTTCTTGAGCATGGCCGCGAGCTGGCGGATGGTGTTGATGATCGCCTTGATGGCACCGATGGCCTTGTCGACCAGGCCCTTGTTCTCGGCCTGCAAGGCCTCAATCCGCTCGTCCAGGCCCTTGCGTGCCTCGACGTACTTCGTCGCGAGGGTGTCGACCACCGCGTCCTGTTTGTCGTTGACATCGCTCTCGAGCTGCTCGAACTTCTCGCCGATCTCCTTCGACGCCTCGGAACCGACCTTCTGCAGATCCTTCGGGAGGGACTTGACGTAGGCGGCGATTTCGCCCCTGCCCTTGGCGATCCGCTGCTTCGCCGCGGTGAGGTCGATCGAGACAATATCGGCCACCCGGGAAATGACGCCGGCCATCTGCTTGAGGTACAGCTCGCGGCCGGCCTCGTAGAACTCGTTGACCTTGTCGGGCATGCCGAGCAATTTGTCCTTGGCCCAGCGCAGTCCGCCGAGCCAGCCGCCGTACCGATCCTTCTTGTACGCGGACATCTTCGCGGCGACGTAGGACTCGAACGCCGAGCGGGCACCGGCCTCGCCTTGTTCGAATTCCTTCTCCACCTTGGGGTCGAGGCCATCGAGGATCTTCTTCACATCGACCTCGGTGGCCGCGAAGATCCCCTGGATCTTGGTGGTGACCTCGGCGCGCTTGGTCTCGTCCTTCGACTTGGCCTTGCCCTTGTCCGCGACCAGCTTGGCCAGCGCAGCACCCTTGGCGCCCTGCATGCCGGTGACGCCGGCGGTCGTCTCCGCGGCAGCCTCCGACTTGCTCCGCGTCAGGACCTCTTTCTCCTGCGCCCGGAACTCGCCGGGGGCCGAGTCGGCGTGCGCCGCAGCGGCCCTCTTGTCAGCAAGGCCCTGTTGGAACTCGGGCTCGTTGGACTCCGCGAGTTGTTGGTCGCTGACTTCCGCGTCCGCCATCTCCTGATTGGCCTGCTGTTTACCGGCGGCGAGATTGACCTGCTCGGCCGGCGCCAGTTTGGGGATAGCGCCCGCGGCCGGAATCTGCACCGGCTGCCCGGCCTGCTCCTGCTCCATCGGGGTCACCGGCTTTGGGACGGCCTTCGACTGATCCGGCGGCGCATCGGTGGCGGTCTCGATGTCTTTGGCCTGTCCGTCCTTTCCCTGTGTGACCAGGCCCTTGACCTCGCCCTTGACCTCGCCTGCCTTCCCCGATTCCTTGTAGTTGTCCGCCTCCTTGAGCGTCTTCGGCGACTTTGCCTCGATCGCGGCCTTCACGGCCGTGATGAACGCCTTCTTGTCGAACGAACCCGCCGGTTGGGCGTCCATCGCGTCGACCTTGGCCGCCTTCGCCTGGCTGCCGAGGTCATCGGTCGGGGCGATCGCCGCGTCTTGCGCCTCCTTCGCCTTCGATGCGGCCGGTGGGTGCGCCCTCTTGCTCTTGGCGAAACCCTTGACGTTGCCTTTCACCTGAGCGAAGGCCGGGTCCGCATCCGGCGCCGTGCCGGTTGGCGCCACCGGCGGCTGCAGAAGCTTGTCCGCGGTCAACGGTGCGGGACCGACCATCGGCGCTGTGCCGCCGGCCCCGGCTGGCGCCGGCGCCGGAGGAGTTCCGCCCGGCGCGCCCTTGCCGCCGCCCGGCTTAAAGGTCTTGGCTGCGGCCTTGCCGAGTGGATGGACCGCGGGCACCGGCTTGGTGGGCGATACCGGCTTCTTCGGAGGCACGGACCCGGGGCCGAAGCCGGTCTTTGTCACCGCGAGCGCCGAGGCCGGCGGCTTCGGCCCCTCCAGGTCGACGGGCACGCCCGCGGCCTTCGCAGCCTTCAGACCCTTCTCCACCGTGTCGATCGCCGGTTCGTCACGGCGGATCTCCTTCAGCGCGGCGTCGATCTCGGTGACCGCCTGCTCGCCCGGTGACTTGAGTTTGGCCATCATCAATGCGCTGAACGCCGGATTGCTGTCACGCTGCACCGGCAGGTGATCATCACTCTCGCCCGGGTCACCGATTCCGGCATTGCGTCGCCCGTCCGTGAGCGCTGCGGTGATGCCGTCGACTGGATTCTCGGATTCCACGGCCTGCGATGAGCCCCCGCCGAGCGGGACTGCACCCGAGCTGGCTGAGCTTCCTCGACTACCGACAATTCCTGCCACGGCGGCATTCCCGGCGCTGCGCTGCAACATGGCCATCGCGCGCGGGTTCATCAGCGCAGCAGACCTCCGGACCGGCTGGAGCTGCGGCTTGCGCTGGCGCGCGGCCGCGGGATCAGCGACATCCGGACCGGAATCAGCGCGTTCGGCGGCAGACTTCATTGGCGACGCAACTGCCGAGGAAATATCGGTGATTCCGTACGCCGGCCGGATCCGAGACTGGAGTTGCGCCGGGTTCTCGTCATTTCTAGAAGCATCGTGGTGCGATCCCCCCGTCGGCGCGGCAGAACGGGCAGGTCCAATCCTGGGTGAAATGTCCGGCTACGTCGACGTCGTCACGGGCCGTTGGCGGGGCAAGATCATCTGCCTCAAAGGGCAACGCCGGGCGGATCCTCGGATCGAAAGGCCCAAGAATCGATCGACTGGTGGTGAAACCGTCAGGATCGGCCAGGCCATCCAGGACGCCCCACGGCACCTTGTCCTCGGGGGTGCCTGTTGTGGCCCAGTCCCGATCGCCATTTTCAGTGACCGAGTGACTCACACCCGGGCAGTGCGGCCACGAATCCCAGTTCATCCGCCGACAGGAGCCGCATATCCGCCGGTTGATAGCCCTGCCGAATCTGAGCTGTCGCGGCAGCATCAGCGGCGAGCAACTCGGGGACCGTGGTGACTGCCGCCCCAGCGAGGACCCGCGCGCCGTCGTCCAGAATGTCGGCGAGACGACGGAGGCCATCCACCGCCCCTATGGCGTCAATGCGTCCGCCCGCCACTGATGGGGTTCCCATGAGTTCCAGGGCGTCGGCCGTTGCCCTGGCAATGGCCGCCCGCTGGCTGTAGGAATCCACATATGCCTTCTGCGCGGCCCTGACACCCTGATAGCTCGCCCCGGGGATGATCTTTGCGTCCTCCATCTGGGATCCCCCTCGGCACAGCGTGCGCAGCCACGCCTCGCTTTCCTGATCCAAGGAGGCCGGTGCCAGAACGGTGCTTTCGGGCAACGGGGCCACCGGCGACGTGGCCGGACCCGGCGGCGAAGTGGACCTCGGTGCGGCCGTCGCCAGGCCGGGAGCGGACGAGGTAGGCGTCGACGCCGCAGTCGGGTCCGAAGCAGCCGCACCGGTGTCGCCGAGGGACGGCGCCGACAATGTTGCTTGCGCTGACGTCGATTCTGCTGACGCGGAGGGCAAGATCCAGGAGCGACCGACGACGAGCACAACGAGGATCACGGCGGCCGCCACCCCCGAAACGCCCAACACGGCCTTGCGCCGTCGTTCCGACGCCCACGGCCGACGGGGTGGCGGATCCGTTGGCTGCTCTGCGGACACCGTCGGCGCCCCGGCCATGGCCGCGCCGAGCGCAACCTCATGTTTGGGATGGGTGTTCACGGCCAGTCGGCACTTGAAGGCGTGTGCGAGCTTCTCGGAAACGAGCGGAATCCGCGACGATCCTCCGACCAGAACCAGCGCCGAAAGATCACTCGGGGACACACCTGCGGATTTCAGGGCACTCCGGGTGGCCGTGATCGTCAATTCGATCGCCGCGTCGATCATCGACTCGAATTCGCTGCGAGTCAGGCGATACGACGTGGAAAATCCACTCAACGCCACCGGGACGACGGTGTCCACATCGACGGACAGCGCTTCCTTCGCGTCAACGCACTCGCGACGCAACACGCCATACCCGGGATCGTCAGGGTCAAGTCCCGGATGGGCGCTGGAAATGCCCCGATGGACCGCGCGGATGATCTGCTTATCGAAGTCAATTCCGCCCACGTCGTCGACGCCGCAGGGAGTGCCCAGGATTTCGAAGCCGTCCGCGGTCTTGACCACGACGCAGACATCGAAGGTTCCGCCGCCGAGGTCGTAGATGCAGATCCGATCGCCAATGGCGACCGCGTTGCCGGCGGCGTAGTGCGTCGCCGCCGCAACGGGTTCCGAGCACATGGTGACGCCGGATACTCCCGCCAACTCGGCGGCCTCAGCAAGCTTCCCGATGTTGAACTGCGTCCAGGTAGCCGGGTGGGTCAGCGTGACGTGCGATGGCGGCCCGCCCATCCGCTCGCTCGTCTGATCGATCACCCACCGCAACAACGTCCCGTTGAGAACCTCTGCAGTGACGGGTCGGTTCCCGACGTAGATCGGCACGGCGTCGCCCATCCGTCGTTTGAACTCCCGCACCACGCTGGCCGGATCGGTGGCAGCCTGACGCTCGGCGAGTTCTCCCACCAGGGTCGAACCATCGGCCCCGATGTGCACCACTGACGGGATCTGCATGGCCCTGTTGCCAAGGCCCACCATGGTCGGAACGCCCGTTTCGTCGACGGTTGCGGCCGCGGTGAAGGTGGTACCCAGGTCCACCCCCATGGAGTAGCCAGTCATCTGTGTTGCCTCGGTTCCTACTGACGTGCGGGTGCTCATGGACATTGCCGATCGCCCAAAGGTTCTGCCGCTGCAGGCGGACGATCCTTTTAGTAGCGGTGCTTTCCGGCGGCCGGACGGCGCCGGAACGCCAGGGTCAGGACCCCGCCCATCACGAGCAGGGCGATCCCGAGAATGAGCGAGAAGGTGGCGTCGACCCCGGTGTAGCTCAGGGTGCCGTTCGCGGACACGGGCCGCACCGCCCCGTCCTGATCGTCGAAGGCGGCCGCAGCCGGGCCCGCGACGACCGTCAGCGGAACCGATGTCGTGACTCCGCAGGACACGCCGACCACGTCGATGGTGTGCTGGCCAGGGATCGTGTCAAGGGGGATGACGACGACCTTCTCGAAGGTGCCGTTGGAATCGACGGTCGCCGTGCCAATCTGGATCGGGTCGGAGTGCAGCACGATCCGGACCTCTTCGCCGGGAGTACCACCGATCCCTCTCACGGTCAGGCTGTCGCCAGGTTGGACCTGGGTGGCCGAGAGCGAGACCCCCGGCCGTTGACCCGTCTGTGGGTTGATCGACGGCGCGTTCCACCAGATCGGTGCGACGGTGTCGGTGACGCGTTCCGTTGTCCGGTCGGTGACGGTGACTCGGTCCGTTTCCGTCGCTGACTCGGTGATCGTCCGGAAGTTCGTCACCGCCTCGGTGAGCGTGGTGGTCGCCGTATCATTCGTGGGTGCCGTCACGGTCGTGGGATCCGCGGTCACGGTGGTTGGGACGGCTGTCGTCTCCGCCTGCGTCGTCGGCACCATCACACTCGTCGTCACCGTCTCCGTCGTCGGCACCAACACACTCGTCGTCACCGTCTCCGTCGTCGGCACCAACACACTCGTCGTCACCGTCTCGGTCGTCGGCACCAGAACTCTGGTGGTTTCCGTCGAAATTGATGTAACAGTCTCCGGGTCGGGAAACTCGACACCACACTCCTTTGGGTACTTCACCACGTAAGCCCCATCGACGCAGGGGTCCTCGGCAGGGACGGCGGCTTGTGCGGTGCCGTTGTAGTTGAACAATGTCAGCGCGGTCGCGAGGACTAACGCGAGCGCCGCGGCGGACACCGTTGCGATTCGAAACGGTCGACGCCGCGAGTTGATTGCTCTGCCTGCTCTGATCACGTCGTTGCCCATCTGGTCTCCAGCGGGCGTCCCGCCGGCGCACACGAAGTACCTGACGGACTACTGATTCACCAGCATGGGAGCAGATACAAGCCTGACGGCGGAACTCAGATTCACAGATCGCTCACATGGTTCGATCAGGCTGAGGCGGGCCCAGCGACTCAGGGGATGATCCGTGTCGGACGATGAGTATGCGTGAGTGGTAATTTTGGCTCCGCCAACGACAACCGCCATTGAGGAGACCATCGGCCGGGTCTGGCGCGTCGATCAGATGGACCCACCATGCCCGTGCCGCAGACTTCACCAAGGACTGACAGAAGCGTTATCAGATCCGGCGCCGAATTAAAACCATTGCACCGGTTTGATGATGCGCGAGCTAATCGGCGGCGGCGCGGCGACGCCGAGTTCTTCCGGCAGTTGGGGCACGTGGAGAATCTCGGGCCTGAAGCGATCCGTGATGGCATTCCAGGCCCTGTGTGCCGACTCGTCGTCGGATGTCATTTCCGCCGCGATAGCGCCAGTGACTTGAGCCGCAGCGAAGGAGGTCCCCTTCCACGCCGCGTAGCCGCTGAAGGGTTTGGCTTGCAAAAACCTGCTCTGCACGGGAGATTCGGATGTACCGCCGTCGGCGTAGACGTCGACCCAAGGCCCGTGCGGGCTGTAGTCGGCTATTACTCCGTCCTTTGCCGAACCCACGGCGATCACATTATCCAACGCAGCGGGAAACGAGGCGCATCTTCTGACTTTGACGTCCTCGTGCTGATCGATGTCAGCCGTAATTGGGCCGTCAGGATCAAAATTGCCAGCTGCGGCGACAATTACGGTCTTCGGATCAATCAGGTCAATTGCAGTGGCCAAAGCGAGCGGCGGTTGACCATCACCGGTCAGACACCCGAACGACAGGTTGAGGATGTCGACCCTGTTGCCAATCTCCACAATTGCCTTTGCCGCCTCCCAGGAGTCGGAGACCCCATTGTTGTCCAGAATTCCACGGACAAGGAGCTCCACCCCAGGAGCGACGCTGAGAATCAGACCTGCGACGAACGTGGCGTGTCCGGCACGAGTCGCGACTTCGTCCATCCGCAACATGTCGTGTGCTTTGCAGCGCAACGCCCCAGCCAAGGGAGGCACCTTGAGCACACGAGTATCGACAATACCGACCCGCACGCCACCGCCGGGCTCATTCGGCCAACCGGCGCCACTCCACTTCTCTGCGACAACGGGGAGGTCCCGTTCGGGAATTACTTCAGGCTCTCCCACTCCCTTGTAAATCGTCGATCCGCCGCCGATAATGTTGTCCGCAAGGGCTCGGTTCTTACCCATGGTGGGGTACCAGCCGGCGTTTTCTTCACCAAATTCGGCACGCAGCTTGACGAGTACCGCGCCGATCTTCAGCACCCCGTCGTCATCTACCAATTCAGGTTTAATACCATCGCGATAGGGTCCCTCGAATTTGATTCGAGTCAGCCCAAGCGGAACACATTCCTCGGAATGCTCGACGCCTACCCGCATCTTGAATGTGTCGCTGTTCAACTTGTCGATCACGGCAGAAGCGTATGGCGTCGCCACCACCAACTGGTCCGGGAGGATTCGTTCGACTTCATTCCTTTTCGCAGGTGCGACGATACTCATTCGTGTGATCGTACTGATCGCGCTGCTGGCCGCAAGCCAGATTTCAAGCGCGTCATTTCTCCCCATTCGGAGCAGCGGTGGTGTCACACAGGCCGGCCGCTCACCGCCGACTGCTCATCGAGTCACCCATTCGCCAATCGCTGCTCACCTTTCGGCCCATGCGCCTCATACAATCCGCTGGGCGTAGGATTCCAAAGCACCTGTTGATGATTTCTGTCCATTGTGTCAATTCGAGGCCACCGCAGGTGCACGACGCGGGGAGACCCTTTTGCAGACCGTGGAGAATGTCGAGGACCTGGCGGCGGATGCTCTCAGGCTCGCGAGCGACGCTCCGGGTCGCGCTCAGGAAATGGCGAACACAGCGCTTCGAGTAGCACGGTCGTTGAAGGCTCACTCCGCAGCAAGTGTTGCCTCCAGGGCGCTGGGGATAGCACGCCTCCACCTTCGTGATCTCACCGGCTCGACCAAGGCGCTTCGAGAAGCGATCGCCTTTGCCGAGAAGGCCGGCTCCCGTCGCCTGGCGGCCGAAGCCCGGATGCCGCTGGCGGTCACACTCGGGGTCCGTGGCCTGTCAACCCGTGCCATCCACGAGATCGAGGCGGCCCTGGTCGACCTCGACGGACCGGCCGCGGCGCGGGGTCTTGTTCAGCGGGCGGCGGTCCTACAGGACCTGGGTCGTATCGAGGAATCCCTCGCCGATACGCGCAAGGCGCTGCCCCTGCTCCGTGAGTCCGGCGACGCGGCATGGGAGATTCGGGCGCGGTCGAATCGCAGCCTGATCTTCATCACGCGCAGAGCCTTCGCCGCTGCGGAAGAGGATCTGATGGCTTGCCGGCGCCTGTGCGAGGAGGCCGGGCTTGATTTGTTTGCGGCCTATCTCGAGCACAATCTGGGTTGGCTCAATTCCAGCCGCGGAGAGGTTGTCGACGCGCTCCAACATTTTCGTACGGCAGAACAGGCGTTCGAGCGCCTCGGCATGGAGGTCGGTTCGCTGTTCAGTGACCAGGGGGAGCTGCTGCTCTCGGTCCGCCTGCTCGACGAGGCCAGGTCGGCAGCAGAGTCAGCGGTTCGAGCCCACCGCGCCCAGCACCGGAATCTTCAGATTCCGGAGGCACTACTGCTGCTGTCCACCGTTGCCCTGATGCAAGGCGATATCGACGTCTCCAGCATCAGCGCCCAGCAGGCCGAACGCGGCTACCGAAAACTGGGTCGGCGCGATGGGTTGGCGCTCGCACGTTACGCAAAGCTCCAGGGTGACGTCGTGACCAACCCCGCTGGGGTCGCGCCGTCCCGCGCTCGTCGATCCGCGGACGACCTTGCCGCCGCCGGTTGGATCGTCCCAGCACTGGACGCCAGGGTGCTCGCCGGACGGCTGGCACTCGACCGGGGTCAGCGATCCGACGCGCGTCGTGATCTCCAGGCCGCAGGTCGGGCCAGGTTCAACGGCCCCGCCGACGCAAGGGCGCGCGCCTGGCTCGCAGAGGCACTGATTCGAAAGGCGGACGGTCATCGGCGCGGCTCCAGGTCGGCGATTTCGGCTGGGCTGCGCGTCATCGACACCTATCAGGCGACCCTCGGGGCGACGGAACTGCGCGCCCACGTCTCCACTCATCGCGGGACCCTCGCCACCCTCGGACTGCGGATGGCCCTGGAGGACGGCAACGCACGCTCAGTGCTGTCGTTCGTCGAACGCGGCCGCGCGAGCGCCCTCCGATGGCGTGCGGTTCGACCACCGGACGACCCCTTGCTCGCCGGCGACCTGGCGGACCTTCGCACCACGATGACGGAGATCGATGAGAAGCGTCGGGCCGGTGACCGCGTCCCGACCGCGCTGTCGCAGCGGCAGGTGCGACTGGAGCATGCGGTCGCGGACAACTGGCGGCGGTCGCCGGCCGAAAGCGGTCACGGGCTCAAGCCCCTCGCCATCCCCGAACTCTCGTCGTCGCTCGGCGACACCGCGTTGATCGAATACGTCGAACTGGATGACAACCTGCATGGGGTGACCCTGGTCAATGGCAAGGCCCGGCTTCACGAACTCGGCCCGCTTGAGCCAGTTCGACAAGGCCTGCCGCACTTGTTCTTTGCCCTCCGCCGGCTGGCAAACCCGCGGTCGTCCGAGAGTGCCCTGCAGGCAGCGATGGCCGGCGTCGATCGGCTGCGGGAAGTCCTCGATCGGCAGCTGATGCGCCCACTGCTCGGGGACGTCGGCGACCGCGAGATCGCGGTTGTTCCCATCGGTCGGCTGCAATCGCTCCCTTGGTCGATACTTCGTTCCTGCTCGGGACGTCCGGTGACCATCAGCCCTTCGGCGTCGCTGTGGCACGGCGCGTCGGCCATCGCGCACCCGGGGGCCGACAGGGCGACCACTGTCGTCGCGGGGCCGGACCTGCCGGGAGCGGTTCAGGAGGCTGACGCCGTTGCGGCAATTCATGGCAACGCGCGCATGCTGACCGGTGCGGACGCCACGGTGGCGGCGGTCTCGGACGCCATGGACGGAGCTGCGCTGGTGCACATCGCTGCGCACGGCCGATTGCGGTCCGACAACCCTCTGTTCTCCTCCCTGCTGATGGTCGATGGGCCGTTGACCGTCTACGACCTCGACCGGCTCGACCGAGCCCCGCATCACGTCGTGCTCGCTGCGTGCGAAGCGGCCCTCCCGCACGTGATCTCCATCGACGAGGTCCTGGGGATGGCGGCCGCGCTACTGGCTCAGGGCACCGCCTCACTGATCGCTCCCGTCATCTCGGTTGTCGACCGGGAGACGGTTTCGGTGATGCACGGGTACCACACCGAACTCCGATCCGGTAAGTCGGCCGCAGCAGCCCTCGCCGCAGTCCAGCAGGATGCGGCTAGCCAGGGTGCCGCCAACTGGGCCTCGGCGGCATCATTCGTCTGCATGGGCGCCGGACAACGACCCGATCTGCTGCCGCAACGTGAGCTGGCCGTCGCAGGCCGGATTGGCGCTGATGAATGTGTATCAGCAGACGATCGGAGTGATCAGCGATGAGGGTAGTTGGTCTCGTTCTTCGCAGCTGCGACGGGACCAGCGAAGGAGGCGCCGGCACATGACCGAACTGACGACCGTCGATGAACTCGTCACCGCCGCAGCCCACGGTGACGAAAGAGCCTGGGAGCTGATAGTCAAGAGGTATCTGCCGCTGGTCTACTCGGTCATCGGCGCCTTCAGGCTGTCCAGGAGCGACGCGCAGGACGTCAATCAAACGGTTTGGCTCAGGTTGGTCGAGCACCTTGACGACCTGCGGGAGCCCGCGGCACTCCCTGGCTGGATCGCCGTGACGACCCGCAACGAGGCACTCCGAGTGATCAAATCCGACGGTCGAACGGTGAAGGTCGATCCCATGGCCGATCAGGCATTTCCCCACCAGCCGCAGTCACCCTCCATCGACGAGGACCTGCTCCGCAGCGAACGTCATCAGGTGCTGCGCGACGCCCTGTCCGAGCTGCCCGCCAAGCAACGTGAACTCCTTCTGCTATTGGTTGCAGATCCCCCGGTCAGCTACCGCGAGATCAGCCAACGGCTCGGGATTCCCATTGGCAGTATCGGACCGACTCGATCGAGGTACCTCGATCACCTCCGGGCGACTCCTGCGTTGACGTCATTCCTGGAATCCGATAACTCCAGTGCCAACAATTTCGGGGGACGATGATGGCGCACTATGACGACGAGCAGCTGATGGCCGAGCTTTCCGCGGCGGTTGCCGAGCGACAGCTCGTACCACCCGGGGCTTTCGAGGATGCGACTGGCGCTTTCCAGTTGCGCGGACTCGATCAGGAACTCGCCTTGCTGACGATCTTGTATGACTCCCTGCTCGATCAGCAACAGTCTTTGGTCCGAGGCGCCGCACATGCCTCGATCAGGACGATGACCTTCACCCGTGGGGAATTCAGCCTGGAGATCGAGGTGAACGAAGACACCATCATCGGACAGGTCCTTCCACCGCAGTCGGCCAACGTCACCTTGGCGACAAGACAAGCGACCGTCGCCTCGACGGGCTCCGACGCATGGGGAAGCTTCCTGCTGCCGCGGCCGGCAGGCGGTGCGGTGCGGCTGATCTGGCAAACCGGGTCGGAGAAGTTGGTCACCGACTGGTTCACGCTCTGAATGACTCGCAACGCGGCCTGGCTCGTGATCCACCACGCCCGAGCCGAGTGGGTGGGGCCATTGCGTCGGATCACCCGCAGGACACCATGGCGAGGACCGGACGCCGGGGATGCGGCGCTGTGGGGCCGGCCCCGACAGCGAGCTACTCCTCTGCTTCTTCCTCCGGCGCCTCCTCGCGCTGGACGAACGAGCCTTGCGCGGTTTCCTCTTCCTCCGGCGCCTCCTCGCGCTGGACGAACGTGCCCTGAGCGGTTTCCTCCTCAGGTGCCTCGTCGCGTTGCACGGCCGTCGAACTCGCACTGAGCTGCGCGGCCGGCACCGGAGCCGGCGCGGACATTGCCCGGTCGGCGTTCGCCGACGCCTCCCGCTCGAACCGGTCGGACGGGTCGCTGACCTTGATCCCGCCGCCGGCGGACGACCCATCGACGGGACCGCTGCGCTGCTGGACGACATGGGTCAATTCGTGCGCCAGCATTGTCTTGCCCGCGGCGGAACCCGGGTCGTACTTGTCCCGCTGGAACACCACGTTGGATCCGACGGTGTAGGCGTGGGCGTTCACCGATTGCGCGGACTCGTGGGCCTTGGAATCGTTGTGCACCCGCACATCGCTGAAGTCGTGACCGAGCCGGCCCTGCATCTCTTCCTGGACGTCCGGGGCAAGTGGGCTACCGCCGCCGGAGTTCACGACGTCATGGACCGGCGACCGCTCCTCCTCGAGCATGGCCCCGACACCGGCGTTACCGACGGCGCGCTGCAGGCCGAGAATGCCGGCGCTGTCGAGCACGTCGCTCCGACCGGTGGCCGCCGCCTGGAATTGGTGCGCGCCGGCGCGCGAATCGATGCGGGCCGACTTCGGCCGCAGCGAGGTTTCTTCGGAATCGTGGTCGTGGGTGCGCATGGAACATCCCTCCGGGCGAATGCACGGCACAGCTTGGACTGGCACTTCGATGGTCCCACTTCCGCAACCCGAACGGCAGAGGATAACGGACGCCCTGGGGTGCAGCCGCTGCTGCCCAATGGGGCAGCGCGATGCCACACCCGACGCTGGACACCCGACGGTCAGTGCCGGCGCGGCTTGGCGAACAAGCCACCGACGAACGCGATGGCGCACCCGGCGAAGATGACGAATATCCCAGTTCCGGGACGCCCGGTGCCCGGCTGTAGCCCGACGGCCACCACGAACACCGCCAGGGCCACCGCGGCAACCAGGGCGGCCAGCCGGGTCAATCGGCCGGTCGACCCGGTCAGGCCCAGCAACGCCAGCGCGGCCAGCACGATGATCACGGCGCCGGCCGAGACCAGCGGATCAATCCGGTTGGGCAGATCAACGAACAGCACTCCGGGGGCAACCGCCTCGGACGCAACGTCGATCGCGGGCAGGCTCCATTCCAGGCCGGTGATGTCCGGGCTGACCTGTGCCCCGACGTCGGATGGAATCGCCAGGCTCGCGCCGACATTCCAGGTGAGGAACGCCCCGGCAATCATCAACAGGCCGCCGAGCACGGTCAACAGGATTCGCCACATCGGCCGCCGGTCACTGGACTCCTGGGCGAAGCTGCCGGACGCCTCGGTGTCGCGGTTTCCGTCGGAGGCGACGACGGAGAATTCCCGGGTGATCTCCTCACCGCCGTCGGGCCGTGGTGCGCTGATCTGCACCTGAGTGACGCCGACCTGACCGGGGGCCAGGTCGATAGCCGGTGGGGCAAAGGCGAAGCGCACCACCCGCTCCGGGTCGTGACCGGCGAACCGCACCTGGCGCGGGCGGGAGCCACCCCGGTTGTCGGCGTACACGGTGGTCACGCCGGTCCCGCTGTTCCGCACCCGAACGATGCTCGGTTCCAACCGCACCGTCATCGGCTCGTCTGGTGCCGGCGGCGAGGTGGACTGCACGAACGTGCCGTCGGCCTCCACCTCCTTCGCGCCATCCGACGCCGAGACCGAGAACTGTCTGGTGACCTCCCGGCCCGGTTCCGGCGGATACGCGTCGACCCGCCCGGTCGCCCGCGCGACCTGCCCCCGGTCGACTTCGACGACCGGTGGCCAGAACGAAAACCCCAGTGCCCGTTCGGGATCGGTGCCGGCGAGGGTGACCCGGCGGTGTCTGATGCCCTGCCGGTTGTCGATGATCACCTGGAACTGACCGGATGGGTTGTCCCGGACCCGCAGCAGGCTGGGCTCCAACTTGAGGGCGACCGGAGTTTCGACCGGCGCGGGTGAGGTGATCTGGACGAACGTCCCGCCGGCCTCCACCTCGCGTCGACCGTCCGACCCGACGACCGTCACCTGACGGGTCGCCTCTTGACCCGGATCGGGCAGCGGCGCCTCCAATCGGACCCGGACCCGGCCGATATCGCCGGGCAGCACATCCAGCGATGGTGGCGAGAAGGTAACTTTGACCAGCCGTTCCGGGTCGCGTCCGGACAGAAAGACTCGGCGTACGCGGGACCCCCCGCGGTTGTCGACGATTGCTTCGAGTTGCCCGACCTTGGTATCCCGGACCCGGACCACGCTCGGATCCAGTCGCAGGATTACCGGGGTGTCAACCGGCGCGGCCGACGTGGTCTGGACGAACGTCGCGGCCACCTCGAGGTCCGCGGCGCCGCCCGACGACGCGAAGACGGTCAGTGGCCGGCTCGACTCCTGACCGGGCGGCGGCGGTGGGGCCTCGATCTTGAGCCTGGCCCGGCCGACCTCACCGGCAAAGACGTCGATGGACGGCGGAGAGAAGGCGAAATGCACGATGCCCTCAGGATCACGGCCGCCGAGGAAGACCCGCCTCGTGCGGGTGCCCTTGCGATTGTCGACGGTGATCTCCAACTGACCGCTGGCGGAATCCTTTGCGCGGATGAGGGTCGGCTCCGCCCGCAGGACCATCGGCAGTTCGACCGCGGCGGTCTGCACAAAGGTCGCAGACGCCTCGGCCTCGTCCTGACCGTCGGCGGCCGACACCGTGAGCTGGCGGGTGGCCTGTTGCCCTTGCTCCGGCGTTGGGGCCTCGATACGCACCGAGGCACTGGCGGTTCCGCCCGGCGGTACGTCGAGCACGCCGGGAGAGAAGAAGAACCGCACCAGGCCCTCCGGATCGCGACCGCTCAGGGCCACCCGGCGCAGCTGATTGCCGTCGGAATTGTCGATCGTCGCCTGCAGCCGACCGGCCTGGCTGTCCTTCACCCGGACGATGCTGGGCTCCAGTCGGAGCACCAACGCCGCGGCGACCGCAGGCACCGTGAGGTCGAGGTTCTCGTCAACGATCACCTCCGGGTGGGCCACAGATTGCACCCGCAGCAGCAACCGGGAGATGCCCGCATGGACGAGCGTCCCGCCGGGGATCTGCATCGTGAACCGGGTTCGCTCGTTGCTGTTGGGCAGCAGCCGGACCTCCGATGACGAGGTCGTCAACCAAGCCGGAGCCTGCGGTGCGGTGACCCGGAACGCGTCCACGATCGGCGAGAGATTGAAGATCTGCACATCGACGCTGACCGCGTCGCCGCCGGGCAGCACCTCCAGGTTCTGTGGTTCGACGACCACCCGCACGGTCTCGGGAGTGGCCGGCGATCTCGGCGACGCGGCGACCCGCAGCGGAGATTCCAGCGAATCATCAATGGACGCAACGACTTCCGGCTCCGGATCCGGCACGGGTGGAGGTGCGCTTTCGCCGGTGGCCGGCTCCGGCGATCCGGCGGTGCCGGCCCCGCCGGCGGGGAGGTCCGGTGTCGTCACCGGTTCGGTGCCGGACCGGGCGTTGTTACCCGCCGCGACCTGGCCGCTGAGATCCGCCTCCTGGGTGTCGTACCAGGGCAGGAAGGATTGACACTCCACGCAGAACTGCGCGTCCGGCTCATTCCGGGTCCCGCATTGCTCGCAGATGTTCTCGTCCATTCACCCTCCTGAGCCCGCGGGCCGCGACGCCCCAGTGAAGCGTCGCCACCGTCAGTTTGAATCATGACCTACGTCGGCCGCCGGCGATGCGAGCAGCGCTGGTAACACCCTCGATCGAGGGCGTCTGCACGAAGGAGCACCGAATGCGCTGAACAGGACATCCGCGGACCGGACGCTGCGGGTCGCCCGGCTGTGATCCGTCATACCGTGGTGGGAGGTGTGACTATCTCATGTCCTCGGGAGGGGTCCAAGGCCGGAGCGCAGCCAGGCACCCGGGCGACGACCGTGCTCCGGCCTGATCCCCGGACCGCAGACAGATCGAGCGGCAGAGCAGTCGCGCCGACGGCGACGAAATCGGCACCGATCACGACGTGGTGATGGCGGCGGACGGCCAGAATGTCGATCGCCTTGATCCTGCCGACGGAATTGTCGGGCAGTCGGCACAGGGCGTCGAAAGCCAGTCATCAGCGTCGCGGGGCCGCCGGGACCGGCTTGCTGTAATACGGCCCGAATTCCCGTTCCAGGACGAGTCGGCCCAGTTTGCGGTATTCCTGCTGAATGGCCGAGATCAGTTCCGGCATTCCGATGCTGCCGCCATTCCCGGCAGCGAGGTAGGCGGCGGTGGTCGCCGCCGACCGGATATTCCCGCCGGACAGGGTGAACGACTTGGCGCAGAATTCCAGATCAAGGCCCGGCGCACTGGGCGCGGGCGGCTTGAGGCACTGCCGCCAGATCGCGAGTCGTGACGTCTCATCCGGGGCCGGAAAATCGATGATCATGTCGAGCCGCCGGGTGAAGGCGTCGTCGATGTTCGATCTCAGGTTCGTCGCGAGTATGGCCAGCCCGTCGAAGGTTTCCATCCGCTGCAGCAGGTAGGCACTTTCGATGTTGGCATAGCGATCATGCGCGTCCCGGACCTCGCTGCGCTTGCCGAAGATCGCATCGGCCTCGTCGAACAACAGGACCGCATTCACCCCGCCCGCCTCCGCGAAGATACGTTCGAGATTCTTCTCGGTCTCACCCACGTATTTGTCCACCACGGTCGCCAGATTCACCGTGTACAGATCGAGCCCCAATTCGCCGGCAATGACCTCTGCGGACATCGTCTTGCCGGTGCCGGAGTCGCCGCCGAACAATGCCGTTACCCCGCGGCCGCGGCCGCCGCCCTTCCGCATTTTCCACTCGATCAATACCTGGTCGCGATTCCGGGCGCGGGAGGCCAGGTCGCGCAATTGGCTGCGCGCCGACTCGGGAAGCACGATGTCGTCCCACCCGACCGCGGGCTCGACGCGCCGCGCGAGCCGCTCCAGGCCGGCGGCGTTCTGCGCGCGGGCGCCGCGCCGCAGGTCGTCAGCGGTCAGGTTGCCGGTCCCCAGCAGCGCAGCGGCGGACGCCGCGCGGACCGCCCTTGCCACCTGTCCGGGGCCCAACACGAAATGCACCGGGATGGCCGCTGTTTCGAGCGAGTTGGCTGCCGGCGAAGTGGGGTCCGCCGCTGGTTCGCCCGATGTCCCGAGCAGCTCACGGGACCACAGTGCGATGCGCTCGCTCGGGCTGAGCGTCGGGGCGTCGATGACCAGCGGCACGCTGTCGGTCCAACTCGGATCCCAGGTCACGGTGCCGACGATCGCAACCGGCAATGGCAGGTCGGCCAGTAGCCGGAGGGCCTCGGCGGCGTGCTCGGACAGGGCCTCGACCGGCCCGGCCACCACCCCGGCGCCACGCAACAGAGCCTCCCGGCCGAGCACGGCAATGGCGTCCTTGGGATCACGTCCGGCGGCGGTCCTGCCCAGGTCGACCCCGAGGACCGGCCGCCCGGTTGCCAGCAACGCGGCGGCGGCAACGGAGGGGCCGATCCCGATGCCGGCCTCCCGCACGTAGATCAACCGCTGCCCGGCCCGCAGCGCCCGGGCCAGCTGGTTGGACTGCGTGCCCTCGAACGGGACCGGCTCGGTCAGCAGTCCCACCAGCGCGGGATCCGCCGCGTCGTCGCCCAGCAGATGCGCTGCGACCCGATCCGGCACCCGCAGTGCGCGAGTCAGGAACGGCCGTTCGGCGTCGTCGACCTGGACCAGTTCACGGGCGATCAGCGGCGCGCCGGGCAGCAACCGCGCCCTGGCAGCCGATGACGCCGAGGAGACATCTGCCAGGGTCAGCGCGAGGCCGACCGTCGCCCGGCGCCGGGTGACGTCGTCGTTGAGGTAGCCGTAGAGCCGCTCGAACCTGCTGTCCAGGTCTGGCACGAGGGAGATCACCAGCAGTTCGACGTCGACATCGGTCAGCCCTGCGTCGGCCGCGAGTCGGCGGAGCCGGATCGACGCACCGTCCGCGATCGCGGCATCGGCCTCCGACTCGACCGCCTCCCGGGCGGCCCGATCGGGTCGCGGCGCCGGCCCGGCGGGGGCAAGCAGTTGATCGACAACCTCCTCGGTGAGGTACAGCCCGCGGAACGGGTCGTCGGGGGCGGGGTCGTCTGCGCGCCGATGGAGAACGAGGGCCCGGATCCGGTTCTCTATGAGACCGACCCGGCGGAGCAGGTAGGTCAGGCTGGGGTCGTTCACCCGCAGCTGGCTCATGTCGACTCTCCGCCCGTCGCTTCGGTCACTGCTGAGTGATCCCACCCTGCCGACGACGACGGGTTGGTTTCGGCTTGTTCGGCGCGGCTGGCTGCTCGCTGTCCGAGCTGCCGGGCCGGGCCGTTCCCCCGGTTTCGGCTGCTCCGGGCCGCGGGCTGGCGCTCCCGGCGAACTCCTTCCACGACATGCCGCTGACGTTGGTCCGGGTGCGCCCGGTTCCCGTGCCGGCCGCCGAACCGCCACCGCCACCCTGCCCCGGCCCGCTGCCCCCTCCGGACGGGCCGCCCCCTTGAGCGCCGCCGTCTCCAGAGCCGCCCCCTTTAGCGCCGCCCCCTTGAGAGCCGCCGTCTCCGGTCGCCCCGGCGCCGGACTCCCCCGCCCGACCCGCTACGCGGCCCGGCGAAGCCGAACCGGACCGCCCATTGCCCGGCCCGTTTGCCGCGGCGGCACCACCGTTGACCTGCTGACGGGCTTCCCGTGGCGGCCACGGCCCCACGCCGCCGAGCGAGACCCGCGGCGGGTTCACGACCGGCGGACCGGCCGCGTACTGCTGGCCGGTGTGCGTCGGCGCGCTGACCACGATGTCCAGCGAGGGCTTGAGCTCACCGCCGAGCGCCGACCACACATCGGCGAACGACCGGTCCTCGGGCGGCGGCAAGGCGACCGTCACCGGGACCGGCAACCCGAGATCGGCCAGTGGACCGGTCACCAGCTCCGGCGGGATCGAATCGTGCCGCAAGAAGCAGGACAACAGGGCCGAGAGCAGTCGGTGTTCGTCTTCCGGGCGCTGGGTCCATGCCGTGACCAGGTAGGACAGTTTGAAGTGCCGCGGCGGCAGGTGCCTGGTGGTGATCCGGTCCAGGGCGTCGTACTCGTTGATCAGGCCGCGTTCCCGGCGCCGCAGGTCCTCGCGGATGTCATAGAGGTAGACGTCGATGGTCGGCACATTCCGGCGGCTGGCCCAGTCCTTCGTGGGTGCGTCGAACACCACCTCGACTTCGGTGCCGTCGGTCGCTTCCCGCTCGATCAACGAGCGCAGCGCGATATCGACCTCATGGATCACCTTGATCACTGTGCCAACCCGGGCCGATGGTGACCACCCGGCGGGGGTCAGACTGCGGGGCACACCTTGCTTCCCGAAAGGGCACGGTGGCGCAGCGCCAGGCGGACATATTCGACCCACCAGCTCGCCGGATCGCGTAGTTTCTGCGCCAACCCCTGTCGCATGTCGGCGGGGATATCGACCCGCTCAATCCGGGAGAGGCCGCTCGATGACGGACCCGATCATCCGGTTGGAGACAACCCAGCTGTCGGTCGAGCCCGGCGGGCAGGGTCGCTCGCTCGTCACCGTGCGCAATCTGGGCAATATCGTCGAGGGTTTCCGGCTGGAGGTACTCGGCGAGGGGGTTGCGGAATGGTCGTCGGTGACGCCCGCCGAGGTCCAGGTCTATCCGGAGCAGGAGGCCACCGCGGTCGTGGTGTTCGCGCCGCCGGCAGGGAACACCACGAGAAGCGGCACCTTCCCCTTCGCCGTGCGGGCCGAGTCGATCGTCGATCCCGCGACCTCCGCCGTGGCCGAGGGCGATCTGGAGATCGGTCGGGTCTTCGGGCTGCAGACCAAGATCACCCCGGTCTCGTCGTCCGGGCGCTGGCAGGGCAAACACTTCCTGGAGATCACCAACTGGGGGAACGCGCCGGTCCAGCTGAAGCTGACGGCAACCGACCCGGACGAGAAGCTGGCCTTCCTCGTCGCCCCGGAGATCATGGACCTACCGATCGGCGTCACCGGGCACGCTCAGCTCCGGGCCCGGACGCTGAAGCCATTCCTGCGCGGCGCGCAGGTGCGATTGCCATTCCAGGTCGTCGCCGAACCGGACCCGCCGGAGGTGCCGACCGGGCCGCCGTCGATGATCCCCAACCCGCGGCGGGCGACCTTCGATGCGGCATTCGTGCAACGGCCGATCCTTTCCAAGTGGGTGGTGATCCTCGCGACCCTGCTCGTCCTGGGGATCGTGGCGTTGGTCGTCTGGCTGCTCACGCGTCCAGCACAGCTCGCGGAGGGCCTGGTCCAGGGCAAGCCGACGACGCCGACATTGTCTGCGCTCAGCCATGATTCGACGTCCGTACAGCTGTTGTGGGACCCCCAACCCGGCATCACGAATTACCGGATCAGCCAGCTGACCGCCGACGACAAGACGTCAAATGTGACGACTGTCGACGGCGGACTGGACACCTCGATCATCGGTGAGCTGCAACCGGAGACCGCCTACTGCTTCCAACTGCAGGCGGTACGCGGTGATCAGACGAGCCCGCAGTCGCCGAAGCAGTGCGCCACCACCGCTGCCGCACCACCGGCGTCCGTTTCCCCATCGCCGTCGGCCGACGCCACTGCCTCATCGGGTTCGGTGGTCGCGGAGTCGAGCGGTGCGACCGTCGATTCGACGGCCGGTTCGTCCCCGGCCGGCAGCGCCGGGCAAACATCCGCGGGTGGCGGCATCGTCGTCCCACCAGGTGGCGGCGTCAGCACGGCCGCCACGTCCGCGCCCGACGGTGGCGTCACCAGCCCCGGCGGCGCCGCAACCGGCACCGCGGCGACTGGAGATGGGTCTTTCGCTCCCACCCAGTACATCAACGTGGTGTTCACCATCCCGGCCGCGGACTCGGAGGCCGCGGGCCGAGCAGAGCAACGCCGGCAGGCACTCGAGGCGGCGGGAATTCCGGCATTAGTTTTGCGCACCAGGGACTATCCGCAGTTGCAGCTGGCCGCGGGCACGACGCCATTGGATGCGTTCCTGGTTTATGTCGGCCCCTTCGGTTCGCTGGCCGAGGCGCAGGCGAGATGTAGCGCCGCACCCTCTCTGGGCACGATGTGCCTGTCGGTCAGGCCCAGCCCAGGGAGTTGATTGCCCAGCTGGTTAATTGCAGTCAGGGGCGGGTGAAGATCCTGATATCGGTGACCGCGACCTCGTTGATCGGCTGGTCCGGCGATGGCGGGTAGGCATCGATGACCGACAACCGGATCTGGGTGGCGTCGACCGGGTCGAGCTCCAGGGACTGCAGATCGGCGTTGTCCTGCATGGTGACCTGCTGACACGAGCCGTCGGAGAACGCCAACTGCAGGGTCCGGGGACGCCATTGCTGTTGGCGGCGGGCGTCGTCCATGGGCAGCCCGCCGGCCACCGAGATCGCCCTGACGTTGACCGAACTCGTCGGCACGATCAGGATCGACTCCGGTCCGCCGGCCGCAGTCGGTGTCGATGGCGGGACGCAGGGTGCATCCGTCGGAGTCAGCTGCGAGGTCTCCGACCAGGCGGTCGTCCACGCGGTGTTGGACAGGTTGTCCAGCACATTTGGGGCCGTGTCGACGGCGGGAACTGCTGCGGTAGGGCTCGCTTCCGCCGATTGGCCGACGGTGCCGGGATTGCTCGCGATTTCGGCCGGGTTCGGGTCCGTGTAGGCCGCAAGATCGTTGACCTGCACCGTCTTTCCGAGCATGTCGTTCCAGGTGTTGACGGCCCACCCGACCGGATTGCGTCCGATCACTGCGAAGGCTCCGACGATGGCGGCGACGCCGAGCAGGGCAAGGAGCCAGCGGATGATCCGGTACCGCACCGGAAGGCTGCGTCGATAGGCCGCGCGGGCGCCACGTCGGGTGTTGTCACCCGGCCGGAACCACCTGCGCCACCACGGAAGTCGTTCCGGTGGGGCCATCGGTGCAGCGGCGCCGCCGTCATGCAACGTTGGACCCCGCAACGCCAGTCCACACTTTCGGCAGAACCGCAGTTCGGCGTCGTTGACGACACCGCAACGGGGACAAGGACCCTCGGTTGGTGGCGCAGGTTCGGGTTGTGCCTCGTACCACGGCTGCTGGTGCAGCGACTGCTGGTCGTAAACTTCCGGCGGCTGCACCGGAGGCTCGCTACGCCCCGATCCCCGCCAGGGCAGGCCCTGCGACAACGCTCCCTGGGCGGCACCACCGAGCGAGTTGGGCGCCCCCAGGACTCGAGCGCCCTGGCCGACGGCACCCGGCAGTTGGGCGCCGAGTGCGGGCGCTGCGGCGTTCAACGCCCGGGCTCCCGCCTGCCCGGCGACCTGGTTTGCCGCCTGGCCCGCGATCCCCCCGGTCGCGGGGAAGCCCGGAGTGGTGGGGCGAGACTGCTGATCGGTTCTGGGCAATGGCGCCGGCGGGCCTGGGGCCGGTGCTGGTGGCCGCTGCTGGACCGGCGTTGTCGGGGCGGCCGCCGGCGTTGGCCGGACCGGCGGCGGGTCCGCCGCTGTTTCCTGTCCGTCCCAGGCCAGGAACCCGCCGCACGCGGAGCAGAATTCCGTACCGGGGGCGTTGCGTTCCCCGCAGTCCGGGCAGATCGTCTCGCTCACCGCTGCCTCCCCGGGCATGGCCGGCGTCGCGCTCGGGATGAAACGGCTTCGCCGCCTGCCCTGGTCATAGTGAATGATGACGCACAGGGCCATCTGCGCGCACCGGAGAAAAATCATCGGGACAGCTGAACGTGAAACTTTGTTCGAACTGCGGAGTCAATAACGACGACGACGCTGTCTTCTGTGCCTCGTGCAACTACTTCCTCGAATGGGAAGAGGAGAAACCGGCCACCCCGGTAGCCACTCCACGTCGGGCCCCGGCACCACCACCGCCCGCCGCACCACCACCACGCGCCACCACCACCACCACCACCACCACCACCACCAGTAGCGGTGCCACCACCCGCGGTCGCACCACCACCCTCGGCACTACCACCGCCCGCGACACCACCCCATGCAGCCGTACCACCACCCGCAGTCGCACCACCGCCCTCGGCACTACCACCGCCCACCGCACCACCGATCACTCGCCGAGTCCCGCCGGTACAGCCGGGTTCACCGATACAGCCCGCACCACCGGCATCGACGACTCCACCGGCGCAGGCGCAGACCTCCCCCCGGGCCGCGCCGCCGGCAGCGGACCCGGACGATTTCGCCAGGGAGCAGCAACTGGTCAACCACGCGCTGGCCGGCCTCCACCAGGGCCGCGAGCTGGCCGTCGCCAAGAACCGGGCCGACCTGGCGGCGACCCTGGACGGAGCCAGAGCCCGGTTGGACCAGCGGTCGATCAGCGTGGCCGTCGTCGGCGAATTCAAACGGGGCAAGAGCACGCTGGTCAACGCCTTGCTGCAAACGGCAGTCTGCCCGGTCGACGCTGACGAGGTCACGGTCATTCCGACCCTGGTTCGCTACGGCGACACACCGGGCGCCACAGCCTATTTCGAGGCGTCCGGGGAGAACGGTGAACCGCTGACGGAAGCCGTGCCGGTCGAGGCGGTTGCCGAATGGGTCTCGGAAACCGGAAACCCCGGCAATCGGCGTGGCCTGCGGTCGGTCGAGGTTCGGCTGCCCCGCCGCTTCCTGCGGTCCGGACTCTGCCTGATCGACACTCCCGGAGTCGGCGGCCTCGACTCCGCGCACGGCATCATCACGCTCGGCGCACTCGATCTGGCCGACGGCATGCTGTTCGTCACGGACGCGTCCCAGGAACTCACGGCCCCAGAGCTCGACTTCCTGCATCAGGCACTCGGGCGTTGCCCCCGCGCCGCCTGTGTGGTGACCAAGACCGATCTCTACCCGGAATGGCGACGGATAGTCGAGATCGACAAGGGGCACCTGGCCCGGGCCGGCCTGGACCTCCCGGTGATCCCGGTGTCCTCCTTCCTACGGCTGGGCGCCCGGCGCGACCCGAGCCTGTCGGAGGAATCCGGCTATACGGAGCTGGTCGATTTCCTCGGTCGCGGGGTCATCCGGGCGGCCAACGTGCAGGTCGCGGCTGCCGCGGCCAGGGACGTGGATTTCGTCGCCGGGCAGATCGGCCAGCAGATCAAGGCGGAGAACTCGGTGCTGACCGAGCCGGCGAGGGCCGAACAGGTTGTCGCCGAATTAGCGTCCGCGCAGAGCCGGACCGCCGGCCTGGTGTCGAGCACCGCCACCTGGCAACAGGTGCTCTCCGACGGTGTCCAGGATCTGGTGGCCGACGTCGAACACGACCTGCAGGGCCGGCTGCGGGCGGTGCTCCGGGATGCCGAGGGGATTATCGATTCGGGCGATCCGAAGAACTCCTGGGACGACATCGAGGTCTGGCTGCGGCGCAATGTGGTGGGCGCCGCCGTCGCCAATTACGACACCCTTGCCGAACGGACAACCGACCTGGCCACCGATGTGAGTGAACGCTTCAGCCTGGACGCGGGCGGACCGGTTCTGCTCGATGCAGGTGCACCGCCTGCTGACGTCACGGGGGTGAATCTGGCTGCGGTGGAGAGTCTTTCGGCGCCCGGCGGCAAGTTCACCCCGATGATGATGGCGGCCCGAACGGCAATGATCGCCCCGATGGTGCTGTTCGGGGTCGCCGGTAGTCTGCTGGGTATCAGCACTCTGGTGGCCGCGCCGTTGTCCGTCGTCCTCGCTGCCGGAATCGGCCAGAAGATCATCCGGGACGAGAAGAAACGGCAGATCGCGCACCGTCGCCAGCAAGCGAAGATGGCCGCTCGGCGTTATGTCGAGGAGGTCGGATTCATCATGAACAAGGAGAGCCGGGACGCCCTGCGGCGGACCCAACGTTTCCTGCGGGACGACTTTCAGCTACGCGCGATATCTCTGCACCGATCATCGACCAATGCGCTGGGCGCGGCCCGCGAGGCGATGCAACTTTCCGGGCCGGCGAAGTCGGCACGGGTCTCGCAATTGCGGTCGGAGGCCGCCCAACTGGCGCGGGTCGATGGCCAGGTGGCCAGAATGGTCGCCGCCGATGCCTCCGCCGACAACGCCGGTGCTGCCCACCCGGTCACCGCCGCAGCGAGCGGAGCGCGGGTCCATGGATGACCCGCTGACCACCGCAGTTGGCGACCTGCTGCGGGCCGCCACCGCGCAGGCCACAGGACCGCAGGCCTACGCCCAGTTGCAGGAGCTGTCCCAGCGGCTGACCGGGCCATTGCGGGTGGCGATCGCCGGCAAGATCAAGGCCGGAAAGTCGACCCTGCTCAACGCGCTGGTCGGCGAAGAACTGGCACCGACGGACGCCGGCGAGTGCACCCGCATCGTCACCTGGTATCACCGTGGCGATCAACCGCAGGTCACCGTCCACCCACATCACGGCCCTCCGGAGCCCGCCTACTTCACCAGGGAGACAGGCGCTCTCGATATCGAGCTGGGCAACCGGACTGCCGACGACATTGATCGGCTGGACGTTTCCTGGCCCACGACCCGGCTCAGCGAGATCACCCTGATCGACACCCCGGGCATCGCGTCGATCTCCACCGACCTGTCTGCCAGGACCCTGCGGGTGCTGACGCCGGAGGACGACCGGCCGCCCGTCGTCGACGCGGTGCTCTATCTGCTGCGGCACACCCATGCGAGCGACGTCCGGTTCCTGGAGTCCTTCCACGATGACGAACTGGCGCACGGCACACCGATGAACGCGGTCGGCGTGTTGTCCCGCGCCGACGAGATCGGATCCTGCCGGTTGGACGCTCTCGAGGTCGCCGAACGCGTCGGGCAGCGCTACCAGCACGAGCCCAGGCTGCGCCGACTGTGCCCGGTGATCGTCCCGGTGGCGGGGCTGCTCGGCCATGCCGCGGTGACCCTGCGCGAACCCGAGTACCGGGCACTGGCCACCCTCGCTCAGGCTCCGCGGGCGGACTGCGACCAACTGCTGCTGACCGCCGATCGATTTGCTTCGCGCCCCAGCAGCATTCAGGTCACCGAACTGGAACGCCAGCACCTGCTGTCCCGGCTGGGGCTGTTCGGGGTACGGATCTGCGTCGAGCTGATCCGGCTGCAGGCCGTGAACTCAGCAACCGACCTTTCCCGAGAACTGGCCAGGCGCAGCGGTTTGGACCGGCTACGCACCGTATTGCTGCGCCAGTTCACCGAGCGGAGCAAGATCCTCAAGGCGCATTCGGCGCTGCTCGCCCTGGAGGCGATACTGCGCAACGGCGGCTGTCAGCAACCCGACGCACTGCGCGGCGCGGCGGAGCAAATCAACTCCAGTGCACACGCTTTCGAGGAGGTCAGACTGCTCGACCGGCTCCGGACCAATGCCCTGGAGGTGCCGGAGCGACACGTGGCCGAGCTCGATCGGCTGCTCGGTGGGTCCGGCCACGATCCGGCAAGCAGGTTGGCGCTGGCCGAGGACCCGTCATCGGCGGAGATCACCGAGGCCGCGCTGGCCGCCCTGAGTCGTTGGCAGCGACTTGCCGAGCACCCGTTGTCGTCCCGGAACGTGCAGGTCGCCGCAAGGGGGGCGAGCCGCACCCTGGAGGGACTGCTCGCCCAGGCGGCGGCGACCGTCAGCGAGTAGCACCGCTACCCAATGCGCTGCTCATGGGATTCGTCTCCCGCTTCGGGATGACTGCTGCATTCCTCGAGCGAGGACAACACCCCAACAGCAGCGCTTCGGTGCGGCGCCGGGCGGGGCCACTCCTGCACTTACCCGTCAGATCAGGCCTTCCCGGACGGCGTATGCCACGGCGTGCGAGCGATTGCGCAACTGGAGCCTGGTGGTGACGTCATGCAGGATGTTCTTGACGGTGCGCTGGCTGTAGGACAGTCGCCCGGCGATCTCCGCGGTGTCGTGCCCGCTGGCGACCAACTTGAGTACCTCGGCCTCCCGGTCCGACAGTCCGGAAAACGCCAACCCCCTGGGCGACAACACCTGTCGCTGCAGGCGCCCGACCTGGCCGAGCAACCGGCCGAGCAGGTCCGGCGGCACCTCACCCTCCCCCGCCGCTACCCGGAGCAGCGCCCGGGCCAGTGAGTCCGGTGTGGTGTCGCCGCGGCGGAGCAGTCCGCCAACGCCTACCTCGGCCGCAGCGACCAAAGTCGCGTCGTCGATGACCCGGGCTACCAGCACGGTGCGCGGGACGGAACCCCGCTGCAGCGCGCGGAGGACCCGCAGCACCTCGTCGGTCAGCACATCCGCCACCACAACGGCGACGACGGCCTCCCCCAGGTGTTCTGCGTCGACGACCCGGATCTCCGGACGTTGCCGCAACTGACTGATCACCCCCGCCTGCGAGATCGGATCGCTGGCGTACACATAAGTAGCCACGGGTGTCGGCATTTCTTGCCCTCCTGAATTGGCACCGCGTTTGGTCGGATCGGCCTTGTGGGCCTTCCGGTTGTGAACCCCGACTTGCCTGAACGGGCATCATGAATGGGCACGCTCAACGTCCGCTCAACGGCGTTGCGGTGATTTGTCGGGCGCTCAACAACGACGCCGCGGCCGCTCAACAAACAATCAACAGGGCCATCCGGACACGGCTACCACGCCGGGTAAGGAACGGGGAGCTGAGCCCCCGACGGCTCAGCTCCCCTGGTAGGTGGTGGTTCAGAAACGGCTCAGGTCGCGAGAAGTGCTCGGCAGGAGGGAATTTGGGCCATCAGTGCCTGAAGTTCGGCGCCCTGGAACTCGGCGAGGCCATAGTCCGCCTGGCCCAATTGATCGGTCTCGAAATCGATCTGGTCGACAATGTCGGCGATGGTCTGAGCATCCGGTGCCTCGTCGATGGCGATGGCCCCACCGCCATTGATGTCGGCCAATCCGATCAGGTAGGTCAGGTATCCGTCGTGCAGCGCCTGGCCACCATCGATGGTGGGCGGGTCGAGCACTGCCATCCGCCCGGTCATCTCCACCAGGGTGTCGGCGAGGGAGGCGTAGTAGTCCCGATAGGCGGCCCGGAACTCCTCCAGTGACGCGGATTCGTCGACGGTCGGGATGGCGAAGAGCGCACCGAAGAGGGTGTTGATGTCGGTGCAGCTGTTCTGCAGCCAGATGGCGGTGGTGGCGTCCAGGTCTGCGGGCCCGACCACGATGGTCAAGGTGGGCTCATCCACGACCGACGAGTCCTCGATGGTGGTGGCCATCGGGTCCGTGTACGCAGACGAGGCCGGGGACGTGGTCGACGGTGCCTGTGCGGATGCCGACGACGACGCCGGGCTGGACGACGTACTGACGACTGACGACGCGGCGACACCCCCGGCGGCGGCGGTGCCGGAGGTCGGCGTTGCGCAGGCAACGGTGAAAAAAGCGGTGGACAGCAGGGCGGCGGCAGCGATGCCGTGGCGGACATTCACGTCAAACACCTTCGGGTTCCAGCCCGCAACGCGGGACGAGAGACGGGGGGCCGGGTCCGCCGATCACAGTTCTCAGCAGGGCCCGCACGCTCGGCGCAACTGCCGAACGGCGGACAAGAGCACGCTGGCCGCAGTCACGGACACTCAAGAATGAAATGAGACCCAGGTCACGTCCACAGCAAGTCTTGACGGCAACCGAGCTGGTCTGCCGAATATTCTGCGGAAACAGCTGGCCACAACAGCAATACCTGAACGCAATGGAGACCCCGATCTCGCGCCGGGACCGAGATCAGCTGCCGTCCGGTCCCTCCAGTAGCGGCGCCAGGAGGAGACCCAAATGCAGCCGCAGCCGGTCGTGGCCATTGCTCAAACTCAACCCGGTCTGGTGCTCGGCCTTGGCGAGCCGGCCGTACAGCGTCTGGCGATGGATATGCAGCGCGGTAGCGGTGTCCTGAACGTTGCCGGCCCGGTCCAGGAACGCCTTCACCGTGTGCGCGAGCGTCGGATCCGGGGTGTCGAGCAATCTCACCAGCGGCTCGTCGAGCACGAGTTTCGCAAGGTCCGGGCCCGGCACCGCAGCGAGCAGGCGGTACACGCCGAGGTCGGCCCAGCGGGCGATCGGCCGGGTGGCCGGCACCGCCGTCGCGACCCGAGCGGCCAGCCGCGCTTCCAGCCAGCTGTCGCGGACGTGACCGATGTCCGAGCGGGGTTCGCCGAGACCGGCAACCAGCTGGCCGTCCCATCCAGCGGGGAGCGCGTCCGCGTAGAGCTTCAGGGTCAGCTCCGCCGCGGAATTCGCCGGACCGAGGTCGGCCTTGTCGGTCAGCGGGACGATCAACGCCGTGCTGTTCGGTCCGGAGTCGGCCAGGACTGTCCTGGGCAGCGACCACAGATTCGGCAGCAGGGCGTCGTCCGGTGCTGCTGACGGCGCCCAACCACCGACGACAACGGCAACCACCGCGACGTTCCTGGCCACCAGCCCGCGGTCGGCGATCCAGATAGCCGACCGACGAACGGCCTCCGCGTCACCGGACAGCAGGTCGGCGACCGCGCCGGCGTCGTCCTCATGTTGCCGGTTGAATTGCGCCAGGAACGACGCTGCGTGTTCGGCAAGTTGCGCCACCGTCGCGACCGACGGGTCGTCGAGTGCGACGGTGTCGTTGATCGCCCAGATGTAGCCGTACGTCACACCGCGCCAGCGGGCCGGTAGGCACAGCCGAGACTGGATACCCAGCTGCAGGTCCGCGGGTGTTCGCAGTGGTCCGGCAGTGTCGGCGATGCCGAACCGCTCGAACCAGTTTCGGATGTCCTGGGTGGAATGCCGGTGCAGGATCGAGGCCTGCCGGACCGCGTCGACATTGTCTCGTTGGGTTCCAAAGGCGACAAGATTGAACTGGCGGTCCTCGATGGTGATGTCCGCACCGAGAATCCTGGAAGCCTCGTCGGCGATCTCCTGCAGTTCCGGCCTCACCCGCCACCAACCTCATCCTGGTCCGCGGTGCCGGGAGACACCGCCGTCAACATTTGTCTACCGACCAACCGCAACGCCCTGACGAATGTACATTGCCGGGCGATGGGCGAAAGGTGTGTGATCCCTATGAGCAAAAACCCGCCCGACCGGACCCGATGACGGGTCTTCTCGAACCGCCGCACAGCCAAGTTCCATGAACTCGACGTCGCGCCGGTGTCATGCTTTCCCACCGAAATTCGGAGGTCCTCATGGGTTCAGGTCCGGAGCTGCACAAAGGGCTCAAACAGCGACAACTCAACATGATCGCCATTGGCGGGGTGATCGGCGCCGGCCTTTTCGTCGGGTCCGGTGTCGTCATCAATGAAGCCGGCCCAGCGTCATTCCTCACCTACGCCATCACGGGTGTGTTGATCATTCTGGTGATGCGGATGCTCGGCGAGATGGCGACCGCAAATCCATCGACCGGGTCATTCTCCGACTATGCGCGTTCGGCCCTCGGCGGGTGGGCCGGTTTCTCGGTCGGCTGGCTGTACTGGTACTTCTGGGTGATCGTCGTCGGGTTCGAGGCGGTCGCCGGCGCAAAGGTGCTGACCTACTGGATCGACGCTCCGTTGTGGCTGCTTTCGCTCGGCCTGATGATCCTGATGACGGCCACCAACCTGTTCTCGGTGGCGTCGTTCGGCGAGTTCGAGTTCTGGTTCGCCGGGATCAAAGTCTTTGCCATTATTGCCTTCATCGTGCTCGGCGGTCTGTATGTCTTTGGCATCTGGCCGAACAAGAGCCTGGATTTTTCCAACCTGACCTCGTACGGCGGGTTCTTCCCGAACGGCGTCGCGGCGATCTTCGCATCGATCGTCGTGGTGATCTTCTCGATGGTGGGCGCCGAGATTGCCACGATCGCGGCCGCGGAATCCGACAATCCGGAGCGGGCCATCACCAAGGCGACGAACTCCGTGATCTTCCGTATCGCGATCTTCTTCGTCGGCTCAATTTTCCTGCTCGCCGTTATCGTGCCGTGGAATTCGTCGGAGATGGGTGCCTCCCCCTACGTCGCCGCCTTCACCGCAATGGGCATCCCCGGCGCCGACCACATCATGAATGCAGTCGTCCTCACCGCCGTGCTGTCCTGCCTGAATTCCGGTCTGTACACCGCATCTCGCATGCTCTTCGTACTGGCCGCTCGACGTGAGGCTCCCGTTCAACTGATCCGAGTCAACGCACGTGGCGTCCCATTTGCTGCAATTCTGCTGTCCTCTCTGGTGGGCTTCTTGTGCGTGATCGCGGCTGCGGTCTCGCCGGACACCGTCTTCCTGTTCCTGCTGAATTCATCCGGCGCGATCATCTTGTTCGTCTATCTGCTGATTTCGATCTCTCAGGTGGTCTTGCGACGTCGCACATCGACCGAGAAGTTGAAGGTCAAGATGTGGCTGTTCCCGGTACTCTCGCTCATCACCATCGCCGGGATCCTCGCGGTGCTGGTGCAGATGGCAATGACCTCCGGTGTCCGCGAGCAACTCGTCCTCAGCCTCGTCGCGTGGGCGGTCGTCGTGATCGCCTACTTCGTGACGAAGTGGCGCGGCGGGTCGGTCACCGCCGAAGAAGTCGCGGCGAACATGATCAACAACCAAGCCAACCGCGTGCTCGTGCTGGCGAACGAGACCGTTACGGCGGACGAACTGATCGCGGAACTGCACAAGATCGACGACGACGGCAATGCCGAGTATTACGTCTGTGTGCCTGCCAACCCGGTCGATACCGGTCAGGCCGAACTCAAGGGCGCGGTCTTCCTCTGGGAAGCCACGGTCGAGGCGGCTCAGCGGCGGCTCGACTACACGCTGGAAACCCTGCAGGCGCAGGGACTGAAGGCAACCGGCGCCCTCGGCGACTACCGCCCGCTCCGTGCGCTGGCCGAGGCCGTCGACACCTTCTCACCGGATCAGCTCGTCATCTCGACGCTGCCGACTGTGCACTCGGCCTGGCAGCGCCACGACGTGGTCGACCGGGCGCGCGAGACCTACCCGATCCCGGTCACCCATGTCGAAGCCGATCCGGCCCGGTTGGCGATCAGCCAACCCTGATTCAGCCGCACCCGCCATCGACACCAACTTCTTCGACAACAGAGCTCTACCAAAAGGAGTCATCACGTGGTCAATCAACTGCTCTTGTGGGCCGCCGGCAATTCCAGGCTGGAAAACGTCATCACCGGGAACCCGTTGGCCAGCAAGACCGTGCACCGATTCGTCGCCGGCGCGGGCCTGTCCGACGCGGTCGCCGCGGCCGTCGACCTGAACTCGCACGGCATCGGTGGAATCCTCGACCTGCTCGGCGAGGGCGTCCAGGATCTCGCCGGAGCCGCCGACGCAACCAAGGAATACCTGGAGGCGGTCGACGTCATCGCCGAGCGGGAGCTCGACTCCACCGTTTCGCTGAAACTCTCCCAACTCGGGTTGACCTTTGACCGGTCGGCGTGTGCGGAGAACCTTGCGACGATTCTGCAGAAGGCCAGGGAACTGGGCGTCGGCGTCGAGGTCGACATGGAACAGAGCGAACTCGTCGACGCGTCGCTGGACGTCTTCCGGGAGGCCGTCGCGGCGTATCCGGAGACCCGGCTGGCCATCCAGGTGTGCCTGCGCCGGACAGTGCTCGATCTGGAGTCGTTGGCTCCGTTCAAGCCTCGGATCAGGCTGGTCAAAGGCGCCTATGCAGAGCCGATCGAGTTGGCCCTGCGCGACAAGGACGAGATCACAGCTCAGTACCGGTATCTGACCGATTGGCTGTTCGCCAAGGGCACCCTGCCGGCCTTCGGCACCCATGACGACACCTCGATCGACTATGCGAAGAAGGCGGCCGTCGAGGCCGGCGTGGGCAAGCAGGACTTCGAGATTCAGATGCTGTACGGGATCCGCCGGGACCTGCAGCAGCAGCTCGCCGATGACGGGTACCGAGTCCGGGTGTACATCCCCTTCGGCTCTTCCTGGTACCCCTACCTGATGCGCCGGATGGCCGAACGACCGGCGAACCTGCGCTTCTTCGCCCGTTCGCTGGTGGGCGGCTGACAATCCCGCTGTTCGCCGCACGATCTCCCGCACCGCGCGGTTTCCCGCACCGCACGATCTCCCGCACCACACGATCTCCCGCACCACACCGTTCGCTACCTATTCAAGGAGTTTGACGTTGGACGCGATCACCCGACCACCCCTGCCGATCAACGAGCCGGTCCATGAGTTCCGGCCCGGAAGTCCAGAACGCAAAGAACTCTCGGCAAAGCTGGAGCAGTTGGCAGCCGAGCGGGTCGAGTTGACCATGACGATCGGCGGCGAGCACCGACTCGGTGGCGGCGAAACCATCGACGTCGTGCAGCCGCACAACACGGCCGCCACATTGGGCACGCTGGGCGACGCGACCGCGGCCGATGTCCGGCAGGCCGTTGCCGCCGCGAAGGCAGCAGCCCCCGCGTGGCAACGGATGTCGTTCGACGACCGGGCCGCCATCTTCCTCAAAGCGGCCGATCTTCTGACCGGCCCGTGGCGTTCCACGCTCAATGCCGCCACCATGCTCGGCCAGAGCAAAACCTGCTATCAGGCCGAGATCGACGCAGCGTGCGAACTGGCCGACTTCTGGCGCTTCAACGTCGGTTTTGCCCGGCAGATTCTGGCTGAGCAACCGGTCAGCGGACCAGGTGTGTGGAACAGGCTGGATCATCGCCCACTCGAGGGCTTCGTGCTGGCGATCACGCCGTTCAACTTCACCGCCATCGCCGGCAACCTGTCCACCGCGCCGGCCCTGATGGGCAACACGGTCGTGTGGAAACCCTCACCCACCCAACAACTGTCGGCGCACTACACGATGCGACTGTTGGCGGCAGCGGGTCTGCCGCCCGGCGTGATCAACATGGTCACCGGCAACGGGGCGGCGGTCAGCGAGGTCGCCATGCCCGATCCCGACCTGGCGGGAGTCCACTTCACCGGTTCGACCGCGACATTCGGAAGACTGTGGGACACCGTCGCCGGGAATCTTCGCCGCTACCGCGCCTACCCGCGACTGGTCGGGGAGACCGGCGGCAAGGACTTCGTGCTTGCCCATCCCTCGGCCGACATCGACGTGCTGAGAACGGCTCTGATCCGTGGCGCCTTCGAATACCAGGGCCAGAAGTGCTCCGCGGCCTCCCGCGCCTACCTCCCACGCTCCCTGTGGAACAGGATGCGTGACGACTTCATCGGCGAGGTCGACTCCCTGGCCATGGGCGACGTCAAGGACTTCCACAACTTCGTCGGTGCCGTCATCGATGACCGATCGTTCAACAAGCTGAGCGCGGTCATCGACCGGGTGCGCGGGGAAAACGGAGTCGACATCGTCGCCGGTGGTAAGGCCGACGACAGCGAGGGGTACTTCGTCCGTCCCACCGTGGTCCAGGCCGACAACCCGGACCACGAAGTCTTCACCACCGAGTACTTCGGACCCATCCTGGGGGTCTTCGTGTACGACGACGATCACTACGACACGGTCCTGCGGGAGTCGGCAGCGACCGGGCCCTACGGGCTCACCGGTTCGATCATCGCGCAGGACCGCGCTGTGATCGTCGAAGCGATGGAATCGCTACGGTTCAGCGCCGGCAACTTCTACATCAACGACAAGCCGACCGGCGCCGTCGTCGGGCAGCAACCATTCGGCGGTGCCCGAGGGAGCGGCACGAACGACAAGGCCGGCTCCATCCTGAACTTGCTGCGTTGGGTGTCGCCGCGGACCATTAAGGAGACCTTTGTCCCAGCCACCGACTACCGCTACCCATTCATGGACTGACGCGCGCGAGGTCCCATGGCGCGTGGTACCGCGCGCAGTCACCGCCGACAGTCTTGGAGAGACCGCATGCCCGAACTTGACACCGCGGAAGCGGCCGCTGGACCGGAACTGACGGCACACGCCAGCATCTGGTGGCTCCGTGTCGACGCCTGGGCCTCCCTCGCCGACGTCACCAAACGCCTGGCGGACCCGCTCACGGCTCGAGAGCAGCACCGCGCACTGCAGGCGCAGATCACCGAGCTGGTGCTGCTGCTCGATCCCCTCGAGACGTACTGGGCGTACCCGGGTCGGGATTACCTGCAGCAGATCGCAGCCCTGTGCGACACGGCCGACTACAAACCCGCCATGCGACTGGCAGACACCGTGACCAGAACCCTGTCCGGTGAGGTGGCCAACCTCGGGGCCGCCCCTGAGCCGATCGATGGGCGGGACGGGTCGAACGGGGCGCAGATCGGCGAGAGAACCGCTGACCGGCCGTCCTTTCAGGTGCTGGTCGTCGACGACATCCCCACGGCGGAAACGCAGGCCATGCGACGGGAGATGTTCGGGCGGCGTCGCCCGGAGGATCCGTTCACCTACGACCTGCTGGTGGTACCCAGCTTCGAGGACGCCCTGGTCGCGGTGTTGGTCAACTCGCAGATTCAGGCGTGCATCATCAGGCCGGGATTCGCCGTCACCTCGCCGCACCGCCTCGGTGATCTACGCCGCTTCATCGAAGGAGTTGAGCTTCCTGCAGTGCAACGACTCTCGGCTGAGCAGCGGACACTTCTGCTCGGCGAGCAGATCGCCCAGCGGCGTCCTGAGATCGATCTCTACCTGGTCGCGCAGGTGTCGATCGAACGAATTGCCGGCAACATGACCCGAAGGTTCCGGCGCATCTTCCACCACCACGACTTCCTGGAACTGCACCTGTCGATCCTGCGTGGCGTGGCGGAGCGATACGAGATGCCGTTCTTCACCGCCCTGCGGGACTACAGCCGACAACCCACCGGTGTCTTCCATGCGCTGCCGATCTCCCGGGGAAAGTCGGTGGTCAATTCACCATGGATCCACCAGATGAGCGATTTCTACGGGCTGAACATGTTTCTGGCCGAGACCTCCGCCACCTCCGGCGGTCTGGACTCCCTGCTGGACCCATCCGGCCCGATCAAGAAGGCCCAGGAACTTGCCGCGCGCGCCTTCGGTTCCGCGGAGACGTTCTTCGTGACGAACGGGACATCAACGGCCAACAAGATCGTCACGCAGTCGATCATCACGCCGGGTGACGTTGTTCTGGTGGACCGAAATTGTCACAAGTCCCATCACTACGCGATGGTCCTCGCGGGCGCCCAGGTGACCTATTTGGACTCCTATCCACTCGACGAGTTCTCGATGTACGGCGCAGTTCCGCTCGAGTCCATCACCCAGCGCCTGCGCGCCTACCGGGACGCGGGGCGGCTCGACCAGGTCAAGATGCTGTCCCTGACGAACTGCACGTTCGACGGCATCGTCTACGACGTCGAGCGGGTGATGCACGAGTGCCTGGCGATCAAACCGGACCTGGTTTTCCTGTGGGACGAGGCATGGTTCGCCTTCGCCGGGTTCCACCCCATCTACCGGCGGCGGACGGCCATGGCCGCCGCCCGCACCCTGCAGCTGCGGTACGCCGGCCCCGAGTACGCCCGCGAGTACCAGGCTGCCCTGGAGGCGGGTCAGCCGGGTGGTGGCCCGCCCCCGATGCCCGACCCGGCCCAGGTCCGCATCAGGGTGTACGCCACCCAGTCCACGCACAAGACCCTGACGTCACTACGGCAGGGTTCGATGATTCACGTCTTCGACCAGGAATTCCATCACCTGAACGAGGAGGCCTTCCACGAGGCCTACATGACACACACCTCGACCTCCCCGAATTATCAGATCCTCGCCTCGCTCGATGTCGGTCGTGCCCAGGCTGAACTGGAGGGCTACTCGCTCGTCCAGCGCCAGGTGGAGCTGGCCATGAACCTGCTCGAGACCATCGAGGCGCACCCGGTTGCCAGCAAGTACTTCCGGTTCCTGACGACACCGGAGATGATCCCGGCCGAATACCGCCAGTCGGGCATCGACTTTCCGCTGCGCGAAGGCTTGGGGCGGATGGAGAAGGCATGGAAGACCGACGAATTCGTCCGTGACCCGAGCCGCGTGACGCTGCTGGTCGGCGCGACCGGGATCGACGGCGACACCTTCAAGCACAGCTACCTGATGGACCGTTACGGCATTCAGGTCAACAAGACCTCGCGCAACAGTGTGCTCTTCATGACCAACATCGGCACCACCCGCAGCTCGGTGGCCTACCTGATCGAGGTCCTGGTCAAGTTGGCCGAACATTTCGACGACGAACTCGCCCAACTCGGGCCACTCGGTCGGCGCGCCAGGGATCGGCGGGTCGCCGCGCTCACCGGGAACCCGCCGCCGCTCCCGAATTTCAGCTATTTCGCCGACCGCTTCCGGCACGATCCCGGCAGCCCGGACGGGGATCTTCGCGCAGCGTATTTCCTGGCCTACGTCGCAGGTTCGACCGAGTACCTTCCGCACGAGGAGCTTGCCGAACGCGTCGGTCAAGGTCGAGAGGTGGTCTCGGCCATGTTCGTCACGCCCTACCCGCCAGGATTCCCGATCCTGGTCCCCGGACAGGTCGTGACGGCCGACATCCTTGCCTTCATGTCGGCGCTGGACACCCGGGAGATCCATGGGTATCTGCCCGAGTTCGGCTACCGGGTCTTCACCGACGCCGCGATGCGGGGCAGCTCGGGCCCACGGCCAATCGACACCCACACAACAGCAATCCCCGAAACCGGGCCGGCCGGATAACCGGCTGTCGCCACGATCAGGTCGCGACGCTGATGACCTCCCGCCGCGCGGTCGGCACGTCCGCCCGCTCGCGGATCCGCTGGCTGATCACCTGCGTGATCCCGTCGCCCCGCATGGACACCCCGTACAGCGCATCGGCGGATTCCATCGTGAACTTCTGGTGCGTGATGACGATCAGTTGCGAGGAATCCCGCAGTTCCGTCATCAGGCCGACGAGCCGGGTCAGGTTGACCTCATCGAGGGCGGCCTCGACCTCGTCCATGATGTAGAACGGGCTGGGCCGGGCCCGGAAGATCGCGACCAGCAGGGCGACCGCGGTCAATGACCGCTCGCCACCGGACAGCAGGGACAGCCGCTTCACCTTCTTGCCGGGTGGCCGGGCGTTGACCTCGATGCCCGTCGCCAGCATGTCCGACGGATCGGTGAGGATCAGTTCGCCCTCGCCGCCGGGGAACAGCGTCGAGAACACCGCCTTGAACTCGCGCGCGACATCCCAGTAGGCCGACTCGAACAGCTCGAGGATCTTCTGGTCGACCTCTTTGATCACCGAGAGCAAATCCTTGCGGGTGGCCTTGAGGTCCTCCAGTTGGGTGGCGAGGAACTTGTGCCGCTCCTCGATGGCGGCAAACTCCTCCAGCGCCAACGGGTTCACCTTGCCCAGTGCGCTCAGGTCCCGTTCGGCGCGCTTCAGCCTGCGCTCCTGGGACGGCCGGTCGTACGGCATCGGCGGCGGCGCAGTGACGTCATCCCCGCGGTCCTTGGCCGCCTGGTATTCGGCGGTCTCGTCGAGAGTCGGTGGCACCGGGACATCGGGGCCGAAGCCGGCGATCAGCTCGTCGGCGGGAACGGCGAATTCCTCGATCGACCTCGCGGCCAGGGCCTGCGCCTGCAGGGTCTGCTGGGCACGCAACACCTCACCGGAGTGCACCGCGTCGGTGAGCCGGTCCCATTGCTTCTGCAGCTCGGACGCCCGTGCCCGGGCTGCGGTCAGCGTCTCGTCCGCACCCGCGCGGAGGACGGCGGCCCGATCCCGCTCGGCCGCGGCTTCGGCGAGCGAGAGCTCCAGTCGCTGGGCGACCCGGCGGCCGACCTCGACAACCCTGGTGGCCATTGCGGAACTGGCTGTCCGCCTGGCTTCCGCCTCGGCCACCCGGATCCGGTGCTGCCGCTCCTGACGGGCCTGCCGGCGCAGGGATTCCGCGTTCCCGGCGGTCGCCCGTGCACGTTCCTCGGCGGTGCGCTGGACGAGCCTGGCCTCCACCTCCCGCTGCCGGGCGAATGAGGTCAGCTCGGCCAGTGCGTCGCGGGCGGCGGGGTCGACCTCCTCCGGCGCGTCCTCGGACTCGACGGCGAACAGCCGGTCCTGCAGGTCGGACAAGGTGGAGCGGTGCTGGTCGCGGGCGAGCTCGGCGGCCTCCCGCTGCCGGTCGAGCCGATCGGCCTCCGCACCGGCGGATCGCGCGGACGACCCGAAGCGGGCCAGCTCCTCGGCGACCGCGGACATCCGGGCGTCCGAATGATGCAGTGCGGCAAGGGTCCTCGCCTCGACCTGCCGACGCAACTCCGCCTCGGCCTTGGCCCCGGCGAGCGCGGCCTCGAGCTGGGCGATCCGTTCGGTGACGCCCGTCAGTTCCTCGGCGGCACGGTCCCGCGTCGCCTGGATCTCCAGCATGGACTGCCCACCGGCGCTGCCGCCGACCGCCCAGTCGGGGCCGATCAGATCGCCGTCGGCGGTGACCGCCCGGACGTCCGGGATCCGTTCGACGACCTCCACAGCGGACGCCATGTCCGGAACGATGACGACCCGGTCCAGCGCCCGGGCCAGCGCCGGCAGCAGACCGGACCGCGCCGTCAGCAGGTCGATCGCCCACCTCGCGCCGTCCGGCAGGTCCGGCCAGCTGCGCCGATCGGGCAGGTTCCGCGGGCCCTGGACCAGCACGCCCGCACGACCACTGCCGTTGGCACGCAACAATTCGAGCGCCGCGGCCGCCTCGGGAACGGTGCCGACGGCAACAGCCTCGGCGATCGCGCCCAATGCCGCGGCGATCGCCGTCTCGAATCCGGGGGTGATCTCCAGGGCGTCCGCAACGCCGCCGAGCAGTCCGGGCAACGCATCGCCCGCGGTCAGCAGCGCCTGCGTTCCGTCCCGCCGGTCGAGGCCGAGCGAGAGGGCTTCAACGCGTGCCCGGAGCGTGGACGCTGTGCTCTGTGCGGTGCGGACCGCGTCAGTGAGCTCCGCGGTGCGGGCAGTTGCGGCGACGGCGCCGGCCGCGGCTTCCTCGTGTGCCTCGTCCAGGCCGATCTCGGAGGAATCAAGGTCGCCGACCGAGTCCTGCGCAGCCGCGAACGCGGATTCCGCCGCGGCCGCCCGCTCCCTGGCCTCGGTCACCGCCTGGGCCAGCCGGGTTACCTCGTCATCGCCGGCGGACAGTCGGGACTTCGCGGCCGCCACCTGGCCGGCCAGCCGGGCGAGGCCCTCCCTGCGGTCGGCGATCAGTCGGTTCGCGGCGACCAGTTCGCTCTCGGCGGCCCGCAGGGCCCGCTCGCAGTCGATCCGCTCGGCGGTTGCGTTGGCCAGCTCGTCGGCGGCTGCCTCGACGGTCTCCTGGAGCGTTTCCTGTTCGGCTTCGGCGCGGGCGGCGGCCGCCTCCAATTGGTAGGGGTCCCGTCCGGTGGTTGCGTCCCGAGCCGGCCCGGCGAGGTTACGGGCCCGTTCGCCGGCGAGCGCGATCGTGCCGCGCATCCGCTCCGCGAGGGCCGACAACGCGAACCAGGTGTCCTGCGCCTGCTGTAGGGCGGGCGTCGCGGCCCGCAAGGTCGCCTCGGCTGTTTGCTGCTCCGCGGTGGCAACCGCGAGCGCCTCCTGCACCTGCTTGCGATGGTCGATCGCCGCCTGCTCGTCAACCGCCTCCTGGGCGATCTTGGCGGTGATCTGCGCGAGGTCATCGGCCAGCAAACGCATCTTGGCGTCCCGCAGGTCGGCCTGCACACCGGCCGCACGGCGCGCGATCGCGGCCTGCCGACCCAGCGGGCCGAGTTGACGGCGGATCTCCCCGGTCAGGTCGGTCAACCTGTTCAGGTTGGCCTGCATGGCGTCGAGCTTGCGGACGGTCTTCTCCCGGCGCTTGCGGTGTTTGAGGACGCCCGCGGCCTCCTCGACAAAGGCGCGACGGTCCTCCGGGCGGGCCTGCAGCACCGCATCCAGCTGCCCCTGCCCGACGATGACATGCATCTCCCGGCCGATACCTGAGTCGGACAGCAGATCCTGGATGTCCAGCAGCCGGCAGGACGACCCGTTGATCTCGTACTCCCCCACCCCATCGCGGAACATCCTGCGGGTGATGGAGACCTCGGCGTAGTCGATCGGCAACGCACCGTCGGAATTGTCGATGGTCAGCGTGACTTCGGCGCGGCCCAGCGGCGGCCGATCCGCGGTGCCCGCGAAGATGACGTCGTCCATCTTGCCGCCGCGCAGCGCCTTGGCGCCCTGTTCGCCCAGTACCCAGGCGATGGCGTCGACGACGTTGGACTTACCCGAGCCGTTGGGCCCCACGACCGCGGTGATGCCGGGCTCGAAGCGCAGCGTGGTCGCCGAGGCGAAGGACTTGAAACCCTTCATCGTGAGGGACTTCAGATGCACGGTGGCTCGGTCCCTCTCTGCTCGTCAACTGCCCGCTCGTCACACTGCCCCGCTCGTCACACTGACCAGCTCGAAACACTGACCATGCTGTGCTGAGCCGCGGGTCGCCGATCATCAGGCGTCGGCGTCAGCGTCATGGTGACGGTACCGGCCGGCACCGACAGTCCCGGGGATCTGCGCGCACTGAGTCGCGGCGTCCTGCGGCGTGACGCCGGTCACTGTGGATCGGGCGAGGGGGATGCTCGGGGCCGCTCGGCAAGAACGGTGTTCCATCCGGTTGCGGTCGCACCACACGTTGCCGGAGTCGTCATCCGAGCACGCCACTGACACCCTCGTCTCCAGGCACCGATTGCGACAAATCGCTCGCGCAACCGACTTTTTGCAAATGCCTGGGACGGCGAACCCGCGCAGACTGCCGTTGCCCGAAATTCGGACGGTTCGGTGGTCGCAATGGGCAGCGCTGGTCAGAAGCGGTAGCGCCTGGGATCTTCGGGTACGGAGGGCAGGTCGCGGTCCGCATCATCACCTCATCATGCCCACCGCGACGCGGCTCAAAACAAGTCGGCGATCAGTGGGTGACGGCCGGCGAGCTCTTTCGACGGGCGTAGACGATGGTCCCGAGCAGGAACAATCCGCTCACGATCAGCAGCACCGCCGAAAGGGTGTTGAGGAGTGGCAGTTCGACGCCCACAACGCCCAGCACCCCCAGGGCAATCAGACCCAGGGCGCAGGCCAGGGCGAACGCTGCCCGCCACGGACTGCGGCCCACCTCATCCACGCCCTGCTGCGCCTTGTCCTTGGCGTAGTCCAGTGGCTTCCGCGCCCACTCGAACCGGGTCGCCAGCAACGCCAATCCGGCCGCGACAAGGACGAAGCCCGGTCCGGGCAGCACCAGTAGGGCCAGTCCAGCCAGCAGCAGGAACCCACCGAGCACCGCGACGACCACGGTCTTCACCGAAGTTCCTCTCGAGAGGCGCCGTGCGGGTCACAGCGCATTGATCGCACGAGTGATCTGTTCTGCGGTCTGGTCGCCGAGGCCTTCGAATTCGGACTGCAGGAACGGCCCGGCCAATTTGGCAAGTCCGTTGAAGGTGATCTGGGCGTGGTAGGTGATCATGGAACCGGTTGTCGTTTCGGCCACGGTCATGTCGTCGATCGACGTTGCCGTCTTGTTCTCCCCGATCAGCTTGACGTGACCGGGTTCCAACTCCGCCAATCGGTAGCTCAGCTCCGTCTCGCGGCCCCTGATCACCGACACGTTGTGCCAGTGCGCCGTGAGGCGCTGAGGACCGAAGGAGGTGTGAGACCTCCTCGCCGGGTTGTCGCAGCAACCTGGTGGGAGCTGAGCGCAGCCTGATCCGGGAGATGCCGGTGAGGGTGGGAAGCAGCGCTGACAAAGCCGGGACTGCCTGGTACTGCCAGACGGGTTGGGTCCGGCAAGCGAGATCAGACGGTATACGAGAGGAACCAGTGCGAAAGCTCCGTAAGCGTGGCACCGGCTCAAATCTGGTGGATATGGGCCGGGGTGCAGTGCGTGACCGTCCGTTGTGGACGGTTGACTTCGTAGCCGGCTTGGCGTGCCGGTGGGGAGGCCACGGTGAAGGCCTGCGGCGTAACCGTGGCGATGCTGCCGGGGCAAAGCTGGGTACCAAGCTGATCGATCGGTTCGCAGTGAACACGGGAACCATCCCGCATCATTCCCGCTGCCCGGATGCCATTCGGGCCGGTGGGATAGACGCGTCGTCCGTTGAAGGCGCGGGATGGGGCGGAGGCCCCGTAGTACTCCGAGGCCGGGAAAGCCGGTCACCTGGGGAAGGGGGCCAGCAAGTCGGCAGCGACCGTATTGGAAGGCCAGGAGATCGCCGGTGAATATCGACGATCCGGACGAGGCGTTGCTTGATGCCGAGCACCGGGTACTGGAGATCCAAACCAAGCTGCACCGTTGGGCCCGCGATGATCCTCATCGCCGGTTCGATGATCTGTACAACCTCGTCGTCGATCCCGCCTTCCTGTTGGTGGCGTGGTGTCGAGTGCGGGGTAACAAGGGTGCACGCACGGCCGGGGTGGACGGCGAGACCGCCCACTACATCGAGGCCGTACGCGGGGTCACGGGGTTTCTTTCCGAACTGCGGGACGACCTGAAGGCCCGCACATTCCAGCCCCTACCGGCGCGGCGCCGCGCGATACCCAAAGCGGGCGGCAAGGTCCGCTACCTGGGCATCGCGACCATCCGCGACCGGGTGGCCCAGGCATCCTTGAAACTGGTGTTGGAGCCGATCTTCGAGGCGGATTTCCTCCCGTGTTCCTACGGGTTCCGCCCGAATCGCCGGGCTCATGACGCGGTGGCCGAGGTGCACCATTTCACGTCCCGCTCCTATGAGTGGGTCGTTGAGGGCGACATCAAAGCCTGTTTCGACGAAATTTCGCATTCGGCCCTTATGGATCGGGTGCGGAAACGGGTCGGTGACAAACACGTCCTGAATTTGGTAAAGGCATTTCTGAAGGCGGGCATCCTCACCGAGGACGGCACGCTGACGAATACCGACGCCGGTACTCCGCAGGGGTCGATTCTCTCCCCGTTGCTGAGTAACGTGGCCCTTTCGGTGCTTGACGAGATTCATCGCCCAGGCACCGGGAGGCCCCGCCACCAGCGCGTATGAAAGGGCCAAGCGTCGCCGTCAGGGTCTGCCCAACTACCGGCTCTGCCGGTACGCGGATGACTGGTGCCTGGCTGGTATCGGGCACCAAGGCGCACGCCGAAGCCCTGCGGGACGAGATCACCGGGGTGCTCGCCGGGATGGGCTTGCGCCTGTCCCCGGAGAAGACCCTGATTACCCACATCGATGAGGGTCTCGTCTTTCTTGGATGGCGCATCCAACGCCACCACAAACGAGGCACCGGAAGAAGTTTCGTCTACATCTACCCGGCCAAGAAGGCGTTGTCGGCCGTCATGGCCAAGGTGAAGACACTTTGCCGGCAGAACACGAACCTGCCGCTCGATGTCCTGCTGCTCCGCCTCAATCGGATGCTGCGGGGCTGGACCGCGTACTTCAAGTACGGCTGCTCACATGCGACCTTCAGCTACCTGAGGTCCTACCTGTGGAAACAGGTCATCAGGTGGCAGGAACGCAAGCATCGGCGCACAGCATGGAAGGAGCTACGTCGACGCTACGGCAGATGGCCCGCCGATGGCGGCGTGGAATCTGTTCGACCCGGCCAGGGTGCGCGCGCACCGCTACTACTACCGGGGAGCACAGATCCCGACACCATGGCCGAGCACAGCATGAGTTGGCCCGCGTCGCCCAACGTGACTTGGGGAGAGCCCGGTGCGCTGTGAGGCGCACGCCGGGTTCGGGAGGCGGCACGGGGAAACCCACCGGTAGCAATACCGGCAGGGCGCCCCGTGTCGACCTCACGGTGGTGCCGACGACGACCGGCCCGGCGGTCTCCTGCACGCAGGATTTCGTACCGGGATCCCATTCTTCAGCGTTGGCGAAATCCTTCAGGTAGTTCACCACCACGTCGACCGGCTGGTTCACCGGGAACGAACGTTCGACGTTGATCACAAGCTCACCTTCTCGTTCTCTCCACCGTCGTACCGCTCGCCGGTGACCTTGGCTTTGACGAAGCTGACGACGGAGGCGACCCGACCCCCCGGTGTGTCCCAGTACTCGGCGGAATGACTGGAGACCTTGATCAGCACAACGTTGGAGTCATCCAGACCTTCCGGCATCCACGCCTCGACCCAGGTGTTCCAGAGTTCCTTCGCCTTGGCCCGGTCCTCCACGATCTCAGCCTCGCCATCCAGCGAGATCCAGGTGTCGTTCGAGGTCAGCGTCACGCCGACGTGCGGATTGGCGGAGATGTGCGCGACCTTGCGGGAGTCGCGCTCCGCGAAAAACCACAGGTCACCGTCGAACGCGACCTCCTGCTGGGCCATGGGACGGCTGATGAAGTGCCCGTCGCCGTCGACCGTGGTCAACATTCCGATCCGGATGTCCTTCGCCAGATCTGCGACTTTCTTTACCTGTTCCGAGGTTTCGGTCATGGTGAACGTCCTTTCGCTGCTGTGTGCTGGTGCTACTTGCTCCTGGGAGCCGTCGGATGCATGTCATCACTGATCGGACACCGGGCGGAAGAGCGAACGATTCGCGGTAGCGCCTCCTTCGGACCCGTACCCATTGGCACGCGGCACCACACATTCGAAGTCATGTGCCGGCCCAGGCGCCGCGGACTGTGTTGACTCACGGTGATTGCGCCACCGGCGTATGCGCGTGCTGCAGGTCGACCGAGTGACGCACAATGTGAGCTCTTCCCCGACCGCTCTTGATGCGGCATAGTCCTCCCTGGCGGTCGCGGTCGGTTGATCCCGTTTCGCCTCGAGCATCCGGTTTCAGACGAGCTGAAAGCCATTCGCGGCAGACCACATCGGGGTGGAGTCGCTGCCACAGGAGTAGTCGCCTTTCCAGGATTTGCGACACCGGCGTCGCGGTCGAAGTGACCGAATGAAGGAGCAATTCCCGATGACTGGATCAACCTCGACGAGCCCAAACCCTCCGCAAGCAGCGAGTTCTCCGCTGACATTTGGCGCCGCGAACTACTTCGGGATACTGCGTGGTCAACTGGAGATGACCGCGCAACTGACGACGGCTTGGGTGTCGGCGATGTCCGCGTTGTCCAGCAGAATGCTTGCCCAGTCACCAACCCTCGCCGGGGGCGCCCAGGATCAGGCCGCCCGCAGGCCGTGGAGTAACGGCTCTGCGGGTTTGCGCTCGGTACGAGACGTCGGACCGGACGATGGTGCAGACGCGGAACCGCGGTCGGGCGATCACACCGGTGGCAGGCCAGTCTTCGAACGGCCCGCCACCGGTGGAATGTTGCGCTGGCTCACGGAGCCGCCCACGCTGCAAACCAATCTGTTCGACGAGACCATCGAGCTCCTGCTGGACGAGGACATCAAGACCGCGAGCTGAGCACCCGCGAAAAGCCCTCGTTTTCCGTGAGCGAAAGAATCCGGACTCTTCACGTCTCAACAATGTGCCGTTTGACGTGGTGTTACCGGATGTTCACCTGACCCCCGGCCACGATTCACGGGTACTTCCGCGATCACTCACCTGGCCGCTGCACCGACGTCCGTACCGTGGCCTCCCGCGCGAATCCATCTGGTGCACAGCATGTTTCACGGTTTCCACGGCGACCGGCCAACACGGGCGGTGCGACCCGCAACCAAGACCGGCCGGCGCCTGATGGTCCTTTTCAACAGTACGCACAGCTAAGAATGCGCCGCCGCACAATTAGTTCACAGCATCGCTCTATTCAATGGTGGTGATCATCGTTACGCTCCGCGATACCACCTCGAACAGGGAGTACGAATGCCCCTTCAGGCGATGACAGCAGTCCGCGCAGTACACGACATTCAGTACGGCCGCACCATTGCGGTGCATCATGGCGCACCCGGCCGGGTGGTCAACCTGCAACCGGGATGGGCGGACACCACCTACACGGTGGAGTTCGCCGGCGACTCCGGCGCCACTGTCACTCTGGTTGGGCTCACCGCGGGTGACGTACAACCCAGCTGACCAAGCACTGACGTCGGTCGGCAAACCACAGCTGTCGGCTGAGCTGCGACCAAGCGGCTGGTCGTGAGGGATCTTGCGGGCGTGCAAGATCCCTCACGTTCCGGTTTCTGGCGTGCCTGCGCGGCAGCACGTCGGGCCGCTGACCGCGTGTGATGCGCCGCACCCGTCGTCGGCTCGGCACCCCCGGGCGGACCGCAGCCCACGACCCTCGTTTGAACCCGGCACGCCGGGGCACTCCTCATCCTGCGGCTGGTTCGGTGCGTACGCACCGAACGTGCAAGGCCGTCACCACATCGGAAAGAGGAGCGTCACATGGCAACGATTCTGTGGATTCTGGCTGTGATCCTGGTGATCAGCGGAATTTTCGCGATCATCCGCAAGCAACTCGTGTGGGGCATCGTGCTGATCGTCGTTGGGTTGCTGGTTGGCCCGGGTGGCGTCAGCATCTTCACCTGACGTCCGCGCCCGCGGCCCTACGGAACCAGCACGAGCTTCCCGCGTTTGTGGCCATGCTGGCTGATCTCATGGGCCTCGGGTGCGCGATCGAGTGGGAACGTCTGGAACTTGACCACCAGTTTGCTGTTTTCCAGCAGGGCGGCAGTCTCGGCAAGTGACTCGTTCGCCCTCGGGGAACGGCTGGTGGTCAGTTGCACACCCGAGTCGCCGGGCTCGAAGTTGGCGATGGTGACCACCTTGGACGGCTCCGACACCAGGTTGATCAGATCGGCCAGCGCCGTCTTACCAGCGGTGTCGAAAACGGCGTCCACCCCGTCCGGGGCGATCGCCCGTACCCGCTCTACCACTCCATCGCCGTAAAGTACTGGGGTAGCGCCGATCTCGCGGAGGTAGTCCTCGTCGCTCGCACCCGCCGAGGCGATTACTGAGGCGCCGCGGGCGATAGCGATCTGCACAGCGACCGAACCGACGCCGCCGGCTCCGCCGTCGATGAAGATGGTGTTGCCCGTCGTCAGGCCCACGAGTTCGAACGAACGGATGGCTGTCTCGGCAGCGACTCCAGCGGCGGCTGCCGCGGCCCAGTCCACCGACGCCGGCTTCTTCGTGTAGTACTGCAGGACGGCGAACTCGGCGTTAGTCGCGGATCCCAGCCCGAAGACATCATCCCCGACGGCCACGTCGGTCACGCCCTCGCCTACCTCGTCGACCACGCCGGCTGCATCCAATCCGGGGTACCCGGGACCCTCCAGCGCCTTGCCCCCGGCCAGGTACCCAGCGCGAATCTTCCAGTCGATCGGGTTCACGCTCGATGCGCGAACCTGTACGCGCACCTTTCCGGCCGGCGCATGCACGTCCGGAGCCTGTGCAACCTGGAGAACCTCCGGGCCGCCATAGGACTTGTACTGAAGTGCTCGCATTTGCGATGACCTTCCTGACCGGTGGTGGGCACGTGGGGTTGTGGTTCCAATGGTGCTCTCGTCACGCCGGTGCCGCTGACTGCGGTCGGTCGGAGCGTGTTCGGCAGGCGTCGTGCGAAAGCCGATCACTTGGGCGGCAGGTCACTTGGCCGGCAGTCACTTGGCCGGCAGGGACCTCGCGTAGTCGACGCCACGACGAATCCAGGACGCCAGCTCCTCGTCGCTGGACAGCGAATTCACGTCGATTCGCAGCCAGCCGTTCATTTCGCGGCCACGCATCTCGAAGGGCCTCGCCTGCGGTTCGCGCAGCAGCGTCTCCATGTCCGCCGGGTCGACGCGGAGCATCAGCCCGCCCTTGTTGCCGGCGCTCACCGCCATGTGTCCGTTGATCAAGAAGGCCAGACCACCGAACATCTTCTTCTCGGTGAGGCCCTTCTCGTGCTCGACCTGTTCGCGGACCCGGTCCGCCAGTTCCTGGTCATACGCCATGGCCGCAGTGTCCCCCACCACTGCCGGTACGCGCCAGATACGTCGACCAACTGCCACTACTGCACCGGTTTCACCACGACAACCGGGCACCGACTGTGGGTGATCAATGCGTGGCTGGTCGAGCCGAGCAGCGCGCCGACCATTCCGGACCTGCCGCGGGTGCCGACCACCATCAGCTGGGCATTCTCGCTGAGCCGCAACAGATTCTCGGTCGGCCGACCGCGGAGCACGCTCTTTTCGACGACAACGTCGGGGTACTTTTCGGCCCAGCCGGCGAGTCGTTCGGAGAGCAATTCTCGCTCGTTTTCTTCCAGATCGGCGACGCTGACCCGTGGCCCGATTTGCGAGGTGTCTGCGACCTCGACCGCGATGTTGTCGTTCCATGAATGCACCGCGAGCAGGTGCGCGCCGCGGACTGCCGCCGCCTCGAAGGCGAATGCAACGGCTTGTTCGCTGGTCGGCGACCCATCGACGCCGACCACGACCGGACCGTCCGCCGGCTCATTAGCGCCGGGCCGTACCACCACGACCGGTGCGGAGCTGTACGACGCCGCGCCCATCGCCACCGACCCCAGCACGATGTGCAGCAGCCGACCCGAATCCCGGGTGGCCACAACGAGCATCGAGGTACCCTCGGACTCCCTGCGCAGCAGGTTGATCGGGTTGTCCTGCTCGACAATGCTGGTGATCGACAACCCCGGGTAGACAGTGTCGAGCTCATCGATGATCTCCCTGTGGAGTGTCGACAGTCCATCGCGCAGCCAGGAGACCGTGCCCTCGTCGACGGCGGCATACTCCAACATGCCGAGCGGTATCGCGAACGCAGAGACCAGGCGCAGCGGCGCGTGACGGCGAACAGCCTCTGCCGCAGCCCATCTCGCTGCGTCTCTCGATCCGGGTGTCCCGTCTATGCCGACCACGATCAGATTCGATGGCCTGCTGAGGATGTCACTGCTGAGGATGTCACTGTCGGTGGTCATATCCGCTCCCTGGCTCACCGTCCACCATGCTCAGTCGACTGGTCCGCTGCCAGGGTCGAAGGTCCTCGACCGCCGCTGTGCCACCCGTCGAGATCGATTCGCCTCTATGGGCTGTTCTTGTCGACGACGGGGACCGAAAACGGCGAATCGATGCCTCCCGGAACAGCCACTATGTCTCCAGCCCGTCACCCCCGGGCAAGCCCGGTCCTGGGAACAGGCAAATGGGGGAACGCAGAACGCGTTCCCCCATTTGGGCTGGATCGGCAGTTGGCTCAGGCTTGAGCGCCGCTGCCCTGCGCGTTGGTGACCTTGAGCTCCTCGACGATCTGGTCATACTTCGGGCTGTTCATGAAATTCCCGACCGACACATGCTGCGCACTCGGCGACTTGTCCCGCGCCCGCGCCGTCAGATCCTCATGCGTCACGATCAGATCAATATCATCAGTCAGATTCGCGATCGCCACATTCACCACCGTGATATCAGTGAACCCGGCCTTCTTCACCTTGTTCCGCAACACCGACGCACCCATCGCACTCGACCCCATCCCCGCATCACACGCGAACACGATCTTATGAATCGGCGTGGTCCGAGAAACAGCCTCCTGCGCCTCCGCCGACGCCTCCTCATCTTGCTCACTGCCGCTCAACATCCCCGACACCGACGACTTCTTCCCCTTCATCGACTCCATACTCGCCGTCGCCGCCGCCAGATCCGCACTCTCATCATCCTTCTTGCTGGCCTTCAAAATGACCGACGCAACAAGGAACGACGTGATCGCCGCGAACGTCACCGACAACGTCACCCCGACGAAACTGTCACTTGGCGTCTGCGCATACACCGCGATGATCGACCCAGGAGCCGCCGGCGCCCGCAACCCGGCACCGAAAATCGTCAACGTGAAGATCCCGACCATCCCACCGGAGATCGTCGCCAACAACGTCATCGGCTTCATCAACACATACGGGAAGTAAATCTCATGGATACCACCGAAGAACTGAATGATCGCCGCCGCCGGCGCCGTACTCTTCGCCAAACCAGTCCCGAAGATCGAGTACGCGATCAACAAACCAAGACCCGGACCAGGGTTCGCCTCCAACAAGAACAGGATCGACTTACCCTCTTCGGTAACCTGATTCACCCCCAACGGGGTCAACACACCATGATTGATCGCATTGTTCAGGAACAACACCTTCGCCGGCTCAATAATAATGCTCGCCAACGGCAACAAACTGTGCTCGATCAACCAGTTCACACCGCTGCCCAAGGCCTCGGTGACCTTCTCGATCAACGGGCCGAACCCGTAGAAACTGACCACCGCCAACCCGGCAGCCAAAATACCGGCCGAGAAATTGTTCACCAACATCTCGAAGCCCGGCTTGATCTTCCCGTCCCAGATCGCGTCGACCTTCTTCATCAACCACGCCGCCAACGGCGCAACGATCATCGCACCCAAGAACATCGGCTGCGTCGTACACATGATCACGCCCATGGTCGCCACCGCGGCAACCACCGCACCACGAGCGCCATACACCATCCGGCCACCCTGCACCGCGATCAACAACGGCAACATGTACCGGATCATCGGACCGACCAGCCCGACATACGCCACACCATCAGCGTCTTCACCGAACCCGCCGATCGGTCCCAGCGGCGTCCACCCCGTCTCGATGAAGAACGCGGTGATCAACCCCCACGCGATGAACGCCGCGATGTTCGGCATGATCATCCCGGACAGGAACGTGCCGAACTTCTGCACCGCGATCCTGGTACCGCTGGTTTTCTTTGTTGCCGTTTCGGTCATGTGGTTACCTTTCTGTGGAGGGGCCCTGGGGGCGCTCGTCCATCCAGCTGTTTGTCCAGCCGCCCCCGTCACAGCAGGACTACGGATAACTGGTGTCGGGGCAAACAATAGACCTACTCTGGTGATTCGCAAGTCACTCACACGTGGGTTGCACAAACTCTTCGGGACGTCAACTCTGTTGCGGCGGAATGGCTTTCAGGTCCGCAAGTAGGGCTGTCTGACAGGCGAACAGGTTTGCATTCCGGCGGCCTCGGTTGCTTTGATGGTTACCACCCAACAGCCTGCCCGGCTCGACGTTAAACCCTCGGAGGGGTATTTCTTCGGCACAGATCCCGAGACAAGAATTGGCAGAAGTTAGCAGACGTCAGCAGGGCACAGTCAAAGGAGACCGGTCTTGGCCAGGTATGTGTACGACTTCACCGAGGGCGACAAGGACCAGAAGGACCTGCTGGGCGGGAAGGGTGCCAACCTCGCCGAGATGACCAATCTCGGTCTGCCGGTTCCCCCTGGTTTCACCATCACCACCGAGGCCTGCCGCGAGTACCTCGCGCAGGGCAGCGAGCCCAGCGAACTGCGGGTGCAGGTCACCACAGCGCTGCGGCAACTGGAGGACACCATCGGCCGGCGGCTCGGCGACCGGCACGATCCCCTGCTGGTGAGTGTCCGGTCGGGCGCGAAGTTCTCCATGCCCGGGATGATGGACACGGTACTGAACATCGGCCTGAACGATGCCAGCGTCAAGGGCCTGGCCGAGATCAGCGGCAACGAACGGTTCGCCTGGGACTCCTACCGACGGCTGCTGCAGATGTTCGGCAAGACGGTGCTGGAGATGCCGGGTGAGGTCTTTTCCGATGCACTTGACAAAGCCAAGGCAACCAAGGGCGTTGCCGGAGACCTCGACCTGGACGTCGATGACCTCAAGGCGCTCGTTGGCCACTTCAAGCAGGCCATTCTCGAAGAATCCGGCGCCGAGTTCCCGCAGCATCCGCGCGAGCAACTCGACCTGGCTGTGCGGGCCGTGTTCAATTCCTGGAACACCGACCGGGCCCAACTGTACCGGCGGCGCGAGCGCATCCCGCAGGATCTCGGCACCGCCGTCAACATCTGCTCCATGGTGTTCGGCAACCTCGGCGACACCAGCGGGACCGGCGTTGCCTTCACCCGCGACCCGGCATCGGGGCGCCCGGGTGCCTATGGCGACTACCTGTCCAACGCGCAGGGCGAGGACGTGGTGGCCGGTATCCGGAACACGCTGAGCCTGGACGACCTCGCCGCCCTTGATCCGGATTCGCACCGCCAGCTCACTCAGGTGATGCGCCGCCTGGAGACCCACTATCGGGACCTGTGCGACATCGAATTCACCATCGAACGCGGCAAACTGTGGATGCTGCAGACCCGGGTCGGAAAGCGCACCCCGGCCGCCGCCTTCCGGATCGCCGCCCAACTCGTGGACGAGCAGTTGATCACCCTGGACGAAGCACTCGCGCGGGTCTCCGGTAGCCAACTGGCGCAATTGATGTTCCCGCAGTTCGACGTCACCGGGGAACGCCGACTGCTGACCAAGGGCATGGCGGCGTCCCCCGGCGCGGCCGTCGGGCGGGTCGTCTTCGACTCTCCCACCGCGACCGCTTGGGCGGCTCGCGGCGAGCAGGTCATCCTGGTGCGCAAGGAGACCAACCCGGACGACCTGGAGGGCATGGTCGCCGCCGTCGGCATCCTCACCGCTCGGGGCGGGAAGACCAGCCACGCCGCCGTTGTCGCCCGCGGCATGGGCCGGACCTGCATCTGCGGGGCGGAAGCACTGGACGTCGACGCCGCGACCAGCACCGTCCGCGTCGGTGAGACCCTGATCAACGAGGGCGACGTGATCAGCATCGACGGATCCACCGGCCAGGTGTTCCTAGGCGAATGCGCCGTCGTGCCATCCCCCGTCGAGACCTACATTCAGGATGGGCTGGATGCCGCCCTCGCCGGCATCACCGACGAGACCGCGGCCCTGGTCCGATCTGTCGACCGGCTGTTGACGCACGCCGACACCCGCCGCAGGTTGGCGATCCGCTCGAACGCCGACACCGCCGAGGACGCTGCCCGGGCGAGATCGCTTGGCGCACAGGGAATCGGACTGTGCCGGACCGAGCACATGTTCCTCGGCGATCGCCGGTCGCTGATCGAGAACGTCATTCTGGCGAACACCGCGGCGGACCGGACGGCCGCGTTGGCGGTCCTGCTGCCGTTGCAGCGTGCCGACTTCGTCGAGCTGTTGGAGGCCATGGACGGATTGCCGGTGAACATCCGGTTGCTTGATCCCCCGCTGCACGAATTCCTCCCGGACCGCACGGAACTGAGCGTCAAGGTCGCACTCGCCGCCGCTGCCGGTGAACCCGACGAGAAGGACACCCGCCTGCTGGCCGCCGTCGAGCGCCTGCACGAGACGAACCCGATGCTCGGGCTGCGCGGCGTACGGCTCGGCCTGACTATTGCCGGCCTCTTCGGCCTGCAGGTCCGGGCGATCGCCGAGGCCACTTGCGACCAGCTGGCGGCGGGGAAGTCGCCGCAGGTGGAGATCATGGTTCCGCTGGTCGGCTCAGTGATGGAACTCCATCTGGTGCGCGACGAATCCGAGGCCATCGTGGCGGAAGTTGCTGCCGCGAGGGGGTTCTCGCTGAACATCCCGATCGGCACGATGATCGAACTGCCCCGGGCCGCACTGACCGCGCACCGGATCGCCGAGGCCGCGGACTTCTTCTCGTTCGGCACCAACGACCTGACCCAGACGACCTGGGGATTCTCCCGCGACGATGTCGAAACATCCATTTTCGCAGCCTATCTCGACAAGGGCGTGTTCACGGTGTCACCGTTCGAGACCATCGACGCGGACGGCGTCGGCCGGCTCGTCGAGATCGCGGCGGCCGAGGGGCGACGCACCAAGCCCGGTCTGAAGCTGGGTGTGTGCGGTGAGCACGGCGGCGATCCGGAGTCGATCCACTTCTTCCACCGGGTGGGTCTGGACTACGTGTCCTGCTCGCCGTTCCGGGTGCCGGTGGCCCGCCTCGAGGCCGGCCGCGCCGCTGTCGCTGGGCTGATCGCAGTGCGTGGAAGGCGTCAGGCGTAGGTGCACTGCCGGGAGTCGAGCTCCCGGTAGGCACCGGCCTCGCCGTTGGTCACCAGACCACAGGATCCCCTGGCCACCAGGGTGACCGGCAGCACCGTGTTGCGGCGGAATCGCTTGTCGGGGTCGTCGATGCGCTGGAACAGCCGGTCGGCGGCGATCCGGCCGAGCCCGACCGGATCCTGGTCGATGACGGTGACGGGCGGGGTCAGTGTGTCCGCCATCATGAAGTCACCGAAGCCGACCAGCGCGACGTCGGTCCGCCCCGCGGCGTGCAACTGCCAGGCGATGTGCTGGGAGCAACTGGGGCTGGCGGAGAAGATCGCGGTGGGCGGGTTCGAAACGGCGAGTAGCCGCGGGACGACGGGCGTCGTATCCGCGTGCCAGGCCACCAGGAACGGGTCGAGGCCGACGCCCGAGTCGAACAGCGCCGACTCGTAGACCTGCCGGCGCCGGGCGGTCGGCGACACGGTGAGCGAATCGCCGGCGAAGGCGATCCGGCGGTGGCCGTGTGCGATCAGGTGGTCGATGATCTTTCTTGCGCCGTCGTAGTCGTCCCCGATGATGCTGTCCGCGACGAACCTCTTCGGTCGCCGATCGATGAACAGCATCGCGGTGTGGTTGCGCCACGGCTTGAGGTAGGACTGGTCCTGCGCAATGGGAGCGATGATCAGTCCGGCCAGGTTGCGACTGAGCAAGGACTCCACCGCGGGTTGCTCGTCGTCGGGGTCATCGCCGAGGCAGGTCACGAACACCGCGACCCCCCGCGACCGGGCGATCTCCTCGATGGTCTGGACGACCTGGCTGAAGAACGGATCCAGGACGGGCACCGCGATGCCAATGGCAGAGGCCTGGCCCGATCGGAAGCTCTTGGCCATCGCGTTGGGGACGTACTCGAGCTCACTCACCGCGCGCATGACCCGCTCGCGGACGTCATCGGAGACGTAGCGGTCGTTGTTCATGACCCGGGAGACCGTCTTCGCGCTGACGCCGGCGCGCATCGCGACGTCCCGCATCGTGCTCACGTGTCGCTCCTCCCGGCCGATCCACCGTTTGGTCCGGTGCCCCGACACTGGAGCACCCATCGGCGATCAGTGTGTCACCGATGACCGAAGCCAGTATGTCACCGATGACAGATTTTTGAAAAAAGATCCCTGACACCGGTGACATACGGGCTATCGGTGCTCTACAGTCAACCGCAATGACTAGGACGACGGCAACGAGCGGCCCGCGGATCCCATCCGGATAGGGCCGAACTCTCGCTACTGTGTTGAGCCACGCTTCGAAATACGTTTGGCGTCAACGGGTTTCACCGCCCCTGGCGCCGGTAACAATGTCACGGCCCCCCATGGACGGCATGGGTCGCCAGGTACTGCTGCTCCCCGACTTCAGTGCACGTCGGGCTTCGCCGTCCGATTTTCACGCGGAACCAAGGAGGCAACAGCGGGTGAAGAGCAACGCGGAGTGCATGAAGGCGGCAGCTTCCACCGAGCAAGTTCCCGAGATCCTGGAGACAACCGTGCGGGACGCATCATGACCGTCGATTCGCTGGTCGATCACCGGCCGGACAGCTGGACGGCCGGTCCGCATTCCTTGACCCGCGTCACCGCAGCCGATGCCGTGCTGAACGACCTGCGCCTCGCCATCGAGAGCGGACAGGTCGCCGTCGGTCTCCGACTGCCATCCGAGACGTCGCTGGCGCACAGCTACGCGGTCAGCCGGTCGGTAGTCCGGGAGGCCCTGCGATCCTGCGCCAGTCTCGGCCTGACGAAAACCCTCACCGGCAAAGGCACATTCGTGGTCTCGGATCGAGTGGTCGAGGACCACTTCGCGGTTGACTCGTTCGTTGCGCATGATCGGATCCCTGACGAGCTGATCGCGGGCGAGTTCTCCCGACGGGACTTGCTCGATTCACGCCCGTACATCGAGATCCCCGCGGCCCGCTGGGCCGCCGAGCGCCGGACCCCCGAACAACTCGCCACGATGGAGGACATCGTCGCGTCGATGCTCCGCACCGCGGATTCGTCCACCTGGGTCGCCCTGAACAGACGGTTCCATACTGCTGTTGCCCAGGCCAGCGACAACCGGGTGTTCCAGAATGTGCTGACGCAGGTGCGGGATACCGGCGCTGTTCGCGCGTTCGGTGTACCCGGCCACCGCAAGTCCGCATCCGACTTCGAACATTCCCAGGTCCTCCGGGCGATCCGAGCGGGCTCGACCGGCGCGGCCGAAACGGCCATGGCCGAGCACCTGGCGGCGGTGGATCCGGCTTCCGGTGTCTGCTGACGCCGTTCCGGGCGCTCGACCGGCGTTGCCGGATGTGGGCCGGCCGGTTCGGCAAGATCGTGAAGCATTTTGCCGCGGTGGGCAACCAATGTCTACACGATCCTGGTGGCACCTCGGCAAACATGTCGCGCCGGAAATTAGGCGCCTCTTGGACCGCGAGGAGTTCCTCGCCTACGCGACTGGGTCCGTGGATGACCTGCCGTGGACCTGGCCGGGAACGCCCCGCCGCGACGATTCGTCGGCCATCTGACGGGAGTGGTGATGTTCGCCGCTACCCGGCGGCCACCCGCGCGGCGGTGAACACCTCAAACGGCATGGGGTGCTCCAACTTCCAGGTGATGGCGATCGGTCGGTCCCCGGTGTGGCCGACATACGACGCGGGGCCGAGGAACATGTAGGGCTCGGTGCCCATCTCGTTCGTCTTGCCGTCCCGGACGAAGAGCAGGATCGATGATCCCAGCTCCCGATGGTTCAGGTACCGCTGGCCTGTCGGTGAATCCACCGATGTCGTCGATTGGGACTCCCAGTGGAAGAGATCGGGGCTGATGGCGTAGTCCCGGTACATGGTGGTCGGCGAGAAGTCGGTGTCCGACTTCTTCAACGTGATCAGGAAGGCGTCGCAATTCCACTCGGCGGATCGTAGGACTCCCTCCCGGAATGTCGCCGGGACCCTCGCGACGGTCGCGTGCCCCAAGGCAGCAAGAATCTCCTCCCGTTGGTAGCGGGCGTGAATCCAGAGGTTCAGACCCTGGAGGTCGCCCGCCGCCGAGGTGGTGACATGCCGGGCACCGTCGAAGGCAAGGTCGACCACGGAGCGGACCTCCTCGCGGACCGCCGGTTCGGCGCGGAGCGAGGCCAACCCGGCCTCGTAGGATCCGAAGCCGCCGCCGGGCCACAGCGAGAAGAGCAGCATCCGGGCGAAGGTCTGCTCCACCGGGCTCAGCTCGGCGTACGTCGGCGCCCCATCGGCCAGAACGGACCGGTACACCGCGGCGCGGTCGCGGTCGTCGACGTGGCCGAACGAGCGGATCCGCTTCAACAGCCCAGGCTCCAGAGAGTCCCCGCCCTGGGTCGGCAGGCCCGCATCTCGACGGAGCCGCGTCCAACTTCGATCGGACCGCACGACGTCGGCGAGCTCGATACCTGATTCTTTCAAGAAGTGGGCAAGATCGACATCACCGCAGCTGCGCAGTTCGGAGACCAGCGTCTGCCAACGGCTGTTCAGCTGGCCACGGATGTTGGCCAGCACCAGCTGCTGCGTCTGCCGGTCCAGAATGATCTGACTGCCGGACGGCAGAAACGGGAAGCCCTGCTCCACCTGACGAGTCAGACCCCGCCGGGTCGCGCCGGTCAAGGCGCGGTATCGGACGTCGAAGCGGAATTCCTTCCGCTGGTGACCAACGAAATCCAGGGCGGTCAGCACGGGCTTGTTGGGCGCGAGCCGCAGCCCACGCCCGAGCTGCTGCAGGAAAACCGTGGCGCTTTCGGTGGGTCGCAGGAACAAGACGGTGTCGACGCTCGGCAGGTCGAGACCCTCGTTGAACAGGTCAACCGTGAAGAGCACCTTGACCTCGCCGAACTTCAGCTCCCGCAGGGCGTCATCCCGATCCGACCTACTGGTCTGCCCCGTCACCGCCCGGGCGGGAACCCCCGCCTCCCGAAAGACTCGGGCCATGTACTGGGCGTGATCGACGGAGACGCAGAAGCCGAGCGCTCGCATGCGGCTGACGTCAGTGACCTTGTCGTGCAGGTTGTTCAGCACAATTCTTGCTCGCGCGTCGTTGCCCGTGTAAATGTTCGACAGCGCGTCGAGGTTGTACCCGCCGCGCGACCACTGGATCCCGGTCAGGTCGGTGCCGTCGGCGATGCCGAAGTAGTGAAACGGCGTCAGCAAACCGTCGCCCAGCGCATCCCACAGCCGAAGCTCCGCGGCGGTCCGTCCGCCGAAGAAGGACCGGACGTCGACGCCGTCGGCTCGTTCGGGGGTTGCGGTGAGACCGAGCAATTCTCGTGGTTGCAGCCGATCCAGGATGGCCCGATAGGTGGCGGCCTCGGCGTGATGGAACTCGTCGATGACGACGATCTCGTAGGCGTCGCCGGGGATGTTGGCCACCCCATAGGAGTGCAGTGATTGCACCGACGCAAAGACGTGCCGCCACCGCTCCGGACGGCTGACGCCGACGTAGAGCTCACCGAAGTTGGCGTCCCCCAGCACTTCCCGATAGGTGCGAATCGACTGCTCGAGGATCTCCTTGCGGTGAGCCACGAACAGCAACGACGGCTTCTCGGGACGGTCGGCGGGGCACAGGTTCCGATAGTCCAACGCCGCGATCACGGTCTTGCCGGTACCGGTAGCGGCGACCACCAGGTTCCGGTGCCGATCGTGCACCGTCCGTTCCACCGCAAGGGATTCCAGCATCTCTTCCTGATACGGATAGGCCCGAACCTCGAGCCCGGACAGGGATATCGTGAACCCGCCAGAACCACGCTGCCCCGACGCCTCCGCCAGCGCATCGTCAAGGCGATCCCGGTCCCGAATCGGATCGTAGGGTTCGAAAGTACCGTCGTTCCAATACGTGTCGAAGGTTGCCAGGAACTTGGCCATCAGCGTCGGCGTCGCGACTCGGGACAATCTGACATTCCACTCGACGCCGTCCAGCAGCGCGGCTCGGGACAGATTGGACGAACCGACGTAGGCCGTGTCGAATTCGGTGTTGCGGCGGAAAAGCCACGCCTTGGCGTGCAACCTCGTTCGCTGCGCGTCGTACTGGATCTTGACCTCGGCGCCGAACTCGTTGACCAGCCGATCCAGAGCCCGGCGTTCCGTGGCACCCATGTACGTGGTCGTCACGACCCGGAGCGGTTTGCCGTGCTCGCGAAGCCGCTTGAGCTCGGAATCCAGGACCCGCAGTCCGTGCCACTTCACGAATGCGCACAGCAGGTCGACCCGGTCAGCGGTCTCCAGTTCCGCCCGGATCTCGGCGCCGAGGGATGGTTCGTTCGGAGCGTTGGTCAGCAGGGCGGCGTCGGACAGCGGAATCGCCGGTCGGATCGTGGACCGCGCCGCAACCCCGGGGGCGGCCCGACGACTCAGCGACAGCAACTGCCGCGGATCCCCGGACGCCGAATCGTCAAGCTGGTCAAGGAATCCCAACAGTGCGTTGACGAGTTCGACCCGCTTGGCCGGTTCCCGTTGGGCGGATAAAGCACGGAACGTGGCGTCCCGGACATGGCGGGACAGGACTTCGGGCTGCTCGGCAGGATCCACCGCGCGGACCACCGAATCCAGGTCCGTATGGAGCGCCAACTGCCTCCCGAGCCTCGAGGTGACAAGACTCTCGTACAGCCCCTCCGCCAACTCGCCCACGGCCCAGCCCTCCCCCGGTCAGGGAGGATTGTGTCAGTCCCACCTGGGCTCTGCCCGCACGTGCCTGTCCTTCGGATCACTGCCGTCCCTGGCCGGTCGTCACGAGAAGTGCCTCGCCGTGCACCGGGAGGTCCTGGCGGAGAGTCGGCTTGAAGGTCCGGACTGGTGCGAACCTGGCCGTGGCGCCGCAGTCGCGGCAGCCAGGTGGCACATCACGGGGACGGGAACGACCGCTCGATCGAATTTCAAGGCTGCTAAAGGGAAGAGTAGAATCTAAAGACATCTAAACGTCTCTAAAGGCGTTGCCCGGTGGCCATCAATCCGTTCCATCCGTCGTTCGGGGTGACCCCTCCGCGCATCGCGGCAGACATGATCCAATCCGCCGGACACGGACGGGTTGACTGCACGCTGCCGTATCTGCAGGACTACCTGCGCGAACACCCGGCAGCCACCGGCCGCTGATCAAGCACTCGGCCTCGGTTGCTTCAGCAGGTCAGAGAAACTCCCGAATACCCGACGCTATTCGTGGCCGGGTCCGGCGCGGTTTGCAGACGTCTTGTGGCGGGTCAGACGTCGGGTGGTCTGTTCGGGTGGATGTGGATGATCGGCTCGCGAGGTTGGGTCCAATGCTCCACAGTCGGGGCCAATCGGGCGGAATCTGGCCCGCTTTTCGGGTTGGCCTGACGAGCAACGACTGGGCGGCCGACCACTCGACGTATCTGATCGGGACCCTGCGTTGTCTGTTAGCGGTAGGGCCACTGCGTAGTTCGACGTCGCCGGCCACATCTGCATTCACTCAGGGGGGCCTCGTGCAGGAGCTTGAGGACAATCCATCGACCGACCAGGTGACTGCGACCGCGATGGCGCGACCATTGGTCGTGCGGCCTCTCACCGGACGAGCCGGGAACTCGACCGCTGCGGCCGAACAATCGCGGGACGACGCCATCGGCTATCTGGAATTGCTCGAGCGTGAGCAGATCATCGACGCGGCGGCCCACGTCACTCGGCGCGGGGAGATCAGCGCAGAGATCGCCCGCACCGGCCACTACCGCATGCAGTTCAACGAACTCGAACATGCCTGCCGGGTCGCCTGGCGCAGCAGTGCCAGGTGCATCGGTCGGTTGCCGTGGCAGACCCTTGTCGTCCGGGACTGCCGGGATCACGAGTCGCCGGAGGAGATCTTCCAGGCCTGTGTCGATCACCTTCGGTTGGCGACCAATGGTGGCCGCATCCGTCCGATGATGACGGTTTTTGCAGCCAGCGGACAGACCCGGCGTCCGCCGCGGATCTGGAATTCTCAGTTGATCCGGTATGCGGGCTGGCGACGGGCGGACGGCACGGTGCTGGGTGATCCGATGAATGTCGAATTCACCGAGCTGCTGGAATCCCTGGGCTGGCGGCCGAACGAGAGAACCGCGTTCACCGTGCTTCCGGTGGTGATCCAGGTCGGTCACGAACGGTCCCGGATCTTCGAACTGCCCGCGGACACGGTCCTCGAGGTGCCGATCCGACACCCCGAATTGTCCTGGTTCGAGGAACTGGATCTGCGCTGGTATGCGGTGCCGATGGTGTCCGACATGGCGTTCGAGGCCGGGGGGCAGCGCTATCAGGCAGCGCCGTTCAACGGCTGGTACATGAGTTCGGAGATCGGTGCCCGCAATCTCTCCGACGTCGACCGGTACAACCAACTGCCGGCCATCGCACACCGACTTGGTCTGAATACCCGGAGTTCCATGAATCTCTGGCGGGATCGGGCCTTGGTCGAGCTGAATGTTGCTGTGCTGCATTCATTTCGGGCGGCCGGTGTGCGGATGGTCGACCATCACAGCGCGTCCGATCAGTTCCTGACGCACCTCGACCGCGAAGAAAAGGCGGGCCGAACGGTTCCCGGCGACTGGAGTTGGCTCGTGCCGCCGATGAGCGGCTCGACCACCCCGGTCTTTCATCGGTACTACTCGACCGAGCAGATTTCCCGGGAGCCGACCCTTCGGCTACAACCCCCGGCCTGGCGGGCGGCTCACGAGCGGGGTGTCGGATGTCCGTTCCAGCACGCGGGGGCCTGAAACCACGCGGCACGCCTGGATCGGCCGGAGTTTCATTCCGCGGGCGCCACGACTGGGCGTTCTTCAGGCGTCGGCTACTTCCGGTGGGCGATGCCGAGCTGAACAGCCACTGATGCGAGACGCTTGTCGCGGGTCCAGAGGCCGGTGCCGGTCGTCAGGAGGGAGGCGGCCAGGAGATGCGCATCGAGATACCCGATGCCGAGACCAAACAGCCGATGAGCCTCGATCATGGTGAGCACTTCTGAGTCGGTTGCGATCCGTGGCGGCGGCAGATTATGCAGGAGCCCAAGGATTTCGCCTCGTCGACTCAGCTGCCCGAGTGCGAGTTCGCCGATCACGTACGGATGTACCTGCACCTCACCCTTGTGCAACAGTGCGGCGAGCTTGGGGTCGCCGCTGCTCAGGTGGTCGATCCAGATCGAGGTGTCGACAAGGATCACCCGGAACTCTGCCGTCTCGGAATGGCGGTGAGATCTGGTTCGCTGCCCGCGAGTTGGGCGAGACGCCGAGCGCTTTCGCGCTCAATCAGTGCCCGCAGTGCTTGGCGAACCAGGGCGCTCTTCTCCGTGGTTCCGGTCAGCCGCTGCGCTTCAACGACAAGATCGTCATCCAGGGCAAGTGTTGTTCTCATGAGTCCCCCAAGCACGCCCAACGTCACCAGATGATGACGATACACGTGCCGCCAGATCTGCCGGCGGCGATCGAAACGGACGGGCCAGAGGAAGTGTGGACGGAACGGGCATCGCCGGAGGGGATGCTCCCGGGGATGTAACACTGGACCGGTGGCACACCGAGTTGCCGCGCCCAGCAAGGCAGACAGATACTGGCACGGGCTCCAGGTAGGGCTTGGCCGAGGTGGAATTGACCCGAAAGGTTGGAGCCGATAAATGAGTACGCGGTCATGGCCAGCGGCACCGCAACCCCCGTCGGCCGGCCTTCTGGCCGAAGTCCTCGAAGCAGCGAAGGCTGCGGTCGACGCAGAGAAGGCATCAGCGGACTCGTTGGAAGTTCACTCCGAGCCCAACAGTGGGGTCCCGGTTGTGACGGGGTCACTTCCAACCTGGGATGACGTCGTCCGCGCGGGCCATGCGGCAGCATCTGCCTGGGTGAAAGTGCGTAATGACAATCCAAGTGATGTCGTCGTCGATATCTCACCTGAATCAGCAGAGCCGGTTGCCGCGGAAGCCCCGCGGGTCCTACTTCACACCGAAGAGCTCCCGGATTCCGTCGACGCGGTCGTGATCGGCGCTGGAATCTGCGGCATGATGACTGCGTACTATCTCGCCCGAGCCGGACTTTTCGTCGCGGTGCTCGATGCCGCGTCTCGTATCGGCGAGATGACTACTTCGTGGAACAACGGCATGGTCCATCCTGGCCATGACCCCAAGCCCGGAACGCTGAAAGCGCTGCTCAATATCAGAGGTAACGCCGAATGGTCACCGGTGATGCAGTCGCTCGGTCTGACATTCGAACGACGGCCCTCACTGGTTGTCGGATTCGGAGAGGCTGATAATCCTCGCCTCGACAATTTGCTATCAAAGGCGCGAGCCAACGGTGTCCCTGGCGCAGAAGTCATTTCAGGCGATCGAGCACGTGAGATAGAGCCTCGCCTCAGTGCGTCAATCGGCGGCGCGCTGTACCTCCCAACAACTGCCTCGATTGACCCGGTAGAAGTAGCTGAGGGCCTTGCGGGAGAGGTGCGGAGCAGCGGCAGCATCGTCTCTTTGATGACTGAGGTCTCCGCAATCACCGTTGATGATGGCCGCGTCACCGGTGTGCAAGTCGGAGAACGGCACATCGCCGCACCACTGGTGATCAACGCTGCGGGCGTCTACGCAGATACCCTGGCAGCAACGGCCGGGTCGCGTCGTTACAGCATCCACCCCCGACGGGGCTCCCTGGTGTTGTTCGATCCGGGAGCCGATGCCCGCTACCTCAACAGCATCTGGCAAGTTCCCGGTGCGTACTCCAAGGGTTGTGGGATGACCGCGCGCCCCAGTGGGCTCACCACCGGGGGACCAACGGCGGTGGAGCAGCAATCGAAGACTTCTCTGCCGCCCACACAGGCAGAAATTGACGACATTTTCGCCGCGGCCGAGAAGATCTATCCCGCTTACCCGTTGGGTTCCATTGTTCACGTGGGCAGCGCCGTCCGTGCGGTGACCTACTCCGAAGACTTCATCATCGGACCGGCACCGGGGGTCATTGGGCTCGTGGACGTCGCCGGCACTCAATCACCCGCGATCGCCTCAGCTCCGGCGATCGCCGCTTATGTTGTGGATTCGCTCGGCCGTCTCGGATATATCCCGGACCCGAATTAAATCAATCCACCCCCTCCAACGTCCTCGCCGACGAGTTGGTAGGGAAAAGTCGCTCCGTTTGGCGACGCTGAGGTCGGCCGGTGGTTGACTTGGCAGCTTGGCGATCACAGTTGTTCGCCGAGGCTCGCGACCAACTGGGAGATCGCTGGTAGCATTTTCCCAATGGAGGCTACCGTTGACAGCGTGGGCCGAATCGTCCTACCCAAGCCCCTTCGTGATGCACTGGGCCTGCAGCCGGGGGCGACAGTCGACGTGAGCTTCTACGGTGCCGGACTGCAGATCCTGCCCAGTGGCCGCACTGCTCGGATCGTCGACGTCGACGGCGCTCTCGTTGCAGATTCTGACAGTGCGGTAACGGACGACGTTGTTTTCGGCCTGATCGACAGCCTGCGCCGGTGACCTCGCCGGACGCCCTTGCCGCCGTCTTGGACACCAGCGCAGCCGTCCCTTATGTCATGCGCGCACATCCATCCCACTTCGCAGTTCGCCAGCATCTCGCGGGCCGCGACACGGCGCTGACGACACACTCGCTGGCCGAAACCTATTCCGTTCTGACCCGGCTTCCAGGAGACGCGAGGCTCGCTCCCCGGGACGCAGCAAGCCTTCTCACGGCAAACTTCCCAGACGTCGTAGCGCCTGACGTCGCAGTCACCCACCAACTCGCCGAAATTCTGGCCCCGATGGGCATTGCCGGCGGCGCCGTGCACGACGCCCTGGTCGGCCTCGCCGCCAAGGCCGGCGGGCTCGTCCTGGTAACTCGAGACGCGAGGGCGCTGGGTACCTACAGCGCAGTTGGTGCGCGGATCGAAGTCGTCACCTGAGCGGTTCTCACCAGGGCCAACCCAGGTAGAGCTCCTGCCCCCGCGCTGCCTTCGCCGCCGTGCGCCGGACCGTACGCCCGGCCGTACGGCCGACATCGTGAAGAGAAAGTTGGTCCTGGGCCATCGGATCCTTCACGATCCAGCCAGACAACACCACTTGCGGCTAACCGGCGGCCACACGCGTAGCGGTGAATAGGTCAAAGGGCATGGGGGCTGCAGCTTCCAGGTGATGGCGATTTTGGCCACCCGCGGTTGCGCAACCAGAACACCTCACCACGCACGCAGCGTCTCCATGTCACGAAGGACCTGTGCGGCCTCGGCGCGATCTTGCTCATTTGCGGCGAGTGCAGCGGATTCGGATCTCAGCTTCTCTTGAGCGCGCACCCGGGCAGCATCGATCAGCGCAGATCGCAGAGCGTTCGACACTGTCGTCCCATCTCTGGTGAGTACCGCCAAGGCACGCAGCGCGTCATCATCGGGTCTGAAGGTGATCGTTTCGCCTATGCCAAACTGTAGCGCCTTATGTAAGACAATAATGGTCAAATCGGCCACAAGACCGGGATCGGCTGCCATGTTCGGACGTCCGTTCGTCACCGATCCGAGAGTGAAGGGCGAGGACCTGCTATTCCTGGAGCACGCCAACATCCGGCTCAACGACGAAATACGCCAGGCCTACTTGCAGGTCGGCCCCCCAGTGAAACCCTCTGCCTCCGTTGGCTTCTACTCAACACCCACCCCCGACGAACCCACCGGGCGGACACATGTCGCCGGAAGCACCAGCGGCATCGACCGGTTGTGGTGGACTCTGCACGAGTCCTGCACCGGCCAACTGCTCCCCTACGTGTTCACCGACGCCGAGGACGAACGCAACCAGTACACGGATGGTCGTCAGCCATGTCGCCGCCCGCCTCCGACTGGACGCGCAGCGCGCTGGCAAGGACGGCGGCCGCCGGTGGTCCACGTCGGTGCCCGGCCAAGCCGAACCTGGCCAGGATGCCGCGCAGGGCGTATTCGTTTGTAATACAGTCGAGTGGCGGCCGACCAACGATTCGACCCGGACCTGTTGGACGAGCAGCACCGTTCGAGAGCGACGCGCAGGCCGCTCACCTCTTCAAGCACCCTTGCATGGGGGTCGCGGACGTCGAAGATGTATAGGCCAGCGACCCGCTGTTCTGCCCGGCCAAGCCCCCGTCGGATTGGTTGATGGGCGCGGAGGTGTTTGGCCGGGTGGTGCTGGTGCCGCCGGCACCGCCACGCAGCGGCGATCGCTCAGCTGCCGTCCGATCGGCTGTTACGAGGCCGCGCAGGGACTTGCTACTCACTACCGGCGGAATCGATGACCACCGAAACGCCAATGACGCCAGACAAGGAGTACGAGTTCTACGCCCAGCCGGGCAACCAGCAGCCGCAAGGACCGCCGCAGCCCCGGCAGCCACGGCTGTCTGCAATGGTCCCCGTACGCTTTCCACCGGAACTGCTCGACGAGATCCGTCGGCGGGCCGAAGCCGACGACCGGTCCCTGTCCTCCTGGATCCGCCGCGCAGTCGAGCATGAACTTCGTAATTCGGCGTGACACCACCGGACTGACCGTCCCGCCGATGACCGATCGATCAACCTGGAGTGGCGACGAATAGAGGGCTACCTGCAGCTGGACGACGTGGTCATCACGGCCCGCCCGGTCCCGAGGTTCGGCCAAGTGACGATCGCCGGCTTCGTCACAGCACGATACGAGGGCGCCAGCTTCGGCTCGGACGTGTTCCTGGCCATCGAGGGGGTGCTGCCGTGCCGCGCCGCCGCCTCGTGCCGAAATGCACTCTCAAAGCTGTCGACGCGATGGAGATCGTCTGCCTGTCGGTACGCAAGTGCATAATGGTTTTACGAACGAATGTTCGACCTGCGTGTCTTACGACTCCAGGCCACGACGAACGCTAGGATTCCGCAATGACCACCATCCAGGCTCACCAAGTAGCGGCCGAACTGCGAAGGCGACTGCCGGGGGTCGGGGTCAAGAAGCTCCACAAACTCCTCTACTACTGCCAAGGTCATCATCTGGCGACCTTCGACGAACCGCTCTTCAACGAAACGATCTCGGCGTGGGACATGGGCCCCGTTGTGGGCCAACTGTGGAAATCGGAGAAGGACCACGGAATCGCCATCGTGGATGCGGTGCTCGACGAGGCCGCCCTGAACACGGTCGGGTACGTGGTGAGCCGGTACGGCGCACTCACGGGCAACGACCTCGAACGGCTGACTCACAGCGAGGACCCCTGGATTGACGCCGATTCCAAGAGGGACCAGGGCGGAACCATTCGAATTCGAATCGATACCATCGCCAGCTATTTCCGAGGAGACGGGGCCGACGACGAGGATCGGGAAATACAACCGGATCCGTCTGAGCTTCATAACTGGCTGAGAGAGACTGCGGACATTCAGCGGGCCGGCGCAGCCGACACCGTCGATGGCATTCGCGCGCGTGCGCGGAGCCATGGATAGCGGCATCAATCCCTGGCAACTTGAGAACTTCGAAGAATCCCTTGACCACTGGATCTTGTTGGAATCACCTGACGACGATCTGCGCCTCGTGGTCACAGCCTGGGTGCTGACGAGGTTCGACGATCCGTATCAGGGCGTCCGTCGAGAACCTGGATTCGCCAACTTGTGGTTCGGGCCCATTCCGGGGTCGGTCCAGGCAGGTCGAATCGTCGTTTGCTCCTATTTTGTCACCGACAAGGAGCGCCTCGTAAAGTGCAACAGTTTCGCCACTCTGAGACTGCCGTTGTGATCGAGGCAGGTGACCGACGTGAGAGCTTGGAGCGATGGCGGCATTAGGGCGGCGGTCTAAGAAATCACCTACCATGCAAAACGTCTACGTGTTCGCGTTGCCTGACGGCAAGAACTCACGACGACTACCACGCGATCGACACAAGGCGATGGACGTTTTCGTTCTGCTGGCGTCGGTCGTTCGCGAGATGGCGAAGAAGACCATGAATCCTAAAACAACCTGGGCCGGGCCAGCGAATGGGCACGGAAGGTCCGCCTTCCGAGCCGACGCAGCAGTTCCCGGGCGCGCCGTTCCTCACTGGACGCCTCGGCCCGGCCTCCTGCAGAGCGTGCATGGACGCCTCAGGATGTTGTCCCGAATCGATGAGGCTCTCGGCATGCAGCCGCCACCGCGGCGCGGCCGCGTTCGATGACAAGAATCTGGCCTTCAGCGCCGGGCTGATCCCGGTCACGGAATTGGCCGATCACACGGACCCCGTCGGGCCTGCTGGACAAGCATGGTGGTGCTCCGGTGCCAACGGATCGGATCCGGCGCGGCGAACCCGACACCGAAACTGACCTCGGCGATCGTCGGTCAGTCATCGAGATCTGCCACCCACCATGCGGGGAATGTCGGACGTCGCAATAGTCCAGACCTGTTCGGTGTCGACGCGATGGTAGTGCTGAGCAAGAACAATCCGAAGTCGGCGTACGTCGCTCCAGGCAATATTTGGGTGCTGCACACGAAACTCCTCGCTGACCGACCCGGCGGCTTCTCCAATGATTTCCAGGAGACGTTCAATCGCTGGCTTGAGTGCGGAATCCTCCTCACGCCTCGCGACCACGTGAGGCGAGATCGGCAATGAGTCGACCAGCCTCAAGGATGTCGCTTAGCCGCTGTCCGTCCGATCGACTCACAATGGGATCGCTTCCGACCGAATTTCTGTATCCCGATCCTTCAAAGCCGCCAGAGAAACGACATCGACTGTCGAACCTAGAAGGGCCTCGAGGTCATCCTTAATATGCAGAAGATCGAAAAGGGAGCTGGACGGCCCGAACTCAACCAGAAAATCAATGTCACTCCCCGGACGCTCCTCGCCACGCGCGACGGATCCGAAGACCGAGATCGACTGACCTCGGTGTCGCCGAACCACGGACAGAATCTCTTCTCGATTGGCGCGCACGTAGGCCAGTTGAGACCGGGAGCCTACTTCCGTCATTGGCCCACGGTACCCGGCAAGGCCAAGCATCACTTGGTCCCGACAGGCAGTTCGCAAGCCCTGTTCTTGCCTCGCGGGTTTAGGTATTACGGGATGACCACTGTGCCGACCGGCAGGACTGCAACGCGCTGACCGTTCCGAGGGCGATGTCGCTCGACATCGGTTCCGGCAACTCCCGAATGGTCACGATGACCCGCCGATCTGCTCGGGAGAAGGGGCTTGATCCTTGTCGGATGCGCGCCGGCACCACGACTGCTGGACGTCGGCGTTGACGATGAGAACGAGCCCAGCAGAACAGATGAAGGCGTGCAGATAAGCCCAAGGCACGGCGTTCAGCCAATGGCAATACGTTGGCGCAAAAGGCATTTGGCGCATTTGGAGCTCATGGCGTCCAGATGCATCGAAGACATTGCTCCAGAAATTCTTTTCCGCCCGCTCGGTCAGCCTGGCCCAGCTCGTTCAATATCGCGCGTTCGACTTCAGAATCACTAGGTGTCGACACCAAGTGATGTCTCCGTTCTCATCCCGAAAGGAGGCTACACATCCTATAGGGCTGGGGGTTACGACTCGCAGCCGACACCGTCGCCGTCGCGATCGAGCCTGGACGATAAGCCAGGCGGTCCCCGGAACACCGGGGCGGCACCGGCGGCTCTCGCCTCGGTGCAGTTGGCGTAGCTCCTACCTGACGGGGACGGCGACGCTACGGACGTGCGCTGGGCCGGCTTCCTCCGCCGCCCGCTCGGAGGCCTGCCCTGCGGCCAATCGTGCGGCTTCCGCCTTCGCGGCCACCTCCCCCGCGACCCGGTCGGACTCCGCCTTTGCAGCCGCTTTTGCCGCAACCCTGTCCGCTTCTGCCTTTGCTGCGGCAACCGCCTCTGCACCCCATCCCCCCACCCGCCTTTGCTGCAATGATCAAGGAATGACACCAGCTGAAATTTCGACACCGTTGCGGATCGGCGCAGCGGTGGCTTACCACTACAACCGCAGTTCGTTGTCGGCTGAGCGTTTGTGCTGGTGGGAGCGTGCTCGGGCCTGGCTCTTTCGTCTCCAGTTCGACCAGTGGGTGACGTGCTGTGCGATTCTGGTCAGGGGCCAGAGGATGCGGTTGAGTAGTCGTCGTATTTCGTTGCAGGTGAGTGCGATGAGATTGTCGTCCTGGTTGAGGACCCCCTTTTTTCTTCGGTGTTTCTTACGATTGTGAGGAACGCGAGGGCGATCATTGATAACGTCATGTGTCTATACCAGGCGGTGTAGTCACGGACCTGGTAGTGGTCGAGGCCGGCTTCATTCTTGCCGGTTTGAAAACATTCTTCGACGGTCCATCGACTTGCGGCAACGTGGACGAGCTCTTGTAGGGTTGCTGGTTTATCCGAGTAGCAGAAGTAGTACGCGAGGTCGGTGGGATCGTCGATGCTTCTCCTCGCGAGGATGTATCGATGGTCTGGTCTGTTTGTGCTGCTCGGAATTTGGATCATTGACCAGTCGGACAGGCGTGGGCCTTTTGTTCCCTCGCCGGCGCTTATTCTATGCCATTGCGTCTCGGGTGCGCCGATAGCAGCTTCGGCTGTGCTGCTGGTATCGGGGGTCAGGGCCACCTTTTCGGTGCGGCGAACTGCGAGCACGTAGCTGATTTTCTCGTTTTCGAGGTAGTCGCGGAGCGGCTCGGCTTGGCCGTAGACTTCGTCCGCGGTGACCCAGGTGAAGGGCGTGCCTGCGGCCCTGGTGCGTTCGATCATTTGTTGGGCCAGTTGATATTTGGTGGCGAACTTGACCTTGTCGGGGATCCCGGCAGCGGTGCATCGATCGGGGTCGTTGGTCCAGGATGCGGGTAGGTAGAGTTCGCGGTCGATCAGTGCGTGACCGGCTGGTGATGTGTATGCCAGGAATACCCCGATTTGGCAGTTCTCGGTCTTTCCGGCGGTGCCGGTGTACATTCTTGCGACTCCGGCTGACTTCTTACCCTTTTTCAAGAAGCCGGTCTCGTCAACTACGAGTATCCCGTTCTGTTTGTCGCCGATTGCGTTGGTGATGATTTCTCGTAGGTCGTCGCGTACTCCGGCTTCGTCCCACGGGCTTGCATTGAGTAGGCGTTGCATTCCGTCGGGAGTCTTATCGCCCGCTCCTTCGGCTAAGGTCCATCCGTTCTTTCGTTCGAGCTCGGACAGCAAACCGCGTACATAAGAGGAGGCGCGGCGGCGTGGCTCTACTCTCGGGAATCGTCTGGCAAACTCCGCCATGTACGCGTCGAATCCTGGACCCCAATGGGAGAAGTCGATATCCATTCCACAATTATCGAATAGGGGAGGGTGCTTTTCCGTGATATCGGAGCGTGTCGCCTGGTATTGTTTATCGTATTCACGCCATCTCTTGAACCCATTTCCACGACGCTCAACGCATCATTCTCGTCTCCTGGCGAGCCCCGCGCCGTGCTCGGGCAGTCAGATCAGGTCACGTTCTGCTGTTGTAGTGTTACGCCGCGGCGGCTCACGCCGGGCAGTTCCGCAAACGCAGCGATGGCGACGATGGTGAGCCGATCCGCTACCTGAGTCACCTTCTGGGTGTGGCCAGCATTGTGCTGGAGGATCTGGGATCCGACGACGACGCGATCGCTGGACTCCTGCACGACGTCCTCGAGGACCAGGATCCAGGGAAGACCAGAGCTGCGGAGATCGAAGTCCTCTTCGGTACCGATGTTCTGACCATGGTCGAGGCAGCCTCAGGTCCGAAGAAGGAGGACGAAGGTATGTCCAATTTTCAAACCCGAAAAAAGGTCTACCTTGACCAACTGCAAACAGAGAAGAACGTCGGGGCAATCAGGGTCTCCCTCGCCGACAAGGTCCACAACGCTCGGTCGACCGTGAACGATCTGGAGGTGGAAGGTCCGTCGGTCTGGAAACGTTTCAATGCTGGCTACCACGATCAGCTGTGGTGGTACGGCGCTCTGGCCGATGTGTACGCCGAGCATGTCAAGAACGGGCTCGCCAATCGAGCGCGGGTGGGTGAATTGGTCCGCTTGGTGCAGCGAATGGCTGCCTTTCCGCCGGCAGATTCACTTCGATAACTTGCCACTACGCGATGGCCAAAGCCACCAAATGGTCCGCCCAAGGCGGCAGCGGCGCGGGGCCGTATCATAACTCACGTCTTATCGTTTTGACGCTGCCGATGGTGGCACGTTCCCTGCATATCGATTTCGCCGGGCATCACAATGCAGGGGCTGATGCGGAAGCCGCCCCGCAGATCGCGTTGGCGCTCATGAAGAGAATGGGCGTCACCTCGCTGGCGCAACTGTGCGTCGGTACCAGGACGACCTTGGGCACAGTCTCCCCCGACCTGTGGGCTGCGTGCCATGTGTTGGGAAGCGCAAGACCAATCGCGCCGGCCGCTCGATCCCAACTCATTGTCAGGCTTGACGCTGACCAGTCCAACGCAATGTATGGCCAGGTCGTCGTCTTCACCGGCGGACTGTCATCGATGATCCGTTCTCAAGCATGGGCTCAGGTGGCCTCACGCGGCGGGCAACCAGCTGCCGGTGTGACCAGGCATACGACCCGGCTGGTAATCGGGGATGGATTCGTCGGTAGCAGTCCGGACCAATTCCATACTGGCAAAGCTGCGAGGGCAACAGCCCTGCTCGCTGAAGGAAGAGCTATTCAGGTCCTCACCGAGCAGGAGTTCCTGGCCGCACTGACGGATACCGGCATCGGTGGCGTGAGATCGCATCTCGTCGGCGCCGCTGCCTGAGGTCATCCAATCTGCGGTCGGTGGCAGTTACAATACGTGACACAGCCTGATCCGAAAGCGCCGACGGCTCGTTCCAGGTTCGCGGCCGGATGCTGGACCACGTGGTCATCACGTCCCGGGCGGTACCGGGATTCGGCCAGGTGACGATCGCGGGCGTGGTCACGGAAGTGACGGCACGCCGGCGAGGGCGCCAGTTTCGGCTCGGACGTGTTCCTGATCAGCGACGGGGTGCTGCCGGCGCGCGTGCAGGAAACCGCGGAGATCACCACCACCAGGGTCGAACCGGAGTGCTATGTGCCGCCCCGCCCCGGCGAACCGGTCCGCCGCGCCACCCGCGACGACCGCGAATCACCGAGCATGCCGTCACGCCGACCACCAAGAGACCGTGGACAGGCTCAACAACCGCAGGATCCGGTTAGCGCGGATTTTCGCGCAGCGATTTGAACCCCAGTTGGACGACGACCGGGGTTGGCTGGTCAGTGGTATTCGAAGTGCAGGGTGCGGTTGTCCCACCAGGGGATGGTGGTGTCGGGGAGGTCTGCTTGCCGCAGGATTGGTGAGTAGGTGCGGCGGTCCAGGTGGACGGTGATGGTGTCGTTGGTGGTGGTGATGGTTCCGGTGGTGGACAGGAATCGTCGTTGCAGGGTGTCGGGGGTGGCGTGGTGGTAGCCGGTGAGGCGGCGGCGCAGGGCTGCGCAGACGGCGCCGGCCAGGACGGTGAGGGCGACGTCGAGGTCGACGTTGAGTGGGACTGATCCGGCGAGGGCGTCGGTGTGGAAGGACCGGATGGATTCGGCGAGGCGTTGTTCGATGTTCATCCGGCGGGCGTACCGCTCGATGAGCTGTTTCGCTGTTGAGGTGCGGTCGTTGGTGATGATGACGGTCGCGGCGTCCCGGCCGAGGCCGGTGATGATGAGTTGCCGGACGGTGCCGGGGTAGTTCGACAGGGTGGTGGTTTCGTCGATGACCCGGGGGTGTTGGTATTTGCCGTCGCGGTCCAGTCGCACAGTTTTCCAGGCGGTGGCGGGGAGTTCGGTGATGTGTTTGTTCAGCGCGGGTGACCGCATCCGCAGGGTGAGCCAGGTGATGCCCCGCTGGTCGAGTTCGGCGAGCACGTTCTGGTTGGTGACTTTCTGGTCCATCACCAGGCGGTTCGGGTAGCTGCCGGTGAGGGTTTTCCAGTGCTCGGCGAAGACGAGGACCTCGTTCGCTTGGGTGGCTTTGGTGAGGTCGGCGTTGGCGTAGATCAGGGTTTGGCTGGCCCCGTCTTGCGCGAAGAACGACAACACCGACCGGGTGCGTTGGGAACGTGTTGGGACGTAATGTTTTTCCAGGGCGGCGTCCTCGCCCCAGTGCATGATGGCGTGGAAGTCCAGGTCCAGGTCACCGCCGCGGTCGGTGATCAGGTCCGCCCCGATCATCGCCTTGCCCAGCGCGGTGAGCATCTTGGTTTGCCGGGTGTGGTCCAGGCGGTAGGAGTAGCTGGTCAGCGCGGTGGTCTTGGGCAGCGCGGTCAGGCCGGCGAACAGGGCGGCGCCGGGGTCGGCGGCCAGGTCGTCGACGTGGGAGACCCGGCGGACCCCGGTGAGTTTCAACGCCAGCAGCGACAGCAGGTAGTTCAGCGCCGGGATGACCTTCGTGCCGGGATACCCGGCGGCGGCCACGATGCCGGGCAGGTCCAGGGCGACCAGGTCCGGCAGGGCCAGCAGCAACCCGGCCATCTTCGTGGTCGACCGGGCCGGGAGCGCGGCCATTTCGAGCACCTCGGCGCGGGGTGGGTGGTCCCGGAACGGCGGCCCGTTGGTTCCGGCGGGGCGGACCGGGAGGCGGCCGAGGCCGGCCTCGTTGATGACCTGGGCGACGCCGGTGCGGTTCAGCGGGGTCGGGGTGCCGGCCAGTGCTTCGGAGATCTGGGCCGCGGAGTGCCCGGCCCGGCGTAACTCGAGGACCTGTGCATGTCGGTGTGTCGTCGTGATCATGGAAAGATGTTGCGAGACAATTGATTTGTGAGTGATTCGACAGAGACCGAGCTTCGTGAGTTGGTCGCTGCGCAGGCCGAATTGATCGCCCGCCAGGCCGAGCAGATCGAACGGTTGATGGCCCGGGTCGCGGAACTGGAACGCCGACTGGGCGCGGATTCGTCGAACTCCTCCCGACCACCGTCCTCCGACTCCCCGTACACGAAGAAGCCCGCGAAGCCGCGGTCGTCGCGGGAACGGTCCGGTCGCAAACCCGGCAAGCAACCCGGCGACCCAGGTGTGTCCCGGTCGTTGTCCGACAGCCCGGACCGGGTGATACCGATCGAACCCGGGCCGTGCTCGGGATGCAGTCGGTCGTTGACCGATGCCCCGGTGGTGGTGGCCGAGCGTCGGCAGGTGGTCGACTTGCCACCGGTACCGGCACCGGTGATCACCGAATACCGACTGCTGTCCAAGACCTGCACCTGCTGCGGCGTCGTCACCACCGCTGACTGGACCAACGCCGACGATGCCAACACCGCTGTGCTGGCCCCGGCCGGATCACCGGTCCGGATCGGGCCGCGTGCGTTGGCGATGTGCGCGTTCCTGACCTGCGGGCAGTACCTGCCCGTGGGGCGGGCCACCGCCCTGCTGGAAACACTGACCGGGTTGCACCTTTCGACCGGGTTCACCGGGCGGGCCCGCCGCCGCGCGGCGAAGAAGCTGACCGCGACGTTCCTGCCGCACATGAAGGACCTGCTGGCCACCGCGCCGATGCTGCACGCCGACGAAACCACCGGCCGCGCCGCCGGCGCCCTGGCCTACGTGCACGTGGCCTGCACCGAATACCTGACATTGCTGCACGTCGGCGGCCGCAGCAGCAAAGACATCGACAACGGTGGTGTCCTCAAGGATTTCACCGGCATCCTGGTCCGGGACGGCTACGCCGGGTACGACCACCTGCCCGCCGTACATGCGTGGTGCGGCGCCCACCTGATCCGTGACCTTCGGTCGGTCTCCGATGCCGACCCGGCCGGGCAACTCTGGGCCACCGCGATGGCCGACACCCTGACCGCCGCGAACAAGGCCGCCGGAGCGGCCCGCGCCCAGGGACTGGACCGACTGGACCCCGAGATCCTGGCCACCCTGATCAACCACTACCTCGGCGCCCTGGCCAAAGGCACCACCGACAACCTCGACCAGCGCAGCGAACTCGCCGGCAAGGCCCGTACCCTGATCCGCCGATTCCGCCGCTACCAAGACATGATCCTGCGGTTCGCCACCGACCTGACGGTCAGCTGGACGAACAACCAGGCCGAACGCGACGTCCGCCCCGTCAAGATCCAACAACGAACCTCCGGCGGCGCCTGGCGCACCCTGCTGGGCCTCACCGAATTCGCCGTCGTCCACTCCTACCTCGCCACCGCCCACAAATGGGGCAAAGACAAATACCAAGTACTCACCGAACTCTTCACCACCGGCCCCTGGCTACCACCAGCCCTCGCCCCCAGCTGAATAGCTACATAGATCTTCTCCCGGGCGGCGTTCTTCGCCGGCGCCCGGGTCGGTCCCGGTCGGGGGTTGAGGAAGAACCCGGTCTTCCCGGCCCGGAAGTCCCGCACCAGCGACCGCAGTGTCGCCGTCGAGTACCCCGACCTCGCCGCGGCGTCCTGAATCGGCACGCCTTCGTAGAGGTAGCCGCGCAGCGCCTCGTAGCGGCGGTGGTTCGGCCCGGTCGGCCGGGCGAAGAACTCCCCACCCGGCCGGGCAGCTGCCGGACCGGCCCTCCGGGTGGGGGTTGATTTCGCTGCATTTGTCACGTGTGTAGTTCAGCAGGCTGTGGGTGTGTGGGTCAACCATATCCACCCGGTGTGTCTTACATCGTTGTGATTCAACGGATCTCGTCGCACCCGGTTGAACCGTCATCACGGTAGTGCGTAGCCACTGACAGCGAGATCGACCCCTATCGCAGGTGTGCGATCAACACCCCGGTTTGGTCAGATTCCCTGCCAGGCAACGGATCTGACCGCCAGTCGCCGTGGCGCTCAGTTCAAACTCGTCACGCGAAAATCCGCGTTAGCCTCGATCCTCGGGAAGGGTTGTTCAGATAGTCGGGCTGAGGTTCACCGTGGTGGGAAGCCGAAGCGGAGGGTGCGTCCACCCCACCAGGGGACAGGCAGGTCGAGCTCGGGGTAGCCTGCGTCGATTAGCACTGGGGTGTAGGTGCGCACGGCAAGATCGACGCGGACGTGGTCGTCTGCGACGACGATCTTTCCGGTGTTGTCCAGGAAGTGGCGCCAGAGCCGGTCGGGGGTGGCTTGCTCGTAGCGGGGGAGTTTGCGGGCCAAGAGCCGGTAGGCGTTGCCGGCGACCACGGTGAGGGTGGTGTCGAGGTCGACGTTGAGGGGCAGGCCTGAGGCGAGGGCGTTGAGCGAGAACCCGGAGATGTCGGCGTCGAGCTCGTTCTCGATGATCATCCGCTCGGCGTAGCGCCCGAAGAGGTCCTTGGCGGCGGTGACGAGGTCGTTGGTGATCAGCAGGGTCGGGTGCTCGTGGCCGATGTTGCGGATGGCGAGCTGGCGCAGCGGCCTGTCGATGCCGTTGAGGTGGACGATCTCCTCGTAGATCTGGGGGTGGCGGTAGCGGCCGGCTCGTTTGAGGTTGTGGGTCGTCCACGCCGAGGAGGGCAGGGCGGCAATGGCTTCGAGGATGCTGCGGCCTCGTGCGCGCAGCGTGAGGAAGGTGATGCCTCTGGCCGCGAGCTCGTCGAGCATCTTGTAGGTGGTGACCTTGGAGTCGAAGACCAACAGGCCCGGATCGGTCCCGGCGACTCGGGCCCAGTAGTCGGCGAAGGCGATGACCTCACTGGCCTGGTCGGCCTTGGTCACATCGGCGTTGGCGTAGACCATCTCGGTCGAGGCGTGGTCTTGGGCGAAGAAGGTGAGCACGGAACGGGTCCGTTGGCTTCGGGAGGCCACGTAGTGCTCTTCGAGGGGGACCTCGGCGCCGTGGTGGCGGATGCTGTGGAAGTCCAGGTTGAACCCGGCCTCCCCCGAGTACAGCCCGATCTGGCGGCATTGTCGGGCCAGGCCTTCGAGCAAAGCGACATTGGAGGAGCGTTTCACCCGGTAGGAGTAGCTGGTGAGGTGTGTGGCCTTGGGGATGGCGGCGAGCCCGAGCGCCAGGCCGAGGCCGGGATCGGCGCCGAGGGGGAAGGCGTTGGCGGCCCGGCCCCGCCGGGAGCTTTTGACCAGCAGTAGCGAGGCGAGGGAGTGGAACGCTGAGAGGACCTTGGTACCCGGGTAACGAGCGCCGGCCACCAAGGTGTCCAGGCCGAGCTCGACGAGGGCGGGAAGCAGCACGAACAGCCCGGCGTGGTCACAGTCGTAGGCCGCTCCGGCGGGCCACTGGGCGATGGGCTTCGCCTTGACTGGGTCCAGGCGAGGAGCCGGGCCGGCGTGGGAGCGTCCCAGGCGTTCGATGCCCTCGGCGTGCAGGATCGCCCATACCGTCTGGGCCGACACCGGGGTGCCCTCCATCGACACCCGTTCGGCGATGTCGGTCACCGAGCGGTCCTGCGCCCGCAGCGCCAAAACCTGGTCGCGTATGCGTCCTGTCTTGCGTGGTCCCTTCGGGCCGGGCTTGGAGGAGATGAAGAACTGGGTATGGCCGCCTCGTAACTCGGCCGCGAGTTGGTGAACGGTGGCTGGCGAGTACCCGAAGCGGGCTCCGACATCTGCGGCGCTGGCACCGTCGACGAAGTAGGACCGCAGCGCCTCGTAGCGGCGCTGCGCGGGCTCAGCCGGCCTGACGAAGTAGTCGGCCCCGGTTCGCATACCTCAGCTGATCTTTCTGAACGGCATGACAGCAGCGTAATATCGTATCTCAGCTTCTTGGTGGACCCCACGCCGCCTGAATGGGTAACATCCTTGCAACTACAAGGATGTGACCACTTGGGCGAGCGGCGGCCCAGTAGCAGATCAAAATCCGACGAGTTGATCACCAGGCCGGTTCAAGGAGATCCCCTACAGCCCGGGCCGACTCGCCCGGTAGACACCCCAGCTACTTCAACGGTTTTCGGGCGTCGCCCATTGCCACAAGACGCCCACCTCGCCACCTACGGCGGTCCCGAGGATCGAGGTTAGTGGTTCCGGCACTATCCCGCATGCGTTGCAGACCGTCAGTCGCACCGATGATCTCACGGGTTTCTCGTATTCTGTGGGCAGGTGCAATGCAAAGTTTCGTGTCGACTTCGGCAATACTGCCGTGGATCTCTTTCTTGGTGCTACGACCTCGGATATGTGACGAACAATAGTCGGGGTCGCAATAGAAAGTCGCTTCTCCGGTTCCACTTGCCTTCTGGCATCGTTCAAGACCCTACGAACCGTTGCACGGCAAATATTCTTATAGCCGATCGCGGTCAGTGCATCTGCACATTCCTTGTTCGACCGCACACCCGGGTGCCGCGCCATCCAGTGGACGATCACCACCGCGACGTCCTGAGGTTCAACCTTCCGCTTTTCAGTCGCTGGCCCAGGTCTCCCGACTACACCGCGGCTCATTGTCCCATCGGCCGCTTGGAAGCTAACCCTGGTCGTCGGTGCGCGACGAATGCTCAGCGAGGCGGCTTCGAATCGAACCTGCCGGGTGACGTTGCACCTCTTACCGAGGCCTCGCGTGGTTGATGATTCGCCTTCCCCGCCGGGGACCATCGACTCGAGTCGCGTTCGTTCGGTGCAACGACATATTCACGCGGATCCCGCAGATCGTCTTTCTCTCGGTCATTGCTGGGGTCTCGGCCGTCCCTATGGTCATTATCCTGGTACCACGATCTGCTCACGTCCAAACCCCCATCCGAGGCAGCGCGAGAGAATTGTCCGAGCGGACGCGCTATTTCGCGGGGATAACCTTAATCCTAGTACTTCCTTGGGGTGCCGCGCCGGCGTATGGTCCGGTTAGTGGCGAGAAAGACACACCTGGCACCGGTAACCTCGGGGCGTCTGGTCATGGACCGTCATGGACCGCGCGCAATCCGGCTCAACGAGCGTCCGTCGATCCACCAGCTGCGTACCGAAGGCTGCTCCGAACTACTGATCCACTGCGCGATTTGCCAGCGGCTGAGCACTGCATCAATCAAGCCGCAGGAAAGGCCACCGGCCTTTTCGCTCCAACGGCGCCGGAGACGTGCGAGCCTGCTGCCGCGACCTGCTTGACGAGATCAAGCAAAGCCTGGATCTCAACCGTCGTCGGCTGCAGTTAGTAGGCGTGGTGGTGACACGCCTGGCTGAGCCCATCCCACGCGACCTGCGCCTTGCGGCCGACCTCACGATCGCCAAGCTCACGGAGCAGGATCAGTTGGGACCGCATCGTCGGTCGATGGAGACCGGCTGCGAGCGTGGAGCATTGGACTGCAACGGCGTCCTCGAGCGCCTGCCGGGCGACCGCAGCGGCAGCCCGGGCAACCCGGCCGACCGGCATCGGGATGACGCCGTCGAGGATCCGCTCTGCGGTACAGACGAGGTCGATCGCCGGCGTGGGCATGGCCATCAGGAGACGCCCGCCCGCAGGTCCTTGACTGCCGTCCGCACCGCACGGACGTCGTCGCCATGGTCCCCGCCGGCGCCGATGTGCATCCCGCTGTTGCACACCCTGAAGGCCGTCGACCGGCGCGACCCAACGTTGAGCCACCCGTTGATCGACGCCGTCCTGTCCAGGTGCAGAGCAAGGGCCATACGCTGCCGCAGCGTCGTGGCGTCGTGCCAATGCTCATCCACGGAGCGCCGATCCATTCCGGCAGCGTACGAACGCGTGGTATAGACCTCCAGCGCAGTGGTTTCCATAGCCATCCTGCACAGGCCCGGGATCACCCGGTCCTTCGCGTCGGCGGGCACGTTCTCGTCCGTCGCGAATGCCAGGGCATCCTCGACGTAACGCGTCGAGGGGTGGAAGGCATCCTTGAGACTGACCGCCGAGTTCGCCCCTCTGGTCATTTCGTAGATCCGCGCATTGCCGCCGGTCCGCCGGATCGCCGCCGGCAGCCGGTCGTCGTGGGTGAGCACGATTACCTGGTGGTCCACCGCGAGCTCTTGAAGCACGGTGACGAGTCCTTCGACCTTTGCTGGATCCATGGCCTGGATCGGATCGTCCAAGACGATGAACCGGAACGGGCTCTCTGGGGCGGCCGCTCGCGGCAGGAAGAGGGCCAGTGCAAGCGCGTGCAACTCACCCTGGCTCATCACGCCAAGTGCACCGGTCGGTACTCCATCGACTTCGGCGAGCAATTGCACATGGCGCCGGGTGTTCTCGCCCTCCAAGCGGATGGCGCCCAAGTCGACGTTGCTCTCTTGCCGCAGCATCCCCCAGACGTGCCGGGCTCGTTCTGCCAACGGTTCGAGGCGCTGGTTGCGCAACTCCGCGGCGTTCCGCTTGAGCCAGTCGAGCGCGCGTTTCACTTCCGCCGCGCGGGGTGCCTGATTCTTGGCCCGTTGCGCCTGAGTCGCCCATTGTCCCAGTTGCAGCGCGAGGGGCGCCCATAGGTCGTCGCGCTCGGACAGGAGCTGTGCGGCCTGCTGTCGCGCGGCGGAAAATGTCGCTGACAAACCGTCGAATTTCGTCGTCAGATGCTCGGCCAGCGCGAGATTATCGTCAGCAGGAACAGTGAGCCAATCCCTTAGGGCGACCCGTGCCGGCCCGAGGGCGGTCGGTTCGACGTCATGCCCGGGCGGCAACGGCCCAACCTCGGCAACCAGATCGAATGCCTGCCTCCGAGTCCGGCCCAGCCCTGCGTGAGCTGCTCGCAGCTCGGCCAGTTCAGCCCGTTGGGCCTCGAGCGCGACCCGGCTCCGATCGGCCCATCCGGCATCGAGTTCGCCGACACCGCAGACCGGACAACGAGTGTCACCGTGATCACGATGCAGGCTCACGGCCTCCTGGAGGAGATCGGCGTGCCGAGCGGAGATCTCCGCGACCGACCCGGCCAGTCCGGCCAGGGCGTCGACAGCCGCACGCAACTGCTCCGCGGCATGAGCGACTCGTTCGGGGGCAGCGTGATGCGGGCGAGACTGCGGACAGCGTCCAAGGACCCGGGCTGCGCCGAGTCGGCGCCCACGGCCAGGTCCTGCACCGCCGCGATGTCCGGGTGCCGCTTGGCCAGCAGCGTGAAAGCGGTGGCGGCGCGGGGATCTTCGGACAATTGGAGCGCCGGCTTGACTCCAGCGGCCAACGACTTGGCGTGCAAGTCGGGAGCCAGCAATTGCTTGTGCGCCTTGGTGAGTCGTCCGACACCGTCGGCGATCCGCTCCAAACCGAGCAGGCTGAAAAGCTTGTCGAACAGCTGGGACGGCTTGTCCAGCACGCCGCCCAATTCGTCGTAGGAGAGCAGCGGCCGGTGCAGCTCGATGGGTCCGGACCAGCCGAGGGACGCGAGGCCGATTTCCCGTTTCTTTCCCTGGCGCTGGACCCATTTCGAGCAGTCCTGCAGGTCAGCGGTGGGTGCCCAGTCCAGGCCAATGGTGGTGATCCCGGAGCCTTCCTCGGCGATTTCGACTCTGATCGCCGTGGCCGCGCTGTCGTGCAGATTTCGCCAGTTCTCTGTCCAGACCGCCGTTCTATTGATCCAGCGGTAACTTTCGCCCGTCAGCGCCATTTCGAGCGCCTCGGCGATCGTCGATTTGCCGGAACCATTTCGTCCGGCGATCACGACCAACCCGGGCCCGGGAGCCAGCGACACCCGGACCTCGGGTCCTACCCCACGAAACCCACTGACCGTGATGGACTGCAGGTAGGCACCCGCAGGCTCCCTGGCGGGTGCAGATTCGGCTGGAGTGGGCCGCTCGATCGGACTGGCCTCGCCGCGGATAACCTCGGCCAAGAGTTCGTCACCGTCGAGCGCGCCCAAGATCAGCAATTTGGCGTCCTCGGACATGCTGGGGTCGGCGTCCGCCAACTCGAGCACAACGTTACTGAGATCTTCGTTGTTCATTACGACCCCCAGGTCCTGCTCCCAGCATGGCACTGTTGATCAGCAATGGGGGCGGTAGCCGCTACGACAAGTCACACATTCTCGGCAGCCTGACAATTCAATTGAACCCTGGCGTCAAGGTGAGCCCATCCCTCGAGTTTCATTATTTCCATTGCCTACCGGTCAAGGTGATTAAAGGAGCGCTACGGCACGAGGGCGGCCGTCCAAGGCGACCGTCTACGCACGCCTCGACACCGCTATCGCTGAACTCCATGACCGGCTCGGTGGTCTGCCGACCCCGGATGAGGCTGCCGGAGAGTGGTCGGATATCCGGCATCAGGATGCCCACCATGCCACTGTCGCCGGTCTGGGCAGTTGACCCGCACCGCGACGCCGACGAGCACGAGGGTCCTGAGCAGTTCCGGTCGCACGACATCCGGCCGTTTTCCGCAGGAATGACCCCGCACACGTGGCCGTTGGTGCCGTCAATGCTGACTGGTTGGGTCGATGACCTCCGGGCGTCCACGGAAGGCCTCGGAGAAACAGAGCCGCTCCCAGAACGCTTGCGCGATGGCATACCGGCTTCGAGCAGATCCATCCGTTTCTCGACGGCAACGGTCGAACGGGCCGGCTGGTGCTGAACCTGATGCTGGTGCGCCTCGGCTACCCACCCATTGTGATCCTCAAGTGCCAGCGCGACGCCTACGTTCGCGGATTGCAACGCGCGGACACCGGGGACGGTGGTCCGTCCTCGCCGGAGCCATGTACGACAATCTCAACCGGTTCGTGCCCACCGTCACAGGCCCGGCGCGGCTCGTCCCGCTCGCAGCCTTGGCGGACCAGGAGTTCAGAATCGCCGCGCTCCGACAGGCAGCGCAGCGTGGGCGACTCGACGCCATGCAAGGTCCGGACGGGATCTGGCGGTCCTCTCGCCAGGCGGTGGATGCCTACCGCGCCACCAGGATGCGACGCCGACGATGAGCAGTAGCGTGGCCGTCCCGGCGCATTCCGCTACAACCACATGCCACCGCACGGTGTCCCGTTGCTGCTGGATCGCTGATGCCCTCGCCTGGTGCTCGTCGGCCGGCGGAAATTGGCGCGAGCGCATCGACGTGATCGCAAATTCCGAGATCGTCACTCGCACCTGACAGCGCGAAGCCCGGCCGCTCACCGTCCGGAGAGGAGCCGGGCTCACTTCCTGAAGCTCAACGCCGCAGGCTGTCTGAAGTGTAGGTGTTCCTCGAGTTGCTATCACGAAATCTTGTCGGTCGCGCCCCAACATCATCTGGCCGATGACTGCTTGGCTGCATGGCCAACCCTGACCAGGTGAAGATGCAGTTTCGTACAGGGAAACGAACCGTTGGGGGCTGGTCGTCTGGCGCGAGTTCCTGATCTCGATCGCGGCAGGCGCCTACGGTTACCCTGACTGACACAGCGTGTGCGGGATGGGCAACAGACGGGGCGAAGCGGTGACGAACGGGGAGGCCAGGATCGCGAGCGCCAACGAAACCGCTGAAGGTCCATCGGCGAGTGTCGGCCGCGTCCTCGGCACTGAGGACTCCACTCCGCTCAGCTTCCACGTGGCCCTGAACGAGGACGCCTACCTGCAACTCGACGACGTGGTCATCACGTCCCGCTCGGTACCGGGATTCGGCCAGGTGACAATCGCCGGTGTCGTCACCGAAGTGACAGCACGACACGAGGGCGCCAGCTTCGGCTCGGACGTCTTCCTGATCAGCGACGGGGTGCTGCCGGCCCAGGTGCAGGAAACCGCGGAGATCACCACCACCCGGGTCGAACCGGAGTGCTACGTGCCGCCCCGCCCCGGCGAACCGGTCCGCCGCGCCACCGGCGACGACCGCGAGCACGCGCTGTACTTCGACCAGATGGACCGCAAGCTCCCCATCGGCCTGGGCCGCGACGGCTCACCGATTTACATCAACCTCGATTTCCTCGACGGCACCCGCGGCGCCCACGTCTCCATCAGCGGGATCTCCGGCGTCGCCACCAAGACCAGCTTCGCGCTGTTCCTGCTGCACTCGATCTTCCGGTCCGGCGTCCTCGGCACCCGGGCCGTCAACGCCAAGGCGCTGGTGTTCTCGGTGAAGGGCGAGGACCTGCTGTTCCTGGACCACGCCAACATCCGACTGAACGACGAACTCCGGCAGAAATACGCCGATCTCGGACTACCGGCGGAACCCTTTGCCTCCGTTGGCTTCTACTCACCGCCCACCCCCGACGACCCCACCGGCCGACCGCACGTCACCGGCCGCACCAGCGGCGTCGACCCGTTCTGGTGGACGCTGCACGAGTTCTGCACCGGCGAACTACTGCCCTACGTGTTCGCCGACGCCGAGGACGAACGCAACCAGTACACGATGGTCGTCAGCCAGGTCGCCGCCCGGCTCCGGCTGGACGCGCAGCGCGCCGGCAAGGACGGCGGCGTCAGCATCGACGGCACCACCTGCCGCACCTACGACGAACTCGTCGACGTCATCATCGAACGGCTCACCGACGACGCCACCCGCCCGCAGTGGGCTGGCCCGGTCACCGGGGTGGGCACGGTCAACGCCTTCATCCGCCGGCTCCGGTCCTCGCTGAAACCACTGCGAGACCTCATCCGCGCGGACCTGCCCGACACCGGCACCCGACAGATCTCCACGGGCAACCAGCAGGTCACCGTCGTCGACCTGCACAACCTCCGCGAACGGGCCCAACGGTTCGTCGTCGGTGTCGTGCTGGCCGCCGAAACCGCCCGCAAGGAGGCGTCCGGGCCGGGCGGCCTGCTGTTCACCATGATCGACGAGCTCAACAAGTACGCGCCCCGGGAGGGCAACAGCCCGATCAAGGACGTCCTGCTGGACATCGCCGAACGCGGCCGCAGCCTCGGCATCATCCTGATCGGCGCCCAGCAGACCGCCAGCGAGGTCGAACGACGGATCGTGTCGAACTCCAGCATCAAGGTCGTCGGGCGCCTCGACGCCGCCGAGGCCGGCCGCCCCGAGTACGGGTTCCTGCCACCCAGCCAGCGGACCCGGGCAACGCTGGCCAAGCCCGGCACCATGTTCGTCAGTCAGCCGGAGATCCCGGTGCCGCTCTCCGTCGAATTCCCGTTCCCCGCCTGGGCCACCCGGCAGGCCGAATGCGGGACCCCGCCGCCGGCACCGGTGAAAAGGCCGACCGCCTCCGCGTTCAGCCGGCTGCCGCAGCCCGCCGACGACGCCCCACCCTTCTGACCAGCACCCGGTCAGACCACAACGACGCAGCGAGGGAGGATCGAGACGTGAAGCTCCTGCACACCGCCGACTGGCACATCGGCAAGACCCTCAAGGGCCGCAACCGGTTGGACGAGCAGCGGCAGGTCGTCGCGCAGATCGTCGCCATCGCCCGCGAGCACCAGCCCGACGCGGTGCTGATCGCCGGCGACCTCTACGACATGTCCGCCCCGTCGGCGGAGGCGCAGCAACTGGTCGTCCAGGCACTGTTGGCCCTCCGGGACACAGGCGCGCAGATCATCGCCATCGCCGGAAACCACGACAGTTCCGCAACTTTCGATGCCTACCGGCCGCTGATGGGCGCCGCCGGCATCACCCTGGTCGGGTCCGTCCGCGCCGCCGACAGGGGCGGTGTGGTGAGCTTCGACGCCCGCTCGACCGGTGAGCGGGTGAACGTCGCGTTGCTGCCGTTCCTGTCCCAGCGGTACGCGGTGCGGGCGGCCCAGCTGATCGCGTCGACGCCGTCGGAAATGTCCAGGGATTACGACGACATGGTCCGCGAGGTGATCGCCAGCCTGGCCGAGGGGTTCACCCCGGACGCCGTGAACGTGGTGATGGCGCACCTGACCGTCACCGGCGGCAAGCTCGGCGGCGGCGAGCGGGCCGCCCAGTCGATCTTCGAATACAACGTGCCGGCCAGCGCCTTCCCGGCCGAGGCGCACTACGTCGCGTTGGGTCACCTGCACCGCCGGCAGACCCTGGCCGCGCCGTGCCCCGTCGTCTACAGCGGGGCGCCATTCGCCGTCGACTTCGGCGAACAGGACAACACCCATGTGGTGTGCCTGGTGGAGGCCACCCCCAACACCCCCGCCAAGGTCACCGACATTGAAATCACCGCGGGCCGGCGGCTGCGGACCGTGCACGGGACCGTCGCCGAACTCGTTGCCCGCGCCGACGAATTCGGCGACGACTTCCTCCGCGTCAACGTCCGGGAACCCACCAGCGCCGGACTCCGGGAGACCATCACCGACGCCCTGCCGAACGCCCTGGAGGTGCGGATCGACCCGGAGTTCGCCGTCGTGGTCAACCCGGCCCGGCCGACGGTCAACCCGTCCGACCGCTCCCCCGGTGAGCTGTTCGCCGAATACTGCACCTCGGTCGGCGTCGTCGACACCCGGGTGCAGGCGTTGTTCGAGCAGTTGCACGACAAGATCACGCTGGCCGGACCGAAAGGCTGAGGGCACGACATGCGCCCGGTGCTGCTGGACATGGACGGCTTCGCGTCGTTCCGTGATCAGGCGACGGTCGACTTCACCGACGCCGACTACTTCGCCCTGGTCGGCCCGACCGGCTCCGGGAAGTCGACCGTCATCGACGCGATGATCTTCGCCCTCTACGGCACGGTCCCGCGCTGGCAGGACAAGCGGATGGTGATGTACTCGCTGGCCCCGACCGCGGTGCGCGGCACCGTCCGGTTGGTGTTCGACGTCGAGCACCAGCGGTACGTGGTCGCCCGGGAGCTGCGACGCGCCAAGGCCGGCGGGGTGCAGGTCAAAAGTGCCCGTCTGGAAAGGCTTCTCGACCCTACGACCATCGGCACCATCAACGACCGGACGGAGGTGATCGCCGCGGACGGCCTGGTCACCGCCGCGGTCGAGAAACTGCTGGGTTTGACGTTCGAGCATTTCTGCCAGTGCGTGGTGCTGCCGCAGGGTGACTTCGCGGAGTTCCTGCGCGCCAGGGGTTCCGACCGTCGGGAGATTCTGCTCAAATTGCTCGGCGCCGGCCTTTACAAGGAGATCGGGCAGGCGGCGAATTCTCGGGCGTCTCTCGCCGGGCACCGCGCGACGCTGCTGGCCGAGCAGCTCATCGGCTATTTCGATGCCACCGCGCACATGGAAACCCTTGCTGCGGAGAGGGAATCCGCCCTGCTGGCGCTTACCCAGAACGTGGATCTCGCGGTTCCGCGACTCCGGGCCGCGACCGACGCGGTCGCCCAGACACAGCGCGCCCTGGCCGAACTCACGGCCGAGCATCAATTACTGACCTCGGTCAGTGTGCCGGCCGGCATCAGCGAACTCGACAGCGCCGTCACCGCCCAGCATCAGGCCCTGTTGCAAGCGAAGGATGCCGAACGGTCCGCGCAGACCGCCGACGCCGCGGCACGGGACGCCCTCGCCGCCGCACCCGATCGTGGACCGCTCGAACAGGCCCGACGGGAGCACGCCGAGCAACGCCGCATCCTCACCGAAGTCCCCTCCGCCCGAACGGACGTCGATGCCGCAGCCACCCGACTGGACCAGGCGACCCAGGAGTCCACCGCTGCGGGTGAGGCGGTCGAGATCAGCCGCGGTGCCCGTGATGCCGCTGCCGTTGAGGCCACGGCGGTCGACTCGCTCGTCGCCCGGCTGACCGCTGAGGCGGAAAGCTTTGCCGCCGTTACTCTTCCAGCCGGCTTAGCCGAACTCGACCACCGCATCCACACCGCGGACGGTGCGCTCACGGAATCCGCGGAACGGCTTGCCGCCGCCGAACGCGCCGATGCCGCCGCCAGGGCCGCCATCCGCGAGGCGCCGCCCCGCGGACCGTTGGAACTGACCCTGCGACAGTTGGCCGACCTCGCTGCTGCGGCGGCGGCGGCGGAGCCGATCCAGCAACGCGCACAGCTTGCTATCAAAGATCTCGAGCAGACGCACGGCGAACTCACCGCGGTGACGACCGCCCGCGAGAAGGCCCGCGCCGCACGGGATCGAGCCGCCGTCGCCAGCGGCGCGGCAGCGTTGCGCCCGCACCTGGTGGCCGGCGCCGCCTGCCCAGTCTGCGAACAGGTCGTGACGACCCTCCCGCCACCGGCCCATGCACCGAAACTCACCGCGGCCGACAAGGCCGTTGCCGCAGCGGATACCAAGGTGCAGAAGGCCCGCGCGGACGACCTGAAGGCCGCGCAGCTCGTGGCGGCCGTCGATGCCCAGCTGTCCGCCGCCACCGAACGGGTCACCGCACTGCAGACTGCGCTGGCCGGACAGCCCACCGACGTGGCCGTTATTCGGGAGTCGCTGAGCGGACTGGACCGGCTCGACACCGACGCCCGAGCCGCGGACGAGGCCGTACAGCAGGCCCGCACCCAGAACACCGCAGCGCAGGCGGCCGTTCGCGAGGCGGAGGCGGATGCGGCAGTCCTGCGTCGTTCCCTGCAACAGGCGCGGGATCCCTTAGTGGCGTTGGGCGCACCGGGGGTGGACGGATCTCACCTCCTGGCGTCGTGGACCCAGCTCACCGACTGGGCCGCCGCGCAGTCGGACTCCCGGCGGCAGGCACTGATTGCCGCCCGCGCCGCAGACGACGCCGCCCAGACCACGCTTCGACTCGCCGAGAAGTCATTGGCAGACACGCAAACCCGAGCCGAGCAGGCCCGCAAGGCTGAGACGGAAGCCACCGCTTCTCACGAGCGGGTCAAGTCCGCGTTAAAAGGACTTCAGACCCGGCTGGGCGAACTCACCGCTTCTCTATTCGACGCACCCAGCGACCTGGATGCGCAGGCACAACTCGCGCGAATCGACGAGCTCACCGCCGCGGTCCGTAGCCGCTGATGGGGCATTGCGGACAGCGCGGTCGGCACGGGAGCAGGCCGAGGATTCGGCCCGGGCACTTGATCGCGAGGTCGCCGTCGCGTGGCAGGGATTGCGCAAGGCCCGGGATGGGCTGATCGCGCTGAGTGCTCCGGAATTGCCTGACGGGCCGGTGTTGTCGGGTTGGGACTCCTTGATCGCGTGGTCCACGGAGCAGGCCGAGATCCGAGCGGCGGCGCTCCCAGCGGCGCGGGAGTCCGCGGAAGCGAGCTCCCAGCACCGCGACGAGATCGTCACGCTGCTGGAGATCGAGTTCGACGCCCTCGACGTAGTGCTACCGGAGGGCGAGATCACCAGCACGGCGCCGGTCGCGGCCGCGACTGCGCTGAGTCAGGGTCGGGCCGACCGCGCGCGAATTGTCGAACGCCGGGAGCAGGCAGCCCGGTTGACGGCCGAACACGCCACCGCCGAGGCCGAGCAGCAGGTCGCGAACATGCTTGGGAACCTGTTGCGCAGCAATCAGTTCCCGGAATGGCTGGAGGCGGCCGCGCTCGACACGCTGGTTGCGGATGCCTCGCTGCGGTTGGTGGAACTGTCCAACGGCCAGTTCGAGCTCACCCACCGCAACGGGGAGTTCTTCGTCATCGACCACGCCGACGCCGACAGTCAGCGCGGAGTCAGGACGCTGTCGGGTGGCGAGACTTTCCAGGCCAGCCTGGCCTTGGCGCTGGCACTGAGCACCCAACTGTCGTCGATGGCCGCCGCCGGCGCCGCCAGGCTCGACTCGATCTTCCTCGACGAAGGTTTCGGCACCCTCGACGAATCCACCCTGGAAATCGTGGCCGCCACCCTGGAGAGCCTCGCCCAGGGGGACAGGATGGTCGGCGTCGTCACCCACGTCGCCGCGCTCGCCGAGCGGGTGCCGGTCCGGTTCGTGGTCAACCGGGACAGCCGGACCTCCAGCATCTCCCGGGAGTCAGCATGACGATCGGACCCACCGACCGTCAAACGGGTCGCTCCGCTGCCGGGCCTCGGCGGCCAGGGATGAGCTTCTCCGTCGACGGGTGGGACCCGACCTACGGCACCAGCCTCGAACTCGAGGAGGACCTGGGCGAATCGTCCGCCGAGGTCGACATTGGCATCGAGGTACCGCCGAGTCGGTGGCGCCCCATCTCGGCCGCGCCGGCAGTGGCGCCGCCCTGTCCGGTGCTGTTCGTCGATGGCGTGCGACGCATCGAAGCCAGGGTGTGGATCGACGACGTCAGCAACGGGTCACCCGCCACCGACGCATCCGCGGCGATCTGCGCCTCCTACGCTGCGGGCGTCGTGTGTTGCTGTGACGAGGGCGCGCATTTCGTCAGCGCCGAGACTAGGCGTGGGCTGTTCACCGTCGCGCCGCATGCCGTGGACATCGTCACGTCCGCTGGACCGTACGCGGCGAGCTTCGCGAGGCCAGATCCCAAAATGCCATTGTCCGTGACGCTTTCCAGCGCGTTGCAGGCCCGGCTTGCCGAAATCGAACTGCTCGTTGCGGTAGGAGCGCGAGAGCAAACAACGGGGCACTTCACTGACGGTGATGATCTGCTGGTGGTCGACGGGCCGCTGCGGGGACGCAGCCACCTCCCGCGGGCGATCGGGTACATCAAGAGCCATCGCGCTGCCTACCTGCCGCAGGATCAGCACGGGATGATCGGATCCCTGCAAGCCGGGCAACGCACTCCGGTCTTCCGGATGGGCACCAGCTGGGACCGGCACTCCTGGTATCTGCGCCTGCCGTGCCAGCCCAGCGCACCCTGGTCCGGCATCGTCAGGGTCGAATGCTCCCCCGACCTGCCGGTCATTGAAGTCGTCGCCCTGGCCAATCTGAGTCAGGTGACGCTGGTCAGGTTTGCCTCCACCGAGTACAAGGATGCGCGGGCACCGCAGAATCTCTATCCGATAGCCGGTTTGGAGCGGGAACTGCGCAGGCGGCTTGGCGATTCGAGGCTGCTGTACCGCGCGCTCCGAGTCGCCGCCAACCGCTGATATCGCGAGCGTACTCAGCGGGCGGATTTCGCCCTTGGCGGGATCAGATCGGGAATCTCGAAACACACCGTCGCAACGCCCAAATCTGGCCCTCCTGTTGTTTTCATCGGTGATTTCGTCCGGGTAAGGGTCGGCAAAGTCCGCCGCGGGTCAGCATGGCCATGGAGATCAGTGCTTCTGGGGTGTGGAATCCGTACGGCCGGGTGGTCAGGGACCGTAGATGCGTATTCGTGGCCTCCGAGCGTGCGTTCGACATTCCGGCTCCTGTGCTGTTCTCGTGGGTGACCTGATGAGCTGAGTTTGGGCGACACACCGCGCCCTGTATAGGTTTCTGGCTTATCTCAGACCTGGAACCAACACCGGACCAGCGGGAACAGCAGCGCCGCGAAGACATTCACCTACCCGCAGTTCGCTGGGCCTCGTTCATCACCCACGATTCAACGACGAAATACCCGCCCGGTGCGAGATGGCGTGCGGCATTGCGGAAGATGTCCAGCTGTGCGGTCGAACCTCGCTATCGCGACAGCAGTTGACTCAGAACAACTGTCGGTTGACTCACATCACGCTCGCACCCGTTGGAAGTAGCCCGCCATCTGGTCTGCGCAACCGCTGGCAGCGCTTCTACGCGACGTTTAGCAGCCCGGAGAGACTACTTCTGGCAGTGTGCGCACGACTCATCAGTCGATTGCCATAAGCCACAGCAAATCCGCGGGGCGGCCAATCCAGAGAGTAGCCGCCGCTGCCGCCGAGCAGTTGGGCGAGTCGCTGGCGCCGATCCACCCGACCCCCGTTGTCGGCGGGTCATTCCTCGACGACCCGCCCGACTGTTCATCTATACTATGGATGACCGTTCGCGCGAGAGGACTCGATGATGACGAGCATCGACAGCGTCCTGGAGATCTATGGCAACGGCATCAACGCCGAGGACTTCGCCGACCAGCTCGGCGATGTGATGCGGCGCAGGGTCGCTGCCGATCCGCGGGCCTTGTCAGCGCACGATCGAAATGTCCTGACCGCTGTCGGCATTTCGGCTGCCGACCTCGACAGTCAACCTCCCCACGGGGTAGTCGAACAGGCCGCCCGACTGCTGGCGGAGAACTCCCTGGCACTTCCAGCCGCCGCGGCTGCAGAACGACTTGGCCGGTCGGTCAACCGCATTCGGGGTGCGATCGCCGACGGTTCGCTGTACGGGGTGAAGGTAGGACGCGGCTGGCTGGTTCCCCGCTGGCAGCTCGACCAAGCCAACCCCATCCCCCACTTGCGCAAGGTCATCGCGGCCATCCCGGCAGGCACCTCCGCCGTCACCATGGAACGGGTCATGACCCAGCCGAGCGAGGAGCTCTACGTCGATGGTCGGCCCTGTTCCCCGCGGGACTGGCTACTCGCGGGGAACGAGCCCGGGCCGGTAGTCGATCTCGTTCAGCAGCTCTACGCATGGTGACGCCGCCGCGCGATCCGGGCCCGCTCACCATCGACGACTCCGATCTGGTCGACTGGCCGCACCAGAAGCTGGCGCGGATCCACGGGACTGTCGGGCCGCGCACCCTGCCGTGGCATCAGCTCCGACACTTCGGACCGATGTCCACCCGGTTCGATCCGCATCCCCCGCCGCCCACCACCCACCCCGACTTCGCGGTCATGTACGCCGCCGCCGACGTCGACACGGCGCTGTCCGAGGTCTTCCAACGCGGCCGGGTCATTGAGCCGACCGCGCCCAACGGTCCCCATCTGACCGTGTGGACGGCCGCTCGGGTGCTGCGACTGCTCGACCTGCGCGGCACCTGGCCGATCCGCCAGGGCGCCTCGCAAACCATCACCGGCCCGCAGCCGGTCTGCCGGCGCTGGGCACATGCCATCGCAGTCCACCCCAAGGCCGTCGACGGTTTGTTGTACACATCGTCGATGACCGGCGCCAATTCCGCGGCCCTGTTCCTACCCGCCGCCGATTCGTTCCCGCCCCACCCGGACCTCTCAATCTCACTCAGCGACCCCGGGATTGTCGCCGCACTGGAATCCGCCGCGGCACGAATCAGCTACACCATCATCTGAGACCCCGGTCGCCCTGGACGAAGTCGACAGGCACAATTCGGGGCTGCGCGGCCGAGTCCCCGGCCTGGGTGTTCCGATCGTCATCGACAACTGACCCTGACCGCAATTGGCATCAGCCGCTGCACGCACAAACAGGCGCACCCCGACAATCTGCACCTCGGTGTTGTCGCCGGCCGGTTGGCGGTGACTACCGCGCCGCCCGGACCGGCAGGTCAGATGCCATCAGCCGCGGCACGCCCGCGCCGAGCAGGATGGACTCGTGACGCGGGATGAGGGTTATCTGCTGGACAACCAGCAGGCGCAGGCCGGCCAACGATTCGACGCGCTGTCGGAGTTGTTCGACCCGGTGACCTTCCGGCACCTCTCGGCGATCGGCGTCACGACGGGATGGGTGTGCTGGGAGGTCGGCGCCGGTGGTGTCAGCGTGCCTGCATGGTTGGCCGAGCAGGTCGGCGCGACCGGTCGGGTGGTGGCCAGCGACATCGACACGGCATGGATGCCGGCCCAGGATGCCGCGTTCGAGGTGCTGCGGCATGACGTCGGCGTCGAGCAGCCACCCGCCGGCTCCTTCGACCTGGTGCACGCCCGGCTGCTGTTGACCCATGTGCCGCAGCGGATCGAGGCCATTGCCTCGATGGTCCGAGCGCTGCGTCCTGGCGGGTGGCTGGTCATCGAGGACGCCGACCCGGCGCTGCAACCGCTGATCTGCCCGGACGAGTCCGGGCCGGCGCAGCAGCTCGCGAACCGGCTGCGGCAGGGGTTCCGATCGTTGATGGCCGACCGAGGTGCGGACCTGGCATTCGGCCGAACACTGCCTCGCCTGCTGCGCGAAGCCGGGTTGGACGCGGTTCAGGCCGACGCATTCTTTCCGATCACCTCACCGGCGTGCTCGGCCCTGGAAATCGCGACCGTGCAACAGATCCGGGAGCGGCTGGTCGCTGCGGGCCTAGCCACTGACGCCGACATCGAGCAGCATCTGACCAACGTTTCCAGCGGGCGTCTTGATCTTGCTACTGCACCGTTGATCTCAGCCTGGGGCCGCAAGCCGTAGGTCAGCCGCGGCGGGGTGTGCCAGCGCCGCAACCATGCTGTTGGCGCGGGGCCGGGTGGCGGTTTCGAAACCCTTGGTCCGCAGCTGCGCCGCCGTCGTCAACAGGCCATCATCCGACACCAGTAGTGACTGGTCGCCGCTCAGTTCTCAGGGGCGAACGACCTCCCCGGCCACCACAAATGAACGCCGACCGACTCGCAGACTTGCTCCCAGAGTTGGTCCAGCGGTGCAGAGTCCGTGACCAACCATGCCTGAACGGGACCGTATTGCAACGAAGCGCGATAGCGATACCTCAGCACTTGGCCAAGCCCAATCCGCATTTGGCTGAGTTCGTTGTTGGCCGTCAGTCCTTTCACTTCCGCAACGTTGAAAACCCCGTCGTCGGCCATCCAGGCTAAATCAGGCTTTTCACTGAACCACGCCGTCAACAAGGTCGGCGTGCACCCTTGGTTGCGGACTTGTGCCGCCAAAAGGTTGACCGCCCCGTTATGCCTATTAAGTGCATCACCACGGATATCAGGATCGAGAACAGCGGGCTCATTCGAGATCACGATGTTGGTGTCGGTCGGGAGTTCGACGAAATTGACCGTCCGTGGCTGCGCGGCAGCATTACCCCCACCCGCTGGAATGTACTCCGCGATTCTTCCGTCCGGCTCAAACCACGACAATGCGATGCCGTCGCTACCGATCGGGATCCTCACGGGCATACTGTTGGCTTTGGCATGGAATCCAAGTTGGTCGGCCATCTGGTCCCATTTCTGGCTCCTGGCCTCAGGTAGCTCCTTCAGGACACGCATCACGAACCAATGGCTGTACCGCTGAACCGGACGTCCCTCCGAATCGTCGCGATAGCGGTCCGGCCATGGGAGGGTCTCGTAATGCTCGGGCCGGGCGGCATCGGTCACCGCTTGACCATGGGCAATGAGGCCCGAGCCAGAAAGCCAGAAAAAGAGTTCGTCGCCAGCCCGAATATCACGGAATTGCGGAATCGCCCACATCCCCGCGTCGCGGCCTATCCGCCAATTATCGGCCTGTTCCTGCCTGACGCCGAGGATCCAACCTGCCATCGCGACTGCGCCCCTTGTGGGATCACAGCGGGTGGAGGCATGTCCACATTCGGGAAGCCTGTCGGGCCGCGTTCGTTATCACTGCAACCGGCCGGTCGCAGGGAAGTGCCTTACGGAATCAAGAGAACGCAAGAATTCCCTCGTCTCCTCGTCGGTGCTGTAAAGGAGAGTGCCGACCATGCCCCGGGTCATCAGGACCTTGTAGACATGGCGGACCAGACGATCAAACTCGGCGTCGTTGACGGTTTTCGCCGATCGGAAATCCGGGTCCTTGCTGAAGCTGCGCCGACTGATCCACCGGTTCTTGCGCCACACGAGGTCCGGACCGATGATCACGCCGTTCCAGTCATATTCGAAGCCTTGGGCCGTGTAGACGCAGCCGACCTGTCCAAATCCCTCTGGTTTGGAGGCCCATAGAGCCGAAGGCGGGGCGCCGGGCAGTCCGCGGTCGCCCTTCAGGTTCCAGGGCCTCGACCAGGATTCGATTTCGACGTCTCGGACCAACATGCCATCGGCCTTCGGATCGCTCCATGGCCAGCAGAACCCGGCGGTCATTCGCGCGCCGAAGCCAGTGTCACGGTAGGCGGCAAGCCGCGATTCCAATTCCGACGGTGTCTCCACCACGTCCAGGGCGAACCGCTCATCAGGGTCCCACTCCACCGGGCCGTCACCGCTGAGCCCCAACAGTCTCTGCACCCAGTCGACGTAGGCCTCGCTGCCGCCGCAGCGGAACTGCGCGTCCAACGCCACATCATGGACAAGAAGACCCTTGGCCCTGGCATGGCGTGCGATGTCCTCCGCGGTCCCCATCTCACCCGGTCGCACGACCTGGTGCTGATCGAGCAGAAAGACAGGCACTCGGGCCGTGTCCAACAGTTCATCGACCTGCGGCCGCCCAGTGCGGAGTGCGGCCCTGGTGTATCGGTTCTCGGAGGTCTCCCTGATTCGATGCGCTTCATCCATGATCAGCACGTCCAGACCGTTCCGCTCGGCATCCATGAACGAGTTGAAGTACTTGAAAACCGTTCCAGCCCTTGTCCTCCGAAAGCCGCTGACCTCACGCAGTGTCTGCGTGAAGGCACGCGACCCGGTGGCGTGGACCACCGTTCGACCCCGGGCGGCGAGCGCGCCCATCAGACTCAGGGCGATGACGCTCTTGCCGCTGCCAGGTCCGCCGCTGATGATCACCGCCGTCTTCTGGTCGCCGGCGCGCGCCTGTTCCACCGCGTGCAGGACCAGATCGAAAGCGACCGCCTGTTCGTCCAGCAACACGAACTGCTCCCGCGCGGCAAGTTCATCCGCAACAACGGTGAGCAGCTGCCGCGAGGGCGCCGCCGCGGATTGCAGCAGACGATCCGCGTACGGTGAGCCGGAAACACCGGATTCAAGCCTGGATTGGAGGAACTCGATGAACCTGCCACGCCCGGCTCCCGTGAACAGCCGACCCCTCTCCGTCTGCGGGTAGCCACCGAGGCTCTGTTCGAGATCCGATGTTGCGTTGTGCAGGTAGGCAGCGCCGGCGACCGGGTCAACCTCGTCGTGCAGGGTTGCGGTGAAATCGACGAGGTAATCGCAGTACCGCTGGACCTGGGCGACGGGATGGAGCCGGGGTCCGCCTTGCACACCTTGCACTGTCACAAGTTCGCCCGTGAGGTCGTAGGGCGTCGCCTGGCTCCACTGCTTCAACTCGACGACAACGTAGGAGGCAGCACCCGTCCGGGGATGACGACCGGCGAGCATCACGTCCACCCGCTTGCTGGTCAACGGCAGTTGGTGCTCCACCAGCACCTCAATGCTGTCCAACCCGGCGTCGGTGATGTCCTGGGCGAGGATCGGCAGACTGCCGGCCCAGGACCGCGCCTCGGAAGGCGAAGGCCGCCGACCGGTGCTGTGTCGCATGGCGTCGGACAGTCGCGCCTCCAACTCGCTCGGCGCCGCCGTGAAGTCGGCGAACGCGCGACCACGATGCCTCAGCAACGTCACTCAGGGCCCCCCGGGCAGCACGAAGAAACTCGTGCGGGTGGGGGTCTGTCACCTGGAGGGGATGCCCGTCGGGCCGCGTCGTTTGATCATACGAAGCCTCGGTCGTTGGTGCCGATCCACCCAATCCGATCGCATCAGCGGCATGGCTGGCAGCGTCCAAACTCCCCCAGGTGCTGACGTGGGACGGGTGAGCCAGAGCGTTGTGCTTTGGGTTGGTCATCGGCAAGGGCTCCGCTCAAGCGAGTTGAACTCACTCTCGCCAGCGGTGATCGTTGTCGTGGAATGGCGCCAGATCGCGGCAAACCTGCGGGAGCAGGACCTGGACTCCGGAACCCTGTTCGCCCGCGCCCTGCACATGGCGGCGCCGTACACAGCGTTCGGCAACGGTACCGGTGAGGTCACCGTATGGGTGCGGACCTACACCGGATCGCCCGCATGGTTCGCCGTGTGGACCCTGAGCCTCTGCGGACTCGCGGTGACAGCCGCGCTCTGGCAAGGCACCGAGGGAGCGACCCGCCGCATCGTCGGTCGAACCGCCGGCGCGCTTGCGGCCGCGGTCGTCGCCCTCATCATGGCAATTGCAACCGGCAATGACGCCATCTCCGAATCGAGTCCGCAGGGCACCGTCCCATTGGCTGCGGTTCCGTCCGATGGTCAGGGTTGATTGGCTGCGCGGCGGGCGCATCCTGCGCTCCGCACCGTGGACATCGCTGCTCGCCTCGTTGGCCGCGGCGGCTCTGCTGATCTGCATCGCGGCTGTCGCGCACAACACGGGGCTCGCTGCGCCAACAACCCTGCTCGGTTTGGCTGCGTGTGGCGCAGCCGCCCATGGTCTCGACGAGGCGGCGACCTCGGTGGCGGACGCGTCACCGACCTCGCGTCGGCACCGCTTCGGGTGGCGACTGCTGTTGGTCATTGCGCCGATGACTGTCGCCACATGTGGGTTGCTGACGCTGAATGACCTGGACACGGAAACGCAGTGGATACGCCTGCTCCCGCTTGCCGCCGGCGCCGTCGCCATCGGCACCGGACTGGCGGCGGTGATGCGTCATCACGGCACCGCCGCGCCCGGAGATCTCGCCGGGGCAATCACGCTCGTCGGCATCATCCTCGTCGCGGCGATCGACCCGTTGCGGCGTTGGGTGCAACTGCTGCCGTTCGGCTGCACCGAACAAGCAGCACGAAGTTCAGCGCTCTGGTTCGCGGTGATCCTCTAGCTGACCAGGCAGCCCGATGAACACCCGCGCCGCGCCCAACGCCCGGACCCGCGGGCCTCAGCCCTACACGTAGGGTACACGTCAGGTGTACGATATGTGTATGGCTCGGATCCGCACCAACATCGAGATCGAGGACGACTATGTCCAATCGATCATGAACCGCTATGGCATCAGGACCAAGACCGAGGCGGTCGAACTGGCGCTCCGTCACCTTGCCGGGCAACCTATGACTCGCGATGATGCATTGCGCATGCGAGGCGCCGGCGCAATTGACCAAATCCCGCCCGACGATGGCCCCACCAGATGATCCTGGCCGATACCTCGGCATGGGTGGAGTTCGACCGAGCGACCGGCAGCACCGTCGACCTTCGGCTGACATCGCTGATCGAAACCGATGGACCGTTGGCCGTCACCGAGCCGGTCGTGATGGAGGTGCTTGCCGGTGCGCGCAATGATCATCGAGAAGCTGAGCTCCGGCGCTTGCTATCGCGGTTCGAGTTGCTGACTTTCCATGCAACCGCCGATTTCGAGTCGGCGGCGCGAATCTACCGGCGATGTCGAGCCGCCGGGATAACGCCCCGGGGAATGATCGATTGCATGATTTCAGCTGTGGCTTGGCGACACGGAGCGACACTTTTGGCTGCTGACATCGACCTTACCCGGGTGGCTGGCGTCATCGGAATTGACATTGATCCAGCCGTCGGGCCACAGTTGATCCCGCTCCCCCCTGACGGCTGACATGGCGTCCTCAGCGACGCGTTGCGTCTCACAAAGCCCACCTGACGAACCCACTGGTCGTTGGTGCTCCCCTGCCAGATCCAGTGGCCACTTTTGTGCCCTTCATCGCCCTCGAAGGGCAGGCAACTGGCGACTCGATCCGAGTTCATGTCGGCTTCTCAGGGCCCGAGAAGGGCAGCCGGGATGACGGCGATGCCGTCCGTCCGTCGGTAGGCGGTCGGACCCGTGGTCACCACTGCGGCGTCGAGCAACTCATCACCGAGCATTCGCTGCAGCCATTTGAGGTGGACCACATCACCGTCATTGACACCAGCCCCGATCTTGACTTCAAAGGCCAGTACCCGCCCGTCATCACGTTGCACAATCAGGTCGACCTCGTGATCGCCATTTTTTGTCCGGAGGTGGAATGTTGAGGATTCAGCCGCTTGCCCGCACACTCGAATGCCCAGCGTCACCAGGGATTCGAAGAGACGCCCGAGTAAACTTCCGCTCGCTGCGAGTCGCGTTGCAGCAGCTGGTCTTACCCCTGCAAGAAGTGCCGACGCGTCGACGCCCAGCAAACGGGCGGCCAGACCAGGATCCGCGAGATGGTGTTTCGGCGCCTGTGCCAACCGGGAAAGCGGATGACCGGAGGGCAGCCACCCGGCAACGGGATCGAGCAGCCAGAGTTGGCTCAAAACTTCACGGTAAGCAATAGTCGTTATCTTTGCGGGCTTATCGGTATCGCCCGGGGTCGCGGCATCGAGAATCGCTGTGTAAGAGGCGGTTGTGCCCGTCGCGGCCGCGTACGCGGCGAGCCAGCGACGCAACGTGGCCGGCCGACGAACCGGGTGGCCCTGATCTGCGAATTCGCGTTCGACGATCATATCCAGGTAGCCGTCCAGCTGCGCTCTCCGCGCCCTAGGCGGCAATGGTCTGATCGCAGGAAAACCAGAGCCGACGATCTCGGCCGCATAGTCCTCGAGCGTCAGACTCGACTCACCGCGAAGTGAACCTCGCTCGCCCGACAGCAGTTGACTCAGCGCAACTGTCGGTTGAATCAGACCACGCTCGCAGAGGGCGAGCGGACGCATTCGAATGCGCCGAATTCGGCCCGCGCCGGTGTGCATAGGGGCCGAGACGGGTTGCGCACTACCGGTTAGCAGAAAACGCCCGCCAGTCTGGTCCTGATCGACCTGCCGCCGAACCAGATCCCAGACTGCCGGGTAACGCTGCCATTCGTCGATCAGCACCGGAGTTGGCAATCGGGCGATCCGACCCGGATCGGCCGACAGTAGTGCGACCTGGTCCGGATCATCCAACGCGATGACGGATGCGGCGCGACGTCGGGCGGTCATCGTCTTGCCGACCCCTTTGGGGCCGTCGAGGCTGATGGCCGACAGATCGGAAACATGGCATCGAGTTCGCTGTCGACAACCCGATGAAGGTAGTCCGCCATCTGGTCTACGCTACCTCTAGCAGTACTTCTACGCTACCTTTAGCACGTGCAGAGACCACTTCGGGCAGTGCGTGCGGTGTAGACCTAGTTTTGCCGTGTTAGGTCCCCTGCGTTGACGCTTTTGCGCTCTTCGTCTGCGCGCTGCATGCGGGACGCCGGGCGAGCGCTCATGTCAGTGCCGTCGCTGCGCCATCGACAGTCGCCGTGGACGAACCCAGTGGTCATTGACGCTCGACCAGGCGAAAGTCACATTGAGCGCTAATCCTCGAATGCTGTTGTCGCGCAACGCATCGATCAAGGCTGACTCGTCCACCACGCCGCTCCGGGCAGCCGGCGACGACCCGCATGTCGAAGGCCCGCCAGCGGGTCGACCCTTGGGCGCCGCCGCCGAGGAAGGACGTCAATCGGCAAGGCCGAGAAACACAACAAGAGCGCTATTGAGTCGGATGACGTCCGCATCACTGATCCGACCCAGCTGACCCCGGACATTCTCTCGCGGGATCGTCGTAATCTTGTCTACCATCATTCGGCTTGGCTGCTCGATCCCTGTGCCAACCGTGGGCTCCACCTCGATCCGGGTGAGCGGCGCTTCCAGCGGGTTGGTGGTCAGGGGGCACACCGTGACCGAAGCGGTTGCGTCGAAGCGATCGTCCTGAACGATCACCACCGGTCTGGGCTTACCGGGGTAGGCACCTCGGGCCGCTGCAACGTAGATATCACCGCGTCTCACTGCGATGAGACCCCGTCGACATCCCAGTCAACGGAGACTACGTCGACAAATGTTTGGTCGTCCAACTCGTGCTCGCTTGCTGCGATCAATGCGGACTGGCGATGTGCCTCCGCGATGAAACCTGGAGCCCGGACGTCAGGAACCCAGATCTGAACAGGTCGTAGCCCTTGAGCGCGCAATCGCTGGCGGTGCTCGCGCACTCGATCTCGGCTGGTCGTCATATTGCATTGTTACATGTAACGCCCAACCAATGAGGCCCTTCACAACGTGGGGTGTAGTTGGGGACCGAAATGCGCCGGGGTGCCTGTCAGGGATCGGCGCCGGCTCGATGCTGGCGGCGGCGCGTGATGCCGGATGGGCCGTCGGCAATGATGTCGGCATGGAGTACGTGTCCAGGGTGCCCGGTCCGCCGCTGGACGGGCTGATAGACGACCTCTACTACCTGGAGGGCGACCCGCCGTACTCCCGGTTAATGCTGCCGGCGGCGCCCGCGCCCTTGCTCATCGTCAACCTCGGGGGGCCGTTTCTCATCCGCGCAGGCACCGACGTAGACGCCGTCGAGTACGCCGACGGCTGCGCGGTCACCACGCCCACGCGTGCGTGGGAGTTCAGCTACCCAACCTCGACCCGGTCCGTGGGCGTCCACTTCAGGCCGTGGGGCCTGGCACCGTTCCTTCCGATGCCCGCGGCCGAGTTGTGCGACCGACCTGCGACGGTGGAGCAGATCTGGGGCCAGCCCGCTATCGCTGAATTGCAACACCGACTGACCTTGGCGGACGCACCGCACGAAATGCTGAAGTTGCTCGAGGAGGAACTGGTGCGACGACTGCGGTTGATCGACGGTCTTGACCTGGTCCGCCACATGAGCAGCGCCGTCGCGGCGACAGGCGGGACGGTGCCGATCAGCGACATCGGTGTGGCGGCCCGCGCCAGCAGCACGTATGTGGCGAAGCGGTTCAAGGCCGTAGTCGGTGTCACGCCAAAACGGCTGGCTCGCAGCCACCGCTTCAGCTCCGCCGTGTTGGCGCTCGACGTCGCTGCACCTTCGACTGGGGAGACGTTGCCGCCGGCGCGGGCTACTTCGACCAGGCCCACTTCGTGCGCGAGTTCCGGGAGCTCACCGGGCTCACGCCCACCCGGTACGCCGAAGTCCGGCGGCGATTCCTGCGCGATCATCCCGACCACGTCCTGGACGGCTGGCCGCTCCCGGCCGATTGATTTCTTACAAGAGCGACAGCTCACGCCGCACAAGACTTGGGACTCCAACCAGAGGAGGAATCCATGGGGAAAGTGGTCATGAATGCGTCGGTTTCGGTGGATGGTTTCATTGCGGCTGAGAACGACGATCCAGGTCCGATCTTCGAGTGGCTGGTCAGCGGTAACGTGCCGTTGGACGACAGTGGCGTTCTGAAGGTGTCGCAGGCTTCGTTCGACTACGTCCGGCCGTACTGGGACGAGGTCGGGGTGACCATTGCGGGCCGTCACGCCTTCGACATCACCGACGGCTGGGATGGGACACCTCCGAGTGGGATCGACCATGTGGTCGTGGTCAGTCACCGTGGTGCGCCCGAGGGCTGGGACCTCCAGGCGCCCTTCCACTTTGTCGACGGCATCGAGGCGGCCGTGGCCAAGGCGCGGGAGCTTGCGGGAGACCGCACTGTCGAGGTCGCTGCTGGCGACGTCGGCGGCCAGGCGCTCGCCGCAGGTTGGGTCGACGAGGTACGCATGGACGTCGCACCCGTCGTGCTCGGGTCCGGTAAGCGTTACTTCGGCTCCGTCGACGCGCAGCACCTGCTGGAAGGCCCCGACGTAGTTGTTCAGGGCAACCGGGTGCTTCACCTTCGCTATCGGGTGCGCCGCTGACCGATCTGAGTGGTACGCGAACAAGACCGCTGCGACGGTGACACGAGATCGGGCGTCCGGCTGCGTTGGTGCATCGCTGCCCCGGGACGAGCTGGCCCACGAGCCGCCGGGCTGGCGGCCGACGACGCTCGTGGTGACCCCTCTGCCCTCGGCGCGCCGGAAACGCCGCTTGAGCAGTAGTTCCCAGGCTTCGATAGTGCTGCAGGCATCGACCAGCGAGCGAAAAACTCCATCAGCTGCGGCAGGTTCCGCGCCGCCATCTCAGTTTGTGACATCCCTTGCTCCGGTGGTTCGAACAGCGCTCAGAAAGAGCAAGACTCCCAATCGGGCTGGGGATTTCGGCCGCCAACAAAGCAACGGAGGGTAGGCGTTGAGCTGCGGCCGGTCGTACTCCGTCCACACCCCCACTGGCCGGATCCGGCCGCTGGCACCCCAGATTGTTGAGGGTCAGCAACGAGCTATCCAGCATCCTTCAGATACCGCTCCAACGCCTTTCGCGCCAGCACGGACAAACTGACGTTCTCGCCGGCTGCCCGTTCCACCGCCAATGCCCGGACTTCATCTGGGCACGCGGTCAACCGCTGCGAGTCGCTGGCGCGGATCCACCCGACCACCATCAATGATGGGGATCCCTCCGCAGCCTCCGCGGAGGCGCTTTGGCATTTCGGCCTTGCGAGCCAAAGACCCGCCAGAAAACGCCGACGATGAGACCCTTGCTATACCGAATGGGCAGGGTCCCCATATTGCAGCACTTTTTGGTCGCTCGTCAGCAGGGTGAGCTGTTCGACCCGCGCTTGTGCCAGCAGTATTCGATCAAACGGATCGGCGTGAACCTGAGGCAGGTCGCGGACCTCCAGCACATGCGGCGCTCTGATGGGAAGTTCGCCGAAACCCGCCCGAATCGCTTGTTCTCGCAAGCGAACAGAGTCCACAGCGAAATCACCTCGACCGAGGCCGCTCTTGATGACGACTTCCCAGATATTTGCAACGCTGATCAGAATGTCATGTTTCGGATTCTCAAGAATGTCGCGCGCGGCCGCACTCAACGCGGGTGAGTCCTGCGCCACCCACAGCAGGACATGAGTGTCCAGCAGGTAGGCCGTCACGGTGCGCCGAACATCGCCGCAATGGTTTCCGTGCCCATCTCGTCAAAGTCGTCGGGCACCGTGATCTCAGGGAGGAATCCGATCCTGGGCGCCGGGGTTTCATCGCGAATAGGCACGACCCGGGCAACGGGCCGTCCGTCTCGGGCGATGATGAACTCCTCATCGACGAGACGCGAGAGATGGGTCTTCGCTTCGTGCATATTCACAGTTCTAACCACGACTGCCTCCTTGCCCGACGAGTCCTTAGTCTGCTTAGTCTATCCGATGGCGAGTGTTTGACAAAGGCCACCCCAGGTCGCCTTGGACGAAGTCGCCAGGCACAAGTCGGCGCTGCGCGGCCGAATGTCTCGGTGTGGAAGATAGGGCCCACAGGAGAGAATCAGTCGATGGCTGCAACTGCGCCGGTACGGGCTCCGCGTCACCGACGAAACCAAACCTGCGTCCATGTGGGACATCAGGGATATCGGCCAACCGTGGGCCATCGCGATCGAGACCGGAATGCTCGAGCTGACCTCGACAAAGGTCCGACCCGGTCCCGCATCCGCGGTCTTCGACTCCGAAGATCCCATCGCCCAAGTCAATCTCGGCCGCGCGATCGTCAACGTCTCTCTGCAGCATGCGATGTCGCGGTCACCGTTAGTAAACTTCCACTCGCTGCGAGACGCTGGCCCACCGGGCCTCCAGCAGCTTTTCTACGCTACCTTTAGCAGCCCGTAGAGACTACCTCTGGCAGGGTGGTGCTGTGTCGGCCTTCGCAGCTGGTCCGTCAGATCGTCGTGCCTGTCCGATTCTCGCCCTCAAACCGCTGGCGATGGCGCGGCGCGCAAGTACACGATCCAAGGACGGAATGGGAACCACCGCCCGAGCGCGGTCACCCTTGCGATGAAGCCGACAGCACAAGGTCTCCGATGAGCTGCGCGAAACTCGGTCCGTGGTGCCGGCCATGCTGACCTACCCCGAGTTCCTCGGCGCCACCGGGCGTTGAAAGCCGCATAACGACGCCGATCGCTGATTGTCGAGCGGCGGCGGGTCAGAGAGTCGCTTGGGCTGCCGGCCGACAACATGGACCGAGTGGCCCGACCACCGGAACCGGCACCCTTGAGGGCTGCCTACCCGGGAACGCTGCCGCCGGGCGTTGCCACCCCCGAAACTCTTGTCCGGGTGATGTTCTGGTCCAGAGATCAGGTAGCCCCGGCCGCAGCACGGTGGCCGGATCTCGTGCAGATCGATGACGTCGAGGAGGTCGTCCGACAACGGGAGTTGGACAACCGGCAACTGGTCGCCGAGAATGGCTGCCGCCTCGTCATGGTGCCGATCACCGTTGCGCACATGGTCGAATTCGCTGCCCGAACCGGCGGCGATCCACGTGACCCGATGACTCGGACGAAGCTTCTGCACGAGCGTCACGAGCAGGGCGCTGGGATCGCCTGGCCACCCGGGCGCAACAACCGGTGCTGGTGCGGCTCGACGCGAAAGTACAAGTTGTGCTGCGGCGCGATGGAACGCATCCAGGTCTGAGAGCCGTTGCACCCAGGGACCACCCGGCGTCATATCCGGATGTGCACTCACAGATCATCCGGTGGGTCCGCCCGGCGGGCGCCGAACGAACCGCGTCCCTGGAGCCGGTCATCAAACCACCGTCCAGGTTTATCCGACAATGACGACCAAGGCCGTCAAGTCTTCGAGTTGACTATCCGATTCGAACGGGCGGCGGCGATGGCGCCGATCAGTCCAACTCCGAGCCCCAACGCCGCACCGCCCAGCCCACGACGCCGTTGTTGTTCGCTCAGGTGGTCGAGGGTCGCCAGACCGCCGACGATGTCGGTGGCATCGGCGCCGGCGAAGGCCAGGAACCAACCAGCGGTAGGACGGTGACGAAGGCCGGCCTGGAGCAGTAACCCGCCGATAAGCGCATCGCGGTACCCCATGGACCGCAGCAGCGGAGCCACCGCAGGACCGGAATCCTCCGGGCCGCCCCACATCCGATGCGCAATTTCGGGGACGACGAGAAACGAGATCCCGGTGGCCAGGCGGGCCGCGCCCGCCGCCACCGCAAACACGTCCGTCCTTCGGCGCTGAGGAATTCTCATTTCGTCATTGTGTGCGGGGCGCGGGCTCTCGACAACTGGTTGGACGGGCGATTCCCCACGCCGCAGCACATGGCCGACGAATTGAAAGCATAGCTGGATAATTGAGCCACGGGGGATCCGCGCCGCTCGCTGCCCCCTGGCGCCACGTGCTGACCTGTCACCGCCTGCCCGCGCCCCGCGCCGGATTGGCGGCGACGCAACGGCCGAGACCAACGTTGGTCGAACTACTTCCTACCTACTTCCTTCCTTACTTCCCACCGTCTGGCCACGAAACTCAAGGGTAGGAAGTAGGGCGATGATGCGCCGCTCGTGGATGCCGCCGAACTTTAACGGGCGGCGGAAACGGCTGTGATAGCTGCGTCACCGGCGAGCACCGCGGCCAGGTTTCGGACAGCCAACAACCCCACGGCATCCCGGGTTGCCCTCGCGGGCATTGGCGGTGTGGAGTGAGCACCGCCTTGTCAAGCGTCAAGAAACTCCGGATTGACCTGCGGCTCTCCTTCGAACACGTCGAGCGACACCTCCGAATGCTGTTGCTGCACAACGCATCGATCAGCGCAGACTCGTCCACCCCACCGCAGCGGGCCGTGTTGATCAGGTATCCCCCGGTTTCATCACCGCCAGGGCGTCGGCGTCGATGAGCTGCAGCGTCGCCGGGGTGCGTGGAGTGCGTCCAACCTGCATGCGTGGTCCCTACAGCCAGGGCTGCCTGGAGCGAATCGGCCGATCCTCCATCGGCGATCCGGCGGCATGGCGAAGATCAGCGCGATGCGGCATTTCGGCGACCAAGCCGATTCGAGTCGCCACTTTCGGTCCTTCAAAGCCGGTTCGAAGGTCCGTAACTGGCGACTCGATTCGGGTAGTAGACGCTGAGAGCGGACGATTATCGCGTGACTGCGGAAAGCCATTGCAGGTCGGCCTCAGCAGCTTGTCGCTCCTGCTTCTCTCGCTCGTGCAGTGCTGACGTCTTGGCCAGTTGCAGTAGGTAGGGGCGGCCGACCCGACGGGTTGAATGCTTGACCGGCAGCTCGTGCCCGTCGATCCGCTGATGGACATGTCGTCGGCTCTGCTCCTTGAGCGGCCAATCCAGCGCTCGCAGGCGGGGATCGGCCAAGAAGTCGTTGAGGGTGACGCACACCGCGCAATCGCACCCACCGGGTGGCTTGATCGACCAAGCGCCCGGGTCGCGGGGTGGCCGGGCGAGCCAGGACTCCAATTGGGCAATCGCATTCCGCGCCAGGGCATCGAACCCGCTGCCCGCACGGATGTCCGGGTCATCCTGCGGCAGGGCGCGCAGCACGCCGACTTGGCACCGCCGCAAGGCCGCGTCGTCGTTGTCGGCGAACACGGCGACGGCGGCGTCGGCAATTTCGCGCGCTTCGCTGATCGCGGCGCCGACGAGCAGCCCGGCAATCGGCGCCGTCAACTGGTCGAGGGTCTGCGCTCGGCCGGAAGGCTGGGTGATTTCGCGCGCCAGCCGGAGCGACTCATTGAGCTGTTCCCAGCCGACCGCGAGCACCAGTCGGGCGGCCATCAGCCCGCCCGCGTCTCGCAGGGCACGACACAACTCAGGCAGCGCAGCCAGCCAAGTAGCGGCCTCGCCGGGTGCATAGCGCCAGCGCGGCAGGCTGTTCCAGCCGGCAAGCAGTGTGCGCCGTCCACCTTTCGCCATGACGCTGCACCAAAGCGGCCAGCAGGGCGGCATGTGGCGGAGTCAGATCCGCCAACCGAAACGGCGCGAGCAGCATCGCGGCGAGCGCGGCATCGTCCAGGCCATGCGCGGCGGCGAGCGTCGGGCGCAGATTCGGCTTGCGGCCAGCCACCTCGCCGAGTGCGTCGGACGAGCCGAGGTCCGTCCAGAACGAGCTCAGGGACTCGGCCCGCTGCCGGGCGCTGGTCAGGTCCCCGTCCCGGATCAGTGCCTGCAGCGTGTCGAGTGCCCACTGGGGCGAGGCCTCCGCGCGCACCTCGAAATCGAACCGGGTGGGCCACAGCACCACCGCGCCCCGCCGGTACCAGCGGTCCATCGTGTTGCCGTAGTTGCCCATGAAGCCCTCGTACTCGGACTCATAGGGCGTGAGCGTCCGGGTCGGCGTCGTCGCACTCACCTCATGGTCATAGACGGCGGTGGCGACCGGTGGCGCCGGCGCACCCGACCTGTCGACCCAGCCGCTCAGGCTGACCGAGGAATCAAGCAGCTCGTCGAGGTCGTACGACTCGGGATCGTCATCGTCATCGGCAAAGTCATCGTCGTCGTCCGCATACCGGTAGCTGCCCCGACCGTAGGGCGGGTCAGGCTCGGATGCACTCCACGACTCGTGCACGTCCGCGAGCGCCAGCGCGACTTCGCAGCCGCTCGCTCCCCCCGCTGCGTCCAACAACCGGATCCGTTCCCCATCAACACCTTTGAGGTGTGCCCAGCTCATCCCCCGTGCGGTGTACTGGTGGTCGAGCAGGTAGACCAGCCGGCGGTGTTCGGCGAAGTGTTCCTCCAGACACTTTGCCAGTTCAGCGATCTCACCGGGCCCGGGCGTCGATACGGTGGCATGTGCCGCGGACAGCAACAGGTTGTAGGTCAGCACCACCCGGTAACCGCTGATCACCGGCTGCACCTCGTGCCGGCAGTCCGCGTAGAACGCGACGAACGACAGCAACTTGTCCGAGGACCGGTAACGGTTCTGCTGCTCGCCGTGCAGCACGATCAGCTCGCCCCCGCGCGAAGTCCCGGGCATGGTCACGGTGAGCGTGCCCACCATGTCGTCGGACTTTTCTGAGTCTTGGTGCGGGAGGAAGAACTGCCCGGGCGAGTACACCAGCAGCGAATGCAACTCCGCCTTGAGGCGGCTGCCCTCGGGCAGCCCGAGGTCGTCGCGAAACCCCTCGAGGATCGGGGTCAAGGTTCGGTTCCATTGCCGCTTGTCGATCCGCACCCGACTCCTGGGCACCTGCCACGTGTGTCGGACGGTGGCATCGGTCAGCGTCTGCTCCCCCTGCCCATACTGCGCCGGCCGAGCGACCGCGATCAGTTGCTTTGCCTTCGCGGCGGACACCGGCATCCTCAGCGGTCCGACGCCGGTGATGTCGATGTGCAGGTCACCCGGGGACGCGGTGCGGCGGGCGCTGAACGAACCGCGGCCGCGGGCCGCGCCGAGCAGTTGGGCGAGTCGTTGGCGCGGATCCACCCAATGACCGTAGCTGCAGCGCGTCACCCGCGCGCATACCCCCTTTCGCCGAGGGGCGATCGGCGGAACGAGGTGCTGAAGCCCACTTGAAGCAGTTCAATGCACGCTTCGGTAGTGCTGCGGGCCCCCTTCAGCGAGTGGAATGCCCCAGAAGCTCGTTGGCACAGGCGTGTCGGCTGGCACGCGAGCCGAGCAGCCGTTACACCGACTTCGCCGGCTCCCCGTATTGCAGGACCTTCTCGTCATTGGTCAAAAGCACGAGCTGTTCAACCCGTGCTTGTGCAAGCAGGATCCGGTCGAACGGATCGGAGTGCACCTTGGGCAATGCACCGACCTCCAGCACATGCGGCGACCTGATGGGAAGTTCCCCGAATCCCGCCCGGATCGCCTGTTCCCGCAAACGAACCGGATCGACAACGAAATCACGTCGACCGAGCCCGCTCTTGATCACGACCTCCCAGATATTTGCAACGCTGATCAGAATTTCATGTTTCGAATCCCCGAGAATGTCGCGCATCACCGCACTCAACGAGGGTGAATCCTGTGCAGCCCACAGCAGGACGTGGGTGTCCAGCAGGTAGGCCGTCACGGCGCCCCGAACATTGCTTCGGTGGTTTCAGTGCCCATCTCGTCGAAATCGTCCGGCACCATGATCTCAGGAAGGAAACCGATCCTCGGCACAGGCGTTTCATCGCGAATCGGCACGACCCGGGCGACGGGGCGTCCGTCTCGGGCAATGATGAACTCCTCGTCGACAAGGCGTGAAAGATGAGTCTTTGCCTCGTGCATATTCACGATTCTGACCACGCTCATCCCCCCGCCCACGCCTACCTAGTCCGGTTAGTCTACTCCTCGACTTTGAGTCGCCAGGCGACCTGCCACCGCACTCGGTCCTCAGGGAGTATGCGACGAATCGACGGACGTGCCTGCTCGCTCGAATAGGCAGGTAGGCCGCAGACGCGCGCTGGCCGGGCGAGCAGCACCCCTATTTCCGCGTCCTGTCAGCCGCTCTCGCAATTGAACGATTGCATCATCGCCGAGGGATGTCCCGGCGGGCTGCTACGGCATGCTTGCACTTCAGCAGCAATAGCTGCATAATGCTGCAATGCCGAAGTCGATCACCATCCGAGACATCCCCGATGAGACGAGCGAGGAACTCGCAGCCCGCGCCGCGCTGACCGGCCGATCGCTGCAGGAGTACCTGCGGGCGCGACTTGTCGAGCTCGCGAACACGCCCGACGCCGAGGTGTGGATGGAACGAGTTCGAGCCCGCAAAGCCGCCACCGGCGGTTCGATCAACGTGGAACGGGTTCTCGCCCATCGGGATACGGACCGCAGGTGACCCTCGTCGTCGACTCATCCGTGGTGGTCGCCGCTCTCATCGACAATGGCCCGGTTGGCGAATGGGCAGAGTCGCTGCTGGTGTCCGAACCCCTTGCTGCACCGCATCTCATGCCGGCCGAAGTTGCCAACATCCTGCGACGTTCGGCTTTGGCCGGTGACGTTTCCGCCGATGTCGCGTCGCTGGCACACGGCGATCTCGGATTGCTCCGACTCCGGCTCTTCCCCTACAGCCTGTGCGCCTCCCGGGTGTGGGAGTTGCGATCGAATGTCACCGCGTACGACGCGTGGTACGTGGCGCTCGCCGAGGCCCTGGATGCACCACTGGCAACCCTCGACATCAGGCTCAGTCGCGCCGCCGGGGTTCGTTGCGAGATCGTCCTACCTCCGGCGCAGGCGCCGACAGAACCTGGCGCGTGACAAGTGGAAGTGGCATACGAAGTGCCGATCGTGGATGCCGCCGAACTCACGCGACCTGACAAGCATTCCCCGGCGTCGAGCCGGCCCGCAACTCCCCTACGTCGTCAGAACTGGATCCTCCGCCCCGGCACCCTCGCGCGGGACCGTGGATGCGGTGACGACCGGAATCGGGGGTGTCTTCATCGCCGCCGCCCAGGCCAGCCAGAAACTGTCGTGCATGGTGGGCCGGAACAGCTTCTCGTTGATCTTGAGGAACCTGAGCTGCGCCAGGACGTACCAGGCCGGTTTGCTCGTCTGCAGCCGAAGCCGTTCGGCGCGGTCGATGATCTTTTCCGCGCTGAGTGCGCCGAAGGCATGGGCGGTGGACACGTCTGGGGCCGGCCGTGACCTTCTTTCGGCCTTCTCCAACATCATCTGCCGTTTTGACTTCGCCACCGGGACCTCGGGCGGGATCGGCTGGGCGGTGAACCCCTCCCAGAAGTCATTGCAGTCCTGCCCCGCTGCCTTGGCCCCGAGGACCTCCTCGTTGCCGGTGCTCCAGCCCAGACTGTAGTTCTTCTCGTCGAATCCGGTGAGGGTCGCGTCTTTTTCATTCCCGGCCTTCACGTCGGCTCGCCCGCGCTCGTACGCGTCGAACCCGACGGCGGCCTTCAGCTGATCGACATCCATCCCCTTCGCGTCCCCGGGTCCCTTCCGCGGCCCGGTCGAAAGGCCGCTGCCAGGCATGCTGTCCGCGAGATGGTCGGTGAGTTCGACGATCCATTCCGGCTGCAGCTTCTCCAGCAGCAACTCCCGGTTCTTCACCACGCTGTTCGCATAGGCGTAGGCGCGACCGCCGTCGTCTCCCTTGTCCCTGGGGTCGAGCATGCCCTTGGGGAACGCCGAGTCCTTGGCGAGCCGGCTGCCCACCCCGCCCTCGGCGTAGTGGTTGAACAGGATGACGTCCTCCGGGACAAGCGCCAGGTCGACCTTGATCCGGACCCCGTCATCGCTCTTGAACGGGTCACCGTCGTTGCTGTAGACCTGCTCTTTCGGGGTAGACGCCAGGCTGATACCCCGCTGGTTCAGACCGTTGCCCAGGTACTGGTGCGTGTGGGCCATGACGTCCAGGGGGACGGTGACGGTTCCATCATCGCCGACAGTGCCGACCCCGCCGTACATCTGGGCCACGCTGGCGTCATTCCGGTCAATCTTGTTCAGGGTGCTCGGCAGAGCCATGGCTTCGCGGAACCGCGGATACCGGCCGCGCAACGCGCCCATGCCGCTCGGGCCGAGGCCGTCCATCAGCTGCTGACGGGAGGTCTCGAAGTACGCGAACCGTCTGGTCGGCACCCCGGCACTGTCAACGACGTGGGTGGCATCCTCGCTGAGCTTGTGCTTCTTCGTCATGCCCTGGCGACGGCCGGGTTGGGCGGTGGTATTCGCGAAGGCGTCGGCGATTCCGACCAGCAGCACCCCGACTGACTCACCGGTGGATTTGTCGATGATCGACTTCGTTTTCTTATCGGCAGCGTCGGCACGTAGCTCATACTTCGCGGCAAAGGCCGGCGCGGCCTCCAGTCGCTTGTCGATCGGGCCGTGCCGAATCAGTTTCGGATACGGGCCCTTCACGGCCTGGGTGCGCGCCTTCTTCTGCTCGGCGGTGGCTACCGATTTGTGCACCGCGAAATGCGGTTCGGCGAAGAGATCGGTGAGTTTGGTGTTCTTGGACTTTGAGGTTTCGGCTTTGAGACCGGCGAACAGTCCCGCGAGATGCGCCTTGACCGCCAGGTCTTCGGTAGTGATATCGAAGCTGAACGGTTCGTTGCCGAACTTCTGGTCCGCACCGAAGGCCAGTGGGTCGTAGTCGGCGCCCAGCGCAACGGGTACCACCGGTTCGACGACGGCACCCACCGCATCCGAACCCTTGGCATCGGGCGACGGGCCTGTCACCGCCGCATTGGCCTTCTCCGCCGCCTCGGCCTTGGCCTCGGCCTCCGCTTCGGCCGCTACTCTCGCTTCTTCCCTGGCCTTCTCCTCGGCCTCGAGTCGGACCCTTTCCTCGGCTTCGGCCTTCGCCTTCGCCTCGGCGTCCGCGATGGCCTGTTCTTCTGCTTTCGCCCGCGCCTCGGCGTCTGCCTTCGCCTTGGCTTCCGCCTTGGCCTTGGCCTTCGCTTCCCGCTTGAGGCGGGCCTCCTCATCCCTGGCGGCCTTCTTGGCGCGGGCCTCGGCGATAGCGGTCTCCTCGGCCAGTACTCGCTCGGCCCGTTCCTTTTCTTTGGCATCGGCCAGCAGTTTCGCTTGCACCTTGGCTGCTTCTGCCGCTAGTCGCTCCTGTTCGACCCTGAGCTTTTCGGCCACTTCCCTTTCGGCTGCGGCTTTTTCCTCAGCGGCCTTCTTCTCCGCCGCTTGCCGACGTGCCTTTTCCTGCGTCTCGGCCTCACGGGCTGCGGCGACCCGCTGAGCTTCCGCCCTCGCCGCCGCCTTCTCGACCGCCAGCTTCTTGTCGGCCAGTTCCTTTTCGGCGGCCCTCTTCTTCTTGTCGTCGGCCTTCTTTGCCGCCGCCGCCTTTTCCGCCGCTTCGCGTTCGACCGCTTTCCGCTTCTTTTCCGCAGCTCGCTCGACCGCCGCCGCCTGATCCGCGGCCACCCGCTCGGCCGCGAGCCGCTTCTTCTCCGCCGTTGCCCGGGCCCTCTCCTCGGCGACCCGCGTCTCCTCTGCTTGCTGCGCGGTCACCCGTTGCGCTTCGGCTGCCTCCTCTTCCTCCCGCTTTCGCCGCACCGCGGCTAGCGCTAGCTGTTCCTGCAGCTTCTGCTCCGCCTCGGCGTCCTCGTTCTTCCTCTTGACCTCAGCTGCCTGGTCTTCGAGCTTTTTCTGCGCCGCGGCCGCCAGCTCTTCCTGCTGCTTCAGCACTGCTGCCTCAGCAGCCTTTCTCTCGACCTCCGCCTCGATCTTCGACTGGCTCCACTCGTAGAGGTTGTAGGCCGTCCAGCCGGTCACCACATCACTGACGACCCAGTCCTTCTTGTTGAAGTCTGCGTCGTTGATCCAGACGTAGGGCACAGTGCCGACACGCTGGTACTCGATGCCCTCCTGAGGTTCGCGCACGACGGCGTAAAACCGCCGGATCGGTATTTGGCGACCTGTGAAACCTGAGCCGGTGACTGTCGTTGCAGTGGACCCGGCGGCCGGACCCTGCTGCGGGGTCGGGCGCCGAAGGTGCCGCCAGCCGTCTACGTTCCCGCGCTCTGCGGCACCTGGCCCCGTCACATCCGGCGAGGTGCGGGAGACACGGCGGAGATGCTCCAACGACTGGGGCCGGTCTCCTCGGGCCGGTTCGGGTCCGGTCACAACGCCGGACGCCTGAGTCCGGCGGAGCGGAGCGAGTCCGATCGCAGCATGGTCGCCGGGCGCGACGTCCGAGCGCACGGAGTCGGGGTGCCGAATAGCACTGCGCCGCAACACCTGCATGACGCCATCGGCAACCCGGTCGGCTTCGGCTTCGGCCGAGTCCGCCGCTCTGCCGATGATCGGGCCGGCCGCCGATCCGACGCCGGCTCCTGGCTGCACGGTGTGCGCCAATTCGTGGGCGAGCAACCGCTGCCCCGCTGTGGTGTGCGGCGCGTAACTGCCTGCCCCGAAGTAGATGTCGGCGCCCCTGGTGAACGCCAGCGCCTGCAACGATCGGGCCAGCTGGGCGGGCTCGTCACCGGTGTGGATCCGGACTGCGTCCAGGTCCGCCCCCAACGCGTCGCCCATCGGCCCCGCGAGGCCGGCTGGCAGAGGTTCCCCTCGCCCCTGCCGACGGGAAAGCAGACCCTCCAGTTCAGGGCTGACGTCGGTCCCACCCAGCGGGTCGCTCGTCTCACCGCGCCGCCGCACCACTCCCGGACCGGCACCGGAAACCAGTCCGGCCGCGGGCACCACCCGGGAGGACGTCGGACCCTCCAATACGGCCGGCTCAGCCCGGCTGGCGTCGGGTGAAGTCGACCGGCCGGCCCTCGACTGGTGCTCGGCGTGAATCGGCATCGGGAGCACCCCTTCCTCGCGCGAGCGATGGATCGGCCCATCGCAGGTCGTGGACCAGCGATGACTGCGGTGACGCGTCCTGGAAACTCCATGCGACGAAGCCACCGGCCGGCGTAGCGCGTCGCGCTCTATCGTGCCCGGCCGAGACCAGCAGGTCCAGTGGTGACTTTTCGCTGTTCAGACACTGGGCACAACGGCCAGCGAGCTCCCCGGCCACCGCAAACGAACGCCAACGGACTCGCAGATCGGCTCCCAGAGTTGATCGAGCGGTGCAGAGTCTGTGACGAACCATTCCTGGACGGAGCCGTGATGCGGTGAAGCGCAATGACCTTGTTCGGCTCATCGAGGTAGCGGCTTGACGACCAGGATCTGCTCGGATCGTCCTACGGGACCATCGATGTCATGGAGCACGGTGCTGGTCAGTCCGAGACCGCCAGCGCCGAACGTGACCGTCGTGTCGAGACCGACCCAACGACCGTGCGGCTGTCGATACAGGTGGATTGTGAGGTCGACATTGGGAAACATCCACTCCTCCCACTGGCGAGGCCTTCAGGATCCGGTAAACGATCGGCGTGCCCGCCGGCGATCGCGCTGGTGTCGTGGTGCGCCAGCAGCCACGCGCGGGCCTGAATCCTTGGCCTCCCGCCTGCGGTCATTGTCGCTTCCAGTAATTCGATGGTCCGGCCTGGCCGCACGACCTTGACGTCGACGTCGAACTCCGCGGCGGGAAGCTTGCCGAGGATGTCAAAACTGATTCGCGCAAGTCCAAGTGACGTCGCCGGTCGATGACCGATAAACACGTCAATGGCGTCGATGATCGCTCCGGCGACCGGTGCCATGTGCAGCTCGTCGTCCGTCCAGGCCCCGCCGGCATGAAGTGTGGGCCGGTAGCGGCTGCTGCCGATCCGCTCGAAGTAACTTGTCGGTCGATCCGCCATTGGGCTAGAGACCAAGGCTCCGGGCACTTTCCTGACGCATGTCCACCTTGCGGATCTTGCCCGTGACGGTCATCGGGAACTCGTCGACGACGAACACGTAACGCGGAATCTTGAAATGGGCGAGCCTGCCGTCGCAGTAGGCCCGCACGGCGTCCGCGTCGAGAGGTCGAGCCCCGGCGTGCATCTTCACCCACGCGCACAGTTCTTCGCCGTATTTCTCATCCGGCACACCAATCACCTGGACGTCTTCGACATCCGGGTGCTGGTAAAGGAATTCCTCGATCTCACGGGGATACACGTTCTCCCCGCCCCGTACCACCATGTCCTTGATTCGTCCAACAATGTTGCAGTACCCGTCCTGCCGCATCTCCGCCAGATCTCCGGTGTGCATCCACCCATCGGCATCGATGGCCTCCACGGTTTTCTCCGCGTCCGCCCAGTACCCGAGCATCACCGAATATCCGCGCGTACAGAACTCCCCGGTTTCACCACGTGGCACGGTCAGGCCCGTCACCGGGTCGATAACCTTGATCTCCACGTGGGGGTGTGCTCGCCCAATCGTGGCGGTCCGCCGGTCCAGGTCGTCATCGGCCCGCGTCTGGCACGACACCGGTGAGGTCTCGGTCATCCCGTAGGCAATCGCCACCTCGGTCATGTTCATGTCGTTGATGCACCGCTTCATGACCTCGACCGGGCAGATCGAGCCTGCCATGATGCCGGTCCGCAACGACGACAGATCGTGCGAGGGGAACGTCGGGTGGTTCTGCATTGCGATGAACATCGTTGGCACGCCGTACACCCCGGTGCACTTCTCCTCGGCGATCGTCCGCAAGGTGATCTCGGGATCGAAACCCGGCGCGGGAATCACCATTGTGGTGCCGTGGCTGGTGCAGCCGAGGTTGCCCATCACCATCCCGAAGCAGTGATAGAAGGGCACCGGGATGCACAGCCGGTCGTCGGGACCGAGATTGATCAGCTCGGTCGTGAAGTACCCATTGTTGAGAATGTTCAGGTGGCTCAGCGTGGCACCTTTAGGGTGACCAGTCGTGCCGGAGGTGTATTGGATATTGATCGGGTCGCTCGGCGACAAACCGCCGAGACGCTCGGCGACCACCTCGGCCGGCACCGCCTTCCCTTCCGCGAGAAGCACCGCCCAGTCGTCGGTGTCGAGGTAGACGCTGCGCTCCAGCCCGGGACACTGACCGTCGGTCTGCTCGACCATCGACCGATAATCGCTGCTCTTGAATTGGGACGCCGAGATCAGTAGTCGCATTCCCGACTGGTTGACGACGTAGACGAACTCGTGGGTGCGGTAGGCCGGGTTGACGTTTACCAGGATCACCCCGATCTTCGCAGTCGCAAATTGAGTGATCGTCCACTCGGCGCAATTCGGCGCCCAGATGCCAACCCGGTCACCGACCTGGAGTCCGGCCGCGACCAAACCTCGGGCGAGTGCGTCGACGTCGCGGTTGAGCTCGGCCCAGGTCCACCGACGTCCGCTTGCGACATCGACCAGCGCCTCGCGATCCGGGTCCGCCGCAACGGTTCGCTCGAAGTTGCCGCCGATGGTCTCCACCAGCAACCCAGGCTCGGCCTCGCCGACGGCGGAAGATAACTGGGTACTCATGACCCAGAGGGTACGTAACGGGAGAAACGCGGTATACCTCCGACCGGAGTGCTCCACCTACCGCGACGTCCGATCGTGGGCGCGGAACCGCATGTCGAAGCTCCGTTACACAGGCGGCTGGGTTCGTCGCGCCCCGCCGACCGCAGTCACGGCGGTCATCACCACGAAGGCGGCGCACCCCAGCAAGGCGACTGAAAGGCTCGAGCCGGCCGCGATCGCACCGATCAGCAAGGCCCCAATGGCGGTCCCGGCGTCATACGTCGCGTTCCAGGCGGCACTCGCCCCCGTCCGACGATCTGCCCCCGCCAGGTCGAAACTCAGTAGCAGCGTGAGATTCTGGGCACTGCCGTAGGCGATCCCGAACACCGCTGTGCCGAGCACCACCAGGACACCGGACCCGATTCCGGTCCCCGACACTCCCAGGGCGAGCATGGCGAGTCCCAGCACCCCGATGGCTGCACACACCGGTAGCAGCCGAGCTGGGCCGGCGCGGTCCGCCAAAGCACCCGCTCGCCAACGGGCGAGCGCCGACGTGACACCAAGCAGCAACAACGCCCAGGTGACCACTGCGGGGTCAGGTAGCTGCACAGGAAGAATCGCAAAGATCCCGCCACCGGACAAGGTCAGCGCCAACAGCAGCGCCAGGATGCCGGCGAGCCGGCGAATAGGCAGCGGGGACCTGGCCGAAGGTCGGTCGGTTTGCTCCGGTGGTTCGGGGAATTTCCACGCCAGTGGGATTGCCAGGACCGGAACCGCCGCCACCACGGCAACGACCGGGAAGTGTCCGGCACCGGTCAGCGCGACTGCCGCCGGAACCGCCACCACATTCGGTACCGCGACCGCCAAGCCGTACAGGCCGATGGCCCGGCCGTAACTTCCCGGTGGTGCGATTTGGGTAGCTATGAGTGGGGTGAGGACCGTCAGGATCGCAAACCCGATGCCACGGACGGCTGACACCGCAAGCAGCCACCACAGTTGATCGTTGAGCAGCAGCAGGGGAGTTGGCGCGCCCAGTGCGAGTAGTCCGATGGTCAACGTTGCCCGTTGCCCGATCCACCTGACCGCGGCCGGTACCACGATCTGGGACGCGACCGTTGCCGTCAACATCACCGTGGTGACGAGTCCGGCCAGCGCTTCCGGCACTCCCTTCTCAACGGCGTAGACCGGCAGTGACGAGAGGGTCAGGAAGAAGGAGGTGAAGCCCAGCAGGCTCATTCCGACCAGCGCAGGCATTCCCGGCCAACGCAGCATCAATCCTCCTGTCCCCGACCGACGCTCAGATCGTTGCACCGACCCAGTCCTGATCTGATGCCGCAGTGTCGGGCGGACACTACCTGCAATCCTGTCGCCGATCTCATCGACATCAACGCACTGGCGGTGCGGAAACGATCCATGTCGTTGGCCCATGGCACTTCGGCCTCGATGCTGGTGCAGCTTCAGCAGTCTGCTGGAATTGCCGCCGTTGCCAAGAGCCTGTCGCAGCGAATCGCGGCGGCAGCGACAGTCCGATGGTTGCCGTTCAGCGATGCTGACCGACCCCGCGCAGCCAAAACAGGGTCGGGCCCGGGCGTCGCTCCCCCGCCGACGCGACTTCAGCGTGACGTCCGCCGAGGCCCGCTTTGCCGCCCGGGACAGATCCCCAGACATCACCTCGACCTCAAGCATCCGGATGGCGGCCAGGTCGTCGGCAATCGCCTCCAGCATGGGTGCCGGCGCAGCACCACCCGCCGCTGACAGCATGGAATGGGCGCGCTTCAGGTTCCCCAACGCTCCGGCCAGGTCCCCTTGGGACATACGTTCCGCCGCAACTCGTTTGGCCTGCTGCGTCTGCACGTAGGAAAGTTCTGTTCGGACCACCGCGTCCGGGATCCGGCCCGCCGCCTGATCACCGGGCAGCACGTTGACGTGCATTTAAAAAATCACCAGTCAAACCAGTGAGCGGACGACTTGTCGGGAAACTGACAAGGGTCACGTGAGGTCCGCGGCCGCCAAGCGCCATCGCGATCTCGCAACCACTCGCGGCCGCCGCTGTGTCCAACAGCCGAACGCATTCCGCATCAACACTTTTGAGCGTTCCAGCTCATCCCCAAGCGGTGTCCTGATGGTCGAGCAGGTAGACCAGTCGGAAATATTCGGCGAAGTGCTCCGCGAGACATGCCGCCAGTTAGGCGGTCTCAGGGGGCTCGGCAGCCGGCGCAGCGCGGACCCGCCGATAACTGTAGCTGCAGGCCCGTCGCACCGCCGGCCAATCCCCTGTGTCGGCGGTTGACCAGCGGGCCGAGCGAGATGAATCAATGATCGTGAAGGATCCGTCGGCACAACTCCAACAATTCCTTCACAATCCCGGTCCTTGTCAGGGCCCGAGAAGGGCAGCCGGGATGACGGCGATGCCGTCCGTCCGTCGGTAGGCGGTCGGACCCGTGGTCACCACTGCGGCGTCGAGCAACTCATCACCGAGCATTCGCTGCAGCCATTTGAGGTGGACCACATCACCGTCATTGACACCAGCCCCGATCTTGACTTCAAAGGCCAGTACCCGCCCGTCATCACGTTGCACAATCAGGTCGACCTCGTGATCGCCATTTTTTGTCCGGAGGTGGAATGTTGAGGATTCAGCCGCTTGCGCGCACACTCGAATGCCCAGCGTCACCAGGGATTCGAAGAGACGCCCGAGTAAGCTTCCGCTCGCTGCGAGTCGCGTTGCAGCAGCTGGTCTTACCCCTGCAAGAAGTGCCGACGCGTCGGCACCCAGCAAACGGGCGGCCAGACCAGGATCCGCGAGATGGTGTTTCGGCGCCTGTGCCAACCGGGAAAGCGGATGACCGGAGGGCAGCCACCCGGCAACGGGATCGAGCAGCCAGAGTTGGCTCAAAACTTCACGGTAAGCAATAGTCGTTGTCTTTGCGGGCTTATCGGTATCGCCCGGGGTCGCGGCATCGAGAATCGCTGTGTAAGAGGCGGTTGTGCCCGTCGCGGCCGCGTACGCGGCGAGCCAGCGACGCAACGTGGCCGGCCGACGAACCGGGTGGCCCTGATCTGCGAATTCGCGTTCGACGATCATATCCAGGTAGCCGTCCAGCTGCGCCCTCCGCGCCCTAGGCGGCAACGGTCTGATCGCAGGAAAACCAGAGCCGACGATCTCGGCCGCATAGTCCTCGAGCGTCAGACTCGACTCACCGCGAAGTGAACCTCGCTCGCCCGACAGCAGTTGACTCAGCGCAACTGTCGGTTGAATCAGACCACGCTCGCAGAGGGCGAGCGGACGCATTCGAATGCGCCGAATTCGGCCCGCGCCGGTGTGCATGGGGGCCGAGACGGGTTGCGCACTACCGGTTAGCAGAAAACGCCCGCCAGTCTGGTCCTCATCGACCTGCCGCCGAACCAGATCCCAGACTGCCGGGTAACGCTGCCATTCGTCGATCAGCACCGGAGTTGGCAATCGGGCGATCCGACCCGGATCGGCCGACAGTAGTGCGACCTGGTCCGGATCATCCAACGCGATGACGGATGCGGCGCGACGTCGGGCGGTCATCGTCTTGCCGACCCCTTTGGGGCCGTCGAGGCTGATGGCCGCCAGATCGGAAAACATGGCATCGAGTTCGCTGTCGAGAACCCGATGAAGGTAGTCCGTCATCTGGTCTACGCTACCTCTAGCAGCGCCTCTACGCTACCTTTGGCAGCCCGTAGAGGCTACCTATGGCATCGACGTACGGCGTTGGCCCTAGTGGCCGGGCGAGCCAGGACTCCAATTGGGCCATCGCATTCCGCGCCAGGGCATCGAACCCGCTGGCCGCACGGATGTCCGGGTCATCCTGCGGCAGGGCGCGCAGCACGCCGACTTGGCACCGCCGCAAGGCCGCGTCGTCGTTGTCGGCGAACACGGCGACGGCGGCGTCGGCAATTTCGCGCGCTTCGCTGATCGCGGCGCCGACGAGCAGCCCGGCAATCGGCGCCGTCAACTCGTCGAGGGTCTGCGCTCGGCCGGAAGGCTGGGTGATTTCGCGCGCCAGCCGGAGCGACTCATTGAGCTGTTCCCAGCCGACCGCGAGCACCAGTCGGGCGGCCATCAGCCCGCCCGCGTCTCGCAGGGCACGACACAACTCAGGCAGCGCAGCCAGCCAAGTAGCGGCCTCGCCGGGTGCATAGCGCCAGCGCGGCAGGCTGTTCCAGCCGGCAAGCAGTGTGCGCCGTCCACCTTTCGCCATGACGCTGCACCAAAGCGGCCAGCAGGGCGGCATGTGGCGGAGTCAGATCCGCCAACCGAAACGGCGCGAGCAGCATCGCGGCGAGCGCGGCATCGTCCAGGCCATGCGCGGCGGCGAGCGTCGGGCGCAGATTCGGCTTGCGGCCAGCCACCTCGCCGAGTGCGTCGGACGAGCCGAGGTCCGTCCAGAACGAGCTCAGGGACTCGGCCCGCTGCCGGGCGCTGGTCAGGTCCCCGTCCCGGATCAGTGCCTGCAGCGTGTCGAGTGCCCACTGGGGCGAGGCCTCCGCGCGCACCTCGAAATCGAACCGGGTGGGCCACAGCACCACCGCGCCCCGCCGGTACCAGCGGTCCATCGTGTTGCCGTAGTTGCCCATGAAGCCCTCGTACTCGGACTCATAGGGCGTGAGCGTCCGGGTCGGCGTCGTCGCACTCACCTCATGGTCATAGACGGCGGTGGCGACCGGTGGCGCCGGCGCACCCGACCTGTCGACCCAGCCGCTCAGGCTGACCGAGGAATCAAGCAGCTCGTCGAGGTCGTACGACTCGGGATCGTCATCGTCATCGGCAAAGTCATCGTCGTCGTCCGCATACCGGTAGCTGCCCCGACCGTAGGGCGGGTCAGGCTCGGATGCACTCCACGACTCGTGCACGTCCGCGAGCGCCAGCGCGACTTCGCAGCCGCTCGCTCCCCCCGCTGCGTCCAACAACCGGATCCGTTCCCCATCAACACCTTTGAGGTGTGCCCAGCTCATCCCCCGTGCGGTGTACTGGTGGTCGAGCAGGTAGACCAGCCGGCGGTGTTCGGCGAAGTGTTCCTCCAGACACTTTGCCAGTTCAGCGATCTCACCGGGCCCGGGCGTCGATACGGTGGCATGTGCCGCGGACAGCAACAGGTTGTAGGTCAGCACGACCCGGTAACCGCTGATCACCGGCTGCACCTCGTGCCGGCAGTCCGCGTAGAACGCGACGAATGACAGCAACTTGTCCGAGGACCGGTAACGGTTCTGCTGCTCGCCGAAGGGTGCCACGTTCAGTGTCCTGCACTTCGGTGTTCTTGATGCCGCTGGACGCACCGGGGATGGCCGATCCGCGCCGGAAAATGCGCCGCACGATCAGCTCGCCGCCGCGCGAAGTCCCGGGCAGGGTCACGGCTCACCCTTGCCGTACTGCGCTGGCCGCGCGACCGCGATCAGTCGCTTTGCCTTCGCCGCGGACACCGGCATCCTCAGCGGACCGACGCCGGTGATGTCGATGTGCAGATCATCCGGGGACGCGGTGCGGCGGGCGCTGAACGAACCGCGGCCGCGGGCCGCGCCGAGCAGTTGGGCGAGTCGCTGGCGCGGATCCAACCAATAACCGTAGCTGCCGGGCCTTCGCTCGACGACCTGCTCGCGGAGGCGGACGCGCTGCGGGAGATGGAGTTCGTTCGGCGGATGCGTGCCATGGTCGACTGCGCTGGCGCCGATCGCCCGTTCACTCAGATCGGCGCCAATGGACCGCAACGACACCGTCGAATGGATGCTCCGACGCAGGCTCCGCGTCACCGCCCGGTCGGCGAGCACGGCCAACAGGTCATCAACGTGTTCCGGGCCCTATGGACGGAGCACCACGCTCGAGCCGGTCAGCGTTGGTGTGTCTTCGAAGGAGATCGAGGCGGTCACCACGTGAGTATCCGATGCGCCGAGCACGCCTGATGTGAGCCGCGGCACGGTTCGTCAGGATTGTTACGGCCGCCACGGGTCCTCGCCACGCCTCACCTCCGGACAACAGGGCGGATCCGTAACCGCAGCGTGACCCGGCCGTCATCACGAAAATCGTTAGCACTCAGGGGGTCTTGTGTGCTAACACCAATGTGATTCACGATGAGCGATCCGGCCGCCCCGCCAACGGAGGTTGACCATGAGAGAGCCCGACGAATTGTCAGTCGAAGTGTCGCCCTTCCATGCGGAAGGGTTGCTCAGCGGATTCCTCGTGTCCGGCCGTTGGCCCGCCAGTACCGTCGAGTGGGCGCGCTTCCTACTCCTGGCCGTCCGGGTCGCGAGCGTCCCCGGAATGCTGCACACCAGCACAGTCTTTCGGGTCCGCGAAGAACTCCCGGACGACCCGACTCCGGGCACAGTCGGGTTGGTCATCGCCGAAGGCCCTGTTGTTGGTGACAACGCCGTCATGCCGGGCCAGTTCGCCGACCACCAACCGCCTGGACTGATCGTGCTGCATCCACCCAACGAGATTCGACCAACGCTTCCCGAATACGACGAGGTTGCCTCCGGCTGCGTGCTGCTGCCCGGAATTCCCTACCTCGGACTCGACCACCGAGCGGCCTGGGTGGAAGCCGACCATCGCGGAAATATCATGAGCATGGTCAGCAAGGCCGACATCAACCCCTACGACGACGCTGATACCGCTGTGCTGGCAATGTTTCTCGCCGCCTGACCAGCAAAACTACTGGCCAAGAGGAACTGTCCGGTCAGATGTCCACGAGTTGTGCGGGCACTACCGAAACGACAAACGGTGCCGTCACGGCGACAGCTTCTTCGCCCTGAGCGCTTGCCGTGAGCTCGTATCCCCCGTCGATCAGGTCATAGACCTCGACCGATGGAACTCGCGGATCAACGATCCAGTACTGCGGGATCCCACCCTCCGCATACCGGGCGAGCTTCAGCATTCGGTCGATGCGTGCCGAATTCGGTGAGACCACCTCGACCACCAGGGTGGGCGCTTCGACGATGTTTTTGGGCCCGATGCGGTCACGGCGGACGACCAGTAGGTCCGGCTCGAGCGAGGTTCGCCCATCTGGTTGCCAGTTCAGTGGCGCCACGAAGACGTAGTGATCCTCCGGGCAAGCCGCGCGCAGCAGCAGATGGAGCTCGCCGATAGCGGCCTGGTGCTTCGGAACGGGTGACGGGCTCACGAGCAGGGTTCCGTCGAGCAACTCGTACCGCAGATTGCCCTCGGGCAGTGTGTCGAGCATCTCGACCGTCCACTCGCTGACGTACTCGGGCCAACTGTGTCCCGAAACCTCTGCCAACATGCCGACCATTGTCCCAGTCCTCTCGTCGTCACACCAGGATCTTCGCGGTGAAGCCCGGCTACGCCGCGCGGTTATCCACATCGGTCCAGGTCGTCAGTGGAGAATGCAGAGGACAGAGAAACGTTCGTCCAGTCAGGAGCCCTGAGTTGTCGGCAGTAGGACCAAACGTCACCGACACTGCCTCGCCCGCTGCTGGCCCGGACGCGCCTGTTGGTGGCCCGGACGCGTCTGTTGGTGGCACTGACGCGCCTGCTGGGGGCACAGACGGGGCCGCCGGACCGCCGCTGGCGACAGCAAGGCCCACGCTCACCGTCGCCGTCACACCCGTGCTCAGCTACGCACTTGCCTACAACCGGATTGCCGTGGTGCACCGCGTCGACATCAACAATCCCGGGCCCGATGTCGGAGCGGCGACCCTGCGGATCCAGCTCGAGGACGGATCCGGGCCTCTCGGTGCCGCGACCGATTTCCTGGTGGACCTGCGGACCGGTGGATCTACGGCGCTCGGTGAGCCCAGTGTGTGGCTCGAACCGGCAACGATGGCCCGGATCGACGACCAACGGCCCGGCGCGTTTCGGGTCACCCTGCACGTCGACGGGTCAGTGATGGCCGAGCACGTCGAACCGGTGCAGATTCTGGCCGCGCGTCAATGGCTTGCCGTCCCCGAACTGCTGGGCCTGGAGATGCTGGCCGCCTTCGTCATGCCCCATCACCCCTCGATCAACGGGCTGCTCGCCGAAGCGGTTGCGGTGCTGCAGCAGAACACCGGGAATCCAGCGATGCAGGGCTACCAGTCCGGCCCAGCGCGGGTCGACGAGACCGTCCGGGCGATCTTCGAGGCGATGCAGGCACGGCAGATCAGATACGTCACCGCGCCGGACAGCTGGACCGACACCGGCCACCAGATCCGCGATCCGGCTCAGGTGTTGGACGGCCGGCAGGGCACATCGTTGGACACCACCGTCGTACTTGCCGCCGCGCTCGAGCAGGCCGGGCTCCGGCCGCTGGTATTCGTCGTGCACGGTCACGCGTTCCTCGGCTACTGGCGGGACGAGCGCTCCCTTGCGGGTCCCGCACAGACCGACATCGCTGACATCGTCAACCTGATCGACCTCGATCTGATCAGGCTGATCGAAACCACGACGGTGACCGTCACCGACCCACCCTGGACGTTCGAGGCGAGCCACCGACCCCCGTACACCACGTTTCTGACCGGCGATCTGGGCAACGTGCACGGTGTCGTTGACATCCGGCAGTCCCGGCTGGATCGGATCGTGCCGTTGCCTGCCCACGTGGTCGCCCCGGACGGGACCGTGCAGGTCATCTCTTACATTCCCATCGACCGTCGCGGACCGGCGCCGACGGTCGGACTCGCTGCGGCTCCGGCGACCGGTGAGGCCGCCGGTGCTGCGCCGCCGCGCATCGAGCAGTGGAAGAACGCCCTGCTCGACCTGAGCCTGCGGAACAAGCTGATCAATTTCCACCGCCGAGGCAGCATTGGCCTGACAGTTCCCGACGGGTTGCTCGGCGCAATCGAGGATCGCGTTCACCAACCGTCGGGCGTCGTGCTGCTGGCCAGTGATCAGGTTTCGACCGTGGCCGCGGAACGCGGCATTCAATTCGGCCGAGATCTGCCGGCCGACCAATTGGCTGAATTATTCACCGCTCGGGGTTCTCTGTTCACCGATGTGACCGCGGCGACCTACGACTCGCGATTGCGGGCGATGGCGTACAAGGCCAAGACCGTCATTGAGGAAACCGGCGCGAACAACCTGTATCTCGCGCTCGGCAGCCTGCTGTGGAAGCTCGACGATCGTGAACTTCGGTCGCCCCTCGTCCTCGTCCCGGTGCGATTGATCACCAGGGCCAGGCAGCAGTCGTACCGCATCGACATCGACGAATCCGGCGCCAGCACACCGAATTTCTGTTTACTCGAGAAATTGCGTCTGGTGCACGGATTGCATGTTCCCGGGCTGGCCCAGCCGACCGAGGACGGCGCCGGCATCGACCTGGATTCAGCGCTGCAGGCGATGCGGCTCGCACTGGCCGAGGCCGGACTGCCATTTCGGGTGGAGGCGAGCGCGGAACTTGCTGTGCTGCAATTCGCGAAATTCCGACTCTGGAAGGACCTTGCCGATCATTGGCCGGACCTGATCGCCAATCCGCTCGTGCAACATCTGGTCGGCTCCCCCTTCGACCCGTTCGTCGACCCGGTTGCACCTCAGGACGGTCTCGATCTGGATGAGCTCGCCGCGTCCTGCCCGGTGCCGGCCGATGCGTCCCAGGTCGCCGCGGTCGGCGAGGCGACCGCGGGCCGCACCTTCGTGCTCGAAGGCCCACCCGGAACCGGCAAATCACAGACGATCACCAACCTGCTGGCCAGGGCCATCGCCGACGGCCGGCGTGTGTTGTTCGTCGCCGAGAAGCGTGCGGCCCTTGATGTTGTCACCCGACGACTGGATGCCATCGGGCTGGGGCCGTTCTGCCTCGATCTCCATGACAAGTCCAGTAAGCCAACGGTTGTCCGCTCGCAGATCCGGGTGGCCATTGACCATCAGGTCGCTGTGGATGCGCAGGGACTTGCCGCCACCGGAGAGGATCTGCGTGCCTCCCGGGGTCAACTGGCCCGCTATGCAACCCGACTACACGAGCCGAATGGCGCGGGCCTGTCCTTCTATTCCGCCCGAACAGCTGTGCTGTCCATCGGGGAAGACACCGACGCGCTACCGATTCCCGTTGAGCTGCTGGATGTTTCGGCGACCGAGACGCTGGGTGGGCTGCGCCGGACACTGACCACGGTTGGTGACGTGGCAGCCGCTGTCGGGCCGCGACTCGACCATCCCTGGGCATTCGTTGACTCCCCCGGTGTCGACGCGGCAGTAGTGCGCGCCGCTGGCGTCGAGTTCGACGCGGCCATTGCCGACCTCCCGCGAGACGGTGTACTGGCCGATGCGCTCGGCGCGGTGCGGACGCCTACGGACCTGTCCGCGCTGGTGGCGATGATCGACCGGTCCGGTGTTGCCGTCGCAGTGCTGGATGAAACCCGTTCCGCCCTTTGGCATCAGGCGACGGACGCGTTGACCGCGCAGCTTGCGGCGTTCGTTGCGGCCAGCCATCCCGGCCTTGACGTGGCCACCCCTGCAGCGATCGAACTGCCGTTGGTGGAACTGCACCGCCAGGCTCAGGCGGCCGCCCAGTCCAGTTGGTTCGGGCGAAAGAAGCGATTGACCGCGGTCCGCGACCAGCTTGCCGGAGTCCTACGGCCGAACGCGGAGATCGACCCGGGTGACGTGCCGGACCTCGTCACCGCACTGCTGCACGTTCAGGGCGAGGCCCGGGGATTGGCGGCGCGCTCAGCTGCGATTCCCGGCATCTTCGTACCGGCGGGCTGGAATCCCCTCACCGAACAGGGGCGTGATCAGGTTGCCAGGCAGATCGAGTGGTTGAGGTGGGCCGGAGCCGCGGTCGATCCGGCAATGTCGCCGTCCGGATTTACCGGCGCCCTGCGGCGGTGGGTCGAGGCAGCGCAACCGGTCAGGGCCCGGGATCGCCAGACGGTCATTCGTGCGCAGGTCGCTCTGACGTCGCTACTGGCCGCTTGCGCGGTCTCCGGTGAAGTCATGGGCCGGTGGGCCGGCGAGTCAGGGATTTTCCACTATTGGCGCGGCACCGCGGTGGCGCGCGCGCTGGCGGATCCGACTCTTGCCTCGTTGCGCCGCTGGCTGGCGTTCCTTGGCCCGCTGGAACCGCTGCGCACCGCAGGCGCGACCGAAGCACGCTCAATGCTGCTGTCGGGCCTGGTCCCCGCCGACGACGCGGTCCGGGCGTTCGATGCGGGAGTGGCCGCGGCATCCACCGTAGAGCGCCGGGAAGCGACGGGATTGGCCGGCTTCGACACCGTCACCCACGGGCGGCAAATCGCCAGGTTCACCAGTTCGGCCAACGACATTCGCGGCCTGCTGACCACAGCGATCCCGCGACAGGTACTGGACCGCAGGACGTTCGACGCCGCGTCCGGTCTCGGACAGGTCGGCGAACTGCAGCGCGAACTGGCCAAACAGCGCCGCGGACTGCAGGTTCGCGGCCTGCTCGCCCGCTACGGCGAACTGATCACCGCGATCATGCCCTGCATGCTGGTCAGCCCGGATTCGCTCGCCAGGTTCTTCCCGCCGCGGCCGGGCCTGTTCGATCTCGTGGTGTTCGACGAGGCGTCGCAGATCCGGGTAGCGGACGCAGTGGGAGCGATGGGCCGCGGCCGTTCCGTTGTGGTGGTCGGCGATAGCAAGCAGATGCCGCCGACGTCCTTCGCCGAGCTCAACCTGGGCGGAGATGGCGGCGACGTCGAGTCGAGGGCCGGTGCGGACCTCGCCTCCGCCGAGGATGCAATCACCGATGTCCTGCCCGCGGAGGACGAGGAGAGCATCCTGTCCGAGTGCGTGCAGGCCAGGGTGCCGCAACGCTGGTTGTCCTGGCACTACCGGAGCCAGGACGAGTCGCTCATCGCCTTCAGTAACCGTCAGTACTACGCCGGTGGCCTTTCCTCCTTCCCCGCACCGCAGTCCGGTCTACCGGATCCCGGTATCGACGGCCATGGCATCAACCTGGTCCGAGTCGATGGGACATTCCACCGCAGCGGTGCCGGAAAGCTGTTGCGGACCAACCCGATCGAGGCCCAGGCTGTCGTCGACGAGATCAAGCGCCGGTTTGCCGCCGACCCGGACGGCATCCCATCAGTTGGCGTGGTCACGTTCAATATTCAGCAGCGAACGCTGATCGAGTCGATGCTCCGGGACAGCGGTGACGAGCGCCTCATCGAGGCCTTGGACGGTCCGGCCGAGGTTGCCGGATCTGCTGCGGCACGCTCGAGCGCCCACGAGGGCCTCTTCGTGAAGAACCTGGAGAATGTGCAGGGTGACGAGCGGGACGTCATCCTGTTTTCCACCGCATTTTCGGTGAACAGCCGTGGATCATTGCCGCTAAATTTCGGTCCCCTCAACCGCGCCGGTGGCGAGCGACGGCTCAACGTCGCCATCACCCGCGCACGGCGCCAGGTGATTGTTTTCAGCTCTTTCGACCCCGCACAATTGCGCGCCGAGGAGACGTCATCCGTCGGGGTCAAACATCTGCGTGCCTATCTGGATCTGGCCCAGCAAGGACCTGGCGCGTTAGGTCCCCTCCCCGCTGGTCAGCGACTGCGGATCACCGATCGACACCGCGAGGAGATCGCGGAGGCGTTGCGGCAACGGGGTTTTGCAGTGCAGACCGAGGTTGGCCTGTCGGACTTCACCATCGATCTCGTGGTCGCCGCCGGCGACAACCCCGACGATCTCATACTGGCGGTGCTGCTCGACGGGCCGGGCTGGGCGGCTCGACGAACCGTCGGCGACCGGGACGGCCTACCCGTCGAGGTGCTGTCGAAGTTGATGCACTGGCCGGCCGTGCAGCGGGTCTGGCTGCCCGAGTGGCTGGTCGACCGGGACGCGGTCCTGGACCGGTTATCGGGCGTCGTCCGGGAGGCGGTCGAAGACGTCACAGCAGCACGGGCGGCAACAACAGACAGTGCGGCACTGGCGGAACGGGCCGATAGCCCGCCGTCGATGACGACCGTCGCTGTTGCACCAGTTGACCCGCCGATCGAGGCGGCCGACCCACCAGCGCTGGATCTGCCGCCGCTCCTGGCCGGCGAAACAGTCTTCAGCCCTTGGGTTCCCGGCGCACTCGGCCCCAGGGAGGTGCTCGACCGACTGCCGGCCACGGAATCTGCCCAACGCGTGTACGCGGCGATGATCAGCGCGATCGAGGCCGAGGGACCCATTCAGCTCGACCGGCTGATCCGGCTCGTCGCGGGGAGCTTCGGTCTGCACCGGGTGGTCGCCGCCCGGCATGCATCGATCCTTGCGGTCCTGCCGGCTGGTCTGAACACCGACCCGGCCGCGCCCGAATTCATCTGGCCGCCATCACTAGACCCGTTGACCTGGAATGGTTTTCGTCAGACTCCGGACGGGGTCGATCGAACACTTGAGCAGGTCAGCCCGCGGGAGATCGGCAACGCGATGGTTGTGCTCTGCGGGGCAGCGGCCGGGATGACCGACGATCAACTCTGGGCCGGCACACTCGAGGTCTTCGGGTTCAGCCGGCGCAGCGCCGGCCAGGTCAGCAGGCTGGAAGCCGCACTGGAACTGATCCTCGGGTCGGGCCGCCTCTCTCGCAGGGCGGATGGTGTTCTCGTCAGCTCAGCCCGATGAGACCGTTGCGTTCACGTGCGCCGGCGCGGCGGTGATCCGGCACCCCGGGCATCGTTCACTGGATTCACCGGTGAACGCCGCCCGGTCCACCTTGCCTCGATTGGCGATGCCAGCACGAGCTGTGCCAGTGCCGGCGGGCGTCACCGGCAGACTGCATCCAGGAGAGATCCTCGGCCGGCCAGACAACAACGTGCGGGGTGCCGATCGGGATCTCCTGCTGGCATCCGGGACAGCGATAGGCCTTGCGGGTTCCAGCGCCCGGAACCTTCCTGACCAGGAAGTCACCATCGGCCGTGCTCTGGGTTTCCCGTCCGCCCAATGGGGACGTCGGACCTTCCGTGCCTTTGCGGGATCCGGATCCGGTGCGACCTTCGCCGCCTTCGCGGCGCAGGGAACCATGGGGGCGACGGGGCACCCCACGACGATATCCGGTCGCCGTTGTGGGTTCGTCCGATCTGAGCGCCGGGATCAGCCCGTCTGGATGACGGACAGGATGTTTCCCGCGGGATCGGTGAACCAGGCGATCAGCGGACCACCCTGCCGGTTGATGCCCTTCGGATCGACCCAGTCGTAGAGCTCGAATTTCACGCCACGGGCAGTCAGTTCGTCCACCTCGGCTTCGATGTCGCCGACCTCGAAGTTCAGGATGGTGAAGGTCGCCGGCACGTGGTCCTGTCTCGGATAGATCAACGTGTCCCGGTCACCCGCCGTGTGCAACTGCAGCATCCCGTTCGCTTCGGTCACCCGGAGGCCGAGCGTCTCACCGTAGAACTTCCTCGCCTTCCCGATGTCATCCACCGAGAACCCGCTGAATGCCTTGGTAGTCGTGAGCATGATGTTCCTCTCGTCCAGCCCTGGATCATGACACCTGTCCCGAGATGGTTGACCGACGCTGTTGTCGATACTCATCGGCACGGTCACCCTGGACCGAAGTCGGCTCGATCGATCTCGACTCGGTCACCCATCGTCCATCAATTCACCACGTCAGTGGCCGGCAATAATTCTGGGATGAATGTTCAGCATTTCTACACCAATGCGCCCAATGGGCTGTAGAATAGAGAGTATCAATGTACGCCGGAGAAAAATTCGACACGGCACTGCGAATCTGACGGGGGGTCGAAGTTTGAGTCCGAACCAATCGATCCTGGTGGCCGAGTTCTGTTGGTGAGTCTTGGATCACCGGCAAAGTGCGAGGTAGCCAGCCATTGCGCGATGCTGCCACGGCGGTGGCGGCCGCGGACGGAGGCCCATTGAATCCTGATCCCGACGTCGAGCGGTCGACCCAATTCCTTTCGGAGCTGGGCTCGGCCGTTCCTCACACTGATCAGCGCAGAACCCACCGGGAGCCGCCGCAGGAGTACGCCATCGATTGGCCGCCGCGGCGATGCAGGCCTGAGTCAACGCGGTGAGTCCACCCGCGCCGAGGGCATCACGATCTGCGAACGGTGTTGGCAGCCCGATCGGCCCGGATGAGCCCAACAGCCCGCCGACAATTTTCTGAGCGATGCAGCTGGGGCTTGTTTGAACCTTTGCTCACCGGGGAACCGGATTGCCATCTGGCGGCCGGAGACTCGAGGTCCTGTTGGCCAGAGACCAACGGGAGAGGTTCCATGCGCAGCAAGCACGAAGAACGCGACTACTCCGAGGCCGACCTACGGGTGGAACCACCCAAGGACTATGCGGCAGGCGTGCCTGCGGTCGCGGTAGCGATGCAACGAGCACTCGGGCACATGGGCCCGACCCGAACGGCGAAGACGCTGCTCAAGCTGAACCAGGCCGAGGGTTTCGACTGCATGAGCTGCGCATGGCCGGACCCCGAGGTCGGCCACCGGCAAACGGCCGAGTTCTGCGAGAACGGCGCGAAGGCGGTCGCGGAAGAGGCCACCCGCGAGCGCGCCGATCCCGAGTTCTTTGCCGCGCACAGCATCGCCGACCTGGACGCGCACAGCGAACACTGGCTCGGCCAGCAGGGCCGCATCACGCACCCGATGGTCAAGCGATCCGGCGCAACCCACTACGAGCCCATCGACTGGGCGGATGCCTTTGACCTGATCGGCACGCAGTTGCGGGGTTTGGACAGCCCGAATGAGGCCATCTTCTACACCTCGGGTCGCGCCTCCAACGAAGCTGCCTTCACCTACCAGCTTTTCGCCCGAGCCTTCGGCACCAACAACCTGCCGGACTGCTCCAACATGTGCCACGAGTCGACCAGTATCGCCCTGCAGGAATCGATCGGCATCGGCAAGGCCAGCGTCAGCATCGAAGACATCTACCACGCCAAGTTGATCATCATCGCGGGCCAGAACCCCGGTACCAACCATCCACGCATGTTGTCGGCGCTGGAGATCGCGAAGAAGAACGGCGCGAAGATCGTCTCGATCAATCCCCTGCGCGAGGCCGGGCTGGTGCGGTTCAAGAATCCGCAGGAACCGAAAGGGATCGTCGGCCATGGGATCGACATGGCCAACCTCCACCTGCCGATCAAGCTCAACGGCGATCTGGCGTTGTTCCAGGCCATCGGCTCGCTGCTGGTGGAGTGGGACGCGCTCGACCATGACTTCATCGACGAGTACACCACCGGGTTCGACGAGTGGAAGGCGCACGTCAGGGCCGTCGACTGGGAGGTCGTGACCACCACCACCGGCCTGTCCCGAACGCAGATCACCGAACTCGCGCAGATGTTGCGGGACTCGGATGCCACTGTGTTTTGCTGGGCGATGGGGCTGACCCAGCACCGGAATGCTGTTGCCACCATCAAAGAGGTGTGCAATCTGGCATTCGCCCAGGGAAACATCGGCAAGCCGGGAGCCGGTCTCTTTCCGGTGCGTGGCCACTCCAACGTCCAGGGCGACCGCACGATGGGAATTTGGGAACGCGCACCCGAGCGTTTCCTGGATGCGCTGCAGCAGGAATTCGGGTTCGACCCCCCGCGGCCGCACGGTCTGGACACTGTCGACTCGATTCGCGCGCTCCGCGACGGAAAGGCGCAGGTCTTCCTGGGTCTCGGCGGGAACTTTGTGCAAGCCGTTTCGGATACTGACGTCGCGGTCGAGGCGATGCGCAACGCCAGCATGACAGTGCATATTTCGACAAAGATCAACCGTTCGCACCTGGTGTGTGGCACGACCTCACTCATCCTGCCGACGAAGGGTCGAACGGAAAAGGACATTCAAGCCTCTGGCCCGCAATGGATCTCGGTGGAGGACTCGACCTGCTCCGTACATTCCTCGAAAGGACCGCTGGAACCGGCAGGTCCGCAACTGAAGTCCGAGGTGGAGATCATCACCCGGATCGCGCAGGCGACCATCGGTGATCGGCACGGCATCGCCTGGCGGGACATGCGCGACAATTACAGCGTCATCCGAAAGCACATCTCCCGGGTCGTGCCCGGATGCGAATCCTACGAAGTGAATGTGCACCGTCCGGGCGGATTCGTTCTCCCCCACCCACCGCGGGACTCGCGGACCTTCGATACCAAGTCCGGCAAGGCCGAATTCGTCGTTTCACCCATTGACGTGCTGCAGGTTCCGGATGGCCATCTGATCCTGCAGACACTGCGCAGCCACGACCAGTTCAACACCACCATTTACGGGCTCAGCGACCGGTATCGCGGCATCGAAGGTGGGCGCCGGGTGATCTTCCTGCACCGGGATGACATCTCCCACCTGGGTTTTCGCAACGGGGATTTCGTCGACATCACCACCCGCTGGGACGACGACGACCGCATTCGACGCGCCGACTCCTTCCGCATCGTCGAATATGACACGCCCCGCGGTTCGGCTGCCGCGTACTATCCGGAAACCAATCCACTGGTTCCACTGGATTCAACGGCGATCGCCAGCAATTGCCCGACGTCGAAGTCCGTCATCGTGTCGCTGGCCCTTGCTAGGGCTGGCAACCCGCTGGCGCAGGGCCCGGCCGCACGCGCTGGCAACCAGGATGAGGTGGGCGCGGATTGGTCGCACAAGGCTTCGCCCCAGCCGCAGCACCTGTCCTGAGCGGGCTGCCGGCCGCGCCGGGAGACGTCCACAAGGCGCCCACGAGGGGTCGGCGAGCTTGGCACGACTCGATCAGGGAGCAGGCACTGCCAGGCGTCGTCGCCTGCCCTAATGCAGCGGTTCGGTCAGGCCAAGTTGGACGCCGGATTCTTCGCGAGCCGATGGGGCAGAGCCACCCCAGCGGAACTCGACTATCTCCGGGCAATGGCGGCTGACGGCGGCCGGCACAGCCAATCGAGCGAGGCTGCCAGTCGACTCGGCAGGGCCCCCAGCTCATACGGACCCGCACGTGCCAGCCCACGCAACCCCTGCACCGCCGACTCGTCGGTGCCGACGCATTCCAACATCGTGGTGGCTCAGGTTCCGAACGACGCCGGCCCGATCACGAGGCGTAGACAATGATTCCCAAAAGAAGCTGGATACCGAATACGATCCAGAATGCTTGCCAGTACTTGTTGGTTGCCTGGCCGTACTCGCGAGCGCGACTGGAGTGCATGCTCGCGGGAATGAGCCCGAAGATTCCGAAGAAGAGAGTGATCAGCACCGTCGTGGTAACTGCGGGAATGGGGCGGGCCTGGACCTGGTAGGACATTTCGTGCTCCTTGACTGACCCCCCGGTTCTCGGGCGACCCTTTGCAATACCGCTAGCGACTCCGAGCAAGGTCGTAGGGTCGAGGCTCGTCACGCCCCGGTTGTCAAGGCGGACAGACGACGACAGTGCTCGGTGAGAACCCAAACAATTCCTTCCCCATTTCCTCGCCATGTTCATGATTTCATGATATATTGCACTGCGGACTTTTGGGGCGGCTTTAGTCCCGAACCCAGATTTCCCCACGTGTCGCTGATCACTTCATCTCCCAGCGCACTGAAATCCGCGCAATCAGAGCCCCAAAGGGCAGCGGAGAACTGCTCTCGGGCACCAGAAAGCCTACGCTGCAGAGACATTCACACTTGCTGCGACGATTGTGCAGGCCCAATCCAGCCAGCAGGAGCCGCACCATTGGTGAAAAGTACCGGTGAGAGTTCGACTAAATCCGATCGTGGCCATTAAAGGTTGATGATTCGAAGGAAATTGTTGCGGTCGGTAGTTGAAATGCACGATCGATACTCCCGTCGACCCGGTGCCCATGGTCTCATTCTTAATGCAGGTCTGCCGCTGAAGGACGGTGCGCGGCAATGGCCCGCCCTGCTCGCCAGTTGCACCGACGCCCAGTCTGCCGACGCGCTCTATTCGCGAAGAGTAGACCGGTCGTAGACTAGTCTGAACTAATGCGATCCGTTGGTGCCTACGAGGCGAAAACACACTTGCCGAGCCTGCTCGAACAAGTGGAGCGCGGCGAGACCATCACTATCACCAAGCACGGCCGGGAAGTCGCCCGCCTGGTCCCGGTCACCCCCACCTCCAACACGCCTGACGAGGTGATCGCCGCCCTGCGTGCCGCGCGTTCGGGCGTACGAATCGGCCGTCTATCGGTGCGAGGCATGATCGAACAGGGCCGTCGCTGATGCCCATCGTTATCGATACCTCGGTAACCATGGCCTGGTGTTTCGAGGACGAAGCCACCGCGGACACCGACTCCGTCCTCGATCGGCTCCAGGACGACGAAGCGGTCGTCCCCGCGCTCTGGCAACTCGAAGTCACCAACGTGCTGTTGGTGGCTGAACGACGGGGCCGCATCACCGAAGCCCAGTCCACCCGATTTCTCGACTTACTATCGCAGTTGCGGATTCGGGTGGACATCTCGCAGACCGACACGAAGGCCGTGCAGGCGATGGGTCGCCATCATCACCTCAGCGCCTACGACGCCGCGTACCTGCTCCTCGCGGAACGAATTGCCGCTCCGTTGGCCACCCTCGACGGCAAGCTCATCGCGGCGGCAAGGGCCGCGGGCGTCGACCTGGCCATCGGCACCTGACCTCGGGCGCTCCACTCCGTGCGGGTGCCGCACTGATCACCTCGTCAATCAGGACCAGAGCGGGGCAGAACGCCTAGCTCGCGAGCGGCCCGCAGTAGCCGCTCATCGAAAGACGCGACGGCGCCAGCCCGATCCAACGCCGTGAGAAGCACGCAGCAGTCCGGCAGCTTCAGCCCCGTTCCCACTCGCAGCCGGGCGAGACTCCGAGCGGCGTCAGGCGGGAACGGCGCTTCGACCACGCCCAGATCGGCCAGCGTGACGAGCACCTCATCCGCCCGGCCCTCCCGGATGGGTGAAACCAGTGCTTCCGCCAGAGTCACCGTGTTGACCAGCAGTTCCTCGGTGGCGGTGCGCAACAGAGTCTCAGCGGCGGCATGGTGTTGGTCCTCGGGGACTAGTACAGCGATCAGGACACTGGCGTCGAGGACGATCATTCCGGCCAGTCCTCGCGGAGCCGCTCCAGGTAATCCGGCGGGTACAGCCCAGACAGGGCTCCGGCATTGATGCGGTCCAAGGCCGCCAGCCGGCGGTCCCGGCGTTCCTGCTCGGCCACCCGTTCCGCATCGCCCGCGGAGAGGGCAAGGCGGACCAGTAGTTGAGAGCGGGACAGACCCGGCCAGCGCAGCGCGGCAGCGTCGAGAGCGGCTGCCAGGTCGTCCGTCTCGGTGACATAGTGGCGCGGTCGGGTGGTGGGCACGGACAAGTGTAACACCGCGAATGCCCTGTGTCACACCGAACGGACCCTTTGGATCGATCGCCGCCAGGTTGCCCTGATCGGGAATGACCACAGGGTCGCCCGCGCGTTGCGACGATCAATCCCGCTTGCCAGTTACCGGACCGGTCCCCAAGGGAATCCAGCACGTCAAGGACAACCAGGCACTCACGTCATCAGGCTCTGTAGGCATCACGACGGTGGTCGATGTCGAGTACGTAGACAACCTGTTCGGCCTCGTCGATCCGGTATCTGACGCGGTAACGGCCGCGGCGAGCCCGCCACTGCCCAAGGAACGGCGCGCGCAAAGCGCGCCCCACACGGTGCGGATTCTCGGCCAGCGGGCCGAACACAAACTTGATGCACGCCGCGGCAGCGGACTCGGGCAGTTTCCCCGCCAGTTACCGCGCGGCAGTGTGGGTCACCACGACCCGGAAACTCACGCAGTTGCCGCGGAACTGCGCCCGGCTATCAAGGCTCTGACTTGGGATTCGTCCAACACGTCGCCGCGGACAATGTCCTGCTCAGAGCGGGCCAAGCGCTGCTGGGCTTCGGGGTCACTGAGCAACTCCATCGTCGCTTCGATCGACTCCAACTCCTCGGCCGCGATGAGGACCACGTAGTCCCGACAATTTTTGGTGATCTGGACACGCTCATGGGTCGTCGCGACACCTTCGGCGATCTCCGAAAGTCGAGTTTTGACCTCAGACAGGGGCAACGTCGTCATAGGTCAGAATTCTCGTCTACTTTTTACGAAGGGGGTCAAGTACGGCCCACCGGGTCGGGTTGACGTTAGTGCTGCAGAGTCGCGGACAGGTCCTTCAGCAGGTCCAGTGCGGCTTCGGCAATGACGGTCCCCGGCCCGAAAACCGCTGCGGCACCGGCGTCGTGCAGCTCGGCGATATCACCGGGCGGGATCACCCCACCGACGACGATCATGATGTCCGGCCTCCCGAGTGCGGTGAGCGCAGCCTTCAGCGCCGGCACCAACGTCAAATGCCCGGCCGCCAAAGAGTTGACCCCGACCACATGGACATCGGCATCCACCGCCTGCTGGGCTACCTCCTCGGGGGTGGAGAACAACGGACCCACATCGACATCGAAACCCAAATCGGAGAAGGCGGTGACGATGACCTTCTGGCCGCGGTCGTGCCCGTCCTGGCCCATCTTGGCGACCAGGATCCGGGGTCGCCGGCCCTCCGCCTCGGCGAACGCGTCGGTTGCCTCGAGGACCTTCGTGATGAGCGGGGTGTCCCCTGCCTCTGCCCGGTACACGCCGCTGATCGTACGGATCACCGCGGTATGCCGACCGAAAACCTTTTCCAGCGCATCGGAGATCTCGCCGACGGTGGCCTTGACCCGGGCCGCATCGACGGCCAGCGCCAGCAGGTTGTTCGACAGGTCGCCGCCGACCTCGGTATCCCCCGCGGCTGCCCCCGCAGCGGTCAGCGCGGCGAGTGCCTGCTGCACCGCAGCCGGATCGCGTTCCAGGCGAAGCTGTTCGAGTTTCGCGATCTGCGAAGCCCGCACGGCCCGGTTGTCGACCTTGTGCACTTCGAGGGGTTCTGCATTGTCGACCCGGTAGCGGTTGACCCCGATGACGGCCTGGGTTCCGGAATCGATCCGCGCCTGGGTACGGGCTGCGGCCTCCTCGATGCGCATCTTCGGGATACCGGCCTCGATCGCCTTGGCCATCCCGCCGGCGGCCTCGACCTCCTGGATGTGCTGCCAGGCCCGGTCCGCCAGGTCGTGGGTGAGTTTCTCGACGTAGTAGGACCCGCCCCACGGGTCGATGATCCCGGTGGTGCCGGACTCCTGCTGCAGCAGCAGTTGAGTGTTCCGGGCGATCCGAGCGGAGAAATCCGTGGGCAGTGCGATCGCCTCGTCAAGGGCGTTGGTGTGCAACGACTGAGTGTGCCCCTGGGTCGCGGCCATCGCCTCGATGCACGTGCGGGCCACGTTGTTGAACGGGTCCTGCGCGGTCAGCGACCAGCCCGACGTCTGCGAATGTGTCCGCAGGGAGAGCGATTTCGGATTCTTCGCACCCAGCTCGCCGACCAGCCGGGCCCAGATCGCCCGGGCGGCACGCATTTTCGCGATCTCCATGAAGAAATTCATCCCGATCGCCCAGAAGAAGCTGAGCCGCGGGGCGAACGCGTCGATGTCCAGCCCCGCGGCTGCGCCGGCCCGCAAATACTCGAGGCCGTCGGCCAGCGTGTAGGCGAGCTCGAGGTCGGCGGTGGCTCCGGCCTCCTGAATGTGATACCCGGAAATCGAGATCGAGTTGAATTTCGGCATTTTCGCCGCGGTGAAGGAAAAGATGTCCGAGATGATCCGCATCGACGGCGTCGGCGGGTAGATGTAGGTGTTGCGAACCATGAACTCCTTGAGGATGTCGTTCTGGATGGTCCCGGCCAGTTTCTCCGGCGGTACCCCCTGTTCCTCGGCAGCCACGATGTACAGCGCCAGCACCGGCAGCACGGCACCGTTCATCGTCATCGACACACTGATGGTGTCCAGCGCGATGTGCTCGAACAGCTGCCGCATGTCGTAGATGGAGTCGATGGCGACGCCGGCCATCCCGACGTCCCCCGCGACCCGCGGGTGATCAGAGTCGTACCCACGGTGCGTCGGCAGATCGAACGCGACGGACAAGCCTTTTTGCCCGGCGGCAAGATTGCGCCGGTAGAAAGCGTTCGACTCCTGAGCTGTCGAGAAGCCCGCGTACTGCCGGATCGTCCACGGCTGCGTCGTGTACATCGTCGGATACGGTCCACGCAGGAACGGCGCGAGTCCCGGATAGGTGTCCAGGGCGTCCAACCCGGCGAGGTCCGCCGATGTGTAGACCGGTTGCACGGCAATGCCTTCCGGCGACAGCCAGGGCTCACCGACCGGCCCGGGTTTCGCCGGACTCACCTCTGGTGCGCTCTCGTGCAGCGGAAGATCCGCGAAACTGCTTGGCACGCTCATGAGTTGGCACCCGTCTCGTCGAGAACTTCGGACCCGGGGAGGAACTGCCTGGTGCGGCGGAGAAATTCCACCACGTCATCACCGGCCGAGACGTGATCATCGACCAGTCCGGCCAGCTCACCTTTCGGCCGACCCGCCAGCAGCACCCGGGTCGCACCCGCTGCCCGCAGTGCCGCAATCACGTCAGCACCGGACTGGGCATAGGCCCGGTCCGAGCCGGTCACACAGGCAACCGGGGTGCCGGTGTCGCGGAACGCGGTCAACACCTCATCCACCCCATTGGTCGCGCCCGCCGTCACGGTGTCGACCCCGCCGGCGGCGAACAGGTTGGCGGCGAATCCAGCCCGCGCGGCGTGCTCGGCCACGCTGCCCAACGTTGCCAGGAATACCGGGGTCGCGGCCGGTTCGTCCCGCATCGACTCGAACGGCGCCGCCCACGACGCGGGCAGTCCAATCCCATCGGCCGCGACGGATCGCCTGCTCGGCAGCACTTCTCGCAAGTTCGGGAATTCGCTGACCCCGGTCATCGGTTGCTGCCGGGTGCTGATCCGCCGAGTGCGTTCAGCGGCGGTGACCGCCCACCTGGCGCGGAGCGAACCGTCCGCGATCGCCGCCAGCACACCGCCGGACCGCTCAATGGCCTGGAATTCGGTCCAGGCAGCGTCCGCCAGATCCGACGTCAACAGCTCAATCGCGTGCGAGCCGCCGGCCGGGTCGTCCACCGCTGAGACGTGGGACTCGCTGGTCAACAGCGACGAGATGTTCCTGGCCATCCGGCGGCCCAACGCATCAGGCACGCCCAGCCTGCTGTCGAACGGCAACACCGTGACGGCGTCCGCACCGCCGACGCCCGCCGCGAACGCGGCGACCGTGGTCCGCAGCAGGTTCACCCAAGGGTCATACCGGGTCAGCATCGGCGCCGACGTCACCGCATGGGCGAACAGTTCCGCGGAACCGCCTGCGGCCCCGGACAATTGGGCCACCCGCCGCCACAATCCGCGGGCCGCCCGGAACTTCGCGATGGTGGTGAACTGATCATCGGTTGCCGCGTAACGAAACTCCAGCAGACCGAACGCGGCCTCGATATCGCTGCCGGCACCCTCGAGGACGCGCAGATACTCGGCACCGACCGCGAGGCTGTAGCCGAGTTCCGCTGCGTCACCGGCCCCGGCATCATGTGCCGCAGTTGCGTCGACGGTCAGCGCCCGGATGCCGGCAGTGGTTGCGAGAGCGGAGATGTCGCCGATTGCCCGCAGCAGGTCGGCCCGCCCATCGGAGAATGTCCGCTGGGCTCGGACGGCCCGGCCGACCGGATCCGCGCCCAGGCAGGCTCCGGGGTCCGGCGATACTCCACGGGCATCCAGCAGGTCGATCAGAGCTTGCGCGGCCTGGAGATCGGTGACGTTACCGGCGGCGGTGATCACCACGGGGGCGATGTCCAGCAGCACACCGTCCAGCGCCCGGGCGAGATCCGGCGGCGCGGATCCGCTGCCGCCGATGGTGACCCACAGCGAGGTGGCGCCGTTCTCCAGGTCGTCGATCGCTGACGCGGCAGCCGCGGCCGGGTCGGGATTCGCGACGACCGACCGGATGTCCCAACCAGATTCGGCCCGAATGATCGCACGGGCGGCGCGGGTATCCCGGTTGCATTCCGGCCCCGGTGCGGCGCCGTGTCGCGACCGATCCGGGGTACCCAGCGGTGGAATGACGATGCCCTCGACCGTCTTTCGGGCGAGCGTGTCCCACGCGGCCTCGACGGGCGCGTCGTCGGTCAGTCGGCGGGCCTTGCGCAACACGGCCGCTGCCGCGACATCCCAGTCGTGCGCGGTCGCTGCGGTGCCACCGGCGAGGCGCACCGGACCCTCGTCATCGAGTGTGTCCATAGACGGATCATAGGACTCCGGGTGCTGCCGGACGTCGGTCGGTGGTGTCACATCAGGTTCCGGCGCGGGTGCCCGGACGATCGGATTTGTCGTTGGGAATCAACTGATCTGATACCAGCTGGTCGATGATCGTGGGGCATGTCGGGAACCTCGGTCTCCACAGCGGCGGACAAAACCAGAAGATACTTAGTACCGTTGCTACGGTACGCAGTACCATTGCCGCTGACCAGTGCCCGACCGGAAGAGTGAGGGACCATACACATCGTGACCAAGAAGCCGGTGAGCGACCGCCTCGTCGACGCGGCCTTCGACCTGTTCGCCGAGCGCGGTTACGAACACACCACCGTCGACGACATCGCCGAACGGGCACATGTCGGGCGGACCACGTTTTTCCGCCACTACCGGTCGAAGGACGACGTCATCTTCCCGGAGCACGACAAGCTCATTGCCGCGGTCCGGCTACGCCTGGCCGCCTCCAGCGACAGCACCGCGATCGTGGCCGTCACCGATGCCGTCCGGCTCGTGCTGCTGCGCTACATCGAGGAGGGTGAGCGGGCTCGGCTCCGCTACGCGCTGACCAGTAAGGTGGCCGCGCTCCGGGATCGCGAGATCGCCAGCGCCGCCGGGTACCAGCGGCTGTTCCGGGAGTTCATCGCGAACTGGATGGGCCCGTCAGAGAATTCCGCGTTGCGGGCGGAACTGATGGCGGCATCGGTGGTGGCTGCCCACAACCATGTGCTGCGGCGTTGGCTACGGGGGGATGCCAGCGACCCGGTGACCGAGGTCGATCTCGCGATGGGCCAGGTGGTGGCGCTGTTTTCCCCCAGCGGACAAAGCCCGGGCGGGGCCGGTACCACCGTGGTGGTATTCCACAGTCCACGGCGGCTCGATGACGTTGCGGCCAGCGTTCGCCGGGCGATCGAATCGTTCTGAAGGTCAGTCACTCTCATCGACCCAGAAGGCGGGGACCACCGGCAACTTCGGGAGCGGTTCGTCCGGCGGGACGACGCCGATCTCGTTGAGCACCAGACGGAATCGGTCTCCCATGTCCGCCAACCCGACAAGCACCGCCGGATCGGGCTGGGCATCGACCTGGTCTCACCGTTCCCTGCGGCCCGGCCCGACCCCGGCCGACCCTGCGGAGGTGTCCGACTGACCGATCGAGGGCTGTCTGCGTGCCGTGTTGTAGGCCAGTGAGGTCAGTTCGAACTCGGCGTACGTCCAGACTCCGGAACCGGCGTCGTGCCACCTGGCTTCCGCCCTGGTGGGCACCCGGGCGGGTCCGACCACTGCGTAGTCCTGAACCGGGGTCGACCAGCGGCGGCGGGTGAAGGTGCGCCCATCGGCTGAGCTGGCGGCCCTGTCGTCCGACACGAAGTCGGCCAGATCCCCGTCGTCGTTGAATCTCAGTTCGGCGCTGATGGTGTTGGCACCCAGCCTGAAGTGTCCGATAGCGGTCCGTTCATCAGCCGATTCCCAGGTGACGTCGGCGAATGCCAGAGCGGCAGGGGCGAGAACACACATGTCATTGAACACTGTGACCGTTTCGGCGTGGGTGAGTTCCGCACCGTCTGCATTGACCATGGAGCGAACGGAGACGAGCCTGACCCGCATGGATGCGCCCTTCTCGTCGAAGACATGCAGCACATCGACCGGCAGGCCCTTCATCCGGGCATCCATCCAGAAGTATCGACGGGGGGTGTCCAGGGTATTCAGCTGATCGGCGGTGAACGTCATCCACGGGCTGTCCGGGCCGCCGCGTATCCGGCCGGTCCAGGTGGCCCGGAAATCCGTCACCCGTGGCCGGCCGACCACCTCGGCCCGGCGGAGGTAGCGCGCGACCGGTGCCGGCAGATGCTCCAGATCCGCCTCGGTCACGAGCGGCCCGGCGCACCAGGGCCAGGCGTGCTCGAGGTGGTGTTCGTACTCGGCGCGCAGGCTCAGCGGACCGCGTGCGGCGAACCCGTAGAGCACCGCGACCAGCAGCAACAGGTTTGCGACGCTGCCGACCATGGCGTCGGCCCACGACGTGATGACGGCGACCTGAGAGGTGGCAACGGCCAACGCGCCCACCACCCACCACCACCGCGGAGCGAAGAACATCGCCGCCGCGGCGGCGAAACAGAGCAGTGCCGTCACCAACCAGACCACACCGGCGGGTTGCGCAATGGCCTGACTGAATTGAGGCAGGTCCGCGAACCCGAAGGCCTTGGCGAACCCGAAGAGATGGATCAGTCCGTGCAGCACGAACAGGCAGGCGACGGCGACCCGGAGGCCGCGCATCACAGTCGCGCCGGGAATGGCGGTGCCGTTTCGGGCATCGCGGGGATGGTGATCAGCACCATCGGGTCCTGCGACGTTTTCACGTGTGGATGCTGAGTCCGGTAGGCAATCGCGGCGCCCAGGTACTTCGGGGTGCCGAGTGCGGACACCTGCGCGGCGGCTGATCGCCACGCACCGTGCCACAAGACGTCGACCCTTTCTCGGGTGAGAAAGTGCCGCCACCATGTCTTTTCTGATGATCTGCCAACCAGGACGACAAGGTCGGGCCCACTGCGGGCGTAGGCGACGGGCAGGGTGACTTCATGCCCGCTGGTCGACAGGTAGCGAAGTCCGATCGTCCCCCTGTCGAACAAGCCGTGAAACGGTGACCGGAGACCGGCAAGCAACAGTCGGTTCATCAACGGTCGACGACCGGGGCCACGTTGTCGCCGTGACCTCAGGCGCTGTTGCCTGTTGCTGGCCATGTGCTCCACTGTTGCGGGAGACTCCGGACGCCGGTAGGGCCAAGAGTCCCGACTGGAGTGTCGCCGTGGTCGGCGGAATTTCCATCACTGGTGACAGTCGCGCGGTGTCCGATCGACCTACTGACCAGAATGACGGGCGCCCAACACATCCGATGATCGGACAACATGTGCCCCGGTCAGCGAACCGTCACCAGGGTTGGGTCGGTGATGTCGTACTCGGTGCCCTCCCGGGCGAGGAGCAGCGCCGGGAGGATCTGCATTTTCTTGTCCGAGTCCGTCGCCTCGCCCCAGATGATCTTCCGTCCGTCGATCATGGTCAGTTCGACGTCGAAATCGGTTCTGGCGGAAATACTCGCCACCTGAGCGCGGAAATCGGGGGTCAGCGCCGCAGCGACAGCAAGCGCAGCGATCGTCGACGGATCACCGACTCCGGGCGTGACCAATGCGACCGTTATCAATCCGGCCGGCGTAGTGGCGACCGCGAGATACGGGTCGCCGGTGGCGTCGAGCAGCCAGAACTGTCCGTTGGCCGACGTCACGGCAACGGGTACCCGGGGGGTCACGACGATCGACAACGTCCCCGGCCAGCTGCGCGCGACCTCGACGTCCGCGATCTCCTGCACACCTTCGACTTTCGCCGCCACTGCGGCGAGATCGACTCGGGCCAAGGGCGTTCCGTCGGGTACGTCGACGATGGACCGGACCTTGGCGGTCAGCGGATCGGGCGCGCCGGTGATGGAAACGCTCCGCACCCCGAGCAGCGGGCTGAAGAACACGGCATAGACGGCTCCGGCGAGCAGCACACCGACCACCGCGAGCGCGAGAATCCAGGGCCAGCGGCGGGGGGGCGAATTGTCGGACGTAGCAGCGGATTGCCGCGGTTCGCGGGACCACCCCGGCCTGCGGAACTTGCCCGACTTGCGCGACTCGCGCGACCCGCGGGGCTCGCCCGACCCGCGGGGCTCGCCCGACTCGCGGGGCTCGCCCGACCCGCGGGGCTCGCCCGACTTGCGCGAACCACGGGGCAGGAAGCGACGCAGACCGCGACGTTGCGGCCCATCGGAAACAGTCGACTCAGGTGCTCTTCTCGACGTTGTCCGGGTGCTCATGTGGTTCCCTCCAACAGGGTCAGTAATTCCGCACCAATGGCGGTGACATCACCGGCGCCCATGGTGATGACGATGTCCCCCGGCAGCAGGACCCCGGCAACGAAGGGTGCCGCTGACGCCCGGTCCGGGTGATACAGCACCACCGTGCTCCCATCCGGGACCGCATCGGCGATCAACTTGCCGCTGACCCCGGGCTGGGGATCTTCCCGGGCACCGTAGACATCGAGCACGACGGCGAGGTCCGCGCCGCCCAGGGCACGGCCGAAGGCATCGGCGAATGACGCGGTCCGGGAGTACAGGTGCGGCTGGAACACCACCACCAGCCGTCCGGGCGTAGAACCCGGCAGCGCGTCGAGAACTTCACGCGCAGCGGCAATCTGGGCACCGACCTCGGTGGGATGGTGAGCGTAATCGTCATACACGGTGACGCCGGCGGCCCTGCCCTTGAGCTCGAACCGGCGCCGGACCCCGGTGTACGCGGCCAGCCCATCGGACATGACCTGTGGATCGACACCGAGTTCCACCCCGACCGCTAGCGCGGCCACCGCGTTGAGCAGCATGTGATCACCGGGCACCGACAAGGACAGGCCGAACTCACGACCGTCGGCCAACGCCACCAGCGCACCACCCGACGATCGGTGATCCAGAAGTCGGACCGTCGCGGACTCCGCCCGACCGTAGGTCAGTACCCGCCGCAGCCGGATGCGCGCCGCCAGCGCGGCGGACCCGGGATCGTCCGCGCAGACCACCAGAAAGCCGCCCGGCTCGATCCGGTCGACAAACTGGTCGAAGACCGCGGTGTAGGCCTCGGCAGTCCCGTGGTGGTCCAGGTGGTCGGGCTCCAGGTTGGTGATCACCGCACCATGCGGGGCAAACGAGAGAAACGAGCCGTCCGATTCGTCGGCCTCTGCGACGAAGATGTCCCCGTCACCGTGGTGGGCGCCGAGGCCGGAGCCGGTGAGCTCGCCGCCGATCGCAAATGACGGGTCCAGCCCGGCCTGCTGCAACGCCACCGTCAGCATCGAGGTGGTTGACGTCTTGCCATGGGTGCCGGCGACGCAGACACCGCGATAGCCGGTCATCAGAGCGGCCAACGCATCCGCCCGGCGGACGACCGGGATCTTCAGCGCCCTGGCGGCCAGTACGTCAGGGTTGTCGGGTCGGACGGCTGTCGACACCACCACCACCGTTGGTCCGCCGGGCAACAATTGCAGGTTCGACGCGTCATGACCGACGGCGGTCAGCACGCCGCGCGCGGCCAACCCGGTGAGCGTCGGCGAATCGCGAGCGTCCGAACCGGAGACGGCGAACCCGCGGTCCGCAAGAATTCTTGCGATGCCGCTCATTCCGACGCCACCGACGCCGACGAGGTGCGCCCGCTGGAGCGAGAAGCCCTCTGCCGTCATCGGTATGACCTGCTGGACAATCACGGTCGGGCCCCGATCATCCGGATCGCCCGGCTCCCGCGGCAGCGTCGAGGACCATCCTGGCAACGATTTCGTCCGCGCGCTGCGCCGCCGTCGACGCGGCGGACGCCGTCATCCCGTCCCGCATGATGCCCTTGATGGCCAACGGAATCACCCTCGCCACCACGGACTCTCGATCCAGGTCGGCATCGTCGATGACGATCGCCGCGCCGCTGGCGACCTGCGCCGCGGCATTGAGCCGCTGCTCGCCGTTGCCGTGCGGCAGCGGCACATACACCGCCGGCAGCCCGACGGCGGCAATCTCGGCCACCGTCATCGCCCCGGATCGGGCCAGCACGAGGTCGGCCGCCGAGTAGGCGAGATCCATTCGGTCCACGTACGGCACGGCGATGTAGGGCGGCGCACCGGCCGGCAGATCGGGCACCGCGATCTCGTTCTTGCGCCCGTACGCATGCAGCACTCCGACGCCGGCGGCGGCCAGCTCGGGCGCCGCCGCACTGACGGCCGAATTGATCCGTTGAGCCCCCTGCGAACCGCCGAAAACCAACAGGGTCGGGGCATCCGGGTGCAGGCCGAAGAACTCCCTGGCCTCCGCCCGCAGACCGGCTCGGTCGAGTTCGGACAGGCTGCGGCGCACCGGGTTTCCGACGACCCTGGCGCCCGTCAAACCGGAACCGTCGACGGCGGCGGCGATCGATACCGCGAACCGGGCGCCGATCTTGTTGGCCAGCCCGGCGGTGGCATTGGCCTCGTGGATGACGATCGGCACCCGGCCGCGGGCGGCGAGGTAGGCCGGCAGTGCCACATAACCGCCGAACCCGATGACGACGTCGACCTCCCGCTCGGCCATGATCGCCCGTGTTGCCTTGATGGCGCCGCGCATCCGGGTCGGCAGGGTCAGTAGATCCTTGGATGGCTTGCGCGGCAACGGAACTGCCGGGATCAGCCGCAGCTCGTAGCCGCGAGCCGGAACCAGGCTGGTTTCCAGCCCGCGTTCGGTGCCGAGCGCGGTGATGCGGGTACTCGGGTCGATGGCGATCAGTGCGTCGGCCACCGCGAGGGCCGGCTCGATATGCCCGGCGGTGCCGCCTCCCGCCAGCAGGACACTCGTCACCCGCCGCCCCGCCGGCCAGTCCGACCCCTGGGGTCACCACTGCGCTGCTCGGCACTGCGCTGCACAGGACGACGCGGATCGGCCCCGCGCGGATCGACCCTGCGCTGCTGGCTGCCGCGCGGGTCGGCGCCGCGGGGATCGCCTGATCGGGGATCCCGGCCCCGCGGATCCCGGCCCCGCGGATCCCGACCGAGCGGGTCGGACCTGCGCTGGTCGGACCTGCGAGGACCGGCGGTTCGCGGCGGGTTCTCGCGCGGCCGCTCCGCAGGTGGCCGCCCACCGCGCGCCCGGTCCTGGCTGGGCCCGGTGGGCCCGACCCTGCGACGGGATCCTGCGACTGCCGCGCCGGCCGCGGCGACAGTAGCGGCTGCCTTCCTCCGCCGGCGCCGGCGGCTCGCGGACTTGACCCCACTGCCGTCCGCATGACGGATACCGAGGAATCTGGCCATTCGACCGCCACCACCGGCGGCCAGTGCCGCCGCTGCCTGTGGCTCGCGCCGAGCAAAGTTCGCCAACAGGCCGAAGACCCCCATGGTGATCAGCAGCGAGGTGCCGCCGGCCGAGATCATCGGTAGCGGGATGCCGGTCACCGGCAGGAGTCCAACGACATAGCCGATGTTGATTGCGGCCTGGCCGACCAGCCACACGGTGGCGGCGGAGGCGACGATCTTGACGAACGGGTCGACGTTCCGCCGGGCAATCCGCAGCCCGGTATAGGCCAGCAACGCGAACAGCAGCAGCAGGATGCCCGCCCCGATCAGGCCGAATTCCTCGCCGATGATCGCGAAGATGAAGTCGGAATCGGCATTGGGCAGGTAGCTCCACTTGGCCCTGGACTGGCCGAGGCCGACCCCGAACCACCCGCCGTTACCCATCCCGTACAGGCTCTGCAGCAGCTGATACGACACCTGCGGGTGGGCTTCTGGATTGATGAACGACAGCAGCCGCGCCAGTCGGTAGTCGGCCGAAACCGCGAGGTAGAAGAAGGCAGCCATGCCAAGGGCGCCGAGGCCCGCGAACATCCAGCCGGGGGCGCCGGCAAAGAACAGCACGGCCATGAACACGATGGTCAGCGCGACGGTGGTACCGAGGTCGGGCTGGAACATGATCAACCCGGCCATCAGACCGAAGACCGGCAACACCGGGATCAGCAGGGCCTTCGGCGAGCCGAGGGTGGATCGGCGCGCTGCCAACACATGCGCCATCCACAGCAACAACGCCAGCTTGGCGATCTCGCTGGGCTGGAACTGCAGGCTGCCCAACCGGATCCAGCTGCGCGCACCGTTCACGAGCGCACCGACGCCGGGAATCAGCACGGCTACCAGCAGGATGAGAGCAACGATGACGGCGATCGTCGACAGCGAGCGCATCAGTCGTACGGGAAGGAATTGGGTGGCCCAGAAAAATATCAGCCCGACCGCCGCGTAGGTCGCCTGGTTCGCGAAGACGGAGAACGACGAACCGCCCTGGCGGAAGGCGGCCACCGACGAGGACGACAACACCATCAGCAGCCCGAACCCGAGCATCAGCGCGAAGATCGCCATGATCAGGTGCAGAGACGTCATCGGACGGTCCAGCCAGTCCGCCATCACCCGGCGCACCGAACGAACGCCACGGCGAATCCTGGCCGGCAGGCCCGTCGTGGACCCGCCGGGTTTGGCCGCGGCCCTGGTGCGCTCCTTGGCCGTCGTGGGTGGGGTCGTCACGGTCATGATTCGTCCCTCGCCTGGCCGGTGGCGCCGTCACTGGTCAACGCCGACGCCGCGGCCGCGAAGGCGTTCCCGCGGGCCGCATAGGACGAGTACATGTCCAGCGACGCGGCGGCCGGAGCGAGCAGAACGACGTCACCCGGGGCGGCCATTGATGCGGCCGCGCTGACCACTGTGCGCATCACGCCATCGTCCTTGCCGCGCACGAGGAGAACCGGGACATCCGGCGCGTGTCGGGAAAGTGCGGCCTGGATGATCGGCGCATCGACGCCGAGCAGCACCGCGCCCGCCAAACGATCACCGACCCGGCGGACCAGATCGTCCACCGAGGCACCCTTGAGCTGCCCCCCGGCGATCCACACCACCCGGTCGAACGCCTGCAGCGACGCGAGCGCGGCATGCGGATTCGTCGCCTTCGAATCGTCGAAGTAGCGCACGCCCGACCGCTCCGCGACCAGCACGTTCCGGTGCCCGCCGGGGGTGAAGTTCTGCAGTCCCCGCGAGATCGCACCTGCCCGCACGCCGACCGCGAGCGCCAACCCGGCGGCCGCCAGCGCATTCGTCAGGTTGTGTTCGCCGGCCGGCCGAACCTGCTCGACGGCGATCAGCTCGTCCTGCCCGAAGGCCGCGTCCACCAGCATCCCGTGCCGCACCCCGAGTGCACCCGGGAACGGTCGGCCACTCATGATCGGTACCGCCAAGCCGGCGGGCGCCGCGGACAGCAGTGCCTTGGCGCCGGGATCGTCGATGACGGCCAGGGCGACCCGGCCGGTCAACGCCCTGGCCTTCGCCGCCGCGTACGCGGCCATCGAGCCGTGCCAGTCGAGATGATCTTCCGCGACGTTCAGCACGACACCCGCGGCCGGCCGGATCGACGGTGCCCAATAGAGCTGAAAACTGGACAGCTCAACCGCAATGACCACTTGCCGGGGCTCCGGATCGGCGGCCTCGTCACGACCTGCGTCGGCGCCGGCGAGAACGGCTTCGATCACCGGCCAACCGATGTTGCCGCTGGCCGTCACGTGAAAGTCGTTGGCGCGCAGGATGGATTCGAGCATGCCGGTGGTCGTCGTCTTGCCGTTGGTCCCGGTGACGACGAGCCAATCCCGCGGCGCGCCGCTCGCCTGATCGATCCGCCAAGCCAGCTCCACCTCGCCGATCACCTCGATGCCGGCGAGGAGGGCGGCCGCCAGCAACGGGTTGGTCGGCGGGATACCGGCCGAGGTCACCACCAGCGACGTGCCGTCCGGCGGGACCTGCAGGTCGCCGGCAAAGGTGACGTTGCCGGGGACCGCGGCCAGTTCCGGTGGGGCCGGCCGGTTCGAGCTCACGACGACTGCTGCACCGGTCGCCGCGAGGTACCGGACCACCGGCAACCCCGTCACCCCGACGCCCGCAGCGAGGACCAGATCGCCGGGACCGGGTAGGACGACAGCCGGCACGGCGGCCGGGGTCGGTTCAGGTCGAGTGGGTTTGCGCCGCTTCCGGCGGCCATCGGCCATGGTCGGCGGCGGCGGCGCATTCCGCACGGCCTCGTCCGCGTCCTCCCCCGCGATTTCCGCCCTGCGCCGCACCACGGTCTCGTTGAATTCCGCCAACACGGCGTCGAGCCGTGCGTCCCGCTGGGCAGGGGTCTCCCGCATCCAGAAGTTCGGCCGCCACGGGTCCTCCCGTGCGGGTCGGTTCCGTCGGGTCCGCCCACTCTCGTCCGGCAGGGCGTGCTGCCGGGAATCCGGCACCGGGTACTTCGGCTCGGGCAGCCCGACTGCATCGAGCCGTTCCGTGGCCTCTCGCAGTCGCTGCGTCCAGACGGATTCCGCTGTGTGCAGTTCCGCCGGCTCTGGCGTCTCCATCGGATCAACCACCGGTCAGCGACAGCCATTCGGCGTAGAACAGGCCGAGGCCGAGCGCCGCCGACATGGCGGCAAGCAGCCAGAACCGCACCATCACCGTGGTTTCCGCCCACCCGGACAGCTCGAAATGGTGATGGAACGGTGCCATCTTGAAGACCCGGACGTGCCTGGTCCTGAATACCGCGATCTGGATCACCACGGACAGCATCTCGACAACGAACAGCCCGGCGATGACGACCAGCAGCAGCTCGGTCTTGGTCAGGATGGACAGCCCGGCGATCAGCCCACCAAGGGCGAGCGATCCGGTGTCGCCCATCATGATTCGCGCGGGGTGCGCGTTCCACCAGAGGAACCCGATGCACCCACCGAGCGCAGCGGCGGCGACGACCGCCAGGTCCAGGGGATCCCGGACGGCATAACAACCGGCCGCAGCGGCGTCGCTGAGCTCCGTCCAGCAGGCGTTGCGGAACTGGAAGAAACCGATGGCCACATAGGTGCCGAGAACCATCACCGAGGAGCCGGCGGCCAGCCCGTCCAGGCCGTCGGTGAAGTTCACCGCGTTCGACCAGGCAGCCACCAGCAACCAGGCCAGGATGACGAACCCGATGGCTCCGAGCGAGAAGAACGTCAGGTCACGGGTATAGGACAGCGATGTCGAGGCCGGCGTCAGGTCGAAGGAGTTGTTGAAGAACAACGCCCCGATACCGAAGGTGATCGCGACGAAGGTCTGACCGAGGAACTTCATCCGCTTGTTCAGGCCGAGATTGCGTTGCTTACGGATCTTGATGAAGTCGTCCAGGAAGCCGACCAGGCCCATCCCGGTCGTCAGATACAGCAGCAGCAGGGGCGACGCGGTTGGTCCACCGTTGCCGCTGATCCACTCGATACCCACGGCCACCAGGTAGCCGACCCACATCGCGATGATGATCGCCGCGCCGCCCATGGTTGGCGTGCCACGCTTCTGCTTGTGATGCGCCGGGCCGTCCTCGCGGATCTCCTGGCCGAACCCCTGCTTGGAGAAGATCCTGATCAGGTAGGGGGTGAACAGGATCGAGACACCCAGCGCGACGATCGCCGCGACGAGAATGGTCTTCACTGCGCGGCTCCGCCGGGGACACCGGGAACTGCGGCCGGCCGACTACCAGCTGCCGAACCACTCGCTGCCGGGTCGTCAGGAGCCGCCACGCCGATGTCCGCAATGAGCCGCAGCGCCACCCGCTCCAAGCCGGCCGACCGGGATGCCTTGACCAGCACCACGTCTCCTTCCGCCAGCTCCGTTTCCAGGATCTGCAACGCCTCGGTGATGGTGGGCACCAGTTCCGATTCGCCCCCCCAGGACCCTTCCAGATGGGCGCCGAGATGCAGGGCGCGGGCTCCGGTCCGGCCGCCGACGGCCAGGCCGGTCGCCCCGCCGGGGCCCTGCACGACGATCAGCCGCTCGATCCCGAGCCGGACCACCAGCCGGCCGATCTCGTCGTGGGCGGTGTTGGTTTCCGCGCCGAGTTCGGCCATCTCGCCGAGCACCGCCCATGACCGGCGGCCCCGTCCGATGATCGACAACGACCGCAGGGCGGCCTTCATCGAGTGGGGGTTGGCGTTGTAGGCGTCATTGATCAGGGTGATGCCGCCGGCCAGTTCGGTGACCTGCATGCGCCAGCGGGACGACGCCGTCGCCGCGCTCAGGCCGGCCGCGACGTCATCGACGGACATGCCAACCGCCCGGCCGACCGCGGCGGCGGTCAGCGCATTACCGACCTGATGGGCCCCGACCACGCTCAGTGCGACCCTGGCGCTGCCTTCGGGGGTGACCAGGGTGAACCTCGGCCGATCGGCGTCGTCCTGCGTGACGTCCTCGGCTCGGATCAGCGCCCCCGGGGTGCGACCAACCGTCACGACGTCGGCGCTGGTCACCGCAGCCATCGCCGCGACCAGCGGGTCGTCGGCGTTCAGAATCGCCACTCCGCCGTCCGCCGCCGCCGGAAGTGCCCGCACCAGTTCCGACTTCGCCTCGGCGATCGCGAGCACAGAGCCGAACTCGCCGATGTGCGCCGACCCGACGTTGAGGACGGCACCGATCTGCGGCGGCGCCGTCGCGGCGAGCATCGCGACGTGCCCGATCCCGCGCGCGGACAGCTCCAGCACCAGGAACCGGGTGTCCTCGTCCGCTCGCAGCGCCGTGTAGGGGTGGCCGAGCTCGTTGTTGAACGACTCCGGTGGGGCGACGACAGCGTCCGGGTCGGTCAATCCGCTGCGCAGTACCGATGCGATCAGGTCCTTCGTCGAGGTCTTGCCCGACGAACCGGTGACCCCGATGACCTGCAATCCGTGCTCGGCCACCAGCGCGGTCACCGAGGCGTTCGCGAGCGCGGCCAGCGCAGCCAGGACACCCGCGTTGCGGTCGTCGCCGGGTTCCTGGTCGTCGGTCGGATCGATGTCGGCCGAACCGCCGGCGGTGGGATCCCCGGTGGTCGGCGCGGGCGCGATCAGTAGCGGCAGTTCGCCGTCGATGGGGCCGGAGCCGAGCACCGCGACCGCACCGGCGGCAGCAGCGGCCCCCGCGAAGGCATGGCCGTCGACCCGGTCCCCGCACAGCGCCACGAACAACGCCCCGGGAGTGATTCGCCGGGTGTCGAACTCCACGGACCGCACCTGGATCCCGTCCGCGCCGAACGGAGCCGAGGCCCCGATCGCGTTCGCGACCTGCGCCAGGGTCATCAGGATCACGAGCGCTCCCCGGTGGACGAGGGTGCTGGCGTCGCGGGCGGTTGGGTGGGCGGTGTCGCGGGCTGTTGGGTGGGCGATGTCGCGGGCGGTTGGGTGGGCGATGTCGCGGGCGGTTGGGTGGGCGCCGTCGCGGGCGGTTGGGTCGGCGGTGTCACCGAATGCACGGTAGTCGGCAACTCCGTCAGGGCCGTCATCAGCTCGACCCGATCGGAGAACGGATGCACCACCCCGGCGACGTCCTGGCCGAGTTCATGGCCCTTCCCGGCGATCACCACCGCGTCGCCGGTGCGGGCGGCGGCGACGGCCGCCCGGATGGCCGCGCGGCGGTCACCTATCTCGACCACCCTTGCCCGCAGCCCGGGATCTGCGGGTCCGTCCTCCGCCCGGGCCCCGGCCAGCACCTGCGCCCGGATTTCGGCTGGGTCCTCGGACCGCGGGTTGTCATCGGTGACGATCAGTAGGTCTGCGCGGCGGGCCGCCTCCGCGCCCATCACCGGCCGTTTCCCGGTATCGCGGTCTCCGCCGGCCCCGACCACAACGATCAACCTGCCGGACAGACCATCCCGGATGGCGTCCAATACCGCGGCGATGGCGGCCGGCTTGTGTGCATAGTCGACGACGGCCATGAAGTCCTGCCCGGCATCCACCCGTTCCATCCGGCCGGGTACGACAACGCCGGTCAGGGCGTCCGCGGCGAGTTGGACATCCCGGCCGAGACCGTCGATGCAGGCCATCGCCAGGGCGGCGTTGGAAACGTTGAATCCGCCGGGCAGGGCGAGGTCCAGCGTCACGATCCGGTCGTCGGGCCCGTGCAGAGTCACGTGCTGGATCCCGGTGGTCGACACCAGCACCGAGGCGACCGACCAGGACGCGGCCGCGTTGCCGGTGCCGCTGACTGTCAGGGCGTCGGGATGCGCAGCCGCCAGTCGGGCCCCGTACGGGTCGTCGATGTTGATGACGTGCCGCGCGGCGCGCCCGTCGAAAAGCAGGGACTTGGCCGCGAAGTACTCCTCCATGTCGTGGTGGAAATCGAGGTGATCCTGGCTCAGGTTGGTAAAGGCACCAACCGCGAAGGCGGTCCCGCCGACCCGGCCAAGGGACAGCGCGTGCGAGGAGACCTCCATCGCCACCACGCTGACCCCGCGTTCCACCATCACCGCGAACAACGCCTGCAGGTCCGGGGCCTCCGGCGTGGTGAGTGCACTTGGTGCGACCTCGCCGTCGATCCTGGTCTGCACGGTGCCGATCAGGCCCGTCTTTGACCCGTCCGCGGCAAGTGCCGCCTCGAGGAGGTAGCAGGTGGTCGTCTTGCCGGACGTTCCGGTGATTCCGAGGACCGCCAGTCTTCTGCTCGGATCCCCGTAGATCGCTCTGGCGATACCGCCGAGCAGCGCCCTCGGGGAATCCGCGATCAGCACCGGGACACGCTGGATTGCCGGGGCATCGGCCGCGGCGGTACCGGTGGACGGTGCGAACTCGGACTCCAGGGCGGCGGCGCCGATGGGGTCGGTCAGGACGGCAACCGCGCCGGCCGCCACTGCATCCCGAGCGTATTGCGCACCGTGCGCCCTGGTTCCGGGGAGCGCTGCGAACAGGTCTCCGGGCCGGACGTCCTGGGCCCGCAGGGTGATGCCGGTGAGCAGCAACCCGCCGCGCTGCTGCGCAGGGTCCGGCTCACCGGCGCCGCCGTGCAGGCGTGCGCCCGTGCGCTCGATAATCGCGGCCACCGTGACCCCGACAGGATGTCGCGGGCGCAGGGAGGCCGGCGGGACGGTGGAGGCCACGGGCGGCAAGACTACCCGCCGGGTCGAGCGAGTCCGGAAAAGAGACAGCCGGACCCGCTCTCTCGGAGCTTCATGGGCGCCTGCCGACTCCGTCGCAGTCGACTCCGGTCGCACCGACGGAGCCGGGGCGCAAGTCGATGCGGTAGGCCTGGTCTCCGGTTTCTTGGCGACACGGCCTACGACACGTAGAGGTCGTAGATGGGCGCCTCGGTGGCCGATGGTGGGACGTCGGCCGCCCGCGCCAGGTACGCGGCGATGTTGTGGAACAGCGGCGCGCAGCTGGTGGTGCCGGCCGGTGAGTTCCCCTTGGGATCGTCGAGCATGATCGCGACGACGTACTTGGGGTTGTCGGCCGGGAACACCCCGGCGAACGTCGAGGTGATCGCGGTCTGCGAGTACTCATTGGTCTCCGGGTCCACCTTTTGTGCGGTGCCGGTCTTGCCGGCGACCTGGTAGCCGGTGATGGCAGCCGCAGGGGCCGTCCCGCGGTGGTTGATATCACCGCCCTGCATGGTGCCGCGGAGCATGTCGAGCAGGGTGCGGGCATTGGCGGCGCTCATCACCTGGGTGGTCGCCCCGACCGGAGTCGGAGTCGTTGTGCCGTCCATGGTCGTGCTGGCCACAATGGTCGGCGCAATTCGCACACCGCCGTTGGCAATCGCCTGGTACATGCTGGCCAGTTCGACGAGGTTGTAGGAAACACCCTGCCCGATGGGCAGGTTGCCGAAGGTGCTGGCCGACCAGGTGGATGGATCCGGGAAGCGTCCCGACGTCTCGGCCGGCAACTGAATCCCGGTCTTGACGCCCTGACCGAACTTCTTCGCCATTGCGACAAAATCATCCTGGCCGACCTCCTGCGCAATGTGCAGCGTGCCGACGTTCGACGACTTGGCCAGGATTCCGGTGGCCGTCATGTCGATGGGTCCGTGCGCCCAGGCGTCGCTGACCCTGATGTCGCCGATGGGGATGGAGCCGTCGACATTGAAGACGGTGGTGGGTGTGATCAAGCCTTTCTCCAGAGCGGCGGCGAAGGTCACGACCTTGTTCACCGAACCGGGCTCGAACTCGTCGGTCACCGCCCGGTTACCGGTCTCCTTGGCAGTCTTGCCGGGCTGGTAGCACGCGGTGGCGGGCACCTGGGCGTCCGCCACCTGCATGATCACCACGCAACCGGATAGCGCCCGCGAGTTGTCGACGGCCCGGCTCAGCATGTTCAGGGTCGTGTACTGGAGGTCCGAATCGATGGTCAGGCTGACGTCCATCCCGTCGACCGCCGGCTTCTCGTCCCGGGCGCTGCCCGGAATGATCACGTGCCGCGCATCGACATCGACCACCCGGTCGCCGTCCTTACCGGCCAATTTGGTGTCGAACTTGGCCTCGATGCCGGACAACCCGTTGCCGTCGTAGTCGGTCCCGCCGACCAGCGCGGCGGAGGCCGAACCGTCCGGGTACTGCCTGATGTCCTGCCGCTCGGTGACGACGGCGTCGCGATGGTCGATGTCGAACAGCGCGCTGATCTTCGCCATGATCGCATCCGCCTGGGCCGGCATCAGGTTGCGGGCCAGGTAGACGTAGGTCTTTCCGGAGGTCAGCTTCGTCATCACCTCGTCGGCGGTCAGTCCCGCGCCGACATCGGCGACCAGGATGTTCGTCACCTGACGGCGCTGGGTGTCGTCGGTGAACAGTGCCGGCCTGGCGGCGATTGCCCGGCCCTCCACGGTGAAGGCGAGAGCGGTGCCGTTCCGGTCGGTGATGGCCCCGCGCTGAGCCAGCAGGGTGATGTCCCTGGTGCGTTGGGCCTCACTCTTGGCTGCGTAACCCGAGGGGTCGATCGCCTGAATCAACACCAGTTTGCCGCCGGCCAGGGCGAGCATGGACAGCAACACGATCAGTGCGATCTTGCCGCGCATCCGCGGGTTGCCCAATGCGGCACGATTGCGCCGAACCCGGCGGCCGCGGACCGAAGCCTGGCCGCGAGGCGCGGCTGTGCGGGCGGGCCGTTGGGTGTTGGCCGGTCGAGGATTCCCGGTCGGGGTGGCGGGGCGGGGTGCGCGCGGCGAGCGAGCCGTCTGCGGCGAGGCCGGCCCGGGCGCGGAGCGCGGCACGCCGGCCCGACCATCGGACCGGCGTCGCTCGGTCGGGGTGCTGCCCGGGTTGGCCTGCCGTGCGGTGCTTCCACTGTGCCGGTGTGCGGTACCTGTGCGGACGCCGCGGGGGTCGCGAGCACGTGAATCGCGAGCACGTGAATCGCGAGCACCTGATTCACTGCCACTTGACTCACTGCCGGATCTCGTCACTGCTGAGCTCCTTGCGCCGGGGCGTTGGGGTCCACCTGGGGTGCTGCGGCCTGCGCCGCAGCGGCTTCGGCTGCCTGTGCGGCAGCAACTGGATCCGCTGGGGCCTGGGCCCCCGCTGCCTGAGCCCCCGCTGCCTGAGCCGCCGCTGGATCTGCGGCCGCCGACGCCTGGGCCGCGGCGGCGCCCGCCGCCTGGGCTGCCAGGGCCTCGGCCGCGGGGTCGACCGGAGCAACGGGGGCCACCGGCCCGGGCACCACCGAAGGCTTACCGACGACCGACCCGGCACCAGAGCCGTCCACCATCAACATCGCCGAATCACCGGCCGGGACCATGCCAAGAGCCGCTGCCTCGTCCGCGATGTGCGGGGTCGCGTCCAGCATCGCCACGTCACGTTGCAGGGATTCGATCGTCAGGCGCAGGTCAATGGCCTTGCTCCGGGCGGTGGAGGAACGCATCCCCGCTTCATCGGTCATCGTGTTCAGGTACAGCACGCCGGCGATACCACTGGCGAGCAGGGCTATCAGCACCACAACGAACGGGGCTCGGTTGAGCGCGGACTTCACCGGTTTGCCGGGGCCGACCAGCCGTGTTGCGGAGATCTTCTGCCGACGACGCTGCCGACGTTCGTAGGCGCGCCTGGAGGAAGCAGTCGTCGACGCGGGAGGGCCCTGGATCGGACCGCGCGAGCTGGTTCCGGTAGCTCCGACCTCGTCGGTTGCCTGCTCGGTCGTGGTCACGATGTTGCCTCCCTGATGCGCTGCGCTGCCCGAAGCCGCGCGGAAGCGGCCCTCGGGTTTGCCTGGATCTCGTTCTCGTTCGGTATTTCCGCGCCGCCCCTGGTCAGCCAGGCGAATTCCGGGTCATGCCCGGGCAGGTCGACCGGCAGGTCCAGCGGGCTGGTTGACACCGTCAGCGGGGCGATTGCCCGTTTGACAATCCGGTCCTCGAGCGACTGATAGGACATGACGACGATCCGGCCGGCCAATGAAAGATGCTGCAGTGCAATGGGAATTGCTCGCTTCAACGCACCGAGCTCGTCGTTCACCTCGATCCGCAGCGCCTGGAATGTGCGCTTGGCCGGGTTGCCGCCGGTCCGCCGGGTGGCGGCCGGGATGGCGGCGCGGACCAATTCGACCAGCCGGGCACTGGTGGTGAACGGCTGCCGCGCACGCTCGACGACCAGCACCTTCGAAATCCGGGAAGCGAACCGCTCATCGCCGTACTCGCGCAGGATCCGGGTCAGTTCGGCCCCGGGGTAGGTGTTGACGACGTCAGCGGCGGTGATCCCCGTCGTCGGGTCCATCCGCATGTCAAGTGGGGCGTCCTGGGCATAGGCGAACCCGCGGTCGGACTCGTCCAGCTGAACAGAGGAGACCCCGAGGTCGAACAGGATGGCTTGCACCCGACGCGTCCCGACCCGCTGCGCGATGACCTCGCCGATCCGGTCATAGACGGCGTGCACGAGTTCGACACGATCGGTCAGGCCGGCGTCGGCCAGCCGGCGCTCGGCGATCCGGAGCGCCTGCGGGTCACGGTCGATGCCGATGACGCGGAGTTTCGGGTGTGCGGACAGCATCGCCAGGGTGTGGCCACCCATCCCGAGCGTGGCGTCCACCAGCACGACATCACTTGCGCCGGAGCGAGTTGCGGCCTCGATCGCCGGGGCGAGGAGTTCGTCGACCCGGCGGACGAGCACCGGAACGTGACCATCCGGAGTCTGCGGAACGCCGTCCGCACGGTGATCGGCCTGTTGGCCGTCCCCCGGGCTGCCACCCATCGGCGCCTCTTTCTCTTCTCTGCGGGACATCAGCTGTGGTACTCGGGTGGGGACTGGGCGGTGCCCGGTGCGGCCGGACCGGATGACGGACACCTGTCGAACGGATCCTGATTCCTGGTCCCCACCCGCTTTCGGTCCTGGCACGGGGGAAGTCGTGTCAGGGCCGATCGGTCCTGGCACGGGGGAAGTCGCGTCAGGGCCGGTGCGGGTGTGGGCCGGGCGGCAGGAGCCTTGCGGTGCAGCACTTTTCGCCTGCATCGTGGCGTCAGCCGATGGCTTCAGCTTTCGAGAAGCCCCCGTTCCGGTGCGGCATAGGCCGCCTCCTGGCGGGCCTCATAGGCCTCCCATTCGGCGGCGTCCCAGATCTCCATCCGCAGGCCGATGCCGGTGATGACCAGGTCTTTCGACAACCCCGCGTACTCGCGCATCCGGGGAGTGATGGAGATCCGGCCCTGCGCGTCGGGGCGCTGCTCGTCGGTGTTGGCCAGCATGTACCGCTGATAGCCGCGGGCCCGCTCGTCGGTGATCGAGGCGTTGATCGCCGCCGCGGCGAATTCTTCGAAGCCCTCGGGGGTGAAGACGTAGAGGCAGTGGTCCTGGCCACGAACGAGCATCGCGCCACCGGCGAAGGACTCCCGATACCGGGCCGGCAGGGTGACGCGGCCCTTGTCGTCCATCCGGGGCGTGTAGGTGCCGTAGAAGCCTTTGAGCATCCCCACCACCTCCGTCCGGCATCCCTGTGGCAGTTCCTGGGCAACCTCCCCAAGTTGCTCCACTCTAACCCACTCCCTGCCACTCAAGGCCACCAAGTCCCCCATCTGGTGTCGGTGTCGCGGGATTTGCGCACGTCAAGCAGGTGGGGCGCGGTGGGGGGCTTTTCCCGGTCACGGACCGTCCGAACGCTCTGGCGGCATAGGGCCGCCCGAGGATACCTGGGCTCCGCCCAGGCAGCAGCGAGTAAGCGCTGGTCAGCGGGTCACGGTGGATGGCGTTCGGTGGTACCGCCATCGGTTCCGGGCCGAGTGGGGGGTGGTGGGGACACCTGCGAGTCGACCGCACGGATGACGAACTGAACGGTTCGCCCGCCGGTGAGCGTGCTCCACCCGTGGACGACGACCAGGCTGGATCCCGCCGGGCGATGAAAGCGGATCGCCCGGGCCCTGCGGATCCCCTGGCAGACTGTCCTTCAGGTGCCCGGTGCGAGCTCGCGGTGCCGCATGTCGGTCGGAAGGAATCAACGGTGACTCAGCACGTCGACCTGGAGGCAGGGGCGGACGGTTCGGGGCGGTCCGCCAGCCTCCTGGTGCATCAGCGGGACTATCGATCTATCGACGGTGCAGCAGGTCGGTGGGCAGATCGCCGCGGCGATCTCGCAGGTCGTGCTCGGAAAAGCCGAGGTCATCCGGCTGGCAATCATCGCGGTTCTGGCCGAGGGACACCTGCTGATCGAGGACGTGCCCGGCACCGGGAAAACGGTGCTCGCGAAATCACTCGCCAGAACTGTCGACTCGACCGTCAGCCGCGTGCAGTTCACCCCTGACCTGATGCCGAGCGACGTCACGGGCGTCAGCATCTATGACCGGCAGTCCTCGCAGTTCGAGTTCCGGCCCGGACCGATCTTCGCCAACATCGTGGTCGCCGACGAGATCAACCGGGCATCGCCCAAGACCCAGTCCGCGCTCCTGGAATGTATGGAGGAACGGCAGGTCACCGTCGACGGAACCAGCTACCAGCTGGCCCGGCCATTCCTGGTACTTGCCACCCAGAACCCGGTGGAAATGGAGGGCACGTACCCACTCCCGGAGGCGCAGCGCGATCGATTCCTGGCCCGGCTGTCCATCGGCTATCCCGACCACCATGCGGAGATCGCGATGCTCGCCGACCGGGATCGCACCGACCCGCTGGCGATACTGCGACCGGTCACCGACGCCGCCATGGTGTCGAAGCTGATTGACGCGGTCAGCACGGCGTTCACCTGGCGCCGCCACTGCGGCAGTACATCGTGGAGATCATCGGTGCCACCCGCGCCGTTCCAGAGGTTCGGCTGGGTGCCTCTCCCCGGGCCGTGCTGCATCTGGCCAGGGCGGCCAAGGCCGCGGCCGCGCTGGACGGCCGTCCGTTCGTCGTGCCGGACGACATTCAGCGGTTGGCCGTTCCGGTGCTTGCCCACCGCCTGCTGCTGACCGTCGAAGCGCACGCGTCGCACCGGTCCGCCGAGGAGGTTGTGCGGGTGCTGCTGAGCCGGATCCGGGTGCCAAGGGGTGGCTGATCCGAACCGCAACCGCGTGCCGAACGTGCCGGCGGCACGCCGCCCGGCCGCCTGGCACTGCGACCGACGGGCGATCGCGGGGCCGGCAACGTCGGCCCTCGACGATTCGTCCGGGCGTTCGGGGCCTGACGACCCGCGGTCGCTGTCTGCTGGCCGGCGGGATAGCGGCGACCGTCTGCGCGCTGGTGCTGGACGAGCGGGACCTGCTCCGGATCGGGATCTTCGCCGCCGTTCTGCCGGTGATCGCGATGCTCGCCGGATCCGTGCGGCGACTGAGATTGACTGCGTCGCATCTTGTCTTGCCGAGTCGACTGGATCCGGGAACCGTGGGGCGGGTCGTACTGTCGATCCGTAACGTCGGGTCCAGCCGGACCGGCACCTTGGATATTTCCGAGCGGCCGACAGTTGACCTGACCGACGGCGTGCGCTGCCTGGTGCCGCCTTTGCGGGCGAGCCACAGTGCGCAGACCGACTATCACCTGCAGGCGGTTCGCCGAGGACGATTCCTGCTCGGGCCGCCATCAGTTCGGATCGGCGACCCGTTCGGGCTCTGGGAGGACAACCGCACCCTCCCGACCCGAACGGAGGTGCTTGTCGTGCCGACGGTGGTTGACCTCGCCGGGATGCCGATCAGCACCGGAACCCGGTCCGGCGGCGGCAGACCGGGCGATGTCCGGTGCATCGGGCGGTGACCCTGATGTCGGCATCCGGAACTACCGCAGCGGCGACGACATCCGAACCATCCACTGGCGCGCATCTGCTCGGCATGACGAGCTGATGGTGCGACTGGAGGAACCCGTCTCGCACGGCGGTGCGGTCGTGATGCTCGATCACCGGCAACGGGCCCACCGAGGCGACGGTGCCTGGCTCGAGCCTGGAAACCGCGGTGACGCTGGCCGCGTCGATCAGCGTGCACCTACTCTCCGCGGACCACCAGATGAAGTTGACCACCCACACCGGTTCCGTGCTGGCCAATGGACGGGACATTCAGGACGACGTACTCGGCCGCTCTCGCCGTTGTCGAGCCTGATCAGATCGGGTCACTGAAGGCTGCGTCGGTCGCCGGGTCGGGCCTGATCATTGCCATTCTCGGCGCGCTCGACCTGCCTGCGGCCCGGCTGTTGATAGCGGCACGCCGGCGTGGAACCAATGGCATCGCCTTCGTCCTCGACACCGCCGACTGGGATCCGCGCGGTCCGGTGGGCGACCCGGAAGCGCTGGCCCTGCTGCGATCCGCGGGTTGGCGGGTGGTGACGATCGGGCTGGGCGACAGCCTGGCCGTCTCCTGGCACAGGGCCTGCTCGGGCGCCACGAGGTTCCAGCGCACCGCCGATCGCCAGCTGCCCCTCCCGGTCCGGTCGTCATGACGGCGTCACCCCCCACCGCGCCGCACCGGGCGAGCCCGACCGTCGTACCGGCGCGGTCGTCGCCGGTGCCTGGCGCCGTCGGCCGGCCCATTGATGCATTCGGTGATGCCGGGGCGGCTCGGGCCGACCAGCCGACATACCTGATCCCGACCCTGATCGGCGCCCTGGCCATTCTCGCCGCGACCATCGCCATCCCGCCGATGATCAGCGGCGACACCTGGTTCTGGCCGACCGTCGAAGTGGTGATGGTGATCTGGCTGGTCGGCGTTGGCGCCCGGCTTGCCCGGGTACCGGCCGTGGCCGCCATCCTGCTGCAGGTCCTCGGCGCGTCGGTGGCGCTGACCGCCTTGTTCACCACCGGCGGGATCGGCGGGGTGATTCCCAACGGTGCCGTCATCGGCGAAGCCGGTGACCTGCTGACAGGGGCGTGGGATCAGATCCGTACGACGGTGTCGCCGGCCCCCGCCTCCACCGAATTGGCGTTTCTGATCTGCCTGTCCGTCGGCACAACAGCACTGATCGTCGACATTCTGATCGCGGTGTGCCGGGCGCCGGCCCTGGTGGCGCTGCCGTTGCTCTGTGTGTTCTCCGTACCGGCCTCCATTGATCTGTCGATGCTGCCCTGGGAAGCCTTCGCCGCGCCCGCGATGCTCTATGCGATCCTGCTGGTCGCCAGTGGGTTGTCGGGTCGTCGGCTGGGTGCCGGAGCCGGGCTCGCCCAGGTCGTCAACGGGGTCGCACTGGCCGCGGTGGCCACCGTCATCGCACTGGTGGTGGCCGGGTCGGTGACCGGAGTGGGGACGGCGGGTCGGTTGCCGCGCAGCACTTCTGGGCCGAGTACCGGCGTTGGCCTGTCGCCCTTCGCTTCCCTGCAGGGCAACCTTCAGCGTTCCGACCCGGTGGACATGTTGACAGTGACCGGCCTGACCGAACCGAAGTACCTGCGGACCGTCGGCCTGCAGCAATGGACCCCCGGCCAGGGTTGGTCCGTCGACCAACTCACCGATGGGCAGCTACCGAACGATCCGCTACCGTCGTCCGCGCAGCAGGCGGTCACCGTGACGGCACTGGCTTTTCGGGACCGGTTCCTGCCCATCTACAACGGCACCACCCAGGTGAACGGCGCGGATCCGGGCTGGTCCTACGACGATGCACTGCAGTCCGTGCATCGCATCGAGCCCGTCACGCCGGCGCCGTATCAGGTCGACGCGGTGTTCACCGAGCTCACGGCGGACGAACTGCGCGCGGACACGGCCGCGCCCGACGGGTTGCTCACCGAGACCGGCGACCTACCGGCCGAGGTGGTGGCCCTGGCGACGCAAGTCACCGCGGGCGACACAACGGCCTTCGACAAGGCCGATGCGCTCCGCACGTACTTCACCGACCCGGCCAACGGGTTCAGCTATTCCCTGACGGTACCTCCGGGCACCAGCGGTGACCCGCTCGTCGACTTCCTGAACAACAAGCAGGGGTACTGCGAGCAGTACGCATCAGCGATGGCGATCATGTTGCGCGCGGTCGGCGTGCCGGCCCGGGTGGCGATCGGCTTCACCCAGGGCACCAAGGAGTCCGACGGAAGCTACCTGATCAGCAGCAATGACGCCCATGCCTGGGTCGAAGTGCTGTTCGACAAGAGCGGCTGGGTGCAGTTCGACCCGACGCCGCTCGGCGGTGGGCAGGGCGGTCAACAGGGCTTCACCGAAGATGCGGGGACGGCTGCGAGCGCGCAGCCGCTGCCCAGTGACGACGTGCCATCCGTTGGGGCGGGCGTGGGCGAGCCCACCGCACGGGGTGGCGGGCCGACCGCGCTGACGTCCCCAGCGGCCGGTGGTGCCGGTTCGACCGACGAACCTGCCGTCGCGCCGGGCTGGTGGTTGGCGTTGGCCATTCTCGCGCTGGTCGCCGCCGCAGCGGCCGGACCGACCGTGGTCCGCGGGCGGCGGCGGGATCACCGACTCGCGGAGGCCGATGCCGGGGAGTCCGGCGCCGCGGCGGCGGCGTGGAGCGAGATCGAGGATTTGGCGGTCGATCACGGGGTCGGACTCAATCACGCGGAGTCGGCCCGGGCCTTCGCCAACCGACTGGCGAAGGCCAGCCATCTGTCCGAGCGAGGGCGCGCTGAGCTGCGCACACTCATCACCGCCGTTGAACGCGGCTGGTACGCCGACGGCGACCCGTCCTCGGGCGGCTCGTCTGATTCAGATTCGGCAGACGCTGCCCGATCAGCGGGGACAGCCACCGGAACCCTCGTCCGACCCGCGGCAACCGAACGGCTGGGAGCCGCTCCGCGGACGGTGGCTCGTGAGTTGCAGCACCACGTTCCGCTGACGCCGCTGGATCGGCTGGTCCCCCGGTCGGTACGCCCTTCGTGGTGGCGGGACTGACCCGACTGGCAGTCTGATGGGGCGACGTATCTGATTGGGCGGGGCGGCGGTCAGGCCCGGCAGGGGGCTCGGCATATGTGCTTGACGTGCGGTCGCGTCAGGATTTCAGTTGCGGCAGCAGCCTCAGGTCAAGCCACCCACGGCGACCGGGGTCCGGAGGCCACCAAATAGGCGGCAGGCACGACCTGTCCGAATGCCTTTCTCGTCATGGCTACTGATTGGGCTCGTCAAAGCGCCGACGAAAGCGCTCTTCCATCCGATTGCCCAGCGACGGGTTGGACTTGGCTACGTTCTTCTCTACACCCTTGGCTGCCCTGGCACTGGGCTGACCGAAGACGAAGAGGCCCACAGCCCCGACCATCGTCAGGAAGCCGATCACACTGACCACGACACCAACAGCAAGGAAGCTCTGCGTCGCAATGACACCGACGACCAGGGCGACGAGACCGGCAAGGAACAAACATCCAGCAACGATGGGCCGACGCCGCCGAATGCGGCTGACGTTGACGCTTGTCGCAAACTTAGGGTCGTCCTCATAGAGCGCGCGTTCGATCTCGTCGAGCATCCGCTGCTCGTGCTCGGAGAGCGGCATGGGTCCCCTCCTCCCGGCACCTGACCATCAGCAATGGTGGTCACATCTTATGGCCGCCAACCGGCGACCTAGGACAAGGATACGAGGTGTCCGGGCGGACCACTAGCGCACAGCGGAATCTGTCACACTTTCATCCAAAGTGGGTCGTATCCGGTAGATCCACGAAGACACGCCAGAGGCTGCTGTCGGCTCTGGATCAGGGGCTTTCGGGGCGGTCCAGCAGCGCGGCCGGGCGCACGGCGGCCATCCCGAACTTCTCCAGGGCACGATCAATCGCCCCCTGTGCCTCGCGCCAGCCCGGACCCGACTCCGAGGAACCGAGCTCGAGCTGTTCGGTGACCTCGTCGGCGGGGATCAGACCTTCCAGCCGGACACCGAGCAGTCGAATCCGCTGCGCCCCTGCGCCGGATGCCCGCACCTTGGTCAGCAGCTCGCGCGCCGTCGAGTACACCGTGCGGGACATGTCGGTTGGCGTCGGCAGGGTGGCCGAGCGGGTCAGCGTGGAGAAGTCCTCGAATCGCACCTTGATGCTGACGGTGCGGCCACGGACACCCGCCCGGCGGGCCCGGTGTGAGGTCCGTTCGGTCAGCGCCAGGAGTTGACGGGTGAGGTAAGCCGCGTCGGCGGAGTCCACGGCGAAGGTGGTCTCGGCGCCGATGGACGAATCTGCGACCTCCGTTTGCACACTTCGAGCATCGCGACCCCAGGCCAAGTCGTGCAGTCGGGTGCCAGTGGCCGTCCCCAGTGCGCTGATCAGGTGGGAACGGTCCATGGCGGCAATCTCGCCAACCGATCCGATGCCGAGAGATTCCAGCTTCTCCGCGGTGCGCGGGCCCACTCCCCAGAGCGCGCGGACCGGAAGCGGGTGCAACAACCCGATGACCTTGGCGGGCGGCACGATCAACAGCCCGTCGGGCTTGGCCAGGCCGGACGCGAGCTTGGCGACGAACTTGGTGGACGCCGCACCGACTGTCGCCGGGAGACCGAGTTCGCCGTGAATGCGCTTCCGCAGCGATTGCGCGATCGCTGCCGGCCGACCGAACTGCCGACGTGCACCGGAGACGTCCAGGAAGGCCTCGTCCACCGACAGCTGCTCGACCAGCGGTGTGACATCGGCGAACATGGACATCACCGCCCGGGAAGCGTCGGCGTACGCACCCATGTCCGGCTGGATCACGACAATGCCACGGCACAACGCCATTGCTTTCGAGGTCGGCATCGCGGAGCGAATGCCGTGCTCGCGTGCTTCGTAGGTGGCCGACAGCACCACCCCGCGACCACCGGTACCGGCGACCATCATCGGCCGACCGCGGAGTTCGGGCCTGCGCCGCACCTCTACCATCGCGAAGAACGCGTCCATGTCGACGTGCAGGATCGTGCAGGCGCTGTCGTCGACGGCGTCCGGATCCGCCGTGACGTATCGATTCCGATCAGCGCGGTGCGTCATTCGTTCCCGGGCGGTTTGTGGGCAACCACATGCAGATCCGCCGCAATCTGCAGCAATGCGGGATGAACGGCGGCCTCGGCCTCCAGCCGGGCCAAATCGCCGTCGCCACCCGGGATCGCCTGCCGCGCGGCACCCGAGACCAAGCCCGACAGCACGCCGACTCCGGTGACGGAATCGACGATCAGCCCCGCTCCGGCCAGCGTCGCGCCGACCACGACCGCGTCATACCGGCGACGTAGCGGGTCGTTCGGCGCGAATCTGCCGTCGGGATCGGTCAGCATGGCGCTGGCTTCCGCGAAACGGCCGGCGAGCGTCTGACCGACCACAGCGCCGAGCCGACCGGCCACCAGGACCGAGACGTGCCCACCAGGGCGAACTGCTTGCGCCAGAGCCGCCGCCACCGAGGCCGGATCATCGACCTCCTCCAGCAGGTGATGACCCAGCACCAGATCGGCCTGACCTTCCGGAACCACCGTCGCCAGGAATTCCGCATCGGCCTGCACACCGGTCACCCGATCCGCAACCCCGGCGTCCTGTGCCCTGCGGTGCAGGATGGCAAGGGCGTCCACCGACGAGTCGATGACAGTGACGGAGCAGCCGTGGATCGCCAGCGGGACGGCGCGGGTGCCGCTACCACCGCCGACGTCCAGCACTCGTGGCGACGCACTGGCTCCAACCAGCGCGATCAGCGCGAGGTCCACCGGATCGGCACCGACCGGACGCCGCTGTTCGATCATCGACTCCTCCTAACAGGCACGCGCGATCGACGTTGCCGCGACCCGGCCGGACCGTTGTACCGAAGCCTGGGCGGCTCCTGGGTGGAGGCCTGATCACCCAGCCATCGGCTGCCGGAGAGTCGACTGATCGCGGGCATGGCGCCGACTCACCCGAAGCGTATCGGCGCGCACCGACCATCCCCGGAATGACCACTCCCGGCCTGTACGGTTGGCCGGTGTTGGTTGCCAGTGTGTTGAGCCTCAAGGGCGGCGTCGGAAAGACCACAGTCACACTGGGTCTTGCATCTGCGGCAGTTCACCGCGGAATCGACACCCTGCTGGTGGATCTTGATCCCCAGATGAACGCCACGACAACCGTGGATCCGGACATCGACGGCGCGTCGAACGGATCCGCCGGGGGCCGTCGATGGTCGGTTGCCGAGGTGTTGGACGATCCATCCCGCAAAGTGATCGACAAGGTGATCCGCGTCTCGGCGTGGGGCGACAATCTGCGGATCTTGCCCGGCAGTGAGCGTACCGAGAACCACAACCACCCGGACCCCGGTTCCAAAACCCTCTTCCGGCTGGCGGGCGCCCTCGCGAAGGTCAGCCCAGCACCCGAATTGGTGCTGGTCGACTGCCCGCCTTCGCTCGGCCAGCTGACCCGCAGTGCGCTGACCGCCGCCGACCGCGCGGTCCTGGTCACCGAACCATCACTCTTTGCCGTGACCGGTGTGCAACGCGCGTTGGAAGCGGTGCAAACCGAGCGACTGGCGCACCGGCCAGCCCTGCAACCTCTGGGCGTTGTGATCAATCGGTTCCGTCCTCGGGTGACGGAGCACGAATATCGACTGGCCGAGCTCCGAGACCTGTTCGGCCCGTTGGTGCTCTCCCCTGTCTTGCCGGATCGGTCCGCCGTGCAGCAGGCGCAGGGCGCCGGAATTCCGATCCACCAGTGGCCGACTGCGGGCGCTCGTGAGGTCGCGCAGAGTTTCGACGCACTGCTGGAGCGGTTGATGCGCTCCAGCCGTCAGAAGGTTCGTCGCTAACTCGGCATCGCCACCTGCCCTGAACCAGCGGCCAGGGCGTCCTCCACCAGCTCGAGAAACGCGGCAACCTGACGAACCATGTCGTCGGCCTCCCGTGGCGTCACCAGCCGATGCAGGCCGGCTTCGGCTGCCTGCCGCTTGGCGGAGCCGGCCGCAAAAAACGCAGCCCATTCGGAGAACTCCGGCGCGACCCGGGAAATCAGCTCCCAGACGCTGCCGCGTCGCCCACGTACCGGCCTCGCCCGCGCGGCGAGCACCGCAGCTGCCGCACGCAATGCCGCCAGATGAGCAGCCGCGTATCGATCCGCAGCCTCGGTGGAGCGGATCGCTCGACCCAGCCCGCGCGAGGCATCCGCCAGCAGATCACGGGCCGCCTGAGGAATCGGCGGCGTCAGCCGGGGGTCCATGCGTCGTTTCCTCTGCCCGATTTCCTGACTCTGCATCGGTCGTTCTCCTTGTCGCTGCCGTGACCCCCGCCGGGATGCCGGATGACCGTTGTCCACCGCTCGCCGCTGCGGGCGGGAGCGGCCGCGTTCCTGGCCCGGGACAGGGGTGGCCGGTCGACTCGGCAGGACGGCATCAAACAGACCGGGATTGACCGGCATGAGATCGGCCGTAGCCGACCGTGCCGCCTTCCGTGCGCCCGCGCCGGTGCCGGTGCCGGCCGAGTCCGCGCCCACCGCGGTGCTCACTGCGCGCGGACTCCGAGCGACTGTATTGACCGACATCGCTGACCCTCCCGAGTGTTCGAACCTATGTTCTATAGTACGCATGTTCGAAGTCGGATGCCAGGGATGTGGACATGTCGTGTCGAACACTCTTGGTATAGACGGCAACACCGACAACGAGACGTATCTCCCGGCCGGACTGACCCGCACCAGGGGCTCGGCATGATCTGATTACCCCATGCAACTGCTGCCCGACGAAAGCGTCCGGCACTCTGTGGTTCTCGCCCGGATCGACGCGGCGGCGTTTCGTCGTCGGACGCCGGAGCTGATCGACGTCTACATCACCGCGATGCGCTACCCGGCCGATCTGGCCGGAGCGCGTTCGGTGCTGTGGGAGGAACACAGCCGGCGCGCGGGCTTTTCCTGCGTCATCGCGACCGGGACCGCCGACCGGATTGTCGGGCTGGCCTATGGCTATCGCGGCGCGCCGGGCCAGTGGTGGTACTCAGAGGTCCGTCGCGGGGTTCGCTCCCCCGGTGAAGATCAACTCACGGACTTCTTCGAGCTGACGGAGTTGCACGTTCACCCGGATTGGCAAGGTCACGGACTCGGCGAGGCCATGCTGCGCGGGCTGGCCAAGGACCGGCCGGAGCGGCACATGCTGTTGTCCACCCCGGAGGGCGAGAACCGGGCGTGGCGCTTGTATCGCCGGCTCGGGTTTACCGACGTGCTGCGCAACTACCGGTTCACCGGCGATCCACGGCCGTTCGGGGTCCTCGGCCGGGAGTTGCCATTTCCCCCCGCACAGCCATTGAAGGGCTGAGACAGCCTGCACTGCAACGCATTCGCTGACCGACTTCGATCGCATGAGCTGGCTCGCGTCCCATCGGCCCGGCGGTTCTTTCAGAGCGTCGCAAGGCGGCTGGCCAACGGGTCGAGTCCCATGCCGCCCATGTTCAACGCGGCGGTGTGGAACGCCTTGAAATCAAAGGCGGCGCCGTGCCGCCGGCGAGCGGCGTCACGGCCGGCGATCCAGACCCGCTCGCCGATCTTGTACGACGGCGCCTGACCCGGCCAGCCGAGGTAGCGGTCGATCTCATCCCGGCAGTGGGCCGGGTCAGCAAGGGTCCGGGTCAGGACGAACTCGAGACCGAGATCCGGCGTCCATCTCTCGCCCTCGTGAAACCCGGTGCCTGCCGGGATCTGAAGTTCCAGGTGCATCCCGATGTCGACAATCACCCTGGCCGCCCGGAACAGCTGGGAGTCCAGGAGGCCCAGCAACTGGCCGTCGTTGGCGATATATCCGAGCTCGCGGACCAGCTGTTCCGCGTAGAGCGCCCACCCCTCGCAATGCCCGGAGATCTCCGTCAGCAGCCGCTGGAAATCATTGAGGGTGTCCTTGCGATAGACAGCCGTGCCGATCTGCAGATGATGACCCGGAACACCTTCGTGGTAGACCGTGCTGGTCTCCCGCCAGGTGGAGAACACCTCCCGCCCGGGTTCGACGGCCCACCACACCCGGCCCGGCCGGCTGAAATCGGTGCTCGGACCGAGATAGTAGGCACCGACCCCACCGCCGGGTGGGGCGATCAGACATTCGACAGTCCTGACGGCATCAGGAATCTCGAAGTGTGTTCCACCGAGTTCGGAGATCGCCCGATCGGTCGTTTGCTGAATCCAGGTCCGCAGGGCGTCCAACCCGAGGACCTGGTGTGCCGGGTCGGCATCCAGCACCGCCGCCGCGCCGGCCGGTCCGGCGCCGGGCGCGATCCGCTCTGCCACCTCGATCAGCTCGGCTTCGATCTTGCAGAACTCGGCCCACCCCCAGGCGTAGGTCTCCTCGAGATCAACCTCGGCGCCAAGAAAATCACGCGAGCCCAAAACGTAGCGCCGGCGACCGACCGCATCCTTCGCCGGTGCCAGTGGACCGAGTTCATCCCGCAGGAAACGGCCGAACTCGCCATAGGCGGCCGCTGCCTTTGTCGCGCTCGCGCCAAGGTCCGCGGTCAGTGCCGGGCCACGAGTCCCCCCGGGATTGATGGTGTCGACGAGCCGCGAAAAGAATCCGCGACCCGACCGACCGGCGTACGTGGCACATTGCTCCGCACACTTGTCGATCTGCCGGCGGGCAGCAACCTTTCCGCTGCGGGCCGCATGCAGCAGGCTCAACCGGTAGCCGGCCAGTGCAGCAGGCACTGCCGCCATCCGACGGGCCAGCGCGGCCGCGTCTGCATCGGATTCTGTCGGCATCACGTCGAACACCATGCGGACGTTTTGCAGGGGTGAGTCGATCACGTTCAGGTCGGCGTGCGCCCAACCCGATTCGTAGAGATCGGATTGCACGTCGAGGCGTTCGGAGATCACCTCGCGGGCAATCTCGTCGTCCGGGCCGGTCGACTTCGCTGCACGGACAGCTGCTCTGCTGCTGCTTCGTAAGTTCTGCAATTCCGCCAACCCGGACGGCGAGAGATCGTCGAACGAATCCTGCTCGCCCGGTATCCCGAGGAATGTCGCCGTCATGGGGCTGAGCCGAGCGAAATCGGCGACATAACGGTTGGACAGATCGTTGATCTCGGACATCTGCCAGACGTTACCGCTCGTCCTCCGCAGCCGAGCCGGGTTTTCCGTGACCCTCGGTGGTGTCCGTGGAGTGGTGTTCTCCTTGACCATGGCCTGGAGCATCTGTTCCGGACCGTCGTCCGCGGCGGAGTGTGCCGCTTGCTCATTGCCCCGCTCGTCATCGCCCGTGGCGTTGCGGTACGCCACTCGGACGGTGAGGTGCGCCGATACCGGTGCCGTCACGAACTGCAGGATCACGATCAGCACCAGCATGCCGATGACACCCGGCGATCCGAGTCTCAGGCCGACGCCCAGCATCAGCAGGATGATGCCCAGCACCTGCGGCTTGGTGGCCGCATGGATCCGGCTCATGGTGTCCGGGAACCGCAGCACCGCGATGCCGGCGAGTAGCGACATCAGTGACCCGAGAACGAGAAACACCGACGCGACAATGTCGATGGTGCTCACCGATTGCCCCCCACATGGCCCGGCGCGGCAACCATCGACCGATCCGATCTCGAACGGGTCGATCATCGGCGGTCCCTCGGCAATAGTTTGGCCAAACTTGCCGAGCCGATGAACCCGAGTAGGGACACGACAACCGCGATGACCAGGGTGATCGAACTGTCCGAAACCGCCGCGGTCAGCACGATCACGCCGACGACGATCGCCAGCATGACGTCCAGTGCGACCGCGCGATCGATCTGCGTCGGCCCGCGGACCAGCCGGATCGCGGCGAACAACGCGCCGAGACCGAACAGTGTTCCGGCAATCAGCACCGTCCACATCATCGGGGACCACCGCCCGACTTTCCACGGCGAACCGGCCCGGGATCCGTGCCGTCACCGAGGGCCAGGCGGATCCGCCGTTCCTGGGCGAGCACCTGAGCCGCGAACTGCTCCATCGACCGTTGCCCGGCGTCCAGCACATGGATCGTCAGGACCCGGTTGTCGGCATCGGCATCGATGATCAGGCTGCCGGGCACCAAGACACCGCCAGCGCGGTGAGCGCCTCCAGCAGGTCCGGAATCGGACGCCAGTTGCACCGTGGTGATCTGGGATTGCGGCAGTCGCGGACGAATGGCCAACCAGCCGACCTGCACGCTCGCTATCACCACGTCGTAGAGGAATCGGACCACCAGCACCAGCAACCGCCAGGGATGGATACCGAACCGGAACACCATGGTGGGCAACGGGAACAGCAGCAGGATAAGTGCGCTGACCACCACCCCGATCAGGATGGCGATCAGCGACGCAGAGCCCCACAGTGCCATCCAGACGAGTACCAGCAGGAACAGCGCCAGCAGATAGGACGCCCAGCCGCCGCTGCCCGGGATCTTGCCGCCGCGGACTCGGACCGCCCGCGCACGGAGTCGGCGCGGGCTCATTCCGGATCCCCCGCTCGTTCCTCGCGGACGACCGGCCCAGCACCCACGATTCACTCGCTGCCGCTCGCTCATGCCGATCCCCCGCTCGTTCCTCGCGGACGACCGGCCCAGCACCCACGATTCACTCGCTGCCGCTCGCTCATCCGCCGGCTCCAGTGGGATCTGTCGACACGGTCGCGCCCGGCGCACCGGGCGGCGGCGGCACACCGGAGCCGAGCACGGCGTCGACATAGTTGCTGCGATCGCTCAGGCTGGCCGCCGCTCGGTCGGTGAAGTTGTAGATCGGACCCGCTGCGACGGTCAGCAGCAGGCTCACGGCGATCACCGCGGTGGTCGCGCCCACCATGCCGATCGGCAGGTGAGACGCCTTGTCGGCGGTTCGCCGGCGCTGCGTCTCACGCTGCACCCGGCGGCGAACCGCCAGCGACCGGCCGGATTCGGTCTCCAGAGCATCCGACTCGACATTCGGCCCGCTCATCTCCGGAACCGGTCGCCAAAACGCGCGACCCCAGACCCGGATGATTGCGTACAGGGTCAGCAGGCTGGTCAGCGCACCGCCGGCCACCAGGATCAGGGCCAGCACCCGGCCGTCCTCAACACCGGCCTCGAAGAGACCGACCTTGCCGAGGAATCCGGAGAGCGGTGGCACGCCGGCGAGGTTCATGGCCGGGATGAAGAAGAGGATGGCCAGAATCGGCGCCGCCGCGGAGAGCCCGCCGAGCCGTGCCAACACCGTCGTCCCGGCGACCCGCTCGATCAGGCCCACCGCAAGGAACAACGCGGTCTGCACCAGGATGTGGTGGGCGACGTAGTAGATGGCCGCACTGAGGCCGGTTTCCGAGGCGAGGGCGACGCCGAACAGCATGTAGCCGATGTGCGATATCAGGGTGAACGACAGCATTCGTTTGATGCCGGATTGCGATATCGCGCCCAAGATCCCGACCACCATGGTCAACAGCGCGGCGATCATCAACAGGGTGCCGTAGGAACCGGTCGGAAAGAGCAGCGTCTGCACCCGGATGATCGCGTAGATGCCGACCTTGGTGAGCAATCCGGCGAACACCGCAGTAACCGGGGCCGGCGCACTCGGGTAGGAATCGGGCAGCCACAGCGACATCGGGAACACGGCGGCCTTCACGCCGAACGCCACCAGCAATAGCGCCTGCAGGACAGCGACAATCCCGTCCGGCAGCGCCGCCAATTTTCCGGACAGGTCGGCCATGTTGACCGTCCCGGTCGCCGCGTAGATCATCGCAATGGCCACCAGGAAGATCAGCGAGGACAGCAGTGAGACCACGATGTACGGCGCCCCGGCCCGGAGCCGCTCGCGGGTGCCACCAGAGGTCAGCAGGACGTAGCTGGCCGTCAGCAGGATCTCGAAGCTGACGAAGAGGTTGAACAGGTCGCCGGCGATGAAGGCGTTCGAGACGCCCGTCACCAGGATGAGGAAAGTCGGGTGGAAGATCGAGATCGGCACCTCGGGCCCGACCTCACGGTCGGCGATGCCCTGCGAGATCGCATAAATGAGGACCGAAAGCGACACGGTGGTCGAAACCACCAGCATCAGCGCGGCCAGATCGTCGGCGACCAGGGTGACGCCGAGCGGGGCCGTCCAGCCACCGATGTGCATCACCATCGTGCCGTTGTCCGCCACCTGGATCAACATGACCAGTTCGACAACTAGTTGCAGCGAGATCGCCGTCACCGAGATCGCCCGTTGCACTCTCGGCCGGCGGCTGGCGACGAGGGTCAGCGCGGCGCCGGTGATCGGCAGGATGATCGCCATGGGCAGGAGCCAGGTCATTCCGCACCTGCCCCCAGTTCCGCATCGGCAACTTCGTCGGGCTCGAGTTCGTCGTCCAACTCCGGGTCCCTGGTCAGGATGTAGTTCCGGTAGGCCATCGCGAACAGGAAGGTCGCGACCGCGAGGGTGATCACGATCGACGTCAGGATCAACGCCTGTGGGATCGGATCGGCTACCTCTTGGCCGTTCGCGGGTTCCCCCACGATCGGCGGCACGAAGCCGCCGCCGACCGACAGCAGCATCAGGTTGACCCCGTGCCCGGCCAGCAGGAACCCGAGAATGACGCGGATCAGGTTCCGCGACAGCATCAAGTAGACGCCGCACGCGAACAGGCCGCCGATGGTGAGTGCGAGAACGGGGTTGGTCGTCATCGGCTCACCTGCCGATCACGGCGCGCCGCCCGGCCGCCCGGGGTGTCGAGATCGAACCGTTCCAGCACGCCCTGCCGGTCCAGTTCGGCGCCCATGGTGCGCAATACGTCGAGAACCAGGCCGATGACGATCAGATAGACCCCGATGTCAAAAATGGTGGAAGTAACGAACTTCAGGTCACCGAGCAACGGCACAGTGGCCTTCAGGATCGTCGATTGCAGTGCTGCCCCACCAGCGACGACGCCGTACACCGCGGTGGCCGAGGAAATGAACAGGCCGACGCCCATCAGGATGCCCGGGTCAACCGGGGCGGCCTCGCCGAGCTCATAGGCACCACCCGCGATGTACCGCAGGGCCAACGCCAAGCCGACGATCAACCCGGCCGCGAACCCGCCGCCAGGCTCGTCATGCCCGACGAACAGCACGTAGACGGAGAACACCACGATGATGTGGAAGATCATCCGGGTGACGACCTCGAGCAGCAACGACCGGCGCGGCACCCAGATGGTGGCCAGCCACGGCGACGGCTGCCGGGGACGAACCGGGTTGGTCACCGCTGTCGGCTGCCGCGGTGTGCGCCCGGTCCGACGCACCAGGAAGATCAGCGACGCGACGCCGGTGGCGGCGGCGATCAGCACAGTGACCTCGCCGTAGGTGTCCCAGGCGCGGACGTCCACCAGGATGACGTTGACGATGTTCTTGCCGCCGGCGAACTCCACGGCCGGCCCGGCCAGGTCTGCGGACACCGGGGTTGCCGTCCGACTCCCCGGAATGATCAGCGCCAGCGCCGTCATCAGCGCCCCGGAAGCGACCGCGATCGCCGCCCGGAAGCCATTGCCCTTGTGCGAGGCGTACAGCGCGTCATCCGGGAGTCTGGTGAGCACCAGCAATGCGGCGATCAGGGTGACGGTTTCGACCAGGATCTGGGTCAGTGCCAGGTCGGGCGCGCCGCGCAGGATGAACAGCACGGCGATCGCGTAGCCGGCGCCGCCCACCATCAGCACCGCCGTGAGCCCGCGCTTGACCCGCACGGTCGCGGCCGCGATGCCGAGGATGACGAGCGACAACACCAGTTGCGCCGGCTCGCCGAGCCCAGTGACGTCCTTCGGGCCGGTATCCGCCCGGATCAGCATGAGCCCGGGGAACGCGACCAGCACCAGCAGGATGGCGCCGAGGGAAACCGGCAGTGAGCCCCGTTGGGTGGCCGAGGTGACGCCGTCCGCGATGTCATCGACACCCCTGGTCGTCGCCCGGTACACGGCACCGGGTTCGCCGCCGGGCCGGGCGATCTCGGTACGGCGCTCCCTGGCGAGCTGTCCGTAGAAGATCACGGCACCGACCGCCCAGCTGACGACGGACAGCGCGAGCGGTAGTTCCAGTCCGTGCCACAACGCCATCGCACCCTCGTGGGTCGGGCCCGCGGTCTGCGCGTACGACTGCAGCAGTGGTTCCAGGAGCGACGGGACGATGCCGAGGACCAGGCCGAGAACGACCAGGAACATCGTCGGCCCCGTCATCCAGGCCGATGCGGGTGTCGGTTTCGTGGTCGTGACACCGGGCTTGGTCGAGAATGCACCCCAGAGGAACCGTGCGCTGTAGGCGACTGTCAACGCCGATCCGAGAGCCATCACAGCGGCGCCGATGGCCCCGGCGGTCCCGCCGTCCAGGAGACCCGCAAAGCCGGCCTCCTTGGCCGCGAAGCCGATCATCGGCGGCATGCCGGCCATGCTGATCGCGGCCACAGTTGCCATTGTCGCGACCACCGGCATGCTCCTGCCGAGCCCGGACAGCTTGGTGAAATCCCTTGTCCCGGTGGAAGTATCGATGATGCCGACGGCGAAGAACAGTGGCGCCTTGAAGGTGGCGTGGGCTATCAACATGGCCATTCCGCCGAGTAGCGCGTCCGGGTTTCCGCAGCCGAGGAGCAGCGTCATCAACCCGAGTTGGGAGACCGTGCCGTAGGCCAGCAGCAATTTGAGGTCGCGTTGCCGGAGCGCGACGACTCCGCCGTAGAGCATGGTGGCGCCACCGAGCGTCATCAGTAGCGGCTGCCAGAGCGGCAGCACCGCGAACGCGGGGGCGAGCCGGGCGAAGAGGTAGATCCCTGCCTTCACCATCGTCGCGGCGTGCAGGTATGCGCTGGCCGGGGTTGGCGCGGCCATCGCACCCGGTAGCCAGAATTGGAACGGGATGATCGCGGACTTGCTGATCCCGCCGACGATCATCAGCACGATCGAGGCGGTGATCATCGGCCCGGACGGCGGGTTCGAGACAATCTCCGAGAGGGTGAAGGTGCCGGCGGTGACACCGAGCATCACCACCCCGATCAGCATCACCAGGCCGCCTGCGGTGGTCACCATCAAGGCCTGCGACGCCGCCATCCGGGACGACCGCTTGCCGGTCCGATGCGCGATCAGCACGTACGACAGGATCCCGGTGAGCTCCCAGAAGATCACCAAAAGGATCAGGTTGTCCGCCCAGACCAGGCCGAGCATGGCGCCCGCGAACGCGATCAGTGCGCCGCTGTACCGTCCGAGCCCCTCGTCCCCTTCCGGGAAATAGCGCGCTGAATACAGCAGGACCAGTGTCCCAACCCCGGCGATGACCAGCGTCATCATCATCGAGAGGGCGTCAAGGCGAAGGTCGATGGACAGCGACAGCGACGGAACCCATTGCATGCTGGTTGATCTCGACCCGCCATCGAGGACAGCGGGGAGCTGCGCCAGTGCCCAGACCGTGGTGGCACCCGGCAGCAGGGCAAGCGCGATCAGGCCGCTGCGAGCCAGCGCCTTGCAGATCGCCGGCGAGACCAGGGCGACCAGGAAGTACGCGGCCAGCAACGCTGGGGCCAGCGCGAACACCCCGCTCGGTCCGTTCATCGGTGGAGCCCCCGGTGTCCCGGGCTCTGCGTGGAGACCGTCGACGAACCGGCACGCGCGGCCGAGCGCCGTTCGCCGACGGGGCGGCCGAGCCGGACGGACGAGCGCACGAGTCTCCCGGAGGTGGTGGGCGGCTGAGCGTTCACCCTATCCAGCGGCACCGACATCAGTCCGCAGGCTGTCCGGGATCCGGGCTCGGCCGCGTTTCGGTACACCTGCACGCTCTCCCCGGTGCAGCTTCCGCAGGCCAGGGTCCGCGCTGATCATCTTCGCCCGCGCGGACCAACTTGCTCGAAATGTTACGGGTGTGACGCGAGTGAACAACTTCAGCCGCGCCGTGAAAGTTGATCGGCGCGGAGCCGGACGGCGCGAGTCGCGGGTCAGAGCAGGCGCGGGTCAGAGCAGGCGCGGGTCAGAGCAGGCGCGGGTCAGAGCAGGCGCGGGTCAGAGCAGGGCGCGGGTGGTGGAGGCGTCGGCCTCCAGTTCGGCGAAGACCCCGCGGATCGCGTCGAGCGAGTCGTTCACCTGGGCTGCCTCGCTGACTCCGTCGGTTTCGACGCCGACCAGGTTCGCGGTGGTGGAGAGCTCGAGCAGCTTCGCGTAGACCTCGCCGACCTCGTCGACCGCGGCGTTCAGCTTGGTGAGCAGCGCACGTCGACGATCCACCATTCGTTGGACGGACGCCCGTACCTCATTGGATTGCGGCATCTGCCGAGCGACCCCCTCGGCACGAAAGACCGCGTCGTCCACGGCGTCAACCGCTCGCGCCACCCGATTCGCCACGCTCTCGGCGCTGCGAGCGGCCTCGACGGCTTGGAATGCCGACACCCCGACCGCGGGGGCCATATCGGTCTGTTGCAGCTGATCAAGATCGGCGCGGTAGCCCTGCAGGGTGGAAACCAGGTTGGCCTGCACGGTGCCGGGGCGCAAGGGGGGTAGTTCGGGTTCCTCGGCTCCCGAACCGTCACTTCGCACCGCGCCCCCCACCACGGCGGCAACACCGAGCATGCCGGCGCCCACCAGCCCGACGGCACCGACCGGCAAACCGATCGCCCAGGCTGATCCCACCCCGATCCCGGCAACGACGAGGCTCCACGGATCCCGCAGCGCCCGGCCGGCACGAGCGAGGAAGGAACCTGCCATCTGCGGATCCGATCACCAAGAGTCAGAAGTTGGACAGGACGTTGGCGAAGACCTTGTCGATCGACGCCGGGTTACGGGCATCGTAGGCGGCAGCCCTGGATGCCTCGGAAATCTGCTGCAGCGTCTCCAGGTCGGCGTCCGGCCCGTAGGCGATCGTGAAGATCCGGACCCCGTTCTCCTGTGCACTCGACTGCAACTGCCTGAGTAGGCCGTCCAGGTCGTTGTCGGTGAATTCGTTGCGGCCGTCGGTGAGCACAACCACCGCGTTGATCGATGCCGGATCCCTGGTTGCGTTCATCTCGTCCGCAGCCACCTTGGTCGCCGCATAGAGGGGCGTCCCGTTCAGTGGGGTCAACTGGGCGATCGCATCGGTGATCGGCTGCCTGGTCGCACTCAGCGGCCCGACTGCTACCAGATCCGCGGTGATGGTGTTCGGCGTCGGCAGATCGGTGGTGAACACGGAGAACCCGACCTGATCGGTGTCCACCAGCTGATCCAGGGCGGTGGTGGCGGCCGACTTGGCCAGGTCGAGTTTGGACTTGCCGCCGGACCCGGAATCACTCGCCATCGACCCGGACACGTCCATCAACACCAGCACCCGGGCGCTCTTGCGGACCTGCGCCCACAGCGACCGCACATCGCGCAGGACGTCCGGGCTCGGCGGATTCAGCGCGATCGTCACCCCGTCCGCAATCAGGTACGGGCTGGAGGTGATCGGGTCGCCGGGTGCGTGGTCGGCAGTCCGGAAGAAGCTGTCCGTGAAGACCTTCTGCTGCTCCGGCAGCTGCAGGTACTCCAGGAAATCCTGTGCGCCGGCCTTCTTGTCCGCCGTCGCCCACGGCGCATCGAGGATCACGTACGGGCTGTCGCTGTAGAGCGTGCCCTCCTTCGGGTAGACCGCGACCAGCGGAACCTTCGGGCCGGCGTGGTCGCCCAGGGTCTTCGGGTCACCGCTGGGATTGCCCGCGTTGTAGTCGAGCACGCTCTTTTCCTCGACCGCCGCAGCGGAAAGGTAACCCAGTGCCGCACCGGCGTCGTCGGCCCGCTGCAGATTCGCCAGGTAGGTCAGCGTGGTGTCGCCGTAGTGCACGACGGAGCTCTCCACGTCCTTCAGGTACTGCTGCACCTCAGGTTTCTGCAGTGCTGCCTGGGTCAGGTCCGATGACGTTCCCGTTGCCGCCACCAATGTGCCGATCGTCGCGGCGAGCCCCGATGTCGACACGGTCGGGTTCGTCTTGCCCAGGGTGAACTTTCCCCATTCGGGATGCCCCTTCGACGCCCAGCCTTGCGGGTCGGTGGCCAGCGCCAGCACGTCCGCCCAACCGATCGGCGTATCCGGCCACCCCAACGCCTTCGCCATCGGCTCCGGCATCGCCAGCACCAGCGGGGTCGACGTCACTGAATCGACGCCGGAGCTGTCACTGACAAGATTCGGCCGATCCTTGGCCGTCAGGTCACTCTGCAACAGGCTGACCCAGGTCGACGCCGCGGGCGTCCAGACGTCCGGCGACGGGCCGTTCAGGGTTTCGTCCCACCCGGCGGCGAGGTTGGCCTCGGCGGTGCCGGACGCGGCCGAGGTGACGACGATGTCGAAACATTTCCCGTCGACGGTCCGCCCCGAGTCACGGTAGGAGTTCGCGATCTCCCCCATCAACGCAGCCTTCTCGCTGGAGGCCGCGATGTTCACCGTCGTACAGCCGTCCCGGGGTGGCTGCACCGCCGTTTGACCGTCCGTTGCAGCCACATCCGCACCGGGAGTTGAGTTGTCGTCCCGAGTGGTGAAATACCTGATCCCCACGATCAGCAACACACCGACAACGATCGCCGCGATGATCGGCGCCTTGCTGCTGCGCTTGGGTGTGCCCGTTCTTGACGGTTGCGTCACTGGTCAGCCCTCCCGGCCTTTGCGGCTGGCTCAGGTGTCGGGCCGGCCGTGTCGCTCATTGTGCCCGTGCGGGGTGACTATCCCGCTACGCCCGAAATGGGCGACTTCACGCCCGACCACTCCGGGTTGCCGCTCGAACGTGCACAGGGTGGGAGCTAGCGGGAGTTCGGCCGACCCTCGTCCTTGTTGACCTTGCGCCTGGCCAGTGATGACACGATCTTGTCGATCCAACCCATGACGGTCTTCATGTCCGATCCCTGCTTTCCCGAAGTCGCACCGCCGGAATTCCGGTGGATACACACGGCCGCCGCCCAGTGAGCACAACGGATGACCGAGGCGATCTCCTCAGCGTGCCACGTCGTGGGTCACGAAGAGGTGCCGGACGCGGTGTCAAGCAACCCCGACCGGCCGGAACTGAATACTCACTCTTGGCCCAACGGGCCGGGCGGTTTTGGGAATGGCATGCTCCCAGGTGCGCTGGCAGCTGCCACCCATCAAGATCAGGTCGCCGTGGCCGAGGTTGAACCGCCGGCTCGCGCCGCCTGCACGTGGTCGCAGCAGCAGCGCTCGCGCCGAACCCACAGACAGAATGGCCACCATTGTGTCGCTGTGCGCGCCCCGGCCGATGGTGTCGCCATGCCACGCGACGCTGTCGGCACCGTCGCGATACAGGCACAGCCCAGCCGTAACGAAAGGTTCGCCGAGCTCCGGACCGTAATAGGTGTTCAACCGCTGACGAGCGTCGGTCAGCGTCGGGTGCGGCAGCGGCGTCGAGCCGCTGTACCAGCAGAGCAGTCGCGGGACAGCCACCTCCCGGTCGTACATCTGGCGCCGTTCGGCCCGCCAGGGCACGTCGGCCAGCAGCCGATCGAGCACCGGGTCCGACCCCGCGAGCCACCCCGGCAGGTGGTCGACCCAGGCACCGTCGGTCAACTGCGTCCGCCGGACGTGTCCGGTGAGCAAGGCCAGCTCGGGAGCGTCCGCGGTGTCGAACATCGACGGTTGATGCCAAACGGTCACCAGCACACGATAGCAATGGATCGAACACTTGTCCGTCAATCCCGGCCGCTAAGCTCGGGCAGATGAGCGAGCGAGCAGTTGGCCGGGTGCCGGCAATCCGCCGGGGACGAGCGGAGAGTCGGCCTGAGCGAGCGAACAGTTGGCCGGGGGCCGGCAATCGGCGAGGGACGAGCGGAGAGTCGGCATGAGCGATCATGATTCGGCCCACGAGCGACTCCGACCCGAAACTGTGGCGGTGACAGCCGGACGACCACCCGCCACCGCAGGTCAGCCGATGAACGTCCCGCTCGTGCTCGCCTCGAACTTTCGGGCCGGCACCCCGGAGCTGCCGGTCAACGAATACGCCCGGGACGGCGGCACGGCCAGCTGGCGGGCCCTTGAGGACGCTGTCGGCGAGCTGGAGGGTGGCACCGCGGTGTCCTTCGGCTCCGGAATGGGAGCTGCCGCAGCCATTCTCGACCTGGTGCCGGTCGGAGCTAACGTTGTCGTGCCGACGGATTCCTATGCCGGGGTGCGGGCGCTGCTCGCCGACGGGTCACTGATCGGCCGGTGGAAGGTGACAACGGTCGACATCACCGACACCGCGGCGACCCAACAAGCCGCGTGGGCCGCGGACCTGTTGTGGCTCGAGTCGCCGACCAACCCGCTGATGGACGTCGCCGATCTGCCCGGCGCTGTGTCGGTTCGGCCGCGAACGGGGTGCTCTTGTGGTGGTGGACAACACGTTTGCCACACCCCTGCTGCAGCGGCCGCTGGAGTTCGGCGCTGACCTGGTGATGCACAGCGCGACGAAGTTCATCGGCGGGCATTCTGATCTGCTGCTGGGGCTCGTGGTGACCGCCGACTCCGATCTGCTGGCCCGAGTTCGGCGCCGGCAGAAGTTGGCGGGTGCGATACCGGGTGCACTGGAGGCGTACCTGGCGCTGCGCGGACTGCGGACGCTGCCGGTCCGGCTGGCGCGCTCGCAGGAATCGGCGGGCGAACTGGCCCGCAGACTCGTCGGGCACCCGGCCGTCACGCGGGTGCGGTATCCCGGATTGCCGGACGATCCCGGGCATCAGCGGGCCGCCGCGCAGATGGACGGGTTCGGCGCCATGCTCTCATTCGAGGTCGCCGGCGGGGCGGCCGCGGCCGACGCGGTGTGCGCGACAGTGCGGATCGTGGTGAGCGCCACCAGCCTGGGCGGAGTGGAGTCGACGATGGAGCGTCGGGCGAAACTGGCTGGGCAGGAGGATGTTCCGCCCGGGCTGCTACGACTCAGCGTCGGGATCGAGCACGTCGAGGACCTCTGGACCGACCTGGACGCAGCGCTGCGCGGAACCCTCGACCTACCGCCTCGGCGCCGGGGCCGACCTGGTCAACATGGACCAAGCCGACCGCCGGCGCCTTCGACTCAGCTGCAGCCCGAGGTGGAGCCGCAGCCCTCGCAGAGGTAGCAGGCACCGGACGGTCGCATCTTCGTCCCGCAGGTGAAGCACAGCGGAGCATCAGCAGACTTCCCGATAACCATCTCCAGCAGCTCGATCGAAGAGCCGGCCCGGCCGGTGCCGCGGGCCGGTGGCTGCTTCGCCTCGGCAGCCGGTGTCCCGGACTCGACGGCCGGCCGAACAACCGGGGTTGCGTCGACGGTCGTCCGTAGGTCTTCGACGACATGCGCTGCGTCCGAGGCATTCTCACCGCCGCCGTAGCTGGCGGACACCTGAGCAACCCGTTCCTCGGCGGAGAAGATCCCTAGCTCCGCCCGGGCATCGACCGGCAGGTAATCCAGCGCGATTCGGCGGAACAGGTAATCCATCACCGAGGTGGCGATCCGGACGTCCGGATCGTCCGTCATCCCGGCCGGTTCGAAACGCAGGTTGGTGAACTTCGCGACGTAGGACTCCAACGGAATCCCGTACTGCAGCCCGACCGACACCGCAATGGAAAACGCGTCCATCACGCCGGCCAACGTCGAGCCCTGCTTCCCGAGTTTGATGAACACCTCACCGAGGCCGTCATCCGGGTAGGAACCGGTGGTCAGGTAGCCCTCGGCACCACCAACGGTGAACGACACCGTCTGGGACGGGCGCTTCTTCGGCAGCCGGCGGCGGACGGGGCCGGTGACGACCGGCGCGGCCGGAGCGACTGCTTCGAGGAGAGAAGCGTCAGCTGACTTCTCGCCGTGGTTCTTGTTGGAGGCGGACAGCGGCTGCCCCACCTTGCAGTTGTCCCGGTAGATGGCGAGTGCCTTGAGGCCCATCTTCCAGCCTTGCTGGTAGATCTCCGCGACGTCGGCGACACTGGCGTTTTCCGGCATGTTGACCGTCTTGGAGATGGCCCCGGAGATGAACGGCTGCACCGCGGCCATCATCCGTACGTGACCCATGGGTGCGATCGACCGGGCCCCCATCGCGCAATCGAAGACCTCGTAGTGCTCGCGCTTCAGCCCCGGCGCGTCGATGACGTGGCCGTTCTCGGCGATGAACTCCACGATGGCTTCGATGGACTCTTCCTGGTAGCCCAACGAGCGCAGCGCCTGCGGCACCGTCTGGTTGACGATCTGCATGGAACCGCCACCGACCAGCTTCTTGAACTTGACCAGCGCGAGGTCCGGTTCGATACCGGTGGTGTCGCAGTCCATCATCAGGCCGATGGTGCCCGTCGGCGCCAGCACCGAAGCCTGCGCGTTCCGATAGCCGTTCTTCTCGCCGGTGGCGATCGTCTCGGCCCACACCTTGGTCGCCAGCTTGAGGGTGACTGCGTCATTGCCGCCGAGGGCGCGGATGTAGTCGTTCGCGGCGGCGTGCTTGCGGATGACTCGCTTGTGCGCGTCCACGTTCCTCGCGTAGCCGTCGTAGGGACCGACCACCCCGGCCAATTCGGCGGACCGCTTGTAGGCGACGCCGTTCATCAGGGAGGTGATCGCGGCCGCGAGTGACCGACCACCCTCGGAGTCGTACGCATGCCCGGTCGCCATCAACAGCGCGCCGAGGTTCGCGTAGCCGACGCCCAGCTGACGGAACGCCCTGGTGGTCTCGGCGATCGGCTGCGTCGGGAAGTCGGCGAAGCAGATCGAGATGTCCATGGCGGTGATGACGAACTCCACGGCCTTGGCGAAGGTCGCCGCATCGAAAACGCCGTCAGCCGACAGAAACTTCATCAGGTTCAGCGACGCCAGATTGCAGGACGAGTTGTCCAGGTGCATGTACTCACTGCAGGGGTTCGAGGCGTTGATTCGGCCCGATTCCGGGCTGGTGTGCCAGTCGTTGATGGTGTCGTCGTACTGGATCCCCGGGTCCGCGCAGTCCCACGCCGCCTGCGTGATCTTGCCGAAGAGTTCACGGGCATCGACGGTCTCGATGACCTCACCGGTCTGCCGGGCACGCAGGCCAAAGGCGGCTCCGGCAACTGTGGTCGATTCCGCGGCCCGCATGAACTCATCGGACACCCGGACCGAATTGTTCGCGTTCTGGTACTGCACGGAGATGATGTCCTCGCCACCCAGATCCATGTCGAACCCGGCGTCCCGGAGCACCCGAATCTTCCGCTCCTCCTTCGCCTTGGTCTCCACGAACTCGGCGATATCGGGGTGATCGACGTCCAGGACGACCATCTTCGCGGCGCGGCGGGTCGCCCCGCCCGACTTGATGGTGCCGGCCGAGGCATCAGCGCCGCGCATGAACGACACCGGGCCGGAGGCCGTTCCGCCGGAGGACAGCAGTTCCTTCGAGGAGCGGATGCGGGACAGGTTGAGGCCGGCGCCGGAGCCGCCTTTGAAGATCAGCCCTTCCTCGCGGTACCAGTTGAGAATGGCGTCCATCGTGTCGTCGACCGAGAGGATGAAGCAGGCCGAAACCTGTTGCGGGGAGGATGTTCCGACGTTGAACCAGACCGGCGAGTTGAACGCGAACACCTGGTGCAGCAACATCCAGGTCAGCTCGTGGGCAAAAATTTCCTCGTCCTCGTCAGAGGCGAAGTAACCGTGCTCGACACCGGCGGTGGTGTACTTGCCGACCACCCGGTCAATGATCTGTCGCAGGCTCGACTCGCGAACCGGGGTGCCGACGGCGCCGCGGAAGTACTTGCTGGTGACGATGTTGGTGGCGTTGACCGACCAGGATTCGGGGAATTCGACACCGCGCTGCTCGAAGTTGACCGTGCCGTCCCGCCAGTTGGTCAACACGACATCGCGACGCTGCCAGGTCACCTCGTCATACGGGTGGACGCCTGCGGTGGTGAACAGCCGCTCCAGTCGCATTCCGCGGGAACCTCCGTTGCTCGCAGACTGGGCCGAACGCACCCGGCGACCCTTGGTACCCGAACCCTGCCCTCCGTTGGCGGACGATCCGGGCGCTCCGATGGTCTCTGTCATGTGTTTCCTTCCCCTGGCGGTGTGCTCCACCGAAGACGCGGCGCGAGCGAGACTGACGTTTTCGAGCTGGGCGAAATGTCTGACGGGTGGGTCGGCCATGGTCTGAAACCGACGGTCCGGGAGCGGCCGGCGTTGTTCAGCCGACGCCGACCGGCGGTGGCCGCTGCGCCGCGGGCGGATCGCCGGTGCTCCGGCCGGGATCGGGCTGCTGGGCGCCTGCCGGTTCAGCAGCGGCGGCGGATGGTCCGGCACTCGACTTCATGGCCCTGATCTCCGCGGCGAAGTCCTCTGCCGAGGTGAACGAGCGATACACCGAGGCGAAACGCAGGTAGGCGACCTCGTCCAGATCCCGCAGCGGCCCGAGAATCGCCAGCCCCACCTCCTGGCTGGGCACCTCCGCCTGGCCAGAGCCACGCACGGCCTCCTCGACCTGCTGGGCCAGTTGCGCGACAGCGTCGGGATCGACCGGACGGCCCTGGCAGGCACGGCTGACACCCGCAATGACCTTGCCCCTGCTGAATGGTTCCGTCACGCCGCTGCGCTTGACCACGGACAACAACGATCCTTCGACAGTGGTGAAGCGACGCGAGCACGCGGGGCACGACCGCCGGCGGCGAATGGCCTGGCCGTCCTCCACCTCGCGGGAGTCGATCACCCGGGAATCCGGGTGACGACAGAACGGACATCGCATGTGCACACCTCCCGTCGGTCGTGCTCCGCTCATCGAGCGAGCGCTGTCTCGGTTCGACTCGATGGGTTCGAATCGGCTAAGTCGACCGGGTTGCCGGCCGTTGTTCGGTCATGTGTGGATGACCTGTGAACAACCCTGTGGATCGCTCTGTGGACAACAAAACGGTCCGCTGCGCGGGCCTCACAACGTGGGTCTTTGTGGATCCTGATGTGCATCACCGGTGGGCAACTCTTGCGTCCTGTGGACAACTACCCATCGGGGGTGGCACAACCTGTTGATATCTTACATCCGTGTAAGTACCAGATGTAGGGGTTGACGGTAGATCGCTACGATCGAGCATGCAAGCCCCGTCGGCGTGTCGGCAGCGGGTATTTCTCGTCGGCGCGGCGCGGGACCGAGCGACTACCCTGCGGACGCCGGAACCCGCAGGACGACCCCGATCGGTAGTACGTCACCGCGCATGTCATTGAGTTGGCGGATCTCATCGATGACATCCCGAGGGTCACGATCCGGGGCAGCCTGCGCCGCAATCGACCAGAGGGTGTCCCCGGGCGCGACAGTCACATCGACCATCGCCCGCTGAGCCGAACCAGTGGTCAGCGAGACGACGACAACGACAATCGCGGCAAGCACGGTGACGGTCAGCGCCAGCCGTGCCCACCGACCCATCCGGTAGCCCTCCGCTGTAGCCGGCGCGACTGCCGGCCCAATGACAGCCGATCCCGCCCCGGCCACTTCGGACCGCAGGCCCTCGGTCCGAACCCGCCGAAGGTGTCGGACCCGCCCGACTCGCCGTGCGGATCGGCGCCCGGTCCGAACATCACGGCCACCGTCGGCGCGCCGCCCCACGACGTCGAGACTGACCGTGGCATCGTGCTGACCGACCGGTACAGCTGCCGCGGAACCTTCGGTGGAACCGTCTGCCGAACCCTTGGCGGCCACCGTCGGCCCGGCCAGCCATCCCGTCGGGTCCACCGGCTCAGCGAGCCAATCCCGTCCGTCGAACAGTCCCGCTATCGTCTGCGTTCGCATGACCCACCTGGACCAATCTGACCGGCTCGGCCGGTCCTCGTGGCTGCTCAACGCCCGACCCGGCAGCTCCGGAGGAAGCCTGTGGGTCGAACGCGCGTTCTAACGAACGCCTGAACGATTTCTACACCGAGGCACCGACAGTGGGAAGATCCATCGGCGTGTCAATCGAACGCCTGTTTGAATTGTGACCTTGACGAACCTAAGCTGCAGTCAGGTCTGGTGAGGTCTGAGCCGCTCGGGGCTCATGTCGCCACCAACCGCGATGAACATCTGGGAGGGCACGACGTGGTTACCGACCACACACGACATGGCACCAACGAACACGGCACCAGTGAGGATCTGGCCGGGGGTCCCGTGGATGGGATCTCCATCGATCCGGCGTTGGCAGACGAGATTGCCAATCCGGTCCGCGAGCTCGACGCCGACGCGATCGAGCTCGGCGGTGAGGTCGTCGACTTTCCCGATGCCGAGCCCGCGGTCGGTCGGGTGCTGACGATGCGACAGCACAAGATCCTGCAGGTCATCCGGGATTCGGTGGAGCGACGCGGCTATCCGCCCAGTGTCCGGGAGATCGGTGCGGCGGCCGGGCTGAAGTCGCCGTCCTCGGTCGCCCACCAACTCAAGGTGCTGGAGAAACGTGGCCTCCTGCGCCGGGATCCCAACAGGCCACGCGCGGTGGACATCCGGCCGATGGATGACATGATCGACGAGTCGCCACAGCAACCGGCGCCCACCTACGTTCCGGTCGTTGGCAGGATCGCGGCCGGTGGACCGATTCTGGCCGAGCAGGCGGTTGAGGACTACTTCCCGCTACCAAAGGACCTGGTCGGCGAGGGCACGCTTTTCCTGCTCAGGGTCGTCGGCGACTCGATGGTCGATGCGGCGATCACCGATGGGGATTGGGTGGTGGTGCGCCAGCAACCGGTGGCGGAGAACGGTGACATCGTCGCTGCGATGATCGACGGCGAGGCCACCGTCAAGACGTTCCGGCGCAAGGACGGTCATGTGCTGCTCATGCCGCACAACGCCGCCTACCAGCCGATCCCCGGAGATGACGCAATCATTCTGGGTCGGGTGGTCACTGTCCTGCGCAAACTTTGATCATGCATGTGTGGCCCCGACGCAGCGCGTCGGGGCCACACATCATGCGGTCGGAGATGGCCGGATCGGCGGTCAGGCCTGGCGGTCCTCGACCGGAACAGGCTGCTGGACGGTCGGCGCAGGCTGCTGGACAACAACCGGAGCCACCGGCGTCCCGGTGATCTGTGCGGTCGGCGTCGCCGTGGACGCTGTCGCGTCGGTTTCGCTCGGCACCTTTTTGGCCTTTTGGTCATCATCCTGCATCGCGCTGACCTCAGACTTGAGGATGCGCAGTGATCGACCCACGCCGCGCGCCGCGTCCGGGAGCTTCTTAGCACCGAAGATGATGATGAACGCACCCGCGATGATCAGCCAGTGCCACCAAGACAAACCGCCCATGACGCGCCTCCTCAACCTGACGGCGACTCGCCTGAGCGAAGTTCCGTCGTCGCTGCCAATACCGGTAGTTCGTTGTCTGGGCGCTGACAGTTGGGTCGAACTTCGGACTCCGCCGAGCGCCTGCCTGCCAGGTTACCCGGGACAGGGACGCCTGACACCGACTTCTTTCCTTGATGCGGGTCAAGGCCGCCCCGTGTTGGGAGTTCGCTCGCCGAATCGAGCCCCGGTTTTGTGGCTATCGCGCACCCCAGGCGGCTCCCGACTTCGTCGGCGCTGCCGTCATCGGCTGTCAGTTGGCGCTGATTGGAACCATCACTGTTCATCACCCACAGATGCGGCGCACCGAGCGCGTCGATGCTCGTTCGATCACTCTTGAAGACGATCTCAGTACCATCCGGCGAGAAGTTCGGGTTCTGATCGTGACCCGGATGATCGGTCAATCGGCGGAGGTCCGTTCCGTCGGTCTTGATCACGAAAACATCGATGTTGTCGACCCCGCCCTCGGACACCACCCGCCGGAACACCACTTCCTGTCCATCGGGGGAGAACATCGGGTCGGCGTCGATACCCGCAATGCTCGTCGGTCAGCTGGACCGGCGGTCCGCTGCCGTCGTCTTGTACCAGGTACAGGGAGCCGCCGTCGACGCCGGCCGCGTCCGTGCCCCAGAGGACCAGCGTGCGCCCGTCCGGCGAGTAGGCGACGTCCTCGAACCGTTCCGTGCCCGGGTCCAACACGCGCAGCACCTGGCCGTCGAGCCTGACGATTTGCAGGTTCGATCTTCCTGCGGCGTCGACGCATAGGACTGCAAGCAGATCGCTGTGGATCGGGTTCCAAGCGGCTCGGTTCGGCGTACGACGCAATCGGCGGGGGGTGTCGCGAAGAGTGGTCGAACCGCCAGTTCCATCGACGGCTTCGCCCGCGACTCGATGTTCACGGTTGGGGCCGTCGCATGCATCATACACGACGCTGCTGCGGTCGGGCGACAGGATCGGCCCGCTGTCCACGGCCGGGTCCGTGGTCAGCGGCTTCAGCACGGCGCCGGCTGCGAGCGTCGATGAGATAGAGGTCGACGTTGCCATTCAGGGCCCTCGCGGTGACCAATTGATTCGGCAGGCAGCGGGGCCGAGCTCGGCGGGAGGAATTCCGCGCCCAGCGCAGGCAGTGTCGTCGAAGGAGTGGTCACTGCCACGGAACTGTCACTGGTCGAGGAATCCGCCGAGCTTGGCCCGGCCGTCGATCCACCGGTTGCTGGCGGAGTCGAGTTGTTCACCGAAGGGCCTGAGGCGGTACCGGCCACCGTGGTGTCACCGCGCAGCGCTATTACCGCGATTGCCACCGCCACCAGCAGCACAACAACCCCGGCGGCGATCAGCGGGAGACGCCATCGCCGCGGGTCGCTCGGCGGGGGACCTGGAATCGACCGTGCAGGTGCATCCGACGGCCCGGCCGGCCTCGCCCCGTCCGAACCGAACGTCCTTGCGGTACTGACTGTTTCGTCGTCGGACAGGTCGGGTTGATCGCGGTTCGATACGGAATCGGTCGACGGACCGTGGGCGGCCGGCACGACCAGAGGCGTCAGGTCGTCCCCCGGGCCGGTCGGTCCCGATGCGGGCCGTGGCTCCGGTTGGGCAATCGGTGCGGGCGTCGTGGTGGGCGCCGGAGCCCGCGCGACCGCCGCCGCCGGTGCCACCGCGGCCGGTGCCCGTCGGCGACTGGGCGCCGTCAGGACTATTCCGGCATCCTGCAGGGCTCCGGCCCGGGCCGCGCCCATCGCGACGTCATTCTTGGGGTGGGTATCCACGGCGATCGGCCGCCGAAACTCGCTGCCCAGCATCTCGGCGACCAACGGAATTCGCGACGAGCCACCGACCAGCACGATCGCCGTCAATTGAGCGGCATCCGTGTCCGCGGAACGAAGCGCGCGCCGGGTCGCACCCACCGTGTCTTCAAGGGCCGGCCTGATGATGTCTTCGAACTCACCCCGGGTGAGCCGGATCGATGTTCGCGCTCCCGCAAGGCCGACGGGAATGACTGCATCGACATCGGTGGACAGGGCCTCTTTGGCTTCGACGCAGTCCCGGCGGAGCCGCGCCAGGGCAGGCATCTGGGCGGCGTCATCGATTGCCGCTTCGATGACATCCGGCGGCAGCTGGCTGATCACCCGCTGAAAGATCGCCTCGTCGAAGTCGATGCCGCCGAGATGTTCGATGCCCTCCGGGCGGCCCGGGACCTGAAATCCGGTCTCGGTCTTTTCCAGCACGCAGACATCGAAGGTGCCGCCGCCGAGGTCGTAGACCGCGATCCGGTCACCCACGTTGACCTTGGATCTCGAGGCGTATTGCAGGGCCGCCGCCTCTGGTTCGGAGCAGGCGCGGACCGAGTCGACATCGGCCAACATGGCCACCTGACGCAACAGATCAATCTTGAAATGACCCCAATTTGCCGGATAGGTCAAGGTGATGTCGACGGGCCGTTCACCCATCTGTTCGGCCGACTTGTCGACCACCCACCGCAACAACCGGCCGCTGAGTGCCTGTGCCGAGAAGGGCCGCCCGGCCACCAGGATCGGCACTGGATCGCCGATCCGGCGCTTGAACTCCCGCACGGTGCGGCTGGGATCCGATCCGCTGCGGTGTTCGGCGGCCTCTCCGACCAGTACGGCGCCGTCGGGCAGGAAGTACAGCACCGACGGGATCTGAAATGCCCGATTGCCCAGCCCGATCATCGTCGGCGGGCCATCACTCATCGCCGCGGCGGCACTGAAAGTCGTCCCCAGATCGACCCCCAGGTGGTACCCCATGACGCCTCCGCGAGCTGCTTGTCCGCAATGATCCCAGGTGCAGGATGCATCAGCATCGCTCGCTGATCCATGTCGGCTGACAAGCAGAGTAAGTCGTTGCCAGTGGGTTGGTCAGGGGCGGGCGGGCGAAGGGCACGCCCGCTCGCTCGTCGGACCGGACGAAGGAGGGGCCGCGCTCAGCACAGAGAGCCTGTCTGACCGCAGTTTGACAGGCAGGCTTACCCAACCGCAGCAAACGGCGCCAGCACCCCGGCCAGGTCCGGGTAGACGCGGGCGTGTAGCCGGGTGCCGTCCGCGGTGTGCTGCTCATCCAGCACGGTCCCTTCGGAGTGCACCCGGGACACCAGGGCACCCTCGGTGAACGGCATCAGCACCCGCACCGCGACGGCCGGATCGGGCAGCGCGCCAGCCACCACGAGCCGCAGCTCGTCAATGCCCTCTCCGGTCCTGGCGGAGACGAACAGGGCTCCCGGCAACGCATGCCGCAGTCTGGCCAGCGTGATGGGGTCGGCGGCGTCGATCTTGTTCACCACGATGAGTTCCCGAACCGTGAGGGCATCGATCTCGCTGAGCACCTCCCGGACCGCGGACACCTGATCCTCCGGATGCTCGTCCGATCCGTCGACGACGTGCAGCAACAGGTCGGCGTCGGCAATCTCCTCCAGCGTCGAGCGGAACGACTCGACCAGCTGGTGGGGCAGGTGCCTGACGAACCCGACCGTGTCGGTGAGGGTGAAGACCCGCCCGTCGGCGGTGCGTGATCGTCGGGTGGTCGGGTCGAGGGTGGCGAACAGCGCGTCCTCGACGAGGACTCCGGCGTCGGTCAATCTGTTCAGCAACGATGACTTACCGGCGTTGGTGTACCCGGCGATCAGCACCGCCGGCACCGCATTGGCCCGGCGCTGTGAGCGCTTCGTGTCACGGACCCGGCGCATCCCGGTCAGCTCGTGCTTCAGCTGCGCGATGCGCTTGTGGATCCGGCGGCGATCGATCTCCAGCTTCGTCTCACCCGGTCCACGGGAGCCGATACCGGCACCGGCGGCCACCCGGCCACCACGCTGTCGGGATAGCGCCGCGCCCCAGCCACGGAGCCGGGGAACCAGGTAGTTCAACTGCGCGAGCTCGACCTGGGCCTTGCCCTCCCTGGAACGGGCGTGCTGCGCGAAGATGTCCAGGATCAGCGCAGTGCGGTCCACCACCTTCACCCGAAGCCGCTCCTCCAGGTTGCGCAGTTGGCTGGGGGTCAGCTCACCGTCACAGATCACGGTGTCCGCGCCGGTGGCCTCGACGATGCCGATCAGCTCCTGGACCTTGCCGGAGCCGATGTAGGTCGCGCCGTCCGGATGGCCGCGGCGCTGCACAAGCGCATCCAGCACGATGGAGCCGGCCGTTTCGGCGAGTCGGGCCAGTTCCGCCATCGAGGCCTCTGCGTCCGCGGCGGTGCCGCCGGCCCAGACGCCGACCAGCACCACCTGCTCGAGCTGCAGCTTGCGGTACTCGACCTCGGTGACGTCGGTGAGTTCGGTGGACAGCCCTGCGACGCGGCGGAGCGCCGCGCGATCGGCGAGATCACGGTCGCCCTGGGTGTTGGAGTCACTCCCGAAATCCCCGGAAAACTCCGCACCCGCAAGCCCGGTGTCATCGTCGTCAGCAGCGTCGATGAAGCCGCTACTGGGAAGTGTTCGCACGCGGGTGCCCTCGGTTTCATTCGTGGAAGCGGTGGAATCGATAAATCTCTCAGCGCCGGCAACGGGGTCCGTGGTGTCGGACCTGGGGGCTGGGGAAAGGAGGTGATCAGTCATATGCCTCCAGGGTGCCACGGATGGCTACCCTTTTTCTGTTGCCGCTGCTCGCCTGCGACGAAGTCGTCGGGCGGGTAGCGAATTCAGGAGAACATGTCTGACGGTATTTGTCGGCATCATGCGCTATCGGTGCCGCTCCCAGAAGGCCTGGTCAATGGTGCCGGCGGCGACCACGACCGCCGGTCCGGTCAGGGTGGAATCGTCGGCGGTGATGGTGACGCGGACCGCTCCGCCGGGGACGCCGACCGCGACCCTGCCGGTACTGCGCCCGGTGGACGCGAGGTAGGCGGCCGCCACGGCCACGGTGCCGGTGCCGCACGAACGGGTCTCCCCCACCCCTCTCTCATGCACGCGCATCGCCACCCGGTCGGGCCCGAGCACCGTCACGAATTCAATGTTGACGCCCTCCGGAAAAACGTCCGGGTCGAAGGTCGGCCCGCGGCAGAGGTCGAGCGACGACAATTCCATGTCGGTCAGGCACACCAAATGTGGATTGCCGACATCGACTGCAACACCGGCAATCTCATTGCCACCGACTCTGGTGGACGAGAGGGCGCCGAGCCGCGCCGGGCCCATTTCCACGGTCACGTCGCCGGCCACCGGAACGTCGGCGGTGCGGATGCCGCCACGGGTGGAGAAAACAACCTGGCCGGCTGGTATCCATCCCGCGTCAACCAGATAGCGGGCGAACAGCCGTGCCCCGTTCCCACACATCTCGGCGAGCGACCCGTCGGCGTTCCGGTAGTCCATGACGAAACCGGCCGCACCACCTGGTGCCGCCGGCGCAACCCGGATGACACCGTCGGCACCCAGCCCCGCGTGCCGCTCACACAGCGCCCGCACCTGGCCAGGCGTCACCACGAGGATGTCGTCGGGATCGGGCAACAGGATGAAATCGTTCTCGGTGCCGTGACCTTTGACGAACGGCACGCCGCCCCCTGACGTGCTGGGTACCTCGGTGCTGGAAACGTCCACGGCGGCCGAACTCACACCGATCACCCTAGGACGTCCGGTCACTCGCTGACCGCAGAGCCGGCGATGGCGGCGAGCGCCTGGGTCACGAGATCCGGTTGCGTCGCGTCGAGGTCGATCATTCGTTCGTCCCTGCGGAACCATGACCGTTGCCGCCGGACGAAGCGCCGCGTGGCCGCCGCGGTGGCCAGGATCGCCTGCTCCAGGTCGCTCTCGCCGTCGAGTACGGCCAGCAGTTGCGCGTAGCCCAACGCCCGGGAGGCGGTGACACCCCGGCGCAACCCGGCGCCGTCCAGCCGCCGCACCTCGTCCAGGAAACCGGCGTCGACCATTGCCCGCACCCGTTCCTGCAGGCGCTGGTCGAGTTGGTCGGTCGGACGGTCCAGCCGAAGCAGGACGGCTCCGTACCGCGGCCGGCCGCGCCGGGGCATGGTGGCGGTAAATGGCCGACCCGTGATCGCGATGACCTCCAGCGCCCGGACGATCTTGCGGCCGTTGGCCGGCCCGATGGCCAGCGCGGCTGCCGGATCCTGCTCGGTCAGCAGGCCGAACATGTAGTCGATACCCAGCCGGTCCAGGTCACCCTGCAGCCGGGCTCGGACCATCGGATCCGTGGCCGGGAAATCGATGTCGTCGACCACGGACTGGATGTACAGCCCTGATCCGCCGACCAGAACAGGCGTCCGCCCGCGGACCAGAATGTCCTCGATGCAGGCCCTGGCATCCCGCTGATAGGAAGCGACGGTGGCGATCTCGGAGACCTCGAGCACGTCCAGCAGGTGGTGCGGGATCCCCCGCCGCTCACCCGCCGGGAGCTTCGCCGTGCCGATGTCCATCCCCCGGTAGAGCTGCATCGAATCGGCGTTGACGATCTCGCCGTCGAACCGCTCGGCGAGGTCGAGACCGAGTTCGGACTTTCCGGTGCCGGTCGGGCCGCCGACGACGATCAGCCGTCGCCCGGCGGACCCCGATGGCTCAGCGCCGACAAAGTTTCGCGCATCGGTGCCCGCTGACGCGATCACCCGGCAGCCCAACGCCACGAGGCCACCAGGTAGCCGACACCCAGCGGCGCACCGGCGAAGAGCAGGTCCGCTGTGGTCGGTGGGCGCTGCATGGTCAGCAGGCCGAGGACCGCCAACGGGTCGATCGATGCCTGCAGGGCACGCCCCAGGTCGCGATCGGCGGCCGCAGTCCGCAGCGCATCCGGATCGCCGGCGGCCAGGGCCTCGGCCAGAGCGGCATCGAACGACGCCGCACGATCGTCGCGCCGGCCGGGGGCGTCATCACCGTGACAGGCAGACCCGTCGGCGATGACGAGCAGCGCGATCCGCTCGGTTGAGTGCACCCGCTCTACCAGCATCTCGGCGACCTTCTCGGGATCTCCGGTGATCTCGATGACCGTGATCGGCGGGCGCCACGGTTGCAGCGGATGGCCGTTCGCTTCGCCTCCGGGGCTGCGGGTCGCCAACAGGGTGGCCCCCACCATCGTGCCGACCGAGCACGTCATCACGGCAGGACTCGGCAAGGTGGCGACCGGAAGCGCGGAGGCCCCACCGCTTGCCAAGGCCACCGAGGACTCGTCCGGTAGATCGCTGCGGCGCACCGGACTGGTCGAGATGATTGCGCCAGGCGCGAATTCACGCCAAACCGGATAGTCCGGGTGGTCGACCGAGCCCTTCGCGGAAGTGATGAGCAACAGCGCCTCGGCACCGGTCAACCGCGACACCGCAACCGAGCAGGCATCCACGACGGCATGCAGCCGCTCCGCGATCGCGTCCGCCGTGCCGCCGATCAGGAAGGGTGCACCTGGGCACACGGCGGTTCCGACGATCACCCCTGCAGGTTAGGCGACCTTGCGCAGCAGTAAGGGGATCCGCCGGCAGGCAACTCAGCGGCAGGCAACTCAGCGGCAGGCAACTCAGCGGCAGGCAACTCAGCGGCAGGCACTCAGTGCCGGGCAACTCAGTGCCGGGCAACTCAGCGGCGATGCTCCTTCGAGCCCTGCTCGGCCCAGCGGCGGCGGTGGCCGCCCCGGGACAGCAACAGCAGCACAACGGCAAGCCAGATCAACGGGAACGGGAAGAAGCCGTTGGCCATCGCGCTGATCGAGAAGATCACCGTCAGTACGACGAACACACCCAGGAACCGCGGGGGGCGGTGCATCCCCGGTCGGTGCATCCCCGATCCGTACATCCCAGGCCCGAACTGCGGCTGCCGACAAGTTCCCGACCAGGGACCGGGCGGACCGAACTGACCGAAACCGTCCGGACCGGGCTGCCGGCCGCCCGGCCCGTGCCGGGGTTCGTCCGGCGGAAGATCGACGCTCAGCTCGGGCAACTCGTCGAGATAGGTCGCCGCATACGCCTTGGCCACCCGCTCGTCGAACTCGCCCGCGTCAAGCCGACCCTCGGTGAAATGCCGAGCCAGTAGGTCGACCGTTGCCTGACGATCGGCGGTGCCGGCACGCATCCGCGGCGCCGTCATGAGCGACTGCCCCCGTCCGGACCGTCCTGGTCACCGAGAATCTTGTACAGCTCGGCTCTGGTACTGGCCAGAACCGTGCGGGCCTGCGCCATCTGGTCGGGCGTCCCGGTGCGGGCGACATGCACGAAGGCGGCGCCGACCTGGAAGATCAGATCACCGAGCTGGGTGTCGTCCTCGCTCGGTGCGACCCCCTGCCACAGACTGGCGAACTCTTCTGCCCGCTCGGTGGCCACCCGCCGACCTTCCTCGGTGAGCCGGTACACCCGTCGCCCGTCCTGTTCCTGGGCACGTACGAGACCTTCGTCCTCGAGCTGCTGCAGTGTGGGATAGACAGAGCCTGGACTGGGCTTCCAGCTACCGCCGCTGCGCTGGCCGATTTCCTGGATGATCTGGTAGCCGTGCATCGGCTGCTCCGCGAGCAACGCGAGTACCGCCGACCGGACGTCACCCCGACCCGCGCGTGGGCCTCGCTGGCGGCGCGGCCCGGGCCCCCATTGCTCTCCGCCGAACTGATCCCAGCCCCATGACCGATGGCCCTGCCACGGGCCTCCTCGGGGACCGCGCGGAGGACCGAATCCGCTCTCCGTCAGCGTCTTCCGAAGCCAACCGGGCAGGTCCCAGTCACCGCTGCTGCCACATGCATAAGCCGTCATCGCAGTCCTCCTAGCGATCAGTCGCGATACGTCGACGATATGTCGTTATCCTCAGCTGTCAAGGGCATCGCGACGCCTTCGTCGAGCGTCCGGCCGGCGACAACCGAGTGGCACCGTCGATGGGCAGCACTCGCACGGATTTCAGCTGTTCCCGGTGATGGAGTTGACCCGGTCTCGCCCCGCCTTGGTCGGGCGGGCACACTGGATGCGATGTCGGCCACGCCGACCCGGATGTAGAGGGGCACCGCAGGGTGCCCGGGGGCCCCGCGGCTCCCTCGAGCAGTAGGAGGTCCCCGCCGATGTCCGAGGACAACAGTTCAGCCCCTGTGCCCGGCGCTCGCTCGCAGGCGGCTGACGGCGAGACGATGACCGCCGTAGCGGATGATCAGGTGACTGACGAGTCCGCGCGCATCCCGATGCCCGATGACCCGCCGGCGCCGGAGCTGACAATTCCCGAGCCACCTGCCGCACCGGACATCCCGATCCCCGACGGCCCGGCACCAGCGCCGGAAGTACCCGATCTACCCGAGATACCCGACACCCCATCGGTTCCCGACACCCCATCGGTTCCCGACACCCCGGGGGCCCAGGATGGGCCATTAACGCAAGACCCGATCGTCGCAGGTGAACCCGCACCCGCGGATGTGGCGCCCGAACCCGCGGATGCGGCGCCCGAACAACCGGACGCGACGCCCGAACAACCGGACGCGACGCCCGAACAACCGGACGCGACGCCCGAACAACCGGATGCGGCGCCCGTTGCCGACCAGGCACCTGATGCCGCAGCGGAAGCAACCGACGCAGGCGAGGCAGCAACCGACGCAGGCGAGGCAGCAGCCGCCGAGGAGCCTTCAGCACCCCCAACAGAACGGGCGACCGAACCCGACGACTCCGGGACCACGACCGCGGACAGCCCGGATGCCCTCGTCGCGATACCCGTCGTCGAGCCGACGCACCCGGTCGCACCCATGCCCACGGTGACACCCGAGCAAAAGCCCGTCGCGATGCCCACGGTCAGCCGATCGGGCCCGCGACCAGCCGGGCAACGATCGAAGGGCGGCCGTCCGGGCGGCTCGGGAGGGCGTCCGGGAGGACGCCCCGGTGGTCGACCCAGCCCGGTGCTGCCGGCTACCCAGCCAACAGTCGTCGTCGAACCGATCGTGGACAGTGTCGACCCGCATCTGTGGGGCCGGATCGACGAGGACGGTGTCGTCTACGTGACGACCTCGGCCGGCGAGCGGGCGATCGGCAACTGGCAGGCAGGCGACACCGAGGCCGGTCTGCACCATTTCGGACGCCGGTTCGACGACTTCTCCACCGAAATCGGCCTGCTGGAGGCGCGATTGGCGTCGGGCACCGGCGATCCGAAGGCCACCAAGACCCAGGCCATTGCGCTCCGGGAAACCGTTGAAACCCTGCCGGCGATCGGCGATCTGGACAGTGCTGCGATCCGGCTGGAGATCGTCATCGGCGCCGCGGATGCGGCCATCGCCGGTGCGTCCCACGCCAGGACCGCGGCCAGGGCCGCCGCCATCAAGGCGAAGGAAGCACTGTGCGTCGAGGCGGAGGAGCTCGCCGAATCGACCCAGTGGAAGACCACCGGCGACCGGTTGAAGGCCATCGTCGAGGAATGGCGCACCATCCGCGGGATCGACCGGAAGACCGACGACGCCCTGTGGAAACGATTCGCCAAGGCCCGGGATACCTTCACCCGGCACCGCGGTTCGCACTTCGCCGAACTGGACAAGCAACGCGGTGCCGCCAAGGACGCCAAGGAAGAGTTGATCAAAAAGGCCGAGGCCCTCTCGGATGCCACCGAATGGGGTGAGACCGCTGGCGCCTACCGCGCCCTGATGGAGGAGTGGAAGGCCGCCGGACGGGCCCCACGGGACGTCGAGGACGCACTGTGGGCGCGATTCCGCGCTGCGCAGGAGAAATTCTTCTCTCGACGCAATAAGACGTTCTCCGACCGCGACGCCGAATTCGAGGCCAACGCGGCAATCAAGGAGAAGTTGCTCGAAGAGGCCGAGAAGCTCAATCCAACAGCGGGTCTGGATGCCGCAAAGGCAAAGATGCGGTCAATTCATGAACGTTGGGAGGCAGCCGGAAAGGTCCCCCGCGAACGGATACGCGAATTCGACCAGCGATTGCACGCCGTCGAAGAAAAGTTGAAGTCCGCGGAGGACCGGCATTGGCGGCGCACCGACCCGGAGACCACGGCGCGGGTGGCACAGTTCCAGGCGCGGGTCGACGCCTACCACGCGCAGGCCGCCAAGGCCCGGGCCGCCGGCGACGAGCGCAAGGCACGCGATGCCGACAAGCAGGCCGCGCAGTGGGAAGAGTGGCTCAAGACGGCGCAGGGCGCCGTCGACGGGTGACGTCACCGCAGGATGCGACGTCGACAGCGACGACGCCGCTCCTGCCGCCCTCGGTTCGGGCCGACCCGACCCTGCTCGCCGCCCGGATCGAGGCGTTGTTGGATGCGCGGCCCGACGGGGTGGACGAGGCTCGTGGCCGCCTGATCATCGGCATTACGGGAGCGCCCGGAGCCGGGAAGTCGACCCTGGCGGCGAATCTGGTCGCCGCGTACGGGCCGGGCGCGGTGCTGGTATGCATGGATGGCTTCCACCTCGCGCAGCAGGTCCTCGACCACCTCGGACTTGCCGAGATCAAGGGCGCACCCGAGACATTCGACGCTGGCGGCTACGTTGCACTGCTCGCTCGGTTGGCCCGGGAACCGGACGGGACCCGATCTACGCCCCGGAGTTCCGGCGGTCGATCGAAGAACCCATTGCGGGCGCGGTCGCCGTGCCGCCATCTGCTCGGGTGATCATCACCGAGGGCAACTACCTGCTGCTGGAAACCCCGCCATGGGACCGGCTGCGCTCGCTGGTGGCCGAGATCTGGTTCCTGGACACCCCGGAGCCGCTCCGGCTGGATCGACTGGTGGGCCGGCACGTCGAATTCGGTCGCACGCCGCAGGCTGCCAACGATCGAGCGGTGAACGGAACCGACGGCCGGAACGCCGCAGTGGTGCTCCAGTCTCGCGGTCGGGCGGACCTGATCCTGCAACCCTGACTGCGGCTCACATCGAAACGCAGCCCTGAACGTCTGCACAGTTGCTCGCCGATGCAGCGGTTCAGTCGCCGAACCTGCGAGGCAGATGCGTCGAGGTTCCGCAAACGTCCATCAACCGGCGCCGAACGAGCTGAGTCAGCCGGCGCTGCACGCGGACGCCGGCACATCGACGCGGGCCGGCCGTCCGAGCCCGGGCATGCCGAGCCCCACTCCCGGGGTGGTCAGCGAACGCCCGGCCGCCGACCGGTCACCGGCGCGGGTCCGGCGGTGGCTGAGTACCGCGCTGTCGGCCACCAGGTGATGCGGCGCGCCGTAGGTCACGGTGGTGGTCACCACGTCTCCGGGACGGATCGCCCGGTCGACAGCGCCGTTGGGTGTGAAATGCACAAGCCGACCGTCCCTTGCTCTGCCGGACAGTCGTCCGCGGCCCTCGTCCTTGCGCCCTTCACCGGCGGCGACCAGTACCTCGACGACCCGGCCGACCTGGGCCCGGTTGCCCGCCAATGACGACTCGTCCACAACGGCCATCAGCCGCTGGAACCGCTCGGTGACGATCTCCCGAGGGACCTGGTCAGGCATCGTGGCTGCGGGGGTGCCGGGCCGGGGCGAGTACTGGAAGGTGAAGGCAGCCGCGAACTGGGAGGCCGAGACGACATCCAGCGTCGCCTGGAAGTCGTCCTCGGTCTCCCCGGGGAAGCCAACGATGATGTCGGTGGTGATGGCCGCGTCGGGCATGGCGGCCCGAACCTCGGCCAGGATGTTCAAGTACCGCTCGCTACGGTAGGAGCGGCGCATCGCCCGGAGCACCCGGTCGGACCCGGACTGCAACGGCATGTGCAGTTGGTGGCAGACGTTGGCAGTCTGCGCCATGGCCTCGATGACATCGTGGGTGAAGTCCTTCGGGTGCGGCGAAGTGAACCGCACGCGTTCGAGCCCGTCGATGGCCCCGCAGGCGCGTAGCAGTCTGGCGAACGCGGCCCGATCGCCGAATTCGGCGCCGTAGGAGTTGACGTTCTGCCCGAGCAGCGTCACCTCGAGAACACCGTCGGCGACAAGCATCTCGATCTCGGCTAGGACGTCGCCGGGACGGCGGTCGGCCTCCTTGCCACGCAGCGACGGGACGATGCAGAACGTGCAGGTGTTGTTGCAACCGACCGAGATCGACACCCAGCCGGAGTAGTGCGAGTCGCGCTTGGCCGGGAGTGAGGACGGAAAGACCTCCAGTGAATCCAGGATCTCTAGCTGGGCTTCCTCGTTGTGCCTGGCCCGTTCCAACAGAACAGGTAGCGACCCCACGTTGTGGGTGCCGAACACCACGTCCACCCAGGGCGCGCGGCGCAGGATCTCGCCGCCGTCCTTCTGCGCCAGGCAACCGCCGACGGCGATCTGCATGCCGGGGTTCTTGGCCTTCACCGACGCCAGGTGCCCGAGGTTGCCGTACAGCTTGTTGTCGGCGTTCTCCCGCACCGCGCACGTGTTGAAGACCACCACATCGGCGTACTTACCCTCGGTCAGCGCCTGATAGCCGGCCTGTTCCAGAAGCCCGGAGAGCCGTTCGGAATCGTGCACGTTCATCTGGCAGCCGTAGGTGCGCACCTGGTAGGTGCGCGTCAGTACGCCGTCCGAACGGGCTGTTGACGGCGTGGCGGTTGACCGGGCGGCGGTCCGGTCGGTCAGGGCAGAACTCACGCCGATCAGCGTACGTTCCTCACCCATCGGGTCCGAACCAAGGAAGATTTGTCGCCCACCGTCAGACCACAGCTCGACGTGCTTGTCAGTGTCCTACGGTGCTTCCGCCAGCACCTTGATGCATGCGGCCGGTGGGTAACTGTTCGATTACCGCTGGCCGTCCGAGCAACATAGTGCGGGCCAGTGTGACAGGCTCCACATACCCCGTAGCTCGAAGGCGCGGGAACAAACCCCCGGGAGGGCCATGTGAGTGCTGACGCCGGAAGTCCGACGGCAACCAGTGACCGACCCATGGTCGCGATGCACGACGTCGAAAAACATTTCGGCGCGCTGCACGTCCTGAAGAACATTCAGCTTGATGTGCCGTCCGGCCAGGTATGCATCGTGCTCGGGCCATCCGGCTCCGGAAAGTCCACGCTGTGCCGAACCATCAACCGGCTGGAATCCATCGATTCCGGGCGGATCGAGATCGACGGGGTACCGCTGCCCGCGGAAGGCAAGGCGCTTGCCCAACTGCGGTCGGACGTGGGGATGGTCTTCCAGTCCTTCAACCTCTTCGCACACAAGACGATCCTGCAGAACGTCACCCTGGGCCCGATCAAGGTCCGCAAGATGAACAAGGGCAAGGCCGAGGAACTCGCCGTCTCCCTGCTGGAGCGAGTCGGTATCGAGGCCCAGAAGGACAAGCTGCCCGCGCAGCTCTCCGGCGGCCAGCAGCAACGGGTCGCCATCGCGCGGGCGCTGGCGATGCAGCCCAAGGTCATGCTGTTCGACGAGCCGACCAGCGCCCTCGATCCCGAGATGGTCAACGAGGTACTGGACGTCATGACGTCGCTGGCCCGCGAGGGCATGACGATGCTGGTCGTCACCCATGAGATGGGATTCGCCCGCAAGGCCGGGGACCGGGTGCTGTTCATGGCCGACGGCGAGATCGTCGAAGACGCACCCCCGGAAACGTTCTTCACCAATCCGACGAGCAATCGTGCGAAGGATTTCCTCAGCAAGATCCTCACACACTGACCTGCGGCGCGGGACCGACCCGTACCGACGATCACCGAAGGGAATCACCCGAATGAGACTGGCCAAGATCGCATCAGCAGTTGCTGGTGCGGCTGCGCTCGCACTCGTCGTATCCGGCTGCAGCAGCAGCAACGACACCACCACGCCGGCGAGTTCTGTCGCGAGCGCGGCTTCGAGCGTCGCCAGCGAGGCGCAGAGCCTGATGAGCAGCGCCGCCGGCAGCGTGAAGAGTGAGGTGAGCGCCGCGGTCACTGGCGCGGCCGGTGACTCGCAGGTGTTGACCAGCGCGAAGGACGGCAAGCTGGTCGTCGGCATCAAGTTCGACCAGCCGGGTCTGGGTCTCAAGAACCCGGACGGCACGTTCTCCGGCTTCGACGTCGAGGTGGCCAAGTACGTGGCCGATCAGCTCGGCGTGCCCGCGGACAGTATCGAGTTCAAGGAGTCCAAGTCCGCCGAACGCGAGGGACTCATCGAACGCGGTGAGGTCGACTACATCGTCGCAACATACTCGATCACCGATACCCGCAAGGAAAAGGTCAACTTCGCGGGGCCGTACTTCGTCGCCGCCCAGGACCTGCTGGTCAAGTCCGACAACACCGACATCACCGGGCCGGAGGCGATGTCCGGCAAGATCCTGTGTTCGGTGACCGGATCCACCTCGGCGCAGAAGGTGAAGGACAACTACGCGGCGGATGTCGCGCTGCAGGAGTACGGCACGTACACCGAATGCGTCGAGGCACTGCGCTCCGGTGCAGTGGACGCGGTCACCACCGACAACGTCATCCTGGCGGGCTACGCCGCCCAGTACCCGGGTGAGCTGAAGGTTGTCGGCAAGGGCTTCTCCACCGAGAACTACGGCATCGGTCTGAAGAAGGACGACGCCGCGGGGACGGCGGCCATCAACGCTGCCATCGCGAAGATGATCGCCGACGGTAGCTGGAAGACCGCGCTGGAAAGCACCGTTGGCCCGTCCGGCTTCACGATCCCGGACCCGCCCACCCCCACCAGCTGATCGCAAGCGGACGGGCCCTCGGACGTTGCTTCGGGGGCCTGTCCGGCTCCACCACTGCTTCACCCTGTGCCCCCAGCTCACTCGCGTGATGCCAGGATGAGAGGTTAGGTCGTGGATTTCAGCTTCCTGTCCGACCCGAGATATGACGTGCTCGGTGCGTTCTGGATGACGGTGCAGCTGACCTTCTGGTCGGCGATCGGATCGTTCATCCTGGGCATCGTTCTCGTTGCGATGCGGGTGAGTCCGGTGCCGCTGATGCGCGGTTTCGCCACCGTCTACATCAACATCTTCCGGAACATTCCGCTCACGTTGATCATCATCATGATGTCGCAGGTGATCGCCAATCAATTGGGTGTGCGGCTGGCCACCCGGGAGGCCGGCGTCAACCCGCAGGCCTTCCTGGACAACCAGAACTTCCGGCTCGCCGTGCTGGGCTTCATCATCTACACCTCGACGTTCGTCTGTGAGGCGATCCGTTCCGGTATCAACACCGTGCCTGCCGGTCAGGCCGAGGCTGCGCGCGCGATCGGACTGACCTTCACCCAGGTCCTCGGGATCATCGTGCTACCACAGGCCATCCGGGCGGTGATCGCACCGCTCGGCTCTGTGCTGATCGCCCTGACCAAGAACACCACCGTCGCCTCCGCCATCGGGGTGGCCGAGACCGCAGTCCTGATGAACACGCTGATCGAGAACGAGGCGGACAAGTTCACCGCGGTGTTCCTGGTGATCGCCGCCGGGTTCATCGTCCTCACGCTGCCCACCGGGTTGGTGTTCGGTGCGCTGGCCAAGCGGAACGCGGTGAAGCGATGAGCGTTCGAGCGAGCGGAGGGCTGGCATGAGCGAGCGAGCGAGCGTTCTCTACGACATTCCCGGCCCCAAGGCCAGGCGTTTCAACCTGATCATGAGCGTCATCTTCGCCGCGCTCCTGCTGCTGCTCGCCTGGTATGTCCTCGCCACCCTGGCGGACAAGAACCAGCTGACCGCCGACAAGTGGTCGCCCTTCCTGGAAATCCAGAACTGGACGACGTACCTGCTCCCCGGCCTTTGGGCAACGCTGGAGGCCGCCGCCGTCAGCGTGGTGATCGCGCTGCCGATCGGCGCGCTGCTGGGTGTCGGCCGGCTGTCCGACCACGCCTGGATCCGGGTTCCGGTCGGCGTCATCGTCGAGTTCTTCCGGGCCATCCCGGTCATCATTCTGATGCTGTTCGCCTTCCAGCTGTGGTTCGCGATCCTGGGCGTCTCCAGCCCATTCGCCGCCGTCGTGATCGGCCTGGTCCTCTATAACGGGTCAGTGCTCGCCGAGGTCGTCCGGGCCGGCATCCAGGCCGTGCCCAGAGGTCAGACCGAAGCCGCGCTCGCCATCGGCATGAACAAGACCCAGCTGATGACGATCGTGCTGTTGCCGCAGGCGCTCACCACCATGCTGCCGGCCGTGGTCTCTCAGCTGGTCATTGTCGTGAAGGACACCGCACTCGGCGGCATCCTGGTCGGTTACGTCGAATTGCGCCGGGCCGCGAATACCTCCGCGAGCAACTACGGCAACCTGCTGCCCACCTATGTCGTGGTCGCCCTCATCTACATCATCATCAACCTGCTGCTGAACTCGCTGTCCAATTATCTTGAGCTCAAGCTGCGCACCCGCAAGGGTGGCGGCAAGGTGGTCAAGATCGACGCCGGGCAGCAGGACGATCTGCTGGCCGCCCGCCAGGAAGTCGAGATCCTCGAGGTACCCGGCATCGACGAATTCAAGAGGTGAGCCAGACCCTGCACTTGGGGTGATCCTCGCCGTGGCCAGTCAACCGGCGCGGCTGGTCGTGCCCGGGGCAGGATGGGTCGATGAGCACCGCAACATCGGCCCTTGCCACAGTTCTTGCCGATCTCTCCGCAGAGGGTGTCGACCTGGATGCGCTGGTCAGCGCCGACGGTGTCGACCTGGCGACCCCTACACCGGCCCCCGGCTGGACAATCGGCCATCAGATCGGCCACCTGCGATGGACGGACGAGTTGACCGTGCTGGCCGGGAGCGATCCGGCCGGATTCCGGGCGGCCACGTCGACGTTGACGGACCCCGCCGGCCTCGCCCAAGCGATCGAGGACGGCGCACGCCTCGGCGCCGGCACTCCTGCGGAGGAGCTCCTCGCTTCCTGGCGTACCGGGCGGGTCGCCGTGATCGACGCACTGTGCAAGGTGCCATCCGGAGCACGGCTGGACTGGATCGGACCCCCGATGGGCGCGGGCACGATGGCCAGCGCTCGAATCATGGAGACCTGGGCGCACGGCCAGGACATCGCCGACGGGTTGGGTATCGCCCGGACACCGACCGATCGGCTGCGACACGTCGCCGAACTCGGGGTTCGCACCCGCGACCACGCGTTTCGCACCAACCGCCTGCCGCTCCCACCCGATCCGTTCCTGATCGAACTCGCGGCGCCGTCGGGCGCGATCTGGTCGTGGGGCCCGCCGGAAGCCGTTGAGCGGGTCTCGGGACCTGCGGTGGATTTCGCCCTGCTCGTCACCCAGCGACGGCACCCCGACGACCTCCACCTGACGGCCACCGGACCCCTTGCGCAGCAATGGATCACGATCGCGCAGGCGTTCGCCGGCGCGCCGGGCGAAGGCAGGGCACCCAGCGGTCGGTGAACTCAGGGAGCACGGACCGCCGGCCCACCGAGCAGGCGCACCGCCCAACCAGCCGACTATCTGGCGATCTCGGTGGCGCGCGACTCCCGGATCACGGTGACGCGGACCTGACCGGGGTAGGTCAGCTCCTCCTCGATCTGCTTGGCGACCTCGCGGGCCAACACATGAGCCTCGAGATCGTCGACAATATCGGGCTTGACCATCACCCGCAGTTCGCGGCCGGCCTGCATGGCGAAGACTTTCTCGACGCCGCGCTTCGCGCCGGCGATGGCCTCGATCCGTTCCAGCCGCTGGACATAGGACTCCAGCGACTCACGCCTGGCGCCGGGCCTTCCTCCCGAGCAGGCGTCAGCGGCCTGGGTCAGCACCGCTTCCACGGTCGCCGGCGGAACCTCGTCGTGGTGTGCTTCGATGCAGTGCGCGACGTCCTCGGCCTCGCCGTACTTGCGGGCGAGTTCGGCGCCGACGATGGCATGCGATCCCTGCGCCTCATGAGTGAGTGCCTTGCCGATGTCGTGCAGGAACGCCCCGCGATTGACCACCGTGGGATCGATACCCAGCTCAACGGCCATGCCGCGGGCGATGTGCGCTGTTTCGACGAGGTGGCCCAGCACATTCTGACCGTAGGAGGTCCGGTACTTCAGCCGGCCCACCAGGGTGACCAGTTCCGGGTGCAGGTCGGTCACCCGGACGGCCAGCATCGCGTCCTCGGCAGCCCGCTGGCAGAGCACCTCGACCTCATCGCGGGCCCGCTCGTAGGCCTCTTCGATCCGGTGCGGATGGATCCGGCCGTCCTCGATCAGCATCTCAAGAGTGATCCTGCCGATCTCTCGGCGGACCGGGTCGAAGCAGGACAATAGAACGGCTTCCGGGGTGTCATCGATGATGACGTTGACCCCGGTGACGGTCTCGAAGGCACGGATATTGCGGCCCTCACGGCCGATGATCCGCCCCTTGACCTCGTCGGCGGGCAGATGAACGACGGCGACGACTGTTTGCGCAGTCTGATCCGACGCGACCCGCTGGATCGCGTCGGCGACGATCGCCCTGGCCCGCTGCTTGGCCGAATTCTGCGCCTCGGATTCGATGCGCCGGATCATCATGGCCGAGTCGCGGCGGACCGCCTCCTCCTGCCCGGCCAACAGCTCGGCCCGCGCCGCCTCCGCGGTCAGGCCGGAAATCCTCACAAGTTCAGCCTGCTGGGTCGCGGCGGCTGAACTGAGCTCCTGCTCGCGGCGATCCAACTGCTCGGCGCGGCTCTTCAGCTGCGCAGCATCGTTCGCCAGCGCCTCGGCACGCGACTGAAGATCGCGCTTGGTGTCCGTCAGCTCACCCTGCTCGGATCCGATGCGCCGACGGTCGGCAACCAGCGCCTGCTGTTCGTCCGCGAGCGCCTGGCTTGCGGCGCGGAGCCGCTGCTCGGCCTCCTGCAGCTCCCTGCGGTCGTCGGCCAGGGCCGCGGTGGCCTCCTGGGTGATGCGGTTCCGCTCGGACTCGAGCCCGGCGCGCAGCTCGGTGGCCTGGGCCCGGGCGGCCGCGACCGTGCGCTCGGCCTCTGATCTGGCATCGGCCCTGACCTGCTCGGCGTCTCGTCGGGAGCGCTGCTGTAGCTCATCCGCTGCCTCTGAGGCGGTCCTGCGAACGGCGTCCGCAGCCTCTGCGGCTGCGGTGGCCTCGTGACTGAGTAAGGCGAACCGACCGAGGTCCGGCTCGGCCGGCGATGTCAGCTCCGTGGACGCGGCATCGGACGCCGGTCGCCCGACCGCTTGCTCGACCAGCCGGCGGAGCGCGTCTTCGTCCCATACCGGGGCGGGAGGTGCTTTCCTGCGGGCAAGGACGAGCACCGCAAGTACTGCTATCAGCAGCGCTGCGGTCAAAACGACCATGATGACGAGTGCCTCAGACATCCCCACCCCTCCTCATCGACGCCGCGCGGGCGGCAGCCAGAGAGGGCACACCGCCCAAAATTGGGACGGCAGGAGGGTCGCGAACGCACCCAACAACAGATACGACCTCAACGACGTCGACGCCCGGTCGGGCGTCAACGCAAACGACCCCGGCAACGCCGGAGCTGGTGCGGCACATTCACCGCTATCGGCCGCGCAGCCCTTCGGTGCGCGTTATATGACTCTCCTGTTACACACGAGGTTAGGGAGCCGCACACAAAGGGTCAAGCCGACCCGCTGCCGTCGCCCCGACGGCCGCCGAGCGCCACCCGAAACGCCGTCCGGCGCAAGCGACTCATTCGGCCTCCAACCTGGCTGCCGGTGCGAGCGCACAGTCGATGCACGGATCCCGATCGCCCAGTGGACCAGTCGTTCCGGTCGCTGTCCTGCTGGTACGCGATCAGCCGCCGGACCAATCGGGCCAGCCGGCATCCTGCCCGGCTCCGTACTCGGCGAGTGTCTCGTCGACCACTTGGCTGGATAACTCGGCCGAATACCCTCGCCGGGCCAACAAACCGACCAAACGTCGCCGGGCGGCAGGAGCACCGTTGCTCATGGCAGCGTCGACGCGCCGGGAGATCAACGCCCGCGCCCGATCCCGTTCGGCCTCGGAGTCAACGGCCTGTACCGCCGCATCGACAATGACCTCGTCAACACCTTTGCGGCGCAACTCGGTACGTAACGCTGAAACGCCGAGCGCGCGATCCCGATGCTTCGCCGCCACAAACGCCGCGGCATAGGCCTCATCATCGATCAGGCCAACTTCGACAAACCGGTCAAGCACCGCGTCGGCGACGCCATCCGGAATCCCCCGCTGCCGCAGCGCCGCTGCCAGGGCGGCTCGAGGACGGGCGGCCCCGGTCAGGAGCCGCAGACAGATCGCCTTGGCAACCGCTTCCGGATCACCCGGCGCATCCTCCGGATGACCACCCGGCGCAGTCCGCCGGCGGTCGGTCACACCGGTCGACCCGCTGGACCCGATCGGCACCGACGCCCACGATGCACCGCGAGACGCCGGTCCACCCTGCCAGCTGGTTCCGGGCGACACCGTGGAACCGGCGCACGACCCGGACGACGGATGTAGCGGCGTCGCCCGGTCTGACGAAGCGTTGGACCGGACGGGGTTGGCGGCTCGATCGGAAGCATCAACCGATACGGAAGCGCCGGCCCGATCCCGAGACTCGATCGCGGCGAGCCGGGCGGCCAGTTCCGCGATGCGTGCCGCCCGTGCCCGGTCTGCCGCCTGTTGGCCGGCGTCCGTTGGCTCTGATTGCTGTTCGTTGTCGTCGTACTGGTATCCGCCGGGTTGATGGGGCCCGGCCATATTCGGTGCCGCCACGACGGATCAGAAATCGACCGGCGCGGGTACCGGCTCGTCCTGATCGATCCGGGCACCGACTCCGAGCTTCTCCTTGATGCGCTTCTCGACCTCGTCAGCGACATCCGGGTTCTCGCGCAGGAAGGTCCGTACGTTCTCCTTGCCCTGACCCAGCTGCTCACCGTCGTACGTGTACCAGGCTCCAGCCTTACGGACGATGCCCTGCTCCACACCCACGTCGATCAGCGAGCCCTCGCGTGAGATGCCCTGGCCGTAGATGATGTCGAACTCGGCCTGCTTGAAGGGTGGGGCCATCTTGTTCTTGACGACCTTGACCCTGGTCCGGTTTCCGACGACGTCGGTGCCGTCCTTGAGCGCCTCGATCCGGCGGATGTCCAGCCGCACGGAGGCGTAGAACTTCAGCGCCTTGCCACCGGTGGTGGTCTCCGGCGAGCCGAACATCACGCCGATCTTCTCGCGGAGTTGGTTGATGAAGATCATCGTGGTGTTGGTGTTGCTCAACGCGCCGGCGATCTTGCGCAACGCCTGGGACATCAGCCGGGCCTGCAGACCGACGTGGCTGTCCCCCATCTCGCCCTCGATCTCGGCGCGTGGCACCAGCGCGGCCACCGAGTCGACAACGACCAGGTCGATCGCGCCGGAGCGGATCAGCATGTCGGCGATCTCCAGGGCCTGCTCACCCGTGTCTGGCTGGGAGACCAGCAGCGCGTCCGTGTCCACGCCGAGCGCCTTGGCGTACTCCGGGTCAAGCGCGTGCTCCGCGTCGATGAACGCCGCGATCCCGCCGGCGGCCTGCACACTGGCCACGGCATGCAGGGTGACGGTGGTCTTACCGGAGGACTCCGGACCGTAGATCTCGACGACCCTGCCGCGTGGCAGACCGCCGATTCCCAGGGCCACGTCCAGGGCGATCGACCCTGTGGGAATCACCTCGACCGGTGCGCGACCCTCGTCGCCCAGCCGCATGATCGAGCCCTTGCCGTAGTTCTTCTCGATCTGCGCCAGCGCGATGTTGAGCGCCTTCTCACGATCCGGTGCTGCTGCCATGACCCACCCCGTGCCTCTCGTCAAATGTCTCGCCACACTCCGCGGAGCCGAGCGAAAGTCCGTTGTCCTGCTTGTCATCGCTGACGCTAGAGCGAGCCACCGACAGTCACCCCGAACGCCACTGGATTGTGGACGGATCCGGGTATGGGGACAACTTTAGACGTACACCTGTTCGATATGCCAGCTCTGTGATTCGGCGTGTCACAAGATTCGACGGCCAGGCTTCGTGCCCCGATGGCTGTGGTGGCGGCAATTTGCTCCTGCGACGCTCGGTTAGGGTCGTCCGCGTGCGACTCACCGAGTTTCGTGGCCTGATGCAGGCTCAGTTCGGGCCCCTGCGGGCCCCTTCCGTGGCCCATGACCATGTGTTCGGTTCCCTGCAGGGCCGGACTGCGGACGAGGCGATCGCCGATGGCGAGGACCCCAAGGTGGTCTGGCACGCGGTGTGCGATGACTTCGATGTCACCGATCAGCTGCGGTACGGGTTGCCCGACAATTAGTCGGTGCGATCACGATCCCCCAGATGCCGTATGCGGGGGGCCCACACTCGGCACCGGCGGCCCCGCGGGTGACTGGATGACCGGCGGGGCCGGCGCAGGCTGAGCGACCGGAGCTATCGGCGCCGCGGGCGGGACCGGGTCAACCGGCGGGACCGGGTCAACCGGCGGAACCGGGTCAACCGGCGGAACCGGGTCGGGAGCGCTGCTCGGCAGATGCGGCGGGCCTGCTGGATCGGGCACGGATGCCTGGCCCGCGGAACTCCGGTCCACGGTCAGCGGGTCGGCCGCGGTCAACTCGGACGTCGCCGGGTCAAGAACGGGCGTCAGGGTCAAGGAGTCGGGCGGCGAAGGCTCGGTCGACGGCGCGACGGCCGATGCGGGATCGACCGATGTCGGATCGCCGGCCGATGCGGGAGCCGGAGATTCAGTGGTGTCCGGCTCGGGCAGCGGCGGCACCAGCACGGTGCGCGCCGGTGATTCCGGGGGCCGCCGCGCGGGCTTGATGGTCGGCGTCGCCGCGGCGGCAGTCGGGTCCGCGGTACCCGTGGGAGGGTCGGCCGCGCCGCTCTGGCCGGCTGCCGTTCCGGCAATCGCGACAGTCAAGGCCACCGACGCGACGCCGGCGGCACCGGCAACGCCCGCGGTCACCACACGCACCATTCGGCGCAGGTCAGTCGGCTTCCGGACCCGATCGGATTTCATCATTTGCGAATTACACCATTGTCGGACGACGTCCGCCGAGAGGGTTGAATTATTTCGCCGAGCATTGCCCGGTTAATGCATTCGCGCTCTGAGATCGTTCTGAGAAATGTGGCGTAAATGCCTTGTCCGCGAGCTACGGAGCGCCGCACAAATGAGATATCGCGACCGGGGAATTCCGAGCGATCAGGGTCTCGACCCGAATCGCCGGGACCGGGCAGCTATTCGCGGCCGCCCGCGCTCTCCTGGCCAGCCCCGATGCAAGGGTCCAGCAGGAGGAGGGACCACCACTCGTCCAGTGGTACGGCCCGGCGAAGTTCGTCGGCGCCCCCTGCCATGGGCGCGGCGACAGGCGACCTGGGTCCACCGTCAGGACGACTTCGCCGTCCTTGCGGCTCGTCGCATCACCTGCCTGGCTGGGGTGATCCTGGCACCCAGCGGTACCACCGGCGGGCTCGGTCGACATCCTCGGTGGCGCAAGTGTTGGTACAGGTGGGAGGACAACGGGCCGGTCAGCGCGGCAAGGGCGCTGTCAGCCAGGGCGACTGCCCCGTCGGGGTGACCGCACGCACCGCGTTTGTCGATCGTCGGGAGGCGACGGCGGAGGCGATTCAGCGCATCCCGATCGCCGGAGCCGAGCGCGCCCATGTCGGCCGCGATCGCTGGCAGGCCGAACATGCACGGCCCACACTGAAGGGCTCCGGAATCGGCGAGATAGCCGAGCACTCTTGTGGTTTCCGTCAACAGGCAGCCGTTGTGGGGGAGGACGACGATCGAGGCGACCCCCCGAGAGGCGCCGATCTCGGTGAGATCAGCCGTGCTGAAACGGGTGTCTGCCACCGCCGCGAGATCCACCCATCGGCCGGCGATCCCGCCGACGAGGGCCCACCCCGTGCACGGGTTGCCGGCTGCCGCGATGATCTCCCGGATCGGGGTACCGGTGACGACCTCCTGCACCCCGGGGCGCCGCACTGCGCCGCCGACGGTCACCAATGCCGTTCCGGGTTCCTCCGGGAGCCCGACCGACCGGAACCACTGCTCACCGAACCTGGCGATCATGGCGAGTTGGGCCAGTGTCTCGCAGTTGTCGACAAGAGTGGGCCTGCCGTCGACCCCGGACTCCCAGACCGGCAGCAACTTGCCGATCGGTCGTGCATCTCGGGTGTTCAAGAACCTGACCAGCGCGCTCGCTTCGGAGGCAACGAATCGATTGGGCACCTCGATCACTTCTGCCGCGCCGGACTCGGCTCCACGTTCGGCCAACGCCCGGACCAGGACGTTCTTGGCCCGAGAGCCCTGGTGTACCGCGAAGATCACCCGATCGGCACCGACTGCGGCAGCGGCAACAAGGGCGCCGTCGATGACGAGGTGCGGCGCGTGCAGCAGGAGCACCCGATCCTTCCGGGACGTCGGGTCCCCCTCACAACAGTTGGCCACCACGACCGCCCGCCGGATCCGCCCGGCCGCCCTAGCGACGGCCCCGATCTTGGTGGCGGTGGGGAATCCGGCGCCACCGCGACCGCGCAGAGCGGAAGCCTGGATCATGTCACCGAGGGCTGTCCCGGATGTCGGCAGCACCGGGCCGAACAACTGGCGATGATCAGTCCAACTGGTGACGCTCTGCGCGGGCAGCAGGCGTGCGGACCCGGACGGACCGGTGCCCAGGACAGCCGTTGCATGCTGCGCCCGCCCACGTCCCTTCGAGGTGGGATTCATCACCGCGCCCAGACGTATTCACGGGGATGAAGGTGCTCGCTCAGGTGCACGATGCGCCCGGCACGCGGCGACGAGCGCGGGCGCAAGGCACTGCTGATCCCGATGGCGATCACCAGGGCGGCAGCCACCGTCGAGTTCATTGCCTCCCGCCGTCCTGCGGTTCAGCCGCGAGTGCTCCGTCGCGCGAGGTCGTCATCACGAACCTCCTGAGGGCGCGTGCGCTCGTCCGGCGCTCGCCACCGGCGGCTGAACGGGCGCGGTGAGCACCGGCGCCGCGGGTGCGGCAGGGACTGCGGTCGTCGCCGGCGCGGCCGGGGCAGGCGGATCGACGACCTGCGGAGCTTCGACCGGCGCTGCGGCCGCGGGCGGCGGCGCGGCGACGGGCGGCGCGGTTGTCGGCCGCGACGTCGGTACAACAACGCCGGGGGCTGCTGGTGTTGAAACGGTGGCGCCAGTTGATTCTGCGGGTGAGGTGGTCGAGGGAGTTGTCGCCTGCGCTTGTTGGGACGCCGGACCGGCGAGCACGAGCGTCAACGCAACCGAGGCTGCGCCGGCCAGTCCGGTCGCGCCGATGGTCATCACTCGCACTCTGCGGTGTAAGTGGTCCCGTCGAGCAACACGGTGATCCTTGGTCATTGCTGGAGTCAACCATTGTTTCGCCGGCCAGGGCAGCACGTTCACCGCATTCACAGGAAAGAAGCGCATCGAATACGACTGTCTGAGATTCCTCTGAGATTGGCCGGGTAATGGTTGTTGCCAACTCGCATTGCCACCGCCGATAACCGAAATAATCGGGCTGAAATGTTCGTCTGGTGCGGCCTCGAGGCAACCGCACTTCGGGCACTGGTCGGCCGGGGTAGCGGCCGCGGCGGGTGGGCGCGATCGATGTGATCGTCAACTGCCTCCGGTAACAGACGCTCCGAGATCCAGGTCCCCGACCCGGCGGCGCTCGCGCACAGCGTGCCGGCACGCCGGAGTCGATCCGGGCACACTCGAAGCATGGACCCCACCGGGATGTCGAGCCCACTCGGGCAGTTGGCCATTGCGGCGATGCTGGCCACCACCATCGTCGTCCTGATCATCGCGCTGCGGCGCCGCCGCTGATCCACAGGGCGCAGCGAACCGGCCGGCCCGCCCAGCTTGCCTCAGCCCCGCCCGCCCAGAAGCCCCACGCCCCGGTAGCCGTCCGCCGCGCCATCGGCTGCTATTCCCCGGACAGCAGATCCGAAGCGTGATTCGGATTACGATACGGAACGGTTGCGTTTCGGAATAGGTCCGGCACAGAATGACGTTGCCGTCTGCGCCCTTGCCTGAAGATTCATGAGTAGAAGAAGGTTGCCCGATGTCCAACCCCCAAGCCCCGATGACGGGAAGTGTTGCTTCCCAATCGGTCACGGCCGGGATGTACCCGCAGCGCTGGAAGGCGCTGACCGTCCTGGTGATCGGCCTGCTGGTCGTCATCCTCGACAACACCATCCTCAACGTCGCCTTGAAGACCATCCAGGAAGACCTGGGAGCCACCCAGAACGAGCTGGTCTGGGCGATCAATGCCTACTCGCTGGCCTTCGCTGCGCTGCTGTTCACCTGGGGCGTCCTCGGTGACCGGTTCGGCCGCAAGCGCATCCTGCTGATCGGCTTGGTCCTGTTCGGTGCGGCGTCCGCGCTCTGCGCCTTCGCCACCAGCCCGGGTGAGCTCATCGCCTTCCGTGCCCTGATGGGCATCGGCGGCGCGTCCGTCATGCCGATCTCGCTCTCGATCATCACGGTGATCTTCCCGCCGCAGGAGCGCGGCAAGGCGATCGGCGTCTGGGCCGCCGCCGTCGGTGGCGCCGTCGCACTCGGCCCGGTCCTGGGCGGCGTGCTGCTCGAGCACCCGAACTGGTTCCAGTGGCTGACCGGCAACGACTGGGGCTCGGTCTTCTTCATCAACGTGCCGATCGTCATCATCGGCATCATCGGCATCATCATCCTGGTCCCGGAGACCAAGAATCCGCGGCCCGGCAGACTCGACCCGGTCGGCCTCGTGCTCTCGGTGGTCGGCCTGTTCGCCGTCGTCTACGGCATCCAGAACGCTTCCTCTGACGGCTGGGGCGCCCCCACCACCTGGGGTTTCATCGTCGTCGGTGTGCTGATCCTGCTCGGCTTCGGCTACTACGAGCTGAGGAGCACGCATCCCTCGATCGACCTGTCACTGTTCCGCATCCGGTCGTTCTCGGTCCCGCTGACCGGTGTCTCACTGGCCTTCGCTGCGATGCAGGGCACCCTGCTGTTCCTGACCTTCTACTACCAGATCGTTCGCGGCTGGTCGCCGCTGCAGGCGGGCCTGCTGGTCCTGCCGTTCGCGGTCGGGCAGCTGCTCGGCGCCCCGCGTAGCGCGAAGATGGTGGCCCGATTCGGCGCCCGCACGGTCATCACGACGGGGCTCGTCTTCGCCCTGGCCGGGATGCTGTGCTTCGCCTTCCTCACCCCTGACACGCCGGTGTGGTTCCTGATCGTCGTCGGCGTCGTGTTCGGCTTCGGGCTCGGCAACACCATCGCGCCGTCCACCACCCGGATGACGCTTGCCACCCCGCCGGAACGATCCGGTTCGGGCTCTGCCGTGCAGAACACCGTCCGGCAGGTCGGCGCCGTTTTCGGTGTCGCGATCCTGTCCTCGGTCGTCGGCACGGTCTACAGCAACAACATGACCCCGCTGATCGAGGGCAAGCCCTTGCCGCCAGAACTGGCCGCCGCTGCGTCCGACTCGATCGGTGGGGCCACCGAGGTCGCGGGCGTGCTGGCCAAGACCGGCACCGTCCCGCAGTCGTCCATCAACGAATTGCTGGCGGCGGCCAACCAATCGTTCATGCCGGCCCTGCACACCGCGGCGTTTGTTTCCGCAGGCCTGCTGGTCATCGCCATTGCGGTCATCGTGCTGAGGCTGCCGGCCAAGGCGGAGGCCGTTGCCTGGGCGGGTTCGGGCCCTGGCTCGACCCCGACGGGCGACCAGAGCGCTGTGAATCGAGAACACACGGTCGACGAAATGGATGGCGAGCTGTCCCACGTCGCCGACGCGCCACTGGAACACGTCAGACCGGCAAACGCACCACTGGAGCACGCCGGCAAGCACGCTCTTGCCGAGACTGCCGAGGTGGGCAGCCCCACCCTGCAGCCGACGTCCGGTGGCCGGCACGCCGCGCCCTCCGACGAGGGCGATGTGGCGGGTGCGGTCGACACGGCAGGACGGTCGTGAGCATTGATCGCGCCGACATCACGGACGGCGCGCCCACCGACCGGATCGTCGCCTGCGAAGGGCGGCGGCCCGGTCGGCCGCGGGAGCAGCGCGCCGACCGGGCAATCATCGATGCCACCCTGGAAATATTCGCGGACGAGGGCTATCACGCACTGTCGATGGAGGCCGTCGCCACCAAGGCAGAGGTCAGCAAGGCCACCATCTACCGTCGGTGGCCCGGCAAACGTGAACTGGTGATCGACGCCCTCGCGACCCTCAACGACAGTTTCCCGCGGGTTCCGGAACTGGGTGAACAGAGCACCCGGGCGTGGCTGTTGATGGCGCTGCGCTACCTGGCCAACCGTGACTCGACGTCACTGGCCGGACGGATCATGCCGCGGATGATGACCTACAGCGTGAGCCGGCCCGACCTGTACGCCGAGTACTTCGAGCGGGTCATCATGCCCCGGCGGCAGTGGCTGCGCACGGTGCTGGAGCACGGGATCGAGCGTGGTGAACTTCGGGCGGATCTGGACGTGGAGATTGCCTCGATGGCAATCTCGGCCCCGGCCGTGCTGCATGCCAAGGGCATGGGGCAGCCGCAGTCGGTGCCGGATTTCCCGGAGCGTCTGCTGGACGTCCTGTGGCCCGGTCTGCGGGCGACCGACAATTAGTCCTGGGTGAGCTCGCGCATCCCGGCGGCGAGCGATCGGAGCTGTTGAATCGGTTCGTCCAACTCTGGATGCAGGGCCGGGTCATCGAAAGCCCCGGCCTTGGTCAAGGACACCGTGCCGGGATGAGCCTGCCGATCAGCCAGCCGACGGGACGCAGCGACGGTTTCGCTGACCGCCGAGACCAGGTCGCCGTAGCCGGCAACACCATCACGAATGTCCCGACGCAATGCACCGACGGTGGGGTCCAGTTGCTTCGCGGCCGCCGGCGGCGCGGATCGACGGGCCTTCAGCAAACCCGTCAGGTCCCTGGCCTGCTGGCGGATCCTGGCTTCGGAAACGTCTGCGGCACTGAGAATCTCGTCACGCAACTGACGCAGCGACGGGTCGCCGTCGACGATCCCGATCATGCCGACCAGCTCGCGCAGACCGTCCGAATAGCCGTCGAGTCTGGCCATCTCCGGGCGGATCTCGCCGGCCACGGCGGGGCGGGCCGGTGACACGGCGGGGAGTGCCGCGATGACCCTGTTCCGGGCACGGAGGTCCACCGACGCACGGATGATGCCGACGATGCACCAGATCAGAATTGCGACCAGGAAGACCATTCGCCCCGATCGCGCCGGCGCGGTGTCGCCCTGGATCACCGCGGCGGTACCGGTCGCCGCCACCGCCCCGCTGACGACCGCGCCGGCCGACCACACGGTGACGCCGGCGTTTCGCCGCACGCTTCCTCTTCTGGGCCTGCATCGCCGGATCACGGCGGGTGCGCAACATCTCCGCCGCGGTGGCGCTGACCTGTCCGGCCAACTCCATCCCGTTGGCGACCGCGGCGCTGGTCGTCAGTGCCGCTGCGGCGGCCTTCTTCATCAGCCCACGACCTCGTCAGCTCTGTTGGTTCGGCTGCGCCACGGGCTGCGCGACCGGGGCACCCGGTGCAGTGTTGCCGGTGGCCGAATCGATCGACCGGGGCTGCTGCGCGGACAGCTCAGGATGCATCTGTACGCGCAACTGATCCAGTCGCGCGGAACCGGCCATGTCCAGGGTTGACTTCTGCACCTCGAGCATCCGGCCCTCGACCGAGTCCGAATGCAGTTCCGCGGAGCCAAGGGCGTTCGCGTAGCGCCGTTCGATCTTGTCGCGCACCTCGTCCAGCGACGGCACGTTGCCGGGGGCCTGCAGCTGCGACATCGACTGCAGGGACGCGGAAACCTGCTCCTGCATTTTCGCCTGCTCCAGCTGGGAGAGCAGTTTGGTCCGCTCCGCCAGCTTGGTCTGTAGCTGCATCGCGTTGTTCTCGACGGCTTTCTTGGCCTGCTGAGCAGCCTGTAGAGCCTGGTCGTGCATGGTCTTGAGGTCTTCCATCTGTTGCTCGGCGGCGACCAGCTGGGTGGCGAACGCCTGCGCGGTCTGCTCGTACTTGTCGGCCTCTGCGCTGTTGCCCTTCGCCCGCTGCTCGTCCGCGAGGACCAGTGCCTGCCGGGCCGATGACGAAAGCCGTTCCACGTCACCCATCTGCCGCGTCAGCTTCATCTCCAGCTGGCGCTGGTTGCCGATGACCGCCGCCGCCTGCTGGGACAGCGCCGCATGCTGGCGCTGCGCGTCCTCAATGGCCTGCTGGATCTGCACCTTTGGATCGGCGTACTCGTCCACCTTCGACGAAAAAAGCGCCATCAGGTACTTCCAGGCCTTGGAAAACGGATTCGCCATAGTGATGTCCTCTCGGCTTCAATGCACGCTGTGACTCCCCCGCGCACAGTCGCGGTGATCCCATCGTTGCAGGTGATCCAACCAGCTTCCACCCGATGGGCCAGTCTGTGGAGGGAATTCCGGTTTGTCCCGGAGCCTACGACCCCGCCGGTGCGGGTTGACCCTGACACAGATGGCCGGTCCGATGGGCACGATCACCGATGCCGTCACCGGGTTTGCCACCCGATCGGAGCAGTCAACGGGCATTCGCTGGTTACAGTTGGCCTGGCCGGAGGCGCTCCTGCTGGAGGGCCGTCCGGCGCGGCAAACCGGATTCGGCGACATGAACACCGCACGCTGTCATCTGGACTGGCATTGCCGCTGCGAACAAGAAGAACGGTGACGATGGGAACCAGCGTGATCAACGGCGATCGGGAGGCGCGATGACGTCCCGCCATTCATCAGAGGGCGGCCGGCGCGGCGTCGCCCCTTGGATCATCATCACCGCCGTGGCGGTACTCGTGATTGCCGTCAGCACGACGGCTTACCTGCTGATCATCGGCGGCAGCGATGATGCGAAGGCGGCCACCTGCAGCTCCCAGGTCGTGCTTGGAGTAGTGAGCGCTCCCGGCGCAACCGCCGCGATCACCGACGCTGCCACCGCTTTCGATGCCACCAACCCGGTCGCCCGGTCCGCCTGCGTCAGCACCACGGTGGCGACAATGCAGAGCCTCCGAGACCGTCACCGAACTGGCCGCCGGCTGGCAGCAGGGCCCTGCGCCGGCCCCGGGCATGTGGGTGGCGGATTCAGCGGCATCGCTGACCGCGCTGGAGGCGACGAACTCCGCGCTGACCGCCGGCCGGGACACCAGCCCGATGGCGACGTCACCGGTTGTCCTCGCGGTCCGCACCGATGACGCCGCGACCGTCACGGCAGCAGGGCTGAGCTGGAAGAACCTGCCTGCCGCGACCGGCCCGAAGGGGTCCGTCGTCCTGCCGTCAGGCCAGCATCTGGTCGTCGCCCTGCCGGACCCGACCAGCAATCGGGCCACCAGTTACGCCCTGCAGTCGGTTGTTGCGGCACGCTCCGGCGGAGCGGTCGACGTGGCTGCGGTGGACGCCGCCACAGCCGATCTCGCCGTTCTGGCCAGCGGGACGGTGGCCGCACCAGCAGCTTCGGTACCCGCAACCAACGCGGGCACCACCCCCGCGCCGACCACGCCGGCCGCTGCACAGCCGGCCGACACACAACCCGCCACCACCGAGGAAGCGCTGACCCAACTGGCCGCAGGCACCAGCAGCTTCACCGCGGTTCCGGTCGTAGAATCCGATCTGGTGACGTTCAGTGCGACAACGCCTGGCCTGACGGGAATCTCGCCAGCCGGCGGCACCGTCGGGGACGCCGTGTACGCGGTTCCGCTGACCGCTTCCTGGATCACCCCGACCATGAAGGACGCGGCCGCCGTTTTCCTGGCGTATCTGCGCGGTCCCGGGGGTGACCAGGCATTCACCGAGAACGGGTTCGTCCTGCCCGGGGCGACGCCCGCTGGATCCACCGGTCCGGACGCGTCGACCAGCCCGGCCGCAGGTTCGGGACAGCAGGAGGCCGCAGCACTACCGGACGCGGGTCAGCAGGTCGCCGATGCGTTGGCCGCCGCCGTCGGCGTAACCCCCACCGGCTGACCGGAACAGGACCACAGCGAACAGTCTGGTCAGAACGGTTGCACGCGGCCCGTCGGCCGTTCCGGGCCCGTGGACCGGCACGCCGTCATCCCACCAAGGGGGCCGGGCGATCCCCGAGCCCGATGACAGTTCCGGACAATCGCTGCGGACCGGAAGAGGACACGAAGCAGCCGATCGTCAAGGGGGCGTCCGATCTGCTGGAGACGTCGGCGGTGAACCGATCCGAGACGATCCGTAACTGCCCGCCGCGGGTGGGGTCGTCGGTGCGCATCAGCCGACTCGCCATGGCCGGGCAGGCGGCGTCGATGAACTCGGTGGGCGCAGCGAGCCGATCGCGGATGAATCCGGTGGCGAGCAGCTCCGCGGCGTGCGGTTGATTGCACGGCACCGAGCGGGGCAGCCGGTCGATGTCCACGCCCTCCCAGCACAGGCCGAACTCGGCCGGCAAGGATCCGGTCGTGAATGCGTCCTTCAGCGTGCCGGAGTACCCCGGCCGGCCGTTCGGAACCGCCAAGCAGGCCACCCAGGACCGTCCCGCCCGCTCCTCCTGCTCGCCGGGAACAACGTGATACGGATCGAAGCCGATCGTCGGTATCCAGCGCACGATTCCGTCGCGGTTGCGCGCCGGGGACATCGGTCGACCCACTGGTGGACGCCAGACCGGCGTAGCTCGCAGTCGCCTGATAGCAGGGCCTGGCCTGCCGACTGGTGGTGGCTGAACGTGCTGCGGCCGCGTTGGGCCACACGGCGACCACTTCTCCGGCGATCGGGCCGACGCATGACCCGAAACGGGTTGCCGTGATGGGTATCTGGGCCGGAAGACCCGATCGTACCGCAGCCGGGAAACGGGGCCAGCAGGCAATCACCGACCGCCGGCGGGAGGGGAAAGACTGTTGCGACGGCGGACCCGGCGACCCTGCGGCCGGCCACGGACGGTACAACGATGACCGCGACGAGGGCCACGATGAGCACCACGATTCCGGCCGGCCGACGGTCCATTCCAGCCACCGTAACCGCGGGGGGTGAACCGTGTCGGCGCAAGCCCGCGACCAGACCGCTGTTCGGAATGGCGCTCGCCGGCGATGACGTCAACCGGTGTACGGAATCGGCCGATCGGCGAGCCCGACCACCGATGCGGTGAGCGACTGAGCGGTCGGCGTCACGAAGCAGACGACGTCCAAGCTCCCGTTACGCCACTCCTGACGGTCAGGGATCTCGGGTGACACCTTGATGGTGAGCCCGCCGCCGGCCGTCGGGTCACCGCGTCGCATCACACTGGCCGTCAGCCCGTTGCACGATTGCCTGATTGTCGCCGTGGTCACGCCGTCGCGGGAGGGAATCGTGCCGGCCGCAATCAGCTGAGCCTTGTGCGGCCGGTCGCAGGAGACGATCTGTATGCCGGCGCCGGTTTCGGGTCGATCCCAACAGGTGCCGTACGGCGCCGGCAAGTCCCCATCGCGGTAGGCACCGGCGATCGAACCGAAATATCGGCTGGGCGTGACCGGACTGACCACGCACGCAACCCACGTTCGACCCGCGGCCCGCAGGACTGCTGACGGCAGCATCCAACTCGTCCGTAGGTTGATCGAGAACCTCCAGCTCACCGGCGCTGCGCCGAGTTGACCAGGGACGGAGTACCGACTGTCCACCCGGGTCAGACCTGCGAACTCCAACGATGACGCGCGGCAGTCCAGGCCACTTCGTTCGGCACGTGCCGTTCGGGAACTGGCGTCGCCGGTCGCGGAGATGATCGCGACGACCTCGCCGGCAACTGCACCACCCCCGCAGGGGCCGAAGGTCGGTGCCAAGGGGTTCTTCGTGGCGGGTTCGATCGCCGTTGCGCCGGTCGCCTGCCGCCGAGGGACTCTGGCACCGTCCCAGAACTCGGCCGTCGGCTCCAGCAGGCAATCGCCGACAACCGGGTCGGCCGGGAGTTCGATGATCGCGGCGCTGCCGGCCACCCGGAGCCCATCGCGCAGTGGAACGACGGTCGCCACAACAACCGCCGCGACGACCAACAGCGCTCCGATGAGCCGCCGGTCCATAGAGGAACGGTAGCCCCGCGGGGCAGTGACCGGAAGGACCGTTGTTCGCCGCTACTTCGGCGTGACCTGGCCGGGCCCGCCCCAGGCCTGTGCCGTGCTGGTTCGCACGTCTTCCGTCGGCACGCGTACGCCTCCGGTACTCACTGGTCGGCGCCACTGCTCCGCGCGCACTTCAACCAACACTGTGCTCGCTACGCGTACGCCTCCGGACTGGGGCAGGAGCAGACCAGGTTCCGATCGCCGAACGCCCCGTCGATCCGGCCTACCGGCGGGAAGTACTTGTGCGCCGGTGACACCCCGGCCGGGAAGACCGCCTCGGCCCGGGAGTACGGGTGGTCCCACTCCTCGACCAACGAAGCCGCAGTGTGCGGCGCGCCGCGGAGCGGGTTGTCCGTCACCGGCCACTCCCCCGCGCCGACCCGGTCGATCTCGCCCTTGATCGCGATCATCGCCGCACAGAACCGGTCGATCTCGCCGACGTCCTCGCTCTCGGTCGGCTCCACCATCAGCGTGCCGGCCACCGGGAACGACATCGTCGGCGCATGGAAACCATAGTCCGCCAGCCGCTTTGCGACGTCATCGACGGTGACGCCGGTCGCCGCGGTGATCGGCCGCAGATCCAGGATGCACTCGTGCGCGACGAACCCGTTCTCCCCCGTGTACAGCACCGGGTAGTGCTCGTCGAGCCGGCGGGCGATGTAGTTGGCCGCGGCGATCGCGGTCAGCGTCGCACGGCGCAGCCCGTCCGCGCCCATCATCCGGATGTACGCCCAACTGATCGGCAGGATCGACGCCGACCCCCATGGCGCCGCTGCCACGGCACCGACGCCGGTGGCCGGACCGGCCGTCGGCGCCAGCGGGTGGTTCGGCAGGAACGGCGCCAGATGCTCGCGCACCGCCACCGGGCCGACCCCGGGGCCGCCGCCGCCGTGTGGGATGCAGAACGTCTTGTGCAGGTTCAGGTGCGAGACATCGCCGCCGAACGCACCCGGCCGGGCGACCCCGACGAGTGCGTTCAGGTTCGCGCCATCGACGTAAACCTGGCCTCCCGCAGCGTGTATCGCGTCGGCGAGCTCGGTGATGGTGTCCTCGAAGACGCCGTGCGTCGACGGGTAGGTGACCATGATCGCCGCAAGCTCGGCGGCATGCTTGTCGATCTTGGCGTGCAGGTCGGCCATGTCGATGTTGCCACCGGTATCGGTGCCGACGACGACCACCTTCATGCCGGCCATGACCGCTGAGGCCGCGTTGGTGCCGTGCGCGCTGGCCGGGATCAGGCAGACCGTCCGGCCCTCGTCGCCGCGGGACCGGTGGTACGCGCGGATCGCCAGCAACCCGGACAGCTCACCCTGGGAGCCGGCGTTGGGCTGCAAGGACACTGCCGCGTAGCCGGTGATCTCGCACAGCCAGGCGGACAGCTGATCGATCAGTTCCAGGAGCCCGGCGGCGTCCTCGACCGGGGCGAACGGGTGCAGGCCCGCGAACTCCGGCCAGGTCACGGCCTCCATCTCGGTGGTGGCGTTCAGCTTCATCGTGCAGGAGCCCAGCGGGATCATCGTCCGGTCCAGCGCCAGGTCCATGTCGGAGAGCTTGCGCAGGTACCGCAGCATCGCCGTTTCGCTGCGGTGCGCATGGAAGACCGGGTGGGTGAGAAACTCGGACGTCCGGGTGATGCCGCCGGGCGTGATGGTCAGCCTGGATGAGTACGGCTGCGTGGGAACCGCCGAAGGCCTCGACCACCAACCGCAGGTGCTCGTCGGTGGTCGCCTCGGACACCGAGATCTGCACCGCGTCATCGCCGTCGGCCCACAGGTTGATCCCCCTGTCGCGAGCCGCCGCGACAATCGCCCTCGCCCGTCCCGGCACGACGGTGCGGACGGTGTCGAAGAACAGGCCGTGCTCGATCTCGACTCCGGCATTGGTCAGCCGGTCCGCGAGTTCCCGCGCCTGACCCTGCACGCGCTCGCGATCCGCTGCAGCCCGTCCGGCCCGTGGTAGACCGCGTACATCGACGCCATGACGGCCAGCAGCACCTGCGCGGTGCAGATGTTGGAGGTCGCCTTTTCCCGACGGATGTGCTGCTCCCGGGTCTGCAGGGCGAGCCGGAACGCCGTGATGCCGTGCGCGTCCTGGGACACCCCGACCAGCCGGCCGGGCAACTGCCGCTGGATCTCACTGCGCACCGCAATGAACCCCGCGTGCGGACCGCCGAAGCCGAGCGGCACCCCGAACCGCTGGGCGGACCCGACCGCCACATCGGCGCCGATCTCCCCCGGCGGACGGAGCAGGGTCAGCGCAAGTAGATCGGTGGCCACAGCGACCTTGGCCTCGCGTTGGTGGGCGGCCTCGATCAGCTCGGCGTGGTCGCGCACCGCCCCGGATGCGCCCGGGTAGCTCAACAAGAGCCCGAAGAAGTCGCCGACCGGCAACGACTCGACGCCGAGAGACACATCGGCGATGACGACCTCGACGCCGATCGGTTCCGCCCTGGTCCGGATGACGGCAATGGTCTGCGGGAGGGTGTCGGCATCCACCACGAATCTGCTGGACTTGGACTTCGCGGTGCGCTTGATCAGCGTCATCGCCTCGGCGGCCGCGGTTGCCTCGTCGAGCATGGACGCATTTGCGATGTCCAGGCCGGTCAGGTCGGACACGGCGGTCTGGAAGTTCAGCAGGGCCTCGAGCCTGCCCTGCGAGATCTCCGGTTGATACGGCGTGTAGGCCGTGTACCAGGCGGGGTTCTCCAGCACGTTCCGCTTGATGACGCCGGGGGTGATGGTGTCGTGGTAGCCGAGCCCGATCATCTGCACCAGCGGCCGGTTCTTCGCGGCGAGTGCGCGCAGCTCGGCCAGTGCCTCGGTTTCCGAGGCGGGCTGCGGGCAGGTTCAGCGAGTGCTCATGACGGATGATCGCCGGCACCGCGGCGGCTTCCAGGGCGTCCAGATCCGGCTTGTCCAGCAGATGCAGCATGGTGGCCATGCCGTCCGAGTCGGGACCGATATGCCGGTCGGCGAAGGTCGCGGACGTCGCCGGTTCCGGTCCGGTCGTGACCTCAGTGCCGCTGACTGCCTGCTGGGTGCTCATGGTTGTCCACCTCCGCCCGGCATGGCCGGGCCTCCCGCGCCCGCTCGCCCGGCTGATGGTGCCGCGCATCGCGAACTGATGACATGTGGCCGAACCGGGCGGACCCGGTCTCCCCCTCTGTCATCGGAGCGTCGAACCCCGCCGCGAAATCGCGACCGGGCCCTTCGGCGAGGCGAACAGCGCCATCGGTGGCGCGGCCGCCCTGTTTCCAGAGGTGTCTGTCCCCGGCGGTTCGGTGGCCTGAGAGATTGTGGGGAGGACTTGCTCCTTCGGCGTCCCGTCACTGCCCGGTTCGCACCGGTGCCGGAACTCTCCCGCCAGGGGTCACTGACGTCGACGACGCTACCAGCCGCCGTACTCGGTGGCGGCAGAAGTACATCCAAGGCTCAGTGGGCACTCGTCCGGGTCCACCATCGGCAGAACCCGTCCGGGGCGACCAGCGGCGCCCGAGCGGCCGGCCGAACCGAGCTCAGGACGGCCGCTCGAAGGACGCGAGCCGCCGCACCCCGCCGTGCAGGTTCAGGTGGATCGAGATCCCGGCCGACCGCGCAGCAAGCACGGCGGCACCGCCGGCCGCGGCGATACACACCCCGCCCGAGACGATCAGCGCGATCGGTGCCCCCCATTGCTCGGTGATCCACCCGACCAGCAGCGAACCGAGCGGCGTGCCGCCCATGAAGACCAGCATGTACAGGCTCATCACCCGGCCGCGCAGCTCCGGTGAACTGGCCAGCTGCACCGATGAGTTGCCCAGGGTGTTGAAGGTGACCGAGATGAACCCGACCAGGACCAGCAGCGCGACGAACGGGATGAACCACGGGGTCAGGCCGAGCAGTACCAGCCCGAGGCCGACCCCCGCCGCCGACAGGAAAAGCACCGAGAGGGTGGCGGTGGTCCGCCTGGCGGCCACCAGTGCACCGGCCACGGAACCCGCGGCCATCATGGTGTTCAGCAGCCCGTAGACGTCGGCGCCGGAGTTGAAGACGTCCTTGGTGTAGGCGGAGAGGATGATCGCGAAGTTGTAGCCGAACGTCCCGATGAAGAACACCAGCACGATGGGCCAGAGCAGCGCGGGTGTCCGGCGGACGTACTGCAGGCCCTCCCGGAGTTGTCCGGGCCCGCGGGGCGCCAGCGGCATCCGGATCAGTTCCGTGCTGCGCATCAACCCCAATGCCACCAGGACGGCGACGAAGCTCAGCGCGTTCAATGCGAACGCCCACCCGATCCCGACGGCGCTGATCAGCACCCCCGCAACGGCAGGTCCGAGCATGCGGGCCAGCTGGAAATTGCTGGAGTTCAGGCCAACGGCGTTACGGACGAGATTCTTCGGCACCATGTCGTTGACGAACGTCTGTCTAGCCGGGTTGTCGACGACAGTGGCCAAACCGAGCCCGAGCGCGATGAGGTAGACCTGCCAGACCTGCACGGTCCCGGCCAGCGTCAGCACAGCGAGGATGACAGCCAGCAGGCCCATGACGGATTGCGTGATCATCAGCAGCAGCCGCTTCGGGTAGCGGTCGACCAGTAACCCGCCCCACAGGCCGAACAGCAGCATCGGCAGGAATTGCAGGGCAGTGGTGATCCCGACGGCCAGCGGCGAGTTGGTGATCTGCAGGACCAGCCAGTCCTGCGCGATCCGCTGCATCCAGGTACCGGTGTTGGAGACGACCTGGCCCACGAAGAAGAGCCGGTAGTTCCGGACTTTCAGTGCGGCGAATGTTGAGGTGTGCCCGTCATCCACCGTGCCGGACAACTCCTTACCGGGAGAGCGACGGTGTGGTGTCAACAGGCTCACGGTTGCTCCGCCAACCGGGCCAGCGCGGGTGCCGCGGCTGCAATGGCGCGCTGATCGGCGTCCGAGAGAAGCTCGAGTTGACCGGCCAACCACGCCGACCGAACCTTCCTGGACTCGATCACAAAAGCCTCGGCGGCTTCGGTCCGGGACACCAGGTATTGCCGGCCGTCAGTCGGGTGCGGGTCCCGCCGCAGCATGCCGCGCGCTTCCAGGCTCTCGATGACCTTCGTCATCGACGGCGGCTGGACGTGCTCGGCGCGGGCGAGTTGACCGGGCGTCATCGGTCCACAGCGGCCGATGCGGCCCAGGACTGCCATTTCCGTGGCGGACGGGGCGTCGTCACCGGCCACCTGGTACCGCATTCTGCGGGCGAGGACCAGCACGGCTGCGCGCAACGCAGCAACGGCCTCCTCGTCGACAGATGCACTCATATCATGAGTCTAACTCATTAGTTTGACCTCACGACAAGCGGAGGTGGGCAGCACCCACGCTGAACGGACAGTGGCCTGCGCGAGGACGGAAGTTCGTGGTGCTGGAACGGCTGATTGAGTGCCACCGGATCAGGGTGATTCGGCTTTACGACAGCTCAAGGACCCTGATGACGTGGTAGTCGAGCAAGAAGCAGCGGCGCCGAGGAAGAACTCAGCCGGCGGTGCGGGCCTGCCGGCGCTGGGCGAGCTCGTCCGGCTCCACCGGAACAACCCGGTCGCCGTCGACCCGCTCGGCGGGGAATTCGGCGAGGGAGCCGGTGATCTCACGCATGGTCCCGCCGACGGCGATCCCGAAAACACCCTGGCCGCCCTGCAGCAGGTCGACGATCTCCTCCGGGGACGTGCACTCGTAAACCGTGGTGCCGTCGGAGAACAGCGTCACGCCAGCCAGATCGTCGACGCCACGTGCCCGCAGATGTTCGACGGCGACCCGGATGTTCTGCAACGAGACGCCGGTGTCCAGCAGTCGCTTGACCACCCGCAGCACCAGGATGTCCTTGAACGAATACAACCGCTGACTGCCCGAGCCCTTGGCGTCCCGCACAGTCGGTACGACGAGGTCGGTGCGCGCCCAGTAGTCGAGTTGCCGGTAGGTGATCCGAGCCGCCTGGCAGGCCGTCGGCCCGCGGTAACCGGAGAACTCATCGGGGACGGAGGTGTTGGGAAACAGTGCAGCCTGCTCCTGCTCGGGCATGCCGCCACCTCTCTGAACGCTATTGAGACTGAACGCCGCTTGAGACTCCGCACCGCCCGAACCACGACCGGGATGAATCACAACCGCGTGACTCGTACCTGACGGTAAGCCCGGGGCCCACCGGCGGTCAACGTCCGGCCCGGCGTGTCCTCAACCTGAGCTTCAGGGTTACGCCGGAGGTGGCGACCTCAGGGCTTCTGCTCGCCGCCGAAGTCATCGGGCGAGACGGAGTCGAGGAACTCACGGAATCGTTCGACCTCGTCCTCGGCGTCGCCGGTCGCCGCGTCGTCGGATTCGTCAACAGCGTCGTCAGAGTCTTCCGGCACCACGATCCCGGCCTCCGCCAGCACCGCCTCCTCGACGAAGACGGGGATATCCACCCGGACCGCCAGCGCGATGGCGTCCGAAGGCCGGGCCGACACCGTGGTGCCGTCGTCGAAGGCGAGTTCGCCGAAGAAGGTGCCCTCCCGAAAATCGACCACCCGAACCTGCACGACGGAGCGTCCGAGCGCGGTGATCACGTGTCCGAGCAGGTCGTGGGTCAGCGGCCGCTTGGGCCGGACGCCCTGCTGGTGCATGGCGATCGCGGTGGCCTCAGCAGACCCGATCAAGATGGGCAGACTACGTGGGCCATCGACCTCGGTCAGCATCAGAATCGGCGTTTGGCTGGGCATTTCGACCCGGACGCCGACGATGCGCATCTCGATCATCTCGGTGTGCCTTTCTCCGTCACTCGAAACGCTACACGCCGGACGAACTGCGTGTGGGCAGCCATCCTGCCGCTTCACGCGCTGGGCGCCCCTCCTTCGTCGGGTCCGACTAGCGACCGAGATCGCGCCGTAATCCGGCCTTCACCAACTGGGAGTGCAAACGGAGAATCGTGCTCGCCAGTTGGGCGGCTTCGGCGCCGGCACGCTCTCTGGCATCGGGGTCCCGCTGGTGCGCCTGGGCCGAGACGAGTTGGGTGATCAGCGTCGCTTCGCGATCCGCTGCGGTGCGGAACGACCTCAGGTGGCGGGGCTCCAGTCCGACCGCCAGCAACTCGGCCGCGGTGCCGGCGACGTGGACGGAATCGGCGTCGAAGTACCCATCGTGGCCGACCGAGATCAGCCCGAACTGCTCGAGCTCGGCCAGCGATGTGGCCGTGAGACCGGACTGGGCCAGCAGTTCGGCGCGGGTCATCCGCACCTGGGTGCTCACGGCGAAGTCACGCGGGGACGGGCCGTCCGCGATGGTCAACGAACGCGGCAACCGGGCCTCCGGTGTGCCGGGTTCCAACCCACGGTCGATCGCGTCCAACTGGTCCTTGATCACCCGGAGCGGCAGGTACTGGTCCCGTTGCGCTCCGAGCACGTACCGCAGACGGTCGACATCGGCGGCGCTGAACTGCCGGTAGCCCGATGGCGTCCGATGCGGCGTCACCAACCCTTCGGACTCCAGGAACCGGATCTTCGAGATCGACACATCCGGAAACTCGGCCTTCAGCCTGGCCAGGACGGCGCCAATGCTCAGCGAGGGATTCGAAGACATGTCGTCGGCCAAGGAGCTAGTCATGAAAGGCCACCGCAGAAGGGCTGGCCGGGTAGGGCGTCAACACCGAGGAGCTGTTCGACATCCGTCTCTCCGACAACGCTGTCGGTCCGCTGGGCAGACCGGCGGGTGTCATGACCCCGTGTCGCCCTGGGCCTGGTCGCCGGATAGGAACACCAACCGGAACTTGCCGATCTGCACCTCGTCGCCGTTGGACAGCGGGGAGACCTCGATGGGCTCGCGGTTGACGTAGGTCCCGTTCAGCGACCCGATGTCGGCCACCTCGAAACCGTCAGACGTGCGCCGGAATTCAGCATGACGTCGGGAGACGGTCACGTCGTCCAGGAAAATATCGCTCTCCGGGTGACGGCCGGCCGTGACCTTGTCACGGTCCAGCTGAAAGCGCGAGCCGGCGTTCGGCCCACGCTTCACCACCAACAGCGCAGAGCCGGACGACAACCCGTCAACGCCAAGGACATCGTCGCTTGTTTCGGGTTCTACGGATCCGAACAGACCGCCGGCGAAAATCGAGGTGGAATCCGACGCCGCCGACTCGCGGTCACTCTCAGTCACCAGGCACTCCTTCGTATCACCGTGGCATTGCACCCGGTCATGTCATCCCCAGTCAGGTCTTCCGTTCGCGGGTCAGCCAAACAGGTTCCGGGGTGGGAGAACAAGCCCAAGGCTTCCCCTGTGGGGACGACCGTACCGTGCCGATCCCGGTTACCGCACCGTGGGCGTGGCCGGATCGACCATCAGCCCCCGGGCCGGCAGGCTCAGCCTTCGCCGATGGTCTCCGCGTATCCGGCAGCGTCGAGCAAATCATCGATCTGTCCGGGGTCGGCGAGTTCGACCTCGATCATCCAACCGTCGCCGTACGGGTCGGTGTTGACCAGCTCGGGCGAGGAGTCCAGGACGTCGTTGCGGGCAACGACGGTTCCGCTGACCGGCGCGAAGATGTCGGACACGGACTTCGTCGACTCCACCTCACCAATCGAGTCGCCTGGCTCGATGGTGGTTCCCGGTTCCGGCATCTGGACGAAAACGATGTCGCCCAGCGCATTTTGCGCGTAGTCGGTGATGCCGATCCGCGCGACAGTGATTCCGCCGGTGTTCTCGGTGTCGGCAGCGCCGTCCGAGGGGCGAATCCACTCGTGGTCCGAGCTGTAGCGCAGGTCCTCAGGAATCACGATGACGGCCCTTCCGGTTGGCACAGTGTGAATTGACACAGCAAGAACTGGTGCGGGGAGATGATTTACTGGGCGGGGCGAGCGTAGAGCGGCGTCCGCAGGGGCCGCAAGGCGTCGATCACCACGGCGTCCGACTGAGCGACGTCCATCGTCCCGCCCGCCCGCCGGACCGTGTCCAAGACGCCGCCGGGAATGGCCAAAGCAGCCGCCAGCGTCGGCGGATCACCGATCGCCGTGATCGTGTAAGGCGCGCTCAGCGCCACTGCGTCAAGGGTGATCGCGCCACCGGAACCGGTGAAGGCCGAGTCGACGCCGATCCGGACGCCGCTCACCTGGAACGCCTCCGACACCGGCGTTGCGCAGCTCCTGGATCGCGTCCAGCAGCACCTCGGGCGGGATCCGCTTGTCCGGATCCTGGATCGTGATGGTGACCCCCGGTCCGGTCGCGGGCACGGTGCCGGTCAGGATGCCCAGCGCTTCGGCCTGCCGCTCCGCCTCGGCGAGCGCCTCCGCCGAGGACGCACCGCTGCGCTGCAGGCGGCCGAGGGTGTTCTGCAGCTCCGCGATCTCGATGTTCAGGTCGTCCTCCCGGCGCTGCAGCCCGTCCAGAATCTGTACCAGGTCATCGGGTCGCGCGGTGGCCAGCGCGTCACCGGAGGCGGTTCGCTGGACCTGCAGCACAACGGCGAACCCGAGCAGCGCGCAGAGCAGCGCGACCACGATCCGATTGACGAAGGTGGTTCGAGCGCGTTTCGGCACCGGCGGCTCGGCCGGTGCCAGCTCGGCCGGTGGTATCCCGTCGGGTGCCGGCTCGGCCGATGCTGGCTCAGCCGGTGCAGGCTCGGCCGGTGCAGGCTCGGCCGGTGCAGGCTCGGCCGGTGGCAGGCTCGGTGGGTTGCGTCATCGTCAGGCCTTGAAGATGTGCCGGCGGATCGCCGCGGCGTTGCCGAAGATCCGGATACCGAGCACCACGACCACCGCGGTCGACAGCTGCGCGCCGACCCCCAGTTGGTCGCCGAGGAACACGATGAAGGCCGCGACCAGGACGTTGGCGACGAACGAGATGACGAAGACCTTGGCGTCGAAGATGTCGTCCAGCTTCGCCCGGAGCCCGCCGAACACGGCATCCAGTGCCGCGACCACGGCGATGGGCAGGTACGGGCCCAGCCAGTCGGGCACGGTGGGGTGCACGAGCAGGCCGATAGACCACCCCGACGGCGAGCGCTAGCAGCGCATACACAGACTTGACTCCAGACACTTCAGTAGCCGGGCTATCACGAAATGCGGTATCCTGCGCGTCCCCCGGACCCGCACGGGTACGACGATGCCAGAATTACCGCATCGGCGGTGCCACGCTCAGCCAGTGGGCGTTGCGGTGGGTGTCGGGCTCGGCTCAGCGGCCGGCGGTGCGATCGACGAATCGGTGGCCGGTGCGGCAGGTTCGGTCGTTGCCGAGCTCGGCGGCCTGGCGAACAGCAGGTCGAGGCCGAAACCACCGGGCAGATTCAGCGTTTCCTGCGCGGAGACGTCGAACTCGATGTCGTAGAGCTGGGCAAACGCCAAGAACCGGCCGAAGCCGGGCGAGCCGACCGACTTGACCTGCATGCCGGCGGGATCACCGATGGCCTCGATGGTGATCGGCCAGAACACCGGGCGGTTGTCCACCAGGATCGCCCCGCCCGCCTGCCGGATGGCGCTGCGGGGCTGCAGCCGAACCCCGCCGATGGAGATTGCCTCCGCACCGGCCGCCCACAGGTCGTTGACCAGCAACTGGACATCCCGATCGCGAATGATTCCGACGCTGGTCGGGGCGTTGGCCGCCGGGTCCGGCTGCGCCTCGTCGATGACGATGCGCAATCCGGGTCCGGTGACCGGGGTGATCTGCCCGGCGCTCTCGAGTTGGGCAACCGTCTGCAACGGGCCGGCCGCGCCCAGCACGGACTGGGTGGCGCGGAGTTCCTCGGCCAGTCCGGTGGCCGAGGCCGCCAACTCCGACTGCCGTTGCTGGGCACGGTCGATGTCTTCCAGCAAGTGCCGACCTGGTCTTCTCGGCCCGCGGCGCGTTCGTCTCGGTGTCGCTGGCCGACACGCCGAAGAGCACCCCGACCAGCACGCAGGCCGCGGCGACGGTCGCGACGGTCCAGGCCCGCCCCGAATGAGGTGGCCGGCCGCCGGGCGGGGCGCTTGCCTTGCGTCGCGCCGCCTCGGCGTAGCCCGGATCGAGCTGGTCCCGTTGCATCGATTCCAGCAGGGACGGCACCGGGTTCCGCTTGACCTCAACCATGGGCCCTGACCTCAACCATGGGCAAGGGTGCCGGCGGCGGCCGGCGGCGAGGGCGGCCGGTAGCGCGGCGCGAGTGGGCAGTTCTTGATGATCCAGGCCAACTGGCGGAAGTAGATCGCCCCCGCCCAGAGATACATCGCCGTGCCCCAGATGATGAAGGCGTAACTGATGGGCAGCACGATCTGCGCGAACACGGAGTCGCCCTGCGCGACCAGCAGCATCGGCAACCCGTAGAACAGGCAGAACGTCGCGGCCTTGCCCAGGTAGTGCACGGGAAGTGCCGTGTACCCGTACCGGCGCAGCACCGGCAGAGTCGCGGCCAGCAACACGTCCCGGCCGACGATCACAGCGGCGACCCACCAGGGGATGAAGCCGCGGATGACGAAGCCGACCAGCGCGGCCAGGATGTACAGCCGGTCCGCCGCGGGGTCGAGCAGCGCACCGAGGCGGCTGTACTGATTGAGCAGCCTGGCCAGCTTGCCGTCGGCGTAGTCGCTGATCGCGCTGACGACCAGCACGACGAACGCCCAGCCGTCGTACTGCGGGCCGACCAGGAGGTAGAAGAACAGCGGGACACCGAGTAGTCGCAGGAACGACAGCACATTCGGGATCGTCAGGATCCGGTTGGAGACGACGGGCTGTGGATGCGGCGGGCGGGCAGCAGGATCGGACGCGGCGGAATCGGACGGCGCTGGAGAATCAGACGCTGGAGAATCAGAACAGTGCCTCGAGTCTAGTTCAGCGCCGCGGGTCGTACCGCCGCACCGGCAGCGGCGGCGGCAACCTCAGTGCACCATCCGGAACAGCGCGTACGCGGCCATCGTCGGCCCGTCGACGATCCGCCCGTCCACGATCATCGCCCGGAATTCCGCCTCGCTGACCACCGCCTGCACCATGTCCGACTCCGTGGCTTCCCGGTTGTGCGGCCCCGCGGTCAGGTCGGTGGCGTGGAAAACGGTAAACCCCTGCGAACAGAATCCGGGGGCGTGATGCATGCGGCCGCCGAGTTGCCGCCAGCTCGCGGCGGTCAGTCCCGTCTCCTCCTGTAGTTCCTGACGGGCCAGCTGCTCCGCGGTCCCGGAGTGCCCGGCCGGCCAGGTACCCATCGGGAACTCCCACGACCGCCGCCCGATCGGGTAGCGGAACTGCTCGACGAGATGAAAGGCGCCGCCCTCCTGGGCGATCACGATCGCGAAGTCGTCCTTGTCGACGACCCCGTAGGTCACGACCACCCCGTCCGGCTGGGTGTAGGTGTCCTCCCGCACTCGCATCCACTTGCTCTCGTACACCTTGCGGGTATTGGTCCGACCCGGCGGGGTGGGGGCTCAGGGTCGTCGGGTGCCATCCGCCGAGTATCGGGCAACGGGTCGCCAGCCGCGCAGGAAAGCACCCCTACGCTGAGCAGCGATGTCCACACCAGTGCCCGCACCGATGGCTCATTTCGACGGCCTGCTGGCCACCGATCTGGTCCAGGTCGCCGATCTGACCGCCGATCCGGGTGTCCTGGACCGCGGCGGCTGGTGGGCCGTACTGGCCACCTTCGAGGGCGAGCTGACGGGCTACCGGTTCGCTGCGGTGACGGCCACCGACCTACCGACGCCGTCCGCACCCGTGGCGCGGGCCCGACCCGGCGAGCTGGCGCAGTTCGATGGACGAGGCCGACTTCCTGGACGGCGTGCACCGGATCCGCCGGTCCATCGAGGCCGGCGACGTCTATCAGGTGAATCTGTGCCGGCTGTTGTCCGCGCCACTCGGTTCCGGTTCGGATCCGGTCGCCCTGGCGCACCTGTTGGCGGACGGGAACCCTGCGCCGTACCAGGGGGTCTTGCGGCTGGACGATCGATGGGTCGTCACGGCCTCCCCGGAGCTGTTCCTGTCCAGGGACGGCAACCTCCTCTCGTCGTCCCCGATCAAGGGCACGACAAGACCGGCGCAGCCCTTCGCGGACAAGGACTTCCCGGAGAACATCATGATCACCGACCTGGTCCGCAACGACCTCGGCCGGATCGGCCGGCCGGGATCAGTGACGGTGACCGCATTGTTGGAGCGACAGGAGCACCCCGGCCTGGCCCATCTGGTCTCCACCGTGACTGCCCGGCTGGAGATGGCGTCGGTTGGGCCGAGATCCTGGCCGCGACCTTCCCGCCCGGCTCGGTCACCGGTGCCCCGAAGATCCGGGCGCAGCAGGTCATCTCGGAGCTGGAACCGGTTCCCCGCGGCCCGTATTGCGGGGGCATCGGGTACATCGATGCCGATGCCGGCCGGGCCCGGCTGGCGGTCGGCATCCGCACCTTCTTCACATCCCCGGACCGCTCGGGTGGCGCCGGGCAGTTGCTGAACTTCGGCACCGGCGCGGGCATCACGTACCCGTCCGACCCGGCGGATGAGTGGGCCGAGACCGAACTCAAGGCCGCCAATCTGATCGCGCTGGCCAGCGCGGGCTGACCGCCGTCACCTTTTCACTGCACCGCGACCTCCACGCTGACCCGGCGGTGATCACTGCCCCGGTTGTCCTGCACCTCCGCGCCGAGCACGGTGATCGGTCCACGGACCAGCACGTGATCGAGCCGCATCACTGGGATCATCGGCCCGCGCCACACCGGCCAGGTCGCCCCGATTCCGCGCCCCGCCTCGTCGAACGCGTCCCGTAATCCGGTCGCCAGCAGTCGGCCCATCGGCGCGTGATCGGCGGTGGCGTTGAAGTCGCCCGCCATGATCAAGGGATCGGCTTCCTCACCGGCGAGCTGGGTCAGCGCGGCCATTTGCGTGTGCCAGGCGGCGACCTGCTCCGGGACGGACGGCGCGAGCGGGTGCACGTTGACCACGACGACGGTGCCCGCGGCGGTGACAACCTCGGCGCGGGTCATCGGATATCCGGCCACCTTGATGACCCCGCCGGTCGTGATCGGTAACTGTGACAGGATCGCCGATCCGTGCGGCCGGTCACTCGGGGCAAGAACCTGGAATGGATACGCGTCCAGCACACCCTCCGCTCGCAGGTCGGCGACATGCTGCTCCGTCACCTCCTGCAGCAGCAGAAGATCCGCCCCGGTGGCCACGAGATCCCTTGCCAATAAGGCGACTTCGTCATTGCCGACCAGGATGTTGGCCGTCACCAACCGTATTCGGGTGCCGCGGGCAGGCGCGACCCCGGGCCGACCCCTCGAATACAGCTGCCGGACCCAGATGGTATTCGCCACCGACAACGATATCGCCGCGCCGGTCAACACCCACCTGCGAGCACTCATGGCCGCCAACGCCAGCGGGTATGCCGGGATCAGCAGCCACATGCCGACCGACTGCAAACCGATCAGGCGCGGAAAGCGCTTCGACCGCAGCAGCCGGTTCACCCCGATGCCCGTCATCCCAGCGGCCAATGCCCATCCGCCGGCCACTGCGGCCCGAGCGAGCAGCCCGCGGGCCGCGCCGCTCAACGGGCGGCCAACAGACAGCTCCGGGCCACGTTCAACGGGCGGGAATCGCAGTACGCCATCAACGCATTACCTACTTGCCGGTCGGTGATGGCGCAACTGTAAGTGGGGACCGGGTAGGTCGACTCCACCTGCCGTGGTCATGCCCGTCCACGCGGCCGGGTCCCGCCAGGCGGCGGCCATGGCGAGCAGATCAGCCGGGATTCGGGTTCGCCAGTCGACGCCGAGCCGCGAGGCGTCGTCGGCGGGCGCCTGCGAGACGGCTGGGCCACCGGATTTGGTCGCCGCGCCGGTGAAGGCGATGGCCAGTCCGCCGATGTGCTCGACGAGGTCGCCCACCGAATAGACAGGACAGGGGGTCCGCGCACTGAGTTGGTCATCCCGCAATGCCGTCACCAGATCGGCCGTACCGCGGGCCGCAGGTTGCAGGTCAATCGTCATCAGGTTCCTCTCCCATCGGCGGATCTGAACCAACCCGCCCGGGGGCCGGGCCTGAGCTATACCTGACCCAGCACAGTCCCGTCCGGGATGGTGCCCGGGGAGCCGTCCGCGGCAACCGTCGCGACGCCGACCACGGTGACGTCCTTGCCGAATGTCCAGTCGCCCTTGACGGTCAGCTGTTCGCAGCCGACCAGCGACGGCGCCCCAGATGGGAAGCGGGCGTCGAAGTCGTTGACCAGCTTGTAGGGCTTGTCCAGGTCGACCAACGGTGCTGCGGACCGCGTTGGCACCAAACGCACCTGGGCGCCGTCGGTCAGCTCGTACGCATCCGACCGCAGCACCAGCAGATCGCTCGTCGCCTTGACCGGCAGGAACCGCGAGCGGTCCACCTCAATGGCGCCCGCACCTTCGAACACCCCGATCGCCGCGCCCATCGCGGTTTCGATCTGGATCACCTCGGGGCTGGTCGGGTCCGCGGGGTCGACGGTCTTCACGTTCCGGATGATCGGCAGGCCAAGGACGCCGTCATTGGCCTGCAGCACGGCGTCCAGCGCGACCAGGTCCAGCCACAGGTTGTTGGTGTTGAAGAACTTGTGCCGGTTGATGTCACCGAAGGCGGCCTCGTCCGATGGCTGGGTCTGGGCGGACTCCCGCAGCACCAACTGCCCGTCACTGGACCGCCGGGCCAGATGGCCACCCTTGCGGTCCGCCGCGGTGCGCCGGCAGAACTCCGCGGCGAACGGGCTGCCGGATGCGGCGAACCAGGCTGCCAGTGCGGGATCCGGCCGGGCGCCGAGGTTGTCGGCGTTGGAGACGAAGAGGTACTGGTAGCCCTGGTCGAGCAGGGAGCGCAGCAGGCCGGAGGCGTCCAGCGCGGTGTAGATGTCGCCGTGCCCGGGCGGGCACCACTCGAGGGTGGGATCGGCCGGCCAGCTCACCGGGGTCAGATCGTCGGAGCGTAGTTTGGGCTCGCGGTTCTGCAGGAAATCGAGCGGGAGACCATCGATGGCCAGACCCGGATGCACGGCCAACGCGGCGAGCGTGTCGTCGGAGGTACGGAAGCTGTCCATGAAGACCACGGGCAGCGTGACGCCGTACTGCGTCCGCAACGCCAGCACCTGTTCGGCGATGATGTCCAGGAAACTCTTGCCCGGCCGGACCTCCAGCAGGGACTTTGCCTTGTCCATCCCCATCGAGGTGCCGAGCCCGCCGTTGAGCTTGACCACCGCTGTCGCGGCCAGGGCCTCCTTGGCTGCCTCTGGGTCGGTCTCCAGGTCGGCGAGCCTGGGCAGTTCGGCCACCGGCTCGAGGTCTGCTTCGGCGAGCATGCCGGTCTCGCCGGAGGCGAGAACGCCATAGGAGTGGGCGAACACTGCGATCGCCCGCGGGTGCACGTCCCCCTTCGCCATCAGATCCTTGGCCTGCTGCAATCCGTCGCTATCCATGCGCGAAATCGTAGGGCCAATGCTGACTCATCGCTGACGTTCTTCGCACACTGCGTGACCATTGCCATTCCGACGCAACCCGCACGGCCGGCATCCCGCACTCCCGCGGCTCCTAATGCGCGACGGCCCACGGCCGACCGGTGACGCATTTTGGAGGCGCACAACTGGGCTGGACGGCGGCCTGGTGCGCACCTCACGGAGCGCACCAGCCACTGATGTCAGGCGAGCGCGGCGTCCAGGGAGATCTCGACCCCGGTCAGCGCTTTGGAGACCGGGCAGGTTTCTTTCGCGGTCTTGGCCGCCTCGGCGAACCCGGCGGCGTCCAGGCCTTCGACCTGACCGCGCACGGTCAGCACGATCCCGGTCAGCCGGAAGCCACCTGCCGGATCCGGCCCGAGGCTGACCTCGGCGTCCGCAACCAGGCTCTTCACGGTGCCGCCGGCGTTACCGATCACCGCTGACAACTGCATGCAGTAACACGAGGAATGCGCGGCCGCGATCAACTCCTCCGGGCTGGTGACCCCACCCGCAGTGTCCGACGTTCGGCGCGGGAACGACACGTCGTAGGTGCCGACCCCGGAGCTGACGAGCTCCACCTGGCCGGACCCGTCCATAAGTCCACCGCTCCACTGCGTCCTTGCGATACGTGACGGCATTCAGCACTCCTTTTGTCGTGGGCCCGCGACTTTCGCGGGACGGCAGCCGACCGCAGTCGACCGGCCGCCCGCCGACCAACCTAGCTGCTGGTCCGATGGCACCACCGGGCCGGGAATCATCCTCGTCCGAGGTGTCCGGATTGCCGTCACGTGAGCTGGCCCATCATCCGGACCGCCTGCCCGAACGTCATGTTGGGTAGGTAGGCATGTGAAATGCCCAGGCCGATCCGGGGCAACACCGCCACTTCCGGGTAGCACATGTACATCGGCCGGTAGACAGGCTGAAACTTGGCCTTGAACTTCAACAGCGAGCGGAACCCGTACACCGGCTCCATCGTCTTGCCCAGTACGCCGAGCAGCTTCTGCACCCCGACCTCCTCCTCGCCGGGGTTTGCTTGCGCGAGCGGGGCACCGGAGAGGCTGACGAACTCGGCGCCCTCCTTCTGCAGATCAAGTGCGGCCGTTCCGATCAGGAACTCCATGACACCCTTGAACCCCTCACCGCGGCGGCGCATGAAGTCCAGGGTCCAGCCGACCGGCACACCGTTCCGATAGCAGGGCATCCAACTGGTGATGCCGTGCACCGTCCGGTCCTGGTCGATCGCGATCAGGCACCGCACGGCCGGGTCTTCGAGTTCATCGAGTCCGCCGAGTGTGAAGCCCATCTCCGGCAGTGCCTTGTCGGACACCCATTCCTCGGAGATGGCCTGGATCTGGTCGCGGATCGACAGCGGCGCCTCGGAGTAGTAGTGCCACTCCGCAGTGATCCCGCCCTTGGCCGCGCGGCTGATGGCGGTTCTGATGTCCTGGAACTTCTTGCCGGTGAATGCCAGCTTGCCCAGTGGCAGCACTGTCTCCTCCGCCACCTGCAGGCTGGGCCAGCCGAAGCCATCGGTGACGTCCTTGACCGCCTCTGTGGTGCTGTACAGGCACGGTGTCCAGTTCTCCGCATGACAGAACGCCACGAACTCCTCTGTGGTGCGCGCCAGGTCCTGCGGCGGACCGACCGGATCACCGGTGGTGATCGCGACCCCGCCCTCGACGCGGTACGCGACGTATGAACGCTGGTCGGCGGAGAACCAGTAGCTGTTGCCGTCCCACGTCGTCAGGTACGCCAGCGCGTTGGTGCCGTTCTGCTCCAGCAGCAGCCTGGCCCTTGTCCGGTCCGTTGCGTTGGATTCGACCCTGGCCGCGACGAAGGTGCGTAGCAGACCGACCAGGATGACGCCCCAGAAAACCACCGGAATCCAGTTGGTGATGAATTGAGTGATGCCGTCGGTCGGCGCGAACGCGGGGTCGATGATGTACAGGTAGCCGTTGGGTAGCAGGCGGATCGGGAAGTCACTGATCAACCCACCGAAGGTGGCGCTGGGGGTGAACTCGTCGGCGGACATGGTACCGACGACGACATAGAGCGCCCAGAGACCGACGAGCACGGCGAGCACACTGAGGCCGAACTTCCGGTAGATCCCGGCAGGTGCCTGCACGGTGAATGATCGCCTGGTCAGAGCCAGCATGATGATGATCAGCACCGGCAGCAGCACCAACGGCAGCAGCCAGGCGATCCAGCTGAAGCCCTGGTCCAGTTCGTCGTTGTCGACGGCCCAGTTGTAGTAGTCGATGGCGTAGAAGGTCCCCAGGACGAGCAACAATACGTGGAAGACCATCGCGGCCCACCAGGCGAACCGCCGTCCACGGCGCAGGCCCGCGGCCAGCACCAGCACCACTAGGGCCGGCATGACGGACATCAGGATGTCGGCGAGGTCCCGGTTCGGGCTGGTGTCGGAGTAGGCATTGGGCCCCACGTACAGGTCGGCGAGCGCCGACAGCGGACCTTGCACATCGCCGGAAATCGCCACCAGGATCGGCCCGAGCGCAGTGGCAGCGACGACGACCGCCACCAGCACCCGCACTTCCCGGCGACTCACGTGGCCGACGAGCTGGCGTTCGCCGCTGTGCAGGAACAGCGCGCCCGCCAGCAGGCCGACCAGTGCGGTGCTCATCCGCAGCAAGTCCTGCAATTGACCGCCGTAGAGCAACGCCACCAGGCATACCGTGAGGACACCGATCCGGATCCGGCGCCGCCAGAGGGCGGAGAGCCCACCGCTGTAGGTCATCAGCAATCCGGCGATGAGGGGGGTGGCACCGACCGCGACGTCGGCGGCCAGGTACTCGGCCCAGGCCCAGTCGACAAGCGCATTGCACAGAGCGACCACGCCGACTCCGAGCGCGACGCCGACGATCTGCACGAACAGCGTCAGCCAGGCCATCTTCACGCTGCCCCAGCTGCGCTCGCAGAAGCTGCCGAGCACCAGGAGCAGAACGGTCAGGCCCAGGTAGGTGATCAGGTCATCGGCGAAGAAGGCAGCGGTCAGCGGTGTCCACCACTGCCCGTCCTGGAGCGCCGGCACGCCGGCGCCCACCTTGAGCAGCAGGCTCTCCGACGGCCCGTTGAGCAGGCTTCCGGTGATCGCACCGACCACCCAGAGAATCAGCACCAATGCGAGGGTCACCGGCGCCCTGCGGGCCTCACGCACCTGGGTGGCACCGAGGGCCCGTACCCCGTCCCAGGTTCTCTTGGCGGGCGACACGGCCTTCTGCGGTTCAATCTCGACCGGTGCGCCCAACGTGACCAACCCCATTCCAGGAAAGACACTTCCATGATCGTCTTTCCGGCTGGGATCTTCTCACAATGAGCTCAATCGGTTCGCTGGCGCTCCCGTCGTCCACCGCGTCCGGACAGGCGAATGGCCCCCGTTCCGCGCTTGCGGATCGGGGGCCACTCGGTCGATCTGGTGGAGCTGAAGATCAGGTCATTCTCGGACGAACCGTCAGATGACGGTGACCGCAGTTGCCTGCGGGCCCTTGTTGCCCTGGGTCACGGTGTAGCTGACCTTCTGGTTCTCCTCGAGCGAGCGGTAGCCGCCCGCCTGGATCTCCGAGTAGTGGACGAAAACGTCCGGCCCGGAGCCCTCGGGGGTGATGAACCCGAAGCCCTTCTCAGCGTTGAACCACTTGACGGTGCCCTGTGCCATGGTGCTCTCCTTGCGGGTGAATCCGATACGGACCTGCACACTGTGCGCTGGTCCGGGCTAGTCGACGATTTCGACACCTTCGGATGCAAACACCCATGGAGCCAAGCCCGTGGCGACATCTTGGCGTCGCGTGTAACGGACTCAAGAACGGTAACCGGCTATAGCCTCTCATGATTCGACAGGAAAGACCACCTGCCCCGGCATTCGGTCAAGAATGGCCGGTGCTCCGCGGATTCAGACGTCAGGACGACGCCCGGACGACCAGCTCCGGCGGGAAAATGGTCGGCGGGCCGAGCGGCTCGTCCCGCATGATCCGCCCCAGCAGCACCAGCCCCGCGGTCCGCGCCATCTGCACGACCGGGTTGACGACAGTCGTGAGTGGTGGATCGGTGACGAGCGCCACCGAGCCATTGTCGTAACCAACCAGCGCAACATCGGTCGGCACCGCCCGGCCGGCCGCTCGCAGCACCGCGAGCGCACCCACCGCCATCAGGTCATTCGCCACAAAGATGGCATCCAGATCGGGGAACCGGTCGAGCAGCACCCGGGTGGCCACTGCACCTCCGTCGGTGGTGAAATCGCCATGGGAGATGGCATCGGCCGACAGCCCCCTCGCGGTCAGTGCGTCCGACCAGCCGGCCACCCGGTCGACGGCGGCGATCATGTCAGCGGGACCGGCAACGGTGCCGATTCGGCGCCGCCCCCGGTCGAGCAGGTGAGAGGTCGCGAGCCGCGCACCCAACCGGTTGTCGGTGTCGACGTAGCTCAGCTGGTCGGGGAGGTACCAGGGTCGGCCGACGAAGACACACGGCATCCGGTCGGACAGCAACATCTGCTCGATGTCGTCAACCTGATGATGCGAGACGACAACGGCGCCGTCCACATGCCCGAGCCGCAGGTAGCGCATCGTACGATCGGCGTCCTGACCCTTGCGGGCCATCAGCAGCATCAGCTGAAACTCCGTCTGCCCCAACGCTTGCCCGAGCCCCTGAATGACCTGCCCGAAGAAGGGATCACCCGAGACCCGATCGTCCGGCTCCGGGATGAGCAGGGCGACCGAGTTGGCCCGGTGGGTGACCAGTGCCCGAGCGGCCCGGTTCGGGGTGAAGTTGAGGCTCTGCACCGCGGCATCGACCGCGGCCTGGGCGTCCGGACTCACCCGGCTGCCGCCGTTGATCGCCCTGGAGGCCGTCGACCGGGAAACACCGGCGGCCGCGGCAACATCCTCCAGGGTCGGAAGACGGCCCTGGGGAGTCTGTTCGCCGGAGGTCACCGGGTGAGCATCGGGGGAGGCGTTGGAATTGTCCAGCCTGTTCACTCGGAAGGTTCGTCTTTCGAACGACGCCGCGCGAAACAGGCCGACCCGCCCGGCCTCGTCGGGACTGTCAGCACGGGCCGACCGCGGCAGGCACTATGAAGCGGTCGACCGCCTCGGCGACGCGAAACACTCGACCCGGTCCGTTCGCGCGAGCGGATGCCGCAACCTACCGCACTGGAGTCCTTGATGCGTTTGCTGGTGATTGGCGGCGGACCCGCCGGAGTGTCCGCCGCGCTGCAGGGCGCGGAACTCGGCGCCTCCGTCACGCTGGTGGAGAGCAAGCGGGTCGGCGGCACCAGTATCAACGAGGGGCCGGCGCCGATCCGCACCCTGGCCAGGGCGGCCCGGCTGGCCAGGGACGCGAAGTCCTGGGAGACCTTCGGCCTCCGCGGTGCGGCCCCCACCGTCGACGTGAAGGCGGCGGTCGCGAACGCCACCCGGGTCGCGGACTACTCCCACGACGTCAAACGGATGAGTGACTACATCGCCTCCTGCGGGGTCGAACTGGTGCAGAACGCCGGACCTGCCCGCTTTGTCGACGAGCACACCATCGAAGTGTCCGACGGCCGGCGGTTCTCCGGCGACGCCATCGTGGTCGCCGTCGGCGGGCACGCCGGACGGCTGCCCATTCCGGGCGCCGAACTCGCCCTCACCTATGAGGACATTCGCGATCTGACGGAACTTCCGGTGTCCTCCATCGTCATCGGCGGCTCGGACACCGGCTGCCAACTGGCATCCATCCTGGTCGACTTCGGGTCCAAGGTCACCGTGCTGGAATTCGCCGATCGCATCAAACCCCGCTCCGACCTTGATGTTTCATCCGGACTGACGGCCGCCTTCGAGGCCAAGGGGATGGAGGTGATCACGGGAACCAGGGCGACATCCATCGAGCGCAGCGGGGACGTGTTCGTCGTTCATCACCTACTCGACGGCGTCGATCACGCGCTGCCGGCCGACACGGTCTTTTTCGCCGTCGGCTGGCCTGGCAACGCCGGCAGCCTCGACCCGACGGCGATCGGGCTGGAGGTGGAGCGCGGTTACCTCAAGGTCGACGATCGGCTGGTCAGCAACATCCCGCACATCTTCGCGGCCGGCGACATCAACGGCGCCAGCATGCTGGTACCCAGCGCCCGGCAGCAGGGCTTGGTCGCCGCGGAGAACGCCGTGATGGGGACACGGCGGCGCAACAGTCACGAGATCGTGCCGACGGGATCCTTCACGGACCCCGAGTACGGCAGCGTCGGCCTCACCGAAGAGGAGGCCACGGCCCGATTCGACTGTGAGGTGGCGATCGTCCGGTACGACGACCTGCTTCGGCCGGTGGTGGACGCCCGCTCGGGGGGTTTCTGCAAGCTGATCGTGGAATCCAACCGGCACTACATCCTCGGCGCGCATGTCCTTGGCGAATACTCGGCCGAGCTGATCCAGATGGTCGCCGCCTGTATGGCGACGAACATGCGGGTCGAGCAGTTGGCCGACCTACCGTTTGCCTTCCCCACATTCACCGAAGCTGTCGGGATGGCGGCACAAAAGTGCGTACGGCAATTGGGGATCGCTCGCGTCGCCCAGCAGTGGAGCGACCTGCGCCCACACAGCGAGAACCCATAGCACCGGGAGGTGTTCGGACACCTCCGTTCAGAGCGTCGCCAGCCAGTCGACGACGGCGTGCGCAATTGCCCCGTCCGCGTTCCGCGGATCATGGCCGCCGGTCAGCCAGAGCTGGGTCACCGGGCCGGGGACGGCAGCGAGGTGGGTGTCGAATTCCGCCGGCGAACCGAAGGGGTCCCTCTTGCCGGAAATCATCAGAACCGGCACGGTGATCGCCGGGAAGTGCTCCACCCTGAGGTTCCCGGGCTTTCCCGGCGGGTGCAGCGGGTAGCTCAGCAGGACCAGGCCGGCCGCGGGGAGACCCTCCGCGACGGCCATCGAGCACATCCGCCCGCCGTACGACCGCCCGCCCAACACCAGTTGACCGGGCTCGACCCCTGCATCGGCGGTCAGTTCGGCCGCCTGCTCAGCGAGATGCGCAATGGCCACCGGCGCCTTGTCCGGAACTCGTTTGCCGAGCAACCGGTACGGGAAATCGACCCGCCGGCAGGGCAGCGGAGCGACCGCGTTCTCGACGGCCACCAGAGTGTGCTGATCGCGGGTTGCGCCGGCGCCCGGAGTGAGCAGCAACGCGCCCGGTCGAGGTGAACTCTTCGCCGCCATCATCGGCTCCGCCCATTTCTGTCCGGTCAGGTCGAGAGCGTACGTCGCGAATCGGGCATAGCACCCGCCGCTCCTGCTGACACCGAGCGGGCTGCGGGGCTAGGGTCAACAAGATCGCTCCTCGTGGTGATTGTCACGATGCACTGCTCTCTCGCCGCCGACCGGGAGGTCTGATGACCGACTCCGCTCTCCTTGCCCTGAACCGTTCGATCGATGAATTGAAATCCGCCGTGGCCATGCTGTCGCATACCCATGGGAAGGTCTCCGTTGTCGCACGGTTGTGCAACGACCTGGAGCGACTTCAACTCGATGCCACCGACGCCGAATCACTTCGTGCGCCGGATACTCCGGTCGGGCCGGCATCCACCCCAACCGGCCCCACGGTCTTCCAGATGAGCGACGAGCCGTACGACCCGAAGATGTGGGCCAACGACGACGACCAAGAAGGCATTGGCGGCTACCACGGGCAGAGCCGTTGAGCGGGGTCAACACCCCGGGGCGCGCGCTCCTGGCAGCGAAGACGCTGCGGAAGGACAACTGGTGGCTCGCCCCTGCCGCAACGGGCATTGGGCTGTTCCTGTTCGGGGTCTACGCGACCATTCGGGCCTTCCAGTTCGACTACTACTACTCAGCGCCCTACTTGTCGCCCTTCTATTCGCCGTGCCTGACCACCGGATGCACGCCGGAGGCCAGTGACTTCGGTCAGCCGATCAGTTGGTGGCCGCTGTCGCCATCGTTGATCATCCTGATCTTCCCCCTCGGGTTCCGGATGTCCTGCTACTACTACCGCAAGGCCTACTACCGGGCCTTTTGGTTCTCGCCACCCGCCTGTGCCGTCGCAGAACCGCACCGCCGGTACACCGGAGAAACTCAGTTCCCGCTGATCGTGCAGAACATCCATCGGTACTTCTGGTACGCCGCAATGGTTTTCGGTGTCATCCTGACCTATGACGCGATCCTCGGCTTCCGCAACGCGGACGGCGAGTGGGGCCATATGGGTCTGGGCACTATTTTCCTGCTGATCAACGCCGGCCTGATCTGGCTCTACACCCTGTCCTGCCATTCCTGCCGGCACATTATGGGCGGCAAGCTCAAGCACTTCTCCAAGCATCCGATCAGATACAAGGCGTGGCAGCAGATCTCGAAACTGAACGCCAGGCACATGCTGCTCGCGTGGGTTTCGCTGATCTGGTTGGCAGTCACCGACTTCTACATCGTGATGCTGGCCTCCGGGACCATCACCGACCTTCGGTTCTTCTGACCCTGACCGGCGAGAATCGCTCCATCTGACACGGCACAGCCCGGGAGGCAAACCCCTTTGTTGAACAAAGCACTCACCGACACCACCGTCGGTTCACCACCGCTGGTCAGCACTGCGACAGCTATCTCATCGTCAGGCATCTCTTCGTCAGGCATCTCTCTCGACCGACAGGCGCTGCTTCGCCGGGTGCCTTTGGGACAGGTGCTTGCGCATGACCGATCACGAAGAGCACAGCTACGACGTCCTGATCATCGGCGCCGGCGGGGCCGGGTTGCGCGCCGCCATCGCAGCGCGCGAGGAGGGCATGCGGACCGGCATCATCTGCAAATCGTTGTTCGGCAAGGCGCACACGGTGATGGCCGAGGGCGGTATCGCCGCATCGATGGGCAATGTGAATTCCAAGGACAACTGGCAGGTCCACTTCCGGGACACCATGCGCGGTGGCAAGTTCCTGAACCATCCGCGGATGGCCGAATTGCACGCCCAGGAAGCGCCGGACCGGGTCTGGGAACTGGAAACCTACGGCGCGCTGTTCGATCGCACACCGGACGGCCGGATCAGCCAACGCAACTTCGGCGGACACGAGTATCCGCGACTCGCCCATGTTGGCGACCGGACAGGCCTTGAGCTGATCCGGACGTTGCAGCAGAAGATCGTCTCGCTGCGTCAGGCCGAGGATGCTGCCGCTGCTCCGGACGCCACTGACTCCGGCTCGGCGGAACACGGGGTCGACGACACGGACGCGAGCCTGCGGGTCTTCGCCGAGGTCACCATCACCGAACTGCTCAGGGACGAGTCGGGGGCGATCGCCGGTGCCTTCGGGTACCGCCGGGAGACCGGCAAGTTCGTCATTTTCCGGGCGCCCGCCGTCATCCTGGCCACCGGCGGGATCGGCAAGTCGTTCAAGGTCACCAGCAACTCCTGGGAGTACACCGGCGACGGCCACGCCCTCGCCCTACGTGCCGGTTCGACCCTGGTGAACATGGAGTTCGTCCAGTTCCACCCGACCGGAATGGTCTGGCCCCCCTCGGTGAAGGGCATTCTGGTCACCGAATCCGTCCGCGGGGACGGCGGTGTGCTGCGCAATTCCGAGGGCACCCGGTTCATGTTCAACTACGTCCCCGAGGTGTTCCGCGCGAAGTACGCCGAGACCGAGGAGGAGGCGGACGGCTGGTACAAGGACTCGGAGAAGAACCGGCGGCCGCCCGACCTGCTCCCCCGCGACGAGGTGGCAAGGGCGATCAACTCCGAGGTCAAGGCCGGCCGTGGCACCGAACACGGTGGGGTCTTCCTGGATGTGTCCACCCGGCTGCCGGCCGAGGAAATCAAGCGCCGACTGCCCTCGATGCACCACCAATTCTCCGAACTGGCCGACGTGGACATCACGAAGGTGCCCATGGAGGTCGGGCCAACCTGCCATTACGTGATGGGCGGGGTGGAGGTCGATCCCGACACTGCCGCCGCCGCAAGGGTCCCGGGCCTGTTCGCCGCCGGTGAGGTGTCCGGCGGCATGCACGGGTCCAACCGGCTCGGCGGCAATTCGCTGTCCGATCTGCTGGTCTTCGGCCGCCGCGCAGGGATCGGCGCCGCCGACTACGTGCGGACGCTGGCCGGCCGCATCCCGCAGGTGCGACCGGGCACGATCGAGGCCGCCGCCGAGCGGGCTGTCGCGCCCTTCCAACCGCCGGCGACAGGGGTGGGCGAGAACCCGTACACGCTGCATCGCGAGTTGCAGGAGCTGATGAACGACCTGGTCGGGATCATCCGCAAAGAAGCCGAGATCCAGCAGGCGCTCGACGCCATCAACGCCCTGAAACCGCGCGTGGCCGCCGTCAGTGTGGAGGGGCATCGGCAGTTCAATCCGGGTTGGCATCTCGCGCTTGACCTGGTGAACATGCTGATGGTCAGCGAGTGCATCGCACGGTCCGCGCTGACCCGGCAGGAAAGTCGCGGCGGGCACACCCGCGACGACTACCCGGGCATGAGCGCGCAGTGGCGGCAAAAACTGCTGATCAGCACGATCGATGGGGACGGCATCGCGGTCACCGAGCAGGCAAGCCCACCCATCCGGCCGGATCTGCTCGGTCTGTTCGAACGGTCCGAACTGGAGAAATACCTCACCGACGATGAGCTTGTCGGCTTCGTCGGCACCGAAGAACCCCCAGCCGGCACCGCATCAGGAGGTCAACCATGAGTGAGGCGAATCATGGACACCGCCATGACATCAATCCACGAGGAACGAGCGGAGTGATGTCATGAGCCGCGACGCGAAGTTCAGGGTGTGGCGAGGCGACGCAGCAGGCGGCGAACTGCAGGATTACACGGTCGAAGTGAACGAGGGCGAGGTCGTCCTCGATATCATTCATCGATTGCAGGCCACCCAGGTCGGTGACCTCGCGGTGCGCTGGAACTGCAAGGCAGGTAAGTGTGGTTCCTGCAGTGCCGAGATCAATGGTCGGCCGAGATTGCTGTGCATGACGCGGATGTCGACCTTCACCGACGACGAAGTGATCACCGTGACGCCGATGCGCGCGTTCCCGGTGATCCGCGATCTGGTCACCGACGTCTCGTTCAACTATCAGAAGGCACGGGAGATTCCGGCATTTGCGCCGCCCGAAGGCCTGGCCCCCGGCGACTATCGAATGGCCCAGGTCGACGTGGAACGGTCACAGGAATTCCGCAAATGCATCGAATGCTTCCTGTGTCAGAACGTCTGCCATGTGACCCGGGACCACGAGGAGAACAAGCCGGCGTTCTCCGGGCCACGGTTCTTCATCCGGGCCGCTGAGCTGGATATGCACCCGCTGGACGCGCGAACGGACCGCCGCGAGTTCGCCCAGGCCGAGCAGGGCATCGGGATGTGCAACATCACCAAGTGCTGCACCGAGGTCTGCCCGGAGCACATCAAGATCACCGATAACGCGATCATCCCGATGAAGGAACGCGTCGTTGACCGCAAGTACGATCCGCTGGTCTGGCTGGGCAGCAAGTTGTTCCGACGCGGCAAGGACTGACCACTACCCGGTCAGCAGCGTGTCCCACTGCGCCGGCTGACTCTACTCACCTGATCGCGAGAGCCGCTGCCACAGGCCGCGTTTCCGGCCGGATTCGGCGTCGGGGGTGGACGGCCCGCGATTCATGTCCTCTTCGCCGGGCTCCTTCCGTTCCGGCTCGTCCTCGGCGATGACGCCGATCAGCCGACCGTTCTCGACCACCGGAGAACCGGCTTCGGCGGTCCGTTCCTCGGCTTTCGTCACCGGCGCCCTGGCGACGAGCGCGCCGGTGTCCAGGGCCTCGGTCAGCGGGGTCGGCGACAGTTGATTCGCCATCGCGGCCTGCAGGGTCGCAACGTCGAAGACGTAGTACGCGGGAGCACCGTCGACCGTGGCGACGACCACCACCGGCAGCTTCGAACTCCCCGCTGTCAGCAGTCGTAGCCTGGTGGGTCCGACGGCGTCGGTGGCGTTGACGGCAATGACCGGCAGAGTTCGCACCCGGCGAACCTACAAGAGCCTGCCGAGCGCTGCCACCTCGACCTTGGCGCCACCCTGCGGCCCAGGCCCATTGGTCTGGGGACCACCGAGTCGAGCCACCCTGTCCCTGAGCTGTTGGAGTCGAGTGATCCTCTGCCCGGCGAGCGCAGCGACGTAGTTGTTCTGAACCGGTGTTCGCTTCAGAGCCTCCGAAACTGCGTCGGGATGACAGGATTTGAACCTGCGACCCCTTGACCCCAGTCGCGAATCAGATGCTCGCTGTGTCCGAAAGTGCCTCGTAATGCTCGTCTCTCGTACTCTCGTTGCCCGATCTCGGGATGCGAAATTGCGACCTCACCGCATCCCCGCTACTCGCGCAACTCCGCAGCAATATCCGCCACCGGGCGCACCAGCCGATCCGCACCAGGCAACCGCACGAAATCGAAACGCTCATAGAACGAAGCGGCCTGGTCCTCGATCGCATCCACCACGACAAACCGGGCTGCCGCCAGCTCCGACGCCGCCACACACCGTTGCAATGCCGTCGCCAGCAACACACCACCCAGGCCACGGCCACGCAACCGCACATCCAACGCCAGCTTCGCAATGAGAACGGCAGGCAACTGGCCGGGCAGTGACCGCAACTTGTTCCGTGACAACCCCAGGTCAGCACTTACCAGCAGATGCTGCGACAACGTGAAGTACGCCAGCACATCACCCTCATCCCGGTCGTCCCATTCCGAACTGCGAATTGGCGTCCACACGAAAGTCCTGCCCGTGTTCTGGATCTCGCCGCGCATCGCGCTCGACCGGAGCCAGTTCGACAATTGGTCGTTACCGCAGTCGAACTTCGACAGGTCATGCGACTCGGACAACCTCTGACAAACGAACTCGGCGGTCATCTACGCCTGCCTGACGAACTTGTCCGCGAGCCGAGAAGCCCGCCGCAGGTTGCTGTCACCAGGCGTGGGATCGATGCTCGGCCACGGTTCATCCAGAGCCTGGATCAACCGCTCGAAGAAGTCCGCTGGCACCAGGGTCTTGGTAGCCAGCACGTCGTCGGCAGCGTTCATTCCTGCCGTCACCACGAAGTCGGTCAGCGACATGTCCAGGGCGGCAGCCGCTGCGCGTAGGCGCTGCTCGGTTTCGGGGCGCACGCGGAAGTTGAGCCTCCCTGAAGGACCTGCGGCGGGGCTTGTTGGGTTGTCACTGCCAGCGTCGCTGTGATCAGTCGTTGTCATCCGCCAACACCTAACGCTCGGGAGTGTGTACGTACATCGTCTGTACACAGAGGCGACTTGTCAACCAGAAGCCCCCTTCCTACCCCCGCTGGCGACCGCCTCCCACGCATCCGCCGCCGCCCGCGCCACCGGATCAAGAGTCTGCGCAAACACCCGCACATCCCGATGCCCCGCCCTGCGCGCCGCCGTCAACAAGCCGCTCGACTCCGCCACATACGTCAACGCCGTCCGGCGCACTGGTGAGTCCCCAGATACGGCACCCCAGCCTTCTTCACACCGCTTTGAGGACCCGCCCGAACCGTTCCCGGCCGGAACACCCCAAGTCCTCGTTCGCCGCCACGGGCAGGTCCACCGACCGTCGCGCCCCACCGCCAGCGCCCGCTCCTGCTGACGTTTCCGGTGGCCCGAGTGCATGAGCTGCGACACCTGGTAACCGGAGATGGTGGGCGGCAGCGCGGTGCCGTCTTCGAGGATGAACTGCACGGGGTCGCCCTTCCGACGGGGTCGACCTCGCGGCGGGGACGGATGCTCCGGCGTGTCAACCGGTCCGGCGGGGATTCGAGCTGTCTTCAGACCCGCAGGTACGTGGGCCGCCTAGCGAGATCGTCTCGCCGTACGGGCTTCTCGCGAAGAACCCGGAGCCTGAGTCCAGCGGACGAACTCTGATCGTTTCCGACACAGCGGAAAACTGTTCGGCGGATTCCGCCGTTCCAGCACGCCGATCCGCCTCCGGGCCGCATCCGCATCCCCGACCGCGTCCTGGATAGAAAGAAGCCCTGAACCGTTGTTCGATTCAGAGCCTCTCACCTGTGTCGGGATGACAGGATTTGAACCTGCGACCCCTTGACCCCCAGTCAAGTGCGCTACCAAGCTGCGCCACATCCCGGCCACCCGGGCGAACCGGGCGCATGAAGACTACCTCAGCAGAGCACCCCGACTGACACACTCAGCGGCACAGCTCGGCCCGATTCAGGACGCAGCAACGAAGGACATCCATGAATACCGTCACGCTCGGGTGGCCGCTCGCGGTCCTGTTGGTCGTTCTGACCGCGGCCGCGGCTGCCACCACCCGACTGGCAGACCTCGGCCGGGCGGGCGACATCGTGTTTGCGGCCATCCGGGCCGTCCTACAACTGGCTGCGGTCAGCCTGGTGATCGGGTTCGTGCTCCGATCGATGGCGCTCACGGTGGCATTTCTTGCCCTGATGGTGCTGGTTGCCGCTGGTACCTCCGCGCACCGCATCACCGGGTCATTGCGACCCGTCGCCTGGTGGACGGCGGTCCCGATCCTCGCTGGGATCGTTCCCACCTTGGGCGCAATTCTGCTCAGTACGGTCATGCCGCTGGAACCGATCGCCATCCTGCCGACGGCCGGGATTCTGATCGGTGGGGCGATGACGGCAACCTCGATCGCGGGCCGCCGCGCCGCCGAGGAACTGACCGCCCAGCGCGGGTCCTATGAAGCTGCCTTGTCGCTTGGCCTGACCCGCCGGGACGGCGTCACGCTGGTCGCACGAGGGGCGGCGGGTCTGGCCCTGATCCCTGGCCTGGATCAGACCAGGACGGTCGGGCTCGTCACGCTTCCGGGCGCGTTCGTCGGCGTGCTGCTGGCCGGTGCGTCACCTGTCCAGGCGGGTGCGGTTCAGGTCCTGGTGCTGATCGGATTGCTGCTCGTCCAGTCGCTGGCGGTGACGGTCACCGTCGAACTCATCTCCGCTGGTCTGCTGCCCATCGGCGCAGAACCGCTGCCGGAGTAGCGCTGGGTTCGACTTTACTGGCGCGGGGCCATGACGGCGTAATAACCCGGAATGGTTTCCGGCATGCCAGGGCTGCGGAGGGGAATGGTCTCGATCACCGACGCCCCATCCGCCAACATTTCCCAATCCGCAGCGGGAAAGGTCGTAGCGGTTTCCTCCGCACCAAAATGTCCCGGCCGCGGCAGATCCCGAATCGCCCGCTGCAACGGTTCAGGCACCCATAGCGGGGTCGCCCCCAACAACTCGAGGTACTCCAGCGAGTTCCCGCGAAAGTTGGTCTCGGAGAGGAAGACCCGGCCTTTCGTGCCCGTCAGCGGAATGAGGTTCTTGGCCATTTCGATGCGGGCAGACGGGCTCAAGATATGGAACACCCCGCGGACGAAAACGTTGGCCGGCGCCTGTTGTCGGGCGAGGCCCTTTGTCGCACCGGCGACTGTGGCGTCGAATGCCTGGAATTGAATACCTGGGATGTCGACCGATTCCCGCCCGGCCAACGCGATCGCACTCGTCGAAAGGTCGACTCCGGTTGCCGAAGGGAAATATGCGGCAAGTCGCCTGGTGAACCGGCCGTTGCCGCAGCCGACGTCGATCACCGGCAGTGTCATATCCATATGCGCCTGCATGATCGGCAGGTAGGCCGGGATCTCGGCGAGGTCACCGGTGTCCCACAGCACGTCACCGCCGACGCCGGTCGACCGCACGCTGGACCAGTAATGATTCCAGCCGACCAGGAGGTCCTTCGGGGTGCTCTTGCCCAACCAGGCCACCCGCGGGACCATCAGCGCCCTGGTCAAGGAATCGCGTAATCGGTTGGGATGCCGGGCAGAGGCAGCCGTGTTCGCGTAGGTCACCTCAGCCTCGGGACTTGATCTGCTGATTGGTGAGCAGGTCGGTCATCGGGTCAGCCGCAACGGGTTCGCTGAAGTAGTAGCCCTGGCCATACACGCAGCCTATCTGCTGCAGCTGGGCCATCTGTGCAGCCGTCTCGATGCCCTCGACGACCGTTCGGAGCCCGACGGATTCGACCAACCGCAGGATCGCCGCCACGAAGGCCACTTGCTGGCGATCGCTGGCGATTGTCCGGATCAGCGACTGGTCAACCTTCACCGTGTCGATCGGCAGTCGGCGCAGATAGCTGATGGACGAATAGCCGGTACCGAAATCGTCGATCTCGATCCCGACGCCCAGATCCCGGAGTTTGATCAACGCGTCCAGGCCTATGACGTCACCGGTCATCAGTCCCGTTTCGGAGATCTCCAGGGCGAGCCGATGCGGATCGACCCCGTTCTGTTCAAGCGTCTCACGAATGAACTCCGCCATCCCCGGCCACCTGACCTCGACCGGCGACAGGTTGACATGGAGTTGGAAGGGCTGCTCGGGAAACTGCACACTCCAGATCCGTAGCTGTTTGATCGCGGCATGCACGACCCAGTGCCCCAGCTCGATGATGTGGCCACTGTCTTCCGCAATCGTGATGAAGTCCGCTGGATGCAGCATTCCGCGGACCGGGTGCTTCCAGCGCACGAGCGCCTCCGCGCCGATGATCCGCCCGTTGCCAAGTTCAACGACTGGTTGGTAATACAAGATCAACTCACCCTGCGGTATCGCCGATCCCAGCTCCGACGCGACCTGCAGCCGCTCCCGGGCCGCATGGTGCATCTCCGGCCGGAAGACCTGAATGTTGCCGCGGCCGTTGGCCTTTGCCGCATACATGGCGGTATCCGCGTCGCGCAGCAGGTGCTCGGCGCTCTGCCCACGCAGGCCAAAACACAGGCCGATACTCGCCCCCGCCCAAACGGCCCGATCCCCCACGCTGAACGGGCGCTGCAGCTCCTTGAGCGCACGCTCGGCAACCCGCAACGCATCATCCTCGGAAGAATCCGGGGTGAGGATCGCGAACTCGTCGCCGCCCAGTCTTGCCACGGTGTCGGTGTCCCGGACGACACTGGTCAACCGTCGGGCCACCTCGACCAGGATCCGGTCTCCCGCACTGTGCCCAAGACCGTCGTTGATTGTTTTGAATTCGTCAAGGTCGAGCACCAGGACACACGGCGGTCGGGCGCCGCGCTCGGCGCGGGCACCTGCCTGACGGATACGATCACCCAGCAAGGTGCGGTTGGCCAGTCCGGTTAGCCCGTCGTTCAACGCCATTCGCTCGAGCGCCACCCGTGCCTGATTCAACGCGACCGTGCGTTCGGCGACCCGCTGCTCCAGGGATTGCGTCATCAGGTCGAGTTCCTCGGCCAGCAGATTGATCCCCGTGATCACCGCGTCAAGTGAATCCCGTGCCGGCGACGGCTCCAACCGCATCGAGAGGTTGCCTGAGGCGAGCTGGACGATCAGGTCGACCAGCTCATCGAGGCGTCCGTCGTCATATTGTTCGCTCATCCAGACCTTCCCGCAGAAAGGCCATCGCCTGGGCTCGATCGGTGAAGAACTTTGTCGGGCACGGAACCGTACTCACGCCCAGGGTGAAATTGGCGATCACCCGGTCGACCGGTGATTTGCCCAGCAGGGCGATCCTGGAGGCCGCGCAGGGTTCACCGAAAACCGCCCGCGCCTCGCGTGCGACGGACTTGGTCGTTGCCATATCTACAAGCATCGGTCGGCGAACGGAACCGCAGATGCGGTTCACCTCGTCGAATGCCCGCCGGGCCGACGGGCCGCTGATCTTGACGCCACCTGGCCACACCAGGATCAGCAGTCCCTCGTCGTCGATGGTAAGGGAGACGTACTCACTGCTGTCCGTCGGTTGGGTCACTTCGGCAACCTTTCTAGCCACTTGGCGGCGCCAAAGCCCGATTCTATTCACTAAGAGCGATTTGGCCCTACTCAGTGCGACCCAATCGCCGGACCTGATGAGCGACGACCAACGGCGGCACATCGCCCACCCCGCGATCCGCAGGGCGCCGTCCCGAACGAGCCTGGCGATACCGTTCAGCCATGACAGCCCTCGATGCCGGACGAACGGTCTACTCGCCCCGCGGAATGGTCTGCTCGGTGGATCATCTCGCGTCCTCGGCCGGTGTTGCACTGCTCCGCGCGGGCGGTAGCGCAGCCGATGCGGCCGTTGGCACAAGCGCCGTATTGGCCGTCACCACACAGCACATGTGCGGGATGGGCGGCGATCTTTTTGCCCTCGTCCATCACGGCGAGACCGCACCCGCCGCGTTGGTCGCAGTCGGGCGGGCAGGCACCGGCGCCGACGCCGGGGCGCTGCGCGCCGAGGGCATGACGGCGATGCCGATGTTCGACGACGTCAGGTCGGCCACCGTTCCGGGTTGCGTCGATGGCTGGCTCGCGCTGCACGATCGGTTCGGTCGCCTACCGCTGGCCGAGGTGTTCGCACCGGCCCGGTCCTATGCCGCACAGGGCTTCCCGGCGTCGCCGCTGCTGGTGCGCGCCACCGCGCAACTGCCCAGGGGGGTGGCCGGTGCCGATGATTACCTGCCCGCCGGTGGTCTGCAGGCCGGGGATCGGGTCCGTCGTCCGCTGGTGGTGCAGGTACTGGATGCCATCGTCCGGGATGGGCGAGCGGGCTTCTACGGGGGCACGTTCGGCGAGGGCCTGCTGACCCTCGGTGCTGGGCTGTTCACTGAGGCGGACCTCGGGCCGTCCCTGGCAGGCTGGGACGATCCGTTGCACGTGACGGCCTGGGATCGGGATATCTGGACCGTGCCGCCGCCCTCCCAGGGCTACTTGAATCTGGCCGGCGCGACGATCGCGGACGGCCTCGACCTGCCGGATGATCCGGACGATCCGGCCTGGGCGCATCTGCTGTCCGAGGCTGCCCGGTGGGCAGGTTACGACCGGGAGGCGGAGTTGTTCGACGGCGCCTGCGGCCCGTGCCTGCTCGACGCGGGTCGCCTCGATGCGCGCCGGGCGGCCATCGACCCGCTACGCCGAACCGGACCCGCGGTTCCTTCGGCCGACGGCGGGACAATCCATCTCTGCGCCGTCGACGCCGACGGCATGGGTGTCTCGCTGATCCAATCCAACGCCGCGGGTTGGGGTTGCCGGCTGGTGGTTCCCGGTACCGGCGTTTTCCTGCAGAACCGCGGCATCGGGTTCAGCCTGTCCCCCGGCCATCCCGCCGAGCTCGGCCCGGGTCGTCGGCCACCGCACACGCTCGCTCCGGCACTTGTCACGGACGGGAATGCCCTGGTCGCGGTACTCGGCACCATGGGCGGGGATATTCAGCCACAGGTGGTGCTGCAGCTGCTGACCCGGTTGTTGCGCAACGGTGAAACACCCGGTCGGGCGATCGGGGCACCGCGCTGGACGCTGGGTGCGGGCGGCTTCTCGACCTGGTTGGGGGACGGCCCGCAGGTCACCACCCTCGAATCGACTGCGCCCGCCGCCTGGGACGTCGGCCTGGCCGCGCGCGGTCACAGCGTGGTGCGGGAGGAACCGGGATTCAATGTCGGTCATGCCCACGCGATCGTCGTTCGGGGCGACGGAATGCTGGCCGGTGCGGCAGATCCACGGGCTCTGACCGGAGCGGCCATCGGCTGGTAACTCGGTGCTCGTCGCGCGCAGCGGCCCATTTCCCGCGATGTGACAAGTGACTTGAGAACCCTCACAACGGTTTCGTCGTGCCGCCTGTTACCGGCATCGCGCCCCAGCTCGGTCCGCTGAAACCGCTGGCAAGCCTGGGCCACTACGGCTAGCGCGACCCGAGAACCGTTGCTCAAAGGGGACTGTCGGTGGTCCCGGCTAGGGTTCTTGGTATGGGGATGGACACCGTGATGGACTCGGCGCAGGCCGAAGTCGCGGTCGCGTGCGCCGCCCTGAAAACACTCCAGGGACTGGACTTCTGGAAAATCCCGGAACTGGACCTGCTCGCGTTGGCGCAATCCGTCGAAGGCCTGACCCGGCTCGGGTACAACGCCCAGGTACGCCTGGCCGGAGAGATCGACACCCGGCACACCGCCGACCGATTCGGGTCCGCCTCCACCGTCGCGCTGCTCCGGGAAACGTTGACGATCTCCGCCCCGGACGCCCGAGCCCGGGTGAACACCGCGACAATGGTCCTCCCCCAACTCCAACCCTCCGGGGCAACAGCGGACCCGGTACTCCCCGAACTCGCCCACGCCCTCTCCGATGGGCTGATCGGGATCGAACAAACCCGGACCATCGTCGCCACCATCAAAGGCCTACCCACCGACGTCGACCCCGGGATGCTGGTCATGGCGAAGAAGGTGCTCGTCGAGGCCGGAACCACAACGCAACCGAAACCGTTCGCCCTGTTCTGCAAATCCGTCGCGTTGTCCTGCGACCCCGACGGGAAACCGGACGACAAAGACCCCCACGACCGCGTCGAACTCACCATCGGCACCCGCAACCCCGACACCGGCCTGACCGGCCTCAAAGGCCAGTTGGACGACCTCGGAGTGGAACTGCTCGGCAAAGCCATCGAAGGGTTCAGCAAACCCCAACCAGCCCCGGACGGCACCCCCGACCGGCGCAGTCCCGCGGTCCGCCGCGGCCACGCCCTGAAAGAAGTCCTCCGCCGCTACCTGAACCTCGCCGACGCCCCCACCCACGGTGACCAACGCCCACACATCACCATCACCGTGAACTACGACGACCTGCGAAAGCAGATCGGCGCCGCGTACCTGGAACTCGGTGGGGCGATCAGCGCCGCCCAAGCCCGGATCCTGGCCTGCGACGCCCAGATCATCCCGATGGTGCTGGGCTCCACCTCAGAGGTCCTCGACGTCGGCCGGGCGAACCGGTTGTTCACCCCCGCCATCCGCAAAGCAATCACCCAACGAGACAAAGGCTGCACCTTCCCCGGCTGCGACCGGCCACCCGCCTGGACCGACGCGCACCACGTCCAGCACTGGCTAAACGGCGGCATCAGCTCCTACAACAATGGGTGCCTCTTATGTCGACACCATCACACCCAGATCCACCTCGGGCATAGGCAGATTCGTTGGGCCACCGACGGCATCCCCGAATTCGTACCCCCCACCTGGGTCGACCCGGAGCAGAAACCCCGACGCAACAACACACATCGCATCACTGACCTCCTCACCCGCGCACGGGACGGGTCAACCGACCCATGACGCACCCGAAAATGCTGCGACGGGAGGGCGTTTTATCGACCGGCAGTGGGGTGTGCGTCCGGCCCAGCCGAACGCATTCCCCCACAGCCGCAAACGTTCGAATCAATTTCGATCAATGCATGGGATGCCTCCGGCTGTGCCTACGTACCCGTCTGCATCCCGCCCCGGCAGGGCATTGCTATCCCTTGCGGCCGCTGCGCTTCTCACGCACCCGGACGTTCACCCGCACTGGAGATCCGGTGAAGTTGAAATCCTCCCGCAGACGACGCTCGATGAATCGGCGGTACCCAGCCTCCAGGAACCCGCTGGTGAACAGCACGAACGTCGGCGGCCGATTCGCGGCCTGGGTCGCGAACAGCACCTTCGGCTGCTTGCCGCTCCGCACCGGCGGGGGTGTCGCCTGGATCAACTCGCCGAGCCAGGAGTTCAATCGGCCCGTAGGAATACGACGATCCCACGAGTTCAACGCCGTTTGCATCGCCGGCGCAAGCCGGTGAACGCCACGACCCGTCTGCGCCGAGATGTTGATCCGCTCCGCCCAGGTCACCCGGACAAGATCGTGGGACAGTTCCTTCTCGATCTGCTCGCGCCGATCGGCATCCACCAGGTCCGCCTTGTTCATGGCGATCACCAGGGCCCGTCCGGACTCGATCACCATCGTGATCACCCGCTGGTCCTGCTCCGTCAGCGGCACCGAAGAATCGATCAGCACGATCGCGACTTCCGCCGCTTCCAAGGCGGTCTGGGTACGCAGCGAGGCGTAGAACTCCATCCCCTTCGCCTGGTTGACGCGGCGCCGCAGCCCTGCCGTGTCGACGAATCGCCAGACCTGACCGTCCAGCTCGACGAGCGAGTCGACCGGATCAATGGTGGTTCCGGCCACCGAGTCGACCACCGAACGGGATTCCCCGCTCAGCTTGTTCAGCAGCGACGACTTGCCGACGTTCGGCTTGCCCAGCAGCGCAACCCGTCGGGGTCCGGTTCCGGTTGCAGCGAACTCCGACGGAGTGGCCGGCAGCGCGTCCAGCACCGCATCAAGAAGGTCACCCGAGCCGCGGCCGTGCAGCGCTGACACCGAGTAAGGCTGGCCGAGCCCGAGCGACCATAACGACGCTGCGTCGGCCTCGGTTCGTTCGTCGTCGACCTTGTTCACCGCCAGGATCACCGGGCGGCGAGACCGCCGCAGCACCTTGGCCATTGCCTCTTCGGTCGCGGTCGCGCCGACCGATCCGTCGACAACCACCAGCACCGCGTCGGTGGTCAGCATCGCCCGTTGGGCCTGCGCGGCCACCGCACCCTGCAGTCCATCGGCATCAGGTTCCCAGCCGCCGGTATCGACCACCGTGAACTTGCGGCCGCGCCACAGCGCTTCGTACGAAACGCGGTCCCGGGTCACCCCCGGGATGTCCTGGACGACCGCCTCCCGGCGTCCGATGATCCGGTTGACCAGAGTGGACTTGCCGACGTTGGGTCGTCCGACGACGGCAAGCGTCGGAGTGGGAACGACAATGCCGTTATCGTCGGTGCCGTCGCCGCCTTCACCCTCCCAACCGCTGAATTCGCTTTCGTCACTCCAGGTTCCATCGGCGCTGATGTCGGCCTGGCCGACACTGCCTGCATTGTCAAAGGTCTCGCTCACGTCTTCGTCCTCACTAAGGACGCCGAGTCTTCAGCAATCTCGGCGTCAAGGCTGGCCACCAATGCGGCCAGTTGTCTTTGAATGGCATCGGTCGCGGCCGCAACGGCCTTCCGACCGCCGCCCTGCTGCACCGGAAATGGTTCACCGACCAGGACACGAACCTCTGGCCGGAACCGCCGACGACCATTCGCCGGACGATCGGTGCCGCGAATCGCGACCGGCACGACGGCCGACCCCGACCGGGCCGCCAGCCAGCCGGCGCCGGCGAAAACGGCCTCGACATTCCCGGCGCCGCGGCTGCCCTCGGGGAAGATCCCGATCGCACCGCCCGCCTTCAACTGAGACAGCGCCTGCAGCAACGGTTGCCGATCCGGGACACCGCGGACCACCGCGTACTGCCCGACGTTGGTCAATAACCAACCCAGCGGTCCCTTGACGGCCTCGGCCTTGACCAGGAACGAGACCCGTCGAGTCAGCGCACCGAACAGCACTGCGCCGTCCATGAAGTTCTGATGGTTGGCGACCACCACCAGCGATCCTTGTGCGGGAAGCCGCCCCATGCCGTGAATCCGCATCCGGTACATCACCGCACTCAGCGCGATACCGATTCGGCGACCGCGATCCATGCCCTTGGGGCCGGTGTGCTCGGGCGTCGGATCATGGGTGCCGCCGAGATGAATCCACCTCACCGGACGCCCCGCTCCTTGGCGAGCGCCAAAACCCTGGACACCGTTTCGTCGACCTCGAGGGTGGAGGAGTCGATGACGACGGCGTCGCTCGCGGCCTGCAGTGGGGCGTGGGCTCGGGTGCTGTCCTTGGTGTCCCGCCGATGCAGATCCATCGCCACGGCGGCAAGATCAGCTGCGGTATCGGCAGTTTGCGTCGTCCCGGCAGCGGTTGCCCCAACAGCAGTTCCTCCGGCCCCCAGCGCGGGCCCGGCACCGCACCCAGACCCTGCACCGCCGGACGAAACGCTGCCCGACCCGGCCTCGGCGCGAGCTCTGATGCCCGCATTCTGCTGATGCCGGCGCCGAGCCCGCTCGCCGGCGTCCGCCGTCAGATAGATCTTCAGGGTCGCGTCGGGAACAACAACCGTGCCGATATCCCTGCCCTCGACCACCATCCTCCCGGAATGGGCGAGGTACCGCTGACGGTCGAGCAGGTAGGCGCGCACCGCCGGATTCGCCGATACCGGCGTGACTGCGAGAGTGACTGCCGTTCCCCGGATCTCGGTCGTGACATCACGATCACCGAGCCGGTGATGCTGCATTCCGGGATTCACTGGGGTCTCGAAGGCCAACTGCGGCAACAGCTTCGCCACCGCCTCGGAATCGTCGGGATCGACCCCGGCATCCAGGACGGCAAGGGTCACGATCCGATACATGGCGCCCGTGTCGAGATATCCGGCGGTCAATGCCTGCGCTACCCGGCGGGCGACGGTCGATTTGCCGGTGCCGGCCGGCCCGTCAATGGCGATGACGAACGGCCCACTCGGGCCAGCACCACCCCCGGGATGGGGTGTGCCACTCACAACCCGACCGCCTTGTACAGCTGCGCGATCTCCACCGGGTTCAGCTTGCGCAAGGTCCCGGGCCGCTGGTGGCCGAGCTGAACCTCACCGATCTTGGTCCGAACGAGACGCGACACCGGATGATCCACGGCGTCCAGCAGTCGGCGAACGATGTGCTTGCGACCTTCGTGCAGGACAACCTCAACCACCGCGCGGCCGTTGTGGACGTCAACCACCTCGAAGGAATCGACCTTCGCCGGGCCGTCATCCAGGTCGATACCGGTCCGCAACCGGCGCCCCAGGTCGCGCGGAACCGGCCCCGGGATCTCGGCCATGTAGGTCTTCGGGACGCCGTAGGACGGATGGGTCAGCCGGTGCGCGAGGTCGCCGTCGTTGGTCAGCAAGAGCAGACCCTCGGAATCCATGTCCAGCCGACCGACGTGGAAGAGCCGCTCGGGGCGGTCCTGGAGCAGTTGCCCGATGTTGGGCCGGCCCAGTTCGTCGGACATCGTGGAGAGCATCCCCGGCATTTTGTTCAGGGCCAGGTAGACCTGGTCGGCGCGCAGCACCACCCGGTTGCCGTCGACGTGTACGACCGCCTCATCAGGGTCGATGCGCATCCCCATCTCTTTGACGACGATGCCGTCCACCTTCACCCGGCCGGCCTTGATCAACTCCTCGGACTTGCGCCGGGAGGCGATGCCGGCCGAGGCCAGCACTTTTTGCAGCCGGACGCCGTCCGGGCCGTCCTGCTCATCGTCGGGGTCCGCGGATCGGGGACGAGCCGACGACGTGGCCGGCCTGGGCCGGACCGTGGTCTTCGGCCGGGGCTTGCGGGGCTCCTTGGATGGGTCGTTGTTGTCAGACATCATCAATTCCCTCGATATCGGGTAGCAGTGGTCCGAGCGAGGGCAATTCCGAGAGGTCCGAAAGACCAAGTCGCTCAAGAAAGAGATCCGTGGTGCGGTACAGCAGTCCGCCGGTGTCCGGGTCGGCGCCGACGTCCTCGATCAGTCCGCGGGACATCAGTGTCCGGACGACACCATCGACATTGACCCCGCGGACCCCGGCAACGCGCGCACGGGTGACCGGCTGCCGATACGCGACGACCGCCAGCGTTTCCAGTGCCGCGCGGGACAGCCGCCCCTGCGCGCCGTCGAGCACAAACCGTTCGACCACCGGCGCGAACCGGTCGCGCGTGTAGAACCGCCAGCCGCCACCCAGTTCGCGGAGTTCGATACCCGACGACGCAGCCGTATAGCGGGCGGCCATCTCCAGCAGCAGTTCGCGGACCCGGGCCGAGCGATGCCCGACCGCCGTCGCCAGCGCGGCCTCGGTCACCGGCGCATCCACGACGAGCAGCACGGCCTCGAGCGCACCCGGCAGATCGTGCTCGGGGACTATCTCGACCGGAGCGGGAGTCGTTGGCGCACCGGCGATAGTGTCCCTTTCCGCGCCGACCGAGCTGTCAGCGGTCGGGAGTTCGGTGACCGGGTCGACGGCGGCGGAGGACTGCAGCACGATGTCGGGCTCGCCGTTCACTCGTATTCCTCGTCAGTCGATGACAGCGACGCGACGGCCGGTGCGTTCCCGTTGGCCGACCCCAAGGTCCAGCGCACAGTCAGGGCGCCGAGTGGTTCCGGCTGATCAAACACCACAGCGGACTCCCGATACAGGTTCAGCAAACCGAGGAATCGGGCCACGATCTGCAGGGTCGATGCGCAGCCCTCGACCAACTCGCCGAACGTTGCGGTGCCCCGATCGGTCAGGATCGCCCGCATCGCCGCGGTGTGCTCCGCCACCGATACCCGTGAGGCGTGGATGTGGTCCAGATTCACGGTCGGCGGCGGCTTCGGCTTGAAGACGGCAGCCGGCCATCGCGGCGAACTGCTCCGGCGACATGCCGATCGTGATCTCCGGGAGCAGACCGAGGTAGCGGGATTCGAGTGTCACGGCCCTGGGGTAGCGACGGAGGGCGCCGGCCTCGAGCTCGGAGAACAGTGCGGCGACCTGCTGGTAGGCGCGGTAGGCCAGCAACCGGGCAAACAACAGGTCACGGGCCTGGAAGATGTCGTCGTCCAGAACACTGTCGTCCGCGGAAGCGTTCGGCAGCAGGCGGGAGGCCTTGAGATCCAGCAGCGTCGCGGCGATCACCAGGAATTCGGTCACCTGGTCGAGGTCCCAGTTGGTGCCCATGGCCTTGATGTGCGCGATGAAGTCGTCCGTGACCTGGTGCAGGGCAACTTCGGTGACGTCCATCCGGCGTTGGTTGATCAGTTGCAGCAGGAGGTCGAACGGTCCGTCGAAATTGTCCAGTCGGACGTGAAAGGCCCGCCGACCAGGCTACCGGCACCGCGGACGGGTCAACGGCCGGCGCGGCGGCACCCTGTCCCGCCATGCCACCCTTCGGTGCCGCCTCCTCGGCGGCAATGTCCTGGGCTGCAGCCCCGTCGGCGGCGTCCGGGCGTGCTGAGTCAATGAGCGCAGGGTCATCGGGTGGAGGGACGAGCGACCCCGCGCCGGTTTGCGGCGGGGCCACGGTCATCGCGCAATCACTTCGCGCGCGAGCGCCCGGTACGCCTGCGCGGCAGGGGATGTCGGAGCGTACGCGGTGATCGGCTCGCCGGCGACGGTGGTTTCGGGGAACTTCACGGTACGCCCGATGACGGTGTCGAAAACAGTGTCACCGAACCGCTGGTGCAGCATCCCGACGACCTCACGGGCGTGCACGGTGCGCCCGTCGTACATGGTGATCAGCACACCCTCCAGCGACAGGTCCGGGTTGATCCGGTCCTGCACCTTTGAGATCGTGTCGACCAGCAACGCCACCCCGCGCAACGAAAAATACTCGGCCGCGAGCGGAATGATGACGCCGTGCGCACAGGCCAGCGCATTGACGGTGAGAAGGCCCAATGACGGCTGGCAGTCGATCAGCACGTAGTCGTAGGCATGCAGGACATGCCGCAACGCACGCGCCAGGGTGTGTTCCCGGCCGACCTCGTTGATCAGCTGCACTTCACCGGCGGCGAGGTCGATGTTCGCCGGGATCAGATCGACGCCTTCGATTCCGGTCGGCATCAGCACGTCCGTCATCGGGGTGGACGGGGACAGCATCAGGTCGTAGATCGTCCGCTCGAGTTCATGGGCGGCGATGCCGAGCCCGGCGGACAACGCACCCTGCGGATCGAGGTCGACCAGCAGGACCCGGCGTCCGTACTCGGCCAGCGCGGCGCCGAGGTTGATGGTCGACGTGGTCTTGCCGACGCCGCCCTTCTGGTTGCACATCGCCAAAACGGTCGCCGGACCATGACTGGTCACCGGAGCGGGCTCGGGGTCACGGCCGCGCATCGCGCGAAGGGCGGGCGAAGACGATCCGGCGACCCCTGCGTTCGTGTCGGCGGAGCGCACCGTAGTCGTCGGCGACGGGTCGGCCCACAGGCCGGTGGTCTGCGGCGCGGGAACGCCCGACACCGGGGCTCCTGACGGGGGCATCCGGCGCGGCCTGCTGGCCGTCGTCCTGGCCCTGAGTGGTCCCGGGCAGCATCGTCAGTACGGCGTCGTGTGCGGAATGTTCGGTGCGATCGAACCCGGCGGCTACCGATTCAGGATCTTCGGCGGGCCCGTCATCGGGTCGGGGTGCACCGGCCGCCGCGATCCAAGCCGCGTCATCCGGTTCGCTCATCGACCTACGAACTCCTGCCTACTGGAAAACGTCGTCATCCCGACGACAGGCCCCAGCCTAAGCGACGAAGCCGCCATCTGAACAATGCGACCCGCCAGGCAGCACCAATCGCGCCCTGAGTAGTCGGTTTCCAGGTGAGGAAATGACGGATATCGCGCCGGGAATCCGGACCGCGAGCACCAGAACCACTAGGCGGAAGGACGCGGCCGGAACCTCCTCTACCGGCTGATCACCATCGACGGTGTCCGTCGCTCGCTGTGGACTGACAGCGACGACCGCCGCGAGGCCGGCCAGCAGGGCAAGCAGGACGGCCAACAGCACGCCCGGATTCTCCAGGTTGAGCAACACGATGACCAACGCGATCGCGGCGATCGCGGCGACGGCCCGGATCGCGAGTAGCCAGCGGGAGTCGCGCACCTGCCCGACCAGCGACCGGACCTCGCCGCGCAGCCCGACCGCGCTCCTCGACCGGCCGAACAGCCATGCCAGCACCGAGATCACCGCCGCCACAACGATGATGAAACGGACCGTGTCCTGCAGGTTGACGGTGAGCTGGCGGGTAAACGCCTGCGTCACATCGGGTTGCAGGGGCGACTTGGAAATCAACCACTGCCGCCCGATGATCAACAGCACCGTCAGGACGACCATTGAGACGGCCAACCAGCCAGCCACTTTCGCGAGCCCGCCGAGTCTGCTCGGAGCGATCACGATCGATATCAACAACAACAGGATCGCCAGGATCGGCAGCCAGCTGCCGAGCGCAGAGAGCAGGTCGTAATAACCGGCGACGATTTGCACATCGGCGTTGCCGGCAATGTCGATGACCACAGGAACGGCGGGAATATTGCCGGCCCAATCCACGCCACTGGCTTCCAGCTTCTGCTTGACCTGGGCCACCGCGGAACTCAGGTCGACGTTGAGGGTGTGCAACTTGCCCGGGTCCTGACCCTGCATGACCTGCACGAACTTCGTATGCAGGGTGGCGTTCGCGTCATTCCAGATGGTCGCGAGCTTCGGGCTCTGCAGCAGTTCGTCGACCATCTTCGTGATGGCAGCGGTGATATCGGTCCGGAATGTCGCCAGGTAGGACGTGGCCAACGACGCCAGCTTCGGCGGCAGGCCGAGCGACTGCAGTTCGGTACCGATCTTGTCGGCAATTTGCAGGTTGGTGATCGCATCGTCGATGCCGGCGACCAGGCGGACCTCCGCCGCGCTGACAATCGCCGGATCAGTGATCAGCGGCGCGACGGCCTCCAGGTAAGCGTCCTGGTTGACCACGAGGTTCTTGGCCCAGCTCGCGGTGACCCCGATGGGGGCGAGCACACAGCCGATGACCAGTAGAACGATCGAGAGGACCCGCCACGGTTTGCCCTGCGGGCCACGATCGATGGCGCGCCAGACGCCGGCCGCGCCCGTCCCCGGCGCCGCTACCACCGGCTGCGCGATTGTCGGCGCACTCTTCGAGCTCGGCAGATCGGAATTCGGCAGATCGGAATTCGGCAGATCGGAATTCGGCACGGACGCGCCCACGGCCAACGGCTCGGTCGGCGAGGTTGGTGCGTCCGGGCCGGTCAGCTTCGGTTCGAGTTCATCCGCCATGTCGCCAAACCTCCGAAATGGTCAATTTGTGACCAGTGTGTCCCATGTTCCCGGCGTGGCAAGCGTCAGCGCTTCATCCGTCCAGGATGATGTCACCCAACGGATGTCGCTGAGAGGGTCAGCCTGATCTTCGAAGCATCGGCATCAACTCCGACCCGATAGCAGGGATCACCACCGGAGATGGACGTTGAGTGCCGATGCGACTGGTGCCCACTCCCCCGCTGCCGCCAACACAGCACCACCCGGTTCGAAGCGTCACTTGGAGAACGGACGAAATCATGACGGACACCCCAGCCCCTTCGGGCAGCACGGACCCGGAATACATCACCCAAGTGGCGCAATTACAGCCACATCCGCGGGACGGGTACGGCCTGCCCCGCGGCCTGATCATCATTCTCGGACTTGCCGCCGGCGTCGTCGTTGCCGCCGGTATCCATGCGATTCCGGCAATCCTCGGCCCGGTTTTCATGGCGGTGGTGCTGGTCGTCACGGTTGATCCCATTCGGTCCGGTCTCATCCGTAAGGGTGCTCCGAAATGGCTCGCCACCCTGGCGGTGATCCTCGGCATCTACGCCATCGTGATCGGCCTCTTCGCGGCGGCGATCATCGGAATAGCCCAGCTCGCGGCGCTGATGCCGCAATACGCCGATCAGTTCCAGTCCCAGTTGGACGGCTTCAAAACCTGGCTGAGCAGCATGGGCGTCACTCAGGCGGACGTCCAGAAAGCGGTCAGCGGTATCGACAAGAGCTCGATTCTTTCGGCGGCCGGCGCCCTGCTCGACAGCATCAAGGGAATCTTCAGCTCGGTCTTCTTCCTGATCGTCCTGGTGATCTTCATGGGTGTTGACGGTTCGGTGTTCGGCGACCGGATGATCAGCCGTCGGCCCGGTCGCGAGCCGGTTTTGACCGCCTTGGGCACCTTCGCCGCCGGCACTCGCAAATATTTCGCGGTGGCCACCATCTTCGGCGGCATCGTTGCCATCCTGGATGGCGCTGCACTGCTCATCCTGGGAATTCCGGCAGCCGGTCTATGGGCGCTGTTGGCTTTCGTCACGAACTACGTGCCCAACATCGGCTTCCTGATCGGCCTGATCCCGCCCGCATTGCTGGCGCTGCTCACCGGCGGACCCGGCCTGATGATTACCGTGATCGTCGTGTATTGCGTGCTCAACTTCGTCATTCAGTCGGTCCTGCAGCCCAAGTTCGTCGGCGACGCCGTTGGTTTGACAACGACGGTGAGCTTCCTGTCGCTGATTGTCTGGGCCTACCTGCTCGGCCCGATCGGCGCGATTCTGGCGATCCCAGCGAGCCTGCTGTTCAAGGCACTGCTGGTGGATGTGGACCCGGACGCCAAATGGCTGCAGCTGTTCCTGGGTGACGAACCGGTCTTCAAGGTCAAGGACCCGAACCGGCCAAAGCGGTTCGGGAAGAAGCCACCGGCCGCCATCGCCGGGTCCGCCGGAGGTGCCCGTGCTGTCACGCCACCGCCCAAGGGGTCGGCGCCAGCCTGAAGCACCGGTTCGTCGTCACCTCAGGCAGTGAGCAGCGGGGCGCGTAGCATCCGCATCTCGCGGGCGTATTGCTCCTGGCCCACCATTCGGTACAGCAACCGCGCCGGCCCCGGCACCTTGGTCATCAGGTTGGCGCGCTCGACGGGTGTTGCATCCTCCAGCATCGCACCGAGCAACCAGGCCATCCGGTGCAGCGGGATCCAGCTCGCCGCGCGCAGGCCACACGCCAGCCACTCGGTAACGGTGAACTGCTCGTCAATCGCGGGCAGCACGAACTTCTCGGCCGTATCGAGGTGGTCGGCGACGCCGTCGGCCAGCTCCGTCAGGATGTCCGTCAGCACCGTGCGCAGGTCGGCCTCGGCACCCTGTTCCCATAACGGAAACAGTCCGTCCAGTTCGGCGACCAGCGCGGCGTGGTTCCGGTGACCGTCACGCAGCCGACGCGCGGCGGCGGAATCCAGCTGTGACCGGTCGAGCAATCGGGGCCAGAGCAACTCACTCTCGGCCGTGTGGTGATGACGCAGCGCGGTGGTCAGCGCGCGACTGTGCGCCACCAGCAGGGCAGCCCGGGCGGAGTCACCGGCCGCAACGTCGGTGACGAGGACGGGAAGTAGGCGAAGCTCCCGGCGAAAGACCTTGTGCACCAACAGCAGATCAGACGTCAGGCTCGTTCCGGGATCTGCTGCAGCGGATCCGGTCTCGGTTCGGTGGGTCCTGTTCGTCATCACGTTGCCGATCGACATGGCAGATCCTCCGATCACCCGGCAGCGACACGGGTTGTGCGATAGGCCGAGCGGATGGCGCCGAACTGGCGCGGCTCAACGACAGCAAGAGCATGCTGACCGATGATTGATACCGCCGCGCTGTGGCGCTGTGCGCCCCCGAGCGGCTACCTGGCCCGCGGATGCGACGTTGCGTAGACCTCGCGCAATGAATCAACTGTGACCAGGGTGTAGATCTGCGTGGTGGTCACCGAAGCGTGGCCGAGCAATTCCTGCACCGAACGCACATCGGCCCCGCCCTCCAACAGGTGAGTGGCGAAGGAATGTCGCAGGGTGTGCGGCGAGATCCCGGTACCGTTGTCGCCCGCTCGGATGCCCGCTCGTTCGGCGGTGTCCTGCAGCACCTGCCACGCACTCTGCCGGGAGAGCCGCCCACCGCGATTGTTGAGAAAGAGCGCACCCCGAGACCGCCCGGCGCTGGCCAGGGCGGGCCGGCCCCGGACCAGATAGGCCTGCAGAGCCGCGATCGCGTACGACCCGACGGGCACCATCCGTTCCTTGGAGCCCTTGCCGCGTAACCGGACAACGGACACCAACGACTGGTCAGGTGCTGCTGCGTTGTCTGCCGGACCGACACCTGCTGTACCGGGACCCACCCGCCGGCCGAGGTCGTCGACGTCATCGACGTCCAACCCAACGGCCTCGCTGATTCTGGCGCCGGTGGCGTACAGCAATTCCAACAAGGCCCGATCCCGCAAACCCCGGGGGTCATCGCCGGACGCCGCCTCGAGCAACCTGGCGATGGTGTCGACCGGCAGTGCTTTCGGGAGCCGCTTGGCCGGTGCCGGGGGATGCACGTCTCTCGACGCGTCCGCTGTGACCGTCCCCTCGGCCAGCAGGAATCGGTGCCAGCCGCGTGCCGCGACCACCGCGCGGGCAGCGGACGACGCGGCGAGTGCTGGGTGCCCGTCGGTGCCCATGCGCAGGGTCGCCAGGAACTCCGAGACGTCGGCCGAGGTGATCTCGTCGACCCTGGTGCGACCCGACAGGGCCAGGAAGATCAGGTAGCGCCGCAGGTCCCGGCGGTAGGAGAGCAGGGTGTTGCGGGCGACGCCGCGTTCGACCGCCAGGTGATCCAGGTAACCCCGCAGCGCGGCCGAGAGTTCGGCCGAGGGGTCGGGCAGCACCGGGTCAGACGTTGCCTGGCCCGATGTCACTGCTGGCCGGATCCGTCCAGGAGTGGGGCTGCCGGTGCACCGGGCCCGGTGTAAACGGTCCACGGCCGATCCTGGTCGAACTGCGACCCATCGGACCTGTCGACGGTGACCACGCTGCCGCGGAGCACGGCATCGGCCGCAAGGATTCCGGCTACCGCCATCACATTGACGATCCGGCCGGCCAGCACTGATTCCACGGCGACCGCCAGCGGCACGCGGACGACCCGGAGATCCGCCTCTTCGTGTTCACCCTCCGGACGGCCGACCTCGGTCAATCCGGTCGCCAGGAAGATCCGCACGGTCTCGTCGGTGAAGCCGGGCGAGGTTGCCACATCCAGCAACACCGTCCAGTGATCGGCGGCGTATCCGGTCTCTTCGATCAGTTCGCGGGCGGCGGCCGCCTGGCCGCGTTCACCCTCGAGGTCCATCAGTCCGGCGGGCAGTTCCCACAACCTGCGGCCGAGCGGGTGCCGATACTGCTCGATGAGGATCACCATGGTGGCCGAGTCCTCAGCGTCGACGACGTCGAAGGCAGTCGCCTGATCGAGCGGACCCGGACGGTCCAACGCGACGATGGCAACGGCCCCGCCGTGCTCGACGACCTCCCGCCTGGCGGTTCCGCCGCCGGGCATCACGACCTCGTCGACCCGTACCGACGCGACAACTCCGTCGAAAACCCGCTCGCTCGAGATGACCGAAAACACCTGCGGGGCAGTCTCTTTCGTGTCGGACTCAGGGGTCGACGGGCTTTCCGGCGAAATCATCGGGCGACCGTGCCGGCCACCAGTTCCTCGCGTGGCCGGGCGGATAACGATGCGTCATCCGCGATCGGTAGCCGTTCGGACTCCAGGTAGTCGAGCGCGGCCCGGATGAAGGCAGCGAACAGCGGGTGTGGCCGGGTCGGCCGTGACTTGAACTCCGGATGCGCCTGGGTGGCGACCAGGAACGGGTGCAGCTCACGGTCCAGCTCGACGAACTCCACCAGCGACGAATCCGGCGACGTTCCGGACAGGTGCAGACCGGCTTGTTCCAGTGCCTCGCGATAGGCGTTGTTGACCTCGTACCGATGGCGGTGCCGCTCGGTGACGCTGGTGCTGCCGTAGATCTCGGAGACCAGCGAGCCGCCCGCGAGCCGCGCCGGATAGGAACCCAGCCGCATGGTGCCGCCCATGTCCTTCGCACCGGCAACAACGTCATGCTGGTCGGCCATGGTGGCGATCACCGGGTCGGCGGCGTTCGCGTCGAACTCCGCGGAGTTCGCACCGCCGAGGCCGGCCAGGTTCCGGGCCGCCTCGATGACGATGCACTGCAATCCCAGGCACAGACCGAGCACCGGGATCTTGTTGATCCGGGCAAACTTGATGGCGCCGATCTTGCCCTCGATACCGCGCACCCCGAAGCCACCGGGGATGAGTACGCCCTGGACCTCGCTGAGGGCGGCAGTCGCCCCGGCGTAGGTCGTGCAGTCGTCGGACGGGACCCAGACGATCTCGACCCTGGCGTTGTTGCCGAACCCGCCTGCCCGCAGCGCCTCGGTGACCGACAGGTAGGCGTCGGGCAGGTCGATGTACTTGCCGACAACGGCGATCCGCACGGTCTCGGCCGGATGGTGCACCCGCTCCAGCAGTCCGCCCCAGATGGTCCAGTCGACGTCATGGAAGCTCAGGTTCAGCCGCCGGACGACGTACGCGTCCAGGCCCTCGCGATGCAGCACCCGCGGGATGTCGTAGATCGACGGGGCATCCGGGGTGGAGATCACCGCCTCGGAGTCCACGTCGCACATCAGCGAGATCTTGCGCTTCAGCGGCTCCGGGATGTCCCGGTCGGCCCGGCAGATCAGTGCGTCCGGCTGGATGCCGATGTTGCGCAGGGCTGCCACCGAATGCTGGGTGGGCTTGGTCTTCAGTTCGCCGGAGGGCGCCAGGTAGGGGATCAGCGAGACGTGCAGGAAGAAGACGTGTTCCCGACCGACGTCATGACGGACCTGGCGGGCCGCCTCCAGGAACGGCAACGACTCGATATCACCGACGGTGCCGCCGATCTCGGTGATCACCACATCCGGCGTCTGACCCTCGGCATCCGGTTCGGCCATCGCCCGGATCCGGTCCTTGATCTCGTTGGTGATGTGCGGGATCACCTGCACGGTGTCACCGAGGTACTCGCCGCGCCGCTCCCGGGCGATCACCCGCGAGTACACCTTGCCAGTGGTCACATTAGCTTCGGCGGACAGATTGCGGTCCAGGAACCGCTCGTAGTGACCGATGTCCAGATCGGTCTCGGCGCCGTCCTCGGTGACGAAGACCTCGCCGTGCTGGAAGGGGTTCATCGTGCCGGGGTCCACGTTGATGTACGGGTCGAGCTTTTGCATGGTGACCCGCAGGCCACGGGACGTGAGCAACCGTCCCAGGCTCGAGGCGGTCAGTCCCTTACCCAGGGATGAGGCGACGCCGCCGGTGACGAAGATGTGTTTGGTGATGCGCGGCGATTGCGCCAATGCGACTCCCGTGTTCGTCGTCTGCATGTCACCAGGAACTCATCGGTAACGCGACAAGGACCTCGACGACAGCGCTGACTGTGGTTTTGTGCCGGCTCTCCGGCGACCACCCCACGGGATTTCACCCTAACATCACACCCCCCGCGAACGATGCTCGACAACGCGCCCGGATCTGCCGCGTGGCCCCCCTCCCCGCGCCGATCAACTTCCACGGCGCCGATCAACTTCCACGGCGCCGATCAACTTCCACGGCGCCGATCAACATTGCGGTTTTGGGAAGGGTGTGACGCGAGTCAACGATTTCATCAGCGCCGTGGAAGTTGATCGGCGCGGGCGGCGCGGGCGGGGCGGGCGGCGCGGAGCTGGCGGGGCGTGGGCGGGTGGGGCGGGGCCCGCGGGGCGTGGGCAGATGCGGCGGAGCTGGCGGGGCGCGCGTCGCGGGGCGCGCGTCGCGGGTGGCGACGGCGAGGTCGCCCGCAAGCGCGGGACAGCGAAGCGCCGGGCCTGCCGGGGCTCGTGACCCCGACCGACCCGGCGCTCCCGGTCTTGTTTCGCCGCGTTCGGGTCAGCCGACCGCCAGCGTCGGCACCTGCGCCTGAGCGTTGTCGCCGAACCCGTAGCGACCCACCCCGCCGCCGTTCTGCTCGACCAGGCCGAGCACCGTGGCGATCCGTCCGGACGCGGTATCGACGTTGTCGACGGTGGTGACGGTGGCGCTGAGCGCGGTATCGCCGCGGATGACACCCACCGTCCCGGTTTCACCCTCGGACCCGGTGCGACCTGCCACGACGACGCCGGTCGCGGTCTTTCCGAGTTGATCGGCCAGGTAGGCGGCGGCTGCCGCCTTGTCCGCCTCGGATCCGCCGGTGACCTCCGCGCCGGTCAGGACGACGACGGACTGTCCGGCGACCGGGGTGCCGGTCACGGTGATGAAGCCCGCACTGGTCAGCGCCGCCAGGACGGCCGCCGACTGTTCCGGACTGGCCGGAGCGGCCCCGCCGGCCGGAGCGATCAGGACGGATCCCAACAGTCCACCAGCGATGGCACCGGCCTGCGGCACTTCCGGCAGCGTCACGCCGGTCGGCAGTGTGGTGGCGGCCACCGAACGAAGCTCGTCGGCCCTGGCCGGATCACTGAAATCGTCCGTCAGCTGGATTTGTGCGGTGACGGTGGCACCGGCCCGGTTCAGCAGGGACAGAACAGCGTCGCGGTCGGCCGGGTCAGCACTGGCGGTGGTGATCAGTACGACGTTCGCCTTGGGCAGTGTTCCCCGCACGGTCAGTGCCCCGATGGCCCCGGCGAACTTCGCGTCGGCCGCGACCTGATCAGTCAGATCCTTGTTCGTCGTCGTCAACTCGTCCTGCTGACTGCTCAGGTCGGCGTTGTTGCTCTCCAGACCGGAGATCAATGGTGAGGAGATCTTGGTCGCGCCAAGCACGATGCCCAACGCCAGCGCCAGGAAGATCGCAGCCAGCGAAACGATGTGATACCGCATGGAAATCATCAGAAGAGCCCCTTGACCCAATCGACCAGCTCGAACCACCACTGCCGGACGAGATCGGCGTAGCTACCGCCCACGTCGGAGACCATCAGTGCCACCACCATCGCGAGCGCCGCGGCCAGGATCAGCAGCGTGACCACCCACCAGGAGATGCGCGATTTGTAGAGCGCGGCGACGGCCGGCGCTTCGACCACCTTGTTGGCAACCCGCATCCGGACCAGGAAGGTCGATGCCGTCGAGCCGTTGCCGCGATCCAGCAGATCGATCAGCGTGGTCCGCATTCCGACGGTGACAATCATCGATGCGTCGCGACCGTCGGCCAGCAGCAGCGCGAGATCCTCGGTGCTGCCGCTCGCGGGAAAGGTCACCGCGCCGACGCCGAGGTCCTGCAGGCGCTCGAGACCCGGTGCGTGGCCGTCGGTGTGCGCGGGGATGACCACCTCGGCCCCGCAGCGCAGGGTCTCCGAATCGATGGTCTCGGGGTTCCCGATGATGACGGCGGGCTGGTAACCCGCGGCCCGTATCGCGTCGGCGCCCCCGTCGACGCCGACGAGCACCGGCCGGAAATCGGAGATGTACTTCTTCAGCGACTTGAGTTGCGCCTTGGTGTCCGCGGACGCCGCGACCAGCAAGACCTGCTGGCCGGCCAAGTCGGTAGTGATCTCCGGGATGCCGACACCGTCGAGCAGCAACGTCCGCTCGCGCTTCATGTATTCGATCGCGTTGGCGGCGAAGGCCTCCAGTTGCGCGGACATTCCCGTCTTCGCTTCGATCATCAGATCGGAGATGGATTCCGGTGTCTGCTCGGTGCCCTGCGCGATGGGCTCCTCGCCGGCATAGACGTTTCCGCCGTCCAACCGGATCTTGGCGCCGTCCTTGAGCCGGCCGAAGATTTTCTCGCCGACTCCGTCGATCAGGATGATGCCGGAGGACACCAGGATCTCCGGGCCGAGATTCGGGTATCGGCCCGAGATCGACTCGGCAGCGTTCACCACACCGGTGACCCCGGCCCTGACCAGCGCGTCTGCCGTCGCGCGATCGATGTCGGTGTGGTCGATGACCACGATGTCCTTGTGCCCGACCCGACCAAGCAGAGCGTCACTTCGCCGCGATACCCGTGCGACTCCTGTGACTCCTGGTAGCGCACGTGACTGACGTGACAGAAGCTTCATGAACCGATCGTGACAGTTGACTGTGTGATAAAGCGGTAGGCGCCGCCCCGTGTCGCTGCTTTAGTGACCGTGCACCAACGCCGAGACCTGATCTCGGCCGCCCGGGACGTGATCAGCCGCCCGCCGTCCGCGGCGCCCGGGTAGCGCTTCGTTGCTTCGACTTCAGCGGGCGGGCCGGAGCGGTCGCGGTGGCAATCAGGTCCCTGGCGTGGGCCTTGGCGCTGGCGCCATCAGTACCGCCGAGCATCCTGGCGAGCTCCACCTCCCGGTCTGGCCCGGCGACCACCCGAACGTCGGACGTCCCGACCCGGCCACTGGTGGAGGCATCGACCACGTAGTGCCGATCGGCGAAGGCAGCGACCTGGGCGAGGTGGGTGACGACGATGACCTGGTGGGTGCGAGCGAGAGCGGCCAGCCTGGAACCGATCTCGCTCGCGGCTCGGCCACCGACGCCGGCGTCGACCTCGTCGAACACCATGGTGGCAACGGGATCTGCGTCGGCAAGAACCACCTCGAGGGCGAGCATCACCCTGGACAGCTCACCGCCGGATGCACCCTTGGCGATCGGCAGTTCCGGGGCACCGGGGTGCGCAACCATGACGATGTCGACCTGGTCGATCCCGTCCGGGCCGGCGGTCACCCAGCGCCCCTCGACCTGCACGGCGGTGGTGTCCTGCTGACCGGATTCCCGCTGCGCGACCCGGACCCGGACGACCGCACGGGCCATCGCCAACTGCTCGAGTTCCTTGGTCACCAGCCGGCCGAGCCGCTCGGCCGCCTCGGTGCGCCGGCGGGACATCTTGTCCGCCGCGGCGCCGACTTCCGTCCGGAGGCTGTCGAGCTTGGTCTGCAATTCGGCCAGTCGATGGTCGGAGGAGTCCAGGTCTTCCAACTCGGCGGCGGCCGCAGCGGCCCAGACCAGGACGGCGTCGACGTCCTCGCCGTACCGCCGGGTCAGCGTGCGCAACGCCGCCTGCCGGGCAAGTACTTCCTGCAGGCGGGCTGGATCGGCGTCCAATCCGGAGAGGTATCCGGCCAGTTCTGCCGCGACGTCGACGATCGTGACCGAGGCTTGCTGCAGTTGGCCGGCGAGCTCGATCAGCCGGGGATCGGCCGAGGATTCCAGGTCGTGACGGGCCGCCTGCACCAGGCCGACCGCGGTGGGTGCATCTGCGAGTTCTTCCGACCCGGAGAGCGCGGTCACAGCGACCTGGGCCGCAGACCGAAGACCGTCGACGTTCTCCAGCCGGCGAACCTCGGAAACCAACTCGAGATCCTCGCCCGGGAGCGGCGTGACGGCAGTGATTTCCGACAGACCCAGCCTGAGTAGCTGTTCCCGCTGCGCACGTTCCCTGGCCCTGGCCCGCCGGTCGGCGAGATCGGCGGCCAATTGCTGCCACTGCGCACGCAGTGCGCGGTAGTCGCGCAGGTCATCGTCCAATCCGGCGAACTGATCGAGAACAGACCGCTGCTGCGCCGGCCGCAACAACGAGATTGCCTCGGACTGGCCATGTACCGCGATCAACGGATCGGTCAGCTCGGACAGCGTGGCCAGCGGCACGGACCGGCCGCCGAGGTGCGCGCGGGATCTGCCGTCGGCGCCGACGGATCGGACGGCGATGACGGTGCCGTCCTCATCGAGCCGGCCGCCGGCCGCGGTCACCGTGGACTCACCTTCCGCGGCAACGGACAACCTCACCTCGACCACAGCCCGGTCGCTGCCGGCCCGCACCCGGGCCGCGTCACCGCGGCCGCCGGTGATCAGCCCGAGCGCGGTGACGATCATGGTCTTGCCGGCACCGGTCTCGCCGGTGACGACCGTGAATCCGGGATGCGGCTCCAACACGGCGTCGTCAATGACGCCGAGGTCGCTGATCCGCAGTTCGTGAAGCACGTTCCACACGCTAGCTTCCAGCGGGAGCAGGGCCAGGATGCCCCGCGGCACTACTGGACCTCGTTCGATCCAGTGCGCTCAACGCCCCAGGATATCGCGGGGTGTAACATTTCGTTACTGAGAGTCACTCTATTGGGGTTCGACGCCGCTAGTGCCGCTGGTCCCGCCAACCGTGCACGGGCAGTTTGAATTTGCGGACCAGGCGGTCGGTGAACGGCCGATCATTCAGCCTGACGAGAGTGACCGGCTTCTCGCCTTTGCTGACGTGGACTCGGGCGCCGGGCGGGACCTCGTGGATCCGTCGGCCGTCAGCGGCCAACACGGCGCTCGGCCCGTCCGGGTTGATATGCACCGTCACCGTCGATTCCGGTGCCACGACCAGCGACCTGGCGAACAGCGCATGCGCGTTGGACGGGGCGATCAGCAACGCATCGACGCCCGGCCACAGCACCGGGCCACCTGCGGAGAAGGTGTACGCGGTTGACCCGGTCGGGGTCGCTATCAGTACCCCGTCACAGCCGTAGGCGGAGACTCCGTGGCCGTCCACCTCGACGACGACGTCGAGAATCCTTTCACGGGTGCCTTTTTCGACACTGATCTCGTTCAGGGCCCAGTCCACCGCGATGACGTCACCGTCATGTTCGACCGTCACCTCGACCGTCATCCGCGACGACACCCGGTATCTGCGGTCGATGATCGCGTCCAGCGCCTCGTCGAGTTGATCGACATCGACCTCGGTCAGGAAGCCGACCCTGCCCAGGTTGATGCCGAGAATCGGGGCGCGCAGTGGCCGGGCGTGTTCCGCGGCCCGCAGCAGGGTGCCGTCACCGCCCAGGGCCAGCACTATCTCGATCGGGCTCTCATCGGTTGCGGTGGGGTCGAAAACCGCCAAGTCGAGTTCACCGCTCTCGCGGGACAGGGACACCAGGTCGATGCCCGCCTCGGTGAGCTTCTTTTCGGCAGCATCTGAGATCTCCGAAATGTCCGACCGGCCGGTGTGGGCGACCAGCAGCATCCGCCGATCCGTCATGGCCCACCCTTCTCCACAGCCTCAGCGATCGCCTGCAGACCACGCCCGGTAGCGGCGTCGTCGGTGGGTGCGTCCTGTCGCAGGTGCACGAAGAACTCCACATTGCCGCTCGGTCCGGGCAACGGGGAGGCGACCACACCGGTCAGGCCCCACCCCAGTAGACCAGCAGCCCGAACCACCTCGGCAACCGCGTCGGCTCGATGGCCGAGGTCGCGCACTACACCGCCGGCTCCGAGCCGCTCCCGGCCGACCTCGAACTGCGGTTTCACCATCGGGACGAGGTCGGCACCGGGCGCCGCGCACGCGGTCAACGCCGGCAGCACCAGGGTGAGCGAGATGAACGATAGGTCCGCGACGATCAGCTCGGCCGGCCCGCCGATGGCATCCGGGGTCAGGGTGCGGACGTTGGTCCGGTCGTAGAGCTTGACCCGCTCGTCGGTTTGCAATCGCCAGACCAGTTGCCCGTAGCCGACATCAACGGCCACCACCTCCTTGGCGCCGCGGCGCAGCAGGACGTCGGTGAAACCACCGGTGGACGCCCCGGCGTCCAGACACCGCCGGCCGCGCACCGTGACGTCCGGGAAGGCTCCCAGCGCGCCGATCAACTTGTGCGCCCCCCGGGAAGCCCAGTTCTCGTCGGTGACGTCCTCCTTGACCAGCAGCGGAGCACCGGGGTCCACGGCGGTTGCCGGCTTGGTCGCCTGTCGGCCCGAGATGGTGACCCGGCCGGCGGCGATCAACTCGCTGGCGTCCTCGCGGGATCTGGCCAGGCCGCGGCGCACAAGCTCGGCATCGAGCCGGGCTCTACGCACCCTGGGGTCCGCCGGCCGGTGATCCCCCGGTATCGGCAGTGCGGGCGAGCGCGTCGGCTAGCGCGGTCTGGATCCGATCGAAGACCGGGACCTGCTCCTGGGTGTTCTTTTCGTCAACCGTCGCCAAGTCGTCCTCGACGCCGGCCAGCAGCACCCCGGATTCCGAGCTCTGGAGGTCGGTGCCGAGCTCGCCGTTCGCGACGCCGGGCCGGCCCGGATCAGGACCGGGAGCGACGACCCGCCGCCCGCCGCCCGGTACACCGACCGGCCTGTTGTCCGGCTGGTTCATGTCGTCCTCCCAGCTGCAGTGTGTTTCCGAACTGCAGTGTGTTTCCGAACTGCAGTGTGTTTCCGAACTCGACCGACATCCGAAAAACGACTGCGCCGATGATGGTGGTCCCGCGTCTGTGGGCAACGCTAGTGCAGGTCCGAAAGAGCCGACCGAACGCACCCGTGGCGGCCACCGAAGGTCAGGCGGGTACCGCGGCGTCGATACCGCAACGGGTCAGTGCCGCAGCCGCGCCATGGTCCTGCGCGCGGACCGCCGTGACGCCGGACGCCCACGCCCGGCCGGTGAGCATGGCAAGGGCACGCAGGGCGCTGGCATCGGTAACGGCGCCATCAGGGCCGCCGTGCCCGGCGAGCACGAGCGAACCGTTGTCGGCGGTGACGGTCCATTCCAGGCTGCTGGAGGATGTGGAGGCGGCCGGAATGCGGACCGCGTGGTCCTCCTCGACAAGTCCGCGGAGGTCGAACGCAAGGTAGGTCGGGCGCTGCTCCGGAACTGCCGACAGCAGGTCCTGGGTGGTCGAAACCCCCGTGAACACCAGCAGACTCGGCGAACCGGCCGCGACGGCGCAAGCGATGTCGGTGTCCAGCCGATCACCGACGACGAGCGGGCGTTTGGAGTCGACCAGCCGGATCGCCGCATCGAGCAGCGGCCGCTCCGGTTTCCCGGCCACCCGTGGCTGCAGTCCGGTGGCGGCAATGAGGGCCGCGACCATGGCGCCGTTGCCGGGCAACAGACCGCGATCGGTCGGCAGGGTGCTGTCGACGTTGCAGGCCACCCAGTCGGCGCCGGTGCGCAGCGCGATGCAGGCCTCAGCGAGTTCACGCCAGCCGGTCTCCGGGGAGTGACCCTGAACGACGGCCGCGGGTTCGTCTGTTGCCAACCGAACCGGAACCAGACCGGCCAGGCTGACCGACTCGGCCAGCCACGGCGCCCCGATGACGAGAACCCTGGTGCCGGCGGGGTGCTTGTCGGTCAGCATGACGGCGGCTGCCTGCGGCGAGGTCAGAACATCGTCCGGCTCGGCGGCCACGCCCATACCGGTGAGGGACTGAGCAACCTCGACCGGTGGCCGGGAAGCGTTGTTGGTGACGAAAACCGACCGCGCACCTTGCTGTTTCGCCCTCGCCAGGGCAGGTGCGACATGGTCGATCGGCTGCCCACCGAGGTAGACGGTGCCGTCGAGGTCGAGCATCAGGGCGTCGTGGGTCTCCGCAAGGGTGCTCATCAATCGCCTGCCTGCTGGTCGTCGGAGAACAGCTCGCCTACCTGCTGATCGTCGGAGAACAGCAGCGCGGGTGCACCGTCCGGCGCGGCTGTCTCGGCCGAGGATGCGGTACCGCCACTTTCCTCGGCACCGTCGGCTTCGTTGGATTCGTTCATTTGGACCATGCTGCCATCGTCGGCCCCGTCATTCCCGGTGGTCTCGGCCGTCAGCTCGACAATGTCGTCATCGACCTCGGCATCATCGGCCGCTTCGGCGGCCAAATCTGCGGCGACGCCGGCGTCATCCACCGAATCATCAACTGGGGGCAGCGCACCGGTCGCCGCCTCGAGCTGGACATCATCCGGCCTTTCAGTCGTTTCCGGATCCGCCGCGATCGACGTGCCCGTGATCGCCACAGGAACCGAATCGTCGCCGTCCTCCAGACTCGCCGAATCGGCCAGTTCGGCGACCCTGTCGAGCGCATCGGTCTCCTCGTCGTTGTCGACGTCGGCCGACCGGATGAACCAGCTGAGACCTTCCTGACCACGGCCGGCCTTGAGCAGCAGGTCCGCGTAGGCATACGCCAGCCGTGGGTGCTGCTCGGCCTTGTCCAGCCCGATCCGCTCCAGATGCGCCAGGGCGGCGTCGATCTGGCCCAGATCGGACCGTGCCCCTGCGACGACGATGCTGAGCTCGATGGACGCGTCGGGATCCAGCTCGTCCGCCTCGGCGGACCTGGACAGTTCGATGGCCTTCTCCGGATGCTCCAGTGCCCTTTCACAGTCCGCCATCACAGCAAGATGTCCCGGTCCACCGCCCATTCGGCGAGCGGCACGAAGCTCTCCGATCGCCTCCGCCCACTCCCCGGCCCGATAGGCGACCAGCCCGACGGTCTCCCGGACAACTCCGATTCGGCCACCCCGGGCCCGCGCCGCCCTGGCATGACGCCAGGCGGTTTCGGGCTCCTCATCGGCCAGCGCACCGGCCGCGACCAGGTGCGCGGCAACCCAATCGGCGCCTTCCTTGCTCAGCCCGCGGAGGTCGCGTCGCACTTCGAGATCCAGTGCATCGGCTGTGGCCCACTCCGGCAGGTCCGGCCAGGTCTCACCAATGTCTTCTTCACGCCGGCGTGAGCCGCGTTCGGGTTCGCGCCTGACGAAGGCCGGTCCGTCGCGGTTATCGCGCCGGTCGTTTCCACCGTCACTTCTGCCGCCGTGGCGCGGTGGCGGACCTGACCGTCGATCGTTTGCCGGGCGACGGTCAGCCGAATCAGGTCGGCGGTCCGGTCGTCGATCTGGTGACTGGCGGCGCTCATACGAGGACGGGCGAGAGGCCGTCCGATCACCACCGCCGATCGGCGCGGCCGCTGCCGAATCGCGGAAACCCTCACTCAGGTCACCACCAAAGGCCGACGGCCGTGCGGCGCGGTCACCGCGCGGTTGACTACGGGAGGTGTCGTCGCGGCGCGGGCGGTCCCGATCCGGGCGGTCGCGGCGGTCGTCAACAGGGCGCGGTTTGCGGTCGATGGATCGGCTCTCGTCCCGAGTCGGCCGATCACCGTAGGTCGGACGGTCGCCATCGCGACGGGATCGATCGTTGGAGGCGGGTCGATCACCATCGCGACGGGGACGGTCGCCATACGACGGCCGATCAGGGCTGGTCCGGGCCCGGTCGCCGTAGGACGGCCGGTCACCGTCACGGCGCGGCCTGTCGTTGTACGCGGGGCGATCACCATCCCTGCGGGGACGGTCGTTGTACGACGGTCGATCAGCGTCACGGCGCGGCCGGTCCGCATATGGGGGGCGGTCACCGTCACGGCGCGGCCGGTCGTTGTACGACGGTCGATCACCGTCACGGCGCGGCCGGTCCGCATATGGGGGCGGTCACCGTCACGGCGCGGCCGGTCCGCATATGGGGGGCGGTCACCGTCGCCCCGCGGGCGGTCGTTGTAGGCCGGCCGGTCACCGTCACGGCGCGGCCGGTCCGCATATGGGGGGCGGTCACCGTCACGGCGCGGCCGGTCCGCATATGGGGGGCGGTCACCGTCACGGCGCGGCCGGTCGTTGTGTCGATCACCGTCACGCCGCGGCCGGTCCGCATATGGGGGGCGGTCACCGTCGCCCCGCGGGCGGTCGTTGTAGGCCGGTCGATCACCGTCACGGCGCGGCCGGTCCGCATATGGGGGGCGGTCACCGTCGCCCCTCGGGCGGTCGTTGTAGGCCGGTCGATCACCGTCGCGGCGCGGGCGGTCGTTGGTGGCGGGTCGGTCTGAGTCGGAACGTGGTCGAGAGCCGTAGGGCTGATTCTGGTCTCGTCGCGGGCCTTCGCCGTAGGGGCTACCGCCGTCAGAGCGTGGCCTGGTGCTGTAGGGGGCGTTCATGTCGTCACGGAGACGGTCGTTCGAGGCCCGGTTCCGATCGTGACGATCGCCGCTGGACCCCTGACCTTCCCTGGTTGCACGACTGCCGGTCGGGCGATCGCTCTCCCGGCGAGGTCGATCTGCAGAGGGCCGGTCGGTCGCGGGGCGCTCGCCGTCGCGAGGGCGACGTTCGGCCGAGTCCCCCTGGTTCGATCCGCGATATCCGCCGGCGGTCGGCGGCTTTTTGCCGCGATCATGTTTTCCAGCGGAACGATCTGACGAATGGTCGCCACGGTGTGCCGGTCGCTCACTCCGGTCGGAACCGCCACGGTCAGCCCGGGTCGAATCGCCGCGTTCCGAGTCCTTCCGAGAATCGTCCGGGCTATTCATCGTGCGCCATTGTCAAAAACATATCTAAACTTCCATCTTCTAGTGGAACGCAAAAATGCCAAAGGAGGTCACCTGCGATTTGATTCGCAAGTGACCTCCTCTGGAATGGTTGTCCGGCGGTGTCCTACTCTCCCACACCGTGGCCGGTGCAGTACCATCGGCGCTGAAGGGCTTAGCTTCCGGGTTCGGTATGGGTCCGGGCGTTTCCCCTTCGCTATGGCCGCCGTAACTCTATGGAATTATCAACACATTCCCCACACCCCTCTGGCTAAAGGAAGGGTGTGGGCTGGTTGTTGTTCCAGAACCGCACAGTGGACGCGTAGCATTTTTGTGGTAAGTCCTCGGCCTATTAGTACCGGTCAGCTCAAACACCTCACGGTGCTTCCACTTCCGGCCTATCAACCCGGTGGTCTTGCCGGGGGCCTTACCCCACTCAAGGGTGGGAGTCCTCATCTTGGAACAGGCTTCCCGCTTAGATGCTTTCAGCGGTTATCCCTTCCGAACGTAGCCAACCAGCCGTGCTCCTGGTGGAACAACTGGCACACCAGAGGTCCGTCCGTCCCGGTCCTCTCGTACTAGGGACAGCCTTCCTCAAGACTCCTACGCGCGCGGCGGATAGGGACCGAACTGTCTCACGACGTTCTAAACCCAGCTCGCGTGCCGCTTTAATGGGCGAACAGCCCAACCCTTGGGACCTACTCCAGCCCCAGGATGCGACGAGCCGACATCGAGGTGCCAAACCATGCCGTCGATATGGACTCTTGGGCAAGATCAGCCTGTTATCCCCGGGGTACCTTTTATCCGTTGAGCGACGCCCATTCCACAATGTGGCGCCGGATCACTAGTCCCGACTTTCGTCCCTGCTCGAGATGTCCCTCTCACAGTCAAGCTCCCTTGTGCACTTACACTCAAAACCTGATTGCCAACCAGGCTGAGGGAACCTTTGGGCGCCTCCGTTACTCTTTAGGAGGCAACCGCCCCAGTTAAACTACCCACCAGGCACTGTCCCTGATCCAGATCATGGACCTAAGTTAGATATCCAGTACGACCAGAGTGGTATTTCAACGTTGACTCCACAGCCACTGGCGTGACCACTTCACAGTCTCCCACCTATCCTACACAAGTCGAACCGAACACCAATACCAAGCTATAGTAAAGGTCCCGGGGTCTTTCCGTCCTGCCGCGCGTAACGAGCATCTTTACTCGTACTGCAATTTCGCCGAGCCTATGGTTGAGACAGTAGAGAAGTCGTTACGCCATTCGTGCAGGTCGGAACTTACCCGACAAGGAATTTCGCTACCTTAGGATGGTTATAGTTACCACCGCCGTTTACTGGGGCTTAAATTCTCAGCTTCACCCCCGAAGGGATTGACCGGTCCTCTTAACCTTCCAGCACCGGGCAGGCGTCAGTCCATATACATCGTCTTGCGACTTCGCATGGACCTGTGTTTTTAGTAAACAGTCGCTTCTCCCTGGTCTCTGCGACCAAAACATGCTAGCCCGCAAGGGGCTTCACACACCTCGGTCCCCCTTCTCCCGAAGTTACGGGGGTATTTTGCCGAGTTCCTTAACCATAGTTCGCTCGATCACCTTGGTATTCTCTACCTGACCACCTGTGTCGGTTTGGGGTACGGGCCGCTCGAAGCTCGCTAGAGGCTTTTCTCGACAGCATAGGATCACTCTGCTTCGCCTCAATCGGCTATGCGTCAGGTCTCAGATCAACACGCAGACGGATTTGCCTATCCACGCTACCTACACCCTTACACCAGTATTACCACTGACTGGCGGAGCTACCTTCCTGTGTCACCCCATCGCTTGACTACTACCGGATCGGGTCACGCGCTCACCGCCGGCTCCCCGAAGGGACCCCTTGGCTCGGGCGTTTAGCATCACCGGGTTCGACATGGGCGCTTCTTCGCGGGTACGGGAATATCAACCCGTTGTCCATCGACTACGCCTGTCGGCCTCGCCTTAGGTCCCGACTCACCCTGGGCGGATTAACCTGGCCCAGGAACCCTTGGTCATTCGGTGGAGGAGTTTCTCACTCCCCATTCGCTACTCATGCCTGCATTCTCACTCGTGTAGCGTCCACGGCTGGATCACTCCGCCGCTTCACTCGCCACACGACGCTCCCCTACCCATCCACACCACTGCACCCCAATCAAGGGGCGGATGTCTATGTGTGAATGCCGCGGTTTCGGTGGTGTGCTTGAGCCCCGCTACATTGTCGGCGCGGAACCACTTGACCAGTGAGCTATTACGCACTCTTTAAAGGATGGCTGCTTCTAAGCCAACCTCCTGGTTGTCTGGGCGACTCCACATCCTTTCCCACTTAGCACACGCTTAGGGACCTTAACCGGCGATCTGGGCTGTTTCCCTTTCGACAATGAAGCTTAGCCCCCACTGTCTCACTGCCACGCTCTCACTGACCGGCATTCGGAGTTTGGTTGATTTCGGTAAGCTTGTGGGCCCCCTAGACCATCCAGTGCTCTACCTCCAGTCAGAAACACGTGACGCTGCACCTAAATGCATTTCGGGGAGAACCAGCTATCACGAAGTTTGATTGGCCTTTCACCCCTACCCACAGCTCATCCCCTCAGTTTTCAACCTAAGTGGGTTCGGACCTCCACGACGTCTTACCGTCGCTTCATCCTGGCCATGGGTAGATCACTTCGCTTCGGGTCTAGAGCATGCGACTCAACCGCCCTATTCGGACTCGCTTTCGCTACGGCTTCCCCACACGGGTTAACCTCGCCACATACCACTAACTCGCAGGCTCATTCTTCAAAAGGCACGCCGTCACCTCACCACAAGGGCTCAGCTCCGACGGATTGTAAGCACACGGTTTCAGGTACTATTTCACTCCCCTCCCGGGGTACTTTTCACCTTTCCCTCACGGTACTAGTCCGCTATCGGTCACCAGGTAGTATTTAGGCTTAGCGGGTGGTCCCGCCAGATTCACAGCGAATTTCACGGGCTCGCTGCTACTTGGGAAACATTGAAAGGAGAACAGAAGTTTTCGTCTACGGGGCTATCACCCGCTACGGCTGGTTTTTCCAATGCCATTCGACTAACCACTGTTTTTCTTACTCCCCGCCAATACGGCAGTACCGGCAACAACACTCCCACGACCCCGCCCACGCAACCCCTGCCGGGTATCACGCGTGAACGGTTTAGCCTCATCCGCTTTCGCTCGCCACTACTCACGGAATCACGGTTGTTTTCTCTTCCTGTGGGTACTGAGATGTTTCACTTCCCCACGTTCCCTCCACACACCCTATATATTCAGGCGCGGGTAACACGACATGACTCGTGCTGGGTTTCCCCATTCGGAAATCCTCGGATCACAGCTCGGTTGACAGCTCCCCGAGGCTTATCGCAGCCTCCTACGTCCTTCATCGGCTCCTGGTGCCTAGGCATCCACCGTGTGCTCTTAAAAACTTAGCCACAAAGATGCTCGCGTCCACTGTGCAGTTCTCAAACAACAACCGGAACCCCCACCCACACGCCCCGCCAACACCGAACACAAGCAAAACCCCACACGGGGCAGCAAGCCGGCTGATGCGGAAACAAGCGAAGGCCCGAGAAAGAAACACGCAACAAGGACATCCCTCTCAGGACCTCCCATATGCCCGCCCTCTCAGGACCCAACAGCGTACCTACAGCCCACCAACACCCTCCCCGCCCTTTCCAACCCCCACCACCCACCCCGAAGAGCGAAGCAATGACACCTGAATGAACAGGAGCCCCAGATCAAAGACCCAGGAAAAGTCGTACTAGACACGAGAAAACCATCGTGAACCGAACTAGTCAGCGTTCCACCCGTGAGCACCACCGCAGAACGAACGTCTACGCGTGGGCCTGAACCCATCAATGAACCTTCGCGCCTGTGTAAACAGCAGACACAACCAGTCCGGGCCAGTTGCTCCTTAGAAAGGAGGTGATCCAGCCGCACCTTCCGGTACGGCTACCTTGTTACGACTTCGTCCCAATCGCCGATCCCACCTTCGACAGCTCCCTCCCACAAGGGGTTGGGCCACTGGCTTCGGGTGTTACCGACTTTCGTGACGTGACGGGCGGTGTGTACAAGGCCCGGGAACGTATTCACCGCAGCGTTGCTGATCTGCGATTACTAGCGACTCCGACTTCATGGGGTCGAGTTGCAGACCCCAATCCGAACTGAGACCGGCTTTTTGGGATTCGCTCCACCTCACGGTTTCGCAGCCCTTTGTACCGGCCATTGTAGCATGCGTGAAGCCCAAGACATAAGGGGCATGATGATTTGACGTCATCCCCACCTTCCTCCGAGTTGACCCCGGCAGTCTCTTATGAGTCCCCGCCATCACGCGCTGGCAACATAAGACAAGGGTTGCGCTCGTTGCGGGACTTAACCCAACATCTCACGACACGAGCTGACGACAACCATGCACCACCTGTGCACGGACCTTGCGGGGGAACCATCTCTGGAACTTTCCCGTGCATGTCAAGCCTTGGTAAGGTTCTTCGCGTTGCATCGAATTAATCCGCATGCTCCGCCGCTTGTGCGGGCCCCCGTCAATTCCTTTGAGTTTTAGCCTTGCGGCCGTACTCCCCAGGCGGGGCGCTTAATGCGTTAGCTGCGGCACGGAGTTCGTGGAAGGAACCCCACACCTAGCGCCCAACGTTTACGGCGTGGACTACCAGGGTATCTAATCCTGTTTGCTCCCCACGCTTTCGCTCCTCAGCGTCAGTATCGGCCCAGAGTCCCGCCTTCGCCACCGGTGTTCCTCCTGATATCTGCGCATTTCACCGCTACACCAGGAATTCCAGACTCCCCTACCGAACTCTAGTCTGCCCGTATCGAATGCAGGCCCGGGGTTGAGCCCCGGGTTTTCACATTCGACGCGACAAACCGCCTACGAGCTCTTTACGCCCAATAATTCCGGACAACGCTTGCACCCTACGTATTACCGCGGCTGCTGGCACGTAGTTGGCCGGTGCTTCTTCTGCTCCTACCGTCACTCTCGCTTCGTCAGAGCTGAAAGAGGTTTACAACCCGAAGGCCGTCATCCCTCACGCGGCGTCGCTGCGTCAGGCTTCCGCCCATTGCGCAATATTCCCCACTGCTGCCTCCCGTAGGAGTCTGGGCCGTGTCTCAGTCCCAGTGTGGCCGGTCGCCCTCTCAGGCCGGCTACCCGTCGTCGCCTTGGTAGGCCATCACCCCACCAACAAGCTGATAGGCCGCGGGCCCATCCCCAGCCGAAAAACTTTCAACAACACCCCATGCGAGGCAGAAGTCGATATCCAGTATTAGCACCGGTTTCCCGGAGTTATCCCAGAGCTGAGGGCAGGTTGCCCACGTGTTACTCACCCGTTCGCCACTCGAGTACCCGCAAGCGGGCCTTTCCGTTCGACTTGCATGTGTTAAGCACGCCGCCAGCGTTCGTCCTGAGCCAGGATCAAACTCTCCATTGAATGCATATAGACAAGACCCCGAAAGGTCACAGTCAACAAAAATAGAGAAAACACCCAACCCCCACCCAAAAGCAGGAATCAGATGCGATCACAGTCCCAAACACGAGCAAACGCTCGCAAATTTGAAACAACATAAAACAAACAAACATGTTCGGACACCAAACCCCGCCAACACGCCCCTACAAAGAAGGCACGCCAACAAGACTCAGCACCAAACACATGGCACTGACTTTCGGTACGCTGTTGAGTTCTCAAAGAACGGACGCGCACCCTCCCCAGTCTCTCAACCGGCTTGGGGGCAACCCTGTAAACATTACCCGGTCCGGTCCGCAGTGTCAAACTGCCCGGCCCGATCCGCTCTGCTCGCCGCTAACGGCGCGCAGCCGACCGATCCTTGCGGATGTGATCTGCGGGGGGGTGTCGCTCCCCGGCCCCTTGAAGGACCGTAGCGGCGCGACTTGGTGAACAGTACGGAGCCGCCCGCCTCACTGTCAAACTGCCTGCGGTCCCGAGTGTTTCGCCATGGGAACCACCCAGCTCCGGTGGACTCCGCGGTCACCCGTCGGCGCCCGAATGACAAGGTCGACGCCCGCTCAAGATCGCGCCGGATCGCCGATGAGGCGCGCCCGGCCAGCTGCGCCGTCTCTCACCGGACGGTTCGCTTGCTCCTGCCTACGACGTCGGGGTGGCGGTGCCGGTCGGGAAAACCGGCGGAAGGTCATTGCCCGGCTGGTACGCCATCGCCGTGGTCAAGTCAGTACCCCTGATCGCGCCGTTCGAGTGATACGCGAGCCCCCACTCGTCGATGAACGACAGGTCGGGGAAGACGCACAGGCTGACAACGACATCGTCCGGATCGCCCTTGGCGACCCATCCCCCGCCGGATGCACCGATCGCGCCGAAGGTCGACGAACCGCTCAGCTCCTTGGTGCAGTAGCCGCTCGCGGGGTTGGCTCCACCGGAGGATGGCGGCATCGGCACCTGGGAGAGATAGGCCAGCGCGGCGAGCGTGGGCTCGGGCGAGGAAAGCGTCGTCAGGTCCACATAGATCCGGGACTTGGCTTCGTCATCGGCCTGGAACCGGCACATCGTGGTGGTGTCCCCCAATGCCAGCCAATTCGTCTGGTCACCGTTGGTGCCGTAGTAGGCGGTGCGGGTTTGCACGTCGCCGCCACGCTGTTCGCAGTAGGCGACCGCTTGGGCGTCCGCTCCCGTGGTTCCCGAACTCGACGACTCCGGCGATCCGGACGCGGTCGAGGCGGATGATGCCACTGCGCTGCTCGTCGGCGAGGTTGCCGTGGTCGAAGCGGGAGCCGATGACGCAGCGCTCGACGACGCCGCGACGGAGTCCGATGTCGACGTTGCATCACTGCTGCCGCCCGAGCCGCAGCCCGCCAGGACGAACCCCAGGCAGCCTGCCGCGACCACTACGACGAAACGATTGACCTTCAACGCCCACCCCCTGTTGTCACACCCAGCGCTCCCCGAAAATGCCGCCCACCCTGGTCTGCACCGACGCTCAGCTCGCTGGTGCGAGCATCCCATCGGGAGTCACACGGTGCATGGTGAGAGCCTGTCGGCGAAAAGAGCGGGCAGTCGGGTCTCCGGTATTGGTTGGCGCCCGACGACTTCGTCGCCGGCGACTAGGTGACCGGGTAGCGGTTGTAGTCCGGGAAGTTTCCGTAGAGCCGTTCACCGAGCGGCCCGTAGGTCACCGCGTGCACCAGGTGGGCGCCGCCGACGAACGCGCCCTTCCAGGAGGCCCCGCGACCGCCGAACGGCTCGTCCCGATCGCCGCGCGATCGCGGCTTGTTGATGCCGACCTTGAACGCCTGCAGGTGCTCGGTCATCTCATTCGCCTGACCCTCGTCGTCGCAGGCGATGCTGGCCACCAACGCGCCGGTCGAGGCATTCATCTGCGCGACCAATTCGGCGGGGGTGTCGACCACCACGATCGAGTCGACCGGACCGAACGGCTCCTCGTGCATCAGCCGGCTCGCTCCGGGTGGGGCCAGCATTGCCACCGGTGCGGCGTAGGCGCTGGTGTCCTGGCCGTCGATGAACCGGGCCGGGTCGAGCGCGCCCCGGTACAGCGGCACCGCGCCCCAGCGCTCCGCCTCTTCGACCTTGCTGCTGAGCTCGGCGGCCTTGGCGGCCGAGATCACCGGACCGAAGTCCAGCTCGGGCAGTGGGTCACCGTCCGCCGCGACCGCCAGCGGGTGCCCGACCTTCAGCGACGCGACCAGGGGCAGGTACATCGACAGGAAGTCGGGCACCAGATCCCGCTGCACCACGTAGCGCGGGTAGGCGGTGCAGCGCTGTTTGCCGTACTCGAATCCCTTTTTCAGGTGGGCGGCGAGGCCGTCCCAGTCGGAGAAGTTCCAGATGCCCCAGGTGTTCAGGCCCTCCTGTTCGAGGAAGTGCCGCTTGCCGGTGTCCACCAGCTGAGCGGCCACCCGGCCACCGTTGGATCTGCCGCCGACGAAGGCGAGCGCGCCCAGCCCGGGATGCCGGACCAGGGCGTCGGACAGGGTCGAACCGTCACCGGAGAGCAGGGTGACCGGCAACCCCTCGCGGATCATCAGTGCGTGGGCGAGCGTCAGCGTGATCGCGCCGCCCTGGGTCGGGGTTTTCGCGACGACCGCGTTGCCGGCCAACAACTGGATGAGCTCGGCGTGAACCTGCACGCTGAGCGGGTAGTTCCAGCTGGCGATGTTGCTGACCGGGCCGGGCAACGGTGTCCGTTCGAACGGGTTTCCGTCGACGTCGGTGGCGAGCATGCCCTCGATGTTTTCGACGTACCAGCGCACGCCGTCGAGCCCACGGTCGACATCGGCGCAGGCCAGCCGCCAGGGCTTGCCGATCTCCCACCCCAGCAGCAGTGCGAGGTCGTCCCGGGCCTCGGCCATCGCATCAACGGCGGCCGTCACCCGGGCCCGGCGCTCGGCGAGCGGGACGGTTGACCAGGTGGCGTGCTCCTTCACCGCGGCATCGACCGCCGCCTCCGCAACGTTGGCACTGACCTTGGCGAGTGCGATTGTGCTGGTGCCGTCGACCGGGGTGATCATCATCGACGCATCGCCGACGTCGTTCCAGCGGCCGTCATACAGATTGCGGAGTCGGTCGGCGGCGAAGGCTTCGGGCGCTCGGCTCGCAGCCCTGCCGAGTACGGAATCGAATGATGCGATGGCCGGTACGTGAAGTGTCGTCACCTGAAAGATTGTTCACCAACGACCCAGTTGTCGCAGGACGAAGACCGGCCGAGGTCACCCGCCAATGTGAGATCAGAACCGGAAATTGGCCAATCGGGTGCCACCACGTTGCTTCTGTTCCGTGGTGGCCCGCACGGCCGGAACCATTTCGCTGGTCACCAGGCCGTTGTCGGTGGTGAATTCGTCGATGATGCCGAACAACTCGGCGATGCGCGGTGGAGTGTCGATCACGATGGTGAGCGTGGGAACGCGTCGGCCGAGTTGCAGCATGCGGTCCCCGTGGGGGGCGTGATCGCCGTGGAAACCCCACATTCCCCGCAGGGTGGTTGATCCGGCAGCGCCCGACAGGCGCAATTGCCGGGTCATCGCGCGGTGGATCGGTTGTCCGTCATGCAGGGCGGCCTCGGAGTTGTAGATCATGAGCTTCTGCCAGAGAGCCATGCCGTTCTCATCGGTGCTGGGCAGCGGGTGCGGGGTCCCGAGCAGCTCTCCGTCGCGTTTGCAGATGCGAACCCGTTCCAGGGTGAACAACGGCCGGCGCAGCAGACCACCGAGTTCGGGCAGGACCCGGACGATCCGTTCACCGGACCCCACTGCGATGACCATCATCGGCACGTTGGCATTGCGGCCGATGAACCTGGCCCGCTCACGGAGACCGTGCGCGGTGCCGTCGACGCCGAGCAACGCCGTCGCGCCGGCCAGGCCGCGCCGGTGCAGCAAGTCGCACACGGCGACGAAGGCCGGCACCCGGTCGACCCGCTCCTGACGGCCGACATAGATGGTCAGCTTGGTGGCTTCGTCGAACTCCTCCGGCAGGGACAACCCGCCCAACTCAGTTGTCTGCATCCGGGCCCGCTCCAGCGTCACCAGCCCGTCGTTGGTCAGCTCGGTAGCATCGCGGAGTAGTGCCTTGATTCGTTGTCGGGTATCGACCGCGACGGCCACCACCGGTAGGTCCTCGGACAATGTCAGCGAGCTGTCGGTGCGCAGGTGATGTTTGAGCCCAAAACCCTCGACGCCGCGGAGCAGGACGCTGGTCGCGATCTCGTGGTGTCCGAACAGGTCCAGCAGGGCGTCGGCAACGAATCGCCCCTCGACGCGTTTGCGTTCGCCGAAATACACCGTCAGCTTGAGGCAGTCCTGCATCACACGTGCAGTCCGATCCACCGGCCGAGCGCGGCAGCACCGACGCCGAATACCAGGCTGACGATGACATTGGTTACTGCCGAACGATTCTGCCGTTCCTCGGTGAGCCGCTGGGTTTCGAACATCCACGTGGAGAACGTTGTGTAGGAGCCGACGGCGGCGGTGCCCGCCATCAGCGCCTGGTCGGCTCCGAGGGCAAGGCCGGTGACGAACCCGAGGAACATGGCGCCGGTGACGTTGACCACCAGCGTGCCGAACGGGAAGCCCCGGCCGAGGCGTGTTCCCACAGCCCCGTCCACGACGAACCGCAGCACCGAACCGCAGCCGCCGATGAGCACGACACCCGCCCACACCAGCGCGTTCACCGCGGCACCAACACCCGGCGGACAGCTGCACCGGCGATGTGGATCGCTGTGTACCCGGCGGCGACACTGGCAGCCGCGTATCCCAGGGCCAACCAGTAGGCACCGGTGTCGATCATCTTGAGGAGTTCGACCTGCATCGTGGAGAACGTCGACAGCCCACCACAGAGGCCCGTGCCGAGAAGCGGTCGACGGTAGCTGGACAGCGGCAAACGCTCCTGCAGCCTGGTGACGAAGTAGCCGAGAAGGAACGCCGCGACCACGTTGACGACGAAGGTCGGCCACGGCCAACTCGTGGCCGACTGCGGGAACGCCTCGGACAGCGCCGCTCGTAGCAGGGTCCCCAGCGCGCCGCCGACGAAAATCGCCGCGACCTCCCGCCGGTCCAGCCGGGGCAGGCTGCGAGATGGCGGTGGCCGCGGTGTCGACGTGGCACTGTCCTGTGCAGGGGTTGGCACCGTCGGGCTCCCTTCCGCAGATCCGGCACGGGTGGTGAGAATGGCCCAGTTTCTCCGTGACGCCCCCTGCGGGCAGGACCTGAACGTGCTGTGATGAACCGGCCGGGGATGATGACGGGAGGGTTGATGCACACCACCTTTCCCGCGATGCGGATGACGATCCACCTCCACGGGTCCGAATCCTGGCATCACAAGCCCTTGGCGGCGGAGATCGTGCACCGCGCCCATCAGTTCGGCCTGGCCGGCGCCAGCGTCTTCCACGGCGCCGAAGGCTTCGGTTCCTCGTCCGTCGTGCACACCGGCCATCTGCTGAGCATCAGCGACGAGTTACCTGTCGTCATCGTCATTGTCGACGTCCAGGAGAAGCTCGAGGCTTTTCTGCCGCAGTTGGGGGGTTTGATCGACCACGGCATGATCGTCCTGGACGAGGTCACCGCGATCAGTTACGCCCCGCCGGCCGATGGTCACCGCCGTCGGTGACCATCGGCCGCTCACCGTGTTGGCGAAGCGCTACTTGGCGCCGTAGTTGAGCGTGGGATCGGTGTCGGCGATCTCCAACAGCCTGTTGTACTTCGCGACGCGTTCCCCGCGGGCGGGGGCTCCGGTTTTGATCTGCCCGCAGCCCGTGCCGACGGCCAGGTCGGCGATGAAGGAGTCCTCGGTCTCCCCGGACCGGTGGGACACCATCGCGGTGTAACCGGCCTCCCGGCACAGCCGCATCGCCTCGAGGGTTTCGGTGACGGTGCCGATCTGGTTGACCTTGATCAACGCGGAGTTCGCGATCTTGGCGCTGATCGCGTCCGCGATGATCGCCGGGTTGGTGCAGAAATTGTCGTCACCGACGAGTTGCACCCGGTCACCCAGCCGTTGGGTGATCGCGATCCAGCCGTCCCGGTCACCCTCGGCCAGGCCGTCCTCGATGCTCCACACCGGGAACTCGGTGATGATCGAGTCGTACCGGTCGATCATGTCCGCGCTGGACAGGGATTCACCGGCGACCTGATAGGCGCCATCACGGTAGAACTCGCTGGACGCCGGGTCCATCGCGATCGCGACGCCGTCCCTGCCCGGGGTGTACCCGGCGTCGGTGATCGCCTGCACCAGAGTGCGCAGCACGTCCTCGGGGGTGCTGATGTCCGGGGCGAAGCCACCCTCATCGCCCAGGCCGGTGGCGAAACCGGCGTCGTGCAACAGGCCCTTGAGCTTCGCGTACACCTGCGCGCCGGCCCGGATCGCCTCGGCGATCGACGGGGCACCCAACGGGGCAATCATGAATTCCTGGAAATCCAGACTGTTCGGCGCGTGCGCGCCGCCGTTGACCACATTGAAATGCGGCACCGGCTGGCACGGGGTCACTCCTGCCGGGGTCAGTGATTGCCACAGCGGCACACCCTGGCTGGCGGCATAGGCGCGGTGGGTGGCCATCGAGATGCCGATGATCCCGTTGGCGCCGAGTCGGCCCTTGTTCGGGGTGCCGTCGGTGTCCCGCATGGCCTGGTCGACTGCAGCCGGGTCAGCGAACGACTTCCCGACCAGGGAGTCGGCGAGCTCCCCGTTGACGTTCCCGACCGCGGTGAGCACACCCTTCCCGCCGTACCGGGCCTTGTCCCCATCACGGAGTTCCACCGCCTCTCGGGACCCGGTCGACGCGCCGGACGGCACCCCGGCCCGCGCGACAGTCCCGTCGGTCAGGGTGACGGTGACCGCGAGGGTCGGGCCACCCCGAGAATCCAGGATCTCGACCGCGTGTACAGCGGCAAATTCCAGCGACGTGTTCTTCATGGTGATCTCCTCGGGTGGGTCACGGGGCAGCCGACGATGGCGACGATGACAACCGCGTCCAGCGGGTCACGGCCGGGGATCCGGGCCGAGCGACATGGATTGCTCACCAGGTTTCCTCGTCTACCGTCAACTTGCCGCCGGCCGCGGCGGAAGAGACGGCAGAGACCATCAACGGAACGCTTCCGTGGTAGCGGCGAGCCTCATCGCCTTTCCGAGCAGCATCCCGCCCCGGCCCGGGCACCGCAACGCGAAGGCCACATTTCGGACGACGACAGATCAGCTGACTGCCGCCCGACCGGCCTCGAGCCTGGCGACCGGTACCCGGAACGGGGAGCAGGAGACGTAGTCCAGTCCGGTCTTGTGGAAGAAGTGGATGGATTCGGGATCGCCGCCGTGCTCACCGCAGACCCCGAGCTTGAGGCCGGGCTTGGTCTTGCGGCCCTCCTCGGCGGCGATCTCCACCAGCCGGCCGACGCCATCGCCGTCGATGGTCTCGAATGGGGACACGGTGAAGACACCCTTTTCCAGGTAGGCGGCGAACACCGAGGACTCGACGTCGTCCCGGGAGAACCCCCAGGTGGTCTGGGTCAGGTCGTTGGTGCCGAAGGAGAAGAAGTCTGCCGCGTCGGCGATCCGATGCGCGGTCAGTGCGGCGCGCGGCAGCTCGATCATGGTGCCGATCGGGATGGTCAGCGTGACCCCCTTTTCGGCGGCCACGTCGGCGAGGATCTGCTCGGTCTCGTCGCGGACCAGGTGCAGTTCCATCACCGAACCGACCAGCGGGACCATGATCTCGACCTTGGGGTCCTTGCCGGCCGCAATCTGGTCGCTGGCCGCCTCGGCCACCGCCCGCACCTGCAACGCGAACAAGCCTGGGCGTCAGCAGTCCCAAGCGCACACCGCGCAGCCCCAGCATCGGGTTCGATTCGTGCAGCTTCTCCACCGCGGCCAGCAGCTTCCGGTCCGCGTCGACCTGATCGCCGGTTTCGCCCTTGGCCTCGGCGACGGCGACCTTGACCGCCAGGTCGGTGCGGTCGGGCAGGAACTCGTGCAGCGGCGGATCGAGCAGTCGGATGGTCACCGGCAGACCGTCCATTGCGTCCAGCAGTTCGGTGAAGTCCTGACGTTGCATCGGCAACAACGCCGCCAGCGCGTCATCCCGTTCCTCGGTGGTACCGGCCAGGATGACCCGCTCGATCAGTGCCCGCCGATCGCCGAGGAACATGTGCTCGGTGCGACACAGCCCGATGCCCTGCGCGCCAAGGGATCTCGCCCGGACGGCATCCTCCGCAGTGTCCGCGTTGGCGCGGATCGCCAGCCGCCGGCGAACGTCGGCGTGCGTGAGTAGCCGGTCGACAGCCTTCACCAGTGCGGTGGTCTCGCCATCAGCGCCGTCCAGTGCGGCGGCGAGCCCGGACTCGATGTAGGTCTCCACCGGTGACGGCACGACGGGCATCGCACCCAGGAAGATCTCGCCGGTCGACCCGTCGATGCTGATCTCGTCGCCCTCCTTGATCAGCGCGGTGCCGACGGTGGCAGTCCTGGTATGCGCGTCGACGTCCAACGCTTCAGCGCCGCAGACGCAGGTCTTGCCCATGCCGCGGGCAACGACGGCCGCGTGCGAGGTCTTTCCGCCGCGCGCGGTGAGGATGCCGTTCGCCGCGATCATGCCCTCGAGGTCGTCCGGGTTGGTTTCCTTACGGACCAGCACCACCTGCTCGCCGCGTTCGGCCCAGGCTTTGGCGGTTGGCGAGTCGAACACCGCCCGACCTACTGCAGCGCCGGGCGAGGCGGCCATGCCCTTGGTCAACAGCTCACGGGCCGCCGACCGGTCGAACTGCGGGAACATCAACAACGCCAGCTGCGAGCCGGAGACCCTGGACAGTGCTTCGTCCATCGTGATCAGGTTCTCGTCCACCAACTGCCCCGCGATCCGGAACGCGGCGGCGGCGGTGCGCTTACCTACCCTGGTCTGCAGCATCCACAACTTGCCGCGCTCGATGGTGAACTCGATGTCGCACAGGTCCGCGGTAATGGGTCTCCAGTCGGCGCATCACCCGGGTCAACTGCTTGTGCGATGACGGGTCCAACGCCCTCAGATCGTCCAACGACAGGGTGTTGCGGATCCCGGCGACGACGTCCTCGCCCTGCGCATTGGACAGGTAATCGCCGTAGGCGCCGGTCTGCCCGGACGCCGGGTCGCGGGTGAAAGCGACGCCGGTACCGCTGGTCTCGCCGAGGTTGCCGAACACCATGGTGCAGATGTTCACGGCGGTGCCGAGGTCCTGCGGGATCCGTTCGCGCCGCCGGTACAGGCGCGCCCGGTCGGTGTTCCAGGAATTGAAAACGGCCCGGATGGCCATGTCGAGCTGCTCACGGGGGTGCTGCGGGAACTCCTGGCCGGAATGCTCGCGCACCGCGTCCTTGAACGTCGTCACCAGTGACTTCAGGTCGTCGACGTCGAGGTCGACATCGCTGGTCACACCCTTGCCGGATTTGGCCTTGTCCAGCGCCTCGGCGAAGACCTCACCCGGCATCTCCAGGACGGTCTTGCCGAACATCTGCAACAGCCGGCGGTAGGAGTCCCAGGCGAAGCGCTCGTCGCCGGACTCCTCGGCAAGGCCCTTGACGCTGGCATCGTTCAGGCCGATGTTCAGCACCGTTTCCATCATCCCGGGCATCGAGAACGCGGCTCCGGATCGAACGCTGACCAGCAGCGGATCGTGACGATCGCCCAGCCGGCGGCCGATGTTGTCCTCCAGATGACGCAAGGGCCATCGTTACCTGGACCCGAAGGGCGCCGGGCTCGCTGCCCTGCGCCAGGTACTCACGACAGGCCTCGGTGGTGATGGTGAAACCCGGCGGCACCGGCAGACCCAGCTTCGTCATCTCGGCCAGGTTCGCACCCTTGCCGCCGAGCAGATCCTTCTGATCCTTGTTGCCCTCGGTGAAATCGAATACATAGGTCGTCGTCATTGGCTCGTCCTTCGTGAGTTGGGCGGACTTCATCAGTGGGCGGATCCGAACCGCTCGGCAGCGTCGCCAAGGGGACGCGGATTCTCCGCGTGCAATCCCGTCATTGGGCATTACCGGTGCAGCGGACACTAGGGGCACAAGAGTACGGAAAAAAGAAAATGCAGTGTGGCCTGGGCCACACTGAACGAATTTCCTTGTCTCATTTCACTGGTGCCGAACCGAGACAGTCTGCGTGGCAGGCATTTTGATCAGCAACGATAGCGGAGTGACAACCACCACCGGCAATGTTCGATCTTGTTTGATTATTGTCTATTGCGGTTCAATGCGGCGTTTCTTGGGCTTTTCCAGAGCAGTTCATTTGTCTTGACGAACCGGAAAACGATGACGATATTCGGCAGATGGCGTTGCCCTGTCTGGCGGACGTGCGTCAGGTCAGCCGGCAGACGGCGCATCTGGTGGTGGACACGGCACCCATCGAGCGGGTTCTTCCATCCGTTTCACGGATCGTTCCCTTGGCATGACGCTCTGGCGCGAAAGGGATACCTTGTGTTTGCTAGTTGTGGACTTGATCTTCGACGAACGGGTTCATCAAGCGGGCTGAACTACAGCAGTGCCAATGAGACGAGGTGTATCCAATGGCGGGCAACTCCACCGAATCAGGACGATCAGTCACCAGCAAAATCACCTCGATCCTGCTCACCTTCACCGAAGGCAGCGAACACTCCCTCACCGAAATCGCCCGGCTCGCAGGCCTTCCCATCTCCACCGCACACCGACTCACCGCAGAACTCGCCTCCTGGCGACTCCTGGAACGCACCGACGACGGCCACTACCGAGCAGGGCTCCCACTGCGCATGATAGGCACCGTCGATGGCTGCCCACCCAGCATCGCCGAACGCGCACCCTGCGTCCTGGAAGACCTCTGCACCGCCACCAAGGCCCGCGCCCGGCTCGGCGTCCTGCAAGACCTCGAGGTTGCCTACATCGAAAAGCAACCGGGACCCCGCCCCGCCACCGCCTTCACCCCAGCAGCAACCCTGCCCGCCCACCCCACCGCACTCGGCAGAGCCCTCCTGGCCTTTTCCCCCATCCGCACCGTCGAAATGACGATCATCCGAGGCCTACGCCCCTACACCCGACACACCATCACCGCACCCGAGGTGTTCCGCCGCGCCCTGGCCATCACCCGACTCACCCGCGTCGCCGTCACCCGCTGGGAACTCGAAGCCGGCGTCTGCGGCGTGGCCATGCCCGTCTTCGGACCGGGCGGCGACATCGTCGCCGCCATCGAACTCGCCGTCCACGACCTCGCCAATGACCTCCACCCCGTCATGACCGCCCTCGCCATCGCCTCCCGCAGCCTCAGCCGGGAGCTGGCCGGTGAGGCGCGGCAGCACGTTCCGGCGCAGAACCTGGCGCCGCTGGTAGAACGGACGCTGGCGGTCAGCTCCTAGCATTTCCCGGGCGACTGCGGATGATCCGGTTGCGTCATGCAACAAAATGCTCCGCAGCGACGGCCACCCCGTCCGGCACACACGACAGTGCCGATGCTGCCGGACGGCCGATCGCCGTCGGGTCAGGTCTTGACGTAGCCGCCGGGGCCCTGCTCGATCACCGGGTACTTCTCGCTGCCGATCTTCGGGCGGGTCCTGCAGCGGACCTGAGCTGTTGGCGGACCAGACTGCCCAATCCTTCCACCAGGTGTCCTTGCGGCGTTCGGCCGTGGTGTTCCACTCCGCGCCCGTGGCCGGTAGGGAATCGCTGTCGCTGACCATGTGCCAGGCCTTCGGGCCCGGGCGGGCTGACGATGCCGGCGATATGGCCGCCACTGCCCAGCACGAACCGGACCGGACCGGAACACGAGACCGACTGTCTTATAGGCGGATTGCCACGGCACGATGTGATCGTTGATCGCACTGACGATGTAGGTCGGATTCTTGATCACACTCAGATCGATGGCGGCGCCGCCGAGTTCGAGCTTGCCGGCCGGAATGTTGTTCTCCACGTAGAAGTTCCGCAGATAGAACGCATGCATCGCGGCGGGCATCCGGGTGCTGTCCGCGTTCCACGCCAGGATGTCGAAGGCCGGCGGGTCCTGGCCCATCAGCCAGTTCGAGACCACGTAATTGAAGATCAGGTCGTTGGCCCGCAGGATGTCGAACGTGCCCGCCATGGTCTCGCCCTCGAGGGTGCCGGCCTTGAGCATCTTCTTCTCGAGCTTTTCGACGGTGCGCTCGTCGGTGAACATGCTCAGCGCGCCCGGCTCGGCGTAGTCGAGCATCGTGTTGAGCAGGGTGAGAGTGCCGACCCGGCTGTCACCCTGCTGGGTCAGGTAGGCCGCCGTGATGGCCGTCATCGCGCCGCCCAGGCACAGCCCGACGATGTCGATCGTCTCGGCGCCGGTGATCTCCTCGATGACGTCCAGCGCCGTCTGCGGGCCGTGCAGCAGATAGTCGTCCATCGTCGTGCCGGACATCTCCGCTGACGGGTTCTTGTAGCTGATCGCGAAGACGGTGCGGCCCTGCTTGACGGCCCATTCGATGAAGCTGCGGTCAGGCGCGAGGTCCATCACGTAGTACTTGTTGATCCAGGGCGGACTGCACAGCAGCGGCGTTGCGTGCACCTGCTCGGTCTGCGGCTCGTATTGCAGCAGTTCCATCAGGTCGTTGCGGTACACCACCTTTGACGGCGTGCATGCCATGTTGACACCGACCTCGAAGCCGCTGCTGTCCACCTGGCGGGGCTTGCCGCCGTTGTTTCGCACGTCGTCGACGAAGTTCCTGGCACCCTTGACCAGGCTGCCGCCCGCCGTGTCGAACGCCCGCTGCAGGGCTGCCGGGTTGGTCGGCAGGAAGTTGGTCGGGGACAGCGTGTCGGTCAGCAGGCTCAGCGCCATGGCCGCCTTCTGGGCGGTTTCGGGGTCCATCGGGGCGGACTGCGACGACGTCGCGGGCGAACTTGGCGGCGGACAGGTAAGCCAGTCGGACGGAGTAGTACGCGGGGTTGGTGCTCCAGGCGGGTGCGGCGAAGCGCCGGTCCTTGGGGTCGACCTCGACCGGCGGTTCGACCTCACGGCCGAACCAACGCGCACCGGCCACCAGCGGGATCTTCACCAGGTCGGTGGCCAGGTGCACCGCTGACTTCGCCGGCTGCACCGGATGGGTGACGGCCGAGCGCAACGCCTTGGTGAGCGCGTCTCCCGAAGCCGGCCGAGTCGATGTCCTCGAACAGGTCGGTTTCCGGTGCGAGCACGTTGACGGCGCGCTCGGCTACTTCGCGGAGTGCCTCGGGCAATTCGGGAGCCATGTCCTCATCCTCGCGTCGGTGTGGTGTGGTGCCGGCAAGTGCCGCCGGCCCTCCCGCCGGTCGGAACAGGCGGCCGGACGTGTTCGGAATTGCAGTCGTGCGCGGTAACTCTGAGGGTCAACCGACCCTCGGGGGCGATCACGTCAGTCTTGTCCACTTCCGCTGCTCCTGTCCCATCGAGGGCAGACGAACACGTCACACCAACCCGGCCAGAAAGCGATCGCCGCCGTCTGCATCGAGAGGTGGAAGACTTTCGAGCCGAGCCTGTGGTGTCTCCGCTATCAGCCGGCCCCTGCATGGTCACGTTCGTGAACACCGATGGCCGGTCGTGGGACATCGTGCCGATAGCAGATCATCCGAGGCCCGATGACGACGATCCGGGCGTGACTCACGTGCGACCGCCCGGTTTCATGTTCTTGGTCACGTCGGCTTCGTGCAGTTCGTACAGGCCCCGGATCGCCAACGAGTACCCGAGCGTGCCAAAACCGACGATGATCCCTCGTGCCACCGGCGAGATCACCGAGTGATGCCGGAACTCCTCTCGCGCATGCACATTCGAGATGTGCAATTCGATCACTGGCAGGGTCGCTGCCTCTATGGCATCGCGAATCGCGTAGGAGTAGTGCGTGTGCGCACCCGGGTTGTAGACGGCGCCGATGGATTCGCCGGACTCGACCTTCGGGCCAAGTGCGTGGATCCACTCGATCAGTTGGCCCTCGTAATTGGACTGGAGGAACTCGATGTCCAGGCCGAGCTTGCGCGCGTCCTCCCGGCATGAGGCTTCCACGCCAGCGAGCGTCGCCCTGCCGTAGACCTCGGGCTTGCGGGTGCCGAGCGTATTCAGGTTGGGCCCGTTGATCACGGTGATCGATGTCATGAGATCCACTTTCTTCGCGAAAATCGGCTTTGCCTAGTAGATCGCACTGTGACCGTCCGAGTAGGTCGGACGTGGATGGGACCGTCCGAGTAGGTCGGACGTGGATGGGACCGTCCGAGTAGGTGGACGTGGATGGGACCGTCCGAGTAGGTGGACGTGGATGGGACCGTCCGAGTAGGTGGACGTGGATGGGACCGTCCGAGTAGGTCGGACGTGGATGGATGGAAGCACGAAGCGGCCGGTCGACGGAGGTCGACCGGCCGTTTGCGAGAAGAGCTCACTAGTTCAGGTCGTGCTCAGACTGCCACGTCCACACCGGCTGCCCGGATGCGGCCATGCTCCTCCTTGAGCAGCCGCACCCCTTTGTGTCATCCCAAGTCGCCCTGCCGGGAACCGTCCTGCAGGGCTGGGTCGTGCGGGCAGATGAAGCTGCCCTGGAACGGGTCAGCTCTTGAGTTGCTTGCTGATGGCCGAGAACCAGACCTCTGATGTCTCACGAACGAAGTTGGCGTGTTGGGTCGCGAGCGTGGTGGCCCACTCGACACCGGTTCCCTTGGCTGCCTGCTCCTCCATGTCGAGCAGGTTCTTGAGGACCTTTTCGTAACCCTCCAGCCAGGCGAGGCCGTTTTCCTTGGCTTGTGCGGCAACCTTGTCGCTCAGGTCTTTGACGCGCTGCGCGGCAGCTTCGAGGTCGGCGGTGACATCCGGCATGGTCATGGCGGGACTCCCTCTCGTAGAACGTCGACGTTTCCACGTCGAGCTCAATCGGGAAAGGGTTGGGGGCGCAATTCCGACCAGTGAGAGGTTCACGCAAGGGCGATGCAGGAGGTCGCACGACCATCGACAGGTTGGTTGTCAGTCGTAGTAGCGAAAAACGAGATCGGCGACGCAGCAGGGCTTCTTCTCGCCCTGCACTTCGTACGTCAATCGATAGACCGCCTCAGCACCCTTACCGTCGAGATCCTTGACCTCGGCGAGATTGACGTGCATGCGGATGTTACTGCCGACCTTGAGCGGCGCCGGGAACCGCACCTTGTTGAGGCCGTAGTTCAGCACGACGTCGAACCCGGCGATCGTGCAGACCTCCCAGAGGAATCCGGTCGCCAGTCCGAGCGTCAGGAAGCCGTGTTGGACGGTCGTCCCGAACGGGCCGGTCTTGGCTCTTTCCGGATCGACATGGATCCACTGCTCGTCACCGGTCAGGGTGGCGAACGAGCTGATGTCGTCCTGGGTCACCTCGCGCCAGCTGCTGACGCCGAGGTCGGTGCCGAGTCTGGCCTGGAGACCGGCGAGCCCGTCCAGCACGAGCGGGCCCGCTGCAGCAGCAGAATCGGCGGTGATCGGTTCAGTCATCTTCGTCCTTCAATCCGGCACGGCATCCTGCGGGCGGTTCGAGTCGGTTCCCGCCGGTCGAGTCAAACACCGGGCGAGGCACCAACCCGCAGGCGGGAGCCTGTTTCCTGCTGAGTGGAGCGGTGCGCAGCCCAACTCTGACATGCGCCCAATTGCGCTGACACCGGGGTTGCGTGCCGACCCAGCAGGGGTCAGGACCTGATCAATCCGGCCACGTCCAATGGGGCGTCACTGGTGCTGAACCACTCGTAGATGCCGTCCGGTCGGATCCGCCGCTCGATGAGCCCGGACCAGCGCAGGTAGGCGATATGCGCCAGGGTCTCGTTGATCGCGAGCTGACGCTGGTGGGCCAGAAGGGCCTGCGCGACCAGCCTGTCGGTGAGGGCACCGACGGTGCAAGGACCGTCCTGGACGGCTTTGCGGATCCGCTCGAGCCGCCGCACCTTGTTCCGCATAATCGCCTCGATCCGACCGACGGCATCACCGAACGGGCGACCATGGCCGGGATAGACGAGTTGCGGCCGGCGGTCCCTGATCAACTCCAGCGAGTTCAGGTAGCTGCGCATCGGATCGGCGTCGAATCCCCGTTCGAACGTCACTGGTGGGGTGATGCCCGGCAGCAGATGATCACCGGAGAGCAACAGGTTCCGGGTCTTGGAATAGAGGCAGACATGGCCGAGCGAATGCCCCGGCGTGTGGATGACTTCCCAACTGTCACCACCGATCTCGATCTTCTCGTCACCACGCAGCCGAGCCGACGCCTCGACCACGGAATGCAGATACGGCAGCCAACGGGTGAGGTGGTCGGCGAGGTCGCCCTGCTCGTCCTCGGGAATGCCGTGGTCTGCGTAGGTGTCCCTTCGTCTGGATCGCGAGGTGTCCGGGTGTCGGTATTTCTCACAGTCGAGGTCGGTCATGGTGTGCATGGACAGGTCGGCCCCGGTCAGCTCCATCACCCGGCCGGCCAACCCGTAGTGATCGATGTGCGCATGTGTGACGATCACCCGGGAAACGTCGGCCAGTGCGTAACCCGCGCCCTCCAGGCCCGCCTCCATGTCGACCAGCCCGCCGTCGGGCAGATCCGGCCGCCAGACTCCACAATCAACGACCGTCACCCTGTCGCCATCCGCGAGGACGTACATGTTCACGCTCTCGATCGCGTTGACCCCGATCGGCAGCTCGACCCGGGTCACCCCCGGGATGGTTTCGGGAACCGATTTCACCGGTGGGCCCCCGACCGGTTCCACCCCTCGACCATGGCTCGCTCGCCTTCGTCACCGCTCATCCGTGCATACGTTCCAGCAGCGTGAACCACACCTTCAGCTCAACGTTGTACGTGGTCGACGACTCGTCAACCGCACCCGAGATCCGCTGCACCTCGAAACCGGTGATCCCTTCAAGGGACTCCCGTGCTCGGTCCAGCGCCTCCTCGACGGCCTCCTGGATCGTTTCACCGCTGCCACTGAGGTCTATTGCCTTCTGCACGCCCACGCTGATCATGATTAGGGACCGGGCGCGTCGGCGGACCGACCATGCCGAGCGTTCCCACTCGGTGGAAGTGCACCGTCGCCGCGCCAGGGGAAAGTCTCCGGCCAAGCCTCGGCCGGGACCGGCGAGCGACCGCCACCAACGGGACCTACTTCCCACCCAGCGGCAAGTGTGGACCGGACGTACTCGCCGCGCGGCCAGGTGTGCCTACCATTTTATTTCAGCCGTGACGAGCGGGTGCAGCAGGTGAGGGAATCGAATTCGACCGATACCTGGGCGGGCAGGTCGAAGCCGGGTGCTGACGTCCGCGGCGTCCACGAGGAGGGCAGATGACCGAGGGCGAGTGGCAGCCACCGACTCGCCTTGTTGCGACTTCTGTGCAGGCCCACCATCCGCTGACGGTGCAGGTTCATCCGCTGTTGGACGGCGTCATGGTTGTCGAGGTGCGCGGTGCCATCGACCTGTTCACCGCGCCAGACCTGGGTCGACAGTTGTTTGAGGCCACTCGGATCGGTCAAATGACGCCGGCCCGGCTGATGCTCGATCTGTCCGGCGTCACCTTCCTGGACCAGGCAGGGCTGGATGCACTGCTGCATCTGCAGGACCGCTGGGGCGCGGCGTCCGGCACCCTCGAACTGCTCGCCCCGTCCTCGTCGGTAGTTCGGCTGTTGCACGAGGCCGATCTGGACGGCGCATCCTGGATGAACGACGTACACGAAGTGCCCGACGACCAGCAGGCGCTGTGATTTTCGAACACCTCGCATGTTGGGTAGTGAAGTGCCGTGACATAGCCTCCTTGCGCCGGGTCGCGGTGGCCACGGTCGCGTTCTCAGGGGGAAACTGCCATGGAATGGCTCTTGCTGGCCGGCGCCATCATTTCCGAGGTGACCGCAACATTGGCACTGAAAGCCTCTGCGGGCTTCAGCAAACTGGTGCCCAGCATCGTGGTGATCGTTGGCTACGTGCTGGCGTTCTTCTTCCTTTCCCAGGTGTTGAAGCGAGGAATGGCGCTGGGGATTGCCTACGGAATCTGGGCGGCCGTCGGCGTGGCTCTCGTCGCGATCGCCGGCGCGGTGTTCTTCGGCGAGAGTCTGAGCTGGATCCAAATGGGCGGTTTGGCGCTGGTCGCCGGTGGGGTGTTGGCGCTCGAGCTCGGGGCCACCCACTGATCCATTTCGAAACCGGCGAGAAACGGTTGCCGTCGGTTGCCGAACCGCTGCGTCGAACATTCCCGCACCGGGGTGTCAGACCGCTGGGCTGTCGCGCTGTTCCCATCTCAACTTGTGCCGCGGATTCGACCATGACAGCGAAGTCTCGGGTAGGTCCAACCAATTTCGGTGTTCAGCCAATTTCGGTGTTCAGCCGGAAAAAGGTCCGCAAACGCAAATAGGGGGACCCTGTAGAGGTCCCCCTATTTGGGAATGGTTGTCCGGCGGTGTCCTACTCTCCCACACCGTGGCCGGTGCAGTACCATCGGCGCTGAAGGGCTTAGCTTCCGGGTTCGGTATGGGTCCGGGCGTTTCCCCTTCGCTATGGCCGCCGTAACTCTATGGAATTATCAACACATTCCCCACACCCCTCTGGCTAAAGGAAGGGTGTGGGCTGGTTGTTGTTCCAGAACCACACAGTGGACGCGTAGCATTTTTGTGGTAAGTCCTCGGCCTATTAGTACCGGTCAGCTCAAACACCTCACGGTGCTTCCACTTCCGGCCTATCAACCCGGTGGTCTTGCCGGGGGCCTTACCCCACTCAAGGGTGGGAGTCCTCATCTTGGAACAGGCTTCCCGCTTAGATGCTTTCAGCGGTTATCCCTTCCGAACGTAGCCAACCAGCCGTGCTCCTGGTGGAACAACTGGCACACCAGAGGTCCGTCCGTCCCGGTCCTCTCGTACTAGGGACAGCCTTCCTCAAGACTCCTACGCGCGCGGCGGATAGGGACCGAACTGTCTCACGACGTTCTAAACCCAGCTCGCGTGCCGCTTTAATGGGCGAACAGCCCAACCCTTGGGACCTACTCCAGCCCCAGGATGCGACGAGCCGACATCGAGGTGCCAAACCATGCCGTCGATATGGACTCTTGGGCAAGATCAGCCTGTTATCCCCGGGGTACCTTTTATCCGTTGAGCGACGCCCATTCCACAATGTGGCGCCGGATCACTAGTCCCGACTTTCGTCCCTGCTCGAGATGTCCCTCTCACAGTCAAGCTCCCTTGTGCACTTACACTCAAAACCTGATTGCCAACCAGGCTGAGGGAACCTTTGGGCGCCTCCGTTACTCTTTAGGAGGCAACCGCCCCAGTTAAACTACCCACCAGGCACTGTCCCTGATCCAGATCATGGACCTAAGTTAGATATCCAGTACGACCAGAGTGGTATTTCAACGTTGACTCCACAGCCACTGGCGTGACCACTTCACAGTCTCCCACCTATCCTACACAAGTCGAACCGAACACCAATACCAAGCTATAGTAAAGGTCCCGGGGTCTTTCCGTCCTGCCGCGCGTAACGAGCATCTTTACTCGTACTGCAATTTCGCCGAGCCTATGGTTGAGACAGTAGAGAAGTCGTTACGCCATTCGTGCAGGTCGGAACTTACCCGACAAGGAATTTCGCTACCTTAGGATGGTTATAGTTACCACCGCCGTTTACTGGGGCTTAAATTCTCAGCTTCACCCCCGAAGGGATTGACCGGTCCTCTTAACCTTCCAGCACCGGGCAGGCGTCAGTCCATATACATCGTCTTGCGACTTCGCATGGACCTGTGTTTTTAGTAAACAGTCGCTTCTCCCTGGTCTCTGCGACCAAAACATGCTAGCCCGCAAGGGGCTTCACACACCTCGGTCCCCCTTCTCCCGAAGTTACGGGGGTATTTTGCCGAGTTCCTTAACCATAGTTCGCTCGATCACCTTGGTATTCTCTACCTGACCACCTGTGTCGGTTTGGGGTACGGGCCGCTCGAAGCTCGCTAGAGGCTTTTCTCGACAGCATAGGATCACTCTGCTTCGCCTCAATCGGCTATGCGTCAGGTCTCAGATCAACACGCAGACGGATTTGCCTATCCACGCTACCTACACCCTTACACCAGTATTACCACTGACTGGCGGAGCTACCTTCCTGTGTCACCCCATCGCTTGACTACTACCGGATCGGGTCACGCGCTCACCGCCGGCTCCCCGAAGGGACCCCTTGGCTCGGGCGTTTAGCATCACCGGGTTCGACATGGGCGCTTCTTCGCGGGTACGGGAATATCAACCCGTTGTCCATCGACTACGCCTGTCGGCCTCGCCTTAGGTCCCGACTCACCCTGGGCGGATTAACCTGGCCCAGGAACCCTTGGTCATTCGGTGGAGGAGTTTCTCACTCCCCATTCGCTACTCATGCCTGCATTCTCACTCGTGTAGCGTCCACGGCTGGATCACTCCGCCGCTTCACTCGCCACACGACGCTCCCCTACCCATCCACACCACTGCACCCCAATCAAGGGGCGGATGTCTATGTGTGAATGCCGCGGTTTCGGTGGTGTGCTTGAGCCCCGCTACATTGTCGGCGCGGAACCACTTGACCAGTGAGCTATTACGCACTCTTTAAAGGATGGCTGCTTCTAAGCCAACCTCCTGGTTGTCTGGGCGACTCCACATCCTTTCCCACTTAGCACACGCTTAGGGACCTTAACCGGCGATCTGGGCTGTTTCCCTTTCGACAATGAAGCTTAGCCCCCACTGTCTCACTGCCACGCTCTCACTGACCGGCATTCGGAGTTTGGTTGATTTCGGTAAGCTTGTGGGCCCCCTAGACCATCCAGTGCTCTACCTCCAGTCAGAAACACGTGACGCTGCACCTAAATGCATTTCGGGGAGAACCAGCTATCACGAAGTTTGATTGGCCTTTCACCCCTACCCACAGCTCATCCCCTCAGTTTTCAACCTAAGTGGGTTCGGACCTCCACGACGTCTTACCGTCGCTTCATCCTGGCCATGGGTAGATCACTTCGCTTCGGGTCTAGAGCATGCGACTCAACCGCCCTATTCGGACTCGCTTTCGCTACGGCTTCCCCACACGGGTTAACCTCGCCACATACCACTAACTCGCAGGCTCATTCTTCAAAAGGCACGCCGTCACCTCACCACAAGGGCTCAGCTCCGACGGATTGTAAGCACACGGTTTCAGGTACTATTTCACTCCCCTCCCGGGGTACTTTTCACCTTTCCCTCACGGTACTAGTCCGCTATCGGTCACCAGGTAGTATTTAGGCTTAGCGGGTGGTCCCGCCAGATTCACAGCGAATTTCACGGGCTCGCTGCTACTTGGGAAACATTGAAAGGAGAACAGAAGTTTTCGTCTACGGGGCTATCACCCGCTACGGCTGGTTTTTCCAATGCCATTCGACTAACCACTGTTTTTCTTACTCCCCGCCAATACGGCAGTACCGGCAACAACACTCCCACGACCCCGCCCACGCAACCCCTGCCGGGTATCACGCGTGAACGGTTTAGCCTCATCCGCTTTCGCTCGCCACTACTCACGGAATCACGGTTGTTTTCTCTTCCTGTGGGTACTGAGATGTTTCACTTCCCCACGTTCCCTCCACACACCCTATATATTCAGGCGCGGGTAACACGACATGACTCGTGCTGGGTTTCCCCATTCGGAAATCCTCGGATCACAGCTCGGTTGACAGCTCCCCGAGGCTTATCGCAGCCTCCTACGTCCTTCATCGGCTCCTGGTGCCTAGGCATCCACCGTGTGCTCTTAAAAACTTAGCCACAAAGATGCTCGCGTCCACTGTGCAGTTCTCAAACAACAACCGGAACCCCCACCCACACGCCCCGCCAACACCGAACACAAGCAAAACCCCACACGGGGCAGCAAGCCGGCTGATGCGGAAACAAGCGAAGGCCCGAGAAAGAAACACGCAACAAGGACATCCCTCTCAGGACCTCCCATATGCCCGCCCTCTCAGGACCCAACAGCGTACCTACAGCCCACCAACACCCTCCCCGCCCTTTCCAACCCCCACCACCCACTCCGAAGAGCGAAGCAATGACACCTGAATGAACAGGAGCCCCAGATCAAAGACCCAGGAAAAGTCGTACTAGACACGAGAAAACCATCGTGAACCGAACTAGTCAGCGTTCCACCCGTGAGCACCACCGCAGAACGAACGTCTACGCGTGGGCCTGAACCCATCAATGAACCTTCGCGCCTGTGTAAACAGCAGACACAACCAGTCCGGGCCAGTTGCTCCTTAGAAAGGAGGTGATCCAGCCGCACCTTCCGGTACGGCTACCTTGTTACGACTTCGTCCCAATCGCCGATCCCACCTTCGACAGCTCCCTCCCACAAGGGGTTGGGCCACTGGCTTCGGGTGTTACCGACTTTCGTGACGTGACGGGCGGTGTGTACAAGGCCCGGGAACGTATTCACCGCAGCGTTGCTGATCTGCGATTACTAGCGACTCCGACTTCATGGGGTCGAGTTGCAGACCCCAATCCGAACTGAGACCGGCTTTTTGGGATTCGCTCCACCTCACGGTTTCGCAGCCCTTTGTACCGGCCATTGTAGCATGCGTGAAGCCCAAGACATAAGGGGCATGATGATTTGACGTCATCCCCACCTTCCTCCGAGTTGACCCCGGCAGTCTCTTATGAGTCCCCGCCATCACGCGCTGGCAACATAAGACAAGGGTTGCGCTCGTTGCGGGACTTAACCCAACATCTCACGACACGAGCTGACGACAACCATGCACCACCTGTGCACGGACCTTGCGGGGGAACCATCTCTGGAACTTTCCCGTGCATGTCAAGCCTTGGTAAGGTTCTTCGCGTTGCATCGAATTAATCCGCATGCTCCGCCGCTTGTGCGGGCCCCCGTCAATTCCTTTGAGTTTTAGCCTTGCGGCCGTACTCCCCAGGCGGGGCGCTTAATGCGTTAGCTGCGGCACGGAGTTCGTGGAAGGAACCCCACACCTAGCGCCCAACGTTTACGGCGTGGACTACCAGGGTATCTAATCCTGTTTGCTCCCCACGCTTTCGCTCCTCAGCGTCAGTATCGGCCCAGAGTCCCGCCTTCGCCACCGGTGTTCCTCCTGATATCTGCGCATTTCACCGCTACACCAGGAATTCCAGACTCCCCTACCGAACTCTAGTCTGCCCGTATCGAATGCAGGCCCGGGGTTGAGCCCCGGGTTTTCACATTCGACGCGACAAACCGCCTACGAGCTCTTTACGCCCAATAATTCCGGACAACGCTTGCACCCTACGTATTACCGCGGCTGCTGGCACGTAGTTGGCCGGTGCTTCTTCTGCTCCTACCGTCACTCTCGCTTCGTCAGAGCTGAAAGAGGTTTACAACCCGAAGGCCGTCATCCCTCACGCGGCGTCGCTGCGTCAGGCTTCCGCCCATTGCGCAATATTCCCCACTGCTGCCTCCCGTAGGAGTCTGGGCCGTGTCTCAGTCCCAGTGTGGCCGGTCGCCCTCTCAGGCCGGCTACCCGTCGTCGCCTTGGTAGGCCATCACCCCACCAACAAGCTGATAGGCCGCGGGCCCATCCCCAGCCGAAAAACTTTCAACAACACCCCATGCGAGGCAGAAGTCGATATCCAGTATTAGCACCGGTTTCCCGGAGTTATCCCAGAGCTGAGGGCAGGTTGCCCACGTGTTACTCACCCGTTCGCCACTCGAGTACCCGCAAGCGGGCCTTTCCGTTCGACTTGCATGTGTTAAGCACGCCGCCAGCGTTCGTCCTGAGCCAGGATCAAACTCTCCATTGAATGCCATATAACCCACAACACCCCAAAAGGTGTCGGAATCAACAAAGGAAAGCGCACACCCAAAGGCATGCGATGAAACCTGGTCCACACGAGCTAGCACAACAACACCCCCAAAAAAGAGGTGTCAAAAATGATCTCGTAATGCACCAAATGAAGCCCTGCCCCCGCGAAGTGGGTGACAGGAACCATAAATCAGTTGGCACTGACTTTCGGTACGCTGTTGAGTTCTCAAAGAACGGACGCGCACCCTCCCCAGTCTCTCAACCGGCTTGGGGGCAACCTGATCTACGCTACCGGCTGGCCTCGACAATTCCAAATCGTCGCTGCCTGCCGTTCCCGACTCTCCAGCGAAGCGCAAGCTCCGCCAACTCCGACTAGCGGAGCTGATCATCGGGGGGTGTCCCCGGGCCGTCCAGCTGCGGTGGATCTTGGCGATCCGGCCGCTGTGCGGTTCCCCTTGGGGCATGGAGGAAGTTACGGGCTCATTGCCGCCTGCGTCAAACCTGCAGGTCAGCGGCCTTAGCGGTGAGCGCATCGCTGAATCGATGCAGGTCAGCCGGTGTTCGGTCGGCTGCGGCCTCGCAACAGCAGAACGCGGATCAGCGTGATCACCTTCATAGCTGTTCCGTCGGGCGCGCCGAGCGCCCTGTGCTACGTCGGGTCTGGCAAGAGCGCAGTCTCGAGCGGGCTGTGCTGGACGGCGTCCCGGCGGCCCGACCTGGCCCCGCCACCGAACCCGCGGAGTCCCGGACTAACCAGGGAGCTACCTGCGAACGAGGACGCCCGCGACGGCCCGCTTCCCCCGCCGCAGCACCAGGTACTTGCCGTGCAGCAGGTCGCCGGGGTCCGGGACATGCTCCGGGTCGCGGATCCGGACGTTGTTGACGTTGGCGCCGCCCTCGGCGACCGCCCGGCGGGCTTCGGACAGGGACGACGCCAGTCCCGATTCCCTGAGCAACTGCACCACCGTCAGACCGGCGGGTAGTTCGGTGAGGCCGGCTTCCGAGAGCGCTGCCCGCAGAATGCCCTCGTCAATGCCGGCAAGTTCGCCGCGGCCGAACAGCGCCCCGCTGGCCTGCACCACCCCGTCCCGAGCGGCCTCGCCGTGGACCAGTGCAGTCAGCTCGCCGGCCAGGGCCCGCTGTCCCTCCCTGGCCTGCGGTCGCTCAGCCGTGGAGGCCGCCAGTTCGGCGATTTCGTCGAGCGAGCGCATCGAGAAGACCTTGAGGTAGCCGCCGATGTCCCGGTCGTCGGTGTTGAACCAGAATTGGTAGAAGGCGTAGGGACTGGTCATCTCGGGATCGAGCCAGACGGCCCCACCTTCGGACTTGCCGAATTTGGTGCCGTCCGCCTTGGTGATCAGCGGGGTCGCCACCGCATGGACCGCGCGTCCTTCGACCTTGCGAATGAGTTCGGTGCCACTGGTCAAATTGCCCCACTGGTCACTGCCGCCTGTCTGCAGGGTGCAGTCGTACCGCCGGTAGAGCTCCAGGTAGTCCATCCCCTGCAAGATCTGGTAGCTGAACTCGGTGAACGAGAGCCCTTCGTCGCTGTTCAGCCGCGCCGACACCGTTTCCTTGGCCAGCATCCGGCCCATCCGGAAGTGCTTGCCGACGTCACGCAGGAAGCCGATGGTGTCGAGTTCCGCCGTCCAGTCGAGGTTGTTGACCATCAGCGCAGCGAATGGGCCATCGAAGTCGACGTAGTGCTCGACTTGGGTTCGGATCCGCTCCACCCAGCCGGCGACGATCTCCGGCGAGTTCAGCACCCGTTCCCCCGACATCCGCGGATCACCGATCAGGCCGGTTGCTCCACCCACCAGCATGAGTGGGCGATGCCCAGCCTGCTGAATCCGGCGCATCGTCAGCAATTGAACGAGATTCCCAATGTGCAAACTCGCCGCGGTCGGGTCGAACCCGACGTACGCGGTCAGCGGTCCCGCGGCGAGGTCGGCACCCAACGCCGGCAGACCGGTGCTCTGTGAGATCAGACCCCGTTCGTTCAGATCGGCCAGCAACGGGGGTAGCGAATCGACGACCGCTCCCGGTTCGGTGAATACAGCGGGGCCATCGTCCTCGGGCAACTCGACGTCAGAATTCGGCACGCCGCCATCCTTTCATCGGACTCGGCTAATTTTTCCGCAGCACCTCGACCGGTCCAGCCGTGCGTTTGCGGGGCGTCCACGCGCGGAAGGCAGACACGCTAGGGTCCCCGTGGATCCAGAATCGCCGCTCGACTTCGGCCGCAGCAGCGACGCCCACCCTTGGCCCATGACGGATCGCACTCACCGGAGGTGGGTCGCCGGCAAACAGTGCAGTCTCTGCGCCTGGTCGGCACAGGTCCATGCCGTTCGACGAAGCGTCGAAGCCGAGGACGGTGGCGAGCCCGGCCGGACCGCGGGCCAATTCGTAGTCGCGAGTCACCCGTGGCCGGCGAAGTCGGGCGGTGTCGACACCGTCGACAACCTCACCGGCGCGCAGCAGGACTGCGGAGGCGTCTGCGTCGGGTCCGGTGACGATGTTGGCGCACCAATGCATTCCGTACACGAAATAGGTATAAAGATGCCCGCCGGGGCCGAACATGATCGCCGTGCGCGGGGTGCGTCCGCGAAAAGCGTGGGACGCTGGATCTTCCAGACCGGCGTAGGCCTCGACCTCTGTGAGGCGGACCGCGATCTGGTCGTCACCGTGCCGAGCCATGATCACCCGACCCAGCAGGTCCCGGGCAACCGCAGTGACCTCACGGTCGAAGAACGAGCGCTGAAGGCGGCGCCCGAGTGCTTGCACACGGCGATCCTCGCACTGTGCCGTCGCACGACAGGCATCGCGGTCCATCCGCCGATAGAGCAGAACTCGCGGCACCGGCGAGTTCGATCAGCCGGCGATCCATGCTCGGTCGGCGGCAACCCTGTCCTGCAATGCTGCAATCTGCTCGGCCACCCGGACCGGAGCCGTACCGCCAACCCCGTCCCTGGAAGCAAGTGATCCGGCAACCGTGAGCACGTCGCGGACCGCAGGGGTCAGCGCCGGGTTGATGCCGGCGAATTCGTCATCGGTCAATTCATTGAGTTCACGACCGGTGGATTCGGCCAGCGACACGCACTCCCCCGCCACCTCGTGCGCAACCCGGAACGGAACCCCCTGCCGGACAAGCCATTCCGCGATGTCTGTGGCCAGCGAGAAGCCGGCCGGTGCCATTGCGGCCATCCGCTCGGTATTGAAGGTCAATGTAGCCGTGAGCCCGGTGACCGCCGGCAGCAACAATTCCAGCTGCGCCAGCGAGTCGATCAGCGGCTCCTTGTCCTCCTGCAGATCCCGGTTGTAGGCCAGCGGCAAACCCTTCAACGTGGCCAGCAGACCGGTGAGATTGCCGATCAACCGGCCGGTCTTCCCCCTGGCCAGTTCGGCAATATCGGGGTTCTTCTTCTGCGGCATGATCGACGACCCGGTGGCGAACGCGTCATCCAACCGGGCGTAGCCGAACTCCGCAGTGGTGAAGATGATGATCTCTTCGGCCCACCGGGAGATGTCCACCGCGAGCATCGCCAGCACAAAGGCGAGTTCAGCGGCGAAGTCCCGCGACGCGGTGCCGTCGATCGAGTTCTCCGACGCCGAGGTGAAGCCCAACTCGGCAGCGACGGCCTCGGGATCGAGCCCCAGTGATGACCCGGCCAGCGCTCCCGACCCGTATGGGGAGACCGCTGCTCGGCGATCCCAGTCGCGGATCCGGTCGACGTCCCGGACCAGCGCCTGGGCGTGTGCCGCCAGGTGATGCGCCAATAGCACCGGCTGGGCGTGCTGGAAATGTGTCCGGCCCGGCATCGCCGCAGCGGGATGCGCCAGGGCCTGGCCGACCAGCGCGGTTTGCAGGTCCGTCACCATCAGCGCGACCGAGCGGGCCCGGTCCCGCAGGAACATCCGGTACAGCGTCGCGACCTGGTCGTTGCGGGAACGACCGGCGCGGAGTTTGCCGCCCAGTTCCTGCCCGGCCCGGTCCAGCAATCCGCGTTCCAGCGCGGAGTGCACGTCCTCGTCCGCCGGTACCGGCGCGAAGGCTCCCGACTGCACGTCCTGGGCGAGATCGTCAAGGGCGGAGAACATCCTGGTGAGCTCGAGGTGACTGAGCAGGCCGGCGGAGTGCAAAACCCGGGCATGCGCCTTCGACCCGGCGATGTCGTACGGCGCGAGCACCCAGTCGACGTGGGTGCTGACGCTCAACGCGGCCATTTCCGGGGACGGCCCGGACGCGAACCGGCCACCCCACAGCGGGGTGCCGGCGACCTCAGCCTGGTCGCCGGACCCCGTGGATCCGGAATTCACTTTCCGGCCACCCGCAGGTCGCGCGCCGCATTGGTCTTCACGTTCAGCCCCCATAGCTGCACAAAACCCTTGGCCAGCGACTGGTCGAAGGTGCTCTGTGCGTCGTAGGTAGCCAGGTGGTAGTCGTACAGCGACTCCTCGCTGCGCCGGCCGGTGACGACCGCCGTGCCATGCGCGAGGGTCATCCGGATCTCGCCGGAGACATGCTTCTGGGTGTCGGCGATGAACGCGTCCAGCGACCGCTTGAGCGGCGAGAACCACAGCCCGTCGTAGACCAGTTCGGTCCACCGCTGGCCGACGGTCTGCTTGAACCGGGCCTGCTCCCGTTCCAGGGTGACGTTCTCCAGTTCGCGGTGCGCGATCAGCAGCGCGATCGCACCGGGTGCCTCGTAAATCTCCCGCGACTTGATGCCGACGACCCGGTCCTCGACCATGTCGATCCGCCCGATGCCCTGGGCACCGGCCCGCCGGTTCAGCTCCTCGATGGCCTGCAACATGGTGACCGGGCGGCCGTCGATGGCGACGGGACGGCCCTGGTCGAAGGTGATCAGCACCTCGTCGGGTTCCCGTGGGGTGGCGGGGTTCTGCGTGTACTCGTACAGGTCCTCGATGGGACCGTTCCAGATGTCCTCCAGGAAACCGGTTTCCACGGCTCGACCCCAGACGTTCTGGTCGATCGAATAGGGGTTGGTGCGGCTCGTCTGGATCGGCAGGTCCTTCTCCTCGGCGAAGATGATCGCCTTGTCCCGGCTCATCCCGGAATCACGAACCGGGGCAAGGATTCGGAGGTCCGGAGCGAGGGCACTGATGGACACTTCGAACCGCACCTGGTCGTTGCCCAGGCCGGTGCAGCCGTGAGCGACGGTGGAGGCGCCGAAGTCCTTGGCCGCCTGCACCAGGTGACGGGCGATGACCGGCCGGGACAGCGAGGACACCAGCGGATACCGCTCCATGTACATCGCGTTGGCCTGTAGCGCGGGCAGGCAGTAGTCGTCGGCGAATTCGTCGCGCATATCGGCCACGACGGCTTCGACGGCGCCGCAGTCGAGGGCGCGCTGCCGGATGACCTCCATGTCCTCGCCACCCTGCCCGACATCACCCGCGACGGCGATCACCTCGGCACCGGTGGCGTGGGAGATCCAACCGATCGCCACCGACGTGTCCAGTCCGCCGGAGTAGGCCAGGACGATCCGCTCTGTCATAGGGAAAAGCTCGCTTCCTCGTTGATGTCACTTGTTTCGCTTCAGGACCTGGTGCAGCTGGGCGTGGATGTCAGGTGCATGGTGTCAGCCGCTCTCGCCTGCGGCGTAACCGGCCAGTGTCCGCCCGACTTCGGCGCCGGTCAGGCCGTCCCGGGCGACAACCAGGATGGTGTCGTCACCGGCGATGGTGCCGATCACGTCGACCAGGCTGGCCCGGTCGATGGCCGACGCCAGGTACTGCGCGGCGCCGGGCGGCGTTCGGAGCACGGCCAGATTGCCCGACCCGGAATGGGAGAGCAGCAGTTCGCCCAACAGTCGGGACAGTCTGGACGTGCCGCCCACCATCGGGCGCGGGCCGCCGTCCTCCGGGATCCGGTAGACCGGCGCCCCGCCGTCGACCCCGCGCAATTTCAGGCGCCGAGTTCCTCGAGGTCCCTGGACAACGTTGCCTGAGTGACCTGGAGCCCGCTCACCGCCAGCAGTTCGGCGAGTTCGGTCTGCGAACGGACGACATGGCTGCGGATCAGTTCGGTGATCCGGCCGTGCCGGGCGGCCTTGGTCGCCAGCGCGCTGCCGGCGGTCAAGGCCGCGCCTGCGCGAACTCGGCGCAGTGAATTGCTGCCGGCATGTTCGGCGACCAGAAAGGCCAGCAGCGCCTTCTGCGCGTGCAGGCGGTTCTCCGCCTCGTCCCACACCGCCGACGCCGGCCCGTCGATGACCTCGTCGGTGATCTCCCAGCCCCGGTGCGCCGGGAGGCAGTGCAGCACGATGGCGTCGTCATTCGCGCGTCGGAGCAGTTCGGTGTTGATCTGGTACGGCCGGAACGGGCCGACCCGGTCCAGGCCGTCGTTCTCCTGACCCATCGATGTCCAGGTGTCGGCCACCAACACATCGGCACCTTCGACCGCCGCGTCCGGGTCTTCGATCAACTCGACAGTGCCGCCGGTCTCGGCCGCGCGGCGCTTCGCGTCCAGCAAGAAATCGCCGTTCGGATCGAAGCCCTGCGGAGACGAGATCCGCACGGTGAGACCGGCATTCGCACCGCCGAGCATCAACGAGTGGGCCATGTTGTTGGCCCCGTCGCCCAGGTAGGTCAGCGTGAGGCCGGCCAGCCGGCCCTTGCGCTCGCGGATGGTCTGCAGGTCGGCGAGCACCTGGCAGGGGTGGAACTCGTCGGTGAGTGCGTTGATGACAGGGACGCTGGACGTACCCGCCAGGGCGTTGATCCGGCGTTGGTGAAACGTCCGGATCGCCACGGCGTCCACGTAGCGGGACAGCACCCGGGAGGTGTCCTCGATGGTTTCTTCGCGGCCCAGTTGGGACATCCGGCCGTCGACGATCACCGGTTGACCGCCGAGCTGGGCAATGCCGACCTCGAAGGAGAGCCGGGTGCGGGTCGAGTTCTTCTCGAAGATGACGGCGACGGCCTTGCCCGCGAGCGGCCGGTAGCCGGTGCGGTCGGCCTTGTAGGTGTCCGCCAGGTCCAGGACGGTCAGTAGTTCCTCGGGCGACAGGTCGTCGTCGCGCAGGAAATGTCTCAGGGCGGTGGTCATCGTGAAACCTTTCCGATCGGCGAGGCGGCGGTGTGCAGGCTCGCGACATGAAGTAAGCCGGGCAGGGCCGCGACGAACGAGTCGGCCTGCTCGGTGGAGAGGATCAACGGCGGCGCCAGGCGCAGGACGTCCGGAGCCGGCGCGTTGATGATGAAGCCGGCCGCACGGGCAGCAAGAGCCGTTGCCGGGCCGATGTTCTCGGTGAGCACGATGCCGATCAGCAGGCCGGCACCGCGGACGTGGTCGATCAGTGGGTGGCCGAGATCGGAGACACCGGTGGCGATGTGCTTGCCGAGGGCATCGACATGGTCGAGCAGGCCTTCGTTCTCGATGGTGTCCAGCACCGCAAGGGCGGCGGCCGCGCAGACCGGGTTACCGGCGAAGGTGGAGCCGTGGTCGCCGGGTTGCAGCAGCAGCGCGGCATCGCCGATGCCGATGGCGGCGCCGATCGGCAGGCCACCGCCGAGCCCCTTGGCCAGGGTGATCACATCGGGCACGACGCCGGATCTGGTGTGTGCGAACCAGTTCCCGGTCCGGCCGATCCCGGTCTGCACCTCGTCGATGACCAGCAGGGCGCCGTGCTCGGCGGTGATCGCCGCGGGCCGCGGCGAGGTAGCCGTCCGGGGCCGGAACCACACCGGCCTCGCCCAGGATCGGCTCCAGGAAGACCGCGGCGACGGTGTCGTCGACGGCGGCCCGCAGGGCCGGGACATCGCCGTAGGGGACGTATTCCACGTCGGCCGGCATCGGTTCGAACGGTGTCCGTTTGGCCGGTTGGCCGGTGATCGCGAGGGCGCCCATGGTGCGGCCGTGGAACGCTCCGTCGCACGCAATGATCCGCGGCCGACCGGTCCGGCGGGCCAGCTTGAACGCCGCCTCGTTGGCCTCCGCGCCGGAATTGCAGAAGAACACCCGGCCGGGGTGCGGATCCGGCGCCGCTGATGTCCAGCAGTCGCTCGGCGAGGGCCAGCACGGTGGGGTGGGTGAAGAAGTTCGAGACATGGCCGAGGGTGGCGACCTGATCGGAGACCGCCTTGACGATGGCCGGGTGGGCGTGGCCCAGCGCGTTGACCGCGATGCCGCCGAACAGGTCCAGGTACTGCTTGCCGTCGGCGTCGGTGACCACGACGCCGTGTCCGCTGACGAGTTCCACGGGCGGGACACCGAAGTTGTTCATCAACGCGTGCTGACCAACGCTCGGCAGCCAACTCGATTGCCGGTCAGTGAGCGACCCGAGAGCGCCTGCGATGCAATTGTTGTCATGGCGAACCCTCCAGGTTCGGGACGACCATGGTGCCGACGCCCTCGTCGGTGAAGATCTCCAGCAGTACCGAATGCGGGATGCGACCGTCGATCACGTGCGCAGCGCCGACTCCGCCGCGCACCGCGCGCAGGCAGCCGTCCATCTTCGGCACCATGCCGGCTTGCCAGCCCCGGCAGCATGTCTTCGAGCGCGTTCGCGGACGACCCTGGACAGCAACGAATCGCCGGTCCGGCCAGTCGGCATACAGGCCCTCGACATCGGTCAGCACCACGAGTTTCGACGCGCCGAGCGCGACCGCGAGTGCGGCGGCGGCGGTGTCGGCGTTGACGTTGTGCACCACCCCGTCGTCGTCCGGCGCAACGCGTGGACGACCACCGGAATCCGGCCGGCGTCCATCAGGTCGATGATCGCCGCCGGCGTCGACCGGCGTCGACGTCACCGACCAGGCCGATGTCGACCGGCTCGCCGTCGACCTGCACGGTGCGCCGGGCCGCGGTGAACAGACCGGCGTCCTCACCGGACATGCCGACGGCGAACGGCCCGTGCGAGTTGATCAGGCCGACCATCTCCCGCCGACCTGCCCGACCAGCACCATCCGGACGACGTCCATCGCCTCCGGCGTGGTCACCCGGCAGCCCGCCGCGGAACTCGCCGGCGACGCCCAGCCGGTCCAGCATGCGCGGTGATCTGCGGGCCGCCGCCGTGCACGACCACCGGCCGCAGCCCGACGTGCCGCAGGAACACCATGTCCGCGGCGAAGGCCGCCTTGCAGCTCCTCGTCGACCATCGCGTTGCCGCCGTACTTGATCACGACGTCGGCGCCGTGGAACCGGTCGAGCCACGGCAGCGCCTCGACCAGCACGGCCGCTCTCGCCTGTCGGCGCGGCGGCTCGGTCCTCGGCTGTACGCCGGTCGTCATGTCGAGTACGCCGAGTTCTCGTGCACGTACGCGGCGGTCAGGTCGTTGGTCCAGATGGTCGCCGACTCGCGGCCCGGCGTGCAGGTCGACGGTGATCGTGCACGACCCGCGCCGGCGAGGTCGACGCAGGTCCCGGTCCTCGCCGGCCGCACCGCTCGCGGCAGACCCAGACGCCGTTGATGGCCACGTCCACCGGTCCGGCTCGAAGTGCCGCGCCGGTCGGTGCCGACCGGCGGCCAGCACCCGGCCCCAGTTGGGGTCCTCGCCGAAGCAGCGCGCACTTGAGCAGGTTGTTGCGGGCGACGGAGCGGCCCACCTCGACGCGCGTCGTCCTCGCTGGCCGCGCTGACCACCTCGATCGCGATCTCCTTGGTCGCCCCCTCGGCGTCGGCGATCAGCTGCCCGGCCAGGTCGCGCGCAGACCGCGGTCGACCGCGGCGCTCAGCGACTCGCCGCGTCCGGGCTCGACGCCCGGACGCGCCGGAGGCCAGCAGCAGCACGGTGTCGTTGGTGGACATGCAGCCGTCGGAGTCGATCCGGTCGAAGGTGGCCCGGGTGGCCGCCCGCAGCGCCGCGTCCAGCGCCGCCGAGTCCGCGACCGCGTCGGTGGTCAGCACGCACCAGCATCGTGGCCAGGCCCGGCGCCAGCATGCCGGCGCCCTTGGCCATGCCGCCGACGGTGAACCCGCCGCACGGTCACCTGCGCGGTCTTGGGCACCGGTGTCGGTGGTCATGATGGCGCGTTGGCGGCATCCGGCCCGCCGTCGCGCGGACAGGCCGCGCCGGCGGCCTTGTCGACGCCGGGCAGCAGCTTGTCCATCGGCAGTCGCACGCCGATCAGCCCGGTCGAGCAGACCGCCACCTCGCCTGCGCCGAGGCGACCAGCAGTTCGGCGCGACGTGCTCCGCGGTGGCGATGGGTGTCGGCGAACCCGTCCGGGCCGGTGCAGGCGTTGGCGCCGCCGGAGTTCAGCACGACGGCACGGCAGCACCCGGCCGGCCAGGACCTGCTCGCACCACAGCACCGGTGCCGCCTTGACCCGGTTGGCTGGTGAACACCCCGGCGGCGGCGTAGCGGGGTCCGTCGTTGACGACCAGGGCGACGTCCGTGCAGTCCGGAGGACTTCAGTCCGGCGGTCACCCCGGACGCCCGAAAGCCCTGCGCCGCAGTCACTCCGATGCCCGTCGATGATGCCTGTTCCCCGGTCATGGTGCGACTCCCACGGTCGGCAGGCCCGTCGTCTCCGGCAGGCCGAGAGCAAGGTTGAGGCATCTGCACGGCTGCCGCCGGCGGTGCCCTTGGCCAGATTGTCCAGGGCGGCGACGACGACAAGGCGCCCCGCTGCCTCGTCGAGTGCCACCTGCAGCAGCACGGTGTTCGCGCCCAGCGTCGCGGCCGTGCTCGGCCACTGCCCGGCCGGCAGCAGGTGCACGAAAGGCTCGTCACCATAGCCTTCTGGTAAACCGCGCGAACGTCGTCCAGGCTCACACCGGCCCGGACCGGGGCGCTGACGGTGGCCAGGATGCCTCGTGGCATCGGCGCCAGCACCGGGGTGAAGGAGACCTTGACCGGCACACCCGCGGCGGCGGACAGGTTCTGGATCATCTCCGGGGTGTGCCGGTGCACCCCGCCGACGCCGTAGGCGGAAGCGGACCCCATCACCTCGGAGCCCAGCAGATTCACCTTCAGCGACTTCCCGGCACCGGAGGTGCCGGAAGCGGCAACGACGACAACCTCGGGATCGACCAGCTCGGCGGCCAGTGCCGGCGCCAGGGCCAGGGAGGCCGACGTCGGGTAGCAACCTGGGACGGCGACCCGCTTGGTTCCGCGGAGCGCATCCCGGCCGTTCGGGAGCTCGGGCATGCCGTAGGGCCAGGAGCCGGGATGCTCGCCCCCGTAGAACCGTTCCCAGGCAACGGGATCGGTCAGCCGGTGGTCGGCCCCGCAGTCGATGACGATGGTGTCGGCCCCCAGCTTGGCCGCTAGGGCGTGCGACTGCCCGTGTGGCAGCGCGAGGAACACCGCGTCGTACCCGGCCAGGATCTCCGGGTGGTCTGCTCGATGATCCGGTCGGCAAGCGGCAGTAGGTGCGGCTGATGGACGCCCAGCCGATCGCCCGCGCTGGTGTAGGCGGTGACAGCGCCGATGGTGACCTCGGGGTGGGCCAGCAGCAGGCGCAGCACCTCACCGCCGGCGTAGCCACTGGCTCCGGCCACTGCAACGCGGTACGTCATCCGAACACCTCTCACCCAACCCGCCAGAATCACGGACTATACAGATGAATGCATGATCATCCAATTCAGGGGGTCGCCGGCGAACCGTTGAACGGATGTCTGTGGTGATCACGAGTGCACCAGCAAGGGCACCAGCTGCTCGGCCGCGGTCAGCGATCCGTGCTGTCCGATGAGTTTGAGGACCTGCGGTCGGGCCGTTCGGGAATCGACCAGCGCGAAGGACCCGATGCCGGCGACGATGACGTCACCGATCCGGCCCCGCACCCGGTCATCGACCGGGCCGAACCACCCAGCAGCGACGGCTTCGTCGCGAGTACACACCCAGGCCCGGTCACCGAGGACTTCGGCGAACCTACCGGCGACCGCAGTGACCTGGTCCGGATCGGCGTCAGGCCCGCAATAGATCTGGGCGAACCTGCCCTCGCCGCCGAGGACGCCGAACCCGTGACCGAGTTCCGGGGACGACGCCACATCCAGCCGGTCCGCGTGCGGCACGTCCAGCATTCCGTGGTCGGCGGTGATCAGCAGCAAGGTGCCGGCAGGCAGCCTGCGGGCCAACCGCGCGAATTCCCGGTCGGCGGAGCGCAGTGCACGCCGCCACTCGCGGGAGCGCCAGCCGTACACGTGACCAGCGCCGTCGACCTTCGCCCCAGTACACATAGACCAGGGACTGTCCTGGCCCGGCCAGGGCATCGACCGCGACATCCACCCTCGAATGCAGTCGCTTGGCGCCGACGAATTCGCCGCCACGCAGTGCCGCGGTGGTCAGCCCGGATCCGTAGAACTCGGGATTGCCGATCTGCAGGACCCGAACACCTGCCCGGACCAGCGATTGGAAGACCGTCCGGTGCGGCTGCCAGGCGATCGGGTCCGTGGCCGGATCCCACTTGAGCTCGTTCAGCAGCACCCCGCGGTCCGGGTCCATCACTTCGTACCCGACGAGGCCGTGCCGTCCCGGCGGCAGGCCGGTGCCGAACGTCCCCATCGAGGTCGCCGTGGTACTCGGGCATCCGGCAGTCAACGTTCGGCCCTCGGGCAGCAGCGACGTCAAGAACGGCGCGGAAGCAGGTTCCTGCTCCAGGAGTTGCCTGCCCAGACCGTCAATGATGACGACGCAGATCTTGCTCGCGGGCGGGATATCGACGGCCGGCAGGTCCGTGGCAACTCCCAGCGAACGGGCCGCGCCGGGCAGAACCGCACCCAGGCTGGTTTCGTCATAGCGCGGAATCACCGGGTCGTTGCCGCTGGCGGCACCGGACGCGGCCGCCGACCCTCCGGTCACCGGCGAAACGCTGCGGCTGTCATCTTGGAGAGCGACTTCGCGAACGCGACCGCGTCCCGCAGCGCGATCTCCCCCTCCGCGTCGGCGCTGATCCGCAGCGACAGATCGTCCGCGGTGACGCTGCCCGTCATGCCATGATCGGCCTCGCACTGGGGATCACCGCAGGTGGCAGGCTCAAGATCGATCCGCGACACCGCACCCCATCCGATCGTCAAGGTCAGCTCGCGGCCCAGGGTGCCCGGCTTGTACTTCTCCGGATTCGCCACGACGTGCGCAACCATCACCGACCGCACCGCGGACAACGGCACCGATTCACTGGTGGCTATTCCGTGGGTCTCGTCGCCATGTTCCTCGTCGCCGCCATGGTCATCGGCATGTACGAAGATCAGCCGTCCTGGGGTGAGGACGACCACCGACAGGTGCCGGCGGATGGTGTCCAGATCGAATGTCGTCTCGCCATGGACCAGGTGGGCCAGGACTTCTTCGTCGGCGAGGGCAATGTCGAGCACGTCCGCGACAAGCGCGGGGTAGTAACCCGACTTCTCGATCTTGCGGACCAGGGCGGTCGGTTGCTTCAAGGGCATGAGCACATCGTGGCACTCCGGAGCGCCTGACCACGAACCGAGACGCAACTGTGGACGTCGGATCGTGAACCATCCACACAATCGTCCGACATGGCGCTCGCTTGATGGGGCTCTCACTCCGGGATGCGGTTGGCGGTTTCGTCGTCCGGGACGCAATGATGGTGGGCGTGACCGATCGCGAACTTCCTGTGCTGGCGCAGGGTTTTGGCGTGGGTGGGGAGCAGTGGACGCTCACCACCCAGCTGGATCGCAACCGGGTGCGGACGATGGTCCAGGTCGTTGAGCCCGACGGACGCCGGTGGGGTGCCGGGTTCGGCGGTCGACCGGTGCCGCCCGATCGACGAGTGGCCACCTTCGTCGGCAGATCCGGCGAGAGCTCGCACCTGGTCATCGTCCGGGTCGCACCCGAAGTCCGAGCGGTGCGGGCCACCCTGAGCGACGGAACCGTCGACGATCTGACGCTGCACGGTGACATCGACGAACTCGGTGCCCGGATCGCCGTGCTGGTCTACCCGGCACCCCTCGACCTGCACCGGCTCACGCTGCTCGACGGTCAGGGCCAGGAACTGCCGGACGTGCTGTAGTTCGGCGGCCGGGCACAGGTCCGGCGCGCGGCTCGGGCTCGGCGGCGCGGCTCGGGCTCGGCGGCGCGGCTCGGGCTCGGCGGCGCGGCTCGGGCTCGTGACCGCTCGCCAGCTCCTGAGGGTCGGGCTGTCAGACCTCACTCGCGTAGTGCGGCCCCAGCCCGGTCCGCCGCAACGGCGACCGCCGCATCCCGCACCGCGGTCGCATCGGCCGCAGTCAGCGTCCGGTCCGGCGCCCTGACGACCATCGAGAACGCCAGCGACTTGCGCCCAGCACCGACCTGATCGCCGGCATAGACGTCGAAGAGCCGGACGGACTCCAGCAGCTGCCCGCCGCCGTCGCGCAGGGCGTTGGTGACGTCCGCGGCGGGTGTCCCGGCGTCCACCACCAGTGCGACGTCGAGGTGGACCGGTGGGTAGGGGCTGATCACCGGCGCGACGGGCGGCCGACGTTCCGGCAACCCGTCCAGGTTCAGCTCGATCGCCGCGGTCCGCGGCGGCAGGCCGAGTCGTTCGACGACGGCCGGGGCGAGTTCACCGGCGTAGCCGATCGGCCAGTCACCCACCCGGATGCTGGCGCAGCGGCCGGGGTGCCACGGTGCCTGTTCGGCCGCCACCACTCGCAGCTCGACCCCGGAAACGGCACCGATGCGTCGAGCGAGCTCGACGGCGTCGGCCCAGCCCGCACCGCGCCCGGCGCCCCACCAACCCGAGCGCTCCGCCGACCCGGCCAACACGACCGCGAGATGCACGGGCTGGTCGGGCAGCGCGGCATTGAGGGCCGCGAGGGTCGCCGGGTCCGGTTTGCGGTCGATGGGGGCCTCGGGAGGTCGCGGCGCGTTGCTTCGCGGCAGGAACACCGACCCGATCTCGAACACCAGCAGGTCGCGGGTGCCGCGAGACAGGTTGCGCAGCACGGTGTCGAGCAACCCCGGCAACAGGGTGCTGCGCATCGACGGCCGGTCGGCGTCCAGCGGGTTGGCCAGCAGGACGGTATTCCGGCGCGCGTCATCGGCGGCGAGACCCAGTCCGTCCAACTCGGCGGCGCCGATGAATGGGAAGGCCAGCACTTCCGTCAGACCCGCGGAGGCGAGATCGGCGGCGATCAGCCGCTCCCGCCGCTGTCCTGCCGTCAAGCCGGTGCCGGGCGGTGCCTGCGGCAGCACGGAGGCAATGGAGTCGAACCCTTCCAGCCGGGCCACCTCCTCGACCAGATCCGCGGGCCGGGTGAGATCGGGCCGCCAGCTGGGCGGGATGACGTTGAAGATTCCTGCCGCACCGTCGGTGACGGTGCAGCCGACCTGCCGCAACCGGTGAGCGATGACTGCCGGTTCATAGGGCCGTCCGGTCAGCCGCTCCGGCTCCCCCAACGGAAGCGCGATGACGGCCTGCGGCAACGGGGTTCCGGACACATCTGACCGCCCGACGATCATTCCACCGCCGTACCGAATCAGCAGTTCAGCTGCAGCCTCCGCCGCCACGACGGAAACCCACGGGTCGACGGACCGCTCGAAGCGCCGGGACGCCTCGCTCGGCAGCCGGTGCCGCCGAGCCGTCCGGGCAATGACGGTCGGCTTCCAGTAGGCCGCCTCGATCACCACAGTCGTTGTGCTGGAGGTGATCTCGGTGGATTCGCCGCCCATGACGCCGGCCAGCGAGATGGCACCGGACTCGTCGGCGACCACCAGGTCGTCGGCGACCAGGGTGCGCTTGGCGCCGTCCAACGTCAGCAAGGTTTCGCCGTCGACCGCCCGGCGCACGGTGATCGGGCCGGTGATCTTGCCGGCGTCGAATGCGTGCAGCGGCTGACCGAGATCGAGCATCACGTAGTTGGTGACGTCCACCGCGAGCGAGATCGATCGGATCCCCGCAGCAGACAGCCTGCGCCGCAACCAGAACGGGCTGGGCGCGGCAGGGTTGATGCCTTCCACCCGGACCGTCACAAAACGGCCACAGCCGTCCGGGTCGGCGATCGTCACCGGCCACCCACCCTGCGCCCGATCCGGAACGGTATGCGCCGCGGGGTCGGTGAAGGGCAGATCGAAAGCGGCGCCATTTCCCTGGCCAATCCGCGGATTGACAGGGCGTACCCACGGTCCGGTGTGATGGCCAGTTCGACGACGGCGTCATCAGACCCGATCAGTGCCCGGGCATCGGTACCGGGGGCAGCGATCGGGCCGATCACCAGGATTCCGTCGTGCTCCGTGCCGATGCCGAGTTCCCGGGTGGAGCAGATCATCCCGTCGGAAATCCGCCCGTAGGTCTTTCGTGACGCGATCGCAAATCCACCGGGCAGCACGGACCCCGGCAATGCCACGACGACGGTGTCGCCGACCACGAAGTTCGTTGCCCCGCAGATGATCCCCCGCGGATCATCGCTACCGTCGGGGCCGTTGCCTGGACCGGCGTCGACCATACAGAACCGGATCGGCTTCTTCAGCCCCGTGAGTTCGGAGATCGAGAGCACCGTGCCGACAACGAGTCGCCCGGTGGTCGGCGGCACGGTGTGCACGTCCTCGACCTCGAAACCGATGCGCAGCAACGCATCGGTGATGCCATCGGTCGACGTTCCGGGCGGCAGGGTGACTGCGCCGGACAACCATTCCACTGGCAGATGCATTGCTCAGACCTCCGATCCGAATGCGGCGGTGAACCGGACGTCGCCCTCGACGAGGTCGCGCATGTCGGGAATCTGGTTGCGGAATTGCAGGGTCCGCTCGATGCCCATGCCGAACGCGAAACCGCTCCACTCCGCCGGATCCAGGCCGCAGGACCGCAGGACGTCGGGGTCGACCATGCCGCAGCCACCCCATTCCACCCAGCCTGCGCCGCCCTTCTTATCCGGGAAATACACGTCCATCTCGGCGCTCGGTTCGGTGAACGGGAAGAACGAGGGCCGGAGCCGGGTGCGCGATTGCGGGCCGAACATCGCTCGGGCGAAGTGGTCCAGGGTGCCCTTCAGATGCGCCATCGACAGGTGCCGGTCGATCGCCAAGCCCTCCACCTGGTGGAACACCGGGGTGTGCGTCGCGTCCAACTCATCGGTCCGGTAGACCCGACCCGGGCAGACGACGTAGATCGGCGGTTCGCTGGTCGAGCATGGTGCGCACCTGGACGGGCGAGGTGTGGGTGCGCAGCACCAGGCCTGTGCCGTGATTTGTCACCGTCTGCGCCGTCTGGCCGGTCGCCGCATTGCCGGCGACGTAGAACGAGTCCTGCATGGCTCTGGCCGGGTGATCCTTGGGGAAGTTCAGCGCGTCGAAGTTGAACCATTCCGCCTCGAGCTCGGGGCCCTGCGCGACCTCCCAGCCCATCGCCACGAAGACGTCCTCGATCTGCGCCATCACGGTGGAGATGGGATGCCGGGCGCCTGTCGGGTGCCGGTCGTAGGACAGGGTGACGTCGACGGTTTCCTCGGCCAGCACGCGGGCATCGCGCTCGGCGATCAGCTCGGCTTCGCGGGCGGAGACGGCGTCGCTGACCCGGCGACGAGCCTTACCGATGGCCTGACCGGCGGACGCCTTGTCGGCCTTGGGCAGATCGGCGATGGCCCGATTGGCCAGCGCCAGTGGGCTCTTGTCACCGGCATGCGCGAGCCGGGCTGCCTTGAGAGCGTCCAAGCCCGCCGCGGCGGCGATCGACGCCAGTGCTCGGCCCGTCGCGGCTTCGATGGCGACACCGTCGGTCGGGTCGGGATGGGCAGCGACATCAGTGGGGCTGGGCATAGGGACCTTCCGGGCAGAGGCGAGGCTGGCCAGCGCGCGCATGCGGCGTCGATCACCGCGGTGGCCAGCAGGCAGTCTAGGCGGCGTCCCGACGCTTCGAGTCCGGCCGTCCGCGACTGAGCCCGGCCCATTCCCTGCGCCGATCAACTTCGCCAGCGCGGACGAACGTCATGGAAATGGGACTGGCGGGTCAGGAGTGGTCGAGTTCAGCCGCGCCGGCGAATGGGGGCACCTCCCAGCCCCCGGGGCTGGGGATGATCAGCGCGATCGTTCGGGGCTCGAGGACGCAACGGGGAGTGCACACGCCGTGGGTAGGGTCTGCGGACATGTCCTTCTTCTCCCGGATCGGTAACGCCCTCCGGTCAGCGTTCTCAGCTCCAGCCAGAACTGCACCAAAACCCACCCGTAAGCCACCCACCAGCCCGCGCCCCGGCAGGTCCGGCAGGTCCGGCACCAACGGTCAGGGCCCGGCAGGTCAGGTCATCTCCCCCGGCCAAACGGGCCCATCAGCGACCGTGGAAATCGATCCACGGTCGATCGGGACGGTCCGGATGACGTATTCGCCATCGACCGACGGCACCCCCGACCCCGGCGAAGTCGTCTGGACCTGGGTGCCATTCGAGGAACGCGACGGCCGGGGTAAAGATCGGCCGGTGTTGGTGGTGGCCGCGGAACGCGGCGGCACGCTGCTGGCCGTTCAACTGACGTCGAAATCCCATCAGGGAAACGCGGAATTTGTGCCCATCGGGGCCGGTAAGTGGGATTCCGCCGGACGTCCGTCATGGGTGAACATCGACCGCGTCTTTCGGCTGCATCCGGCAGGCATGCGCCGGGAAACCGCCGGGTTGCCGGCGTCGTCGTTCGCCGCGGTCGAGACCCGGCTCCGGCAGCGCTACGGCTGGCGCTGAGTCGCACGAAGTTGAGCCGCCCGCGCGGCTCGACTCGTTGACTCGTGCATCACCTGTCACCTTCGCCGAACGTTGATCCGTGCCGGCGGTGTTGATCCGCGCGGCCGGGCGGCGGGTCGCGTCAGACGGCCGAGGTGGTCTCTGCTGATACTCCCGCCCGACGCTGCGCGCCGGCGCTGGCGTAGAGGCAGATCGCCGCGGCACTGGCCAGGTTCAGCGATTCCGCCTGGCCGTAGATCGGCACCCGCACAGCCTCGTCGGCCAGTGCGATGAGCTCGTCCGGCAGGCCGTGCGCTTCCGAGCCGAACAGCCAGGCCGTCGGCAGGTCAAGAATTCCATCGGCGGCAGCGGCATCCAGATCGAGCTCGGCAGCACCGGTGGTGGCCAGCACGGACAACCCGCTCGCGGAGAGTTCGGCGATCAACGCGGCCGGATCGGCGGCGCGGGCCACCGGCAGGTGGAACAGGCTGCCGGCCGATGCCCTGATCGCCTTGGGGTTGAACGCGTCCACGGAGTCGCCGGCGAGGATGACCCCATCAGCCCCGGCGGCGTCGGCCAGCCGGATCACCGTGCCCAGGTTGCCGGGGTCGCTGGCGCGGACCAGCACTGCGATCAGCCTGGGCGTCCCGGAGAGCACGTCGGCCACAGTCACGGCCGGCAGCGCGCAGCGGACCACGATGCCCTGCGGCGTGACGGCATCGGTCAGCGATGTGGCGGCCCGTTCGGTGATCTGGGTGACCTCGACGCCGGCGCCGAACGCCGCCCGGACCAACCGTTTGTGCTTCGCCGCGGCCGCCTCGGTGATGAACAGTTCCAGGATCTCCCCCGGATGCTCCTTGGCGTAGCCGATCGCCTCCGCGACCGCGGGGGCACCCTCGGCGAGGAACTCGCCGACCTCGGTGCGCCGTGAGCGCCGCAGGAGTCGGTGTGCGGCAACAATGCGCGCTGACCGCTCGGTGAGGACGGCCTCGTCCTGGCCACCGTCATCAGCTGGACCGCTGACAGCAGAACGCCCGGCCGACGAAGGTCCGGCCGGGCGTCGACGAGGGTCGTCCTGCGGGCTCAGGCCGCGTCCTTGGACGAATCAGCCTCGGCGGCGGCCGCGGACTGGTCCGCAACCGACGGAACGGCCTCACGGGCGACGACGACGAGCGCCGCGAAGGCAGCCTCATCGGACACGGCCAGCTCGGCGAGCACCTTGCGATCGACCTCGATACCGGCGACCTTCAGACCCTGCATGAAGCGGTTGTAGGTCATTCCATGGGCGCGGGCCGCGGCATTGATCCGGCTGATCCAGAGCTTGCGGAAATCGTTCTTCCGCTTGCGCCGATCGTTGTAGGCGTAGGTGAGCGAGTGCAGACCCTGCTCCTTGGCCTTGCGGTACAGCCGCGAACGCTGGCCGCGGTAACCGCTGGCGCGCTCGAGGATGACGCGGCGCTTCTTCTGGGCATTGACGGCCCTTTTCACTCTTGCCACGGGACACCTGACTTTCTACTTCGACCCGGTGCTTGCGGTACCGGGTTTGGACTGTGGGGTACGGATTCGGGCCCTGCGAGTGGTCCGCGGGCCGCGGGAGAACTTCACCGATGACGCCTGACCGCTGTCGTCAGGGCGAGGACGAAAGCCGGCGACTAGATGCCGAGCAGTCGGCGGATGCGCGGCGCGTCCACCTTGGCGACTTCCTTGGCACCGTCGAGGCGACGGGTGCGGCTGGTCGGCTTGCTCTCCAGGTTGTGGCGCTTTCCCGACCCCGCATGGGTGAGTTTGCCGCTACCGGTGACCTTGATCCGCTTCTTCGTACCGGAGTGCGTCTTGTTCTTCGGCATGGCTACTTTCGCTCACATTCATTGTCGTCGTGCTGGAGTGGTGCTGATCGGATGACACTTATCTCGGTGATGCAATGCGGGTGACCCAGGCAAGAACTCGGTGGTGCGAACAGCCACCATCGCCGCGCCCCGCAGGGCCCGGTTGACCACCGCGTGTCGCGGGCATGCAGGACTCTGCCGGCGGTGGACCCGATTGGACCCCTCCGCCACCCTGCCGGCCTCTGACTAGGAGACGGGCTCCGCTGATGGAGCAGCAGGCTGCGCGTGACGCTGCCCGGGCTTCTTGTGCGGAGCCAGCACCATGATCATGTTGCGGCCATCCTGCTTCGGCGCGCTTTCCACGAATCCCAGCTCGGCGACATCGGCGGACAGCCGCTGCAGCAAACGGAATCCGAGTTCGGGACGGGACTGCTCCCGACCACGGAACATGATCGTGACCTTGACCTTGTCCCCGGCGTTGAGGAAGCGAACAACGTGACCCTTTTTGGTCTCGTAGTCGTGCGAATCGATCTTCGGCCGGAGCTTCATTTCTTTGATGACCGTCAGGACCTGGTTTCGCCGGGCCTCCCTGGCCTTCTGCGCGCTCTCGTACTTGAACTTTCCGTAGTCCATGAGCTTGCAAACGGGTGGGCGGGCGTCCGGAGCGACCTCGACAAGATCGAGATCGGCTTCCTGCGCCAGTCGCAGGGCTTCGCCGATCGCAACAATGCCGATCTGCTCACCCTCGGCTCCGACGAGGCGAACCTCGGGAACGCGGATCCTGTCGTTAATGCGTGGTTCGACGCTGATTGAGTCCTCCTGGAAGACGGTTGGTCCGGTGTTACTGCTGATGCTCCCGTTCGGGCCCGCCCCCATGTTGACCTGCCGATCAACACCAAAAAGGGCCCTACGAGTGAACTCGTGGGGCCCTGAATGAATCCGTCGTACGCCTGAAGAAGGCGCGCGCCAACGACGTCTCCGTCGATGGACCGGTACCCGGCTGCCGTGAGGCTGCTCGGGTGGGAGTCGGGCTCCACTTGTTCCCCCGCTTTCACGGGAGCTAGTCGCACATGACAGCGTACAGGATGTGAGCACTGGAGAAGAAACGCCCGATTCCACCGCCGATCCGGACGCGGTCCTGGACGCCACAGCGCTGATTCACGGCGCCGACGGCGATGGCGGCGAGGACTTTACCGAGGATGACTTCACCGACGATTCGCGTGACCTCGTCGACATCCCCGCTGTCGAGGTGATCAGCCGTGCCGCTGTGCTGTTGATGAGCGCGGCCGCCGAGCAACTGGGCCTGGCCGCGTCCGACCCGGATCGACCGGAGCACCGGGATCTGGACCAGGCCCGAACGCTGATCACCGCGCTCGCGGGCTTGCTCAAGGCGTCGCTGCCGGACCTCGGCCCGCACGCCGCCGCGTTCCGGGACGGGCTGCAGGGGCTGCAGGGCGCGTTCCGCGACTACTCGATCCACCCCGATGAGCCGGGCAAAGGCCCCGGCGAGTGATGGAGGCCGCACTTCCCAGGAGTCCCGTGCTTACCCGGCATCCCAGCGATCGTCGAGTGCCGCACTTCCCAGGAGTCCGGTGCCCACCCGCCATCCCAGCGATCGTCGAGTGCCGCACTTCCCAGGAGTCCCGTGGATACCCGTCATCCCAGCGATCGTCGAGTGCCGCACTTCCCAGGAGTCCCTGCCCACCCGCCATCCCAGCGATCGTCGAGTGCCGCTCGAGCAGGGCAATTGGGCCGCGCTGAGGCCGAACAGGCGCCATTCGCCCTGATGGGATGGCTGTCGATGCGCACCGGGCCCGGCGGGCCGCCAAGTGTCGGCGACCATGCCCGCCGCCTGCTGACGCATCCGGCTGAACGAATCGCCGGTGACTCGCCTGCTGCACTTGTTCCCATGGGCGATTTCCATCCACATTCCCCCAGGTGGACATCGCCGGCCAGCGGCCCTGGGAGTCCACTTTGAGCCATGGACCCTGTTGCGTTCGCCCGGGTACTGGGCCTCGACGCCATCCTCAGCAACCAGCAGGGGATCATCCGCCGTGACCAGGCGCTCGCTGCCGGGGTCCCATCCAGCCGCATCGATGATCTCGTTCGGCGGCGGGTCTGGGTGCGGATTCTTCCCCGGGTATTTGCCGTCGGCGTCGACCCGACACTCCCGCGGGCCCGAGTCCGGGCAACCTGGCTCTGGGCCGGCGACAGTTCGGCGATCTGCGGACCGGCCGCCGCCTGGTGGTGGGGTCTGAGCAAGGTGGCGCCAACAGTCGTCTCGGTCATTGTTCCGCCGCCCGCCCGCCGAGCGATCCAGCCGGGGGTCAAGCCAATTCGCACCACCGTTGACGCTCGCGACATCGATTTCGAGGACTGGGTCCGGGTCACCACGGTTCCGCGGACGTGCCTGGACCTGGCAAGACAGGGTGCGCCCGACCAACTAGAGGTCGCCCTACGATTGCGCCGAGCCGATGCGCCGCGACTGGAGAAGTCGTTGGAGCGCAGTCGCGGGCGGCGAGGGCAGGTCCTCGCCCGTCGGGCCGCGCTCGAGGTCGCGACGAATCCGTGGAGCTTCGCCGAGCGGACAGCCCACCGCTATCTGAAGGAAGAGGGCATTACCGGCTGGACGGGGAATCCGCCAATCCGGCTGCGGTGCGGCATCCGATATCCGGACATCGTGGTCAAAGACATCAAGCTCGCCATCGAGCTGGACGGGCGGGAACATCACACTCGCGAAGACGACTTCGAGAATGACCACTCCCGGCACAACGACTTCGTGCGGGACGGTTGGACCGTACTGGGATTCACCGCAAACCAAGTGACATCGCAACGAGCGGAGTTCCTCACAACGATCAGGGAGATGATCGAGCAACTTCGAAAAAGGCAGGCCGAGTGATGACGGTCAGGTAGGTGCGACGCCGGGGCACGCCGGCCTCGCCAACGGTTGGGCGGCGAGAGACGCGCATCGCAAACCGATTCTCGGCCTTTCCCGACCAAGTCTCTTCGAGCGCCCTTCACCTCGACTCCCAGTTCCTCGAGTACCACCCCACCAGGGCGATGAGGCGCATGGCGGGGGCAAAGTCCCTGCCCCGATGGCACTCGATGGGGGCGGGGCTTGGGCTGAGGCAAATGCGGGGACGGCGCGTCGTGGCATAGGGGCTCAATGGCGCGGGGGGTCGCGGTCAGCGGCGAGTGGTGGGAGCAAGGCTCGACAGTGGCGGACACACCCTTCAGGGTCTGGGCCGTCGATGTGGTTAACGCCGGTCCGGACCGTAGGACGATCAACCGGGTGGCCCAGGCGTTGGGCGGATTCGACCTATCCGGCGGAGTTGCCTTGCTCTGCCGCCTTGCGGTCGCGCTTGGCCTTGAGATCGCGGTCCCTGGCAGCGGCCTTCTGCCTGTCGATGATCTCCAGTCGGCCGAGTGGGCGCGGCGGGTCCTCGGTCAACGGGTGTTTGGATACCGACGGGGTAGGCGGTGGCGGGGCGTATTTCGCCTGAAGTTCGCGTACCGCATCCAGCGCCTTGACCGCCCTTGCTCGATCCATCGCCTGGATCGCCATGATGGGCTTCGTCTCGTCATCGGGCATCATCAGTTGAGCCCAATTGGCCCCCTGCGGGTAGGCGATGCGGACCACCAGGGCCCACGGAGTGAACTGGTCCCCCAGCACATTGCGCACCCACAGGCCGTTGCGGTCGACCCGAAGCCTGGGGCGAGCCGCCGTCATGATCAGGCCGCCCAGAATAAGGCCGACCCCGATCAACCCGATCTGGTCCGACGTGCGGAACTCAACGCCCTCGTTCGTGTCGCGCAACAGCAGACCGACCACGACCATCATCGAAACCACCAAAGTGGAGGCGATCGCGGCGTAGATCGTGATCCGCTTCGGGCGAACCTGCAGCAATACCGGGGCCGGCGCCGAGCGATCCGACTGCGGCTGTGGGGACGGAGATTGTTCTTCTGTCATTTTCCGAAGCCCATCCGCCCGCTCGGGCCGCGCAGCCCGCGCAGCACCAATGCGGTGGCCAGCGCGGCGGCCATCGACTCGGCGCCCTTGTCCTCCGCGGAACCGGGCGCGCCACTGCGGTCGACGGCCTGCTCGAGGGTGTCGCAGGTCAGTACACCGTTCCCGACGGGAACCCCGGAATCCAGCGCGACCCTGGTCAGCCCGGCCGTCACCGAGTCGCAGACGTACTCGAAATGCGGGGTTCCGCCGCGGATGACCACCCCGAGGGCAACCACCGCGTCGTGCGAGGTGGCCAGGGCCTGCGCGACGATCGGCAGCTCGATCGTTCCGGGGACCCGGACCACCGTCGGGGTGGTGGCGCCGGCCTGGGTGGCCAGCCACACGGCCCGCTCCAACAGGGTGTCGGTGATCTCGCCGTGCCAGGATGCGGCAACCACTCCCACCCGCAGGCCATCGGCCCTGGGGATCTCCAGCGCAGGCCGTCCGTCACCGCTCATGTTGCCGTGCTCCCTTTCGCGCTGTTCCGCTGGTCTTGATGATTGACGGGGTGATCTCTGATGGTTGAACTTGGCTGACTACGCGTGGCCCTCGCCGTACAACGCATCGAGCCCGTCGAGCTCGTGACCCATCCGATCTCGCTTGGTTGTCAGATATCTCATGTTCTCCGGGTTCGCCGATACCGGGAGAGCAACTCGACCGACGATCGTCAGCCCGTAGCCCTCGAGCCCGGCGCGTTTCGATGGGTTGTTGGTCAGCAGCCGCATCGATGTGATGCCCAGGTCGGCCAGCACCTGCGCTCCGGTCCCGTACTCCCGGGCATCGTTCGGCAGCCCGAGACGCAGGTTGGCGTCGACGGTGTCCGCCCCCTGATCCTGCAGCTCGTATGCGCGGAGCTTGTCGAGCAGGCCGATGCCCCGGCCCTCGTGACCGCGGATGTACAGCACGACGCCGCGCCCTTCGAGGGCAACCGCATGCAGTGCGGCATGAAGTTGCGGTCCGCAGTCGCATCGCAACGAGCCGAGGACGTCCCCGGTCAGGCATTCGGAATGCACCCGGACCAGCACATCCTGGCCGTCACCGATGTCCCCGTAGACCAACGCGATCAGTTCGCGGTGTGTCACGGTGCTGATGTAGCCCACCGCCCTGAACTCGCCCTGTGGCAACGGCAAGCGGGCGGCCGCGACCCGGCGGATCTGCACCTCGCGGTGTCGCCGGTAGGCGATCAGGTCGGCGATGGAGATCAGCGCCAGCCGGTGCCGGCGGGCGAAGGTCCGCAGCGCCGGGAGCCGGGCCATCGAACCGTCGTCGTTGACGATCTCGCAGAGCGCGCCGGCCGGGGCCAGGCCGGCCATCCCGGTGAGATCCGTCGCCGCCTCGGTGTGCCCCGGCCGGACCAGCACCCCACCCTCGCGGGCGCGCAGTGGGAAGACGTGGCCGGGTCGGGTCAAATCGTCCGGCGTCGTGGTCGGATCAGCCAGCAGCTTGATCGTCCTGGTCCGCTCGCCGGCCGAGATGCCAGTGGTGATACCATTTTTCGCGTCGACAGTGACGGTGAAGGCGGTACCCTTGCGATCCTGGTTGACCCGGTACATGGGCGGTAGGTCGAGGCGGTCGCAATCCGGCCCGGCCAACGCAACACAGATCACGCCGGAGGAATACCGAACGGTAAAGGCCACCAACTCCGGCGTGGCGAGCTCTGCGGCGAAGATCAGATCGCCCTCGTTCTCCCGATCCTCGTCGTCGACAACGACAACGGCGCGGCCGGCAGCGATTTCGGCGATCGCGAACTCGATCGTGTCGAACCCGGTGGCAGTCTTCTCCCTGGACGGGTTCCAGGCCCTTGCTGGGGTGTGGATCTCATCCGGATCCGTCGGGATTCCAGCCCGGCCATAATCGTGGTCGTCCTCGACCGGATCGATCGGCGGCTGTGCGCCCGAGGATCCACCTGGTTGTGCCGCATCAACGCTGGTGCTGGTCATGCAAGCTCCCCGCTCGTTCCTCGCAGATTGCCGGCAACTGGCCCACTGTTCGCTCGACAAGTCTCGCTCATGCCGGCTCCCCGCTCGTTCCTCGCAGATTGCCGGCAACTGGCCCACTGTTCGCTCGACAAGTCTCGCTCATGCCGGCTCCCCGCTCGTTCCTCGCAGATTGCCGGCAACTGGCCCACTGTTCGCTCGACAAGTCTCGCTCATCCCGACTCCCGATCCCTGGCGGCAAGCAGCCGTTCAACATATTTGGCGACGACGTCGACCTCGAGGTTGACCCGCGAGCCGACCGTGACCGCACCGATCGTCGTGGCGGTGCGGGTCTCCGGTATGACGCCGATGCCGAATTCGGCGCCATCGTCGTTGTCAACAACATCGATGACGGTCAGGGAGATTCCGTCGACCGCGATGGCGCCCTTTCCGGCGAGGTAGCGGGCCAGGTCGGGACCAACGGCGATCCGGATCTCGTCATACGCCTGGTGGGGCGTGCGGACCGTGACCACGCCGGTGCCGTCGACGTGGCCCTGCACGATGTGGCCGCCCAGTCGGGTGGTTGCCATGACAGACCGCTCGAGGTTGACCTCGTCGCCAGGACCGAGTTCACCGATCGTCGATCGCTTCAGCGTTTCGGCCATCACGTCGACGGTGAAGGTGTCCGCGTTGCGGTCGACGACCGTGAGGCAGACCCCGGAGACCGATATCGAGTCGCCGTGGCCGGCGTCCCGGGTGACCAGCGGGCCGCGGACCGTGAGCCGGGCCGATCCTGCATCGGCGTCGTCTCACCCGCAGTTCGACGACGTCGCCGCGCTCCTCGACAATGCCCGTGAACATGGTGGATTCCTCTCGCCGCCTCGATCAGCGTTCCGAGCGTGCGGCGTCGGCGCTGGCTCCATCCTCCCCCATCGCACTGCCGCGCTCTCGCGAGCCGGCTGGCACGCAGCGGCGAAGGGTCGTCAGTGGCGGTGGGCGGCCGCGGTTGCCCGAAGGGCGACGACGGCTGCGGCGGGATCCTGGGCGGAGTAAACAGCGGAGCCGGCGACGAAGCAGTCGGCTCCCGCCTCAGCGGCCTGCTCGATGGTGTTGGAATTGATCCCCCCGTCCACCTGGACGACCACCGTCAGATGGCCCATGTCGACCAACGTCCTGGCCTGCCGAACCTTGCCCATCATCTCCGGCATGAACGACTGGCCACCGAAGCCCGGCTCGACAGTCATCACCAGCAGGGTGTCGTAGTGCTTGAGCACATCGACCCAATCCGCCAGGTCGGTGCCGGGCTTCAATGCGAGCCCCGCCTTGGCCCCCGCCGCCCGCAGATTGGCGGCGGTCGCGATCGGGTCGGCAACCGCCTCGGCATGCACGGTGACGTTGTAGGCACCGGCTTCCGCGTAACCGATGGCCCAGCGGTCCGGTTCGGTGATCATCAGATGGCAGTCGATGGGGATGCTGGTGGCCTTGAGCAGCGATTGCACGACCGGCAGGCCAAGAGTGAGGTTCGGGACGAAGTGGTTGTCCATCACGTCCACGTGCAGCCAATCCGCACCGATAACGGCGTCGGCCTCGTCGGCCAGGCGGGCGAAGTCGGCGGACAGGATGCTCGGTGCGATCAGAGGGGCCACGGTTGCAGAGCCTATCCAGGCCTGCCGGCGACCGGCGTGTGCGACCTCCTCGACAGCTGACCTACGGATGCGTGCGGGTCGGCGTGAATGTGATGCGGGCCGGATCGGGCGTCAGGAACTCCGGCGAAGCAGCGCCAGGAACATGCCATCCGTGCCGTGTCGATGCGGCCAGAGTTGCACCGTTGGCCCCTCGCCAAGATCTGGTACTCCGGGCAGCAACGGCCGGGCGTCGATCAGTTCCAGATCGTCGGGTCGCCGGCCGATGACGTCGGCTGTCTCCGCCAGATGCGGCGAGCAGGTCACGTAGGCGACCACCCCGCCCGGCCGGACCAACGCTGCCGCCGAAACGAGCAGCTCCTGCTGCAGTGTGACGAGCTGTGCGACGTCGGACGGTTGCCGTCGCCACCTGGCCTCCGGCCGGCGGCGCAGCGCGCCGAGCCCGGTGCAGGGGGCGTCGAGGATGACCCGGTCGTACGAGGCCAACGGCAATCCCGGGTCGCGGCCGTCCGCCGTGTACACGGTGACGGGCAGCCCGCGAACGGTCTGCCGGACCAGTTCCGCCCGGTGCGGGGTGATCTCGACGGCATCGACCGTGGCGCCGACCTCGGCCGCCAGCGCCCCCAGCAGTCCGGTCTTGCCACCGGGCCCGGCCGCGAGATCCAGCCAGCGAACGTCCGGACCGTCCAGGGGCGCCAGGGTGAGCGCGGTGGCCACCAGCTGCGAACCTTCGTCCTGCACGGCCGCGCGGCCGTCGGCCACCGCGCGAATCGCGCCGGGGTCGCCGCCTTCCAGGTACACGCCGAAACGTGAGTACGGCGCGGGGACACCACCGGACGCGGTCAGCAGTTCCGCGCGGCTGATCCGGCCGGGCCGGGCCACCAGGTGGACGGCGGGCGGCCGGTCGTCGGCGCGGAGCGCTTCCTCGAGCTCCCCGCCGGCCGACTGGGCGTTCAGAGCCTCGTCCAGCGCGCTGACGATCCACCGGGGGTGGGACACCGCCATCGCGAGATGGCCGAGCGGGTCCTGCCCGGCATCAGGGGCCAGTCGCTCGATCCAGGTATCCAGGTCCGCCTCCGCGATCCTGCGCAGCACCGCGTTGACATACCCTGCGCCGCCTGGTTTGTCACTGGCTCGGACCAGGTCCACGGTCGCCGAAACGGCGGCGTGCGGTGGGATTCGGGTCCGCAGAATCTGGTAGGCACCCAGCCGCAGGGCGTCGACCACCACCCCGTCGAGGTCGGCGATCGGCCGGTCGCCGCAGGCCGAGATCACCGCATCGAGTTGGCCAAGGGCGCGGCAGCTGCCGTACGACAGCTCGGTGGCCAGCGCCGCGTCGCGACCGGAGAGTCCACGCTCGCTCAGGATGCCGGGCAGCGTCAGGTTGGCGTAGGCGCCGCGTTCCCGCACGGCGGCGAGCAGATCGAGCGCCGCCTGCCGTGCTGGATCCGGCTCGGGAGGTTTGCGGGTCGGCGGGCGTTTGGGCGGTCCGCTGGGTCCGCGCCGGCGGTTGCGATCGGGCTGGCCGCTGGACGGGCGAGGACTGCGAGCGCGGTCCGGGGGCGTCATGCCAGCACCGAACCAGCGGCCGGGCGCACGCCACGAGCCCAGTCGGCGGCCGCCATCGACCGCCGCCCGGGCGGGGTCACCCGTGAAAGCCGCACCGCATCGGTGGCCGTGCCGACCAGCACCTCGGACTTGCTGACGGCCAACTCGCCCGGGCGTAGATCGGTTCGGTCCATCGGCTGTACGGGTCCGATCACCATTCGGCCCCAAGGGGAGTCGGTCCACGCTCCGGGCTCTGGAGTCACCGACCTGATGAGTCGGTCGATGCCGACGGCGGGGGTCGACCAATCGATCCTGGCGTCGGCCACCGTGACTTTCCCGGCATAGGACACACCGTCGGCTGGTTGCGGGCGGGCCTGGACGCTGCGGTCCTGCAGGCCGTCGAGGGTGGCCAGCAACAACTGCGCACCGCCAGCCGCCAGCCTGTCGAGGAGGTCACCAGTCGTGTCAGCCGGCCGGATCGCTTCGGTGATGACGCCGTAGACCGGCCCGGTATCCATGCCGGCCTCGAGCCGGAAGGTGCTCGCCCCGGTGATGTCATCACCGGCCCGGATGGCCGCCTGCACCGGGGATGCGCCCCGCCAGGCCGGGAGCAGCGAGAAATGCAGGTTCACCCAGCCGAGCGGCGGGATAGCAAGCACCGGCCGCGGGAGCAATGCGCCGTAGGCCACCACCGCTGCGGCCTCGGGAGCCAGCCCGGCGAGTTCGGCCTGGAAGTCGGCATCTCGAGGGGATTGCGGCGTGAGCACCGGGACACCGGCCCGCTCGGCGAGTTCGGCGACGGGCGACAGGCTGACCGTCCGCCCGCGGCCCCGGCGGGCGGGCGGCCTGGTGATCACGGCCGCAACCTGATGGCTGGAGTCGAGCAATGCGGCCAAGGACGGCACGGCGGCGGCCGGGGTGCCGGCGAAGACGATGCGCAGGGGGTCCTGCCTTCCGGTTGGCGAACGACGTTCCTTCTGCACTATTGCTGCCGACCGACGCGGGACCGGCAGCGAGCGGCAGCAGCGTAGTCGCCTGCGACGAAGTCGTCAGGCGCCATTGGGTCAGTAGATCGTGTCTGCTGCTTCTCAGCAGACACGATCTACGTAGTGTCCACCGAAGGAGCGGGCGGACCGACCACCCGCGACGGTGAATGAAGGCGGCGATCATGACCGTGGTACTTCCCGACGGCCGCCCGCTGGTCGGGACCGCGGTGCGACTCGATCCGGCAGCCGTACCGGACGCGGACGGCGGGACAGCTTGATAGCACGGTTGCGAATTGAGCACTGACACGATGCTGCCGAGCGGCCCATCAAACAGACATCCTCGCGGCTGCCGCCGGCCATACTGCCGCAGTGGTCAGAACTCGGATCTTCTCTGGTCAGAATTCAGACCAAGAACTACTGTGATGGGATGACCATAGCTTCGACTCCCGTTCCAGTGTCCGAGGCCAAGGCCCGACTGTCGGAGCTCACGAGACGTGTGCGGCTGCAGCACGAACGCATCACTTTGACTCGCAATGGTGAGGCGGAGGCGGTACTGCTCTCGGTCGATGATCTTGAAGGTCTGGAGATGTCACTCGAGATCCTGAGTGACAGCACCGCGGTTGCCCGGATTTCCGAAAGCCTGGCGGCCCTCGACGGCGGCGAGCCCGGTGTGTCCATGGACACCGTTCGCGCCGATCTCCTCAGACGCCGCTCGGGCGGATGACGGCCGAGGACGCGGATCGGTACGAGATTCGCTTCCAGCCAGGCGCTCGGCGGGCAATCTCCGATCGCCTGCCCGAAACTGTCGCAGCTGCGGTTCTCGAATTCTGCGATGCGGCACTGGCGATCGACCCGCGCAAGGTTGGCAAAACGCTCTTCGGACCACTTGCGGGCTGTTTCGGCGCGCGACGCGGTACGTACCGCGTCGTTTACCGCATCGACGAGCAGTCCCACTCCGTGCAGGTGATTGACATTGACCATCGGGCGGACATCTACCACCGTTCGTGAGCGATGGCCGAGACCGCAGATAGGAACCAGGACCAGGGCCGCCCTGAACAACCAGTTCCTCCGTCGCCGGGTTGTTTCAGTCCGGTCCTGCTGTGCTTGATGACGCCCTCGCAAGCTCGGGCGACTAGTTAGAAAAGGTCAAGCGGATCAACCCGGATCCGGACCCCGCCGCCCTCCTTCCGGGCGGATCGACCGGCCGCAACGGTGTGCAGCGAGGCGCTGAGCACTTTGCGCTGCGACTGTGGTGCCCGGACGAGCGCCCGCAACTTTATCTCCTCCGGCGGCGGCGCGGACGCCGGGCCCGTTGGGTTCTTGCCGCCTGTCGAGGGTGGTGCCGGCGCTTCGTCGTCCGCACCGAGATCGTCCAATACCACCGGGCCCAGGACCTCACCGTCCGGCGGCACCGAGAGCCGGTCCAACACCTCGAGGACAGCCTGTTCGTCACCCTCGATCGACGCCATCGCCGTCGCAGGCGGAAATCCGAGCTCGCGGCGGGCGGCCAGTTCCGCTGCGGCATGCCCGACCGGGTCCCACCGGATGAGTGCCTGCACCGATGGCAGGGACGCGTCCGCACCGATGACGACCCGTCCACCTGCGGTGGCAGATCGGACCAGGGCGGCTGCGGCCATCCAGCGCCGCAACGTCTCCTCAGCGGCCCGCAGGTCGGGACGGGCGAGCATCGCCGAACCGTCCAGCAACAGCGCAGCGCCATACCCGGCTCGGCAGAAGGGCTCGGCCCCCGGCGTGGCAATGACCAGCGCCGGCTGATCCGGCACCTCGACCCGAACCTTCCGCCCGGACGAATTGATCACCGGAATCCCGGGAAACGCCCTGCCGATCTCCTCCGCGGTCCGGCCCGCACCCACCGAGACCGCCCGCAGCCGATCGGAACCACATGCGGGGCAATTGAAATGGGCCTCTGCGATGCCGCACCACCGGCAGCTGAGTAAGCCCCCGGGACCAGTCACCGAGGTAGCGCCCGGCTGCGCCAGCGGCCCGCGGCAGTGCCGGCACTGGGCACGACGACGACATCGAATGCAGGCAAGTGTTGGCACGTATCCACTTCGGGGCACCTGCACCAGCACCGGCGCGCCGGCCTTCAGCGCGGCCCGAGCCGCGGCGAACGCTGCCGGCGAGAGCCGGGCCTGCGCGGCAGCGGAATCCGCCCCGACCGAGTATTCGTCACCAGCGGCCGCCATCCGCGGCGCGGCTGCGCGGACGGTGGCCCGTTGCGCGACAATTGGCTGCGCCCAACCGCTCTCCACCAAGAGTTGCGCTTCGGCGGTGCGGGCGAAGCCGCCGACCAACAGCGCGCAGGATCCTGCGGCCGACCGCAGCATCAGCACCTCGCGGGCGTGCGGATAGGGGGCGCGCGGCTCGGCGAGCAGGTCGTCACCGTCGTCGAACACCGCCACCAGCCCGAGGTTGCGGACCGGTGCAAACGTGGCCGCCCGGGTGCCGGCCACCACGACGACCTGTCCTCGGCTGACCGCGAGGAACCGCCGGTACCGCTCGGCGGGCCCCAGGTCGGCCGCCAACGTGACGTGCCGGGTGCCGTCCAGGGTGGACGAGAGGGCTGCGTCCAATCGGGCCAGGTCGCGGGCGTCCGGCACTATCAGCAAAGCGCCGAAACCCGCGTCGGCAGCGGTCTTTGCTGCTTCGGCCAGCCGGGCCGGCCAATCTTCACCTGGGAGGGCTTGCCAGACCGCGCGGGCCGGCCGCCGCTCGCGAACCGCACTGAGGAATGCCACTCCCGAGGGGTAGTGACCCCACCCCGCGCAACCGGTCCTCCCAGCTAGGCCGGCAGCCGATTCGGCGAACACCTCGCCGGCCGCGTCAATCGGCTCGGCGCCCGCAGCGGGCGAGCCGTCAGGGTGGGGCACTTCCGGCCGTGTATGAACCGCATCGGCGCCGTCCGTCGCCGCCGCGTCGCCGCGCCGCGTCTGCGCCGGATCAACAGTGATTTCGGCTTCGGTCTTAGCATGCCTCGGTGGAACCGCGAGGCGCAGCACATCGGCCGTTGACCCCGCGTACCGCTCCGCGACCACCCGGGCGAGCTCGGCGACCTCGGCGGTGAGGACCGGCTCCGCGGACAGCACCCGCTCCAGAAAGCCCAGCCGTCCTTGATGCTCGGATTCGGCCAGGCGCTCCAGCACAAATCCGCTGACGAGCCGCCCGGCGAACCGCACCCGCACCCGCACCCCCGGCTGCGCCGCGACACTGTCGGGCTCGGGCACCAGATAGTCGTACGGCCGGTCGAGGTGGGCCAGCGAGACATCGACCAGCACCCGCGCGACGGGCAGTTCCCCGGCCGGCTCCTTCGCACCCGGCGCCGGTCGGCGAAACCCAGCTCGCGCCTGTGGCAGGCGCGGTCGGGCGGGTGCAGTCATGTCCTGATGAATATCAGACGCCACCGTCAGCCAATGACCGCCGATGTCGCGCGCTCGCCGGCGCGGATGAAGTTGTTGACTTCCGTCACACCCGTCACATTTCGGCCACGTTCGTCCGCGCCGCCGAAGTTGATCGGCGCGGTAGGTGGGGCGACGGGGGCGGGCGGGTTGGTCAGATGCCCAAGACGGACTTGAGGTCGGCGGCCCGGCTGGTGCTCTCCCAGGGCAGGTCGACGTCGGTGCGGCCGAAGTGGCCGTAGGCGGCGGTCTGGGCGTAGATCGGGCGCTTGAGGTCCAGATCGCGGATGATCGCGGCGGGCCGCAGGTCGAAGACCTGGCGGATGGCGTCGGCGATCTTGTCCGGATCGACCTGCTCGGTGCCGAAGGTCTCGACGAACAGCCCGACCGGGGAGGCCTTGCCGATCGCGTAGGCGACCTGCACCTCGATCCGGTCCGCGAGCCCGGCGGCTACGGCGTTCTTCGCCACCCAGCGCATCGCGTAGGCGGCGGAGCGGTCCACCTTTGACGGGTCCTTGCCGGAGAACGCGCCGCCGCCGTGCCTGGCCATCCCGCCGTAGGTGTCGACGATGATCTTTCGGCCGGTCAGTCCGGCGTCACCCATCGGGCCGCCGATGACGAACCGGCCGGTCGGGTTGACCAGCAACCGGTAGCCGGAGGTGTCGATGTCCAACACCGCGAGTTCGGGCTCGACGACCTGTTCCTTGACGTCCACCGCGAGCAGCTGCTCCAGGTCGATGTTCTCGGCGTGCTGGCTCGACACCACAACGGTGTCCAGCCGCACCGCACGGTCGCCGACGTACTCGATGGTGACCTGGGTCTTGCCGTCCGGCCGCAGGTAAGGCACCGCACCGGACTTGCGAACTCCGGTCAGCCCGCGAGCCAGCCGGTGCGCCAGCGCGATCGGCAACGGCATCAACTCGGGTGTGTCATTGCATGCATAGCCGAACATCAGGCCCTGGTCGCCGGCGCCCTGCTGGTCAAGGGCGTCGTCGATCTCTTCTGCGGAGTGGGTTCGCGCCTCGTATGCGGTGTCGACGCCCTGCGCGATGTCCGGGGACTGCGCACCGATCGCCACGTTGACCCCGCAGGACGCCCCGTCGAAACCCTTGGCCGACGAGTCGTAGCCGATCCCCAGCACCGTTTCCCGAACGATGGTCGGGATGTCCGCATACGCAGTGGTGGTGACCTCGCCGGCGACATGAACCTGGCCGGTGGTGACCATCGTCTCGACGGCCACCCGGCTGGCCGGGTCCTGCCGGAGCAGTTCGTCCAGGATCGCGTCACTGATCGCGTCACAGATCTTGTCGGGGTGCCCCTCGGTGACGGATTCAGAGGTGAAAAGGCGGGAGGTCACGGCTGCAGGGCTCCTACATCATGGGTCGGTGGTGAAATGGCGTTGAAGAAATGGTCAGACAGGCTCAAGTGAGCCGACCCTAGCGGGTCGGCGGACCGGATTCGGTCATTGAGGGGGTTCCCGCGCGGGGTTCAGCCGGGCGGCGATGGCGTCGCACACGGCGGCCGCGAGCAGAGTTTTGGGCCCGAGCGGTATCTGCACCGGATCGGAGCGGTCGGCGGCCAGGATGATGCCGGCGTTGTCGGTGACCTCGAACGCCCGCCCGCCGTCGACGCGGTTGACGACCAACAGGTCACAACCCTTGCGGGCCAACTTGTCCCGCGCATAATCCAACACGGAGCCGTGCTCGTCGCCGGTCTCAGCGGCAAACCCGACCACGACGGTGGGACGATCCGGGCCGGGCGTGGAAATCTCGGCCAGCACGTCCGGGTTCTGCACCAGCACCAATGGCTCCGGTTCGCGGCCGGCCCGCTTCTTGATCTTCGTCGCACCCGTTGCGGCAGGCCGGAAATCGGCCACCGCGGCCGCCATGATGACGGCGTCGGCGGCGGGCGTGAGTTCGGTCATCACCCGCTGCAGGTCCCGGGCGTCCTGCACCGGGACGACGGTGACGGCCGGCGGATCGGCCAGCGAGACATTGGCCGCTACCAGGGTGACCTGCGCTCCGCGCGCTGCGGCGACCAGGGCGAGGGCGTAACCCTGCCGTCCGGACGAGCGGTTGCCCAGGTAGCGGACCGGGTCGAGTGGCTCCCGGGTCCCGCCGGCGGAGATGACGATCCGTCGGCCGTCCAGGTCGTGCGGCAGCGCGCCCGGGTCCTGCAGGAGCAGTTCGGCGAGGGCTTGCAGGTGTTCGGCGTCCGGCAACCGTCCGGCCCCACTGTCCGCCCCGGTGAGCCGGCCGACCGCGGGATCGATGACGACGACACCACGGGACCGCAGGGTCGCCACGTTGGCCACCGTGGCGGGGTGGGTCCACATTTCGGTGTGCATCGCCGGTGCCATCAGCACCGGGGCGCGGGTGACCAGCAGGGTCGCGGTGAGCAGGTCGTCGGCGCGACCCGCGGCCGCCCTGGCCAGCACGTCCGCGGTCGCCGGTGCGATGACAACCAGGTCGGCACGTTGCCCGGTCGCAACATGCGCAACGCTGGGGATATCGGTGAAAACGTCGGTCGCAACGGGGTGCCCGGACAGGGCCTCCCAGGTCGCGGACCCGACGAATTCGAGTGCGGAGGTAGTGGGGACGACCGTGACGTCGCAGCCCGCGATGCGCAGCCGGCGCAACAGCTCACAGGCCTTGTAAGCGGCAATGCCGCCTCCGACACCCAACACCACCCTGGGGGCCGGGCGTGCGTCCGGCCGGGTCACTCGCCTTCGGTGTGGGTGAGCAGGCCGGCGTTGATCTCGCGGAGCGCGATCGACAGCGGCTTCTCCTTGGGCAACGGCTCCACCAGCGGACCGACGTACTCCAGCAGGCCCTCGCCCAGCTGGGCGTAGTAGTCATTGATCTGCCGTGCGCGCTTGGCCGCGTAGATGGACAGGCCGTACTTGGAGCTGGTCCTGGTGAGCAGCTCGTCGATCGGCGGGTAGGTGATGCCGGCAGCCGCGATGGCAGCGGCGGTGGGCGCGCCGGTGTCAGATGAGTTGCTCATGGAAGATTGCTCCTGTTTCGTATGGCTGGCACTGAATGGGCCGACCTGCTCAGCGCACGGGCGAACCAGGGCGCGACTCAGCCATCAACTGTACCAAGCCGGCGGCAGCGGATTGGACGTCCGTGTTCACCACGGTGTGGTCGAACTCGGCTTCGGCCGCGAGTTCATCCCTCGCGGCGGCCAGTCGGGCCGCCCGATTCGCCTCGTCCTCGGTTCCCCTGCCGACCAACCGGCGGGCCAACTCGTCGTAGGACGGGGGGGCCAGGAAGATCAGCACTGCGGCCGCGCCGAGCCCGGGCGACGCCCGTACCTGGCGCGCTCCCTGCAGTTCTATTTCCAGGATGACGTCCTTGCCGGCGGCCAATTGTTGCTCGACGTAGTCGCGTGGCGTGCCGTACCGATTGCCGGCGAACCGCGCGTGTTCCAGGAATTTCCCCTGCGCCGCCCAGTCGTCGAACTGTTCGTCGGTGATGAAGTGGTAGTTGACGCCATCGACCTCGCCGGGTCGTTGCTTGCGTGTGGTGGCCGACACCGAGTACTTCAAATCCTGCTTCAGCGTCGCCAGTCGATCCAGCACGGTGCTCTTGCCGACCCCGGACGGCCCCGACAGCACGAACAGCCGACCGCGGGCGGGCCGATCGGCGGATCCGGCTTCCGGCCCGTCGGGCACCGGACCGACAGTGGCCACGACCGCTTAGTAGCCGAACTCGTTGAGCAAGGCCTGCCGCTGCCGCTCGCCCAGCCCGCGAACCCGCCGGCTGGGGGCGATCTCGAACTGCTCCATCAGGGCCGCTGCGCGCACCTTGCCCACCCCGGGCAGGGCCTCGAGCAGTGCGGACACCTTCAACTTCGCCAGCGCCTCGTCACTCTCGGCGTCGACCAACACCTGCTTGAGCGTCGTCCCACCGCGCTTGAGTCGCTCCTTCAACTCCGCGCGGGAACGACGGGCTGCGGCGGCCTTTGCCAGAGCAGCAGCGCGCTGCTCGTCGGTCAATTGGGGCAGAGCCACGTCGGCCTCACTTCTTTTGAGAAGGTGAACTCGAACTCGCCACGTTCGACCAGCCCGATCGTCCGCTGTTCGTCGGTGCACGTCAGCGGTCCAAAACGAACCTACCCAGGCCGGACCGGACCGGCAAACACCACCCCCGGTTGGCTCCGCAGCGATCAGCACCAGCGGGGCCGGTCAGCTGCGCATCCGGCCGACGATCCCGGTGTCGTAATCGCCGCTGACGAACTCCGGGTACTGCAGCAGCTCGGCCTGAAAGGCGAGATTGGACTTGGGACCGACGATCGAGAACCCGTCGACGGCGGTCCTGGCCAATCGCAACGCGTCCGCCCGGCCGCTGCCGTGCACGATCAGTTTGGCCATCAGCGAGTCGTAGTGCGGCGTGACAGTGGTACCCGGCCCGTAGCCGGCGTCCACCCGGATGCCGTCGCCCGCCGGCTCCTGCCAGCCGGTGATCGCCCCCGGGCCGGGCAGGAATCGTTTCGGGTCCTCGGCGTTGATCCGCAACTCGATGGCGTGCCCCGCCGGATTCAGCGTCGACTCATCGAAGCCCGGGTCCTCGCCGGCCGCGACCAGCAACTGGGCCCGCACCAGGTCGATGCCCAGCACGGCCTCGGTGATCGGATGCTCCACCTGCAGCCGGGTATTCATCTCCAGGAAGAAGAACTCGGCGGAGTGTCCGTCCGTCGCCGGGCTGAGCAGGAACTCCACGGTGCCGGCACCCTGGTAGTGCACGACCTCACCGGCCAACCTGGCGGCGTCCAGCATCCGTCGCCGCAGCGGGCCGTCCAGGGCCGGTGACGGAGTTTCCTCGGCGACCTTCTGGTTGCGGCGCTGCACGGAGCAGTCGCGCTCGCCGAGGGCCAGCACCGTACCGTTCGCCAAGCCGAGGATCTGCACCTCGACGTGCCGAACTCGCGGGAAATAGCGCTCGATGAACACGGCGGGGTCGTGGAAAACCCGACTGGCAAACCCAGTGACCTTGTCGAAGTCGCCCGCCAGCTCCTCGGGACGGTTGACCACGGCCATGCCCATGCCACCGCCGCCGTGGGCGGCCTTGATCATCACCGGGTAGCCGATCTCGGCCGCGGCGATGGCCGCTGACGACACCGTGGTCACCGGGTCCGGCGTGCCCGGCGCCACCGGCACCCCGGCGGCGGCCATCTGGTTGCGGGCGGCGATTTTGTCGCCCATCGCGGCGATCGCCGTTGCGGACGGGCCAACCCAGATCAGGCCGGCCTCCACCACCGACCTGGCAAAGCCTGCGTTCTCCGACAGAAACCCGTACCCGGGGTGGATCGCCTGCGCGCCAGTGGATTTCGCGGCGGCCAGCACCGCATCGACGTTGTTGTAGGACTCGGCGGGATTGGCCGGTCCGATCAGCACGGCCTCGTCGGCCTCGGCGACGAAAGGCAGCGCAGCGTCCACCTCCGAATACACCGCGATGGTCCGGAGCCCCATCAGTTTCGCGGTGCGGATCACCCGGCGGGCGATCTCTCCCCGGTTGGCCACCAGGAGGGAGTCGAACATGAGGGCGCCCCTTTGCGTCGTGCCGCGTCGTCCCGCAGGGTGCAGGAAGGCCCACTACCTTCTCAGGTCGCCCGGTCGTCCGGCGACTCATCGGCCGATGGCGCGCCGTCCGCCGGGTTGGCCCTGAGTTCGGCAAGCCAGGCAGCATCGACGTTGCCGCGCGGCTGCTGCGTCGTGCTTGCCGCACCCGGGCCCGTTGTCACGTCGCCGCCCGGGACCCAGCCGGCGTCCTGCTCGGCATGCCACGTCGCCTTGATCTCCTCCTGGGTGAGCTCCAACCCATCCCCGGCCCGACGGCCGACCAGGGAATGCCGCCGGCCGTACGCCAGGTACACGACCACCCCGATCGCCATCCAGACGATGAACCGGACCCAGGTGATCGCGGTCAAATTGATCATCAGCCACAGACAGGCGAGCACGGACAGGATCGGGATGACCGGCATGAACGGCACCTTGAACGACCGTTCCAGATCGGGCCGCTTCCGCCGCAGGATGACCACCCCGATGGACACCAGCACGAATGCGAAAAGCGTGCCCACGTTGACCATCTCCTCCAGCACTCCGATGTCGGAGAAGCCGGCGATGATCGCCACCCCGACGCCGACGCCGACGGTGATCCGGGCCGGCGTGCCGTGCTTCTCGTCGACCTTGGCCATCCTGCGGGGCAACAGGCCGTCTCGACTCATCGCGAAGATGATCCGGCTCTGGCCGAGCATCAGCACCAGGACGACCGTGGTCAGACCGGCCAGCGCGCCGATCGCGATGAGATTAGCCGCCCAATCGACCCCGATATTGGCGAAGGCGGTGGCCAACGTCGCCTTGTCGTTGTCGTAACTGCCGTCCGGCTGCAGCGGGCCCAGCTCGTTGTAGGGCTGCATGGCCGTCAGCGCGATGGTCACCAGCACGTAGAGCACGGTGACGATGACCAATGATCCGAAAATCCCCCTCGGCAGGTCACGCTTGGGATTCTTCGTCTCCTCGGCCGCGGTGGCGACCACATCGAACCCGATGAAGGCGAAGAAGACCAGGGACGCAGCCGCGAGCACTCCGTAAATGCCGAATGACGACGGTGTGGCGCCGGTGAACAGCTGGAGCAAAGGCTGCTCGAGGCCGGTCTTGGTGCCCGATGCGGCCGGCTCGCTGGGCGGGATGAACGGCGACAGGTTGCTGGCGTTGAAATAGAAGAACCCGACGATGATGACCAGCAGCACGATGGCCACCTTGATGCCGGTGATGATCATGTTGGTTCTGGCGGACAGCTTGGTGCCCTGTACCAGGATGAAGGTGATCACCGCGACGATCAGCACCGCACCCCAGTCGAAGTTGATCGGACCGAGGCTGATCGTGGTTTCCAGCGAGCCGCCGAACTGGACGAACAGGTTACCGAGATACAGCGACCAGCCCTTGGACACCACGGAAGCACCGAGGGCCAGTTCGAGGACGAGATCCCAGCCGATGATCCAGGCAATCAGCTCACCGAGGGTGGCGTACGAGAACGTGTAGGCGGAGCCGGCCACGGGGACGGTGGAAGCGAATTCGGCATAACACATGGCTGCCAGCCCACAGGCGATGGCCGAGATGACGAAGGCGATCGACACCGCCGGCCCCGCGGTGGTCGCGGCCACCCGCGCCGTCAGCGTGAAGATGCCGGCGCCGATCACCACCGCGACGCCGAAGATGGTCAGATCCCAGGCGGACAAGGTCCGCTTGAGCTTGTGCCCGGGTTCGTCGGTGTCCTGAATGGATTGTTCGACCGATTTCGTCCGCCACAAGCCGTTCATGGTCAGGCCTTTCGACATCGAAGGTTGCGATACTGGATCGCCCTCGGGGACCCTATCGGGTCAACCCGTCGGTGGCCCGAAACGCCGTGCCGGGGCCACTGACCCAGACTCGGCCGTCGCCGGCCGCGACCCAGACCGACCGGCCGCGGGGCACCACCAGGTGCTGCCCCGTGGAGTCGTCGACCTCGATCTCGCCGTCGACCGTCAGCAGTACCTGGGGACCGTCGTGGGTAATTTCGCGTTGCCCGGCAACGGGTTCCAGTCGGGACAGGCGGAACTCAAGGGCCGGGGTCGGGTAGATCCACTCGCCCGGCATCCCGGGATCACCGTGCAGCACCGGGACCTCACCGGTGCTGAAGTCCAGTACCCGCATCAGCTCAGGAACGTCGACGTGCTTGGGCGTCAACCCGCCGCGCAGCACGTTGTCGGAATTCGCCATGATCTCGATGCCGACCCCGGACAGGTAGGCATGCAGGTTGCCGCCCGGCAGATACAGTGCCTGCCCCGGCTGCAAGGTGATGCGGTTGAGCAGCAGCGACGCCAGCACCCCCGGGTCCCCCGGATAGCGCTCGCCGAGTTCCAGGGCGGTCCTGTACTCGACGGTGAACTCGCCGCCAGCGCGAACCTTCTGCACACACGCGGCGAGCACAGCGGACAGCAGTGGCCCCAGGGTGACCGGCGGGATGGTGATGATCGAGGAGAACAGTGCCCTGGTGCCGTCGGCGTCGGGTTGTCCGGACAACAGGCCCAGGTAGTGATCGAGTTGCGGCACACCCAGCGCTGCGAGCAGCCGGACGGTCGTGGACGGTTCACGGAAACCGCACAGCGCATCGAATGTGGTCAAGGCGCAGATCAGTTCCGGCTTGTGCGAGCTGTCGTGGTAGTTGCGTTGCGGCGAGTACAGCGGGAGACCCGCCGATTCCTCCAGCGCAAAACCCTTCGCGGCCTGCTCTGCGGATGGATGGGCCTGCAGCGACAACGGCTCGGCGGCCGCGAGCACCTTCAGCAGGAACGGCAGGCGGGAGTCGAAAACCTTGTGCGCGTGAGCCCCGAGGGTGGCCAGCGGGTCCTGCACGATGGCGTCGGCCAGCGAGCGCTCACCATCCGGCCCGATCAACTTCGAGGAGTCGGCCGGGTGCGCGCCGACCCAGAGCTCGGCCTGCGGATGCGGCGACGGCGTTGGCTCCCCCAGCAGTTCGGCGATCGCCTCCCGGGATCCCCAGGCATAGGGTCGGATCGCGTTGTGCATTAACTCCACGAACCGGACTCCCTGTCACTCCATGCTGTTCGGCCGCCGGGCGACGGCTGATGCTGGGCCGACCGGCCGCTGCGGCCCAGCCCGTCGGGACTGTCCGCCGGCGGTCTGGCACCGGTCAACAAACCCAGGTAGACAGCAGCGAAATCGATCCGGCTGAGCATCGAAACAGTCCAGGTGAAACCGTCCCGCTGGCGCAGGCCAGGTGATCCGGGAGGCAATTCCGGGTCCACCGGCGCAGAGCTGGGTAGCTCCTCCGGACCGATCCGCATCGCCCTGGTCACCGCCGCCTCCAACGCGGCCACCAGCGGCGAAACCGGCGATCCGGCCGGTGAGCCATAGGTGGACGACTCGGACGGCAACAGACCGGACCCCGTCAACGGCCCGGCCGGGGCCTGGCCCGATGGACCGACCACCAACACGGTGCTGATCTGCTGGCCCTGGTCGGCGTCGGCGTCATAGGGATCCCAGAAGACGTCACCGGCCCCGCCGGCTGCCTGGCCACCGCCGCGGGTCGCCGCCCTGGCCAGGACCGGCGGCGAGGCGGCCGCCTGCGCGGAGGTGAGCGACGCTCCAGCGCAACCCGCCAGCCCGGCCAGCGATCGGCAGGCGTGGGCACCGAGGGCGTCCGCGACCGGGTCGGTGCCGATCAGCAACGGAGTACCGGCCGCGAGATGCTCGGCCAGCGTCAGCGCAGGGTTCACGAAGAACTCCGATGACGGATGGCAGGCCATCGCCATTGCGTCCAACTGGTCCGCCGCGGCCGCGAAGTCCGGTCGGGGGTAGAGCCCCGCCGCAGCGGCGACGGCCGCCAGCACCGCGAGCCGCCCGGTACCGGCCAACGCCTCGGGCACTGACACCTGTGGTTCCAGTAACGCCGAGCCGGCCGAGGCGGCCACCGGCCCATCGGCCGACGCGCGCACGACAACCCTGGCGCCACGCCGGACCGCCTGTGTGGCGGCCTGGGCGGCCGGTCGATCGTCCACGGCACTGGCAAGCACCACCACGACGTCCAGCGGGCCCACCCATCCCGGCAACGTGGTCGAGGCGACCACCGGTGCCGGCGACTGGTCGCCGATCAGCGCCGTGAGCAGGGCGGCATCGATTGCAGCCGTGCCACCGACGACGACGAGCGCACGCGGTCGATCGAACTCCGGCCACTGCGCCAACTGTTCGGCGGCGGACCGGACCTGGGCACCCGCCAATGCTGCAGACGGCAGCAGCGCGGCCGTGTCGGCGGCCGTCAGGGTGCCGCCGTCATGCAGGTCGACGACCTGCTGGCTGGTCACGGCAACGACCCGGCGGTCGGTCCACCGGTCGCCTCATCGAGCAACAACACCGGGATGCCGTCCCGAATCGGGAAAACCCGCCCGCACTCGGTGCAGGTCAGCGCCGGTGCTGCCGGATTGCCGGGCTCACCCGATTCCAGCGGAGCGTGATGATCGGCGGGACAAGCAAGCACCTCGAGCAGAACTGGGTCCAGGCTGTGCGAAGCGGAAGCACCAGGTGCGCCTGAACCCGGCGGCGGTGCGGGTGTTCCCTGTGCTGCGGTCATCGTCGGCCTTTCGTCAAACCGGAGATCGGTTCCCGGTGAATCAGGAGCGGATCAGAGCCAGGATTTCGTCACGCAATGCGACCATCCCCGGCCTATCCGCGGCCTCCACGTTCAGTCGTAGCAGCGGCTCGGTGTTGCTGGACCGGACGTTGAACCAGCGACCGTCCGACAGCGAGACCGTCAGTCCATCGAGTTCGTCGATCTCGGCGCCGTGCGTGCCCGCCCAACCCCGGATCTGGGCGATCTTTGCCTTCGCGTCGTCGACCGTCGAATTGATCTCCCCGGAGTCGCTGTACCGCTCATACTCGGCTGCGAACTGCGACAGCGGCAACTCCTGGCCACCGAGCGCGGCCAGCACATGCATCGCCGCCAGCATTCCGGTATCAGCCCGGAAGAAGTCAGCGAAATAGTAGTGGGCAGAATGCTCGCCACCGAAAACCGCTTTGGTGGCTGCCATCTCAGCCTTGATGAAGGAATGACCCACCCTGGTCCGGATCGGTACGCCGCCGGCCTCCGTGACGATCTCGGGCACCGCACGGGAGGAAATCAGGTTGTACAAAATGGTGGCGCCCGGGTGCTTGACGAGTTCCCGGCAGGCCACCAGAGCGGTCACCGCACTCGGCGAAACCGGGTCACCCTTCTCATCGATGACGAAACAGCGGTCCGCGTCCCCGTCGAACGCCAGGCCGATGTCGGCGCCCGTTCGCCGCACCTCCTGCTGCAGGTCGACCAGGTTGGCCGGCTCCAGCGGATTGGCCTCATGGTTCGGGAAACTGCCGTCCAGCTCGAAATAGAGTGCCTCGACCCGCAGCGGCAGCCCACCGAAGACCGCAGGCACGGTGTGGCCGGCCATCCCGTTGCCCGCATCGACGACGACATGCAGTGGCCGGATCCCGCTCAAGTCGACCAGTGAACGCAGGTAATCGGCGTACTCGGCCAGCAGATTCTGTTCGGTCACGATGCCGCGACGTTCGGCGATCACCGCAGGAGTGCCGTCCAGCACCGCTTGCGCCTCGTCCCGCACCTCGGCGAGCCCGGTGTCGACGCTGATCGGCACGGCGCCGGCCAGGCACATCTTGATGCCGTTGTAGCGGGCCGGATTGTGCGACGCGGTGAACATCGCACCGGGCAGGTTGAGGTGGCCGGACGCGAAGTACAGCAGATCGGTGGAGCCGAGTCCCGCCATCACCACGTCGAGCCCGGCGCCGGTGACGCCCTCGGCGAACGCCCCGGCAAGCTCCGGAGAAGATTCGCGCATGTCGTAGGCGATCACCACCCCGGTGCTGCTGCCGGCGACGAACCGGGCGAAGGCATACCCGATGGCCCGGCTGACCTCGGACGTCAACTGCACACCGACCAGTCCGCGCACGTCGTAAGCCTTGACGAATGAGGTCAACCGCGTCAGCTCGGTCGGTGGCGCAGCGCCGGCCACGTCGGCCGCCGTGGTCGGTTCCCCCACTTGGGTGCTCCTTCTGGTCGGCAGATCGGTTGGTCCTTGGTGAACGCTCGGGCGGCCCATCGACCACGCCCAGACACTACCTGTGGCGGCCGACTCCCTCAGGCGAGGACACAGCTCGGCCACCGACCTTCGGCCGGCGGGACCAACGCTGGACACAACCCGATCCTGGCTGGTCAGGACTCCGGGGAACGCAGCACCCGGAGATGACCGCGACGGCCGGTGCCAGCCGGCACGGGGTCGCTGACCCGCTCCCCGCGTCCGGCCTCCCGGACCGCGTTGGCCAGTGCTTCCAGATCGTCCGATCGGGAGCCGACCTCGCCCAGTTCCTCGTCCGGACGGACGACTTCCCAGCCCTTGGGCGCCGTCAGTCCCTGGGCGTGACTCGAGCACAGGTCGTAGGAATGCGGTTCAGCGGCAGTGGCCAACGGGCCGACAACCGCGGTCGAATCCGCATACGCAAACGTCAGTGTTGCGACGGCAGGGTTCGTACACCCGCTTCGTGAACATCGTCGCAGTCTGGCCACTGCGGCACGATAACGCGGCTGGGCCCGGCGAGGGACGGCGGCGCGCCGGACCTGCTCCGAACGGCTGCCGGACAGCTTCCGCCGGTCGACCGGCGGAAGCTTTCACCCGGGCCCGATCGGGCCGCAGCGCTTCCAGCCCTACACTCCCGGTCATGGACGGCCAGGAACCAGATCCCGCCCGGCGCACACGTGCGTCCGTTGCGGGGCGGTCGTCCCGGCCGGCCCGACCGTTTCTGCCCCGTAGGCCGGTGGCTCCGGTCGCCGATCCGACGCCCGCCCGACGGGACCGCCGTGGCCGGGGACTACGAACCCCGTTGCTGCCCACCGATGTCCCCGCGTCCAGGACCAGGGCGCAGCGTTTCGACCAGGCGGTGCTGGAAGCCCTCGCCGACCTCGAGGAGCGCTGGCCGGGCAGGCTGGAGGCGATCGAATTCGCCGTCGACGAGGTGCCGTTGATTCCCGCCGAGGGGCCGGTGCAGCCCTCCGACGAGGTGGTGCTCGACGGCGGTGTCCCGCTGACCAGGTTCATGCCGCCGGGGGTTGACGGCCGCGGCCGGCCGACCAAAGCAAGGATTGTCGTCTACCGGCGCCCCCTCGAGGTCCGGTCCGGCGACTCTGGCGACCTGGGCGACCTGGTCGCGGACGTCCTCGGCGAACAGGTCAGCGCGGTATTGGGCGAGGCAGGCGACGGCGGACCCGCGGCCTGACACCTGTTCGGCCGCCGCGTCGGCGGTCAGCTGACGGTGTTGAGCGCTGCCGGGTCGTTCAGCTTGACGATCTGCTTACCGAGCGGCGCGATAGAGATCGGGATCAGCTTGAAATCTGCCAACCCCAACGGGATTCCGATGATGGTGATGCAGAGCAGCACCCCGCTGACAATGTGGCCGATCGCGAGCCACAAACCCGCAACGAGAAACCAGATGACGTTCCCGATGAACGATGGGGCCCCGGCGTCAGGCTTGTTGACCATGGTCCGGCCGAACGGCCAGAGGGCGAATCCGGCGATCCGGAAAGACGCGATGCCGAAGGGGATGGTGATGATGAAGATGCAGGCGATGATTCCGAAGAAGAGATAGGCGATTGCCATCCAGAATCCGCAGAGCACCAGCCAGATGATGTTGAGCAGAGTTCGCATGGCGGTGAGCGTAACCGGACCATCTGACGATTCATCCCGAATCGTCCCGCTGCGGCCCGATGTGCGGCGGGTCGAGCTGGGGTCAGCCGGCCGCGCGCTTGAGGCGCCGGCGCTCCCGCTCGCTCAGACCGCCCCAGATTCCGAACCGTTCGTCGTGCGCGAGGGCGTACGACAGGCACTCGGACCGGACCTCGCAGCCGGTGCAGATCTTCTTGGCCTCGCGGGTCGATCCCCCCTTCTCGGGAAAGAATGCCTCAGGATCGGTTTGCGCACACAGTGCCCGTTCGTGCCATTCCGGTTCGGCGCTGTCGACCAGCGTCAGCGGAATCTGTGGCATGGAGATCTCCCCCAGGTTGGTCACGTGCTGCTTCCTCTCCGTGGTGCCGGGCGCGAGGCGGATCGCGGCCGACTACCGACTCACCGGGGCTGGAGCCCAGCGCCGGCCCGCCCGCCTGAAGGACCGAAGGAATGAACTTCCTTGGAACCAGGCGGGGGACCAGCCGGTGAATGACACCGATGTGATTACACCCGTGTGTCCCTCGTCTCGTCAAGCTCAAAAGGGTGCTATACGGCGCGTCGTGGCCAAGATTGACCCCTTTGTGAGCCTCGTGACGGCGGTCGTGCCCGTGCGTAACCGCGGGTGACACTGGTGGCATGGCAAAAACCACGGGCGGCTCATGGATTTTCCCGGCCGTCGTGCTGGCGACAACGGGCGCGGCGCTGGCAGCGCAAACCGGTACGCAACCGATCGGAGTCTGGGTCTTCGCAGTCGTTCTCGGTGGTTGGGTCATCACCCTGTGCCTGCACGAATTCGCCCATGCCGCGGTCGCCTACGCCGGTGGTGACATCTCCGTACGGGCCAGGGGCTACCTGACGCTGAACCCGCTCCGGTACACCGATGTCGCCTACAGCGTGATCATTCCCATCCTGCTGCTGGCGGTCGGCGGCATCCCACTACCCGGCGGCGCCGTCCTGGTCGAACCGGGGCGGCTGCGCCGGCGCTGGTATGCCAGCGTGGTGTCGGCGGCCGGTCCGATGACCAACATGGTCGCCGGCATCCTCATCGCCCTGTTGGCGTCCACCGTTTCGCGGCGAGCGGCGGACCCACCGCTCTGGCCGCTGCCCTGTCCTATCTCGCGCTGCTGCAATTCGTCGCGGGAATCCTGAACCTGCTGCCGATCCCCGGCTTCGACGGGTTCGGGATCATCGAGCCGTACCTGTCCGCCCGGTTCACCCAGCGACTCCGGCCCTTCCGGCCGTGGATCCCGCTGGCGGTGTTCTTCATCCTCTTCTCGGTACCGGGAGCGAGCAGTTGGCTGTTCACCGCCGGCTACCGGCTCCTCGATCTCGCCGGCGGCAGCGACTACCTGGCCGCCGTCGGCGCCGGCCTGTTCCGATTCTGGGCCTGACGCGACTCGTCAATCTGCGGCATATCGGTGCGCTATATTCCGCCGCGTGAAGATCCGACCGCTTTCCCCCAAAAGATACGTCAAGGCCCTGCGCAGTCGGATACTCGCCCGTTTTCAGAGCAACCGGATTGCCGACGAGGTCGCTCCCGAAGGCCCGGTCGGATCCACACCCGACGAAGTCGAAACAGCGGTGCCGGAGCCAGCTGATGAGCCGGCAAAGGCGGTATCCAGATATGCCAGCCTCTACGAGGAGCATGCCTTGGCGTTGCCCTCGGATTCGTCGATCGGCGATGGCGATTTCGAGCTCATCGGACGCATTGAGCTGTCGATTCTCGTCGAGGCCGGGTTGCGTCCGTCGTCCTACCTCTTCGATTTCGGCTGCGGGACTGGCCGGCTCGCCGTCCATGCGGTGCCGTATCTGCAGGGTGGGTCCTACCTCGGCACCGATATATCCCCGACCATGCTCCGGCATGCAAGGGCGTTTCTGACCAGCAAGCTGGGCGCGGTTCCGCCGAATACCCGGTTCGAGCAGCAGTCAGACGAGTCCTTTCCGACCGACATCCCTCCTGACATCTTCTGTGCGTTTTCTGTGTTCACTCACATGGAGCACGAGGACGTCTATCGATACCTGGTCGCCGCGCGCAAGGTGAGCGGACCGGGCACGGTGTTCGTTGCCTCGTGTCTACCGATGGATCTTGTTGCCGCACGTGACATCTTCTTGGCGTCGGCGGGCCTCGCCGCCGACGACAGGTGGAAGTCGGTGCGAAATGTGGTGACCTCGCGCGAACTGTTCGAAGCCGTCGCAACGCTTGCCGGATGGTCCGTGAGCAAGTGGTACCCGGGCGACACGCCCGCGACCGTTCTGCCCGATGGAACTCCTGCCGCACTGGGACAAAGCGTGGTCATCATGCGCCCGACCGACCAGCCGAACCGGCCGAACCTGCCGAACCAGCCGAACCGGCCAGCACCGCAGACGCCTGAGGAGGGTCGCTGCCCGATTGGCGCGAAGCCACCCGCCGGTCTGGAAGGATCGGGCAGCGTGAAGATCGCGGTTCTGGTCGGTGGTGTCGGTGGCGCAAAATTCCTGCTCGGGGTGAAGCACTACCTGGGCTGGCAGGCCTATGGGCCGGCGCCGGTGACGTTCGGCGCACCCGAGGAAGGTTTGCCCTGGGAACGCGCCCAAGGCGCCGTTGACCACGAGGTGGTCGCGATCGTGAACACCGCCGACGACATCCGCCTGCACAACCTGCAGATCTGCCCCGACCTCGACTCCTGCATGTACACCCTGGCCGGCGCCGTCCGACCTGCAGCGCGGGTGGGGCCGGGCGCAGGAGACCTGGACGGTCGTCGGCCGAGCTCGCCGGATACGGCGCCGAGGCACCGTGGTTCTCCCTGGGCGACAAGGACATCGCCACTCACCTGATGCGCACCCGAATGCTGGACGCCGGCTACCCGCTCTCGGACGTCACCAAGGCACTGTGCGACCGATGGCAACCAGGCGTCACCCTGTTGCCGATGACCGACAGCCGGGTGGAAACCCACGTCGTCGTGCAGGATCCCGAGCCCTCGCAGGCCGCCATCGCCGCCGGTGCCGCGTCCGGTGCGCCGCCGTTGGTCGCCCTGCATTTCCAGGAGTGGTGGATCCGCTACCAGGCGGCGCTGCCGGCGTTGTCGATCAAGCCGATCGGGGCCGAAGAGTCCGTCCCTGGGCCGGGCGTACTCGAGGCGATCGCCGGCGCCGATCTGGTGCTGGTCGCGCCGTCCAACCCGGTGGTCTCGATCGGCACCATCCTGGCGGTCCCCGGGATCAAGGCCGCATTGCACGCGACATCCGCTCCGGTAGTCGGGGTTTCGCCCGTGATCGGGAGCGCCCCGGTACGCGGGCATGCGGACAAGTGCCTCGCCGCGATCGGCGTCGAATGCAGCGCCGAAGGTATCGGCCGGCACTACGGCGCACGGTCGTCCGGTGGACTGCTGGACGCGTTCCTGATCGCCGAAGATGACACCGCAGACGTCCCGGGTGTGAGGGTGGTCCCGCGTCCGCTGCTGATGTCCGACCCGGAAGCCACCGCAGTGATGGTGGCCGCCTGCGCGGAGGTGGCAGGTGTCCGCTGACCTGACATCGGCCGTTCCGGCGCACGCTGCCGCGCCGGCGGAGGGTGCCGCGGCCCAGCAAGGAAAGGTCTCCGACGCACCGGCACCGGCCGGGCTGCGACTGCTACCGGTGACCGGACTGCCGGAATTCCGGCCCGGCGACGACCTCGCCGACGCGATCGCGAGCGCGGCACCGTGGCTGGCCGACGGCGACATCCTGCTCGTGACGTCCAAGATCGTCTCCAAGGTCGAGGGCCGGCTGGTGACCTCACCGACCGATCCGGACGAACGGGATGCGCTGCGCCGCAGGCTGATCGACGCCGAGACGGTGCGACTGGTTGCCCAGGTCGGCCGTACCAAGATCGTCGAGAATCGGCTGGGCATCGTCGCCGCCGCCGCCGGGATCGACGCGTCCAACGTGCATCGGACGAGATCGCGCTGCTGCCGGCAGATCCCGACGAATCCGCGGCCAGGCTCCGGGCGGAGTTCGCCCGGCGGGGTCTCGACGTCGGCGTCGTCATCACCGACACCCAGGGCCGGGCGTGGCGCCTCGGGGTCACCGACGTCGCGATCGGCGCCGCCGGGGTGCCGGTGTTGGCCGACCTCCGCGGCGACGTCGATGCCCACGGCAACGAGTTGGTCGTCACCCAGGTGGCCGTCGGCGACGAACTCGCCGCGGCCGGTGATCTGGTCAAGGGCAAGCTCGCCGCGGTTCCGGTGGCTGTCGCTCGCGGGTTGTTCGGGGCACATCATCCCCGGATTCCCCCGTCGAGGACGGCCGCGCCCCGCTCGACCCGCGCGCACCGACTGCCGAACCCGGTGGGGCGCGGACGCTGATCCGACCCTCGGAAGAAGACCTCTTCCGGTTGGGCACCGATCTCGCGCTGGCCCAGGGCCGGCGGGAGGCCGTGTTGCTACGCCGCACGGTCCGGACCTTCTCCGGTGATCCGGTCGAGGAGCCCGTGCTGGCCAGGTGTGTGGATGTCGCGCTGACCGCCCCCGCGCCGCATCACACCCGGCCGGTCCGGTTCGTCTGGGTGCGTGAGCATCGGCAGGCACTGCTCGAGGCGATGCAGGCGGCCTGGGAGGCCGACCTGGCCGACGACGGTTGGGGACCTGAGCGGATCGCCGTTCGCACCGCCCGTGGTCAGGTGCTGCGCGGCGCGACCGAAATCATCATTCCGATGATCACCGGCGACGGCCGGCACGACTACCCGGATGACCGGCGCCGCGGTGCCGAGCACACCATGTTCACCGTGGCCGGCGGGGCTGCGGTGCAGGCGCTGCTGGTCGCACTGGCCGCGGAGGGCCTTGGCTCGGCATGGATCTCATCGACGATCTTCTGCCCGACCGTCGTCCGGTCGGTGCTCGACCTGCCCGCCGACTGGGAACCGCTCGGCGCCGTCGGCATCGGCCATCCCACCGAAGTGCTGTCGCCAAGGCCGCCCGCCACCGGTGGCCTGGTGCTCAGATGATGAAGCCCGCAAAAACACTGCCGGGGATGACGACGCCAGCGGGAACACTGCACGCCGATGTCGGCTCGGTGCTCCGGGATTGGGCGGCCCCTGACCTGGGCCAAGGCGCGTTGCGCGAGGCATTTCTGGGCTTTCTTGCCGCCCGACCGGACGCGACGCAGCGATCCTGCGAACCGGGTCACATCACCGCCAGCGCGGTGGTGCTCTCCGCCGACCGGCGGTCCGTGTTGCTGACGCTCCATCCACGGATCGGACGCTGGGTTCAGCTGGGCGGCCATTGCGAACCTGGGGACCCCACCATCACAGCGGCCGCGAGGCGAGAGGCAACGGAGGAATCCGGGATCTCCGGACTGGTCATCGACCCGACGCCGGTGCACCTGGACGTCCACGGTTTGACCTGCTCGCTGGGCGTCCCGACCAGGCACTTCGACATCCGCTTCCTGGCGATCGCCCCGGACGGTGCGGTGCCGGCGATCTCGGCGGAGTCGGTCGACCTGCAATTCTGGCCGGTGGATGCGCTGCCGGCGGGGTGCGACGAGGGGGTCCGGGTGGCGTTGGCCGCTGCGCTGGCCCGGGACGCCTGACTTGGCCGAGCTGTCGGAGGCACTGCGACTGCTAACGTCATCAACGATGAATGCTCCGGCCTCCAGCGGTCCAGCGGACCGCCGGGCCATTTTGCTGCGGGTCCTCGGACTTGTCATCGCGGGGACGGCCGTTGCCATCTGCATACGCACCCTGGTCGTCGAGTGGCCCTCGGTCAGCGCCGCGCTCCGGTCGGCGGACCCCTGGTGGATCGCCGGTGGCGTGCTCTGCGCCGCTGTCGGAATGTGGTTCCTGGCACTGCTGTGGCACCAGACACTGCGGGTCTTCGGCTCACCCGTCACGCTCCGCGCGGCTACCGCCTGGTTCTTTGCAGGTGAACTCGGAAAATACCTGCCCGGCGGCATCTGGCCCGTCGTCGGGCGCGGTGAATTGGCCCGACGGGGTGGTGTCAGCAGGTCCGTCGGCTACTCGACCACCCTGATGTCCTCCGGATTGATGTGCGTCGGCGGCGCGTTCGCGTGCGCACTTTTGGCTCCGTTCCTGGGCGGCGGAGGTCTACAGGCCGGCTGGGAACTGCTGGTGCTGCTGATCGTGCCGATCGGAGTGGCGCTGGTGCACCCGGCCATCCTGGGACCCATTCTGAGCCTCGTCGACCGTGTCTCGAAGGGCCGCGTCCGGTTGGCTGCACCCCGGTGGGGGAAGATGCTCGCGTTGATCGCGGTGTCCGTCCCGACCTGGCTGCTGATCGGCATCGCCACGGCGATGGTTGCGCAGGGCCTTGGTATGCAGCAACAACCCGGCCGGGTCGCATTCGCCGCGGTCTGCGCCTGGATCGTCGGGTTCCTGTTCATCCCGGTACCGGCAGGCGCCGGGGTGAGGGAACTTGTCTTCGTCCTGGTGAGCGGCCTGGCCGGCGGACCGGCCGTCGCGGTCGCAGCCGTCTGCAGGATCATTTTCGTCGGCATCGACGGGGTCGGCGGCATCGCGTCACTGCTGTGGCTTCGGGTCACCAAAAGCTCACCACCAGCCAAAAGGAGTTCCTTGCATGCTGACTGATGACCTCGATCAGGCGGACGCCGCGCCCCAGTTGTCCGGTCGAGTGGCTTGGGCGGCGAAACAGACCTACACCGCAACGGCGCACGGCGCGGGACGACTGCTCACCAAGGTCGGTGTCTTGTCTGCCGAGCCGCCGGACAGGGACCGCCGGTTCAAGCACTGGATCACCAGCCTCACCAGAGTGCACGACTCCCTGGCCATCGCAGATCTCGGTGTGCCCTGGTGGACCTACCGGGCGATTGACGTTGTCGACGCTTGGATGACCGCACACCCACGGCCGATCCGGGTGTTCGAGTATGGATCCGGCGCATCCACGATCTGGCTGGCCGAACGCGCAGAAGAAGTGATCTCGGTCGAACACCACGCCGGGTTTGCCGAGGTCATCGGCCCCGCCCTGGCCCCCCTATCGTCGGTCACCTTCCGGGTGGTGCAACCTGAGCCGGCGGCTCAACCGTTCATCGGGTCAGCCAAACCGGGGAACCGGGGTATGGATTTCTCGGCCTATGTCAACGCCATTGACGCGGCCGACGGAGTCTTCGACGTCATCGTCATCGACGGGCGGGCCCGGGAGGCCTGCCTGAAAGTGGCGATTCCACGAATGGCCCGCGACGGAATGATCGTCTTCGACAACTCCCACCGCACCCGCTACCAGCGCGCAATCCGGGCCAGCAACCTGAGGGTGCGGCGCCTGCCCGGCCTCACTCCGACTTTGCCCTACCCGGATCAGACGTCGTTGTTGTTCCTGTCCTGACATTCGGACGGAGCGAGCACGGTGACTGGTGATGGCGATCGCGACACGACGCGATCGCGATCGCCCGCGCCCGAGGCTCCAACCGGTGGTCGGCGAGTCGAGACGACGTCGCGCCTTGAGATGGTTCGCTGGCCTAGTGGCGAAAGGTGAGATGATCACGGGGCCAGGACGTGGCCGGCGCCTGAGTGACCCCGCCGATGAGATACGTGCGGAGCGCTCACGCGGGCCTGAAGGCCATGCCGACGACTGGAGCAGGCAAAGAATGACCGAGGCCGGACCGACGGTGCAGGCCGCCCAGGCGAACTCAGTCGGGTCGCGGCTCCTCCGATCGGTAGACCTGATTGCTCTGCTGACCATGCTCGCAGCATTCATCACTCTCATCGCCTTGCAACTCGGCCCCGCTCTCGTCGGCCTGAAGACCTTTTCCGGCGTGGACATCCTCACCGGTCACGTCCCCTGGGACGACCGTTGGCTGCAAGAACCTTGGCAGAACCCCTGGGTACATGACACGGTCGACTTCTTCCTCCCCGGCTACGTCGAGATTTATCAGCGGCTGTGGTCGGGTGACCTTCCCTGGTGGTCGACTTTGGGAGGACCCGGCGTCCCGCTACTGAGCGCGCCCACGATCCCCACCCTGACGCCAAGCGGCGCCGTGATGCTGCTGGCACCGACCTGGTGGGCGATCGGCGCCGCGAAACTGGTCCAACTGGCGATGGCCCTCGCCGGCATGATGCTCTGGTTGCGCAGGCTGGGCACGACCTGGGCCGCCGGCGCGCTTGCCGGCTTGCTGTACTGCAGTTCCGGCTTCTTCGTCGCGTGGTCCAGTTGGCCGGCACAGGCCAGTGTGGCCGCGACTATTCCCCTCCTGTTCTGGAGCATCGAACGCTTCCTCGCATTGCGCACTGCCAGATCCGCGTTGCTGATCAGCCTCGCGGTGGCCTGGCTGCTCCTCGGCGGATTCCCCGCGGTGGCCGGCCACGCGCTGTACGCGGGAGCCGGCGTATTTCCTGGTTCGTTGCGTGGTCGAGCGGCACCGCCTCGGCGGGCGCGGCCTGTCCCTGACCATCCTCGGCGGCGGAGCGGCGGTCGGTCTGGGAATCGCGCTGTCCGCTATCCAACTTCTCCCGATGGCTACCGGTCTCGGCGAAACAGACACTCTCCTATCGCGCGAACCTTTTCGACTTGGAACTACCCTTCCGTTCGCTGCTGTCCGTCGTCTTTCCGCGGATCTTCGTCTCCGACATCGGCGCCCCGCAGGGCTTTATTGGCTCGAATCCCATCGAGGCATACGCCTATCTGGGGATGGGGGCTGTTGGCTTGGCCTTGCTTGCCATCCTCGCCGGGCGGTGGCACGGCCTGGCCAGGGGCGTTGTACCGACGCTGGCAGTCGTCGGCCTGTCTGGCAGGCGCTCTGGCCTGGGAACACGGGTTCTGGACCGACTGGCTCAGGGACTTCCCGATTTTCGCCGAGTAATAGGCCGGGACGGCTCAGAGCGATGGTGGCGCTCGCCGGAAGCGCACTGGCCGGTATCGGCTTCAACCTGTTGTTCGTCCGTACGCTCCCGGCACGGGTACGGCTCCGCCTCGTGGTCGGCGCTTGGCTGATTCTCGTGCAACAGCTGCTGTCAGCGACGCTCGCGGTGGCACTACGGTATGCATCCGATGTCGACGACACCGTATTGGCGCAGGACGCCGGGCTTGGGCTGTTCAGCCTACTGCTCGTTGCCATCGCATTCACAGCCGCTCATGGCCAAGCCGCTCGGGAACGGAGCCGGACCGACGCAAGACCGCTGACTCCGGCGCGGAGGAGAGCAGTTCGACAAGCATTCGCCTCGATGAGCACCGGGTCCCCTCAGCCGGAACGGATGGACGGAGTCGGCGCTTCGCGCGATCCTGGCAACCGCGGTCGTGTCGTTCGCCGCGGTCACAACCGTTCAGGCGATCTCATCCACCGAATACTTTTGGCCGCTGTCAGACGTCAAGGATTTCTACCCGCAAACACCGAGCATCGACGCGGCCGCAACAGCAACGCGCCAGCAATCGCGCCCTATTTGGTGGCACCACCTTCTTCGGTTCTACTGCGTCTGCGTATGGCATTCGATCCGCCACCGGGCACACCTTTCACCCGGAGAGTTGGAAGGACTACTTGCTCAGCTTGGACCCGACCGTTAAGCGCAGATGCTACCCAACCATCCCCAGGGTCCGCTTTCAGTTGGCCGACGGATCGCTCGATAACCCCTTGCTGGACCGGCTCGCGGTATCGACCGTGCTGACCAGCCCCGACACTCCTATTCCCGGTCCAATGATCGGATTGGACGGGAGCCCGACGCAGGTACAGTCAGCGACGGACAGCGTCCCGCTCACCGTTGGGTCCATCGAAATGCCTGCCGGTTTCCTGGTACCGCAAGCACTCAGGGGCTTCCTCCTCCAAGTTGTCGCGCCGCCGGCGACGGCGTCCACGGCATCGGGTTGACACGTCACCGTGCGGGACCCCGGAGGCCAGGAAATCGTCAGCGGGACCTCCATCCGCCCTCGTTGGGAACCCGGATGGACGCAGATCGGCGTGGCCGGCGAGGATCTCGGGGCACTAACCGGACCGCTATCGGTGTGGGTCTCCGTCACCGCCAGGGACGTGCCCGGCCAAACTGTCGAGTTCAGTTCGGTATCAGGCCAGGTCGAGACGATCGGCATCGGAAGCCAACCGGACAGGCTGCGCCTGGCCTATGCGGACGCCTCGCTACAGGTGTGGGAGCGACCCAGCGCGCTACCAAGGATCCGTTGGGCCTCCAACAGCACCGTCATCGAGGACCCGACGTCCCGGTTGACCGTACTTGCCGACCCGGCCACACCGGAATCCACGGTGATACTCAGCGCGCCAGGGCCGCGGCCATCCGGCGAGCCAGCACAGTTAGCAGTGGTGTCCGACTCCGGTGACCAAGTTGTCGTCGACGTGACGGCGAGCGGAGCCGGATATCTTGTCCTCGCCGACGCCATCCAGTCCAGGGTGGGCCGTAGATGTCAATGGTGAACCCGCGAGCCTGGTGGATGCCGATCATGCCTTCGGGGCGGTCTACGTCCCCCCCGGCTCGAACGTCGTCGAGTTCCATTTTGTCGGCAACGGGCTGCGCACTGGGGCACTATCACCGCCGCAGGACTGATCGTGGTCTTTGCCGTGTTGATCGGTCCCTCACTGATACGTGAAATTCGACGCCGGAGGGTTACCGCGCAACGGCGGCGGGCCGATTGAACCAGAACCACTCGGTGCGCCCGATGTCGAATCGGGGATCACGGCCCAGTACACGGGTCAGCGACCAACCGGGGTGGACCCGTACTCGATGGGGTGCGGGCCGACGTCGACAGGCACGCGTTGCTCCTTCACCCCGTTCACGCCGCCCCGCCGATCGGGATGCACCTGTCCAGCGCTGCTGAACTGCGAGTTCTTGATCCGCTCGAGGGTCTCCTCCAGCAGGATTCGATTCGTCCGCTGCAGATCGGCGATGATCAACAGCGAATAGCAGAGCAGCGCTGCCACCAGCATCGAGGTACCGAAAATCAGTGACTGGATATGCCCGCCGCCGTCATCTTCGAACAGCCAAAGGATGCCGAATCGCAGGAAGGGGATCAGCGCGAGGACGCCGAAGATCGTCCCCAGCGTGGCGAGCAGGATGTATGGCCGGAACATCAGGTAGCTGCGGACGATCGCCACACCCGACTTGAGCATGTGGTGCCACATGTTCTTGAACAGCCGCGATTCGCGGGTCTTTGGGTTGGTGTCGATCTTGACGCTCTCGATCCGGAGCCGGCGGTTCCCGGCCTGAATGATCGTCTCCATGCAGTAGCTGAATTCGGTGATGATGTTGATCCGCATCAGCGATGCGCGCGAATAGGCCCGGAAGCCGGACGCGGCGTCCGGCAACTCTGTGCGAGCTGCCTTGCTCACCACCTCGCTGCCGACCCGTTGCATGGCCTTCTTGAATCGGGAGAAGTGCGCGATCTGCGCCGTCTGCCGGTCACCGATCACGATGTCGGCTCTGGCGTGCAGGATCGGTTCGATGAGATCCGGGATGCGCTCCTGCGGATATTGGTTGTCCCCGTCGGTATTGACGACAATGTCGGCGCCCCTGGACAGGGCGTAGTCGATTCCGTCGCGGAAGGACCTGGCCAAACCCATCGTTCCCGGATGCCTGATGACGTGCGCCCCGTACGCCCTGGCGACGGCGCTGGTGCCATCGGTAGAGCCGTCGTCGATCACCACCACCTCGATGACGTCGATGCCGTCGATGTGCTTGGGTATGGAGCCAAGGACTACGGGCAGGGTCGACTCCTCGTTCAGGCAGGGAATCTGAACCAGCAGTTTCATGACACTCCGAGTTGTGTGCGCCGCTCGACCTGAGTATTTGGTGGTCTTCAGGTTAACGTCCCCGGACCTCAACTCCGGCGCACCGAGCCGGAACCACTGGTTGGGTCACTGTGGGTGAACACGTCAGCGGACACGGTGTGGGTCTGTGCTGACAATACGGACGGCGCAGCGGTATGGAAGCAGGTTGATGCGTCCGGCAGCGGCGCAACCACTCTCCCCGATCTGACAGATGTTACCAGCGCGACGCAAACCGCCGGATTTGGCCTGATGTCCGATGGCGGAAACTATTATGGGCGCGCTCTGGTGGCGGGTGATATCCCCGACATCTCCTCAACGTATGAAGTTGTGGATGCGACGATCTTGCGAGCCGCGACCTACGACCCCAACACGGTTGCTGATGACGCCTTTGATATGGCGAATATGGTCGAGGCCGCCGATGCCAAAATCCTCACAGCGGCAGAACGGTCTTCAATTGCCTCAGCCCTTCAGCCGGCCGACATCGCAAGCAGCACCATCACGCCAAGGACTGGAGCTATCGACTTCAGCGGCGGCTCGGACGGCTACCTCATGACTGTCCAGGCGGACGGGTCCTTGGCTCCCGAGGCCCCTCCCGGCGGTTCTGGGGATATGGTCGCGGCAACATACGATCCCACATCCGTCTCAGGTGACGCCTTTGATATGGCGAATATGGTAGAGCCGCAGCCGATGCCAAGGTCCTCACCGCTGCGGAACGGTCGGCGATCTCAGCCCTGGTGGCAACGTACTTTCCGCTCGATGCCGACGTGGGCCTGCTGATCGACACCTCTGCCGACGCTGTGACAGCGACATGGGCGCCGCCGGTCGCCGGGTTCCAAGTGGTAAAGGCGACAGGCTCTAGTTGCAGCCTGACGCTTACTGCACCTACTGGTACGCCTGGAACGGGGCGGATACCTAAGTTACTCAGCCATCACCAACTCGTGCGGCGACGTGATGACCGTCACAATTGACAGCGCCGATTAAGTCGCTGGGTTGGAGAAGTTCACCATCAAGGACGGCGAAATCGGCTATATCAAGCTCGAAACCCTTGACGCCGGTTCAACCTGGACGGCAACAGGTGATGAGGATATCACCGATCGCCCAACGATCACCGTTGCCGGGACGGACTATTGCCCGGTCCAGGACAATGAAACGACTGACGTAGCGGCATATGTGCCGTGCCAGGATATCGCCGATCTCTACGCCGTCACCGACCCCCAGGTGACCATCAATGAAGGTGCCCTTTCCATCTGCCGGATCACGGCTTTCCGATCTGACGCGTTCTTGCTCGATTGCGAAGTCGATGCCAATATCGAGACATTTGTGGTGCCGGCCTTACAATCCTCAGCGGATTTGGGGCGAACTCGCTTACGAGCCGAACAAGCCACGGCACAGTCTACTCTAGCCTCGATCCTGCAGGGACAGATAAGTTCGACGGACGTTACGGTAAGCGGCACGCCGGATATATTACTCTTTTCTGGTCAGGATATCGTGCGCGGGCAGGTCGATCTTTCCGCAGACATAACCGGCAACCTGCCAGTCGGCAACCTGAACAGCGGCACCAGCGCGTCATCCTCAACTATTCTGGCGCGGTGACGGGACATGGGCAACGCCGGGAGGTAGCGGCACCGTTATTCATCTCAATAAGGCCGATCGGAGGAGAAGTCGTCCGTTTTTTACGTTAAACCTGACATCGAATTCTTGACTCAATCTGAGCTCAAGACGGCGCTCAACATGGTGGCCGGCCTCGGCTTCAGGCATACGAATTCCGAACTTTCCTTCGGGCGGCAATTGCGCCCGGCACGGGAGGACTGGCACCGGCAATGTTGTCTTGGCTACGATCCGGCTTTAACAACTCCCGATCTTGGTACGCCCTCTGCGATTAGTCTCGTCAACGCGACCAACCAAAAGCATGAGAAGTGCGTTGCGCTTGGCCCGAATTCGTTCGCGATCACGGACGGAGCTACCCCGATGGCGACCGGGGTGCGTGGTGGGTTCTATCTTGGTGCTGCGGCGACGATGGTCAGCGCCAGGATGTATATCGATCCTGGGGCCGGCACAGCCCCAACGGGGGCCGCGATCGTCGTTGATGTCAAGGAGAGTGGGACGACCATGTTTCTACCTCCGGGACGATTGACGCCACGGAGTTCACCACGGGAACCGGCACAGCGCCGTGTTCTCCGACACGGCCCTGGCTGCCAATGCCCGCTCACCTTCGACGTAACCCAAGTTGGCTCGACTGAGCCTGGAAATGGATTGGTTGGATGCGTTACCTACTACTAATCGCGGCACTGCTCTTCGCGGCTCCCGCGCACGCCCAGGGGGTCATCGACGGCTATTCTTCGTGGAGACCGTCTGCCAGCGGCGGCGGGTGCTACACCTATTCGGATGACTTCTCTACCGGATCGTTGTGTTCGCAGTGGACGGCCACCACTCCCCTAAGCTCGACCATCACCTTTGACAACCGTGGAGGTGAATTTTCGGTCCAGTTCAACATCGGAGACAGCGACTACGATTGCTACAATACTACAAAAACGTGCCCCCGGATCATGCAATCCATGGCGAACGGGGATTTCGTGCTGGCAGCACGCTGGCTCACTACAATCGGCGCACCGTATAGCGGTCATGGCTTCATCGTTGAGCAGGATTCGACGAACTGGATTCGGTTCGATATGGACAACCTCGACAACAATGCATCGGTTGACCTATACGCTGCTAGTACGGCTAGCGGAAGTACAACAACACGATGCCAAGTGCTTAATCGGGGGACGGGACCGTTCCAGTACATAAGACTCACGCGCGCCACTAATACATGGACATTCGAATATTCCACCAATGGAACAGACTGGACGAACGACTGCTCTTTCAGCCACACATTGACTGTGACCGCTGTTGGTCCGTATGCCAACACAAGCGGCGGCAGCGACCTCGTACACTTCCCAACTGGATTGGTTCCAGCGGGGGTAAAATCCGATTTCCGGGAAGGACGGAAGCTGATGCGGTAAATCATAGCCCTTCTCATCGCCCTCGTTGCTTCGCCGGCCTATGCCACGACCTACAACGTCAGCAATGCTAGCGAACTGACGAGCGCACTGAACAGCGCCAGCGGCGGGGACAACATCGTCCTGGCTGACGGGAATTACGGAGCATTCAACTTCAACGGTCACACATACCAGCTACGTGACCGTCAAGGCGGCAAACCCTCTCGGCGCCAGCATCACCGGCTCGTACGCAGATAATTGGCTCGCGTACATCATTTTCGATGGCATCCACTTTGATAATCAGCAAAGCATCGGGACCCGTCCAAACAATCTCAGATATAACTAATTCAAATCACATGACGGTTACAGAACGGAGAGGTGAACGGGACCGTTGATAGTTCTTATGACGGTTATACTATTATATTACTGCCCCACTCCTCGTACATAACCATTACCAATAACTATATACATGATGGGTATTGGGGCGGGTACATGCACGGTGATCATATTACCCTCTAATCGAAAACACATACGATTATTTCAGAAAACGTGGCGCTGCTTGTAAACGGAGCCACGAACGTTCTTGTCGAAAACAACACCTTCCTTGGGCACTTCTTCATTCGAGCCGGAAGACCACGGGGATTTTATTTACGCCAATCGGACAAATGAAGTATTTACAGAGGCAATGTTATGCTTCTAAAGTATACTGGCAGCAAGATTTTTCAAGGGATCTTCTTTAATGCTCATCAAGTAAGTGAGAGGCACGATTCACTTCGAGATATCAAACAACGTAATTATGACCAATGCTGTCGGTGGCATTGCTGTATATTATTCCAACGATGGACTTATCGAAAAGAACACCGTTCTACGCGCGTGGAACGGTGGGAATCAAGCGGCGAACTATACAGAGATCACCAAGGGAATGCGCTCGGCCCGATCACAATCCAGAAAAACGTGGTTAACGCCGTTGACGGTCCACAAAATGGGGGCATCCAGGCCAATGGCAAGATTCGGGATCGCCGAACTTCTACAATGACTTATACGTGAATGCCTATGCGGGCATCAATGCTACGATCGAAGACATGGAGCCGGTGCCCGGTGGCGGTGCGCATTATGGGTCGGGATCGGGCGGAAGACGCATCCAAGAGATCCTTGAGGGCGGCGGCGCGACAACGTATCGGTGGCAGCGACCAGCGCCAATAAGGTAGAGGGCGACAGCGGGACGACGGCGTTCACCTTCACTGTGTCGCGCTCTGGTAGTGATCTGTCCGGGACGAGTTCGGTTGACTATGCCGTCACGGGATCGACCTCGGTGGTTGGAACGGCGGCGGATGCAGCGGACTCGGAGGGTCACTGCCTTCCGGGACCGTGAACTTCGCCGCTGACGAGACATCGCAGGTGATCACGGTCAACGTTAGCGGCGATACGGATGTGGAACCGGACGAAGGATTCCGGGTCACGCTGTTGAACCCCACAGATGCGGTAATTGGTACCGCTACAGCCGAGGGGGTTATACAGGACGACGATGCGCCGACACCCGTGCTACTCTATACGCTCTAGATGTCGATCATGCCGAGGGGATTACAGGAACGCCCGTTTATACCTTCCGGTCGTGCGTTCCGGCAGTTTGTCGGCCGGGACCATTACCTTCGATTGGATTGGGGACGCCTCTACCGCGTTGGTCCCGAATGGGATAGGGAGCGACGACCTGACAGGCAACCCCTCCCCTGCCGTTTGGTGTCGCTGGCGTCAGTATGGGAGACGGTGTATCGACCTTGGGATTTGCAAATCGTCACCCTATGGCGACACCGACATCGAACCGCACGAGGGGTTTCTCGGTTGAGATTGCCAATCCCACCGGGGCGACAACATTGGATCTCCGAGCAAAATCTATGGGGTGATCCGCAATGACGATGGTGGTTTTTTCAGGCGTGCGAAGCTCGCTTAACACACGTCGCGGGCGAGATGGGCTTTTCTAATGATGGTGAACAAGTGATGAATACCAAAATTTCCGCCCTGGTCCTGCTCTGGGCTTTGTTCCTGATCCCGCCTGCGCTGGCGGACCCCTTCTACTATGAGGGGGCAACCCACAATCTTAATGCAACCACCGATCCTGGGGTTACGGATGAATTTCGCCAGGCGGGTACACCCCTGGCTCCATGTGGGTCAATCTGGCGGATGACACGATATGGATCAACGTCGACAACACCGACGGCGCGGCGGTCTGGAAGCAGGTTGACGGAACCGGACCCGCCGGGATCACGCTCTGGCGCACGACGCCGGCCACAGCAACGTCCTTGGCGCCTGCATTCGGGACGTACCTGGTTGATGCCGTTACCGTGACATCGGGGAACAGCTTGGACCTCCAGGCCCCAGCGACGGATGATTGCACAACCGGCCACGATTGCTCCCGCGCTGTCCTCGTTACGGCCTCGGGCGTGGATATCACGTCGTTCGACTTTAGCGACTAACGGTGGAGGGTCTTGCGCCGACGCTGATCTCCGATGGCGGGTCCAAGCTGCTCTTCGTCCACTCGGAAGATGGCGGGTCTACCTGGGGCCTGAAGGGCTTTGAGGACATCACGACGCGCCCGACGATCACCGTGACCGGAACTGATTTCTGCCCGGTACAGGATAACGAGACGACGGATGTCGCCGCGTACGTCCCTTGTCAGGACATTGCGGATTTGTACGCGGGCGTCATTACCTACACCCGCTGCGTCGCCCTCGGCGGGCATGACGATGACATCGCCACCGGCACGGACATAAACGCGACATTCTTCCGCCAAGCGGTTACGATCACCGCCGCTTATGGCTACTTCACCACGA
>CAVSRE010000019.1:0-33103 GCA_963730295.1 uncultured Actinomycetota bacterium | reverse complement strand
TCGCCGGGTTGCGCCGCGACATCGTCCCATGGCAGGAATCCAGCACTGCGCTCGTTGCCTGGCGTCGGCCGTCCCGCCGCGGGTAGGCAACGCCCCACGGTCGATCCGCCCCAACGATCAGCAGGACATTGCCGGTCGTTCGACCACCGAATTCGGCGAATCGATGCTGCCTTTCGTTCCCAGCTCCCCGTCCGCTCGTCGCGAACACGATCGCGCGTGGGCGCACGTACCTCCTACAGTCGGTTTCACGGCCCGCTGCTCACGGCTAGCGGTTTCACTGCAAAGGGAGCTGACAATGGGCGAGGTCATCGCGTTCCCCGGGCGGCGCGCATTGCGGAACCCCGCGGAACCTGTTGCGGCGCAACACCCAACCGAGCCCCGGCCCCTTGCGGCCGGCGTTCCCGCCGAACGGCCGACTCACCAGCCGCGGCCTGCAGCCCCGCGCGAACCGCTGTGGCGCGAGGTAACCGGTGCCGTCCTGCGTGATGAACGCCGGCGCCAGCAGCGGACCCTGGGTGACGTTGCCGGGCGCGCCGGGATGTCGGTGCAGTATCTGTCCGAACTGGAGCGCGGACGCAAGGAGGCCTCATCGGAAATGCTGGCCGCAGCATGTGGATCGCTCGGTCTCGGGCTGGCCGAGTTCGCCCGGCGTTGCGCCGGCGCGATCACGTCGGCGGCGACCAGGCCAACTGGACCGCTGCTGCTCGCCGCCTGACCTGCGCACCCGTCGAGTGGGGACGACTTCGCTGCATTTTCCGAGCCAGAACTGCGCCGCAAGTCGACCGCACTTTCCACTCACCCCGCAGCCCTCACCCGCAGCCCTCACCCCGCAGCCCTCGGCCCACCGCGCTCAAGCCGGGTGGGCCAGTGCGAGCTCCCTGCTGGTGATGATGTGATCGGCCAGCCCGTAATCCACCGCCTGTTGCGCGGTGAAGATCTTGTCCCGGTCGGTGTCCGACCGCAGCGTCGCCACGTCCTGCCCGGTGTGCCGGCTGAGGACCTCCTCCATCTGCGCGCGCACCCGGAGCAACTCGTTGGCCTGCAACGTCAAATCCGAAATGCTGCCCTGCCCGCCCGACGACGGCTGGTGCAGCAGCACCCTGGTGTGCGGCAGGAGGTACCGCCGACCCGCTGCGCCCGCCGCCAGGATCACCGCAGCGGCTGAGGCCGCCTGCCCGACGCAGGTGGTGGCAACCGGCGCCCGGACGAACTGCATGGTGTCGTAGATGGCCGTCATGGCCGACATCGACCCACCCGGCGAGTTGATGTACAGACCGATCTCCCGATCCGGGTTGTCCGACTCCAGGTACAGCAACTGCGCGACGATGACATTGGCCACGTCGTCATCGATCTCGGTGCCCAGGTAGATGATGCGGTCGGAGAGCAGTCGACTGAAGACGTCGACAACCCTTTCTCCCGAGGGGGTCTTCTCGACGACGGTCGGCACGGTGTAGTGACCCATGATCAGCTCAGCCCGATCCGCTGCCGGTCCGTTGCCGGACGAATGTCGGCGACGGATTCGAGTACCCGGTCGACGAATCCGTAGTCGCGGGCCTGTTCGGCGGTGAACCAGCGGTCGCGGTCGGCGTCCCTGGCGATCGCCTCGAGGTCCTGGCCGGTATGTTCGGATATCAATCGGATCATCAAAGCCTTGGTGTATTCGAGGTTCTCGGCCTGGATCTGGACGTCGACCGCTGTCCCGCGGATGCCGGCCGAGCCCTGGTGCATCAGAATTCGGGCATGCGGCAGGGCATACCGCTTCCCGTGGGTGCCCGCCGAAAGCAGAAACTGACCCATGCTCGCCGCCGTGCCCATGGCCAGGGTGCTGACGTCGTTCGGAATCAGTTTCATGGTGTCGTAGATGGCCAGTCCGGCGGACACTGATCCGCCCGGCGAGTTGATGTAGAGGCTGATGTCCCGTCGCTGGTCCTCGGCGGACAGCAGCAGTAGTTGTGCGCAGATCCGGTTGGCGATGGCATCGTCGACCTCCTGACCGAGCACCACGATGCGTTGGTGCAGCAGCCGGGTGGCGAGTTGGTCGTCGAACGGCCCTGACGGCACTGCGTCAGCCGTCCGGGCCATGGGTGTGGTGAACATACGAGCTCCCTCGCGTTGGGCCCCAGTGGTTCTGGTGGTTCCCTCCACCATCAGGGACCGCGCGAGGCGCTGGCCAGCACATCAACCGGCAGCGGATCCGCTGTCGGCAGAGTTCAACTGTCCGGCCACCCCTACCGTGATTCGGTCACGCAACCACATGCCGGGTGGCCGACAGCTGCTCGTGTGCCTGCGCGAGGGTCCGACGGAGGCGGTCGAGCAACCGGGCCGTCGGTTCATTCGTCGTCAGCGCATCCGCAGCAGGCGGGCCGCGGTGCTTCATGGCCGCGCTGACGCGACGTCAGCCCCGCCACCACGCGGTCACGCAGTGATGGTGAGGAATCGGCTCGCCGCGAGGGCGGCGCGATGCCCGGATGCCATCGCGCCCTGGATCGAAGGGGTGTCCTGGTGGTCACCGCAAAGAAAGGTGCCGTCGCCGAGGTCGACCGGCCGTCGCAAGTGCAGCGGTGGCCTTGTGAGGGGCAGGGCAGCAGAAATATCGTGCCTGACAAGGAGATCCCACGAGGTGCTGTCGGTTCGCCACAGGCGGCCGGCTTCGACGCGGGATTGGAGGTCAGTGAGGCCGGCGGAGGACAGAGTGGTCACCTGGACAAGACCGCGGCCCGGCGGGGCGTAGCTCGGTGCCGCCGCCGATACAACTGCGGTGTTCGCCACAGGGCCGCGTCGGCCGTCGACGCACAGCAGCCGATCGTTGGGCAACCCGAGTGGGGTGGCGAACCACCAAGTGGTCAGGCCCCCGGAGGTTCGAGCTGGGGTCAAGTTCATCGCGGCGGCGGAAGGCAGGTCGGTGGCGACGACGACCGCCCGGGCATGCACTGTTCCGGTATCGGTGCGCACGACCGAACCCGGACCGACTCCGAGGACCTCGGTATCGGTCTCGACCGGGGTGTGCAGTCGGCTGGCGATTTGCTTCGGCAGGGCCTCCATGCCCTCATGTGGGAGACCCGGAGTGCCAAGCAGGAAGGATCGGATGAGCAGGCGGACGAAGTTGGCTGACGCCAGGGCCGGGTCGTCGGCCAGGACGCCCGTCAGGAACGGCTCGAGGACCTCCCGTCGCAACCTGCCTTTGACGCCGGCCGCATCCCAAGCGTCCGACAGCGCCTGGTCGGGCCCGCGGACGCCGCGTTGCGGAGCGATCACCGTAGGAAGCTCCCATCGCACGAGCCCGAATACGTCTCGGACGTCAAGCAGTCCACTGCGCAGCGTTGCCCCCAAGAGCCGAGGAGCTCGGCGCGGGTCGGCCAACACCACACTTTTCTCGCCCCGGTGAACGCGGACACCGGCCGCGAACTGTTGCATTCCGAGAGCCGGTACGTCCAGCAGGCGCTTGACCTGGGGGTACGCGGGATTGAGCAGCTGAAAACCGACATCGCACCGGAACCCGTCGATGCGTTCAGTACGGATACGGCCGCCGACGTGATCGGCTCGTTCCAGAACTCGTACCTCTAGGCCACGGGATTCCAGCTCGGTTGCGCAGACCAAGCCGGCCATCCCGGCCCCGACCACCAGCACATCTGGCCCGCGTCCCATCAGGCCAGACTGCCACTACGGCCGTCGGCGTCCAACGGGCGATCGGCGCCAGCGCCGGCAACCGAAAGATGGCAATTTCCTTTGCCCGAGATCCGTCTACAGCATTTCATTCTGAGTCAGCCAGTCCGTCGCTGCGGTAGTGGCTGACGCCTTTTCCGAGCCTTCGACCCGCCCGCGCAGGGCGATCAGATCGTCGGTGGTCAGCTTGGCCGAGATGTTGTTCAGGATCTCGCCGATCTGGTCGGTGTAGGCCGAGTCGGCGATCAGCGGGATCACGTTCTGCGAGGAGATCATGGTTCTCCGGGTCATCGAGCACGACCAGGTTGTTCTCGACCAGCGCCGGCGACGTGGTGTAGATATCGGCGACCTGCACGGTGTCATCGACCAGGGCCTTGACGGTGTCCGGACCGCCGAAATCCTCGATCGGCAAGAAGGTGACGTCGCCGGCGTTGGTCCCGACCCCGTACACGTCCTTCAGACCGGGGATGCCGTAACCGAGCTCGCCGAACTGAGGGTTCGAGCCGAGTGTGAACGGAACGATCTTGCTCAGGTCACCGATCGAGGTGAGCTGATTGGCGTCGGCGGTCGCCTTGGTGACGACGTAGGCGTCCTTGTCCTCTGCCTCAGCCGACGTGAGAACCCGCAGTTTGTCCTTGGCGACAGCGTCGGTGAGTGCGGCGTCGACGTCGGCAGTCGTCCGCTCGGTGTACTGGGGGTTGTAGTAGGCCAGCAGGTTTCCGTTGTATTCGGGCATCAGGGTGATGGATCCGTCTTGCAGGGCCGGGATCGTCTGCTGGCGCGGGCCGATGTTGAACTTGGTGTCCACCTGCACGCCCTTGGCCGCCAGGGCTTGCGCGTAGATTTCGCCGAGGATCTCACTTTCCGGGAAGGCGAACGACCCCACCACTACTTTCCCCGCCTCGGCTGTGCCGCTGGCTGGCGGCGCAGCGGCGGTCGGATCAGTGGACGAGCAGGCCGCGAGCGCGGTGACCAGGGCCAGCGCGGTCCCGGCGGCAACGAGACGCGGGAGATGCCGGCCGATCCGGCGATGAACTGTGGACATGAGGATGATCCCTTCGTTTACGCGTCGATGCGCGTAGCGGTTTTGCTGGATGTACGCAGCAGCCGGGGCAGTCGAACGGCCGTTGCGGTCGGTGGTGCCCTTCGTGGCCGTGGCACGCTGCATGATGGCGAACATGCCGTCGAGGATGAGGGCAAGCGCCGTGACCAGGAGGGCTCCCCCCAGGATCTGGTCGTAGTTGTTCAGCCCGATCCCGCTGGTGACGATACGACCGAGGCCCCCCAGACCGGCGTAGGACGCGATGGTGACGGTCGCGACGACCTGGAGGACTGCCGCCCGGACTCCCCCGACGATCAACGGCAGCGACAACGGGATCTCGACCTGGGTGAGGATCTGCCACTCGGTCATACCGTTCGCCCGCGCGGCGTCGATGGTCTGGCGATCGACCGACTCCAGGCCCGAATACGCCCCGGCGAGCATCGAGGGGATCGCCAGTACGACGAAGGCGATGGTCGCCCCGACGATCGGGGCCTTGTCGTAGGACAAGAAATAGCCGAACACCATCAGCAGGAAGAACAGCAGGCCCAACGTCGGCAGGGCGCGCATTGATCCGGTGAATGCGATGACGAACTGCCGACCCTTCCCCGTGTGGCCGATGTAGAAGCCGAGCGGCAGCGCGATCAAGGCGGCGATGACGATTGCGATGGCCGTATAAGTAAGATGTTCGAGCAGTCGGTCCTGGATCGGCAGTGGACTCTGGCTACCCGGCACGTAGTTTGCTGGGTCGAAGAGCCAGTTCAACGCACTGAGCAGCAGGTTCATCGGGCAGATCCGCTCGAAGTCGCGGCCTCACTCGAAATCGCGGCCTCACTGGAAATCGCGGCTTCACTGGAAATCGCGGCTTCACTGGAAGTCGCGGCTTCACTGGAAGTCGCGGCTTCGCTGGAAGTCGCGATGTCCCGGGTAGTGCTCGGCGTCGCCACGGTGCGAACCGACCGCCGTCACCGGAGTCCCGATTCCAGGGCATCAGGAGTTTCCCTATCGCCACGATCACCAGATCGACGATCAGGGCGAGCAACAGGCTCATCAGGATCCCGACCACGACCTCCTCGAGAATGCCTCGTTGCTTGCCGTTCTGGAAAAGGTAGCCAAGGTTGGCCGAGCCGATGATTACACCGACCGAGACGAGCGCGATCGTGCTGACCGCAACGATCCGGATCCCGGCGAGCAGCACGGGGCCGGCCAGCGGGAGCTCGACCTTGATGAACCGGCCCGCCGGGGAGAAGCCCACAGCGGTGGATGCATCCAGGGTGATCGGATCGGCGGACGCGAGCGCGTCCGCCGCGGAGCGGGCCATGATGGCCACACCGTAGATCGTGAGGGCGACGATGAGGTTCGTCTCATCCAGAACCCTGGTCGAGATGATCAACGGGAGGATGACGAACAGCGGCAACGACGGAATCGTGTACAGCAGGCTGCCGCCGCTGATCACCACCACCCGCAGGACCCGGTTCCGGTTCGCCATCCAGCCCAGCGGAATCGACAGCACAAAACTTGCCACGATGGGGATCAACGCCAGTCGGATGTGGTTGAGCGTCAACGAGCCGATCAGGTCGAGGTTGTCCAAGGTCCAGTTCACGACGTGTTGCTCCTGGTGCCCTCGGCGGCGGTTGTGCGAGCGGTGTCCTCCAGCACGCCCAGTGGGCGGCCGTTGCCGTCGACCACCAGGGTGAGCCCACGGTCGTTGTCCCGCTGCTGCAGGAACAAGCCGCGGCTGCCCTTGTCGGCGCCGACGAAAGTCGCCACGAATTCGTCGGCCGGTGCGGCCAGGATCTCCGCGGGGGTACCCGACTGTGCGATCACGCCGCCCTTGCGAAAAATGACGACCTGATCGGCGAGGGTGAATGCCTCGTCAATGTCATGGGTGACGAACACGATCGTCTTACCCAGTTCCCGCTGAAGCCGGTTCAACTCCAGTTGCAGGTCGGCGCGCACGATCGGGTCGACGGCCCCGAAGGGCTCGTCCATCAGCAGGATGTCCGGGTCGCCGGCCAAGGCCCTGGCCACCCCCACGCGCTGCTGCTGCCCGCCGGATAGCTGACGGGGGTAGCGGTCGGCGAGGGTCCGATCCAGACCTACCTTGTCCAGCAGCTCCAGCGCAGCGGCCCGGGCCTGGGCCTTGCCAACCCCGTTCAAGAAGGGAACGGTCGCGACGTTGTCGAGCACCTTGCGGTGGGGGAGCAGTCCCGCGGCTTGCAGGACGTAACCGATACTCCGCCGAAGCTTCACCTTGTCCTGGCTCGCGATGTCGACGTCGTCGATCGTGACCTGGCCGGACGTGGGTTCGACCATTCGATTGATCATCCGTAACAACGTCGTCTTGCCGCACCCGGAGGAACCGACCAGCACCGTCGTCTTGTGGGACGGAAAGACGAAGCTGAAATCTTCCACCGCGACGGTTCCGTCAGGAAACCTTTTGCTCACTGAGCGGAACTCGATCATGTGCTGGCTCATTCCTGGCAGATAATCAGACCGCGACCGCTGCGAATACGACGGAACTTTGCTAATGACCGATCGCGAGATCGAAAACTCATAGTCGTGGGTGGTCCAGCGATCTTAGTGGTCAGGACCGTCGGGGGTCAGGCGGCTCTCGCCTGAACGGAGTCGGCGGTGGGTCGGTGGTGACGGTCGATTCGGGTGATCAGGTCGGCGGTGGTGCACTTCCACGCCCCACCCGCGTCGACGAAAACGTCCCTGCAGGCCGGGAGCGGCCCTGACCCGTGTCGGGATGTGCGGAGAGTGTCGACGAAGTCACGCCTCGCTTGACAACATCGTCATTCAGGCGTTTCTCGGGATTGCTGGACCAGGACCCCCCTTTGCCAGGTCGACGACGACCTGCTGTGCGGTCCGTGCGCACTCGCCCGTTGGGTGCATGCGCTCGATCTGACGGTGGTGTACCCGGATGGCCGGGTGATCGCGGCGCTGATTGCCCGTGCGGTGCCGGTGACCTCTGACTCCCCGCACCTGTGTCAGAGCAACAATGGCATCTCGGAGCCAACGCGGCGGGTTGCCCTGCTGCCACCCGTCGACCACTGGGGGCACCCGATCCGCATCATGATCGAGCCGAGGCCGGCCGCCCGCCAGAACACGGTACGTGCCAATAGCCCGTCGGTGACAATGGTTCCGGCCGGGGCCCGCCAGCGCGCCCAGTCGCTCGAACAGCGAGTCGAAGAATTGCTCGACCCGGCGAACGGCGGTGGGTAGACAACGTCCGCGCTACGCGTTCACCGTTGCCGCGGCAGGTCGGCCGGCCGGTCGCCAGGTTGCCGTTGACCGGGCGATGTCGACCCGGAGGACACCTGCCGGGTGGGCCGCGGGTGCGGTGCCGACCGGGTGCTGCAGGTTGAACAGAAAATCAATGGAGCGCACGGAGTCCGCCACCGGCCAGGGGCCGCGGCTGCCGACAATGTGACCCGATCCGACGGTGTGTTGCCGGTGTCGCCCGTCCGAGTCGGCCCTCGGCGCCGTGACGTCAGGGACACAGGTGACGACCGCCGTGTAGAGGATCGGGGTGATCGGCCGGCCCTTGTCCGCGGCCATCCCGAGCGGTGGGAGTAGGACATAGTGCAGAGTCATCAATCGATATCGCTGGCCGCCGCGGACTGTCCAGCCGTTGGTGGTAAGACCCCGAACGATCATCCTGAATGGCGGCGCGACGTCGCCACAGTCAACGCTGAGCGTCGCGATCCGGGTGGGACTGCCGGGTGGGCGGTCGCTGTTTGCGCGTCCTTTCGGCGCCGCCCGGGGCCTTGTTGGACCGGGTTCGCCGGTCTCGCACCGGCCGTTGAGTGCGGTCGCGAGGTCCGGCGCCGCGACAACGGTAGCCGGCCGGGGGGCCGCCGCCAGATACTCCAGCTCGGTCAGCCGGCCGAGCTCGAAGTCCACCAGGAGTGCGACCTCGGCACGCGACGGGCGCCAGTTCTCGTAGTAGCCCACTGCGAGCCGGCGAACCAATCCCTGCCGTTTGCCGTAGTCCAGTTGGGCGAGAAGATCCCAGAAGGGGTCGGCGATATTGGCCGGTTGGGGGATCCTGGCGTTTCCTTGCGCTTGCGACATTTGGCGACCCGTCCGAACCGTGGCCATGCTGAGGTGCCCTCCCAACCGGGAACGGCTGGTCGGGAGCCGGACGTGACCTGGCGACCTCGTCCGCTCGGTGCACGCGCACCTTGCACGCGGCGGGCGAACAGTCCGCACAATTCGGGCGAAGAGCGGCACTCTCACGGTGTCGCGGCCAGCGGCGGCGGCACCGTTCCCGATCGGCTGATGGGTCCAGCAAGGTCAAGAGAACTCCGCCGTCAACAGAGTGTCAAGACTGTTGGCTCTGCGAACCGGTATCCCCTGCGCACCGGCCCCGTCATGCCTCCCGCTGAGCGGGCGGCATGGTCGCTACCAGCGAGGATGGATGTCCTCGCGCAATCGTGCGTCGTAGGTATCGCGAACCGCCGCCGCGAAGGCCGGACTGGTGCCCGCCAAGTGGCCGGCCGCCGCGTTGCCGCGTGCCTGATCGGGATTGCGGGCACCAGGGATGACAGTGGTGACCCCTGGCTGATCGATGATCCACCGGATGGCCGTTTGCGGCAGCGAGGCTCCTGCGGGAAGCGCCGCGGTGAGATCGTCGACGGCGGCGAGCCCGGTCTCGAAGTCCACTCCGGAGAAGGTCTCGCCGACGTCGAAGGCCGCACCCGTCCGGTTGTAGTTGCGGTGATCGTCGGTTCCGAACGTGGTTGACGACGAGTACCGGCCGGACAGCAGCCCGCTGGCCAGAGGAACCCGGGCAATGATGCCGACGCCGGCCGCGGCGGCGGCCGGGAGCACCCGATCCAGTGGCTTCAACCGGAACGCATTCAGGATGATCTGCACACTGACCATCCCTGGTCGGGCAATGGCGATGAGCGCCTCGTCGCAGGTCTCCACGGAAACCCCATACCCGGCAACGGCTCCCTCGGCGACCAGCGCGTCGAGGACGTCGAACACGGCGTCGTCATTGAAGGTGGCCGTTGGCGGGCAGTGCATTTGCACCAGATCCAGCGTGTCGGTACGGAGGTTCCGCCTGGACCGATCCACCCACGCCCGGATGTTCGCCTCGTTGAACGTTTCCGGTGCGAACGGGTCCGCCCGGCGGCCGATCTTGGTGGCCACCATGATCGAGTCCGCATCGGATCCGAGTTCGGCGAGGAACCTACCGATGAGTTGCTCGCTTCGACCATCGCCGTAAACGTCGGCGGTATCGAAGAAGGTCACCCCGGAATCGGCGGCCGTCCGCAGCACTGCCAGGGCGTCGTCCTCGGTCACCGCACCCCAGTCGGCACCCAGTTGCCAGGAGCCCAGTCCGACGATGGACGCCTGCGCGTGGGCGGCGCCTGAGCTCGCGAGACGGGGAAAGGGGCGTTGTTCAAGGGTCGCTGCCGTTTCGTTGGTCACGGCTGCACGGTACCCAGCCAGGGCCCCGTTGTACCCCAGGTGGAAAATCAGCTTAATTGACCGGCCGAAGGACGTGGCAGCTGCCGGATCTGTCCACTGGTGTCACGAACCTGCTCGGCGATGCGCGACAAAATGACGCACCCTGCACCCCGCACCGCGCACTGTCCACGTTCGAATGTGTCCGGTCGGCCGCAGCTCTCGACCGGTAGGGAGCGATCCCGAGTCGTTAGGAGCGCGCAGTGCTGAACCGCGAAAACGGCACGCTCGCGAGAACTGCCCCCGGCATTCGCGAAGGTGCAGCACGGAATCATCGGGCTCGCCTGGACCGCGGCCGATCGGCCGGTGCCTGCTGGGGAACATCACCGACCGGAACCCGGTCACCCTGGCGACGGCCGATTGGCACGATTCGACGCACATTCCGCTCGCACCCTTCGACTGGGTGATCCTCAACCTCGCCGGAAGCGACAAGGACTGGAAGATCGCGCGCACCGATCAACTGCAGGCAGCGGGCTACCGACTTGCGGACCAAGCCGGCACGTTGGTGCTGTTGCGTCGATAGGTCGGGCCGAAACTGTCACTTCGCGCACTGGGTGCACCGAGTGGGCGTCGCGCGCGCCAAGCAGTGTCAGGGCCATCGATTCGCCAATTTCGAACGGTGGAACTGCCTGGGCATACGATTTCGGCGAATCGATGTGGACGTCCTGACGGAAGAGGTCCGTGTGCCGGAGCACCGCAGCTCGCAGTGGTACGGCGGCACCGATCGCAACGCCTACATCCACCGGGCGTGGATGCGGCGGGGCTTGCCGGCCAACGCGTTCGACGGACGCCCGCACATCGCCATCGCCAACACCGCGTCCGACCTCACGCCCTGCAACATGCATTTGAACGAGGTGGCCGACAGTGTCAAACAGGGCATCTACGAAGCCGGTGGCATCCCGCTGAATCTGCCGGTCGTTTCGCTGGGGGAAACGCAGGTGCGCCCGACCGCCATGTTGTGGCGCAACATGGCGGCCATGGCCACCGAGGAGATGTTGCGGGCCAACCCGATCGACGGAGTTGTCCTGCTCGGTGGCTGCGACAAGACGATTCCGTCCCTGTTGATGGCCGCGGCCTCGGTTGATCTCCCGGCGGTGGTGATCCCGGGTGGGCCGATGCTGACCGGGACCTTCCGCGGTGTGCCACTGGGTTGCGGCACGGATGTCTGGAAGCTCTCCGAGGAGGTCCGCGGCGGCGGGCTGTCCAACGAGCAGTTCCTCAGATCCGAGTCGTCGATGATCCGCAGCAAAGGGCACTGCAACACGATGGGGACGGCCTCGACCATGGGACTGCTGGCCGAGGCGCTGGGTACGGTGCTGCCAGGGCTGGCCGGTACCCCCGCGCCGGACAGTCGGCTACTCGAGGGCTCGCAGGAGACCGGCCGGTTAGTGGTGGAGTTGGCGCAGCAGCAGCGGCGGCCGAGTGCCGTCCTGACCCGTGGATCGTTCCTCAATGCAGTCGTCGCGTTGGCGGCAATCGGGGGATCCACCAATGCCGTCGTCCATCTGCTGGCCATCGCGGGGCGACTCGGTGTCGAGCTGAGCCTTGATGATTTCGATCGCACAGGCGCCGGGGTGCCCCTGCTGGTCGACCTGCAGCCCGCCGGCCGGTTCCTGATGGAGGACTTCCACCGCGCCGGTGGCCTACTGGCCGTGCTGCGTGAGGTCCGCGACCTACTGGACCCGACAGCGCTCACCGTCACCGGTCGACCGTTGGTCTCCTATCTTGACCAGGCGCCGATCTGGGATCCGGAGGTCATCCGCGCCCGGGCTGCGCCGCTGCTCCCGGACGCCGGGATCGCAGTCCTGTACGGCAACCTCGCCCCCAAGGGTGCCGTGATCAAGCCGGCTGCCGCATCCCCGACGTTGTTGAAGCACCGGGGCCGGGCAGTGGTTTTCGACACCGTCGAGGACATGCACGCGCGGATTGATGATCCCGATCTGGACGTTGACGCGGATTCGGTCCTGGTGTTGCGCGGGTGCGGACCCAAGGGCTACCCGGGCATGCCCGAGGTAGCCAACATGCCCCTACCGACAAAGCTGCTCCAGCAAGGGGTTCGGGACATGGTCCGGGTGTGCGACGGCCGGATGAGCGGTACCGCCTACGGCACCGTGGTGCTGCACGTCGCGCCGGAGGCCGCGGCCGGCGGACCGTTGGCCCTGGTACAGACGGGCGACTACGTCCTCCTCGACGTGCCGAACCGGCGCCTCGACATAGGTATCTCGGCGGCGGAACTCGCGGCCAGGACGCCGAATGCCGCAACGCTGGCGGGTTTCGCCCGGCCGCAGCGGGGCTGGGAACAGCTCTACGTCGATCATGTGATGCAGGCCGACACCGGGGCCGACCTGGATTTCCTGCTCGGCTCGAGCGGGGACAAGGTCTCCCGAGAATCGCACTGAGAAATGGTCCCAGAGAGAAATGGTCCCAGAGAGAAATTGCCACTTCGAGAATTGCTGGTTCTACCCTCGACCTGGAGGTCAACGATGATCCTGATGCGTATCGGTGAGCCCGGCGCTGAAAAGCCCGTAGTCCGGATCGACGCCGAATCCTACGTCGACGTCTCGGATGTGATCACCGATTTCAACGAGGCATTCTTCGGCGGAACCGGCGGTGGGCTGACTGGACTGCAGAAATTGGTGCGCGAGCGGGTCGCCGCCGGCGCGCTGAATAGCTTTTCCGGTGTCAGGGTGGGAGCGCCGTTCGCTCGGCCGCACCAAATCCTCTGCATCGGGCTGAACTTCTCCGATCACGCGGCGGAATCAGGTCAGCCCGTCCCGGCCGAGCCGATCCTGTTCACCAAGTCTCCCAACACCCTTCAGGGTCCGAACGATGATGTTCGGATCCCACGCGGTTCCACCAAGACCGACTGGGAGGTGGAGCTCGGCATCCTCATCGGCCGGCGCACCAGCTATCTGGACTCCGTCGACGAAGCCGCGGCATCGATCGCCGGCTACGTGCTGGTGAACGACGTCAGCGAGCGAGAATTCCAGTTGGAGCGCGGTGGCCAGTGGGCCAAAGGTAAATCCGCCGAGACGTTCAATCCGGCCGGACCGTGGCTGGCAACGCCGGATGAATTCGACGATATTCTCGACCTGAACATGTGGTTGGACGTCAACGGGATGCGCCGGCAAACCGGCTCCACCTCGAAAATGATCTTCGATCCTCACTTCATCGTGCACTACCTGAGTCAATTCTTGGTGTTGGAACCCGGCGATCTGATCAATACCGGCACCCCGTCCGGCGTTGGCCTTGGTATGCAGCCGCCGGCCTGGTTGCAGGCCGGCGACGTCGTCACACTCGGTATCGACGGTCTGGGCGAACAGCGCCAGCGAGTCATCGGACCCAGATGATCGTCGCCGGGACAAGGAGTTGGAGGCTGTCTTGAGGGCCTTCGTGATCACCGGGCCTCATCAATCCGAAGTTCAACACCTCGCGCCGCCCGTCGCACTACCCGGCCAGGTCGTCATCGATGTCGAACGGGTCGGTGTCTGCGGCACCGACGTGGAGTTCTTCACCGGCGAGATGGCTTACCTGCACCAAGGTTTCGCAAAGTTTCCGATGCGGATCGGCCACGAGTGGTGCGGCACGGTCGCCACGGTGGGAGCCGGAGTGGATCGGTCCTGGATCGGCCGACGCGTCACGGGTGACACGATGCTGGGCTGCGGGCACTGTCGCCGCTGCCTGTCGGGTCTCCAACACGTCTGCGAGGATCGATTCGAAGTCGGCATCCGTGGCGGCTTTCCCGGGGCATTGGCCGAGCAACTCGCAGTACCCGTCACCGCGCTGCAGGCGTTGCCGGACACCGTCGACGTTGTCGCCGGAGCATTGGTCGAACCCGGCGGTAATGCCTTGCGGGCGGTGCGCGGGGCCAACCTGTCCCCGGGCGATCGGCTGCTGGTGTTGGGGCCTGGCACCATCGGGCTGTTGGTCGCGCTGTTCGCGCGAGCGTTGGGTGCCGAAGTGCACCTGATGGGGCAGACCGCATGGTCGCTGGCCTTTGCCCGGACGCTCGGCTTTGACGGTGTGTGGTCCTCGGACGCTCTTCCTGCGCTGCCCTGGGACGCGGTGATCGACGCGTCGAACTCCGCCGATCTGCCCGCGCTCGCTCTCGATCTCGTTGAGCCCGGGAAAAGAGTTGTCTACATTGGCCTTTCGGGCATCCCGAGTACCGTCGACACCCGGACGATTGCCCTCAAGGACGTCACCGCGGTCGGGATCCTCAGCGCATCACCCGGTTTGGCGGGCGCCATCGCGGAGTACACCACCGGCGCGGTCGACCCCAGGCCGTTGGTGGCGGCCACCGTTGGCCTGGACAAGACCGGTGCAATCCTGTCGGGCTGGCGTCCCACGGGCGCCGGCCAAGGGCCCAAGATCCACATCGATCCGAGGATGACATGACTGAATTCGGTGGCCTGGTCGCCGTGGTCACCGGCGGAGCCAGCGGTATCGGCGCCGCAACTGCGGCACTGCTGGTCGAGCGTGGCGCCGACGTCGCCATCTTCGACCGCGACGTCACGGCAGTCGATCCGGCGCGTTTCGTGGCGCTGACCTGCGACATCACCTCTGCAGCGGCGGTCGACAGCGCTATCGCTCAGGTAGCCGCGAAGCACGGCGGCATCGACATTGTCGTCAACAACGCCGGTATCGGGGCTATTGGCGATGTGGCCGCGAACAGTGATGACGAATGGCATCGGGTCTTCGATGTCAATGTCGTCGGCATGGCACGGGTCAGCCGGGCGGCATTGCCTTACTTGCGACTGTCAGCACACCCCGCCATTGTGAACGTCTCGTCTGTTGTCGCTGTTGTCGGCGTACCGCAGCGGGCGGTCTACGCGGCCAGCAAGGGCGCGGTGGCCGCACTGACCCTGGCGATGGCTGCAGACCACGTCAAGGACGGAATCCGGGTCAACGCGGTCACGCCCGGGACGGCTGATACTCCCTGGGTGGGCCGATTGCTGGAGCAGGCGCCGGACGCCGCGGCGGCCGGCAGGGCACTGCGTGCCCGCCAACCGATGGGCCGCCTGGTCACGGCCGCCGAGGTTGCCTTCAGCGTCGTCTATCTGGCCAGTCCGTTGTCCGGTTCGACCACCGGCACCCTGCTCGCGGTGGACGGCGGCATGGGTGGAATCCGCGTGCCGACGAGCTGAATCGGTGATGGCGCCACAGCCTCGAATGGCGGTCCGTTGACCCGAGATCGCCGTCAGGCGCCGGACCAGGGCGTCACCGGTGCGCCGGTCACGCCGACCCGGCAGGTGAACAGCCTGCCGGAATCCGGGTATTGCTGCACCTGGCTGGGCTTGAGTTGTTCCGATGCGGTGGTGATCAGCAAGACATCGAGGTCAGGGCCGACGAAGGCGACGCTGGTGACATTGAGTGCGGCGACCTCGATGACCGCGATGTGCTGTCCGGCCGGGGAGTAGCAGCGCACCTCGGCCCTGCCCCACACCGCGATCCACAAATTGCCCGCACTGTCGACGCACATGCCGTCCGGCGAGCCATCGCTCATGCGTAGCAGCACTTCCCGTGCTCCACACCGACCCGTGTCCGGATCGTAGGACCGCACCCACAGCACACCGGGGACGGTGTCGATGCTGTAGAACGACCTGCCATCAGGCGACCACGCCAGGCCGTTGGACAGTGTCAGATCGTCATCGATGACGGTCACCGAGCCGGATTGCTCGACTCGGAACAGTGACTCCCCACCCTGCCGATCGCCGGCGAGATCCATGCTGCCGACCAGGAAAAAGCCGGCTGGATCGCATGCCCCGTCGTTCAATCTGCTGGGCTGATCGGCCGGCACGAGCACTGGCCCGGTTGTCACCGCTCCATCGATGCCAACGGCATGCAGCGATCGTGCCCCGGCCACCAGCAACTCGCCCTCCGGCGAGCAGACCACCGCTCCGACGGTCTCCGAAAACGCGATCTCCTGGCTCGGCACAATCTGATCCGGCTGTTCCGGCTCACTGACGAGCCTGCCGATGTGAACCTTGCCGGCGTTGATGTCCACCCACAGCACCCGCTGACTGTGGGCATCCCACAGCGGCCCCTCGGCCAGGCCGTAGACCTGTGGTCCAGCGGTTGTAGCCCGAAAATGAATCGCGGCCCCGGTCTATTCAACGATGATCACGTGCAACGTCCGCGGGCCGTGGACGCCCTCTACCCGTTCGAGTTCGATGTCGCTGGTTGCCGACGGCCCGGCAATCATCGTCAGGGGAGCGGTCGGCGTGAGTAGGGCGATCGCCTCTGTGACGGTCTCGACGATTTGATCCGCATTCAGGATGATCACGTGCCGGTCCGGAACGAGGGTGATGGCCCGGCGGCCCTGACCATCCCCGCCGTCCAGAATGATCGTCCCCGACATGGCGATGGCAACCCTGGCGGTCGTCACCACGGCGTCGATGACATCCAGTTGCTGAGCCGACAGCACCTCCGGCGCGCAGTCGACGGTGACGACCCGGCCCTCGCCGGCGCAGGCGGCCGCGATTTCCTGATCCAGGCCCGGTCCGACCACGACGTTCGTCATGCCGGTCAGAGCAACGTTGATCGCGCCAGGCAGACCAGCGCGGTCGATCTGGTCGACGTGGGCCTTGTAGTCCACCAGCCGGTCGACCAACAGGTCGATGACCGGCTCACTGCCCGCCGCACGAGCGGCTCGGATGTAGTCCCGCGGGACCGGTGTCGGTGCGCCGTCATTGACCAGTGCTGCCCGGATCCTTCCCAGTACGACCTCCCGACTGCTGGTCATCGTTCTCCCGCCCCGTCCCCTGCGTGCTCCTTCTTCCACCAGTCCCGGAAGGTTTGCGCCGGCGGCGCGGGCACGTCCCTGCTGACTGTCCAACCGGACATCGGTGGCGGCAGGTGCCGGATGCGGTGCTTGCGTCCGCCCAGCAGTCTGCCGACCGCAAGACCCTTTTCGGCTGCGGCGAAACGCTTCTCGTCGCTCATCACCCAGGCGGCGGCCTTCATCGCGGCGTCCCAGCCGCCGGGAATGGTTCGATCACGATCGGCGTCGACCGCCCGGGCGCGCAGTTCGACGAGCAGGCTCGGGATGTCGATCTTCACCGGGCAGACGTCGTAGCAGGCGCCGCACAGGGACGACGCAAACGGCAGGGAGGAGTTCGGGTCGTCATGCCCGTGCATTCCGGTGAGTTGCGGGGTGAGCACTGCGCCGATGGGTCCGGGGTAGACGGAGCCGTAGGCGTGGCCGCCGGTACGGGTGTAGACCGGGCACACGTTGAGGCAGGCCGAGCAGCGGATGCAATGCAGCGCAGCCCTTCCCACTTGATCGGCGAGAGCGTTGGTGCGGCCGTTGTCGAGCAGGATCAGGTGGAACTCCTGTGGCCCGTCGCCAGGGGTGACGCCCGTCCACAGCGACGTGTAGGGGTTCATCCGCTCGCCGGTCGACGACCGGGGGAGTAGTTGCAGGAAGACCTCGAGATCGGTGAAGGTGGGCAGCAGTTTCTCGATGCCCATGACGGTAATCAGCGTCTCGGGCAAGGTGAGGCACATCCGGCCATTGCCCTCGGACTCCACGACGGCCAGGGTGCCCGTGTCAGCAATGCCGAAGTTTGCCCCGGACACTGCGACGCGGGCGGTGAGGAACTTGCGCCGCAGGTGCTCCCTGGCGGCCATCGCCAGTCGCCGCGGATCGTCGGTGAGATCGGCTGGTGCATCGGCCATTTCGGCGAGAAAGATGTCCCGGACCTCGGTACGGTTGCGGTGGATCGCGGGGACCAGGATATGTGACGGCTTGTCGTGCGCCAATTGCACAATGAGTTCGGCCAGATCGGTTTCCACCGCAGCGATCCCGCGTTCCTCCAAGTATTCGTTGAGCCCGATTTCCTGGGTGGCCATGGATTTGACCTTGAGTACCTCGGTCGAACCGGTTGCCCGGACCAGTTGGGTGACGATCCGGTTGGCCTCTTCGGCATCGACGGCCCAGTGCACGACCCCGCCTCTGGCGGTGACGTTGGCCTCGAGTTGTTCGAGAAGTTGCGGCAGCCTGGCCATCACGTCGGTCTTGATCGCAGAGCCGGTATCCCGCAGGGCCTCCCAGTCCGGCATCTCGCCGACCACCAACGCACGTTTGGCCTGGATGGTGGAGGTCGCGTGGGCCAGATTGCGCCGCAGCTGACCGTTGGCGAGCTCCTTTTTCGCGGCCTTCGGGAACGATTCGGGGCCGCGAAGCGGTGACTCCGGCTGGTCCTTGGACCGCCGGATCGGCACACCCAGGAATGTGCTGCTCATGTCAGCACTCCACTCGTTCCCGCTGGAAAGCTGCTCAAGGGGCACTTCCCCCGCTTCGGGACGGCTGCAGTCATGCCGGAGCGGGCACTGCGCCCCATCAGCAACGCTTCGGTGGCCTCGCTCATGACGGGTTCTCCCTTGTCGAAGCCAGAATCGTCGCGAGATGCACTGTTTTGGTGGGATTGTCGCGGTGGCTGAGGCCGCCGCCGATGTGCATCAGGCAGGACGAGTCCCCGGCCGAACACACGCTGGCGCCGGTGCTCAGCACGTTGGTGATCTTGTCTTCGAGCATGGCGCTGGACGTCCCGGCGTTCTTCAAGGCAAAGGTGCCGCCGAAACCGCAACAGACATCGCCCTGCGGCAACTCGACCAGGTCGATCCCCTCGACCGCGCGCAGCAGGGAGAGCGGCTTGTCGCCGACCCGCAACATCCGGAGGGAATGGCAGGTCGGGTGGTAGGTGACCCGGTGCGGGTAGTAGGCGCCCACATCAGAGAGCCCCAGCACGTCGACCAGCAATTCCGACAGCTCGTAGGTTCGCGCGGCCAACCCGGTGGCCCGGTCGGCCAGTGCGGTGTCACCGCCGCGACGGGCGACCATGGCCTGCTGATGCCGAATCGACCCGACACACGATCCCGACGGGGCGACCGCCACATCGAAGTCGGCGTCGGAGAACACGTTCACGTGATTGCGGACCACCGGCAAAGCCTCGGCCAGATACCCGGTATTAACATGCATCTGCCCGCAGCACACCTGGCCGGGCGGAAAGATCACCTCATGCCCGAGTCGCTCCAGGAGCGACACCGTCGCCTTGGGGACGTCCGGGAACATGGCGTCACCGATACAGGTGGCGATCAGTGCGATACGCATGAAACCTCCGAACCGAGTCCGCGCGGCGTGCCTGACGGGGCATTTCACCCATTCTCGGGTGTCCGGGTGGCGCCCGCCGCATCGGGCTCGGGTTGGTCGAGATGAAATACCTCGGGCAGCAGCTGAAATGCCTGGTCGGCGGGCCGTCCCGCGGTCTGCAGAAAGAACTCGGCTATCTCCTTCTGCCAGCGTGCGTTCACCTCGGTCGCATCCATGGCCCGCTGTGCGGCGGCCAGATCGTCGGACTCGACGTAGCCGATCAACAGCCCGTCCGGTCGGAGGAACAACGAGTAATTACCCCAGCCGCTGTCCCGGAGCGCGGCCTGCATCTCCGGCCACACACGCCGATGGCGTTCCGTGTACTCGACGATCGCTTCGGGCTTGACCTGCAGGCTGAAGCAATACCGCACGGGGTCTCCGTTCATGAGGTTTGCGAGCGTGGGCTGGGCAGGTAGGTCTGGGTGCTGATCGCCGCTCGGAGCTCTCGACGCAAGGCCCACAGATCGCCGTCGAGTACGCCGTGGGTGCGGGCCTGGACGAGCAGGTTTCCGAGCGCCGTCGCCTCGACCGGCCCGGCCACCACCGGCAATCCCGCGGCGTCCGCCGTGAGTTGGCACAGCAGCCGATTCTGCGAGCCACCGCCGACCAGGTGGATCACCGAGACCTCAACGCCGGAAAGGTGTGACGCAGCAGCGACTGTCGCAGCAAAGGTTGCGGCCAGGCTGTCCAGGATGCAGCGCACCAGTCCCGCCGGTGAATCAGGAACGTGGTGACCAGCGGCCTCGAGGGCGCCGGCAATTCGCCCTGGCATATCCCCCGGTGGCAGGAACACGGGATCGTCCGGGTCAAACCTCGGGCCGCCACCAGGCATCGCCGCGGCTTGGTCGATCAGTTCGGCGAGCCCGTGTTCAATGCCCTGCAGCTCCCATGTCCGCATGGCCTCACTGAGCAACCACAACCCCATCACGTTGCGCAGATACCGGATCGTGCCGTCAACGCCGCGTTCATTGGTGAAGTTCGCCGCCCGGCTGTCGGGGGTGAGCACCGGCGACTGGAGTTCTACTCCGACCAGACCCCATGTGCCACAGGAGATGTAGGCAAAGTTCGGGGACTCGGCCGGCACGCCGACGATGGCGGAGGCGGTGTCGTGCGATCCGACGGTGGTCAGCGTCAATGAGCCGTCGAACCCGATCTGGGACCGAACGGACGGCGTCAGCTCACCGAGCACCGTGCCTGGCGGCACGACTCTCGGCAAGAGACTGGCCGGGAATTCCGAGGGCTTCCAGGAGTTCTGGAGCCACCGTCCCCGTGGACGCATCCACCAAACCAGTGGTGGACGCGTTCGTGTCCTCGGTGACCCGTTCGTTCGTGAGCCAATATCCGAGTAGATCAGGGATCAGCAGCGCCTGGACTCCCGCCTCGTGCACCCGGGGGTCCGCGGCGAACTGGTACAGGGTGTTGAACGGCAGGAACTGTAAACCGTTGATCTCGTAGAGTTTCTCGGCCGGAACCGCGGCATGCACGGATCCGATCACGGAAACCGTCCGCGGGTCACGGTAGTGGCGGGGGTTGCCCATCAGTACCCCCTGGGCATCGACGAGGCCGTAGTCAACAGCCCAGGAATCGATCGCGATGCCCGTGATCTCGGGCGCGATCCGGACCGCCTCCCGGAGTCCGGCAATGATGTCCTGGTACAGGCCGAGGATGTCCCAGTACAGCCCGTCGGGCAGTGCGACAGCCCCATTGCGGAACCGGGAGACCTCGGTCATCTCCAGCACCCCGATGCCCACCCGGCCCAGGATGACCCGCCCGCTGGACGCGCCCAGGTCGACCGCCACCAAGGAGGCCGGCCGCTCCTGGGTGGGCATGGACGCAGGGTCGGTCGGCGCCTCGACGGGTACAGCCGAACTCATCGCAGAAACGCTGCCGCGACGCCGGAATCGACCGGGATGTGCAGGCCAGTGGTCTGTGACAGGTCACCGGCGGTGAGGGCGTAGACGGCGTCGCCGATGTGGTCCGGCAGGACCTCTCTGCCGAGCAGGGTGCGCTTCGCGTAGTAGGCGCCGAGGTCTTCTTCCTTGACTCCGTAGACGGCGGCACGGGATGCGCCCCACCCCGCCGCGAAGATCCCGGAGCCGCGGACCACGCCGTCGGGGTTGATGCCGTTGACCCGGATTCCGTGCTGACCGAGTTCGGCGGCGAGCAACCGGACCTGGTGGGCCTGGTCGGCTTTTGTTGCGGAGTAGGCGATGTTGTTCGGACCGGCGAAGACGCTGTTCTTGGAGGAGATGTAGACGATGTCGCCGCCGAGTTGCTGTTCGATCATCACCCGCGCCGCTTCCCGGGAAACCAGGAACGAGCCCTTGGCCATCACGTTGTGTTGCAGATCCCAGTCCTTGACGGTGGTTTCCAGTAGCGGCTTGGACAGTGACAGGCCGGCGTTGTTGACCACCAGGTCCACCCCACCGAATGCCAGAGCGGCTGCTGCGAACATCTCTGCCACCGCATTCTCGTCCGAGACATCGGCCCGCACGGCTACGGCGACATCCGGTCCGCCCAGCTCGTCGGCCAGGCTCTGTGCCCCGTCGAGATTGAGGTCGGCGATCACCACGCAGCCGCCCTCGGCGGCGATCCGGGTGGCGATGGCCTTGCCGATCCCGGACCCGGCACCGGTCACCACGGCGACCCTGGTGGCGAGGGCCTTCGGCTTCGGCATCCGTTGCAGCTTGGCCTCTTCCAGCGCCCAGTACTCGATGGCGAATTTCTCCGCCTCGCTGATCGGCTGGTAGGTGGACACGGATTCGGCGCCGCGCATCACGTTGATCGCGTTGACGTAGAACTCCCCGGCGACCCGCGCGGTCTGCTTGTCCTTACCGAACGAGAACATCCCCACCCCCGGCACGAGGACGATCGCCGGGTCGGCACCTCTCATGGCAGGGCTCGCGGGTCCGCGGTGGCGGTCGTAATACCCCCGGTAGTCGGCCCGGTAGGCCTCGTGCAACTCGATCAGCCGGGATTTGATGTCCTCCACCGACGCGGACGCCGGCAAATCCACCACCAAGGGCTTGACCTTCGTCCGCAGGAAGTGGTCCGGGCAGGACGTGCCCAGCTCGGCGAGCGCCCCGAGCTTCTCGCCGGCCAGAAAATCCAGGACAACCTCGGAGTCGGTGTAGTGACCCACCTGCGGTCGGTCGGCGGAAGCGATGCCACGAATTGCTGGGGCCAACGCCGCCGCCTTCATCCGCCGCTTGGCCGCGGGCAACGCCTCATAACCGGGCACGACCGGCCCGAACGGCTGCGCAACGCCGTTGTCCAGTAGGTACTTCTCCGCGGTGCGAATGATCTCCAGGGAGTTCTGCTCGGCCTGTTTGCTGGTGTCCCCCCAGGCGGTGATGCCGTGGCCGCCGAGGATGCAGCCGATGGCCAGCGGGTTCGCCGCCTTGATCGCCGAGATATCCAGGCCCAACTGGAATCCGGGGCGCCGCCACGGCACCCACACCACCCGGTCACCGAAGGCCTTGCGGGTCAGTCTTCTCCGTCGACCGCCGTCGCCAGGGCAATGCCGGAGTCCGGGTGCAGATGGTCGACGTGGGCGGCGTCGACGAGAGCGTGCATGGCGGTGTCGATGGACGGCGCCGCGCCCCCTTTGCCATGCAGGCAGTAGTCGAAGGCCGCAACCATGTCGTCCTCGCGGTCGATCCCGGGGTAGACATCGACCAGCGACCGCAGCCGGTCCAACCGCAGCACTGCCAGGTTGGCGGCCTGCAAGGTCCCGAGGTCACCGCCAGAACCCTTGACCCACAGCAACTCCACCGGCTGCCCGGTCACCGGATCGGTCTCGCGTGCCCTTCGCGGAGGTGTTCCCGCCGGCATAGTTGGTGTTCCGGGATCTGCGCCCAATCGGTTCGAACGGTCGATCGAGGTCTTGCGCAGTCGACGTTTCACTCATGAGGGGCTCCCTTGAAGCTGTGGAGTTGGCGGTGGCCAATGCTGGCGGCGCTGATTGAGGCCGGTGATTTCTCAAGCACCCCAACTGGCCTGGGTACCGCCGACCCGGTCGGCGGCGACCTCTGCGCGGGTATCCGGACGCGGCATAGGCCTCCATGGGTCCCGCGGCAGGCCGAGGTCCTCGCGCCGGTCGGCGAGCACGCCGCGGACATCGGTCTCATAGGCGTCCATCAGCACCCCGTGCGCGCCGAGCATGTCGCCGGCCCGCGGCGCCGCGGGCAGCGCCTCCTGGTCGATCAGCAGCGCCTTGGCCAGCGCGGCCTCGACATTGAGCACCGAGCGGATCTGGCCGGGGATCTTCTCCTCGATGTTGTGGCACTGGTCCAGCATGAAATTGATGCCCGAGCCGGGCGGTGGGCCGCCGGTCTCAACGATCTCGTTCAGGATCCGGAACAGCTGGAACGGATCCGCGGACCCGACCACCAGGTCGTCATCGGCGTTGTAGCGGGAATTGAAGTCGAACGCGCCCAGCTTCCCGACCCGCTGCAGCTGCATGACGATGAACTCGATGTTCGTGCCCGGCGCGTGGTGGCCGGTGTCGAGCACGACCTGCGCCCGCTCCCCCAACGCCTGGCAGTGCACCAGCGAGGTACCCCAGTCCGGGATGTCCATCGCGTAGAAGTAGGGCTCGAAGAACTTGTACTCCAGCAGCAGCCGCTGGTCGTCGTCCAGCGCGGCGTAGATCTGCGCGAGCGAGTCCGCCAGCCGCTCCTGGCGGGCCCGCAGCACGTCCTGGCCCGCGTAGTTGGTGCCGTCCGGCAGCCAGATCTTCAGGTCCCGCGACCCGGTCTCCCGCATGATCGCGATGCAGTCCAGGTGATGCGCGATCGCCTTGGCCCGGATCCGCTCGTCGACGTTCGTCAGCGAGCCGAGCTTGTAGTCCTCGTCCTGGAACAGGTTCGAGTTGATCGCCCCGATGCTCACCCCCAGCTCCTTGGCGTGGGTGGCCAGCGCGCCGAAGTCGTCCACCTCGTCCCACGGGATGTGCAGCGACACCCGCGGGCGCGAGGCCGGTCACCGCGTGCACCTGGGCCGCGTCGGCGATCTTCTCGAAGGGATTGCGGGGCACGCCGGGGGTGGAGAACACCTTGAACCGGGTGCCGGAGTTGCCGTAGGCCCAGCTCGGGACCTCGATCGTGAAGTCGTCGAGGCCGGCGAGGGCCTGCGCGGGCGCGAGCGTCATGGAAGGAACCCCTTCAGCGGGAGCCGCCGTACCGGCGGGTGGTCAGGCCGTTCAGCAGAGCGGCGAAGATCAGGACGGCGCCGAGGGCGAGCAGCTGGTACTGCGACCCCTCGTTGCCGACGAAGGCGAGCAGGATCCCGGCGTTGAGCCAGACGATCAGCAGCGTCGCGAGCACGACGCCGGCGACGCGGCCGATGCCGCCGGTGATCGCGACCCCGCCGAGCACGGCGATCGTGATCGCGGGCAGGGCCATGCCGTTGCCGGAGACGCCGGCGTCGGGGCGGGCGGAGGCGAACTGCGCCACGGTCACCACCGCGACGAGACCCGGAGATCAGCCCCGCGTAGACGTAGGCCTTGAAGCGGGTGCCGCGCACCGGGATCCCGGCCCAGCGCCCGGCGACGTCGTTGGTGCCGACGGCGTAGAGGCGCCGGCCGTACGTGGTGCGGGCGAGCAGCAGCCACACGACCAGCGACGGTCGGGAGCAGGAAGGTGAACAGGCCCAGCGGGACGTCCGGGACGTACGCGCCGATCACCGGCAGCTCCACGGAGCGTGTGATCGAGAACAGGTTCTGGATCGGCGGCGTGCTGATCGGGCTCTGGTCGTTGATCACGATGGCCAGCGACTTGAAGGCGTAGAACGTCGCCAGGGTCGCGATCAGCGCCGGGAACCCGACGTAGGCGACGAGGAAGCCGTTGAGGGCCCCGCACAAGCGCGCCGAACGCCGCCGTCAGCAGGATCGCCGGCAGCAGGGGCCAGCCCCACTGGCCGTAGGCGAAGCCGAAGACCATGCCGGCCAGCGAGACGATCGCGCCGACGGACAGGTCGATGCCGCCGCGGCCGGAGAGGATGACCAGCAGCTCGGCGAGGCCGAGCATCGCGAGCGGCACCGCGTTGATCAGCGACGAGGCCATGTAGTCGAAGTCGTAGGGCGCGGTGAGGTAGCCGCCCGCGTCCAGGACGAAGAAACCACGATGACGACGACGATCAGCACGGCCAGCAGGACGATGCGCTGGGTGAGCAGGGCCCGCGGACCCGCCGGCCAGCAGGGACTCTCGGCGGCCGGTCCCGGCTGCGGCTGCGGCGCCTGCTGCGCGTGCGGTGGGCTGGGCGGTCATTTCGCTCCTCCTCGCGCGCTCGACGCAGCAGGTCGGTGCCCACCGCGATGATGATGAAGATCCCGACGAACAGGTCCGACAGCTGCGACTTCCAGCCGAGCTGCGTCACCCCGGACGTCACCGGTCTGCACGAGCAGCGCGCCGAGGAAGGTGCCGAGCACCGAGCCGCGGCCGCCCATGATCGACGTGCCGCCGATGACCACCGCGGCGATGACGGCGAGTTCCTTGCCGCTGCCGACCGACTGGTCGAGCGTCGAGGTGCCCTGCGCGATGACGAAGCACGACGCGAGCCCGACCAGCAGGCCGGTGACCAGGTAGGCGAGCAGATGGCGGCGCTGCACCCTGACCCCGGCCAGGCGCGCGGCGTGGGCGTCCCCGCCGATGGCGTAGAAGTGCCGGCCACCGGCGGTGTGCCGCAGGTACCACCACGCGATCGCGGTGACGATCGCGGTGATCAGGAATGCGTTCGGGATGCCCAGGGTTTGCCCGGCCGCCCCGCGGCCGAAGAAATCGAAGGTCTGCGGGATCCCGTTCACCGTGCTCGAGCCGAAGATCTGCAGGCCGAGGAACAGGAAAACGTTCGCCGTGCCGAAGGTGATGATGATCGCGTGCACCCGGCCGTAGGCGATGAGCACGCCGTTGACCATGCCGAGCATCCCGCCGACTATGACGGAGACGACAACCGCCAGCGGTAGCGAAAGCCCCTGATCAACAAGAAGTTTCGCGGTGATCACAGCCCAGATGGCCACCGATCTGATGAACGCGCACCCGGATCTCACCGGGTTGGTCGGCGAGCAGCGAGTCAGTCAGTCCCTGGCCGATACCTTCAACGCTGGCCTGGTTGACGAACGCTTCACGCACGGACGTCGGGGCATCGGTGTCGGCGGTTGCGACGTGGATGCCGGCGTCCTTTGCCTGCTGAAGCAGTGGAGCCATCGAGTCAGGGTCGTTGGGGGCAACGATGATCGTGTCGACCTTTTGCTGGATGAAGGACCGGACGATGTCGGCCTGTGCTGCCGCATCGGCCTGGGTCGGTCCCTGGTACAGCCATTCCACGTTGCCCATTGCCTCGGCAGCAGCCTTGCCGCCGGCGTTCATCGCCTCGAAGTACGGCACGCCTTGCAGTTTCTGGACGAATGCAACCTTGATCTTGGCACCGGAATCGCTGGCTGGTGCGCCCGACGACGCTGCGGCTGATGCGTCGGCAGTTGTGCTGGCGGCAACATCCTCATTCTTCTTGGTGCAGGCGGAAAGAGCGAGGGTGGCCGCCAATCCGATCGCGACGAGAGCGGTGAGCCTGTGGACCGGACGCATGGTGTCTCCTGGGTGGGGCGGCGGCGCGCCAAGGCGCCGTGAGTGAAATCCACCGGAATCGGTGGACCTTTGACAACAGGCCGGCAATGCGGCCGTGGCGACGAACGGTCGAAATATCTCCGTCGGGTCGCCGGGCTAACGACGTGCGGGCGTAACGACCCTTCGGGGTGATTGAGGCTGATGTGTGGGCGGGTTGGCTTGCTCGGTCTGGATGAGATGCACCGGCACGCCGAGCTTTTCCCACTCGGCGGCGAGCGTGCGCGGGACCTTGTCGTTGGTGTACATCGCCGTGATGTCCTTGACCGCGGCAAAGGAATGCAGACCGAAGCCGCCAACCTTTCCTGAGTCGAACAGTCCGATGACCCGGTCGCAGGAATCGGCGAGAAACCTCTTGGTCTGGGCCTCCTCAGCCGACATCTCCATCAGTCCGTGCATGGTGGAGATTCCGACGACTCCGAAGAACCCGGTGGAAATCCGGCCGCGGCCGGCGAGGACGTCGCCGATGGGTCCCACCAATGAACCGGAGGATCGGCGCAACAGTCCGCCCGGGACCAGGACCTTCGCCGTTGACTGCTCCATGAACAAAGTGGCGACCCGCAGGGCGTTCGTCACCACGACAAGGTCTCTGCGGTCGAGGATTTCCTGCGCCAGGTAGAAGCCGGTGGTCGAGGCGTCGATGGCCAGAACGTCGCCATGACGGACGATGGCGGCAGCCGCTCTGGCGATGGCCCTTTTCTCTCCGGACGACTGGCGCATGCGCATTTCGAAGGAGCCTTCGTCGCCGCCGTCGATGCTGACCGCACCGCCGCGAACCCGACGCAGCAGGTTGCGCCGTTCGAGTCCGTCCAGATCCTTGCGAATGGTGACAGTCGAGACGCCGAAGGTATCAGCGAGGTCGTTGACGACGGCGTGTCCGGACGATTTGAGGAGCGTCATGATGGCTTGCTCACGGGCGAATTCGTCCAATGAGGCCACCGCAACCACCTCCTCGGGTTCATTCGTAGGTCCAGCAAACCGATCCGCGGCCATCGCGTCCGGCAGGCTGCGACCTGAGTCACAACCCAGCGAGAAAGCTAACCGGCCGACTAGTACTACAGGGCGAGATCGTTCTGCCTGCCGGTGTTTCCGCAGGTGACAGCACATCTGACTTCGGCCGGGGCCAGACCGTCGAGGCCGCCAGACTATGGTCAGCGGAGTCGGGGTCCCGGGTTGGGGCCTGGCCCCCGAAACTGATTCCGGATAGTTCTACCGAATTGTATCGGTGACTTTCTCTGCGCCTGGTACCGATCCTGGCGATCCGGCGATAGGTCCCGTTATTCCGAGGTTTGAAAGAAAAGAAATAGACTGACGAGGCCGCGGCGAGCCTTTCCGTGTTTCGATGTCAATAGTGCGACGATGAATACGTGGAATTGATTACATCGGCCCGGCCGCAGGTTGTGTATCATGGCGCGGTGACACGCGAGGAATTAGACGAGTGGAATTCAGATGTGGAGTGCCTGTTCGCCCGGATGGCCCCGGTGTTTTACCGGACGGAATCCCGCAGGCATGCGGAGCAGTATCTACGAGGACTACTGGCGCCCATCCAACGGAAGAATGGGTGGACGATCGCCGAGCATGTCGGCGAACCCGAACCCAAGGCTTTGCAGCGGTTTCTGAACCTGTCGCCCTGGGACGTGGACCGGCTGTTGGAATTGAATCGCGACTACGTGATGGAGCATTTAGCCGCACCCGGGGCGATTCTGGTCGCCGACCCGACCGGTTTCGCGAAAAAAGGAACCAAATCGGTTGGGGTCCAAAGGCAATACTCCGGAACGTTGGGCCGGATCGACAACTGCCAGATCGCCACCTTCCTGGCCTACGTCACCCCGGACCGCGATCGGGTACTGCTGGACCGCAGACTCTACCTGCCGGAGGAGTCCTGGCTGGCCGATCAGGCCCGCTGCGACGAGGCCGGCGTACCCGCGGACACAGTGTTCAAGACCAGGCCGCAGCAGGTCAGCGAGATGATCGACACAGCCAGGGACGCCGGCGTGCCGTTCGCCTGGTTCACCGCCGACGAAGAGTTCGGGCAGAACCCCGGACTGCGCACATCCCTGGAAACCGCCGATACCAGCTACGTGATGGCGGTACCAAAGACCACCCCGGTCACCGACACCGCAGGGCGAAAAACCGAAATCCAAAACCTCGCGAAGAAACTGAATCATACCGCGTGGCAACGCCGGGCCTGCGGCATCGGCAGCAAAGGATTCCGGGTCTACGACTGGGCGCTGATACCCTCCGCCGACACCGACCACGAATACATGATCCGAAGATCCATCGACGACGGTGAACTCGCGTTCTACCATTGTTACAACCCGGGCCACGCCGGGTTCGGCGAACTCGTGAACGTCGCCGGCGCCCGCTGGCCCATCGAAGAATGCTTCGGCGCCGCAAAGAACGAAGTCGGACTCGACGAATACCAGGTCCGGAAATACGACGCCTGGCACCGACACATAACCCTCGCGATGCTCGCCCACTCATTCCTGGCCATCACCGCACACCACGCCAAAAAAAGGGGCGCGAACCAGGCCTGCAACTGAAATCACCGAACGACGAGCCCGACAACCCGACAGCACCCGACCCACCACCAATACGCCGACACCTCATCGCCCTCACCCTCGCCGAAATCCGCAGACTCCTCCACATTCACCGCGACCGACGAGACGAACAGACAAAAATCACCCACGCACTCCAATGGTCAGAATGGCGGCGCACCCATCAAACCCACGCCCGCCGCTGCCACTTCCAGCGCCGACTGCGCCTCCAAGCTCTATTGATCTAGCCCTGTAGTACTAGAAGCCGTCAATGAACTGCTGATAAACGGAAGTCGTAGAGTTTCGTTGTGGTACTCGTTCGGTTGCGGATGTCGGAGCGACACTACGAGGGAGCGGGTCGACCGTCGATCGTGCGGGCAGTTCTTGCCGGCAAGGCAGCCTTGACAGCCGGTGCCGGAGAGGGTTGTCTCAACGTTGCTGGACACAACAGCCATCTGGGAGCGTCATCGCCACCTGCTCGTCGCGATTTCGTGGGATTCGCCCCGACGCCCAGATCCGCTCGGTATGGCGGTCGGATCTCTGAAAATTTGGTGGCCGATGGCGGCCAAATCATTGGCTCGTCGCGTCACTGGTCGCACGACCGCGGAGTATCGGGTTCATGACCGCAGGCGACGTGGTCGTAGAGAGTAGGCGTTGCAATGAGCACGATCGGCAAGGAACCCAGCCGGAACCGCCGACCGTCGCCGATTCTGGCGCCAATCAGTGAGCCGACCAACGAGGAGCGCCGCGATCGGTGGCGCCGCGAAGCCGGGACAGCGGCTTGGCAAGACGAGACCGGCGGCCGCTCGGGGGCGCCGGCCCCGTCGTCGGTCTGAGGATCGCGTCTGACAGGCGATCGCCTCGGGCTCTGTCGGTCCGGCCGCCCGGTTACTCCATCCGCTCGCCGCGGGCATAGTTCCGCATGGCCTCGGCCGCATCGGTGAGGAACTGCGTCACCGCGACCGCCTCCGGTTCAGACAGGCGGGCAGCGGCGGCGTCGATGTCGGCCAGCAGTGGCGCGAGTGCGCTCAAGACCTGAAGACCGGAATGTTCGCTGGGTACCAGAGCCACCCTTCGTCGATCGTCCGGGCGCGGCTCGCGGCGGACATGCCCCGATTGCTCCAACCGGTCCACCAGTGCGGTCGCGCTCGCGCTGCGAATCCCCAGTCGGTGGCCGAGTTCGACCGGTCCGAGTGGCTCGGATGCAGACGAAAGATGTTCCAGCGCAGAGACATCGGTGATCCCGATACCGAGTCGGCGGGCCAATTCCTGGTTTGCCTCGACGCTGGCCTGTTGCACGAGCCGGAGGGCTCGCGCAGGACCGCTGCGTTGCCGACGACCCGATGGGTTGGTGGGAAGGGAATGATCGCCCGTGGGTTGAAATCCTTCGTTCACGGTGTCAGGCTATCCAACGAGTAGCTAGTTCAGCTAGTTACTAGTCAGACTTGGCATACGCGACGTAAAGGACAGTGCTGATGGACATCGAGTCAACGGCCGGTACCCGAGCCGCGGGAAACCCGGGTCCCAGCGGGACCGGTCCCAGGGGTGCCTTGGTCTTCCTCGGCCTTGCCACCACGCTGGCGATCATCGACGCGACGATCGTGAACGTCGCACTGCCGTCGATCAGCGCCGACATCGGCCTGACCCTCACGGCGGCGGAGTGGGTGGTCTCCGGGTACGGCCTGATGCTGGCCTCCTTGCTGATCACGTTCGGCCGGTTGGCGGATCGCATCGGCCAACGCCGGATGCTCATCATCGGGGTCTGCGCGTTCGCGGCGACGAGCTTGCTCTGCGCGCTGGCGCCGTCCAGTGCCGTGTTGATCGCCGGCCGACTGTTACAGGGTGCCGCTGCTGCGGCGGTGCTGCCCACGGTGCAGGGCCTGATTAATTCGTTGTATCGCGGGCCCGCACTGGTGACCGCGTTCGCCGTCTACGGCGCCACCATCGGTACCGCGGCCGCGCTCGGTCCATTGTTGGGCTCGGCACTGGTGGATTGGTTCGGCTGGCCGTCCGCCTTCTTGATCAACCTGCCGATTGCGCTGGTTGTCGTCATTGGCATCATGCGCACGGTTCCGGCGATACCGGGCCAGGAACGTACCGACGGCGCGGACCCGCTGGGTCAACTGCTGTTGTTCGTCGGCCTGGCGGCGCTGGTCTACGGCCTCGTCGAGGCGCCGCGGGCGGGGTGGTTCTCGCCAACCGCCGATGTGACTCTTGGCCCGATCGATTGGGGGACAGGCGCTCTCGTCAGCATCGGCTTCGCGTCGCTGGCGATCGGGGTGATCGTGCTGGTGATCTTCGTGCTGGTCGAGCGGTCAAGGGGTGCCGCCGGCCGGCCCACGCTGGTGGACCTCTCGCTGTTCAAGATCCCGTCCTTCTCGGCAGGGAGCCTGGCTGTCCTGGTCGTGGCGTTGGGTGAGTTCGGCATTCTGTTCCTGTTGCCGCTGTACCTGCAGGTCGGCCGCGGACTCTCACCGCTCGAGGCGCAACTTGTGGTGCTACCGACGGCCCTCGGTTCCTTCATCTCTGCGCCGCTGACCGCGACGCGGAAGTCCGTCCAGGGCCGGACCTGGGTGATGCTCGGGCTCGCTCTTGAGGTGGTCGGTCTGGTGTTGCTGGCGGTCGTGCTCGATCCGGATGCGGCTGTGTGGTGGATGGCCGGGCCGCTGCTCGTCTATGGCACCGGCGTGGGTTTCGCCATCAGCCAGCTGACGAGGGTGACATTGCTGGAGGTGCCGATTCAGCGGGTCGGACAGGCAAGTGGCCTGTCCAGCGCGGCGAGGCAACTGGGTTCAGCGGTCGGGGTTGCCGTTCTGACGGCGATTCTCAGCGGGGTGCTGGGCGCCACCCTGGGCGATCGGTTGGCGGCGTCGGCGTCCGAGATCCCCGAGTCCCAGCGGGTGGCGGTGGCGCAGGCGATCGCCAGTAGTCCGGCGGACCCGGGTGGCAGCGGAGTCTTCGCGACCCTGCCACCCGAGAGTCTGGCCGGAGTGCAGCAGGCGACCGAATCCAGTCTTGCGCTCGGTGTGCGGATCGCCGCTCTCGCCGCTGCGGTGCCGATCGCCGGCGCCTGGTTGTCGGCCCGCCGGCTACCGATCCAGCGGTCGAATGCGCGCAATCGCTTCGAGTCCGCTGACGGCCCGGCCGGAGACGATCCTGAAGAGCCGGGCCGGGCGGCGGGGCATCCGGGTGCGTCAAGTCCGTCGCGGCAATCTGGTGAGCTTGATCAGCCGGATACCTGACACCGTTGCGCTGCCGCCCTGCCCGAATGGTGCAAATGCCGCTAGGGTCCAAAGACGTTCCCGGTAGCTGCAAAACAGTCCGGCTACCGAAGGCCCTCGAGGAGTCACGCGAATGACTACAGGTCAGGCTCAGTCCAACGCCCTGGGTGATGCGGGCGCAAGAAATCTCGCTGACGTCACCAAGACCGTGCCGCAGATGTCGACGATCTCCCCGCGGTGGCTGGTTCATCTCCTGGCCTGGGTTCCGGTCGAGGCCGGCATGTACCGCGTGAACAAGGTCAAGCATCCCGAAGAGGTCGACGTCGTTTGCAGCAACTATGACGAATCACCGCTGCCTACCACCTTTGTCGACTACGAGGTCAATCCTC
>CAVSRE010000018.1:0-50134 GCA_963730295.1 uncultured Actinomycetota bacterium | reverse complement strand
TGTTATGTCCTCTTACTGGTTCGGTTGCGTATTGCTCGGAGTCGATCTGCCACTTCTGCCATGACTTCCGCACCAGACACCAGACCGATGGTCCCCGCGTACAAGACCACGAAGGCACTCGGGTCGATTCCCTGTTCAGTCCTCCACGTGTTCAATCGGTTGGACGGATGGATTTCATCGGGGTCCAGCCACACGGGAATGACATCAACCTTGTCCGGGTTCACGCCCTTGATAGCGAGGGTTCGGCGGAAACCCTCGGAAAGGACAACGATGCGATCGGATGCCCGATAGGTTCTGCGCTCCGCCCAACGAGTGATCGCGATCATCGCCCTGTTGGTGACCTTCCCGGTTTCGATCGCTACATCGGGATAGAGGTCATAGATGACTGTGACCAGGGGCAGCCTGCGCCCGTCACGCAACGGTGGACGTCAAGAGAGGTCCGATGAGTGGAGGTCCGAAATTCACCACCACGTCGGGCCTCAGACCGGCGACGTGGGCGGCGATAGCGGTACCACCCGCCTGCGACAGCATGACTCCTGCCCGGGCGGCCATCCCCGGACGCTCGGAGATGAAATGCCATCCGCGTACCACGTTGATGCCCTGCTGATTCTCGCGAAGCACCGGACGTCTTTTGGTGCTGCCGATCAGGCGGCCGATCGGATGATGCGGGTACCCGCAAGCGACAGTGACCTCATGACCGCGGGCTCAGGAGATCGGCCGCGAATTCTTGCACCATGACTGCCGTCGGGTGGTGTTCCGGCGGAAATACCTGTGTGGTGATCAGGATCTTCATCGAATTGCACCGCCAACTTGGCACTTGAGCCCTAATCTAGGTGACTACCACGACGCATGGCGAATCTGCGCCGCCTGACCCCGTGAACCAGGAGAGGTAGACCAGCGAACACTCGCCATCCCCCCGGCAGTGAAGAGCCCCGAGTAGGTGGAGGGCACGACCAATCCTGACAGACCCCTCCGCCCGTGGTTGCCCCGCCTGTATGTGGCGAGCATATTGCAGCCTTCGAAGGCACCACTCTGTCACCAAATCGCGGGCTTCACGCATGAGAGTCGTTTCAAGCCAATCGGTTGGGAAAATAGCCCAGAGGACCAACCCACGTTGCGCATCACAGGTAACTGACTGCTACGACTTTTCCGGCTTTCCGCGCGGCAAATTTGCGGCCATACACGAAAGTGTGGAACTGACCTGCACGATAATGCGCTGAACGAGGACCCGAGAATCGGCGTTAAGTCCCGCCGGATACACAAGGCCGATAGGGATCAACAGACTCGACCCAGGGGTTGACCCCGGGTGTCAATACAAGAGTTGGGACGATATCTGCTGCCGCTCCCAACGGCGGTGGACCCAACACGGAGAAGTCCACTTCACCGACCCCACCCGGCTCGATGACGACCGTCACCGTTCCCACTTCGAGGGCACCCTCCGTTCCCAGCTGGAAGCCATTAGGACCCGTCGACCATCGCATTGACCACGCCCCCACCGACCGGCGCGAACACTGACACGTTGGTTTGAAGCGAGTACGGCTCGACCAACTGGGCCGGACCAGTCACATAGGCCGGCAGGCCGGACGATGGCGCCGAGTAGTTCAGGATGACCTCGACGGTGAGCATCGACGGCCGTCCGTGCGGCAATCGCCAGCGGTCACCGCGATCTCATTGCTCAGGTAGATAGCCAACTTCTCCGCCGGTGCCGTCATTGAGAAAGACCCCGATGGTCGGTGTGCCGGACGTCTGCGGCAATTGCCCGGCCAGTTCGGTCGCCGCCAAGTCGGCCTGCTCCAACGGGTCCGCACTCCACACCAGGAGTCGACGCTCACCGGCCGCCTTGACGAGGCCGGCCATGATCTTTTCCGCATTCCCGCCGTCCGGTGGAGACGGTCGTGAAGACGGCGCCGGCGGCCCTTGCCAGGAACGCGTCCCGCGGCGCCTTGATCCAGGCCGTCCGCATAGTCCTGATATGCGGTGGAGAGCAGGACGGACACCACGTTGTCCGCAGTGAGCACGACACCATCACCGGCATCGACCGGGCCGGTGCCCGCCATCAGTAGGACAGCGCAACCGGATCGATCGCGATCAGCCCGTTCACGGTGTTCCCGGTTCGAGCCGTGTACATCTTTGCGAAAGGGTCGGCCGCAACAGCGAAGTCGGGCGTCAAGTTGACATCGGCCGGATAGACGGCCGGTCGGGCCGTGTACAGTTCGGAGCTGCTCGGCCGACAGCTGCTCGACGGGTGGATCGAACACGCCCGAGTGTTCGGGTCGGCGTCCCCTCGTCGAGGACAGTGACCTTGCCCTGGTCGGTGTGGACGACCGCGAACGAGCCGAACATGCCGCCCGTCGCGCGCGGCTCGGCCAGGTTCTGGAACACCACCAGATAGTCGCGGGGACCGTCCGCCCCCAGCATCGGCGGCAACAGCCGGGCGGCGCTGGCGCCCGTGCCAGTCACCGAGGCCGCAGTAGCGAAAGCTTGTTCGACAGTGTCAGGACCGCATTCGCACCGGCGCAACCAGTTCCGAGCGATCGATACTGTCGATCACCTCGCGGGCCGCAGCGACGGCCTGGTCGGCACGCTGCAACGCACCCGAGGCCTGCTCGATCGGCGCCAGGTTGACGACTCCACCCTTCGGTGCGAGCTGATCCGGCCGCAGTGACCGGGCGACGTCTACGAGCGACGGCATCACATCGGTGGCGAGGGTGTCGACGGTCACCGTCACCTGCCGAACCGCGGCCAAATTCGGACCCAGCCAGGGCAGCAAGTCGACGCCCGGTACACCGGGTCGTCCACCGCGGAACGGGCAGCGGACGATTCGTGCTGCAGGTGTGCCACTGTCGCGGCGGTTGTGGCCGGATCAATCGCCGTGACGCCGTTCATCTCGGCCTGCAGTCGGCTGACCTCGGCCGACGCATTCGTCAAGTGGGTATAGGGCCTGGTAGCTACGCCAGCCCAGCCAGGCGGATCCCGCGAGGACCACGACGCCGGCAACGATCATCGCCCACGAGGCCAGCCGGGCCATTCGGTGCGGCGGGGTGGCCGTCCCTTTGGCGCTCCGTTCTGCCTCTGCCATATTGTCGTCAGGCGATTCGGCGAAGTCGGCGGCTCGTGCTCCGACTCCATGAATCGTTCGTCCCCTCGCTGTAACACCGCAGGCGCTGGCAAGCTGACGCCAATGCGCCCGCTGGTGTCCCCGATATTGATTGGTGAACTCGCTAGGGGATTTGGGTATACGCCCCGCACTCCCATTGCCCGTGAACTACGAGGTTGGGCCACCCGGAAGGTGTGACGTGGAGTACCGTGTCCGTTACCTACCGTATCAGCCCCCGGGCAGTCGCGACCGCGGCGTAGGTGCTCACCCAACCGGCGACTAATGGGCTCACCACGCCGCGCATTTCGGCTCCGCTTCACCTCTGGAGGAAAACCGTGGACCTGCGCGACTACTTGCGGGTTCTCCGGCGGCAGTGGGTGTTAATCGTGGTTTGCGTGCTGGTCGGAACCGGCGCAGCGGCGCTTGTCGTGTACCGCACCACCCCGCAGTACGCGTCCACCGTCCGGCTGTTCGTGTCGACACCGACCTCAGATTCCGCCAATGCGCAGGCCTATCAGGGTGGTCTTTTCTCGCAACAACGGGTGACGTCGTATGCGGACCTCATCAAGGGTTCGACAATGGCGGAGAAGGTGATCGACAAGCTGCAGCTCGATGTTTCGCCGACAGCCCTGGTCGGCCAGATCAGCGCGGTGGCGGCTCCGGAGTCGGTCATCCTCGAGGTGACCGTCACCGACCCCAGCCCCACCGAGGCGCAGCTCCTGGCCCAGACCACGGCGGAGGTGTTCGCCGGCTACGTCTCGGAACTGGAGGGCGCGACCAGCGCGGCGACTGCGCCGATCAAGGCGAACATCGTCGACGCGGCGAGCCTGCCGTCCACCCCGGTCGCCCCGCGGCCCCTCACGACCATCGGTCTCGGCGCCATCCTCGGCCTGCTGATCGGTCTCGGCGCCGCGTGGCTCCGGGAAACCTTGGACACCACCATCAAGACCGCCGAGCAATTGGAGGAGATCACCGGCGCCGCCTCGATGGGCGCCGTGCTGTACGACCCCGCTGCGGTGAAGAGCCCGCTCGTCACCGAGCTGGACACCCATGCCCCCCGGTTGGAATCATTCCGCGTGTTGCGGACCAATCTGCAGTACATCGACGTCGACATGCCCTCCAAGGTGTTCGCCATCACCAGCCCGATGCCCGGTGACGGGAAATCCACGACGGCCATCAATATCGCCATCACGCTCGCCCAGGCCGGGCAACACACGCTGTTGCTCGAGGCAGACCTCCGCCGGCCACGCGTTGCGGACTACCTCAACCTCGAACGCGTGGTCGGACTCTCCACGGTTCTGTCCGGCCGGATGGACGTCGCCGACGTTGTGCAGCCCTGGGGCAACAATGGCCTCGACGTCGTCACCAGCGGAGCCCTGCCACCCAACCCGGCGGAATTGCTGCAATCGAAGGCCATGAAATCGCTGCTGGAGACCCTCCGGGCCAGCTACGACATCGTCATCATCGACGCCCCGCCGCTGCTTCCCGTCACCGATGCCGCACTGCTCGCTGCAGAGGCGAACGGGGCAATCATGGTCATCCGACACGGCAAGACAACGAAAGATCAAGCGGCCCAGGCCAGGAAGCGACTGGATTCGGTCGGGGCGGCGCTGGTCGGAACCGTGCTCAACTTCGCGCCCGAGCGGGGCGGCAAGGGGTACGGATACGGGTATGGATATGGATACGGGTACGGCCCCAAGGCCGGCGCCAAGATCTCCCCGGAAACTCCGGTCCCTGAAGCGGTCCCCGGTGCACCGGGTGATCCCGCTCTGCTCCCCAGGCTGACAGCCTTCCGGACAACGTGGACCCGGCAGTCGGGGATTCCATTCCACCGTCTGACATTCAGTCTCCCAACGGTGGCGGCGAGGTGCGCCCCTCACCCGCCCATGCCGCACCCAGCAGCAATGGCTCGCTGACGCCGACCACTCCTCGCGCACACTGACGACCGGTCGATGAACGGCGAACATCCCGAACGGCACAGCGCCCGACCCGGTCCGGGCATTGACGACCCACATGAACCGTTCAAAATTCTGTTCGTCTGCACGGCAAATATCTGCCGCTCGCCGATGGCGCAGCAATTACTCCTGATGGTGTTGGGTAACGGTGCCGACGCCGCGCGATTCCGAGTGACCAGCGCCGGAACCCATGCCTACGACGGTCTGGACATGGAACCGCATGCTGCGGAGGAGCTTCGCCGGCTGGGCGGCGATCCGGCCGGCTTTCGCTCCCGTTGCCTCACCGATCGCGCCTGCGAGGAGGCCGATCTCATCCTCACGGCCACCAGGGAACAACGGTCAATTGTTCTCGAGCGGGTGCCGCGCGCGTTGCGGCGCACCTTCACCATGCTGGAATTCTCCCAATCCGTAACGGCTTCACCTGCACAACCAACGGCCGGAACCAGCCCGGTTGACCTGGTCGCGCGCGTCGCCGCAGAGCGGGGCAACAATCGGTTCGACAACTATGACGTGACCGACCCCTACGGCGGAACAGTGCTCGATCACCGGCAGGCGGCCGACACGATTTTCGGCGCGGTCACGGTGATAGGGGCGCAGCTGATGTCGACAGTGCAGCACTCCAATTCGGGCCCGACGATATTGTGGTAACTCGGTTCCACATATCCGAACCGATCCTCCACAATCAGCGTCAAACGAGTCGAATTTCCCCTGATGAGGCCGCCGCGGCAGCACTCCGTTACGCCCCAAGGTGTCAAGGCTCGGTCCGAACCGAAGCGAAACAGGCACCGAACGCCAGCCTCCAACGGAACGCAACAGGCTGCGTACATCGTGTGACAGCATTTACCCATGGCGACTGGTCCCCAACACCGACCATCGGTGATGCCCGCCAAGACCGGGTCCGGGTTCCGTCCGGACATCCAGGGTCTTCGCGCAGTCGCGGTCGGCGTCGTCATCCTCGACCACTTATTCGGGTGGCCGGCCGGCGGCTATATCGGGGTCGACGTCTTTTTCGTCATCTCCGGATATCTCATCACTTCATTGATGTTGCGGGAACATGAACGAACCGGCGGGATCTCGTGGACCGGCTTCTATCGGCGGCGGATCAAACGGATCGTGCCGGCCTCCACCGTCTGCGTGCTGGTCACCGTGGTCGCCTCCTACTTCCTGTTGCGTGCTGTCCGTTTCCAGGAAGTAGTCGGCGATGCCTTGTGGTCGTTGCTGCTCGCTTCGAACTGGCATTTCGCCGTCACGGAGTCCAGCAGGACCCTCCCGCCGTCACCGCTGCTTACATATCTGGTCGTTGTCCGTGGAGGAACAGTTCTACCTCGTGTGGCCGATCCTGTTGATCGCCGCCTTCGGCGTGATTGGTGGGCAGGTGGGGATTCGCACGGGGTCCGCAAATAGATTCATCTACGCCGCGCTGGTTGTCATCGCCGCGGCATCGTTCGGTTGGGCAATGCTCGAGACGGCGAATAATGCTTGGTGGGCATACCTGTCCACGTTCTCCCGAGCCTGGGAATTAGCGGTTGGCGCCATCCTCGCGGTGACCGCCGCGAGACTTGTCCGCATACCGGCCACTATTCGTCCGTACCTGTTCTATCTTGGCCTGGTTGCGATCGGCGCCAGCCTGTTCGTCATCCCCACCAGCGGGTTCCCTGCACCCTGGGCCGCGCTTCCGGTGGCCGGCGCCGCTGCGGTCATTGCTGCAGGCGTTGGGGGCACCCCGGCCTTCGCCTGGCCGCTGACCAACCCGGCCTCGGTGTACGTCGGGAAGATCTCCTACTCGCTCTACCTCTGGCATTTGCCGGTCATCGTGCTGCTTGCTTCGGTGATCCCCGCTGACACTCTTGCCTATTTCTCGTTGGCGGCCGCCGGGATAGTCGTCTTCTCCGTGGCATCGTTTCATCTGGTCGAGGACCCGATGCGGTCCTCGGCGTGGTGGGAACCGGACAAGAAACCTCGCGACCCACGGACCAGGGACCGGAGCAAGGGGCGCATGGCCTGGTACGTGTTGCTCGGCGCATGGGTCGCCAGCGTCCTGGTACTTGTGGTGCTGGTCGCTCAGGTTCCCCGAATTGGCGTCGCCGCCGCGCGAGCGGGAGATGATCCCATTGGGACAGGATTGGGGTACCTCGGTTCGAAATATCCGAACGAATCTTCCACCATCACTGCCGAATGGTGCCTGATTTCATCGAATGCCGCTGCGGCGAACACCCAGTCCGGCTATTGCTGATTCCTGCTCGGACCACGGACTGCGATCGGCGGCGCAAAACGCTCGTCCGGCACCGCTGATCCGGTTACAGCGGCGTGGGTACCGCGTGCTGCCGGCCCCGTCGCCTGGTGACGCTGGCGCGCTCGGGTGCGAGCATCCGCCGACCCGATCGTGCCGCCGGGCGCGCCCTCGCCATCGGTCGCGAACGAGACCCCTCGCTGGGCGGGTCGGTTGCGGACAGCGGATCCGGTGAATTGCATCCGTCGCGCCGCCCACAGGGCGACGATCAGGGCGCAGAAGGCACCGCCGATCATCAGAATCAGGGGCAGCGATGCCATTCTGCGCACTCCCTCTCCTCGCCGATCACTTCCCCGCTACACTACCAGTAGTGACCGACTGCGACTGAGTGTAACCGATTCGGGCGCGCCGTGCTGGGTTGCCACCGGTTTACTTGGACGCCGAATCTGCCGCTTCCTCTTCCGAAAGAGGTGACCCAGGTAACAGCCCGAGCACCAGAACATCAAGCACACGAAGGCGCCGATTCGCCTGCAGAAATGGTCACCGAAACAATGCGGAATGATCGACCGGACGGGTGCGGTCACTCGAAAGTACTTGGCCGAATGGGTGATTCACGCTGGTCAGCGCAATTTGCTGACAGTCGTTGCGTACGTGACGTCCAGTATTGTGCAACGCGACATCAATGCCCATATCTCACCGGGGGGTGCGACTTCGTGTCCGTCAAAGGGCCGTTCCGATCCTGCCGAGCGAGGCGAATCAGCGTGACCTCTCCGGCGAACCCCACCTGTGGTGCGCTTCGCGCGAATAGCGTGCGGTGTGGGGCCACGATAGTGGGCTGTCGTGCCAACCCACGGTGACCGCGAGACTGCCGTCGTGACGTCATGACGGCCCGGGTCCGCGAGGTAGCGCCCGTCACCCTCGTCCTCACCGTGCTCAATGCCGAGACCGATCTGGCCGACCTGTTGATCAGTATCGGCCGGCAGAGCCTGCTGCCGGCCGAGCTGCTGATCACCGACCTGGGCTCGACGGACGGCACCCGCCGGCTGCTGGATTCGTGGCAGCCACCGGCGGGCATGACGGTCAGGTTCCTCGAGTCCCCGGGCGCATCGACGTCGGAGGGCAGGAATCTTGCCATCGAGTCGGCGTCGTTCGAGCACATCGCCGTCGTCCACGGTGCTGTGTGCCTGCACCACGAATGGCTCGCCCGGTTGTGGAGCGCGCTGTCGGAGGGCACCGAAGCCGCGGCCGGACTGATCCAGCCGGTGGGCTCGTCCTTGATGGAACGGGCCATCGGCCGGGTCGAAATGCCACCCGCCGATGAAATCGGGCCGGCGTCGTTCTTGCCGTCCAGCAGTTCGCTGGCCTTCTCGAAATCGATCTGGGACAGGGTCGGCGGATACCCCGAATGGCTCCGCTACGGCCAGGACAAGGCCTTCGACCGCGCCGTTCGGGAAGCGGGCGGGGCATTCCGGTTCGTTCCGTCCGCACGATCCTCATGGAATCCGCGGCAATCCTTGCGCGACTACCTGGCCGACAACTTCGAGACATCCCGGGCGGAAGGCCGGGCGACGATGGACAACGGTGTCGTCACCCGGCTCCTGGGTGCCTATCTCGGCGCAGCTGTCGCGCTCCTCGTCTTCCGCCGTTCCAGTCTGGTCAGGGTTGCCGCCTGCGTCGCACTGTTCGGACATGTCGGACCCTTCCTCCGCAGGGTGTGGCGCACCCGGGAAGGCAGCCCTGATCGGCTGGGCGCTCGACTGCTGGCGACCTTTGCCGTGGTCGTTGTGGGCGACGCCGCGAAGGTGGCCGGCTATCCGGTCGGACGGATCAAGGCGCTCCTGGCGGATCAGGCCCTCGCTCGGCTGGGTTAGCGACGAACGCGAACTCGATCCGACGACTTTCGGCGGAAGCCATCCGCTCAGCGCTATTCGTGAATTCCTGCGCCAGCAGGCTGTTGTTGATGCAGACGTGTATTTCTTGACTGTTTTGTCGCGAGATGCCTGTCGAAATGACATCACTAATGGGAGAGTGAATTGGCGACGGGGTGACGTTACATGGCGATCAGGTACAAGATGATGTCACACGCGCCAATCCATCACTCAGCGGGATCTGAACTTATCATGGAGTAGTTCAATCGCTGATCGGGTGAGGTGGTGGAGCATGGTGGAGAGGGCTGCGTCCATCACGCACGCACAACCCGCGCCAGCCGTTCTCCATCCGGGCATTCCCACCCAACGCACCCGCGGCGGCCAACCCGACCTGCGACGCGTGACGCTCCCACCGCCGGCCCCGTCGTTGCCCTTGTCGGTTCCGGACCCGCCCGCCGACGGGCCAAGCCGCGTTGATGAGCCATCACCGCTCAACCCGGAGCGAATCCCTCGGCCCGACGACTGGCTGAACTCCCATCGACCGCTGATCATCGGTTGCGATGCGGTGGTGATCATCTTCGCTGTCGTCGTTGCTCAATTGATCACCTTCGACATCAATTTCAACCTCGGTTTCTCCTGGTCCACTGAGGGTTTCGCTTGGCTGGTCGGCATCGTTGTCGCGGTGTCGTGGCTGGTGTTGCTGGCCGTCGAGGGCGTGTGGGACACCTGGGTGCTGAGGAACAGCAGGTCGGAGCGTCGACGAATACTGCTCGCGTCACTGATGGTGTTCGCCGGAGTGGGCATCGTCGGCTACCTCACCATGGCCGATCCCGCCCGCACGTACCTGCTGATTGTCGCACCACTCGGCATGACCGGCCTTGTCGTCAACCACTGGTTCTGGCACCGCCGGTTCACTGCATTCTGCCGCTCGCAGGGACGCCAGCACGGCGCGGTGATGGTGGGGGATCTGGCCGGTGCCGGCGCCCTCTATGGTCGACTGCGGGACGGTCTCGACTCCGGCTACCAGGTGAACGGTGTCTTGGTCCTGCGCGATCAGGACTCCGGATCCGGACCAGGCGCTTCTGATCGAGACACGATTCGCGGAGATTCCTGTCCGCAGCGACCGGACCGACACCGTCGGCGCAGCGGCCTCGAGTTCCGAGGCGGTTGCCGTCGTCAACCCGCGGGTGTTCGGCCCCGACCGGCCGCCAGTGCCGACCTTTCCCGACGACAGGTGTTCACCAAGAGAACTCTGGACCTGACGGTGGCGGTTGTCTGCATTCTGCTGTTGGCGCCGCTGCTGGTCGCCGCCGCTGTGATGGTCGTGCTCGCCGACGGCGACCCGGTCCTGCACCTGGAGGAATGCGTTGGGCGTCGGGGCAAGGCGTTCAAGAGGTGGACTTTCCGCTGCACACCGTACGGGGCGAAGGCGCGTCCGGCTTTGGTTGGCGAGCCGGCCGGTCGGGCTCGGCGGGCTGAATACGATGTTGCCACCACGTCCATCGGCCGCCTGCTGAGACGGACCGGGCTGGCCTGTGCGCCTGGCCTGTTCAACGTGCTGGCCGGGCAGATGTCCGTCGTCGGTCCGAAGCCGGCGGCTCCGGGCGACGTCACTGCGCACCCGGTCACCGTTCGGCCCGGTCTCACCGGCCCGTGGCGGCTGTCGGATCCGTCCGATATCACCGCCGAAAGCGACGTGCGCTATATCCAGAATTGGTCAGTCGGCGGCGATGTCACGATCATGCTGCGATCGCTGAAGCTGGCCGTCACCGGAAAGTTGCCCTGCTGACAGTGGTTTCGGGCGGGCTGCCTTACTGCCCCGTGTCACGGTCCTTCGCCGTGGACCTCGTGGCCGGGTGCGACGTTGAGCAGCCCGCGGTAGGCCTGCTCCGGTGTGGAACCGTGATTGACCACCGCGTCGACCTCCCGCGCGATCGGCATCTCGATGCCGGCATCGGCGGCCAGCTTCATCACCACCGACGTCGTCTTGACCCCTTCGGCCACCTGCTTCATCCCGGCCAGGATCTCGGCCATCGGAATCCCGCGGCCGATCTGCTCACCGACGTGCCGATTCCGGCTGTAGGGGCTGGTGCAGGTCGCCACCAGGTCGCCCATCCCGGCCAGGCCGGAGAACGTCTCCCGATCGCCGCCCACTCGCTCGCCGAGCCTGGTCATCTCCCGCAGCGATCGGGTGATCACCATGGCCCTGGTGTTGTCGCCGGCACCCAGTCCGTCACCCATGCCCACAGCGAGCGCGAAGACGTTCTTCAGTGCCCCGGCGATCTCCACGCCCACCACATCTGACGACGAGTAGATCCGATAGTACTTGGTGCGGAACAGTTCTCCGAGCTGCGCGGCGAGATGCTGGTCCGGCATCGCGACCACGGCGGCGGCTGCGTAACCGGCCACCACCTCGCGGGCGATGTTCGGTCCGGCGAGCACGCCGGCGGGATGACCGGGCAATATCTCGTCGACGATCTCCGTCATCCGGCGGTGAGTGACCTGCTCCAGTCCCTTGACCAGGCTGACCACCGGGATCCAGGGCCGCAGGTAGGGCGCCAGTTCGATCAAGCGACGCCCGGAACCCGTGTGACGGCACCGCCATGATGATGACGTCCGACGTCTCCGTCGCCCGTTGCAGGTCGGACGTCGCGGCCAGCGACCGCGGCAGCGCGAAATCCGGCAGGTAACGCTCGTTGACGTGCCGATCGTTGATCTGCTCCGCGACCTCGTCCGACCGGGCCCACATGACCGTCTTGTTGTTGCGCGCCACGATCGCGGCCACCGCGGTTCCCCAGGAACCGGCGCCGATGACGGCGACCTGCGGCTGACGGCGCTTCGCGCTCATCTGGGCACCGGGATGGTGCTGACCGGGATTGCGTTCACCGGGCGGGCCGACAGGCGTCGTGTCATGCCGTCGAGTCTGTTACAGGATCGGTGGTTGTGCACCCCCAGGGTCGGTTGGTCTCGGGCGTTCGCTGAGGTTGTCCGTTGCGATCGGTCCCTGTCGCGCGCCGGCTCGGGCTTCCGCTGTTGTCGGGTGATCTGGCTTCCCCGGGGCCGCTGGCTCGCGGTTCCGCTCGGCCCTTCGCGGCTCCTCTTGGTTCCTCTTGGTCTGCCTCTCGGTCCTCGCCGCTTCTCTTGGTCCTCGCCGCTTCTCTTGGTCCTCGCCGCTCCTCTCGGTCCTCGCCGCTTCTCTCGGTCCTCGCCGCTCCTTGGTCCTCGCCGGTCCTCTTGGTCCTCGCCGCTCCTCTTGGTCCTCGCCGGCTCCTCTTGGTCCTCGCCGGCTCCTCTTGGTCCTCGCCGCTCCTCTTGGTTCCTCGCCGCCCCTCTCGGCCCGGGCATCGAGAACTGCCCGAAAGGGCTTTGTCCGGCCCGGTGGCCGACTTATCCTGAAGATTGGTGCCCGCAGGCGCATTTCCGCCGGATGTGAGGCCCGCGGCGGGTGGGGCGGTGATCGGGTCGTCATGCAGGATCGAACCCACCGGCCGCGTCATACTGGACAGCTGGATGCCGATTCCACTGCGCCGGAGGCGGTTTCGACCGATCGGCCGAGGTCGACATCCCCGTCGGTGCTACGCGCGGCGCCTGCAGGTGTGTCTCGCCAACGGATCCCGAACTTGCAGCGAACCGCCGGGAATCGGGCCGTGGCGGCCGTCATCGGGCCTCCCCGGACACCTCAACCCGATCGCGAGGCGGCTGCGGATCTGCCGATTCAGCGCTGGGCGTGGGTGAGCGCGGCGCAAGTGAAGCCGACCGAGCCGAGTCTCGATCCCGCGATGAAGGCTTTCGCCGCCGACAAGGTCGTCCGGGACTACGGCAGCGATGCGGAGTTCAAGGCGCACGCCGCGGGCAAGACCGATTACCTCGGGAACCTCCCCGGGCCGGCCAGCAAGGGCACCTGGGTGCGATTTTCTCCAACGGGCACCAACCTGCTCGGCGAGAACCACACCCAGGTCACTCTCGAAGAGGTGGTCAGGGCGGTCGGTTCGACCAGCTTCATCTACGAGCCGTTGTCGGTGGACACCATGGCGCCCGGGTCATCGATGAAGGCTGCCTATGAAACCGAGAACAAGGACAGATTCGCCAGGATGGGCGTTGCCGGGGTAGCCGACAAACAACAATTCGGGGCGGAGTCGCTCTTCCCGAAGATGGGATATGGGCTCAATCTCTTGGTGCCGATCCTGAGCTCCGGAAGGCTCGACGACCTGAAACCCGGTGCCTACGTTGGCCAGCCGGCCCAGCGTTACCTGAAGATCGCCTGGGGCTACAGCAAGGACGTCGCCGCGGACATCGCCGCGCTCAAGGCTGCGAAAAAGAAGGTGCCGAAGGAGCTCAAGGACCTGCAGAAGCTGCAGAAATCGCTCAGCGGACAACTCGACGGCTTCTTGACCAGTCTGGTCGTCGACGCCTATCTGGGTGACGCGCTGGACACCCCAGCCGGCAAGAAGCTGATCCCGGCCTTGATCACCTTCTGCCAGACGTTCGTGTCCGCCATGCTGGCCAGAGCAGCCACCGACGACGCGCTGAGCAACACAGAGAGAACGGACCTGAAGGCGATGAAGAGGGGGTCCAACAGCGAGAAACAAGGAGTCTTCGACAAGTGGCGCAACCTGCACTTCTCGCACGCCGTGCGGGACGCGGCCAAACGAGGCGTGCGTTATGCAGGAATGGGCCGTGCCCATATGGACTATTTGATTGCCGAAGGCATCCCGGCGAACAGCCGCACCTACGATATGACCGGCAAGGACATTGCTGACTACGACCAGCTCACCAAAAACCTCGCGGCCAGTGTGAAACCATGACGGGTGCCTCGGAGTACCCGAATGTTCATGCCCGACTGGTACGCACCAGATCGGCGCCAGGAACCGAGACAGTGGCGTTTCCACTCGTCATCTCCCTGCAGGGCAACCGATTTCGGGTCGTCGACGAGACCGGTCGTGCGTTCTCGGAAATCGTCGAGGACGTGACCTCGGCCCGCGGCTTCGGTGCGACGCCGCGGACGATGGAGGATTTCATGGATGCCTCGGCCCGTTCGGGGCGAGCACCGGCGAATCCGACGGTGCTCTCCGGGAATACCGCCACCGGGGTTGGCGAGGTCAGGGAGTCCGGCCGGGAACCGTGGGCGATCGATGCCGGCCGTATCGCGCCGGTGGCCGAACAGATCCTGCAGCCTCAACTCGATGCGGCGTTCGAACGTCGGGCTGGAACGGTGAGCGCGCTCGGCAGGCAGTGCATCGAGTACCGCACCGTGATCGAGGGCGACGAGGACGGATACCACTTCCGAAGCGCGGTCAGACTCCTGGTCAGTGCGCCGTTTGTGGTGCTCCGCGAGGTGTCGGACGAGGCCAATCCGCGGCTCGCGGTGACCGTGCAGATGGTGGAACTGGACCAGGACATCGTCGCCTTCGACGACGTCTGATCGGGGATTCGATGTCGGCTTGGCCGGGGCCTTGGGCTTGGGCGCCGGGGTCTTGGGCAGGGGCAGGGCCTTGGGCGGGGCCGGGGCCTTGGTCGGGGCCTTGGGCTTGGCCAGGTTGACGGACACAGTTGGGTTGCACAGCATTGATGCCACCCGACGGCTACTTTGAACCGTCCCGGGTTTGATGCACACCTTCCAGGTTGGGAAGGATGGCGTCATGCCAAGCAAGTACGACGAGGAGACGAAGGCCCGGGCTGTTCGTCTGGTTCGTGATCATGTTGGGGCAGCGGCGGTTGCCTGTCGATTACGCCCGGTTGGCGTAGACGCGGGTGACGATCAGTTGTCGGGTGTCCGGCGGATTGATCTGTCCGGTCTGGCCGGGGCATACGCTTGCGAAACGGGCGCCACTCAACGACCTGGGAGTTCCTGTGCGGGATTATTTCGCATTGCGTGCCAGTCGATTTCGAAGGTTTCTGATCAACGGGGTGGTGGCGGGCCTCGTCCTGGGATCGCTGATGATCAGCGCCGCGGGTCCGGCCGTTGCCCGAGTGAACCCCTGCGCCACCGGCCCCGGCGGCGCGGGCTCTGGTTTTGAAGTTGCTTTCCAGGCCAATACCAGCGGCCTATGGACGGTGGGCTCGGCTGGGAACGTGAGTTGGGAGCTTGGATTGATGCCGGGGACCAGTCCGGCCATCGCCGGGCTTTCCGACGGTGGCTACGCGGTCGCCTTTCAGGCGAATACCGGCAGCCTCTGGACGGTCGGTCCGGGCGGTTGCGTCGACTGGCGTCTGGGGATGATGGCGGGGACGAGTCCTGGTATTGCTGGTTTGTCGGGTGGTGGGTTTGAGGTGGCGTTTCAGGCGAATACGGGTTCGTTGTGGACGGTGGGTTCGGCGGGGAATGTTTCGTGGCAGTTGGGGATGATGAGGGGGACGAGTCCTGGTATTGCTGGTTTGTCGGGTGGTGGGTTTGAGGTGGCGTTTCAGGCGAATACGGGTTCGTTGTGGACGGTGGGTTCGGCGGGGAATGTTTCGTGGCAGTTGGGGATGATGGCGGGGACGAGTCCTGGTATTGCTGGTTTGTCGGGTGGTGGGTTTGAGGTGGCGTTTCAGGCGAATACGGGTTCGTTGTGGACGGTGGGTTCGGCGGGGAATGTTTCGTGGCAGTTGGGGATGATGGCGGGGACGAGTCCTGGTATTGCTGGTTTGTCGGGTGGTGGGTTTGAGGTGGCGTTTCAGGCGAATACGGGTTCGTTGTGGACGGTGGGTTCGGCGGGGAATGTTTCGTGGCAGTTGGGGATGATGGCGGGGACGAGTCCTGGTATTGCTGGTTTGTCGGGTGGTGGGTTTGAGGTGGCTTTCCAGGCGAATACCGGCTCGCTCTGGACAGTCGGCACTGCCGGGAACATTTCGTGGCAGCTCGGCATGATGAAGGGCACCAGCCCGACAGTGACCGCGCTGGCGACCGGGTCGGGCTTCACATCGTCGATCTCCGGTATCGACGCCGCGCTCGCGGCCCGGATGAGCAGCAGTTGGCGCCCCGGATGTCCGGTGGCCCTCTCAGGCCTCCGCTACCTCACGGTGTCCTACCGGGGATTTGACGGAGCCGACCATATCGGTGAAGTCGTGGTCGCCGCATCGGCCGCCGAGGCGATCGTCGGTGTCTTCCACCAGCTCTACAACAACCGATATCCGATCGCATCCCTCCGATTGGTCGACGACTTTGGCGGCAATGACGACAGGTCGATGGCCGCCAACAACTCATCGGCATTCAACTGCCGCGCGGTGACCGGCGGGGGTGGGTTTTCGGAGCACTCCTACGGCACGGCCATCGACCTGAATCCGGTGCAGAACCCCTACGTCAGCGGCGCCACCGTGTTGCCCCCGCAGGGCCGTGCCTATCTGGCCAGGACACCCGGGCCGGGCGTCATCACCGCCGGTGACGCCGTGGTCTCAGCGTTCGCGCGGATTGGTTGGTCGTGGGGTGGCTACTGGGCCGGGCCCATTGACTACCAGCATTTCTCGGCGTCAGGGCGCTGATCTCCGGATCATCCGATCGTGCCGGTTCCCGTGGGGTCCGGTGTCTGGTGCGCGTATGGGTCTGTTGTGTTGGCTCAGTTCCTTCTGGTGTTGACGGACAAGCAGTTTCGACATGACGGCGTCGGTGACCATGCCGATGTGGTCGTCCATGTCCTGGGCGCCTTGGCGTCCGGATCCGCGCCTTGGCGCGAGCCACGAGAGCCCGACTTACGCCGAGGAGATCACTCGCAGAGACGGGCTGCCGCGCCGCTTCCGCTCCTCGACGCTTCGTGCCTGCGGTGCGGGTCGGCTTGCCCTCGAACGATTCCTTCAGCGAGGGCTTCAGCGGACCTTCGGCGTACCCCCGAATGTGTGCACGCGGATATCGTTGCGGCTCCGGGAGTTGTCCACAGTTCCGCCGCACGTACTTGACGCCGTCATGTGCACAGGCCCCAGCGGTCAACACCTTCCGGGAACCTTCGCGTTTCGCTCGGACTGATGACTTGCCTCGTCGCCTGCTGGTGCGCTCGGCTGCCTGCGTTGTCGCCTGCTGGTGCGCTCGGCTGCCTGCGTTGTCGCATGCCGGTCTCTGCCCGGTGCGTTCGCTTGCTGGTGCGCTCGATCGGACGCGTTGTCGCCTGCCGGTGCGCCAGCTCAGCTGCCGGTGCCTGGCAGTTCGTTCACTTGGCGGCGCGCTCGGGCGACCTCATCCACGCCTGCCTGCGCGCTCGGCCGCAGGCGTCGTCCTCACCTGCCGGCGCACACCCCGACGGGCGAGTCAGGTGGTGCCCACCAAGAGCTCACCGGGTCCTTCCTGTCGTGTCGGAAGTCAAGTCTTGCCAATAGCCTGGTGAACGGATAGAATTCGAACAAACGTCTCTGAGGGGAGGATCAATGGGCGTCGATAGTGCATCGCAAGCAACATGGGCGACCCGAGCGTCGCACCGCGCGGACCCGGAGACGCTGGTCGCGCTCGCCGTTACTGAAGCGTCCGAGCTCACTGGCCCCGATCTCGTCGATGCCATTGTTGCGAGCGAGAAGGCTCTGTCCTTGCTGGCAGGGCTGCAGATGAGATTGATGGCCGCACTGGCCGTGCCATTCGTGGCCGGCGACCCGATGCGTTTGGCGGCACGTCTGGCCCGCAAGAATTGCATTACCGGTGATGACGATCCGAACAATGTCCAGATGTTCGTCGAGGAGGCCGCTACGTGCCTTGCCTCGTCCGAAATCGCGGCCGCGCTCAGGATCTCACCGGTCACGGGCGGTATCCGGGTCCGTGAGGCGTCAAACATGACAACGGATCTCATGCCGACCCTGCAAGCGCTCGAGGGCGGGTTGCTCGACCGCGGCAAGGCCCGGGTTATTGCCGAACATTGTCAGCCGCTCAGCCCCGAAGACACGGCAGAAATGCAAGAGATCGTCCTGCCCGAGGCCGAGCAGCTGACCACCAGCGAACTGCGAGAGCTCGCGGGTGAGGCCGTGATCATTGTCGACCCTGAGGGAACCGAGGATCGGCACCGCGCGGCTGCCGCCCGACGGGACCTCACGCTCAGGGCGCAGCCAGATGCCATGGCAACCCTGAGCGCATTCCTGACCGCTGATGGTGCCGTCAAGGTATTCCAGATCTGCGACTTGTTGGCCACCAGCACTGCTGGTGTCCCGGGTGACTCCCGGGGCATTGGTGCCCGCCGGATCGACGCTCTCGTCGATATTGCCGACCAATTGACGACGAACGGGTACCTCGACCTCGCTGATTTCATCGGCCAACCAGTCCCAGACAGCTCGATCCCCCGCCCCCGCAAAGATTCGGAAGGCGTCGCCACCGAAACCGGGGCTCAGGAAGGCGCCGGTGCCGGTCCCACGGCAGGAAGCGGGACTCGCGATGCCGCCGGGACCCGTGATGCCGACACCGGGAGCCAAAATGCCGCGACTGGGAACCGAGATACCGCCTCGGGGAACCGAGATGCTACAGGCACTTCCGATGACGCCAATCATTGCGATGTCAGCGATGTCAGCGATGTCAGCGATGTCAGCGACGTCAGCCGTGAATCCGCCGGCGTGAGTGGCACCGTCGTCGTCGATCCAGCTGAGTCAGACGCCGCACCTGCTGATGCAAGCCCCGCTGAGACGGCAGTCGACGCGCCGGCGCCGGTCAACGCCGTGACCCCGGTTGCGCCTGGGATGCCGGTTCCCGCCCCGGTTCCGGCCTCGGCCCCGGTTCCGGCCTCGGCCCCGGTTCCGGCCTCGGCCCCGGTTCCGGCCTCGGCCCCGGTTCCGGCCTCGACCCCGGCCTCGGCCCCGGTTCCGACCTCGACCTCGACCTCGACCCCGGCCTCGGCCCCGGTTCCGACCTCGACCTCGACCCCGACCCCGGTTCCGTGTGGTGCTGAGGTTCCAGACCCGGCAGTGGCTCCTGTTCCGACAGGGACATCAGCGCCTTCATTGCCCGCGAATCCCGCCCGAAATGCCTCCGCCGGCCGATCTGGGCGCACCCTTACCCGGCAGGGCCGCCGCCCGCACCTGTCCGTCACGATCGGCCTTGACACACTTGCCGGACTCAATGAGCTGCCGGGCAAGCTCGCCGGGTTCGGTGCGATTCCTGCTTGCCTGGCGCGTGCCATCGCGACATCGGCCGGTACCGTGACGGCGATCATCACTGACCCGTCCACCGGGATCGCCACCGATGCCGGCGCTCTCACCTACCGCCCTACGCAGCGACTCCGGGACCAAGTGGCAGCACTGCTCAACACCTGCCAGTTCCCGTCCTGCCGACAGCCGGTGTGGCGCTGCGATATCGACCACCGCGAGCCCTTTGATCATGAAGATCCAGAACGGGGCGGACGGACAGACAAATGGAATACCGGACCTTTTTGCCGCAGACATCACCTCATCAAACATCACGCGGATTGGCAGATTCGAGTCAGCACAGAGCGATTCACTCTTGAATGGACAAGTCCGACCGGACATAGGTATTCCTCGAGACCTCGTCCGGCCGCGGTCCCCGATGTGCGGAATATGACCGCGCGTATCACCACTGCGGGAACAGCGATCGCCGAACGACTCGATAGCATGGCCGCTTTTAATGACGCCAGTATCAGTGACGAAGAATCGCCTGCATCAGTCAGCACTGTTGAGGAACTCGCCACGGCGCTCTTGCTTCGGCACCAGCTCAACCAACCCTCCATGGACTTCGAGGCGGTCGAATCGGCGTGGGACACGTCTGCCGCTGATCAGTGCAGCAGCGACAGCGGTGATCCCTCGGACGATGCCGAAGGCGACGCAGATCTGCCGGACGAGCCGCCATTCTGATTGGCATTCGCCCACATCCTCCTCGGCGCCACGGCACAACAATCTGATACGGCAATATCGACGAGGTTCCCCCGGTCTATTCGGCAACTGGTTTCGCCGGGGTGCGCCGCCCGCCGGTGAGTGCGCCTCGCCCGAGATCATGGTTCGGCGGGTGCGCCGACCGCCAGTCACCCGGCGCAGGCTCGCGGACAAGTCTGTTCTGCGGGGTGCGCCGACCGCCGGTGGGCGTGCCTCACCCGAGAGCGTGGTTCGCCGGGTGCGCCGACCGCCAGTCACCCGGCGCAGGCTCGTGGACAAGTCTGTTCTGTGGGGTGTGCCGACTGGTGAGCTCGTCTCGCTTGATGTCAGGGATTACCCGAGATCGTGGTTCGTCTGGTGCGCCGACCGCCCGTCACCCGGCGCAGGCTCGTGGGCAACTCAGTTCTCCGTGGAACGCCGACCGCCGGTGAGCTCATCTCGCTTGATGTCAGGGCTCGCCCGAGCCGCGATCCTTGGGAAGCCCCGCTCGCCCGGACCGGGGTGGAATTCCAGTTCTCCGAGGTACTCAGGCGAACGAGGGCCCACCACAGCGTCCGACAACCTGTGCTCGGTGGTCAGAGCGGTGGTCGGCCGAATGCCGGCATCAATCGACCCAGGGAATCTGGATCAGTTGTGGATCAGTGCCTCTCGTCGCCAACCGGGCGCGACCGGCGGGAAGCAGTTGCGGCACCAGTCCATGCGCGAGCCGGCCTTCCGCCGGCGAACCAGACAGCATCAATACCGGCGTGCCCAGATCCCCCAGGACCTGTAACAGAGCCTCGTACTGAGCACGCGCGGCGCCACCAGTGCGGCGGGTCAGCACAAGGTGAAAGCCCACGTCCCTGGCGTGCGGGAGGTAAGGCAGCAGCAAGTGCAACGGATTGCCCGCAACGGTGCCAACGAGGTCGTAGTCATCGACCAGCAGGTAGATCTCCGGTCTGCGCCCAACCCGGCCATCGGCTGTTGGGTCGGCACTGCCCGGATCATCGGTGGGCTCATTGACCCGACGGGCGAGTTTGGCCGCCAGTGACCGACAGGCCGTGGACGCCTGGGCGGGGTTCGTGGCGACCGCAAGTCCAAGCGCGCTGTTTGCGGTTGCCGGCGCCATGCCACGTCGGTAGTCAACGATCACAATGTCCGGCACTCCGAGCACCTCTGCGTCCGCGGACGACGATGCTGGCTTGACAAGCTGAGCCAACAACCCGCGCAGCAGTGTCGTCTTGCCCGACCGGCCGTCACCGTAGACGACGAGATGTGGATTCTCCCCCCACAGGTTGTGTCGAACTGGGCCAAGGTCATCCTCACCAAGGCCCAGCAGCATGCCCTGCGGCACAGCGCCTCCCTCGGCCATCGCCCGCAGGTCTGCGAGGCCGATCCACTCGGGCAGCGTTCGGATCCGAAGTGCCGACTCCCCGGGCCAACGGGCCCGAACCGCCGCGATCACATGCTCCGCCGAGTGCCTTGCGTGACGGTGACTGGTCGTGCTTCGCGTCGCGATGGAGTGCACCCCCACCTGGTTGGGGTCCGCCGCCGCGCGCTCCGCTTCGGTGCGCGCTGCGGGGTGATCCGCTGCCGTGCGCGCTGCAGCGCGGTGGGGTGCTTGGCCCGAGTCGGCTGCGTCGTCGACTTCTGGTTCGAGCAACGGCAGAGCGAGCTGCGCAAAGTGCCGACCGGCAACCAATGCCCGCCCGGGGATTTCGATGGGCAGGGACCGAGCCAACTGACGGTCGATCGCCGAGTCGAAAGAATCACTGAGCCTCAACTCGATCCGTCCGCCAAACCCCGCGATCAACCGTGTCCGAAGCTGGCTCGGCGACGCGACCGTCAGCACGGTGTGCACGCCCACACTGGCTCCGCGGCGCAGGATTTCGTCGATCACACCGTCCGGAAAACCATCCGCCTCGCTGACTCCCGCCCACCCGTCGAAGATCAGCACCACGTCGCCTGCGACCGTGGGGTCGAGGTCGCCGGCCGAACGAGCCCGGCGCAGCGCGGTCGTCGACTCGAAACGATGACGTCGAAAGAGCTCCTCCCGTTCGGTGAGCAAAGCCGAAATCCGCGCGGCGACCCTCCTGGTCAGTTCGGGGTTCGATCGGGTCGCCACCGCCGCGACATGTGGGAGATCGCCGAATGGCACCAGCGTCTCACCGCCGAAGTCGACGCAGATCACCTGCACGGCGCCTGGCGAATGTTGCAGCGCAAGGGACACCAAAAGTGTCCGCACCGCGGTGGACTTACCGGATCGGCCGGCGCCCACGATCAGCAGGTTTCCGTTGCCGTCGGTGAAGTCCCACTCCAACAACTGCTGACGCTGTCGTTCCGGGATATCGACCAATCCGAGTACAGCCGCGATCCGGTCCGGTTGCTCACCTGCGGCCATCCTCGGGCGCTCACCTGGCCTGTCGTGCTTCGTCGGAAATCGGCCGACATGATGATCCACGCTGGCGACAACCGGACGCGTATCGCCGAGGCGTCCGGATTCCGCGTGGGCTGGGACGCCATGAGGAAGAACCTTGGGAGCCGCGAAAGACCGACTGTGGCGCAACAGGTCCGCGAGAGTCAGCCGCTGGGGAAGTGGATCGAGCCAGACTCGCCGTGCCTGCCGCCCCTGCGAAACCAGCGGCGCGAGCGTCGTCAAACGTTCAACAGCAACATCGAGCACCGTGCGCCGCCGCTGCTCCCTGGTGGCACCGGCGCCGGTCGGTCTGCCCTCTGATACGGCGCTGAATCTGCCAGAACCTGCTGCCAACAAACGACTCTCGTGCAGTGCCGCGATTCGTGCAGCAATCCCGTTGTGGGCGCTGAACGGCAGGATCGGCGTGCCTGCGGAGACTGGATCCAGCCGCGGTGGACGGTAGGGCCGGGTGACCGTCACCCCCCGGAACAGTCGCTGCTCAGGCGAATCCGCGCGCAGGTAGCCCCACCCCGGCTCTGCCGGCAAATGGTAGGCGTCCGGGCTTCCGATCGCTTCCCGGGACTCCGATTCGGAGAACGTGCGCAGGCAGATTCGGTACGAGAGATGCGACTCCAGGCCGCGAATCCGCCCCGTATCCAGCCTTTGGGTGGCCAGCAACAGATGGATCCCCATCGACCGGCCGATCCGCCCGATCGTCACGAACAGATCCGCGAGATCCGGCCTGGCGCCGAGCAACTCGGAGAACTCGTCGACGATCACCAACAAGTGGGGCATTGCCTCCAACTCCGGCCGCCGGTGTCGCAGTTCGAGATACGGCTCCAATGACGTCAACTTGCCGGCGGCCGCGAGCACTTCCTGGCGGCGCTGCACCTCGCCACCCAATGCGTCCCGGAAACGATCGACCAGGCTCAGATCGGCTTCGAGATTGGTGATCATCCCGGATACGTGCGGCAATCTCGCCAGTCCGGAAAAAGTTGCGCCACCCTTGAAGTCGGCCAGTAGCAGGGCAAGGGTCTCCGGTGGATGGCTGACCGCCAGGGCGGTCACCAACGTGCGGAGCAATTCGGACTTTCCCGAGCCGGTGGCACCGACAACCAGCCCATGTGGTCCCATGCCGCCCTGTGCGGACTCCTTCAGATCCAGCATGAGTGCGCCGCCATCCGCGGCAGCGCCGATCGGGACTCGCAGCAGGTCCCCGGACGCCCGCCGCCGCCAGGTCACCGCGGGGTCGATCACCGCCGCATCCCCGAACCTCAGGGGGTCCGTCTGCCGGCGATCAGAGCCCTTCAGGTCAGCGCCCTCCTCACCGGCCCGCAAGGGGGCGAATGACCTGGCCATCAGGAGGGCGCCTGCTTCGTCGAGATCGTCCAAACGGCATCGTGATTTGTCCGCCGTGCCGAATTCGACCACGTCCCGGGCACGGGCATTCGATGGGTCGGCGCGACCAGTGAGAGTCGGACCGTCCCGCCGCAGCGGTTGCGTCGACCGCGTCGGGTCGTTGGGTCGCTTCCCTGTGCTCACCCTCGGCGCCGAAGTTGTCCACCACCAGACGGATATCGACACGATCGGACTCCTCTCTGCGGTCTCGCAACAGATGAATTTGAGCCGCACCAACCGCTTTCGCGGCGCTGCCGAGTGCGGCAAGGTCTGCCGCCGACTGCGGTCCATCCGCCAGCCGGTCGATGACAAGGACAGTTCGTCTCGAAATACCCATCGGGTCGAGGGAGCCGTCGGCGAATTCCGCGGTCAATAGTTCGAGCGCCCGCGCCGGAGTGGACGCGATGAGCCGACCCGGCAGCGGACCGTCCCGCTCATGGCTGGACCGGCTGTGCGGCAACCATTTCAGCCAGTCCCAGACGCCGTCGCGGTCCGCGCTACACACCAAGACGGCCACCTCGGCCGGGCTGTGCGACCAGACCAGCTGCGCCAATAGTGCCCGGGCAATTCCCCGCGTCCGCTCCGCAGGCCCGATGACACAGACCGCTGCACCAGCGAGGGGCAGGCAGATCGGCTGCTCCGCCAGCTCCGCGTACGTCTCCGCGAGTTCCTGGGCGGCGGCCAGGCATACCGGGTCATACGCCACCAGCGGGTCATTCGCGTCCACCTGCAAGGTGACCGGCCGGTCGAGTGGCACCACCCCGACACCGGCTCGGAGCACAAGGAAGTCGGCATCGCCTGTCCGTCGCTCCCACCTTCCGGCCGAATGCCAGGCGACACCTGCTGCCGCGATCGGACTGGGATGAGCCAACCGAGCGTTGCTGCGCTGCCGGTCGACTCCCGCACGCGCCGCCAATCGAGCCTGCTCGAGATAGTCCAGATAGCGCTCCCGTTGCTCCCTCGTCCGGCGTCTGGTGCCGGTGCGCGATCCGATGACCATCGCCAGTCCCACCGCGATCGATGCCGCGAGTACTAGCAGCCCGGCGGCGGCCATCAGTGGTCGATCCTGTTGGGTGACAGCAACCAGCACCGCGCCCACGCCCGACGCCGCCGGGACGAGAATCATCCCCAGCGATCCGCTCATCGGAGTTGATTCGCTCTGCCGGGGCGGGGCCACCAGGGCGATCGGGCCGGCGCCCGGATCGGGTCGCGAAGACCGGGCCGATCGCCTGGCGATGAGCGTGCTCATGGGGCTTCGAACCCCCTTTTCTGTGGGCTGAGAACGGGCCGGGCCGGGTGCTTGCTGCGCCTGAGGCTGCTCGCCGGTGGATGGCGCGAGCAACCTGCAGCGTCCGGGTGTGGATAAATCGGCCTTCAACGACAGCGACATTCAGCCATTGATGGGCGTTGATCCACATTGGGGACAGACCAGGAATGAGCAAGTCCGTGACGCTACGATTCCGGCCGCCCGGCGCGATGAAGTTATCCACACGCCATCGTTCGGGGTCCGTGGCTACGCGCTGGCTGCGTGATGGTCCGGGGCTACGCGCTTGGCTGCGTGATGGGGGAGCGGCAGATGATGATTGGTGGGACACCGAGTTCTGGTGAGGGAAGGATCGGGGGCCGAGTTGGCACTCCGGAAGCGGGCATCAGCAATCGATCCGGCAATAACGGCCCTTCCCGGGCCCAGCGAAGGGCCGAAGGTGACGGATCGAATCCCAGCCCGCGAACTGGAACCCACCTGAACGATGCCCGCGCAGCCGAGGACGCCCGCCCACGCGATGCCCGCGCAGCCGAGGACGCCCACCCGCGCGATGCCCGCTCAGCCGAGGACGCCCGCCCGCGCGATGCCCGCTCAGCCGAGGACGTCCGCCCACGTGATGCCCGCGCAGCCGAGGACGTCCGCCCCACGTGATGCCCGCTCAGCCGAGGACGTCCGCCCACGTGATGCCCGCTCAGCCGAGGACGCCCACAGAAGTGCTCACCCCGCCGGAAGGTACCGCCCGGACCCCTACTGCGCGGTGACGATCGTCTGCGGCCACCGGCAACTGGACGTCGCGCTCCCGACCGCAGTGTGCCTGCAGGATCTGCTGCCGGGGCTGCTGCGATTGCTGCTCCCCGACGAGGCGTCGCTCGAAGAACAACCCACTGAGGCGCACCCCTGGGTCCTGACGCCAATCGGCAGAAGGCCGCTCACCGGATCCGAAACCCTATCTGAAGCAGGGATTCTCGTGGGGGATGTGCTGGTGCTGGAGCAGCGCCCAGTCGTCCAACCCGCCGATTCCGCGATCCTCATGACCAGGGATCGAATCGAGGACGTCGTCAACGGTCAGGCGGCACGATTCTGGGGCACACGGGCTGCTCGGGGCCTTGCCCAGTGGATCGCCCTACTGACCGGTGGCGTTCTCCTGATTCCAGCAGTCAACATGCGAGCCGGCCCAGTGGTCGCCCTGATGGCAGCCACAGTGGCGGTTGTTGTCACGATGACGGCGGTCTTGTCCGGCCACCGGTCCGAAAAGGCCAGCGCTGCTGTCGGTCTCACTCTCGGCTGCCTGTGGGCTGCGCTGGCCGGTGCCGACGCCTACCAGGGATGGGCTGACCCGCGCCACCTCGAAGCCGCCGCCGGACCCGTGACCCTGATGGTCGCCGCAGCTTCGGCGCTTCTGCTGGCAGGGTGTGCAGCGATCAGCTATCCAGCGGCCCTGGTCCACACGACGGCCCTGCTGGTGGTCGGCATTGCTTGCGTCGGACTGGTCCTCGCCGTCAGCGTCGGCGGCCCGGTCAGCGTCGGCGGCCCGGTCAGCGTCGGCGGCCCGGTCACGCCGGCGGCCCGTCAGCGTCGGCGGCCTTGTCGACGCCGGCGGCTCCGCCAGCATCGGAAACTTCGTCAAGGACGCTGGCTGTGTGGCTGCTCTGGCGGCTGTGCTGCTCCTCGGCGGACTGCCGAGGGTGGCCCTGGCGACCGGCGGGCTGACTGGGAGCGACCCCGGTCGCGAGTCCGCCGATCTGGACTTCCGGATCACCCGTGCTGACCGGGTGCTGACCGGGTGCCTGATCGGGGTCAGCATGGTCGCGGTGGGCGGGGTGATTCCGGCCGCTCTGGCCGGCGACGGTGGCTCCAGGGCACTCACGGTCGGGATCGGGTTGCTGTTGCTGTTGCGCTCCCGGACGTACTCGCAGACACGGCACGTTCTCGCCCCGCGGATCGGCGGTTTGCTGGTTTTCGGTGCGATCTGGCTCGGTGTCTACCGGGGGGACGCGGCAGCGCAGTCGGTGCTCATTGTCGGCGCGGCGGTGGCCACCGGAGCCCTGACGGTCGTGATCGACGTGCTGGAACGAGGATCAACGCCGGTCGGGCTGGCCAGGTGCGGAAGGATTCTCGACCTTGCCGAACAGCTACTGGTGGTCGTGCTGATCGTGCTGACGGCCTGGGTGACGGTGCTGGCCGATTGGGTGGCGTCAGTGACCGGCTAATCGGTGGCGCAGTGGCGCAGTGGCGCAGTGGCGCAGTCGCGCAGTGACCCAGTAACTCGGTAACGTCGGTGACGCGGTGACGCGGTGACGCGGTGACGCGGTGACGCGGTGACGCGGTGACGCGGTGACGCGGTGACGCCGTGACCCAGTGACCCAGTGGCGCAGTGACGCGGTGACCCAGTGACGCCGTGACCCAGTGACCCAGTGACGCGGTGACCCAGTGACGCGGTGACGCAGTGACGCCGTGACCCAGTGACGCGGTGACCCAGTGACGCCGTGACCCAGTGACCGGACCCGGACAGTCGCCGATCCAGTGGCCCATATAGCGCAGCACAAAGGCGTCTGTGAGCCGCGCAGTCGTCGTGATGAAAGATCTCGCGAGTCCTGACCCATCCATCCGGCAGGCAACCTCGAATCAGAGACATGACCACCAGCGAGCGGCCGGCAACTTCGGCATCAGAGCGAACGGCCGCCGCGCCCGGCGGCTGGTCGCCCGGCATCGCGGCTTCCGCGCTGGTCGGCCTGATTGCGATGGGCCTGGCGATCGGCATCGCCGAACTGCTTGCGGCGATCGGCGGGTGGATCGGGGTGTTCCATGCGACGGCGTCCCCGTTGTCGTCCCTGGGCCAGACATTCATTCAGTTCACACCGGAGTGGTTGAAAGAATTCGCGATCCGCACCTTCGGTGAATACGACAAGACGGCCCTCACAGCTGGAATGGGAATCACCCTGTTCCTGGTCGCGCTGATCATCGGAATTGTGGCGCGGCGGAGTCCGCGGATCGCCGTGGGTATCACCACAGCGCTGATCCTCGTGACCGCCGCAGCTGTCTTCAGTCGGACCGGGTCCACCATCGTCGACGTCCTACCGATTCTGCTCGGCGGCGCGGCCGGGGTCTTCTTCCTGGTCAGTGCATTCCGCCGGCAGGTGGTGGGGGCATCTCCCGGCGAAACCTCGGACCCCGACAGCGCCCCGCGGACAACCGAAACGCCTACCGAAACGCCTACCGAAACCCCCACCGAGACAGCAGCTTCGGCCGATGATGCACACCCCAAATCCGCGCGGTCCGGGGCCAATCACCCGATGGCAGCGTCGACATCGTCGGGCGGCGTCGGGCGGCGGCAATTCTTCAAGATCGCCGGTATCGGCGCGCTGATCGCGGTGGGCGCCGCGGCCGTCGGGAAGTGGATCCCCAGCGGGGCCGACGTGGCCGCGAGCCGCGCGGGAATAGCGCTGCCAACCCCTGCCGATATCCAACAGTTGACTGTTGCACCGCTGCAGGTGGACGGCATCACCCCCTTCGTCACCAGTAATACGGACTTCTACCGCGTCGACACCGCTTTCGTGGTGCCCCAGCTGACCACCGACACCTGGGAACTCAGGATTCATGGCCTGGTCGACACCGAGGTCACCCTGAGCTTTGCGGATCTGATCGCGATGCCGTCCGTCGAGCGGATGATCACCCTGACCTGCGTGTCCAATGAGGTCGGTGGCGACCTGGCCGGCAACGCCGTCTGGCAGGGCGTGCGTATCGCCGATCTGCTGAAGCAGGTGGCGCCGCAGGCAGGCGCCGATTGTGTGCTCTCGACCAGTGTCGACGGATTCACCGTGACGACGCCGCTCGAGGCGCTGACCGACGGGCGGGACGCAATTCTCGCCTACGCCATGAACGGCGAACCGCTGCCGACCGAACACGGCTTCCCGGTGCGGATGGTCGTCCCCGGCCTGTACGGCTACGTTTCGGCGACCAAATGGGTTGTCGACCTCAAGGTGACGACGTTCGCCGACGAGACTGCCTATTGGACCAGCCGTGGCTGGTCGGCGCAGGCGCCGATCAAGACCGCGTCCCGGATCGACGTCCCCAAGAGCTTCGCCCAGCTGCCCAAGGGAACCGTTGCCGTCGCCGGTATGGCGTGGGCCCAACACCGGGGCATCAGCGGCGTTCAGGTCCAGATCGACGACGGCGAGTGGCAGGACGCCACGCTGTCCGGCGACCTCACCACCGATATCTGGCGGCAGTGGTCCCACCCCTGGGACACAACCTCCGCACCCGGCCTGCACACCATCCGATGCCGGGCGATTGATGGCACCGGAGCAGTCCAGACCGACCAGATCCAGGAGGTGATGCCGGACGGATCGTCGGGGTGGGATTCCCGCTCCGTGACTGTGCTGGATTAGCCATGGATTAGCCGGCGCTAGGTCCACAAGCGTTGCCCCTGACCATATGTCCACCGAATTCCGGGCCCATTGCCCACATCTTCCGGCACCGAACGTCGGTGCCGCACTCCCCAAGGAGCAAAAATGATCATGAAACGCGCACTCCTCCTGGTGGCCGGCGCCGCAATTGCCGTCAGCCTCGCCGCCTGCGGCTCCGGCTCGACAGCCGCGACCAGCACATCAGCCGCGGCCTCCGCAGCTGGGTCCTCATCGATGTCCGCGCCCGGGATGTCCTCGTCCGCGATGACCTCCGAAGCAATGCCGTCCAGCGAGATGTCCAGCGCAATGCCCTCCAGCGCAATGCCCTCGGGTGCAATGGCTTCCGACGGTGCCGCGGCCGCAACGCTCGTCGGTCCCGGTTGCGCTGACTACGCCGCGCAGGTGCCGGACGGCGCCGGCTCGGTGGGCGGAATGGCCCAGGACGCGGTCGCAACCGCGGCGTCGAACAACCCTCTGCTGACCACCCTGACCGCCGCGGTTTCCGGCAAGGTCAACCCCGGCGTCGACCTGGTCAACACGCTGAACAGCGGCGAGTTCACCGTTTTCGCACCGGTCGACTCGGCCTTCGCGAAGATTGACGCGGCGACGATGACCACCCTCACCACCGATTCCGCCTTGCTCAGCAAGATCCTCACCTACCACGTTGTGCCCGGCCAGCTCTCGCCCAGTGAAGTCGTCGGCACCCTGACCACCGTCGAGGGCGGAACTCTCGTCGTCAGCGGATCCGGTGACAACCTGAAGGTCAACGACGCGAACGTGATCTGCGGCGGCGTGCAGACCAAGAACGCCACCGTCTACCTGATCGACTCGGTGCTCACCCCACCGGCCGGCTGATCCGCACTGGTTGATCCTGCGGCCCTTGAGGTTTCCGGATCTGCTTCCCAGTGCCAGCACCGGGCCGCTGACGGTTCCTCGTCAGCGGCCCTTTGGCATGCCCGGAACGCTCTCCCGACCTGATAATTCGCTGACCGGAGCCCTCCTTGCCCGCTCCGCCTCGACCTGCTGCTGGCGCTGAAACGCGGCGACCACGCTGGTTCCCGCGATGATCAGGGCGACCAGTGCAAGCGCGATCACGACCGCCGGCCAGATCCGTCGCCGGTCACGCCAGGTCCTGCGCCGGCCGTGCAGGAAAGAGGTACAAATCTGCCGTTGCCGCAGGGCATGTAACGCGAGCAGATGCCGGTCGGCTTGCGGGACCGGCACGGTGATGACCGGAGACGCCGATGGTGGTGGTTCGGAAGGCACCCGCGGACGATACGACTCCCGAGCCGACTCAAGCCGGGCTGTCCACAATGGGATGTTGAGGGCAGTGGAGCGCACGGGCGCCGTTGTGCGTGCACACTTGTCGGCATGCCCGAACTCCCCGAGGTCACCGCGCTGGCTGCATTCCTGGCCGAACATGCGATGGGGCAGTCGATCGTCGCGGTGAATGTCGCATCACTCAACGTGCTCAGCACCTACGACCCACCACCGTCGGCGATGGTTGGCCGGGTGGTGAAGGGTGCCGGCCGGTACGGCAAGTTCCTGGATCTGGTGATGGGCACCGGATCAACGGCGGGACCGGGCAACCCGGGTGGTGCGGACGACGGCAGGGATCTGCACCTGCTCGTTCACCTGGCGCGCGCCGGCTGGCTTCGCTGGTCGGACTCGATCTCCGCGACCCCACCGAAGATGGGCGGGCCGATCGCCTTGCGGGTCCGTTTCGGCAGCGGTGGTTTCGATATCACCGAAGCCGGTACGAAGAAGTCTGTTGCGGCCGCGGTGGTGTGGGATCCGCTGGCTGTTCCCGGCGTGGCCCGGCTCGGGCCGGACGCGCTCTCGCTGGACCGGGATGGGCTCGCGCAGTTGCTCAAGGGGCAGACCGGCCGGCTGAAGAACGTGATCACCGATCAGACTGTCATCGCCGGGATCGGCAACGCCTACTCCGACGAGATCCTTCACACTGCAAAGCTTTCACCGTTCGCGACCGCGGGGAAACTCACGGCGGACGAACTCGACAGGCTGGCCGCGGCCATGACGTCCGTGCTGACCGACGCCGTGACCCGCTCCGTGGGCGCCGAGGCGGCGCGGCTCAAGGGGGAGAAGCGGACCGGTCTACGCGTTCACGCCAGGACCGGACTGCCCTGCCCCGTGTGCGGTGATGTCGTCGCCGAGGTGTCCTTCGCCGATCGATCGTTCCAGTACTGCCCGACCTGCCAGACGGGCGGTCGACGGCTGGCCGACCGGCGCCGGTCCCGGCTGGTGAAATAGCAACTCGCGAGATGGGTCACCGGTCGCGAGGAAATCCCGACCTCGACGGGACGGTCGGCGAGGTAGTCCCGTCAGGTCACCAATTCCGGGCTCGCGCAGCGCAATGCGCGGACGCCGTCACGCACCCTGGTCTTCAGTGTCGACAGCGGGATTCCCAGCAGGTCGCTGGCCGCGCGATTGGTGTGGCCGACCAGAAATGTCAGCGTGATCGCCTCGCGCTGCAACGCCGTCAATCCGGCAACGGCGACATGGAGTTGCCGGACCTCGTCGTGCCGGACGACATCCTCGATCACGCAGTCGGTATCGGGTCGGAACTGCTGACGGACGTAGGTCCCGTCGCGAACCCGGGAGTTGTTGGTATGACGCACCCGATCCACCGAGCGTGAGTGAGTCAGACGTAGGACGAAGCCGGATGCCGAACCTCTCGACCGGTCGAATCTGGCTGCGTGCTGCCAGATTTCCAGGAACACCTCCTGGGTGACTTCTTCTGCATGACCAACGTCTCGAATGATCGAGTTGGACAATCCGAACACTCGCCACGAGGTCCTTTTGTAAAGCTCACGAAAGGCCTCCCCGCCCCCGAGGGCCACCTGTTCCACCAAGTCGGCCAGTGACCGGTCCGGGGCGGGCGGTGCATCCGGCAGGGGTGGCGCGGTCAACGTGTGCATCGCGCGCCCGACGTGTACTGGGAGGTCGGCCAGTGACCGGTCCGGGGCGGGTGGTGCATCCGGCAGGGGTGGCGCGGTCAACGTGTGCATCGCGCGCCCGACGTGTACTGGGAGGTCGGCCAGTGACCGGTCCGGGGCGGGTGGTGCATCCGGCAGGGGTGGCGCGGTCAACGTGTGCATCGCGCGCCCGACGTGTACTGGGAGGTCGGCGAGCGACCGGTCCGGGGCGGGTGGTGCATCCGGCAGGGGTGGCGCGGTCAACGTCTGCATCACGCCCGTCCTTCCTGGCTGCCGATTCGGTGAATGCGGGAAGTCGATTGGAAGTCGATGCCTCTCACCTGGTCGTGACATTCGTTTTTCGACACGGCTGTTACACGGTTGATCGAAATGAGGAATGTGAGCGGCCGCCGAGATTGCCAGCATCCTGACGATACCGAACCCACTCCGGTGGACGGATCGAAGAATCCGGGAACCGTGGACGTCGGCCGACTGCCGGCTCCGAACGGTGGGCCCATAGTGGCGCCGGTCTCGGCCCGAACAACAATGCGTGACGCTGGTTCTCCGTCCTGCCCGGTATGACCGCGGAAATCCGGCGTCCGGTACGCGATAAACCGATCGGGTGAAATCCATCCGGGATTTATCGTTCGGCATTGCGGTATGGCGCAACGTGTGGTGGGCCAGCGGAATGGTTGGCGGCCGGCGTCGATTCGACGGGGCATTCGACGGCGTCTCTCCGAGTCTTCGCAAAGGTACATCCTGTTGAAACGAACATGCGAGTAAGATCGGTGGTGCTGACAACCAGCCGGCCTTGGGGTCGGTACCGCCGCCAATCTTCCGGCCGCGACACCGCGAGTCACTACTCGCCGCCCATATTTCTCTCAGGTCCAGCAAGCTTCGTGTGTTTCCCGTCGCTCGCTGACTGCTCGGAAAGAATTTTGCCATGTGTCTGACCATCGCCAATGCGGCAGCCATCCGCGGCCATCAGGACAACCCCCCGCCGGCCAGGGGATTCACCCGAACTCGCCACCATGCCGGATATCTCGCACCCGGCGACCTCTGGCGACCCGGTGACGACAAACGCTGGCCGCATACCGTCATGACCGTGAGTCATCACCACGACATTGTCGTGCTCACAGACCAGTACGGCGTCGAATTTGCCTATTCAGCGAACGCCGTCATACCCACCGTCGTGCTTGATGCGTGGGTAATACCAGGGTTCGGCCGTGGGAATGCCCAAGACGGAAGGGGCGACGCACACCCGAACGGGTAGGTGCCTACCGCCAGCGGATCTGCGCACCTGACGATCACCCTTTGTCGGTCCGCCGTTGCGATGTTCAGCCCGTTGCCGCAGCGGAGACAAACTTCGCGCGATCGTCCTCGGACAGACCACCCCACACCCCGAACACCTCACCATTGACCAGTGCGAATTCACGGCAGTCGATGAGTACCGGGCAATGGGCGCAGACCGACTTCGCCTTGGAAATACGCGAGGCTCGCGCCTTTGCCTGTTCCCGGTCCGGCGGGAAGAACCAGGTATCGTCCATTCCGCGGCAGGCGGCCTTGAGCTGCCAGTCATATTCTTCGGTTCTCGCCGGCGGCAGCCTTCCGACGTCCGGTTCAGGGTCTTGCGAGCGAACTCCTGTGCGCAAGGACTCCCGGATGCGCCGAGCAGACTTTCCACGTGGCAGGGACGTCGTCCTGGCCATGTCAACCCCCTGAAGACGGTCGTGCTCCGATCAGTGAATCAGGACAGGCCCGGCGCCCCCGAGCGTTCGCCGGTCTCGTCCCATTCACCGCTGTGATCTGTTCCTGCAGTGTTCCCATGTCCGCATGCTGACGGGTTGCCGATGGTGGAACTCGCATCTGGGAGACGCACTTGCGTTCCGACAGGAACGCGTGCGATTCCCCCTGCTGCGCAAGGCGAAAGACATCACGTCAGGGCAACGAACGAAGGCCGGTGTGATGGGCGGCGAGACATTCTCACGGGATCACGGCTTTCGCGGTGGTCCCGGTCCCAATCGACTGTTGGATCCAGCATCCTCGACCCAACTCCGCACTGTAGGTCCTGTCAAGGGCCAAAGGGTGCTCCGGCGGTGGGACAAGTGCCAACGGTGCAGAGAACAGCGATGGAGCGGGCAACGCTCCACATGCTGTGGATCACCATGTGGATAAACACACCAAATCATGTGATATCGGACACAGTAGTGGGCAGTTCGAGGGCGCACATGGTGAGGAACTGCCACAGTGGCGGAGTTCTGTCGACCCGCCGACGATGACGGTGCCCAGCACGACACCGGACGACACAGGACGACACCGGGGGATGCGGCGGTGAGGAGGGGTTGCCGCTGTTGCCGGGGTTGGTCAGCTGGGCGGTATCGCCCCCAGCGGCCGCAGGATCCGATCGATCGCGTCTTGGAGCCGGTCCGCGCACACCTCGAACTCGGCAATGCCATGCCCCATCGGGTCCGGCAGGTCGTCGTCCTCGCCGGGTACCGGTTGCAATGACGAACGGGCAAGCTTGGCCTCGATGACCAGTCGCCGCGCCGCATCGGTCGGCTCGGTTGCGGCGATCGAGCCGACCTGGTCGCAGAGGCGAGCGAACTGCAGAATCGTGAAGGTTCGGCCAACGGCGGCCGGCACAGTGCTGACCACAACACCGCGGTGCTTCCGGGTCGCGGTCAGCACCAGGTCGGCCTGCTGAATCATGGCCGGCTTGAGCTGGCGCGAATAGTGCTCGGCGACGGCGGGGATCCGTTCGGCCAGCACCGTTGTCGCACTGGGATGCAGCGGCCAGGGCCCCGGAATGTCCGTCCCGGCAGACTCGACCACCCACCCGCCGTGCTCGGCAAACCGTTGGCCGGTGGCAAAGTCCAGCAGCTGCTCCGCAATCGGCGATCGACAGTGATTGGCGGTGCAGACGAAGAGCACTCGAAAAGCCGTCACTGCTGCACCCCCGCTCGGTCACTTCTCATCGGATCCGACTATCGCAGACCTTACAAGTCCGGCCAGTTGACGCATGAACCCCGGCCCGGCCACCAGGGCCGGATCGGGGTCCACGGCAAACGGATCGGCGGGATGACTCCCGGCAACCCGCCGATCGCCCCGGTCTTGCCCGGCCGAGTTCGGCAACGAGCTCGGAACCCCATTGGACGTTTCCTGGCTCGAAACTCTCGTCTGGTGACTCGTCGACGGGCACTTGACTTTCGCGTCCTGGTCCTACAAGCCCAACAGCGGCGACACCGGCAGCCGCAGCCGGGCCACGCCCGGCCAACGATAACCTTGCCAAGCAGAATGTTAGCGACTAACATTCTGACGACATGACCACTATCCGAGCCGCCGACGACGAAGGCCGCGCGCACCCGCGGCGCTCTGCTGGCCGCGGCGTTCGACCTGTTCGGCAGACAGGGCTACGAGCAGACGACGGTCGCCCAGATCGCCGCGGCGGTGGGCGTCACCGAGATGACCTTCTATCGGCACTTCGGCTCGAAAGACCAACTGCTGATCGATGATCCGTACGACCCGCTGATCGCCACGGCGATCGGTGAGCAGCCGGGCGAGCTTCCGCCGTTGGCCAGGACGGTCCGCGGTATCCGGGCTGCCTGGCGTGGGATGCCGATCGGCGATGACGAGCCCGTGCGTCAACGGGTCGCGATCGCCGCGGCGACGCCGAGCCTGCTGCCGGCGCTGCGGGCGAGCACATCGGCAACAGAGGCAGCGATAGCGGAGCAACTGGTTGCCGACGGCGCGGACGCCACGGAGGCGGCGGTCGCGGCGGCGGCGGCCATGGCTGCATTGATGACCGGGCTGATGCGATGGGCGGTCGCCGACGTCGGCGCCCTCGGGGCAGCCATCGAGCGTTCACTGGACGTACTGGAGCCTCCCGATGAATGAAAGCAGGATGACTGAAACCAGACTGAGCCTGCGCGGCGTCTCCCGGGCCTACCGCGGTGGCGCCGGAGTGCAGGACATCGACCTCACCGTGCTGCCCGGCGAGATCCATGCGCTGGTCGGCTTGAACGGGGCAGGCAAATCCACCCTGATGAAGCTGATGGTCGGCATGCTCCGGCCGGACGCGGGCTCTATCGAACTTCTCGGCGAGAACATTCGAGCGCTGAGCGGCAATCAATGGGCCCGGGTCGGCGCCCTGATCGAGTACCCGCTGGCCTACGGCGAACTCGACGGCCGGACCAATCTCCGGCTGGCCGCCCGACTACACGGAGTGCCACCGGCGGCCATCGGGCAGGTCGTCGAGCAGATCATCGAGGAGTTGGACCTGAGCCGGTATGCAGCCGTCCGCGCGCGGCGAATGTCGCTGGGCAACAAGCAGCGACTGGGGTTGGCTGCAGCCCTCCAACATGCACCCGACCTCATCGTGCTCGATGAGCCGACCAATGCCCTCGACCCGTCAGGGGTGATTCTGTTGCGAGAAGCCTTGCTGCGACGCGCTGCGGCCGGCGCCGGGGTACTGGTGTCCAGCCACCACCTTGATGAGGTCGCCCGGATCGCGAGCCGGATTTCCGTCATCGCCGACGGCCGGATGATCGGCACCCTGGACCCCGACGGCGTCGACATCGAGCGGAGATTCTTTGCGCTCGTGCACGACGCGATGGCGGTGGCGCCGGTGAGCCGGAATGCTCACAACGACGAAGCCGCGGCGCAGTGCGGCGCCGGTGGCCGCAGTGTCGGCTTCCGGCGGACCGAGGCTGCGTGACGCCGTCGCGGTGGAATTCCGTAAGGCCCGGTCGTCCCGGGTGCTGATCTCGACCGGCGTGCTGCTCGCGGTCGGGGTGACCGTGCTCGCCGTGGCGATGGTGGCGGCGGCGCGCGGTGGGAACGCCGAGATCCTGGCAAAGCTCGGACGGCAGGCCGCGTCGGGAGATTGGTCCGCGTTCTTGTCCGTGGCTGTGCAGGTCACCTCGGCCGCGGGCCTGCTCGCCTTTGGCGTCGGCATCAGCTGGTTCTTCGGGCGGGAGTTCGCCGACGGCACCATCCCGGGGCTCTTCGGCCTGCCGGTCAGCCGGAGCGCGATCGCCACGGCGAAGTTGTTCGTCTACCTGGTGTGGGCGTTGCTCGTCGCGCTGGCGCTGGTGGTGTTGCTGCTCGGCGTTGGCTTGGCAGTCGGTCTCGGGGCACCCGATTCCGACGCCGTCGCTGGGCTCGTCCGTCAATTCGCCCTCGGGGTACTCACCGCCCTCATTGCGGTTCCGTGCGGGTGGGCGGCGTCGTTGGGCCGCGGTCTGCTGCCCGGCATCGCCACCGCCGTCGGCATTCTGGTCGTCTCGCAGGTGTCCGTGGTGGCCGACTTCGCCTCCTGGGTGCCGTTTGTCGCCCCGGCGTTCTGGGCAATTCACCCCGACGTGAACACGGCCGTCGCGCTCGCCGTCGTGCCGGTGGTGCCATTGTTTTTCGGCGCCGCCACCGTCATGGTGTGGCGGCGCCTGCAACTCGACAGGTAGTTGCGAACGCCTATTCCGGGAGCGGGTGATAAATGCCGGTCTGGGTCACTTTTGCGATTGCGCGCATCTTATTAACGGCGTCCAGCGCGGCGACCTTGTACGATTCGGCCAATGTCGGGTAATTGAAGACGGCGTCGACCAGGTAGTCGACGGTGCCGCCGCAACCCATCACCGTCTGCCCGATGTGCACGAGCTCAGTGGCGTTGGTGCCAAAGACATGCACGCCCAACAGTTCTCGGGATTCGGCGTGCACCAGGATCTTCAGCATGCCGTAGGAATCGCCGAGAATGGCGCCGCGGGCAAGCTCCCGATAACGCGATACCCCGACCTCGAACGGCACCTTCTCGCTGGTCAGCTCGTTCTCCGTCCGGCCGACGAATGACACCTCGGGAATGGTGTAGATGCCGATGGGCTGCAGGTCGCCGAGCTTGTTACCGACCGGCTCGCCGAACGCGTGATAGGTGGCCCGCCGGCCCTGTTCCATGGCCGTTGCGGCCAATGCCGGGAATCCGATGACGTCACCGACGGCGTAGATGTGCTCGACCTCGGTCTGGAAATGCTCGTTGACCTCGACCCGGCCGCGGTTGCTGGCGCTGATACCCGCGGCCGCGACGTTGAGCTCGTCGGTGACGCCCTGCCGCCCCGCGGAGTACAGGACCGTGTCCGCCGGGATCTTCTTCCCGGACTCCAGGGTGGTCAACGTCCCGGCCGGGTGCCTTTCCACTGACCGCACCGTCTCGGAGAACCGGAACGTCACCGCGAGATCGCGCAGTTGATAGAGCAGTGCGCCGACGATCTCGTCGTCACAGAAGCCCAGCATGGACGGTCGGGCCTCGACCACGGTGACCTTGGTGCCCAGCGCGGCGAACATCGAGGCGTACTCGATGCCGATCACCCCGGCGCCGACCACCACCATCGACGACGGCACCTTGTCCATGCCCAGGATCTGGTCGGAGTCGACGATGGTTTCGCCGTCGAATTCAACGGTCGACGGACGAGCGGGTTTGGTGCCGACTCCGATGACAAACTTGTCGCCGTGGATCCGGGTGCTGGCGCCCTGATCGTTGACGACGCTGATGGTGTGGTCATCGACGAACTTCGCCGTGCCGACGAACATCGCGACATGGTTGCGGGCCAGTTGGTTCCGGATGACGTCGATCTCCCGGTTCACCACATGCGCGATCCGGGACGAGACGTCGGAAATGGTGATGTCCTGCTTCACCCGGTACGCCTGGCCGTACAGCTCGCGCTGGCTCAGGCCGGTCAGATACAGCACGGCCTCCCGCAGGGTCTTCGACGGGATCGTGCCGGTGTTGATGCAGACACCGCCCATCATGTTGCCGCGGTCGACGATGGCGGCGCGGTAGCCGAGCTTGGAGGCGGCGATCGCGGCCTTTTGGCCGGCCGGTCCGGACCCGATCACGACCAGGTCGAAACTGTCCATGGGGAAACCTCTTTCGTTCTGCGAACTCGTCAGGCGCACTGACCAATCCGGACAGGTCCACTTCCGGTCAGGCATGCTCAACAAACTCCGGTCTCCGGAGCTCGTCGTCATCGTGACCGACCCGTAGCGACCCCATGAATCAGCCGTGTTAACAGTGCGCGACAGGCCCGCGGGCCGCGGTGTAAGGATGGTCAGTGTGAGTACTCCATCGATTCCCGAAATTTCCGCCGGTGATCTGCCGCCCGACGCCGTCCTGTTGGACGTCCGGGAGGACGATGAATGGGCTGCTGGCCGCGCGCCCGGCGCCGTCCACGTCCCGATGACGCAACTCGCGGATCGGTTGGACGAAATCCCCGACGGTGACCCGGTGTACATCATCTGCCGGTCCGGTGGGCGGTCCGCCCGGGTGACCGCCTACCTGAACTCGCAGGGCTGGGACTCGGTCAACGTCGCAGGTGGGATGGGTCGGTGGGCGGCCGCGGGCAAGCCGATGGTCGCCGACGGCGACGCAGCGCCCAAGGTTATGTGAGCGTGCGCAGTGATGACGGCAGCGCGTGAACAGTGATGACGGCAGCGCGTGAACGCTGACGGTCGGCCGGTGCTTGACGGAGATTCCGGGTCGGTGCCAGTGACCATCGACTACGGCCGCTTCGCGCCGCCGGCGAACCCGTGCTGGCCGACCGTTGGGGCAGGGCGCGGGTGACCACCGACTACGGCCGCTTCGCGCCGCCGGCGAACCCGTGCTGGCCGACCGTTGGGGCAGGGCGCGGGTGACCACCGACTACGGCCGCTTCGCGCCGCCGGCCGAACGCCGTCCTGCGCCGTATGTGCGGTGTGCTCGCTGCCAGGTTCCGCAGCCGCTGCAGTCGGCCGGCCCCCAGCGGTGCGTCGCTTGCGGTGCGCCGCTGCAGCGGTGGATTGCGCATCCGCCGGCGGAACGACCGGGTGATCCTGCCGCCAGGAAGCCACGGAAGACGTCCGGCTCGAAGCGGGACCGCCCCTACGCGGGTCCGCCGTCCTACCGCGGCGGCCACCCGCAATGGGCATTTCCCCCCGTCATCTGGCGGGACCTGCCCGAAATGACGCCGGTCCAGCCGGACACGGATCCGGCCGGCGCCCTGCGCTGGGCGTCCGCCCTGTCGGCGGTGACCGCGGTGACCGCGTTGGTCGTGGCCGGCGCAGAGATCTGGCGCTTCGTGCTGATGCTGGAAGGCAGGACGCTGGTGCTCTCGGGAACGGTGGTGCGGACCAGCGACGTACTTGTTGCGGCCAGCGGCCTCGCGGTGCTCACGTTCGCGCTACTGACGGCCGCCTTCGTGGCACCGGCCCTCGTCCGCACCCATCACGCGGCCGCGCGCAGGCTGGGTTGTGCGCCCTCGCGCAGCGGACCGGGCATCGTCGCCCGGCTGTTGGTGCCGATCTGGAACATCTATGGGGCCGGCCAGGTGGTCACCGAGATCGACCGGATGCTGGCGCAGCGACCGGACGCCGACTCGAAACCAGCCCGCGACAACGACTCGAAACCAGCCCGCGACAACGACTCTGCCGGGCACATTGCCCAGGCCCGGGGTTCCCGGATTGTCAAGGTGTGGTGGCTCAGCTGGATCGTTTCCGCCCTGCTGATCACCGTGACCTTGGCCCGGGGGCTGGGCGGCAGCCTGCAGGCGATCGCCGACACCGTCGAACTGCACATCGCGGTCGACCTGGTGGCGGCGGTGGTTGCCGGTCTGGCCGCCGTCATCCTGCTCCGGTTCGCCCGCGCCTTCACCGATCGCGCCGCCGAGTACGAGAACTGGGTGGTGCAGCCGCCGGCCCCCACTCGTCGCCCGTCCTGACCGCAGGTCACCCACCACCGCCGTGGCTGCCGGTGAGCGGCGCAAGCGCGGGGCGGGCAGGTTCGGTCGGCTACCGTGTCCGGGTGTCCAAGAAGACCCAACGCCGAACCTCCGGCTCGACCACCGTCCTCACCGCCGATCAGCCGGCGGTGGACAACCCGCGCCGGCCCTGCCCGTGCGGGTCCGGCAAACGCTTCAAGGCCTGCCATGGGGCGGACGATGCCGTGGACATGATCGTCACCCGGCCGTTTGCCGGCCTGGCAGCGGAGACCGAACTGATCGCGCTGCGCGAATTCGTCCCTTCGGCGAGCGCACCGTTGACGCTGCTGAACGCAACTGACGATGCCCCGTCCGTCATCCTTGCCAGTGTGCTGCCCGGTGCCGCCGCGGCCCTGACCCGCTCCGACGGGTCGGTGTTGCTGGGCATGCAGGTGCAGACACACAGTGGTGACCTGTCCCGGGATCTTGCCGCGGCGCTGGAATGGGCGCTGACCGCCGAGCCGTCGTCCGTCCTGTCCGTCGTCGGTCGGGCCAGTGTCGGCCCGCGCTACGCCGACCTGATTGTCGACGAGCCGATTGACGTCACCGTGCACGCGGACTTCACCTGGTGGCTCGAGGAGGCGCCCGAGTCCGGCGGCGAGGTGGCGTTGTCGTTGGAGCGGGCGAATGCTGCGATCATGCCCACCCAGCGGGTCGCCGGCCTGACCGCGGCGTACTGGGTCGACGCCGGGGATCGGGCGCACCTGCGGTGGGTTCGGCCGGAGGACGAGGAACCGCTGATGGCCGCGCTGGCCCGGCTGGCCGTCGCCGACAAACTGGACCTGGGCGAGGGTTCGCGGTATGTCGGATCCTTCCGGGCCCATGGCCGACTGGTTCCGGTGTGGGACCTCGACCGGGACGCGCACCCGAGCGAGTGGGACGCACCCGCGGTCGCCTTCGCCGACCGGCTGGCCGCTGCCCTGGCGTCCCCGGCGGAATTGACCGACGCGGAGCGGCGGGCCAGGGACGGCATCCTGGGGCGGCAGTTCACGCTGCGCTGACAAGCTCTCCGGGACAATCGATCCGTCAGGAACGGCCCTACATCGACGCCTGGAAGGGCCGTTGGTGACGGGTCGATTCGACCCGGCGGTGGGCACGGTCAGGGCAGCCAGCTGACCACGCCGCGCAGGGCCGAATAGCCGACGAAGACGGTGATGTCCAGCAGTGAGTGGGCGATCACCAACGGCCAGAGCCGGCGCGTTCGCCGGAACCAGTAGGCGAACACCACGCCCATCACAGCGTTGCCCAGGAACCCGCCGAACCCCTGATACAGGTGGTACGAGCCGCGCAGCACCGCACTGATTCCGATGGCGATCCACGGCGTCACCTTGAGCTGGTCGAGCCTGGTCAGCAGGTACCCGACGACGAGGACCTCTTCCAGGAAGCCGTTCTCGATGGCGGCCAGGATCAGCACCGGCAATCGCCACCACACGTCGTTCAGCGTGGTGGGGGCGACGGTCAGGTTGATGCCGATCTGCACTGCGAACAGGTAGAAGAGCAGGCCCGGTATGCCGACGACGGCGGCCAGCAGCACGCCGGTGCCGAGGTCCTTCCAAGGCTTGCGAAGGTCCAGCCCGAGCCGGTCCCGCAGGTTCACCCCGCTGCGCCACAACAGGTACAACCCCAGAGCACCCCAGGCGAATCCGCGCAGGATCGACACCAGCTGCTTGAGCAGATCCAGGAATGACGCCTGCGCCTGCGGCACCAGGATCGAGACGGTCTGCGAGGCAAGCGGAGCCGGCGCCAGCAACGAGTCGACCAGGCTGAGCAGCGACGAGAGCCCGCTCACCCCGAGGGTGACGAGGAAGACGATGACCAGCTCGACGCGGATCGATCGGGCGGTGTACGAGCGAGGGACCGGCTCGATCGGCCCAGCGGGGTCGCCGTCGCCAGCGGGAGGAGGCACCGATGCGCTGGTCACAACCGGCGAGCATAGGCGTGTGAATGACCACAATCGTCCCGTTCGTCGAGTCCTCATGCATTTCGGGTCGAATACTCGCCAGTCGAAGGCTTCACCGTGATCGCACAGGGGTTCGGGGACAGTAGGCTGAGAAAACTATGCGTGGGGGCGATTTAGCACCGCTAAACGTACAATCGACTGTGATAGCGGAGGATTCATGCGGGTACGACGTGGCCGAAGGATAGCCATGGCATTGGCCGGACTAGCACTGCTCTCGGCCTGTGGCACAGCCGGGCAAACCGCGGATCAAACCGTCACCAGCTTCGTCACGGCCGGACCTGGGACGTCCGACAGCCCCAGTTCGGCGCCCGCCGCCTCGCCCAGCTCCAGTCCGGCGGAATCACCCACGCCGAGCCCGTCGCCGGCTGCCTCCAGCCCGGCCGCACCGGCCGACCCGAACGCGGCACCACAGGACGGCGTCGCGTTGGCCGACGGCTTCGTCCCGAAGAAGCTGCAGCCCGGCGAGAAGCCCCCGCAATTCATCGTCGTCAGCTTTGACGGCGTCGGTTGGCACGAGAAGTGGCAGCACTGGTTCGATGTCGGCAAGCAGGTCCCGTTCCGGTTCACCGGGTTCCTGTCCGGCACCTACATGCTGTCCGATGAGACGAAAATGGCGTACCAGGGGCCCGGTCACAGCGCGGGTAAGTCCTCCATCAACTGGAACAGCGCCACCGATCTCCCCGTGGAGATCGCCGACCTCAACCAGGCTTACGCCGAGGGCAACGAGATCGGCACCCACTTCAACGGGCACTTCTGCGAGGGCGCCGAGCCAAGCGGCAATGCCTGGAACACCGACGCCTGGAACAACGAGCTGGACCAGTTCTTCGCGCTGGTGAAGAACGTCAAGGCGAACAACCCGAACGTCCAGATGCCCGATCTGGCGTTCGACGGTTCGGTCGTCAAGGGTGAGCGGACCCCTTGCCTCGAGGGTCACGCCCAGGACCTTTTCCCCGCCCTGGTCGCGCACAACATGACCTACGACTCGTCATTCACCAAGCGCGGAATCTCGTGGCCGAAGCAGTCGCCGCAGTACAAGATCTGGCAGTTCGGAATGGCTGAATTCCCGATTCACGGCACCAGCAAGTTCCAGATCACGATGGACTACAACTTCTATTACACGCAGCGGAAGGCAAGCAGCGACGGTGTGACGCAGGCGCAGTCCGACGCCGATTCGGCGCAGGTTCTCGCGACCTACCAGGACATGTACAACGCGACCTTCAACGGCAACCGGGCACCACTGGTGCTGGGCAACCACTTCAATGCCTGGAACAACAATGCCTATCAGACAGCCTTGACGAACTTCGTCCTGCAGAACTGCGGCAAGCCCGAGACCCAGTGCGTCCCGTTCCGGGATGTGCTCGCCTGGATGGCCGTGCAGGATCCCGACCGGCTCGCCCAGTTGCAGGCGCAGAACCCGGAAACGGGTTCGGGTAGCTGATTCGGCAGGGATCGGTCCAACACCATTTCAACACCGATTCAACACTGCTCAGACGCCCCGCCCCGGACTGGAGCGGCCACCGCCCCGCCCTGGTCCCGGCGGTGGCTAGGGTGACGGAGTGACGGGCGAGCGGTGGACCTACCTCGGACCCGAGGGCACCTTCACCGAACAGGCAGCGCGCTCCCTGGTCCAAAGGTTGACGCCAACCGGCGGTGTCGAACTGCAGCCCGTGGGTGGGGTCAGCACCGCATTGGGTGACGTCCGGTCAGGAACCGCGGACGCGGCCTGCGTTGCGCTGGAGAGTTCCGTCGAAGGTGCGGTGCCGCTGACCCAGGACGAGCTGACCCACGGTGCGCCCCTGTTGATCACCGCCGAGGCCTACGTCCCCATCACTTTCGACCTGCTGGTCCGGCCGGGTACCGACCTCGCCGCCATTCGCAGTGTGGGCGCCCATCCGCACGGCCACGCCCAGATCCGCGAATGGCTGGCGCTGAACCTGCCGGCGGCGGAGGCGGTGATGTCGGCGTCGAATGCCGCCGGCGCCGCGTCGGTCGCCTCCGGGGAACTGGATGCGGCCGCCGCCGCTCCCGTCGCCGGCCCGCGATACGGGCTGGTCACCCTGGCCGCCGACATCGGCTCGGTGCGCGACGCCGTCACCCGTTTCGTCCTGCTCCGCCGTCCTGGCCCGCCACCGGCACCCACCGGCAATGACCGCACGTCGATGGTGCTGTCCGTCGGCAACCATCCGGGTTCCCTGCTTGCGGTGCTCGCCGAATTCGCCTCGCGGGGCATCAACCTCACCAGGCTGGAATCCCGTCCCACCAGGTCGAAACTCGGCGTCTACTACTTCCTGGTCGACGCGGACGGTCATCTGGCCGATCCGGCAATGGCCGACGTCCTGGGTGCGTTGACCCGCCGTTCCGCCCTGCTTCGTTGGCTGGGGTCCTATCCGCGGGTTCAGGGCTCGAACGATCCGGCGGCGGATTTCGCGACCCCCAATGCCTACGCCGAGGCGGACGAGCAGGTCCAGCGGTGGCTGGCAGGGGAGTGGGATCGATGAGGCTGCTGCTGATCCGTCACGGGCAGACCCCGTCGAACGTGCTGGGGTTGCTGGACACCGGGGTACCCGGCCCCGGACTGACCGACCTCGGATTCGAGCAGGCGGCAGCACTGCCGGTGACCCTCACCGACCACCGGATCGACGCGATCTATGCCTCCACCCAGCGCCGGGCGCAGCTCACCGCGGAGCCGCTGGCGGTCGCCCGCGACCTGCCCATCCGGGTGCGTGAAGGATTGCGCGAGATCGACGCCGGTGACCTCGAAATGCTCGGCGACGACGTCTCCGTCCGCACCTACCAGTCGACGATCAGGCAATGGATGGGTGGTCAACTGGCGTCGGCGATGCCCGGGGGACCGGATGGGACGCAGGTGCTGGCCCGGTTCGACAGCGTCGTGTCGGAGGTGGTCGAGTCGCTGCGCGGGGAGTCCGGTGAGGATGGCTGTGCCGCGCTGGTCGCGCACGGCGCGGTACTGCGGGTCTGGGCAACCGTTCGTGGGTCGGACCTGACCACAGTGGACCGTTCCTTCGGCCCGAGGTACTCCCTGCACAACACCGGCATGATCGTCGTCGATTCTGCGCCGGGCGGCGGCTGGAACGTGGTCACCTGGGCCGGCACCGCGATCGGCGGCGCGAGGCTCGATGACGGACCAGCCGACGGTCCGGCCGGCGAGGATTCGGCTGGTGTTGGTCCGGCTGGTGTTGATTCGGCTGGTGTTGGTCCGGCTGGTGTTGGTCCGGCCGGCTTTGATTCGACTGGTGTTGGTCCGGCTGGTGTTGGTCCGGCTGGTGTTGGTCCGGCTGGTGTTGGTCCGACCGGCGTTGGTCCGACCGGCGTTGGTCCGACTGGCGTTGGGCCGGTCACCGTTCTGACTCGCACTGCGCGCGCTGACTATCCTTGACGGCATGCCTGGCTCCCCGATCGACCCCCGCGACCTACGGGTGTCCGACGACGAGCGGTCGCACGTGTTGTCCCTGCTGGAGAAGGCGACCGGCCGCGGGCTCATCGACATCGGCGAGTACACCGAGCGGAGCGGTCTGGTGATCACCGCGCGCACCCGGCGCGAATTGAATGCGGTGCTGCTGGACCTGCCCGGGCTGGAGATTGCCGGCCGGTCGGTGGATGCCGCGGAGCGGGCCGCCCGGCCGCAGCATGAGCCGACGCCGGGCTACTCAGGTGCGGTCGCCACCGCACCGACCGGCCAAGGCGGAGTCCTGGAGCTGACCGGATGGGGCTCGCGGACCTTCAAGGGCTACTGGACGGCGCCACCGCTGATCGTCATCGGTGGTACCGGTGCCAGCACCAGGTTGGATTTCAGTGCGGCGCAACTAGTTTCGCCGACAGTGACGGTGGAGTTCCGCTCGAATTACGGCGGCTCGACCGAACTCATCGTGCCGAGGGGCAGTGCCGTCCGGCTCGACGGGTTGCAGATGCGGGGCGGTCATATCAACAACAAGGTGGCACCGGTCGGCCGCACCAACGGAATGACGCTGGTGCTGACCGGGATGAAAAAGGGTGGATATGTGACCATTCGTCATCCCAAGCAGGGTCTGTTCTCCCACCGGTAGCGGTCAACGGGCGCCGGGGTGATGGGTGCAGGACCGGTTATGTCGGTGGCCGGCTCTTGGCGGCCTTGACCACGTACATGGCAGCGTCGGCGCGGTTCACAACGTCGGCCGGGTCCTCGCCGGGTGCCCCGAGGTAGCTGCCGATACTGGCGCTCATGTGGACCTGTTGTCCCTGCAACTGGTGTGGCTGGGCGAGGGCAGCGGTGAGCCGGTCCGCCATGGCGACCAGTCCGTTGACGGTGATCCGCGGTGAACACACCGCGAACTCATCGCCCCCGAGTCGGGCGATGGTGTCCTGTGTCCGGACCTGCGATCGGATGCGTTGCGTCGCGACCAGCAGCATTTCGTCCCCGGCGGCATGTCCGTATGCGTCATTGACCGGCTTGAAGTTGTCGAGGTCGATGTAGAGCAGTCCAACGTCTGCGCGTTGATCACGGCCCGGCCGCGGCTGCAGAGCGTTGGCAAGAGCGGCCGTGAACAGCAGCCGATTCGCCAGGCCGGTCAGTGGATCATGCGAAGCCAGGTGAAGCAGTTCCCTTTCGGCCCGCTTCCGACGGCTGATATTGACGTGCGACGCCACCGCGCCGCCGGTGTGATCCCCTATCGACGTGATCCGCGAGATGAACCAGCGGGAGACGGTCGGCGAGTGGCAGGGGTACTCCCACTCGTGTTCCACCGTCTGACCGCCGAGCACCGAACGCAGGCCCGCCAGGGTTTCCGTCGCATCCGCACTGCCGGCGGTGGCGGCTCGGGCGCACACATCCAGGTAGTTGACGCCGACTCCGGTGCTCTTCGGGTCGCCCGCGTTATCCTCGGAGAACATCCGCCACGCCCGGTTGACCGCGATGATTGTTCCTGCCGAGTTCAGGATCGCCGTCGCATCCGGCAGCGCATCGAGCACAGCGATCGCGAGGTCGCGCGTCGGTGCTCCGTGACCCCACCGTTGAGTGCTCGACGCAGGGGGTTCGGCACGGTCGGATGGTTGCTTCGGGCCCTCGCTCGGTGTGGCGGAGGGGCGGGTCCGAGTTCCTGGCGCCCGGGGGAGCGCGAGGGCTCGAGGCCCGGCCGATCCGTGCCCGACCAACAGATCGCCGGAGGTCGTTCTCGCCAGGGCCCGACCGGGCGCCCGGGATTTCCAGCGGGCCCATTCGTGCGGGTTGATCGACGGGCGTCCCAGCAGGTAGCCCTGTGCCGCCGCGACTCCCAGCGCGGTCACACACCGCAGTTCCGCCCGCGTCTCGATACCTTCGGCGGTCACGGTCGCGCCGAGTGTCGTGGCAATAGCCACCATGCTCGCGGCGAGAGCCCTTTCACCGGAATGACTTTCGATGGCCGTCACCAGGCTTCGATCCAGCTTGATGATATCGGGATTGATCTTCAGAATGTGCTGCCCGGATGCGAAACCCGAACCGGCGTCATCGATCGCGACTCGCAGGCCGCCCAGCCGAAGGCCGTGCAGAACGTCGTTCAGCGGCTCGTAGTTGATCACCTCGGTGTGCTCGGTCAGTTCGAGAACAATGCGGATCAGGTCAATCGGCGATGCCAGGAGCATGCGGCTGAGTCGGTCGTCAAGGCAGGTCGACGGCGAGACATTGATCGAAACGTAGAGGTGCTCCGGCAATTCGCGAGCCGCGAGCAGGGCCGTCTGGACGGCCAATAGTTCGAGTTCGGGACCAAGCCCAACACCGGCCGCGTCGGCAAACCAGATGTCCGGCGTCGATGACCGATCAGTGACGAACCTGCTCAGTGCCTCGGCCCCGACGACCGTGCTGGAAGCAACGTCGACGATCGGTTGAAAGGCCGTGATCAGCAGTTTGTCGGCAATGATGGCTTCGATCCGGTCCCTGATGTGTTGTGCCGTGACAACCTGGGCGGCATCTGCGCCGATGGCACGGCTGATGCCCTGATAGGCGACGAGATTCCCGGCCGCGTCGGTGATGGTGGAGACCGCCAGTGCGAACCACGACGACGTGCCGTCTCGGTGCAGACCGGAGATGACGAGATCCGACAGTCCGGAGTCGGTAACACCCAAGGACGTGACCATCGCCTCCGCGCGGCCGAGTTCGCGCGGGTCCATGATCATCCCGACGTCCTGCCCGACCAGTTCCGAAGGCTGGTAGCCGATCAACTCCAGGCTGGACGCGCTGACAGAGGTGAACAGGCCCGCCGGATCGACTGACCACGACCAGTCGGTGGCCGGCCCGTCGATAGTCGCCTGCCCTGTTGGGGCGGCGGTGGTGACCGACGGGCGAACGGCCCGGCGCCGCGGTCGGAGCCGGTTGAACAGGACGCAGGTGGTCGCGCCCAACGCGAGACCGGCCATCACCAGCAGCCATTCGAACATCAGGATCGCGTCCTCATGCGTCGATCCACCGGTGGGCGTAGGGAACTGAAGGGGACCATGATCGAGTCATTCTGCCGCGCGGCCACCTCGCGGCAGACGGATGAGCGACGCATCAAGGAACCGCTCATTTCGTGTCCCCCTGGCGGTGACGTCTCCCCGTACAGCGGCAAACGTCGGTGACAAATGCCTGCCGTCAGCGAACTGAACCGATTCACCGACAAGCGGACAGGCAACAAATCCGATCCTTCACCCATTTGGGTGCATGCATTGACACTACTCTGCCGGTCCGTGCTATCAACTTTTTTGTCTGGGTTTGCCCGCCTCCCCGGGGTCCTGACCAGGCTCGCGACGGAACCCCGAGCGTGGTGTCAATCGGGATCCCGGAACGGTGGCAGGCGGCCGTCGACACGCCTCGCCTTTCGGGTCAACAGGTGAGCATCGGCGGGTCGGGCCGCTCAGCCGGAAAGTTCGGCCGCCCAGGGTGGGTTCGCGCCGGCCCGGGAACAGGTGATCGCCGAGACCCTGGAGGCAAATGTCAGGGCGGCCGTCAACCCCTCGACGGTCAGGGTCTCCAGGCGTCCGCCCAGGTAGCCACTCTCGGCCAGGTAGTGCAACAGCCCGCCGTGGAAGGAATCGCCCGCTCCGACGGTGTCCACCAGTGTGGTCGGGGCAA
>CAVSRE010000017.1:0-14333 GCA_963730295.1 uncultured Actinomycetota bacterium | reverse complement strand
CCTGGCCAGGTCGTCGACGCGGCGACACCGCTCCGGCCAGCAACGCGGGCGAGCGGCCCGTCAAGCCGCGAGGTCGGCGCCGGTCGGTCGGGAACAGACCCAGGCCATCCGGGAGTGGGCCCGCACCAACGGCTTCCACGTCTCCGAACGAGGACGATCTTCGCGGCTATTCAGCAAGCCTTCGACGCAGCGCACTGAGGCCGGGTATCCCGCCGCCGGGCGCGCACGCGGGTGGCATCCTTTTCATCAATGGAAGGGACGCAATCCCGCCCGGGGAAACGATACTCACGAACCAGGGGCCACGACGGTAGTACCGCTGCGACAGCACGGGTCGGTGCCGCCGAGGTCAGGAAGGTCAGGTCCCCATGGTCACCAGGGCCTCGGCGGTCCGGGCGACGGCCGCGGTCAGCGGCATCTTGTGGGCGTGGAGCTGGTACACCATGTACCTGGAAATCCACCAGTGGAAACACGTCACCCCGTCGTTCCGGTTCACCCCGGACCGCCGATCCCGGCACCACCATCCGAGCCAAACCAGGCCGTCCGCTCAAGGCCCTCTACGTGTGCGCAGTCGGCGCCCCAACGGTTTTCGTGGCCACCGTGATCGCCGGCATTGCCCGCACGCACCGGCATCCACACGCAGGATACCGGGCAATCTATGGTGCGTTTTGGCGGCTGGTTGCATGGTGGAGGGTGAGGGGCTCATTCCGCGCCACGAGGTCGCAGTTCCCTCGGCGAGGAGGTTGCAGAGCCGATCGTCTCCGTAGCAGCCATAGCGTGGCGCCGAGGGTCAGGAGGGTGAGGGTGATGAGCCAGCCGAATTCGATCCACTGGAACGTCCAGAAGCGGCTGTCGGGTTGGTAGCTGGTGACTTGGAGGTAGCCGTGCTGGAGGAGGTACTGGACCGGATCGACGCTGCCTCCGCTGCCGCCGCTGCTGGGTGCGGCCTGGATGTTGCCGCCGGCGGTATCCATCTGCACGCCGACGGCCTGCAGGGCCGAATTGATCTGGGCGTCGGTGACTCTGACGCCGCCTTGTCCACCACTGGTTCACCGGCAGGTCGTTGTCGGCCAGGCTCAGGCTGGTCGTCGTCAGAGCACTCAGGTAACCCGGCCGGAGAACGTCTGCGGTGAGAAACGCCAGGCCGAACCAGGCTGCGAACGCGGTGACCAGGGCCGGCAGGACGCGTCGCCAGAGCAGGCCGGCCAACACTCCCAGGCCGAAGCCGAGCAAACCCCATCCAGCGCAGGCAATCCCGGTGACCGAGAAGTTTGTGGAGTGCATCCGCTGGACTATTCCGCTGTCCACCAGGGGCTGCTGCTGCCAGCTCACCAGAATGCCGAACACCCCGATGATCACCGCCACGCCCACGGCGCCGGATACGAGAACAGCGATGGCCCAACGCATCCGGCCCACACCCTGGGTCCAGGTATATCGAAAGGTGCCCGTTTCCAGTTCGCGCGCCAGGATGGGTGCACCGGCGAAGGCCCCGATGAACCCGGGCAGGAGCACCAGGGTCACGCCGACCAGGCCGACCTGGGCGTAGGTGTCGTGGAAGTTGATGAATCCGAACCGACATTGGGCGGAATTGTTGGGTGTGCAGGCAAGGACGGCGGCGTGGGCGGAACGGGCCCGTACACCGGTGATGACCAAATCGGCGGCCAGCAGCGTGAGGATTCCTGCGGTGCCGGCCAGCGTGAAGCGATACCGTCGCCACACCACCCAGACGAGGCTTGACCACGGCACCGGGCGACAGAAGTGTCCGGTACAGCTGTGAGCGCGGTCATCGGGTCGCTCCGACCGGTGTCGGCCGTGGTGATGCGGCGGTTTTCCGCGGAGGTAGCCCATGGCGAGCTCTTCAACGCCGACGGGCCGCGCTTGGTAGGCCGGGGGCAGCGGTTGTTCGGATGGCGGGAGTCGGACGAGCTGGTGGGTCTGGGCGCCGGCGGGACTGGATTGGATGACTTCCCAGTCGGCCGGTACCGGGGCGCCGGTCGACGGTCCGGTCAACAGCCGGTGGGAGGCGAGCAGTTCCGGCACCTGGCCCTGCAGGCGGACCCGGCCGCGTGCGATCAGCACGAGGTAGTCGGCGACTCTTTCCAGTTCGGCGAGCATGTGCGAGGACAGCACGACGACACGCCTTCGTCGGCCATGGCGGTCATCACCGTGGCCATGAAGTCGTGCCGCGCCAGGGGGTCCAGCGGGGAGGTGGGTTCGTCGAGACGAGGAGCCGTGGATGCCGGCCGAGCGCGAGGGTGAGCGCGAGCTGGGCCTGCTGGCCGCCGGAGAGTTTGCCGGCCTTCTGCTTGGTGTCGATGCCGAGCTCGGTCAGTCGACGCCGGGCGTAGGTCCGGTCGAAGTTCAGATTGAGATTGCAGGTCAGGTGCACCATGTCCGCGACGGACAGATGCTTGTGGAGCGGCATGTCCTGCGCCACGAACGCGATCCCATCCAGAGCGGCCGGGGTCCCCGCAGGTTCTGTGCCCAGGACCCTGACTTGCCCTGCGGTGGGGTGGGTCAGACCCACCACGAGGTTGAGCAGGTGGTCTTGCCGGCACCATTAGGACCGACCAGAGCGACCAGATGGCCCTGCGGGATCGCCAGCGTGCACTCACTCAACGCCCATATGCGGCCGTAACGGCGGCCGAGGCCGACGCACTCGATGATGTTCATGCCACTCCTCCGACGGGCCGCTGACCGTCGTTCCGACCGCCACGGTCGCCGTCGGTGCCGCGGCGCTCAGAGAAATCCCGCATCGTGCTCGTGACCAGGGCGACGATGCCGTTCTCATCCAAGCCAGTGGCGTCGGCCTCGGCGAGCCAGCTGTGAAGGGAACGTCGTAACCCGGCCGGCTGCGGGAGCGTGGCCTGCACCAACGACCCATCGATGAACGTGCCCTGCCCCGGGCGGCCGGACGTCAGCCCCTTGTTTTCCAGCTCGCGGTAAGCCTTCAACACCGTATTGGGGTTGATCGCCAACTCCGCAACGACCTCGCGGACCTTCGGCAACCGATCACCCCGCTTCAGGTAGCCCAGCCGCAATGCCTGTTCGACCTGCTGAATCAGCTGAAGGTACGTCGGCACCCCAGACGCCGGGTCGAGCCTGAAGACGATAGCCGAGTCGTCCGGGTCCGATGAGCGACTCAACTGTTTATCTACCGTCATAGATAAAGGGTAGCGCGATTTCGACGACACGCAAGAACCATCACGGTGGTCCGCCATCGGATGAGCGCAACTCTGGTGGCTAGTAACAGTTCTTGGGTCGGGTCGCGCCCGGAGGCTGGGGTGTCCGGCTTGGGAGGTCAGATCGGGACCGGTCTGTTTCCGGCGGCTTTGGGCGGCATGAGACCCAAACACCGAGTGTCCTGGGCGCGCGCCGGATCTGGGCGGTGATCGCGCCACGGGCGAACGCGGTGAACGCGCGGCTGTCCGGGTTGCCGCCAGGCCAGCACCGCATTTGCCAGCCCGAGTTCCGCGGCCTGCAGGACCAAGGTCGGCCAGCGCGGCATCCGCGGGAAGGGGTCTTGTGCTGGCGGGCCAGGGCGTGGGCCGTGGCAGGTAGAACCCACCGCGTCCGCTGCGGCGCCGATCACCGGTGAGGTCACCCTGAACCCGACCGACGTCACCCCGACCGGAAACGATGCCACCGGCGTTTATGCCATCACCGGCGGTAACCAACCGGCGGGCGAACGCCGATGAGCACCAACCGGCCGACGCCGGTGTCACCCGGTTGCAGAAGGCTGCCGCAACGGCCACGGCCAAGGCATCCGTAGCCGGCGGGGCACGGCGCCAGTCCCTAACGTCACCGTGACATTACCAGGTCGTGCTTGTGGTCGAAAGACCATGCGGCGCAGGGGCTTCGGGCACACGCGCCCGACCGCCGGTAGCCACATTACGTCAGTTAGAAAGACATTCTTGCAAGGGGATGCGCGATCCCGCTCGCTCTGTTCCAGCTCAGCTGGTTCAGGTGACGATCGGCGGACGTACCTTGATCCGCAGTTCCTTGCAGTGGTCGTACAGCCAGCTCCAATCATCCAGGGTGTCGAAATCACGGACGAGGGCGATTGGCCGCAAATCCGCCGCGGACACCCGATCCCGGTACAACACCACACTGGTGTCCCTGTTCCAGCGCCGCGACATCCATACGAAACCCTGCGCGTCCGGGACCTCGTCATGAAATCGCTGCGCAAACGCCTCGGTCTTCGGGTATCCGTCGGCCTCGGTGTCCGTCACTTCTTTGGTATCCAGACCAAGTTTCCGAAGCCCACCGGTGTCGAGGCCAACGAGGCGCAACGGTCGCAGGACCTGGACGGAGCTGACCAGCCTGTTTTGGAACACGCCGGCGGCCAGGCTGCCGCCACTCATAGGGATGTCGTGAAGAAGGGCTTCTGCGACGGCGCACTCGACGCTGCTACCGGCATACCAAGCTGGCACCACATCGGTGGGGTCAGGCTCATCAATGTCCCTATAGATCGGTGAGAACCGGTACGCGGGTTTATCGTTGGGGTTGAATGAGTCTGCGTCGAAACGGCGTTGGTGCACGCGATACAAAGGTCCGCCGTGCGGCCAGTCGGTGCTGTAGTCGGGCGTCCATTCGACAAGTTTCGGCGTCGATGGGTCGGTCACTCGCTACTCTCCGGCGTGGGCGGCGTTGTCGGCGGCGGCGACGACGGCTTGTTCGTCTTCGATCCGGTCAATTGGTGTGGCCCCACCCAGATACCCGTTGGGGGAGTCCATCCACAGTGCGATGTCCGCAGGGTCCGACTCTGACAGCGCCGCTAACAGCGGCTGCATGACTGGGCGAACCCGTCCGTTGTTGGTGAACTGGAACTGCGGGTAGGCGTAGTTCCCGCCGCGGTGGACTGCAAGCAGCCGCCCCTGCCGGCGCAGGTTCGACGCGTACTCCCACTTATTATCCGCCTTCGATCCAGCGAGCTGCCCGACTTGGGCCCCGTCGAGTACCGGGTGCCGGGGACTCGAGGTCCCGCCAGTCCGCTTCTTTTTGGTTCACCGCCGCCATCAAGTTCTGCGACAACACCGCCGGGGCGTCTTGGTACAGTTTTGGTCACCTGAGCAAGACCAGCCAACTGGCCAACTGTCGCTTGCACTGAACTCAGAGCCTTGCCGCTGTCCACCAGGGAGGGCACCCCGACCACGAGCATCGTCACGTCCCCGTCCTTAACAACGGCCACGCCACCAGCTTCAACTTTCCGCATCCAGGCCGGGAGTCGACCCGAGACCACTTGAAAGCTTCCGGTTGTCTGGCTCACGTTCTCAGCTGTCACTCGGACCGTGAATTTGCCGCCCGGCTCAACCGGTGCCTTTTTTCTCGTTGTTTTGGCCCTCCGTCCAGACGCGGGCTTGGACAGCTCTTCTGGTTTGAGCGTGTGAGCTGATGGCCGCGCCGCAGGAGCCGCTTCACCCACCGCATCTTCTGCTCCCCTCTGACTCGCGTCGTTCCGCGGCGTTGGTTTGCGACTGCTCGCTGCCTCAACGCCACGTTTGCCGGTCGCGTCGCCGTCCTTCGCGCGGCCGTACCTGCCCGTCGGTTTCTTGCCAGCAGCCAACTCCTGCTCGCGCCGAGTCTTCAACGCCACGACGACCACCTCCACCCTCTGAGGTCACCAGTCTACCGTCTCTCACTCAGTTAACTCAGCTCGCACGTTGAAATCATGGATACCGAAGTCTGTTGGCAACATGCGAAGACCCGGACCGCACGCCCCGCCCCACCGCAGTCGCGACTCCCTCCGGGGCGCCCGCGAGGCTCCCGCCCAAGCTATCGGCCTCGACGAGCCCGGTGGTGCTGGACCGGTCCGACACCCGCGGCCGTTTCACCCGCAGCACTGGTGAGGTGTCGATCAGACCGACGTCGACGACGGCGTACTCATACAGCCCGGCCCGGCACGACAATCGGCGGGCGACGGTGGCGGCCGCGACCGGCCGGCCGGTCCCCGGCTGCGGCCGCTCGACCTGTTCGGCGATCCACCGGTCGACGTGGTGCCGCCGGGCCTGCAGCGGGGCAAGGTCGATGCCCGCGCACCACGTGTACCAGGCGCGGATGTCGGTGAAGTAGGCCCGGCGGGTGTGCCCGCGGTAGCCGAGCAGGAACGCCGCCGCCAACCGCCACGCCGGATCCGCATCCAGGTGCGGCACCCCGAGGGCCGCCGGCGGTAACCGGGCCAGCACCGCGGCCCCGCCGCCGGGCGGGGTGTCGGCTGCCGGGTGGGTCATTCCCTTGTCCAACCGTGCGGCACCGACACCCGCGGTGATCGCCGCGCGATGATCGGGCGGTGAGCAGCACTCCGGTACCGGCCGGGCCGTCCCCTGCACCACCCGTCACACCCGCCCGGACGATCACGGCGCCACCGGAACCGATCAGGTTCTGGATGGTGCTGGTGGCCGTGCTGATCGGCACGGTCGCCTTGGGCGGCCTCTGGTTCGCGGCGTGGACCTGGAAGGGACGACCGGACGACGCCGCCCAGTGGTACGAGATCGCCCGCACCATGACGTTCGCGGTCGCCGCGCTCGGCGTACTACCCGCCGGGTTCATCGCCTACCGGCCGCAACGCACCCACGAATGGGAACTCCAAGGGCCCGCCGCGAGCAGGACCACCGCGAGCGAGTGGAGGCCACCCGGACCGCAGAACTCGACGCCAAGATCGCCCGGGACGCCGCCGACCTCCAACTGGCCAACCACCCGCGCCGACCAGGCCGCCTTCCGCACCCGGTACGCAGAGTCCGCCGCCCAGCTCGGCCACGACAAGCCGGCCATCCGCCTGGCCGGGGTGTACGCGATGGCCCAGCTCGCCGACGACTGGGCCGACCCCGCGGCCCAGCAGCAGTGCATCGACGTGCTGTGCGCCTACCTCCGCATGCCCCTCCCCACCGACGTCACCGGCACACCCCTGCCCGGCGAGGTGCAGGTCCGGGAAACCGTCGTCCGCGTCATCACCGCCCACCTGCGAGCCGAGGCCACCCACCCGTGACGCGGCGCCAACTTCGACTTCACCGGCACCGAGTTCGCGGCCGGCACCTACGACTTCTCACAAGCGCAGTTCACCGGCGGCTCGGTCAGCTTCGACCGTGCGGAGTTCACCGGCGGCACCGTCACCTTTTACCGGGCGCAGTTCACCGGCGGCGAGGTCACCTTCCTCCTGGCGCAGCTCACCGGCTGCGACGTCTCGTTCGCCGGGGCGCAGTTCAACGGAGGCACCGTCAACTTCGAGGGGCGGAGTTCACCAGCGGTGTGGTGACCCGGGACGGGGTGGAGTTCCGGGGCTGGCCGCCGCCCGATCCTGGCCCGGAGCCGGTGGAACCGGGTGCAGGGAAACGTCGTTATCTACCGGCACGGAGGCGGTGCGGACCGCAGACCGACGTTGACACGGAGGCGGTGCGGACCGCAACCGACGCGTTGGCTGTAGGTGTGTCGACGGGCACGCGCATGGAGGGGCCGCGGCGCACTGGCTCGATGACGTGCGACGCTCACCCGATGAGTGACGCGCTCGTCCCCGGCGGCTACGGCGACCTGCTGGCGCAGATCACGTCCGAGGTCCGCGTCGCCAGGTTGCGAGCGGCTCGCACCGTCAACTCTGAACTACTCGCCCTGTACTGGCGGATCGGCCGGCTGATCCTGATCCGGCAGGAGAACGAACCGTGGGGATCGGGCGTGATCAAGCGGCTGGCGAACGACCTCCGCGGTGAGTTCCCCGACATGAAGGGCCTGTCCCCCACCAACCTTCAGTACATGCGGGCCTTCGCTGCGGCATGGCCGGACACCGACCCAATTTCCCAACGACCCGTTGGGAAATTGCCGTGGGGCCATGTCTGCACGTTGCTGGACCAGGTCAAGGACCCCGCCCTGCGGGACTGGTACGCCGACCGGGACGCCCGCGACGGTTGGTCCCGACCCGTGCTCGAACATCATGTCGCGACCGGGCTGCATCAGCGGATCGGGGCCGCGCCCAGTAACTTCGACCAACACCTGGACCCGACCGACGCCGATCAGGCCCGGGAGATCGTCAGAGACCCGTATGTCTTCGACTTCCTGGACCTCACCGAACGATCCACCGAACGGGCACTGGAACAGGCGCTGACCGACAGGTTGCAGGACACCCTGGCCGAGCTCGGCCCGGGATTCGCGTTCGTCGGCCGCCAGCACCGGTTCACCGTGGACAGCCAGGATTTCCATGTCGATCTGCTGCTCTTTCACGCCCCAACCGTCCGCTACGTGGTGATCGAACTGAAGGCCGGCCGGTTCCAACACGAGTACGCCGGACAACTGGGCTTCTACGTCGCAATCGTCGATGACCAACTGCGGAACCCTGCCGTGCACGCCCCGACCGTTGGAATCCTGCTGTGCTCCAGCAGTACCGAGAACACCGTCAAATACGCGCTGCGAGCCGCAAACGCACCGATGGCCGTGGCCACGTACACCTACGACACCCTGCCACCAGCCGAGAAGGCTGCCCTGCCACCGGTTGAGGCTGTCACCCACGCGTTCACCGGGGCTGCGAATCTGTCGATCGGGGTCGACGTGGACGCCGAGGGCTCCGTCGAGTCGCCCGCCGACGATGATGCCGGCGAGTGAGCCAGCAGAGACTCACGCCTTGGGACGCGAACGCGGCGGACACTTACCGGGCACTGTCGGACCTCTCCGTCACGATGCTGACATGAGTAGCGAAATCCAGGCAGTCCTGACGGTCGCGCCTCCCGACCTGCCGGACGTCGCTTTGGCTCGGCTACCCGCGGGATCGGAGACGGATCCGTTCTGGCGCTTGGCGGCTGCGTTCCTCGTCGGGTACCCACCGGCGACAGCACGGGCCTACTTGTCGGACCTTCATGCCTGGGCGCGCTGGTGTGACCACCAAGGCGTCCATCCACTTACCGCGCGTAGGCATGATGTCGACGCCTGGGTGGCGCACCTGACGCATTCTCCGCAACCGGTGACCGGTCGATCAGCCGCACCAGCGACCGTCGCCCGCCGGTTGTCTTGCCTGTCCGGGTTCTACGACTACGGCCTGCGGGAGGTCGAGCTCCTCGACTACTCGCCGGTTGCGAACGTGCGCCGGCCGCGGGTCGGGGACGACTCCCCCACCATCGGCCTGGATGCCGCTGAACTCGACCGGCTCCTCACCGCCGCCGAACACGACTCGCCTCGGTCTGCGGCACTCGTCTCGCTGCTGGTCTACAACGGGCTGCGGATCGCTGAAGCTCTCGGCTGCGAGGTCACCTCGCTCACGTACCAGCGCGGTCACCGCGTTCTGCGGATCATCCGCAAGGGTGGTCGCCCGGCGACCGAACCATTGGCCCCGGTCGTGCTGCGCGCGCTGCTTGACTACATCGGCGAGCGGAACCGCGGTCCACTGTTCCTCAACCGCGACGGGAGCGGCCGCCTGGCGTACAGCACGAGCTATGCACTGATCCGGCGTCTCGCCCGTCGCGCCGGCCTTCCGGCGGCGGACCATTTGAGTCCGCACAGTTTGCGTCACAGCTTTGCTACCGAGTTGCTCGACAACGGCACACCGTTGCAGCGTGTTCAGGACGCCATGGGCCACGCCGACCCCAGAACAACCCGGCGGTATGACCGATCCCGCCACAACCTCGATCGACATCCGACCTTCGAGATGGCGACCCACCTGCACCGCAGCTGACTCTCGGAGACCCATTGTCCGAAGGTCGGAGCCATCCACGAATCGCCAACAGACCGATCGTCGTGTCCGGTCGCTGGATCATTCAGACCAGGTACAGCATCAAGGCCGCGGTCACGAGCTGCGAACGGTTGGTGCCGTATTTCTCCACCAGAGTTTCGATTGCCTGGTGCTGTCGATCCGTGATGCGAATCGTGGTCTGCACTGCGGGCTCGGCGTCCTTCTTGTGCTGGGGAATGTCGAACAAGTCATCGACACCTCCCCCGCCTGAGGATCCGCCATCGGTTGCAAGGTAGGACCCCAGTTGGCTGTGGGTGTGGTTGACGGCTGTGAGGATCAGCGCTGTCCTGGTTGTGTTTCGTGAGATTGCCTGTTCCCCGAGACGTTGGTGCAGCGATCGTGGCAGGTAGATGCTCTTGATTCGGAGGTACTGACGTCCGGAGGTCTGCGATTCGGTCGAGAGGACAACGTCGGCGGCAGGTTTCGGTCGGCGCTGCTTGCGTTCGCGAACTGATTCGTCGGGTTCGGATTGTGTTGCGGTGGCCTCCTCCGGGGGGATCGTTACCGGTGCTTGGAGTTCCGTTTCGTCCGTCGCTTTGTCTTGAGGTGCAGCCACTCCATTGGAATCTGATGCATCGCTGGGGGCCTCGGCTGGTGCCCGGCGTGGCCTCTTGAGGAGATTTGCAAGGTCGGGTGTTGCCATGGGACGTGAACTGACGTCGGTCACGCCATCACCTCGTCTGGTTCGGTGGCAGCTTCCATTGCGTTGATTCGCGTCAGGATCTCGTGAGCTAGGGCCGCGTAGTCGGCTGCGAGGGCCGGCGCGGACCCAGGAGAGCTCGGTTTGCGTCCGTCTTTCAGCGCTTGCCAGAAGGGTTCACCTTCGAGCTGTGCGGCGTGCTCGTGGATCAGTAGTCCTTGGCGGCGGGAGTTGGTGGCGGCGATGCTGTGCCTGATGGTGCTTTCGAATAGAGGCGCCACTCCCCCGAGTGCTTGGGTGATCTCGGCGCTGATTTCTCGTTTGACCTTGGTGGCGGAACTGGCGATGTCGAACAGTACGACGCCGAGCAGTTCCAGGTCGGGATTACGGTGTCGCGCCTCGACGAGGCGTTGTGCGATGCGGGTCATCCCTTTGAGGCTGGCGGCGTCTCCTCGTGTGGGCACGATCAGCCACCTTGCCGCGCCTAGGGCGAGGAGCTGGAGATTCGGTTCGCCTGGGGGGCAGTCGATCAGGACCAGGTCGTAGTCATCGGTTCGTTTGATGAGTTCGGCGAGTGGGCCGGCGAGAACGTCGGCGACGTCTGCGCCGCGGCTGTGCCTGGCCAGGAGTAATCCGCCGAGGTCGTCGAGCCGCTCTCCCCCGCAGATGACGTCCACCCCTGATCGCGCTTGAGGCAGAGTCACGACGAGTGGAGTCTTCGAGGCGAGTGAGGCCACCAGTCCTGCACCATCGTCGCCGGTGCCCGCGCCCGTGTAGCCGAGGTCCTCACCGACGTTGCCTTGCGGGTCCAGATCGATGAGCAGTATTCGGTAGCCGGCTTTGGCTGCTAGCCCGGCCAGAGTCGTCGCGAGGCTGGTCTTGCCGACTCCGCCCTTCCCGTTCGCGATGGCTACCACGCGGCCGAGCGAGGCCCTATCGATGTTCATGATCATCAGCATGGCGGCTCGACCCAGTGGCGCCTGGAAGGCGCGCTGGCTCGGCAACTCAAATTCTCGCCGTGTCGTGAGTCAACGGACTCGCCGGAAGGCTGAATCGACGTAGTAGCGGCTTTCAATATCTCCGTCTAGCCCGCTACTACAGCCCCAGCCTCGGTCGCTACCTGTATCGCTCCTTGTATCCCCCGCCGTATCACCTGCTGTATCTCCGGATGCCTGGTGTGACTGTCACCGTAGAACCGTGCTGGGCTGGCTCCGGCGGAGATCCGTATCGAGTTGCGGTCCTGTGGAGGCAGGATCCGCGCCCGCCTCCACAGGGGGACTCTGTCAGTTGGTTTCGTTGGCCGTCCTGGGGTTGATGGTGACTCCGGTGTAGGTGAGTGCTGCTCCGAGGTGGTCGGCGATGATTTCGTGGGCGATGCCGGGGGTGCCGTCGGTGCGGGTGTAGTTGCGGACGGTGAGTTCGCCGGTGGCGATGATGGTGTTGCCTTTGGTGAGGCTGTTGAGGGCGTTCTCGGCGGTTTTGCCGAAGGCGGTGACGCGGTAGTAGGTGGGGGGTCCGTCGACCCAGTCGCCGTTGGTGTTGCGGATGCGGTCGGTGACGGCGATGTCGAGGTGGGTGTAGGCCTTGCCGGTGTCTTTGCCGTAGCCGCCGTTGGGGTCGCGGGTGAGGTTGCCTTCGATGACGATGTGTCGGGTCATGGTGCGCTCCTTGGGTTTTGGACCCTTGCTGGTCCTGGTGGGTGGTGGTGATCTGTGACCCCCTCGTTCTTTCGGCGGCCCGATCACGTAGTGGTCGGTGGACGGTGGAGGGGACCGAGCGCAGCGATGGTGGTGCGGGGGTTCTGGCTGGTCCGGGCGGAGACCCGCAGGGTCGGGGTGGAACCCGGTGGGGGAGCGCAGCGGAGGAGCGGGTTTCACCTGTCCCGGATCCGGGCGGGTTCATCGGGCCCTTGCCGTGGAGCCGTCCTTAGACTCCGACCTTGGTCGGGCCGCCGAAAGAAACCTGGGGCCCTTTGGCCGGGACTGTGCGGCCGCGGGCCGCTCGATGCTGTTTCTGCAGTTCAGGACCGTTGCCCGGCCTTTGTCGATGAGTCCCGATCGGTAGGGGTACCGGCGGTGTTCGCGCCTTGGCCAGGTTGCTGCTGCGAGCGGCCTCGCGCGGAGGGGCCGGCAGCTCTAACGGCCTTCGATGCTGCCCGAACCGACTGGGGTGTTGACGCTGATCACCGTATTGGTAGATCACGGGTGGGTTTCGGGTGGCATGATGGTGGTATGAGTGCTTCGGCGGCGGTGGGCACGCACGGCGGGACGATCCGGATGAGCATCCACGAGGTGGTCCGGCAGTTGAACGCTGGGCTGGGTCCGACGCTGGTGGCTGCCCTGTCGGGGTCGAAGGACCGGAAGTTGCCGATCCGGTGGGCCCACACGGACGGGCCGGAACCGGGCCCGGATTTCCGGCGCCGGTTGTTGTTGGCGCACCGGGTGTGGACGCTGATCGCCCCGGAGGAGACGGAACCGGTGGCCAGGGCGTGGTTCATCGGGGCGAACCCGTTCCTGGATGAGGACACCCCGTTGACGGCGATCCGGGAGGACCGGGCCCGCCCGGTGGTCGCGGCGGCGACCGCGTTCGTGGAGGATTCCCCGTTCGCATGAGGTTTTACCGGCCGGGTGCCCGGGTGTGTGCACGGACCGGGCTGCTGCTGGTCCCCGCCGGGGGTGAACGGGAGTTCCGGGTCGCGTTGACCTCCTACGGTGCGTTGAATCCGCCGGTCCGCGGGCCGGCCGGGTCGGATGTCGGGTCGTGGTCCCGGCATGACACCCCCGGCGGCCGGACCGATGCTACACGGCGTCGACCCGGGGGTGCGCGTTCGACGAGGTCCTCGCCGGGTTCCGCCGCCGCCTGGGGGAGCGGGATTCGCTGGTCAAGGACGCCGCTGCTGTCGGGTTGACGGTGGCGGAGTTCCTTGCCGCGGTGGAGGACGACTGGCGGGACCTGGGGGTGGCGTACCCGGGGGTGCTGCCAGCGGCGTGGCGGGCCGGGCGGTTGATGTTCACCGTGACGTTGCCGGCTGCTGGGTGGTGGGTGGCGTTGGATGCCCCGGAATCGCTGGCCGCGGTCCGGGCAGGGCTGGGGGACCGGCTCGCCCTTCTCGGGGCCACTGACCTGGACCTGACCCTGCTGTACGGGGGGAACCGGGAGGCCACGGTCCAGATCGCGGACTGGGTGCGGTCCGCCGCGCTGGACGACGACAGCCGGGCGCACGGCATCGTGTACCGGTCCCGGCATGCCGGTGGTGATGTGCACGCCTACTGGCTACCGGACGTCGACGCCGATCTGCCGGTGACCGAAGAACTGGTCACCGCAGATGCGGGCACCGTGATCGAGGCGTCGGACCCGGACCTGCAGGCCACGGCCACCCGGTACGGGCTCACCGTTCGGTGACCGGCGGTGGTTGCCCGCCGGGCCGGTTCAACTGGCTGGAGGCCCCAAGCGCGGGGGCTCCGCGGCGGCGAACCCGTCGACGGTCAGGGTGCGGATGCGGGTGTTGGGGTCGCCGGGACGTCGGGGTCCTGCTTCCGGGTGGTGGTGAGCCAGCCGCGGCCTTGCTCGCCGGGGTGCAGGGACCGGGTGGTGCGGGTGTAGCTGATCCACCGGGTGCGCCGCAGTTCGGCCATCATTTGTTGCCGCAGTTCCAGCCGCCACAGGGCGGGTCGGAGTGGAAAACCGTCCGGGATGGTCCGGATCGGGGCCAGCAGTGCCTGGTCGACACCGGCGAGGGCGTCCGCCCAGGTCGGTGACCGCCGATGCTGTTGCTGGTACCGGTCGATCGATGCGGCGACCTGTTGACCCAGCACCGTGACCTGGTCGCTGGTCAGCCAGCGGAGGACTTCGTGGCGGACCATTTGGGCTGCCAGGGCCACGGCGGCGGCCTGGGCGGCGGACTTCTCTGCCGCCTCTGTTGTCGGTGCTGGTTCTGGTGTGGACTGGGTGGTCGTAGCGGTGGTCACCTCCGAATCATGCCAACATCAC
>CAVSRE010000016.1:0-20843 GCA_963730295.1 uncultured Actinomycetota bacterium | reverse complement strand
CGGCGAAAGAAGTCAGCCGTCAACGCGATTCCTGCTGGCAGGTCATGTGCCGGCGCCCACCCGAGTTCGCGTTCGGCGCGGGATGCGTCAAGGACGGAGCGCCGCACGTCGCCGAGCCTGGCGGGTGCGAACTCCGGATCGTCCTGGCGCCAACGGCTCGGGCGACAAGGGTGTGCAAGTCACGGTCGCTGGTCTCGACCCCGGACCCGATGTTGTACCTGCGCCGATCGCCAACCGGACCGGCCGCCAGGACGAATGCTTCAGCAACGTCGCCGGCGAATACGTAATCCCGAGTGTTTCCCCCGTCGCCGAAAACTCTGGTGGCCCCGCCGTTGAGCAAGCGCTGCGCGAAAATCGCGACGACGCCGGCCTCCCCGTGCGGGTCCTGCCGCGGGCCGTAGACATTGGCCAGCGCGAGGTGGCTGCACTCGAGACCGTGCAGCATGGAGAATGCGTTCAGGTAGAGCTCGCCAGACGCCTTGGAAACTGCGTACGGCGACAGCGGGTTGATCGGCGTTTCCTCGGTGACCGGGAGCACCTCAGGGGTGCCGTAGATCGAGCCTCCCGACGACGTGAAGACGATCTTCCGGACCGACGCGCTCCGGGCCGCTTCGGCCAGGTTGATGGTGCCAAGGATGTTGATGCGCGCGTCGTGGGCCGGATCGGCAACGCTCTGCCGAACGTCGATCTGGGCGGCGAGGTGGAATACGACCTCCGGGCGGGCTGCGGTCAGAATGTCGATCAGGGCGGGATCCTGGACATCGGCCCGGACGAATCGAACATGGTCCCCGGCATCGGCCAGATTCTGCCGACTTCCCCGGCTGAGATCGTCCACGACGGTGACCTCATGTCCGCCGAGCAGTAATCGATCGACGAGGGTCGAGCCGATGAAGCCCGCACCACCGGTCACCAACGCACGCATGTGGACCTCTTCATGGCAGGGCCGGGACGTTGGCCCGGCGGAGTGCTGACCCTATTGCAAACGGTGCTGCCGGCCGGACGGTCCTCACCCGGTGAGGTTGGTCCGGGCCGCTATCCATGGCATCGCATGCCGCAGCGAACTGTCGGCGGTCACCCAATCGTGAGATGTCCCGACGCTTTCCCACTGCTGGACGTCCATTCCGGCCGCCTGAGCGGCGGGGAACAATTGCAGCTGACCTGGTTTGGTGCCCGAGTCCTCCGATCCCCACATGAACCACCCTGCGCTGTGGGGGAACTTCTTGCCGCTGGTCAGGATCGCCAAGGGTTGGGTGGTCAGCAACCTGGCCGTGTCGCCGTCGAAGACCGCGAGGTTCTCCTCGGGGGATCCGATGCTCTGTTGCGTCTCGCCCGAAATGTCGATGAAGTTCGAGTAGACGTCCGGGTGGTTCAACACCATCTGTAGGGAGCAGGTCCCGCCGTAGGAGAACCCGCCGATCACCCAGTGATTCATGTTCTGGTCAACCCTGATCTGCTTCTTGATCGCCGCCGGTACGTCAACAGCCAGATACGTCGAGACATTTCCCAAGTGGGAGTCTGCGCACATCGGATTGGCCAACTCCGAGCCGAGTGGATCGGGAACGACGACGACCGGCGCTATGCCGGCATGGTCTGCGGCGAATTCGTCCATGGTGTTCTGCGCCTTTGCCCCTACGAACCAATCGGTAGTGTTCCCCGGCTGCCCGGCCAACATGATGACCACCGGCAGCGGCTGCGGATTCTCCGCGAAGTATGCGGGTGGGTAATAGACGTTGCCGGGCCTGGCGGCAAACCCCGAGACCGTGCCCGGCAGGTCGATGGTGCTCATCCGGCCCTTGCCGTCAGCGGGGATGTCCGGACCGGTCGGCTTCCAGGTGGTCGTGAGCGGGCCGGCCGGCGGCCGCGGTGAAGTTGTCGCTCCGTCGGGGGCGATCGGCGGCGGCCCGGCAATCTCCTGCGCAGAGGTCACCCCGAGAAGATCGCCGAGCTCTGGATACTGGTGGTACCAGATGTTGATCTGGTTGCCGGCGGCGGCAACCACCACCGCAGCGGCGACGATCGCCAGCACCCGTTGCCACCAGGTGGACCGGAACATGTACCCGATCGCCAGTCCGATCCCGGCGATGGCGACAGCGATCCACACGTCCACCATCGCGGGCAGTGGTTCGGCGAAGAGCTTGTCGCCGGCAAAATAGCCGATGGCCGCGCCGCTGAGGGCGGAGACAACGAGCACGATGGGGACGACCCGCACCCACCACCAGCTGAACGGCCTGATCAGCAGGTAGCCGAAACCCATCAGTCCCAGCACGAGGACGACGGTCCGCAGCCACCCGTCGACGAGTGAGAGCCCTGCCACGGATGCCCCCTCGGTCCAGGCGCATCGAACGTTGTCGTTGCGGCCGCCGGCTCATCTTCGTCAGGTCTCGGCAGAGCCTCGCCGACGGGTCCTGCCGACCTGGACTCACTGTAATCACGGTGCCGCCCAGTTCGATCGACACGCGGAGCGAGTGGCTTGGACCTCGTCGGTGATGATGGCGGGGGATCCTTGAGCGGTGAGCAAGGCAGATCCTGTCGGACGATCGTCGCCGCCGGCAGTGATCGGTGCGCGTGGGTTGCCGGCCACCATGGCGCCCGGGTGGCCGGCGCCGGCTCTCGGGTTCGTTGTTGCCCTGCTGGCCTGGCTCAGGCTGCAGCCGGACCTGCGCGACACGCTGTACGCCGAGGACGGCCTGCTGTTCGTGCACGACCAGGCCGTGCACGGCGGCGTCACTCTGCTCTGGGAGCCCTACGCCGGGTACCAGCACCTGATTCCCCGGATCGTTTCGTGGTTCGTGACGACGCTGCTGCCGGTGTCCTGGTGGGGTGCAGCCGTTGTGGTGATCGCCTGCGGCTTCGTGGGCGTCATCGCGGCTCTGGTCTTCGTCTACAGCGGCGATGTGGTTGCCTACTATCCGTCCCGAATCGTGCTCGGGTTGCTGGTGGCGCTGATCCCGGTCGCCGGGGTCGAGCCGCTGGGCAACCTGGCCAACCTGCATTGGTTCCTGCTGTACCTGATGCCCTGGGTGCTGATGTGCACCCCGCGCTCCACGGCCGGCCTCTGCGTCGCCGTCGCGGCGGCGCTGCTCGCGACCGGAACCGAACCGCAGTGCCTGATCTTTGCGCCACTGGTCATTTGGCGTTTCCTGACGTTCCCGCGAACCAGGGCGGTGATGTATGCCTGGGCGGTTGGTATCGCATTCCAAGCCGCGACCTATCTGCTGGCTCCGCGGCCGCAGGCTTCCGGCCGCCCGCCGCTTGCATCCGTGGCCGACGGCTACGTCATCCAGGTGGGCATGTCCATCGTGACGTCCCGCGGCTACCTGCTCGGGCAGGCGGTGGCCAGATTCGGCTGGTGGATCGGCTTCGTCTGGGTGGCAGGCATCCTGCTGCTGGCGGCTACCGGCTTCCTGCTCGGCCGGACCCCGGTCCGGGCCATCCTGCTCACCCTGGTCCTCGGCTCGCTGGCCAGTTGGACACTTTCGGTGCTGGTCAACAATTTCGCCGAGTTCTACTTCAGTGAGATGACCCCGGATCAGCTCAGAAACCTGCCCTTGGGTCGATGGGGGACTGCCGCCTCCCTGATGCTCGCTGCGACCGTTCCCGTTGCCGTCGCGGCGATCGTCGAGCGGAATGCTCGCTGGTGGCCGGCCGGGATTGCGGTGCTCGGGCTGATGACGCTGGCGATGGTCGTGAACCTGACCTACCGACCGGCGATCGTCGGACCGACCTGGTCCGAACAGGTCGAGGCCGGGCAGGCCTTCTGCAGGGCGACCCCGAACGCCACCCTCGACATCACCGCGGAACCGCGAGGATGGGTCCTCGGCCTTCCGTGCTCGGTCGTCAACGGGTGATCTGCTGGCCGAGGCGGCTAACCGGCGGACAGTGGCTGGCCGGCCAGGAAATGTGGCCGGAGCCTGGCGTCGAACATCGACAGCGCGGAGCCGATGGCCATGTGCATGTCCAGGTACCGGTAGGTGCCGAGCCGACCGCCGAAGAGCACCGCTGGTTCAGCGGCGGCCAGTTCGCGGTACCCCAGCAACATCGCCCGGTCGACGGCGGTGTTCACCGGGTAGTAGGGCTCGTCGTCCCGGCTCGCGAACCGTGAATACTCCCGCATGATCACCGTCGCATCGGGCGGGTAACTGCGTTCCGGATGGAAATGCCGGAACTCGTGAATGCGGGTGTAAGGAACGTCTGCGTCGGCATAATTCATCACCGGGCAGCCCTGGTAATCCCCGATATCGAGCACCTCCTGTTCGAAATCGAGAGTGCGCCAGGCCAACTCGCCCTTCGAATAGTCGAAATAGCGATCGATGGGACCGGTGTAGACAACCGGTACCCGGCCCAGCACAGCGGCTCGGCCAACGGGTCCGTCATCGAAGAAGTCGGTGTCCAGCCGCAGGTCGATGCGCGGGTGGTCGGCCATCCGGTTGAGCCAGCTGGCGTAGCCGTCGGTGGGTAGGCCCTCGAAGGTGTCGGCGAAATACCGGTTGTCGTAGGTGTATCGGACAGGCAGCCGGGAGATCACCGAGGCGGGGAGCAACGCGGGGTCTGTTTGCCACTGCTTGGCGGTGTACCCGCGGATGAAGGCCTCGTACAGCTGACGGCCGAGTTGCGCGATCGCCTTGTCCTGCAACGACAGCGAGGCCAGCGACTGGTCGACCGGTGGCTCCTGTTCCACCAACCGGGCGATCAGCGCGCGGGCCTGTGCCGGGCTGTTCGCCGCCCGGAAGAACTGGTTGATGGTGCCGAGGTTGATCGGCAGCGGGAACACCTCGCCGCGATGGGTGGTGTAGACGCGGTGCTGGTAACCGGTGAAATCGGTGAACCGGTTGACGTAGTCCCAGACACGTTCGTTCGACGTGTGGAACAGGTGCGCGCCGTACCGGTGGACCTCGATGCCGGTCGCCGGTTCCGTCTCGCTGAAGGCGTTGCCGCCCAGGTGTGACCGGCGATCGAGCAACACGACGTCCAGCCCGAGTTCGGTGGCGCAGCGCTCGGCAATCGTCAGCCCGAACAGGCCGGACCCGACCACCACCAGATCGGCGCGCACGTCAGATGCGCACCTTGGCGCGGCGCTGCCGGTACTGGCCCGGAGCCATCCGGAACACGTCCACAGCAACCCGAAAACGCAGTCGAAGCCGGAAGTTCGCCGCCGCCGGCACCGGCCGGCCAAGGAGTCGGCTCGTGGTCAACGATGCGGTGGTCAGCAGAAAACGGAGGAACTGGGCCGGGGCGACCAGGCACGGTGCGCACCTGATCAGGGTGAGCAGCCGGTTGCGCTCGTTGTAGAAGTGGAACAGTTCGGAGCGTTGGTCGGCGGTGGCGCCGTGCCGGTGCACCACGACCGCCCTGGGCACGGCCCGGATCTGCCAACCGGCCCGGCGCAGTCGCCATGACGTGTCCAGGTCCTCGTAGTAGAGAAAGAACTCGGCCGGGAACCCGCCAACCGCCCGGACCGCCGCCGTCCGTAGCAAGGCGGCACCGCCGCAGAAGCCGAAGACGTCGAGCACCCGATCGGGCACCTCGTCGACCCGTTCGCCGGCGCCGACGTCGATGCCGTACCACTGCCCGTTCAGCGCCGCCCCGATGTTGTTGACGGTGTCCGGTCTTTCCGCGAGCACCATCAGCGAGGTCCAGGCGGCCGCGGCGGTATCTCCGTCGGCAGCGTGCAACAGTTCGGCCAGCCAGTTCGGGTCGGGCACGGCGTCGTCGTTGAGCAGTGCCACGTATCGCGTTCTGATCAGCGGCAATGCCGCGTGAACGGCACCGGCGAAACCAAGGTTCGCCGGCATCCGCAGCACCGATTCCGCCGGCAGGTTCGCGGCCAGGATGTCGGCGGTCCCGTCCGTCGACGCGTTGTCGATCACCAGCAGTTCGTGCGCCACGGTCTGCGCCGCAAGGCCGGCCAGCGCGTCGCTGATGAAATCGGCGGCCCGGAAGGTCGCCAGCACAACGGTGACCTCCGGGTGTGCGGTCCTGCCCGGTGCCGTCACGACGTCAGGTTCGTCTTGTTGGCGATCCAGGGCATCGCCTGGGTGAGACCGGCGACCACGGTGGCCCAGTCATGCCCGGTGCCCTGGCTCTCGTACTGCTCAATCTGCATGCCAGCGGCCTTCGCCAGCGGAATGAGCCGCTTCACTTCGACGTCGGATTCCGTCGAACCCCAGATGAACCACCCCGATGAGTTCGGATACTTGTTCTTGGCGAGTAGATCGACCGGGTTCACCGCCTTGAATTTGGCTTCGTCACCGCCGAAACCCTTGGCCACCGTGTCTTGACGATTCCCGAGCGACGGCTCGTACTCCCCGGAAATGTCGATGAAATTGGGGTAGATGTCGGGGTGATTCGTGGCCTGCATGAATGCGCAGGTGCCGCCGTTGGACCAGCCGCCGATGACCCACTGTTTGGTGTCGGGGTTCACCCGCAGTTGTTTCCTGATGCCGTCCGGGACATCCTGCGACAGGTAGGTGTCCGCCTTGCCTTCCCAGGCGTCGGCACACAGTGGATTGCCGGTTTCCGCGCTGAGTTGGTCGGGGACGACCACCACCGGCGCGATGCCGGAGTGCTGGGCAGCGAAGTCGTTCATGATGTTCTGCACCCGATCGCCGAGGAACATGTCCGACGGGTTCCCGGGTTGCCCGGCCATCAGGATGAGCACCGGCAACGGCTCGGGATTGTCGGCGAAATACGCCGGGGGGTAGTAGACCTCGCCCTGGCGGGCCTGGAATCCCGACTTGGTGCCCGGCAGGTCGATGGTGCTGGTTCGGCCCTTGCCGTCCGCGGGAATCTGGCTGCCGGTCGGCTGCCAGGTCGTGGTCAACGAGCCCCCCGGCAATGTGGGGGAGGTGGAGTTGCTGGTGGGGTTCACCGCGGGCGGCCCGGCGATCTCCTGATCGGAAGACACGCCGAACACGTCGCCCAATGTCGGGTACTGGACGAAGTGGATGTTGATCTGATTAGCGGCGGCCGCGATCACCAGGATCGCGGCCGGCACCGCGACGATTTTCTGCCAGGCGCTGGAGGAGAACATGTACCCGATGGCCAGCAGGACGGCGGCAATCATCACCCCGATCCAGACATCGAGGATCGTTTCCAAGGGCTTTTCCGCGAGCGTTGGACCGAGGTATTCGCCCACCAGGTAACCGCCGACCGCGGAAACGACGGCGACCGCCGGTACGACCCAGATCCACCACCAGCGATAGGGCCGGATCAGCAGGTAAGCAAAGCCGGCCAGACCGAGCGCCGCGACGACGACGCGCAGCCAACCGTCTTGCAGCGACACACCCACGGAACGAGTCCTCCGGATCGGATCAAAGGCCTCGGTGCGGGCCACCGAATTGGATAATGCCACTCTTGCGGCGCGAGGTGCCGCGCGGTGGTTCGGTGACGCGGGCCCATGTGGTCTGCTTTCCTGGTGCCAGAACTGACCGTCGTCGTCGAACAGTGCCTGGCCCCGGTGCCTGGCGGAACCGGACGGTACGCGCGGGAGATCACCGCGGCGCTGGCCGCCGCACCGCCCGCTGGGTGGACGGTCCGGACGGTGTCGGCGTGGCATCGGGATATCACTGCGGCGCTCATCCCGGCAGCTGACGGTCCACACCGGCTGCCGGCCGGCCGGCGGGCAGTAGCCGAGCTCTGGCGCCGCGGGCTGCCGCCGACCGTCAGCGGCACAACAGTGCATGCCACCACCCCGTTGGCGCCGCGCCGACGGCGGGGCCTGGTCGTGACTGTGCATGACGCGGTTCCGTGGACGCACCCCGAGACGCTCACCCCGCGCGGCGCGGCGTGGCATCGGGACATCATCGGCCGGGCGGCCCGGCGGGCCGACGCGATCGTCGTGCCGTCGCTGGCGGTTGCCGACGACCTGTCCGGGATCTTCCCCGGCGCCGCGAACAGGATCCATGTCGTCGGGCATGGGGTGAGCGAACTACCGCCCCCCGGCGATGCGGCCGAGCGCCGGACACGGCTCGGGCTCCCGGATCGGTACGTCCTGAGCATTGCCACGCTCGAGCCGCGCAAAGGCCTTGATGTGCTGGTCAGGGCAATGGCGTTGCCGGCGGCCGGGCAGACCGACCTGGTCGTCGTTGGACCGCCGGGGTGGGGCTCGGTCGATATCGCCGCGGTGGCGGCGAACAGCGGGCTGGCACCGGAGCGGGTGCATGTCACCGGTCGGCTGGACGACGCCGACCTCGCGGCCGTGCTCGCCGCCGCTACGGTGCTGGCGGCGCCGTCCAGGTCCGAAGGGTTCGGGTTGCCCGTGCTGGAGGCCATGGCGGCCGGTGTTCCGGTGGTCTGCTCCGATGCGCCCGCCCTGGTCGAGTTGGCCGGTGGCGCGGCCCTGGTGGTGGCGCGGGAGGATCCGGGGGCGCTGGCCGAGGCGCTCGCGCATCTGCTGGCCGATGAATCGGCGGCGCAGCAGCTGGCCCGTCGCGGCATCTTGCGATCGCGGGACTTCAGCTGGGCGGCGGCGGCCGAACGGCTCTGGGCGCTGCACCTCGCCGCGGTGTGCTGACGACAGGGAGAGCGCCGTCCCCTTACGCTGTGGTCGGCGGTCGGACTGAGGTGACGACGGCCGATCCGGGGTTACTGCCGGGGTTGCCTCAGCGGGTTGCCGCAGTGACAGAGAGGTGGGACGTTGCGCACCGAACCGCGGGTCCTGCTGGATGCGACGGCCATTCCGGCGGAACGGGGCGGCGTCGGCCGCTACGTCGACAATCTGGTCGGTGCGCTGGATGCGGCCGGTGCGGCCATGTCGGTGGTCTGTCAGAACAGCGACGCCGAAACCTTCGCCCGGCTGGCCCCGCGCAGCAGGATCATCCCGACGGCCGAGGAACTCGGTAACCGGCCGGCCCGTCTCGCGTGGGAGCAGACCACGCTGTCCCGACTGGCCAAACGGCTACCGGTGGACGTCATCCACTCCCCGCACTACACCATGCCGTTGGCGGCCTCGGTGCCGGTCGTGGTGACCCTGCACGATGCCACCTTCTTCTCCGACCGCGGCCTGCATCTGGGGGTGAAGGGTCGCTTCTTCCGGGCCTGGACCAGGACGTCGCTGCGCCGGGCCGCGGTCTGCGTTGTTCCCAGTCGGGCCACCGGGAACGAGTTGGTGCGCTATGCCAACGCCGACCTCGCATCGATGGTGGTTGCCCACCACGGCGTCGATCACAACGCCTTCCGGGTGCCGCGGCCCGAGCAGATCGCCGCGGTCGCCGACTACCTGAACCTGGGTGGGCAGGGCTGGATCGCCTTTCTCGGCACTCTGGAACCGCGCAAGAACGTCCCGGCGCTGGTGCGGGCCTATATCAGGGCCATGACGCCCCGAACCGACCGCCCGGCGCTGGTGCTGGCCGGCGCATCCGGGTGGGATTCCGGCGTCGAACCCGCGGTGGCCGCCGTGCCACCGGGGATGACGGTGCTCCGCCCGGGTCACCTGCCATTCGAACTGTTGCCGGGGCTGCTGGGCGGAGCGCTGGTCGTGGCCTACCCGAGCCTGGGGGAGGGGTTCGGGCTGCCGGTCCTGGAGGCGATGGCCTGCGGCGCGGCTGTCCTGACCACCCGCAAACTGTCGTTGCCCGAGGTCGGCGGTGACGCCGTCGCGTACACCGGAACCGGCGCCGGCGACATCGCCGCTGCCCTGTCCGATCTGCTCGACCAGCCGGAGCGCCGGGCGGAGCTGGCGCAGGCGGCCGTCGAGCGGGCCAGCGGGTTCACCTGGGCCGCCAGCGCCCAAGCGCACCTGACCGCCTACGACCGCGCGGCCGCGGCGGCATCCGCATGACGGCGTCGCCCCCAGCGGTGGTCGGGCTGGTGACGGTGACCTACTCACCGGGGGACTCACTCGGTGAATTGCTGGACTCAATCCCGGCGGCCACCAGCCGCCCGGTCACCGTCGTGCTGGCCGACAACGGCTCCACCGACGGCAGTGTCGAGGCCGCGGCCGGCCGGCCCGACGTTCAACTGCTGCGCACCGGTGCCAACCTCGGGTACGGCGCGGCGGCGAACGCCGGAGTGGCGGTGTTGGATCCCGGGATCAGCTGGGTGATGGTGATCAACCCGGATGTCGTACTGGCCCCTGGCTGCATCGACGAGATGATTGCGGCTGCGCGGCGACACCCCGCCGCCGGGGCCTTCGGGCCGCTGATCACCACCCCCGACGGCGTGGTGTACCCGTCCGCCCGTCATCTGCCGTCGCTCGGCGGCGGGGTGGGGCACGCGGTGTTCGGCTGGTGGTGGCCGAAGAACCCGTGGACCCGGCAGTACCGACAGGACGCCGCGGAACCGGTCGAGCGCACAACCGGATGGTTATCCGGGTCGTGCCTGCTGTTGCGGCGCAAGGCGTTCGCCGAGATCGACGGGTTCGACCCGGCGTACTTCATGTACTTCGAGGACGTCGACCTCGGCTACCGGCTCGGCCGCGCCGGCTGGACCAGCTTGTACGTCCCGAGCGCGCGTGCGGTCCATCAGGGTGGTCACTCCACCGAAAAGGCACCGGCGGCGATGGCGGCGGCGCATCACCGCAGCGCCTATCGATACCTCTCCCGCCGCTACTCCGCGAGATGGCAGGCGCCACTCCGGTTCGTGCTGAAGCTGGGCCTCGCGGCCCGCGCACAGCTGTCCAGACGGTCCTCGAAGGTGGCGTCCGGGGCGAGTCTGCCCGAGCGGCGCGTCAGCTGACGGGTTCATCCCTCGGGCTGTCGCTCCGGTAGGGTCGGCAGGCCCTGGGTATGCGCGTGACCTGGGCATCAGGATCAATGACAGGTGAATCGAGCAGAGCGGGGTGGCATCACAGCCGATGAAGGGCATCATTCTGGCCGGCGGCGCCGGCACTCGACTGCACCCGATCACCCGTGCGGTGTCCAAGCAGTTGCTGCCGGTCTACGACAAGCCGATGATCTACTACCCGCTGTCGGTGCTGATGCTCGCCGGCATCCGGGAGATCCTGGTGATCACCACGCCGGAGGACAACGCGGGCTTCCGCCGACTGCTGGGCGACGGCAGCGAATGGGGCGTGCAGATCTCCTACGCCGAGCAGGCCGCGCCGAACGGGCTGGCCGAGGCGTTCATCATCGGTGCCGAGCACGTCGGCGACGATTCGGTGGCGCTCGTCCTGGGGGACAACATCTTCTACGGCCAGGGCTTCTCCCGGACGCTGAAGCTGGCCGTGTCCGGCGTTGAGGGTGCCGGCGTCGACGGCTGCGTGCTGTTCGGCTACCCGGTGCGCGATCCCGAGCGGTACGGCGTCGGCGAGAAGGACGCAGTCGGCCGGCTGATCTCGATCGAGGAGAAGCCGGCGAAGCCGAAGTCGAACCTCGCCATCACCGGCCTGTACATCTACGACAACGATGTTGTCGAGCACGCCGCCAACCTGTCGCCCAGCGCGCGCGGCGAGCTGGAGATCACCGACCTGAACAACATCTACGTGCAGCAGGGCAAGGCATCGTTGGTCGACCTCGGCCGCGGCTTCGCCTGGCTGGACACCGGCACCCACGACTCCCTGCTGGAGGCCGGCCAGTTCGTCCAGGTCCTGGAACACCGGCAGGGAGTCCGGATCTCCTGCCTCGAGGAGATCGCGCTCGCCTCGGGGTTCATCACCGCGGATCAGTGCCTCGCGCTGGGCCGGTCGTTGGCCAAGTCGCCCTACGGCCAGTACGTGATGACCGTTGCCAGGGCCGCCGGCGCACACGGCTGACCGCCCGCCCCGAGCGGGCGGCAGGCTCGCAGTCCGCGAACCAATCAGCGAGGAGGGACCCCGTCAGATGGCAGGCCGTGAAGACGTCGACGCCGTTGTGCTGGTCGGCGGGCAGGGCACCAGGCTGCGTCCGCTGACGTTGTCCGCGCCCAAGCCGATGCTGCCGACGGCCGGTGTGCCATTCCTGGAACACATGCTGTCCCGCATTCGGGCTGCGGGCATCACCCATGTCGTGCTCGGGACGTCGTACAAGGCGGAGACCTTCACGGATTACTTCGGCGACGGGTCCGCCTTCGGCCTGGAGATCGAGTACGTCATCGAAGACGTCCCGCGTGGCACCGGTGGGGCGATCCGCAATGTCGCCGAGCGACTGCGGGCGGACACCGTGATGGTCTTCAACGGTGACGTCGTCTCCGGGCTGGATCTCACCGCACTGCTCGCCACCCACCGCGATAATGACGCCGACGTCACACTGCACCTGGTGAAGGTTGTCGATCCGCGGGCGTTCGGGTCGGTGCCGACCGGGCCGGACGGCAGGGTTGAGGCGTTCCTGGAGAAGACAGACAACCCGCCAACTGATCAGATCAACGCCGGTTGCTACGTGTTCCGGCGCAGTGTGGTTGAGGCAATCCCGTCGGACCGGGTGGTATCGGTCGAGCGGGAGACGTTCCCGGGCCTGCTGGCGGCGAATGCCAGGGTTTTCGGCCATATCGACTCGACCTACTGGCTCGATCTCGGCACGCCGGCCGCATTTGTCCGCGGGTCGGCGGATCTGGTGTCCGGGGTGGCGCCGACAGCCGCACTACCGGGGCCGACCGGTTCCAGCCTGGTGCTGCCCGGCGCCGTCGTCGATGCCACCGCAACCCTGACCGGTGGCGCGACCATCGGCCGCGGTGCGACGGTGGGGGCAGGGGCGTCGGTGGATGGCTCGGTCGTCTTCGACGGCGCGCGAATCGCAGATGGCGCGACGGTCATCCGGTCAATTGTCGGTGTCGGTGCCGTTATCGGCGCCGACGCGGTCCTGCAGGACGCCGTCATCGGTGACGGCGCGGTGATCGGCGATCGGTGCGAACTGCTGGCCGGCATCCGGGTATGGCCCGGCGTCGTCCTACCGGCCGCCGGCGTTCGGTTCTCCGCCGAGGGTTAACGCATGGCTCCTGGTCTCGACATTCCGAGTGCGGGCAGATCGACGGATAAAGGTCGAAGCCATTAGTTCACGTATGCGTCAGACGGCAGAAAGTCAAAATTCCCATTCGTTCGGTCAGGCCAGATCCACCGCGATAGCAGCGTAATGGAGTCAAGCGTCCCTACGGCAGACGCAGAGTGTCTCGTGCGCGGAGCCCCGGCGGTCCTTTTCATCCGACGGGTGTCACCGGTCGGTGCCGACGATCGGTACGCGTTCGTCCGCGGGTCGCACCCCCGAGCGCCTCTTGAGCTACCACCGGGGCCAACCAGGAGAAGATCAGCACAACGAGGATGGCACCGATAGAGGCCAGTGTCACCGCTATCCCGGTACGTAGTCCGCGCCCCACGAACCGGAACTCGACTTCGTGGTACCCCTCCATCACGTAGACCGCACCGAACGCGTGGTCGGCTTGGACCAGCGGCTGCGGGATACCGTCGACGGTGACCACCCAGCCGGACTGAATCGCGTCGGCCAGCACCAGATAGCCGCCGCCAGCAGCCGTCATCCGCACTGCCACTCGGTCACCACCGTCGGCAAGGGTGCTGACCTCGGCCGGGGCGCCGGACGGCGCGGGGCCCGGACCGCTCAACACCACGGCCGATGTGGGGGTGTCGGGGTCGGCCAGCAACGCCAGTCGGCGGTCGGGATCCTGCTCGACGATGCTGGCCGTGGCCCAACGGACCCGCGGCAGCGCCGTTTGCCGTTGCCACACCATGACCGAACTGTCGGAATAGACCTCGCGCAGCCCATCGTCCTGGGTGCCGATGACGATCGCATCGACCCTGTTGTCGCCGGCCGTCAGCTCCAGGGTCTGGCCGGCCGGGTTACGGGACTCGACGGCGAACTCCACGGTCAGCGGGCCGGGGTGGTCGGCTAGGTCTTCGCCGGCGACCGGGATCTGCACCCACAACGGCTCCCAGAGCGGGCGGACCAGGACCCCCTTGACCACCTGCTGGCCGGCACCGTCGCGGATGATCGCGGACAGCGCGATGCCATTCGTCCCGTCACCGGCCGGTTCGGCAATCTTCACGGCGAAACCCCGCAGCGCCTGCGGGGCCAGCGGCACCGGCGCCGTGCCGGTCCCCCCGCCGACTGTGATCGGCAGTCCGCCGAGAGTGTCGGCGGTCCGCGGTTGGCCTTCGTAGTCGCGCCACGGGCCGGGAATGGCGTAGTTCGGGCTGGTGACCACCGAGTTCACCGCGAGACGGTCGTAGAGCGGGTTGTTCAGCGAGCCGTCGGAGAGCTGGAACTCGACTCGCGGATTCGTCGCTCCCTTGTATGCCTCCGGGTCCAGGGTCAACAGCATTTCGCGCCAACTCTCGGCGGGGAATGCGTGGCCGGTCACCGTTCGCATGCCGTATGCGGCCGCGGTGGACCCGGGGAAGGTGCCGCCGAGCAGCGCCCGCCCGTCCCCGGTCTGGGCGACCGCGGCGCTAATGCCAGGGGTCTGCGGATAGAACTGGTCGAGATCGGACACCGGCCAGTAATACGCGTTCGCGGAAATGACCTGGGCCCCGGTGATCGCGGCGAGCGCGACGACCGCCACGCCGCCCTGCAACCGTCGGCGCACCGACGTATCGGTGGGTCGGTGTCCGGCACCGCTGTTCGCTGGCGGGCGCTCCGGTTCCGCGGGCGCCGGGCCCACGGGCGCCAGCGGCGCACCCATCGCAACGGTGAAGGCCACCGCGATGGCCAACAGGGCGGCTAGGGCCAGCCCCGCGTCCACCGCCATAACGGCTGGATCGATCACCTCAGAGAAGCCAATCCACACGGCCGCGACGCTGCCGGCCCCGGCGGCCAGCAAGACCCAGCCGCCGATCGCCAGCCGCCGCTTCACCCGTGCCGGGATGTTGCCGCAGAACAGCAGGTTGAAGCCGATACCGGCTAGGGCGCAGACCGCGACCCCCAGCATGTCCCGCAGCCGCCCTGACGGGTTATCCCTGAAGATCGGCACATCGGCGAGCCAGTCTGTCCAGAATCCGTGCTTCCAGACCAACGCCGCGGACAGCGCTGCGACACCCGCCAAGACCGGCACGGCCCCGGCGGCGACACCGGTGAACCGTCCGGCGAGCAGTGCCAGGATCATCAGCGCGACCGCGCCCATCCCGAGGAAGGCGTAGCCCTCGATGGGATTTGTTGGGACGTAGGACGCGGCGCTTCCATCGCTGGGGTTGAAGATCCGCGGAAACAGCACAGAGACGAACGACCGGATGGGTTGCTCGACGTAGAAGAATGACTTACGGTAATCGGTGTTCGTTTGGTTGAGCGTCGCGATCATGGGCACGATCTGCACGGCCGAGAGCCCGACGCCGACGACCACGGCGCTGGCACCGACCAACAGGGTTCGCAGCATCGTCCCGGTCCCGATGGACCGACGCACCACCAAAGCGCGGACCAAGAAGTATACGGCTGCCGCGTAGAGGGCGTGGCCCGCAACCGCGGGGAACCCCCCGAGCATGAGCCACGCCACCACGATGCTGATCGGGACCGACGACCGCAAGGTGCGCAAGGCCAGGAAGCGTTCCAGGGTCCAGAACAGCAGTGGGATAGTGGCCGCGATACTCGACTGGCCCTGCCAGCCGCCCGGCCACGAAAAACCCCGAACCGCAATAGAGCAGGCCGGCCAACGTTCCGGCGGCCCAGGTAGTGCCCAGCCGGCGCAACCACAGCATCATGCCTGCGAAAGCCATGATCAGCTGGACGAGCTTGGCACCACCGACGGCCCAGGACGTGGGTGTCAGGAGTAGCGGGACCGCGCTGGGCGTGAATGTAGGCAGTATCGCCGCGCTGAGCAGAGGCATCCCCGACCCGCCCCGAGCCGTCCACAACGGGACATCGCCTGACCTGAGCCGGTCGAATATCTCAATGTAGCTGGGCAGGAAGTGGTCGATGATGTCGCCCTGCCACCAATTGGTGATGGTGGCGGGGCCCCACGGATCATGCCATGGCGCGAATGCCGAGAGTAGGTCGACACCGGCGAAGGTCTTGTACCCCAAGAGGGCAGGACCGAGCCGGACGGCGATGAGTACCAAACCAGCGGTGACCATCGCGACCAGGGCAATGAACCTCAGATCCCGGGAGCCCGGGCTCAGTAGGCTCTTTACGCTGGCTCGATCATGCTCGGACGAGGCAAAGGGAGCGTCCAACTCAGCCCCCCCGGCGCGGACGGCCAGGGTTTCAGCCGTGATGTCATTCGCCTCGGTGGTGCTCACCAGCCGTACTGGCCGTCGGTCGAGGAGAGTGGCGACGACATCATATGACTATCAAGCTGAGTCGACTTGATATCCACTAAGCGTGATTTTTGCGGCCCGGAGACCGCTTTTGGACAGTAGTGTCGGCCGACTCGGGTGTTGTCGAACACGATGCCATCATGGCCCAGAGTCCCTCACCACGGAAATCAGGCGCGCCTCCAGCGGTGGGCGACAGCGAAACCCTTCTTTCCCACATCGGTCTCCGCCACTCGCGAATAGTGGTTGTCACGGCCGCTCCTCTTCTGCGAATGCCCCTGAACCGGCAGGACACGCCGACCGCGGATCCCGTGAATCATGAGGCTGAGACTCGCGCTCTGCGGCAGCGACACAGGATACCCAACCCGGATGGGTTCCAGCCTCAATCTGAGAGTTGGACTGGGGAGCGCCCGCAAGTGTGGTCCTTGGCGCAACCTTCCGACTCTGGCAACACTCCACGGTTCTCGCCGGGTTCGCTGCCGTTGCGTCCTGAAGCGCTACGCTTTCGCACAGAACAGGTTGGGTTGTTCCACCATCTTCCCGGTCGTTTGGCCACCGTCCGACCCACCCGCGGGGCGGTGAGTTCGGTAAGCCGGGCCGGATGGACTCCGAACGGCTGTGCATGAATGTGCAGTTTGGGGTGGGCCAGGGTTCGGGTTGGTCGGCGGCCCGATTCGAGACGAAAGGACGGGATCGGTCATTTCTGCCGTTGACGACACCCTGGAGCGCCAGGTCCATCGCTCCCCGGGTACCCAGGTCGATCGCAACGAGCACACCGCTGGAGCGTCATGAAGCTGCTTGTTCAGATTCCCTGCCTGAACGAAGAGGGCACACTCGCAGCCGTACTGCGCTCGATCCCGAGCACTATCGACGGGGTGGACCTGATCGAAGTGCTGGTGATCGACGACGGCTCGACGGACAAAACGGCCGCGGTCGCCCGGGCTTGGGGCGCCCATGTCGTCCGCCACAACGGAACGATGGGGCTGGCGCGTTCGTTCCGGGATGGGATCGACTTCGCCCTCGCCCGCGGCGCCGACATCGTGGTGAACACCGACGGCGACAACCAGTATCCCCAGGAGCGGATCCCGGACCTGATCGAACCCATCCTGCGAGGGCGCGCCGACATAGTCATCGGCGATCGGCAGACGGCACAGATCTCGCATTTCTCACGATTCAAGAGAGCGATGCAGAGCGTCGGCAGCGGGGTGGTGAACAAGGCTGCCCGCACCGAGTTGCCGGACGCCGCTTCCGGGTTTCGTGCGTACTCGCGCGCGTCGCTCTTGCGGATCAATATCATCACGGAATTCAGCTATTGCATGGAGACCATCATCCAAGCTGGTAATCGACGGCTCCGGATCGAGAGCGTGAAGGTCGACACCAACCCGAAGACTCGCGAATCGCGGCTGTTCAAGAACATGTGGCATCACATGTTCAAGTCCGGGCTGGCGATCGTTCGCAGTTACCTAATGTTCCGGCCGTACATCCTGTTGGCCACTTTGGGCACGATCTTCGGCGTTCTCGCACTCGTCCCCTTCGTCCGATTCGGACTTCTGTGGTTACTCGATAACGAGGGCGGTCATATTCAATCGCTGATCTTTGGAACCTCGATGCTGGTGGCTTCCCTGCTGTGTTATTCACTTCTGATCATTGCCGATCTCCAGCGGACGAACCGGATCCTGCTGGAGGAGAGCCTTGAGCGGATCAAGAACCTGCAGTTCGGCAACTCCAAGGAGATCGGGTCCGGTATGCGAGTGGGAAGCAACGGGGTGATGGATCTGCCTCGGGCCGTCGGCATCTCGCACGGCCCTCTCGATCTTGGATCCGCCGAATGGGCTGCTGAGGCTGGACCCGATCCGGGCGGTCGTGAGCGCCGTCTCGCCTCCGGATCCACCCATCGCCATGGGGCAGAATCAGTGCTCGACTCCGATGCCTTGGGTGTCCCATTGGAGTCGTGAGTCGTGGGCTGCCGCCTATTGCCATGGCGTGGCACTCCCTGTCGATGTGGTCTTGCTTGCGCGTTTCGAGTTGCGGTGGTTGTCGTACCTTTAGCGCTCGCGACCGCCAAGGAAGAAGCAGCGGTCTTGCGACGGCGACTTGACTCTCAAACGATTACTTATTCGACATCGAGCGCACCAAGTGGTTCTGGGTCATTCGGCCCGCTATGACGGCGCGGTAACCTTTCGGCGTCGAATTTCGACGTACCAGTGAGGGACCGATCAGCACGGCCAAGACCACGACCAGGCCTGCGCGGTGACAGCGCCCCGGTGCGCAGCCTGCTGCCGACAAAATGGAACTCGACGACGTTCGAGCCGGCAGGGACGTAGACCGCCCCGAAGGCATGATCTGCATCCACCAGGCTCGCGGGTTCACCGTTGACATCTACGGCCCACCCTGACTGGATGGCGTCGGCCAGGACAAGGTATCCGGCTCCGCTTGCCGTCACGTCGACCACCACCTGGTCACCGGAGTCGGACACCACTGCTAATGTCCGCTGCCTCCCCGGCCGGCTGCGGTCCTGGCTCGCTGAGTACCACCGTGGAGTCCGGTGTCGCCGGGTCGGCAAGTACGGCCAGCCGGGACGCCGGGTCCTCGATCACGGTGCTGCTGGAGGCCCAACGGACCCTTGGCATGGCACTGGGCCGCTCCCACACCTGCAGCGCGGCGTCCGCATAGTCCAGGCGCAGCCCGTCCGGTTGGCTTCCGATGCCGATCGTCTCGACCTGCCCCGACACCGAGCTGAACTCGACAGTTTGGCCGGGCACGTCCCTGGCGTTGACGGAGACCCATACCGAGAGCGGTCCCGTTAGTGCCCCGAGACCCTCACCGGCCACGCCGATTTGCGTCCATCCGGGTTCCCAATGAGGGCGGATGGAGGTTCCGCTGACGATTTCCTGGCCCCCCGGGTCCCGTACCGTCACCGTTAACCCGATGCCGTGGACGCCATCGCCGGCCGGCGCGACTACTTCGAGGAGGAAACCCCTGAGCGCTTGCGGTACCAGGGAACCGGCGGGCATCTCCATGGATCCGACGGCCAGCGGGACGCTGTCCGGCGGTCTGTACCTGCGTCGGGCGCCCGTCCAATCCGATCATTGGACCGGGAATCGGAGTGTCGGGGCTGGTGAGCACGGTCGATACCGCGATCCGGTCCAGCAGTGGATTGTTCAGTGATCCGTCGACCAACGGAAAGCTGACCCTGGGGTTGGTCGGCGAGCGACCCGGCCCTCTGAATGCCTGCGGGTCAAAACCAAGTAGGTAGTCCTTCCAACTGTCGGCCGGAAAGGTGTGCCCGGTGAGGGCCCGGATGCCATGGGCAGAAGCACTGGATCCGAGGAAGGTGCCATCGCCGAGGATCGCCCGATTGCCGGCGGTCGCTGCCACGGCCGCATCGACCCCCCGGTGTTTCCGGATAGAAGTCTTTGACGTCCGAGAGCGGCCAGAAGTACTCGGTGGTTGACACCGCCTGAACGCAAGTCACCGCGGCGAACGCCGCGACCGTGATCGCCAACAGGGTGCGCCGGATTCGTCCATCGCCGGCTCCGGCTGAGTCGGCGGGCTGGGCTTCGCTCGAATCCACGGGGCCGACCCCGACGCGTGTCGAGTGGACTTGTCGTCGATCCGGCGCCCTGCCTGACAACCTGGCTGTTGGCAACGGTGAACGAGATGGCCACCAACAGCAGGCCCGCCAGGCCAAGTCCGGCATCCACGCCCAACACGGTGCCGTCGACCTGGTCTGCATAGGCGATTGCGACGGTCACCGTCGCTGCGACTGCGGCACCGAGAATCAGCCAAGCGCCGACGACCAGGCGCCGCCGTACCTGCTCTGGATCGTCCCGACGAACAGCAGGTTGAAGCCGATACCGGCTAGGGCGCTGCCGGCGAGCGCAACCATCGCCCTAGCCGTCCCGGGTCGTTGTTCGCGAAGACCGGAACATCCCTCAGCCAGTCTGTCCAGAACCCGTGCTTCCAGGTCAGTGCTGCGGCAAACAGGCCGATGACGGCCAGGGTCGGGACCACGCCTCTGGCCACACCGTGCCACCGGCCGGCCAGGATGGCCATGCCAGGCCAACGGCCGCCATCCCGAGATAGGCGTAGGACTCGATGGGATTCGAGTCGACGAAGCCAAGCGTGAGTCGCTGCCGCCCACGAAGATCCGCGGGAAGAACACGGACAGCAGGGAACTGAAAGGCAATTCCCTGCTGAATTAGTTGGCGCGATAGGTGGTGTCGGTTTCGCTGAGGCCAGAAGCCATCGGCAGAAGTTGAATGGCGGACAGCGCGATGCCGAGACCGACAGCGGCTCCGCCGCCGACAACGGTCAGGAACAGGCCGCGACCGCCGACGCGGTGCCGCTCGATCACGCACCGAACCAGGAAATAGCCGGCTCCCGCATAGAGGGCGTGGCCTGCTACCGCAGGGAATCCGCCGAAGAGCAGCCATGCCACGACAAGGCGGACGTGGCAGTGCGCAATGCCAGGAAGCGTTCGATCGCCCAGAACAGCAGCGGAATGGTCGCGGCCACGCTGGCCTGCGCCGGCCAACTGGACCACGCCACAAAGAAGCCGGAAGTGCAGTACAGCAACCCGGCAAACGCGCCGGCGGCCCAGGTCGTGCCCAGTCGGCGCAACCAGAGCGTCATTCCGGCGAACGCCATGGCCAGCTGGACCAGTTTCGCGGCGCCGATCGCCCACCAGGTCGGCGCCAGCAGCATCACGGCACCACTTGGCGTCAGGGTGGGGATCGTG
>CAVSRE010000015.1:0-49229 GCA_963730295.1 uncultured Actinomycetota bacterium | reverse complement strand
ACCTGCGGTTATTGGGATAATGTGTTGGTGGCTAAGGGTTATCGCCCGGTTGATCGGGATCAGGTGTTCTTGTTACCGCCGAACCTGCGGGATTGGCTGCCGGCGGGGCATCGGGTGTGGTTCGTCCTGGACGTGGTCGCCGCGTTGGACCTGTCGGAGTTCCACAAGGTGTCCAAGCTGGGTGGTGTCGGTCGGGCCGGGTATGACCCGCAGGTGCTGCTCGGAGTGATGTTCTACGCGTACATGCATGGTCTGTTCTCGTCCCGGGGGATCGAGAAGGCCTGCGGTGAAGACGTGGCCTACATGGTGGCCTGTGGTCGGGATGTGCCGGATCACACGGTGATTGCCCGGTTCCGGCAGCGGCACGAGGCGGCGATCACCAAGCTGTTCGCCCAGGTGTTGGAGTTGTGCGTGCGGGCCGGTTTGGGCCGGTTCGATGTGGTCGCGATCGATGGCACGAAGATCGCCGCGAATGCCGGGAAGAGCCGGAACCGGAAGCGGTCCAAGCTCGAGGAGCAGGCCGCGGAGGTGCTGGCAAGGGCCGCTGCCGCCGACGCCGACGACGATGCCCGGGTCGGCAAGACCGATACCGGGCTGGACGTTGACCCGCTGTGGCAGGACGAGGACACGCGCAAGGACCTGATCAACGACGCCCTGGCCACGATGACCGACGACACCGACGACACCGACGACGGTAATGGCGGAACTGGTTGCGGTGCATCCGATCCAACGCTTGCACCGACAGCGGGTCAGGCGGTATCGACGGAGTCTGCGTCGCAGCCGCCCGCGCCGGCCGAACCGGAGCAGTCCGTGACTGACCTCGCGGTGCCCGCGCCGATCGTGTCGACCGAGGTGGCGGTGCCGGTGTCGACCGAAGTGGCGGTGCCGGTGTCGACCGAGGTGGCGGTGTCCGCACGGGTGCTGGCCCGGCGGGCCCGGTTCCAACGGGATGCCGATGCCCGGTTCCTGGCCGCGTTGGCCAGTATCCAAGCGCAGGACGCGGTCCGCGACGAGGTGTTCCGGCAACCTCGGCTGGTGCACGCGAACAGCAGGCTGGAGCGCGCCCGGGCCAAGGTCGACCGGGTCCGCACCGAACAGCAGAACAAGGAGGCAGAGCGGCGACGGGTCTACGACATCCGGGCCGCGGCGGCCCGCCAGAGCAGACCGTGGCGGGACCACCCGGTTGAGGACTGCTCCGCCCTGCGGAGAGCGAAACAGGGCCTGGCCAAAGCGGAACAGAACCTGGCCGACGTGCTCGCCTCGCCCCGCCCGCCATCCCTGCGGACCGACCGGGTGGGGAACCTGACCGACCCCGACTCACGGATGATGGCCAGCACCGGCGGCTATCTCCAGGGCTACAACGCGCAAATCGCCTGCAGCAACGACCACCTGATCCTGGCCGTTGACATCAGCCAATCCGGGAACGATCACAGTTCCGGGATCCCGATGATGACCGCCGCCGTCGAGGCCGTGAAGCACCTGGAGACCGCGCTGAACAGGCCGGACCTGCAGATCGGGACCATCCTGATGGACGCCGGGTACTGCTCCACCGACACCATCACCGCACCCGGACCGGACCGGCTCATCGCGACAGCCCGCGACCTCAAAGAAGCCGCCGACAACGCCGGCCCGACCGTGCGGTCACCCGATGACCTCAACGAACTCGGGAAAATGGCGAAACGCCTGGTAGAGCCCGGCAACGCCGAACTCTACAAACGCCGCAGCGCGACAATCGAGACGGTCAACGCCCACGTCAAAGACCGCCGCCGTCTGCGCCGCTTCTCCCGCCGCGGCCTCAGCGCCGTCATCAGTGAGCTCAACCTCGCTGCCATGGTCACCAACCTGGCCAAGCTCCACGTGCACCTCAACGCCGGCCAACCAGCCACCGCGGAGGCCGCCACCTAGCGCCACGGGCGCCCCGGCGCCGTGGGCGCCCGGGGCCAACCTGAGACCGAACTCCGGTCTCAGCGTCGGCACGCCTGCCTACACCCGAGCTCAAAAAGCAACAGGTTTCCGGGACGTTGTTCAGACGTGCCGGGTGTTGTTCGGATGTCCGGGTGCCGGTTGCCGGGTGCTGGGCGCTGGGTGCTGGGTGCCGGGTGCCGGGCGCTGGGTGCTGGGTGAGAGGGGCGGGGGCCTAACCGTCCTGGCCCGACGGGCGTCGCCCGGTCCGATCCGGACGTCGTCCCGTTGCCAGCGAGGTGGGCGGGACGTAGTGCCGGCGCACCACAACGAGGCTTTCCTCGGCGGCGGCTAGATCGGCGGCCGACGGCAGCGCGACCTCTCTCGCCCGCAACGCGGCCGTTGTGGAGACCTGGGTGGAGCGGGTTGTCACCAGGGAACGCAGCGAACGCTCAGAGGCTTCCTCACGGGACGTGCGTCCGCTCCGCCTGGTCGACTCACCGGTCGACGACGCGGCTCCGGGCGCTCGGTCGGCGCGATCCCGGTGCGGGCCGGGTGCGTGGGCGGGGCCCGCCGGCGCATCACCGGGGGAGCCGTGAACAACCTCGTGGGCTGCTGACTGCTTGGGGGAGCCCGGGGCTGACGGCTCACCGATGACAGCGGGTTCGGCGTCGTCCGGGAGGTCAGCAACCGGCGTGGTACTGGCCTGAGCAGGCGGACCCGCCGCCCTGCGCGCTGCCCGGCGCCGACGGCGAGGAGTCTCGGCGGCATCCATGCCCACAGCATGCCCGATCCGGCCGGCCACAGCGCAGAACTGATTCCCGCCGCGCAGGCGATCATCTGCCTCCGCGTGGGACGAAATAGGGTGCGAGGTGCTGCCCCGATCCCGATCGGGGCGATGATCTTGATACCGCCGCTGGAAAGCGCTCGACTTGGAGGCTTGAAATGACCGGGCTCGACCAGCATTCGGACCCGCAGGGGCGAGAGCCGACGAAACCCAGCAAACCCGCCAAGCCGCCGGCACCGAAACAGGCGCCCGCAGCTGTCGCCCTCGCGGCGGAGCCAGCCCCGGTGCAGCCGACGGTTGTCCCATCTTGGCTGCGGCTGTTGAAACGACTGCCGTTCACCACGTTCTTCGTCGTCGTCACGCTGGTGCTGGCGATTGCCTTCACGACGCTGTGGAACGGCATCGAAGGGCTGCCGATTTACGACGAGGTCGCGTACGGTTTGCCCGCCTTCGAGGGCGGCCGCTGGCTGACCCTGATCTGGGGGAATTTCTTCGCGCTGACCCCCTTCTTCTACCTCTACGTCGCGGGGGCGTTCGCGTTCATCACCGGCTTCGCCGAATGGATGCTCGGGACGAAACGCACGATCATCATCTGCGTCGCGTACCAGATCGGAGCAGTCCTACTGACGGCGCTGATCTTCTTGATTTTCCGGCAATCCGGCTGGGACTGGGCGGTCCAGCGGGCCACCGAGACCGACGTGGGCTTCTCGGCCGGGATGCTGGCCGTTGCCAGCGTCGCCAGCGCGACCGTCCGGCCGCCGTGGCGGCTGCGGATGCGGCTGGCCATCTGGGCCTACGTGCTGTTCTCGATCCTCTTCGTCGGCCAGATGGCGGACGCTGAACATGTCATCGCCGTCGTCTTCAGTATGCCGTTCTCGTCCAAACTGGCTGGGCCGCATGCACTCAGGGCCAGGGCGCTGCCGACCCGGCACGAACTGCGCCTGCTGGCCATGGTCGGCGTGCTGCTGATCGCCGCCGTGCAGCTGCTCGCGAACTTTGTGCCCGGCCGACTCACTCCCTTCGGACCACCCGACGACAGCCCGGAGTCCTGGTACTTCCTGCTGCTGAACCTGGCGATCTCACTGTCCATCGCGAACGGGCTGCGCAAGGGCTACCGGTTGGCGTGGTGGGTTGCCGTGGTGCTGGCTGGTCTCCAGGTGCTGTTCGTGGCCCTGTTGGCGTTGCTGATCATCGCCGTGCTGATCATCGTCGGTCCGGACAGCCCCGACCTCACCTTCGACGGGCTGCCGCAACTGATCGCCAGTTCCGTGCTCTATCTGGCGTTCCTGATCGTGTTGTTCCTGGGCCGCCGTGCCTTCCGGGTGCCCCGGCGCAGCAAACGCCGGTTGGCCAGCGGCACTTCGCAACCGGATCTCGCCAAGGAACTGTTACGCAAGTGGGGTGGCGGCACGATTTCCTGGATGACAACGTGGCCGGAGAACCGGCACATGATCACCGCGGACGGTACGAGCTACATCGCATTCCGCAAACATGCCGGTGTTGCGGTCGCCCTCGGCGACCCGGTCGGCCCGCCAGGATCGGCCGCATCGACCGTCAACGACTTCGTCGAGCTCTGCGACAAAGCCGGCCTGGTGCCCTATATTTTCTCTTGCAGTCGGGCGACCACTGCCGTCACCGACGCCCTCGGGTGGCAAAGCGTGCAGGTCGCGGAGGACAACCTGATCGACCTGCCGACCCTGGAATTCAAGGGCAAGAAATGGCAGGACATCCGCACGGCCCTGAACAAGGCACCCAAGGTGGGCGTGACATTCCGGATGGTGACCCTCGCCGACGAATCCTGGGGACTCGTCCGGCAGGTGGAGCACCTGTCGCAGGAATGGCTGGGGGACAAGGAGTTGCCCGAGATGGGCTTCACCCTCGGCGGCGTCACGGAGGCGCTGGATCCGGACGTGCAGGTGGGCCTTGCCATCGGTGCCGACGGCAAGGTGCACGGTGTGACGTCATGGATGCCGGTATACGGCGGAAACGACGAGATCGTCGGCTGGACACTGGATCTCATGCGTCGCGCCGACGGCGGTTTCCGGTCGACGATGGAATTCCTGATCGCCTCGTCGTGCCTGTACTTCAAGGAGCAGGGTGCGTCCTACCTGTCGCTCTCCGGTGCGCCCCTGGCCAAATCCGAGGCGGACGAGGAATCCGAAACAGTGGTGGAGAAGTTCCTCGACACTCTCGGTAGCAGTCTCGAGCCGGTCTATGGATTCCGCTCGTTGCATGCCTTCAAGGCGAAGTTCCAGCCGCGACTGTCCCCGATGTACATGGCCTTCCGCGACGAGGCCGACCTGCCCCGCATCGGGATTGCCATCACCCGCGCCTATCTGCCGACCGCCGGCGTCCGGGACATGATCGCGGTCGTCAAGCAGTAACGCCCGTCGGCCGGTGCACGGGGCCCTCCGGGCACCTGCACCGTGATCCAAAGCCCTCCGGGGACCGTGATCTAGAAACCCTCCGGGCACCATGGCGCGCTTGGGGTTGCCAGTGCCGCGCCGAGGGCGCGCAACGGTTCGTCGTCACCGGTCACCAGCCCCGCGGCGACCAGCCTGCCGAGCGGGGTGCCGCCGATGAAGCAGGCGCCCAGATCGCGAATGTCGAGCACAACCTGGGCCGAGGCGTCCGTGCGGGTGGCGGTGCCGCCGGTCAGGTCCAGATCCAACAGCCACCGCCCCTGGTTCCACGGGCAGAAGCCGTCGGTGACCTGCACCACCAGTCGAGCCGGCGAACTGTACGTGCGCAGCCCGACCGCCCGATCCAGATCGACCAACCGAAGCCAGACATGATCGCGAACAGTGTTGATGACGCTCCGCGGGTCTTCCAGCAAGGACAGCAGTGGATCGTCCACCCATCCCAGGTTGTAGGTGATCTCCCTGGTGAGGTCGAAGTCCAGCAAGAACCGCCACAAGGACGCGAACGCGATGGGCGTCGCCGCGCAGATCTCATCGAGCAGCAAGGTGTAGTTCGGGCCCCGGTCGCCCCAGTCGCCCTTCAGCCGGTAGGAGACGTAGCCGTCCTGGTGCACGGCGAAGCGTCGCTTGGAGGCTCCGTCGCGAAACTCATCGTGATCGGAGAACCGCATTCGCCAAATCTCGTCGGTCCGGCCGAGGTTGCCCGGACGAGTGGCCATAACGCGGGCGTACAGCGGCTTGACGATGGCGGGCGCCGTGTCGGACTGGATCTCCAGCACCGGTTCGACCGGCACCCCGGGGTGGAGGTTCGCGCCGTGGACGATCGAGAATCGACTGCGCGAGATCGCCTGGCCGTACCCGAACCGGCCGTAGAGCGAGCCCTCACTGGCCGTCAGGATGGCGATCGGCTCGCCGGCGGTGTCGTGCAGTCCCTGTAACTGAGCCGTCATCAGGCCGCGGAGCAAACCGCGCCGCCGCCAGCCGGGACGAACACCGATCCAGGAAACCCCGGCCACCGGTTGCGCGCTACCGCCCGGAAAGGTCATTCGCTTGGAGAAGATGCAACCTGACGCCACCAGTTCGCCACCGGCAGCCGGATCCCGGGCACCGACAAAACGATCCAGTTCAAGGTAAGGGACGATCAGCTCGTCGATGAAATCCTGCGGCGGATCTTCACCGAAGGCGGACGCGTCGATGTTCAGGATGTCCGGCAGGTCGTCCGCGGTCAGGGCGACGACGGGCAGGGACGCGGTCGAGATAGCAGTCACCGGTTCACCCTGCCGCACCCGGCGCTGGCTGTCGCGGTCATTTGCTCGCACCGAGTCGCCCGCGACGAAGCGGTTCGCGCATGCTCCCCAGGGGTGCTCAGCCGGAGAGCGCTGCGGTCTCCGGCTGGCCGATCCGGGAAAGCAGGTCGACGTAGGACGGATCCTTCAGGTTGAACTTCTTGCCGCCCTTGATCCGGTCGAACTCGATTGCCCGCAGGTGGTCGCCGTTCTCCTCGTCGTGCCCGACGACACCGGAGATGCCCTGCAGAGCGCAGCCAACGGCGTAGTCGGTCATCTCCTTGATCAGCAGCAGGTCGGTCTCGTCCGCGGGTGCCGATCGCGCGAAGTAACCGGACTTCTGCACCAGCACCTTCTCGGCGCCGACCCGGGCCGCGAACTGTCTGGCGAACCACTCACCGGGGTTGACCTCGGCGATCTTCACGTGACCGAAGGGATCACGGGGAACTTCCTCGCCCGATTGCTCCATCTCGGCGACGATGCTGTCCAGGCCGGCGCCCTCGGACAGGAAGATGGTCACGTTGCCGACCCGATCCATCACCGCCTTGAGCCGGTCCGCCTCGCTCTCCAGGTCGAAGGCGGCCTCGGGCAGGTAGATCGCGTGCATCCCCCAGGCATCGCGGGAGAGCCCGAACTCCGGCAGCCACCGCTGGGAATCGAGCCAGCGGTCGTAGGCTTCCGCGGTCGCCGCAGTCAGCCAGCCGCAGTGCCGGCCCATGATCTCGTGCACGATCAACATCCGGGCGTTGGAATTGTGCTCGGCCACGATGTTGCGCGCGAACCTGGCGCCCTGTTCCGCGGCCGTCCAGGCGCCCAGCGAATGCTTGATCGGCACGATGTCGTTGTCGATCGTCTTGGGCAGGCCGACCACGGTCAGGTGATAGTCGTTGTCCTTCAGATAGCGGGCGAGGTCCGCAGCCGTGGTGGCCGTGTCATCGCCGCCGATGGTGTGCAGGACGTCGATGCCGTCTGCCGTGAGCCGCTCCGCGGCGACCTGCAGCGGATCCTGGCCCTCGACGATCAGGCCGCGCTTGATCAGGTCCTTGGTGTTCGTCAGTTTCACCCGCGAGTTGCCCAGCGGGGATCCGCCCAACTCATGCAACAGCCGCGCCCTGGCGCGGACGGCCGGCGTCGCCTGAACGATGTCGCCGCTGAGCAGACCCTGATAGCCGTGCCGGTAGCCGATGATCTCCACTTCCGGGGCCAGCTCGCTGTAGCGCTCGATGAGCCCGCCGATGGAGGCGGACAGGCAGGGGGCGAAACCGCCCGCGGTGAGCAGCGCAACCTTGCGCATAGTGGTGAAGCCTTTCCTCGAAAGGGGAGATCTGCCGGCCGGACGGGGTCCGAGACCGACGCCGACAAGGACCGGGGACAGCTTAGGCGGTGCCGGACCGCCACCCGGACCGGTCCGGATCGGCGGCGGGGCCCCGTCGAAGTGTGACGTGGCCCGGCGACCGCTCGAGCAGCGGATGAGCCGGCCGCGGCCCGTTGACCTGCGGTTTCAGGTTGAGGCAGGGCGCGACGCATATGACTTCCCCAAGTTGTGGTCGCTGCACTGTGGCAACCGTCACGCAGTGTATACAGGGCGACCCCTTGAAAATGTTCACCGGCTTCCCTTATGGGGTTTTCGCAGGTAGGACGCTCACGCTGGGTGATAACGATCGTTCACATCGCGCACGGGAGGGTAGGACGTGAACTGGAGCACGTTGTGGTTACTTGATCGATGCAGCAGACTAGAGCTACCACCAAGAAGGCAAGCATTGACGGTCTTGCCGGACCGGTTGGTCAACAGGTACACCACGAGCGTTCGATGACGAACGTCGGATCACGACCACACGGGCACCGACGCCCAATTCTCAGTGGCTGATCATTCGAGAACTCCGAGAGCTTCTGAATCCGGAGTACCCGCCCGAGCCGTCCCGATCTCTCTCTTTGGGGGAGTTACCAGCCATGTCCCTAGTACGAAATGATCCAGACGAACGGATGCCAGCGGCACCCGTGACCGATTCCCACGAATCCGATGATCGCCGGCGCGGCGCGCGGGATTCACCCTCACTGATGATGCTGGTGCTCGTTGCCACCATCGGTGTGCTCCTCTACACGACCTTCCTCTTCGATTTCTCCAATCGCGGTAACTGGATTCCTTACCTGATCGTGCTGACGGCGGAGTCCGTCATCATCATGCAGGCGCTGCTTTCGCTGTGGACCATTCTTTCCAGTGGCCACAACCCACGCGGCTACCGCTTCCACAACGCGCAGACCCGGCTCTACGGTCCGCAGAACAAGACCATCGAGCCAGGCACGGATCTCACCGAGCTTCCGTTGTTCCTGCACGAGACCGAGGTCCCGGTCGATGTCTACATCACCACCTACGGTGAGGACATCGAGTCGATCCGCCGGACCGTGACAGCAGCGGTTGCCATGCACGGTAAGCACATCACCCACGTGCTCGACGACGGCAAGTCCGATGACGTCCGGGCGCTGGCCGCCGAACTGGGCGCCAACTACATCGTGCGTGAGGGTAACGCCGGCGCGAAGGCAGGCAATATCAACAACGCCCTGAGCGTCACCAGTGGCGAGTTCTTCGTAATCCTGGACGCCGACTTCGTGCCTGCGCCGGACTTTCTGTTCCAGACCGTTCCGTTCTTCGCGGAATCCAACGTCGCCTTCGTGCAGACCCCGCAGGCGTACGGAAATCTGAACAACCTGATCTCCCGCGGTGCCGGCTACATGCAGTCGGTGTTCTACCGGTTCATTCAGCCGGGTAAGAACCGCTTCAACGCTGCCTTCTGTGTCGGTACCAACGTGATCTTCCGTCGGACCGCGATCGAGCAGATCGGCGGGATGTACACCGATTCCAAGTCCGAGGACGTCTGGACCTCGCTGAAGCTGCACGAGTACGGCTGGAAGTCCACGTACATCTCCACCGTGCTGGCCATCGGCGATACCCCGACCACCATCGAGGCCTACACCAAGCAGCAACTGCGCTGGGCGACCGGCGGTTTCGAGATCCTGTTCAAGAGCAACCCGTTCTCCCGCAAGCTCAAGCTCACCCTCGACCAGCGGCTGCAGTACTTCGGTACCGCGACCTTCTACCTGATGGGTGTTGCTCCCGGCCTGCTGCTGCTGGTGCCGCCACTGCAGATCTACTTCGGCCTTGCCCCGATCAACTCCGGTGTCAGCTTCGGCACTTGGTTGCTGTACTACCTGGGCTTCTACGGCATGCAGGTCGTCGTCGCCCTCTACACCATCGGTTCCTTCCGCTGGGAGACCCTGATGCTGGCCACCGCGTCCTTCCCGATCTACGGGCGGGCCCTGGTCAATGCGGTCTTCAACAAGGATCAGAAGTGGCACGTCACCGGTTCGACGCAAAAGAAGGCCTCGCCCTTCAACTTCATCACCCACCAGCTGATGGCCTTTGTCTTCCTCGCCATCACCTCGGTGGTCGGCATCTGGCAGGCACTGACGGTGAGCTCCTTCACCCTGGCCCTGTTCTGGAACCTGCTCAACACCTTCATCCTGGGCCTGTTCGTTGTCACCGCGATGCGGGAGTCCCGCGGCAACCGCCGCGAGGCCAAGGGAATGACCCGGACCCGGCGTAACAAGCCGGTGGCCGAGATCTCCACGGCCGGCAAAGGGCTGGCCGAGCGGACCTACGACAACCTCACCCCGGTGGGCAGCACCCGCTGAACCGGCGGCCGAGCCCGACCACATGGCGGCCGGCACTGGGATCGAACACCACCCTGAATACCGCACCAATTGAACGACACGGCACCGGTTTGACGGCCGGAGCGCAACACCCTGAGCACCACCAACGAAATGAAACCTGTCCCCGCGGTCGGCCCAAGAGCCCATCGCACCGGATCCGGGAACCCGGGTCCACATATATCTGGAGTCTGAAATGACCTGGCGCAAACGAATTGGCCTCGCACTCGGCCTGCTGTCGGTAGTCGTCCTGGCCGCCGGCCTGACCATGATCGTCAACACCAACAACGGCAAGGTGGCGGGCAAGTCCGCTTCCCTGGTCGCCGAGGATTACCCGGTGGGAACCGACTACTCCGGCACCATCACCCAGCAGTACGTGCACACCGGAGACACGGTCGCCGCCGGCCAGCCGCTCTTCGAGATCGAGTCCGCCGCCCTCGAGCGGGACCTGGCCCAGGGCCTGGTCACCAAGGACAACCTGACCCACGAGGTCAAGGGCGAGAACACCCTGGTCATCACGGCCACCAACGCCGGGCAGGTCTCCGACGTCGCCTACGCCGCCGGTGCGTTCGTTCCCGCGAACTCCACCATCGCGACCGTGCAGCAGGCCGGCACCATGTACGTCGAGGCCGACTTCCTGCTCACCGCGAAGGATTACGCCCGGATCCCCGCGCAGGCCACCCTCGACGTGACCCTGCCGAACAACCAGCAGATCACCGCGCAGGTCAGCCAGATCAAGGTCAGCACCGAGAACGGTGAGGCCCGCACGATCGTCAAGGCCTACAGCGACGAGCTCGCCAACGGCACCGGACTGTTCGCAGTCGGCACCCCGGTCCAGGCCACCCTGCACCTGACCAATGACGGGGTCGTCACCGACGTCACGAACACCGTGACGGGCTGGTTCGGGGTCCAGGCATGACGCTCCCGCATGGGAACGCTTCAAACCTGACCATTGGACGGGCCGACGCCCGCTATATCGAAACCAAGAGTGAGATGACTATCAACGACAACGCCGCTACCTCGATCTCAAGACGAAGAACGCTCCGCGCGACGCTGACCAAGCCATTGCTGCTGATCGCGGGGGCCGCCCTGGTGGCGGGTTGCACCGCCAATAGCTCCACCGAGCCGTCCACCGGCTCATCGAGTTCCGCAGGAGGGGACGCCGTGGTTTCCGCTGCGGCGTCACCCGCGGACATCACGGCCGACCTGGCCGGGATCACGCACAAGAACGTCGCGAAGATCGCCCCCACCCGGCTCGCCGAGGGCCTGGTCCCGCCGACGAACCGCTGGTTCTCCGGTCTGGTCTTCAACGACCAGCCGCAGCCGGTGTTCCCGATGCCGCTGTCCGTCGCCGAGACGGACACCGGGTTCGGCCTCGGCCTGCCCACCGTGACCGCTTCCGAGAAGACGATCATGGGCGGCAGCAACCCGCAGATCCAGGTCCCGCTCGGGGCCGCGAAGATGCAGGTCACCGGGTACGACACGCTGTCGGTCACCTCGACCTACAGCGATGCCTCGGGCAACGCCCTCGGCTCGGTCAAGCTGGTGCAGGGTTCACCCTTCGTCACCTACACGGCGACCGCGGACCAGACCATTGCGCTGGAACCGGTGTTCAAGCCGGGCTCGACCGCTGATTCGTTCACCAGCACGGTGGACGGGCACGAGTACGGCCTGGTCGTCGGTGGCGGCGCCACCGTCGACGACGGCGGCGCGGTGACCCTGAAGTCCGGGTCGACCATGACGCTCTACGGTGCACCTGATGGGGCTGACGCCGCATCACTGGCCAAGGCCGCGGCCGACCCGATCGTCAGCACCTCGGTCGATCACTCGGTCGACGGGGACGTCGTCAAGACCACCCTGAACTACGTCACGGCGGGCGGCGGCGACACCGTCATCGTCCCGATGGCCGGCCAGACCGTCGACGGTGGAAACAAGTCCACCGGCACCTACGCCAGCATCTACGGCGCGATGGACCTCTACACCGGTTCCTCGCTGACCACCACGGCACCGGTCACCCAGCCGTCCGACGAGCTGGACCTTTCGACCCTGTCCGACGAGGACAAGACGGCCCTGATCGCGCAGATCAAGACCGACGCCGCCTCGATCGACTTTGCCGCGTCCGCCACCGACACCTACTTCGGCGGCAAGATGTTGTACCGCGCGGCCAACCTGATGACCCTGGCCGAACAGCTGGACGTCACCGATGTGGCGACCACGCTCCGGACCGGTCTGACGGCCGAGCTGACCAAGTGGTTCGACCCGAAGGGCTGCGACACCAACGCGACGAAGTGCTTCGTCTATGACGACGGCATCAAGTCGATCATCGGCCAGGAAGCGTCCTTCGGTTCCGACGAGGAGAACGACCACCACTTCCACTACGGCTACTTCCTGTACGCCGCCGCGGTCGTGGCCAAGGACGACAAGACCCTTGCCGACACGTGGGCCCCGGTCGCCGACCTGCTGGTCGCCGATATCGCGTCCTCCGATGCGACAGCGGACTTCCCGCAGTACCGGAACTTCGACCCGTACTCGGGCCATGCCTGGGCCTCCGGTTCCTCGCCGTTCGCGGACGGGAACAACCAGGAGTCCAGCAGTGAGTCGGTCAACGCCTGGAACGGGTTGGCGATGTGGGAGAAGGTCCGGGGCAACCAGGACATGTACGACCAGGCCGTCTGGATGATGAGCACCGAGGCCAACTCGGCAAAGCTCTACTGGACGAACGCCGACTTCAGCGAGTTCCCCGCGTTCACCCATGAGATCGCGGCACTCAACTGGGGCGGAAAGCGTGACTACGCCACCTGGTTCAGCCCGGAGCCCGGCGCAATGCTCGGCATCCAGTTGATTCCGATGGGTTCGTACTCCACCTACCTGGCCGGCGATGCCGACCGGATCAAGGCGAACCTGGCCGAGGCCGCTCCCGGTGGCTACGGCGCGCAGTTCGGTGAGTACATGGTCCAGTACCTGGCCCTGGCCGACCCGGCCGCGGCGCGTGCGCAGCTGGCGAACCTGCCGGCCGAGATCGACAACGGGACCACCAAGTCCTACGTCATGGCCTACGTGTTCAGCAGGCCGACACCATCGGCGTCCTGACGTCGTAACCAAGCCAGATCCGGCGCGTACTCCTCGAAGTACGCGCCGGATCCGATAAGCCCTCACCCCCCGGCGTCCGGAACCGTCAAACCGCCGGCCGGGGAGTGAGTGGGGAGCCTCGGTCGCCCCGGTCTCTAGGGACAGGGCCGGGGCGACCGATGGTGATGTTCCCTGCACAGAATGTTAGCGGTTTGACAACAAGCTGGGCGAGCACCAAGTGACAGCCCGGACCCGGGTCATCCAGGTCCGGGCTGTTTGCTGTCCCAGCAGGGCCTCGCTGAAACACTGCTCATGGGGTACTTCTTCTGCTTCGGGCCGGCTGCAGTCGTCCTCGAGGGCTAGATGAACCCCATGAGCAAGGTTTCAGGCCGGGCGGCAGGGGTTCGGCGATGGGCTTGGTCCAATGCCGGGGCATCCGACGGGAGAGGTGGAGCAGCGGGTGCGGGACCTGGGGCGGCGACCGGACCGGGCGCGCTGCTACAGGCCGGGGCTGGAGTGCATCAGGCCGCCGTCGACGAAGATCGAGGTGCCGTTGATGTACGACGCTCCGTCGGAGGCGAGGAACGCGACCACGGTGGCGATCTCGGCGGGCTCGGCCATCCGGCCGAGCGGGATCGCGGTGTCCAGGACCTTCATTGCCACCGGGTCGTTCATGGTGGCGGTGTTGATCGGGGTGGCCACCGCGCCCGGGTCCGACGTTGACGATCCGGATGCCGTGCGGGCCGAGTTCCTGACCGGCGGTGCGGGTGAGCATCCGGACCCCGCCCTTGGACAGGCAGTAGGCGGTGTTGCCGGGCATCGGCCAGTCCTCGTGCACCGAGCTCATGTTGATGATGCTGCCGCCGCCGCCCTGCTTGATCATCTGCTTGGCGGCGATCTGGGTGCCGAAGAACGCGCTCTTCAGGTTCACGTTCAGCACGAACTCGTACTGCGCCTCGGTGGTGTCAAGGACGTTCGTCCGGGTTTCCACGCCCGCGTTGTTGACCATGATGTCCAGCCGCCCGAATCTCTCGACGGCCTTGTCGACCAGCATCTGCAGATCCGCGACCTTGCTGACGTCGGCGTCGACGCCGATGACCTGGTCCTCGCCGAGCGCCGCGAGCTGCTGTTCCAGCTCCTCGGTGGCCTCCGGGTGGGAGACGTAGTCGATGACGATGCTCGCGCCCTGGGCGGCGAGTTCGAGGACGACGGCCTTGCCGATGCCACTGTTGCCGCCGGTGACGATGGCCACCTTGCCGGTGAGGCTCATGCGCTGTTCCTGTTCTGTGAGAGTGACTGGGCCGAACGAAAAAGACTGCGGTGGATCAGGTTCCGGTCTGCCGTGGCGGGGTGGTGAGGATCAGATGGGCGACCAGCGCCGTCCAGCCGGTTTGGTGTTCCGCCCCGAGGCCCATGCCGGTGTCGCCGTGGAAGTACTCGTGGAACGGGATGTTGTCCTTCCACCGCGGGTCGGTGGCCAGCAGGTCGTACCAGCCGTGGACCGGTCGGCGGCCGTTCGGCCCGGGCAGGAAGATCGACACCAATCGGCGGGAAATGTCGTCCGCTGCCGCGGCCAGCGACCGCCGTTCCCCGGAGCCGGCGGGGTATTCCACGGTCATCTCACCGGGGGCGAGCCGGTCGTAATCGCGGAGCGCCTCGATGAGTAGCGCGTTGAGCGGCATCCAGATCGGCCCGCGCCAATTGGAATTCCCGCCGAACAGATTGGTGGTCGACTCGGCGGGCTCGTAGTCGACCGACGCCGTCACACCGCCGACCTCGACGCTGAACGGATGTTCGCGGTGCCACGCCGAGATTGCCCGGATGCCGTAGTCCGAGAGCAGACCTTCCTCCTCAAAGACGTTGTCCAGCACTCGGACCAACCGTTCCGGCGTCACCATCGCGAGCAATCTGTGCCGCTCGCCGCCGATGTCCCTGGTATGGAACAGGAATTGATATTCCGGGTGATTCTCCAGGAACCATTCCGCCCTTTTGAAGAAGTCCGGCAGGTCGGCACCGGCGAATCCGCTGTAGGACAGGGCCGCGCTGATCGGCACCAGTCCGACCAGCGACTTCACCTTGATCGGGATGTCCGTGCCGTCATTGAGGTGCAGGATGTCGTAGAAGTACGAATCCTGCTCGTCCCAGAGGCCGGCGTCGTTCGCTGCTCCGGCGATCATCAGGAAATGCTCGAAGAACTTCGTCGCGACGTCCTCGTAGGAGCGGTCGTGAACTGCGAGCCGGATTGCCATTTCCAGCAGATCCTGGGCGTACGCGGCCATCCAGGCGGTGGAGTCGGCCTGTTCCAGGTAGCCCTCCTCCGGCGGCAGAGTGGAACGGTCCAGCGGTGCAATGTTGTCCAGCCCCATGAAGCCGCCCTGGAACAGGTTCTTACCGCCGTGGTCCTTGTTGTCCACCCACCAGGTGAAATTGATCAGCAACTTGTGGAAGATCCTGGCCAGGAAGGTGAAGTCGGTCCCCCCGTCCAGAACGAAGACCCGCAGCGCAGCCCAGGCATGGACCGGGGGATTGACGTCGGAGAAGTTCCATTCGTACGCCGGGATCTGACCATTGGGGTGCATGTACCACTCCCGCAGCAGCAGGACCAGTTGAGCCTTCGCGAAGGCCGGGTCAATGTGGGCCAACGTCACGCAATGGAATGCCAGGTCCCAGGCCGCGAACCACGGGTACTCCCAGGGGTCGGGCATCAGGATGACCTCGTGATTGTTCAGGTGCTGCCATTCGCCGTTGCGAATGTCCCCCCGACCGGGTGGCGGTGCTGGTTGGCCCGGATCACCGGCGAGCCAGCGCTTGACGTCGTAGTGGAAGAACTGCTTGCCCCATAACAGCCCGGCGAAGGCCTGCCGCGCGACCAACGCCTCCTCGGCGGGGATCGGCGCCGGAATTGCCGTGGCGTAGAAGGCATCCGCCTCGGCCTTGCGCGCGGCGATCTCCTTGTCGAAGCCCTTGCCGAGGTCGATGGGCGCGACACTCGACTCCATCGGGTCGATATCCACCGCCGGGTGCGGTACGCCGACCAGGCGCACCTTGATGACTGTCGATCCGCCGGCCGGAACCCTGACCTTGTAGTGCAGCGCGGCCTTGGTGCCCTCCTTGAGCGGATTCACCGAGTGGGCACCGTGCAGCACGTGGTCGTTGATCCCGTCCTTCGGGTACAGCGTCTGGTTCTCCCCGTCGAACAGCCTTGCATTGTTGGTTTCGTTGTCGCAGAACAGCTTTTCCGGGGAGCCGTCGCCGACCAGCACCAGCGGGCCGGATTTCGAGTGGCTTGCGACGATCCGGTCGCCGTCCAATCGGAGGGTGGGCTTGGGGTGATCCGCATACCCCCAGGACCAGGTGTTGCGGAACCAGAACGTCGGCAACACATCGAGGGTGGCCTCGTCGGGTCCGGCGTTCTCGACGGTGATCTGCATCAGCAGGTCCCGTGGTGCGGCCTTCGCATAGTCGACAGTGACTACCCAGTAGCGACTTTCGTCGAAGATGCCGGTGTCGACGAGCTCGTATTCGGGCTCCGTCTTGCCGCGCCTGGCGTTCTCGGCGACCAGATCACCGTACGGGAACTCGCGTTGCGGGTAGTGGTAGCGCCAGGTGTTCCAGGAATGGGTTGGGGTGCCGTCCAGGTACCACCAGTACTCCTTGACGTCCTCGCCGTGATTGCCCTGCGGGCCGGCCAGGCCGAACATCCGCTCTTTCAAGATCGGGTCGACGCCATTCCACAAACCCAGTGACAGGCACCAGTTCTGCGTCTCGTCGCAGAAGCCGGCCATCCCGTCCTCGTTCCAGCGGTAGACCCGGGAGCGGGCGTGGTCGTGCGGGAAGAACGACCAGGCGTTGCCGTCCGCGCTGTAGTCCTCGCGAACCGTCCCCCAGGCACGTTCGGACAGGTACGGCCCCCAGTCGCGCCACGGTGCGGTGCCCGCGTCGGCCTCGGCGAGTCGGGCTGACTCGGCCTTCGCCGCCCGGGTGCGGGACGCGGCCGATCGGCCCGGCGCCTTGGGCTTGGCGCGGGAGGCTGCGGCTGGGCCGGCGGAGCTGGTCATCGTGACTTCTTCCTGTGGATATCGGTGGACGGGCCGCGCTGTTCTGCTGTGGTGCCGGCTCTGGTGAGGATCGCACTGGCGGCCGGAAAACAAGCGAGCGTCAGCCCCTGGGCGAGGCTGCCTGCACCGACCAGGAGACGAGCTGCCCTCGGCGCGGCCGCTGGGGTCGCCGACGCGGTGGCTGTGCCCGCATTGCCCACCGCACTACCGGCCCGCGCGGTACCCCGCGCACTATCGCCCCGCGCGGTACCCCGCGCACTATCGCCCCGCGCGGTACCCCGCGCACTATCGCCCCGCGCGGTACCCCGCGCACTGCATCGCCCCGCGCGGTACCCCGCGCATTGCCGCCCCGCGCGGTACCGCCCCGCGACATCTCGTCCCCCGACATCTGGCTCAGCCCAGTCGCTCGATCAGATGATCGCCCACCCGTAGGGCGTTGGCGGACGCGGTCAGCGAGGGATTGACCCCACCGATCGACGGAAAGAAGCTGGTGTCGACGACGTACGGATTGTCGAGTTCGTCAGCCTTGCAATTGGTGTCGAGCACGGAACTGGCCGGGTCGCTACCCACGGCTCAACTGTCGGCGGTAGCTGAGATGGTCGGACGGTCTGCGGCGTCGTCGGCCCAGGCGATGCGGTTCGTCGTCCCTCCGAGCTCAAGATCAGGCGCACGGTCGTGGTGAAAATAGTCGTCGGCCCAATTGAGGAACGCGTCGACCCGGCTGTGCACGCCGCTCAGCAGGATCGCGTGCAGGCCGAGCCACGCAGCGAAGGCGATCGGCCCCTCGACCTGGTGGCGGTGCGCGCCGACCTCGGCGACGGCGGCGTTCCGGCCGATCATCGCCATGATGCCCTTGTCGTGGTAGTGGAACGGCGTCGTCTTCTTGCCGTCGATCAGCGCGAAGATGTTCTTCCCCGCCCACTTCCCGGACTGCTGGGCCACCGACCCCAGTTGCGGCAGGGCTCGATCCTCGGGCCCTGGAATGTTGGCGACATCGCCGACGGCAAAGACGCCGTCGAATCCGGGGACCGACAGGTCGGGGGCGACATCGATACGGCCACCGCGGCCGGGCTTGGCGCCGGTTGCGGAAGCGACCGGGGATGCGGATTCACCACCTCCCCAGACCACCGTCCTGGTGGCCATTTCGGTGCCATCGGACAGTTGGACGGTGTCCGGGCCCACGTGGGTCACTGCGACCCCGAACGTCACCTTGACGCCGTGTTCGGTCAGCTTCTCCAGCGCGTACTGGTGGGACTTGTCGGAGAACGGGTTGAGCAGCGCATGTCCGTGATCGACCAGATGCACGGATGCCGTGTCGCCCAGCCTGCCCGCCTCGCGCAGTGCGGTGAACAGTTCGGCGATGGCGCCGGCCGTCTCCACCCCGGTCGGGCCACCGCCGACGATGACCACGTTCAGCGGTTCGGTCGGCGGTTCCGGTGAACAGTGCACCTTCAGCAGGCCGTGCAGATGCAGGCGCAGCCGTTCGGCGTCGTTCACCGAATACAGCGGGAACGAATGGTCGCTGGCCCCGGTGACGCCGAAGAAGTTGGCCTGCGCACCGGCAGCCAGCACGAGATAGTCGACGCCACCGAACGTGTCGTCCTCGGTGGTCACCTGGCGGGTCGCGAAATCGATCGCGGTGACCGAGGATCGGACGACTGTCACCGAAGGATGGTCGGTGAACACGGCGCTGAAGGGCCGCGCGACATCTTCGGCGGGCAACTGTGAACTGGCGACCTGGTACAGCAGTGGTTGGAACTGCAGGTAGTCATGCTGATCGACCAGCAGTACCTCGACTCCCTTGCGGCCGAGTTCTGCCGCGCAGGCCACGCCGGCCATCCCGCCGCCCACCACGACAACCTGGGTCACAGCGCCTCCCCTTTCACCTTCGAGTCGCGGAGCCACCTGACGCGGTTCCGTTGGACCGTGCAGTCGCTACCAACCTGGAAAGACTCTGACCGACGCGTCGAGCGCGGTCATCGTCCCATTGGGGTTATTCGGGTGGCCGTCGGGTACGGCAGATGGCGGCCAGGTGAACAGTTGCTGAACCGTTGCACCGCTACTCACCCGCATCCCAGAGCAACCGGTCATAGCCGGTGCGCAGCGGATCCGGGTCAACCCGTAGACGTCGAGTATGGCCGCGGCCTGCGTCCCGATCATCGCCGGCCCGCTAGCACGGTCGCGACCTCGTGGGCTCGCGGACATCGTGGGCCCCGACGATATTCGGGGGGTATTCAACACGCCCGGGTAAGCCATTGCGCCACGCCATGCCCTACATTCCGTGACATGTCCGTCATCGTTCGACCGGGTAACCCCTTTCCGCTGGGTGTGTATTTCGTCTCGGGTGGGGCCAATATCGCCGTGTATTCCTCGGTCGCCGATCAGGTGCTGCTGTGCCTGTTCGACGAGGACGGCACGGAAACCCAGTGGCCGCTGCCCGGCATGGATGCCGGTGTGTGGCACGGTTTTGCCGAGGGTGTGAAACCTGGTCAGGAGTATGGATTCCGGGTTCGCGGGCCCTATGAGCCGGCGTCCGGGCTGCGCTGCAACCCGGCCAAGTTGCTGCTCGATCCGTACGCACGGGCGATCAGCGGCGAGGTGACGTTCGGGCCTGCCGTCTATGGCCACGACCGCGACAACCCCGCGCGCGCCAGCGATCTCGATTCCGCCGCGGCGATGCCCCGGGGGGTGATGGTGGCGTTGACCGCCGATGCCGGCCCCAACTCCGATGGTGAGCTCACGGCCGGTGCGACCCGGCCGGTGCGGCACCTTTCCGACAGCGTGGTGTACGAGATTCACGTCAAGGGCTTCACTGCGCAGCATCCGGACATCCCGGCCGATATCCGCGGCACCTACGCCGGTTTGGCCCACCCGGCGGCGATCAGCCACCTGCAGCGACTCGGCATCACCGCGGTGGAATTGCTGCCCGTCCACCACAGCGTGCCGGAGGGATTCCTGGTCGAACGCGGGCTGACGAATTACTGGGGATACAACACCGTCGGGTTTTTCGCACCGCATGCGGAGTACTCCGCGGCCGTTCGCGCGGGTCGGCCGGGCGGGCAGGTTGCCGAATTCCAGGACATGGTCCGGGCTCTGCATGCGGCAGGCATCGAGGTCATTCTCGACGTCGTGTACAACCACACGCCGGAAGCGGGACCGGACGGGCCGACGTTATCGCTGCGCGGCCTGGACAACGCCGCGTACTACCGACTGGACCCGAACAATCCGGCGTCCTACGTCGACACCTCCGGCTGTGGAAACGCCCTCAACGTGGGCAATCCCGCCTGCCTCCGGTTGATCATGGATTCACTGCGGTACTGGGTCACGGTGATGGGTGTGGACGGGTTCCGGTTCGACCTCGCGCCGACTTTGGCTCGTCAGGAGGGTGGCTTCGACACCATCGCAGCCTTCTTCGACCTGGTCTGGCAGGACCCGGTGATGGCCCAGATCAAGCTGATCGCCGAACCGTGGGACGTCGGCCAGGGCGACAGCTACGACGTGGGGCGGTTCCCGGCCGGTTGGAGCGAGTGGAACGGGAAATTCCGGGACACCGTCCGCGACTTCTGGCGCAGCCACGACGGCATGCTGCCCGATCTCGCGACCAGGCTCTCGGGTTCGCCGGATCTCTACACCCCGCACCGCCGCGGCCCTGACGCGTCCATCAACCTGATCACTGTTCACGACGGTTTCACCATGTTGGATCTGGTCTCCTACGACGACAAACACAACGAAGCGAACACCGAACACAATCGCGACGGAACCAGCGACAACCGTTCCTGGAACTGTGGTGTCGAGGGGCCGAGTACCGACCCGGTGATCGTCGAACTCCGCACCCGGCAGCGCCGGGCAATGCTGTCGACCCTGCTGCTCGCCAGGGGAGTGCCGTTGTTGCTGGGCGGCGACGAAGTGGGCCGAACCCAGCAGGGCAACAACAACGCGTACTGCCAGGACAACGAGATCGCCTGGTGGGATTGGACGTCGATCGATACGGAGTTGCGGGACTTCACCATCAACCTGATCGCGCTCCGGCATCGGCATCCGGTGCTGCGTCGACGCACCTACCAGGCGCAGGACGACGCTATTCGCTGGTTCACCCCGTCCGGCGCGCCGATGTCCGATGCCGACTGGGCGGACAGCGGAGCAAAAAGCATCGCCATGGTGCTCTCCGGATCGGCCGACCCCGATATCGGCGATGACGGCGTACCACAGGTCGACGACGATCTAGCGCTGCTGATCAATGCCTGGTGGGAACCGCTGACGTTCGCCGCGAATTGGGACGGGGCCGGTGAGTTCACCGTCGAGTCCGACAGCTATCAGCCGGAACGCCGCAACCGACAGGTGACCGACGGCCAGGTCGTGGTCGGGCCGCGCTCGGTCGTCGTCCTACGGAAGTCCTGACGCGGGATGGTCCCTATCGGGTGAGGTAACGCGGGTCGAGCAGTGCCACTGTGGCAATTGAGTGAGGTCGGCGCAGCAGTGCCGACCGTTCGAGCGCATTGAAGCGCAACAGGAGGCGGATCACGTGACCCAGGCACCAACAGCACCGACCGAAGACTCGTCGAAGGTTCTCGAAGAAATGTTCGTGCATCTGGCGCGGACAGTCACCAGCGACCAGAAAACCCTCACCCTGCACGGTCTTTCGCCGTCGACTCTGTACTTCGCCGATCGCCCCGAACGGGTGGTCGGCCACATGACGACGGAGCAGTTCGTGGCGATGTGGGGCGAAGGCCCGAACAGCTTCGAGGAGGACCCGCCGAACGCCGTGCTGTCCTACGTCGAGTCGGGCTCCGACACCCCGAATGACGCCGTGGTCGTGCTGCGCGACCCGGTTACCGGCGAGGATTCGATCACGTACTCGATCGAGGTGCTGGACGGCGAGGTACCGGCCGAGTCCGGCGCGGTATCGCTGTTCATCGACCCGTTCGGCCGTCCGCTCAGCCCGGTTTCGGTCGCCGGCATGAACCGTCGCGGCCGCCGCCGGGCCCGCCGCCGCTTCTGACCGCCGCCGGGACCGCCGCCGCTTCTGACCCCAACCCCTCCCCGGCTCAGGGCTTGACGGCCCGAGCCGGGCCGACGCCCGACCCCCGACCCCTTCAGCCGTGCGATCCCGGTGGCTGCCCCCTACGCGCCGATCAACGTCGCCGGCGCGGATGAACGTCGCGCTTTTGGGACGGGTGTGACTCGAGTCAACAACTTCAGCCGCGCTGTGGAAGATGATCGGCGCGGTCGGCGGGGGCTGAACTTCGTCAGTCTGCGGAATTCGACATTTCTGGATCGGTGCCACCTGGTGTGCAGAACGGCGACCAGGAGTGCCGGGCCCATGGTGAACGGGACGAACAGGAAGTGGTAGATGCTGGTCGTCGCGAATTGGATTCTGGCGAGGTCCAACTGTTCCATCTCGGTGCCTCCGAGGTGGGCACCGCGCATCGGCGATGCTGCAAGGTTCGGTCTGGTGACGGTCCGGAATCACGTCGGCGTTGACGATCCCCCAGCAGTGCAGTTTCGGCCGGATTGCGCCGCCGAGGGTTCGGTCCTCGGCTCGGTGAGCGCATGATGGGCCAAAAGCGTGGAGCGGGCGACGAGAATCGAACTCGCATCATCAGTTTGGAAGACTGAGGCTTTACCACTAAGCTACGCCCGCGCTGCCGCCGACCACTGTCATTCCCGGTCAACCGCGGTGATGATGCTAACCCACCACAACGACTCCTGGAGGCAAGGCCGCGGCTGGAATTGCGTCCCGCGCCCCGCCGCTACGACTAAGCTCCTGTGGTCGCGCCGCTCATCCGGGTGGTGGCCGCGGGGTGTAGCGCAGCTTGGTAGCGCATCCGCTTTGGGAGCGGAAGGCCGCAGGTTCAAATCCTGTCACCCCGACCACAAATCTGGTTCCCGCACGCCCGAACAGCACGCGGCGGCATTCGCCGGCTCTGAGCTGGCCTAGAATCGGCGGCGGCTCTGCCCGGCCGCGTCGCCGCGCAACGGCGGTCGCATGTCCCGGGCGGCCCGCCGGACAGATCACCAGCACGACCGCACTCGCACGAGACGCACGCCAACGGGTACCAAGCAAAGACATGCCCGTACCAAGCCGGAACCGCCGGCCCTACCCCACGCCCCGAGGAGTCCCGCACGTGAAGAGCACCGTCGAGCACCTGAACCCGACCAGGGTCAAGCTCACCGTCGAGGTTCCGTTCGACGAGCTCAAGCCGCATTTCGACAAGGCCTACGGAGTGCTCGCCGGCCAGGTCAAGATCCCCGGCTTCCGCCCCGGCAAGGTACCGGCCCGCATCCTGGACGCCCGGCTCGGCCGCGGCACGATCCTCACCGAGGTCGTGAACGAGGCCGTCCCGGCCAAGTACGGCGAGGCGGTCACCGAGGCAAATCTGACGACCCTCGGCCAGCCCGAGATCGAGGTCACCAGGATCGATGACGGCGACGCGCTCGCCTTCACCGCCGAGGTCGACGTCCGTCCCGAACTCGAACTGCCCTCGCTCACCGATGTTGCTGTGACGGTCGACGACGTCGCAGTCACCGACGCCGATATCGATGAGCAGGTCGAAGCACTGCGCGAGCGGTTCGCCACCATCACCAGCGTCGAGCGCGCGGCGGTGGACGGCGATTCGGTCAGCATCGACCTGACCGCGACCGTTGACGGCGAGGTCCTCGATGACGCCACCACCGAGGGCCTGACCTACACCGTCGGCGCCGGTGACCTGGTCGACGGCATCGATGACGCGATCATCGGCCTGTCCGCCGGCGAAAGCGCAACCTTCTCCACCGTCCTGGTCGCCGGCGGTTTCGCGGGCCGGGACGCCGAAGTCACCGTGACCGTCCAGACCGTGTCCGAGCGCGCCCTGCCGGACGTCGACGAGGACTTCGCCCAGCTGGCCAGCGAATTCGACACCGTCGAGGACCTGCGGTCGGACCTGGCCGAGAAGATCCTGCGGGTGAAGAACCGGACCCAGGCCGCCGACGCCCGGGACAAGGTCCTCGAGGCACTGATCGAATCGACCGAGGTCCCGACCCCGGAGAGCATCGTCGAGGCGGAGTTCAAGTCACGAGAGCACGACGCAGTACATGCCTTCGATCACGACGAGGACGCGCTGACCGCGCACGTCATCGGCCAGGGACAGACCCGCGAAGAGTTCGACGCCGAATTGCGCGAAAGCGCGGTCAAGTCGGTCAAGGTCCAGCTCCTGCTGGACGCGCTGGCCGAGGCCAACCAGGTCGGCGTCAACCAGGAGGAGTTCACCGAGCGGGTCATGTTCAACTCGCAGCGCCTCGGTATCGCCCCCGAGGAGTACTTCCAGCGGCTGCAGGAGGGTAACCAGCTCGGCGCCGTCTTCGCCGAGGTGCGCCGCGGTAAGGCGCTCGCCGCCGCTGTCGACCAGGCAACAGTGACCAACACCTCCGGCGAGGTCCTCGACGTTGCTGCCCTGTTCGGCATCGAGACGGATCAGGAAGCGGAGCAGGTGATCGCCGAGGAGCTGGCCGAAGAGATCCTCGAGGAGGAGCTCGCCGAAGAGGAGCTGATCGAGGAAGAGGTCGAAGAGGCCATCGAGGAGGAAATCCTGGAGGAGGCCCTCGAAGAGGCCGCCGGCGAGGAACTGGAAGTGGAAGCCCTCGAGGACGCTGCCGCCGACGAACTCGTCGAGGACCGCCGCGAAGCGCTGGCCGACGGCGGGACCCACCCCGGCACCACCGGGTCCTGACGTCCGGGGCGCCGATCCGCAGGAGAGTGAGCGGCGGATCGGCGCCCTTGGCTCATCTGGTCACGCCGTCAGCGAACAGCGGGCCACCAGGACACCGTCCGGGCCTGACCAGTGGTTACTGTCGGGTGAGATTCCCGCTCAGGTCGGCTCCACCGCCGGCCCAGGAATGCCGAATCAATCCACCATCGCAGCGATGTGGGTCATCGAAGAGGAGTTGTCCGTGAGCCACCGTCACCCCGTCGCCGTCTCAACGGCCGTTGAGGCCATTCAGCGGCTGGAAGCCATCGCCCCAGGGCTCAGTGCTCCGATGATGCGCGGCACCCCCGGCATGTCGCTGTCGGACTCCGTGTCCGAGCGACTGCTCCGCGAGCGCATCATCCTGCTCGGCTCCGAAGTGCGGGACACCAACGCCAACGAGATCACCTCGCAGCTGTTGCTGTTGGCAGCGGAGGATCCCGAGAAGGACATCACCCTCTACATCAACTCGCCGGGTGGCAGCGTCACCGCCGGGATGGCGATCTACGACACCATGATGTGGATCGAGCCAGACGTCGCGACCACCGCGATGGGCTTGGCCGCTTCGATGGGTCAGTTCCTGCTGACGGCGGGCGCCAAGGGCAAGCGAGCGGCGTTGCCGCACACCAGGATCCTGATGCATCAGCCGAGTGCGGGCGTCGGCGGTACCGCCGCTGACATCGCCATCCAGGCGGAGATGCTGACCAAGTCCAAGCGTGAGCTCACCGAGTTGCAGGCGCTGCACACCGGCCAGCCGATCGAGCGGATCGAGATCGACCAGGACCGCGACCGCTGGTTCACCGCGCAGGAAGCGCTGGAATACGGGTTCATCGACAAGGTCGTGGCGCGCGCCGCCGACAGCTCCGGGGGAGCGGAAGCCCAGGCGGCCGACGCCGATCCCGACAAGCCGTCTCTGAAGAAGTGACCGGTTGATTCTCAAGCAGGAAACCTCGAAGGAGACCACGAGAGTGAACATCAACAATCCCGGGCACCAGATGCCGCTGGGCGTTGCCCACGGCAACGCGCTCAACCTGCCGCAGAGCCGTTACATCCTGCCGTCGTTCGTCGAACGAACCAGCTATGGCGTCAAGGAATCCAATCCGTACAACAAACTCTTCGAGGAACGCATCATCTTCCTCGGCGTGCAGATCGATGACGCATCCGCGAACGACGTGATGGCCCAGCTGCTGACGCTGGAATCCACCGACCCGGACCGCGAAATCATCATGTACATCAACTCGCCGGGTGGCTCCTTCACCTCGATGACGGCGATCTACGACACGATGCAGTTCGTCCGGCCGCACATCCAGACGGTGTGCCTCGGTCAGGCAGCTTCGGCGGCCGCCGTCCTGCTCGCAGCCGGCTCGCCCGGTCGCCGGTTGGCGCTGCCGAACTCCCGCATCCTGATCCACCAGCCGGCCACCGAAGGTGTCTACGGCCAGGTTTCCGACCTGGAAATCCAGGCCAAGGAGATCGGCCGAATGCGTGCGGCACTCGAGGAGATCCTGTCCCGGCACTCGAACAAGTCCGCCGGACGAAGTTCGCAAGGACATCGACCGGGACAAGATCCTGACGGCCGCCGAGGCCAAGGACTACGGCCTGATCGATGAGGTGCTGGAGTACCGCAAGCTCAAGTAACCGTTCTTGCCCCCGAAATACCCCAATCGGTTCCAATTTGGGTATTTTCCTGGCGCGCCGGGCTCGGCCGGATACGCTGGGCGGGAAAGACGGAATGATAGGTCCGGACCGATGCCCGCTGCGGAAACGGATGGGAGGGGCCGTGTCGCACCGGCCAAACCGGCGACTGGTACGTGTCCAACAGGTAACGTCAGCACGGTCCATTGGCAATAGGTCCTACGCGGGCTTGAAGCACAAAGGATCGAGAGGGCTCATGGCACGGATCGGTGACGGAGGCGACCTACTGAAGTGCTCTTTCTGCGGAAAGAGCCAGAAACAGGTGCGCAAACTCATTGCCGGCCCCGGGGTCTACATCTGCGACGAGTGCATTGATTTGTGCAACGAGATCATCGAAGAGGAACTCGCCGAGACCAGCGAGGTCAAGATGGACGAGTTGCCAAAGCCGACGGCGATTCGCGAGTACCTCGACCAATACGTGATCGGCCAGGACGTCGCCAAGAAGGCGCTGTCCGTGGCGGTGTACAACCATTACAAGCGCATTCAGGCCGGTCCCGACCGCGGCCCCGAGCCGGTGGAGTTGGCCAAGTCCAACATCCTGATGCTGGGCCCGACCGGGTGCGGCAAGACGTACCTGGCGCAAACCCTGGCCAAGATGCTGAATGTGCCGTTCGCCATCGCCGATGCCACCGCGCTGACCGAAGCGGGGTATGTCGGCGAGGATGTCGAGAACATCCTGCTGAAGCTGATCCAGGCCGCCGATTACGACGTCAAGCGTGCCGAGACCGGCATCGTCTACATCGACGAGGTCGACAAGATCGCCCGTAAGTCGGAGAACCCCTCGATTACCAGGGACGTCTCGGGTGAGGGCGTACAGCAGGCCCTGCTGAAGATCCTGGAAGGCACCCAGGCATCGGTGCCGCCGCAGGGTGGACGCAAGCACCCGCACCAGGAGTTCATCCAGATCGACACCACCAACGTGCTGTTCATCGTTGCCGGCGCGTTTGCCGGGCTGGAAAAGATCGTCGGCGAGCGGGTCGGTCGGCGCGGGCTCGGCTTCGGCGCGGAGGTGCGGAGCAAGTTCGAGATCGACGGCTCGGACATCTTCTCCGACGTCATGCCGGAAGACCTGATCAAGTTCGGCCTCATCCCCGAGTTCATCGGCCGGTTGCCGGTGGTGGCCTCCGTCACCAGCCTGGACAAGGAATCGCTGGTCAAGATCCTCACCGAGCCGCGTGACGCGCTGTCCAAGCAGTACCAGCGGCTTTTCGACATGGACGGCGTTGCCCTGGAATTCGAACCCGATGCGCTGGACGCCATCGCCGACGAGGCGATCCTGCGCGGGACCGGCGCCCGCGGCCTGCGCGCGATCATGGAAGAAGTGTTGCTGCCGGCCATGTACGAGGTGCCCGGCCGGGATGACGTCGAACGGGTCGTGGTCAGCGCGGAGACAGTGCGCTCCAACGTCTATCCGACGATCGTGCCGCGCGCCCCGAAGCGCACCCCCAGGGAAAAGTCGGCCTGAGAACAGGCGCGCTGACCCACCGGTGCGCGGCGCAGGAGACCAGCGCACGCCCGGCTCACGACCACAAAAGCGCCGCGCCGCCCTTTCGGGCGACGCGGCGGTCCGACGGGGCCGGCGACCGTCAGCCGTTGCAGTTGGCGTTGAGCCAAGCGTCGATGTGGTCCTGCGCGTTGGTGAACTTCGGATCCTCGAACAGCTGACTTGCCTCGGACAATGTTTTGCCGCTGGCGTCTGCAGCGATCTCACCCAGCGCCTGGATATCCGGCGCAAGTTCCTCGGGAACGTTGCCGCTCAACGAGTTCACCGTGTTCTGCAGGTCGGTGGCGTCGAAGTTGTCGGTACCGCCGAACAATGCCGGCAGCAGGGCGAGGGCGATGCTCGCATAGGCACTGGCAACGGACAGGCAGGCACTGTCGTACCCGGGGATGTTCAGGTTCGTCAGATCGCTGAGGTCCGAGGGCAGCGCGCCGGTCGGCAGGTCCTGCAGCAGGGAACTCAGGTCGCCGAGGTCGGTGGGGATGCCCCCGCCGGTTGGCAGGTCGCCGAGCATCGAGGTCAGCTCGCTGAGGTCAGTGGGCACTGCGGTGGCATCGGTGAGTTCGCTCGGCAGGGAGACGTCGGTGCTCGACGGAATACTGACCGATTCTGCGGCGGGGTTGGGCGTCGCCGACCCGGAGACCGAGCTGCCACAGGCGGCGACCGCCAGGATGGTCACCGCCGCGAGGCTGAAAGCGGCGATGATGGTGGAACGAGTCCTCATGTTCACTCCTGCGGGGGGCAGCCGGATGGGGCAAATGGATCGTAGCGGTCAGGAGGGGTCCGGCGCGGAAGTTAATACTCGAGCTCCGTTCGGGTGGCGCATTCACCGAACGGCGGATGTCGAGAGGGTCCGAGTGCCAATTCGAGGGCCGCATCCGCACATCAGCCCCTGTTGAACACGGCTGGCTCAGATCTTCGCACCGGCGATCCGCTGGGCGCCGGAGTAAATGTTGAAGCCCTTGGTCGAGGTGAACCCGACCAGCGTCAGGCCCGTCGCGGTGGCGAGCTGGACGGCCAGCGAGGACGGTGCCGACACCGCGATCAGCATCCCCACCCCGGCCAGCACTGCCTTCTGCACGAGTTCGAAGGACGCTCGGGACGACGTCAGCAGGGCCCGGCCGGAAATCGGCAGTTCATCGGCCAGCAGCGCGGAGCCGATCACCTTGTCCATCGCGTTGTGCCGGCCGACGTCCTCCCGCACCCGCTCGACGGTGCCGTCCGGCCGGACGAGCGCGGCGGCGTGTATCCCGCCGGTGCTGCGGAACACCTGCTGTTGGGCCCGCAACTGATCGGGCAGAGTGGTGATCATCTCCGGGTCGAAGATCGGATAGTCCTGCAGTTCATAGCGTGTCGTTCGCTGCAGGGCCTCGATGGACGACGTGCCGCAGACGCCGCAGGCGGAACTGGTGACGAATGCCCGCGGGGCGATCACCGCCTGCGCGGCTGCCGGGTCGGTGAGCGAGACGTCCAGCACGTTGTAGGTGTTCTGGCCCGCGGAGTCGACCCCCGCGCAATACCTGGCGGCAATGACGTCCTCCCGGCCGGCGATGATGCCCTCGCCGTGCAGCAGGCCGTGTAGCAATTCGATGTCATGACCGGGGGTGCGCATCGTGGTCGATATCGAGGTCCCGGCGATTCGGATTTCCAGCGGCTCTTCACCGGCAACCGTGTCCGGGCGCGAGACGAACACGCCATTCTGGAAACGCCGGACGGGGGTTCTGACGGTTACGCGGCTCACCGGACCAGCATGCCAGCGCATTCCGCCACGACGGAACAGCGTTAGCGGCGGACCATCCGGATCTCCAGGATGCCCTCGGAGTCGACGCGCTCGTCGCCTTCCGGGATGAAGTCGTGGTGGACATAGAACGCACTGGCCCTCGGGTTGTCCCGGTACACCCACAACGAGGCAGGGCCGTCCCCGATTGTCGCCTCCAGCAGGTCGTCGGCGAGTCCCGTGCCCTGTTGCGACTCCCGGACATAGATCGCGTACAGCTCGCGCTCCGTTGGCGAATCATCGTCCCGCGAGGGGCCGGCGATCGCGATCCCGACAACCGTGCCGTCCGCTTCCGCCAGGAAGTGGTCGGCGATGCCCGATTCGATCTCCTTGCGACGGCGCACGGCCATCCGTTGCACGTCGAACCCGTCGAACTTTTCGCTTCCCCACAACTCCTCGAATGCCTCGCGCCAGCAGGCAAGATGGCAGGCCGCGAACGCATCGGCGTCCTCCGGCAGCGCGGGGCGGACAGTGGAAGAGGAGTTCATGCGACCACCTTTCGGCGACAGTGACCAGCGAGGCCGAAGGGGTGACCGATCCTGGCCTCGTCGTCGGATCGGTCCGTGTGCGTCCAGGTTAGTGCACGACCGGGGCGCCCCTTTCGCCACCGTGGGTGATCAGGCGCCACGGTGGTTGTGGAGTAGCCGGCCCGATCGCCGGGGACGCAGTCGCCAGGCGTCAGCCACCATCGGGGTCTACCCGGCGACGGCCGCCTCGAGCCTGATGACGACGCCCTTGGACGTCGGGGTGCCGGATTCGTCGGCGACCGAGTTGGTCGGCACCAGGACATTCGCCTCCGGGTAGTACGCGGCCGCGGAGCCAGGGGCGGTGGGGTAGGAGATCACGCGGAAATTGGCGGCCCGCCGGTGCTCGGTTCCGGCCGGCGTCTCGAATTCGCTGATGACGTCAACCATCTGCCGGTCGACCAGGCCGAGCGCGGCGATGTCGGTGGGACTGACCAGCACCACCCGACGGGCCTGGGAGATCCCGCGGTAGCGGTCGTCCAAGCCGTAGATGGTGGTGTTGTACTGGTCGTGAGATCGCATGGTCTGCAACAGCAATCGGCCCTTGGGTACCTTCGGCCAGCTCAATTCGTTGACGGTGATCCGGGCCCGGCCCGATGTGGTCGCGAAGCTTCGACTGTCCCGGGGCGGGTGCGGCAGGACGAAGCCCTCCTTGACCCGCACCCGTTCGTTGTAGTTCTCGAATCCGGGGACCACCCGCGAGACGTGATCACGGATGACGTCGTAGTCCGCCGCCATCGCCTCCCAGTCGACCGGGTGGTCCGGACCCAGCAGCGCCCGCGCCATTCGGCAGACGATCACCGGTTCGGCGAGCAGTCGGTCGGAGACGGGTGCCAACCGGCCCTTGGACGAGTGCACCACGGACATCGAATCCTCGACGGTGACGAACTGCACACCGCCGGGGTGGGCGTCGTCGCGGTCCGAACGCCCGAGTGTCGGCAGGATCAGTCCGACCTTCCCGTGCACCAGATGCGACCGGTTCGGCTTGGTGGAGATCTGCACCGTCAGGCCCACCCGCGACATGCTGGCCTCGGTGGCCTCCGTGTCCGGGGTCGCGGACACGAAATTGCCGCCCATCCCGATGAACACGTCGATCTCACCGGCCGCCATCGCGTTCAGCGTGTCCACCGTGTCGAACCCGTGCAGGCGTGGGGAGATGGTGCCGTGCTCGGCGTCCAGCGCGGCCAGGAACGACTCCGGCATCAGCTCCGAGATCCCCATGGTCCGGTCGCCCTGGACGTTGGAATGTCCCCGGACGGGACAAACCCCGGCGCCGGGCTTGCCGATCATCCCGCGGATCAACAGCAGGTTGACGACCTCCTGCAGGGTCGGCACCGAGTGCTTGTGTTGGGTGAGACCCATTGCCCAGCAGATAATCGTCGCCTTGGACGACGCAAGGTGCTTCGCCAACTGCTCGATCTGTTCCCGAGGCAATCCGGTGGCCTCGATGATCGAGTCCCAGTCGATGGATCTGCGGGCTGCCGCGTACGCGTCGAAGCCCTCGGTGCTGGATGTCACGAAGTCGGCGTCGACGACCGTCCCCGGCGCCGCGTCCTCCGCCGCGATCAGCAGGTGGCCGAGCGCCTGGAAGAGGGCGAGATCGCCACCCAGCTTGATCTGCAGGAAGTCGTCGGCAAGTTCGATGCCACCCCGGACGAGCCCGTTGAGCGTCTGCGGGTCGCGGAACCGGAACAGCCCGGCCTCCGGTAGCGGGTTGACCGCGACGATCCGGGCGCCGTGACCTTTCGCCTCGGTGAGTGCGCTGAGCATCCGCGGATGGTTGGTCCCCGGGTTCTGGCCGACGACCAGGATCAGGTCGGCCAGGTGAATGTCGTCGAGCGACACCGAGCCCTTGCCGATGCCGATCGTCCGGGCCAAGGCGGTTCCGGACGATTCGTGACACATGTTCGAGCAGTCCGGCAGGTTGTTCGTGCCGTAGGCGCGAGCCATCAGTTGATAGGTGTACGCGGCCTCGTTCGAGGTTCGGCCCGACGTGTAGAACGCCGCCCGGTTCGGGGTGCTTGCCCGAAGGTGCTCGCCGATCAGCGTGAACGCGTCGTCCCAGGTGATCGGTTCGTAGTTGTCCGAGCCCTCCCGGATGACCATCGGGTCGGTCAGCCGGCCCTGGCTGCCCAGCCAGAACTCCGACCGCTGCAACAGTTCGGAAACCGGGTGGGCGGCCCAGAAGTCCGGTCCGACGGTGCGGAGGGTGGTTTCCTCGGCGACCGCCTTGGCGCCGTTCTCGCAGAACTCCGCGGGCCGGCGACGACCCGCGGGCTCCGGCCACGCGCAGCCCGGGCAGTCGAAACCACCCTTGTGGTTGAGCCGGCTCAGCGCCTGTGCGGTGCGCAGGATGCCGGCCTGCGAGATGCCACGGTTCAGCGCGACGGCGACCGCGGGAATGCCGGCCGCGTGATGCTGGGGTGGCCTGACGGCCAGGTCGGATTCGTCGAAATCGGTGACGGGTGGATCTTGCCGGGTGACCAGACTCATACCCCGATCATGCCGCGCCGGCAATCCGCTGTCTTGCCTGTGCGCGGCAGTCCCACCGAGCGGATGCCTGGTGGCACCATGGCTTGGTGCCCGTTTACCGCGACTCCGCAGTGGTGCTGCGGGTGACGAAACTGGGCGAGGCGGACCGGATCGTCACCCTGCTCACCAGGCGGGAGGGCCGGGTGCGGGCCGTCGCGAAAGGTGTGCGTCGCACCAAGAGTCGCTTCGGCAGCCGATTGGAACCGTTCAGCCACGTCGACCTGCAGCTCTATGCCGGACGGAACCTGGACATCGTCACTCAGGCGGAAACCCTGGACCCGTTCGGGCCGGTCCTGGTCGCCGACTACTCCAGGTACACCTGCGCGACGGCCATCGTGGAGACCGCCGAACGCCTGACCGCGGAGGAGCGGGAACCGTCGCTGCGGCTGTACCTCCTGGTGGTGTCCGCGTTGCGTGCGCTGACGGAGACAGCCCGTGATCCTTCCCTGGTTCTGGACGCCTTCCTGCTCCGGGCGATGGCGCTCGCGGGATGGGCCCCCGCACTGATCGACTGCGCGCGCTGCGGCACCCCCGGTCCACACGCGGCGTTCCATATCGCGTCCGGCGGGCTGCTCTGCCCGCAGTGCCGCAGCTCCGGGTCGGTGGGCACCGCCCGGCCGGCGCCGGCGGCGATCGAGTTGATGGCTGCGCTCGCGGGTGGGGACTGGGCCTGCGCCGAGGGGGCCGACGGTTCCGCCCGCCGGGAGGCGTCCGGGCTGGTCGCGGCCCTGTTGCAGTGGCACCTGGAACGGGGGCTGCGCTCGTTGGTGATGGTGGACCGCGGGTCGGACGACCAGGTCATCGTGTTATGACGACCCCGCGGCGGCCGACCCCGCATCCCAGTGGCGCCCGCCCGCCCGGGCTACCCCCGGCAGCTGTCCCGCAACATGTCGCACTGGTGATGGACGGCAACGGCCGGTGGGCGAAGTCCCGCGGGTTGCCCCGCACCGAGGGGCACAAGCGCGGCGAGGCCGCCCTGTTCGACGTCGTCGAGGGTGCCATCGAAATCGGCGTCAAGCACCTGTCGGCCTACGCGTTCTCCACCGAGAACTGGAAGCGCTCACCCGACGAGGTGCGGTTCCTGATGGGCTTCAACCGGGACGTCATCCGCCGTCGTCGGGACGACATGCATTCCCTCGGCGTCCGGGTCCGATGGGCCGGCCGACGACCGCGGCTCTGGCGCAGCGTCGTCAAGGAACTGGAGTTGGCGGAGCAACTGACCGCCGCCAACCGCGTCCTGACGTTGACCATGTGTGTCAACTACGGCGGCCGGGCCGAGATCGCGGACGCGGCCAAGGCGATCGCCATCGAGGCGGCGGCCGGCCGGATCGACCCGGCGAAGGTGGATGAGCGGATGCTGGCGCGCTATCTGGACGAGCCCGACATGCCCGACGTCGACCTGTTCCTGCGGCCGTCGGGGGAGCAGCGCACCAGCAACTTCCTGATCTGGCAGTCGGCCTATGCGGAGCTGGTTTTCCAGGACACGCTCTTCCCTGATTTCGACCGGCGCGACCTGTGGCGGGCCTGCCAGGAATACGCCTCCCGGCAGCGCCGATTCGGCGGCGTCATCGACACTCCTGGCGCGTCGTCCGGGCAACCGGGCGCGGTGGGCGAGATAGTGACTGTTGCGAATCAATCTGCTGCCGATAAGACGCCGGACGAGGTGGTTCGATGACGGTCCGGGACACCGCGCCCGCCGGGCGACCGGCACCCCTGACTGAGCCGACGCCCGACGATTCGTCGGTGTTGGACACCGAGGTATCGGACAACCAGGCGCTGGGCTCCGAGGCTTTGGGCTCTGCGGCGCTGGGCTCCGAGGCGTTGGGTGCGGAACTGCCCACCGCGAAGAAGGGTTACCGCCCGGGATCTCTGGAGATCTTCGGGGCGATCCTGTTGCTGGCCATCGCGTTTCGCGGACCGCTGGAGTCCTTTCTCGGGCACCCCGTCATGCAGAGCTGGTCGACGGTCTTCGTTGCCATTTGCGTGCAGGCCACCCCGTTCCTGGTGCTCGGCGTCGTGGTGTCCGGTGCGATTGCCGCGTTCGTGCCCGCTGCGTTCTTCACCCGGATCATGCCGAGCAACGCCGCCCTTGCCGTGCCGGTCGCCTCGGTCTGTGGCGCTGCGCTACCGGGCTGCGAATGCGGTTCGGTGCCGATCTCCAACCGGCTGATCGAGCGTGGCGTCCGGCCGTCCGCGTCCTTGGCCTTCATGCTGTCGGCGCCGGCGATCAACCCCATCGTGCTGATCGCGACCGCGGTGGCGTTCACCAGCGAACCGAACATGGTGTGGGCCAGGCTGATCGCCGGTCTGCTGACCGCGGTGATCGTGGGTTGGATCTGGGAACGGATCGGCCGGCCGGAATGGATGAAGCCGCAGGTACCGGTGCGTGCCGACGGCCAGTCGGGCTGGCGGGTGTTCCTGTCGACCATTCTCGGTGACTTCACCCAGGCGGCCGGGTTCCTGGTGATCGGCGCGGCCGCCGCCGCAACGTTCAAGACGGTCATTCCCGCGCACGTCATGGAGAGCATCGGCTCGTCACTGTTCCTGTCGATCGCGCTGATGGCGGGGCTGGCGTTCATTTTGGCCCTCTGCTCGGAGGCCGATGCGTTCGTCGCCGCCGCCTTCTCCACCATCCCGGTGATCGGCAAGCTGGTCTTCCTAACCGTCGGTCCGGCCGTCGACGTCAAGCTGTTCGCGATGCAGGCCGGCATCTTCGGCCGGAAGTTCGCCGTCCGGTTCGCGCCGCTGACGTTTGTTGTCGCTGTCATCGTCGGTACCGCCGTGGGTCTCGCTTTTTGGGGATGGTCGTGATGCGTGGTCTGAAGAGCCGCGGAATGAACGGCGGCATGAATCGAGAAACCCAGTCGATCGTCGTGGCGCTGCTCGGCGGGCTTTTGCTGTCGATCACGCTGTCCGGCCGGTTCATGTCCTACGTCCGGCCCGGTTTCAAGCCGTTGTTGCTGATCGGCGGGGGCGTGCTGGTGGCGGTCGGGGTGCTGTCGCTGATCCTGACGATCATGGCCGACGTCAAGGCGGACAAGGCGCGCAAGCAGGCGAGGGTGGTAGAGCCGACCGAAAATTCCGCAGGGCGAACCGAATCCTGGGGGGCAATTCACCCTGCAGACGGTTCACTCGCGGAGGCTGGCGGCAGCCACGACGGCTTTGCGCGTCCGGCCGGCGCCGACGCGCATGGGGCCGCACCCTCGACCGATGATCCGCCAGGCCACGACCACTCGACCGGCGATGCGCACGGCCACGACCATTCGACCTCGAAGGCACCCTGGCTGATCCTGTTGCCCGTGCTGGTGCTGCTGCTCGTTGCACCACCCGCCCTCGGCGCTGACGCCGTTGCCCGTAACGCGACGTCGCAGGGTCTGGCCGGGATGGATGTCGTCGCCCAGGAACCCGCCGGCAGCAAGGACGGGGCCGGCGCCGGCGGCGGCTACAAATTCAACGACGGCAGCGGCTCCGCGGAGGACTCCACCGGCTCCCACCGGACCATGCACTTCCCGCCGCTGGACCCGGGCGCAAACCCCACCGTCGGGATGAAGGACTTCATCCTGCGGGCGCTGTACGACGCGGACAATTCCGTCAAGGACACCCCGGTGACGGTCACCGGGTTCATCGCGCCGCCCGGCGACGGCTACACCACCGGCTATACGATCGCCCGAATCGTGATCAGTTGTTGCGCCGCGGACGCCAACCCGATGCAACTGCACGTCGACGGGGATCCGCCGTTCCCGACCAACACCTGGGTTGATGCCGTCGTCACCGTGGTGCCGAATACCGCCACCATGGACAACGGCTATGTGCCGGTCGTGACGTTGACGTCCGCGACCTCGGTCCCGCAGCCGGACGACCCGTACGAGCACTGACCTCGCGATCCGCCGGGGCAGCAACCCAGACTATCCAGGCGGCGGTATGTCGTCGCCGTGCAACCTCAGCAATGGTTCGAGTCTGTCGGCAATGTCGTTGACCTCTCGCAGCGAGCCGGCCGCAATTGCCAGCACCAGGTCTGTCACTACACCGTCGTAGGCGTCCTCAGCAATGACCTCAGCGCCGTTGTCCCGCAAAAAGACCACGGTCGCCAGCCATGCGGTGCGCTTGTTTCCATCGATGAACGGATGGTTCGAGGTCAGCGAGTGCAGGAGAGCAGCCGCCTTCATGGTCAGAGTCGGATATGCATCTTCGCCGAACGCAGTTGCGGATGGTCGATGGCACGCAGAATCCAGCAGGCCGGCATCCCGCAGGTGCGGGGTGGAGCCGATCGCAATTCGTGCGATGACAAGGACATCCTCGGCTGTGAGGTAACGCGTCATTCGCCGAGCCGCTGCAGAACAGCCGGATAGTCAGCGGCCGCCTGTACTGCCAGAGATTCGATGCGCTGGTCGCGACGGTGCTTGACGAGGTATTCGTCGATAGCGAGCAGAACGGTTTGATGTACCGATCGTCCGTCGGCGCTCGCGCGGTCGCGAAGGGCATCGGCGGTGGCGTCGTCGAGGCGCAGGGTCATAGCCATGAGTTTGATGGTATCAAGGTGATACCACTTTCGCACTCACCGGACGCAGGGCCGGTGCCGAGCGGCTTCATGATCAACGCCTCTGTCCATCTGATGTCGTCCTACAACACCAGATGTACCGAAACGTTGATCTTGGTAAGTTGCGGGCCGGCGCGAGTTGGTGCAGCCCACTGGGTGAGGGGAGAGCACCGGGGCGAATGCTGCCCGGTCGGTCAGGGCAGTTCGCCGGCGGGCGTGTGCTGCGCAGTCCGTCAGGGCAGTTCGGCGGCCAATGCCTCGGGCAGGGTGCGATGGGTGAACTCGAAGCCGGACTCGTGCAGCACGACTGGCAGAGCCCGCTGTCCGGCGAGGATCTCTCCCGCGAACTCCCCGAGCACCAGGTGCAGCGCGAATCCGGGGATCAGCCACGGAGCCGGCCGCCCCAATGCCTTGCCGAGTTCCTTGGTGAACTCGGCATTGGTCACCGGGTAGGGGCCGGTGAGATTCGACCGGTCCGTGTACCGGAGCGGTCAGCAGATGAACCATTGCGGCGATCTCGTCGGTGACGGAAATCCACGGGAAGTACTGCCTGCCGTTACCGAGTTTGCCGCCGAGCATCAGCCTGGTCAGCAGCGTCAGCTTGGGTAGCAGGCCACCCGAACTACCGAGGACCAGGCCGGTGCGCAAGTTGACGACGCGGACGCCGGCGTCCCTGGCAACCGCGGTGGCTGCCTCCCACTGGACGCACAGCTGGGCGAGGAAGGTGTCGCCCGCCGGGTCCTTTTCGGTCACGATGTCCAGGCCGTGCGGCCCGTAGTAGCCGATTCCGGACGCATTGACCAGCACCGGGACACCCAGCCGGGCACATTCCGCGGCGAGCAGTCGCGTCGGGTTCACCCGGGACGACATCAGCAGGTGCTTGTAGCTCCGGAGTCCACCGGTGATCTTCGACGCCGGTGCCGCACAGGTTGATCACCGCGTCGGCGCCGTCGAACACCGCGCTGTCGACGTCACCCGGAGTGCGGGTTCCAGAGCACCTCATCCGGGCCGCTGGGTTCGGACCGCACCAGTCGGGTCACCTGGTGACCGGCTTGCGTCAGCGTTCTCGTGAGTTCGGTTCCGAGGAAGCCGCTCACCCCAGCAGCCACGATGTGCATCTGTGCTGACCCCCGAGGATCGGTGTCGGATGGAGACGGATACGCCATGCGCGGCCGACGAATCGCCGGCCGCGCATGCTTGGACGTCGGTGGGGACGTTACCGGTCCGCGCCGGAGGCCCGTCCTACCGGCCCTTACAGACCCACTTCACCCTCGAACTCGCCGGCCTCGATCCTGGCCTTGACCGCATTGAGGAACCGGGACGCATCGGCGCCGTCGATATTGCGGTGGTCGTAGGACATCGCCAGGTAGCACATGGACCGGATGGCGATGACCTCGTTGCCGTCCGCGTCCTTGATCACCATCGGCCGACGGACGATCGCGCCGGTACCCAGAATTGCCGACTGCGGTGGCACGAAGATCGGGGTGTCGAACAGCGCACCCACCGAGCCGGTGTTGGTGATGGTGAATGTGCCGCCGGACAGCTCGTCCGGGCCGATCTTGTTGTCGCGGGTGCGCTTGGCCAGATCGGCGATCTTCCGGGCGATCCCGGCGATGTTGAGATCCGACGCGGCCTTGATCACCGGGACGATCAGCCCGCGCGGGGTGTCGACCGCGATGCCGAGGTTGACCGTCGGGTGGTAGGTGATCTCCTTGATGTCCTCGGACAACGTGGAGTTGATCACTGGGTAGGCCTTGGCGGCCTCCAGCGCGGCCTTCACGAAGAACGGCAGGAACGACAGGTTGACGCCCTCGCGAGCCGCGAAACCGGTCTTGGCCTTCGCCCGCAGGGCGGCCACCCGGGTGACGTCGACCTCCATGACGGTGGTCAGCTGGGCCGCGGTGTCCAGGCCGAACTTCATGTTCTTGGCGATGGACTGCCTGATCCGCGGCAGTTTCTGGGTGGTGCCGATCAGCGCCGTTGCGGCCGCGTCGGCCTTCGGCACGCTGGATCCGGCTGCCGGCGCAGCTGCCGGGGCAGCTGCTGCCGGGGCGGGAGTCGCTGCAGCGGTTGCGGCCGCGGCCTTGGCGGCTTCCGCCGCCGCGACGACGTCCTCGCGGCGGATGCGGCCACCGACCCCGGTGCCCTTGATCGAGCCCAGGTCCACGCCGGCGTCCGCGGCGAGTTTGCGGATCACCGGGGTCACGTAGGTGCCGTCCGGCACCTTGGCGGGCGGCATTGCTTGCGCGGGGCCCTTGGGGGCGTCAGCGTTCGGCGACTGGGTGGGCGCCGGTGGCGGGGAGGCCGGGGCCGTCGGTTTTGGCGGGTCTGTTTGTGGTGCCTCTGCTTTTGGCGCCTCCGCAGGTGGTGCTGCGGCCGCCGGTTCCGGTTCGGCCTTGGGCGCCGGGGCGGCGCCGGCGTCTCCGATGATTCCCAGCTGTGCACCGACCTCGACCGTCTCGTCCTCGCCGACGGAGATCTCCAGTAGCGTGCCGGCGACGGGGGAGGGAATCTCGGTGTCGACCTTGTCGGTGGACACTTCGACCAGCGGTTCGTCGAGGGCGACGTCATCGCCGACGGCCTTGAGCCACCGGGTGACGGTGCCCTCGGTGACGGACTCGCCCATCTCCGGCAGCGTGACGGCCGTGCCGGAGGCCGCGGATGCGGTTCCACCGGTCGGCTTCTCGGCGGGAGCGTCCGCTTCCGTGGAGGGAGCCTCGGCGGGCGCTGCCTCGGCCGCTGGTGCCGCTTCCGGCTCGGCAGCTGCCTCGGGCTCCGCCGGTGCGGCAGCGGCTGGTTCGGCCGCTCCGGAGCCGTCCCCGATGATCGCGAGATCTGCGCCGACGGCGGCGGTCTCGTCCTCGCCGACCAGGATTTTCTCGATCACCCCGCCGTAGGGCGACGGGATCTCGGTGTCGACCTTGTCCGTCGAGACCTCGAGCAAGGGCTCGTCGACCTCAATGGACTCACCCTCGCTCTTGAGCCAACGGGTGACGGTGCCCTCGGTGACGCTCTCGCCGAGGGCCGGCATCTGGACGGAGTGGGACATGCGTTGCTCTCCTACCTCTGACCGGGTCGTCCTGGTCGTGTGCGAATGATCATTTGCTGTGGTCGCAGCATGAGAAGTGTTGCGACCCTTGGGTTCTGGGTCAGTCGTGGACGTGCAGTGGCTTGCCGGCCATCGCCAGCATCGCCTCGCCCATCGCCTCGTACTGCGACGGGTGGCCGTGCACCATTGGCGCGACGTCCTCGGGGTAGGCCTCCCAGCCGACGATCAGCTGGGCCTCGCCGATCAGTTCGCCGATCCGGGCGCCGACCATGTGAATGCCGACGATGGGGCCGTCCTTGACCCGGATGACCTTGATGCCGCCGGCCGTCTTGAGGATCTGCGACTTGCCGTTGCCACCGAGATCGTAGACATAGCTAACGATTTCGCCGTGAACTTCCTTCGCCTTGGCCTCGGTCAGGCCAACGGAAGCGACGTTCGGGTCGCAGTAGGTGATCTTCGGGATCTTCTCGTCAGGGATGACGACAGGGTTCATTCCGGCGATCTCCTCGGCCACGAAGATGCCCTGTTGGAAGCCGCGATGCGCGAGCTGCAGCCCGGGCACGATGTCGCCGACCGCGTAAACGTTCGGCAGGTTGGTGTGCATCCGTTCGTCGGTGATGACGAACCCACGGTCCATGGTGACGCCGGCGTCTTCGTAGCCGCAGCCCGCGGTGTAGGGCCCGCGGCCGACAGCAACGAGCAGCAGGTCGGCGGTCAGCACGGTGCCGTCCTCCAGGGTCACGGTGACGCCGGAATCGTCCTGCGTCACACTCTGGAACCGGACCCCGGTCTTGAAGGCGATCTTCCGCTTGCGGAACGCGCGCTCGACCAGCTTGGCCGCCCACGGGTCCTCCAGCGGGACCAGCGTCGGCAGCGCTTCGACGATGGTGACGTCGGTGCCGAAGGATGCCCAGGTGGACGCGAACTCGACGCCGATGACGCCGCCGCCGAGCACGATCGCCTTCTCCGGAATCCACTCGAGGCTGAGCGCCTGGGTCGAGGTGATGACCCGGCCCTCGATCGTCAGGCCCGGCAGGGTCCGCGAGTACGAGCCGGTGGCCAGGATGACGTTGGTGCCGATGTAGCGGTCCTCGCCGACCACCACCGTGTTCGGGCCGACGAACTTGCCCTCACCGAGCACGGTCTGGATTCCGCGGGACTTCACCAGGCCGGTCAGGCCCTTGTACAGCCGGTTGATGATGCCGTCCTTGTACTTCAGCAAGGCGGGCACGTCGACGCCGTCGAAGGTGGTCTTCACTCCGATGGACAGCCCCTCACGGGCCTCGTCCGCGACCTCGGCCGCGTGCAGGAGGGTCTTGGCCGGGACGCAGCCCCAGTGCAGGCAGGTCCCGCCGACCTTCTCCTTCTCGATCAATACGACGGACGATCCAAGCTCGGCGGCGCGCAACGCGGCGGCGTATCCACCTGACCCTCCGCCGAGAATTACCAGGTCGACGTTGGTATCGGTCATCTGTCCAAACTCCCTCTGCTTGACGAACTTTCTTCGTGCAACCGTGCCGGGTGACTCTTGATGGCGGATCTCTCTCGTGGCTGAATGGCGCTGGGCCGAACTCACGATCCAATTCCTTCGAGCTGAATCGTCGCTGCTGTCCCGCACGCCGGGTGTTCCCTGATCACGGCTGGTTGAACAACCAGGATCGACGGGCCGCCCGTGCGCGCTGTCCATCTTGGCATCCCGCCGGATTTGCCGCCCCATGGGTGCGTCGCGCCCGGGTCGGCGGCTGTCCCGACGGGCCGAACCGGCCATCAGGGACACTGGTGTGGAAGCGGCCAGACCGGATGATTCCGCCCGGGTGGTGATTGATGGCCGGCGCCAGGCCAGAACTGGCAGCCGGTCCGACAGGGAGTCGACGATGGGGATGTTCTCGTGGTTGCGGCGGTCCAAGAGCGATGAGACCGCTCGACTGAGCCGATCCGACCGCAAGGAAGTGGCGACCGAACTTGCGCACTGGGCCTCGACCCGGCGCGGGGTCGAGGTGTTCGTCGAGCCGAAGACGGCCGTGACCGGGACCAGCGTGTTGTTGGTCGCGCACGACGGCGAGTTCACCCGCCGCCGGATCGCATCGCCCAAGGCCGCCCGCGCATTCGCCGAGGACAACAAGCTGCCGATCTATGACGCGACGATCGTCGGGTACCCGCAGCGGATGCGCGACTACTCACGGAAGCAAACGATCGTCCTGCAGCAGATGGAGCAGGACTTCCTCGACGGCTGACGCCCGCCACGGCGCCCGTGGCCGTGCCGGCTCGCCTCCCCCAGGGCGCCCGCCTGCGCCGGCTCGCTTCCCCGAGGCCCCCCGTGCCCGCGCCGATCAACTTCCACGGCGCGGCCGAAGATGTTGACTCCTGTCCCACGCGTACCAAATCGTGAACTTTCGGCCGCGCTATGGAAGTTGATCGGCGCGAGGCCATGCCTGAGCGGCGCGGGGCTGCCTTGAATGAGCGGGGCGGGGCTGCCTTGACTGAGCGGCGCGAGGGGTGGTTCGCCTGCACGGTCCGCCGCGAGTGGCGAACTCCGCCGGGTCAGGCCGAGACCTCCCGGAGGAACGCCAGCAACGTCCGCACCGGCACGCCGGTGCCGCCGGAAGCGGTGTAGCCGTAGGGCTTTCCGTCGTTGAACGACGGTCCAGCAATGTCCAGGTGGGCGAACTTGACCCCGTCGGCGACGAACTCGGACAGGTAGTGCCCGGCGACCATCATGCCGCCGCCCGGGCTGCCCGCGATGTTCTGCAGGTCGGCCAGCGGCGAGTCCAGCCCCTCCCGCAGGTGCTCGGGCAGCGGCATCGCCCAGCCGCCCTCGCCGGTCTGCCGACCCAGTTCGGCGACCCGGTCCCGCAGGTCGGCAGTACCCATCACGCCCATCGTCCGGCCGCCCAGCGCGACGACCTGGGCGCCGGTCAACGTCGAGGTTTCCAGCAGATAGTCGGGCTCGTCCTCGCAGGCCCGGACGATCGCGTCGGCCAACACCAGACGACCCTCGGCGTCGGTGTTCAGCACGTGCACGGTCTTCCCGGTTCCGGTGCCCTTGCCGTTCTTGTCGACGCCGCCGTAGTGCCGCAGCACGTCACCGGGCCGGTACGCCGAACCCGACGGCAGGTTCTCCGCCAGCGCCGCGTACGCCGTGACCGTGACCGGCAGTCCGAGCTTCGCCGCGGCCACGATCGTCGCGACTACCCCTGCGGCGCCGGACATGTCGCTCGTCATCTGGTCCATTTTGGCGGACGGCTTGATGGAGATTCCGCCCGAATCGAAGGTGATGCCCTTGCCGACAAGGGCGACCTTGACCCGCGGCTTCGACGGTGTGTAGCTCAGCCGGACCAGCCGCGGCGGCCTGCTGGAGCCGGCGCCGACGCCGAGGATTCCGCCGTAACCCGCCTTGGTCAGGGCCTTCTCGTCCAGTACGTCGACGGTCACACCGGCCTCCTTGGCCGCAGCCGAGGCCCGGTCGGCGAATGACGCCGGGAACAGGTCATTGGGTGCCGTGTTGATCAGGTCCCGGGCAAAGGCGACCGCCTCGGCGGTGATGACGGCTCGCGTCAGGGTGTCCTTCGCGGCCTTGGCCGCGGACCCGACGGTGAGCACGATCGCGTCGACAGGCTCCTTGCCCGGCTTCTTGTACGTGTCGAAGACGTAGGCGCCCAACAGATGTCCCTCGGCCGCTGCGGAGATGTCGATCGCGGACAGGGTGGAGATGACCTTGCTGTGGCCAACGACCGCCCGCGACGCAGCGCCGGCCGCTTTTCGGACGCGCTCGTGGAGCTCGGCGTCGGACTCCTCCGTCGACGGCCCCGCCGGGGGTTTCCCGATCCCGACGACGACGATCCGATCGGCGGTGACGAAACCGGCACCGGGAATGGTGGTCACCGAACCGGGCTTGCCGGTCGCGCCGGCCAGCGCGGCGGCCTGCACCGCGAGTGCGAATGCCGCGTCGTCGGCAATGGGTCCGTCCGCCCCCTGCAGGGCGGCCACGACCAGTGCGTCGGCGTTGGCGGTGAGCGGGGAGGCGGTGGAGAGCGTGAGTCGAGTCATCGGTGGGGATGGTCCTTCGCGAGAGAGAGCTGCTGGGTCAGAATTCGGTAGCGGTCTGCGTTGGTAGCGGTCTGCGTTGGTCGAGACGGCGCAGGTCGGCCGCGTTTGTCGGGTCGGCCCGACTGGTGACGGTCGAACACCGACCGTAGTCGGCGCGCCGAACGCCAGCTCCGCAGGTTACCGTCGGCCTCATGTCTGAGCTGCGGGCCGGCGAAACCGGCGAGACCGAAGAAGTGCTGCTGCACTCGCCGTTACACGCCGAACATGTGGCGCTGGGCGCGACGATGGGCGCCTTCGGCGGGTGGGACATGCCGATCTCCTATGCCGGGGCAGGGGTGGTTGCCGAGCACACCGCCGTCCGCACCGCGGTCGGAATTTTCGATGTCTCGCACCTGGGCAAGGCAGCTGTCACCGGGCCGGGGGCTGCCGCGTTCGTGAACAACTGCCTGACCGCCGACCTGGCGAAACTCCAGCCGGGCCAGGCGCAATACACCATGTGCTGCAACGACAATGGCGGCGTCGTCGACGACCTGATCGCCTACCTGGTATCCGAGGACGAGGTCTTCCTGATCCCGAACGCCGCCAACACCGCCGCCGTGGTCGCGGCGTTGCGCCTCGCTGCACCAGAGGGCATCGAGGTCATCAACCGGCACACCGACTTCGCGGTGCTGGCCGTTCAGGGTCCGTCATCGGACGAGGTGTTGGCAGCCATCGGACTACCGCACGAACTGGCCTACATGTCCTGGGCGGACGGCACCTTTGACGGCAAGGCGGTGCGGGTTTGCCGCACCGGCTACACCGGTGAACGAGGGTACGAACTCGTCCCGGCCTGGGACGACGCGCCCGCCGTCTGGGCGGCGCTGACCCACGAGGCGGGCCTGCGCGGCGGTCGCCCGGCCGGTCTCGGCGCCCGGGACACGCTGCGTACCGAGATGGGCTATGCCCTGCACGGCCAGGATCTCGGCCCGGACATCAGCCCGGTGCAGGCCCGGGTCGGCTGGGCGGTCGGCTGGAAGAAACCCAGCTTCTTCGGTCGGGCAACCCTGCTCGCGGAGCGGGCGGAGGGTCCGGCCCGGTTGTCCTGGGGACTGCTGGCGCTGGACCGGGGTGTGCTGCGCGGTCACCTGGACGTCTGGGACGCGGGGAACAACGTCATCGGCCGGACCACCTCGGGGACGTTCTCGCCCACCCTCGGTCAGGGCATCGGACTCGCGCTGATCGATACCGCCGCCGGAGTCGCGGAGGGCGACGAAATCGCCGTCGATGTGCGCGGCCGCCGGCTCCGGGTACGGGTGGTCAAGCCACCTTTCGTGCCCGCCCACGTGCGTTGATCGTCGGAAGAACCGGGCTCGCCGGTCGCGCGGAGAATTCGAGTCCCACCCGATAGTTGGACGTCCTAGTATTCGCGATATTGTGTATCCATGACCACAGCGTCCAGCCCTCCACGGAATTTCGCCGGGCCGCCCGCCTTCCGGCGAGAGCTGCATCCGGCTCCGATCAGCGTCAGCCGCAGAGACGAGATCCATGCCGCGCCCGGGTTCGGGCGCTACTTCACCGACCATATGGTCCTGATCGACTATGACGCCGGGTCCGGCTGGCACGATCCGCGGGTGGTCCCGTACGGGCCGCTCACGTTGGATCCGGCGACCATGGTGCTGCACTACGGCCAGGAGATCTTCGAGGGGCTGAAGTGCTACGCGCAGCCCGACGGCTCGCTCGCCTCCTTCCGGCCGGAGCAGAACGCCGCCCGATTGAACCGGTCTGCGGTCCGGCTCGGCATTCCGGAACTGCCGGAGGAATTGTTCCTGGCATCCCTGCGTGAGCTGCTCGATGTCGACGGCGCCTGGGTGCCGACGGGCGGCGAGTCCTCGTTGTACCTGCGGCCGTTCATCATCGCGACCGAGGTGGGGCTGGGCGTCCGGCCGTCGGCGAGCTACCTGTACAGCGTCATCGCCTCACCGGCCGGCGCCTACTTCCCGGGCGGGGTGAAGCCGGTCAGCGTCTGGTGGTCCACCGAATACGTGCGGGCCGCGCCCGGCGGAACCGGTGCCGCGAAGTTCGGCGGCAACTACGCGGCGTCGCTGGCGGCGCAGGCGCAGGCCGCCGAGAAGGGCTGCGATCAGGTCGTCTGGCTCGACGCCGTGGAGCGCCGCTGGGTCGAGGAGATGGGCGGGATGAACCTGTTCTTCGTCTTCGGATCCGGGGCCGACGCCGAGGTGGTGACGCCGGAGCTGACGGGTTCGCTACTGCCGGGTGTCACCCGTGACTCGCTGCTGACGATGTGCCGGGAGCTCGGTTACACCGCCACGGAACGCCGGATCTCCACCGAGGAGTGGGCCAAGAAGGCCGAAACCGGCGAGCTGACCGAGGTTTTCGCTTGCGGAACGGCGGCCGTGATCACTCCGGTCGGTTCGGTGCTGCACGCCGACGGCAAGTTCGACATCAATGGCGGGCAATCCGGCCCGATCACCCTGAGACTGCGGGAGGAGCTGACCGACCTGCAATACGGTCGCAAGCCCGACCCGCACGGCTGGATGACCAGGATGGATTGAGCGCCGGGCATGGTGCGCAGCTGACCAAAGTCCGGGTACGACAAGAAGGCGGGCCCCATGGGGGACCCGCCTTCTTCTGCGTCAGAGCGAGGGAACACCGGCCGGGCCGGAGCTCACCGAGGCAACGTCAGCCCCGGACGACCTTGCCGGCCTTGAGGCACGAGGTGCACACGTTGACCTTGCGCACGGTGCCAGGGGCAACCTGCGCGCGAACCGGCTGGATGTTCGGGTTCCAACGCCGATGCGTCCGGCGATGCGAGTGCGACACGCTCATGCCGAAACCGGGACCCTTGCCACACACGTCACATACGGCAGCCACGCCGAACACCACCTGTCGAAAATATGCGACCGGCCCACTGGGCCGGTCAGAGCAGTCGTCATAGACCCGGCATGCGCCGGGCAACCTCCCCAGGGTACTGACCCGTGACCTCGCGGCCAAATCCGCCTTTCGGCCAGGCACCATCCGAGCCGGGTGCACCATGGTGCCATGACGTCCCTTGACGCCGACCTCGTGCGGCTGTGGTTCGAGCGTCTTGGCGACGCCGATCAACCGGTCATGCCGCACTGGGGAATCGTGCCAACCGAGCAGGAGGCGGCCGCGCTGGCCGACGGTCAGACGCAGCTCGAGTGTGCCGTCCAGGACCTGCCCGCTCCCACGCCGGTGGCGACGCTCACCGAAGTGCCGGCCCGACTGTTGCGCCGGTATCTGCACGCCCTTGCCGCGGGGATCTCCAGGACCCGGCAGATGCTCGGGCCGCCGAGTGGCGGTGGGGGGACGGACATCGGATTGCCGGGGGATGCGGACGCCTTGGCGCTGGTCACCGGGCTGAACGCGGCGGCGGCGTCATTGCTCGGGGAGATCGAGGCCCCGGCCTATCGGAACGCCGGGCGAGCGCACAGCGACCCCACCGCGGCGGAGGCAGCCAGGTTGGCCGGGGTCGGCGCGGCGGAACTCGTGGTCGACGGCGCCGGTTTGCAGCAGGTCATCGGATCCGCCGCCGCCGCGCTGACCGGCTGGCAGATCGGGTTGCCGCAGGATCCGGTGGAACGCAACGAATACCGCACCCGAGCCCTGGTCGGCATCGTGCTCTACGCACTGGATCAGGTGACCAGAGACCCGGAGCCACTGGGCGAGCCGGCCAGTTGCGGCGCGCTGCCCGGCCAGAACCTCGGACGGGCATTCAGCGCCGAGATCACCTTCTCGATGGGGCTGGCCGACACTGAAATCCGTTCGCTCACCGCCGATCTGGGTGAGATCCAGGCCGAGGTCGTGGTGTGGCCGGGGGGCCAGTGGCCGCGCTTTCACCTGCATAGCGACAGGCCCGGGGAAGCGGTCGGACTGCTCTATGCCTATGGCACGCCGTTCGACCTGGAGATCACCAACCGGGTCTGAGGCCACCCCCGCCAGGCTTTCGAGGGGTTGCCGGCCGGGCGAGTCGTCGGGACCACGGTGAGCGCCGCCGACCACGCTGTCGGACCCGCCGGGAATGATGGAGTCCCAGGACCAGGTAGGGCACCGAGCAGTCGGAGGGACGCAGTGGGCACGATCGATCTGAACAGTCCGCTGAAAACCGCCCTCGGCAGCCGATCCGCCGCCAGGCTGGTGGAGAAGCTGGACCTGCAGACCGTGGGCGATCTGCTCCGCTACTACCCCCGCAAGTACGACCAACGCGGCAAACTGACCGACCTCGCCGCATTGGTGGTGGGGGAGCGGGCAACGGTGTGGGCCCGGGTGGTCAAGGTCACCGAGCGCGAACTCGGGCGCGGCGGTGGGGGCAAGGGCCGCGGTGTCAAGCACCTCACGAACGTCGTTATCGGCGACAGCAACAAGCAGCTGACCTGCACGTTCTTCAATCAATACCACTGGTCGAAAAAGCTGAGACCCGGTACGGATGCGATGTTCTCGGGCAAGGTCACCAAGTTCAACAAGACCCTGCAGATCAGTTCGCCGTCGGTGGCGATCGTCGACGACGGCCGTGGAGGCTCGGGTGACGGGGACAGCAAGGACGCGCTCGACGTCATCGAGTCCTTTCCCGGCGGCGTCATCCCGGTCTATCCGCTCATCGC
>CAVSRE010000014.1:0-5553 GCA_963730295.1 uncultured Actinomycetota bacterium | reverse complement strand
GTCGTGCTGGCCGCCATGGGTGGCGCGCCGGTCAAGACGGTGAAGCTGACCGCGCTGGCGTTCTCGCTCGCCGAACTGGTTGTTGTCGTCGCACTCTGGATCGCCTACCGCTCGGACATGGGCAACGGACTCGAGCAGATCACCGAACCGTTCCAGGAGACGTTCTCCGTGAGCTGGATTATTTACTTCGGATCAACTTCTCCTCGCGTCTACGGCATCTCGCTGGACCATGATCGCGCTGATCGCGGTGCTGATGCCGAACGTGCTCGGTGCCTCTGGAGGACATGCTATTGCCGGCCGCGATCGCGACTACTTCGCCCTGCTGCCGGCGCCGCAGGGCGCGACGATCGGCGTCTTCGCCGCCACCAACGTGTTCGTCTTCTACGTCATGTTCGAGGTCATGCTATCCCGATGTACTTTCTCATCGGCGCCTTCGGCGGGGTTCGCCGGGCGTATGCGGCGACCAAGTTCTTCCTGTACTCGCTGCTCGGTGGCCTGCTGATGCTCGCCTCGGTGATCGGCATCTACGTCGCGTCCGGTCAGGTTCTCGGCAAGGGCACGTTCGACTGGGTCGAATTGCGGGCCGTTGCCAGTCAGATCCCCAAGTCCACCCAGATGTGGATCTTCGCCGGCTTCGCCATCGCCTTCGCGATCAAGGCGCCGTTGGTGCCGTTGCACACCTGGCTGCCCGATGCCGGTACTGAGGCGCCGGTGGGCGCCGGCACCCGCTGGTCGGCGTCCTGGACAAGGTCGGTACCTTCGGCTTCCTGCGGATCTGCCTGCCGCTGCTGCCCGCGGCAAGCGCAGTTGGCCTGGTTGATCATCCTGCTGGCCGTCATCGGCATTGTGTACGGCGCGATCGTGGCCGCGGGCCAGACCGATCTCAAACGGTTCGTCACTTACACCTCGATCGCGCACTTCGGCTTCATCGCGATGGGTGTCTTCGCCTTCACCACGCAGTCGATCGCCGGTGCGGCGTTCTACATGGTCAATCACGGCATCGCGACGGGTCTGCTGTTTATCGTCGTCGGCATGCTGACCGCCCGCGGCGGATCGAAGCTGATCGGCGACTACAGCGGCGTCTGGAAGGTCGCCCCGTTGCTGGGCGGGACGTTCCTGATCGCATCCCTGGCCACGATCGCGATGCCCGGCACCAACTCGTTCATTTCCGAGTTCCTGGTCTTGATCGGCACCTTCACGAGGTACCCGGCCTGGTCGGTCATCGCGACCGTGGGCATCGTGCTCGCCGCCGTCTACATGCTGTGGATTTTCCAGCGGACCATGACGGGCCCAGTCCGCGGGTTCGGGGTGCTGGGCGGCGCACACAGTGGTGATGACCCGGGAGTGGCGACTTCGGGCTCGACAGTCCGGCGCCGATTCCGGTCGGCGCTGCGGCCGGCGTCAGCGGTGGAGCCCACCATCGCGTCGAATTCACCTCGGAGGGCGGGACCGAACCGGGGCACACCCCTGAAGCCGTGCACGCCCCGTCCCGCATCCGCGCCAAATTCGGCGACCTGACGGCGCGGGAAATCACCGTGCTGACCCCGTTGGTGGTGCTGATCATCGTGCTCGGTGTGTACCCGCAACCGGTGCTGGACGTGATCAACCCCACGGCCGAACGCACCATGGTCGACGTCGGACAGAGTGACCCACCGCCGGCCATCGACGCGCCGATCGTCGGGGGTAACTGATGAGCGTCCTGACGACGCTGGCGGTCGCGCCGACCGATCCGATCACCGCCCCGGTGATCAGTTTCACCCAGACCGCACCGGTCTTGATCCTGCTCGGCGGGGCGGTGCTGGCGATCCTGTTCGAGGCCTTCCTACCGCGCGGCCTGCGGTACCCGGTGCAGGTCGGCTTTGCGGTCATCGTGGTGGCCGCGGCGCTGGTCTGGACGCTGGTCGGCGCCAGTAACAGCGACTACGGCGTCACCTTCGGCGGTGCGGTCTCGGTCGACGCCGCCACCTACGTGATGTGGGCAGTGCTGCTGGTACTGGCCCTGCCGTCGGTGCTGCTGATGGCGGACCGGGTGTCGGAGCCGGGTGGCTCGTTCGTCGCCCAGGCCGCGGCCAAGGTCGGCTCGGCCCGTGATCGAGTGGCGACCCGGGTCGGTGCGCCCATGCAGACCGAGGTCTTCCCGCTCGCCCTGTTCGCGATCGGCGGGATGATGGTCTTCCCGGCGGCGACCGACACCGTGACACTGTTCGTCGCCCTCGAGGTGCTGTCGCTGCCGCTGTACCTGCTGTGCGGGCTGGCTCGCCGGCGCCGGCTGATCTCGCAGGAAGCAGCGGTCAAGTACTTCCTGCTCGGCGCGTTCACCTCGGCGATCTTCGTCTACGGTCTGGCACTGCTCTACGGCTATTCCGGATCCACGTCATTCACCTCTATCGCCAGCCAGGCGAGGGCCGGGGACAGCAGCGACGTGCTACTGATCGGTGGGCTCGCGCTGGTCCTGGTGGGGCTGCTGTTCAAGGCCTCTGTCGGGCCGTTCCACCTGTGGACACCGGATGTCTACCAGGGCGCGCCGACCCCGGTCACCGCGTTCATGGCGTCCTGCACCAAGGTGGCTGCCTTCGCGGCAATGCTGCGGGTGTGCCAGGTGGCATTGGAGCCCATGACGTGGACCTGGCAGCCGGTCCTCGGAGTGATCGCCGGAGCCTCGATGATCATCGGCTCCGTCATCGGCATCACCCAGACCGACATGAAGCGGATGCTCGCCTACTCGTCCGTCGCGCACGCCGGTTTCATCCTGCTCGGCGTGCTGGCGATGTCGGAGAGCGGCGCTTCCGCGACGATGTTCTACCTGCTCACCTACGGCATGGCCACCATCGGTGCGTTCGCGATCCTCACGCTTGTCCGCAAGGGCGGCGGTGAGGCCTCGCACGTGTCCGACTGGGCCGGGCTGGCAAAGCGTTCCCCGGTACTGGCCGCCTCGATGAGCCTGTTCCTGCTGTCGTTCGCCGGGATCCCGCTGACCGCCGGCTTCATCGGCAAGCTCAGCGTCTTCACCGCCGCGATGGAATCCGGAATGGGTGCGCTGGTGGTCCTGGCGATGGTCGCCACCGCGGTCACCGCCTTCTTCTATCTGCGGATCGTCGTCGTCATGTACTTCTCCGACCCGATCAGTACCCCAGCGCCGGCGACGGTCTCTGTGGGAGCCGAATCGTCCGCAGGATCGTCATCAACGACCGCCGATCACCAACGGGCCACCGCAACGGTCCTCGCCGATGCGCCCTACGTCGTTGTCCCCGGCATTCTCACGGTGATCGTGATCGCGGTCGCGGTGATCGTCACGCTCGGATTCGGCCTGTTCCCGGGGCCGGTGCTGGATTGGCTCACCGTTCCGCTGCCGATGTTGTCGTGAGGTAAAAGTTGCGTACCTCACCGCCTGGCCGGGGCACCCGCCGACCTGACATAAGCTCGTCAGCGTGAACGCCCCGACCATGCTCGCCGGCATCGAGCTTGCCGACCCCGATCTGTCGGCCAGGGTGGCCGTCGGCCTGGCTCGGGTAGAGGATCTGCTCGAGCGTGAGCTGATCAGCGAATTCAACTTTGTCACCGAGGCGGCGTCGCACCTGATGCACGCCGGTGGCAAGCGATTCCGCCCGTTGTTCACCCTGGTCGCAGCGGGAATCGGCCCGCGACCGGACGCCGAGGAGGTTGTCGTCGCCTCGGCCGTCGTCGAATTGATCCATCTCGCGACCCTCTACCACGACGACGTGATGGACGAGGCGGACCTGCGCCGCGGGACGAAGTCCGCAAACGCCCGGTGGGACAACTCGATCGCCATCCTGACCGGTGACTTCCTGTTCGCCCATGCCTCCCGCCTGGTGGCCGGACTCGGGCCGGACGCGGTCCGGATCATTGCCGAGACGTTCGCCGAGCTGGTCACCGGACAGACCAGGGAAACCGTCGGCGCCGATCCGGATGACGACCCGATCGTGCACCACCTGCGCGTTCTCGATGAGAAGACCGCCGCCCTGATCGACACCTGCGCCCGGTATGCGGGCATGTTCTCCGGTGCCTGCGAGGACGAGACTGCCGCGCTCCGTCGCTACGGCCGGGCCGTCGGCATGGCGTTCCAGATCTCCGACGACATCATCGACATCTCCTCGACAGACTCCGGCAAGACACCGGGTACGGATCTGCGCGAAGGTGTCCGGACGTTACCCGCGCTGTACACGCTGGCCGATCCGGCCGCTGACCCACGGTTGCGGAAGCTGGTCTCCGGTCCGATCACCTCGGAGGACGAGCTGCGCGAGGCCGTCGAGCTGTTGCAAACCTCCCCGGGCATGGCCCAGGCGCGGCAGACACTGACCGGCTATGCCGACGCCGCGAACGCCGAGCTCGCGTTGCTGCCGGAGTCGTCATCGCGGGACGCGCTGTCGTCGCTGGTGCGCTACGTCATCGCCCGTACCCGCTGACAGGCCTTCCCCGATGGTTGGCGGCGTCCTACAGTGACACCCATGCCATTCCGTTGACTGTGACACCGCTGCATTTACCGGCGCCGCACCCGAAGTCGCGCCGGCCCCGTCGGCATCCCGCCTGAGGTTCGCCGGCTCGGTCGGCTGACCTCCGGCTGGGCGTTCGTCGTCGACCTGGTTCCGCTGTACGAGCTGTACGCGTTGATGTTCGCCGACAACGGTCTTTCGGATGCGCAAATTTCGGCACTGTTCCTGGTCTGGTCTCTCGTCGGCATCGTCGCCGAGGTCCCCACGGGAGCCATCGCCGACAGGTTCTCCCGCCGGGTCGCGTTGGCCGCCGGGGGCGTACTGCAGGCGATCGGTTACACGCTGTGGCTCGTCGTTCCCGGGTTCACCGGGTATGCGTCCGGGTTCGTGCTGTGGGGCCTCGGCGGTTCGTTGGCGTCGGGTTCGTTGGAAGCGTTGCTCTACGACGGGCTGAAGGCGGTCGGCGCGACCCGCCACTACTCCCGGCTACTGGGCAGGATCACCGCCGCTGGGCTGATCGCGCAGATCCCGGCAGCCCTGGCCGCCACTGTGCTGTTCCAGGTCGGCGGATACCCCCTCGTCGGCTGGGTCAGCGTCGCCTGCTGCTTGACGGCCGCCGGGTTGGCTCTGCTGCTGCGGGACGTCCGCCCGGTCGGCAACGACGCCCGGGCGAAGAACCCCGACGACGCCCCGCCCGACGATGACGGCGGCCCCGACGACGCTCCGCTCGACGATGACGGCGGCCCCGACGACGCTCCGCTCGACGATGACGGCGGCCCCGACGACGCCCCGCTCGACGATGACGGCGGCCCCAGCGACGACGACTCCGGCCTTGGCTATTGTGCGACCCTGCGAGCCGGTGTTGCGGAAGCCATCTCGAATCCGGCACTGCGTGCGCTGGTGGTGCTGGTGGCCCTGCTGACCGGGCTGGACGCACTGGAGGAGTACTTCACCCTGCTGGCACTGGCCTGGGGGGTGCCGGTCGAGGCGATACCGGTCGCGGGGCTGGCAATTCCGCTGGCCGGGGCGGTAGGAACCTGGTGGGTCGCGCACCGCTCCCCGACCAGGAAGGCCTTCGCGGCGGGGACACTCGCGATGGGGC
>CAVSRE010000013.1:0-3328 GCA_963730295.1 uncultured Actinomycetota bacterium | reverse complement strand
GTGTCGAATGGGCTCTGACCTGCGGTTATTGGGATAATGTGTTGGTGGCTAAGGGTTATCGCCCGGTTGATCGGGATCAGGTGTTCTTGTTACCGCCGAACCTGCGGGATTGGCTGCCGGCGGGGCATCGGGTGTGGTTCGTCCTGGACGTGGTCGCCGCGTTGGACCTGTCGGAGTTCCACAAGGTGTCCAAGCTGGGTGGTGTCGGTCGGGCCGGGTATGACCCGCAGGTGCTGCTCGGAGTGATGTTCTACGCGTACATGCATGGTCTGTTCTCGTCCCGGGGGATCGAGAAGGCCTGCGGTGAAGACGTGGCCTACATGGTGGCCGTGGTCGGGATGTGCCGGATCACACGGTGATTGCCCGGTTCCGGCAGCGGCACGAGGCGGCGATCACCAAGCTGTTCGCCCAGGTGTTGGAGTTGTGCGTGCGGGCCGGTTTGGGCCGGTTCGATGTGGTCGCGATCGATGGCACGAAGATCGCCGCGAATGCCGGGAAGAGCCGGAACCGGAAGCGGTCCAAGCTCGAGGAGCAGGCCGCGGAGGTGCTGGCAAGGGCCGCTGCCGCCGACGCCGACGACGATGCCCGGGTCGGCAAGACCGATACCGGGCTGGACGTTGACCCGCTGTGGCAGGACGAGGACACGCGCAAGGACCTGATCAACGACGCCCTGGCCACGATGACCGACGACACCGACGACACTGACGACGGTAATGGCGGAACTGGTTGCGGTGCATCCGATCCAACGCTTGCACCGACAGCGGGTCAGGCGGTATCGACGGAGTCTGCGTCGCAGCCGCCCGCGCCGGCCGAACCGGAGCAGTCCGTGACTGACCTCGCGGTGCCCGCGCCGATCGTGTCGACCGAGGTGCCCGCGGGACGTTGTCCGGACGCACCGGGTGTTGTCCAGAACCATGAGCCGCAGCGGACGGGCCGGGTGGACGAACTTCGGCGACGGGTCAGGCGTTGACCGCGAGCACGGCCTGCACCCGGTCGACGGCGAACACCCGCTCGTCGTCCCGGAGGTGGCACCAGGCGTACATCAGTCCGCCGACCAACTCGATATCGGAGATCGTCCTGGTCGTGACACCGCCGGTCGACGATCGGTAGGTGATCCGGACCGGTGCCTGGTTGTCGATCGCGAAGGCCAGTTGCCGCTGCTCCACCTGGTCCAAGTTCACGCCGAATGCCTCGATGACGGATTCGATCTCGGACGGCTCGCCCCGACCGCCGGCAGGTGACGCTGTGGACAGGATTGCCTCAGCCAGCTCGCGAAGCCCGTCCGTGCGGTCGGCGCCGGGCGGACGTGATGATCGAGAGTCCAACGCGCGCAACTGATCCACCATGCGATGAACCATCGCGGACCCGTCGTCGGTGGAAGGCTCCCGGCCCGTCCGGCCGAGCTGCATCACGCCCGATTCGTCGGCTGGGACCGGCAGATACCCGGCGGCCCGCAGGGCGTTGAGCACCACGGGTGGCTCGGCCTGGAACGCCAGCACCGTCGGAGCCAGCACCGCGGGCCGCAGCGTGCGCAGGCTGCGGTTGGCCGCAACCTCGATCAGCAATGCCTCGTCGACCGAGCGCACACAGCACAGCGCCGGCTGCACGACCAACGACCCGTGCCGGCGTTGAACGTCACCGATCAGGTACAGCAGGGGCTGCGGCAGGTCGGTCTCGGCAATCGATCGGAGTGCTGCGACCAGGTCGTCCGGGGCGGCACCCTCGTCCAGCGCCCGGCGCACGCTGGCCGGGGAGAACCGCCACACGACGGCCGCTCCCCGGCTCTCCCGATCGGCGCAGGAATCGAGCAGAGCACTGACCGACGCTGCCGGCGACCCGGCGACCATCACTGTCAGGTCCGACCCGAACCGGCCGATGCTGGTTGCGGGGGCCAACAACGATCCCGCCACGCTCAGCAACACATCGGGATCGCGCGCCAGCAGCGCGGTGCCGATGGGGGTGAGCGCGCCACTGACCAGGATGCCGAGCACATGCGCCTCGGCCCAGATCGCGCTGACGGCCGGGTCCTGGGTTTCGACCATCTCTGGTTGCCGCCAGTTGAGGTGCTCGGCCAAGGAGTCCAGGGAGAGCAGTCCGGTGGCCGGCGGGAGCGCCCCGATCGCGTCGATGACGGCCCAGCGCAGCAGCATTGCCGCGCCGTCCGCGGTCCGGCCGCCGATGGCCGCAATCGGTTTGCCATCCCCGTCGTGGGTGACCGACGGCGTCACCGGCAACCCCCACCAGGCCACCGCCAGGTCGGCGAGCCGGCTGCTCGGCTGGTCGGCCCGCCACGCAGCTGCCGCCGCGTTGACACCGACCCCGGCTCCCGCCTCGGTGAGCAGCCCGAGTGAGCGGATCAGCTCGAGGGCCAACCGAACCACGGGCTCCTCGACGCCCATCGACTTCGCGAGCCTGGTCACCTCCCGGGAGCCGACGCCACCGGCCTTCAACTCCGGCAGGGGCGATCTGGTCATCGAGTCCAGCAGTCCCGCAACGGTTTCGGTGAACTCGGCGGCAGCTGCCGCGGCCCCGGCCGGCAGTGCATCCGCGGCCGACGCGCCGGATCCGGCGACCGGCGCGGTGACCAGTTCCGGTGCATCCGGATGGAAGCTGACGGTCACCTCGCCCGCCCGAACCGCGAGCGCGACCTCGACGGGGACCTCGGCGGCGTAGTACTGACCGCCGAACAGCAGCCCACGACGGCGGGCCCAATTCTCGCCCTCCTGATCCTGCTGACTGCGACGGTGAAAACCTGATTCGTCGATCCCGCCCGTCGATAGCGTCCGCATCCGCTCGCGGGCAGGTTCGGGTGCGGACGCCAGCAAATCCCGCACGGACTGCTGGTCGGTGAGGAAGTCGGTGAGCTTCTCGGCGGCATCCGAGCGACGGGAACGGTCCGGCAGCCCCAGGTTTCGCAGCAGTTGCCGCATCTGCTCCAGGGTGGTGTGTTCCAGGTGGCCGGCGACGGTGCGGCCGATTCCCAGCGGTTGGTCGATGACGACCCGGACGCCCGGATTCACCGCGATGCGGTCCCGATCGGCCCGCCAGGCCAGCGCACTGCCCTCCAGGATGGCCACCGCGCCGCAGACCGCCATGCGCTGCGCCTGGCGGCTGCGCTCGCCGGGATCGAGCAGCGCGGCCGCCCCGGCGACGGTGGGATGCGGGCCGAGGGCGGTGAGTGCGTGCACGACCTCAATGCCGGGCAACGGAAGGCGGGTGATCGCCTCGACGACGGACGCCGGCCGGGTCAGCCGGGCCGCGAGATCGTCCAGACCGCGCAGCGGCGCTCCCCAATGGACGTCCGGCCGGCGCTCCATGAGGTCGGCGA
>CAVSRE010000012.1:0-1032699 GCA_963730295.1 uncultured Actinomycetota bacterium | reverse complement strand
AGATCAGGAATTTGACATCGCCCAGATCGGCGGCAGCATCAACAGCTCCGGTCACCAGCAGCCCCGGCGACATTTCGGTTCCTTGCAATGCTGGGTTGTCGTCGAGCACGCCGATGATCCGCTGCTCCCGCTGACATACCGACCGTGGCCGCCACCTCCCGAGCCAACCCGCTGGCAGCGATGAGGACGACCGGCTGCGTCATCGCTCAGCCGCCCGGGCAGCCGATCGCAGCACGTCGATCACCCGCGCCTGCTCAGACTCCGACATCTGATGGAACAGCGGCAGGATCAGCGTGTTGTCGGTCAGATGCTCCGTCACCGGCAGCGGCAGGTCACCGGTGTCCCGGTCCAGCGTAGGCCGGTTGCCGATGCGAGGCCATGATGCCGCGGCGCGCGGAGATGTCGGCCTCGGCGAGCGCGATGAGCAGACCGTCGCGATCCCAAGCCGTAGCCGGGTCCGACCTCGAGCCAGCAGGACTGGAAATTGGTCGTCCCCCAGGCCGGATCGGCGACCAGACGCAGGCCGGGCAATCTCGGCGACCGCCTTGGCGTAGCCGGCAGCAATCTCCCGCCGCCGCTCGCACGACCTCGTCGAGGCGGTCGAGTTGGACCAGCCCGACCGCGGCCTGCAGATCGGTCATCCGGAAGTTGTAACCGACTTCGAGGTACTGCTCCGGCGGTGCCAGAACGCTGGCGTGCCGGTCCGCTGCCGAGACGCTCATGGCGTGCTCCCGCAGCCGGCGCGCACGCTCGGCCCACTCCGGACGAGAAGTGGTGATCATCCCGCCCTCACCGGTGGTGATGATCTTCCGCGGATGGAACGACCAGGCGGCGATCTCGGCACCCGCACCAACCGGCCGACCCTTGTAGGTCGAGCCCGCTCCGCAAGCCGCGTCCTGCACGACGACGATTCCCCGGGGATCGCAGATCGCCCGGATAGCGTCGAGGTCGACCGGCACGCCGCCCTGGTCGACGACGATCACCGCTGTGGTGTTCGGGGTCAATGCGGCCGTCACCGTCTCAGCGGTCAGCTTTCCGGTCTGCAGGTCCACGTCGGCGAACACCGGCCTGGCGCCGACATAGACGGCTGCATTTGCTGTCGCAATGAACGAGAAGGACGGGACCACAACGTCGTCGCCGGCCTTCACGCCGGCGACGATCAGCGCCAGATGCAGCGCGGTGGTGCAACTGGAAACCGCCACCGCATGGTCGGCCTGCTGATGCGCCGCGAAGGCGGCCTCGAATGCCGCCACTCGTGGTCCCTGGGCCACCCAGCCGGAGCTGATGACCTCGGCGACTGCGGCGATCTCCTCGGCGCCGAGGAACGGCTGCATGACATTGATGCGACTCATGCGCTTGATCCAGCGGGAATCGGCGTCGCCGGAGCGACATCGAGTTGTTCGGCGCGCCACCAAGCGACGAGGTCCCGCAGTCCGGTCTGCAGATCGATCTCGGCCCGGAAACCGAGATCCCGCGCGGCGGCCTCGGTCGACGCCAATCGTCTGGTCACCCCGTTGACGGCCCGTTCGGGTCCGTGCTCCAGCGTCGAGATCGGAGTCCATCGCAGCGAGCAGTGCCCGGGCCAGGTCGGCCAGGCTGGTCTCGGTCCCGCTGGCGACGTTGTAGACGCCCTCGCGGATGTCCGAAGAAGCGGCCAGCAGATGCGCCCTGGCGATGTCGACGGTGTTGACGAAGTCCATCGTCTGCGATCCGTCACCGAAGATCAGCGGCGACTGGCCCGTCAGAGATGCGTTCCATCCAGCGGATCAGCACCTCGGTGTAGACGCCGTGGATGTCCATCCGGGGGCCGTAGACGTTGAACGGCCGCAATGCGATGTAATCCAGTCCGTACATCGCGCGGAAGCTGCGCAGCATGCCCTCGTTGAACGACTTGGCGGCGCCGTAAAAGGTGTCGTTGTTGTGGTGGTGGTGTCGCTCGGTGGTCGGGAACTCCTCGGCCAGTCCGTAGACCGACGCCGAGGAGGCCGCGACGATCTTGTCGATCTTGTGTTCGGCAGCCGCCTCGAGAACGGTGAAGGTGCCGTCCACGAGAACCTGCAGCGCCAAGTCGGGGTTCTTCAGCGCACTGGGTGATACGGATGGCCGCCTCGTGGAACACCAGGTCGGATCCCTTGGTCATGTCGTGGACCAGATCGATGTCCCGCAGATCGCCGACGACGAGTTCGACCCGCGGGTCGTTCGAGTGCGCCGGCGAGGTTGGCTCGCCGGCCACGGACCAGGTTGTCGAGAATCCGGATGCGGCCGACACCGGCCGCCAGCAATTGGTCGACGATGGTCGACCCGATTGTCCCGGCCCCGCCGGTGACCAAGCGTGGTCGCGCCTGTCAATGCCGTCATTGTCTGTTCCCCTCGAAAGCTATGTCGTGCTCGGGCTTGCGCCCATGGTGGATCGCCCGATCAGACCAGGCTGGTCGCGGCAGCCGCTTTGCACCCAGACGGGTTCCACGTCGGTCGCGACCGCGAGCACGTCCACCGGCACCTCCGGTGCACCGCCATTGACCAGGCTCCCCGACACGGCCTGCAGCACCGACAGCACCCGCAGCCCCGCCGCTCCGTCCGTCAGCGGAGCGCGACGTTCGGTGATAGCAGCCGGCGAATTCCGCCACCATCGTGGACAGTGCCTCCCGCTCAGGCAGTGCGGGCACCGTGATGTCGCCGAGGCGGTAGGACACGGTCGCGGCTTCCCGGTGCTTGGCATCTTTGGCCTGGGTGGTCAGGTCGACGCCGCGGTCGAAGACCGAGACCCGTTGCTGTGGGATTCAGGTCGTCCCAGACCAGCGTGCGCCGGCTGCCGCCGATCACCATCTGCCGGATCTTGGTCGGCGACAACCAATTCACGTTCACATGCGCGATGCCACCGGAGGTCAACGGCATGCTGAGGTAGCCCACGCACGCCTTTCCTGCACCCAGCGGATCGGACCCGGTCGCCGAGACCGTCTCCGGCCGCAGTCCACCGGGCAGGATGAAGTCGAGGATCGACAGGTCGTGTGGGGCGAGATCCCAGAACACGTTGACGTCCGGTTGCACGAGTCCGAGGTTGATCCGTGTCGAATCGATGTACAGGATGTCGCCGAGCACCCCCTCGGCAACCACCTGGCGGATGTATTGGACCGCCGGGGTGTAGCAGTAGGTGTGGTCGATCATCAGCACCCGGTCGGCGTCCTGCGCCGCGAGCACCATCGATGCTGCCGCCTCCGGGGTATCCGCTAGTGGCTTCTCCACGAGAACATGCTTGCCGGCCGCCAACGCCGCCAGTGCGATCGGCGCATGGGTGCGTGCCGGTGTGGCAATCGCGACGGCGTCGATGTCAGAGCGCTGCAGCAGCCGCTCCAGTGAGGTTTCCACCTCGACCGTGGATCGTGCGCCGATTACCTTGCGGGCGCGCTCCTCATCCAGATCGCACACCGCGACGAGGTCCCAATGCGGTGATCCGCGGAAGTTGCGGACAAGGTTCGGACCCCAGTAGCCGGCTCCAACGACGGCTACTCGTAGTTCTGTCATGAATGATCCCCCCGGGGTGTCTTTTCCCAAATTCTGTCACGAACCAGCTGCATCGATCACACTTAGTCGGCCCGATTCCTCCGAATGGGTCGCGTGATCACTCGTTCGTGCATCACGGCCCATGACTGTCACTTGTGCTTGAACACCACGGTTGCCATCAGCCAGGTCGTTGACGGTCCGGTCCCGACGCCCGCGTTCGAGGTCGCCCCGAGCGCTGGAAGCCGATCCTCACTGAGGAGTTGCATGCCGGTGGACGGGGATGCATTCGCACGAATGGTGAAGCCGGAGCCTGCGGTCAATGTCCTATTGAACCCTCGGTCGAGGTAGAAGCCGATGGCCAACTCATTCGCTGCCGTCGTCGCGGCAGTGGCACCGGTTGACACGGTGGTTGCAACACCGCCAGTCGTCCCGGTAGCCGTCCTGAATTGATCGACAGCGCCCGCGCCGGTCACTGTGGACAGCCCCGAGTACTCGAGCACCTGCACGCCGAGTGCGGCGGTTCCACTGGGAGTAGCGGTGATCACCGGTCGGCTGCCCCCACCGTTGACGATCGGCGCAGTCCACACGCTCATCTCGGTCGAGTCGGACGCCCTGACCTGCGCGACCCGGGATAGGTGTTGCCGGCCGAGTCGGTCACAGTCTGCGCGGCAGTCGTCGCTCCGGCCCGGACCCCGACCAAGACCACGAGCCGGTTACCCGCGGTGACGTTGGCCGTCGGGGTGACCGCAATGGTGCTGGCCGAGGTGGACCGATTGGAGTTCTGCTGGACGAACGAGGGGCAAACGGGGTGACGGCCGCGGATGCAGCAGACGGCGTACTCGAGCCCCTGGCATTCACGGCCATGACCGTGAAGGTGTACGTCGTTCCATTCGTCAGGCCGGCGACGGTGGCGGTTGTCGCCGTGCCCGCAGACGTGGTGCGCCTGAGCTGTCGTGCCGATGTAGGGCGTGACCCGGTAGCTGGTGATGGCGCTGCCGTTATTGGCCGGGGCGGTCCAGGTCACCGTTGCCGACCCGCTTAGCGCAGTGGCGGTGACCCCGGTGGGGGCGTTCGGCGGGCCCGACGGGGTCACCGCCGCGGAAGCGGTGGACTGCGCACCGCTGCCCGCGACATTTGTCGCTGCCACCCGGAAGGTGTATGCGGTTCCGTTCGCCAGGCCGTTGACGGCCGCCGTGGTGGCTGGCGGGGCACCGGTCACCGTCACTGCCAGCAGGGACTGCGCCGTGGTCCCGATGAACGGTGTCACCGTGTAGCCGGTGATCACGCTCCCGCCGTTGGCCGGCGCAGTCCAGGTAACTGTCGCCGAAGCATTACCTGCGGTAGCCGACACGCTGGTCGGAGTTCCTGGGACAGTCCTCGGGGTCACCGAGGTCGAGGGCGCGGACGCCGCACCTGTGCCGATCGCGTTGACCGCGCTGACCGTGAATGTGTAGGCCGTCCCGTTTGTCAGGCTGGTGACATTCAGCGTGGTCAGCGGCGGGGTTCCGGTGAGGTCCTGACCGTTTGTGCGACGCCGTTGATGTATGGCGTGACCCGGTAGCCGGTGATCGCGCTGCCACCGTTCGACGGCGCCGTCCATGACACCGTCGCCGATGCGTTGCCCGGGACCGCGGCGACGCCTGTCGGCGCCGCGGGAGCCGTTGGAGCAGCGGGGGTGACCGCTGACGACGCGGTCGACGGGACCCTCGTCCCTACCCCATTGGTCGCGGTCACGACGAACGTGTATGCGGCGCCGTTGGTCAATCCAGTGACGTTCAGCGTGGTGACCGGCGGTGCCCCGGTCACCGTCCTGGCGGTCTGCGCAGTCGTCCCGACGATAGGGCGTGACGGTATAGCTGGTGATCGCGCTGCCCCCGTTGGCGGGTGCGGTCCAGGTCACTGTCGCGGTGGTGTTCGCCCGCGGTCGCGGACACCGCGGTGGGCGCACCGGGCACGGTCACCGGTGTGACCGCGGACGAGGCAGCCGATGCCGTGCCACTACCGACGACATTCGCCGCTGTCACGGTGAAGGTGTAGGCGGTGCCGTTGGTCAGGCCGCTGACTGTCGCCGTGGTCGCGGCAGGATTGCCGGTCACGGTTGTTGCGCCAAGGCAGTCGTCCCGTCGAAGGGCGTGACCACGTAAGAGGTGATGGTGCTGCCGCCGTTCGACGGGCGCCGTCCAGGACACGTTCGCGGAGCCATCACCGGCGGTGGCGGTTACGCCGGTCGGCATGCCGGGGGACGTTGCAGGTGTCACCGGGGCCGACTGCCGCCGATTCGCAGCCGCTGGTTCCGATGGCTGTTCGTCGCCGTCACGGTGAAGGTGTACGCAGTGCCGTTGGTCAGGCCGCGATCAACTGGCTAGTTCCCGTTGCCGGAACCGCCGTCTGCGCGCGCTCCGGCCGATGTAGGGCGTTACAGAGTAACCCGTGATCGGACTTCCGCCGTCGGCCGGCGCAGTCCACGACACCGTTGCCGATGCGTTTCCACCAGTCGCCGTCACCCCGGTCGGCGCGCCGGGCACCGTCAACGGTGCGGCCGGAGTGACCGACAGCGAGGGCGCCGACGCGGATCCGGTTCCCACCGAGTTCCTCGCGGTCACCGTGAACGTGTAGGAGGTTCCGTTGGCCAGACCTCCGACGGTGGTCGTTGTGCCCGCCGGGCGCCCCGGACACCGTCACCGGGGTTTGCGCCGTCGACCCGATGTATGGAGTCACGGTGTAGCTGGTGATCGGGCTTCCGCCATCTGCTGGGGCCGTCCAGCTGACCGTCGCCGAACCGTTGCCCGGGAGTGGCCGAAACATTGGTCGGTGCACTCGGAACAGTCGAGACAGTTGTCGTCGACTGGTGGCTGAAGATGACGTCAACAAAGTAATGGCTATTGGCGAAACTCGACGACGGGAATGTGTCGCTGTCGTAGGTGAAAGGTGCCCAGCAGGCCGGTGATCGGCCCGTTGACCACCGGGGATCCGAAGTAGTTCGGTGCGATGGAGTAATGGCCGACTGGCATGAAGGTGCTGGCGAGTAAGTGGTCTCCAGCAGCAATCGGCACGGGCGATGAGAACGTCGCGGTCTGCCATCCCGGGTCGGTGTCGGGATAGGTCAACGACGCCAACGCGGTCCCGTCCGACGTCCACAGAGTGCCGGTTGGGCACCGGTGTTCGCGGCCGAACGGTAGTACCGCAGACCGGTGATGAACCCGTTCTCTGACGCGGTGAAACGAAGACCGACGCTCAACGCGCTGGCATCACCAGAATCAGCGACGATCGGTGTCACGCGCCGGCCAGCAAGGTGCACGGGCAGACGGTGACGGCGGCCGAGGACGATGCTGCCCCGGTCCCGGCGGCGCTAGCCGCCGCGACCCGGAAAGTGTAAGAGGTTCCGGCGGTGAGACCAACTGACCGTCGCAGTGGTGTTCGGCGGCGTTCCGTGTTACCCGTGTGGACGTCTGCGGTTGGAGCCGATGAACGGAGTGACGACGTAGGAGGTGATGGGGCTACCACCGTCAGAACCGGGGACGTTCCATGTCACTGTCGCCGACTGAATCGTCCGCGGTCGCAGTGACACCGGTCGGGGCGGTTGGAAGAATTCCGGGGTCACCGGATTCGAGGGCGCCGACTCCGGGCCGATGCCGACGCTGTTCGCCGCCACCACGGTGAAGGTGTACTGGGTTCCGTTGGTCAGCCCGGCAACAGTCACGGTCGTAGCAGGTGAAGTGCCCGAGACGATCAAGTCGGTGTCTGGGCAGCGGACCGACTAGGGCGTCACCCTGTACGAGTGATCGGCTTGCCGCCGTCGAAGGGTGCGGTCCAGCTGACCGTCGCTGACTCGTCACCCTTAGTGGCGGTCACAGCCGATGGGGCCGCAGGCACCGTCGCGGGGACGAATAGGACGTCAACGAAGTAGTAATGTTGTTGTTACTCGACGTTGGGAACGCATCGCACTTCCGTAGCTATAGGTGCCGAGAGTGCCCGTCAAGGGCGAGTTGACGACTGGATTGGCGAAGAAGTTCGAGCGCGACCGAATAATGACCGACGGGCATGAACGTTTAGCCACATAGGTGGCGCCGGCGTGATGGCCACCGGTGTGGAGAAGCTCGCCGTCTGCCAGCCGGGTGCTGTTGTCGGGAAAGTCAGAGAGGCGAGTGGCGCTCCGGCAGCGGAATAGAGCGTTCCGGTGTGCGCTCCCGTGTTGGCGGCATCGCGGTAGTAGCGGATCCCGGTGATGACAGCCGTCGATATCGGCGGTGAACCGCAGCCCAACCGTGATCGGACTAGCGTCACCGGAGTCCGAGACTGCTGGCGTGGCCGAGCTGGACAGCAGGGAGCACGGGCAAGCTGTAGGCCCGGAAGTGGTGAAGGTGGAGACGAACGGCGTCGCCATTGGGGTACCACCGAGGTTCTTGGCACCGGTCACAGTCACCGTGTAGGTCTTGCCTTGGGCAAGACTCGAACTCGGGGTGAAGCTGGCATTGGGCCCAACGGCAAAGTAGCCATCGTCCCGGCAACGGCCGTTCCCTCGCTGTCGGTGAGCGATATCGACGCAGTACCCGGCTGAATTGATTGGTCGAATGTTACTCCGACTGATGTCGTAACGGGTACCGATGTCGACTGGTCCGCCGGGCTGACGGATGTCACAATGGGCGCGGAGCCTGCTGCGACAGTGAACACCGGATCGACGAAGTAATTTGCTGTCGAAATGCTGGTCGGGGCGCCCGACCCGTAGGTGTAGCGACTCGGCGTTGTTGATCGTATGCAGTGGGGACTTGTCCAGAGGGTTGCGCAATCCGTCGACGGTGTAGGAGTAGCGACCGACCGGCGCACGATACGACGCAACATAGGTCGCTCCCGCTGTCACCGATACCGGCGCAGCGAAGTTCGCCTTCTGCCATCCTGTCGTGCTCTCATTAGTGACCTGCGCGGTCGCCAGCTGCATCGCCGGCGGCGTTCCACAGCGAGACGGTGTGGGCGCCAGTGTTTCCAGGTCCCTTGTAGAACGCACGCCGGTGATCTGGCCATCGGTGTCGGCCGAGAAGGCACACACCCAACTCGACATTGCCCGAGTCGTTGGCCGATGCAACGACTGGGGCGTCGTCGTCGTTGAACAGGCTGCAGGGGCATACCCCCGGAACGGCGTCATTCTGAGCGGTAGTGAATGACCATTCGTGGCGGCGCCGCCATCGGTCCGACGCCGTCTGCAGAGGCCAGGACAGTGGCGGTGTAGGTAGTGCCAGGCTGCAGATCTGTTGTGGGATCGAAAGTCGACGTTCGCTGGGCATCGTCGTAGGTCACAGAACCCGCGATCACCTCACCGTTCGAGTCCTTGCAGTGAGGGAGCTCATCGAACTCGGCACCGCCGCACGTGAATATGTCTGCGGAGACCACGGTGCTAGTGGGGACACTGGTCGAGCCACTCAACGGCGAGTCGATGTCTACCGTGATACGGTGTGGTGTCTGACGCTGAATACAGCGCGTCGACGTAATAGTTGGTCTGCTGGTAGCTGTCGCCTGGCATCCCTGCACCGGTTGTGTAGACGCCGTTGTTGTTCGCTAAGAACCAAGGGCAGTAAGCACGCTCGACGTCTTGCCGGAATATGCAAAGTACTGCGAGTCCGCAGAATAGCTCCCATTGGGCGCGATATAAGCGGCGACGTACGTGACGCCCGCGGTGATAGGGACGGCGGATGGCAATGAGCGCAGTCTGCCAGCCGACCGCAGACTCGTTGGTGAAATGTAACGGACGACAACACTGTGCCGTCACCCTTGTACAGCGTCCCGATATGGGTACCAGTGTTTCCCGATCCCTTGTAGAATCGCAGGCCGGTGATGAATCCGTCGGTCGAACTCGTGAATTTCGTACCGAGTGTGACCGCACTCGAATCGCTGGCCGCCGGTGTCTCCGGAACCACGTGACCAAAATGCTGCACGGGCAGTTCGATGTGACAGGCGCGACGGTGGCCGGAGACTGAATATTGCCGGAGTCGTCGATCGCCCGGACCTTGACTGCGTCGAGCCAGTGCCGGTAACGACGCCTGTGTAGCTGAACGAGGTCCTGCCCGCTCGCCGGATGCCAGCTTGTCCCACCGTCGAGCGACACCTCGACGCCCGCGACCACGCCGCCACCGCCATCGGTGGCTGTGCCAGTCACGGTGACTGTGGAGCCTTGGCCGATGTTGCCGGCGGCAGGCGCTGTAATGATCGCGGTTGGCGCACTCGTGTCCGTAGACTTCGTCGCCTGCACCATTCCGGTGTACCGAGAGCCGTTGCTGTGGCGCCCATGTCCGCGAGAATGTTGACGGTTGCTTGCTGCATTCGGGTGTCGACCGGCGAGACGACGCCGTCGTGATTGGTGTCCAGTCCCCAGGCCCATTGGATAGTCCCGGCACCGAAGACCAATGCGCCGCTTGCGGCCCGGTACATGGTCAGGTGATGGGTCGTTGACCCCGGCGCTGTCGTGCTGCCGAAGTCCTGCAGATACTGCGGAACTGCACCAGTTGTCGTCGACAAACGGACGAGGCCAGCCGGCCGGAATCCATTGTCCAAGTCTTCGTCCGACTCGTACCCGACGGTGTGCGGCGGCCAATGCAATGCTGCCTGGCGTCTGATTCGCCAAGGCGGTGTTGCGCCACAGTCGCAGCTTGCCCTCCTCCGCGCTGACGGTGATCGCCAGGTCGGTGTCGTTCGACATATACGCGGTACCGGTCAATGCATTTTCCGGCTTGCCGACGCCGAATCTGGGGTCGCGCCAAGTCGAGGTCGACGTCGACCGGGTCGATTCGCAGTATTCGCCCAGGTGTCCTTGTAGCAGACGAGGGTTCGATCCGGCGTGTTGGAGCCGTCCTCACTCGGCCTCCCAGCGAGTCTTCCAGTACACCTCGTTGCCCGAGAAGAAGGCGAGATTCACACCCGCGTCCCTGGCATTTTCTACATTGTCTCGCTGGTTCGCCGACCAGTACTCGTCATGCCCGACCGACAGGAATACTTTGTGATTCAGCAGGTTGGTGCCATTGCCGTTCCGACCGCTACCGCTGATATCGGTGTCCAGGCTGGAAATATAGGACATGTCGTAGCCATTGGATTCCAGGAATCGAATCATCGGATATTCGTTGGAGAACAGATAGTCCCGGGCGGACGCTCCGTCGCGGGTAGCGAACGGTCGGTTGTAACTAAGCTTGTACGCGCGCCCATTTTGGATGCCCTTGGTAGAAGCTCGAGCCGCCGTAGGTGTTGTAGGCCTGCCAGGTCGAGTCGGACGTCTGGAAAACCACCTGGGACGTGCTGGCATCGTTCCGCACGATAAACGGAATGTGGCTGGAATCGTTGTTGTCAGCGCGATTCAGTCGGGCGAAGTACACGCCGGAGACTGCGGTTGACGGAACAGCCCAGGACGCCGAGACTGCCCAGGTGCCGCAGTCATAGATCTCGGTCGCCGGATCGGTCGCGCACGCGGGCTGAATCTGCGGCAGCGTCGCCGACGGAACTATGGAGGCGACCTTGCGAGCACCGTCGCCCTGGTAATAGCCCAACCGGTAGATATCGATCGTGTACGCCGAAGCGGTGTTTGGATCTTGAATTGAATGGTGTTCCCGCGATTGACGCTCATCTGCGTCGCGAAGCCCTGAATCGAAGGGTCACCTGCTCCGTCGACGTCCCACACCGACTGCGGCGTTCCGGGCAGTTGGTTCTCACAGACGATCTCGTTGCCCGTGCATGCAGCAGCAGCACTAGCCGCCGCCGGCGCCACGACCACGAGCAGGCCGAGGGTCAGCAGAAAAGAGCTGAATCCGGCGACAAAACGCCGTCCGGCTCGATGTCCTTCGACCGTGGGTCCGAACATCCGACTCTCAGATCCCATGCGACGTGCTCCTTGATCTACGCCGACCAACCACATGCGCACTCCCCTTGTTTCTGCCGACCAACGAGCGGTAACCGCTCCCCACCCGACGCCGTTGTCGATGACCTCGCCTCGACACTGCGATGAAGTGACGCTGAGCAATGCCACCCCAGATGGCATTACTCAATGCTGGCCCCTAGGCACACAAAGTCACTACGCTCTGTGGTCAACTCGGCCCAATATAAGCCATCCGGCTGATCCAGGAAACCTGCAGGTCGTGAAAGGTCGACAAATGCCGACCCGGAAAGTCGAATCGCTTACTGTGTGTCACCATCTGTATCCTCGATCGCGCAACATCTCGCCACTCCGCGATGGTTATGGCACCAACGCCGCAGTCGCGACGACGACCTCGTCCGCCCCCGGCGATGGATAGCGAACCGCCGCGCTCACGTTCGGGCTTGCGAGAGTGACAGCGGTGCGCGTGGCGACGACATGCGATTCACTTCTGGTGCTGATATCAGGTGCCTAAGCCCCCAACGGTGCTATTTGGTGAGCAGAGCCGTTCAACGGCACTTCCAACCGCCCCGCAAGAACGTGTCAACCCCATGCAATCGGTGCCGGTACGACAACGTTGAGCCAGGATTTCAAAAATCCCCCGTGGCGAAGCGACTCCGCACCGATCCGACCGGCTCCGTCGGAACGGTGACAGTCGAGGGTGGACGTAACAAGACGACGCCGTTCCTCGTCCCTCCCAAGAAGTAGGCATCCACCGGTCCCTGAACGAACGCGGCCCTGCAGGCCCAGCCCGACAGTTGCAGAAATCTCTCGAGACCAACCCGCCGCCGCAGTTGCAAGTCGCGATGTAGACCGTCGGTTCCATTGCACATTGACCGAAAGAATTTCATCAGATATCGTTGAGGACAGGAGATTCTCTATGCAAAGGGGTTGATCATGACAGTCTTTCCACGGGTAGCCATCTGGGATGGCGTGCCGGGCGCCAACCACCTCCGCGCGTTGACCACCTCCCGCGGTTACAGCCTGACTACTACCGAGCAGAAGCCGGACGTCATCGTCATCGAGCCGTCAAGTGTCCAGGGCAATGACGTCGTCGAGGCGGTGCGGACAGGCGCCGGGGTGGTTGTGCTGGTCGACCCATCTCCAAGGAAGAATGCCGCCACGAATGAGCTGGCAGGCATGGTGGCCGAGGCGGGCATCACTGTCGACACCGATCCTGCGACCGGCAAGGCACTGGCTGTCCACGACGAGTCCGCCGCTGGCCTGGAGCTGGATCTGCTGGCTCGGGTCGACCCGGCCCAGCTGACCGTCACCGGTTCGCTGCGTGTTCAGTCCCCCGCCACGACCCTGCTGCGATCCGCCGACAGGTCAAGCATTCCGGTCGCGGCATTCTCCGAGTTCGGTCAGGGCCGCGTCGTCGTGCTCGCCATCCACCCGACCGACAACGTATCCAGCGACGAACTGGTCTTCAACGCGATCACCTATGCGGCCGGGCACCTGCGGCACCGGCGTGCCCCGATCCGGTCGACCATCACCGCCGACGCATCATGGCTGCGACTGAAGGCCGCGGTCACCGAACTACAGGGCCTGCAGGTCACCGACGGCTCTGTGCCGGACCCCGCGAACCATCGAGCGGCCTCCGCTCTGGTCCAGACGATCGTCGATGCCGTCATCGAGATCTCGCCGCGATTCCCGCACGACGGCGACTACCTGGCCGCCCTGGTCAAGGACTTCACGCGCTGGAACGAGGGCGGCTTCGCTATCCCCGACTTCTTGGACTCACTGACCGCGTTCCACCCGGAGACCGACCGCGTCGACGGCCGCGAGCACCTGGTGGTCTTCCCGATGTACACCCAGAACGGCAGCCCCGACCGCCATGTGGAGGCCGTTTTGGTGCAGGTGATCTGGCCGGAGTTCATCGCCGAACTGGAGGTCGGGGCCTACTCGAACAAGCTTTTCGTACCCATCCGGTTCCTCGATTTCACTCCCGGCTACGACACGAATTCCGCCGTGCTGTTCCCGGAAACCGTCGCCATGCGGGAGGTTCCGAAGTTCACCTGGGGAGCGATCTTCGCCGACCGGGAAGCTGCCCGCTTCCGCACCGTCATTTCCGCGGCGGCCGAGACCACCAAACTCGCGCTGCCGCCGGACGCGGCCCGGCTGCTGGAGGATCAGCAACTGGCCGAGGAGACCTTCGTCATGTGGGACCTCATCCACGACCGGACCCACATGCACGGCGACCTGCCTTTCGACCCGTTCATGATCAAGCAGCGGATGCCGTATTTCCTGTACTCGTTGGAAGAATTGCGCTGTGACCTCACGGCTTTCCGGGAATCAGTTGCGCTGGAACAGCAAGGCGTCCCGCATGCCCGGCTGGTCCAATATGCCGTAATCTTCGACCGCATCTTCCGCTTCGCGATCACCGGCAGTCGGGTCCGCAATTACGACGGCCTCGGTGGGCAGTTGCTGTTCGCCTGGCTGCACCAGCACCGCGTCCTGCATTGGACCGACAACCGGCTGTCCATCGAATGGGACAAGGTCACCGATGCCGTCCTGGAATTGGGCGAGCAGATCGAGTCGCTGTACTGGCGCTCGATCGACCGACCGAAGATCAGCCACTGGCTCGCTGCCTACCAGTTGGTCTCCAGCACCCTCGAGCCACACCCCGCGTCAACCTGGGCGAAAGGTGCCGCAGAGCTTCCGGTCTCCGGACCGCCGAAGGGCCTGACGGATGCCGTTCTGCCCGATGAGTTCCCGCTCTCGATGTTCTACGAAGCGTTGAGCCGAAAGCTCTCTCCCATCGTCAAGTCAACTGCCGGAATCACCGGATGAGGTCAGCATGACGGGACCCGCTGGCCGGGTCGTAGTTGTCACCGGTGCGGCGGGTTCCGCCGGCACCGCGACCGCGCGGGCGCTGCAGGCGGCCGGGGCGACGGTGGTCGCCGTCGGCCACTCCGCACCGCGACTGTCGGCCCTGGCCGACACCATTCCGGGCGTCTTCACCGAGGTCGCCGATCTGAGCGAGGAGTCAGCGGCCGACCATCTCGCAGCCCGGGTGCGGGAGCGCCACGGGTCTGTCGACGGGGTGGTCCACCTCATCGGCGGCTACCGGGGCGGCGCGGACTTCGCGGCCAACACCGACGAGGACTGGCGGTTCTTGTCGGTCGCGCTGATCGACACGCTCCGGCACGTCACGCTGGCCTTCCACGACGACCTTGTCAGGTCGCCGGGGGGACGGGCCGTCATTGTCTCGGCGGCAGCCGCTGCATCCCCGACGGCCGGATCCGCGAACTACGCGGCCGCGAAGGCCGCGGCGGAGGCCTGGATGCTCGCACTGGCCGACTCGCTGCGCCGCACCCAGTCCGCGCGCAAGGAAAATCCGGTGCCGCAGACCTCGGCCGCCACGATTCTGGTGATCAAAGCCCTGGTCGACGACCGGATGCGCGCCGAATCCCCGGAACGGAAGTTCCCGGGGTACACGGACGTCGACGACCTGGCCGCCCGAATCGTCGGGCTATGGTCGACTGATGCCGCGGAGCTCAACGGCGCCCGGATCGCGCTGGGTAGCTGACTGCCGCCGCCCATGGCGTCAGTGCCGTCCTGCCCAGCCTGTCGAGCGACGCGGCACCACCGTCAGCCAGCACCACCGCGAGCCCGGCACCACTCCGGCATGCTGTACCCGGTACCACCGGGACCCGGGACTGCTGTGACCCGGCACCGCTGTGACTCGGCACTACTACGAACGAAAGACTCGACGACGTGACCACCCTGCACGACCCCGACAGCCGCGGCTTCGCCTCGGACAACTACGCCGGAGCCCACCCGGAGATGATCGCCGCCATCGCGGAAGCCAACGGCGGGCACCAGATTTCCTACGGTGAGGACGCGTACACGGCCCGGTTGCAGGAGGTGATGGCCGGCCATCTCGGTCCCGACGTCGAGGTCTTCCCGGTCTTCAACGGCACCGGCGCCAACGTGCTGTCGTTGCAATCGATGCTCCCCCGGTGGGGTGCGGTGATCTGCACCGAAACCGCGCACATCAACACCGACGAGAACGGCGCCCCGGAACGAGTCGGAGCGATCAAGCTGCTCACCGTTCCCACCCCCGACGGCAAGCTCACCCCCGAACTGATCGACCGGCAGGCCTACGGCTGGGGCGACGAGCACCGGGCGCAACCGCTGGCCGTCTCGATCACCCAGACCACCGAACTCGGCACGGCCTACACCGCGGACGAGATCAGGGCGATCGCCGACCACATCCATCCCCTCGGCATGCGACTGCACCTCGATGGGGCCCGGATCGCCAACGCCGCAGCAAGCCTCGACCTGCCGCTGCGCGCCTTCACGACCGACGCCGGCGTCGATGTGGTGTCGTTCGGCGGCACCAAGAACGGTCTGCTGTTCGGCGAGGCCATCGTCGTGCTGCAGCCCGACGGCGTCCAGCCGGGCTGACCTTCCTGCGGAAGATGAACATGCAACTCGCGTCCAAGATGCGTTTCGTTTCGGCGCAACTCGTCGCCCTGCTCGAGGGCGACCTGTGGATCGAATCCGCGCGGCACGCCAACGCGATGGCCGCGCGACTGGCGGTGGCGGTCCGTGACCTGCCGGGTGTGCAGATCACCCAGCCTGTTCAGGCGAATGCCGTCTTCGCGATCATCGACCCGGCCGTCGCCGAACGGCTGCGACGCACGTTCCGGTTCTACGACTGGAACCCGGCAACGGGTGAGGTCCGCTGGATGTGCGCGTTCGACACCACCGCGGAGGACATCGACGTTTTCGCCGCCGCCGTCGAGGCGGAACTCGGCGTGCGAGCGCTGAGCAGTCGATAGCACTCGTGGCCGGCTCGAAGTCGCCCGAAGCGCGCCAAGCGTGCGCTGCGGATGGCCCCTCGGCCCTATTCTTCGGTGTCCCAGTTCTCCTCGGCCGGTGCCGACTTCGGCGACGGGATCTGATCGCCGATCCGGCGAGTTCCTACCCCGGCCACCCGAAGCGTGGACGCGGACCTGGTCGAACCATTGTTGGACCGCCCGGCACTCCTGTTCCGCCGCACAATTCGTGGGTTGCTGGCGCTGGCCGCCTCTGCCGCCATCGGGTGGGCCTGCCCGTAGGCGTCGGTGACGTGATCGAGCAGACCCTCCAGGAAGGCTTCCATCTGCGTCCTGGTGGTGTCCCGCAACGTCCGCAGGTACGCCGTCTGGGACTCCAGTTCCTGCTGCGCGGTGGCCGCGGAAAGGGACAACTTGGCCAGCTTCTCATTTGACTCGCGCTCAAGTGACTCGGCCCGGCCCAGGGCCTCCTCGTAGACGTGCCGGGCCTTGGCCTCGGTCTCCTGCTCGAGTGTCGCCGCATTGCGTCGCGCGTCCTCGTACAGGTCCCTGGCCTCGGACATCACCCTGGCGCTGTAGTCGTCCGCCTGCGCAACCGTCTTGTCGGCAGTCTGTTGGGCGTTGGTCAACACGCTGATCGCGTTGGCAACCTCTTTGCTGCGGCTGTCCCGGTCAACCCGCTCCTGCAGGGAGTCGACCTGGACCTGCAGATCGAGAATGGTCCCGTCGCGATCACGGAGCCGGCCGCGCAACTGGTCGACGAGGTCGGCGCAGCGTGCCACAAACGCCTCCACCTCGACGTGGTCGTACCCACGACCGAATCCCTTGGAGGAGGCGAAGGCGACGTTCTTGAGGTCGGACCCGGTCACCGCATCTGCATCAGGGAAGTTGGCCGTCGCATCCGTCATGGAATTCTCCCTTAGGGTGTTCACCGCTAGGCCGCGCTGAATTCTTCGAACTTGATCTGGTCCTCGGGCACTCCGGCACCCACCAGTTCCTTGACCGTGGACTCCACCATCGCCGGAGATCCGCAGACGAAAACATCGTGCTGTGTCCAGTCACCGGCCGCGGCAGCAACCGTTCCGACCATGCCGCGGGGGCCCGTCCAACGGATATCGTCGGAGATGACGATCACCACCGTCAGCCATCGATAGCGATTGGCCATCGCCTCAAGATCTTTGCGGTCGTAGATCTCCCGGACCGTCCGCGCACCGAAATACAGGTGGGTCCGTCGGCCGCCGTCCCTGGCCAGCTGGTCGATCATCGCCTTCAACGGCGCCAGCCCCGTGCTGCCCCCGACCATCAGCAGCTCCCGGTTCGACTCCCGGTCGAGCATCATCCGGCCGAAGGGTGGCCCGAGTCGAAGCCGATCGCCTGCAGAGGCGCTGCGCACCAAGGCGGTCGAGACGGGGCCGCCGTTAATCAGCCGAGCGTGCAGTTCGATCTCCAGGCCACCCGGCGCGTTCGCGGGCGTATAGAAGCGCCACTCGCGCGGACGCAGCGTGGTCGGCTCCACCGAAACGGACTGACCAGCGACATACGGGTGGACAGTCTCGGTACGAACCTTGAGCACCGCGATATCGAAGGTTCGCAGCTCCACCTCGACGATGTCGGCGTCCCACCAGGCCGGCTCGATCTCGGCCATCTTCTCGGCCGCGCCCGACATTGCGCCGGCAACGACTCCATAGGCCGTTGCCCAGTTGTCCTGCAGTTCGTCGGTCCAGTCATCACCGCTGAAGTGCCGCAACGTGGCCAGCAGTGCTTCGCCGACAGCGGGGTAGTGCGCGGTCAACGTACCGAATTTGCGATGGTCCCGACCGAGATCCTCCAGGTAGGGCACCAACTCGCCGACATTGTCGACGTCGGTGACGATCCGCACGAGCGCACCCACCAGCCGGTCCCGTTGCCGGGTCATCGCCGGCGGGAACATCTCCCTTGTCTCTGGGAATTTCAGGAAGAGGTAGCTGTAGAAGTACAGCGCAACGTCGTCACCGCCGTGCGCCGCAACGGCGGCGAAGTTGTTCTTCAGTGCTTGGGTGTCGAGCGCCACTGTCGAACCTCAGGCGCTCACGATGGCGGAACGCAGCGGCGAAAGGACTTCGACGACCGAGCCGATGGTCTGCTCGTCCGCACCCGCCGCCTGGAGCGCCGCGCCGAGATGACCGACCACCCTGCCGAAAGCGGCGTCGGTGATATCGAGCCCATGATGCGCCTCGGCCATGTCCTGCCCCGTGTACGTCCGCGGTCCCCCAGTGGCCGTCACGAGCATGTCCGTCTGGTGCCGGCGCAACGAGATCATGTCGACCCCGGTGAAATAGGACGCCAGTTCCGGATCTGCGACGACACGCTCGTAAAAGGCATCGACGGCGCCCCTGATCCCGTCCTCAGCGCCGAGCACCTCATAAAGGGTTGCGGTCGGACTCGTCAAGTTTGGGCTCCTCATCGCGTCAACGGATGCTGCCTGGAGAGTAGCTGTATGTCGCGCAAACGACAAAAAAGGTTAGCCCGTTCGTGGATGCACGGGCCGGCCGACCCCTCTCGGTACCAGAGCTGTCGTTACTCTCTGTCGATGCGTGGGTCGGCATCCTAAGTATGGGGACTCGGTACAGCGACCGCCCTTCGAGCCGAATACCGTCGAAATGCGACGTTGTGAGGACCGCCGCCACCCATACGTGCAGTTTGCCCGACAGCGCCTTTTCGGCATATTTGTCCCACTGGCGGGACCAACCCGGTCGCCAAACGGAATGCCCCGGCCAAACCAAGGTGTACTGGCAGAGAGTGTTGACAGAGAGTGAGCGACGATGCTGCAAACGGCAGCAACATCGTTATTGCGACGAGACCAAGCAGAATCGTTGCCTCCGCTGCAGCCGACGGCGCAGCGGTCCAGGTCGCCTGATCGATGGCTCCTGTGAAGGTGCATGGATGAACAGCGGTGGCTTCTACCCATTCCGCACATCCCGATGGGCGCGCTGCCGGCCGGTCAGGGTGCGGCCCGCACCGGCGTGTTGTCCGACAGGTACGACTGACCTTCCTGCGGAACGCCGTTGGGCGTCCGGGACGTGACGTCATGGTCGGCGAAGGTGATCGGCTGCGATGTGGTGAACCAGTCGGCCCTGACGCTGTTCTCCACCTGGAAGTGCAGGTGTGGAAAGCATTGGGTGTAGCCGGTTTTGCCGGAGAGGCCGAGCAGTTCCCCCTGTGCGACGGGTTCGCCGGTCTTCGCCTTGCTTTCGATCGCCGGATCCACCTCGCTCAGGTGCAGGTACAGCGCGGAAGTCCCGTCGCCGTGAGCTATTTCGACGAAATTGGCCTCATTGCCGATGAATTGACTGATGATCGGACCCGCTTCGGCGGCGTTGGTCCCCCCGCAGTGGTCGCTGCGCCAACTGCCGTTCATCAACGCCACCGTGCCGGCACGTGCCGCCAGCACTTCCGTGCCCTCCGGGAGATCGAAATCCCAGGCGAATCGCATGGCGTCATCGTCATGGGTACCGCACCCGCTGACGCACCCGCCCATGTCCTGGGACAGGTAATTCCCCTGCATCACCCGGTGAGTGACGCCCGACGCCCACGGCAGCTTGTACGCCGACAACCGCCGGCACCCAAGACTCACCGCGGCAACACCGCCGAGGACGCCGGCGACGACCGCGACGATCAACCAGCGGAATCTTCGAGTCACCATCGAGACCTGATTGTGCGCCGTCCGGCCCAACAATGGTCGACCGGCCAGTGATTCCGGGTCAGTAGGGCCAGCGCCGGACCGGGCCAAGCCCCAGAGCGGTGAAGTACCCGGCAGCCCTGGCCTGGATCGCCAGCGGCAGGTGGGACGGGATCGGGTACAGATCCTGCTCGATGACAGCGAAAATGTCCCGGTCCAGGGCGGACAGCGCAGTCAGCAGCGAGGGTACGTCGGGCTCGCCGTAGGGCGGTTCGACCATGATGCCCAGCGGCACGGCCTCGGCCAGCGACAGCCCTTCGGCCTGCACCCGCTCCCGGATCTTCGGGTCGACCAGCTTGATGTGCAGGTAGTGGATCCGCTCGGGGAAGTGCTCGATGATCTGCAGATTGTCCCCACCGCAGTAGGCAACGTGCCCGGTGTCCAGGCACAGGTTCACATACCGAGGGTCGGTCTCCACCAGGAACTGCTCGATCCGGTCCTGGGTGTCCAGGTGGGTATCGGCGTGTGGGTGGGAGACCAGGTTGACGCCGTACTCCTCGAAGATGATCCGGCCCAGTTCGTTGGTGCCCGCGACCAGCGACTTCCACTGCTCGGGATCAAGCTCGCCGGGCTCCATCGCCGCGCCCGTGTGCAGATCGGTGTATTGCTCCGGTAGGTGGATCAGGTACTTCGCGCCCACCTCGCTGAGCAGCTTCGCCTCCTGGCCGAACTCGGCGATCGCCTTGTCCAGCGCCTCCTTGCCCTTGTGTAGGCCGGCGAAAACCGTTCCACCGCAGACCTTCAGGCCGCGCTGATCCAGTTCGTCGCGGAGCTGCTGCGGGTCCTGCGGCAAAAAGCCCTGCGGCCCCAACTCGGTCCACACGTACCCGGCGTTCTGCACGTCGTCGAGGTACTGCTTCCAGCCCACCTGGTGTTCATCCCGGGCGAACCACACCCCCAGGAGTCGGGAGCCGTCCCGAGGGTCAATCGGGAGAAGTCAGAGCTGGTCGTGGTCACGGGCGATCTCCTGGGGTCGGATGAAGTTTCCGGATCAGCGAAGCGCTGACCGGAAGGCGTTGTTTACAAGTGCGCGGGCCTTGGCGTCTTCGAGCCCTATCGAGCGGTCGACGGCCCGTCGGTACGTCCGGCCGGCTTCTCGGCCGTCCTGCATGGTCTTGCTCAAACGGTTGAACATTATTGCCTCTCATCTCAGGTGTTGTGGTGCTCCTACCTAGATGAGACGTCCGGTCAGCGGGTTTGATGCCGCGGCGGTGAGCATGATCATGACAACGCTCGTCGGGGGACACCTCCGCGCGATCGGCCCGTGCAGGGTTCAGCCGTAGAGCGCGGGCTTCGCGCCCATTTTCACGATGGTGCGGGCCCCGGCGGCGATGGACTCGACGGCAGCAGCGTCCGACACTACGGCGGCGGCGTAGCCGTCCCACGAACTCGGTCCGTGGGTGCCGCCGTCGCGAACGCCGTCGACCCATTCCTGGAATTCGACGTCGTAGGCGGAGAGGAACCTGCTCGCGCCAGTCCGCCGGCACCCGCCCGGAGTACTGGTTGTTCTTCCGCGACCGTGATCGGACTCGACTCGCCGAGGGCAGCCGTGCCCTCCTCGCCGACCACCTCACCGCGGATGTCGTACCCGTACCTGATGTTGACGGATATCTCGACGTCGATGAGGGCGCCGTTCTCCATCTCCAGCAGCAGCACCAGCGGATCCTGCAGTTCCCCAGCCATTCTTGCTCTTGCGCGGGAAAGAGCACCCGTGGTGCCGACGATCTCCTCGCCGAACAGCCAGCGCACCATGTCGATCTCGTGCACCGCAGTGTCGGTGATCGCCATGTCCTTGGTGTAGTGCCCCGGCACACTGGGGTTGCGGTGCGTGCAGTGCATGATCAACGGAGCACCGATCTCGCCGCTGTCCACAACCGGCCTTCAATGCCCGGTAGGCCCGGTCGTATCGGCGCATGTAACCGACCTGCACCAACCGGCGGCCGAATGCCACCTCCGCATCGATGATCCGCAGGCAGGCCTCCTGGCTGGTGGCCAGCGGCTTCTCGCAGAAGACGGGCTTTCCGGCGGCGATGGCGGCCAGGACATTCTCCTCGTGGGTCGGGCCCCAGGAGCAGACCACGATTGCATCGACGGCGTCGGCGGTGATCAGTTCCTGACCCGTCGAGTACACAGTCGCGCCGGGCAGTCCATCGGCGACCTTCTTGGCCTCATCGAGGTTGACATCGGTGACCGCGACGACCGCAGCACCGGCGAGAACTGTTGTCAGTCGCCGAATGTGGTCCTTCCCGATCATCCCGACGCCGATCACTCCGACGTTGACTGTCACGTCTGATTCCTCCTATTGGAAAACGCACAAGAATTCATGGGGTTGGAGAGTCCCCGCCTGCACCCCGGCGTGGAGTGCAGGCGGGGAAGCTGTCGATCCTGTCCCCCGAGGCCCGGGAGACTGTGCCGCTGCTGCAAGATGCAATTCGGGCATCGATCGGCTTCAGCGTTGGGTGGCCTCGAGTTCGTGGGAAAGTTCGGCGAGTTCGCGACCACCGGCCATCTCAGCGGTGAGTTCCTCGAGGGTGACCTCCGACCGCTTCTTGTCCAGGACCCGCTGACCGAGCTTGAGGATGGATGAAGTGATTTCCCGACAAGGTAGGGCGTGGTGCGGGTTGTGGGTGATGAAGACCACGCCCAAGGCCGGCATCACGGGCCGCGGCGGTGTACTTGAGCACCACGCCGGACTGCTTGACACCCAGTGCAGCCGTCGGCTCGTCGAGGATCAGTACCCGAGCGCCGAAGTACACCGCCCGGGCGATCGCGACGCACTGCCGCTGGCCTCCGGAAAGGGTGCCGATCGGCTGGTTGATGTCCTTGACGGTGGATGCCCATCTTCCTGCAGCTCGGTGTCCGCAATCTCCCGCATTTCCTTGATTTTCATCGGTGCCAACGGATATATTTCCCGCCCGCATCTCCGATCCAAGGAAGAAGTTGCGCCAGACCTCCATGAGTCTCGACCACTGCGAGGTCCTGGTAAACCGTGGCGATGCCATGGTCCAAACGACTCACGGGGGGAGGAGAAATGCACTTCTTTTGCCATCGACCTTCAGGCTGCCCTCGGAATGCGAGTGCAACCCCGGACTATGATCTTGATCAGGGTCGACTTTCCCGGCGCCGTTGTCACCCAGTACACAGGTCACCTCGCCCGGCACCGACCGACAGGTTGATGCCATTGAAGGCCCGATCGCACCGTAGGTCTTGCCAACGCCGGTCATCTCGATCAGTGGGGCACCCTTTTTCAGCGTCGGGTCCGCGTGGTCACTCAACGTGTCAGTCATGTCTCATGCCTTCCGGGTCGTAGCGGAGCTTCTTGACAGAGAGGTTCACCGCGACCGCGAGCAGCAACATGACCCCGAGGAACGCCTTGAACCAGTTCGGATCCCACCCGGCGTAGACGATGCCCTGGGGGGTCATGCCGAAGATGAACGCACCGATCGCGGTCACCGACGCGGAGCCGTAACCACCGGTCAGCAATGTGCCACCGACGACCGCGGCAATGATGTAGAGGAATTCCTTACCGACGCCCTACCGGCCTGGATGGTGTTGAACGCGAACAGCCGATGCATCCCGGAGAACCAGGCCAGGAACCCGACCCTCATGAACAGGCCGACCTTGACGTTGTTCACCGGTACACCGACCGCCCGGGCGATGCCGCGTTACCGCCGACCGCGAAGATCCAGTTGCCGATCCGGGTCCGGGTCAAGGTCCACGACGCGAGCGCACGAACAGGAGCCACCAGATCACGGTGATCTTCACCGTGACGCCGCCGATGTCGAACGATGACGCGAACAGCATTGGCGCGTCGAAGCCCTCGATGTCGGAGACGTTCTTGCGTGGCCACCGCCCGGTCACCAGTTTCGTCACGCCGAGGTTCGCGCCCTGCAGGACGAAGAACGTTCCCAGGGTGATCAGGAAGCTCGGTATCCCGGTCCGCACGACGAGGTAGCCGTTGAGGAATCCGACGAACAGCGAGAGGACCATGCCAGGAAGACGCCGACCCACATGTTCAGGTTGAACTGGTAACTCAGCATTGCCGCGGTCAGCGCGTAGGTGACGCACGCGACACCGGCCGAGAGGTCGAACTCACCACCGATCATCAGCATGCCGACCCCGACCGCGACGATCCCGATCGAGGAACTCGCATACAGAATCGTCGACAACGACTCGGGCGACCGGAACGCCGGCGCGACGACGAAGAAGAAGATGTAGATCGCGACGGCCGCGAACAGCGCGCCGATCTCGGGTCGGGCCAACGCCCGAGTGGTCAAGGAGACGGGCGCCTTCGGCGGCGAAGGCCGGCTGCACCAGACGCAGCCGGCGGCGTTCGCCGGGGGTCCCGGCTGAGAGATTGACTCATGCTACTCCTCCAGCTGGGTGGTGACATCAACGGGTGTTGTCGGCGGCGATACGGGAGGATGTCCTCGATGTTCTCGGCGTCGACGAAGGACGGACCGGTCAGGACCGGCAGCCCACCACCGAGGTCGTTCCTGTTGGTCAGGTAAGCCACAGCTGATCAACTGCCTGTAGCCCTGCAGGTAAGGCTGCTGATCGACCGAGAACTCGATCGTGCCGTCCTGGATCTGCCTTCGCCACATCCGCGTTCAGGTCGAACGTCACGACCTTGGCGGTACCGTCGGCCTCCGCGACGCCTGCATGGCGGCCGACGCGTAAGAGCACCCAGCGCCACGATGTAGTCGATGGACGGGTCCTGCTGCAACTTCGCCGCGATCGGTCGAGGTCACCGAGGGCATGGTCAGGTCCGTTGACCTGCAGGTTCTCGGTGCCCGGTGCCTTTGCCAGACACCCGCGCACCGCGCCTCCAACTGCGACCGACCCTGCTCCTGGATGACGCACAGCGGGTGCTTGGCACCCACATCGGCGATCCGCTTGCCGACCGCTTTGCCGGCCACGGTCTCATCGGAGCCGAAATACATCAGCGCGCCGAGTTCCTTGTACGCGTCGATTCCGGCGTTGAAGCCCGACCACCGGGATCCCGCATCGGTCGCGGACTTCATCGCCCCGGCATGGCGGCCGGAGTCGACAACGTGGTGGCGATGCCGTCGACCTTGCTGTCGACGGCGTTCTGGACCAGCGTGGCCTGCCCGCAGCCGGGATCATTGGAGTACTTCAGGGTGATGTTGTCCTTGGCGGCTGCGGCCTCGCGCCGGCCGGACCTTGTCCCAGAAGGTGTCACCCGGGTGCCTCGTGGGTGATCATCGCTACGGTGTACTTCGGGGTGTCCGCGACCGCGCCGCCGCCGCTGGCCTGTCCGTCCCGGCCGCTGCGGTGCGGCCTCGTCGTCGGCCGCCCGCCGGTGCTGCTACAGGCGGTGAGAGCCAGGGCAGCGGCCACGGCTACCGCGGTCAGACCGAGGGCCTTCTTGCGAATCGTCATCGATTCGGGTCCTTTCGTTGCGGGACATGGCGTCCCAGGGGAGGTTGGTACTGACGGGCGTTGCTTGTCATCGAAGTGACCCGATTCGGCCGCTAGCGATCTTGGTTGGCGGGCTCACTGACGCGCCGGCGACATCCAGTGGCATCGAGCGCGACGGCCAGGCCGAACGGGAGATTCTCCGCGTTCACCGTGGCCGGTACCCGTGGGGAATCGAGGGCCGAGCTGCTGGTCAGGTACCCGGCGTCGCCATTGGCGCCCATTCATTCCTCCGTTCAACGGCCGGTCCAACCGGCTCGCCTAAGAGTGGCCTGGACCACATGTGTTGTCAATAGTTTGTACTGACATTCTTACGTCTTGACCGAGTTGTGATCTGCCCGGTTCGACAGCCCCGGCAGCAGGGCGGTCAGGACGAGAGTCGTTTCCACACAGCACCTATCGAGCAACGGCGGGTGCGCCGGCAGAGCACCGGACAGACGTCGATCCATCGCGAGGACGACAATTCGCCGGCACACCCTCGCCCCGTAGCCGTTGACTGCGCCCGGTTCGCTACCTATTCGTTCTGCGGGAAGCCGAGGTTGAGTCCGCCGTGGCTGGGGTCGAGCCAGCGGGTGGTGATGACCTTGTTCCGGGTATAGAAGCTGAAGCCCTCGGTGCCGTGAGCGTGGGTGTCGCCGAACAGCGAGGCCTTCCACCCGCCGAAGGAGTAGTAGCCGACCGGGACCGGGACCGGGACGTTGATCCCGACCATGCCCACCTCGACCTCGTTCTGGTACCGGCGGGCGGCGCCACCGTCGTTGGTGAAGATCGCCGTGCCGTTGCCGTAGGGGTTGCTGTTGACCAGCGTGAGGGCGTCGTCGTAGGAATCGACCCGCAGCACCGACAGCACCGGCCCGAAGATCTCGTCGACGTAGATCGACATGTCCGTCGTGACCTTGTCGAAAAGTGTTGGGCCGAGCCAGAAACCGCCCGGTTCGCCGTCAACCACCGGGTTGCGGCCGTCCACCACCAATTCCGCGCCGGCCTCGACCCCGGCATCGACGTAGCCCTGCACCTTGTCCCGGTGCACCCCGGTGACCAACGGGCCCATATCGCACCCACGCTTGCCGTCACCGGTCCGCAGGGTGGCCATCCGCTCGGTGATCTTCGCGATCAGCTCGTCGGCGATGACGTCCACCGCGACCAGCGCGCTGATCGCCATGCAGCGCTCCCCTGCGGAGCCGAAGCCGGCGTTCACCGCGGCGTCCGCGGCCAAATCGAGGTCGGCGTCCGGCAGCACCACCATGTGGTTCTTCGCGCCGCCGAGGGCCTGCACCCGCTTGCCGTTGCGGGTGCCGGTCTCGTAGACGTACCGGGCGATCGGGGTGGACCCGACGAACGAGATCGCCTTCACCCGCGGGTCTTCCAGCAGCGCGTCGACCGCGACCTTGTCACCGTGCAGGACGCTGAACACCCCGTCGGGCAGTCCGGCCTCCTGCCACAGCGCGGCCAGCCAGTTCGCCGTCGACGGGTCCTTCTCGCTGGGCTTGAGGACGACACATGTTGCCGGCCGCGATGGCGACCGGGAAGAACCACATCGGCACCATGGCCGGGAAGTTGAACGGCGAGATGATGCCGACGACGCCCAGCGGCTGCCGCAGCGAGGAGACGTCGACCTTGGTTGACGCGTTCTCGGTGAGGCTGCCCTTGAGCAGATGCGCCAGCCCGCAGGCGAACTCGACGACCTCCTGGCCGCGGGTGACCTCGCCGAGGGCGTCGGACAGCACCTTGCCGTGCTCGGCTGGTGATCAGCTCCGCCGCCTCGCCCTTGCGCTCGTTGAGCAGTTCGCGGAAGCGGAACAGGATCTGGGTGCGGCGGGCCAGCGAGATGTCCCGCCACGCCGGCCAGGCCTCGTGCGCGGCAGCGATGACGGCGTCGGCGTCCGCCCGTGAGGCCAGTGCGAGGCGCTTGGTCACCCGCCCGGTGGCGGGGTCGAACACCTCGGACGTCCGGGCGGCATCCCCCGCGAACGGAGCGCCACCCTTCCAATGCGGAACGGTCAGCAGTTCCCCCGGCGCGGCATTGTTGTCGGCGCTGGGCAGGGCTTCTGGATCGGTAATCGTGGTCATGGTGTGCTTTGCCTCCCGGGCCCGCGCCGATCAACTTCCTCGGCGCGGATGAAGTAGTTGACTTCTGTCACTGCAGTCACATTTCGTGCAAGTTCGTCCGCGCTGGCGACTTTGATCGGCGCGCGCCAGGTCGGTTAGAGCAGGGGCAGCTGGGTGGCCTTGAAGCCGTCATAGGTCTCCCGGGCGGCCCGGGTGAAGTCCAGCTCGGAGATCTCGGCCACCGGAACGTCCCACCAGCCGTCGCCACCGGGCGACTGATACTCCAGGTCGGTGTCGACATGCACCAGGACGGCCGTCTCGGAGGCCTTGGCCTTGGCCAACGCATCCTTGAGCTCCACCAGGGTGGAGGCCTTGAGCACCTTGACCCCCAGACTGGCCGCATTCGCCGCCAGGTCGACCGGCAGGATGCCGCCGTCCAGCCGCCCGGACTCCGCGTTGCGATAGCGGTACTTGGTGCCGAACCGTTGCACCCCGAGGGATTCGGCGAGCGAACCGATCGAGGCGTAGCCGTGGTTCTGCAGCAGCACCACGATGATCTTGATGCCCTCCTGGACAGCGGTCACCAGTTCGGTCGGCATCATCAGGTACGAGCCGTCGCCGATCGTGACGAAGACGTCCCGATCCGGCGCGGCCATCCGGATGCCGATGCCGCCGGGGATCTCGTATCCCATGCAGGAGAAGCCGTATTCGACGTGGTAGCCCTTGCGGTCCCGGGTCCGCCACATCCGTGCAGGTCCCCGGGAGAGAGCCGGCCGCACAGACCACGACGTCCCTGGCCTCCATCACCTCATCGACCGCACCGAGCACCTCGGCCTGAGCCAGCAGGCCGGTCCGCTCCCCGTAGCCGGAATGGAAGGACGCCACCACCTCGTCGTCCCAGGCCTTGGCCTTCGCCTGCGCCTCCTGCTGGTAGGCCGCAGCGGTCGAGTAGCCGGCCAGCAGCGGGGTGAGTGCCTCCAGGGTGCGCTTGGCGTCGGCCTGCACCGGCAGTCCCGCATGCTTGACGGCGTCGATCGACGCGACGTTGATGTTGATGAACTTACGTCGGGGTTCTGGAAGATCGTCCGCGACGCGGTGGTGAAATCCGAGTACCTGGTGCCGATTCCGATGATGACGTCCGCCTGCCGGGCGAACAGGTTCGCCGCCGGATTCCCGGTTGCGCCAACGGCGCCCAGGTTCAGCGGGTGGTCGAAGGGCAAAGAGCCCTTGCCTGCCTGGGTTTCGGAGATCGGGATGCCGGTGGCCTCGACGAACTCCTTCAGCGCGCCGTTGGCCTCGGAATAGGTGACGCCGCCGCCGGCGATGATCACCGGCTTGCTGGCACCGCGAATGATCTCGGCGACGGCATCGAGTACCTCGGGTTCGGGAACCGGGCGGGCGATCCGCCACACCCGCTCTTTGAACAGGTCGACGGGCCAGTCGTGCGCCTCGGCCTGCACGTCCTCCGGCAAGGCCACCGTTGCTGCCCCGGTTTCAGCCGGGTCGGTCAGCACCCGCATGGCGCCCAGCAGCGCGGCCGGCAACTGCTCGGCCCGCCACACCCGGTCGAAGAACCGGGACACCGGGCGGAAGGCATCGTTGACCGAAACGTCATACCCATAGGGCTGTTCCAGTTCCTGCAACACCGGGGAGGACGACCCTGGTGGCGAAGATGTCACTCGGCAGCAACAGCACGGGCAGCCGGTTGATGGTCGCCAACGCGGCACCGGTGAGCATGTTGCTGGCCCCCGGACCGACCGACGCGGTCACCGCGAACGCCTGCAGCCGGTCCAACTGACGCGGCATATCCGGCGGCGATGTGCACCATGGCCTGCTCGTTGCGGCCCTGATGGTAGGGAAGTTCGCCGGGGGTCAGCAGCTCCGACTGCAGCAACGCCTGGCCGAGGCCGGCCACGTTGCCGTGCCCGAAGATCCCGAAGCAGCCGGCGAAGAACTTGCGTTTCACGCCGTCCCGCTCGGAATACTGCTGGCCGAGGAACTTCACGACGGCCTGGGCGACCGTCAGCCGGATGGTGGTGCCCCCTGCCGAGCCGGCGGAGCTGCTCGTGCTGTTCACCAGGGTTCTCCTTCTGTCATTTCCGGAAAGTGGTCGGGTTTGTGTGTCTCAAGTCAGTCGGATTTCGGAGCGCGTATAGAACGGCAGTCGCGGATCGGTGGCCTGCTCGGCCCAGGTGTCGCGCACCCAACCGTGGTTGGGGTCGTCACTGATTCCCCAGGCGCGCTCCTCGCCGGGACCGGCCATCACGTTGAGGTAGTACATGTGGTGCGAGGGCGCGGCAATACAGGGACCGTGCCAGCCGTGCGGGACGAGAACGGTGTCGGCGTCGCGCAACCTCTTCCAACACCTCGATCGGACGCTTGTCCGTGCCGTAGACCCGCTGGTAACCAACGGCTTTCGCGTCCCGCGCCGGGTTGCCGAGCGGCGCCACCGAGGCGAACTTGTAGTAGTAGATCTCTTCCAGTTCGGTCTCGGTGCCGTTGTTCTCGTCGTGCTTGTGCGGCGGGTAGGACGACCAGTTGGATGCCGGGGTGAGTACCTCGCAGGCCAGCATCTTGACGCATTCGATGCCGGTCCCCATACCGAAGTTGTTGACCTGCCTGGTCGCAGAGCCACTGCCCCGCAGCGCGACGTCGACCTTCGACGCCGGCTGATAACGGAACGGCAGGCTGCTGGTGACCCGCGCGCCGGGTAGCGCGAACGTGCCGCCGCCCGGACTGGTCATCCGCACCTGCGAGTTGATCGGGAGATAGGCGATGTCGGTGACGCCGCTGAAGACGCTGTCCCGACCGGTCAACCGAAATGTCGTCTCACCGATGGTGACGTCGACGCCACCGCTGAGCGGTAGCACGATCATCTCGTCCGATCCCGTATCGAATTCGACCGACCCGCCCACTGCGAGGGTCACGACTCGGAGGCTGGAATATCCCCACCCTGCCGATTCGGGAGTGATGACCAGATCGAACGGCGCCTGGGCGGTCGAGCCCGCCGGAAGATAGAGCCGCCGCGACCCGTCCGGTGCGGGAGTCGTTGCCAAGTCTGGAGTTTCGGTGGAAACAGTCACTTCTCCGGTCACCGCACCATCGAGGCCGCAATGTCGACGGCACCCGCGACGTCGTCGTCCGCCGGGTACAGCAGGGTCCGACCGACCACGAGCCCACGCACCGACGGAAGAGCGAGAGCAGCGCGCCAGGCAGCGAACGTTTCCTCCGGGCTGGTGTCCGGATCCCCACCGAGCAGCAGGGTCGGCAGGGTCGTCGAATCCATCACCCGGTCCATGTCCGGCACGACCGGAAGCTTCATCCAGGTGTAGGCCGACGTCCGGCCGAGGGCGCTGCAGATGCCGACGGATTTGATGACGGCGTCGGCGGACAGATCGTTGCGGACCTTGCCGTCGACCCGGGACGACCAGAACGGCTCCACCATGGCCATCAGTTTGCGGTCGGCGAGCTCATTGATCGCGTTGGCCGTTGCCGTCATGGTGTTCACGTGCCCGGGTCGTCCAGTGCGATGCGGGTCAGCGTCTTGCCGCCGTTGAGCCCCATGTCGGCGCAAGCCTGGGCGTCATAACCGGTGAACTGGTCGTCCAGCTCGAAGCAGGCGCCCTGCAGGCCGCCGCGGTTCATCGATCCGATCGCGACTTTGCCCTCGAGGGCACCGAGCAGCAGCAGGTCCTCCAGGATGTCCGGGCTGGCCAGCAGACCGTCGACACCCGGCCTGGCCAAGGCTGTTTCGAGCCGCTCCAGCAGGCTGATCCGATTGCCCATCGCCAGCGGCCTGTCCCCGACGCCATTTGCGCCACGGGCCGGATGGTCGGCGGCGATGATCATCAGCCGGCCGTCCTCACCGCTGAGGCTGCGTTTGATCCGGGCATCGGCCGCCCGCCGAATCGCCTCCGGGTCATGAACCCGAAGGTCGGTCAACGCGGCATACCGCTCGCGATTCGTGGCACCGGAGATCAGCGGCGTGCACAGTAGTTGTCGGGGAGCCACTACAGGGTTGGCGGTCGCCAGATCAGACATTCTGAACCTCTCGCACAAGTGCCTCGACCTCTTCGGTCGTCGGCATGGCCGTTGAACATTCGCGACGGGTGGCAACAATCGCCCCCGCCGCGTTTCCGAATCGGAGAATGGTCTCCAGGTCCCAGCCGGAGAGCAATCCGTGGCAGAACGCGCCACCGAAGCTGTCTCCCGCGCCAAGCCCGTTGATCACCGAGATGGGCGTCGGCGGCACCTCGACCACGGTGTCCCTGGTCATCCCCAGCACGCCCTTCGGGCCCTGCTTGACGATCGCCAACTCGACCCCGGCATCCAGTAGCGCCTTGCCTGCCCGCATGGGATCGGTTTCACCAACGGCGATCTCGCACTCTTCCTTGTTGCCGATGGCAATGGTGACGTGCGGCAGCGCCTTCCGCACCTCCCGGGATGCGAGCGCGGGATCGCTCCAGAAGACCTCTCGGTAATCGAGATCAAGGATGGTCATCGGCCGCTTGGCCCTGGCCTCCCAGGCCGCGTGATGCGCTGAGCGGCTCGGCTCCTGGGATAGCCCGGTGACTGTCGTCCAGAAAATGTCCGCCGCCGCGATCGCGCCGAGGTCGAGCTCCTCGGGGCGGATCATCAGGTCCGGCGCGATCGGCAACCGATAGAACAGCAGCGGGAAATGGTCCGGCGGGTACATCTCGCAGAAGGTCACCGGAGTCAACAGGTCGGGCAGTTCGGTGATGAACCGATCGTCGACGTTCATCTCCCGCAGTGCCTTGTGCACGAATCGGCCGAACGCATCCGGTCCGGTCCTGGAGATCAACGCCGCGCGGCGGCCATGCTTGGCGGCCGCGATGGCCACATTGCCGGCGCTGCCGCCGACCGACTTGCTGAACGTTTCGACGTCCTCCAACCCCACGTTGTCCTGCAGGGGATAGAGGTCGACGCCGACCCTTCCCATGGTCACAACCTCGAAATGCTCGGCCACTGTCGGACCTTCCGTTCTCTTCACCGGGCCTGCCGCGAATGTCCACGGTTCCTGCGGCGCCATCTGGAGAAAGAGTCCGGACGGCGGCGTCGCCGTAACGAGAAGTGACTCTGGCCGCTCGACGACCATCTGTCAAGACTTTGATAGGACATACAGTCATATTGATGTCGGGCTGACGTGTACTAGGATCAACCCCACAACGTGCCGGGAGGTTCGATGATCGAGCTCTTTGTGGACCTGGATCGTTCCAGCCCGGTCCCGTTGTACTTCCAGGTTGCTCAGCAGATCGAGCATGCCATCAATGAGGGCGATCTCGCTCCCGGTGACCGACTGGACAACGAGATCAGCCTGGCCGAACAATTCGGCCTGTCCCGACCCACCATGCGCCGGGCGATCCAGGAATTGGTCGACAAGGGCCTGCTGGTGCGCAAGCGCGGGGTCGGCACGCAGGTCGTTCACGGTCAGGTCACCCGGCCGGTCGAGTTGACCTCCCTGTTCGACGACCTCACCAATCACCACCAGACACCGACCACGGTTGTGCTGGCCAACGAGGTGGTGATCGCCACCGACGAGGTTGCCGTCATGCTCGCGGTCGCACCGGGCAGTGAGGTCCTGCACCTCCGCCGCCTGCGGTACGCACACGCAGAGCCGTTGGCCATCATGGAGAATTTCCTTCCCGCCGACTTGATCGGCCTGGGAAAGATGGATCTCGCCGCCCGTGGGTTGTACCAGCTGATGCGGCAGAAGGGCGTGAACATTCGGGTGGCCAAACAGCGAATCGGAGCCAGGACAGGCACTCCCGAGGAATGCACCCTGCTGGGCGAGAAGCGCGGCAGCCCGGTCTTGACGATGGAGCGAGCGGCGCACGACGATTCCGGTCGCCCCGTCGAGTGGGGCCGGCACTGTTATCGGGCCAGCCAGTACTCCTTCGAAGTCACCCTCGTCGACCACTGACGCAGTCCTGGCACGCAGATGGCCGGTCGGTCGGCGGGTACTGGTGTTCACAGCCGAATCCGCGCCAGCCACCAGCTCTACCCGACGAGTCTATTGACAGAATGTCCTGACAAAGTACTCTGATCGAGGCGACCCACGGCCGCCACACAGGCGCGCCGCCCACCAGAGAAGACCAGTTGCACAACTCAACAGGCCCGATCCGGGCCGGCGGAATAGGCCCGGCGACGGGCGCGACGATGGAGGAATCCGTGGCAACGACGCTCACCACGCCGCAGGCGACTGCGGCCGTCATCCCCGACCAGCCGATGCTGATCGGTGGTGAGTGGGTTCCCGCCCTGGACGGCAGCTGGAGTGACGTGATATCCCCCGGTCACCGCGGCACCGTGCTGGCCCGTGTCCCGGTCGGCGGCGTTGCGGATGCGGACCGTGCGGTCAAGGCCGCCCGTGCGGCATTCCCCGCGTGGCGCGCCATGCACTTCAAGGACCGGCAGAAGGCCCTGCTGCGAATTGCCGATGCCCTGGAGGAACGCGCCGAAGAATTGGCGCTGCTCACCGCGGCCGACACCGGAAATGCGCTGCGGACCCAGGCCCGCCCGGAGTCGCAGACCCTGGTCAATCTGTTTCGCTATTTCGGTGGCGTCGCCGGCGAATTCAAGGGCACCGTACTGCCGGCCGGGGACGACCAACTCCAGTACACCCGGCGTGAGCCGCTCGGCGTCGTTGCCGGAATCCTGCCCTGGAACTCACCATTGATGATCGCCGGAATGAAGACCCCTGCGTCATTGGCGGCCGGAAACACGCTGATCCTGAAGACGGCCCAGGAAGCGCCGCTGACGATTCTCAAGATGGCCGAAATCGCTTCGGAATTCCTCCCGCCGGGTGTGCTGAACGTCGTCACCGGCAAGGGTTCGGTACTCGGCGAGGCCCTGCTGCTGCATCCCGACGTGGACAAGGTCTCGTTCACCGGATCGACCGGGGTCGGCATGCACGTCGCCGAGGAGGCCGGAAAGCGTTTGGCCCACGTCTCTCTCGAGCTCGGCGGCAAGAGCCCGAATATCGTCTTCCCGGATGCGGCAACCCCGGAGAACATCGACGCGACCGCGGCCGGCGTGCTGACCGCAATGCGCTTCACTCGACAGGGTCAGTCCTGCACCGCCGGGTCCCGGTTATTCGTCCACGCCGACGTCTACGACACATTTCTGGCCGCCCTGGTCGAAAAGGTCAAGGCATTGAAGGTCGGCGACCCGATGGACGAAGCCACCGACATGGGCTCGATCATCAACGAGAAGCAGTACGAATCCGTCCTGGGGTATATCGCGGACGGAAAGTCGCAACCGGGGGTGACGGTACCGCTCGACGGCACCGAATTCGCCGGATCGGGATTGGACGGCTTCTACACCGGGCCGACCATTTTCGCCGGGGTGGACAACACCTGGCGCATTGCCCAGGAGGAGATCTTCGGCCCGGTGCTGGTCGCGATTCCCTGGACCGATCGCGATGACGTGATCAAGATGGCCAATGATTCGCATTACGGGCTTGGTGCCTACATCTGGTCGAACAACCTCACCGACGCACTGGACACCGCGCACCGGATCGAGTCCGGCTGGATCCAGATCAACCAGGGCGGCGGCCAGGTCATCGGTCAGTCCTACGGTGGCTACAAGACCAGCGGCATCGGGCGCGAGTTTTCCATCGAAGGTGCCCTGGAGTCGTTCACCCAGATCAAGCAGATCAACGTCAAGATCAAGTAGTGGTCTCACCCCTGGCGTGACAGACCGGCCATCCGACTCTGGCGGCCGGTCTGTCACGCTGACCCAGGACTGAGCAATGGCTGCTGAGTCGAATGCCCTTGGAGGTAGCCGTGAATGGCGGACCGTTGGCCGATATCACCGTCGTCGACCTGACCAGGGCGCTGGCCGGCCCGCATGCGGCGATGATGCTGGCCGACCTGGGCGCCAGGGTGATCAAGGTGGAGACCCCCGGCAACGGGGACGACACCCGCGGCTGGGGGCCGCCGTTCGTCGGTCCACGCACCGATTCGACAACCGTCGCCACCGGCGACGACGCCGTGGCGTCGGACGCGGGGCGGACCATCTCCACCTACTTCCTGTCCTGCAATCGCAACAAGCAGTCCGTGGTCCTCGATCTGAAGAGCCAGGACGGCCAGGCGGCGCTGACCGAACTGGTGCGCCGTAGCGACGTGCTGCTGGAGAATTTCCGTCCCGGCGTGCTCGACCGTCTCGGATTCACCATGGCACGGCTGACCGAGCTCAACCCGGCGTTGGTGGTGCTGTCCATCTCCGGATTCGGCCATGACGGACCGGAGGGAGGGCGCGCCGGCTACGACCAGATCGCCCAGGGCGAGGCCGGTTTGATGTCGATGACCGGTCCCGACCCGGAAACGCCGACCAAGGTGGGCGTGCCGATCTCCGACCTGCTGGCCGGAATGTACGGCGCCTACGGTGTTGTCGCGAAACTGCACGAACGCGCCACGACCGGCCGGGGTGGTTTGGTCCGGACCTCACTGCTGGCAAGTGTGGTCGGAGTGCACGCCTATCAGGGCACCCGGTGGACAGTGGCCGGCGAAATCCCCAAGGCCGAAGGCCCACATCATCCGTCGATCTGCCCGTACGGGCTGTTCCACTCCGCGGACGGCGTCGTCCAGATCGCTGTCGGTTCCGAGGGTTTGTGGGCTCGGTTTGCACCGGCTTTCGACATCCCGCTTGGTGGGCGGGAATTCGCCACCAATCCCGACCGGGTGCGAAATTCTGATGTGGTCCGGGCTGCTGTCGAGCGGGCCTTCGCCGACTACTCCACCCCCGATCTACTGGCGAAGCTCGCCGCGATCGGGGTGCCAAGTGGCGAGGTCAAGAACCTGCAACAGGTCTACGACTGGGACCAGACCCGCTCGCAGGGCCTGCTGATCGACGTCGAGCACCCCGTCATCGGGCCAATTCAACTGCCGGGGCCGCCCCTGCGCTTCTTCGAATCCTCCGGCGAGGAATGGCACCGGGAGCACACCGCGCCGCCCCTGCTGGGCCAACACACCGACGAGGTGCTCGACTGGCTCGCCGCATCCCCCGACTGAGGACATGGCGGTGTTGGCCCGAATGAACCGCTCGAGCACCTGCGTCTGACGGTTGAGGATCGCCGGCGCCGGCAAGGTGGTCGAGTGGGGAGGCCACGTCTACCGACCGGGCTATTACCAGTTCTCCGTCACCCTCGTCGGGCGCTGACCCGCTCCGGACGACGAGCCGGTCTGGCGGTTTGGGCGGACCTGGCCCGGCGGGTAAGGTGGTGGGGTTGCCTCGGCGAGGGCGATCCAGCTGCAGTACGTCAGTGGATCTGCCGTGATTCGGCGCGGTGGGTTTCGTCCCCCGTGTCTATCGCTGGGTCGATGACGTCCCACCGCAGTTCTCAACACCGCTCACCGCACTGTCCATTACCGTCCAGTCTGATCATTGTCATCACATGCCATTGATTGCAGTTGTCAAGGAGTCCGCACGTGTCTGAGGTTCGTTTGCTTGCCGAGATCCGCACCGAGTTCGGCAAGGGTGGTGCGCGTCGCACCCGCCGCGCCGGCAAGATCCCCGCCGTCCTGTACGGCCACGGCACGGAACCACGTCACTTGTCCCTGCCGGCTCGCGACTTCTCGCACGCCCTCAAGGGCGGCGCGAACACGGTGCTGACCCTGCAGTTCCCCGACGGTGACGAACTGGCGCTGCCGAAGTCCGTCGTCAAGCACCCCCTGAAGGACTATGTCGAGCACGTCGACCTGCTGCTGATCCGCCGCGGCGAGAAGGTCACCGTCGACATCCAGGTCATCGTCACCGGCGAAGCCGCCTCCGGCACCCTGGTGCTGACCGATGCGAACACACTGTCGATCGAGGTCGAAGCAATGAGCATCCCCGACAGCCTCACCGTCGACATCGAGGGCGCCGGGGCCGGCACCCAGTTCCTGGCCGGCGACGTCGTCCTGCCGGAGGGCGCCACCTTGATCACCGACCCGGAGGCGCTCGTCGTCGCGGTGCAGACCGCACCCACCGCCGAAGAGGTCGAGACCGAGACCGAAGAGGCAGAGGCTGAAGCCGGCGTCGTCCGTGACGAGAAGTCCACCGCCGAGATCTGATCATGACGGCCGAGACCTTCCTCGTCGTCGGTCTGGGCAACCCGGGAAAGCACTATGCCGGCAACCGGCACAATGTCGGTGCAATGGTGACCGACGTCCTGGCCGGCCGGGTCAACGCCCGGTTCAAGAACCACAAGGCCGTCGCCGACATCGTCGAGTCGCGGTTCGCCGGTGCCCGGGTGGTGCTGGCGAAACCCCGCTCGTACATGAACCTGTCCGGCGGGGCCACTGCGACGCTGGCCCGGTTCTTCAGCATCGAACCGTCCCACATCATCGCCGTCCATGACGAGCTCGACCTGCCGCCGGCCACCATCAGGGTGAAGTCCGGCGGCGGGGAGGGCGGCCACAACGGCCTGCGTTCGATCTCGACGTCCCTTGGCACCAAGGACTATCTGCGCGTGCGCTTCGGCATCGGCCGGCCGCCGGGCCGGATGGATGCCGCAGACTTCGTGCTGCAGGACTTCTCGTCCGTCGAACGCAAGGAGCTGGGCGTCGATCTGGAGCACGCGGCCGACGCGGTGGAGTTGCTGATCGAATTCGGCCTCGAGTCGACCCAGAATCAGCTGCACGGCGCCTGAAGTCTGCTGGGCGCCCATCGCTGGACGACGTCGGCTCCGTCCCCTGGAAAGTCCCGCGCGGATGAAGTCGGCTACTCCTGTCCCACCGGTCCCAAATCCAGCACGTTCGTCCCGGCTGTGGAAGATGATCAGCGCGGGACGGGAGCCTCGGGCCAGCTGACCCGGGCCGACCTCAGTCGATCAGGGCAGCTGCCGCGGACCGCTTGAGCTTGCCCGACGGCGTCTTCGGCAGGCTGCCGACCGGGAGTACCGTCACCAGGGCCGGACGCACTCCGATTGCCGCGGTGACAGCTGACCGGACGTCCGCGGCGATCCGCTCGGCCTCCCCGGGGTCGGCGGCCTGCCGTGACTCAACGGCCAGTGCGAACGACTCGCGCCCGCCCGACGCCGTCCAGCGGACGGCGACCGCGTTGCCGGCCCGTACGCCCTCGACGCCTTCGGCGATCCGCTCGACGTCCGTCGGGTAGATGTTCCGGCCGCCCATGATGATGACGTCCTTGACCCGCCCGCAGATCACCACCTCGCCGTCGACCAGGTAGCCGAGGTCGCCGGTGTCCAGCCAGCCGTCCGCTCCCCTGGTCGACTTCGGCCCGTCCACGGTCAGGTACTGATCGGTGACGGCCTCCCCGCGCAGATGCAGCACCCCGACCTGCCGTTCCGCCAGGTGCACCCCACCCTCGCCGACCACCGCAACCTCGATGCCCTGCAGTGGTGGGCCGAGCACCGGGAACGATCGAGTTGGCGTCTTGGCCGCGGTCGAGTGGTCCACCGGAACGGCCCGCTGTTCGTGCTCCAATTCGGTTGCCAGGACGGTGTCGACCTTGAGCGGGGTGCCCCATTGATGGAAGGACACGGCCAGCGTTGCCTCGGCCATCCCGTAGGCACAGACCACTGCCGTCGACGGCAATCCGAAACGTGCACCCGCGTCCAGGAACGCATGCACTGCGGCGACGTCGATCGGTTCGGCGCCGTTCAGCGCGAACCGCAGGCTCGACAGGTCGAGGTCCGCGTCCTGGATTGCCGGGCGGGCCAGCACCTTGGCAGTCAGCGCGTAGGCGAAATTCGGTGCGGCCGTGATGGTCCCGGAATACTTGCTGATCAGCTTCGGCCACAGCAGCGGCGATGACAGGAAATCCGGCGGTGTGACGGTGACCAACTCGATGCCCTTGCACATCGGCTGCGTCAGGAATCCGACCATCCCCATGTCGTGGAACAGCGGCAGCCAGGAAACCATCACCTCACCCGGTTTGATCCCGGCGCTGGCGCACATGGACCCGATGTTCGCCCACAGGTTGCGGTGGGTGATCTGCACGGCCTTGGGGGTGGACGTCGAGCCGGAGGTGAGTTGCAGGAGCGCGGTTCGGTCCTCGCTGATCTCGACATCCGGTGCAGGACCGCCTGGTTCGGCCACCAGTTGCGCCACCGTGAACGCCTTGACCCCGGATCCGTCCAGCATCTCGACGAAGTCGGTGAACGGATCACCCAGCACGGCAGCCTTCGCGCCGATCAGCGAGAGCACCGCTGCCGTATCGGCGGCATAGGTGGCCAGGTTCGTTCGGGCGGTCGGCTGGTGCAGCATGGTGACCGAGGCACCCGCGAGCCACGCAGCCTGGGCCACCGGCGCCACCTCGAAGGGCTTGGCAGCCAGGATCGCCACCGCATCACCCGGCCGCACGCCGTTCTCCACCAACACCCGTGCGCCGGCGCAGGCCGCGGCATGCACCTGCGCCCAGGTGGTACGGACGGGTTCGTGGGGCTCGCCGGTCGTCATTCCGGCATCGCCCTGCGCCGCGCCGCGCAGAGCATCAGTGAAGGCGCTCATCCCCGACACGGTAAGGCACGCCGGACCCGACGTGCCGTGCCCACGCCCGGCGCGGTCCGGGCCCGGCGCCGATCGTGAAGGATCCGTCCGTCCACAACAGCACGATCATTGACAATCATGACCAAAGCGGGCGGGCCTCCCGAGCTGCATCCCGGCAACGCAGATTGTGAAGGATAAGTCGGCCCACAGCAGCACGATGCTTCACGATCCCCGCTGAATTCCGGCGCTGTGGACAGCCCAGCTCCCGGCAGCGCCTCGACGGGCATCATCTGCCGGTGCTGCCACTGCCTCGCGCGACTCAGTCTCCGAAGCCTCAGCCTCCTTGGCGGAGCGTTGACACCCGAGTTGAGGTCCGGCGAGCGGAACCGATGCCTACGTGGACGGTGCTGGCGGACATTCAGGAGGGCATCGTCAGCCGCAGCCAACTCCTTGCCGCCGGACTCACCCCCGCCCAGGCCCGCACGAATGTCGACAATGGTCGGTGGCGGGCTCTGCTGCCCGGGGTGTACGCGACGTTCACCGGGCCGGTCGGCCCGCTGGCCCGGACTTGGTCTGCCGTGCTCTACGCGGGCGCCGGTGCTGCGACGAGCCATCGCACGGCTTTGTGGCTGGCCGGACTGCTCGACGACCCGGCCGACCTCATACATGTCGGCATCCCGGCATCTCGCCGGGTGCTGCCCCAGAAGAACATTCGCATCCACCTGTCCAGAGCGCTCGCCGACGATCGCCGGCAGATCGTGCATCCGAGCTCAACACCCCCGAGAATTCGACTCGAAGTGGCCTTGCTGGACCAGTGCGAGTACGAGAATGCAAACCAAGTAACACATCTCGTTCTCAGTGCCATCCAGCGGAGGCTCACGACGGCGAACCGAATCCGCACGGCAGTCGATGCGCGATCACGCCATCGATGGCGTGAACTGCTGATCGAGATGCTCGGCGAGGCCCGGAGCGGAGTGGCTTCGCCTTTGGAGCTGAGGTACCGCCGGGACGTCGAGCTCCGTCACCACCTACCTCATGGAATCCGCAATCGCGGTGAGGCTGCCCCATCGGGCGGCACCTGGTACCACGACGTCAGATACCCGCGCTGGCAGCTCATCGTGGAACTCGACGGCAAGGAAGCTCATCCGCTGGATCAGGCATTCCGCGACCTGCGGCGGGACAACCGGGCCGTCGTCGGCGGGGACACCACGCTGCGATACGGCTGGCGCGATGTGGCCGGCGACCCCTGCGCCGTGGCCACTCAAGTAGCACTGGTGCTCGCCGGTCGCGTTGGGAGGGCCAACCGCGGCCCTGCGGGCCCGCCTGCCACATTCTGCCTCCCCTCGACCGCGCCGGGCGCCGATCGTGAAGGACAATCTGCCCACAGCAGCACGATCATTCACATTGCTGAAGGTGGCCCCCACTTCGCAACGCTGACTGTGAAGGATCCGTCGGCCCACGACAGCACGATCCTTCACGATCACGGCTCAGCGCAAGGGGTCAAGACGCTCACCCGGCCGGTAGGGCGGGGCACGCTCGCGGGATGAGACGATGCCCCGATGGCTTTTAGTGCGATCTACGACTTGGTCATCGACGAGCGGGACGTGCGGATCTACTCCAACGGGACCGGCGCTCCGGTGCTGATGCTCCCCGACCTCGGATCGTCCGCCGCAACATGGGAATGCCTGACGGGCGCGGTGTGCGAGCGGGACCGGCAAATCGTCGCCGTCGACCTACCCGGAACCGGGCATTGCGACCCCGTGCGCGGGTCTGACCTGTCCGCTTTCATCGATCACATTCATCGCCTCGTCGAGCAGTTGACGACCGAGCCCATCGATCTGGTCGGTTGCGGGTTCGGTGGCTACCTGGCCGCCAGCGTTGCCGCCAAGGATCCGCAACTCGTCGCGTCTCTTGTTCTGGAGAACCCAACGCTGCCGCCCCGCTCCGGCCCGCCGGTGAGCGGCCGGATGGCACCCGGAATGGCGATCAGCGGCGCGATGACGACGCTGCGCCGTGGCCGGATCAAGCAGAACATGGCCGGCTTCGCCCGCGCCAAGGCAGTGTTGGACCAGTTGGCGCGGGCGGACCCCAGGTGGTGGGAGGCGCTGACCCAGATCACCGCCCCCACCTTGATCATCGGCGGCGCCACCGACGCGGGTGACCGGGCCCTGCTCGACCTGCTCGCCGGCGCCATCCCCGACGCCGCGAGGGTGGATCTGGCGGGTTCCAAGCGCGGCCATGCCAGCAATCCGCGGGCATTCGCGGCGGCCCTGATGCCGTTTTTGACCAGATAGCCCAGAGAAGCGCTAGGCCAATTGCGTAGAGCTTCGGCCGAACGGCTCATCAGTTCGCCCGCGTGACCACCGGGCCCGGAACGTCGGGCAGACTAGAACCGGCAATGCACCGGGGCTGACGGGCGGGGCCGGAACTCGGGGCCGGAGTTGCAGACGGACAATGGGGGCGCGATGAAGAGATTTGCCTGCCAGGACATCATTCCGGGCTGCCCTCACATATTCACCGGAGCTGACGATCAGAGCGTGCTCGACCAGGTCATCGCCCATGCGGCTGCTGATCACGGGCTGGTCAAGCCGCCGCTCGCGCTCGTCGAACTGGTCGTCGCCACTACCCACTCGTTCACCCCGACGCGACCTCGGGGGCACCTTCGCCTCGTCGGCTCGGATCCGGCGGAGCATTCGGACGTCGTCATCAACGATTCCGGCCACAGCCACTCCGAGCAGCCGGTACCCCACGCACCCTCCCCGGAGCCGCCTGCCTTCCCCGAGCGAGTCACGCAGGCCATCCCGTTCCAGCGTCGCGGGGAGCCCCGGAGGAATCCGGACACGGCCGGCGACGACCGTTGGACCCCGCTGACCACGACGGCCGCATCGGCCGCGCACTGGCCGCAGCTCGCGCACAGCACCTACCGGCACGAGTGTGTCTTCTACAGCGGGGCCGACGGGTTCGCTGATCAGGTCATCCCGTTCATCATGGACGGTCTGGCCCTCGACCAGCCGGTGATGGTTGCGGTTGCCGAACCGCGCCTGACCACCGTCCGCACAGCGCTGGGCGATGACGCCGCGCGGGTCGTGCTGCTGGATATGGCCGAACTCGGTGGTAATCCTGCCAGCATCATCCCTGCCTGGCGCGACTTCGTCGCCGGGGCGGATGGCCGACCGATTCGAGGCGTCGGCGAACCCATCTGGGCCGGCCGGCGGACGGCGGAGATCGTCGAGGGCCAGCTGCACGAGGCGCTGCTCAACCTTGCCGTGGACCCGGACACCCCACTGTGGTTGATGTGCCCCTATGACGTCACCGCGCTGGACCAGGACATCATCGACGAAGCGCTACGCGCTCACCCCACCGTCGGAGGGGACACCCACCGGTCCGACAACGCGAATTCGGACACGGACCACGCCGTGCACGCGCTGGCACTCTTTGCGGCGAACCTACCGGAGCCGGTTCAACCGACAATGACCATGACGATCACCGGCGACCGCGATGTGGCAACCCGAGTGTTCAACGCCGCGGCGGCGGCCGGGCTTCCCGCCCGACGCTCGGCGAAGCTGGCGGCAGCCGTTGACGAGGTTGCGAACGCCGGCACCCGCGATTCCGGTGCGGCAGTGGACATCCGACTGTGGCAGGACCTGGCGTCGCTCGTCTGCGAGGTTCGCGATCACGGCATGATCAAGGACCTGATGGTGGGACGCGGGCCGGCCCTGTCCGCCCACTCCCGGGACCGTGGCATCCGGTTGGCCAACGAACTGTGCGACCTGGTGCAGGTCCGCTCGAACAACGCCGGCACGGCGGTCCGCATACACAGCTGGCTGTAGGCACCGAATTGCACCCGGATTGCGCCTGACGACCTCGTCGCAGGCTGGTGGCGCCGGCTGTCAGCCGTTCTCCAGATTTTCGGCGACCGCCATCCAGTCGGTCTCGACTTCGGAGACCTCGGCGCCCAAGTGCGTCAACGCGGTTGACATCTCGGCGGCCGCCGCGTAATCGGCACCCGCCGCGGCCAGCTTCGCGTGCAGTTCCTTTTCCTTGCGCTGCAACGACTCCATTCGTCGTTCCAGGCGTTGGAGGTCCTTCCGCAGCGCGCGCTGCTGCAGGGGATCCAGCGCCGACGTTGCCGCTGCGACGTCAGCACCCGCCGGACCGGACGGGCGGTCCACGGCCGCGGCGGCAGCGCGAACCGGCGCCGCCGGGACAACGGCTTGCTGGTCCGCAGCACGCCGACGCAGGTACTCGTCGACTCCGCCCGGCAGGTGGGTGATCCGGCCGTCGCCGAACAGCGCGACGATCGTATCGGCGACCCGTTCGATCAGATAGCGATCGTGACTGACGACCAGCAAGGTGCCCGGCCAGGAGTCCAGCAGATCCTCCAGCGCCGCCAGGGTATCGGTGTCCAGGTCGTTGGTGGGTTCGTCGAGCACCAGGACGTTGGGCTCGTCCATCAGGATCCGCAGCAGTTGCAGCCGCCGCCGCTCGCCGCCGGACAGCTCCGCCACTCGGGTCCATTGGTTGTTCTTGGTGAACCCGAAGCGCTCCGCAAGCTGACCGGCGGTCAATGTCTTGCCGCCGAGTTCCACCACACCGGCGATCTGCGTGACGGCCTCCAGTAGCCGCAATTCGCCGGGTAACTCAGTGACCTCTTGCGACAGGTACCCCAGCCGCACCGTGGAGCCGATCCGGACCAGCCCGCTGACCGGCGGACGATCGCCGACCAGAGTGCGCAGCAAGGTGGATTTTCCGGAGCCGTTGATTCCGACGACGCCGATTCGGTCCCCGGGCCCGACCAGCCAGGTGGCGTGGTCGAGCAGCGTGCGCTCGGTGCCGTCGACCGCGGTCACCGTTGCGGTCACATCCTTCAGCTCCAGGACGTCCTTGCCGAGCCGGCGACGGGCAAACGCGTGCAGCTCCACGGAGTTTCGCGGCTCGGGTTCGCCGGCGATGAGCGCCTCGGCGGCTTCGATGCGGTATCGGGGTTTCGAGGTCCGGGCCGGCGGCCCACGTCGGAGCCAGGCCAATTCCTTGCGCGCCAAATTCTTTCGACGTTCCTCGGCTGCCTGATCAAGGCGTAGCCGTTCGGCGCGGGCGAAAACCCAGTCAGAGTAACCACCCTCGCGACCCAGCACCGCGGCGTCCACGACCTCCCAGGTGGTCGTCGCCATGGCATCGAGGAACCAGCGATCGTGAGTGACAGCGACGACTGCGCCGGACCGGGTGAGCAGGTAGTCGGCGAGCCACGCGACAGCCTCGATGTCGAGGTGGTTGGTCGGTTCGTCGAGCAACAGCAGGTCCGCATCGGTGACCAGGGCCGCACCCAGCGCGACCCGCCGCTGCTCACCGCCGGACAGCGTGCCGACGATGGAGTCCAGCCCGATGTCCCGAAGACCGAGGCCGGTCAGCACGCCACGGACCGCACTGTCCGATGCCCAGGAGTGTTCGGCGTCACCGAAGGTGTGCAATACGGCGTCCTTCACGGTGCTGTCCTTCGGCAGATCCGTGCTCTGCGAGACGAACGCCACCGTGGTGCCCCGCTGGCTGGAGACCCGGCCGGTGTCGGGGGTATCGAGCCCGGCCAGTAGCCGCAGCAACGTCGTCTTCCCCGACCCGTTGAGGCCCAGCACCCCGATCCGGTCGCCCGTCTGCACGCCCAGCGACACCCGGTCGAGAACGGTCCGAATGCCGTGCGTGACGCTTGCTGCCTCGATATTGACGAGATTCGCCATCAGTCTTGAATCCCCATCAGTGTTCGTGATGTCGCATTGGTGATCGTGTCCCTCATATTCTGCGGCCCGGACGCCGCCATCGACGCATCCGTCCAGCCGACCGCGGGTGGATCGTCAGTACCGCGCTCCTGCGGCCGCGCCGACGACCCGGGCGCCCGGCGCGGGCCCGGAGGCCACCCGAACAGTGCGGCACGTTCCGGAGCCCGCGAGTTCCGCCGCAATACTGCCCGCTGATTCCGCGTCCGCGCACAGCAGGGCGACGGTGGGACCGGAGCCCGACACCAGGCCGCCGAGCGCGCCCGCCGCAATTCCGGCCCGCAGGGTGCGGCGCAACCCTGGCTGCAACGAGATGGCCGCAGCCTGTAGATCGTTGCCGAGGGCGGCGGCCACCTCGACCGGGTCGCCACTGGCCAACGCGGACAGGATGGCATCGACCGGGCCCACCCGCAGCAGATCCGACTTCCCGGGCTCACCCATTGCTCGCAGCCGGTCCAACTCGGCGAAAACCGCCGGCGTTGACAGGCCCTCATCGGCCAGCGCGAGTACCCAGTGCAGCGGGGTGCGGGCGAGCACCGGCGACAGCAGATCACCACGACCTGTCCCCACGGCGGTTCCGCCGGTCAGCGCGAACGGGACGTCCGCGCCCAACTCGGCGCCGATCTGGGCGAGTTCGCCGCGGGCCATCTCCAACCCCCACAACGCCGCGCAGCCGACGAGAGCGCCGGCCGCGTCGGCACTTCCGCCCGCCATTCCGCCGGCGACCGGGATGTTCTTGGCAATGTCGATGGAGACGGGGCCACCGGCGCCACTGCGCTTGGCCAGCTTCCGCGCAGCCATGCCGGCAAGGTTCTTGGCACCGGCCGGCACCCCGGCGGCCGGGATCGTCCGCACCGAATGACGGTCGGCCGAGGCAATGGTGAGCTCGTCGGCCAAATCGACGGCGTGAAAAACGGTGATCAGATCGTGGTAGCCGTCCGGTCGACCGTCGCCGACGGCGAGATGCAGGTTGATCTTCGCGGGGGCCCGGACCCGGACCACGGGACTGGTGGGCGGCGGCGAGGGATACGAGGTCATTCGTGTTCGACCGCGTCAATGGCCTCCAACGCGGCTGCGATCCTGGAGAAATCTTCTACGGTCAACACCTCACCACGGGCGGAGGGATCCACGTTTGCCCTTTTCAGCACCGTTTCCGCGTATGCGGCTGACCCCGCCCACCCGGACAGTGCCGACCGGAGGGTCTTGCGGCGCTGGGCAAAGGCCGCATCGATGACCGCGAACACCGCGGCCCGGTCGTCCGTGCGTGGATGCTCACGACGCTCGAAGGCGACCAGGGCCGAATCCACCCCCGGGACCGGCCAGAACACCGAACGGCCGATCGAACCGGCCCGGCGCGCGCTCCCGTACCAGGCCGTCTTCACGCTGGGTGAACCGTAGATTTTCGACCCGGGTCCCGCGACGAGCCGGTCGGCAACCTCGGCCTGCACCATGACGAGGACCCGCCGCAGCGTCGGCACTTCGGCCAGCAGATGGAGCAGGACGGGCACGGCCACGTTGTACGGCAGGTTCGCCACCAGTGCTGTCGGGTCCGCCGGGGCTGCGATCTCGGGGGCCAGCAGCGCGAGCCGGTCGCCGGTGATGTGCAACGCATCCGCCGTGATCACTTGTAGAGCCGGCAAATGACCCGGAGCGTGCTGGGCGACGGTCCGCGGCAGGAGTTGGGCGAGCCGCGGATCGATCTCGACGGCGGTGACGGCGGCAACGGCATCCAGCAGGCCGAGCGTCAACGACCCCAATCCCGGCCCGACCTCCAGAACGTGATCGGTCGATCGCAGATCAGCGGCAGCGACAATGCGCCGGACTGTGTTGCCGTCGTGGACGAAGTTCTGCCCCAGTGATTTCGTCGGACGTAGGTCGAGTTCGTCGGCGAGCCGACGGATCTCGGCAGCACCGAGCAGGGTCACCGGCTGACGATCGCTCACTCGACCATCCTCACACGATCCACCAGCGGCCGATGACGCAGCGAACGCCTCCCCTGGACACAAAAGGCCCCGACCGGGTGGTCGGGGCCTTCTCGTTCAGTGTTGTCGCGCGACTGGTCAGCCGGCGGGTGGACCGCTGGCCGCGTATCCACACAGCCACGGCTCGAGGCCGCGTGACTGATACAGCAGCTTCGCGCGGGCCAACTGCTCCTCGGGGGAGGCGTCGCCCGGGTTTCCGGAGCCACCCACCGACGCCCAGGTCGGCAGGTCGAACTGGAACAGCCCGTAGGTCGACAGGTAGCCGGCCGGGTTGTTCACCGCATGCGGGTTGTTGGTCGACTCGCAGTACGCCAGCCCGTCCCAGTTGACGCCGAACTCGGTGTCGTGGAAGAAGACCCGGCTGCCCTGTACGTCCAGGGTTGACTTGGAGCCGACGTGCACCTGATTCGGCGTTGCCTCGGTGACCGTGGTGCGGGAGATTTCCTGCCGCGCGGTTTCGGCCCCGTTGACGGTGGTGATCTGGGTGACGACCTGCTGGGTGCCCGGTGTGCCGGCCACTGCGACAACGGTCGTGCCCTTGTCGAGTGCGGGATCGTCGACCTGCTGATCGGTCGGCGCGACGGGGACCGTCTCGGTCACGGTCTTCACCGCGACCCGGGTGACGGCGATCTGCGTGCCGTCAGCGACGGGCGTTGTCAGCGCCGGTGTGACGGTGTCCGTCGGGGTCAGCGTGATGCCCTGATCAGCGAGGACGTCGGCAACGGTGGCAGCACCGGTGGACACGGAAACGGGTGCTGCGCCGGCATCGGAGACGGTGACGGTGCGCAGGGCGTTCGCGGTCACGGCCAGGCCGTCCAACGGGATCTGCCGGGAGCGATCGGCGGACAACGCCAGCGCATTCGGATCCTGGCCGAGTTGCTGCAGGGCCTCTTCGACCGTGTTGGCCGTCGTCCAGACCTTCCGCTGCTGGCCGTTGATGGTCAGTGTGAGCAGGCGGGCCCGCTCCAGGGCGATCCGTGAACCGTCCGAGATCTGGGTGTCGGCCGCCGGCGCAATGACGTCATGCGCTCCGGTCTGCAATCCGGCAGCGGACAGGGCACCCTCGACCGAACCGGCGAGGGTGGTGACCTCGCGTTGCTCGCCGTCCACCGTGATGGTGACGTGCTTGGCGAGGGAGGCAGCGGTGCCGCCGCCGACCGCGAGCAGACCAATGGTCGCAGCGGCGGCGACCAGCAGCACCTTGCGGCGCAGGGCGGGACGGCGACCCTTGGTGACGGTGGCCGGCTCGGCAGCCGAGGTGTCGTGCGTGGGTGCAGAACTATCGATATCGACCTCGTCGGTCGTCATTTCTGTTGTGTTCAGTTCATCGACTTGCGGCGTTGTCCGGTCCGCGTCGCCAACGTTGTCGGGGCGCTTGTTCACGTCACATCCGATCGGTTCGTTGATTCCGGGCAGGGGGCAGGGGTGGCCGCGCGATGTACGGGAATGTCACATCGGGAAGGCCCCGTTCCGAGCACGTGGATCATCTGTCACTGACCCGGACGTGATTGCTCGACTGCCTGCCCTGCGTAGACCCCGGGGGTACTCGTTTCCATCCCGGCTACTATTACAAAACAGTAACGGCGGGTTCTATCTTTGACAACCCCCATGCGTGGTATTTCAAGCGTTGCATGGGTCACATCGAATCTTTCCCGATCGCAAAATCAGTAGTTCACCAGGCAAAATGCTGCTTGACCGTATTTTCAGGAAGAAGAGTCGGCCGCCTGCCGAGACGCAAGAGCCCCGATCCGGTTGACGGATCGGGGCTCTTGTGTGAGACGGGTCTCAGTTCATTCGCTGGGCTTCGGCCTGAATCAGCCGGCGCCCCCGCAAGCCCACGGCGAGGTGCCGCGGCTGGCAGCGGTCGTTTCGGCAACGGCGATCTGCTGCTCACGGGTGGCCAGATCGGCGCGCGGCGCGTACTGCCCGCCACCATTGGCCAACCAGGTGCCGATGTCGAACTGCAAGCCACCGTAGTAACCATTACCGGTGTTGATCGACCAGTTGTTGGTCGACTCGCAATTGGCGATGGCGTCCCAGTTGATACCCGACGAACCGGAGGAAACCGGAGCCGAGCTGGAGCCGCCGGACGAGCTGCCGCCGGACGAGCTGCTGGACGACGAGGACGAGCTCTGCTGCTTGGTACCAACCGTGATCACACTGGCGACGGCCGGGGTGATCGGGGTGCGGCCAACCTCGTTCTTGGCGGTCTGCTCACCGTTGACGGTGGTCACTTGATAGGTGACCGAGTCCTTACCCGGGGAACCCTGCTGGGTCACGTCGGACGTCCCGGCGGCGAGCGAGCTGTCCTCGACCGTCTGGTCGGCAGGCTGCGCGACATCGGCCTCTTCGGTCACGGTGGTGGTCGCGACGCGGGCGACGTTGATGACGAGCCCGTTGCTCAGCGGGGTGGTGACGGCCGGATCGACGGTGTCTTCGGGGCCGAGCACAATGGCCTGCTCGGCGAGGAAGTCGCCGACGGTCTTGGCGGAGGACTGCACGTCGGTGGCAGCTGCGCCACCGACCGAAACGCTTGCGTTGAAGAGGGTGTCGGCGGTGACGGCAAGACCGTCGACCGGGATCTCACGCGACCGGTCGGCCGACAGCTTGTAGGCCGCCGGGTCCTGGCCGAGCTCGGCGAGCGCCGCTTCGACGGTGGTCGCGGTGGTCCAGACCTCGCGGGTCTGGCCATCGATGGTCAGGGTCAGCAGCCGGCCACGCTCGACGACGATCTGCGAGCCGTCGGAGATGGCGGTGTCGACGGAGGGGGCAACGGTGTCATGCTCGGAGATGGTCAGGCCCGCGGAGCCGAGAGCACCCTCGACCGAACCGGCGAACGTGCCCACCTCCTGCTGCTGTCCATCGATGGTGACGGCGACCGTCTTGTGTGCGGCCGCAGCAACGCCGCCGCCGGCGACAAGTGCGACGACGAGCGCCGCAATACCGACGAGAACGGGCTTGCGCAGGCTCCGGCCGGTCTTGGCGGCGCGGGTCGGCTGGTTGTCGTCGCCATCGTTGTCGGCGATCGGCTCCAGGGTGTCGGTGGAAGTTGCGCCGTAGCTATCGATGCTGTCGGTATCGACGGCGCCATTGAGATCATCGTTGAAAGGCAAGTTTTCATCCGTAAGGTGTGAAGTGTCCGAGCAGGGCCCAAGCGCGTCGTTGTGCATCAGGTCTTCGCCTGGATACATCGCAGGTAGTTGTGGTGGGCTGCGGGTTGTATTCCTGTGATTACCCGGCGAAATTCTTGCCCTACGACCTGATGCGACTCGCTTGAGGATTTCCCATCCCAGCTGCTATCACGAAACGATAAAGGATGTGCAACGTTTTGACACCCCCTGTGCGCAAAATGTGGCGCACCTGACACTTGCTTGGTGCACCAAAGTGCGCCGAAGGCACGCCGGAGTGCTGATTTCGACCCGAATTGTGCTGCACCACACAGCCATCCCCCTTGCGGACTGGGAAAATGTGGTCGACGCCACAGAATTTGCCGCAGCCGGCCAGACGCGGGCATTGATCTCGGCACCGTTATCTGGGCAACCGAAATCTGTTACCTGGCATTAACTGGAGCGGTCCCCGCCATTGATTTTGCTTGTTCTTTACAGTTACCGGCGTCGCGTGGGTCCGGGGCCGGCGGGTTGGTCCCGCCGACTGCTGGTGCCAGGCGGCGACGCGAAAGGGCCCCGATCCGCTGTCGGATCGGGGCCCTCCTGCTGGGATTGGTTGCGGTGGTGCGGAGTCCTTGCGGACGCCCCGCTTCGATCAGCCGGCGGCGTACCCGCAGGCCCACGGCGATAGCCCGCGGGAGGCATACGTGGTCTCGGCGACCGCGATCTGCTGGTCCTTGGTGGCCAGGTCGGCGCGTGGTGCGTACTGCCCGCCGCCATTTGCCAGCCAGGTCCCGATATCGAACTGCAGCCCGCCGTAATACCCGTTGCCGGTGTTGATCGACCAGTTGTTGGTCGACTCACACTTGGCGATGGCGTCCCAGTTGACGCTCCAGCCGCCCGAGTTGCTGGGCGCTGGGGCCGGCGCTGCGGGCTGTGGGGCGGCAGCGGGAGCCGGGGCGGGGGCTGCCGCTGCTGCGGCCCGCTTGGTGCCGACCTTGATGACTGTTGGTGTGGCCTCGGTCACCGTTCGGCGAGAGACCTCCTCCCGCGCACCGTTCTGCCCGTTGGTAACGGTGGTCCGGTAGGTGACCTCGGCGACACCGGCCTGGCCCTGCTGCACCACGCTCGTGGTGCCTGCGGCCATCGAGCTGTCGTTCTGCGTCTCGTCGGCCGGCTGCGCGATCGGCTCATTCGCCGTCTCGTTCACATAGGCAATCCGGGTGACCGCGATCTGCATGCCATCGGCAACCGGGGTGTCGACGGCCGGGGCAACCGTGTCATCGGGACCGACAACAACGCCGGCGGCGGCAAGCGCGTCCGCGACTGTCGCGCCTTCCACGACGGACGTGGTGGCCGGGTCGGTACCGACCGTGAGCGTGACGGTCGGCAGCGTCACGACGGTAATGGCAGCGCCCTCGGTCAGCTCGGTGGTGATCGCTGGGGTGACCCGCTGGGCGGCGCTCGGGGTGAACCCGATTTCGGCGAAGAGGTCTCCGACGGTCTTCGCCGCGCTCGTGTATGTCGTCGGGGTAGGCCCATTGGTCACGGTGACGGTGTGCAGGGTGTCCGCGGACACGGTGAGCCCGTCCAGCGGGATCTCGCGGGACCGGTCGGCCGACAGTTTGAACGCCGACGGATTCTGGCCCAGTTCAGCAAGGGCATCCTCCACCGTGGTGGCGGTCGTCCAGACCTTCCGGGTCTTCCCGTCGACGGTCAGCGTGAGCAGTCGGCCGCGTTCAACAACGATCTGCGAGCCGTCGGTGATCTCCGCATCGGCGGCGGGTGCGAGCGTGTCATGTTCTGCCACCGTGACACCGGCAGCATTCAGGGCACCGTCGACCGAGCTGGACAGCGTGCTGACCTCCTGTGACACCCCATCGACCGAGATGGTGACCGTCTTGTTCATCTTCGCGACGACGCCGCCGGCGACGGCGACGATGCAGACCAGGGCGGCGACGCCGATCAGGGCCGGCTTGCGCCATCCACTGGAGGCCCGCCGCGAGCCGGCCGGCGGGAGGTCCCCACTGTCGTCGCCGCCGGCGTCCCCACCGTCGTCCCCGCCGAGATCGAAGCCGCCCTCGTCTTCGGCTTCGATCTCGCGGTGTGCACCGGCCGAATCTTCGCCGCCCTCGTCCCACAACGATCCGGCAGCTTCGTGATCGTGCGTGAACAAGGCGCTCCCGGCACCCGCCTCCAGACGGTCCAGGACGACGGTCGGGTCGGCTTCATCGACACTGCCAACGGCACCGCTGGTGCCGATTTGATCGTTGGTTGAGGTCACGTCACATCCGAACGTCGTTGGGTCCGGGCAGGGCGATTCGGATGCGGGCTGGGGCGTGCCTGCGCGTGACCGATTCCGGGCACAAAAAAGCAGGGCCTATCCCCGACGTCCGGACCGAGAAATGCGATCCGGCTGGTCGCCGATAAGTCCTGCCCCAGTTGCATCCGGGACTTCCCCATCCCGGCTGTTATCACGGAAGGGTAACGGGGGCGAGCACGAACTGGCAACCAAAGAGATATTCAAGTCATTGCTACCGAACGGGTGATTATCGTCGGCCGCGGCCTATGAATTGCCTATAAACCGGGCAAATCGTACACACTTCGTGTGGTTAAGCTCACTGCTTCGCAGAGCTTTCGAACGTCCTGGGACCGCAGGGCCGCCAGCGCGCGGACGGTGTACGGCAATGCGTACGGCTCGTTGCGCTTGCCGCGGTGCGGATGCGGGGTGAGGAACGGCGCGTCCGTCTCCACCATTAACTGGCCGTCCGGGACGATCTGTGCCGCAGCTGCGAGGTCACGTGCGTTGCGGAAGCTGACCGGTCCGGCGAAAGAGAGGTAGTAGCCGGCATCGACGCAGGTCCGGGCCATCTCGAGGTCACCGGAGAAGCAGTGGAAGATCACCTTCTCCGGTGGGCCCACGCTGCGCAGGATCGCCAGCACATCGTCGTGGGCGTCCCGGTCGTGGATCATCAGCGGCTTGCCGATGCGCTTGGCCAGGTCGATGTGCCAGGCGAAGGCCTCGGCCTGCACGTCGTGCGGGGCAGCGTCCCAGTAGTGATCCAGTCCTGTCTCCCCGATGGCGACCACCCGGGGCCGCACGGCCAGCCTCTCGAGTTCGCGTCGCGCGGCATCGTCGAGTTTGTCGGCCCTTGTCGGATGCAGAGCGACAGCGGCGTACAGATCGGGATGCCAGGTGGCCGCCTCAGCGGCCCAGCGCGCCGACGCCAGGTCGTCCGCGACGGTGACAACCTGCCGCACCCCGACGGCGGCCGCACGCTCCATGGCTGCGGCGACGTCGGCCGCCGTCGAGCATCCGCAGGCGTCCAGGTGGGTGTGCGCGTCGACAACCGGGGCCGGCAGCGGTTCGGGTGCCGGCACCATCGGCCGGTCGGCGACGGCGGGGTGGGGTTGGCTCGTCACTCGACCCCCCTACCGATGTTGATCATGACGAAAGCTGCACACCTACCGGCGTGTCGTCGGAGTGTCGAACAGTGTTCGTCATGATCAAAACCGGTCATTGGCGCACATCACACCAGCGGGGCCCAGGTCGGACCCGTGTCGCCCAGCGTCGGATCCAGCTTGGTGAACAGCGGCGTCGGCTTGACCAACGGCCGACCCACTTCGATGTCCCGGCGGCTCCACACAGCCTGCTCCGCGGCGTAGTCGCCGGTGATCACCGGGTAGTCGACGACCTCGGGAACGCCGACACCTTCGACGTCATCGTTGAAATCCGTGACCTCGCGGATTTCGGGCTGGGCGGCCCAAACACCATTCCCACCCAATGCTTCGAACACCTTTTGCGAAGAATGCGGCAGGAATGGCGTCAGCAACGTCTTGGCATCGTCCACGACCTGCAGCGCAGTGTGCAGAACGGTCGCCTGACGTTCCGGATCGCCACCGAGCTTCCACGGCTCGGATTCGGAGATGTACTTGTTTGCCAGTCCCGCAACCCGCATGGCCTCACCGGATGCGGCCTTGAACCGACTGCGGGACAGCAAGTCTCCGACGGTGGTGAATGCCTGCTCGGAGGCACGCAGCAGCTCGGAGTCCAGATCGGTTCGTGGTCCGGGCCGTGGGATCTGGCCAAAGTTCCTGTGCGCCATGGAGATCGACCTGTTGACCAGGTTGCCCCACTCGTTGGCGAGCTCGAAGTTGGTGCGCCGCACGAACTCTTCCCAGGTGAAGTCGGCATCCTGGTTCTCCGGCCCGGCGGCGGCGATGAAGTAACGCAGCGCGTCCGGACCGTATTCACGCAGGAAATCACCGACATAGATCACGGTTTTCCGGGAGGTGGAGAACTTCGATCCGCTCATCGTCAGGAATTCGCTGGAAACCACCTCGGTGGGCAGGTTCAGTCTGCCGAGCGTTCCGGGTTGGCCACCGCGCTCCCCGAGCCCGTCATAGGCGAGCAATTCGGCGGGCCAGATCTGGGAGTGGAAGGTGATGTTGTCCTTGCCCATGAAGTAATAGGCACGAGCACTGCCGCCCGTCTCGTCCCCGCCCTGCCACCAGCGCTGCCAGGCCTCCGGGTCGGGCTTGCCGTTCGCGCCGTACCGACGGGCCCACTCGATCGACGCCGACAGGTAGCCGATGACAGCGTCGAACCAGACGTAGAGCTTCTTGTCGGGCCGGTCCCGCCAGCCGTCCAACGGCACCGGGATACCCCAGTCGATGTCCCTGGTCATCGCCCGGGGACGCAGGTCGTCGAGCAGGTTCAGCGAGAACCGCAGGACGTTCGGCCGCCAGTCGGTCCGCGTCTGCAGCCAGGACCCCAGCGCGCCGGCCAGCGCGGGCAGATCGAGGAAGTAGTGCTCGGACTCGGCGAAGATCGGGGTCTCGCCGTTGATCTTGGACCTCGGGTTGATCAGGTCGATCGGGTCCAACTGGTTGCCGCAGTTGTCGCACTGGTCGCCCCGCGCTCCGTCATATCCACAGATCGGGCAGGTGCCCTCGATGTACCGGTCGGGCAGGGTGCGCCCGGTGGAGGGCGAGATCGCCGACATGGTGGTTTTCGGGACGAAGTAGCCGTTGCGGTGCACGGTGCGGAACAGTTCCTGGACCACGGCGTAGTGATTGCGGGTGGACGTCCTGGTGAACAGGTCATAGGACAGGCCAAGGCCCTGCAGGTCGTTCACGATCACCCGGTTGTACCGGTCGGCGAGTTCGCGCGCCGAGACCCCCTCGGCATCGGCCTGCACCAGGATCGGCGTGCCGTGTTCGTCGGTCCCGGACACCATGAGTACGTCGTTGCCGGCCATCCGCTGGTATCTGGAGAAGACATCGGCAGGCACACCGAAACCGGAGACGTGGCCGATGTGCCGGGGGCCGTTGGCGTAAGGCCAGGCGACTGCTGTCAGTACGGGCGTGCTCATTCCGATCAGGTTAGTGGGCCGACCTGGTCCGGCGAGCCACCAGCCCGTTTGCCCTCCCCGCGGATCAACTTCGCCGGCGCTGCTCTTTCCCTCACCTCGCCCCGCCCCGCCGCGCCGCGCCGCGCCGCGCCGATCAACATCCCCAGCGCGGACGAACGTCACGGCTTTGGGAACCGTGGGACTCGAGTCAACACTTTCGGCCGCGCAAGGTCACACCCCCCGACCCGCCGCGCCGATCAACTTCCCCAGCGCGGACGAACGTCACGGCTATGGGAACCGTGGGACTCGAGTCAACACTTTCGACCGCGCAAGGTCACACCCCCGCCCCGCCGCGCCGATCAACATCCCCAGCGCGGACGAACGTCACGGCTATGGGAACCGTGGGACTCGAGTCAACACTTTCGACCGCGCAAGGTCACACCCCCGCCCCGCCGCGCCGATCAACTTCCCCAGCGCGGACGAACGTCACGGCTATGGGAACCGTGGGACTCGAGTCAACACTTTCGGCCGCGCGACTGGATGCCTCCGCGGCTCTGGACTTATCCACACCACCATGGCCGATCCACATTTCTCGCGCAGGCTCGGATTCGCGTCCTCGAGCGCCGCAGACTGCACACCATGGGGGCAATCAGCGATCAACGGCAAGTCACGATGCTCGTCAAGGCGCACGGCCCGGTATTTCTCATGAAGGACGCAGACGCCGGCGGGGTTTCTCGCGCCCTGGTGCGCCGGGTGCTCGACCGAGGGCAGATCACCCGCTTGGCGAAGGCCGCGTTCGCCCCGACATCCATCGTTCAAGGTGCTTCAGCGTGGGAGGTCTTCCGCCTCAAAGCGATTGCGTTCGGCCGATCTTCAGCCGACGGCACATACCTGACCGGTGACGCAGCGGGGGCGGTACTCGGTCTGCCGATGGTGTCCGACCCTCCGGAACTCCCGACGGCGCTCCGACCGGGAAACGCGCACCTCGGGCATGACACCACCCCATACGGGCACACCCGCCACGGCTACTTACCCCTACAGCACCGCACCCATGGGAGCGGAGTGGCGACGGTCAGCTCTGCCTACTGCGCAATCGACATTGCCCGGCACGCCGGGGCCAGAGACGGACTGGTGGTGGCCGATAGGGTGCTCGCGTCCGGGGTGAGTCGGGACGTACTCGCACAGTTGGTCAACGACATGGAGCGTTACCCCGGGATCCCGACCGCTCGCTGGGTCGTCGAGTATGCGGATCCCAGGGCTGAAAGCCCGTTGGAATCGCTCGGACGGCTGGCATTCGTGGCCGCTGGGCATCCCGCTCCGCTGTCAAACGTATGGATCCCGTTCCGCAGCAAGTGGTATCGCGCCGATCATCTCCTGGCCGATGCCGGCGTGATCGTAGAAGCGGACGGTGCGATGAAGTACAACGACCGGTTGGATGCAGCAACGGTGGTCAACAACGACCGCGAGCGCGAACGCGACCTTCGATCTCTCGGATTCGGCATCGCCAGGTACAACTGGGCGGTCGCCGTCGGCAATCCCGGCGAGATCATCCGACGGGCCCGGGAAGCGGAGCGGCTCAGAAACGGGCGGCCGCCGCCGCAAGGTTGGACGTTGACCCCGCCATGGTGATGTCCTGCCGAGACTGCGCGGACGAACGTCGCGGTTTTGGGAGTGCAGTGACAAAAGTCGTCACCTTCGTCCGCGCCGATGAAGTTGATCGGCGCCGGTGCAGGTCGGCCGAGCAAGGCCGAGCAAGGCCCAGCAAGGCCCAGCAAGGCCCAGCAAGGCCAAGCAAGGCCCAGCAAGGCCCACCTGCGCCGCGTGCGGTCCGTGGGTGAGGCGGCCAGGGGGTCAGGCGGCCAGGGGGTCAGGCGGTTTGGACCTCGGTGCGGTCGCCGGACCAAAGGGTGTGGAAGACCCCGTCCTTGTCGACCCGCTTGTAGGTGTGGGCTCCGAAGAAGTCCCGCTGGCCCTGGATGAGCGCGGCCGGTAGTCGCTCCGAACGCAGGCCGTCGTAGTAGGACAGTGCCGCGGCGAACCCGGGCGTCGGGATGCCGGACTGCGCGGCGCCCGCGACCACCCGACGCCAGGAATCTTGCGCGGTCGTGATCGCATCGGTGAAATACGGCGCCAGCAACAGCGACGCCGGGATCTCGACCCCGGCCGAGACGTCATACGCTTCGGTGATCCGGTTCAGGAATTTGGCCCGGATAATGCAGCCACCCCGCCAGATCCGTGCCACCGCACCGACATTGATGTCCCAGCCGTATTCCTCGGCACCGGCGAAGATCTCGTCAAGGCCCTGGGCGTAGGCGACGATCTTGGACGCGTACAACGCGATCCGCACGTCCTCGATGAACGCGGGCTTGTCCTTGACCTCCCACGAGTTGTTCGGCCCTGGCAGCTTGCCAAGCGCGGCCGCACGCTGCGCGGTCGATGACGACAGGCCGCGGGCGAACACGGCTTCTGCGATGCCGGACACCGGAATGCCCAGGTCGAGGGCCGTCTGCACGGTCCAGGTACCGGTGCCCTTCATTCCGGCGGCGTCGAGCACAATGTCCACGAACGGCTTGCCCGTGTCGGCGTCGATCTGAGCCAGCACCTCGGCGGTGATCTCGATCAGGAACGAATCGAGCTCGCCCTTGTTCCATTCGCCGAACGTCTCGCCGATCTCGGCCGGGGTCAGTCCGGCGCCACGACGCAGCAGGTCGTAGGCCTCGGCGATGAGCTGCATGTCCGCGTACTCGATGCCGTTGTGCACCATCTTGACGAAGTGCCCGGCGCCGTCGGTGCCGATGTGCGTACAGCACGGCGCACCGTCGACATGGGCGGAGATCTTCTCCAGGATCGGGCCGAGCGACTCGTACGACTCGGCCGATCCACCGGGCATGATCGACGGGCCGTTGAGCGCGCCCTCCTCCCCACCGGAGACGCCGCAACCGACGAAATGGATGCCCTTTTCCTGCAGCGCTGCCTGCCGGCGGCGGGTGTCGGCGAACTTGGCGTTACCGCCGTCGATGATGATGTCGCCCGGTTCGACAAGTGCGGCCAATTCGTCGATGACGGCGTCGGTCGGGCCGCCGGCCTTGACCATGATCAGGATCTTGCGCGGCACGGCCAACGACGCGACAAAGTCCGCAGACGACTCGGACGGGACAAACGTGCCGTCACCGCCGAAATCGTCGATCAGCGCCTCGGTCTTGGCGTAGGACCGGTTATGAACCGCGGTGACGAACCCGTTGCGGGCGAAGTTGCGGGCAAGATTGGACCCCATCACCGCGAGGCCGGTGACGCCGATCTCGGCTTTCGGGGTTGTTGCGGTGTCGCTCATTTCCAAGCCTCCGGGCAGCGGGGACGACGGTGCGGACGAGACCCCAGCCTTCCGCACGGCTGGTGGCGGCGCGCGGCGGGGTCTGAGTCGCACCGGGGCGGCCCGGGACGCCATCCGGCACTGCTGACCCGGGTCCCCGTTCTGGGAGCGCGGCCCAGCGTGATCAGGCCAAGGCAGCCTTCGCGGCGGCCGAGATCCGGGATCCGTCGGCCCGGCCCGCCGCGGCCGCCTGCACCTGCTTGATCACCAGACCCATCTGCCGCATCGTGGCCGGCGCGCCCGTGCTCGCCGCAACGTCTGCGACGGCCTTCGCGACCAGATCCGAGATTTCCGCATCGGTCAGCGGGACCGGCAGGTACGCCCTCAGGACGGCAGCCTCTGCCTCCTCCTTGGCCGCCTGCTCCGGTCGTCCGGCGCCGGCGAATGCCTCAGCCGCCTCTGCTCGCTTGCGCACCTCCTTGCCCAGAACCGCCATCACTTCGGCGTCAGTGAGCTCCTTCGCGGCGCTGCCGGACACCTCGGCGGTGGTGATCGCCGCCAGCGCCAACCGGATGGTGCCGGTCGTCAGGGTGTCGCGGGCCTTCATGGCGGTCGTCAGGTCCGCTCGTAGCCGGGCCTTCAACGTGGTCGCATCGCTGGCTTGAGTCATCGTCGCTCTTTCCTCGTGCTACTGGTCGTGACCACGGCTCACGTTCCTGCCGGATCTGCAGCACGAGAGTTTCAGCAAGCGGCTTGACAGTCAAAGCTAATGGCCCTAGCCTTTGAGCTATGGATACAAGCCAGACGGATGGAGCTCCCATGACAACGACCGACAACACCCAATACCTCGATCGCGGACAGGGCAGGATCGCCTATGACGTGACCGGGAGCGGCCCTCTCGTCGTCGCCGTGCCAGGGATGGGCGATCTACGGAGCGCCTACCGGCACCTGGTACCCGCCCTGGCCGACGCCGGCTTCCGGGTCGCGACCATGGATCTGCGGGGCCATGGAGACAGCGACACATCGTTCACCGCCTACGACGATCCGGGGGTCGCCGCAGACATCACAGCCCTGATCGAGCACCTGGGGGGCCCGGCGCTGGTGATCGGAAACTCGATGGGAGCAGCCGCCGCCGTCATAGCAGCGGCCGAGAACCCCTCACTGGTCAGCGGTCTGGTGCTGATCGGCCCGTTCGTCCGGAACGTGCCGGCGCCGGCCTGGCAGCGGCTGATGTTTCGGGCCTTGATGGGCGGGCCGTGGGCAAGACGCGCCTGGCTTGCCTACTACCCCACCTTCTTTCCGACCCGCAAGAACGAGGACTACGTCGAGCACCGGACCGCGATCGGCGTCGCGATGGCCCGTCCGGGCTACGGTCGGGCATTCCGGGCCACCACCCACGTCTCGCATTCGCCGGCGGAAGCTGCGTTGGCCCGGGTCTCGACGGACGTGCTCGTCGTGATGGGAAGCAAGGACCCGGACTTCCCCGACCAGCGGGCCGAAGCGGAGTTGATCGCGGAACGACTGGGCGGTCGCGTCGCGATGATCCCGGATGCCGGTCACTACCCCCAGTCCGAGTTCCCGGAATTGACCACGCCGGCGGTCCTGGAATTCGCTCGGACGGTCACGACCGGACGCGCGGATGCCTAGGGCCGGGTTGACACGAGCGGTCATCGCTGCCGACGCCGCCCAGCTTGCCGATGAGAGTGGTTGGGACCAGCTCACTCTCGCGGCCGTCGCGGGCAGGTTCGGGGTCCGTCAGCCGAGTTTGTACAAGCACGTGGCGGGCCTGACCGAGCTGCGCCGGGATGTCTCGGTGCTGTCCGCCCGGGAACTGCACCAGGAACTGACCGCGGCGGCCGTCGGTCGCTCGGGCAGGGACGCTCTCCAGGCCATGGCGGAGGCGTACCGGACTTTTGCCAAGAAGCACCCCGGCCGATACGAAGCGTCCATTCTCGCCCCGCCGCCCGGGGACGCCGAGTACCAGCAGGTCGCCGGCGCCGTCGTGCAGACCGTGCAGGCAGTCCTGTTTGACTACGGACTGACCGGCGACGACGCCATTCATGCGATCCGCGGCCTGCGGGCGATCATGCACGGGTTCGTTTCGCTGGAGGCCGCGGGCGGGTTCGCGATGCCGCAGGACCTGGATGAGAGTTACCGGCGGCTGATTTCGCGTTTCGACGAATCGCTCCGCAATCGCTCGCCAGCACCGCGCGGCTGAACTCGAAGACTCCCGCCCCACCCGTCACATTCGGGCCGAGTTCGGCCGCACCGGCGACTGGCGGCACCTCACGGCTATCAGGGGCTGGGGATGATCCGCGCGACACAGCGGGTCAGCGTTTGGTGGCTGCGGAATAGACGACGCGCCGGGCAATGCCGTACCTCGCGGCAATCGCGTCCACCGCATCACGCCGCGACCCGCCGGCCCTGACCAATTCGGCAACAGCGGCGGCCAGCACTTCGTCGCTCGCGGTCTCGACCGGCTCGGTTGCGCCGGCCACCACCAACGTGACCTCACCGCGGACGCCTGCCTCGGCCATCGCGACCAACTCGGCGAGCGTCCCGCGCCGGACCTCCTCGTACGTTTTAGTCAGCTCCCGGCACAGTGCGGCCGGCCGTTCCGGCCCGAAGGCGGTGGCCATCGCCGTCAGCGCTTCGGTCAGCCGGTGCACCGACTCGAAGAAGACCATCGTTCTGGCTTCGCCCGCCAACATCGCCAGAGCCCGGGCCCGCTCACCGGATTTTCGCGGCAGGAACCCCTCGAAGCAGAACCGGTCGGACGGGAGCCCGGACAGGGCCAGGGCGGTGATCGCGGCCGATGGGCCGGGTACCGAGGTCACCAGCAAACCTGCCGCCGCGGCGGCCGCAACCAGTCGATAACCCGGGTCGGACACCGAAGGCATCCCGGCATCGGTGACCAGCACAACCGTCTGACCGCCGTGCATCCGCTCCAGCAGCGCCGGGATCCGGGACTGCTCGACTGATTCGTAGTAGGAGATCACCGGCGCGGAGATCGTCACGCCGAGGTCGGCGACCAGCCGGTGCAGCCGGCGGGTGTCCTCGGCCGCGATCACATCCGCGTCTGCCAGTGCCGTGCGGAGCCCGTCGGAGGCGTCGGACACCCGGCCCAGCGGTGTCCCGGCGAGCACGAGCCGACCGGCCTTCACATCCGCTGTCACCTGGTCACCTTACGATCGACGCCATGTCCGCCCCACCATCCGTCGTCAGCCCTGTCGCTGACCCCGCGGACATCGAGCTCGACCCGGCAGCGGCGGATGCGCCGATGACCGCCGACCCGGAAGCAGCAAGGCCGGATCCGGCCGCTTCCGTGGTGGCGATCGGTGACGTCCCGGCACTGGTGAAACCGCGGCGGGCAAGGCGGACGGTGCTGCCGCCGATGCCGACCGACCGGGCACGGGGCTGGATTGTCACGGCGATCATCACCGCGATCGGCGCGGCTGTCAGGTTGGTCGGGCTGGGTAACAGCACGGACGGCGGAACGCCGCTGTTCGACGAGAAGTACTACGCGATCCAGGCACAGGAGATCCTGCGCAACGGCGGCGTGGAGGACAACCAGGGTTTCGGCGTTGTCGTGCATCCGCCGTTCGGCAAGCAGCTCATCGCGATCGGTGAGTGGCTCCTGGGTTACACGCCAACGGGCTGGCGGTTGGCGTCCGCAGTCGCCGGGATCGTCAGCATCCTGTTGATCATCCGGGTGGTGCGCCGGATGACCAGGTCCACCCTGCTCGGGCGGCATCGCCGGCGTGCTGATGATCTGCGACGGCGTCAGCCACGTCCAGTCCCGCTCCGCGCTGCTGGACATCTTCCAGGCGGTGTTCGTCCTAGGTGCGTTTGCCTGCATGGTCGCCGACCGGGACCAGGTTCGCGCCCGGCTGGCAGCTGCGGTGGCGGACGGATCGATCGCCACCAGCTGGGCCGGGGTCGCGCTTGGGCGCCCGTTGGTGGCGGTTCGGTGTCGGGGTGCTGCTCGGCCTGACCACCGCCGTCAAGTGGTCGGGTGCGTATTGGATCGTCGCCTTCGGCGTAATGACGGTGATCTGGGATATCACCGCACGCCGCGAGGCAGGAATCCGCCGACCCGTCCGGGCCGTGGTCCGCCGGGACCTCGGGCCCAATCTGTGGGCCCTCGGCGTCATTCCGTTGTTCACCTATATCGCGAGTTGGTGGGCATGGTTCGCCTCCGAGACCGGGTGGCCGCGACACACCTTCGTCGCCGTGGAGAGCAACCGCAGCGACTGGAAGAGCGGGGCGCTGTTCGACATCGCGTCGGCATGGTCGAACACGCTGTGGCAGTGGACCTGGAAGATGCTGGACTTCCATTCCCATCTGCTCACGCCGACCGATCCGGCGAAGCGCCATCCGTGGGAATCCAAGCCGTGGACCTGGCCGTTGGGCACCCGGCCCGTCCTTTACTACTCCCCCGCCAACGGCACCGGCTGCGGCGAGGGCCGCACCGACTGCGTGCGCCGGATCTTCCTGATCGGCACTCCCGCGCTCTGGTGGATCGCGTTGTTCGTGCTCATCTGGGCGATGTGGAAGGCCATCGGCCGGATGGACTGGCGGTACGCTGCCGTGCTCGTCGGCTACGGCGCCGGCTACCTGCCGTGGTTCACCAATCTGGACCGGCAGATGTATTTCTTCTACGCCACACCGTTGGCGCCGTTCCTGATCATCGGCATCACCCTGGTACTGGGCGACATCCTGGGCCGGGCGTCCGTCGGGGTGGAAAGACGGCTCACATCGGTCGCCGTTGTGGCGATCTATGTTGGCCTCGTCGTCGCAAATTTCATCTGGCTCTGGCCGATTCTCAACGGCGACCCGATCACCCCGGAACGGCTGCAAATGGAGACCTGGCTGCCTTCTTGGGGGTAGTTGCCTGATCAACGGCCCGGCCACTGGGCAATCCTTCGGATCAGCCTGCCTGCTTGACGTTTGGTGCTCGGCGACCTGGGTAACTTCCCTGGCAGGCGACCCGGAACCGGCCCGGACGTGCTCACCAGGGCGGGTATAGGGTCGTCATCGAATTGAAACAGTCAGTTAGCCCCACCAACAGAGTCGAAGGAGAACACATGGGTCAGTACACACTTCCGGACCTGCCCTACGACTACGCGGCACTCGAGCCCTACATCTCGGGCCAGATCATGGAGCTGCATCACAGCAAGCACCACGCGGCGTACGTCACCGGCGCCAACAACACCCTCGATCAGCTGGCCGAGGCGCGCGACAAGGACGCCTTCGGCGGGATCAACGGGCTGGAGAAGAGCCTGGCCTTCCACCTCGGCGGACATATCAACCACTCCGTTTTCTGGCCGAACCTGTCCCCGGACGGTGGCGACAAGCCGGACGGCGAACTGGGTGCGGCCATCGACGAGTTCTTCGGGTCTTTCGACGGCTTCCGTCGCCAGTTCACCGCGAACGCGAACGCGATTCAGGGTTCCGGCTGGTCGATGCTGGTCTGGGACACATTGGGTCAGCGGCTCAACATCATGCAGCTGTTCGACCAGCAGGGAAACCTGCCGGCCGCGCAGGTCCCTATCGTGCTGCTGGACATGTGGGAGCACGCGTTCTACCTGCAGTACAAGAACGTCAAGGCCGACTACGTCAAGTCCTGGTGGAGCATCGTCAACTGGGCGGACGCCACCGCGCGCTTCAACGCCGCGCGGGCGAACACCGGCGGGCTGATCGTCCTGTAGTCACCTCCAGCAGGCAGCAACCCCGCCGCAGCACTGCCAGGGCCCCGGGGTCATTCGACCCGGGGCCTTTGCTGTCCCGGCTCGATGCCTCAGGTGCTGTCTCGGCTCGATGCCTCAGGCAACCCGCATCAGACGGGCGACCCCCGATCAGTAGGGCAGTGGAGCCGGTAGCGGCACGGCGACGCCGAGCCGCTCGGCGAGGCGTCGCGCGTCATAGGGCGCGTGCGCCTGGGCATCGTTGTCGAAGTAGACGTGCACCTGGCCAACACCCGGGGTGTCGGCCCAGTCCCGGACGCGGCCGGCCCACCAGTCGATGCCGTCGTCGGTGTAGCCGCTGACGTACAGCTCCTGATCGCCGTGCAATCGGACGTAGACCAGCTCCGCTGTCACCTCATCGACCCAGGTGAAGCGACCGGCCGTGTCGGCGACGACCAGGGCAACGCCGAATTCCCGGCACACGGCCGCGAAGTCTCCCGTGGCGTAGGAGTCGTGACGCACCTCGACGGCGTGGTTCAGGCGCGCGGCCGGGTCCGTGACGGTGAGCACCGGGTCCTCGTCGAACCGCTGCTTGATCCGATCGTCACAACCGGCCGCGAGCTGCGCGGCCTGCTGGTGGGTGGCCGGCAACGCAGAGAAGAATTCGATCATCCGGTCGCGTCGATAGGGCAACATCGGTGGCAGTTGCCACAGGATCGGGCCGAGTTTCGGGCCCAACGCGAGGACGCCGGATGCGAGAAAGTTGGCCAGGGCCTGCTGGGTATCCCCGAGCTTCTTGAGGTGCGTGATGTACCGGCTGCCCTTGACCGCAAAGACGAATCCGTCCGGAGTGGCGTCCCGCCACCTTGCATAACTGCTGGGGCGCTGCAGCGAGTAGAAGGACCCGTTGAGTTCGACGGCGTCGAACGCTCGCGAGGCGAATCCCAATTCACGGCGCTGCGCAAGACCGCGAGGATAAAAGACCGATCGCCAGTGCGGGTATGTCCAGCCGGAGACGCCGATCCGAATCCGTGCGCTCACGCTCCCGGGCTGGCATTCGCGGCATCGCCGGCAGTGTTTAGGGCGGCAGTGTTCAGGTCGGCAGCGATCAGTCCGGCCTCAACTCGGGCCACCTTGCCGGTCAGCTCACCGGTGTGGCCGGGCCGAATGTCGGCCTTCAGCACCAGCGACACCCGACTACCGTAACGCCCGACCGCCTCGCAGGCACGTTTCACCACATCCATGCACTCGTCCCAGTCGCCCTCGATGGTGGTGAACATCGAGTCCGTCCGGTTCGGCAAACCGGATTCGCGGACGACCCGAACCGCTTCGGTCACCGCCGCCGACACCGATCCTGACGGATCAGCTCCGGAGAGTTCACCAACACCGGCGGGGGCAACCGAGAACGCGATCAACATGCTGATCACCGTAGCCGCCGGCCCGCAGAACGTCGAAACCGACACCCTTCCATGTCGTCAGCGCTCAGTACCTATTACTCGAACATTTGTCTGACCAACTCTGCTGAACCTGACTGTCGGTGGGGTAGTGCACACTTCTGGCCATGGGGAAGAACAATCAACAGCGGCGGGCCGCCAAGCGCCGGACGCGGGCGGCCAATCTCGCAGCGGCTCGCAAGACAAACGCGGGCGACACGAGTCCATGTCCCAGTGAACCGGCGCCGGCGGCATACGAGGCCCCAGTCGATCATGAAGAGCTCATTGTCCGGTTGATTGCGAGCGGCTCCGCTCTGGCATTCGGTTCCGATGCCAACGAGGCGGCGCTCGATCAGGTCGTGCAGTCGTTGATCGTCCTGCAGTCGGCCGAGCAGCCACTTCTGCCATCCCGACTGGTGACCAACTCGCTGCTGCAGTTGGTCGGCATGATCTGGGAGAACGGTTGGCAGCCACTGGATCTCGTCCACATTGTGCGACGCCACCAGGGCGCGAAGGGCGCGGCCCTGGTGACGGCGGTGATCAGCGAGCAGGCCATCCGGGAACGAGCGTTCGAGCGCGGCCCGGCTGATTGGGTGGCCCAACTCGAATCGCTCGGCGCCGCACCAAACGGATCACGGACCCGCGCGACGGACCGGGAGTGGCTCGTCGCGGGTTGGCAGTTCGCGCAGGGAGTCCCGATGTGGGACGGCTGGCGCGATGCGCTCCGACTGATGGGCCAGATTCAATTACTGCATCGCTTGACGCCTCTTGGCCCGCCGCCGTCGGCATGGGACCGCGTGGGCACCGCCGGACGATCAGCCGGTCCGCGACCCGCCCCCGACCCGGCTCGCAAGCACGCCGACGTAGCTGGTCACGATCCTCGAATGCTCAGCAAGATTCGCGCGCTGCTGTCCAAGGCGGAAGCGTCGACGTTCACCGAGGAGGCCGACGCCTTCACCTCCAAAGCACAGGACCTGATGACGCGATACGCCATCGACGAGGCTCTCCTGGAGGATTCCGAGGGCCACGGCGATGTACTCACCCGGCGCATCCACATCGACAACCCGTACGCACAGGCGAAAGTGCAGTTGCTCAGCACCGTTGGCGGGATCAACCGGGTCAGGGTGATTTGGGACGACCACCACGGGATGGCGACCGCCGTCGGGATGGCGATCGACCTGGAACTGGTCGAGATGCTGTTCACGTCGCTGCTGGTACAGGCCACCAGGGCGCTGACCGAAGCGGGCAACTCCCGATCGACCGAGGGCTACCAGTCAGGTCGCCTGAATCGCTCGCCGTCGTTCCGCCGGGCCTTCCTGCTCGCCTACGCCAACCGGATCGGCGAACGACTCGAGACGGCGGACACGGCCGCGAGCACGGAGGCGACATCGAGTCATGGCACCGAGCTGGTGCCCGTGCTGGCGCGCCGGGCAAAGGCCGTGGACACCACGTTCGATCGGCTGTTCCCAGAGACCCGACAGATGCGCGCCAAGCAGGTTGACGCGCGCGGATGGCACGCCGGACGGGCAGCAGCCGACAAGGCGGTGTTCGCCAGTGGGCAGGTGGAGAGCGGCTGATCGCTACGAACGTGCCCGCTGCACGGCGGCGGTGAGCTCGTCCTTGGTCATCTTGGAGCGACCTGGAATCTCGAGTTGCTGGGCGACCCGATACAGCTCAGCGCGCGATGGATCTTGGGTCCGTGTGCCAGCGGGATCCGACACTGCGGGCGCTCCCGGGCCTGCGGGATCGGCCGGTTCTGCCGCTGCCGGCGCCGTGGCGGGCGCCGGGGTGCTGTCCCGGCGCGCGGCAGGACGCGGGCTGGGGGTGCGGCGAGGTGAGGCAGCCGTGACTGCTACTGGCGTCTCGACCTTCGCGGCTGGAGCCACGCTCGCAGCAGCTTCGTTGACAGGCGCCCCTTCAGCGGGCGCCTGCTTCTTCGCCGCCTTCTTGGCGGCCGCCTTGGCGGCTTGCTGCTTGGCAGCCTTCTTCTTGGCCGCCTTCTTTGCAGCAGTCTTGGCAGCCTGCTTCTTGGCCGCCTTGGCCGCGGCCTTCCTGGCAGCAGCCTGCTTGGCAGCCGCCTTCTTGGCTGCCTTTTTCTCGGCGGCCTTGCGCGACTTCTTCTTATCGTCCTTGGACTCGGACTTCTTCTTCGAACGTGCCACGAGGCGCCTCCTGCTGTGCGGGACGACGGACAGGCCGGACTGGACCACGACCCGGGCTCACCGCGGTTTCGTCGACCTCACCACATCCGGGCGTCTTCGGCTGGCAGACTCCCCGGTCCGATGTGCACTGCACCCACGATTTTCAGTGCGTTGGGTCATGCCCTGGCTTGGTGATGGCTTCCGATACCCGGCCGGAGCCGGCGCCCGAGGAACGCTCACGATCAAAGACGTCCGGTTCGACGTACAGCACGCGGGCCGCAGGAACAGCGGCCCGAACCCTCGACTCGACCGCGTTGATCGCCGCGGCAACGGCGGCAGCCGAATCGGTGGGGGTCACCGCCACCTTCATGGCGACGAGCAGTTCGTCGGGGCCGAGGTAGAGGGTCTTCATGTGGATGATTTCTTCGATGTCGTCCCCGTTGACCACCGCCGCCCTGATGGCCTCGACGTCCGCCGGCGAGGCACCCTCCCCGACCAGCAGACTCTTCATCTCGATGCCGAGGATCACGGCGACCACGACCAGCAGCAGGCCGATGAACACGGTGCCGATGCCGTCATAGATGCCATCGCCGGTGATCACCGCGGCGCCGACACCCAGGAGCGCCAGCACGAGACCGACCAGCGCAGCAATGTCCTCCAGCACGACGACCGGAAGTTCCGGAGCCTTTGCCCTGCGGACGAACTGCAGAATCGAAATCCCCGCCCGCTCCGGCGCGGATTCCTTGAGCGCAGTACGCAACGAGAACGACTCGAGGGCCATCGCGATCACCAGCACCGTGATCGGCACCCAGGGCAGGTTGATCGCCTCTGGGTGCTGGATCTTGTGCACACCCTCGTACATCGAGAAGACGCCACCGACGCTGAACAGGATGATCGACACCACAAAGGCGTAGATGTACCGCTCGCGGCCGTAGCCGAAGGGGTGTTCGACGTCGGCCTCGCGCTGGGCCTTCTTGCCGCCGATGAGCAGCAACACCTGATTACCGGAGTCGGCCAACGAGTGCACCGACTCGGCCAGCATCGAGGACGAACCCGACAGCAGGAACGCGATGAATTTCGTCACCGCGATCCCGAGGTTGGCCAAGAGCGCGGCGATGATCGCCTTGGTTCCGCCGGATGTGCTCATAGCGTCCATCTCCTCGCCAGCAAAGGACCCGACCATGCGGATGCTTGCAGGGGGTCGGGTTGATTCTCGCTGATCAGCTGGGGTGTCATGACGAGTGGCAGGCAGCCGACCTCGCTCCCCGCCCGAAAGATACCGCCATGACCGAACCGGCTGGACGGCCTCCCGGAACCTGCCGGGGCGGGTCGGTGCCACCCAGACCCACCCACATCGAGACAGGGACGTGCCCGTCGGACACAATCGTGTTCATGCCCTCGCAACATGGCGGTCCTACGGTCGCACCTATGGCGGATCTGTTCGAGGAGTACCCGTTCGCGCGGGCGTGGGACGAGATGTTCTCCGCCCCCGGTGAGATCAGACCGGCGTACGAGTCGGTGTTTGCCGCGCTGCAAACCCTCGATGCCGCCGACCTCAACGCTCGGGCCGACATCATGGGCCGGACGTTCCTCGATCAGGGAATCACCTTCGCGTTGGGCGGTGTCGAACGCCCTTTCCCATTGGACCTGATACCCCGGATCGTCACCGCCCTCGAATGGCGGACCGTCGAGACCGGCGTACCGCAACGGGTTCGCGCGCTCGAGGCGTTCCTCGCCGACGTCTACGGGCAGGGCCGGATCTTCAACGATGGCGTTGTCCCCCGCCGACTGGTGACCACCTCCCCGCACTTCCATCGCCAGGTGATGGGCATGAACGCCCAGGACGGCGCCCGCATCGTCATCTCCGGCGTCGACCTGATCCGGGACGAAAACGGCGAGTTCCGGGTGCTGGAGGACAACGTCCGTATCCCGTCGGGTGTGTCCTACGTGCTGGAGAACCGGCAGGCCGTGACGCAGGTCCTTTCCGAGGCCGGTGCCGACCAGCGGGTCCGGCCGATCTCGGAGTATCCCGGTCAACTACTCGCCGCCCTGCGGGCGGTCGCGCCCTGGAACGTCACCGATCCGAACGTGGTCGTGCTGACCCCGGGCGTGTACAACTCGGCCTACTTCGAGCACACCCTGCTGGCGAGGGAAATGGGCGTCGAACTCGTCGAGGGCCGGGATCTGATCTGCCGCAACAACCGGGTGTTCCTGCGCACCACCTCCAGCGAGATGCCGGTCAACGTCATCTACCGGCGGGTCGACGACGAATTCCTGGACCCCATGCAGTTCCGCGCCGACTCCCTGCTCGGCTCGCCGGGCCTGATCAACGCCGCCCGGGCCGGCAACCTGACGATCGCGAACGCTGTCGGCAACGGCATCGCCGACGACAAGCTCGTCTACACCTACGTCCCGGACATCATTCGGTACTACCTCAACGAGGAGCCGATCCTGCTGAACGTCGACACCTACCGGATGGAGGTGCCGGATCACCAGGCGTATGCGCTGGAGCACCTCAGCGAATTGGTCCTCAAACCGGTCGACGGGTCCGGCGGCAAAGGCATCGTCATCGGGTCGCAGGCCGACTCGCTCACCCTGGCGAAGGCCAGAGCCACCATCATCGACAATCCGCGCGGCTGGATCGCGCAGCGGGAGATCGCGTTGTCCACGGTGCCGACCCTGATCGGCGACAAGATGCGGCCGCGGCACGTCGATCTGCGGCCCTTCGCCGTCAACAACGGCAACTCCGTCTGGGTGCTGCCCGGTGGACTGACCCGGGTCGCGCTGCCCGAGGGTGAACTGGTGGTCAACTCCTCGCAGGGCGGCGGTTCCAAGGACACCTGGGTGCTCTTCGGCAACTACGACCCGGAGCCTGAGCCGGAACCGGCGGCCGACCAGACCCAGGTCATGAAGGCCTTCGGACCCAATGACCTGACGTTCGAGCAATCACCCAATCCGCCGGACGGCACCGGCGGCATGCTGAACCAACAGGGTCAGCAGCAGTTCGGCCGGTTGCCGCACGGGGTCCAGGAGCATCACGCGCCGGCGCATTCCGTGCTCCCGTCCAGGGCCGAAGCCACCTCGACCGGTGTCCCACCGACCGGGAAATCCGCGACCGGAAATGGTTCGACCTGCACCATCTCGACCGGCAGCGAGGAACTCCCATGTTGAGCCGGATCGCCGAGTCGCTGTACTGGCTCGGCCGACACGTCGAGCGGGCGGACTGCACCGCCCGGATCCTGGATACGTACCTGCATCTGCTGCCCGCCGGTTCCTGGCAGTCGGATCACCAGGTCATCAGGTCGTTGCTGGATTCGATGGGCCTGTCCGATGACGACACCGTGGGAACGGCCAGCCAGGCAGACTCCGGCCAGCTCGTCCGCGCTCTGGTGTTCGACGGCGAACGCGCTTCGTCGGTCGCCGGCGCGCTCACCGCCGCACGCGAGAACGCCCGCGGTGTGCGGGACGCCATCCCGCTCGACGTCTGGGAGTGCCTGAACGTCACCTGGCACGGCCTGCGCACCCGGGAAGCGAACGGTGCGGGTCCGCACGTCTTCCTACGTTGGGTGGGTGAGCGCTGCGCGATTGCCAACGGCCTGGTCAATGAGGTGATGAGCCACGACGAGGGCTACCGGTTCCTGGTCGTCGGGCGATCACTGGAACGCGCCGACATGACCATTCGCCTGCTGGCCGCCGCGGAGTCCGAGACCGGGTCCGTGCCGCCGTGGCGCGCGCTGGTCAGCGCCTGTGGTGGCTGGGAGCCGTACGTCCGCAGCCACGGCGGCTCGATCGGGCAACGCAGCGCCCACGAGTTCGTGCTCCTGGATCGGCAGTTCCCCAGGTCCGTCCTGCGGACACTGACCACCGCGGAGCACTGCCTCGCCGAGTTGGAGGCGCTGGGGTCCACCCGGTACATGGACCCACGTCGCGACCCGTCATCGGCCCGCCGGATCGTCGGACGGACCCGGACCAGCCTGGACTACCGCACCGGTACCGAACTGGCCGCCGACCGCGAGCATCTGCTGACCACCCTGCAACGGACCGTGTCCAGTGCACACACCGCGGTGATGAGCTCCTTCTTCCGCCGGGAGGACGCTGTGACTTGGGCAAACATCGGCGCAGACGGGGGCGCGGCATGACGCAATCGCAGTCACAGGGAGCACAGATGCAGTCCCAGACAATGCCGGAGATCTGGCGGCTGCTGATCGTGCACCGGACCGTCCTGAGCTACCCGGACACGGTGACCACCTCGTACAACGAGGTTCGGATGCAGCCCACCGACGAACCCGGTCAGGCAGTCTTGTCCGCCCGGCTGGAGATCGACCCGTTCGAGGGCGTGCTGTCCTACATCGACTACTTCGGCACCCGCGTGTCGGCGTTCGACATCCACCGCCCGCACCGCCACCTGGCGGTCACCGCGACCACCACGGTCGAGACCTTCCCACCGGCGGACAGCTGGCCGGGCGTCGCCCCGGGCGGTTCCACCTCGTTCGCCAGCGGGGCCACGCCGATGAGTTGGGCGGAACTGACCGAATCCGACTGTTTCGATCGTTTCGAGGAGTTCCTCACCCCCACGGCACTGACAGCCTTGGACGACGAGCTGAACGGCATCGCCGCAGAGATCAAGGAAGCCTCGGACAATCCCGCCGAGGCCGCGGGCTCCGTGTGCGATTGGGTGCACAAGACCCTGACCTACGAGGCCGGCGCGACCGGGGTCAGCACCTCGGCGGTTGAGGCCTACCTTTCCAGACGCGGTGTCTGCCAGGACCTCTCGCACCTGGCGATCGGCATGTTGCGCTCCATGGGCGTGCCGACCCGTTACGTCTCCGGATACCTGCATCCGGGTGGCAACATCGAGATCGGCAAGGCTGTCACCGGCGAATCACACGCGTGGATCGAATGGTTCGACGGATCCTGGAACCGCTTCGATCCGACGAACCTGACTGCACCAGGGCAGGCGCACGTCGTCGTCGGCCGCGGCCGCGACTACGGCGACGTGCCGCCGGTGAAGGGCGTCTACGCCGGCCCCGACGCAACCGGAAACGAGGTCACCGTTCGGGTGACGCGGCTGCGGTGATTCACTTCCCAGCGCCAGCAGGGGGGACAGGAGTGACCAGGCCCACGTAAAGTCGTTATCAACCGGACTGTCTCCAATCGCCCCGAACGGGCGGCGTCGACAGAGTCTTCCGGCGTCAAGGAGGACGCGAAATGACCGCGACGTTGACCGAGCGAGCCCAGTCGTTCGGACACCTTTTTGTGGATCGGGTCGATAAGACCCCGCAGGGCGAAGCGTTTCGCTACCGGGTCGGTGACGACTGGAAATCTTTGACCTGGTCGCAGACCAAGGACCGGGTGTTCAACCTCGCCGCCGGCCTGGTCGACCTCGGCCTGGAGCCGCAGCAGCGGGTGGCGATCGCATCGACCACCCGAATCGAGTGGATCCTGGCCGATCTCGCGATCCTCTGCGCCGGCGGGGCCACCACCACGGTGTACCCGTCGACGGCCGCCGGTGATGTCGCGTTCATCTTGGGTGACTCCGAGTCGGTGGTGGTCTTCGCCGAGAACGCTGAGCAGGCCAAAAAGGCCATGGACGCCCGCCTGCCCAGCCTCAAGGCCGTTGTGCTGTTCGACGGCACCGCGGAGAGCACCGACGACATCGCAGCGCTGACGGTGGACGAGCTGGCCGCCCGCGGGAAGGCGCGCCTGCAGAACGAGCCCGACCTCGTCGACAAGCGGATCGCCGACTGCGGCCCGGAGGACTTGGCGACGCTGATCTACACCTCCGGCACGACCGGCCGCCCCAAGGGCGTTCGACTCGTCCACGACAACTGGACCTACGAGGGCAAAGCCGTTGCAGCCCTTGATATCTTGGGCCCCAACGACGTCCAGTACCTGTGGCTGCCCATGTCCCACGTGCTGGGCAAAGTGCTCTCCGCGGTCCAGCTGGAGTTCGGCTTCACCACCGCGGTCGACGGTGACCTGACCCGGATCGTGGAAAACCTCGGCGTCATCAAGCCGACGTTCATGGGCGGCGCACCGCGGATCTTCGAGAAGGTCCGGGCGAAGGTGACGCTCACCGCGCAGGGCGGCGGCGGGCTGAAAGCGAAGATCTACGACTGGGCCATCGGCGTGGGTATCCAGGGGTCCCGGGTGCGTCAGCAGAAGAAGGAGCCCGGCATCCTGCTGAAGGCCCAGCTGGCCCTGGCGGACAAGCTGGTGCTGAGCACGATCCGGGAGCGGCTCGGCGGCCGGATCAGGTTCTTCGTCTCCGGTTCCGCGGCGCTGTCCAAAGATGTCGCCGAATGGTTCGACGCCGTCGGCATGACGATCCTGGAGGGCTACGGGCTGACCGAATCCAGCGCAGCCTCCGCCGTCAACCTGCCACACGACACCAGAATCGGCACCGTTGGTCCGGCGCTTCCCGGGCTCGGAGTTCCGGATCGCCGAGGACGGCGAGATCATGCTCCGCGGCGGCGGCGTCATGCGTGGCTATCACAACAACCCGGAGGCCACCGCCGAGGTGTTCACCGAAGACGGCTGGTTCCACACCGGCGACATCGGCGAGCTGACCGACGGCTACCTGCGGGTGACCGACCGCAAGAAGGACCTGATCAAGACCTCCGGCGGCAAATACGTTGCGCCGCAGAAGGTCGAGGTCATCTTCAGCGCGCAATGCCCGTGGGCCGGGCACATCGTCGTGCACGGCGAGGGCCGCAATTTCGCCTCCGCCCTGATCACCCTGGACCCCGAGATGATGACCCAGTGGGCCGACGAGAACGGTATGGCCGGCAAGTCTCTCGAGGAGCTGGCCAAGGAGCCCGCGGTGATCGCCATGTTCCAGGAACACGTCGACACCCTCAACAGTCAACTCGAGCGCTGGGAGACGATCAAGAAGTTCGTCCTGCTGCCGCACGACCTGACCATCGAGGACGGCGAACTGACCCCCTCGATGAAGGTGCGCCGAAAGGTCGTCGAGAAGAAGTACATCTCGCAGCTTGACACCCTCTACCAGAATTGAGTCAGGCCCCGACGTACTCCTCGAACGGCAGTTGGAAGTCGCCGTAGCCGTCCCAGACCTCCAGGTTCGGGCCGACGGTGTTCTTGATGATCACCGGGTCGCCCGGAATGAAAGTGTTGTAGAACCAGATCGCCGCGTCGGGCGCCACGTTGACGCAGCCGTGGGACACGTTCTCCGACCCCTGCGCCCAGACGGACCAGGGGGCGGAGTGCACGAACTCACCGGAGGACGAGATGCGCGTCGCCCAGCCGACTTCCGTGCGATAGGCACCGACGCCGGTCAGTCCCCAGGTGCTGCTGTCCATGATCTTGGATTCGTACTTCTCCGCGACCACATGGATGCCGTTGTAGGTGGGGTACTGATTGCTCCCGAGAGAAACCGGGATCGAGTTGATCTGCTGGCCGTCCTGACTGACAACCATCGTCTTGGTGTTGTCGTCGATCTCGGCCACCATGGAGCGCCCGACGGTGAACCCGAACGCCAGGTCCTGCTGCCCGTAAACCCCGTCGCCGAGGTTCTTGCCGTAGATGTCGACGTTGACGGCGACGGTGGTGCCGGCCTGCCAGAAGTTCTGCGGACGCCAGCGCACCTCCTGATCGGTGATCCACCGGAATCCGCCGGCCTGGGCGGGCGTGGTCGTCACCGTGATCGCCTGGACCGCGGCGGCCCGGTCGGTGATCGGCTCGTCAAAGACGATTGCGATCGGCTGCGCGACGCCGACCGTCATACCTTCGGTGGGAAACGAACTGGTCGCAGTCTTGTTGTTCGGCACCAGAGTGGTGAAGGTGGTTTGGGTCTGCGCCACCACTCCGGCGACGTTCTTCGCCGCGGTGGTCATCGTGTAGGTCCTGCCGTACCCGAGCTCGGTTTGCCCCGTGCTCCAGGACAGCAGGTCAGCTGACAACGTCCCGACAACCGGCACGATCTCGCCTTCCGGATTGGTCAGCGTGACGGACTCCAGCGTGCCGCCGGTGACACTGACGGCAAGTGGCGTGAGCGGGTCCACACCCTCAGCGGAGTTCAACGGGTTGGTCGCCACTGCGGCCGGGGGTGGCGGTGGCGGCGGCGGAGGTGGAGTGCTGGACGTCGCTGTGCCGGCAGTCGTCGACGAATCACCGGCAGCCGATTGGCTGATCTCCGGCGGGTTCGATGCGGCGGTGACCGAAGAACCCGCCGATGCGAGGGAACTCAACGCAGAAGTGCCGGTCCCCGCGGCCGTACACCCGGAAAGCACACCGACCACCGCCATCGTCATGGGCAGCAGACCGCGAAGAACCCACTTTCGGCGGCGCTGATGACGCGACTGCACTCGGCCGGTCGCGCCGCGTCCTGCTTCCCCTTCCAGCGCGGCCGCGCCTCCCGACCTGGCACGTCGATCCATAGCACACCCCCAGCAATCCTTCACCGGCCGCCCATGGCGGATACCCCAGTTTGCCCAACGGACCAGCCGGTCCTGGTGACATTTCCCGGTGGCCCCGGGAACGTCACCCATCTGTGACCTGGACCGACCCGGTTGGCGCAGCGAATCGCAGACGAACTCGCCAGGGCAGTCGCCGAGGGCGTCGAGTTGCCCGCCGCGGCGCAGTAGAACCGATTCTCGGCACAGAATCGGTCCGTATCGTGGTGAGCCGAGCGAAGAATCAACCCCGGAAGGCGAGACAACGACCTATGACAGCGCCATCCACCGGCATCGCATCGTCGGCTCCTTCCGGTACCGGAGTGCCACGGGCATCGGATGTGCGGTCGGCTCGGTTGCTCGCCTGGCTGGGCATCGGCGGAGCACTGACGGCGGTCGTGCTGATCGGCGCGTTGCACGTGCTGCCGGCGACCGCCGGAATCGATCCCATCCGGCGCACGATCAGTGAATACGCCCTCAGCAGTGTCGGGTGGGTTTTCCACATCGGTGTGCTCGCACTGGCGGTCGGTTCGCTGGCCATCGGAGCCGGTCTTGTCCTCGGCCGTTTGGCCAGGGCGGGATCGCTCGGTATCGCGCTCGTCGGCGTCTGGTCCGCGGCGTTGCTGGTGATCATGGTCTTTCCCAAGCACAACTGGGCAGTCGGGCCGAGCACCAACGGCCAGATTCACCGGGCCGCCAGCATCGTCGCGTTTCTGGCGCTTCCGATTGCGGTGCTGCTGCTGACCCGAAGGACCCGACCATCAGCGGACACCCCTCTTCGGGTGAAGCCGCTGCCGGCGCGGGTGGCGTTCTGGTTGGGTGTGTTGTCGCTGGTCTGGTTCGCGCCGATAGTCGGGGCCCTACTGCTGTCGCCGGTGATCAGAACCCCGTGGTGGCAGGCGATCCCGCTGGGCCTGATCGAACGCGGCCTGGTCATGTCCGAGGTCCTGGCCGTCATTGCGCTGGGTGTGTTCGTCCTGCGGGCAACAAGCCTCAGCGCAATGAAACAGACCCGGAATCCCCCACCGGCCACCCCGGCGCCGACCGGGCCAACTGCCTGATCGCCGACGGCCCCACGCGGCAGCAACCGCCGACCAACCGCGCACCCGATGCCACCCACAGAGCGGCATGCTCCGGGCCGAAGGTCGCGGTGCCGGCCCAGGACCGTCGCTGCGCGTCCCAGCTCTCGCCGCTGTTCGGATAGACGATTGCCGGCTTGCGTGACGACTCCACCGCGGTCGTCGCCAGGTCACTGGCCTCCACGGAGTCGACGCAGTTGACCCCCACCGCCACGATCTCGTCGAGCCCTGCGGCCATGGCGAAGGCCTCTTCGGCGGGTTCGCCCGCTCGGGTCTTCCCAGCCGCGCAGGTCATCGAGAGCCATGCCGGCACCTCCATTACCCTGATCTCCTCGAGCAGCGCCTCGGCCTCCGCCAGGCAGGGAATCGTCTCCAACGCCAGCACATCGGCGCCGGAATCCGCTAGGACCTGCAGTCGCGGTTTGTGCCACTCCCGGAGCTCGGCGACGGACAGGCCGTAGTCACCGCGGTACTCGGAACCGTCGGCCAGCGCAGCACCATAGGGCCCGACGGAGGCTGCCACCCAGTGCTGCGGCGCATCGGAGCCGGATGCCGGACGGGCCGATTCGGCGGCATCCCTGGCCAGCCGAACCGACCGGCGTAGCAACTGCTCCGCCTGCTCCCGCCCGAGCCCCAGCTGCTCGAAACCCTGGAATGACGCCTGGTAGGAGGACGTGATCGCCACCTGGGCGCCCGCCTCGAAGTACTCCCGGTGTGCGGCGGTGATCGCTGCCGGATTGTCCGCGAGCAGCCGTGCTGACCACAGGTCAGAACTCAGGTCATGGCCGTGCGCCTCGAGCAACGTTGCCAACCCGCCGTCCAACACGATCGGCCCGTCCGCGATGCAACCCGCCAGATCCGGCGGCCTGGTGTTCACCGGAGCGACGATACCCGCAGCGGCGCAGCCCTATGGGATCAGGATTGCCCGTCCTCGTACCCGCCCGTTGTCCAGGTCGTCGATGGCCTGCTGGAAGTTGTCCAGCTGGTACTTGGTGGTGTGTAGCTGCACCTTGCCCTGCGCGGCGAGCACCATCAATTCCGACAGGTCCGTATAGGAACCCACCAGGTTCCCGATGAAATTGATCTCCGTCGAAATGATGTCGATTGTCGGCACATTGATGTTCTCGCCATATCCGATGACGTAATAGTTGCCGGCCCGCCGGAGCATTCTGACCCCCTCGGCGGTGGCGCCACCCTCGCCGACGAAGTCGATGACGGCCTCGGCGCCGTGCCCGCCCGTCAGCTCCAGGATCGCGTCGATGTGTGACCCCTGCGCATCCGACAGCACGGTGTGTTCCGCGCCCAGGTCCGCCGCCAGCGCCAGCGCCGCGGGGTTGCGATCGGTGACGACCAGCGTTGCGCCGCTGATGGCCTTGAACACCTGGATGCCGATGTGCCCGAGACCGCCGGCGCCGATCATCACGGCCAGCTGACCCGGACGGAGCTGCCGGGCCGCCTTCGCCACCGCGTGATACGCGGTCAGTCCAGCATCGGCCAGCGCGGCGACGTCCGCCGGCTCCAGCGAATCGTCCAGTTTGACCACGCTGCGGTACGACGTCCTGAGGTACTCGGCGTAGCCACCGTTCGTGTCGATACCGGGGAACGCACTGTTCGTGCAGTGCACGTCGTCACCGGCCCGGCAGGCGGCGCACTGACCGCACGTCGCCAACGGATGCAGGATCACCTTGTCACCGATCGCGACACTGGTGACCGCGGACCCCACGGCGTGCACCCAGCCGGCATTCTCATGGCCGATCGTGTACGGCAGGGTGACGCCGGACTTCTCCGCCCACTGACCTTCCAGCACATGCAGGTCCGTGCGGCAGACCCCCGCCCCGCCGATCCGAACGACAACGTCCAACGGGCCGGCGATCTCGGGCTCCGGGACGTCCCGCATCTCCAAATTCTTGTGATATTCCACGACCTGAACGGCTCTCATCGCGTGCTCCCCACTGTTGTTCTGGCGTCAATTGTCCTGGCGTCAATTGTCCTGGCGTCGCCTGCATTGCTGCCTGCCGAATCGCGGAGCCGGAGCACGGCCGGGAGGCCGAGATCCGTGCCGACGCTCTCGTGTGCGCGCGGGCTCTGGTCCGCGGCTGAATCCGGATACCGGGTCCGCAGCAGGCCCCGGCAGAAGTGCGCGTTGCCGTCGATCGAAATCCGCACCGACTTCGCGAAGCGGAGCTTGAGCGGGATCTGGTCCGTCGGCCAGGGCACCCCGGCCTCGTCGACCATGACGAGATCATCCGGACCGCAGGGCATTCCGAGGTCCAGCCGACGCTGACAAAGTCCGTCCCGTGGCCGCCCCGCCGGCAGATCCCGGATCCGCAGTCGCCCGAGATCCGCTACGTCCCAATCGGTATCGCGGACCACGATGGTGCAGACCCGCTCGATGAATGCGGTATGCGCCTTCACCCGGAAGACCCGCCGGAGTGCATCGAGTTCGGCGGCGGCTTCGTCCGGATAGGTCCCGGAAAAGCCGAGACCGGCCGCAACGCCGCGATTGATCCGATCGGCATCGTGGTGATCCTGCAGGACGATCTGCACGCCCGCGACCCAGTCCAGCGCCGCAACGGCGTCGTGCGCATCGGACACCATCAGGTACGCGAAGTTCGGGGAACAGAATGCGGTGGGCAGTCGCAACCGGACGACGACGTCGCGAGCCGTGACGGACCGCTGCGTCACGAACCCGAGGTCGGTGATCGGCTCATCCAGCTCAGGGTCGATCACCGTCCGGAGGGCGGCGTCGACCTCCGCAGTTCTGGTGTCCGTCAGCCGACCGTCCAGATTCTCGATGCCGGCTCGCCGAAGTCCGACACCCATTGCAGCCGTGCTCATTCCGACCCGATCGGACCCTGTGACGCGGAACCGGCCATGGCCGGTTCGCGGAGCTGCAACTCGTCCGGCACCTTGATGTGTGGGTACAGGGCAGCCGCGTTCAGGCCGAGGATCTTCTTCTTCTGCGCCGTCGTGATCGGGTTGTATTCACCCTGCATGTCCTCGGGGATCTGGAAGTCGACGAACTTCTCGATCAGCCACTTCGGCTGCCAGAGCGCGTAGTCCGAGCTGAACAGGATTCGGTCCTCGCCGATCCAATAAAGCAGTTCGCCGATGATCTGCGCCCAATAGCGCGGGCGGGTATGGATGAACGGGATTGCGACGGCAAGACCGCCGTACACGTTCGATTCCTGGGTGGCGATCCAGCAGAAGTCCTCCAGTCGGGGCAGGCCCACGTGTTCGACGATGAAGTTCAGATCCGGGAAGTCGGTGGCGCAGTGGTCGATGTCGGCGACGTCGAAGGCGTCGCGGTCGAGCGGCTTGATCGTCGGGCCCTTGTGCACGTGGATGTTCTTGATACCGAGTTCCTGGCACTTCTCCAGGTAGGTGTACGTCCACGGGTCACTCATCTTGTAGCCGCGACTGTCGCCATGCCATTCCGCGGTGTACAGCTTGACGCCCTTCAGGTCGTACTTGGCGGCGTCCTCCTCCAACTGACGGAGCCCGACCTCACCGTTGCGGGGATCGAAGTTGTGGTTGTAGGTGAGCCGGTCCGGGTTGCGCTGCGCCATCTCGAAGGCGATCGGCCTGCTGAAGCCGTTGACGTAGAAATCGTTCAGTGCTGCGGGGTTGAAGATGGCATGGTCGGCGTAGCCGTTGTCGAAGATGTCCGTCATGAACTGTTCTTCGGAGTATTTCTTGTACTGCTCCAGGGTCCAGACATATTCTTCTGGCGAGAGATTTCGATGATAGTCGTAGAAACATTCGATGAATTGTGCGCCGTGAATATTCCTCTGATTCTCGTCGGAACCATCCCACATATGCAGGTGAGCATCGACGATGAAGTAGTTCTCTCCGTCTTTCGAATACACGATAGACTTCCTCTCATGCCTGAACCGCCGGCGGCGTCGGCGATTTGAGACACATTGAACGCTTACTGCGCCGAACGAACCAGGGTCCGGCCGTCTCAATCTAAGACTGCCGAACCGGCCGACGCGGTGTAGCCTGCGGACGTTGGGCAGCTGGGAGGCAATGGTGCTTTCGGAGAAGCCGCGTTCCGTGCTGGACCGCGAACGTTATGCGTTGGAGGTGCGTCGGCCCGGCCATGCTGTGCGCCCGGTCAGCACGGTGATCATGGCCTCCTGGGCACGCTGCGAGCACCGCGGCATGCCCATCACGCGGCTCGAGGTCCCGTTCACCAGCGCATTCGACACCGAATCCCGGCTGACCCGCAGCGCCGGGCCGGTACTGCGTGCCCTGCATTCCAGCCTCGCGAACGAGCCGATCAGCATCATGCTGTCCGACGAGACCGGTTTGGTGGTCACCCGTTTGTGCAATGACCGGGCGATCATCCGGGCCCTCGACGATGTCGCGCTGGCCCCCGGGTCGACGTATTCCGAGCGCGCCGTCGGCACCAACGGCTTCGGTCTCGCACTCGCGAATGATGCCCCGGCATTGGTCGCCGGTGACGACCACTACAGCACGCAGCTGATGGGCTACACCTGCGCCGGCGTGCCGATCCATGACCCGCGGAGCGGTGGTGTCGTCGGTGCGCTGAGCCTGACCACCTGGTCGACCGAACGGAATGACCTGCTGCTCGCCCTGGCCGGGCAGACCGCAATGAACATCGAGGCCCAGCTCGCAGGCGGATCACGGATGCGGTCAGTCGACGACCTACACGGGTACCGCCAGTCGATCACGCAGCGTCCGCAGGCAACTGTGCCCAGTAATGTGCGTTTCCGGCTCAGCCGATTTGAGATCATCGAACGCGACGCAATTGTCGCCGCGCTGGAAAGGAATGGCGGTGGGATCGCCGAAGCCGCCGAGGACCTTGGATTCTCCCGGGCCACGATGTACCGCAAGGTCAAGCGGTATGGAATCAAGCCCGACCGGACCGAGAACCCTCCCCAACGCTGAACCTCGGCGTAACACCACGCGCGCGTCATTCTCAATCTGAGATCTCGGAGGCCGGGGGCGCCGTTATGCCATAACGTTGGCAAAACGGCCATATCTCGGCCGTGAATTCTCGGACTCGTGGAGGAATCGTGGCAGCAACCGTGCGGACCGTCATCAGCCCAGGACGCTACGTGCAGGGCAAGGGTGCCATCGCGCAACTCGGGGAATACCTCAAGCAGATCGGGTCCAAGCCGCTGATCGTCGCCGACGACCTGGTCTGGGGGTTCGTCGGCCATGACGTAGAGGCATCGTTGACCAGGGCCGGATTGCCGGTTCGCCGGGAGAAGTTCAATGGCATCCCGAGCGCGAAAGAAGTCGATCGACTGGTCGAAGTCATCAAGGCAACCGGCTCCGACGTCGCACTTGCGGTCGGCGGCGGCAGCACGATCGACGCGGTCAAGGCCGCCGGCTTCCTGGCTGGGATCCGCTGGGCCAACTCCCCGACCGTCGCCTCCACGGATGCGCCATGCAGCGCCCTCTCGGTGATCTACACCGAGGCCGGTGAGTTCTCGGAGTACCGGTTCTTCCCGCGCAACCCGGATCTGGTCCTCGTCGACTCGCAGATCGTCGCGAACGCTCCGGTCCAACTGCTGATCGCCGGCGTCGGCGACGCCCTGGCCACCTGGCTGGAGGCCAGGGCGACAGCTCGCTCGAATTCCAAGACAATGGCCGGCGGGCTGCCAACGCTGACCGGTACGGCTCTTGCCCAGCTGAGCTGGGATGTGTTGTGGGAGAACGCCCTTCCGGCGATCGACGCGGTCCTGGATCACCAGGTGACACCCGCGGTGGAGAAGGTCATCGAGGCGAACACGTTGCTGTCGGGCCTCGGTTTCGAGTCGGGCGGACTGGCGGCGGCACATGCGATACACAACGGGCTGACGGCGGTGCCGCAGACCCACGGGCTGGCGCATGGACAGAAGGTCAACATCGGGTCGGTGACGCAACTGATCATGGAGGGTGCGCCGACGTCCGAGATCCGTGACTTCATCGAGTTCACCACCCGGGTCGGGCTGCCGACCACGCTCACCGAGGTGGGCCTGCAGGCGGACGATCTCGAGTCGCTGACCACGATCGCCGATGCGGCAACGGTGGCGGGCGAAACAATTCACTCGATGCCGTTCGAGGTCAACAGTGCCGACGTGGTCAGCGCCATGGCGTCCATGGAGCGGTTCGCCCAGCATGTCCGGGAGGACGCGCACCTGCCGAAACCGGTGCCGTACGTGGCGCACCACTGACGTGCACTACTGACCGGCCGCTAGCGGGTCGAGCCCACCGTCGGGGAGGGCTCGACCCGCCTGCCGAGGTCACGACGAGACGTCCAGCAGAGCAACCAGGCCAGGGCCAGCCCGACGATCGCCACGAACACCATCATCACGGCGACATAGGTGTAGCCATGTGCCCGCGGGTCGAGGAACGGATAGGGGTACCAGTCCACGATCGGGCCGCGGACCAGGGTGTAGACGCCGTAGGCGACGGGGTAGGCCAGGAATATCAGCCCCTGGCGGGTGGACAGCGGGCGGACGGACCGATCGACCAGCCAGTCGATGACGATGAACAGCGGGAAGACATAGTGCAGCACGGAATTCACCCAGGGGATCGGGGTCTGCACATCGGCGCCGCTCAGCAGCAGGCTGAAGATCATCCCGGTGATGCCCATGTACAGGGTCGCGGCCCCCCGGAATTGACTGAGCCAGATACTGTGCCGCGCGGTTTCGCCCGCGAGCGCAGCCGTCACGATGGCGGTCGCGCCGATGATGTTCGACTGGATCGTGAAGAAGCTGAAGAAGTTGGTCACGCTGTTGCCGACGCTGATGGTGTTGGCCAGTTGCGTGATGATCGCGGCGACCACGGCCGCGGCCATCAGCAGCCGTAGGCTGCTGCCGATCGCGCGGCCGGTCATTCGGCGAGTCCGTGCACGATGATCATCATCCGATCGTAGGAGCTTTGCCCCGCGCAACGAGTGCTCGGCGCCCGGGCGCGCCGCCGCAGTGCGAAACTTCAGCTGTGTACCTCATGTACCGGCGCAGCCGGAGAACCGGATGAGCCCGGTCATCGCCGTCACCGGGGCGACCGGCGTCGTCGGCGGCAGTGTGGCCCGCCGGCTGGCCAACGCCGGCATCCCCCAGCGGCTGGTCGTCCGCTCCCCCGGCCGCACACCGTCGCTGCCCGGCGCCGAGATTTCGCAGGCGTCCTACGCCGACTCCGGCGCGGCCGTCGCCGCACTGACCGGCATCGACACAGTCTTCATGGTCTCCGGGGCAGAGAGCCTCGATCGGCTGGCCGACCACCGCACCTTCATCGACGCCGCTGCCCGGGCGGGGGTTCGGCGGATCGTGTATACCTCGTTCTTCCGGGCGAGCCCGACATCGACATTTCTGCTCGGACGGGACCATTGGTATACCGAGCAGCACATCAGAAAGCTGGGACTTGATTTCACCTTTCTGCGTGACAACCTTTACGCGGATGCTCTTTTGGACTTCGCCGGGCCGGAGGGCGTGCTGCGTGGGCCGGCCGAGAACGGCCGGATTTCCGCCGTCGCCCGGTCAGACGTGATCGATGCCGCTGTCGCCGTGATGACGTCCGCGGCGGGAGCACTGGACCGGCGGACCGCCCACGACGGCGAGGCCTATCGGCTGACCGGACCGGTCGCACTGACGTTGTCCGAGGTCGCGGACACCATCACCCGGGTGACCGGCCGGCATGTGCGGTACGAGCCCGAGTCGATCGCCGAGTCCTACGCGTCCCGGGCGATCTACGGCGTACCGGACTGGCAGGTCGATGCCTGGGTCAGCACCTACACCGCGATCGCCGTGGGCGAGCTGGCCGAGGTCACCGATGACGTCCTGCGGGTGACGGGACACCCGGCCACCAGTCTGGAGGCGCTCCTCGGCGGCTGAGCGAGGCACCGCGAGCAGGCCGATACCCACCCACGGTCGAACAATGATCGATTTGGTCAATAGCTATTGACGGTCAACCAGGATTGACCTATTCTCAGCTCCATGAATCTCATCTCCGAACAATCCGCCCCACCCTTCGCGGCCGGCGGAGCAACCATCACCGGCTACGCCGCGCCCTCCCGCGGCGCAACCGCCGTCAGCCTCTGGCGAATCGAATTCGCCCCGGGCAGCACCAGCCCGCTGCACCAGATGGACGTCGAAGAAATATTCCTCGGCCTCGAGGGATCCGCGGTCGTCGAAGCCGACGGACGGCGAACCACCGTGGGCGCCGGGGACTGCCTGATCCTGCCGGCAACAACACCCTTCACCCTGACCGCCGGGCCGGATCGCCCGTTTCGGGCCGTCGCCTGCATGCCGGCCGGTGGCCGAGCGATCATGCTGCCCGACGGCGCGGCCTTCGTGCCACCCTGGGCCGAATGACAGAGCCTGATTTCGCGATTCTGCTGACGGCCGCCAATCGGTGCGTCACCGACAGATTGGTGCAGGCCGTCGCCGACGTCGGGAAGGGCGCGATGCGGTCGTCGTACGGTTTCGTGCTCCGCGCGGTCGCCGCTGAAGAGCCGACGGTGTCGCGACTGGCGGAACTGCTCGGCGTGAGCAAACAGGCCGCTAGCAAGTTGGCGGACGACATGGTGACGGCGGGTTTCCTGCAGCGCGGCGGCGACCCGACGGATCGGCGGCGTACCCCACTTCAACTGACTCCGGTCGGTCAGCAGGTCAGGTCGACGGCCCTCGCCGAAAGTCAGGCCATGGAACTCGAACTCCGAGCCAGGTTCGGCGACGCCGCTACGGACCAATTCCGCCTGCTCCTGACAGATTTCGTGCAGCGTCACGGCGGTGGGCCAGAAATTGCCGCACGGCGATCGCGGGCGCCGCTGGAGACCAGCTGACCCTGTTGGTCAGACGGAAGGCGGCGCGTCGATGAGAAGCAGCGCGGCAGGTTCGGGTGTGGGTCGCTGACAACGGCCGGCACCCGCAGAATTTTCGATGTGGAATCGGACTTGGTCGGCGGCGACCATGGCTGCCGACCAGGCTCGACGAGTCAGAGGTTGATTCGACCGATGGCCGCTGACTCCAGGCTGCCGAGCCACACCGTCCCCTCGGACTCTCGAACTCCGCTGACCATCCGAAACAGCGGATGCGTGGTCTGCAGGTCGTGCACGAGTACACCCGCGGCGTCGTAGGCCTGCACCCACACGGTCGGAGTGTCCTTGGGACGCAACCTTTCCGGCATTGCCCACACGAGCTTCCGAAGGAAAGGTGGCAACGGCAGCAACAGGTCCAGCGTCCGACTCCGGGGGCTGGGCAATGCGACCCAGATCAGGCCGTCGCTTCCGGTGCTGACGTTGTCGGGCAGTCCTGGCAGGTTCTCCACGAGGATCTCGCGCTGCCCGGATCGCGGCCCGGTCAGCCAGATCCGCTGCAGCCGGTAACCACCGGTCTCCGCGACGACGAGGAAGTCTTCGTCGGGCGACAGTGTCACGCCGTTGGCGAAATCCAATCCGTTGGCGACGAGGTCAACCCCGCCGCTGGGGTCGCGGCGGAAGAGTCGGCCAGACCCGGTGTGGGCCAGCAGTTCCCCGACGTAGTGCGGCTGGTCGAAACGGGTCGAGCTGTCGGTGAAGTAGATGGTTCCGTCTCGACCGACCGTGGAGTTGTTGCAGAAAATGATCGGCGTTCCGTCGATCTCGTCGACCAGGACTTCGACCACGCCGGTTCCGGGGTCGACCCGCAGCACGCCGCGGCGGCAGTCGCACACGATGATCGTGCCGTCCGGGGCGAGTTCGATGCCCAGCGGACGGCCGCCGGTGTTGGCGACCTCGACGATCGCACCCGATTCACCGACCCGCAGAATCCGGCCGTCGGACACGCCGACGACCACAGTGCCGTCACCGTCAACGGCCACGTCCTCACCTGCGGCCGGTAGGTCGACCAGATGCAGATCGAAGGTGCCGGCGGACGACCGCTGTCTTGCTCGCGTTGTCGCCCGGGGTGGCCGCCAGACAACCGGATCGATCCGTGGCTTGGGCACGCGGTTGCTGTTCATCGCCATCAGTCTGCCCACCGGTACCCCGGCCCGGCACCGCCGGGTGGGCGCGATCGGTCGGATCCTGGCCTCGCCAAAGGCATGGCTCGAGGCCGTTCTGGGACAGATCCTCACCGACGTCCCCGAACGGGCGGAAGGCGGGTCGAAGGCGACGGCCGTTGCCTTCCGGGCCAGCGCACCGCAACTCACCATGCTCAGCGATGCCGAACGACTCCTGATGACCGAGTGGCTCGACCGCGTCATCAAGAACCTGTGACCGGGCGCTGATCGTGCTCGACCGGTCGGGTGGACCTCCTGCCGGCACCGAGTCGCCGGCGCGGCGCCGGTGACGAACGGCGGCACCCCCGCGCGGCGGTAGCGTCTGAGCTTGATCGCACGGACGAGAGTGGGAATTGGCATGGGCACCGAACGGCAGCAAGCACTGTGGCACGGCTTCGCGGACATGGGCGCGGTGGCGAAGAACGGCGAATTCGTCATCGCCCGTGGTGACGGCGCCCAGATCTGGGACTCTGCCGGTCGTCGTTACCTCGATGCCACCGCCGGACTGTGGTTCACCAATGTGGGCCATGGTCGGGCACAGATCGCCGCGGCCGTCGCCGAACAGATCGGCAGGATCGCTGCCTACTCCACCTTCGGCGACTACGCCGTCGACACCACAGTGGCCCTGGCCGATCGGCTGGCCGCCATCGCGCCCGTCGCCGGCAGCAAGATCTTCTTCACCTCCGGCGGATCCGACTCGGTCGACACCGCCGTGAAATTGGCCCGCCGGTTCTGGCGGGAGACCGGGCAGTCGACCAAGAACATCGTCATCGGTCGCGAGAAGGCTTACCACGGAATGCATGTTGCGGGGACGGCACTTGCCGGTATTCCCGGCAATCGTGACGGGTACGGCGAATTGATGACCGACACGCGGACCATCGCCTGGGACTCGGGCAAGGCCCTGCTGGAGGCGGTCGAGAGGATCGGCGCCGAGAACATCGCCGCCTTCTTCTGTGAACCGATCATCGGCGCCGGCGGCATCTATCCCCCGCCCGCCGGCTACCTCGCCGAGGTCCGCCAAATCTGCCGGGACAACGACATTCTCTTCGTCGCCGACGAGGTGATCACCGGTTTCGGCCGGATCGGCGGAGACTGGTTCGCCTCCACCAGGTTCGGCCTCGAACCCGACATTGTCACCACCGCAAAGGGTCTCACGTCCGGCTATGTGCCGATGGGCGCGGTCTTCGTGGCTCCCCGGGTGGCCGAGCCGTTCTTCGACCCGGCCGCGGGCGTGTGGTGGCGTCATGGCTACACCTACGGCGGGCACGCGGCGGCCGCCGCAGCGGCCATGGCGAACCTCGACATCATCGAGTCCGAAGACCTGCTGACGGCCTCGGCCCGGTTGGAAACCACCCTGCACACCAAGCTGGCCGGACTGGCAGAACACCCTGCAGTCGACGAGGTACGCAGCGGATTCGGTGCGGTCGCGGCCGTCCAGTTGGTCGACCCCGCCGCCGCTCTCGGGCTGGCAAAGAAGCTGCGCGACCACGGCATCGCCACCAGAGCCGTTGGTGCGGGCGGTATCCAGATCTCGCCGGCCTTCGTGATCACCGACCAGCAGGTTGACGAGCTGGTCGCCGGAATCTCCGCCGCGCTGGGCTGACGCGAATGCCAACGCCCCGAATTCTCACCAGACGCGAAGCAGCCATCCGGCTGGACATTCCACCGGAGATGGCTGCGCGCAACGGAATCCCCGCCCGGATCAGCGAAGAAGCATTGGCTGAGATCGACTCCGACCCACCGGCGTGGCTGGCGCAATCCAGGGCGAATCGCACCGGGCGCAAGCCCATCTGGGTGGAGTTGAACTGCCTGGTCTGCGGCTACTCCGAGACGGCCCGCCCGAAGAAGTGGTGGCCGGCGTTCACCTATGTGCTGTGCGCCCACCACGGCGAGGACGCGATACCCGGCGCGGAACCTGGCCTCTTCCGGGGCCGCTACGAGGGCATCGGAACCCGCTTCATCGGAATCCTCGACGAGCCACCCGGCTGACCCCCGCGCCGATCATCTTCGCCCGCGCGGCTCAAGTTGTTGACTTTCGTCCCACCAGTCCCAAAACGTGAACGTTGGGCCGCGCTGTGGAAGTTGATCGGCGCGGACATCGCCAGCGCCGCCGGACCCGAGCAGATCAGCGGGCGAGTCAGCCGGCGACCGTCACCGAGCGACCGTCAGCCGACGACCGTCACCGAGCGACCGCCAGCCAACGACTGTCAGCCGACGACCGTCACCGAGCGACCGCCAGCCAACGACTGTCAGCCGACGACCGTCACCGAGCGACCGCCAGCCAACGACTGTCAGCGGGCGAGGAGTTCGGCGAAGGGGACGAATTCGTCGAACGGGTCGGGTTCCGCGACCGGGCGTCCCGGTCTGGCCGGCCCCGGGCCGATGCGGGCGTCGTTGGCACCGAGATCGACGGCACCCACAGGTTCAAGCAACCCGACCAGCTCGGCGGCTGCCCGGTGGATCCGGTCGGCCAGCGATCGACCGGCCTCGTCGGAGCCGAAGTCGGCGGTCGCGGCGAACACGCCGGTGGAGACCAACGTCGCCTTGAGGTAGGAGAACAGCGGCCGCAGCGCGTAGTCCAGTACCAGGGAGTGCCGGGCGGACCCGCCGGTGGCGGCCATCAGCACCGGCTTTCCGACCAGCGACTGCGGATCCAGCACGTCGAAGAACGACTTGAACAGCCCGCTGTAGGACGCGCTGAACACCGGGGTCACCGCGATGACGGCGTCAGCGGCGGTGACCTGATCGATCGCCTGCTGCAGGGCGGGCGGCGCAAAGCCGGTGAGCAGGTTGTTGGTGATGTCGTGCGCCAGTTCGCGCAGCTCAACGGTCACCGTCTGCACCTGCTGGCCGCGGTGCGCGGCCTCCCGACGGGCGGCCTCCGCCAACTGGTCGGCGAGCAGCCTGGTCGACGATGGCTGGCTCAAGCCCGCAGAGACTCACGGCGATGGTGAAGGTCGTCATGACCGGGTCCCTGCACTCTCCAACTCGCTCGCCTGATGTGCTGCCTGCTCGGTTGCTGCCAGTTCGGCGGCGGCCTTGAGGCTCTGATGGGTCGGTGCCTGCGGCACATGCGCCGGGCGCAGTGCGTCGAACTCCTTGCGCAGCGTCGGGATCACCTCTTCGCCGAGCAGGTCGAGCTGCTCCAGCACGGTCTTCAACGGCAGGCCGGCGTGATCCATCAGGAACAGCTGGCGCTGGTAGTCGCCGAAGTAGTCGCGGAACTTGAGGGTCTTCTCGATGACCTCGGCGGGGCTGCCGACGGTCAGCGGCGTCATTTCGGTGAAATCCTCCAGCGACGGACCGTGCCCGTAGACCGGCGCATTGTCGAAGTACGGCCGGAATTCGGCGACGGCGTCCTGCGAATTCTTCCGCATGAAGACCTGGCCGCCGAGGCCGACGATCGCCTGGTCGGCACTGCCGTGCCCGTAATGCTCGAACCGGTTGCGGTACAGCTCGATCAACCGCTGGAAATGCGACTTCGGCCAGAAGATGTGATTGGCGAAGAAGCCGTCGCCGTAATACGCGGCCTGCTCGGCGATCTCGGGCGTACGGATGGAGCCGTGCCAGACGAATGGTGGCACGTCGTCGAGCGGGCGCGGGGTGGAGGTGAAGCCGCGCAGCGGGGTGCGGAACTTGCCCTGCCAGTCGACGACATCCTCGCGCCACAGCCGACGCAGTAGCGCGTAGTTCTCCACCGCGAGCTCGACGCCCTTGGTGATGTCCTTGCCGAACCAGGGATAGACCGGGCCGGTGTTGCCGCGGCCCATCATCAGATCGACCCGACCGTCGGCCAGGTGCTGCAGCATCGCGAAGTCCTCGGCGATCTTCACTGGGTCATTGGTGGTGATCAGCGTCGTGGACGTGGACAGGATCAACTTGTCGGTCTTGGCGGCGATGTAGCCGAGCATCGTCGTCGGGGAGGACGGCACGAACGGGGGATTGTGGTGCTCGCCGGTGGCGAACACATCCAATCCGACCTCTTCGGCCTTCTGCGCGATGGCAACCATCGCCTTGATGCGCTCGGCCTCGGTGGGCGTCCGGCCAGTGGTCGGATCGGTGGTCACATCGCCGACGGTGAAGATTCCGAACTGCATGATGAGCTCCTCGGACTGCATCGAATGGCGCCTCACGACTTCGTCGGAGGCGACGCGGTTGCTGCTCCCGGTAGTTGACACTTCAACCGGTTCTGCTCGCCTCAACAACAGCGACCGCTATTCCATTCCCGCGCATGGAGTTGGATCAAAACCGCAGTTCAGAGCCCGAACAGCCCGGCGGTGGCATGGCCGAACGCTTGTTGCGGAGGAACTCCCGTTCGGCGGCGTTGTCGCAGCGCTCGATGGCCTTGCCGAACGCGACAGCTGCCGCATCGGTGCGGCCCAGCCGCAGCAGCAGCTCGCCCCTGATGGCGTGCAACAGGTAGTAACCATCCAGGTCGAGGTCGTTCACCAGGGCCAGCGCCGGGCCTGGCCCATCGACCTCGGCAACAGCGACGGCCCGGTTCAGCGCGACGATCGGGCTGGGATCCAGAGTCAGCAGCAGGTCGTAGAGCTGGACGATCTGCGGCCAGTCGGTGTCGCCCGGCGTCGCGGCATCGCTGTGCACGGCGTTGATGGCGGCCTGGATCTGATAGGGCCCGGGTTCCCCACGCCGCAAACAGGCGCGGACGATCGCCTGCCCCTCGGCGATCAATGGTGAATCCCACCGCGAGCGGTCCTGATCGGCCAGCAACACCAGTTCCCCGTTGGCCGTGCTGCGGGTTGGCCGGCGGGACTCGGTGAGCAACATCAGGGCCAGTAGCCCAGCCACTTCGGGGTCATCCGGCATCAACTCGGCGAGCACTCGGCCGAGGCTGATCGCCTCCGCGCACAGCTCCGCCCGCACGAGTTCGGGTCCTGAACTCGCGGCGTATCCCTCGTTGAAGATCAGGTAGATGACGGCCAGCACGGCCCGCAGTCGGTCGGGAAGTTCTGCCTCACCGGGGACGCGGTACGGAATGTTGGCATCCCGGATCTTGGCCTTCGCCCGCACCAATCGCTGCGCCATCGTGGACTCCGGAACGAGGAAGGCGCGGGCGATTTCCGGCGTCGTCAACCCACCGAGAAGCCTGAGGGTCAGTGCGATCTGCGCGGCGCGACCAAGTGACGGATGGCAGCAGGTGAAGATCAACCGCAGCCGTTCGTCCCCAACCATGCCGACTCCCTCCGCTGCCGATTCCGTACCGGCGTGCAGCAACGCCGCCTGGGCCTGCCGGTCGTCCCGGGAGGCCTCCCGGCGCAGCTGGTCGATGGCCCTGTTCCGGGCAGTGGTGATGATCCAGCCGGCCGGGCTGGGCGGCAGCCCAGTCACCGGCCACCTCGTCAGTGCCGCGAGGAACGCTTCGGAGACGGCGTCCTCCGCGATGTCGATGCTCCCGAACGTGCGGATCAGCACCGCAACCACCCGGCCGTACTCGGCACGGAATACGCGCTCGACGCCCGAACTCGACGGCACTGCTTCTGGCGTTATCCGCGTCACCGTCAGTAGTCCGGCACGTCCTGGAAGGGACGCACCTCGATCGGCAGAGTGGTTGCTGTGGTTGCCTTTTCCGCCCAAACCAGGGCCGCGTCAAGATCGGGCGCGTCGATGATCCAGAATCCGCCGATGTGTTCCTTGCCTTCGATGTAAGGCCCGTCCGTGATGATGACGTCCGATTGGCGGCGGCGAACGACCGTGCTGGTACCCGGGTCATGCAGGCCGCCGGTGAAGACCCATGCCCCCGCGGCCTCGAGTTCGGTGTTGAGCGCATGCAGGTCCGCGGCCACCTTCGCCAGGAATTCCGGGCCCGGCGGTGGACCTTCCGGCTGGTAGATCGACAGCAGATACCGGGTCATGGTTGCAATCCCTGGTCGGTAGTGGATGTCACGGACGGACAGTCTCACACCTGCCGGTACGTGGCGATGATGACGCCGGTGGTGGTGGTCAGGCTCTCCAGCAGCTGCAGATCGCACGGCGGACCATCCGGGAAGAGCCGGCTTCCGATCCCCAGAATGAGTGGATGGATCAGCAGGGTGTATTCATCAACCAGGCCGGCTTGCCGCAGCGTCTGCAGCAGGTTCCCGCTGCCCAGCACGGCGAGATCGGGCCCGGGCCGGCGCTTGAGATCGGCCACCGAACGCGCCGCGTCCCCAGCCAGGAGTGTGGAGTTCTGCCAGGGCAGCGGTCCTGACAGCGACCTGGAGGCGACGTACTTCTGCGTCCGATCGAGTACGTCGGTGAACGGGTTGTCGGTCCGATTCGGCCAGACGCCGAAGAAGTCCTGGTAGGTGCGCCTGACCGAAAAGCAGCTCAGCTTCCTTCGACATCCCCTCGGCCATTCGGCGGCCCATCACCGCGTCGTTGTAGCCGTTCGCCCAGCCGCCACGCTCGAACCCGCCGCGGACATCTTCGTCGGGACGCCCGGGCGCCTGCATCACTCCGTCGAGGGACAGGCTGACGGTGACCGTAATCTTTCGCATGGGGTTTCTCCTGCATCGGGGCCGGCCGCGTGCCTGCCGTCATCCCCTACACGAACGGGCATCGACGGGATCGACATCCGCGGCACCGAAGGGCTCCGCGGTGGGCCCGCAGGAATACGGGGCTTCGTGATCTCGCCAACCCAGATGTTCGACGTCGTCCTGAACGGCTACCGAGTCGTCGACCCCGCTGCCAGACCCGTTGCCGGGGAAGCATTACTCTCCGTCGACGTGGTAGACGGATATTCGCCGGATCGGATCACGAGAACCGGGCACGGGGCATGCGCAACGACGTACTCACTGACCGAGCCCAGCAGCATTCCGGCCATCGCGCCGTGTCCGCGCGATCCGACGACGAGGAGTTCAGCGCCCGCTGCGGCGGCGACGAGAACCTCGGCAGGCCGGCCGCGAATGACCCGCCTGTTCACTGATTCACTGTTCGGCCCGTATGCCTCGTGCAGGGCGGTGCTCAGGGCCGTTTCGGCATTCGCTGCCCAGTCGACATCCATCACGCCGAATTCCATGCCGTAGGAGGGGGGATAGTCCCAGCTCATCACGGCCTCGACCGTCGCGCCGGTGAGCTCGGCCTGCCGGGCTGCCCACCGCAGCGCGTCGATGCAACATGGGGAGCCATCGACACCCACCACGATTCGTGCCGGCACGGCAGTGCCCGGGCCGCCTTGACGATCACCCGACGTGTTCGGTGATTGTTGTCCACCATTGCCATCCGGGCCCTCATTCATGATCATCCGTTTCGTTGGTCGGTGTCATTCAGTTCGGTATCGGCGTCCCATGGCTGGTTGGGATACGAAGTGCGCCACCATTGGTCCCTGCGGCCGTTTTGACGTCGGCAGCAGCATTCCCGCTGGCCAGAACTGCGACTGCGAGTTGCGCACTGCCAATCCCCAAGGTGCCTCTTGTCGCAAGGGGCGAGCAAGAGGCGAAAGACCTGCTACTCCTGCCGTTCAGTGCTCACGTTCGACCAGAACCGGGCGTGGATGTCGGTGGCGGCCAACCCCCTTTGCCCTTGGCGGGGTACTGCCGCACAGTTGGTGTGACCGGCGATCGGCCAACAGCAGCGACAGTTGCTCCCCCGGTGGAACCGACCCGGGGGTCGTCAGTTGCCGCCGGACCGCGGCGGCCATTGCGGTCGCCGTGCCCGCGGCCAGACGAGCCGCCTCGGTCGAGTTCTCGCCTCCTGCCAGCCGGCCTTCGTCAAGCGACCCTTCTCCCACCGAGCCTGCTCCAACCAGGCCTTCCCCCACCGAGCCTTCCCCCACCGAGCCTTCTCCCACCGAGCCTTCCCCAACCGACCCTTCTCCCACCGAGCCTTCTCCCACCGAGGCGTCCGCGGCCGAGAAGTCTTCAGCCGAGCCTTCCTCAACGGAGTGCTCGTCAACCGAACTCACGTCGATCGAGTTGCTCCCAGGTTGGCGGGGCGTTTCCGACTGAACAAGGGGCGGCTCGAGGTTCGGCCCCCACCGAGTCAGCCGTCGCAGGATTGAAACCCAGGACCTCGGGATCGTGAAATTCGGATGGGCCGAGATTCTGGCCATGACGGATGGGATGAGCTGCGAGTGCCGCAGCCGGCTGAGATCGGGGTGGGGCATCGGGTGGCTTTCCTCAGGGGTGTTTGGACGACAAGTGACGAAGGTGAACGCTCTGACGGTGGCTGTCGATCCTTGGCAACCGTCCACTGAACCGGAACGTTGGGACAGAGGCGTAGGTCCCGACGCAGGGCGGGCGTCAGATGCCCCCGCCCCGGCCCTGCGCTCCGCATCCTCAGCCGACTCGGCCGGCCAAGTGACGCCGCAGGATCTCGAACCCCTCATCCAGGCTCACCCGCGGGGTCCAATCGAGCGCGACCCTGGTGCGACGCTGGTCGAACCAGTGCGCCGTACCGAGTTGCTCGGCGAGGAACCGGGTCAGTGGGGGCACCCCCGGTCGCCGCGCTACCCGCCAACCAGCCTCAACCACCGTGCCGGCGGCCGTAGCAACCCGCAGCGGTACTCGACCCCTGGGACCCGGCACCCCGGCCGCCGCGCAGACCCGCTGCAGGATTTCCGCCACTGGTCTGGGCTCGCCGTTGGAGACCACCAGCGACTCACCGTGCACCGACGGGCCGGCGTCCACCGCTGCGACCAGTGCCGCGACGGCGTTGTCGACGTAGGTGGTGTCGATCAATGCGGTGCCGCCGCCGATCAAGGGGAGCCGGCCCGCCCGCGCCCGGTCGATGATCGGCTGGACCAGTTGGGTGTCGCCGGGCCCCCAGATGAGATGGGGCCGCAGGGAAAGTACCGCAAGGTCCGGGCCATCGGCCGCGAGGGCGAACTGCTCGGCAATCGCCTTGGATCGGGAGTAGTTGCTGCGCGCGCCCGCCGGGTCCGCCCGTCCTGCCCCCGCTCCGACGATTGCCGCACCGGAATGCGCGACCGACGGTGACGAGACGTTGATCAGCCGGGCCACTCCGACCGCCCGGCAGGCCTTGACCACGGATCGGGTGCCGTCGACGTTGGCACGCTGGTAGTCCACCCACGGCCCGACGACGTCGACCTTCGCGGCCAGGTGGATCACCACCTCCTGCCCGGTGACGGCCCGCCTGACCAGCTCGGGGTCGGCGACGTCCCCCAACACCTCCGCCGTGTCCAGCCCGGCCGGCCGGCGCTGCAGGACGGTCACGGTGTCGCCGCGGGCGATCAGCGCAGTGGCCAGGGCCCGACCGGTCATCCCGCTGGCGCCGGTCATCAGCACCTTCACGATGCGGGCTCCGTCACGGTCGGCAGTCGCGGTGGGGTTTCAGCAAGGCGGATCAGCGCCCCGACAGCTGACGGTCGGCCCAGCGGGCAACCGCAACCCGGTCGATCTTCGAGTTGTGCCGGATGTCCACCGGCAGCGCCTTCATCACCAGCACAGCGGCCACGTCATGCCCGGCAGCGGCTCTTGCGGTATCGGCCAGCTCCAACGGCGCCAACGGCCCGTTGTCCCCGGCGAGAACCACGACGACCTGTTGAGTGCCGGCCGGTCCGACCCCAACGACGGCGACGCCGGGCCGGCCGCCTGCCCCTGACACCGCGGCGGACGCACCACCGTTGTCGCCCAACCGGCTTTGCACCCGTTGCTCGATCCCGACCGGGGTGACCGGGCCGGCGGCCGTGCTGACGACGTGCACGGTGCGGCCCTGCACCCACAGCCGGCCCTGCTCATCCAGCGCCCCGACGTCACCGGTGCGGTGCCACCCCGGGTGCGCCGACGCGGCCTGTTCCAGCACCCACAACGTGTCGTAGCGGTCCTTGAGATGCGCTGCGCGGACCCAGATCTCGCCGGTCACGCCGGGTTCGGCGGTCAATTCGGTGCCCGGGACCGCGGACGCGTCGAGCGGGGCGACGAGCACGTCGACCCCCGGCAACGGCCGGCCGACGCAGATACCGTCGCCGCGGCCGGCAGCCTCGATCTCGGGCAGTGAGATGTCGGTCAACGGCAGGCCCTCGGTCATGCCGTACGGGGTGTGCATGTCAGCATTCGGCAGCAGCACCGCGAGCCGCCGCAACATTTCGGCCGGCACGGGCGCACCGGCGCTCATCAACAGCCGCACCCGGCCCAGGGCGGCCCGCTGGGTGGACGTCACGTCGGCGGCCGTCGCCAGCACGTTGGCCAGCGCGGCCGGGGACGCGAAGACGACGGTCGCGTCGATGGCGGCGGCCGCGTCGCCGAGGGCGGCAGCCGTCAGGGTGCCGGGTTTGGTGACGTCGGTCGCCGGCACAGCGGACGGCACGCCGAGCGCGGGCCCGTAGAGCGCGAACGGCGCGAACGCCGCAACGATCCGGTCGGCGGCGGTGATCCCATAGCTGCCCCGGATGAGCTGCAGCTGAGCGCGGATCTGCCGGTGCCGGTAGCGCACGCCCTTTGCCGGGCCGGTCGCACCGGAGGTGAAGACAACCGCGGCCTCGTCGTCGGGACCGGACTCCGCGGGACACGGCAGGTCCTGGCCGGCTCGCTCGAGGGCCGGCAGGGTGTGTCCGACGCGGGCCGCTCGACGCAGTGCGCCCGAGACCTCTCGGGTGGCGATCCTGGTTCCGGGGACGCGCATCGGCCCGGCGGCGAGCAGCCCGGGGGTGTCCGCGATCAGGTGGTCGATCCGTGCGCTGCGCAGCGCACGACCCATGCCGCGCAGGCCCAATCCCCTGTCCACCACCACAATCACCGCACCCGCCTGCCACACCGAGTACAGGGCGACGGTCAGTTCGATCGACGGCGGAACCAGGAGCGCCACCCGGTCACCCGGTCTGACGCCGGCCGCGGCCAGACCGGTAGCGGTGTTCCGGACCCGGCCGGCAAGATCGGCCCAGCTGATGCTCCTGCCGCCGACCTCGACGACGGCGGCATTGTCATCATCGGCATGGGCGGCCAACTCCGCGAACGCGGAGATCCGATCCGATGCGGGGTCCAACGCCGGCTCGCCGATTTTCGGCTGCGCGGCGATCGGCCTGCGATGACGACCGGGCAGCGCAGAAGCCGGCGAGACGTCAAGCGGCAGTTGCGCAATCCACTTGTCGACGGCATCGACGTAGCCGGGCGCGTCCTCCGGCAGCAGATGGCTGGCTTTTTCATAGCGGTGCAGATCGGCGTGCGGCAACCGCTCCTGTAGATCCCGTAGGTGCTCTTCGAGGAAAACGGGATCTCGTGGCCCCCAGAGCAGCAATGCCGGCACCCGGAGATCGGCGATGCCATCGGCGATCCGGTCCAGCGCACCCCGACTGGGATGCCCTGCGGCGAAGGGGATATCAGCGACGAACTCGCTGACCGGTAGCCGTCGGGCCGCCGTGTCGTAGGGGCCGGCGAAGGCATCCCGAACGTCCCGCGGCAGCCGCGGCCAGGTCAGCGACGTGGTTGCCCGGACGAACAGCGGCGTCCGCCGGCAGGCGATCTGGTTGAGCAGCGGCTGGTGCGCCAGCCGGATCAGCACCGGGCCCTTCGAAGTTTCGGGTTGATGGACCGCGGTGTTGGTGAGCACCACGCCGCGCAACTGGTCCAGGTGTTCGGCGGCCCAGCCCAGGGAAATGATGCCGCCCCAGTCGTGCGCCACCGTCACGACCGGCCCGGACTGCCCCGGTCCGGTGACGCCGAGGGCGTCGGTCAGCCGGCCCAGGTCGTCCACCCGCTGGGCGAGCACCCTGGGCGTGTCGATCCGTTCCGAGTAGCCCATTCCGAGCTGGTCGGGGGCGACGACCCGCCAGCCCGCGGGGGCCGCGGCAACCAACCGGCGCCACAGGTAGCTCCAGGTGGGGTTGCCGTGCACGCACAGCAGGGTGCCGACCGGTTCGCTGTCGGCGGGTTGTCCGACCCAGGAGTCCAGGACATGGAACGTTCGCGTTTCGCCACCCGCGTCGACGACCTCGACCAGTCGGGACCAGGAAGGGTCGAGCTCGGGCAGCCCGCCGGGCGGCAGCGACGCCGGTTGGACCCGTGAGCCGCGCGTCACCAGACGAGCTCGGAGATCGAGGCGTTCAGCCCGGACCCGATCCCCATCAACAGCACCCGGTCGCCCTGATTGAGCTCACTGGCGATGCCGGAGAGGGTGAAGGGGATCGCGGCCGGGCCGAGGTTGCCCCGGTTCGGGAAGGTGAGCGGGACCTTGGTCTGGTCGATGTCGAGCGCCTTCGAGATCGCCTTGGTATGCACGGTGCTCACCTGATGCATGACGTAGCGCTCGATCTCGCGATTCGGATCGTTCCAGCCGAAGTCGGTGGCTGATTCGGCCCACAACTCCCGCGAGAGGGTGAGCCCGGCGTTCATCAGGCCCGTGCTGTCGGTGTGCATGTAGTCCATGTCACCGACGCACAACAAGTGGTGCTCGCTGCCCGACCGGGTCGCTCCGCCGAGGAACGGGTGCCCCTCGGGATGCGCGTCGCTGCGGCCCAGCACCATGGCCGCAGCCCCGGACCCGAGGGTGAGTGACGCGAATTGGGCGAACACCGCCTTTGCGTCGCTGTCACCGTTCTGCAGTCGGCTGATCGTCGCGTTGTGGATCCCCCTCGCGTCCTCCCCGTTGACCAACAGCGCGTAGTCGATCTGCCCGCTCTCCAGCATCGCGGCCGCGAGCTGCATGCCGTTGACGAAGCCGAGGCAGGCGTTGGCGACGTCGAAGTTCTGGCAGGAACTGGGCAGGCCGAGTAAATGGTGTACCGCCACCGCCGTCGAGGGTTCCAGGTGCGCCCGACTGACCGAGGTGTTGACCATCAACCCGATATCGCCGGGGTTGACGCCGGCCTCGGCCATCGCCTTCGCCCCGGCCATCGCGGCGCCGTCGGCGAAACTCGTCCCCTTGTTCCACCAGCGCCGCTCGTGGATGCCCGCCAGGCGCTGCATCATGCCGGGCCGCAGCCCGACCCGGGCATAGACACCGGCCAGCCGCTCGTCCATTTCGGCCGAGGTGACGACGACCGGTGCGTCGATGGCGCAGACCGCCAGCACCGAGGTGTTGCCGAATCTGTTGATGGAATTGCCGGCGCGCATCAATGGACCTTCCTGCAGTCGCACGAAAGAGCGATCCGCGACAGCGAGGACCACCTGGGCGTGTCCGGACGCCGATGCGTATGTGGACTGAGGGTTACCCGACCCCCACGGTAATCGAACTTCGGCCGGGCCAGAAGATTTGTGACCGGAACCGAGCATCGCGGACCGGTCCAGATTCACCACTGCGCGCGCTGGTAGTCCTTGAGGAAGCAGCCGTAGAGGTCGACCCCGGCCTCACCCTGCACGATCGGGTCGTACACCCGGGCGGCGCCGTCGACCAGGTCGAGCGGGGCGTGAAAGCCCTCCTCGGCGAGCCGGGCCTTGGTGTAGTGCGGCCGCTCGTCGGTGATCCAGCCGGTGTCGACGGCCGTCATGAGGATCCCGTCGGTCAGCATCTCGGGCGCGCTGGTTCTGGTCAGCATGTTCAGCGCGGCCTTCGCCATGTTGGTGTGCGGGTGGCCCGGTCCCTTGTAGCCGCGGCCGAAAACGCCCTCCATCGCCGAGACGTTGACGATGTACTTCCGGCCGGCCGGACTGGCCGCCAGCACCGCCCGCAGCCTGCTGACCAGGATGAACGGCGCGGTCATGTTGCAGAGCTGCACCTCGAGCAGCTCGAGTGGATCGACCTCGTTGACCCGCTGGGTCCAGCTGTTGATCCGATTCAGGTCCGGCACCAGACCACCGGCGTCGATGGCCCGCCCGGCCTCGATGAGTTCCGCGGACGCGGAACCGGCGATCAGCGCGAGCCGCGACAGCTCGGTGCCCGTTGCGGCCGACGGCAAGTGCGGCGGCGGATGCTCGGACAGCGAACCGGCAAGAGCGTGCGGATGGGCGTCGGAGATGTGGTCGAACGTCAGCAGTTCCGGCAGTGGCCCGTTCGGCAACGGTTCGGATTCCGCGGCAGCCAGCGGGGCGTACGCGCCGGGTGACCGGCGCACGGTCTGTGCCGCGTTGTTGATCAGGATGTCCAGCGAGCCGGCCTCCGCGACCGAATCGGCCAGCGCCACCACCTGCGCCGGATCCCGCAGGTCGATCCCGACGATCCGTAGCCGGTGCAGCCAGTCCGCACTGTCCGGCATCGCGGTGAACCGCCGGACCGCGTCGCCCGGGAACCGGGTGGTGATGGTGGTGTGCGCGCCGTCCCGGAGCAGGCGCAACGCGATGTACATGCCGATCTTGGCCCGACCACCGGTGAGCAGGGCGCGTCGTCCGGTCAGGTCGGTGCGGGCGTCCCGCTTCGACCGGTTGACGGCCGCACAACTGGGGCAGAGCTGGTGGTAGAACGCGTCCACCTCGGTGTAGTCGTTCTTGCAGATGTAGCACGGGCGCGCGCGGACGAAGATCCCGGCAAGCGCCCCGGTGGCGTTGGATACCAGCGGGATGCCCTCGGTCTCGTCGTCGATGCGGTCGGGTGAACCCGTCGCGGTCGCGGCGACCACGGCCTTGTCGGCGGCGCTGATCGCGTCCCGGCGCTCGGCGCGGCGGGCGTTCTTGACGGTCTTGAAGATCCGGGCGGTGGCCCGCCGGACCGCAACCGCATCCGGATGTTCCGGCGGCAGGGACTCGGTCTCGGCGATGACCCGCAGGCAGGTCGCGAGGTCGTCGGGGTCGATACCCGTCGGGTTGTCTGTCTGCTGATCCACCATCTGCGTCACCCGACAACGATAGGTGCCGGATTCGGGAGGTCCGGACGATCGCACCTCACGGGTCTACCGCGCTGGGCGGCCGCGGCGTCCGGTGTCGGTCGTGCCTAGATCGAGCGAGCTCGATCGTCTCGGCGGCCAGCTCGCCGGGCACCTGGGAACCCAGCTGCTCATACGCGTGCAGGACGGCCACCCGGGCGTCATCGACGGTGAGGCCCACAGCGGATCCGGCGGCGGCGCCGACCGTCCCGGGATCCCATTCCAGGTCGAGGGCCCGATAGACGTCGGTCAGCACCTCCCTTACAGGTTCTGGGTCGGCGACCAGAATGACGGTGCCGAAGAGCCAGCCCCCGCGGACCAGTCGCTGTGCCGTGCCGACGAGTTTGCGGCCGTGACCGTCGTTGATGCTGAATTCTCCTGGGCAGTACTCCCCCGGGACCGGGCCAACCCTCGCGTCGACGCCCAGATCACGCAGCGCACCGGCCAGCAATTCGCCGAACAGCGCGAACCTCGGCCTGATCTGCGCTGCGCCGAACGTATCCGGTCCGACGTGGTCCAAGCACAACGATCCGCGGTGATACCCGGCGGCGCGCCCGCCCGGCCCCCGCCGGACGGGCGCAAATCCGGCCGAACGGGCTGCCTCGGCGGCCACTCCGATTCCCGGGGATGCACAGTCCCGACCGCTGAAGGCGAGGGTCGGCAGTGGACGGTAGACCCGAAGCAGTTCCGGTCCGCCGGTCGCCGCGACCTGCTGCAACAGCGCCGGGCCGAGCGCGATGTCGAGCCATTGATCGCGGCCAACGCCGGTGGCCGCATCGTCGATCACAGTCAGGACGTGCTCACCGCTGTTGTCGACCACAGCGCCGATGCTGACACACCACGCCGACCATCTGCCGCGCGCAGCGAAGCGAGGATCACTGCTGGGGCAACGCAACGGACCGGCTGATTTCCGTCATCGACATCGTCCAGTTGCCGACGCGGGAAATCGGGGTTGATCCCCCGGCTGGACGGCGCTGATCGCGGCGGGGATGGTCCTTCTGCGCCACAGATTCCACAGGAGCACTGCTGTGGGTGACCGTTCGTCAGCAAAGCGCAGCAACCCGCTGGGTGAATTACACCTGTCCGGGCCCTTATGTCCGGTTAGCGTGGGGCTCATCCTGGGGGAGAAGCTATCACCACCCGCCGATTGACCACGGGCGTGCCCCCAGACCAGCGGGGCCGCCGTTGGGAGCACCACGACATGCGATACCGCTTCTGGGTCGGCCTCGCCATCGGCGCGGTCGGCACAGTCACCACCTTGGCCACCACCGCCGAGTTGAATCACCGAGCCGAACAACGGGCACTGCACGAAACCACCGGCGACACCCCGAAACAGCCCGCCCCGCCCCGGCGGTACGCCCCGAGCTACGGCGAATCGGAGTTCCGGTGACCCTGCGGTGAGTGGGAACAACCGCCGGATACTGCGCAGACCGGTGCGTCATCTGGCAGCGATGAGCCCGGCGAACGGTTGAGTCCGGGTCTCGGAACGGACAGAACAGGGGCGACCGAGCGCTACGACCGCTACACGATCCCCCCATCGACGCGGCCGTTCCCGCAAGCGGCCCGCGCCTGGCGCGAACCGGGCGGCGAGCGACTCGTAGGCTGCACCTCGGCAACCAACCTGGGAGGACCGCAGATGGATTTGCGCGCAGAGATCGCGGACTGGCCGGTCGGGTCGGCATCCGTCGCCGTCGTCGGGCCGGCCGGCGTGCTGGACATGGTCGATGACGGACAGTCCTACCCGTGGGCCTCCGTCACCAAGGTCATCAGCGCTCTGACGGTGCTGGACGGGACCTTCGAGGGCGTCGTCGGGCTCGACGATGAGGTCGGTCCGCCCGGATCGACGATCCGCCACCTGCTGTCCCACACTTCGGGGTTGGCGATCGACACCGACCAGGTGTTGGCGAGGCCGGGTACCCGGCGGGTCTACTCCAACCGCGGAATCGACCTGGCCGCCGAACACCTGACGGCCCGAACCGGCCGACCTTTCGCGGACGAATTGACCGAGCGTGTGCTGCACCTGTTGAGCATGAACGGGACCGAGCTGGTCGGGCCGCCGGCGCATGGTGCGCGCGGACCGCTCGCCGACCTCGCGGCGCTGGCCGCGGACCTGCTGCGGCCAACCCTGCTGCTACCCAGTGTGGTCGCGCTGGCCGGGACAGTGGCCTTCCCGGGCCTGGACGGGGTGTTGCCCGGATTCGGCCGCCAGCAACCCAACGACTGGGGCTTGGGCTGCGAGATCCGGAACCACAAGAGCCCGCACTGGACGGCTGCCGGCAATTCGCCCGAAACCTTCGGCCACTTCGGCCAATCGGGGAGTTTCCTCTGGGTCGACCCGGCCGCCAACCTGGCCTGTGTGTCGTTGTCCGACACCGACTTCGGCCCCTGGTCGGCGGACCGATGGCCGCGGTTGTCTGCTGCGGTGTTGGCGGCGTACAGCAGCTGATCGGCCTTGGACACCTCGAAGTCGTACCCGCCGGAACCGCAGCGCAGATAGGCGCTGCGGTTCCGGCGACCGTCAGCTGACCGCGGCCCGACCGGCCTCCAATCGGGCAACCGGCACCCGGAACGGCGAACAGGACACGTAGTCCAATCCGACCGTGTGGAAGAAGTGGATGGATTCCGGGTCGCCGCCGTGTTCACCGCAGACACCCATCTTGAGCTTGGGCTTGGTCCGCCGACCCTCCTCGACGGCGATCTGCACGAGCCGGCCGACGCCGTCGCCATCGATGGTTTCGAACGGCGAGACGGTGAAGACGCCCTTGTCCAGGTAGGTGGCGAAAACCGATGATTCGACGTCGTCCCGGGAAAATCCCCAGGTTGTCTGGGTGAGGTCGTTGGTGCCGAAGGAGAAGAAGTCCGCGGCGTCGGCAATGCGATGGGCGGTCAGCGCCGCTCGCGGGAGTTCGACCATGGTGCCGATCGGGACGTCCAGGTCGACGCCGGCCTCCGCGCATATCTTCTTGATCAGCAGGTCCGACTCGTCGCGGACCAGGTGCAGTTCCATCACCGAGCCCACCAGGGGCACCATGATCTCGACCTTCGGGCTCTTGCCCGCCTGCACCTGCGCGATAGCCGCCTCGGTGATGGCCCGGACCTGCAGGGCGAACAGGCCCGGCGTGGTCAAGCCGAGCCGCACCCCCCGCAACCCCAGCATCGGGTTGGACTCGTGCAGCCTGTTCACTGCGGAGAGCAGTTTCCGGTCCGCGTCGACCTCGGGTCCCGTTGCGCCGCTTGCCTCGGCGAGCGCGACCTTGACGGACAGTTCGGTGCGGTCGGGCAGGAACTCGTGCAGCGGCGGGTCCAGCAGGCGAATATTGACCGGCAATCCGTCCATCGCATCGAGCAATTCGGTGAAGTCCTGGCGCTGCAACGGCAACAAAACCTCCAGCGCCGCGTCGCGCTCGTCGACGGTGCCGGCCAGGATCACCCGCTCGATCAACGACCGCCGGTCGCCGAGGAACATGTGCTCGGTCCGACACAGACCAATCCCCTGCGCACCAAGGGATCTCGCCCGGACCGCGTCCTCTGCGGTGTCCGCGTTCGCCCGCACCGCCAACCGTCGACGAAGGTCCGCGTGGGTCAGCAACCGATCGACTGCCTTGACCAGGGCTGCGGTCTCGTCGTCCGCGCCATCCAGCGCGTCCGCCAGTCCGGACTCGATGTAGGTCTCCACCGGTGACGGGACCACGGGCATCGCACCCAGGAAGACCTCGCCGGTCGACCCGTCGATGCTGACCTCGTCCCCCTCGTTGATCACCACTGACCCGACGGTGGCAGTTTGCGTCGACGCGTCCACATCCAATGCTTCTGCCCCACAGACGCAGGTCTTGCCCATGCCGCGCGCGACAACCGCTGCGTGCGAGGTCTTTCCGCCACGTGCCGTCAGGATGCCGTTCGCCGCGATCATGCCTTCGAGGTCGTCCGGATTGGTTTCCTTGCGGACCAGCACGACCTGCTCGCCGCGCTCGGCCCACACCTTGGCGGTCCGCGAATCGAACACCGCCCGACCCACCGCCGCACCCGGCGAAGCAGCCATGCCCTTGATGAGAAGGTCACGGGCAACTGACTTGTCGAACTGCGGGAACATCAACTGCGCGAGCTGGGATCCCGAAACCCGGGACAGCGCCTCGTCCATGGTGATCAACTGCTCGTCGACCAGTTGCCCGGCGATCCGGAAGGCCGCTGCCGCAGTGCGTTTCCCGACGCGGGTCTGCAGCATCCACAGCTTGCCGCGCTCGATGGTGAATTCGATGTCGCACAGATCCCGGTAATGCGTCTCGAGTCGGCGCATGACCTTGGTCAATTCCCGGTGTGACGACGGGTCAAGGGATCTCAGGTCGTCAAGGGACAGGGTGTTCCGAATTCCGGAGACCACATCCTCGCCCTGCGCGTTCGACAGGTAGTCCCCGTAGGCGCCCGTCTGCCCGGAGGCGGGGTCCCGGGTGAAGGCAACTCCGGTACCACTGGTCTCGCCCAGGTTCCCGAAGACCATCGTGCAGATGTTGACCGCAGTGCCCAGGCTCTGCGGGATCCGTTCCCGGCGCCGGTACAGCCGGGCCCGGTCGGTGTTCCAGGAATCGAAGACCGCGTTGATCGCCATATCCAGTTGCTCACGCGGGTGCTGCGGGAACTCGTGGCCGGAATGCTCACGAATACCGTCCTTGAAGATCGTCACGAGGGCTTGGAGGTCATCGACGCCCAGGTCCAGGTCACTGGTCACACCCTTGGCGGATTTGGCCTTGTCCAACGCATCCGCGAAAACCTCGCCAGGCATCTCGAGCACGGTCTTGCCGTACATCTGCAACAACCTCCGGTAGGAATCCCAGGCGAACCGCTCGTCTCCGGACTCCTCGGCCAGACCCTTCACACTGGCATCGTTGAGACCGATGTTCAGCACCGTCTCCATCATTCCGGGCATCGAGAACTTCGCCCCGGAACGGACACTCACCAGCAGCGGATCATGCCGATCGCCGAGCCGACGGCCGACGTTGTCCTCCAGGTGACGCAACGCCATCGTCACCTGAACCCGCAGTTCACTGGGTTCGTCACCCAGCGCCAGGTACTCCCGACAGGCCTCGGTCGTGATCGTGAACCCGGGCGGGACGGGCAGACCGAGTTTCGTCATCTCGGCGAGATTGGCGCCCTTGCCACCGAGCAGATCCTTTTGATCCTTATCTCCCTGAGTGAAGTCGTAGACATACTGGGTCATCGCCAGGGCTCCCTTGCCACCGGCCCGCGCCGGTGCGGGCATCACGGTGAGCTTGGCAGCATTTGCACCCTTGCGCTCGTGCGCCGGACTGCACGGCGTTCGCAGTGGCAGCTCCATCCGTGGGGTCGTTGCAGGTCGTGGCTGCTCCCAGCGGCGCCGGAAGTCCGTTGCCTGGAACGTCCTTGACAGGCAAGTATCTACTTGCCTATGGTTGCGCCTGTGGTTGACGTGTTCAAGGCCTTGGCCGATCCCACACGCCGAACGATCCTCGATGAGCTGGCCAACCGGAACGGGCAGACACTCTTCGAGATCTGCGCCCGACTGATGACCAACCATGGGCTCGGTTCGTCGCGGCAAGCGATCTCGCAGCACCTCGACATTCTCGAGTCCGCTGGCCTGGTCGAGACCCGTCGCGACGGCCGGTACAAGTTTCACTACATCAACACCAAGCCGCTGGAACCGCTCATCGAACGTTGGCTCACCAAGTCCGGCAAGGACACTGGGGGCCGCCCCGCCTGCGGCCCCCACACCAAGAGAAGGGGACTGACATGAGAATCACCCTGACGAGCGTGCTCGTCGACGACCAGGAGAAGGCGCTGCGGTTCTACACCGACGTGTTGGGTTTTGTGAAGAAGCACGATGTCCCGATGGGCGGCGAGGACCGATGGCTGACCGTGGTGTCCCCGCAGGACCCCGACGGCACCGAGTTGCTGCTGGAACCCAGCGGCCACCCCGCCGCGAAACCGTTCAAAGATGCGCTCGTTGCCGACGGTATCCCGTTCACCTCATTCGCGGTCGACGACGTCCCGGCCGAGTTCGAACGGCTCACCGGCCTCGGCGTGCGCTTTACCCAGGAGCCCGCCGCCATGGGGCCGGTCACCACCGCGGTGCTCGACGACACCTGCGGCAATCTGATTCAGATCGCCCACCAAGCCGGATAGCTGCCTGGATTCACCGATCGGCACGATGGTCTGACAACCTGAAGCCATGCGCATCGTCAGCAAGGCTCCGCACGCGGGTCTCGCCGAAATGTTGCGATGCGGCGCAGCAGCCCTGATCGCTGCTGCCCGATGAGCGGAACCGTCATCAACAACACGGGGGACACCGCAGCGGCCGACCGGGGCACGTCGCGTCCGGACGGAACCTCCCTCGCTGCGTACGCCACTCTCTGCACGTACACCTGGTTCCTGTACGGGGTCGGCCCCGCGCTCCCGCTGTTCCGGGACGAGATGGGTACCAGCAGCGCGGTGGCCGGCCTGCACAGCCTGATGCTGGCCGCCGGGATCGTACTGGCCGGCCTGCTCGGGGTGGACCTGGGGCGGCGCTGGCGGCGCTACGGGGTGGCCCGCCGCGGAGTTCTGGTGTTCACGCTCGCGGTGCTGCTGTTCACCGCCGGCTCGCTGCTCAAGGGCGCCGAGCTGTTCGTGACCCTGCCCGCAATGCTGATGGCCGGGTTGGCCGGCGGTCTCGCGCTGAACGTGTCGACCACCGTCCTGCAGGAGCACAACGGCACCCTCGGCCCGGCTCGGCTGAGCCAGGGCAATGCCGCCGCGGCCGGGGTCGGGCTGGTCACACCGCTGGCCGTCGGTGCGGCGACGGCGGCCGGGCTGACCTGGCGGGCGGCGTTGGTGCTGGTGATCCCGTTCGCCATCACGGCCTGGGTCCTGATCACCAGGCACCGCACCGTCCCTGCGTACGCGGCGGTACCGGTGGGGTCAGCGCGGTTCACCCTCCGCGGCCTGCCGCAGGCGTACTGGCTGGCGACCGCGGCTGTCGTCTGCGCGGTGGCCATCGAGTTCTGCATGGTGACCTGGACACCGGACCTGCTGACCGCCCGGACCGGAATGAGCCCGGGAACGGCCAGCGGTGCCGTCTCGGCCGTGGTCGGCGGGATGGCCGCCGGCCGCCTGCTGGTCGGAGCTCTGGCCCGCACCATGGCCCCGCTCGGTCTGTTCCTGGTCGGCGTTGCCGTCACTGCCGGTGGCTGGGTGTTCGTCTGGGTGTCGACCAACCCCGTCGCCGCCGTCGTGGGTCTGTTCGTGGTCGGGTTGGGCGTCGCGGGCCAGTACCCCCTCGGCGCAGCAATGGTGATGGCGCTGTCCGGTGGCCAGCCGGACCGGGCCATCGCGGTGATGAGTATCGGTGTCGGACTGGCCTCCGGACTCGGACCGTTCATCCTCGGCGCCCTGGCCGACGAGGTGGGGGTCCAGTACGCCTTTCTGGTGGTCCCGGCGCTGTGCGTCGCGGCAGGGGCCTGCATCACCATCGGCCAGCGGACGGGCCGACGGACGGTCATCGAGATTCCACCACCTACGCTGGCCTGAGCGCGGCAACTCCTCTGACGTCCCCCGGGCAGCGGCACAGCAGGCGCAGATCATCACCGCTGACGCAAGGAGCTCCATGAGCGTGCAGGACCCACGGCCGCGGGTGGCCATTGCCTGCCAGGGCGGCGGCAGTCATACCGCCTTCACCGCAGGCGTTCTCGGCCGACTGTTCACCGAGGACGTGCTCTCCCGGTACAAGATTGTCGGCCTGAGCGGAACCTCGGGCGGGGCGATATGTGCACTGATCGCCTGGTCCGCGCTGAACAGCGAGGACCCGACCCGGGCCGGCCGGATGCTGGACGAATTCTGGAAGAACAACTCCGCGTCCAGCCCCGCCGAACAGCTGCTGAACACCTGGATGCTCTGGGCCAGCAAGCTGGCGAATTTCCTGGCCGCGCCGGCCATCAGCCCCTACGACAACCCCGGGGCGGACCTCGCGCTCGACCACCTGCGCGGGTTGCTCAACAAGTCGGTGGACTTCGACTCCTTCCCGGCCCTGGCCGACGATCCGGCGGCGGCAAAGCTGCTGCTCGGAGCCGTCGACGTGCTGTCCGGCCAGTTCAAGGCGTTCGACAGCCGGCGTGGCGAGATCACCGCAGATGCAGTGCTGGCCTCAGCCGCCATCCCGACCTTGTTCCGATCGGTGCACGCGCCCGGCGGCGTCTATTGGGACGGGCTGTTCTCGCAGAACCCGCCGGTCAGGGAACTACTCGACAGCGAGCCCGACGAGCTGTGGGTGATCCAGATCAACGCCCAGCAGGCGGCCACCGAGCCTCGCACGATGGTGGAAATCGCAGACCGCCGCAACGAGCTCTCCGGCAACCTCTCGCTCTATCAGGAGCTGCACTTCATCGAGAAGATCGACTCGATGCTCGAACAGGGCCACATCGTCGGCGGCCCCTATCACCCGATCACCATTCGGATCATCGAAATGTCCAGGTCGGCCGCATCACAGAAATTGGGCGAGGCCTCCAAGATCAACCGGGATCCGGCGTTCCTGGCCGAACTGATCACCCAGGGAGCGGATCGGGCCGGCGATTTTGTCGACGCCATCAATTTCGAGCAGGCATGGCGCTCCGGCGATGCCGACAAGGTGTACGAATTCTTTGCACCTGACGCCGAGATCAGTTCCACCGCACCGTTTACTCCGCGGCCGGCTACCCGAGATCCGGCGGTCGTCCGGGATTTCGTGACAGGCGCGTTGAGTACCGAGGTGGCCGTCGACCTGACGCGGAAGCAGATGTCCGGCGACCGGATTCGCTGGCGGGTTCGGGTATCGGCCGACGAAGCCGGCGACCGTCGGATCGGCACCGCGCAGGCCCGGTTCAGCACGGGCAAGATCACGGATTTCGTGCTCGGCCCGCCGGCCTGACGGCGATCCAGCCAGTGTGCGCTCGGCATGCAGCGCACCGGGTCCGCCAGAGGCCATTGTCGGTGCCACGGGACAGGATGTGCTGGTGCTCTTTTCCACACTTGCCGCGGCCTCCGCCGATGTTGGCGCCACCCGCTCCCGGCTGACCAAGCGCGCGGTGCTGGCGGCGGCCATCCGGGAGGCCGCGCCGGTCACCGGCACCCCGGCCGGCACCGGACCGCCGGCTGAGATCGCCCTGGTGGTGACCTACCTGTCGGGTTCGCTGCGGCAACGACGGACCGGAGTCGGCTGGGCCGCACTCTCATCCGTTCCGGAACCGGCACCCGAGCCCACGCTCACGGTGACCGACGTCGACACGGCGTTCGAGGAGATCGCGACCCTCGGCGGGACCGGTTCGGCGGCCCTGCGGAGCACCGCCGTCGAGGCGTTGTTCGCCAAGGCCACCGAGCCGGAGCAGCGACTGCTGCGAGGTCTGGTGTTTGCTGAGATCCGCCAGGGCGCACTGGATTCGCTGGTGCAGGACGGTCTCGCCGAAGCGTTCGGCGTGCCGACCACAGCCGTCCAGCGGGCCGCGATGCTGCTCGGCTCGACGGCTGCCGCCTCGGTGGTCCTGGCCGCATCCGGGATCGACGGATTGGCGGGGGTCACCCTCGAGGTGGGTCAGCCGGTGCGGCCGATGTTGGCCGCGAGCGCGCCTGATGTCGCCGGCGCCGCGGCCAAAATCGGGCTGCCCGCCGTGGTCGACACCAAGCTCGACGGCATCCGGGTGCAGGTACACCGCGACGGGGACGACATCAGCGTCTACACACGCAGCCTGGACGACATCACCGACCGGGTACCTCAGATCGTGGCCGCAGTTGCGGCCCTGCCGGTCCGGCGGATCGTGCTCGACGGCGAAGTCCTGGCCGTTGGGGAGGACGGCCGGCCGCTGCCGTTCCAGGTCATCGCATCCCGGACGATGACCCGGCTCGACAACACCGACCCGGACGCGATCCCGGCCAGGACGTCGTTGTCATTGTTCTGCTTCGACCTGTTGCACGTCGACGACCGCGACCTGTTGGACGAGCCGCTGTCGGAACGGATCGCGGTGATGGCGGCCGTGCTGCCGGCTCAGCTGGTGGTCCGCCGGCGGATCGTCGAAACCGTGGACGACGTGGCCGAGGTCTTCGCGGCCGCGGTCGCCGACGGATTCGAGGGTGTGGTGGTGAAGAAGCTGGCGGCTCCATATGCGGCGGGGCGGCGCGACTCCGGCTGGGTGAAACTCAAGCCCCGGCACACGTTCGACCTCGCGGTGATCGCCGCGGAATGGGGCTACGGCCGCCGCCAGGGGTGGCTGTCGAACCTGCACCTGGCCGCCCGCGACCCCGCCACCGGCGACCTGGTGATGCTCGGCAAGACGTTCAAAGGGCTCACCGATGCGGTGCTGACCTGGCAGACCGAACAGTTCCAGGCCCGAGAATCCCGACGCACCAAGACCACCGTCCATATCGACCCACCGTTCGTCGCGGAGATCGCGATCGACGGCGTACAAGCGTCCACCCGATATCCCGGCGGGGTGGCGTTACGGTTTGCCCGGGTGCTCGGTTACCGGCCGGACAAGTCGGTCGAGGAGGTGGACACCCTCGATTCGATCATCGCCCTCGGCGCGCCGGGCGGGGCGGCGCAAGCGCAATGACGTGATTGGCACTGTTCACGTTCGCGTCGATGTTCTCCCAGTCCTGCTCGCCGTCGAGATACCCGCCGGCCGACGCTGTCTGCTGATTCAGCCGACGGTGAAGCGCGAGATCACCCGGATCGGTTCCGCCGTTACGATGCGGAGATCGCGCGCGACGATGTCCGCAGGCGCAGTCGGGCACCGCCGCCGCGGTTGGTCGCGGTGCCGGTCACGCTCAGCGGTGTGTTCGGCGATGAAGAAACCCGGCGGTCGGACAGTACTCGGCCCGCTGAAGATGAACGGCGCCCCCGGCTCCGGCCGGGAGACGAGGAAGATGTGTGATGACGGCAGACCCACAGGCAACCAGCCGCCCGGCCGATACCCGTCCGGCGATCCTCACGGTCGATGACGACCCGGGCGTCTCCCGAGCGGTCGCCCGCGACCTTCGACGCCGGTACGGCAAGGACTACCGGATCGTGCGCGCCGAGTCCGGCGCCGACGCCCTCGACGCGCTGAAGGAAATGAAGCTCCGCGGCCAGGACGTTGCGGTACTGCTCGCCGACCACCGGATGCCGATGATGGACGGCATTCAGTTCCTGGAAAAAGCGATGGACATCTATCCCACCGCGCGCCGGATCCTGCTCACCGCGTATGCCGACACCGACGCTGCGATCAGTGCGATCAACGTCGTCGACCTGGACTACTACCTGCTCAAGCCGTGGGATCCGCCGGAGGAGAAGTTCTACCCGGTCATCGACACGCAGATCGACGATTGGCGGCACGCCGATCGCAAGGAGGTCCCGCAGACCAAACTGATCGCCCACCGGTGGTCGGCGAGGTCCAGCGAGGTCAAGGACTTCCTGGCCCGCAATCAGGTGCCGTACAAGACGTATCTGTCCGATGAGCCGGAGGGTGCTCGGCTGCTCAACGCCGCCGGCCTCGACGACTCCAGGCTCCCAGTGGTGATCACTGTCGATGGCGATCCGCTGGTCGAACCGACCGACACCGAACTGGCCGACCGGGTCGGGCTGAGCACTGCACCGGCCGAGGATTTCTACGACATCGTGGTGATCGGCGCTGGACCGGCCGGGCTGGGCGCCGCGGTCTACGGGGCGTCCGAGGGACTACGGACGGTACTGGTCGAACGCACCGCAACCGGGGGCCAGGCCGGCCAGAGCTCCCGGATCGAGAACTACCTCGGCTTTCCCGACGGCGTCTCCGGGGCGCAGCTCACCGAGCGTGCGCGGCGCCAGGCACTGAAATTCGGCGCCGAGATGATCACCACCCGTGACGTCGTCGGCGTCGAGGTGAATGGCTCGGCACGGACCGTGCGGTTCGCGGACGGCGGCACGATCGACGCGCACGCGGTCATCCTGGCGACGGGTGTTTCCTATCGTCAACTGGCCGCGCCGGGGCTCGATGACCTGGCCGGGCGTGGTGTTTTCTACGGGTCTGCACTCTCGGAGGCGCCGTCCTGCGCGGGACAGGATGTCTACATCGTCGGCGGCGCCAATTCCGCCGGACAGGCCGCGGTGTACTTCTCCAAGTACGCGCGCACAGTGACGATGCTGATCCGCGGACCGTCGCTGGCGGCGTCGATGTCCTTCTATCTGATCCAGCAGATCGCCGACATCGAAAACATCAACGTGCGCGTCAACACCGAGATCGTCAGTGCCCAGGGGGACGAACATCTCGAGGGACTGACGTTGCGGGACAACGTGTCCGGTGAAGAGGAGAAGGTCGAGACCGGCTTGCTGTTCTGCTTCATCGGCGCCGCCCCGCGGACCGACTGGCTCGACGGCGCAACCGTGCGGGACAAGCACGGTTTCGTCGTTGCCGGACCGGATCTGGTGATCGACGGGCAGCGACCGGCGGATTGGCCGTTGGACCGCGACCCCTATCACCTGGAGACCAGCATTCCCGGTGTGTTCGTCGCCGGCGATGTGCGGGCCGATTCGGTCAAACGAGTGGCCAGCGCGGTCGGCGAGGGCGCCATGGCGGTCACCCTGGTGCACCGGTACTTGGAGAAGCGATGACCAATTCTGTTTCGCACGGCGGTGATTCGCCAGGCGTTGACTTACCGGGCGTTGATTCACCAGGCGTTGATTCACGAGGCAACAAGTCGGGTGGCGATGGAACGTTGACAAGAATCGAAAATCCGTTGCGGTGCAGCGTCGACGAACTGCGGACGCTGTTCCTCTTCGAGAAACTCTCCGACGACCAGCTCGATTGGTTGTGCCAGAACGGGCATGTCGAGACGTTCGAGGCCGGTCCGGTGTACACCGAGGGCGACCCGGCCACCTGCTTCTATGTGCTGCTCGACGGCACCCTGGTGTTGTCCCGGCGGGTGGGCGCCGATGACGTCGAAACCACCCGGACCTCCCAGCGCGGGGTGTACGCAGGAGCCATGCGCGCCTACCTGGGCAACAACGCTCCCGACACCTACAACGGCAGCATGCGGGTGACCGAGCGGTCCCGGTTCTTCGTGCTGGACGCCCCACTGTTCTCGAAGATGATGGGTGAATGGTTCCCGATGGCGGTTCACCTGCTGGACGGTCTGTTCTACGGGATCCGCAACACCAACGAGGTGATCAACCAGCGGGAACGCCTGCTGGCGTTGGGGTCGCTGTCCGCCGGCTTGACCCATGAGCTGAACAACCCGGCCTCCGCCGCGGTCCGCGCGACATCCGCCCTCCGCACCAGGGTCGCCGGGATGCGGCACAAGCTCGGCATGATCGTGGCGGGAAAGTTCCCGGTGACCGCGATGGAGTCGCTGATCGAACTGCAGGAGGCGGCCGTCGAGCGGGTCGCGAAGGCGCCGGTACTGACACCCATGGAGGCAAGCGATCGGGAGGACGCCCTCGGCGAGTGGTTGGAAGACCATGGCATCGAGGGCGGTTGGGATCTCGCGCCGACCTTTGTCCAGGCCGGCCTCGACGACGAGTGGCTCGACCTGGTCGCCGACTCCGTGCCGCAGGCCGTTCTCGAGGGCGCACTCCGCTGGCTGAACTACACCGTCGAGACCGAACTGCTGATGAACGAGATCCACGACTCCACCACCCGGATCTCCACCCTGGTCGGCGCCGCGAAGCAGTACTCGCAGATGGACCGGGCGCCGTTCCAGACCGTCGACGTGCACGAATTGCTGGACAGCACGTTGACCATGCTGAGCGGCAAGATCGGCACGATCACCGTGGTCAAGGAATACGACCGGACGCTCCCGCAGATCCCGGCCTACGCCGCCGAACTCAACCAGGTGTGGACGAACCTGATCGACAATGCCGTTGACGCGATGGACGGCGTCGGCACCCTGACGGTCCGGACGTCTTCGGTCGAAGACGGTCTGCTGGTGGAAATCTGTGACACCGGCACGGGGATCCCGCCCGACATCCAGGGCCGAATCTTCGAACAATTCTTCACCACCAAGGCCGTTGGGTCCGGCACCGGTCTCGGCCTTGATATCTCCTGGCGCATCGTGGTCAAGAAGCACCACGGCGATCTGACAGTGATCTCCGTACCCGGCGACACCCGATTCCGGGTACGGCTGCCGCTGACCGCTCCGGAACGGGTGCCGGACGGGCAGAATTTCGATGTGGAAGACGCTGTCGCGAGAGAGGGACATGGCGATGTCTGAGGTTGCTGGAATCGACCCGACGGTACCGCCGAGCGGGCCGGGCTGCGTGGAGTGTGAGGCCACCGGCGGGTGGTGGTTCCACCTGCGGCGGTGCGCGGAATGTGGCCATATCGGTTGCTGTGACACGTCCCCGTCGCAGCACGGCAGCAAGCACGCCAAACAGGCCGGCCACCCGTTCATCACCAGCTACGAGCCCGGTGAGAGCTGGTACTGGAGTTTTGACACCGACGACTACTACGAAGGCCCGAAGCTGGCCCCGCCCGAGCATCACCCCGTCGACCAGCCGGCGCCCGGTCCCGCAGGGCGGGTACCCACTGACTGGAAGCGCCACCTGCACTGACGCACCGAGCGACAGCTGCCACATCGACTGACCCTCTGTTGCCCGAGCGCGGAGGCGCGGCCTACGCTCGTTTGCCGGTGCAAACCGCGCCGGACCTGCGTCAAGGCGCAGACACGCCCAAGGAAGGGGACACACACCATGGGATTCGATGACCTGGTCAACCAGGCGAAGGAACAGCTCACCGACGAGCGGATCGATCAGGTCGCGGCAGCGACCAAGGACAAGACGCCGGACAACATTGACGCGATCGTCGATCAGGCGGCCGCAAAGGCCAAAGACCTCAACAACTGACGTTTGACGGGTCGGCCGGCGGCGGATCGACTGATTAAACCCTCCGAACCGTCGCGGGCTACCTGTTACCCGCCGCTCGCGCAGCGGTGCCCACCGCCGACGGCGCAGTTCTCGACTCGTCGGGCGTGGCTACCAGCCCGGCACCTCGACCTCGAGCGTCAGCAGTTCGTGCTCGACCATCCCCGTCCCCGAGATCCCTTTCAGCGCACCGGTTCCCGATCCGGCGACGACGACAGCGAACACCTTCGTCTCCTGTCCCTCCCCCATCGACGCACCGTGCTCGAGGACGAAGCTGCCCCAATGTCCGCGGAGGGTTCCGACGACCCGCTCCTGCGCGACGTAGGACGCGCCGTTCTCGCCGCGCGTCATCAGCGCATGACCGGTGGCCTTGCCATTCAGATCGTCACCCGCATAGGTCTTCGCAAGCTCGACACGACCGGTGTCCGGCGCCCCCTCGTCGGTTGGCCCATCGTCGGAGAAGACGTCCCAGGTGGTGATGGTGAACGGAAGCTCCAGTCGAACTGTCATCCCTGCATTCTGTCCGACAGGACCGACCGGCCGCGATTCAGCACGGTCGCCGCCGCAGGGACCCCGCTGATAGCGTCGAGCGGTGAGCGAGCGAGCGAGCGAATTGTTGGCACAGGCCGTCCCGACCCCGCGGAGCGGGGGCGGAAAACGGTGAGTGGACTCGATGACGTAGGTGCGCGCGACGGCTGGCGCTGCTGGATCTGTGACGAACCGGTGGACCCGGACAAGTCGGTGAATGACGCCCGCGGGCCCAGCATCGACAGCTACTTCACCGCATCGAAGTCGGCGAAGGGCAAGCGCGGTGTCGAACGCCTTGCGCATCGTGCTTGCAATACGAAGAAGGGCGCCACAACTCCGGTGATCCGTTGGCCGGACAGGCTTTTTGTCTCCGACCCAGCCGTGCTGCTCACCACCATCGACCGACTTGAGCGCAAGGGCGGCCGTGAGGTCGTCGGTCGCTGCCCGAGCGCGTCGGACGGAAAACAGGCGTCGGACTGGTTGGTGGACAGACTTTCTCGACTCGCACCGACACTGCCCGTCGCCGCATCCGTCGAGGCCGGCGGCGGTCAGCAGCTGCTGGTGCTCACCGTCAGATCCACCCGGTAGACCGAGCAGCGACCCGCGAAGAGTTTGCGCCCCACGCTCTGCTGCAGCCCGTTCCGTGCCCGACATGTGTCGGGCACGACTGTGACCAAAGTCCGGTCTCCGGCGTATGCTCTCTACTCTCACGTGAGGGTAGAATCATGTTCGATTCTGGTGCCACTGATGTTCTGGTGTGTCTTCCCGCCGCGGCGCCGCGTACCTCCGTGAGGCGCACCGGCGCGCTTCCCCTTGACCAATTCCTTGATCGATGCGGGCCCGCGCGCCCGCCTACCTGAGTGGAGCGACATGACCTCGCACCCGGCGCACCTAGAAAAGACCCCTCCTGCAGTCGCTGAAACGCCCCAGAATGCCGCGGATGTCGGTGACGGTGTTGCGGACCGAGGTGCTGGCCGGCCTGGTGGTGGCGTTGGCGTTGATCCCGGAGGCGATCTCGTTCTCCATCATCGCGGGGGTGGACCCGCGGGTGGGGTTGTTCGCCTCGTTCACCATGGCGGTGTCGATCTCGGTTCTGGGTGGCCGGCCGGCGATGATTTCCGCGGCGACTGCGGCGACCGCGTTGGTGATCGCCCCGGTGATGGCCCAGTACGGGCTGGACTATCTGATCGCCACCGTCATCCTGGCCGGCATGATCCAGGTGGCGTTGGGTCTGGTCGGTGCCGCCCGGTTGATGCGGTTCGTGCCGCGGATGGTGATGGTCGGATTCGTCAACGCCCTGGCGATCCTGATCGCGCTGGCCCAGCTGCCGCAACTGGTGGATGTGCCCTGGCTGGTGTACCCGCTCGCCGCGGCCGGTCTGGCGATGATCTACCTGCTGCCCCGAATCACGAAGGTGATCCCGTCGCCGTTGGTCGCGATCGTCGGCTGACCATCGTCACGGTGGCCGCGCAGATCGTCGTTCCCACCGTCGGTGACCAGGGCGCGCTGCCGGACACCCTGCCTCACTGTTCCTGCCGAATGTGCCGTTCACGTTCGAGACGCTGACCATCATCGCGCCGTTCGCGTTTGCGATGGCCCTGGTCGGACTGCTCGAGTCGCTGATGACGGCCAAGCTGGTCGACGACCTGACCGACACCCACTCGAACAAGACCCGGGAGTCCTGGGGCCAGGGCGCGGCGAACATCATCACCGGCTTCTTCGGCGGGATGGGCGGCTGCGCGATGATCGGGCAAACCATGATCAATGTGAAAGCCGGGGCCCGCACCCGGCTGTCGACATTCCTGGCCGGGTTGTTCCTGCTGATCCTGGTCGTCGGCCTGGGTGACATCGTCGGGAAGATCCCAATGGCCGCACTGGTTGCGGTGATGCTCATGGTGGCGATCGCCACGTTCGACTGGCACTCGTTCGCCCCCGCGACGCTGAAGCGGATGCCGACCGGTGAACTGCTGGTGATGGCCGCGACGATGATCGTCACGGTGGCCACCCACAACCTGGCCTACGGGGTGCTGACCGGGGTGATGGTGGCGTTCATCCTGTTCGCCAAGCGCGTCGCGCACCTGGTGGACGTCACCAAGCAGCCGTCGCCGGACGGCACGATCAGCAGGTACACGGTGACCGGGGAGTTGTTCTTCGCCTCGTCGAACGACCTGTACTTCCAGTTCGACTACAACGACCCGGCCGAGCTGATCGTCATCGACCTGTCCGGTGCGCACCTGTGGGACGCCTCGACGATTGCGGCGCTGGACGCTATCGAGACCAAGTTCCAACGGCACGGCAAGCATGTGGCGATCGTCGGGATGAACACCGACAGCGCGGCCCGGCACAGCAACCTGTCCGGGGAATTCGGGTCGGGTCACTGACCGGGGCGTGCCGGCCCGCCGTCGCCATGATGGCTGGTGCGGCCGATCCGCATCGCGGTCGGCGCTTCAGCCGGCGCCCTCGTCCAGGCCTTTCAGGGTGCCGATGAACTCCTGCGCGGCGGCCAGTTGGTCGGCCAGTTTGTCGCGGCGTTGTTCGGCGGTGTCCTTGAAGACGCGAACCCGGTCCCGAAGCTCCGCGACCTCGTCAGCGGTCAACCCGTCGCGGTCGGCGAGCCGGTCGGTGATCGTCAGCAGTTCGCGCATCTCCTCCAGGCTGAAACCCAGCGGCTTCATCCGGCGGATCGCCATCAGCCGGTCCACGTCGGGCTCGGTATAGAGCCGGAACCCGCCCTGACTGCGGGCGGACGGCACCACCAGGCCGGTCTGGTCGTAGTGCCGCAACGTGTTCAGCGACAACCGGGTGCGTTCCGCTACCTCACCGATCTGCATCTGGTTCTGCGCCACGCCCCACTCTCCCATGCCCGGCGCGGCCCGGTCCGCACGTGGCCGGGCCGGTTCACCTCTCATCCGGACACTCCGATACACCGACACGACGCGCAATGTTCGTCGCACTTCGCGATCTTGCACCGCTACTGGATACGGTCACCACATGAGCCATCCCCACCCCGACCTCGGAAGCCCGCCCAAATTGCCCCGAGGCGGGCTCCGGATCACCCCGCTCGGCGGTCTCGGCGAGATCGGCCGCAACATGACCGTCTTCGAACACGCCGGCCGGCTGCTGATCGTCGACTGCGGCGTGCTGTTCCCCGAGGAACACCAACCCGGAGTCGATGTGATCCTGCCCGACTTCACCTCGATCCGGGACCGCCTGAACGACATCGACGCGATCGTGCTCACCCACGGCCACGAGGACCACATCGGCGGCGTCCCCTACCTGCTCCGGGAACGCAAGAACATCCCCATCGTCGGCTCCACCCTGACGCTGGCCTTCATCACCGCAAAGCTCAAAGAGCACCGCATCAAACCCACCACCATCAAGGTCAGGGAGGGCGACCGCCGCACCATCGGCGCCTTCGACCTGGAATTCGCCGCGGTCAACCACTCCATCCCCGACGGCCTCGCGGTCGGGATCCGCACTCCCGCCGGGCTGGTCGTGCACACCGGCGACTTCAAGATGGATCAATTGCCTTTGGACGGCCGGATCACCGACCTGCGGGCCTTCGCCCGCTGGGGCGAAGAAGGTGTCGCGCTGTTCCTGGTCGATTCGACCAACGCCGAAGTGCCCGGTTTCACCCTGTCCGAACGCGAACTGACCCCCGCCATCGACCAGGTCTTCCGCACCGCACCCCGGCGGATCATCGTGTCCAGCTTCGCCAGCCACGTGCACCGCATCCAACAGGTCATCGACGCCGCCGCCCGGCACGGCCGCAAGGTCGCCTTCGTCGGCCGCTCCATGGTCCGGAACATGGGCATCGCCCAGGAACTGGGCTATCTCACCATCCCCGACGGGATGATCGTCGACCTCAAGGTGCTGGAGAAACTGCCGGATGACAAGGTCACCCTGATCTGCACCGGCTCCCAGGGCGAGCCGATGGCCGCGCTGTCCCGGATGGCGAACCGCGACCACGTCATCCGCATCGGGCAGGGCGACACCGTGCTGCTCGCGAGCTCGCTGATTCCCGGCAACGAGAACGCCATCTACCGGGTGATCAACGACCTGACCCGCTGGGGCGCCACCGTCGTCCACAAGGGCAACGCGAAGGTGCACGTCTCCGGGCACGCCAGCGCCGGTGAACTCATCTACTGCTACAACATCATTCGGCCCCGCGGGGTGATGCCGGTGCACGGCGAATGGCGGCACCTGCGGTCCAACGCCGACCTCGCCATCACGACCGGCGTCGACCCGAAGCGGGTCATCCTCGCCGAGGACGGCCTGGTCGTCGACCTCGTCAACAACACTGCCAAGATCACCGGCAAGGTCCCCGCCGGCTACGTCTACGTCGACGGAACCGACGTCGGCGGCGTCACCGAAGCATCTCTCAAGGACCGCCGGACCCTGGCCACCGAGGGCGTCATCACCGTCGTGGTCATCGTCGATACCGACAGCGGGAAACTGACCGAGCCACCCGATTTCCTGGCCCGCGGATTCCCCCACGACAAGAACACCTTCACCCCCGCCATTGCCGCCATCACCGCCGTCCTGGACAAGGCCGCCAAGGAGAAGATCGGCGACGCCCACCAACTCGAACAACTCATCAGCCGATCCATTGGCCAGTGGGTCTACCGCAACCACCGCCGCCAGCCGATGATCATTCCCATCGTCATCGACGCCTGACCGCCCGGCCCGTGGCCGGCATCCACAATCCGGACTGAGGCATTCGCCCAGCACACCCCATCCCTACTCTTGCCCGAGAGTAGAGTGATGGCTGAATCGTTGGGAGAATGACGTGGCAGTCCTGAGTCGAGAAGACGAATCAGCCGAGCGTCGGCATCTGGCCGAGACCATCCGCCTGCTCCATGTCGCACTGGATCGACTGGACCGCTCCATTGATGACTCCGCGACGACCATCGATGGGTACAAGACGCACCTGTGGACCAACAAGACCGATATGGACGGCGCCGAGAAGGCGAACCTCAGGACCGCGGTGGACAGCCTGATCACCGCCGGTGATCACGCTGTGCTCTCGCGGCACCGAGTCAAGCGACTGATCGATTCGCCGTACTTCGGGCGGGTCGATTTCCAGGACGGCGGCGCCCGATCGGCCGAGAACTATTACATCGGCGTCGGCAACTTCTGGCATCCCGACGCGAAGCGCATTGTGATTCATGATTGGCGGGCGCCGGTATCCAGCCTCTATTACGACTTCGAGTCGGGTGAGGCCGAATTCGAGACACCGCTCGGGGTCAGGGACGGCCGGATCACCGGCAAGCGTCAGTACAAGATCAGTAGCGGAGCGCTCGAGTACATGTTCGAGAGCGCCCTGAATATCGGCGACGAAGTCCTGCAACGCGAGCTGAGCAACCCGACCGACGATCGCATGAAGAACATCGTCGCGACCATCCAGCGGGAACAGAACGCCGTGATTCGCAATGAAACGGCCGAGGTGCTGATCCTGCAGGGTGTGGCCGGTTCTGGAAAAACGTCGATCGCGCTCCATCGGGTGGCGTTCCTGCTGTACCGGTTCAAGGACACCCTGTCGTCGGACAACGTCATGATCCTTTCGCCGAACCGGGTCTTCGGCGACTACATCGCCAATGTGCTCCCGGAACTGGGCGAGGAGAAGGTCGCCGAGATCGATGTCGACACGATCGCCGGGAGGTTCCTGGCCAAACTCCTCGACTACGAGAGATTCAGCGACCAGGTGACCGGCCTGCTGGAGAACCCCAGCGTAGGCGTGACCGAGCGCATCCGCTTCAAGGCGACACCGGAATTCGTCGGCCTCCTCGACGAGTGGATCTCCTCTCGGGCCAGCGACGAGTTCTTGCCTGGAGAGATCCGCCAGCGGGGATGCGTCCTGGGATCGGATTGGGTTGCAGAGAGTTTCCGAGGCTTTCCCGAGAGCCCCATCTTCACGCGCCTGGCGAGCTTGGCGAACACCGCCATTCACTCGCTGAAATACATGGTTGTCGACCGTGGCGGGAAATGGACCGCCGCCGATGCGGCCGCCGTCCGCAAGCAGGTGCAGTCCATGTTCCCGTACAAGGACTCGCTCGCGATCTACAAGGCCTTCTACAGCAAGAACAGTCGTCAGCACCTGATCAAGGCACCGGGTCGACGGATGATCGAGTACGCCGACGTCTTCCCGTTGATCTACACGATCATCACGACGACCCGACACGAGACCTACGGTCACATCCGACACCTGGTCGTCGATGAAATGCAGGACTACACGCCGATCCAGTACGCGGTCCTGCGCAAGCTCTTTTCGTGCAAGATGACGATCCTCGGCGACTCGAACCAGTCGGTCAACCCGTTCAGTTCCTCCTCGTTGCCCACGATCCGGCACGTCTTCCCCGAGGCCGACTGCCTGGAGTTGCACAAGAGCTACCGCTCGACAGCAGAGATCACCGAGTTCGCGCAGAGGATCTCCCCTAACGACACACTCGTACCGATTGCGCGCCCTGGACGACTCCCTGGCGTCATCGCATGCGAGGACGAGGAACACGAAACGTCGGAGATCCTTGCCCTGATCGAGCGGTACACGCGGGGCCGGCACCGCTCACTGGGAATCATCTGCAAGACGGTCGCCCGGGCCAAGCTCCTGCATGATCGGGTCTGCGCCCAGGGGGTCAGCGCGACCCTGCTCGACTACGACAGCAGCGCATTCTCCGGTGGCATCGTGATCACGTCGGCTCATCTGTCGAAGGGCTTGGAGTTCGATGCCGTGATCGTTCCCGGGGTCACTGACGCCAACTACCTCAACGACATGGACAAGTGCATGCTCTACATCGCCTGCACCCGGGCGATACACGAGCTCGACCTGACCCACGCGGGCCCGAGGTCCACCCTCCTGGGCGGGCCACCCGTACCGAACCTGCCTGTCGCCACGGGTGGCCGCCGTCCCACGTTCTGGGCGTGAACTACTTCTTCTTCTTCTTGCCCTTCTTGCTCTTCTTCTTCTTTGCCATCGAAACCTCCCTCCGACCGTTCGACTTCGTTGTCGCCGATCCAACCCCAACGGCGCCTACGTCAATAGTCTATTGACGTCTTGGTCAATGGTTCGTTGACCTATAGGCAACATAGTGTTGACGGCGGCCGAAGGCAAGTTACTCTCTGCGCGTGGCGGATCCGGTTCATGTCAGACGTCTCCAGCGAGCGCTCGACAGCTTGCAGGAGATACCCGACCCGTTGTCCCGACTCGCCGCCGTGCGTCAGTCCCTGCAGGACCTGGAAGCACTCGAGGCCAGCACGGTCGTGGACGCCCGCAGCGCCGGCGCCACCTGGAGCGAGATCGGCGCCCTGTACGGGCTGAGCAAGCAGGGCGCTCAGCAGCGGTTCCGACCACCGAAAGATGGTGTTGGGGGCTGACTTTCCTGCACGGAACTACGCCCGGTCGCTGAGCACTTTCGGCCTGTCAGATCTGTCCCGACGAGCGGCCAGGAACCCCCGCACCCCCAGCACCAGGATGACGGTGCCGACGGTGACCGCGGTGACGATCAGCACGGCATGCACGAGCAGGAACGCGGTCGGCGTCGACTGCCCGATCTCACCCGACCACGCCCGCTGGTCGTCCCAGATCGCGAGCGCGAACCGCGGCCAGATCAGCCAGTTGAAGGCGCCGGCAGCGACCAGGAACAAGGACCAGTTTCGGGACAGGATCACTTGACCAGTATCACCGGTCTGGGCCGGCGTCAGAGTTGTGGCATGTCACGTCCGGCTCGGCACACCCAACGCCCGCGCGAATCCGGTCGGTATCACCAGGTCGTCGGGAGTCAGGTCGCTGATGGTGGAATGCCCCAGCCCGAGCAGGGCGGAGTCGATTCCCCCCCGGAGGATGTCCAGGACGTTCTCCACGCCCGCCTGTCCGTTGGCGGCGAGGCCCCACAGGTAGGCCCGGCCGATCATCACGGCGCGCGCACCGAGGGCAACCGCTTTGACGACGTCGCTGCCCCGGCGAACCCCACCGTCCAGGACGATCTCGACCCGGTCGCCGACGGCATCCGCGATTGCCGGTAGCACCCTGATCGACGCCGGTGTGCTGTCCAGGTTGTTGCCGCCGTGGTTCGACACCGAGATCGCGGTCACGCCGGCAGCGACGGCCTGCAGGGCGTCGTCGACCCTGGTGATGCCCTTCAGCATCAGGTGGCCGCCCCATTCCTGAACCAGCCACGCAACGTCCTCCCAGGTCGGTGGCGGTGTCTGCATCCATTCCCCGTACACACCGAAGAAGGTCGGTGCCTGCTGGCCGGGGTCGGTCAAGTTGGGCACGGTCAGATCCGGAATATTGCGGGTCTTGGCGAACGCCGCCAACCAGCGGGGATGGGTGATCGCCTCGGGCGCGTAGCGGATCATCGCCTTCAGGTCGATCTTCTCCGGGATGGCCGGGCTCCCCCAGTCCCGGCCCTGGGAGAATGACCAATCCAGGGTGACGATCAGTCCGACCGCGCCGGCGGCCCTTGCCCTTTCGATCCGCTGCTTGATCTGATCCCGGGTCCCGGACCAGTAGAGCTGGAAGAATGTTTGCGGATTCGCCTGCACCACTTCTTCGACCGACTTGCTGGCGTAGGAACTCAGGCCAACTGCCGTCCCCCGGGCGGCCGCGGCCCTGGCGACGGCCACCTCACCATCCGGATGTACCGCCTGCACTCCGGTCGGCGAAATGATGACAGGTAGGGAAATCGACTGACCCATCACCGTTGTCGACAGATCCCGTTTGGCGGACAGTCCCGCGACGTGCGGCGCGAAGCCCAGTTCGCCGAAGGCAGCCTGGTTGTCGGCGAGCGTCAGGCCCTTCTCCGACCCGGCGACAAGGGCGCCGTAGACAGACTTCGGCAGTCTCTTCTTCGCCCTGCGCTGTGCTTCGGCGACGGTCTCGAACCAGGCGTTGCTCATAGGGAGGCTCTCTCTCGGGCGCCCGTCTTACCAACGAGCATGTCGGACAAGGGGTTTTCGTCGCAGCTACGGCTCGGTGGTTTCCGGTTCAACGTCAGCATGACCGGCCCGTTCTTGACGGCCTTGCTGTGCGAGTGATCCAGCGACGGCTTCGGCGACCGTCCGGGCTCGATCTTGGACAGTGCGATCTCGCCGAAACCCTTGACGCACTCGGGGTCCGGTCCGTCCAGCGGCAGACCGGTGAAGAACTTGGCCGCCATGCAGCCGCCCCGGCAGGAATCGAACGCTGAGCAGGAGGCGCAGGCCCCGCCGCTCTGCGGTTTGCGCAATTCGGTGAACAGTTCCGATTCCCGCCACACGGTGGCGAATCCACCGGGAGACCGGACGTTACCGGCCAGGAACGACTCGTGAATGGCGAAGGGACAGGCGTAGACATCACCCACCGGGTCGATGAGGCAGACCACGCGTCCAGCGCCACAAAGGTTCAGCCCCGGCAGGGACTCACCGAACGCAGCCAGGTGGAAGAACGAGTCACCGGTCAGGACATTGTCGCCGTTGCGGACCAACCAGTCGTACAACTGACGTTGTTGGGCGACGGTGGGGTGCAACTCGTCCCACACGTCGGCGCCGCGACCCGATGGTCGTAGCCGGGTCAACCGCAGTTGCGCCCGATAACGGTCGGCGATCGCCTTGAAGGCGTCGAGTTGGTCGATGTTCTGCCGGGTGCAGACGACGGAGATCTTGAAGCCGGTGAACCCGGCCCCTGCGAGGTTCTCCATTGCCTTGATAGCTGTTGCGTACGAGCCTGTCCCACGGACGTAGTCGTTGACCTCGGCCGTGGCTCCGTCCAGCGAGATCTGGACGTCGACATAGTCACTGGCCGCCAGTCGGCGAGCCGCTGCCTGATTGATCTTGATGCCGTTGGTGGAGAATTTGACTCCAACCTTGTGGGCCGTCGCGTAGTCCACCAATTCCCAGAAGTCCGGCCGGACAGTGGGTTCACCCCCGCCGATGTTGACGTAGAAGACCTGCATCCGTTCCAGTTCATCGATCACGGCCTTGGCCTCGGCCGTGCTGAGTTCACGGGGATCCCGCCGACCCGAACTCGACAGACAGTGCGCACACGCCAAATTGCAGGCGTAGGTCAGCTCCCACGTCAGGCAGATCGGCGCTTGCAGGCCCTGGGCGAAATGTTCGACAAGGGGCAGAACGGCGGTGGTCATCAATGACGCTCCCTGATCGTTTCGGTGCCGGCCAGCGTGGCCAAGGCCGCTTCGAACATCGCCACCCGTGACGGATCGGTGATGCCGGCGGCATGGCAGGCCGCGCTCGCGCTCGGCTGGTCGGCCAGCGAGCGCACCACCGTGACGAGTGTCGGATCCTTCAGAAAGGACAACCGCCTTGTCTTGAACGAGTAGAGCAATGCACCGAAGGGTTCGGGTCGCACTTCGACAGCTGGATGCAATTCGTACGGCCGGTCGGCAACGAAAGGTGCGATGGAATCCGGCGGCACGGTTGTCGCAACGCTCATTGCCTCAACCCCCGAATTAGTAGACGCCACACATGCCGTCGATGGAGACATCCTCGACCAGCAAATCTCCGATTTTCAGCGGTGCTTCGGTGACTGTTTCATTCTCGGATGGTGCGTTGACGACCTGATCATCGACGGCGAGTTCTGGCATGGTCTACCCCTTCGGGTCCGAGTGAATTTGGGGATGACACGAGCGGTGCGGCGTGTCACAATGGACTGTATTGGCACTCAGTGCCGAATGTCAATGGTTTGCTCGTCAACTTCTGTGCAGAGATGACTTCGGTTGTCTGCGCTACGTTGTCAGAGTCAACAGGTCCATTCCGGCAGCGCCGAATTGGCGAGGAGGGAGCGAGAAGTGACTGAAGCGGACTCCGTCGTGCCCCGGGACTCCCCCGTCCTCGGTCGCCCCGCCGTGACCACCCGCGCAGAGCTCGAGTCGATCTCCCTGGCAATCTTTTCCGAGCAAGGCTTCGACGTCACTTCCGTCGACGAGATCGCGGCCGCGGCGGGTATCGGCCGCCGGACCTTTTTCCGCTACTTCAAGTCGAAGAACGACGCGGTCTGGGGGGATTTTGATATCCAGCTCGAATCGTTCGAGTCATGGTTCGATAGCTGCCCGCCCGACGTGCCCGTCATCGACGCCATTCGCGCCGCAGTGATCGACTTCAATTCTTTCGACGGGCCTTCGACCGAATCCCTCCGCAACCGCATGACGGTGATCTTGGCCTCGCCCGCCCTGCAGGCGTACTCCACCCTGCGGTACGCGGCCTGGCGCGGTGTGGTTGCCCGTTTCGCGGCGCGACGACTCGGTGTCACCGAGGGCGATTTGATCCCGCAAACCCTGGGTCATCTCGCGTTGGGTTCAGCGCTGGCCGCTTACCAGGTGTGGCTCTCCAGTGACGCGGATCTCCTTCCGCTACTGCACGAGTCGTTGGCCATGCTGAACCCGCCGGCCGGCTGGACCGAGCCGTCATGACGGCACTCGAGCCTCAGGCGGGCCGACCATTCGCCATCGTCACGGGTGCAGCACGCGGGATGGGCGCCGCAGTCTCCGTTCGGCTGGCGGCCGAAGGCTTCGACCTTGTTCTGGTGGATGCGCCGGCCATCGACGAGCAGGCCGAGCTGGGCTATTCACTGGGCACCCTGGAACAACTCGAACGGGTGGCGGCCACCTGTCGCGGCTACGGCGGAGTGGCCCACGTGGTGGCCGGAGATGTCCGGGACGAGCAGGCCCTGATGAGGGCGGTGGCGCTCATTCCGGCCGGTCGGCTGCGGGCCGCGGTGGCGGTCGCCGGGATCATCGGATCGGACAAGCTTGCCTGGGAGTTCTCCACGGACGAACTCACTGTCGATCTCGACACGAATTTTCACGGAGTGGCCAATCTGGCCCGGGCAACGGTTCCGCTGCTGCTCGACCGCACCGGCCGGACTCGGGCGTTTTGTTGCGGTGGTGTCGACGGCGGGTGAGACCGGATTGCCCCGGCTGGCCGGCTACGTCTCGTCCAAACATGCTGCGCTGGGCTATGTTCGATCACTTGCCGCCGACCTCGGGCCATTCGGCGTCACGGCCAACGCAGTGCTGCCGGGGAGCACCAGAACTGCACTGCTGGAGCGGACGGCCCGAGCGTATGGCCTGGTCGACGCCGGCAATTTCGCCCCACATCAACGCCTCGGCCGCTTGCTCGAACCGGAAGAGATCGCCGCGGCCGTGAGCTGGCTGTGCAGTCCGGGTGCCACAGCCGTCACCGGGGCAGCGATTCGGGTGGACGGCGGCTTCGTCGGATGACCATCAGGGATGCCGGCACGGCACGATTCGCGACGTGGCGGTTGGCCGCCGGAGTCAAGTGGCTCGACGAGACCACAGTGGCCGGTGGTGCGCCCTACCGGGTCGTCACCATGACCAGCCGCGGCGCCCGTGTCCTTCGTGACCTGCTGACCGGCAACGAGCCCCATCGCGAAGCCGCCACCACTGAGTTCCTCGACCGACTGCAGGCGGCGGGCCTGCTGCTGTCGCCCGCGCCCGCGGCCACCAACCACCTCGGGGTGACGGTGGTGATCCCCGCCCGCTCCGCAGCCGAGCCGCTGCAGGATCTGCTCGCCACATTGCCCCAGGACCTGCCGGTCATCGTCGTCGATGACGGTTCCCCCGTGCCGCTGACGTCCCTCGCCGAGCTCCGCGGCGGGATACAGGTGTTGCGGCACAACCGTTCTCGTGGACCTGCCGCCGCGCGGAACGCCGGGGCGGCGCTGGTTCGCACACCCTGGATCGCTTTCATCGACGCCGACACCATGCCCGACGACAACTGGATCGCCGAACTCAGAGGGCGGATAGAAGGCCTGCAGGGCCCTGCAGGCGCCCCGGGTGAACGGGTCATCCTTGCGGCGCCGAGGATCTACCCCCTGCCGGGGTCCGGACTCGGCGGATGGTTCGAACAGCGGGTGTGCGCACTCGATCTCGGAGCCGCGCCCTGCGATGTGGGCATCGGCAAAACGGTCTCCTACGTACCCAGCGCGGCGTTGCTGGTGGACACCGACGCATTCCGGCAGGTCGGCGGCTTCGACGAAGCCATGGAGGTCGGCGAGGACGTCGATCTGGTCTGGCGACTGTCCGCCAGGGGCCGCATCCGCTACCTGCCCGACGTTCAGGTCGGGCACCGCCCACGGGGCAGCATCCTCGCAGCGCTGGACCGGCGCCGGGTCTATGGAACGAGTGCGGCCGACCTCGCGCGACGGCACCCAGGGGCCCTTCGACATGTCGACGTTTCGATCTGGTCGTTCGGTCCATGGCTCATCGGTGTTGCTGTGCACCCACTCGTCGGTCTGGCGGCAGCCGTTGCGACGGCTGCGATCTCGCCCTGGGGCATGCCGGAACTATCGGCACGGCACGCGCGGCGACTGGCCGTGCAGGGGCACCTGCTGGCCGGTGGCTCGCTCGGCCGGTGGCTCGTTCGACCGATGCTGCCGGCGACCGTCCTGGCCTGCCTCTGTGCGCCGCGGCTCGGCCGGCGCCTTGCGCTCGCGGCCGCCGCCGGTCTTGGCTACCTGGTCGCGATGGACGTGCGCTCCGCGCGAACGAGGACGGACTCGCCGGCAACCGTTGCCCGGCTCGCGGCGGAGTCGCTGCTGGCCAGGTCCATGGACGACACCGCCTACAGCATCGGTGTCTGGCAGGGAGTGTTCGCCCATCACACCCCGGAGCCGGTCCTGCCGCGGGTCAGAGATCTCCCGCAGTGGGGTCAGCGGTGGTCCAACCGCAGGGGAAGGTGGCGGCATGGACGGCGATCTCCCGGCGACTGACCGGGCAGATCCCGATCCGGGCACCGGCCAACAACGACTCCCGCCACTGGGCACCGCGACCTGGCCGCAGGTGGATCGGTCACCGCGACGACTCCTGTTGCTGCCCTTGGGGTCGACCGAACAACATGGACCCCACCTGCCGCTCGACACCGATACCGTCATCGCCGAGTCCCTTGCGGCGCACATCCACCGGCACCGCCCATACCTCGGATTGGCCCCGCCGATGCCCTATGGGGCCAGTGGCGAGCACAAGGACTTTCCCGGAACGCTGTCGATCGGCACCGAAGCCCTCATCGCCGTGCTCGTCGAATTCGTCCGACATGCCTCGGCCACCTGGGAACATGTGCTGGTCATCAATGGTCACGGCGGCAACGCCGATGCCCTGGAGCAGGCAGCCGAACTGATGCGGCACGAGGGCCGGTCGCTCGCTGTCTGCCACGCGGCCAGCGGCGGGCCAAGGGCCGACGCGCACGCCGGGTACCGGGAGACATCAATCATGCTGCATCTGGCCCCGCACAGCGTCCGGCAGGACCTGCTTGCTCCCGGAAATGCCACCCCGTTCAACGAACTGATTCCGCACCTGCGCGCCAACGGGGTCAGGGCAGTCAGCGCAAACGGAATCCTGGGGGATCCCACCGGCGCAAATGCCGCGGCAGGCCGCCGGATTTTCGAATTGATGAGTGGCGCCGTCGCAGCGCGAGTAGGCCGACTGCTGTGAGGCCGAGTCGGTGGTCCCCGGAATGCGGTTCAGAAATGCCCGGCGCGCGCCATCCGGTCCAACGACTGCAGGTCGGGCACCACCTCGACGCGGCTACACAGCGACTCGTACAGCGGCATGTCCGAACCGGCGAGAACCCAGGAATAGCGGGACTCCGGGGTCAGCCAGATCACCTCGCGGGCGCGCCGAGCCAGGTCGGCGAGCGCCTCCGGGTGCGGATCGTGCCCATTGCCGCGACCGTCACCCAAGATCAGCACGGTTGTTCGCCGATTCACCTCGCCGCCGAACTGCAGCATGAAGTTCGCCAGTGAGTTTCCGTAATCGGAATTCGCGTCAACGTCCAGCACGTCGCCGCCCAGCACCAGGCCCAACGCGTCCTCCACCGAATGCTCGGCGAAAACGTCGGTGACCTCGGCGATGTCATCGACGAAGGCGAACGTCCGCACTCTGGGCACCAGTCGTTGCAGCCCATGAACGAGCTGCAGGGTGAAGCGGGTGCTGGCCCGGACGGAAAGACTGACATCGGCCAGGATGATCAACCTCGGCCGATCCTCCGCCCGCACCACGGAAACCGGACGGAACGGAATGCCGTCATAGCGCATGCTCTGGTGCATGGTGCGGGCGGAATCGATCCGGCCCCGGCCACCGACCTTTCGCCGGTGGGTCAGCGCGCCACCCATCGATCTGACCAACTGACGAAGCGTCTCCTCCAACCGGTTCCGATCCGCCTCGGCCACGGTCTGGACGGTGGCCTGCCGTGCCGGTCCGGTTTCGACCTGCTTCTGATTCATCGCGGCGAAGGCGGCCAGGTGCCGGCGCAGCATCTCCGGCAGCTTGTCCAGGATTCCGGCCACCTGCGCGCGCAGTTGCGCCAGTACTTCCGGCGGCAGGTCCTCCTCGCCCGCCGACAACCACTCCATCAAGGCAGCTTCCTCGGCGATCGAAAGGTTGGTGTCCAGCATCGCTCCGGTGGCCGCCGCAAGGTCATGCGGCATCGATGCCCCATGCAGGTGGCTGGTCTCGACCTGGACCCGCGGCGCCGACGAATCCGACGCGGGCTGGTCCGCGGAGAGCACCATCTCGTCGCTCAGTGCCGCCAGATCGACCTTGTTCGCTTCCTGGTGCAAGTTGTACTGCTCGGCCATGTCCTTGGCGTCGAAAAAATCCCGGATGTCCTTCGGCTTGTCGTGACTGTGACCGAAATCCGGTGTCTGCGAGGGCTCTTCGGACAGGGTGAACCGATTCAGCTTGCCCTCGTCGAGCAGGTCGTCGTGGGCATGAGAGTGTTCGTCGGAGTCGTTGGTCCACACCGGCTGCAGCGAGAAGAAGGCGTCGAAGACGTCGTCGAAGGCCACCCGGTCACGACGATCCTTGATCAGCGTGATCAGCAGTGCCTCGCGCAGCGTCTGTCGATCGGCGAGTACCCCCGGCTGCGCCGCTGCGGTGACGGCGTCGAGAACTTCGGCGACGGATACCCGGACGCCGGCGAGGCGCAGGAAGCGAACGAATCGATGAATGGTCTCCTGCATGACGGCGACCTAGATCACCCTTCGGCGGCCGAGACCTCCGGCAAAGGAACGCTTTCCACGGTCCCGGGAAACCGCGGCCGCCGGCACCGGCACCGGCACCGGCACCGGCACCAGACCTTCCGCATACGGCGGAGTTCCGTAGTGGCCGGGCCCGTGCCGGCCCGGTTTGTCCATCTCCGCTCGGCGGGAAGGGCCGATGTCATCGGCGTGTGCGTGCGGGTCGCCACCGCCTGAATGGCTGTGCGAATGCCCACCGTGCGAATGACTGTGGTGGTCGTGCAGCTTGCCCGGCACGACAGCGTTCGGGTCGATCAGGGTCGGCAACGCGGCAAGCGCCCGAACATGGTCCCGTTCGTACTTGACCACCACCGACACCGTTTCGGCCAGCAGTGCGGCGGTCAGTTCGGTAGCCCCCAACACAGCGAGAGTTCTTGCCCAGTCGATGGTCTCAGAGATACTCGGCGCCTTGCGCAGCTCCAGGTCACGGAGCCCGCGTACCACCTGAACGAGCTGGGCCGCCAACGCCTCGGACAGTCCGGTTTCCTTGCTGCGCAGGATCGCCAGCTCACGGTCTGCCTCCGGATAATCCAGGAACAAGTGCAGGCACCGCCTTTTCAGGGCCGCCGAGAGATCCCTGGTGTTGTTGGAGGTCAACACGACGATGGGGTGCTGCTGGGAGGTGAACGTGCCGATCTCGGGTACCGAGATCTGGAACTCACCAAGCGTTTCCAGCAGGACCGCCTCGAGTGCCTCGTCGGCCCTGTCGATCTCGTCGATCAGCAGCACAGCGGGTTGGTCGCCGCGAATGGCGTCCAGCAGCGGCCTGGGTGACAGGAATCGCTCGGAGAAGAACACCGAATCATGCTTGGCCAACATGTCGACCGCGGATTCCAGATCGGTGGTTTCAGCAACGATCTCACCGATCTTGTCCCGGAGCAACTGGGTGTAGAGGAGCTGTTTGCCGTAGTCCCAGTCGTAGAGCGCCTTGGTCTCGTCCTGACCCTCGTAGCATTGCAGGCGGATGAGGCGGCGCCCGGTGATCTCGCTGATGGCCTTGGCCAGTTCGGTTTTACCGACGCCGGCCGGACCCTCGACCAGAACGGGCCGGTCCAGCTGCATCATCAGAAAAGTCGTTGTGGCCACCCGCCGGTCGGGGATGTACCCGTGCTCGGTCAGAGCGGCGCTGACCTCGTCGACGTTGGCGAAAATACTCACGACAGCTCCTCAGCGCTATGTCAATGACAGGGTCCCGGGCGGCGCACGACCGTGCACCGCCCGGGGGTCTCGAGCTAGGACAGCAGATCGTCCAGATCGCCGTTCATGCAGTGTTCGATGACGGGCCGCACCGTTTCGAAGGTGCATTCCTTGGCGTTGCCCGGGGTACAGGCGTCACCGAGCACATGGTTGGTGATCCGGTCGACGTCGGCCTTGTCGCCCTTGATGACCGGTGCATTCTTGTAGTACTCCGTCGGGCCCTGGCCGAGCCGGTTCTTGGAGTAGCTGTCCTTCGTGACATCGACGAATCGCTCGGGGATACCCACGTCGCGGAGCAGTCGGATGCCGGCGGCGAGGGCCGCCTCCGCGCCCTGGACGTCGGTCATGCCGTGGGTGTCGACGCCCATGGCCTCGGCGATCTCGGCGAACCGCTTGTAGTGCGTCGGCATGTTGAACGCCCACACCCGGGGCAGCGCAATCGCGTTGTTGAGGCCGTGGTGGGTGTCATAGAACGCGCTGATCGCATGCGAGGTCGAGTGGATGATGCCGAGACCACCGGAGTTGAACGCCTGGGCTGCGATGTACTGCGCGTACATCATTCCCTCGCGACCCGCAAGATCGGAGCCGTTCCAGGTTGCCTGCCGGAGGTTCTCCGCCGTCAACTTGATGGCCCGGATCGCGTTGCCCAGCGACGGTTCGAAGTTCAGCCGGGAGACGTAGGGCTCGGACGCGTGCGCCAGCACATCGAACCCACACTGCGCGGTGTAGTCAACCGGGCAGGTGTAGTACACGGTCGGATCGTCGATGGCCAGGGTCGCGATCGCCGCGTCGTCGAACGCGACGTACTTGTGCGGGTTCTTCGGGTCGGTGGTGGTATCGGTGATCACGTAGGCCCAGGACGTCTCGGAACCTGTACCGGCCGTCGTCGAGATCGCAATATGCGGCGGATTCTTCGGATTCTCGCTCTTGTTGAAGCCCTCGAAGTCGTTGACGTTGCGGCCGTCGTGGGCCACCGAGATCCGCGCACCCTTGCAGGCGTCGTGACTGGAGCCACCGCCGATGGAGATGAAGCTGTCGCACTTCTCCTCCTGGTACATCGCCACCGAGTCCATGACGTTGTAGTCCTTGGGATTCGACTCGACCTGGTCGTACAACACCGCTTCGATGCCGTGATACTTGAGCGAACCCATCAGCTGCTCGACCAGGCCGGAGCCACGCAGGCCGGAGGTCATGACCAGCGGCTTCTTGAAGCCCATTTTGATCGCTTCGGGACCGACCATCTCGAAAGCGCCCGGCCCGAGCATTCCTCGGGGAAACGGGTGGAATTCCTTGATCGGAAAAGGCTTGAGCAGTTCCTCAACCTTCATGGGTTCTCCTTTTCTGCGCACGGCGCCATCGCCGGCAAGTGCGGGATTGGGTGGTCTCCGAACGGGGAGGACGAGCTTCGGGAACGCCTCTGACGCTATGACCCCGGCGACGTCGACGGAAGGTTTTGCGGCCTAAACCGTCCGTGCGGCATGCCCTGACTCGACCATTGACCAGGGTGGGGCTGGACGATGGGACAGGTCGGGCTCGGCGCTACTCGAAACGGCACACCTACGACGCCGGGCACATCGCCGCTGGCGACGCCACCACCACATCGGACCTATCCGATCGGGTAGGTCCGGACTGCCTGAACTGGGGTTCGCAGCAGCCGGTCGGCGCCGTAGCGTGGCTGGCACGTAGACCAGAACGGAGGACCCGTGGACCGATATGTCATCGAACGCTCGCTGCCGGGTGCAGGCATCCTTTCCGACGATGAAATCCGCGAGCTTTCCGCCCGCTCCAACCAGGTCGTGGCCGAGCTCGGGAGCGGCATCGCCTGGGTGGAGTCCTTTGTGGGCGACAACAAGCTGTTCTGTGTCTACGAGGCCGACCGCCCGTCGCTGATCCGGGAGCATGCCGCCCGCGGCGGATTTCCGTGCGACAGCATGGAACCCGTGCGACGTACCATTTCGCCCGCCGACGGGAGATGATGGAGCCACAACAACGGCCGGTCCACCCCCGGGGATCCCTGGCCGACGGAGGTGAGCATCGTGGCCATCGGGCACAAGGACGTGATTCGACCGCTGTCGCGGGTGATAGATGCGCAGGTGACCGACGAAAACTCGGCGGCGCCGGTCATTCATTCCGTGGTCAAGTTCCAAGCACCGGAGATTGTCTTCGGGGTTGGCGCGCTGGCTGAATCCGGATTCGCGGCCGCCCGGCTCGGCGCTCGCCGGCCCTTCGTGGTGACCGACGACGGTGTGCACGACGCGGGTTGGGTACACGAACTGCTGGGACATCTGCGGGACGTCGGGCTTGCGCCGACGGTCTGGCGCGGAGTGACCCCTAATCCCAAGGACACCGAGATCACCGAGGGGTACCACCGGTACGCAGAGTCAGGCTGCGACGTGCTGGTCGCCATCGGCGGGGGCTCGGTGATGGACGCCGCCAAGGGCATCGCGATTCTGTCCGGAAATGCCGGGTCGATTCTGGACTACGCGGGGGTGGATCAGGTCCTGCACCCGATTCCGCCGCTGTTGATGATCCCGACGACGTCGGGCACCGGCGCGGACGTCTCGCAGTTCTGCATCGTCACGGACACCGAACGATCGGTGAAGATCACCATCATGGGCCGGGCACTGGTCCCGGACACGTCGATCACGGACCCCCGACTGCTCACCACGATGCCCGAGTGGCTCAACGCGGCAACAGGTCTCGACGCCCTGACACACGGGATCGAGGCCTTCGTCTCACTTGCGCACAATCCGCTGACCGATGGCCATGCACTCAGTGCGGTGCGACTGGTCAGTCACTTCCTGCCCGCCACGCATTGCCGATCCCGAGGACATGTGGTCCCGCCAGCAGATGGCGCAGGCCAGCCTTGACGCCGGGCTTGCCTTCTCCAATGCCATCCTGGGGGCCACGCACGCGATGAGCCATCAGGTGGGTGGTCTCCTGGACCTGCCGCACGGCGTCATCAATGGAATTCTGCTGCCGCACGTCATTTCCTACAACGCGCGCGCCACCCCGGAAAGATTCCGTGAGCTGGCCCTGGCCGTTGGGCTACCGGTAGCAGGCGCTCCGGCCGACGAAGTCGCCGACATCCTGTCGGATTACGTTCGGCAACTGGGCAACGCGGTCGGCGTCCCCCGCGGGCTCCGTGACATCGGCGTCAGCGACGGCGATATTCCGCGGTTGGCGTTGTCCACGCTCGAGGATGCCTGTATGGCAACCAATCCGCGCGGCGCCGACGCCGACGATGTCGAGAGCCTGTTCCGTGCTGCCATGTGACGGCGTCCGGGTGTGACCACGAACCCGGGCAACGATCCCCCTGATCTCGCCCTGCTCACGGGCGTCAGGTCCGGCAAACGCTCGTACTATCGGGAGTTCATCCGCACCGACGAGCGAATGCAGCGGACTGTCCGAGCGCTGGACTCGATCTCCCGAGCGTTGGTTCGGACGGTCGAGGGACCGCGTTCGCTGCTCGAGGAGGTTGCCCGGGCCGCCGGCGATCATCTCTCGGCACCGTGGGTGGTACTTGCGCTCTGTGATGGTGCCCTGGTCCGGGCGCGGCCGAGATTCGTGGTCGTCGATGGCAGCGGCAGGGCGCTCGCCGATGACACGGAACTGCTGGAGGTCGAGCGGGTCGAGTTGGACGCCATTCGAGTCGGTCTGTTCCGGCCGTCGGAACCGGCGAGTCAGGTGGTTCGGGTACCGATGAATCTCGAAGGCAGATTGGTCGGCGGCTTGGTGGCCATCCACGATCTGCCCGCACCGCCGGAGCCGGGCGATCTTTCGGTGCTGCGGATTCTGGCCAACCAGGCGGCCGTCGCATTGCACACCTCGGAGCAGTACCAGTCCGGCCTGGAACTTCATCAGCGGGCACAAGAGCTCTACGACGAAGCAACCGCGCAGGCCGCCTCGCTCACCGCGCGCACCGACCAACTGCGGCGAACCGAGGAGCGGCTGGCGGCTGCCCGGCAGCGGGAACTGCTGGACGCCGAGCGGCACCGGATCGCCCGCGAACTCCATGACAGCGTCAGTCAGTTCGTGCTCAGTGCCGGGATGGCGGTGGAAATGGCCCGTGGCGAGGCCGCGGAGCTCGGGACGCCGGCCGTTGCCCTCGGCAAGCAACTCGACAAGGCCAAGGAGTTGACCAAGGAGGCCATCGCCCAGCTGCGCGACGCCATCTATGCGCTGCATCATGCGACGAGTGGCGAATCGCCGTCGTCGCTGCCGGATCTGCTCACCGAATTGGCCGGCCACCACCGACCCCGGCTGCAGGTTCAGGTTCGGGTGGAGGGCGGCGGGGCGCCGATCGAAACCAGGGCTGACCACGAACTCGCCCGGATCGCCGGGGAAGCGCTGTTCAACGTGGCAACCCACGCCGACGCGGGACGGGCTGTTGTCCGGCTGCAATATCGACCGGAGATGATCCGGTTGAGCATCGCCGACGACGGCAACGGCGACCCGGTGACGCTCAGCCGGTTACTGCGAATCGAACGCCATTCGCTCACCGACGGGCGGCATCGCGGCCTGGCGAATATGGCGGTCCGGGCCGAAAAACTGGGCGGCAGCCTGGCCTTTCGGCGGGCGAGACTGGGCGGTGTGTGCATCGAGGTTCGACTGCCGCTGCCCATCCGGATGGCAACCGAGTACCCGGAGATTCATTCCACCGACCTGGAGTCGACATGAGCAGCACAGCAACTGCCCCGCAGGCGCCGCCGATCGACATCGTGCTGATCGATGACCACGCCATCGTCCGGCACGGGCTCCGGGCAATTCTCGAGCGGGAATCGGACCTGCGGGTGGTGGGCGAGGCCGCCACCACCGAAGCGGCGATGGCGGTCGTCAGTGCGGTTCGGCCACAGATTGTTCTGCTCGACCTGAAGCTCTCCGCCGGATCCGATACCGAGGGCCTGGAATTGTGCGCGGCGCTGACGGCCAACCATCCGGGCCTTGGCGTCCTCGTGCTGACCACTTTCATCGATGACCATCTGGTGCTTGCGGCCATTCACAATGGTGCCCGCGGATACGTCGTCAAAGATGTCGACACGTCCGCGCTGATCCGGGCCATCCGCGACATCAGTCGCGGGGGAAGTGCTTTCGACGCCCGCAGTGCGGCCGCAATGGTTCGAGGAATTCATGCCGGGCCCGTCGAGGCTGACAAGAAGCTGACGGCGCGCGAGCAGGAGGTACTCGAACTGCTGTCCCGCGGAATGTCGAATATCGAGATCGGCAAGAAATTGTTCATCTCCGATACGACCGTCAAGTTTCATGTGGGAAATATCCTGCGGAAGCTTGGAGTGTCCCGACGCGCCGAGGCCGTTCACCTAGCCGGTAAAATGGGCTTGATCTAGTAGCTGACCACTCACCCCCGCTGCCAGCGGCGGTCGAGAACCAGCCAGCCGCCGCACTTCTCGTGTACCGAGAAATCCCACCCCGCAGCCTGCTCGCCCAAGGCTCGCAGTTCGGTCTCATCGATGGTTCGGACGTGGCCGAATGCCGCCGTCGCCTCCAGTTCGTACGGGACCGCAATGACCACCCGGGTGGCCGCCACCCGAAGCGCCTCTGCGACGGCCTGCCGGCCGTGCCTTGGTTCCAGATGCTCCAGCAGGTGAATCAGCAGCACAACGTCGACGCTGCTGTCCGGCCGGGGTATTCGCGCGGCGTCGGCAACGACCGTCTCGACGGCGACCTTCAGCCGGGCGGCCACCGCAGCGAGCAACCGCATGGTTCCTTGGGAGATGTCCGATGCCACCACGGTCCGCGCCGGCAGCCGGGCCAGGAACAAGGACAGAAACCCGAAGCAGGCTCCGATTTCCAGCACCGACGCCCTCGGCGGCACCAGCTCGTCTACGTGGTGATGAATGGCGGCGAAGCTCGACAAACCCCGCTGCACAGCTTGTCCGGCACCTGAACCGTGGGCTGCAGCGATCTGATAGCGGCCCATCGTGTTGGTGTAGAACAGCTCCCAGGCGTCCAGCGGATCCGGTCGCGAGGTCAGGACAACGCCGGTGAAGATGCTTTCGAACACGGAATTTCCACTCACCCAGCCGGGAACGAACAGCTCCTCGTTGATCAGCGTGGCCAGTGAATCGTCGATGCAAGAATCCGCCACCCGATGCCGGACGACCAACTGCCAACCTCGCCGCCACAGCTCGAAGCTGTCGGTGCGAGCCACCTGGACGGCAGGTGTTGGGAGGTCCGCCGCGCCGGTCACAACGGTCACCAGCTCATCGCTGTACTGGCCATTCGTCAGCGACGCGAGCGGGTCGATGCCGGAGGTGGCGACGCTGTCCATGCCGGCGATCACCGTCGCGATACCGGCGTGGGCAGCCCAACGAGTTCCTCGATCGACACGGCCGGCTCCCTGTCTCTTACGGCCCGGAGCTGCGCCGGGTGATTGGCGATCCCGACGCCAGTGCCACGCGGACGGGCCGACCTCAGTCAATCGATGATCGGCCCGCGCCAACAGGTGAGCTTCGACAAACCCTCAACCCGACCCGGCGCGTCCCCTCCGACAGTCGAGGTGAGCCTCTCCCGATGGCGAGGTTCTCCACACATCCGGTGCGGCCGCGGTCAGCCGGGGACTGAACTCGGCCTTGCCGTCAGTACACTAGTTAACTAGTCTTCTTCTGTGATTGAGTTCCGGATCGCTCGCCGAGGGGCCTTGCCGGCCTATCTGCAGATCGTTGAGCAGACCAGGCGGGCCCTAGAGAACGGGTGGCTGACTGTTGGCGACCAGCTGCCGCCGGCCCGGGAAGTCGTCTCGGCCACGGGTATCAATCCGAACACGGTGTTGAAGGCGTACCGAGAGCTGGAACGGCAGGGTTTGGTCGAAGGGCGAGTTGGTACAGGCACTTTCGTCACTGCTGACCTAGCAAAACTGCGGTCGGACCTGGTGTCACCGCTGGCCGTGGAACTGGGGAGCTGGCTGGATGCGGCGGCCGCATCCGGGCTGGACCGGCACGACGTCCTGATGTTAGTAACCACCATGTTGGACGAGCGGCAACGAGAGGCGGCCAGGTGACCATCCGGTTGGAGATCCGCGACGCGGGCAAGCGCTACAAGCGCGGCTGGGCGTTACACCACTGCGACGCGGTGATCGAGCCGTCCTCGATCACCGCTCTTGTCGGACCCAACGGCGCCGGCAAGTCGACCCTGCTGGGCGCAGTTGCCGGGCTTCTGTCGTTGACCGAGGGGGATATCGCGGTGGACGGACGGCCGGTCGACCGGCGGATGGACCCCGCGATTGGCTATCTCGCGCAGGACAAGCCGCTCTATCGGCGGTGGCGGGTGTCGGACATGCTGGCCCAGACGAAGGACTTGAACGCAGACTGGGACGGTCGCCACGCACAGCGGCTGGTCGACGAGGCATCCCTCTCCCTTAACGACCGAGTGGGGGCGCTGTCCGGTGGCCAGCGGACCCGACTTGCGCTGATCTTGGTGCTGGGTCGACGCCCCGCCCTGGTTCTGCTGGACGAGCCGATGGCAGACCTCGATCCCCTGGCCCGGCTGCGCATGCATCAGACCCTGATGACCGAGGTCGCCGACACCGGGATGACCGTGGTGATGTCCTCACACATCCTGACCGAGATACGTGACGTCTGCGACGCTTTGCTGTTGTTGCAGGACGGGCGCGTCACACTCCACGGGCCGATGGACAACCTGGTCCAGCAGCACCGGGTACTGACCGGACCAACCGATGACTCGTTGGACTGGCTACCGCCGGCCGATCGGGTGGAGGTGCGATCCGCTGGGCAGCAGACCAGCGTGCTGGTGTCGGCCCCGCCGCCGGTCTTACCAGCGGAGTGGATTGATGAGCCGGCCGATCTTGACGAGATTGTCATCGCCAGATTGCGCAGCGCGGAGAACGCTGCCACCCACAAGGTAGGAGCATGATGACCGGCCAAACGGACACTGTGCCGGCGTTCAACGGCAGCGACCCGACCACTCGCACACCTTCGCCGCGGATGTGGAATGCAGCATGGCGGCAACATCGCTACTGGGTGATCGGCACCGTTGCCCTTGTCGTCACCGGCGGTCTCGCGCTCGCGGGGATCGCGCTGCTGATCCCGGCGTGCGCCTCCACCACGTGGTGGGAAACGCCGGGCGGGACCTGCAACCTGGAGCCCGCCAACACACTCTGGAGTCTGTACCGAGTCGCCCTGATGGTCCTCCCGGTCCTTGCCGGTGCGGTGCTGGGCGCGGTCACATTCGGCTCCGACAAGGAACACCGGACACACGTCTACGCCCTGACTCAGGGAGTCACCCGGATCCGCTGGTGGACAACGAAAGTCATCACCGTTGCCGCACCCGTCTTCATCGCGGCGGCACTGCTGGGAACAGCCACCCTGTGGGCTGTTGATGCCACCCGTGACTCGATCATCTGGGCCCCCAGACTCACCACGCCGAACTTCGACATCCTCGGCCTGATCCCCGCCACTCGGTTCCTCGCCGCCTACGCTGCCGCAGCTGCAGCCGCCCTGATCTGGCGAACCGTTGGCGGCATCATCACCGGGGTGGTCGTCGCCGGAATCGTTGTCGCCGGCACCAGCCTGCTACAACCATTAGTGGTACCGCACACCCGGGAACTCATCCCCATCCAAACCTGGTGGAACGACAGCACCGGCATCTGGCACGGCGGCCCAGACTCGGCCTACAACTGGTCGGGATACGCGGACTCCAATGGCCGCGACACAGACACGTCACTACTCAACTGCTCTGACACCGAGTTCACCAGCTGTGTGCAGGAAGCAGGCGTGGTCTACCGCGTCGAGATTTACGTGTCCGACACGGAATACCCACAGATGACGCTCATCATCAGCGGGCTCAACCTCATAGTCGCGGGAACACTGTTAGCCGGCGGCGCCGGGGCTTTCCGCCGCCGGGACCTGTAGCGACGCCGCCTCGCGGAAGTCCCTTAAGTTCCCCGATGGACGCAAATCCCACTTCGACCTCAAAGCCCGCTGACGTGCTGCCTCGGATCAGTGAACCGGCACCGGGGATTCACTAGCACTGCTTGGACCGTTCGGACTGGCGGTGATTTCCATTGTCCCCCAGGGTTTCCCCTCCTATGCCCGGGTGCTGCACCAGGTCGAGGCGGACGACAAACCTCTCACCCGGTGGAGAGATGTTTGTGCTGTCACCCACCGGCAACCACACGCACTGATGCAGTGGGAATCGATCAGCATTCCCCACGTCCCGGACGGGACCGTCGACAACTCCACCGGGTCGCCGTGGGACGGCGACGTCCCTCGCATCGGCACCTTGACGCCACGCACGCTGAAGACGGTGTGTGAACTGCTTGGTGCATACACCGCTCCTGATGTTGAGGTCTACTTCGGGCTGTGGGACGGCTACGGATGGCTCAACGGTGGGGGCGCCGTTGCGATGCTGTGGTCCGGCAATTCCCAGCATGATGACGCGGCTGCAGCACTGCAGGAACCATCGCCGCCAGCATTCGATGACTCGATCATGACCGGTCCACGTCTCCGCGACCCTCACCGTGACTACCTCGTGTTCACCGGGCCCCTGCCGGCGGCGCAGGACCTGGGACAATCCGTCACTCCCGACTGGTTCATCCCTCAATCACCCAACCTGATCTGGCCAGCTGACCACAGCTGCTGTGTCGCAACGGAAATCGACCTCAACAGCACCCTCATCGGCGGCAACGAGCACCTCATCGGAGCTATCTTGGCGGATCCAACCCTCGAAGCATGGCCCGTGGACGCAGCCGACAACCTCGGTAGCGGCGACGCCATCAACATGTGAAGGATTGACTGCGGTACCTCCCGCACAGCGAGATCGAAACGCCGGATGTTGTCTCACAACCCGTGTAGAAATGCCCGCCCCCAGAACATACGTACACGACATCCGGACACAAGCAAGCAAAGGATCGTTCATGAGGAACAACGGTTCTCGATCCATTGTCGCAGATCGGAGTTGTCACGTAGCCCGTGTCGGCAACTACGTCAGGATCAACCCCGTTTGCGTGACAGAATCTGGCAGGGGCCCGATCACCACACCCGCTCGATAGCCCGGTCCGCGCTGGGAGCGAGATCCATTTCCCAGATGGCTTTCTCGATGGCATCCCGGGCGGACAACGCGTCCAGCTCGGCCATCTCCAACAGGTTGCCCGCTGCCGGCCCTGGGCACCGCCGAGCGCCGCCCGGACGGTCGCCAGGATCACCGCAAGATCCGTGGCCGCGGCCTGGGCAGTGGCCAACGCCGGGAACGCGCCCCGGTGCGCCGGCCGAGTGTCGGGGACTCGCATCGCGATGGTGCTTCCCGCACCCTTTTTTAAGGGCCGCTTTCCTCTAAACTAGGAGATGGGCAGAGGGAAGTCAACGAAGCGGGAGAGGGGTTCAGCCGTGACCTATGTCATCGCCGAACCGTGCATCGACGTGCTGGACCGGGCCTGCGTCGAGGAATGCCCGGTGGACTGCATCTACGAAGGTGGCAGGGCGCTGTACATCCACCCCGACGAGTGCGTCGACTGCGGCGCCTGCGAACCGGTGTGCCCGGTCGAGGCGATCTTCTACGAGGACGACGTCCCGAACCAATGGGCGGCGTTCACCGACGATAACGCCCGGTTCTTCACCGACCCACTGCCCGGGCGCGACCAGCCGGTCGCATCCCCCGGCGGCGCCACCAAAATCGGCCGGCTCGGAGTGGACACCGAACTCGTCGCCGTCCACCCACCCTTGAGCACATGACCGACCAACCGACCCCCCTCGACGACCCGCCGATCGACCCCGCGACGTCCAAACCCCGGCGGCGGCTGCTCAAGCTGCTCCGCCGCAGCGACACCCCGTTGGACGTCTACCAACTCGCAGACGTAACCGGGCTGCATATCACCACCGTCCGATTCCACTTGGACGTGCTCGCCAGAGCCGGACATGTCACCGTGCAGAAGACCCCGCGGACCACCCCGGGTCGTCCCCGCACCGTCTACGCCGCCCGCACCGAGGAAGCCTCTCCCGACGGGTACCGCCCGCTGGCGGCGCTGCTCGCCGCCAACCTTGGCCCCACCCCCCGCACCCGCCGCCGACGCGCCGAAAAGGCCGGCCGGGACTGGGCAACCAGTCTTGTCCCTACCGCCGACGGGGTCGCCACTCCGGACGAGACTGCGCATCGGATCGTCGACATGTTCGCCGAGATGAACTTCGATCCCGAACTCGCCGACGCCGCACCGGGCACCTGGGAACGGGCGATCCGGCTCCGCGCCTGCCCGTACCGGGACGTCGCGCGGGAACACCCCGACGTGGTCTGCGGCATCCACTTCGGGTTGCTGCAGGGCGCGCTCACCCAACTCGGCAGCCCACGCACCACGGTGCGGCTGGTGCCGTTCGTCAAACCCCATCTCTGCCTGGCCTACCTGACCCCCGCAGCCGAACCTGCTGCCGCACCGACGACCGCCTCGACCAGTGCCTGAGTGATGACGACAACCGGGCACGTCATCGGTGCGGGCACCGCGTTCGTCTGGCTCGGCATGGTGCTGGCCATCTCCTTCCTGGACACCCCTGAAATTCCGGGCCCCCGGGATCACCCTGCCTCTCGGCCTGGGCATCGGTCGGCTCGCCTTCCGGGCCCTGAACACCACCGAAATCACCTTGGCGGCAGTGCTTCTCGCCGCGCTGATCGCATCCCGGCCGGGGGCCGCCGGCTGGGCCCTGCTCGGCATCAGTGGAGCACTGCTGGCCACCCAGACGCGGCTTGTGCGGCCACGACCGGACCGACGCTCCAGGCAGATCATCACCGGGCAGACCCCACCGCCATCCCGGCCGCATGTGGCCTACATCGCCCTGGAAATCCTCAAGGTCGCGGCGCTGATGGCGTTGGGCACCCTGCTGATCACCAACCCATGAAACGACACCAGGAGTCGAGCATGACCTTCGCGGAACCGGCAAGCCCACGGCCCGAGCGGGCAACCCCCGTTACCGAACAAGCACCCAGGGCCGACGACACAGCCGGCGATCCGGTGTGCTGGCTCGACAAGGTCTGCCCCACCTGCGGTCTGCTCACCGGTACCGAAGACCCGACCTGCCCACGATGCGGTGACACCATGCCCCACTGACCCGACCCGCATGTGATGCGGCATGTGACGGTCGTGACCGTCCGGTGTCGCGAAACAACCGAAGTGCCAGGAGGTTTCAGCAATGGTCAACCCCCCTATGGTCCGGGTGCGCCTCGTCGACCGGCTGTGGCCCCGCGGGCTGGTCAAAGCCCGGGCCCGACTGGACGAATGGTGCGGAACGGTGACGGGATGAGCAGGGGGCGTTCGGGTGGACCGCAGGCCGGGCAACTGACCGGTCAGGGGGTCAATCTCGCGTTGGCGACGTGGACGTTCGCGATCAACTTTTGGGCGTGGAACCTTATCGGGCCGTTGGCGTCGACCTACACCAAGGCGATGTCGCTGACGAGTAGCCAGACGGCATTGTTGGTGGCCACGCCCATTCTGGTCGGCTCGGTGGGTCGTATCCCGGTCGGTGCCATGACGGATCGATATGGCGGTCGCGTCATGTTCACGGTCATTTCGATCGTGACCATCGCGCCGGTACTGCTGGTGGCATTCGCGGGTTCCATTGATTCCTACCCTCTGCTGCTGGTCTTCGGGTTCTTCCTCGGGATCGCCGGAACGACGTTCGCGATCGGTATTCCGTTCGCCAAGGCCTGGTACGAACCGGCGCGGCGGGGTTTCGCTACCGGTGTGTTCGGCGCCGGCATGGGCGGCACCGCGCTTTCGGCGTTCTTCACGCCGCGTTTCGTGATCTGGTTCGGGTACGTCCCGGCGCACGTCATCATCGCGGTGGCCTTGGCGGTGACCGCGCTGCTGGTGTGGATGCGGATGAAGGATTCGCCGGACTGGCACCCGAATACGAGCGCTGTACTACCGAAACTGGCGGCGGCAGGCAAGTTGGCCATTACCTGGCAGATGGCGTTCCTTTATGCGGTGGCCTTCGGCGGGTTCGTTGCGTTCAGTACCTATCTGCCCACGTATCTCAAGACGATCTACGATTTCTCGCTCACCGATGCCGGCGCCAGAACGGCTGGGTTCGCCATTGCCGCGGTTCTCGCGCGGCCGATCGGCGGTGTGCTGTCGGATCGGTTCCACCCGAAGGCCGTGGTGATGATCTCGCTGGCGGGTACCTGCGTGATGGCGGCGGTGGTGTTGTTGCAGCCGTCACCTGAGCTGGCGGCCGGTGCGACTTTCATCGCGATGGCCTCTTTCCTGGGCATCGGCACGGGTGGCGTGTTCGCTTGGGTGGCGCTGGCCGCTCCCCACGACCGGGTCGGTGCGGTGACCGGGATTGTCGGCGCGGCGGGTGGTTTGGGCGGGTTCTTCCCGCCGTTGGTGATGGGTGCGACCTATGACTCGGTGAATAACGACTACACGACCGGTCTGGCGTTGCTCAGCCTGGTCAGTTTGCTGGCCCTGCTGTACACGGCGTGGCGGCTGCCCGGCCGGTCACTGGAACCGGCAAAGAGACCGGTCAACAGGTGAAACCTCCTGTCAGTCAACGGAAAGCAGAATCGATGAGTGTGCACCCAGGTACCGACGGAGCGGTCGCCGACCTGCTCCTTCGGAGTGGGCGTTTTTTCGCCCGCAGTGACGTTTCGGACGACCTGCGGGCGGTGACCAAAACCGGTGGCCGGGAAGGTGATGTGTTCTACCGGGACAGGTGGAGCCACGACAAGGTGGTGCGGTCCACGCACGGGGTGAATTGCACTGGCTCGTGTTCCTGGAAGGTCTACGTCAAGGACGGGATCATCACCTGGGAGACCCAGGAGACGGACTATCCGACGGTTGGTCCCGATCGGCCGGACTACGAACCACGTGGTTGCCCGCGTGGCGCGGCGTTCTCCTGGTACACGTACTCCCCGACCAGGGTCCGCTACCCGTACGCCCGTGGGGTGCTGATCGAGATGTTCCGGGAGGCCAGGGCACGATTGGGGGACCCGGTGCTGGCCTGGGCGGAGATCCAGGACGACCCGGAGCGTCGCCGGAGGTATCACCGGGCGCGGGGTAAGGGCGGCCTGATCCGGATCGGCTGGGACGAGGCGGCCGAGATCGCCGCGGCCGCCCACGTGCACACCATTGCCAGGTACGGGCCGGACCGGGTCGCCGGGTTCTCCCCGATCCCGGCGATGTCGATGGTGTCCCACGCGGCCGGCTCGCGGTTCATCGAGCTGATGGGCGGAGCGATGACGTCCTTCTACGACTGGTACGCGGATTTACCGGTGGCCTCACCGCAGGTGTTCGGTGATCAGACGGACGTCCCGGAATCCGGTGACTGGTGGGACGCCTCCTACCTGATGATGTGGGGCTCCAACGTCCCGGTGACTCGCACTCCGGATGCCCATTGGATGGCCGAGGTTCGTTATCGCGGAACGAAAGTCGTTTCCGTCAGTCCGGACTACTCGGACAACACCAAATTCGCCGACGAGTGGATGCCGTGCGCGCCGGGCACCGACGGGGCGATGGCGATGGCGATGGGCCACGTCATCCTGTCGGAATTCCTGGTCGACAAGCGCACCCCCTTTTTCGTCGACTACATCCAGCAGTACACCGACCTGCCTTTCCTGGTGAAATTGGAGGAACGCGACGGGGCGTACGTGACGGGGAAGAACCTGACGGCCGCCGACCTCGGTGACGACGGCGAGGGCGCGGCGGTCAAACCTGTGTTGATCGACGGCCGGACCGGCGAGATCGTTGTTCCGAATGGATCTCTCGGCTTCCGCTACACGGACTCCGGGGTCGGCAAGTGGAATCTCGATCTCGGGGAGATCGTTCCGCAGTTGACGGTGCTCGGCGATGCTGCGGGGTCGGCGACCCTGAAGCTGGCCAGGTTCGATACCCCGGACGGGCATGCCGAGGTGTTGACCCGCGGGGTACCGGTCCGCAGGGTCGGGAACAGCCTGTGCTGCACGGTGTTCGACCTGATGCTGGCCCAGTACGGGGTGCACCGCCCTGGGCTGCCGGGGGTCTGGCCGACCGGTTGGGATGACCCGTCCGAGCCGTACACCCCGGCCTGGCAGGAATCGATCACCGGGGTGAGCGCATCACAGGTGGTCCGGGTCGCGCAGGAATTCGCGCGGAACGCCGAGGAATCCGGTGGCCGCTCCATGATCATCATGGGGGCGGGGATCTGCCAGTGGTTCCACGGCGACGCGACGTACCGCGCCATCCTGTCGATGCTGATCCTCACCGGGTCGATGGGGCGCAACGGCGGTGGCTGGGCGCATTACGTCGGGCAGGAGAAGTGCCGGCCGATCACCGGGTGGGCGACGATGGCGATGGCCTCGGACTGGGCGCGGCCGCCGCGGCAGATGATCGGCACCGCCTACTGGTACACCCACACGGACCAGTGGCGATACGACGGCTACCGTGCCGATGCCCTGTCCACCCCGCTCGGCCGTGGGCGGTTCGCCGGCAAACACACCATGGACGTGCTCGCCGCGTCGGTGGCGATGGGCTGGATGCCGTTCTTCCCGCAGTTCGACCGGAGCAGCCTCGACCTCGCCGACGAGGCCGACGCCGCCGGAACGCCGGTCCCCCAGTACGTTGCGCAACAACTGGCATCGGGCGGGCTGAAGCTCGCTGTCACCGAACCGGACGAGGAGCGCAACTGGCCGCGGGTGCTGACCGCCTGGCGGGCCAACCTGCTCGGCTCGTCCAGCAAGGGGAACGAGTACTTCCTGCAACACCTGCTCGGCACGACCCGCACCAACCTTCGCGCCACACCGACCGTCCCGGAGCTCCGACCGAACGACATCGCCTGGTCCGACGGCATTCCCGAGGGGAAGCTCGACCTGATGCTGTCGATCGACTTCCGCATGACGTCCACCACCTTGCTGTCCGATATCGTGCTGCCGGCCGCCACCTGGTACGAAAAGAACGATCTCTCCTCGACCGACATGCACCCGTTCGTGCATGCGTTCAGCCCGGCCATCGACCCGCCGTGGGAGGCTCGGTCGGACTTCGACGCGTTCCACACCATCGCGCGGGTTTTCAGCCGGCTGGCAAAGACCCACCTCGGGGTCCGCCGGGATGTGGTGATGATGCCGATGCAACACGACACACCCGGCGAGACGGCCTACCCCGGCGGCACCGAGAACGACTGGCGGACAACCGGTGAGATCCCGGTGCCCGGCAAGACAATGGCGAACATCGCGGTCGTCACCCGCAATTACCCCGCATTGGCGCAGCAATGGGAGACCCTCGGCCCGCTGGTCGACACCCTGGGGCTGACCACCAAGGGGGTCACCGTGTTTCCCGACGTCGAGGTCAAGCAGCTGGCCGCCAAACACGGCGTGATGGGACACGGCGCGGGGGCCGGACGGCCCGCCATCGACACGGCGATCAAGATGTGCGACACCGTCCTGACCCTGTCCGGGACCACCAACGGCCGACTCGCGGTCGAAGGCTTCAAGCAACTGGAACGCCGCACCGGCCGCCGGCTGACGCACCTGTCCGAGGGCAGCGAGGAGAAGCGGATCACCTACGCGGACTGCCAGGCCAGGCCGGTCCCGGTGATCACCAGCCCGGAGTGGTCCGGCAGTGAGACCGGTGGCCGCCGGTACGCCCCGTTCACCGTCAACGTCGAGGAACTCAAGCCCTGGCACACCCTCACCGGCCGCATGCACTTCTTCCTCGACCACGACTGGATCGAAGAACTCGGCGAACAGTTGCCGGTCTACCGGCCGCCGCTGGACATGGCCGCGCTGTTCGATGAACCCCAGATCGGCTCCACCACCGAAGGTATCGGCCTGTGCGTGCGCTACTTGACGCCGCACTCCAAGTGGTCGATCCATTCGGAGTACCAGGACAACCTGTTCATGCTGTCACTGTCCCGGGGTGGCCCGACGATGTGGATGAGCCCGCAGGACGCGACGAAGATCGCCGCCAAGGACAACGACTGGGTGGAGGCGGTGAACCGCAACGGCGTCATGGTGCTGCGGCTGATCATCTCCCACCGCATGCCGGAGGGCACGGTGTTCGTGCACCACGCCCAGGAACGCACCATCGATGTCCCGCTGTCCGAGACGAACGGCAACCGGGGCGGCATCCACAACTCGTTGACCCGGTTGCTCGTCAAACCCAGTCACCTTGCGGGCGGGTACGCGCAATTGTCCTTCGCGTTCAACTATCTCGGGCCGACCGGGAATCAACGTGATGAGGTCACCATGGTCCGCCGACGCTCGCAGGAGGTGCGGTACTGATGCGCGTGCTGGCTCAGCTGTCAATGGTGATGAACCTGGACAAGTGCATCGGGTGTCACACCTGTTCGGTGACCTGCAAGCAGGCCTGGACCAACCGACCCGGCGTGGAATACGCCTGGTTCAACAACGTCGAGACCCGCCCCGGGCAGGGCTATCCCCGCACCTACGAGGACCAGGAGAAATGGGCAGGCGGCTGGGTCCGGGACAAGCGGGGTCGGCTGCGCCTGCGGGCCGGCGGCCGGATCAAGAAGCTCACCACCATCTTCTCGAACCCGAAGATGCCGTCCATCGACGACTACTACGAACCGTGGACCTACGACTACGAGAACCTCACCAGCGCCCCGCTCGGCGAGCAGATGCCGGTCGCCCCGCCCAGGAGCCTGATCACCGGCGAGCCGATGAAGGTGGAATGGTCGGCCAACTGGGACGACAACCTCGGTGGCAGCACCGAGATCCTCGCCGGTGACCCGATCCTGGCGAAGGTCAGCCAGCAGGTGAAGCTGGAACTCGAACAGACCTTCATGTTCTACCTGCCGCGGATCTGCGAGCACTGCCTGAACCCGTCCTGCGTCGCGTCCTGCCCGTCCGGCGCCATGTACAAACGCGAAGAAGACGGCATCGTGCTGGTCGACCAGGACAAGTGCAAAGGCTGGCGGATGTGCGTCACCGGCTGCCCCTACAAGAAGGTCTACTTCAACCACCGCACCGGCAAGGCCGAGAAATGCACCTTCTGCTACCCCCGCATCGAGGTCGGCCTGCCCACCGTGTGCGCAGAGACCTGCGTCGGCCGGTTGCGGTACATCGGCCTGGTCCTGTACGACGCGGACCGGGTCCTGCGAGGCGGCGTCCACGGCGGACGAAACCGACCTGTACGAAGCGCAACTCGGCGTGATGCTCGACCCCGACGACCCGGACGTCATCGCGGGCGCCCGTGCCTCGGGGATCTCCGACGAATGGCTGGACGCCGCCCGCCGGTCACCGGTCTACGCCCTGGCCAAGACCTACCGGATCGCCCTTCCGCTGCACCCGGAATACCGCACCATGCCGATGGTCTGGTACGTGCCGCCGCTCTCGCCCGTGGTGGACGCGATCAGCCGGGACGGCCACGACGGTGAGGACCCGGAAAATCTCTTCGGCGCCATCGACGCGCTGCGCATTCCCATCGAATACCTGGCCGGTCTGTTCAGCGCCGGTGACACCGCCGTTGTCACCGGGGTTCTCAAGAAACTTGCGGCGATGCGGGCGTACATGCGGGATATCAACCTGGGCCGCGAACCCCGCGCCCGGATCCCGGCGGCCGTCGGAATGAGCGAGGAGCTGATGTACGAGATGTACCGGCTGTTGGCCATCGCCAAATATGACGCCCGGTACGTGATCCCCACGGCCTACGCCACCGACGGCCACCGGCTGGAGGAGACCGTGACGGAATGCTCCCTGGATTTCGAGGGTGGCCCCGGCATGTACACCACCGGGTCCGGGCCGTTCGGCGAGTCCAGCGGACAACCGGTACCGATGGCGGTCGAGTCGTTCCAGGCCCTCAAGGAGCGGCAGACCTCCGAGGACGTCGGCGTGAGTGCGGGCAGACCGTCGCGGGTGAACCTGCTGAACTGGGACGGCAAGGGATCGCCTGACTCCATGTTCGCCCCCCGCCCCGGGTCGCCCCGGCTCCCCGACAGCGGGCAGGACCGATGAAATTCTCACGCCAGAAGAGTTCTCACCCGAACCAACGGCGGATCGTCTGGCAGGCAGCATCCCTGCTGCTCGCCCACCCCGACGCCGACCAGGACCGCCGGCTCGACCTGATCCAGACCGCGATCACCGACCTCGCCCCGGCACTGCGTCGACCGCTGGCCGCCGCCGTCGATCACCTGCGTTCCCTGCCGCAGATCGAAGCCTCCGCGCAGTACGCGGAGGTCTTCGACTGGAAACGCCGTCGCACCCTGTTCCTGACCTACTACACCGCAGGCGACACCCGAAACCGAGGAATGGCCCTGCTGGCATTCTCGGACATGTACCGGGCCGCCGGGGTCATCCCGCCCGCCCGGGAACTGCCGGACCACCTGGCCGTGCTCCTGGAATTCGCCGCCACCATCGACGAGGGCGCCGGCTACGACCAACTCCGCAAACACCGCACCCCCATCGACATGCTCCACGACGGACTGCTGCGCGCGTCACCGATCTACGCGGGGGTCATCGAAGCCGTGTCGGCTACGCTGCCACCGCCGACCGCAGCCGACCTCAAGGAAGCCCGCCGGCTCGCCATGCAAGGCCCACCAGTTGAATCGGTCGGGCTGGAACCCTTCGCGCTGACCATCGGAGTGCGGGGAGGGTCCAGATGAACGTCAGCGCCGCATTCTGGGACGTCGTTCCCTACGTGACCATCGCGATCCTCGTCGTCGGCACCTGGTGGCGTTACCGGTACGACAAATTCGGCTGGACCACCCGCTCCTCGCAGCTCTACGAGAGCCGCCTGCTGCGGATCGGCAGCCCCCTTTTCCACTTCGGCATCCTGGTGGTGATCTTCGGTCACGTCATCGGCCTGCTCATCCCCGCCACCTGGACCAGCGCCCTCGGACTGAGCCAGACCGCTTACCACATCCAGGCTGTCGCGCTCGGCAGCATCGCCGGCATCGCTACCCTCACTGGCGCAGCCATTCTCGTCTACCGGCGGCGCACCAAGGGCCCGGTCTTCATGGCCACCACCAAGAACGACAAACTCATGTACGCCGTGCTCATCCTGGCGATCATCGCCGGGCTCGCCACCACGCTCATCGGCTCCGGGCTGATCGGCGAGGAACACAACTACCGCGAGACGGTCTCGGTCTGGTTCCGGTCGATCTTCATCCTGCAACCGAACGGCGAGGCAATGACCATGGCCCCGTTGTCTTTCCAGATCCACGCACTGATCGGGATGGCCCTGTTCGCGCTATGGCCGTTCACCCGGCTGGTGCACGCGTTCAGCGCGCCGATTAGTTACCTGTTCCGGCCCTACATCGTCTACCGCTCCCGCGGCGCCGCCCGGCCCGGCGCACCGATCGGCTCCGAGCCACGCCGGCGGGGCTGGTAGGAATGTGTAGCTACTGCGGGTGCCGCAACATCCCAATGATCGCCAAGCTCAACGCCGAACACGACGCCATCGTCAACAGCACCTACGCACTCCAGATCGCAGCCCGGGAGCAGGACACAGAATCAGCGAAAACCGCAGGGAAGATCCTCGGCGAATTGCTGCACCCGCACACCCACCGTGAGCAGGTCGGCCTCTTCGCTGAAATGGCGAAGGACGAACTCTTCACCGAGCACGTCGCCTCACTGTGCGCCGAACACGACCAGTTGGACGCGGACCTGGCAGCGATCACCGCGGGCGACCTGACCCGTATCTCGACGATGATCACCCTGCTCAACAACCACATCGACCGCGAAGAGAACGGGCTTTTCCCCGCAGCCTTGGCCTACCTCGACGATGACCAATGGGAGGTCATTCAACGACCTGAACTCATGGAGGAATAATTGGCAGTTTTCTATCCCGGCCGATAGGTAGTCGGCACGTTGCCATTCCTGATTCATCGACGAGAAGGTAGAAAATGTCGACCACCCTGCAAGAAGCCACGCCGTCATTGTTGTCGGACCGGTCCGCCGCCGTTGTCGCCGCCACCGCTGGTGTCGTCGCCGCGCACGCCGAGCAGATCACCGCCCGGTTCTACCCGCGGATGTTCGCCGAGCACCCCGAGCTCTTACGGGTCTTCAATCAGGGCAACCAGGCCACCGGTGAACAATCCCGGGCACTGGCCGCTTCAGTGGTTGCCTATGCCGTGCACTTGATCGACCCCGCGGCGCCGCCCTTCGACCGGGTCCTGGAACGCATTGCCTACAAACACATCTCGTTGGGAATCCGCCCCGAGCAGTACACCATCGTCGGCTATCACCTGCTCGGTGCGGTCGGTGAGGTGCTCGGTGACGCAGTCACCCCCGAGATCGCCGACGCCTGGAACGAGGTGTACTGGCTGTTCGCCACTCAACTCGTCGCCGAAGAGGCCCGCCTTTACCAGCAGGCCGGCGTCGACCCGACCCGGCCGCTGCGCCCCTACCGGGTGGTGCGGAAGATCGAGGAAGCCCAGGACGTCATTTCGCTCATCCTGGAACCAGCCGACGACGGCGACCTGCCGGAGATCAGCCCCGGCCAGTACGTGTCCGTGTTCGTGGATCTTCCGAACGGTCAACGGCAGCCGCGGCAGTACACCGTGTCATCCACCGGACTGGGAAACCGGCTGCAGATCACCGTCCGCCGGGTCCGCGGGGTCAACGGCGCACCCGACGGGCAGGTCTCGACTTACCTGAACGACCACATCGCCGTCGGGGAGACGTTGGAAGTCAGCGCACCGGCCGGCGACTTCGTCGTCCAACCCTCTGATGGGCCGTTGCTGCTGGCCAGCGCCGGCGCCGGAATCACTACCGTGCTGCCCATCGTGGAACACATCGCCCGCACCCAACCCGACCGCACCGTCATCATCGCGCACGCCGACCGCACCGCCAAGGACCACGCCCTCCGCGAGACAGTCCTGCACGTCGGACGGCAACTCGACGATTTCACCGCCTACACCTGGTACGAAACCGTCGGATCCGACGACCACCGCTCGCAGCAGGGGTTCATGGATCTCACCGAGATCCCGCTGCCGGCGGACATTCAGGTCTTCACCTGCGGGCCGCTGCCGTTCATGCGGCACGTCCGCTCCACCCTGCTCGCCCGCGGCGTACCCGCCGACAGCATCCGCTACGAAGTCTTCGGCCCCGATCTGTGGGCCGCCCAGATGCCCGACGAACCCACGCATCCCTGAACCCACAACCAACCAGCAACCTGTCGGCAGATCTATCCTGACGGGCGTCCAAGCGTTGGCTCCCACACCACGCCAGCACAGCGCGCTCCCGACGGGCGTGCGCGGTTGACACGTACACAGACCTGTTCCCGGACGACTTGGACGCCGTTGGGTCGAGACTAGACGAGGCCGCGCGCGTGCAAAGTGTGGGTGTTTTGTGGTTGCGGAAAGGTCCGGTGAGTGGTTGACCGGCTAACTGAGGCCCCTCACCTGCACAAACGTGGTGGAGCTGCGGGGAATCGAACCCCGGACCTCTTCGATGCGAACGAAGCGCGCTACCAACTGCGCTACAGCCCCGGATCACGGTCTGCACCGCGAGCCGTCGACAACAATAGCAGCGGGTCAGACCCGTCGTGCCCACCCTTGAATACGCGGGCGAGAGCCGGGAAACTCTTCACCCGACGCGGAATGCCTCGCCCGCCAGCACCGGTACCCGGCGGGAGACGTCGATCTCCGCGGCCAGCGCGATTTCCTCGCCATAGCCCGCCTCGATCAGTTCCCGACCGGAGGCGCAAGCGCCCAGGGCCATCGCCGGAGTGCGGCCGAGCGCGCGGTAAGCGGCGCGGGCGGACGCGGCCTCCGGCGACATCTGGCCGCCGCTGAGTGATGCCAGCGTGTCGATGACGAGACCTGCACCCCACAGATCCTCGACCGCGGGGCGCAGTACGTCGCCGGGCCATCCCTCGCCTGCCGCCACCACCGCAACGGGGCCGCGGACGGCCTTGGCGACCCACTCCGCGCAGGCGGAGGCGTTGCGCAGCGAGGCACCAACCACCAGAGCATTGGCCTCGCCCAGCTGGCGACAGATGGCGGCGCCGTTCGGCGAGGGCAGGACGAGTTTGTTGGTGACCGTCAACGGCCCACCCGGCTCGGTGGCCCGGCGTACCGATACCGGCGACAGGCTCACCCCGGTCGCCCCGGCCTCGCTCCGTCCCACTGCGAGAACCGCCCCGCGGGTTGCGGCGAAGGCCGCTGCCGACGCGTCCCGGAACCGATAGGGGTAAACCTCGATGCCGGCATCCAACGCGACGGACAGGGTGGTGGCGAAGGACAGCACATCAACGACGACGATGGCGGCCGCGCCGGCCGAAATCGCGATGGCACCCTGCAGTCCCCAGTCGAAACGAATGCTGAACCCGGTTTGGCTGTAGGGGTCGGTAGCAACGGTGGAGGCCTTACCAGCCGAACTCAATTCCTCATGCTCCCTGCGTTGTCAGAGCGGCCCGACCGGGCTCGCCGCGACGTCGCTGGGTTTCGCTGCCAGGGCCGGCGGCGACGCTGCCCCACCGAACTCACTGCCCTGCGGCTCGCCGGTAGGTCATCGGCTCGTTGAATTCCTCAAGGTCGTCGAACCCTGGATCGTCGTCATCCAGGTCAACCATCGTACGACCGGGTGCGACGGCGGACATCCCGGCCCGTACGCGTTGCGGAGCGCGACGATACTCGGGTCGGATCTGCCGGGAGCGCTGCAGCCGTTCCATCCGCTTCTGCCGGATCGCGGCCTCGATACGGACCTGACGACGCAGGTACGCGAGGTAACCGACCAGCAGCGCGAGGCTGATCGCGGCACCCAACCACAGCCAGTTGATCAACAGGAAGGCGGCACCGGTGAACGCCACCGTGGCGACCAGCAGGATCAGCGTGACCCGGCGACGCTGCTGGTACCGGTAGGCGCGGGTGGCCTCGGCGGCCTCGGGGTCGAACCCGCCGCGACCGGGCCGATGCGGGACGGGACGCAGTTGTTCGTCATCGACTTCGGCAAATGCCGGCGCGGGCGCTGCGGCTGCGTGCGCGGTCCACTCGTCCTCGTCGACCTCGTCCGGAATCGTCGAGGCCCTGGCGTTCCGTGGAGCACCATCGGCTTCGTCGGTCGCCGTGCCGGGTCCTATCCAGGCGGGTTGCTCGTACCCGGTCGCGTCATCGACGGGCTCCGCGAACGCCCCGATCGGTGCCGCTTCGGTGGCGAACTCGTCCTGGTCGACCTCGTCAGAGACCGGCCGATCGTGCTGCGGGCCTCGATCGGTGAAGTCACCGACCGGCTCAACCCGCTGCGGTGTGACGCGCCTGGCGTGCGCGGCCTGGGCAGCGGCCCATTCGTCGGCCGCATCCATCGGTTCGTCCTGCGCATCGGCTCCCACCGTGACCAGGACCTCCGTCGGCGCGTCCGGCGCGGAATCCGGCTGGCTGTCCGTGTTGGTCACTGTTCGTCCTTTCGCGCCGCGACCAGGTCGCCTGCGCAGTGACGCCGACGCGCGGCGCAACACGCGGAAACTCGACCCGGCGGGCTCTGCCTGTGGGACCCGCTCACGGCGCCGGGCGACCATCGGCACCAGCACGACGAGCCAGGCGACCACCAGCAGGACCACGATCAGGGATGTGGGAATGTTCACGCGGGGCCCTCCCCTCGCTCAAGTCGCAGCGCAGCGCGACGACGGACCTATCGGTCAAGATCACGCTAGCCACTGCCGGGGCTCCGACCAGGTAGGGACACACCCTGGGTTGTCCCTGGTATTCGCCCACTCGACGCCTTGGTGTTGGCGCTGCTCCGCCGGGGATGCCTTCTGGACAACACCCGGCGCCACCGGACAACGCCCGGCCACCGCGGAGGCCGCCACCTAGCGCCACGGGCGCCCCGGCGCCGTGGGCGCCCGGGGCCAACCTGAGACCGAACTCCGGTCTCAGCGTCGGCACGCCTGCCTACACCCGAGCTCAAAAAGCAACAGGTTCCCGGGACGTTGTCCAGCACGCACGCCGGTTGTCCAGACGCCCCGACCCGCGGACGAGCTGCCCTCGAACGCACAACGGTCAGCCGCCGGACGCACCCGACGACGCACCTGACCCACCGGAGTGCCAGGTGTGCAGCAACTGTGGCAGCCCATGCGGTACCTCCTCGACGGTGAGCGCGTACAGCAGGTGATCCCGCCAGGCCCCCGCGATGTCGAGATACCTGACCAGGTGCCCCTCCTGCCGAAAGCCCAGATGCGCAACCACCGCCCGTGACGCCAGGTTCTCCGGCGCGATCGTCGCCTCGATGCGATGCAGCCCAACGGGACCGAACCCGTGCGCGACGGTCAGGGCGACAGCCGCGGTTGCCACGCCCTGGCCATGGAAGTGTGAATCCACCCAGTAGCCGACCCAGCCCGAGCGCAGCGCACCCCGCTGGATACCGCCCAGCGTGACCTGCCCGGCAAATCGCCCGTCCACGGTGATGGCGAACGGCACCACCTCACCCCGGCGGGAGCCGGACCGGAGCAGCAGCCGGTGCGAGTGCCACATCGCCCTGGAATGTCGCTGCGCCCAGGTCAGGTCACTGGTCGCGTCCCAGGGCGCTATCAACGCCTCGTCCTGCAGTCGGGCGCGCTGCCAGGAGTCCCAGTCCGAGCGACGCAGCGGACGACCCTCGACCTTGCCGACCCGGGTCTGCACCGGTCCGAGGCGCGTGGGCCAGCCGGGATGTGCTCCGGTGACACCACCGGCCGGGAATCCAGCCGGGCTCATCGTCAGGCCCGCTGCGCCAGGAAGGACACCGGAACCTCGCTGCCCACCGGCACTTCCGTGGTGTCCTCGTCGACCAGCACGAGGCAGTTCGCCTCGGCCAGCGATGCCAGCAGGTGCGTGCCGCTGCCGCCCAGGATGTGCACCAGATAATCGTCCTCGTCGTCCCGCATCAGCTGGCCGCGCAGGAACTGGCGGCGACCGACGGGCGAGATGATCGGTTCGAGCGTCCTGGCCATGACCGTGCGGCGGTAAGGGTTTCGACGGCCGAGCATGATCCGCAGCACCGGCCGGACGATGACCTCGAACACCACGAGGGCCGACACCGGGTTCGCCGGCAGCAGGAAGGTCGGCACCTTGTCCGGCCCGAGCAGCCCGAAGCCCTGCGCGGAGCCGGGCTGCATGGCCACCCGGGACAAATCGAGTTCCCCCAGGTCGGACAGCGCCTCGACGACCAGTTCGGCACTGTGCCCGCCGGCCGCGCCGGCGATCAGCACAACCTCCGACACCAGCAGGCGGGCCTCGATGAGCTCCCGGAGCCGGCGCGGATCACCGGATGCGATGCCGACCCGGTTCGCCTCGGCACCGGCATCGCGGGCGGCCGCGGCGAGGGAGAACGAGTTGACGTCATAGACCTGACCGGGCCCGGGAGTCCGGGAGACGTCGACCAGTTCGTCACCGACCGACACGATCGACAGTCTCGGCCGGGGGTGCACCAGCACCTTGTTGCGGCCGACGGCGGCCAGCAGGCCGACCTGGGCGGACCCGATGAACGCACCGAGGCGGACCGCGACGTCGCCCGGCTGGACGTCCTCGCCGGTCTTGCGCACGTACTGGCCCGATTCGACAGGTTTGATCACCGAAACCCTCGCCCCACCCCCCTGGGTGTGCGACCGCGGGACAACCGCATCGGCCACCGTCGGCAACGCCGCACCTGTCGCAACGAAAACCGTCTGCGCCGGTTGCAGCCGGTGCGGGGTACGAGCACCCGCCTCGATCTCGCCGACCACCGGAAGAACGACGGGATGTCCGGGTGCTGCGATCGCGACATCAACGGACCGCACCGCGTACCCGTCCACCGCCGCCTGGTCGAACGCCGGCAGAGCAGAGGACGCCACCACCTCTTCCGCACACAGCAGGCCCTGCGCCTCGGAGATCGCGACCCGGACCGGCGGTGGCGTCACCGCGATGGCGAGCACCTTCTCGAGCTGCTCGGCGACCGACCTCATGTCACCGACCCTGGCGCTGTCGGAGCTGACGGTGGTAACTGAACAGTCATCGATATCAGGGTAAACGTCCCGGACGTGCCGCCATTCGCGCACGGCGTCGCCGGCTCAGACGCGACACGAGGGTTCATGGTCGCTAACCGTAGTGCCTGACCGGTACTGAACCCGTCAGAGACAGGTCGGACGTGCCCTACGGTGTGGCGGTGCAGCTGGACAACAGGGACATCGCCGTGGCGAAAACTCGCCTGCGGGCACGGCTCGTCGATGCCCGTCGGGGGCGCGACGACGCGGCCCGGCAGGCGGCTCGCGTCGCGAACGGCGCCCATCTGCTGGCCGCGTTGGGTGACGCGTCCTGCGTCGCGGCCTACCTGCCGCTGTCCACCGAGCCACTCGACCTGCGGTTGCTCGACCAATTGGCGCGGACGATACGGGTGCTGGTTCCGGTGGTGACGGGCGCTGCACCGCTCGATTGGTGCGACTACCCGAGCCCGGTCCGCAGAGCGACCCGGGGCATCGACGAGCCGGCCGGGCCCCGGCTCGGTCAGGACACCATCGCCGCCGCCGACACCGTGCTGATCCCTGCACTCGCCGTGGATGACCTCGGCCACCGGCTCGGCCGGGGCGGCGGTCACTACGACCGCAGCCTGGAGTTGCGGACCCGGCTGCTCGGCGGCGTGCCCGCCGGTCGGCTGATTGCCGTGATCTATGACGACGAGCTACTGCCGTCGGTGCCGTCCGACGCGCTGGACCAGCGGGTGTCGGCCGTGGTCAGGCCGACCACCGGTCTGCAAGCTGTTGGCTGAACCGGACAGCGGTGCTCGCGAAATCGCAGGTGACAGGACCGCGGGCGGCGCCGACGGCAGGCCACTCACCACCGCACTGACCTGGACTGATCACGCACACGGGCCTCCGGCCCGCGGTTGTCCGATCGGTTGTGAACGATCCTCCCAGCGGGAACACGCGGCGACATTTGCGCGGCCACCGCGTTCGGGAGCATCATCGATCTGGCAGTCAGCGCGTTCGAGTGCCAGAACCGCTGATCTGTAGTACCCGCAACCCGGTCGCCGACGCCCAACCCGCCGACCCGCCGCCATCCGGAGGACCTCGTGCCGACCTACCAGTACGCATGCACCGAGTGCGATCACCGCTTCGAGGCCGTGCAGGCATTCACCGACGACTCGCTGACCGTGTGCCCGGTCTGCGGTGGCTCACTGCGCAAGGTCTATGGCTCGGTCGGCGTCGTCTTCAAGGGCAGCGGCTTCTACCGGACCGATTCCAGGGCGTCCTCGACCAGCACGGCACCCGCCGCGGGATCGGCGGACAAGTCCGGCTCCGGCGAGAAGTCCGGCGGCGACAGAAGCGGTGAGAAAGGGTCCGGCAAGGGCAGCGAGAAGAAGGCTGCAGCAACGTCAGACTCCTCCGGCGGGGCCAAGCCCGCCAGCACCTCGGGCTCGAGCAAAGGCTCGTCGAGCGGTTCGTCCAGCAGTGGGTCGAGCGCAGGGTCGTCCGGCGGCAGCAAGGCTGCTGCCGGCTGACTCCACTGCGGGCTGACTCCACCGTCGACTGACTCCACTGCAGGCTGACTCCACCGTCGACTGACTCACCCACTGCCCGCTGCCTCCACCCCGGCCCGAGCGAGCGCTCAGCAATACTGGGTGTCGTGGTCAGCCGACGTCCGATCGTGATTGCCGGGTGTCTCCTGCTGCTCGCCGGGTGCTCAGCAGGCGCCGGCGGGACTCCGCCACCGCTGGCAACGACGATCTCCTGGACCAGCGCTCCTGCACCGACCGTGAGCCCCGCCACTGACCCCGCGACCCAGGCGGCAGATCCCGCCGCAGTGGGCGACCTGACGATCACCACGGTCGCCACCGGCCTTGCCGTGCCGTGGGGGCTCGGCTTCCTGCCGGACGGCACCGCAGTCGTCACCGGACGCGATGACGCGTCCGTTTCCACGGTCGCACCCGACGGCACGGTGAGCGAGGTCGGCACCATCAGCGGCGTCGAGCCCGGGGGTGAGGGCGGACTGCTCGGCGTCGCGGTGTCACCGAACTTCGCGCAGGACGAGCTGCTCTACGTGTATTACTCCGCTGCCGACGGCAATCAGATCGACACCGTCACCCTGCGGGACGGTGAGATCGGCAATCAGACAACAGGTTTCACCGGCATTCCGCGGGGCAGCATCCACAACGGTGGCCGGCTGGCGTTCGGGCCGGACGGTCTGCTCTACGTCGGCACCGGAGAGACCGGCCAACGTGCACCCGCGCAGGACCCGAACTCGTTGGGCGGCAAGATACTTCGCATGACGCCGGAGTTCGCGCCGGCACCGGGTAACCCTGGTGGCGGGTTCGTGTATTCGACCGGGCACCGCAATGTACAGGGCCTCGCATTCGATGACGGTGGCCACCTGTGGGCCTCGGAATTCGGCCAGAACACCTGGGATGAGCTGAATCTCATCGTTCCCGGCGGGAACTACGGCTGGCCGGAGGTGGAAGGTCAGGGCGCCCGTTCGGGTTTCGTCGACCCGCAGCGGGTCTGGCCCACCGACGAGGCGTCCCCCAGCGGGGTCGCGTTCTGGAACGGATCGATCTGGATGGCGGGCCTGCGCGGGGAAAGGCTCTGGCAGATACCGATCCTCGAATCGGACTCCGGGCCAACCACCGGGGAACCGGTCGCACATCTGACGAACGTCTACGGACGGCTCCGCACAGTCGCGGCGGCACCCGACGGAAGTCTGTGGCTCACCACTTCCAACACCGACGGGCGTGGCGACGTCCGGGACGGCGACGACCGGATCCTGCGGATCCAGGCCGGCTCCTGACGTTCCACGCAGAGTCAGTTCCCGGAACCGGAGTGGAAAGTTGTGCACAGATGTTCGCGGAACTTTGTCCACAATTGCACCTGATCGGGTCACGAGCGCACATGCCGACCTACCGTCCCAGCAATGACCAGGCGCACAGCGGCACCGCGGGCCAGGGATTTGCAGCCCCGGTGGTACGAGCGGCTACGGCAGTCCGTCGCCGACCGACGACGAGGTGGCCGACTGCCTCGCACCATTCGCCGGACTATCGCGGTCGGCCTGGTGGTGGCCGCCGGTGTCATCGCCCTGACTCCACCGCGCGCGAGCGGCGGCCAGTCGGTGGTGGCCCTCACCAGGGACCTGCCGATCGGTGCCCGACTGGACGCCAAGGACCTGCAGGTCATCCAGGCAGCGCAGATCCCAGACGGTGCCGTGCAGGATGCGGCGCTGGCCGAGGGGCAGGTTCTTGCCGGGCGGGCCAGAAGGGGCGAGGTCATCACCGATGCCCGCCTGGCCGATCCGGTGGGGCCGGACCCGGGCCCCGACCGGGTGGCGGTACCGGTCCGGCCCGCTGATCCGGCGATCGTGGATTTGCTCGGACCCGGCATGCACGTCGCGGTCATCCTGGTGGGTCAAGGCGGTGCGGCAACCATTCTCGCGGCCGACGCCATCGTGCTGGCCATCCCACTCGCACCCGAAAGGGGCAACTCGGGCCGGCCGATCGTGCTGTCGGTACCGGCAGATTCGGCCGATCGGATCGTCGGCGCGGGTCTTGCCGGCACGATCGCCCTGCGGTTCACCTGATCGGTGCACCGGCCGTTTCTCCGAAAGCACGACCAGACGCGGCCAGCGGGTAGCGATTGCCGCCTGCGGACGTCATCGCGGGCGACCGGCCAAAGTGTAGCGTCGGCGCCGTTCCGTCATTCCGGGGTCTTCGGACACCCGGAGCGACCTCGGCAGACGTCGTCAGGGGAGACGCCAGCATGATCAAAGGCTTCAAGGACTTCATCCTGCGCGGGAACGTCATCGACCTCGCAGTCGCGGTCGTCATCGGCGCCGCCTTCACCGCCTTGGTTGCGGCTTTCACGGCCAACCTCATCCACCCGGTGCTCGCACTGTTCGGCGGGGCGGACACCGGCTCGATCGGCTTCTACCTCAATCCGTCCAAACCCGAGACCTACATCAACATCAGCGCCATCCTGAACGCGATCATCACCTTCCTGATCACCGCCGCGGTGGTCTACTTCGTGTTCGTCGCACCGATGAAGAAATTCATGGAAATCGCAACCGCGCGGGCGGCTGCGAAGAAGCAGCCGATCAAGGCCGACCCGAACGAGGTCGAGTTGCTGGTCGAGATCCGCGATCTGCTGCGCGCCGGGAACACCATCGCGGCGGACAGCCTCTCGGCCGGGACCGGCCAGCCCGGAAGGTCGGGCGCCGGCTGATCTGAACCGTGCTGGGGTCCGTCGGCGTCCCTGAGTCACGGCCTGCGGTTAGCCGTGGTGCGGTGGCTGGTTGTCCCGGTACCACTGATCGCGATCGGTACCCGCCCGATCGGTCCCGTCATCGAGTTCATCGCGCGTGACGGTCGGCAGTACGTCACCGAAAACGTCGTCCAGCAGTTTGCGCCTCGCCGCTCTCCGGGCGTCGGCACCTGCCGTGTCGGCGGCCGGCCCGGAGGCTTCGTCAGCCGGTAGGTTCATCCCAGTAGCTTGCCATTCGCACCGGGTGTCCGGGTGCGCCGGCGCTGGGTGTCCTCGAGGGAGAGAACCGTGGGAATGATCGACAAGGCCAAGGGCGTCGCGGACGGCGTGACCGACAAGGCGGCGGACGTCGCGGGTGACGTCGTGATCAAGGCGAGCCAGGCCGCGGGGCCGGCGTGGGGGAAAACCAAGGACGTCGCCGGTGACGTCGTCGTGAAGGCTGCTGGCGCCGCCGGGCCCGCGTGGGGCAAGACCAAGGACGTCGCCGGCGACGCGGTCGTGAAGGCCGCCGGCGCCGCCGGGCCCGCGTGGGGCAAGACCAAGGACGTCGCCGGCGACGTCGTCGTCAAGGCTGCCGGCGCGGCGGGCCCGGCGATCGAAAAGGGCAAAGCCGTCGCCGGAACGGTGTCGTTCATGGTGGCCGGGACGGTCGGTGAACTGAAAGACCGGATCTTCGGTGGCGACGACGACCCCGATCACCCCAGCGAGAAGCCGTCCGCCACCAGCTGACGGCAGCCGCACCTCAGCGGCAGTGGGAACCAGCCATGATCCGACCGGTCAGGCCTCCGGGTCGGAGAGCTGCTCGATGACGTGGATGGCCAGCGGATTCAGGGTCGCCATGCCGTCCCGAATGGCCGCCCGGGAACCGGCGAGATTGGCCACCAGGGTCGAGCCGGAGACACCGACCAGCCCGCGGGAGACAACGGCATCCACCACGCCTGCCGCCATCCCGGACCAGCGGAGGGCCTGGGCGATACCGGGCAATTCGCGGTCGATGACCTCGGCGGTGACGTCGGGCGTGACGTCTCGCGGCGACACACCGGTTCCGCCGATGGTGACCACCAGGTCGACCCCGCCGATCACCGCCGTGTTCAGAGCCGTCCTGATCGCGACCTCGTCCGATGGCACAGCCACCGAGCCGTCCACCACGAAACCGGCCTCGGCCAGCAGTTCGGTGACCAGCGCACCCGCGCCGTCGTCGTCTTCGCCGTGCAGGGTGTGATCGGTGATGGACACGATCAGGGCCCGTCCGGCATGCAAGCTCGTCGACACGCGAGAGGCCTCCTGGTACTGAATGAAAGAGCTACTGTCCGCCCGCACCGGCGCGGTCGGCCCCTTGGGGGTCGAGTCAGCCTATCGACCCACCCGCGGGTCATCCGCACCCGGGACCGGTGGTGTCCGGACGGCGGCTTCGATCTCAACGACAACGAGCGATCACCCCGGCCCGCAGCCACTGTCCGCTTTGCCCAGATAGGGTTCGTCCGATCAACGCGGCGGCGACACCTATGCTCATCCCGCTGTTACACACGACCAAGGCCACCTCCGGTTCGAGCACCGGGGTGAGCAAAGGAGCACCAACATGGCGGACCGTCGGACCACGTCGAGGGACCTGGCGCAGATCGCGATCTTCGCGGCCCTCATCGCAGCCCTTGGCCTACCCGGCAGTATCACGGTCGGGTCGACGGGCGTGCCGATCACCCTGCAGACGCTCGGCGTGATGTTGGCCGGCGGCATTCTCGGCGCCCGCAAGGGATTCCTCTCCGTCCTGGTGTTCCTGGTGCTGATGAGTGCCGGACTGCCGCTCCTGTCCGGTGGCCGGGGCGGCCTCGGCGTCTGGGCAGGCACATCGGCCGGTTACCTGGTCGGCTGGCTGGTCGGGGTAGTCGTGATCGGCCTGCTGACGGCTCGCATTTTGCCGAAATACCCTCTGTGGCAGGGCATCCTGGTGAATCTGCTGGGTGGCGCGCTGGTGATCTACGTGTTCGGGATCGCCCTGCTATCCTTTCGGATCGGGTTCGTCCCGGCGATCACCGGCGCGCTGCCGTTCCTGCCCGGTGACGTACTGAAGGCCGTTGTCGCCGCCTTGGTGATCAAGCAGGTGCACCGGTCCTACCCAGGGCTGATCGCCGGCACCGCGCCGGCGGCCCGGCGTGCCTCCAAGGTGTCCCCTGACGGACCGGTTGCCCATCCCCCTGCAGTTGGGCGGCGCGGGTGACGTGCGGGCGCTCGACATCGACGGCCGGACCTGGAGCTACCAGCAGTTCGCGGACCTGGTTGGAGATGCCCGGACTCGTGCAGTGCAGGCAGCAATCGGGCCGACCATGGCCCCCTTGGCGACGCCCCTGCCCGGGCCGGTTGCCGCGACCGGACTGCCGATCGTCACCGCACTGGCCACGGTCTTTGCTGCCGCAACCCTGGGTGTGCCCGTCATCGTCGGCGACCCGGAGGGGCCGGTACCCACCCTCGGGTCGCTGCCTGCGGACGCTTTTCTGGTTGCCGTCACCTCCGGGACCTCCGGACGGGCGCGGCCGGTGCTGCGCACCGCGTCATCGTGGACCGAATCCTTCGCCCCGCTTGCCGAATTGACCGGAATCGGGCGCGACGACCGGGTGCTCCTGACCGGTCCGCTACACGCGACGATGCATCTGTTCGCGGCGGTGCACACCCTGGCCATGGGCGCCGAACTGACGGACCGCCCCGAGCACGCCACCGCCGTGCATGCGGTACCCGCGGTTTTCGCCGACCTGCTCAACGCGCTCCCCCGGACCGCACCGCTGCGAACCGCGGTGGTCGCCGGCACGGCACTGTCCGCCGAGATCGCCGAGCGAGCAGAGCAACGCGGGATCACCGTCACCGAGTACTACGGCGCGGCCGAACTGTCCTTCGTGGCCGCCCGCCGTTTTCCGGCGCCGCTGCGACCGTTCCCGAAAGCGCAGGTGCAACTGCGGGACGGAGTCGCTCTGGGTCTGCTCCCCGTACCTCGCGCTGGGCTACCCCGCCGGGACGACCGGACCGTTTCGCCGCGGGGACGACGGCTTCGCCACCGTCGGGGATCTCGCGGATTCGACGGCCGGCGGCGGCTTGCTGATCCGCGGACGGGGCGACGCGGCCATCACGACCGGTGGCGCCACCGTTCTCGCCGAGGACGTGGAGGCCGCAATCGCGGCACTCCCGGGCGTTGCTGCCGTCGCGGTTGTCGGCGTACCACACAGCAGGCTGGGACAGGTCGTCACGGCGGTTGTCGAGCCGGCGCCGGGTGCCGACCTGAGCACGCTCAGGTCACATGCTCGACGTCTGCTCCGGGAACAGTCGCTGCCCAGACGATGGTTCGTTCGCCGACCGCCTACCCAGGACACCGGGCGGGAAGATCGCCCGGCACAACGTGGCCCGGGCCGCCGCTTCGGCAGCGCTCGGCGAGTCGGCAGCGCTCGAGCAGCGCTCGGCGAGCGCAGGCCACGAGGAGACGAACGGTTCAGACCGGGCACCCACCGAGCAGTACGGCGGATCGCTGCGGCTACGGCCGCTACCGTAGGTTCCCGTGACCCGCCGTCTGCCCGATCCCAGCGCCCCGGTGCTGGTCGGTGGCCGGCGCACGGCGATCGGCACGGCCGGCCACGGTTTTGCCGGTGTCGACGTCATCGGGCTGACTGCCCCGGTGCTCGCCGCGGTCGCGAACGAGACCGCTGCCCTTCATCTCCCGATCGACGACGTGGTCATCGGTAACTGCCTTGGCCCTGGTGGCAACATTGCCCGGGTCGCGGCGCTCGCCGGCGGACTCGGCGATGCGGTGCCGGGAGTCACCGTCGACCGGCAGTGCGGGTCCGGCCTGGACGCGGTGTTGCAGGCTGCCGCCAGGGTGCGATCCGGCGACGCACGATTGGTGCTGGCCGGTGGCGCCGAGTCTGCGAGCACCGCTCCCTGGCGGTTCTGGCCGCCTGTCGGTGGCGCAGATCCGGTCCGGTACACCAGGGCACCGTTCGCCCCGGCGGGCTTCCCAGACCCCGGGATGGGCGAGGCGGCCGACATCCTGGCCGGCACGTTCGGGATTTCCCGGGAACGTCAGGACGGCTACGCCGCCCGGTCGCACGCATTGACCTTCGCCACTGCGCAGGCAGCCGGGTATGACACTGAAATCATTGCAGTACAGGGAATGTCCCGCGACGAGCGACCGCGGGCGGGCATGAACACGACACGGCTGGCGCGATTGCGGCCGTCCTTCGGTCCGGCCGGCACCGCGACGGCCGGCAATTCCTGCGGGATCTCCGACGGCGCGGCCGCCGCTGCGGTCACCACCGCCGCGGCAGCGGAGGCCGCAGGTCTGCCATACCTGCGGATCATCGGTGCAGCCGTCGCGGCCGGTCAGTCCGACCTACCCGGACTGGGCCCGGCGCCGGCCGTCCGGCGGTTGCTGTCCGGGGCCGCCGCTGCGGATCGCGGCATCCGGATCGGTGACATCGGCGCATTCGAGATCACCGAGGCGTTCGCCTCCGTCGTGCTCGCCGTCGTCGACGAACTCGGCCTCGACGAGGATCTTGTCTGCTCCGAAGGTGGCGCGATCGGCCTCGGGCACCCCTGGGGCGCCTCCGGCGCGATCCTGTTGCTCCGCCTCGCGTCCAGGATGTTCAAGCCCGACGGGCCCGCTGTGGGCCTGGCTGCCTGTGCCATCGGCGGCGGTCAGGGCCTTGCGATGCTGCTCGAACGTCCGGAGTTCTGAGCGGAATGGCCGAAATCCGTTTCACCGCAGTGCATCATCGATTCGGCGACCGAGTGGTCCTGGACGACATCGACCTGCTGCTGACCGAGCGGCGGATCGGCATCGTCGGGGCCAACGGGTCCGGCAAGTCGACACTCGCCCGGATGATCAACGGACTGGTCAAGCCGACCAGCGGATCGGTGACCCTGGACGGACTGGACACCACGGCGAAGGGCCGCGAGGTGCGCCGTCGGGTGGGTTTCGTTTTCACCGACCCGGACAACCAGATCGTCATGCCGACGGTCGCCGAGGATGTCGCCTTTTCGCTGCGCCGCAAGGGTCTGAGCAAGCAGGAGATCGCCGACCGGGTCCGCGAATCACTCGGCCGGTACGGTCTCGCCGGGCATGCCGATCACCCGACCCACCTGCTGTCCGGGGGACAGAAACAGTTGCTGGCCCTGGCGGCGGTGCTGATCACCGGACCCGATGTGATCGTCGCCGACGAGCCGACGACACTGCTGGATCTGCGTAACTCCCGGATGGTGAACGACCTGTTGGCCGGGCTCGACGAACAGGTCGTCCTGGTCACCCATCAACTGCATCTGCTCGCCGGGTTCGACCGGGTGGTGGTGCTGGACGCCGGCCGGATCGTCGCCGACGGCACTCCGGCGCAGGCCGTCGAGACCTACACCGGGCTGCTCACGTGACGCGCCGATTCGACCTGTCAGGCGAACAGCGATGACGGTGATCGGTCTCTACCACGCGGGATCCTCTGTGCTGCATCGGATTCCGGCCGGATGGAAATTGCTGGGCATGTTGCTGGCGATCATCGGAGTGGTCCTGCTGAACACGCCGTGGCAGCTGGCCGTGGCAGCGGTCGTGCTGGCCGGTGGCTTCGCTGTCGCCCGGATCCCGGCGAGGGTGGTCTGGCAACAACTGTGGCCGATGCGGTGGTTCCTGCTGTTCATTGCGATCTTCCAGGTCCTCTTCGCCACTCCGGAACGCGCGGTGATGGTCTGCGGCAGCCTGCTGCTGACGGTCGCCGTCGCCTCGCTGGTCACGCTGACCACCAGGGTCACTCAGATGCTGGATGTCTGTCAGCGACTGCTCGGCCCGCTGCGCAGGTTCGGCGTTGATCCGGACCGGGCCGGCCTGGTGCTCGCGCTCACCATCCGCTGCATTCCGTTGCTGGTGGACATCGTTCGGGAGGTGTCCGAGGCGAGAAAGGCGCGAGGCTCAGGTTTTTCGCTCCGCGCGATGGCCGCACCCGCGGTTGTCAGAGCGCTGCGCAGCGCCGATGCCATGGGTGACGCGCTGATCGCCCGCGGCGTCGACGACTGACCCCCGCGCGGATCATCTTCCCCCGCGCGGTCGAACGTTCACGAAATGTGACAGTTGTGACGCAAGTCGTCGAGTTGAGCCGCGCCGTGGAACATGATCGGCGCGAGCCCGGGCGGACATGTGACAGTTGTGACGCAAGTCGTCGAGTTGAGCCGCGCCGTGGAACATGATCCGAGCGAGCCGGGACGCACCGTCGAAAACCGGCCTGGCCGAACCAATTCCCCGGAAGTGCATCCGTACCGTCATTGAACCCGGTAACCCTTCTCGACAGCACTCCCCACCCAATCGAGGAGAATTCATGAGGCGCCTCATCGCCGCCACCGCCGCCGGCTCACTCGCCGTCGCCGCTGCACTGTTCGGTGCGCTCCCGGCTTCGGCCGCGGACACCGCCGAGGTCTATGTCGTCCACGGCGTACCCGGCCTGCCCGTCGACGTTTACGTCAACGGGGCACTCACGCTGGACGACTTCCAGCCCGAAACCGTTGCCGGGCCGTTGGATTTGCCTGCCGGTAGCTACGCGATCGCGATCACTGCCGCCGACGCCCCCGACGCTTCGGCCCCGCTGCTGACCGCGACAGCCGACGTCGCCGGCGGAAATAGTTACGCCATCGTCGCTCATCTGGACGCCGACGGAAATCCGACGATCACCCCTTACGCCAATGACATTTCGACCATTTCCGCGGGACAGACCAGGCTCGTCGTCCGTCATGACGCGGCAGCGCCGGCAGTCGATGTTCGAGCGGGTGGAACAGTCGTTCTCGCCGGGGTCACCAACCCCCAGGAAGGCGTGCTGAACATCCCCGCCGGGACCGTTTCGGCCGACGTCGTGCTCGCCGGGACAACCACCGTCGCGATCGGGCCGGCAAGCCTGGATCTGGCCGAAGGCAGCGCGACCTTCGTGCACGCGGTTGGTAGTGCCGCTGACGGGACCTTGGTTCTGGTGTCCTTCGTCATCCCCGGATTGCATTCCGCACCGGGTGGGGTTCCCGCCGGAACCGGCCCCGCCGACAGCTCGCTGCCCGTCATCGCACTGGTGGTACTGCTGACCGCCGGCCTGCTCGCCGCTGGCGTCGGTGGACGCCGGCTGTACCTGGACCGCTCGCTCTGACCGTGCCGTCCGGGCACCGCGTACCCACGCGGACCAAGATGTCCCGCCGCCAGGCCGCCACCGGCCTAGCGGCGGGGCTCGCCATGATCGTCGCCGCCCCGCTCGTGTGGTTGGCCACCCAACCAGATCCAGCGGGACAGACGGTCAGTTCCGTCAACGCCGCGGCCGCGGCAGCACTGGCCTCTCCGCCCCTGGTGACCTCGGGGGCACCGGGGGCGGGAGGCGCCAGCACCGGCGCCGCCGGCGGAGCGGCGGCGGATCAGTCTTCTGCTGGCCCGGTAGGAAGCCAATCACCCACGTCGACCGGCCCAGGCGCGGTCGCTGCAACATCCGACCCAACACCCGACCCGACGCCGGCCCAACCGCAGACCGGGGCAGAAGTACCGGCCGTGGCCGCGCCGGTGGCGGCTCCGGCCCGGATCGAACTTCCCGCCCTCGGCGTCGACACGGTCGTCGTCTCCGTCGGAGTGGACAGCTCCGGTGAGATGGAAGTACCGCAGGACGTCTCCACCGTCGGGTGGTACCGCTTCGGACCGGCGCCGGGGGCCGCGGCCGGGTCGGCGGTGTTGTCCGGTCATGTCGACGATTACCGGCAGGGCGTTGGAGTTTTCGGACGCATCGGCGACCTGGGCCCGGGAGATGTCGTCCGGGTTGTCGACGAGGCGGGCGTGAGCCGGGAGTTTTCCGTGTTGTCCCGGGAGGAATGGTCCAAAGGCGACGTTCCGCTCGATCGGCTGTTCGACCGGGGCGGCGACCCACGGCTGGTGCTGATCACCTGCGGCGGTTCCTTCAACAACTCCACCCTGGGTTATGACGACAACATCGCGATCACCGCGGTGCCGAGCAGTCCATGACCTACGCTCTTGTGGTGCCCAGCTCCCCGATCCCGCCCGCACGGGAGGAACCGTCAGGCGCGGCATCGACTGAGCAGGCCCTGGACGGCGAATGGATGGAACGATTTCAGGCCGGTGACGACCTGGCGCTGCGCCAGGCCTTCGACCGGTACGCGGGGATGGTGCAGCGGGTCGGGATGCTCCGGCTCGGAAACCACCACGATGCGGAGGAACTCGTTCAGCAGGTCTTCGTCCGAGCCTGGAAGGGCAGGGCAGGCTTCGATCCGGCACGCGGGTCGCTCGGCGCCTGGCTGCTCGGTATTGCCCGCAGGCTGATCGCCGATCGGTACGCATCGCTCGATCGGGACCGCAAGGTGGTCGCGGCGGCGGAGAGCATCGCTCCGCCGGCCACGGACGTGAAGTCCGCTGACCGGGTGGTGGATCGGGTAGTTGTCGGAGACGAAGTCAATCGTTTACCCGACGAGCAACGAATGGTTTTGCGACTGGCTTTTTACGGCGATCTTTCTCACTCCGAGATCGCCGCGACCACGGGTATTCCGATCGGGACTGTCAAGAGTCACATCCGGCGGGCCCTCATTCTGCTACGAAAGCGCTGGGAGGTGGACGGTGCCGCATCCTGATGCTGACGACCTCGCGCTACTCGCCCTCGGCGAGAGCCTGGGCAGTACCGTCGACGCCCATATCGCCGGTTGCGCCGCGTGCACGGCCGAGATCGAATCCTTCCGGGAGACGGTTGAACTCGCCGAGCTGAGCAACTTCGGTGAGAACGCGCCCAGACCCGGGGAGCACGTCTGGGCTGCCATCGCGTCGGAGCTCGGCTTTACCGGCACACGGGAGTCCGCCGGCGCCGTGCCGACCGCGGGTGCCGTGGCGACCGCGGTCCCGGAATCGGGACCCGTCGCGGATACCGGACCGATACCGCCAACCTCGGAGAACGACGAATCAACCACCGCGAGCGGCTCTTCGCCCCATTTGCGCGCGGTACCCGGCACGGGAACGACCCGGGCGTCAATCAGCCCGGGCCCGTCCACGAGGTCCTCGACCCCGCCACCCCGGCGGTGGTCCCGCTGGGCCGCACCGCTGGCCGCTGCGGTCGTCGGTATCGCCGTCGGGGCCGGCGCGGTCATCGTCTCGCAGAACCGCGCGAACGACGTCACGCTCGAGGCCACCGCACCCCTGACCCCGGTACCGGGCGGTCCGCTGGCGGCCGATCAGCAGGAGCAGCTTGGCAAGGCGGAACTGGTCGCCGCGGCCACCGGCCAGGAGGTCAGGGTCACCGCCGCGGACCTACCACCGTCGAACGATTCCTACGAGGTGTGGTTGTTCGGCGACGATGGTCGGATGGTCTCGCTCGGCACCCTGAGCGACGGCTCCGGCTCATTCACCGTGCCGGCGGGCATCAACACCCAGGAATATCGGGTGGTGGATGTGTCCGACGAACCGCCGGACGGCAATCCACTGCATTCGGGGATCAGCCTGATCCGCGGCGCCTTCAGCTAGCGGTACGAGCATCCTCATACCGCCAAGAGTCGCTGGCTTTGGAGGCATGTTGCGGGTGGCGAGGGGGTCTCGCTGATCAGAGGCCCCCTCGCTGGTGTCGGTCGTAGCCTCGGAGTTGCTGAGACTTGGAGGCGTCATGGCCGACTACTCGACCCTACTGCGGGATCAGGTCACGCTCACTTGCCGGTCGATCGACCGGATCCTCTTGCAGGCGTATGTACCGAAGCTGCAGACGGTGGGCTGGGTGTGTCAGTTCCTTCGTTGGCAGCGGGCTTTGTCATCCCGTCGTCTGCGGCGTTCGGGAAGATCGGGACGCCTACGTCGCCGAGGTACACCGATGGGCGAAAGACCACGGCGTGCCGATGATTCACTTCGGGAAGGGTGAGAACAAGGAAGCGATAGCCCGCCCGTACATCGATGCGGCCGCGGCCGCTGGTGGTGAGGGCGCAGTGGTGCTGATCGGGATCGCGCAGGAAAAGGCGCCGGTGTGGCGATCGTGGAAGGCCAAGGGTCAGGAACATGCCGCGCATCCGCACATGGAGTGGGGCCGGCAGATGGCGTTCATCAACCATTTCTACTTCTAATGCGCCACGAGGCGCCTGGTCGTATTCCCAGTTTAGCTGGGAAGAACTCGAAGGGAGGTTCTTGGGTCTAATGGCTTACCTCGATCCGAAAGGTGACGGGGACCATAGCATGCCAGATAAGCAGCGGTCAGGTTCAGGTGTCAGAGGTGATGCGCTGCGGGACCCGCGTGATATGGCGAAAGCTGGATTGCCTGATATCCCAATCTCCAGACGATGCAAAGAAACATCCGCCGGAAAGATACCCGAAACCGGTGCCACGTTCTGCGTCGACATAGTAAAAGGGTCGATGCAACCTTCGGAGCGTGGAGCGATGCCCAATGAGGGCATTCAAGGAGATGAGTGGGACGCCTACGTCACGCTAGAACGTACGACGAGGACGAACGTGGGATCGCCTGCGGGACGCGAGTCCTATGGCGACGGAGTGCCCGTAGTAGTCGTGGGAGTCACGACCCACCAAGGAGGGCGGGAAAGCCGCCCACAGGGCCAAGGGGCACAGGTGATTGGATACCCAAAGACCGAAAGGTATGCGAAATGCAAGACGCCGAAACGGTATTAGGTGTCCTCCGTGAGCGCGGTAGGCGCGGCCTGCCGTGCAGCGAACTGTACCGACAGTTGTTCAACCCGCAGTTGTATCTGTTGGCCTATGGGCGTCTGTACTCCAACAAGGGGGCCATGACGCCTGGGGCGGATGCGGAGACCGCGGACGACATGTCGTTGGGCAAGATCGGACGCATCATTGATGCGATGCGCCACGAACGCTACCGTTTCAAGCCCGTCAGGCGTGTTTACATCCCCAAAAAGAACGGGAAACGTAGACCGCTCGGCCTGCCGTCCTGGTCGGACAAACTGGTGGGTGAAGTAGTGCGTTTGCTCCTTGAAGCGTATTATGAACCGCAGTTCTCCGACCATTCACACGGTTTCCGTCCCGGCCGGGGCTGCCACACCGCATTACGTGACGTGGCGGTCGCCTGGACCGGGACAACCTGGTTCATCGAGGGCGATATCGCCCAGTGTTTCGACCGACTTGATCATCAAGTCATGCTCGACACACTCAGCGAGAAGGTCCACGACAACCGGTTGCTACGGCTGATACGAAATATGCTGCAAGCGGGATACTTGGAGGACTGGGTCTGGAATGCCACGCTCAGCGGTGCGCCGCAGGGCGGGGTGGTTTCTCCGATCCTTTCCAATATTTACCTGGATAGGTTGGACACTTTTGTCGAGACGGTTCTGCTACCGGAATACACCCGAGGAATACGCAGAAAGCGTAATCCTGCGTATGCCAGGGTGCAAGGCGCACTTGGACGGGCCCGTAACCGCGGTGATCATGTCGCGATGCGGGCGCTGCGCCAGCAGCTACGCGGTTTGCCGACCCAGGATCCCCGGGATCCGGGCTACCGGCGGCTGCGTTACCTGAGGTACGCCGATGACACCCTGCTCGGGTTTGCCGGACCCAAGGCCGAAGCCGAGGAGATCAAGCAACGCCTCACCCGGTTCCTGCGTGATGACCTCAAGCTGGAACTGTCCGAGGAGAAAACTCTGATCACCCACGCCCGCTCCGGCGCGGCGCGGTTCCTGGGTTACGAGATCACCGTTCAGCACGCCGATCGCAAACTTGTCCGTGGCCGTCGTCTGGTCAACGGCTCGGTCGGGTTGCGTGTGCCCAAATCGGTGATCAAGGCCAAGTGCGCTCGGTACATGCAGCGTGGAAAACCCGCGCGGCTCCCTCAGCTGACGAACAATGATGATCACACCATCATCGCCCGCTACGGAGCCCAGTACCGGGGCCTCGTCCAGTACTACCTGTTGGCCGGCGACGTCTGGCGACTGAGCCGACTGCACTGGGTCATGGTGACCTCGATGCTGAAAACGCTGGCCGGTAAGTACGACTCGTCGGTATCGAAGATGGCCCGGAAGTACCAGGCCACCATCTCGACACCGTACGGGCCGAGAAAATGCTTCCAGGTCAGCGTTGAACACGGAGAGGGCAGGAAGCCACTGGTCTCACGGTTCGGCGGTATCCCACTTCGACGGCAGAGGAACGCGATCCCGGTGGACCGCGTCCCCGTCCCGGGAACGGCCAGTCGCCGGGAGCTGATCGTTCGGCTCCTGGAGGGCCGGTGCGAGCTGTGCGGGCACACGGAGCATGTGCGTGTGCACCAGATCCGCAAGCTCGCCGACCTCGGCCCACCCGGACAGCCCGGCACGCCCGCGTGGATGGAAACCATGGCTCGGCTACGACGCAAGACCCTTGTGGTCTGCCAGCCCTGCCACGACACCATCCACAACCGGCGACCGACCGCGTCACTCACGTAGCAATCACTGGAGAGCCCGGTGCGAGGAAACCCGCACGCCGGGTTCGGGAGGGGGACGTTGGAAAAGGACCGCAAGGTACCTCGCCAGCGTCCTACCTCGGCCCTGTGGGATCCGGAATGGGGTGGGGCATTCTGGAAAACCAATGCGTATGCGCCGTATCCGATATGGATCTGGTTGAACGGTCACGAGTGGGCCAAGCGGCAATGCGTGAAGGCCGGGATCGGCTTCACCGCCTTGGATAACGGTTTCCGTTCCTGTGACGATCCGGCCGCTTTGCAGCGGATCTGCGACCGGTGCGGGTCTGGAGCCGTGAAGAGCTTCTTCTGGCGTTGGGCGCACCGGCTGCCGTCCCCATTCAGCACGGCGGATCTGCGCGCCGGGTACGTGTACGAGTTGGCGTTCCGCCAGTTCGAGGTGTCCGACACCCGGGTGTTCGACCGGCCGGACGCCGGTCGGGCGTTCTTCGAGCAGGTCATCCGCGACCATCTGGATGTCGGTCGCCCGTCCTCGGTGGCGCTGATCTTCGACAAGCGAATCAACAGCAGGACGCCGGGCACGTTCCGCACCAAAGTGATCACCCGCGGGGTGGACCCGCAACTGTGCTGTTACTACAAATCCAGCCGGCTCAAGCAATATTTTAAGGAGCACCGGGCGCTGCGCACCGAAACGGTGATCGGCGACTCCCGTGACTTCGGCATCGGTCGCAGGGTCAACGCCGAGAACTGGCGAGCCCTCCGACAGGTTGGTGAGCACGCCAACCAGCGTCTGTGTGACGCCCAGGCCGCCGACGCCCGACCCGCTCCCGACGTGGCCACCCTGACTGAGGTGACCCTGCCGTCCTCCACCATCGACGGCCAACACGCTCCCGGGCTGCGATTCGCTGATCCCCGAGTGATGGCGGCCATGACCGCCATCGTGGGCTTTAGCCACCTCATCAACGGCTTCGACAACAAAGCACTCACGGAGCTGATGGGTACCCTGCTGGACATTCCTTACACCAGTCGGCATGCAACCTACGACCTACGCCGCCTGCGTCGGAAACGCGTGATCGAGCGCATCGAGCACACCCACCGGTACCGACTCACCCCGGGCGGACGCGCGATCGCCGTCCTGTTCACCAAGGCCTACGGACGTGTGCTCGGCCCCGGATTAACCGCGCTCGACCCCCGACTACCACCTGAACTGGCCAAACGCAGCCCACTCGCCACTGCCTGGCGCCAACTCGACCGCGCACTGGACCAATTCATCGACGACGGGTTGGCCGCCGCTTGAACGAAAACTTGATCTGATTGGAAACAAAATGCGGAGCAAGCGAAGCTAGCGCCGGCCGCCATCCGCTGCTTCGAGGTACGGGTGCCATTGCCGACCAGCTGGTGCTCGCCGGCCCCGGCCATCCCAAAGACCGGCATATTCGAGTAGACGGCCTCGAAGTCACCCGGTCGAGCAGTGTAGAGCTCGTGCCAGACGCCGACATCCTTGCTGACGCCGATCTTCTTGGTGAAGTCCCGCCAGGCGGCCGCATGTGGCGCGTCGGGGTCCGAGGCAAACCGTTGTACGGCAGCGGTATCGGTCCAGTAGGACAGCAGGATTGTGGTCCGGCCGAACCAGTTGTGGTAGCTCAGCAATCCGGCGTCGGGATGGGCGGCGAGGTGCTTCATACGCATTGTTCGGCAGCAAGGCGGACCTGCTGGGGGCGTTGTTCGAGGAGGCTTTTCAAAGCTTCGGCGACGCCCAACGCGGTGTGGTCATCACCGGCCGGACCGTCGACGACCTTGCCGACCTTGGCCGGGCCTATTGGGTCTGGGCGCAGGCGCACCCGCACCTCTACGGCGTGATGTTCAGTCAGGCACTGGCGGGTGTCGAGCGAACGCCGGAGCAGGCAGCGACGGCGGCTTCTGCGATCGAGCCATTGGCCATCGTCGTGCAGGCGGGTGTCGATCAGGGTGTGCTGCGGGGGGACCCGGCCACCATCACGTTCTCCTTGTGGGCATCGGTGCACGGCGTGGTCTCGTTGGTCCTTGCCGATTGCGTTCCACCTGACGATCAGGTGCAGAGCAACCTTTTCGACGCCACGATGCGGGCGACCGCCCTCGGCTGGCTCGCCGCCCGTATCGGCCCTCCCGGCTGAGGTCCTCGGTGTTGTTGGTCAATGCCACTGTCGTCGGTGTTGCTGGCCCACCTGAGCAATCAGCGCGACTTTCCGTCGAGAACATGTACTGATCCGGCCCGCCGGCACTAGCACGGGATGCTGACCTCGATCCCGCCGTCGACGGGCGCGAACCGCACGTCGGCGAGGGTCCGGACGGTGGGTGCGTCCAACGCCGCGTGGGTGGTCAGCACCCCGATCACCGGACAGCCGGCCGCCTTCGCAGAGAGCACGCCGGCCGGGGCGTCCTCGACGACCAGGCATCGTTCGGGCGGAAAGCCCAGCAGCTTGGCGCCCATCAGGTAGGGCGCCGGATCCGGCTTACCAATGGCGACATCGTCCGCGGTGACCACCACCGCGGGGGTGGGCAACCCGGCCGCGGCGATCCGGGAACTGGCCAGCCGCACTCCCCCGCTGGTGACGATCGCGACGCGCTCCGGCGGCAGTCCGGCCAGCACGTCCGCGGCGCTCGGCTGGGCGACAACGCCTTCGATATCGGTGGATTCGGACTCCACCATGAAGGCCCGCAGCTCCTCCACGCGCTCCGCGGGCATGTCCGGTTCGAGCAGGGCCATCACCTGCTGCACCGGGACGCCGTGGATGTGCGGCCGCACCTCGGGCCACGGTCGGCCGATCTTGTCGGCGAGCTTTCGCCAGCTACGTTCGACGCTGCCGGCGGAGTCCACCAGGGTGCCGTCCAGGTCGAACAGGATCGCGTCCACCAGCCACGTCGTCATGCGTTCAGCCTGGCATACCGCGCGGCGTCGTCACGATTCCACGCGGTTGTTCGGTGCAGTGCTCACCATCGCGCCCGCAGCGGTCGGCATTCGCCGCGTAGGCTTGTCCGCTCACCGACTGTCGGTTATCGCCTGCCACGCGCGTTGCCGCCCAGGTGTTTCCCGCAGCTCGTCACCGATACCACCTGCCGCACTCGTGTTCTCGCCGGCAAGGAGGTCGCAGAGCATCGACCGCAGTTCGTCCACCGAGGCCGCGTTGGGATCCAGAACCTTGCCCACGCCGGCGTTCTCGATCGCGGCAGCACCGGCAAACTGGTCGGTGGAGAACGGCAGCACCAGCATCGGCACACCGAAGGTCAGCGATTCGGTCACGCTGTTGTTGCCGCCGTGCGTGACGCTGAGCGCGGTGTGTTCGAGCAGGGCGACCTGCGGCAGGAATTCCCGGACCAGCCAGTGCTCCGGCAGCTCGCCCAGCAGGGCGGGGTCGGCCGAACCGATCGCCATCGCCACCCGCACGGGCAATGACCGGAGTGCCGCCGCGACGCGGGACAGCACATCCCCGCGCACGGACAGGAAGCTGCCGAAGCTGACATAAATCAACGGTATTGCCGGGTCCATCTCGAGCCACTCGCGCAGATCGGCAGGCAGGGACTGCCCGCGGACCGCGGATCCCAGAAAGGCGTGCGGTGGCAGCTGGCTGCCGCGGGCCGGGTCGTGCAATTGCCCGGGATAGTTCAGCAGCACCAGGTCGGAATGCTCGGTGAACGCATCGGCTACCGGAGTCGCCTGCGGCGCAAGGGCTTCCAGCGCGGCGTTCCACTGCGTGGTGAAATCGTCGCGTACCTGACGGCATCGCTCCAGCAGTGCGGCCAGGCCACCGGGATCGGGATCGAACACCTTCGGCCAGGCCGGTGGGTACCCGTAGACCTCGTCGCCGACGGGCAGCGCGCTGGGGTGTCCGAGCACCACATCGGCGTGCGGCACGCCGCCGGCCAGCAGGGCCAGTCGCGCACTGAAGGCGAGGTGGTCGACGATGACCTGGTCGGGTTGCACTCTGTGCACCACGTCGAGGACCCGAACAGCGGTATTCACCGGGTCCCACAACAGATCGGCACTGCGCGCATTGGCCTGGTAGAGCAGGGTTTCCACCATCCCGTGCTCGGTGGCCGCGAAGAATCCACGCAGGGCGTCATCCTCACCGGCGACCTGGTCCGCTGCCCGGATCACGCCGGGGTTCGATCCGCGGCCGAGTCGCAGATCGCACCGCTCGAAGCCGAACTCGTCGGTGATGGACGCGGTCGCCGGTCCGCTGGCCACCACCACCCGCTCGCCCGCATCCCGCCAGGCAGTGGCCAGCGTGGCCAGCGGCAGCAGGTGCGAGGCGTAGTCCGGGCTGATCACCAGCAGCGTCACGACGCCGCCAGGGCCCGGGCGGGCGCCGCCACACCGGTGTAGACGGCAGTCAGAGCATGCGCCATCGCCTCGATGGTGAACCGATCGGCAACCATCCCGTGGGCTTTGGCCACCCGATGTTCGTCACCGGGTAGGGCGACGAGATCCAACGCCGCCGCGATTCCCGCTCCGACCGCCCGTGGCGAGCGGGTGTCGACGAGAAAACCGGTGACCCCCTCGTCGAGGTAGGTGGCAGGACCGCCGCCGTCGGGTGCAACGACGACGAGCCCGGCGGCCAGCGCCTCGATCAGCGCGAGACCGAACTCCTCCTTGAGGCTGCCACAGACGTACACACCGTTCGGTGCGATGAGGTCGTCGAGGCCGAGTTGTGCCGCGGCCATCCAACGCGCCACCACATCATTCGGCCGGTGCCCGGGGATGATCACTCCCGCTGCGGCATCTGGGTTGTCGGCGAGCACGGCCGCAATGGAGTCGAGTTGACCCTGCTCGTCGGCGGACGGACTGTCCAGGTCGCCGCCGACAATCAGCAGGTTGCACCGGTCCCGCAGCGCCGGATCAGCCGCCCAGGCCTCGACGACAGTGGCCATGCCCTTGACCCGGTGCAGCCGGCCGACGCTCAGCGCCAACGGCAGGCCGCGGCGGTGTGCGGGCAACGCCGCCACCAGGGACTCCAGGTCTGCGAGGGCGGGATGCGTCGACCACGAATCGCGAGCCGCACGCACGTCATCCGCCGCACCGGTCGTCACCGACAGGTCGATGCCTTCTGGAACCACCGTGTAGCGATCTGGTTCCTGTTCGATGTCGACTCCCAGCAGGTCGCGGAGCTGGTCGCGCAGCTTGGGCCGCGGGAACAGTGCGCAATGGTTGGCGCCGGCCGCGAGCCGGCGCACCAGCTCGGTGCGGAACCAGTAGTGCTCCCGCTCGTCGACGGTGCCGAAGGTCGCCCGGGTGAGGGCACCGGTCATGTCGAGTGCGTGGATGACGGCGTGTGGGTCCGGCGCGAGCGTGAACACGGTCGGGATGCCCATCTCGGTCGCCACCGCGGCCGCGGCCATGGAGCCGACGTCGGCCATCCGCAGGTGGACGACGTCGACGCGGCCGTGCGCGGTCAGGGCCCTTCGGATCCCGCGCTCCGCGGCCACGGACAATGGCCAGGCATTGGCGGAATCCGTCGGCTCGGACATCAGCGGGATCGGCGACAGCACATGGCCGGTCGCCGGGTCGGTCAGCGCATCGACCGCTGCACCGACGGACCCTCGCGACATCGTCAGGACGCGGGAGATTCCGGGCTCGGCGGCCAGGGCGTCACCGAGCCGCACCAGCATCGTCGCGATGCCGCCGTTGTCGCCGGCGCCGGCCCGGCTCAATTCCCGGTCCAGGTCGGCATGCAGGAAGAGTTGCGCCACCACTAGTCCCGGTTGATGGACCGATTCCCGGGCGACGGGCTCAGCCGTGAGGCGAGCACGAACACTGAACTCTTCGGCATTCGACACTCGGCCGCGTGGTTCACGGACCGTCAGATCGAACGCGGCCAACCGAGCGACACCGGCGAGTTCGCCGCCGGACTGTTCGAGGCGCCGGAGCAATTCGCCGGATGCCCCGTCGTCGGCCCGGTCCCCGAGTGCGGCCACGGCCGCCATCCGGGCGCCGATCGGTTCGCCTTCATCGGTGGCGATCCGCCGCAGCGAGCGGGCAGCCACCGCGCCGGGGACCAGGCCCATGGTTTCCACCAGCCTGGCCCGGCCGGCCGGGTCATCCAGGGAGAGCAACGCGCCTTCCAGCGCCAACGCAATGTGGTCCGGCGACGTCTGCGCCCAGCGGCGCAACGCGCGTTGGTTGATCACGGTGGCGAAGCCGCCCGCCGCGACGCCGGAGACCAACCTGCCGACGGCATCCAGTCTCGGGGCACGCGACCCGAGCGCCCATGCCGCATGTTCCCGCAGGTAGAGCTCGGGATCGGACAGCAGGTCGGACAAGACAGCCCCGGCTCCGTCGTCGAACACCGCCCCGAGTGCGTGCACCGCAGCAATGGCGATCAACTGGTCGTCGGGCTCACCGATCGCCGCGGCCAGCAGCTTGACGGCGTGCGGACCGCCATCATGGTGGGCCGCGGCGGTGAGGGTGTCCGCCGCGCGGATGGCGTCCAGCAGAAAGGGTGCGTCGCGAACCTTCGCGAGCGCGGATTGCACGGCCATGGTGTCTCGTTTCGCTATGGCGGAAATGTCTTCAATGCCGACACGTCCCGCTTCGAGGGGGTACCCCCTTTGCGGTCCGTCAACCGTCTGCAACCCCGCACCCGACTCGCACCTGGCGATTCGGCCTTGGTCGGCAGGGTCTCCGCTGGTGCGGAAACACGGCCTGGTGCAGCCGATGAGGTACCGGAACCGGGTGCGCCTCGGATGCACCCGAGTGAGCGAGTTCACCGTGAGCCGAAGCACCGGGGGACACGCGCCCCGGGCGTAGGCTCAGTTCCCCCGGTGGGGCAGCACGACCCGAGCAGGACCAGAGCCCGTCAGTTGTCAGCCAATGACGGCTCGGCCGAGATGTGACCCGTTGATTCGGGCGGAGGAAGGTTGCGATGAGTTCGTGGTCCGACACGGTAATCTGGTGGCAAGTCTACCCGCTCGGGTTCCTCGGCACCGAGGAGCAATCCCTGCCGGCCGGATCACCCGTCCAGCACCGATTACCGGCACTGTTGTCGTGGCTGGATTATTTGGTCGAGCTGGGTTGCAACGGCCTCGCCCTGAACCCGGTATTCGCGTCGGAAACCCACGGCTACGACATCACCGATCATTTCGCCATTGATTCCCGGCTGGGCGACGACGCCGATATCGACCAGCTGATCGCGGCCTGCCACGACCGCGGTATCCGGGTGTTGTTCGACGGCGTCTTCAACCACGTCGGTCGGGCATTTCCGGGTTTTGTCGACGTGCTGGCGAACCGGCAGGATTCGCCGTGGGCCGAGTGGTTCGACATCGATTGGGCCGCAGACGGTTACGACGGATTCGGTTACCGTAATTTCGAGGGACACGGCAGTTTGGTCGCGCTCAACCACGATTCACCGGCCGTCGCAGACTACGTCGCGTCGGTCATGGCCCACTGGCTGGATCGCGGCGTCGACGGCTGGCGACTGGATGCCGCCTACGCTGTCCCCCTTGATTTCTGGCGCACCGTGACCGACCGGGTCCGCGTCGGGCACCCGGACGCGTGGTTCGTGGGCGAGGTCATTCAAGGCGATTTCGCCGACTGGGTGCAGCAGGGCGGACTGGATTCCGTCACCCAGTACGAGCTCTGGAAATCGACCTGGAGTTCGCTGAATGACGGCAATTTCTTCGAACTGGCCTGGACGCTCGGCCGTCATGCCGAGTTTGTCGACGACTTCGTCCCGCTGACCTTCGTCGGGAACCACGACGTCACCCGGATCGCCAGCAAGCTGACCGATCCCCGGCACCTCGGTCACGCTCTGGCGGTGCTGTTCACCATGCCCGGCGTTCCGAGCATCTACTACGGCGACGAGCAGGGCTTCGTCGGCGTCAAGGAGGACCGCGAAGGCGGTGACGACGCGGTCCGGCAGAGTTTTCCCGATCGGCCGGCGGACCTGGCCCAGGACGGTTGGCCGGTGTACCGACTGCATCAACTGTTGATCGGTTTGCGACGGCGCGAAGCCTGGCTGACCGACGCGCGGATCGAGGTGGTGACGAAGACCAACGAACAACTGCAGGTGCGGACCAGCGGAGCCGACGGGCAGGCCATCGTGGTGCTGCTGAACATCGCCGATGACGCCTTCACGTTCACCGGCGCCGGGCCCGGCGAGCTACTCGCGTCCGACGACGATGCGGCAGCGGGTCAGACCGGTCCGGACGTCACCGTCGGGGCACACGGCTGGGCGATCGTCAGGCCAGCATAGACGCCTTCGGAGTCGGGTTCGGCCCGCCTCATCCGGATTGGCTGCTCAGCACCGCCGAGTTGTCGATCTTGAGTTCGGCGCCGTCCCGCACCACCTGGTACTCGGTGCGCTCGACCGACACGCTGCCGTCGGTAAAGGTATAGGTGATGGTCGCCTGGACGGTGTCCGGCCCTGTCGCGGTGACGTCGGTGGCGACGACCCGTTCCACGCCGGCCCAGAATGAGTTGTAGTAGTCCCGGTTCTGCGCGATGCCGGACTGGAAGGCCGGTGTCAACCGGGTCCAACCCGCGTCGGTGTTGCCGGGCATCAGCGCGTAGTAGTTGCTCACGGCGGCGGCGAGATCGGCCGCCGGGTCCGATGCCGCCGGGTCCGATGCGCTCGCCGACGCCGCGGTCTGCGACCCCTCGCCGGGCACCGCCGGCTGATCCATGCTCGGCGCGGGACTTCCGGACGCGGGCGCGGCCTGGTTCTGCGCCGAGGTGGCAGCCACCGAGCCCTGGCCACCGTTGCCGCCGGTGAACACGAAGAATCCCGCCGTCAGTACGGCCAGCAGGATCACCGCCGCGACGGCGACCACGGCAGCCGTGGAGCGTCGCCTGCCGGGCGCGGCGGGTTCGGTCGACTTGGCCGGCGCGGATGCCATCAGTGCGGTCAGCGACGGGGTTTCGGCGAGGCCTTGCGCGGCGGCCAACTCCGATCTGGGGACCGGGACCGTTCGCGCCGCAGGCTCCTCCTGCTGACTGACCGGGGCCGGTGGCACCGCGTCGATCAGGTTGTCGGGCAGGGTCAGCGTTCGGGACACCTCGGCCATGGTCGGCCGGTCGGCCGGCTCCGCTGCCATCATCCGCAGCAGCAGTGGGGTCAGTGGTCCGGACTGCTTCGGCGGGATCAGCTGACCGGACGCGACCCGGTGCAGGACCGCCATCGGGTTGGGGTCGAGGCCGAACGGCGGTGTCCCCTCCATCGATGCGTAGAGGGTGGCGCCCAGGGAGAACACATCGGCCGGGAAGCCGGAGGTCCCGCCGCGCGCCACCTCGGGCGCAAGGTACGCGGGCGTGCCCGACACCATCCCGGTCGAGGTCAGTGTGACGTCCCCGGCCGCGTGGGAGATACCGAAGTCGGTGAGCTTGGCCGAGCCGTCGTCGGTGATCAGGACGTTGCCGGGCTTGACGTCGCGGTGCACGATGCCGGCCGCGTGGGCAGCGTTCAGGGCGGAAGCGAGATCGGCGCCGATCCGGCCCACCTGCGCGGGCGGCAGTGTCCCGCGGTCACGGAGCAGCCCATTCAGGCTTTCCGACGGTACGAACTGCATGATCAGGCAGGGGTACTGACCATCGTCGACGACGTCGTAGATGGTCACTGCGTGTGGGTGGTGCAGTCGCGCGGTGATCCGCGCTTCGCGGATCACCCGGTGGCGGGCCAGGAGGGCGTCGGCCTCGCTCAGGCCGGGCTGGATGAGGACCTGTTTGACCGCCACCCGGCGCGCCAGCAACTCGTCCCAGCCCTCCCAGACCACGCCCATCCCGCCGACGGCGATCCGGTTGACCAGCCGGTAGCGGCCGGCGATCAGCTCCCCGGACTCAGTCGGATGGTCATCCAGCACGTCGCGCACCCCTTCGATGGTCGTCACCGTGGACCACGGACGGGCAAGGAGTACCCGGAAATCGAAGCCCGCTATTGCTGACGCCCGACGGATGAGGCCGGTTGCCAACCGTCGCACACATCACGGGACGTACGGTCATCAGGTGGCCGAAGATCCGACTGTCCGCCCGTTCGACGGCTTCCCGGCCGCGGCGGAGGAGTTCTACCAGCAGCTCACGGTGCAGAACACCCGGGAGTTCTGGAACTCCCACCGCGACGTCTACGAGCACGCCGTCCGCGGGCCGATGCTCGCACTGACCCAGGAGTTGTCCGCCGAGTTCGGGCCGTTCAAGGTCTTTCGCCCGAACCGCGACATGCGGTTCAGTAAGGACAAGAGCCCCTACAAGACGAGCCAGGGAGCGGTGACCGAAGGCGAGGGTGGTGAGTTCTACTACTTCCACATCAGCGCGGACGGGCTCTATGTGGCGACCGGCTACCACCAGATGGCCACCGATCAGTTGGGCCGGTTCCGGCAGGCCGTCGACGGCGAGGCCACCGGTGGGGCCCTGGTCACGCGGGTTGCCGCCCTGGAGGGCACCTACACGATCAGCGGCCGGGCACTGTCGACAGCACCGCGCGGCTACCCGCGGGACCATCCGCGCATTCGGTTCCTGCAGCACAAGGGCCTCACCGCCGGCCGCGACTTCGGCACCCCGGACTGGTTGTCCACCAGGCAGGCGAAAGGCCGGATCGCCGAAACCTGGCGCGGAGCGGGCATTCTCAACGAATGGCTGAACTCGTATGTCGGCCCGTCACACCTGGCACCCGACGAGATCCGCTGACCTGACGGATGGACCGGCCGGGTACCGAGTCCAGCAGGACAAGGTGTTCATCGGTAGCGCCGGCGCGCTGTTCCCCGATCAGCCGAACTGCCGGCTCAGGGTGGCGTGTCGGTTGACGTCCTTGTAGAGCAGGTAGCGGAATCGTCCCGGGCCACCGGCGTAGCAGGCCTGTGGGCAGAAGGCTCGCAGCCACATGAAGTCGCCCTCCTGGACTTCGACCCAGTCCTGGTTGAGCAGGTAGACGGCCTTGCCTTCCAGGACGTAGATCCCGTGTTCCATGACATGGGTCTCGGGGAACGGGATCGCTCCGCCGGGTTCGAAACTGACGATGTTGACGTGCATGTCGTGCCGCAGGTCCGTGGGGTCGGCGAACCGCTGGGTGACCCACGCCCCGTTCGTGCCGGGCATCTCGATGCCCTGCACCTCGGTGTCACTGGTGAAGAACGCCGCCGGCAGGTCGATCCCGTCGACCCGCTGGTAGGCCTTGCGGATCCAGTGGAACCGGGCCGGCGTGTCTCCGGTCGCGTGGACCTGCCAGTCGGCGCCCGGCGGGATGAATCCGTAGCCGCCCGGGCCCATGTCGTGCTTTTCGCCGGCGAGGGTGACGCACAGCTCGCCCTCCATCAGGAAGAGCACACTCTCAGCGCCGGGGTCGGCCTCGGGGTGGTCGCTGCCGCCGCCCGGCGAGACCTCGACGATGTACTGCGAGAAGGTCTCGGCGAACCCCGAGAGCGGGCGGGCGATGACCCACAGCCGGGTCTTGTCCCAGAACGGCAGCAGGCTGGTGACGATGTCGCGCATCGTCCCGCGCGGCAGCACCGCGTAGGCCTCGGTGAAGACCGCGCGGTTCGTGGTCAGTTCGGTCTGGGCGGGGTGCCCCCCGGTCGGGGCGTAGTAGGTGTTCGTCATGACGGTCCCTTTCTTGTCGTGCCTGGGCACGGTTCACGGGTGAGTTGGAATTGCTGTTGTGGCGCAACGGGTCTGCGCCAATGCAGAGCGCGCTGAACCCGGGCCGGTCGCGATGGCCGGCGAGGAAGACTCAGGTCGCTTCGAAGACGCTCACGCATTACCGGCTGTCGTTCTCCCGGGTTCGGTAGGCGCGCCACCCACCCCGATCGGAGATGTCAACCAGACCAGGGGTACCCAGGACCTCTCGTCGCAGCACGACCGCCAAGGCGGACTCGCCGTCGGCCAGTTCGATGACCCCCAGTTCCAGTTCCGCGGGCTCGGCGGGGATGAACTGGTCGCGGATGGTGGTCAACGGGACGTCATAGAGCTCCCCCGGGACGGACACTCCGCCCCGGTCGACCAGCCACATCGCGGGGAACCGGTCCTCGACGGAGAAGAACCGGTATTTCGGGGCGGTGCGCACATGGCCCAGGAAGGGGTTCGAGGCGATGGTGTGGTGCACGGCGCCGCCGCGCATCCCTTCACCGTTCACGAACAACGGGACACTGGTGGACGCCATCTTTTCTCCTTTTGGTGAGCCAACTGCGGCAATAGAAATGCGGTGAACGGCGCACAGAGCTGCGGTTGTCGTGACAGGTGCTGCGCTGCAGTTCGGGTGGAGTCAGCGGCCAGCGCTGCCGGCGAGCTGGCCCAGGGTGAGTCTGACGTCAATGTTGCCCCGGGTGGCCTTGGAGTACGGGCAGCGTTGGTGCGCCTGCGCCAGCAGGCGCTCGCCCTGTTCCGGTGGAACACCCGGCAGGTCAGCGGCGATGACGACGGTCAGCGAGAAGGCGCCGTCTTCCTTGAGCAGTCCCACGGTGGCGGTCACCTGGGATCCGACCAGGGTGATGCCCTGCCCGCGGGCGACGACCTTCAGGGCGGAGTGGAAACATCCGGCGTAGCCGGCGGCGAAGAGTTGTTCGGGGTTGGTGGCGCCGCCGGGTCCGCCCTGTTCCCTGGGTGTGGCCAGGTCGACGTCGATCATGCCGTCGGTGGTTCGGGAGTGACCATTACGGCCGTCGCCGGTCGAGACGGCGCTGGTGCGATAGACCTCGGGCATTTTTTTCCAGTCCTGTCGTGAGAATCGTCGAATGAGTAACGGCGCAACGGGTGTCGGTGGGGCCGCTGGCGGGGGTTCAGGCTCCACCGCGGGTCAACAACTGGCCGCGGAACTCGTCGCCGGTCAGTTCCTGCCCCCGGAGCCAGGTGCTGCGGACGACGCCGGCCAGCGGACGCCCGGCGTAGGGGGTAATGGCGTTCTTGTGGTGCAGCCGGGCCGCGTCCACCACGAAGGCCTCGTCGGGGGCGAACACGCAAAGATCGGCGTCGTAGCCCAGGGCGAGGTGCCCCTTGCGCTGCAGCCCGGCCAACGCCGCCGGCTTCTCGGCCATCCACCGGGTCACGTCGCACAGGGTGTGCCCGCGCCGGCGGGCCTCGGTCCAGATCGCGGGCAGCGACAGCTGCAGTGAGGCGATGCCACCCCAGGCCACCCCGAAGTCGCCGCTGTCCAGACGCTTGAGGTCAATGGTGCACGGTGAGTGGTCCGACACGATGCAGTCGATGTCGCCGTCGACCAGGCCGCGCCACAGTTTTTCCCGGTTCTCCGCCTCCCGGATCGGTGGGCAACACTTGTACTGGGTGGCGCCGTCGCCGATTTCCTCGGACGCGAAAACCAGGTAGTGCGGGCAGGTTTCGACGGTGATGTGGACGCCGTCGCGGCGGGCGCTGCGGATCATCGGTATTGCGTCGGAGCTGGACAGGTGCAGGATGTGCACCCGGGCACCGGTCCATCGGGCGAGTTCGATGACCTGTGCGATGGCGACGTTCTCCGCGCCGCGGGGCCTGGACGCCAGGAAGGTGTCGTAGCTCGCGCCCTGCGCTGACTCCGCATGATCGATGGCGTCGGCGTCCTCGGCGTGCACGATCATCAAAGCCCCGAAGGACCGCACGGTTTCCAGGTACTCCTGCAGTTCCGCGGGTTGCAGATGCGGGAACTCCGGGACACCGGAATGCAACAGGAAACACTTGAAGCCGAACACCCCGGCGTCGTGCAGGCCGCGGAGCTCCGGCAGGTTGCCCGGGATGGCGCCACCCCAGAAGCCGACGTCCACATAGGCCTGGTCCCGGGCGGCCTTACGTTTGATCTCCAGCGCGGCGACGTCCACGGTGGGCGGGATGCTGTTCAACGGCATATCGATGATCGTCGTGACTCCGCCCGCGGCGGCCGCCCTGGTGGCGGAGGCGAAGCCTTCCCATTCTGTGCGGCCCGGTTCGTCGACATGCACGTGGGTGTCGACGAGCCCGGGAAGCAGGACGACATCCTCACCCAGGTCGATTTCCCGGTCGGCGGTCAACTCCGAGTCGTACGGTTCTATTGCCACGATCCGTCCGTCGCGGATACCCACACAACGGGCGACCTCACCGGCCGCAGTGACGGCGCGGCGGGCGCGGAACAGCACATCCAAGCCGGTCATCGTTGATCCACTCTCTCCTTGATGGTCTGGGGCCGACCCGGTCAGGTCAGCCAGTCGCGGGCGATCCGGCCCGCGAGGTTCTGCAGCAGGCTCGCCGCATTGGTCATGCATCGGTCCGGGTCAGGTTCGATATCCAGCAGCGCGTAGGCGGCGCTGACACCCGCATCGTTCAACTCGTTGCGGCGCAGCAGGTTCCGACCGGCCACCGCGACCACCGGTACGCCGGCGCGGCGGGCAGCGGCGGCGACCCCGGCCGGGGCCTTGCCGCGCAGCGTCTGACTGTCCAGCGACCCCTCCCCGGTGATCACCAGCCTGGCCCCCGGCAACTGGAGAGTAAACCCGGTCAGTTCCAGCAGCAGGTCGATCCCGGGCCTTGCCTCGGCCCGCAGGACCGCGAGGGCGGCGAACCCGACGCCTCCGGCTGCGCCGGCGCCGGGAACATCCGCCGCGGGGTGCCCGGACGGGCCGGTCGTCACTCTCATGGCGTCGGCCAGCCCGGTTGACCACCGCCGCAGGGCACTGTCCAACCGGGCAACGTCTTCGGGCGTGGCGCCCTTTTGCGGACCGTAGACGGCGGCCGCCCCGGTGGGTCCGAGCAGCGGGTTGTCCACATCGCTGGCCAGCACGAACTCGGTGCGACCCACCGAAGGATGCAGGGCGGTCAGATCCACCCGCTCCAGGTGTTCCAGGGCGCCGCCCCCGGCGGGCAGGTCGGCACCGGTGTCGTCAAGCAACCGGGCGCCCAGGGCGGTCAGCATCCCGGCGCCGCCATCGGTGCTGGCACTGCCGCCCACGCCGAGGACCACCCGGTGGCAACCCGCCTCCAGGGCCGCGGCGATGACCTGCCCGAACCCGGCACTGGTCGCCGTCAACGGCGCGAGATGTCCGGTCGGCAAACGGTTCAGCCCACAGGCGTCGGCGAGTTCGACGACGGCGACCCCGTCCCGCACCGCATACCCGGTGTCCACCGGGTCACCAGTGGGACCCGCGACCCGACAGGGCACGAGTCGGTACCCGGCAGCGGTCGCGGCGTCCAGGGTTCCATCGCCGCCGTCGGCGACCGGGACGGTCACCGTCGGCACGCCGGGTGCCGCCTCGCGCAGGCCGGCGGCCACCGCGGCGGCGACCTCGCTGGCCCGCAATGACCCCTTGAACTTGTCCGGGGCGAGCAACACATGCTTCACGATGTCCACTCAGTCCAGCATCGAGATGACCGCAGTGGGGGCGTCCTGCGCGGACAGCGCGAGTTCCTCGAACTCCACCACGTTGTCGATCTCGACGCCCATGGAGATGTTGGTGACCCGCTCGAGGACGATCTCCACCAGCACCGGGACCCGGTGCTCCACGATCAGCTTCTTCGCCGTTTCCAGGGCCGGCAGGATCTCGGCCGGGTCCTGCACCCGCAAGGCCTTGCAGCCCAACGCTTCCGCGAGCTTGACGTGGTCCACGCCATACCCGGCGATCTGCTCGGTGGACGGGGTGTTGATGTTGTCGAACGCCAACTGGACGCAGTAGTCCATGTCGAAGCCGCGCTGCGACTGCCGGATCAGGCCGAGGTAGGCGTTGTTCACCAGCACATGGATGTACGGCAGGTTGAACTGGGCACCGACGGCGAGTTCTTCCATCATGAACTGGAAGTCGTAGTCACCGGTGAGGGCGACCACGGTGGCGTCCGGGTCGGCGGCGCACACCCCGAGGGTGGCCGGCACGGTCCAGCCCAGCGGGCCGGCCTGCCCGGCGTTGATCCAGTTCCGCGGCTTGTACACGTGCAGGAACTGGGCGGCGGCGATCTGCGACAGCCCGATGGTGGACACGTACCGGGTGTCGCGGCCGAAGGCCTTGTTCATCTCCTCGTACACCCGCTGCGGCTTGATCGGGATGTTGTCGAAGTGGGTGCGCCGGTGCATGGTGCGCTTGCGTTCCTGGCAGGCGGCAACCCACTCGGAGCGGTCCGGTAGTTCCCCGGCGGCGCGGCGTTCACGGGCCAGTGCGACCAGTTCGGTCAGCGCGGCGCCGGCGTCGGACACGATCGAGTAGTCGGGCGGGAACACCCGGCCGATCTGGGTCGGTTCGATGTCGACGTGCACGAAGGTGCGGCCCTCCCGGTACACGGACAGTCCCCCGGTGTGCCGGTTCGCCCACCGGTTCCCGATACCCAGCACGTGATCGGAGGCCAGCATGGTGGCGTTGCCGTACTGCTGGGAGGTCTGCAACCCGGCCATCCCGGCCATCAGTGCGTGGTCGTCGGGGATCGTCCCCCAGCCCATCAGGGTCGGGATCACCGGGACGTTCAGCAGTTCCGCGAGCTCGACCAGCAGGTCGGCGGCGTCGGCGTTGATGATGCCGCCGCCGGCGACGATGAGCGGCCGCTTCGCGGCCTGCAACATGTCCAGCGCCTTCGCGGCCTGCGCCCGGGTGGCCCGCGGCTTGTACACCGGCAACGGCTCATAGGTGTCCGGGTCGAAATCGATCTCCGTCATCTGCACGTCGAACGGCAGGTCGATCAGCACCGGACCAGGGCGGCCGGACCGCATCAGGTGAAATGCCTGCTGGAACGCACCCGGCACCTGCGCGGGTTCCATGACCGTCATCGCCATCTTCGTCAACGGCTTGGCGATGGCCGCAATGTCGACAGCCTGGAAGTCCTCCTTGTGCAGGCGGGCCACCGGCGCCTGTCCGGTGATGCACAGGATCGGGATGGAATCCGCGGATGCCGAGTACAGGCCGGTGATCATGTCCGTGCCGGCCGGTCCGGAGGTACCGACGCAGACACCGATGTTGCCGGCCTTGGCCCTGGTGTACCCCTCGGCCATGTGCGAGGCGCCCTCGACGTGCCGGGCCAGGATGTGCTTGATGCCGCCGTGGTCACGCAGGGCGGCATAGAACGGATTGATAGCAGCTCCGGGCAACCCGAAAAGCGTTGTCACACCTTCTTTGTCGAGGATGGCAACGGCGGCGTCGATGGCGCGCATGCGGGTCATGGATTTCTCTCCTGATCAGCTGGTGGGGGTGGTGGTCTCGGACGAGGTAGTGCTCTCCGGGTCGCGTCCGGACAGTCGCAGTACCCCGCGCAGCAGCGCGGAGTGGTCCAGTCCGCCGTCCCCGGACGCGACCGCGGATGCCATCAGCTGGGCGACGATCGCGCCCAACGGAATGACCACCCCGGCCTCCCGGGCAGCGGAGGTGACGATGCCCAGATCCTTGTGGTGCAGGGCGATCCGGAACCCCGGCGGGAAGGACCTGGTGAGCATGTTGTTGCCCTTCTGGTCCAGCACCTTGCTACCGGCCAACCCGCCGCCCAGGACCTGCAACGCGGCCTCCAGGTCGACCCCGTAAGCCTGAAGGAACGCCACCGCCTCGGCGAGCACCTGGATATTCGCGGCGACGATCAGTTGGTTCGCGGCCTTCACCGTCTGCCCGGCCCCGCTGGGCCCGACATGCACGATCGTCTTCCCGACCGCGGCGAAAACCTTCGCGGCTTCCTCGAAGTCGGCGGCGTCGCCGCCGACCATGATCGACAGGGCCGCATTGACCGCGCCAGCCTCACCACCGGACACCGGGGCATCCAACAGCCGGAATCCGGAGTCCCTGGCCTGTGCGGCGAGGTCGGCGGTGACGTCCGGCCTGATAGAGGAGAAATCGATGATCAACGTGCCGGGCCTGGCGTTCTGGAACACCCCGCCGTCGCCGGCGAGGACCTGTTGCACATCCGGCGAATCCGGCACCATCACCGCGACGACGTCAGCATCGGCGACGGCATCGGCCACTGATTGGGCGGCCCGACCACCGGCGGCGACCAGTTTCGCGACCTTGTCCGGGGTGCGGTTGTACCCGATCACGTCGAACCCTGCGGCGGCGAGGTGACCGGCCATCGGGCCGCCCATGATCCCCAGACCAATGAAAGCGACTGTCGTCATTGACTTCTCCTTGTGTTTCGTGGATGAAATGAACTATGGCTCGACGCCGGTGCCGCCGGGCAGGGTCACGGATGATCGATGGCGGCCGCGTAGGCGGGCAGGGTGAGGAAGTCGGCGAAGTCGTCGGCCAGCGCGACCTGCTCGAACACCTGCCTGGCCAGCTCGAACTGGCTTGCGGCGTAGGCGGCCTCACCTGTCTCGGCGATAATCTCGGACAGCTGCGCCGCGGCAATGGACCGAACCAGGTCGGCGGTCACTACCTGACCGGTGTCCAGCGGGGTCTGGTTGTGTACCCACTGCCAGACCTGGGATCGGGAGATCTCGGCGGTAGCCGCGTCCTCCATCAGGTTGTGGATACCGACCGCGCCGTTACCGCCCAGCCAGGCCTCCAGATACCGCAACGCCACGTCCACGTTGTTGCGCAACCCGTCCTCGGTGACCCGGCCCGGCACCGACGCCACATCGAGCAGTTGGACCGCATACGCGTTCAGGTCAGTGACCTGGACGTCGTCGCGGAGCCGGTCGAGTTGGTTCGGCCGGCCGTCGAGCACCCGGTCGAACACCGCACGGCACACCGGGACCAGGTCGGGATGGGCCACCCACGACCCGTCGAACCCGTCGTTGGCCTCCCGTTCCTTGTCCTGCGTGACCTTCGCGATCGCCACCCGGTTCACCTCCGGGTCGCGGCGGCTGGGAATGAAGGCAGCCATCCCGCCCATCGCGAACGCGCCGCGGCGGTGACAGGTGGACACCAGCAATTCGGTGTAGGCGCGCATCATCGGCGCCGTCATGGTCACTGCGGCCCGGTCGGGCAAGACGAAACCCGGACCGGCGTCCCGGAAGTACTTGATCACGCTGAACAGGTAGTCCCACCGGCCGGCGTTCAAGCCGGAGGCGTAATCCTTGAGCTCGTAAAGGATCTCGTCCATCTCAAAGGCGGCCGGGATGGTCTCGATCAGCACCGTGGCCCGGATCGTGCCGTGGTCGATGCCCAGGTGCTCCTCCGCGAAGGCGAACACGTCGTTCCACAACCGGGCTTCCAGGTGGCTTTCCATCTTCGGCAGGTAGAAGTACGGTCCGCTGCCCCGGTTGATCAGTTCCTTGGCGTTGTGGAAGAAATACAACCCGAAATCGACCAGCGCACCCACGGCTGGTGCGCCGTCGACGAGCAGATGGCGTTCGTCGAAGTGCCACCCCCGTGGCCGGGCCACGATCACCGCCAGGGACCGGTCAGTGGCCAGCCGGTAAGCCTTGCCCTCCGGCGAGGTGAATTCCAGCCTGCGGCGGATGGCGTCGAACAGGGTGACCTGCCCACCGATGACGTTGGACCAGTGCGGGGTGTTCGCGTCCTCGAGATCGGCCAGCCATACCTTCGCGCCGGAGTTCAGCGCGTTGATCGCCATCTTCGGTTCCGGCGGACCGGTGATCTCCACCCGCCGATCGACCAGATCGGCCGGCGCCGCGGCCACTACCCAATCCCCGCGCCGGACCTGCTCGGTGTCGGGCAGGAAGTCCAGCCGCCCGGTCCGAGCAGCCTCGGCCCGGCGCTCGGTACGCCGGGCCAGCAGCTCGTCCCGGCGGCGGCCGAACCGCCGCTGCAACTCGGCGACGAAGGCCACCGCATCGGCGGTCAGGATGTCACCCGACCGTGGGACTGCGGGCCCGCTGACCTCGACGGGCACACTGTCGGTGCTGGTGTTACTCACTGCTCTCTCACTTTCGGCTGGCTTCACGACGAACTGGTCGGGTGTACATGGGCTGCGCGGGTGTACATGGGCTGCGCGGCAGGTCAGCGACCCCAGGCGCCCTGGGTGACGACACCCTCGGTGCCGCCGCTGAGCTGCCGGATCGCGGCTGCGACGGCGGGTGCGACAGTCGGGTCGAACACGCTGGGCACGATGTAGCTGGGGTTCAGTTCCTCCGGTGTCACGGCGTCGGCGATGGCCTCGGCGGCGGCGATCAACATTTCCTGGGTGATGTCCGATGCGCCGGTGTCCAGCAACCCGCGGAAGAACCCCGGGAAGGCGAGCACGTTGTTGATCTGGTTGGAGAAATCGCTCCGCCCGGTCGCGACCACCGCCGCGTGTTCCCTGGCCGCCGGCGGATCCACCTCGGGCACCGGGTTGGCCAGCGCGAACACGATGGCATCCGTTGCCATGGTGGCAATGTCGTCACCCTGCAACAGATTCGGCGCCGACACCCCGATGAACACATCCGCACCCTTGAGCACATCGACAAGGGATCCGGTGAGACCGTCCGGGTTGGTGTTCTGCTGCAGCCAACGACGCATATCGTCCCGCGCCACGCTCCCCGGGTGCACCGCGCCGTTCCGGTCACAGCCGACGATGTTCCTGGCCCCCTGCGCCTGCAGCAACTTGATGATGGCGGTGCCGGCCGCGCCGACCCCGGAGACCACGATCCGCACCTGCGACAGCGACTTTCCCGTCACCCGCAGCGCGTTCCGCAGGGCGGCTGCCACCACGATGGCAGTGCCGTGCTGGTCGTCGTGAAAGACCGGGATGTCCAGCAGATCTCGCAGCCGTGCCTCGATCTCGAAACATCGCGGCGCGGCGATGTCCTCCAGATTGATCCCGCCGTAGACCGGGGCGATGGCCCTGACGATTTCCACGATCTGGTCGGTGTCCTGGGTGTCCAGGCACACCGGCCAGGCGTCCACCCCGGCAAACTGCTTGAACAGCGCGGCCTTGCCCTCCATCACCGGCAAGGCCGCCGCCGGACCGATGTTGCCCAGACCCAACACCGCCGACCCGTCGGTGACGACCGCGACGGTGTTCCGTTTGATCGTCAACCGCCGTGCGTCGGCCGGGTTCTCCGCGATCGCCATACACACCCTGGCCACTCCCGGGGTGTAGGCGCGGGACAGGTCGTCCCTGGTGCGCAGCGAGACCTTCGGGGTGACCTCGATCTTGCCGCCCAGGTGGATCAGGAACGTGCGGTCGCTGACCTTGCGCACGGTGAATCCGGCCGGCTCACCCAACGCTGCGGTGATCCGATCCGCGTGCTCCTGGTCGGTGGCATCGCAGGTCACGTCGACCACCATCGAGTCGTGGTGGGATTCCACCACGTCCAGCGCGGTCAACGACCCGCCCGCGCGGGTCACCGCCGTGGTCAGCTGACTGGTCGCATCCGTCGATGACGGACACTGCACCCGGACCGTCACCGCATAGCCGGGACTGGTCGATGCCATCTACTTCTCCTCTTCGATGAACTGGAGCCCAAGCTCTGAACTGCTCGATGGGCCGACTGGAGTTGGTCAGTGCGCCGACTGCTGATCGGATCCGCTCTTCGGGCGGACCTGGCGCTCACCCGGAACGCCACCGTCACTGTGTGCGGCGTGCTCACCACGGGCTGTGGGACTACCCGGGCCGTGCGGTGCGTGACCGCCGGGTTGGAACTCCGGCGTCACCCCTGGGGCGGGGCCGTCGGCGAAAATGGGTGCCGCGTTGTCTTTCCGGCCCAGCACGTTGAACAGGATGTTCAACAGCACCGCGGTCACTGCGGCCGCACTGATACCGGAATCGAAGATCGTCTGGAACCAGGACGGGAACTCATCGTAGAAGTCCGGCACAGCGATCGGGATGACGCCCATACCGATCGACACGGCGACGATGACCAGGTTCTGATTGCCCTCGTAGTGCACAGCGGACAGGCTGCGGATACCGCTTGCCGCGACGCTGCCGAACAACGCCAACCCGGCACCGCCCAACACCGGCAACGGCAAGGCCGCCACGACGGCCCCGACCTGGGGGAAGAACCCCAGGACCAGCAGGATCCCGCCGCTGACCGCAACGACGAACCGGCTCTTGATGCCGGTCAATGCGACCAGACCGACGTTCTGCGCGAACGCGCTGACCGGGAAACCGTTCAGCAGTCCACCGGAGACGGCGGTGGACAGGGTGTCCGCCCGCAGCCCATTCGCAACGGTCTTCCGGTCGGCCGGGCGACCGACCACGACACCGATGGCCAGCAGGTCCGCGGTGGTCTCCGTCATGATCACCAACATCACGATGACCATCGACACGATGGCGGCCACCTCGAAGGTCGGGGCACCGAAGTGGAACGGGGTGGAGATCGCGAAGCCCTGGGCCTCGGAGACCTTCGAAAAATCAACTTTGCCCATGAGGGCAGCGACCACACCGCCGGCGACCAGGCCGATCAGAATGGCGATCCGGGAGAAGAACCCGGGCAGGAAGCGGTAGACCAACAGGATGATGGCCAGCGTGATGGCGGCGAGCGCAACGTTGGACGGTGAGCCGAAGTCCTCGGTGCCGGCGCCGCCGCCGGCCCAGCGGATCGCCACCGGGAGGAGCGAGATGCCGATGACGGTGATCACCGACCCGGTCACCACGGGTGGGAAGAAGTGCAGCAGGCGGCTGAACACGCCGCTGAGCAGGAACCCGACGGCGCCGGCAATCAGAATGGCCCCGAAGATCGCCTGCAACCCGCCCGTACCGCCGCCCGCGCCGGTGCCGATGGCGATCATGGAACCGACAGCGGCGAACGAGGTGCCCTGCACGATCGGCAGTTTCGCGCCGATCCACGGCACACCCAGGGTCTGCAACAGGGTCGCCAGACCGGAGATCAGCAGGGTGGCGGCCAGCAGGTACGACAGGTCGGAGAACGGCAGCTTCAGTGCGCTGCCCACGATCAGCGGGACCGCGACCACGCCCGCGTACATGCTCATCACATGCTGCAGCCCGTAGACGAACATCGGCCCCGGCTTCAGGACCTCGTCGACCGGGTGGCCTTTGCCCTCGAAGACCGCGAGGTGATCGCCGGCGGCGCCGACCGGTTCTGAATCGTGTGTCATCGTGGTTTACCAGCCCTGACCCGGATCGAACGCCAGGCCGGCAGCCGGGGCGTCGTCGTTGTGAACTGTGCCCTCGATGAAGCCGTAGGGGCGGTCGTCGGCGTGGAACACCTCGTTCGGGTTGTCCAACCCGAACGGGCTCAGGTCAATGACGAAATGATGCTTGTTCGGCAACGAGAATCGGACCTCACCGATTTCCGATTGCTCATCGATCATCGCCTTACCCATGGCAAACATTGTCTGCTGGAGGCTCAGGCTGTGGTGGCCGGCGAAAACATCGCCCATGGTCGCCAGCGCTTTGTCGTAGGATTCTTTCCAGTCGACATCCACGGTCTGGGTGTGCCACCACTGGCTGGTGACGGCGGTGGCCATCACCCGATCATGGGTGGGCTGCAGGGTGGTGTACTTGTCCTGGTAGAAACCGAAGAATTCCGAATCCGTCGACTTCAGCACCACGTACTCGGAGACACCCGAGACGACCCACAGATTGGTGCCGTCGTAGGTCACGGTGGCAGTCCGGACATAGGCGCCGTCCCGGGCGAAAGCATGCGGGTGTGGAGATCCGTTGTTGGTCAGACGGTTCCATGGGTACATCTCCAACTTGATACGCACCCGATCGACCGGTTCGTTGTCATCGACGAAATGCTTCGCCAGCGCGATGCCGAACGACTCCGGTTGGCGAGCCGCATCCGAGTGTTCCTTGGCGAATGCGTTCACCGTGTTCTTGGTGGCGTCGGTGGTGAGGCAGTGCGCGTTGTCACCCGTCAGGTGAACATCAAGGAAGTCGCCGCTCAATGCCACACTCACGTTGTAATCGACAATCTCGTGCGGGTCGGCGTCCCGGTAAATCCGGACCACCCTGGTCTCCGCTTTTCCGTACTGATTGTGTCCCAGCGATACACTCATTTTCTTCCTAGCTCCCTCGGTAGGTGGAATACGCGAACGGTGACAACAACAATGGAACATGGTGGTGCGCGGCGGGATCCGTGACCTCGAACGTCACGGAGACCTCCGGGTAGAACCCGACCTGGTTCGACGCGGAAAAGTAGGAACCGGTGTCGAAATCCACCCGGTAGATCCCGGCCGGCAACTGATCCGTCCCGCCCTGATCGGAATGCCGGTAGCGACCATCGGCGTCGGTGACGCCTTCGGCCAACGTCTGCCAACCCGACGCGTCGGCGGCCCGCAGCACCAGCGGTACGCCTGATGCTGGGCAGCCTCGGCTCGCATCCAGGACATGAGTAGAAAATGACACTGACGCCACCTCGAGTCAGACACGAGGGCCACCTCGTTCAGGTAGGGATCTCGTATAGCGGAACTTCTCTGTCGTGGTACGAAACTAGAAGCCAACCGAGTCGAAGTCAACAGTTTGTTGAAGACACCTTAGATATATCTGCAGCACGGCCTCAACCGACTGGCGCACACCGAAGCAACCTGCAACCGGGCGCCACCCGACGGAGGACTGGTACGACGCCAGGAGACTCCTGAACAACCGGCCCGTGCGGGTCAGTGGGGATCGACGGCGGTGGCTCGGGTCGGCGGCGGCTGGGGGTCGGCGGCGGCTCGGGTCGGCGGCGGCTGGGGGTCAGCGGCGGCTGGGGGTCAGCGGCGGCTGGGGGTCAGCGGCGGGTTCGCCGGGTTTGCGGATGATCTGGTCGGGCAGAATCAGGGGGTCGTCGCAACGAAAGTTGGTTGTTCTGCTTGTAGGGTAACGAACGCCTCGTGGGGTGTGCGGTAGCCGAGTCGTTTGCGGGGGCGGTTGTTGAGGTCGGCGGCGATCGCCTGGAGGTCGTGGGCGGTGTAGATCGATAGGTCGGTGTGCTTGGGCATGTACTCGCGCAGTAGGCCGTTGGTGTTCTCGTTGCTGCCGCGCTGCCAGGGGGAGTGAGGGTCGGCGAAGAAGCACTTGATCTGGGTGGTTTGGGTGACCCTGGCGTGCTGGCACATCTCGGTCCCGCGGTCCCAGGTCAGGGTCTTGGCGAACCAGTCGGGCAGCCCGGACATCTGAGTGATGATCGCGTCGGCGACCTTGTGTGCGCCGTAACCGTGGGGCAGGTGCAGCAGGGTGACGTGCCCGGTGGTGCGTTCGACGATGGTGCCGACGGCCGAGTTCGAGGCGATGGTGCCCTTGATCAGGTCACCTTCGTGGTGGCCCGGTACGAGTCGGCCCTCAACCTCCTCGGGACGGTCGTGGATCGACACCGCGTTCGGTATGCGACCGCGATTCTCTTTGCGGCCACGTCGTTTTCGGACGGATTGCCCGCAACGAAGGTTCGCTTTCAGTTCTCTCTTCAGCTCTCCGCGGGGATACACGTAGATGCTTTGGTAGATCGTTTCGTGGCTGATGTGCATGCTCGGTTCGTCGGGGTGCTCGAGCTTCAAGCGCCCGGACACCTGATCCGGGGAGAATCGTTTGTCCAGCATTTTCTGCACTTCCAGGCGCAACGGCGCCGACCCGGATAGCTTCGATTCCTTCGGCCGGCGCTGCCGTTCCCACGCCAACCGTTCCGCCCGCTCGGGCTCATATCGCCCGGTTTCGGGATTGGCGTTGCGGTCCAGTTCCCGACTCACCGTCGACTTCGACCGCTTCAACATCTCGGCGACGTCAAGTGATCGTGTGGCCGGCGTCCCGGAGCCGGGCGATCTCGTAGCGTTCATCACGATCGAGATACCGCTTGGAATACGTCACGGTCTGGGGTCGATACACACCACCCACACTGTGGTGAATCTTGTAAACAGTCGTCTTCGACACGCCGGTTTGCCGGGACGTCTCCATCGGCCCGATCCCTGTCGTCAGCAGATCCAGCACCTGACGCACCAGCGTCTTGTCCAGCGATTTCTTGGACATCGCAAACCCCATCTCACCTCGGGTGTTGCGACAATCCCCTGACCCTCCCTCGCTTTACGCGACCGGAAGTTCCGCGGTAGGCCCGTCGGATCGCCTTTGGGGACCTCGGTGCCCCCCGGGGTGTCTGTTTCAGGCTGTTGCGATGACCCATTCCCCGCTGACCCGGTCAAACCGAGGACGACGAGTCGCCGGAGATCGAGCCCAGCAACGCAGTGATGCAACCACTGATCGTTCTTCCTCACGCCCCGGTAGCGGACCGCCGGTTACCTCTGGTGAGCCAGGCGATGGACCGTTCGACCATCGGTCGGTGACGACGGTAAACCGTCTGAAATTCGGGTGTTTCAGCCTGCCGGCGAGCCAGTATGACTTGGGATGCCGTCGTGCCTGTGGCGCGACTTCGGCGATATCTACCAGCTCACCGGGCGGTACCACCTCTACGCGCAGCCCGTCCGAGAAGCATTCGAGGCCGTTGCCGCTTATCGCACAGTCGAACTGACGACCCTGTCCGCGGAACTGGCCGGGTACGCCGAGGTGGGGCAAAATCGCTGGTTCGCTCGGCGTGGACGAGACGACCTGACCGATCGACCCCCGGAGTCCTTCTAGGACGTGCTCGACGCAGTCACGTCGTTCGCGGATCCAGTTCTGGCCACTACACGGAACGCAACGACGGGGCCGTCGACCGAGTCCGCGTCGCCATCCTCCGCGCAGCCCGGCCCCGACCGTGTATCGGGCGTGGTAGATGCGACCCACCGAGAGCACGTGCCGAGGCACCCGGCCCCGATGCATTCGAAATGCCGCAGGAACGGCCAAAGCGGCTGTCCACTTTGCCGTCCACCGATGCGCCTGTTGGTGGTAGGTCCCGCACCCGAGGAGGCACAGACATGCAGCACCCGCAAAACCACGCAGCAACGCCAGCCACGTGACCCGCAGCAGCTCGACTACCCCGACGCCGGCCACGATGACAAACGGCCATGCCTGTTGCGCTGTGCATGCGCGTCATTTGCGGCGTCGGCCGCGCTGGAAGCGGGCCGTCGCCAGCACAGCCCGCCGGGAGTCGAGCAGCCTTGGCCGCGGAACCGCCACGACTACAAGCCAGGTATCCTCACCTCGATCGTCGCGAGCACCCTTGCCGTCAGATATGACATACGGGAGCGCCCGAAAGATCATGATATACAGTGTTTGTGCAGGTCAGCCCTCATAGCTCAGGGGATAGAGCATCGGTTTCCTAAACCGTGTGTCGCAGGTTCGAATCCTGCTGGGGGCACCGTCACATTGGCCGACTCCGTCGGCGGTGCGCCTGATCTGGGGTTTGAAAGCGTTCCAGATAGGCGCACCGTCCACTAGTACCAAATATTCGCCGCACCTGCAGATGCGTACCGTGTGAGCCGGCCTTACGCCGAGGAGATCACTTGCAGGGACGGGCTGCCGCGCCGCCTCCGCTCCTCGACGCTTCGCGCCTGCGGTGCGGGTCGGCTTGCCCTCGAACGATTCCCTCGGCGAGGGCTTCAGCGGACCTTCGGCGTACCCCCGAAGGGGTGCACGCGGATGTCGTTGCGGCTTCAGGAATTGTCCACAGTTCCGCTGCACGTACTTGACGCCGTCATGTGGACAGGCCCCGGCAGTCAACACATGTCTTCGACTTTGCCTATGGGAAGTGGTCTGGCACCGATCCGGACGCATGGGCCGGAGCGCAAGCGCCAGCTGACTGCGACGAAGCGGCGGTGCTGTCTCGGACAACGAGCTCGGCGGGCAACGAAGTCGTCGCGGTCGGACCTGGCCGATGCAGTGTGTTGACCAAGCACCAACAGCGTGGACACCCAGCGTGGCGTCCACCCTGTTGGTACCCGCTGCCGCCGCCCGGCAGGGGCGAAAGTAGCGGTCCGGTCATGATTGCGCAGCTTGCGAAACCTGACTGATTTGTATGGACAATCTATCATTAAGACGTAGTTCAGAGAAGGGTTGTACTGGTTCAGAAGTCGCCTGTATCGGTTCAGCTGATCAGTTCACCGCATGGCATCACGGGGTGGATATCTACCCCGGTGTCATCGAACAAACCGGGCGCACGAGCACGGCATCCCCGTCCGCAGAGGAGGGCCCCATGCAAACGAGCCCCCGACACCGCACCGACTTGCCGCCTGTACCAGGACCCGGACGTCGTCGCGCTGCTGCGGCAGCACCACATCCCTGCACGCGCGATGACCGGCACCATCACCCAACGGTTCCCGACACCCGCCCCGCATCACCCGCTCATTCCTGGCCGAGGCATGCACCGAGATCGGTTTAGCCGCAGCCCATATCGAACAACTCACCGGACAACCAGCCGAACGCATCCTGCAACAACTCCACCACCACGGCCAGGGTTGAGGCCAACACATCGTCCGAGACCCGTGGCCACGGTGGGACCGCGTCGGCGGCCTGCCGGGTCGGCTCAACCCGACTGGGGCAGGTGTAGCCCGTCGGGCAGCAGAGCGGGCAGCACCTCAGACATCTGCCCGCGCAACCAGATGATGCGCTCGGGTGTCATCCGTTCGGCCGGGAGCCGTGATGCTCACCGCCGCGATCGCCACCCCGGAGCGCAGCAGCGACACAGCGACACAACTGATCCCGAACTCGTTCTCCTGCTCCTCGCAGGCGTAGCCCGTTGACCGCGCACGCTCGATGACCTGCCACGCCTGCTCGGGGTCAACGGCAGCGCCCCCGGCCGCACGGAGGTACTCGGCCAGCGCGGACCGGTCGATGCGGCGGTGGGCCAACATCGCCCGGCCGAGAGCGGTGGTCACCGCGGGGCTCCGCCGCCCGATCGCCGACCACACCCGAATCGCCCGCTCCGACTCGACCTCCCCACGAGTTGGGCGACGTCCCGCATCGTGCTCACGGATGTTCTCCTCGAAGCGGCCGGGCGGTCCGGTCGCCCGTGTCGGGGACCGGCCTCGGGAATGAACCCGCCCAGTATGTCATCGGTGACAGCCGAACTACCTGTCACCGGTGACAGATAATTGAGAAACTTCTCTGACACCGGTGACATAACCCTGTGTCATGGGCTAGAGTTCACATCGCTGAGACCTGCATCACCCGTCAGGCCGGCACCCAGCGGTGCTCCGAGCGCGCTGCCCCGTTTTGCCGAAAGCCATTCCCGGATAGGCAGTTTGGGCTGCTCCCAGCACGTCCGCGGACCGTACCCGGACCGCGATCAAGGAAGGGAAACATTGTGAGTACGGAAGTGGCACCCGCCGCTAAGACGTCCGGTACCCGGGTCGCGGTGCAGAAGTTCGGGACGTTCCTGTCCGGGATGATCATGCCGAACATCGCGGCGTTCATCGCGTGGGGTTTGATCACTGCCCTGTTCATCGAGAAGGGCCCGTTCCCGATCGACGTGATCGGCGGGTTCGGGACGGACGCGGACGGGGTGGCCAACCCCGGGCTGGTCGGCCCGATGGTGCGGTACATGTTGCCGATCCTGATCGCAGCGCAGGGTGGTCGGATGGTCTACGGGGTCCGCGGCGCGGTGGTCGCCGTGGTCGCCACCATGGGCGTGATCATGTGTACGCCATCGCCGATGTTCATGGGCGCGATGATCATGGGCCCGTTGGCGGCGTGGCTGATGAAGAAGTTGGACGCGGTCTGGGACGGCAAGATCAAGCCGGGTTTCGAGATGCTGGTGAACAACTTTTCCGCCGGCATCCTGTCCGCGGGTTTGGCGGTGGTCAGCTTCTACGTGTTCGGCCCCGTCATCGAGGGCATATCGACCGCGTTGGGCAACGGGGTGAACTGGTTGATCAGTCACAGCCTGCTCCCGCTCGCCAGCCTGATCATCGAACCGGCCAAGGTGCTGTTCCTGAACAACGCGATCAACCACGGCGTGCTGACCCCGTTGGGGATCAACCAGTCGGCGGAGACCGGGCAGTCGATCCTGTTCCTGTTGGAGGCGAACCCCGGTCCCGGCGTGGGCCTGCTGATCGCCTACTCGATCTTCGGCACCGGACTGGCCAAGAGCACCGCACCGGCCGCGGCGATCATCCAGTTCTTCGGCGGGATCCACGAGATCTACTTCCCGTACGTGCTGATGAAGCCGATGACCCTGATCGCGACCGTCGCCGGCGGCATGGTCGGCATCTTCACCCTGACCATCTTCAATGCCGGCCTGCGGGCGCCGGCCGCGCCCGGGTCGATCATCGCGGTGCTGATCCAAACCCCGGGGAGCAGCCTGGTCGGGGTGATCGCCTCGGTGCTGCTGGCGGCGACGACGACATTCGTGATCGCCTCGATCATCCTGCGGGCCAGCCGAAAGTCGGACGTGAACGCGGACCTGGCGTCCGCGACCGCGAAGATGGAGGGTTTGAAGGGCAAGAAGAGCAGCGTGTCCGGGGTGCTCACCGACATCGAGGCCTCGCAGGAGGAGGCCGACGAGGCCCGCGAGGCGGCCACCAGGAGCAAACCGATCAACAAGATCGTGTTCGCCTGCGACGCCGGCATGGGTTCGTCCGCGATGGGCGCCTCGGTGCTCCGGAACAAGATCAAGAAGGCTGGCTTCACCGACGTCACGGTGGTCAACATCGCGATCGCGAACCTGGTCGACGATGTGGACCTGATCGTCACCCATCAAGACCTGACCCCGCGGGCCCGGGACAAAGTGCCCGGCGCCCAGCATGTCTCGGTGGAGAACTTCATGAACAGCCCCAAGTACGACGACATCGTCGAGGAACTGCGCGTCACCAACCACGTCCCCTCGAAATGACCGTCAACCAACCCCAAAGGAGAACACGCAGATGAGCGACATCCTCACGGTGTCCCAGATCAAGACCCCCGGCACCGCCGCGGGTAAGGACGACGCCATCCGGGAGGCCGGGCAGATCCTCCTCGACGCCGGTGCGGTCGACCCGCAGTACATCGATGCCATGTTCGAGCGGGAGAAGTCCGTGTCCACCTACATGGGCAATTTCCTGGCCATCCCGCACGGCACCAACGAGGCCAAGGACTCGATCAGGGCCTCTGCGTTGTCCGTCATCCGATACGAAAGCCCGATCGACTGGGACGGCAACGAGGTCCGGTTCGTGATCGGCATCGCCGGGTACGAGGGCGGCCACCTGGAAATCCTGGGCAAGGTCGCGATCATCTTCTCCGACACCGACGAGGTCGACAAACTCATCGCCGCCGGGTCCGCGCAGGAGATCTACGACCTGCTCAACGCCGTCAACGAGGACTGAGGACATGGCAGGCACAGCTGTTCATTTCGGTGCCGGCAACATCGGTCGGGGTTTCGTCGGGCTGATCCTGCACCGGGCCGGGTACGAGGTGGTGTTCGCCGACGTCGCCGCTCCGCTGATCGACGCGCTGCAGGCGACCCCGAGTTATCAGGTGCTCGCGGTCGGATTGGAATCGTCCACGGAGCAGGTCGACAACTATCGGGCGATCAACAGTCGCAGCCACGAGGCCGCTCTGGTGCGGGAGATCGCGACCGCCGACATCGTCACCACGGCGGTCGGTCCCACGGTGCTGAAGTTCGTGGCGCCGACCATCGCCGCGGCGCTGCACGCGCGGTCAGCGGATCGAGAGCCGTTGGCGGTGATGGCGTGTGAGAACGCGATCAACGCGACCGACGTGCTGGCCGCTCACATCCGGGAGCACTGTTCGGACCAGGAGTGGGCGGCGATCGCGGCGAGGGCGACCTTCGCCAATACCGCGGTCGACCGGATCGTGCCGGCCCAGGCGGCCGATGCGGGGCTGGATGTCACGGTGGAGACGTATTTCGAGTGGGCGATCGAGAGCCCACCGTTCGCCGACGCCGCGCCGACGATTCCGGACGCCACCTGGGTGACTGATCTGGCCCCGTACATCGAGCGAAAGCTGTTCACCGTCAATACCGGTCACGCGACTACCGCGTATCACGGGCAGGTCCGCGGGATCAGCAAACTGTCCGATGCGTTGGCCGACAGCCAGGTCCGCGCCGCGGTGCAGGGGGTGCTGGCGGAGACCAAGGAACTACTGGTGGCCAAGCACGAGTTCAGCGACGCTGCGCAGCAGGCGTACGTGGACAAGATCCTGACCCGGTTCGCCAATCCGCACCTGCCGGACACGACCGAGCGGGTCGGGCGGCAGCCGCTGCGCAAGTTGTCCCGCCATGAGCGGCTGATCGGGCCGGCGGCGGAACTGGCCGAGCGGGGCGCCACCCCGCAACACCTGCTGGCCACCGTCGGCGCGGCGTTGCACTTCGACGTGCCCGAGGACCCCGAAAGCGTCGAGCTGCAACAACTGCTGCGGACCCTGACACCGCAGCAGGCCACCGAACGGATCACCGGACTGACCCCGGACCACCCGCTGTACCCGCAGGTTCGGGACGTCATCAGCGGCTACCAAGGCCGCTGACCAGGCACCCTCCCACCCACCGGTCGTCCCCACACCCACCTGCGCTGCAACGGATCTCGCGCATCCGGCACGGACGAGGCGGGCGGAGTTCACGCTCTCCGCCCGCCCGGCGTCGGCATCGGCAACTCATCAGCTATCCCGTTCCGATCCCCGCCGCCGGGGTCACCGCAACGTCCCCGCTACAGCACACCAAGGTGCAATGCCCAGGCGTCGCGTGCCCTGGGCCCACCTACATCAGCGTTGTCTCACCTGGCCAACTGTCGTCGGAAGGACCCGGAGTGACGAACATCGGACGACTGCCGAACCCAACTCAGGACGTCTGGGAATGGCAACTGCACGCCGCCTGCCGTGGGATGGACAGCTCGATGTTCTTCCATCCCTGGGGAGAACGGGGGCCCACCCGGGACCAGCGGATAGCACTCGCCAAGGCGGTCTGCGCGGAATGCCCGGTCAGCGACGCCTGCCGCCGACACGCGCTCAGCGTCCAGGAGCCCTACGGCGTCTGGGGCGGCCTGTCCGAGGACGACCGCCTGGTTCTGCTCGGCCGACAGCGACGTCCCCCCACCCAGCGTGGCGTAGCCGACAAGCCTGTTGACCCGAACCCGAACGCACGCGGCGGATGACATCGTCGCCGCTGCCACAGGCAATTCATGCCGAACCCCCGCCGCAGATCGCCGAGGGTTCGGCGCAGCTTCTTGGGGTTCGCCTCAGGGCTGCCCGAGAGTGCGTTCGAGGAAGGGGTTCCAGAACTTGCCGTCCGGGTCGTAGCGCGTCCGCAAGGCCTTGAAATCGGTGAGGCGGGGGTACCGTCCGCCGATGACGACAGCGCCGAAGTGGAAGAGTTTTCCCCAATGCGGCCGAGGCGCGTACGGCGCGAGTGCCTCCTCGATCACCGGGAGCAGCGCCGCCACCTCCGCAGGGTGCTTGGCCCAGGTGAAGCCGATGCACAGCACGTCCCGCTCATAGGCGGGGCTGAGCCACAGCGTGTCGGCCGCGGCCGTGCGGATCTCTGCGATCAGCAGGTGCGGGGAAATCTGCGCCCCCAACAAGCGCAACTCCTCCAACGCCTGCACACCGTGCGCACGGCTGACGTAGTACTCGGTCTGCAGCTCGTCACCGCCGTTGGACGGCTGCCCGTCAAGGCGGAAGTGCGGCATCCGCTCGGACCACGGGCCGGGCACGCTCGCGCGCTGATTCACGTTTTCCGGCGCGACTTCTCCTCGGAGTCGTCGTACCACGTCGCGCCGAACAGGGTGGGAGCCACCTCGGGATGCTCGTCCTGATCGAGCCGCGTCTTGAGCCACACCTGCATCACGGTCGGGCTCGCGAAGTCCGCGAGGAGGCTGACGCTGTAGGCGCTGGCCATCACCTCGTCCAGTCGCCCGAGGATCGTCTCCCACGGCGCGTAGCGGTAGACATCCTGCCGCACTTGGTAACTCGGTTGAATATCGACCGTGACACGGGTAATGATCCCGAACGCTCCGAGTCCAACGGCGAGCGCCGACAGGTGCTCGCTGGACCGGTCGATGCTGACCAGGGAGCCGTCCGCGGTCACCAGTTCCACCGCCGAGATCGCGGTCGACAAGATCCCGAGGCCGTCCCCGGAGCCATGCGTTCCCGTCGCGGTCGCGCCTGCTACCGAGATGTGCGGCAGCGACCCGGTGTTGTGCAGGGCAAACCCTTGCGCTTGCAGCTCGCTGATCAATACCCCGAACCGGGTTCCGCCGGTGACGCTGGCCGTCATCGTTGTGGGGTCGATCCGGATATCCGGCTCCAGGCCGGCCAACGAGATCAACGCGCCCGGGGTATCCGCGATGTCGTTGAACGAATGCCGGGTACCGAGCGCCCGGACGCGGGGCGATCGAGCCACCAGGCCCTGTAGCTCGTCGACAGTCGCCGGTTCAAGGACCGCCTCGGCGGTGTAGGTCAGGTTGCCCGCCCAGTTCAACAGATTGGTCGACACGACGATCCTCTCGGCTGACTGGAAACTCGCTTGATGAGCGAAGTCGGCTTTGGACGCTAGCAGCCGTTGAAACGTCGCGTCGTCCGACAGGTGCCGGAAGTTTCGCCGACCACATCCGCCGAGCGGCGGTCGACTGTGCGTCGAACTCGAAAAGCTCTGCCACCGCAAGGATGTGCACGCGCCGAGAATCGTGTCAACCGGTGCGGACACGTCGATGCGAACCCCGTCGAGGCCAGGGTCGCGGCAAAGAGATCGTGCTGATGCGTGCGGGACAGCCGGGCCTCGGCCGTCGGTCACGGCAGCACCGGCGGCACCGCGACCCAGCACGACGCCTCGGGGCCCGGCAACTGGATCCATCACAACATCCTGAGCGGTAACCGCGAGGGCCTGAAGGTCGGACTCGGCACCCCCGACACCCAGATCGACCACAAAGTCATTACCGGCGACGGAGCGCCATCGGGGACATTACCGGCGACGGAGCGCCGTCGGGGGCCACCGGTCTCTACGTGCTCAATGCGCCCGGTACAGTCCTGGACCCCAACGTGGTCACGAGCCGGGGTGTCGACGAGTTCTGGGCCATCCGCATCGCGGAGGACCCGGGCGACCCGAAAAACGGTGCCGGCGCGGGCACGCCGGAGAACGTACTCGTCAGTCACACCGTCGCAGCCGGTGACCTCAACGGCATCCGGGTCGACGCGGGCCGGCTGATCGTCCTGGAAAGCAACATACTGGCCGGGGTTCCGCGGCGAGCGTGTCCGGATCGCACCGGACGCCGAGGTGACCATGCGATGACACAGACGGTCCCGGCACCTACGAGCTGCAGCCCCCGACCGAATCCGCGGACCAGGGAAAGGTCGGGCGAATCGGAATGTTCCGACCTACGACTGCTCCTGCCAACTCAGGGGGAGTAGAGGCCCACGACGGACATCCATTCGACCCGCTTCGGCTCGGGCAGGCCGACACGGACGAGTGCGGGGCCGAACCGCGAGGCCATCCAGTCGGCTTGCAAGTCACGTGACTCCCAGACCTCGAAGACGATGAGATTGCCGTCTCCGTTCACCGCTGCGGTGTGACTGTGCATTTCCAGCGGCCATGGGCCGTCTTCGGCTTCGGGATTCAGGCCAATGACTTTGTTGACCGCCCGGTACTGATCGGCGCTCACGCCGGCGAACTCGAGAAGCAGCGCCTCGGCCATGATTCGTCCCTTCAACGGGGGGACCGGCGCCGGTGGCGACCCGTCCGGATGATGTGGCGGGGTTCAAGGATACTCATTCGGGACACATCGGCGCCTTCTGACGGCGGTGCCGACCATCCGGGAACGGGTCCGAGACCACGGTTGCGGGGCAGTGACGTCGCGGCCGAATGGTTCGCGGCGAAGACATTCACCCCTCGCGGCAGATCTGTCGCGGTTGGCGAGGGGCGAGCGTCGGGGCCGAACTCTGCACAGAGCAATCTCCGGTGTGCGCCTGGCCATTCGAATATCGGGACCGCCTGGCTGTCGCGGAAATTCCCGATTGGGGTCGCCGCCGGTCCGCACCGTCATTGGTCCGGTACCGAGCGACGAGGTCTGAGAGCACCCCGCAACGTCACCACCAGCCCCGCCGCTTGGCCAGATCAGCAGAGTCGCAGACATGACGACCATGGCCAGCACAGCGATCGCGAGCTCGACGGGCTGGGTGGCGTCGTTGACGATGACATTCATGCCGAGAATGGACGAAAGCGCGGTCACCGGCAACGTGATGACCGCGATCACCCGCCAGGCGTTCGGCAGCAATGGTCACCTTGGTGTTAATTCGTCCCACGTCGGAATGTCCAACCACACCAAGCCTTCTGGTCGGCTCAACAATTCCCGAGCCGAATCAGGCGGATACTCCTCGACACCGGCCGGCCCGATGAATCTCAGCTCCATCAGTTGCCTCCTTGGCCGATTGGTATGCGCAGGTGGCGCTCAGCTCAGCCGGCCGACGACCTCCCGGACGAGCGGCCAGACCTTGGCGACCGAGGTGTGGTTCACCGATTCCAGCGGCGAGTGCAGGGCATGCAGTTCCGTGCCGATGGAAATGATCTCCAGGCCCGGGATCTTCCGGCTGAACATGCCGAGCTCCGGGCTGCCTTGCGACACGTGGATGTCCGGCTCTTCGCCGATAACGTCCCGGTAGGCGTCGGCGGCGGTCTTCAGCAGCACGGAATTCTCCTGATACGGGAATTCCGGTGCGTCCAAGCCGAACTGCTGCACCGTGACTCCGCCGCCGGCCAGCGCCGCGAGAGCCCTTACCCGGTCGAGGATCTCGTGCTTGCGTGAGGTCACCTGGGCGGTGATGGTGGACGCCAGTCGGGCGCCGCCGTCGATGGGGCGCAGGGTCCCGAGGTTGTTGGAGGTCTCCACCCCTGGGGTCAGCAGACTCCAGCTCAGCACACCGTTCGGGATGAGCGCGGTGAGCCGGGCGAACCGACCTGTCGCGGCCTCGGAGAACGCCTGCGCCGGAGCCGCGGTCCCGTCCAGTTCCGGCCGGATGCCGCCATCGGCCCGCTGGTATTCGCCGCGCAGCGTGGAGTCCAACTCTGCGACGATCTGCTCGACTCCGGAAACGTCGGCCGGCCGAATCGACAGTACAACCTCGCCATCAGCGGGTATCGAGCTGTTCTGCGTGCCGCCGAACAAGCCGCTGATCCGCGCGTCGTACGTGGCGAGAATGGCATTCAAGGCCCGGGCGAGCACCAGGATGGCGTTGGACCGCTCCAGATGAATATCGAACTCGCAATGCCCGCCGAGCAGGCCACGAACCATCAGCGACCGGGTGGCGGACAGTGCGTCCGGCACATTCTCGTACTCCCCCGGGACGTCGACGTGGAACGTAACATCGCCGCTGCAGCCGGCCAGGATCTCGTTGTCGGTGATCACTCCTGAAGTGAAGTCCTGGGCGAGAAACCCGATACAGCGACCCAATGACACCGTTGATGTGTGAATGGTCGAATTTTGTGGCTCACCTTGGCCGTGCCAGAACCACCTACCGTGGAAGGCGACACGGCAAGAGAGATGTCCGCCACGGCGGCCGCGGCCTTGCTGCGCACATCTCGGTGACGTATAGCCGTTCCGCAACCGCACATCCGGTTGCCGTGCCTGCCAGGAATGCTCCCGGTGCTCATCGGGGATGACCCGGACCTCCGGCGTGCCGACTTCGACCCGCGCGCAGGACGGGATGTCGCTACACTATTGACCGGTTAGCACCGTTTGGGGTATTCAATATGAAATATTTCGAATGCCCGTATTCAACCAATCCGCGACTTCGACGATGGAGAGGCAAGCGGATGCTCCTGGCCTGAACACCGCACCTGATTCCGAGACAACACGACCGCCCCGGGGGAACCGGTTACCTGACAACAGGATTCAGCCACCTGGCTTGGCATGAGGAATGCCGCTGGCCGACTGGAAGCTCGTCGGCGCGCCGGGCAAGCTGTTCGCGGCGGCAGCGCCTGAGCGTCAGGACAGCCACGCCCCGATCACGGAAAGTGTGACCGAACCACCTATCGAGGAAGGCGACACCATTGCGGGCCGCCGAGAGAACTCCCATGAAGGAATCGCCAATGGCTCCGCCAGATATCAAGCCGAAAACCAAAGTCGCTCTGGCCTGTCAGGGCGGGGGCAGTCAGACCGCATTCACGGCCGGCGCATTGAACAGGATCCTGCGAGACCCGGGACTGGACCGTGACTACGAATTGGTCGCCCTGAGCGGAACGTCCGGTGGGGCGCTGTGCTGTGTGTTGGCCTGGTACGGGCTGCTCCTGCACGCCGACGACGCCGAGCACCGGGGTGCCCAGACCGCGGAATTGCTCACCACCTTCTGGCGGGAGAATTCCGCTCACGACCCATGGGACCAGTTGGTGGTGAATCCCTTCGTTGTTGCGTTGCACCGGATGGTCGACGCAGGCGTGCTGCCGGCGTCTCCACCTCCCGCCGGGGTGCCCGATCAGGTCCGTCGGCGGCTGCGGGACCTGCTGGAGGGTCTTGTCCGTTTTCCGGATCTGATCCAGCTGATGAAGCAGCATCCCAACCACCCGACATTGCTGTGCGGAGCGGTGGATGTGTTGAGCGGCGAGTTCGCAGTGTTCGAGGAGACCTGCCCACAGCCGGAGTGGCGCCGCGACACCCTGGATGCTGTCCCGGCGGCTGTCTCGGTGGACACTGTGCTCGCTTCGGCCGCGGTACCGCCGCTGATGCCCGCAATCGAAATCGACCATGGCACGTACTGGGACGGGTTGTTCGCCCATAACCCACCGATCCGCGACCTGGTCGACCGGGAGGCCTCAATGCGTCCGGACGAGATCTGGGTGATCCAAATCGACCCCGAGTCGATCGATCGCCGCCCTGTCCAGCCGCTGGCCATTGTCGACCGCCGATTCGAACTGAGCAGCAACCTGTCGCTGAACGCCGAGCTGCACTGGGTCCGGCAAATCAACCAGTGGATCGATGAAAAGGTTCTACCCGCAGCAGACTTCAAGATGATCGAGATGGCCCGGATTCAGATGAGCAAGCCACTCTCCGATGGCCTCGACCTGGCCTCCAAGGTCGATCGCGATCCTCTTTACCTCAAGATGCTCATGACGGACGGGGAGAACCAGGCCGATGCGTTCCTGACCGCCCGCGCCGCCCGTGACTCCACATGGTGGCCGAACACATTTCCGCACGACTACGAACCCACGAGGCAGGGCAGAACCGACTGACCTGCTGAATCCCAATCTCATCTAGGACAACGCCCAGGTCGTCGCCGACGAGCTCGGCGGACCCGACGTCGCCGTAGCGGTGCAGGCCGACGTGTCCGACGAGCAGGGGGTCGCCGACATGTTCATCGAAGCAGCGCTAGCCTTCGGCGGGGCGGACCTGGTGGTCAACAACGCCGGCCTGTCACTGTCCAAGCCGCTGCTGGAAAACACCGTCAAGGACTGGGATCTGCAGCACAACGTGATGGCCAAGGGCTCGTTCCTGGTCTCCCGGGAAGCCGCCCGGGTGATGATCGACCAGCAACTCGGGGGCGACATCATCGACATCTCCAGCAAGAACAGCGTCTACGCCGGGCCGAGCAACATCGCCTAGCGTGGCCGGGCAGCTAACGAAGGTGGACGCCTGCACATCCGCAGCACCCCTGGCGCCGGAACAACCATCGGACTCCGCCTACCCCAGCAACGACCCACCCGACCAGGCACTATGACAATCACCGGTCGACCCTGCGCGGCAACGCGGCCGAGCGTCATGCAGCACAATCCGGAGTCCCCGCCGCGGATGCCGCGACGATGACCGCGCTTCCGCCACCGGATTCCGCCCCGATCACCGTGGCGATCGTCGACGACCACTTGATGTTGGCGGACAGTCTCGCCGAAACCCTGAGCGCCCACCAGGACATCACCGTGGTGGCCATCGCCGCGACCTGCGCCACCGGCCTCGACGAGGTCGAAAGACACCGACCCGATGTGTTACTCCTCGACCAGGCACTACCCGATGGTCTGGGAACGGACATCCTGCCGACGATGTTGGAGATCCACCCCACGCTGAAGGTGCTGCTGATCACCGGCCGCGGCAGCTTCCTCTGACCAATGCCGACGAACCCGAGGAGGAGACGCCGAAGCAGCGGGCGTTGCGGTCTCTTCGCGCGATCAACGGCGGCGCCGATCTGACCGTTGAGGCAACACAACTGGCCAACGAGTTCACCGATCGGCAAAGCGGGCAGTTCATCGCCTGGGTGCGTCGGTGGCGCAGCGGCCACCGCCCAACGCAGTGACACAGGACGCTTTGTTCGATGGAGGCCCGAGCAGCGGTCTGAGCGCCGATCAGGTCACCGCACCTGCGACGAGCCAACGCGTCGAAGGCATCGACCATCGACAGGCCGAGCGAGGATCCCCTGCCGGTCGGTGCGCGCACACGCGCGCTTACCCGGTCACTATGCCCGACCCGGCTGGGCCCCGGGCGGCTACGGCTGGACGGCGCTGCGCATCATTCCGATCAGGACGCTGATCAGTCGGGGCAGGTCGTCCTCGTCGGGTTGTCTGGCCATCAGCCAGATGTCCATGGCCTGGCCCATCCCCATGACAACGGTGATCAGCAGGTCCGATGGTAGGTCGGTGCGGATGGCGCCGACGCGTTGCCCGTTTGCCGCTGCTTGCTCCAACCACGGCAGCAGGGCCTGCGTGAGGTCCTGCTGCGCCTGCGCGAGGACCGGTGTCGTGGGGGTGGCGAGTAGGCCGCGGATCAACGTGGCCAGGTCCGGTGTCGCGGTCAGCGCTGTCATCAGCCTGCGGTAGTAGTCCTCCAGCGTGGACCAGAACGCGTCGGCGGATCCCTCATCCGGGACCGCGAACGGTCCGAGACGGTCGAAGAGTTGTTCCAGGTCGGTCTGCACGATGTAGGTGTACAGGTCCTCTTTGCCGTCGAAGTAGTAGTACATCGAGCCCTTGGAGATGCCCGCGGCCTCGATGACCCGGTTGAGTGAGGCGTCGTGGAACCCTCGGCCGGCGAATTCGTCGCGGGCGGCCCGCACGATGGCTTGCTGCTGCTCGGGCGGGAGGTTGGCGAATCGGGGTCGGACCACGGGTCTGGGCGGTGGTGTTCAGGCGGCCGCGGCCGTGGGTAGCTCGACCTTGTCCCGGAAACTCCTGCCCATCACCATGTCCGCAACCTTAGGCAGTCCCATCAGTCTCATCACACCGTTCCGGGTGAACAACTGGAACCGGTTCTTCGGCGCGAAGGCCAGGCCCAGGCCCGTCGCGGCGTCCTGTTTGGACCGTAGCAACGGGGCGAGGCGCTGCTGGTAGCGGGCGAACGCCTCGATGTGATCGCTGGAGCGGGACAACTCCGCGGCCAGGGTGTAGGACTCCACCATCGCCAGTGCCGATCCCTGGCCCGCCAGGAACGACGGGCAGGCCGCCGCGTCGCCCACCAGGGCGACCCGCCCGCGGGTCCACGACGGCATGCGGATCTGGCTGACCGTATCGAAGTAGAAGGTCTCCGCCCGCGGCATCTGCTCCAGGATGGCCGACGTTTCCCAGCCGCTGCCGGCCAGCGCCCGCCGCAGCAGGGCCTGCTGAGCGGCCCGATCCTCCATGGGGGCTGGACCGTCGTGGCGCGCGCTGAGCAGGAACAACGTGACGTCGTCGCGGAGGGAAACCCGGAGCACCTGGAAGCCGACCCCGGCGTGCATCATCGCGATGAGTTCGTCGCGGGGGCGGTAGCCCTGCACCTCGAACGCCGCGACCACGATGCCCAGATACCGCTCGTACTGTTCGTCCGGCCCGAAAGCGAGCTTGCGGACCCGTGAGTGCAGGCCGTCGGCACCCACGACCAGATCGAAATCCCGGGACGGCCCGCGCTCGAACGTGACCCGAACCCGGTCCCCCTCGTCCGTGAGCGACCGCACGGTGTCTTCCAGGATCAACTCGGCGGCACCGTCCAGGGCGTCGTAGATCACCGCGGCCAGGTCCGAGCGCGCGATACTCACATACCGCCCGGTGCCCCCCAGGATCGCCGACGGCCGCAGCGACGCGAAGCGGTGCCCGTTGCCGTCGACGGCCCGTACCTGCTTGAACACGTAGCCCCGCCGACGCAGCTCGGCAACGATGCCCATCTGCTCGGCCACGTCGAACCCGGCGCCCCAGAAATCGACCACGTACCCGCCGCGGCGCAGTTCCGGCGCGCGTTCGACCAGCGTGACCTCATGCCCGGCCCGCACCAGCCAGTACGCCAGCGTCGGCCCGGCGATTCCGGCCCCGACGATGAGAATCTTCATCCCGCCTCCTTCGACTGATGGTTCGACCGTTACTATAGACCGGTGGTCTAAAAGTGGTCAACACCCCGCGTTGACTCATCAGAAATGCGCGCGTGGGGTGGTTTTACCCACGAAGCGGAGTCCCCGAATTGATGACAACTCAGCGGTCGCACCGTTCGACCGGTCGATGCTGGAAGCGGCCAACGACTCGCTCGTGTCGGCCTTCATGGACGATTCGCTGACCGGGTGGGTGTTCCCCGATCCCGCTACCCGGGCACGCCGCCTGCGCCGACTTAACGCCGTGACGCGATTCCGAAGACCACCGCCTGACAGTCTGCTGAGGCGCGTCCGCGGCTCCTGCGCGACTCAGGCCCCGAATCGCAGATCGCGGTTCGCTCAATGACGATCCCGCCGCTAGTGAGGTTCGCCACTGGCGGGCGGTTCCGGCCCGTCCAGCACACTCACCGCAATCCCGTAGGGAAGGAACCGGACCTTCCGGTTGCTGTCGGTGTTGTGCTTGTTCGCGCGTAGCGCATCGAGTTCGGTCGCATACACCTGCTCGACCCGAGCACCACCGGCGCCGTCCACGGTGTAGACCACCCAAACACCGTCGCCAGTCTCGCCGGTCGTCTCCGGCTCAGGCGTAGGACGGCTGCGGCGCCCAAACTCGTCAAAGAGTACGGACCAATCCACTCGTTCACCTGACCGATCGAAGAGCCCACCGAAACGGCCCAGCGCGTCCCGCAACTGCTCACCTGCCCCCGGGAAGATCCGATCCAGGTCTTCGGGATCGAATCCGAACGATTGGTTGTCGCCCACAGCGGCCTCCTGGTCACCTTCTTCTCCGCAACAGCTGCGGTTCGACCAAGTGTGCGCCCACGGAGCTTCGCCAAGCACGCTTCCGGCGACCACAGTTGCCACGCAGGTGACGAAAGGCCCTGCGACACAGGGACCTCCGGCAGCAGCGCAATGATCAGTTTCGGCCTAGTTTCGTTGGCAGACAACACAAACCAGCGGAGGCCGCCATGCGAGCTCGGGACATCATGACCAAGATGGTGGTGAGTGTGCGGCCGACCGCTACCGTCACCCAAGCGGCCGGGACCTTGACCCACCGGGGGTTTACGGCGCTCCCCGTGGTGAACGAAGCGGGCGAGCTGATCGGCATCGTCACCGAGGCCGACGTGATCCGTAACCGCTACCAGGACAACACTGCAAAGGCGAGCGGAGAGACCGTGGGTGAGGTGATGACCAGCCCCGTGGTGGGTGTCAGTCACGACGCCGACGTCTCGATCATCGCGCGGGCGATGCTCACCGCGCAGCGACGCTGCATGCCGATCGTTGACGGCTCCACCCTGGTTGGGGTCGTCACCAGGGGTGACATCGTGCGCGCGCTGGCCAGGACGGACGAGGAGATCGCGGCCGACATCCGCCGACATTTGCGGGTGCTCGGCGAGCAGTCCCGCTGGACCGTGCAGGTGAGCAACGGGGAGGTCGCGATCACCGACCGTTTCCACGAAGCGTCCGACCGTGCGGTCGTCCAGGTTCTCGCCGAGGCGGTGCCGGGGGTCATCCGGGCATCCGTCACGTCAAGCCCGGAACCCGCCGGACCGCAATGACGCAGCCGATCACCACCATGTAGCCATCGACCAAGACGCCTGCTATCGTCGGCCGTCGCTCTCGTCGACCTTCCGCTCGAGCACCGAACGTTCGGCGGCATTCCCGCACAGTTGGACAGCCTGCAGGAATGCTGCCCGCGCCTCGTCGCGCCGGCCAAGCTTGCTGAGCAGCTCGCCGCGGATCGCGGGCAGCAGATGCGAGTTGGGGAGTTCGCCGCGCGCGGAGATCGCGTCGACCACGACCAACCCGCCCGCCGGACCGGAGGCCATCGCGACCGCGACGGCGCGATTGAGCTCGACAACTGGCGACGGGGCAAGCCGCCCGAGTGCCTCGTAGAGAATCACGATCCGCTGCCAGTCGGTTTCGGCGACCGAGGGCGCGAGCGCGTGGCACTCGGCGATGGCGGCCTGCAGGCCGAACGACCCCAGCCCACGCCCGGCCCCGGCAGCATGCGCGAGCGCCGCACGCCCCCGGCGGATCGCCGGGTGATCCCACAACCGTCGGTCCTGGTCCTCGAGCAGCACTGGGTGACCCGACGCATCGACTCGTGCCGGAAATCGCGCAGCGGTGAGCTCCACCAAGGCGAGCAGGCCGAACGCCTCGGGCTCCGGGGCCAGCCGCACCAATACCCGGGCGAGTCGGCGAGCCTCACCGGCGAGATCCGCGCGGATCCACTCGTCACCGCCGGACGCGAACGAGCCCTCCGTGAAGATCAGGTAGACGACCTGAAGCACCGAGCCGAGCCGCTCGGACATCTCGTGCGGTTCGGGCACGACGAACGGCACTCGCGCGGCGGCCAGCGTCTTCTTGGCGCGGGTGATGCGGGCCTGAATTGTCGGCAGCGGAACCAGGAACGCCTTCGCGATTTCGTCGCTGCTCAATCCACCGACGACCCGAAGCGTCATCGCGATCCGCGCCTCCTTGGACAGCACGGGATGGCAGGAGACGAAGATCAGGGCGAGCACGTCGTCATCGATCGCGTTCGGGTCGAACAGCGTGTCCACTGCTGGCTCTTCGGTGTCGAGATCGCGCGCCAGAACAGCGAATCGGGAGTCAAGCGCCGACCGCCGCCGGAAGGTATCGATGGCCCGGCGGCGACCGACGGTCAGCAACCAACCGACGGGCTGGGCGGGAACTCCATCGACGGACCAGGAAACCAGCGCCTCGGCGAGCGCCTCCTGCGCGATGTCCTCGGCGAGCGGGAAGTCGCCGGTGTAGCGGGCGAGGGCACCGACGATGCGGGCGGACTCCATGCGCCACACCGCTTCGACGGCGCCCCGCGCCTCGGTCATACCCACTGACCTGCTCAGAGCTGCCCGGTCTGCTGACGCCACGCACGTTCCTTCTGGATCCACGGGTTGTCCTGTGGGAATTCGTCGATGGTGGTGACGCGGCGGATCTCGGTCTTGCTGCCGGCAGTCAGCGGTGCTCGCTTGGCCCATTCGACCGCTTCCTGCTGAGATGCGACATCCAAGATGTAGTAGCCACCGAACAGTTCCTTCGTCTCGCCGTACGGGCCATCGGTGACGACCGGGGTTTCGCCGGAGAAGTCGACGACGACGCCCTCGTTGGGATCATCGAGACCTTCGGCCGCAAGTAGCACACCGGCACGAATCAGCTCGTCGTTGAACTTGCCCATAGCCTCGAGGATCTCCGCGAAGTCGATGTTTGCGAAGTTCGCGAACGACTCGTCCGTCGCCCGCATGATCAGCATGTATTTGGCCATTTCATTCTCCTGTGGTCCCGGAAGGTCGCCTTCTGGACCTTCTCACCCAACAGGTCGAACGGCGCGACCACGGATCGACACAACCCGAAAAGAACCTTGGCGGGTTCGAACCGGACCGGTGGCGACGGCGCGGTCCGCCCTGCTGACGGGCAATCGCTGTGCCGAACCGGCAACCGGACTGGCGCGATCGCGGGCCGATCGGCAAACATGGCCGGGTGACCGACGACAACAATCCAGCATCGCCCGCGTCCGACCCTCTGCCACCTGCGGACGCCTACCTCGGAGATCCTGCGGTGCAGGCGGAGTGGGATGGCCGGTACGCAGATCGGCAGCGGCTCTGGAGCGGCCGCCCCAACGGCGCACTGGTCGCCGAGGTTGCCGGGCTCACACCCGGGCGGGTGCTCGACGTTGGCTGCGGCGAGGGCGCGGACGCCGTCTGGCTCGCGCGCGGCGGCTGGGACGTGACCGCACTGGAGGTCTCGGGGGTGGCACTGGAGCGGGCTGCGGGGCACGCGCGAGATGCCGGTGTCGCCGCTCGGTGGGTGCACGCCGAGCTGGCTCTTGCGCTGCTTCCACCAGCGACCTTCGACCTCGTTTCCGCGCAATACCCGGCCCTGCTGCGTACCCCCGACGCCGCCGCCGAGCGCGCGCTGCTGGCAGCGGTCGCTCCAGGCGGCGTACTGCTGCTCGTGCACCACGCGGGGATGGAAACACGACAGGCGCACGACAACGACGTCGATCCGGCCGACTACGTCTGGCCCTCAATGGTCGCCGCGCTGCTGGACGATGACTGGGAGGTCGAGCTGGACGAACAGCGGCCGCGGACCGTACCCAATGGGGGTGCCGGTGCTCATCACGTCGATGACGTCGTGCTGCGTGCGCGCCGGTTGCGCTGAGCCACCCGCGACGTTAGGAGGGCGGCGGGCCCGTCGTGCTTCTGACGATCAGTTCGGCGGCCAGATCCAGGTCGCGGACGTCCCCGGTCGCTGCGATCCGGCACCGGAGAGATCAAGTACCCGGCCGTCGCCGCCGCACTCGATCGACTCGGATACGACGGGGCCGTCGCGCTCGAAGCCTTCGCATCCGGCGACTCGTCCCTGCGCTCCACCGCTTTCGCTCCGCCTTCACTGTGCAGTCATAGCTCCCCGTGCCTCTTGGCCGCCGGCTACGAGCATCAGACGCGGCACCGCTTCGTGATCCCGACCAGTGACCGGTCGGGCAATCGTCGACCACAATGGGTCCTGCTCGTACCTGCAACTGGACCTGCGACGAAACGGGAAGTATGCCCTACAGAACACTGCACTCCGGTTGGACAGTGTCTTCAGTGTCCGGACCGGTGCCGAAAGGAATCTCCGGGATCACGATCCCCGCGTCCGTCCCGGGTTGCGTGCACACCGACCTGCTCAGAGCAGGCTTGATCGCGAACCCTTTCGACGGGTCGAACGAGACCGAACAACAGTGGATCGGCGACACCACCTGGCGTTACGAGAACTATTTCGACTGGATCGATGACGGTTCCGACCGTCACGACCTGGTGGCCGATGGCCTGGACACGATGGCCATTATCGAGATCAACGGAGTTGTCGTCGGTCGAACCCAAAACCAGCACCGTCGTTACCGTTTCGACATTGCCGGCGCAATGGCGGCCGGCCGCAACAGCATTGCCGTCGAATTCGCCGCACCGGTCCCGGCCGCCGAGGCGCGGTCCGTCGAGCACGGACCCCGCCCGCACGTGAATCACCATCCGTACAACGCGGTGCGCAAGATGGCCTGCAATTTCGGCTGGGACTGGGGGATCGATGTCGCGACCAGCGGCATCTGGAAGGCCATCGGCATCGAGAGCTGGTCCGGCGTGCGCGTCGCTTCGGTGCGTCCGCTGGTCGGAATCGACGGCAGGACGGGAATTCTCACCGCCCACATCGAGATCGACAAAGCATCGTCCGGCTTCGCCACCGAGATCACCGTGTCGGTTGGCGAGCAGCAGGCCACGGTGGTTACCGAAACGACCGCCGTAACAGCCCATTTGCGGGTGCCTGATGTCGACCTCTGGTGGCCGATCGGGCATGGTGAACAGCCGCTGTACGAAATCGCCGTCACCGCGACCGACGTCGCACCCGATACGGACTCCGGTGCCGGTCCGTCAACCTGGAACGGTCGCGTCGGCTTTCGCACCGTCGAACTCAACGTCGAAGCAGATGACGACGGAACGCCCTTCGAGATTCGGGTGAACGGGGAGACGGTGCAGGTACGGGGCGCCAATTGGATTCCCGATCATGCCTTCCTGCCGGAGATCGGTGCGGACCGCTACCGGCGGCGAATCGCTGATGCCGTCGACGCGAACATGAACCTGCTACGTGTTTGGGGTGGCGGAATCTACGAGTCCGAGGACTTTTATTCCCGGTGCGACGAATTGGGTGTGCTGGTGTGGCAGGACTTCCTTTTCGCCTGCGCCGCCTACGCGGAGGAGGACTGGCTCGCCACGGAGGTTGAGGCCGAGGCCCGTGAGGCCATTGCCAGGTTGTCAGCTCATCCGTCCCTGGTCATCTGGAACGGCAACAACGAGAACCTCTGGGGCTACGTGGAATGGGGTTGGCGACCACTCCTCGCGGGTCGCACCTGGGGCAACGGCTACTACCGGGTGCTGTTCCCGAAACTGCTCGCCGAACTCGATCCGACCCGCCCCTATTCGCCGGGGAGTCCATTCTCCTTTACCGACTATCTGCACCCGAACGACGAGAACAACGGCACGATCCATATCTGGGATGTCTGGAACGACGTCGACTACACCGACTACCGGAAGTACAAACCCCGATTCGTTTCAGAATTCGGGTTTCAGGGTCCGCCGGCGTGGTCGACGCTGTCCGGTGTTGTGCACGACCAGCCACTCGATCCCTACGGTGTGCACATGCTGGTCCATCAGAAGGCCGAGGACGGCAACGTCAAACTGGAGAAGGGCATGCGCGGTCACCTACCGGCGCCGGCAAACATCTCCGATTGGCACTTCGCCGCTCAACTGAACCAGGCCAACGCGATCCGTTTCGGCATCGAGCACTTTCGATCGCTCGCGCCGCACAACACCGGCTCGATCGTTTGGCAGCTCAATGACTGCTGGCCCGTTGTGTCCTGGGCGGCAGTCGATTTCGATGAGCACCGAAAGCCACTCTGGTACGCCTTGCGGGATGCTTTCCGACCGAGGCTGGCAACGATTCAGCCGCGCGAGGACGGCTTGGCGCTGATCCTGCTGAACGACACTGCACAGCAATGGGCGGGCCGGATCGTCGTCACCAGGCGCGCCTTCGACGGTGCGGTATTGGCCGCTGAGGCGCTGCCGGCGGTTGTTGACGAACGAGGAGCCATCACGCTTCCGCTGTCGGCCGCGGTCTCGACTCCGATCACCGGATCGGCGGAGGTGCTGATGGCGAGTTTCGATGATGGATCGTTCGCCCGTGCGGTCTGGAATTTTGCGGACATCGTCGATCAGGATCTGGCCACCGACCCGATCACGGCCACCGCGTCCGAGACCGAAACCGGCTACCTGGTGTCGGTGACCGCGGGGTCCTACGTCCGCGATATCGCACTGCAGATCGATCGCGTCGACCAGCGGGCAACGGTGGACCACTGCCTGGTCACGTTGTTGCCCGGCGAAACTGCGCAGTTCCACATCACCAGTTCGGTGCACGTTGACCCGGCGGAGTATCTCCGGCCACTGGTACTCCGGCACGCCAACGGCTTGCTGCTCTCAGCGGCCGTCTAACGGCGGATTCGCGGGGACGGTCAAGCGGTGGGCCGGATGGCCGGCTTCTGGGACCGCCGAATGTCCCGACGACAGGATTCTTTGGCCACGTCGGCGATCGCATCCCGCAGGATCCAGGACCACAGGGTGTCAGCCTCAGGGTGCAGCCCCTGGCCGCGGAGTTCGGCCACCAGCGCTCTCGCCTGCTGGCCGGTCAGTTCGCGGTAGGAGCGGCTGCACATCGCCTGAGCTGCCTGGTTGATGTGGCTGTCGATGCTGATCCTCATGCCGACTCCAGGGTTATCCGGATGGTGTTGCTAACAGGACGGCACAGCGACGTCGGCATCACGCCGTTTTGCCAAGAAACTGAGGTTTTCTAGAGCGACCTCCCTATCCGAATCGGCACAGGACCGACGGCGACCACAGTCTGCGCACCCGCACCAAGATCAATAGCCGGGCCGGTGCCCGACATCCAGCGATCACCCTGTCGGTCAACGCCCGGTGCCGTACTCGTCGGGTCCCGCGGCAGGTAAGTCGATCGTCGCTCGGACTCCGGCGCCCGGCTGTTCGGCCAGGAAAAAGGTCCCACCATGGGCTGTCGCGACCTCTCTAACCAGTGAGAGGCCGAGGCCGAAACGCCGCCCCCCACCGACCCGGGTCGCCGATGCCTGGCCGCGGGCGAACCGTTCCGTCAGGCGCTCGGCGTCGTCATCCGAGAGACCTTCGCCATCGTCGGTCACGGTGATCAACACCCGATCACCGACTGCCCCAGTGGCGATGACGACGTGCCCGCCGGCCGGCGTATGGGACAGAGCGTTGTCCACCAGCGCGGTCAGGGCGCGCCGCAGGCCCGTCCGCGAGCCGCGAATGCGCAGCTCGTCCGGTGTCTCGACGACCAGCGAGATTCCTGCCTCGCCGGCCAGCACCTGCATGCTGGCCGCCGACTCCTTGACCAGTTCGGCCGCGCTGAGCGGCTCCCCTCGGCGGGGATCGCCGCCCAGGGCCGCGCTCTCCAGCATCTCGTCAACGATTTCTCCCAGCACTCTGGAGTCGTCCAGCAGTTGGTCGACCACCGGCCGTGCCGGGTCGGTCGGGCGCAGTCGACGGGCCAGCAATTGTGCCCTGGTGTGCAGCACTGTGAGCGGGGTCCGTAGTTCGTGGCCGGCGTCCGCGACGAATCGGCGTTGCAGCGCGAGTGCCTCACCCAGCGGAGCCACCGCCCTCCGGGCGATCAGGAACCCAAGGATCCCGGCGATCGCGATGCCGACGATCGCGGCGATGATCAACGCATTGCGCAACAACGCGTCGTCATCACCGGGGTCGAAACTGCTTTCGCCGGAACCGATTCCATCGTCCAGGTGGAGCGCACGGTCGCCATGCAGCATCGGTCGCAGCGCCAGCACCAAACCGGTCACGATGAGGACGATCAACGCGCTGGCAATCGAGAACTGCCAGGCAATCCGCCGAGCAGCCGCCCTGACCAGGTCTGCGTCAGTGCCGCGGGTGCGCGATTTCATCCGACCCCCAGCCGGTACCCGAGGCCGTGCACGGTGCGGACCACGTCGCGGCCCAATTTCCGGCGAAGATAATAGACATAGGTATCCACGGTGCCCTGACCGTCTTCCGGGTCAAAGACGGCAGACAGCAGCTCGGGGCGGGTGAAAACCTTGGTCGGCCGGCGGGCCAGCACCTCCAGTAGCGCAGCCTCTTTACCCGAAAGCTCTACGACATCCTCACCGGCACCGAGCACCCGACGGCCCGCCATGTCGAACCTCCGTCGGCCGAGGCTGATGACGGCCGAGGTATCGGAGTGCCGACGCAGCAGGGCCCGGAGTCGGGCCAACAATTCGTCGATCTCGAATGGCTTGACGACGTAGTCCTCCGCGCCGGCGTCCAGCCCTTCGACCCGATCGGCAACGGTGCCACGTGCGGTGAGGATCAGGATCGGTGTGGTGATTCCCCGGGCGCGCAGCCGGCCGATCAGGTCGATGCCGTCGATCGCCGGCAATCCGCGATCCACCACCATGACGTCATACTGACGGGTCAGCGCAAGATGGAGACCCGCCTGCCCGTCGGGTGCATGGTCGACCTGATGTTGCTCGGTGAGGACCTCAACCAGCAGGGGCCCCAAAGCGCGATCGTCCTCGACCAACAACAATCGCGGGAGCCCGCTGGTCTCGGTATTGCCGCTCTCAGCAGCCTCGCCGCCAAGCCCCGTGGAATCGGTCACCAACTGATCGTGTCACGGGGATCTCTGAGATCGCTCTGATGACCGTTCGACACCATGGACGGAGCGGGACATTCCGCCCAGTGGACCGGAGGTATTCGCAATGACAGGCGTGCCGGCTGCCATGACTGTCCTATCGCCTGTCGCGGAATTCCGCGTGCGACGCCCCGTTCTGCAGGAAATGTCCATGCCTGCACTGGCGGTACCGGATGTACCAGGGTGCAATCGATGGCGCTGACCGAGCTCGGGACGAACGCCCGGGCCACTCCACCCGGTCCAGCGCGACGCCACCCGACCTTTCCCGACCTTGCTGCACGCAACCGGCGGCGGTGGTTGGCCAAGGTGATCGTCGGCACCGCGGTGGCCGGCCAGCTGGCAGTCGTCGGGCTGTGGCTCAGCGGCGGCGGCATTCAGGGCTTCGCCGAGCCGGGCGGGGTGATGACCGAGATCGGTCGACTGTCGGGGCTGGTTGCGTCATATCTGTTGCTCGTCCAGGTGCTGCTGATGGCCAGAGTTCCCTGGCTGGAAGGAATCTGGGGCCAGGACACGCTCGCCCGGCAACACCGGTTGGTCGGCTTCACCTCGTTCAACCTGATGCTCGTGCACATTGTGACGATCACCCTTGGCTATGCCGCAGCCGCGGATTCGGGTGTGCTGCATGAGCTTTGGCTGTTGGTCACGGTGTATGCCGGCATGCTGCTGGCCACAGCTGGCACGCTCGCCCTGTTTGCCGTGGTTGGCACCTCCATCCGCGCCGCTCGGCGCCGGATTCGTTATGAGTCATGGCATCTCATTCACCTCTATGCCTACCTCGGCGTAGGCCTTGCACTGCCACACCAACTCTGGACCGGCGCCGACTTCACCGCTTCACCCGTGGCGACGGTGTTCTGGTGGGGACTGTGGGGTGCGGCGGCGGTCGCACTGGTGGCCTGGCGCATCGTCACACCCGCGGTGCGTTCCGTCCGCCACGGAATCCGGGTGTTGGCCGTCGTCAGGGAGTCGCCTGACGTCATATCGATCGTGATGTCCGGCAAACGACTGGACCGGCTGGGCCTGCAGGCTGGGCAGTTCTGTCAGTGGCGATTCCTCGGCCGTCCGGGCTGGACCCGGGCCCACCCGTTCACCGTGTCCGCGGTCCCGACCAACGACCGCCTGCGGATCACCGTCCGGGTCACCGGTGACGGCACCAGGGCACTCGCGGCACTCCGGCCGGGCGGCCGGGTGGTGGTCGAGGGCCCGTACGGGATCATGAACGCCGCCAGACGTGATCATCGTGATGTGTTGTTGATCGCGGCGGGCGTCGGGGTGACCACCATGCGGGGCATCGCGGAGGCCGTGCTGGCCGAACCCGCGTCCATCGACTCCGGAGCGACCGGAACCCGCCGGGGCGGCCTCTACCACCGGCCCTCCGTTGTCCTGCTGCACCGCATCCGCAGTAACGTCGACGCGCTGTTCGCCTCCGAATTCGCCCTCCTTGCCCAGCGTGGGGATCTCCGGGTCCAGCCGCTGCGGGGTGCCCGGTCGGCCGCCAGCGCCTGGTGGGGTGGCAGCCGACCGGTCGAACCGGCCAATGCGGTGCTCCGACTGGTACCTGATGTGCTGGACCGCGAGGTGTACATCTGTGGACCCGGGCCATGGATGGCTCAGGTGCAGGGCACTCTTCGCTCGCTCGGTGTCCCGCAGTCGGCCATTCACGCCGAGGAGTTCGCGTGGTAGCCGCCCAACACCGGCCGGCCGACAAGCGATGAAGCGCATCGCGTTGGCAGCGTTCAGCACCCTCGCCGCCCTGGTTCTGTTGTTCAGCTACCCGACCAGCACCGGTCAATCCGGTTCCACCGCGGCAGCGCCTCTGTCATCGGCCAAGGTGGTCGCCGGCGGTCAGGGCCCAACCTCCGCCACCACCGGTCAGGGACCGGACCCCGCAACGGTCACTCCTGGTGCGACCGCCGGCGGCTCGACGTCAGCCGCCGGTCCCGCCCCCGGGACATCGACTGCCGCAAAATCGGTCACGGTCGACGGCGCCCAAGAGATGACGAGCTACGGCATCGTCCAGGTGCGCGTCGTGATCACCAATGGCGCGATCACCGACGTCACCGCGCCGGTGTACCCGCAGACGGACCGCAGGGACATTCAAATCAACAACCTGGCGCTTCCGATGTTGAAGGCCCAGGTCCTGGCAGCCCAGAGCGCAAAAATCGACGGTGTCTCCGGGGCCACTTACACCTCGGACGGATATGTCAGGTCGCTGCAGTCGGCGTTGGACGCTGCGGGATTCGCCAAGTGACTCCTCGATCGCCGACTCTGGCGGATGGGCGCATCAGCCGAACCGCGATGATCATGGGGCTGCCCTTTTCCGTGCACCTGCGGAGCCACTCGACGCCGGATCGCGGGCCCGATGGCGGCGCGCTCGACGGAGTCGCCGTTGACGCTCAAACGGTCGACATTCTCGCGATCGAGGAAGCGGTCGAGGCAGTCTGGGACAGCCTGCGCTGGGCCGACCGGGTGTTCAGCACGTATCGGCCGGACAGCGATATCAGTCGAATTCGCCGCGGTGAGATACCGGTTCGCGACGCTGATCCGGCGGTGGCTCAGGTGTTGGACTTCGCAGAGATCGCCCGTCGGCTCACCGGCGGCACCTTCGACGTGAACAACGGCCGCCGACATGGCCGCAGTGGACTCGATCCGTCCGGAATCGTGAAGGGCTGGGCCGCTTCCCGCGCTGCAGCACCCCTGGCAGCGCTCGGCATGGACTACTACCTCAATGCCGGTGGCGACGTACTTTTGCAATCGGCCGGCCACGGTCAACCCTGGCGGATCGGCATCGAGCACCCCGACGATCCCCAGGGTCTGCTCGCGGTGGTCGAACTGGCCACCGGTGCGGTGGCGACATCCGGACGCACCCATCGTGGTGAGCACATCTGGAATCCGGCCACCGGACGACCCGCTGCGGGCATCGCCCAGGCGACCGTTGTCGGTCCATCGCTGGTCTGGGCGGACATTCTGGCAACCGCCGTTGTTGCAGGTGGTATCGAGAGGCTGGACCTCGCGCAGTGGCCGCCCGGTCACGACCTCATGCTGGTCACCGACGACGGTGCCGTCCTGGTGTCCGAGGGGTTTGTCCGGCGCTTCGCCGGGGACGTGCCGGCCCCGCCATTCAGCCTTGTCGGGTAGGTCGTTTCGCCGGGAAGCCGGAGAACCGGTTGTCGGATTGCCCGCAGGTCAGCGCTCTGCCAAGGACGCTCGCGAATCATCGGGACTCCACGGCGCGGTCGTCCGCAACGATCGGGACCGGTCAGGCCAAAATGGATAAATGGACTATCGCTCACGGGCTGTCGCTGCGACGACTTCGTTGTCGATGACCGCAATGGGCAGAACACGGCCGAAGGTGAGTTGGTCATGCACTTCTCTGAGGTGATGGAGCAGGTCGCGCGCGGATTCGAGGTCGTCGGGGCCATCGTGCTGATCCTCGGATTGGCCTGGTCCGCGGTGTTGTCGATCAGGGTCTGGCAGCGGTCCGGAAACGGGAATGACGCCTACCAGGCATTGCGCAGGTCGATCGGGGGCGTGCTGCTGCTCGGGCTCGAGATCCTGGTGGCCGCGGATCTGCTGCATACCGTCGCGATCGAACCGACGCTGGAGAATGTCGCCGTTCTCGGATTGATCGTGATCATCCGCACGGTGCTCAGCTTCTCCCTGGAAATCGAGATCGAGGGGATGCCCCCGTGGCGCAGGGCCGCGATGAGCGGCGCCACGCACATTGTTCAGGCCGCCAAACTGGCCCGGCCGGCGCAGGCACCCGACGCGAATCCCGAATAGTGCACATTGGTTCGCGGCCGACGAATTCGCCGGAGCCGTCCAGAGCACCGAGACCCGCCCTGCCCGATCATCGGCATCCAGGCGGGTCTCAGCCGGTCTCAGCCACCTTCACGCATTCCCCAGGGCGATCCGTAGGCCGTCACGAGGTCGAGAAATGGCTTGGGCGACAGCGCTTCCGGTCCCAGTACGCCGATACCCGTCCACACCCCGGTCGCCATCAGCTCCATCGCGACGACCGGATTGAGGGCCGTCTGCCAGACCACTGCCTGGGTGCCGTACTCCCGCATCGACCACTCGTTATCGACCACGTGATAGAGGTAGACCTGGCGCGGTGAGCCGTCCTTACCGGTGCCCTTCACCCACAAACCCGCACAGGTCTTGCCCGACATCCGGTCGCCCAATTGCGCGGGATTCGGTAGCACGGCGGCGACCACGTCCCGCGGGGAGACCTTGACACCCCCGACCGGCACCGGGTCGGTGCTGTCCAACCCCAGTTTGTGCAGTACCCGCAGCACGGTGATGAATTCTTCGCCGAGGCCATATTTGAAGGTGACGCGACCGGCATCGATCCACCGGGGCATCAACAACACCTCTTCGTGCTCGACGTTGACACATTCGACGGGGCCGATGCCGTCGGGAAATTCGAAGACCTCGGGCTCGCTGAACGGCGCCGTGGTGAACCACCCGCGCTCCTTCTCGTAGATCACCGGCGGATTGAGGCACTCCTCGATGGTCGTCCAGATGGAGAAGCTCGGCGCGAAGTCGTAGCCGGCGACGACGAGGTTGGCTCCGTCGCGGACCCCGAGCTCGTCGATCTCGGTGAACAGCTCGTCGGCGGCGTACCGGGCGAAGACGTCGGCCATGCCGGGCTCGATGCCCATGCCGACCAACGCAAGCCGGCCGGCACGTTCCCATTGCTCGGCGAGCTCGAACTGCTCGTCGCCGAGCTTGACCCCGGTCTGGCCGTAGGGGTCGGTCGGATGGGGCCGTGACAACGACATCGCCATGTCCAGATAGTTGGCGCCGGAGGCCAATGCGGCCCGGAACAGTGGCATCACGAAGCGCGGGTCGGTGGCGTTCATCAACACATCGCAGCGATGTTCGAGAAGCAATGCCGCCACTGCCGGGGAGTCGGAGGCGTCGATCTGAGCAGGAACGAATCGCCCATCGCCCGTCGATTCCACCACCTGGGCAGCTCGGGCGGCGTCGAAGTCGGCCACGACCATCAATTCGAAGAAATCCCGGCGGGCGGCGATCACCGCGATCGAGCCACCCACTCCGCCGGCTCCGACAAGTAACACTCGCATCGACTCACCCTTCGGCCGCAAATTTCACTGTAAGCCAGTCCGACTAGCGCAAATAGGTCGGTTCAGGGACAGTATGATCCGCAACCTGGGAATCAGCCCAAGGTGATTGCAGAACCGATTGCGATCGAGTCCGGCGCCACCGCCCACTCGACCGGACCGCATCAACCAACGGCCCCACGGGGCTCCGGCCTGGAGGACGTCATGGCTACGCAATCGGATGGGGCGCAACCGGAAGCGACTCTCAAGCCCGGTGCGATCGGGTTCATCAGTTCGATGGTCATCGGTCTCGCATCGACGTCGCCGGCCTACTCATTGGCCGCCATCATCGGGCCGATGGTGGCGCTAGTCGGCGTTTTCGCTCCGGGTGCGCTGCTTGCGTCATTTGTCCCTATGTTGTTGATTGCGTCTGCTTTCTATTACCTCAACCGGGTTGATTCTGACTGCGGAACGACATTTTCCTGGGTGACCAGGGCAATGGGTCCCTGGTTTGGCTGGCTCGGTGGTTGGGCGATCGGAATGACCGGTGTTCTTGTCGTTGGATCGTTGGCGAACGTCGGGGTGACGTACGGTCTGCTGGCGTTCGGCCTCGACGACCTCGCCGGCAACGGGTGGGTGGTGAATGGGCTGACCGTCGCGCTGATCATCGTGATGACCGCCATCTGCGTATTCGGCACCGAGTTGTCCGCACATTTCCAGGACGTACTGATCATCGCGCAGGTGCTGGCGCTGCTGGCCTTCGCCGGAACCGCCCTGTACGGCGGGCTGTCGGGGACAAGCACGGCGTCTACCGACGTTGGTGATTTCGTGGCCACGACCCCGGAAATCAGCTGGCTCAATCCCTTTGGCGCCGGCGGAGCGGCCCTGACCGGCGCGCTATTGCTCGGCGTGTTCGCCTACTGGGGCTGGGAATCCGCGGTGAACCTCAACGAAGAGACCGAGGGTGCGTCCTCGACTCCGGGCCGGGCGGCCATCGCCTCGACGTTCGTGCTGCTGGTCACCTACGTGGGGGTCGCCGTCGCAGTCGTGTCGTACGCCGGCGTCGACTTCCTGACGAACAACGCCGAGGAGGAAGAGGCCATCTTCGGGGTCCTGGCAGACCAGGTGATGGGCGGTTGGTCGTGGGTGGTGCTGCTGGCAGTCTCGACGTCAGCAATCGCCTCCACCCAGACCACCATTATTCCGGCGTCCCGCACCGCACTGTCGATGGCCCGCCGGCACGCAATGCCCAAGACGCTCGGGCACATCCACCCACGGTTCCGTACACCTGATGTGTCGACCTGGACGGTGGCCGTGATCGCCATCATCTGGTACCTGGTGATCGATGCGATCAGTGAGAACGCGCTGTTCGACTCGTTGACCGCGTTGTCCCTGTTGATTGCGTTCTATTACGGGCTCACTGGTATCGCGTGTGCCATCTACTACCGCCGGGAACTGACCAAGAGCGCGAAGAACTTCATCCTGATCGGGGTCGGCCCCGTGGTCGGTGCGATCCTGCTCTTCTGGCTGTTGATCGAGTCCATCATCGACATGTCCAACCCGGATAATTCCTACACCGGCGTTGCCTGGTTGGGTGTCGGCCCGCCGTTGGTGATCGGCGTCGGCGTATTCCTGTTCGGAGTCGTGTTCATGATCTTCTGGCGGATCAAGGACGGCAGGTACTGGCAGGAGAAGCCAAGCGTCGCCGACCCGGTACTCGCCGCCGGTGGCAGCCACCCGACCAGCGGTAGAGATTTGGAAGTCGACCAGTGAGTATCGTTCTCGGGTACGACGAATCACCCGGTGCCCGCCGCGCACTGAACTGCGCCATCGACCTGGCAAAGCTGCTGGACGACACTCTGGTGCTCGTCTACGGCGCCGAACCCCCGAGCCGGATGGGCGAGGAGTTTGCCGAGCACTTCCACGCGATCGCCGAGCAGGGCAGGACTGCACTGAATCACGCCGTGGGGACGGCGAAAGCCGAGGGCGTCAGGACCATCGTGGAACTGGTGGACGAGAAGCCGGCGCAGGCACTGTTGACCAGTGCCGACAAGCACGACGCCAGGCTCATCGTCGTCGGCACCTACGGTGAGAGTCCGCTGCGCGGGGCGATGCTCGGCTCCACCCCGCACAAGCTGCTGCACTGGTCCAGCCGGCCGGTGCTGTGCGTCCCACCGCCGGATGAGAAGTAGCGCCCAGCCTGGCTGCGATCGGGCTGATGGCTCAGGCTCAGCAACTCTGCGGCGAAATTGTCACCACGACACCAGCAGTCACACGTGGACCGGGCCCGGGCGCTGCACACGTCAGTGACCTACCGGGAAGGTGGCCCGCTCGAGGCGCGGATCTGCAGGTGAGTACGAAAGATCCTGCGCCTATCGGTCAGCGACGAACCAGCAGTGAACAGCAGTTCTCCCGCCGCGCGGCCCTTGTCGACATGAGGTTGGGCAACCGTTGTCAGACCGGCGGTAGCGGCGCCCAACACGTCGTCGTAGCCGGTGATCGTCAGGTCGCCCGGAACAGTGAGTCCACGCTGGCGAGCACCCGACATCGCGCCCAATGCCAGTACGTCTGTCAGGCAGCAAATCGCGGTCAGGTCCGGGCTGCGGTCGAGCAGGGCATGCAGCGCATTTGCTCCCGAAGCGACCGTCGGGTCGAACCGTTCCTCGATCGGCAGTTCCTCGACAACCGAATCAGCGGTGCTCGAACCAATGGTGTTCATGCTCTGCTGAGCGAGCCCTTCTTGCAAACCCTCGATTCGCTCGCGCATCAGTGCGTACCCGCCGCGCCGCCATCTCGTCGACTCCGCCGACCCGTTGTGCCGCATCTCATTGAGTTGAGGACCAATAACGCCAACTGCGCGGTGCCCCATTCCGCGCAGATATTGGCCGAGACCGCGCATCGCGGCACGATCGTCGGAGCCCACCCAGTCGGCGCCTACCACCGCCCGGGGAGCGTCGATGACGACCGTCGGCTCCCCTCTGCGTAACACCGCCGGGAGAAGCGGATCGCGGTCTCGCAGGGAATAGATCACGAACCCGTCTACCACTGCATTCGCCACCGCAGCGACCCTGGCGCCAGGTTGAGCGGCCACGTCCGGGATCAGCAACAGGCTCGTCCCCGCCGCCTCGCAGCTCTCCGAAAGACCCTCCAGAAAGGCCACGGCGGCCGGATCCCGCAGGGCTGCAGGGAGTTCCGCGGTAAAGAGGATCGCGATAGCATCCGCCCGCCCGTCCGGCAGCAGGCGAGTCGCGGCGGCCGGACCGGCATAACCGACGCGGGTTGCGGCGGCCAGCACCCTGGAACGAAGATCGGCCGATACCCGTTCTGGCCGCTTCAGGGCGTTGGAGACGGACGCCGTCGATACACCGAGCTCGGCCGCAATGGTGGCCAGTGTGGCCTTGCGGACGGGTTTGTTCATCGGGTGAGACTATCAGCTTTGTAAACTTCTTGATATTTCATGAGCGCTCATGTACTAGCGTGAGAATTAATTACCTTATGTGCGGCAGTACATCTCGGTCAGCCATAGGCATTTCTTGACACCCTTGGGCACTGTTCTTACGGTGTCAGAACGTGCTGAAAAAGTTGTGGCTAGTTCCAAGAAGGGCTATTGGCGTCAGCGTCCGCGAATGACGCAGTTGCCGAGGAAAACGATGCGGACGGTGGCTGTTGACGGATGCCACCTGATCCTCACTCCGAGGAGGTGCCATTGAGTAAGTCAGCTGTCAGGGCCTTGAGTCATGGCCATTCATCTACGCCGTCCCAACAGTCCAACCTCGGTCCTGGTCGCCGACTGAAGGGCCCGGCGGCCGCATCCGCTGGTGCCGCAACTCCGCTGGTCACCCGGATGGGTGCGTATTCACGTAACCACCCGAACCTTTCCGGACTGGTTTGGGACGATCTCGACCCCATCGAACAGAGCCTGCTCGGCGTGGCGTCACAGGAGCGCACTCTCGACCATGCCTGCGCTTCCTGGACCAACCGTCCCCGTCGGCGCCGGGAGATTGAACTGACCAAGGCGGCAGCCGAGCGGCTCTTCCAACGCGGCCTGATCGGGTTCTACCGGGTGGAGGACGGTTACCCCGACCTGGCGGACACCGATCGGGTCACCATCTTCCGGGGCATTTCCTATTGGGATCAGAACCATTCCGATGCCTGCATGGTCGGACTGTTTCTGACGACGACCGGCGAGGAAGTGGTACTCAGTCCATAATCGCCCGTGCGCAATCTACTGGGCAAAGGCCGGGCGGCTTCGGACATTCCGGACCGCTCGAATTCCCCTCTCTCCCAGGCGTTCTTGTCGAAATGCCGGAGGATTCCGCCCATTCCGGATGCGCGAATTGCAAAGGAGTAATTGAGCTTGTCCCTACGCGATCAAGTCGGTCAGGACCGATCTTCATGATAATCTCACCCGTTGTGAAAAGGTCGAGCGAACTGTGGACTGAGCCTCACCACGACGGCTCATCGACCTATGTGTCCGACCTGACGCCGGACGTCGGAGACACGGTGACGGTGTTCCTTCGGGTGCCCCGCGCCAGCATGGTGAGTCAGGCGATGCTGCGGGTGTACATCGATGGGGAACAGTCCCTGACCGAGACGAAAGTGGACCGGCAGGACGGAAACGACACGTGGCTGCGGGCCGACATCCCGGTGGAGAACCCGGTTGTCAATTACCGCTGGCTACTCGACGGGGTGCCGAACGGGTACCAGTGGCTCAACGGTGAGGGTCTGCACGCCCAGGACGTGACGGACGCCGCTGACTTCCGGATCACCACCCATCCGGCACCGCCGGCATGGGCGGCCGATGCTGTGCTCTACCAGATCTTCCCGGACCGGTTCGCGAAATCGCAGGATCGGCCCCCGCCGGGCTGGGCCATCCCGCAGGCGTGGGACGACCCGGTGATCGGCCGTGGACCGGAGACGCCGTACCAGTACTACGGGGGTGACCTGGATGGGATCACCGGCCACCTGGACCACATCGCCTCGCTCGGCGCAAACACTGTCTACCTCACGCCGGTTTTTCCGGCGCGCTCGAACCATCGATATGACGCGGCGACATTCAACGCGGTCGACCCGCTGCTTGGTGGCGACGCCGCCCTGGCTCGGCTGTCCGACGCCCTGCACGCCCGAGGGATGCGCCTGATGGGGGACCTCACGACCAATCATTGTGGGGACGGGCACGAGTGGTTCCAGCGCGCGATCAGCGACCCGGACTCGGCCGAGGCCGGGTATTTCACTTTCACCAGCCACCCGCACGAGTACGTCAGCTGGTTCGGCTACCCGTCGCTGCCGAAGTTCGATCACCGTGATTCGGGACTGCGCCGAGCCTTGTACGAGGGCCCGGAGTCGACGGTGGCCCGCTGGCTCGGCCCGCACGGCATCGACGGCTGGCGTATCGACGTGGCAAACATGACCGCCAGGCTCGGCCGGATCGACCTCAACCACATGGTTGCCGCGACGCTGCGGGAAACGATGGCTACGGCCAACCCAGAGGCGTTACTCCTTGCCGAGCACAGCCACGACGCCTCCCACGACCTGCTCGGGGACGGCTGGCACGGAGTGATGAACTACGCCGGTTTCGCCCGGCCCTTGTGGCAGTGGCTCAAGCGACCGGAAGCTGTCACGTTCGAGTCGGGCCCGTTCACGCCGTTGGGCACCTTCACCGGACCGGCGACTGTCGCGGCGATGCGCACCTTCGCCGCTGCGCAGCCCTGGCGGGCTACCGCGCACGCGCTGAACCTCGTCGGCTCGCACGACGTGCCGCGGATCAAAACCCTCCTTGCCGACCCGGGCCTGATCACCGTCGCCTTCGGTCTGCTGGCCACGATGCCGGGTATCCCGATGCTGTGGGCCGGCGACGAGATCGGCCAGGAAGGCGTCACTGGCGAGGACGGCCGGCGCACGTTCCCTTGGCAGGACACCACCCGGTGGGACACCGCCCGACTGGCCACGACTCGTGCCCTATTCGCCACCCGGGCCGGCAGCGTTGCCCTGCGCCACGGTGGGCTGCGTTGGCTGGCCGTCAGCTCCGATGCCATCACGTTTCTGCGGGAGGCACCCGGCGAGACGGTCCTGGTCCACGCAGCCCGATCCGACCACACCGCCGTTCGATTGCCCTCTTCCGTCGTTGGACGACACTTGGCCGGATTAGCCGGGACCCTGGACCTCACGAGTGACTCCGACGGCGTCGTGACCCTTCCCGCGGCCGGGCCCGCGTTCGGAGCGTGGCGTTGCCCATCGCACTCGTGACGCGACAGTGAAGGCCACCAAACGGTTTGCTTCGACGCCGGGCCGCCAGTGAACTCGTGGTGGCCCCCCAACTCCGCACCGCCGCTTGAACGCCCGCCGCAAACTATTGCGCTGCGAATTCGATCTCATCGCGCAACGGACGGGACGGCCGAAGCGCGGCGGCGCCAATCAGGACCCGGAACCCCCAAGCCTTCATGTCGAAGGTCGTGGCGGAGTCAACCGTGACCTGCTCCCCCGAGAAGCAATCGGTATAGGTTCCGTGGCAGAGAGTCTCACCGAAGCTGACGACTTGCGCGTCCGTGGAGAAATTGAAGACCGCGAATAGTCGCTCCACGTCGTTTCGCCGGACGAAGCTGAAGATGCTGGCCTCGGAGCTGTTCGGCACGTCGATCATCCGGGCGCCCCATTTCGCGTTCCACAATATCCTGGTCTCCCGTTTCAGCGAGAACAGCTTGCGGTAGAGATCTCCCAACGGGTGCTCGCGCCAAACGATCGGGTCCCGCTCGAAGAACTCCAGCCGCTTGTCGTTGCCGGCCTCCTGTCCGCTGTAGATCAGCGGCATCCCCTCGCCGATCACCGACAGCACGATCGCCGCGTCGAGGGCGTCGCCGAACTGTTCGAATTCGGTTCCCTCCCAGGCGTTCTTGTCGTGATTGCTGACGAACATCATTCGCATACCGTCTGCCGGGAAGGCCTTCTCGTTCCAAGCGTAATAGATCCGTAGTTGTTCCAGATCGCCCTTCCCCTTGGCGATCCGGTGCATGGTCTCGTTCCAGCTCCAGGCGTAGGTCATGTCGAAAGCCCTGGCGTGCAGGTCACGGGCTTCCCATTCGGCCAGCATGAATACAGGCTTGATGGCATCCAGCTCCAGTCGAACGTTGTCCCAGAAGTCGGTTGGCACGAATCCCGCGACATCGCAGCGGTATCCGTCGATGTCGACCTCGGTCACCCAGTACCGCATTGCCCTGGTCATGTATTCGCGGACGGCCGCATTCTCATAGTCGAGATCGATGATGTCTACCCAGTCCCACCACGGTGTCGGCCGGAAGTCACCCTTCCAGTCCCGCGCGTACCAATCCGGGTGCTCGGTGACCAAATTGCTGTCCCAGGCCGTGTGGTTGGCCACCCAGTCCAGGATCACGTAGAGGCCGTGCTCGTGAGCAGCCCGGACAAAGTGCTTCAGGTCGTCCAGGGTGCCGAGTTCGGGTTCCACTGCGAAGTAGTCCTTGACCGCGTACGGGCTGCCCAGTGTGCCCTTTCGGTTCTTCTCGCCGATCACCTGAACCGGCATCAACCACAGGATCACCGCACCCAGTTCCTTCAACCGGGTCAGGTGCGTCTCGGCTGCCCGGAAGGTGCCCGCCGGGGTGAACTGCCGGGTGTTGATCTGGTAGATCGTGGCGTTTTTCGTCCACTCCGGGTGGGTGAGTTGTACGTAGGGCACCGGTTGGTACGCGTCGGAAAGGGGGCTGTTCATTGGTCCGGGGCTCCGCTTCTTTTTCGGTGATGACCAGGCAGCGACGATGCCTCGACCCGCCCACAGGAAATCTCGACCGATTCGCCGAGCCCTCGGGTCGAGTCCCTCACCCACATCCGCGTGTCTCTCCGCTCGTCCCCTCGTTCATCCGCGGTCGCCGTTGGCAGAACGCACCCACCCCGAAGGATGGGTGCGTCCGTCAACCGCTCACCCGCGCCCGGCGTGATCCGGCTGGTCAGTCCCGGACGGCGATGCCCGTCTTCGGATCGAAGAAGTGCAGCCGTTCGGTGTCTACCATTACCCGGACTTTCTCGCCGATCTTCACCCGGGACCGTGGCGCGAACGACGCGACGAATCGGGTGGTGCCAGTCGACAACCCGGTGTCATCGGCGCCGGAGTCCTTCTCCAACAGCTTGGTGTCCTCCGTGACGACCTTCGGCACGTCAAGGTCGAAATGCACCATGATCTCCGAGCCCAAGGCTTCCGTCAGACCCACACTTGCCTCGAGCGTGGAGTTCTCGGGTGTACTGCCGCGGACCAGGCTTGCGTCGTCCATGTCCTCACTACGGACGCCGACTGCAATATCGCGTCCGACCCAGTCCGCCAACGCCGGGTGATCGGAGACCACACCCGGGTGCAGTGCCAGAGTGGCGCCGCCGAACGTGAGGCCGAGACCCTCCCCATGCCTGATGACCGTCCCCATGCCGAGGTTCATCGGCGGGGAGCCGATAAAGCCTGCCACGAAGATATTCGTCGGGTTGTCGTAGAGGAACTGCGGCGGCCCCACCTGCTGCAGGACGCCACCCTTGATCACCGCGACCCGGTCGCCCATCGTCATGGCCTCGATCTGATCGTGCGTGACATACAGCGTCGTCACGTTCAGATCGTGCTGCACCTGGGCGATCTCGGCGCGCATCTGCACACGGAGTTTTGCGTCCAGGTTCGACAGCGGCTCGTCCATCAGGAAGACCTGAGGTTCGCGGACGATGGCCCGACCCATGGCAACCCGCTGCCGTTGGCCACCGGACAGTTGTTTGGGCTTGCGGTCCAACATCGGTCCGAGCTCGAGCATGTCGGCGGCCTTTTGCACGCGCCGATTGATCTCGGTCTTGTCCATCTTCCGGATCTTCAGGCCGTAGGCGATGTTGTCGCCGACCGTCATGTGCGGGTAGAGAGCGTAGGACTGGAAGACCATGGCGATGTCGCGGTCTTTCGGAGACAACGTGTTCACCACCCGGTCGCCGATCTTCATGACCCCGGTGCTGATGTCCTCCAGCCCGGCGACCATGCGCAGTGCGGTGGTCTTGCCACACCCGGAAGGGCCCACCAACACCAGGAATTCGCCATCGGCGATCTCCAGGTCGAGGTCGCGGACCGCATGGAAACCGTTCTCGTACAGTTTGTTGATCTTGTCCAGCGTCACCGAGGCCATGAGATTCCTTCCACAGTAATGATCGTCGACGTAACCATGCAGGTCAGCCCTTCACCGCGCCGGCGGTCATACCGCCGACGATGTAGCGCTGGAGGAACTGGAAAAGGGCGACGGTGGGGATGGCAACGATGACCGCACCGGCTGAGAAGATACCGAATTGGACGTTCCGGGTCTGTGGTGAAGCAATCAGTCCGTACAGCCCGACCGCTGCGGTCTTGGCGTCATCCTGGGTCAGAAAGATGCTGGAAACGATGAACTCGCTCATCGTCCCGATGAAGGCCAGCAGTCCGGTGATTGCCAGAATCGGTGCGACCAACGGCAGGATGATGCCGAAGAAGATCTGCGAATGGGTCGCCCCGTCGACCACCGCGGACTCGTCCAGATCCTTCGGAATGGTGTCGAAGAAGCCCTTCATCAGCCAGGTGTTGACGCCCAGGGCACCGCCCATGAACAGCAGGATCAGCGACCAGGAGGTGTTGAAGCCGATCGCCGGGTACAACTCGCTGATCTGCACGAACATCAGGTAGATCGCGACGATCGCCAGGAACTGGGGGAACATCTGGACCAAGAGGATGAACAGCATTCCAGTACGTCGGCCCTTGAAGCGGTAACGCGAGAACGCGAAGGCGGCGCACGCGGAGATGAACAGCGAAGCGACCGATGAGATCACCGCGATGACGATCGAGTTCTTGAACCACGTCCAGAAACTGGTGGTGTCGAACAGCCTCGTGAAGTTCTCGAAACTGGCGTTCTTCGGAATGATGGTCGAAGAACTCAAGGTGCCGATCGGATTGAACGCAGCCGAAACGACGAACACGATCGGGAACAACGCGAAGAACAGGGCGATGATTCCGATGATGTGTCGCCAGCCAACCTGTTTGAACCAGCTCCCCTTGGCGCTGCCCAGTTTGACGACATGTGGGGGGCCATCCTTGCTGTGCGGTGTGTATTCCAGCTCGGCCGCGGTGATCGATGCTTCGCTCATTAGTTGATCTCCTCCAGAACCTTGGTCCGCCGGAATCCGACAATCGAGATCACCGCGACGATCAGGAATATCAGAATCGAGACGGCGGCCGCGAAGCCGTAATTCGCGCCCTGAGCGCCGAAGGCGATCCGGTAGGTGTAGCTGATCAGTAGATCCGTTGCACCGGCAGTCGGATTATCAGCCGGGAACGGGCCACCACCGGTCGTCAGGTAGATCGCGTTGAAGTTGTTGAAGTTGAACGCGAAGGTGGCGATCAACAGCGGACCGGTGGCCACCAGCAACAAGGGGAAGGTGATGGTCCGGAAGGCGTGCGCGGGTTTGGCGCCGTCCACTCCGGCAGCTTCAACCAGGTCGGACGGAATCGATTGCAGCGCACCGGTACACACCAGGAACATGTACGGGAAGCCCATCCAGAGCTGGATCAGCAGGACGGCTATTCGCGCCGTCCATGGATCACCGAACCAATTGACGCTGAGCCCGAAGGTCTGGTTGATGACGCCAAAATCCGTGTTGAACATGTCCCGCCAGACCAGCAACATCGCAAAGCCCGGCATCGCATAGGGCAGGATCATCAGCGATCGGTAGATCCGTTGGCCCTTCAGCCGTTCGCTGTTGAACACCATGGCGAGCGCAAGACCGAGCGCGAAGGTGGTCACCGGCACGAGGAGTGCGAACGCGAAGTTCCAGACGGTGATCTTCAAGAACGAAGCCGCGATCGCCTCGTTGGTGAAGACGTCGACGAAATTCTTGAATCCGACACCGACCTTCCACCCTTGCGCCAACGGAGCGCCGTTCGCATCCACGAAGTAGCCGGTGTCGTTGTCTGCCGTGTAGACCGTCCCGGTCGCGATATCGGTGATGCAGTCGCATCCTTCGTCGTAGTTCTGACCGGCAATACCCTCGAAGGCGGCGCTGAGCCCCTGGCTCCTGATGGCGCCGTTCTCCGTGGGGACGGTGAGTTCGGCGATCTCGGGTCCCCGCGCGGAAGCCTGACCGATGTTGAGGACCGTGTAGCCCTCTGCCTCGGTAATCTTGCCCGTGCCACCGACGGTGAAGGTGCCCGCTTCGAGCTCGGTGAGACCTTCTGTCGTGCCGGCAAATGCCGCACCCGTCGGGTCGGTCAGCAGGAACACCAGGTCGCCGGAGGAATCGGTGGCAACAGCCAGTTGATATACCTGGGACCCGGGTGCCTGGGTGATGGACGCACCCTCGATGGCCGCTATGGCCTCTTCCTTGCTGCCACGGTGGCCGTCGCCGAAGTTCGTGAAGGCGGTCGTCACCGTGTAGACGATCGGCACGATCTGAAAGCCGATCAAGAACAGTGTGCCGACGACCAGGTACTTCGCCGGGATGACCCGCGGCGACAGGTAGATGTAGAACAGCAGCACGGTCGCGACGATGACGATCGCCAGGCCGATCCAGTTCTGCGCATTGATCAGCGGGATAGCCGCAAAGATCGCGATCGCCAACACCACGCCGAGCAGGACGAGCTTGATGATGATGCCGAGCGGTGAACCTGACTTCGACGACAAACGCATCATGCCCTGTGCGGGTGCCGGTGGCCCGCTGGAACTCTCAACCTGATCGACGTCCCCTGTTTGCTGAGCCACGTCACGCTCCTACCGAGAAAGTGGAAACCTTGTGAGAACTGAACTGGCCGACTGTTTGTCGAGCGCGAGGGCACTTGGGGCCGGCCGTCGTGGACGGGTCCGCTGGGCCGATCGTGGACCGGCCCAGCGGACGATTGTCAACCGCCGATCTGGGCCTTGATCGCGTTGGCTGTGTCGGTCATGGTCTGTGTCGGGTCTGCGCCGCCGACGATCGCGGCGACCGCCTTACCCCATGGCCCGAACACTGCCGACATGGCGGTGATCGACGGCATGATCTGGCCATCCGTTCCGGCCTCGACGAACGCCTTGATGTCCGGGTTGGCGGCGGCAACCTCGTCATAGACGGCCTTGAGCGCCGGCGGGCGGGGCTGAGCGTCAAACAATGCCTTGGCGACCTCGGGAGTCGGGAAGTAGTTGGTGGCGTACTCCTGCGCAACTGCCTTGTTCTTGCCCTTCGTTGCGATGTACATCGCCTGCACCCCGATGAACGGCGACGCCGGGGCCATTCCCTCAAAGCCGGGAACCGGTGAGATCGCATACGGCACACCAGACTTCTGCACGGCAGGCAGGTTCCACGGGCCGCTGACCATGTAGGGCGCCTTGCCGTCGGTGAACAGGGTTGGGACCTGCGTGCTGTCGATGGAGCGCTTCAGCACGCCTTCCCCGGTCTCACCGAGTGCGGCGATCTTGGTCATCGCGGCCGCTGCCTCAGGCGTGCCGAGCTCGAGCTGGCTGGGGTCGTACGAACCGTCCGCAGTCTTGCCGAAGACCGAACCGCCGGCCGAGCTGTAGAACGGGAACATGTGGTAGGCGTCGCCAGTCTGGCCGACGGGCAGCACCAGGATCTCGGTGGCCGTGCCGGCCGTCTTGAGTGCCTGGCCGGTGCTCACCATGTCCTCGATCGAGGTCGGAGCGTCGGGCGCCATGCTGGTGTTGCGGTAGAGCGCCACGTTCTCCAAAGCGTAGGGCACGCCGTAGATCTGGCCATTGAACGTCACACCTTCGATGGATTTAGGCAGGAATCCCGCCTTCTGGGTGTCGGTCATCGGAATGGGATCGATGGCCCCGTTCTGCACCAGATTGCCGATCCAGTCGTGCGCGCCCATCACCAAGTCGGGACCGGTGCCGGCCTGCGAGGCCGTGACGAACTGGGTCTGCAAGTCACTGGCGATCAGTTCGACGTTGACCGGGATGCCGTTGTCCGCGGTGAACTTCTTCGAGACCTCCTTCATGATCGGCGCGTACAGATCGTCGGCCCAGATCGTCAGGGCGCCCTCCGTACTGCCCACAGCCGCCCCACCGGAGGCGGCTGCGGTGTCATCGGCCGCCGCGCTACTGCCCCCGGCACTGCTGTCCGCGGCACTCGTGCTGCTGGATGTTGTACTGGAGCCGGACCCGCAGGCCGCAGCGGCGAAGGCCACGATTCCGATCATTGCCGCGAGTCGCGTCTTTCTCAGGTGCATGATGCTGACTCCTCAAACGCTGTCATAGGGATGGGGGTCTTGCCCCGGCGCGGCACTTCACGCCCCACCTCTGCCGAGGCAATCGATGCAGTGCTAACCCGGGTTAGCCATACAATTCCTCGGTCGCGCGCTGTTGTCAAGACCAAAGCGTGTTTGTGATCACAGCGCACGCCGGTGCGTCGCGCAAGTCGAAGACGCTGCGAGAGAGGCACAGTCGCCGCGCCGGACGCGACGAAGTTGCGCGACCCCACTGAATCGTGTCAGCCGTTGTCTTGCTGGGAGTTTGCTAACACGTAGTAGCGAATAGTGACGCGTTCGCCGCGAATTGGGGTTGCGGACTTGATCAGATTGTGACCTGCTGGCGGGAGTGCGACCATGCGTCCGGATGCCGTGCGCCAAAACTGGAGGGCGAAAATGCGGGGACGCTCGACATGACAGGACGGGGTCAGTGACAACGCCCAGAGTCACCTTGCTGGACGTTGCCCAGCGGGCCGGCGTGTCCAGGACGACGGCCTCGTTTGTCATGACCGGGCGCCGGGACATGCGGATCTCCAGCGACGCCGAACAGCGGGTGCTGCAAGCGGCCCGTGAGCTCGATTACCGGCCCAGCCTGCTGGCCAGGAGCTTGCGCACAAACCTCTCGCAGACCATCGGGTTGATCTCGGATGTCATCGCGAGCGAGGTCTTCGCCGGCGAGGTCATCCGCGGCAGTATGGCAACCGCGCTCCTGCACGACCACCTGATGTTCATCGGCGAGACCGCAGGTGACCCGGAAGTCGAAAAGCGTTTGGTACAGAGCATGCTCGACCGTGGTGTCGGCGGTTTCGTCTACGCGTCCATGTACACCAGGAATGTCCGGATATCCAAGACGCTGCGCGACCAACCACTGGTGCTGCTGAACTCGCTAGCACGCGGCAAACCCCTGCCGTCGGTCATTCCGGACGAGCGGGAAGCGGGCAAGGCCGCGGTGCGCGAACTGTTGCGGCATGGCCATCGCGACCAGATCGTTGTGGTGGGTGAACGGGCACCCCAGGTGATCGCAGCGGCGGAACGACTGGCCGGCGTCGAGGAAGTCCTGCGGCAACAGGGCACCCAACTCGCCGGGTCGGTCGACACCTTGTGGTGGCCGGATCACGCCCATCAGGCCGTGCGCGCCTACCTCGAGGAAGGACACCGACCGACGGCGTTCGTCTGCCTCAACGATCGCATCGCCATGGGTACCTACCAGGCCGCGCAGGACCTCGGGCTTACTGTGCCACATGACTTCTCGGTCGTATCCTTCGACGATTCCGACCTGGCGGGATGGCTTCGCCCGCAATTGACAAGTGTCGCGATTCCACATTTCGAGATGGGCCGCCGAGCCGTTGAACTGCTCCTCACACCGGACCGGCCAACCGGTACCCAGCGGGTACCGATGCCGATACGAGTCCGGGAATCCGTCGGTCCGCCGCCCGTTCGCCGCCGGCGGCGGCGGACACCGACCTGACGGTGTTTGTCAGGCCGCATCTGCCGGACAACACTATGCCGGCGCGCTGGCCGCTGCGCTCATCGTCGGGGCACCGGCGACAGGTTGGGTGGAGCGATCCTGGGCGGCCGCCGACCCCTTCCGCAGCAGGGCCCGCCAACGGTTGGAGTCGTACACGGACGGGGACGTGGTGCGAACGAAGTCGGTCAGGACCGAAACGAAGCGATCGGGGAATTCTTCGTGCGGAAAATGTCCGGCGCCGGTGACGATGTCGATTCGCACACCGGGAATCGCCCGGCGGGCAACCTCGACCTGGCCGACCGGAAGGACGGTGTCGTCGGATCCCCACATGACACAGGTCGGCATGTTGAGGGCGAGATAGGCACGATCGGTCATCGTCACGACCTGACCGCGCCAATCAACCACCGCCCGCAACACATGCAGGAAAGCGTCCCGCTCCGCCGCATCGTGCTTGCCGGCCAGTACCGACAAGGCGCCGAGGACGTCGGCAGAACCCGGCAGGTGTGCGGCGTGTGCCCGTTCACCGACGAATCGGACGGCCGCCATGACGGGCGGGGCCGAGGCGATTGCCAGCACCGATCCCGAGCCGGGCAGCGTCAAGCCGCGCAGCAGCGGGTTGACGTCGCGGCCGAAGCCGCCCGGGGCGACGAGCATCAGCCGCTGCGTGTAGTGCGGGAATTGGTACGCGAACTGCATCGCGACCCCACCCCCGAAGCTGTGACCGACGACGGTAACCCGGTCGATCCCCAGCAGGGCGAGCAGGTCCCGCATCCCGTTGGCATAACCGCCGAGGGTGTAGTCCGCGCGAGGCTTGTCCGATGCGCCGTGCCCCAACAGGTCTGGCGCGACCACCGTGAAGTGCCGGGACAGCCGTTCGATGACCGACGACCAGGTGGTGTGATCGCAGCCCAGACCGTGCAGCAGGAGCAGCGCAGGACCCTTCCCCGCCATCACGAACGCCCGGCGATGGCCGTGCACCACCCGCGTCTGAACGCGCAGTGTGCTCCTGCGAGGCACGGGCGCCTCCTGGTCGACGGCTGGCTGACAGTGGGGCGTTGTCATGACTGTCAGAAAGGGTTACAAGGACGATAACCCGCCGTCGGTCCGCGGGCATAGGGATCGGCCGCACTCTTCCAGGTGAAATTGTTTGGTGAATGCCTTATTCGAGGCGATCGCGAAGACACTTTCCGAGGACGTCCTCCGCTGCAGCCCGGCCTCGATCAGGCTCGGCCGAGCCTGGCCCCAATGGCCGAGAGCGGGTTCCGCCGCGCAACGGCGACAGTCAGCGCGGTGGCAAACGCGCACCACGCGGGATAGGGCGCCAGTGCGATACCGGCCCTGCGGTCCGCGGCAGCGACCCTCCTGACCAGGTCGGCAGAACTCGCGGTGAGAACTGCGCACTCAGCCGCTGCCAGCCACGGGCGGTGGATCCGGAAGAACAACCACGACCAGGTGGTGTTCAGGACCAGATTCACTCCGAGCGCGGCGATCAACGCCCGCTGCTCCTTCGCCCGATCCTGCTCCCCCAACTCGGAGATCGCATGACCGGTGGACAGGGCGATGTCTGCGTACAACGGCGTCCACACGATGCCGTAGACCGGCGGCGGCGGTTGCCAGCTGGGCTTGTCGAGCGTGCGGTAGTAGGTCGAATCCGGGTCCGTTGCCAAGGCGCCGGCCACTGCACTGGCAGTAACTCCGGCAATACATCCTGCGAGGACGAGGAGCTTGTTCATGACATCACGGCGTTCATGGCAACCACTATGCCCGATCGTCGATGCCCGACGTCACTGTGCTCAACCCCGGGAAATACGGTCAGATAGCCGCACCGCAGAAGAATCCGGTCAAACACGACGAAGCCCGAATCCACTTGTGACGAATTCGTAAAATCCCACCGCCGGATCGAACCCTGGAGAACCGGTCAGCGAGTATCAGGGTGGGAGTGTTGATCTCACGACCGGTCGCCGCGTCGGTCGAAACTAACTGGAGGACTATCCGTGACGCCTGTACCGCATGCCCTGCCCCGCCGCACCGTCCTGGCCGTCTCGGGAACCGCGGTCCTTGCGGCCGCGGCAGCGTGCAGTTCGGCTGCTCCGACCGCAGAGTCCGCAGCATCGTCGGCCACCGGCTCGGTCAGGGAGCAGGTCTCCTCCGCGTCGGGGACAGGTCAGACGTCGGCCGACGGAACGCCCACCGCGCCGACCGGTACGCCGTTGGCCTCGGTCGCGAGCGTCGAGTCTGCGTCGTCGGTCGTCATCGGCGAGGACAAGAACGCGGTACTGCTCGCCTCGTCCAACGGGACCGTGGTCGCACACACCGCCGTCTGCACGCATCAGGGTTGCATCATTGCCGCGAGCGGCGAATGCCCATGCCACCAATCGAGGTTCAACGTGACAACCGGCGCCGTCATCAACGGTCCCGCCCAGCAACCGCTCGCCGAGGTGCCGGTGGCCATTTTCCAGGGCCAGGTCTACAAGGCCTGATCCATGACCTCCGGCAAGCACAGGAACCGCACAGCTAGTCTCTAGCCGCACCACACAGCAAGCGCCCAGCATCAGGAGCCATGAGCATCAGCAGCCCGCTGTCCAGCGCCGGCGCCCCGGTGGATCGTGCCGCACTCCGTGGACCCGACGGACGCCCGATTCGCGTCCTCGTCGTCGATGACGAACAGACGTTGTCGGAACTCGTCGGCCTTGCACTGCGGTACGAAGGCTGGGAGGTCCGCACCGCCGCCGACGGCATGGCGGCTATCGCCGCCGCCCGCGAGTTCCGGCCGGACCTCGTGGTACTAGACGTCATGCTGCCCGACATCGACGGTCTCGAGGTTCTTCGTCGGCTCCGTGCCGACATCGAGCGGATGCCCGTGCTATTTCTGACCGCCCGCGACGACGTCAGTGATCGCATCGCGGGCCTCACCGCGGGCGGTGACGATTACGTCACCAAACCGTTCTCCATCGAGGAACTCGTGCTGCGTTTGCGGGCCCTCCTGCGCCGCTCGCACCTCGCGCTCACCACCGATTCGGCGACGATCGTTGTCGGAGACCTCATCCTCGACGAGGATTCCCGCGAGGTCCGCCGCGGTGACGAACTGATCAGCCTGACTGCGACCGAATTCGAGTTGTTGCGATTCCTGATGCGTAATCCCAAGCGGGTCATGTCAAAGGCGCAGATTCTTGACCGGGTGTGGAACTACGATTTCGGCGGTCAGGCCAATATCGTCGAGCTGTACATTTCCTATCTGCGCAAGAAAGTCGACGCGGGGAGGGAACCGATGATCCACACCATGAGGGGCTTCGGCTATGTCCTCAAACCCGCCGCCTGACCTGTCCGCTCCGATCACCGAGCCCATTGCGACAGCGCCCCCGGTCACTCCCGGCCCGCGGTCGGCGCCGTCAGCGGCGAGCCAGCAGGCCCGCCGACCACTCACCCTTCGCTCGACGCTGATCATCGGGATCGTCGCGCTGATCACTGCGGTCTGCGCGGTCATCGGTGTCACCACGGAGATTTTCCTGAGCCGGTACCTGGTCCGGGAGGTGGACAAACAGGTCACCGAGTTGCACGACCTCGCCGCTGGCCCCGACCGCCCGCGCGGGGCCAGCGGCGGAGCAATCTTCAGCCAGCCCTTGACCTGCGCCGACAACAATGGACGCTACGGCCCCGGACAGAGCTTCAACAGCATGTCCGCGGTCGTCGTCGACCGGGTCGTCATTTCCTCCGGAATCGTGACGCCGAACGGAACCACCGCCACTTGCACGCCGGTACCGGCCTCGTCGGACGCGACCCTGGCCGCACTGCCGGCCGACGGGCGGGCCCGGACCGTCACCATCGACGGCTTCGGCGACTACCGGGCGGTCGCCAGCACGCTCCCCGACGGCTCAGTGCTGATCAATGGCCAACCACTCGCAGCGGTGCAGGCCTCCCTTGTCCAACTCGGCATCATCATGGGCATCGTCACCGGGATCGCCTTGCTGGCAGGTGGTCTCGCGGTCTTCTGGATCGTCCGCCGATCGCTGCGACCGCTGGATAGAGTGGTCGCCACCGCCCGTCAGGTCGCGACGCTGCCGCTGGATCGCGGGGAGGTGGACCTCGGTGTGCGGGTCCCCGCCCGGGATACCGACACTCGCACCGAAGTCGGCCAAGTCGGCGCCGCATTGAATCAAATGCTCGGCCACGTTTCCAAGGCTCTGGTCGCCCGGCAAGCATCCGAGATGCGCGTGCGGCAGTTCGTCGCCGACGCCTCGCACGAGTTGCGCACTCCGTTGGCGGCGATCCGCGGTTATGCCGAGCTGGCAAGGCGCGAGGAGGACGACACCGAGGGCGTCGCGCACGCGCTGCGGCGGGTGGAGTCGGAATCCGCCAGGATGACGACCCTGGTGGACGATCTGCTGCTACTGGCCCGGCTCGATGCCGGCCGTCCGCTGTCGCAGGAGGAGGTCGATCTGACCCTGGTGGTGGTGGACGCGGTGTCCGACGCCCAGGTCGCCGGACCCACTCATCGCTGGCAGCTGAACCTTCCGGAAGAACCGGTCACGACGATCGGCGATCCGGCTCGGCTGCACCAGGTGTTGGCGAATCTGCTGGCGAACGCCAGGACCCACACCCCGGCCGGGACCACGGTCTGGTGCGGGCTCCACACCGAGCCGGGCGGGTCGGTGATCACCGTGACCGACAACGGGCCGGGGATCCCTGGGGCACTTCAACCGGAGATCTTCAACCGATTCGTCCGCGGCGACTCGTCCCGCTCCAGGGCGGCCGGGTCTACCGGGCTGGGGTTGGCGATTGTTTCCGCCGTCGTCGGCGCGCACAGGGGGTCGGTGTCGGTCGCGAGCCGGCCCGGACAGACGACCTTCACCGTCCTGCTGCCGAAGCACGAACCCCACGCGGATCAGGCCCCCGCGCCGACGGTCGACCGGCGCGAGTCAGGGACCATTACCGTCCCGAGCTGACGACTGACGAAAGGCCCCCGGTTGACGTCAACCGGGGACCTTCGTCGGGTGTGCAGCGAAACGTGCTCAGCTCAGGATGTTTGCGGAGCGGCCGGGGCCCCACTCGGCACCGCGGTCGGCGCCCCGGTCGGCGCAGAGCCGTCCGGGACTCCCGCACCCCCAGGCATTCCGTCGCCGACCTGGCCCCGTCCGCCCGGGCCGTCGAGCGTCCCGGAATGCACCGACGTCGCCGTCACGGTATCGCCGTCGACAGTGGCGACCACCCGGACCGTGTCACCGACCGCGATCGAGGAAACGCCCAGTTCGGCTGGGACCACGTACGTTGCGGTGAATCCGTCGGAGCTGGTGACCAACAGCGAGTCCACCGAGAGCGCCGTCACCTCGCCGCTCTGCAGCCGTTGCGTCTGCGTACCGCCGTCCTGGGTCTGCACGACGAACTCGCCGTGCAGCGCGTTGTTCAGCGCCGTGACGCCTCCTCGGCCGCCCGGCATGCCCGCCCCCGAACCACCCGGTGCAAGTCCGTACCCGTTGCCCGCCATACCGTTTCCGTTCGCGTCGAACCCTCCGGGAGCGGTCGGGGTCGACGCGGAATTGCTCGAGGCATTTGCCGCGCCGACGGCCGCAACGCCGCCGCCCGCGATCACCGCGGCGAGTGCGAGCCCACCCGCTACCTTCTTCCACGGCTTGGACTTCCGGTCCGTTCGCGACGGGGCACCGGGATCTGACGGGGCACCGGAGTCGGGCCACGCTGCCGCCGGCGCACTCCCCCAGGTGGTTGCGCCGGGCGACGGCGCCTGCCCGGGCCGATCGGGTTCGGAAGTCGAGAATGGTTGCGGCGCCTGACTGTCAGGGTCGGCCGGTTGTTCCGGCCGTTGGTTCGGATCAGGCTGCATGTGCTCACCCATGACGATGTTGTCTCCTTGTCGTTGATCGGACGTGTCTCGTTCGGACCTGTCCTGTGCTGACCTGTCCGGTGCTGACCGGGCCACGCGACCGGTCGCGCCGGTTCGTGGCGATCCGGTCGACGACCGGTGTCGGCAACCACCGAGCCTGCCGACGCGGACTGTCCGGGAGCTGTGCGCACCGTGGCGGCGGGCTGTGCCCCCGGCGACTCGGCAGTCCCTGCCGACCGGGCCATCCGATCGGGAACGGCATCGACCACCACGAGGCTGATGGCAGAGTAGGTCCCGTGACCGATGGCGACCTGGAGCAGCTCACTGCGGAACCGGTGATCAGCACCTGGACACCCGGATACCCGGTCGACCCGCACCGCACCCTGGTTCCGCTGCACCGCGGCGCCGGGGACCCCACACTGCGGATCGACGGCGCCGGCATCTGGCGCACTTCTCTGACACCCGCGGGTCCGGCAACCCTGCGACTACGTGTCCAATCCCGCGGCTCGGTCAGTGCCATGGCCTGGGGGGCCGGCGCCGACTGGGCGATCGCGCAGGTACCCGAACTGCTCGGCGCCGAGGACGACTGGTCGGGGCTGGACAGCTCGACACACCCGCTGCTCGAACGCACTCGGCGCGCGGTGCCGGGTCTGCGGATCCCCCGCACCGCTCTGGTTTTCGAATCCTTGGTGCCGGCTGTGCTGGAGCAACGAGTGGTCGGGGCGGATGCCCGCCAATCATGGCGGCAGCTGGTCACGAAGTTCGGGTCCGCCGCACCCGGTCCCGCGCCGGCCGGCATGCGGATTTGCCCCGCTGCCCTTGAGTGGGGCCGAATTCCTTCCTGGGAATGGCATCTCGCCGGCGTCGACCCAGGACGGGCGGCCACCATCGCCGGCGCGGTAAGGGTCGCTGCCGGCCTGCAGCGGACGATCGACGCCGGCCGCGGTGGTCCTGCGGTGACCTCGGCACTTCGAACCGTTCCGGGCATCGGTGTGTGGACCGCAGCGGAAACCGTCCAACGCGCGCACGGGGACCCGGACACGGTCAGCGTCGGTGACTACCACCTCGCCGCCCTCGTCGGGTGGGCGCTGATCGGACGACCCGTCGATGACGACGGCATGCTGGAATTACTCGAACCGTGGCGTGGGCACCGGCATCGGGTCGTCAGGTTGATCGAGTCCAGCGGTTTCCGCAAGCCCCGTTTCGGGTCGCGGGCGAGCCGGGTCGATCACCGCCGGCATTGACTTTCTGCACTGCGGGTTATTGCACGTCATGCTGGCGCCCGGCCTCGTCCGGTGCTCTGGAAACGGACGCCGTTTCTACCACGCAAGAAATTTGGCGGCCCTGTCGATATCGGAAAACCATTTGCCACCAGGGCCGACGGTCCGCTGGAATCACCGGGGCACCCCTCCCCGATCCCACGCCACAGTAGGAGATTCGCCGTGCTGGCAACAAGTCTTCGCATCGAGGAGTTGGCGATTCCCACCAATCTCGATAGGCCGGCGGCCCAGGATTTCATCGAGATGGTCGAGGTGCGCAACGCGATCGAAACGGCGTTGGTCGGCAGCACCGCACTGAACTACAGCGCCGCCGAACTTTTACCGGTGTATTCAGCCCAGGGTTTCAGCCCCAAGCGGATGTTCGTTGCTCGGGTGGACGGCAGAATTGTGGGTCGTGCCGTCATCGAATGGTCGCTCGCGCAGGGGACGTCTTCGTCCTGGGTGACAGCCGAAGTACTGCCGGAATTCCGTGGTCGCGGCATTGGCGGGGCCTTGTTCGACACCGTCGAGTCCGCATCCCTGGACGCGGGGCGCCGCACGCTGCAGACGGAAATCCTGCACACAGCAACGACTGGTGGCGGACGACTGCGGTCACCGACCGGCTACGGCGATCTCCCGATGAGTGATCCCGGCGTGCGATTTCTGCTGGCCCGTGGATATGCGCTCGAACAGACGGCTCGCGTCAGCTTTCTCGCGCTCCCCGTTGATGTCGTCGCGCTGGAGCAGTTGTTCGCGCGGGCAACCCAGACCGCAGGTGACGAATATTCGCTCGTTTCCTGGTCCGGCGGCACCCCCAGCAACCGGATCGACGACCTCATCGTGCTGCGCACCAGGATGAGCACGGACGCCCCCTCGGCGGGCCTCGAGGTGGACGAAGAGCCCTGGGATGCAGCGAGAATCCAGCATTACGACGAGTCGATACCAGCCAGCGGACGGATTCGGCTGACGGTCGCGGCCGAGCATCTCTCGTCGGGCCGGCTGGTCGCGTTTACCGAACTGTCGGTTCCGGACGACCGCACCCGAGCCGCGCAGCAACTGGACACGCTGGTGCTGGCGGAGCATCGCGGACATCAGCTCGGAATGCTGATCAAGATCGCAAATCTGCGCGCACTGAATGCGATAGTCCCAGCGCCACAGCTGATTTACACCTTCAATGCCGAAGAGAACAGGCACATGCTCGACGTCAATGAGGCAGTCGGTTTCCGCGCCGTCGGGCACTGCGGAGGCTGGCGCAAACGGGATTGACCCCGTCGCAAGCGGATCGGCCGCGACGCCGTAGGGGTGCGTGTCGACGGGACCGTGGCACATAGTTGCCGCTGGAGCATGATCCCGAGGTCCTCGGTGAGATCGAGGTGCGTGCCGACGGGACCGCGGCACAAAGTTGCCGCACAGCGAAGGCCTGCAGGCGGCACAGCCGCGGCGGGGAGCGTGACCTTCATGACCGCGTACACCCTGCCCGGGGACACCCAACTGCCCTTACCGTCCGACGACGGCAGGCAGTTTCGAACGACAGCGTTGGCGCTTGACGTCGTGATACCCGTCTACAACGAGCAGGCCGATCTTGCGCCGGCGGTGTATCGACTGCACAAGTACCTGTCCAGCCGAGTGCCGCTGACCTTCCGGATCAGCATCGCCGACAACGCCTCCACTGACGAAACTGCGACCATCGCGGATCGGCTGGCCGACGAACTCCCCGACGTGCGCGCGATCCACCTCGCTGAAAAGGGCCGCGGCCGCGCACTCAAGGACGTCTGGAGTGCCTCGGACGCATCCGTTCTGGCTTACATGGATGTGGACCTGTCCACCGATCTGGATGCACTGCTGCCGCTGGTCGCCCCGCTGATCTCCGGCCACTCGGACGTGGCCATCGGCACCCGCCTGCATCGCGGTGCACGGGTGGTCCGAGGCTCCAAGCGGGAGTTCATCTCTCGCTGCTACAACCTCATCCTGCGGGGTGCACTGGCGGCGCATTTCTCCGACGCGCAGTGCGGCTTCAAGGCGATTCGCGCGGATGTCGCGCAGCAGCTGCTGCCGCTGGTGCAGGACACCGGGTGGTTCTTCGACACAGAACTGCTGATCCTTGCCGAGCGCAGTGGGCTGCGGATTCACGAGGTTCCGGTGGATTGGGTGGACGATCCGGATTCCCGGGTCGACATTGTCAGTACGGCCAAGGCGGACCTGCACGGCGTCGCCAGAGTGGGCCGCGCACTGGCAACCGGTACCCTCCCGCTCGCCGAGATTCGGCGCCAGCTGGGCCGGGCCCCGCTGGAACCGGCGACGCCCGGTGTGCCTTCAGGCATGACCCGGCAGGTGGTCCGGTTCGCCGCGATCGGCGTCATCAGCACGCTCGCCTACCTGCTGTGCTTTCTCGTCTTGCGGACCGTGACGGGTGCCCAGGTGGCGAACTTCCTGGCTCTGGCACTGACGGCGATCGGCAATACGGCCGCCAATCGACGCCTGACGTTCGGCGTCCGCGGCAGGGCAGGCGTCGTCCGGCACCAATTTCAGGGCTTCGGGATCTTCCTGCTGGGGCTGGCGATCACCAGCGGTGCGCTCGCCCTACTGGACCTGACCGATCCGGCGCCGAGCGCTGCGGTCGAAATCACGGTGTTGGTGGGCGCCAACCTGATCGCCACGGTGGTGCGATTCCTGCTGCTGCGCGGCTGGGTGTTCCGCCGGTCCGCTGTGCCTGAACGAACAACGGTGGCCGAACCAACAGCGGTGCCCGAACCAACAGCGGTGCGCGAGTGACCGGCGGTTGGTGGACCGGCCGCCGTTCCCATCCACCGCCCGAACCGGACCGTGGACCCTCCCACTCCGGCGCGCGATGAGCGCCCACCCCGCCCCGAAAAGCCCCTTGTCCTCGAAAGAGATGCGATCATGACCGAACTCCTCAGCCAGCACCCGACCTCACCGCACGGATCGACCCTGCTCCCGCCGACGGCGGTGCCGGCCAACGATTCACCCGCACCGCCGGACACCGGCACCGGTGACGTAGCAACGCCGCGCGGCCGCCTGGGCCGGGTGTTCCTCGGCCCGTCAGACGAGCCGAGCTGGGCCCGACCGGGCCTGTGGCTACTGCTTTCCGCGACCGCCGGGCTGTACCTGTGGAACCTTTCGGCATCGGGCTACGCAAACGACTTCTATGCCGCGGCCGTCAAGGCCGGTACCCAATCGTGGAAGGCGTGGCTGTTCGGGTCTCTCGACTCAAGCAATGCGATCACGGTGGACAAACCGCCCGGCTCGCTGTGGTTGATGGTGTTGTCGGCGCGAATCTTCGGTTTCAGTTCCTTCTCGATGCTCCTGCCACAGGCCCTGCTCGGCGTCGGCACGGTAGCGATCACCTGGGCGGCCATCCGCCGCTGGTCCGGTCCCGCCGCCGGACTGGTTGCCGGCGGCCTTGTCGCGCTGACACCCGTTGCGGCGCTGATGTTCCGGTTCAACAACCCGGACGCCATGCTGGTTTTCCTGATGACCCTGGCCGGCTATTTCGTGGTCCGCGCCATCGAGACCGACCGCGGACGGACGGCCCTGCGGTGGCTGCTGTTGGCCGGTGCGGCGATCGGTTTCGCGTTCCTGACAAAGATGCTGCAGGGGCTGCTGGTGCTGCCGGCAATGGCGTTGGCGTACCTGATCGCGGGCCGCGCGGGGCTCTGGACCAGGATCTGGCATCTGCTAGCGGCGCTGGGTGCGGTCATCGTTTCGGCCGGTTGGTTCGTTGCGCTCGTCGCCCTGTGGCCTGCCGATTCCCGTCCCTACATCGGCGGTAGCACCGACAATTCACTATGGGAACTGGCCATCGGCTACAACGGGCTCGGCCGCATCTTCGGCAACTCGGGCGGCGGCGCGGGCGCACTCGCAGGTGGCGGTGGCCCCGCTGGACTCGCGGGCGGAGGCAACACCGCATTCGGTGGCGCGACCGGGCTGTTCCGGCTGTTCGGCACGGCCTTCGGCACCGAGATCTCCTGGTTGATCCCGGCGGCGCTGATCGGGCTGGTCGCCGGGCTGTGGTTCACTCGGCGCTTTCCGCGGACCGATCGCATCCGGGCCGGGTTGGTGCTGTGGGGCGGGTCGATGGTCGTCACGGCACTGGTCTTCTCGTTCATGTCGGGCACCATCCACCCGTACTACGCGGTGGCCCTCGCGCCGCCCATCGCCGCCGTCGTGGCCATTTCCGGCAACGAGTTGTGGCGCGGCCGTAGCAACACCATTGTCAGAGCAATTCTGGCGTCGATGATCGCCGCGACCGGAATTTGGTCGTTCGTGCTGCTCGGCCGGGACAGCAGTTGGCTGCCGTGGCTGCGTTGGGTGGTGTTGATCGGCTCCATTGCTGGAGCCATCCTGCTGGTTGCGTCGATCGCCAAGTTGCGTCGACTGGCCGTCATCGGATTGTTGGTCGGATCGATCACCGCGTTGGGTGGCACCGCTGCCTACACGATCGCAACAGCGGCGACCCCCCACTCCGGGTCGATCCCCACGTCCGGGCCGACCAGTTCGGCGATCGGCGGCGCGGGCGGCATTGGCGGCGGCGGCTTTCGTGGAACCCGGCCGGACGGATCCATCGCAGATCTGTCCGCGACGGCGCCGGGCGGTATTGCGAACGACGGCACCGGTTCGGCTGCAGGTGGAACCGGCACTGTCCCGGGTGGCATGACCGGCGCGGCACCCGGCTTCGGCGGCGGTAGCGGCGGGACCGTGACCAACACCGAACTGATCGACATGCTCAACGCCACCGATTCCCGCTGGTCAGCAGCGGTCATCGGGTCGCAGACCGCCGCCGGGTACATCCTGGCCACCGACACGGCAGTAATGGCCATCGGCGGCTGGAGTAGCGACCCGTCCCCGACCCTCGCGGAGTTCCAGCAGTACGTCGCGAACGGTGACATCGGGTACTTCATTGCGGGCGGCGGGCAGGGTCGCGGGCAGGGCGGGGCTCCCGGCGGCTTTCCCGGCGGCGTTGTTCCGGGCGGTGCTCCCGGTGGCGTTGTTCCGGGCGGCGCTCCCGGCGGCGCTCCGGGTGGCGGTTCGAGCAGCACCGGCTCCGAGATCCAGGCCTGGGTCGAGGCGAACTTCACCTCAACGACGGTCGGCGGGGCGACCGTGTACGACCTGAGTTCGGCAGCGACGACCTGAGCTCGGCGGCGACGACCTGATCGAGGTCTGACCGACCGCCCGCGTGAACCGTGACGGACCACCCAACACCTTGGGCCGTCCGTCACGGTTCAGTGGTTCATCGGCTGAGTCCCGATCACGATGGTGGCGTCGAGCTCGTCCGAGCTGGCGACCTGTGGGTCCAGGCCGGCGGCGGCAAAGATCGCAGCGGCCACCGGCGCCTGCTGGTCGCTGGTTTCGATCAGCAGATGCCCACCGGGCGCCAGCCAATCCGTCGCCTCTGCTGCGACCCGGCGATGCACGTCCAACCCGTCCGCACCGCCGTCCAAAGCCACCCGGGCCTCGTAGTCCCTGGCCTCCGGTGGCATCAACTCGATCGCCCCGGTCGGGACGTAGGGCGCGTTGACCACCAGCAGGTCGACCCGGCCGCGCAGCCTCGGCGGCAACGGCGCATAGAGATCGCCGTCGTAGACATGGCCTCCAACGGGCTCGACATTGCGTCGCGCGCACCGCACGGCAGCAGGGTCGACGTCGGCGGCGTGCAACTCCCCAGCGCCCAGCGCGCTCAGCACCGCGACCCCGATCGCACCGGACCCGCAGCAGAGGTCCACCACCACGACTGGCCCTTTTGAATGCCTTGGGCGGACCAACGAAAGGGCCTCGCTGACGAGAAACGCCGTGCGCTGCCGCGGCACGAAAACACCGGGCTCGACCGCGATGCGCAGACCGCAGAACTCCGCCCAGCCCAGGATGTATTCGAGCGGAAGGCCGGATACCCGCTGGTCGACCATCGTCAGGAGATCGGTGGGGGACGTTGCCGCGCCGATCAGCAACTCGGCCTCGTCCTCGGCGAACACGCAGCCCGCGGCGCGGAGCCGGACGACGATCGGGTCGGACATCCAGTGGCCCTTCGGACTGGCTAATTTCGCGGCGGGCCGAGTTGGGTGGCCAACGACCTGCCCGGTATGACTCTGGTCGAGCCCGGCGCCCACACGTGGAGCCGGGCGCCAACTATAGGCGGAGCCCGGCTCCGACCCGGGGCGCCGGGCCCGGGACCGACGTAATCGTCAAGACGGCACTTCCCAAACTTTCGGGAAATGCGGCTTGACCCTGACGTAACGTCAGGCTGCATTCTCGATGGTGTCCGAGCCGACCGGCCCGGACAACACGCCCAGGGAGAGCACGGCATGAGCTACTCGGTCGGACAGGTTGCGGACCTGGCCGGTGTGACGGTCCGGACGTTGCACCACTACGGCCAGATCGGCCTGTTGGAGCCCGTGGATCGCAGCGGTGCTGGTTACCGCCGGTATTCCGAGGACGATCTGCAACGGCTGCAGCACATCCTGTTCTACCGCGAGCTCGGCTTTTCCCTGGACGACATCGCGACCATTCTGAGCGATCCGGGGGCCAATAGTGGCGCTCACCTGCGACGGCAGCGTGAGCTGCTCACCACCCGGATCGCTCGGTTGACCGCGATGGTCACCGCCGTCGAGAAAGAATTGGAGGCATTCACCATGGGGATTCAACTGACCCCCGAAGAGAAGTTCGAGATCTTCGGACCGAATTACAGCGAGGACTACGAGGCCGAGGCCGAACAGCGTTGGGGCAACACCGATGCCTGGGCGCAGTCCCAGGCCCGGACCGCGAAGTTCAGCAAGCAGCAGTGGATCGAGATGAAGGAGGCCGGTGACGATCTCAACCGTCGACTGGCCGCCGCGATGACCGGTGGGGCCACACCGGACAGCACCGAGGCGATGGATCTCGCCGAGGAGCACCACCGCTCCATCGAGACCTTCTACGACTGCCCGTACCCGATGCACCGGGGATTGGGTGAGATGTACGTCCAGGACGAGCGGTTCGCCAAGACGTACAACGACGTGGCACCGGGTCTTGCGGTGTGGCTGCGGGACGCGATCAACGCCAACGCCGACCGCGCCGAAGCCGCCACATCCTGAGCACGCGCATCAGGGCCAGCGGGTGTGCGGCGACCCCCGTTCGCGCCGATCAACAACAGCCGCGCGGACGAAGTCGTTGACTCGCGCCCCACCCGTCACATTCAGTGCACCTTCATCCGCGCCGTCGAAGTTGATCGGCGCGAAGGGGGGACAGCGCCGGCATGGGGGACGGCGCGGCATGGAGAGACGGCGCGGCATGGGGGACGGCGCGGCATCGGGGACAGCGCCGTATGGGGGACAGCGCGGCATGGGGGACGGCGAGGGACAGCCCGGCCCAACGAAGAGCCCCCGCTCACCGAGCGGGGGCTTGCTTCGCGGTCAACAACCAGGTCAGGGCGCTTTGCCCGCGACCGGAGCCTGGGCCTGCAGCTCGGCGAGCACCGCCGGATCCTGCAGTTCCATCCAGGCGATGACGTCCTGGTAGGTCGCGCAGTAGGTGTCCGGTTGGCTGCACTTCTCCTTCATGAAGTCCATCGCCACCGGGTTGAACGAGTCGCCGTTCCATTTGTTGAAGTGGTTGGCGATCAGGATCGGCGCCCGGTTCCCGTTGTACGCCTGATCCCACATGAACTCGTACGTTCCCTTGACGATGTCGCGCAGTTCAGGCGCGGTGTCCGGCTCTTCCTTGGCGCCGTTGAATTTGGCCCAGAAGTTGTAGTCCATTGCGGTCGTCATGCCCTCGAAGCCCGGCGAATACACCTGCGGCATGTAAAACTCCCAGATGCCGTTGACCTGGACGGGCCAGAAGATCCCATTCTTCGGGGCCGGCATCGACGTGTCGTAGGTCATGTTGTGCGCCTTCCATGCCGGGATCAGCGCATCCAGATTGCCGTCCAGGCAGGGGGTGCGACCGCCCTTGATCGAGTCGGTCGGAACCGTCAGATCGGGCGCGTCGGTGTAGCCGTTCAGCGTCTTCCAGTCGGTCATGAAGGTGAAGAACTGGTCGAGCTCGTTGTTCCAGTCGGCGGTGTTCCACTGGTTGCCGCCCGGCAGGTTGTCGCTGCAGAAGTGACCGTTGTAGTGGGTACCGATCTCCATCCCCCGGGAGTACGCCAGGTTGAGATCGTTGACCTCGGTGACGATCTCGGACTCCGGCCCGCCATACCCGATGGATGCCTTGCCCTGGGCGTGTCCCGGGCCGGTATACACGCCGGCCTCCTTCGCCGGATCACCGAGCAGGTAGATGCCGGACAGGAATCCGGTGAACCGCGAATTGCTCTGGGCGGCAACGTCCATGAATTCGTTCCAGCGCTGGTGTGAACCCGCGCCGTCGAACGAGAAGATGATGAATTGCGGGGCTTGTCACCGGGGGCCAGTTTGGTCATCGGGACGTTGGTCGGCGGACGGTCACCGGTGGCCACCGGGGCGGTGGTCTCGGCGGAACTCTCGGCGTCGCGGCCGTAGACGTCCGAGGAGGAACCGCCGGCGGAGGTGGTCTCGGTCACGGTGATCGACGACGAACCCGACGTCGACGTCTGGTTGCCCTGGTAGATCAGCACCCCGGTCACCCCGGCCAGCACCACGACCAGTCCGGTGACCAGATAACGGGCTTGCATACAGTCCTCGTTTCATTTTCGCTGCCTACTACGCGTTCCGGGCGCCGGCATGCAGCACCGGAAGCAGGACGCACCAGCCCCACCCCGGTTGCCGTTGACCGTGAGCACCCGAGAGCCAGGGTGCCACGATGGTCGGCCCACTCCCGGCAGATCCACGCCGGTGTCCAGCAGGAATCCGATCCTTCGCGTGCCACCAAACGCGGACCACATGTGGTCGCGACCGGAAATGCCCGGGCGTGGACGGGCGAGGGAGGGAGCCACGTGGAGGGGGTGAGGACGGGAGGCCGTTGCGACCGAGGGTGAACCACTGCACGCGCTGGAACGGGTCGCCATGATCGCTCCACATGGTCCAGGCCACCATGGCACCTCCCGAGGATGCGCCAACTGTGCGTGACCGTCGCGCGCACGTCAAGGTCAGCTTGCCGACTGCCGAAACGGGTCCCGGTCAGAGTTCCTTGACGAGTTCGCGCTTGAGGATCTTGCCGCTCGGGCCTAGCGGCAGCGCCTCGAAGAACTCCACCCGTCGTGGGTATTTGTGCTGGCCGAGCCGTTCCTTCGACCAGGCGACCAGGGTCGCCTGATCGAGATCTGCACCTTCGGGCGAGCGAACCACGACTGCGCAGATCTCCTCGCCGTGCACGTCACTGGCGAAGCCGACCACCGCGACCTGGGCGACCCCGGGATGGCCGGCCAGCACCTCCTCCACCTCACGCGGGTAGATGTTGTAGCCGCCCCGAATGATCAGGTCCTTCTTCCGGTCCACGATCGAGAGGAAACCGTCGGCGTCCTTGACCCCGAGGTCACCGGTCCGGAACCAGCCGTCGACCAGCGCGGCGGCCGTTGCGTCCGGGTTGTTCAGGTACCCGGCGAACACGTTGTGCCCGCGGAGGACGACCTCGCCCGTCTCACCCTGCGGCAGCAGTTCAATGTGGTCCTCGATCTCCGGCGCGGCGATCTCCGCGTCGGTCCCCCAGATGGCCCGGCCGACGGTGCCGGGCTTCCGGCCGAAAACAGGCTGGTTGAAGGTGGCGACCGGGGACGTTTCGGACAGGCCGTAACCCTCGTAGATGTCCGCACCGAATACCGAGGCGAAGTTGTCGATCACGGCCACCGGCAGGCTGGCGCCACCGGATACCGCGATCCGCAGCACCGGTCGACGCTCGTCCGCCCTGGCCGCCGCGAGCAGCCCGATGTACATCGTCGGAACGCCCATGAAGACGTTGACATTCTCGCTGACGATGAGCCCCAGCGCGGCTGCGCCGTCGAAGCGGGGCAGCAACACCAGGGTGGAGCCGGCATAGAAGCCGGCATTCATCGCGCAGGTCTGGCCGAACGAGTGGAACAACGGCAGGCAGCCGAGAATGACGTCATCGGCCGTCAGCACCAGTACCTGCGCCGACGAGATCATCGCGTTCATGGTCATGTTCAGTTGGGTGAGGACGGCACCCTTTGGACTGCCGGTGGTACCGGACGTGTAGAGGATGACGGCCTCATCGTCCGGCTCACGTTCGACGTAGCTGGCGATCGGCTCGGTGTCGGTGGCCTTCAGGTCCAGTCGGGTCACGTCCTCGCCGCCCATCACGGCGAGCAATGGCACGCCGGCCTGCGCCGCGGCCGGGGCGCCCTGGGCCAGCAGTGGACCGGCGGCGATCAGCACCTTCGCCTGGGAGTCGGTCAGCACGAAGCCGATCTCCCGTGCAACGAGGAGCGCGTGCACCGGTACGACGACCCCGCCGAGGGACAGGATCGCGTAGTAAGCCCTGGGGAAATCGGGAACGTTCGGCATCAGCAACGCCACCCGGTCCCCGGGGCCGACGCCGGCCTCGCGGAGTACAGCGGCGTACCTGCGGGTCTCCTCCCACAGTTGCCGGTAGCTGATCCGTTGCGGCCCGATCACCACCGCATCTCGATCGGGATAGCGCAGAGCGGATTCGGCGAGGATCGCGGCCAGGGTCAGGCTCATGTTCAGGTGCCCTTTCACAGTCAACTGGTGGCGCCGACCTCGGCTGTGAGGCAGGAAGGTGATGAGCACCTCAACCGGTCGGCCGCTCCGCTGCGTCGCCGCAACCGGATCGAACCCACCAAGGCCCGCGTGTCACACCGAGGTTACTGTGGTGTAAAAATTCCCCGCCTGATGTGAGATTTCACTACGCGGGGGCCATGGCGGGTACTCCCGCGGATCATGACGGTCCCCGGGCCCAGTAACCTCGTCATTCATCAGCGCCACCTCGACGCGCTCGGCTCCGAACCTCTCCGACGGAGATACCGCCGAGCGAGGTCGCCGTTAGCACGACACGAACGAGAGGCGAAAACCTACATGCCCGAGGCCACCGAAACCGCCGAGTCGACAGTTGACGCGGGTTCGACCCCGCTGCCCGTTGTGACCGCCGGCACCGCCGACCAGACCGGCGCCGTTCGTTTCCTTCCACCGGCCGCCCCGACCGTGGACGCCCCGGCCACCGCGACGTTGAGCTATGACGGCAAGGAGATCGAGCTCAAGGTCATCCCGGCCACCGAGGGTTCCTCCGGGATCGAGATCTCGAAGCTGTTGACGACTCTTGGCGTCATCACCCTGGACCCCGGCTTCACCAACACCGGGTCGACGACGTCGAAGGTCACCTATATCGACGGTGACGTCGGCATCCTGCGGTACCGCGGGTACCCGATCGAGCAGCTCGCCCAGCACTCCACGTTCCTGGAGACCAGCTACCTGCTCATTCACGGTGAACTGCCCACCGCCACCGAGCTCGAGGCATTCACCAGGCGACTCAGTCGGCACACCATCCTGCACGAGGATCTGAAGCGGTTCTTCGACGGCTTTCCCCGCGACGCGCACCCGATGCCGGTGCTGTCCAGCGCGGTCAGCGCCCTGTCGACCTTCTACCAGGACGCCCTCGACCCGTTCAATCCCGAGCAGGTGGAACTGTCCACCATCCGGCTGCTCGCCAAGCTGCCGACCATCGCGGCCTACGCCTACAAGAAGTCCGTCGGCCAGCCGCTGCTGTACCCGGACAACTCCCTCGGCCTGGTGGAGAACTTCCTGCGGATGTCGTTCGGGTTCCCGGCCGAGCCGTACGTGGTCAACCCGAAGCTGGTCAAGGCCCTGGATCAGTTGCTGATCCTGCACGCCGACCACGAGCAGAACTGTTCGACGTCCACGGTCCGGCTCGTCGGGTCGTCGAACGCGAACCTGTTCGCATCCGTCTCCGCGGGCATCAACGCCCTGTTCGGCCCGTTGCACGGCGGCGCCAACCAGGCCGTGCTGGAGATGCTGGAGAAGATGCGCCGCGAGGGCGGCGGTGTCGACGCTTTCGTCACGCGGGTGAAGAACAAGGAGCCCGGCGTCAAGCTTATGGGCTTCGGACACCGCGTCTACAAGAACTACGACCCGCGCGCCGCTTTGGTGAAGGCCACCGCCGACGAGGTGCTCGCCGACCTCGGTGCGAACGACGAGCTGCTCGACCTGGCCAAGCAGCTCGAGGCGGTCGCGCTGTCCGACGACTACTTCATCTCCCGCAAGCTCTACCCGAACGTCGACTTCTACACCGGGCTGATCTACAAGGCGATGGGCTTCCCGGAGCGGATGTTCACCGTGCTGTTCGCGCTCGGCCGGCTGCCCGGCTGGATCGCGCAGTGGCGCGAGATGATCAACGATCCGGCGACGAAGATCGGCCGACCGCGGCAGGTCTACACCGGCTACACCGAGCGGGACTACAAGGAGCTCAGCGCACGCTGAGCCGCCGGCCCGGTTCATCGTGAAGGATCCGTCGGCCCAGGCCAGCACGATCCTTCACGATCTGCGTCAAGCCTGACGCCCTCGGGCATGATCGGGGGATGACGTCCCCGGCCGTGCTGTGGTTCCGGCGAGACCTGCGCGTCGCCGACCACCCGGCGCTGCTGCAGGCCGCGGCCGACAACGCTGATGTGCTGGGCGTTTTCGTGGCGGACGACGCCGTGCTCCAACCGTCCGGTGCACCCCGCCGGGCGTTCCTGGCAGGCTGCCTGGCCGAGCTGTCGGACTCGCTGGCCGGTCGTTTGCTGGTGGTTCGCGGCCGGCCGGAAACCGTGATCCCGCGGTTGGCAACGGTGATCGGCGCCGGGGCTGTGCATGCCTCTGCCGATTACGGCCCGTACGGCAGACGTCGGGACGAACGGGTCGCAAACACCCTGCGCGCCAAGGACATCGAGTTCGTGACGACCGGCTCCCCCTACACGGTGGCACCCGGCCGGGTCCGCAAACCGGACGGCACCCGGTACGCCGTCTTCACCCCCTACTTCCGGGCCTGGACGGACCATGGCTGGCGAGCCCCGGCCGGCAACGGGACCGCCCCGAAGGTCAACTGGATGGACCCGGCAGACGTCGGCGGCCCGGATCGGCACGATCCCGCCGAACTGGCGCGCGCCGTGCCGGATTCGATGCACCTCCCCGAACCCGGCGAACGGGCCGCGCGGCGGACCTGGCAGAAATTTCTCGACGGCGCGGTCGACGGCTACGACGACGACCGTGACCGGCCGGATCATGCCGGCACCAGCCGAATGTCGCCCTATCTGAAGTGGGGCTGCATTCACCCTCGGACCCTGCTCGCCGATGTGGCGAGCCGCCGGTCCGCCGGCGCAGCCGCGTATCGCCGGGAGTTGGCGTGGCGGGACTTCTATGCCGACGTCGTGTTCCATCTCCCCCGATCGCTGTGGACATCGGTCGATCCGATCATCGACAAAATGGCCTGGGACGGGGACCGGCAGGCCGACAAGCGGTTCGAGGCCTGGCAGCAGGGCACAACCGGGTACCCGTACATCGACGCCGGCATGCGGCAACTGCTGGCCGAAGGCTGGATGCACAACCGGGTGCGGATGGGGGTCGCGTCATTCCTGATCAAGGACCTGCACCTGCCGTGGCAGTGGGGCGCGAAATACTTCCTGGAACAGCTGGTGGACGGCGACTACGCCTCGAACAACCATGGCTGGCAGTGGGTTGCCGGTTCCGGCCCGCAGGCGTCGCCGTTCTTCCGGATCTTCAACCCGCTTGCCCAGGGCGAGAAGTTCGACCCGGCGGGCGACTACGTCCGGCAGTACATCCCCGAGTTGCGGGGCGTCAAAGGCAAGGCGGTGCACCGGCCGTGGGAGCTGAGCGACGGAGTCCCGGACGGGTACCCGGAGCCGATCGTCGAGCACTCGGTCGAGCGCGCAGAAACGTTGCGGCGCTGGGAGTCCCGCCCGCGCTGATCAACTTCCCCAGCACCGATCAACTTCCCCAGCGCTGATCAACTTCCCCAGCGCCGATCAACTTGCCCAGCGCCGATCAACTTGCCCAGCGCCGATCAACTTGCCCAGCGCCGATCAACTTGCCGATTTTGGGACGGCTGTGACAGAAGTCAACGACTTCAGCCGCGCAGTGGAAGTTGATCGGCGCGGGGTCAGAAGCCTTCGGGTCGCAGACCCCAGGAGGCAGTCCAGGTTTCGCCGGGTTCGAGCCAGCGAAGACCGACGCCGGTGTTGAAGGCGTTGACGGCGCAGGTCATCGGTTCGATCGCGATCGCCTTGCGCTGGTCGGGCTTGCCGGGCCCGGGGAAGTTCGACGGCGAATAGACCTGGGCCCAGCCGAAGTCCTCGTCGGCCCAGACGACCAGGGCGGTCCCGTCCGGGGCGTCGAGCCGGTGCTCGACCAGCCCGCCGCTGACCGCGAAACCGGTCAGCGCGACGTCCGCGCTCAGCTCGGCAAGGCGCACCCCGCCCCGCAGATCGTAAGCAGTCCCGTCGACCGGCTCGATTGCCTCGGGGATGAGCCGGTCGTCCACCCTGGCGTACTCCGTGCCCGACAAGGTGATGGTCAGGTCGCCGACCGGGTGCTCGCCGACCCGCAGATACGGATGGGCCCCCACACCGAACGGCGCCGCCGCGTCACCGGCGTTGACGAGCCGGTGGGTGACGGTCAGGCCGTCCTCGCCGAGCGCGTACGTGATCGAGGTGTCGAGGGTGAAGGGGTACCCGTGCTGGGGGTAGATGGTTGCCTGAAGGCTCAGCGAGTTCGCCGATTGCTCCGCGACGTCATAGGCGGTGTTGCGCAACAGGCCGTGCGTGGCGTGTCCGAGGGACAGGTCGGTGATGTCAAGCAATTGCTGCTTGCCCTGGTAGGTCCATTTTGCGTCCCGGATCCGGTTCGGCCACGGGACCAGGATGATGCCGCAGCCCATCGGCGGAACCCACGCGTCATCCCAGGTTTCGGTGAAATACGCCCCGTCGACGCTGAATTCGCGGAGGACCGCGGCGACCTGGCCGACCCGGGCGACGGCACCGCCGCGCCGAAGCTCGAACTGCCGGCCGGTGGCCGGGCGCAACGCGCTCGCACGCTCGCTCATCGTCGAGGCAACCCCGTCACCCGGGACAACGCACGTCCGAACTGCAGCAACCGTTGCATCTGGGCCAACCCTCCGTCGGTCACGGACTTGGAGAAGCGATACGTCTCGACATACTGCACGGTGCGGGACTCGCCCGCTGCGGCAAGTTCCGGACTGAGTTCGGTGACCGCCCGTTCGGGCGTCTGGGTGGACAAGTACAGCATCACCGCGTGCATGGTCCGCGAACCGTCCGGCTCGACCCGGAAGCGATTGCGCAAACCCTGGTCGACGATCGCGCACAACGGGATCGTCCGCAGCGACGAGGAGAACATCAACCCGCCGACGGGTTCCTCGCCGGCCTCGTCATCGCCGTGCCAGAGCACCAACCGGTGACCGTCGGTGACGGCGACCTCCTGCCAGAGCGAGCGGCCCCAGTCCTGGGTCGATGCCACCTGCTCACACGTGAACGCCAGCACGTCGTTGGTGTCCATCACACCGCTCAGCGCCTCCAGAGCGGCGTCGGCGTCCCGGATGTAAGCACGCAGCGCCTGATCCAGCTGGGTGTACGGTGCCCAGTCCTGGGGGACGTGCTCACGGGGCTGGGTCATGAACCGGGCCTCCTCCTGCTGCGAACCTGCGGGTATGACGATGCTACGAGGCTCGTCCGCCAGGTACCGCCGGCCGCGGACTCAGGGATCGGCCGGTGCCGGGCGCCGGGTGTCATAACGCCAGAGCGAGCGACCCAGCAGTGCGGCGACCGCCGTCAGCACGATGGTCGCGATCCCACCTGCGATGACGGCGAAGGCCGTTGAGGTGGCGTCGGCGACCACCCCGTGCACGAAGTCGGCCAGCCGTGGACCGCCGGCCACCACAACGGTGAAGACCCCCTGAATGCGCCCCCGCATCTCGTCGGTGGCGGTGACCTGCAGGATCGTGGACCGGTAGACGGCGCTGACCAGGTCGGCCCAGCCGCCGATCGCGAGGTACAGCACCGCGAGCCAGAGCACGGACGTCGTGCCGAACAGGGCCATCGACAACCCCCACAGCATGATCGCGGCGACGATCGCTATGCCCTGCCGGTAGATCCGGTGGATCCAACCGCCGGTCAGCCCACCGATCAGCGATCCGATCGCCAACCCCGCATTGAGCAGGCCGAGCGCCAGCCCACCGCCCGGCGGTCCACCGAAGGTCTCCTGTGCCATCTGCGGAAACAGGGCCCGCGGCATGCCGCAGACCATGGCGATGATGTCCACCACGAACGTCATCAGCAGCAGCGGCTTGAGTCGGAGGTAGGCTAGCCCGTCCAGCACCTTGGCCCGGCCCCTGCGCAGCCCGAGCGGCGGGATCGGCGGCAACTTCACCACCGCGTACAGAATCGCCACCAGGGTCAGCGCGTCGATGAAGTACAGCCAGGGCAACCCCACCAGCGGAATCAGGATCCCGACGAGCATTGGCCCGACGATGACGCCGAGGCTGAATACCGTCATGCCCAACGCATTCGCGGCCGGCACCAGGTCCAGCGGCACGAGCCTGGGCACGATCGCGCTCCGGGTCGGCTGGTTGACGGCGAAAAAGCCCTGCTGCAGCGCAAGTAGCCCGAGTACGACCCACACCGACTCGGAGCCGGACAGCGCGCCGATCCACAGACCGATGCTGGTCGCCGCGATCCCGATCGACGTGATCATCAGTAGCTTGCGCCGATCGTAGGTGTCCGCAATGGCCCCGCCGAGCAGCCCGAACACCACCAGTGGCACCAGTGCGACCAGCGAAGCGAAGCCCACCCAGGCCGAGCTGCCGGTGATGTCGAAGATCTGCTGCTGCACTGCGACGGTGGTCAGCACGGCTCCGATCACCGTGGTGACCTGGCCGAGGAACAACCGTCGATAGGCCGGAATCGCGAGCGGGCGGGTATCCGGCCCGATCCGCCGGAACCTGGACCGATCATCAGGTGCCCGGGCGGTCGCGTCCGGCCGCCCGACCGGGACCGTCTCAGCTACCGAATCATCCCGTGCCCCAGCATGTTTCGCCGATAGGACGGGCTCGATCGGTTCGTCCGGCCCGTCGCGCTTTCTCGACGTCACCGATCCGTCATGGAGCGAGCCGCTCGACCACCCAGGAGCCGGACTCCGTTGCCGTGCCGGGCCGCACGGCCCGGTACCGCAACCGGTCGTGGAGCCGGGCATACCTGCCCTGCCAGAACTCAACCGTCTCCGGCACTATTCGCCAGCCACCCCAGAAGGGCGGCAGCGGGACCGGGGCTGACTCGTCCGAGTCGGCGAATCGCTCCTGTGCGCTGGATTGCAGGGCCTCCAGCGCCGCGCGGTCCGGCAGGACCGACGACTGTGGGCTCGCCCAAGCCCCGATGCGCGACAGGCGTGGCCGGCTGACCCAGTACTCCTGCGCGGTCTCGTCGGAGACCCTGACGACCGGCCCACGAAAATGCACCTGCCGCTGCAGACCGATCCACGGAAAGGTGGCCGCCGCCCGCGGATTCGCCTGCAGGTCGCGACTCTTGTCCGAGGTCAGGTTCGTGTAGAACACCACACCGGCCTCGTCGAGGCCCTTGCACAGCACGCACCGGCTCGCCACCTCGCCGTCGGGGGAGGCCGTGGCCACCACCATGGCGTTGGGTTCCGGCAGCCCTGCATCGACGGCATCCGCCAGCCAGGACCGGAACTGCGTCACCCAGTCGGGCGCCAGATCACTCTCCGACAGCCCGGCCAGCGAGTAGCTCTGCCGCATGGCTGCCAGGTCCGGCCTGGGGCCGGCGACACCTCCGCTGCTGACCACGTCATATCCCCTCTCACCAGTGACAACGTTGCGCGCAACCCGGATCGGAAACGATCATCGGACCAAGGTCCGATCGCCGCAGTTCCGCCGGACGATCGGATCTCGAACGCTACGCCCGGCCCCCGACAAAGCCGACGCCCCGGCAGCGGACCCCGATGCAACCCGGACATCTCGCCACATTTCGGTGACGCGAACCACACATTTGATAACGAGTGACCGACAACACCATCTTGTCTATGGCTCCCGACGCCGTAGCGAGGCATGGTGACAGTACGGACGTCGTGCGGACGAGCCGCGCTTCGTCATCATCAGCCTTTGCGCACTGACTGGGAATTTCACCGCAACTGCCGACCCGGATCCGCTCGCCTGATTCACGCTCCACCTCGTCGACGGTCGGCACTCCGTCAGCGTCACCCCCGCAGTTCGAACCTCACCGTGGAGGAACACACACATGACGACCAAGCCCGCGACCAACGGCTTCGTACCCGGCCTCGAGGGTGTGGTGGCGTTCCACACCGCCATCGCCGAACCGGACAGGGACGGCGGCTCGCTGCGGTACCGCGGCGTCGATATCGATGACCTGGTCGGCAGTGTCGGATTCGAGGACGTGTGGGCATTGCTCGTCGATGACGAGTTCGGCGCCCAACTGCCCGTCGACACCTCCCCACCCGCATTCCGATCCGGTGACGTCCGGGTCGACGTACAGGCCTCGTTGCCCCTGCTCGCCCCCGCCCGCGGTTTCGGTCCGCTGCTCGACATCACCGACGAGCAGGCTCGAGATCAGTTGGCGCAGACTACTTCTGCGGTCTTGTCGTACGCAGCGCACGCCGCGCGCGGTGATCGGCCGGCGGTGCCGGCCAAGCGCATCGCGCAGTGCACGACCGTCGTCGAGCGCTTCCTCACCACCTGGCTGGGCGAGCCGAGCCCGGATCAGGTACAGGCCATCGACGCCTACTGGGTTTCCGCCGCCGAGCACGGAATGAACGCCTCCACCTTCACCGGCCGGGTCGTCGCCTCGACCGGCGCGGATATCCCGGCCTGTTTCACCGGTGCCGTTGGATCGATGTCCGGCCCACTGCACGGCGGCGCACCCGCCCGGGTGCTGCCGATGGTGCAGGAAGTCGAATCAACCGGTGACGCATTCGGGCTGGTCAACGGGATTCTCGATCGCAAGGAACGGCTGATGGGCTTCGGACACCGGGTCTACCGGGCCGAGGATCCCAGGGCCCGGGTGCTCCGGCGCACCTGCCGCGAACTCAATGCGCCGCGCTACGAGGCCGCCGCCGCGCTGGAGCAGGCCGCGCTGGCCATTCTGCGGGACCGCCGCCCCGACCGGGCCATCGAGACGAACGTCGAATTCTGGGCCGCGGTGATCCTGGACTTCGCCGGGGTGCCGGCTTCGATGATGCCGGCGATGTTCACCTGCGCCCGCACCGCTGGGTGGAGCGCGCACATACTCGAGCAGAAGCGGCTCGGCCGGATCGTCCGCCCGTCCGCAATTTACGACGGCCACCCGCCCCGCAAGCCGGAACTGGTCGACGGCTTCGACGAACTGGCGGTCGCCGTCTAGATCCTGTCTGTTCGGTCACGGAATCAATGGGTTCTTGCCGGGCACCGGCGTCTCTGACCGCGCCGGACGGCTCTCGCCGGCCCGGGACGGTGGCAAGATTGGGCCGTCCTGGCCCGATGTCGTGCCGCCCTGAACCAGGCGGCCCAGGCGTTCGCGGGCCACCGTTGCACCCACCAGCACTTCAAGGAGAGCGCGCCGTCATGGCCGATGTGACCAGCCTGGTCCTGCCCCCCGCACTGATCCCGTCCGACGGGCGGTTCGGCTGCGGCCCCTCCAAGGTCCGCCCGGAGGCGCTCGCCGCCCTCGCCGGTTCCGGTTCTTCGGTGCTCGGCACTTCGCACCGGCAAGCGCCGGTGAAGACGCTGGTCCGGCGGGTGCGCGAAGGCCTTGGCACGTTGTTCTCGTTGCCCGACGGCTACCAGGTGATCCTCGGCAACGGGGGCAGCACCGCATTCTGGGACGCCGCCGCGCTGGGCCTGGTGCGGGAACGTTCGCAACACCTGACATTCGGCGAGTTCTCCGCCAAGTTCGCCACCGTCACCCGCAAGGCACCGTTCCTCGCCGACCCGCAGGTCATCTCCGCAGACCCCGGGGACGCACCCGAAGCCGTCGCGGCCACCGACGTCGATGTCTACGCCTGGGCCCACAACGAGACCTCCACCGGGGTTGCCGTGCCCGTGCGCCGGCCAGTCGGCTCGACGGCCGATCAACTGGTGCTCGTCGACGCGACGTCCGGCGCCGGTGGTTTGCCGGTCGATCTCAATGAGGCCGACGTCTACTACTTCGCCCCACAGAAGGTCTTCGGGTCCGATGGCGGGCTATGGATGGCCCTGGTTTCCCCCGCCGCACTGGCCCGGATCGCCGAGATCGACGCGACCGACCGGTGGATCCCCGAGTTTCTGTCGATCGCGACCGCGCTGGACAACACCAGCAAGGACCAGACGCTGAACACCCCTGCGGTCGCGACGCTGTTCCTGCTGGCCGATCAACTCGATTGGCTGAACGGCAAAGGCGGCCTCGACTGGGCGACCAAGCGCACCGCGGACTCATCCGGCCGGCTCTACGACTGGGCACTGGCCAGCGAGTACGCGACACCCTTCGTCGCCCGGCCGGAGCTGCGCTCACAGGTCGTCGGGACGATCGACTTCGCGGACTCCGTCGATGCTGCAGTTGTGGCAAAGACGCTGCGCGCCAACGGCATCGTCGACACTGAACCGTACCGCAAGCTCGGCCGCAACCAGCTGCGGATCGGCATGTTCCCCGCCGTCGAGCCGGACGACGTCAGCTCCCTGACGCAGTGCATCGACTACGTGGTCGAACGACTCTGACCGCGGCCGCCGGTGGTTGGCGCCCGAACTCCTCGACCCCCGCGCACCGACACTGCGCAGGCGATGTCTGGTGGGCGGCGCGCCTTGGCGGGTCCGACCGATCGCCGCGATAGCGTCGTCTTCAGTCTTTGTGATCCGGGAGGAAACCCATGCGCGCACTGCGTGTCCTAGGCCTTGCCGAGGACGGCCACAACCTGGTGTGCGAGGACGGCACGTCGGGTGAGCTGTTCACCGTGCCATCGGACGAACGACTGCGAGCGGCCGTCCGCGGCGATCTGAGCCGCCTCGGTCAACTGCAGATCGAACTGGAGCCGCAACTTCGCCCCCGGGAGATTCAGGCCAGGATCCGCGCCGGCGCCACCATCGCCCAGGTCGCCACCGCCGCGAACACCAGCGTGGGACGCATCGAGCGATACGCCTACCCGGTGCTGCTGGAGCGGTCGACGACCGCCGAGAAGGCTCGTGTCTCACACCCCACCGTCGACGGCAACCCGACCCGCAAGAACCTCGAGGAACTGGTCATGGCCACCCTCGCCGAGCGGGGCCAGGACACCGCTGTGCAGTGGGATGCCTACCGAGATGACGACGGCTGGGTCGTCGCCCTGCGCTGGCAGGCCGGCCGCAGCGAGAACAGCGCGCACTGGGAGATCCACTCTGGATCGCGGACCACCACCCTGCACCCCAAGGACGACGCCGCGCGCGAACTGATGGATCCGACCCGGCGGCCGCTGCGCACCATCGCCGAAGCGTCCAGCGTCGAACCCAGCATGGCCGAGGTCGCCCGCCGGATCACCGACGCCGCACAATCGACCGCGAACCTGCAGCAGGACCTGCTGACGGAGCTCCCCACCGGTATCGACGACGACTCGGCGAACAGCCGGATCGTTCCGACAGCAGCGTCGCGGCACCCGGCCGGTACCCGGCGGGCACTGGCGGACCGGCTTGATCAGGAACACATGGTGGAGCAGACGGTGCTGGACGAGCGGTCCGGCGTGCAACCCCCAGCCCAGACCAGGTCTGGAGTGAACACGGCCGGAGTGAACACCGCCGGGGTCAATACCGCGGGCGCGCGGACCGGCACCGACCACTCGTCCGGTCGCGGGCACCGCAAGGGTCAGCGGCCCATCATGCCCGGCTGGGAAGACGTACTGCTCGGCGGCGGGCACACCCCCCACCTCTAGCACCCGTCTCACCCCTCGGGGTGAGACTTGCTCAGCCACGCGCGGTGCGACGCGCGGAAGTCCGGCAGATGACGATTGGGAAAGATCCATCTGCTCAGCTTGCAAACGACCCAGGACCAGCCTTGACTCTACGAATGATCCAGGCAGGCACAACGCCCTCCAGCATTGGCGTCCTTACCAGCGGCGGCGACGCACCCGGCATGAATCCGGCGGTTCGGGCCGTCGTGCGGACAGCCCTCCATCACGGCATCGATGTCCACGCCATCTACGAGGGCTATCAGGGCCTGACCGAAGGTGGCGATCTGATCCGCCGGATGGAATCGTCGGATGTCGCCGGGATTCTACAAAAGGGCGGTACCGCGATCGGCACGGCCAGGTCGAAGACCTTCCGGACCCGGGACGGGCGGCGTCGGGCGGCGAAGAACTTGGTGGACCGGGCCATCGACTCGCTGGTGGTGATCGGCGGCGACGGCAGCCTCACCGGCGCCAACCTGTTCCGCCAGGAATGGCCGGAACTGCTGGCTGAACTCGTCGAGTCCGGCGGCCTGTCCCAGGAGGCCGCGGACGCACACCCGTTCCTGCGGCTGGTTGGACTCGTGGGTTCGATCGACAACGACATGTCCGGTACCGATATGACGATCGGCGCGGACACCGCCCTGCACCGCATCGTCGAAGCCCTGGATGCGTTGCGCAGCACCGCATCCAGCCACCAGCGAACATTCGTCGTCGAGGTGATGGGGCGGCACTGCGGCTATCTCGCACTGATGTCGTCACTGGCGTCGGCGGCGAACTGGCTGATGATCCCGGAGCAGCCGCCGACGCAGGACTGGGAACAGGAGATGTGCCAGGCCGTCAAGGCCGGACGGGACAACGGCCGACGGCAGAGCGTGGTCATCGTCGCCGAGGGCGCGCAGGACCTGGCCGGTAATCCGATCACCGCCCACCAGATCAAGACCCTGCTGGAGGATCAGCTGGGTGAGGACGCCCGGATCACCATCCTGGGTCACGTACAACGCGGGGGGGCACCCAGCGCGTTCGACCGCTACCTGAGCACGCTGCTCGGGAACGCCGCTGTTGAAAGGCTGCTCACAGAAAATCCTGCCGACCCGGCCCAGTTGGTGGGGATCCGCGGCAACCGCGTCGTCAACTCACCACTGATGGAATGCGTCGAACAGACCCAGGCGGTCGCCGAACGGATCAAGGCACAGGATTTCGACGGTGCGATGTTGCTGCGCGGCGGCAGCTTTCGGGAGTCCTATCAGATTCTGCGGACCATGCAGCAGGCTGCGCCGCGGCCCACCCCGGCCGGTCGGCGGCGATTCCGGCTGGCAGTCGTGCACGGCGGCGGCCCGGCGCCGGGGATGAACAACTCGGTCCGCACCGCGGTCCGACTGGGCCTGGACCGCGGGTACACCACGCTCGCCGTCAAGAATGGTTTCCTGGGCCTGCACGACGGCGACATCCATGAGATGGGCTGGATGGACGTCAGTGGATGGGTGTCGGACGGCGGCGCAGAGATCGGCACCAACCGATACATACCCACCGGCGCAGCGATCGGCCAGATCGCGAAACAGATTGCCGCGCACCGGATCGACGGTCTTCTGATGGCCGGCGGCTGGGCCGGCTACGAGGCCGCGTATGAATTGCACCGGCACCGTCAGCAGCACTCAGCGCTGGACATCCCCATCGTCTGCATGCCGATGACGATCAACAACGATGTTCCGGGCACCGAACTGTGCATCGGCAGTGACACCGCGTTGAACAGCATCGCCTCCGACGTGGACAAGATCCGGCAGTCCGCGGTGGCCTCGCGCCGGGTGTTCGTTGTCGAGGTGATGGGTCGGGACTGCGGCTATCTCGCACTGCTCAGCGGACTGGCCACCGGCGCAGAGCGGGTCTATCTGCCCGAGGAGGGCATCACGCTGGACGACCTGACGGCCGACGTGCATTCCCTGGCCGACGGATTTCGCTCCGGCAAGCGGCTCGGCCTGATCATCCGCAGCGAAAATGCCGACCCTGTCTACACAACCGGGTTCATCACCTCACTGTTCGAAAAGGAGGGCGGCGAACTCTTCGACGCACGGCAGGCGATCCTCGGCCATGTCCAAGAGGGCGGTGACCCGTCCCCGTTCGACCGGATCCAGGCAACCCGGCTGACTGCCCGCTGCGTGGAATTCCTGTCCGAGCAGCTGGAATCGGGGGCCCGGGCCAGCGCGATGATCGGCTTCCAGTCCGGCCGGCTCCAGTTCACCGACCTCACCTCCTACCCGACGCTGGTCGAGAAGGACGTCCAGCGGCCACTGGAGCAGCGCTGGATGGATCGCCGCGGTCTCGCCCGCATCATGCGAGGCTGACAGCAAGAAACAACATCTTCGAACACAATCGCCCGCTTTGCTGGTTGAAACTTGTTGACTTCTGGTCGGCTTCTCGCATACTCTTCAGCCATCGATTCGTCGACCGCCCCACGTGGCTTTCCGCGCGGGGTGGTCCGGATCGTCACTGACAGCACGACGAAAACGCACACCGAAACCGGCAAACCGACCGCCAGGAGAACAGTGACGTCCACCGCAGCCCGGGCCAACGATGGCCAGGTCACCCGCACGTCCGCCCGCATGGCGGACGGCCGAGAGATCATCTACTTCGACGAAACTCCTGATGCGGAAAGGGTTTTCGTCGATCAGCGGGACCTTCCGCCGGTGATCCCGGGTTCCCAGGTGAGGTACGACGCACTCACCGACGAGTGGGTGGGTATCGCCGGTCACCGGCAGACCCGGATCTACCACCCGCCGGCCAACGCCTGTCCGCTGTGCCCGACGACAGCCGGCAACGCCAGTGAGATCCCCTCCCCCGACTACGATGTCGTCGTTTTCGAGAACCGGTTCCCGTCCTTCGCCGGTACCGGCGAAACCGCTGCAAGCGGTGGGTTGTTCGACACTCGAGTCGGCAACGGCCGCTGCGAGGTGGTCTGTTTCACCTCCGACCACAACGCCACGCTGTCGGCGCTGCCCACCTCTCGGATGCGAACGGTGATCGAGGCCTGGGCCGACCGGACGGCCGAACTGTCCGCGCAGCCGGGTGTCGAGCAGGTCTTCTGCTTCGAGAACCGCGGCGTGGAAATCGGTGTCACCCTGGCCCACCCGCACGGGCAGATCTACGGCTACCCCTTCGTCACCCCGAAGACGGCGGCGGCCATCCGCTCGGTGCGAGCACACAGGGCCGCCAACGGAACCAACCTGTTCGCGGACCTGCTGGCCGGCGAAATCGCGGACGGCTCCCGGATCGTCGGGCAGAACGCGCACTGGGTGGCCTTCGTGCCCTTTGCGGCCCGCTGGCCGGTCGAGGTTCACCTGTACCCGCGCCGCCAGGTCCGCGACCTCACCGAACTCGACACCACCGAACGCGACGGGCTGGCCGAGCTCTACCTGGAGGTCATTCGCCGCATGGAGGGGGTCTTCGACGACACTCTGCCGGCGATCACCGGTGTCCACCAGGCCCCGGTGCATGCGGAGCGAGACGACTTCCGGTTGCACCTGGAGGTGTTCTCCATCCGTCGCGATGTCGGCAAGATCAAGTACCTGGCCGGATCGGAATCAGCAATGGGAGCTTTCGTGAACGACATCACCCCGGAGATCGCCGCCCAGCGCCTGCGCGACGTCGAGTTGGTGGCCCGATGAAGGCGTTGATCGTCGGCGGAGCCGGCTACATCGGCTCGGTCGTCACCCGCCTGATGGCCGCCGAGGGTCACGAGGTGGTCGTCCTCGATGATTGCTCGACCGGGCACGCCGACTCCGTCCCCGACGGCATCGAGCTGATTCACACCGACATCACCGATGCCGCAAGCGTTCTGAATGGAGCAGGGTTCGACGCCGTGCTGCATTTCGCGGCTAAATCGTTGGTGGGTGAGTCCGTGGTCAAACCGTCCCTGTACTGGCGAACAAATGTCTACGGCACTCGGGTGCTGCTGGACGCGATCACCGAGAATCACGTTCCCCGATTGGTCTTCTCCTCGACCGCGGCGACCTACGGTGAGCCCGAGTCGATTCCGATCACCGAGGACGCACCGGCCCGGCCGACCAACACGTACGGCGCCACCAAGCTCGCGGTGGACATGATGATCACCGGGGAGTGCGCCGCCACCGATCTTGCGGCCGTCTCGCTCCGGTATTTCAACGTCGCTGGTGCCGCGTTCGGGGCCGGCGAGCGGCACGGCGTCGAGACTCATCTGATCCCCATCGCCCTGGACGCGGCGGCCGGTCGACGGGACGCGCTGACGATCTACGGCGATGACTGGCCGACCCCGGACGGCACGCCGATCCGCGACTACGTCCACGTTGCCGATCTGGCCAGGGCGCACGTGTTGGCGCTGACCGCCGCTTCGCCGGGTGAACATCTGATCTGCAATCTCGGCAACGGCAGCGGGTTCAGCGTCCGCGAGGTGCTGGCCACCATCGAGCAGGTGACCGGACTGCCGGTACCGGCGACGATCGGGCCGCGCCGGGCCGGGGACCCGATCCGGTTGGTGGCGTCCGCAGACCGCGCGGCACAGCGACTGGGCTGGTCACCCGAGCGCAGCCTGGCCGAGATGATCGCGGACGCGTGGGAGTTCTCCGGCGGCGCCTCGTGAACACACCCGTGCAGGACGCCGCGGACCTGTTCCGCCGGGTCTACTCCCGCGAACCCGAAGGATTGTTCTCCGCTCCCGGCCGGGTCAACCTGATCGGCGAGCACACCGACTACACCGGCGGCCTCGTCCTGCCGTTCGCGATCGACGCCAGGGCCAACCTGGCCGCCGCCCGCAACGGCGACAACGTCGTCCGGGTGACCTCCGCCCAGCGCCCTGGGCAGGTGACAACTGTCGCGCTGCAAGGACTCGAACCTGAGTCACCAGTGGCGTCGGAATGGTCGGGCTACCTAATCGGCGCCATCTGGTCGCTCCGCGAGGCGGGTTACCCGATCGGCGGCCTGGACCTGGCACTCGACTCGCACGTGCCGTCCGGGGCCGGATTGTCGTCGTCCGCGGCGGTGGAATGCGTGACAACGCTTGCTGCGGCAAGTCTTTCCGGCATGGAGCTGGCGCCGATGGAGATCGCCCGGTTCGCCCAACGGGCCGAGAACGAGTTCGTCGGGGTGCCGTGCGGGCCGATGGATCAGACGGCCTCCGCGGCAGCTGAGCAGGGCTCGGTGCTGTTGTTCGACACCAGGGCGCATACCGTCGAGAACATCCCGTTCGACCCGGAACGGGAAAACCTCGCGGTGCTGGTCATCGATACCAGGGTGGCGCACTCGCTCGCCGATGGTGAATACGGTCGCCGTCGCGCCTCCTGCGAGCAGGCGGCGAAAATCCTCGGCGTGCACTGGCTTCGCGACGTCGGCATCGGTGACCTGCCGAATGCGCTGGCGCAGTTGGACTCCGACGAACTGCGCCGCCGGGTACGGCATGTCGTCACGGAGAATGATCGGGTCAATTCCACGGTGAGCCGCTTGCGCGAGGGCAGGGTGAGCGAGATCGGCGATCTGCTCACGGCATCCCACCGATCTCTCCGAGACGACTACGAGGTGTCCTGCGCCGAACTGGACCTGGCCGTTGACGTCGCACTCGGCGCGGGCGCGCTGGGCGCCCGGATGACGGGCGGCGGCTTCGGCGGGTCAATCATCGCCCTGCTCCCGGTCGGCGCCGTCGCCGGTGCTGTCGAGGCGGTCCTGGCCGCGTTCGCCGCCGCGGGCTTCACCGAGCCGGTCCCCCGGCTGGTCGGACCGGCACAAGGTGCGCGACGGGAGTCCTGAACACCGGTGGATCAGTGCCGAACGCCCGCACTGGATATACTTCCGCCTATGCACAAAGTCCCGGCTACGACCCGCCTCCAGGATCGGAATGGCCGGCCGGTCCCGGCGGCCCGAGTGGGCCACCAGCATCAGCCGGCAGCCCACGCCTTCGACCAGCGGTGACTACACCGGCAAAGGTCGGCACACCGTTCCCGGCACTGTCCGAGGCCTCCAGGTCAGTGCTGGTCGACCTGCTGGTGCACGGGCCGGCATCCAGAGCTGATCTGGCCAGGCGAGCCGGCCTGTCACCTGCCAGTCTGACCCGAATCACCCGTTCGTTCGTCGACGCCGGACTGGTCAGCGAGTCGGACGCCGCATCGCCGCAGCGCACCGGCCGCCCGTCCCAGCCGATGGATGTGAACGTCGACGCCGCGCACCTGGTCGGCATCAAGCTCTCCGCCGATCAATTGAATCTGGTGACCACCGACCTGCGGGCGAACCTGTTGTCCGAGCGGACCGTGCAGCTGCCGAAAACCGATCCCCAGTCGGTGGTTTCCACCATTGCGGAGGCAGTCGACGAGGAGCACCGCAGTGACTCGACGATCTGCGCGGTGGGGGTCAGTCTGGCCGGGCCGGTGTCACCGGGTTCGGAGATTGTGCACACGTCACCGTTTCTCGGTTGGTCCGAGGTTCCGCTCGTCGCGATGATTCGCGAGAGTACCGGCCTGCCGGTAGTTGTCGAGAACGATGTGCGGGCGCTGACGGCTGCGGAACACTGGTTCGGAGCCGCCGCCGGGTGTCGGGACTTCGTCCTGGTCACCATCGGGGTAGGGGTGGCCTGCGGCATCGTGGTCGACGATCGCCTGGTGGACGGCGCGAATGGCGGAAGCGGTCAGGTCGGGCACCTGCCGGTCACCGAATGGGGTCCGTTGTGCGAACGTGGGCACCGCGGGTGCGTCCGGTCCTACCTGTCCTCCACCTCCATCGTCGGGCAGGTGTCCGCAGCTCTGGGCCGCCCGGTCGGGTATCACGAAATCCTGCGGATGGCCGCCGATGCCCACCCCGTTGCCCGCCGGGTGGTCGATGAGGCGGGACGCGCGTTGGGCACGCTGATCGGCACCCTCGCGGCAATCACGGCGCCGGCCAAGGTGATCGTGTCCGGCGAGGGCGTCGGCCTCGCCTCGATGGTCCTGGACACCACCAGGGAGTACGCCCGGTCGGTGCAGCACTGGACCCTCCCGGAGGCGCCCATCGAGATCGCGCCGTTCACCTTCACCGAATGGGCCAAGGGCGCCGCCGTCATAGCGCTCCGGCAGCAACTGGACGCTGCGGTGCGGCCGGACGCCTGACATCCCTTCGCAACACCCTTTGGTCGCCATGACGCCCGACGACGTTCCAGAACACCAGCATCGTCGCGATCACCGCCAGGAATTCGGCGAAGGCCACCAGGGGTAGCGCGACGAAGGTCCGATTCCAGAGGAATGGCGCATAACTGAGCAACGAACACGCCGACACCACTGCCGTGACGATCCAATACCGTCGCACATAGAACGCCATCACGATGGTCAGCACGTCGGCAAGGTAGAAGTACCGCTCATGCATCTGCGGCAGGAAGAACGGCACACAAAGCACCATTGTCGTTGCCAGCACGATGATCTCGGGTGTGTTCAGTGATCGTCGACGCAGCAACGTGGTAACGGCGGCACCGACCACGACAAGGGCGGCGGCCAGCAGGCCGACGTATTTCCAGGTCGTCGACGCAGCGGAACCGAGCCACTGGTAGAAGGTTGGGGCATTCTGCGTCAGGCTGCTATCGGCGCCCGATCGACCGAACCCACCCCCACCGCCACCGCCGGTGCCGCCGGTACTGATCTGGTTGGGATAGATCATCAGCAGGCTCGACCAGTCCCGGCCGGCCAGCACGGCCGGCACCAGCATCAGGACGAACGTGGCCGGCACGGCGAGCAGCGCGTGGAGTCGCTGCCTGTTGACCACCAGCACGATGACCAGGACTGGCAGGAAAAAGACTGCCTGCAGCTTGAACGAGAGCGCCACGCCGAAGAAGATCGCCGCCCACCATGGTTTGTTGCGCAGCAGAAAGTACAGACTACCCAGGCAGAACGCCGTGTAGATCGAGTCGCACTGTCCCCACCAGGAACTGTTCACGAGCACGGTCGGGGCGAAGAGCACCAGAGCGAAACACAGCAGGGGGAAGAACGGGCGAGGAAAGCGTTCCCGCACGATCAGCGCGGCGAACCCGGCGAGTGCCAGGTCGAACACCATCGAGATCACTTTGATGGCGACGATCTTCGGTAAGGGCAGGTGCGTTGCCAGCAGGATCAGGTACAGGTAGGGCGGGTTGTAGTTGGAGAAGTCCCCGCTCAGACCGGCGAATCCGGTCTGCGCCAACTGGTCGTACCAGGGACTGAGGAACGAGCGGTAGTCGCCACTGACCTGTTGGACGAAGACGAATCGCAGGACGATCGCGGCGGCCACCATGACCGCGACCGTCGCCGCGATCAGGACGGTGCCGGTCGTCGGGTGGGTTGCCCTCCCGCGCCGCGGCTGTGGAATGAGCGGCGGATGCGTCATGTGTTGTGCCTCAGCACCGGCTCGCTCCCGTCCTTGGATCACCCACGCGCGGTCGGCATCGAAATGTGCCGCCGGGGCGATCATGAACGCGGTGGCTGTGCGGCAGCCAGGAACGTGCTGTGCCTGCGGTGTCTCAGGTCTCGCGGACCACGGCGCAGGCACCACCGGCGAGGACGAGCGAGCCGGCAACCGGCAACCGCGAGACAAGATCGAAGCCGCTGACCGGCAGCTCGACCTGATCGGCGGCGTGGTTGATGGCGAACAACCAGCTGCCGGTCCCGGACGTGCGGCGAACGACGTCGATCTCGCCGGACTGCACCGCAGGGTTCTCGGCGGGCAGGACAACAGCGGGCCGAACCCCGGCCTCATGCAGAACCCTGGAGATCAACCGCGCATACCCCGCGGCGTTCGGTTGGGTCGAGAGGTACCAGGCGGCACCGGTGCCGACCAGACGGCGGGTCACCGCTGCGGCCCCGGCCGTGGGCCCATCGGTGTACTGGGCAACAACCTCAGTCCCCGCCTGCACGACGGTGTCCTCCGACCACGTCCCACTGATTGTTCCGTCATCCCAACGGACGGTCTGGTCGGGACCGAGCGGATGGAACTCTTCTGTGCGCACCCCGAGCAGGTCGCGGAGCATCCCCGGGTATCCACCGGTGACGATCCGGTCGCTGGGATCCGCGATGCCGGAGAAGTACGTGACAACGACGTGCGCACCGGCCGCGGCGGCAGCCGCGAGTGCGGCGGCCCGTTCCCGCGACATCAGCACCAGCGCCGGGACCACGATCACCCGGTACCCGGCCAGGTCCGCGCCCAGCGGCAGAACATCACAGCCGGTTCCGGTGCGGGTGATCGCCCGATGGGCGGCCATGGCCACGGCGAACGGCTGCACTTCTTCGCTGGGGTGGGCATCCTGCAGGCACGCCCAGGCGCAATCCCAGTCGACGAGCACCGCGGTCGGCGCCTCCACCGACGCACCGGCGACCTCACCGATCCGGCCGAGCAGCTCACCGAGCTCGACCACCTCGGCCCATCGACGGGTTGCGGTTCCGGCATGCGGCAGCATCGCGGAATGGTATTTCTCGGCACCGATCACCGATTGCCGAAATTGGAAGAAGCAGACTGCGTCACCGCCGCGGGCCAGATGCGCCAACGAGTTTCGCTGCATCTCGCCTGGTCGCTTGGCCCGGTTCACCCGTTGCCAGTTCACCGCGCTGGTGGAGTGTTCCATCAGCCACCACGGGCGACCGCCGGCCAGTCCGCGGGTCAGGTCGGCGCTGAACTGAAGGTGCAGGCGCGGGTCGCCCTCGCCCGTACCCAATCCGATCAGGTAGTGGTCGTTGGACAGCACGTCCTGATGCGGCGCCCAGGCGGCGTAATCGCAATCGCCCGGTCCGATCTCTCCCGGTCCGGTGGCGACCAGGAAGTTGGTCGTCACCGGAATTGACGGCGTGAGCTCCCGCAGCACCGCCTTCTCGGCAAGGTACTGCTCCAACAATGCGTCGGAACAGAACCGTCGCCAATCGAGCAGGTGACCGGGGTTACCGAACGCGGTTGTTGCTGCAGGGCCGGCGATCTCCTCGAAATCTGAGTAATGCTGGCTCCAGAAGTCGGTGCCCCAAGCTCTGTTCAACTGATCGATGTCGCCATAACGCGCACGGAGCCAGGTCCGGAAATGCCGCTGACTGATCTCGCAGAAGCAGCTGCCGTTGTGGTTGCCGAGCTCGTTGGACACGTGCCACATGACGACGGCAGGGTGGTCACCGAACCGGGTGGCCAGTTCCCGGACCAGCTGGAGAGAATGCTCCCGAAAGACCGGCGAACTGGGGCACCAGGTTTGCCGGCTGCCGATCTCCAACCGGGTTCCACGCCCGTCCACCGGGCGGATCTCCGGGTGCGCACGGACCAACCAGGCCGGCGGCGATGCGGTCGCCGTTGCCAGGTCGACCGCGATCCCGTTGTCGTGCAACAGATCGAGGATGCGGCGCAGCCAGCCGTCGTCCCATGAGTCGGGATCGGGGCGCAGTCGTGCCCACGCGAAGACGGCCACGGTGACGACGGTGACGCCTGCCTCGCGCATCAACGCAACGTCCTGTGGCCAAATCTCCTCCGGCCATTGATCCGGGTTGTAGTCCCCGCCATAGGCAATCCCGGGAGTGGGCCAACCGGGAGTCATCTCGCTCATGAATGTGCCTCTGCTGCTTGCCGGTGAAGGGATCTCGACGGCATGAACCCATCAGACCCGGGGAAAGGAGTCGGCCGCCTGCCGTGGCTCCCGGTGGGGAGGTCACGGACAGACGGCCGATCAGCCGACCTGTCATTCAGCTTGAACGCTCAGGTCGAAACTGCTACTGGAAGAGGGCGTTGACCTGATCGTTGGCGTCCGACAGCGAGGAGGGATCGGCGCTGAAGTTCATCACGTTGTCCATCGCCGGCTTCATGATTTGGCTGATGGCCGCGCCGTTGTCGGTCAGCGGGAACAGGAAGGTGGTCTTGTCCTGGACCTGCTGGGTGAAGGCCGAGACATCAATGCCCTTGTCCTTGAATGCGGCCTCGGCCGCTGCGGTACCGGACGGGATGGCTGGGAACACGATCCCGGACTCGCCGACGATGTCCTGGCATGCGGGGGACGCCAGGTACTCAACCCACTTTGCGGCTGCTGCCTGGTTCTTCGATCCCACCCAGATGGAATCGCCGAGTCCGTTGAACATGCTGGCGCGAGCGCCGCTCGGGCCGATCGGGGTGGGGGCGATGCCGACGGTCAGGCCCTTGCTTCCGGTGATCGAATTGGTGTTCCAAGAGCCGTTGGTGATCATGGCGTAGTTTCCGGCACCGAACTGATCGGTATCAGAGGCACCAACGGTCTTCTCCAGCGGTGGCATGTAACCCTTCTCGATCAGCGAGCGGTACCACGCGATGGTCTCCTGGAATTTCGGGTCGTTGTAGTTGTACTGATCGCCCCAGGTTTCCTTGTTGGTATATGTCCAGTCGCCCGCGCTGCCGGTGTACATGCTCCACTGGGTTTGGCCGTCGCCGCCGCCCGAGCCGTTCAGCCCGAGGCCGTAGGTCTTCACGTTGTTCTTGTCGAATCCTGGCTGGTCGCCGTGTACGCCGTTGGCGTCGATCGTCAGCTTCGCGATCGCTTCCTCGTAGGTGCCGCCGTCGGTGGGGTTCCACTCCAGCCCGCCCAACTGCTCGGCGGTCAGTCCAGCCGCATCCGTCATCGCCTGGTTGTAGAACAACGCGATCGTGTCCCAGTCCTTTGGCATGCCGTATCGCTTGCCGTCCGGGCCGACCCACAGTTCCGCAAGGCCGGGCTGGTAGATATCCGTCGGGACCCCGTCCGCTGTCACCATGTCGTCCAGGGCGAGCAACTGACCGTTCTTGACGAATTCCGGGTACTTGGACAGATGGTCGGTGAAGACATCGGGTGCGGTCCCGGCGATGAATCCCGCGGTCAGCTTGGTCCAGTAGTCGTCCCAGCCCAACTGGGTGATCTTCACCGTGACGTCGGGATTCGCGGTGTGGAACGCGTCCGCGCAGGCCTGGTAGGCCGGTTGCTGATTGGCGTCCCAGAGCCAGTAGGAAACTTCGCCGGTTCCACTACCCGCCGCGGCACTGCCGCCGGCGCCACTGGAATCGTCGCTGCCGCCGACACAGGCGGTGAGCACCATTGGCAGGGCCAGGGCCAGGCCGAGAACTCCGAGCTTTCGTTTCATGACTGATGTTGCCTTTCTTCAGGGGCTTCGTCGGGCTGAAGGGGATGGGTTCTTACTTGATGCCGGAGAATTGAATGTTGTTGACGACCTTGCGCCCGAAGACGCAGAAGAGCGCGATGATCGGGAGGGCAGCGAGCAGGGTGGCCGCCATCAGGCCGGGCCAGTCCGGGGCACCTTGCGGCGTTTGGGATCGGAAGATGCCGAGCGCCACCGTGATGACTCGGCGGTTGTCATCGGTGGCAACCAGCAGGGGCCACAGGTATTCGTTCCAGGCACCGATATAGGTCAGGATGGCCAGCGTTGCGACCGGAGCGGTACTCATCGGCAGGACCACCTGGAGAAAGATCCGGAAATGCCCGGCCCCGTCGATGCGCGCAGCTTCTTCGATTTCCGGACTGATCCCGAGGAAGAACTGGCGCAGGAAGAAGATCGCAAAAGGCGTCATGAAGAAGAACGGCAGGATAATGCCTGCATAGGTGTTCAACAGGCCCACCTGCTTCATGAAGACGAAGTTCGGCAGCATGGTGAAGATCGGCGGGATCATCAACGCGGCAAGGAAAAGCGCGAAGACCTTGTCCCGGCCGGGCCAGCGCATCCTGGAAAAGGCATAGGCGGCCATCGCGCTGAAGAACACCTGACCAACCGTGATGAAGGTGGCCACGATCACCGAGTTGAGCATGTACTGCCAGAAGTTGATGGCCGCACCTGATCCACCCTCGGACTGCGCCTCCTCGATGGAGGAGAGTCCGAGCACCCGCCTGAACGCGCCCCAGGTGAAATCTGCCGGCAGCAGGCTCGACGAATTGGCGTTCAGGGACCGTCCGTTGGACAGCGCGGTGCGCAGCATCCAGTAGAACGGGAAGAGCGTGACGAAGATGACCAGCGCAAGAATGGTCCAGGACAGCACCCTGCCCATGGTGATCTTCTTGCGTTCCTTCGTGGGGGCGGCCGATGCGGTTACTGGCGTTGCGGTTGTTGTCATGTCGCCGCCTTCTTACGCGAGGTCCGAGTCGTTGCCGCGCAGGAACCGGAACTGCAGCGCCGCAACAACAACGAGGATGAGGAAGAGAATGACCGAGATTGCGCTGGCATAGCCGAAATTGCTCTGCCCGAACGCCTGGTCGTAGATGTAGAGCTGAATCACCCGGGAGGCGTTACCCGGACCGCCCTTGGTGGTGACGGCGACCGTGTCGAAGATCTGGAAGGAACCAACGACGGTCACGATCAGCACCAGGGTGATCACCGGACGAAGCAGCGGCAGCGTGATGCGCCGGAACGCCTTGTACCCGGTGGCACCGTCCAGCGCTGCGGCCTCGTACAGCGACTTGGGGATGGTCTGCAGCCCTGCATAGATCAGCAGCGCCGTGTAGCCCATGTGCCGCCATACATTGACCAGCGCAACTGTCGGAATGACCAGGTTCGGGTTACCGAACCAGGATTGACCGGACAGACCGATGGCTTCGAGGAACTGGTTCACGATCCCCAGTTGCGCATCCAGCATCCACAACCAGACAAGTGCGACAACGACATTGGCGATGAAATAGGGCAACAGGATGATGCCCTTGGTAAAGGTGCGCTTGACGACGCGATCCATCAGCAGCGCCAGGCCGATCGCCACAATCGTCTGCACAATGATGTTGATGATGACGTAGTACGCGGTGACCTTCAGCGAGTTCCAGAAGATCGGGTCCTGGAAGAGCTTGGTGTAGTTGTTGACACCGATGAACTTCGCGGCACTGAGCAGATTGTAGTTCGTCAAGCTCAGGTAGAACCCGCGAATAGCCGGGAATGCGTAGAAGACGATGAAGCCGATGCTCGCCGGCAGGATGAACAGCAGGGCCATCTTGAGGTCACGAGGACCGCCGCCGCTCCGGCCGCCTTTGAGGCCGCCACGCGAGAAACCCTTCCATTTCTTGGACGGTGCCTCGATCTCGAGCAGTTCTGCCGCTTCGGGAGTGGCCGTCATGGCAACCGTCCCGGTGGTGGTTGGCTGGTGGTCACAGTGCTCACTCCTCATCGGGGCGCGGTGGACTACAGGTACTGGGGACAAGGTGCGACCGTTCCAGCAGGACCGGTCCTTGCGGCTGCTTTCTGGCCGCCCTGTTCGTCGTCAGTGTTGGGACGGCGAATCAGGCACTGCGGTGATGCGAATCAGGTGCAGGTACTCCGGGAACATGGCCGGGATCTGCACCCCGACGCCGGCGAGTAGCCGGCCGGACATCGTCACGCCGTCGTCCCACCAGCCGGGAAGCTGGTTCGCCCCCGGGTATTTGTGGGCGGGCGGCAGCGGTGTGAGGCGATAACGTCGATCAGGTTCCAGGCCCGGCAGCCGCACCCGGCCTGGTGGCCAGGTGGTGGAGCGGTCGACTGCCTCGATGCCGAAGATCGCGTCGCGACGATCCTTCGCGACGACCCCGTGCACCCATATCGCCGGGTCCGGATGATCGGCGACCACCACATCGCCGTGATGCAGCAGATCGCGGTGCTTCCGGTAGAGCCCGACCCACTGCTGCAATCGCGCGAGTTCGTCCGGGGATGCCTTGGTCAGGTCCCATTCGATGCCCATGTGACCCCAGAACGCCGTTCCCGCACGGAAATCCAGGTGATGCATCCGCTTTGTCGTATGCGCCTCGTGAGCGCCGACATGGCTGCCGATCAGTTCTGGTGGAAGTAGTAGCTGGGTGTAGCGCTGGATCTGCTGGCGCTCCAGCGCGTCGATGCAGTCACTGGCCCACACCCGGTCGGTGCGCTCCAGGATCCCGAGATCGATCCGTCCGCCACCCCCGGCGCAGGACTCGATTTCCAGGCCGGGGTGCCGCTCCCGCAGTTCGTCGAGCAACCGGTACAGCGCCCGGGTATGGGCATGCACACCGGGATGCCCGTGCGCGCCATGACCGGCTTCGACCACCATCCGGTTGTGGTCCCACTTCAGGTAGGCGATGTCGTAGCGGTCCAGGATCTCGTGGATTCGGGCGGCGATGTAGTTGTACGCACCCGGCTGACCCAGGTCGAGGACATATTGGTTCCGGGTGGGAATTCCCTCGCGTCCTCCTGCCCGGAAGATCCATTCCGGATGGGCTCGGGCCAGGTCCGAATCCAGGTTGATCATCTCGGGTTCGAACCACAGGCCGAAGTCCATGCCGAGGCCGCGCACCTTGCCGATGAGCGGCTCGAGCCCATCGGGCCACACCGTCTCGTCGACGTACCAGTCGCCAAGACCAGCGGTGTCGTCGCGCCGGTGCCGGAACCACCCGTCATCCAGGACGAAACGCTCGGCACCGACGGCGGCGCCGGCTTCGGCGAGCGCGATCAACCGGTCCAGGTCCTGATCGAAATACACCGCCTCCCAGGTATTGATGACCACTGGGCGCGGCTTCTGCGGATGGGTGTCCCTGGATCGCAGGTGCCCGTGGAAGCGTTGCGCCAGCTGGTTGAAGCCGTCCCCGTAGGACGCGTAGACCCAAGGGCCATCGTAACTCTCACCCGGTCCGAGGCGAATCTCACCGGACAGCAACAACTCTCCGCCGCCCAGGTGGCGCAGGCCGTTGTACGCACGTTCGGCGTAGGCCACTTGATTGCCTGACCAGCCGATATGCACACCCCAGACTTCACCTGCCCCGAAGCCGAAGCCGGTGACACCTGCGGCCAGCAGGTACGAGGCGTCGAGCCCTGGTTTGCCCTTGCGGGATTCTCGGACCAGGGCGCCGACCCGGAACGGTCCGCGCTGCGGAACCCGTTCTCGGGCATGGCGTCCGGTGAGATCGAAAATCTCGTCGGCCTCGGTCGGAACGGGCAGCGCCAGGGTCAGCGAGGCGAGATCGAAGGACGATAAATCGTCGTTGTTGGTCAGCGCGGCCCGCACCCTGAGCAGACCGGACGGCGACAGCACGACCTCGAGCGTGAGCCCCAACCCGGCGATGTCGTCGACGGCCCGGTAGACCCGACCGCCGGCAACCGTCCGACCCAGCGGGACAGCAGCCTCTCCGACAACGACAAACAGCGCGGAAAAGTCTGCACCGGCCCGGCTCCCGATCAACCCGGGAGTACCAACCCAACCCTCGGCGGGCGTCGGCAGGATGCTCGTTCGTTCCGGCACATCGATGACGCTGTCACCCGCCGGTGCGCGCACCGCCCGACACATCTCGGCCAGGTCGGATTCCGATAACTCGCCGAGTGCACGGCCCCAATGGAGCACTGCGGGGACGCCGGCCCCCCGGCTGTCCAGGACAACGCTCACACCACCTGCCTGCAGGTGGGTCAGCGAGCCCAAGTGGGCTGAAGTAGTCAACGCCTGATCTCCTCGGTGAGTCGGCTCATAGTTGCACTGCGGTAGTAACAGGAGCAAACCACGTCGATAAGTCCGCGTCAACCCCCGATTCTCGATCGTGCCGTGACCTGATCGAGTGATGAATGTCCATTTGCGACCGCACCGTTCATTCATTGAGTGAACGAACGGCGTCGAGGGGGGCCGAAGACTCAGTGCTGCGCGTGACCCGTACGACAGAGCAGGGCGCGGCAGCGGCTGACTCCAATATCTTGACACGTGAAATGAACTGCCGCTAAATTGTCCGAATGACAGCTGCGGCGGCCTCCCGGTTTGCCCGACTGTCGACGAGAACATCGCCGAGATTGTTCTCCTAGTGAAGATTTGTGCCGGTCACGCCAGGTCGGCGCCGGCCTCATCCTCGGTGGCTGATCCCTGGCCACCTGCAGTGCGGGAATCGGCGTTGGACGACCACGATCAGCACATCCCCGACCCGACCGACCCCAGGAAGAACATGACCTCCTACGCGCCAACCCAGCAGGTGCCGATTTCCTCAACGGCCGGCACAGTAACGGCCGGCACAGTGACGGCGACGGCGCCGGGCCCTGTGCTGCACCATTTCCGGGCCGCCGGCGTCAGCGTCGTGTTGGACGCTCGCGGCCCCCGACTGCCGCGGATCGTCCACTGGGGGGCCGATCTGGGTGAACTCGACAGCGCACTTCTCAGTGACCTCGCGTTGGCCGACGTCCAAGCCGTTGTGACCAACGTGCCGGACGACCCCATCGCCCCTAGCATCCTCACCGAGCATGCCACCGGCTGGTCCGGGCTCCCAGGACTCCTCGGGCATCGCGGTGGCCGCGCCTGGTCGACACTGTTCTCCGTCGCGGATGTCCGGGTCGACGTCGACCCGGACAACACCCAACGACTGGTGGCCGGCGCCCGGGACGACGCCGCACTGCTTGCCGTGACCATCACGGTCGAACTGTCGCCACAGGGCGTGCTGCGGACCCGCGCACAGTTGACCGACCTGTCCACCGGCCGCGGACCGACCGAGATGCCCTACACACTCGATGGTCTGACGTTGTCACTGGCAGTTCCCCGGCGGGCGGCCGAACTGCTGGACTTTGCCGGCCGGCACCTGCGGGAACGCGCACCGCAACGCCGACCATTCGATATCGGTGCCCGGGTGAGGGACAACCGGCGCGGCCGAACCGGCGCGGATGCAACGACACTGGTCGTGGCCGGCACCCCCGGCTTCGACTTCGCGGCCGGTGAGGTCTGGGCAATTCACACCGCCTGGAGTGGCAATCACCGGACGATCGCCGAACGCACTCCGAACGGGCACGCGGTACTCGCCGGTGGCGAACTGCTGCTGCCTGGCGAAATTGTCCTTGCCGCAGGCGGTTCGTACACCACGCCGTGGATCTACGGCAGCTACGGGGTCGGTCTGGACGCCATGTCCGCTCGCTTCCACCAGCAATTGCGAGCCAGACCAGTGCATCCCAGCTCACCCCGACCGATCATCCTGAACACCTGGGAGTCTGTGTACTTCGACCTCGACCTCGATCGGCTGATCACCCTCGCCGAACGGGCCGCCGAGGTCGGGGCGGAACGCTACGTCCTTGACGACGGATGGTTCGTCGGCCGCCGATCGGACAACGCCGGGCTGGGCGACTGGCAGGTCGATCCGGAGACCTGGCCGCTTGGTCTGCATCCGCTGGTCGATCGGGTCACCGCGCTCGGCATGGAGTTCGGGCTCTGGGTGGAACCCGAAATGATCAATCTCGACTCGAATCTCGCACGAGCGCACCCCGACTGGGTGATGTCGACCGGCGACCGGATGCCAATCCCGTCCAGGCACCAGCAGGTCCTCGATCTGGGGAAGCCGGCAGCGTACGAGTACATCCTGGCGAGCCTGGACGCGTTGCTCACCGAATACCGGATCGGCTACCTGAAGTGGGACCACAACCGGGATCTCATCGACGCCGGACACAACCCTGCCGGTCGAGCAGGGGTCCACGACCAGACGGTGGCCCTGTACACGCTGATGGACGAGCTTCGCCGTCGGCACCCTGATGTCGAAATCGAGTCGTGTTCGTCCGGCGGATCCAGGGTCGATCTCGAAATACTTCAGCACACCGATCGGATCTGGACCAGCGACTGCATCGATGCGTTGGAGCGGCAGAGCATCCAGCGGTACACCGGCCTGTTGGTGCCGCCCGAGTTGATGGGCGCACACGTCGGCTCCGATCACTCGCACAGCACGGGACGGCGTCACGATCTGTCGTTCCGTGCCGGTATCGCGTTCTTCGGTCACATGGGCATCGAGGTCGACCTGACGACCGTCTCGCCGGCGGAACTGGCCGAGCTGGGTGAATGGGTCGCGCTGCACAAACGCTTTCGGCCACTCCTGCACAGCGGCACGGTCATTCGGCTCGACGATGCCGACCCCGCACTGCTGACCCACGGTGTCGTCGCCGCGGACCGCACTGAGGCGATCTTCAGTGTGGCGACCCTGCGTACCTCCGATAGTGCGCCGACCGGGCGCCTTGTCCTGCGCGGGCTGAACGAAGCTGCGACGTACCAGGTATCGCTCTTGCCGCCAGGAAATATCCTGCGCGGCAACAATATCCAACTCCCGCCGTGGATCACCACCGGCGTGCTCATGACAGGCGCTGCACTCACTCACGCCGGGCTGCAGCTTCCCGATCTGAATCCGGAACAGCTGCTGCTACTGCACCTTCGGACAATCGACCGGTAGTGGTTGGGCCGCTCGACTGGCAGTCGCTACGGACAAAGGACCCTCATGACCCAAGTTCCACGCGGCCAACAGGTTCGGCTGACCCTGCTGACCGATGAGAGATGGTGGGGCGGTGCCGTCGCAGACGGCCAGGCCATGCCGTTCGACGCCGACCACCACCATCACCGCAACCTCGGTGTGACAGCGGGCATCCTCAATACCGGTGAGCCGGGCGGTGCCGGTCCGCTGCGCGAGAATTACGGTGGCGGAAACCAGTCGGCGCCACTGCTGCTGTCCAATCAGGGGCGCTTCGTCTTCTCCGAGCAGGCATTCGAGTTCCATTTCAGAGAAGGAACTCTCGAAGTCCACGGGACAGACCTGAGGCACGGTCGCGCCGGCGACAGCCTGCGCGACGCCTTTCGGACCGCCGCCACCGCCTTCTTCCCGGCGGTGGGTAAAACCCCTGCGGCAGAGTTGTTCCAGGCCCCGCAGTACAACACCTGGATCGAGATGCCCTACCGGCCAACCCAGTCCGCTGTGCTCGCCTACGCGCGTGGATTGCTCGCCGCCGGCCTGCCACCCGGGGTGTTGATGATCGACGACCGGTGGTCGCCGGCCTACGGCACCTGGACCTTCGACCCCGTCAGCTTTCCGCGGCCGACAGAGATGGTGCGTCAACTGCACGCCCTGGGTTTCTCGGTGATGCTGTGGCTGGTGCCGTTCATCAGCCCGGACACGGCCATTTTCCGTGATCTGCAGGACCAGGGATTCCTGGTTCGCGATGATATCGGTCGGTCGGCCATCCGGCGATGGTGGAACGGCTACAGCGCCGTGTTGGACGCGACCAATCCGGGTGCCGTTGCCTGGCTGCACACGCAGCTCGACGCGCTGGTCACCGAGCACGCAGTGGACGGTTTCAAGTTCGACAGTGGTGATCTGTGGAGCTACCGCGAGAACGACACCACCTTCACAACAACCGATCCGGTGGGTCAGTGTGAAGCGTGGGCCCGAGCGGGCGTGAAGTACCCGTTCAACGAATACCGCGCCTGCTGGAAGATGGGTGGACAGCCATTGGCCCAACGTCTGCACGACAAACCGTCGACCTGGGGTGCAGGCGGGTTGGCGTCACTGATCCCCGACTCGATCGCACAGGGTCTGATCGGACATCCCTTTGTCTGCCCCGACATGATCGGCGGCGGAGAGCTGACCGTCTTCGAACAGGTGGGCGTCGACGCCGAATTGTTCGTCAGATATGCACAGTGCGCCGCAATGTTCCCGATGATGCAATTCTCCGTCTCGCCCGGCCGAGTGCTCGATGGTGAGCACCTGGCGGCCGTCGTGGCAGCGGTGGGGCTGCACCAACAGTTGGTCCCGGACATTCTCCGGCTGGTCGAGCACGCGGGCCGCACCGGCGAACCGGTTCTGCGGCCGTTGGCTTTTCATCATCCCGGTCTCGACACCATCACCGATCAGTTCCTCCTGGGCGCGGACATCCTGGCCGCGCCGGTGTTGGAGCGCGGAGCAACCCACCGCACCGTTGTCCTGCCACCCGGGGGTTGGCATGGTTCCGACGGCACCCGCTTCCGGGGACCACAGGTCGTCGAAGTGCCGGTCACCCTGACGTCAATTCCGTGGTTCCGTCGGCCCCCAATGGGCCTGACCCATGGACAGCGTTGAAGTCGCCGGGCCGCGACGGTGATCACGTCACCCCGATTGGGCCGACAGCGCCGATGGCGTCGAGGATCCGCTGCAACACAACCCGATGATGTGGTCGGTCGACGAACTCGGCGAACCAGCTTGCGCTGTCGCTGCGATCGGGTGAGCGGACGTTCGGCTCCAGCCAGTCGCGGCAGGCGATCTCGCCGATGTGGCCCAACTGGGCGATCAGCATCGAGAAGTGGCCGGGTCGTTCGACGCGTCCCGGACCACCGTTGGCCAGGTAGGACTGGTAGAGGTCCCGAGCCCGGCCGGGATCGCCGCTGCCGAATTCGAACAACACACAGCCCAATTCCTGACTGGGATCGGCCAGGCCGCAGTTCTCCCAATCGATGATGCAGATACCGCCCGCCCGGGTCGGCAGCAGGTTGTCCGCCCAGAGGTCGCGGTGGCAGACCTGCAGCGAGCCGGGTGCCTCGATCCACTCCTCCAGGGCCACCAGTTCATCCCGAACGTCGGCAAGTCGGTCGACGAACGGCGCGTGCGCGGCACGCAGAGCAGCGATCAGACCATCCCAGCGGGCCGCACCAACGGGTTCGGAGTACCACGGATCGAGTGGGTCGCCGTCCGTACTGTGTACCCGATGCACTGCCGCGACCGCCGCACCAACCGCGACGGGATCAAGGGTGATATCGGGCGCCAGCAGGTCAACCCATTCATAAACCCGGACCTGGGCGAGCCCGACGTCGGCAAGCACCCGAGCGCCGGGAGCAAGGACGATGCCGGGAGTCGGAACCCCGGAACGCCTGGCGGCCTGCTGAAAGTTGGCCGCCTGTGAGACGACCACCTCTTCGGTGCGCCGGAAAGGCTCCTTGACCGCCCAAGTTCCGGCGTCGGTATCCAGCCGCCAGACCACACCCTGCTTGCCCTTCGCGACTGGTCCCTGGGACAGGATCGGGTTGCTCCCGAGGTCGAACAGACCCGCGATCTGCTGGGCTGCTGCGCCGTCGAGCATCACCGGATGGTAGCGACCACCCCATGGCCCAACGGCGCCACAGCACGAGGGGACCGAAACCCAGTCGAGTCTGTCGGTGCGTCGACGTAGCCTTGCCACGCCATGACGACCAGCACCACGGCCTCCTGGACCGGCCCCCCCGACACACCCGACGCGAGCACTGCACCGGCGCCGGGTGTCCCTGCGCGCGCCACGTCCGTCCGGACACTTCGGCGCTTGCTGCCGTTCGCGCGGCCCGCCCTGCCGGCACTGATCGGTAGCGCCGTGACCGCGACCATTGCCATGATGTGCGGGCTCGCCTTTCCGTTGGTCATCCAACTCGTCATCGACGGACCCGTTGCGGAGCAGGACATTTCGGCGCTGTGGCCGCTCGCTGTGCTGCTGCTGGCGCTGGGAGTTGTCGAGGCGGCGCTGTTCTGGGTGCGGCGCATGCTGTCCGCCCGGCCGACGATGCGGGTCGAGGCCGCCATGCGAGCGGCGATCTACGACCATCTACAACAGCTGCCGGTTGCGTTTCACGACCGTTGGCCCGCGGGACAACTGATGTCCCGCGCGGTCTCCGACCTGGCGACCATCCGCCGTTTCCTCGCGTTCGGCGTGGTGTTCCTGATTGTCAATCTGACCACTTTCGTGGTCGGCGTGATCATCCTGCTCGCGCTCTCCTGGCAGCTCGGGCTGATCATCGCGGCGCTGGCGATTCCGCTGGTGGCGCTGTGCTACCTCTACGAAGCGAAATACCAGGCGCTGGCGCGTCGTTCCCAGGACCAGGTCGGCGATCTCGCGACCATGGTGGAGGAGTCGGTGCTCGGCATCCGGATCCTCAAGGCGTTCGGCCGCAGCGGCCACCTGAGCCGGCGCTTCCTGGCGCAGGCTCGGGAACTCCGCGCGACCGAGATCAGCAAGGCCCGAGTGATCTCCAAGCTCTGGGCGGTGATCATCGCGCTGCCCGAGATCGCCTTCGGACTCACCCTCTTCCTCGGCCTGCAGCAGGTCGCCGACGGCGAACTGTCCGCGGGTGCGTTGGTCGCCTTCTTCGGGGTGGCACTTGGACTTCGCTGGCCGATCGATTCCATCGGCTGGCTGTTGGCGATGTCGAACGACGCTGCCAGCGCCACCCAGCGCTACTTCGAGGTGATGGACGCCCCGCTGACAGTGACCTCGCCGCAGCAGCCGCACGCAATCGGAACACCCACCCGCGGCCACCTGCAGTTCTCCGGCGTCACCTTCCGGTTTGCCGATGCAGCGGCCACCACCGACGACCTACTCCGCGGTATCGACCTCGATGTCCGACCCGGCGAAACGCTGGCCCTGGTCGGCGCCACCGGATCCGGCAAGACCACGCTGACCAGCCTGATCAACCGGCTCTATGACGTCACCGACGGGTCGATCCGGCTGGACGGCGTCGATATCCGCGACCTCGACCTCGCCGACCTGCGCGGGCAGATTGCGGTTGCCTTCGAGGAGCCGACATTGTTCTCCGCGTCGGTCCGGGAGAACGTCCTATTGGGACGACCAGGCGGCACCGATGACGAGGTCATCCGGGCTCTTCAAGTAGCCCAGGCCGACTTCGTGATGGACCTGCCGTGGGGTCTCGACACCAGGATCGGGGAGCAGGGCCTTTCGCTTTCCGGTGGTCAGCGGCAGCGGCTCGCCCTGGCCCGCGCCGTTGTGGGCCGACCCGCGGTGCTGGTGCTCGACGATCCGCTGTCGGCGCTGGACATCCACACCGAGGCACAGGTGGAGCGGGCGCTGCGCTCGGTGCTGGCCGGCACGACTGCTCTGGTCGTCGCGCACCGGGCGTCGACCGTTCAGCTCGCCGATCGGGTCGCACTGCTGGTCGACGGCCGGGTCACGGCCGTTGGCACCCATTCCCAACTGATGGCAACCGAGCCCGGCTATCAGGACCTGCTGGCCAGTCGGGCCGACGTGTCCTCCGCGAACGAGGAGGTGACCACATGACGGCAACCGGGACGACGACTCCCGTCATTCTCGAGCCCGAGGCCGATGACGCCTGGCGAGGGGTCACCACCGAGGACGCCGAGGACATTTCGGCAGCGGTCGGCATCAAGCTGCAGGCGCGGTCCCGCCGGCTGCTCGGCTCGCTGATCCGCCCGCACCGCTGGTGGGCCCTGCTGGCGTCGACCGTGGTGGTGATCAGCGAACTCGCCTACCTGGTCGGGCCGCTCGCGGTCGCCTACGGCATCGATACCGCGGTACCCGCGCTCATCGCCGGCAACAACGGTCCACTCGTCTACGCGACGCTCGCCTACCTGGCCGCGGGGCTGATCAACGCGCTGGGCAAGGCGGTTTTCGTCCGGCTCGCGGCCAAGGTCTCGCAGGCGGTGCTGCTGGACCTGCGCGGGCGGGTCTTCACCCATTCGCAGGCGCTGAGCCTGTCGTTCCACGAGAGGTACACGTCCGGTCGGGTGATCTCCCGGTTGACCAGCGATCTCGACGCACTCGGAGACCTCGCTCAGGAGGGTTTGGAGGGACTGATCTCCGGCCTGCTGACCGTGGTCGCGATCAGTGTCACGCTGCTCGTCCTTGATCTGCAGCTCGGCTTGATCGCGTTGGCCGCGTTCATTCCGATCGTGCTCGCGACCCGCTGGTTCCAACACCGGTCACGGCAGATCTACCGGCGCACCCGGTCGGCCATCGCCTCGGTCATCGTGCAGTTCACCGAAACGATGAACGGTCTTCGGGCCGTGCTGTCGTTCCGCCGGGAATCCCGGAACCGGGACATCTTCGGAGCCTTCAACGATGAGAACGCCCGCGCCAACGGCGACGGCCTGGTAGCGCTGGCGATCTACACACCCACCGTCCGGCTGATGGGCAACCTGAGCCTGGTCGCGACCATGGTCGTCGGCGCCATCCAGGCGATCAACGGCAACCTGGAAATCGGCGTGCTCACCGCGTTCCTGCTCTATGTCCGACGGATGTACGACCCACTCGACGAACTGGCGATGTTCTACAACACCTACCAGTCGGCGGCGGCAGCGCTGGAGAAGCTCTCCGGACTGTTGGAGGAGATCCCGAGCGTCCCGGAACCCACCGACCCGGTGCCACTCGCCGGTGGCGGCGCGATCGCCGGTGACGTGCAGTTCGACGGTGTTGCGTTCTCCTACCACCCGGACGTGCCGGTACTGCCGATGCTGGATCTACACATCCCGGCCGGTCAGACGGTCGCGGTTGTCGGGGCAACCGGCGGCGGAAAGTCGACCATGGCCAAGCTGCTGGCCAGGTTCTACGACCCGAGAGCCGGCCGGGTGCTGTTGGACGGCACCGACGTCGCCACGGTGAGCACGGCAGAACTGCGTCGCGGCGTCGTGATGGTCACGCAGGAATCGTTCCTGTTCTCCGGGACCGTCGCGGACAACATCGCGCTCGGGCGACCGTCGGCGACCCGCGAGGAGATCGAGAACGCCGCTGACGCGATCGGGGCCGGCACCTTCATCCGCGCGCTGCCGGAGGGGTTCGATACCGACGTCCGCAAGCGGGGTGGTCGACTGTCCGCCGGACAGCGGCAGTTGGTGGCGTTCGCGAGGGCGTTCCTGGCCGACCCCGCTGTGCTGATCCTTGACGAGGCGACGGCCTCGTTGGACATCCCTGCCGAGCGAGCTGTCCAGCGGGCACTGCAAACGGTGCTCAGCGGTCGAACCGCGGTGATCATCGCGCACCGCCTTTCGACCGTCGCGATCGCGGATCGGGTGCTGGTGGTGGAACGCGGCCGGATCGTCGAGGACGGCGCGCCCGGCGACCTGATCGGCGGGTCCGGGGCGTACGCCTCGTTGCACGCGGCGTGGCGCGAATCGCTGGTGTGAGGCGGCACCGGCCAACGAACGGTTTCGGAGATTCCGACAGTCAGGCCGACGGATACGGCAGCATCATGATGGCGCAGACCCAGCCGATGATGATGCCCGCCGCTGCTCCGGCGGCGATCCATCTGAGCACCGGCAGCCCCCTGGACAGCCAGATCGCCGGGGTCAAGCCGGCGGCCACCAGCAGGTTGACCAGTACGGCGATCACCGGGCGGTCGGCCAATCCGGCCGACAACACCCACACCGCGACACCCACGACGAGAGCCGAAAACACCGCCAGCGCAATGCCTGTCGCCCATGGGGTGGGCTCCTGACCCGCCCGCCATTCCTGCACCCATGCCCACTCCTCCCGCTCGGCGTACTCGGCGGGGAGATCCTCGTCCGGGTCGAGCGCGGCCGTCTCCTCCGGCGACGCGCCTGTCGGTGCTATCGCCCTCCGGTTCCGCGTCACCGCTCAGCGCGGTCAGCGTCGATGTTCCCGAAGGATCGCCGTCGCCGTCCCGTCGGCATCACATCGGTGTCTGTGTCGGGATCGTTGTGCCGGGAATTCGATGAAACCAGATAGACCGTGTTTCGCGTGCGCCGGGGATGGCCCGGATGCGGCACAGCCGCGACGACACTTGGCTCCTCGCCAACCTCGGCAGGATCACCGGCTATCGGCCGCGGGCTGGCCGCGGGTCGTCGGTCATCGGACCAAGTGGGGGAGGTCGATGGGTGGGCGCACGCGACCAGTCTGCCGGACGGCACGCATCGATCAACCCGGCAGCGCAGCGAAGGCGATGGCGGCAGCGGTGGCGACGTTCAGCGAATCGACGCCGGCCGCCATCGGTATTCGCACCCGGACGTCCGCTGCCCGCTGCGCCTCCGGTGTGAGGCCGGGTCCCTCGGAGCCGACCACCAACGCGACCTTCCCCGTCAGCTGCGCCGCGCGAATCGGCACCTCTCCACCGGGGGTCAGGGCTACGATCCGAAACCCGTTGCGCCGCAACAATGAAATACCCTCATCTAACCAGGCGAGGGGCGCAAAAGGCACCGCGAGCACGGTGCCCATCGACACCCGGACGCTCCGCCGGTACAGCGGGTCGGAGCAACCGGCCGCCAGCAGCACGGCGCCGACGCCCAGTGCGGCCGCATTGCGGAACAGAGCACCGAGATTCTCGTGATCACCGACGCCTTCCAGCACGGCAACCGTGCCGACCTGCTCGAGCAACGCCCCTGCGTCCGGGAACGACACCCGGTCCGCGGTTGCCAGGACTCCTCGATTGAGATGGAACCCGACCACCTGCGCCATCAGCTCGGCGGCGGCGCCGTAGTAAGGAGCCGGCGTCGCGACCAGATCGTCGGCCAGTTCCGGATAGCGGCGCGGCACCCCCAGCAACGCCCGGACCGGATACGTCGACGCGACCAGCCGCCGCACCACGACCACACCCTCGGCGATCACCAATCCCCGCCCACCCGGTCGATCGGGACGCCGGTCGGCCAACTGCAGGTCGCGGAAGTCGTCAAGCCGCTGGTCGGCCGGATCGGTGATCTCGATGTAGGGACTCACGGCGGCGAACCGGCGCGAAGAGCCATCCGGTCACGCACCTTTTCCCCGATTGTGTGCAGGGCGGCAAGTTCAGTTTCGGTGAGCAGATCAATGAGGTACGAGCGGACTGCCGCAACATGGCCGGGGGCGATCTCGGCGAGCACATCGACACCGAGGTCGGTCAATTCGGCGAAGTAGCCACGCTGGTCGTCCGGCGACCGCCTACGCAGCACCCATTCCCGGTCGACCAATCGGTCAACGGTCCGGGTGATCGCACTTCGCGTCGACAGGGTGCGGTCGGCCAGTTCGCTCATCCGTAGCCGCTGATCAGGCGCCTCGGACAGATGCACCAACACTTCGAAGTCGGTGAACGAGGCCCGCGATTCCGATTGCAGCTGACGGTCGAAGGTGGGCAGCAACAACCTGTACATGTCCAGCCAGGCTCGCCAGGCCGCCTGCTCCGCGTCATTCAGCCAGGGGGTGCTCACGACCTGATCGAACAACACGTCACCAGTACCGGCCAAATATGTCGCTACGAAGACTCCAGTTGGCGCAGACCGGCGCATTCGTGGCAGTGGAAGATACGAAAAGTGCATCCGTGGGGCTGCAAGCGGACAGGAACGACCGGCGGCGCCGTCATTGCGGCGTCATACAGCCGTCATCGGCCGTCTACCGGCCGTTCACAGACTGCCACCCTGCATGAATCGCCCGAAGGCAAGTCGACACGGCTTTCATCCGCTCCACATGACCCTGCGCGAAGCGCGAAAGTCATTGAACGGGAACATGTTCCGCTGACCGGAAGGCTGGAGCATCGGCGCAGACAAGCAAACCCGGCGACTGCTTTTGTGACGGCGGTCACACCCGCTCCCAAACCGTTAGCAGATTAGCCAACAGACTGCTAACTTGCTAACTATAGGGTTAACCACCAGTTACCCACCAGGCCACGTCGGAACCGGCCGCACCCTCGGAAATGGGGACATGGATGAGCACCGCCACCAACGGCGCAGCCACCGAAGCTGCCTTCAGGGCCATCACCAGGGCCACGAAGGACGCCGGAACCGCGGTCGCCGACGCCGCAGCACCGGTCGGTCCGGCCATCGAGCTGGCCCAGAGCAATACCAGGATCGTCACCGAATTCGCCACGAACTACTCCAACGCGGCCCGCGGTCTGTTCAACAAGTGAGCACCATGGAGCCTGACTCCGCAGACACAGCGCCGGCGCAGGCATTGAAAGCCTCGGGCAGGGGTTGTTGTTCATGAGCAGAACGTGGTCAGAATCTGTCTCGCTCGGCGAGATGATTCGCCGGCAACGCGAATTGGCCGCACTACCGATGCGGCAACTTGCAGCGATGTCCGGTATTTCCAATCCGTACCTTTCCCAAATCGAGCGGGGTCTGCGTGACCCGTCCGATCAGGTATTGAATGCGATCGCCGACTCGCTGCAAATGTCGGCGGATTCGCTCCGGCCACCGGTGCCGGAGCCGGATCCGGACGCCGCACCATCGGCAGTTGTCGCGGCCGTCCGGGCGGACCCGGACCTGACCGCGCAACAACGCAAGGCCCTCGAGGAGTCCTACCTGGCTTTCCGCGAGGTCACCACCGAACGACGCCGTGTGAAGGGCCGCCGGAACGGCAGTGCCTCATCCGACACTCCAATCGCCAGCGCTGACTGAGGAGAGACGTCTTGACTACCGCGGATACCGCACCAATCGACATCAGCTGGGAAGAAGTGGGCCCAGCAGAGCCACAGGAACGCCCTGCCGACCCGACACCCTGGGAAGACGTCGATCGGCGGGTCCGCGAGCGGATCGCCGAGGCCCTCACGATGGCCGAGAGCCATTTCGCTGAAACAGCTCTCGGCCGAATGGACGCACTGTCCGCGATTCCGGCCTTTACCCGTACGGCCGCCGCACTGGCCTCCCAGCCCAACATCGCACTCAAGGTGGGCACCAACTACGCCAACGGGATCATGCGGGCCTTCCTGGCAGCGAGCCAGCGGGCCACCGGCGCCAAGGCCGACGGTCCGGTCGCCGAGCCCAAGGACAAGCGCTTCGCGGACCCGAGTTGGTCGGAAAACGCGGCATTCTGGTTGCTGCGGCAGCAGTTCCTGCTCGCCGAGCAGGCCGTGCAAGGACTGGTTGCGCAGGCGCCGATCGACGAGGACATTCGCACCAAGGTCGGCTTCCTGAGTCAGGCGATGGTGGATGCCGCCGCCCCGACCAACACGTTCCTCACCAACCCGGGCGCCATGCGCAGGGCGGTCGAGACGGGCGGTCAATCCGTGGTTCGCGGAACCAAGAACTTCCTGCACGACCTCGCGAACAACGATGGCCAGCCGCAGCAGTTCGCCAAGGGTGTGTACGAAGTCGGCAAGAACATGGCCATCACGCCCGGCAAGGTCGTTTTCCGGAACGAACTTGATGGAACTGATCCAGTACACGCCGACCACCAAGACGGTGCACGAGATCCCGCTGCTCTTCAGCCCGCCGTGGATCAACAAGTACTACGTGATGGACCTCTCCCCCGGTCGGAGCCTGGTGCAGTGGGCCGTCGATCACGGTCACACGGTCTTCCTGATCAGCTACCGCAACCCGGACGAGTCCATGCGCTCGGTCGGCATGGACGACTACCTGATGTCCGGGCCGGTCACCGCGCTCGATGTGATCCAGGAGATCACCGGCCAGGAGAAGGTCAACCTGCTCGGGCTGTGCCTCGGCGGCACCCTGACGATGATCACGCTCACCTACCTGGACGCCATCGGGAAGGACCGGATCAACAGTGCCACCTTCCTGAACACGCTCACCGACTTCACGGTGCCGGGTGCACTTGGCGTCTTCACCGACGAGGCCAGCGTCTCCAAGCTCGAGGTCACCATGGCCAAGACCGGTTTCCTGCCGGCCGAAAACATGGCCAAGACGTTCAACATGATGCGGGGCAACGACCTGATCTGGAACTACGTGGTCAACAACTGGATGAAGGGCGAAGACCCACCCGCATTCGACCTGCTGACCTGGAATGCAGACTCCACCCGTATGCCCGCGGAAATGCACTCGTTCTACCTGCGCAGCTGTTACCTGGAGAACCAACTCGCCAGGGGCGTCATGGAGATTGCCGGCGAAACCCTCAACATCAAGTCGGTCGACCAGGACTTGTATTTCCTGGCGGCTGAGCAGGACCATATTGCGCCGTGGCGCAGCTCCTACGCGGGTGCGCGGTTGCCGTCCGGCGACGTGCGTTTCGTATTGTCAAATTCCGGACATATCGCGGGGATTGTCAATCCGCCGAATCCGAAGTCCAAGTATTATGTCGGACCCGACGGGGAACTGCCGGAGAACCCGGACGAATGGCTCGCCACGACGACCATGCATCCGACCACCTGGTGGGAGGACTGGGCGACCTGGATCGAGCCACGCGCCGGCAAGCAGGTCAAGCCGCCGAGCACCGGAAGCAAGACGCACCCGGTCCTCGGTGACGCACCGGGTACCTACGTCTACGGCACCTGATTCTGCTTTTCGCAATTCGAGTTGTTTCGCGCCACCGGTCCGGGCCGCCGCCTCCTTGAGCCCGGTCCCATCAGCAGCACTGTTCACACATGCAACAGCAGTTTCGCAGCACGTCCATTCGACAACCGTCAATTCGTCAGGGGTCCAACAATGTCCGAATTCAGCGTTTCCAAGGCCATCATCACCGGAGGTGCTCAAGGCATCGGCTTCGCCATCGCCCATCGCCTGTCCGCTGAGGGCATGACCGTCAGCGTGCTGGACATCAATGAGAGCGGCGCGCGGGACGCAGCGGAGAAGCTGACCGCTGACACCGGCAATCCCGCGTTCGGCTTCGCCTGCAATGTTGCCGACCGCCCGGCGGTCCATCGCGTCTTCGATCAGGCGGCTGAGGCCATGGGCGGCCTGGACACCTACATCGGCAACGCCGGCATCACCCGCGACAAGATGTTCCACAAGCTCACCGACGAGGACTGGGACGCGGTCATCTCGGTCAACCTGACGGGGGTCTTTGCCGGCATGCAGGCCTCTGCGCCGTACCTGCGGACACCCGGACCCGGCCGCGTCGTGCTGATCTCCTCGATCGTCGCCAAGATGGGCAACCTCGGGCAGATGAACTACATCGCTTCCAAGGCGGGCGTCGTCGGACTGGTCCGCTCCGGCGCCACCGAGCTGGCCCGCTTCGGCACCACGGTCAACGGCATCCGCCCCGGCTTCATCGAGACCCCGATGACAGCGGCGATGCCCGCGTCGGCACAGGCCATCATGACCGCCAACCCGATGGGCCGCGCGGGCCAGCCGGCCGACATCGCCGGTGCGGTCGCGTTCCTGTGCTCCGATGACGCCTCGTTCATCACCGGTCACCTGCTGGACGTCAACGGCGGCCACGACATGTAAGTCGCACCCCGGCGACAGCAAAGCCCGGCAGGTCCACCGTGGATCTGCCGGGCTTTCGCCGTGTCGGGGTGCTTCTTGGGCACAACACACGCTTCTTGACGACTGCGGTCATCCCGAAGAGTGCACAGTGCCCCATCAGCAACGAATCAGTCAGCGGGGAGCCGGCCGGACCGCCTCCCCGGAGGCTATGGGGTGTTCCGCGCGGGTCGGGGGTGAGGGTCAGCCGCCGAAGGCCGTCGAGATGCCCTCCGAGCCGGTCTCGCCGGTGGACTGGCCGTCATCGGGCCTGACCCTGATGTTGATCTTGCTGTCGGTGACCACCACCGCGGGATCGATCGTCATGATCGTGTAGCCGCCGACCGAGCCCGCACCGAAGCCGGGCGCGAAGATCTTCGTCGGCTTGGTGATCACACCGTCCTGTACGGCGTCGGCGATGGCGATGGGGATGCTGGCCGCCGAGGTGTTGCCGGCCTTCTCGATGTTGAAGTAGATGAGATCCGCTGACAGGCCGGCCTTCTCGGCCAATCCGATCACCATTGTCTTGTTCGCCTGATGCGGGACGACCAGTTGCACGGTGTCCCAGGCCGACTTCTCGACTCCGTTCGGATCCGGTTCGACCGCGAGTTCGGTGATCATCTGCTCCAGGTAGCGACCGGCCAGTGCCTTGACCTCCGGTCCGAACACCGTGATGTTGTTGTCGAACGCGGCATTCGGCCAGATAATGGAGTTCACCTGGCTGACCGGTCCGCCGGCGTAGGTCTGCATCAGATCGATGTCGGATTCCTCGCCCTCGGCGGCCGGTGCGATCACGAAGGCGGCCGCGCCGTCACCGAAGATCATCCGAGATGGCCGGACGGTGCCGATCTTGTCGGAGAACTTCTCGCCACAGACGACCAGCACCGGGCGGTTGACCTCCTGCAGCACCCTGATGGCCTCCGACAACCCGTAGGGCGTGCCAGCACAGGCGGCGGTGATGTCGGCAGACATGTGTGTCTGGAACATGCCCAGCTGCCCGGTCAACCAGGTCGACATCGAGGGCATCGTCCGGTGGTTGGTGCACGAACAGAAGATGACCGCGCCGATCTCCTCCGGCTGCCGACCGGACCGTTCCAGAGCGGCCGTCGCAGCGTCGAGGGCAAGCTCGTCCAGCCCACGCGCCGAGTACATCCGGGTCTCGATACCGGTCTTGTAGCTGATCTCGTCGGCCGTCATCGGCGACCAGCAGTATGCCGTGTTGCGGATGAGATCATCGTTGGAGCAAAGGATCTCGCCGCGCATGACGGCCAGGGCCTCGATCTTGGGCATGATCTTGAAGGACTTGCGGACATCGATCGCCGGGTACGGCCGGATGGGCTGCTTGGTCACCACCTCGGGCGAATAGGACGCCACACGGGTACCGGTGGACGCCCGCGGCGCACCCTGGGTGACCTTGTGCAGGAACCTGGTCACCTCATCGTTCTTCGGCTTGAACAGCACCACCACGTCGTCGTCGGCGAGGTCGCCGACCGCGGTCAGCCGGACATCCGCCCGGTTCCAGGGGTACTGGTTGTGCAGCACCATCGCCCAGCGGTGCAGCGCCTCCAGTTCGGCCACGTCCTCCTGGCAATCGACGATGTCGGTGAACGAGTACACCGGAAAGTCGGGGTCGTAACTGCCCAGCTGGAACGTCAACTGGGTGGGGTCGCTCAGCGCCTGGGCCACGGTCGGCCGGATGGCCTCCAACGCGCTCGCGTGGTGCTTGCGGTTACCGAAGACGTCGAACAGCAGGTTCCAGACCCGGTCCTCGGTTTCCGGGTCGCCGCCGGACGGCAGATCGGCATAGGCCTGCCGGACGGCGCCGACCTTGGTCTCCTTGTCCAGCCAGGGCTGCACAACGGGCAGGAAGACGTCCCCGCGGCTCCGCGGCACGTCTCGCCAGCGGGTTGGCACCTTTTCGTACATCGTCATCGCAAACCTGTTGACCCAGAACAGGTTGAGCGCAACATCGCGCATCAGGTGGACGCGGTCCTTGTACTTGCCCTGCTCGATCCGCACGCCGATCTCGGTGCCGGACGGCGCCTTGGTCTCGAAGTCCCGCCGGATCACCTGATCCAGCTGTTCCTCGGTCTCGATGACCGAGAAGTCCAGATCGGGCAGGAAGTTGGACGGGAAGACCAACCGATCGTGGCGATTGATGACGAACGGCTGCATGCCAGACTCCTTGGTCGCTGAATAATGACGCGGAAAGACTGTCGCGGAAAGACTCGCCGTCCATCCTCTCGCAACCATCCCGGGTGCGCTCCTTCACCCCGGTGAGCGTTTCACCACAACTGGTCCACTGCTCGCCCGGCCCGCAGCAAATCTGGCCGCTCAATACCTCGCCGTTGGCGGCCTGCCGGGCAGGCCCGATGGGCCCGCTGCGAAGAACTGCGGCAGAATCGGGCGAGCCGGACCGGCGCGCGCGCACCGACGGTCGTGCCGCAGTTGGGTTGGCATCCGGTCGCGTCCCGAACGCGGGCGTTCCATGCGCCGCACATCACCGTCCTGGGAGGACAGCAATGACGTCAACAGAGGTCGATCGCGCAGGCACCGCGGGGTTCAACAGCAAACTGGCCGGGCGGGTCGCGCTGGTCACCGGCGGCACCCGCGGCATCGGTGCGGCGATCAGTCGCAGCCTGGCCAACCAGGGCGCGACGGTTGCTGCCGGCTACGGCCGGGACAAGGAGCATGCCGAGAATTTCCTGGCCGAGATCCAGGCAGAGGGCGTCAAGGGCTCGATCCACCAGGGCAATATCGGGGTCGGTGATGACTGCCGACGGGTGGTGTCCGAGGTGATCGCCGAGCATGGTTCGCTGGACATCCTGATCAACAACGCCGGCATCACCATCGACAAGACAGTGCTCAACCTGAACGATTCCGACTGGGACAAGGTGCTGGCGGTCAACCTGTCCGGCGCCTTCTTCCTGTCCCAGGCCGCGCTGGCGCACATGATCGAGCGCGGAACGGGCCGCATCGTCAACGTCTCCTCGATCATCGGCGAAGTCGGCAATATCGGGCAGGCCAACTACGCCGCTTCGAAGTCCGGGCTGTTCGGTTTGACCAAGACGCTGGCCAAAGAGGCCGCCTTCATGCTGCAGAAGGCCGGCAAACTCGACAACAACCCGATCGGCATCACCGTCAACACCGTCACCCCGGGCTTCGTGGAGACCGAGATGCTGGGCACGGTGCCGGAAAAGGTGATCAAGCGCCTGACCGACCAGATCCCGGTACGGCGCTTCGCCCGGCCGGAGGAGATCGCCCGCGTCGTACATTTCCTGGCCTCGGATGCCGGCGGATACATCACCGGCCAGGTCTGGGGCGTCAACGGCGGAATGGACATGTAGGTCGGCCCCGAATGAACTGCCGCCGGTCGGAACAGTACCGGCCGGCCCTACCGGGTCCCGTCAGTGAATGTGCGCAGGCACCGGATGGGACGCGGCGAGCTGGTCGAGCAGTGCGGTGGCCTTGCTGAGCAGGTCCCGGTCCTCCTGCGGGAGCGCGGCCAGTTCCTGTTCCAACCACAGCTCCCTGGCGCGGATGTACTCCGACATCCGGTGGCTGCCGAGGGCGGTGATCTGCACCAGAACCTGCCGGCCGTCCCGCGGATTCTCCGTCCGCTGGACCAGCTCCAACGACTCGAGACCGGTCAGCACGCGGGTGATGGACGGTGGACGCACCTGCTCCTTCGCCGCGAGATCCCCGGCGGTGAGCGGACCTTCGCGCCATATCACGTTGAGGGCCGACAACTGGGTGAGCGTCAGTCCGTCCGTCGGGGTCTGCTGACGGAGGCGGCGAGTGAGGCGGTGCACGGCGAGCCGGAGCTCACTTGCAAGTGGGGCGACGTCTGACACAGCACAGAGGTTAGCGCACATCGCCAGATGAAACGTATTTAAAGGGACTATTCGGACAGGTTGATGTATCCGCCTGGGCCGATGTGCCGTCAGCCGGCATCGAGCCGTACCTGGCCGCCTATCCTTGGGGCGTGCCAGCAGCCGGTTCATCAACGAGTCCCGCGGGCTACACTCCTCCACCTTTGCCGCCCGTGACCACGGGCCTGTGGCACATCGCCGTCCCCGGCACGGTGATCTGGTTCATCGCCTTCGTCGTGCTGCTGTTCTTCATCCCGGACCTGCAGGCGAACGAGAAGATGAGCTGGCTGTGGACATGTCTGGCCGGGTTCGTTCTCGGCCTGATGGGCCTGTCGGTCTACGCCCTGCAGCGACGCGCCGCCCGGCTGGGCAGGCGAACCGCCAACCAGATGGCGCTGGACGAGTCGATCTGACCCTGATCCGACCCGGTTCAGCAGACTGCGTCTTCGGCCACGGCCAGCCAGTCCTCGCCGGCGGCCGCGATGGCGCGGTGCCGGGCGGGCCAGGCCCCGGCCGCCCAGGCAACGGCGCGACCAGCGGCATCCGCCGATCCGTCCACCCACCATCGGTCGCCCCTGCACCACCACCGCACCCGAACCGGTTCGGCACCATTGACCGCTACCGATAGTTGATCCACGACCGTGATCTGGTGATCAGCGAGCCGCAGACCCACCGCCGCCGCGGCCCGTTCGAGTCGATCCAGCGCGGCGGGCCCGGGTCGATCCAGCGCGGCGGGCCCGGCCGGGGAATCCGTTGGGGTCAGCACCGGAGCGCCGATCACTTCGGACGCCAGCGGGAGATCGAGCACCCTGGCCACCAGCGACGGGTCGGCCCCACCAGGCACCAGCAGCGACGCGGGCAGCAGCTGGGCAAGCCACGGCTGGTCAAGAACGCTGGCATCGACAGCGTCGACGACCTCACCGCTCAGTGTCCGGACGCCCGACGGAAGATCGACGCCATCGACCCCGGCAAGCGCGCCGACAACGGCCGCGGTCACCGCAGCAACGCGGCCCGGCGTCACCCGCCGGGCCGGGTCGGCAAGGCGGTCGAGCAGGGCCTGAGGGTCATCGGCGGCGGCGCCGATCAGATCCATCCGCACTCCGATCGCGCGGGCGAGCTGGGCGTCCAGGGCGGTCGGCAACGGGTCGTACAAGCCCACCAGGTCGCCGGCCGTCGGCGCCCGCCAGTACTCCGGTGGCCGACCCCCGAGCACCGCGTTGCGGGACAACCACCACCCCGAATAGGAAAGACCGGCCGTGGATGGGGTCAGGCACGCGCTGGCATCACGATCGGCAGCAATCAGGGCGAGTGCCGCCGGCCACTGATCGGGGTCCACCAGGTCGAGGTCGGCCACTGCGGTGAACGCCTCGGTGGTCTCGACGGCAGTCTGGTCCAGCCACTCGTCCAGATCGGGCAACTCCACCTGGTCCCTATTGCGGTCGGACACCGACACCACCGCGAAGCCCGCCCGCACACCCGCAGCGACCAGCACATCCGTCGGGTAGCGCGCGCTCCACTCCCGGCCGACGACGGGTCGGTCGGCGTCCGGCGCCAGCACCGAGGCGAGTGCGGCCCCGGGTACCAGCAACTCACTCGCCGGCCACGGCTGGCCGTCCTCGTCCGTCAACACCAGTTCGCCGAACAGCACTCGACCGGCGTCGGCGACCGCGTCGCCGGGCTGCACATTCGCGGCCCGACCGGCTCGCCCGCCCGCGGCCAGCAGATCCAGCACCACCGCGGCCAGGTCGTGCATCTCATCCGGATCGGGGTCCGCATCCTCCAGGTCGGCGCGAATCCGGTCGATCGCGGCCGTCATGGCCGGATCGGCCAACAGCGTGTCGGGGTCCGCCGGCCGCGCCCCCAGCCGTTCCAGCAGCGGATGCGCCGCCCGTGGCTCGACGATCCGCAGTGTCGGGATCACCTCCCCCGTACGGCGCGCCAGGTCGGCATCGATCCGGTCCCCGGGCGAGACAGCACCGGGTAAATCCCAGCCGACGACGTCCGGCAGCAGGCAGCCCCGCGCACCGAGGGCGCGCCGGCCACCAGTCAGCGGAATGGGGATGTCGGCCAGGTCCTCGGCGATCGGCGGGCGTTCCGCAGTCGACGCCGCCTCATAGATGTGCCACCAGAACTCGGCGTCCCGCTCGATGCCGGCGATTGCCGAACTGGCCTGCGACCAACTGAGCATTGTCACACCGAGGCCGCGTAGCGCCGTCTCGGCGGCACTTCGCACCGGCGGCAGCAGGCCGGGTATCGCCTGGCCGAACAGCGCCGCCCCCTCGGCGCCCAGGCCCGGCAGCAGACACGCATCGGCCGGGATGACGAGATCGCCGGCCGCGGTCAGTAGCAGAGGCGTCACCGCGACCCGGTCGAGCACGGCGGATCGCACCGTTCCGTCAACCGGCCCCGCCGGGAATCCGCCGGCCGGCAGCAACTCCCAGCGATCGCCCGGCGGCGTTGCGGCCACCAGGTCCAGGTAGGCATCCGCGGCACGCTCGAGCAGGTAGTCACAGAGCGGTCCGGCTGCGAGCCGGCGGCGGGTGTCGTCGACCGGGAAGGTGCCAACCAGCCGGGCGGGGAGGGTGAGCGGCTCATCCGTCGGTGTCGGCGCACCGACGGTTGTCGGTCGGACCGTCCGGCCGGCCGTTCCGTCCAGCGCGAGCGCAGCGAGGTCGTCCAGATCCTGATCCGCGCCGACCGGGAGCGCCCAGGTGATGCGCCAGTGTGCGCGGCCGCGTTCCTCGATGGGCCGCTCGGCCAGCAGTTCGGCCGGCAGATGACCGGTCAGGTCGGCTGTACGGTAGCGCTTGGTCGTCCGCCCGTCGGCGATGACGGTCAGCCCATCGCCGTCGATCCCGCACCGTACAACCCGGTCCGGCAGGTCGATCTCGGCCAGGTCGCTGAGCGCCCAGAACAGGTCCTCCGCGGTGGCTTCATCGGCCAGGATCCGTTCGACCTCGGCCGCCGCGGCCGGCAGCAACGGCAGGCGCACCTCCGTGGAGTACCCCGCGGGCGGCGGATCTTCGTCGGGACCTGTCGGCCATGGCAGCCGCAGGACCGGCACCTGGCCGGCCCGCCGGGTCAGCTCCCGGTCCAGCGCGGGGTGCCCGCGAGCGGTGATCTCGGCGCGGGTGGCGGCGCCGTCGAAGCGAACGCCGCCGCTCGTCGAGAGCACCCTGGGCACCGACGACCAGGACAGCACCGCGGTGAAGCCGACCCCGAAATGCCCGACGGAGTCGAAGGTGTCGCGTTTGGCCGATGCTCGCAAGGAGGACAGCGCAGCAACCCCGTCAGCGGTCAACACCGCACCGGTATTGGCAACCCGGAGTTCGCCGTCCCGCAGTCGGATCCGGATGCGGGCCGGCACGCCGGCCTCCTGGGCCGCGTCGACCGCATTCGAGGCAAGTTCCACCAGCACTCGACCGGCGTAACCGCCGACGGCCAGTGCTTCCTCGGCGTTGGCGTCCTCGCGAAACCGAGCGGGCGAGGCGGCCCAGGCATCCAGCACGACGCGGCGCAGCTCGGCTGTGCCGAACGGATCGGACTGCCAGGCAGCGGACCCGGTCCGGCCGGTCAGTTGCCCGCGTCGGGTTGGTCGACCGCGGGCCATGCGACATCAACCGCTTGGTCCCACGGCTCAGCCTGCGCCGGAGCGTCCGGGCCGGGCTCGGCTGCGATCTCCTGGGCGGCGATCGCCCCAGCGACGGCCTCGGACCGGACGGGCCGCTGGTGCACCTCCAGGGTCAGCTCGTCAACCACCGTCTCGGTGCTGGCCGAGATCAGCGGTGCGTCGATCACCGTCTGCGAGTGGGCACCACAGCCGAACTCGACATCGACAACCCGGCCGTCGGCCGGCGAGTACTCGTTGGCGCACGCGCCCATCGCCCTGCCGAGCGATCCGGCCAGCGGGGTAAAGAAACCGCAGGTCATACACGTCGCCGGGGCGGCCTGGGCGATGGCCGCGGCCGGGCCGAAGGGCCCGTCATGCCAACGCTGGGCAGCGTCCTGCCGGCCCTCGCGGCTGAGCACCCGGGGCCGGCCGAACCCGAATTCGTACGCCACCTCTTTGATCGCGGGATCGTCGGAATCGACGTATCCGGGTACCAGGCGAATGTCGTCGGGCCCCGTGGGCAGCAGGTCCCCGGCGCCGATGTCACCCGCACGGATCCGCTGATCCCACGGCACCCACGGCGGCGCCAACAACGCCTGCTCACCCGGCAACAGCACGACCTCGCTGATCGTCTGCCGGCCGGGTTCGACGAGCGCAAGCGTCACCGACCAGTACCACCCGAGGTATCCGCGATCCGCCGCGGCGAAGGCGGCCGCGACCGCAACGTCGTCCTCCTGGACCGCCCCGAGATACTCGCCGACCAGTTCGGCCCGGCCGGCTTCCTCGATGGCGGCGACCCTGGCCACCGCGACAATCTCGTCCGTCAACGACGCCGGGACGACCGCGTCATCCGCGACGGCATCGGTCCGCGAGGACGACTCTCCCCCCGCTGCGGGGTCGTCGGGACCGATCACGGACGGGTCGGCAGCGGCGGCAGGAAGACTCACAAGGGTCATGATGCCGCACTCGGGCGTGTTCGACGGCGCGCCGGGGCCTTTCGGTGGTGGTTGCCGCTGGGATCGGGTGGGGCAGGATGGGTGGGTGCACCCTTCCGTCCCCGATCCCGGCACCGCCGGCGAGCTCGCCCGGCCGCCGCGGACGGTGCCGGGACCCGTGGACGGGTCGGCACCCGATCAGCCAACAACGTCGTTGCCCAGGCATCCAGATGCGGGGCGATATCCCTACCCCGCGCCCGAAGCAGCACCGAGTCCCCCCTATCAACCCACGCCGGCCGCGGCCGATCCGAAGCCTTATCAGGGCCGGGACGACGTGCCGTACGACCAGCGGCCAACCGATCCCGCCTTCGATCGGGGCAGCTATTACCGGGCCACTCAGGACTCCGCCCAGCCGGGGCACCCTGCTGTCGACAATGCCCTGCAGGCCTATCCCGGAACTGCCGCCGGCGGTGGCGATCCGAACATCAATCCGCCGGGCCCTCGTTTTCAGCCGCCACCTCGCGGCAGTCACTTGCCGCCCTACAGCGAGCCGCTCGGTGGGCCGCCCGTCGCGGCGGCCGGCGCAGCGGGAATGGCAGCAGCCGAAGGGGTGCCGACGGACGACGTGGCTGCGGGTGCGCCGACGGCTCCCCGCACCGGACCTCGCAAGCTGACCGTGACCCGGGTCGCCGCGTTCCGTGGCCGTGAATTGACCACCCGGGGGGTGCAGATCTTCCAGCGGGCGGCGACCGCCGATGGCGCCGACCGCTCGGGTCTGACCAACCTCACCTACGCGGTGATGGCCAACTATGCCGTGGACGCCGCCCTCGCCGTGGCGCTGGCCAACACGCTGTTCTTCGCCGCTGCCACCGCCGAATCGACCAGCAAGGTCCTGCTGTACCTGCTGATCACCGTGGCACCGTTCGCTGTCATCGCGCCGCTGATCGGGCCGGCGCTGGACAGGCTTCAACACGGCCGGCGGATCGCCCTGGCCGCGTCCAGCTTTGCCCGGGCCCTGCTGGCGGTCGTGATGGCCCTGAACTTCGACTCCTGGATCTTGTATCCCTGCGCGCTGGGCATGCTGGTGCTGTCCAAATCGTTCAGCCTGCTGAAGGCGGCGATCACCCCGCGGGTGCTACCGCCAGACCTCAGCCTGGTCAAGAGCAACTCCCGGCTGACGGTCTTCGGCCTGTTGGCCGGCGGCGTGGCCGGCGCGATCGCCGCCGGGCTCTCCTGGGCGTTCGGATCCACCGGCGCGCTGATGTTCACGGCGCTGCTCAGCATCGCGGGGGGCCTGTTGTGCTTCCGCATCCCGGCCTGGGTCGAGTCCACCGCCGGCGAGATTCCCGTCGACGGGGTAGGGCCGAAGGCCAAACGTGCCTTCCCGCTGTCGGTCACGACCACGCTGTGGGCAAACGGCACCATCCGGGTCGAGACCGGCTTCCTGGCATTGTTCATCGCCTTCGTGATCAAGAGCGAATACACAGAAGCCAGCGGCTTTCAGCAATTGCTGTTGCTCGGGGTCGTCGGCGTGGCCGCCGGCGTCGGCGGGTTCATCGGCAACGCGCTGGGTGCACGACTGCCGCTGAGCAAGCCCGAGACGGTGTCGATCCTGTCCCTGGCCGCCACCGGGGTTGCCACCCTGATCGCCGTGCTCGTCCCGGGACTGGCGTCGGCGGCGTTCGTCGGGCTGGTCGGCTCCACGGCGTCATCGCTGGCCAAGGTCTGCCTGGATTCGGTGATCCAGCATGAACTGCCGGAGGCGAGCCGGGCCTCCGCGTTCGGGCTGAGCGAGACCGTCCTGCAGCTGTCCTGGGTGTTCGGTGGGGTGGTCGGTCTGCTGATCGGCGGTGTCTGGTCGTTCGGCCACGACAGCGTGTTCGTGATCGGCTTCTCGGTGATCACCGTGCTGGTGGTGATCGGGCTGGTGCAGAGCTGGCTGGTCAGGTCGGGTCGGTCGATGTTCCCCTGGCTCGACTACTCCAAGCTGACCAAGCACTTCCGCCGCACCGGCAAGGGTGACGGAGCAGCGACGACCCGCAAGAACCGGAAGGCCGCACAGGGCCAGCAGGTGCGTGACGCCGGTCAACCGCCGACCACGGCCTGGAGCGCCGGACCGCCGACGGCTCAGGGCCCCTGGCAGACCGGACCCAACCAGGGTGCGCCCTGGTCGGTCCCGGGGCAGCCGGGTTTGCCCGGCCACGGACCGACCGGTTATCCGCCGCAGCAGTACCCGGCCCAGCAATATCCGGCTCAGCAGTACCCGGCCCAGCAGTACCCGCCGCAGCCGTACGCCGGACAGCAGTACCCGCCGCCGAACTACGCCCCACCCCAGCAGCCCACCCATCCGCCGGCTCGTGATGCCGGAGCACCGAGGAAATGGACCAAGCGCGAGTGATAGACCGACGACGATGGCTCTGGGTGGTTTCCGCTGTTGCCGGTTGCCTGGCGCTCACCGCATGCGAGGCGCCCCAGCCGGACGTCACGTTCTACGGCAACCGGGTGGCGGTGGCCACCGGACCGACCACGGTCTGCGATGTCGACCAGCAGGCGGCGACGGTGTACTGCCCCGACCCGGCTGTGGCAGATCTGCCACAACTGGCGCTCAAGGCCGGCCAGAGCGTGCAGATCAACGTCCCGTCGGCCATCGCCGATGGGCCCTGGTGGGTCTACTTCCGCTACCTGGACAAGGACGGCACGCTGTCCGACGGCAAGACATCCACCTTCACCGACGGCCAGTTGGCGTTCACCCTGACACCGTTCAGCCCTGCGGACCAATTGGTCTCAGTCGAGGTGCAGAACGACTTCCTCCTGGTGGCCGCCGACGGCAGCGGAGTCGAATTCCAGCCCACCCGCAGCTGGCGGCTACTGGTCGTGCCGGCTGCGCCGAGCACGGAGACCGCACCCTGACCGGTTGACCGCGGAAACCCCGGCCGACTGCCGCCGGCTCAGGCGTCCAACTCGTTCGCCACTGCGCGCAGTACCGACGCGATGCGGCCACCGAGGGCTCGCTCGGGGTAACGACCCCTACGGAGTTCCGGTAGTGCCTTGGACTCCAGCAACTTGATCATGTCGTCGACCAGGCCGTGCAACTCCTCGGCGGCACGTCGGTTGGTGGCGACCATCGAGATCGGCGCTTCCAGCACCTTGACCTGCAACGCCTGGGGACCGCGGCGCCCGTCGGCGACCCCGTATTCGACCTTCTGGCCAGGTTTCAGGGTCGCGACCCCGGACGGCAGCGCGGAGGACCGCACATGCACGTCATCGCCGCCGCCGTCCTGGGCGATGAACCCAAAACCCTTGTCAGCGTCGTACCACTTGATCTTGCCGCTGGGCACCCGACTCACCTGTCCTGATTGACGGCGGGGAATCCCGCCCTGGAACCGCCCATCGAATCGTCCCGACCGACGCGCACCGGTCCGCCAGTTTACCGGCGTGCGCCGGATGCTCGACGCCACTGACGAATCAGCTCGGCTATCGGGACGCCCGACCGGCTGTGGGCGGGGTCGCAGCCAGCACCCTGCCGAGGGCAGCCAGCCGCGACTACGCTGGGTTCCGTGCCTGAGCTCCCCCCATCGGTGTCGACCCCGGTAGCAGCCCGTCAGCAGCGCCGTGAGGTCTCGGGGTTGGCCAAGGCGGGGTTGATCCTTTTCCTCATCGGCCTGCTGGCAGTTGCGGTGATCATGGTCCTGTTCGCAACCGGGTCGGCGGACCTGCCGCTCTGGCTGAACCTGACAGCGATGCTCGCACCCGTCGGCTTCGGCCTTGGGCTGCTGGCGGTCTTCAACGAGGCCCGCGCTTTGCGACAGGCCAATGCACAGCGTGTTGCCGATCGGCCAGACGCAGCCGGCGCCGCATGAGCGCCGGTAGCGACATCGGCGGCGTGGTTCAGATCGCCCAGCACGTCGACGACCTGGATCGGGCCGCCGCCTTCTACACCGACGTCCTCGGCCTACCGCTGATCGCCCGGTTCGGACCTCTGGTGTTCGTCGACCTGGGCGGTACCCGGCTGTTGCTGGAACAGGCCGCCGACCCGGCGGTGATCTACCTGCTGGTCGACGACCTACCGGCCAGGGTCGAGGTACTCAGGTCCGCAGGGGTTGACATCGTGGCAGAGCCGCACGACATCTTCACCGACACCGAGGGCGTGTTCGGCGGGGCATGGCGGGTCGAGAGCCAGGCCTTCATCCGGGATTCCGAGGGAAACCTGGTCGGGTTGGTCGGTCACCACAGCTAACCCCGGTCGTCAGTGCACCGTGGCCAGCAGGTAGGACTCCAGCCATTCGGGGAATCGCGTCAGGTCCGGTAGGACGACATCGGCGCCGGCGGCGCGCAGATCCTCTGCGCTGATCGGACCTGTTGCGACACCGACCGCGAGGGTGTCGGCCGCCCGGGCGCCGGTGATGTCGCCCAGATGGTCGCCGACGAAGACCTCGGCACCCTGTTCCTGCAGGGCGACCGCCTTCGACGCGCTCCAGAGGTCGCCGATCACCGCATCGACATCGATACCCAGGTGCTCCAGATGCGCGACGGCGTGCGGGGCGTACTTCGCGGTCACCACCACGACCCGACCCCCACGGCTGGTCACCGCCTTGACGGCTTCCGCTGCACCCGGCATGGCGACGGTCCGGGGAATCACCAGACCAGGGGTCAGGGCCCGGTACCGGGAGATCAGGGCGTCGATCGTCACCTGGTCAAGTCCGTACCGCACGAACTCATGCTGCAGGGGCGGCCCGAGCCGGGTCACGAATGCGCGACCGTCGAGCGGGATTCCCGTCTCGGCGGCGAGTACGTCGAAGACCTCGACGATCCCCACCCGGGGGTCGATCAAGGTCATGTCGAGGTCGAAGCCGACGGTGAAACTCACTCGACGAGAGTAAGCGGCGGCTGGGACCAAATGAGTCCATCGGTTCACCCTGAGGCCGGACAGTGATCGAGATGTTACGCGCTGCGTGACTTCCATCACCAGGAAAACGAACCCTTGATCGCGACTGCCGCATTTGCGGAGCCAACAGATCAGCCGAGAACCTAATATGGCTGTATGGCCGACCCGACTCCCCACGGCCAGTCGGTATTGCGCTGGATACGGGTCATTTCCTGGGCGCTGTTGCTGACCGCCTCCGGAGTCGTCGGCATGATCACGTTCTCCGCCGGTCCACCCGACCCGGAGGGCCAGCTGGCCCTCCAGGAATTCCTCCTCAGGGCCCACCAGGAAGGCCTGCCGGCCTGGATTACCTTCGGCAAGATCGAATTTGCGGCAAACATTCTGATGTTCGTTCCGATCGGGTTCTTCGGCGCGCTCTGCCTCCGCAGGTTCCGTTGGCTGATCATCCCCATTGCGATCGCGGCATCGACGGGGATCGAGATCATCCAGAGCACCCGACTGCCCGACCGGGTCGGCACGCCGCGGGACGTGGTGGCCAACTCGCTAGGGGCGATGATCGGCTTCGTGATGGCCTACCTGCTGGTGGCGCTGGTGCGACGAGTCGCACGCGCCAGGGCCGACGCGCGAGCCGAAACGGCCATGATTGCCGATGCGCATCGGGCCGCGACCCCGGCCGCGCCCTGACCCTAGGGCCGCACATTCAGCGGTCCGGCGGGAATCTCAACCGACGATCGCGCCGAAGGGGTCATCCGTCCGACCGATCAGATCTGCGATCGAGTTGATCACCAAGCTCGGCCGGAACGGAAACTGCTCGACAGTGGCCGGTGTGGAGATCCCGGTGAGCACCAGGATCGTCGCCAGACCCGCCTCCAATCCGGCGATCACGTCGGTGTCCATCCGGTCGCCGATCATCAGGGTCGACGAAGTTTGGGCCGCGCGCGGTGAGTTCGGCAATGACGACGTCCGTACCGGGAATCATGTGTTCTTCGTGAACCAGCACACCATCCATGTCCATCAGGTACGACCAGTGCGCGGGGGTTGGCAGCGAAGGTTCAGTCACGCAGTCCATGATTGCCTGAGCCTGGTCGTCCCGAACATCCGGGCACCTCGATGATCCGCGCGACACCTGAGAGGGAGAACGTGACCGAACCGGCACCGTACGGCGCAACACCACCGGAACCACCGGTGCAGTCGCTGCGCACGGTCCTGGATACCGTCGGCACGATCGCTGCGGACCTCGACCTGGGTGAAACGCTGCAACGGATCGTCGACGCGGCGGCCCAGCTGTCCGGCGCGAGGTACGGAGCGCTCGGCGTGCTGGACGATGCGACATCCGAACGACGCCTCGTGCAGTTCGTGACGCACGGGATCAGCCCTGCGGAGCGGGCGAAAATCGGCGATCCGCCCACCGGCCACGGCATCCTCGGCGTGCTGATCGATCACCCGGAGCCGCTGCGGATCCACGAACTCGGCAGTCACGAACTGTCCTACGGTTTCCCCCCTAACCACCCGCCGATGTCGACGTTTCTCGGCGCGCCGATCCGGATCGGCGCGCGGGTGTTCGGAAACCTCTATCTGACCGAGCGGCGCGGCGGGGGGCCGTTCACCGATCAGGACGCGGAACTCGTGGTCGCCCTGGCCGCGACTGCCGGTGTGGTGATCGAGAACGCGCGGTTGTACGCCAGACTCACCCGACGACGTCGTTGGCTCGAGGCCGCCGCAGACGTCAGCACCGCTCTGCTGGCCACATCGCCGGTCGGCCATCCAGCCGATGTGATCGCCGAGCTCGCCCGTGACGCGGGTGACGCCGATGGGGCGGTACTGCTGCTACGAACACCAGGGCACCGGGAACTGCGGCCCGCCGGCACGGCCGGAACACCGATCGACACCGATGCCGAGAACGCCCCCGACGCAGTTGCCGTCGTGACCAGCGGCGCTCCGGTTTCACCGATCCCCGGTGGGGACCTACTGGTACGAGTGGGGGCCACCGAGCGGCAGGCGGGCGTCCTGTGGCTCCGTTGGCTGCCCGAGCGATGGGATCAGGTTCATTCGACCGTGGTCGAATCGGCCGCCGGATTCGCCGAACAGGCCGCTCTGGTTCTCGAAGTGGCGCTGGCCCAGGACGACCGGGCCAGGCTGGCGGTGTTCGAGGACCGCGACCGGATCGGCCGTGACCTGCACGACCTGGTGATCCAGCGGCTGTTCGCGATCGGTCTGTCGTTGGACAACACGACCCGGCTGGCCGGGCCGGGCCGGGTCGCCGAGCGGATCAGTACGGCAGTGGATCAGCTCGACGAAACGATCAAGGACATCAGGCGGACCATCTTCGAGCTGGCGAACCCTGATCGGCCGGCGGATCTGCGGGACGACCTGGAGGCAACGGTGACCGCGATGCTGCCCTCGCTGGGATTCCGTCCCGAACTGCGAACCACGGGCGCCGTGCACAGCGGCGTATCCGATGACATCCGCCCGCACCTGCTGGCAGTGCTACGGGAGGCATTGTCCAATGTCGGCAGACATGCCCGGGCTCAGGCCGCGACCGTCACATTGCAGGTGGGCCAGGACGTCGAACTGATCGTCGTGGACAACGGCCGCGGAATCGGGTCGGAGGCCGCCGGCAACGGACTGCGGAACCTGCGGGTGCGCGCCGAGGAACTGGGCGGGTCGTTCGAGGTCGGACCCGACGGAGACGCCGGAACGCGGCTGGTCTGGCGGGTCCCGGCGCTCTAGTGCGGCTCCGGCCGCCGTCAGCCGGTGTCCGGCAGGTGCCTTGCAGCGAACAACGCAGCCTGCGTCCGTCGTTGCAGGCCCAATTTTGCCAGCAGGCTGGAGACGTAATTCTTGATGGTCTTCTCGGCCAGGAACATCGCCTCGGCGATCTGCCGGTTCGTCATTCCTTCGCCGATCAGGGAGAGCACCCGGCGTTCCTGTTCGGTCAGCGGCGCCAACGCGGGGTCCAACTCGGGTCCGTGCCTGACTCGCTCGAGCACCCGGGCGGTCACCGCCGGGTCGAGCAGGGATTGCCCGGCAGCCACTCTCCGCACCGAGTCGATCAGGTCGGATCCGCGAATCTGCTTGAGCACATAACCGGCTGCCCCCGCCATGATCGCCGCGAACAATGCCTCATCGTCGTCGAAGGACGTCAGGATCAGGGCGGCGATACTGGGGTCGCGCGAACGGATCTCGCGGCACACATCGATTCCGGAGCCATCCGGCAGCCGGCCGTCGAGCACCGCAACCTGTGGGCGAAGGGCGAGGATCTGCACCTGCGCATGGGCAACCGACCCGGACTCACCGATCACCTCGATGTCGCCCTCGCTCTCCAGCAGGTCCCGCAGGCCGAGCCGGACGATCTCGTGGTCGTCCAACAGATACACGGTGATCTTCTTGGCCGGCGACGACATCGGGCGCACCCCTCACGGGCTTTGGAAACAGTTGAAGGCTGGAATCTGGAACCGAATGCTCAACACCGTGCTCGTGTTGACTGATACCACAGTTGTTGACTGGTTGCTGCCTGCTACTGCAGTTGATCCCTGCAGCCACAGCGTGGTCAGGAAGATGACGCCGCATGACGAAACTCCCGCTCGTCCGGAGTGAACCGGTGCTTCACGGGAGCCTTGTCATGATCGCACTTGTGGTGCCCGGGGCCGAATGTCCACTGCAGTGACGGCCCGAGAACTCAACGCAGCCAGCTCTTGCCGGCGGTGACGCGGGTCCACCACTGGCCGAGACCGAAGTAGTTTCCGGCGCCAATGACAGCCAGGACGATCAGCACCAATGCGTAGACCAAGTGGTCGTCCAGGAACGGGTTGGTCGACCTGGTGGCGTCACCGGCGGAGGTGAACTGGGCCATCGGCCACGACGCCGCCCACATCATGACGAGCAACAGCGAGCCAGCGGCTGCGGTGATGCGCAGCACCACGCCGAGGATCAGGGCAAGACCGATGGCGAACAGGGCTGCCATGAACAGCAGATTCGCCCACCACACACCGGCGATGCTGTGGAAGAAGGACTCGAACGGGCCGACAGCGACACCGGACAGGAAGCCCTTGGTCGGCGATCCGCCGCTGATCCAGGACTTGTCGCTCGAGGTGCTGTAGCCGAGGCCGAAGAGCTTGTCCAGGAACGGCCACATGAAGACGAATCCCATTGCGACTCGCAAGACGGCGATGACGCCGCCGCCGAGTTGGGTGATTTTGACGGTGCTGACATCCGGCTGAGCCGAGGTGGTGCCATCGATCGTGTGACTGGCCATGACCTTCTCCTGACAATGTGACGAAAGATTTCGACCTCTTGATACTTTCCGCTGCCCGGCCACCGCGCACGGGTCGAAGGTCCCCTTTCTGCGGGACTTCTTCGCCGGCCGTAGGTTGGCGCCATGACGATGAGATTCGGGGTTTTCATTCCGCAGGGCTGGCGGATGGACCTGGTCGGCATCGAGCCGGCGGAGCAGTGGACAACCATGTCGCGGCTCGCCCAACGCGCGGAAGCCGGTCCGTGGGAATCGATCTGGGTGTACGACCACTTCCACACCACCCCGACGCCGACCGACGAGGCAACGCACGAGGCCTGGAGCCTGATGGCCGCGTTGGCGGCAACCACGAGCAGGATCCGGCTGGGACAGATGTGCACCTGCATCGCCTACCGGAATCCCGCGTACCTGGCGAAGGTCGCGGCGACCATCGACACCATTTCCGGTGGCCGGGTCGAGATGGGTATCGGCGCCGGCTGGTACGAGCATGAATGGCGCGCCTTCGGGTACGGCTTTCCGCCGGCTCCGGAGCGTTTGCGCGCACTGGACGAGGGCGTGCAGATCATCCAGCAGGCCTGGGCGACGGGGTCGGCAACGTTGCAGGGCAAGGTTTATCAGGTCGACGGCGCGATCGTCCGGCCGTTGCCGCTGCAAACCGGAGGGATCCCGTTCTGGATCGCCGGTGGCGGGGAGAAGGTCACCCTACGGATCGCCGCCCAGTACGCCGCATACACCAACTTCGACGGCACACCAGAGGGATTCCGGCACAAGTCGGAGGTGCTCGCCGGACACTGTCGACGGCTGGGCCGGAACTTCGACGCGATCACCCGATCGGCGAACTACAACATCGCGATCGGCCGGGACGAGAAAGAGGTCCAGGATCGGCTCGACTGGATCCTCGCCCACCAGACAAAGTCAATCGGCGCGGAAAAGGCCGAAGGCCAGCTGAGGAATTACCGCGGAATGCCGGGAGTCGGAACTCCCGAACAGATCGTGGAAAAGCTCTCCGCGCTGAAGGCCGCCGGGATGACCTACGCCATCACCTACTTCCCCGAACTTGCCTACGACACGTCCGGCCTCGAGCTGTTCGAGAAGGAAGTCATTCCCGCATTGGCTTGAGCGCACTGACTTGAGCGCACTGACTTGAGCGCACTGACTTGAGCGCCGGCCAGGTCGCCAGCCGGATCATGGGAAAAGGGTCATCGCGCCGGTCACTGCGCCCAGCACACCGAGGCCGACCACCGACCCCGTGACGTAGATCAACAGTCTCCAGGAGTGATCGGGCCGTCCCAACCGATAACGCTGTGCCGGAAAGCTGAACATGGCCAAGGCGGCGACGGCGAGCCCGAGGCCACCGGCCAGCGCACCGACGACAAGGACCCCCAACTGGATCGCCGTATGAAAGATCAGGAACGAACCGACGACCACCCCCAGCCCCGTACGCTGCCACGCGAGGGTGGTGCGCTCCGGGGCAGCGCCGTACACCTCGGCCGACCGGGGCGGCGCACTGTCGTTGCGTCCCCCCGCTCGGTTCGACTCGAGACTGAGCTCGGGGCTGGGCTCTTGCGTCATGCCTGGGCGATGGCGTACCCGACGATCACGGCCCCCGCGATCACCACAGCCCCGACCAACCACCGCAGCGCGGTCGGAGCCGGCAGCGGCTCGCCCTGCCGCATCGCCCGTTCGACGCGCCGCCAGGACACCAGTGCGTTGATCGCGGTGACGGCGCCGACCAAGCAGGACAGCACCGCGACGACGTCGAGAAATTTGGGCAGATTCGTGACGGCGGAGACCGAGGTCAGCGCGATCCCGCCGGCGATGAACGCCAGCCCGGTCCGCACCCAGGCCAGCGCCGTGCGCTCGTTCGCCATCGAGAACCGAGGATCAGGCTCGGTTCCGACGCCGTACACACTGCGCGGCCGGCGAGGATCGGCAGCATTGTCCTGCCCCGGCCGGACGACGTCGCCATCGCTGCCGTTGATCACAAGCTCAGCCTAGAGGCTCCGCCGGTACAACCAGGGCGGAGCCGTCGGCGACCGATGAAGGGATCAGCGGCTCAGAGCCCGAGCAGCTTGCTCTTCGCTGCGGCGAACTCGGCTTCGGAAAGAATGCCCTGGTCCTTGAGGGCGGACAGCCGCTGGATCTCGTCGACCAGGGTGGGTTCCGCCGCCGGTGCAGCCGGGGCGGGCTCCTGGTACTGCGGTGGAGCCTGCTGATACTGCGGCGGCTGCTGGTACTGCGGTGGAGCCTGCTGATACTGGGGAGGAGCCTGCTGATACTGCTGTTCCGGCGGCGCCGCCTGCTCCTCGTTGTAGGCCTGGGCATCTGCCTTCTGCTGGTACTTGGCTTGTTGCCGCCGCGACACCCGTCCGGACACGGCCGTAGCGGTGCCCGCGACTACCGCCGTGCGGGCCATCATCCCCAAAAGTCCCATGACGTTTCCTCAGCTCTCTTCAGCAATTGCCAGCGCCGCCAGGACGGCTTCCCGCGGAATTCTCGCCTGGTCGAGCAGTACCGCACCAGAACCTTCGAGCGCGCTCAAGAACGGTGCCGCCCAGGTGTTCTCCCAACAGATCACCGCGATCGAGGAGTTCGGCTCCAGGACGTCCGTCAGTTCTGCAGCGTCGGAGGCATCAAGCAGTCCACCCGGGACGTCACCGTCGACGCTGGCGAACAGCGGGCCGTACTGCGCCGTCAGGCCGGCCAACTCGATCGACCCGACCTCGCCGTCGGCGGTCTTGTACGCGAAGAGCAGATCGAGCACCCGAATGGTTCCGGACGAGATCAACTCCTCGAGGGCGGGCAGGATGGCCCCGTTGAACTCGTTGCCCGGGAAGGCGACCTCGAGGACGTCGACGGGTCCGATCTCCATGGAAACTCCTTTGTTCAGCTGACGACCGTTGCCGGCCAGGGTAGAAGCAGTTGCCGCTCACGCGCGGCCAGTCGATCTCACCGGTCGACAGCGCAGCGGACATCCTCCGATGAGGATGAAGATAGCGAATCGACAGCCTTCCTGCGTCCCCGGGACCGGTCCAGGCGGAAACCACCGCTGCCGGCAAGACCCTCGGGACAACAGGGCACCCCCCGAATCGCCGGCGTAGTGAAGGAACGCGTCACTCCGGTGACTTCTTACCGCCGGATCGTCCTAGAATAGGGCGCATTGCGTCGCCCGTCCGATTGACGTGGCGGCCCGTCGACCGGAGGGCCAGCCATGACTGAGACACCTCCCGACCGAACCGGCAACCCTGCCGACCGCCGCACCGGGCCGAGTGTCGATACCGTCGGCACGCACGATGACACCGAACTGCAGGAGAGCCTGACCTTGTTGTCCCGACTGGCCACGGGACAGTTGAGCCTTGAGCAGATCCTCATTCAGGTCGCCGAATTTGCGGTGCGGGCCATTCCGGGTGCTGACGGCGCCGGATTAACCTTGCTGGAAGACAACCGGGGCGACACGATCGTCGCCACCGCCCCGTTTGTCCGGGACGTTGACACCATCCAGTACAGCATTGGCGAGGGGCCGTGCATCAGCGCGGCGGCGGAAGGTCGCACGATGCGATCGGGATCGCTCGGCGGCGAGCGGCGCTGGCCCAGGTTCGGGCCCCGGGTGGGCAGACTGGGTGTGCACAGCGTTCTGTCGCTCCCGCTGATCACCCCTGACGGGGTGTTCGGAGCCATGAACGTCTACGCCCATGCCAAGAATGCTTTCGATGACCGGGCAGCGCATGTCGGCGAACTATTCGCCGCGCCCGCGGCCATCGCTGTTCAGAACGCGCAGGTGCTGGAACAGACAAAGCGCCTGGCCGCGACACTGCAGGCCGTGCTGACCAATAGAGCGATTATCGACCAGGCGCTGGGAATAATTCGTAGTCGAAGCGGCGGCACATCGGACGAGGCCTACCAAAGATTGCGGGAAATGAGCCAGAGTTCCGACACAAAACTTGCGGTAGTTGCACAATCCGTGGTCGGTGAGGCCGTGCGAAGGGCGATCGCCCGGCGGAACGAACGCTACCGCTAGGCCACGAGATCGTTCCGCAGCCCCAGAGCGACCGCATGGGCTCGGTCATGCGCGCCCAACTTCTGAAACAGCCTGCGTGCGTGGGTCTTTACGGTATCTTCGGAGAGGTAGAGCTTGCGTCCGATTTCGCCATTCGAATTGCCCTGACTCATGCCACGCAAAATTTGCAACTCGCGTTCGGTCAAGCGCACCGTGATCTTTCCGGCATCGCGAACAGCGGATAATCCGCCGAATGCGATCGTGCGTTGCTGTCCTGGACTGACCACCGGATAGTTGGCGTCCCATAACAACAATCCACGGGCCCCCCGAGCGATCGCCGCACTCAGCAGCTGCGAATCCTCGCACGAACCGTAAACGATCACGGCGGCCGAGGGATACGTACCCAACAATCGCTGTGTCGATTCGATCCCATTGCCCTTGCCTCGTTTGATACCGATCAGCACCAGGTCCGCCCGGTGTGCCGCAAATTGCGAGACCAGGTCGCTTCCGTCAACCGCACTCGCGATATCCGTGACCGACGGCATGGAAGCGGCCACCACCCGCATCAAAGCCGTTCGAGCACTCGACCGTTCGTCGCAGATGATCACGCGAGTCAGCGCAGCCCAAGTTGGCGTTCGTTCCTTGAGATTTGACACAATTGCCCCGCCTTCGTCGCGTACTGAAGTCATTCGCTGACTGAACCGTCGAGCTTGATCCGACGAGACCCCTACGCCAGTAGTTACGTAGCGTACACCCTCCATTACCCTCACTACGGGCGGAATTCCCAGCGATACCCCGATACTGCCTGGCGAAGTCGTTGTCCTACAACGGAAAACCGCCCAAGTCGAATGGGTACGCGAGCAGGGATGCCTTCAGGGTCTTCGGGATCAGATCGCTGCCACTTACTCTCTGTCAAGATCAAGTGGGTGATAACGCAATCCGTAAGGCTGAGTCTGAGCTACCCCAATGAGGCCGGAATTCACTCGATCAGTTCAATTCCCGGGCCGAGCAAAAGGGTATCCACCGTCACCGCTCGGTCGGCTTGATGCAGCTGAACAAGGACAATCCCCTTTCATCAGGTGCGGGTCACCCAGAGTCGCAGGACCTACCCGAAGCTTCCCTCGCTCGACATGTCCGAGTTGTCCGAATGCAGTACATTGCGATTGCTGACCATCACAGCCGGCCCGGGATGGTGTCCGCCGCCGCAAGGCCGCGGTACCTTGAGTGCTTCTCGCCGCTCGGACATTCAGGGCTTCCCCTTTGCGGCTGGACTTCTCGTCAGTGAAGACATTCAAGAAACAGCAGATCGGCCCACGGATCGGCGTCCTCATGTGCCGACACAACAGACCATGCCCAACGACTCCGGCAGCACCGAGTTGTCAGACCCCGCTGCAGCATGCCCGTGCCGATGGGTAACCTCACTGATCCGAGACACTTTGCCCATCACCCACTATCGATCGACGAGGTGACCAGGGCGGTGAGCCGACTCGGCCACGACACACTCGATCTGCCGGGCCCGACACCGGCAGATGTGCTGCCGCACGACGTCGGAGACCTGCCGAGGATGACTGCGGCGCAACGCTTCTGGCTGGCGTTTACTGGTAAGCCAGGGAGTTCCGGTCGGGCCGGCCCGAGCTACGAACCCGGGTTGCCCAGGAGTGCACCCCATTCGGTCGACTCCCCGTTCGGCATTCCGCGGCAGCGAAGGGCCACCGATCAGCGGTGAACTCCGCACTACCCGATGTCGTGAACCGGTTCGGGATAGCGCAGATCGAACGCTCGATCCAATGCCTCGAGCAATGGCCGCAACCGTCCCGTCTTGACGACGTACTCGTCGGCGCCGGCCAGCAGCATCAGACGCTGCATACGATTGTCGCGGATTCCCGAGAACACCAGAATGTGCATGTCCGGCCGGAGTTCCTTTGCCGCACTTGCGACAGTAGGACCACCACCGGGCATGCCGATATCCAGGATCAGCACGTCCGGCCCGGTCTCCCGGACACGCTGTAGGCAGCCGGGGCCGTCGGAGGCCTCCCCGACCACCCGAAATCGCGCGGCCTCGAACAGCACCTTGCTGATCGCGTCGCGAAGCTCCGGCCGGTCGTCACAGATCAGCACTCTGCAGTGGCGGGCAACCGTGTTCTGATCGCGCGTCATGACTTCGACAGAATGTGCTCGCGCAAGGCGATCGCAACTGCCTCGAGCCGACTGTGCGCACCGAGCTTGTTCATGATGGATTGAATATGGTTCCGCGCGGTAGCCGGTGCGACGAAGAGTTCGGCGGCGAGCGTCGACGTGCTCTTCCCCTCGACCAGCAGTCGCAGGACCTCGCGTTCCCGTGCCGTAAGGCCGGCGCCGATTCCGTTGCCGGTCTGGGCGAGGTGGGGCATCAACCGGCGGAGGGCATCCGGGGTGATCACCGGCTCGTTGTTGGCAACGGCGCGAACCGCGTTGATGAGGGTTATTGCCCGCTTGCCTTTGGGAATCACCCCGGCAGCCCCGGCCATGATGGCCCGGGCAAGGAGATCATCGGTGTCCCCGGCGGTGACCATCAGCACCTTCATTCCCGGGCATTCCGCCAGCATCGCTGCGAGTGAATCGGTGCCGAGTCCGTCTGGCAGTCGCTGATCCAGCAGCAGCACATCGGGTCGGTAACGGGCCACAGCTTCGAGCCCGCTGGCGCAGGTCGCGGCAATGGCGAGCACGGTCATGTCCTCGTTCGCACTCAGGATGGTCGCGAGGCTGTCTGCCACCATCAAATGGTCATCGACGATCACCACCGTGATCGGGTCAGCGATCAGTTGACTCGAGACCGGTTGGGCCAATGATTCGTCGAGTAGGGCGGGCAGACTGTACTGCCCGTCCGTCTGCCGGGCCAGGTCATGAGGATCGCGGGTCGTCATCGGGCCAGGTATTTCGTCACCGGCAGGGTGAGCAGCACCGTTGTACCCACACCCGGCGTGCTGTCGATGTGCAGTTGCGCGTCCTCTGCATCGGCCCTGGCCCGCATGGTCGCCAGACCGAAATGCCCTGGCTCGGCCTTCAGCGATGTGGCGCCGACCCCGTCGTCGGTGAGCGAGAGCAGCACGCTGCTGTCGTGCTCCTCCAGGCGCAGCATGACGTGGTCCGCCTCGGCATGCTTGCGGGCGTTGACCAGCGCCTCGCGCATCACGCGGTAGGCGGTTGCTTTCGCCTGCGGATTGAGTGAGACATGGGTGGGGCCGATGACGGTGACCACCGAGGCCGTTCCGATGAAGATGCCCTCGGCAAGATTGCGGAGCGCGACACCGAGACCGTCGCCGAGATCGGGTGGGGTGATGGCGACGATCAGCTTGCGGAGTCGTTCCACCGATGTCTCCAGCAGGGTCGCGACGCGATCCAGTTCCGCCCCCTGCTCACCCGCCATCTGCAGCCGGAGATAGTCGATGCGCAGGATGGCCGCGACGATCATCTGCATCGGATCGTCGTGCACGGCGTCCGCCAGCAGGGCTCTTTCCCGGGTCTCGGTACTGGCCAGCTGTTCCAGCAACTCACGCTGCTCATAGGTGAGTTCCAGTAGTCGGTCAGCGACCGCACGGCGTCCCGCCCGCTCCTGGTCGCGGACTTCCCGCAGTCGGCTCTCGGCCAACGCCGAACCCACCCGATCGGCAAGCACCTGAACAGGCTGTTCGTCGCCGCGCCGGTGGGGGGTATCCGGAGTCCGGAAGATGCTCAGCTGGCCGAGCACGGCGCCCTCGTGTCGAACCGGGGCGACGATGAAATGCCCTGCCTCATCATCGATTCGCTGATCCTGGGTGGCGACGGCGTGGTTGATCCGGCGCAGCATCGTGCGGTCCTGACCTGCCGCTGCCTCGGCGTGTTCGGCAACCTCACGCGCGGCAACGGCGTCGGAAACGTCGACGTGAGTGGAGATCGCGCGGAGCAGCACTCCCGCTGGATCGACCTCCGCTTCGCAGGTACACATCACGAATCGCAGTTCATCGGTCTGACCGTGGCGGATGCGGTAGTGCGGACTTGATCGGCCACCGCGGGCGAGAACGTCGGTCCAGGTGGAGGCGATGACGGCCCGGTCCTCGGGCAGGACCAGGCCATTGATGACGGCCAGCGGGTCGGTTGCCGAGTCGACACCCCACAGTTCCAGCAGCTCCCGGTCGACGACCCACCCGGACCGCAGGTCGTACTCGCAACTACCGAATGGCGTCAGTCCGTGGATCTGTCGAAGCCGGACTTCCCGAGCGCGATCGCCGGACACGTCGTCGATGGTGGCCAGACCACTCACAATTTCTCCGCCGGGTCCGGCTACCGGGCGGACCCGCATCCGGAATTGCCCGCCGTGAACCGGGCTGGTGTATTCGAGGTCCGACGACCGCCCGGCCAACGCCGCGCGGTAGGGCCCGTCCAACGGGTCGACATCGGGCAGGGACAGCACATCGGAGAGCAGTCTTCCGGTGAGCTTGTCCTCTTCATACCGGTTGCCGCCCAGGGTCCCACCCATAACAAGCAGCAGTCGCAGATCCCGGTCAAACAGGAAGATGACCGCCTGGGGCAGGCCGGCCATCTCGGTCGGGCCGAAGGGCTCGACGAGCGCTTCCCGGGCGGAAGTTGTCACTCATCCCCCCACCCACGGCTCACCACTCTTTTGGCCTACGCCCTCACCGTACGCTTACGGTCGACTACCCGCTGCGTCTCACCGCGAGATCGACCCCAGCGGCCCGCAGCCGGCCGACCGTGAATTGCCATCAGTATTTCGTTGCCGGCGGGCGGCATCCGCCCGCGACCGAACGCCCCCGCGGGTCGTCTCCAACGGACTCAACTGCCAGTGCAGCTGTCACCGGCTGTTCTCCTTCAGTCGATCGCGACAGTGACAGTGCCTGTTGTCGAGCCGTTTCCGCGGATGGCGTACCGGTAGGCGATTCCTGCCCAGAGCCCGATGTCGGTGCGGCCAGAGCACTGACGGTGGCGATCCTGATGTCCGATCGGAGCACGTCAAAGCCGGCCCCGGCACGGCCCTTCCAGCCAATGCTGACGCCGTCGGTGACCGTGATGCAGCAGGGCCGCCGGCGGACGACGCGGTAGCAATGGTCGTCGCTACGACACCCGGGCATGCGATCAGTTCTGGCGCCGCGCCCCGTCCCCTGAATGGAGTAAAGGTACGGGAAACCCGACTGGCGGCCAGCATTGGCTGGATCACCGCAAACCGATGGTGACGTCCGCAGGCAACATCGTCCCCCTCGGACGATGAACCCGGGAAGGACCGTGTGATTCAATCGTCGAGCCGCGACGGAGCGGTCCGACCCTGGCAGGCGTCGCTTCGCCGATCGGATGTCCCGATGTCGGTGAGCTGCTTGCAAGGTCCGGAATTTCCGCGCGCCACAGGAGGAAAACGCATGTCCGAACTCATCGTCATCGGCTATGACGACCACGATCAGGCCACCTCGGCCTACAACGAGGTGCTCGCACTACAGGGCGATTTCGTCGTCGAACTGCAGGGCCTGGCAATCGTCTCGGTGGACGCCGAGGGCAAGAGCCACGTCGAGACCCCGCAGAAGATCGTCGGCATGAGCGCGGCCTCCGGCGCCCTCTGGGGCATGCTTCTCGGTCTGCTGTTCTTTGTGCCCTTCTTCGGCCTCGCACTGGGCGGCCTGATGGGTGCCCTGTTCGGCAAGCTCGGCAAGTCCGGCATCAACGACGAATTCCGCTCGCAGGTCAACGACATGCTCAGCCCCGGGAAGTCGGCCGTGGTGATCATGGCGTCGAAGATCACCGAGGACAAGTTCGCCGACCGGATGAAGCCGTTCGGCGGCAACCTGCTGAAGACCTCGCTGTCCGAAGAGGACGAGAAGGAACTGGCGCACGAGCTGGGCGAGGTTCCGGTTCCCCCGACCTCCTGACCGACGCCGACTGGATGGCGGCCGGCTCCATCAACGCCGCTGGCCAAGGTTCCACCGGCACACCCAACAGCCGGCCGTGCGGGAATCCCCCGCCCGGCCGGCCTTTGCGTCTCCGCCGCCGTGTCGACCGCACCGATTCGCCAATTTCGTACCTCCCTTGACAACACCGACTGGCGCAGCATCCGATGGTGGCCAATCGTTGTCCTCGACGAGAGGATCAACAATGACGGCCACCGCGCCAGCAACCGCACCCGCTGCAACGAGCGAGACGCTGATCGCGCCGGGCCCGCCGGTCGTTTCCGAGCACGCTCGGGAGGTTCGCTCCGGCCGAACGACTCGCGCTGAGCGTGCTGCCGCGGGAAAGGCCGCTCGGCAGTCAATGGCGCTTGCCGATCACATCGAGATCCGCCGCGGATCCCGGCCCGACCCGGTCGACCTGTTGGAGAGCCAGGCGGTGACCCGGATCCCCATGTTGGTGCCGATCCGCTACGGCCGGATGCTCGCCACCCCGTTCACCTTCTTTCGCGGCTCGGCGCTGATCATGGCCGCCGACCTCGGGTCGACGCCGCATTCCGGATTGATGGTCCAGCTGTGCGGGGATGCCCACCTCAGCAACTTCGGCTTCTACGCGACCCCTGAGCGCAACCAGGCGTTCGACATCAACGACTTCGACGAGACCTATCCGGGGCCCTTCGAATGGGATGTCAAGCGGCTGGCCGCCAGCGTGGCGGTTGCCGGGTTGGTCGGTGGGTTCTCGTCGAAGAAGGCACGGGCGGCGGCGCTGGCCGCGGTCACCGGGTACCGGGAGGAGATCCGCCGGCTCGCACCGCTGGGCAACCTGGACGTCTGGTACTCGCACGAGGACATGGGCGCCATGCGCAAGGAGACGCGCAGACGGGTCGGGGGCGGCGCCGAAAAGAGCCTGAGCACCAACCTGACCAAGGCCAAGTTCCGGGACAGCAATGACGCGCTGCGCAAGCTGTGCGTCGTCGTCGACGGGCAGGTGCAGATCAGGAACGAGCCCCCATTGATCATGCCGGGCGAGGAGTTGGTGCGCGCCTGGGGCCTGCCGATGGACGTCGTGTACGACCAGATCAGCACCCTGATCACCGAGTACCGCACCACCCTGCAGAGCGATCGGCGGGCGCTTCTCGACCAGTTCAGTTTCGTTCAGCTCGGGTTCAAGGTGGTCGGCGTCGGCAGTGTCGGGACCAGGGCATGGATCGTCCTGCTGGACGGTGCCGATGCCGCGGACCCGCTCTTCCTGCAGGCCAAGGAGGCGCAGCGGTCAGTGCTGGACAGCTACGTGCAGCCCGCCACCAGCTACGCCAATCAGGGCGAACGGGTGGTGCACGGTCAGCGCCTGACGCAAATGACCAGCGACATCTTCCTGGGCTGGCAACAGGTCGACGGAGTCGACGGGGTGCCGAGGGACTTCTACGTTCGCCAACTCCGGGACGGCAAGGGTTCGTTCGTCGTCGAGCAGATGAACCCGGCAGCGCTGACGTTCTACGGGCGGCTCTGCGGCCGCACGTTGGCCAGAGCGCACGGCCGGTCCGGCGACCGGGTGGCCATCGCCGCCTACCTCGGCGGGTCGGATGCATTCGACGAAGCCGTGGCCGACTACTCGATGAAGTACGCCGCGCAGAACCAACTGGACCACGCCGCCCTGCGGGCCGCTGCTGACAAGGGACGGGTGCTGGCTCGGGAGGGGATCTGAGCTGACGCCCGGGCACAGCGTCGACCGGATCGCCGTCCCAAACACAGTTCAATGCGGAACCGGGTCCGTTCAATGCGGAACCGGGTCCGTTCAGTGCGGAACCGGGTCCGTTCAGTGCGGGGCGGGCTCCGCAACCGGATGCCGGTGGATCGCTCCGTCGATCTCCGACAACGGCCGACCGGCGCCATCCCAGCGGCGGGCGATGATCTCCGCGGCAATCGAGATCGCCGTCTCCTCCGGGGTTCTCGCGCCCAGGTCCAGCCCGATCGGCGACGACAGCCGACGCAACTCCGCCTCGGTCAACCCGGCCTCCACCAAGCGCGCCAACCTGTCGGCGTGCGTTTCCCGGGAGCCCATCGCGCCGACGTAGGCGACCGGCAGTCGGAGCGCATCGGCCAGCACCGGCACGTCGAACTTCGGATCGTGCGTCAGCACGCAGATCACCGTGCGGCCGTCGAGCGCGCCGGCCGCCACCTGGGCCCGCAGGTAGCGGTGCGGCCAGTCGACGATCACCTCGTCGGCGTCGGGGAACCGCTTGCTGGTCGCGAACACCGGACGCGCATCGCACACCGTCACCTTGTAACCCAGGAAAGATCCGACCCTGGCGACCGCGGCGGCGAAGTCGATGGCACCGAACACCAGCATCCGAGGCGCCGGCGCGAAGCAGGACACGAACACCGACAGCCCCTCGCCGCGGCGCTGACCGTCCGGGCCGTAGGTCAGGGTGGCGGTGCGACCGGTGGCCAGCAACCCGCGAGCATCGTCCCGAACGGCATCATCCAGTCGCTCGCTGCCCAACCCGCCGGACGCATCGGTCGTCCAGATCACCAGATGCCGCCCGAGCTGATCGGGCCGGCCCGCGGTCACGGTCGTCAGTGCGACCGGTTCGCCGGCCAGGATGGATGCGGCCAGCGAACCGAACTCCGGAAAGGTCGCGGAGGAGAAGGCCTCCACGAAGACGTCGATGATGCCGCCGCAGGTCAGCCCGACGGTGAAGGCATCGTCGTCGGACACCCCATACCGCTGCAGCATCGGCGGCCCGCCGTCGCGCGCGGTGCTGGCAAGGTCGTAGACCGCACCCTCGATGCAGCCCCCGGATACCGAACCCACCGCGGTGCCGTCCGGTCCCACCAGCATGGCCGCACCCGGCGGTCGAGGTGCGGAACGGAACGTCCCGATGACGGTGCCGACACCGACCGTGCCACCGGCCCGCCACCAGCGGAGCAGATCGGTCAGTACTTCGCGCACCGGAGACCTCCTTCTGGGCCGTCCTGCGGGGCCACGCGACCCGGTTCCACCCCGCCGGTTGCCGACCGGCGGCGCCGAGCGGACCGTGATTCCTCCACTATGACCCATTCGCCGCAGGACGTCAGCGCAGCTACTCTGGGTCGATGAACGCAGTGGCCCTTGGCCTCCCGCGCGTCGGCAAGTCGACGCCGGCAGTTCCCCGGACGCCGTCCACCCCACTGACCGATTCGCCCTGGTTGCTGGACAGGTTCGGCCGCCGCGCTCGCGACCTGCGGGTGTCGCTCACCGACCGGTGCAATCTGCGCTGCACCTACTGCATGCCGGCCGAGGGCCTGGATTGGTTGCCCGGAGGCGAACTGCTGACCGACGACGAATTGGTCCGGGTGATCGACGTGGCCGTACGCCGGCTCGGTATCGAGGAGATCCGCTTCACCGGTGGAGAGCCCTTGCTCCGCAAGGGCATTGTCGGTCTCATCGAACGGGTGGGGCGACTGTCGCCCCGCCCGGAGATGTCCTTGACGACCAACGGCATCGGCTTCGCCCGCCGGGCCGCCGACTTCGTCGCTGCCGGCCTTGACCGGATCAACATCTCGCTGGATTCGATCGATCCGGCCACCTTCCAGACCCTGACCCGTCGACCCCGCCTGCAGGACGTGCTCGACGCCCTCGCGGCCGCCGTCGACGTCGGCCTGTCTCCGGTGAAGATCAACACCGTGCTGATGCGGGGGGTCAACGATCACGAGGCCGCAGATCTGCTGGCGTTCAGCTTGGAGCGTGGCTACCAACTGCGATTCATCGAGCAGATGCCGCTGGATGCCGGGCATTCCTGGACCCGCGAGCGGATGGTGACCGCGGACGAAATACAAGAGTCGCTTTCCGGCCGCTTCACCTTGACCCCGCATGACGGCGCCCGGTTGGGCGCGCCAGCGGAACTGTTCACCGTTGACGGCGGGCCCGGCACGGTTGGCATCATCGCCTCGGTGACCAGGCCGTTCTGTGGCGACTGCGACCGGACCCGGCTGACCGCCGACGGACAGGTGCGGACCTGCCTGTTCTCGCGGAGCGAGACCGATCTTCGGGCACTCGTGCGTGGCGGCGGGAGCGATGAGGACATTGCCCAGGCCTGGCGGGCAGCGACCTGGGGAAAGCTGCCCGGTCACGGCATCGACGATCCGTCGTTCCTGCAGCCCGATCGGCCGATGAGCGCCATCGGTGGCTGATCAGTCCGTCGGCGACGTCGTGGCCCGCGCTCCGGACGTCGGAAGCCCCACGATCGGTGTGACGATCCGCTATTTCGCTGCGGCCCGGGCGGCGGCCGGTATCCAAGAGGAACGGCTCTTTGTGCCGACCGATAGCCTGGCACAGGGTGTTTCGAACCCTCCGCCGGTCAACGGCAAGGGCGCCGGCGGCGCTCATAGCACCGTCGAGAAATTGCTCGACATTGCCGCCGATCGTCACGGCCCAGGCCTTGCCAGGGTGCTGGCACGCTGCAGTTTCCTGCTGGACGAGGTTGCCGTGCACGGCAGGCAGACGCTCGTCCGCGACGGCCAGGTGCTGGACATCCTGCCGCCCTTCGCCGGCGGCTGACCGAGGCCGGCAGGTCCCTGCAGTTCGATCACCGTGAGTGATCGGGCGTGCGTGCGCGTGTCCCCTACCGATCACCCTGGGCGGGGGATACCGTTTGATGTGCTGCTGCCCGCACTTGCGGACTGCAGGCTGTCCGTTAGCTACCAGGAGGTCCGCAGTGTCCCAACCACCTCCCGAAGGGTCTACCCCTCCGGACGATTCACCCGATCCTGGGGCTCAGCCCGGTCCTTCCGAACCCGGCCAGACATCATCCACGTCCGACTCCCCGTCCCCCGTGCGCGAGCCCGACCAGCAGTCCCCGGCCGCACCGACACCGCCCGGCGCGTACCCACCGCCGTCCGGACCTCCGCCGGGCTATCAGGGTCAGCCACCGCCCGGTCAGGGTAGCTATCCCCCACCACCACCCGGGTACCAGCAGGGACCGCCACCCGGCTTTCAGCAGGGTCCGGCCGGCCCTCAACAGGGACCGCCTCCTGGCTACCAGCAGGGCCCGCCCGCCGGTTACCAGCAGGGCCCGCCCGCTGGTTACCAGCAGGGACCGCCACCGGGCTACCAGCAGGGCCCACCCGCCGGCTACCAGCAGGGACCAACACCGGGCGCGCCCGGCCAGCCTGCCCCAGGGCAGTACGGACCTCCACCGGCCGGTCCACCACCCGGTTACGCCCCGCAGGCCGGCTATGGTCCACCGCAAGGAGCAGCTGGTTACGGTCCGCCACCGGGTGCGCCTGGTCAGTACGGCCCACCTCAGGGTGCTTATCCACCGCCGGCCGGCGGTGCACCGAAGCCCGCTTTTGACGTCTCCAAGATCAGCATCGCCGGCTGGGGCGTTCTGGGCGCATCGCTGCTGACCCTGATCGCGAGTTTCTTCAGCTTCTGGCACGTCACCTCGACCGGCATCGTCGCGGTGTCGGTCGGCCTGAACGGCTGGTCGCTGTGGTGGTGGCTGCCGGTTCTGCTCGCGGTTGCGGTCGGCGTCATCTACGCGCTGCAGCTGTTCGGCGTGCTGACCACCAGCCAGGTCAAGCCGGAGTGGCTCGCCTACGGCGCCGCGGCGTCGTTCGTTCTGATCTTCCTGGTGATGATCCAGACGTTCTTCTACGGCGGCGGTTACTCAGGTGCGTTCGGCGACATCGGCATCTCCTACGGGCCCTCGTTCGGGGTGTTCTTCGCGCTGCTGACAACCGCGGCACTGACCTACTTCACGGCGCTGGCCGCCCAGGGCGCGGGAGCCAAGCTCCCGTTCAAGGTTCCCGGCCCGGCCTGATCCCACCCGAGCCAACGATGTCCGGTGGCCGCGATCCGTCTTCACGGGTCGCGGCCACTGGTGTTTTCGGAGCAGTTCCGGTCGAGAACGGCAGCGTCAGACCGTGATCCGGCGGATCGTTCGGTAGTTAGCGCGCCGCTGCCACTGCCTTCGCGGGCGGTGCCGCGTCCGTAGGTGGTTCGGCGGTCTGGCGCTCGAACTGAGTGCGGTACAGCTCCGAGTACAGGCCGCCCTCGGCCATCAGGGTGGTGTGCGTGCCGGACTGCACGACCCGGCCGCCGTCGATCACCAGAATCTGGTCGGCACTGCGAATCGTGGAGAGCCGGTGGGCGATCACCAGTGAGGTCCGACCGTGCAGCGCCGCGGCCAGCGCCCGCTGCACCGCAACCTCGGATTCGCTATCCAGGTGCGCCGTCGCCTCATCGAGAATGACGATCGCCGGCGCCTTCAGCAGCACCCTGGCGATGGCCAGCCGCTGCTTCTCGCCACCGGACAGCCGGTGCCCCCGATCCCCCACCACGGTGTCCAGCCCCTGCGGCATCCCGGACACCAGATCCCAGATCTGCGCAGCCTGCAGCGCCTGGATCAGGTCCGGCTCCTCCGCATCGGGCTTGGCGTACAACAGGTTGGCGCGGATGGTGTCGTGGAACAGGTGCGCGTCCTGGGCCACCACGCCGATGGCGTCGTGCAAGGACTGCAGGCCGAGGTCCCGGACGTCGATGCCGCCGATCCGGACACTGCCGGAGTTGACGTCGTACACCCGTGGAACAAGTTGTGAAATGGTGGTTTTGCCGGCTCCGGACGGACCGACCAGGGCCACCAGCTGACCTGCCTGCGCATGGAAGCTGACGCCGTGCAGCACCGGGTGCCGAGGGCTGTGATCGGGAATCGCGACGTCCTCCAGGGAGGCCAACGACACCTCGTCCGCACCGGGGTAGGCAAAATGCACGTCGACGAACTCCAACGTTTGCTGCCCGGTGGCAACCGGTCGAGCGTTTGCCTTTTCCATGATCAGCGGTTTGAGGTCCAGCACTTCGAAGACCCGCTCGAACGACACCAGCGAGCTCATGACATCCACCCGGACGTTGGACAGCGCCATCAACGGGCCGTAGAGCCTGTTCAGCAACAAGGCGAGGGAGACCACCGCGCCCGGCTCGAGTGAACCGTTCAGCGCCAGGACCCCGCCGAGCCCGTAGGTCAAGGCCTGTGCCAGCGCGGCGACCAAACCGAGGGCGACGATGAACACCCTGCTGTACATAGCGGTGGTGATTCCGATGTCCCGAACCCGGCCGGCCCGATCGCTGAACGACGCGGCTTCGACCTCGGGCCGCCCGAACAATGTCACCAGCAGCGCGCCGGAAACGTTGAACCGCTCGGTCGTCGTGGTGTTCATCGAGGCGTTCAGGCCGTAGCTCTCCCGGGTGAGCGTTTGCAACTTTCGGCCGAACCGCTTGGCGGGCAACACAAAAACGGGCAGCAGGATCAGCGAGAGGATGGTGACCTGCCAGGACAGGGTGAACATCACCACGGCGGTCAGAATCAGTCCGATCACGTTGGCCACGACGCCGGACAGAGTCGAGGTGAACGCCTGCTGAGCCCCGATGACGTCATTGTTGAGCCGGCTGACCAGTGCGCCGGTCTGGGTCCGGGTGAAGAACGCCAACGACATCTGCTGCACGTGCTGGAAGACCTTGGTCCGCATGTCGAAGATCAGACCCTCGCCGATCCGCGAGGAGAACCAGCGGGTGCCGAGGGACAGCACCGCGTCCAGGACGGCCAACCCGGCGATGACCGCGGCCAGCTGAACGATCACCCGGACGGTGCCGTTGCTGCTGATCTCGTTGATCACATCGCCGGCCAGCAGTGGGGTGATCACCCCGATCAAGGACGAGACGACCGTCAACAGCAGGAAGATCGCGAGTTCTTTGCGGTACGGCTCGGCGAACGAGACCACTCTGCGCAGCGTCCCGGGGGCGAGCTTCCGGTCCTTCACGGAGCTGTCCTGGTGCATCATGCGCCGGGCGCTGCCACCGGGTCCCGTCATGGGCCTCCCCCTCGTCGAACACCACAATCTTCATGACTGCAACCTTGATGACTGCAACCTTGATGCCTGCAACCTTGATGCCTGCAACCTTGATGCCTGCAACCTTGATCCCTGCAACGCCACGGCAGGGCGGTCCGCTTCCCGATGGCGTTGCGCCAGGGGCGAACGAGGTCCGGCAAAGGCGGCCGGGGCGGATGCCGTCGTGAACGGGACGCGCGTTCCCGTGCTGTCGCCGGTGGCTGCCTACCCCTCGGCCTCCGGCAGGTCGTACTCCTTGCGGTGGTGCGCCGGAACCAGGTCCAGGTAATCCTCGTGGCCGGAGATGTACCGCCGGACGAACGGGCACTGCGGCAGCACACCGGCGCCGCGGGTCCGCATCTCGTCGAGCGTGGCCTTGATCAAAACCGACGCCAGCCCACGGCCGCCGAACGCGGGATCGATCTCCGTGTGCACGAAGGTGTACTTGTCGGGTTGTTGCCGGTACGCGGTGAATCCGGCCAGCTCATTCCCGACCCAGATCTCGAACCGGTGCTTGTCCGGTGCCTCCGTGACCATCACCTCGTCGACCACGTCCTTGGCGACCGCTACCTCGGCATCGTCGGCTGGCTGGGTCATGTCACGGTCGCCTTTCGTCGTGCGGGAGATGGCGGGCGAACTGCCTTCGCCTGCCGGTCCGGGACACCAAGTCTGGCATGCCGGCCCGGGCGAGGCGCGAATCGATTCCGGCACCATCGCCCGTCAGGCAGAGCCGACCCACTCGTCCGACCCGTCAGCGAAAACCTGGCGCTTCCACACCGGTATCCGGTGCTTGACCTCGTCGACCAGATCGCTGCAGGCGTCGAACGCCTCCCGCCGGTGTGCAGCCGAAACCGCTGCGGCAAGGGCGATGTCGCCGACCCCGAGCAGGCCGATACGGTGCGAGACGGCGACGGCGATCACTCCATCGCGGGCGGCGATCTGCGCGGCCACCTCGTGCACGATGCCAGCCGCGGTGGGATGTTCGTGGTACTCCAGCTCGGTGACCGAGCGCCCACCGTCGTGATCGCGAACCACCCCCGAGAAGGACACCGTCGCACCGGCAGCGGCATCATCCACCGCCGCGAGATGCCCGGCCATCTCGAGGGTCTTGTTCGTCACGGCGCTCAGCGCAACCCGGCCCGGCATTTTACGAACCCCCGCCGGCCACATGGTCGCCACCGCGCAGCTGATCAAGTGCATGGTCGAGAACCCTTGCCAGCACAGACAATCCGTCACGTACACCGCCGGTGGACCCGGGTAGGTTGATCACCAGGGTCCGACCGCTCACGCCGGCCAATCCGCGGGACAGCACCGCGGTCGGCACCTTGTCGCTACCCTCCGCACGGATCGCCGCGGCCAGACCGGGAATCTCGTAGTCGAGGATCTCCGCGGTGGCCTGCGGCGTCCGATCGGTCGGCGAGACACCCGTGCCACCGGAGGTGATCAGCAGATCGACCCCGATCCCGTCCCGCAACGCGATCCCGACGTCCGGACCGTCCGCCCGGACCAGTGGCCCGTGAACCTGGAAGCCCCTGGCCGTCAACCATTCCTGGATCAGCGGCCCGGTCCGATCCGGGTACACCCCGTTGGCCGCCCGGGTGGAGGCAATGATCACCACCGCCGTCAACGGTTCCGCCGCCCCGCCGGAGCTGTTCCCCGTCATCGGTCCGGTGCACTCGGGTCGACACCAGACCCCGGCGCTCCTGGGTCGACTCCCGCCGACCGGCTCCAGGTACCGGTCTTCCCGCCGTCCTTGCGCTCCACCCGAACCGCGTCCAACACCGCCGCGGGGTCCACAGCCTTGATCATGTCGTGCAGTGTCAGCCCCGCGACGGCAACAGCCGTGAGGGCCTCCATCTCGACCCCGGTCCGATCGGTGGTGCGGACGGTGGCGGAGATCCGCACCTCCGCCTCGCCAACCGCCACATCGACCGTCACCCCGGAAATCGAGATCGGGTGGCACAGCGGCACCAGATCGGGGGTTCGCTTGGCAGCCATGATCCCGGCGATCCTGGCCGTGGCGAGGGCGTCACCCTTGGGCAGGCCGCCCTGCTCCAGCAGTCGAGCCACCTCAGCAGTCGTCCGCAACACTCCGGTCGCGAGCGCCGTCCGGACCGTCGCCTCCTTCGCCGACACGTCGATCATCCGCGCGGCACCCCGCGCGTCGACGTGGGTCAGACCCTGAGCTGACGAGGGCGCCGTCATGACAGCGCCGACTCCTTGGCCCCGCCGCCGATGCGGACCTTCGAACCGGATGCCTCGACAACCGCACGGGCGACCGCTTTGCTGACATTCTCGTCGAACACGCTCGGCACGATATACGAGGCATTCAACTGCGTGGAGGAAACAACATTGGCGATCGCCCCGGCAGCAGCCAGCAACATTTCGTCGGTGATTTCGGTGGCTTGCGCATCCAGCAGGCCACGGAAAATGCCAGGGAAGGCCAGCACGTTGTTGATCTGATTCGGGAAATCGGACCGGCCCGTGGCAACGACTGCGGCGTGCATCTGGGCCTCGATCGGGTCGATCTCCGGGTCGGGGTTGGCCAGCGCGAACACCACCGCACCGGGATTCATTCGTGCGACATCGGAGCCGTCGATCACATTCGGCGCGGACACCCCGATAAAAACGTCCGCACCGACAATCGCATCGTGAACGGTGCCGTCGACGACGCCGATATTCGTCCGGTCCGCCACCTGCGCCAAGTTCGGGTCCATTCCCTCGCGTCCGCGGTAGACGCACCCGGCGATATCACAGGCGATGATGTCCGCCGGCTTCTGTAGTAGCAGCAGTCGGATGATTGCATTGCCCGCGGCGCCGACCCCGGACACCACGATCTTGCAATCGCCGATGTCCTTGCCGACGACCCGCAGGGCATTACGCAGCGCAGCGACCACCACGATGGCGGTGCCGTGCTGGTCGTCGTGGAAGACCGGGATGTCCAGCAGGTCGCGCAACCGGCGTTCGATCTCGAAACACCTTGGGGCGGCAATGTCCTCGAGGTTGATGCCGCCATACACCGGTGCGATCAACTGCACCGTCCGGATGATCTCCTCGGTATCGGTGGTATCCAGGCACACGGGCCAGGCATCGACGCCGCCGAACTTCTTGAACAGGGCGGCCTTGCCCTCCATGACGGGGAGCGCGGCGGCCGGACCGATATTGCCCAGTCCGAGCACCGCTGTGCCATCGGTGACCACTGCGACGGTGTTGCGCTTGATGGTCAGCCGCCGGGCGTCAGCGGGATTCTTCGCGATCGCCATGCACACCCTGGCCACGCCCGGCGTGTAGGCGCGGGAGAGGTCGTCGCGGTTGCGCAACGGCACCTTCGAGGTGACCTCGATCTTGCCGCCGATGTGCACCAGAAAGGTGCGGTCCGAGACCTTCCGGACCTCGACGCCGGGGAGTTCGTTGACCGCGTCGGTCAGCTCGTCCGCGTGCGCCTGCGACAGGGCATTGGCCGAGATGTCCAGCACCATCGACTCGGCGGTCGACTCGACGACGTCGAAACCGGTGATGACTCCGCCGGCGCGGCCGACGGCCGTGGTGAGGTCACCGGCCGCGGTCGCCGACGGCGGGGCCGCGATCCGCATGGTGATCGAGTAACCGGGACCTGGCACAGCCATGGGGGTGAGCTCCTTGTCGGCGAGAATGCCGGGTCAGCATCAGCTGACACCGACCTGCACCGGAGCGTCGCTACGCCCCGCCTGCCCGAATCGTAATCCGCCCGGAACGGGGCCCACTGGGCAGTCGCCGTCCTCGGGGAGTCGAGCGATTCAACGACGTTCAGTGCGGCGGTTCCGGCGTATCGATGTCCTCCCCCGACCCGATGTCGCCACATTCAACCGCCAAGGGTGGGTGCGCAATGAAGTAGTCGCGCGCCCCGACATCGTCGTGAGCGGATTCGATCACCCCGGCCCAATGCCGGCGGCCCAACAGAACCGGATGGCCGGGAAGGCCGTCGAAGGCCGCCCGGGCGAGCACGTCGCGCGCCGATTCGGGTGTGCCGGCCGCCGCGCAGACCCGGCGGACCACCTCAGGCGTCACGCCCGGCAGGTCGACCAGCATGACCAGCGCCGCGTCGATCTCGGGGCCAACGGGTTTGCCCTCGTTGAACAGGATGGTGGCCAGCGCCAACAACCCGATGCGCAGGCTCGACCCCATCCCCTCCGCATGGCCGGGGTTGTCGACGAAGCTCACCCCCGCGGGGAGCAGCCGAGCGACCTCGTCACGACTCGCCCCGACCACGACCAACCGCGGTCGGCAGCCGGCCACCAGGTCGACAGCGAGGTTCACCCAGGGGCCGGACCCGGTGTCCACCAATGCTTTGGGCCGGCCGTAACGCCGTCCGGATCCCGCCGCCAGCACAAGTCCGGCGATCGCGGGCTCGGCCGACCCGAGCGGTGCCGCCCTGCTCAGCGGTTGATGATCGTGTGCGGATGCACGTAGGGCACCGACGGCAAGGGGAACTCGATGTCCCCGTACGGCGACAGGGCGCCCTGCACGTGCGTACTCAGTTCGGTGACCGGGTGCTCCCCTTCGGGGACAACAGGCCAAGTGGGGTCGACACCCTTGCTGCGCTCGCCGGCCACGGGTCCTCCTCGCGATCACGGGAGCGGAGGCAATCCCCGCCCGTTGTGTTTCACTGCGCTGTCTTTCACTGCGTCGTCTTCACTGCGCAGTATTTCACTGCGAAGTGTTTCACTGCGCAGTACCTCGCTGGGTGGTGCCCCACCCAGCCGGGCGGACGGGCGGTCTGTCCACCCAACGCCCATTCTGACGTCTGGTGATGCCTGCCGTCCAGCCGCGCCGGCCGGGCGCGCGCACAACGGTCACTACGGTGGACGGGATGCCCTCGACCCTGGACTGGTTGCGAGCGCGGGACGACCGCGCTCTGGTTGCGTTGCTGCGCGCCAGGCCGGACCTGACGGTTCCCGCGCCGGGCGACCTGACGGTGCTCGCCGGGCGGCTCAACACGGGCCCGTCCGTTTGGCGGGCGATGGAATCACTGAACCAGTTTCATATTCAGGTACTGCAGGCCCTCGCCCTGCTCAATGCCGACAAGCGCGCCGTGAGCAGCGCTGACCTGCGGAAACTGTTGGGGAAGGCGGTGCCGGCGACGGTCCTGGATGACACCCTGAACACACTCGAGGGCCTCGCCCTGGTTCGCGGCACCAGCATGATTCACATGCCGTCGGCGGTGCTGGCGGTGCTAGGTCCGTACCCAGCCGGCCTTGGCGCGCCGGGCAAGCTCACCACCGAAGAGGCGAAAGCCGCGCTGGAAACCCTGGATCCAACGTCCCTGGGGATCCTCGAGCGGCTGACGACCGCGATCCCGAGGGGGGCGACCGACCCCAGGTCCACCATCGCTCGCGCGGTCACCGCGCTGATCGCGGCCGGGTTGTTGCGACGGATTGACGCCGAGACCGTTGAACTGCCCCGCGAGGTCGGGATGGCGCTGCGCGGCGACGAACCACTCGGGCCGATCAGCGTGACACCGCCCAAGGACGCCGTTCGGGACCATGGGGTCCGCACCGTCGACGGCACGGGCGGCGGCCAGGCCCTGGCCACCGTGGACCGCCTCGGCCGGCTACTGGGGGCAATCGGCCAGAACCCTCCGCCGGCGCTGAAGTCCGGCGGGCTCGGCATCCGGGAACTGCGCCGACTGGCGAAGGCCATGGGTACGGACGAACTTGTCACCGCGCTCGATGTCGAGGTGCTCGCCGCGGCCGGGTTGATCGCAGCGGTGGACGCTCGGGGCCGGGTCACCGAATCCTGGACGCCGACCACCGAGGCGGACAATTTCCTCGACGGACCGGACGAGGCGGCCTGGGCGCAGGTCGCGGCCATCTGGCTCGACCTGCGGCGCAATCCCTCTCGGGTCGGCAGCCGGGATGTCAGCGACAAGGTGCAGAACGCGCTGTCCCCCGAACTGTCCTGGATCCGCGGCCCGGCCGAACGTCGATTTGTGCTGACCGCGCTCGCCGAACTGCCTGCCGGGTCGGGGCTCGATCTGCCGGCGCTGTCTGCCCGGCTGGCCTGGCGGTCACCACTGCGCCCTGCGCAAAAGCGTGAGGTGGTGCTCGCCACGACCATTGCCGAGGCAACCGCGATGGGCGTTGTCGCCTTCACCGCACTGACCACAGCGGGCCGCGAACTGCTCGTCGGGTCCACCGCCGCCGCCGAGGCCGCGCTGGCGAAGGCGCTGCCCGCGCCCGTTGACACGGTGATGGTCCAGGCCGACCTGACCGTCGTCGCACCGGGCCGGCTGGTGCCCAGGCTCGCGGCCCGCCTCGGTCAGGTCGCCGATGTCGAGTCGGCAGGCAGCGCGACCGTGTATCGGGTGACCCCGCAGTCGATCCGCCGCGCGCTGGACGCCGGTGTATCGACGTCCGACCTGCACGAGCTGTTCAGTGTCCATTCGGTGACCGGTGTGCCGCAGGCGCTCACGTACCTGATCGACGACGTCGGCCGCCGCTACGGCGTGCTGCGGCTGGGCAAGGCGAGCACGTACCTGCGCAGCGATGATCCCGCACTGATCGATCAGGCCGTCGCCGAGGCGTCAACGCTGGGTATCTCGCTGCGCAAGCTGGCACCCACCGTCGCGATCTCCACGATGTCGATGCCGGACCTGATGGCCCACTTGCGGACGGCCGGGCTGGTCCCGGCCGCGGAGGATGCCAGCGGCGCGGTGCTGGATATTCGACCACGGCCGCACCGGACCAAGGAACAGGCACCGAAGCACCAGCACTGGCGGGAACCGCCATTGCCGACGCCGGAGCAGCTGGACTCGCTGGTCACCAGGATGCGAAGTGCGGACCGCACCGGGGAGCTCTACACGAGTGGCGATGTGCTGCCGGCCAGTGACACCATGGCGCTGCTCCGCGACGCGGTGGATCACCGAAAACCCTTGTGGGTCGGCTATGTCGACTCCGATGGCAGCACCACCCACCGGATGATCGATCCGGTTGCCATGTCCAGCGGCGCGATTGTTGCCTACGACCGGCTCCGGGGCGCAGTCCGGACGTTCGTGCTGCACCGGATCACCGGGGTGCGGCCGGTGAGCGACAATGAGCTTGCCGATGCCGAGCGGAGTGACCCGGGAGTCGGGGAATGAGTCACGCGGATCGGCCGGGGTCGCCGTGGTGAATGGCGGCCCGGGCCGGGCGCTCATGGCAACCCAAGGCAGAGCACTTCCCGAGAACTGATGTGCACCAACGACTGAATGGTGCCGCGAGGACACTTCCGACTGTCCACCGTGTCGTCCAGCACAGCGACCACCCGGAACAGCCCGGGCGGGGTACTGCTCGTTCCCGGGGTCCGACAGGGTGCCTTGCCGACCTCCTCCGCGGTCCCGGCATACAGGCATTCACCGACCGTGGCCCGGTAGTTCAGGCAGAGCACCGCCTCGTCCCGGGTGACCAGCACCAGGTCCGACAGAACGGCCGCACATTTCGACGAATCGGTGGAGTTGTCGTACCGGGAGGCTACGGCGAACTCGACGTCCGGCGACGAGCAGTCGACCCGGACGACCGACCCGCCGGCCGAGGACGCCAGGCAGTCGCCGGGCCGGATGTCGGCCGACGTCGTCGTCGGGTCCGAACCGCCCGACCACAGGCCAACCGCGACCAGCACACCAACCACCATCGCCAGCGTCAGCCAACCGAACACGGCCCGGCGGGACGTCCGGGCCTGGTCGGTGTCAAAAGAACCGAATACCGCAGAAGGTCCAGGGGTGAGGTCCGGTTCGGGCTGCGGATACGTTGCGGGGTAGCCGGTTCCATTCCCTGAAGGACGATATCCGGTACTCAGCTCGCCGACCCCACGTTGTTCGACGGGGTGGACCCGGTCGACGGGAATACCACCCGGGCCGATTTCCAGCGCCCGGAACCGCGGGTGGTCCGGCGAACCCGTCATGGGCACCAGCGTGCCACGCCACGGGCCTCGTCACCACGGGGAGCCACCTCGGCAACGACCATCGATTCGCCGGGCTCGGCATCAGCCGGTCAGCGGGCCGACGGCAACGATCGACAACACCGGCTCGCCGGCGTCGTCGGACGCTGCCAGGTCCACCTCCGCAGTGATCCCCCAGTCCCGGTCGCCGGCCGGATCGTCGAAAGTCTGCCGTACGGACCAGGTATCGGCGGACCTGGTGATGATCACCAGGCCAGCGGCCCGGGCCGGTGCGCCGATACCGAGATCGTCGTACTCGTCCCAATAGTCGTCCATCGCGTCCGCCCAGCGGTCTGCCCGCCAACCACTCTCGCCGTCCATCTCGCCCAGTTCGGTGTAGTGGCGAAGCGAGACCAGCTCAACCCGGCGGAACATCGCATTGCGGACCATGACGGTGAAGCCGCGTTCGTTGGCGCTGACGCCGCGAGCGGCGATCGGCGGCCGGACCTCGGAACCTGTTGCCACCAGCGTCAGCTCGTCCAGGTCGGGGTGCGCCAGCGCTTCCCATTCGTCCAGCAACGACGAGTCGACGCCGCGGACGAGTTCACCGAGCCAGGAGGTGATGTCCGTCAACTCCTCGGTGCGGGCGGCGGTCGGAACCGTGCGGCGCAGCGCACGGTAGGCGTCGGCGAAATACCGGAGTACGACCCCCTCGGACCGGGTCAGGGCGTAGAAGGCGACGTATTCGGAGAAGGTCATCGCCCGTTCGTACATGTCCCGGATGACGGACTTCGGTTCCGGCTGGTACTCGGAGATCCACGGCGCGCCCTGACGGTAGGCCGCATAGGCGACCTCGATCAGATCCGCCAGCGGCTTCGGGTAGTCGACGTCCTCCAGCAACGCCATCCGGTCCTCGTAGTCGATGCCGTCCGCCTTCATCGCGGCGACCGCCTCACCACGGGCCTTGAACCGCTGCGCGGACAGCACCGGACGCGGCCCCTCCAGGGTGGCCTCGATCAGCGAAATGGCATCCAGTGCATAGGTATCGGCCTGCTGATCGAGGATGTCCAGTGCGGCCAGCGCCAGCGGCGAGAGCGGTTGGTCGAGGGCGAAGTCGAGCTGCAGATCCATGGTGAGCCGGTAACGGCGGCCCGTCTCGTCGGGTTCGTCCAGCCTCTCGACGATGCCAGCGGAGATCAGTGCCTTGCCGATCGCAATGGCCCGCAGGGCATGTCGTAGTTGTCGGCTGCGCGGCTCATGGCTGCCTTCGATCAAGGCACGCATCGAGGTAAACGCGTTCCCCGGCCGGGACACCACACCGAGCACCATCGCGTGCGACACCCGGAAATGGGATGTCAGGGGCTCCGGTTGCGCCGCGACAAGTTTGCTGAAGGTGGTCTCCGACCAGCTGACGAACCCTTCAGGTGGTCTGCGGCGCACCACCTTTCGCTTCTTGGCCGCGTCGTCACCTGCCTTGGCGACCGCTCGCTGGTTCTCGATGACGTGCTCGGGTGCGAGTACCACGACGTCGCCGGCGACGTCGAAGCCGGCGCGGCCGGCGCGGCCGGCGATCTGGTGGAACTCCCGGGCGGACAGGATCCTGGTGCGGTGGCCGTCATACTTGGACAGCGCCGTCATCAGCACTGTCCGGATCGGCACGTTGATCCCCACCCCGAGGGTGTCCGTTCCGCAGATCACCTTGAGCAGGCCCGATTGGGCGAGCTTCTCGACGAGCCGCCGGTACTTGGGCAGCATGCCGGCGTGATGCACCCCGATGCCGTGCCGGACCAGCCGCGACAGCGTGCGGCCGAAGCCCGGCGAGAACCGGAAATCGGCGATCACCTCGGCGATCTGGTCCCGCTCCGCCCGGCTGGCGACGGTCAAACTGGACAGTGCCTGGGCCCGCTCCAGGGCGGACGCCTGAGTGAAATGCACGATGTACACCGGCGCCCGGTTGGTGGCCAGCAGATCCTGCAGCGTTTCGGTGAGCGGCACCAGCGTGTACGAGAAGTGCAGCGGCACGGGGCGTTCGACGTTCGCAATGACGGCTGTCTCGCGACCCGTGCGCTCCGTCAGATCCTTGGCGAAGAACGTCATGTCGCCCAGGGTCGCCGACATCAGCACGAACTGGGCACGGTTCAGCTCCAGTAGCGGGACCTGCCACGCCCAGCCGCGCTGCGAGTCGCCGTAGTAGTGGAACTCGTCCATCACCACAACGCCGGCGTCGGAATCCGCACCGCCCCGTAGGGCCACCCCGGCCAGGATCTCCGCCGTGCAGCAGATGATCGGGGCCGCGGCGTTGACGGCGGAGTCGCCGGTGATCATGCCAACCGCCGATGCCCCGAAGATGTCCACCAGGTCGAAGAACTTCTCCGACACCAGGGCCTTGATCGGCGCCGTGTAGTAGGACCGGCGGCCGGTGGCCAGCCCGGTGAACAGTGCGGCGGTGGCGATCAGCGACTTCCCGGACCCGGTGGGTGTTCCGACGATGACGTTCGAGTCCCCGACGATCTCCAGCAATGATTCTTCCTGGTGCGGATACAGCGGCAGACCGCGGTCAGTTGCCCAGCTCGAGAAGATGTCGAACAGATCGCCGGCGTCCTGCGTCGCTGTCGCTTCATGACCGGCGGCCACGACGAGCGCGGCGTCCCAGGTTCCTACGCCGTCCTGGGTGGGGATGAGGTCGGCAAGGGTCATGCCAATACCTCGCACGGGGCGCGCGGCGATCTGGGGGACACTGGACAGGTTGCCCCGCACACCAGCGGGGCATCCGCGCGTACCGCGCGGGTGATGAGCACCAAATGCGAAGGACCCACCCGTGACCGACGGACCGTTGATCGTGCAGTCCGACAAGACGCTGCTGCTGGAGATCGGACACCCCGATGCCGCGGCGGCGCGCGCCAATATCGCTCCGTTCGCCGAACTCGAACGCTCCCCCGAACACATCCACACCTACCGGATCACCCCGCTGGCGTTGTGGAATGCGCGCGCCGCCGGCCACGATGCCGAGCAAGTTGTCGATGCCCTGGTCCGCTGGTCCCGCTTCCCGGTCCCGCAGGCGCTGCTCGTCGACGTCGTCGACACGATGGGCCGCTACGGCCGACTGGTGCTGCAGACCCACCCGGCGCACGGGCTGATCATGGTGTCCCGGGACCGGGCCGTGCTCGAGGAGATCCTGCGGCACAAGAAGATCGCCCCGATGATCGGCGCCCGGATCGACCCGGACACGGTCATCGTGCATCCGTCGCAGCGCGGCCATCTGAAGCAGGCGCTGCTCAAGGTCGGCTGGCCGGCCGACGACGAGGCCGGCTATGTCGACGGCGAGGCACACCACATCGAGCTGGACACCACGAACTGGCACCTGCGCTCCTACCAGGAGCAAGCCGTCGAGGGGTTCTGGGCCGGCGGCTCCGGCGTCGTCGTGCTCCCTGTGGGGCCGGCAAGACCTTGGTCGGCGCGGCGGCCATGGCCAAGGCGGGCGCGACCACGCTGATCCTGGTGACGAACACCGTTGCCGGTCGCCAGTGGCGACGGGAGCTGATCGCCCGTACGTCGCTGACCGAGGACGAAATCGGCGAGTACTCCGGCGAACGCAAGGAGATCCGCCCGGTCACCATCGCCACGTATCAGGTGATGACCCGCAAGTCCAGCGGCATCTACAAGCATCTCGACGTCTTCGATTCCCACGACTGGGGCCTGGTCATCTACGACGAGGTCCACCTGCTGCCCGCGCCGGTGTTCCGGATGACGGCGGACCTACAATCCCGCCGACGGCTCGGGCTGACCGCCACCCTGGTCCGCGAGGACGGCCGGGAGGGCGACGTCTTCTCGCTGATCGGGCCGAAACGCTTCGACGCGCCGTGGAAGGACATCGAGTCGCAGGGCTGGATCGCACCGGCCGAATGCATCGAGGTTCGGGTGACGCTGACCGACGCCGAGCGGCTGTCGTACGCGACAGCGGAGCCCGAGGAGCGGTACAAGATCGCCGCCACGGTGCACACCAAGATGCCCGTCGTGCGGTCGATCCTGGACCGTCATCCGGGCGAGCCGACGCTGGTCATCGGCGCCTACCTGGAGCAACTGGAGGAGCTCGGCGCGGAACTGCAGGCACCGATCATCCAGGGCTCCACCCGGAACGCCGAACGGGAGCGACTGTATGACGCGTTCCGGCATGGGGAGATCAACACCCTGGTGGTGTCCAAGGTCGCCAACTTCTCCATCGACCTGCCTGATGCCACCGTCGCGATCCAGGTCTCCGGCACCTTCGGTTCCCGGCAGGAAGAGGCGCAGCGGCTGGGCCGGATCCTCCGCCCGAAGGACGACGGCCGGCAGGCACACTTCTATTCGGTGGTCTCGAGGGACACCCTGGACACCGACTACGCCGCGCACCGGCAGCGGTTCCTGGCCGAGCAGGGGTACGCCTACCGGATCATCGACGCGGACGACCTGCTCGGCCCGGCGGTGCCGGGTACTGCGGAGTAGGCAAGCGCGTCCTGACGCGCTCGTTCGGCGCTGCTCACAGCAATTCATAGGTGACGGCGGGCCGCCCATCGAATCGCTCGCCGTTCATCCGGGCGAACCCGCGCAGCATCGCGTCGGGGTCCGGCGCTGCCGCCCCCAACCCCGCCAGGTACCGCCGGTGTGCCCGCAATGAGGCAACGCCGGCGCCGATGCTGTCGCTGACATCGACCGCGTGCGTGGGGCGCGGTGAATTGGCGAGTGCGATGTACCGAACCTTCCACGGCTGCAGCCCCTCGCCGTCCAGATCGCGAAAGACCCAGCGATTACCCGCATCTCGCGCCGCATCCACCGCCGCCAGACCAGCCGCACGGTGATCGGCGTAGTCGATACCGCCCCAGGCAGGCCGCAGGTCCGGGCTGGGAACGACAACAACGTCGGGGCGGACCCGCCGAATCACCCTGGCCAGGTCGCGTCGCATGGCCAACCCGTACTCCAGCACGCCGTCCGGGTAGCCGAGGAACTCGACCTGGGTCACCCCGACCTCGATGGCTCCGGCACGCTCTTCCTCTTCCCGCAGCGGCCCGCACTCCGCGGGGTCGAGGTCATCGATACCGGCCTCACCAGCGGTCAGCAGGACATACCCGACGGTCCTTCCGGCGCCGGTCCAGGCGGCCACCGCACTGGCGGTGCCGTACTCCAGATCGTCGGGATGCGCCGCAATACACAGCGCAGCGGACCAATCGTCGGGGAATGGGGTCAAGGTATCGGCCATGACGACATTGTCCGGCAGGATCCGTGCAAGCGCCCCGATCGATGCGCGATCGGCCACGCCCAGTGTGCGAGTCTCCTGCGAAAACTCTGTGTCGGCAGCCGGTTCGCGGCTGTTTGACCGGTTGGCCGAACTTGTTGCGGGTACTACGGAGGACAGGAGGGACGGCGAACAGTGTCCGCCCTCCCATCCGCGCCCACCCGGCGTGGATCACCTCGACGAAGAGGAGATCGGATGACTGGCAACCGTGCCGTCACCTACCAGGGCCCGCTGAAGGTCCTGGTCGAGAACATCGACTACCCCACCTTCGAACTGAAGGACGGGCCCGGCGTGAACCCGGCGAACGTCGGCCGCAAGGTTCCGCACGGCGCAATCCTGAAGGTGGTCACCACCAACATCTGCGGGTCGGACCAACACATGGTCCGTGGCCGCACCACCGCCCCCGAGGGCCTCGTACTCGGGCACGAGATCACCGGCGAGGTGGTCGAGGTCGGTCCGGGCGTCGAATTCGTCAAGGTCGGCGACATCTGTTCGGTGCCGTTCAATATCGCCTGCGGCCGCTGTAAGAACTGCAAGGAGGGCAAGACCGGGATCTGCCTGAACGTCAACCCGGATCGCCCCGGTTCCGCCTACGGCTATGTCGACATGGGCGGCTGGGTAGGCGGACAGGCCGACTACGTGCTGGTGCCGTACGCCGACTGGAACCTACTGGTCTTCCCCGATCGGGATCAGGCCATGGAGAAGATCACCGACCTGACCATGCTGTCGGACATCTTCCCGACCGGTTTCCACGGCGCCTACACGGCCGGGACGAAGCCCGGGTCCACGGTTTACGTCGCGGGTGCCGGACCAGTGGGCATCGCGGCCGCCGTTTCCGCACAACTGCTCGGCGCATCCGTGGTCATCGTCGGCGATCTGAATGAGGAGCGACTGGCGCAGGCCCGCAGGATCGGCTGCGAGACGGTCGACGTCTCCAAGGGTGACCCGCGGGACCAGATCGAGCAGATCCTCGGTGTCCCCGAGGTCGACTGCGGTGTCGACGCCGTCGGTTTCGAGGCCCACGGGCACGGCTCGAACTCCGGCAAGGAAGCGCCGGCCACCGTGCTGAACTCGCTCATGGAGCTCACCGCGGCCGGCGGCGCCCTCGGCATCCCCGGCCTCTACGTCACGGGAGACCCCGGCGCAGGGGACGAGGCCGCAAAGGTCGGCTCGCTGTCGATCCGACTCGGTCTCGGCTGGGCGAAATCGCACTCGTTCACCACCGGTCAGTGCCCGGTGATGAAGTACAACCGCGGGCTGATGAACGCCATCCTTGCGGACAAGGTGCACATCGGTGACGCCGTGAACGCCACCGTGATCGGCCTGCAGGACGCACCGCAGGGGTACGCGGACTTCGACTCCGGCGTTGCCCGCAAGTTCGTGCTCGATCCGCACAACTCGACGGGCAAGGTCAAGGCAGCCTGACGCTCGGGGCGCTGAACCGCTCGTTCGGCCTGACCGGTCGGACGGGCGGTTCAGCATTCCTGCCGATTTCCACTCACCGCCGAACTCCCGCCACTGGTTCAGACCGGGAACGGCGAAGTACGGGCCGCCTACGACTACCTTGGTGCGCAGGACAGAATCGTCGTGGCGTTGCGCTACTGCCCATCGCCCGGCGTTCACGGCGCGGCTTCTCGAGGCGGGGACAAGACAGTGGCGGTGGTGACCTTCCGGCGCCCAGCGCGTCGGGAACCGCCGCCGATGGTGTCCGGTCAGGTCGAGGTGCACCCGCCGCCGGCGCTACCCCGGCAGCCGTCCGGCGGTGTTTCCAGCTGGTTGATGGTTCTTCCCGCCATGGGCGCGCTCGGCGCCATGGCGTTGATCTTCACCGCCGGCGGCACCGGTGCGCACGTCGCCGCCGCGGTCATGTTCGGTGTCTGCACGCTGGCCATGGTCGGCGGCCACCTGACACGAGTGGGCGGGGACCGCTCCCGTCGCATCGCCGGGGAACGACGCGACTATCTCCGACATCTCGCACAGATCCGGCGGAAGGCCAGATCCGCCGCCGCTGACCAGGCCGAGGCGTTGTTCTGGTTGCATCCGGATCCGAGCGGGCTGCAGTCGCTGATCCGCACCAGCCGACTCTGGGAACGCCGGCCGGCGGACGCCGACTTCGCCACCGTTCGGCTGGGCCTCGGCGATCAGGAATTGGCCCTGGATCTGCGTCTCGGCGACGCGAAGCCACTCGAGGACATCGATATCGTGTCCGCAGTCGCGCTAGGGCGATTCCTGCGCACGCACGGCACCGTGCGCAACCTGCCGGTCGCGCTTTCGTTGCGGTCGTTCGCGAGGGTGCGGCTCGAGGGCAACGCGATTGCCGGCCGCCGGATGGCCACCGCCATGACGCTGCAGGCGATCACCTGGCACGCCCCGTCCGATTTCAGGATCGCGTTGTGCGCCGACGGCGACGGGTTGGCGGCTTGGGATTGGCTCAAATGGGCACCACATCTTGTTGATCCCGCCGTCCCGCCGACCGATCTCCCCCGGTTTACCGTCGCCGACAACCTCAGCGCACTCGAGGAACTGCTCGCGGACGAACTGGCGGGTCGGCCGTGGGCGTCGACGCATTCCGATCCTCTGGTCGACCGCAACCATGTTCTGGTCATCATCGACGGCGGCACTGTCGGCGATGGCGGCCAATTGGCGAAACCGCACGGGCTGCAGGGCGTCACCGTGATCGATCTGTCGGGCGCACTGGGCGACCAGCCGACGGTGCGCAGCGTTCGGCTGCGGGTGACACCCGATGACGTCCTGGCGGTGCACGTCGACCGGGTCGGCCATGAGGTGGCCTCCCCTGTCGGTACGCCGGACCGAATCGGGCCGGGCGAAGCGGCCGCCACGTGTCGTGCCGTCGCCGCCATCCGGATGCGGGACGAGGGTGACGCCGACCAGCCGCTCACCACGTCGACCAGTCTCACCGACCTGATCGGCGTCGCGAACATCAGGACCCTGACACCCACCGCATCGTGGCGGCCTCGCCCGGCCCGTGACCGGTTGCGGGTCGCGATCGGCGTCGGGACGACCGGACAAGCGGTCGAGCTGGACATCAAGGAGGCCGCGCAGGGCGGGATGGGGCCGCACGGTCTCGTCGTCGGCGCGACGGGGGCCGGGAAGTCCGAGCTGCTGCGGACCTTCGTCCTCGGGTTGGCCATCACCCACCCGCCCGACTTCCTCAACTTCGTCCTGGTCGACGTCAAGGGCGGCGCCACCTTCGACGCCCTCGATGCGTTGCCGCACACCTCGGCGGTCATTACCAACCTGGCCGACGAGCTCGGTCTCGTCGACCGGATGAAAGAGGCGATCAGCGGTGAGCTCAACCGTCGGATGGACCTGCTCCGCTCGGCCGGCGCCGTCGCTTCGCTCCAGGACTACGACCGGGCCAGAGCCGGCGGCGCGGACCTGCCGGCGCTTCCGACGCTGCTGATCGTCGTCGACGAATTCGGCGAACTGCTGACCGCGAAACCCGACTTCCTCGACCTGTTGATCACCATCGGGCGGGTGGGCCGGTCCCTTGGTGTCCACCTGCTGCTGGCCGCGCAGGGCCTTGACGAGCGGACGCTGCACGGGCTGGACACCTATCTGACCTACCGGATAGGGCTCAAGACGTCCTCGGTGGCCGAATCAAGGATCGTGCTCGGCGCACCGGACGCGTTCGACCTGCCCACCGCGCCGGGCAACGGGTACCTCACGTTCGACACCACCGGTCTTGTCCGGTTCAAGGGCGCGTACGTTTCCGGACCCGTCCGCGACCCGCGGGTGGGCGCCGACGATCACGGGTGGGTCGACCCGCAGGCCTTCCGGCTGGCCGTCGCGCGCCCTCCGGCGACGCCGCCCGGCGCGGGTGCGCCGAGTTCGAGCCCGGCGGCCACGGCCGGCGGCGAACTGGCAGCTGCCGATCGGCGGCATGGGACGGGGACGGGACAGACGCTGTTGGAGGTCGCGGTGTCCAGGCTCACCGGTTCCGGCGTGCCGGCCCACGAGGTCTGGCTTCCACCACTCAAGGAGCCGCCGTCGCTTGACCTGTTACTCCCCCGCGGGTCCGTCCGCGGCGGGGATCGCGTCGGGGGCGCCGCAGCGTCGTTCCTGCGGGTCCCGTTGGGTTGGGTGGACAAACCGTACGACCAGACACGGGGCTTGCTGACGATCGACATGTCCGGCACTGCGGGACATGTCGCGATTGCCGGGGCCCCGCAGAGCGGCAAGTCGACGGCCCTGCGCAGCCTGATCTGCGCGCTGGCCCTGACCCACACCCCCGAGGAGGTGCAGGTCTACTGCGTGGATTTCGGCGGCGGCACGCTCGGCAGCCTGGCCGGAATGCCGCATGTGGGGGTGGTGGCCGGGCGACTGCAGCCGGAGTTGGTCCACCGGACGGTGGCCATGGTCAGCGGGGTGCTGGATAGGCGGGAGGCAGCCTTGACCGGCGACGGCGACGGCGACGGGTTCGGGTTCGGGGAGGTGCTGCTGGTGATCGACGGCTGGGGCTCCCTGAAGAAGTTCTACGAGCCCTACGAGGCCGTGTTGACGTCGTTGGCGGCGCGCGGGTTGAACCACGGCATCCATCTCGTGCTGAGCGCCGACCGGTGGCCCGAGATCCGACCGGCACTGAAGGATCTGATCGGTTCCCGAATCGAGCTTCGGCTCGGTGACCCACTCGCCTCCGATGTCAGCCCGACCTTGGCGGCCGGTGTTCCGGAGAACCGTCCCGGCCGGGGTTTGTCCCGGGACCGGCTGCACCTGCTGACGGCGGTACCGCGGATCGACGGCGCGGCCACCGGCGTGGGGTTGTCCGGCGCGACCACGGAGCTGGTCCGGACGGTCGCCAGCAGGTGGGTGGGGGCACCGGCGCCACCCGTCACGGTGCAGCCGGCGGTCCTCCGTCCCGCTGATCCACCGGGGGGTCTCGATCCGGAAGAGGGCTGCCCGATCGGTCTCGACGAGGACCATCGGTGAGCAGAGTTGTGGTCGCCCGCCGTGCATGTTGGGGAGCACCGGCCGATATTTACGTCATCGTGGATGATGAACGGCTCGCGGCCGAGATGCGGGCACTACTCGATGCACAGGATTGGTGATGGAACCCCTCGATCCCGCGTCCGGCGTCCGACCCGAGACGCGCCGGCCGCTACTGATGGACCCCCCGGGTGCACGGCCGTCGGGGTTCGCGCCACCATCGGTGCTGAGCCAGCCCGCGGCCGCGGGCATTCCGGGAACACCCGCACCGGCAGTGGGCGCCCCTTCGGTTCTCGCGGGCACTGCCGTCGCACCGGCAACCGGCGCGGTGCCTGGTGAAGCATCGTTCGGACCGGTCAGCCAGGTGGTCAGGGTCAGCGTCCGGACCCTGTCCTCCCGCATCGATCTGGTGCTGCCGGACCGATCGACCATCGCCGAGACGCTGGAAACCGTGCTCGAGCTCGCCCCCCGATCATTGCGTGAACGGGCGATCGCGCACGGCGGGTGGATCCTGCGGACCGCGGCCGGCGAGCCGATTCCCGGTTCGGTCACCCTGCTCGACCAGGGCATCGTCGACGGCGCGACGCTTTTCCTGACGGGTATCGACGCGGCGGACAGCGCCGCCGTCTACGACGATGTCGCCGACGCCGTCGCCGACACGGTGCTCGCCGACCCGGCGGCCTGGCCGGCCAGTGGCGGACGAACGGTCGCGCTCGGGTCCGCTGGGTTGTTTGCCGCGCTCACCTGCCTTTCCCTGCTGTCGGCCGGTCCCCCGTGGGCCGCCGTCGCGATCACCCTGGGCGCTATCACCCTGCTGGCCCAGGCGGCCGCCGGGCTGCTGTCCCGCCGGGTGGGCGACCCCGGCGTAGCGACAGTGGCCGGCCTGCTGTCGGTGGCCGCCGGCGTTGCGGCAGCGACGGTCGCCACCGCGGGTCCGTCCGCGCTGCTCGACGTCGGGTCGGCTCAGCTGTTGCTCGGTGCGGCGGCCGGCGCCGTGTTCGCGACGACGGCGGGCCTGGCGATCAGTACCCGCCGGGTGCCGTTCGCGGCGATCGTCGCCGGCTCATTGCTGCTGTGCATTGCGCTCGGCTGCTGCGTCATCTTCGATCTGCCCCCGGCCGGCGGCGCCGCCATCGTCGCCGGCCTGGCCCTCAGCGTGATGCCACTGGTGCCCGGCGCGGCGCTGCGGCTGGCCCGATTCGAGCTGAATCCACTGCCCGGCACCGCCGATGAGGTCGACGCGGACAGCGAGATCGTCGACGCCCCCGCCGTCCGGCAACGCACCCGGCAGGCCATTGGCTACGTCACCGCGCTGATCCAGGGGTTGGCTTGGCCAACCCTGGTTGCCTGCATCATTCTGGCCGTCAGCCATGACGTCACAGCCGAGGTCCTTGCCGGCCTGGTGGGTGCCGGCCTTATTCTGCGGGCGCGGCTGTTCGTCACGATCGGGCAGCGCCTGCCACTGCTGATCGCCGGCATCGGAGCCGTGGCGGCGCTGTTGGTCGCCCTGATGACGCAGCTCGACGGCCGGACGATGCTGTTCGCTGTGGCGGCGCCGGGGCTGATTGCGGTGATCATCTGCCTGCTGCTGGCCGGCGGGCGGCTGCGGGTCTCGCCCGCGATGACCAGGGCTGCGGAGATCATCGAGCTGGTGATCGCGGTCGCCGTGGTACCGCTGGTCGCCGGGGTGCTCGGGCTGTTCGGGTTCATTCGGGGACTGGGCGGATAACCGCTGGTGGGCGCGAACACCAAGGACAATCTGCAGGCGCACCGGTTCATGAACCGGCGGGTCCATGCCGCTCTACTGGAGGGGGACGCTGAATCCAACGCCCGACCGCTCGGCCGACTCGGCACCGGCACCTACGCCGGATTCTTCGTGACGATCGCGTTGCTGGCGGTCGTCGGCATCATCGGCGTGCTGAAGCCGGGCGGATCGACGGCGTGGCAGGAGCCCGGCGCGTTCATCGTCGAGGAGGAGACCGGCGCCCGCTATGTCGATCTGGACGGTGTGCTGCATCCAGTGCTGAACTACTCGTCGGCCAAGTTGCTGTTGGGCGAGGGGTTGCACGTGGCCACGGTCTCGGTGCGGTCATTGGAATCGGCCCCACGCGGACAGCCGATCGGCATCCCGATGGCACCGGATTCACTCCCGGACGCTGCGCATGTCGTCGGCACCGATTGGTCCGTCTGCGCTGTCGGACATACTGCTGACGGCGAACAATTGCGCACCGCGATGCTCCCGGGCACCGCGGTCGATGGCACACCGATCGGTACCGATGCCGGCTACCTGGTGGGCACCACCGGTGAGCGCAGCTACCTGATCTGGTCGGGTCACGCCTACGAAATCCCGAACCGGTGGCTGTCGGCCGTCGGATACCGGGCAGCGGACGCGCTACCGGTGGGGGACGACTTCGTCGCGACGCTGCCCGCCGGTCAGTTGATCGCGCCGCCGACCCTGGCGGGTATCGGCCGACCAGGTCCTGCGCTGCCGGGTTCGGTTGACCCGGTTGTCATCGGGTCGATCTTCGCCGACCGGGCCAACGCCTACTACCTGATGACCACGGATGGGCTGGCCGCCCTCACCCCCTTACAGGCCGAATTGTTGCTGGCGGACAAGCGGTTGTCGGCCGCATATGGCGGCAGCAACCCGTCGCCGTTGCCGATCAGCCAGGCGCAGGTCACCGACGCGACACTGGTTCCGTTGCCCGACCCGGGGCCGGGCGAACAGGCGCCGACCGCGGCACCGGAGCTCGCGGAGCTGCCGCCGGGTGCGCAACAGCTCTGCATCAGGTATTCCGACCAGCAGGTCCCGGACATCGTCATCGGGCCCGCGACCTCGGCCGCGATCACTGCCCCAGGTCTGGTCCAACTGCCCGGCGGGAGCGGAGCACTGGTGGCGGCGAGGCCGAATCCGGACACCCCGGGCACCACGGTCTACCTGGTGACCGATACCGGGATTCGCTACCCCGTGGCCGGACCGCGCACGCTGGAACAGCTCGGCCTGGCCGAGGTCAGCGTCGCGCAGTTGCCGACCACCGTGGTGGGGCTACTCCCGGTGGGGCCGATGCTGGACCCCGCGGCCGCTGCCCGGCCGGTTTCCTAGGTCAGGGTCAGCTGGATCGAGGTGCGCCTGAGCCGGTTGCGCGGCGGTCCACCCTGCGCATCGACGCGATCGACAGCCTGGCCCGCCAACGGCGCCACCGGGGCAATCCGCCGAGCAGCTCAGCGCTGCGATCGTCGACTTCCCGCCAGTAGCCCCGTGCCCGTTCCGGGTTGACCGGTCCCGGCGAGAACTCCGCCGCATCCGCTGCCGGGGCGAGCCAGTCCACCTGCAGTACGCCGGCGGACTGCAGGTCGGCCGCGGTTTCGGTGCGGGTGTGCCAGGCGGCCGGCCGGTAGCCGGCGTCGACCGCGGTATCCAGCAGCTCCGCCCAACCGCCGGTGATCTGGTCCTTCGGTTCATCAGCCAGTCGTCGTCGGCGGCGGCGGGCGGCCTTGCTGCCCAGGATGATGCCCACCGGGACCGCTAGCACGACCAGCGACAGGAGCAGCCACCCCAGGATCGTGATCACCAGTTCCAGCAACGGCGAACGCTGATAGCCGCCGGTCGCATCCGGGTCGCTGACATCGGTTTGCTGGTCGGCATTCTCCGCGTCGACCGAATCCGGCTGGGCCTGCGGCAGGGCGGGCGGGACCTCGACGGTCACGGCCCGTCGTTCGGTCGGTGATCGATCGTCGGCGGGCGTTGTGGTGTCGACCTTCGGGCTCGGATCGAAGGCCACCCAGCCGAAGCCGTCGAAGGGCACCTCGACCCACGCCGAGATGTCCCGCCCCCGCAGCTCGACCTCGCCGGCCGAACCACCCGAAGGCGCACCCCCGGCCGACTTGTCCGGCACGAAGCCAACGGCAACCCGAGCCGGCAGGCCGATGGACCGGACCATCAGCGCCATCAGCGCGGCGTACTGCTCCTGGTCACCGACCATCGGCGTCCCGGTCAGCATCCCCACCATCCGATTCAGCCCATGGCCGGCCGCGGACGGCCGGGTACCGGGCGCACCATCACCGTGACTGAACACCCCGTCCGCCGCCAGGCCCGCGCGGATCGCCTCGACCTGTGCTGCTGCACCTTGGACCCCCGAGACATACCGGTTGGCCTCGGACCGCAGGAGATCCGGCAGTACGACGGTGCTCGGGAACGGTGCGACGAACGGTGCGACGTCGGCGAGCTGCCCGGCAGGGGGTTGCAGCGGCACCGCCGCGAGCACGGTGTAACCATCGCCGCGCTGCCAACCACCCGGCAGCAAACCGGTGCCCGCAGACTCGGAATACCGCAGGTCCTCGGTGAGCTGGGATGCCCGCGGACCGGCAAAATCCAGTGCGATGATCGGGCCGGGCAACGGCAGGAACGACCCCGCGTAGCCCTGGATCTGCACCTTGACGGTGCTGGGCGTCCCGGTGTCGGAGGCCGGACGCTCCCGGCCGATGCGGACGAACGGTCCCGCACCGTCGCTGACGGTGAAGTGCCGACCGTCATAGGCCTCCAATGCCGCCAACCGGAGCCGCGCACCGGGCGGTAGGCCGGTCGCCGTCATCTGGACGACGTCGGCCTGGTCCTTGGTGTACGTCCGGAAGGTACTCAGCGGACTCGCGAAAGAGGTCGGGTCGATCTGCCGCTCAACCACCTCGCGCAGTGCCGCTCTGGCCGGCTCTGCTGCGGTCGCCGCAATGCCACCAACCACCACGGCCACCGCCAGTACGGTCACCGAGATCCCGATCCGCCGCGCTGCGAGGGCCTGTCTGGTGACAGCGGCGGCCGAACTACCGCCGCCGCGGTTCGGTGCGAGGAATCCATCACCGCCGCGGGCCAGGGTCCGACGGCGGACCCGGGCACCCACCCAGACGGCCCAGCCCATCCCGGTGCAGACGAACAGTCCGGCAACGGCCGCAGCCGTCAGCGGAGCGACAAGCCGGTCACCGAGCAGGGCAAACACCACCAACGCCGCCGCCGGAATCAGCAATGCCAGGGTTGGCCGGCGGGTCGACGCCAGCACCCCGGCAAGGGCCGTCGCGAGCGCCCCGACGATCAGCGGCGGCACCAGCAGAGCGCCGGCGACACCGATGGGCGTGGCGACGGTCAGCATCTCCCGCCAGCCGCTGACGGCTCCGCGGATCACCGCCGCCATCCCGTCCCAGGACGGCAGCAGTCCGAAGATTCGCCGGTCGGGGTCGACCATCCAGGACCCGATCAGAACGACACCGGCAGCGATGGCGAACGCGGCCAAGCTCCCGGGCAGCCGGAACCGGCGGGTCAGCACCAGGACGACCACCGATAGCGCCGCGCCGAGCGCGGTCGCCCACACCGGTGCCGCACTGCCGTAGGCGGGGACGAGCAACACCGAAGCCGCCGTCACCAACACCGCGAGAACCGTGAGGTCGGCAACCCGCCAGAACGCCGCGAAGCCGGTCGCGGCAGATCGGGCCCGACCGGGCCCGCGAACCCGCCCGCTCACGAGTGCGCCATTCGTAGCGCAGCGGGGAGTGCGTCGACGTCATCGACGGTCAACAGACCGGGGGAGTCCGGTCCGGTGAGACGACGGGGATACGGCGAGGAATCGGCCCGCGCGCGAACGACCAGCACGGACGCGCCGGCCGGGCACGCCCGAACCGCTGCACGGACCTGCGCAGCCCCGACGGCCGACCCGAAGAGGAGCACCACCAGCGATGCCCGCGGATGACGCCGCGCTACCCGCCGGGTCTCGAAGATCAGATCGGGGGTTTCCGGCGCTGCGTCGACGGCGCAGAACTGATCGAGCACACCATCGGCGCTCACGCCACGGATCTCGGTACCGGCGGCGTCGATGACCACGTCCCGGTGCTCGCGGACCAATTCGGCGACCACCGATGCCGCGCAGCTCACGGCAACCTCGAATTCCTCCTCGGCCGGGCAGCGGACGAGGCCACGGTCGTCGGTGGTTTCGTCCGGGTCGGCCGCAGGTTCCTGAGGGTCAACCGGTCGGCCGCGACCGTTGTCCCAGTGGTAGTCCGACCGGCTCCCGGACAGCACGACCGCGACCAGCGATCGGTGCGTCTGGACGAACTCCCTGACCTGCAGGGTCCCGTTGCGGGCCGAGGACTTCCAATGGATGAAACGGCGGTCGTCGCCCGGCACGTATTCCCGCAGGGTGTGGAACGACAGGTCGCTCGCGGTTCGCCTGGCCGATTCCCTTCCCTCCAGGTCGTGCACGTAGCCGGGCAGCACACTGCTGGGCCGGACGGTGCGCGGGTGGACGAAAACCTGTCGATGCACCGGCCACTGGACGACCCGGCGGATCAGACCGAACACATCGCCGCGGACCGCACGCAGCGGACCAAGATCCACGACGGCCCGCCGCCCGGTCGGCAACGCGACGGTCACCAGGTGCCCGGCGCCGCCGGCCAATGACGGCACCGGAACGGTCAGCGCAAGACCCGCGACATCGAGTTCCATCCGCAGGCCGAGCATCCGGCGGTTCGAGGTGTTTCGCACCTGAAGCGTCGCGAATCCCGGCTCACCGACCACGAACCTGCTGCGGGGTAGGTCGAGTTCGACCGCGCACGAGGACCGGCCGACCGCCATCAGCACCGCTGCCAGCAGCAGCACTGCGAGGGCAGCAGCGACGCCGATCCATTCCCGCCAACCAGTCGCCGCGCCGAGCACAGCGGCGAGCACCGCCACCAGCGCTGCGACCCGACCCCTGCTGGTGACGGCCTGCCAACTCGCGCGGGCCCGGGAGGACCGCCCCTGCCCCTGCCCCTGCGGCACCGCATCTGCGGGGGGATCGGGTGGATCGATGACGTCCGGACGATCCCCGGTTCGGGCCGTCGTCATCAGGCGGTACTCCGCGGCGGCGGTACTGCACGAAGCACCGCTGCCACCACGTCGGAGGTGGTCAGGCCGTTGAACTCCGCCTCCGGCTGCACCGAGATCCGATGGGCCAGAACGGGTTCGGCGAGCGCCTTGATGTCATCCGGGATGACGAAATGCCGGCCGCGGGACGCCGCGAGGGTCTTGCCGGTGCGCAGCAGGCCGATGGCGCCGCGCTGCGACACCCCCAGCGAGACCCCGGCTGCGGTCCGGGTGGCCTCGACGATCGCGGTGATGTACCGCAGGATCGACGGGTCGACGTACACCCTCGATGCCAGCTCGACCAGTTCGCCCACCATCGCGGTGCTCAGCGTCGGTTCGACCTGCGCCCGGTCGGCCCGCGTTCCAACGGCTCCGAGAATGGCCAGTGCGGCGTCGGTATCGGGATGGCCAATACCGGTTTTGAGCAGGAACCTGTCCAACTGCGCCTCGGGCAGCCGGTAGGTGCCGGCCTGCTCGATCGGGTTCTGGGTGCCGATCACCATGAACGGGGCACCGACCGGCCGGGTCACCCCGTCGACCGTGACTGCTGATTCCTCCATCACTTCCAGCAACGCCGACTGGGTCTTCGGGGACGCCCGGTTGATCTCGTCGGCGAGCACGATGGACGCGAAGATCGGCCCCGGATGGAATTCGAAACCGCCGACCGACTGGTCGTAGACGGTGACGCCGGTGACATCGGACGGCAGCAGGTCGGGGGTGAACTGGATCCGACTGGTCGTGCCGTGGATGGTCGCGGCCAGTGCTTTGGCCAGTGTGGTCTTCCCGGTGCCCGGGACATCCTCGAGCAGCAGGTGCCCCTCGGAGAGCAGACAGATCAGTGACAGCCTGATCGCGTCCGGCTTGCCGACCAACGCCCGCCCGACGGCGTCGACCACGTCGTCGAACTGGCCGGCGAACTGGACTGCCGATGTGGCCTCCAACAACGGCGGCCCGGTTCCTTCAAGGGTCTGCACGAGTCTGTCCTTAATCGCAGTTCGGCACGTTTTTGGCGGTGGCAAAGGCGGCGGTTCGGTACCAGCGAATATCGGCCGCCAGATACCAGCGGTTGTCTTTGGCGGTGGCACCAGGTGTCGTCGGGTAGGTGCTACCGGTCGACGTGCACAACACGGCGACAGGCTCCGGTGCGAGAACCCACTGACCCCCACCGCAAGCCTGTTCGGTGAGCCAGTCGCCGGCGTACTGATCCGGCCGGCCACACGTGCCGAGCAGCGGCGGCAACGCGACCGTGGGCACCGAGATGGGTTTCGGCGTCGTTGGGCTGGTCGCCGACTTCTCGGCGCACCTGGGTTCGGGGCCGTCACCGACGCAGTACCGCACGGTCACGGTGACGGACTTGTCGAACCCGATCCTGCCCGTCCAGGTCCCGGCAGCCGCATCGACCGAGTCGACGCCCGAAATGCTCACCTGGGTTTCGGTGACGGTGCGGCCGTTGCCACCCGGGAAGGTCCAGTTCGCCGTGACCGACGGACCCCAGGGATCGGACAGCTCAGCGGTGACGGTCGGATCGGCGAGGGCACCGAACGGCCTGCCGGACTGAGGTCCACTCGGTACACCGCACCGCACAGCCTCGCCGAACCCGGCCGCCGCAGTGCAGGCCCGCACCTCCACCTGGTACTGCTGGCCGTTGTTCAAGCGGTCGATGACAGTCGTGGTGCCGGCGCCGGCAACGGCCCAGCCACCACCGTCCAACCGATAGTCATAGTGCTCAATCGGGCTGCCGGGTGAATCGGCGGGATTCCAGGACGCCTGCAGGGCGCCGTCCACTGCGGTCACCACCAGCCCGGTCACCGCGGATGGGGTGGTGAACGGGGTCACCAGCACGCTGGGGGTTGCCGGGCCACGACCCCTGGAGTTTTCTGCGAGCACCGACACCCGGACCTGCTCGTTGGGTCCACCGTCGATGAACGTGCCGAGGAAATCGCCGCCGCCGGAGGCAATCTCGGCATCGTTCAGCAACAGTCGGTAACCCTGAACAGGCTCGCCGCCGAGATCCTGCGGTGGTGCCCAGGAGACCTGAATGCCCCGACGGCCATCCCCGTAAACGAACTGAGCGGTCAACGCCGACGGTGCACCCGGGACCCCGGACGGCACGGTGGTCGCACTGGACCCGGACCAGTCGCTGGTGCCCTCCCGGTTACTCGCCCGCACCTGGAACTGGTACCCCCCGGCGGGCTCCAAATCGGTGAGAACCAATGGGCTGCTGACGTTGTCCCGGACGCCGACGACCTGGCCGCCCAGCACGATCTGCACCGACATCCCCGTCACCGGGGTGAAGTCACCGGTCGGCACCACCCAACTGACCGATAGCTGACCCTTGCTCACGTATTCGGTCACCGGCGGCCCCGGGACGGCTGGCACCGCGTCCGGCACGATGACCGCGGACGGCGCGGACGGGCCCGACTCGCCCACCGAATTTCGGGCGGTGACCACGAAAACATAGGCCTGACCCGCAGTGAGACCGCTGATGACGCAGGAGGTCTCGGATCCCGCGCAGTCCTGCCGGATACCGCTGCCGGCGACGGTGTAGGCATCGATGGCCGCACCGTTGGCGTCGGCCGGCGACCAGGTCAGCTGAATGCTGCTCGCACCGAGCGTCCCGTCGACGAGCGATGGGGTACCGGGGGCCGATGGCCTGTCCTGAATCGAAACCCGCAGGTTGGCCGTCACCACGCGCTCCGGGTCCTTGGTCCCGTCGGTGATCTCGGCGGCCACCACGATGTCCCCGACAAAACCCACCGCCGGTGTCAGGTGCACGGTCGACCCGGTCAGCACGGGTCCGGCGGAGATACCGGCCACCCCCTCGGCCACCGACATCCTGGTCACCGTCAGACCAAGACCGATCGGGTCGAAACTGCCGGTGAGCATGTCGGCGGCGACCTCGACACCGGCCCGGCCCCCGGTGATCTGCTGGTCGACGACGGTCGCCAGCGGCTGCTGGGACCCGGTGACGGTGACCGTCAGTACGGCCTTGCCGTCCCGGCCGTCCCCGTCGACCACCTGGATGGGCAGCTGGACCGCGGTCCCCCGGGGGACGTCGGGCCGGACTGCCACGGTGACGACGCTGCCGTCCCTGGTGGTCTGTATGCCGTCGGGACCCGGCGCGACGGAATAGGTGATCGAGTTCTGCTGCTCCTTGTCGGCGGTCCTGGTCAGCGCGACCAGGTCGACGACACCCGAAGTGCCGGCCTCGATCTGCAGCTCGGTCGAATCCAATGTGGGCGGCGGCACCAGTCGCGGTTCGATCTGCACGGCCAACGTCAACACCACGAACGAACCGGCGCCATCCTCGATCGGCACATACAGCGCTGCCGGCCCACCGGCGCTCGACGGCGCGGACAGGGTCAGCGAAGCAGCGGAATTCCGCACGGCCGTGCCCTGGGTGGATTTCAGCGCAGGCGTGGACGCAATGCTGGGCGCGCCCCCACCACCGACGGTGACGTAGTCGCTGATCAGTACGTCCGTACTCTGCCCGGCATCCAGCGGGATCGGCTCCTTGCCGGCAATCAGTTGCGGGCCGACCAATTGCTGTTGCGGGGGGACGACGATGAAGGCCGTGACGCTGGTGCCGTAGGTGTCGGTGACCTGGTAGGCAACGATCTGCCGGACGCCGGCGACCGTCACCCTGATCACCTGCGGGGCGATCTTGCTGGCCTGCCCGGTGGACAGTGGGTCGACGGACACCGTCAGCTCGTCCCGGCGGCCGCTGCGATTCGTGATCGACCCCGATACGTCGACATCGACCGTCTGGTTGTTCGCGGCCAGATCGGCGGGGCGGACGAACACATCGGTGGCAGTCGGGGCCGGCACCGGAGCGTCCGCGGACACCGTGACCTTCACCGACCCCGACGCCGACAGACCCTTTTTGTTGACCACCGTGTAGCGCATGCTGGCCACCGTCTCGGTAGCCGGCGCGGTCAGAATCAGGCTCTCCTCGTCGACCACGACGGACAGTTCAGCGGGGGCCACGAAGGCCCGGGTGGCCAGAAACACCTGCTGGCCACCTGGATCGGTGACGACGGACAGCGGATCGATGCGGATACTTGCGCCGGGTCGGACCGCCACCGTCAGATCCGGTGCGACCGGTGGACGGGCCGAGTCCCCTGGCTGGACTACCAGCACGGTGATCGACCCGCTGACCGTCAGACCGGCCGGGTCGGTGGCCAGGTAGCGGATCTGATCGACACCTGGCTTGTCGAAAGCCTTGTAGGACAGGGTGTCCGATCCGGAAACGGCCGTCTCGCCGAGCGGCGCCGCCGGCTGCTCCAAGGATTGCAGGGTGACCCAGTCGCCGTCGGGGTCACTACCGGCCAGTGGCACCGAGATGGTGCTTGACCCGTTGGTGAACACCCTCGCCGTGACCGCGACCGGGGTGTTCGGCGGGGAGTTCTGCGCCGAGTCACGGGCAACGACCGTGATCGTCACCGTGCTCACCGTCCGGACCGGCTGCACAGGTGTGCTGGAGCCGGCGACGGCGGTGTAGCTGAAGGTGACCTGGCCAGGTGCCGAATCCGGCGGCGCCAGGTAACGGATCGCATCGCCGGTGGAGAACGCGCGGCCCGGCAGGGCGGCGACCTGGGCGGGGTCCAATTCCGCCGTCACCGGCGAACCGTCCTGGCTGGTGGCGAACCTGGACACCGGAATGGTCACCGCGTCGCCCGAGCGGACGGTGGCGGTCATCGGCGCCGCCAGTGGCGGCGGGATCCGCTTGGGCGCTGGTACCGGCACAATACGGATCTGTCCGACCTTGGTGGTCGCCCCGTCGAACACCGAATAGCCGAAGACGACGGTCCCCCGGGGGGGTCGCGGGGCAGAGACCTGCACCAGGTGCAGGTCGACGACGGCCGCAGTGATCGGCGCCCCCGCCGGCAGATCCACCTCCCGGACGGCGAGACCCTGCCCGTCCGGATCGGTGTCGTTGGCGAGGGGGTCGACGACGGTCTGACCGCCGGGGGGCAGGTAGGCGATGTCCGTCATCGGAATCACCGACCGCGTCGACTCGTTCGGTTCGACGAAGTCAGCTCGGAGCACTCCCGTGACGCCGCGACCACCGGTCGACACCTCGAACGTCAGGTAGTAACTGCCGGGCGCCGTCGCCGTGATCGCCACCGCGCCGGTCAGCGGATCGAGTCGGGCGGTGACCCCCTCGCTCCCCGGCTCCGGTCGAACGGTGCTGATCGTGGCCGGTTGCGGCGCCGCGCTGACCACCCTGCGCAAGGGGTTGGCGATGGCCTCGGAACCGATCACCGCGGTAGTGAACGAGGGGTAGACCACCGGAGTGGTGGAATCGGCAGGGGCGATCGCGATCGTCAGCCGGCCCGACGCCTGTTTGACCCCGTCGGAGATGACGAACTCAACGGAGGTGTCGGCGCCGGCGCCGGTTCCGGTGTTGCGATAGGTGATGGTGCCGTCGGGGCGGTACGACACCACATCCGTCGAGTCGACGGTGGCCGCGGTCAGGTACAGATCGTCGCCGGTCGGTGACACGTAGTCGTCCAGCACGTTGTAGGAAACGGTCCCGTTGACCTCGGTGGTCACCGCCGAACTCCGCACCAGTTCGGGCTGCTTCGTGACATCCGCCGGCACCACCCCCACCACCACCCGCGCGGTCGCGGTGCCGCCCCGGCCATTGCCGACCTGGTACTCGATCGGCGGCAGCCGGCCGGTCGCCGTCGCCGGCACCGTGACCTGGATGGCGCTTCCGCCGGCGACAATGGCGACCGAACCCACCGCGGCCGGCAACGGGGAAACACTGTCGATGACCACCGACGTGCAGTCCACGCTCGGGTCGTTGTCCAGTACCCGCAGCACGGTGGCGCGTCCCGCCCTGACCCCGAATTCGTCATCGACCGCCTGCGGGACACCGATCTTGACGGCGGTGCAATCGGGTGGCAACCGGGGCAGGTCATGATTCAGCTGAGGGTTGTCAACGGCCGCATTGGCATCGGTCAGGCCATCGGGCGGGGTGACGTCGGCCCAGTTGTCCACCCGCCGATAGTTGTCGGTGGCGATCCAGGATGCGCCGGTGACACCGTCACCGAGCACGACCGCTGCCCCCCGCTGCCGGAACGAGAGCTTTGCCCCGGCCTTGGATGCGGCCAACTGGGTCGTCTGCACGGGGGTGGTCTGCACCGGGGTGTCCGGCCGGCCAGTGCAGGCGGCGATCGCGGTGGCGCCCGCATCGGCGTCGTCCCGAGACCAGGCACCGAAGGCGCAACCGTCGTTCGCCGCCGGTGACGTCGGCGTACCCGCCACCTCGGCAACGGTGCGGACAACGCCATCGGCGAGGTTGATGGCGTACAGGCCCTGGGTGCTTGCGACCAGCACCTCGGGCGAGGCCGGACCGGGTTGCTGTAGTACCGCGTCGGTCATGGTCGGCAGCATGATCCGGCGGTCCTCGACGCGGAGGGAGGAACCGGCCCGATCGAGGACAACAGGTTCTTCGCCGACGGCGGTGAGCTGAAGGTCGCCGCCCGAGTCGGCGCCGACCGAGACGGAACCGGCCGCACCGCTGAGGGACAGCGGGCCCTGCGGGAAGGTCGTGCTGATCGGATCCACACCCGGCCGCGCTCGAATCAGTTCGGCGGATCCGGCGGCCGTCGCGAATACAGTGCCCTGCGTTGAAACGACCAGGACGGGCAGCGCACCGAGCGTTGACTGCGGCTCAACCAGCCGCGCGTCGACGGAGGAAACCGTCTCGCTGTCGCCCACCCACAGCCGGCCGTCCATCCGGTCGGCAACCGCAAGGGTGCCGCCGCGCAGATCGACCGCCGCGTCGTCGGGAATCGCGACGCGGGCGCCGAAGGTCACCGTTGCGGTATCGAGCACCTGGAGTTCGTGCTTGCTCCGGTCGACGACGAGCACCCCGCCGGTGGATTGCCCGATCGGGTCCTGCAGGACGTCGGACGGGCCGCGGATCGCCGTCGCGGAGTCCAGCTCGCCGATGTCGGTGTTGACCCGGCCGACCAGCGACAGGTTGGCATTGACCACCCAGACCGACTTGTCCATCGGCAGCGGAGGCACTTCCGGGAAGCCCGGCTGCTGCCACGCGAGCAGCAGGACAGCGACGCCGGCAAGTGTGCATCCGACCGCCGCAACCGTGCGCCAACGGGATCCGCTGCGGGGGCGTGGACGCAGCTCAGTACCCACCGTCCGCCCTCCCTGGCTCCCGCGCACCCGGCTCGGCCTGACTCTTTATCCACCGCGGCAAAGTCATGATGCCATCCATTAGGCCGAATGCGAACACGTTCAGCCATCACAGCGACAACTACCGACGATCTCCTTGCGTCCGGCGTGGTCGCATGATCAATTACTGCATTTCACTGGCATTCCGGTGACCCAAGGGTTGCGGACGGTCACGGTCGGTCTTCCAGCGCCGGTTCAGTCATCAGGCTGCAGAAAATGAGGCGACGAAGGGCCGCCACCAGGGGCAGCTGCGCGTGACCAGCCCGGCGGGCGGGGACCTTCACCGTGGGAAGCTGACGGGGTGTCCGACCCGCAGATCCCGCCGAATTCGGTGACCGCCGGGGTAAGGGTGCTGATTGCGGCGCTCGTCCTCGGACTGCTGCTGGTCAGCGCCGGATGTGACTCGACGCTAAACCGGCCACCGGGGCCGGCGACAGGCAGCGCAGCCGCGACCGCGACCGAACCACCGGCGACCACGGTATCCATCACTCCGGTCACCCCGGATGGGTTCCTGTCAGGTCCCGGAGTCACCGACCAGGCGATCACCCTCGGCCTGCTGGTCGACCCGGATCGCGATCGCGGCTTCAGCTCCGGCGTCGAGTTGTGGCGAGAGACGGTGAACACCACCGGCGGTCTGTGCGGGCGGACTGTGCAATTGGCGGAGTCCGGCACGAATGGTGTGCCGGCCGACCCGGTCAGCGCCTACGACATGATCGGCACGTCTGTCCTTGGAGTGATCACCCTGCCGAGGCCCGCCGAGGCGGTGGCACTGAACTCCCGGATCGTCGCCGACCAGATCCCCGCGTTGACCCCGTCCGGGACGTCGACACAGTTGGGTGGGTCCGGCCCCATCATCATCGGCCCCACCGAGGACATCCTGGCCATCAACGCCCTCGACTACCTCCAGCAGGTGGGCCGGCTGGAGGCGGGCTCGACCGTCGGCGTACTCACCGACGGATCGGCAGCGGCGGACAACGCGCTGCTCGGCGCCCGCTGGTGGGCGGGCGAGCACAATGTCGCGGTGGAAGTACACACCGTCGATCCCGACCTGGACCTGACGGAGTGGAGCGGCGCAACGAATGTCCTTTCGCTCGCCACTGCCCCGGAGACAGCGGAATTGGTAGCTGCGACGCCTGCCGACGTCATGGTCGTGACCACCATCGACGGCTATGACCCGAGCCGCTGGACCGCTGCCGGGCTGGCGGCCGCGACGGCCGGTCGGGTACTCGTGGCCACCGCGGCACCCGCTTACGGCTCCGATTACCCGGCAGCGGTGGCAGTCGCCTCCAGGGCCGCAGCCCTCGGCCAGAGCCCTCCTGGCCCGCGGCTGTTCGACGGCTACGCAACCGGCCAGAACTGGGGACGCCTGCTCACCCAGGCCTGTGCCGATCGGACGCTGACCCGCACCGCGGTCGGGCTGGCCGCAACGACCGTCGGACCGGCCTCGGTCGACTCGCTTTTCGGTCCCACCGACCCGGCCCAGGCCGTGCAGTCCGGCCAACCGGCGACCAGGGTCTCGGCAATGTCGACCGCCAATCCCGCCGCACCGACCGGGCTCACCCCGCTGACCTGGCCAGAGGGTGCCGCCGGCATCGAGGACTACCAGCCCTGAGCTTCGGCGGCCGACACCATCATCGTCCGGTCGGCGGCGCACCCTGGTCCGCCGACCGGCGCACCCGGGTTGCGGTCAGGGGTGACCCGGGTGTGGACGGCCGCGCCCAGCGGCCAGAATGAGCAGCATGTCCAACTCTTCCGACAGTCCCCGTCCCGTTCGCCGACTGACCCTTTCCACCCGTGACAAGAAGATCGCCGGGGTCTGCGGTGGGATCGCCGACTACTTCGGCGTCGACCCCACGCTGGTCCGTGTCCTCGCGGTGATCTTCGCGCTGTTGTTCGGTTGGGGGGTCGTGGCCTACCTACTGGCCTGGTGGATCATGCCGAATGCGTAGGCCGTGACACCGTCGGCGCAGGCGACTGGACGGGTTCGAGCATGACGAGCGGTATCTGCCGGTCGGTCCGGGTCTGGTATTCCGCATAGTTGCGGTACTCGGCCGTGACCTGCGGCCACAGCCTGCCCCGCTCGTCGGCATCGGCCACCCGGGCGCACATCGGCACGGCCGCCTTGCCCTGCAGCGCCACCTCGACGTCCGGGTTCGCCACCAGGTTCAGGTACCACGCGGGCGCCTGATCATCGCCGCCCCTGGATGCCACCACCACCAGGGTCGAACCCTGCTGGATCGGGGAGGTGAGCATCACCGCGTGCTTCATGCCGCTTCTGCGGCCCGTCGTGGTGAGCTCCAGGACGGGCATCTTCCCCGCCGTCCAGCCGAGTTTTCCGAAACTCATCGCGAGCATGAGGCGATGCGCGGCGTTCATCGCCTTCAAGGTGAAATCGCTCGGCATACCGGCAAATCTACTGGCTCGCTGCGCCCGGCCCCGCCGCCGAACACCCCCCGCGGCTCAGCTCACCGGAGCCCGGCCCGGCGCAGGACGCCCAGGAGGTATCGCCGCCTCCATCCGGGATAGGTTGATGGCCACCGATCCAGGGAGGTGCGCGGTGACCGGATCCGACACTTTTCAGGGTTCGGCCGGCACGTCCCGGCAGCTGGAAGGCCGTGACCAGACCATGGGCAAGCATCCGCGCAACCCTCGACTGCTGAGCGTGTTCACGCTGACCGAACTCATCGCCGGCGGCGAGATCGACACCGTTGTCGTCGCGTTCACCGACATGCAGGGCCGCCTGCAGGGCAAGCGCCTGCATGCCCAGTTCTTTGCCGACGAGGTGCTGGCGCACGGCACCGAGGGCTGCAACTACCTGCTGTCGGTCGACGTCGACATGAACACCGTCCCCGGCTACGAGATGTCGTCCTGGGAAAAGGGTTATGGGGACATGATTTTCGAGCTCGATCTGGACACCATCCGGTTGCTGCCGCATCTTCCGGGGTCGGTGATGATCCAGACCGACCTGACGTGGCTCGACGGGACCCCGGTGCACCAGTCGCCCCGGTCGATCCTGAAGGCGCAGTCCGCGCGGGCGGCCGCGGCCGGGTTCACCGCCTTCGCCGGCACCGAGCTCGAGTTCATCGTCTTCAACAACACCTACGAGGAGGCTTGGGACGCCAATTACCGCGGACTCACCCCGGCCAACCAGTACAACGTGGATTACTCGATCCTGGGTACCACCCGGATCGAGCCGCTGCTGCGGGACATCCGCAATACGATGTACGCCGCGGGTTTGACGGTCGAATCGGCCAAGGGCGAATGCAACTTCGGCCAGCACGAGGTCGCGTTCCGGTTCGAAGAGGTGCTCAGCACGGCGGATAACCACTCGGTCTACAAGAACACCGCCAAGGAGATCGCCGAGCAACACGGCCGGGCGCTGACGTTCATGGCCAAGTTCAACGAGCGGGAGGGCAATTCCTGCCACATCCATCTCTCGCTCCGCGGCACCGACGGCGGACTGGTCTTCTGGGACGACGAGCAGGGCGCACGGACCCCGCTGTACGACCACTTCATCGCCGGCATCCTGGCCACCATGCGCGAGTTCACTCTGCTGTATGCGCCGAACATCAACTCCTACAAGCGGTTTGCCGACGGTTCTTTTGCGCCGACGACCGTGGCGTGGGGACTGGACAATCGGACCTGCTCGGTCCGGCTGGTCGGGCACGGCCCGTCTGCCCGGCTGGAGAATCGGTTGCCCGGCGGTGACGTGAACCCCTACCTGGCCATCGCGGGCATGCTGGCCGGCGGGCTGTACGGAGTGCAGAACCAGCTGGCCCTGGAGGACGAACAGGTTGGTAACGCCTACACATCCGGCAAGCCGACGGTGCCCAGGACGCTGCGCGCGGCCCGCGACCTGTTCGCGGCGTCCACCGTGGCGAGGGCGGCGTTCGGTGACGACGTCGTCGACCATTATGTTCACGCGGCGGACACCGAACTGGCCGCCTTCGATGCGGCGGTGACCGACTGGGAGTTGCGTCGCGGATTCGAGAGGTTCTGAGCACCGAATGAGCACTATGACGTCTGAGCAATGACCGCTGCCCTGAAGTACCGCGGCGCCCTGAGCGGGGAGGGCGGGGTCAGCACCCTGGTCGACCCGGCCACCGGCCGACCGCTGACCACCCTGCCCAGCGCGTCACCGGCCGAGACCGACCGGGCCATCGAGGCCGCGCAGGCCGCGTTCCCCGCCTGGAAGGCCGCGTCACCCGGCGACCGGGCGCGGCTGTTGCGGCGGTTCGCCGCGGTTGTCGAGGAGCACATCGACGAGCTAGCGGCGCTGGAGGTGCAGAACTCCGGGCACACCATCGGCAACGCCACCTGGGAGGCCGGCAACGTCCGTGATGTGCTGAATTACTATTCCGCCGCACCAGAAAGGCTTTTCGGTCGGCAGATACCCGTCGCCGGTGGCATCGACATCACCTTCCACGAACCGCTGGGCGTTGTCGGCATCATCGTCCCCTGGAACTTCCCGATGCCCATCGCCGGTTGGGGTTTCGGCCCGGCGCTGGCCGCCGGCAACACCGTGGTGCTCAAGCCGGCCGAGGTCACTCCGCTGACCGCGCTCCGGCTTGCCGAACTGGCCCTGGATGCCGGGCTTCCGGAGCACGTTTTCACGGTCATTCCCGGCAAGGGTTCGGTGGTGGGCAACCGCTTCGTCACCCATCCGCTGGTCCGCAAGGTCTGCTTCACCGGTTCGACGGTGGTCGGCAAGCAGATCATGGCCGGCGCGGCTGACCAGGTGAAGCGGGTGACCCTGGAACTCGGCGGCAAGAGCGCCAATATCATCTTTGCCGATGCCGACCTGGAAACCGCCGCAGCGGCCGCGCCGGGGGCCGTCTTCGACAATGCCGGCCAGGACTGCTGCGCCCGGTCACGAATCCTGGTGCAGCGCAGCGTGTACGACAGATTCCTCGGCCTGCTGGAACCCGCCGTCCGCGGCTTCCGGGTACGCGAACCGGCCGCGGCCGACGCGGAGATGGGTCCGCTGATCACCGCAGGACAACGGGAATCGGTGTCGAACTACGTCGAGGGAACGGACATCGCCTTCGCCGGCACGGTTCCCGATTCCGCCGACGTCGCAGGCGGGTTCTGGTACCCGCCCACCGTTGTACTGCCTGCCTCGCCGGCCGACCGGATCTGGCGCGAGGAGGTCTTCGGGCCGGTCGTCGCGGTGCTGCCGTTCTCCGACGAGGCCGATGCGGTGCGGTTGGCCAACGACAGCGACTTCGGTTTGTCCGGCTCGATTTTCACCGCCGACGTCGGCCGGGCACTGCGCGTCGCGCAGGGGGTGGAGGCCGGGAACCTGTCGGTGAACTCGCATTCCTCGGTGCGCTACTGGACGCCGTTCGGCGGCTACAAACAGTCCGGCCTGGGCCGGGAACTCGGGCCGGATGCGCCGGCGGCGTTCAGTGAGGTGAAGAACGTCTTCATCGCCACCAGTTGAGACTTCGTCCACATCGTTCGTTGAAAGGTATTGCGAAACCCAATGTCTGACCGTCTGGCTGCCAAGGTTGCCGTCATCACCGGAGGGTGCTCCGGTCTCGGCCTGGCCACCGCCCGGCGCTTCACGTCGGAGGGCGCGAAGGTCGTCATCGGCGACATCGATGACATCCGCGGCCCCGCTATCGCGGCGGAACTGGGCGGGGCCTATCTCCGCACCGACGTCACCAGCCCGGACGAGGTGAACGCGTTGTTCGCGTTGGCCAAGAACACCTTCGGCAGCGTCGACATCGCGTTCAACAACGCCGGCATCTCGCCGCCCGAGGACGATTCCATCCTGACCACCGACCTGGCCGCGTGGCGCAAGGTGCAGGAGGTCAACCTGACCAGCGTGTATCTGTGCTGCAAGGCAGCGCTGCCCTACATGCTGGAGCAGGGCAAGGGGTCGATCATCAACACCGCGTCGTTCGTCGCGGTGTTGGGCGCGGCCACCTCGCAGATCTCCTACACGGCCTCCAAGGGTGGTGTGCTGGCGATGAGCCGGGAGCTCGGCGTGCAGTTCGCCCGCAAGGGCATCCGGGTCAACGCGTTGTGCCCCGGCCCGGTGAATACCCCTTTGCTGCAGGAGCTTTTCGCGAAGGACCCGGAACGCGCCGCCCGTCGGCTGGTGCACATCCCGATGGGCCGGTTCGGTGAGGCCGAGGAAATCGCCAACGCCGTGCTGTTCCTGGCCTCCGACGAGTCGAGCTTCATCACGGCATCGCAGTTCCTGGTGGACGGCGGCATCTCCGGCGCCTACGTCACGCCGCTGGACTGAGGCCGCCTGCCGCAAACGAACTGGACAACCTCCGATGTGTCCGGACAACGTCTCAGACGTTGTCCAGACCTACGAGACGTTGTTCAGACGAGCCGAGCGTCGGCACCGACGGCGAGGTAGGTGCGCACAGCCCGCACATCCAGGGTCAGCAGGGTTGCGCTCGCATCGCGTGCTGTCGCGGCGATGAGCGCGTCATACACAGCACCTCCCGTGACCCGCCACCGGGTGAGACTGTCAACGAATTGCGCCATCTGCTCCGAGCTCATCGTCAGCGGCGGACGCGCGAAGTTCGCCTGCAACAGTTCCACCGCCAGAGGGGCTGGAATGCGAAAGGGCGCCGGCAGTCGGGTCAGCACACTGAAGGACTCCACCAACGCGTGGCCAACGATCTCGGGCCTGCCTTCGATGACAGCACGGCAATCGTCATGACGTTCGTGCCATGGGCTGAAGCCCGCGACGACGACACTCGTGTCGACGGTCATCACCGCCGGATCTGATCCAGCACTTCTCGCACCATGTCCGAGGTCAGTGTCGGCATTGACTCATCGGTCACCGCGATCAAGGTCTTTCCCTGCCGTTCGGCGCGCATCGGCACGGCAGGCGGCTCCAGCACGATCCGGCCGTCGATCTCGGTGATCTCGAACTCCTGCCCAGGACCCCAGCCCAGTCGACCCCGGACATCTTTGGGGATCACCACTCGACCCCCACCATCCATGGTTGTGCGCATGGGATGAACATACCATTTCTACCCCAGACCAGAACCCTGGTGCCTCACCCGTCGACCCGCGCCGGACCCGACCTGGAGTCGCCGGGTATCCCGAGGACCGCTCCGGGTGCGGTTGGCGGGCGTGGTGCACAGTGAAGGGCATGCACGACATACCGATCACCGGGGACATGATCAGGCTGGGCCAGCTGCTGAAGCTGGCTGGTGCCGTGGACAGCGGGGCCGACGTGCGGGCGCTGCTTGCCGAGGAATTGGTGACGGTCAACGGTGAGGTCGAGACCCGGCGCGGCCGGCAGTTGCATCGCGGCGACGTGGTGGTGCTGGACGAGATCAGCGTCCGGATCAGCTGAGCAACGGATCGATTCGCCAGGATCCGAACGTTCCTCGGGCCGGCGAAGGTACGAAAGTGGCGGCTCGACCGGGCCACGTCAGATTCCGGGCAAACGCCGCAAGGGCGGCCCCAACGGAGTGGGACCGCCCTTGCGAGAATGCGTGCAGCGAGACTACAGAGAACCAGGACTCAGAAGTCCATGTCCCCGCCGCCGGGCATTCCGCCGCCGCCGCCGGCCGGGGCCTTCTCCGGCTTGTCGGCAACAACTGCCTCGGTGGTGAGGAAGAGCGCCGCGATGGAGGCGGCGTTCTGCAGTGCGGACCGGGTGACCTTGGCGGGATCGATGATCCCGGCCTTGATCAGGTCCTTGTACTCGCCGGTGGCCGCATCGAGACCGTGACCGGAAGGCAGGTTGCGAACCTTCTCCGCCACGACTCCGCCTTCGAGACCGGCGTTGATCGCGATCTGCTTGAGCGGGGCCTCGATGGCAACGCGGACGATGTTGGCGCCGGTGGCTTCGTCACCGGTCAGCTCGAGGGTTGCCAGGGCAATGACGCCGGCCTGCAGCAGTCCGACACCACCACCAGCGACGATGCCCTCTTCGACAGCGGCCTTGGCGTTACGCACGGCATCTTCGATGCGGTGCTTGCGCTCCTTGAGCTCCACCTCGGTGGCAGCTCCGGCCTTGATGACCGCAACGCCGCCGGCCAGCTTGGCCAACCGCTCCTGCAGCTTCTCACGGTCGTAGTCCGAGTCCGACTTCTCGATCTCGGAGCGGATCTGGCCGACGCGGCCGGCGATCTGCTCTGCGTCACCGCCACCGTCGACGATGGTGGTCTCGTCCTTGGTGACAACGACCTTGCGGGCGGTGCCCAGCAGCGAGATGTCGGTGTTCTCCAGCTTGAGGCCGACATCCTCGGTGATGACCTGGCCACCGGTCAGGATCGCGATGTCCTGCAGCATGGCCTTGCGCCGATCGCCGAAGCCCGGAGCCTTGACGGCAACGGACTTGAAGGTGCCACGGATCTTGTTGACGACCAGGGTCGCCAGCGCCTCGCCGTCGACATCCTCGGCGATGATCAGCAGCGGCTTGCCGGACTGAATGATCTTCTCCAGCAGCGGCAGCAGGTCCTTGACCGTGGAGATCTTCGAGCCGTACAGGAGGATGTAGGGATCCTCCAGGACGGCTTCCTGACGCTCCTGGTCGGTGGCGAAGTACAGGGAGACGTAGCCCTTGTCGAAGCGCATGCCCTCGGTGAGCTCCAGCTCGAGGCCGAAGGTGTTGCTCTCCTCGACGGTGATGACGCCTTCCTTGCCGACCTTGTCCATCGCCTCGGCGATGAGCTCGCCGATGGCCGGGTCAGCGGCGGAAATCGAGGCGGTCGCAGCGATCTGCTCCTTGGTCTCGACCTCCTTGGCGTCGGAAAGCAGCTGGGAGCTGATAGCCTCCACAGCCTTTTCAATCCCCTTCTTCAAGGCCATCGGGTTCGCACCGGCGGCAACGTTGCGCAGTCCTTCGCGCACCAGGGCCTGGGCCAGCACGGTGGCCGTCGTGGTGCCGTCACCGGCAACGTCGTCGGTCTTCTTGGCAACTTCCTTGACGAGTTCGGCCCCGATCTTCTCGTACGGGTCCTCGAGCTCGATTTCCTTGGCGATCGAGACACCATCGTTGGTGATGGTGGGCGCGCCCCACTTCTTCTCCAGGACGACGTTGCGGCCGCGCGGCCCCAAGGTCACCCTGACGGCGTCGGCGAGGATATTCATCCCGCGCTCGAGCCCGCGACGAGCTTCCTCGTCGAAAGCGATCAGCTTGGACATGAGGTGTTGATCCTCCAGATTCGCCGAATCCACGCGCGTTGTGACACCGTGGTCCGGTCAGCAGCTTGGGGATGGAACTGGCCGGCGGAGGTGCCCGCGACGGACGAACCGCAAGGCCCGCGACCAATCGGTGGCCCGGACCTGGCGGATTCTCACCGCACCGACCTGGCACTCAGGGTCCCCGAGTGCCAATTCAGGTTTAGCACTCCCGGCAGGAGAGTGCAAGGTCGCCGACCCGGGGACAGAGCCGAATCCGCTGCCGGCAGACGGTCAGGCTGCGCCGTCGATGATCGCCAGCCGTGCGCCGGTGACGAGTTCACCGCAGGTGGCGAACCGCGACGCCGGATCCGGGTGCATACCGCGCCGGATCACCCGGTCCAGGCACCGGGGCAGTCCGGTGAGCGCCGACAGGGACGGCACTCGGCCGCTCAGGTGGCCCGTGACGACCGACGGCACGTCGCCAACGTAGGGCGGGTGACCGGCCAGGCAGGCGAACAACATGCAGGCCAACGAATACACGTCCGATGACGACCGGACTTCTCGCCCCCGCAGGTGCTCGGGCGAGGCGTACCGCGGGGATCCAACGAAGTCGGGCGAGTAGCCACGCGGCGCATCGGCAAGGAATCGACACAACCCCAGATCGGTGAGGAACGCTCGGGACTCGGCCGGCCGCCCCATCCACCTGCCCATCCCGAGCCCCGCACAGCGGTCCCGCAGGATCAGCCGCCCGACCAGCACATTCGCCGGTTTGACGTCGAGGTGCAGCACTCCGGCGTGGTGCATCGAGTCCAGCCCATCGGCGACCTGGCGCAGCAGCACCAGCACCCGGCCCACGGTCAGTGCCTGCCCGGTCAGCTGGTGAGCCAGATCGGCGCCTTCGATGTGCGGCATCACCAGGTACGGAAGGCCGCGATCGTCACCGGAGTCGACGACGGGCAGCACACCGGGGTGGTCGACCGCCGCGGACACCCGCCGCTGCTCGTGGAACTGGCGCCGGAAATCGGGATCGGCGGCACGCTCCTCGAGGGCAACCTTGACGGCCACTACCCGCGGCAGGGCCGCCAAATGATCGTTGATCGCCCGGTAGACCACGCTCGATCCGCCGCGGCCGATCACCTGGCGCAAGCGGTACCGCCCGATGACCACTTCTTCGAGGTCCCTGGCTGCTGCGGGTTCGACGGCCTCTGTGAGGTCCACCGCGACCCTTGTGACACCCGCGAGGTCGGCCGACACGCCCCGACGCTAGCGCCGGGAACTGCCCGTTTCGGGTAGCGACGCGCACTTGCGCCCGCGCGATTATGGTTCCCGCATGCACCCGCACGCCGAGGACCTGGGACGACCAGTCGAACTGCGCGTCCTGACCGGGCCGAACCTCTATTTCCCCAGGCCCGCGGTCAAGCTCACCCTGGATGCCGAGGGCGTCCTGGGCGCGGAACCGGCGGCCGTCGTCGCCTGGCAGCGGGCGCTGCGGGTCCGCAATCCGACGGTCGGTTTGCCACACTCCCCGACCCGCGCGCTGGCCGCGGCGGAGCTGGCTGCTGCCGTGGTCCGGCGCGCGGCCGGCACGTTGAGCACCAGGGTGGCAGCGGTCGGCCGCCCCGGTGACGACAACACCATCGTGGTGGCCTATCCCTTCCGGCACCGCGGCACCGCCGAGCTGTTCGGGCTGGCCGTAGCCCGGGCGTTCTCCGCGATCACCACACAGGGCATGGACCCGGTGGTCGCGGTGGGCGAGGTGCCGTCCGAACTGGCCGGCCATGACCCCGGCGAGACCATCCGCCCGCTGCGGCCGAATATTCCGGTGGTCGCGGTGACCGGGACGAACGGCAAGACGACCACCACTCGGCTCATCGCGCACCTGGTGAAGGCAGGTGGCCGGACGCCGGGCTGGTCGTCAACCGACGGCATCTTCATCGACGGTCGAGAGGTGGAGACCGGTGACTGGTCCGGCCCCGGCGGGGCGGCTCGGGTACTGGACGACCCGACCGTGCAGGTGGCCGTCACCGAGACGGCCCGCGGCGGCATCCTGCTGCGCGGCGTCGGGACCGCGGTGAACGACGTATCCGTCGTGACGAACATCAGCGCCGACCACCTCGGGCTGCTCGGCGTGCACACCGTCGAGCAGTTGGCCGAGGTCAAGTCGGTGGTCGCCAGAATCACCAAACCCCACGGCTGGACGGTGCTGAACGCGGACGACCCCCTGGTCAGGGCGATGCGGTCGGTGTCACGAGCGCGGCCGTGGTTCTACTCGCCGGATCCGGAAAACCCCTACCTGGACGAAGCGATCGAGGCGGGCGGCCGGGCGATCACCGTGGTGGACGGCAAGATCGTCGTGCTGGGTCGCGGCCTCGACCCGACCTTCATCATCGACGTGGCCGACGTGCCGCTCACCCTGGCCGGTGCTTCCAAAGTGAATGTGTCGAACGTGCTGGCGGCCACCGCCGCGGCCATCGCGATCGGGGTGCCGTTGGACGCGGTCCGACAAGGTCTGGCCGGCTTCACCGCGGGCGCCGAACACAACGCGGGTCGACTCAATGTCTACCAGGTCGGCAGCTACGCGATCCTGCTGGATCTGGCGCACAACGAGGCGTCATTGCAGTCCCTGCTGGAGGTTGCCGGGGCGCTGACGTTGCCCGGTGGCGACCTGGCCGTGGTACTCGGCACCGCGGGTGACCGGACCGACAAGGCGATCCACGCCATGGGCGCAATGGCCGCACAGGCGTCCGATCGGCTGGTGGTGGCCGGCCGGATCAAGTACCTGCGCGGCCGGGAGCCGGGCGAGATGGAGGAGATCTGGCGAGCAGGCGCAGCCGAAGCCGGGGTGGTGCAGGTGGACGAGTCGCCGGACGAATTGTCCGGGCTGATCCAGTTACTCGACGAGGCCACGCCGCCGCTGCCCTACGGGTCCGCGGTCGCGGTGTGCGCCTTGGAGCAGCGGGCTGAGATGGTGGCCGAGATCCAGCGTCGGGGTGGATCGGAAATGATGCCCGGCGAGGTGGCTACGCGAGTGGGTCAGGCGGGCTGACCCCCCGGCGTTCAGTGGGTCGTCAACCCCGAACCCATCAGCCGCGCCGCGTCACGCAGCAACTGACCGTGCACGACGTCAACGTGATCGGCCACCGAGATGGACGGCGGCAGATGGGGTGGCGCTTCAAAGCGCCCGTGATGGATGCGCCCTTGTGGCCCGGTGATCATCCAGTCAACCGCGCCCATCGAACCGACTTCGGAAAGATGTCTAACCAGCGTCGCCGCCGCATCATCCGGCGTGTCGGTCACCACTTGTAGCCCAGCCGTGCTGCACAGTTCATAGTGCACAGAACTCATGAATGTTCCTCCCCAAAGGCGCGGCCGCGGAGCGGCATGGCTCCGTCGGCGCCGTTCAGACCGTACCCCACCTCCGCCCCGTTGCCGCGTTGAGAACTCTTATTTCCCACCGATTTCCACCACCGGGACCGCCAGGTCCACCGTTCGGACTAGGCCGGTGTCGCCGCAAAAGACGGGGAGTCACAGCCTTGGTGCCGAACCGCGCCTGACGAAGTAGTCGCAGGCGACCAGGCTGATTCGGCCTGCGTTTTACCTGCGGTGGTAACCGGGCAGGATGGCGGGCATGCGCACCGTCGAAGAGCACGCCCGCGTCATCGCCGACCTGTTGTCACCCACTCCGAGTGAGCCGACCCGGTTGGCCGCGGCAGACGGACTTGTTCTCGCTGCGGATCTCATCGCGACGATCGACCTACCGCCCTTCGCCAATTCGGCGATGGACGGCTACGCGGTGCGCGCGCAGGACATCGAGCAATTGCCGCGCACCCTGCCCGTCTCCCAGGACATCCCTGCCGGGCGTACCGATACGCAACCGCTACAGCGGGGAACCGCGGCCCGCATCATGACCGGCGCTCCGCTGCCGGCCGGCGCGGACGTCATCGTGCAGGTGGAACGGACCGACGGCGGTGTCGACGTGGTTCGGATCGACAGTGCGCCGCCGGCCGGGGTGCACATCCGGACCCGCGGCGAGGACGTCATGGCCGGCACAGTTGTCCTGGCGGCGGGCACCGTGATCGGGCCGCAACAGATCGGCGTGGCCGCCGCACTGGGCTTTTCCCACCTGCCGGTGCGCCGACCGCTGCGGGTGCTGGTGCTGTCCACCGGCAGCGAACTGGTGGAACCAGGTAAGCCGTTGGGGCCGGGCCAGATCTATGAGTCGAACGCGCCGATGCTCGCCGCCGGCATCGCCGCCGTCGGCGCGCACGCCCGGGTCGAACACTTCGTCGCCGATGACGTCGACGCACTGCGCGCAGTGCTTGACCAGGGCGCCAAGGCCGCCGACCTGATCGTCACCTCCGGCGGTGTCTCGGCCGGTGCGTACGAGGTGGTCAAGGACGCACTGACCGGGCAGGGCATCGAGTTCGCCAAGGTCGCCATGCAGCCAGGCATGCCGCAGGGCGCCGGCCGGTATGCGGGCGTTCCGATCGTCACCCTGCCGGGGAATCCGGTGAGCTCCTATGTCTCGTTCGAGGTCTTCCTGCGGCCGGCGATCCGGGCGGCGATGGGGCACCCGGACATCACCCGGCCGATGGTCCGCGCCCCGCTCACTACCGCGGTCGACTCCCCCGCCGGCAAGCGGCAATTCCGTCGCGGCCACCTGGACGCCGTCGCCGGCACCGTCGCGCCGTGGGGCGGGCCTGGTTCGCACCTGCTGTCCTGGCTGGCCGGCGCGGACTGCATGTTCGTCATCGGCGAGGACGACACCCACCTGGACGCCGGTACCGACGTCGAGGTGTGGCTGCTCACCTGACCGGCTCGTGCTGCATCCAGGGCCGACGGGCAGCCGGTAGCTGTAGCGCGACCGAACCGCGGTCCCTTCGTTGTTCATCCGCCGAGAAAGGCAGCGCGTGCCCGAGGGCCACACGATCCACCGACTGTCGCGTGACCTGTCGCGGGCATTCGGCCGGCGCCCGGTCGCGGCGTCGACCCTGCAGGACAGGTTCGAGGCCAGCGCCGCGTTACTGGACGGGGCGACGATGACCCGCACCGACGCGCACGGCAAACACCTGTTCCTGATCTTCCGCGCGCACCGGCCGGCCGATCGGATCCTGCACATTCATCTCGGTCTGTACGGCAAGTTCCCGATCGCGAAGATGCCTGCCCAGGACCCACGGGGTGCGTTGCGGCTCCGGCTGGAGAACGAGTCCGCCTGGGCCGACCTGCGCGGGCCGACCGCCTGCGAGTTGATCACCCCAATTGAGCGGGACGTGATCCTGGCCCGGCTCGGGCCCGACCCGCTCCGCGCTGACGCCGATCCGGTGCGCGCCTGGGCCAGGATCTCAAAGTCGAAGGCGTCGATCGGCGCACTGCTGATGTCCCAGGACGTGCTGTCCGGGATCGGCAACGTGTACCGGGCCGAGGTGCTGTTCCGGCACCGGATCAGCCCGTTCCGGCCAGGCAAGGACATCACCCACGACGAATGGGACGCCATCTGGTCCGACCTGTGTGACCTGCTCCGCGCGGGCGTGAAGGCGGGCCGGATCGTCACCACTGAGCCCGAGGACCGGCCGCAGCGGGCTCGTGCCCTGCGCAGCAGGCCGCTGCGCGAGGACTCGTTCTACGTCTACCGACGCACCGGCGAGCCCTGCCGGATCTGCGGGACCGAAATCCAGACCGAGGTGATGGCCACCCGGAACCTGTTCTGGTGCCCCACCTGCCAGGCAGGATGACGGGCGTGCCGTCGAGCGCGGGGGAGCCGAACAGAGTGGAACCGAACAGGGTGGAGACAATCCGTCTGCGATCGACCCGCTACCAGGATCCCGAGGTGCAGTCGCTGGTCGCCGAGGTCCAGCAGGAATACGTGCGGATGTACGGAGAAGAAGACAGCTCGCCGATCGACGCGGCGGAGTTCGACCCGCCGGCCGGCATGTTCGTGATCGCCACCATTGACGGCCGGCCCGTCGCGATGGGTGGCTGGCGGCGGGTCGACGCCCCGATCGGCAGCGCCGAAATCCGCCGGATGTACGTCAGCCCGGAGTTTCGGGGTCGCGGTCTCGCCCGAGCGGTCCTTGCCCACCTGGAAGCGACGGCGCGGGCCGGCGGCTGCCGGCAGATGATCCTGGAAACCGGCCTCCCACAACCGGAGGCATTGGCTCTGTATCGGTCGAGTGGCTACCTGGACGTCGCGCCATTCGGCCACTACGCTGGCTCCCCGCTCTCGGTACCGCTCGGCAAGCCGCTGTGACGATGACCGATTCCGCCTGGGCACGCTACGGAACACTGGACTGATCGCGCAGCGGGCTCGTCGAGATCAGCCCTGCAGGTCGAGCCCCACCAGCACGCCACGATGGTCGCTGCCACCGGCGGCCATGACCTGGTCGAAGACCGGCGTCAGGCCACGACCCAGGACGTGATCCGGCCTGGTGAGCGGGAACTTGGCGGGCCAGGTGAACCCGAATCCGCCCTTGACGGCCTCCCGGGAGTCGGTGAGCTCACCGGTCAGCGCTGTCAGAGTGGGGTCGGTTGTCGCGGTGTTCAGATCGCCCATGACGAGTACCTTTTCGGCCGGGTCGGCGGCGACCAGCGCGGCCAGGTCGGCGATAGCCTGATCCCGTGCATCGGTGTATCCGGGCCGGACGGACGGGAGGTGCACGGCGTAGACGGTGATATCGCCCTGGCTGTGATGCACAACCACCCGGAACGACCTGGCCCAGCTCATGCCGAGCTCAATCGGCTCGGGCGCCGACATCGGCCATTGCGACCACAACCCCACTGTGCTCGCCCGGGCGTGGTAGCCGTACTGGGCGTCCAAGAAGTTGGTTGCGGCACCGTCGGACCCGACGATCTCCTGCACCGCGACGATACCGGCACCACTGGCGACCAGCGCCTGCGCCGAGGACAGCGGATCGGTGTTGGCCGCACCGATGTTCTGCGTCGCAACTGTCAGCTGCGTCGAACCGCCCGGAACCGCCGCGGGGATCATCTGCGGGACGAAAACGGCCGACCACACCAGCACCGCCACGATGACCGCGGACTGCCCCCACCACGCGCGCCGAACGACGGCAATCGCGCCGAGCACTACCAACAACAGCACGGTCCAGGGCAGGAAGCTGGTCCAGGCAGCACCAGCACCGTTCGCGGACGGGATGGATGGCGCAAGACCGATACCGGCTGCGATCACCAGCGCCGCGAGCCCGATACCCAACCCGCGCAGCGACCGGCGACGTCGCGGAACTGGCGTGTCGGAACGCGGCGGGACCGGCGGCTGGGTGAACCCGGTCCACGGCCCAGGCGCGGGTGGCGCGGCCGAGATTCGTGGCAGGGGCGTCGTTTGCGGGCTCACCGTACGGGGACGCGCGGGACCGACTCGGGGTTGCCCGGAACGCGAGATCCACCCGGCCGGATCCACCCGGCCGCTCGCGCCCACCGGCGGTAGCGTGGCGGTGCCGCGTCATACGGCGACAGTTGATCTTGATCCTTGGTGCACGGCCCGACGCAGGAGGTCCCGGTGGCAAAGGCCGACCGACCAGCAGGTCCCGAACTCGGCGGTGCCGAACACCCCGATGGGGAGCACAATCCGGACAACGACGACCAGGGCTTGCCGACGTTCAGTTCACGCGACTGGGTGGCCAGCGCGGAAGCGCTGGCCGAGCGGCGGCCGGACGTTGCCGTCGTCGGCGCACCGTTCGATATCAACACCACCTACCGGGCCGGTGCCCGATTCGGCCCGCGGGCCCTGCGTTCGGCGGCCTACGACCCGGGCACCTACCACCTCGACCTCGGGCTGGACATCTTCGAGTGGCTCGACGTCGTCGACGCGGGTGACGCCTACTGCCCGCACGGCCAGTCGGCCCGGTCGCACCGCAACATCGAGTCCAAGGTCACCGACGTGCTCAAGGCCGGTGCGTTCCCGGTCGTCATCGGCGGCGATCACTCGATCACCTACCCGTCGGCGACCGCGGTGGCCCGCAAGTACGGCTGGGGCAAGGTCGGACTGCTGCATTTCGACGCGCACGCCGATACCGCTGACAGCATCGAGGGCAACCTGCACTCGCACGGCACCCCGATGCGCCGGCTGATCGAGTCCGGCGCCATCCGCGGTCGGAATTTTGTGCAGGTCGGCCTGCGCGGGTACTGGCCACCGCCGGAGGTCTTCGACTGGATGCGCGAGCAGGAGATGACCTGGCACCTGATGCATGACGTGTGGGATCGTGGGATGCGCCCGGTGATCGCGGACGCCATCGCCCGGGCCGGCGACGGCTGCGATTGGCTCTACCTGTCGGTCGACATCGACGTGCTCGACCCGGGGTTCGCCCCGGGCACCGGCACCCCCGAGCCGGGCGGGATGAACCCGGCGGACCTGCTGCGCGCCGTCCGCTCGATCGCCCTGGAGACCCCGCTGGTCGCGCTCGACGTCGTCGAGGTGTCCCCGCCGTACGACCATGCCGAGACGACGGTGAACGCCGCGCACCGGGTGGTGCTGGAAACGATGGGTGCACTGGCCGCGAAGAAGCGCGCTAAGGACGGCGGGACCGTCACCAGGCCGGGTACCGCGCCGGATCCGGCCACCCTGCGATACCCGGTGGAACCTGCCGAGTGGTCGCGGCCGGGCGCACCGTTCAACGCCTATGACGAGCACGACCACCACCTGCGCGGCGACCACGAGGACCACGCCTGAGCAGCGGGAACGCGGCCGATCGGGACTGGCGCGGGCGATGAACGTGCTGATCCTCGGCGGCACGGCGTGCCCTGTGGATCGCGGCCGGCAGCAGTCACTGGTCCGGCGCGGCCGCTGCTGCCGCAGGATTGCGTCATTGTCCGCGGCCTGGGCTGATCGGCGACCTGCTCGACCGGGAACGGAGGCAGGGCCTTGATCGACCCAGGAAGGCCGGCCTGACCGCTCGCCGCGAACAGGAACTGCTGGCCTCGCTGCCCAGTTGAGAGCACAACACTCAATCGCCCGATCCCTACCGCCAGACAACCGACGATGGAGACGCGCACATGCTCGAGATCAGCACCCTCGGTTGGACGGTGACGATCGCGGTGATCGTCGGACTGCTCGCCCTCGACCTGATCCTGGCCGCGGCCAAGCCGCACGCGGTCGGGTTCAAGGAGGCGGTCGCCTGGTCGATCTTCTACATCGGCGTTGCCATCGTCTTCGGCCTCGTCTTCTGGTACTTCGCGGGCAGTGATTTCGGTACCCAGTACTTCGCCGGGTACATCGTCGAGAAGAGCCTGTCGGTCGACAACCTGTTCGTCTTCGTGATCATCATGACGACGTTCGCGGTGCCCGAGCAGCACCAGCACAAGGTGCTGACGTTCGGCATCATCATCGCGCTGATCCTGCGGGCGATCTTCATCGTGTTGGGCGCCGCCCTGCTCGAGTTGTTCGCGGTGATGTTCCTGCTGTTCGGCGTCCTGTTGATCTACACGGCCATCCAGCTGTACCGGCACCGGGACCAGGACCCGGATATCGGAGACAACATGTTCGTGAAACTGACCCGCAAGGCCATTCCGGTGACTGACGAGTACCACGGCGGCAGCCTGTTCACCCGGATCGACGGCAAACGGTTCGCCACCCCGCTGTTCATCGTGCTGATCGCGATCGGCAGCACCGACATCCTGTTCGCGCTGGATTCGATCCCGGCCGTCTTCGGCGTCACCGACGAGGCCTACATCGTGTTCGTCGCCAATGCGTTCGCACTGCTGGGCCTGCGTGCGCTGTTCTTCCTGGTCAGGGGCCTGCTGGATCGGCTGGTGTACCTGTCGACCGGGCTGGCGGTGATCCTCGGGTTCATCGGGGTGAAGCTGATCCTGCATTGGGCGCACGGTATTTGGCCGGGCACACCGGAAATCAGCACCAACCTGTCGCTGCTGGTCATTGTGGTGGTGCTCACGGTGACGACCATCGCCAGCCTGCTCAAGAGCAAGCGTGATCCGGAAACGAAAGCGCACGCCGGATCCCTGCGCAACCACCCGGCCGGCGAGCAGCCCACCGATCATTGACCCCATTTCCCGCGCCGATCAACTTCCGAAGCGCCGATCAACTTGCCCCATTTGTGACGGGTGGTGCGCGAGTCAACGAGTTCCTCCGCGCGGCGGGAACAACCGCCCGGACCTGGATTCCGGGGGAACCCTGATGCCGACCGACGCCGGCGCGCATTACCGTCGCAGCAATGAGCACCCTTGACGACTGGATCGCGCAAGCGTCCGCCGCCCTCGACGTCCCCGCTGATTCCATTTCCGCTGACCTTCGCAACGAGCTGCTGGATCTGACCCGTGACGTCGCGCACGGTGTGGCCAGGATCGCCGGCCCCCTGACCTGTTACCTCGTTGGCGTTGCCGTCGGGCGTGGCGCTGATCCGTCCGCGGCCGTCGCCGCACTCACCGCCGTCGTCCCGCCGTCAGTTGACGATCCCGGCAGCACCCCCGACCAACCGGCGGCTGCGGGATGAGCTGGCTGTCGTGGATCTTCTTCGGCGCGCTGGCCGGCTGGGTCGCCTCATTGGTACTGCGGGACAAACAACGCGGCTGCCTGACGAACATTGCGACCGGCATCCTGGGGGCCGTACTGGCCGGGTTCATCTACCGGTGGGTCACGGGTGTTCCGTGGAATTTCGGCTGGGACTGGCAGAGCTTCGGGGTGGCCTGCCTGGGCGCGCTCGGCCTCCTGCTGGTGATCAACCTGGTCACCAGGAGCACCAGTTCGAGGTAGCCGACCGGGCAGGTGTTACTGCTGGGTGGCCGTCGGATCATCGGGAGCGCGCCGTGATCTGGCCCGCCGGACCGCCGCGTCGACCACCGACTGCGCGACCGTCGAGACCTTGAGATGCTCCGCCTGACTTCGCGCCTTCAGCCGCTCGAACGCCTCGGGTGCGGTACATCCGGTCCTGCTCATGACGATCCCCATGGCCTGATCGATCACCGCCCGGCTGGTGAGCGCCGCCTCCAGGTTCGTCGCAAGCCGCTTTGCCTGCGCAAGCACCTGGGCGTTCTGCACAGCAATCGCGGCCGGCACCGAGAACAACTCCCCGACATTGACGGCGTGCCCGTCGAAGGCACCCTTGGCGTGGGCATAGACGTTCATGGCGCCGAACACCCCGTCCGGGGTGACCAGCGGCAGCGACAGCACGCTGTGCACACCCAGCCGAGCCACCCGCGGCCCGAACCTGGGCCAGCGATGCTCGCCGCCGAGGGAACCCGAGGTGAACGTCCTGGACTCCCTGGCCGCACTGATGCACGGCCCCTCGCCCATCGTGTATTGAATGTCATCGACCTGCTGGACGAAATCCGCTGTGGCAACGATAGTGTCGGTCCGATTGTCCTCCAGCAGGGTCAGGCCGGCTCCATCGGCCCCCGGGATGGCGTCGACCGCGTACCCGGCAACCCTGGTCAACATGTCTGCGAGTTCGAGTCGGCCGGTCGCGAGCCGCCCCAGCCCGGCCAAGCTGGACCTCAAGGCCTCATCGACGGATTCGGGGTCGACTGGATCCGACGAATCCGGCCCGACGGCTTCGTTGTCGTCTGAATTGCCCGGTACCTGACCCGCCATAGGAGTGCCTGCCGCCTTAATACACCTGACCGGAAGCCCGTTCCGGATGAATCCGAATGACGACCCGCTCGTCGCGAATCATCGCTCCACGATACTCGTTCCAGTCCGGGTGTTCGCCCGCGATGGTTCGGTACACGGTCTCCAGCAGGTCCAAAGCCGCGGGCTGATCGACGATTTCGGCTCGGCCGTCGATCTGCACCCAGGACCCGAAGAACTCCTTGGTGAAAACCAGCACGGACACCGTCGGGTCCCGGCGCAGGTTCCGCACCTTCGCCAGCGGCGCTCGACTGGAAATGCAAACGGTCCCGTCGACCACCCCGGCGTTGACCGGAGACATCTGCGGCCGGCCGTCCCGGCGGCGGGTGCTGATGACCGTGCGGTCGTGGGAACTGACGAATGCGAGCGCGTCCTGGAGATCCATCGGCATAGTGTGCGCGACAGGGTGCTCGACGCACCGGTGGAGGGGCCATGGGATTCGGAACGTTGGCGGCCATTGCTGCCGCCGGCCTGATCGGACCCCTGCTGGCGCTCCGGTCGGGCTGGAACATCCCCGTTGTGCTCGGCGAATTGCTCGCCGGGATGGTGTTGGGGGCGAGTGGATTCGGTTGGCTTGACTCCGACGATCCGACCTTCACCTTTCTGGCCGACATCGGCTTCGCGCTGGTGATGTTCGTCGCCGGTTCGCACGTCCCGGTGCGTGACCCGCGGTTGGGGCGGGGGATCGGACCCGGGGTGCTACGGGCGGTCGCCGTCGGGGTGATTGCGGCAGGTCTGGGGGCCGTGATCGCGGCACTGTTTCACACGGGGCACGCCGCTCTGTACGCGGTGCTGATGGCGTCGTCATCGGCCGCGTTGATCCTCCCGATCGTGGACTCGTTGCAACTGACGGGCCCAGCCGTTCTGCAGTTGCTGCCCCAGGTCGCCATCGCCGACGCAGCGTGCATCGTGGCACTGCCATTGGTCATCGATCCAGAAAACGCCGGACGGGCGGCGCTGGGCGCGTGCGCGGTCATCGCCTGCTCGGTGGGACTCTTTCTTGGCCTGCATCGGTTCGAAAGGTCCGGACGACGACTCCGAATGCATCAACTATCGGGGGCCCGGAAGTTCACCCTGGAATTGCGTTTCAGCCTGACGATCCTGTTCGTGCTGGCGGCGGTGGCGGTCGCCACTCACGTCTCGATCATGTTGGCGGGCTTCGCGTTCGGCATCGTCGTGGCCGGCATCGGCCAGCCCCGACGTCTCGCGAAGCAATTGTTCGCGTTGACCGAAGGATTCCTCGGTCCGCTGTTCTTCGTCTGGCTTGGTGCGTCGCTCGATGTCCGCGACCTCGCCGCAAATCCGTCCCTGATCGGACTCGGGCTCCTACTCGGACTCGGCGCCCTCCTCGCCCATGTCGCGATGCGGGTGGGCGGTCAACCGGTGTCCATCGGCGCGTTGGCGTGCGCGCAACTCGGTGTCCCGGTTGCCGCCGCGACGCTGGCAACCCAGTTGAATCTGCTCGGGCCCGGTGAGGCACCGGCGTTGATCTTGGGCGCGCTGGTCACCATCGTCGTCGCGAGTGCGGCCGGCGGGGCCGCAGCGCGGAGTGCAGCAACACAGTTTCAACCCGACGCCCCCGCGCCCTGACACAGCTGCACATCGTCCGGCACCGAGATCCCCCACTCCCGCATCGCTGTGATCGCCGAGGGCACTGTCGACCCGGAAGCCCTGCTGGGGGTCGTGCCTACCTGACTTTTTCGGGGATCTGATCCAGCACCAGCAGAATGCTGACGGACAGCGCGCGAGACGCCTTCTTGTCCAGCTTGGTGTTTTCGCTGACGACATCCTGGACGAGTTCGACCCGGTTCTCGTAGGGCGACAGTGCGGTGGCCTTGCTCATGATGATTCCAATTCTGTGCCGCTTTTCGTGCTCGAATTAGTCACCGCAGATCCGCCATGACGTCTATCTCGAGACTACGCCGAAACCCGTTGTCCCCGGACGCTTCGTGATGCTCACCAATGGTCTGGACGGCGTGGCGTTCTGCGGCAGCGCGGCAGCGTAAGGTCAGCGCAGGAGGCCGCAACGGTCTCGATAGGGAGCGGCAATGTCCGACAAGTCCCCGCGACAGACCATGACGAAAAAACCCGGAAAATCCATCAAGGAAAAGCGCGCCGAAAAAAAGTCCAAGGGCAGTACCGCGGACGCATTCAATCCGGTCTCGAAGGCCACCAAGCACTGACTGCGCAGCTGGAAACAGCTGTCCGGCGGCGGCGAGTTGATCGTCGCCCGGGTCTCGGTGATATCAGCACGTCGGTCAACCTGCCGGTGCCGTCGAACTACGATCGCGCCATGCTGGCTGACTGATCTGCGAGCAGTTCTCGGCTCACCGCCGCAGTGAGCCAGCGCTGGAAGCGCGCCGCCGACCACCCGCGCTCGACTACCAGCCGCACATAGGGCCCCGGGTCCATCGCCAGCCAGCACAGGTCGGCCGCTTCGGCCGGAGGCAGACCGGGGCGCAGCCCACCGATCGCGGAAAGGTGAGCCACGAAGGCCCGCGCTCCCTGCAATCGGTGCTGATCCGAGAGCCGGACCAGGGCCGCGGCCTCGTCATCGACGTGCGCGGCGGCTGCCAACGCCGCCCCGATCGGGGCCGCCCTGGTGGCCGTGTCAGTGATCATCGCGGCCCACAACCGCACGGCCTGCGCGGGGTCGGCCGTGGCGATGATGCCCTGCACCGGCGCCCGATCGGCCATCGGGATCGGCTCATCGTCCCCGACCAGCGACCAGTCGTAGGCGTCCTTCAGCAGCGCGAATTTGCTACCGCCTGCGGCGAACACTGTCTTCCGAGAGACGTTGGCCGCCTTGGCAATCGCATCCATGGTGGTCGCTGCGTAACCCTGCGAGACAAAGAGCTCGGCCGCCGCCGCCACAATCGCGCGGCGCGTCACCCGTGCCTGCTCATCTCGCAACGGCGAGTCGTACCCGCGCTTGGCCCCAACCGTCATGCCGGCCGTCGTCGCCGGGCGAATGTGTACAAATCACTTGACCGCATCGGCGCGCACTCCCATGCTTGACCCAGATTCACTACACCGATGGTAACACGAATGAGGCGGAATCGATGAAGGTGGCGATTATCGGAGCCGGCCCCACCGGTCTCGTCATGGGCATCGGCCTGGCCAACCGCGGACACCAGGTGGTTGCCGTCGACCGCGACGGCGGCCCCTGCGCGGACGGTTCCTGGCCACGCAAGGGCGTCATGCAGTTCCATCACGCCCACGGCTTCCGTCCACAGATTGGCGCTCTCCTGCGGCGGGAGTCGCCGCAGGCGTGGGCGAACTGGCTGGCGCAGGGCGCCGAGCCCATCGAGATGCCCGTGCCCGGGATGGGCCTCGTGCCCGCCGGGATACTTTCCCGCAGAGCGACTTTCGAGGCCGCACTACGGGCAGCCGCACTCGAGCAGCCCGGTCTGACGATCCGGCAGGGACACGTCGACGGGGTGAGCGCCGAAGCCGGCAGGGCAAGCGGCATCAGGGTGGACGGCGGTTCGGTCGAGGCCGACCTGGTCCTCGACGCCTCTGGGCGATCCGGTCGGGTCAACCGCGACCTGCGATCGGCGCCCAGCATCGGCGGGCCGTGCGGTATCGCCTACGTCGACCGGCAGTACCAACTCCGGGAGGGCATTTCGACTCCGCCGCTGGACAACCCGCTCGCCTGGCAGGGTGACTACCAGGGGTATCAGGTGATCATCTTCCTGCACGAACGCGGCACGTTCTCGACGCTGATCATCCGGAACACCAGCGACCGCACGCTGGTGCCGCTCCGGCACAACGCCGCTTTTGACGCGGCCGCGGCCGCGATCCCGGGACTGGCCGCGTGGACGGATCCGGCGATCTCCAGGCCGATCACCAACGTTCTGCCCGGCGGCCCACTGCTCAACAACTACCGCAGCCAGCGCCGCGCCGATGGCGAGATCGCCTTGCCGGGGCTGATCTTCGTCGGCGACGCCGTCTGCACCACTACCCCGAATTTCGGCCGCGGGCTCACCACCAGCTACTTGCAGGCCGCTGAGTTGCTCAGACTCATCGATGAGCACGGCCCCAATGGAGTGGCGATCGGCGAAGATTTCGATTCCTGGTGCGAGGCGAACATGCGGCCCTGGGTCGAGGACCACCACCGGATGGACAACGCACTGGCCGATCGGTGGGCGGGGATGGACATTGATCTCGACCATCGACTGCCGTCAGATCTGATCATGCGTGCCGCCTCGCAAGACCCCGGCATCAATCGGGCGATCGGTCCCTACGTGTCGATGCTCGGAATGCCGTCGTGCCTCGATTCCGTCGAACCCAGGGCCAAGGCGGTGTATCGAACGGGCTGGCGGCCGGATTTCACTCCCGGACCAACCCGTGCCGAACTGGCGGACATCGCTTTGCGAGCCGTTCCGGTCGGGTCCGGGCGCTAATCCACGCCGACCATTCCGCCGCACCTCGGGCAGATGGTCGGCGGCTCAACCGGGACGAAGAGCCCGCAGTCCGGGCAGAGCCGGGGCGCCCAGCACACCGGATCGCCGCCGAGATCAGCGGGATCGACCTGGGGCAGTGGTCGGGCCGACTCTTTCGGGGGCTGCGGTTGCGGTGTCGCAGCTTGCTGATCTGTCATGACCCCCATAATTGCTCGCGGCAGAGGTCGCGTCATCGATGCGGGCAGTCAGCGATCGTCGAACTCGTCCGCCGACCCGGCCTGCGCGCGCTGGCCGATCACCTGCAGCTCGTCCCACACCGCGCGTGACTGATCCACGCAAACCACCACCAGGTCGCCCGGATTGGCCCATTCCACGCCCGCCTTGGTGGCCTCGATCTCGTCCAGCACGACCTCGATCTGCTTGACCCTGGCCCCCTCTGCCTGCGCTTCCTTGGCGCCCTGCACGATCAGCCCGGCCGTCTCGCCCGGCGCCCGGCCGCGCAGTCGCACGTCCTCCCGGACGATGATCCGGTCGAAGTGCTTCGCGGACTCGCGCCCGAGGTCGATCATGTCCTGGTCCCGGCGGTCGCCCGCGGTGGCGACCACACCGATCCGCTGTGGGCGTTCCCAAGAGGCGCTGTCCTCGAAGAACCGGTCGACGAACCCGCCGAGCGCCACCATCGCGGGCGCGTTGTGGCAGTAGTCGACGATGACCTTGATGCCCTTGACCTCGGTCATGTTCATCCGGCCGGGCGCCGAGTAGTACGACGGGGTGAAAGAGCGCAGGCCACCGCGGATGTCCTGCAGGTGGGCACCGGAGCAATACGCAGCACCGGCCGCGGCCATCGCGTTCTGCACGTTGAACATGGCCTTGCCGCCGAAGGTCGCCGGCAGCAGGTGCGTGTAAGCAATCGGCATCCGCCGCCGGCCGTGCACCAGGACGATCAGATCGCCCAGCTCCCCCGGTTCCAGGATGACGGCCTTGCCACCGCGGCGGCAGTGGTCGGAGATCATCCGGTTGTCCGGGACGATCGAGAACCAGACCACCTCACCGGACGACGCCCGGCGCATCCCGGCCACCAGGGGATCGTCCGCATTCAGCACGGCCGCACCATTTTTCGGCACGGCTTCGACGATCACCTGCTTGACTTGAGCGAGCTGCTCGACGGTGTCGATGCCGCGCAGGCCGAGGTGATCGGGTTGCACGTTGAGCACAACGGCCACGTCGTTACGGGAGTACCCCAAGCCCTCCCGCAGGATCCCGCCGCGGGCGACCTCGAACACCGCGAAGTCCACCCGCGGGTTCTGCAGCACCATCCGCGCCGAACGCGGCCCGGATGCGTCGGACTTGATGACGAGCCGGTCGTCGATGACGATGCCGTCAGTCGAGGTCATCCCGACCTTGCGGCCCATGTTCTTGAAGATGTGGCTGATCATCCGGCTGCAGGTGGTCTTGCCGTTGGTGCCGGTGACCGCGATGATCGGGATCCGCGAGCTCGTACCCGGCGGAAACATCAGGTCCACAACGGGTTTCGCCACATACTGCGGGTCACCGATGGTCGGGTGTGAGTGCATCCGGAAGCCGGGCGCCGCGTTCACCTCGCAAATCGCGCCGCCGGTCTCCCGGACCGGCTGGGTGATGTCCGGACAGAGGAAGTCGATACCGGCGATGTCCAGCCCGACGACGCGGGCGGCCTCCTCGGCGATGTCGACGTTGTCCGGGTGTGCCTCGAAGGTGCGGTCGATCGAGATGCCGCCGGTGGACATATTGCCGGTCAGGGCCAACTTGACCATCTCGCCCCGCGGTGGGACGTCGGTCATTGCATAGCCCTGTTCGCTGACCAGCTCGACCGCCCCAGGCGTCACATCGATCCGGGTGAGCACCTTTTCGTGGCCGACGCCGCGACGTGGGTCGGCGTTGGTGACCTCCACCAGTTCGGCGACGGTCTTGACCCCGTCGCCGATCACGTGCGCAGGCACCCGCTCCGCGATCGCGATCATCTGGCCGCCGACGACCAGCACCCGGTAGTCCTTGCCGGTGATGAACGATTCGACCAGCACATAGCCGCGGCGGGACTGGTCGTAGGCCTCTTCGAACGCTGCGCGGACCTCCTCCTCGGAGTTGAGATTGATGGCGACACCGCGCCCGTGGTTGCCGTCCAGCGGCTTGAGCACCACCGGGTAGCCGATACGGCGGGCCATCCGCACGGCGTCATCGGCCCGGCGAACGACCTCTGAGGTGGGCACCGGGAGGCCCGCGGCCGAAAGGAGCCGGTTCGTCAGCTCCTTGTCCGAGGCGATGTCCACCGCGAGCGACGACGTCAGGGACGTCATGGTGGCCCGGATCCGCTGCTGGTTCACCCCGTGTCCGAGTTGCACCAGGGACCCGGAATTCAGCCGCTGCCAGGGGATGTCGCGGGCGATGGCCTCGTCGAGGATGGCTTGGGTGGACGGGCCGAAGGCCGACCGTTGGCAGGTGCGCAGATAGTCCTCGTGCTCACTGTCGAAATTGAACTCGTCGTCGCCGAGGTCGTTGCCGGGTACGAGCTGGTTCACCAGCCGGACCGCAAGCCTGCCGGCCAGGGTGCCGACGGTCTCGTCGAGGTATCCGAAGATGACGTTGTAGACGCCGCTTTCACCGGTGGACCTGGTCTTGCCCCGGGTGATCTCGTGCCCCGCCGTTCGCTCCAGCTCGAGCGAGACATGCTCGACGACGTGCCCGGCCCAGGTGCCCTCGTTCATCCGTTCGACGAAACCGCCGTCCCGGCCACGGGAGCACTGATGGTCATGCAGACCGGGCAGCAGTGTCAGCAGCGACTCGGTGAAACCGGGCAGCAGGTCGGTGGGGAACTTCTCCAGCCGGCCGATATCGACGACCATGTGGATGGCCGGCTCGTAGGACCAGAAGTTCGGCCCCCGGTAGACCCGGGTCTCCCTGATGGTGATGTCCGGGCCGGCCTGCTGCGCCCCGGAAGGCACTGCGGCCGCTGTTGCGTCTGTCATTTGAAGCGCCCTTCCCACTGCTGACCGGTGTTGGGCATTCTGCCCTCCATGCGTGGCGGGCGCGCTACCGGGAGGATTGGAGTGACCGCTCGGCTGGCGATCAGGGCCTTTGGTCCTGTCCTTGTCCCGAAGACTGGCTTTAATCGGCGCAACACGTGACAGTTGGGGGGTGGCAAACACCACGCCCACTGTCGGGTTGCACGAGGACACGTCATCCATCGTCAGCGCCCTTGTTTCGCGTGCCCGGGTGGTCACCGGGATGAACATTGCTTCGGCGGCGGTCCGCGACGTTGAGGGCTTGTTCCCGATGTCGGTGTACAGCGGAATCCGCTCCGAGGCCTTTCGCAACCTGCGGATCCGGCCGGGAGCCGGGCTTGGCGGCTTGGTGCTGCGCAGCGGCGAGCCGGTCCGGCTGCCCGATTACCACCAGTCTGCGCTGATCACCCCGGACTACATGGAAGCCGTCCACGTCGAGGGCATTCACGGCATCGTCTGTGTGCCGGTGCTCGGCCCGGACGGGATCGAGGCGCTGCTGTACGCCGCCGTCCGGACCAACACGACCCCGGGCGACATCGCCGTGATCAAGCTGGAGGGGCTCGCCGCGGAAGCCGGAACCGCCCTGCACCACCTCGCCCAGAAGGCGAGCCAGGCCGAACTGGCGGCGCTGCGTCAGCGTCAGGAAATCGCTAGCCGGCTACACGATTCCATTGCCCAGACCCTTTTCTCGGTCGGCGTGCTGGCCCGGCGATCCCGGGGGAAGTCGGACCCGATCGCGTTGGCGGACAGCCTCGCGCAGATCGAAACGGTTGCCGGCGCGGCGCGATCGGAACTGCGCGCGACGCTTGCCGACCTGTGCAGTGTGCCGGATGGGCGTGGCCTTGATCTTGCGCTGGTCGCCGAGGGCCGAGCATTCACCGCGGCGAGCGGCATTCCGGTGTGGTGGAGCCACCGCGGCACTCCGCGCGGGTTGGCTCCCGAGGTCACCGAACTCGTCATCAACGGCCTACGGGAAGGCCTGCGGAACGCGGTCAAGCATGCCGACGCCGAGCAGGTGATGGCGACCCTGCGCTGGGGCGCACAGGACGTCGTCTTCGTCCTGCAGATGCAGTGGGGTGAACACGCGGACCGGCCCGCCGGGGCCGCCGCTGCCCACTCCGACCGTGGCGTCCCGTGGGCGCCCGGGTCGGGCCTTGGGATGATCGCCGACCGGGCCGCCGGGCTCGGCGGACAGCTGGAGCTGACGATCAACCCCGATCGTGACGGTCTCGTCGTGCAGCGGTTGACCCTCCCTGCGCCGGGCTACGACTCATGAGCGAGCGAAAACAGCGTGACTATTCCGGTCAAGGTTTTGGTGGTCGACGACCATCCGTTGGCCCGCCGCGGCGTCGGATCCCTGCTGGCGGAGGCGTTCCCCGACTTGGAACTGCGGGAGGCGGGAACGACCACCGAGGCGATCAAGATCGCCACCAGCTTTCAACCGAACCTGGTGGTGCTCGACCTCCGGACACCGGATCCGCCCGGTCCGGCGGCGACGTGCGCCGTCCTCAAGGAACGCAACAAGCGCGGGTACATCGTCATCCTGACGGCCTTTGCCGAGATGGATCTGATCCGGCAATGCCTTGCCGCCGGCGCCGACGGCGTGCTGCTGAAGGACGCCGAACCCGACGACCTGATCATGCGTCTCCGGCATCTCGCCGCCGGGACCCGGGTGATCGATCCGCGGGTGGCGCAGTCGCTGGCCGTTGACATGGTCAGCGCATTGCGCGGCGAAACTGAGCAGGTCGTCTTGTCGCCACGGGAGCGGGAGGTCCTCGATCTGCTGGCTGAGGGCTGCTCCAACAAGCAGATCGCCGGCCGGTTGTTCATCGCCGAGACCACCGTGAAGGGTTACGTTGCAGCACTTCTGGACAAGCTGGGCGTCGATTCCCGACTGCAGGCTGTTGTCCGGGCGGCGCAGCGCGGGCTGTTGTAGGGCACGCACAGCAAACCGGCCGACCCACCCCGTGCGGGGTGAGCCGGCCGCTTTGCCGATTGCAGTCAGATCAGCTGCGGAACAGCGGCCGGTTCGGCAGGATCGGCCGGCCGAACGTCGAGGCGCCCACTGCGGCGAGGCACAGGTAGAAGGCGAGGCCGGCGGCCACCAGGCCGAGGATGCCGCCCATGGTGGTCAGGGCCGCACCAAAGCCGAAGGCACCGAGGGCGAGCAACACGAAGACGGCTGCGACGACCGCGAACAGGGTGGCCAGCACTGCCGTGGTGCGCAGCGCGGCAACCAGCATCAGCACGGTGAACAGTGCCCACGCCATGAGGTACCAGCCGGCAGCGACACCGTGGTGCTCCTTCGGGATGCTCTCGGCGAAGAACGTCAGGTACGCCCAGAACGAGAGCCAGAAGGCGCCGTAGGCAGAGAACACGGTGGCCCCGAAGACGTTGCCCTTGCGGAACTCCCACATGCCGGCCAGCAGCTGGGCGAGACCACCGAAGGTCAGCGCGACGCCCAATACCATCGGCTCGGTGTCCTTGGGCAGGATTCCGGCGTTCACCAGGCTGAGCAGGAAGGTGGTCAGCGCGAAGGCGGCGAGCCCGAGACCGGCCGGGTCGGCGATCATCGAGGTCTGGGCGGAGGCGATCTCCCTCGCCTGGGCCACCCGACCGGCGGTCGGGTCATTGAGATCGGCGAACAGTTCGGGGTCGTTGCTGCTCGGTGAGGCCTGGGTCTTGACTGGGGCGGACATCGTTGGTGCTCCTTTTGTCGGTAGTGCCGGGGGTGAGTCGGGGTACAGGGGTGGAACTTGGTGGTGGTGCTGGGTGGGACCGCGCCGATCAACTTCCGCCGCGCGGCTGAAGTTGTTGACTTCCGTCCCACGGTTCACATTTCGGCCACGTTGATCGGCGCGGTGGACGTTGATCAGCGCGGTGGACGTTGATCGGCGCGATTCCGGGGGCGTGGTCAGCGGAAGGCGTTGAGCCCGGTGATGGCGCGGCCGACGATGAGCGACTGGATGGAGTCGGTGCCCTCGTAGGTGTAGACGGCCTCGATGTCCGCGTGATGCCGGGCGACGTGGTGATCCAGCAGGATTCCGTTGCCGCCCAGGATGTCCCGGGCCATCGCGCAAACCCGACGGGCACCGTCACCGGTGTTCAGTTTGGCCAGCGCGGCGTGCTCGATCGAGACTCGACCCTCGGCTTGCAACTGCGACATCCGGGTGCACACCAGCTGCATCGAGGTGATGTCGGACAGCATGTGCGAGAGCTTGTCCTGGATCAGCTGGAACCGGGCCAACGGCCGGCCGAACTGCTCCCGCCGCAGGGCATAGGACAACGCGGCCTCGTACGCGGCGATGGCGTGACCCAAGGCTTCCCAGGCGACGGTCTGTCGGGACTTGGCGAGCACGAAGTTGGCGTCGTCCCAACCGTTCGCCTTCGCCAGTCGTGCGCCGGCCGGTACCCGGACGCCGTCGAGCTTGATCTGGGCCTGCCAGACCCCGCGGTTCGCGGCCTTGCCGACGATCTTCCGGGCGTGGTAGCCGGGGACCGGGTGCTCGGCGCCGTCCGGGTGCTCGACCACGAAGGCACCGACGTTGCCGTCGTCGTCCCGGGCCCAGACCACCACGATGCCGGCGACGGTGCCGTTGCCGATCCAGCGCTTCTCGCCGTCGAGGACCCATTCATTGCCGTCCCGCCGGGCCCTGGTTTCCAGCGCGACGACGTCGGAGCCGTGCTTCGGTTCGGTCAACGCGAACGCCCCGAGGACCTCGCAGGCCGCCATCCGCGGCAGGTACTGGGCCCGCTGCTCCGGCGAACCCAGCATGCCGATGGTCGTCATCGCGAGGCCGGAGTGCACGGCGTTCAGGGTGGCGACGCTGCCGTCTCCTCGTGCGAGCTCGGCGGCGATCATCCCTTCGGCCAGGTACGACAGGCCCGGGCAACCGTCACCGACCAGCGATCCGCCGGCAATGCCCAGTTCTCCGTAGCCCTTGACGAGCTCGACCGGGAATCGGGCGGCCTCCCAGTAGTCGGCGGCGATCGGCGAGACCTCGGTGTCCACCCAGGCCCGTACCCGATCCCGGATTGCCCGCTCGTCGTCGGACAGCAATTCGTCCAGGCTGTAGAAGTCGGTGGCCCTGGACAGCGCCAGGTCGTCGCCGTTCGGGAATTCGATGTCGGTGAACTCGACATCCCCTGCGGTACTGGTGCTTCCAGTGGCTTCGGTGAGTTCAGTTGTGATGGTCACGGTGATTATCCCTGGATCCTGTTGTTGTGCCCGGCCCATTCGGCGGTGCGCAGCAAGTCCTTGCGGACCTTGCCGGTTGACGTGCGCGGCAGTTCGACCACGAAATCGACCGACTTCGGTGCCTTGAACTTCGCGATGTGGTCCTTGACGTGCAGGATCAGGTCCGCCTGCAGGACCGTCTGGCCGGCGGCCAGGACGACGAACGCCTTGGGCCGTTCCCCCCACCGTTCGTCCGGAATGGCAATGACGGCGACATCGGCGACCGCGGGATGGGAGGCGAGCGCGTGCTCGACCTCGACGGTGGAGATGTTCTCGCCGCCCGAGATGACGATGTCCTTGGCCCGATCCAGCAACTGGATGTAGCCGTCGGGGTACCGCACACCCAGGTCGCCGGAGTGGAACCAGCCGCCCTTGAACGCCTCTTCGGTCGCTTCCGGGTCCCGGAAGTACTCCTTCATCACGGTGTTGCCGCGCATCACGATCTCGCCCATGGTGACCCCGTCGGCCGGAACGTCGACCAGCTCATCGGAATGCCCATAGGTGGCAACGACTCTCGCGTCATCAGCGGTGATCATGCCGACACCCTGACGGGACATCAGCTTCGATCGCTCTGCGGCGGGCAGCCCGTGCCAGGAGTCCTGCGGCTCACACACGGTGTACGGCCCGTAGGTCTCCGTCAGCCCGTACACGTGCACGACCGTGACGTTGAGATCGGCGAACGCGTTGATGATGGACGGGCTGGGCGGGGCACCGGCGGTGGTGACGGTGAGCGCCTGCCGTAGTGGGTGCGACAGCGACGAATCCTTCATCATCGACAGCACGGTCGGTGCGCCGGCCATGTGGGTGACCCCGGCGTGGTCGATCAGCCGCCAGATGTCGTCGGCCTTGACGGCCCGCAGGCACACATGGGTACCGGCAACGGCGGTCAGTGCCCACGTCGTGCACCAGCCGTTGCAGTGGAACATCGGCAGCGTCCACAGGTAGCTGGAGCCGTCGACGAAGCCCTGATGGATGACCTCGCCGAGGGAGTTCAGGTAGGCACCGCGGTGGGTGTAGACGACGCCCTTCGGTTTGCCGGTGGTGCCCGAGGTGTAATTCAGGCTGATCGCGTCGCCCTCGTCGCCCACCACGAAGGGGATGGGGACGTCGCTGCCGGCGGCCAGCAAGTCCTGATAACCGGTGGTGAAGGCAAGTTCAACGTCCTTGCCGGTCTCGCTGGGCAGGGTGATGATCTCCCGCAGGGTGGTCACGGCGGCGAGCTTCTCGCGGGCCGGCTCGACCAGCGGCGCATCCGCGAGCAGGAACTCGGCACCGGAGTGTTCGACGATTTGGGCAATTTCCTCCGGCGACAGTCGGGTGTTCAGGGCGACCACGACGCCACCGGCGAGCGGTACCGCAAAATGACCGACCAACACCTCGGCGCAGTTCGGGGCGAGATAGGCGACCCGGTCGCCCTTCTGCAACCCCCTGGCCAGCAGGGCATTCGCCAGTCGGTTGACCTCGGCCGCCATCGCGGCGTAGGTGAAAGTCCTCGTCCCGTCGATGATCGCTGTCCGGTCCGGGTGCACCGATGCGGCGCGCTGCAGAAACCGCAGCGGGGTGAGCGGGTTTTCCATGGGTGTGACTCCCGGTTCTCCGGCACCGTCGTTGGTGCCGTGAGATCAGAACACCGCGAATGACGGCCGATGCACAGAGGCGGATGGCCGTGGTGTCCTTCCGGAGGTGGCCATTCCCTCCTTTCGGAGGGGTTGGCGCTGGACAGCGTTTCGCCCTTGCCGCTGACCACCTTGATGTTCGTGGGCACGCAGTGCGGAGGCCGGGCAGACTATCCGGCCAGCAGGATCCTGATCGTCTCGGCCGCAGTGCGCATGGCCGGGAGAAACGACACCAAGCGCTCGGGGTCGCACCGGAAGGCAGGCGCGGCAACGGATATTGCGGCTCGCAGTCGGCCACCGTTGTCAATGATCGGCATGCCGACGGCAAGTATGCCGGCCTCGTGCTCCTCGTTGGCGATCGCATAACCACGTGCCTGGACCGTGGCGATCTCCGTCCGGAACTCGGCACGATCGGTGATCGTGTTGGGTCCGAGCCGCTCGAGACTGATCGATTCGACGAGCCGTTCCGATTGTTCCTTCGGCGCGAAGGCCAGCAGCACCTTGCCCATCGCGGTGCAGTGCAACGGCCCATGCCGCCCCCGTTCACCGATGACGCCCACCTGCTGCGGGCCCGGAACGTAGTGGACATACAGCTGATGATCCCCGTCGAGCACCGACATCAGCACCGCCTCTTGGGTCTGCTGGGCGAGCCATTCCATTTGCGGCAGCACGGTTCCGGCGAACCCCCGTGCACCGGCCACCTGCTGCCCAAGGGCGAAGACCCGCAAACCCAGGTTGTACCGCCGGTCGGTGTCCGACATCGATGCGAACCCGCCTCGGATGAGACTGGCCAACAACCGATGGGTGGTGCTCAACGGGAATCCGGACCGGGCGGCAAGGTCGCTCAGGGCCGCGCCGTCCGGATACTCCCCCAACAGGTCCAGCAGGGAGAGCGCCTTCGCGACCATGTCCGTCGAGGACCGCGCCACCCCAGTCGATCCATCTGCAGCGCCGGTTGCCGCATCCGCCATGACATGCCTCCCGAACCTGGTCGCGGATCAATTCCGCGATATGGAAGCTACCACTACTTTGCGGAAAACTCTTGACACGTTCTCAGGCAACGTCCACACTTTTTCCATAGGCCAGAAGCTCCTTCCATAATATGGAAGTTGCTCGCAGCGAAACAATCCCATCAGAGCCGATGAGAGTCGGCGGAGCCCGAGGACGTGCCATGCCCAACGACCTATCGCCGGTGACCCAGTCACCGGACAGCACACTTGCCACAGCGCAGGCGGAGATCCTGGATCGCGGATTCCTGGCCAGCAAGCGCTGGACCAAGTTGATCCCCATCGCATTCGTCACCTACTCACTGGCCTACTTGGATCGATCGAACTTCTCGATCGCGGTGGCCGGCGGGATGAAGTCCGACCTGGCGCTGAGCGCCTCGTTGTCCGCCCTGGTCGGCGCCAGCTTCTTCCTCGGGTATTTCTTCTTCCAGATCCCGGGCGCTATCTATGCCGAGCGCAAAAGTGCTGTGCGGCTTGTCTTCTGGTCGCTGATTGCCTGGGGCGCATTGGCCTCCCTGCAGGGCCTGTTGACTTCGTCAACGGCCTTGATCGTTGTCCGGTTCGGGGTCGGCGTGGTCGAGGCTGCCGTCCTGCCGGCGATGGTCATCCTGTTGGCGAATTGGTTCACCAGCAAGGAACGCGGCCGAGCGAACACCTATCTCATCCTGGGTAACCCGATCACCGTCATGTGGCTGTCGGCCGTTTCCGGATACCTGGTCGAACTGACCAGCTGGCGCGGCATGTTCATCGTCGAGGGCATCCCGGCTATCGCCTGGGCCTTCGTCTTCCGCTACATCATGCGGGACAAGCCGCGTGATGCGAAGTGGCTGGAGGCCCGCGAGGCGGAGGCCGTCGAGACCGCCATTGCCGCTGAACAAGCGAAGATCAAGCCCGCCGGCGGTTACCTGAAGGCCCTCACCTCCCGCAACGTCATGCTGCTCTCCGTCCAGTACTTCCTGTGGAGCCTGGGCATCTACGGTTTCGTGTTCTGGCTGCCGTCCATCGTGGCTGCGGGTTCGAAGTCGGGCATCGGGCTGACCGGCCTCATCTCCGCTATCCCGTACGGCCTCGCCGCCATCCTGATGCTGATCAACTCCCGGGCCTCGGACAGGGCCGGTAACCGCGCCAACTTCGTCTGGCCATGGTTGGCGCTCGGTGCCGTTGCGTTCTACGGTTCCTACTTGATCGGCTCGGACAATTTCTGGTGGTCGTTCCTGCTCTTGGCCGTCGCCGGCGCCGCCATGTATGCGCCGTACGGCCCGTATTTCGCCTATATCCCGGAATTCCTGCCCCGGCAGACGGCTGCCGCCTCCATCGCCCTCATCAACTCCTTCGGTGCCCTCGGTGGTTTCGCCGGGGCGTACCTCATCGGCTGGCTGAACGACAGCACGGGCTCCACCGATGCCTCGTTCCTGCTGATGGCGGCGTGCCTCGGGCTGTCCGCGGCGCTCATGCCGGTGGTCGCCGGGATCAACCGCGCCCGAACCGGTGCCACCCCGGTCGGTGTTTGATGTTGCTGGCCCGGATCCGCGTCACCAACGGCCCGCACCGCGGAGCCATTACCTACGCCCGGGTCGTCCAGTTCGCGGACGGCACCGTTGACTACCTACCGTTGTCTGACCCCTTCGAAACCGGCTCGTCCGCCCCTACGGTTTCCGGGCCGGTGCCCGGCAATGATGCGGAGCTCTTGGCTCCCTGCCGGCCGCGAGTCGTCCTTGGCATGGCTCACAACACCGGACCGGCCGACAGACTGCTTGCGCCACAGGCCTTCCACAAATCCCCACATTCGGTCATCGGCCCGGGTCAGCACATCGAACTCGTGCCGGGACAGACCGCCGTCGACGGCGAGGCCGAATTGGCCGTGGTGATCGGTAGCCGATCGAAGAACCTGACTCCCGACGACGCACTGGCCGCGGTCTACGGCTACACCTGTGCCAACGACGTCACCGACCGGGCGGCCCAGGGCTCTGACAGCCTGTGGACCGAGGCCAAGAGCCGCGACACGTTCACCCCCCTCGGCCCCTGGATCCGCACCGACCTGGATCCGGCAGACGTACCGGTCGGGCTCGGCAACGATCAGCAGTCGGGCGCACTGGCCAGTACGAGGGGTCTGGCCCGCAGCGTCATCGAAGTGCTGGTCTATCTCAGCTCGATCATGACCCTGCATCCCGGCGACGTGATTTTGACCGGTGCACCGGGAGGCAGCCTCCGGCTCGCTCCAGGCGGCATCACTCGGGTTGGCATTCCGGGCGTCGGAGACCTTGTCAACCCCATCATCCTGCGCAAGAACGCCTCCTCCGCAAAAGAACTCGTCGGGGCCGCGCACCAGTCAAACGGAAGGACACCCCAGCGATGACCAGCGCGCGCCCCGCACCCGAAGTCCTCACCTTCGGCGAGGCCATGGCGATGTTCGTCGCCGGCATCCCGGGTTCACTTGACGAGGTCGAGCACTACACCCGCTCACTGGCGGGCGCTGAGACCAATGTCGCCACTGGGCTCGCCCGGTTGGGGCACAGCACCGGGTGGATCGGCCGGGTCGGCGACGACCCGTTCGGGAGGTTCATCCACACCGCACTGTCCAGTACGGGAATCGACACCGGTCACGTCACCATCGATCCTGAAGCCCCCACGGGGTTTCAGGTCAAGTCGCACGCCGGCGGCGGTGATCCCGAAGTGGTCTACTTCCGGAAGAACTCAGCCGGGTCCCGGCTCGCCTGGGACCCGGCCCTCGAGGGCTACATCGGCGCGACTCGGCACCTTCATGTCACCGGCATCCCGCTCGCACTGTCGCCGACGACCCGGGATTTCGCCTTCCGGGCCGTCCAGGTCGCCAAGGACCATGGCGTCACCGTGTCGTTCGACACTAATCTGCGGCCCGTGCTCTGGGAGTCCACCCGGGAGATGATCGACGTCACCCACGAGATGGCCCGGCTCGCCGACATTGTGCTGCCAGGCGCCAGCGAGGGTCAGGTCCTGCTCGGCACCTCGGATCCGCTGGAGATCGGCAGGCACTACCTGGATATGGGCGCAAGCACGGTGATCATCAAGGACGGCGGACACGGCGCCACGGTCGTCACTCGCGAAGAAGTACTGCGTCGCAACGTCTTTCCGGTCCAGGTCGTCGATACCGTCGGAGCCGGTGACGGGTTCGCAGCCGGTTACATCAGCGGCACCCTCGACCGGCTCACCGCCCGTGGCTGCCTGCGCCGGGCGACGGCGGTCGGCGCCCTGGCCACCACCAGCCCGGGCGACCGGGACGGTCTGCCGAATCGGCTCGAGCTGACCATGTTCCTGCGCGACCACTCCAAGCGGGGCCGGCACCCCGGCAGCCAACTGGCGGTGGCCCAATGAGTTCGCTCCGCACGACGACGATGTCCCTGCAGGTTGCCCTGGACCGCATTCCTCTTGACCGCGCCGAGGCCATCGCCGCGCAGGTGTGCGGTGTTGCGGATTGGATCGAGGTGGGCACGTCCCTGATCAAGCGATACGGCATGCCGGGCGTTGCGCGAATCGTTGCCGCCGCTGGCGGCACGCCGGTACTTGCCGACATGAAAACCGCCGACGACGCCAGGACGGAACTCGCCATGGCCGCCGAAGCGGGCGCGGCATCGGTGACGGTGCTGGGTCTTTCCACGCCGGCAACGCTCGAACTCGCCGTTCTGGTCGCTGGTGAGCTCGATATCGAAGTGATGGTCGACCTGATGGCCCTGGACGCCGGTGGGCGAGAGCGCGTCGCTGCCGCTATGCCGCGCTCGGTTGTCCTTGCCGCGCATGTTCCCAAGGATGCGCAGACCACGGACACCGACCCCACCGCCCTGCTCGGGTCCTGGGCCGCCGGTCGGCGACTGGCCCTTGCCGGTCGTCTCGGGGTGCACGACATTCCAACGGTGGCCCGCTGGGGTGATGTCCGCCTCATCGTCGGCTCTGCCATTGCCGCTGCCGGCGATCCTGCTGCCGCTGTTGCCGAATTGCGGTCGGCGATCTGCGCCACCAACGCGCCACTACTGGAGGAATCCTCATGACCCACCCCGGCGACGACCAGATGGATACCGTCCTCACCGAGATCCGCGGTGTTGCATCACGTATCGAACGCGAACAGCTGGATGCCCTGGCGAAGTCGCTGATCGGAGCCGACCGGATTTTCATCACCGGCGAGGGCCGCTCCGGGTTCATGGCCAAAGCATTCGCGATGCGGCTCATGCACCTCGGGCTGCCTGCCTTTGTGGTCGGGGAGACGACGACTCCCGCGATCAAGGGCACCGACACCGTTGTCGCAGTTTCTGGTTCGGGCACAACCGGTGGCACCGTCCGCGTCGCCGCGCAGGCGGCAGCGCTCGGCGCGACGCTGTGGGCGATCACCACCGACGTGACCTCCCCGCTTGGTACGACGGCCACCGGCCTGCTGGTCATTCCGGCCGCCACCAAATACCGGCGCGTGGACGAGGCCCCCACCATCCAGCCGCTGTCCAGCCTGTTCGATCAGGCAACGCACGTCGCCCTCGACGTGGTCTGCCTGATCGTCGCGGGCGCCAGGGGGGTGGACAACGCCCACGCCGCCCGGGCGCACGCCAACACCGAATAGCAGAGTTTCACGGCCCTGTTTTCAGTTTGGGCCTTGTGGTCTGGCCGGGCATCTGAGCGAGGCCACACCCAACAGGGCTGCCCGGTCATCTTCGGACAGTCCGCCCCAGACCCCGTCAGGCTCCCGCCGTCCATTCCGCGACATGCTGCTGCCAGTTGCCATTCCCAATGGTCGAGCTGTGGGCCGGGAAGGCGAATGGTGTCCGCTCAGGACTGGAGATCGATCTGCGGGTATTCCGGCCGCCACATCGCGTCATGTACCTGCTGGATCGTGTCATGCAGTTCGACCTGGGCCAGACCCTCCTCGGCGGCGGTGGTCGCGACGGCAATCGCCACCGCTGCGGAGACCGACCGCAGATCGGTCATCGGGGGCAACAGCGCAGCGCCCGGGGTGCTGACGTCGGACAGACGCGCGACGGCATCGGCGGCCGCCGCGATCATCCGATCGCTGATCCGGGTGGCCTTGGCCAGCACCACGCCCAGGCCCAGGCCCGGGAACACCAGAGCGTTGTTTGCCTGCGCAATCTGGTAGGCGTCGTCCTGGTAGGTAACCGGGCCGAACGGGCTGCCGGTTGCCGTCAGCACCTTGCCATCCGTCCAGGCAACCAGGTCTTCCGGCAACGCCTCGCATTTCGACGTCGGGTTGGACAGCGGCATGATGATCGGTCGTTCGGTATGCGCGGCCATGTTCTTGACGATCGCCTCGGTGAAGGCACCGGAATGCGTTGACGTACCGATCAGCATCGTCGGATGCACCCGGTTGACGACCTCGGCAAGGCCAATCCCGCGATCCCCGGTTGCCCAGCCGGCAACCTCGGCGCGCCGCCGCGCATAGGGCTGCTGGAAGTCCAGCAGATCTGTTGCGTCGTCGACCATCAGGCCCCTGCTGCCCATCGGGTAGAACCGACTGGTCGCCTCCTCTCGCGAAAGTCCCTCCCGGATCATCTGTTCGCGCATCATGTCCGCGATTCCAAGACCCGCGGTACCGGCGCCGTAGATGATCACCCGCTGGTCACTGATCCGGCTGCCGGCCGACCGGACCGCGGAGAACGCGGCCGCCAGGACCGTCGCCGCAGTGCCCTGCATGTCGTCGTTGAACGTGCAGACCTGGTCGGCGTACTTGTTCAGGATGCGCCGGGCGTTCGTCGCACCGAAATCCTCCCAGTGCAGCATCGCGTCCGGGAAGAGCTTGCTGACCGCGGTGACGTAGGCGTCGATCAGGTCGTCATACCGCTGGTCCCTGATCCTGGCATGCCGTGCACCCAGGTACATGTCGTCATTCAGTAGTTTCAGGTTGTCGGTACCCATGTCCAGCACCACCGGCAGCACCCTGCGCGGATGGATGCCGGCGGCAGCCGTGTAGACGGCGAGCTTGCCGATGGAGATCTCTATGCCGCCGACCCCCTGGTCCCCGATGCCCAGGATGCCCTCGGAATCGGTTGCTACCAGCAGGTCCACCTCGTTCGGCCCGAGACCCGTGTTCCGCAAGGCGGTTTCAACGTCCTCCGGATGATCCACCGACAGGTAGACGCCGCGGGTGCGACGGAATTCCTGGCTGAACCGCTCGATCGCCAGCCCGACGGTCGGGGTGTAGACCACCGGCAGCATCTCGGAGATGTGTTCGGTGAGCAACCGATAGAACAGCACCTCGTTGCGATCACGAAGGTTGGCCAGGTACACCCACTTCCGCAGGTCGTCGGCCTGTTGCAGGTACTGCGCGTACACCCGGCGCAACTGGCCCTCCAGGGTGGTCACTCCGGTCGGCAGCAAACCGGTCAGTCCCAGGGCCTCTCGCTCGGCGAGGGTGAACGCCGTCCCGCGGTTGATCGTCGGGGCCGCCAGCACCGCGCTCCCCCGCAGATTGATTCGCGCATGTACTCCGTCGGGTGTGGTCTCAAGCTCGTACGGCGCCTTGCTCATGTCGGCCCTCTCGTCGGTGAAAGTCTCAGCAGTCATTGTGGTCGTGCCGTTCATTGGGTATCGCGGAGAGAGGCGGTGCAGGCCGGGTAATCGGCCTGCACCGCCACATCTGAATGCCGGTGGCTCAGTTCGCCGACACGGTCTCCCTGGTCTTGTAGGACTCGACATCTGCCTTGTGCTCGGCCGGGGAGTGCTCGTCGAGCATGTCGGTGTCGTCGAAGGGATCCTCACCGGAAAAGACCCGAGCGGTCTGGTCGCGGTCGATCTCCTTGACCCAGCCACCGATGACCAGGGTGGCGACAGCGTTGCCCGAGAAGTTGGTCAGCGCGCGGGCTTCGGACATGAAGCGGTCCACCGCGACGATCAGGCCCACACCGGGGACCAGGTCCGGGCGGTGTGCCTGCAGCCCGCCACCGAGGGTGGCCAGGCCGGCACCGGTGACACCGGCCGCGCCCTTGGAGGCGACGATCATGAAGATCAGCAGGGACAACTGCTCGGACCAGGACATCGGTGCACCCATGGCGTTGGCGATGAACAGCGACGCCATGGTCAGGTACATCGCCGTGCCGTCCAGGTTGAACGAGTAGCCGGTCGGGACAACGATTCCGACGACGGGCTTGGAGACCCCGAGGTGCTCCATCTTCGCGATCAGCCGCGGCAGTGCGGTCTCGGACGAACTGGTGGCGACGATGAGCAGGTACTCCTGGCGTAGGTAGTACATCAGTTTGAAGATGCTGAGCCCGGTGGTCACCTTGAGGATGGCGCCGAGAATGACGACCACGAACACTGCGCAGGTGGCGTAGAAGACGCCGACCAGCAGCGAGAGTGACCCGATGGCGGACCAGCCGGCGGCGCCGACGACACCGGCGATGGCGCCGAACGCGCCGATCGGGGCGAGCCACATGATGCCGCCCAGGATCTTGAAGACCAAGCGTTGCAGGACGGTGACGAAGTTCAGCACGGGCTCACCCTTGGAGCCCATGGCCTGGACAGCGAAGCCGACGATCAATGCGACGAACAGCGCCTGCAGCACGGACCCGACGGTGAGCGCGGAGAACAGGGTCGTCGGGATGATGTCGATGATGAAGTTCCCGGACGACTCCGGCGTGGACACCGTGTACGTCGCGGTGGCGGCGGCGGCCTGCAGCCCTTCACCCGGGTGGATCAGATTGCCGACCAGGAGCCCGAGTCCGAGGGCGAAGGTGGACATGACGATGAAGTACAGCAGTGCGTAACCGCCGACCTTGCCGACCTGGGAGGCCTTACGGACAGACCCGATGCCGAGCACGATGGTGCAGAAGATGATCGGGCCGATCATCATTTTGATCAGGTTGACGAAGGCGGTGCCGATCACGGAGAGTCCGGCGGCCTGCTTCCCGAAGATCAGACCGACGGCGGTGCCGGCGACGACCGCGACGATCACCGCAACGTACAGCCAGTGCGTACTGACCTTCTTCCGCTTCGGCGGTATCTGTGCGGTCCGTGTTGGATCGGTGGTGCTCGGTGGCTTGGTGATGGTCATCGGCGCTCCTACGAGGTGAAGGGGATCTGCTGTGATCGCCCGCCTACCATCTCCGCTACTCAGAGCCACGTCACGGTTACGTACATAAGGAAACCAGAACCCATTCGGAAACAGCCACGGTGCCGTCCGCAACCACGACTCCCACTCCCCGGAATCTGCGAGCGACCCTGACCCAGAGCTGACCTAGTAGAGCGACTCAGGACGATGCGACTCAGGACGAGGCCGGCCGCCTGCGCAGTTCGGAGGTGGTCTCGTGCGCACCCTCAGCCGCGATCCGGCGGCTCCGCGGCCGGGTGCCCTCCGGTACGTCGGCCAAGACGGCAACCGTTGGCGCACTGCTGGTGTCGGGCAAACCAGGAGCGGACACCAAGCGGCGCGTGGTGAGATCGAAGATCACCCCGCGGGGCAGCGTGTGCAGCTGCACCCCGGACATCATCAGCGGCTGCGTACCGGTCGCGGTGTACGACGTGGTCAGCACAGTGGACCCGTCCACCACCGTCACCACGCCCCTGCCCTTGACCTCCATCAGTCCACTCGGCCGGATGATCGCTGCGGTGTCCTCGTCAATACCGATCCCCAACTGGGCGGGATTGGACGCGATCAACGCGAGCAGCCGACCGAACCTGTTCCGCTGCGTGAAGTGCTGATCGACGATGACCTCGTCCAGCAGTCCAAGGCCTTGCGATACCTGGCCGATGCGGAATTTCGGGGTCGCCCCGCCGCTGCCGAAGGACACCATATGGGCGGACAGGATGCTGGCCCCCGCGGAGGTTCCGGCGATCAGCGCACCCCGCCGGTGCGCGGCGAGGATCGCTTGGCCCAGTGGGGTGCCGACAACGAGTGTTGCCAGCTTGACCTGGTTGCCACCCGTCATGAAAACGGCGGTTGCCCGTTGCACAGCCGCGACCAGATCCGGCGCGGCGGACTGGGAGCGGCTCTCCGGCCGGATACCGACGACGTCGGCGACGCCGAGGGTTGCGAACAGCTGGAGGTAGGCGTGCGTGATCTCGTCGCCCAGCGAGGACGCGGTGGAGATCACGACCATCCGCGCGGACGAGCCACCGGCGAGCCGGACCACCTCCCGGAGCACCGTCATCCGGCCGATCTTGTCCTCGGCACCGCCGATGGGCATCACGATGCCAGCACCCACTTCAGGAGTGGACAAGGCGGGACCGGACGCAACCGTCATGCAGGTCAAGGTATCCGAGCGACGGCCCGGGGAATCATGGCGGGCCTTGTGATGCCGTGAAATGCGGCCGACGACACCCTCATGGCAGAAGAAGCGCGCGCGTACCCTCGAACCGGACACTCGACGGCCAGGTTGCCGGGAGGAAAACCCGCATGACGCTCAGCACCGCAGCTGACCCGCTCGGCCACCTCGGCCATCTCGACGGCGGCGATGGCACCGTTGGCGGCGTGGAGCCCTCCGGCAACGCCCGGCGACCGCGCGGAGTGGCCCATGATCAATTGGAGGCCCTGGCCGGGGTCGTCGAGGACCTCGCCGGCCAATTCGAACTCCGGCCGCTGCTCGAGCGGATTCTGCGGCACGCGGCTGATCTTCTCGGCTGCAGCAGCGGATCGATCTGCACGGTCGACGAGCGGGCGGGGACCTATCGCAAGGAGATAGACCTCGGTGTTTCCTGCCGGTCAGGCACCGAATTCCCGCTGACCGAGGGCGTCACCGGCGAGATCCTGCGGGCCAGCGGTCCGGTGACCTTTACCGAGTACGCCCACGTTCGGGGCGGGCACATCGACCCACTCGACCGGGTCGGCCTGCACGGCACCATCGGAGTGCCGATCCGCTGGTCGGGTGCCGTCATCGGTGCCTGCATCGTCTTCAGCCGCGATCCGGATCGGCGATTCGACTCCGCCGACGTGACGCTGCTGGAACTCTTCGCCGGTCACGCCGGATTGGCGATCGTCAACGCCCGGATGCACGCACAGGCTGCCGAGTTGGCCCGCGCGGAGGCCACCGGGCTGGAACGGGAACGTGTGGTCCGGGACGTCCACGACTCGGTGTCCAGGGCGTTGGCCTCCGTTGTCCTGCATCTCGGCGGTGACACGTTGCGCGGACCGGACCTGCTCACGGACCGCGAACCGCTGCCTGACCGACTCCATCTCGCGCGGCAGGCCGCGCAGACCGCGTTGACCGAAACCCGCCGCACCGTCTGGGGTGCCAGGCCGCAAGCATCCGCGGCCACCGCGCCGACCATCGAAGAGTCGATTCGGACGCAAGTGGCGTGGGCCTGTAGCACAGGCCTGGACATCAGGCTGGTGGTCGCCGGACCGCCTCGCACTTTGCCCGCCGAGGTGGTCGAAGAGATGTTCACCCAGGCCCGCCAGGCGATAGCCAACATCGTCGCGCACGCGGACGCCCGGACCGCGAGGGTCGGCCTGGTCTACGGCGCGTCAGAGGTGGTGCTGCTCATTCAGGACGACGGCGTCGGCTTCGACGCCGCCGAATTGCCGCGGCCGGATGGGTCTCGCGCCCACGGTTCCCGCGCGAACCCGGCGGGCTCGGCTCAACTGATCGAAACAGCAAGCAGAACAGAGATTCTCGGCGGAACAATGCAAGTCGATGCAACTCCGGGCTGGGGGACCACCATCCGCGTGGCCATTCCGTACCGCCCGGCAACGCCGGCCGTACCGCCGAGAGCGACCGTGTTGGTCGTCGAGCATCGTCCGTTGGTCCGGGCGGGATTGCTCGCGCTACTCGGACAGACCATGGATTCGGTTCAGGTCATCGGCGAGATCGACAGTGGGAGCGATGCTCTCGATGCCTACCGACTCCTGCGACCGGACGTGGTGTTGATCGACGTGGCGTTGCCGTCCGGCGCCGTCACGCTGATCGGCGCCCTCCGCGAGACCGACCCCGACGCTGCTGTTGTCGCCGTTGGCGACGCCGCCTCCGCCAATGACGGACGCTGGCGGGATCTCGTCCATGCCGGGGCCCGTGCGGCCGTGATGATCGAGGCCGATGCAGCAGCATTTGCCCGGGCCATCCGCGCGGCCGCACGCGGCGAGGGCCTGTTCACCGACGAGGTACTGCACGGCCTGTACACCGAACCCGCCGAGCACGCAGACACTCTCGCACCGACGTTGACCCCGCGGGAGACGCAGGTTCGCGATCTGGTCACCCGTGGGCTGCCGGACAAACAGATCGCGGAACGGTTGCACATCTCGGTGAAGACGGTCGAGAAACACGTCGGGTCCACGCTGCGCAAGACCGGTGCCCGTAACCGCACCGAACTCGCCGGGATGAATAGCTGGGGCAACAGGTAAGCCCGGGCTCCGCAAAAGTGAGGAACTGACCATCGTGCAATATCTCCTCGCGGCCTTGATATGTGTGTGAGTCACACATATGGTTAGGTGATGACCACAACATTGGACACCAAGCTGAGGATCGAGTCCTGGGACGAGAAGCCATTTCGGGAATACGACGATGGCCGAAAATTCACCCGCGCCGAAGTGATCCTCGGCCCGGCCGACGGCATAGAGAGCGCGACCTTTGACGCCGTGATGTTCTACGGTGCCGACGGCACGAGCAGCTACGTGTCGCTGATGTCGATCACCGGCACGCTGGACGGCAGATCGGGGAGCTTCCTGCTGCGCGGGACCGGAGGCTATGACGGAACCGCTGCCACCGGTGAATCCACTGTGCTGGCAGGCGCCGGCACCGGCGAGCTGTCCGGACTGACCGGAACGGCCACCAGTCGGTCGACACACGAGGACTACCCCTATATGCCGTTGACGCTGTCGTATGACTTCGGGTGACCGCTGCCGGCCGCACCAACAATGTGCTGGGAGCGTTGGCTCTCGTCGTGACCGACGAGACGGACAAGGCGGTGGCTGCCCGATCCGGGCAATCAGCCTCGTCGGCGGCAGCGCTGAGTGCATTGCGGGAATTCCTCGACGAGCCGACCGTCGACATGCTTCGCCGAGTCCTCGGGTTGACGCCTTCGGGAGCCGTTCGGCTGGTGGACCGGCTGGCTGACGCCGGGCTTGTCAGTCGCGGACCCGGCACCGACGGCCGATCCCGGGCGATCACTCTCACCGATGAAGGCCGACGCCTCGCCGCGGAGATCGCCGCCGCACGCACCGCCGCACTGGGCGACATGACCGCCGGCCTGACAGTCGCTGAGCTCGACAGCCTGCACAGCCTGCTGAGCCGAGTGATGGCCAACGCCGTCCGAACCAAACGCGGCGGCGCCTGGATCTGCCGGATGTGCGACTTCACCTCCTGCGAAAGAGCTCTCGGCAACTGCCCGGCAGCGGAAACAGCCCGGGCAACGCGTGCCGCTGGGAGCACGGCGCCGGCGGCGATCGCCTGGAGCCAGCGGGTGGACGCGCTGGAGACCGAAGTGGCAAGGACCCGGATCGAACGACAGCGCTCACCCCGAAGCGCGGCCGAAGAAAGCCCAAACAACAAGGAGGACAACGCATGACGCCCGTACCCACCGGCCGGATCCTGGAAACCGCCGACGGCGTGGACCTCGTGCTCACCCGGCTCATCCGTGGATCGATCGACGACGTCTGGGCGAGCATCACCGAGAGCGAACGAACCGCCCGGTGGTTCGGGCGCTGGGAGGGTGATGCTGCACCAGGCTCGACTGTTCGTGTGCAGCTGGGATTTGAGGAGGGCTCACCATGGGCCGACGCCCGCATCGAGAGCTGCGAACCCCCAGAACATCTCGCGATCACCACCATCGATGCCGCCGGCAATTGGCACCTGGACGTCCGGTTGTCGGCCACTGCGGGCGAGCGTACCGAGCTGACCTTTGTCCAACACCGCGAGAACACCGACGGGGTCGGGGATATCGGTGCCGGCTGGGAGTACTACCTGGACAACCTCATTGCCAGTCGAGAAGGTACTACGCTGCCGCAATTCGCGGACTATTTCCCGGCAATGCAGGACTACTACCTGGACCAGGCCGGCAAGCTGGCTGGTCCGGTGACAGGCAGCTGACCGACCACCGTGGCGCTCAGCCCAACGTCACCAGCGACCGGGGATCGTCGTCCGGCAGATCACCTTCGACGACCGCTGTGACCCAAGCACCGTTGAACGTAATCGCGCCGCCGAAGTTGTCCAGGAACGCGGTGTCGGCAGCGTCTCGTCCGGTGGCGATGCGCAGCAGGGACGACCGCGGGGCCAGCAGAGTGCCGTCCACCACGCGCCATTCTCCGTCGACGTAGGCCTCGGCGACGGCATGGAAATCCATCGGCGACAGCCCTGGTGCGTAGACCGCAACCAAGCGGGCGGGGACGTTCCGGGCGCGCAGGAAGGCGACGACCAGGTGGGCGTAATCCCGGCAGACGCCCTGGCCGAGCAGATACGTATCCACCGAGCCGTCGATCGGGTCACTACTGCCGGAGACATAGCTGAGGTGCCCGCCCACCCAGGCGGCAACTCCGGCCAGCAATTCTTCTGATGTGGTGAGGCTGCTGAATTCCCGCATCGCGATTGCGGCCAGCTTGTCCGACTCGGCATATCGGCTGGGACGCAGGTATTCGATCAGCTCGTAGTCCAGCACCTCGGGGGCGTCGGCCCGGCCGGTGACGGTAGCCCGATAGGACAGCAGGAGTTTCCCCCGTCGCGGTTCGACGACATGGAATCGAGAGCCGGTCACCCCGATCACCTCGTCCGCGGACACCGACTGGCCGTCAACCGTGATCTGTAGCAGCTCATCGACGACCAGGCCCGGCGCCTTGACCACAGCAATCTGGAAAACGACGCGCCCCGGCTCGATCACATCGAGATCGATGTCGGCGGTCACGGTTCGGATCATCTGCTCGGATTCGCTCATGCGCACCAGCCTGACGGATGCGACCGATGAAACCCAACCGGGCTCAACCACAGCGGGGAAAATCACCAAATCGTTTGAGTGTCCTTCGATCTGGGCATTGGCCTGGGTGAATGTTCCTACGCCTGGACCGACTACGCGTAGTAGGAGAAGGGACGAAACGATGGTGCTCGCAATTGTGCTGATTGTGCTGGCGATTCTGCTGGGCCTCGGTGGATTGATCTTCACCGCACTCAAGTGGTTGCTGATCCTCGCCGTCGTGCTACTGGTCGCCGGTGCCGTTGCCGGCTTCTTGAGCCGGGGCAAGAACAAGACCCTGAACTTGCGCGCGAGCCGGTCCAGGGTCCTCCGCCCGGGCGGGCGACCCATCCGATCCGTTGGTACCCCGAAACCATCGATCGACCCATCCGTGGCTGGACCAGATTGAAAGGCTCGGGCGGTAGGGAGATCCCTACCACCCGAACGGGGGAATCTCCCGATTCGAAAGCCACAGAGGGTGCCTACAGTCGGCAGGGCCGGTTGGGTCATCGTCGTCCCGACGTACCAGTCGGCCTGACGCCCAAGTCGGAGGGAGAGCGCGTGCCAGTCGTCTCACTCAAGGAGATCGTCGACCCGGCGCTGCAACGGCGCTACGGCGTCCCGGCGATCAACATTGTCAATGACCTCACCATGGAAGGTGTGCTGCTCGCCGCCGTGCAGGAGCGCTCGCCGTTGATCGTGCAGACATCGGTGAAAACCGTCCGGTCGATCGGTAGCAAGGTGCTGTATGCGATGTGGACCTCGATGACGGCAGGAATCGAGGTTCCGGTGTCACTGCATCTGGACCATTGCCCCGACCGCGACGTGATCACCGAATGCCTTGAGGTGGGCTGGAATTCGGTGTTGTTCGACGCCTCGCAGCTTCCGGTCGCGGAGAACCAGCGGCAGACGGTCGAAGTGGTTGCGCAGGCACGCCGGTACGGCGCCCAGGTCGAGGGCGAGATCGAGTCGATCACTGGGGTCGAGGACGGGGTCGGCTCCGATACCGAATCGGCCCGACAGACCCTGGATGTGTCGATCGAATTCATCCGGGAGACCGGCGTCGACGTGTTCGCCCCGGCCATCGGGAATGCGCACGGGGTCTACAAATCGACCCCGACGCTGGACGCCCAGCGGGTCACCGACGTCCTGGACGCCACCGGCATTCCCTGCGCGCTGCACGGCGGGAGCGGGTTGACCGACGATCAATTCACGGAACTGATCGCTCGCGGCTGCGCGAAGGTCAACATTTCCACCGCACTCAAGCGACAGTTCATGCAGTCGAACCTGAAGTTCCTCCGCGACGCCGAACAACGTGACAAGTGGGATCCGCCGTCACTGTTCAAGGCAGTGCAGTCCGACACTGTCGAACTGACGGCAGGTTTCATGCGGACATTCGGCAGCGCCGGCAAGGCAGGGTGATCACCGACGTGCCGGCATTGATCTTCGACTGCGACGGGGTGCTCGCCGACACCGAGCGTTACGGGCACCTACCTGCATTCAACAGTACTTTCGCCGCCTTCGGCATTCCGGTCGTCTGGACGGACGCGGACTACGCGCAGAAGGTCTTGATCGGCGGCGGTAAGGAGCGGATGGCGTCACTACTGACCCCGGAATTCCTGGCTGCCAACGACCTTCCGACCGATGACGCCGCGCAGAAGGCCATGCTTTCGCAGTGGCACCGGCACAAGACTGCGGCCTACACCGCCCTGGTGGCCGGCGGCGCAATGCCCGGCCGCCCAGGCATTGCCCGCATCGTCGAAGTGGCTGCGGCCGCCGGCTGGCAACTCGCCGTCGCGTCGACGTCCGCTGAGCCATCGGTCCGGGCCGTCCTGGAACACGTTGTCGGCAGCGAGCGGGCAGCCGATTTCAGTGTCTTCGCCGGCGACATCGTGCCCGCCAAGAAACCCGACCCGGCGATCTATCAATTGGCAGTGAAAAGCCTTGGCGTCGAGCCTGATCAAGCGATCGTGGTGGAGGACAGCAGGAACGGAATGCTGGCCGCGCTCGGCGCCGGTCTGGCCTGTGTGGTGACAGTGTCCACCTACACCGCGAACGAGGACTTCACCGGCGCTGCCCTCGTGGTGTCCAGTCTGGGCGATCCCGACGGGGAACAGGCCAGGGTGTTGGCAGATCCAAACGGCCTGCAGCCCAGCGGATATGTCCGGCTCGCCGACCTGCAGCAGCTGCTTGCAAAGGAGATCCGATGACCACCAGTTTTCAGGATGTGGAGTACGTCGTCCGCACCATTGCGCAGACCGCCGTTGACAACGAGAAGGAATTCGGAGACCTCGATGCCGTCGTCGGTGACGGCGACTTCGGCTACTCCCTTGCCCGTGGCTTCGAGATCGTGTTGCACGACTGGGGCACCTACGACCGCACCGATATCGGGACGTTCCTGAAGAAGATCGCCGTCGTGATCACGTCGCGGATCGGCGGCACGTCGGGGCCGATCTGGGGAACAGCCTTCCTTCGCGCGGGGTCCAAGGCATCGGGCAAGATCGAGATCACCGGTGACGACGTGGTCCTCATGCTGCGCTCGGCTGCAGAGGGCATCAGCGCAAGGGGTAAGGCGGTGCTCGGCGAGAAGACGTTGCTGGATGCACTGATCCCGGCAACGGACACCATCGAAGCCGCCGTCGCGCGCGGTGCCAGTGCACCCGAGATCGCAAGGGCGGCAGCCACGACCACCCGGGAGGCGGCCGAGGCCACCAAGTCGATGGAGGCCAAGCGCGGCCGCGCCAGTTACACCGGCGAGCGCAGCATCGGATCGGTCGACGCAGGCGCAATGGCGCTGGCCATCATCGCCGAGCAGATCGCCGAGAACTGGCCAACCGACTGATTTCTCATCCATTCCAGCCCGTCCCACAGCCATCCGCTCACGACGATGTGAAGGAAGCCCAGCCATGAAGAAGTTCGTCAACAACCCCCAGCAGTTCGTTCCGGAAATGCTCCAGGGCCTGGCACTGGCCAACCCGGAAACCCTCAAGTACGTGCCGGAATACAACCTGATCATGCGGGCCGACGCGCCGAACGACAACAAGGTGTCGATCGTCCAGGGCTCCGGATCCGGCCACGAACCGGCACACGTCATGGTGGTCGGAAAGGGCATGCTGGACGCCGCCTGTCCGGGTGACGTCTTCGCCGCACCGCCGATGGACTACGTCCTGGAAACCACGAAGCTCGTTGCCTCTCCCAAGGGTGTGCTGCTGTTGGTGAACAACTACACCGGGGACCGGATGGCCTTCGAAATGGCGCAGGAGATGGCCGAGGCCGAGGACATCAAGGTCCGCACCCTGTTCATCGACGACGACGTCTCGGTGCAGAACTCCACCTACACCGTCGGCCGGCGCGGTGTGGCCGGCAACTTCTTCGTGATGAAGGCCGTCGGCGCGGCCGCAGAGGAGGGCGCAGACCTGGACGAGGTGGTGCGGATCGGCGAGAAGGTGAACAGCGTGACCCGGACGATGGGCATGGCGTTGACCGCGTGCACACCGCCGGCGAAGGGGTCGCCGCTGTTCGAACTCGGAGACGACGAGATCGAAATGGGCGTAGGGATCCACGGCGAACCAGGGCGACGGCGAGCGGCCATGAAGCGGGCGAACGACATCGTCGACGAACTTCTGGAAGCAGTCGTCTCCGACCTGCCCTACCAATCGGGCGACCGGGTGGCGTTGATGATCAACGGTCTCGGCGGCACTCCGATCAGTGAGCTCTACCTGCTCTACGGCCGCGCGCATCAGCAACTTGTCGACCTCGGCATCACGATCGGCCGTAGCTACGTCGGCGAATACTGCACCTCGCTGGATATGGCGGGCGCCTCACTGACGCTGGTGAAGCTCGACGACGAGATCGAGCGACTGCTGGCGGCGCCCGCGGAGATCGCCATTCGCACCTTCTAGAGGTCTGTCCGCACCGCTCGCCTGACGGTTCACGTGGCTCACCAACCGGGTGGCCGGCCCGGCTGTTTGCCACACCCGGTCATCCACACACCCAGCGCGCCACCGCCGGTGGTCGAGGCTCTCGGCTACCGTTGTCGCATCAGGAGTCGGCCGGTTCACGGCGGACACCCGGGCTGCGATCCGGGACGACGGGAGCAATCCGTCGCCGAATGGCGAAAGGGCAGGCGAGCTGCGAAAGATGGCCGACCACCAACCCGGCTCACATCTGATCGGGCTGATCCGCTCGACGATCCCACCGATCCACCCGGGCGGGCGGCCGATCGTCATCGGGGCCGCCGCGGGCACGATCGGTGCCCGGTTCCTGCTCAGAGCGATCGGGCTCAAGCGCACCGGCAACGCAGTGGGGCGGATCGGCCTGGCCGCAACAGCCGCCAGCGCCACCTTCTTCCGCGCCCCGGTCCGTGTGCGGCCGCTGGCCGACGGTGCCGTCATCGCGCCGGCCGACGGGCTGGTGTCGCTGATCCAGGACGCGGTCCCGCCCCCCGAACTCGGCCTCGATCCCACTCCCCGGCCGCGGATCTCGATCTTCCTGTCGATCTTCGATGTGCACGTGCAGCGGATCCCCATCGATGGGCTGATCACCGGGATCGCCTATCGTCCGGGCGCCTTTCTCTCCGCGGACCTGGACAAGGCCTCGACGGACAACGAACGAAATTCGCTGGTCATCTCCTCGACGGTCGGCGGCCAGATCGTCGTCACCCAGATTGCCGGCTTGATCGCCAGGCGGATTGTCTGCGACGCGAAACAAGGCTCCCCGGTGCTGGCCGGCGACACCTACGGGCTGATCCGGTTCGGGTCCCGGGTGGACACCTATCTGCCCGTCGGCACCAAGATCTCGATCCGGCTCGGCCAGCGGACGATCGGCGGCGAGACGGTCCTGGCCAACCTTGACACCGGGATCGACCCACTCTGATGGGCACCGTCCCCGGGGTTCGCTTCCTGCCCAACGCGATCACGGTGCTGGCGCTGTGCGCCGGGCTCACCTCGGTGGCATTCGCGATGAACGGCCAGTGGCGGCTGGCCGTCGGCGCGATTGCCGCTGCTGCCATCCTCGATTCACTGGACGGCCCGGCTGCGCGACTGTTGAACTCCACCAGCCGCATCGGGGCCGAACTGGATTCGCTCTCGGACTGCATTTCCTTCGGTGTGGCACCTGCCCTGGTCATGTATGTCTGGATCCTGCGGGACGAGGGCCGCGGCTACGGCTGGGTGGTCTGCCTACTGTTCGCCGTGTGCGCCGCACTGCGGCTGGCCCGGTTCAACTCGCTGCTGGAGGACACCGACCCCAGGCCCTTCGCGAAGGGCTTCTTCACCGGAGTGCCGACTCCTGCCGGCGGCTTGATGGTCACCGCACCGCTGTTGTTGACCGAACGGCTCGGTGACGGTGGGCTCTGGGCGCAGCCGTGGGCAGTCGCGATCTGGGTCGTCTTCATCGGGCTGCTGATGGTCTCGCAGGTGCCGTCCATTGCGCTCAAATCCATCCGGTTGCCCCCGCAGTTGATCTTGCCGATGTTGATCCTGCTGGTGCTGGGGGTCGCAGCGCTTTTCTACGAACCCGAACTGGTCACCGTCATCGGCATGGTCGTCTACCTGCTGCACCTGCCATATGCAGCGTGGAAGTACAACCACTTGAAGAACCATCCCGAACTGTGGCGGACACCCGGCGCCGGGCGGCAACGTCGGTCCAGCCGCCGGGTCAGGCTTCGGATCCCGCGGCGTCAGCGCGTCGCCGGCAGGCTGCCCGATGGTTCGCCCATGCCGCCCCAACGCCGGCTCGGCATGGACCGGCAGAGCCGACCGCCCAGTGCCGGGCGGCGTCGGATGCCGTAACGCAGGCATCCGAACACGTGAATCACCCGTGTCGTGGGAGCCACCCATGCATGGGCAGTCGACCAACCTGGAGAGCCAACCCTCATGCCACGACCACCGTTGCCCCCTCACATCGTCGAGTTCCTCCGCGCCGCCAATCCCTGCGTCATCGCCGCCAACCGGCCGGACGGCCAACCGGTCTCGGTGGCGACGTGGTACCTGCTGGACGACGACGGCCGGATCCTGGTCAACATGGACGCTGGCCGGCGGCGGCTGCGCTACCTGCGGGACGATCCACGAGTGACGTTGACCGTGCTGTCAGCTGACGACTGGTACACGCATGTCAGCGTTCAGGGCCGGATGGCGGAAATCAGCGTCGATCCCGACATGGCCGGAATCGACCGGATCTCCACCCACTACACCGGCAATGCCTATCCCACCCGGGATCGCGAGCGGGTCAACGGCTGGATCGACATCGACTCCTGGCACGGCTGGCACGTCAAGGAATAGGGCCGCCGGGGTCCACTCGTCCGCACGTTGGATCAGGAGACGACGGCCGCGCTGGCCTGAGCCGACCCGACGACGGCTGCTCAGACCTCGAACCCGAGCCTGCGGGCGGACCGTGCCTTCTGCCGACTTGTCCGCAGCCGTCGAAGCCGCCGGACCAGCAGCGGATCCTCGGCGAGCGACGCCGGATTGTCGATGACCTCGTTGAGCACCTGGTAGTACCGGGTCGGCGACAGGCTGAACATCTCCTTGATCGCCTGCTCCTTGGCCCCGGCGTACTGCCACCACTGCCGCTCGAAGGTGAGGATCTCGCGGTCACGGCGCGACAATTCACCGTGCGCGTGCCCGCTCGGCGGTGCGCTGCCGTCCGGGTGTCCAGCTGTCGCAGCGCTATCCATCGAGGTCCTCTCGTGTTGACCAGCCAGGGCCGACCAGCGCGCCTGAGCGGCCGAATCACAAGCCTGTTATTCCATGCTCATCTCAGCACGCCGAACTCCCCAGGTCCAGTTCATCGACGGGTGTCGTGGTTGCTGCCTACCCGAGACCCGCCGAGCCCGACACGGTTCCCGTCGGTGCAACCGAGCCAGCCGCCACGGCCGGAGTCGCACCGGCAGTGCTCGAAGCCTGCGCCGACGACGTGGCCACCCCGGACGAGCTCGCTGTCGACGATGACTGCGTCGCTGGGGACTCTGCGGTCGTTCCGGGTGCGGCGACCGCGGGGGTGACGGTTTGCGTCACGGTCGACGGCGCGGTGACGATCGCGGTGGTCGTCGTCACCGGCACGTCGACCGGCTTGCCGCCGTCGCCGCCCAGGACCGACAGCCCACCCGATTCGGAACCCGACAGGGGCGAACCCTTGATCGTCTCGACGACGGTCACCGCTCCGAGCGCACTGACGAAGATCGCGAGGGATGCGGCGACCCCAAGCAGCACGCCGGTGCTCACCTTCCGTCTGGTCGGGTGCGGTCGACCGGGCTCGTCATCAGTGGGTACGGGTCGGGCCTTCTGGCTCATACCCTCCGGGCCGGCGCCGCGGACCTGCAGCACCGCACGTTTGACCTGCTTGCGGGTGAGCAGGATCGAATGCCCGATGACTGCGCCACCGACGACGGAGATCACCGAGGCCAGGCCGGCGCCGATCACGGTGCCGGCGACGCCGAGGCGGGAGCCGACCAGGGCGGCGGTGACAGCGGCCGCCACGCTCGCCGTCACCTGGGTCGCGGACAGCGAGAACTTCTTCTCGGTGCTGTCGGCAGCTTCGTGAACGGTGCGGTCGACGGCCGTGCGATCGAGTGTGAGTGCGTGGTCCGAGGAGCGTATGCGGGGCGGGGCAGTCATGAGTTCGTTTCTGTCCGTTGGTGAGCACACCGGTCGGGGCAACCGGCAGCAAGGTAGACGCGGCTCGCCCGGCCGGAGTTCAAGCCGGGTGCGGGTTGTCACACCGGGGCAACGCTGAACACGGGACGGCGCAACGCGTATCCGGTCGCCGTCTCGAAACCCTTCGCGATGGACAGCAGTTCGCGCTCGCCCCGGTGCCGCCCGACGATCTGCACCCCCAGCGCAGTCCCTGCTGCGGTGAAGCCGGCCGGCATGGAGATCGCCGGGTGGCCGGTGACGGTGACATGGCAGACGCTGCGCATCCAGCCGAGGTAGTCGTCCTGGTCCACCCCGGCGACCACCGCCGGGTAGGGCAACTCCGCGGCAAAAGCCGGCAGCGGTGCGACCGGCAGGATCAGCGCGTCATAGGTCTCCAGGAACTCGCGCATCCGATGGAACAGGACGGTACGAAGCACCATCGCTCTACCGACGTCGGGACCGGTGAGCTCGCGGCCGATCAACATGTTCGCGTAGAGGCTGGGCCTGATGGTCGAGGCGTTCTCGGCCAGGAAATCGCCCATGGTGGCCTCGAACTGCCAGGCCCGCAGGATCCGGAAGCAGTCGTCCGCGCCAGTGAAGTCGGGGCTGGCCTGCTCAACGACCGCGCCGTGCGTCTCACAACTCGCGGCTGCAGCCCACACCGAGGCGGCCACCTCCGGCTCCACCTGAACAGCACCGTCCAGGTCCGGCGAGAAGGCGATCCGCAGGCCGGCCAGCGAACCGTCCCCGACCCCGGCGAACGACGACCCGGGTTCCTCCAGGGAAATCGGCGAGCGACGGTCGGGCCCGGCCATCACGGACAGCAGCAGGGCAATGTCGTCAACAGTGCGGGCCATCGGGCCCTGGACGGAGAGTCCCACGTAGCCGTCGGTCGCCGGAAACACCGGAACCCGCCCGGCGGACGGCCGCAGCCCGATGACGTTGCAGTACCCGGCGGGCAGCCGCAGCGACCCGCCCATGTCATTGCCGTCCGCCAGCGGATGCATCCCGGCGGCCAACGCTGCCGCGGCCCCACCGGACGACCCACCAGCAGTTGCCGACAGGTCGTACGGGTTTCGGGTGATGCCGAAGACCTCGTTGAAGGTGTTCCCACCGGCCGCGAACTCCGGGATGTTGGTCTTGCCGATGGTGATCACGCCGGCCAGCTTCATCCGCTCGATCACCAGGTCGTCCGTGTCCGGCACGAACTCGGCCCGGGTCCGCGAGCCGAAGGTGGTCCGGATACCCGCAGTGAGGTGATTGTCCTTGTGGGCCACCGGAAGGCCGTGCAACGGACCGGCAAACTGGTTCCGGGCGGCAAGCTGGTCCTGCTCCCCCGCCTGGTTCAGCGCGCGTTCGGCGGTCAACGTGACGATCGCGTTGATCCGCGGGTTCAGTGCCTCGATGCGCTCGAGGTGGGCGGTGACCACCTCGCGGGCGCTGACCTGCCTGGCCCGGAGCATTGCGGCGAGCTCCGTCGCGGACCGGTAGTACAGCTCCTGCGCCATCGATGTCCTCCGCTGCTGGTCAGGCTCCCGAACGTAACGGTAGAACGCCGCCGAGTCGGTGACGATGGAGCCGCCCAGGCCCCCCATTCGGGTGATGCTCTTGCTGCTGGCCACGATGGTGGGTAGCCGGGACAGGTCTGACTCGGTGGATCTCGTCACACAAGCGTTACTGTCGAATCCTTTCGGGTCAAACGGGTCTATACCTGACTTAGGCGTGCGCCGCGGTTCCACTTCGCCGCTGACGGCGCTGTGCGGTCTCGAATTCGAAACGAGGAGCGCTGCAATGTCCCGTCATCAGGGCACCTTCATCACCGCCCCGACCGGCGTCAAGGGCGCCTTCCGGATCACCCTGGCCGACGGAACCTGCTGGTGGTCGCCCGGCATGTTCACCTTGCACGGCGACCGAGCCGGCCGCCTGTCCCGACTGGTGCCGACGACGCGGATGATGGTCACCCATGTGCATCCAGCTGACCGGCGCGCGACCGCCAACGCCTGGGCACATCTGATCGCCGATGGTCACCTTGTCGCCCTGCGCTACCGGATTGTCGGTGCCGACGAGGTCATTAGGCCGGTGTTCGTCCTCGCGTCCACCGATCTCGACAAAACCCATCCCCCAACTGTTGTCACCGGAGTGATGGAGTTCGACGCACGCTAGAGTTGTCCGGGACTCTGTTGATGTCGCTGGGCCGGAACAGGTCGAGCCGTGCGAGTCGGTCGATCAATTTCCCGGGCTCAACCAGGTGGTCGTGGAAGGTGACCACGTCGGCCCGCCCGGCGAGTGGGCTCAAGTCGGCGATATCCATTGCCATGCCTTGATAGTCATCCACGATGGCAACTGAGAACATCGGTTGCCCCGCCCTCAGTCCGCGACAAGTTTCGTCGGGCCTGGGTCGTCCATGAGGCGGGGACCGCGCAGCAGACCCGCGGCCGCGATCAGCAACCCCTGCCCCGTCCAGCTGATCGCGGTCAGGTCTTCGACGACGACGTCCGCATCGGATTCCAGCGCGCGGAGGCCGACGCCGACCACGGCCGACACCCCAGCCGCTCGGGCGGCGAGCACACCGGCCGTCGCGTCCTCGAGCACCACCGTCCGGGCAGGCGGTAGCCCGATCAGCCGGGCGGCCGACCGGTAGCCCTCGGGATGGGGTTTGCCTTCGGTGACATCGTCAGCGGTCACCACCACGGCTGCGCTCGGGATACCAGCCGCCGCCAGGCGGGCCGCCGCGAGTACCCGGTTGCCGGAGGTGACCACCGCCCAGCGGCCGTCGTCGATGGCGCCGGCCAGTGCGATCGCGCCGGGGATGGCGGTCACCGATGCGGCCCCCGCCACCTCATAGGCGTTGATGTCGGCCAGGGCTTGTGCGGGGTCGTGCTGCTCGGCATCGATCAGCAGGGTAACGGTGTCGGACGCTCGGCGGCCGTGCACGATGTCGCCGACAATCGTCGGTTCGAACCCGTACTGCACCGCCCACCGACTCCATGCTGCGGCGACGCTGGCGTCGGACTCCACCAAGACCCCGTCGCAGTCGAACAACACCCCCGCTGCGGGAATCAAGACATCGGCGTCTGCCCCGGAAGATGTCTCAGTCATGGATGCAGTCTCGGGCATCGTGCGGATCCAACTGACCGCCGGGTCGTCCTGGAGCCCGGCGATCACCGACCGCTACGCCGATCGGGTGATTGCGAGGTAGACAACGCACGATTGCTTGACTAACTACGCAGTGCATGGCAAGCTACGCATAGCTCATCCGAACGGACACCTAAAGATCTGCATCATTCCCGATTTCGCACCTTCTGATTGCCTTCCTTGAATCCCCACTCATATATCCGTTCTTCATCGCTGAATGAAAAGAGACGGCCGATGGCCACCCCACGCCGAGCGCTCATCCATGAAACCGCGGACTCCACGGACGACTACATCGTCGCCCTCGAGGAAGCGCTCGCCGCCATCATCGACGTCACCGAACGCTTCGAGGCTCGAAAGGTCATCACGCACGCCAAGGAATTGCTGATGAGCAATCGAAAGATGACCGAACCCGAGGCCTACCGGTGGATCCAGAAGACCGCGATGGATCGCCGCACCCCCATGCTGTCGATCGCCGAGACCATCGTCGAGGGATTCGGCGACAACCACTCACCGAACGGCTGACTTGCGTGACGGTCACGAACTCGGATGCCCCATCTGCCACTGGAACAGTGACTCGCCACCAGTACTCCGGCACCGCCGGAACCCGCGACTTCGACCTTTACCGTCCCGCCGACTACTCGGGCCCTCCCGTGCCGCTGATTGTCATGCTGCACGGTGGCGGCCAGGACGCCGCCGATTTTGCTGCCGGTACCGCCATGAACTTACTGGCGGATCGACACAACTTCCTCGTCGCCTATCCCGAACAATCCCGCGAGGCCAACCCCAACGGATTCTGGAACTGGTTCCGTCCCGGGGATCAGCAGTCGGAATCCGGCGAGCCGGCGATTATTGCCGGTATCACCCGGCAACTCATTGCGGACTGGGCAATTGATCCCGACCTTGTCTATATCGCCGGACTTTCCGCGGGCGGTGCGATGACGGCCGTCATGGCCGCGACCTATCCCGATATGTTTGCCGCGGCCGGCGTGCACTCCGGTGTCCCGCACGGCTCCGCCAACGACATTTCGTCGGCGTTCGCCGCGATGTCGATGGGCCTGGGCCCCGACACTCCCGCCGGCGCCGTGCCGCTGATCGTCTTCCACGGTGACCGTGACACGTCGGTCAACGTGGTGAACGCGCAGCGACTGATCGATGCCCGGCTGGCCACGCACCGCGCCGACAAGCAGAGCCTCGTGACGACCGAGTCGATCACCGTGGAATCGATCACCGTGGACGAGGGTACTGCCGAGTCCCGCCCCTACACACGCAGACGGCATACCGACGCGGATGGCGTCGTCATCGCCGAATCCTGGATAGTCAAGGGCGGTGGGCACGCCTGGTACGGCGGCGATCCAGCCGGCAGCTACACCGACCCGCAGGGACCGGACGCCTCCGCTGAAATGGTTCGGTTCTTCCTCGAGCACCCGGTCTTCGCGCCCACCGAAACTGCTCCACGGCGCTGGTTCCGGCCGTGGACGTGGCGCACCAAGCATTGATTCCCGCCCGGCGGCGTGGGGTCGGCTCTGGTCAGGCCTCCGCGACCACCGCGGCCAGCGCCCGCGCCCGCCGACTGGTGAAGACATCCTCCAGTGGCAGCAATGCGCCGTCGGGCCCGGTCAGTGGCACCCGCCAGTTCGGGTACTCGTCGATGGTGCCCGGCTGATTCTGTGTTCGCCGGTCCCCGACCAGGTCGGACAGCGCAACGCTGATCAGTCGGGACGGAGTCCAGGTGAGATATCGGTGCAGCGCCAGCACGGTCGCCTGCACTTCAGAATCCAACGCGTCGGGCGCAGCCGGATCCAGCGCCGCCTCGGCTGCCGCCATCACGGCAGTGCTCAGTGCCCCCCGATTGCGGAGTTCGGTCAGCCAGGCACTGCGTTCGGCATCGTCGGCCGCAAGTTCCTCCTCGAGCGACCGGGTCAGCAAACCCAACGAACTGCGCAACCGAACGTGATCACCCGCGAGATAGCCTGCGGTGGGTGGTAAGTCGTGGGTGGTCACGGATGCCAGGCAGTACTCCCGCCACCATTCCGGTCGCAATGGCGCGCCGCTGCCGTCGAACTCGAACTCGAACCAGAGGATCGAGGTGCCGAGGATTCCCCGTTCCCGGAGGTAGTCCCGCACCCACGGCTCGACGGTGCCGAGGTCCTCACCGACGACGATCGCGCGGGCTCGTTGTGCTTCGAGCGCCAGGATGCCGATCAGCGCCTCGTGGTCATAGCGCAGGTACGTACCCGCTGTCGGCCCGTGGCCCTTCGGTATCCACCACAGCCGGAACAGCCCGATGATGTGATCGACCCGAACACCACCGGCGGAACGCAGCACGGTGGAGACCATGTCCCGGAACGGGGCGTAGGCCTGCTCGGCCAGCCGATCCGGTCGCCAGGGCGGCTGCGCCCAGTCCTGCCCGTTCTGGTTATAGGCGTCCGGTGGCGCCCCCACCGTCACTCCTTGCGCGAAGATGTCCTGCAGCGCCCAGGAATCGGAGCCTTCCGGATGCACGCCGACCGCGAGATCGTGCATGACGCCCAGCGCCATGCCCGCCCGGGTGGCGGCCGCCTGGGTGGTCGACAGTTGTTCGTCCAGCACCCACTGCAGCCACCGGTAGAAATCAACTGCATCGGCATTCGTTGCCCGGAACTCCGTGACGGCGCCGGAGTCGGGGTGCCGCAATTCCTCGGGCCACTCGTGCCAGTCCGGTCCGTTGGACTCGAACAGCGCGCACCAGGTCGCGTAGTCGTCCAGTCCCTTGCCTTCCCGGGTTCGGTAGGCGCGATAGGCGATTTCACGTCCGGCGGATCGCTTGACGGCGTGGATCAGTTTGAGCGCCTTGCGCTTCGCGGTCCAGGCGAGGTCGCGGTCGATCCGGTCGAGAGCGTCCAGGTCCTTGTGCACTTTCGCCCGCAGGGTGCTGACCGCGCGGCGGGCGGTTGCGTCGAGGTCGGCGTACTCCGGTATCCGTTCGACCCTCAGGTAAAGCGGATTCTGGAATCGCCGGGTTGTCGGCAGATACGGCGATGGTTCCATCGGCGTGGCCGGCTCGGCGGCGTGCAGAGGGTTGATCAGCACGAACCCGGCGCCCAACTCGGCGCCACCCCAGACTGCGAGGTCCTCGAGGTCAGCGACATCGCCGACGCCCCAGGACTGGCTGGACCGAACGCTGTACAGCTGGGTGGCGATCCCCCACACCCGGCGATCACCCATCCGGTCCGGAAACCCCACCCAGGACGGGGTCACGATCAGCGCCGTTGACGCTTCGTCGCCGGCCGACCAGGCACGCAACGTGTGATAGCCGAGTGGCAGGTCCCCGGGAATCCGGAACGTAGCCTGACCCACCCATCGACCATCGAGATACCTTGGCTCCGACCAGTTCTCCAGCTGCTCGAGGTTGGACCGGACACCGCCCGCCTCCAGGTCGATCCACACCGATGCGGGTTCGCCGTGCCGGACGTGTACGTCGACGGGCGGTGCCCAACCCTCACGGATCACCAACGCCGGCGGGAGCATCCGCTGCCACGGCGCGTCGTGGTGAACCTGCAGCGCGCGCTCAGCGGCTTCCGGCGTGCCCGCATCGACGTCGAGGGCGGCCAGCACCTTCACCACGGTCTCGGCCGGGACGTCGACGTGCCGGAGCTGCCAGTCCCAGAACTCGGTGGCGATCCCGTAGGCATCGGCCAACTGGCGCAGGGCGGGATACAGATCCATGACGAGTACGTCCTTGCTCTACCTGGGCTCTTGGTCGATCGCTACCGGGTCCATCGCTGCTCCCGCGCTGCGGTCGGTCGGTCACAGGCTGCTGGGGTGACGGCGCGGTGTCAAGCCGAGCGCGCGGCCACAACACCGCTCATGGGGCGTTGCGCTCGCTTCAGAATGACTGCATCACCACCGAAGCATGCGTTCGACCCCTACAGCAATGGCTCGGCACCCGGGCCGGGAGCTCCTGGGGCATTTCCGCACGCCGCATGGACTTGTGCGACATCACAGTCCGGCGGCGCACCCAACTGCCGGGTATGACGTCCTCCCATCGCAGGTCAACAACGAAGCACGCCAACCACGAGCACGCAGTCATCGCACCATCGATTCACCGAACATTCAGCGAGGGGAGCAGGCCCGATCGTGGTCACCACCATCGAACGACTCATCAACGCGGGCCTGGTCCGGTTCCGGTTGCGGAGCAGGGCCGCGATGGCCCGCGCCGTCCGGCTGACCGGCGCCGCCGTCGCCGCCTACATCGTCGCGGTGTCGGTTTTTCCGGGGACGGTACCGATTCTGGCTCCGCTCACCGCGCTGCTCGTTGTCGAGGTCACGCTGAAGGACATCGTCACCAGCGGTGTGCAGCGGGTCGCGAGTGTGACGGCCGGCGTGCTGCTCGCCGTCAGTTTCTCCAGCCTGGTCGGATTGACCTGGTGGAGCCTGGGTGTTCTGGTCGCCGTCTCCATTCTGGTTGGCCAACTGCTGCGGCTCGGGCCGCACCTGATCGAGGTCCCGATCAGCGCGATGCTGGTCCTCGCCGTTGGCGGAGCCGAGGCAGCCGCCACCGATCGCATCGCCGAGACCCTGCTGGGTGCTGCCGTGGGTGTGGCCGTGAATATTCTGCTTCCGCCTGCGGTGCGCCCCGATACCGCGGCCGATGCCGTGCACCGGTTCGCCACCGAACTGTCCCGGCTGCTGTCGACCGCAGCGACCGAACTACGCGAACCGATCACCCAACAGCAAGCCGCGCGGTGGATGGACGAGGCACGGGCGCTGAGCCGGCATGTCCCGCATATCGACAAGGCCCTGGATCACGCGGCGAACAGCCGGCGTTTGAACCCCCGCGCGCTGGCCGTGCCCAACACCAGCAATACCCTGCGTGCCGATCTCGATGCCCTCGAACACACGAACGTGGCAGTGCGCAGCATGTTCCGCACCATCCTGGACGGTGTCCGCGACCACCCGACAATCGATCCCGCCCGCGGCGAGGACCTGCGACTCGTGTTCGCCGCACTGCTCGGCGACGTCGCCGCTGCCGTCCAGGCTTTCGGCGACCTGGCTCGCGCCGAAGGGACCGACACCGTCGGTGCCACCGAAAATGCCCTGGCAGCAGCGTTGACCACCCTGCGCGAAGCACGGGACCGGATCGACGATCTGCAGATGATCAATCCCGGAAGCGGCGACGGTGGCTGGGAGCTGAGCGAACCGGTCCGGCAGACCGTCGAGCGGGTGTTGCGCGATCTGGACCTGGCCGGTCACTCCCGCCGCCGGCCGGCGCCGACCATACCGGCGCATCGGGTCGATCCGCTGGAGATTCTCAAGACGGCGCACCAGCGCTGGCATGCAAGCACCAGACCGGAGAAGGCCACCCGTGGGCGCAGGTCCCCCGAACGGCGCGAAATCGGCGCCGATCAGACCGGACCGCACCGGCTCCCGTTGGGCCGCGGCACCGGCAGCTCCACCAGCACCGGCCGGGTTCGCGCCGCATCGCGTCCGGCCGGTCGGGCAAGCAACCGGCCGGTGCGCCGCTCCTGACCCGAGCCGCCCAGGACGTCAGACCGACACGAAGATGCAGAACGGGTGACCTGCCGGGTCGGCGAGAACGAACAGCGGCTCCTGCTCGTCGTCGGATCGATCGAGTAGCTCGCGCGCGCCCAAGCTTAGCGCCCGCTCCCGTTGCGATTGCAGGTCCTCCAAGGTTGGAACCGTGGTGTCGAGATGGAGCATCTGGGGTCTTGGGCCCTCCGGCCAGGTCGGCTCCGGCAAACCGGGAACCTGCTGGAACGCCAGGCCCAGAGCGCCACCGGCATCGCGGAGCACCAACCAGTCCTGGCCGTTCGGATCCGGCTCACCCGGCCCGGGAGGCTCGTCACCCGGCCGGTAGCTCAGGCCGAAAAGTTGCCGGTAGAACTCGGCGAGCGCGCGTGCATCAGGACAATCAAACACGACCTGTCGCACGATCGGCGTCATCGTAGGGCTCCGCTCAAAGTCGGCATATTTCATGATTTCAGACGCGGCCGCTACGCCGTCATCGCGGCACAATATAACGGAGAGTGAGCGCGTTCGAGCTGAACGGCTATCGTGCCCGCCACTGCCAACGCATTGCAGTTCCTGCGCGCCGATTTCGTCACCCACCGCTCATCATGCCGGACACTAACCCTCCCCAACTGCTCTACCTGCGCAAACTCGGTTGGATTGATCCGTTTGGAGTAGCGCATTTCGGAATCGGTAGTTATGGTCCCAGTAGTTGGAAGCGCTCCCACGGCGCATATCACCCCTCCTCCCCTGAGGCAGGCCTGATCTCGCGCCGGCCAGCGATGGTCTCGTGTTGACGGTCAGTCACATCCGGAGAAGGTAGGTCGCAAGGAATGTTGTCGTTCCGTTCTTCAGCGCGCGCAAAATCAGGATCGTCCGGCACGACGAGACGGAAATCCCTGGCAGGTCGCCGACTATTGGTCGGCGCGCTTGCCGTGATGACCGTGGTTTCCGTGACCGGCCTGAATGTTGCGATCAACGCCGGCCCGGCGTCCGCAGCGGCCGTGACTCCCGACTTCGGTCCGAATGTGACGATCTTCGACCCGAGCATGTCGACCGGCCAGATTCAGTCTGTCGTCGACTCGATCTCGGCACGGCAGATCGACAACGAGATGGGCACCGAGCGTTATTCGCTGTTGTTCAAGCCCGGCACGTACGGCACCGCGGCAGCGCCGCTGAAGTTCCAGGTTGGCTATTACACCGAGGTCGCCGGCCTCGGTAAGAACCCGACCGATGTGACGATCAACGGCAGCGTCGACGTTTACAACCGCTGCATCACCGTCGACAAGTGTTTCGCGCTGAACAGCTTCTGGCGATCGCTGTCGAACCTGACGGTCAACGTCAGCGGCGGCACCACCGATTGCCGTAAGACGGGCATGTTCTGGGCCGCATCCCAGGCCTCGCCGATGCGCCGATTGAACATCAACGGCAATTTGACGCTGATGGACTACTGCACCAACGGCCCGCAATGGGCCAGTGGCGGGTTCATCGCGGACTCCAAAACCGACACGGTCACCAACGGTTCACAGCAGCAATACCTGGTACGCAACAGCAACATCGGGTTCTGGTCGAACGGCGTGTGGAACCAGGTCTTCGCTGGCGTGCAGGGCGCACCAGCAGACAATTTCACCCTGCCGCACACCAACCCGGACGGGGTGGTGAAGCCGGGGACCTACACAACCCTGCCGACCAATCCGGCCAGCCGGGAAAGGCCCTACCTGTATATCGACACGAACCAGCAATACAACGTTTTCGTCCCCGCTGCCACCGCGAATTCCTCCGGGACGACCTGGGCAAATGGTTCGACGCCCGGTGAATCGCTGCCGTTGTCGAGCTTCTTCCTCGCCAAGCCGTCCGATTCCGTGGCGGCCATCAATTCCCAGTTGAGCCAGGGCAAGAACCTGCTGCTGACGCCCGGCGTCTACGACGTCGATGCGAGCATCGTCATCAATCGCTCCGACACGATCGTGCTGGGCATGGGTATCGCCACCCTGACCGCCGTGAACGGTGCCGTGCCGGTGAGTATCGGCGACGTCAAGGGCGTCGTCGTCGCCGGAATCATGATCGACGCCGGCACGGTGAACTCGCCGGCTCTGCTGACCGTCGGCAAGCCCCGCACCGCCGGTTCTCCGCAGACCAACACCTGCACCGATCCAGCAGACCCGACGACGCTGAGCGACGTCTTCATGCGCATCGGCGGACCGCACGTCGGCAAGGCCACCCTTGGCCTGGTGATCAACAGCGACAACGTGCTGATGGATGACATCTGGTCCTGGCGGGCCGATCACGGCGTCGATGGAAGCTTCGGCTGGACTGTCAGCCCGGCCGAAACCGGTCTTGTCGTGCACGGTGACAACGTCACGGCCACCGGGCTTTTCGTCGAGCACTACAAGAAGTACAACGTCATCTGGGACGGCGAGAACGGTAAGACGATCTTCTTCCAGAACGAAATGCCGTACGACGCTCCGAGCCAGACCGCATGGCGGGAAGGACCGGTGCTGGGCTACGCCGGATACAAGGTTGCGGATACCGTGCAGAAGCACGAACTCTGGGGCGGCGGCAGCTACATCTTCGCCGAGGTCGACCCCTCCATTCACGCCACCAGGGCCTTCGAGGTGCCGGTCCGGGCCGGGGTGAAGATGCACCACCTGCTGACCGTGCAACTGCTCGAGGGGCTGATCGACCACGTCGTCAACGACACCGGAGCGGTGACGCCGCTGCCGGATGCGGAGCCCAGCTTCGTGGTGGACTTCCCCGCGGGTAGTACATCGACTCCGACAGTGCCCATTCCTACCGCGACCACGACAACGTGCACCGATCCCACCACTCCACCAACGGTTCCGACAGTGCCCACCGACCCCACAACAACACCGACCCCCACCGACCCGACCACCACTGCAACCCCGACCAACCCGACGACACCGAACAACCCGACGACACCGAACAACCCGACGACACCGACCGTCCCGACCGGACCGACGACACCGACCGGAGCCGCACCGAGCAACCTTCGCGGCACCGCGACCAGTAACAGCGTCACGCTGACGTGGAGTGGGGACGCCGGCGCGACGTACGACATCCTGCGGGGCGAGGACGGGGTGAAGATCGCCAGCGTCACCGGCACCACCTTCACCGACGGCGGGTTGAACCTGAACACGCCCTACGTGTATTCGGTGCGCGGGGCGGGTGTGACCACGCCGCAGATCGTCGTCACACCGGGCGTTTCACCCAGCCCGCCACCCACCACCGGAAACACCGGCGGCACGACAACATCGCCAACTACCACGACCCCCAGCACACCAAGTGGGGCGCCGTCCAATGTGCACAAGAACAGCCAAACGACCAGTTCCGTGACGCTCGGGTGGACCGGTTCGGCCACCGCGAGCTACGACATCCTGCGTGGGGAGGACGGCGTCAAGATCGCCACCGTCACCGGCACCACCTTCACCGACATCGGGCTGCTGCCCAACACCCCGTACGTCTATTCGGTACGCGGCAGCGGCGGAACCAGCACGCAGATCACGGTGACGCTCAGCTGAGCTTCGACCACCCGCACGGATGAACTCGGCGACAATCGTCACTCCAGTCCCAATTGGAGCGAGTTCATCCGCGCGGTGGAAGTTGATCCGCGCGGGTCGGGGGCGGCGTTGGGATGCTGGGCGCTGGCGGGCGCCGGCGACCAGCCGTCGGGGGTGACCCAGCCCCTGGCCACCAGTTCGGCGCGCACCCGCTCACGCAGCCTGGCATCGACCCGCAGCCTCGACATCTGTGCCCGCACATCGCCTGACCCGGCCAGCGATCGAAACCAGGACGCATCGTTCAGTAGATCGAACACCTCCCGCTGGCTCCCTGCGGCAACTGGACCAGCGCACTGCGCTGCACGCAGCGTGCCCCACTTCCCCTTGTAGGCCGAGTACGCGGTCACGACCTGTCCGGTATCCAGCGCCAACGGGTACCGGTCGGCGGGCACAGCAACCAGTTGGTAATTCGGCTCGGTCCGATTCAGCACCGCAAGCTGAAAGGAGTCCAGCCACAGCACGAAAACCGGAAGTACCGACGGAGAGCCGTTATCCACCAGTACATATGGCACATATCCCGGCGCCGAAACATGAGCCGAATAACCCAGCGACAGGCCGCTGATCGAGCCACGCAGCACGGGCACAACGCTGCTCGCCGAATCCAGCGCGGCAAACTTGTCCCGCAATTGTGCCGGTGCGGAATTCGACCCGAACGACACCACCGGATATCGCGCGCCGATGGGCGCGGCCCCGGCAAGCGCCAAGGCCCCGCCAAGGGTGATCACCGATCGAGCAACGCCCCTCGCCAACGGTCCGCCGTCGACAGTCACCGCCCAATCCGGCACATCCACATCGGCCGACCCGGCGATCCCGTACATCCAGGAATCGAGCCACAGGTAGTCGGCATCGACGGCAACCCCCGGGTAGCCAGCCGGATCCGTCAACGGACTGACCGTGACCTCGAGGTCGGCAAGGCTGGGCATCACGACAGCCTGCCACCGGGGCGACAACGGACGGCTGCGCGGGGCAGGATGTCGAGCTATGACGCGTCCGCTGATCGGCATCACCACCTACCGCGAGAAAGCGTCGTGGGGGGCGTGGAACGAGGTGGACGCGGTGCTGCTGCCGGCCGACTATGTCGACTCCGTCCGGGCCGGCGGCGGCAGCCCATTGCTGATCCCGCCGCTCGGACCAGGCGATGACGCCGCCGCCATCATGCATGGACTCGATGGCCTGGTATTGGCCGGCGGCGCCGACGTCAACCCGTCCCGGTACAGCGAGGAACCGGACCCGGCAACCACCAGCTGGCGAAACGATCGAGACGTCTCGGAAATGGCCCTACTGAACGCCGCAGACGACCTGGCCCTGCCGGTACTCGGCATCTGCCGGGGCATGCAGGTGATGGCCGTCACCGCCGGAGGCGCACTGCTGCAACATGTTCCGAACGTCACCGGCCACGACGGGCACTCCCCGGGCGCGGCCGCCTACGGGGCCACCCAGGTCCGAACCACTGCAGGATCGCACCTTGCCGACATCCTCGGGGACACCTTCACGGTCGCCTGTCATCACCATCAGTCGGTGACCGAGCATCCCGGATACACAGGCGCGGCCTACTCCGCCGACGGCGTCCTGGAGGCCATGGAGGCGCCTGGTCCCCGGTTCCGCATGGCGGTCCAGTGGCACCCGGAAACCCACGCCGAGCGAACACTTTTCGCAGCGTTTGTCGCCGCGGCCGGACAAGCACGATGACCCTGGAATCTTTGCGGCTGGCTGCCAACGCCGCGCTCTCCCCCTTGGCCTGGGCGTATTACCAGGGGACCGCCGGGTCACCCGATCTCGACGCACAGGCCTGGTCGTCGGTGCTGCTGGTACCGCGAGTGCTGACCGGGCTGACGAGTGTGGACACATCCACCAACCTGGGTGGAGCACGGCTGAACACGCCCGTGCTGATCGCGGCGACAGCCGCCCACCGACTGGCGCACCCCGAGGGCGAGTTGGCCACCGCACGGGCGGCGGCCGCCGAGGGCGCGCTCATGGTCTACTCCAGCTCGGCCGCCATCGAGGTGACGGAGTTCGGCGCCGGGGCAACCGGACCCTGGTGGGCCCAGGTGTACGTGATGCGGGACCGCGGCGTCACGAACGACTACCTCGACAGGTGCGTCGCCGCCGGCGCCGGCGGGTTGGTCCTCACCGTCGACTACCCGGGCGCGATCGCCAAGCCAACCTTCCGCCTCGCGACCCAGGGAGGGCTGGATGCGACGCCCGGCAACTACCCGCAGTGGACGTGGCCGGAAATGACGGCCGCGATCCAGCCGGGCCTGACACCCGACGTCATCGGCGAACTGGCCGAGCGCACCGGGCTCCCCGTACACGTCAAGGGCATCCTGCATCCGCAGGACGCCGGCACGGCCGTGGCCGCCGGCGCCACGGGAATCGTGGTGTCCAATCACGGCCGCCGGCAGGTGGACGGTGTCCTGCCGACGGCCTCTGCGCTGCCACAGGTGGTGGACGCCGTCGCCGGCGACGCGATCGTCACCGTGGACGGTGGGATCCGGAACGGGGTTGACGTACTGCGCGCGCTCGCCTTGGGTGCCTCCGGTGTCGGAATCGGCCGGCCGGTGCTGTGGGGGCTCGCCGCTGCGGGCGCCGAGGGCGTCCGGGAGGTCATCGGCACTCTCACCGCCGAGCTGCGGCAGGCAATGGCGTCGGTCGGCGCAGCTACCGTTGCCGACCTCGATCACGATCACGTCCGGCGGCCGCGACACTGAGTCGGCCCGCACAACCGCGCCGAGTGTCCGTCGTCGGCGCCCTGTGCGAGGCTGACCGGTGTGCGCATGCAATTCGCCACCGGCCCCGACCCCACCGACCTACTGATGCTCCCTTGGTCCACCCCGCTGGCGGAGTGGCCCAAGGAGAAGCTGGTCTCGCTGCCGCGTGGCATCTCCCGGCACGTCGTCCGCTTCGTGCGGATCGGCGGAATCGTCTATGCCATCAAGGAGATCAGCCAGGGGCTGGCCGATCACGAGTACGAATTGCTGCGCGAACTGGCCAAGGTCGGGATCCCCGTCGTGCAGGCGATCGGGGTGGTGGCCAACCGGATGACCCCGGAGGGCGAGCCGCTGGACGCCGCGCTGGTCACCAAGCATCTGCGGTTCTCGCTGCCGTACCGAGCGTTGTTCTCCCGGCGGATGGACCCCGATCTGGAGCGCAAACTGCTGGACGCGCTGGCCGAACTGCTGGTCCGGCTGCACCTGATCGGGTTCGCTTGGAAGGACTGTTCCCTGTCGAACACGCTGTTCCGGCGCGACGCCGGCGCCCTGGCCGCTTACCTGGTGGACGCCGAGACCGGGGAGATGCGGGAGAGCCTGTCCAACGGGCAACGGGCGCAGGATCTGGAAATCGTCGAGATGAACCTCGCCGGCGAACTGCTTGACCTGCAGATGTCCGGCCTGCTGTCGGAGTCCGTTGACCCGCTGGAGACAGCCGTTTCGGTGATCGAGCGTTACGAACGGCTCTGGGACCTGCTGACCGCGCCGCAGACCATGGGCGAGGACGAGTGGTGGCGCATCGAACGACGGCTCCGCAAACTCAACCAGCTGGGCTTCGACGTCGCGCAGATCCAGATCAACGAGTCCGGCGGCGACCCGCACGTCATGGTGCAGACCCAGGTGGTCGACGCCGGACACCATCGCCGCCGGTTGTTCTCGCTGACCGGCATCGACGTCCAGGAGAACCAGGCCAGGCGCATCCTGAACGACCTGGACACGTATCGCTCGCAGGCCGTCATGCCGAACACCGAGGTCGACGAGGACACCGTCGCGCACCATTACGTCACCGATGTCTACGACCCGGTCATCGAGGCCATTCCCCGCGACATGGCCGAAAAGCTCGAGCCCGCAGAGGTTTTCCACGAAGTGCTGGAACACCGGTGGTTCCTGTCCCAGGCCGCTGGCCAGGAGGTGTCGATGGAGCGGGCCACCCGGTCCTATCTGGACAACGTGCTGCGGTACCGACCGGACGAGAAGGCGTTTCTCGACTCCAGCCTGATGGGCGTCGGTGCGCTGGATGCCGATGACATCGAGGACGACGAAACCGTCGACCCGGACGCCGACTTCGGGACCTGAACGGTCAGCAACAACTCAGCCGCAGCTACACTCGCAGACCCTGCCCCAGACGGTTTCGCCGTCAGCAGCTCCGGCCCTGGCGGTGATGTCGGTTGATTGGCTGACCCGGCCGCGGGCGGCATACCCCCGTCCGGGTCGTCCCCGCAGCCACATCCTCACCGGCTGCCGGGCGGCGTCCGCGTCCTGAACGGACTGGAGACCATGCGTCGGCATCACGCGTCGCCCAACGACCGGTGTGCTGATTGCGCCAAGCGTCCTGGTCCCAAGTGTCATCGGCACTGTGAACTCCTTGCCCCAGATCCGTCATCTGGGTGTCAGGAGAGCGCGTGTTGACGGCTGATACCGTGCGCGGCGAGCGGACAATTGGTGTCAGCAGCGGCTTTTGCCCGATGTGTTGGATTGCGCCTGACGACTTCGTCGCAGGCGACTGAGCGAGGAGAAAGCGGCATGACGACGGTTCGGGGCATGGGCACCATAGCGGCCAAGTACTGGTGGGTGATTCTGGTCCGCGGGATCATCCTGGTGTTGTTGGGTATCGCGATGTTCGCGTGGCCGAAGGCAACGCTGCTGGTTTTCGTCGTGCTCTTCGCGGCCTACCTGTTCGTCGACGGCATCATGGCGATCATCCAGGGGTTCTCGCAGCGCAGGGACGGCGAACCGTCCGGCTGGTCGTTCGCCCAGGGTGTGCTTGCCATTCTGTTCGGCATAGCCGTCCTCGCCTGGCCGGACACCATCGGCAAGGTGATCATCTACCTCATCGCGATCTGGGCCATCCTGGCCGGCATCGGCGGGATCGCCGGCGCATTCCGGATGAAGGCAGTACCCGGTTCCGGGTGGGGTTGGTTCCTTGCGTGGGGCATCCTCGCGCTGATCTTCGGTATCGCTTTGATCGCCAACCCGGCCGCCGGGATCCTCAGCATCCTCTGGCTGGTGGCGATCTGGGCAATCATGGCCGGCATCGTCTTCATCGTCGCCAGCTTCTTCGTCAAGAAGGTCGGCAACGCGATCGTCAGTTCGCCGGACGTCTGAGCCGGCGCCACGGGCTGGGCGCCGCGTTCCGCACTACTGTCGGTGTTCCCCACCTCAATGAGGAGCGCGCCATGACATCCGCAACACCAATCGTCAACCCGGGCCAGACCGCAGTGGTGCTGATCGAATTCCAGAACGACTTCACGACCGAGGGCGGCACGCTGCACGGCGCGGTGTCCGCGGTGATGGACAGCACCGGAATGCTGCAGAACACCGTCGACCTTGTCGCAAAAGCGCGGGCGGCCGGTGCGACGATCGTGCACACGCCGATCTCCTTCGTCGCCGGATACGGCGAGATCTCAGCCCAGCCGTACGGGATCCTGGCCGGCGTCGTCGACTCCAATTCCTTCGTGAAGGACTCCTGGGGAGCCGAAATCGCGAAGGACATGACACCGGAACCGGGCGACATCGTCATCGAGGGAAAGCGCGGCTTCGATGCCTTCGCCTCGACGAACCTGGACTTCATCCTGCGGTCGAAAGGCATTACCACGATCGCGTTGGGTGGATTCCTGACCAACTGCTGCGTCGAATCGACGATGCGCTCCGCCTACGAGAAGGGCTACCAGGTCTACACGCTGACCGACTGCCTGGCCGCGACCTCGCAGGATGAACACGACAACGCGATCAGCAAGGACTACCCGATGTTCTCCCGGCCGGTGACCAGCACCGACTTCGTGGCGGCGCTGGACGGCAGTGCCCTGGCAGACAGCTCCCGGGGCTATTAGCACCGCACCAAAGCGCAGTGTCGCGACCCGGATCAGGGCGATTCCCGGCGGGTTGACTCGCATTCCGGTCACCCTGCTGACCGTCGGCTTGTTGCTGCTCGCCGGCGTTCTGACCGGCACCCTGTTCGCCTCGGCCGACCCGACCGACAGCGCCATCACCTCGCTGCAATTCGGGTTGCCGGCGTTCCGGGATGGCCGGATCTGGACGCTGTTCACCGGTGCCGTGACCTTCACCGAACCCGAGTTCTACCTGATTGTCGGCGTGTTGCTCGCCGTCGGGTTGGGACTGTACGAACGCCGGGTCGGCTCGCTGCGGGCCGTGTTCGCGCTCGTGGTGACTCATTCGGCGGGGATCGTGGTCCCGGCACTGTTGCTCTGGCCGTTCGCGAACAGCAACTGGACCTGGGCATCGACCCTGGGCGGAGAACTCGACGCCGGGCTCTCCGCCGGCGGATTCGGGGTCGCGGCTGCAGCCACAGCCCTGCTGACCCCGCCCTGGCGCGGCAGACTTCGGGTACTCGTCACCACATTCCTCGCCGTGCTGGTGCTGAAATCGGGCTTGCTGTGGGACCTGGAGCACATCACCGCGTGGCTGACGGGCCTGGCGATCGGGCCTTGGCTCGCCCGGCCGGCAGTGCAGGCCCGACGGGCTCCCGAGCGGAGGCGCGGACGGTCACCCGGCCCGGCCGAGGCCAGAATGCTGTCCGCGTTGATCGCGGCGGGGTTCGCGATCTCCAATGTCGTGGAGGGGCTCTTTCCGGGGCTGGGCGGGATCATCGGGCCGGGCGTCGGCGCCGCCGAAGTCCGGGGGCTCTGGGTGATCATCCTCGAGCTGGTGATCTCGCTGCTGATCTGCGGCGCGCTACCCAGACCGCTGGCGCTCGGTTGGTGGGTCGCGGTGGTCGGCGTGACGGCCATCGTCGTCAACTCACTGGTCAATACCCCGGTGCAACCACGGATCGGTGACGCTGCCAGTGCGGCGATTGTGCTGGCCGTGCTGATCTGGAACCACCGGTCCTGGCCATGGCGCGCGGATCGGGCGGCCCTGCGCCCGCTCGCCCTGCTGGTTGTCACGATGATCGTCTTCATCGCTGTCACGTCGGTGGCCTTCCGGGCGGTCCGAGAGCAGTTCCGCCCGGTTGCCGACCTGGAGTTGGTGGTCAGAGCGGCCCTGGCCCGGTTGACCTTCACAGTTGGCCCGGTTGTTCCGCAGGGTTCCGGAGCGCGTGCCGTTGCGATCTCGACAGGCGTCATCTGGGCGCTGATGCTGACCGGGTGGCTGATCTGGGCGCTCTATCTCAGGGCGCCGGGCGGGTGGCGCGGGGCCTTGACCGCAGCGCGCACCGGCCGGGAACCTGGCGCGACCGGGACCTGACTGTCGGTGCTCGGTCCTACAGTGTCTTCAAGCGTCGTCTTCGAGCGGCGCGAAAGGACGTGAAAGGGTCACTGTGAGCGAACTCGCGACGGATAAGCCGGTCGCTACCGTGCCGAAATCCGAGCTCGAACAACGACTGGAAACCCACCGGCGAGAACTCGCGGGGTACTGCTACCGGATGCTCGGGTCCACCTTCGAGACCGACGACGCGGTGCAGGACACCATGCTGCGCGCCTGGCGCGCGTTGGACCGATTCGACGGCCGGTCATCGCTGCGGACGTGGCTCTACCGGATCGCCACCAATGTCTGCCTTGACATGCTGAACGGGCGCAACCGGCGGGCCTTGCCGATGGACCTCGGCCCTTCCTCGCCACCAGTGATGGCCTCGCTCGGTCAGCCACACCCCGAGGCGGTCTGGATCCAGCCGATAGCGGATACCGCGGTTCTCGCCGCCAGCTCGGATCCGGCGGAAGTGGCGGTCGGCAGAGAATCGATTCGGCTGGCGTTCGTCGCCGCCCTGCAGCATCTGCCGCCCCGACAACGCGCGGTACTGATCCTGCGCGAGGTGCTCCGTTGGAGCGCGATCGAGGTGGCGGAGCTGCTGGAGTCAACTGTTGCGTCGGTGAACAGCGCCCTTCAGCGGGCCAGGGCGACCCTGGCCACCGTTGAAGCAGGCACCGAAGACGACTTCGAGCCGATGAACGAAGAGCAGAAGAACCTGCTGGCGCGGTACGTCAGCGCGTTCACCGCGTACGACATCACGGCGATGGTGGCGTTGCTGCGTGAAGACGCAACCGCCTCGATGCCGCCCTTTCAATTGTGGCTGCAGGGCAGGGATGACATCGGTCGTTGGCATGTCGGCCCTGGGCACACCTGCCGGGGTTCGGTATTGGTGCCCGTCGAGGCCAACGGCTCACCTGCCTTCGGGCACTACCGGCCGGGGCCGGACGGCCACGAGCCGTTCTCGATCCAGGTACTGGAACTCACCGGGGACCGGATCTCCAAGATCACGTACTTCCTGGACACCGATCTCTTTCCGAAGTTCGGGCTCCCTGAGCACCCCTGATGCTCATTCTGTCCTACTTCACGTTGGCCTGACCTACGGCCGCAGCCACCGCCTGATCTTCCTGCCCGAGACCGCCGACCATGCAGCATCGAACTCGCGTACCGCGTCGTCACCTCTGGCCTGTTCGAGGGCGTGCAATCGGCCGATGGTGAACGCGCTGTCTCCGTCCAGGTGGATCCGGACGCCGAGCTGCCGCAGCGCGGTCCGGGCGACCACGCTGTCCTGGTGCTCACCCAGTAGCTCCTGCAGGTTCTCGGCCGCCTCGGCGAGCTCGGTCGCCGGCGCTCCGAACGCGGGGACAACGGACTCGGCGGCGTACCTGAGCCGTTTCGACGCCTTGCGGATGTCGTGGTACCACTCGTCACGGTGCCGAAGATCAGCCGGTGGGCCGGCGGACACCAGCGACTCGACCCGCTTGAAGGACTTGCGCACGCGCTTGGTCAGCACCTTGTCGGCGCGGCCGTCGGCCAGATCGGTGAACGGCGGGTCGGCAATCAGCGTTTCGAGTTGCTCGGTCAGCAGCTGGTGACGCTCAGAGTCCAGGGCTGCGACCAGCTGGTCATGGGCCTTGCGGTGGTCGGCCCGGAGTTCGGCCTCGATCAGCGACGCGATCGGGCCGAGCACCAGATCGTCGGGTTCGGCGGCCAGCTCATCGACCAACCTCATTCGCAGTACCTCGGCGTCCCTGGCCCCGCCGAGCTCACCGGCGATCCATTTCAGTTCGTCTCGCAGTGGTTCGGTGATGTCACGGTCGAGCAGTGGCCGGAAGGTTGCGAGTGCGCTGCGCAGGCGGCGGGTCGCGACCCGCATCTTGTGCACGCCGTCGGGCTCGTCGAGCCGGGCCCGCGGCTCGCTGGACCTCATGACGTGGACCTGCTCGGTGAGATGTACCGCGAGTACAGCGCCAGCAGGGCTGTGGGGCGTGACGTCGTCCGCGGGCGGTAGGTCGTACTCGGACGTGGGCTCGTTGTCGGTCTTCTGGTTGACGGTCTTCGCGTTGTCGATGTGGGGGTTTTGGATGTAGCGGTTCTGGATGTGTACAGGTGGTGCAGCCATGACTCCGGTCTACCAGGGCGGCAGGACGGTCCCGTAGGGCCGTCCGCCCCTTTTACCCGGTGCCGCTGCGGTTACCGGCGACTGCCCGCGCTGCGGTGCTCGGCGAGGACCCAGCCGGCGACGACGGAGTCCCAGACGATCGGGGTGCCGGCGCGGTACGAGGTGGAGCAGCATTCACAATTTCCCGCTCTGGTGGCGGGGACGGGGGCGCTCATATGGTCATCCTTGAATGTCGTCGAAACGGCCCGAGAGAACTGGGGCCGGGTGTGTGAAGGTCGGCCGTTGGCCGAGGAATCCGCTGTCCGGCTGCTCTGAAGAGTTCAGGCGCCTGGTCCGTGATGCGGGATTTATGGTCCTAATAGTGTGATCTGGCTGCCGGCGGGCGGTGACCGTCGCGGCGCTGATTCCCTACTGTGTGACCCACAACGAAGCTAATCATCGCCGTGGTCTGTCGTGCAAGTCGCGGCCGGTTAACTTTCTGCTTCGGGCTCGTGACCACCGCAACTCATCGGCTCGGGTGGTACAGCGCCCTGCCGCTGACCCGGTCGAACACGTGGGCCCGTGCGGCATCGACCGCCACCGTGACGACGTCGCCGACCCTGGACCCGGTCCGCCCGCTGAACCGGGCGACGAGTCGCTGCTCACCGATCTGCACGGTGAGATAGGCATCCCGCCCGTTCTGGTCGATGGCCTTGACCAGCCCGGACAGGCAGACATGGTCCGGATCCGGTTCCTGTCCCGCATCGCGGACGTCTTCGGGCCGCAGCCCCAGCGTGACCTCGCGGCCAACGTGATCGGCGAGTTCGACAGGCACCGGTTGCCATGTCGGCAGGGTGCGGTAGCCGACCTGGTAGCCGACCATCCCGCCGGACGCCACCAACCGCGCAGGTAGTGCACCGATCGGCGCCGTCCCGACGAAATCGGCAACGAAGAGGCTCGCCGGAGTGTCGTAGATCTCCCGGGGGGTGCCGATCTGAACGAGACGGCCGGCGTTCAGCACGGCGATCCGGTCACCGATCGCCAGGGCGTCGGATTGATCGTGGGTGACGTACACCGTGCTCACCTTGGACGCCCGCACCGTCTCGGCGATGACCCGGCGCATCCGGGCTCGCTCGTGCGCGTCGACATGCGCCAGCGGTTCGTCCAGCAGGAACGCCTTCGGGGTCCGGACCAGCGCGCGGCCGATGCCGACCTGGCCCCGCTCGCCCGCGGAGATCTCGGTTGGCGACCGCCCCAGGAGCCGACTGATCCGCAATCGCCTGGACTGCAGCTGAACCTGGCGCTGTACTTCCTGGTCCGGGACGTGGCGGACTGCCAATCCGAATCCCATGTTCCTGGCGACGTCCAGCATCGGCATCAGCTGGGCGTTCTCGAAGACCATGGCGATGTCGCGATGAGCGGGCGGTTGGGTAGTCGGCTGTCCGGCGATCAGGACGCGACCGGCCTCGACCTCGACCAGTCCCGCGATTGCTCTCAGCAGTGTCGACTTGCCGCTGCCGGATGGCCCGATGACGGCCAGCAGCTCGCCGGGGCGGGCCAGCACGGTCACGTCGATCAGGGCGACCGTCCCGTCGCGCTGGACCACCGTGGCGCGGTCCAGTCCGGTGCAGCCGTCGGGAGCCGTCTCCTGGCTCTGCGGCGTCCCGTCCTGCGTCACCCGGCGGCCTCCTCGGTCCTGTCGATGAGAAGCAACCTCCACGGTAACCGCGGGTCAACCAGCCGAACAGACCGGCTGCCGAGTCGCTCTGCGGCTGAAGTTCTGCCGACGCACCTTGGATCAGTTCAGTGGAGCCGCCGAGGGGACTTGAACCCCTAACCGCCCGATTACAAGTCGGGTGCGCTACCAATTGCGCCACGGCGGCAGATCGGAGCGGTTTCCCGCCTTGTTCCCCGCTCGACCGGGCAGAACCCGGCCCAACCAGCGTAGCCGGATGCAGAAGGTGCTTCGGCCGGTCATGGCCCTGTCGTCCTGCCGACTCAGCCTCCCTGACTCAGCCCCCCGGGGTCGCGGGATCTGCCGCAGCAGCAGACGGGGTCGCCGGCGCGCAGATGACGTTCTGCTGACCGTTGTAGACGGTGGTGAAGTCTTCCCGCCTGATCTCGGCGCCGGTGAGGTCGCGGATGATCCGGGTGTTCACCACGGAGAAGCCAGCTACTGCCGCCCGACGGACTGCAGGAAGTCCCGTACGGCTTCACGATCACCTGCGGCGAGGTGAAGTTGAACCTGTCGGTGGTCTGCGATTCCACCTCAACGTGCTTGGTACCCCAGAGCCGGACGGTGATGTCGCCGTCCGTCCAGTCAGTCTGGATCAGCACGCCCGTCGGGTAGTCGTTGGAGAACGCCAACTCGATCTCGCCGTCGAACACCGTCGCCTCCCGACCTTCCGGATAGCGACTGATGTAGAACGAGTGCGGGGTGTGGGTAACGTCGCCCATTCCGGCAAAGTACGCGGCGTTGTACAGAGTGGTGGCGAACTGGCTGATGCCGCCGCCGACCGCAGTGGCCAGCGCGCCCTCCTGGATGATCGCGGCCGGCACGTAGCCCTCGTCGGTGCCGCGGGTACCGGTGAACTCGTTCAGCCCGAACGTCGCGCCCGGCTGCACGATCGCCCCGTCCACCTTCTCCGCGACCACCCGGATGTTCTCGCCGGACGCAGCGGCGAACCCGCCGGTGGTGAACTCACCGATGACCTCTTTGATGCCGAGCGCCTGGAGCTTCTCGGTGGTCAACTCGGGCTGCGTCTCGGTGTAGACGACGGCCGCGTCCCGCCCGGCCGAGCGCAGTGCCGGGCCGATGTTCGCTTCGGTCGCGGCCCAGTCCACGGTCCGACCCGGAACGCCGGCGGCGATCACGGAAGTGCCGTCCTGGATCGAGATTCCGGCGTCAACCGGAGCGCTCTGGGTGGCCTCGACGGCGCCGGTGAACGGTCCGCGCAGTGCCGGCGCGTCGACGATGACGGTGAACCCGTCCGCGTCATCCGGCCTGACGGTGGTGGCTGCGGCGATATCGGTGACCGGCACCTCGAAGACCGCGTCGGAACCGGTGATCCGCAACGGTCCGGAAAGGATGGTGGTCGCCTCCGCACTGGCCGCCTGCACCTTGTCCGGGTTCGCCCGCACGGGACTCGCCGCGACGGGCAACACCAGGCCGTTCACTGCGGTCGGTCCGCCGCCGGTCCAGGCGACGGAAACAGCGGTCACCGAAGCGGGGACGTCCAGGCTCCGGCCGATCACGGGTTCGACCGTCCGCACCGTGACGCCGTCGATCGCAACCTCGCCCTCGACTGGTGGCACGTCGGTCTGGGCTGCGACGCCGTCCAGGAAGGCCGTCAGCGCGACATCATCGACCTGAGCCGACAACGGCACGTCGGTTGACGTGAAGTACGACGTCAACCGGACGAACGGATTCGCGGAGCGGGTTCCGACGGCTTCGATAGTGGCGGCCAGGTCCGGTGTCAATCCTGCACTTGCGGGGGTGATATCGGTGGGGACTCCGTGCACGTCGATCGTGATCGGCTCTTCGTAGCTGGGCAGCGCCTGCTCGGTCAGCGCCGTTGCTGCCTGCTCGGGCGTCATGCCACCGACTTCCACGCCGGCCACGGTGGTGTGCCGGTCGATCTCCCCGCTGGTGCTCAACAGGTCGACCAGATACACCACGACCACCAGGACCAGCAGCACAGAACCAGCGATGATCGCGGCGAGCAGTCCAGGGGACCGACCGACCGGTTGTGCAGACGATGAGGTGGGCTCCGCCTCGAGCCCTGACGCGTCGATCACCTGGGTGGTGTCGGAATCAGAGTCCCCGGCGAGCACGATCCGTTCGGTGGCCTCGCTGGAGCCGTCCTCGGTCGACCCGGAACCCGCTGCGCCCGTCAGATCCTTCACACCTGTCCCATGCTTCCACTTTCCCCTGGATCAGTACAGACCCTCGTGAGCTACTGGGTCATCATCCCCGACCGAATGGCGATGTCGGAAATGCAGGAGCGGGACAACGGGCAGCGAAGTGCCGGGGAATCAAGTCGCCTCGGGCGTAGGCGCCCGAGCGACTAACGGGAATACGGTGCCGGGGCGGGAGTGTGTCGGACGCCGTGAGTGGTGGAAATCAGGATCCGCCGGCATTCCAGTGCGCTGACGTTCATCAGTGAGGCGAGGGCCGCGATCGCCCCGTCGTCGAGCGTCATGGCCGCCGAGCCGCCGTGGGTGCGGAGCTCGAACCAACGCTTGACCGGGCCGAGCCGGGGATCGTTGGCTGCCATCACCTCGGCGACGTCGACCGTGATCGCGCCGCTCGCGCCGGCGGCGGGCCGCAGGGCAACGCCGCGTTCGGCCGCATTGAGCAATGTCCCGAGGTCCTCGCCCAACGCTCCTGCGATGACCCACAGCACGTCGACCCGAAGCGAGCGGTGCCCGGTCTCGTAGTTCGCGAGGGCGGCCTTGCTGACCAGTCCGCCGGTGCGCTGAGCAACTTCTGCCTGGGTGAGCTTCTGCCTGCGCCTTGACTCACGCATCACCCGGCACACGGCAGCGGCGAATGCCTGCTGCGACCGTGCGTCGTAAGCCTGTGACACGCGATTCCCCTGTCGTCGCACGGGGCGATGGAGCAATTCTCCGACCGCCAGCAAAGCGCCTTGCCGGTTACTGTCCGTTAGGGCTTCTTGCGTCATCAGTGATGAGTTGACCCAAACGGGCGACAAACCATTGTCTGCATCGCGCTGCTCTGCTATTTCTACCACAGAGTAACCGTCAATCCACCCTTTTGGCCCATTGAATGGTAGACAATGGCCCGATCGTGCTAACTCGGTAGCAAAATACCGGTTCTGACCACTGATTGACCCCGAAACGATTCACTCACCAGAGTCTTCTCACACTGTCGGGCACGGAATGGCCGAATGTCTTCCCTACTCGATCCCAACGGTCGCACGGCGTCAATCGGCCAGCCAGGTGGTCCACCACTGTGCATGGACCCGTCAACAGGTGCCTCCAGCGATCCGTACCCTGTTCCGATGACCATCCGACCCATCGTGATCTACGGGGAGCCTGTGCTGCACCGGCCGACCCGCCCGGTCACCGAGTTCGCAACGGCGGAACTCGACACGCTGATCCAGGACATGTTCGAGACCAACGATGCGGCCCACGGCGCCGGCCTGGCCGCGACGCAGATCGGCGACGACCGTCGGGTATTCGTCTACGACTGTCCTGATCACGGCACCCGGCGGCGGGGATACGTGATCAACCCGCAGGTCGAGACCTCGGTGATCCCGACGAATATGCCCGATCCCGACGACGACTCGGAGGGTTGCCTGTCTGTACCTGGTGAGAACTTCCCGACCGGCCGGGCTGATTGGGCCAAGGTGACCGGTGTCGATGCGAAGGGGGTTTCGGTCGAGGTCGAGGGCACCGGGTTCTTCGCCCGCTGCCTGCAGCACGAGGTCGATCACCTCGACGGGTACCTCTACCTGGATCGGCTGATCGGCAAGAACGCCCGGTTGGCGCGCCGGGCCGTCAAGGCGAACGGCTGGGGAGTCCCCGGCCTCACCTGGTTACCCGGCCGGGATCCAGACCCATTCGGACACTGACCCCTTCGGTGTCGCAAAGTGTCCAAGCCGACAAGGTTGTCACGCTCTGCTCATTTGGCATGACCGAGCAGGCCGATAGGGTCAGGGGGTGTTGACCGAAAACTTACGCACTCAAAGACCCGACACCATCCGCCGAATTCCTTGCTCTGGTAGTGCCGTCCAACCGACCATGGGGCGGCGCCCATGAGCGGCGCCACAGCTGTCCGCAGCGTCAACGGAAACCGCCGATGCCGACGCGAACGACGAGCAGTCCGCCCCTGCCGCGGCCCAGCAGGCACAGATGGTGGTGGTGGCCAACCGGCTGCCGTTCGACATGGAGAAGATGCCGGACGGCACCACAAGAGCGCGGCAGGCACCAGGCGGTCTGGTGACCGCGCTCGCCCCGATTCTGTCCCGCCGTGCCGGTGCCTGGATCGGGTGGCCCGGGTCGGCGAACACCACCCTTGAGCCGACCAGCACGGACGGCCTGAGCCTGCATCCCGTGACCCTCTCCAGCGAGGAGGTCGACCGCTACTACGAGGGGTTCTCCAACGAGACGCTGTGGCCGCTGTACCACGATGCGGTCGTTGAATCGCACTTTCACCGGGACTGGTGGGAGTCCTACCAGAAGGTGAACGCCAGGTTCGCCGAGGCGGCCGCCGACCTCGCGGCGCCGGGCGCGACCGTCTGGGTGCACGACTACCAACTGCAACTCGTGCCGCAACTACTCCGTCGGCTCCGGCCGGACGTCCGGATCGGATTCTTCCTGCACATCCCGTTCCCGCCGGTCGAACTCTTCATGCGACTGCCGTGGCGCACCCAGATCATCCAGGGCCTGCTCGGCGCCGACCTGATCGGCTTCCAGCTGCCCGGCGGCGCGCGGAACTTCTCCAGACTGGCCAAATCCCTCGCGGGGGCGTCCACCACGGGCGGGTCCATCGAGTACGACGGGCGGACCGTACGGGCGGCCGCCTACCCGATCTCGATCGACTCGGCCGAGCAGTCGGCGCTGGCAGCGACACCGCGCATCCATGAGGCTGCCAAGCAACTCCGCGAGGATCTCGGCAAACCCAGCAAGATCATCCTGGGGGTCGACCGGCTGGACTACACCAAGGGCATCGACGTCCGGCTGCGGGCGTTCGGCGAACTCCTCGCCGAGGGTGACCCCGCCGTGGAGAACGCCGTGATGGTGCAGATTGCCACCCCGAGCCGGGAGCGGCTGGGCTCCTACATTCGCATGCGCGAGGCGATCGAGCAGCAGGTCGGCTCGCTGAACGGCGACTACGGCAAGATCGGCCATCCCGCAGTGCACTACCTGCACCAATCGCTACCCCGGGAGGAACTGGCCGCGTTCTACGTCGCCGCCGACGTGATGACGGTGACGCCGCTGCGGGACGGGATGAACCTGGTCGCCAAGGAGTACGTGGCCTGCCGGGTGGACGGCGGCGGGGTGCTGTTGCTGTCCGAATTCACCGGGGCCGCCAAGGAACTGCGGGCCGGCCTATTGGTGAACCCTTACGACACCGACGGGGTGAAGGACGGCCTACGGGCCGCCCTGAACATGCCGTCGGTGGAGGCGCGGCGGCGAATGCGTTCGCTGCGCCGGCAGGTGCTCACCCATGACGTCGACCGCTGGGCAGCCGCCTTCCTGTCCGCACTCGAGCACACCCGAGATCACTTGTCCGACGCGATGGCCCGACTGCCCAGCGATGTCACCGCCGCGATCGCCGAGATCAGCGAAACCGAGAGACTCTTGGTGGCAAGCGATTTCGACGGCTGCCTGGCACCAATCGTGGACGACCCGGCTTCCGCCAAGCCGCTCCCGGAGTCGATGGAGGCACTCCGTTCGCTGACCGTCACACCCGGCACGGTCGTGGCGGTGGTGTCCGGGCGGGCACTTGCTTCCCTGGAGGAACTGCTCGGCCCGATCGACCGGGTACATCTGGTGGGCAGCCACGGTGCCGAAACGTCCGCGGAGGACCGCGACGACCTGGCCACGCTTTCACCGGAAGACTCCAAACGGCTCGGTCGGCTACGCCTGGAACTGCAGCAGATCACCGCGGAATACCGGGACGCCGAGCTGGAACTCAAGCCCACGGGAATCGCGGTCCACCTGCGGGGCATGAGCCCGGCCGACGCCGCTGCCGTCACCCGGCAGATCGAGGAGAACCCGGCGACCTGGCCGGGGGTGCACCTGCTGCGCGGCAAAATGGTCCTCGAGCTGACCGTCGTGACCACCAACAAGGGCCGGGCACTGAAAGCCCTGATGAAGGCACACCACTGCACCGCAACAGTTTTCATCGGGGATGACGTCACCGACGAGAATGCGTTCGGGGTGCTGGCCGGAGCTGACCTGGGTATCAAGGTCGGCCCCGGGCGGACCGCGGCGGATGTGCGGATCGCTGACCCGAACCGGGTCGCGGACGTGCTGAATGTGCTGGCCGACAACCGGCGTCGGGCGCAGAAGCGGCGCTCGCAGCACGCAGCCGGAACATCGGGGCCGGTGGCGAAGGCGCAATCCGGAACCTGACGTCCGACGGGGACGTGCACCGCCGCAGGATTGCGACCGCACGGCCAGCAGGTCCCGGGCGGTGGCCGTCCCTGGCAGCACCGGCAGCTGTTGGTCCATCAGCACCACGCTGGGCCGCAGCGCGGTAGCCATCCCCGGGACCTGGTCGCATCAGCAGTCGTCGAAACCGACCGATGGCTGTGCTGCGCCTGGTGGCCCGGTTCGCGGCCGCGTCTCGGGGGCACCTTCGTGAGCCGAGGCGAGCGGCCGGCACGCTTCAGATCGGCTTCGGCGTCATGCGAGCAGGTTGTCTCCGATGGGGGCGCTTGGGCGTCGTTCGGCCAGCATGATCCGGAAGCCCTCGGAGGTTCGCAGCGCCATTTCTCGCCTGCCCCACGGTTCGTCGGTCGGCGGTTTGAGGATTTCGGCTCCTTCGGCGACTGCGCGGGCGTGGTAATCGTCCAAGTGATCCACGGTCAGGTAAGCGATGTAACTGTGATCGCCCAGCTCGGTTGCGGGCAGCGCGTCTGGACAGCGGCCGAGCATGAAAGTGACGTCTCCCGCCGAACAGAAGGCCCAATTGCTGGGTCCGGCTCCGACTTCTGACAGCCGAGGACTCGCGTGAACCAGTCGACTGCAGAATCCAGGTCTTGGACGGCCAGAACTGGGTCCGACCTGAAGATTCGCATCAACCAAGTCTGCTCTCGAAGTCGTGGGGATGTGGATACCGGCCGGTTGCGGAGGGTTCGCATCGAGTGCGTCGTGCATCGGGTCTCCCTGTCGGAGTATGTGATCCGTGGTGTTCAACCTTCTATACCTGTGTTCGAATAATGTGCTGTGGCCTGTGTGGACAACCGGGTCGGCTGTCGGTGGTGTGTTGTAGGTTCTTGGGTATGGGGAGAACGACGAGGGTGCCGGCCGGGGGTGCGGCGCGGGTGTTGATCGATGAGTTGATCGGTGAGCGGAAGGTGCTGGGTAGGGCGCAGGCACGGAACGCGGAGTTGATGGTGGCGTTCGCGGACGCCCGCACCGGGGTTGATCGGCAGGCGATCTCGGGGTTGCGGGATGCGGGGGTCGATGCCCGGTACACCGCTGGGGAGTTCGCCGCGAACGAGGTCAGCATGGCGTGTTCGACATCGAAGTTCACCGCGCAACGGGTGATCGCGATGACCCGCCGGGTCCGGGCGCAGGCACCGGATGTGTGGGATGCGTGGCTGGCCGGTGATATTGATCAGGACAAGGTTGAACGAGTGAACCGGGCGTTACGCCGGTTGCAGTTGGACTCCTCGAAGGCGTTGTTGAACGCCCTGGTCGTTGATGTGGCGGTGTGTAAGTCCCCGGAGATACTGGCCAGGTGGTTGAACCAGTTCATCCTGGAGACCGAGAAGAATTTGCAGGACGAACGGTTGCGACGGTCGCTGGACGACCGGTTTGTGTCGGTGCGGCCGGATCTGGATGGGATGAGTTTCCTGACCGCGGAGTTGTCCGCGGTGGACGCGCAGGCGATCGATCAGGTCCTCACCGCGTTGGCCGGGATCGCGGAACCGGGTGATACCCGCACGGTGCAGCAACGCCGCGCCGATGCCCTGGTCGATGTGTTGTTGGGGCGGGTCACGAACGGGTGTCATGTGGTGTGGGACACCAACACCGATATCGACGACCACCTCGACGACCCCGACACCGAGGCCCCCGGAACCGATACTCCCGACACCGATACTCCCGGAAGAGAAGCGGTCGACACCCAGGATGACCCGAACGCCACCGATGAGCCCCACACCGACGGCGGCGGCGGCGCAGCAGCGACAGCGACGACAGCAGCGACGGCGGCGACGGCAGCAGCGACAGCAGCAGCGACGACAGCAGCAACAGCAGCAGCGACGGCAGCAGCAGCAGCAGCGACGACAGCGGCGGCAGCGGCGGCAGCAGCGGCGACGGCGACGCGCGACGGCAGCAGCGGCGGCGACGGCGACGGCGACGGCGAGGCAGTTGATGACGCAGATCCACGGCCCGCAGACCGCACAACTACCGCCGCACCGCTGGACGGTGCCATCGCGACCGACACCGACACCGGGCCGGCCGGGGCCGCGGACTCCGACGACGCGACCGACGGTGCCGGGCAGGCCACCGGCGATTGCACCGGGCAGGCCGGCGGCGACCGCGCCGGGCGGGCCGCCGGGCAGGCGTGGGACGCCAACGACTGGGAGCAACCCGCATCAGTATTCCGCCCCGACCCACGCACCGACCTCGCACCCGCCCACCCCGACGGCACCGCACTACCCGAGACACCGCTACCCACAACCGGTTCCCGCTCCGCGACCTACCCGGCCGGCGGCACCCGGATCACCCCCTGCCCCGGCGGCGGACACCCACGCCCACTCCCGGTCACCATCGGCATCATCGTCACCGCCCCCTCCCTGTTCGGGTTCAGCCACACCCCCGGCCAACTCATGGACCGATCAGCACCCGTGATCGCCGACCGGGTCCGGGAACTCGCCCAACAGAAAGGCACCCTGTTCTACCGACTCCTCACCGACGACAACGGCAACCTCCTCGACGTCACCGAACTCGGCAGATTCCCCTCCCGGAAACTCGCCAACGCCGTGAAATTCCGCGACGGCACCTGCACCGGACCCACCTGCACCGTCTCAGCCACCCGCTCCGACCTCGACCACATCATCCCCGTCCCCGACGGACCAACCACCGCCGAGAACCTCGACGACAAATGCCGCAACGACCACCGCGCCAAAACCCACGGCGGGCACCACACCGCCAGAACCGGCCCACACACCACCACATGGACGACCCCGACCGGACACACCTATACCCACACCGACATGCCATTCCCCGTCGAAACCTGGCCCACCGATGACGACAAACAACAGGAATAGCGACCGCGCAGCATCAGTCGCTTCCAGCCAGCGCATCCGGCGGCAACCAGGAGACGCCCAGCAGTTCAGCGACCTTGGTCAAGGCCGTGCTGTCGGCACCCGCCGTATCAGCCGTTGCCCTGAACCGCTCGATCATCGTCACCGCGATCGCTTCTTCGACCGTGCCCTCTGCGTAGGAGACCCACCACGGGCTGACCTGATGGTCCCGGTGAGGCGCCCAAGAATCTGCCTCCCGGCCAATCCCGAGTAGCGCACGTTGTGCATCAACCCGACCCGGGAGGCCGAGGTCGCAAAGGCACCGCCAGCAAGATGTTCGTTGGCGTGCAACGAGAGCGAGGCCGACGGCGTGAAGACCACCACCTGCGCGGCACCGGTCTGGAACCGGATCCGCTCGGCCTCCAGATCAATCACCGCACCCTCAGCGAACCCGTGAATCCGAGCGACCGAGAGCCCCTTTGCTTGCAGTGCTTCCGCCAGCGGAATCGCGGTAGCACCGAGGAATTCGCAGGACACTGCGACCTGATACCCGGCTTCGACCTGTGCGGCAACCCAGGCGACAGACGCGTCCACCCGAAGCAGCGAGGCCTTCTGCCGGAACCTCAGCAGGGCGGTTCGACCACCGCGGGCAATTGCGACAGCGGATCCGGATCGGACAGCGGGTGTTGACCGCCCACCAGGCTGAGGACGATCGCGCCATCGTGGGCTGACGCCGCGGGTGGTTCGGGAGGTGAGGTGTTTCTGAGTTAGCGATACAAGATCGCGTTGCATTAGACAACATCGTGGGGTCCTTCTGGGTGTTGCTGTTGATCATGGTGCCGGTTCGCCCGGTGGTGGGCAAGCCGGGTCTGCCGGGCTCGTTCCAGGCCGGCCTCGCGGTCTTTGCGGATCTGCTCGCCACGGCCGGTGTGTTCGTCGTCCGGGGTCACGTATCCCACGCCGGCGTGCAACCTCACGGTATTCCATTGAACCTGTAAATGATCAAGCTCGGCGCGCAGGACGGCGGGTTCAGTGATCTTCAGCAGGTGCGGGAACTCGGCCTTGAGATGTCCGAAGAACGTTTCGATCCACGCCTGGTCGGTCGGTGTGCCGGGTCGCCCGAAATGCACGGCAATCGCGTGCAGGGCCATGAATTCCCGGGTTGATCCGGACGTCATCTGCGGGCCGTTGTCCGATACCGCGAGCAGGATCGGGCGGTGCTCGTCATCAACGTTCGGGTCGGCGACGGTCCGCCCGTCGGGCTGGTCGATCCGGGCCAGCACGGCGTCCATCAGACCCTCGAGTTCGAGCGCGTCGGTGAAGACCAGCTGCACCTGGGTCGAGGTCTCCTCACCCGAGACGATGTGCGCGATCCACTTCCTGGACACCAGGTCCTCCACCACCGTGGCGGCGACCCCGGCGGCGGTGAAATGCGTCGTATCGTAGATCCAAATGGAATTCGGGTGGTACTCCGCCCATTCCGGGAACGGCCGGCGATGCGACCGTCCCGGCCGGGGCAGCGGCCGGAAGTGTTTGTCGTGCAACGACAACACCCGCCGCACGGTGGACGGTGAGGCCCAGAACCGGTGCAGGTACGACCCGCGGTGCGCGAGTTTGCGGTGCGACCTGTCGATCTCGGCCCACTGCTCGAACACCGCCAGGATCTCCGCTTCCTCGGCCGGTAGTAGTCCGTGGACCGGTGACCCGCCAGGTCGGCGATCGACGAGTTCGCCGAGCCCGGCGCGGAGCATCCACCGATGCGCCGCCCGGACCCTGCCCAGGTCCAACACGACCGCGGCCGCGGATACCGACCAGCCCTGCTCGACGGCCCGGCCGAGCAACTCGAGCAGGGCGGATTTGGTGGCCGCATCGACTCGGCGGGGGACGCGGCCACCTAGAGGCGTACCAGTCGCGCAGCGTCGTGACGGCGAAGCCGTGCCGGAGGCTGTGGATGCGGGGCCGCCCGGCGCCGGGCTGTTCGGGCAGAGCAACCCGCCGCAGCAGCGCTCGGAATACCGTGTGTACGCCGTGGTCGGTCAGTCTTCTTCCAGCGGTGGTGACGAAAAAGCTTTGACTGGCGGGTTTGTCGAACTCAGCGTCGCGGCGGGCGGCGTAGTCGGTGAGCGCTGCGACGGTGCTGGGGTGCAACGGAAGCCGGCGGTGTTTGCGGAATTTCGTGTTGGTGATGGACAACTGCCCGCCGGTCAGGTCGACATCGCCGCGGTCGAGGGCTATCGCCTCACCGATTCTCATACCCGAGCCGACCAGGAGTGCGAAAAGGGTGTGATGGGTCGCTGCCCGGAACGGCGGCTGCAGGTCCGCGGCGGCGGCGAGCAGCGCGTGGATGTCGTTGTCGCAGAACAAGTAAGGGGTGGGACGCCGGCGGCTGCAGGTCAGCAGATCGGTCGGTGGAACCTGAACCGGTGCGGCCGGGTCCATCGCGGCCAGGTACCGGACGAAGCCGCGGACCACACAGAGCCGCTGCATTGCACGGACCTGGCCGACGGTGCCGGCCCGGGTCGCCCACGCCACCGCCAGCTCACTGGTGACCACGATTGTCGGTGACGCGCAGCGGTCCAGGAAGCCGATGAAGTCGTCCAGGAGCCGGTCCTGGCCCCGTAGTTTGAAACCCAACGCCCGCCGGATGCTCAGGTAGTCGCGGGCCGCCGTGCGCAGCTCGGACGTGATCACGACGCGCCCCCCGCCGGCCACGGCTTGGCGATGGTTGCCAATGCTTCGATGTCGTCCTTGGCGTAGATCGCGGTGGTCACGGTGTGCCGGTGACGAAGCAGTTGCCCTATTTCGACCAGCGGTGCACCCGCCCGCCGCAACGCGGTCGCGGTGCTGTGCCGGAGCCGGTGTGCCCCGATCGGGGGCAACCCGGCCCGCTCGGAAGCGCGCAGGACCACGACAGTCACCGTGGACCTGGTCAGTGCCGTGTAGGGCGCTCGGGCGAGTTGGAACACGGCGCGGCAGTCGCCACCAGGGCGCCCCCATTGGCAGTACTCCGCGATCGCGGCGCCGACATCGATGGGCACCGGCAACCGCTCCCGCCGATTGCCCTTGCCGACGACGAGTATTTCCCCGGCGCGCCAATCGATGTCGTCCAATCGCAGATCAGTCACTTCCTTCGCGCGAAGGCCCAGCCGAGCCAACACCGTCAAGATCGCGAAGTCACGCCGCCCGATCGCTGTTCCTCGATCGCAGCTGCCCAGCAACGCCGCGACCTGAAGATCGGGCACCGCCCGGGACCTGCCGCTGTCCCGCCACCCGGGAGCGCCCAGCACCGCCGCGGCCAGCTGCGCCGGCGTCAACCCCTCCAAATACAGAAAACGCAGGAATGCACGCAGCGCGGTGGCCACGTTGCCCGCCGTTCCAGGGCTGCGGCGGCCGCACTCAGCGAGAAGGAACGCAGTCACCGATCCGCCCGTCAGGCCGGACAAGCCAACACCGTCGGTCCACACCCGGGCAGGCAACCCCGAAAGGAACAGCGAGGCGTAGTGCCGGTACGACCAGATCGTGCCATCGGCCAAGCCCCGCTCGGTGGCCAAGTAGTCACCGAACTGCTCCAACAACTCGTTAGGCTCCAGCCGTTGGTCCGTCCGATCGGGTTGAACCCGCCTCCGCGGCGCCGCGGACACCCCCACCGATCGCAGGAACGTCAACAACGGGACTTGACCCCTGCGGGTCAGCCGCCGCACCTGACCGCGGTCCCGACGATCCTTCAGAAAGGCGTCCACACAACGGGTGTCGAACTCAGCCAAGCCGATCCCGTGCGCGGCCATCCACCGACTGGTGTCCGCCATCAACAGCATCAGCGCATACGCCGTCCACCGCGAGTAACCCAACCTGCCAAGCTCCTGACGGAACCCGGGCGCGTATGGCCCCAAAGGTCCCGGCACTTCCACCGTCGACGCGTCGTGCATCATCGCCTCCTCTGCCCGAAGCCCGATGCTCCGGTGAGGAAAGCCTGATCCGACCGGCCAGGATTATGCCGAACAGAATTCTGCTGTCACCGACGTTGACCAGGGCAGACGATGTCCGCCACCGGCCCGCTCGGCATAACCACTGGCTCGGTCGAACGTCAGTTATGCCGAGTTCGGCATAACTGACGAACAGCGAGATGGACAGTGTCGCCCCGTTCACCGGGCTGCTGCTGGGTCAACCAACCATGCGGCGCCGGATCAAACTCGGCAGCTTCGCCGCCCTGGACCAACGGATCGCGTTGCGCTACGCGCTGCCCGGCATGACCGACACCGAAACCCGGGACTACCTGGATCATCACCTCAAGCTCGTCGGCCGCAGCGACCAACTGTTCAGCGACGACGCCGCCGACCTCATCCACCACACCAGCCGAGGACTGCCACGCGCCGTGAACAACCTCGCTCTGCAAGCCCTCGTCGCGACCTACGCCGCGAACAAAACGATCGTCGACGAATCCGCCGCCCGCGCCGCCGTCACCGAAGTCACCACCGAATAGCCCATGGCGCCAAGGCGCACAACGGACCGCCAACACCACCACCAAGGCCCCGCCCCGAACCACGGGACGGGGCCTTCGCCATCACCGAACATCCGCACCAACGATGACGCCAACATCCTCATCCAGCTTGGCGGTCAACACCCGTCACATTCCACGGCGGCCCGGAAATGCGACAGCAGTCGGTGTAGATGTGTAACGAATACCTTGTCGGCATCTATGTCACGTAAACCTTGCGATTGGTAGCCGCTGCGGCTTCGATATCAAGCATCGCCAGTGCGCGGCGGTTGAGCTCGTTGACTTTCCGGTCGACGTCGTCGAGTTGATCGTGGACGCCGGTCAGGTCCTCAAGATCGGTTCCGCGTTTGCTCCATGCTGTTTGCCGGTTGTGCCTGCTGTACACCGGCCGCGGGGCCTCCGGAACGACCCGCGGCTTCTCCTGTTCGGCGCTGTCGTCCTGGTCGACGGGGAGATCCCGGTGTGCGCCCTGGTCGCCGGCGAGGAGATCCCGCACCCGCCGTGAGAGCGAGTGCGGGGTCAGGGGTTGCAGCGGGAACGGCAGCGCACCACCCACCCCGGCAGGGGACACCCGCCCAACACCCCGACCCGGCCGTTCATCACGGAGGTAGCGCGCGCCACCCAGACTGGGCTGGTGCCGGTCGGCCGTACCATGGATTGTCTGAATCAGAATTTGGGCGGGAGAAGGAACCATGCCGCTCTCCGAGGACGAACAACGCCGGCTCGACGAGATCGAGCGTGCCCTACGCGCGGACGACCCGAAGTTCGCGGCCGGTCATTCCATCGAGCGTGTCTGGCGGCGTCGGGCGGTCGCCGCGGGTGCGGTGGCGCTGATCGGGGTGGTGCTGCTCGTGGTCGGGCTGGTCATCACGCAAGCGTCGCTGGTGGTGGGCCTGCTCATCAGCATCGCCGGCTTCCTGACCATGGTCGGCGGTGCCGCGTACTTCATCCGCCGCCCCCGTAGCTGAGCCCAGAACAGTCAAGCACGCACTGGGGGCTGGTGTCGAAGAGTTCCGCCTGATTAATTGCGTGCACAGCAAAGGTTCTCGGTCAGCAGGTCCTTCAGGCGCAACCGTGCTGCCGACAGGCGGGCCAACGCGGACAAACTCACCGCAAGGTCATCATCGGCGTGCTCCGACCGGCACGACGCCGTGTCACCAGCCCGTGGTTCATCGGTTACGTCGTCAACCATCCCCTCCCGGTGGGCCGTGAACCGCTGCGCGGCAGCGCGTTTCAGCCGCATCCCAGTCCACCGCTAAGATTACCGGTGAACAGAACCGGCGCGGTGGCAGGCCTTGCAGGCCCGTGAACATCGACAACAGACGGCGGGCCGGCCGGGGTACGCCAGTTAAGATTCGACGGGTTTGTGTCATTCAGTTCGACCGAACTGGCCACTGACCGTGACCATCTACCCATCAATAAGAGGCGCTTTTACCCGGTGGTCGCTTTGTGTGATATTCGCCGCGGTGACAAGGGCCGGGGCGGGTCATTCGGGCTACGCGCATCCAGGGCCCGGTTCAGGGCGTCGAGCAGTGGGCGTAGCCGACCGGTTTTGATGACGTAGTCGTCGGCGCCTGCGGTCAGCATCTGGTGTTGGACGTGTGGGTCGTTGATTCCGGAGTAGACCAGGATATGCAGGTCCGGTTGCATCGTTTTTGCTGCGGCCGCGACGTGTGGTCCGCCGCCGGGCATTCCGATGTCGAGAATGAGGACGTGGGGGTGGGTTTCACGGATCCGGTTCAGGCAGCTGGTGCCGTCGAAGGCTTCCCCGACGACCTTGAATTTGGGTGCGTCGGACAGCACTCTGGTGATCGCCGCGCGTAGTTCGGGACGGTCGTCGCAGACGAGCACGGTGCAACGACACCCGGGGATGGTTGGGTGGCCGGTCATGATTTGTGGAGCAGGTTTTCGCGTGAGGCGATGGCGACGGCTTCCAGCCTGCTGTGCGCGCCGAGCTTGTTGAGGATGGATTGGATGTGGTTGCGGATGGTGGCGGGTGCGACGAACAATGCGGCGGCGAGGGCGGTGGTGCTCTTTCCGGTGGCCAGTAGTTGCAACACTTCCCGTTCGCGGGTGGTGAGTTCGGCACCGACTCGGGTCTTACTGCCTTTGGCCAGCAGTGGCATCACCCGGCGCAGGGCGTTGGGGGTGATGACGGCCTCGTCGTTCGCGACCGCCCGGACGGCGCTGACGAGGGTTTTTGCTCGTTGTCCTTTCGGGATCACGCCGGCTGCCCCACCGGTGATGGCTCGCAGTAGGACCTCGTCGCTGTCGGCGCCGGTGATCATCAGCACCTTCAGCGGGGGGTGGATCTCCAACATCGCCGCCAGGATGTCCGTTCCCAGACCATCGGGTAGTTGCTGGTCCAGGAGCACTACATCGGGTCGGTGTCGTTCGACCTCGTCGAAGCCGGCGGCGCAGGTCGCGGCGATGGCCACCACGGTGATGCCCTGGTGGGCGCTCAGGGTTTCCGCGAGACTGTCCGCCACCATCAAGTGGTCGTCAACGATCACCACCGTGATCGGGGCGGAAGCCGGTGTCGGAAGGGCGGTCATCGTCGCCGCATCCTCGGTGGAGATCCCGGTCGTTGCTGCGTGAAGCTCGGCCGTGTCGACGCGCATCAGAGCAACACACCGTCGGTGATGGGCAGGGTCAGCACCACCGTGGTTCCGCCACCCGGGGTGCTGTCGATGTGGAGTTCTGCATCCTCGGCATTGGCCCGGGCCCGCATGGTCGCGACTCCCAGGTGGCCCGGCTCTGCTTTGAGCGACTCGGCACCCACACCATCGTCGGTCAGCGACAGGATGACCGTCCCATCGTGTTCCTCCAGGCGCAAAGTGACGTGCTCTGCCATGGCATGCTTCCGGGCGTTCACCAACGCTTCCCGCAGGATGCGGTACGCGGCCGCGGTGGCCGGCGGACCGAGCTGGACGTGGGTCGGGCCGACGATTTCAACGACCGACGTGGTGCCGACGAAGATACCTTCCGCGAGGTTGCGCAACGCGACGCCGAGCCCGTTACTGAGGTCCGGTGGGGTGATCGCGACAATGATCTTCCGCAGTTGCTCGACCGCCGTTTCCAGCAGTACGGCAACATCATCGAGTTCCTCTCCCCGCTCACCGACCAGGAGCAACCGGAAATTGTCGATCCGCAGGATCGCCGCGACGATCAGTTGCATCGGATCGTCGTGCACGGCCTCGGCCAGCAATGTTCGTTCTCTGGTCTCCGTGCTGGCCAGCTGCTCCAAGAGTTCACGCTGCTCGTAGGTGAGCTCGAGCAGGCGGTCGGCTACCGCGCGCCGTTCGACCTGTTCTTGATGACGGACGTCCCGCGCCCGCCGTTCGGCCAAGGCGGAACCCACCCGGTCGGCGAGCAACTGAACAGGGTGCTCATCGCCCGGGTCGAGCGGTGAATCCGGGGTGCGGAAGATGCTCAGCAGGCCCAGGACCGCACCGTTGTGGCGAACCGGCGCGACGATGTAGTGCCGTGCCTCGGCCGCCTCCTGCTCATCCGTTGGTTCTTGACCACCCGTTGTGTCGGCTGCGGGGATGCCGGTGACCTCGGCATCAATGGTGGCGGCACTACCTGGCGCGACGGTACCGAGGCCGCCAGAGAGTCGGCGCTCCTCATCACGATGCGCGTGGACTCCGCGTTCAACGATCTGCTGATCCCGGGTCATCGTCCGCGACGGGACCACCGACCCGGTGCCGGCCCCCGCAGGGGTAGGGCTTTCGGTCAACTCACCGAGCCCGCTGTGCATGGTGGCGACCGCGGCATTCACCTGACGCAGCACGGAAAGGTCCTGCACCGCTTCGGCTTCGGCATCCTCGGCCACCTCGCGGGCCGCGACCGCATCCGAGACATCGACGAGGGTGGCCACGGCGCGGATCAGCCGGCCATCGCCATCAACGACCGCTTCGCAGGTGCTCTTCAAGAACCGCAACTCACCGGACTTGCCATGGCGGATCCGGTAGTGCTGACTCGTCCGACCACCTTGGTCCAACACCCGAGCCCACACCCGCATGGCACCGGCCCGATCCTCCGGCACCACCAGTTCGTTCATCACCGCCAGCGGATCGACCGCCGCCATCACCCCCCAGAGCTTGAGTAACTCGTCGTCGAAGATCCAGCCGGCCCGCGGGCCGTACTGGCAACTACCGAATGGGGTGAGGGAATGGATTTGCGCAAGGCGTGATTCCCGTCCACGATCCTGGGAAACATCCTGACTGCTCGCCAGAGCCCAGATCACACTGCCATCCGGTCCGGTCACCGGACCCACGTGGATCCGGAATTGACCACCGTGGATCGGACTGGTCAATTCGAAATCCGACGCCTGACCCAGCAAGGCCGACCGGTACGCCGGTTCCAACAGATCGAGAACCGACGACGGCAGCACCTCCCGCAGGAGTCGCCCCTCCAGGACTTCGGCTTCAAACCCATTGGCGCTCAGGGCCTCACCCAGCGCGAGAACGAGCCGCAGGTCGCGATCGAACATCACGACCGCAGCCCCGGGCACATTGCTGGTCACTTGCCGGTAGCGCCATTCAATGGATTGCCACTCCCGTTGCCGCAGGCGATCCTTGCTGATATCACGCAACTGCAAGAGGAACAATCGACGTCCGCTGCTGGTCGTCACCAAATCAGCACACATCTCGGCCCACTGGACGCGGCCGGCCGCGTCCACCAGAGTCGTCTCGCGCTCCAAATGGTCCAGGCCACCGCCGCGGAATGCCACCGTATCTCTATCGGACCATTCTCCGGCGGTCCGCTGGGTGCGGTCAGCCACACCGAAGTCGACGCTCGTCCGCCCGGCCAGACAGGCCGGCTCCGCCCCCAGCATCCGACCAGCGGCGGGATTCGCGAATATCGTCTCGAAGTTCTCGTCCACCACCAGCATCGCCAGCACGGAGCGATCAAATCCGATCCCCAGCAGTGCACGCACTTCGGTGAGGTCGGTGAGAGTTCCATCGTGAATGGAACTGAGCAGCGGAGACAAGGTCACTTGACCACCCTTAACGCCCCTTAACGCAGAGCCATTCAGCGTTTCAACGATTACGTTACGCGCACTTTTTGTGGTCACGTTTTCCTCGTTTCCATGCGTGGTGGTGTTGTTCCGCTGGAATCTTGCGGAAATCGCGCAGCCTTGCTACCTAAAGAGTGGGTCGGGCCCGGATGGGCCAATGAACGGGCTGGGGCACGGCATCTGCACTCGGGAAGTTCATCGGAAACCGATAGCGGGCGGCACTCGAAAGATCCGCCACCCTCAACCGATCGTGATAACCGACCCTGCTTTCAGATGGGGGAGCTCCCGCCGCCGGGCAACCCGTGACGAGGCCATCCTGGACGACTCCGCCATCGACGCCGTTTACTGCCGCTGCCCAACCAGTTGCACGTGCCCTGGTCGACAGGGCCATGGAAATCGATGACCGCGGTCGCGGTGGTCAGGGTCAGTCGTGGAAGACGGCACACTGCGCCCGCGGCCTTTTCCTCGGGGGGATCAGAGCCTTTTACCAGGGTCGCCGCTCAATGAGATGGGGTTGGTATCAAACTGCACTGGGTAGTCGGTTGACCACTGGGGCTGTGAATGGTCGCGCTGTTTGGCTCACCTTGGTCGCGCTATCTGGCTCTACTGATGCGGAGCGCCACCGTGCGGATGGAGTGCGTCTCGGCGCTTTCCTCCTGGCCGGCCGTTCGCGAGGGTCGGAGGTGGGCCATAGAAATTCGACCAAGGTGAGCCACTTACCGCGACCAACGACACACTTGGCGGATCGCGTCACGGAGTTCCTGCCGGTCGTCGCAGATCAGCACGGTGCGTCGGGCGTCGGGCGGCGTTGGGCGGGTACCAGCCTTTGGCAACCGGGTGCTGTCCTTCGACCCCGGGGGGCCGGCCGTCATGGGCGGCGGTGCCGGATTAGGGGCGGGGTGGGGGTGGGGGTGGGGGTGACGCTGCCGCGTCGATCGCGAGGGGCAGGGTCAACGTGACGGTGGTACCGCGGCCCGGGGTGCTGTCTATGTGCAGGTGCCCTCCGGCTGCGGTGGCCCGGGCGCGCATGGTGACGACGCCGAGGTGACCGTAGCCGGCATCGAGCTTCTCGGAGCCGGCGCCGTCATCGGCCAGTATCAGCAGGATGGCGCCGTCGTGCACATCGGAACTGAGCGTCACCGCCGTGGCGTGGGCATGTCTGCGGACGTTGAGTAGCGCTTCCCGCAGGATCCGGTACGCCGCTGCTTTTTGGTCGGTTGTCAGTAGGTTCGGGGTGAAACCAGCGACCGTGAATGCTGCGGTGGTGCCGGCGAAGATGTTCAAGGCCAGTGCGGTCATGGCGTGGGCCAGGCCATGGGAGAGGTCCGGCGGGGCAAGAGTTGTCACGATGAGATCGCGCAACCAGGTCACGGAAAGTTCCAGCTGGGTGGCGATGAGGTCCATTTCATGTTGGGCGGCGGGATCCATTCGGGTGCTCAACAGGTCGAGCCGCATGATTCCGGCGGCGATCAGCTGGATCGGTTCGTCGTGGATGGCCTCGGCTAGCTGCCCGCGTTCGGTGGTTTCCATGCTGGCGAGCTCCGCGAGCAGGTCGCGGTTGTCGTTGGTGACGGTGGTCAGGAGCTGGTCGCGTTCCCGTTCCACCAGTTCCCGTGCCCGGCTCGCGGTGACCTCGGCGCCGGCCCGGTCCGCCAGGACCTGGAGCACGTCGCCGTCCCCGGGCAGGTACCGCCCGTGCGGGCCGATGCGGAAAACAGCCAGCGCGCCGAGAACAGCCCCGTGGTGGCGGATGGGCGCGCTGATGACCGAACAGAAATCGTCGGATCCCGCCGCACCCTGCTGCTCCGGGTCCCGTAGTGCCCGGCGGAGAGCCGCGATCAGCTCGGCCTCACCGACGACATCAATGTGTCGATCGGCGGTGGCCGCGGATGGGCCGGTTTGCCGTAGAGCGGTCGCCACCCGTTGACGGGTGAGGTCATCGGGATGGCTCACGATGTCGCGTTCGATGTCGTTGCTCTGCGGAAGCAGCACCCGGATCGCCGCCCCGTCTCCGAGCAACGCCGAGGCAAGGTTCGCGATGCTGGCCAGTGGATCGGCCGTGTTGAACGCGCTGCTATTGAGCGCATCCCCCACTCGTCGGACGAGCCGCACCCGCTCATGGAGGGCCGCTGTCTGCACCCGGTCGGCCGCCTGATGGGCGAGTATCGAGTCGGTGACGTCGACGTGGCTGGCCACGGCCCGCACCAGGGAACCGTCGGGCGCGGTGACGGCGACGATCCGGCCGTGCAGGTGCCGAAGCTCGCCGGTCCGGCCATGCCGGATGCGGTAGGAAAACGCGTGCCGGCCGCTCGTGGCGAGGTCGGCTGCCCACGCCGAGGATGCCGCGTCCCGTTCCTGGGCAGGGACCAGCTGCGCTGGAAATCCTGACCGGCCACCGGCATCCAGTCCCCACAGCGCCAACAGACTGGCGTCGAAGGACCATCCCGACTGGCGGTCGTACCGGCATCCGCCAAGTTGCGCGAGTTCGTGGATCTGTTCCAGTTCCGCTGTCCGGGACTGCTCAGCCGTCACATCCTCGGTGACGATCACACCGCCGATGATCGTGCCGGCCGGGTCGGTGACCGGCCTGGTCCGGACCCGGAACTGCCGCCCGAGAGAGATGCTGTCGTAATGGAAGTCGGCTGACCCTCCGGCGAGGATGCTCGAGTAACGAGGCTGCAGCAACTGCAGCGCTTCCACCCCCTGCGAGGGCGATGCCGCAGCTCCCGTGCCCGGCTCCTCGTCGGGATCAGTCGCGGCCGACGGTTGCTGGCCGGCGACCACAGTCAATCGAAGATCCCGATCGAAGAGCACCACCGACAGCCCCGGCAAGTTGTCGGCCAGCCAACGGTAGGACAGTTCCTCGTCCGCGACCCGCTGGCCGCGGGTCTCCGCGGTGATGTCACACAGTTGACACAGGACCAGCGACCCACCCGAGGGCACCATCGTGTCGCAACGCACGGCCACCCGCAGCGGCTTTCCGGATCCGGTGCGCAGATCTGCGATCCGTTCACTGCGCTCGGGTCCAGTCGTCAGCCACCAACCCGCCGGTTTCCCCGACCCGACGTCAGTCATCGGCAAACCCACCAGCCTGTCGACCGAGAGCAACTCGACGGCCGCCCGGTTCGCCGCGACGATCCGTTCCGACCCGTCCAGAACAAGCATCGCGAGCATCGACACGTCAAAGGTCACACCCAGCCAGGACCCCAGGCCGTGCCTGTCGGCGACCCCAACCGATGGCTGCGGCGGCCGTCCGGTCATGCCCATGCCATGCCCCCGATCAAACCTGCGTCATGTTCCCACTGTTATGGCCGCAATAAGGTACATTCCGCCCGATGAGAATTTCTTACAGTTTTAACCCCGTGGATGATGGCGTCAATGAAGGGGGTTGTCGGAATTCCTGAAAAAGAGGGATACAGCGCCCGTCGGGGTCGCTGACTCTCTCATGCAGAACGGGTGCCCGAAAAGAGTGGCGTGCAATGTGCCCATTCGATCATTCGATCACCGAACGTTTCCGGTGAAACTCGAAAGTGAAGTCAACCTTCGACGATTAACCCGGACGTGGGTCGATCGTCCTGCCCACGTCACCGCGTCGCTGCGGCCGGGCACGTGCGAAACGAGGGAAACATCGCCGGTGCGTCAGGCGAATGATTCACTCGACGCGGCCCGGCGCCGAGGTCGGCAACCGACGACGACGTCGCCAGGCAGATCACCGCGACCCGTAACCGGATCCGTGGCCTGCTCACCCAGATGCCCCGGTTTACTTCCTGGGGTACAAGTTTCGCCCACGACTGGCCAAAAAGCGGGCACGGCAAGCACTTCGTGCCGTTCCTGCCCGCGGTCAGCACGGACGCCAAGAAAACAATGGGCCAAGAGATCCGTTCCTGGCACCTGACCCGGCGCAGTGACAAATCCCTCGATGACCTTGCGCGGAACTTCAAACAGCATCGTGCAGGGGTGGATCAACTACTACGGGCGCTTCTACCACTCCGAGTTGCTCTCCTTCCTCCGCCGGCTCAACACGCACCTGGTGCGGTGGGCCAGGCCGGAAATTCAAACCGCTCAAGCGTCGAGAACGGCGCGCGATGGCATGGCTGGCCGAGATCGCCCGGCGAGCATGCTCACGCATTGGCGGCTCGGCGCCCGTCCTGACGGCTGGGCGCTGGGAGCCGGATGAGCCGAGAGATTCAAGTCCGGTTCTGGCAATCGCCGACCGCCCTCCACCGGGACCAGCCCCGGCTGCTCCGACTCGGCATCCTCGTCAGGGTCGACGGGTAGGTGCCGGTGCGCGCCCAGGTCCCCGGCCAGAATGTCCCGAACCCTGCGGGACAGCGAGTGCGGGGTGAGCCGCTCTACCGGGAACGGAACGTAACCCCATTGGTCGAGCGGCGGCAACAACGGAACGCCCAGAGTGAGCGAGGAGAGCGACCGGGTGGATCGGCACAGGTGCGGCGACTGGTCGGTGACCGGGTCGGCATCGGCGATCTGCTTGGCCAGCATCCGCTTGATGGGTTTCGTCATCACCACATCAAGCACCCGGAGCCATCGGGTGATCGCGCACGACCCACACAACAGGGGGCTGCCGTCGGCCGAACGAATCGACCAGGTGCCGGCTGGAGAAGTGATGGTGGCTGTGCCGTCGGTGATCTCGACGGCGCTGGTGGTGAGAGTGGCGAGGTGTCGGTACGGCACCCCCGAAACCTGGGACAGGACCAGCAGGAACCGGTCCCGCCGGCCGAACATGCCTTGCGTCCACCCATGCGACGGCAGACCGCGCATCGCTGCGGCCACCTGTTCCGTCATCCCCCGGGGTGCCGGTTGATCCGCGGCCGCGGGGCGGCCGAGGGCGGCCCGCACCACCGTGGAGTCCCCCGGGGCGATGACCCCGGCAGTGGTGTGGTGGTGATCGATCGCCGCGACCCGGCATCGCTGCGTGGACCGGGAAGCCGGGCAATCAACGAGGAACTGCAGGATCGTGTCGGGGTCGGCGGGCAGGTCCGGGTGGCCGGTGGCGGCGCACCAGTCGGTGAACAACGCCCAGTCCTGGCCGTAGGTCTGCAGGGTCCGGGTCGAGAGTGCCCGCGCTCCGGGGGATTCGGTCACGGTCATGTCCATGGTCATGACTGGTGACGTGTCGGTATTGGCATGGTGCGGTATTTGGCCCTTCAGTTCCGGCATTCGCGGTCATCTCGCTCCAGTGCTTGTGCGCGTTCAGCGATGTAGCCGGTCCAGTCACGACGCGTGCGGCTGGCCCATTGGGTGGCAGTGCTGATGTCGATTCCGAGTAGGTCGGCGGCGATGGGGTCCAGGGCCAATGCCGCGATCGCCGCCCGGAATTTGCTCCACATCGTCTGGTAGGCAACACGTTCAGCCGAGTCGAGCTCGACTGGCATCAGGTCGAGCGGTGCCGGTCCCCACCGTGCGGCCCGATGCAGTGTGAGCGGCGGTTGGTTGTCAGCGAGCCAGCCACGCACCCGCGACGTGGCGGCCTGCTGCATCGACGGATCCGCCCCGGCGGTTTCGTCCCATCCCCATTTCCCATAGGTGCTCTTGGCAATCGGCAGTCCCGCTTCCGCGAGGCGACCGCCGAAATCAGTCCACTGCGCGCTGTTCTCCCCCCGCAACTGCGCGAGCACGGGAGCCAGATAGGTGAGCTCGGCCGGATGCTGGGCCGGAGTCGCGCTCGCCAGCATGACAAACGGTGCTCCGGCATGCGGATCCGCGAATCTGGCGACCCGCCGGAACACCTGCGTGCGGCGGGTACTGGTGTGCCGGTACAGGTGGCATTCGTCCGCGATCACGATGTCCCACCTTGCCCACGGACGCCCGTTGCGGGACAACAGTTTTGGCAACTGGTCTGGCGAAGAGATCACTACCCGGTGGCCACCGTCGCCGATCGCGGCGATGGTGTTCCGCGAATGTGGGATGGTGATCGCCGCCGGACGGTCGAAGAGCACCAGGATCTTGTCGGCACCACGTCGGGCAGCGATCTCGAGCGCGGCGAGCCACAACGTGATCGTCTTGCCCGTGCCGACGTCGTCGCACAGCAGGAACTGCCGCCAGCCGTCGCCCGCGGCTCGAACTATCGCCGCCGCACCAAGCAGTTGCAGATCACGCGGGCTTTTCGGAGCGACCTCGAACGGCGCCGCACCGGCCGAACCGTTCGCGTCATCCTCCAACCAGCGGAGTCGGCTGTAGGGCGCGGACCCGAACGGCGCCAGCGTATCCGGCAAGCACGGCCCGATAAACACCCATGTCTTGCGCGCCCGGTCCAACTGTGCGCCTGGCAGGGTCACCCGAAACGGCGGATCGAGGAACCACACCCGCTCGTCCGGGCCGGCCGTCAGCGGCTGGGCACGGGCGGCAGGAGTCCTCCGGAGTCGTCGCGCCACAGGGGTGAACGCTATGGCCTTGCGAGCCCGTTCGAGACCGCAAAACCCAAGGAACGATCAGCCGGCGGCGCGGTGGCAGACCGCCTCGACATTGTTGCCGTCCGGATCACGGACGAAGGCTCCGAAGTAGTCGGGGTGATATTCGGGCCAGACCCGCGGCTCATGCAGGACCTCGCTGCCGAGTTCCACTGCCACCCGGAAGAAGGCCAGCACCTCGTCACGATCGGCCGCGCTGAATGCGACATGTGTTTGCCGCCCGCCGGCATCGGTAGCCGCACCGAGCCAGAACGCTGGCATCCCGCCCCTGGGGCCGTACCCGGCTACCCCTGGGAAGTCCATCAATCGCTCGGAGCCGAGCGTGGCCAGCACACTGTCGTACCAGGTGATCGCCGCGTCGAAGTCATCGGTCTGCAGGCTGATGTGGTCAATCATCAGCACACCATGGCACCGGCACCCGCCACTCGCTCCGCGAATGAGAACGGACCATAGGCTGCGCTCATGGATTATCGAACCCTTGGAAACAGTGGTTGTGCGGTGTCGACGCTGGCGTTGGGCACCATGACGTTCGGCGCGGAGGCCGACGAGAAGGCAGCTCAAGCGCAGCTTGACCGATTCGTCGAGGCCGGCGGCACGTTGATCGACACCGCGGACGTGTACTCGGCGGGCGGTTCTGAGGAAATCATCGGCAGGTGGCTGGCCGACCGTCCGGCCGACGTGACCGAGCCGGTCGTGCTGGCTACCAAGGGCCGCTTCCCGATGGCAACCGACCCCAACGGCGCGGGCCTCTCGGCGCGGCACCTCGGCCGCGCATTGGACGCATCGCTGCGCCGGCTCGGCGTCGACGCGGTCGACCTGTACCAGGCACACGGGTTTGATCCGCACACGCCACTGGAGGAAACCCTGCGGACGTTCGACGGGTTCGTCAGGGCCGGAAAGATCCGCTACTACGGACTGTCGAACTTCACCGCTTGGCAGCTCACCAAGGCGGTGTACCTCGCCCGAAGCCTGAACCTGGCGCCGCCCGTCACCCTGCAGCCGCAGTACAACCTGCTGGTCCGGGAAATCGAATGGGAGATCGTCCCGGCCGCCCTCGATGCGGGCCTCGGGCTCCTGCCGTGGTCACCCCTTGGTGGCGGCTGGCTGTCGGGGAAGTACCGACGCAACGAGCGCCCCGCCGGGGCCACCCGCCTCGGCGAGGATCCGGACCGCGGCATGGAGGCCTACGACAAGCGCAACGACCAGGACCGCACGTGGGACGTCATCGACGCTGTCCAGAGCATCGCGGATGCCCGCGGCGGATCAATGGCCCAGGTCGCGCTGTCCTGGGTGGCCAATCGCCCCGGCGTGACGTCGACGATTCTCGGCGCCCGCACGCTCGCCCAGCTCGACGACAACCTGGCCTCGGCCGGGCTACACCTCGAGCAATCCGAACTCGAATCCCTGAACAGCGCGAGCCGTTTGCCGATCGGCGACTACCCCTACGGCGAATTAGGGGTGCAGCAACGTCAGCGGCGGCTGGCCGGCGGGAGCAGCTGAGGGCCGGCACGACGCCTGCGCAAGCGGTTGACGCTTGCGAACCTATTGCGGAGCCGGATTCAACGCGACCGGATCATCCGGATCGTTGTGGTGCTTGATTCCGCGAGCCGACTTCATCGTCTTTGCCGACTTCTCCTTGAACACCGGCTTGTCGCCCAGGAACAGTCCGAGCCATTGCGCGTCCTTGTCCATGTCCACCAGCAGCGCCTTCACCAGCAGGCTGGCTGGAATCGCCAGAATCGCGCCGATCGGGCCGAGAATGTAGGCCCAGACGATCAGCGACAGGAAGCTGACGGTGGTGGTCAATCCGACGGCGTCGCCGACGAACTTGGGCTGCAACACCGACTGGATGATGAAATTCAGCACGCTATACACAACGATCACCGCAATTGCCAGGCTCGGGCCGCCGACCAGTAGGCCGAGGATGGCGGGCGGGATGAGCCCGATGATGAACCCGACATTCGGGATGTAGTTGGTGACGAAAGCCAGCAGCGCCCACAACCCGGCCGCGGGAATGCCCATGATCAACAGGGCCGCCCCGTCCAGCACCGCGACGATGCCGCCGAAGATCGTGGCGACGCCGAAGTACTTCCTCGTCCCCTTGGCGAACACGTCCAGTGCGCTCAGCACCGGCTCCCGTCCGGTCCGGAATTTCGCCATCCGCTCGCCGAAGATCGCCCCGTCGACGGCCAGGAAGATCAACACCACGATCATCAAAAGCGTGAACGAGAAGATGCTCGAGATACTGGACAGCAGTCCCTCGGCGAAGGTCGCAATCTGGCTCGGACTGATGCTGCTGAACAGGGATTGGACATCAGCCTGGGTCACGCCGAGGCCTTCCAGCCAGGACGTGATACCCGCGACTTCCTGTTGGATTTGATCAGAGTACTGAGGCATCAGCGTGACCAGCTGGACGATCCCGATGATTGCGGCCGCGAACAGCCCGATGACGATCGCAAAGACAGCCAGGAACACCGCCAGCGATGCGACCGCGCGGGATGCTCCACGGCGGATCATCCACCCTCGGATCGGGTTGACGGTGATGGTCAGCACCAGTGCCGTGAAGACCGGTCCGATGATGCCGGGGATTGCCCGTAACCCGGCCGCCACCACGACACCGGCCGCCAACCCGAGGGTGATGATGAGTCCGCGGGGCAGGCCGTTGCCGACGCGCGCAGGAGGGGTGGGTTCAGCTGTCTCGTCCGTCATGAGTCCAGAGTCTGAGTCATCCCCGCCCCTTGTGGGGGATCGGGGTGTGCGAGCCGGAGCCGATGACCGCACGGCCCGCCTGACCCACCGGCAACACCACCATCAGCCCTGGAATTGCTGACGAGACCGATCCGCGACGCATCTCTCCAGCAGTTCCGCCGCGCCCTCACCGCGGGTGCGGCCACGATCGACCGGATCCGGTCGGTGAAGCACCTGGAACTGGCCCCGCACTTCGCGATGGAGATTCACGTCCACCTGGCCGCCGCATACCCCGTTGAGGGCCCTGTCGCCGAGCCTCAGGTTCGCGGGGGTGCGGTGGTGCTGCCGTGCAGGAACGTCGTCGGCAGCACTATCCGTCGGCCCTGGGTTCTGCGTGCCGGGTTCAGCAGCATCCGGCCCGCTTGCCGGCCCTTTTCCACCACCGGCTGCACGACCGTGGTCAGCTTTGCGTCGATGGCCGCCCGGACTCCGTCGAACCCGGTGACGGAGACATCCTCCGGGACCCGCTGCCGGCGCCTGGTCAGTTCCTCGATGGCGCCGAGCGCCAGCACGTCCGAGGTCGCAATCAAGGCGGTGATGCCGGGATCCAGGGCGAGCACCTCGGCAGCGGCCGAGGCGCCTGCCTCCACCGAGTGCTCGAATCGCTCGACGACCGGGATCCGGTCCCACGCCACCCCGGCGGCGGAAAAGGCCTCGCGCAGACCGATCAGTCGGTTCCGCTGCACGTGGTAATGCGCGGAGTTCTGCCGGTCGATGGTCACGGCACCGTCCAACCTGGCCCGGCCGAGCCGCATGCAGATCACCCCGATCCGCCGATGGCCAAGTGCGATCAGGTGGTCAGCGACATCTCGAATGGCCGCCGAATCGTCGATACCGACCAAGTCGGCGCCGGGGATGCCCGGCTGGTCACAGATCACCGATGGCACCGGCCGGGCGAGCGCGGCCGCGAGATGCGGATCGTCGTCCGGCATCGAGTAGACGACGAAGCCGTCGACGGCAGCGCCGGCCACCCCCATCACATCCTCGGAATCCGGCCGGGCCGGCACCAGCAGGAGACCGACCCTGGCCTCGTCGCATTCCAGGGTCAGCCCCTCCAGGAACGCCACCGCCCCAGGATCCCGGAACGCGTAGGACACCTGCTCGGTGAGCAGCAACCCGACGGCCCCGGCCTTGCGGGTGCGCAACGAGCGGGCCACCGGGTCGGGGCCTGGATACCCCATCCGCCGCGCGGCCTCCATGACCCGGGAGCGCAACTGCGGGGAGAGCTGGTCCGGACGGTTGTACGCGTTGGACACCGTGGTGCGGGAGATGCCCAGCTCAGCGGCGAGCGAAGCCAGCGTTGCCGGCGGCCGCGTCCGAGGGGGTCGATCCACTCTTGACACGGTATCGGTACGGCAGCGGTCAGGTCACCAGGAGGCTGGTTCCTGGCCCGGTGTCGTTCGGCAGGAGCCGTGAAGCCGTCCATGGACGGCCGAGCGTTCACCCGGCCAGCCCAGGAGAAATGTGGGAAAACGTTTTCCGAGACTCTTCCGTTATCGCCTCTGGTCGTTTATCGTCGTCACAGCGACAACAACATCATCGACTGAAAGGACGTGCCCATGGCCGACGTCAAGTACGACGGAGCCTCCCGGGTCTACCCCGGCAGCCCCCCTGTTCGCGCAGTAGACAACCTCAACCTGGACATCCCGGACGGTGAGTTCCTGGTGCTGGTCGGCCCGTCCGGCTCCGGCAAGTCCACCGCCCTGCGCATGCTGGCCGGACTGGAAGACATCAACGAGGGCCGGATCATCATCGGCGGACGTGACGTCACCAACGTCCCCCCGAAGAACCGCGATATCGCCATGGTTTTCCAGAGCTACGCCCTGTACCCGCACATGACGGTCGCCGAGAACATGGGCTTCGCGCTCAAGCTCCGCGGTGTGAACAAGACCGAGATCGCCAGCAAGGTCCGCGAGGCCGCCGGCCTGCTCGACCTAGAGAAGTACCTCGACCGCAAGCCCAAGGCCCTTTCCGGTGGCCAGCGGCAGCGCGTGGCGATGGGGCGCGCCATCGTCCGCGAGCCCTCCGTCTTCCTGATGGACGAGCCGCTGTCGAACCTGGATGCCAAGCTCCGGGTGGAGACCCGCGCGAACATCTCTGAGCTGCAGGCCCGGCTCGGCACCACCACGGTGTACGTCACGCACGACCAGGTGGAGGCCATGACCATGGGCCACCGGGTCGCCGTGTTGAAGGACGGCATCCTGCAGCAGTGCGACACCCCGCGCACGCTGTACGACAAGCCCAACAACGTCTTCGTCGCCGGGTTCATGGGTTCACCGTCGATGAACCTGCTCACCCTGCCACTGACCAGCGAGGGTGCGCAGCTCGGCGAGGACGTTGTTCCGCTGCCGCGAGACCTGATCGCGGAGGCCTCCGGAAAGGGACTCAAGGAGGTCGTCTTCGGTGTCCGGCCGGAGAACCTGACCCTGGGTACCACCGGACTGCCTGTGTCCATCGACATCGTCGAGGAACTGGGCGCAGACTCCTTCGTGCACGGCCACACCGCGGACGGCGACCGGATGGTCATCCGCACCGACGCCCGCGTTCACCCGCACCAGGGCTCGCAGGTGAAGGTCACCGTCACCGACGACCAGCACATGCACCTGTTCGACCCCAACACCGGCGAGCGGTTCTTGGCGTCGGCCGCGGTGACGGCCGATTCCTCGCCGATCGTTCGGCACGACATCCCCGCCGGCGCGTAGTCGGTTCGCCAGGAAAGGCAGCAGGGCGGTCCGGGAAGCACCCGGGCCGCCCCGTGTCATGTCACGCGGTGGCGAGCGCGGCGCCGCGCGAGGCCCAGCCGCGCTTGAGGCGGCGGGCTCCGGCGATCCGGCAGGCCACGTAGATCGTGAACGAGATCGTGGTGACGTACGGGCTGATCGGCAGGCTGCCACCCAGCGCGATCAGAATCCCCCCGACCACGGACACCGTTCCGAACAGGACGGACAGCACCGGTACCCACAGTGCCGAGGCGGTGACCCGCATCGCGGCAGCCGCCGGGGTGACGAGCAACGCCAGCACCAGCAGCGCACCAACCACCTGCACGGCCATCGCAACCGTCAGACCCAGAATGATCATGAAGATCGGTGACAGGGCACGCACCGGAACGCCGCGCGCTGCGGCGATCTCCGGGTCGACGGTCGCAAACATCAGTGGCCGCCACATGATCGCCAGAGCGATGATGACGACGGTGCTGACGCCCAACATCCAGAGCAGTTGCGGGTCGTCAACGGCCACGATCTGCCCGGTCAGCAGTCCGAATTTGTTGGCCGCCCGCCCCGGATACAACGCCAGGAACAGCACCCCGAGCCCCAGCCCGAACGGCATCAGCACGCCGATGATCGACGAGCGTTCCCGTGCCCGAACGCCGAGCACCCCGATGACCAGCGCGGCGGTGAGCGAACCAAATATCGATCCGATGACCACGTTGAACCCGACCAGTAGGGCGAAGGACGCCCCCGCGAAGGACAGCTCACTGATTCCGTGCACGGCGAACGTCAGATCCCGCATCATCACGAAGACGCCGATCAGCCCCCCGATCAGTCCGAGCAGCGCCCCGGCGATGATCGAGTTCTGGAGCAAGCCGAGTAGTTCACCGTAATTTTCGAAGCTGAACAGCTTGTCCCAGAGGTTGGTCACGACCGAGGCCTCGAATCGTCAGGATGCCCGTGATCGCCGCCCGCGTGGTCGACCTCGTCCAGGTGATAGCCGGTACTCGGATCACTCGAGGCCACCACGATCAAGCGACCCTGCGCGTGCAGCACGTCGACCGGCGCCCCATACAACTCGGTGAGGCCTTCTGAGGTCAGCACCTCCGACGGCGACCCGAGCCGGAACTGCCCGGCGGCCAGATAGAGCACCTGGTCGACGTAGTCCAGCACTGCGTTGATGTCGTGCGTGACGAACAGGACCGCGGTCCCGTGTTCGCGCCGGCGGCGGTCGAGCAGCGCCGCGACCTCCTGCTGATGACGCAGATCAAGGGCGGCAAGCGGTTCGTCACACAGCAGGATCGATGGGTTCGACGCGAGCGCTGCGGCCACCCGGACGCGTTGCAGCTCACCGCCGGACAGCATTGACACCGGCGCGTCACCGAACTCCCCCGCGCCGACGGAGGCCAACAGGTTGTCGATGCCCGTCCGGATCGCCCGCCGGGTACGCGACGACCCGAAGCCGAACCCCCAGCGATGGCCGTCCAGCCCCATCCGGACCAGGTCCCGGGCCTTGAGCATGGTGCCTTCGTCGATGGAGACCTTCTGCGGGACGTAACCGACGGCGGTGCTCCCCCGGCGGACCGGCTCACCGCCGATCCAGGCCCGACCACTGGTGAGCTGCTGCTCGCCGAGCAGCACCTTGAGCAAGCTTGTCTTCCCGGAGCCGTTGGAGCCAAGGATCGCGACGAATTGGCCGGGTGCGATGTCCAGATCAAGGCCCTGCCAGAGCACGCGGTCGCCGTAAGTCAGGCCTGCGTCGCGGGTGCGAACGGCGGCGGGGACCTCAGGGGCGGCCCCGTCGCCGGCCGTCGGGTTATCCGCCGTCGCCGCAGGGTCATTCGTCAGCGCGGCGCTCATCCCACTGCGCCGGCCAGCGCCGTGACGTTCGCGTCCATCCAGCTCAGGTAGTCCTTACCTTCTGGCAGGGTTTCGGTGACCCCGACAACGGCGATCGAGTTGTCCTTGGCCGCGGCCAGCAGCTGCTCCGTTTCCGGCGAGGACGTCTGTTCGTTGTACACGAGCGCGACGACCTTCTTGTCTGTGAACAGCGCGAGCGTGTCGGCCAACACCGTCGGCGGGACGCCGGTTCCCTCCTCGATGGCCGCGCTGAACTCCGGTGGGGTGATGTTGACCAGCCCGGCCGCCTCGGTGAGGTAGAGCGGGAGCGGCTCGGTGATAGCAACGTCGGTGCCGCCGTTCGCCGCTCTGATGGCGGCCAACTTGGCAGTCAGGCCGGCGATCTTGTCGGTGAAGGCCGTCAGATTGGCCTGGAAGAAGCCGGCCTTGGCCGGTTCGATGGTGGTCAGCTCGTCGGCGATCCGGGTCGCGACCTTGTCTGCGGTCGGCAGGTCGTACCAGACGTGCTCGTTGAGTCCACCGTCGCCGCTCGCAACCTTGCCCGATACCTCGACGGCGTTGATCACCGGGGACGTCGATTGCGCCGACTGCAGCATGGTCTGCATGAAGTCGTCATACCCGCCGCCGTTCTCGACGACCAGCGCCGCCTTGGACAGCGCGAGCTGAGCCTGCGCGTTGGGCTCGAAGGAGTGCGGGTCGGCAGCCGGATCGGAGATCAACGAGGTCACCGCGACCTGGTCGCCACCGATCTGCGTGACGATGTCACCCCACACGTTGGTGCTGGACACGACGCTGATCGGCGCAACGGCGGCGCCACTGGTCGCGCTCGCCGACCCGGAACTAGAGTCCTGAACGCCCGCCGACGAGCAGGCCGCCAAGGCTGCTGCGACCATCAGCGCGGCACCGACCAGAACCACCTTGGAAAGAATCGTTCTCATGACGCTCCATTGCCTCGCATACTGAAGGTGATAATCGCTCTCAGCATGGTAGCCCAGAAACACGGCTTGTTGAGCATCCATCTCAACAAGCCGGCACCGGGAGCTCGTCGAACCGGCTCAGCCGGTGGACTCGATCCGACGGCGGCGGGCCACCTCGGCGAGCACGACGCCGGCGGCGACGGAGGCATTGAGTGACTCGACGGAGCGCACCATCGGAATCGACACCGTCACGTCGCAGACCGTCAGCGTGAGCCGCGCCAGCCCTCGTCCTTCCGAGCCGACCACGATCACCAGCGGCGAGGTTGCGAGCTCGAAGGAGTCGGTGTCGGTGGTGCCGTCGGCATCCAGGCCGGCGATCATCAGCCCCTTGGCCGCGTAGTCCTTCAACGTCCGAACCAGATTCGTGCACCGGGCCACCCGGATCCGCGCGGCGGTGCCGGCCGAGGTCCGCCAGGCCGACGCTGTCATGCCCGCGCTGCGCCGCTCCGGAACGACGACGCCATGAGCACCGAAGGCGGCAGCGGAGCGGACGATCGCACCAAGGTTCCGCGGGTCCGTGACGCCGTCGACAGCGACGATCAGCGCGGCCCGCCCGGAATCCTTGGCCCGCGCCAGCAGATCCTCCGGATGCGCGTACTGGTACGGCGGCACGACCAGCGCAAGACCCTGGTGGATGGCGTTACCGGTCAACCGGTCCAGCTCGGGCCGGGACACCTCGAGCAGCGAGATGCGCTTCTCGGCGGCGAAGGTCACGGCCTCGGTGACCCGTTCGTCGGAGGCCAAACCGGCGGCGACATACAGCGCGGTCGCGGGAATGCCGGCCCGCAGGGCCTCGACTACCGGATTGCGCCCGACGACGGTCTCCGGCAACTCCGCCTTACCCCTCGCCGGACGCCCGGGCGGGGTGCTGCCGGGCTGGGCGTCCCGCTTGGCCGCCGCGGCGGCCTTGCGAGCTGCCGGGTGACCCTTGCGGATCTCGGCGGGCGGGGTCGGACCGCGGCCCTTCACCGCTCGCCGCGACTGTCCACCGGTCCCGACGACGGCACCCTTTTTCGTGCCCGGCTTGCGCATGGCGCCCCGCCGCTGGGAGTTGCCCGCCATTACAGCCTCCACCTCGAAGTACCTGCTACCGACCAGACGGGACCGTCCTTGGTGTCCTCGATCGCGAATCCGGCCTCCGCCAACTGCACCCGGATGCTGTCGGCCTTGGCGAAGTCGCGTTCCGCCCTGGCCTTGGTGCGCTCGTCGAGCAGCGCATCGATCAGGTGCCCTGTTGCGTCGACCAGTCGCCGATCCTCGCCGCCGGTTGCCCACGGGGCTGCCCATGGGTCGAGGCCCAGCACCGCGACCATCCCCCGGACGGCAGCAGCCGTCTCGGTCGCGGTCGCGAAGTCCGCCGCGGCCAGTGCGGCGTTGCCGGCCCGCACCCGGTCGTGGACGACCGCCAGTGCACGCGGCACGCCCAGGTCGTCGTCCATCGCCTGCCGAAAGGCGTCCGGCACCGCTCCGATCGGAACTCCCGGTTCGACGCCGTCGGCGCGATCGGCCACCCGGTGCAGAAAAGACTCGATTCGCTCGAAGGCTTTTGCTGCGTCATCGAGTGCTTCCTGGGAAAACTCGATCGACGATCGGTAGTGCACGCTGATCAGGTAATACCGCAGCGCGATCGGACGGGTGTGCTCTGTGATGGCCGGCACCGAAAGAATATTGCCCAGTGACTTGGACATTTTCTCACCGGACATGGTCACCCAATGCGAATGCATCCAGTATGCGGCGAAGTCGTCACCGACACCGTGCGATTGCGCGGCCTCGTTCTCGTGGTGCGGGAAGATCAGATCCAGTCCACCGCCGTGGATGTCGAATGCCGTGCCGAGGTACGTTCGGGCCATGGCGGAGCATTCGATATGCCAACCCGGCCGTCCCGGCCCCCACGGTGAGGCCCAGGAGGGTTCGCCCGGTTTAGCCGCCTTCCACATCGTGAAATCGGCAGAATCCCGCTTGCCGCCGGCCTCGGATTCGCCCTGGACCATTTCGTCGATCCGCTGACCGGACAGAAATCCGTAGTCCGACTGGGTGCGGACGGCGAAATACACATCGCCGGCCGCCGCATAGGCGTGGCCTTTGTCGATGAGATCGGCAATCATCTCGATAATCTGCGGAATATGCCCGGTTGCCCGCGGTTCGATGGACGGTCGCAGGCAGCCGAGCGCGTCATAGGCGTCATAGAAGCTGCGCTCGTGGGTCGTCGCCCATTCCCACCACGGGCGGCCCGCCTCGGCCGCCTTCGCGAGGATCTTGTCGTCGATGTCGGTGACATTGCGGACGTGCAATACCTCGTAGCCATTGAATTCCAACCACCGGCGGAGCACGTCATAGACCACCCCCGCCCCGCGGAGATGCCCGATGTGCGGGTGCCACTGCACGGTCGCGCCACAGTTGTACAACGACACCATTCCGGGTCGCAGCGGTTCGAACGGCCGAACTGACCGGGTGGCGGTGTCGTACAGGTGCAAGCTCACCCGACGATGGTACGGGCCGGACCGCCACCGGTCCGGCCAACCGGCGCCTTGTTCACCCAGCCCGCCGGTAGACCCGTGCCTCCCAAGGCCGCAGCTGAATCTGTTCGTCGGGGACGCTCGGGCGGCCGTGCGACGGCGGATAATTCCCGAGCACCAGCTCGGCATTCGCCCAGACCGGCTCGTCAGGTACGCCGGCCCGGACCGGTTTTGCGGAGAAGTTGGCGACCACCAGCAACGTGCTGCCCGGCAGACCTCGGGTGTACGCGTCGACCGCCGGATCCTCCGGCAGCAACATGGTGAAGTCGCCGTACGCAACCACCGGGTCCGTGTGGCGTAGCTCGATCACCGCACGGAAATGTGCGAACACCGATTCCGGATCGGCTACCTGGGCATCCGCGTTGATCTGAAGATAATTCGGATTGACCGCAATCCACGGCTCGCCGGTGGTGAATCCTGCCGAATCAGAGGAGTCCCACTGCATCGGAGTCCGCGCATTGTCACGACTACGCAGGCGCAGCGCAGCCATGACCACTTCCGGGTCCTCTCCCGTCCTCTCCCCTTGCCGTTGCCTCGGCGAAATGATTCACCGATTCGATGTCCCGGAAATCGGCGGGTCCGGCGAACGGGAAATTCGTCATACCGAGTTCTTCGCCCTGGTAAACGTAGGGCGTTCCGCGATGCAGGTGCAGGACGGTCGCCAGGAGTTTTGCCGACTCGACCCGGAACTCGCTGTCGTCACCGAATCGGGACACGGCCCGTGGCTGATCGTGATTATCCCAATAGAGGCTGTTCCATCCCGTTTCCGCGAGTCCCGCCTGCCACCGTCCGAGGCTGGCTTTCAGGTCCACCAAGTGGAGCGGCTCGATATCCCATTTGCCGCCGGGCCCGGAATCCAACGTGACGTGCTCGAACCGCGGCCGGACCGGGACCCGACAAACCACGGGTGTTCGTCCGAGGTGTGGTTGACCACCAGGTCCATGACCAGCTTCATGCCGCGGTCGTGCACCCCGGCCAGTAGTTCGTCGAAGTCCTGCAACGTTCCGAAGGTCGGCTCGATGTTCTGGTAATCGCTGATGTCGTAACCGTTGTCGTCCTGCGGAGACGGTTAACGGTTCGCCGGTATCGGCCAGTCGGGTCACACTATCAAATCTCTCTTTTCGGGCAGGCCCGGGTCAAATGGCATATCGCGTCCTATTTGTCCCGGGCTTGCCGGGTCAATTCAGCTGTTGGCTGCCTGGTACTGCTCGACGAGATCCGCGGGAACCCGGCCGCGTGCCGATACCGGCAGACCCTGGCTCTGCGCCCATTCGCGTACGGCCTTCGCATCGACGCGGGCCGGCGTCCGCGCCGCCTTGGCCGTCGGCTTTCCGGATCGCACGTGCCGTGCCGACGCAGTGAATTCGCCCAGTGCTTTCCGCAGCGCGGTGGCGTTCTTCTTGCTCAGGTCGATCTCGTAGATGCGACCATCCAGTCCGAAGTAAACCGTTTCGGCCGCCTTGCCTCCGTCGATGTCGTCCGTGAGAGTGACTGTCGTTTGCTGAGCCATGTTCCTTGTGCCCTTCTGGTGGTGTGGAGCCAACTTGTCCATGCCGCCGCATTGACAGAATGATCCGGGTAGTACAGACAGGCCCGGCGCCATGTCAGGGTAGCTTCTCGTACTCAGGAAGATACCCTGATAACACCAAGATCAGCCGACGATCTTTTGCAATTGTGCGCACGTCGCTTCAGACAGTGGCGGCCAGGTGTAGGCGGGCGAAGGATAAAGCTTCGGCCAGGTCGGTCTCGCGTTCATCGCGGTCGACTCCGCGAGTGGAGATTTCCACGACAACCGAACCTCGATAGTCGTTGCGTGCCAACAGCTCCAGTATTTCGGCACAGGGTTGACCGCCCCGGCCGGGAACCAGGTGTTCGTCTTTTGTCGAGCCGGATCCGTCCGCAAGATGCAGATGACCGAGTCTGCTACCCATCACCCCGGCCAGTTCCAGCGCGTCCGTGCCGGAGGTCGCTGTATGGGACAGATCCAGGGTGAACCAACGATGGCCGGCCGAAACCGGATTCCAATGCGGGCGATAGCTATTGACGACCGCGCCGCGAACCTTCACCGGAAACATGTTCTCGACGGCAATACGGACATCCGTGCGTTCTCCCAGCTCGGCAATTGACGGAGCGAAGATAGCGGCGGCCGCGCGCTGCCAGACAAATGGAGGGTGAACTACAACGGTCTTGGCGCCGAGCCGCTCGGCCATGTCGACCGAGCGGGTCAATTTCACCAGTGGATCGGTCGACCACACGCGTGCAGTCACCAACAGGCACGGCGAATGCACAGAAAGTACCGGAATCTGATACTCCTGGACGAGATCGGCAAGCAGGTCCGCATCCTGGCTCAATGCCTCTGTCTGCACCATCACCTCGACGCCGTCATATCCCAGGTCCGCAGCCATCGCGAATGCTGCTGCTGTGCCCTCCGGATATACCGATGCCGTCGACATGCCCACCTTGATCGGCGGGATACGAATGACCGGAGGATGCGCATTGCGCGCCGCCCGATCTTTTCCCACAGTCCTGCCCCCTGGCCTCGCGCTGCCCGATCTCCCTGGAATCCCCTACGCTACCGGCCGCGGGAAAGTGGGGGAATCGCCGAGGGCTACGCCTCCAGTTTGTAGCCGAGTCCCCGGACCGTAATCAGGTAGCGGGGCGCAGCTGGATCCGGCTCGATCTTGGCTCGCAGCCGCTTGACGTGGACATCCAGCGTCTTGGTGTCACCGACATAGTCGGAGCCCCAGACCCGGTCGATCAATTGCCCTCTGGTCAGCACGCGACCGGCATTGCGAATCAGATATTCCAGGAGGTCGAACTCCTTCAGCGGCAGCGTGGCCGCAGTGCCGTGCACACTCACCACATGCCGGTCGATGTCCATTCGTACCGGACCTGCCTGCAGGATCGGTGACGCCGATTCCTCGGTCTCATTGCCACGGCGCAGCACGGCCCGAATTCGGGCGATCAACTCACGGGTCGAATACGGCTTGGTGATGTAATCGTCGGCGCCGAGTTCCAGCCCGACCACTTTATCGATTTCGCTGTCCCGTGCGGTCACCATAATCACCGGAACCGGACCGCGGCTGCGCAGTTGTTTGCAGACCTCGGTGCCACTCATCCCGGGCAGCATCACGTCGAGCAGGACGATATCGGCGCCCGCACGGTCGAAGGCCACCAGCGCCTCGGGGCCGTTCGCGGCAATCTCGGTACTGAAGCCCTCTCTGCGCAGTAGGAAGGCCAATGGGTCGGCCATTGACTCTTCGTCTTCGACGATCAAGACCTTGGTCACGGTGCTCCTCGGTGGACGATGTCAGGCTCGGGCGAGATGTCCTGTCCAGCGTCGGGTTTCGATTCAAGTGCCGGCAGGTGAAGGGTGAAGGTGGATCCGGTGCCCGGCCGGCTCCAGACTGTCGCGGTGCCACCATGGTTGGCGGCGACGTGTTTGACGATGGCCAGCCCCAAGCCGGTCCCGCCGGTCGCTCGTGACCGCGCCTGGTCGATGCGGAAGAACCTTTCGAAAACCCGCTCGGTGAATTCCGGGGCAATGCCGACGCCGCGGTCCGTCACGGCGATCTGCACCTGACCGTCGCGTAGTGACCTGCTGACGGACACCTGAGTCCCCGCCGGCGAATAGTTGATCGCGTTGTCCACCAAATTCGTCAGCGCGGTGACCAACAACGACCGATCGCCGCGCACCAGCAGCCCGGTCGGCGCGTCCGAGGTCACCGTGATTGCGGCGTTCTCGGCGGCGGTGGCCACCCGTGCGACGGTCTCCCGGACAATGGCGTCCACCTCAACGACGGCAAGGTCGGGCATCGGATCGGCGCCCTGCAGCCGGGACAACGCGATCAACTCGTTGACCAACGCGCCCAGCCGAACCGCCTCAGCCTGCAGCTTGCCGGCGAATCGCCGAACCGCGACCGGATCGTCGGCGGCGTCCACGGTTGCCTCGGCCAACAACCCCATGGCGGCTACCGGCGTCTTCAACTCGTGGGAGACGTTCGCAACGAAGTCCCTGCGGGCGGCCTCCATTCGTTGCACGGCGGATTCATCGGTCGCCTCGACGAGAATCCGGCCGCTGTCGATCGACCGGACAACGGCCAGCACCGCGCTGGGTGCGGCCCGTGGGGCCGTCAGCGATGCCGTCGTACTGACCGGGCGCAATTCCACATCGACCACTTCGCCGGACACCGCCGCCCGGGCCGCGGCGGCCAGCACCTGGGGGTCGACGATGCCGGACCGGACGACTCCCAGGTCGGTGGCCCGGTCATTGCTGAGCAACGGTCGGCCGGCCCGGTTCATCACCAGGTAGCCCGTCGTTGATCGTCGTAGTAATTCCTGTTCCAGCGCGGGCCCGTGGAAAACCGGTAGCGGCGGCTCGGACCCGGTCCGGCGGGTGATGAACAGACACACCAACCATCCGAGGGCCAGACCGCCAAGGGCGGTCACCGCAAAACCGACGCTCGACACACCGTGATGGTAAGTCGGCGCTACCGGCTACCTGGCATTTCCGATGGCCGCAGGCCGGGAAAAGCAGCTCCCAGGGGTCTTGTTCACCGAACATTCACCCTGGGGCCACCTGACGGACGTCCTGTCGCCCGAGCTCGCGAGGGCGCTGTGCTACCGGCCCTGGTTGGCGACGGCGGTGATCGCGGCGGCCGCGGCCTCCGGATCGAGGTAGACGCCACCCGCGGTCACCGGCTTGAAGTCGGCATCCAGGTCGTACCGCAACGGAATCCCGGTCGGCAGGTTGACCTTCGCGATGCCCTCGTCACTGATGCCGTCCAGCATCTTGACCACCGCGCGCAGCGAATTCCCGTGCGCCGCGACCAGCACCGTCTTGCCGGCCTTGAGATCGTCGAAAATGGGGCCGTTCAGGTACGACTCCATCCGGGCGACCACGTCGGCAAGGCATTCGGTCTTCGGGGCGCTGTCGCCGAGATCGGCGTACCGGGGGTCATCGGCCTGGGAATACTGATTGGTGTCGCTGATGGGCGGCGGTGGGGTGTCGTAGGAGCGGCGCCAGAGCATGAATTGCTCTTCGCCGTACTGCTGGAGGGTCTCCTTCTTGTCCTTGCCCTGTAGGTCGCCGTAGTGCCGTTCGTTGAGCCGCCAGGACCGGCGGACCGGGATCCAGTGCCGATCCGCCTCGTTGAGGGCGAGATTGGCCGTGGTGATGGCCCGGCGGAGCAGGGAGGTGTGCAGGACATCAGGCAGCACACCTGCGTCGGTCAGCAGGGTGCCGCCACGAATCGCTTCGGCGGTGCCCTTCTCCGACAACGGCACGTCAACCCAGCCGGTGAACTGGTTCAACGCGTTCCAGGTGCTTTCGCCATGGCGCAACAGAATCAATGTGTAGGTCATGGGCGGTATTGTTCCGCAGCTTGCCCCAGCGCACCCGATGGGGCGGGGGTCAGGATTCGGCAACGGGGCGACCCGCATGGGGAGTGCGGGACGACTGAGCGGTGGTCCGTCAGCCGGGCAGGCTGGTACTCGTTGTGGTCGACGGGGTTTCGGCACCAACGGGGGACGCGCTCGTCGGATCTGTGGCCGGGTCAGGGGTTGCCGGATCCAGGGCGGCCGGGGCAGGGGCGGCCGGGTCAGGGGCGGCCGGATCAGGGGCAGCCGGGTCAGGGGCGGCCGGATCAGGGGCGGCCGGGTCAGGGGCGGCCGAGCTCTCCACCGTCGGTGCGGGCTCGCTGGAACTCAACAGCGTCGATCCCGGCGGCGCCACCCACTCCACTGACGCCGGTGACGGTGGCAGTGAACTGGTGATCGCCGAACTGGTGATCGCCGAACTGGAGGAAGTCGTGGAACTGGAGACTGCCGGGGATGACGTCGAGGTGCCGGCACTGGTGGCGGACGAAGTTGCGGACGAGGTGTCGCTCGACGAACTGCTCGGCGACGCACTGTTTGGCGACGGCGACGGCGACTGCGACTGCGACTGCGAGGACGGGCTCGGTGCGGCGGCGCTACTCGACGATGTGACGCTGCTCGGCGGCGGGTTCTCCGTCGTCGTCCGGGCGGGCGCTGCACTGCTGGTCTCGGGCGCAACCGGCGTGGGCTCCGGTGCCGGCGGTGGTTCAGGTGCAGGTGCCTGCGGCACCGGTGCCGGGTACGGCACCGGCCGGATCCGCGGGATATTCGACAGGAAGGTACGTGGTGTTCTGCTGGTGCCACTGCTCGACCCCGATGAGGAGTAGCCATTCGAGCCCGCGGACGACCACCCGGAGTATCCCCTGACGATCGCCGAGAAGTCGGCGACACCGGGCGCCTTGACGGCCGGACCGGTCCAGTAACGGTGGACGCGATCATCGAAGTCGGTGCGGGTCAGCGGGACGATGTGGATCGGGGTGCCGACCCAGGAGGCCTCGAGGATGTACGGCCGACCGCCGAAGGTCCCGAGATAGACGGCGACGTGGCCGGGGAACCCGACGATGTCCCCGGGCAACGCCTCGGCCCAGCTGATCGATGCGCCCGCGGCGCGCTGGGAGCCGGAGTCCCCGGGTGTCTGGTACCCGGCCATTCCCAGCACGTAAGCGGTGAGCCCGGAGCAGTCGAAACCGACCGTCGTTCCGCAGCTGTTGTAGTCGCCGCCGCCGCGGCCGCACCCGTTGTTGGGACCGGCACCGGAGCCGCCGCCGCCCCACACGTAGGGCAGGCCGAGCGCGGTGAAGCCGGCGGCGAGCCCGGCGGCCACCGCGGCATTCGGCGCGACGATCCGCTGGCCGGCCAGTGCGGCGGACACGTACTGATTGTTCGGGACGGTCACGCTGGTGCCGGTCGAGAGCACAGCCGACGAGACGCCGGTCGTCGAGGTGCCGCCGCCGGTTGACCCGAAGTACTTACGGAACAGGTAGAAGAAGTTGCGGTTGCCGTACGCCGAGCAGCTGTCGCCGGTGCCGGGGTACGCGGCCAGCGCCGCGGTGTTGGGCTGGTACGGCGTGTAGATGTACAGCGAGGCAGTCGCGGTGTTCTGGATCGTCACCGGCGCCGAACCGCAGCCGGACTCGACCACGTTCCACAGGATGTTGACTGTCTGACCTGCGCGGTAGTTGTACTTGCCCGGATCGTGCTTGTACCGGGACCACTGCTTCGCCATCCCATAGCCCTGGTTGAAGAACCCGGCGTGTGCCGGATCGCAGTTGGCGCTCCCGCCAGGTCCGGTGTCCGGACAATGCCAGCCCCAGGCCGCGTTGTAGGTCGATGCCGTCGGGTCGGTCCGCGAGAGCAGCCCGGATTCCTTTTGCAGGGTGACCAGCATGACCTGCGGATTTATCCCGCATGCGGTGGAGAACTTGGCGATGACGGCGGCGGCGTCTTCGTTGGTGCCGCCCTGGTAGGCCGCGCAGTACTGGTCGGCGGGTTGGCTCGGTGAGGTGATGGATTGGTTCTTCAGGCAGTAGGCGCCGACACACGCCTCACCTTCGGCCCGGATGAAGACCCTGATCTGATCTACCGTCATCGATGACGTCTTGTAGAAAACCGCATCCGAGATGATGTTGCCCGGGTCGAACGCCGACCCGGTCGTGGCCTGGACGGCCGGCGCCGGGGTGCAGGTCACGTCGTTCTGATGCAACGAAACGGCGTCTATCAGCTGACCTGTGAGATCAGCCGCCATGTCCTTGTACTGGGCGAATAGCTCACCGGTCGTCGTCTTCTGCACGACCTCGCCGATCTCGAAGTCCTGTCGAGGGTCGGTGTCGTATCCGGGGACCTGCTTGACCAGCTGGTCGAAGAACATCCAGGCGGCGCCACCGGCTTCGGTGCGCTTGTACTGGGTGTAGGTGACCGGGTTCTGCTGAAACAGTCCCAGCCAATCGCCGTTGATCGCCTCGGGGCGCAGGCTCGACTGTTCGGTGGCCACCGAGATGCCGATCTCGATGCCACGGCGGCTGATCCCCATCTGTTTGCCGACGGCGACGATGGTGGCCGCCATCTGCACCTGGCCGGCGTCCAGGGCGATGCCGGCGAAGATCCCGCCATCCTTGACGTTCTCCGGGAGCCCCTGCAGGTTACCCAGTGGCGCCGGGATACCCGCGCCCGCTTGACTGGTGGATTCCTGACCAGGCAGACACACCGGCAGGGCGCTGGTGGTTGCGGCCGGGGTGGCCACCGGCGTGGTGACTGGATCGGCAGCGGCGACGCCGGCTGACAGCAACGTCGCGACCACAGCGGCCGTCGTCGCCAGGATGAGCAGGCGAACGACCCCCGGCACCCGGCGCTCGCGATCATCATCCGCACGCCGAACACTACTCTGCGTCATCATGGAGACGCGGAGCAGTTTCGGTCGTTCGAGATGACGCAGCCCGCCCATGGGCAATCCCCCAGAAGTGTCACTGGCCGGCTGGAAGAACCTTGTTCGCTGGTCTGACGATACTCGACCGGCCCCATCCTTGTGACATAGATCTTAGCTACGTTACGTACAGACAGGCGTTCCCCTAATGGCGGAATACGGGTACAGACGGCCGCACGAAAGGGTGATACGGCTGCGAAAAGTCATCAAATTGTCGGGCTTGCCGATGAAGTGCGCCGGCACGCCTCTATCGGCCGAAGTCAATTCTCATCGATCAGATGACGGAACTGGACCAGATTCCGTACCGAATCGCCGCGCGCGGTGCGCCAGGCCCACTCCCGGCGGATGGCGGCGGCGAAGCCTCGCTCGAGGATGGCGTTGAAATCCGCGTCAGAGGTGTCCAGCACCACGCCCAGTACGGTGTCAAGCTCACTCGGAGTCAACCCGTCGCGGCCCAATCTGCCCACCAGATGGATGTCACCGTCCCCGTCCAGGGCATAGGCAACCGAGCGGAGCCGCGCGTTGCGCTGGAGCAGAAATCGATACACCTGTTCGGCGTTTTCGTCCGGCGCCCGGCAGACGAACGACTCCACCAGCACATGCTGCGCCCCGACGACCAGCCAGACCAGGGTCCGATGCCGCCGCTGTCCGTCCAGCGTCACCAGGAAGGCATCCTCGCCTTCCCGGACGACATCAACGCCGAGATCGGCCAACGCAAGCGCCAGTTCGTCCGGCGTCACCGGTCCACCGAGCGCAACACTCGTGGCTGCAGGATCTGCCGGCCGGGTTCGCTGATCGGCTCGTCGACCGCAGCGCCACCGCGCAGGGCATGTGCGTAACTGTCGAGCAGACCGTCCACCGTCACCTCCCAGGAGAACAACGCCGCGTGCGCGGGCGCCGCGGCTGCCATCCGCGCCCGCACCGGCGGGTCGAGCACCACCGACGCGAGCGCATCGGCCCAGGTTTGCGCGTCGTGCCCGTCGACCAGCAGTCCGCTGACGCCGCCCGCAACGGCGACGGTCAGCCCACCGACGGCGGCCGCGACCACCGGAGTTCCAGTGGCCTGTGCCTCGAGCGCGACCAATCCGAAGGATTCGTTGTAACTGGGCACGGCCACCACGTCGGCGGCGCGATACAGCTCCACCAACTCGACGGCCGGCACCGGCGCACGGAAATCGATCAGCTCGCTGACACCCAAGAGCGCGGCCAACTCGTCCAGCCGGTGCCCGGTCCGCCGCCCCGTTCCGGACTCGCCGCCCACGATGATCAGCCGCCAGCGCACCAGGGGATGCTGGTCGGCCAACAGCCGCATCGCCTTGACCACGACCTCCGGTCCCTTGAGCGGCTGGATCCGGCCGGCGAACACGATCACCGCGTCCTGCAAATCGATGCCCTGGTCGTTCCGGGCCGACAACATGTCACCCGGGGTGAAGACGTCGGTATCGACTCCGGGCGGCACCACATCGATGCGAGCCGGATCGGCGCCATAGAGCCCGATGAGATCGGCTGCCTCGGTCACGGTGTTCGCGATCAGCCGGTCCGCCTCGGCGACGACCTGTTCCTCGCCGATCAGCCGGCCGCGGGGTTCGGGCTCGTCATCCTCGGCCATCGCGGCATTCTTGACCTTCGCCAGGGTGTGTGCGGAGTGCACCAGCGGGATTCCCCAGCGATCCTTCGCCAGGTAGCCGACCTGCCCGGACAGCCAATAGTGGGAGTGCAGGACGTCGTAATGGCCCGGGGCACTGCGCGCCTCGGCACGCATCACGCCGGCGGCGAACGAGCAGAGCTGGCCGGGGAGTTCCTGCTTGTCCAGGCCCTCGAACGGGCCCGCCACGATGTGCCGGACCAGCACACCCGGTGTCAGCTCCGCGACTGGCGGCTGATCTGAGGAGGTGGCCCGGGTGAAGATCTCCACCTCGACCCCGCGGGCGGCCAGCCGCCGGGACGTCTGGTCGATGTAGACGTTCATGCCGCCGGCGTCCCCGGTCCCCGGTTGCGCCATCGGCGAGGTGTGCAGCGAGATCGCCGCCAGTCGCCGGATACCGAGCGGTGCATCGTTCTGCAGCGCTTCGTTTCCTGGCCCGTCGGCCGAATGTTTTCCCATGATCGTTCGCCAACCTACCGCCGGCGAAAGAACCGCTACAGCGCGGAGAGCTTCTGCCAGTCGTCGAAGGAGTAGATCCAGTCGTAGATGTAGTCCGCCGGCGTCATCGGCACACCGGTGTTGGTCACTTCGATCGGGTCACCGTAGAGGGCGGAATTGTAGTAATCCTCGGCGTCACCGACACCCATGTTGATGCAGCCGTGGGAGACATTCTCCTTGCCCAGATAGGGCGTCGTCAGGGCGTTCTCGTGGATGAACTCGCCGTTGTTGTTGATCCGGACCGCCCACTTCTCCTCGACGTTGCAGTAGTCGAATTCCGGGTTGCACATCGAGAAGGTGGGGTATTTCTCGGTCACCACATGGATACCGCTGACGGTGGCCCGACCCGGTACCGATTCCTTGCCGTACGAAACCGGGTAGTTCTTGGTGATCTTCCCGTCGACAAGCACGACCAGCCGGAACGAGTTCACGTCGGCCTGGACGATCTGCGAGCGCCCGATCGCGAAGTCGCTGACGATGTCCTCCTTACCCCAGCCGCTGCCGAGATTGGTGCCCATCAGGTTCGCCTCGACATGCACGTTGGTGTAGCCGGGCCAGTAGGCCGCGGGCCGGAAATGTGCCATCGACTGCTTCACACCGGTGCCCTGGATGTCCTCGTCCTGCAGCCAACCCCAGGAGCCCTGAATGTCGCCCTTGTTGGTCACGACCTTGAAGGTCGCCTGTGCGGCCGCCTTGTCCTCCACCGGTTCGGCGAAGGTGATGACGATCGGTGCCGCGACGCCGACGGTCGATCCACTGGGTATCTGGAATGACGCCCGGATGGTCTTGTCCGGTTTGATGGTCGCGAGCGTGCCGGTGAACGGCGATTCCACACCATCCGCGTCGACCACGACCCCGTTGAACGTGTAGGTGGTGTTGTAGGCCAACCGCTGACCGAGCTTCCAGGTCGCCTGATCCTCGGAGATCGCACCGGTGACCTCGACGCCGTCGTCCGCGGTGACGCTCAGGGACTTGATCTTGGCCGAGAAAACGGTCACCGTCACCGGATCGTTGGGAGCGATATCGGTGGATCCGAACTTGGGCTTGGCACTGACCCGCACCTTGGTGTTCAGCGCTGTCGAATCACTCGTGGGGGCGGCTTCCGATGCACCCAGCCCGGACACCGTGACCGCTGGAACGGCGGTCGAGGTGACGGTGACGACCACGTCCTCCTGGGAGCCGGCGCACCCCGCAATGGTCAGCACGATGGCGGCCAGCAGGGCGACACCGCCTGCCGTTCGTCCCCGGAATCCCCCGATTGGCGACCGTCGCACAGTGTTGAGTCCCTTCGTGAGCGTCCTGCGGGCACCAACCGGCACGACCCGCGGTGCGTCCACCGTAGGCCGCGCACGTGTGGTTCTCGTGACGGCAGCGATCCCACCGAGGGCTATCCATCGAGGCTGACCCCGATCAACAGCGGCTCCGGATGCAGATCCACGCCGAAAGCGCTTCGGACGCCGTCTCTGATTTCCCGGGCGAGGCAGATCAGATCTTCGGTGCTACCCCCACGGTTGGTCAGCGCCAAGGTGTGTTTGCCGGACACCGCCACGCGGCCGCCCGGGCCCGGGTAGCCCTTGGTGAAGCCTGCCCGCTCGATCAGCCAGGCCGCCGACAGCTTCACGAGCCCCTGGCTGCCATCCGTGGTCGACCCTTTGACCGGGTAGGACGGGTAGCTCACCTCGGCGCCGAGGCGGGCGCGGATGGCTCGGTCAGCGTCCCGCGCCTGCTCACCGTCCAGGATCGGGTTGGTGAAGAACGAGCCGGCGCTGCGGGTGTCGGGATCGTCCGGGTCGAGGACCATGCCCTTGGCCCGGCGCAGCGCCAGCACGGCTTCACGAACTGCTGCGGCCGGCGCGCTGTCTCCTGGCTCGACGGCCAGCGTCCTGGCCAGTTCGCCATAGCGGATGGTCACCGGCCGGTCGCTGAGTTCCATGGTGATGTCGGTGATCACGGCCCGGTCGGTGCCCCGCAGCGTCGAACTCCGGTACCCCAACCGCAACTCCGCGGCAGGCACCTCGCGGATCAGGCCGGCCTTCCGGTCGAACATCGTCACACCGGTCAGCACATCGGCGATCTCCGTGCCGTAGGCGCCGACGTTCTGCACCGGTGTCGCGCCGGTCGAGCCAGGGATGCCGGACAGGGTCGCGAGCTGACCAAAGCCCTCCGCCGTCAATTGGGCCACAACGTCGTCCCAGCCCTCACCGGCGCCGACGGTGACGCTCGCGGTCCCATCCACGTGCCGGTCGATCCGGACACCGCGGATGCCGATCTCGATGATCGGTGTGTCGATGCCGGCATCGGCGACCACCAGGTTCGAGCCGCCGCCGAGGATCAGCACTCCGGTGTTCGCCCGATCCGCGGAGCCGACTGTCCGGGAGACCTCGTCCGCGGTGCGCACTGTCGTCAGGTCAGGGGCTGGACCGCCCAGCCGGAACGTGGTCAGGTCGGACAGCAGGACGGGGTTCGGCACCCGCCCAGGGTAGTGATCGGCCGAGTCGGGCGTTCCGGTGGCTGACTGACGCTGCCGACCACAGGGAAAGGGTGTTGACTCCCACCATGAGTACAGGGACAGCTGACCCGGGCGCGAGTGACAAGATCGCACTGGAGAACATCATCAATGGGGAGAGTTCCCCGGCCACCGACGGTGCGACCATGGACATCATCGACCCGAGTACCGGTGCGGTGTATGCCACGTCGCCGCTGTCCGGTTCCGCCGACGTCGACCGGGCGTACGCCGCGGCCACCGAAGCGTTCAGCACCTGGCGGTGGTCAACGCCTGGCGAGCGGCAGCTTGCCCTGCTGAAGTTCGCCGATCACATCGAGGCGAACGCCGACGAGTTGGTGGCCGTCGAGGTACAGGACACGGGCAAGCCGACCGCCCTGACGCTGTCCGAGGAGATCGGCCCGATGGTCGATCAGATTCGCTTCTTTGCCGGTGCCGCAAGGGTTCTCGAGGGCCGCTCGCAGGGTGAGTACATGCGCGGGCATACCTCGTCCATCCGCCGGGAGCCGGTCGGCGTTGTCGGTCAGGTCGCGCCATGGAACTACCCGATGATGATGTCGATCTGGAAGATCGCTCCCGCCCTGGCCGCGGGCTGCGCAGTCGTGCTGAAGCCGTCGGACACCACGCCGGCCAGCTCGGTGTGGATGGGGAAGGCTCTTCAGGAGTTCTACCCACCGGGCGTCGTCAACGTGATCTGTGGGGACCGGGGCACCGGCGCCGCGCTCACCTCGCACACGGCCCCTGCCCTGGTGTCGATCACCGGGTCGACCGGCGCGGGGATCGCGGTGGCCACCGCGGCGGCGAAGAACGTCACCCGCGCGCATCTGGAGCTGGGCGGCAAGGCACCGGTCATCGTTTTCGACGACGCGTCGATCGAGGCCGCCGTCGAAGGTGTCTCCATAGCCGGCTATTTCAACGGCGGGCAGGACTGTACTGCGGCAACCCGGGTCATTGCCCAGGCGGGAATCTATGACGATTTCGTCGCCGCCCTGACCGCGAAGGCGAGAGAGATCAAAACCGGTTCCCCGAACGATGACGTCCTGTACGGATCGATCAACAACGCCAACCAGCTGGCGCACATCGCCGGGCTGGTCGATCGAGCCGCGCAACATGCGGACGTCACCACCGGTGGGCACGCCCTGGACCGGCCCGGTTACTACTACCCACCCACCGTGGTGGCGGGGGTACAGCAGAGGGACGAAATCGTGCAGACCGAGGTCTTCGGCCCGGTGATCACCGTGCAGAAGTTCAGCACCGAAGCGGACGCGCTGGAGTGCGCCAACGGCACAGAATATGGCCTGGCGTCATCGATCTGGACGTCGAATGTGGACACCGCCGCCCGGCTGACGACGCAGCTGGACTTCGGCTGTGTATGGATCAACACCCATATCCCGCTGATCGCCGAGATGCCGCACGGCGGATTCAAGAAGTCCGGTTACGGCAAGGATTTGTCGATGTACGGGTTCGAGGACTACACCCGAATCAAGCACGTCATGCACTATCACGGATTCAGCGGATGACCGTCAGGTAGCGGCACAGGATTGCCTGCAACCGTCCGCGGCGGGTGCCGGGGTCGATGCCGGCCGATGGTGAGCCGCGGTAGCCCGAAGCGGGTCCGGACGCCTTCGGCGAAACAGACGTGGTCCGGCGGACGATTCGCCAGATCCGGGAAGCCCGCCGCTGTCAACAGTCCGTCGTCGAGCAGCAGCACCTCCGCCGATCGCAGAGTCCACGGCTCGTGCTCGTTCGGGATGTACATCGATCGACCCCAGGCTGCCGTGTGCAGTCCCCACCGGGCGGTCAGGAAGGCGGCGAGATCCTCGCCACTGCCTGCGGTGTCGTCCAGCCGGCCGGCGGGGAAGTCATGCAGTATTTCGCCCACCCGGACGGCGATCCGGCTCTGCACACCGCGCGGATCCGGCCAGCGGGTCCGCGCGGTCCAGGCCAGCTCACGTCCGCCGAGGTGCTCGCGCTCGTAGCCGCGCATCCGCGAGAACCGGTACGGCAGGCCCAGTGCCGCCCGAGCACCGAGCACAACGGCCAGTCGGGATGCGTCCAGGCTGCAGAACACCACACCGTGCCGACCGGTCCCGTCGACCGAGTACAGCCGGACGTTGGTCTCCCAGAACGTGCCGAAGTACGGAATCGCCGGACCGTTCCCGATTCCGGCGCCGACCATCCGGAAGGGCACCAGGGCGACCGGGGTCAGGCCGGCGAAGGGACCGGCCGGCAGGACATCCGGCGTCGCCCCGGCCGGCAGGTGCCTTGCTACCAAAGCCGGCGGGACGAACCAGTGCAGGAAGGCCAGATCGCACCAGAATTGGCTCATCACCGGAAAGGACGTCAGCGGCGGGGCCTGCACGTCGATGCCGGTCACGACAGCCCCGAGAGCGGTACCCGGAGGAATCCCCGCAGAGTCAGACTCACCCTGCGGTGCAACGGTTCTCCGACGGAGAGGCGCCGAAACCGGCGGAGCACCGCAGGCAGCGCGACCTGTGCTTCGAGCCGGGCCAGCGGCGCGCCAAGACAGTAATGAATGCCGCCGCCGAACGATATCGATCCGGCATCGGACCGCGCGAGGTTGAGCCGACCGGGGTCGTCGAATCGGGCCGGATCATGATTGGCCGCGCCGAGACAGACGACGACCCGCCGGCCCGCCGCAACCGGAACGGCACCGATCACCGTGTCGCGCAGCACCTTCCGATGAGCGAGCTGCACGGAGCTGTCGAACCGGACCAATTCGGAGATGGCGTTCGGGGCAGCCGTCGGTGACTGCCGAAGAATTTCGAGCTGATCGGGGTTCCTGACCAGCGCAACCAGGCCGTTCCCGAGCAGATGGGTCGCGGTTTCAAAGCCGGCGGCGAACAACAGCGCGGCCATCGTCAGGAGTTCGTCATTGGTCAGTGGATCGTCGCTCTCGTTGTGCAGCAACGCGCTGAGCAGATCGCTTCGCGGATGGCGTCGTCGCTCTGCGGCCAGGGCACCGAGGTAGTCCCGGATCTGCCCGGCCGCGACGTCGGCTCTGGCCACTATCCGGGGAGTGGTCACGTCCAGCACCTGCGTCCAGTCGTGCGCCAGATGCTGGAACTGGGGTTGGTCAGCCGCCGGAACGCCCAGCAGTTCGCCGATCACCGCGATCGGCAGCGGAAATGCGAAGGCCCCGATGAAATCTGTCCCGTCGGTCATCTGGTCAAGCAGATCGGCGGTCAGCGATTCGATGACGCCCTGCAGCCCGGCCACCCGGCGCGGTGTGAACGCCCCGCTGACCAGCCGCCGCAGCCGGGTGTGTCCAGGCGGGTCCAGGCTCAACATGCTGGTCCGAAACTGCCACAGCGAGAGATGCTCACGCCAGTCGGGCAGGCCGCCGACGGACTCGGCCAGTGCCGGGTCACCATGACCGATGTTCGGGTCCCGCAGAGCGGCCGTGCAATCGTCGAACCGGGTGAGCAGCAGCGCGCCATCGGCCAGCTGGGCGACCGGTGCCTCCCGGCGCAGTGCGGCGTACACCGGATACGGATCGTCCCGGCCGGCCCGCGAGACGAGCTCGGCACGCAGCGCTTCCACCCGCGCGCCGCTGGCAATCGTCTGCATGGACCCATCGTGCCCGATCCCCGGACAGCATCACGACGACGAGAGCTCGCGCTCCAGCGGCGTCCGGAACTTCGGGGTCACCCTGACCCCGGCCAGCCAGTCGGTCAGCCGGTCCGCCTCTGCCCGGACAGCATCGGTCAGCTCGGTCCCGATGTCGGTGAACAACCGCCAGCTCACTTCGCCGGTTGCCCGCTGACCCCAGCCGCCGACCACTCGCCCGGCGCACCAGACGGTCGGGCCGATGTTGCCCGTCCGGTCGAACACTGCCGCCCGGTCCTCCGGCCCGATGTACCAGTCCCGACCCGACCACCCCATGGGTGTCGGGTCCAGCGCCGGCAGCAGCGCGATCCACGGCGGCGGCTCCGGCAGCGGATCGGTATCGGCGGCGAGCACCAACCCTGCGGCGCCGTCCAGATCCACCGCGACCGTCTCGATCGAAGCCAACGCTCGCCGGGTGTCGCCGACGTTCCAGCCGGTCCACCAGGCGATGTCCGCGGGCGTGCCCGGACCGAACCGGGCCAGCCACAGCCGGACCAACTCGGTCCGCGCCGCGGCCTCACCGATGGCAGGAAGACCGTTGGGCAGCCATTTCTCGATCGGCGCCCACTCGTACTGACTGCCCGTCCAGCCACCGCCCGGCCGACCGCGGACGATGCGGCCCTGCGCGGACAGGATGTTCAGCACCCGGCTGTTGATCGCGACCGGGCCCCCGTAGGCCTTACCCTCCGCCACGATGAGCTTCGTCTGCAGCCGCGTGTCCGCCCGGGACAGCGCGACGCCGGTCGCGCCCCCCAGTTCTCGCAGCCGGGCGACGACGGCGTCCTCGACAGCGGCCAACCACGGGTCCGGATCGTCGACGACGGGTCCGAGTTCCTTGACCAGCGCCCGACGTAACCGGGCGGCCACCTGGGCGCTGGAGGAGTGCTGCACAACAGCGGCGGACGGCGTCGGCACCACGAACATGGTCCGTCGCATGCCGAGCATCCTGATCAGCGTCCGGTCGTCGTACAGCGCGCTCCCGACGTCCGCGGCGGTCAGGTCGGTGGCCCTGGCCGCCACCGAGAGATACACCGACGCCGCGTCCGTGGCGTGCAGCACAACCAGGTCGGCGGCGAGGTCCGCAGGTCCGAGACCCCGGGTGCGGGTGGCGAGGTGATGCCGGACGCCCAGGCGCACTCGACGCTGCTCGATCGTGATCCTGGGTGCCACGACGGACATGCTCTCACTCGTGGCTGGGCCATCCGGGAGGACCCGGCGACGGCCGATGGCATCGTGGTCATCATGACAACGCTCTCGGGTGCCCACGTCCTGGTGATCGGCGCCACCGGCGGGCTGGGCACCGCGATCAGCCGTCAGCTGGCTGCGCACGGTGCCGCACTCACCCTGGCCGGGCGGTCAACCGAGCGGCTCGCGGCGCTCGCCGCGGAGCTCGGGGATGCCGTGCTGGACACCGCGACCGGCGACCTGGCAGCGGCCGGCGTGCCGGATCGACTGGTCACCCGGTCGCATGCCGCGAGGCCCCTGACCGGTGTTGTTTTCGCCGCTGGTGTGGTCGCGTTCGGTGACATCGCCGACCTTGACGACGACGTGCTGTACCGGTTGTTCCTGGTCAACCTGGTCGCGCCGATCAGGATTGCCCGGGCAGCGGCCGGACTGCTGCCGGCCGGTGGGTTTCTCGCCAACATCAGCGCGGTCGTTGCGGACCAGCCGATGAAGGGAATGGCCGCGTACAGCGCCACCAAGGCCGGCCTCACCGGCTTCGACAGGGCCGCTGCGGCGGAGCTACGGCGGCGGCAGATTCGGGTGATCGATATCCGTCCCACCCACACCGAAACCGGGTTGGTCGACCACCCGATCGCCGGTCAGTCACCCCGGCTGCCCGCCGGTGCCGCGCCGGAGCAGGTGGCGGCCCGGATCGTGCAGGCCATCTCCGACGACGAACGGGACCTGCCGCCGAGTTCCTTCGGTTAGAAGCAGACAGCACCCTTGGCGGCCGAGCCGACCAGCTTCGCGTACTTGCCCAGCACCCCGAAGTCCAGGTTCTGCGGATTCGGGGTCCAGGCCTCCCGGCGCCGGGCCAACTCGTCGTCATCGACGATCAGATCCAGCTTCTTGGACGCCATGTCCAGCCTGATCGTGTCGCCGTCCTGCACGAGCGCGATCGGTCCGCCGTTCGCGGCCTCCGGTGCGACGTGCCCGATACACAGACCGGTGGTGCCGCCGGAGAACCGGCCGTCGGTGAGCAACAGCACGTCCTTACCCAGCCCCGCACCCTTGATCGCACCGGTGACCGCCAGCATCTCCCGCATGCCCGGGCCACCCTTGGGGCCCTCCCAGCGGATGACGATGACGTCGCCGGGCTTGAGCGAACCCTCCCCGACTGCGTCCATCGCGCCCTGCTCGCCGTCGAACACCCTGGCGGGGCCTTCCCAGACCTCTGCGTCGAACCCGGCACTCTTGACCACGGCGCCTTCCGGTGCCAGCGAGCCCTGCAGGACCGCGATGCCGCCGGTGGTGTGGATCGGGTTGGCCAGGGTGTGCAGCACGTCGCCGTCCAGGGCCGGCGGGTTCAGCTCGGCCAGGTTCTCGGCCACGGTTTTGCCGGTGACGGTCAGCGCGTCGCCGTGCAGCAGTCCGGCGTCCAGCAGCGCCTTCATCACGACGGGGATGCCGCCGATCCGGTCGATGTCCGTCATCACGTATCGCCCGAACGGCTTGACGTCAGCCAGATGCGGGGTGCGCTCGCTGACCCGGTTGAAATCGTCCAGGCCGAGCCCGACACCGGCTTCGTGGGCGATCGCCAACAGGTGCAGCACGGCATTGGTGGACCCGCCCAGCGCCATCACGACGGTGATCGCGTTTTCGAAGGCGTCCTTGGTGAGGATGTCTCGTGCCGTGATACCGGCGTCGACCAGATGCACGGCGGCTTCCCCGCTGCGCACGGCGAAGGAGTCGCGACGGGCGTCCGGAGCCGGCGGGGCGGCGCTGCCCGGGAGCGACATGCCAAGGGCCTCAGCCGCGCTGGCCATCGTGTTCGCGGTGTACATACCACCGCAGGCACCCTCGCCCGGGCAGATGGCCTTCTCGATATCGGTCAGCCGCTCCCGGCTGATCTTGCCGGCCAGGCAGGCGCCGGTGCCCTCGAACGCGTCGATGATGGTGACCGTCTCGCCGTCCAACTTCCCGGGCAGCGTCGAGCCCGCGTACAGGAAAACCGCGGAGACATCGAGCCGGGCAGCTGCCATCAACATCCCGGGCAGCGACTTGTCGCAGCCCGCGAGCAGCACCCCACCGTCGAGCTGTTCGGCCCGGAAGACCGTCTCCACCGAATCGGCGATGATCTCCCGGCTGACCAGCGAGTAGTGCATGCCGCCGTGGCCCATCGAGATGCCGTCCGACACCGAGATCGTGCCGAACTCCAGCGGGTAACCGTCGGCGTCGTGCACGCCCTGCTTGGCGGCCTTGGCCAACCGGTCCAGCGACAGATTGCACGGGGTGATCTCGTTCCACGAACTGGCCACGCCGATCTGCGGCTTGCGCCAGTCGTCGTCCCCCATGCCGACCGCCCGGAGCATGCCGCGCGCGGCGGCCCGTTCGATGCCGTCGGTGACAATGTGGCTGTGCGGCTTGCGGTGCTGGACGGGAGTGCCGGCTGGGGCGGTGTTGACAGCGGCGGTGGTGACAGCGGCGGCGGTGCTGGCAGGAGCGGCGATATCGGTCATACCCGGAACTTTACGACGGTCGTAGCCGCCCGTGAATTCGACGGCACAGCGCCGGACATGCGCGCGACGGTTGGCCGCTGGTCGAACGGGTACATCACCTCGGGCGTCACCGAATCGGTTCGGCGCCTACGGCGCGGGTAACGTGCTGATCCGCCAACCCTCCCGTTCTGATCCCCACCGTGCTGGAGCCAAACACGTGACCATGATCGGCTTCCCGCCGCCGCTCGCCGACCGCTGGTCGCTCTCGAACTGGCAGAACGCGCCATACAACCGGTGGGCGTTCCAACACCTTCGGGAGGTCGTTCCGACGGCCCGGGTCGGGCGCGGATCGGCCGGTGCGCGGCCACTGGCGGCGGGACCCGGGTTCGATGAGCAGCAGGTCGTCTGGCGCCTCGATGGCCGGTCCGGAACGGTGGCCGAGGTTCTCGGCGACACGTACACCGACGGCTTCCTGGTGCTGCACGACGGCAAGGTGGTCACCGAGCAGTACCCCAGCGGTATGGCGCCCGACCGCACGCACGTGATGATGTCGGTGTCCAAATCCGTTGTCGGCTGCCTCGTCGGGCTGCTCGCGGACAGCGGCGCCATCGATGTCAGCGCCGCGGTCGACCTCTACATCCCGGAACTCGCCCATTCCGGTTACCGAGGCGCCACCGTCCGAGACGTCCTGGACATGCGCTCCGGCATCGTCTTTTCCGAGGACTACCTGACCCCGGACGCCGAGGTGCGCCTGCTCGAACAGGTCATCGGCTGGACACCCCATGAGCACACCGGTCTGCCGACGTCGATGTACGAGTACCTCTCCACCCTGACGGCTGCCCGCCCCCACGGCACCGCGTTCGAGTACCGGTCCTGCGAGACCGACATCCTCGGCTGGCTGTGCGAGCGGGTCAGCGGCGTCCGGATGCCCGAATTGCTGTCCACCCTGATCTGGTCGCGGATCGGGGCCGAACAGGACATGGATGCGGCCGTCGATCCGGCCGGCGCGGTCTTCCATGACGGCGGCCTGGCCGCCACGCTGCGCGACCTGGGACGGTTCGGACAAATGCTGCTGGACGGTGGATCAGCCGGCGGCGAGCAGGTAGTGCCGGCCCGATGGCTTGCCGACAGCTACGCCGGCGGGCCGGATACCCGGGAGAAGTTCGCCGCATCCGGCAACGCCTTCTGGATGCCGGGCGGTGGCTACCGCAACCAGTTCTGGCTACCCGGGGACGGTCGCGAGGTGCTGCTCTGCCTGGGCATTCATGGCCAGCTGATCTGGGTCGAGCCGGCACGGAAGCTGGTTGTGGTGAAGCTGTCGTCCTGGCCGTTGCCGCAGGACGTGACAATGCTGCTCGACACCTTCGCAGCCATCGACATGATCGGGTTCCAGCTCACTCTCGGGTGAGTGCTCCGGTACTCTCGGCCCTTGCTGTCGGGGCAATCAGCCCGTCAGGCACTGAAATGGAGAAACCGTTCATGGTCGAGGTCGCCCCGAAGACCGTCGTCGTCATCCCGACGTACAACGAGCTGGACAGCCTGCCCATCCTGGTCTCCCAGCTCAACGACCTTCACCAGCCGAACCTGCACGTTCTCGTCGTTGACGACAACTCCCCGGACGGCACTGGCGAGTCGGCCGACAAGCTCGCGGCCGACTCCGGCGGCACACTCGGTGTGCTGCACCGCAAGGAAAAGGACGGCCTCGGTCGGGCGTACATCGCCGGTATGACCCGCGCGCTCGCCGAAGGAGCGGAGGTGGTCATTCAGATGGACGCCGACCTGTCCCACCCGGTGTCGGTGATCCCGACCATGGTCGAGGCGCTGCGCTCCACCGACGCAGCGGTGGTGATCGGTTCCCGGTATGTCCCCGGCGGCTCCACGGCCGCGGAGTGGCCGTGGCATCGAAAGGCCCTGTCGACCTTCGCGAATCACTATGTCAATGCAATCCTGCGACTGCATGTCAAGGACGCCACCGCGGGATTCAAGGCCTGGCGGGCATCCGCGCTCGAGGCGATCGACGTCAATTCGATCCACAGCAATGGGTACTCGTTTCAGGTCGAGATGAATTACCGCGCGTCGAAACGCAAGCTGAAGATCGTCGAGGTGCCGATTCATTTCGAGGAGCGGGTCGAGGGGGCTTCGAAGATGACGCTGAAGGTCCAGCTCGAGTCGGCGTTCACTCCGTGGAAGCTGTTGCTGCGCAGGGGCTAGTCGTCCGCGACCGAGTCATCAGGAGCGCTGTTCATCGGGTCGCGGTGGTCCGCTGGTCGCGCGGGCCTGAACTCTGGTCGGCAGGATCCGGCGCCGGGGCGCGTTCCCCGGCCGGTGGCTGAGGTAGAGCTCGCCGGCGATCCGGCCCTTGTCCGTCAGCGGCTGGCTGACCGTTGTCAAACCTGCGGCGGCGGCCTGCGGGATGTCGTCATACCCGGTGATGGTCAGGTCCTGCGGAATCGACAACCCACGTTCCGTCGCGGCCCGCAGCGCACCGAGCGCCAACAGGTCCATCAGCGCGCACACCGCGGTGAGATCGGGACGGCGATCCAGAAGTGCTTGCAAGGCATCGGCTCCGGCCTCGACGCTGTTGTCCGGACGCTCCTCGATAGGCAGGTCCGTCAGGCCGATCGAGGCCAGCGCATCCTGCAGACCGAGGATTCTGTTGCGATGCACCGACGCTGGCTCTGCCGCGAACCGGGCCCCCTCCGCCGCGCCGGAATAGGCCCCTCGACCGGTCCCGGCGATCACCCCGATCCGACGGTGGCCGAGGCCGATCAGCACCTCACCGAGTGCTCGAGCGCCTGCGCGGTCATCCGGTCCAACCCAGTCGACACCGGTGAGATCAGGCGGCGAATCCACGACGACGGTGGGCAACTGCCGGTCCAGGATTCGTCGCAGGTGCGGGTCATCGCCGGCTACCGAATACACCACGAACCCGTCGACGACGGCGTTGCCGACCGCACTGGTCCGGTCACCGGTGGACTCCGTGGAAATCAGCAGCATGTTCAGGCCGGCGCTCCGGCAGGACATGGCCAGCCCCTCGATGAACGCCACCGCCGCCGGATCCCGGAACGCGTAGGACAGTTCATCGGTGAACAGCAGGCCCACCGTGTCGGTGCGTCCCCGGCTCAGCTGGCGGGCGGCTGGGTCCGGGCCGGTGTAGCCCTGCCGGTCGGCTTCCGCCAGCACCCGGCCGCGCACGTCCGGGGATACCTTTTCGGGCCGGTTGTAGGTGTTGGAGACCGTCGCGGCTGAGACTCCGACCCGCTCGGCGACCGTTGCCAGCGAAGGCCGGGGCGTAGACCGTCGAGCCATGCAGCGCCTCCCTAGCACGGGTTAACAGTTAAATTGCCAGGCACTATTCAAGCATGCCGGCAGTGACATGGCCTGCTCCACTGCGAAAAAGATGATTCGACGTCGCCAGGGGGTTGACGGCGACGCAGTTAACCGCTTCAATCTCCGACAGGACCGAGCGCTATCTTCGCTTGCCGTCCAACCCGCCGTCACCATCCCCTTGTGAAAGAAGGACGCCCGTGCCAAGCCAACTCGTCACTCCGACCGCCAACGACGCCGACAGCATCCCGGTGGGCGCGGCTTGGTGGCGTTCAGCGGTGATCTACCAGATCTATCCGCGGAGCTTTGCCGATGCCAACGGCGACGGCATCGGCGATCTGAACGGCGTTCGGTCGAAGTTGCCGTACCTGGCGGAGCTGGGTGTCGACGCGATCTGGCTGAGCCCGTTCTATCCCTCGCCGCAGGCCGATGCGGGCTACGACGTCTCCGACTACCGCGACGTCGACCCGGTGTTCGGCACCCTGGACGAGGGCAAGGCACTGATCGCGGAGACGCATGCGCACGGCCTGCGGATCGTCATCGACCTGGTGCCCAACCACACCTCGCAGGATCATGAGTGGTTCCAGTCGGCGCTGGCCGCCGAGCCGGGCAGCCCGGAGCGGGCTCGCTACCTGTTCCGTGACGGCCGCGGACCCGACGGCTCGCAGCCCCCGAACAACTGGGTGTCGAACTTCGGCGGACCGGCGTGGACCCGGGTGCCCGACGGTCAGTGGTACCTGCATATCTTCGCGCCGGAGCAGCCCGACCTCGACTGGACCAATCCCGAGGTGGTCGGGGAGTTCCAGGACATCCTGCGGTTCTGGCTCGACCTCGGTGTCGACGGCTTCCGCATCGACGTCGCCCACGGCCTGGCCAAGGACCCGGACCTGGCCGACCTGCCCAACGGCGCAGCGGGTCATCTGCTCACGCCGTCGCACACCAACGACCACCCACACTGGGATCGCGACGAGGTGCACGACGTCTACCGCGGCTGGCGGGCCGTCATCGACGAGTACGCCGGCGACCGGGTGTTCTGCGCCGAGGCGTGGGTGCCCAACCCGGACCGGTTCGCCCAATACCTGCGCAAGGACGAGTTGCACACCGCCTTCAACTTCAACTTCCTGGACGCACCGTGGGATGCCGCCGCTGTCCGCAAGGCCGTCGACCAGACCCTCAGCGAGCTGCGCGAGGTCGGTGCACCGGCGACCTGGGTGCTGTCCAACCATGACGTGACCCGGCACCCCACCCGTTTCGGTGGCGGCGAACTGGGGCTGCGTCGCGCCAAGGCGGCCACGCTGCTGATGCTGTCCCTGCCGGGCGGCGCGTACATCTACCAGGGCGAGGAGCTCGGCCTGGAGGAGGTACTGGACATCCCGGGCGAGCTACGCCAGGACCCGATCTTCTCCCGCACCGCGGGTGAGCGCGTCGGGCGGGACGGCTGCCGGGTTCCGCTGCCGTGGGGCGGAACCACCGCACCGTTCGAATTCGGTCCGGCCGGCACGCCGTGGCTGCCGCAACCCGCCAGCTGGGCGGACCTGACGGTGCAGGCGCAGGAGAGCGACCCGGATTCGACCCTGACGTTTTACCGGGCGGCGCTGGGCGCTCGACGGGGGAACCCGGCGCTCGGTGACGGCGCCATAGCCTGGCTCGACGCGCCGGACGGCGTGCTCGCGTTCCAACGCGGCCCCGACTTCGCCTGCATCGTCAACTACTCCGACGACGCGGTCGACCTGCCGGCGGAGCTGGCCACCTGGAAGACGCTGCTGAGCAGCGGCGACTCCGAGCCCGGAACCATTGCCGGTGCCTCGGCGATCTGGCTCGAGGGGTAGGCCGAGCGTTTCAGCCGCCGGATTTGACGCCGACGGTGGTGGCCGGCGCGGTGAACTCGGCACCGACCGGGACGCCGACGTACTGCCCGCGGATGGCGTCGATCAGCTTCTTGGCGCGCGCGGTCAGCCGGGACTTCCCGGCCAGCACGGCTGTTGCGGGATCGGCATTCTCGCCGGGGTCATTGACCGCAGCCGCGTCGGATTCATGACCGGCGATCAGGTCGGGGGGCAGACCCTTACCGCCTTCCACCGCGAGATCCGGCGCGGGCGGGGCGTTGAGGTCGACCCAGTCGGCGGGTTCGGCATCGCTGGGCGGCTCCTCGGTCTGCAACCGGCCCTTGGTCACCAACACCCCGAGATCCGAGCCCTTCCAACGGTAGTCGCCCGGTCCGTAGATCCGCAGGAAGAAGCACTCGTTTTCGTTCTGCAGCTGATGCCAGTCCAAGGCCGCACGCCGGAAACGCAGTTCGCCCGCGTCATCCAGGTACCACTGCCCGGTCCGCGGCACCGCGGTGAGCTGTTCGATGATCGGCGAGGTCTCCTTGATGATCATCTGGCTCCACAGATCGACCGAGGCCAGATCCTCCCAGCGCCGGTTGATCTCGTCGACGTCGAGCTCGTATTCCACGCCCATGTACTCCAGCACGTGAAACAGGAACAGGGGCATGTCCGAGTACGCGCCGGCGGTGACGTTGGTGATCGATGATGCCCCGCTGATCCGCGGGTTCAGCTCACCCAGGTACACCTCGTCGGCATCGGTGTCGACCAGCACGTCGACTTCGAAGAAGCCCCTGTAACCCTCCCCCGCGAGCCGGTCGCCGAGCCGGCGGACCAGGAGATTCGCCTTGATCCGGCGCTCGCCGGACAGTGCGTCCGGGAACATCTCGTTGCCGCACCAGCCGCCCTTGTACGGGGTCAGCTCGGAATGCCCGGTCAGCTCCGTCATGAAGGGTCCGACCACGGTGCCGTGCCGGGTCAACACGGCCTCGACCGCGATCGCCCGGTGGTTGATCCGCTTCATGATCTTCTGCTGTTGGCCGATGATGTCCTCGGCGTTCTTGTCCCAATCGGCCTCGCTGGTCAGGAAGAACGTCGTCTTTCCGCTGTCGCCGTACGGGGTCTGCAGCACCACGTCGGTGCCGAGCCCGGCGGCCGTGGTCTGCTCGACGAGCTCAGCCCAGGAATCGACCGACGTCAGGATGTTCGGCACGCTGGGCGCGCCGGCTTCGTCACCGAGTTTGGTGGTGACGATCTTGGAATCCAGGTGCTCGCGGAGCGCCGCGGACGGCAGGATCAGGTCGTAACCCAGTTCGGTGCAGATCTTCTCGGTCTCCTCGTCGAAGAAGACCATGGCGACCTTGGGTCGGCCGCCCGCCCGCTGCATGTAGGCCTGCACCTCCGGGTGCAGCAGCAGGTAGTTGTTGATCTCCTCGCCGGATTCGAATTCGATGTACGGCTTGTCCTGCGGGGTGAACACCCGCGGGTGGCCGCCCTCCCAGGCGTCGTAGTACGAGATGTAGTCGAAATTGCGCACCCATCTGTCCAGCCCTAGCAGGTTGAACGGGGTGGCACCGACAAAGAAGATCGGAGTGGTGTTGGTACGGAAGAAGTGTCGGATCTCGGCAATCCCTTTCAGGGGCCGCTGACCCATGAGCTGTGAATCACCAGACGTCTGCTGTTCGACCATCGATCCTCCGCGCGTCGACCGGAACTTCTCTGATCAATTTCGATACCTGAGCATTGCGCACCGTCCCGGTCGGGGCAACAGCGACCCGACACGACACGGGGCCGACAGCTGCGCAAAGATTGCCATCGTCCGATTCACGGACCGGGAAGGACGGCGCCGAGCATGACGCAGGGTGGTGGCCGTCGGCGGGCGCTGGATGCGTTCCCGCGCCGACCGCCGTTCGACGCGCAGGCCGCGATTCCGCTGACCGTATTCGGTATCAACGAGCGGACTCCCGGTCCGCGCTGGCAGGGCCTGTTCGCAGCCACCTGGCCCGCCTACCGCCGCTGGTATCTGCAGCGCGATGTTCGACCGCGCCCGTCGCTACGCCTGGCCCAGGACATGCTGGCCACCCACATGCCCGAACTTGTGCCGACCTACGAGCGATTGACCGACCTGGCCCAGCATGTCCCCGGCGCTGCCGAGGACGATGTCGCCGCCCGCATGCTGACCCTGTGGGACCCACCGCGCTTCCTGCCCGGCTGCTCCCAGGCGGTGACCGTCGAACCGGCGGTCGCGGTCTGCCGGAACTACGACTACTCCCCAGAATTGTGGGAACGGGTGGTGTATTCCAGCCGGTTCTGCGGCCGGCTGGTGATCGGCAACAGCGACTGCCTGTGGGGCCTGATCGACGGCATGAACTCCGACGGACTGGTGGTCTCGCTGAGTTTCGGCGGCCGCCGCGGATCAGGGCCGGGGTTCGCGGTGTCACTGGTGGTGCGGTATCTGCTGGAGGTCGCGACCAGCACCGAACAGGCCAGGGCGATCCTGGCCAGGATGCCGGTAGCGATGGCCTACAACCTGACCATCGTCGACGCCGAGAAGCACGTCGTTACCGCATATGTCGCGCCCGGCCGGGCGACGGAATTCACCTCGTCCCCGATTGCCACCAACCACCGCGGTGCGATCCCCGACAGCATCGAACACGCCGAGCGATATGCCAGCGTGGAGCGCCGGACATGCTTGCGCGAGCTCATCTCGACCCAGCCGAGTACCAGCGAAATGGTCGAGGCATTCCTCCGGCCACCGCTGTATTCCACGCACTACTGGCGGGCGTTCGGGACCGTGTACACAGCGTTGTACGTGCCGGCTGACGGGACCGTGGAGTTGTGCTGGCCCGGTCGACGGTGGGTGCGGCATTTCGACGACGACGACGCGTCCTTCGACGTCGTTCTGCAGCCTTCCTGATCTCAGCCGACCGCTGGGGCGAGGTCCACAGCTGGTCGGTCAACAGGCACGCGGTGATCCCGCACACCGTGAACCGCTCGGTCCGGACGGTCAATCTCGCATCGTGAACGGACACGCCGTCGAAATCCCCCGCCCAGGGCCGCACAGGGAGTGTGCTGGAGTCCGATCGCAGTGACAGCCGCTCCATGCCGGAGAGGTGCCCGAGCGTGGCCGGGACCGCAACCCGTCCGCGCTCGGGTCGTCAGCTCAGGTCCGCGGGCGCCGGTTGGGCTCCCACGCGGGTCACCGCCTGCGCTGCCGCTGTGGTAGCGGCCCGCATCGCGGCCAGCCGGTCGAGTCCTGCGGCCAGTGCCGCTGCCAACGCGCCGCAGTACGCGTCACCCGCGCCCGTCGTGTCCAGCACCCGGACCGGGTCTGCCGGGATGCGCACGTCGCCCCACTGCGATCCGTGCGCCCCCAGCGTCACCAGCACCGAATCCGGCCGCAGCCCGGAAGTCAGCAGCAGATCATTCTCGTGTTCGTTCACCACGACGGGATCAGCCAGGGCCAGCACGTCGGTCGGCAGCGCGGCGTACGGCGCGAGGTTGATCACGATCCGGGCGCCGGCTCGTGATGCCCGACGCACAGCGTCGGCCACCACATCTGGATCGACCTCCATCTGCACGAGCAGGACATCTCCGGCGCGAAGGGTGTCCACCGGTCCCAGATCGGCAGTGGCCAGCCGGGAGTTGGCACCAGGAGCCACCACAATGGAGTTCTCACCGTCGGCGTCCACGATGATGATCGCGGTACCGGTCGGCACACCGTCCCGCACCACGACGCCGCTGACGTCGATTCCGAAGGCCGCCAGCCGCCGAAGGTAGGACTGGCCGGTGTCGTCGTCACCGACCGCCCCGATCATCGCCGTCCGCGCACCGGACATTGCGGCGCCGACCGCCTGATTTCCGCCCTTGCCGCCGAAGTCGCGGCCGATGTCCCCACCGAGAACGGTCTCACCCCCGCCTGGTCGGCGGTCGACGGCCACCCGCACGTCTTCGTTCAACGACCCGACAACGAGAACCCTGGACGGCCGTGCCGGGCGACTCACGATGACCGACCGGGCGCGATGATCTCCAGCGCCAACCACAGTTCACTGCGGGTACCCGGCGAGTCCAGATCCCGCCCGAGCAGCTCGCCTACGGTGGTGATCCGGTGCCGCAAAGTGTGCCGGTGCACCCCGAGCGCCGCGGCGGAGGGATCCCACTGCCCGTGATGAGAGAGCCAGGCGCGCAACGAGTTCACCAGGTCGCCGCGCCCGGCCAGATCATGGGCGATCAGCGGCGCCAGTAGTGATTCGGCGAAGGCGCGGGCCTCGTCGGGGCCGAGCATGGCGGTAATCCCGGGCATCGCAATCTCGCCGAACGCAGTGACGGCCCGGCCGGTGCGCCGACCGAACGCGTTGGCCTGCAGTGCCTGTCGATGAGCAGCGGCAATGCCGGGGTAGTCCGTCGATGCCGAGATACCAACGACGACGCCGCCGGACGGAGCTCCATCGCGGGACAAGTCGGCAAGCTCGATCCGGGTCGCACATTCCGCGGCGGCGTCCGGGCCGCCGCTCACCAGCACCACCAGCTGATCATCGAGTTCGGCCACCAGCATGCCGACCGCTGGCGCGTGCGGGTCATCGAGTTCGGCGCCGATACCACTGATGTCGCCGGTTGCCACCAGCAGCGTCACCGGCTCACCGGGCAACGGGTTCGACAGCTGCTCGGCGATCGGCCGGGCCAGCTCACTCTGACCCGAGAGCACCAGGCTGAGCACTGCGGACCGGAGCTTCCCCAGCCCGGTGTCAGTGGCCGACGATTGTTCCAGCCTGATGGTCAACAACATGACGGCGGCGTTCACCAGGTGCCGGTCCGCTGCGGTCAGGGGACCCGGGCGACCGACGGCAAGAAATGCCCGGCCACGGGTACCGGCGCCGACCGACTGCAGGCTCACCGTGTCGGCGCCGAGCGGGAACCCTGAGCTGACCGTTCCCCGATGCGCCGCCAGCACCTTCATCTCCGGTACGAGCGCGCCGACCTTGCTCCGCGCGGTCTCCGGAGATGCTCCGATCGGCGCACCCGCCGGGTCGAGCAGCACCACCCATCCGCTGAGCTGCTGGGCCAGCAACCGCACCACCCGCTCCGGCCCCGCGGGGGAGAGCGCCGCCTTTGTCAGTGCCTGCTGAGCGGCGAAGGTCTTCGTCACGGCGGCGTATTCATCCGCCGCGACGGCCCTGGACACCGCCCGACTGATCGCGATGAACGGGGTCCGCCGCGGCACCTCGAGAATGGGCAGCCCGTGCAGCCGGGCCGCCGCGACCAGGTCGGCGGGCACCTGCTCGTGGCTCAACCCGGTGCCGAACCCGAGGCCGACGACGGCGGCCCCGGACAGCCGCCGGACATAGGCATCGGCATCGATGGTGTCGTCGATGCCGTCATGTCCGGGATCGAAGGCGATGCCCGTGGTCAGCAGAAGTTCGCCGCCGCTGAGGAACGGCGTCGGGTCGCGCAGCTCACTGACGTGTACCCAGGTGACCGGAAGGTCGACGCCTGGCCCTTCTGCGAGCAGCGCCAAGCCGAGTTCAGGAGTAGAAACCAAGTCACGGAGCGTCAGTGGCATGACGGGGCCCCAGCCGCATCGCGGGCGTCAACTGACAAAGTGGCCATGTTTGCCATCGTAATGCGCCAGAACAGGCATTACGCGAGGGTGGGGGATCGGGGAGGCTGGACTTCTCACCCCGGTTGTCGCTGCTGTCACGCGGCGATCGAGCGGTCTTGAAGAGTGTTTCCACGAAAGGAGCCGCAACAGCCATGACAGTCGCGATGCAGGATCTGGTCCAGGAACGCCGGTTGGTCACCGAACTCCCGGGCCCGCGCTCGAAGGAGCTGTTCGCCCGCAAGCAGTCCGCGGTCTCCAATGGAGTCGGCACCACGTTTCCGGTCTTCATCGAGCGGGCCGGTGGCGGTGTGCTGGTCGATGTGGACGGCAACTCGCTGATCGACCTCGGCTCCGGTATCGCCGTGGTCAGTGTCGGGAACTCCGCCCCGCGCGTTGTGCAGGCCGTCACCGACCAGGTGGCGGCATTCACCCACACCTGTTTCATGATCACGCCGTACGAGGGATACGTGGAGGTCTGCGAGCAGTTGGCCGCCCTGACCCCTGGCACCCACGCGAAGAAGTCCGCGCTGTTCAACTCCGGCTCGGAAGCCGTCGAGAACGCGGTCAAGATCGCCCGGCACGCGACCGGTCGGACCGCCATCGTGGTGTTCGACCACGCGTACCACGGCCGGACCAATCTGACGATGGCGCTGACCGCCAAGAACATGCCCTACAAGGAGGGCTTCGGCCCGTTCGCCCCAGAGGTCTACCGGGTGCCGATGTCCTACCCGTTCCGGGACGGCGACGCCTCCGGCGCGGAGGCTGCCGCCAAGGCCATCGACATCATCACCACTCAGGTCGGGGCGTCCAACGTCGCCGCCGTGCTGATCGAGCCGATCCAGGGCGAGGGCGGGTTCATCGTTCCTGCCACCGGATTCCTACCGGCCATCTCCGCGTGGTGCTCCGACAATGGTGCACTGCTCATCGCGGACGAGATCCAGACCGGCTTCTGCCGAACGGGCGCGTGGTTCGCCTGCGACCACGAGGGCGTCGTCCCCGACCTGATCACCCTGGCCAAGGGGATCGCCGGCGGGTTGCCGCTGGCCGCTGTCACCGGGCGCGCGGAGATCATGGACTCGGTGCACTCGGGCGGCCTCGGCGGCACCTACGGCGGCAACCCCATTGCCTGTGCGGCCGCCTTGGGTGCCATCGAGACCATGCGTGAGCTCGACCTCGTCGCAGCCGCTCAGACCATCGAAACGACCATGATGCAACGGCTTTCGGCCATGCAGGCCCGCCATGACGTCATCGGCGACATCCGCGGCCGCGGCGCGATGATCGCGATGGAGTTGGTGAAGCCCGGCACCACCGAACCCAATTCGGCGCTGGCCGGCGCGATCGCCAAGGCCTGTCACGCCGAAGGTGTCGTCGTGCTGACGGCGGGAACCTACGGAAACGTACTGCGCTTCCTGCCGCCGCTGGTGATCGGCCAGGCCCTGCTGTCCGAGGGTCTCGACGTGCTGGAACGAGCGGTCGACACGCTGGCGTCCTGATCCCTGGTGTCGTGATTCTAGGTAGTCGCGCTTCTTACTTGCAGTGAAAGGACAGCATCATGGGTGTCACGGACGAGCAGATTTCCCGGGTTTTGTCAGCGGTTCCGAAGGGGTTGTTGATCGGCGGGAAATGGATCACCACCGACGGTGGCGTCGATGTGGAGGACCCGTCGACCGGGAAGGTCATCGCCACGGTCGCTGACGCCTCCCCGGCTCAGGGCATCGAGGCGCTGGACGCCGCGGTCGCCGCCGCGGCGGACTGGGCCGCAACAGATCCCCGGGCCCGCGGGGAGATCCTGCGCAAGGCCTTCGAACTGCTCACCGAACGCGCCGAGGACATCGCCCTCCTGATGACCCTGGAAATGGGCAAGCCCCTCGCCGAGGCCCGCGGGGAGGTCACCTACGGCGCTGAGTTCTTCCGCTGGTTCAGCGAGGAAGCCGTGCGGATTGCCGGCCGGTTCTCCGTCGCCCCATCCGGCGGCACCCGCCTATTGACCATGAAGCAGCCCGTCGGACCGGTCTACGCGATCACCCCGTGGAACTTCCCGCTCGCCATGGGCACCCGCAAGATCGGCCCCGCGCTCGCCGCCGGTTGCACCGTCGTGATCAAGCCGGCCGCCCAAACCCCTTTGACGACGCTGGCTCTCGCCGCCGTGCTGATCGAGGCCGGGCTACCCGACGGGGTCGTCAACGTGATCACCACGTCCCAATCCGGGAAGGTTTCCGGGCCGATCATCGCCGACCCGCGCCTCAAGAAACTGACCTTCACCGGCTCCACCGGTGTCGGCCAGAAGCTCATCGAGCAGTCCGCGCAGAACGTGCTCAAGGTGTCCATGGAACTCGGCGGGAACGCCCCGTTCGTGGTGTTCAGTGACGCCGACCTGGACAAGGCCGTCGACGGCGCCATGCTCGCCAAGATGCGCAACATCGGCGAGGCCTGCACCGCAGCGAACCGATTCATCGTGCATGAATCCGTCGCCGACGAATTCTCCCAGCGACTCGCCGAGCGGATGCGTGCCATGGTCATCGGCCGCGGCATCACCGATGGGGTGACCGTCGGCCCGCTGGTCGATTCGGCCGCGATCGACAAGGTCACCGAACTCGTCGCCGACGCCGTGGAAAAAGGGGCAACGGTTCTCACGGGCGGTACGGCACTTGAAGGGCCGGGGCACTTCTACCCACCCACCGTGCTCACCGGCGTCTCCACGACGGCAAAGGTGTTCCGGGAGGAGATCTTCGGACCGGTCGCACCGATCATCACGTTCGGTTCCGACCAGGATGGCATCGACAAGGCCAACGACACCGAATACGGGCTCGTCGCCTACGCCTTCACCGAGAACCTCACCCGGGCTTTGACTGTCGCGGAGAAACTGCAGACCGGGATGGTCGGCATCAACCAGGGCATCGTCTCCAATCCGGCAGCGCCCTTCGGCGGCGTCAAGGCCTCCGGGCTCGGCCGCGAGGGTGGCACCGAAGGCATCGAGGAGTACCTCGAAACCAAGTACGTCGGCATCAAACTGTAGGACCGGCACGATGGCTGATGGTCACGGCAGATTGCCGTGGCTGTCGGCCAGTCCGTGGATCCGACCACCTTCGGCCCGCGTGACCGCGGCCAGCGCCGGGTCCGAGGTGGCAAGCGGCTCGTCGAGGTCAACGGCCGTGGCGGCGGCGATGCAGTCCGCGAGGCTCACCGCCATGGCCGTTCGGTGATAGTGACGGGCTCGAATGTGCCCGGCGGACATCCCGATCTCGGCGGTCACCGGTGCGATTGCTTCCGGCGTACGTCAATAGTGCGAGGTCGCCGTGCACGTCGTCAGCGTCCCGGCCGTGCACCCGGACGAGTTGATCGATGATCTCCGCTGCGTTCGCGGCACTCAGAACAGTCGCTGCCCGGAGGATGTCGGCTACCTCGTCGGCCACCGACTCGCCACGGAGGTAAGCGATGACGGCGTAGGCATCGAGCACCGTCATCGAACGCTTCGCCGTTCCTCGGTCAGTGCCTCGTCCTGCCGCGCCCACTCGCGGGTTTCAACGGTGGTCGGGCCGGATCCGGCATGCGCCCCCTTCAAGGCAGTGACCGGATCAGCGGGCACCGGCCGGATGATCGCGTAATCCCCCCGATCGATCACCAGGATCGCCGCAGCCGCCCACCGCCGCCGTAGCGCCGCCGGCAGTGACACCTGTCCACTACTTGTCACCTTGGCATGAGTTATCGACACAAGGTCACCATACTTTGCGCCGACCCATATGGTGCAGAAACGTTTCCGTCATATTGTGCCGCGAGACCGCTCATCGTGTGATGAACCTGGCTGCCGCCGCGGCCACGTCACCGGAGACGAATGACCGAAACCATCGGCTCGGCAGCAGTGGCCGTCTCGAAACACCGGCCGGGCGGATCGCAGCAACGCCCTCGTGGTGGCCGACGCCACGCCGAAACTGCCATCGATGTTCGCGGCCAATCCGGCTATCGCCGCCGTCAGGCCGCCGGCTGGGACAAGGTCATCGATCAGCCCGATTCGGGCGGCGGATTCGGCGCCGATTGTGCGGCCGCTGAGCACCATCCACTGGGCGGCCGATTCGCCGATCAGCTCCCGCAGCCGGTGGAGGGTGAAAGCATCCGGCACCACCCCGAGCCGGGTGAACGGGAGTTGGTAGCTCGCGTTGTCGGTGGCGATGCGGATGTCCGCGGCAATGGCGATCTCGACGCCACCGCCCGCCGCGAGGCCGTCGAGGGCGGCCACCGTCGGCACCGATGAATTCCCGATGGCCAGCAGTGCGCCGACCACCCGATGGCAGTACTGCTCGGCGGCCGCCGGGTCCCTGGTCGCCGCCAGTACGTCGTGCAGATCGGCCCCGGACGAAAAGAACCCACCGGCCCCTCGGATGACGATCAACCGGACGCCCGTGGTGACTGCGAGCGCGGGCATCAGTTCGGCGATCCGTATCCACATTCCGGTCGTCACCGCATTGCGTTTGCCCGGTCGATTGATCGTCACGCTGGCAACCGATCCCTCGACGCCGACCAGGACATCTTCAGGGCCCGCAGGTTCGGTCACCTGGCGATTGTGCAGCACCGCCACAGCGGCCTCTGACCGGATCTTTACCCCGCCGGTCATCCTCGATCTCCGGCTGACGGGCGCCGCGCGCCCGGCCGTCGAATGCACCTCGCTCGTGCGGGACGCTGCCACTCAGTGCAAGATCTACCGCAAAGGGAAGCCGACGATGGCCTCCGCCCGCGATGATCACCCTTTCACCCCAGGAGGAACACGATGGCTACAGGGCGACACAGAGTAGTGATAGTCGGCGGCGGATTCGGCGGGCTCAACGTGGCCCATGCCCTGGCGAAGAGCGACGTCGACGTGACGATCGTCGACCGAACCAATCATCACCTGTTCCAGCCCCTGCTCTATCAGGTCGCCGCCGGGATCATGTCCCCCGGCCTGATCGCACCGGCAATCCGCAGCACCATCAAGAATCAGAAGAACGCCCGTGCCCTGCTCGCCGAGGTCAAGGACCTCGACCTGGAGAACAAGGTGGTCAAGGCACTCGGACCGGACGGCCGGGCCGTCGATCTGCCGTACGACTCCCTCGTCGTCGCCGCCGGCGCTTCACATTCGTATTTCGGCAAGGACCAGTTCGCCGAGTTCGCACCGGGCATGAAGACCATCGAGGACGCTCGGTACATCCGCGACGGCATCCTGTCGAAGTTCGAGATGGCCGAACTCGCGACGGACCCGCAGGAGCGCGCCGAGTGGCTCACCTTCGTTGTCATCGGCGCCGGTCCGACGGGAGTCGAGCTGGCCGGGCAACTGGCCGAGCTGGCCCATATGGTGCTCCCGCAGGAGTACCGCACGGTGGATACCACGGAGGCGCGCATCATCATGCTCGAGGGTGCGCCGTCGGTGCTGCCACCCTTCAAGCCCAAACTCCAGAAATACACTCAAGACCATCTGGGGAAAATGGGCGTCGAGATCAAGCTCAACTCCCTCGCCATCGACATGGACCACGAGTCGATCACGGTGAAGGGTCCCAACGGGATCGAGACCATCCGGGCGCGCACCCGCATTTGGGCGGCCGGCGTGCAGGCCTCGCCCCTGGCCAAGATGCTTGCCGACAAGACCGGCGCGGAGACCGACCGGGCCGGCCGGGTCTCGGTGAACCCCGACTGCACTTTGCCGGGACATCCCGAGGTTTTTGCCATCGGCGACATGGTGCTGCTCAACAAACTGCCGGGCGTCGCGCAGCCGGCCATGCAAGAGGGCGATTACGTCGGCAAGTTGATCAAGGCGAGGACATCGGGCGAGACACCACCGAAGCCGTTCAAGTATTTCGACAAGGGCAGCATGGCCACCATCGGCCACAAGGCCGCCGTCGCCGATGCCTTCGGAAAGACCTTCACCGGCTTCATCGCCTATGTCATGTGGGGGTTCATCCACGTGGCCTATCTGGTCGGCTGGGGGAACCGGCTCGGCACGCTCTACAACTGGAGCCGGGCGGTCTGGTTCTCCCAGAACCGCGGCCACCGGATCATCACGTTCGAGCGGACCATGGTCGAACTGGACGAGAATCGCAAGAAGGGCCGATCGCCGGTGGTACTGCCAGGTTCGAATTCCTCGTTGGCCGATCAGCTGAATGCCGTTGAGGGCACCGAGGATCTCAGCGTGAGGTCGAACGCCGACAAGGGAATCTGACCGGAGTCGGCCCAGTCCTAGGAACTCCAACGGGACCAGGCGGCCTGCCGTGACGTGCCGGCCGCCTCGGCCACCTTCGCCCATGACCCGGTGGCGGCGAGCGTCCTGGCACTGACCCCCAGTGCCTCGCCGACCAGCGCGCTGAGGCTGAGCAGCGCCTGGAACGCCTCCGGGTCCGTCCGTTGAGCCAAATCGTTGATCGCATCACCGGCAGCCCGCTCAAGATCTTCCAGAGTCGGCACCGGACTGCCGGTCGGAGTCACGTCGCTCGCCGCTCTTGTGCTGTCGTTCGTCACGCGGACACCCTTTACCGTCAGGCTTCGCGGGTCAACAAGCCAGGCGCCCGGTGGAATCCCGGGCTTCGGGGAGCGGCGCGATCGGATCCATTGCCGGTGCTCACGGACTCATGTGGTAAGCACCGGAGAGTGCCTTGACCTGCTCCCAGACCCGCTCCAGGCGTTCCGTGTCGATCGCCGGTTTGCGCACGTGGTCCAGGGCCCACTGCTGTTGAGCGTCCGTCGAGGACGCCTTGCCGTGCAACTCGATCCCGAGAGCGGAGAAGTCCCGGACAAAGACCTCGAAGATCGTGTCGAGCACATCCGGGTCGAGGTCGATCAGACTGCCCTGCTCGAGTACCAGTTGGGAATAGACGACCAGCGTGAACAACTGTCCCAGCGCCAGCAGGAAGTCCAGGTCCTTTCGTTGCTCGCCGCCCGGTGCTGCGGTCAGCAGCAAGGTGGCGAAACCCTCGGCCTGTTCCCGGAACCGTGCGACGTTGGGCAGGTCGGCATACGGCTCGAAGGCCCTTCGCCAGTCGGGAAAGGTGACCTCACCCAGGCCGCGCGCAGGGCCCTGGCGGAACAGGAACTCGTCGTCGACCGGGTCCTGCCGGGTAGCCAGCGGCGATTGCTCGGCATGCGCGAACAGATAATTCGGCATGAACTTCAAGATCAGGGCGAGATTGACGTGCACGGTGCCCTCGAGCTTGGCCGGCGCGCCGACATCCTTGCCGGCGCCGCGGAAGTAGGTGTCGCGCTCGAACCCCTTGGCGGCGATGACATCCCACAGTGAGCCGATGACCTTCTCGCCCTCGGTGGTCATCTTCATCTTGGCGACCGGGTTGAACAACAGGTACCGACGATCCTGCGGGCCGGCCGACCGGAAGTAGTCGATACCGCGGTCACCGAAGGCCTTCATCGCGATCAGCCGGACGTAGGCGTCGACCAGGGAACGGCGCACGTGCGGAAAGTCGGTCACCCGTTTGCCGTACAGAATGCGGTTGTGGGCGTGGGTGACCGCCTCGTACATCGCGTGCTCGCACATGCCGACCGAGGCGAACCCGATGTTGAACTTGCCCACGTTCACAGTGTTCAGGGCGGCGTCGAAGGCGGCTTGGCCGGTGTGCAGCACGTCCTGCGCCCGCACCGGGTAGTCCGCCAGCCTGAACTCGGAAACGTACATCTGCGCCTGGACGATGTTCTGGACCAGGCGGTAGTTCTCGTGCTGGCTGTCGACGGCGAAGAACACATATCCATCCGGTCCGTCGACGTCAGAGCGTCGACCGAACACCGAGACCATTCGGGCGACGTTTCCGTTACCGATGTAGTACTTGCCGCCCGTGGCGCGGAAGCCGCCCTCCCCGTCCGGGGTCAACACCATGTCGGTGCGGTAGATGTCCGCCCCGTGTTCGCGCTCCGACAGCCCGAATGCGAACACGGCGCCGTCTTCGAGCCACTGGGCCGCACGCCGGCGGGCCGACTCGTTGTCGCTCTGCCAGATCGGAGCAAGGCCCAGAATAGTGACCTGCCAGGTGTACCAGTAGTCCATTCCGTAGAAGCCCAGGATCTCGCTGAATGCCGAGATACGGCTGGTGTCCCAACGTTTGTCGCCGTCGCCGTTCGCCTCCCTGGCCGGCGTGCCCATTGTCGCGAACAACCGCTCCTTGGCGGCGAAATCCAGGAAGTCCGAGTACCAGACGGACTCGCGGTAATCCGCCAGCAGCCTTGCCTTGCCTCTGTGCTCGAACCAGTCGATGGTCGCCCTGAGCAACCTGCTGGTGGCCCCGTCGAAATGGGACGGGTCGTAGGTGTTGGGGTTGAACAGCAGCGGCCCGGCATCGGCTTGTTCTCCCGGGGCGACCTTCTTCGGATTTTCCATCGTTGCCTCCTTGCACGGGGATGGGGATCGTAACGATCGGGGTAACCCCGGGAGGCAGTTGGGGGCGCCCGGGCGCGCACCCGGGCGGCGGCGGCCTCCCCGCCGTGAATGCCAGGCGAGATGCCGACGACCGACTCCGGCGTGCTTGGAATCGCGACCAGGACAGCGGCCGATACGGCCGGCAACAGTGCACAGCACGATTTGTCGCCGAAAAGATGCTGCGCACAACAAATCGGTGCGGTCCTCATAACGATCGAACACCGGTGCGGGTCGACACACCCCTCCACCGATCGCCGGGACCACGCGCGACCGCGCCCCGCCTGGGGACTACGCGCTGCGGGGCACGGCGACCGGGCGGAGGACGAGCGGATCGGGCACGGCGGTCGGCACGATCGCGTTCGTCGCATACCGGTGGATCTGGCCAAGATGATCGGTGATGGTGACACTGTTGCCGCGGCTGCGAATATCGGTCACCACGTGCGGCGGGCAGTCGTCGACGGGCCGCCAGAGATCACCGGGGGCAAGGTGCCCGACGTGGTGCAGGGTCTCGGTATAACCGCGGCGGGTCGTGGCTGTGGTGCGGTACTCGTGCACCGCCGCAGCGTTGCCCAGGGTCAAACACATGGCGCCTCCATTGGGTCGTGCGTTTCATTGGGTCATGCCGTGCCGGCGCTCGCCTTTGGTCCCTACCGGAAGGTCCATGCGAGTGAATTCAACAGATGCTCGCCGACCGGCGGAATGAAAGCCATCCTTTCTTGTGTCGATACACCGTGGGATACGTCACGGCAATCCGCCCGACCACCGGCGCGTGTCGTGCGGTAGGCATGGCGCGCCTGCCCGGAGCCGTCATCGGATCCGTCGTCCATTGCGCAGCGCCGACCCGGAAAGCTCAGTTGACCTGCGGAAACGAGCCGGACGCGACACCGACGCTGCGGCGGATCGGGAGGTCGCTGTCCCGCCGGTCGAGGCGGCGAGCAGGCCTCCTGGAAGGTTCGGGATGGGCGCGAAAATGTGATCTACATTTCGCCGTGATCGACGTCATAGTGGATCATTGGACATTACTTGGGTCGACGCATTTGCGGGTAACCATATGCAGTCGCTCATTCGACGAACCCGAGGCGGGACCGGGTGGAGTGGTGATCGCCGGCGCGCTCCGGCACGGTGCGGCGGCGACCGGGCCTGGAATCGCTCCGCCCGCGCGTTACCGCAGGATCAACTGCCGGCGAGAACGACAGTTCGCGAGTCATCCGCATCGTCGAAGCCGCGCCGCCATGTCCCGTCCGGCCAGATGTAGTCGACGACCCGCTCTTGCGGTCGGTACAGCGCCGTGTAGAGGGTGCCGAACGCCTTGGAGTACTTCCGGTTGTAGAGCGGTTCGGCCTGAAACGTCGCGGCCAGTTCCTCCGCGGTCGGTCGCTGCGCAACGACTTCGGTCAGCCGGTCCAGCCGAGGCGCGCTCTGCAGCGACGCGGCCCGCTCCGGATACTCCGGGACCTCGCCGCGGTGATTGGTGGCCACCGGAGCGTCGAAGAATTCGGGTGCGGAATCGGGGGCGACGAATGCGGTGAAGCTCATCCCCGCGGCGTCGACCACCGTCAAGTTGTAGGACATGGCGATCGGTAGGCCGCGCAACAGCTCTCGTGCCTGATCTGCGGTCTCGGCGACCTCCAGCAGGTAGCGGACCACCAACGGAATGGCGAAACCAGGGCCGGACCCCGGGCGGCCCCCAAAGGTCAGCGAGACCACGAGTCCGGCATCGTTCATCCCGTCCAGCAGCCCCCAGAGGCAGTCGCCGGTGCCTATCACCTTCCGGCCGGTGAAGGCACTGGAATAGATCGTTGCCTCCCACAAGTCCGGGCTGTAGTCATAATTCCGGCACAGCACTGGCGCCGGCACGGTCAGCACCGCCTGCGAACAGGACGGCAAGAACGCCGGAGCGTTCCACATCGTCAACATTCGGGCCGCGACTTCGTCGCCTTCGGTCAGCTCGACCAACCGCCGATAGGTGGGCAGCAGCTCCGGCATGTGCCGAGCCAGCATCGCCGTCGCCTCGGCGAGATCCGGTCGGGCAGCATCTCCCTCGGCCAAGTACCAGGAGCGGTATGCCGGCCAAGTCGCGTCGTACAGTGCCTTCCAGCGCGGGCCGGGCGTCGGCTCGTTGATGCCATAAACGGTGACCGGGATCTGCCGGAGCGGACTCGGCAGCGAACCGGGGCCGGGTGACCCGGCGACCGAGGCCGTGCCCTGGGCCCGAGGGAACGCAAGCTCGGCTGGCCACACGGCCGTAAATGGCGGGGCTAACGGAAGGTGGCGCAGCCAATCTGCCGACCAGTCGATGGTTGCCCAGTCAACCCGCGCCCAATCAACCCGCACCCAATCAACCCGCACCCAATCAACCCGTTCCCAGTCGACCGCCGCCCAGTCAACGCTCCCTGCGGCGCGATCGAGTGCCACCGCATCAGGGAGATTTGGCTCAATGGACGCCAGATGCCCTGATGGGGCGGCACTCGGCGGAGCCACGGGCGGGACGGCACTCGGCGGAGCCACGGGCGGGACGGCACTCGGCGGAGCCACGGGCGGGACGGCACTCGGCGGAGCCACGGGCGGGACGGCACTCGGCGGAGCCACGGGCGGGACGGCACTCGGCGGAGCCACGGGCGGGACGGCACTCGGCGGAGCCACGTGGCGGGGCGGCAGATGGAGCGGGCAGCCCAACAGGTGGTACCGCCTGGGCGTGGATGGGCCGGCGGCGAAATGGGGGCTTGGGGAGCGCAAATGTTCTGTTCATGGTGTCAAGGTTGCCTTGACGTACGCCTTATTGTCAAGCCAACCTTGACAAGGCCCCTGCACTCCCACTGGTGAAGATCAACGACTGAGGCATCTCGCGTTGTGCTGCAACTTCAAATGGCCCGGAACGTTGATCATCAGTCCGACCCGTGGCCGGCGTGTGGCTGAGTCAGCGGCGGGGCACATCGGGACCGCAATCAGCCCGCGATCGCGGACAGTCAACGCGCTCCGCGCATCACACCCGGCTCAGTGGCAGCTCGGCCCGTGCCCCGCGCTGCCGCGCGCCGAATGCCCGGCCGAACCCGCATGTCCGGCCGTCCCGCCGTGCCCCGGTTGCGGCGGTACGTCGATCGAGGGGTTCCGGTCGAAGAAGCCGAACGGCTTGAGCCAGAACGACACCGTGTCCACGGGCATGATCGGCCAGTCCTCGATCCGAGTGATGTGGTGGATGCCGAAGACGTACCAGAGCACCACATCGGTGTTCACGAGGGATTCATCGTCCGCGATCCACTTGGTCAGCCCCTGATCGTCCACGCTCTGCGTCGGATACGTTCCGCAAGGCCACTTCTCGTCGTCGTGATGACGGGTGACCCAGAGCGTGTGGCCCATCACGGGCGCCCGCAGGTACTGCGGGGTCGTCGGATCCATCATCACCGGGAAGGCAGCAGTGGGAACCAGTTTGTAGGCCACCGGTGTGCCAACCCCATTGACCTTGTTCGGATTTGTCACCTTCCAGGACCGCTGGGTGTCCCAGTTGAAGTCCCGCGCCGACTCGGACTCCGATGCGATGGGCGTGGCCCGGGTGACCATGGCCAGCCCGTGGGGATTCTCGGGTCCGAGTGGTGCCGCCATCGAGTCCACCTCCATGACGGTGTTGTCCCGGCCGTCGATGTCCATGTCCAGCCGGGCAACCAGGAAATGCTGATGGAAGGGTGCGTACGTGCGCTGGTCGACCAGCGTCCCGGTCGGCGGGGTGGCGGCGCCCTCGACCAGCGGGGTGGTGACCATGATCCCGGTCGCCCGCACCTCGCATTCGATGTTGCCGTCCTGGTAGAAGCGCCAGTAGACGAGGTACTCGTAGTTCGCCACGGTGGCATGGATCGACACCACCATCCGGCGGGCCCGCCGGACCTCGGCCCGGCCGTTGATGGAGTCGACGTGCTTCCAGAGCACGGCGTTGTCCTCTTCGTGTAAGCAGATCGCGTTCGCGATGGTGGTCGGCTCGCCCAGACTGTCGGTGAGAACGGCGTCCACGTAACGAATCTCGCCCAGACAGTCACAGCCCAGCGCCAGCGACTGGGTCATGTAGCCGATGCCCCACTCGCCGATGTCGTACGCGGTGCGCCGATAGTGGTCGAACCCGGAATCCCGGTAGGGCACGATCATCTCGGCGAAGGACATCCGATAGGCGATGTCCCGCACGGTTCCGTGATCGTCGTACTTGACCTGATGGATCACCGGGCCCTCGCGGTAGTTGAAGGCCAGCCGGAACTCCCAGTTCTGCCAGCGCACCACATTGCCGTCGACCTCGAAGGACGGTCCGTCCGGCTGGGTGATCTCCAGCGGCTTGATATCCGTCCGCAGCGATTGACCGGGGACGAGATCCGGCTCGTACTCGCCCATCACGGGTGCCGGCGGCGCAACAACGGAGTCGTACTCGATCTCCAGCAGTTCCATCGTGTTCATGTCGACGATCAGTTTCATCCCGGAAACCGGGTTGGCGTAAGGGTTCCCGGTAGGGCTGGACCGCACCCAGATATCCGCCCAGCCGAGCCGCTTGTCCCGCCACTGCTCGGGCATCACGGCGTACCCGTAGGTCCAGACGTCGATGCACACCAGGTCCAGGTCGGTCAGACCACGCTCGGCCAGCGCAGCCACCACCCGCGGGTCGGCCTTCATCGCGACGTCACAGTCGTGCCACTCGTCCACCGTGAAGTTCGGTGTCACACCCGGGACATGGTCGAACGAGACCACCGTGTCCTTTGCCGGATCACCAGCCGTGCCGGTTTCGCCGAGATCGACTATCGCTTCGTAGGCCTTGTTGTCGGCCCTGTCCCACATGACCGACAGCGAGCGCCGGACGACCGGATCACCCTCCCGCCAGGCCAGCACCGCAGCCTTCGCCGGCTCATCGAGGGTGATCGACGCGAAGCGGCGACTCGGGATCAGGTCGCCGGACGCACGCAGGGCGGCGGTGGTGCGGTTGAACTCTTCGGTGCTGAGCGAGTCGAGCGGATGACGGGACACGGACGAACTCCTCGGGGGCGCGGGCGGAGTGGTCATGAGCTTCTCGGATCGGCGCAGGATCGCCGGTGAGCCGATCGTCACGACCGTAGCGTTTCCCGCGCATCCTGGCAGGGGACGCAACAACCTGTCGCCTGCGACGACGCCGGCAGTCGCAATCCGGTGCAGCGGGGTTGCATCGGGCCTATCGGCCGGTGATGATCGTCCGTGGTGCGCAACCACCCAGCAACACCAAACCACCCCACAACCACCAGGAGCGCAGTCGGTGCCGAAGCCGTTGAACATCACGCAGAAGTACGACGCTCCGGCGATCGAGGTCTTTGCCCTGTTCAACGAACCGGATTTCATCGCCGGCCGCCTCGAGGACTCCGGAGCCCCCAACGCCGAGGTCATGACGGTCGACAGCACCGAGGACGGCGTCAGGATCGTCACCCGGCAGTCCATTCCCGCCTCGGTGCTGCCCTCGATGGTCGCGTCGATGCTGCAGGGTGATCCGGCAACGGAGCGCATCGAGGATTGGCATTTCGACGGGGAGGCGTACGTGGCGCAGTTCTCCGTGACGGTGAAGGGCGCACCCGCCTCGATCAAGGGCACCATGACGTTGGCTCCGGCCGGCGCCGGGTCCACCCTGGTCGTCAAGGGTGAGGCGGTCGTGCAGATCCCGCTGTTCGGCTCCAAGATCGAGGCCGTGATCGCCGACCAGATCGGCACGCTGCTGGCCATCGAAGAGACGTACACCCAGTCACGACTGGTGTGACCCGGCGAAACCGGCCGGCATGACACCATGACGCACTGTGTCTGCAGAGCATCGCTTCGTCCTGACCCTGAGCTGTCCCGACCGGACCGGCATCGTTGCCCGTATCACCACGTTCCTGGCCGACATCGGCGGCTGGATCACCGAGGCCGCGTATCACTCGGATGACGAATCGGGCCGGTTCTTCACCCGCCAGGAGATCCGGGCGGACTCGGTGTCGTTCGACGCGGGCGAACTGCGGCGCCAATTCGCCGTCGTCGCCGACGAACTCGCGGCCGATTCCTGGCAGGTCACCGATAGCACGGACCGGAAGAAGGTTGTGCTGCTGGTCTCCAAGGAGGGGCATTGCCTCTATGAACTCCTGGCCCGCTGGCACTCGAAGGAGATGGCGGCCGACATCGGCGTCGTCATCGGCAATCACACCGATCTCGAGCCGGTGGCCAGGCTCTTCGGGCTGCCGTTCCGGCACATCCCCATCCCCCGGGACGACCAGGGAAAGACTGCTGCGTTCGACGAGGTCCGGCGCGAGGTCGACGCGCATGCGCCGGACGCGATCGTGCTGGCCAGATACATGCAGGTCATCCCCGCCGAGCTGTGCCGCGCCTGGGAGGGCAGGCTGATCAACATTCACCACGGCTTCCTGCCGTCATTCCGTGGTGCGCGGCCGTATCACCAGGCCTACGTGCGCGGCGTCAAGATGATCGGCGCCACCTGCCACTACGTCAGTGCCGAACTCGATGCCGGGCCGATCATCGATCAGGACGTCATCCGGGTTGACCACGCCGATTCGCCGGCCGACATGGTGCGGCTCGGCCGGGACATCGAGAAGGCTGTGCTGGCCAAGGGGCTCACCTACCATCTGCAGAATCGGGTACTCCGGGACGGTCTGCGGACGATCGTGTTCGACTGATCGCCGGGTCCCGCACCAGGGAATCAGCGGCTGCCGGGAATGCCACCCAGCCAGATCACGTTGCCAGCCAAGTAGGACGGGGTGACGATGGGGTTTGAACCGTGTGCGACAACAAGCCTGTTGCGACCCATTATTGACCTGCCGAGACACTCAGGACGGAATCCATGACCGGCGAACCGGGCGAGCTGTACGAGCTGCACCTGGAGCGGCCCGAGATCGACCTGCTCGCTGACCCGGTCCTGATCATCGCCCTGGACGGCTATATCGACGCCGGCTCCGGTGTGAAGCTCGCCGTCGACCATCTGCTGTCCACCCTGGAGCACACCGTCGTCGGCACCTTCGACGTCGACCAACTGATCGACTACCGCGCCCGACGCCCCACGCTGACCTACCAATCGAATTCCTTCACCGCCTACCAGGCGCCGGAGTTGGTGATCCACCAGCTCACGGATACCAACGGCACCTCCTTCCTGCTGCTGGCCGGACCGGAACCGGACAACCAGTGGGAGCGTTTCGTCGCGGCGGTCGGCCAGGTCGCCGACCGATTCGCGGTACGGCTGACGGTCGGCCTGATGGCCATCCCGATGGGTGTGCCACATACCCGCCCCACCGGCATGTCCTCACATGCGACCCGCACCGGCCTGCTGCCCGAGCAGGAGGACTGGCTCGGCACCATTCAGGTGCCGGGGCACGCCGTCGGCCTGCTGGAGTACCGCTTCGGACAAGCCGGGCGGGACACCATCGGCTTCGCCGCGCATGTCCCGCACTACATCGCCCGGTCGGACTACCCGGAGACGGCCCGCACGTTGATCCAGGCCACCTCCGACGCCACCGGCCTGCTGTTGCCGACCAGCGGGCTGGACGCCGCCGCCGCTGGTGTGCGGCAGGAGTTGGCCAAGCAAGTCGCGGAGAACTCCGAGGTGGCGGACATCGTGCGGGCCCTTGAGCAGCAGTACGACGCCTACGTCTCGGCCACCGGCCGCGGGTTGCTCGCCCAATCGGCGCCGCTGCCGACGGCCGATGAGCTCGGTGCCCAGTTCGAGGCCTTCCTGGCCGACCGGGAGCCTCCCGGCAACTGACCCCCGACGTCGGCTCATGGGTCGATTCACGGGTCGCTCCGGCCCTCGACTCTTCGTGAGGGCGCGTGCGATGCTCGCTCACCTTCATCTCCCGCGTAGGGTGCGGCTTTGTGGCGAAAGAGAACCCGCGCCTGATGCTCCCGGTCAAGGAGCACGGACCGGTCCGCGCGATCGGCACCCGCGTCCTCATCGCCGCCCTGTGCATTGTCATCACGACGACCGTGGTGTATCTGGAGCGCGCCGACTACAGGGACATCGACGGAGTGGTCGACACCTGGCTGGACGCGTTGTACTACGCGACGGTCACGCTGTCCACAACCGGCTACGGCGACATCACCCCGGTGACCCCGGCCGCCCGGCTGACCAACATCGTGGTGATCACCCCACTGCGATTCATCTTCCTGATCGTGCTGGTCGGGACCACTATCGAGGTACTCACCGAACGAAGCCGCCAGCAGTTCCGCACCAACCGCTGGAGGAAGCGCGTGAAGAAACACACCGTCATCGTCGGCTACGGCATGAAGGGCCGGTCCGCCGTCCAGGCGCTCATCGACCAGGGCTATCCGGCCGACCACATCGTTGTCGTCGACCAGAACGGCACGAACATCAAGGCCGCAACCGGTGACGGCTGTGTCGGCGTGCTCGGCGACGCCCGACGCGAGGACGTGCTGCGGCAGGCTGCCGTGCCCAATGCCCATCGCATCATCGTTGCGGCGGACCGAGACGACACCAGCGTGCTCGTCACGCTGACCTGCCGCCGGCTTGCGCCCAACGCCACCATCGCCGCCTCTGCCCGCGAGGAACAGAACATCGAAGTACTCCGGCAGGGCGGGGCAGACGTCGTCATCCCCACGGCGGAATCGGCCGGCCGATTGCTGGGACTGGCGATCATCGCCCCGAATGCCGGCGAAGTGATCGAGGATCTGCTCGAACCCATCGCCGGACTGCAGATCTCCGAGCGCGAGGTCCGCCCGGAGGACGTTGGGCTGTCGCCCGCGCGGTTGACCGCCCGCGGCGAGATCGTCCTCACCGTGATCCGGAACGGTGTCTCGCACCGCTTCGATTCCGGTGGCGTCAAGGTGTTCCAGCCGGGCGACAAGATCGTCGTGATCAGGGCAAACGCCGACAACCCGGATCCGGGCAGCGCCCGGTCGCGCAACCGCCGCCCAACGCCGGTGGAGACCGGCGTGCTCGGCGACCGGTCGAGCCTGCCACCACGGGGCTGAGTCGATCCCGTCCGACGACTGACGGACGACGTTGGTTGAATACACGCCGCGCTGTATCGTCGGGCGGTGTGGAGAGCAGGGCCGCCGGGTGCGGTACGAACTGGCTGACGACCGGCTCCGGCACGCGCTGACCGACCTGCTCGGTGTTGTGCTGGCCGTCGACGAGCAGGAGTGCGGACCCTCGGGACCGCCGGTGCTGACTGTGGCGGGGGGCAGATGACAGACAGCCACCGCACCCATCAGGCGGAGCCACCCGACCATCACACCAACCACGAAAGCCACGGGGACGGGCATTCGCACGCGATCAACCCCAACGCCGACAAGCGATATCTGTCCGCGGCGCTGGCCTTGATCCTGGTGTTCATGGCGGCCGAAGTGGTGGTCGGGATCATCGCCGGATCGCTGGCGCTGATCTCCGACGCGGGCCACATGCTGACCGATGCTGCCTCCATCGTGCTGGCGTTGTGGGCGATCAACCTGGCGGCCCGGCCCGCCCGCGGCCGTTGGACCTACGGGTTCAAACGTGCCGAGATCCTCTCCGCGCAGGCCAACGGCCTGACCTTGCTACTGCTCGCAGCCTGGTTCATCTACGAGGCCATCCGCCGGCTCTTCGAGCCGCCCGAGGTCGAGGGCTTGCTGGTGTTCGTCACGGCACTGGTCGGCATCGTGATCAACATCGCGGCGGCCTGGCTGATCAGCAAGGCGAACCGGACCAGCCTGAACGTCGAGGGTGCGTTCCAGCACATCCTCAACGATCTGTACGCCTTCATCGCCACGGCAATCGCCGGGCTTGTTGTCCTGTTCACCGGTTTCTCCCGCGCCGACTCGCTCGCCGCTCTCGTGGTGGCCGGCTTGATGATCAAGGCGGGCTACAACCTCGTCCGGGAGTCCGGCCGGATCTTTCTCGAGGGCGCTCCCGAGGGCCTGGACCCCGATCTGATCGGACCGGCCATGGCCGGCCGGCCCGGCGTCGCCGAGGTGCATGACCTACATATTTGGGACGTCACCTCGGGGATGCCCGCGTTGTCCGCGCACGTGCTGGTCGACCCGACCGGCGACTGCCACGAGGTTCGCCGGGACATCGAGGTCCTCCTCAAGGGCACTTACCTGATCGACCACACCACCCTGCAGGTCGACCACGCAGATGTCGCCAGCGCCGACGGTGGCTGGGCCGATCCGGACTGCGAGAACCCACACGGGACGCGCCACCAGGCGAGCCGGCCACCCACACTCGATCGATCGGCAACACCCCGGCACTGAGACGCACCGGAACAACGTCGTTATCCGGCTCTCCCGGCAGAGACGGTTGTGATTTCGTTCCGCTGTTCGCAGCACTGCGCGGGGAACAGTGCATGATGGTGGCCGTCGCTCATACCACCGGGAGGTCAGGCATGACACTGCACGATGCCGATCGCACTCCGGCCGGTGTAGTAACGGACGCAGACATCACCCCGGACGCCCCTGCAATATCCGAGTCCGCGCTTGCCGAAGCCGCGCGCGAAGTTGCTGACAACCCCGAGGTGCAGCGGGCCCTGCAGGCGGTCGTCGACCTGGCCATGACGAGCTGCAACTGCACGGGCGCCAGCGTGACGCTGGTCCGCGCCGACCGGGGCGCGGAGACCACGGCGACGTCGGACGCCCTGGTCGAGGAGGCCGATGACCTGCAGTACGCGTTCGATGAAGGACCATGCCTGCGGGCCGCCGAACAGGGCGGTGCTTATCTCATCTCCAACACGGCGACCGATGCCCGCTGGCCGATGTGGGGTCCCGCCGTTGCCGAACTCGGTCTGCACAGTGTGCTGAGCATCCACCTGTTCACCGATCACCGGGTTCTCGGCGCCCTCAACCTGTATTACGAATCTCTCGTCGACTTCTCCGACGACGAGGTCGAAGTGGCCAAGGTGGTGGCGGCGCATGCTTCGGTGGCGCTGGCGAAACTCCGGTCCGAACGCGACCTCTGGCGGGCGATCGATTCCCGGCATCTGATCGGTCAGGCCCAGGGCATGCTGATGGAGCGGTTCAAACTCAGCCCGGAGAAGTCATTCTCCGTTCTGCGCCGGTACTCCCAGCAACACAACCTGAAGCTGCACGAGGTGGCCGGATCACTGGTCATGACCGGCAGATTGCCGGCCGACTCCGACGGTCTGCAGGTGGATCCCGGGCAGACGGCGCCGAGCGACCCGTCGATCGCCGGTTGAGTTCGGGCCCGCACCGGCGATCGACAGGTTGCTCCGGGAGTCACATTTCGATCGAGCAACGCAGTTTGTCGGCGATGGTCCGGAGCCACCTGGACACCTGCATCTGACTGACGCCGATCTCGGCGCCGATCCGGGCCTGTGACCACCCGTCGCTGAACCGCATTCGGACGACCTCCCGCTCACGGTCGGTGAGGGTGGCCAGCAACCGTTGCACGGTGATCCGGTCCTCGACACGCCGCAGTTCGGGGTCTTCGTCGCCCCAGCCGAGCGCCAGGGCAAGGCCCAATCCCTGCCCTTCGTCCAGCGAACGAGGTCGGCAGAATGATGCCGCCGACCGCGCCTCGCCGATGTCCCGGGTGCTGACTCCGGTGACGTCGGCCAATTCCGATTCGGTGGGACCGGTGCCGTCGTTGTGCCGGTAGGTCTGTTCGGCCTCGTTGATCGCCGCGCGAAGCTCCTGGATCCGGCGCGGTGGCCGGACGAGCCAGGAATGGTCACGGAAGTACCGCTTGATCTCGCCGACGATCGTGGGCACCGCGAACTGCAGAAAGTCCTCGCTGCGGCCCGGCTCCCAGCGCCGAACGGCCTTCACCAGACCGAGGAAGGCGAGTTGCTCCAGGTCACAGCGCTCGACACCGCGGCCCGAGTACCGGGACGCCAGAGACCTGGCGACCGGCAGATATTCGGTCACCACCAGGCGGCGCAGCCGCTGCTGCTCGACCGGCTCGGTGCACGCCGCGGTGCGTTCCAGCAGTTCACGCACCCGTTGGGCACGGGCACCGGTCGGCGCCGCCGCGATGGTGGGAGCAGGTCTCGTCAGGACTGCGGTGGCAGTACCCGACCCGGCCGGCGGAAGAGTGTTGGGCAGCAGACTGGTCGACTCGAAGTCGTCTGGAGGCACAGGAATCTCCTGGAATTGCAGGAATTTTCCTGGCGCCTCTGCTGGACCAGGACTCCATAACACCACACCGGGCAAGGAGTTTCAAATGAAAACGAATAGGAATATTCTCCCCTTCGGTGCGTTCGCGCGTGGGCGGCTTCCGCCGACACGAGCCGGCCGTCAATAATTGCTGGGTCCACCGACCGGGCCCGACCCGCCCGATCCCGACCACCGGAGCGCCCATGCCCGCGTCCCGAACGCTGATCCTGATGCGCCACGCCGAGGCAGGTGGGGCCCACAACGACCACGACCGGCCGCTGACCCCTGCCGGCTTGGCCGACGCTCGGGCGGCCGGCGGCTGGATGCTCCAGTCCCTGCCCGAGGTCGCCGCTGTGGTGTGTTCGACCGCGTTGCGGACCAGGCAGACCCTGGCAGCGTCCGGCATCGACGCGCCAACCCGCTTCAGCGAGGACCTCTACGGCGGCGGCATCGACGACATCCTCGGTCAGATCGAGTTGACCCCGGACACAGTGGACACACTGCTCGTCGTCGGGCACGCACCGGGAATTCCCGCGACCGCCCGCGAACTCGCGACAGTGGCTTCGCTCGTCCGCCCGGATGCTGGAGCAGCGGTCCACCCGGAAACCGATGGTCCGCCGGCGGTCGGGGAGAATCCGGCAACCGAAGGCCTACGGTACTTCTCGGCGTGCGCGGTGGCGGTGCTGACCACAGCGGCCTCGTGGGACGAGCTCGCCGAGCAGGGCGCGCACCTGCAAACCGTGCGCCATCCGCGCCGTTGACAGTGCCTGCAGCAGGGTCGGGAGGCGCCATGCGTCGGCTCCCACTGCCGGTTGGTTTCAGCTTCGGGGTGGCGAATTCCGCCCTTCAGATCGAGGGCGCAGCGGCCATCGGCGGGCGGACCCCGTCGATGTGGGAAGTCTTCGCCGCGGCACCCGGCCGGATCGCCGACGGCAGCTCGGGGGTGGTGGCGATCGATCACTACCACCGTTGGGAACGGGATCTCCAACTGCTCGGTGACCTGGGCGCCACCGCCTACCGTCTCTCGCTCTCCTGGTCGCGGATCCAGCCGCACGGTGCCGGCCCGGCCGGCCCGGTGGGGATTGCGTTTTACGACCGACTGATCGACCGTCTGCTCGATGGCGGCATCGCGCCGTTCGTCGGCCTGCACCACTGGGACATGCCGTTGGAGCTGATGGAGCTGGGCGGCTGGCTCAGCCGGGACACCGCGGATGCTTTCGCCGACTACGTGGAACTGGCGGCCACTGCATTTGGCGATCGCGTGACCGCCTGGACCACCGTCAATGAGCCGCTGGTGCACATGGCGTACGGCTACGCGGTCGGGATCGATGCGCCGGGCCTGACGATGCTCGGCGCCGCCTTCCAGGCCACCCACCACCAACTCCTGGCACACGGCCGGGCGGTCGAAGTGCTGCGATCCACCGCCCGCGGTTCGGTGGGAATCATCAATCACCACACCTGCGTCGACCCGGCCGGCCAGCATGCCGACGATATCGCTGCGGCAAGATTCTATGACGCCTACCACAATCGTCAATTCGCAGATCCGATCCTGCTGGGGAAATATCCCCAGTCAATTCTTGCGATGCCCGGTGCCGCGACGGAAATCATTGCCGATGGCGACCTCGCACTCATATCCGCAGCACTGGACTTCTATGGCGTCAGTTACGCGCATCCCACCGTCATTGCCGCCGCACCGGACAATCGATCCATTCCGTTCTCTCTTGAGGTGCTCGATGACGCACCCCTGACCGCCGGTGGCTGGCCGAACCATCCGGAGTCATTGACCCGAGTGCTGACCGAGCTCCGGGCGCGTTACCCCACGCTGCCGCCGGTTTACGTCACCGGAATCGGTGGTGCTTATGACGACGAACAGATCGACGGCACCGTCCAACCCGACCTGCACCGGATCGCCTACCTGGACGGACATCTCCAGGCCATAGCGGCCGCGGTCCGGCAGGGCTGCAACATCCGTGGGTACTTCCACTGGTCGATGTTCGATTCCTGGGAGTGGGCGGAGGGTTTCACCAGACGCTTTGGATTGGTCAGGGTCGACCCTGACTCCCTCGAACGGGAGCCACGGGCGTCGTTCGCGCATTATCGCGACCGTATTCAGCGGGGAATGCCGCCACCAGGGGACACCGTCAAGGATGGAGTTGAGCCGGAGCCGCCGGGCGAGCATTGAGCCAACGTCCAGTCGCCCGCAGGGTTCATCTGCAATTTCGCGGGCCGCGCGTCTCATTGCCTTTGATATCCGGACAGAAAGGTCCGGATATCCTGGAACAACGCGGGACCCGCCGCCAGACAACCGGTTTCCGCGCCAGTGGGAGTCACCACCGCGTAGGACGCGCCCGCTTCCCTGGCAATGAGACCACCGGCCGCGACATCCCATGCCTTGACGCCCTCTTCGAAGTAGCCGTCGACAGCACCCGCCGCCACGGCGCACAGGTCCAGCGCGGCCGACCCGATCCGCCGGATGTCGCGCACCTCGGGCAGCAGCGAGGCGATCAATCCGCCCTGCGCCCGGCGGCGTTCCGCGTCATAGCCGAAGCCTGTCGCGATCAGCGCCCGCCGCAACGGAACCGGATCGTTGACCCGCAGCGCACGGCCATCAACGGCAGCGCCGAAACCGCGGATGGCGCGAAAGATGTGGCCGTTGGTCGGGCTGTAGACCACGCCGACCAGGGCGCCCTCAGCATCCTCGACGGCCACGCTGACCGAGAAATTGTCGAGTTGGTACAGATAGTTCACCGTCCCATCGAGGGGGTCGATCACCCAGCGGAGCCCGGAACGGGAATCCCGAGCCGCCCCTTCCTCGGCGAGCAACCCATCGTCCGGGCGCTCACCGGTGATCAGGTCAACCAGGATCCGCTCGGCCGCCCGGTCGGCATCCGACACCGGATCGGTGGCCGAGGTCTTGGTATCCAGTCCCTGAATATGGCCGTACCGCGCCATCAATTCGGCGCCGGCCGCCCGGGCGCCCCGGATCGCCAGGTCGAGCAGGGCCTCGGTGTCGACAGTCGTGGTCATCCGGCCATCCTGCACCGAGTCCGGATGCAGAGCCTGATCGACCGGGTCTCCGCTCTTCCGGACACGGCCCTACTCTGCCGGACATGGATCTTCGAATCTTCACCGAGCCGCAGCAGGGTGCCTCGCACGCAGACCTACTGGCCGTCGCGCGCGCTGCCAGGGACGGCGGGTTCTCCGCCTTCTTCCGATCCGACCACGTGCTGGCGATGGGAGATGACGCCGGGCTGCCCGGGCCGTCGGAGTCGTTCGTCAATCTGGGTGCGATCGCGACGCAGGTCCCGGACATCAGGCTGGGGACCCTGGTCACCTCAGCGACCTTCCGGCATCCATCGATGACGGCGATCGCTGCCGCCCAGGTCGACGACATCTCCGGCGGGCGAATGGAACTCGGCCTCGGATCCGGCTGGCTCGAGGCCGAGCACAAGGCCTATGGCCTCGACTTCGGGACCTCGTTCGGTCAGCGGTTCGACCGGCTCACCGAGCAGTTGGAAATCATCACCGGCTTGTGGGCGACACCCATCGGTGGCACGTTCGACCACTCCGGGAAGCACTACGCACTGGCCGGGGCACCCGGATTGCCCAAACCGGTACAGACCGATGCGAACGGATCGCCGCGGCTGCCGATCATCATCGGCGGCCATGGTCCGCGCCGAACCCCGGCACTGGCAGCGCGTTTCGCCGACGAATTCAACGTGGGCTTCGCCGACCTGGGGGTCAGCGCAGCTCAACTCGGTCGGGTCGGGGCCGCCTGCGAAGCGGCCGACCGGGATCCCGGTTCGATTGTGTACTCGGTCGCGCACATGGTGTGTGTCGGTAAGAACGACGCCGAGGTCGAGCGGCGCGCCGCCGCCATCGGCCAAACCGCGTCGCAGGTGCGGCAGAGCCCGTTCGCCGGCACCGTCGCCGAAGTGACCGACACGATCGCGGCCTGGGGCAGGGCCGGCGTACAGCGCGTCTATCTGCAGGTGCTCGACCTGTCTGATCTGGAGCACATCGCATTGATCGGATCGGAGATCCTGCCCGCCGTGCGAGACGCCTGACGTTCCGCGGTTCAGACCGGATCGGCCAGGCCCTCGATCACCTCGGCGCCAGGCAGCCGGCCGAGCGTCGCGCCATCGATGACGATCTTCGAAGCGCGGATTCCCGACCCGACCACCACGGGACCGGCGGCCGCAACCGCAGAGTCGACGAAGATCGGCCAACCGAGCGGCAACCCGACCGGAGTGATCCCGCCGTACTGCATGCCCGTGGCCTCGACCGCGTCCGCCATCGCAGCGAAGGAAACCTTGCGGACGTCGAGCAGGCGCCGCACCACACCGTTGACGTCCGCCCGAGTGGTCGCCAACACCACCGCCGCCGCCCAGCGCTGCTCCCCCGCCCGCTTGCCCGACACCACAACGCAGTTCGCCGACGACGCCGGCGCGACCTCGTAGGCCGCGCAGAAGGCGGCCGTGTCCGCCAGTTCCGGGTCGATGGGCGCAACAAAGACCCCATCGGCGCCGTCGAAGGAAGCCAGTGCGGCCAGCACCGGCGCGGCCAGCAGGTCAGGTCGATCCGACGCCCGTTCGGTGCTCAGCAGGCCAAGGGTGAGTGCATCCGTCATGGCCCAGACCATGCCATGTGCAAGGGACAATGAACCGGTGACCACCACCCAGTCGACCGTGAGCACGGGTGCCGACGTGCTCCGGATCGGTCAGTACCCGGTCTGGCCGCCGGTCGTGCTGGCACCGATGGCCGGTATCACGAACAAATCGTTCCGGTCGCTGTGCCGCGAGTTCGGCGCGGGCCTGTACGTCTGCGAAATGATCACCACCCGCGCCCTGGTTGCCGGCGATCCCAAAACCCGGGAGATGATCCGGTTCGACCCGGACGAAGCCCCGCGGTCGGTGCAGTTGTACGGCGTCGATCCCGTCGTCGTCGGCCAGGCGGTCCGCATCGTGATCGAGCAGGACCTGGCCGACCATATCGATCTGAACTTCGGCTGCCCGGTTCCCAAGGTCACCCGCAAGGGCGGCGGATCCGCGCTGCCGTACAAGCGCAAGCTCTTCGAGTCCATCGTTCGGACGGCCGTGCATACCGCTGGGGAAGCGAACGTCCCGGTGACGGTCAAGATGCGAATCGGCATCGATCCCGAGCACATCACCTTCAAGGATGCCGGGCGGATCGCCGAGGACTGCGGAGTCGCGGCTGTCGCCCTGCACGGGCGGACCGCAATGCAGCACTACTCAGGCACAGCCGACTGGGACGCGATCGGCACCCTCAAGCAACTCGTCACCAGCATCCCGGTACTGGGCAACGGCGACATCTTCTCGGCTTCGGACGCCCTGGCGATGATGGCGCACACCGGGTGCGACGGAGTGGTGGTCGGCCGGGGCTGCCAGGGCAGACCGTGGCTGTTCGCCGAGCTCGCGGCTGCCTTCGACGGTCGACCCGCCCCCACTCCGCCCGATCTGCGTGCCGTCGCCGCCATTTTGCGGCGGCACGCCGAGCTGCTGTGCGAGGAGATGGGACCCGACCGGGGCATCCGCGACCTGCGCAAACACATCGCCTGGTACCTGAAGGGGTTTGCTGCAGGGTCCGAGCCGAGGCGACTGCTGGGAATGGTCTCCAGCCTCGACGAGCTCGATACACTGCTTGCCGGGCTGGACCTCGACCAACCGTTCCCGACCGCAGGAGACGGCCCACGTGGCCGCCAGGGTTCCCCGCAGCGCCGGGTTGTCTTGCCGTACGGATGGTTGGACGATCCGGAATCGGCGGCGGTGCCGGAGGGGGCGGAGCTGGATGACGGGGGCGGTTGAGCGCGACCGCAAGCCGCGGCCGGCTGTCGAGGCGCGCCGGAGGGTCCGCCGGTCCTGGCTGTTCGCGGCACTGACCGCGACGAGCCTGGCCTGCGGGTCGGCCTGTACCGCCAACGGGGCCGGCGCCGCAAGCGCCCTGCAGCCAGGAACGGCCAACACTGCGCTGGGTTCGTCACCGGGAATCCCGGCGGCTGACGCGCAGTCGATCCGGGACACGATCGAGGCGATGAACACCTCGGCCGCGGAGGGCGTTGCCGAACAACAGGCAACCCTGGCCGCAGTCGTCGAGCCCGCGCTGGCCAAGGCGCTGGACGACTGCGCGCCCGCCACCACGACGTGGCACTTCGAACCCATCTACCGCGGGCTGCGTCCCATCCCCGGGTGGAGCGGCAGTAACGGCCCGTTGACCGGCACCGTCTACGCACTGCCAACGCTGATCAGGGTCTACACCGGCGACCGGATCACCGGAACCGACCTGACCACCCTGCATTTCGGCGTCCAGGCGGGTGAGGCGTACCTCACACCCTTGTGCGCCGGCTGAACGCCACCGATCGTCATGCGTCATTCGGGTGGTTTCCGGGCACCACCTGCCCAAAAGCGCCCCGATTGAGCGTCGTCGTCAGTCGCTCGGCCCACACGGACTCCTCACGGCGACTGTCCGTACCATCGGGTATCACGTCACCCCGGCGCGACACGCCGAATGGCGCGCCGATTCCGGTGACGTCAGGATCGTCGAAGCAACGAGAACTGAGGAGGTCGCGTGAGCGACGAGCCGCGCGACGCAGAGGAACCCACCGAACCCGAGGCCGGGTCGACGCAATCGCACCGTTCGCCGTCCCACCGGGCCCACGCAGGTGGGCATGGGTTCCTGATCGCCGGGCGCATCGCCATCGCCCTGGTCGCGGTGCTGGTGCTCACCGGCACCGGCTGGGAGTGGGCGATCAAATCCCGCGCCGACTCCGGCATGGCCGCACGCAAGGTCGACGCGATCGTTTCGGACGACACCAACATCGCGACAGCCACCGGAACCGTGGTGCCGCCACCCGGGTCGTACTCGGCAGAAAACATTCTGCTGCTGGGTTCGGACACCAGGGCCGGCGCCGCGAACACCGCAGCCGGCGGCACGGACGCGAGCACCGGCAACGGCGTGGCCAACTCGGACACCCAGATGATCGCGCACATCAGCGCCGACCGGCAGCACGTCACCGTGCTGTCGATCCCCCGCGACACCATGATCGACGCGCCGACCTGCAAGACCTGGGACGCAGCCACCGGCCAGCTGTCCGACAGCACCTACCCCGTCAGCTCCGGCGATCGGTGGCACATCAACTCGGCGTTTTCCGTGGGCGGGCCGCAATGCTCCGTGCGCGCCATCCAGAATCTGACCGGCCTGCGCATCGACCGGGTGATCGGCATCGACTTCGCCGGTTTCCAGAACATGGTGTCCGCCCTAGGCGGCATCACCGTCAACGTCTGCGGCCCGATCGTCGACTCGGTGCTCGGCACCGTCGTCGCCCAGGGCGGAGTCCAGACCATCGGCGGCGACCAGGCGCTGAACCTGGTGCGGGCACGTGAGGTGGCCGGCGACACGGATTCGGATCTGGCCCGGATCAGGCGCCAGCAGATCGTGCTCGCGTCGATCCTGCAGCAGGTGACCAGCGCGGGCACCCTGCTCAACCCCGCCAAACTCGACGCCTTCCTACAGGCATTCGTCGAGAACACGTTCACCGACAACGTCACCATCGACGATCTTGTCGCGCTGGCCCAGTCCTTCGGCACCCTCGATCCCAGTCGCGTCACCTTCTTCACCCTGCCGACCGTGCCCAGCAGCACCGAGAACGGCGCCCTCGAAGTCAACCAGGACAAGGCTCCTGCGGTCTTCGACGCGCTGATCAACGATCAGCCGCTCCCCGGTGAGCCGGCGGCCACCGAGGTTGCGAGCACACCGCAGACGCCGGCCCCGACCAATGCGCCCCCGGATTCCGCCACCACCGTCGACCCGAGTTCCGTCGATCTGGCCATCGTCAACGTCAGCGGGCGTTCCGGAATGGCCACCGAGGCCATGGGACTACTCAATGCCCTCGGCTTCGCCGTCACCGAGAGCGACCTGCTGGCCGACGACCAGCAGATCCAGGCCGACATCACTGTCGAATACGACCCGACGAACCTGGCAGCTGCGCTGACCGTCGCTTCGGCGGTACCTGGAGCAACCCTCGTGCCGACCAACGGCCTCGGGACACAGGTACGACTGCTGCTGGGCGAGTCCTACGACGGGACGGTGCAGGCCGTGTCCGCGGGCGTCGTGGTCACCGGGACCGTCGCCGAGGGAACCACCGGAGTCCTCACGCCGGAATCGTCCTTGGCCACCCTCTCGGCCAGCGACATCCGGGCGATCAACGCCGGTGATCAGCTCTGCGCCTGACCTGACGGGCCCGGGCGTTGTCACCATCGCGGCGGCCGCACAAAGGTCCGCCCGACGTTCATCCCGTGTTCACCAGGTTCGGCGCGGGGGGTTGCCCGGTGGTTCTATTGTTGAGTCATGCGACAGGCCTACCAAATTCGACTCGCCGACCTCGGCGAACACGGATCGTTGATGTGTCAGGTCGCCAGCGATGCCCTGCGTGATGCAACGCAGGCCCTGCTCGACGCCGACTTGATCCGCGCGGAACAGGTGATTGCTTCCGACGTCCAGCTCGACGAGATGCGGGCAAATGCCGAGAACGTCGCGCTGGAGTTGCTCGCCCTGGAGGCCCCCGTCGCGACAGATCTGCGGGTCGTTGTTTCGGCGATCTGGATCGTGGCGGACATGCAGCGCATGGGTGCGCTGGCCATTCACGTCGCCAAAGCGGCTCGGCGCCGGCACCCCGCGCACGTGATCCCGGCCGAGATCCGCCCGATCATCGAGCGGATGGGGCGTGTCGGCGTGCACCTGGCCGATCAGGCCGGCGTGGTCCTGCGGGAACGCGACCTGGACCTGGCCCGGCAACTCGAGGTCGAGGACGACCTGATGGACGACCTGCAGCGCGAGCTCTTCGCGGCGCTGCTGGCACCGAATTGGCGGCACGGCGTCGCACCTGCGGTGGACATCGCGTTGCTCGCCAGGTTCTACGAGCGGTTCGCCGACCATGCCGTTGCGGTGGCCCGTCGCGTCGTCTTCCTGGTGACCGGCGAGAACGTCGGCGGGGACACCACGCCGGCACTCGTTCCGCCGGAGCGCTGACCGAACGTCAGAGCCAGTGCCGGCGTTTGAAGATCAGGTAGAGCACGAAGCCCATCGCCAGCATGAGGAAGACAGCCATCGGGTAGCCCAGGGTCCAGCCGAGTTCAGGCATGTGCTGGAAGTTCATCCCATAGATGGTGCCGACCAGGGTCGGTGCGAAAAGGATCGCTGCCCATGACGAAATCTTCTTGACCTCCTCATTCTGGGCCAGGCTGGCCTCCGTCATTGTTCGGATTTCCTCGTTCTGCCGCTCGGCAACCAGGGTCGCATTCACCGTCAAGGCGTTCTGCAGCAACTGGCGGAACGCGTCGGCCCGCTCCACCAGACGCTCGACGTGGTCAGCGACATCGTTCAGGCTCCGGCGCAGTTCCACGTCGACGCCGTACTTGTCGAACCCGCCTTCCAGGTCGTGCAGGATGCCGCGAAGCGAATGGGTGGCCCGCTGGAACTCGATGACCTCACCGGAAAGCTCGTAGATCCGGCGAGATACCTTCGGATCACCCTCGAAAAGTTGATCCTCGATCTCATCGATGTCGTTCTCGAGGCCCGCGACCACCGGTGCATATTCGTCCACCAACTCGTCCAGAATTGCGTACAAAACCGCCTCCGGCCCCAGACTCAACAAGTCAGGGTGCGCCTCCAAGCGCCGGCGAACCCTGACCAGATCCGGGGACTCGGCGTGCCGGACGGTGATGACGAAATTCGCACCAACAAAGACGTGCAGCTCACCGAACTCCACCTCCTCGACGTCGTCGAGGTAGCGGGCCGGAAGTAGCACGACAAACAGGGTGTCGCCGTAACGCTCCATCTTGGGTCGTTGGTGCGCCGAGATGGCATCCTCGACGGGCAACTCATGCAATCCGAATTCCGCTGCGACAGCACGAATTTCAGCTTCGTCCGGTCGGTAGAGCCCAATCCACGCCAGGCCATGCCGTTCCCGCAGGACCTCGAATGTCTCTTCCATGCTTGCTGGGCCCGCGGTCCGTTTCCCATCCACGTACACCGCATTGTCGATCAGAGCCACGCCACACTCCAGATCGCTATGTACCGGCCGGGCGGCCGACATCCGCACCGTAGCCTGCCGGGACCGTGCTTCCGTCCTGGAGAAAACCCGCGGCGAGGGAAATGTCAGGGCGAGGGACAAAGGGACCAGGGATCAGCCGAAACGGCCAGAGATGTAATCCTCGGTCGCCTTCTCCGTCGGGTTGGAGAAGATCTTCGCGGTGTCGTCGTACTCGACGAGCTTCCCGGGCTGCCCGACGCCGGCCAGGTTGAAGAACGCGGTGCGATCAGACACCCGTGCAGCCTGCTGCATGTTGTGGGTGACGATGACGATCGTGTAGCTGCTCTTGAGCTCGCTGATCAAATCCTCGATTGCCAGTGTGGAGATCGGGTCCAGTGCAGAGCAGGGCTCGTCCATCAACAGAACCGAAGGCTCGACGGCGATCGCCCTGGCGATGCACAGCCGCTGCTGCTGCCCACCGGACAGACCCGCGCCTGGTCGGCCCAGCCGCTGCTTGACCTCTTCCCAGAGGTTGGCACCGCGCAGCGACCGCTCGACGATGTCGTCCAGCTCGGCTTTGGACTTCCGGGTGCCGGCAATCTTGTAACCGGCGACGACGTTGTCGTAAATCGACATCGTCGGAAACGGGTTGGCCTTCTGGAAGACCATGCCAACAGTCCGACGGACGTTGACCGGATCGATGTCCGGGCCGTAGAGGTCCTCACCGTCGAGCATCACCGACCCGCTTACCCGGCCGCCTGGAATCACCTCATGCATCCGGTTGAGGATTCTCAGGAATGTGGACTTTCCGCATCCCGACGGTCCGATGAACGCGGTCACGGATAACGGCGCAATGTTGATCGATGCACCCTCTACCGCCAAGAAGTCGCTGTAATAGACGTTGACATCGTCGACGTCGATCCGCTTTGCCATATCAGATCTGCACTTTCGGTAGTCTCTTCATCGGTACATATCGGGCGGTCATCCGGTGGCTAACGGGCCTTGGGTTGGAACAACTTGGCCAGCAAGCGTGCTCCGACATTGAGGATGAGCACCAGTAGCACCAACGTGAGTGCCGCGCCCCAGGCCCTGGCCTCGGTGATGTCATTCGACGTCGTCCCGGACCGTTTGCCGAGCTGATCCCAGACCATCATGGGCAGGGTCGCCATGTCACCCGCGAACGGATTGAAATTGATCCGTGCGGTGTATCCGACCAGCAGGATCAGCGGCGCGGTCTCCCCCGCAACGCGCGCCACCGCCAGCAGGGAAGCGGTGATCAGGCCGGACATCGCCGTTGGGAGAACCACTTTGAGGATCGTCCGCCACTTCGGGACGCCGAGTGCGTAGGACGCTTCGCGCAGGTCCCGCGGGACGAGCTTGAGCATCTCCTCCGACGCCCGCACCGACACCGGGACCATCAGGATCGCCAACGCAACCGCACCGGCCGCGCCGAACGGGCGCATCCCGAAACCGAGCAGCAGGAAAGTGTAGACGAAAAGGCCGGCGACGATCGACGGCACGCCAGTCATGACGTCGACGAAGAACGTGACCGTGCGAGCGAATTTTCCTCGTCCGTATTCGACGAGATAGATCGCGGTGAAGATGCCGATCGGCAACGCGATGACGGTGGCGATTCCGACGATGATCAATGTGCCGACCAGCGCGGCGTAGACGCCGCCACCTTCCTCCCGGCTGGTGACACCGTTCATGGACTTCAGGAAGTAGTCCGGGCTGAACAGCGGCAGTCCCTTGACCGCGATGTAACTCAGGATCAGGACCAGCGGGACGATTGCGCAGATGAACGAGGTGTAGATCAGTGTCGTCGCGAAACGGTCCTTGGCCCTGCGGCGGCCTTCGACGGAGAACGACCACCCCGTCAAGATGCCGATGAACAGCACGGCGCCGCTGAAGAAGGTGGTGTACCAACCGGTCCAGCCGAGCAGGAGCTTCAACAGGACGGCAATCGCGGCTCCACCGACGGCCGAACCGTACGGCGCCCACTTCGGTAGCCGGGCGCCGACGAGGGCCGACGTCCCGGCCTTTGCCGTCGTGTTGCCCGGGGTCGCTCGCGCAGGGGCGGATGGTGCTGGGCGGCTCATGCCGTGAAGTCCTTCCGGCGGGCGATGACGATCCGGGCGATCGAGTTGACGAGCAGAGTGATCACGAAGAGGAACAGCCCGGCCGAGATGAGGGCGGCAATGGCGACGGGGTTACTTCCGGACTCACCGAACTTCAGCGCGATGGTGGAGGCGAAGGTGTCACCACCGGGCTCCGTGATGTGCCAGTTGATGACGAACCCGGAATTGAGCACCAGCGCAACGGCGATCGTCTCGCCAAGTGCGCGGCCGAGGCCGAGCATTGCCGCCGAAATGATCCCGGCGCGACCGAAGGGCAGGACGGCGGTTCGGATCATCTCCCACTTCGTGGCGCCGAGCGCCCAGGCGGCGTCGATGGTTTCGCGCGGCACCTGCAGGAAGACCTCGCGGCAGACCGCGGAAACGATCGGGATGATCATGATGGCCAGCACGATCCCGGCGATGAGCAGGGACTTACCGAATTGGCTTGCTGTCGTTGCGGTGTCGTTTCCGAAGATGGGGATCCAGCCGAAGTACACCGATAGCCACTGCTGGAAACCCTGGGTGTTCGGGATCAGGAAATACAGGCCCCACATACCGAATACCAGCGACGGAACGGCGGCCAACAGATCGACCATGGCACCCAAGGTGGTCGCCGCTCTGCGGGAGGCATAGTTCGAGATGAACAACGCAATACCGATGGCGATGGGCACACCGATCGTCAAGGCGATAAATGACGACATCACGGTGCCGAAGAACACGGCGGCCATGCCGAAGAACGGCGGGTCGGCCTGCGGGTTCCAGGACTGGGTGGTGAGAAGGTTGCCGCTGTTGTCGGAGGTGAAGGCCGGGATCGCCTTCCAGACCAGGAAGATCGCGATGGCCGCCATGACCACCAGCAGCAATGCTCCGGAACCGGCCGCCAGGCCCTTGAAGACCTTGTCTCCCAGCCTGACCGACGTACCGGAAATCCCGCCTTCGGCGGGACGACCGTCGGGGGTGAATCCGCCGGTGGATCGGGCGTCCTCCGCGTCGGGTTGTACATCGCCGATGGGCAGCGCACCGGGGACGCCCCGGGCAGTTACCTCGAAACGATCGTCCCGGGTCGGGTCGTTATCGGTCGCGCTGGCCATCTGATGTCCACATCTGCAGGGTCCCTCGGTCCAAGAACAACTTGGTGCTGGCGGTGCTTGGGGTTCAGTTTCAACGCGGAAAGTCGATGGCGATTGGTGTCAACCGAAATGCGAGACGGCCTGCCTCGTGCGGCACCCGCCGGTCCATCCACGGAGGAAAGCTCCCCGGTCGGACCGGCGGGCACCATTCCATCGCCTAGCGGCGCAGTAGGTCAGCACCATCATCGACCACGTTGCTCATCTGGGCCAGACTCAACTGATTGCCGTCACCGAATCGATGACCTTGGTCTGGATCTCCGCGGGCAGTGGAGCTGCACCCAGGTCGGCCAGTGTCGTCTGGCCATCGGTTGCGGTGTACCCGAGGAAGCTCTTCAACAATGGGCCGAGATTGCCGTTGCCGGCAGAGCAGACGATCTCGTACGTCACCAGAATGACCGGGTATGCGCCGGGAGCCTTGGTCGCGTAGTCCAACTTCAGGGACAGGTCCAGTCCGGTACCGACGACCTGGGCGGCTGCAACGGCTTGGCCCGCAGACTCAGCGGTCAACTCGACCGGCCCGCCGCCGTTGTCGATCTTTGCGACGTTCAGTCCGTCGTCAATGGCGAAGCCCCACTCGACGTAGCCGATGGAACCGTCGGTGCTCTTGATCTGCTTGGACACACCGTCACTGCCCTGCGCCGCAACGCCGCCCGGAGCCGTCCACGACTTCGAGGTGTCGATGGTCCAGTCCGCGGGCGCGGCCGCCTTGAGGTACTTGGTGAAGTTCTCCGTCGTTCCGGAGTCCTCCGCGCGGTGCACCGCTTGGATGGCGAGGGCGGGGAGGGTGACACCGGAGTTCAGCGCAGCGATGGCCGGGTCGTCCCAGGTGGTGATCGTGCCGTTGAAGATGCCGGCCAGCACTGCGGGGGTCAGCGTCAGGCTGTCGACGCCGGAGATGTTGTAGGCCAGCGCGATCGGGCCGGTGACCATGGGCAGGTTCAGCGCGTCATTGCCGGCACAGCGGGTCGACTTCGCGGTCGCGGCCTGGTCTACCTTGAGCGCCGAGTCCGAGCCGGCGAAATCCACCTGGTTGGCGAGGAAGTCTGCGATGCCCTTGCCTGAACCTCCGCCGCCGTACGCGTTGAGGTTGGCGTTGCACAGTGCGTTGAAGTCGGAGATCCACTGTTCCATCACCTTGCCCTGCGCAGTCGACCCGGAGGACCGCAGGTCGCCCTCGGCGCAGGTAAAGCCGGCGCTGGAGAAGGTCGGCGCCTCACCGGAAGCGGACGCCATTGCCGAACCGGCCGCGGACGTCGCCGCAGCTGACGCTGAGGTTGTGGTGGCGGTGTTGTTGTCGCTCCCGCAGGCACTGAGGGTCAACGCCCCCACCGCCAACAGGGCTACCAGCCCGCTGATGCGCGTGATCTGCACGCTTGCTCCTCCATCGAGTCTCACAACTACTGACGAATAGGCGCCCTGTTCGGGGCACGGTCGGACACCAGGCGGCATCCGACACCTTGGGACGCTAAGGGGTGCGAATGGACAACAGACCCCACCAAGATGAACGGAGGGTGAACCGATAGCGCGCGCTGCTTGTAGCCGGCCGGCATGAGTCCCAGGAAAGCCCGGTCGTCGCCTACCGAGCCGCGCCCGATGGGGTCGCGGCGGGCCCCACCGGGACGCTGAGTTGATAGCCGCAGCCACGCACCGACCTGATCCAGTCGACGCCGGAATGGGCCTGGAACCGGCGGCGCACCCGGGCGAGATGCACGGCCAGGCTGTTGCTCATCGAGCCGGATTGCCCCCATGCGACGGAGACCAACTCGTCACGCGAGACGATCTCCCCGTGGCGTTCGGCCAGGTAGCGCAGGAGCAAATGCTCCATCGCCGGCATCAGGCACTCATCGCCGTCGACCCACATCCGTGGAGCAATGCCATCGACCCGCAGCCGGCCCAGATCGATGGGCAGCGGCTTCATCTGGAAGGAGCAGCTGTGCGGAGCGGCGTTGAGCAGCCGCAGGACGGCCTCGGGCGAGAAGGGACGGTGCAGCACTGCCGTTGCTCCGGCGGACAGCAAGTCCGCCGACGAAGGATCGGATCGAGTAATTCCGACGACAATCGGGACAACTGCGCCGGCACTGCGCAGCGTTCGCACGAAATCCAACGGGCCGATCACCCCCGTTGAGTTGCCGACGACGAACATGTCGGGCCTGAATTGACCGGTGCGGACCAGGGCCACGGCCAAGTCGGGCCCGGACTCGATGTCGACCGCTTGGCCATCCCAGGCGTGCCGCAGCAGGTCCGATTCGACCATGTCACAGGCGAGGAACACCAAGGGCCGATCAGGAGCGCTCAACCGTCCTCCTCGCCAGGTGGCGCCCGGCACGATGGCACCGTGCCTCACGAGTGGGCGATGAACCTCGCGATCGTGCATACCCGCCACCCTGACGTTCAGATTTCGCTCGACAGTAGGGCGATCACGCGCGCTGATCAGCTGGTTCCCCTGCACCCCGCGATGACGAAACCACCTCCGGATGAACGGAAGGTGGACAGCAGCATCACGCTCCGTGAATGAGTCGTTGCGCCAAGGCCGACCGGGCCATCACCGGTTCTTTGCTCTGTAGCGTCGCGCTCTGTGGCACTCGACGGGGCGACGAGAAAGGTCTACCGGCGCACGGATTCAGCGACGTTGGCCGCCCTGTTGCCCGAGTTGCGGCGGCTCGCCAAGGCCGCTCAGAAAGAGCGGGAACGACTTGGCAGGGAGGAACCAGATCTGAGCGGCGACGATGAGAAGTTCGCCGCGGACCTGGCCGCCTATGAAGCCGGTTCCACGGAGCGCGAACTCTGGATCCGGAACGAGCTCAAGCGTCGAGGGTTACTGCCGTTGTGGCCCGGCGAAGAAGAGGGCCTCGACGATGACGCCTGACCTCGCCGGTCAGCCTGCGGTGGCTGTTCCGAGGGTGACGGTGACAGTGGTGGTGGCGCCGCCGCGGGTGTAGGTGAGGTGCACGGTGCTATTCGGGGTGGCGGAGCGCACCGCGGCGACCAGGGCGTCTGCGGAGTTGATCGGTTGATCGCCGAGTTGGGTGACAACGTCACCGGATTGGAGTCCGGCAGTCGCGGCTCCGCTGCCGGGGGTGATCTGGCCGAGGGTAGCGCCGATGGTGAGTGGGCTGTTCGCGCTGGCAGTGGCATCGGTCACGGTCGCACCGAGGACGGCGTGGGTGGCCTGCCCGGTGTTGATGATGTCCTGGGCGATCCGGTTGGCCTGGTCGATCGGGATGGCGAAGCCGACGCCGATGGACCCGGCCTGGCCGGTGCTGGCGGTGGACAACGACGCGATGGCGGAGTTGATGCCGATGACCTTGCCGGTCATGTCGACCAGCGGGCCACCGGAGTTACCGGGGTTGATCGGGGCGTCGGTCTGGATGGCGTCGATCACCGTGCCCTGGCCCGACGTCTGGGCCCGCCCCGGGGTGGACGATTGATCGGGGGTGGTGACGACCGGGCGGTCGAGGGCGGAGACGATCCCGGAGGTCACAGTCGCGGACAGACCTAGTGGTGACCCGATCGCGACGACGTCCTGCCCGACCTGCAGGCCCGTCGAGGTACCCAGCGGGGCGGGGGTCAATCCGGACGCGCCATGGGCCTGGATGACGGCGAGGTCATCGGTGGTGTCGGCGCCGACCACAGTCGCGGTCGCGATGCTGTTGTCGTTGAACTGCACCTGCAGGGTGCTGGCACCGCTGATCACGTGGTTATTGGTCAAGATCAGCCCGCCCGCGGACAGGATGACCCCGGAACCTTCGTCCACCCCGGACGGGGTGGTGGCCACGATCGACACCACCGACGGCAACAATGCCGCCGAGACCTGTTGCACGGTCTTGGTTCCGCCGACGGAAGGGCTGCTCGACGCGGCGGCGGCGACCGCGGGGGCGGCGGACCCGGCCGTCATGGTGGTGCCCAGGCCGAGTGCGGATCCCGCCGCGCCGCCGGCGAACCCTAAGACCAGCACGAGCAGGGCGGCGCCCACGACCATGGCGGTGCGGCTGCGGTGCGAGCGGGGTTCGGGTGGCTCGTCGGCGTCGCGGTGCGGGATGTGGGTGCTGGGCGGCGGCGGGTCGGTGTGCCGGTCGGTGGGCGGTGGTGTCGGTTCGGGGGTGCCCGGTCGTGGGTCGGCGGCGGTGGGGGCCTGATTCCCGGGGGCGTAGCTGGTGGTCATCGTCGTGTCCGTTCTGGGTGGGTTCGAGGTTCGTGGTTTCGCGAAGCCACATCACAGGGGAAGCGGGATCTGCTGGGAGGTACCGGGCTGCCCGGGGGTGGGCCGCGCCGGACCCGGGTGAGGGGTCTGCATGACCCGGCGCGGCGGTGGCGGCAGCCGATCAGCCGGGATGGTCGGGGCGCACCACAACGACCGGGCAGTCGGCGTGTGCGACCAAGGCGTGCCCGGTCGAACCGAGACGGAACCCCGTGAGACCAGCCCTGCCATGAGCTCCGATGACGATCAATTGCGGGTGCAGCGGCGCGTTCTGCGCATACCGAAGCAACGCCGGCCCGGGCCGCCCCAGCACCACGTACTGCCGGACGGTCACGTCGGGGTACTTCTCCTGCCACCCGGCGAGCTGTTCGGTGAGCAGCGTGTGTTGCTCCATACCCTCGACATCGCCGAGGATCGGGCGGCGGGTGAAGCCCTGGGCGGCCAGGTCGTCCCAGGCGTGTAGGGCAAACAGGTTTGCGCCGCGGGCGTCGGCCTCGTCGAACGCGTACCCGATCGCCGCCTGGCACCCGGCGGACCCGTTGACACCGAGCAGCACCGGGCCGTCCGGGTGCCCGGTGTCTTGCGGGATCACCGCAACGGGCGACAGCGCGTGCGCGGTGACGTGCGAGGCCACCGAACCGAGGTGATGGTGGCCCCGCCCGCGGCACCCGAGCACGGTCACGCTGGCTTGTGCGGAGGCCCCGACCAGGCTCCGCCGCGGATCGGCCCGTTCCAGGGTGGTCGTCACATCCAGGCCTGGGAACCGGCGGCGGAGTTTGTGGGCCACCCGGGCCAACAACAACTCACCGTCGAACCGGACCCAACCGTCCAGGTCCGTCCGGACGTTATACCCGGGGAATCCCATCGGCGACACCCGGTAGGAATGCACCAGCTGCAGCCGCTGCCCCCGGCGATGTGCCTCGTCCGCGGCCCACCGGGCCGCCGCCATCGACGGTGGGGTGGCGTCGATACCGGCCACCACGACCTGATGCCGGCGGGTGGTCAAGGTGACCGCCGGGTTCGGGGATCTGACCTCTTCAGCGGTGATCATCATGTGACTCGCCTGCCTTCTTCATCACCCCGGGCAAGCGGCGACTGGCCGGGACAGCGCGGACGCGGGTGGTCGCCGATCGCGTCCCGTCCGGGCCCAGTACGGGCCGACTGCTCACCGGGAGTGCCTGCGCTGGCGCGGTGAGCGACGCGGTGAGGTCGGGATGATCGATCAGGCCGACAAGGCGCTGTCCGTCCAAGACCGGCAACGGCCCCGCCTGCCGACCGCTGCCCTGGGACCAGCTGGTCTCGAAGGGGTCGTCAACACCGATGGTTGCCCACGGATCCTTGGTGAGGCTGGCCGCGACCGCGGTGGACGGATCGCCACCATCGGTCAGCGACCGGAGATTGATGTCGTGATAGGTGATCAGACCACGCAGGTTCCCGTTCTCGTCGCACACCGGCAGGTAGGTCACCTGCAGGTCCCACATCCGGGCGGCGACCTGCTGCAGCGTGTCTTTCTCACCGACCCACGCCGGATTCGGGGTCATCACCTGTCGAGCGACGGTCGTCATCTGACTCGCCTACTTCCCACATCCTTGGTTCACGGACGGAAACAGGACACCCGGATGGATTCCGTAACAGGGTGCCTGCTCATCGGGCGGGTGCCGTGAACTCGATCATCGGCCCGATGTACATGGACGCGGCTGCGAGCGGTTTCGAATCCGGTAAGAGTTCGCCCCGTTGAGATCCGTTGCACCGTGAGGAATCCCCAGCTCCCCGTCGACAATTCGCACCTCCGGGGTCCGCGGGTCGGTCAGCCGGTGACCGCGGCGCCGATCAGGAAACCGAGAGTGACGGCAACGATGCCGGCGATGACGCTCCCGCCGATGTTCGCCAAGGCATACAACCGGGCCCGTTGCTCGAAAAGCCTGGCCGTCTCGTACGACAGCGTGGAATAGGTCGTCAGGGCTCCGCACAGTCCCGTCCCGAGCAGCAGTCCGGCTGTCGTGCTCCCCGCACCCACCAACAGCGCGCCGGCCAGCACCCCCAGGATCACCGATCCGACAACATTGACGGTGAACGTGCCCCAGGGAAACAACGAATCGTGGCGCCGCTGGACGAACCGATCTGTCAGGTAGCGCAACGGGGCGCCGACCGCGCCGCCGGCCGCGACGAACACGTACTCCAGCGCCACGTCAGCGCCCGTCGCCTGCGGAACCCCGACCGACGTACTTGATGACGGTGACCTCATCGAGGATGACCAGGCCCTCGCCGATCAACTCGTCCAACTGCGGCAGGAAGGCGCGGATCCGGTCCGGGTGATCAATGATGATGATCGCCAGCGGCAGGTCCTCGCTCATGCTGAGCAACCGCGAGGTGTGCACCACCGACGACGCGCCGAACCCCTCACTGCCGTGGAACACGCTGGCCCCGGCCAGGCCCTGCTGGTGGGCGCGGTGCACGATCTCCACGGACAGCGGCTTGTGGTGCCACACGTCGGAATCGCCGATGAAGATCGTCAGCCGCAGTGCGGCCACCGGGGCATCGATCCTGGAGTTGTTCACGATGACCTCCTGACGATCAGCCGGCGGGCGGCGACCATGCCGAGTCCGACGGCCAGCATGGCGCCGATCGCGGTGAGGAACAGATAGCTCACGGCCTGCACGGGAAAGCCGAGCCTGACCAGGTTGACGATATCGAGGCTGGCGGCGGAGAAGGTGGTGAAGCCCCCAAGAACTCCGGTCCCGAAGAACGGGCGGACCAGTCGATGGGCGGTCCACCGCTCCGTGATGAGGGTCAGGAACACCCCGATCACCAGACAGCCCAGCAGATTGACCAGCAGGACCGTGGTGGGGAACGTCCCCGGGGGATTGGGCCAGATCACGCTTGCCTGGTACCGCAGCAGCGCCCCGACCGCGCCGCCCAGGGCAACGACGCCAACGACTTCCAGCGATTCCCGGGTGACCCGGACTCGGCGGCGACCGGAACGCGCGGCTGCGTTCACTGCGTCGGCGCCGCCGAACGCGAGTACACGGCGTTCGTCAGGAAGGTGCTGAACCCGAACCGCTGATAGAGCCGGCGGGCCCGGTCGTTGTCCCCCTCGACGTACAGCAGCACCGTGTCAAGGCCACGCCCAGCCAGGTAGTCAAGGCCGACCACGGTCAGCGGGGTCCCGACGCCGCGGATCCCGGCCGCGGGGTCCACGCCCAGGACGTAAACCTCACCGACCGGGCCGGCACCGCCGTCCGGACCGGGGTTGGAATCTTCCGGATGGATTTTCGTCCAGTGGAACCCGACGATGCGATCCGGACGGGTCGGGTCGGTCAGCTCGCCGGACGGCTGATCGGTGACCGCGAGAAAGAACCCGGCCGGATCGAACCAGCTCTGCGCCATCTCGGCCTGCAGTCCCGGGAGGTCGAGCCGGCCCTGTTCGGGATGCCACGCGAACGCTCTGGCATTGACACCGAGGAACGCGGCTTCGTCCTGACCGGGGACGAACGTCCGCAGTCGTACTCCGGCGGGCAGCCGGTCGTCGATCACCGGCCCTGGACCGCTCCGACGCATCTGCAGCAGCACCCGGCCCCGAACCAAATCCAACTGCCGGGCAAGGGCCGCGGCTGCGGGGAGGTCGCCGTACGCCCACACGGCGCCCTGCCGATCCAACGCCGCGGAAACCAGCGCCGAACCGTGGCCCTGCCGTCGGGCCGCCGGATCGACAACCACCTCGCCGGGATCGGAGCCGGTGGCCACTGCCACACCGACGATGGTGCCGTCCTGGCCGCGGTGCAGCACGACGTCGACTCCAGCGGTATCGAGCGCTTCCAGGACGTGCCCGGAGACGGCGGCGACACCGTCGGTGGCAGCCGCGCGACCGGCCAGCTCACCGATCGCCTGCGCCGGAACCTGATCACTACCGCGGAGCCACACCGACGGGGGCGACGGCTGAGTCAACGGGGGTCATCCCGGTTCACGGCTGTCCGCTCGTTCCTCGCGGATGAACCGGCCCCACGCCCGCTCACGCCGGCGTGCTGGTGGACTCGCCCCGCAGCACCGTCCTGGATGGCGGAACCATCTTGTAACCGACATTTCGGACGGTTCCGATCAGTGCCTCGTGCTCGGGGCCGAGCTTTGCGCGCAGCCGCCGGACATGTACGTCGACGGTCCGGGTGCCACCGAAGAAGTCGTAGCCCCACACCTCGGTGACCAACTGTTCTCGGGTGAAGACCCGACCCGGATGCTGAGCGAGGAACTTGAGCAGCTCGAACTCCTTGTAGGTCAGTTCGAGCGGCCGGCCGCGCAGGCGTGCGGTGTAGGTGTCTTCCTCGATCGTCAAATCACCAAGACTGATCAGGCCCGAGTTGGCGGAACTCGTCGTCCTGGCGGCCAGCAACCGCAGCCGGGCATGAACCTCGGCCGGGCCGGCAGAGGACAGCACGACGTCCGAGACACCCCACTCCGGACCGATCGCCACCATCCCACCTTCGGTGACGATGGCCAGAATTGAGACCGCAAGTCCATCGGCGCCGAGTAGCCGGCACAGGGTACGGGCCGAGGCCAGGTCGTGACGGGCATCGAGCAACAACAGGTCGTACGGCCCCGAGGTCACCAGTGACGCGGCCTCGGGTGGAGCTGAACGGATTTTGACGGGAAGCAGATCAACCGCGGGCAGCACCGACGCCGGTGTGGGGTCGGTGGTCAGCAGTAGGAGCTCCATTCATCTCCTCCTCATCTGCAGGTCATCGACGCTTGAGTCTATCGTCGCGGGCGGGAAGCGTTCGCTGAGGCAAAGAGCTACATCGATCTCACGACCAGCAACATGCGTGTGCAATGAACTTGGGAAATACCAGTCCGGTGTGACATCGATGTAACGGCAAGGTATCCACAGCACGAGCGAGGGAGGGAAGTCACCGGCACGTGATCAGAATAGGTGACAACGTTAACGGCCGACGCAATCGGGCAGCCGAGCCTGTGCGACCCGGCGGACGGACATGAGCATTGGGTTCCCTGCTGCCCGGCGGTCATATTCCCCATTCACCGGAACCCGATTCCGCTGTCGCAGCCAGGACGGCGTCGAGCTGTCCGGGGTGCACGTCCCCGGGCCCACCGGCGGGCCGGCGTTCGTCATCGGTCATGGGTTCACGCACGGTGTTCACAAGCCGGCCACCCGTGCGGTGATGAGGGCCTTTGCTCAGCACGGCGGAGTGGTCGCGGTCGACTTCCGTGGGCACGGCCGTTCCGGCGGCCGGTCAAGCGTCGGCCGCGACGAAACCCTGGACCTCGACGCCGCCATCGCCTGGACCCGATCGCAGGGCTACGGGCCCGTCACCGTCGTCGGATTCTCGATGGGAGCGGCAGTCGCCCTACGGCACGCGGCCGTCGGCGCAACACGTCCGGATGCAGTGATCGCCGTCTCGTCACCCGCCCGCTGGTACATGCGCGAGACCGTGCCCATGCGCAAGGTTCACTGGCTACTCGAGACGCCCTTGGGGCCGATGGTCGGGCGGGTGCTCGGAGTTCGGCTCGGCGGGCCCTGGTTCGACCTGCCGGCCAGTCCGATTGAGGCGGTCTCGGAGATCAGCTGTCCACTTTTGCTGATCCACGGTGCGGCCGACCCCTACTTCAATCCGCTGCAGGGCCGGGCCCTGCAACGCGCATCCGGGACGGCCGAGCTGTGGATCGAACCCGGTATGGGGCACGGCGAGACGGCGACCACTCCCGCGCTGGTCGACCGGATCGCGCAGTGGTCGGCGCGAGCGCTGACGCACTGACGGGCACACTGACGGGGTGCGCAAGTTCGTCATCACCCTGATCGTGCTGGCCGTCCTACTCGTCGCGGCCGACTTCGGACTGCGTGCGTACGCCGAATCCAGGACGGCCACCGCCGTGCAGACCGAACTCGGCACAGCGGCGGTTCCGGACGTCTCGATCGAGGGCTTCCCGTTCATGCTGCACGCCGTTCAGGGTGAATACCCGCAGGTCATCATCACTGCGGCCAACATCGACAACAGCCTGCTGCCGGGCATCCGGGCACAGCTCGATCTCTCCCAGGTGACGCTGCCGTTGCAGGACGCCCTGTCGGGGAACACATCCCAACTCGCGGCCCAATCCACGATGCTGCAGGTGCTGATCCCGCTCAGCTCGCTCTCGGCCGCACTGAACCAGCCGAACCTGTCGCTCTCCGCGGCTCCCGACGGGAGCCTCGCCGTGTCCACCTCCGTCACGGTTGCCGGGCAGCAGATCCCGCTCACCGGCACTGCGTCCATCACTGTCGCGAACGACACGTTGACCCTGTCGGTCGGTTCCCTGGCGGCAGCGGGGATCGATCTGACCCCCATCATCAGCGCGGCCGCGAACGCCTTGGCCGGTGGGTTGTCGACGTCGTTCCCGCTCACCGGGCTGCCGTTCTCGGTCACTGCGGCGAATGTCTCGGTCGTGGGTGGGGACGTCGTGGTGACCGCCACCACCGGGTCGGTATTGCTGTCCGACCTGAAGTGATCGGCCGGATTCCCGACCCGGTACGAACCCCGAAATCGACTGAATCGGTATAATCTTCGCCAATCCGGCCGACGGGAGGTCGCGGGTTGCCGAACACCGACACCATCGCCGTCGGCGTTGACGGCTCGGAATCGAGCCTGATCGCCCTGCGCTGGGCGCTGAGCGCCGCCGCGGACCGGGGCACTGAACTGCTGGCGGTCATCGCCGAGCCGCCCAGGGTCGACCACACCCCGCAACCCGCCCGATCGGACCGGGGGCGCGACGCAGAGATCTCCGATCAGGTCGCCGCGATCCGGCGGAGAATCAACGAGACAGCTGACGGCGCAGAGGTTCACATCGAAGTACTCGAGGGCAGCCCCACCGAGGTGCTGCTCGCTGTTTCCAGCCGGGTCGACCTCCTGGTGGTCGGCGGCCACGGTTACAGCGGCTGGCGCGACCACTTCACGACCTCGGTGACCGGCCAGCTCGCGGTCCGCACAAAAGCCGCGGTCTGCGTCGTCAGGGCGATCGCCCAGCCGGATCGGCACCGGATTGTCGTCGGATATGACGTGCGGTCCGGCCCCGCCGCTGTCGAATTCGCCATCGCCGAGGCCGCTGCAAGACAGGCATCGACAGTGATCGTGAGCACGTGGCAATACCCGAGGGACACCAGAGCAACCTCGGCTGAAGCGTCCGTCATCCTCGAGCAGGGCGCCGCTGCTGCACTCCGTGAGCTCGCTACCGAACTGCGGCACACGCATGCCGAATCGGTCATCGACACCGTCGTTCGGTGCGGGCACCCGGTCGACGTGCTCGCCGAGTTGGCAGAAACCGCCGACATGGTGGTCATCGGCTCGGAAAAATATGGCGGTCTTCTGCCCAGCAGTTTTCGGCACAGTGGGCTCGCGACGCTCGTGATCGGATCGATGGCGATCGGCATCCTGCGCCGGGTGGCGACGCCGGTGGTGATCGTTCCGCACGCCGGATGACACCACGTGCGGTCAGGACGCATGGACGACGGCTGCTACCGTTGTCTTCATGGGCCCGATGCTGACAAGCCGGCGCGCCGTCGACCTTGTTCGTGTCGGTAGCGCCCTCTGTTGCGTTGCTCCCGGGTGTCTGTGTCCTTGTCGACACGCTGCTTGCTGACCTGACTCGGTAGCAGCAACAACACCCCGCCTCTCGATCCGTGCGCCGCGTGCGCCAGATCGGAGATCTCCGGCCTTCGACCGTGAGAATTCACGGCCCGCAAGAAGTTCACCGCCACCGAACCCCGCACGTCCCCGACATCCGTCGCTCGCCGTCCGGCGAAGTCGCCACCGCAAGGAGCACAGTATGAGCCGCGAGGCCTCACTCGTCAGCACTGAATGGGCAGCACAAAACCTGTCCACCCCCGGTCTCGTCCTCGTCGAGGTCGACGAAGACACCGCGGCCTACGACACCGGCCACATCGCCGGGGCCGTCAAGATCAACTGGAAGACCGAGTTGCAGGATCCGGTCCGCCGCGACTTCGTGGACCGGGCGGGCTTCGAGAAGCTGCTGTCCGCCAAGGGGATTTCGAACGACGACACCGTCGTCCTCTACGGAGGCAACAACAACTGGTTCGCCGCGTACGCCTACTGGTACTTCAAGCTGTACGGACACCAGGACGTCAAGCTCATCGACGGCGGCCGCAAGAGGTGGGAACTGGACGGCCGGGCACTGGTCACCGAGGTTCCCGATCGGGTCGAAACCGTTTATGCCGCAACGGATCAGGACCTCAGTATTCGGGCCCTGCGGGATGAGGTTCTCGCCGCTATCGGCGAACAGAACCTGGTCGACGTCCGCTCCCCCGACGAGTTCTCCGGGAAGCTGTTCGCTCCGGCGCACCTGCCGCAGGAAGCGGCTCAGCGCGCGGGACACATCCCCACCGCGCTGAACGTGCCGTGGTCGAAGGCGGCCAACGAGGACGGCACCTTCAAGTCCGACGCGGAATTGACCGAGCTGTACGCGTCGGTCGGCCTGCAGGACGAGAAGGACACCATCGCCTACTGCCGCATCGGCGAGCGCTCCAGCCACACCTGGTTCGTGCTGACCGAGATCCTCGGCAAGAGGAATGTCAAGAACTACGACGGCTCCTGGACCGAATACGGCTCCCTGGTTGGTGTGCCGGTCGAGGTCGGCGCGTAATTCATCTCCTGATCACCAGACATTCTGATAGCCAGACATTCTCCGAGAGGAACACCTGACATGTCTTGTGCAGCTCCTGAACAATCCGCCGACTTCCCCGCTGGTGTTGACATCACCGACCAGTCCGTCGTCCAGGGCAAGGTGCTGGCGGGCTCCGCCCCGGTCGGCGGCGCCTTCGTTCGACTCCTCGACTCCACCGGCGAATTCACCGCCGAGGTCGTCACCTCCGCGGCCGGCGACTTCCGCTTCTACGCCGCACCGGGCGCCTGGACTGTTCGGGCGCTGTCCCGCTCCGGCAACGGGCGGGCGAGTGTCGATGCGACAGTTGGCCTCAACCGGCTGGACATCGTGCTGGTCTGAGCCGAGGGTGGTCAGCTGAACCCGGACCCAACGTGCTGCCCGACACACCGGATGTCGGCGCCGACCGGGTTAGGCTGCCAGGGTGGAAATCTTCTTTACGGGCCTATTGGTCGCGGTGGCGCTGTTGATCACGTGGTTTGCCTTCTACGTGGTGTACCGGCTGGTGCACGAAGACAAGTGACCGATCCAGCCAACCCCTTCGACACATCCAACGGCAGGTACATCGGTCCAACGGCCGACGAGATCGCCGGACTGGTCGGGGCCGAGCGGACCGCCGGTGAGTACGTCCCTGTGCTCCGGCCGACGGGCGCTGTCGACGAGAAGACGCTCGAGCCCGTCCCGCCGGTGAGTGGTAACGCCGCCATCGCCGCGGCCCAGGAGCGCGCGGCAGTCACCGGTGGACGCAACATCGCCGACGTCCCCCCGCTGCCGATCCCGGCGGATACGGCGAATGTCCGGTCGGGCCCCGAGGTGCACCCCGCTTGCCTGTCGTTGCTGCCACTGATCGGCGTGTGGCGCGGCACCGGGCTGTTCGGCAACGACCCGCACCGCAGGACCCTCGAGTTCGGCCAGCAGATCACCATTGCCCATGACGGCCGGCCGTTCTTGACGTACGAATCCGTCAGCTGGCTGCTCGACCCCGACGGGGCGGTCACCGGGCCGGGTGCCCGCGAGGTCGGCTTCTGGCGGCCGCAGCCGGACGGGTCGATCGAGCTGATGGTCGCGCACGCCGAGGGGCGGATCGAACTGTTCTACGGGCGGCCCCGCTCGGTGGCCAGCTGGGCACTGTCCACGGACGCCGTCGTCCGCACCCCGACCGCCATACCGGTGGTTGGTGGTACGCGGCTGTACGGCATCACCCCCGATGGCCGGCTCGCCTATGTCGAGGAGCGCGCGCATTCCGACGCCGAACTGGCGCCGCATGCGTCTGTTGCCCTGGATCGCCTGGCTGGCTGATGGCTGGTCAGCGAGCTGCTGGTTGGCGCGTCTTATCGGGATCGAATGACGCCGGCGCCGAGAGAGGATCAAGAAGGCGTACTCCGGCAAATCTGGCGAATCCGCGATCCCGGGTGGCGAATGTTGCGCCGTTTTCAATTGCCAGGGCAGCGAGGTAGGCATCGGGAACCACATTTCCGCGGGCCGGCGTCCTCGCGCACAGATCAGCGAAGATGGACCAGTGCCGATGGCCGGGTGTGACGATCACCGTGGCCGGCGCCTGACGAACCGCGTCACAGAACTCCAGCGCGGACTCAACGGGGGTAGGACTGGAAAATATCCGATGGTTCGTCACCAACCGGAGAAACGCCGAGAGGACGAGCTCGCTCACACCGAAGACCTCGTTGCCGGCGAGGCGCCCGGAGAGCCAGCGGCTGTATCCCAGGTGATCCGTGATCACGGATCGATGCGCCCCGACAAAGACGTTCACGTCAGCGATCAGCATCGTCACCCCCGTCGGTGCTGAATGCGACGTTTTCGCCCAGTGCTTCGGCGACCGCATCCCGGTCCTCGATGTCGACCAGCAGGCGCTCACCCGGTACGCCGTAGGTCGGCAACGAGACACTCCGCGCCGGACGGTCATCAGCGGCGAAGCGGAGCCGTAGTGCCTCGTCGATGACGTCGCCGAGCGACCGATGGCTACGCGCCGCCCGGACCTTCGCCTCGGCCAGCAGGTGCTCGTCGATGTTCACCGTGGTCCGCACGATGCATCACAGCATCACGGTGCCGCATCATGATGCGCGTTTCGCTCGACCCTCGGAATGTCCAGCCGATTCGATAGCCACTTCTGGCCCTCCCTGTGCAGCGGAAAACCAGAAGTGGCCCATCGTTTTCGCTGCTCAGGCGCTACCCGCCGAGGGCTGCGGACACCACGTCGCGGGCTTCTTCCTGCACCTGCTTGAGGTGTTCGGGGCCCTTGAAGGACTCGGCGTAGATCTTGTAGACGTCCTCGGTGCCGGACGGCCGGGCGGCGAACCAGGCGTTCTCGGTGGTCACCTTGAGCCCGCCGATGGCCGCCCCGTTGCCGGGCGCCGTCACCAGCCGGGCGGTGATCTTCTCGCCGGCCAACGAATCGGCCTTCACGTCCTCCGGTGCCAGTTTGCCCAGCTTTGCCTTCTGCTCCTTGGTGGCCGGGGCATCGATTCGCGCGTAGGCCGGGTCACCGAACTGCGAGGTCAGTTCCTTGTACCGCTCGCTCGGCGACTTGCCGGTGACGGCCTTGATCTCCGACGCCAGCAGGGCGAGCAGGATGCCGTCCTTGTCCGTCGTCCAGACGGTGCCGCGCTTGCGCAGGAACGATGCACCCGCCGATTCCTCACCACCGAACCCGATCGAGCCGTCGATCAGGCCGGGAACGAACCACTTGAAGCCGACCGGGACCTCGACCAGTCGCCGGCCAAGTTGCTCGACCACCCGGTCGATCATCGAGGAAGACACCAGCGTCTTCCCGACGCCCATATCGGCGCCCCACTCGGTGCGGTGGCTGTACAGGTAGTCGATCGCGACGGCCAGATAGTGGTTCGGGTTCATCAGCCCGGAGTCGGGCGTGACGATGCCGTGCCGGTCCGCGTCGGCGTCATTACCGGTAGCAATATCGTAAGCACCGTCGGACTCGACAACCTTTCTCACCACCGAGGCCATGACGTTCGGTGAGGAGCAGTCCATCCGGATCTTGCCGTCCCAGTCGAGCGTCATGAACGAGAAGGTGGGATCGGTGGCCTTGTTCAGCACGGTCAGGTCGAGCTTGAGTCGCTCGGCGATCGCCGCCCAGTAGGCCACCGAAGCGCCGCCCAGCGGGTCGGCGCCGATGTGCACACCGGCGTCGCGGATGGCATCGATGTCCAGGACGTTTTCCAGGTCACCGACGTAGCCGGAAATGAAGTCGTAGTAGCCGGTGGTGTCCGCGTTCTTCGCAGATTCGTAGCTCATCCGCTTCACATCGACGAGCCCGCCTGCCAGGATGTCGTTCGCCCTGGCCGCGATCACCGAGGTGGCGTCGCTGTCGGCGGGGCCACCGTTGGGCGGGTTGTACTTGAAGCCGCCGTCCCGCGGCGGGTTGTGGCTGGGGGTGACGCAGATGCCGTCCGCGAGTTTGGTGGTGCGCTTCCGGTTGGCCTTCAGGATGGCGTGGGATACCGCGGGCGTCGGGGTGTACCCATCAGCCGAATCGAGCATCACGGTGACGCCGTTGGCGGCGAAAACTTCCAGTGCGGTCGCCGTGGCGGGGCCGGACAGGGCGTGGCTGTCGGCGCCGATGAACATCGGACCGTCGGTGCCCTGCTCGGCGCGGTACTCGCAGATGGCCTGGGTGATGGCCAAAATGTGGTCCCGGTTGAAGGCTGTGTCCAGGCTCGACCCGCGGTGTCCGGAGGTGCCGAACACCACCCGCTGGTCGGGGATGGAGACATCCGGATGCAAGTCCTCGTACGCCGCGAGTACGGCGTCGACGTCGATGAGATCGCTGGCCTCAGCAGGCTGTCCTGCGCGTGGATCCATGTAGGTTATTGAACCGGACTCGGGGTTGGTCGGCATTACGGGGCGGCCTGATCACCAATCCGCGATTGCCGGTATCACTTCCCGCCCGAGCACGGTCAGCGGATCGATCTTCCACACCCTCGGCACGATGCCGTGCACATGGGAGATGCCGAGACCGGCCATCAACTGGAGTTGCGCCAGGATGGCGTCGACGTTCTCGCCGTTCTCACCCGGATCGAGCGCCATCATCACCGTCTTCTCGATGTCGTCGTAGTTCCGGCCTTCCCGTTCGCAGTGCTCGCGGAGCACGTCGAGTTTGTGTGGCAGATCGGGGGACGGGAACAGGTTGCACGCCTGTGCGTACCTGGCGACCAGTCGCAGGGTCTTCTTCTCCCCGCCGCCACCGATCAGGATGGGCGGGTGCGGGTTGGTGATGGTGGCCGGTGAGTTGAGTGTGCGCTCGAGTCGATAGTGCTTGCCGTTGTACGGGCCGTCGTCGTCGCTCCACATCTGCAGGCAGATCTGCAGGGCTTCTTCCAGCCGCTCGAACCGCTCGGCGGTCGAAGGGAACGGTAGGCCGAGGCCATGCGCCTCTGCCTCGTTCCAGGCCGCGCCGATGCCCAGCCAGGCCCGGCCACCGGACAACACGTCAAGGGTGCTGACCAGCTTGGCAAGCAGTCCGGGCTCCCGGTAGACAACGGCCGTCACCCAGGTGACCAGGTCGACCTTCGACGTCCGCGCGGCGATGTATCCGAGAGTTGTGTAGGCCTCCAGCATCTCGTGCTCCGGCGGACCGAGCATGGAGATCTGCCAAAGGTGGTCCATCACGCTCACCTTGGCGAAGCCGACCTCCTCGGCGGCGGTGACGATCCTGGTGAGATCGTCCCGCAGTCCGGCCGCCCCGTCCGGAAAGGTGAAGTCCGCGATGTGCAATCCAAGTTCCATGTTTTCCTCCGCGCCGGTATCGGGTGTCCCACCTCTCGCGAGGGTAGTGACCGCCGGCGATGGAGGACCTTGGGGTTGTCCGCGGGCTGTGGCACGCTCGAGTCATGTGCCGAAACATCCGAACCCTGCACAACTTCGACCCACCGGCAACCAACGACGAGGTACACGCCGCCGCGTTGCAGTACGTGCGCAAGGTGAGCGGGACAACGAAGCCGTCCGCGGCGAACCAGGCGACGTTTGATCGGGCCGTCGCCGAGATCGCGCACATCACGGGGCATCTGCTACAGGATCTGGTGACGTCCGCGCCGGCCAAGGACCGGGAGATCGAGGCGGCCAAGGCCCGCGCTCGGGCGGCCGTCCGCTACGGCAGCGTGGCGAGCTAGCCGGCTCGTCCCGCCGGTGCGGCGCCGCCCCGCCTTCGGGCACGGTCTAAACGCGTTGCCCTGATTGTCGAGCAGGGTCATTCGGGTGTGGCGACAGCGGCGTGACCTCATCGGTGCGCCACACCCGCAGCGGCATGGAGGCGAGCACTTTCTCCAGCTGGGCGCGATCGGCGGCGGCGAACAGGCCGAGGGTGCGCCATTCTCCTGGTTGCAGCGGCGGGCGCCACAGGCGCAGCAGGTGTCCCTGGGCCGCGAGTTCACGCGAGTGCGCGGCCTCGCGGTTCCGGATGTCCTGGACCGCGGCGTCTGATGTTTCGTCGGGGACGCGGGTAGTCATGGTCACGAGATATTCCACGGTGAGCCCTCCAAGGCCGGCATCGGTGGATGTGGCCGATGACGTAATGAGCTGTGATGTGCTGGTTTTCGCCCGGGCGGGTGGCCTGGGATGCATCGCTCTTGCGGCCTACCCTTCCGAGATCCGGACGACCCGACTGCCGATATAAGGCGACCCGCGGTCGAAGACCGTCGCCAGCGCCTCAGCCGCGCGCTCCAGGCCCGCGAACTCGCTCACCACCACCCGCAACCGCTTCGCCCGCAGCAACACCCCGATCTGTTCGCGGATCGGCAGCAGCCGCTCCGGATAGAAGTCGCCGACGATGAAACCTCGCAACGTGATGCGCTTGAAAACCGCGTCCCGGAGATCGGTCCCCGCGTCGGGATCATCCGGACGCGCGTAACTGCTGACCGAGCCGCACAGCACGACGCGGCCATAGTTGTTGAGCACGGACAGCGCGAGCGTGAGCTGGCGTCCGCCGACATTGTCGAAGAACACATCGATTCCGTCTCCCGCTGCCTGCACAAGGCGCTCGGGGAATGCCGGATCGCGGTAGTCGACCGCGACGTCCGCGCCCAGCACGCGGACGGCATGATCGGTGCGATTCCTGCCGCCCGCGATCGCAACCACCCGCGCCCCGGCGGCCTTCGCCAGCTGGACGGCCACGCCGCCCACCGCTCCCGTGGCGGCGCTGATCAGCACGCTGTCGCCCGCCCGCACCTGGCCGATGTCGTGGATACCGACGTAGGCGGTCACTCCGGTCGTGCCCAGCACGCTGAGCCACTCCACTGGCCCCCCGAGCGACGGGTCGGCGATCTCGGTCGGCGCGATCTTGGTCGTCGCGTAGGACTGCCAACCGGTGTAGGTGGCAACCTGTGTGCCCACTGGCACACCCGGGTCCTCGGACCGCACGACGAGACCGACACTGTTGGCCGGGACGGGCTCACCGATGGCGGCCGGGGCGACCTCGGACGAGCCCCGGAGCATCCGCAGCTGGTAGGGATCCACCCTGGTGACCAGGTTGCGCACCACAACCTCGCCCGGGTCAGGTGCGCGCAGCGGCCGGCGCTCCGCGACCAGGTCGCCCGGACGCAATGCTGGTCCTGGCCGGCGGTTCAGGACGATGACGTCGGCATAGCTCGGCATGGACATGTTCAACGCCTTTTCGACCGGAACCGGTGAATCGCTCGTCGTTCCATTATTCTCCGATCGGCACACCGCCGACATCGGGAGCCGTCGAAGGCGTCGCCAGGATACGGTCCAAATCGGCGGCCACTGATCGGCGCGATCACGGCCGCGAACTGGCCGTCTGAGGTGCCTCAGTCCGCCTGAGACTCGCTGAGCTGTCATCTGAGGTGGCCGACCTCCAAATCATGCGCGATCTTCCGATGCCGGCCGACCGGTCTTAGCGGAACCGTGAAGGTCACCACGGCGAGCACCCGGTTCGCCGATCATCGAAGGAGATTGCAGTGAGCATCCCCTGGGGACCAGCTCTCGACGCCGAGGTCGCCTACCGCCACCAGCAGGTCCGGAACGACTTTCACCGGTGGAGCCGGCGCCGAGAGCCGGCCCTGCATGTTTCGGCCCAGCAGGCCGAGACCCGGGCCACGGCGCAGCACATTCCCGCACAGCCGCTCCCGGCACAACGCGTGCCGGTACCGCTGATCCCGATCCGGCCCCGGCCGGTTGACAAAGAGCGGACGTCGGCCCACGCGGCGTGACGTCGGGACACCCGGGCCGATCGGGCCGGCCGTCGAGTGACGGCGGTGGCCCGACGGCCGGGATCGGCCGCCACCGTCGGTGGTGGCTGACACTATTGACCGGTGGCCCGATCCGCACCAGGTTCGCCGTTCGTCGCCCGCGCGGAGCAGCTGAAGCAGTTCCGCTCGGCGCTTGACCGTGCCCGCTCCGGCGAGCCGGGGGCAATACTGCTGTCCGGTGAGGCGGGGGTCGGCAAGACCCGCCTGCTGAGCCGGATGGCGGAGATTGCCGAGGCGGCGGGGGCGTTGGTCGTCATCAGCCACTGCATCGATCTGGGCGATGTCGGACTCCCCTACCTACCGTTCACCGAGGCGCTCTCGCATCTGCGAACCAGTACCGACCAGGTGGACAAGGCCGTCGCGACAAGGCCGGCGCTGGCCCGGTTGCTCGAAGGTGGACTGGCGGACGCCGCCGGCGGGACCGACAATCAGGCAGCCCGAATGCAGTTGTTCGACGGCATCGCCACCGTGCTCGGGGCCAGCGGCACTGCTGCTGAACCGCTGGTCCTGATGATCGAGGACCTGCATTGGGCGGACCCGTCGAGCCGGGATGTGTTGCGTTTTCTGCTCGCCCGGCTGCGCACCGAGAATCTGCTGGTCGTCGGCACCTACCGCACCGACGACCTGCACCGCCGGCACCCGCTCCGCCCGGTGCTGGCCGAACTCCTGCGGTTGCCGAAGGTCGATCACCTCGAGCTTGCGCCGTTCACCCGAGAAGAACTCGCCGAGTTCAGCACGGCGATCACCGGTCGCGTCCTGGCCGACTCCGTACTGCAGCGCGTGCTGAGCCGGTCCGAGGGCAATGCCTACTTCGCGCAGGAATTGATCGAGGGTGGCCCGGACGCCGCAGCGCTGCCTGGGTCGCTGTCCGATGTCCTGCACTCGCGGCTGGAGCGACTGGATCCCGCGGTGCAGGCCTTGGCGCGGATTGCGTCCGTATCGGGTCGGCGGGTGTCCGAGGGACTGCTGTGGGCGGTCGCGTCCCAGGATCCGGGTTTCGACGGCGTTGCGGCGTTCGACCGCGCACTACGGGAGGCCGTGACCCACCACGTGCTGGTCGCCGAGGATGCCGAGTGGATCGCCTTTCGGCATGCATTGCTGGCCGAGGCGGTTTACGCGGACCTGTTGCCCGGCGAGCTCGCCGGATTGCATCGCAACTACCTACGGCAGATGACCGCCAACCCGGCCCTCGGATCGCAGGCCGAGATCGCGCATCACGCGCTGCGCAGCCACGATCTCCCGGCCGCGTTGGCCGCGTCCTTCGCCGCGGCGCGCGAGGCGGCAGATGTGCTCGCTCCGACGGAGGAGCTTCGTCACCTCGAGACGGCGCTGCAACTCTGGGCTGCGGTACCCGATGCGGCAGCCAGCGTGGGCCGGAGTCGGGTGGACATCGAAATGGCCGCAGCGTCGGCGGCCAGCCGGGCGGGCCAGCCGTCGCGGGCGGCCGCGCTCGCGGTGTCGGCGCTGGCTCTGGCGGACCCGCTGCAGCGGGCGCGGCTCACTCCCGCCGCCGCCTACTACCTGATTGACGACGGCCGGGAGCGCGAGGCGCTCGCCCGCTCCGAGGACGCACTCAAGGTGCTGGACGCCGAAGGCCCATCAGCTGACCGCGCGCGATTGCTGGCCGCGCACGCCCGGTCGGCGCTGAACTGCGATCGGGATGACGACGCCCAACGCACCGCGGAGCGGGCGGTCCGCGAGGCACGAGACCTTGGTGTCGCCGACGCGGAGGCGGATGCGCTGACCACACTGGCCGTCTTGGAGGTTGGGCATCCCGACCACGCCGGGGAGTTGTTCAGTCGCTCTTTGCATTTGGCCAGGGAGTCCGGCGATCTACTCGCCGAGCTGCGCAGCATCCACAATCTGGCGTCGAACCGGTACTACGCGGGTGAGCTGACAGAGGCGAAACTGATCTGCGAGGAGGGCATCGAACGATCGAGGGCAACCGGTGTGCTGTGGATGGGATACGGCGTCGGGCTGCTCATCTATCGCGACCTGATCCGCTATGTCACAGGGGATCTCACCCCGTCCCCGCTGGCGATGGACTGGGTACCGGAAACCGCCACCTGGACGCTGTCCGTCGTCGGCCTCTATGCGGCTGTCGCCCGGGGCGATGCCGACGCGATCGAGCGCGGGCGCTCGGTCAAGGCCAGCTGGGAGCGAGACCCCATGATGGCCCTGGTCTCCGGTGGCTGCACCATTGATGCGCTGACCTGGGCGGGTCAGCACCAGGCCGCCCTGGATCTCACCCTGCTGGTGATCGCCTTCCTGGACAGTGCCTGGAACGACTACTTCCTCGGTGGCATCTGGCTCTCTGCGCTTGGACTCGCAGCACTGGCCGACCGGGCCGAACAGACGCGGCTGACCGGTGGCAACACCACCGAGGATGAGGCGCTCGGTGCGACCCTGCTGGAGCGCACGGTGGAAACGGCGCGCCGCGGCCGTCCCCGCGGAGGGACGCTCGGGCCGGAGGGCCGCGGCTGGATGGCCAGGGCGCGGGCCGAGCACGGCAGGCTGATCGGACAGGACGACCCCGAACTGTGGCGGGACACCGTGCGGGAATTCGGATTCGACAACCGGGGCAACGGCTATCGCTACGAGGTGGCCCGCAGTCGTTGGCGGCTCGCGGCCGCTCTCGCCGCGACCGGGGAGACGGCGCCTGCGCGGGTCGAGGCCGCCACCGCCCTCGGGGAGGCCCAGGAGATGGGCGCCGCCCCATTGGCCGAGGCCATTCGATCGCTGGGCCGGCGAGCCCGATTGGAGCTGCCCGGTACGCCACCGCCAATCGGGGTGCTGACCGAGCGCGAGGACGAGGTACTGCGCCTGGTGGCCAAGGGTTTGACCAATCGGCAGGTGGGTGAGCAGCTGTTCATCAGCGCGAAGACCGTCAGCGTTCATATGTCGAATGTGCTGTCCAAGCTCGGGGTCAGCGGCCGGGCTGAAGCCGTGGCGGTGGCGCACCGGCGCGGGCTGATCAGCATCGACAACGCAGGCTGAAGGGCGGCCGAAAATTCTCGCCGGAGGACTGCAACCTTTGCCGGCCCCGACTCCGTCCACCTTCACAACGGCCCAGCTCCATCACGGCCCCGCTTCATCACGGCCCCGCTTCAGGAGGAAGACATGAAGAAGTCACTGACCGTCATGGCCATCGTCACCGCCGGAATGATCGCTCTCGCCGGGTGCTCCGGGCCGTCGGAAACCGCCGCCAATGGGGAAACCACGGCGTTGACCAACGGGCCGACGCTGCCGACCGCGGCACCACGGGCAGCGGCGGCGAATCCAGTCGCGGACACCCTCTTTGCCGGTTCCACCGTCGCCGGGTCGACAGTTGCCGCGGATCCGGGAGCACGGCTGATCACCGCGCAAGCAACCGGCACTGTCACCGGAACCCCCGACGTCGTCAAGATTTCCCTCGGCGTGGAGACCAGATCCCCTTCCGCGCAGACCGCGCTCGACGACAACAACCGACTGGCGACCGACGTGATCAACGTCGTGAAGGAAAAGGGGGTCGCCCCCGAGGACCTGCAGACCAGTCAGCTGTCGATCTACCCTTCGTACGACGACAAGGGCGCGATCACCGGCTATCAGGTGACGAACATGGTCACCGCAAAGTTGCGGGACATCGCCGGCGCCGGCGCGCTGATCGACGCCGCCGGTCAGGCGGCCGGCGACGCTGTCCGGGTCCAGCAACTGACCTTTGCCATTGACGACGACAGCGAGTTGCGGGCCAACGCCCGGGCGGACGCGGTCCACCGCGCGCAGGCACAGGCACAGCAACTGGCCGACGCTGCTGGGATCACCCTCGGCCCGATCCACTCCATCACGGAGTCGCCGACCACCAGCACCATGATGTACCCGCAGGCGGCGATGGCCACGGATTCCGCCGCTGCCTCGGTACCGATCGAGCCGGGCAGCCAGCAGTTGGAGGTCTCGGTGCAGGTCGTCTACGAGATCGGCTAGCAGCGGGAACGGCCGTGCCGACGCAAGCAGCCCGGGACGCTCCGCAGCACAGATTGACCCGGCCGGCCGCCGGTCGGCCCCGCGGCACGTAGTGGTCCAGGATGGGGCGTGGCCAATGACGAGGGCACCCTGACACAGGCGGTCGACGAGCTCTACTCGGCCGATCCCGATGAGTTTATGGGCCGCCGGTCCGCACTGGCCGCGGCAGCCAAGGCTGCCGGCGATCCCGCAGTCGCGAAACAGATTGCGGCGCTTCGGAAACCAACGCGTTCGGCCTACACGGTGAACCAGCTGGCACGCACCGATCCGGACGCGGTCGCGGAATTGTTGGATCTCGGCAGCCAGCTGCGGGACGCCGAGCGGTCCGTTGACGCGAAGCAGATCCGCGAACTGACCACTCGGCGCCGACGACTGGTGGACGCACTCACCAAGCGGGCCTTCGACATCCTTGACGAGCGTTCACCGAGTTCGACGATCAGGGACGAGGTGGTCTCCACCCTCACGGCCGCGCTGGCCGACGCGGTTGTTGCGGACCAGGTGGCCGACGGCACGCTGGTGAAACCGGCTCGCTGGGAGGGGTTCGGCTTCGGGGGTGGCCCCGACCTCAGCCTGGTGCAATCCCCGCAGGCCGAGCGCGCACCCCAACCCATGGCAACGCAAGCACCGAAAGCACCTGCCAAGAAGGGCATGTCGAAGGAAGAAGCCGCGCAGGCCCGCCGACTCGCAGCGGAGCAGGCAGCTGAAGCACGCGCGCAGGCCGACGCAGCGGCAGCGGCGGCCAAGCAGCAAAAGCTGGATGACGCCAGGCGGGCGGTGGACGAGGCGGAAGGAGCAGTCATCCTCGCAACGGACGAAGAACAGACCAGGCTGGAGCGCCTACAGCGCCTCGAGGAACAGGTCGCCGACGCACGCAAAGGCCTCGATGACACCCGGGTGCAGCTGCGGCGAGCCGAGATCCGGCAACGCCGCGCCGAGGATGCGCTGCGAAGGTTGGAACGCCGAGCCGATTGAAACTCCCCGGGACCAGCAAGCACGTACTCGTACCGCTGGTCGCCCCCAACTCAATTTTGACCGCTCGAAGATCTGGCCGGAACAAGCAGGAGGACCGTCTCGGTCAGGCCGGGACCTGCAGCAGCGCAGCAACATCCGCGGTCAGGCCGTGATCGACGAGGGAAACGCCATCAATGTCCACCACGGGTGCGAGCAGCCGGGCACTGGAGGCCAGCCAAACACCGTCGGCGCTGTGCAGATCCTCGGCGGTGAGGACGGCGGCCTCGGTCTTCCAGCCCGCAGCCTGCGCCGCCCGGAACAGCCGCCGGACCGTGATGCCGTCGAGAATGCCGTCCGGCGACGGTGTTCGCAGGACCCGGCCGCTGGCCACGACGACGGATGCGGTCGGCGCCTCCAGCACAACCCCGTCGGACCCGACGAAAATGGCGTCGTCGGCGCCATTCGCCACGGCATACCGGAGCGCGGCCATATTCACCCCGTAGGAGAGCGTCTTCGCCCCGGCCAGCAACCACGGCGCAGACTCGGCCGCCTGCCCGGTGAATCCCCGGTCCAGCAACAGCACCCGGACGCCCGCCGACCGTTGCCGAATGCTGACCGGCGAAAGCCGGACCCCCAGGACGTAACAGACCGGCTCGCTGACCGATTCGGGTCCGCGACTGGCGACCAGTCGCATCACCATCTGCCGGTCTCCGGTCCACGACGACACCAGAGCGTCAACTCCCCGACGCCAACTTTCGGGTGCCGGCACCACCATGCCGGTCATTTCACCGGAGACTGCCAGTCGAGCGAGGTGGTCGTCCAGATCCCGCGGCTCGCCGTCGACCACCAGGGTCGTCTCGAAGACCCCCTCGCCGCGCAGCACGCCCAGGTCGTCGGGGCGCAACAGTGGCGTCCCCGGGTCCTGCAGGGTTCCGTCGAGGAGCGCAACCATCGGCGCAGCGGGTTCCGTCACGGCCACCACAGTAGGCGCCCGGGCCCCCGGTCACGCCGGGGCCGTCAGCGGCCCCGGCGTTGCCGACTTCAGGTCTTCGGCGGTGATTCGAGTACGACCGCCAGCACATCGCGAATCGAGACGATCCCGACCGCAACGGTTCCGTCGCCGACGGGCAGATGCCGGACACCGGCATCGAGCATCAGCCTGCCCGCTTCCCAGATCGACGTATTGGGTGACGACCAGACCATGTCTGTGTTCATGGCATCGCCGGCCTGCAGTGTGTCGAGTGGACCGCCGGCACCGACGACGGAGACGATGTCCCGCTCCGAGAGAATTCCGAGCGCACCGTCCCCGGTGACAAGTAGCGCACCGATTTCCTCGGCTGCCAGTTGCTCGGCCGCATCACGCAGACTGACCGCGACATCGACCGTCGCCGGTGGGTAGGTCATGAGCAGCCGGACCGGGTCCGTCGGAAGCGCGAGCGCTGCCGTGGATGCCACCTTCAACGATGAACCGTAGGACATGGCTTCTCCTTCACCGGGCTATCTGACGCCGCATTGGACACGCGCCAAAGACCGCAGGCAGCGGTCAGTTCCGAATCTGCGCCTTCCGACTCGGTTGGGCCAGGGCCGTCGGACCCTGTTCGGACCGGTCAATGGTCCCGCTGGCCGTCGGTGAGCCGTTACGAGCCGCCGGAGGTGGCATTGCTCTTGCCCTGGGCGGCGATTGGCACCTGCGACGGGGCAGCCAAAGTGCTGCTTGCCGTGGTCGACGACTGTGCCGAACTGCCGCCGGCAGCTGTCCCGGAACCCGTGGTCGACTGCACGGCAACGGAACCAGCAGGGTCGGCCGCAAGCGCGCTCGTCGACTCGACGGCCAGTGCGGCCGTCACACCGGCGGTTGCCACCACCGCGGCACCCACGATCCCGGCCGTCAACCGTCGTACCCGGCTCCTGAGCGCACGTCCCCGCGCGGCCTGCGACGCGCTCGAATTGTCAGACTTCACGGTCGGATCCCTTTCGTCGAGGTCAGCGCCGATTGTTCGGCGACTCCCTCACTGTCGATGCGGGGACTGTGCCGCAACTGTGCGCGGCCGGTTCGACGACTGAGAACGGGCGAGGGGAAATCGGGGGCGGCCGTTTACAGCTTGCGGAGCCGGATCCGGCTGACGGCGTGGTCCGGACCTTTTGTCATGACCAGCGTGGCCCGGCCCCTGGTGGGCAGGATGTTCTCCACCAGGTTGGGTTCGTTGATGGACGACCAGATCCGGTTCGCGGTCTCGACCGCCTCCGCATCGGTCAGGTCCGCGTACCGGCGGAAATAGGAGTCGGGGTGGACGAATGCGGTTTCCCGTAGCCGGAGGAACCGGTCGACGTACCACCGGCGGACATCAACCGGATGGGCGTCGACGTAGATGGAGAAGTCGAAGAAGTCGGACAGGGCCAGTGCGCTTCGACCGCCCTCGTCCAGGTGCGCGGGCTGCAGGACGTTCAGTCCCTCGACGATCAGCACGTCCGGTCGGCGGACCACGATCTCGTCACCGGGCAGGATGTCGTAGGTCAGGTGGTCGTATCGCGGCGCACGCACCTCGGCCGCACCTGACTTCACCTCCGCGACGAACCGGAGCAGTGCCCGCCGGTCGTAGGACTCCGGGAAACCCTTGCGCTGCATCAGGTTGCGCTGGTTGAGGACGGCGTTGGGGTAGAGGAAGCCGTCGGTGGTGACCAACTCGACCCGTGGGGTGTCCGGCCAACGCGCCAGCATCTCGCGCAGCACCCGGGAGGTGGTGGACTTGCCCACCGCCACCGAGCCACCGACACCGATGACGAACGGGGTCCGCTCGGTCCGCTCGCCGAGGAAATTCGTGGTGACCTGGTGCAGGGCTCCGGTACCGGCGACGTACATGTTGAGCAGCCTGGACAGCGGCAGGTAGATGTTCTCGACCTCGTCGAGGTCGATCGGGTCGCCGAGACCGCGCAGCCGCTCGATCTCGGTCCGGGACAGGGGCAACGGGGTGGATGCCGCGAGGGCCGCCCAGGCGGCACGGTCGAGTTCGACGAAAGGGGTCACCCCGTGCCCGTTGAACACCGGGGCACCGCGCCGACCGATCAGCTCGGCCACCGACGATGCAACCGGGACCTCACCGTCACCAGCCATGAGGCGCAATTCTGCCGGTCACGGGCGCTCTTGGACCAATCGGTGGAGCTCCGGTCTCTGTGACGTGCGCCTCACCGGTCCCTCGGCCGGGACGTCGCCAGCGTCCCATGGCCAGGACGCGGCGCCACCCTCTTTGCATGCTGCCTACCATGGACACCATGGCAGCACCGCAGAACCAGGCCACTTATCACTCCCCCTTACTCGCATTGCCGGGTGCGGTCAACGCCACCGGGATCGACGCCGGGACCGCTTGGCACTACGGGGACCCGATCGATGAACAACGGGCAGCTGAGCGGGGTGCGATCCTCATCGACCGCTCGAACCGCTCGCTGCTCACAGTGACCGGGCCGGACCGGCTGACCTGGCTGCACACCCTGACCAGCCAATTCCTCACGACGCTGACCGACGGCGAGGTCACCCAGGCGCTGGTGTTGTCGCCCCAGGGCCATGTCGAACACCATGTTGTTCTCACTGAGCTCTGCGAAGTGACCTACCTGGACACCGAGCCCGGCGCAGGCACGGCCTTGCTCGGCTACCTCGACGGGATGCGGTTCTGGTCCAAGGTGGTCCTCGCCGACCGCACGGCCGATTTCGCCGAGCTATCGCTGCTCGGTCCGCTCGCGTGGCCGCTCGCCGAGCAGGCGTTGACATTGTCCGACCCGGGCCTCGCGCACGCCGGGCTGCTGCCGGGCGGCGGAGTCGTGCGCCGCAACGACGACAGTGTCGACCTGCTGGTTCCCCGGTCCGAGCTCGGCCGGGTGGCCGGCGCGCTGGTCGCCGCGGGTGCGGTTCCCGGCGGCAGTTGGGCGGCCGACGCCCTGCGGATTCCTACCCGCCGGCCGCGCTGGGGCGTTGACACCGACGACCGGACGATTCCGAACGAGGTCGAATGGCTCGCCACTGCCGTCCACCTGGAGAAGGGTTGCTATCGCGGGCAGGAGACCGTCGCCCGGGTGCACAACCTCGGCCGGCCGCCCCGCAGATTGGTGATGCTGAACCTGGACGGCTCAGCGAGCGGCCTGCCGGAGACCGGTGATCCGGTCACCACGACGGAAGGCCGGGTCGTCGGCAGAGTCGGTACGGTCGCCCAACACTACGAGGACGGACCGATCGCGCTGGCTCTGCTCAAGCGCAGTGTCGACGTCGGAACCCCCTTGCTGGCAGGCACTGTCGACGCAGCCATCGACCCAGCCGATGCCCTGGCCGAAAGCGCGACGGCAACCCCGTTGTCGGCGATCGACCGGCGCGCACTGAGCCAGATCCGGCGGAGCTGATCCGGTGGGCCTGCGACTGGTCGATATCGAGATGATTCGGGATGCGGCGGAGCTGATCCGACCGTACGCGGTGCGGACGCCCTTGCTGGCCGCACCGTGGCCCGGGTTGTGGCTCAAACCCGAGAACCTGCAGCCGGTCGGCGCTTTCAAGATCCGTGGCGCGGCGACCGCCATCTCCCGGCTCGATCCTGCTGTCCGGGCTCGGGGTGTGCTCGCCCACTCCTCCGGTAATCACGCCCAGGCGGTGGCCTACACGGCGCGGGCGTTCGGTATCGACGCGCACATCGTGATTCCGGATAACGCACCGGTCGGGAAGATCCAGGCCACCCGGGACCTCGGGGCGACCGTCGAACTCGTGCCCGTCGAGGAGCGGTTCAGCCGCCCGGCCGAGCTGGCCACGCAGACCGGCAGGGCGATGATCCCGCCGTTCGACCATCCCGATGTCATCTCCGGCCAGGGCACCGTCGGGCTGGAGATCGCCGTTGACTTACCTGACGTCACAACGATTCTCGTCCCAGTATCCGGCGGTGGGCTGATCTCCGGGATCGCCGCGGCGATCACCGCTCTGCTGCCCGACGCCAGGGTCGTCGGCGTCGAACCCGAACTCGCCGGCGACGCGGCCGAGTCGTTCCGGGCGGGACGACGCATCCCGTGGACACCCGCGCTGACCGCTCGGACGATGGCCGACGGGCTGCGCACTTTCAGCGTCGGCGCGCTGCCGTGGGAACACATCCGCACCCAGGTGCACGACATCATCACGGTCACCGAGGACGAGATCGCCGACGCCACCAGGCGATTGATTCTTCAGGCCCGGCTGGTGGCCGAGCCGAGCGGGGCCGTCGCGACGGCTGCCTTCCTGCATCACGCCGACCAGTTGCCCGGCGGGAAGACCGTTGCGGTGCTATCCGGCGGCAACATCGACCCGGCGGTATTGCTGAAGTTGCTGGCCGATGTCTGATCGAGCAGCGGATGGTGACACACCCACAACAGGGACGGGTTTCGGCGGCACGCTGATCACGTTGGCACCCGCTCCCAGCGAGCTCGGCCACTTGCTGCGGGCGGCGATCGATGCGGAACAGGTTGGTGTCAGCCGAATTCACCTGGCGATCGACCAGCCCGATTTCATTGCCACCGTGGCCGGCCTGCGCCGGCAGACCGGATTGGTGATCACCACCGACCCCGAGCATCCGGGTGCCGACCTGGTCGACCGGTTGCCGCGAGACCTGCTGGAAATCGTGCTCGACGAGGGACCATCGGCGATCGATCTCGTCGCGCAGGTGGTCCGGATCGCCGAAGAACGTGACGGCGACGTCAGCCTTGGTGGCCTCGGCGCCGCGGCAGTCCCGGTGCTGTTCGCGGCACTGGCCGTCGGAGCGCACGTTCGCGTCGGCACTTCCCAGACCCCGATGCTGCCGCCGTCCAATGACCTACGCGGCGATCCGCGGCCACGCGGGCGGGATGATGCGGCCCTGGCGGCCAGAGCGAGCGGGCTGGCCAGGATCGCCGGTCGGCCGCCGCTGGAAGGTCAAGCGGCCCGGTCGCGCTGGCGGATCGGCTGAGCCGGTGCAGACCTGCCGCGGCCACCACCCGAGTGCCGGAACCCTGCTTCAGCAGTTCAGTTGCCCCTCGAGGCATGCTGCAGGCGTCAGGTAGCGACCACAAAACCCCACAAGGGACGCTCGCTCGGACCAGCAGCTGCCCACATCCCTCCCGGAACATCTCTGCGCCATCCGCTTGCCATCCAGCTGGATGGTGCTATCGTTGCCGTACCGGTGAAGGGAAGTGAACTCGGTGGCCGAGATCGAGAAGACAGAAAAGATCACCATCAACCTGGGGTTGGTGGATCTGGGTGAGATCGACCTGTTGGTCGGCGAAGGGTTCTACGCCAACCGCACCGATTTCATCCGCTCGGCAATACGGCGGCAACTGGAGACCCGTTCCGGCGCTGTGCGGGACACTGTCGCCCGGCGCACGTTGGAACTGGGTTCCGTGCAATACACCCGTGCTCAGCTCGAGGAACTCCGAGCGGCCGGTAAGACGGTGCACCTTCGGGTGCTCGGTTTGGGCAGCATCGCCAACGACGTCCCTGTTGACCTGGCCTTGGCCACCATCGAGTCCGTCGAGGTACTCGGCGCGTTTCGGGCGTCACGAGAAGTCAAGGCCGCCTTGGCATCCCGAACTACCTGAGTCAGCGAAGGGTCTGACGACACAGCACTGAGATCAGCAGATCCCGCGGCCCAGCCGTGCGGAGTTCCAGCGCGCCATGATCATGTGGCGCGTCACAGCGACGGCCGACACCGTTTGTTCGGCCTCGCTCAAATCAACCAATTCAGCGACCCAAAAAGGGGCAACACAACCATGTCCGTCAATACTTCCGGCGAAAACGTCACCGCCACCCTGGACCGCGCCATGCGGCTCATCCGCGACAACGCCGACAACCTCGCCCGGAACCGCAACTCAGCGGCATCATCCGGCGGTTACCAGAATCTTCCCGACCCAACCGGAATTCTCGCTCAGCTGGGCATTACCGCCCCCACGAAGCCTTCGAGGCCCGACGACACCGGTTCGCACCGTCCCGCCGCCGGAAATGGAACCGCGCCGACAGGACTGCCCGTCGATATCCACTCGCTGCTCAAGAAATTGCCGACCGGACTGAAAGGCCTGCCGAAGGGACTGCTGAGCAAACTCCCCAACGGACTGACGAACTTGCCGGACGGATTGCCTGTTTCGCTACCCGCAAATCTCACATCACTGCTACCCCAGGGTCTTTCCATGCCCGGCGGCAATTCTGCGGCCATCGAGGCGGCAGCCGCGGCCGGTGGTGAGATCCGACACCTGACGTACAGCGGCCCGGCCGGATCGCGAAATTATGACCTCTACATTCCGAAAGGATACCGTGGTGAGCCGGTTCCGCTGGTGGTGATGTTGCACGGTGGAACGCAGAATGCCGCCGATTTCGCGGCAGGCACCGGCATGAATGCGATTGCCGAACGGCACACCTTCCTGGTTGCCTATCCAGAACAATCAAGGAGCGCGAACCCCAGCGGATATTGGAATTGGTTCCGCCCGGAGGACCAGTACGCAGGGTCCGGCGAACCGGCCATCATCGCCGGCATCACGGAGCAGATCATCGACGAACAGCAGGCAGATCGATCACGGGTCTACGTCGCAGGTTTGTCCGCCGGCGGAGCAATGGCCGCAGTGATGGCAGCCACCTACCCCACCCTGTACGCCGCGGCCGGTGTGCATTCCGGTCTCGGCTACCTGTCGGCAACCGACATTCCAGGAGCCTTCGGGGCGATGAGCTCCGGGGGCAGCCCAAGCCACAGCGGCCCGGTTCCGCTGATCGTGTTTCACGGCACCGGCGATTCCACGGTCGCACCGGTCAATGCCGAGAAGATCATCACCGGGCGACTGTCCAGCAGTCGGGGAAAGGTGCGTTCCACCACCACGAACGGCTCGGACGGAGATCGCTGCCACCGCCGGACCGTGCACATCGACGCCGACGGCGTCGTCATCGCCGAGTCCTGGATCGTCGACGGCGCCGGTCATGCATGGTTCGGCGGCAACCCGGTCGGGACGTATGCCGACCCGCACGGTCCGGACGCATCGGCGGAAATGACGCGGTTCTTCCTGGGGCACAGCAGTTTTCCGACCGACTGACGGTCAGGCCTCGAGTCGACCCTTCACATCGTTGATCGATCAATATCGCCATCGACGGACCGCTTGGGCGAGCCGCCGAAGACTGCCAGCAGCGCCATCGCCGGTTTGTTGCCATCCGCGATCTGCGTGCGAATTGCTCTGGCCGGTCGGGGGCGGTGGGCGGCCAGCAGTCCCCCGAGCAGCCTGCCGAGTCCCGTTCCCCGATAGTCCTCGGCGACGGTGATAGCGACATCGAGGGTGTCCGGTTCGTCGGGGTACCGCAGGATCCGGCCCACCCCGACGAGCCAGCCCGGTTCCTGCACCTGGAAAGCTGCGAAGGCCACGTGATCGACGCCATCGACCGTGTCCACCAGTTGGTGCAACGCGGTGACGCCGAGGGCCCGCGTGGCGGAGCCGAACCGCTGCCGCTGGGATTGCGGGGACAACCGGAGATAAGCCGCGGCCAGCGCGTCGCCATCCCCGGCCCGCACCGGCCGGACCCGCACCCGCCGCGCATCCCGCAGGGTGATGACGGCACCATCGGCCGCCAGCACCGACGCCGGGACCACCGTCGATGGGAAGTCGGGTCGGTCGCCCGTCATCGGACGTCGGTGGATGCCGGGCGGCGGGCCGGGTCGCCGATCGGGCAGCAGATCAGCAACGCGCCGGGAAGTACCGAGACGTCCAGGGTTCGGCCGGACTCGATGACATCCCCGTCGAGTTCCCGCGAGTGCTCCCGGTCACTGTGGACCCTGATCCGTGAACACCGCAGGATCTCCAGGCGCGGCACCCGGTGCTGGCGGCGCAGGACGCCCCACGCGATGCGCGCCCAATGCCCGAGGTGTTTCGGGGCGATGATCGCGACGTCCAACCGGCCGTCATCCGGTTCGGCGTCCGGGAAAAGGGCAATCCCGCCCTGTAAACTCCCGACGTTTCCGACCAGGACGGTGCGCGTCCGGCGATGCAGCGCGGGTGCGTCATCGATCTCGATGAGCACCCGCATCGGCCCGTCCAGCAAGTGCTTCAGTGCCGACCACACGTAGGCCAACGGTCCGATCCGGGCCTTGAGAGTGGTCGATGCCTCAGCCATCAGTACGGCGTCGAAACCAATGCCGGCCATCACCGAGAACACCTGACCATCGACCTGTCCGACGTCGATCCGGCGTCGACCGCCCTGCACAGCAACCGCTATCCCCTTGGCGTGGTCCATCGGCAGACCCAGGTTGACTGCGAGCAGGTTGCCGGTGCCGGCCGGCAGTACCGCGAGCGCAGCGTCGGTGCCGACCAGTCCCCCGATCACAGCACGCACGGTGCCGTCGCCGCCGCAGACGAACACCACCTCCGCGCCCTGCGAAGCCGCCTGTCGCGCCTGACCGGTCCCCGGGTCGTCGGCTGTCGTCTCGAACCACTCGGGCGCGGGCCAGCCGGCGTCTGTCAGTGTCGATTCGAGCAGTTCACGGAGCTGCGCAACGCCGCCCACCCGCACCGGATTGACGATCACCGCCGAGCGTTGACCGCGCTCCGGTAACAAGTCCTGCGGCCGACCCACCGACTCCGGAGCCGCCATGGTCTGTGGTCCTTCCGTAGCAGTTCGACACCATCGCAGTCCGACACCATCGCAGTCCGACACCGTCCCAGGTCGACACTGTCCCAGGTCGACACTGTCGCAGGTCGGAATCGTGGGCGCCCGCACGCATTGTCCGGGATCCGGCAGCACACCCTCTACCATCGCCGCCAGAGGGCCGTTGCGCTGCCACGCCTATCCGTCATGCAAAGGAGCACGCGCTTGTCTGCCATTCCCACCGAATTGGTACGGGTCTACCGATCGGGATTCCACGAGGGGTCGCACTTCGGATCCGTGGTCATCACCGATGTCGACGGTTCCGTCCTGCATCAGCGCGGTGACGTGGTTACCCCGATGTTCCCCCGGTCGTCGAGCAAACCGTTTCAGGCGGTCGCCATGTTGGGCAGCGGCGCGGACCTGGTCGGCGCGGATCTGGCGCTGGCGGCCGCGTCGCACTCCGGCGAGCCGATGCACGTCGAACGGGCGCTGGCCATGCTGGCCCGCGCCGAAGTCACCGAGGACGATCTCGGCTGCCCACCGGCCCTGCCGATGGCCGAGGTCGACAAACTCGCCGTGCTTGCGGCGGGCAGCGGGCCGCGGCGGATCTACATGAACTGTTCAGGCAAGCACTCCGGGATGCTGACGGCCTGCGTCGCGCACGACTGGCCGATCGACAGCTACCTGGCCGTCGACCACCCACTGCAGCTGCGAGTGGCCGACGAGGTGGCCCGATTGTCCGGTGAAAAGCCGTCGGCTGTCGGGATCGACGGGTGTGGCGCCCCGCTGTTCGCGATCTCGCTGACCGCCCTGGCCAGAGGATTCGGCGCCGTCAATGCAGCGGCGCCGGGAACCTTCGACCGGCAGGTGTCCGATGCGATGCGCGCGCACCCCGAGATGGTCGGCGGCACGGGCCGGGAGGACACCCGGCTGATGCGGGCCATCCCCGGCCTGCTGGTGAAGGGCGGCGCCGAGGGCGTGCACTGCGCCGCACTGCCCGACGGACGCTGCATTGCGGTGAAGATCACCGACGGCGGCGACCGAGCCAGGATGCCCGTCCTCGTCGGCGCACTGCGGTCGCTGGGAGTCGGGAGGGGCGACGCCGCCGCGACCGCTCTGCTGGACGAACTGGGCACCGGGGTCGTCCTCGGCGGGGGCGTGCCGGTGGGCACCGTCGAGGTCGCTCCAGGGGTCTTCTAGGCCGCTCCCTGCCCGCCGGAAGTGCGTCGGTGGCCCAGCAGTTGGCCGTCAAAAACCCTCGGCACCCGCTCCACGCCGACTGGCCCTACGATGGCATCCGCCCCCCCGCTCACCGGGCGCCCCGACGGGCCCGACGAAGCCGGGTAGGTGTGGGAAGCGAACCGCCGAACCTGTACTGTTGATACCACGAAACACACCTGATTCCGGGGCCGCCGTTATCGGCCGCCCCGCTTCTTACTGCAAGGGGGTCCGCCATGGGGCGCGGCCGGCAGAAGGCTAAACAAACGAAGGTCGCTCGGGAGCTGAAATACCACTCCTCGTCGATCGACGTCAACGCCTTGCAGCGCGAATTAACGGGCGGGGCGGTGTACCAACCGCCACCACCACCGGTTGTCGAAGACGACGATGACGACGACGATCCGTACGCGCTGTACTCCAAGTTCGTGGAGGAAGACGACGACGAGCCGGTCACCGGCTATGTCGCGCCTTCGCGACGACGGTAGGTCAGAAATGAATCGGCCGTCACGGTGAGTAGTCCATCGCCATGGCGGCCGCTTTCGTGACCTGACAGTGTCGACCGGACCGGGTCGGCCGGATACACCAGATCAACCGAAGCCGCTGGCCCGAACCCCTCGGCCTGCACGGCAGGATTTCTGCGCTGCCGTCGGCCTCACCACCAGCCCTTTCTCTTCGCCCAGATCAGCAGCATGATCGACATCACCAGCATGACGAGCAGCGCGATGGCGAGTTGGCCGTATCTCGTCTCGTCGTTGACGATGAAGTTGACTCCAAGAATCGACGACAACGCCGTGATCGGCAGGGTGACCGCCGCGATCACCGCGAGACGCTCGGCTGCGATCGTCATCTTGGTGTTCGTCCTGGCCTGATAGAACTCGATGGTGCCCTGCAGGTAGTCCTTCTGACCGTGCGCCATCGCTCGCAACCGGGCGAACTGATCAACGGTGTCCTCGATGAGGAACTGTCCACGATCGGGTCCGAACGCCTCGATCTTGGCCATCCGGGCGTAGACCTCTCGGCTCAGGGAGGCCATCGTCTCCACCGTCAGCAGTCCGTGCCGGGCGCGGAACATCTCGTCCAAAAAGATCTCCGGGTCGCCGAGGTGGCCGCCCGTCACCCGCTGCTCCAGTTTCCACACGTCCTGGGTCAGGATGGCCGTGTAGTTACGTAGCCGTCCGGTGAGGGCGGACACCATCCCATGTGATAGCTCGTAGGGCGCTTTCGGTCGCAGCCGGCCCTCCTGGAGCCGATGCAGCAGCGAGGTGACCTCGACCCGCGCCACTGCCGGGTCCACCGCTGGATTCAGCGGTCCGTGCACGGTGACCAGGTAGTTCGGGCCGACGAACTGGTCGAGCTCGATGTAGTGCACGTGCCCGGCCTTCCCACCGACCGGGGCATGCAGGACCAGGAAGACATAGCCCGGGTACACGTGCACCTTGGGCACGTGGTTGCGCTCCTTGCAGTCCTTGATCGCGAGCGGATGGAAGCAGAAGACCTCGGACAGCACCGTGAACGCCTCGTCGTCCCAGGTCGAAACGTCGACCCAGACCAGGCCGTCGGTCCTGTTCAGCAGATCCGGCAGATCCTGCGCCGGATGGCTGCTGACCAAGGAACGGCCGGCGCCCAATTCCGACTTCGTCGCCGTCCACACGAACCTGACGTCCATCCGGACCTCCGCTCCTTGATCGATCGGCACGATCGGTTCGCGCCACCGGATTCAGCCGTCACCAGTGTGCGTCAGTGCGCTCGCGACCCGGCGAACCGGCACCCCTTTCCAGGCCCGCAGCGTAGGAGGTATCAGTGCGACGCCCCGCCGCGCGGCTGAACTCGTTGACTCCAGTCACACCATCAACAAAACGGCCAACGTGAGCCGCGCGGCGGACGTTGATCGGCGCGGAAAGGGGAGGTCAGAAGCGGGGGTGGTCTCCGCACAGCGTGACCCGCTCGGTGCGGTCGCCGGAGTTCTCCACCGTGCCGAGCACCACTGACCACAGATGACGGGCGGTCAGCATCGCCATGGCCCGGTCGACGTCCTCGGCGGGTAACACCGCCACCATGCCGATGCCCATGTTGAACGCCTTCTCCATCTCTTCCCGGGACACCCGACCGTGCGAGGAGATGTAGCCGAAGACGGGCAACGGGTTCCACGCCCGCCGATCGAGCGCGGCCGTGAGCCCGTCGGGGATCACCCGGGCCAGGTTGTTGACCAGCCCGCCGCCGGTGATGTGGGCGTAGGCGTGGATGTCCGTCTCGCGGGTCAGGGCCAGGCAATCCAGTGTGTAGATCCGGCAAGGCTCGAGCAGTTCCTCGCCGAGCGTGCGGCCGAATTCTTCGACGTGCCCGTCCAGCGGCAGTCTGGCGATGTCCAGCAGCACGTGCCGGACCAGCGAGTATCCGTTGGAGTGCAGCCCCGACGAACCCATCCCGAGCACGACATCACCCGGCCGGATCCGGTCCGGCCCGAGGATGGAGTCGGCCTCGACGATGCCGACCGCCGTCGCCGCGAGGTCGTAGTCGTGCTCCGACATCAACCCGGGGTGCTCCGCCGTCTCGCCGCCAACCAGGGCGCAGCCGGCCAGCACGCAGCCGTCGGCGATCCCGGAGACGATCGTCGCGATCCGCTCCGGATCGAGCTTCCCGCAGGCGATGTAGTCCTGCATGAACAGCGGCTCCGCACCGCAGGCGACCAGGTCGTCGACGACCATGGCGACCAGGTCGATGCCGATGGTGCCGTGCACGTCCATGGCCTGCGCGATCGCGGACTTCGTCCCGACACCGTCGGTGGAGGACGCCAGTACCGGCTCGCGGTAGCGGTGCAGTGGCAGCCTGAACAGCGATGCGAAGCCGCCGATCCCACCCATCACTTCGGGGCGATTGGTCTTCCTGGTGTAGGGCTTCATCAGATCGACCGCGGCCTCGCCGGCCGCGATCGAAACGCCGGAACCCGCGTAGGTAGCGCCGGATCCGATGGGGTGACCTGCGCTCATCACGAGCCGCCTGATTCATTGGGGCAGATGGTCTGCACGCTGCTGTTCGAAATCCTGTTAGTACCCGGCAGCGCCGCGGCCAACCGGGTCGCTGAAGACAGCGCAATCACGGCCGGCTCAGGGCGTCCGCGGCACCGTAGCCGGCGGCCGACACCGGGGTGGCATCGCCGGCGATCCCCCGACTCAGCGGATCGGTGATCCCCCGACCGATGCCTTCCAGCACGTGCTTGCCGACCAGGTCGGGGATCGGGATCGGGTACTCGCCGGTGAAACAGGCCATGCAGAGCCGATTCCGCGGCTGCTCGGACGACGACACCAGGGTTTCCAACGAGGCGTAGCCCAGGGAATCGGCACCGATGGACCGTCGGACGGCTTCGACGTCACCGGCATTGGCGATCAGCTCGGCCCGCGAGGCGAAGTCGATCCCGTAGAAACAAGGCCAGCGCACCGGCGGGGAGGCGATCCGGACGTGCACCTCGAGGGCACCGGCCTCCCGCAGCATCCGGACCAGCGCGCGCTGGGTGTTGCCGCGGACGATCGAGTCGTCGACCACCACCAACCGCTTGCCGCGGATGACGTCCCGCAGTGGGTTCAGTTTCAGCCGGATACCGAGCTGCCGGATGGTCTGCGACGGCTGAATGAACGTCCGCCCGACATAAGCGTTCTTCACCAGGCCCTGGCCGTAGGGGATGCCCGACGCCTCGGCGAAGCCGATTGCGGCCGGCGTGCCCGATTCCGGGGTCGGGATGACCAGGTCGGCCTCGACCGGGGACTCCGCGGCCAGCCGACGACCGATCTCGACCCGCGTCGCCTGCACGCCGCGGCCGGAGATGGTGGTGTCCGGGCGGGCCAGGTAGACGTACTCGAAGACGCAGCCCTTGGGCTCCGGTGGAGCGAAGTGCTCGCTCCGTAGTCCGTCGGCGTCGATCGCCAGCAGTTCGCCCGGCTCGACCTCACGGACGAACGACGCACCGACGATGTCCAATGCGGCGGTTTCGGAGGCAACCACCCAGCCGCGGTCCAGCCGGCCCAGCACCAACGGGTGCACACCGTGCGGGTCGCGGGCCGCGTACAGGGTGTGCTCGTCACAGAAGACCAGGCAGAAAGCGCCCTTGAGAGTGGGCAGCAGTTCCATCGCCGCCTGCTCGAGCCCGGAGTCCGCTGACCGGGCGGCCAGCAGTCGGGTGATGACGTCGGAGTCGGTGGAGCACTTGCTGCGGCCGGCCTTGCCCGGCAGTGCCGCGGCCTGCGCGAAGAGTTCGTGGGTGTTGACCAGGTTGCCGTTGTGCCCGAGCGCGATGCCGGAACCGACGTCGGTAATGGCGAAGGTCGGCTGGGCGTTCTCCCAGGTGCCGGACCCCGTCGTCGAATACCGGCAGTGCCCGACCGCGATGTGCCCATTCAATGACGACAGGGTCTGCTCATCGAAGACCTGGGAAACCAGGCCGAGATCCTTGAAGACGACGATTTGCGAGCCGTCGGCGACCGCGATGCCGGCGGCTTCCTGGCCGCGGTGCTGCAGAGCGTAGAGGCCGTAGTAGCTGAGCTTGGCGACCTCCTCGCCGGGCGCCCAGACGCCGAACACACCGCATTCCTCGCGAGGCGAGGGATCGTCCGATTCCTGGTACGACGGGGCCGAATCAGATTCAGCAGCAACGTCACCGGCACGACGGAACGTCGGCATCGGGAGGGTCGTCTGACGGGGATGGGTCACGCTGGTCGCGCTCTTTACTGACGGACCAATAACCACGAAACCGTGCTCCTCTGCGAGCGAGTCATGCCAGGGGATCAGCGGTACCCCACTGTACCTGCTCGGCGGTGAGAATCTTGAGCCGACGGCACAGTTCGCCCCCGGTGACGCGCTCTCGTCGAACCCGCCGAGCGCTGCGGTGTCTTAGGGGCGCAACGGGAGCAACTCGGAAAGGTCCGCCCGGGACCCGCTGGCCCGGACGCGACCGTCGGCCACCGCTTCGGACCAGCCGAGCCTGCCGGAGACCACCGCCAGCCAGGTCGCGGCGTCCATCTCGACGACGTTGGGTGGGGTGCCGCGGGTGTGCCGAACTCCGGGAATGGCCTGCACGGCACCCTGCGGCGGCACCCTGATCTCGACGGACCGGCCGGGGTGGGTCTGGGCGATCCAGCCGAGCGTTGCCCGGACGGCGGCGCGGACACCGGCCGCGTCCAGCGCATCCACCGGTTCAGCCGCCGCGGCCAGCGCGGCGATCACCTCGTCGCGGGTGAAAACACGGCGAGCCATGACGCAGAAGCGTAGATGCGAACGTCGAACACAGGCCGGACCCATCCGCCGCGCGTTCGGGTCCGGATAATCAAGTTATGAGCACAACTAACAATGGCGCCCGGTTATACAACGTCGCCTCCCCCGATAGCCCCACTGCTGCCGTCCTGGTTTTTCACGGCGGCTCGGCCACCTCGACCAAACGCGTGTCCTCGTTCAGCCCGGCGGTTCTTCGGCTGATCCCCATTGCGCGGGCGATTGCGGCGCAGGAGAAGACCGCGGCCGTGTACCGGCTTCGGTTCTCGGTGCGCGGGTGGAACGGCGACGGCGCCGACGTGTTGCGGGACGCCCGCTGGGCACTCGACCGGATCGCCGTCAGGCATCCGGGGCTGCCGATCGTCGTGGTCGGTCACTCACTGGGTGGCCGGGTGGCGATGCAGGTCGCCGGCATGAACGTCGGGCCGGACGGGTCATCGACCGTCGTGGGTGCCGTTGGACTCGCGCCGTGGGTGGATCCCGCCGACCCGGTTGCGCTGCTGAGCGGGGTCCCCCTGTCGGTGGTTCAGGGCAGCAGGGATCGAATCGTCCCGGAGCGATCCACCAGGCCGTGGCTCGGCAAAGCGGCTGCCGCGGGAGCCAGGATCGAGTCCACCATCATCGAAGGCGCCGGCCACGCGATGCTCCGGTACTTCCGCCGCTGGCATCAATTGACCGCAGACGGCGTGGCTTCCGTCCTTGCGACGGCCGGGCACCCCGCCGCGCGCCGCTGAACGCGGCTGACCTCAGCCGGCCGAGGTGAACGTCACAACAACGGCCCGGTTCGCCGGGTCCGACGCCGGCTCCACCAGCGGTTGGGTGCTGCCGTAGCCGACTACCTGGGAGATGTTCTCGGCCGGCACGTTCAGCTCGCGGAGCAGCGCGGCCACCTCGGTGGCCCGTCGGGTGGACAGATCAGTGGCCACCGTCTGGTCCTCGCCGGCCACTCCGGCGGTGTGGCCTTCCACGGCGATCTTGGTGGTCGCGTCCAAGGTGCCGACACAGTCCCCGAGTGCGGTCAACGTCGCGGCCTTGTCGATCAGATCGGCCGTGTCCGGGATGAACAGCGCCGGTGACGGCAGAGTGCACGTCCGGGTCTGGCCCTGCTGCTCGGAATTGATCTTGTCGTTCGGATCCGGCACGGCGACCGGCGGGATTGTCCCGGTGCCGGGAGTCGTGCCGGTGCCGTCGAAGAACGTCACCTTGCTGGCGCCGGCGGCGGTCGCGATGCCCTCCCAGATCGCATGCAGGTAGCCGACCTGCAGGTCGGAGAGTTTGTCCTGGCCGCCGGCGGTCGGGGTCACCACGAACGTGACGTCCCGACCCGTCAGGTCGGGGAGGGCGGCCGCAGCGGTAGCGGCCGAGACGACGTTCGGTGGCGATTCGTCGAAGGCCAGCTGGTTGAAGTCGAGGACACCCTCGGTATCCAGCAGCGGCGAGAACACCCAGACCGGCGCCCCGGCCGGTGAGGCGATCGCGGCCAGGCCGGCCAGCGCCGACCGTCCGGGCGCCGTCGCCTGGTCCGCGTTCATCTTCGCGGTCAGGTCGGCGATGGCAGTTGCGGTGTCGCCGGTGAGGCCGATCGGTTCCGTCGTAGTGCTGCCGTCCCCGGCCACCGCTACCCATTCCACACCGGAACCCGAACCGCCCAGCGCGGTCAGGCTGTCCGTGATCGGTGCCGGCAGGACGATCTCGGTCTCATTGGCGGAACCGGCCGTGCTCACCACGCTGCCACCGACGACGACCGGTTCCGGAGCAGTGCTTGCGGAAGCGGGCGACCCATCGGACGAGGCACTCGTGCCGGTATCACTGGAGCAGGCACCCAGTGCGCCCAGCGCGAGCGCAACCCCGCAGGCGGTGATCGCTCGGGACAGCTTCCATCGGCGTGCGCTTGTCTGGCTCATCCCCCAGGCTAATCACAAGTCGGCCGACCTCCGCCCATCCGAATGCGGATGCCCCGACTGCCGGATGGTGGTACTCCTGTGATCCACGGGCATTCCATGTCCGTTTCGCGATGTTGCAGGAGGCGCGGAGATGACGTCGGTTCGCCGGAACATCTGGAACCTCGGCACGCCGCAGGATCCGTGGCATCCGATCACCGTGAACTACGCGCTCGGAGTTCGGGCGATGCAGGCGCTACCGATCTCCGATCCACGGAGTTGGCAGTACCAGTCGGCCATCCACGGCACCCATCTGGCCGGCACACCGGCGGGGGCACCATGGAACCAATGCCAACACGCCACCTGGTTCTTCCTGCCCTGGCACCGGATGTACCTGTTCCACTTCGAGAACATCCTCCGATCGCTGCTGCCCGCCGCCGACCGGGACGCCTTCGCGTTGCCGTTCTGGGATTACAGCAGTGGCGCACCGGGCAACGCGCTGCCAGTGGCGTTCCGGGTCAGGACGCTGCCGGACGGCACTCCGAACCCGTTGTTCGTCACCGCCCGCAGGGCGTCGGTGAACGCCGGCACCCCGTTGCCCGATGCGGTCACCAGCACCGCAACCGCGCTGACCGAGACCGACTTCGTCGCAGCACCGCTGGGCGGCGACCCGGGCTTCGGCGGCCCGCGCACCGGCTTCGCCCATCAGGGACCCGCCTTCGGTGAGCTGGAGGCCCAGCCACACGGGCCGATCCATGTCATGGTCGGCGGCAATACCGGTTTGATGACGGACCCCGACACGGCGGCTTCGGACCCGATTTTCTGGCTGCACCACGCGAACATCGACCGCCTGTGGGAGGTCTGGAACATCGGCGGTGGCGGCAACCCGACGGTCAAGATCTGGCTGACCCGTTCGTACCGCCTGCGGGATGCGGCAGGGGCGTCGGTCCGGATGAAGCCACAGGACGTGCTCGACACCGTCAGCCAGTTGGACTACACCTATGAGTCGCTGCCGGTCCGGGCCGGGCTGGCCGTGCAACCCGGTCGACAGGAGGCGCCTGCGGTGACAGCCAAGAAGCGCCGGCCGATGCTGATCGGGTCGAACGACGCGCCGGTGGACGTCGATCGCCGGGGAGCCAGCACCCAGTTCGGGGTGACCCCGCTGCCGGAACCCCTGGCCGCGTCGGCCGGGGAGGCGCCGCGTACCTACCTGAACGTCACGGACATCGAAGGGAGCAGGAACCCGGGCGTCGTCTTCGGGGTGTATCTGAACCTGCCGGCGGGCACCCCGGTCGCCGGCCGAGACGACTTTCTGGCCGGGATCGTGTCGTTCTTCGGCATCGAGAAGACCGACCCGGGGGCGGCCGCCGACCGGCGGGAAGAGCCGCACGGGATGCGGTACAGCTTCGACGTCACCGGACTGGTCGACCGGCTGCGGGCGCAGGGTGCCTGGGATCCCGGCCGGGTCACGGTATCGATGCTGCCCGCCGTCGATGACCTCGAACCAGAGCCGCTGGCCGCCGGAGAGCAGCCACCGGTCCGGGTCGGGACGTTCAGCCTGTACCAGGGATGACGACCCATCGCGTGCCGGCCGCCGCTGCCGGGCCGGCACCCGATGGTGGGTCGGGACCCGAGGGTGGGTCGGGACCCGCATTGACGTTCGCCTCGAGCAGGGGCCCCAGCCTGTTGGCCCGCCGGCCCGAGATCGTCCCGATCACCTCGACGGTGCTGGCGTGGGCGGCGCTGGCCGCCATGTTGCCGCTCTCGGCGTGGATCACTGCTGGCGACGACGCTCCCGGCCAGTTGCCCGGCCTGCACGCCGGCCACAGCGGCATCTTCACCCCGTCCGGCCTGTCCATGGTGGCCATGATGACCGTGGCGATGATGGCGCCGCTCGGCATCCCGGGCGTCCGGACGACCGCATTCACCAGCCCCTGGTGGCGCGCCGGGCGGGCAGCTGCGTGGTTTTTCACCGCCTACATCGCGACCTGGATAGTGTTCGCGGTGTGCCTGGCTCCGATCGCCGAGATGCTGGCCGGCGTCCTCGGATCAGCCACTCTGGCCGCGGCGATCCTGTCGTTGGCCTGCGCGGTCGCCCAGCTCGACCCGCACCGCACGGGCCTGAGCAGATCCTGCGACCGGCCGATGCGGCTCCGCGGTGGAACCGAGGCGAACTCCGACTGCGCCCGGTTCGGTCTGTTGACGGCGAGCCGGGGCGTTCGGCTCTGTGCACTGCCGATGCTGGCGATGCTGGCGGTGCCGTCCAGTCTGTTGGTGATGGCAGTACTGACGGTGCTGTCGGTGACGGACCGGGTGACCCAGGGGTCGCGGCGACTGCCGATTGCGGCGTCGTACGTGGTCCTCGCGGCCGTGCTCCTGATGACTGTCTGACGCCGCGAGTACTAGTTCAGGTACCAGCACCACCACGACAGCGGAAGAGAGAGGCGTCCCCGTGACGACGATCGCGCAGAACATGTCCGCCATCGGCTTCGCGCCGGTCATCGCCATCCTGCACAAGGAGCGACGCTCGGAGATCCGCTCCCTGCGGTCCACCTTCTCGGCCGAGGCCGGCTCACCGCTCGGCGGTGCCTCCCTGGTGGCCGCCCGAATCGCCGGCGCCCAGGACGCGGCACCCGCCCAGGCCCGCGTCTACCCCAACCTGGGCATCGTTTACGGCATCGTCGACGCGGCCGGACTGGCCGCCCTGAAGGCAGACCCGTTGGTGCGAAAGGTGAACGCCGCCAACCCGTTCAGCCTCATCCGGCCCGTCGCGGCCGCGGACAGCACACTGGTCGGGCAGCACACCTGGGGCCTGGCGGCCATGCATGTCCCGGAGATCTGGGCGCAGGGGTTGACCGGCGCCGGCGTCAAGGTCGCTCACCTGGACACCGGTGTCGATGGCACGCATCCGGCGCTGGAGGAGGCCATCGCACAGTTCGCGCAGTTCGATCTGGCAGGCCGGGTCATCCCCGGTTCACCCGCGACCGACTCCGACGCCCGGGACGGACATGGCACGCACACCGCGGCAACGATTGCCGGGCGGGCGGTGCGCGACCGCCATGTCGGGGTGGCGCCGGGGGCCGAGCTGTACTCGGCGATGGTGATCGAGGGTGGTGACGCGGTTGCCAGGATCCTGGGCGGAATGGACTGGGCCGTCGGGCTCGGGGTGCGGGTGCTGTCGATGTCGCTCGGCATTCGCGGCCTGGTCGCTGATTTCCTGGACATCATCGACGTCCTGCGCGACAACGGGGTGCTGCCGGTGATCGCGGTCGGAAACGAAGGTCCGGGCACCAGTCGCTCGCCCGGTAACTACCCGAAGGCGCTGTCCGTCGGCGCGTACGACTCGGCCGGCAACGTGGCCGACTTCTCCTCCAGCCAGCGCTTCAAGCGCCGCAGCCAGCCACTGGCCCCCGATCTCGTCGCACCCGGGGTGGACGTGGTGTCAGCCAGACCCGGTGGCGGCTGGCGGACCCTGTCCGGCTCCTCGATGGCCACCCCGCACGTGGCCGGCTTGGCCGCGTTGCTGCTGGAGGCACGTCCGGCCCTCACCGTCTCGAAGCTGGAGCGGGCCATCTTCGCCTCCGCTCAGCGGGGCACGATGGACGTCGAACGCGCCAATCGTGGGGCCGTCGACGGATTGCGTGCGTTGGCGGCGGCGGGTGCCTGACGGGTCTGCTGGCTGGACACCAGCAGCCCGTTCGATGCCCGGATCGAGTGCTGACCGAGATTCTCGGCCTGTGGACAACCCTCGTTGTCGACTGTCACCCGGTTTACGATGGCGGCATCAACGGAGGTTATTCATGGTGCTGAGTCAGACCGATCCCGAACTGCTCCGCCAACTCGATGACGCCCGCGGTTCCGGTGATCAGGTGCAAGCGGTGGTCAAGTTGCATCGATCGCGCGGTAAGCCGCCGGTGCCTGCGGTGGTCGAGGAGCAGACCCGCAAGGCAGTCGACCGCGCGGCGAAGACTACCGGTGAGCAACCCACCGACGTTCACGTGCTCGGTCGGCTGGCCACCGCCTATGTGTCGGGATCGGAGAACTTCCTCCGGGAATTCATCGAGCAGCCGGAGGTGGCCTCGGCCGTCGCGAATCAGATCTCCCAGGCACCAATGGCCGCGCCGGCAGCCGCCATGCAGTCGAAGTCGCGTCCCGCCGAGCGCCGCTGATCGGCGAACCTCCTCGCGTCAGCGTTTTGCGCCGATGCCCGACCGGGAACAGGACCGTCATGCGAATCTCACCCTTGCAGGAGTTGACAGGCCGGGTCGGACCGTTCGTCTCGGTGACAATCGATGTTTCGCGGAATGACGAGACCGCCCCACGGGAGTTGGCCGATCGCTGGGCGGACCTGGACCGCGAACTGGCCGCCGCCGGTGCCGCTGACCAGCTGCGGAAGCCGATCGGGGAAGCCGTTCTCGAGCCGACCGGCCGCTCGGGGTCGGTCGGCAGGTTGGTGGTTTCCGACATCGACGGAATTGCCCTGGACCTGGTGCTGCCGTTTCGACCGAACCGGGAAGAGGCGGTCTATGGACCGATCCCGCTGTTGTTGCCGGCCTACCGCACGCTCACCGACTCACTGCCCTACCTGTTGGCCGAGGTGGACCGGACCGGAGCCGATATCACCGTCGTGAACGCGCTCGGCGTCACTACCGACCAGCTCGAAGTCAAGGGCAGTCATGACGTGATCCACCGGGTTCCGGGTGGTCAACTGTCCGGGCAGCGCCTTCAGCACCGGGCAGAGGACTCGTGGGAGCGCAACGCGGCCGAGGTCGCCCGCGAGCTGGAGGAGCTGATCGGACGGCACCACCCGGCTGTTGTGGTCCTGGGCGGTGACAGCGTCGCGGTCGGTCACGTCATTGACGCCGCCGGCGGTCGACTCCGCGAGCTGGCCGTCAGGTTGAAGTCGGGTGCGCGGGCCGACGGCGCATCGGTGGCCGCGCGGGATGTCGAGATCACCGGGGTGCTGGTGCAGCAACGCAGGTCGGTCCAGGCCGACCTGATGGAACGGTTCGGCATCGAAGAAGGCCGGCAACAAGCGGCGGTACAGGGTCTGGACTCGGTGGTCGACGCGGCGCGTCGGGCGCAGATCCAGGAACTGCTGCTGCACGACGACCCGAGTTCCGCCCATCGAGTCTGGGTCGGCTCGGCACCCGGCCAACTGGGCGTCACCCGCGACGAGGTCCGCGCGCTCGGCGCCGATGAGCCGGTGAAGGTCAGGGCAGACAACGCACTGGTGTGGGCTGCACTGAACAGCGATGCCGGGGTGACCCTGCTGGATCCCGACGATCGTGCCCTGTCGGACGGCATCGGCGCCTTGTTGCGTTGGTCGGATCTGTCGACACCGCATGACGCCATTCCGAGCATGCCGGGCCACGGAACCATCAAGGGCACCCATCACCGGGGATTGTGAAACCGGCCCGCCCTGTTCGGACCGAGCTCAGCCGAACAGGGTGGGCAGCGTTCCCTCCCAGGCAGTCCTGAGCTCATCCAGCGGGAGCCGGGCGACGTCCTGGATGTCCAGGAACTGCTCGTCACGGGCTCCGGTGTCGCCCGCATCGACGACACCGATCTTCACCCAGGGCTGCCGCCGGACCGTGCACATCTCGGTGAATCTCAGTTCCTCGGTCCGCGGGACCGCCACAACGACCCGGGCCGTCGACTCGGAGAACAGCCAGATGAACGGATCGGCCCCTTCGGGCAGCACGATCCGCGCCCCGGTCTGGCCGGCCACGCACATCTCCACCAGCGCCTGCACCAGCCCGCCCTCGGACAGGTCATGCGCGGCGGACACCATGCCGTCCCGGGAGCCGGCGATCAGCACGTCACCCAGGGTCCGCTCCGCCGCCAGATCGACCTTCGGGGGCAACCCGCCAAGATGGCCGTGCACCACTCCGGCCCAGGCGGAGCCATCGAACTCGTCCCTGGTGGTGCCCAGCAGCAACAGGGTCTCACCGGTGTCCTGGCCGATGCCGGTGATGGTGCGGCGACGGACGTCATCGATGACGCCGAGCACGCCGACCACGGGAGTGGGCAGGATGTTCACCCCGGCCGTCTGGTTGTAGAGGCTGACATTGCCGCCGGTGACGGGGATCCCGAGCTGCGCGCAGCCGTCGGCGATCCCGTGGATAGCTTCCTGCAGTTGCCACATGACGCCAGGATCTTCCGGCGAGCCGAAGTTCAGGCAGTCGGTGACGGCCAACGGTGCCGCCCCGGTGGTGACGATGTTGCGGTAGGCCTCGGCCAGCGCCAACTGCCCGCCCGCATAGGGGTCGAGCATGGTGTAACGGCCATTGCAGTCGGTGGCCATGGCGAGACCCCTTTCAACGGGGCTTCCGGTGCTGGTGTCACTGCTCTCACCGACCCGGACGATGCCGGCGTCGGCCGGCTGCGCCAGCACGGTGTTGCCTCGCACATACCGGTCGTACTGGTCGGTCACCCAGCCGCGGGAGCACAGGTTCGGCGACGCGATCATTGTCAGGATCAACTCACCCAGCTGGTCCGTCGTCGGCCTGGGCAGGGAGGCAGAAGTGTTGGCCTGCAGGGCGTCCTGCGACTTCGGACGGACAACCGGGCGGCGGTAGACCGGCCCGTCGTGGGCCACCGACCGCGGCGGGACGTCGAGCACCGTCTCGCCCTGGAACTCGATGGTCAACCGGTCACCCTCGGTCACCTCGCCGATGACGTCGGCCTGCACCTCCCACTTGGCACAGACGGCCAGGAAGGCGTCGACCTTGTCCGGCGTGACGACCGCGCACATCCGCTCCTGGGACTCGCTGGAGAGGATTTCGGCGGGCGTCATACCCTCGGCGCGCAACGGCACGTCGTCCAGCACGATGTGCATCCCGCCGTCACCGGCAGAGGCGAGTTCCGATGTGGCACAGGACAATCCAGCACCGCCGAGGTCCTGGATGCCGACCACAAGACCGGCGTGGAAGACCTCGAGGGTGCATTCGATCAGCACCTTCTCCGCGAACGGGTCGCCGACCTGCACGCTCGGCAGCTTCTTCCGGCTACCGCCGGATTCGGCGCCGGCGAAGGTCTCGGAGGCGAGCACCGACACTCCACCGATGCCGTCCAGGCCGGTCCTCGAGCCGTACAGAATGATCTTGTTCCCGGCTCCGGAGGCGTGCGCGGTGTGCAGGTCCTCGCCGCGCAGCACCCCGATGCAGGCGGCGTTGACCAGCGGGTTGCCCGCGTAGGAGGCGTCGAAAACGACCTCACCGCCGATGTTCGGCAGTCCAAGGGAGTTCCCGTATCCGGACACCCCGGCAACGATGCCGGGGACCACCCGCTGCGAGTCCGCGGCGGCAGCGGGGCCGAAGCGCAGCTGGTCCATCACGGCGACCGGCCGGGCACCCATCGCCAGGATGTCCCGGACGATGCCGCCGACGCCGGTGGCGGCGCCCTGATAGGGCTCGACGAACGACGGGTGGTTGTGCGACTCGATCTTGAAGGTGACGGCCCAGCCGTCACCGATGTCCACGACGCCGGCATTCTCGCCGATCCCCGCGAGCATCTTGGAGCGCATCTCGTCGGTGGTGGTCTCGCCGAAGTAGGCCAAGTGCACCTTGGACGACTTGTACGAGCAATGCTCGGACCACATCACCGAGTACATGGCCAGCTCGGCGGATGTCGGCCGACGGCCGAGGATCTCCCTGATCCGGGCGTACTCGTCGTCCTTCAGGCCGAGCTCGGTGAACGGCTGCTGCAGGTCAGGGGTGGCCGCGGCGTGCTGCACCGTATCCAGCTGCGACTCGATGTCCACCAGGTCGACCGCACCCACCGGGTCGGTGATATCCAGCAGATCCGCTGCGGTCGGATGGGCGATCTGGTCCGTCACCGGGTCGCTCCAGCGGCCTGCACGGCCTCGGCCAGCCAGTCCTGTACCGAGAAGAACAGCCCGAGGCCGTCGTCGGTGGGGCCGGTCAGCGGGTCGATGGCGTGTTCGGGATGCGGCATCAGGCCGGCGATCCGGCCGTCCGCCGAACAGATGCCCGCGATATCGCGCAACGCACCGTTCGGATTGCCCTGGGCTGGGCCCTCGCCGATGTAGCGGAACAGCACCCGCCCTTCGCCCTCGAGTTCGTCCAGGACGTTCTCGGCGGCGACGTAGCAGCCTTCGGCGTTCTTCATCGGGATGAGGATCTCGGCGTCCGGCTCGAACCGGGAGGTCCAGGTTGTCGAGGTGTTCTCCACCCGCAGCCACTGGTCACGGCAGATGAACCGCAGGCTCGCGTTCCGGATCAGCACACCAGGCAGCAACCCGGCCTCGCAGAGGATCTGGAAGCCGTTGCAGATGCCCAGCACCGGCATCCCGTTACGGGCCGCATCGATCACGGACCGCATCACCGGCGCTTGCGCCGCGATCGCGCCGGCCCGGAGGTAGTCGCCGTAGGAGAACCCCCCGGGCACGACCACTGCATCGACACCCTTGAGATCGGCGTCGGCGTGCCAGAGCGGGACCGCCTCCTGACCGCTGTAGCGGACGGCGCGGGCGGCGTCGACGTCGTCCAGGGTCCCGGGAAAGGTGATCACGCCAATCTTGGGACTACTGCTCCGCGGGCCGTTGCTGTCCGGGCTCACAGGGCTGCCTCGGGTGCGGCCAGCGCGGCTTCCGGGTGGTGACCTGTCCTGCCCAGCCGGGTGACCGTCCAGCTCTCGATCACCGGGTTCGCCAACAGGGTTCCGGCGATCAGTTCCAGATCGTCGTCGGTGACGGACTCGTCGACGTCGAGGTCGAAGTGCTTGCCTTGGCGGACCGAGCTGACGCCCGGGTGTCCGGTTCTGGCGAGGGCGGCCAGGATGGCCTTGCCCTGCGGGTCGAGGATTTCGGGTTTGATGACGACATCGACTGCCACGCGCGCCACGGCGGTGCTCCCAGCGGGTTCAGGTGCGGTCAGGGCTGATCAGAAGGGTCGGACCGGCTGACCGTGCGGGGACATGCTGCTGCACGCTGCGCCCGATCCAGGAATGCTCCGGCGCATCCGACCCGGCCCAGCCTAGCGCGAGCGCGCCGGCGGCTCAGCCGGTCGGGACCGCACATCCCGGGCCGGAAATTCGAAGACTCCGGCGCCGCGCCGGCCCGCGCGCCGGGAGAATCGACGTTCGCGGCCCGGCACCAGGGTTGTTCGACGCGACCTGGACTGGGCCGACCGGGCCAGCGTTCGAGCGGCGCGGGGTGACCGGTCTGGCGTTGTCGGCGCTCTGTGGGGCCGCGGCGCTCGGAACCGACGGAGCGGCGTTGCTGATCGGGCCTTACAGGTACGCGTCGGCTTCGCCGAGGTACGGGCGGCGCACTACCGCACGCTCGGGATACACGGTTCGGCACGGGCGGGGGAGCTGCTCCGAGCTGCAGCCGACCGATCCGCGGCCACCAGCGAGAGGATTTTCATCGGACTGCTCAGGGCCGCCGGACTGCACGGGTGGCGGGTCAACTACCTCTGGACCCCGGCCGACAACAGCACAACGATCGACATCGCCTTTGTTCGGGAGACCACCGATGTTCCGAGAAATTGATCTTCCGACCGAGGTTCTCGGCGACCGTGATCACCCGACAGGCCTGTTGCCATCCGGCTTGCGTTCCCTGCGCTTGATCAGCGGCGGGTCACCGCCGTCGCCGACCTCTTCGTCCTGCACAGGGATGATCCGGGGCGGCGGCGCGACGGTCTGGGTCTTCCAACGGCGACCGAACAGGTAGATGACGGGCAGCGTCGCCAACAACGGGCCGATGATCGCGACCGGCCGCAGCAGCCACCACATGACGGTGGGCTCCGTGCCTTCGACCTGGGTGCCGAAGATCGACCATTCAACGCCTCGGGACAGGGCCATGCCGGTGGTGTGGAACAGGAACAACGGCAGCGCGAACCGGGTGAACACGCCGGTGGCCCGGGCGAACGCACCGCCGCGGCCGAGACCGCGGAGCACGGCCGGTCGGATCAGTTCGGCGACGCCGACCTGGAAGACCGTGAGGGCGATGATGCACAACGTCGGTGGGGCCATGTTCGAGTCCTCACCGGGTACCCCGACCATCGAACCCGGGTACAGCCCGGAGAAGACCAGTCCGATCAGACCGAACATGCCGGCGAACGTCATCAGCCGGGCCTGCTGCCTGGCCCTCGGTGACTGGTAGGCCCAGTCGATCCGGCCGTCGGAGTAGCGGGGCGCCGAGTCGGTTCCGGAGATGCGTCCGTGGAAGTAGCCCAGCTGGAAGGCGAAACCCCAGACGAAGACCATGTTCAGCCACTCGAAGCCGGGCACCTGGTACCGGAACCGCAGGATGTCGACGATGACGGACAGGCCCGCCAGGAAGACCAGGACCAGCGAGTCGTACCGGCGGTGCAGCCAGACCGTGACCGGCATCAGGCAGACGAAGAACAGGTACGCAAAGACGAACCAGAGCGGCGACAGCACCATCAGGACGGCCTGGCCCATCCAGGCCAGGTCGAACACGATGCCGACGATGACACCCAGGATCACCCAGGTCACCAGCAGCGCGGCCGACGGGATGGCCAGGGACTTGGCCTGCCGGAGCGCGAAGTGCCAAAGCCGCTCGCCGCGGGCGGAGGCCCGCTCCCACGACTTCAGATGAACGTAGGCGCCGATGTAGAAGAACACGGGCAGCACCTGCAGCAGCCAGGTGACGATCCACAGGCCGGTGGTGAAACCGAGCGGACTGGTGGCGTACGGCCCCTGGTCGCCCCAGACCAGGATGGTGAAGCACCAGTGCCACAGAATGACGACCAGCAGCGAGAACGCACGAAGGAAATCGGCGTACGGATTGCGCTCGACCCGCCTGGTGGCGACAGCCATGTCGACCTCCTCCCCCGGACCTTTCCCACATTAATGGTGCGCCCATAGGTCCCGGGTACACGATAGAAGGGTGGGTACCGCACTCGAGGCCCGACCCGCGGTCGGTCATCGCGCCCATCGGCGACGATTGTGGGCACTTGCTGCCGCCATCGCCCTGCTGGCCATCAGCAACGTCATGTCCAACCGGATCCTTCCGGAGTGGGCGTACGTGCCGTGGAACCTGTCGATGGCCTTCGTGCTGATCGGTGTTGCCTACCGGGGTGGGTACGGACCGGTGGCCATCGGACTGGGCATCCGGCACTGGCATCGCCCGGTCGGCGTCGGGCTGTTGCTATTCGGCGGGACGGCGCTGCTCTTCGCATTGGGGATGCTCATCCCCACGACACAGAGCGCTTTCATCGACAGCCGGATCGGCAATGCCGATGTCGCACAGATGCTGTGGGTGGTGCTGGTGCAGATCCCGTTGGGCACCGTGGTGCTGGAGGAGGTGGCATTCCGGGGGGTGCTACCAGCGCTGATGGGGTCGTCTCCCGCGATCCGTTGGCGGTGGGGTCCCGTGCTCGGCGCCTCGATCCTGTTCGGCCTGTGGCACATTCTGCCCTCCATCGGCATCGACAACGCGAACGCGGCGGTGGGCGGCGTCCTGGGCCACAACGAGGTGCTGACCACGACGCTGGCCGTGGTTTCGATGACGATCGCCGGGATCGCGATGTGCGCGCTGGCCCGGGTCGGCAAGGGCATCAAGACCACGATGCTGCTGCACTGGGCGACGAACTCGCTCGGGTTCTTCGCCGCCTGGCTGCTGCTGCATTAGACCCCGCCGCGGACTGCGTACCGGACCTGCGACGTAGCCTGTCCGGTGTTCGACTCGGCTCAGCTACCACGCCCAGATGGAGATCACCGGCATGAAGATCAGCAAGTACGGCCATTCCTGCCTGCACGTCGTCGACGGGTCGGCGAGCATCCTGATCGATCCGGGTACGTATTCCCAGGGCTTCGAAACGCTGTCCGGCCTGACGGCCGTTCTCATCACGCACCAGCACCCCGACCATGTCGATCCACGCCGGCTGACCGGCGTCCTGCGCGCCAACCCCGGCGCGAGGCTGTACGCGGACACCGGCACCGTGGCGGTACTCGCGGAGGCCGACATCACCGCGACTCCGGTACAGACCGGCGACACGTTGGACGTCGGAACGTCCGTCGACGTGTTCGCCGGTGACCATGCCGTCATCCATCGGGATGTTCCCGTCATCCCGAACGCCTGTTACCTCATCGGCGGCCGACTGCTACATCCCGGCGACAGCCTGACGGTCATCGACCGGCCGGTCGACATCCTCGCGCTGCCCACCTCGGCACCGTGGATGGCCGTCAAGGAGGCCGTCGAGTACTTCCGCGCGGTCAATCCCGCAGTCGCGATCCCCATTCACGAGAAGACCATGGCGAACCCCGCCATGGTCTACGGCCTGCTGACCAAACTCGGGCCGGCCGACGCACGGTGGCTGAACCTGGACGACGGTCACTTCGAAATCTTGTAGGTAGTTGCCCGCAGTTGCCGCCATCGAGGCGTTGATTGCACGATGATCAGCCTGCGGCGCACCGCTACCCCCCTGCACTGACTGAATGCACAGCACACCTGAATGCACAGCGCACCACGGCGTCAACTCACGATCACGATCACGAACCGGCTGCGGCAGGGCCGGGCGGAGGTTCAACATGGTGGACGGCTCTGCACAGCCAACAGGAGGGCCCGCAGCATCCGGTTCGGCCAGCGCAACACCGACCCGAGCGCGCCGGTCGTGGCGGTTGGCCGTGGAGAAGGACTCCGAACGCCCGAACTTCGCCGTTGTCCGGCGGCTGATTCTGGGTTCCGCGCTGATGCTCTTCCTGGAATTGGCGCTGATCCGCTGGCTCGGCGCCAATGTCGTGCACCTGAGCTATTTCTCCAACTTCGTCCTGTTGGGGTCGTTCCTCGGTATCGGCCTCGGGTTCCTGATTGCCAGGCACAGTTGGTCGATCCTGCCGGCCGCACCGGTCATCCTGGCGCTGCTGGTGATCTTCACCTACCTGGAACCGGTGACCATCGACCGGGCCGGCGACCAGATCATCTACTTCACCTCGCTGAGCACGACCGGCCCGCCGGCCTGGCTGGTCCTGCCGCTGATCTTCATCCTGGTCGCGGCCTGCCTGGCCGGTCCGGCCGAGGTGGTCGGCCGCTGCTTCGGTCATCTGCGACCGCTCACGGCCTACCGCTGGGATCTCATCGGTTCGCTGGTCGGGATCTCCCTGTTCACCCTGATGTCGTTCCTGCGGGCACCGTCCGTGGTGTGGGGCGTCGTGGTGACGGTCGCCTTCGTCACCCTGATCGGGAAATGGCAGCGATACCTGGCCGGCGCCGCCGGGATCGCCATGGTGGCCGCCCTGCTCGTCGAGACCCTCTCCCCAGGGATCTCCTGGTCGCCGTATTACAAGATCCACACCGAGGATCGGGTGGTCGCCGACGTCCCGTTGACCGACATCTCGGTCAACGGTGTTCCGCACCAGATCATGCGATCGGCATCGCAGCGACTCCTCGAGGAACCGCAGTACGGGTTCCCGTACGAGCGCTCGCCGCAGAACTCGCTGGACAACGTGCTGATCATCGGCGCGGGCTCCGGGTCCGACGTCGCGATCGCGTTGTCCAAGGGCGCCAAGCACATCGACGCGGTGGACATCGACCCGCGGATCATGGAGATCGGGCTGGAGAAGAACCCCGACCATCCCTATCAGGACCCGCGGGTGACCCGTCACGTGAATGACGGTCGGGCGTTCCTGGAGACGACGGACACCAAGTACGACCTGATTCTGTTCGCCCTGCCCGACTCGCTGGCCTTGGTGACCGGTGCGTCGCAGATCCGGCTGGAGAGCTTCCTGTTCACCGAACAAGCTCTCACCGCGGCCCGCGAGCACCTCACGCCCGACGGCTCCTTCTCGATGTACAACTACTACCGCGAGGACTGGCTGATCGACCGACTCGCCGGCACCGCAGCCGCAGCCTTCGGACACACGCCCTGCGTCGACCTGCCCGGCGGTGGCCAGGCCGTGGTCACCGCGGCGCTGAACGAAAGCAACCAATCGTGCGGAACCCCGTACGTACCCGCCGGGAACGTCATCGCACCGGCCACCGACGACCGACCCTTCCTGTACTTCGAGGGCGGCTTCATCCCTGCGCTCTATCTGTGGACCCTGGCCGGGATTCTGCTCATCTCGCTGATCAGCGTCCGCGCCCTCGGTGGCCCGTTCCGAGCGATGCGACCGTATGCCGACCTGTTCTTCATGGGTGCGGCGTTCCTGCTCCTCGAGACGAAGAACATCGCCACCTTCGCACTGCTGTTCGGCACCACCTGGGTGGTCAACGCGCTCGTGTTCGGCGGGGTCCTGCTGATCGTGCTGGCTGCGGTGGAAACCACCCGCCGGTTCCGCACTCCGCCGTTACCGGTGGTGTTCGGCGGGATAGCCGCCTCGTTGGCGGTCTGTTACTTCGTCGAACCCGACTGGCTGCTGACGCTGCCGTTCATCCCGCGGTTGTTCGTGGCGATCCTGTTGGCGTTCGTGCCGATCTACCTGGCGAACGTCGCGTTCTCCAAGCGGTTCGGCGCCTCCGACGACTCGAAGTCGGCGTTCGGGCTGAACCTGCTCGGCGCCATGCTCGGTGGTTGCCTGGAGTACCTGGCGTTGCTGACCGGCTACCGGAACCTGTTGCTGATCGTCGCGGCGCTGTACCTGTTCGCCTTCCTGCTGGCCCCCAGGCGCAAGGGGGCACTCGTCTCGGTGTAGTGACCGGGCGCAAAGGAGAGGGTGAGTGCTGTGGCGTGGATCGTGCTGGTGATCTCAGGTGTGCTGGAGGCGGGCTGGGCGTTGTCGCTCAAGGCCTCGGACGGGCTGTCGAAGTTGTGGCCGTCGGTGGCGTTCGTCGTCCTGCTGGCCGCCTCCATGGGCGGGCTGATGTTCGCCCTCAAGACACTCCCGGTCGGCCCCGCGTACGCGGTCTGGGTCGGCATCGGCGCGGTACTGACCGCCGTGATCGGCATGGTCGCGTTCAAAGATCCGGTGAACGCCGTGACGATCGGCTCGATCGTGCTGATCATCGCGGGCGTTGTCGGGCTGCAGCTGGCCGGCACTGGTCACTGATGGCGGTCAGGGTGCCCGGCCAGGACCGGGGCGAAATTCGCAGAGGCGTTGGTCGAGGCGGCCGTTGCCGTCATCGCAACGATGGATCCGCGGCATTGTCAGCGAGAGCTGTTGCAACGCAGGCGACACTGCCGCTGGGCGGACGACCCCGCCGTTCGGGTACGGGCGACCTTGCGAGAGGCGCTGGTGGGGAACACCATCGCAGACTCGCGGTAGGGGCCCTGGCCCTCGTCAGGAAATCCACTCATCGAACGGCCGACCGGAGATCCGTTCGTAGGCCTCGATGTACCGGGCCCGGGTAGCGGCGACGACGTCATCGGGGAGCGGCGGCGGTGGCGTTTCGGAGGCCCGGTCCCAGCCGGACGCCTCGGAGGTCAACCAGTCCCGGACGTACTGCTTGTCGAACGAGGGTTGCACCACGCCGGGTGCGTAGCCGTCGGCCGGCCAGAACCTCGACGAGTCCGGGGTCAGGACCTCGTCGCCCAGCACCATGGCGTTGCCCCGCAGACCGAATTCGACCTTGGTGTCGGCCAACAGCAGTCCCCGGGTTGCCGCGTGGTCGACGGCCCTGGAGTACAGCGCCAGCGTCAGCGCTCGGAGCTGTTCGGCCCGCTCCGCACCCACCGAGGCGACAACAGCATCGAAGGTGACGTTCTCGTCGTGCTCGCCCAGCTCGGCCTTGCTGGCGGGGGTGAAGATCGGCTCCGGCAACTGCGAGGCCTCCACCAATCCCGGCGGCAGCGCGATTCCGCAGACCGCGCCCGTGTTCCGGTAGTCGATCAGGCCGGACCCGGTGAGATAGCCGCGGGCGACGCACTCGACGGGCAGCATCTCCAGCCGGCGGACCAGTAACGCCCGGCCGCGCACCTCGTCCGGGATCAGTGGATCTTCGACGGCGACGACATGGCTCGGCACCAGATCCGCGAGCAGCTCGAACCAGAACACGCTCATTGCGGTCAAGACCCGACCCTTGTCGGGAATCGGGTTCGGCAGGATGTGGTCGTAGGCACTGATCCGATCGGACGCGACCATCAGCAGGAGATCGTCGTCCACCTCGTACAGCTCACGAACCTTGCCACTCGCGAGATGCCGGTAGTCGGCCAGGGTCTTCACCTGAGGCAGGGTACTTGCCGGGTCTCCGCGTCCACTTCAGACACGGTCGAGGCCGCGGCGACGCAGCAGCGGACCGATCTGCGCGTCGCGGCCACGGACCGCCCGGAACGCGTCCATCGAGTCGACCGATCCGCCCACCGACAGGAGCTTGCTGCGGAACAGGTCGCCATTGGCCCTGGTCAAACCGGCATTCTCCTTGAACCATTCGACGGTCTCCGCATCGAGCACCTCCGACCAGATATAGGAGTAGTAGCCCGCGGAGTAACCGCCGGCGAAGATGTGCTGGAAATACGTGCTGCGATACCGCGGCGGGATGAGGTCGTGCGCAATGCCCGCGTCGCGCAGGGCGTCTCGTTCGAACGTCGCGACATCGGTGATCACCGCATCGGCCGGGATGCGATGCCAGGCCTGGTCGAGCAGGGTTGCGGCCAGATACTCGGTGGTGCCGAATCCCTCACCCCACTGCTCGGCGGCGCGCACCTTCTCGACCACCTCGATGGGCAACGGCTCCCCGGTGTCGACATGCCTGGCGTAATTCTCCAGCACCTCCGGCCAGAGGATCCACATCTCATTGACCTGGCTCGGGTATTCGACGAAATCCCGTGGTACATCGGTGCCGGACAGCCGCGGGTAGGTCACCTGCGAGAACATCCCGTGCAGCGCATGGCCGAACTCATGGAACAGCGTGCGTACCTCGGCGAGCTCGAGCAGCGCATGTTCGCCGGCGGCGGGCCGCGGCAGGTTCAGCACGTTGAGAACCACCGGAGACGACTCGACCAGGAAGGACTGGTCGACGAACGTGCTCATCCAGGCGCCGCCGCGCTTGCCCTCCCGGGCGAAGAAGTCGCCGAGAAAGAGTGCGATCGCCTTGCCGTCGGCATTGCGGACCTCCCACACCCGGACGTCGGGGTGGTAGCCGACCAGATCGGTCCTCGGGACCATCTCGATGCCGAAAAGCCGGGCCGCTGCATGGAACACACCGTCGTGCAGAACCCGTTCCAGATCGAAATACGGCCGCAGGGCGGCAGTGTCGACGTCATACCGCTCCGCACGTACGCGCTCGGAGTAGAACGCCCAGTCCCAGGGGGCGAGTTCAACACCGTCCCGGGCGGCGACGTCCGCCAGGAACGCCGCCTCGGCGTTGGCGTTCGCGACGGCCGGCTCAACCAGGTGCGAGAGGAATTCGTCGATCGCCGCGCTGGTCTTCACTGTCTGGTCGGCCACCTTGGCGTCGGCATGCGAGGCGAAGCCGAGCAGTGCCGCCCGTTCGGCGCGCAACCCGGTCATCTCGAGCACCAGCGGGCTGTTGTCATACTCGCCTGAATTGGCCCGGTTGGTGGACGCCTCGAACAACCGCCGGCGGACATCCCTGTTGCGCAACTTCGCCAGCAGCGGCTGCCCGGTCGACAGGATCAGGGTCAACGCGTACTGCCCGTCATGCCCTCGTGCGGTCGCGGCGTCGGCCGCGGTGGCGATCGCGGCGGCGCTCAGCCCGTCCAGCTCCGCCGGCGAATCCAGGTAGACGACGGCATCCTCGGTGGCCTGCAGGAGATTCTGCTGGAACGCCGTTGACAGTGTCGACAACTGCCGATTCAGCTGGCTCAGCCGGGCCCGCCCGGCATCGTCGAGTCCGGCACCCGCCAGGACGAAATCGAGGTAGTAGCGGCGGACAAGCATCGCCTCTTCGGTCTCGGCGGCGTTCTCGGCGTCCTGCGGGGCGTCGAACGACTCGAAAACGGCCTTCACCCGGGCGAACAGCCGCGGGTCCAGCCGGATCGCATCGGAGTGGGTGGTCAATCGGGGCACGTAGTCGGATTCGATGGCGCGCAGGGCAGCTGTCGAGTTGGTGCCGGTCAGGTTGAAGAAGACGATCGATACCCGATTCAGTAGCTGCCCGGCCAGCTCCAACGCGACGATGGTGTTCTCGAACGTCGGCGGCTCGGGGTTGCCGATGATGGCATCGACCTCGGCGCGGTGCTCGGCCATTCCCGCCTCGAACGCCGGCGCAAAATTCGCGTCGCTGATCTCATCGAACGGCGGCAGCTCGAAAGGGCGGTCGGATCGACTCAGGAACGGGTTGGTGCCGGGCTGCGCAGACATCGGACTCCTTCAAGAACGCGGGGGGCAAGTCCATCACAGTGCCGGTCCCGCTCACACTTCTTCTGGCGACGATCTGCTGCTCATCCGGGCGCCGCACGGTTTGCCGTCGCAACCTCTACGCTGTCCCCGTGGGAGCCGACGACGAACCTGCGGAGACTTCCGAATTCTCCCTCGAACCAACGAGGCCGCATATCCCGGCCGACCCGACTCCCGGGGTCATTGCCGGAATTGTGTTGGACGGCCGGTACCGGCTGGAGGAGATGCTCGGTCGTGGAGCGACCGCCGAGGTCTATCGCGGGACCGATGAACTGTTGGGCCGCTCCGTCGCCGTCAAGGTCTTCCATCGCGGAATCAGCGACGCAACTACCCTCGCCCGGCAGCGCACCGAGATGCAGGTGCTGGCCAAGCTGCATCACCCAAATCTGGTCATCGTCTATGACGCGAAACTCGGTATCGACCCGGCGACCGAAACTGCGGAGCAGACCAAGGCTCACGCCGACCTGACCTACCTGGTCATGGAGCTGGTGCAGGGCGGGACCCTGGCCAACCGGATCACCCCGAACGGCATGCCCCCGGTCGACGTCGCGCGAGCCGGCGCCGCGGTGGCCGGCGCATTGGCCGCTGTGCACAGCTACGGGCTGGTGCACCGAGATATCAAGCCGGCCAACATCTTGATCTCGACAACCGGGGACGTGAAGCTCAGCGACTTCGGTATCGCCCGCGAGCTGGAGGCGGAGCGACTGACCTCCGCCGCCGATGTCATCGGGACCGCGGCGTACCTGAGTCCGGAACAGGCCCGCGGCGCCGATGTCGGGCCACCCACCGACGTTTACGCACTCGGCCTGGTGCTGCTGGAGTGTCTCACCGGGCGCCGCGAGTACCCCGGTCGCGCGGTGGAATCCGCCGTCGCCCGTTTACTCAGGGATCCGGTGGTACCGGACAACCTGCCAGGCTCCTGGCCACCGTTGCTGCGCGCCATGACGCAAGCCGAGCCCGCCCGACGCCCGACGGCCGGCGAGGTCGAGGCGGCCCTCACCGGCCGTGGCGACATCATCGCTGCGCCACCCGCGACCGCGACTCTGCCGCAGCGGGTTCCGGTGATACCGCCGCCCCCCGGAGGAGAAAAGGCAAAACCGAGCGCGGGCCGGACCTTCGCGATCACGTTGCTGGTTCTTGCTGTGACCGCCGGGATCATCTTCGCGATCGTTGCTCTGATCCAGAACAACGGTGGCAACAACAACACTGTTGTCACTACCACGCCGGCCGACAGTTCGACGCCGCCGTCGGTCGTGGTCAGCACTCTGATCACGACCGAGACGGCCCGGGAAACACCGACGACAGCGCCGACGACACCGACGACCACCCACCACGCCGACGACGCCGCCGACCACCCCCACCACGCCGACAACACCAACCACGCCGACGGCCCCGACCGTGCCGACAACACCAGTCACCGCGACGGCCCCGACCGTGCCGACAACGCCCGCCGACGGACAGAACACGGCGACGGCAGCGACGCCCTGACCCGCCCAGCGACAGCAAAGAGCCCGCCGACACCGCTCGGGTCGACGGGCTCTTTGCCAGCGGAAAATCAGTCGTTCGCGAGGAGCCGCTCCCGCAGCTCCGGGACATTGCCCGACTTCGGCAGGCCGCGGTTGACCAGTTCCTCCTGCAGTTGCGGCTTGGTCCAGCCGTCGTAGGCATCGGCGGCCTTGCTCTCGGTCGGCGCTGCCTCTGCTACTGCCTCTGCCTCGGCGACCACCTCATCTGCGACGGTTGACGCGGCGTCGGCGACCGAATCAACGACCGACTCGACCACCGGCTCCGCCTCCGGCGCAGCATCCTCTGCTGTCTTGGTCATCGATGCAGCCATGTCGGCGAGAGGCGCACTGAGCGCCTTCGCCTGCTTGCGGGCGGCCTCGAGAATGGCCTCCGCCTGCTGTCGCGCGACCTGGAGCAGCGACTCCGCCTGCTCACGGGCGGCCTTACTGGCGGCCTCGGCGCGTTCCTTGGCAGCCTCGATGATCTGCTCGGCCTGCTTGCGGGCGGCTTCGGTGCGCTCCTGCATCTGCTCGCGGAGTGCCTCACCCTGTGCGCGGGCGGCCTCAGTGCGTTCCTCGACCTGACCACGAATGGTCTCGGCCTGCTTGCGGGCAGCTTCGGTGCCGGCCTCGACCTGACCGCGGACTTTTTCGCCCGCCGATTCGAGCTCGCTGCGTGCGGCTTCGCTGACCTGCTCGCTGACGCCCAGCATCTTCTTGGCGAAATCGCGCTGGCCCTCGAGCATCTTCTCGGCGAAATCGAAGACCTGGTCGATCACCTGGTCCGGGTTCGGCGCGCTCGCCGGCGCATCGCTGATTTTCCCGAAGACGTCCTGGGTGATCTTGGTCCACGTCTCTACCGCGTCGGTGGCTTGTGCCTGTGTCGTGCGCACGGCTGCCGCAAACTGTTCCTGGGGCGAAGACATGAAGTTCCTTCCGATTGGCGCCGTGTCGGCGGGCGATCACGTACGAACTTGCTGTCGTCACGGTATCGACATTTTGATCGCGGCGACACCGTTGATTGGCGATGTGCGAGGGGTACCGAGCCGGGCAATGCGTCGAAGAATATCCGGCTGGAGTGAGCGATCAACCGAACGGGCAGTGAACGCCTGTCATTGCCGTGAATCGTCACATCGACCTTCAAGGACTCCCGCTGGTGGAGAAATGCCGACCAGCAGAGATTCAGGTCCGTCGATCAAGGATTCGCAGCATGACGAGAGGCGTCGCACAGCAGGCGATCCCGTGGAAAAGTCCACCCAGGTCGCGAACGCGGCAGCAGCGTCGTCCCGCCAGCGGGTTGCCGAAGTAGGGGCGCTGAATCGGCTCGCTACAACGAATGGCCGAAGTCCGAGCTGCGGCGCAGGCCAGGCAACAGGGCACCAGGGGTTGCTCAAAGCCGTCGATGAGAGAACTGCTGCAGGCGTTGCGCGCACTGATGTGATGGAGGGCCGCCGGTCCATACGGTGTTGCGCAATTCACGATTCCTATCGGGCGAAAAGGCCCCCGATCGTCAGATCGGGGGCCTTTGGCCGGCTGTGCTCCGAGGCTTGCCTCGGTAGTTCATTGGAAATCAGGAACGGGCCCGCGCGCGGTCACCGAACTTGAGCCACAGCAGCAACACGATGATCGCGCCGATGATCGACCCGATGATCCCGGACGGCTGGAAGAATCCATCCTGGCTGTCGGCGCGGAACAGCAGGTAACCGAGGAACCCGCCGACGAACGAGCCGACGATGCCGATGACCAATGTGGCGAGGATCGACAGGTCCTGCTTTCCGGGGACGACGAGGCGCGCTACCGCGCCGGCAATGATCCCGACGACGAGCAGGCTGATGATGAGACCGAACATGACAACTCTCCAAGAGGTATGCGGACTGGTCGACGCACACACGATCCATGTGCGCCGTTGCGGACGGCACTGCCGGCTGGCGGCGGCACTGCCAAGGGCGACAATGCCCGGGCAACCGTTCGCAGATCGTTGGTACCCGCGCTGGTCGGCGTCAAACGCTGAATGTCCTGCTGTGCGTACCTTTGACCCACCCAGCGCGCGAGGTGGATGTGCAATTCGGTCATGCCCCCGCGGAGATCCACGCAGGCGTGGCGATAGTCACACGCCCGATGTTAGCAAATTAGCAGCTAACGCAGCTAACGTTGCTAACAGGCGCCCGGATCCGTGGCGTCACCCAATCGAAGGAGTGCCTCATGGCTACCGCCACCAAGGCCGCGCAGAGCGGCACCGCCGCAACCGAAGCCGCGGTCGCACAGGTCACTGAGACCGTCGCGAAGGCCACCGCCGCCGCGAAGGACATCGTCACCCGCACGACCGACGCCATCGCGCCTGTCGTCAAGTCCGCCGAAGCCAAGACCGCCGAGCTGACCGAGGCGTTCGCCGCCGAGGTCAAGAAGGCCGAAGCCAAGACCGCCGAGCTGACCGAGACCCTGACCGCCGAGTACAAGAAGGCCGAAGCCAAGGGCGCCGAACTGTCCGACGCGTTCGCGGCCGAGGTCAAGAAGGCCGAAGCCAAGTCGGCCGAACTGGCCGAAGCGTTCGCCGCCGAGGTCAAGAAGGCCGAAGCCAAGACCAAGGAGTGGTCAGAGGCTTTCGCCGCCGAGGTCAAGAAGGTCACCGCGCAGTCCGTCGACGCCTACCAGAAGGCCGTCGCCCGGTACCTCGAGCTGACCGTCGAGTTCGTCGACTCGCTGAAGAACGAGCCGGTCAGCGACCTGACCCGCCGCAACGCGAAGGCCGTCAACGAGCTCGTCGACGTCTCCGTCGGCCAGGCTCACGACCTGCTCAAGTAATTCGCGTTCCAGACACTCAACTGTCGGCTCGCTGACGCGAAGGGGTGGGTGGCCAATGTGGCCGCCCACCCCTTCGTCGTCGACGCCGCTGTCGTTGTCTGGATCGTCCTCTCCGCGTGCGAGAGCTCGACCGACGATTCAGTGCGGCCGGGAGTTCGGCGCCCCGCCGGCGGCAGGTTCGTCCCTGATGAGGGGTGGGACGGCCCGCCGGCCCGGAGTGGGCAAAAGGCCGTCGAGTCAGGCCAGATGAAGTGCCGCTTCCTCGGCCAGCGAGCCGATTCCCGCGGACCCGGGGCGTTCCCATTGCGGTCCGATCGGCGACAACGCGCCCACCGCGATCACTCTGGCGGCGTGTCGGCCAAAGGAGTCGCGGTGCCACGCGCCGCGGCGCGTCCAGCCGACCCGGTTCAGCGCCTCGTCGGCGGATCGATTGCTCGGCGCCTCCAACGGTACGTCGCAGATCCGTGATCCAGCGGAGTCCAGGACGAACACCGTTCCCTTGAATTGACTTTCGCGGGACTCGTCGGCTTCGAACACCGGCCAGTCCATGCAGAACGACGTCGCGTCCTCCTGTACGGCCGTGAACACCGAGTTCTCCTGGTTCATGCTTTCCTCCCGAAGTGGCGCAGAGCGCCGGGGTCGGTGGTCGGACGTCACAGAACTGGGTTAGGGGAATTCGTGCGCCCCCGCGCACACCGTGAGCCTTCGGCCACCAACTACTGCAACAAACCACTCTTTGGGCCGGACGACTGCCGGCGACCCGATGATGCGGACAACGACCTTGGCCGCTCACGGAACGGATCCTCGGATTCGTGACTCAGCGAAAGGAGTCGCTTTGTCCCGTCCTGTGAGCGTAATCGCAACGTTACTAGAGGTTTTCTGACTTGGGAAGCGGGTGCCCAGACAAACGGTGATGATCATCCGGACGGCCCAATGAAAGCAATTTCGACCGATACTTCTTCGCCGTGCTGCTGATCGACGGTCCTGCCTCACGCCTGACCGGAACCGGCTGGGAGCGTTGCCACGCAACAGCTTTGGCGTGGCAACGCGTCACACGTCCGCGGCCGGGTCGGGACCCGGAGTGATCAACTCGATCAACGAGTGCTAGCGGACCCGCAAACCGGCTGCCGCCCGAAAGGACACCGCACGGCGGGACACCGTTGACACCGTCGTCAGCCTTGCTCTGCAAGGTTTACAGCCACAGCAAGGTAGCCGGCCGATCCGGGCTGACCGGTAGAAAATTCAATGGCATCAAATGCGTTCACGGCGTCAGTGGAAGATCCCGCTGTACGCATTCAGCGCCGGTTGACCGCCGAGATGGACGTAGAGCACGGTGGAGTCCTTGCCGATCTCGCCCTGACGGATCAGCTCGATCAAGCCGGCCATCGACTTCCCCTCGTACACGGGGTCGATGATCATGCCCTCGAGCCGCCCGGTGAGGGTGATGGCGTCGATGGTCGACTGCACCGGGATGCCGTAGAAGTCGCCCGCCCAGCCTTCGAGAACGGTGACCTCGTCGGCGCGCAGTTCCCGCCCAAGTCCGATCAGGGCCGCTGTGTTGCGCGCGATGCGCTCCACCTGATCCCGCGTCGCGTCGATCTTCGCCGAGGCGTCGATCCCGATGACGCGCCGCGGCCGGTCCAGCCCGGCGCAGCCCGCGATGATCCCGGCATGGGACGAGCCGGTCACGCTGCAGACCACGATGGTGTCGAAGAAAACCCCCAGGTCGGCTTCCTGTTCCTGCATCTCGTACGCCCAGTTCACGAAGCCGAGCCCGCCGAGGGGGTGGTCCGACGCACCGGCAGGGATCGCGTACGGCGTTCCGCCGGCCCGTTCGACGTCCTCGATGGCACGCTGCCAACTGTCCTTGAATTCGATGCCGAAGCCTGACGGATCGAGCCGGACGTCAGCGCCCATGATCCGCGAGAGCAGGATGTTGCCGACCTTGTCGTTGATCGAGTCGGGCCAATCGACCCAGCGCTCCTGCACCAGGACGGCCTTCAGGCCGAGCTTCGCCGCGACGGCGGCCACCTGCCGGGTGTGGTTGGACTGCACGCCACCGATGGAGACCAAAGTGTCCGCACCCTTGGCCAGCGCATCCGGGACCAGGTACTCCAGCTTGCGGGTCTTGTTGCCGCCGAAAGCCAGCCCGGAGTTGACGTCCTCCCGCTTCGCCCAGATAGCGGCCCCGCCGAGGTGCTGGGTGAGCCGGTCCAGCCGGTGCACCGGGCTCGGACCGAACGTCAGCGAATGGCGGGGGAATTCAGAGATGGACAACGGGGCTCCTTAGGTGTAAAAGAATTGCGGCGCAACGTGATTGGCTTCGGGCCGGCAATTGCGCAAAGTTGGCTCGACAGCGCCGATCTGTGATCCCGGGGTCTGTCAGGTCTGGCCAGGACGCCTCGGCGACTCCGGTCGCGGCAGCGGCCTGGCAGCGCGCGATCAAGTTGTCGGGCAAGGCCATCGACCCGGGACCGGTCAAGGAGGAGAACCTCACTCTGGTCACCGCTACAGGATCGAGCCAGGTCGGTAGTCGGCCGCGTCCGGGTGCGTGTCGGTGACCAAGGCGATCTGCTCCAGGACATCGGCGACCTGCTGCTCGGCCAGCCCGGTGAAGGACAACCGCTGCGAGAGCAGGGTTTCCAGGTCGACCCGATCCAGCGGCAGGCGCTCGTCGGCAGCGAACCGGTCGAGCAGGTCGTTCTCCAGTTGCCCCTTCTCCCGCATAGCAAGGGCGACCGCGACCGCGTGTTCCTTGATCACTTCATGCGCGGTCTCCCGGCCGACGCCGGCCCGGACCGCGGCGATCAGCACCTTGGTGGTGGCCAGGAACGGCAGGTAGCGCTCCAGTTCCCGCTCGATGACGGCCGGGTAGGCACCGAAGTCCGCCAGCACCGTCAGGAAGGTCTCGAACAGACCGTCGATCGCGTAGAACGCATCGGGCAGGGCCACCCGGCGAACCACCGAGCAGAACACGTCACCCTCGTTCCACTGGGCACCGGCCAATTCGCCTGCCATCGAGGCATACCCGCGCAGGATCACCGCCAGACCGCAAACCCGTTCGCAGGACCGGGCATTCATCTTGTGCGGCATCGCCGACGAACCCACCTGACCCGGCTGGAAGCCCTCGGTCGCCAACTCAGCACCGGCCATCAGTCGGATGGTGGTCGCCAACGACGCCGGACCAGCTGCCAGTTGCACGAGGGCGGACACCACCTCGTAGTCCATCGACCGCGGATAGACCTGACCGACGCTGATCAGCAACTTGTCGGTGGCCGAGACCTCCTGCACGACCGACGATTCCAGTTGAGCCACAGCCCGTGCGGAGCCCAGCAGGTCAAGCATGTCCTGCGAGGTGCCCATCGGTCCTTTGATGCCGCGCATCGGGTACCGCTCCAACAGGTCTTCCAGCCGCTGATAGGCCTGCAATACCTCCTGCGCTGCAGACGCGAACCGCTTGCCGAGGGTGGTCGCCTGGGCCGGCACGTTGTGCGAACGGCCGGCCATCACCAGATCCGAGTACTCCTCGGCCCGCCGGCCCAGTCGGTCCAGCACCGCAACGCAACGATCCCTGATCAACCGCAGCGAGGTCAGGATCTGGGTCTGCTCGATATTCTCGGTGAGATCCCGACTGGTCATTCCCTTGTGCACCTGCTCGTGCCCGGCCAGCGCATTGAATTCCTCGATGCGGGCCTTCACATCGTGCCGGGTGATGCGCTCCCGGGCCGCGATGGACGCCAGATCCACCTGGTCGATGACGGTTTCGTAGTCCTCGACTGCCCCGTCGGGAACGTCGATCGCCGAGGTCGCGCTGCGCCCGCAGGACGGCCAACCAGAGCCGGCGCTCGGCGATGATCTTGTCCTCCGGCGACCAGATGGCCACCATTTCCGGTGACGCATACCGCTGGGCCAGCACGTTCTCGACTGCGCGTTTACTCACCCCACGATTCTCCCAGGCTCGACCGATCTGACGGAATCGCGGTTGCCAGACCGCGCGCGCGGCAGGTAGATATCTCATTCATGGCCCCACCGCGGACGTACGCCAACCGTGCCACCACCGTCCTGGCGTCGCGGCAGCAGGCCAGGCGGCGGATCGGCGCCATCCGTCGCAGACCGTGACCGGCGCCCTGTTGGCGGGACTGCTCGCCGGCTACGGGATCGCCATGCCGGTCGGCGCCGTCGCGACCTACCTGGTGACGCTGACCGCCCGCACCTCGGCCCGGGTCGGCGCCGCCGGTGCACTCGGAGTGGCCAGCGCAGACGGGCTCTACGCGCTGATCGCGGTCATCGGTGGGGCCGCGTTGAGCGGCGTCATCTCGCGGATCGCCGGCCCACTGCGCTGGGCGGCGGCGGTCGTTTTGCTTGTGCTCGCCGGGCAAATCGCCTGGACTGCGGTCCGCGACCACCGCTCGGAGAGGTCGACCCGGATCGCAGATTCGTCCAGGACGACGGCCCGACGCGCCTACGCGTCACTGCTGGGAATCACGCTGCTGAACCCGGTGACGGTGCTGTATTTCAGCGCGCTGGTGCTGGGGAGTCAGGCGAATGGGTTGGGCGGCGGTGCGGAATCGGCGGTCTTTGTCATGGCCGCCTTCTTCGCGTCGGCGAGTTGGCAATTGGTGCTGGTGGCCGGCGGGGTTGCGCTCGGCCGGGTGCTGACCGGGCGCACCGGGCGACTGGTGACGGGCCTGGTGTCCAGCACCGTGATCATCGTGCTGACCGGAATATTGCTGCTCAGCACCTGACTGCGACCGTCCAGCCGCTCAGTGCCCGCTCAAATCTCCCTGCCTGATAGGGCTCAGTGCTTGATAAGGCTCAGTGCTTGATAAGGCTCAGTGCTTGATAAGGCTCAGTGTTTGATGAAGATGGTGCGGTCGAGGTGGTCCTGGAAGGTAACGGTGCCGTCGGCGTGCTCCGGGGTGAGGTGCAGGCCATCGCGGTAGCCGTGGGCCACCGCGCCCGGTGTCCAGATCGATGCGAGTTTCCGCTTTTTGCCGGCAGCTTTCAGGTACTGCTGGGCGAGGTCCTGCACCGTCTCGATGTGTGGGCCGCCGATGTCGGCCGCCCGCCCCCTCGGTGGCGCGGCGATCACCTCGATCAACCTGCTGGCCACGTCGGAGGTGTCGATCGACTGGACGCTCACCCCCGCCGGGAGCGTCATCACCGGCAATCGGCTTGCGCCCCGTAGCAGTCCGACGACCAGGTCGTGGAACTGCGTCGCGCGCAGAACGGACCAGGGCAGACCACTGCGCTCGACGATGCCCTCGATGCCGAGTTTGTAGCGGTAGTACTTCAACGGGATCTTGTCGACGCCGACGATGGAGACGTAGATCAGATGGGGTGAGCCGCCCAGGAGCGCGGTGTCGATCAGTCGTCTGGTGCCGATGACATCGTCCGCTGGGTGCCGGCCGTTGGTCGCGCAGTGCACGATCGCGTCGACATCGGCAACGGCGTCCGCGATCTTCGGCCCGGTCAGCAGATCGGCCGTCACCCACTGCACACCGGACGGATCCCCGGAGTTCCGCGCACGACGACTGAGAACCCTTGGGCGTAAACCATTGTCGAGCAGCTGTTGAACCAGGACACGGCCCAACGTGCCCGTGCCGCCGGTCACCAGGATCGGTCGTTGCATTCATAGACACTCTCACGGCGGCGCGACAGCGGCAGGGCGGTCGGCGCCGCGAATCGGGGCGGGCTTCGCCGCGAGTTGATACCTGCCCGTCACCGGGCGCCGGGCCGGACAAGCGATCCCGATGGTCAGCCGGCGAAGATGTAGCGGTCGAGGTAGTCGTTGCGGAAAACGCCTTGTGGGTCAAGGTTCTCGGCCAACCGGCGGAAAGCGGGCAGCCGGTCGTAGCCGGCGGCGAGCCCAGCGGAACCGGCGGCGAACAGCTTTCCCCAGTGCGGGCGCGGCCCGCAGCCGGCAATGGCCGCCTCAACCTCGCGCAACAGCTCCTCGACGGCGGGTTGGTCGCGCACCCAGGTGAAGTGGAACGCGACACTGTCCTGTCGGTAGGCCGGGCTCAACCAGAGGTCATCGGCCGCAACCGTTCGGATCTCGCTGACCTGGAGCAGCGGGGCGATCCGTGGCGCCAACCCACGCAGAATGCCGATCACCTCCGGTGCGTGATCGCGTGGCACCAGATATTCGGTCTGCAACTCCTCGCCGTTGCTCGGGGTGAATGCCAGCTGGAAGTGCGGGAGCCGGTCGTACCAATGCCCCGTGACGCCGAGCTGGCCGGTGCAAACGTCCCCGGTCAGGCCGGGCAACGGATGCCTGGCCACGGTCGCCGGCGTCGCCCCGAACAAGGACGGTCGGACCCGACCTGCCTCGTCGAACACCGCACCGTCGACAGCTTCGGAGTCGACAGCTTCGGAGTCGATAGCTTCGGAGTCGTCGGCGCCCAGCCGACTCTTGCACCACACCTGCGCCACAGAGGGCGCGAGGTAGTCGGTGAACAGGCTCACGCTGTAGGCGCTGGACAGAACGGCCTCGAAGTTCGCCTCCAACTCTGCCCATGGCATGTCCTGGAAGACGTCCTGCCGAACGTCGAATGTCGGCTCGACATCCAGGGTGACCTTGGTGAAGATTCCCAACGCCCCCAGGCTGACGACGGCCCCGTCGAACGACTCGTCACCGCGGACCAGACGCATCAGCTCACCGTCACCGGTCACCAGTTCGATCGCGGCGACCGCCGCGCCCAGGCCCTTGTTCCGCACGCCCGAGCCGTGGGTGCCGGTTGCCACGGCCCCCGCGACGCTGATGTGCGGCAATGACGCCAGATTCGGCAAGGCCAGGGACCGCTCCTGCAGCGGAAGTGCCAGCCGCCCATAGTTGATTCCGGCGTTCACCGTCACCGTCCCGGCAGCTGCGTCCAGCCGCAACTCGTCGGGGAGGCCGGTCATGTCGATGAGCTCACCTGCGGTGTCGGCGATGTCGTTGAAGCAATGTCGACTGCCCAATGCCTTCGCCCGGCGCGCACCGGCGACGATCTCCTGCAATTGCTCAACCGTCTCCGGTCGATGGACTCGTGGGGCACCGTAGGAGTGGTTGCCGGACCAGTTCGTCAGTGTCGTCACCGGTACATCCTTACCCGGTCTGGCACCTACCAGTCACAAATCGATCCGTCAGAAAGGGCCCTCAGTCGGGCGTATGGGGGGCCGTTGCTGACGGATCGATTCCTAGGCGAGAGCCCCGAGCACGGCCTCGGCAGCAGCCACCGACTGTTCGACGGTCAGCCCGGATGGAAGAGCCACGCTGTCCCCGGCTGCGGGCCACCCGCTGACCACGACCTGATCGCCGTTCGCGTACGCGAACACGACCGGGGAGCCGGACTCATCGCCGGCCACGTAGACGTTGTCACCGCGTGAGACGTTGTCACCGCGTGCGACGCAAGCCGTTCCGATGGTGGTATCGCTGACGCACGCACCCGGCACCGAACGTGTCACGCGGACCACCAGAACGGTGCCGGGAGCGGTGCCGGGTACAACCGCGCCACCGACCGAGGCCGGTTCACAGTCCGCGATCAGCAGTTGCGCGGAGCCGAAAGCGCCCGGCGGCAGGGCGCCGGTCAGCGCGGTCTGGGCCTGATCACTCAACGCCGGCCAGCAGTCCGCGCTTGCGGTCGTGTCCTGTCCATCACCCGAAGCACCGGAAGCGCTACCAGCCGCCGCACTGTCCTCCAGCGTGGCCCCAGCTGCTGCGTCTGCCTGACCGGTTGCCGCTGGCGCAGCGGCCGAAGCCGCCGCGGACAATGCCGCCGGCGGCTGAACGGCAGCAGCAGCCATTGATTCGAGCGAGCCGGCGCTCTCCGCGCTGATGGCCCGGGCGCCATCCGCGGAGGTCGACGTCGACGAGCCACCCGATAGCGCCAGCGAAATCACCAGCGCCGAGATACCGGCGAGGGACGCGGCGGCCACCAGTCCGGCCACGGCGAATCGCCGCCAAGCCGGCCGCAACTCGATGACATCAGCCGACCTGGCCGGTTCACCGGAGCCGGTGGGCTGGTCCGGTTCACCGGGCAGCCGGTGCGCCTGGTCCGGTTCACCGGGGCCGGTGGGCTGGTCCGGTTCACCGGGATAGTCGGCAGTCGATGCAGCGGATGCCGCCGCATCTGCCCTCGCCGCAGCGATCACCGAGAGCGCGGTCACCCGGCTGGGCGGGGCCTCCGGATCGTTCGCGAGATCGGCGAGCAGTCGCGCAAGGCGTTCACTGTCCCTGTTGGACTTGCCCGGATCAGACTCGACCCGGTCGGACCCGCCATCGACATCGCTCATCGTCACTCACCACCCTGCACAGCTGCCTGCCGCGTGAGGGCGGCCTTCAGCGCCGCGAGACCACGCGCGGTCTGCGACTTCACATTCCCCTCCGAACATTCCAGCGCCGCGGCCGTTCCCGCGACGTCCAAACCGTCGAAATACCGCAGCACCAGCACCGCGCGCTGACCCGGCGGTACCTCGTCCAATGCCTTCCTGATGACCGCCCGGTCGACCACGCCGGTGGCGATGTCGCCGGACATCCCCGACTCGTCGGTCACCTCGGGCAGTACCTCGACCGCGCGTTCCCGGCGCCACGGACGACGGGATTCATCGACCGCAGCCCGCATCAGACAGCGCCGGACATAGGAATCCAGGGCGCCACGGTCGCGGATCTGCCCCCACGCCCCGTACAACTTCACGAAGGCGATCTGGGTCAGGTCGTCGGCGCGGTGCCAGTCGCCGCAGATCAGGTATGCGGTGCGGCGCATCCGATCCCGCCGGTCGGTGACGTACACGGAGAACTGCGCCTCCTCCTCCGGACCCACCACACCTCCTGCTGCATCGGATGAGTTGACTCCACGAAGTCGGCACGTCCGGCCCAGCAAGCGTGCCTCCGTTTTTCGGAGCCACCCGGACGAGACGGACGATCTGCACTGGATGGTTGCACGCGTCATGGCGACATCGGTGGAAGTTTGGCTCCATCAGGCTCGATCAGTCACTATCGGACACCGTGACCAGCCCGCTCCCACCGACCAGTGCGCGTAGCACCGGGTGGGCGCTCGTCGGGTTGCTGGCCGTCGCGGCCGCCTGGGGTTCGAGCTTTCCGCTGACCAAGGCCCTGCTGGAGCGGATGACCGCGCTGAACTTCCTGGCGGTCCGGTTCTCGCTGGCGGCACTGCTGATGGTGATCATCTTCTTCCCAGCGCTGCGCAGGCTGTCCCGCCGGACTGTGATCAGGGGACTGTGGCTGGGGTTGGCCTACGGCGTCGCGCAGATCATGCAGACCGTCGGCCTGCAGTACACCCCCGCCAGCATTTCCGGGTTCATCACCGGCATGTATGTCGTCCTCACCCCACTGTGCGCGGCGCTGCTCCTTCGCAGCACCATCGGTCCACGGGTCTGGCTGGGGGCGGGAATCGCAACGGTCGGGCTGGCGATTCTGGGCTTGAACGGCCTGTCGATCGGCTTCGGCGAGGCGATCACGCTGGCGTCGGCGCTGATCTATGCACTGCACATCGTCGGGCTCAGTGTCTGGTCGGACGCGCGGGAGGCGCTCGGGCTGGCCACCGTTCAGCTGGGCATCACCGCTTTGGTCTGCCTGGCGGCGGCCGTGGCGCTCGAAGGGGGCGTGACGCTCCCGACGACAGGGTTCGACTGGCTGGCCATCATCTACATGGCGGTGGTGTCCGGGGCGGTCGCGATGATCGTCCAGTCGTGGGCGCAGGCGCACCTGGCGCCGTCCCGGGCGGCCATCACCATGGCCACCGAGCCGGCCTGGGCGGCGCTGTTCTCGATCCTCTTCCTCGGCGAGGCCCTGACCTGGCGAATGGCCGTCGGCGGCGGGCTGATGCTCGCCGCGATGATCACCGTCGAGTCCGGGCCAAGTCCGACCGTCGACGCGGACCAACCGGACCAGCTGCCGACGCCGGGGCCGGTTGACGGACCGCCGACCGCCGCGGCCCGGCTAGGAGGCGAGCGCGGACTGCCAGACGATCGGCGACGTCGGCTGGGCTGAACCTCCCGCTGGCTCGACCGTGATCGCGACCGCGTTCTCCCCCGGCTGAGTGGTCTTCGTGACCAACTGCGGCTGACCTGCGGAAGCGTCCGGCAGCACATCCAGCGACCTGGCCTCGTCACCTTTCAAGGCCCACAGTTGGTAGGTCCGGTTGTCAGGCAAGTCGGGCAGGCCGGTGACGTCGAGCATCACGGCCTGGCATGACGCCGCATAGGTGACGCTGCCCTGGCTGCCCGGAGCGGGAGTCATTTCCACCTTGTCGGCTGCCTGCGCAATGCATTCCTCCGGGGTCTGTGCCACCTGCTGGCCCGGTCCGTTGGTCTGGTTGATCACCACGACCGCTCCGCCACCGATCACCACTGCGGCGACCGCCGCGGCAATGAGTGCCCCCGGCCGACGGAACCAGCGACGGATCGGCACCACGTTGTCCGGAAGATCCGCCGGTGTGTCGGTAGGAGTGCGGTCAACCGGCGGTTGGGGCGCGGCCGATTCCTTCGACACCGGCGACGGCAGCAATGGCGGCAGCTGCGGAGTGACCGCGATACGCGTCATGATCGAACGGCGCAACGAGGCCGGCGGCGTCTCCGCGGAGACCGCCGCCAGCATTGCCACGGTTTCCCGGAACCCGGTCAACTCGGCCGTGCAGGACTCGCAGGTTGCCAGATGCGCCTCGACCGGCGCCAGCTCGTCGTCGGGCAGGGCACCGAGCGCCATCGCCCCGGTGTCCAGGTGGAAATCAGCGGGACTCGTCATGCGGTCACCCCCAGGCAATCCCGGAGGCGAATGAGCCCGTCCCGGAGGCGGGTCTTGACGGTCGGCAAGGGTGCCGTCAGAAGCTCGGCAACCTCCCGATAGGTGTACCCGCTGTAGTAGGCCAGAGTGACCGACTCTCGTTGCAGTTCGGTGAGGGTGCCGAGGCAGCGCTGCACCGCCGCGCGTTCGAGGCTGGATTCCACTGCCTCGACGACGCTGTCAACGTCCCGTTCGGTCGTTGCCTGCGCGTGCTTGAGGTCGCGGTCGGTCGCGGCCTGCGCGGATCGGACCCGATCCACCGACCGCGCGTGCGTCAACGTCATGATCCAGGACGTCGCCGAGCCCTTGTTCGGGTCGAAACGGCTTGCCCGGCGCCAGATCTCCAGGAAGACCTCCTGCGCAACCTCCTCAGCCTGGCTGGGGTCGCGGACGATCCTTCTGGCCAGGCCGAACACCCGAGCGCCGAAGGAGTCGTACAGCCGTTCAAAGGCGGCCTCCTGCCCGAGGGCGGTCAGCCGTAGGAGCTCCTCCGGGCTGCGGAGTTGCTCGGACGGCGGGTCAGGCACAGCGGACAGCGGCCGTCGCGCGGCTCCCGACTGGGGCTGCACCGGCCCTGACGATTCCGGGGGAGGCATTGGCTCATCCTTTCGTCCCGGCAGCGTCTCGTGACGGAGGTGCGCGGCCCGGGCTGTTCGATCATGGGTCATTCGGCGCCTTCAGCCGGTCGGATGGGTCAGGAGCCAGCCGGGGGCAGGTATTACGGTCTGCACGCGACCGTGACCAAGGGTTCTTACGGATCTGTGACAGCGGCAGAATTATGCGGTTGATCGGCGGACGATGGAACAGTGACCGATCCGACGCAGGCACCCGAGAATATTTCTTCGCCATCGGCCGATCCGGAAGGCGGTGGAGCCCGAACCCAAGGCATGACCACCAGCGAGCGACCGACCGCGGGCACCAGTGGAGAGTCGGCCGGACGGACCCCGACGCAGGGCCAGCAGGCCTGGAGTCCAAGCGTCGCCGCGGCCGGGTTGGTCGGCGTCATCGCGATGGGCCTGGCCATCGGGATTGCCGAACTCATCGCCGGTTTCGGCGAGTGGATCGGTGTCTTCAATACCCCCGCGTCCCCGTTCAACTCCCTCGGGCAGACGTTCATCCAGTTCACCCCGGAGTGGCTGAAGGAATTCGCCATTCGCACCTTCGGCGAGAACGACAAGACCGCCCTGACCGCCGGCATGGGGCTCACCCTCTTCCTGGTCGCCATCGTCATCGGCGTGGTCGGGCGGGTGAGCCCGCGGATAGCCGTCGGCGGCACAGCAGCGCTGATCCTGATCACCGCCGGGGCGGTGTACAGCCGGACGGGTGCGTCGATCGTCGATGTCATCCCGATCCTGCTCGGCGGTGCGATCGGCATCTGGTTCCTGGTCACGGTTTTCCGGCTCCAACTTGTTCCGGCAAGTGCGGCCGACCGGGTCACGCAGGGACCTGCAGGGCCGTCGGAGGCAATGTCCCTGCCCGGCGTTCAGTCGACCGAAGACAACCCAAAGGCAAGCGCCACCGGCGCCGCCCATCCGATGAGTCGACAGAGCATCCCGGAGTCCGGCGCCGCGACCCGCCGGCAATTCTTCAAGATCGCCGGCATCGGCGCGGTGGTCGCCGTCGCGGCCGGGGCGCTGGCGAAGTGGATTCCCAGCACGGCGGACGTCGCCGCCAGCCGGGGCCAGGTTGCCCTGCCGACCCCCACCGACGTCCAGCAGGCCGCGGACGTCGATCTGAAGATCGACGGAATCACGCCTTTCGTGACGAGCAACGCAGATTTCTACCGGGTCGACACCGCCTTCGTGGTTCCCCGGGTGACCACTGATGAATGGCAGTTGCACATCCACGGCATGGTCGACAAGGAGGTCACCCTGTCCTATGCCGACCTGATCGCCATGCCCTCGATCGAGCGGATGGTCACCCTGACCTGCGTGTCCAACGAGATCGGCGGCGATCTGGCCGGCAACGCCCGGTGGCAGGGTGTCCGGATCGCAGATGTGCTCAAGTCGGCCGCTCCACAGTCCGGTGCCGATTGCGTGTTGTCAACCAGCGTCGACGGGTTCACCGTCACCACACCGCTGGAGGCATTGACCGACGACCGGGACGCCCTGTTCGCCTTCGCCATGAACGGCGAACCGCTTCCCGTCGAGCACGGCTTTCCGGTGCGGCAGGTCGTTCCCGGTCTGTACGGCTATGTCTCGGCCACCAAATGGGTGGTCGACCTCAAGGTGACCAGGTTTGCCGACGAGACCGCCTACTGGACCAGCCGCGGCTGGTCGGCGCAGGCACCGATCAAGACAGCGTCGCGCATCGATGTGCCGAAAAGCTTCGCCCAGGTGTCAAAGGGCGCCGTGCCGATCGCGGGAATGGCCTGGGCCCAGCACCGGGGCATCACCGGTGTGCAGGTTCAGATCGACGACGGCGAGTGGCAGGACGCGACGCTGTCGGGCGAGATCAGCGCCGACACCTGGCGCCAATGGGTGTACCAGTGGGACGCCACTGCGACAGGGCAGCACAACATCCGGTGCCGTGCGATCGACGGCAGTGGAACGGTGCAGACCGAGCAGATCCAGGGGGTGATGCCGGACGGAGCGACGGGGTGGGATTCGCGCTCCGTCACCGTCACCGCGTAGTCACCTCAGATCCAAACCCCAATGGTGCATCCGGCCGCCGGGGTATTCCGGTCGTCCGCCAGAACAACAGGCAATAAGAACAACCGGCACTACGCACGAACGAGTCATCGGCCAGCACCTGCATCTTTCCCTGGTGCGGTTGACGTCTCGATCAGATCCGTACCCTCGTCCGACGCCGACGCACGGCGCCGACCTCCTCAAGGAGCACACATGTTGATCAAGCGCGCCCTCACCTTGGTTGCCGGGGCCGCACTGGCCCTCACACTGGCGGCCTGCGGGTCCAGTTCCACCACGGCAGAAAGCTCCACCTCGGCGGCCATGACGTCCGACGCGATGACGTCCGAAGCCATGAGCTCCGACGCGATGACGTCCGAAGCCATGACGTCCGACGCCATGAGCTCCGAGGCCATGAGCTCCGAGGCCATGAGCTCCGAGGCCATGACGTCCGACGCCATGACGTCCGAAGCCATGAGCTCCGGCGCGATGGCCGCCCCCGCCGCCCTGGTCGGGCCGGGTTGTGCCGACTACGCCGCTGCGGTTCCGACCGGCGCCGGCTCCGTCGAAGGCATGGCCGGAGACCCGGTGGCCACCGCCGCCTCGAACAACCCGCTGCTGACCACCCTGACCGCCGCCGTCTCCGGAAAGGTCAACCCCGAGGTCGACCTCGTCCCGACCCTCAACAACGGCGAATTCACCGTCTTCGCACCGGTCGACGACGCCTTCGCCAAGGTCGACGCGGCAACGATGACCACCCTGACCACGGATTCGGCGCTGCTCACCAAGATCCTCACCTACCACGTGGTCCCCGGTCAGCTGTCCCCGACTGAGATTGTCGGCACCCACCCGACCGCCGAGGGCGGCACCCTGACGGTGACCGGATCGGGCGGCAACCTGGAGGTCAACGGCGCCAAGGTGATCTGCGGCGGCGTCCAGACCAAGAACGCCACCGTCTACCTGATCGACACCGTGCTCACCCCGCCTGCCTCCTAGCCAGCGCACACCAGCACGTCACAGGGCCGCCGACGGAGCATTCCGCCGGCGGCCCTGCGCCGTCCCTACCGACCGTAGCCGTTGAGCGGTACGGCATCCAGCGCGGCGCAAAGGTCGTTGATCAGGGCTCCCGGTGGTTCCAACCCGCAGGAAATCCGAATCGTGCCCGGTGCAATTCCGGCCGCCTGCAACTCCGCCGAACTGAAGCCCAGGTGCGAGGAATTGAAGGGCGTGCTGACCAGGGTCCGCACATCACCCAGGCTCGTTGCTTCCCGGGCGAGGGTCAACTGCCGCAGGACGGCACCGGCTCTCGCGTCGCCACCCCGCACGACCAGCGCCAGCAGCGCGGGCGACCGCCCGGGCACGCTGACCCGCTGCGCAACGGCATGGCCCGGATACCCGTCGATGGCTGGATGGATGACCGCTTCCACATCGCCGCGGTTCGACAGGGCAGTGGCCAGCGCCGCCGCCGTCGACGTCGCGCGTTCCATCCGCACCTCGAAAGTCTGCAAACCCCGCCACAGCAGATGGGCAGCGCCGGGATCCAGGCAACCACCCAGCCGGATGACCTGCCGCTGGATACGCGTGATCATCGCGGCCTCGCCGAGGACAACACCGGCCGTCACGTCCGAATGACCGTTGAGGAACTTGGTGGCCGAGTGCACCACCAGGTCCGCCCCCAACGCCAGCGGTTGGACGACATATGGCGTGGCGAAGGTGCTGTCGACGATCAGCGCAGCCCCCGCCCGGTGCGCGATGCCTGCGATCGCCGGGATGTCGGCCGGCAGCAGGGATGGATTGGAGAACGTCTCGACATACACTGCTGCCGTCGGCTTTTCGTTGATCGCCGCAGCCCAGGCCGCCATGTCGCGGACGTCGAGGAATTCCACCGTGATACCCCAGCGGACCAGGTCCTTCATCAGCAGATCTCGGGTGTCCCCGTACAGCTGCCTGGCAGCCACCAGCCGATCGCCCGCCCCGAGCAGGGTGAGCAGCGTCGAGGAGATCGCCGCCATCCCGGAGGAGGCGAGAAGCCCCCGCTCCGCCTCCTCCAGCACTGCGATCTCGGCCGCCACCAGGTCGTTCGTCGGATTGCGGTAGCGGCTGTACCAGTACTCGGTCAGGCCACCGTGCTCGATGTCCGCGTAGGTCCGGGCGTCCAGCTCGTAGGTCACCGACCGGTGGATCGGCGGCACCAGGGGAGTGGTGCGGACGTTCGGGACATCGCCGTCCCGACTCATCGCGCCCCGCCTCCGAGCAGGTCGAGGGCAGCACCGACGATCGCGTCGGCGTCGATGTGGTGGTAGGCGTAGGTGTCGGCCAGCGCGCCGGATTGGCCGAAACCGTCGACGCCGAGGGTGGCGATCGGGACGATGTTGATCGTGGACAGGAAGGCCAGCGTGTGCGGGTGCCCATCCAGGACGGTGACCAGCGGCGTCGCCCGCCGCGAGGGAAAGACCTGATCCAGGATCCAGGACGGAGCATCGCCCCGGCCCTGCCGGGCGCGCACGGCTCTGAACAGCAGATCCGGGCTGGTGACGCACACCACTTCGCAGCCAACGCCCAACTCGGCCAGCCGGGCGGCCGCGGCCAGCGCCTCCGGCACCATCGCGCCCATCACCGCAATCGTCAGCACCGCCTTTGGATCACGGTGCAACGAGTACGCGCCGGCCACCACGTGGCGCCGCCGGCGCTCCCTTGCAGCGGGATCGGTCGGTATCTGCGCCAACATCTGATCGATCGGCCTGGTGGACAGTCGCAAGTACGTCGACGAGCCGTCGGGCCGGCCGAGACGGCTCAACCCGTCCAGCAGGCACCACTCCAGGTCCAACGCGAAGGCCGGTTCGTACGCGGTGCAGCCCGGTTGCTCCAGGCCGATGGACGGCGTGGTGATCGACTGATGGGCGCCGCCCTCCGCGGCCAGGCTGACTCCCGACGGGGTACCGACCAGGATGGACTGGCCGCCGGCGTACATGCCGAACGACCAGGGCTCCAATGCGCGGCCGACGAATGGGTCGTACAGCACGCCGATCGGGAACAGCGGGTGCGCCCAGCGGCTCCAGGTCGACCCCAACTCACCGATCAGGCTCACCAGGTTGGTCTCCGCGATGCCCAGCTCGATGTGCTGACCGGTGGGGTTCTCCCGCCAGTGCAGGATTGTTTCCGCGTCGTCGGCGAACCAGTCGACCCGTTCGCCGGGTGTCCAGCTGCCGACCTTGTTCAGCCAGCCACCCAGATTAGTGCTGGACGCCACGTCCGGGCTGACGGTGACCACCCGGGCGGCCGCCGCGGGTGCCTGCCTGGTCAGGTCGACCAGCGCCCGGCCCAACGCCTGCTGGGTCGACCCCTTCCCGGTGGGCGTGCGTCCCAGATCGGCCGGCACAGCCGGCGGCGGGAGGACGGCGATCGGCTCCCTGGTCAACCGGGCGGCCGCCTGTCGACACCACCGACCCTCCGGGGTGTCCGGCGCGAACCCGTGCCATGGATCGTCCAGATCCATCCCGACCTCGGACGCCAGTTCTATCATCTGCACGTGGGTCAGCTGGTTGCTGTGGTTCTGCGGGTGACCGGCATTCGGTAGGCCGTTGCCCTTGACCGTGTAGGCGAAGATCACCGTGGGCCGGGTGTCGTCGATCGCCGCGAACGCATCGGCCAGCGCGTCGAGGTCGTGCCCACCGAGATTCCTGACACAGCGATGGATCTCGGCATCATCGGCCTGCGCGAGCACCGCCCTGATCGCATCGGCCTCAGGGCCGTCCCCGGGCAGTCGGGTCCGCAGCTGGGTCGGGGTGCAGCGCAAAAGGCGTTGGTACTCGGGGTTGGTCATCTCGTCGATCCGCCGGCGCAGCGCCTCTCCGCCCGGCCGGGCGAACAGTTCCTCGAGTAGCTTTCCGAACTTCAGCGAGATCACCTGCCACCCCGCGGCGGCGAACATCGCGAGGATCCGGGTGGCAGAGACGTTGGGCACCACCCGGTCCAGCGACTGGCGATTGAAATCGACAATCCAGACGAGCTCACCGAGTTCGGCCACCGACGGGTCCAGCACCGCCTCCCAGATGGCACCCTCGTCCAGTTCGGCGTCACCGACGAGCGAATACTGGCGACCGGTGACCGGTGATTGGCCTTGCTGGGAACGCACGAACCGGCGCGCCACGGCCCCCCAGATCGGTGCGGTGGCGCCGATCCCGACGGACCCTGTCGAGTAGTCGACCGGGTCGGGATCCTTGGACCGACTCGGGTAGCTCTGCAGCCCGCCGATCTCCCGCAAGGTGGTCAGATACTTCGCGTCCAGGTTCCCGAGCAGGTAGTTGATGGCGTGCAGCACCGGTGACGCGTGCGGCTTCACCGAGACGCGGTCGACAGACCGGAGCTGGGTGAACCACAGCGCCGTCATGATCGAGGCGATCGACGCACTGGAGGCCTGGTGCCCGCCGACCTTCACTCCGGAGGCGTCGCCGCGCATGCGGTTGGCGTGATCGATCATCGCGGTGGCGAGCCACAGCACCCGCTGCTCGACCAGCCGGAGGGACTCCAGGGAACCCGAAGGCTGCGGGGGCGGCGTCGGAGAGTCTGCAGCGATGTCGTCATTCATCACCGAAGCTCACCAGATGGCGTCGAACTGCACAAAGTTGACCAGGACGTCGCCCGCGATGCACGTGCTGGTCCGTTACCGGATCGCGCCATTGCCACAGCGACTGGCGGATGTCGCGAACAAGTAGCCGCCCGGGCAGCACCCGTGCGCCCCGGATACGACCCGGCGGCGAAACATCCGGCGTGTAGCGTCGATGGGTCCGATGGCTCGGTGGGTAGCTGGCACAGGGTCGATTGGTCATCGGGTGCTCCGGATCAGCAGGTCGGATCAGCAGGTCGGATCAACGTCGGGGAGGCCATGTGTGCGGACTGGGTGGCGAGTTCAGGTTCGACGGGCGGGCCGCGGACGTGGCGGCCGTCGATCGCATCTCCGCGGTCATGGCACCCCGCGGCCCGGACGGGCACGGCCGCTGGCACGACGGCCCGGTTGCCCTGACCCATCGGCGGTTGGCCATCATCGACCTGTCCGCGACCGGTGCGCAGCCAATGGTCGACGCGGAACTGGGTTTGGTCACCGTTTTCAACGGGTGCATCTACAACTACAAACAGCTCCGTGCGGAGCTGCGGGGGTATGGCTACCGGTTCCTGTCCACCTCCGACACCGAGGTCATCGCCAAGGCCTACCACCGGTGGGGGGTGCACTGCGTTGACCACTTCTTCGGGATGTTCGCCTTTGCCCTGCTGGAGCAGGACTCCGGCCGATTGATCCTCGGCCGGGATCGGCTGGGCATCAAACCGCTCTACCTCGCGCAGACGCCGGACCGTTTGCGGTTCGCGTCCTCGCTGCCGGCGCTACTGGCCGGCGGTGACGTCGATACCTCGATCGACCCGGTCGCGCTGAATCACTACATGACGTTCCACGCGGTCGTACCCGCTCCGCTGACCATACTGTCCGGTATCCGGAAACTGCCGCCGGCCACCGTCCGGACGATCGAACCCGACGGACGCTCGACCGACCTGACCTATTGGTCGCCGCAGCACACCCGCCAGGACAAATACGCGGGCCTGTCCGAAAACGATTGGCAGAACCTGGTTCTGGAAACGCTGGAGCGGGCGGTGGAACGCCGGATGGTCGCCGACGTACCCGTCGGTGTGCTGCTTTCCGGTGGCATCGACTCCAGCGTGATCGTCGCCCTGCTGGCCGACGCCGGTCAACACGGGCTGAAGACCTTCAGCATCGGCTTCGAGCGGGTCGGTGACCGGGAGGGCGACGAATTCGAATTCTCCGATCTCATCGCCAAGGAATTCGACACCGACCACCACCAGCTGATGATGCCGTCATCCACGGTGCTCGGCGGGCTGGACGGCGCCGTCGAGGCCATGAGCGAGCCAATGGTCAGCCACGACTGCATCGCGTTCTACCTGCTCTCGCAAGCGGTTTCGCAGCACGTCACGGTGGTGCAATCCGGCCAGGGTGCGGACGAGTTGCTCGCCGGCTACAACTGGTATCCCCCGTTGGCGAAGGTCCCGCCCGAGCAGGCACTGCAGGTTTATGCCGCGCACTTCTTCGACCGCAATCACCAGACCATGGGCGAGATCCTGCAACCGCAGTGGATGACGCCGGACGATCCCAGCGGAGATTTCGTCCGGGCCCATTTCGCCCAGCCGGGCGCCACGGCAGCGCTGGACAAGGCCCTGCGGCTCGATTCGCAGATCATGCTGGTCGACGACCCGGTCAAACGGGTCGACAACATGACGATGGCCTGGGGGCTCGAAGCCAGAACCCCGTTCCTGGATCACGAATTCGCCGAACTCGCTGCGGCCTGTCCGCCCGCGCTCAAGCTTGCGCACAGCGGCAAGGGTGTCCTCAAGGAGGCGTCTCGTAAGGTGTTGCCGGCCGCGGTGATCGACCGGAAGAAGGGCAGCTTCCCGGTTCCGGCCATCATCAACCTGGAAGGCCCCTATCTGCAACGGGTTCGGGACGCGCTGCACTCCCCGGCTGCGAAGACTCGGGACCTGTTCCAACCGGCCTACGTCGAAATGCTGCTGGCAGATCCAAACCGGAACCGGACGACACTCGGGTCCAATCAGCTCTGGCAGCTCGGCCTGCTCGAAATGTGGTTGCAGCGTCATGGAATCGGCTGAGGCGTCCGTGTTGGACGGTAGGTCGACCCCTTCCAAGCCCCTGACGCCGGAGATTCACCACGCCATCGACGAGATCGCCGGCGTCGTCGGCGCCTGGTGCCCGTCGTTGTCCCCGGATGGAACGAAGATCGCCTATGTGACGGACCGGTCCGGGCTACCCCGACTGGAGGTCGCGCCGCTGAATCCCGCCTCGGGCGAATTCCCGTCAATGGTGTCGCCGGCACATCAGGAAGTCGTTTCTGCCGCCTGGTCGCCGGACGGGCAGTGGTTGGCCTATCTGGTTTCCCCCGGTGGGCTCATCCGTGCCGAACTGCACGTCATGCGGCCGGACGGAACCGACTCCCGGGTGCTGGCCGGAACCGGCTCGTGGGAAACCGTTTTCGCCGGTGGCTGGACGACTATCCCGAACACGTACGCGTTCTCGGTGGCCGATGGCCACGGCCCGGACGCGGACGCCTACCTTGTCGACGTGCTGACCGGCCAGGTACGCACCGTCGCCACCGGTGGATTCCTGACGGTGACCGCGGTGTCACCGGATGGTCGGCAGTTGATCGCGCGCCGCGGATCCCGTGGCCGGCGTCATCTGGTGATCGCGGACATACCCGCTGCGGGAGAACCGCCTTCGACCGAATCATCGGGAACGGTTCGCCGTCTCCTCGCTGTCGATTTTCCCTCCGAGGGAACCGATCTCGCCGAGGACGGACGGTTCGCCGCCAACGGCTCAGGGGCCTACCTGCGCATCCTCGCCGGCCGCGAACGGTTCGCGCTCGCCCTGGTCGACATCGATGCCGAAGGTGACCCGGGAACCATCCGGATCCTGGCGGAACGCGCGGACGCCGACCTCGAGTCCTATGCGATCCTGTCGAACGACAGCGCCCTACTGGTCTGGAATGTCGACGGGGTGAGTGTCGCCGAGGTCCGGGATCTGTTCGATGGCCGGAGCTATCAGATCGACATCGGCCGCCGGGTGATGCCTGGTTGGTCCGTGCACCGCGACGGCCGGACCGCAGTCCTGGAATTGACCGAACCCCTCGCCCCCCGAAGCATTTATCATGTCGCCTTGACCGGTCCGGTTTCCGGACAGCAGGCCATCCCACCGCGGCGCCTCACCGGCCTCCCGGACGCACACCTCCCGCACCACCGGCTCGCCGACCCCGAACTCCGCCGCTACCGTTCGACCGACGGACTGTCGTTGCAGGGCTTGCTGTATCGGCCACCCGGCAGCGACGGCCGGTTACCGACAGTGGTATTGCTGCACGGTGGCCCGGAAAGCCAGGAACGGCCGGCATTCTCAATTCTGATCCAGTCCCTGGTGGCGGCCGGCTTCGCCGTGTTCGCGCCCAATGTCCGCGGTTCGACCGGGTACGGCCGGGCCTTCGTCGGTTTGGACGATCTTCAGCGACGGGAATCGTCGTTTCAGGATGTCCCCGCGACGGTGGATTACCTGATCGAATCGGGGATCAGCGCGGCCGGCCGGATCGGCGTGCACGGTTGGTCCTACGGCGGCTATCTCGCACTGGTCGCCCTGACCAGGTGGCCGACGCTGTTCGCCGCAGGTTCCAGCCACGCCGGGATGTCCGACCTGGCGACGTTCTTCGCCGAGACGGAGACCTGGATGGCGGCCGCTTCCGTCACCGAGTACGGCGATCCGGTGACCGATGCCGCTTTGCTCGAGGAACTGTCGCCGCTACAACGGATGGACCTGGTCCGGGCACCCACCCTGCTGGTGCATGGGGAGCAGGACACCAATGTCCCGGTCGGTGAATCCGTGCGGGCGTACCAGGCCCTGCGTGCTGCCGGTGTTCCAACGGAGTTGTTTCTGTTGCCCGGCGAAGGGCACACCATCGTCGGACGGGAAGGTCGGGTCGCATCGACCCGACTGATCACCGAATGGCACATGAGGTGGACGTCATGACGCAGGACCAACTGCCGGGTGTGCTGCAGGGTTACCGGCCCGGGCCGCTCGACGAGGCAGTCGACCCGGACCTGCATGTCCGGCCGGGATACGCCGACATCCTGGCCGCCCTCGACGCGATCGGTATCGACGGCCTGCGCGCCGCCACCCGGCGTCTCGATCAGGTCCGCACCGCCGAGGGCATCACCTTCATCGCCGACATCGACGGTGAGCTCCAGGAGCAGCCGTTCCCGCTCGACCCGATCCCCAGGGTGCTCTCGGCGCAGGACTGGGCAGGGATCAGCGCGGGCCTGCAGCAGCGAACGCGGGCGTTGAACGCCTTTCTGGACGATGTGTACGGCGGCCTGCACATCGTCCGGGACGGCGTCATCCCGGAGTCGGTGATCCGGAATTGTCCCGGCTTCCTGCCCGCCGCCCGTGATCTCGCGCCTGGCGGCAGGCCACGGGCCAGCATTCTGGGATTCGATCTGTTGCACGCCCCATCCGGGAAGTGGGTCGTACTGGAGGACAACCTGCGGGTGCCGTCCGGCCTGGGATACGCCGTGTCCAACCGGCGGTCCGCAGCAGTCGCACTGCCGATGCTGCATCCCTGGCCCGGCCTGCGTTCCCCGGAGTCCATCGGCGCCGCCCTGCATGCCGCGCTGACCCAGGCGGCGCCGCCGCGGTGCAGGCGATCAACTCCACAGGTCGCGGTGTTGTCCGACGGCGAAGCCAACTCGGCCTGGTACGAACATCGACTGCTCGCGGACGCGATGGGCGTGCCCGTCGTCGGTCCGGACCAGCTCCATGGCGACGCCGACGGCGTCACCGCACTGGTCGACGGTCGACAGCTTCCGATCGACGTCCTCTACCGCCGTCTCGGTGATGACGAACTGATCGACGGTCCCGCGGTGTCCGAAACGGCAAATGCCTTGCTGCTGTCAGCTTCTCGAGCCGGCTCGGTCGCTGTGGTGAACGCCCCCGGCAACGGCGTGGCCGACGACAAGGCCACATACGCCTTCGTCCACACCATGATCACCTACTACCTGGGCGAGGAAGCGTTGATCGGCGACGTCGGCACTTGGGTACTTGCCGACCCCGATCAGTACGAGGGTGTCCGGAACCGGTTGCACGAGTTGGTGGTCAAGCCGGTCGACGGCTCCGGCGGTGCGGGCGTGATGATCGGCCCCGACCTGACCGAGCCGGAGATCGAAGCGATGCGCGCCGAGGTCGGGGCGGCACCACACCGATTCATCGCCCAGGAGGTGATCCGGTTCTCCTCGCACCCCACCCTCACCACGAGCGGGCTCGCGCCCAGGCACGTCGACCTCCGGGTGTTCGCCCTCGCCGGACGCGACGGTGAGGTGACGATCCCCGACGTCGCCTTGAGCAGGGTTGCCCTTGAGTCGCAGGGCCTGCTGGTCAACTCCTCCCGCGGCGGCGGATCGAAAGACACCTGGCTCTGGGTGCACTAGTCGGGATTGATCGCATCGGCAACGGGAACTCCCCAGGTAAGGCGCAGCGCGACCCGGGTGTCGTTGCCCCTAGGCCTGGCCGGTTGAAAAAACATGCCGGCCGGGCCGCCCACCCGTTCCGGCGGACATCACCGGGTCAGTGATTTGACCCTCTAACAGGCGAGTTTGTCGCCCCGTGCGGAATAGTGGCCCCAGGGCTCATTGTCGCTTCCTGGGATGACGAATGCGCCCAAGGCCTGGCCGGTTGAGAAAGCAGCCGGCTGGGCCGCCTGTGGGTCCGGTACCCCAATCGCGTCCGACGACGACATCGCCGGCAACTCTAGCCACCGGTCGGGGCGATCCGGATCAGTAACTCGTCGATCATCGTCGGCCGGAATGGCAGTGCTCCCGCGTCGATGACCTGCGCAGCGAGGTCTCGCAGCTTGCTGTTGGTGTTCTGACTTGCGCCGACCAGCAACTGGAATCCCTGCTTCGCCGAGAGCTGGTAGGTAGCCATGACGATGCCGACGGCTGTCCCGATCGAGCGGTTGCTTTCCAGCGCCCCGCGAACCTGATCTGCACGACTCTCCGCCACCGCGACAGCGCCCTCCCGGAGCTGATGGAGTTCATGGTTGGCTCGCATGCGGGCCAGCAGCTCACTGGAGGAGAACGGCTTCGTGATGTAGTCATCAGCTCCGACGGACATGCCCTCGGCAGCGGCGTCCGGGCCGCCCCGAGCGGTGAGAATGATGATCGGCAGCCGCCGGAGCGCACTGGTGGCGCGCACATCCGCCACCAGTTCCAGGCCGCTTCGGCCGGGCAGCATCAGGTCGGTCAGCAGCAGATCCACAGCATTGTCCGGCTCTGCCGTTAGTGCGGCGAGACCACTTTCGGCACTATCCACCGCCAGTACCGCCCAGCCGTCCCGGGTCAGCAGTCTGGTCAGGTAGCCGCGGAGGTCGGCATCGTCCTCGACCAGCAGGATCCGCGGGCGGTCCGACGCAGATTCATCGTCGTTCATCTGCTCCTGCTGCGTCACCCCGCCTGAGACGACGCCGAGCGGCACGCTGACCGTGAAGGTGGTGCCGCGTCCTGGCGAGCTCTGCACATCGATGCGCCCATCGTGTGCACGGATGAGGTCTGCCATCAGCGCCAGCCCGATGCCGGCGCCGCGACCGATCCCGTCAGTGGGCGAGCGGTAGAAGCGGTCGAACACCCGGGCCTGCTCCTCCTCCGGAATGCCCTGACCGGTATCGCTGACCACCAGCACCGCCTGACCGTCGAGCACGGACAATGCCAATTCGATGCGGCCGGCCGAGGTGTATTTCACCGCGTTGGACAGCAGGTTGGTCACCACCGTCGACCACATCGCCCGATCCACCGCGGCCGTCACCGGTGCCTGTGGCATCCGCACACTCAGCTGCAGGCCCGCATGCTCGGCCGTCGACCTGAACATGCTGGCAACTTCGGCCGTCACGGCAGCGAGGTCACACGGTTGGCGGTCCGGCGTCAACGTTCCGGCCTCCGCGCCGGAGAAGTCCAGCAGTGCGTCAACCATGGTTCGGAGGCGTTCCGCGGCCCGCACGGCGGCCCGCACGTCCGCCTGCACGTCCGACTGCGCGGTCGGCCATTGATCGGAGGCCGCGAGCATGTCCTGCAGCGGTGCCAACAGCAGGGTGAGTGGGGTCCGAAGTTCGTGACTGACGTTCTGGAAGAACTCCATCTTCGCCCGGTCCAGGTCCGCGAGCACCCGCACCCGCAGCCGCTCGGCCTCGTAGGCGAGGGTGTCCGTCAGGGCCACCCGGATCTGCCTGCCGACCAATCCGAAGAACGCACGGTATTCGTCATCGAGCGGCCGGTAGGGGTTGACCCCCAGCGCCAGCGCCCCGATGGGGTCCGACCGTCCGCTCACCGTCAACGGCAGAATCACCGCAGAATCGGGCACCAACTCACCGAGCGGCCCCGATGCGAGTGCCCCCGGGAAACTCTCCCGAAGTCCGGCGACCTCTTCGGGACGGCCGGTGCGGATGACCAGATCGACCGCGTCCGGTAGGTCGATGGACCGGGGTTCGGCATGACCGGCGTCCCCCGCCAGGCCATAGTGGGCGACACACGATGCCGGTTCGCCGTCCGGTGCCAGAAAGGCCATCGCGAAGGGCATCGACTGCCTCGCGGTCTGCAGGACCGCAAGTGCCGCACGGCAGGTCTCGGCACTGTTGCCACTCTCGGCGACTGACAGGGCACCCAACTGCCGGACCACCCGCATCCGGCGCTCGTAGAGCACCTTGGCGGTCGTCTCCGAGGCGACGGTGAATGACCCGGCCACCACCCCGTCGGCATCAATGATCGGGCTGTGCGAGTACGAGAAGTAGCACTCTTCCGGATAGCCGTTGCGGTAGCTGATCTGATGTTCGTCATCGGCCTGCAGGGTGTGCCCCTGCTGGGTCACGGCCAACAGCCTCGGACCGACCCGTTCCCACTCCTCCGGCCAGATGTCCTTCGCCGGGCGACCGAAAGCGAACGGATGACGGCCGCGCAGCACTGCCGTGAACGCATCGTTGTAGAGCGCGACAAGCTCAGGACCCCAATGAATGACGATCGGGAATCCGGAACTCAGGCACACCCCCACCATTGTTCGGAGCACGGGCGACCAGGTCGACATCGAGCCGATCGGCGACTGTGACCAATCCACCGACTTGAGCAGTACACGGCATTCACCCGGGCCGTCGAACATCTTCGGATCTGACACGACGGACTTCATCGCCCTACCAATCTGTGCGCCGTGGGGCCCGCGTTTCCGGGGCCAATGGTAGGTCGGGTCGGCGGTCCGCGTGGACCAGATCCACCGGCAGCCGAACTCCGTGGCCGGGCCTCACCCGCCGGCCAGGCCCGGCCCGCAGCAGCAGCTCGCGGGTCGGCCCGGTTGCCACCGATGTCACGACCTCGGTGCTGTCGTCCACACGCCCCACTGATACCTCGGTGGCAGGATTCCCGCGGTCCGGCACCAGGGACCAACCTGCTATTCTCAGGCAAGCCCAATGACCGATCGATCGATCATGACGGTGTCGCCACTGTCGTCGTTCCGGGCTTATCACGCCCCCGGGTATTTTTGACCGCCTGGCACTATTTCCGGAAAATACCGGTATTTCTCTTTTTGATCGGGATTCTTGCGGCCGCTGGCGCCCGCGCAGCGCACAGTAGCGAGACCCGCATGTGGCCAGCCGGTTTGCCGCTCCACACCAAAGGGAACTGATACGGCCGTGCGTGTCCACGCAACTATCACACCGCCGTTTGAACGATCCGACGGATGTTCGCTGCCGGCGCGTTCTTTGACACTGCGTGATCCGAGCTTCACCGAAGAAACAGGGTAGGTCGCCATGTTCCAGGTCCCGTTGATCATGTGTACGACCGGGCGATGACCATGCGTGTGGCAATTGTCTCCACCTACCCACCCCGACCCTGTGGGATCGGCACGTTCTCCCGTGATCTTCGATCTGCCCTGCTCGCGGCCGATCCCGCGCTCGACATTGATGTGGTCTCGATCGTCCGTGACCAGCACGCCGCACCCGAACCCGAGGTGCTGTCCGTCATGCGGCAGGACGTCCGGGCAGACTATGTCGCCGTGCCCGCACTGCTGGACGGGCGCGGCACCGACGTGGTGCTCATCGAGCACGAGTACGGAATCTTCGGCGGCGAGGCCGGCTCGTACGTGCTGTCGCTGGTCCAGGAACTACATCAGCCCTTCGTCGTGACCCTGCACACCGTGTTGTCCGAACCGACTCAGCGACAGGCCGAAGTACTCGGCGAGCTGTGTCACCGCGCCGCCCTGGTCACCGTGTTCACCGAAACCGCCAGGCGGATGGTCGTGGACTCCGGGATCGCCCCGCCCGCCCGGGTGCGCGTCGTTCCGCACGGGGCTCCGACAATCCTGCTGCCGCATCTCGCGGATGCCACTGCCACCGGCGATTCGACGACCGACGGCGAGAGTCACCACCGGACGATGGCCCACCTGCAGGGGCGGACCGTGCTGTCCACCTTCGGGCTGATCTCCGCCGGCAAGGGCATTGAGACCGCGATCGAGGCCCTCGCCGAGATCGTCCCGCTGCATCCTGACGTGCTGTATCTGGTCGCCGGTCAGACTCACCCCGAAGTGGTCAAGGAGGAGGGCGAGCGGTATCGACTCTCGCTCGAGCGGCTGGTCCGCGATCGAGGGCTGGAGCGGAACGTTCAGTTCCTCGACCGGTTCCTGTCCATGGAGGAGTTGGCGTTCCTGTTGTCCTCCACCGACCTGTACCTGACGCCGTATCGATCCCGCGAGCAGATTGTCTCCGGCGCACTGACGTTTGCCATCGTCGCTGGTTGCCCTGTGGTGTCGACGCAGTACTTCTACGCGGAGGATCTGCTCGCCTCCGGCGCCGGCGTGCTGGTGCCGTTCGACGATCCCACCGCGTTCGCCAAGGGCATCCTGGAACTGCTGGACAACCCGGAGAAACGTGCGGCCGCCGCCGCGGCGGCCCGGCGGATCGGGGCCGAGCTGGCCTGGCCATCGGTCGGTGCGATGACCGTCGACGTCCTCCGTCAGGCGCAGGGGCTCGGAGCGCCTGCCGAGAGCGAGGTCAGCCCCGTTCGGGTGGCGTCGTCACCGTCAATTCGTTCGGATCACCTGTTGACGCTGGTCGACGACGTCGGCATCGTGCAGCACGCGGACGGCGTGATCCCGAACCGGGCCAGCGGGTACTGCGTGGATGACGTGGCGCGGCTGGTCATCGTCGCTCTCGGGCTCGACCGGGAGGTCCACGACCGGACCTTCAGCCGGATGGTGACGCTCGGCCTGAGCTTCCTGCGGTACGCCTGGGATCCGGCGGCACAGGGTATGCACAACATGATGTCCTACGACCGGCATTGGCTCGATGCCCCGCACAGCGGCGACCATCTCGGCCGGGCCGCCTGGGCGCTCGGTGCGGTGGTCGCGGCACACCCGCCGCGTGCGGTGGCCGCCCCCAGCCTGCGTCTGCTGGAGGAAATGGCGCCGGCGATCGAGCGGACCGACAGTCTGCGCACCATGGCGTTTGCCGTCATCGGACTGACTCGACCACCATCGCAGGCCCTGTCTCCCCCATTGCGCCGCTTGCTCCGGACACTCGGAAACCGTTTGCTGGCGGTCTATTCCGCCTACCGCACCGACGACTGGCGTTGGTTCGAAAGCAGTCTCACCTACGACAACGCCCGGTTGCCGCAGGCGCTGATCGCGGCGGGCCGGCGGTTGACCGACGAGCCGATGCTGGCAGCGGGACTGGAATCGCTGGACTGGTACGGCAATCAGTGCTCGCTGGACGGGCCGGCCGTCCGGCTGGTCGGCAACAGCTGGCACCGCAGCAAATCGGCACCACTGGCCGCCCGGCTGGATGGCGACGAACAACCGCTGGACGCCGCGGCGCTGGTCGAGGCGTTGACCGATGCACTGGTGGCCACCGATCAGCGCGCGCACGGTGAGCGCGCGGTACGCGCCTTCGAATGGTTCCTTGGCCGAAACCGGCTGGGTGAGCCGGTTTATGACTTCGCCACCGGCGGCTCCCATGACGGGTTGGCCGCGAACAGTCTGAACGACAACGAGGGCGCGGAATCGACATTGGCCTACTTCCAAGCCCTGTTGGCCCTGGAGGCTGCCGGACTGCAATCCTCCCTTCCGCAAACGTGACCCCGCCGACCCGGTGAAGGTCGCGATGCTGGCGCCGATCGCCTGGCGCACTCCCCCGGTGCACTACGGCCCGTGGGAGCAGGTGACCAGCCTGATCACCGAGGGACTGATCGCCCTCGGTATTGACGTGACGCTGTTCGCCACCGGCGATTCGCTGACGTCCGCCACCCTGGACGGGGTCTGCGCCGTGCCTTACGCGGAGCACCCGGAGATGGACGGGAGAGTTTGGGAGGCATTGCATGTCGCTCACGCCCTGGACCGCTCCGGTGAATTCGACCTGGTCCACAACAACCTCGACTGGTTGCCGTTGAGCTTCGCGCAGCTGTGCGCGGCGCCGATGGTCACCACCATTCACGGTTTCTCGAACCCGGCGATTCTGCCCGCCTATCGAGCGGCCCAGGCGACCGGTCGAACGTCGTTCGTGTCGATTTCGAACTCCGACCGGGTACCGGAGCTCGACTACGCCGCCACCGTCTATCACGGGATAGACCTTGCCGTACTGCCCTTTTCGGCGGCCGGTGGGGAGGATCTGGTGATCCTCGGGCGTATTCACCCCGACAAGGGCACCGCGGAGGCGATCGAGATCGCCCGGCTGGCTGGGCGGCGACTGTTGATTTGCGGGATCATCCAGGACGCCGAGTACTTCACCGAATGCGTTCAGCCGCACATCGACGACAACGCTGTCGTCTACCTGGGATCGATCGGCCCGCAGCAACGGGCCGCGGTGCTCGGTTCGGCACTGGCCCTGCTGCACCCGATCGACTTCGACGAGCCGTTCGGGTTGTCCGTCGTCGAGTCGATGGCCTGCGGCACACCGGTGATCGCCTATCACCGCGGCTCGATGCCGGAAGTGGTCGATATCGGGCAAACGGGATTCCTGGTCGAGAACGCCGTTGCGGCAGCGGCGGCCGTGAACGATGTCATCGGCCTCGACCGGGCCGAGTGCCGGGACGTCACCGCGCGCCGGTTCAGCGCGGAGCGCATGGTGCTGGACTACGTTGCCGTGTATGAACAAGTCCTCAGGGGTAGCGGGTGACGGCTTGTTCGAGCGAGCGCGTGGCAATCCGATCCTGACCCCGGAACGTTGGCCGTACCCGATCAATGCCGTGTTGAACGCCGGCGCCACCATGGTGGGCGATGACACGGTGTTGCTCTGCCGGGTCGAGGATCGCAGCGGCATCAGCCATCTCACCGTTGCCAGGTCACCGGACGGGTTTTCGAACTGGCTGGTCGATGACCACCCACTGCTCTCGCCGTCCGCGGATGATCCCGAAGAGCAATGGGGTGTCGAGGATCCACGACTCACCCGGATCGACGAGCTGGACGCCTGGGTGATCGCCTACACGGCCTTCGGCGCCGGCGGCCCCGCGGTCGCGTTGGCGACGACCCAGGACTTCAGCTCGGTGAAGCGGCTCGGCGTGGTGCGTGCGCCGGAGGACAAGAACGCGTCCCTGCTGCCCCGCCGGGTGAACGGCGAGTTCGTCATGTTCCATCGTCCGGTCGCGACGATCGGTGGCCGCGCGGACGTCTGGATCTCCCGGTCCGTCGACCTGGACACCTGGAGCGCGCCGGAGCCGGTGTTCGGAGCACGCCCGGGTGGCTGGTGGGATTCCGCCCGTGTCGGCGTCGGGCCGCCACCGCTGGAGACCCCGGACGGGTGGCTGGTGGTCTATCACGGGGTCCGGCAGACCGTTGCGGGGGCTTTGTACCGGGTCGGACTCGCCATGCTCGACCTGGACAATCCCGCGATCGTCACCAAACGCTGTGGGGAGTGGGTACTCGGCCCGTCCGCGGACTATGAGCTGATCGGGGACGTCCCCGGGGTGGTGTTTCCGTGCGGGCTGATCCACGACACTGCGTCGGGCCAACTCAGGTTGTACTACGGTGCCGCAGACTGCCGGATCGGGATGGCGGTCGCCGATTACGACGAGGTGCTGGCCCACGTCCGCGAACACGGCTGACCCATCCGGCTGCTGGTGGCCCCGGAACGCACGAAACGGCGGAACCGCATCAGTTTCGGATGCGGTCCCGCCGTCGTGACGCCGGTCGCGGGCGGGTGCTGGCACTGTTGCCGTCGCCGGGCGGGTTGCCCGCCGACCGCGGTCAGCGGCCGGAGCCCACCTGATTCTTTCGCTTGTTCGCGATGGTGACGCCGGCCCAGACACCACCGGCGAGGAGCGCGATCCAGAAGAGACTGGAGAAGATCCCGCCGATCACCCAGAGAACCAGTTGGATCGCGATCCACGCGACCACCACAATGCCAACGATCTTCAAGAACTTGTCCATGTTTCCTCCTACGTTGCTGACCTGGTCAACTACCCGCACCGGCCGACCGGTGTGTCACCTTGTACTCACTACTGTCCTCTTGCCGGGCGGCAGGCGCCTCAGGTGTCGACCCTGATCTTCCGCTCGGGGTTTCCCCTGCCGCTGATGACCGACCGGTCGCTGTTTCACCGACCACTTGTCGAACGGTTGGCCGGTCGGATGCGTTCCCGTCGGCTGCGCCCGGCCGAGGCGTGACTCAATGGGTGGTCAGGAACGTCTCCAGTGCACCCAGCGCACCGGTGACGCCCGAGGTGGAGCCGGCGAACGAGAACCGCAGAAATCGATGCCCGTCGACCTGGTCGAAATCGATTCCGGGCGCCGCGGCCACACCGACGTCATCGAGCAGTTCGGCCCCGAACACTGCCGAATCGTCTGTCAAGTGCGAGATGTCGGCGTAGACATAAAATGCCCCGTCCGCCGGTGCGACCTTGTCGATGCCGAGTTGAGCCAGGCCGTCGAGCAGGATCCTGCGGTTGGCGGCGTATCTGGTGACGTGGCTGTCGCACTCGTCATAGGCGTCGAATGCGGCCAGTGCCGCGTATTGCGCGGGTGCCGGTGGGCAGATGGCGAGGTTTCCGCCGAGCGCGTCCAGGACCTGTGACAGGTCACGCGGGACGAGCAACCAGCCGATCCGCCAACCCGTCATCGAAAAATACTTGCTGAACGAATTGACCACGAAGCCGCTGCGGTCGGTCTCCCAACTACAGGAGGTCTGACCGGCGTAGCTGATGCCGTGATAGATCTCGTCCGAGACCAACCTGACTCCCGTTGCGGCACAGTACATTGCCAGGGCCGAAAGCTCGCCGGGGGCGAGCATCGTGCCGGTGGGATTTGCCGGGCTGGCGACCACAAGTCCGTCAAGGCCGAGACCGTCGATCATCGCGACCGTTGGCTGGTACCTGGTCTCGGGCCCGCAGGGCAACTCGACGACCTCACACCCCAAGGCGTGCAGGATGTTTCGGTAGGCCGGATAGCCGGGCCTGGCCAACCCGACCCGGCTGCCGACGTCGAACGCGGAGAGAAATGCGAGCAGGAAACCTCCGGAGGATCCGGTGGTGACGACAACGTCGTCCCAGTCGACATCCAGGTCGTACCGGCGGCGGTAATGCCGGGCGATCGCCTGCCGCAGTGGCGCGATACCCGGCGTTTCGGTGTAGCCCATGATCTGTTCGTCGAGTGCGGCGTGCGCCGCCGCCAGCACGGTCGCCGGTGCCGGGGTCGATGGCTGACCCGCCGCGAGGTTGAACAGCGACTGGCCGCGCTCATTGCGCCGGGCCGCGGCCGCCAGCACCCGCATGACGTAGAACGGGGCGACCGCCGAACGGTCGGACGGACCCAGCATGCGAGTCAGGCCGTCCCCGGGACGAGGACCCGGCCCTCCGCGGCGGCCGCCGCGATGTCGGTCCGATGGTGCGAACCCCGCAGGTCAACCTGACCGACCAGGGCGTACGCGGCCGCCCGGGCATCGGCCAGATCGGCCCCGGTGGCGACCACCGACAGCACCCGGCCGCCGGCAGATACCACTGTCCCGTCGTCGGCGAGCCTGGTTCCGGCATGCAGGATCCCGTCGACGTCCGACCCGGTGATGACGTCACCCGTCACGGGCGTGCCCGGGTAGTTCTGCGCGGCGATGACGACCGTGACCGCAGCCGCACCTCGCCAGGCCAGCGGGAGTCGGGGGTCGAGCTTGCCCGCAGCGGCGGCGGCCAGCAGGGCTCCCAGTGGGGTGTCCAGCAGTTCCAGGACCACCTGGGTCTCCGGGTCGCCGAACCGGCAGTTGAACTCGATCACCTTGGGCCCGGCAGCAGTCAGCACCAGGCCCGCGTAGAGCAGACCCGAGAACGGGGCCGCCCGGGCGGCCATTTCCGTGAGCACCGGGTCGAGGACGGTGCGCTGCACCTGGTCGACGAAACCCGCCGGCGCCCAGGGCAGCGGTGCGTACGCCCCCATGCCCCCGGTGTTGGGCCCGGAGTCACCGTCCCCGACGCGTTTGAAGTCCTGGGCCGGCAGCAGCGGGACGGCGCAGACGCCGTCACATACCGCGAACAGCGACACCTCGGGACCGGCCAGATACTCCTCGACCAGCACCGGATGCCCGGATTGCAGGACTGCCAGCGCGTGCTCGTAGGCGGCAGAACGGTCCTTCGTGACGACGACGCCCTTACCGGCCGCCAGCCCGTCGTCCTTGACCACGTACGGCGCCCCACACCGGTCAAGTGCGTCGTCGATCCCCTCCACCGCCGTGACGCTGACCGCCGCCGCTGTTGGCACGCCGGCGGCGGCCATCACGTCCTTGGCGAAGGCCTTCGACCCCTCGATGCGGGCGGCCGCCGCATTCGGACCGAACACCGCGAAGCCACGCGACCGCAGTTCGTCGGCAGCCCCATTGACCAGCGGGACCTCTGGTCCGACGATCACCAGATCGGGTTTGACGACGTCCGCGAGGTCGGCGATCGACACCGGATCGGTGGCGTCGACCGGATGGGCGGTGGCCAAACCCCCGGTCCCCGCGTTGCCCGGGGCGATGTGGAGGTCGCTCACGCCTGGGTCGCGGCGGAGCGCTCGCAGCAGGGCGTGCTCACGGGCACCCGAGCCGATCACGAGAATGCGCACGTCGGGCAGAGTATCCGGCCCGGGGCACCGACCGAATACCCCAGGTCGGGTAGAGCCTGCGCCTTGGCCAAACACCAGCGGACACGCACTCCAGCAGTGAATGGCGCCCAGTGGCGAATGGCACCCGAGCAATTGGCTGGCACCCGAGCAATTGGCTGGCGCCCCAGGAACGGCTGGCGCCCCAGGAACGGCTGGCGCCCCAGGAATTGGATGGCGGCCGACGACGACGACCCGGGCGACCGGGCCCGCCCGGCCGGTGCATCCTGAACTCCGCATCCGTGCCACCCTTACCCGGTGGCTGAACTTCTGACCGTCGACGAGCTGATCACGGTACTGGCCGGCGAGGTGAGGAACTTCGCCGGCGATGCGGACCGGATCCTGCTGTCGGACCAGGTACCCACCTGCCCACAGTGGACGGTCCGGGATCTGGTCGAACACCTGGGCGGAGCGCATCGCTGGGCGACCGACATCGTGTCCCGCGGCCTGCTGCAAGACTCGACCGAGCAGGAAAAGGCCGCGCTGCTGGCCCCGCCGGAGGACCCGGACGAGCTCATGCCATGGTTCCGGGCAGGCGCGGAACGGTTGATCGCGACGCTGTCCGACGCCCCGAATGACCTGCGCGCATTCGTCTTTCTCAAGGGCGCGCCACCGGCCCGGCAATTCTGGGCCCGACGCCAGGCGCACGAGACGACGATCCACCGGATCGATGTGCTGGCCGCCAGGCTGGGGCGGATCCCATCGACGTCGGAGGCCGCGATCTCCACGGGAGTGGCGGTCGACGGAATCGATGAACTGGTTGCCGGCTTCGTCCCCCGGCGCAGCAGCAGGCTGCGGACGGACGAGCCATTCCGGATGACGATCGCCCCGAACGACGTCCGCATCGCCTGGACCGTCGCAGTCTCCGACCAACCACCGGTCGTCACCCGCGGCGCCGATCCGCACGCTCACGCCACCCTGACCGGAACCGCCGCGGCGATCTACCTCGGGCTGTGGAACCGCGGCGACGACATCGCCGAGTACGGCACCGTTGATGCGCTCGGCCACTGGCGCGAGCAGGTCAGGATCGCCTGGAGCTGACATGCGCTGGCGCCCCGATCGATCCGCCGGGAACGGGCCCTTCGCACGCGAGCTGAAGGGCCCCGCCTGTCGTATCGATTGATCCCTATCGCGTTTGCCGCCACATCCACTCGGTGCGCATCTGATCGGCGCGTGACCCCGGCCAGGGACCACCCACCCCGGGCCGTGACCCAGCCGCAGGTGGTTGCGGGAGGACGTGTCGGGAACGGCTCTCCCGGCGACCGTGTTTTGTTCGATTGATCTGTGCCACCCAGGCTTTACGGTCAGTGTTGTGGACCGCGTCGTCATCGACCCGACGATCATGGGTGGAGTTGGGTGTATCGCCGGCACCCGGATCCCGGTGACCACGATCCTCGGCCGGACCTGTGTTGGCAGGCTTTGGCCAGCAGCGGCCGGCGGGACAGCACTCTTTGCCACGGGCCCGGGCCGCCATCACTGAGCGACAGGTTGAGCTTGTACCACCCCTGACCACATCCCGGCCCCGGCATTCTCCTGGCCCAGGCCTTCCCGTTCCAGGATGACCGGTAATTCAGGACACCATCCGGACCTGGACGCATACCTTCACCACCGAGATCCACGAGCCGTCAGCGCCGCTGATCACCCACGAGCCGTGTCGCGACCGCCCGGACCGATGCACACAACAGAATCTCACGAAATTACCGCCCACCAACGACCCGGGACTGGTTCGGTGAGCGATTGCGCTTGACACCGCGCTGGGTCGTTGGACTGGTTGGTCCAGATCGAGGCCGCTGGGCCGCGGCCGACCGGACATCAGCTGCTCAGGGACCCCATTCAGCACACCATGACCGACTCGGGGGCGCCGGTCACTGTGCATCGTGAGCCTCCTTGAGAAAGTGCCTTCTCCGCCGCCAGACAACGGCGAGTTCGTTCCCGCCACCCACCCACGAATCGGATCGGCCTGATCGACGGCTACCGAACGGGGTACTGCGTACTCGTCAGGCGCCGCTGTTAAGAGCCGAAGGGATGGCGAAATGATTTGTTCAGCAGTTGGCCCGGTTCCGGTCGGGCAGGAGTTCGATGTGATCGCAGTCGACGGGCGGACCACCACTTGTTCACCGATCTCGCCGGCGGGGGCGTCCGGGTCTGGACGGTCATTTCATCCGAGGAGTGGCATCGCGGAACGGGCCTTGGGGTACGTCCGACCCTCGCTGGCGGGTGGCGTCCGGTGAGGAATTCGCGGCGACACGCGCCGGTGGCGGACCGCTCCGGGGTGGTGGTGATCGGGTCGGGGTTCGGCGGGTTCTTCGCCGCGCGGCGGCTGCGTCGACTGGGTGTCGATGTGACGGTCCTGGCTGCGACGGACTCGTTCCTTTACGCTCCGCTGCTCCCGGACGTCGCCGTCGGCACCGTTGATCCCAGGTCGGTGCTGGTGCCTCTGGCGTCGACCCTGCGGGGCGCGCGGATCATCCGCGGCGACGCCGACCGGGTCGACCTGGCCTCTCGGACCGTCCACTACACCAACCCCCAGGGCGAACGGGCCGAACTGGGCTACCGGCGGTTGCTGCTGGCCCCTGGCAGCGTGACCCGGCTGCTGCCGATCCCAGGCCTTGCCGACCACGCGATCGGGCTGAAGACCGCGACGGAAGCGCTGTACCTGCGGGACAAGGTGCTGGCGCAGCTGGAGACCGCGAACACCATGCCCGACGCCGCCCGGCGGCGGGCAGCGCTGACGTTCGTGGTCGTCGGCGCCGGCTACGCCGGCGTCGAATTGACCGCTCAGATGGCCAGAATGTGCACCAACCTGCTGCCGCTATATCCGCGGGTGGGCATGGATGACATTCATTGGCTGCTCGTCGATGTCGCGAAAGAGGTGATGCCGGAACTGGGCGGCGGCCTGGGTGAATCAGCGGTGCGACTACTCCGCTCACGCCGGGTCGACGTCCGACTCGGCGTGAGCGTGGACACGGTCAGCGACACCCAGGTCGCGCTCACCGATGGAACCACCGTGGCCTGCAGCACCCTCATCTGGTGCGCGGGCGTCACCGCGAACCCGCTGATCGAGTCCCTGGGGCTGCCCACCACGAAGGGGCGGCTCGTCGTCGACAGCCAGTTACGAGTACCGGGCCACCCGGACGTTTACGCCATCGGCGACGCCGCCGCGGTCCGCGACCTGACCAAACCGGCCGGCGAGGACGGTCAGCGTCCGCTGTGCCCGCCCACCGCCCAACACGCCATGCGGCAGGCCACCACCGCCGCCCGCAACATCTACGCCGACCTGAGCCACGGCACCCCCAAGCCCTACCGGCACCACGACCTGGGTTTGGTGGTCGACCTGGGCGGCCCGGACGCGGCGGCCACCCCAGTGGGCCTGCACCTGCGCGGACGGCTCGCCAAGGCCATCACCCTGGGATACCACCTGTTCGCCCTCCCCACCGTCAAACGCCGCATTAGGGTCGCTACCGACTGGGTCATCGCGGGTAAACAACCCGACGACGTGTCCCTCCGGCTGCTGCCCGGGACGGCCGCATTGATCACCAACGCCGAAACCGACCAGCCCGCCGTCTGACAGGCCGATGTCAGCGCACGGTGGTGCGTTGACCGCTCGCGAACAGGATCGTCGGCGTTCTGGTGGTTCCGTAGCGCTTTGCGAAGCCACTCGATGGACCGTTCGGCCCGCAACCTCGACGATCTCTGCAGCACCGGCAGAACACTGACCGGCCAAGGTGTCCGGGTGGAATTCGTGAAGGAACAGCGCACCCCCAACGGCGGCGGCGACAGTGCTTTGGCGACCATGCTGCTGCGGACCGCCCTCGGCTGCCCGTTGGCGACCAGTCGGCACCCCGGGGTCTACCCGACCCGCTCGCCGCAGCACTACGGGCCTGCTACGGCATGGTTGGACATGCCCGACCGCCGCTCACTTGCCCCGGTTCATCCCGAGTTCGTCATGAACCGGCTGGAATCCGGCGACAATCTCGCGCGTCGGGAATTCCTGTCGATCCTGGTCGAAGACACCGCCCGGGACCGGCGCCGCGTCATCGGCCCAGCGCCTAACAGCGCGGCGGCGGATAGCCTGATTCAATCCGGGGCTGACAGGCCGATCCTGATCGCGGTGATCAACTACTCGATGCCCGCCCGTAGCGCGGCAGATGTCGTCTGGGACCTGACCGTGGGGTGATTCGACCGGCAACCGCAACGACAATAGTGCCAGCTCGCCGATCAAGGCGACGCTGCGCTGGTCGGTAGCCCGTCGCCGACTGTGTCCGACGTGGTCGTACCGGGCCCGCACCGCGGTGACCCTCACCGTGGGCCCCCGTCCGCGACCCGGTTCCGCGGGTTCAGCCGGTTGACGGACGCGCAAACTGGGTACCAGACACCAAGCGGGCGGCCAGAATGCGCCCACCGCACGGGCGATCATCGACGGGAGTTGGCAGTCATGCTGCACAAAGACTGCATCGTTCAGCTGACTCACGACTTTGTCGCGGGTCGGGACGTTCTCGTCCGGAAAGGTACGGCAGGGCGTGTGCTGTCCGCTGCCGTCCTGCACCGGGCATGCGTCGTCGAGTTCGCACTCAGCCCAGAGCAGACCATCGTCGCGAAGGTCGGCGACGAGGATCTGGTTGAAGTAAGGCCGAATGCGCGGGCGTAGAGATAGCCGCCCGGATCATCTCCGCCACCGAGCGGGCCTAATCGTGGCCTAGTCGAAGTCTTACAGCCGGGCCCGCCCCCGCGAGGCTGGTTCCCGGCGTCGTGCTCCGCTCTGCTGCTGCACCACTTACAGAGCTTCTGACAACGTCCCCCATGCCTGCAACGTTGCATCGTCCAACCCAGGACTCCGAGTCCTCCCGCGGAACTACAGCACGAGATCTCGGCTCATAATCTACCTCAGTGAGGGTTGATTTCCCCTCGTTACGGTGGCAAGCTGGCTGCCGATATGAGGGCACCGGCACAAGGCCGATGGGGGGACTGAGGTGAGCGACCCAGGACCAACGACCGGGGTTTACACCATTTCGGTGGCGGCCGAATTGGCCGGTGTGACCGTCCGTTCGTTGCGGTTGTACGAGCGGCATCAGCTGATCCGACCCGGCCGCACCACCGGCGGCACCCGCCGGTACAGCCAGGACGACCTACGCCGGATCCGGCGGATCACCGAACTGATCGCCGACGGGGTCAACCTCACCGGTATCGGCAAGATCCTCGACCTGGAACAGGACACCCACGACCTGCGCGCGGACAACACCGCGCTGCGCGCCGACAACACCCGGCTGCAAGCAGACCGTGACCAGCGACCCGAACCGGAACGTCCCGGGCGGGGCGGCGAACCGGCCCGGCGGCGATTACCGTCCCGCCGGGCTCCGACCGATGGGCACCGCGACCAGTCCTCCCGACCGGGCTGACCCGACCCCAATCAGCGGCACACGACAAGCGGCACCATGATCACGCCCCATTCCCAGCTGGACAAGCGAAAGGACAAGGGCCATGCCCGATCCAGCGCAGGCAGCCGTCACCGCGTTGGCCGGATCCACCACCGAAACCGTCGGTGAATTCAGCTACGACGTGCCCACCGACACCTGGTGGTGGTCCTCCACCCTGTACACCATTTACGGGTTCACCCCCGGTGAGATCGTGCCCACCACTGCGCTGATGGCCGCTCACCACCATCCCGACGACCGGGCCGGCGCGGTCGAACTGATCACCGCAGCGATCACCGCCGGTCAACCGTTCTGCTCCCGGCACCGCATCCTGGACGCCCGGCAACGAGTCCACACCGCGGTCACCATCGGGGACGGTGTTCGCGGTGACGACGGCCAGATCCGGCAGGTTCGCGGGTACCTGATCGACGTGACCGACTCCCTGCACCGCGACATCGCCGCCGCGACCAGTCTCGCCGTCGAGCAGTCCGCCGAAACCCGGGCCGCGATCGAACAGGCCAAGGGCGCACTGATGATCACCTACGGCCTCGACGAGGACGAGGCATTCGCCCTGCTGCGCTGGCACTCCCAGCACACCAACATCAAACTCCGGGACATCGCCGCCGGCATCACCGACCGGACCAATGACCCCGGCATCGCCGACCTGGACGCGGACAAGAAGATCACCGAGATCCTCACCGACCTCGCCCCGCATGACTCGTCTGCCCCAGCGCCACCAGAAATCGGTGAGTCAAACCCGGAGAGCCGGCACGAAAGACTCAGCGCGTAACCCCGCCGACAGTGTTCGGGTAACGCGTTGACTGTGTCAGTGGCCCGTTGGCAAGACGCAGTTGGCCCACCGGGTCGGCATGTTCTGGGGTGCCCAACATCGCTCGCCGGCGCAGGTGATGGCCTGTGTTGAACCGTGCTGCGAGCGCGGGACAGTTTGGTAGAGCAGTCCGCTAGGTGACACGTTCTCGTCCCCGGCCGGTCCGGTGCTTCGCCGGGAACCTACCTTGGGATCGCCCTGGGCGGCGGCGTGCTTGCCGGCCCGCCGCGGGCGATCCACGGCAGTCCCACCCAGAGCGAGGCCAACAGAACAACCGCCGCGACGGCGGCGACGATACCTGCCGTGGTTCCGGCGACGACGGCGAAGATCAGCAGCACCACCCCAACGATGGCGGCGCCCAGCAGGGCAAGGCCGATCAGGGCCAGACGATGCGACACGGTGACCAGGAGTTCGCGGGCGTGCCGGCGAAACAGCATGCGGTGCAGGCTGACCGGGGCGATGAGGAAGCCGGTGGCGGCAACCGACAGTGCCACCGTTATCAGGTAGATGGCCCGCTCGTTCGCGTTGAGCTGTTCGAACCGGGCCTGGAACGCCAAGGTCAACAGGAAGCCGGTGAGCAACTGCACGCCGGTCTGCACCACCCGCAATTCCTGGAGCAGGTCGGCCCAGTTTCTGTCCAACCGTTGCATCGCAGTCTCATCGCGCGCCTCCTCGTTCCAGCCGTCGTCACGGAGCCCGTTACCGCCGCCGTCGTCGTGCATTTGCCCACCAAATCCCTCCCTCGTTGAGCGGTCACCCGGCGGCATCGGCGTCCAGAATGACCACCGCGAACTAGCATCTCGCTTCCAGCGTCCCAGTTACACGATGGCAGGGCATTGCGAGCCGACTCCTACCCTGGTCGTTGGCTCCTCGGCGTGACCGCACGGGGCTGGTCAACCGGGTCCTGCGCGCGGCGGCGATCACCGGCGAATGAGCCGAACCGGCTTCAGGTTGATGCGGTACCCAGCCGACCGGCCACGCGTGATCGACTGTCCACGGCTGTGGATTGGGGGCACCCCGTGTGTCGTTAACCGGGCTTGGGGTACCTGCAGTCGTAACCGCACATGAGACGGCCAGCTAGCTAGCAGGTAAGGGGCGATGATGCCGAAGAAGGACCCAGGACCGTCAGTCAAGGACAAGAAGCTGTACGAGAAGCTCCGTGAGGAGGGTAATTCCAAACAGAAGTCGGCGCGCATCGCGAACGCCGCCGCCGGGTCGTCCCGCAAGAAGATTTCCAAGAAGGGCGGCCGGTCACCGTCCTACGACGACTGGTCGCTGACCAAGCTTCGCCGCAAGGCCAAGCAAATCGGCATCAAGGGGCGCTCGACGATGAACAAGAAGAAGCTCATCAAGGCGCTGCGTCGGCATTGATCGCAACAGTGACTCCCACCAGGGTCAAACCCTTCCGGGAACCCGGGTGGGGCGTGGAGGCAGGACCGGGCTGTTCCTGATCGGCGCCCCGGTGCGAAGTTGGGCGGTGATCGCGGCACGGGCGAACCGGTCGAACCCGGCCGGGCCGGTCATCGCTGCTCCAGATAACGCGGCGGCCACCGTGACCGCGGTGATGCGCACTATGGGCGCTATGGGCACTTCCCGGTCGGCCGGACCGATCCGCGACCACTTCTGCGACCGCCTGGTCCCGGAAGGGTCGACCCCAACGCGGCCCGCCAAGCATGAACCGACCAGGGGCTCGGGAACACCTTGTTCAGCCAGGTCCGCAACGGGCGCGCACCGTGGTCAGGGATGTCGACCTCGGCCAGCACTCTGTCGACGGTGTGGCTGCCGTCACCCGGGCGCGCAGGGTGCGGCGAGGACTCGTCCGATTGCCTCCTGGTCTGTGCGGGAACGGTAATGCTTCGTGCTCCGGAGGGCCGGCCAAGCGTTGCAGCGGGCCCGGTTTCCCGGCGGATCAGAGCAGCGGACGTGGTGAAACAACTGAGCTCGTCGTGTCCAGGGGTGACCGAGGCCGATCGCATTGCGCGGGGATCTTTCCATGCCTTGGCGGTTGGTCCTCGGCATCGGCAGACCATCCCGGGTTCGCGGTCAGTAGCCGCGGGCTCGGGCGGAGGGATCGTCATTGGCCGGGCGGTCGTCGGGGTCCATCGGGCCGGGCTTGAATTCGGCGGCGGCGGCCTGTGCGGGATTGACCCAGCCCGGGGGTGGGTTCGTCCCCGGCTGCTCGGGTTCGGCGCCGGGGGCCACGCTTTGGGTGGGATGTTCGTCGGGCTGGTCAGACACGTGAGATTCCTTTCGTTGGAGGGTTTTCCATGGACGTGGGGCAGATGGCGGGTGATCGGCCGAAGTCCCATTGGTGGGTGCGGCACAGGTGTCCGGTTCGACGTGCTCGACGGCGGGCTGTACCGGTAGAACTTTCTCCGTCGTGGTGGTCGCGGCCCGCAGAGGATGCGTCGGATGCCGTTGAAGGCGGCGGTCAGGACCGCAGCGCCGATGATGCCTGTTGCCGTGACCGCGGCCCCGGTCGCTCGGCCGCTGGGTTCGGCGGGCCGTCCGGCCAGGTGTCCCTCCGGCCGACCACCCGGTGGTGGGTTCTGCTGGTGGGCGGCGGCATGCAGGACCTCGGCCAGGTGAATGCCCTCGCGGCCGCCGCTGTCAAGTTGGTGGATCTGTGTGCGGCAGCTGAAACCGTCTGCCATGACCAGGGTTTCGTCAGTCATGTGACGAAGCGCGGGGAGCAGGACACGCTCGGCGCAGTCCCGGCTGACGGTCAGATGCCCGGGTTGGCAGCCGAAGTTTCCGGCCAGTCCGCAGCAGCCGGAGTCCAGCCGGTCGGCGCGGACGCCCATGTCCTGCAGCAGGGCCAGGTCGTGCTCGTACCCCATGATGGCGTGCTGGTGATGACCCTTTTGGCGACATGGAGTTGCCCGGTGGAGATACAGGTCAACCCGCAGCACACCGGCCGGTCCGGGATGGTGACCCGCCAGCCCGCCGATTCCAGGACGTGCACGGCGGCCTGCCCGATATGGGGGTGGAAGTTGTTGGTGAAGGTATCCGGCCACAGCAGCACGCTGCCCCGTTCGCCGGTGCCGCTCGGTGTGTGGCCGGCGAACCACTGCTGCAGGGTCTGACCCGCGAACAAGGGGATCTCCCGGTTTTCCACGCCCGCGAGCACGGTGGCGACCCGCCGCAGCCCCGGGGCGTGGGTGATGGCGTTGACCGCCGTGCCGAGCCACCGTCCTGCGGGTAGGAAAAATGCAGCCGGTCCGGTTCGGTAGGCGCCCAGCCGGTGCCCACCCGCAGATGCTCATCGAACCTGTCGGGGGCGACAAGCTTGCCGGGGTTCATCTTGTTGTCGGGATCGAAGATGGCCTTGAACTGGCCGAAGGCCCGGATCAGGTCGGCGCCGAACATCTTCGGCAGCTGTTCGCCGCGTTGCTGCCCGTCGCCATGCTCACCGGACAGGCTGCCGCCGTAGGAGACGACCAGGTCGGCCGCCCGGTCCAGGAACTGCCGATACTGCGCGACGCCACCGGCGTTGCCCAGCGCGAACGGAATGCGGGTGTGCACGCAGCCCTGCCCGAAATGCCCGTACAGGCTGGCCTGGGTGTACCCGAATTCCACATACAGGGCGTTCAGGTCACGCAGGTAGTCCCCGAGCCGCTCCGGGGGGACCGCGGAATCCTCCCAAACCGGCCAGGTGTCGGGTTTGCCGGGGACGTGCGCGGTCGCGCCGAGCCCGGACTCCCGGACCGTCCAGAGCTCCCGTTCCCGGTCCGGGTCGTCGTAGAAGGCGTGCCGCGGTTCGTGGTCGGTACCCGCCAGGGCGTCGATCAGCCGCTGCCCGGCCTGGTCCACCTCATCGCGGCTGTCGCCGCCGAATTGCACCATCAACCAACCGGAGCCCGCCGGCAACAACTCCAACGCCTGCGGGTTCATCTTTTTGCTGCGCTGGAAGTCGACCAGTTTGTCGTCCAAACCCTCCAGGGCGATCGGCTGGTGCGGCAAGACCGCGGGCACGGCGTCGGCCGCCAGGTCCACCGACGGGTAGCCCAAGTACAACCAGGGCGGCGCGGTGGGCCAGGACCGGAACCAATGTCAGCTCCGCGTGCAGGACGGTGACCAGGGTGGACTCGCTGCCGACCAGCGCCGCCGCCACATTGAAACCCTGCTCCGGCAGCAGGGAGTCCAGGTTGTAACCCGACACCCGGCGGGGAATCTTCGGGTACCCGGTGCGGGTCTGCCCGAGGTAGGTGTCCCGCAGGGCTCGCAGTTGCCGGTAGACCTCAGCCTGCCGGTCCGTGCCGGCCGCGGTTTCCGCGTACTCGTCGTCGGAGGTGGGTCCGCACCAGAATCTGGTGCCTTCGTAGAGCAGCACCTCCAATCGGGCGATTTGTCCACCACCTTGCCGGTCCGCTGCGCCGTCGCACCGCAGGAGTTGTTCCCGATCATGCCGCCCAGGGTGCAGTTGTAATGGGTTGCCGGTTCCGACCCGTACCGCAGCCCGTGCACCGCCAACCGAGCGTTCAGCTCGTCCAGCACGATGCCGGGCTCGACAACACACTTCGCCGCGTCCGGGTCCACGGAGATCAGCCGGTGACAGTACTTGGAGAAATCCAGCACCACCGCCACGTTGCAGCACTGCCCGGCCAGACTGGTGCCGCCCCCGCGGGACAGCACCGGCGCCCCGTGCTCGCGGCACACCGCGACAGCCGCCGCGGCGGCCCGCACCGACCGGGGAACCACCACCCCGATCGGGACCTGCCGGAAGTTCGACGCATCGGTGGCGTAGGCGGCGCGGGTCCCGGGGTCGAACCGAACCTCCCCGTCCACCCGATCGTGCAGCGCCGCCTCCAGGGCCAGCACATCGACACCGGCTGCGTGGTCGGGCGCCCGGGTGGTCGGCATCGGCAGGTAGGTACTCAAGACGCGCGCACTCTCTTTCCAAGACAATGAACCAGACCGTGTTCGGTCCGGGGTGGGCGGAGGGGATCATCGGAGTCGGTACGAGTCGGCCGCCGCGCTCACGGTCATGCCGTGTCCTGGGCCGGGCCCGGGGTGAATTGCGCCGTTGTGGACGGCGGGTGCGCCGTCGACGAGGACCGGTTCGAGGGCGGCGTGGTCGGCGAACCACTCGACGTGCCGCAGGTTTGGGACGGCCCCCGCCACGGAGGCGTGCAGCGAGGGCGCGCAATGCGCGGAAACCTCCAGGTTGTGCGCGGCCGCCAGTGCAGTGCCGCGGAGCCACCCGGTGTACCCGCCGCAGCGGGTGGCGTCCAGTTGCAGGCAATCCACCACCGGACACAGCCGGACCGCGTCGTAGCCATCGGCGGCGTACTCCCCGGCCGCGACATCGCAGCCGACCGCTGACCGGACCGTGGCCAGTCCGATCAGATCATCGCTGGAGACGGGTTCCTCGAACCACACCACCCCGAGCCGGCCCAGGGCGCGACCCACCCGCTGGGCCTGCCCGGCCGAGTAGCCGCCGTTGGCGTCCACCATCAGATCCACGCTGGGCCCGGCAAGCTCCCGGAAGGTCTTGACCCGGGCCAGGTCCCGCTCGATCTCAGTGCCCCAGGACTGCCCGATCTTGATCTTCATGGACGTACAGCCCGCGGCCGCCCACTGCTCGACCTGCTCCCCGAGTTCGGCATCGGACAGGGTGGTGAACCCCCCGGACCCATACACCGGGATCGTCTGCCTCGCCCGGCCGAACAGTTCGGTCAACGACACATCCAGCACCTTGGCCTTGAGATCCCACAGGGCGATGTCGACCGCGCTGACGGCCTGCATGACCAAGCCGCGGGTGCCCAGGTTCCGGCAGGACCGATGCATCGCCGACCAGCATCCCGGGATTTCCATCACGTCCCGGCCGGTGACCACCGGGGCCAGATGCTCGGCGATCACCCCAGCTGCCGCACCGCTGGTATAGGACCAGCCCAGGCCATGCCTGGACCCGGCCCGAACCGTCGCAGCGACCGCGGTCGTCGCGTCCCAGGTCAGGGTGCCGTCCGCCTCCGGCCGCCCGGTCGGGAACCGGTACACCGCAGTATCAACGGCATCAACCACCAACGGACCCCCGGTCACCACGTTTCCCAGGCGTCGCCGGAACCCGACAGCCGGCTCATCACTCGTCTTTCGAACCCGGAAGGTATTGCTGTGCTTTTTGTTTCACGCCTTGTTTGACCATTCCCCAGGCGTCCTCGTCGCTGTGCAGAACGGCCCCGGCCACGGATTTCACCTGTTCGAAGGTGGCGTGCGGCGGGATCGGCGGCACGTCCGGATCGCACCGGATGTCCAGCACGGTGGGCCGGCGAGCGTGCAGCGCGGTTTCCCACGCCGGGCCGATCTCGTCCGGGTCGTCGATGTTCACCCCGGCCAGGCCGATACTGCGGGCGAACGCGGCGAAGTCCACGTCGGGCAGCGTCTGCGATTCGGCGAACTTCGGCGCCCCGGACATGGCCCGCATCTCCCAGGTGACCTGGTTGAGGTCGTTGTTGTGCAGGATCGCCACGATCAACCGCGGGTCCGCCCACTGCGACCAGTAATGCGCCACGGTGATCAGCTCGGCCATCCCATTCATCTGCATGGCGCCGTCCCCGACCAGGGCGATCGCCGGGCGGTCCGGGTGCGCCCATTTCGCGCCGATCACATAGGGCACCCCGGGGCCCATGGTGGCCAGCGTGCCGGACAGCGACCCGCGGATGTCGCCGTGGAACCGCAGGTGCCGGGCGTACCAGTTCGCCGCGCTGCCGGAGTCGGCCGCCACCATCGCGTTGTCCGGCAACCGCTCGGAGAGTTCGTGGAAGATCCGCATCGGGTTGATCGGGTCCGCTCCGGTCATCGCCCGCCGCTGCACGGTCTGCCACCAGTCGGTGACATTGCTCTCGACGGTGTCCCGCCAGCTGCGGTCCTGCTTGCGGGTCAGCAACGGGATCAGCGCCTGCAGCGTGGTTTTCGCGTCCCCGACCAGGTTGATCTCGTACGGGTACCGCATGCCGATCCACTTGCCGGACCGGTCGATCTGCACCGCCCTGGCCTGGTCCAATTCCGGCAGGAACTGGGTGTATGGGAAGTTCGACCCGACGGTGAGCAGGGTGTCGCAGTCCATCATCAGCCGGTAGCTGGCGGTTGTGCCGAGCAGGCCGATGGACCCGGTCACCCACGGCAGCGTGTCCGACAGCACATCCTTGCCTAGCAGCGCTTTCGCCGCGCCCGCGCCGAGCAGGTCCGCGACCTCGGTGAGTTCGGCCGCGCAGCCACGGGCGCCCTGCCCGACCAGCATCGCCACCTTGCCGCCGGCGTTCAACAGCTCCGCGGCCGCCCGCACCGCGTCCTGGTCCGGGGTGGCGGTGGCCCACGCGGTGCCGACACTGGAGGGCACCTGCTTGAAGGCGTGCTCGGGCGCCTGGTACTCCAGCTCGAACACGTCGGAGGGGACGATGATGCACGTCGGGGCCTGTTCGGTCATCGCGATCCGGATGGCCCGGTCGATCAGGTTCGGCAACTGTTGCGGCACCGTGCACATCTGCACGTAGTCGCTGCACACGTCCTTGAACAGGCTCAGCAGGTCCACCTCCTGCTGGTAGGAGCCGCCCATCGCGGACCGCTCGGTCTGCCCCACGATGGCCACCACCGGGACATGGTCGAGCTTCGCGTCGTACAGGCCGTTCAGCAGGTGGATCGCACCCGGACCGCTGGTCGCCACACACACCCCGACCCGGCCACTGAACTTCGCGAACCCGACCGCCTCGAACGCCGCCATCTCCTCGTGCCGGGCCTGCACGAACTGCGGGTCGTCCTTCGCCCGGCCCCACGCCGCGAGCAACCCGTTGATCCCGTCACCGGGATACCCGAAAACCTGCTGCACACCCCACTCCCGCAGCCGGGCCAACACCACATCCGCCACCAGATCAGCCATCGTCCATGCTCCTTTGATCTGCCCGTCGGGGAAAGATCCGGGTCATTCCCGTAGGCGAGCCATTTGCAGCCTTCTCAGTGAGCAAGGTTCCCCGCCCAGACCCACCCCAACCATTGCAGTACCGCAAGGATTGCGTGACACTCGCGTCATGCTTCACGGACCGACCCACTCCAGGAGCGGTCATGGCTGAGGACGGAAACCCGGCGTTCGGCGGTCAGGTCGAAGCGGTCCTGGCCGCGTCCCGCGTGCTGATAGGGGTGGCCGCCAGATCACTGGCCCCGGTAGAGGACACCGTCACCCTCACCCAGTTCCGGGCGTTGGTGATCATCGCCAGCCGGGGACCACTGCACCTGGCCGCCCTCGCCGACGCGATGCAGGTCCACCCCTCCAACGCCACCAGGACCTGCGACCGGCTGGTAGCCGCCGGGCTGGCGGATCGCCGGGACAACCCGGCGGACCGCCGGCACCTGCTACTCACCCTCACCTGCGCCGGCCGCGAACTGGTGGACGGTGTCATGCACCGCCGGCGGGTGGCGATCGGGCAGATCCTGCGCGGCATGCCGACCGGTGACCGCACGCACCTCGCGGTCGTGCTCACCCAGTTCGCCGCCGCCGGCAGTGAACCCCAGGAAGCCGACCTGTGGTCCGTCGGCTGGACCACCGAATCCCCCCGCGGCGCAACAGATCCCGGCCCGATTGACAGCTGATCTATCTGGGTACAGACCCGTCGATGCCAGCAGCGGAGTCTCCTGGCTCGCTGGATGCCGACCGCATGATCAAGGGAGTTCCGATGCGTGCACAAGGAGTGGTGGTAACCGGGGCCAGTGGCGGTAACGGGCGGGCGGTCGCCGCGGCGCTCGGCGCCCACGAAGCGGCCGTCGCCCTGTTGGCACGCGGCGAGAAGGGTCCGGCCGGAGCAGCGCAGGACGTCCGCGACGGCGGCCGGGCGTTGGTGATCCCCACCGATCTGGCCGACCAGACGCAGGTTTTCGCTGCCGCCGACCGGTCGAGACCGAACTCGGGCCCATTGATGTGTGCGTGAACGTGGCGTTCACCACACCTCCGTGTTTCTCCCCGTTCGAGAAGATTGGCGTCTGAGTTGCAGTGGTACAGGATCCCCCGGGTAGGCAAAACAGGATCGAGCTGCTCGACGAGCGCTGGAGAAGTGGGGGTGTGGGTCGGTGGCCACTTCGGGCTCAGGTGTCATGACGGTGGGTCTTCCGCCAATGTCGCCTTGTTCGCCGACTGCCACCAGACCGGCCAATGTGCGTTCTTGCAGCATGTCTCGTTCCAGTTCGGAGAACGCGGCCATCATGGTGAAGAAGAACCTGCCTTCCCCTGTCGGGATGCCACCCGACGGCGCCACCCTGGTCGCGATCCCCGCCTCCGGGTCAGCTGGGGGGTTCTACGACCGGTAAGCCCGGGGCCGTGATCACCGCCCAATTGCGCCGCCTCGACCACCTCACCCGCCAGGTCCACGACCCGCGCACCAGGGACACCGACCGGCCGCCGTCGGGTGTCGGTCACCCGGAACCCTGCCCCCGACCCCGACCCGACCAGGGTCCTGCCCAAACCCCCTGGGCGCGCGGTTCGCCGCCGCGCCCCGCGGAACCCACACCACCCGAGAGGAGAACCGTGCACCCACCAACCCGGCAACTGCCGGACCGCGGCACGCCGACCGGTTACCAGGCTGTCCAGGAAGACACCGCGGTGACCTGCGTGGACTGGCAACCCAGCCACGCCTGGACCGACCGCGACGTCGACTTCACCGGTCAGGTCAGCATCCTCGGCCCGAAACCTGGCAAACCGGTAGCGGCCGCCCGCTGGGACACCCCCACCGACCATGCCGCCGACCATGCCCTGCACCAACTCGGGTGGCACCGCACCGGCCCCTGGAACACCGACCCACTCGGCCGACGCACCGCACCCGTCACGGACCTGGCAACCCTGCCCGCCCCGCCGAACCCGGGCAGGGACTACCCGTCACATTGACCACCCGGCCCCGACGAAACATGCAGGGTGTCGACAGGGGTGTGGGTGAGTGAGGTGAGCGGGCACACCCGGTTGGGGTCCTTCCTCGACCAGGCCGGTAAGCGGGTGCGCCACGCGGCGAACCGGGCCGGGCTGGGCCACCGGTAGAAGCGTATTCCGAGGAGTTCGACGTCGGCCAGCACCAACTCCGGAACCTCCCGCAGCGTTCGTCCACGCGTGCACCTGCAGGCCGCGGCCCAGTCGGCCAGTGAGGACCTCCGGACGTATTCGCGGGCGCAGGGTCGTGTGGGCGCCACGAATCCGGGAACCGAAGACAACACGGGCGGCCGCCGGGTCGTTCCCCTCGCGCTGAGCGGAGGCTGTCATGACCGCTGTTGTTCCTCGTCCAACCCGGCCCTACCCGCTGCGCCGGGCGTCCCGCGGTGTCGCGTTCCTGGGGTATTTGAAGACCACCGACCCCAAAACGTTGGGGATCATGTACATCGTCACCGCCCTGGCGTTCTTCATGGCAGGCGGGGTGCTGGCGCTGTTGATGCGCGCGGAGTTGGCCCAACCCGGGATGCAGTTCCTCACCCCGGAGCAGTACAACCAGCTGTTCACGATGCATGGCACGATCATGCTGTTGCTGTACGCAACCCCGATCGTCTTCGGGTTCGCGAACTTTGTGGTGCCGTTGCAGATCGGCGCCCCGGACGTCGCGTTTCCCCGGCTCAACGCCTTCTCCTACTGGCTGTACCTGTTCGGCGCGCTGATCACCGTGTTCGGATTCGCCACCCCCGGCGGGGCCCCCCAGTTCGGTTGGACCGCCTACGCGCCGATCGCCAGCATCAGCAACTCCCCTCAGGTCAGCGGCGACCTGTGGGCCATGGGTCTCGTCGTCGCCGGGGTCGGCACCATCCTCGGGGCGGTCAACATGATCACCACCATCATCTGCCTGCGATGCCCCGGCATGACCATGTGGCGCATGTCGGTGCTCACTTGGGAAATCCTGGCCACGGCGGTCCTGATCCTGATCGCGTTCCCGGTGCTCACCGCCGCGCTGTTGGGCTTTGAGGCCGACCGGCACTTCGGATCCCACGTGTTCGACCCCGCCAACGGCGGGGCGATCCTGTGGCAGCACCTGTTCTGGTTCTTCGGGCACCCCGAGGTGTACATCGTCGCGTTGCCGTTCTTCGGCATCGTCACCGAGATCTTCCCGGTCTTCTCCCGCAAACCCGTCTTCGGCTACCGCGGACTAGTGCTGGCCTCCTTCGGTATCGCCGCCCTGTCCGCCGCAGTCTGGGCGCACCACATGTTCGCCACCGGAGCCGTTCTGCTGCCTTTCTTCTCCTTCATGACCTTCCTCATCGCCATCCCCACCGGCATCAAATTCTTCAATTGGATCGGCACCATGTGGAAAGGGCAACTCACCTTCGAAACACCGATGCTGTGGGCCTGCGGGTTCCTGGTCACCTTCCTCGCCGGTGGCCTCACCGGGGTCATCCTCGCCGCCCCCGCCTTGGACTTCCATGTCTCAGACACCTATTTCGTGGTCGCCCATTTCCACTACGTGCTGTTCGGGACCATCGTGTTCGCCACCTTCGCCGGGATCTACTTCTGGTTCCCGAAAATGACCGGCCGGTTCCTCGACGAACGACTCGGCCGACTACATTTTTGGACCACATTCGTCGGGTTTCACATCACCTTCCTGGTCCAGCACTGGCTCGGTGTCATCGGCATGCCCCGCCGGTACGCCGACTACCTGCCCACCGACGGATTCACCCTGTCCAACACCATCTCCACGATCGGGGCGTTCCTCCTCGGCGCCTCCCTGCTGCCGTTCCTGTGGAACGTCATCCGGTCCCTGCGATACGGGGAAATCACCCTGGCCGACGACCCCTGGGGCTACGGGAACTCCCTGGAATGGGCGACCAGCAGCCCACCACCCCGACACAACTTCGAGTCCCTGCCCCGGATCCGCTCCGAACGGCCCGCCTTCGAACTGCACCACCCCGAGATGATCAAGCGGCTGCGCGAGGAGGCCCACCCGGGCCGGAAGTCATCCACCATGGCCACCCTGGACACCAGCAGCCACGCCGGGATCGGAACCGACGAGCCGCCGCCGCCCGGCAACCCGCCCCCGCAGTGACGTTAGACCCAACCCCAACACCAACGGCAAGCAGCAGAGGACAACAGTTCCGAAGCAGGATTATGACGCAGTGATCATTGGGGCCGGGCCGGGCCGGGCCGAACGGCGTCGCCGGCAACGTCCTCGCCGACGCCGACTGGCGCTCCTGGTGCTGGAAGCACAGGACCGCATCGGCGGTGCCGTCGCCAGTGACAGCGACGTCCGCCACGGATTCACCCATGACACCTTCAGCTCCTTCTAACCCCTCGCGGCCGCCGCACCGGTGCTGAAGCAATGAACCTGGACCGATTCGGGCTGACCTGGCTGATCTTCCCGTTTCGGGTCGGCCGGTCGTCCTCTGGTTGACGGTGCGCCGGTTCTTCTGCGACCACGTCGACTGCAGATCATGTACGCATCGACGACCGCCGGGACCTGGCCGAGTCCACCCGCGACGACCTGTCCGGCTACGAGGGCGCCCGGCCCGTCCGGCTCGGCAACGGCGCCTTCGACCAACGGCAGAACGACGTCTTCGGCTCGGTGCTGGACTCCGTGCTACTGCACACCAGGCGCAGCGACCGACTACCCCGCAGGCTGTGGCCCCTGGTCAAGGCAAAGGCCGACAGCGCGATCGGCGTGTGGCAGGACCCCGACCAGGGCATCTGGGAGGCGCGCGGCAAACCCCAGCACTACGTGTCCTCGAAACTGATGTGCTGGGTGGCGATGGACCGCGCCGCCAAACTGGCCGGCATCCGCGGCGAACCCGACCTGAGGATGGTCGCCTGGCCTGGGCGCGGCGTGGATCCTCGACGGGCTGCAGACCACCATCTCCAGTTCGGAGCTGAGAGCCGGGCGGGGGCCAGGACCGGGCTGTTCCGGGTCGGCGCCCGGGGCGACATTCTGAGTGGGGTGCCATTCTTCATCGGCCATGCTGGGCTCCTTAAAGGTGCCGGGTGGATTCTTCGTCTGACGTGCGGTGACCGCCATTGTGAGTTCGACCATGGGCACACAGTGGTGAGCAGTCCGGTCATCGGATCCGGTACGCGGTGGCGGCGGGTTGCAGGCTCATCCCGTGCCCATGGCTTCGAGCACGAGGTTGAGGAACCACGATGAAACCCACGGCGGGTGCACGGCGTCGAGCCGCCGAACTGAGCTATCGATCTTCGATATGGGTCGCCGAGTTCTCCTGGTCCCGTCGCCGCAGCGCCATCAGTGCCTGGCGGCGGACCAGGACCGGGGTGTTCACCCGTCGGGCGGGGCGTGGTGCCGGGTCTGTTCGTCGCGTTTCATTTCGGCCTCGAACAGGTGCCTGGTACCGTCGGCCAGCGCGTCCCGGGCGTGCTGTTCGGCGGCCCGGAACACCGAGAAGTACTGCTCGTCATAGGCTTCGACGATTTGGAACGTCCACAAACCGGGTAACACGTCCCGCCCGACCAAGACCTCGTCGACATCGTCCGCCAGCGCATCGTGCCCGGCCGCCATCAGCTGCCTGACCGCCTCCTGCAGTGCCAGATCGGCCATGCCGGACATGCGATGAAATTCGTACAGATGCCCCCGGGCGTTCTCCACCACTTCCAGCGCCTCGGACAACTTACCCAGGGCCCGCACCGTCGCATCGTCCAACCCAGGACCACGAGTCCGCGCAACAGGCCGGTCGGGATGCTTTGCACTGCCGAACTTGTCGGTGAGATCCACCATGAGCTCCACTCTCCCAAAGGGGGCCTGGACATCTACGCCACCGTGTGGCTGCTGCAAAAGGGCTCACCGGAATCCAAACCCCTGGGGGCTGGGCCGGGAATCCGACAAGGACCAGAAGGTCGGCGAGCACGCCGACACCCCGAAGTGGACCCGCCTCAGCGGGTTTCGGATCGCCTTGTCCCCCCGGTCGCCTGGGGTGGGAATGGGGCTGATCTTCGCGGTCAGCCGGCTCGCCCAGGCCATCGCTGGGCGTAGCGCGTTCAACGAGCAACAGCTCGGCCACCTGCAGAACCCGGCGTGTGTTGCGGACCGCGTTGCCATCCCCGTCGTTGTTGAAATAGACGTACACGTCCTTGCCCATCGCAGCCCATTCCCGCACCCGGTCCGCCCACCACCGCAGGTCCGCGTCCTGGTAGGACCCGCCGTACAAGTGATGCGGGTCCGGTCCGTGCAGCCGCACGTACACCACCGGTGCAATGAACCGCAGCACGCAGGGCAGGCCGGCACCGCTCATCACGCAATACGCGGCCTGGTGCCGGGTCAGCAGGTCGAACACGTCGTCGTGCACCCAGCTGGGATGCCGGAACTCCACCGCCACCGGCAGCCACCACGGAAGCCGGTCGAGGAAGAATTCCAACCGGGCGTCGTCCCTGCTTTGTTGCGGCGGGAGCTGCACCAGCAACACCGCCCGTTTGTCCCGCAACTCGTGCCACCCGGCGAACCGAGATGGGCTGGGCCACCGGTAGAAGCTGCTGTTCAGCTCGACGGTGTCGAACCGCTGGACGTACTGACCGAGGCGTTCCCGGGCCGGTCCGCCCGGTGTATACAGCACGTTCTCCCAATGGTCGTAGCTCCACCCCGACGTCCCCACCCGAACAACCAATCCGGCACCTCCGTCGTTCAGGGACGTGTGACCGTGTCGGATCCTCCCGTCGAAAGGAGTTTTTCCACGGCACCACACATCGAGTTCCCACGGGTGAGGGCTGTTAGGCGATGACCGCGTCGATGGCCTTCTTCAACGCGCTGGGCTGCGCCGGGCTGGTCGGGGCCGTCTTCTTCAGCTCCAGCATCCGCGCCCCGAGGTCCTGCAACTGTTTGCGGCCCAGGCCTTCCCGGACCTTCGGGAACCAGTCCTGCTCCTCCTCGTCCATATGGTGGGTGACATTCTCGATCAACACCGTGGTCTTCGCGTCGAACCGTTCCGCGTCCGGTGTCATAGCCGCGAGCTCAGCGACCAGCACGTCAGCGACATGGTGCTCCTCGTAGGACTCCAGCACGTCGTCCTCCAGGTCCGGCAGCAGGTTGCGGACCTCCGGGTACATCACCTCGTTCTCGATGAAGGTATGCACCGTCAGCAACTCGATGATCCTCTCGACGATCTTCCCCTTCGCGGCGGCGGCATTCTCCCCCGCAGAAGAGAACCGGCGGAACTGCTCACGGATTTCCTTGTGATCGTTCTTCAACAGCACGATGGCATCGGTGGACATCAGTTCTGCACCCTTCGTGAGACTGTTCGGTCAGCGGCGGCGAAGTTCCGGTCGGTGGCCCTTGCAGACCACTGTGCGACAAGTGTTCCCAGTACTGGGGTTACGGCCCGAGTGGCACACCCGAGACCGTCGGGACGTCCGGGTGTGCATCGGGAGCCTCTCGGGGGCAGATTAGTTTCCACTCCACTAGACACGGGTGTGGTGTACCCGCGAACTCCTGGACCGAAACCCGGCGCCTCCCGAGCCGATCGCCGGGCCACCTGAACCACGTCAGAAAGGTCCCCCGCCGCCAGTTACAGAATCGGGCGGTCGCCGGTCACAGCGATCCGGCCCCGGAAATGTAACTGCCCTGCTCGGAGGCCAACAGGACATACACCGGAGCCAGCTCCGCAGGCTGCCCCGCCCGGCCCAACGGAGTGTCCCTGCCGAAGTTCTCCACCTTGCCCTCCGGCATCGTCGCGGGGATCAACGGTGTCCAGATCGGGCCCGGCGCAACACTGTTCACCCGAATACCCCGATCGCCGAGCATCCCCGCCAAGCTGGACACGGGATGCGTTACATCGCAGCAGAATCGGGCGCCGTACGAGGCCGTTGGTACAACGGGCGGGTTGCGCTGCAGCGCTCGGTAGATGGTTCGAGCTAGCGACGCCGAACAGCTCAGCGAGCTCGGCAGTGGTGTGCCCACCCGGCTCGGTACAGCTCGGCGACGTGCGCCTCTTGCCGCGGTTTGAGCTTGGGCTGCTTGCCGCGGAGCCGGCCCTTGGCCTTCGCGGCCGCGAGCCTTCCCGAGTACGCATCCGGATGAGATCGGCCTCAACTAGGACGATGTCCGGCCTTCTCATCGGGTACGCCCTCTCCACCCATCGAACAGGGACCTGACCGCTCAACGCGAAGGCCCGCACTCTCGGCGTCGACCCCGAGCGGATCACGGAATCTTCGGCCGGCGACTCTGGGAAACTTGGGAACAGACACAGCTGCTGCTGGACTCCGGCCGGCTCGACCTCGAATGGCTGATCACCCACCGCATGCCGCTCGACAAAGCCGACGAAGCAGTCGACCTCCTCACCGGCGAAGCCTGCAAGGTGCTCCTGGTCCCCGGCATGCGCTGACCCCACCACCGCCACCGCGGGCCCGCCTCCCGGGGGTGGGCCCGCACCGGGGCGGTCGCGTCCCCGACGCCCGTGCCGGCATGGGGCCACGCAGGTCGGCGCCGACCCTGTCGCAGGCGGCGACGACGTCCTCGGGCAGCGGGCTGGCGGCCGCGGCGGCGATGTTGGCCTGCAGTTGGGAGACCTGGATCCGCCGAGTAGGACGGCGCCGACGTCGGGGTTGCTCAACAGCCAGCGCAGGGACAGCTCGACCAGCCCGATACCTGCGTCCCCCCGCAATGGCCGACAGCGCCTTGATCGCAGTGAAGATGCGGTCGTCCCAATATCTTTCGGTGTACATGGCAGCCAGCCGGGAGTCGCCGAAGCGGCCCTCGGTGGGTTTGTTGGTAAGGAGTGCCGCCCGGTGAGCAGTCCGCCGGCGAGCGGGTTGTAGACCATGGTGAGCAGGCCGGTGGTGCGGGCGAACTCGAGCGCCGTGGTCAGGGTCCCAGCTCGGACCGCAGTTCTGCGATCTCTCGGCGGATCGCTTCCGGCAATACATGGTTCGGGTTCGCCTGACACCAGGCGGCGAACGTCATTTCGCTACCGCGCTCACCCATCACGACCCGCCGCCGGTACAGAATCGGCGACCCACACCCGCACCATTGATCGTCCAACAGATGCTCGTCATGACCCGGACTCAGCGACACCGCTCCCCCAGCCACCAGCCGTTGGCGGCATGGACACCCGTAACAGTAGGCCCACCGCCGCTTCCGGTGGCGAAATCCGGAACCACCACCGGGGGAGCCTGCGCCCAACTCGCAAACCTGCCCAACCTGGCCGGAGGCACACCAGCGCCGAGTTCGTCAGCCGGGACCGCGGCTGTAGGAAACACACGGTGGTGTGTCGGCACGAATTCTGGCCCCACCCCGGTGCAATTCTTTGTGTCCCGTTCGGTTGCCGAGTAGAGCTCAGGCAGGGGTGCGCGCACTGGTGGAACTGTGCGAGCAGATCCCCTGGGGCATTTGACTCGATGGCATGGGAATCGGTGGTGGGCACCGCAGGGTTTGGATCCCCCGCGGTGCCCCGGTTGCTTCTAGTTCGTCGTCGTACCGCTGAAACGGTGCCTGACGTCGTCGATCCTGAAACGGTGCCTGACGCCGTCGATCCTGTCGATCCGGATCTCCACCAGGTCGCCCGGCGCCGTAGGTATGTTGCGAGCCCGACCGTGCCTCGGCGGTCGCGACCAACGCCCCGAAGGGAAGGGTTTTCGTGATCGTTACGGAAAGGGTTTCGCCAACTGTCATGGCGGGATGCTGCTCAGTCATAGTTTCACCTCCAATCTCGTCCAGACTGTCGATTTCGCAACTGTCAGGAGGTGGAGGCGTCGGGCCACGTGCCCGCTCGTGCCTCAAGGAGCTATCGGATCACCAATCCGTGCGTGGCGTGAGGCCGGTCCGATAGCCACATCCAGCATCGTAATCACTGGAATCGCTGCCAGCCGTCGGCTGGATCGGCCCGAGGATTCTCGTTCTGGTCGATCTCGCTGCACCAACGCCACGGCACCAGGCGGGTAAGCAACTCGAGCTCAACGTCGACAATTCCAACAGCGCCCACAGCATGACGCTCCGGCTCAATCGATGTCGTCAGAGTCAAACCCTGATCGCCACGCCCGGATGCGCCTGCCGGCGGAGTACGGTGGCGGCCGAAAACCGTGGGATGACCGACTGGGTCACGGCTTTGAGGGACAAGGAAGATGGCCAGTACGGACTACGACGCACCCCGTCGCAGCACGATCGACGAGCACGGTGATGTCGATTCGTTGGAGGCATTGACCAAGACCAGAGCGGACGCGCAATCACCGGTGGTCGACCTGGACGAGGATGACCCGGCGGAGGGCTTGGAGTTGCCTGGGTGCCGATCTGTCGAGTGAGGTCCTGACCATACCGGTGATCCCGACCGCACCGGTGCTACCTGCCTGCTGCCTCGTCGAGCACGTCGTGCAGCACGATCGTCTGATCCCGCCCCGGGCCGACGCCGATGGACGAGATCCGCGCACCGGACAACTCTTCCAGGTGCCGGACATACCCCTGGGCGTTCGCGGGTAGTTCCTCGAAGGTGCGGCAGCCCGAGATGTCCTCGAACCAGCCGGGCAGCATCTCGTAGATCGGCGTCGAATGGTGGAAACCCGTTTGGGTGGGGGGCATCTCGTCGAACCGTTGGCCGTCGACGTGATAACCGACACAGATCGGCACCTCCTCGAGGGAGGACAGCACGTCCAGCTTGGTGAGGAAGAAGTCGGTGATCCCGTTGACCCGCTGCGCATAGCGGGCGATGACGGCGTCGAACCAGCCGCAACGCCGCAGCCGGCCGGTGGTCACGCCGACCTCGCCGCCGGTCTTGCGCAGGTATTCGCCCCACTCGTCGTGCAGCTCTGTCGGGAACGGACCCGAACCGACCCGGGTGGTGTAGGCCTTCAGAATGCCCAGCACCGAGGTGATGGCCGTCGGGCCGATGCCGGCGCCCACAGCGGCGCCGCCCGCCGTCGGGTTGGACGAGGTCACGTACGGGTAGGTGCCGTGGTCGACGTCCAGCAGCGTGCCCTGCGAACCTTCGAGCAGGATGTCGTCGCCGCGCTCCACTGCTTTACCAAGCTCCAGGCGGGTGTCGGCGATCCGGTGCTTGAAACCCTCCGCCTGCTCCAGCACTTCCTCGACGATGCGGGCGCAGTCCAGGGCCTTGCGGTTGTAGACCTTGACCAGCATCTGGTTCTTGATGTCCAGGGCGGCCTCGACCTTCTGTTCGAGGATCGACGGGTCGAGCAGATCCTGCACCCGCACCCCGAGCCGGGCGACCTTGTCGCCGTAGGCGGGTCCGATGCCGCGGCCGGTAGTGCCGATCTTGGCCTTACCGAGGTAGCGCTCGGACACTTTGTCGATGGCAACGTGGTACGGCATGATCAGGTGCGCGTCATTGGAGATCAGCAGCCGACTGGTGTCGATGCCCCGCTCGTCCAGGCCGCCCAGCTCAGTCAGCAAAACGCCCGGATCGATGACGACCCCGTTGCCGATGACGTTCGTGACGCCCGGCGTGAGGATCCCAGACGGGATCAGATGCAGGGCGAACTTCTGCCCGTCGGGCAGCACGACGGTATGACCGGCGTTGTTGCCGCCCTGGTAACGGACGACGTACTTGACCCGCTCGCCGTAGAGGTCGGTGGCTTTGCCCTTGCCCTCGTCGCCCCACTGGGCCCCGATCAGCACCATCACCGACATGGCACACTCCCAATCGTCGCGTTGCACCGTCATCAGGCATGCCACTCATGGCTCGCCGACCCGATCGCCAGGCCGTGGCGGCCAGGATTTTCGGAGCCGCAATGCGCCAGAGGGAAGGGTAGTCGTTGGCAAGCACCTCAGCGACCGAGCGCTCGGGAAGGGGACCGGCGGAATTCACCGTGCTGTGTTGTCGGGCGGCCCCGGTGGAATCGTCGGGCCAGTCAATCGGTGCGGCGGGCGCTGCGATGTCGGGCCAGACGGGTGGCGAGACACCGGATCCACCACCGGACGCGCCGAAGGTCGCGGCCGCCATCAGCACAATTGTTGCGGCCACCGCACCCAACCGCGTGCACTTCGTCGGCCGCCGGCCCGGGAAATCCATCGACGGCCTGTTGACGGGCCGGATCCTCGTGGTGGGTGACGACGCCGACCTGGCCGCTGTTGTACTCCGACTGCTCCGCAGGGATCGACTCGGCGAGGTCGAGATCGTGTTCGCTGCCAGTGCGCGGACACCGGTCACCGATTTGTGGGGACTTCCCCTGGGCGTCAGGGCGGTCGAGCTTGCCGCCAATGGCGAGGTCGATCTGGTGCCGCTGGTCCGCGACGATGTCGGCGGAGTTCTGGTCGGGGTCGGCTATCTCGGCCCGGTCGACGGCACCGTCTACGTCGACGAGCATCGGGTGCTGCGCGGCGCCGCCCACCGCCTGCGGGTCGAGCCCGATCGGGAGAAGGGTCTTGCCGTGACGGTCATCCAGCGGCGGTTCGCGGGACTTGGCAAGGCGCAGAGGATCACCCGCGGCCGGGCGGTACAGATCGGGAGCACGCCGACAACCGTTGTACGAGACGGCATTTCGTACGACCGGCCGATGGATCGTTGGACCTTCTACAAGCACACCGAGCCGCTCCGACTGGTTCGCGGAGTGTTCTGATGTCTCCGCGGGCGCCAGTCGGATCACCGATCACCGATCACCGATCACCGATCACCGATCACCGATCACCGATCACCGATCAGGGCAGCAGGTCCGCCGGGATCTGCGGATCGGCGTCGATCAGGAACGCCTGCACCCGCGCGACCTCGTCCGCCTCCTCGAACATCACCGCTGCCTGGCCGAGCGCGGACAGCGCGCGAAGGAAGCCCCGGTTGGGTTCGTGCGCCCACGGAATCGGGCCGGCGCCCTTCCACCCGTTGCGACGCAACGCATCCAACCCACGGTGATATCCCACGCGGGCAAACGCGTACCCCGAGACATCGTCGCCGCGGTCCAGCGCCGCCTCGGCCAGCACCGCCCAGGCCAGTGAGGACACCGGACGCCGGCGCGCGACCTGTTCGGCTGATTCACCGGCGGCCAGCTCGGCAGCGGCGGGATCGACGGGCAAGTGAACGGGCGGTGGGCCCAGCAGATTGGAATGGGTCATCGGCCGATCCTCCCACCGCCCGCCCGGCAGATTTCGCCAACAAGGACCCGAAGATCCGAGCGAAGGCCATTGCGCAACCGCCGCCCGGCCGATCGAATCGGCGAACCCGCCCCTCCTCCCATTCCTCGCGGGCTCCCGCCCGATCACACCCAGGTCCGACGGTGACCGATCCGGACCGGACAGCCGCCTGCTCAGCCGAATTGCGCAGCCATCGAGGTGTCGACCTGCCGGTACTGCTCGCCTGCACGACCGACCAGCGTGGCCAGGGCATGCAGCATCGACTGTCGCTGTTCCGCGGACGCATCCCATCGGACCTTCAGCGCCCGGTAGCTGATCAGCGTGTCGGCCGTCATGTCCGATGTGCCGGCCACATAGGAGTCCAACTGAGCGAGCTGGCCCTCGATCCGGCCCCAGGTCGCCACCAATCCGTCATGACCGCTGGCCAGTGCTCCGTAGTTGACCGCGATGGAGGCCATCAGCTGACCGCCGGAACTGCATCGGCCAGCGCATTCTCGGTCTCACCGAAACGTTGCGCAGCCATGGACAGGCCGGTGCCCTGGCCCAGCAGCGCATCCTTGAGCGCGGTGGCATCGGCCAGATGCGCCTCCATCGCCGCGGCGAATCTCGGCGCGGCCTCGCTCGACTGCCAACCACCGCGGATCTGACCGAGCAGGTCCTGCATGGTGGCGATCTCCCGGGCCAGCGATGCACCGACATCGGACACCCCGATGCCGGCAGTTCCGATCCGCTGGGTGTCGATCGATAATCTGCTCACCGTCCGACCTCGCTCGCATCCACCCTCATCAGCGTCCCCTTGTCTTTTTCCGTCGGCCAGGATGCCCCGCGCCGATCCGCTTCGATGGTTTCCCGGGCCGGCCCCGACCCGTCTCGCGACAGCGAAAATGTGGATGGAAATCGCACATGGGAACAACCCAGTTCGGTCGGGTCAAACCCTCGCAGTGGCCAGGTCGCAGGCATTCACCGGTTGACTGTCGGCACCGAGGGGGATCATCACGGGTATGACCCATTCCGCACTATCCCGTCGCACGCCCGGTTGTGAGGCACACCATGACGCCCCACGGCATCCAACCGACCACGAAGAGCGGTAGACACACCATGGCAACCCCTGTGCTCGTCACCGGTGCCTCCGGCTTCGTCGGATCGCGTCTGGTGCCCGCTCTGCTCGAGCAAGGACACCCGGTCAAGGCGATGACCCGTCATCCGGATACCTACGACGGAGGCGGCGAGCCGACCTACGGCGACGTCGCCGACCCGGACAGCCTGCGCGCGGCACTGGATGGCATGCACGCCGCCTACTACCTGGTGCATTCCCTGGATTCTGACGACTTCGAGCAACGGGACGCAGAAGCGGCCACCGAGTTCGGCCGTGCGGCGGCCGACGCCGGCGTCCGGCAGATCATCTACCTGGGCGGCCTGGGAGATCTCGACGACAACTTGTCCGCTCATTTGCGCTCCCGGCGCGACGTCGAACAACTGCTGGCGCTGGGCGGTGTGCCGGTGACCGTGCTGCGCGCGGCGGTCGTCGTCGGCCATGGCGGTATTTCCTGGGAGATCACCCGCCAACTCGTCGACCATCTACCGGCGATGGTCACACCGAAGTGGGTCAATACCAAGACCCAGCCCATCGCCCTGCCGGACATCATTCGTTACCTGGTCGGCGTGCTGGACAACCCGGCGGCGATCGGTGAGATCTTCGACGTCGGCGGCCCTGAGGTGCTGCGCTACGTCGACATGATGCGGCGGGCGGCGAAAATCCAGAACAGCCGCACCTTGCCGATCCTTCCGGTCCCGCTGCTGACCCCCCGGCTCTCCTCCCTGTGGCTGTCGCTAGTGACGGATGTCGATCTCGCCACCGCCCGCAACCTGGTCGATTCGATGAATAACGAGGTCGTGGTTCAGGACAACCGGATCACCGAACTACTGCCGGGCGAACTGATGGGCTACGACGACGCGGTCCGGCTCGCCCTCGCTGAGCGCGCTCAGGAAAAGAACGAGGAGAAGTTCTCCGAGGAGTCGAACACCGATCAGGCGGCCCCGTCAGCCGAGCAGGCCGAACGGCCCCCGACGAAACCCGACCTGATCAAGACGCCGCGGCTCGATGAGCACCTGGTCCGGCCGTCTGGGCAGCGCACTGCGCCCGGCGTTGATAGATAAGGTCGATCGGGATCACCGGCAGAGTGATGCGCAGTTCCTGCGCCGGCGGATTGTCGTCGGAGTCACGCTGGTCATCGGGGCGGCCCTGCTTGGCTTCTCGCTGAACGTCGCGCCGGGCGGTACCGCCTTCTACGCACTGACCGTTGCCCTCGCGGCGACCTGGGTGATCGGCGGGTTCGCCTCCGGCCCTCTGCATCTGGGGCGCATCAACTTTCGTGGAGAACTGCGCCGGCCGATCATCCTGCCGATCCTGCTCGGGCTGGCAATGGCCGTGGTCTTCATCATCGGCGCCGTCATCGTCCGGAATATCGAGCCGCTGCGAAACAGCACCGAGGACGTGCTGGCGTTCGCCCGTTATGGGTCGCTGCCACTTGTCGCCCTGGTGACGCTGATCAACGGTATTGCCGAGGAGATCTTCTTCCGAGGAGCGCTCTTTGCGGCGATCGGCGCCTGGCATCCGGTCGCAATCTCGACCGTGATCTACACCCTGACGACGGTGGCTACCGGAAACCTGATGCTGGTCTTTTCCGCGGCCCTACTGGGGTTGTTGCTCGGCCTGCAGCGGCGAGCGAGCGGCGGCATCCTCGGTCCGATCCTGACGCATTGCACCTGGTCCATGACCATGTTGTTCGTCCTGCCCGCGGTTTTCGGCGCTGCCGGCTGACCGGGCCTGCTCACTCCTGGAGATGCAGAAAGGCCCGAAGCGGCATGCTCCGGGCCTTTCTATGCACCGCCCTGCACGAGCGTCGCGCAGAGCGGGCGTTGGCGGAAGCCTTTTCAGCGTTCCTACCGACAACGTCGTCACCGCGTACAAACGTGTTACAGATCTAGATCAACTTTGACAAAGCGTTATCAATCCCCACCGGATCGGGGCCGAACGGGCGTCAGCTGCCCTGCCAGGCCGCAGCCCAGGTCAGCGGTCCCAAAATGCCCGACGGATTGATCCCGTTGCGCTGCTGCAGGGTCACCACAGCGGTCTTGGTGGCCGGTCCGTAGTAGCCCGTGCCGGTCAGTCCGTACCCACGACTACCCAGCTGGCGCTGGAAGCATTGCAGGTCGCGATCGGTATCGCCCTGCACGAACTGTTTGCCGGGCCACGGGGGTGCGGTCGCCTGTCCAACACCGCAGGCCGCATTGGTCGCCGGAACGTAGGTCGGTGTGGCAGCAGCGGCTCCCCCGCCGTTGCTCCACGCAGCCGCCCACGTCTTGGGCCCGATGTAGCCCACAACATTCAGCCCGGCCTTCGCCTGCAGATTCAGCACCGCGGCCTTGGTCTTCGGGCCGAAGTAGCCGGTACCCACCAGGCCATAGCCACGGGTGCCCATCTGCTTCTGCCACGCCTTGAGCTCCTGGGAATAGTCACCCTCGGCGAACTGGCGCCCGGGCCAGGCCGGCGCACCGTCTGTTGATGCGGCCGGCGCGCCCTCACTTGCCCCGCTGCCGGAACTCTGGTTGCCACTCACCGGCGGCGCGACCTTGGTCCTTGCGTCGGAGTCGTTGGTCAGCCCAACCAGGGTGGCGCAGACCCACGGCTCCCAACCCCGGTTCCGATACAGGATCAGCGCCCGGTAATCCTGCTCGGCCGGCGAAGCGTCGTTCGGATACCCCGAGCCGCCGACAGATCGCCACGTCGAGAGATCGAACTGGTAGGCGCCGTAGTAGCCATTGCCAGTATTGATGGTGTAGCGGTTGGTCGATTCACACATCCGCAGCTGGTACCAGTCATCTGCTGATGGATCGGCCGAGGCGGACCCGGCGGTGAAGAACACCGCCGAGGTGAAAACGGTCGCGATCGTCGTCGCGATGGCCAGAGCACGGCGCATGGGCGCACTTTCCCGGCCGCGTCCGCCACGACGGCGCGCTCAACGCACGCCGGTTCGCCGGGCGCTCGGCAACGCCGGAGCCCGGTGCTGTAGCGATGCCTCTTCCCCTTGCATGACATCGCTACCGATTGCGCCCCGCTCGACCATTTCTCGCTCCATGGACGCCGGACGGGTGCGTAGCGGGGAGCCGCGCAGTCAGGCGAGCCACGTCCTGCGTGACCCGCCACCCACCGTAGATCACTTGTCACACGAGTCACAAGGGTCCCAGTGAACACATTGTTACCAGCAGGAACTCTGGTCACGGAGCTTGACACGCCGATATCGCCGCTGAATCACCCGGTAGAGTGCCGGATCCCACCCAGCTGGGCAGCACCCTCAGCCGGGCAATAGGAGGTCGAGTTCGAGCCATTGAGCCAGGTTCTCGATCCGCACAGCCACGGCGTCGGACATGGCCGCGTTGAACGGCACAGCCCGGTGGACGGCAGTGACCCGCAGCACGCCGGCCTTGCGATCGGCGGTGGCGTCGAGCTTCCCGACCAGGGTGTCGCCGTACAGGATCGGCACGGCGAAGTATCCCGAGCGACGCTTGGCAGCAGGCTCGTACATCTCCAGCTGGTAGTCGAACTCGAAGATCTCGATGGTGCGCTTGCGGTCGTGCACCAGTCGATCGAAGGGGACAGCAGCGCCGCCCGACCCGAGAACGGCTGGCCCAGCAGGGCTCGGATCCACCCGCCACGCACCTTTGACCCCTTCCACCACAGCCGGCTCGCTGGTGGACCGCCACCCTCCCGAAGGTAGTGAGGTGGACCGACAGCGGCCGCGATCCGACAGGCGCGCTGAATGGTGCGCCACGCAAACTCTTACCGAATGTCCGGCCCTTGACAGGAAGTCGTCATGCGAGGCTGATGTTGTCCTGGGAAGCGGTGCGTGCACCGTGTTCCTCCCGGGCAGTCCACGGATCGGTACCGCATGAGCCGCAGCGAAGCGGTCGCCCGACAGGAGAGCAATGACGCGACGAGGGTGGGTCCTGTTCGGGTCGCTCAGCCTGATCTGGGGAATTCCGTACCTGCTGATCAAGATCGCCGTCGCCGATGTTGATCCCATCATCGTCGCCTTCGGCCGGACGTTCATTGCCGCAGTGTTGTTGCTGCCCATCGCGCTGTATCGCCGCCTATTGGTGCCGGTGTTTCGCCGCTGGCGGGTGCTGCTGCTGTACACGGTGGTGGAGATCAGTGGTCCGTGGCTACTGCTCGGGCACGCCGAGACCACGCTCAACAGCTCCACCGCAGGACTGCTGCTGGCGGTGGTCCCGATGATCGCCGCCATCATCCTGACCGTCACCGGTCACGACAGCTTCGATTCGCGCCGCATCATGGGGCTGGTCGTCGGCTTCGCCGGCGTTGGCTGCCTGGTGGGATTCGACATCCAGTTCGGCGACCTGCTGTCGGTTGGGGCGGTCATGCTCGTCGCGGTCGGCTACGCGATCGGGCCGATCATCATCAATCGTCGGCTGGCCGACCTGCCACCGATGGGGGTCATCACCGCGTCGTTGATGGTGGCCGCGGTGCTCTATGCGCCGTTCGCGGTCTGGCTGTGGCCGGAGCGGATCAGCGCGCCGGCCGCCTGGTCCATCGTCGGGCTTGCCGTGATCTGCACTGCCCTGGCGTTCCTGGTGTTCTTCGCGCTGATCGCCGAGGCCGGTCCGGCCCGGGCGACGGTGATCACCTACATCAACCCTGCGGTCGCCATCACCCTCGGCGTGCTGCTGCTCAACGAACCGTTCACGGCGGGCATGGCGATCGGCTTCCCGCTGGTGATCGTCGGCTCGGTCATGGCCACCGCCCGCGGCCGCCGCAGCGCGGAGATCGAGACCACCCTCGCCGAAGCAAACCCGGTCACGCCCGTGGTCGGGCCCGCACCGGACGAGGTGCGTTAGTAGGCCGCCTGCCACACATCCGGTTAAACAATCACGCTCATCCCACCCGGCCAGTTCAGTCGCACTCGTGGGGCGTTGTGTCCGCTCGAGGACGCCCACAGCACGTCCGAAGCGTGCACTCGACTGCTGAAGCGACGTTTCAGCACCCCGCCGAGGCACTGTTGGGGCGATTCAGCACCCCAGCGAGGCACTGTTGGGCAGTTCAGCAGCAGGACCGGCCGACACCGGACGCAGCGAGCCCGGCCGAAGGGATCCGGCCGGGCTCGACATACGCAATCGGTGGAGAACTCAGACAGACAACGACTTCCCCGCCGAGCCCAGCTGCTGGCAGGCCTCGACGATGCGGTCGGCCATGGCGATCTCGCCGAGCTTGTTGTAGCCGCGTGGGTCGTAGGCCTTCTTGTTGCCAACCTCGCCGTCCACCTTCAGCACACCGTCGTAGTTCTTGAAGAAGTGGTCGGCGAGCGGCCGGGTGAAGGCGTACTGGGTGTCCGTGTCGATGTTCATCTTGATGACGCCGTAGGACACGGCCTCGGCGATCTCCTCCGGTGACGAGCCGGATCCGCCGTGGAACACCAGCGAGAACGGCTTCGCGCCAGCGGCCAGGCCCAGCTTGGCGACCAGGGCGTCCTGCCCGTCGCGCAGGACTGCTGGGCGCAACTTGACCCCGCCGGGCTTGTAGACCCCGTGCACGTTGCCGAAGGTTGCGGCGACGATGTAGGAGTTGCCCTCCGGCAGCCCCAGCGCGTCCAGGGTGGCGATGAAATCGTCCGGCGACGTGTAGAGCTTGTCGTTGATCTCGGCGACCACTCCGTCCTCTTCACCGCCGACAACACCGACCTCGATCTCGAGGATGATGTTGGCGGCCTTGGTCAGCACCAGCAGTTCCTTGGCGATCTCGAGGTTCTCGCCGAGCGGTACCGCCGAGCCGTCCCACATGTGCGACTGGAACAACGGAAGTCCACCCGCCTTCACGCGCTCGGTGGAGATCGCGATGAGCGGCTTGACGTAGGTGTCCAGCTTGTCCTTGGGGCAGTGGTCGGTGTGCAGGGCAACCGTGATGCCGTACTTGTCGGCGACGACCTTGGTGAACTCGGCCAGCCCGACCGCGCCGGTGACCATGTCCTTCACCTTCGTGCCGGACGCGAACTCGGCGCCACCGGTCGATGCCTGCAGAATGCCGTCGCTGCCCGCCTCGGCGAATCCCCGAAGGGCGGCATTGACGGTGATCGACGACGTGACGTTGATCGCGGGGTAGGCGAAACCGCCTTCCTTGGCGCGATCCAACATCGCTGCGTAGGTCTCCGGAGTTGCGAGGGGCATGGCATGGTCCTTCCACTTGCGTGACGGTCGCCCGGCCGTCGGCCGGGTTGGTGGGCTGCTCGTCGAACGTGTTGTGCCGGTATGACGGGGACTGAGATCGAAATGCGCGGACTGGCGATGCTGCTCGAAACGCCGGCCCGGTCACTGCTGTGTGCGGGCCGCACGATCCGCGGCTCAGTATTCCGCATGCGGCAGTTGCGCGCGGGGCGGTGGTCCACGCACCGGACGAGAGCCGATGCCGAGTGGACATCGGACTCCGGGGAACGGTATCCGGAGCGCGCTATTCGTCGCTTCCGCTGCCCGGCTGTCGGACCGCCGGTTGGTGCACTCCGTTGCTACCGGCCCTGGTCGACACCTCACCCGACCGCTTACCGCGCAGGACTTTTCGATCGGCCGACCCCTTGCGGTCCGACGCCGACCGCGCCCGCTGGCCGACCGGCCCAGTGGTGCCACGCCTGATCAGACCGGATCCGACAGATACCACCGACGCCGGACGAGGTTGGGGACTGTTCACCTGCTCCAACAGCAGCCGGGCCGCGATCCGGCCCTGGTCGCGCACCGGTTGGGCAATCGTGGTCAGGTCGAACAAGTAGGCGAAGTCGTGGCCGTCGACGCCGACGACGGAGAGGTCCTTGGGCACCTTCAATCCGTGCTCCCGCGCCGCGTACAGGACGCCCATGGCTACCTCGTCGCTGACCGCGAAGACGGCCGTCGGCAGATCGCACGCCGGCAAACCCCGGCCGAAGACCCGGTGCACGGCGGCCTCGCCACCGTCCATGGAGAATCCGGTTCGCTGGACGAGGGCCGGGTCGGGCTCGATGCCCGCCTCGCGCAGCGTCAGGTCGTAGCCGCGATGACGGTCGGCGGCGGCGGTGAAGCCATGCATCTCGTCAAGGTCGTCACCGAAGAAGGCGATCCGGCGATGCCCGAGGTCGAGCAGATGTTGGGTGGCCTGCCGACCGACCTCGACGTTGTCGACGAGCACGCCGGACATGCCCTCGACGACGGTGCCGACGGTGACTACCGGAACCCGGAGGTCACGCAGCGAACCCATCGACTTATCGGCGAGCGGAACGTTGAGCGCGAGGAGTCCGTCGACCCGTTTCGTCAGCGACCGGGTGTCAAGACCACCCGCCCGCCGTCCGCCGGCGACGCCGATCGGGTACAGCAACAGGTCGTAACCCTGTTGGGCCAGGACCTCCTGCGCACCCTCGACCACGGCGGAGAAGAACCAGCGGGACACCCACGGAGCGATGACGCCGATCGCGTTGGTCCGGCCGGTGGTGAGGGCAGCAGCGGAAGGGGACGGAAAGTACCCGAGCTGACTGGCGGCCTCCTCGACGGCCAGCCGGGTGGTCGCGGACACTCCGGGGAGTCCCCGGAGCGCCCGCGACACCGTTGCGGGAGAGAACCCGGACAACGCCGCAACCTCGACGATGCCCGCTGGTTCGAACGTGGGACCGGACATTTGCGTTTCTTCCGATCCAGGGCGATCAGCCCTTCACGCCTCCGGCTAGCAGGCCACGAACGAAATAACGTTGCAGGCCGAGGAAGACTGCCAGCGGGACGACGATGGCAATGAAGGCACCCGCCGACAGCAACTCCCACTGGTTTCCTCGCGTTCCGGACAGTTCCGCGATGGCCGCGGTGATCGGCTTGAGGTTCGGGCTCGGCGCGAAGACGTCGCCACCAGCAGATCGTTCCAGACCCACAGGAACTGAAAGATCGCGAAGGCCGCGATGGCCGGCACCAGCAGCGGAAGCAGCACGATAAAGAAGATCTTCACGTGACCGCACCCGTCGACCCTCGCAGCCTCGACGATCGACCGTGGAACCTCCTTCATGAAGTTGTGCAACAGGAAGATCGCCAGCGGCAGCCCGAAGATGGTGTGCGAAATCCACACCGGCCAGAACGAGTTCTGCAGCCCGAAGTTCACGAAGATGGTCTGCAATGGGATGAGCGTCACCTGGATCGGAACGATCTGCAACGCAAAGACCGCCACGAACAGGATGTCGCGGCCCTTGAAGTCAATCCAGGCAAAAGCGTAGGCAGCAAGCAGCGCCAAGCTGATCGGAATCAGCACAGCAGGCAAAGTGATGACGAACGAATTCAAGAAGAACGCGCTGAGTCCGCCGTTGCCGGACCAGGCATTTTGATAGTTCTCGAACGTGAAGCCGGGGTTCGCGAACACCGTCCACCAACCACTGGTGGCGATTTCCGACGGTGGTCGGAACGACGTGACAAAGAGCCCGAAAGTGGGAATGGTCCAGAGAATCGCGAGCACGATTGCCAGGCCGGATGCCCATGGCGAGGACAACTTGGTCTTGGCGTCCTGCAACCGCAGTTGCTTCTTCAACTGCCTTGCACTGAGTTTTTCTTCGGGAGTTGCATCGGTGGTGACTGGCAGTTCAACTGCCGAACCGGACATGCTCATCGCATTTCCTCCGAAAGCCTCATCTGCCGGACGTTATAGACAATGACCGGGATGATGATGATGAACAAAATCACCGCGAGCGCGGCGCCGATACCAACGCCCTGCTCCCCCTGACGGAACGTCTGGGTATAGAACTCATTCGCGACCACCGAAGTCCCGAAGTTGCCGCCGGTCATCGTCCGCACGATGTCGAAGGCCTTCAACGAACCCATCGCGATCGTGGTGATGACCACCACCACGGCCGGACGAATGGTCGGCACGGTCACCTTGCGGAAGAGCTTGAAGCCCGTTGCGCCGTCTATCTGGGCGGCCTCCACGATGTCATCCGGAACCGACTTGATAGCGGCCGACAGTACCGTCATCGCAAAACCCGCCTGGATCCAGATCATCACGACGATGAGGAAGAAGGTGTTCCAGGGTTCGGTAATGATGAACTGGTAAGGCTTCAGCCCGAGCCAGACCAGAATCTGATTCAACAACCCGATCTGCGGTGCATCTGCCTGCCGAAACTCGTACATGAACTTCCAGATGATGGACGCACCCACCATCGAGATCGCCATGGGCAAGAAGACGAGCGCCTTGGCCAGCTTCTCACCCCGGGTCCGGTCGACCAGCACCGCGTAGATCAAGCCGAACCCGGTCGCCAGCACGGGCACCAGGATGACCCACCACACGGTGTTGAGGAGAACCTTCTGGAAGTTCGGGTCGGTGAAGACCTTCTTGTAGTTTGCCAAGGTGAATGTCAGCTCGGACGTCTTCTGGCCGGTGTTCGGGTTGATGATCGGTTTTCCGTCCGGCCCGACCGCCGCCTGCGAAACCTGGAACGAACGGTAAACGGTACCGAGTGCCGGGTACAACAGGCCAAGGACCAATGCAATGGTCACCGGCCCCAAGAAGCCGACAACGACCAACCAGTTCGGAACGTTCGGACGGTCGATCAGCCAAAGAATCAACCCCATGATCGCGACGAACAAAATAATGGCGATCACCATCACGATCAGCTTGTCGCTCACCGTGTTCGGGATTGAGAAACCAGTCCATCAGTGACTCCTTTCCTCTTACGCCGGGCAGTTGGGCGATCCAGTGGCCCCGCTCGACCCGAAATCGGTCGAGCGGGGCCACTGCTCACCTGGACAAGCTCATCGAATCAACTCGTCGGCCAGGCCGAATCGATGTTCGCCAGGGTCGTCGCGTCGTCCTGGCCGGTGATCCATGCGGTGAACTGCTTCCATTCCGCGTCCGAGCCCACCGGCGCCGGCATCAGGTCGGAAGCGTCGAACCGAATGACGGTTTCCGGATCGTTGAGCGCCAGCGGGCATCCTTCAGAACCTCGCTGGAGATGGACGACTCCGACAGCCCTTGTTGGCCGAGAGCCATGAACCCGCCTCGCCCGATGTTCGAGAAGTACGGCGTGGTGAAGTAGTACTGGAGCGCCCAGACCTCCGGCGGTCCTTGAAGGCCGCCAGAGGTCTCGCCGCCGACCAGCACGGGCTTGCCGAACTCGGTATCGATGCGCGGGAAGTAGAACGCGTTGATGTCACCGTCGGGTCCGACTGTTGTTCCCTCCGGCAGTTCGCTTCGTAGATGGCCGCCTGGCGGTGAATGTGCAGTCGCCCTTGAGGATCAGCGGACCACCGTCCTGGAACTCGTCGACGCGATGGTGGCAACATTGCCGATGCCGGCGTTGACGTACTTCTGGTTCTTGATAGATCCCCGAGCTCGGCCAGGGCATTGGCGATCTGCGGGTCGGAGAACTTCACGTCGTGACTGACCCACTGGTCGTAGACATCCGGACCGGCGAGTGCGCAGGACGTATTCCTCCAGCCAGTCGGTGAGTCTGCCAACCGGTGGCCTCACCCGACCGATACCGCGCACCAGGGCTTGCCACCGGCGGCGGCGATCTGGTCGGAAAGCGCGATCAATTCCTCCTAGGTCGTCGGTACAGTCCACCCCTTCTCCTTGAAGGTCTTGGGCGAGTACCAGATCAGCGACTTGAAGTTGGTGCTGTTCGGCACGCCGAAGTAGAGATTGTTGACGGTGCCGTAGTCCTTGACTCCGTTGGCGTACCACTTGTCGACATTGGCAGCGGTGACATCCGGAACCTTCAGGACCGCACCGCTGGACTCGACGGTCTGGGTGAGCAGGCCCGGCTGCGGGAAGATCGCCAGGTCGGGCGGGTTGCCGCTGGACACGCGGACCCCGATCTGGGCCTCCATCTCCTTGGACCCTTCCAGGTGACGGCTGCCCCGGTGCACTCGGTGAACGGCTTCAGCGAGTTTTCGATACAAGGTCGCTTCCTCCGGCGCGACGATTGTCGTGTAGATGTTCGACCGCTGGTGCCTTCGGTCCCGGCAATTCTGCTTGATCGCGCGCACCAGTCATCTGATGCCGCGTCTCCCGGAGCAGCCGCACCCGAACCACCGGCGCTCACTCCAGCGCTTGTTTCGGCACTGCTGGCCGCACTTGTTGTGTCACTGCTGGTGGAACCGCTACTGCATGCCGTCAGCACCAGCGCAACCGCGCTGGCACCGGCAATCATCGCCGTGAACTTCTTCGCCGGTCTGTAGGTCACTCGGCCGACCTCCATTTCTCAGGGAAGGAGCGTGTGAGGGCGCTCACACACCACTGCGATGGAAGCGTTTTCATAGCTTTTTCGCAAGTCGAGAACAGACATTGCTCATAACAATTGAGTAACCGGGGTCACTAAAGCGCCGCAACGAGCGCGAACGCCCGGGCTTGCTGTGCCATCTGGGTAATTCCGGCACCCGGACGGGGCTGACGAATCGTCGCGATCATCGACCGGGCCGACCGCGGTCCGCCAGAGTTCAATCCGTGCCAGGATCGTCCTAGAGTTCACGCGCCGGGATCGGGCCGGTTTAATGGGTGCCGAACACGAGGCAGAAGCGAGGCGGGCGAAACACCGATGACCGAGCAGCTCGAGCCGGAATCGGAGATCGAGCGGACCCTCGGCACCCTGGCCAGCCTGAACCCGGCCTACGTGCTCGACCACACCGACGCTCCGCCCGCGCCGATCACCATCGACGACATCTATCGGACGCATCGCATGCAGATGGTCCGGCTGGCGATCCTGCTGGTGGACGACATCGCCAGCGCCGAGGACGTCGTCCAGGAGGCCTTCACCGGGCTGTACCGGAATTGGGGCGGGCTGCGGGACCGGAACGCAGCGATCGGGTATCTGCGAACGGCCGTCGTCAACGGTTCGCGATCGATGCTGCGCCGCCGGCGGACGGCGCGGGCCTACGTGCCGCCGGACCCCGGGACCGCACGCTCGGCCGAATCGTTGGCGATGCTCTCCACCGAGCATCAGGCGGTCGTCAGCGCGTTGGGTGATCTCGCGCCGAGGCAACGAGAGGTGCTGGTGCTGCGGTACTACGGCGGCCTGTCCGAGGCAGAGATTGCCGAGGCGACCGGCCTGTCGAAGGGCACCGTCAAATCGACCGCCAGCAGGGCGGTCGCCAAACTCGGCGATATCATGCGCGAGTCGCACTCATGACGGATCCCCCTTCCGGCCAGCCCACCTCAGACAGCGAGGCAGCGGACTCCCGCGCAGAGCAGGTGCTGTCCCAGGCGCTCCGCGTGATGGCTGGTGGCGGCAAGGCACCAATCCACACGTCCGGTCCCTCCGACCCCGCTCCGCGCCGGTTGACCACTGGTCAGCTCATCATGCTGGCCGCCATTGTCGGTCTGCTGATCGGGATCGGCGGCGGCTTCATCTCGTTGTTGCGCTGACCGGCAGGCACAGAAGTCAGCCAACATGATCGGTTGATATGCCCTGCGGCGCGCACCCCATCTGGGGTTACCGTTGATCCATGGTCGATGGCTCAGCTGGGCGGGATCGTCGACCGGCCGGGATCATCACCCTGATTCTCGCGCTTGTCGCGGTTGCAGTCCTACCGTTGATCGACGGCCGCAGGGTTGGCGGCACACCGGTAGCACTGACTTTTCCGCCACCCCCACAGCCCGGCGACTGTGCCGTGCCACCATTTCCCGAGATCGTCGGGAACGGCGGACAACCGGTCGAGATCCCCATCACCGACCTGCATTTCGGGTCGTGCGCTGGTTTGATCGTTGGTGAGATCGTCTCATCACGGGGAGGCCGGGCGTCCTCGAAAGCGCAGCCGGTGAGGACCGAACTGTGTCTCGGTAGCGCGCCCGGCTTCGCCGGGCTGAAGGTTTCCACGCAGTCGGCCACGCTTCCCGGCGTCCCTACCGGCGACCCGGTCGAGTGGATGCCGACGGTCGGGGCCAATACCTACCGCGTGGTCCCCGGCGATGTGGAGCGCGCGGCCGGGCACGACTGGGTCGCCTGCTTGTCGACCCCGACGGGCAACCGCCCCTACCTAGGCACGCTGCGAGCCGCTTACACCACCGGCCGGCTACCGGTCCAGTTCGGATTATGTTGGGCGGGAATCGATCTCGACGCGATGCCGGCCCTGGTGTCGTGCACTGAACCGCACGCAGCCGAACTGCTGGCAACCGGCTGGATTCCGGACCGATCGGTCGTCCCGCTCCCCGACATCGAGGCATCCTGTATGGATCTCGCCGGTCGAATGATGCGCACCGACGACCCGACGCGGCGCGGCGCATTAACGGTCGTGCTGGACCAGGTGACGTTTGACGGCGCCTTCCGCCCTACAGATCCCCTTGCGGTCAACTGCTTCGCTGCCGCGAGCGGCGGGGCGCAGTTGACCGGCACAGTCATCGGACTGGCGGACGGCCCGGTTCCGCTGGCCGGTTGAGGACCTGACCCGGAAACGTCTGCGACAAGCTCGGCGTCAGTGGCCGGGCATCGGCGGCCATCTGGTGGGTCAGCCGGCAGCAAACATCGACCCCGGGTTGAACAAGCCCGCGGGATCGAGTGCGGCCTTGATCGCCCGGTGGACCCGCAGACCGATCGGCCCGACCTCGCCGGCCAGGAATCCCTGTTTCACCCGGCCGATGCCGTGCTCGCCCGTCACCGTGCCGCCCAGCGCTCGCCCGGCGTCCAGGATGCGACCGAAGGCGACCTCGGCGGCGGCGCACTGTTCCGGATCGGTCTTGTCGAAAACGATGGTGGGGTGCATATTTCCGTCCCCGGCGTGGCCGACCACGCCGATCGTCAGCCCGACATCCTTGGAAACCTGCTCGCACGCCGCAATCAGGGCGGCCATTCGGTGCGCGGCACACAGACGTCATCGGTCAACCAGGTACCCAGGACCTCCAGCGAGGTCAGCACCACCCGCCGGGCCTGCAGCAGCATGCGACCCTCCTCGAGATCGTCGGTGACGTAGCTGAAGGCGGCGCGGGCATCCAGACACACCCGCTCCAGGAGTTCATCTCGGTGATGATCCCGAGCGTGCCCTCCGAGCCGACAATCAACTTCGTCAGGTCATAGCCGGCCACGCCCTTGCCGGTGCGCAGCACGTCCCCCGAGGCCAGCACGACTTCCAGACCGAGCACCGCGTCGGTGGTGACGCCGTACTTCACGCAACACAGGCCGCCGGCGTTGATCGACAAATTCCCGCCGATCGTGCACCAGTCGCAGGACGACGGGTCCGGCGCGTAGAACAGTCCGCGGGATTCCACTTCCGTGTGGAAAACCCGGTTGACCACCCCCGGCTGTACGACGGCGAGCCGGTTGCCTTCGTCGATTTCCAGGATCCGGTTCATCTTGGTCCGCACGACGGTGACGGCCCCGTCAACGGCGTTGGCTACCCCGGTGAGACGCGACACGCAGTTTTCGACTTGGTGCGGAGAGGCACCAACGGGGTCCTCCATCCGGGTGTGACAGAATGTCTGTATCGATTCAGTTGCTCATCGTACTGGGGGTAGTGATGCCGGGACCGGCAGGGGCGGTGGCGGGTCGGCCGGTGCCGCGGCGGGTGGTGGTCGTCGAGCAGGAGACGGTGACCCGGGCCGATCTGGCGGGGATGCTCACCGGGGATGGTTACGCGGTGGTCGGGCAGGGCGGCGACGGGCGGCGCGATGGGCTGTCTGGTGAAACCGGTGGCCAAGGCTTCGCTGCTGCCGGCACTGGAGGTGGCCATCGCCCGGTACGCCGACGCGGCGGCGCTGCGGGCGCAGGCGGCGGACATCGCCGCGAAGGTGCAGACCCCGTAATGTCGTCGACCAGGCCAAGGCGCTCTTGATGGCCGAGTGGGGGATGACCGAATCGGAGGCGTTCCGCTGGTTGCAGCGCACAGCGATGAGCCGCCGCCTCGATGCTGGCGGTGGGCACCGCGGTGATCGGCCAAATTCGGCGCCGCCGGGCGGTGACCGCGCCGGGCACCGCCTGGTCGTCGTGGCGGGGTTCGCCCGTTCGGTGACATCTGTGCGTCCCCCGGCGCTGTCGCCACGAGGTGGCGTGCTGCATCGCCGAATTCTCCGGAGACGAGCCCAGGGGGCATCTGGGCGGATTCTTAGGACCGAGGCCACGCGATGCCGTCGAACGCCCGTTACGCATGAATACCGGTCTCCTGAATGGGCTGCTTCGGTTTCCGCTGGCGATTAAAGGGAGATTGTGTGCCGAACGGTTCGCCGGGCGGCCACCGGGTATCCCGGGCCCTGCCCTTCCCAATATAAATGATGATCAGGATATTCATGATGATCCGCCGGTCCCGGGACAGGACTGCGAAGACCGGCAACAGTGCCCGGGAGGATACCGAATGCCTGGCGTGGCGTGATCCGCCGTCGTTAACGGACTCCGGATCGTCATTATCGCCGCGACCACCTCGACTTTTCTTGTGATGACTCCAGGCATTGGGGCTGGGCCGTTTTCCTGGTGGCTGCCGCTGACGCGGCAGGGTTTTGCTGTTGAGCATCCAGGCCACCAACGATGCTGTGGTCTGCTTGCGTTTGGATCGTCGTGAGTTGCGCCACGCGGGGCCCGGTTTGCGATGGTGAACGACCGCGGGGGAGACATGCCGTGCATTGGTGACGTTCACCTTTATTGGGGGGGCGGGCCGGTTGTTGGTGGGCAATCTGTGTGAATTGTGAGCGCCTGATCACCGTGTGTCAGCCATTGTTTCAGGCCCGTGTCCGGGTGGTCACTATTCTGACAATTTGCGAGGCGGCGGTCCAGTGGTGGTGACGAGTTGCGTCTTTTCTGAGTGATATCTCTGACGTTGACGTCACCCTTCTGGTTCGTTCACGATAGTGGGGACCGGACTGATGGCGGCGCGGTAGGGCCATTGTCCGGAGACCTATCCATCGCCGGTACTCAGTGATGAGCCGGAACAATTCACACCATTCGGTCCTTTTGGGGGTCCGAGTTCGTGGTGATCCAGCTGAAGACTTCATGCGCGGTGCGGCGCAGTGGTTGATGGCCGTTGTCGGCGCTGTTATGCGCCGCTTATTGTGTCGGAAAGACAAATTCGATGACTATTCTTGAAAGACCTGTTACCGGCGAATCCGCCGGGGCCGCGGTGAGTTTGCGGCGAGGGACCGACATGGTCGGCGTGATGATGGTGTCCGACGGTGAGACCGGGGACACGGCGTCGTCGTCGGACACGGTGACGGTGGCGGCGTTGTCCAGGGTGACCCCGCTGCTGGGCGAGGGGGACTCGGCCGCACTGGACGGCGACGGTCGGATCGTCGTGCAGTTACGGGACGGAGGCCGTCGGCGGCAGGTGCGCCGGCTGAACCTGATGACCAAGGAAATCGTGCGGGCACCGCTAGGAACACACCGCGGCGACACGCACGTCGACGTCGGGTCCGGGTGGGCGTTGCGGGACCGGGACCGGCCGGACGCCGAACCGGTGGACGCGGCGGCCGAACGAGCGCAGGAGTCGCTGCGCAGCCGCGATCTGATGGTTCGCGGTGATCTGAGTAGCGAAGGCCGTCGGCCGTGGTTCCGCCGCAACATGACCGGCTATCAGGTGGCGGTGTCTTTGGTGCTGACCCTGCTGGTGCCGTTCCTGGTGATGGTCGGCGCGTACGAGGCCGGGTATGACGTCTCGGGTGCCATTTATTGGGCGCTGGTGGTGGCGTTGGGCACGATGGTGCTGACCCAGTGGGCGGAGGCGCTGCGCGCGTTGCGGCCGCCCCGACTGCCCGACCCGACGGGCGAGCCCGCTCCGCGGGCGTCGGCGGTGATCGCCGCGTACCTGCCGAACGAGGCGGGCACCATCGTGGAAACCGTGCGGGCGTTCCTGGCCCAGGAGTACTCCGGCGGCCTGCAGATCATGGTGGCCTACAACACGCCCACCCCGTTGCCGGTCGAGGACGACTTGCGTGAGCTGGCCGGGGTCCACCCGAATCTGGTGTTGCTGAAGGTCGAGGGCAGCACGTCCAAGGCCGAGAACGTGAACGCGGCGTTGGTCCGGGTCGACGGGGAGTTCGTCGGCATCTTCGACGCCGATCATCACCCGATGCCGGGGGCGTTCGAACGGGCGTGGCGGTGGATCGCGTCGGGGGCGGACGTCGTGCAGGGACACTGCGTGATCCGCAACGGTGACGATTCCGCGGTCGCCCGGCTGGTCGCGGTGGAATTCGAGCAGATCTACGCGGTCAGCCACCCGGGCCGGCAGTACCTGCACGGGTTCGGTGTTTTCGGCGGATCGAACGGGTTCTGGCGGACCCAGGTGCTGCGGGAGACCCGGTTGCGGACCCGGTTCCTCACCGAGGACATCGAGTCCTCGATCCGGCTAATCCGCGACGGCCGGCGTATCGTCAACGACCCGGCGCTGATCAGCCGGGAACTCGCGCCGGACACAGCCGGGACCCTGTGGAAGCAGCGGATGCGGTGGGCGCAGGGCTGGTTCCAGGTGTCCTGCGCTCATGTGCAGGCCGCGTGGGCGGACCGCAGCCTGTCGCTGAACCAACGGTTCGGAATGCTGTTCCTGCTGGGTTGGCGGGAGGTGTATCCGTGGTTCTCCTCGATGATGTGGCCGGTGCTGGCGTTCTTCCTCTGGCGGGACGGGCACCTGGCGTTGAGCTCCCCGATCTGGCTGGTCACCACGTTGTTCACGCTGAGCTGCGGCCCTATCCAGGCGATGTTCGCGCACAAGCTGGGTGTCCCCGAGATCACCCGGCGCCGTCGGTGGTGGCTGATCTACGCCGTCTGCGGGGTGCTGTTCTACCAGGAGGCCAAGAACCTGGTGAACCGGGTCGCGCAGATCAAACAGCTAATGGGCGAACGACACTGGGCGGTCACCCCCCGTAGCGCGGTCACCCCACCCCTGGCGGCCGCGCGGGCCGGTGATGCAGTGTGAGCTCTGCAGCGCCCGCAGGGCGACCGGCGACCCGGAGGCGGTACCCGCTGGACGCGGTCCGGGCCGTCGCCGCGATCGGTGTCCTGGCCTTCCACGCCTACCAGAACAACAAGTTCGCCGGCACCGACATCTACCCGTGGACTGGGGTGCCGCACGAGCTGATGCTCAGCAGCGACGCGCTGGTCGACCTGTTCTTCGTGATCTCCGGGTTCGTGCTGTGGCTGCCGATAGCCCGGGCCGCCCTGGACGGCCGGCCGCAACGCCCGGGCAGGGTGCTGCTGCTGCGCCGGGCGGCGCGGCTGGTCCCGCTGTACGTGGTGGTGGTCCTGGTGGTCTGGCTGGTGAGCAACCAACAAATGTCGGCCTACTGGACCGACCTGCTGCTGCACCTGACGTTCACCCAGGTGTACAGCGACCAGTTCATCTTCTGGACCATCGGCCCAGCCTGGACGCTGGCGGTGGAATTCCACTTCTACTTGCTGATCGCGCTCAGCGTGCCGCTGCTGTCCCGGTGGGTCCGGCGGTCCACCAGCCGACGGGCCCGGCTGGCCGGGGCGCTCACCCTCCCCGCGGTCATGATCGCGGCTGGGTTGGCGTGGTTGACCTGGGCCATCCACCTCTCACCGCAACCGGGTGACGCCTGGTCCGTGTGGTTCGGGCCGCTGGCCAAGGCGCCGATCTTCGCGCTCGGCCTGCTGCTGGCCGTGCTCGTCGCGGCCGGCCACACACTTACCCGACGCGCTCATCGGGCCGCCCTGGGCGCCGCCGCCGCGGCGGTCATCCTGACCGGCACCCTGATCCGGCCCGCCCTGCCCGGTCAAACCAGCCAATGGCTGAACCCGGTGTTCGGGATCGCCGCCGCCGCGTTCGTCGCGGTCATCGTGATGAACCCTGGACCGGGCATCCGCTGGCTGACCTGGAAACCGTTGATCAGGCTCGGCGTCCTGAGCTACAGCATCTACCTGCTCCACGAACCGGTCATGCGGCTGGCCCGGTCCGCCGGGATACTGCCCGAACCGGGCAGCGGCTGGGGCGTGCCTGCCACCGTTGCCGTGGTCGTGACCCTGACCGTCGCACTGTCACTGCTGACCTACCCGATGATCGAGCAGTACGGGATGCGGCTGCTGGACATGTTCGGACCCGACGGGCGACCCAGGAAGTACTACGACGACAACGACGGTGGCGTGGCACCAACCCAGCGACCCGCCCGCGGGCCGACGATGCGCATCGACTGGGTCACCGCCGCAGAACCGACCGGCCCGCCGCCCCCGGTAGCGCCGCCGCACCCCCCGCACGCGACCGCGCCGGCGCCCCAGGCTCACCTGTTTGCCGCACATGGTCCCTGACCGGGCAGAGACATCGCCGGGCGGCGCCGCCCTCTCAGCGATGCCATCCACCGGCGTTCACCCCCCCGGCTATCCGCGCCGGAGCAGCACACGCAAAAGACCCCCGGGCCAGGCGATCCAACACCGGGCCCGGGGGTTCGGCGGCTCAGCGGTCTTGTCCCGTGGGGGGTCGACGAGTATCGCCGGCACCAGGCGCCACCGGAAGGCTGTGCACGAAAGACGAAATCACCCAAAGTAGCGTACGTTTACGCTGGGTGACGGCCCTGAGTGGTCGGGGGCAACGGGACTTCCGGATCAGTGGCGGCACCCCGAGGGGGATTGTCATGCCTGACGGGTCATCCCGGCGACAGCGAACTCATATCCGGCCGCGGATGGCGGCGGTCCTGCTGGGGGTGTCCGCGCTGCTCATCACCTCCTCGGTAGGACTCGGCGCCGCCGCGGGCGCGGCGTCCGGGCCAACCGTGTTTTCCTGGGTGACCGCCCCGGACCGCTCGCAGCTGTTGAGCCCGGGCGCGGCCCCCACGTTTACCACCACCGGGACCCGCCCCGCCCAGATGGTCACCGTCGACACCGGCCGGACATTCCAGACCATGGACGGTTTCGGGGCATCGATCACCGACTCCTCCGCGCACCTGCTGACCGGGCTCCCGCCCGCGGAGCGGGACCAAGTGATGGCCTCACTGTTCGGCTCCGACGGGGCCGCCCTGAGCGTGCTGCGGCAACCGATCGGGTCCTCCGACTTCGTCGACGGCTCGCACTACACCTTCGACGACCTGCCGCCGGGCGAGACCGACTACCCGATGACCCGGTTCAGCATCGCTCACGACCAGCAGCAGATCCTGCCGCTGCTGCGGCAGGCCCGACAACTCAACCCGGCCCTGAAGGTGATCGCCAGCCCCTGGGGGCAGCCCGCCTGGATGAAAGCCAACGGCTCCATCATTGGCGGCAGACTGATCGACGACCCCGCGATCTACCGGGCGTACGCGCTGTACCTGCTCCGATTCGTGCAAGCCTACGAGGCCGCCGGGGTACCCATCTACGCGCTAACCGTGCAGAACGAACCACAGAACCGCACCCCGGACGGCTACCCCGGCACCGACATGCCCGTCGCCGCGCAGGCCGCGGTCATCAACCAACTCGGCCCGCTGCTCCGCGACGCCGGACTGAGCCGCGTGAAGATCATCTCCTACGACCACAACTGGACCGAACACCCCGACGACCTCACCGACGCCGCGCGGCTGGGCGTGCCCGCCGAACCCAACTACCCCTCCGACATCCTGCGCAGCAGCGCCGCGCCATGGATCGCCGGCACCGGATACCACTGCTACGCCGGTGACCCCGCCGCACAAACCGCCCTGCACGACGCGTTCCCCGGCAAGGACATCTGGTTCACCGAATGCTCCGGATGGCACGGCGTCAACGACCCCCCCGCCCAATACTTCTCCGACACCCTCAAATGGCACGCCGACAACATCATCATCGGCACCACCCGCAACTGGGCCAAAGCCGTCACCACCTGGAACCTCGCGCTCGACACGCATGGCGGCCCGGTCAACGGAGGCTGCGGCAACAACCCTCAAGGCATGTGCACCGGTGTGATCGCCATCGACGGCACCACCATCACCCGCAACGCCGAGTACTACACCCTTGGACACATCAGCAGATTCGTCCACCCCGGCGCCGTCCGGGTCGCCTCCACCAACGCCGGCGACATCCACGACGTCGCGTTCCGCAACCCCGACGGCACCATCGCCCTCGTCCTGACCAACATCGGCGGCGGCGCCCAAACCTTCGGGGTCGCCCACAACGGGCAATTCATCACCTACACCCTGCCCGCCGGCGCCCTGGCCACCCTGACCTGGCCCGATACCAACGGACCCCCCCAACCACCACCCCACCGGTCACCACCACCACGACACTGACCCCGCCGACCACAACCGCCACCGCGCCGACCACGACCACGCCGACCACGCCGCCGGACCGAGTACCCCCGAGTACCCCGACCGGGCTGACCGCGTCCGGCACCACCTCAACCGCGACAACGCTGTCCTGGACCGCGTCCGCCGACGACGTCGGCGTCACCGCGTACACCGCTTACCGCGACGGCACCTCGGTCGGCACCACCGCATCCACCACCATCACCGTGAAAGGCCTCTCGCCCTCCACCACGTACCGGTTCACCGTCTCCGCCGCCGACGCCGCCGGCAACACATCCGCGACCTCACCACCGCTCACCGTCACCACCGGCGCCGACCCCGGCATCAACCCCGCCACCTGGTACCAGGTCATCAACCAGAACAGCGGCAAATGCGTGGACGCCACCGACTGGGGAACCGGCAACGGAACCGGGCTACAACAGTGGACCTGCAACACGCCTGCCGCCGCCAACCAACTCTGGCAGTTCCGCCCCACCAACAACGACTACTACGAGGTCGTCGGCCGGGACGCCCCCACCCAAGCCTGGGACGTCACCGGTGGACCCGGCGCCACCGGTAACGGCGTCCCGATCCAGCTCTGGAACTACATCGGCGGCACCAACCAGCAGTGGCGAGCCGCACCCGCCGCCGGCGGCTACCACACGTTCCTGACACGCAACAGCGCCAAATGCCTGGACGTCACCGACGTCTCCCGTTCCGACCGCGCCCGTCTACAGCAATGGGAATGCACCGGCGGCCCCGCGCAAACATTCCGCCTAGTACCTCAACCATAGAAACCCCGCGAGGCAACCCGGCAGCTGCAGACAGACCGAAGCGACCCCCCAGGGCGATCCGGCGGCCGCAGCCGGCCGGCCCGTCGCCGGGTTGCGGGGGCCGTGGCGAGGTGCCGAGCCCAGTGGTCCAACGCCGGACACCGCCTGACCAACCAGCGGTCAGTGGAGTCGGTATCGACAACGACTTTGGACTCGCCGATGGCGTCCTGCAGCGCCTTGACCAGCACACCGCCCGCACCATGGTCGGGACCGTCGCCCGCCGCTGCCGGAGCGGACGAAACGGCACGGGACGGCGTCGTTGCCTGCATGCCAATACGGTAGCCGCCGGCCTCGGGATCCATGCCCGGCTCGGGTTGCGTCCCCGTGCGGACCGTCTCAGCCGGGATCTATCACACGCAAACGCGACCGACGACCAGTTACCGTTGGCTGCGTGACTACTAACCTCGCGCTACTGCCCGGTTGGCTGAGCCCGGAAACCCTGATCACCAACATGGGATCGTGGGCGGTGCTCGGCGTCATGCTGATCATCTTCGCCGAATGCGGCATCCTGCTCGGCTTCTTCCTGCCCGGCGACACCCTGCTGTTCGTGTCCGGGCTGTTCATCGCCACCGGTGCCATCGAGATGAACCTCGGGCTGTTCATCGCACTGGTGTCGCTGGCCGCTTTCGTCGGCAACATGGTCGGATTCGCCATCGGCTGGAAGATCGGTCCACCGGTGTTCAACCGGCCGAACGCCAAATTCCTCAAGCACGAGTACATCGTGAAATCCGAGGAGTTCTTCGCGAAGTACGGCAAACCGACGATCGTGCTGGCCCGTTTCGTGCCGATCGTCCGAACGGTGGCCACCGTGATGGCCGGCGCATCCAAGATGAACCCGAGGATCTACACGATCTATTCGGCCATCGGCGGCGTGCTGTGGGTCGGGATCGTCACCATCGCCGGCTACTACCTGGGGCAGATCGACTTCATCGCCAAGAACGTCGACCTCATCGTGCTGGCCGCAGTCATCGTTGTTGTGCTCTTCAGCGTCATCCCCGCGACCGCGCACTGGATCCATCGCCGTCGGCAGGCCCGGATCGGCAAGCCGGCGGCCGAGTAACGTCCGGCTCAGGCATCAGGCCGGGGTGCACCACGACTCCGGCAGCGATACTTCGATACCGAGGAACGTCGTCGACGTCGCGCAGGTCTCGTCCTTGACGCTGTTCGCGAAGTCGATGACCTGCTGCCGCTGCTGCCAGCCGATAAAGATCAGCACCGCAGCCAGCACCAGAGCGATGATCTTGCCGACGATTTTCTTGATCACGATCGCGGCGACCACACCGACCACGCCGATGCCGAGCAGCACCCAGGGCGCAGTGCTCTGGATGGTGTTCAGGTCGACGTTCACACGCCTGAATCTATACGTCGACAACGCCCGCCAACGCATCGAGCCCGACCCGCAGGGTGCGGGCCGGGCTCGATGGACGTGGTCTTCTATCAGGCGGCGGTGCGCGCCTGTGAGCCGCCGACCAGCGGCGACTCGCCGGTGGACGGTCGCCGCACATCCGGTCGGACAGCAGCGTAGCCGCTGCTCAGCAGTGGCGAGGAGATGATCATGTCCGCGGTCGCGACGTTGTTCGCCACCGGGATGTTCCACAGTGCCGCCAACCGCAGCAGCGCCTTGACATCCGGGTCGTGCGGCTGTGGCTCCAACGGATCCCAGAAGAAGATCAGCATGTCGATCTCGCCCTCGGCGATCTTGGCGCCGATCTGCTGATCCCCGCCGAGCGGCCCGGACAGGAAACGGTGGACGTTGAGCCCTAGTTCGTACTCGAGCAGGGTGCCGGTGGTTCCGGTGGCGTACAGCTCGTGCTCACGCAGGGTCCCGACGTTGTACTCGGCCCAGGTCAGCAGATCGACCTTCTTGTTGTCGTGCGCCACCATGGCGATCCGCCGGGTGGTCCGGGTCAGGATCATGTCGGTGTCGCGGGTGCCGGTGTCGGGTGTATCGGTCGCATTCATATCGGTGCTGTTCATATCGGTGCTGTTCATAGGTGGTGTCTCCTTGGGTGTCGCAGGTCCAGCGGAAAAGGAAGTTCGTCCGCTGGGTGCTTCATCCGTTAGACGCCTCGCGGTTGCCACGGTTCGGCGATTCGGGCCAGCTCACAGCCGGCGGACAGCCCCCTACCGCATTCCGTGGACGGTCCCGGGTCCTTCGTCAGGTCCGGTTCGGCCCCGTCTCAACCGGCCAGGCGGTGCTCAGGTCTGCGTGTTGCCGGATCCACGCATGCATGGCGATCCCGGCTGCCACCCCGGCGTTGATCGACCTGGTGGACCCGAACTGGGCGATCGACACCGTGATCGCGGCCTGCGCTCGAGCCTCGGCTGTGAGCCCGGACGATTCCTGCCCGAACAGCAGCAGACAGGCCCGTGGCAACTCGATCGTTTCGATCGGCACGGCACCCGGCAGGTTGTCGACGGCAACCACGGTCAGGTCCGCCGACGCCGCGAACGCCATGACGGAGGCGACATCCGGATGGTGCTCGACGTGCTGGTAGCGGTCGGTGACCATTGCTCCCCGCCGGTTCCACCGCTTGCGGCCGACGATGTGCACGGCGGCCACCGCGAAGGCATTGGCGGTACGCACCACGGTGCCGATATTCATGTCGTGACCGAAATTCTCGATCGCTACGTGCAGCGGATGCCGCCTGGTATCGAGGTCGGCGACAATCGCTTCTCGTCGCCAATAGCGGTAACGGTCGATGACGTTGCGGGTATCTCCGCTGGTCAGCAGGTCCGGGTCCAGCCGCGGGTCGACCGGCCAGGGCAGCGGGTGCGGCCCAACGCCGACGTCCGATGGGCCGGCGGTCGGCCATTCCGTGGGACCCGGACCCGGCTCCGCCACTTCGACGGGCTCTACCGACTCGACCGGCTCTACCGACTCGACAGGCTCTACCGACTCGACAGGCTCTACCCACTCGACAGGCTCAGTCACATCGGCGGCAGGCCGAGGTCGTCCAACCCCAGCAGGTACCGGTAGGTCAGTCCGGCCTCCGCGATCACCCGGTCCGCGCCGGTCCCGCGGTCGACGATGGTGGCGACCCCAACGACGTCGGCGCCGACCTCGCGGAGCGCCTCGACGGCCTTGAGGGGTGACGCACCGGTGGTCGTCGTGTCCTCGACGACAAGCACCCGGCGGCCTTGCACATCGGGTCCCTCGATTCGTCGCTGCAGGCCATGGGCCTTGGCCTCCTTACGCACCACGAAAGCATCCAGCGCCTGACCGGGTGTGTGCATCATGGCCGTCGCGACCGGGTCCGCCCCGAGGGTGAGTCCGCCAACCGCGTCGAACTCCCAGTCCGCAGTGAGTTGCCGCAGCAGAATTCCGATCAGCGGCCCGGCCTCGTGATGCAGCGTCGCGCGCCGTAGGTCGACGTAGTAGTCGGCCTCGCGACCGGAGGACAGAATCACCTTGCCGTGCACAACGGCCAGGCGGTTGACCAGTTCCGCGAGCCGGGCCTTGGCGGCGCCGTCGGGAGCTGGATCGTCGCTGGAATCGACAGCGGCACTGAAATCGGCCGCTGGGAGGAAATCTACGAAGGGTTGGTCGTCACTCACACCGATCAGCCTGACATACCGGGCCCGGCGGGCCGCGCGCGACGTTTCACCCGACGGTGCGTTTGAGTGCACGCACATCGGGCACTTGTCACAACAGACGTCAGCAAATCGTCGCGGGCGTCCGAAAGAGATCAACGGAAGGACAACAACATGAGCATGGGCGACAAGATCAAGCACGCCGGCGAAGAAGCTGTCGGCAAGGTCAAAGAAGGCACCGGCAAGGTCACGGGCAACGAAGAGCTCGAGGCGCGGGGCCAGGCCGAGCAGGCCAAGGCCGATGTGAAGCAGGCCGGGGACAGCGCCAAGGACGCCGCCAAGGACGTTTTCGGTAGCTGATCTCGGCAATGAAAGGCCGTCGCCGAAGCCTTGGGCCAGATATTCCGGCTCGAGCATCGGCGGCGGCCTTTGCCATTCCCATCAGGTACGACCGCTGTCCCCCGGCTGACTCTTCAGCTGCCCTTTGCCAGCCCCCCGGCGAACCAACTCCCGCGGCGCGAGTTTCGTCACCAGGTACATCGTCTTGTAGAGCGCCGACGGGATGGACAGCGGGCGGTTCGCCCGGAGGTCCGCCATGGACGCGGCAACCAGTTTGTTTACATCGACGTAGGCCCAAGCAGGAACGCGGGACATGTCGATCTTCGCCCGCCGGTGGAACTCGGTGCGAACGAATCCTGGGCACAGCGCCTGTACGCGCACCCCGGTCCCACGCAGCGTCACGGCCAAACCTTCGCTGAACGACACCACGAACGCCTTCGACGCGCCGTAGGTCGACCCCCTGCCGGGCACCAGCCCCGCCGTCGACGCGACGTTGATCACACCGCCATGGCCTCTCGCCAGCATGCCCGGCAAAGCGGCGTGGGTCAGCAGCATGACCGCCACCGCGTTGAGCTCGACCTGCCGGACGAGATCGGCTTCGGTGGCCTGCAGGAAGTCCATCGGCAGGGTGCCGCCGGCGTTGTTCACCAGCAAGTCGATCGGATCGTCAGCGGACCGCAATCGGTCGGCGACCTTGGCCCTGGCCTGCGGATCCGTCAGATCCGCGACAATCACGGCTACCTCCGAAGCACCGCCGGAGAGCAACGACACCCGTCGGTCCGCAAGCCGTTCGGCGTCCCGGGCCACAATCACCAACCGATACCCCCGCACTGCCAGATGACGGGCAAATGCCTCACCGATCCCAGATGTTGCACCGGTCACCAGGGCGGTAGGCATGCCGAAACGGTAACCGAGCGCCCGCGGCAAGGACGTTCCCCTGCGCTGATCAGTGACGCGGGGGCCGCAGGGACGGAACACAGCCGTGGACAGACCAGTGCCTTTTGCGTACTACCGTCTGGACGATGCGTCGGCCAGGTGTCGACGAGCACGATTGCCCGGTGCCGAAGACGACTGCGTCCGCGGTTGCCGACGGAAGGGAGAAGCCATGCCTGCGATCGATGACCTCACCGAACTGGTGGAGAAGGCTGCGGCCGCCGAGCGCACCGCGCTGGCCTCGAAGTGGAAGGACCGGCCGGACGTCGAGAAGCTGGTCCGGCGGGTGCGCAAGAACGCCGACACGATTCGATCCGAATTGAATGAGTCCACCGATTCCTCGCAGCTGTCCTCCCGCTGGGTGACGTTGCGACAGGACTACCTCGACCTCGGCCCGCAGGAGTCCCTGCCCGAACCGGAGTTGACCCCGGAGCAGGAAGCAACGATCACGCAGGCCGCCACCGAGCAGGGCAAGGCCGTCCGCAGGTTGAGTCATGCCGCCGCCGCACAGGCCGAGCGGGATGCGGTCGCCGCGGTCAATTTCGCCCGGATCGCGCTGAACGATGCTGCCCTCGCCGTGCTCCAGGCCAGGCTGGCCCGGATCGACGCCGGCGAGGACGACGCCGATGCGGCCACCGTCGACGGCCACGTGCCGTTGCACGGCAAGAATCCGGTCAGCCGGCACGGTCCAGCGCTGGCGCATGGGCTGACCGGCGAAATCAAGTACGTGCTGGCCCGCAAGCCGCGGAACACGATGAAGAGCCTGGCCATCGCACTGGCGATGGGCCTGCTGTACCTGGGCTTCATCCGGGTGTTCGAATGGGACACCCAGCAGAAGTGGCTGCCCTACCTGGGTCTCTGGGCGATCGGCGTCGTCATGGGCGGCAGCGTGTGCGTCAACGCCATGAGTTTTGACGCCATGCGGGTCCGGGCCGCTCTCGACAGCGGCGAGCGACTCTGGCACCTCTTGGTGATCAAGAACCTGGCGCTGCTGTGCATCGTGGCGCCCCTGGGGTTCCTGCTGTGCGCGTTGCTGGCCTGGCGGGCCGGCGATATCTACGCGTTCTACAAGGGCTGCGCGCTGATGGTCTGCATGATCCTGCTGTGGCTGGGGGTGGGCAACGTGTTGTCGATCGTGCTGCCGTCGAGGGATGAGCCGATCAGGCAGCGAAAGCAGTCCGGCAGTCTCAAGCAGTTCATCATTGCGTTCGTGGTCGCCTACTTCATCGGCTACCTGGTCAACGCCATGCTGGTCTGGCGGGTCTTCGCAGCACACGATCTGACCGAACGGCTGGGCAACGCGCTGCTCCCCGGGGTCATCATCATCGTCTCCAGCGTGTTCATGTGGATCCTGCTGACGATCGTCGCGGTGGCACTGTCGCAGAACCCCAAGGTCCGGCGGGTCATGCAGAAGGAGATCACCGACTACAAGGCCAACGCCGAGATGCAGGCATTCGCCGCCGAGGCCGAGCAGGAGGCGGCTGCGCAGGTCGCAGCCGGGAAGCAGCCGGCCCCGGCCGGTGCGGCATAGACCCTCGCCACCCAGCCGGAAGACTCACAACTGATACAACCCTTCCATGACAATTCACCGCGGCCACCTGTTCCACCTCGCCGGCCGCCCGACGGTCGGCGACAGCCAGGGGGCGTTGGAGTCCGTCCCCGACGGAGCGCTCGCCGTCAGCGGTGACGGCCGGATCCTGTATTCGGGTGCGTACTCCGAGTTGCCGGCGGAACTGGCCGGGTCGGAGGTTGTCGACCATCGGCCGAGTTTTCTGCTGCCCGGCTTCATCGACACCCACGTGCACTTCCCGCAGACCTACAGCGGTGACTCCTACGGCGGCGGGCAGCTACTGGAATGGCTCAACTCCTGCATCTTCCCGTCCGAATCCCGTTTCGCCGATCCGGAATTCGCCCAGGCCGCCGCAGTCGAATTCTGTGATCGCCGGATCGCCGCCGGGACAACGGCCGCCGTCGTCTTCGGCTCGGCATTTCCCCTTGCGCAGGACGCCCTGTTCGACGAAACGAAGCGCCGCGGTCTGCGGATTGTCAGCGGTCGCGGCATTCAAACGGGTGGACCGGAATCCGCGGTGGCATTGATCACCAGCGAGGATGACGCCATCCGGCTGACCCGCGAGGAGATCGAGAAATGGCACGCCGCCGACACCGGCGACCCGGCGACGGCTCTGCTGCATGTCGCCGTCGTGCCGCGGTTCTCGTTGTCGGTGAGCCCGGAGACGTTGCGGGCGCTCGGCGAGCTCTACGACTCGGTGCGCGATCGCGGCGTCTACTTCCACACCCACCTGAATGAGAACAACCGCCCCGGCACGGGTGAGATCGACACGACAAAGGCTGTCTACCAGGTCGACTCGTACCTCGACACCTACGACGGAAAGTTCCTGCCGGGCTCTGCCGTCGGTGGCAAGAGCCTGCTGGGGCGGCGCAGCATTCTGGCCCACGCGGTGCACTGCACGGACGCGGAACTGGCTCGGATGGCCGAGACAGGTACCTCGATATCGCACTGCCCGACGTCCCAACAGTTTCTCGGCTCCGGGACCATGCCCTGGAAACGGACGGTCGAGTCCGGGGTCAACATTTCGATCGGCAGCGACTTCGGCGGCGGCGACGAATGGCTGATCCCACGGGTTCTCGGGGACAGCTTCAAGGTGCACATTTCCGAGCCCGGCGATGCGGGCGTTTCGCTGCACCCGGCGGAGCTGCTGTTCATGGGGACGGTCGGCGGCGCCCGCGCCCTTGATATGGAGGATCGGATCGGCAACTTCGACCCCGGCCGGGAGGCGGATTTCATCGTGGTCGACCCGGCCGGTTGGCCACCGCTGGCCGCGGCACTGTCGAAGGGAAGCCGATCCGCGGACCCCGAACTGGCCCGGGACCAGACGCTGTTCGCGGTATTGATGAGCATGCGTGAGCCGGCCATTTCCCGCGTCTACGTCCAGGGCCGGCGGATCGACGCCGGTCCGGGCTGATGCATCGCAACCAAGAGGAGCCACGGTGATCCCGACCGGCCGACAGATCTCCCTGCTGCACGGCGATTTCGCTGCCGTCATCACCGGAGTCGGTGCGGGGCTGCGCGAATTGACCTGGCGGGGCCGGCCGTTGGTGATCGGGTTCGCCGAGGACGAGATCCCGGACGCCTATCAGGGCGCCGTGCTGGCGCCGTGGCCGAACCGCATTGCCGACGGTCAGTACCGATTCGACGGTCTGCTTCACCAGTTGGATCTGTCCGAACCGGAGCGACTCAACGCGCTGCACGGACTGGTCAATTGGGCGGCGTGGGACATCGAGACGGTCGACGCGACCACGGTGCGTCTGGTCCATCGGCTGTGGCCGAAGCCCGGCTATCCGCATCTGCTGGACCTTGCGGTGGACTACCGGCTGACCGATGAAGGCCTGACCTTCTCGCTGACCGCCACCAACGCCGGTGACGCGCCGGCGCCGTACGGCGGGTCGTTCCATCCGTACCTGGTCGCCGGCAGCGGTGACGCCGACAGCTGGACGGTGCAGTCGCCGGCCGGCAGCTATCTCACCGTGGATCCGTCCCGGCTGCTGCCTCGCGGAATTGCCCCGCTGGCCGAGTTCGACTTCCACGACCCGACGCCGCTGACCGGACTCGAGATCGACCATGCCTTCACCGACATCGCCTTCGACGACGCTGGGCTGGCCTCATTGGCACTGACCGACGACGCCGGGGTTGGGGTCCGGATGACGTGGGACCGCAGGTGCCCCTGGCTGCAGCTGTGCATCCCGGGAAAGCGCCGGGCCGACCTGTACCGCAAGGCGCTGGCCGTCGAACCCATGACCTGCCCGCCGGACGCGTTCAACTCCGAGGTCGACCTGATCGTCCTGGAGCCGGGTGAGTCACATTCGTTCGAGTTGACGATCGGCGCGATCGGGTAGGTGGTCCCCCGCTATCCCATCGTCTTGGAACCGTCGATCGTCTCCCGGATGACGTCGGCATGCCCGGCGTGCTGGGACGTCTCGGCGAGCACGTGCAACAACACCCGGCGGGCCGACCAGCTCGCACCCGGCTCGAACCAGGGCGCCTCCGGCAGTGCGAACGAGTGGTCGAGATCCGGCAGCGTTTCTATCAAGTTGTCCGTCCGCTGCGCGACCCGGTCGTAGTTCTCCAGCAGGCCGGCCAGTGTCTCGGACGGCGTCATGTCGAAACGCGAGATCCAGGCGTCCGCATTCCAGCCGCCGTTGGCCATCGCCTCGGCGCCGCCGACGGCGAAGTTCAGCCACATTTCTTCCGTCTCGGCCACGTGCTTGATCAGCCCGCCCAGGCACAGCGCACTGGCGGTCGGCCGTAGCCTCGCCTGCTCATCGGTAAGATCGCGAACCGTGTAGCGCAGGAAGTACCGATGCCGGCGCATCGACTCCAGCAGGTCGGCCCGCTCGCCGGTCAGTGCAGGCGCATCATTGCTGCTGCTCGAGCTGATCGTGCTGGGCTCCGTCATGTGTCCGCCTTTGCTGATGGTTTCTTTGCTGAATCCGACCCCGTACCGGCAACGATAGGACCGGTAGCGGTCAGCTCCTGTCCTCTTCTCAAACCCTGGCGAAATACGTTCGGCGAACGCACATCGTCCGTGACGGTGACCCGGTTGGCCAGGCCGGTCGGTGACCGGCCACGCTGTCCGGATGTTCTTTCTCACGTTCCGGCCACCCGGGGCGTCTCCCTGACGTGACCAAGGCTCCGTTCGAACACATCGTCGAGCAGCACGGCGCGACGGTCCTGCGCGTGTGCCGTGCCGTGCTCGGACCGCACGAGGCGCAGGACGCGTGGTCGGAGACGTTCATGGCCGCTCTTCGCGCGTACCCGGACCTGGCGGACAGCGCCAACATCCAGGCCTGGCTGGTGACGATCGCGCACCGCAAGGCAATCGACATCACCAGGGCGCGGACTCGGGCGCCGCTGCCCGTCGAGCGCCCGCCCGACCAGCTGTCGACTGCCGGGATCCCGGAGCCCGGTGCCGGCGACGTGTGGGCGGACGTCGCCGCCCTGCCCACCAAACAGCGACAGGCCATCGCATACCACTACCTGGCCGGCCTGCCACACAAGGACGTCGCCGAGATCATCGGCGGCAGCACCGATGCGGCCCGACGAGCCACCGCCGACGGCATCAAGTCGCTGCGCCGCAAGTACCGGCTCTCCGCCAGTTCCTCGCGGAGTGCCGGCAACTGGTCAACGGTTCGCTCGCCGGTGCTCCCGCATTCCCGAACCCCCGAACCGAATGGACTGAGCCGATGACCACCCCGGAGACTGACCCCGCCGAGCTCCTCGCGCACTTGTACGACCCGGATCCCGCGGCGTTGTCCCGGCTCCGCGACTCACTGGTCGGTGACGCGGCCGCCGCCGGCCTGCTCGACGTCGCCTACCGCACGCTCGATACCCCGGTCGGCACGTTGCTGTTGGCCGCGACCGAACAGGGACTGGTTCGGGTGGCGTTCGACATCGAGGATCACGACCAGGTCCTGGTCACGCTTGCCGACAAGATCAGCCCGCGGATTCTGCTGTCCCCGGGCCGGCTCGACTCCGCGGCGCGCCAACTGGACGAGTACTTCACGGGCAGCAGAAGAGCTTTCGACCTGCCGCTGGATTTCCGGCTCGCCTCCGGATTCCGCCGGAGCGTGTTGGCCCATCTGCCGGACATCTCCTACGGAACCACAGAGAGCTACACCCAGGTCGCGCTGGCTGCCGGAAGCCCGCGGGCCGTTCGCGCGGTCGGGACCGCCTGCGCCACCAACCCGATCCCCGTGGTCGTCCCCTGCCACCGGGTGGTTCGGTCCGACGGGACGTTCGGTGGATACCGGGGTGGGGCGGCGGCAAAGAGGCTGCTGTTGACGATGGAAGCCGCCGCCTGAAACCAGGCTGTTCTCGGAACCTTCCGGGTCAGGACCTACCGGCGGCCGGCGGCGCCCACAACGAATCCGGGTGATCCGGGTTGGCCGCGAGAATGAACCAGGTGGTCGCGGCCATCGCGGAAGCGGTGGTGAGTTCCTGATCCGGGTCCGGCGACGTGGCCATCGGCATCGACCCGTCGGCGCGCTGCGCGGACGCCAACCCGGACATCGTGGCCGCATACCCGGCCGCGTCTGCATGCCGGGCCTGCGCGAGAGCGACCCCGAACGATCCCTCGAACCAGACCGAGCTCACCGGGTTGGGCACCGAAGGCTGCGGCGTGAACGCCAGGAATCCCGCGGCACCCTGGTCGACAACTGCGAAAGCCGCGGTGCGATTCAGCGAGATCGCTGCCAGGTCCGGCCGGTGTGCGGCGTCGAGAAAGATGGACCCCCAGGAATTGACGTCCAGTGGTTCGACGGTGTCCCGTCCCTCCGGGCGCATCCCCTGGGAGAAACCGCTTGTCGCCGGATCCCACAGCACGGTGAGAATTGCCTGCCGGAGGGTGTCCGCCGCGGCCGCACAGCGCGGGCAGTCGAGTTCCACCGCCGCGAGCGAAAGCGCCTGCCAAGCATCGAGATTGTGTTCGGTGGCAGCCCAGGTCAGGCGTTCGTCCGGGTGCGCTGCGCCGCCGGAGATGGTCCCCCACCCGCCGGTCAGCAGACCACTCATCGGGCCGTCGGTCAGCTGCTGCCGGAGTAGCCAGTCGATAGCGCCCTGGGCGGCGGCCCGAACCGCGGCTGCCTCGGCACCATTCGCGTGCCGCAGATAGCGCAGCAGCGCGTAGGTGGCAACGGCAGTGTTGCCGGTCCGATAGACCGGGCTGCCGGCAGCCGGATTCGCCTGCGCCGCAACGGAGATGAATCCGCCGGCCTGAGCGCCGTCCGCGGTCTGCATCCTCAGCAGTCCCGCCGCCAGCGTCCCGGCGGCCTCCATGTCGTCGCGCACCAGAGCACTCTGCAGGGCCAGCGCCTGGTCGTAGGTGTAGCTGAGGTCGCTGTCACCCGACCCCTGCCCTGGCTGGAACGAACGAACCAGGCCGGTGGTCGGCGCGTATTCGGCCAGCACAGTGTCCTGGCCGGTCGGGTTCGTCGCGACCAATTGGAACGTCTTCGTACCGGGAGCGGTCCGGGCAAACGTGAAGGTCCCGTTCACGGCGGCGGGCTGACTGTCGATCAGGTAGCGCCGGTCCGTGGTGGCGAAAGTCTTTACCTCCCAGCCGTTGTAAGTCCCCGACGACGGCCATGGCAGGCCGACGGGCGCGTAGCCCGCCTGAGCATCGAGCACCCCGAACTGCCAGCTGCCGACTCCCGGGTCGGACACTGCCTGCAGGTCGATGCCGAAGGAATTGTCCGGTCGAACCAGGGTCTGCAGCGGAACCTGAATGCGCCGGCCGTCCTGCTCCCGATAGACCTGGATGATCCAGCGGTTCGGCTGTGCGGGCAGCGTGATCTGCCCGCTGACCGGGCCACGGTAGTCGGGTTCAGCGGCGGCGACCGATGACTCGGAGCTGAGGACCACCGCGGCTGCTGTGACTGGCGGTGGGGTCACGCCGCCGATCGTGAACGTTCCTGTCACCGGTCCGGTCCAGTCCGCCGGGTACTCCCGCACGGGAGTGACGGACGAGTCCGACGCGATGGGTGTCGAGGTTCGGAGCATCGAAAGGACCCAGGTCCAGGCTCGATCGACGCCGGCAGCGGTAGCCGGGAGCGCAGTTGCCGACGCGTTCAACGGGCCCATCGCGATCAACGCTACGGCCACTGACAGGACGAGCGCGACCCGGCCAAGAGCACGGGAGACAACAGCGTTGCTGATCACCTGACGAGCCCCCCAGTGCGCGGCGCGGTCCATCGGGTGGACACTTGGCGCCCACTCCACGGTAGGACGGCGGGAGGTCGCTGCGGCCGGAATCGACGATCTCTTTGGGCTGGACTCTGCGACCGTGCGGTCACTGGCAGTGTTGAGCGTGCCCGAACGGGTGGCTTCTGCTAAAACGCTGCTCAAGCAGTTCAGCTGGCACTCGACGGGGACTTCAGTCGTACCGAGGCGACCAATGAACCCCATCAGTCACGGCCGCCGACCGAGTCACCAAGCCGTCTGTCAACGTTGTGTTTCCAGCTTCTGTCCCCGGCGCCTTCGCTGCACCCGGTGCTTCATCGCAGCCAGGACCCAAGGCGAATCGAAACGATGCGCCTTGATCTGCCGAGGGCGCAACGGCTGCGATCATGTCCGCATGGACGCCGATCAGATCCGCCGGATCTACTTCGAATTCATGGTCGAACAGGGGCACGTCGTCATTCCCCGGGCGCCACTGATCCCCAAGGACGATCCGACCACGTTGTTCACCGGCAGCGGGATGCAACCCCTGCTGCCGTACCTGCTGGGCGCCGACCACCCGGCGGGCCACCGGCTGACCGACAGCCAGACCTGCCTACGGGTGCAGGATATCGACGAGGTCGGCGACAATCGGCACACCACCTTCTTCGAAATGCTCGGCAACTGGAGCCTGGGTGACTACTTCAAAGAGCAACAACTGCAACAGTTCTGGACGTTCCTGACGGCGAAGGTCGGCCTCGATCCGAACCGGATCTACGTCTCCTGCTTCAGCGGCGACGAGGCGAACGGCATTCCGAAAGACACCGAATCCGCCGGGATCTGGACCGAGCTGTTCACCGCCGCAGGCATTTCCGCCGGGCAGGTGGAGCTCGGCACCGAAGAACACGGTGCGGAAGTCGGCTCGGGGGATGCCCGCATCGCGTTTTACGGTAGGAAGAACTGGTGGTGCAGGGGCGGCAAGGCCGAGAACATGCCGGTGGGCGAACCTGGCGGGCCGGACTCCGAGGTCTTCTACCTTTACCCGCAGATCGAGCACGACACCGCCTACGGCGCGAAGTGCCACCAGAACTGCGACTGCGGCCGCTTCATCGAGCTGGGCAACTCGGTCTTCATGGAATACAAGAAGGTCGAAGGCGGGTTCGAGCTGCTGCCCAGGAAGAACGTCGACTATGGTGGCGGGCTCGCCCGGATCGCCGCGGCGGCCATGGACAGCCCGGATGTCTACAAGATCAATCTGCTGTGGCCCATCATCGCGAAACTCGAAGTGCTATCGGGCCAGTCGTACGACACCGCGACGGTAGCCATGCGGGTGATCGCCGATCACTTGCGCGGTGCGACGTTCCTGGCCGTCGACGGGCTCCGGCCGAGCAACAAGACCCAGGGTTACGTCATGCGCCGACTGATCCGGCGAGCCGTCCGCTACGCCTTCGACCTCGGGCTGGAACAGAACTTCTTCCCGCACATCATCCCGACGATCGCCGGTATGTACTCGCATGACTATCCCGAGGTCGCCGAGCGCGGAGACCAGGTGATTGCCGTACTGGTCAAGGAGGAGAAGGCCTTTCGGCAGACCCTGCGCAAGGGCATCAAACAGATGAAGGCGTACGCCAACAAGGGGATCACCGGCGCCGAACTCTTCACGCTGTACGACACCTTTGGCTTCCCCGTCGAACTGAGCACCGAAGAGGCCCGCGGCCGGAGTATCTCTCTGAGCCCGGATTGGCGGTCCGAGTTCGACGAGAAGATGGCCGAACAGCGGGCCCGTTCGCAACAGGCCGGCAGGATGAAGGTCTGACGCAATCGATGCGAGGGCGGGATCTGCCGGGACCCCGCTCGCCGTCCCTGGTCGTTCAGCTCGCCACTAGCTGATGCCGCACCGAGGGAAACCGGGCGAAATCGCGGTCCATGGTGGCCACTTCGCAGCCATGCTCCAGAGCGATCGCACCCAGCACCGCGTCTGGAACCAAATCACCGGTGGCATCCCCCTCGGCACAGAGCCTGCTCAGCAACGTCAGGTGCCGAGGACCTGGGCTGGTCGATAGGTAGTGCGGCTGCTCGCACACCGACTCGACGAAGGCGAATGCCTCCGTTCGCGGGGTCGGTATGACGAAAATCCGCCGATTGGTGGCGAGCCGGAGAAAGGAGCCCCACACCACCGTCGGGACGGTGAACGGATCATCTCCGGCGAGCACGGCGTCGAACCACGGTCGGACGGAGGCGTGATTCGGATGATCAGCTCGATGGGCGGCCAGGACGATGTTGACGTCGATCAGAAGCACGCTCAGCGCCGCTCGGTCAGCGGAACACCCTCGTCCAGTGCCTCCGACAGCGCAGCGTTGGACGTCAGGTCGACCCCCGGACGCGGCCCGCTCCCGCCATGGAAGACGGGCACTCGCGGGCGATCGGTAGCTGGCTTTGGGGTGGCAAATTCACGCCGCAACGCGGCATCGACCACTGCGCCCAGCGACTGCCCGGTCTCGCGGGCCCGTCGCTTCGCCGCTTCCAGGAGTTCGTCTGAGATCGACAGCGTGGTGCGCATGATGCCCATGCTAGAGCATCACCAACATCAGTACGGCCACGGGCGACCGACTGAACTGCTTCGCCAACCGGCACACGCAAAACCGGACCACCCGGTTTCGACCAGCGTTTGCCGCGCAACCATCAGGGGCATCAAGATCGCGTCAAGATCGCACAAAACCGACCGCTATCAGCCACAATCATCCCGGTCCGCCGACCAACTCCAGCGCGGACAATCGACCGGGCGGGCAACCGTACGATTGCCCGCTCGGGTTGCCAGCAAGGACGCCAATGACCACACCGGACTCGCCCGACAGCGACCCGCAGGACCCGGCCTACCCCGCCCTCGACGACGACCGCATCCTGGCGCTGGAGCTGGTTCGCGCCACGGAAGCCGCGGCGATGGCGGCGGCAAGGTTCCTCGGCCGCGGCGACGAGGACGAGGTGGACGGCGCCGCCGTGGATGCCATCCGGCCGATCCTGGGCACCATCCCGATGCGCGGGGTGATCGTCATCGGAGAAGGCGAGAATGACGACACCCCCATGCTCTACGCAGGCGAGCACGTCGGATCGGGTAAGGGTCCGCTGGTGGATATCGCCATCGATCCGGTCGACGGTGCCGGCCTGACCGCGAAGAGCCTGCCCAATGCGATGTCGCTGATCGCCGTCGCCGACCGGGGGGCGATGTTCGATCCGGGACCGTGCGTTTACATGGACAAACTCGTCGTCGGACCGGATCTGGTCGACGCGGTCGACTTCGCCGCACCGATCGAAGACACCCTGGCCACCATCGCCAAGATTCGCGGGATCACCGTCGCGGACGTCACCGTCGCCCTGTTGGACCGACCACGCCACCAGGAGTTGGTGGCCCGCATCCGGACCGTCGGGGCGCGGATCAAGCTGCTGATCGACGGCGACCTGGCCGGCGCCCTGATGGCCGTACAGCCGGAGTCCGAGGTCGACGTGCTGGTCGGCATCGGCGGCAGCCCCGAGGGCGTCATCGCGGCGTGCGCGATCCGCAGCCTCGGCGGCGCGATCTACGGCCGGCTTTATGCGCGCAACGAGGCCGAGCAGCGGCAGGCCCGCGGGCTCGGGCACCGGTTGGACCGGGTGCTGAGTACCACCGACCTGGTGCACGGCAACAATGTCTACTTCGTCGCCACCGGCGTCACCGACGGCGAGGTGCTGCGCGGAGTCCGCTACTACCAGGACCAGGCCGTCACCCAGTCGTTGTCCATGCGGTCCAGTAGCGGGGCAGTCCGCACCATCGAGACAAAGCACCGACTGAGTACGTCGACCCTGATCCCACAAGCGCCCCGATGACGGACACCGCAACCGGCCGGCCATCGCCGAAAGCCTTGCGGCCCATCAAGAAAGAGACCAGTTCCTTCCGGTCCTGGTTGCTCGAGGGGTTGATCGACAAGAAGGGCAACCACCCCGGGCCCGGCAAGGCGGAAGACGCCCATGAGCACGCCCACCCCTGGTGGAAGGTGATGTGCCTGACCGGAGTCGACTACTTCTCCACCCTCGGATACCAACCGGGTATCGCCGCGTTGGCCGCCGGACTGTTGTCGCCGCTGGCGACCATCGTGCTGGTCGTGCTGACGCTGTTCGGGGCGCTACCGGTCTATCGCAGGGTGGCCCGGGAGAGCTTCCGCGGCGAGGGATCGATCGCGATGCTCGAACGACTACTGCCCAAATGGCTCGGCAAGCTGCTGGTGCTCGCGCTGCTCGGCTTCGCCGCCACCGACTTCCTGATCACCATGACGCTGTCCGCTGCCGACGCCACCGCTCACCTGGTGGAGAACCCGTTCATCCCTGCGGCCTGGTCGAACCACACCATGCTGATCACGCTCGGGCTACTGGCGTTGCTGGCAGCGGTCTTCCTGCGCGGGTTCTCCGAGGCCATCGGTATCGCTGTCGCTCTGGTCGCGGTGTATCTCACCCTGAATCTCATCGTGGTCATCGTCGGCCTGGAGCATGTCATCACCGCTCCGAGTGTGGTGGCCGACTGGAAAGCCGCCCTGACCACCAACTATTCGAGTTGGTGGATGATGGTCGGGATCGCACTGCTGGTCTTCCCCAAGCTCGCCCTCGGCCTATCCGGTTTCGAGACCGGGGTGGCGGTGATGCCGCAGGTCAGGGGCGGTGACGACGACACCGAGGACCGCCCGGAGGGTCGGATTCGCGGCACCCGGCGGCTGCTGACCACCGCGGCCGTCACCATGAGCGTCTTTCTCATCACCTCCAGCATCATCACCACGCTGCTGATCCCGCAGCCGGAGTTCCAACAGGGCGGTGGGGCCAACGGCCGCGCGCTGGCCTACCTGGCGCACGAGTACCTCGGCAACGGCTTCGGGACGGTCTACGACGCGTCGACCATCACGATCCTGTGGTTCGCCGGCGCATCGGCGATGGCCGGGCTGCTCAACCTGGTCCCCCGCTACCTGCCGCGCTACGGCATGGCGCCGGAGTGGGCCAAGGCAGTGCGTCCGCTGGTCCTGGTGTTCGCGGCGATCGCCTTCCTGGTCACCTGGATCTTCGACGCCAACGTCGACAAGCAGAGCGGCGCCTACGCCACCGGTGTGCTGGTCTTGATGACGTCCGCCTCGCTGGCAGTCACGCTGTCCGCTCGGCGGCGGCGCAAACAGGGCCAGACGATCGCCTTCGGCGTGATCACGGTGATCTTCATCTACACGACCATCGTCAACATCATCGAACGTCCGGACGGTGTCCGGATCGCGTCATTGTTCATCCTGGCGATCGTCGGAGTCTCGCTGGTGTCCCGGATCGGTCGCTCCTTCGAGCTGCGAACCAGCCGCATCGTGTTGGACGCCAAGGCGGCCGGCTTCTTCGCCGCCTATCAGGGCCGGGACGTGCAGATCATCGCGCATGACCCGGACGCCGCCGGCGAGCAGACCCTCGGGTTCAAGGAACGACAGCAGCGGGCCGAGAACCACATCCCCTCAGAGGATCCGGTGATCTTCCTGGAGGTCACCCTGCTGGATGCGTCGGATTTCACCAGCGAACTACACGTGCACGGCAGTACCCGCAACGGCCGTCGGGTGCTGGAGATGACCAGCCCCGTGGTGTCGAATTCGATCGCCGCACTGCTGCTGCACGTGCGTAACGAATACGGGGTGAAGCCGAACGTCTACTTCGAATGGACCGAGGGCAACCCGGTGACGAACCTGCTGCGCTTCCTGTTCCTCGGTGATGGCGAGATCGCGCCCACCACCCGTGAGGTGCTGCGCCGCGCCGAGCCCGACCGGTCGCTTCGACCCAAGGTGCACGTCGGGTGATCATGGGGTAGATCCCGCCGCGGCAGGAGGACCGGGGGCGACCCCTTCGGCCACCTCTGCCACCATTTCCAGGTGCTAGCAGCGCTGGGTCGAGGGATCGCCCGCCATCCGGGCCTCATCATTCTCGTCTGGCTGGTGCTGACCGTTGCCGGTTTTGCTGCCGCCACCGGCACGTTCGGCGAGGGGCTGTTCGCTCGGCTCAACGCCGGCGAGGCGACGGTGCCCAGTGAGTCGAGCGCGGGTCGGGAGATCCTCAATGCCGCTTCGACGACGGGCCCCTCACTCAGCCTGATCGTGCAGCAGGCGGACCCGGCCGATCCGGTGTTGGCCGAGCCGCTGACCGCCGCCCGAGTGGACCTGATGGCCATCCCCGGGATGGCTCAGGCGGTCGACCCGCTGGCCGTCCCCGGAGGGGTCCCGGCGGCGACCGCGGCCGGCCTGATCGCGAAGAATGGGGACGGCTTCCTGGTCAGCGCAACCCTCGAGCCGGATCTGCCGAAGGACGTGCAGGACTCGGCACTGGATGCGGCTCAACTGCGGCTGGAGCGATTGGGCGGCGAGCTCGACGAGCTGATCCCCGGTGCCACCAGCCAGGTCGGCGGCGGCACACTGCTGTTCTCCGCTATCACCGGACAGGTCGAGAAGGACCTGGTCGCCGGCGAGCTGATCGCGTTGCCGGTCAGTCTGCTGGTCATGGTGCTGGTGTTCGGTGGCTTCCTGGCCGCCGGCATGCCGATCGCCGGGGCGATCGCCTCCATCGGCGGCGCTCTCGCGGTGCTGCTCGGGTTCTCCTACCTGATCGACCTGGACGCCGCAGTGGTCAACGTGGTGACGGTGCTGGGGCTCGGGCTGTGCATCGACTACGGCCTGCTGATCGTGTCCCGCTATCGGGAGGAATTGCGTCGTCATCTCGGGGCGAGCACCACCAGATCGACCCGCGCGGCCCGCACCGGCGCCCTGATCGCGACGATGACGACGGCCGGCCGCACGGTGATGTTCTCCGGCATCACCGTGGCGATCAGCCTGTCCGGACTGATGATCTTCGAGGCCCGGATCCTCAAGGCGGTCGGCGCGGCCGGGGTGAGCGTTGTCGTCGTGGCGCTGCTGGTCGCATTGACCCTGGTACCGGCCCTGCTGGCGGTCGCGGGCGCCCGAATGATCAAACCCGGCCTGCTCAATCGGATTCCCGGGATTCGGACGCTGACGAACCGGCTCGGCGATGTCGCTCCGGACGAGGGCTTCTTCTCCCGGCTGGCCCGGTGGACGCAGCGCCGGCCTTGGCTGGTCGTCGGCGGGGTACTGCTGGTCCTCGGCATCCTGGCCGCACCCGCGCTACGGATGGAGCTGCGTAGTTCCGGCGCGCAATTGCTGCCGCCATCGGCACCGGGCCGGCAATTCTTCGACACCCTCGCCGAGGAGTACCCGGCATCCGGAATCCCGACGATCCAGGTCGTCGGGCAGACCACCGCCGAGGAAATGGCGCCACTTGCGGACTCGATCAGGTCGATGGACGGCGTCGCACTGGTCCCGCCGCCGCGTCCCGTCGGCGATGAACACGCCGTGGTGAACGTCTACATGACTGATACCGATCCCGGCAGTGCCGCCGCCAAGGATGTGGTCGCGGCGGTGCGCGCGGACCGACCGGACTACCCGATCTGGGTCAGCGGCCAGACGGCCGCGCTGGTCGATTTCACCAATGCCCTGGCCGCCAGGGCGCCGGCCGCGATCGCCGTCGTCATGCTCGCGACGTTTGTGCTGCTGTTCCTGTTGACCGGTTCGATTCTGGTGCCGATCAAGGCGTTGGTGATCAACGTGGTGTCGCTCGGCGCGTCCCTCGGCGTTCTGGTCTGGGTGTTCCAGGACGGCAACGGCGAATCGCTGCTGGGCTTCAAGTCGACCGGCGGGATCGAGACGATCATCCCGATCCTTGTCGTCGCGTTGGGTTTCGGGTTATCGATGGACTACGAGGTTTTCCTGTTGTCGCGGATCAAGGAATTCCGGGACAACGGAATGGCGAACAACGAGGCGGTGGTCGCCGGGCTGCAGCGCTCCGGGCGCATCATCACCTCCGCCGCCTTGATCGTCGTCCTGGTGTTCTCCGGGTTCGTTGCCGGGCAACTCCTGGTGATCAAGCAGACCGGCGTCGCGCTGGCGGTTGCTGTCGCGATCGACGCGACGTTGGTGCGGTGCCTGCTGGTGCCGGCCACCATGACGCTGCTCGGCGAATGGAACTGGTGGGCACCCGCGCCGCTACGCCGTTTGCATGACCGGCTGGGTTTACGGCACTGATGTCGCCCAGGACGGAGTCGTCAGGCTCAATCGATCCTGGAAGGGGAGCCTTCCGGCATCTGAAGACAGGGCCAGGTGGCTCAGTTGACGCGTAGGTAATTCCAACCCGGCGGCGACGGGTACAGTCCAGCCGTATCTGGACGATTTTGGACGATTCTGGACGTGAGACGGAACTCATCGGCCGGCGAAACGTCAGATCAACAGCTCGGGACCACCCGACCGACGGGCGTGACGTATTCGCCCTGCACCTCGATTGACCTTACGATGGGGGCCAACCGATGTCCGGCACACGATTCCGCACCACCACCAAGATCGCCGCCTCGAGAATCGTCGCCGCCGGCGTGCTTTCGCTGGCCCTGGTGGCCTGCGGACCGGCCAGTAGTGGGTCGGGCAGCTTGCAGTCGGTCGGCGCTCCTGCCTCGTCCACCGCTTCGGCGTCGTCCGTCGCGTCGTCGTCCTCGGCATCGGCATCGGCCGCTCCGGTGGCCGCGACCGCCACCATGGCGTTGACTGTCGCCCCCGACCCCGCCGGATCGACGGTGCTGGCGGTGCTCACTACCTCGACCGGCGTGCCCGCAACGGGGACGGTCACGTTCTCGGTCGACGGAACCGTGCTCGGCGCCGCGGCGGTTGCCGGCGGCCAGGCGAGCATCGTCATTCCCGCCGGCCTGTCGGTTGGTGAGCATTCCGCGTCCGCCGCCTTTGCGCCGGACAACGCTGCGACGGTCTCCGCCGCCTCCGGCACCGCCGCGTTCTCCGTGGCCAAGGCGGCATCGTCCCTGTCGGCCTCGATCGGCAAGGACTCGATCCGCTACGGCGATCAGGGAGCGTTCCAGATCGCCGTGCAAGCGCCGGGCGCGCCGGCCGGGACCGATCTGACCGGGCACGTCACCGTCACCGACGGTGCCGAAACCGTTGCAGAGGGCGATACGGATCCGTCGGGTACAGCGTCCTTGAGCGTCTACAACACCGCCGACCCCGGCTCGAAGATGTACACCGCCAGCTACTCCGGCGGCGCCGTGGTAGAGGCCTCGACCAGCCAGTTCGAGGTCCGGACCACTCAAACCAACGTCGACATCGCAATCTCCTGGACCGACAACCTGCTGCCCGGTGGGGACGCGGTGATCACCGCAGACGTCATCGGGACACCGCAAAGCCCGAGCGGCAACGCGACCATCAGCTACGACGGCAACCAGATCGCCGGCGGCGCGGTCGACGCGAACGGCAAGATCAGCGGCACCGCTGCCGCCGTCACCGCCGGGGACCACCAGATCCAGGTCAGCTATGCCGGGGACGTCCGATTCGAGCCGAACACCAGCAGCGCCACGTTGACCGTCAAGGAGCCGGTCGCGAACCCGAACGCCGCCGGTGCCGCCGCCGCACAGGCGAGCAACCCGTGCCCGGCGACCGCTTCGGCCTGCGTCGACCTGTCGAACGAACAGGCGTGGCTGCAGTCCGGCGGGCAGATCACCTACGGCCCGGTGCCGATCACCTCCGGCGCCTACGGATCACGGACCCGGACCGGCATGTTCTCGGTGTTCTGGCTGGACAAGAACCACAAGTCGAGCCTGTTCAACAACGCACCCATGCCGAATTCGGTGTTCTTCGACGGCGACATCGCCTTCCACCAAGGCAGTCTGTACAACCAGTCGAACGGCTGCATCCACCTGTCCTGGGATGCCTCGACCACCTTCTTCAACACCTTGTCGGTCGGCGACTCCGTCTACGTGTGGGGCGCAGCGCCCTACTGATCCGCGACCCATCGGTTGACCACTTTCGTACCTTCACAGTGCTTCGGAAGGTCCGGAATCGGCGAATCGATGATGTGCTGGAAAGGGACCGAGCCACATGGCACCCATCCGGAAGCCATGCCACTCCGAATCGACACGATAGGCGGCCCGGGTACCTGGGTCGCTGGTCCGGACGGGCGGGACTCCCCTTACTCGTCGAACGGGCCGACAGGGTTCTCGTGCGCCGGCCGAGGGGTCCGGTGGGTCGAGACCACGATTGGAGCGCCGGCCGAAATCGGCCGGCGCTCCTTGTCGAGGCTGGGTCAGGTGGCGAGCGGTCAGTCCGAGGTGGCCCCGGACAGACCGCTGGTGATCAGCCCCAGCACGTTGCTGTCCTGCAGGGTGCTGGCATCGCCGACCTCGCGGTTCTCGGCGATGTCCCGCAGCAGTCGCCGCATGATCTTCCCGGACCGGGTCTTGGGCAGTTCCTGAACGATCAGGATCCGTTTCGGCCGAGCGATCGGCCCGATCTCATGGGAAACGTGTTTCTTGAGTTCGGCGACGAGAACTTCGGGATCTTGTCCCGCCTCGGTTGCCGATCCGCGGAGGATGACGAAGGCGACGATACCCTGCCCGGTCATTTCGTCGGCCGCACCGACAACAGCGGCCTCGGCGACACTGGGGTGGGAGACGAGGGCGGATTCGACCTCGGTGGTGGAGATCCGGTGCCCGGAAATGTTCATCACGTCATCGACCCGACCAAGCAGCCAGAGGGCCCCGTCGGTGTCGTACTTCGCGCCGTCACCGGCGAAGTAGTACCCCTGCGCGGCGAACCTGGACCAGTAGGTGTCGGCGTACCGTTCGTCGTCACCGAAGATGGTCCGCAGCATCCCCGGCCACGGCTTGTCGATGACGAGGTACCCGCCCTCACCCTTACCGACCGGCACACCTTCATCGTTCACCACGCTCGCGGAAATCCCCGGCACCGGGATCATCGCCGACCCCGGCTTGCACGCCGTCACCCCGGGCAGCGGGGAGATCATGATGCCACCGGTCTCGGTCTGCCACCACGTATCCACGATCGGACAACGGTTGTGCCCGATGGTTTCCCGGTACCACATCCACGCCTCCGGGTTGATCGGCTCACCAACCGACCCGAGCACCCGCAACGACCCCAGGTCGTACTTCCCGGGGATGTCCGCGCCCCACTTCATGAACGTCCGGATCAGGGTCGGCGCCGTGTAATAGATGCTGACCTTGTACTTGTCGATGATCTCCCAGTGCCGGCCCTCGTGCGGGGTGTTCGGGGTGCCCTCGTAGATCACCTCGGTCGCCCGGTTCGCCAACGGCCCGTACACGATGTACGAATGCCCGGTCACCCACCCGATATCCGCGGTACACCAATACACATCCGCACCCGGTTTGTGGTCGAACACCGCGGTGTGGGTATACGCCGCCTGCGTCAAATACCCACCCGAGGTGTGCAGGATGCCCTTCGGCTTCCCCGTCGTGCCCGAGGTGTACAGGATGAACAACGGTTGCTCCGCCGGGAACGACTCCGGCGTGTGCTGATCGGACTGCGCCTCCACCAACTCGTCCCACCAGCGGTCCTTGTCCGTCCACGCCACATCGATCCCGGTGCGGCGCACCACCAACACATGCTCCACCGGTGAATCAGCATCGGCGACTGCTTCATCAACAGCCGCCTTCAACGACACCGCGGTACCACGCCGGTACTGCCCATCCGCGGTGATCACCACCCGCGCCTGCGCATCCCCGATCCGCGACTTGAGAGCCTCCGCGGAGAACCCCGCGAACACCACACTGTGCGCCAACCCCAGGCGGGCACACGCCAGCATCGAGTACACCGCCTCCGGGATCATCGGCAGATAGATCGCCACCCGATCCCCGGTCGTCAACCCCAACGAGATCAACGCATTCGCGGCCTTGCACACCTCCCGCTGCAGATCCGCATAGGTGATCGTCTGCGAGTCCCCCGGCTCGCCCTCCCAATGAATCGCGACGGTATCCCCGAACCCCGCCTCCACATGCCGGTCCACACAGTTGTACGCAACATTCAACTCACCATCAGCGAACCACTTCGCGTGCGGCCGACCCGACCAATCCAACACCTGAGTGAACGGCTTCGACCACGACAACCGGTTCGCCTGCTCACCCCAAAACGCCTCCGGATCAGCCGCCGCCCGCTCATACGCCTCACCAGTCACGTTCGCGTTCGCCGCGAACTCAGCCGACGGCGGAAACACCCGATCCTCCGTCCCCAAATTGTCCAAGGTCGAGGATTCGTGATCGGGATTGGTCGGCGGAACGGCCGCTGGGCTGAGTGTGTCACTCATGTAATTCCTGCTCTCTGAGACGTCAGTGTCCTGAATTGGCTGAACCGAATACTGCGATAATCCGGGATCGTCAAATTCCTCGGTCTACTCCGCGAAATCAGCCCCTCGGAAAGACCGGTAGCACGACCCGCTTGACGGTCGCGTTCATCACGCCGGCCATCGATCCGTACCAGGCACCTGCGGCGGTCAGCAAGCCGAAGTATCCGCCGACTGTCGTCATTCCGGTGCTGGGCAACAGCTTTCCCAAAGTCAGGAAGGTGAAAGTGACGAACAGGAGCGCGAAAACCGCGACTAGCAACGTGTTGGTCCGCAGGGCGCACACCAGCATGTAGAGGGTGAAGATGGTCCAGCCCAACAGGAAGAAGCCAACACCCTTTCCGGCCACACCCTCTTCGGCCGCGGCAGTCAGGTCCGTGTGGGCGATCAGATACCAGAAGGACAGCCAGAACGCGCCGTAGGAACTGAAGGCCACCGCCCCGAAAGTGTTGCCCTTCGCGAACTCCCACATGCCGGCCAGCACCTGAACGATGCCACCGTAGAACAGCGCCAGACCCAGGACGACCCCTTCGACCGAGGCCGGCAACCAGCCGGCATTCACACTCGACAAGAAGAATGTCGTCATAGCGAAGGCGCCGAGACCGAGTGGGCCGGGGTCGGCGATCCCGGAAGCGAAACTGGGTGCGATGGGTGCGCTCGACTGAGCGGGGACTGCTGTGGCTGCCATGGTGGACCTCCGGGTCGCTCTTACACCCGACAACGGGGGAACCCGGAGTGGAGGAATCCACTGTGCGGCGCCCGCTGCCAGATCACCGACCGTTGGTCGACCTGTCCACCATGGCCGGTGCACACAGGCCGGGCTAGGGTACAACGTCCCGGCTCATCCACCGGATGAGCACACGGCAGCTGACCAGCAGTCGGCCCGGTGAACCAAGGATCACCCGGTCCGGCGCCGGCCCCACGTTGTTCAGACAGCGTTCGTCAGCGCGTCGAACTCCGCGTCGGTCAACTCGATCCGCGCCGCGGCAAGGTTGTCCTCGAGATGCGCGACCGAGGAAGTGCCGGGAATCGGCAGCATCACCGGTGAACGATGCAGCAGCCAGGCCAATGCGAGCTGGGATGCGGTCGCGTCATGCTGCTTCGCCAGTTCGGCGAGCGGACTGCCTGGAGCCGAAAGCTCGCCGGTCGCCAACGGGAACCACGGGATGAACGCGATGTTCTCAGTCGCGGCGTACTCCAGTACGTCCTCGGCACCGCGATCCGCCAGGTTGTAGCGGTTCTGCACCGAGACGATCGGTGCGATCTTCCGTACCTGTTCGATCTGCGCGACGCTGACCTCGGAGAGGCCGATGTGCCGGATCTTGCCCTCGGACCGGAGCGCGGCAAGCTCGCCGATCTGATCCTCAACAGCGACCTTCGGGTCGATTCGATGCAGTTGTAGCAGGTCGATGCGCTCAACACCCAAGTGGCGAAGATTCAGCTCGACCTCCTGGCGCAGATACTCGGGGCGCCCGACGGGCACCCACTGGCCCGGCCCCTGACGGGTGAAGCCGACCTTGGTGGCGATGACGAGGTCGTCCGGGTAGGGATGCAGCGCCTCCCGGATCAGCGCATCGGTGACGTACGGGCCGTAGGAATCGGCCGTGTCGATGAGCGTCACACCCAACTCAACGGCGCGACGCAGGACGCGCACCGCTTCCGCCGGATCGGCCGGATCTCCCCACACACCGCGGCCGGTGAGCTGCATCGTGCCGTAGCCGAGCCGATGCACCGGGAGGTCCCCGCCGAGCGAGAACGTGCCCGACGCGCTGGCGAGGGACTGGCTGGAGGTTGTCATGGAGCACTCCTGTTCTGTCGCCCCAGTCGGGCGACAGGTAGTTGCGTGAGGTAGTGGCGAGAGGTCTGCCCCCCACAGACTTCTACCGCCGGCGGAGCACTCACATTCCCGAATGCGCCAAACGCGAACGCGACCGGGGCCGGCCAACGGAGCCGCCGGCCATCCAGTGCGACCGAATGACCTCCGGCTGGATGTGTCGGCCCATCGCCTGACCGTGGCTGCCAGCTTCAGCCCGCCAATTCCGAGCCCACAACGACAACCGGCCACGGCGAATGACAGATCAGCGTCTGACTGGTCGATCCGAGAAAGAGCCCGGTCAATCCGCCCCGGCCCCGGCTGCCCACCACGACCAGTTGCGGGCGCGCGTCCGGCGAAAGCAGCTTGCCGTACCGAATCAGCGCGTCTGCCGCACGTCCGCGGCGCACCACCTGGCGGACCGTGACGTCCGGATATTTGCCCCGCCACCCGGCAAGTTGCTCCGACAGCACGGCATGTTCCTCATCGTCCTCGAGCCGTCCGACCAGTGGTTCGGACTTGGCGAAGCCGCGGATCGCCAGGTCGTCCCAGACCAGCACCGCCTCCAGGTCGGCCCCACGGACCGCGGCCTCGCCGAAGGCGAACTCCACGGCCGCCGCACTGGTCGCCGAACCGTCCACCCCGACCAGCACAGGTCCGTTCGCCAACGCTGCGGCCGTCTTGGAGATGACCGCGACCGGCGATCTGCCATGTGCTGCGACGTGGAGCGCAACCGATCCCAGCACCACCTCGGGAATTCGCCCGCCACCCCTGGTGCCCACCACGGTCAGGACAGCGTCCTCCGACGCCTTGACCAGAACCGGTCGGGGATCGGCATTCACCAGAGCAGTCGTAACCACAAGGGCAGGATGCGAGGTCCCGACCGCTTCGGCGGCACTGTCGAGAATCTCCTGCGCCTCGGTGTGAAACGCTCCGCTGATGTCCGGGGGCCTGCCGTAGGCAGGTATGCCGATCGCGGGAACGACATACGCATACAGCAGGTGCAATCCCAGGTGCCGCCGCTGGGCCTCGTCGGCCGCCCAGCTCGCTGCCACCATCGATTCCGCCGAACCATCCACTCCGACCACGACAACTTGGCGCCGGGTGCCAGTCATGACGACCCCGCCAGCGACTCGCCACGGTGCGCCCACCAGGCGAGGACCAATACCCCGGCCCCCGCGGCCAGCATCACCGGTTGCAGGAAGAAGAACTTCTGGATGATCAGCCACTGGGCGACGATCCAGCCCAGCTGCGCCGCGCCGGCCAGCACGGAGGCAGCGAAAGCCCATGACAAGTAGCGGATCTCGGCATAGGCAGCGGTAGCCATCGGCAGCGCAACCACCAGCAACAGCAAGAAGCCGGGAACCGTCCAGGACGCGAACGGGGTGCCTTCCAGCCATTCCGGCAACATTCCGATCGCATTGTCGGCGATCAATCCGACCCCACCGAAAACAGCGCCGACGGCGACAAACACCTCCAGCAGGATCAACGAGAAATGCACCGGCTTCCTGCCCGTGGCTTGCTGGCGCACGGAAACTGTGGATGTCATCGAACCCACCTCCGCAGCCCATTTTCGCCATCGACGAGGATGTCGGGTAGAGGACTCCGGGCGCGATCATCGGGACTTTGGACCCCACTCCTTCCGATGCCGCGGACCGCACCAGCACTGACCCCGGCCCGGACGCAACTGGACGTGCCCGGAACCCATCGTCACGATCTATCCTGTGCTCGTCCCCGCGGGAGCCCGACCAAACGGGCTGAGAGGGCGGCTTGCTCGGCGAGACTTTCGGTCGCGCCCGGGTCCGGGTCGCCGACCGCTTGAACCTGATCCGGCTCGTACCGGCGCAGGGAGAGGTAGTCCGCCATGTCTGCACCCTCGTCCAGCACCACCGACTCAAACCCCACGACCGCCCCTTCGGCACGCGGAACAGAAGTGCCGCTCACGCTCACCGAAACGGCGCCCCGGACGCTCGGATTGCTCGACCAACTCGGCTTCTGGGGCAACCTCGGCGTCAGCCTGTTGGGCTTCGCCGGCGCCCTGTCCATCCTCACCCCGTTCGGCGCAGAGCCGCTCAACCTGCCTGCGGCGATCACGGCCATCGTGGTGGGCACCACGATCGGCGGGGCGATCCTCGGTACGTCGCTCGTGCTCGGTGCCAAGACGGGAGCGCCGGCCATGGTGCTGCTCCGCGGACTGCTCGGTGCCAAGGCCTCGTTCCTACCCACCGTGTTGAACATCGCCCAGTGCCTGGGCTGGGCGGTCTTCGAGCTCCTCGTCATTGCCGCCGGCCTGCAGGCCCTGACCGGGGGCCACCTCCCCCGGTGGGCCTGCGTGGTGATCGCCGGCGGGGTCACCACCGCGTTGACCATCTGGCCGCTCGGCGCCATCCGGGTGATCCGCAAATACGTGTCGGTGCTGGTCGTCATCGCGTTGGTCGTTCTCGCAGTCGGCGTGTTACGCAACCCGGTGCCCACCATCGAGGGCTCATGGAGCGGTTTCTGGCTGGCGGTCGACGCCGCGGTCGCTTTGACGATCTCCTGGGTGCCGCTCGGCGCCGACTATTCGCGCCATTCCCGGACCAGCGGCGCGGCCTTCGCCGGCGGCTTCTTCGGCTACGGCTTCGCCCAGATCGCCTGCCTGCTCCTGGGCGTCGTCGCGCTGACCCAGGTGCAGCAGGACCCGGATCAGGTCTTCGACCTGTTCCTGGCGGTCCCGCTGGGGGTTGCCGCCTTTGCGGTGCTGGTGCTCAGGGAGACCGACCAGAGCTTCGCCAACGTCTATTCGACGGCCGTCTCGATCCAGAACATGGCGCCGCGCTGGGATCGTCGGATCCTGACGGTCACCATCGGAACCCTCGCCGTCGCAGCGGCTCTCACCATCGACATCAGCCAGTACACGAACTTCCTGTACCTGATCGGCGCAGTCTTCATCCCGCTGTCCGGTGCTCTCATCGCCGCCTGGCTGCGCACCCGTGGGGCCGATTGGAACACCTCGTCGGCCGCACCGGTGCGGCCGGGGATGCTGTTCGCCTGGGCTGCCGGATTCGTGGCGTACCAATTGGTCAATCCGGGTGCGATTCCCGGCTGGTCGGATGCCTGGGCCAGTGCCGGCACCTGGTTGCACACCCTGGATCACACCTGGCTGTCGGCGTCGCTCGCGTCCTTCGCGGTGGCGGTGCTCGTCGCACTGCCGTTCGCAGGAACCGCATCGGCGCGCCGGCCGATCAACGAGACGACCGCCGGTGGGCTTGCGGGTGAGGTTTAGGCCGAATCCCAGGCGAGCCGGAGGCGCTGGGCAGCGACTGCGACATCCGGCTGCCCGCAGATGGCACTGACCACGGCGACACCGGCCGCACCCTGGCCCTTGACCAGGGGGGCGCGGCCTGAATCGATACCGCCGATCGCGACACAGGGCCAGCGACTATGTGCGACGACGTCCGCCAACACCGCGAGCCCGCCGGGTTCAGCCGCATCGGGTTTGGTGGTCTGCGCCCAGACCGGGCCGACACCGAGATAGTCGATGACGCGCGGCGGGAGCCGTTCGGCCGCCCCGAGATGGTTCAGCGACTGGACCGAAAGCCCCAGCAGCGCATCAGGTCCGATGATCGCTCTGGCAGCGATCGGGTCCAGGTCGCCCTGGCCGATATGCGCCCCGTCGGCTCCGATCGACCGCACCAGGTGCACCCGGTCGTTGACGATCAGCGGCACGCCCGAACCGCGGAGCACGGCGGCCACCGCCAGGCCCAGTTCCACGAACTCCTTATCACCGGCCGCCGGATCACGGAGCTGAACAGTGCTGACGCCGGCCCGCACAGCGGCGGCAACCGTTGCTGCGACACCGAACTCGCCGCACAACACGGTGTCCGTGACGAGGTACAGGGTCAGATCGAGGCGCGGGCGGCGAGCGACCGGCGTCACCAGCTCAGCCACGGTCAGCTCAGCCTGGCGTTCGCCGTCAGGTCGGCCGGCGTCAACGCGGCAAGCTTGTCGAGCAAGACAACGGCAAATGTCCCGGGACCGGGGACGTCGAACGCGGCGCGGTCACCGCACACGGTCAGCGCGGCGGTCGCGGCGACGGCGGCCAACAGCGGGTCATCCACGACTGCAGCGAATCCGGCCATCAACGCGCCCAACGCACACCCCACGCCGGTCACCCTGGTCAGCAGCGGATGACCGTTGCTGACCTTGACCACCCGGGTGCCGTCGGTGAGGTGATCAACGGGACCGCTGACGGCAACCACGGTGCTGTGCGTGCCGGCCAGTTCCACGGCGGCCGCGAGCGCAGCCTCCGGCGTGTGCACCGATTCAACGCCCTTACCGCCGCTGCCGCCGGTCAGCGCCATCACCTCGGAGGCGTTGCCACGCAAGACCGTTGGCCCCAGTGTCAACAGGTTGCTGGCGATTCCGGTGCGCCAAGCCAACGCGCCGGCGGCGACCGGGTCGAGCACCCACGGGGTGCCCGCGGCGTTTGCGGACGCCACCGCGAGCTCCATCGCCGCCACCGTGTCGGCATACGGTGTTCCGAGATTGATCAGCACACCCCCGGCGATCGCCGCGAAGGGCCCTGCCTCCTCCGGGTTGTCGACCATGGCGGGCGCGGCACCGATGGCCAGTAACACATTCGCGGTCCACTGGGCGACCACAATGTTCGTCAGGCACTGAACGAGGGGCGCCTTCTCCTGGAGGGCCGCAAGAGCATCGGCACAGTCCTGAGCATTGACAGCAGCTGCGGCAGCCATGGCACCGACGGTCCTTTCGTGAATTCAACCTGGGCAAGCAACGGCCGATAGCAGTATGCCTGGACTGCCTCGCACCGCCGCGACGGCAGTCACGGGCGACCGAAGTCCTGCTGTTCGGGTTCTTTGTCCGCATAGCAGGTGCTGCATCACTGCAGCAGCGACAACTCCGCCCCACCAGCAGCGCTTCAGTACCACGGGCCGAGTGCTGCATCAGTGCCGCAGCGACAACTCCGCCCCACCAGCAGAACATCGGCACGCCGGGCCGTGCTACTTGCCCGCTGGGACCTTGTCGGCCGGGACCTTCGCCGGTCCCCGATGCTCCAACTGATGCTTGGTGGGCTTCGGCCGGATTGGCCACCAGGTGAACCACCCCATGTCGATCGCGAGCCCCGGAACAAGCAGGGTGCGGACGATGAAGGTATCCATCAGCACGCCGAAGGCCACGATGAACGCGATCTGCGCGAGGAACAGGATCGGGATGACGGCCAGCGCCGCGAAGGTCGCGGCAAGCACGATGCCGGCGCTGGTGATCACCCCACCGGTCAACCGCAGTCCGCGCATCACTCCGTCATGCGGCCCGTGGAACGCCACCTCCTCCCGGGCCCTGGTCATCAGGAAGATCGAATAGTCGATACCAAGGGCGACCAGGAAGACGAACGCAAACAGTGGAACCGCTGGATCCGCCCCCGGGAAGTTGAAGACGTGGTTGAACACGATGGCCGAGACGCCCAGTGCCGCACCGAAGGACAGCACTGTTGCGAAGACCAGCAGCAGCGCGGCGACCAGCGAACGCAACAGCAGGATCAGCACGATCAGCACGGCGAACAGGATCGCCGGGATGATCACCCGCAGATCCCGGGCGGAGGTGTCGACGGTGTCGATCTGAATGGCGGTGTTGCCGCCCACCAGGATCGCATCGCCGTATTCGGGGATTGCGTGTACGGCGTCCCGGACGGCCCGGACCGTGTTCTCCGCCTCTTCGCCGTCGGCGATGGCGCTCAACGTCGCCTGGATCTGCACCTCGCCGTTCACCACCAGCGGCGGCGCACCGGCGGCCTGCGGACCGGTACCGGCGGCGGTCACGATCGCCGGCTCGCCGCTGATCCCCGGGACAGCGGCAACGGTGCTGACCACCTGATCGGCAGCGGCCTCCGGGGCGATGATCACGACCGGGTTGCCGGAGCCACCGGGGAAATGATCGGTCAGCGCCTGTTGGCCGGCGATCGAATCCACCTCAGTCAGGAAGACGTCGGTCTGCGACGTTCCGGAGGCCTTCAGCGTCGGGACGAACAGACAAGCGACGACCAGGCCTGCTGCCGTGATCGCCCAGATCCGGCGCGGGTGGCGGGCCACCGCAACCGAGACCCGCTCCCAGATCCCGTGCTTGTGCGGGTCGACGGTGTCACCGGCGCGGGCGGGATGCGGGATCCGCGGCCAGAACAGCCAGCGGCCCAGCATCAGCAGCGCGGGCAGCAGGGTCAGGGCTGCGAAGAACGCCGAGGCGATGCCGATAGCGCCCACCGGGCCGAGACCGCGGTTGGAGTTGAGATCCGAGAGCAACAGACACAGCAGTCCAATGATGACGGTGCCGGCGCTGGCGGCGATGGGTTCCAGGCAGGCCCGCCACGCAATCTTGATCGCGGTCCAGGTTGATTCGACCCTGGTCAGCTCCTCCCGGTACCGCGAGACCAACAACAGGCCGTAATCAGTGGCCGCGCCGACAACGAGGATGAACAGGATGCCCTGGCTCTGCCCGTTCAGCGGGATCACTTCGTTCTTGGCGAGCAAATACACCACGCCACCGGCGAGCGCGAGGCCGCTGATCGAGGTGAACAACACCACGAATGGCAGCGCGACCGCCCGGTAGACGAGCAGCAGGATCACCAGCACAGCACCGAGTGCGACCAGCAACAGCAACCCGTCGATCCCGGCGAACGCAGCCCCGAGGTCCGCGATCAGCCCGGCGGGACCGGCGATGTGTACCTCCGCTCCGGCGGCCGATGCCTCGGCCGCCGTCCGGATCCCGCCGACCACGGCGCTCAGCGGGTTCTTCCCCTCCGCGTCGACCGTCGTGACCTTGTCCGCCGACAGCGGGACGAGGACCAGCGCAGCCTGGCCGTCCTGGGATGGGATCAGTGGGACGGGGACGGGCTGGCCCGGTACCGGGCTCTCGATGAAGTAGTCGCCGATGACGCCGAGGTCCGGCTTGGCCGGGTCGACCGGTTGGGTGGCCACGCTCTGGGTGAACGCCCCCCACGCGGCGAGCTGATCGGGCGTGGCTGCGCTGCCATCGGTCTGGAAGATCACGAAACCGGGGAGCTCCCCCGAATTGTCGAACTGCGCGGCCGCGTCGGCCGCCTGCACGGACTCCGCCCCGGTCGGCAGGAAGGACTCCTGGTCGTTCGACTGCACGGTGGACAGTGATCCGATGGCTGGCCCCCCGACCCCGGCGATCGCCAACCAGGCGACCACCACGGCGATCAGACCAACCGCGCGGAGCACTGCGTTCCGACGGGAGTGCGGACTCGCGGTGCCCGATCCTTCACTGGGCGGTGCGGGCGGCGGCACGGCCGCCCGAGAATCCTCGGTGATGTCATTCGACCCGGTGGGCATGACGGGTTCCGTTCTGTCGGACGGGCGCGGGCAGCTTGTCGGTCATGGCGAAGGCGTTGACTGTTCGGCCATGCCTCCACCAACACCTACCGAGCTGGACTGCAGATTGGATGCTCAGCAGGCTGAGTAATTTTCTCATCGTGCCACAGGTACCGTCGATCCCGACGCGCAGAGGAGAGTCATGCCGCCGGAACGGGACCGCGACGAATGGGTAACCGGGCGCCTGCTCGGCACCGCCGCTCGCCTTGTCGAACACTCCTGGAACGCGCGCTTGCGCGAGCACGGCGTCAGCCACGCGGGATTGATCGTGTTGTCCACCCTCGGTCATGGGCCGACGAGCCAGCGTGATCTGGCCGACGATCAGCACGTCACCGAACAGACCATCGGCCGCACCATCGCCCACCTGGAGTCGACCGGTCACGTGATCCGCAAGTCCGATCCCAGTGATGGACGCCGCCGCGTCGTCGAACTGACCGAATCGGGGTCCTCGTTGCTCGCCGAGATGTTCAACACCGGCGAGCGGCTGACCGACGACATCCTGGCCTCCGCCGGGGCTGACGTCGGGCAATTCCGGAAAGCTCTCGAGACCCTCATCAGGGCAATGGATCCCGCGGGATTGCGGACCGAGGGAACTCTGCGGCTGGAGTAGACCAGGGCGCCGGACCGGTTCAGCACGGCCGGCTCAGAGCAATCCACCCATCACAGCAATCCCACGGTCCTGGCCCGTTCGACCGCTTCCCGGCGGTTGCTGACGCCGAGCTTGCGGTACATCGATCGGAGATGCGCCTTGACGGTGTTGACCGAAACGTACAGGTCGGAGGCAATCTCACCCGCCTTGAGCATGGTCGGCAGGTAGTGCAGAACAGTCAGCTCGCGTTCGGTCAGGTGCTCAACCAACAGGGCCGACGGCTCCGGTTCCGTAGGGATGGGCCCGAGGTTGTCGACAAGGTCGGCCACGAACGCGGCATGCCGACCACCAAGTTGCTGGTACCGATGCAGCAGCGCCGACAACCGTCCGCTGCCCGGCAGCAGGAACGGGCGGCGAATGCCTTCCGGCTGCGCCAGGTCAACGGCCGCGGTGATCGCTGACAGCGCTGCGGTATCCCGGTGCTGACGATCGGCGACCTGCGCCTGGATCAATCGCGCCTGGATCACCGGTTCGCGGCAGAGCCAACCAGCCTGTAGGAGCGGCTCGATCAGTTCCTCGGCCAGGCCGTATTGCCCCAAGGCGAGCCTGGCCCGGGCCAGGGTCACCCGCTCCCACGACGCGGCAAAGCCATCGTCGTCGCCCGGCCTGCCGATTCGGGTCGCCGCATCCGCCGGCCGATCCGCCAGCAGCAGCGCCTCGGCCCCGGCGATCGTAGCCCAGCGGACGATGAGATCGCCCGGGTGACGAGTCCGCGCGAGGCCGGCCCGCAGTCGCGCGTCGGCGGCTGATGCAGCTTCGGCGTCATCGCGAGCAACCGCGAGCTGAACGGCCGCGGTGGCCAAGGCCAGCCGAATCGACCGGTCGGACCGCTCACCGACGACGGCCAGCCCGCGGTTGATCTGGGTGGCCGCCTCAGCGGGTCGGTGCCGCGCCAGCTCGACCAGACCCAACGCGAGGAACGAGGCGACGGCCTGTGGTTCGGACGCCCAGCCACGGCGTTCGATGACGCCCATGCCGTCCAGTGCACGGCGATGGGCTTGTCTGCAACGACCCAGCAGCGCCTCGACAACCGCATGGTGGCCGATCGCGTTCAGATTGGGCAGGGGTAGCCCCAGCTGCAGCGCAGCGGGTGCGCTGACCGCCAGCATCTGCTCGGCTCCGTCGAGGTCGCCGGTCCACAACTGGCCGCCACCCAAATTGACCTCGGCGATCACCCGAAAATGTCTGCCCGCCGGGATCAACCTGCGCGGGGTTCGATCCAGGTGGTCGATGGCGCGGTTGGCGGTGCTCACCACGGCGGTCCCGTCACCGTGCACGCGCGCACCGGCGATTTCGAACAGCAGCATCAGTACCTCGGCCGACGGCACCAGTTCGGGATCGGACTCATCGAGGAACTCGCGCGCCTCGGCCACATCCTGGAGCATCGCGGTCGTTTCGAGGCGATGCAGGTGGACCGTCGCGGAGGCCATCAATGAACTCAGCGTCGGGTTGCTTGCTGCCGAACGAGCCAGCGGTTCGATGACCGCGGCCAGTGTCGGACCCTCGCTGGACAGGATGCGCGGTACGACCCGTAGCAGGGTCCGACCGGCTTCCTTCAGGTCGCCGGCCAGGATGGAATGCCGGATCGACTCGATCGGCTCATTTTGCTGCGCCATCCAGCGGGCGGCCCGATCGTGCAGCTGCGGCGGCGACATCGGTTGTTCGAGGATCAGCCGGTGCCGGAGCAGCTCACGCAATAGCGGGTGGTAGGCGAACCATTCGTTCTGACCGCCGATGGCGACGACGAAAGCGTTGGCGCCGACGAGCTTCTCCAGGGTCAACTGGCTGTCGGTTCGGTCCAAGAGGAAGTCGGCCAGATTGCCGTTGATCTTCTCGGTGATGCTGGTCCTGAGCAGGAAGTCCCGATCCTCCGCGGACAGCCGATCGATCACCTCGCCGACCAGGTAGTCCGCAACCGACCGCTCGTTCCCCGAGAATCGGGCTATACCACCGTCGACATCAGTCGGGTCGAGGGACATCGCCGCAAGCCGTAGACCTGCCGGCCAGCCCTGGGTGCGCGACCGCAACACCCCGAGTTGCTTCTTCTGCAGGTGGATGCCCTGCCGGTCGAAGAGTTCTGCGGTCTCCGGTTCGGTGAACGCCAGATCGCCGGTGCGAATCTCGGTCAGCTGCCCGGCGACTCGCAGTCGATGCAATCGCAGCATCGGGTCCGCTCTGCTGAGCAGGACCAGTCGGACCTTGTCCGGCAGGTGGTCGACCAGCTGGCCGAACGCCTCCAGCACCTGCTCATCGGTGATCTCGTGGAAGTCGTCCAGCACCAGCACGACGGGCGAGGCCAGTTCAGCAAGCCGAATTCTGACCTCCCGGGCTTCGACGACACCGAACGCAGCGGCCGGAATGAGGTCCCGCAGCGAGTTGTCCTCGGGAATGACGCCGCTGCCGAGCAACGATTGGAGCAGGTCCGTCCAGAAGGTGATCGGGTCGTTGTCGGTGATGTCCAGGCTGAGCCAGGCCACCGGTCCGGGCGTGCGACCGGCCGCGATCCAGGCCGCCACCGCCAGCGTCTTTCCTGAGCCCGGTCCCGCGCTGACCAGCGTGACCGACTTGGCGGTGCCCTCGGAGAGCCGGTCGTCGAGCCGCTTCCGCCGCACCAAGCCAGGTGGGACGGCAGGGGCTTGCGACTTCAGCAAGACCAGTGACTGAAACTGACCGGCCACTGATCACCCTTCGAAGAACCAACCCCGGCGGCGGGCCGGCCGGTGCGGCTAGCGACGCTCGATACTGCCGGACCGCTGCGCGGCGCTCCGTCGATCCTACGGGCTCAGCTCATTCCCCAAAGATCACCCGTCAAACGTCGGGTGGGCAGGACAGTGCCGCAGCGAGTTCTTGTCTATCCATTCGGGGTGACGCGCCCGGAAGCCGAACCCGGGACAGTGAGGATCAGCAAACCGATAGGGAGGACGGTCAACGTGACCCCGCTGGAATACGAGATTCGGGTGTCGGGCCTCGTGCCGCCATCCCTGCTCGCCGAGATCGAGGGCGTCCATGTCGTTGTCGAGCCCGTACAAACGGTGCTCCGCGGCCCCGTCATGGATCAGGCGGCACTGCACGGCATCATCAACCGGCTGCAACGACTCGGCCTCGATCTGATCGAGGTCAGGCGGCTATCGGACGAGACGACGGTCTAGCGCATTCGAAAGGGGCCCCATGTCGCAGCTGTACGAGTTCCACGTCACCGGGCTGATCGGCCCGGTCGTCGAGGCAGCGCTGCCGGAACTGACCGCCCAGGTCGCCCCTACGCACAGTGTGCTCACCGGCAGGGTGAATGAACCGCGCGACGTCGATACCTTGCTCGACAAGCTGACTGATCACGGCTTCGTCGCCGACCACATCGTGATCGCCCGCGACATGCGTTGGCAGGGCACGTGCCCGATACCGACCAACAGCGACGACTGACCAACATCACCGGCAGACCACCAGCGACGGCAGACCTGCTATTCGGTGCGACGCCAGTCGTAGACAACCACGGTTCGCAGTATGACGTCCTGAACGGACCGGCGCTCCGGGCTCACGATCACCCAGAGCAGCCCGACGGGGAAGAACGCGCAGAACGCCGCTCGAACGAAGGCCAGCGCCCACCCGGGAATTCGACCGCGGCGCGAAAGCACCCGGAGGCCGAGCAGCGACGAGCCGTAGCTCCGTCCGGTCATCGCCCACGAGCCGGTCAGATACAGCACGGCAATCGTGAACTCCACGACAACGGTGAGCCAGAAGGGTATGTCGGGCCAACTGAAGGTGGTCGGCGACCACACCAGCCTGGCACCTGCGACGGTGAGGTAGACCAAAGAACCCAGCACGATGACGACTGCCATGTCGACACCCATGGCCGCGACCCTGGTGACGATGCCGGCGGGTCGGTGCTCCGCACCCCTGGCGAACATTTGCTGCTCGGCTTTCGTCACTAGGGGTGCAACCCGTCCAGTGCAGCACGTCGGCGGAACACGCGACCGACGAGCTGGCCGACCGCGTCATCGGCTTGCTGGCCCTGCACCCGGACGCCATGCACTGCCTCGGACGCCAGGGAGCCGGTGGAATCGCGAATGATGCCGGGTAGATCGATGCCGTCAACGATCTTCTGGGCGATGCCGATCAGATCGATCTGGGCCATCGCCGCGTCGAAGTTCACCCGGGCGACAACCGGGTCCGGGTCGACCCTCGCGACAACCGCTGCAATGTCCAGCCGATCGACAACGGCTTCGAGATCGACGGTGGCCACGATGGAGTCGACGTCGATCCGGGAAACGATCTGTTCCATGTCCACCCGGGCGACCGCAGCATCCAGGTCCACCTGCGCCACCGCGGCGTCCAGATCGACCCGCTTGACGATCGAGTCCACGTCCACCCGGTCGATCACGGCATCGATATTGACCCCGGCAACGATGGAATCGACATCGATCCGCGAGACGATCTGGTCCAGGTTCACCCGGGCGACGGCCGCATCCAGATCGACGGTCGCAACGACACCGTCCAGGTCGACCCGCTTGATCACTGCCTCGACGTCGAGCTTGGCGGCAACCGCGTCGAGGTCCACATTGTCCAGAATGAGCTTGGTCAGGTCGAGCTCGGCCAGCGCTGCGTCGACCACCCTGGTGATGACGGGCCGCAGCATCGCCTGAATCAGCTGCTCGGTGCCGGCGAGCGTCTGCCCGCTGCGGGCCTGCGTCCGCAGGTGCAACCAGGGGCTTCGTTTGCGGGCGTCGGAGATGACGGCCTCGGCGGTGCGGGCGGCCAGCCGGCCCCCGAAGCGCACCGGACCGGTAGCCCACCACGCCGTCCCGACCGCCAGGTGGACGGCCTTGTTGAGCATGTCCGGTCGCTGCGCGCCAGCGCCCGGCTCCAGGATGGCATCAGCGTCAGGGCTCATCACACCTCCTGGTTCGGGTCGACTGGCTGCGAACTTGCTCGGTGGGCGGCACTACCAGGATCATTCCTGACAATTGTCTCCAGGAGATCATCCTCCGCCGACAAATCGGGCAATGCGTCATCCGGCAGGGGTGAATGCCGGGGAACCAGCAGTGTTCCAACAGGCGCGGCCGCGGTCAGGGGCAGAACCTAGTGCCCAGCAAGATCGGCGACTGCAGCCACGACGTCATGCCCGTCGCCAGCACTCACCCCGTCGTCCAGCGGGCTGGTCAACCAATGATCGGCGCCCAGCGGATTGCTGCCGAAGTGCACCTCGGCGGAGTCGGTGAGGCCGTCGTGGTCGGTGTCCGGGTTCAACGGGTCGGTGCCGAGCGTCGCCTCGAAGCTGTCCGAAAGGCCGTCGTGGTCGGTGTCGGCGACGTTCGGGTCGGTGTGGCTGGCACTGACCTCGAATCCATCGGTCAGCCCGTCGTTATCGGTATCCGCATTCAACGGATCGGTACCCGAGGCCTTTTCGAAAGCGTCGGTCAGACCGTCATGATCGGTGTCGACGGCGTCGACGGGCGTGCCTGCGTCGATGGCGAAAGCGGCAGGTGCCGGCGTGCCGACCGGACCAACGGCAACCGGTGCCGGCGCTGCCCCGGTGCCTGGATCGAGCAGTTCGGGGTTCGATTCATGGATGTGATCGAGCACGCCGTTGACGTAGTCCCAGATCGACGGATTGTGGTTGTAGTCGTAACCGGGAACCTTGTCCCAGTCGGTCTTCGGACCCTCCTGGTCGGGTTCACCGGCGAAGTGGGTGGCAATGACGCGATCCCAGTCACCGCCGAAATGTTCGGCGGAGGCGGTGATGTCGGCCCGCATCTTGGCGTCCTGCACCTCCGGTGGGGCATCCTTGGCGTGCGCGTAGCCGCCGTAGTTGTCCCAGGTGCCGTCGATGTACTGGTAGGCACCGGACGCGGAGTTGGTGGAGTTCTGCGCCGTGTAGTCGCCGCCCGATTCCTGCATCATGATGCCGTGAATGACCGCGTCGACGGTCAGATGGCTGGCGTCATAATGTGCGCCGATGGCGGTGTCATCGAATTGCCCGGTCGGGATGTCGACGGCGTCCGGCTGATCCGTTGCGGCCGGCGGCCCGGCGGCGGTGGCTGCATCGGCACCGCTGCCCGCGTTGATGTCGTCGTAGTTGAGTCCGGGGATGAGCGCGGCGTAATTGAACCGGTTGCCCATGTCGAATGTGTCGACACCGTGGTTTTCGTCGTACGCCTCGATGGTCTGCCCGTTGCCGAGACTGATGGCCACGTGCGCCTCGTCGGGACGGCCACCGCCGGGCGTCGGCTCGCTGGAGAAGTGGAACAACAGCGCACCCGGGGTGTTGGCGGCCCGGTCGACCGGGATCAGCAGGCCCTTGTCCTTGAGATCCAGGTACTGGCTGTAGGACGTGTCCGGGATCTCGACACCGACCTGGTGGGCGGCCCATTCGGTGAGTTTCGAACAGTCGAATGTCGTCGGATTCGGGTCGTTGACGTCGACATTCGCGCCGAACACATAGGTGTCGCCCTTCTGGGCGAGCGCATCGTCGATCATCTGCTGGACGCTTCCGGTCGCCGCGTCCGAGGCATGTGGGACGGGCGCGGCAACAGCTGGTGCCGGGGCTGGCATGACGACCACCGGCGCCGGCGGCGGCGCGCGGCAACCGGCCCGGTGCCCGCGTCGGCGACCAGCGGGTTGGTGCCGTAGCGCACTTCGGCGTCGTCGGTGAGGCCGTCCAGGTCCGTGTCGCCAGAGAGCGGGTTGGTGCCGAGGGTGGTTTCCAGGCTGTCGGACAGCCCGTCGTGATCGGAATCCGCCTGGGTCGGATCCGTGTGGATCTGCTTCTCGTAGTCGTCGGTCAGGCCGTCCAGATCGGTGTCGGTCACGCCTGCGCGAACGTTCTGCGCGTGCTCACCCAGGCCCGATACCCCGGCGATGCCCGGAATGGTCCCCGCCGGTGTGTGTGCGGCCCACTCCGCGGCATCGGAGATCCCATCGTGATCGGTGTCCGCGGCGAGCGGGTCGGTGTGGCTGGCCAACGCCTCGAATCCGTCGGTCAGGCCGTCCTGGTCGGAATCGGCGCTGAGCGGGTTGGTCCCTGCGAGCCGCTCGAAGGCGTCCGTCAAGCCATCGTGGTCGCTGTCCGGGTCGGTGACAGGTGCTCCAGGGTCGATCGCGAAGGGGCTCGGCCCCGGTGTACCGGTGGTCGGCGCGGGAGATGTCACTGCCGGCGCGGTGGGCGTGACCGGCGGGGCGGTCATGATGGCCACCTTTTCACGCATTCTGGTGCCATTGGACAAATCCCATCGACAGGCAGCAGACGACGTTCAGGATTTCGGCAGGATTCACCTGCGTCGTCAACCTTCGCCGTCCAGGGTAGCTGCGGCGGTGCGAACCTCGTGCCGCATTATTGCCGGCCGGCTCCTCCCGTCAGCCGGTGGAGGATCCCAACGTGACGCTGACCGTATTCTCGGCGCCGCCTCTGGTGTAGGAGAGATCGACAGCACTGTTCGGAGCGGATGACCGGACGGCCGCTACCAATGCATCGGCCGATTCGACCTTGAGCTCGCCCAGCTTGGTGATGACGTCACCGACCTGCAGCCCGGCCGCGGCAGCGCCGCCGCCCGCGGTCACTGCGCTGATCTTCGCACCCGTCGTGACCAGCGGATTTCCGTTCAAGGTAGCGTCGCCAACGGATGCGCCGAGTACGGCGTGGGTGGCCGTGCCGGTGGCGATGATCTCATCGGAAATTCTCTTGGCCTGATCGATCGGGATGGCGAAACCCACCCCGATGGACCCGGACTCCGCACTCGTGCCGGACGACAGCGACGCGATCGCCGAGTTGATCCCGATGACGTGACCGCTCATGTCGACCAGCGCCCCGCCGGAGTTCCCGGGGTTGATCGATGCATCGGTCTGGATTGCGTTGATCACGGTGGCCTGGACGGCGGCAGGGGTCTGCGACTGGCCCTGCCCCCGCCCAGGGAACTGCTGCTGCAGTGGGTCCTGTTGCTGGACGACGGACGTGGCGACCGGCCGGTTGAGCGCGGAGACAATGCCGGAGGTGACCGTGGCCGACAGGCCGAGTGGCGACCCAACGGCGACCACGCCCTGCCCCACCTGGAGGGCGGCGGAGCTACCGAGCGTGGCAGGCGTCAGCCCGGACACCGACTGGGCCTTGATCACGGCGAGATCATCGGTGCTGTCGGCGCCGACCACTGTCGCGGTGGCCGTGCTGCCGTCATTGAACTGGACCTCGAGACTGGTCGCACCGTCGATCACGTGGTTGTTGGTCAGGATCAGGCCATCGGCGGACAGGATGACGCCGGAGCCCTCGCCGGACGAAGCGGATGACGAGGCCAGCACCGACACCACCGACGGCAGGACAGTTGCCGCGACCTTTTCCACCGAGCCTGCGGCGGCCGGTGCCGCATTCCCGGAGACCATTGGCGAAGTCAGCAGCGACGATGACGCCTGTGCGGTCGCCGACGAGGAATCGGCATGCACCCGGTACGCCACCACACCGCCGGCAGCGCCGGCGATCAGCGCGACGGCAACGGTGAAAGCGGCGATCAGGGTTCCACGCCCACGGGATCTCGGTGGATCACCGGCCGGCGGCACATGGTTGTTGCTCGGCGCGGGATAGTTGGGAGGTGGTGGCTGCCCCGGACCGGTCGGGAACGAATACCCGACCGGGGTTCGCGGCGTCTGTTCTTGACCTGGGTGCCACCACCCTGGCTCCGCCGGTGTGCCGGGCGCTGCCGTTGATTCGGTGTTCGGTGTTGTGTCCTGACTCATAGCATTCACCGTCGCCCCATCGGCTGTGCAGGTTCTGTGGGTTGCCTCGGATCGGTGCGAACAGCGTCTGTCAATCGGGCGCCGCGTCCGGTGCGGATTGACCGACAGCGGTTGTCGATTCCGTCCCGGCCGATCCGTCTACAGGGCATTCACCCAAGCCCGGGAGCCGTACGGTCCTCCGGGCCAGAGAAAAGGGAGCACACCCAATGTCCAAGTACGTGTACCTCTACACCGGCGGCGGCATGGCCGAGACCCCGGAGGCGCAGGAGCAGGTCATGCAGGCCTGGACGGCATGGTTCGGCGAACTCGGCGCCGCGATCGTCGAACCCGGCAATCCGTTCGGTGGCTCGGCATCGGTCGCAGCAGATGGGTCGGTCGGTAGCGGCTCGTCGACCGGCATCGGCGGTTACACGGTGATCAGCGCCGATTCCCTGGACGCGGCCACCGCGCTGGCCAAGGGTTGCCCCCAGTTGACCGCCGGCGGCACGGTCGAGATCTTCGAGGCTCTTGAGATGTAACGGCGTAGCGGAACGGGGCCGTCCACAAGACTCGGCCGGCCCCGTTCTGCCTGCACTGCCACGACCCCAAAAGCGGTCCGGCAGCGCCATTTTCACACTGTGAGCGGCAATCCATCCCGGGCCTCCAGGGGCCGCACGATCAACGCGCCCGGATCATCGTCATTCACCTCGACCAACACTGTGTGACCATCTCGGATCCGGCCGGCCAGCAGTTCCTTGGCCAGCTGATCACCGATCGCCGACTGCACCAGCCGGCGCAGCGGTCGCGCCCCGTACTGCGGGTCGAATCCGCCGATGGCGAGCCAGTCCCGTGCCTCCCGGGTGACCTCGAGGACCAACCGCCGGGCGGCGAGACGCTTTGCCAGCACCTGGATCTGGATGTCGACGATGGCACCGAGCTGTTCGATGTCCAGTCCGTGGAAGAACACGATGTCGTCGAGCCGGTTGAGGAACTCCGGCTTGAACGCCACCCGAACCACGGACATGACGGCTTCCTTGCGCTGCTCCTCGGACAGATCCTGATTCATCAGCGCCTGGCTGCCCAGGTTCGACGTCAGGATCAGCAAGGTGTTGCGAAAGTCCACCGTTCGGCCCTGCCCGTCGGTCAACCGACCGTCGTCGAGCACCTGCAGCAGGATGTCGAAGACGTCCGGGTGCGCCTTTTCGACCTCGTCCAGCAGGATCACCGAATACGGCCGGCGGCGCACCGCCTCGGTCAACTGACCGCCCTCGTCGTACCCGACGTAACCGGGAGGGGCACCGACGAGCCTTGCCACCGAGTGCTTTTCGGAGTACTCGCTCATGTCGATACGGACCATGGCCCGGGGGTCGTCGAACAGGAAGTCGGCCAGACCCTTGGCCAGTTCGGTCTTTCCGACGCCGGTCGGTCCGATGAACAGGAACGACCCGGTGGGCCGGTCGGGGTCGGAGATCCCGGCGCGCGCCCGCCGCACGGCGTCGCTGACGACCCGCACGGCCTCTTTCTGGCCAACGACCCTGCGGCCCAGCTCTTCTTCCATGCGCAGCAGCTTCGCGGTCTCGCCCTCCAACAGCCGACCCGCCGGAATGCCGGTCCAGGCCGCGATGACGGTGGCGATGTCGTCCGGGCCGACCTCTTCGCTGACCATCGGAGCTTCAGTTGCCGCGTCCGCTGATTCGGCCGAAACTGCCTGCGAGAGTTCACGTTCCAGCACCGGGATCCGCGCGTACAGCAATTCCGATGCCTTCGCCAGGTCGCCTTCGCGTTGCGCCCGCTCGGCCTGCATGCGGAGATCGTCGAGTTCCTTCTTCAGCTCGCCGACCCGGTTCAGGCCGGACTTCTCGCGTTCCCATCTCTCGGTCAGTGCAGTCAGGGCCTCCGACTTGTCCGCCAGGTCACGGCGCAGTCGCCCCAACCGCTCGATCGACCCGGGGTCGGATTCCTTCTGCAGGGCCAGCTCTTCCATCGTCAGCCGGTCGACAACGCGCTGCAGTTCGTCCATTTCGACCGGCTTGGAGTCGATCTCCATGCGCAGCCGGGACGCCGCCTCGTCGATCAGGTCGATGGCCTTGTCCGGCAGGAATCGGCTGGTGATGTAGCGGTCGGACAGCGTCGCCGCCGCAACGAGGGCGGAGTCGGCGATCCGCACCCCGTGGTGCGCCTCGTACCGCTCCTTGATGCCGCGCAGGATGCCGACCGTGTCCTCCACGCTCGGCTCACCGACCAGCACCTGCTGGAAGCGCCGCTCCAGGGCGGCGTCCTTCTCGATGTGGTCGCGGTATTCGTCAAGGGTGGTGGCGCCGACCATCCGCAGCTCGCCGCGCGCGAGCATCGGCTTGAGCATGTTGGACGCGTCCATCGCGCCCTCACCTGTCGCGCCGGCGCCCACGACGGTGTGCAGCTCGTCGATGAAGGTGACGACCTGCCCGTCGGAACCCTTGATCTCCTCCAGGACGGCCTTCAGCCGCTCCTCGAACTCGCCCCGGTACTTCGCGCCGGCGATCATCGAGCCCATATCGAGAGAGATCAACCGCTTGTTCCGCAGCGATTCCGGGACGTCGCCGGCCACCATCCGCTGCGCGAGGCCCTCGACAACAGCGGTCTTTCCGACGCCCGGCTCACCGATCAGCACCGGGTTGTTCTTGGTCCGTCGGGAAAGGACCTGGACCACTCGCCGGATTTCTGAATCCCGCCCGATGACGGGGTCGATCTTGCCCTCGCGGGCGCGTTCGGTGAGGTCGACGCCGTACTTCTCCAGCGCCTTGTAGCTGCCCTCCGGGTCCTGCGAGGTGACCTTGCGGTCGCCACCGCGAACAATGGGGAACGCCTCGATAAGCGCCTCGGACGTTGCGCCGAGGCCGGTCAGCAGGTCGCCGACGTCCGTACCGGGCCGCGCCAACGCGGCCAGCAGGTGCTCGGTGGAGAGGTATTCGTCACCGGCCGACCGCATGATCTGCTCAGCCGCTGTCAGGATGTTCGCCACAGCCCGGGAGAACGCCGGCTGGGCGACGGTGCTGCCGCTCACCCTGGGCATCCGGGCCAGGATGGCCTCCGTCCTGGACTTCACGATCGACGGGTCCGCACCGACCGCGCGCAGCAAACCGGGGGCGGTCGAGCCCTGGGTAACCAGCAGCGCGGCCAGCAGATGCGCCGGTTCGACCGATGAGTTACCCATGGACGTCGCCGCTGTTGCGGCCGCGGTGACGACCTCGCGGCTCTTGGTGGTCAGGTTCTCGAGATTCACGGCTGGTGGTGCCTTTCTGTGCGGCTTTCTGCGCCTTTTGCCTGTTCCATGGGGCAGTCGGTGCGGCATGATGAGCCTACGCAGCTACCCAACAGATGCAACGCAGTAAAGTTGAGTCTATTCCACTCAACCCTGATCGGCGACGCCTTCGTCTGAATCCCATCCACCTCGGCTGTGACTCTTCTGTGATCAGGCGTTTTCCGGGCTGATCTGAGAAACGTCTGACCTGGATCACGGAGCATCGAGGGAGCGGTTGACCAGAGGTCTACGAGGTCCGTCCGGCGCTTGCGCCAGACATGCTTCGGATTCTGATGGCGCCTGGCGGCCTTTGTCGCCAGGCGACCAGCCGCCCTCAGAGAAGGAGATCGAAGATGGCCAAGAAGGCGAATCGACCGCAGATGCGCCCCGCCGACCTGCGGCGCAGAGTCCGGCGGATCACGGCGGCCGCCGTCGGCACCGCGGCACTCGCGACGGCGGCGTTGACCGTCAACCTGGCCTGGGCGACCAACGACCCGGCGGCAGCGAGTTCCGCGGCGACCAGCGAGAACCTGACCCCGGCAAGCAACGGGACCACCCGCACACCTGCACTTCAGGCGCCCGAGGAAGAAGGCGAAGGCCGAGTGCAGAGCCCACAGCAGAACGGCATCACCGCACCATCGGCCCCCGCCCAAGCTCCGCTGGTCGCACCCCGGCAGGCGCCCCTCGTCGGTGGCGGTTTCAGTCACACCCGGTCGGGCGGGTCCTGATGAGCACCGCCCTTGTCACAGCAACAACCGGACAACCGGATGCGACCCGCACGGAGCGCCGGGCGGACTTCGACGTCTGGTCGACCACCGCGACGCTCATCGTCACCGATCCGGCGGACCTGGACATCGCGCTCGCCGAACTCAACGACGAACTGGCCAGCATCGATGCAACCTGCAGTAGGTTCCGTGCCGACTCGGAGATATCACGGCTGTTGACTCACCCGGGTCGGCAGGTGACCCTCTCCCCCATTCTCAACGAGGCTGTCACCCAGGCGCTCCGGATCTGCGTCCGCCACCGACTTCCTGGTCGATCCGACGGTCGCGGCAGCGGTCATCACCCTGGGATATGACCGGGACATCGTCGGCGTCCTGTCCAGATCATGGGACACCAGCCCGATCGAACTCCCGTCGAAGGACAACCAACGGCCGGCTCCCGGTGCCTGGCGGCTGCAGCACGACCCGGCCACCGCCCAATTGCTGGTCCCACCGGGTGTCGGTCTCGATCTGGGGGCCACCGCCAAGGCCCTGGCCGCCGACCGGGCGGCCGCCCGGATCTCCGCGATCACCGACGGCGGAGTGCTGGTCAGCCTTGGTGGCGACATCGCGGTCGCTGGTCAGGCACCCCAAGGTGGCTGGCGGATCGCGGTCGCCGACGACCACCGGATGAACTCCACCTCGGCACCTCATCAAACCGTCGCCATCACCTCGGGCGGGCTGGCGACATCGTCGACCGTGGCCCGACGATGGCGTACCTCGTCGGGGTGGGTGCATCACATCGTCGATCCCCGCACCGGTCGGAACCCAGCAACTCTCTGGCGAACGGCCTCCGTGGCGGCAGCCAGTTGTGTCGACGCGAACGCTGCGTCGACCGCCGCCATCGTGCTCGGACCGGATGCCCCGCAGTGGTTGTCCCGCCACCATTTGCCGGCCCTGCTCGTCGAGCAGAACGGCTCGGCGACTGCGCTGGCCGGCTGGCCAACGGCGGACCCGCGATGAACACCCAGATTCTCTGGTTCGCCAGCCGGGCGACCGGTGCGGTGTCCCTGGTGCTCTTCACCGCCGTCATGGTGCTCGGCATCGCCACATCCAGCCGGGTCGCGTTCGCCGGCTTGCCGCGAGCGGGCTTGTTGCGCTTGCATCGCACCATCACGCTCACTGCGATCGCCTTCCTCACGGTGCACATCGTCACGGCCATCGCGGACGGCTACGTCGACCTCAACTACTGGAATGTCTTCGTACCCTTCGGTTCCGGTTTCGATCCGCTGTGGATCGGCCTGGCCGCGGTCGCTGTCGATCTGCTGATTGCCATCGGCATCACCAGCGCGTTGCGCCGCCATCTGTCCCCGCGAGTGTGGCGGGTTGTGCATCTGTCGGCATATGCGATGTGGCCGTTGGCCGTCCTGCACGGTTTCGGCGTCGCCGGTGGTGACGGCCGGCAATCCTGGATGGTCATCCTCGACATCGTCTGTCTCGCAGCGGTCGTCGGCGCCGTCGCCTACCGGCTCCGGCCGGATAGGCACCCGGACACCCTGGCTCGGGCCGCCGCCGATGTGGTCCATCCGACGGCCGACCGCACAACACCTATCCAATCAACCCCAGCCCGGGGGCGCAGATGACGAGCATGACCCGCCCGCAACAGCACTCAGCGGCGCCGTACCAACCAACCCCGCCTGCTGGCCGCGCCGACCGACTCCTGCCCGTCGCCGGTGCCCGGTCCTGGCGGGACCACCTGGCCCGGCTCGGTCCGCCAATTGGCATGTTCGGCACTCAGCCCGCGGGAAGTCGTGATCTGGCCGGCGATCTCGACCTGGCAGGACTCCTCGGCCGTGGCGGTGCAGGATTTCCGACCGGCCGTAAGGTGTCATCGGTCATTGCCGCAGTTCGCCGGTTCCGCCTGCCGGCCGTGGTCGTCGCCAATTGTTGCGAGGGCGACCCGACGTCACTGAAGGATCAGGTTCTCGTCCACCATTCGCCGCATCTGGTGATCGACGGGGCCCTCGCGGCCGCCGCCGCCGTCGGCGCGGACCGGGTCGTGCTCGTCGCCCACGAGGGCTCCGGCGCCGAGCAAACCCTGCGATCGGCGGTTGCGGAACGTCCAGGCGGCACCGTCGACCTGGCGGTGGTCGGCATCCCGGGTCGTTATATCGCCTCGGAGGCAACGTCTCTCGTCCGATTCTTGAATACCGGCGACGCTCGCCCTGCCGGGAAGCTGGTTCCGATCTGGGAATCCGGCGTCGATGGCCGACCCACCCTGGTGGACAACGCCGAAACGCTGGCGCAGTTGGCCTTGCTCGCCCGGTTCGGACCGCAGTGGTTCGCCGGCGTTGGCACCCCGGCCGAACCCGGTACCTGTCTGGTGACGATCGGCGGCGCGGTCCCCAGACCGGGCGTCGTCGAGGTGCCGAACGGGGCCCCGCTCCGCGAGGTGCTGGCCTGTGCGGGCGCGCTGCCGACCGGTTGGGCGCTGCTCGGGGGTGTCTCCGGACGGTGGATCGACCTGCAGCAGTTCGCCGACATTCCCTACAGCACAGCGGCACTCGCCGCTGCCGGACTGACCAGAGGAGTCGGCTCGATCGTGTTGCTGCCGAACGGTGGCTGCATCCTGACCGAGACCGCACGGATCCTTGCTTTCCAGGCGCATGCCAGCGCCCGACAGTGCGGACCATGCATGTTCGGGCTGCCGGCGATAGCCGCGGATATGCAGGAACTCGGCACCGGCGACCGCGGAGCCCTGACCAGGTTGAAGCGACGCCTGCCGGTCATCACCGGTCGCGGCGGCTGCGGGCACCCGGACGGTGCCGTCACCCTCGCGGCGAGTGCGCTGACCGCGCTGACCGTCCAGCAACCGCGCCACCTGGCCCAGCACTTGAACACCGGTCGTTGCCAGGCACCACCACCGATTGTCCCCCTGGGAACAGCAGTGCCGACCACCAGACCGACCGGATCGAGGCGCCGCGCATGAGCATCCGCACCCTGCAATTGGACCCGATCACCTGCCGAGCCCACGGTCTGTGCGCCGAAGAATTGCCGGAGGCGATCAGCCTGGACGAATGGGGCTACCCGATCATGCCGGCGGGCCCGGTCCCTCGAGAATTGGTCCGCCGGGCCAAGGCCGCCGCCGCGGCCTGCCCGGTGCTCGCCCTGCGCCTGACCGTCACCAAGTAGGCAGGCCCGGAAGGTGGTCAATTCAACGACAAAGACAGTCCTCGAGGTGGTGCAGTCGACCATGCAGATGATCAACTCACGGCGCACGGTCAGGACGACGAGCAACAGCATGAGCAGGTCCCACTGCGATCCCCCGGGTAACGGCAAGCGCCGGTAGACCGCCCTGCATTCACCCTGCCACCGGGACCTACGACCCTGTTGGCCGAACTGAACCCGCCACAGAATCAACTGGATTCGCGGAGCGCGGATGTCGCTTCTCCCAGATGCCGACGACGCCACCCGACCAGTCGAGGCGGATATCCATGGATACGTTGAACGGCCTGCCTGCCCACATCCTGCTCGTGCACGCCGTGGTGGTGCTGCTGCCGCTTGCGGCAGTGTTGCTCGTACTCACCGCGGTGTGGCCGGCAGCGCGCCGCCACCTGGCGCTCGCCAACGCCGTGCTGTCGGTTCTCGTCGTTCTTCTGGTCCCCTTGACGACCAGCGCCGGTGAGTGGCTGGAGCATCAAGTCGACGAGACCGCACTGGTCAAGGATCACGCCGAGCTGGGTGACACCGCGCTGCTGGTGGCCCTCCCGGTCGCGGTGCTTGCGCTCATCATCTGGTGGCGCGGCCGGGAAATCGACGCGGTCCAGATGCCAGGCGGTCGCTTCGGCACCGCCACTCCCTCCGTCCCGGACGGTTCGTCCGGGGTCCGCGCCGGCCGTAGCAACCGTCGAACGGCCGACCCGTCGCACGTTTCTTGCCCCTCAATCGGCTTGCCGTGACCGTCGTCATAGCGGTTCTGTCGGTGTTGGCCGCCGGCGCTGCCGTTTACGACACTTATCTGATCGGCGACTCCGGAGCCCAGGCAACCTGGCAGGGCGAAGTCAGCGCCACCACAACCGCAGACAACCCCGCCGAGGACAACGAATAGCCGCCGCGTCCAGCCGACTGCTCACAGTTCCTCGTCGAAGACGATCCCCAATTGTCTGCGGATCTCGTCCACGACCCGCAAGGTCGCGACCGAATCGGCGAGTGGTCGCAGTGGAGACTGCAACATCCCTGCGGAAATACACCTGGCCACTTCCGCAGCCTCGAAATGCAGCCCCTCGTGGGCGATGTGCGGTTCGCTGTAGGTGAGAGTCGCACCTGCGTGCGACGTCAGTGTCATATTGCCAGGCTGGTAATAGGGCCCTGGGATGGTCAATGTCGCAGCGGTGCCGGCAATCGTCCCGGTGGTCGGCGTCATGCTGAACAGGGTCGTGTTGACGACGGCCTGATTGCCGCTCGAGTCGAGCAGAATGGCCGACGCCTGACCGTTGACGCCTGCAGGGTGGCTCTGACCGCCGGCCAAAACCGTGACCGGTTCCCCGAGAATCCAGGCGGCGAATGAGATGGGGTAGGTGCCCAGATCAAGTAGTGGGCCACCGGCCAGATCGTGCCGCAGGATCCGGTGATCGTCCGCGAAGGACTCACCGTGGTCGGCGAGAACGGTCCGGATCTCGCCGAGCGCACCGGTTTCGAGTAGCTGCCGGATGACGTCGAATTTCGGCAGGAACATCGACCACAGGGCCTCCATGAGGAAGACACCCTGCGCCGCGGCCAGTTCGGCCAACTCAGTTGCCTGGGCTGCGTTCAGCGCCAGCGGCTTTTCCACCAACGTGGGCTTGCCGGCCCGGAGGGACAGCAGTGCACACGGGAAATGCGCATTGTGTGGTGTCGCTATATAGACGACGTCGATATCCGGGTCGGCGAAGAGTTCTTCGTAAGATCCGTAGGCACGTTCGATCCCGTGCTTGGCCGCGAATACGTTCGAGCGGTTGGGATCTCGCGATCCGATCGCCAACACTTGCTGCCTGGTATTGCGTTGCAATGATCCGACAAAGCGCTCGGCGATCCAGCCCGGCCCGACGATGCCCCACCGTAGCGGGGGAGCATCCATCGAGCGGGGGGTTCGGGGTTGCGGCATGACATCGGGAAAGCCAGACATCAAGGAGTTCCTCATTGCTACTCGGTCAAGGTCTACAACTCGGTCAGGGTCTACAACTCGGTCAGGGTCGTCCACTCAGTCAGCGGGACGAGCGTCAGACAGTCGGCACCGCAACCCCGACAGCCCCTCCGTCACCGCGCATTGAAGCAATGGCAGCGTCGGCAACCGCGTTGGCGACCATTCCGTCATGGGCGGTGGCCAACGGTGCCGGGGTTCCGGCGGTGACCGCGTCGATCCAGGCCTGCAACTCCAGTCGATAGGCATCGGCGAACCGCGGCCGCCAATCGGCTGGGTAGCCGACCATCCGGCCACGGCTCCGGTCGATGATCATTGTTGCTGGTTGGGCAAGCGCGAGAGTTCCCTGCTCACCAACGATTTCACATCGGACGTCATAGCCGTAGCGGGCATTGAGGAAGACCTCGACGGTGCTCAATACCCCGTCGGCGGTGCGGAGCAGCAGCAGGTGCGGGTCCCGGAACCCCTGCGCATGCGTCGAACTGCGCGCGGCGGTCCAGCCGACTTCGGTGATCGGCGAGTCGAGAAGCCATGGCACTATATCGAACTCGTGGATTGCCGACCCGGTAATGCTGGATTCGTCCGTGGCGCCGGGCGCCGAACTGACCCCTCGGCTGATGTTATGGATCAACAGCGGCTGACCGCAAGCGTTCTCGCCGAGCGCCTGCTTGAGCTGGACGTACCCGGGATCGAACCGACGCATGAAACCCAACGAGATCAGCGGTACACCGGACTCGCCGATCGCGGCCCGCTCGGCACGCACCACGTCGACACACTCGGCCAACGTTGGCGCCAGAGGCTTCTCGCACAGCACAGGCTTGCCGGCCCGCACCGCAGCAACGGCCAATGCGGCATGTGTCGAATCATGCGAGGCGATCAGGACGGCGTCGACGGCGCCATCCGCGATCAACTCGAACCCGTCCGAGCAGGCACGGACACCCGGCACCCCGTGGGCCACGCTCTGAGCCCGAACAGGGTCCACATCGGCGACCATCGTCACCTCGGCTCCGGACACCATGCGGTGCAACGTGTTCACGTGATCGGCACCCATGATTCCGGCGCCGATCACACCCACGCGGACCGTCATGCGAGGGACACCCAAGACCCGCTCGCGGCCGATTCGGCCATCGCGTCGAGCGCGACGGCGCTGCGCACGGCATCATCGAGAGTGCTGCCATATGCAGTGCCCTCGGCGATCGATCGCAGGAAATTGTAGGCCTCGATCACCTTGAGATCGTCGTAGCTCATGCTGCTCGCCGAGCCGGGCTGGAAGGCGCCGTAGAAGCCTGCGGATGGTCCGACGTACATCGTGCTGACCGGCTGGTCCTGGTAGGCGGTACCGGTGCTGACGCCGAGTTCCCCCATCCGGCGGAAGTCCCACAGGACGGCGCCTTTCGTGCCGTGGATCTCGAAGCCGTAGTTGTTCTGCTCGCCGACGGCGACCCGGCTGGCCTCCAGCGTGCCCCTGGCACCGGAGGCGAAACGCAGCAGGCTGGAGACATAGTCCTCGTTCTCCACCGGACCCAGCTCGCCGCCGGTTGCCCGCGCATGCCCGCTGGTGGCACCGGTCGGGCGGGCGCGCTCGGTGAGGAACGTCGCGGTGTCCGAGACCAGCGACGCGATGTCGCCGAGCAGGTACCGGGCCAGATCAACGCCGTGCGAGGCCAGATCACCGAGCACGCCGTTGCCGCCGCGCGCACGCTCGAACCGCCAGCTCAGCGCGCCTTCCGGGTGCGCTGCGTAGTCGCTGAACAGTCGGAACCGGGCGTGGGTGATCGACCCGAGCTCGCCGGAGGCGATCAGCTCGCGGGCCGCAGACACGGCGGGTGCGTTGCGGTAGTTGAACCCGACAGTGCTCTGTACACCGCTCGCGCGAGCGGCATCGGCCACAGCCGTCGCGTCGGCAGTGGTCAGTCCGACCGGCTTCTCGATCCAGATGTGCTTGCCGGCCTCGGCCATCGCGACGCCGATCTCCTTGTGCAGGAAGTTCGGCGCGGCGACGCTGACCGCGCGGATGTTCGGGTCGGCCGCGATCTCCCGCCAGTCGCGGGTGGCACCGGCGAAACCGAACTGCGCGGCCGCCCCCTCCGCGCGACCCGGGACCTCGTCGGCGACGAGCGTCAACTGCGGCGCAACGGTCAACTGCGGGAAATGATGCAGGACGCGGACGTAGGCCTGGGTATGCACCCGGCCCATCCAGCCGAACCCGGCAACGGCGACACCGATCTCCTCGCGAGGCGCCGGCCCCGTCGGGGCGGTCATGCTGCGACCTCGCGATCGACCATCACGAATCGGCCGGTGCCATCAGCGGTCGACGCGGCCGGTGCCCTGACAGCTCTCTCGTGGTTCGGACTGTTCACTGACGTGTCCTCCATGGACTCCGTGTCGAGGCGAAGCTCGCCCCTTCCGCTGCGCCGATCCGTGGACCGGTCCAATGTCTAGACATATTGTCAAAGCCAACCGGATCATGTCAAGAGTTGAATCTCACCGATTCGTTCGTTGGCGTGATAGTTGCTGACATCAAGGAGTTCTCACTGGCTCGCGACACCCTCGCACGTTTGAACGATAGTTGAGTCCGCGCCAGGTCGAATGTTGTGCGCGGAAATCCGCCTCCGGCTACTCTGTACCGGTCCAAACACGCGCCTTCTCTACGCCCCAAGGGGGCCAGGCTGCATGGCCTCACCTCCGCCGCCCGCACGACCGGCCACCATTCGCACCGTGGCCGAGCGGGCAGGCGTGTCCAAGTCCCTCGTATCCCTGGTGCTCAGGGGGTCGGCCAATGTCAGCCCCGGCAGACGGCAGGCGGTCCAGCAAGCCATCGACGAACTCGGCTACCGGCCGAACGCGATCGCCCGGCAACTGACCGAACGTCGCACGAATATGGTCGGCGTCCTGCTCAACGATCTGCGCAATCCCTGGTTCATCGACTGCCTTGAGGGCCTGACCTCCGTCCTGCACGAGCAGGGACTGCGCACCCTGCTCGCCGACGGCCGGATGGATCGGCGCACCGACGACTCGCTGCTGGAGGGATTCCTGGAACTGCGGGTCGATGGCCTGGTGCTGGTGGGGACGATGTTGTCGTCACCGACGATCGTCGAGGCAGCGTCCGCCGTACCGACCGTCGTCGCAGCCAGCCGGGATATCACCCTGCCCCGGGTGGACGTCATCGCCAACGACGACTGGATCGGCACCCAACTGGCGGTCAACCACCTGTTCGACCTCGGGCACACCCGCATCGCTCACCTCGCCGGGTCGCTGGGGGCCGTCGCCGACCTGCGACGCCGGAGCTATCGGGACACCATGCGCGCGCACGGACTTTCCCATCACGAACTGATCGAGACGTCCGATATGACGGAGGAGGGCGGTTACCGCGCCGCGGTCCGCCTGCTCGGTCGCAGCAACCGGCCGACCGCGATCTTCGCAGTCAACGACATCACCTGCGTGGGGGCGATGTCGGCCGCTCAGGAATTGGGATTGCGCGTCCCGCAGGATGTCTCGCTTGTCGGGTACGACAACACCTCACTCGCGCAGATCCGGCACCTGTGGTTGACCAGTGTCGACAATGCCAGCGTCGAGGTCGGCCGGCGGGCGGCCACGGCCCTGGTACGCCGAATCGACGCCCCGACGGCCGACGCCACCGAGCAATTGATCAGGCCCACCCTGCAGGTACGAGGCTCAACCGGGCCGCCAGTGGACCGGTAGCCGTTCGCTGCGCCTCGCACTAGGCCGGCCGCCGCACTTCCTCTTGTTGAATTGTGTCCACTCCTTCGTCGTGTCCGACTGGCTATGGCCGGCTGGAGCGGGTACCAACGGAGGTATGGCTGCCCGGCACAAGAAGCCCCCCACCGAATCGGTCTCCGAACCGGCTGGGAGCGTCGTGAGCGACGGCGCGGCCCCATCGAACGCTGCACTCAATTCCGGCACGGCTTCCGCCCCGGCCACCCGGCAGTCGGAGATAGAGACCAAGCTGGAGATCGACCCGACGGCGAAGCTGCCGTCGTTGTCCAAGCGTCGCCGGTTGGCAGCCGTCGGAATCGCGGGGGCCGAAGAGCCGAATTCCTACCAACTCGACGCCACCTACTACGACACCGCCGACCTCGACCTACTTCGGTCAAAAATGACCTTGCGACGACGCACCGGTGGGCCGGACGCCGGCTGGCATCTGAAACTTCCTGCGGTGCAGGGCGCCCGTACTGAGGTGGGTTTGCCACTATCCGCCGGCGACCCCGGCGATGTCCCGTCAGAATTGGCAGGTCTGGTCCGCGGCGCGGCACGGGGCCGGGAGTTGGTCCCAGTGGCCAGGTTGGTGAACGACCGTACGGTTCGACACCTGCATGACGCGGCCGGCACTACATTGATCGAGGTGGCCGACGATCACGTCACCGCGACTCCATTGCTCGCCGGGTCCGCCGAGCCGTCTCAATGGCGCGAGCTTGAGGCGGAGATCATCAAGGGCACCCGGGATCAATTGGCCGCGACCGTCGATGTGCTGATGTCCGCCGGTGCCAGCAAGGCGTCGTCGGCGTCAAAGTTGGCCCGGGCACTCGCCTTTGACCCACCGGCGGCCAGGCGGAGCAAGTCTGCCGGCACCGTCGTACTCGGCGCCCTCGGCCGCCAGCGGGACCGGCTGATCGTCTCCGATCGCGGGATCCGCGAAGGAGCCAACGCTGCGCCTGGCGCACTGCACGATGCTCGATCCGCGGCGCGCCGAATTCGGGCGATGATCACCGTTTACGCCCCGCTGTTCGAGGGCGACACCGTCCCCGGGCTGCGGTCGGCCCTGCGGAGGTTCGGTTCGACGCTCGGTACGGCCCGTGACCTCGAGGTGGCGCATCGCAGGCTGATCGCGCAACTTGACGAAGAGCCCCAGGAGTACGCCGCGGTGGCCCGCGCGAGACTCGACGATGCGTTCGGGCGCCGATTGACCGCCGCCAGAACCGAGGTCCGGGTGCTGATTGATTCAGTCGACTATCTGCAAATGCTGCGTGACCTGGATTCGCTGATCGGGCAGCCGCCGCTGTCCCGGCGCGGGCACCGGGCCGCGATCAACGAGCTTCCGGCACTCATCAGTGCGACCTGGCAACGGCTGCGGGATCAGGCCGATTCCGCCCTGACCGACCCTGGCAACGTGACCCTCGTGCATGACGTTCGGAAATCCGCAAAGACCATCCGGTACGCCACCGAGGGCGCGATTGTCGCGCTCGGCTCCGATGCGGTGGTGTTTGCTTCTGCCCTGGAAGAGATCCAGGAAACACTGGGTGAGTTTCAGGACGCCGGATACGCAGCTGCGCTGCTGGCCGAGCTGGCCCTCGAGGACGCAACGGACGGAGTCGCCGGCTTCATCTTCGGCCGCCTGCATGCCTTCGAGCAGGCGATGTCCCACGGGGCGTTCGACGAGTTCTCCGACGTCTGGGATCGAGTCGAGGACGGAGAACTCGTCGGCGAACTGGGCCGCTGAGCTCGTCCCATCTGCGCCAACACACCCAACCCGCGCACCGTCACATCCCGCCCGCGCGCTGTCATGCCGCGCTGTCATCCCAGCCCGCGCACTGTCACACCCCGCCCGCCGCACCGTCACGCCCCGCCCGCGCACCGTCACACCCAGCCCGCGCACTGTCATACCGCGCTGCCATCCCAGCCCGCGCACTGTCACACCCCGCCCGCGCGCCATCGCGCCCCGCCCGCGCACTGTCACACCCCCCGCGCCACGTTCTTCCGGCGTCCGACTGCGATGGGGACCTTCAACGACCACCCCCTTCCGGCAGACAGATCCTGCCGGTTGCCTTCATCGTCGTCCAGTGCTATTATTCGAACACCTGATCGATCGATAGGAGGGAGGCACCGTGAGCGATCCAGACACCGGGCCAACCTCCTCGTCTCCGAGCTGGGCCTCCCGCGCGAGCTCTGCTGCAGATGCCGAGTCCCTTGACGCCTTGGCCGGAGTCGATCCCGCCACTTTGGGCGGTCCAGAACTGGTTGACGCCATCGTGGCCAGTGAGAAGGCCCTGTCCCTGCTTGCCGGAACTCAGATGCGGCTTCTCGCGGCACTCGCCCGGCCGTTCGTCGCCGGCGATCCGATGCGGCTGGCAGCACGGTTGGCCCGGAAGAACTGCATGATCGGTGATGATTCCGACGAGATGGTCCAGTTGCTTGTCCCAGATGCGGCCATATCGCTTGCGTCAGCCGAAGTTGCTGCAGCCCTGAGAATCTCACCCGTCACCGCCGGTATCCGAGTCCGCGAAGCGGGCACCATGACCACTGTCCTCTCCCGCACGCTGAACGCTCTGGAAGACGGCACCTTGGATCGCGGCAAGGCGCGAATCATCGCCGAGCATTGCGATCCGCTGAGTCCAGACGACAAGGCCGCCGTTCAGGAACTCGTCCTGCCCCTGGCAGGTGCGGCGACAAACAGCGAACTGCGCGACCTCACCGGTCAGGCGGTCATCACCGTGGATCCGGATGGTTGCGACGAACGACACCGGGCCGCCGCCGCGCGCCGCGAGCTGGCGATCAAGGCCCTACCCGACGCCATGGCCACACTCAAAGCCTTTCTCCCTGCCGACGGAGCAGTCAAGATCTTCCAACTCACTGACCTGTTGGCAACCGCCACCGCTGGCGCTCACGGGGACCAGCGTGGAATCGGCGCCCGGCGGGTCGATGCCCTTGTCGACATTGCCGACCAACTGCTAACCCTCGGACATCTCGACCTCAGCCATTACCTGGGGAACCCGCTACCTGATCACGGCAACCCGCGCGCTCAGGAGTCAGCGGATGACCGCCCTGACGGGGAGGAAGGCAGTGACCCATCAGGAACGCAGGCCGAAGCTGGTTCGCACCCGGGATCGGAATCCGGTAGCCACAGCTCCCACGCCCGGGTCGGCGTCGCCAACGGGACTGGCAGCAGCACCGCCGCCGAGAGCAACGCCGCCGGCAGCAACGCCGGCAGCAACGCCGCTGACTTGGCCGGCCCGAGCCACACTAATGAGGGGGATGCACGACACCCCAGCAGCACCGCGCCCGTTGACACCGGCTTCGACTGCCCGGCACCGAGCTCCGCATCTCACACTGATGGCGGCCCAATCGCCGAACCCATCACTGACGCTTCCCCAACCCAGGCCGCACGGAGAAACCGGCGTGCTGGATCGGCACAGCGGGCAGCCTCGGCCAGTTCCGAGAAGCCCTGCGAATCATGTGGTTCCATCGGTCGGGGGGATAGGTCACTCACCAGACAGGGGCGGCGGCCACATCTTTCGGTCACTCTCGGTCTTGGAACCTTGGCCGGTCTCGACAGTCTTCCGGGCAAGCTGGCCGGCTTCGGTGCTATCCCGCCTGGCCTTGCCCGCAGCATCGCCAAGTCTGCCGCGACCATCACGACCCTGCTCACTGATCCTGAGACCGGGACGATCACCGATGCGGGGGCTTTGGTTTATCGTCCTCGGCAGGCGCTGCGGGATCAGATTGCCGCGCTGCTCGCCACTTGCCAATTCCCTTCCTGCCGGCAACCTGTTTGGCGCTGCGACATCGACCATCGAGAACCGTTCGATCATCAGAATCCCGAACAGGGTGGACACACAACCCGAGAGAACACCGGCCCTTATTGCAGACGGCATCATCTCTTCAAGCACCACACCGAGTGGCAGACGCGCCCAGATCCAAGCCTTTCAACGATGATTTGGATCAGCCCAACGGGGCACCGATACGTCAAGGGACGCAGTCAGGCAACCCCGCCGGATATCTGGGTGACCACCGCTGGGACCAAACTCGCCGAACGGCTCGACAATATGACCGCTACCGCTGACGTGCTCGACGGATCAGGCGTGGCTGGCAGCGTGCCCGAGGAACTCCTCACCGCGATCCTGCTCCGACATGAGCTGAACCGGCCGCCCGCCGAATACGATCCGGCGGTCAGGGACGCTGCCGTCCGCGACAATTCCATCCGCGACAATTCCGTCCGCGACTGTGCTCTCAGGGACAACGACTACAACGGCAGTTCTACTAACGGCAGTGCGACCAACGACACTGCGACCAACGACACCGCGACCAACGACACTGCGACCAACGACCGCGGGGATGACACTCACTCCGAAAACGAGTCGAGCAACGATGCCGCCCCGAACGCGAGATCGTGGCCAGCCATCGATGATCCGCCGCCGTTCTGATCGACTACTGGCGGTCGGTGCGCCCAAGCAACAACTGCGCGTCGTCCGCCCTACCCAGTACCGGGACGGCGGCTCCTCACGACGACAAGTCTGCTCAGCGTCGCCCGCGGTCGGCGGCCAGTCGGTGCAGGACCGAGACAAGCAGGTCGATTTCCTCGCGGGTGTTGTAGAACGCCAACGACGGGCGGACCGTTGCCTCAACCCCGAACCGCCGCAGGATCGGCTGGGCGCAGTGATGCCCTGATCGGACGGCGACGCCCTCCTGATTCAAGGCGGCCCCCACCTCTTCGGTCCGGTAGCCGTCCAACACGAACGACAACACACTGGCCTTGTTGGTCGCAGTCCCGATCATCCGCAAACCGCGAACCGACTTCATCCTCGGCGTCGCATAGTCGAGCAGCGAATGCTCGTAGTTGGCAATGGTTTCCAATCCGAGCCGATTGACGTAATCCAGCGCCGCACCAAGCCCGACGGCATCGGCAATGTTGCCGGTACCGGCCTCGAACCGGTTCGGTGGTTTCTGGAAAACCGTCTTTTCGAACGTCACATCTGCGATCATGTTGCCGCCCCCTTCCCATGGCGGCATCGACTCCAACACCTCAGGTCGCCCGTACAACACACCGATCCCGGTCGGGCCGAAGATCTTGTGCCCGGAGAACACGAAGAAGTCCGCACCGAGCGCCTGCATGTTCACCCGCAGATGCGGCACCGACTGCGCACCATCGATCAGCACACAGGCCCCGGCCCGGTGACCCATGTCGACGATCTGCTCGATCGGTGTCACAGTGCCCAAAGCATTCGACACCTGAGTCACCGAAACGAGTTTCGTCTTCTCACAGAGCAGTTTCGCGTACTCGTTCATCAGGATTTGACCCGAATCATCCACCGGGATGACCCGCAGCTTCGCGCCAGTCTCCGCGATCAACTGCTGCCACGGCACGATATTCGCGTGATGCTCCAGGTGCGAGACGATGATCTCGTCACCGCGGTGAATGTTCTTCCTGCCCCAGCTCTTCGCCACCAGGTTGATTGCCTCCGTCGCCCCACGGACGAACACGATGTCCTTCTCCGACCCCGCACCGATGAACCTGGCGACCGTCTTGCGTGCACCTTCGTACGCATCGGTCGCCCGCGCGGCCAACTCATGCGCGGCACGATGGATGTTGGAATTCTCATGCCGGTAGAAATGCGCCAACCGGTCGAGCACGGCCTGGGGTTTCTGCGTCGTCGCGGCATTGTCCAACCACACCAACGGTTTCCCGTTCACCCGCTCGGACAGAATCGGGAAGATCGCGACGAACCAAACGCACATCGAACGGCGGATGCGGATCGTCACCCAGGATGGTCGGCGCAGGTGCGGGCGTCGGCCGGTCGGCAAAATAGAACGCCGGGGACGCACCATGGGTCATCGACCCAGCGTCCGATCCGCTCGGTGCACCCGGGACCAGATCCACCATCGAGGGGGCGAAACCCGCGGGAAACCCGCCGGCAGCGCCGACCGGCCGGTCGACGACCGGCGGGTCGACGGATGCTGGGTTCAGCGCCGCACCGACCAGCGAGTCCAGACCACCATCGGTTGCTCCCCGGTACGGGCTGGTCTCCGCGATGAAGTAGTAGGGCGTCGACGGCGTCGGTATCGGCGCCGGGGCATCCGGGAACGCCGCCGGTGGCTGCGGAACCGACGGGGTCGAAACGGATTCCAGGGTTGCAGCCTGCACTCCGGCATCGAGACCGCCAGATCCCGGAGCCGCCGCACTGGCCGCGGACCCGCCGTCCGTGCCCGAAAGATCCGACGGCAGCCCGGTCGCGCCGGTCAATCCGGGGACGCCCGGCACCGGCGGAAGCTCCGGGGATCGGAGGCCACCGACAGCGGTGAACGGCGCCGGCGCGGCCGGCGTTTGAGTAGCAGATGCAGGGAAGGACCGGGGCTGCTCGGGCAACGAAGGACCCGACAATCCTGGCTCCGACAGTCCTTGGGGCCGGCGTCCTGGCTCCGACAGTCCTTGGGGCCGGCGTCCTGGCTCCGACAGTCCTTGGGGCCGGCGTCCAGACTCCGACAGTCCTTGGGGCCGGCGTCCAGACTCCGACAGTCCTTGGGGCCGGCGTCCAGGCTCCGGCAGTCCTTGGGGCCGGCGTCCAGGCGACGCAGAAGCCGGGGCGATCGCTGAACCATCTGGAGTGGCGAACGGTGGCCCAACCGCCCCAGCGGTGCCGAGCGCCCCAGCGGTGCCGAGCGCCCCAGCGGTGCCGAGCGCTCCAGCGGCGCCGAGCGGAAGGGCTCCGGCGACATCCGGTGGCCCACCGGGGACCCCCGCGCCGCTGACGATGTGGTCGCTTGCCGGAACCCCCGGTATGCCGGCGCTCGGCAACGGCGCGGACAACCCCTGCAGCGGCGGCACCGATTCGCCACCTGGAGCAGAGGGTGCCCATAGCTCACCCGCCGGGGTGAACGGCACCGCACCCACCGAATTGGGGGCAGGAACCGGCGATCCGAACCCGCCCCTGGCGAACGGGGCGGCGGCAGTGACATCCGGCGGCCCGTTCGGCAGCCCGCCCGCACCCATCAGCTGACCGCTTGCCGGAACACCAGGCGCACCCTCACCGGGCAGCGGCGCGCTCAACCCAGCACCGGCCGGCGTGAACTCACCCGGCGATGCCAGATTCAACCCGGTCAGGCCGGGCACGATCGGCACCTCCGGCAGCGGTGCACCCAGACCGTCGACACCGAGCGCGCCCGAGGTCGCCTCGGTCAGGTCCGGGACCGAACGGCTCGGCGAAACACCCAGCGCGGCAGCAGGATCGACCAGCGACGGCCCGGGCGAACTGAACGCCGGCAGACCGACCGGTGCGCCGTCGACAGCAGGCGTCACCGGGTCTGCACCAGTGTCACCGGGTACCTGCGAAATGGTGTTGGACCGGGCAGGAACGTCCACCCGCGGCGCATGGTCCACTCCACCGGCCCCGCGCGGGTCCGAAGTGCCGGAACCGCCGGGCCCGATCGGCGGCAAACCATTGGGCGCCGCACCCGGCAGCCCAGATCCCGGCAGAGCGGCGAAGAACTCCCCCGCCAACCGGTTCAGCGTGGACTCGTCCGGCAACCAATCCGGCAATTCCGGACCGGGCGGCTCCCTGGTCGGGGACGTCACCAGCTCAGCGGTAGGTCGGGGCGTAGTCATGGAACTTGTCGACCGCGACATCATCCAGCACCGCAAGCGCATCGTCCGTCAGCACCGCCAACGAGCAATACAACGACACCAGATACGACGCGATCGCACTCCGGTCAATACCCATGAACCGCACCGACAACCCCGGACCCTGCTCGCCCGCAAGACCCGGCTGATACAGACCGACAACCCCCTGCCGGGCAGCTCCGGTGCGCATCAGCAGAATCTTCGTCTTGCCGTTCTCTACGAGAACCTTGTCACTGGGAATGATCGGCAGCCCGCGCCAGGTGACGAACTGCGAACCGAAAAGGCTGACCGTGGGCGGCGGGACTCCGCGACGGGTGCATTCTCGGCCGAACGCCGCAATCGCTTCGGGGTGGGTAATGAAAAAGGCCGGCTCCTTCCACACCTTGGCGATCAGATTGTCCAGGTCATCAGGGGTCGGCGGTCCGGAGATCGTCGGGATGCGCTGCGAGGAAGCGCAATTCGCGATCAGCCCGTAGTTCGGGCTGTTGATCAGCTCGCCCTCCTGGTGCTCCTTGATCGCCTCGATAGTCAGCCGGAGCTGCTCCTTGATCTGGTCGTGCGGGCTCGAGTACAGATCGGAAACCCTGGTATGCACGTCGAGGATGGTCGAGACCGAGTTGAGCAGATACTCGCGAGGATTGACCTCGTAATCGACGAAGGTGGTAGGCAGCGGTGACTCGTCATAGTTGCTGCAAACGACGTCGACCTCTTCGGGATGCTTGACCTTGTTCACGCGGTACATGCCGGCCTCAACCGGAACCCAGGCCAGGAGATGAACCAGCCACCGCGGGGAGATCGTCGACATCTGCGGCACGGTCTTGGTGACATCGGCGAGATTTCTTGCGCCCGCATCACCCAGGGCATTGGACTGAGCCTGACCTGTAATCATTCGCGTGACTCCTCGAGGGCCTTCGGTAGCCGGACTGGTATGCAGCTACCGGGAACGTCTTTGGACCCTAGCGGCATTCGCGCCATCCGGGCAGTGCGGACTGCGCAACAATGTCAGACGTCCGACTGATCCGGTCTCACCAGATTGCCGAGACGAACTGACGCACCGGATGCCCGCCGCCCGGTCCGCTCTTCGGATCGGCAGTCCGGCCGGGCCGTCAGCGGACTGAAGCGTTGCGCGCATTCGACCGCTGGATCGGCAGCCGGCGGGCCAGCAACCAGGCACCGGCGATCGGCACCGCAGCGGCGATCGAGCGGCGATCCGCACACCGAGCGCCAGACTGGATTCGGTCGCCTGTTGCACGCCGGCCAGACTCTCGGGGGGCAGCGAGGGCAAATACCCCGCTGCCACCCGGGTCGGCCGCAACCCATGAAGGACGATGGTGATCGACAACGAGTCGACGGCCGCGGTCCGCCTACGCGTCCTGACAAAGGCTGGTTCGTCTTCGTTCTGACGGTGAAACGGTGATCGAAACCGCGGGAGCTATCCGAACGAAAGCCAATGACTTCCGGTTTATCACCTGTTCGTTGACGCACACTTCTCTATTGGTTAGCTTTCTCGCGGAGTTGCAACTCAGGTTGCAGCCTCGAGCAACGCGATGGACGTCGATCGAGGGCTGGACTCGCGAATAATCCCGAGGAGGTGGTGTTGGTGGCGTCACTGGACGAATTCGCCGCGAGCAGGCCATCATGACGCTCCTCAAGTCGTCCGGCCACGCTGTCGTCAACGAGCTCGCGGAGACCTTCGGGGTCTCGACTGTCACAATTCGCAAAGATCTGGACGGCCTGGAACGGCGCAATCTGCTGCGTCGGGTTCGCGGCGGGGCGGTCAGCGTCGACGGCGGCGACGAGGGTTCGTTCGAGATACGGATGCGCCAATCGGCGGACTCCAAGAGAGCTATCGCCGCAGCGGCCGCGGCAATCGTCCGTCATGGCGACGTTCTGGTCATCGACGCATCGACCACCGGCTTCTACCTGGCCCAGGAAATCCTCGACCGTAGGAACCTCGTCGTGGTGACGAACGCCCTCCGGGTCGCCACCCTCTTCATGGAGCAGTCGACGGCGAAAGTCCTTGTCCCTGGAGGTCTGCTCCGCCGGTCCTCCGGGTCGTTGGTCGGACCCATCGGTGACGTGCTCGCCGGGCGCGGCCGGATTTCCACCGGGTTCTTCGGAGTCGTCGGAATCTCCACGATGCACGGACTGATGGAGATGTCGGCCGAAGAGGCCCAGACCAAGAGATTTCTCACCGATTCCTGCGAGCGCATCATCGGACTCTGCGACTCCAGCAAGTTCGGCGGGTTCGGCCTGCATTCCTTCGCCGCCGTCGAGGACATCACCGCGATCTACACGGACGACAAGGTCTCGGCGACGACCGCGGCCGAGTGGGAAAAGCTTGACGTGCCTCTGCATCTCATTTCTATCGACCGAGCCGCCGCTTCGGTCAACGAACGACCCGCAGCTCGGAAGGCTGCTGTGCCCGCACGTCGTTGAACCGGTAGACACGCTATCCCGGACACCGAATCTCGTTGCCGCACAAACCCCGCCAAACAACAGCCCGAAAAGGATCACTGAGATGCCCGCCACCACTCCCGCGTCATTGCAAGATCTCGATGCATTCGGCATTGAGGTGCCCTCATGGGCCTACGGCAATTCCGGTACCCGGTTCAAGGTGTTCCCCACGCCGGTATGCCCCGTGATCCGTACGAGAAGATCGCCGACGCCGCGCAGGTGAACGCGATGACCGGATTGGCGCCGAGGTGTCGCTCCACATCCCGTGGGACAAGGTGGATGACTATTCGTCGCGTTAGCCGCCACGCCAAGGAATTGGGGGTGGCGATCGGGCCGATGAACTCGAATTTGTTCCAGGACGATGACTACTGTCTCGGGTCGTTGACGAACAAGGACCCGAAGATCCGGGCGAAGGCCATCGCGCATCATCTGGAATGTCTGGACGATGATGCGGGCGACCGGGTCACCGGACCTGAAGCTCTGGTTCGCCGGACGGCACCAACTATGCGGGCCAGGACGTCCTGCGGCGCGCGCCAGGACCGGCTGGCGGAGTCGCTGGCACGAGATCTATGCAGCGACTGGACCACGACCAACGGTTGTTGTTGGAGTACAAGATCTTCGAGCCGTACTTCTACACCATGGATATCCCGGACTGGGGAACGTCCCTGTTGCATTGCCTGGCGCTGGGCGACCGGGCGAAAGTCATCGCTCGACACCGGCCACCACGCACAGAGCACGAATATCGAGTTCATCGTCATGCAGCTGCTGCGGCAGGGACGCCTCGGGGCGTTCGACTTCAATTCGCGGTACAACGCCGATGACGACCTGATCGTCGGATCCGCCGACCCGTTCCAGCTGTTCCGGCATCATGCATCGAGATCATCGAGGCCAACGGCGCACTTGCCCGGCCTCGGGGTGAATTTCATGCTCGACCAGTGCCACAACATCGAACAGAAAATCCCCGGTCAGATCCGCTCGGTGATGAACGTCCAGGCGGCAACCGCCAAGGCGCTGCTGATCGACCGGGAAGCGCTGCTCGCGGCGCAGCAAGCTGGCGACATTCTCGGTGCGCACGGCAGTGCTGATGGATGCCTACGAGACCGATGTGCGCGGCATGCTGGCCGACCTGCGGGAGAACCTGGGACTGCCGAGGGATCCGCTGAAGGCTTTCGCCGATCCGGGTACGCCGCCAAGGTCGCCGCCGACCGGGTCGGCGGCACCCAGGCCGGCTGGGGTGCCTGAGCATCACCGGCCCGAACCAGCTCGTCCAGCACTCTGACCACCGCCAACTGCACGCTTCAGGGAGCTACGCCATGAGCCACACGTCGACCGTCGCAGGACCGATCGACCGTTCAAACAGCTTGGGCGCAGATGCCCGGAACACCAACTACGCCGGCGGCAACACCTCCGCCAAGGGTTGCCGAAACGACCCGGTCACCGGCGAACCGGTGGATCTGTTGTGGGTCAAGGGATCCGGCGGCGACCTCGGGACGCTGAAGGCCGCCAACCTTGCGGTGCTTCGACTGGACCGCCTTCGGGCACTGGTCGGATGTCTATCCCGGCGTCGACCGCGAGGACGAAATGGTCCCCGCCTTCGACTACTGCCTGCACGGCAACGGGGGCGCGGCCCCGTCGATCGACACCGCGATGCACGCCGCTGGTCGACGCGACCCACGTCGACCATCTGCATCCGGACGCCGGGATCGCCCTGGCCACCGCGATCGACGGGGAGAATCTGGCCGATCAGTGCTTTGGCGATCGGGTGGTGTGGGTCCCGTGGCGGCGCCCCGGGTTTCAACTCGGACTGGACATTTCCGCGATCAAGACCGCGCACCCGCAAGCCATCGGCGTGCATCCTCGGCGGGCACGGGATCACCGCCTGGGGCCAGACCTCAGCAGCAGGCCGAGCAGAATTCCCTGGAGATCATCCGCACCGCCGAGACGCTCCTGGCCGACATCGGCGGCCCGAGCCCTTCGGGGCAGGTCTCTACCCGGCTATGAGGCCCTGCCCGAGGCCGAGCGGCGGGCGCAGGCGGCGGCCATCTCGCTGACGATCCGCGGGATCGCCTCCGCCGATCGACCCTCAGGTCGGGGCACTTTACCGACTCCGGCCGTAGTGCTGGATTTTCTGGCGAGTGAGAAGCTCGCCGCGCTGGCCGAGCTGGGCACGTCCTGCCCGGACCACTTCCTGCGGACCAAGGTCAAGCCCGCTGCTGGTCGATCTGCCGGTGATGCTCGCATCGGGGAGGACATCAAGTCCCGGCTCCGTCGAGCTTCATGCTGCTTATCGGCACGACTATCAGGCGCTACTACGAGCGGCACGCCACCCCGGCCACCCCGGCGATCCGGGGGGCCGACCCGGCCATCGTGCTGGTCCCCGGGGTCGGGCATGTTCACCTTCGGCGAGGACAGGCAGACCGCGCGGGTGGCCGGCGAGTTCTACGTCAACGCCATCAACGTGATGCACGGCGCCGAATCCGTGTCCACCTACTCTCCTATCCCTGAATCGGAGAAGTTCCCTATCGAGTACTGGGCGCTGGAAGAGGCAAAGCTGCTCGCATGCCGAAGCCGAAGCCCTTGGCCACGCGGATCGCATTCGTCACCGGGGCTGGGTCGGGCATCGGCAAGGCGATCGCGCAGCGGCTTGCCGCCGAAGGCGCTTGCGTGGTCATCGCCGACCTCGACCCGACAGCGCCCAGCAGGTCGCCCGCGAGATCGGTGGATCCGATGTCGCGATCGCGTGCGGGCCGACGTCACTGACGAGACCGCGGTTGCCGCAGACCTTCGGGCCACGGCGTGCCCGCCTTCGGCGGAGTCGATCTGGTGGTGAACAACGCCGGTCTGTCGCTCTCGAAACCACTGCTGGAGACCACCGTGGCGGACTGGGACCTCCAGCATGACGTGATGGCCAAGGGTTCCTTCCTGGTCGCCCGTGAAGCCGTCCGCATCATGATCGAACAGGATCTCGGCGGCGACATCGTCTACATCGCCAGCAAGAACGCGCGTGTTCGCCGGGCCCAACAACATCGCCTACGGCGCGGCCAAAGCCGACCAGGCACACCAGGTCCGGCTGCTCGCTGCCGAGCTGGGCCAGTACGGGATTGCGTCAACGGCATCAACCCCGACGGAGTCGTTCGCGGTTCGGGGATCTTCGCCAGCGGGTGGGGCGCCAAGCGCGCCGCGTCTACGGGGTCCCGGAGGACAACCTCGGCGAGTTCTACGCCAAGCGCACGCTGCTCGGGAAGGAGGTGCTGCCTGAGCACGTTGCCGCCGCCGTTTTCGCCCTCATCGCCGGCGACCTCTCCAGACCACCGGACTGCACATCCCGGTCGACGCCGGCGTCGCTGCCGCATTCCTGCGATGAGCCCGAGCTGTACCCGTCGAGGAGCCGACCGAACCTGCGTCCATGCCCACCCAGGAAGCGGCCGGCCTTCCTTGGTCGGCGGTCGACCTGGGCGCGTCCAGCGGGCGGGTCATCCTCGGCCGGGTGGGCCTCGACGCGCTGGAGCTGACCGAGGTCTACCGGTTCCGCAATGGGGCCGTCCCACTGCCCGACGGGCTCTACCGGGACGTCCTCGGCCTGTACCAGGACATCCTCGCCGGACTCCGGGAGGCCGGTGCGGAGCGCGCCCGACATGCCGGCCATCGCGATCGATTCCTGGGCGGTTGACTACGGGCTCGCTCGACGCCCATGGCGGTACTGCGCGGCAACCCCCGCCACTACCGTGACCCGCGGACGATTTCCGTGTCGAATCCGTGCACCCGCAGTCGACCGGCCCGGCTTTACGGGATCAATGGTCTGCAGTTCCTGCCGTTCAACACGCTCTACCAGTTCGCGGCGGAGCCCGGGCTGCAGCCGGGAGCCAGGCGCTGTTGATCCCCGGACCTGCTCGGCTACTGGCTGACGGGCGAAAAGGTCACCGAGGACACCAACGCGTCCACCACCGGGTTGCGTGGATGCGCGTACCGGGAACTTGGCTCCAGGGCTGCTCGACGCCCTCGGTATTCCCGCCGGGCTGTTGCCCGGGATGGTGCCGCCAGGCACCGTGGTCGGTGAGCTGCCGCGATCGTTCGGTCCCAGAGCTCGGGTTCGCACCGGCCCCTCTGGCTCACCACGGTCGGCTCGCACGACACCGCGTCGGCGATGGTCGGCGTACCGGCCTGGTCGAACTTCGCCTACATCTCCTGTGGCACATGGGGCTCTGGTCGGAGTCGAGCTCCAGGCGCCGGTGCTCACCGACGAAAGCCGGGCGGCGAACTTCACCAATGAACGCGGTGTCGACGGCACCACCGGTATCTGCGCAACGTCATGGGACTGTGGCTCCTGCTCAGGAGACACTGCGGACCTGGAATCTGCACGGTGCCGAGGCCCGACCTGCAGGATCTGATCGGCCAGGCCGCCGCCCTGCCGCCCGGCCCGAGGGTCGACCCGGACGAGCCGGTCTTTCTGCCGCCGGGTGACATGCCGCGCGGATCGGCGCGGCCTGCGACGACTCGGGGGAGCCGGTGCCGCGATTCCGCTGCCGGATCGTCCGCTGCATCCTGGACAGCCTCGCGGCGACGTTCGCCGGGCCACCGTCCAGGCCAAGCAGCTTTCCGGCCAGCCGGTCGAGGTGATCCATGTCGTTGGCGGCGGCTCGCAGAACCGACTGTTGTGCCAACTCACCGCCGACGCCGCAGGCGCCCGGTGGTGGCCGGGCCGGTGGAGGCGACGGCGCTTGGCAATCTCCTCGTCCAGGCCCGTACCCATGGCGTGCTTGACGGCGACCTGTGGGCCCTGCGGCGAGAGCTCCGAGCAGCGATCAGCACCCAGACCTACCTGCCCGCCCCACGCTCGCAAACCTCATGAACGGAGATCCGGTGCGGTATTGCTTCTGCCTGCAGGTCAAGCCCGAAGCGATCGTCGAGTACACGGAACGCCATCGGCGTGTGTGGCCGGAGATGCAGTCCGCGCTCCGGGACAGCGGCTGGGGTAATTACTCGTTGTTCCTGCGGCCGGACGGGCTGCTGATCGGGTACGTCGAGTCCGACGATCTGCCCGCCGCGCTGCGGGCGATGGACTTGACCGAGGTGAACGCGCGCTGGCAGCGCAGAGATGGCGGGGTTCTTTCTTCAGACTGAGGGACGGCCCGCCGACCAGGCATTTCAGCTGCTGACCGAGGTGTTTCATCTCGATGAAACCAAGCCCGATGCAGCGGGTGCCACCCGGACCCCCGAGAATGGCTGACAGGACCCGTAGTGCACACCGCGCCTACTCGGTTGGGAGGTTCCATGCGTATCGCACTGATCGCCACCTGTATCGGTGACGCCATGTTCCCGGATGTCCCCAAGGCCACGGTGTCGCTCCTGGAGCGACTCGGGCACGAGGTAATCTTCCCGCCCGGCCAGGTGTGCTGTGGGCAGATGCATGTCAACACCGGGTATCTGGCCGAGGCACTGCCGGTCGTCCGCAATCACGTGAACGTGTTCTCCGACGCCGACTTCGATGTGGCAGTCGCCCCGTCGGGCTCGTGTGTCGGGTCGATCCGGCATCAGCAGGCCATGGTCGCCCGCCGGGGTGGTGACACTGCGCTCGCCGACCGGGCCACCGAGTTGGCCGCTCGAACCTATGAGCTGTCGGAACTACTGGTCGACGTGTTGGGGCTGTCCGATGTGGGCGCCTACTACCCGCACCGGGTCACCTACCACCCGACCTGCCATTCCCTTCGGATGTTGCGGGTAGGCGACAAGCCGCTCTCCCTGCTGCGCGCCGTCGAGGGGATCGACCTGGTCGAGTTGCCGCAGGGTGATGTCTGTTGCGGATTCGGCGGCACCTTTGCCCTGAAGAACGCTGGGACGTCCAGCGCCATGCTCGAAGACAAGATCACCAATGTGCTGAGCACGCGCGCCAGTGTGTGTTCGGCCGGGGACTCGTCCTGCCTGATGCATATCGGCGGCGGCCTGAGCCACCGCGACAACTCCACCAAGACCGTGCATCTCGCGGTGATCTTGGCATCAACCAGGGAGAACCCGGCATGAGCGAGACTTGGGGATTCCGGCATGGGTAGCACGTTTCTGGGCGTGCCATTCCGGCGCTCCTCGCACGACTCGGAGGAATCTCCACTACGCGGCAATGAGTCGTTCCCGAAAGCAGCGAAGAAGGAACTCGCCAACGGTCAGCTGCGCCGCAATCTCGCACACGCGACCTCCACCATCCAGGCCAAACGTGCGCTGGTGGTCGACGAGATGCCGGATTGGGAGGCCCTGCGGGACACCGGCTCCGCGATCAAAACCGACGTGATGGCTCGGATGCCGGAACTTCTCGAGCAAATCGAGGCCAACGTCACCGCGAGGGGCGGGGTCGTGCACTGGGCCGTCGATGCGCTGGAGGCGAACCAGATCGTCACCGACCTGGTCCGCGCGACCGGTGAGAAGGAGGTACTCAAGGTCAAGTCCATGGCAACCCAGGAGATCGGGCTCAACGAATACCTGGAGGAACGCGGTATTGCCGCGGTGGAAACCGATCTCGCCGAGCTCATTGTTCAGTTGGCGCACGACAAACCCTCACACATCCTGGTCCCCGCGATCCACCGCAACCGCACCGAGATCCGGGACATCTTTCTCGCCGAAATGGCAGACGCGCCAGCTGATCTCACCGACGAGCCGCGACGACTGGCAATGGCCGCACGAGAGCACCTGCGGCGCAAATTCCTGACCGCCAAGGTTGCGGTGTCCGGAGCGAACTTCGGCATCGCCGATACCGGGACCCTCGCGGTAGTGGAATCCGAGGGTAATGGCCGGATGTGCCTCACCTTGCCCCAAACACTCATTACCGTCATGGGCATCGAGAAACTGCTGCCCACCTTCACCGATCTCGAGGTCTTCCTGCAGCTACTCCCCCGGTCGTCGACCGGCGAACGGATGAACCCGTACACCTCCCTGTGGACGGGAGTCACCCCTGGCGACGGGCCGCGGGAGTTCCACCTGATTCTGCTCGACAACGGTCGCACCAACGCGCTTGCCGATCAGGTGGGAAGGGCTGCGCTGCACTGCATCCGCTGCTCGGCCTGCATGAACGTTTGTCCGGTCTACACCCGCACCGGCGGGCACGCCTACGGCTCCGTCTACCCGGGCCCCATCGGGGCGGTGCTCACCCCACAGCTCACCGGAATGCATGGCCATGACGACCCGAACTCCTCGCTGCCCTACGCATCGTCCCTGTGCGGCGCCTGCTACGACGTCTGCCCGGTGAAGATAGACATCCCGAGCCTGCTCGTCGAGCTGCGGGCCCGGGCAGTCGACGCGGACCGGGATCAGACCATTCCCGGCGGCTGGGACGCCGCGATGAAGGCCGCGGCCTGGGTGATGAGTGACGAGAAGCGTTTCGCAGCAGCCGAGAAAGGTCTTGCGGTCGGCAGGGTGCTGGGCGGACGCAAGCACCGAATCCGCCACCTCCCGCCGCCGATGTCCGGTTGGACTGCCAGCCGGGACGTGCCGGCGCCGCCGGCGCAGACTTTCCGCGACTGGTGGAAAGCCGAGCATGCGAGGTTGGGGGCGGGAGAAGAATGACCAGCAGTCGGGAGATCGTGCTGGGAAAGATCCGGGCGGCACTGGTCAATGACGGCGCCCCACTCCGGTCCCGCGGCAATACGTCCGAGCAGCCCGTGAGCCGGGAAGCGAGCCGGTGATTGAACTGCTGGTCGACCGGCTCGTGGACTACAAAGCTCGCGTTGACCGAGTCGGCCGCGATGAGCTGCCTGGCGCGATCAACCTCGCTTTGACGGGCATGACGAGCGTCGTCATCGGATCGGGGCTGGAGCAGGAGATCGCGGACGCCTGCGCCGACGAGGGCCGGATTGTCACTGTCGACTCTGCGCCGGAGGTACTGTCCGCTCAGCAGCTCGATTTCATCGACGCCGTGGTGACGACTGCCAGGGTTGCCATAGCCTTGTCGGGGACGATCATTCTGGACGGCGGGGATGGTCAGGGCCGCCGGGCCATCACCCTCGTCCCGGACCGGCACGTGATCATCCTGACTGCGGATCAAATCGTCGAGACCGTCGCAGAGGCGATCGCACTGCTCACGCCCGCCGCTCCAATGACGATGATCGCCGGGCCATCGGCAACCAGCGACATAGAACTCGAGCGGGTGGAGGGCGTCCACGGTCCGCGGACGCTGGAGGTGATCATCGTTGAATAAATCGGCGGCGTGACCGGTGACCACGGCAACCGGGCCGTCGAACTCTGTCATGTCATCCTCGGATCAATGTGAATCTTGGGTCCGTCGCCGGCACCTGCTGGACGCCATCCGCGCAGGACCGCACCGGCGCTGCCCAGACCGACGGTGGCGGCGACCAACGGCCTGGGGTCGACCGTGCCGGCGGCATACTCCGAGATGGCGCCGGCCAGACCCGGTGATGCACTGAGGATCCCCACCGCGGTGACGTCCTTGAGCGCGATCGTCCGGGTATCGACGGTACTGGGTACTCCCGAAAGGCCTATATAGACAACCCTTTTCCCGGGCTCGACGAGATCGAGAGCGACCGCGGGCAGATCGGCGGAATTCGAAGCGTCGATCACCGCATCCCAGGGCAGCGCAGGAAGAACGTCCGAAGACCACACGCCGTCAAAGCCCAGGGTCCGGGCAAAGGCCAGCGACCGCGCGGTCTGCCCCATCAGGTGTACCTCGGCACCCAACGCTCGCGCGAACAACGCGACCAGCAGCCCGATGGTGCCAGGACCCAACACCAGCAGCCGATCGCCGGGGGACAGGTTGGCCCCGCGCACCGCCCGCAACGCATTGCCGCCTGGTTCAACCAGAGCTCCCGCGACAATGTCGACGCTGTCCGGCAATGCGTGCAGCGCCGTGACGGGTACCGCGAGCTGCTCGGCCAACGCGCCGGCAAAGCCACCACGGATGCCGATCTCGAACCGGTCTTCGCATACGTGCTGGCGGCCGGAAAGGCAACGGCGGCAGCGCCCGCAACCCAACATCGTGTCCCCGGTGGTGCGTCGGCCGATCCAGGACGGATCGACCCATCCCCCACCGCCGCGACAGTGCCGCACCACTCGTGCCCGATCCGCATTGGAAACTCGGCGAAACCCTGGTACAGGTAAGCCATCTCGCCGGTGAAGAATTCTACATCGGTGCCGCAGACACCGACCCGTTCGACATCGATGAGGACCTGACCAGGCAGTGCGACGGGCGGGGCGAGGTCTTGAACTTCGAATTGCTGAGGTCCGGTGATCACGAAGGCCCTCAAGACAGCCACCAACTCTTTGTCCCGTCAGCAATCATCGGGGTCCGATGACTCGCTGGCGCTGTTCGCCGAGACCGTCGATGCCCAGTGTGACGATGTCGCCCGGTTGCAGCCAGAGCGGCGGCTGCATTCCCAGACCGACTCCCGGCGGGGTGCCGGTGTTGATCAGATCGCCGGGTTCCAACACCATGAATTGGCTCAGGTAATGCACCTTTACCTCGGTGCGATTCACGGGAGACCTTGTCCCCGCTGCAGCCGAGGAAATCCACTTCGGCCGGTGTCGGATTGCACGACATGATCGACGTGGAGCTGTTCCCATGGTCTTGCCGCAGCCACCCAGCAGGACGACCCGTCGATCGGATTGGCTCGCAGCATCTCCTCGTGGCCATGGGGCCATGTACCCCAAAGCATGGCGGTCGGGCGTACCTGCGTCTTCCCCCGGTGAGTGGTAGTCCGGACAGCCGCCGAGTGGGTTGAACTCTCAGTCCCCGTAGAGACCCGAGGTTCTTGACACTCCGTGGACGGCGGAGTTGTCTGGAAGGTGCTGGACCCAACAGCCGATCGGGAACGGTGCCGCCGCCGCTGGCCGCGACACCGTCAGAGTGTCACTCTTTGCCCGAATTGCGCCGACCGCTCGCCTGCCGCAGGTTTCGCGCACTGCATCAGGCCAACGAGGTCGGCAGGTTCAGCAGAGGGCTCTCGCCGAGCTGCTTCCCCGTGTGCGAGAACCGCCGAGCGTGGCCACCGTTTCGAGTGGGCCGAGCATGACGCAAGCGCAGGAAGACGCCACGATTCCACCGCCGGCCAGCATCGCCGACCCCTTCTGGGATCTACTCGCCCAGCTGGACTACGGACGTCGGCAAGGGCTGGTGCGCCGACTGGCGGGGGGCTACTACGAGGATTGGCGGCCCTCGCGGGCCGAGGTCGCCCTCCTGGTGGACTTCGAAGGCCGCATCACCGAGACGGACTATCTGGCTGCGGTACCCCACCGGTGACGCATGTTCCCGACAGCGGGAGCATTGCCGATGACGCCCGCCCGAGAACGCCCCGGGCGTCGCCGACCGGGCGCACCGGACCGGCCGCGGGCCCGGCAAGCCCACCCGGATCGCGACATTCAGCGTCGATTGCGGCAACATCGCATCACCGTTTCGGCTGATCGTTCGCGGGCTCACCACCAATGGTTGGACGGTCCGCAGCAGCCAGCGATACCGCTTGATGACGTTGCACTACGTCCTGCTGCCGCCGATCGGTACGGCCGGGCGCAAGAGCCAGTCACCACTCCGGTTCTCTACACGGCCGCGATCACCTGTGTTCCGGACGTCACTGCACCGTGCGCCGATTCCGACGGGCGACACCGCCAGCACACCGTCGGATCGGGCCACATTGCCGGCAGCCGCGGCCCGTGGCCGATGCCGGACAAGGTCCGCGCGATCGATTTCCTGTTCAGCCGGCAGCGACCTGTCGGTTCCGCGCCCGCTGTTCGCCCGTCCGGAGTCCTCCGAGTCGACATCGCCACGTCCACGGCGACCTGGCAACAGAAGTCCCGACCAGCAGTGGCAGCGGGGACCGGTAACCGCCGCCCGGGCTCGACGCTGATGTCGGCCCCGGTTTCAGCACAGAAGCTTCTCCACCCGCCGCGCAAGCGCCTGCACCCGCGCGCTCCGGTCGTCCGCAACCGGCCCTGCCGACGTGCCGGCCGCTAGCGGCGGGACGGCCGACGCCAGGCAACGAGCGCAGTGCTGGATTCCTGCCATGGGACGATGTCGCGGCGCAACCCGGCGACGGCGTTGGCCGCCGCGTTGGCCGCGTCCATCCGCGACTCGAGCAACTGTTCGCGGAGCATGGCCACCTCGGCGACTACTTCGGACAACCGCTCCCGCAGGGCGTCGACCTGGGCTTCGAGCTCGATGATCCGCCGGATGCCGGCGCGATTGACACCGTCATCCTGGCTGAGTTTCTGAACCTCGCGCAGTAGTTCGATGTCGCGCTGGGAGTAGCGCCGTCCACCGCCGGTGGTCCGGCCGGGAGAGACCAAACCCTCGCGGTCGTACGACCGAAGGGTCTGGGCATGCATACCGGCGAGCTGGGCGGCGACGGAGATGACGAACAACGGCGCGTCCATCTCGAAGCCGCGCGACCCGGCGGGACCGGTCGAAGCGGACTTCCCCCGCTGACGGCTCGACCCGTAACGGCTCCGCCGGCGGCCGACTCCGCCGCCGGACGATCGGTGCCGGAACGACCGCTGCCGGAACGACCGCTGCGCGGCGCACTCACGACGACGTCCCGGCCGCAGCACCTGTCGAGGTAGCACCTGCCGCGGAAGCACCTGCCGGCGATCCCCCATCCCGAGCCCGCAGCGCCCGGGTGATCGCTTCGCGGGGATCATCGGCCTGTGCCTTGGCGAAGGCTTCCAATGCAGCCTTGGCATTGGCGGAAAGACGCTGTGGCACAGCGATTTCAACCGTCACGATCAGATCCCCGGTCGCGTCCTTGCGCTGCACACCGGCGCCCTTGACCCGGAACTTCCGTCCGTTCGAGGTACCGGGCGGCACCCGCAGGCTGACCACACCCGACAACGTCGGGACGGTGAGTGTGGTGCCCAGCGACAGCTCCGGGAACGTCACCGGGACACTGAGCGTGAGATTGTCACCGTTGCGACCGAACAGTTCGTGACCCGACACATGAACCACCACAAAGAGATCGCCCGCCGGTCCGCCGCTGAATCCCGGCTCGCCCTTACCTGCCAACTTGATGCGCTGTCCGTCGGCCACGCCCGCCGGGATGCGGGTGGTCAGCCGACGGCTGTGCACAACGGTCCGCTCGCCATGACACGTCGGGCAGGGGTCGTCGATGATCGAACCGGTGCCCTGGCAGTTCGAGCACGGCTCGGAGAATGCGAACGAACCCTGATTCCTGGTGGTCAGCCCGGTGCCCTTGCAGACCGGGCAGTCCCTTGGCGCCGTGCCCGGACGCGCGCCGACACCGTGACACGTCGGGCAACTGGTTCGCTCGGTAATGCCGAGCGGGACCGTGACGCCGGTGACGGCATCGGCGAACGCGATCCGCACTTCGGTCTCGATGTCTGCGCCACGCCGGGCCCGCGTCGGACGGGCACTCCCGGCGCCGGAATTCTGCCGGAAGAAGCCGCCGAAGAGATCGCCGAGCCCCCCGGCGCCGCCCGCGCCACCTGCGCCCGCGTTGCGGAACAGGTCGCTCATATCAAAGCCACCAGTAGCCGTCCCGCCCCCGCCACCCCCACCGGCGCCCGGGAAGCCACGGAACGCACCAGAGGACATCAGGCTGCGGGCCTCGTCATACTCCTTCCGCTTGGTGTCGTCGGAGAGCACGTCATAGGCCTCGGACACGGACTTGAACTTGTCCTCCGCCCGCTTGTTACCCGGGTTCTTGTCCGGGTGCAGGTCCCGGGCGAGCTTGCGATACGCCTTCTTGATCTCGGCGCTGTCCGCTGTTTTCGTGACGCCAAGCTCCTTGTAGAAGTCTCTTTCGTAGTAATCCTTCGCGCTCACCCGGAACCTCCCTTCCTCGTGGTCACAATCTGGGTGGTCAAAATCTGGACCTCAAATCCTGATGCACATGCTCGCCCACTGGGAATGCCCAGGCGCGACGCCCCATCCCTGGGGTTCACACCTGGGCACCTCCCAACATCTGGACGCTGCTTACGCGGGTTGTTCGCTACCGCCATCAGTCCTGCTACCGGTTTCCTGATCGGGAACCTGACCGGCCGACGCAGCGCCAAATGCCTCCGCAGCCACCACCGGCTCGGCGGCAGCCGGCTCTGCAGCAGTGTCGTGCTCGGGACCGGTGACGACGACAACCGCTGGGCGCACCAATTTCTCGCCCAATGTGTAGCCGCTACGGAAGACCGCGGTCACCGTCGGTTCCGAGACCTCGGCAGAGGTGCCGAACTGCACGGCCTCGTGAACGGCGGGATCGAACAGATCGCCGACCGACCCGAGCGGCTTGAGCCCGAGCTTGCCCAGTGCACCGGTCAGCTTGTCGGCCACCGCACCGAACGTGCCGACCAGATCACCGTGTGCCCGCGCCCGATCCAGGTCGTCCAGCACCGTGAGCAATTCCATGATCACGCTCGACTTGGCGGCGGTGATCACCGACTCCCGGTCCCGGTCGACCCGCTTGCGATAATTCGCGTACTCGGCGGTGACTCGTTGCAGGTCGGCGGTCCGTTCGGCCGCCTCCTGCTTCGCGAGGTCCAACTCGGCCGCACTGAGGTCGAGCGTGAGCGGCTGGCCGGCGTTGTTCGGATCCCCCGGATCTGCGGCGTGCTTGCCGGCGAACGGGTTCCCCGGGAAACCGCCCGCGCGGGGCTCGCGGAGCTCGCCCGTCACCGGGTCGATGCGCCGCTTGTCCTTGATGATCGGCTCCGGTTCCTCGCCATGCGCGCCTTCGGCGCCGTATCCACTCACTTCTTCTCAGCCTCGTCCACGATCTCCGCGTCGACGATCTCCTCTTCCTGAGAAGAACCATTGTCGGACGGACCGGACGAGCCGTCAGCGCCGGCCGCGGACGCGTCGGCCTGGGTCTGCGCGTACAGCGCGGAGCCGAGCTGCTGCGACTCGTTGGCCAGCTCCTCGACCGCGGACTTGATGGCCGCGATGTCGGTGCCCTTCAGCGCCTCGGTGACCTTCTTCAGCGCGGCGTTCGTGCGCTCCTTCGGGTCCTCGGGGAGCTTCTCATCGTTGTCCTTGATGAACTTCTCGGTCTGGTAGACGAGTGCCTCGGCCTGGTTGCGGGTCTCGGCCTCGTCCCGGCGAGCCTTGTCGTCCTCGGCGTGCGCCTCGGCCTCTCGCATCATCCGGTCGATGTCGTCCTTGGGCAGCGCGGAGCCGCCGGTGATCGTCATCGACTGGGTCTTGCCGGTGCCGAGGTCCTTGGCGGACACGTGCACGATGCCGTTGGCGTCGATGTCGAAAGTGACCTCGATCTGCGGCACGTTGCGGGGTGCCGGCGGCAGCCCGGTCAGCTCGAACATGCCGAGCTTCTTGTTGTAGGCAGCGATCTCCCGCTCACCCTGGAAGACCTGGATCTGCACCGACGGCTGGTTGTCCTCGGCCGTGGTGAAGATTTCCGAGCGCTTCGTCGGGATGGTGGTGTTCCGCTCGATCAACTTGGTCATGATGCCGCCCTTGGTCTCGATCCCCAGTGACAGCGGGGTGACGTCGAGCAGCAACACATCCTTGACCTCGCCGCGGAGCACACCGGCCTGCAGTGCTGCGCCGACGGCAACGACCTCGTCCGGGTTGACGCCCTTGTTGGGCTCCTTGCCGCCGGTCAGTTCCTTGACCAGTTCGGTCACGGCGGGCATCCGGGTGGAGCCGCCGACCATCACAACGTGGTCGATGTCGCCAACCTTGACGCCGGCGTCCTTGATCACCTGGTGGAAGGGGTTGCGGGTGCGGTCCAGCAGATCGGAGGTGATCTTCTGGAACTCGGCGCGGGACAGCGACTCGTCCAGGAACAGCGGGTTCTTGTCGCCGTCGACCGTGATGTACGGCAGGTTGATAGAGGTCTGCTGCGAGGAGGACAGCTCGATCTTCGCCTTCTCCGAGGCCTCCCGAATACGCTGCATGGCCATCTTGTCCTTCGTCAGGTCGATGCCATTGGCCATCTTGAACTTGTCGACCAGCCACTTGACGACGCGCTCGTCCCAGTCGTCGCCGCCGAGTTTGTTGTCGCCAGCCGTCGCCTTCACTTCCACGACGCCGTCACCGATCTCCAGCAGGGACACGTCGAAGGTGCCACCACCGAGGTCGAAGACCAGGATCGTTTGCTCCTTGTCGCCCTTGTCCAGGCCATATGCCAGCGCTGCCGCAGTCGGCTCGTTGACGATGCGGAGCACGTTCAGGCCCGCGATCTCACCGGCTTCCTTGGTCGCCTGGCGCTGTGAGTCGTTGAAGTACGCCGGAACCGTGATCACGGCGTCGATGACGGGTTCGCCGAGGTAGGACTCGGCATCCCGCTTCAGCTTGCCCAGCACCCGGGCGCTGATCTCCTGTGCGGTGTACGACTTGCCGTCGATGTCGACGGTCCAGTTCGTACCGATGTGACGCTTGACGGACCGGATGGTCCGATCCACGTTGGTGACCGCCTGACGCTTGGCGACCTCTCCGACCAGCACCTCGCCGTTCTTGGCGAAGGCAACAATGGACGGGGTCGTGCGAGCGCCTTCGGCGTTGGCAATGACGGTCGGCTCGCCGCCCTCCAGGACGGAGACGACCGAGTTGGTGGTACCGAGATCGATACCGACGGCACGCGACATGCAATCCTCCTGCTGAACGCCCGCCGGGATTCCGATGGCGGGTCTTCGGTTTTCTCGCGCGGCCCGGTTGGTCCACGCGCAATGTTCGAACTGGTGCGAAGTACGTCTCCGCGCCCGCCGAACGGGCACCTCTTGAGTGTTCTGCCACCCACAATGCCTGCGTACTCCCACAGTGTCAATTGACCTGAGCCGAGTCCGCTCAACTTTGCTGATTGGTTTAACCGCAAGGAGTCGACGAACATTCCCGAATTGCGTCGACACATTGAGCGGTCCGCAAGGGGCCCCGAGGGCGCCGTACTGTCTGCACGGCAGTCGGATCGCATGCGGTTCGTCACCCAAAGCAACATTCGGTGACGCTATGCTGCAAGTGCTCGCACGGCCCGGTCTTCGTCGGCGGACGCGGGCACAGTCGGGCCGCACCTCAGTCGCCCGCAATCCTGTCCTGACGGAGAGATCGAAGGATCCCGGTGACGCAGGTCAACAGTGTCGTTGCAACTCGCCGTAGGCCTCGGCCTGCGTTGATTGTGATCCTCGCAACAGTTCTCGCGATCGGCCTCGTCATCCCGGCGCAGGCAGCTCTGGCCGGCCCTGCTGACCAACGGACCGCGGCACCGAGTCGACTGGCAGCTGCAGCAACAGAGTGCTCGGTCGGGCTCAGTGGAGCAGCCATACCGAGCCAGTCCTCTGGCCAGGCTGCCGTGCGAGCCACCATCGGTGTCGCGAAGACCATGGGCGTGCCGGTCAAAGGTCAGATCATCGCCGTGATGGTGATGTTCCAGGAGTCCTCACTGCGCAACCTCGCCAACGACGGCACCACCACCCAGGCGTCGTGGCCGACGCCCGGCCGGAACTACTGGCTCAGCGTCACCCGGCTCTCGCTGAAGTACCCGCACGACAAGTTCGGCACCAAGGACGGCGCCCACGACACCGACTCCATCGGTCTGTACCAGCAACGACCCGCCTACGGCTGGGGTAACTACGGCGACAGCACCGGCACAACCGACCCGGAAGGCGCCGTGCAGCGACTGCTCGATCCGAGGTGGGAGGCAATGGCCTTCTTCGGCGGATCCCGGACGGCCGCCCCCAAAGGGGGGCTGATGGACGTCGCCGGCTGGCAGACCATGGCGCCGACGGTCGCTGCCGACGCCGTCCAGCGGAGCAACCATCCCGACTACTACGCGCAGTGGGAGATTCCAGCGACCAACCTGGTCAATGCCAATCAGGATGTGCCCCCCATCGGTCTGCCCTGGGTGCCCGGCGGCGGCCGAGGCGCCTTGGCGTGCACCAGCATTCCGACCGACCCCGCCCTCGGCGAGGCGGGCCGCAACCCTTCGGGACCATCGATGCCGTCTGGATCGTGGGCACCGGAATACGCGTCAGCGGTTGGATGCTGGACCCGGACGCCATCAACGGCATCGGGATCAATCCACTTCTACGACCAGGGGCCGTTCGGGACGGCCGGCTATCCATCAGGGGTGACCGATCAAACGCGCGACGACGTGAATCGGGCCTACAACGTGCTCGGTCAGCACGGATTCACGGCCACCCTGCCCTGGACCGGCGCCGGGCCGCACACGATCTGCGGCTACGCGATCAACATCGGGCGTGGCACCGGCAACCAACGGCTCGGGTGCCGCACCGTCGTCGTCCCCGGCCCGGTGGGCGGGTTCGACCACGCGGGAATGTCCGCCGCTGGGAATATCGACGTCGCGGGCTGGGCCGCCGATCCCGCTTCGCCCGGCGCCCGGGAGCAGGTACACGTCTACGTCACGGGTCCGGCCGGGACCTCAGGAACCTCCGGAATCCTCACCGGTGACGCACGGGCCGACGTCGCCCGGGCCTTCCCCTGGGCCGGGGGGAACCAGGGATTCCACGCAACGGTCCCCAGCATGGGCGACGGCGACAACCAGGTGTGCCTGTACGCGATCAACGTCCGGCCGCCGAACAACAACCCCAGGATCGCGTGCCGGTCCGTAGCGGTGCGGACGTATCCCTTCGGTGTCGTTGACTCCGTCACCGTGACGGGCAACAAGGCGCAGGTCGCCGGCTGGACCGTCGACCCGGCAGCACCCGCCACCTCGATTCCGGTGCATATCTATGTGACGTCGGCCAACGGTCAGTCCGTCGGCACGCCCTTCGTCGCCGGCGACGTCCGCGGCGACGTCAATGCCGTCATCGGAGTCGGCGGCAGGCACGGCTACAGCAGGCAGGTCACCCTCTTTCCCGGAGTGAACACGGTCTGCGCTTACGGCATCGGCACGGTCGGTGGCCACAACGCACTGATCGGTTGCCGGACCGTGACGTGCCGTCGCCGTAGCGGCAGCACTCGCTGCCCCGAACCTCCAGGCCGCGACCGCCGCGGAACCGCCGGCGGGAGCGAGTCAACAGCGCACAGCAACAGCGCCGACGGCGGCCGTATCACCGACAACCGCAATGCCACAGACAAGCTCAGTGCCACAGACAACGGCCCAGCCGCCGACCAAGGCTGCGCTCCAAACAGCTGCTGCGCTTCAGGCAACGGCCCAGCCGACAACATCGCCTTCCACTGCGACAGCACCGCCGACGACCGAGTCGACGACATCGAGCCTGCCCCCGACCGGTGGATCCTGACCCATTCGCCCGCTGTCCGCTCGGCCGATTCCGGCGGCGCAACTTGCTCGTCACCAGCTCGTGATCGGCTCGCCACGCAACGGGCGCAGCCATGGAACAGAATGAACCGGTGACCGACACCGACTCTGTCGACAGCGCGACCGTTCCCGGTTCTCTGGAACTCGACACCCTTGGGATCGATACCCAGGAAAACGACACCCAGGAAAACGACACCCAGGAGAACGACACAGACGGCGCCCCTCTATCCGGATTCGTCGCCACCGGCTCTCCGCCACCGGCCGAGCACCGCAGTTCGGGCAACTTTCCCGGTATCGCCGACTACGCATTCCTCTCGGACTGCGAGTCGAACTGCCTGATCGCGCCGTCCGGGGCCATTGAATGGATGTGCATTCCGCGGCCGGATTCGCCGAGCGTGTTCACCGCCCTGCTGGACCGGGCGGGCGGATCCTTCCGGGTTGCGCCGTTCGGCGTAGCGGTCCCGGCGGCGCGGCGATACCTGCCCGGCACACTGGTGCTGGAGACCACCTGGCAGACCTCGACCGGCTGGCTGGTCGTGCGGGATGCGCTGATCATGGCGCCCTGGCACAACACCGACCAGCGGTCGAAGACGCACCGTCGATCGCCGACCGACTACGACGCGGCGCACGTCCTGCTGCGCACCATCAAGTGTGTCTACGGGAACGTCGACCTGCAGATGAGCTGCGAGCCGGTCTTCGACTACGCCCGCAAGGGAGCGAAGTGGAGCTACCCGAAGCCGGATTATTCGGAGGTCGTCGCCACCGCCAAGGGCCAACCGACGTTGAAGTTGTCCAGTTCCCTGCGGATCGGGCTCGAGGGTCGCGCCGCGATGGCCCGGACCAAAATGCGGCGGGACGAGATCCACTATGTCGCCCTGGCCTTCTCCGACCTACCCGCCCCGGCAGATACCGCACAGGCGGAGGACTGGATGTGGCGGACCGGCGAGTACTGGCGGCAATGGCTCAGCCAGGGCACCTTCCCCGACCACCCGTGGCGCTCGTACCTGCAGTCCTCGGCGCTGGCCTTGAAGGGCCTGTCCTACGCACCGACCGGTGCACTGCTGGCCGCAGCCACCACATCGCTACCGGAAACCCCCGGTGGGGAGCGGAACTGGGACTACCGCTACACCTGGATCCGGGATTCCACCTTTGCCCTCTGGGGCCTGTACACACTGGGCTTCGACCGGGAGGCCAACGACTTCTTCTACTTCATCCACGACGTCTGCCGGGACAACCCGAACGACCTGCAGATCATGTACGGCGTGGGCGGCGAGCGGCACCTGGAAGAAGGGACGCTGGACCACCTGTCCGGGTATGACGACGCCCAGCCAGTCCGGATCGGCAACGGCGCCTACGACCAGCAGCAGCACGACGTCTGGGGAGCGCTGCTGGACTCGATCTACCTGCACACCCGCTCCCGGGAGCAGATGCCGGAAGAACTGTGGCCGATCGTCATCGCCCAGGTGGAACAGGCCGCGGCACATTGGCGGGCGCCGGATCGCGGGATCTGGGAGGTGCGCGGTGAACCGCAGCACTTCACCGCCTCCAAGATCATGTGCTGGGTGGCGTTGGACCGCGGCGTTCGACTGGCCCGCCTGCACGATTCGCACCCCATCGCCGACAAATGGCAGCAGATCGCCGACGAGATCCACGCCGATGTGCTGGCCCATGGCGTCGACGAGCGCGGTGCGTTGGTGCAGCGCTACGGCTCTGATGCGCTGGACGCATCGCTGTTGCTCGCCCCGCTGGTGCGGTTCCTGCCGCCCGACGACTACCGCATCCGAGCCACCGTGTTGGCGATGTGGGAACTCATGCACGAGGGCCTGGTGATGCGCTACCGGGTCGAGGAGACCGACGACGGCCTGGCCGGCGAGGAGGGCACGTTTACCATCTGCTCGTTCTGGCTGGTCTCGGCGCTGGTCGAGATCGGCGAGATCGCCAAGGCGACTGCGCTGTGCGAGCGCCTGCTGTCGCACGCCTCCACCCTCGGCCTCTACGCCGAGGAACTGGACCCGATCAGCGGCCGACACCTGGGCAATTTCCCGCAGGCGTTCACCCACCTGGCGTTGATCAATGCCGTCACCCATGTCATCCGGGCGGAGGAGCGTTCCCAGGCGCACGGTTTCACCCCGGCGAACCGGCAGGCCTGACCGGACCGGCTGGCCCGCCTCGCGCCCCGCACGCCGCGCACCTCCGCGCACCTCTCCCGCCGGCTGAAACGCTGCTCAAGGGGCACATTCCCTGCTGATGGGCGCCCGCAGTCGTGTCGAAGCGGGCGAAAGACCCCATCAGCAGTACTTCAGCCAGCCTCGGGCCGCACCTTCCGGCCACCGCAGCCCACGCCGGCCCTCCGGCCGCACCTTCCCAGCCACCGCAGCCCACGCCGGCCCTCCGGCCGCACCTTCCAGCCACCGCAGCCCACGCTGGGTATGGTTCGGTCCACCGTATGGAAGGGGACCGATGGCCAGGACGCGTCGCGTGCGACTAGCAGGGCTGACGGGGGCGATCGCCGTGCTCGGCGCCTTGTTGCTCCCCACGGCAGCGGCACACGCCGAACCACCGTTCCGGGTGCCGACCCAGATCACCGACCGCGCGGGCGCATTGAGCGGGAGCGACCAGGCCGACGTCCAGGCGGCCCTGAACAAGCTCTCGGCCGAGGACAACGTCAACCTGTTCGTGGTCTACGTCGAGAATTTCGACGATCCCAGCGGCGGACAGGCATGGGGAGAACAGACCTTCCTGGCGTCCGATCTCGGGGCCAACGACATGCTGCTGTCGATCGCGACGGTCGGCCGCGATTACAGCGTCCGCGTCCCGCCGAACTTCAAGCTCAGCACCAGCCAACTCGACCAGGTCGCCGAGAATGACATCCGCCCGCAGTTGGTGGACGGCGACTGGGCCGGCGCGGCCATTGCGGCAGCGAACGGTTACCGGGACGCGCTCGGCGGATCGTCCTCCACCTGGTGGTGGGTCGCGGGCGGGATTGTCGTCGTCGGCGGCGGCGGCTACCTGATCTATCGTCGGTCGCGTCGCACGAGCGACCCGAACGGCCGGCCGGGACTCGGCCCGGACGGCCAGCCGCAGGCACCGCTGGAGCCGCTCGACCAGCTGTCCGAACGAAGTGTGCAGGCACTCATCGACACCGACAATGCCGTTCGGGCAAGCGAATTCGAGCTCTCGGCAGCCGAATCCGAGTTCGGTCGCGACGCGGTCGCCGACTTCCGCAGCGCTTTCAACGCCGCGCGTGAGTCGCTGACCGCGGCCTTCGAGGTCCGGCAGCGGGTCGACGATGACATCCCGGAGGACGACACCACCAAGCGGGCGATGATGAACGACATCCTCACCAGGTGCGCGGAAGCCGCCGCGAAGCTCGAGGCGGAGAGCGACCGGTTTGATCAACTCCGCGACCTGCGTGCCCGGCTGCCGCAGGTGCTGGCCGAACTGCCCGGCAGCATCGACGCCCAGCAGGCTCGGATCGCGGGAGTGTCCGCGACCCTGCACAGACTGCAACAGCGGTACGCACCGACCGCCCTGGCGAACGTCACCGAGAACATCGATCAGGCGACCGAGCGGCTGGCCTTTGCCCGGACAAGCGCGGGGCAGGCACAGCAGCTGGTCGGTGCAGGCTCGGCGGGTCCAACCGCGACCCAACCGCTGCCTGCGCAGCCCTCGGCCACGCAGACCAATCCGGGTGCGCCGGCCGTCCTCGCCGCCGGCGCGGCCCAGGAGGCCGTTGCGCAGGCGCAGACGCTGCTGGACGCCATCGAACACACCGACACGGACCTGGCCACGGCTGCCGGGCAGCTCGTAGCGGCCTCCACCGCAGTGGATCAGGAACTCGCGGCGGTGCGCGGGACATTGAGTGCCGCCAGGGCCGGCGCCACCGAGAGCAGCCTGCGGGCACAGCTGGACCAGATTCAGGCGATCCTGGCTGTGGCCCGTTCACCGCAGGGGGCTGCCGACCCGCTCACTGCTCTGCACAAGGTCGAGGAGGCCGACCTCGCCCTCGACACCATCCTTGCCGCGACCCGCGACGCCCAACAGCGGGAGCAACGGGCCCAGGCCGGTTTTATCCAGGCGCTGTCGGCCGCGCGAGCCGAAGTCGGTTCGGCGCAGGACTTCATTTCGACCCGACGCGGAGTGGTGAGGAGTCAGGCGCGCACCCGGCTGGCTGAGGCGCAGCGTCATCTGGCGAACGCCGAATCGCTGGCCGGAACCAATGCCTCGGCCGGCCTCGCCGAGGCACAACAGGCCTCGTCGTTGGCCCGGGAGGCCTCGGACCTCGCCCAACGGGATGTGGGTGGATGGGGCGGCGGGGGCGGAGGCCAACGCGGCGGCGGAGTCAACGGCGCCATCCTCGGCGGGATCATCCTCAGCTCGGTGCTGAACTCGGGCCGCAGCGGACGCGGCGGCGGCGGTTGGGGTGGCGGCGGCTTCGGCGGCGGTGGCTTCGGCGGAGGTGGGGGCTTCGGTGGGGGCTTCGGTGGGGGCGGTGGCGGCGGCAGTGTGGGCGGCGGCGGCGGCAGGTTCTAGCGACCGGCCGAGAGCCGTCACCGTTTTGGAAGCGGAGATTTATCCCTTCAACCCGGGTGATGCGGACGAAATGACAGTGCCCTAGCGTCGTTGCCGTGACAACCAGCACCACAGCGTCAACAGAGCCGACCCACCGACAGCGCTGGTTGGCGCGGATCTCGTTGATCGCGTTCGCGGCGACTGCACTCCTCATTGTCGGATCGGCCGGTTTGACCGGCATCGTGCTGGTGACGATCGGGCTGATCGGTGCCGTTGCACTGCTGGCCGGCGCGTTCTGGTTCCTGGCCAGGCGCGGAGTGATCCGGTGGATCGGTCTGGCGCTGGCGGTACTCGCCATCGTCTTCGTGGTTTACAGCTACGCGCGCTCGAATGTCATTGCGGTGGGCCTGATCTCGCTCGGGTTACTGGTGCTGGGCGGAGCGGCGGCGCGATCTGCCCTGCATATCCGAAGATCGTCGTGGATGCCGGAAATACCCGCCCCGAAGGTGAGCCGGGCGTTCATCGTGATGAATCCTCGCTCCGGCGGCGGCAAGGTGGTCAAGTTCGGGCTAGCGGCCAAGGCGGAGGCGCTGGGCGCCGAAGTCGCCCTGCTGGAGGGCCCAGGGCATGTCGACGTCGCTGCGATCGTGCGCGCAGCCGTCGACCGGGGCGCAGACCTGCTCGGTGTCGCCGGTGGCGATGGCACCCAGGCGCTCGTCGCGGGCATCGCGGCGGAACACGACCTGCCGTTCCTGGTGATCAGTGCCGGCACTCGCAACCACTTCGCGCTGGACCTGGGGTTGGACCGCGATGATCCGTCGACCTGCCTGGGCGCGCTGCGGGACGGGGTAGAGGTGCGGGTCGACCTCGGTCTGATCGAGGACCGGCCGTTCGTCAACAACGCGTCCTTCGGTGCGTATGCGGAGATCGTGCAGAGCCCGGAATACCGGGACAACAAGGAGGGCACCATCGTGTCGATGCTGCCCGACTTGCTGGTCGGCAGCGGGCCGGCGCTGACCGTCCGCGTCGGGGACCGCGAAGTCGACGGTCGGCAGGCCGTCCTGGTGAGCAACAATCCCTACGGCTCGGGACGTCTGATCGACATGGGACGACGGAATCGGTTGGATCAGGGCGTGCTCGGGGTGGTCGCCGGGCGGTTGGACAGCGCGACCAGTGCGATCGAAATGCTTCGCCGGTTCGGTGGGCAGTCCCTCACTTCGCTGACAGCCACAGACGTGATCATCGAGGCAGACGCACGAGAGATCCCGGTCGGCATCGACGGCGAGGCCGTGACGGTACCAACTCCGGTGCACTGCACGATTCGTCCGGGTGCGCTCCGGGTGGTGTTGCCCCGTGATCGTCCCGGCGTGCCCGCAGCCAAAACTCGGATCGAGTGGGATCGGTTGTGGCGGGTGGCTGTCGGTCGCACGGTGGATCCGAAGCGCTGACGCCGAGAACGGCGCGGAACCGTTCACCCCCCGGTTGAACCCTCGCCACCGACATCCCCTCACCTCAGAACATCGTTCGATCCAATTCCGGCGCCCCTGCCATCAACTACTCCACCACCGCATCCGCGGGAGGCTCTTTGCGAGTAACTGTGGTGTCTGATCGTTGGGCGACGCCCGGTGCGACAGACGACTACAGGGAGCTATCGATGACAGATCTGCACGCAGTGCCGAACAACCAATCGAGCTTTGCCGATCTCGGCAAGGAGTTGTGGGCCTACCTGACCGATCGGGGCGCGGCCATCAACTATGAGTTCGTCGAGATGACCGTCGAGGTTCCACGCGCAACCGGGCCGGACGCGGAACGCGCGAGCTGGAAGCTGAACGGCACGTTGCGGATCACCACCGCGGAGCACGCCTCCGCAGCATGAGCGTGCTGATCCCGACCGGGGAGGCGAACACCGCCACGGGTCGTCCGTTGTCGGTATTCGCCGACCTTCGATTCGAGACCGACGGCCACCGCGTGCATCTCGTGGTTGATGGTCAGGCGCTGGTGGTACACACCAGTGATCCCCGCAGATTGATCCACGACGTGCGGAATATGTCGTTGCCGGCCGCGATTTCCCCACTGACCGGACGGACAGCAATTGGCCGGGCGGCCACCGAGCTGCGGAACGCCGGTTTGCGGGTGGATGTGCGTGGTCCCGATGGCGTGCTGGTACATCTTGGACAGGGCGCGGAATCACGGTTTGGTCGGGTCGTGACCGGCAGCAGCGCGGTGCAATTCGGGACGGTCCGGGACCTGAGCGTGGCCGCGCGAGTACCCGTCAAACGCATGGCCGTGCTCGTGGTGGCCGGGATTGCCGTCGGTGCGATCCTTCTGCGGCGTCGCGGGGCCTAGCGCCGAAATCCCGCCCTCGCGGTGGCCCCGCGGCCCGTCCGGCCGGACAATTGCCGCACCATGATCGACAACGACCCGAAAATCGAACCCGACCCCGGCAACGACATCGATCGCGGCCACGACCCCGCGGGGAGCGACGGCCCGCCGCCGGTGCGGCATTCGGTGTTTCAGACCAGCCTGATGAGCGCGCTGCTCGACGGCGTCTATGACGGTGAGCTGACCATCGGCGAACTCCTCGGGCACGGCGATTTCGGGCTGGGCACGTTCAATGCGTTGGACGGCGAAATGGTTGTGCTGGATTCGGTCTGCTATCAGCTCCGCGGCAGCGGCGAGGCGGCGGTGGCCGACCCGGCCCTTCGTACGCCATTCGCCATCGTCACGCATTTCCTGCCCACCATTGAAAAAGTTCTGCCCACCAACCTTTCCCGCACGGAAGTGGCCGGCATCGTCGATGACCTCATTCCCTCGGAGAACTACCTGTACGCCATGCGGATCACCGGCGAATTCGACTGGGTGCGGACGCGGACTGTGGCGAGGCAGACGAAACCGTACCCACCCCTGCGAACCGCCACCAAGGGCGAGCCGGTCAGGCAATTCGATGATGTGAGCGGCATCGTCGCCGGATTCCGCACACCGCTGTACGAGCTCGGCATCGGTGTTCCCGGCGGCCATGTCCACTTCATCAACCGGGACCGCAAGCTCGGTGGACACGTGCTGGACTACGCGCTCCGGCACGGGACCCTCGAGTTGTCCCTGGCCACCGATTTGCACCTCGCGCTGCCGCTGAACAAGGCCTTCGGCAGCGCGCAGCTGTCGCCGGACGACCTCGCCGGACAGGTCTCCCAGACCGAGAACCACCGCTGACACCGGCCGGGCCGTGGCCGAAGCCCCATGTCGGCGCAGTGTGCGCGCCCTGTCGGGGCACCGGCGCACTGCCTGCTGGGGAAGGTGACCCAAGGAGAACCACAAATGACCAGCATCATCGAGGCCGAGGGCCTTAAGAAACGATTCGGCACCACCTCACGAAACGCTTCGGCACCACCCCGAGGGTTGGACGGGGTTGACCTTTCGGCCCATTGTGCTGTTGCACCCGGGCGTCGAGCACTACGGTTGTGCTCCTGACATCTGCGACGAAGGGGCAAGCGATGCCCGAGGGGCAAGCCGGCGACTCTTCTGGAAGGAGCGCCGACGGCGACGACACCATTGATCCTGGTCTGCTGCCCTTCGTCGAGCTGGCCCGGCAGGACCTGGCCGGTCGCCTTGGCATCGACATCGGCAGCATCGTAACGCTTTCCGCTGTCGTCAGGAGCTGGCCGGACAGCGCGCTCGGATGTCCACGTCCCGGAATGCGGTACCTGCAGCGTCCGGTCGACGGCTCGCTGATCCGCCTGCAGGTTGCCGGCACCGTGTACCGCTTTCACAGCGGGGGTGCCAGGCCGCCATTTCTCTGCGCCGGGTAACCCAGGTGGAACAGCCACCCGGCTGAGAGTCGTCAAAACGGATCTTCAGTAAAAAGCCGAACTCGAGTTGTCACCCGAACGCGCGGCCGGTACGTTTTCCACACGCGGCTCACACGGACTTCACATGACGCCTCGGCCCAGACTGCTTGCTCGCTGAGTCCGCAAGACGCGCTCATCGTGCAGACCGAAGAAGGAGTTCGCCTGTGCGCACCACAACAGTCTTGACCACAACGGTGGCAATGGTTTTCGCGATGATGCTGCCAGCTGGGCCGGCACTCGCCGAGGGAGCACCAGCCACTGCGGCGGACAGCGGCACCGAGCTGAAATCAGTTCCAGAAAGTCCATCAGGCAGTTACATCGTGGTGATGAAGCAGGACCCCCTCGTCGCCTCGATTGACTCCAGCCAGTTGAACACCCCTGATGCCCAGGCCCAGGGCGATTCGCTGGAGTCGACACACTCCGAGGTGGTGGCCGAGGCGGGCGTGGCGTCCGACCAAAAAGTCCAGGACTACACCAATGCGTTGAACGGGTTCTCGGTGCTGGCCAGCCATGACCAGGCCGTGGCGATGGCCGCGAACCCCAAGGTTGCGACAGTTCAGCCGGATGAGTTACGGCAGGTGACCAGTGACCGCACCCCATCAGCAGCCCCGGAAACCGGCACCCAGGACGACGATCTCGGTCGATTCCTGGGTTTGACCGCCAAAGGGGGCGCCTGGGCGAGCGGAGTGAACGGGACAGGCGTTGTCGTCGGGGTGATCGATACCGGAATCTGGCCGGAACACCCGAGTTTTGCCGACGACGGCACGTTTCCGCCGCCTTCAGTGGAATTGGAGAACACCGCGGACCTGCCGTCCTGCAATTTCGGCAATACCGCTGCCAATCCGAATGACGCGCCGTTTACCTGCAACAACAAGCTGATCGGTGCGCGGCAGATGCTGGCGACGTACCGTGCGCTCGTGGGGGCCGAACCCTTCGAATTCGATTCGGCCCGTGACGACGAAGGCCATGGCACCCATACCGCCTCGACGGCGGCCGGCGACGCCGATGTCCAGGCTTCCATCTTCGGCCGCAAGATCGCCAAGATCTCCGGCATCGCCCCCCGCGCACAGGTCATCGCCTACAAGGCGCTGGGCAACCAGGGCGGATTTACCTCGGATCTGGCCTCTGCGATCGACCAGGCCGTTGCCGATGGGGTCGACGTCATCAACTATTCCATCGGCGGGGGCGCAAATCTCCTGAGCGCGGATACCATCGCATTCCTGTTCGCCGCCGATGCCGGTGTGTATGCGGCGGTCTCGGCCGGCAACAGTGGCCCCGCGCCGTCGACCATCGGCGGCCCTGCCGATGTGCCGTGGGTGACCGCGGTGGGGGCGAACACCATGTCCCGTTCCTTCAAGGGAACCGTGCGACTCGCCGGTGGCCCGACCCTGGTCGGCGCTTCGGTCACCCAGGGCACCGCACGCCTGCCACTGGTGGACGCGCAGCTTTCCGGCAAGCAGGACGTCACCCCGGCGAATGCGGAATTGTGCCTACCCGGAACCCTTGATGAGACAAAGGTCGAAGGCAAGATCGTGCTGTGCAAGCGCGGCGGCAACGGACGAATCGACAAGAGCCTCACGGTGTTCGATGCCGGCGGCGCCGGGATGATCATGTTCAACGCAACGGACACCGACAATCTCTTCACCGACAACTACTTCGTCCCCAGCGTCATGCTTGACCAGAGTGTCGGCCTGAAGGCGAAGAACTACATTGCGCGGAATCGAAACCCGCGCGCAACGCTGGAAACCGGGACGACCGACAAGTTGCGGTACGCGCCGTCGATGACCATCTTCTCCTCACGTGGGCCGAACCCGACGGCATCGGACATCATCAAGCCGGATATCACCGCACCCGGTATCCAGATCCTGGCCGGCGACACCCCCATGCCGACCCCCGGCTCCCAGCCGGCCGGCGAGTTGTTCCAGGCCATTGCCGGCACCTCCATGTCCAGCCCGGTCATGGCGGGGATGTATGCGCTGATCAAGCAGCAGCACCCGGATTGGAGCGCGGCTGCGGCGAAATCGGCCATCATGACCACGGCGAACACTCGGGTGAAGGACAACGACCGGACCAGCCAGGCGGGACCATTTGCCATGGGCTCGGGGATGGTCCAGCCCGGGAAGGTCGCGGACAGGGGTTCGCCGTTCAACCCGGGTCTGGTCTACGACGCCGGATTCGACAGCTATCTGGGGTTCCTGTGTGACGAGGGCCCCGAGATCTTCGCCAATCCAGCAGCGACCTGCGCCCGGCTGGCAGGGTTGGGTATACCGACCAAGGCCACCGATCTGAACTTGTCCTCGATCGGCGTGGCCGCGCTCGCCGGCTCCCAGACGATCACCCGAACCGTGACCAGCGTCGCCGATCAACCGACGACATTCCGGGCAAGTGTGCTGGCGCCCAGCGGGTATCGGATCACCGTGATACCGACCCAGTTCACGCTGGCGCCGGGCCAATCAGCCAGCTATCAGGTGGTGATCACCAATCGCAGTGGACCGGTCGGTGAGTGGCGGACCGGGTCGATCAGCTGGACCGGCAGTACCGCGCGTGGTCGGCACTCCGGAAGTTCGACGCCGGACGAATCGGCCGATGCCGCGGACACTGCCAGCCCCGCATCGTTCCTCGGTCACACCAACCGGGTGGGTGGCAGATACGAGGTCCGCAGCCCGATCGCGGTCCGCGGCACGGCCCTGGACGTCCCGGCCGAGCTGTCCGGAACGGGCGAGACCGGCACCGCCAGTTTCCCGGTCAAATTCGGCTACACCGGGCCCTACACGGCGGCCGCTCACGGACTGGTGCCTCCGATCGATACCACCGCCGAGATCAGCCAGGACCCGGATCAGACCTACCCGAGCGCCGACGACGGGGCCGGCGTGGTCGCAGTACCGGTGACGATCACCGGCGCAGCATTCGCGCGCTGGAAACTCGCCCTTCCCGGGGAGAGCGATCTGGACCTCTTCCTGCTGAACTCCGACGGCGAGGTGATCGCACAGAGCACGAACGGCGGGACGGACGAGGAAATCAACCTGGCATCGCCCCCGGACGGCGACTACACGATGATCGTGCACGGTTGGCAGGTGGTTGGCGGTCCCTTGACCTTCACGCTGCAGAACTGGATCGTTCCGTCGGCATCGGGCGGAACGCTCGTTATCGACAGCGCTCCGACGTCGGCCGCCATCGGAGCAACCGGCACGGTGGCCGTGAGTTGGACGGGCGCGTCTGCTGGTGTCAGCTACTTGGGTGCGGTCTCGCACAGCGACGCCTCGGGTGTGCTGGCGCTGACCTTGCTGGACGTCACCGGCTGAGCTGATCGCGGGCAACCCCAGCGGCGTGGGCCGAGTCTGTTGGCAGACTCGGCCTACGCCGCTGTGGCGATACGCGCTCCGGGACGACCGTCAGATCAGACGGCCGACTGCGCCACGATGTCGCCGGCCGCGTGACCACCCGCGACCCGCTTGCCGAAGATCACCCCGGCGGCTCCCAGCACAGCCCAGCAGAGCAGCACCAGCAACGGCTTCCACACCGACGCATCGGGGAAGTAGGCCACCGTCCGTAGCAGGGTTCCACCGGCGCCGGTCGGTAGCCACTGACCGAATTCGCCCCACGGCGCGGGTAGCAGTCGAGGCGAGCTCGCAATACCGGACAACGGGTTCCCGACCATGACGAGCAACAAGGCGCCGAGTCCCGCCCCTACCGTCCCGATCAGCCGAACGAGACCGGCCACCACCAACGCGGAGGCGGTGATGGTCAGCGAGATCGCCGAGGCCTCGACCCAGAAGTGACCGCCCGAAACACCCAGCCAGGCAAGGATTCCGGCAAAACTGACGGCGATCGTCAGCGCACCGGTGACGATGGTGCCGAGCACCAGCCAACGGCTGCGGAGGGCGAGCGCCGCGGCAATACCGAGGGCGAGGCCGGCGATGATCATGGGGAATGAGCCTGCCGCCAGCCCGACACCTCGACTGTCGCCCGACGGAAGCGGGACCACATCGACGACGGGCGGTCCGGTCGCTTCCGGATTCCCGAGATGGGCGGCCGCGGCAGTCAACAGTTGGGTGATGGCAGGCGATCCCGCGCTCGCTGTCAGCAGCGTCGGACCGTTGGGGCCGATGACGATCGCGCCGTCAACGGTGCGGTCCTGCACCGCCGCCCTGGCCGAGGCGTCGTCACCGACAACTGAAACCTCGAAGGCATCGGCTCCACCCGCCTGGGCAACGCCGGCCTTGATCTGCTCGACCGCCGCCGGTGGTCCAGCCACGGCGAGCCGGATTCCGTTCGGGCCCGAGTTGACCGCGATGCTGACGAACAGCGCGAGGATCAGCGAGAGCCCTGCAGTCAGCGCAAGAACCAGCGCCACCGCCTTGCGTGCCTCCGGGTGATCGTGGACGGCGACCCGGGCGCCCGGGTGGTGAGCCTCCGGGCCATCAAGGTGAGCTCCCGGGGTGGTCCCGGTCTGCGCCTTGGTCGTACTCGACAGTGACATAGCCTCTCCCTTTCCAAGAAGGATCGTTCGTTTTGTTGTCGATAGCATGCCCTTCCCGCACCCGCTCGTCAAGAACGAATATTCGGTTTACTATGTGACGATGCCAAAGGTCAGCGACGCCCACCGCGAGTCACGTCGTGAACAGATCCTGATTGCGGCCTGGAAGTGCTTCTCCCGCAAGGGCTTCCACAGCACCTCGATGGCCGATGTGATTCGTGAGGCCGGGTTGTCGGCCGGCGCGGTCTACTTGTACTTCCGCTCCAAGGACGAGATCATCGTCGCTGTCGCGACGCAGGTGTTCGGCGGCGTCCAGGGCCGACTGAACGAGTTCGCTCAATACGAACCGCCACCCAGCCCCGCGGAGATCGCGGCCTTCCTGGTGCGGCAGCCGGTCCTCGCCCGGGAACAGGCGCCCGCCGACCTGTTCCCACTGCTCCTTGCGGTGTGGAGCGAAGCAACGCGGAACCCGACGCTGATACCGGTGGCGGAGCAGATCCTCGGTGGGCTGCGGCTGACGATCGGCAAAATGCTGCAGCGCTGGATGGCGGCCACCGGAGCGGAGCTGCCAATGACGCCGGCCCAGCTGACGCCGCTGTTTCTCTCGCTCGTGCAGGGGTTCGTGGTGCAGCATGCCCTCAGCGGCATGCCCCTTGCCGCCGACTACGGCGCCGCAGTCACCGAGCTGTTCACCGCTGCCGGCCTCGGGCCGCGTGCGGCGCTTCCTCCCTCGGTGAAGGCGACCAAGGTGCCGATGGACACCGGACCCGTCTCTCCGGCGACGGAGATCCCGGCAGCCACGTAGATGGCCCTGCCGGCCGAGATCGACGACGTTTCGGCACAGCCACTCCGGACGCGGCCGACTTCACTGAGCGCCGGCCGACTCGAGCGGGCACTATTCACCTGCAAAAATGGCTCCATGGCCGACACCGAGCGCCGGCGGGCGACCGCCATCAAGATCGCCGACGAGACGCTGTTCCCGACGGCACTTGCGGTTGATCGCGGGGAGAAATCCCCGCGGGAGAATCTGGACCTGCTGGCCGATGAAGGCTTTTACGGCATCGCGGCACCGCCCGAGCTGGGCGGCCTCGGCCTCGGCTCCTACGATGCCATCGCCGATGTCGTCATCGCCTTCGCCGGCGGCTGCCTGACCACCACTTTCGTTGGGCTGCAACACTTCGGACCGGTGCTGTCGGTAGCAGCGAGCCCCTCGGCCGCCATCCGTGCCAGCTGGCTCGGGCCCCTGTGCAGCGGGGAACGACGGGCCGGAATCGCGCTCGCCGGGCTACGGCCAGGTCCGGCTCAGGTGCATGTTGCGGCCGTACCGGGCGGCTACCTGGTGACCGGTGAGACCACTTGGGTAACCGGCTGGGGGCTGATCGACACCCTGCAGGTCGCCGCCCGCGACGAACAGGACCTCATTCACTTCCTGCTGCTGGACGCAGTGGAATCGCCCACCCTCTCCGTCGTCGGGACCCGCCTGATGGCGGTGCAGGCCAGCAACACCGTCTCGATCCGGTTCGACCGTCACTTCGTCCCGGCCGACCGGCTCACGCACACCCAACCATTCGCCCAGTGGGCCGGCGACGACGCCGCCGGGTCGTCCCTGAACGGATTCCTCGCGCTGGGAGTCGCTCAGCGATGCGCCGCGCTGATCGGGCCGAGCCCGCTCGACGACGAATTGGCGCGGGCCCGCATCGACCTGCTGACCGCTGCGCCGACCGGGATCCCGGCGGCCCGCGCACAGGCCAGCCTGTTGGCGGTGCGGGCTGCGACGACACTCGTCGTGCAATCCGGCAGTCGATCGGTCCTCACCGACCACCATGCCCAGCGCCTCTACCGCGAGGCCGGATTCCTGCTGGTTTTCGGCACCCGACCGGCGATCAAGCAACAGTTGCTCGAGCGTCTGACCGGTGGGCAGCTGCTCGCGTCCTGATCCCCGAGTCGGCGGCCAATCGACCCGGCGCCTGCGGCCCCTCGCGAGGCCGGCGAAGGGCCGTTTTCGACGGGTCGATCGAACACGCGCCGCGTAAGAGCCGTGTTCGATGGATTTCCTCTCCCCCGATGTGGCTGGCAGTGTCAGTGGCGATGAAGATCTCATGTCGGCGTCGGCGCAAGGTGGAGCAGCTGCGTTCGGCCGCTCTTGCCGTCACGCTCGTGCTCTCGACGGGACTGCTCGCGGCGACCCCGGCCGCCGCCGTCACGGCCACTGCGATTCAGCTGGCGGTCGACACCTCGGTCGCTGCGGCAGCCCGGCAAGGCATCCAGCAGAGCATCGCCGTGGTCGACCGCAAGACCGGCGCGCGGGTCGCTGGAAGCGGCGGCGGCACGCAGTACATCTCCGAGTCCATCGTGAAGTTGTTCACCGTCGCCTACTACGAGGTTCAGGCCGGCGGCCGACCCGACGATTCGATGGCCGAGACCTTGCGGACGATGATCGTCAATTCCGACGACAACATCGAGTCGTCGCTGTGGAACGTCGACATCGTCCCCAGCATGGCGGCGCGTTACGGGCTGGCGAATACCAGCAATGGACCGATGACCGGCCCGCACGACTGGGGCTGGGAGCTGATCACCGCCGACGACGAAGCGAAGTTCCTCTTCGAGATGTCGACCGACCCGACGGTCGCTCCGCTGCTGCTGGAAGCCATGGCCGGGACCGCGCGCACCGGCGCCGACGGTTCCAATCAGTTCTTCGGAATGAATACCCTGCCCGGGGACCACGGGTCCAAGCAGGGCTGGACCGACATTGGCGCGGGCTCGTCAGAACCCGCGGAGATTCATTCGGTGGGCTGGACCGACCAGTACTTTGTGGCGATCCTGCAAACCGCCGACGGACCGGACTTCGAGGAGATGCGGAGCTCGGCGACGGCAGCCGCGCAGGCTGTGCTGGCCGCGGAGAGCCCGGACGGCGCGGCACCCGACGAAACTCCGACAGCTGACCCGACCACCGCCGACAGCACGCCGACGCAACTCACTACCGAGACGAATGCGGTCCCGCCCACGACAACTGCTGCGCCATCAGCACCAGCGGCGGCAGCGCCCGCGAGAGGTCGGTTCACCGACCTGATCGCAGCATTGCGTCAGGGGTTTGACGTGCTGGTGGCTGATGTGACGGCGCTGATCGATACCTGGTAGCTGCCGGAGCGAATGGCTCGAGATCCGTCATCCGGATCAAGATGGCCAGTTGCTTGCCTCGTCAGCGTTCGCCTTTGACGCCGGCGAGAAGCATCTGGGCGACGTCGAGGACCTCGACTTCCTCGATATTGCGGGTGATCTCCGCGGTGGGTTGCCCTTGGCGGGCGGTGAGGCCGTCGGTGAGCATGACCTTGCAGAACGGGCACCCGGTGACGATCTGACTCGCCCCCGGTGCTCGAGTGCTTCGTCGGTGCGTTCCAGGTTGATCCGTTTCCCGATCTTCTCCTCCATCCACATCCGCGCCCCACCCGCACCGCAACACATCGACCGCGCAGTATTCCGCGGCATTTCCTTCAACGTGACACCGGAGGCCTCGATCAGCTCCCGCGGCGGGGAGTACACCTTGTTGTGCCTGCCCAAATAGCACGGGTCGTGATAGGTGACGTCCTTGCGCGTCTCCCCGGGGTCCTTCTTCACCACCAGTCGGCGGTCCCGCACCAGGCGGTTCAGCAGTTGGGTGTGGTGGATGACCTCGTAGTTCCCGCCCAGGTCGCCGTACTCGTTGGACAGGGTGTTGAAGCAATGCGGGCAGGTCACCACGATCTTCCGGGTGGTCCGGTCCCCAAACGCCTCGTTCAGGGTTTCGGCGGTGGCCTGGGCGAGCATCTGGAACAGGAACTCATTCCCCGCCCGCCTCGCGGGGTCCCCGGTGCAGGTCTCCCCGGTGCCCAGCACGGCGAACCCGACCGCGGCCATGTGCATCAGTTCCGCGACGGCCCGGGTGGTCTTCTTCGCCCGGTCCTCGAACGCCCCCGCGCACCCCACCCAGAACAGGTACTCATGATCCGGATCAATCGTGTCCGTGACGACGGGCACCTCGAAGTCCAGGTCCTTCGCCCAGGCCAGCCGGTCCTTCTGGTTCTGCCCCCACGGGTTGCCCTTGTTCTCCAGGTTCCGGAACAACCCACCCAACTCCGTGGGGAATTCCGATTCGATCATCACCTGGTAACGGCGCATGTCCACGATGTGATCCACATGCTCGATATCGACCGGGCACTGCTCCACACACGCCCCACACGTCGTGCAATCCCACAACACCTCGGGGTCGATGATGCCCCCTATTTGGCGCCCACTCCCGTCCACTTCGCTCGGGCCGATCAACGGCCGGCCCGCTTCCAGCATGGCCAACGGATCGGCATGCGCGAACGCCGCCAGATCCGCCTCGGACAGTTTCTCGTCGCCAGTGGCGAGGTCGATGCCACCGCCCGCACGAATGTAGGGCGCCTTGGCGAAACTGTGGTCCCGCAGGGCGAGCATCACCAGCTTCGGGGACAACGGCTTCGCCGTGTTCCACGCCGGGCACTGAGACTGACACCGCCCGCATTCGGTGCACGTCGCGAAGTCCAACCAGCCCTTCCAGGAGAAGTCCTCCACCTTCCCGACCCCGAAGGTGTCCTCCTCCGGGTCCGCCTCCTCCAGATCCAGCACCGCTCCGCCGGACATCATTGGCTTGAGCGCACCCAGGGCGGTCCCGCCCGATGTCCTCCCGTTTGAAATAGATGTTGAAGAACGCCAGGAACCGGTGCCACGCCACCCCCATCGACAAATTCCGGGCGATAACGATCGCCCAGACCATCGAGATGATGACCTTCAGCAGCGCAATGACCGAGATCGCTGCCGGCCACGCCGGCAACCAGCTACCCAGCCAGGTGGAGATCGGTGCGGCCCACGTCGGGAACGGCAACAGTCCGGTCGAGGACTCGAAACCGCGGATCAGGAAGATGCACAACCCGATCGACAGGATCACCGCCTCGACGAAATACGCCTGACCCGCGTTGGACCCGGTGAACCGCGACTTCCGCCCCGACCGCCGCGGGGAAGAAACCTGCCGCAACACGATCAGGTACCCGATGCCCAGCACCGTGGTCAGTGCGATCAACTCGACGAACAACCCGTACCAGGCCTGATGCCCCAACCACGGAATCTCGAAGGCCGGGTCGAAGGTCTGCCCGACCGCCTGTACCAGTGTCAACACCAGCGCGCCGAACCCGACCATCACAAACCAGTGCGCCGCCCCCTGCCACCCCCACTTCAACATCCGGGTGTGACCCAGGAACTCCTTCACCAACGTCACCAACCGCGGCGCAACAGGGCCGGCCCGGAACGGATCCGACGCCCCTAACCGCACGTGCCGGTACATCTGCACGCTCGCTCGCCCGAGCATTCCGAACCCGACGACGATGAACGCGACCGCAACCAACCCCAGGACCCACGACCACCACGTCATCGGCAGGCTCATCTCCTACGTCTTGAATACGTGCCAACAGCTACTGGTCAGTAACTTAGGCGCTGAACGCTGTGGAGAACATCGCACCCGCCGTGCCCATACTCACATCCGGGGCACATTGAGATCCATCCTGCCTGGTCAGCGACGGTGAGTGACCAAGACGTCACCCCAACGAGGGATTCGCGGGGTTCTGACCCGTAAAATTCGAGCTGCTCACAGCCACACGCTGCAGGCGCCTGCGAAGAAGCCGCCAGGCGTCATCCGATGCGGCGCTGACAAGGGCGTCAGGATCCTCGATCTGGCCTTCATCAAGCACGCCGACCGAAAGCGATCCCGCACATGAAGACACCTCCGTCGCGCGCCCGAACGGCGCTTTTCGTTGCTATCGCACTACTGCTTGCCGGCTGCAGCTCCGCGACGACCGGTGCGCGCGCAACCCAGTCCGCCCCCCGCAGTGCCAGCCCTGCGGCGACGTACTCGGCGACCCCCGAGGCAACCACGGCCGCTCCCCTACCCGACGCGCAGCGGTGGCTCCCGGCCAAACACCTCGCGCCGGCCGGTGGTTGGACCAGCAATCCCAGTGGCCTGGTCTACGAAAACGGCACCTACCACGCGTTCTATCGACACAATCCGGGCACCGAGGACATCGCCGGCGCCGTCGATTGGGCGCACGCCACCAGCACCGACCTGGTGACCTGGACCGAGCAACCGGTGGCGATCCCCGGCAGCGCGGACGCACAGGTGCTCACCGGATCGGTCGTCGTCGACACCGACAACACCTCAGGTCTGGGCACGGACACCGAGCCGCCGATGGTCGCGATCTACACCAACGTCGTCGACGATTCCCAGTCACTGGCCTACAGCACCGACCACGGTCAGACCTGGCAGCAGTACTCCGGCAACCCGGTGCTGGACTCGGGGATCTCCGGCGAGAACCTCCGGGATCCAAAGGTCTTCTGGTACGAGCCGGGCGGGTACTGGGTGCTGGTCGCCGCGGTGGCCGAGAAGTTCGCCGTGGAGTTGTACAAGTCGAAAACCCTAAAGAACTGGACCTATCTGAGCGAGGTCACCGGGGTCGGCTCGCAGGCCGGGCCATGGGAGAGTCCGGACCTGTTCCCGCTTGCCCTGGACGGCGATCCGACCAACATCAAGTGGGTGATGCCGGTCAGCATCCGCACAGATCAGGCAACCGACGCAGAGCCGGTGGCCGAGACAGCCGCTGGCGACTCCGCGGCGCCGATCCCCCCGAAAACCGCGGGCCCCTCCGTCCAGTACTTCGTCGGATCGTTCGACGGCGCGACCTTCACGCCAGAGCCGCTCGGTCCCGCCGGGGTCGGTGCCCCGCAGCCGGGAGAGATGTTCTCCTGGATGGACTGGGGTGCGGACTTCGACATCGGCAACAACGTTCAGCGGCGCCCCGGACGGCCGGACGGTGGCACTCGGCTGGCTGAACAACTGGCTGTACGCCGATGCCGTCCCAACGTCACCGAGCCGTGGGGCGATGACGTTGCCGCGGGACTTGTCCCTGAGCACTGTCGACGGCATCCCCCGGCTGCTGGAGTCGATCCCGACCGAGGCGGCAACCGCGCTGTCCGCCACCCCGCCCGCCTATGCCAAGGATTCGGTCCCCATCACCAACGGCAGCCGCAAGCTGGACAGCACGGCGAGCGGCACCAATTTGCTGATCCAGGCAACCCTCGTCCCGGGTGCGGCGCAGGTGTCCGGGATGACGGTGCTCGGCTCGTCCACCGGCAAGACCGGTACGCGCATCCAGTACGTCACCGAAACCGGGATCCTGCAGGTCGACCGGACGTCCTCGGGACAATCCGATTTCTCCCCGGCGTTCTCCCCGGGTCCGCCGCCCCGATCGCACTGACCGACGGCAAACTCACCCTGCGGATCGTCGTCGATGGCGACAGCGTCGAGGTCTTCGCCGGTGACGGCAAGGCAGTCATCACCTCATTGGTCTTCCCGGCCGCCGGGGATGACGATGTCGCCCTCTTTGCCGGTGGCGGCAAGGCGACCGTCGAGAACGTCAGCGTCACCCACATCGGCGGCTGAGCCCCGGTCGGCAGGGCACCGTGCGGCCGGCGGAAAAATCGGTGAAAGAAAATTCCTGACGGTTGTCGATCGGTGGTCGCACCATTCGTGGAGGTGGTGAAGGCGGAAGGGCAGGCCTCCCGCCACCACCGAAAGCATCCCATGACCGGCTTCACCTGCCTGGCGATCGCCTGCCTCGTCATTGCCCGGCGGTACTCCGCTGACGGTGACCGCGGCTTTGCGGTGTTCTCCCGGGTGACGGGAATCGTCTTCCTCGCGACCTTCGCCACGCGGGATTGGCCCAAGGCGCGACCAGCGCGCGGATCCGGCTCAGCGCCGGTGAATTGAGCGTCATGGACGGCCCATTCGCCGAGGCCAAGGAATTCATCAGCTACGCCGAGTACGAGGTGCGCTCCAAGGCGGAAGCCGTCGAGTGGGCCTCCCGATTCATGGCGGTGCACAAGGAGTTCGTGCCCGGTTGGGAGGGTGGGTGTGAGGTGCTGAAGGTCTTCGGCCCAGAAGATTTCGCGCCGCCCACCTCCTGAACGACGAGCCCAGCCGGCCCCCGAGCCGCAGTGCACGGGGGCTACGCATTGGTGATCGCAGCGGTGGTCGATATCGCAGCGGTGTCTATTTCTCAGCGGTGTTTGATACGGCCATGACGTCGAACGGGTCCGATGACGCGGCGACTCGGCGCGCCATCGAAGCGGTGTGGCGCATCGAGTCGGCGCGGCTGATCGCCGGACTCGCCAGAGCCACCGGAGATGTCGGCCTCGCCGAAGATCTCGCGCAGGACGCACTCGTTGTCGCGCTGGAGCAATGGCCCAACACGGGCATCCCACCAAACCCCGCCGGCTGGCTGATGACGACAGCGAAGAACCGCGGCATCGACGCACACCGCCGCCGAGCAGTGCACCAGCGCAAGCTCGACGCCATCGGCTGGGACATTGTCGTTGGGGTACAGCCGATCTCGGCAGAGCTCGACGACACACTCGACGATCACATCGAGGACGACCTGCTCCGGCCGATCTTCACCGCTGCACATCCGTTGCTGCCCCTGGAGTCCCGGGTCGCGTTGACGCTGCGCTGCCTGGGCGGGTTGTCGACAGACGAGATCGCCAGGGCCTTCCTGATCCCCGAAGCGACTGCGGCACAGCGGATCGTCCGAGCCAAGCGGACCCTGGCCGCGAAGGGTGTGGCCTTCGAACTACCCAGCCGGCAGGAAACGTCGGACCGGCTGGCATCGGTGCTGCAGGTGATCTATCTGGTGTTCAACGAGGGGTATTCCGCCACCACCGGCGAGGACTGGATGCGGCCGGCTCTCACGGACGAGGCCCTGCGCCTCGGCCGAGTGCTGGCCGGACTGGTCCCCTCGGAGCCGGAGGTGCACGGCCTGGTCGCACTGATGGAGATCCAGGCATCCAGGTCGCTCGCGCGGATCGGCCCGGACGGCAAGGCGGTTCTGCTTCCCGACCAGGACCGCCGGCGTTGGGATCGACTACTCATCCGGCGCGGCCTCGCGTCATTGGAACGGGCGGTCAGCCTGCCGTCCCCCATCGGTCCGTACACGGTGCCCACCGCTGCGCGGCTCGCGTCGGCGGCCCAACGACCTACCGGCGAGTGTCGTCCTGGCGGAAGTTCAGGTGCGCGCGAGACGGAGTTGGCCCGAGCTGCCCCTGGTATCGGGAGCCGTATTCGGCCGAGCCGTAGGGGTGTAGGGCCGGCGAGGTGAGCCGGAACAGGCACAATTGGCCGATTTTCATTCCCGGCCACAGGGTGATCGGCAAGTTCGCGACATTGGAAAGTTCGAGCGTGATGTGCCCACTGAACCCCGGATCGATGAAGCCGGCCGTCGAGTGGGTGAGCAGACCCAGCCGGCCCAACGAGGACTTCCCCTCAAGCCTGCCGGCCAATGAATCGGACAGTGTGACGCTCTCGAACGTCGAACCCAACACGAACTCGCCGGGATGCAGGACGAAAGCGTCTTCGCCGTCCACCTCGACGAGGGTGGTCAAATCGTCCTGTTGCACCTTGGGGTCGATATGCGTGTACCGGGAGTTGTTGAATACCCGGAAATACCGGTCCAGCCGGACGTCAATGCTGGACGGTTGGATCAGCGACGCATCGAACGGGTCGAGGCCGAGTGCACCGGCGTCGATCGACGCGAGTAGGTCACGGTCGGACAGCAGCATGGCCGGAAGCCTAACGTGGCGGGCGTGATGGAAATCGCGTTGTCCCTCACCAGCAGCTGCGTCACGCTGGGGTGAGAGGAAGTCGCGGCAGGGCCGTCGCGATGTCGTCCCGCTGTGGTCGAGTCGAACGGTGTCCGGAGACGAAGCGGCCGGGAGCGGAACTTTGCGTCTGCAGTCGCCAACGGTGACGCCCTGTGACCGGAAGCCCAGCTGAAACTCGAGTGCTCACGTTGTTTTCCAGGTGGCACGGCGTAACGTCGATCCCATACGAGGGGACCAAGAATGTTGGAGGCTCTACTGACGGTTGCGCTGCTGACCGGCCTGCCGATCGCCTATTTACAGGGGAAACGCGCGGGCTTCGACCGGCACCACTGCGTCCGGGTCCGCGACGCCCAGGACCGCGCTCCGCAGACCTTCGTCGTCGTGCATTGTCCGGCCTGCAAGCTCCCGGTGGAGTGCGCGTTACATGTCAGCCGGTCCTTCCTGGGCGGGGTTCCGACGGTCAGCGCGACGATCGACTCCACCGATCTTGAGCACCACACGCTCACCCACGTCGACGAGGTACGCCGCACCTCACCGTGATCGTCACGGTTGGCTTCCCGGGCCAGGGCCGACCCCCAGAGGTGCGCGGTCGGGCTGCGGAACCCAGGTATAGTTGCCGCCGAACCACGCGGGCGTAGTTCAGTGGCAGAACTTCAGCTTCCCAAGCTGATAGCGCGAGTTCGATTCTCGTCGCCCGCTCCACAGCCTGTCTGCGCAGGTCAGAATGGGAACCGTTGATCTTGATTCGAGGCCCCGGGATGATCTTGTTCGGTGGGTTTCGTGCCACTTCGGTACGCAGTGCCCCGGACCCCGCCACCCGAAGGACACCCCCCGATGGCCCGCACGCCGCGCCGAACCCGCACCCACCGCTCCAGCTACGGCACCGTCCGAGCGCTGCCGTCCGGCCGCTTCCAGGCCCGGCACACCGGCCCGGACGGCGAGATGCTCGCCGACTAGACCGTATGGGGAGGCCAGCGTCTCGCTCGTAAATTGACGTGGGTCACCACCGCGATTGGGCGCGGTGGTCAGAACAAGCGATTCCGACCCGCGCGGCCGAATCCGGCCCGAACACGACCGGCGGGGACAACTGTGCAGAAATAGCTCTGGCGCCGGGCCCCGCCCGGCCAGCACCGGAGCCGCTGAGCCGGGTCGCTGCCGCCCGCCGCCGGACCCCCGCCGAGCAGCTGCTGCCGCTTCCTGTGTGGGAGGCGGGTCGACAGGCGAACTATTCCGCCTGCGGTCGTTCTCGACCGTCCGATCTGTCACCCCGAGGTAGGCGGCCTGGTCCGCGGCCTTACTGAACTGGCGACCTGGCGCGACTGCCCCCGTTGCGTTGGCCGCCCTACGGACGTCTCCTGCTTCTGGGGTGCGTACTGCCCTGTCTGCGAGGTCACCTACGGGCCGGGCCGGGCAGCGGGGCAGAACACCAATCGGCAGCGGCCCGCCGTCCGGAACAGACACACCGCCGGGGTTGACCCGGGACATTCATGACCTCGGGCAGGGTGGAGGGCATGTTCCCAGTGCCCCGGGCTCGACCGCACGCGTTCGGAAACAGCCGCCGATGGATCGTTGCGCTGTGGCTCTATGTGGCCGCGATAATGGCCGCTTCCTGCTCGACCACCGCACAGGAAGCCACCACCAACGTGCAACCGCAACCGACGGCGCGGCCGCTGCTGAACACGCTGCCCTCCGGAGCACCAATCCAGCGGTTGGACACCGCGGGCATGCCTATCGACGCCCACGACGGCCAGGTCAGCCAATTCGACGGCCGCTACTACTGGTACGGCACGGCTTACGGCTGCGGGTTCCAGTGGAACAACGGTGACTTCTGCGGGTTCAACGTGTACCAGTCCGATGACCTGCTCACCTGGGAACCAGGACAGCTCGCGTTCGACCCGAAGGTCGGTGACTGGGACGAGGCCTGCGCTCTGGGCTGCTTTCGCCCTCACGTCGCCCGCATCGACGAACAGTACGTCATGTGGATCAACGTCAGTCGCGCCGCGACCGACGCCGTCGACGGTATGGCGCCCAACGCTTTCCGCGTGCTCACCGCGCCCACGCCCGCCGGCCCATTCACCTACCAACCCGGCCATGGGAGCACGGATGTTCCGTGGGGTGGGGGACGCCAACCTGCTGGTCACCGACGCCGGTGCCTACCTGGTGGCCACCGACGTCAGCGGCAAGAAGGCCACCGAACGCAGCCACGAGATGGTCATCCAGAAGCTCACCGCCAGCGGACTGGACGCCGAGGGCCCCCTCACCCGACTGCCTGGGGTCGGGTTCGTCGAGGCACCCACGCTCTGGCAACACGACGGCCGTTCCTACCTAGCCATCGGCGACCCGGCCTGCCCCTACTGCCAGGGCTCCGGCGTTACCGTGTTCCAGACACCCAGCAGTGACCTGCTCACCGGGTGGAGCGAGGGCTATCGCATCAGCGATGACTCCTGCGGAGGTCAACTTACTCAAGTCACCGTGCTCGATATCGAAGGCACCCCCACCACTCTGCTTCAGACCGACCGATGGGTTGCCCTACCCGACCAGTCGCCCACCCTCAACCAGGGATTGAGCAGCCAAGCCTGGGTGCCCCTCGCCTATACACCCGAGGGTCGGGTGGCCCCCCTGGACTGTGCCGCCACCACAAGCGTCACCACCGCCGCCCCCACCGTCCCGCAGATCGGCACCAGCGGAGCCGGCACCGTACCCCTGTACTTGGCGCCTGGCCAGGAGATAGCCGCTCCCGTGAACCCCGGCGGCGCCGCCGACATTCGCATCTGGGCCGCCCGCGCCCTGGAAGGCTCTGGCACCGTCACCATCGAACTACTGGCCGAAGGCCGGGTCCTGTCCACCACCACCGTGACCCTGGATACGTTGCCCTGGGCATTGTCCCCACTCACCCTGAACAGCACGGCCCTCACAGGGGTATCCAGTCTGCGCATCCGCCGCGACGACACCGGAGCCGGCCTGCTCATCCTGGGCACCCAACCGATGGACCCAACTACCCCGGCGATCGTCGGGTGACCCACCCGATAGTGGGTCGCAAGGTAGGTGGTGACCCGGGACCAATTCGATTCTCGCCGCCCGCCCGAGTCGTTGGTCGCCCCTGACGTGAAAATTTGGTGACCACCGCTGGTGACCAGTTGGGTGGGTGACGTGCAGGTATTCCACGACGGTGCTGGTGCTGTCGTGGAGAACGGCGTTGAAGTGAGGGTTATCCGGCTTGCTGGATGGTGACGGTGTATCCGAGGGCTTCGAGTTGTTTGACGGCGCGGGCCCTGGTTTTTGCGGGGTCCTGGCGGGTGAAGTAGTCGGCGCCCGGGTCACGGTAGAACTCGGCGTTGGTCAGCATGTGGAAGGCGGCGACAAGCATGCCGTGTTCGACCGCGACGATCGCCTTCATCGGTCCTCGGGTGGAGGCCAGGTGCCGGTACTTCGCCGAGAAGTAGGTCTTCCTCGATTTCGATCGGGCCTGGTTCAGCGCGGCGACGCCGAGAGCTCCTTTGAGGTAACGATTCCCGGGTCTGGTCTTGGTGGACTTGACCCGCCCGGCGGACTCGTTGGATCCAGGGCTGACACCGGCCCAGGACGCCAAGTGCCCTGCAGTGGGGAACTGGTTCATATCCCCATCGGTCTCCGCGATGAACACCTCAGCGACGGTCTGGGAGAAGCCCGGGATGCTCTCCAACAGCTCCCGGGCCGGCAGAAAAGGCGTCATCAACCCATCGATCCGCTCCGACAGCATGGCAATGTCCTTGGCGTGCCCGTCGATCCGGTCCAGGAACAGCCGGGTCATGGACGCTGATCGACAGCAACGGCACCGCCGACCCGGCGGTGATGGCCGACCTGGCGAAGCGCCGGATGCGATCCAAGATCCCGGTGCTGACCGAGGCGTTGAATGGTAGCTTCACCGCCCATCACGCGCCTGCAGCATCAACCTGCCGGACACCCCGGTGATGTCGGTGGCCACCGAGGACAGTTTGATCCCGCTTGATTCCAACAGTTTCTCCAACCGTTGGATCTCCTTGGTCCGGCCCTGGGTGATGTGGGTCCGGGCCCTGGTCAGGTCCCGCAACTGCCGGATCGGTTCCGGCGGCACGAACGATGCCCGGAGCAGGCCATGAGCACGGGCCGCGGCGACCACCTTGCGACCGCAGAACGCCGAATCCGCTCGCAGCAGCACCGGTCCGGTGGCCCCTGGGGTGCGGATCCGGTGCACGGTCGCCAGGGTGTCGGCGACCAGCCGGGCGGCGCCGCGGGCGGACCCGGCCGATCCCCCTCCGGAGGCGTTGCGCGACGATGACCGGCGCGGCTTGCGGTGTGCTTACCGGCTCTTCAGAGTTGATAGGACTCGGGGTGACCCGCGTGCGGCGGCGTGTCGGGTGATCTGAAGGGCTCGTGGCCCTTGGAAACTGGTTGTTCTCTACGCAATCAGGATTCCGAAGGGAACCACGAGCTATGGATCAGGGTAGTTGCTCGTTGCTGCTGGGATTTGACGGGCTGCTCGTCGATGAGGTCGCCCTCGATGAAGCTGGGCGGCGGGTCGTTTCGTGCCGGACAGACCCGGAGTTGGCCGGTTGGTGCCCCAGCTGTGGTGAACGGTCGACGTCGCCGAAGGAGTGGGTCCTGACTCGGCCGCGGGATGTTCGGATCGGCCCGGACCGGCCATTGTTGTTGTGGCATAAGCAGAAGTGGCGGTGCCGCGTCGAATCGTGCGAGCGTCGGGTATTCACCGATTGCCTCCCCGAGGAGATCCCAGCGCGGGCCAGGATCACCACCAGGGCGCGACGGGCGGCGGCCGTGTCGATCGGTGATCACTGCCGGCCGGTGTCCTCGGTCGCCGGCGAGCTGGGCATGGATTGGCGGATCGCGCACGACGCGTTCGTCGCCTACGCCGAGCAGGTGCTGCCCGCTGCGCCGCCGCCGGTGCGGGTCCTGGGGATCGACGAGACCCGCCGCGGGAAGGGCAAGTACGAGACCGACCCGGTCACCGGGGCCAAGACCTGGGTCGACCGGTTCGACACCGGCCTGGTCGACCTGAGCGGCACGGGCGGGTTGTTCGCGCAGGTCAACGGCCGGAACTCGGCGGCGGTGATCGCCTGGCTCGCGGAGCAGGACCCGCGGTGGAAGGCCGGGATCACGCACGTCTCGATGGACACGTCGGCGACGTACGCCCGGGCGGCCCGGCTGGCCCTGCCGGACGCGGTCGTCGTCGTCGATCGTTTCCACCTGGTCGCGTTGGCGAACCGGGCCGTGACCGAGTACCGGCGGGAACTGGCCTGGGCCCGGCGTGGTCGGCGGGGCCGGAAGGTCGACCCGGAATGGGCGCAACGGAACCGGTTGCTCCGCGCCGGCGAGTCCCTCACCGAGGACGAGGCCACGAAGATGCACGACGCGATGCGCGTTGCTGACCCGTCGGGTGGTCTTGAGAAGTGCTGGCAGGGAAAGGAAATGCTCCGGGCACTGCTCGCCCTCGCTGGAACCGACCCGGACCGGAACCGGATCTGGAACCAGCTGACCGACTTCTACATCCACTGCGCCGACTCCGAGATCCACCAGCTCCGCCGGCTCGCGTGGACCGTGTACGCGTGGCAACCATCGATCATCGAGGGCCTGAAAACTGGGATCAGCAACGGCCGCACCGAGGGCTACAACCGCATCGTCAAACACGTCGGAAGGATCGCCTTCGGCTTCCGGAACACCGAGAATCACAAACGCCGGATACGATTCGCCTGCACCCGGTCATCACGTCGGGCGCCAACCAGAACCCTCAAGCCCTGCTAATTCTGAACAGCCTGCTTACCGTGCCGATGAAGGAGTCAATCCCCGCACGTGGGTATAGCCGAACCCGGCGCCCTGCTTGTCGTAGCCGTGGACCTCGATGATCGAATCGTCAATGTCGGCCATTGCGCACTCATCGACACCGGGCAGCAGCGGTACCTGCCGGCCCAACCCGATCAGTGCGCGGGAAGCGATCGCGTCCAACTGTCGCACATGGCCGAATCGGAACGTCCGCAGGAACGACCCGAGAGTCGATGGGGCATAACAGGCATCGAACGCCCGGCGCATCCCGGCGTGCCGCAGGATCGCCATATCATCGATGCTGTCCGCGCCCGCGACCATCCCCGCGACAAGCGAGGTGACCTTCAAACCGGCGTTCGCGCCCCTTATCCGTGGGTACCGTCAAGAACTGATCTGCCAGCTCTTTCAGACCTACCCGGTCGGCCAACCCGACCACCGGGACCAACCCCGCCGCAGCCAGCAGATTCGGTTCATCGAACACCGCGCGACGCACCGGACGAGCATGAGATCCTTTCACCTGCGAGATGCCCTTCGTGACGCTCGAACCGGGTCCTAGACAAATCCGATTCTTCCAGCGCACAAGGGCATTTCGTCCCTCAGCCCACTACGACACCCAACTCAATCGGTGGATCCGGGCTTAGGCTTCTTCGGGTGGGCGTCGCTGGCCCAATTGCAAGTCAGTCGCCACACGTCAGCGTCCAGCGATTGGAACACCCTTGTCGAGAGGCGACATTCGCGCCGTTCTGATCCTTACGGCGACGCCGGCATCCCGGCCTTTCAACCGGTGATGTAACCCTCGACATCCACTACGACATCGGTGGCGCCGGGCGCACCGTTGAAGATGCTGATGGTGCCGTCGGGCTGTGGGAGCGAGACGATGACGGTGTTGGCGACGATCTGCCCTGCGGCGAAGTTCACATTGGAAGTCCCCGGGCGGGTCTGGTTGAACGGCCATGCCGTGAGGTACCCGCCCCCCGGCCCGCCGATTGCAGTCACATTCAGGATGACGCCGGAGACGCCCGTCATGGGCACTCCACCGCGCCCGACGATTTGCAGATCCTGGGACTGGACGGCGTGGAACGTGCCGAATGACATGAAGATCCGGGAATCGGCAATCCGTGCCGGCGTCAGCATGACGATCGTCCCGCCAGGCGTTGTCGTGGCCGGTGCGGGGGCGGCGAGCGCCGTCGAGGAGAGGACGGACAGTCCCCCGGCGAGAAGTGTCACGGATGCGGCCGCGGCAACAACAAGCCGCTTCCAATGCTGGCTGAACCTCATGGACTCGTCCTTTCGTGGGCTCCAATTCTCCGGATGAGAACTGGATGGTCGTTCGCGGAATGGATCCCGTGGGGGTTTGGGCCTGGTTTGGGCCGGGTGCCTTCGAGGTTCTCGTCGCCGGCTTACCGGTTCGGCCAACAAGCATGGTGGTGCCACAACATCGAGCACACCAACCAGGCCATCACTCGCCGCACCATCGACGACGGGCGCTGCGACACATTCGCCTTTCAATCGTCAGAAACCCCCCGATGCATTCCCCGATCACGACGGCGATGCGGTGCCCGAGAAAAGCCCCGGCATTGCCGTTGTCTTTAAGACTACTGGTCTAGTCCAACGAGTTTCGCATCATTACGATCTGCTCGGCAGCAGCGATGAGCTGTGTACTTCCTGTGTGCCAGTCCTCAATCCCGGTAGTCCAACGTCCCTCATTCAAACCGACCAGGCCGGAAATACCGGTTGGGGCCTGCCAATTCCGCCCCACCAACTGGGCGATAGTTCTGAGCGCAAGATCGAATTGACGAAACTGACGCCGATTTTCGCGCAGCGATTTGGACCCCTTGTAGTTCGAAGTCGTCACGCGAAAATCTGAACTAACGAGGGGCCGCCCCGGAACGTCCAGGGTGGTTAAGTTGCGTCTGACTTGCCTGGGGTAGGGGTCACGCTGGTTCCTGACGACAGCGGTGGGCATCGGGAGGCGTGTGCGGCTGTGGGACGTCGCCATCAAGGTAGGACTTGAACGAGGAGTGCTTGAACGCGAACTGCGTCGATGATGGTTCCTGGCTCGGTCATCCTGGGCACCCCGTGCCGGCGGTCAATCCTCGCGGTAGATCTTGATTCGCCGCGGCGCGGTGGTGGTGGTTGAGGCGCGCGGTTTGTCCACTGGCTCGGCTTTCGGCGTGCTTGGTTCTGGGTGGGTAAGCAATTCGACCAGGCTGCGTCGCGGTCAGTTGTTGGCGCAGTTCGCGGCGGCGTTGGTTGCGGGCGGCCCGCAGGTCCTTCATGGAGATGCTGGTGGCGGCGATCTCCGGGACCACCGCCCGGCACACGAACTCGTTCTGGTGGTAGACCCGGATCTCGGCGAGATCCCTTGGGTCGTAGCGGATCGTCACCGGTTAACCGACGAATGCGGCCAGGGTGATCGACAAGTAGTGCTGCCCGAACAGGTGGATGCCATCGCGCTGCACCTTCCTCGGTGTCGCCACGGTCAGCAGTAACAGGTCCAGTTCCGCCAACGATTCCGGCAGCCGGGGCAGCCCACCCCCGGCAGCCCACCGATCGGCCGGGGTCTGCCCGGTCTCCGGGTGCACCCGCCCGTGGTAGTCGTGCACGATGAACCGGCCGAGGGCGGCGTCCAACTGGGACAGCGTCAGCGCCGCCGGGGTGACCGGTTTCCCGTGGTTGCGGGGCGGGATGTGCCCGGGCAGGGTGGGCAGTAGCTGGGTGGTCAGGGTGCCGAAGAAGCGTTCGACCTTGCCCCTTAAAGCAACAAGCAGATCGGCCACCGGCTGGCGGTAGCGGTGTCACCACTGACCGTGAACAACCACGGCCCGAATCAATCCCCAAACTCCGTGTCGGGGACCGCGCCAACATGGTCGCCATCGCCCACCGCGCCGGTATCATCACCTGACCCCCACCATTTGTCCTTGCGTGCGTGGTCATGTCCACACCGATTCTGCTGGGACTCGGGGAATTTCAGCCCGCGACGCGGTCGCGGCGCGGCCGATGCTCGGGGATCAGCTGGTTCAATCATGCGGTGCCAACCGCGAGCAGGGCAGCGAAGCCCGCTGCCCGCCTGGGTTTTCTCGATGCGCTCCGTGGGATCGCGGTGCTGCTGGTGCTGCTCCAGCATGTCGGCGAGTTGACGTGGTCGGTCATTCCGGTGATCAGCCGGAACGTGTTGGACATCGGCCAGCTGGGCGTAGTGATCTTCTTCTGCTGCAGCGGGTTCATCATCCCGGTCAGCCTGGCGCGGACAGGGCGGCTCGGCTCGTTCTGGATCAGCAGGTTCTTCCGGCTCTACCCGCTGTACTGGTTCAGTCTGACTGTTGCCTTCGGCTTCGCCCGACTGCTCGACATGCCTTCGTCGGCGGTCACCTCCGCCGATTGGCTTGCCAACGTGACGATGCTGCAGCATTTCCTCGGCCGGCCGGATGCGTTGGGTCTGTACTGGTCGCTGGCCTGGGAGATGGCTTTCTACCTGCTGATCTCCGTGCTCTTCTTGCTCCGTCTGCACCGCAATCCGGTGCTGCTCAGCGCGGTGATCAACGCCGGGCTGATCGCGGCCGTGCTGGCGTGGTCTCTGGCAATGCCAGGCCGGCACTTCCCGGTCGGGGTGTTCAGCATCGCGCTGATGTTCGCGGGCTACGCGGCGCACCAGTGGTTCGCGGGACTGGTGCGCAATTCAATGATGACCCTGACCGGCTGCTTCACCGCGCTCACCGGGATCGTGATCCTGGTGACGACCTCGACGTCGGGACTGCTCACCGACCCGACAGGTGTGGCCCGCCGTGCCTTCCCGCTCGGCACGGCCTGGCTGGGCGCGATCCTCGTCTTCGCCTGCGTCGTCATGGTCACCCGAGCTGGGCGACAGTTTCCAGCGTGGCTGCGCCGGTCGGGCACCATCAGCTATTCCGTCTACCTCATGCAGGCACTGGTCATCGCCGCCCTTGATCCGACATGGGCGCCGCCGTGGCTCGATGCCGCGCTCTGGACGGCCGCCACTTTCCTGGTCAGCGAGCTGACCTATCGGTTCATCGAGACTCCGGGCATCGCCATGGGGCGTCGGATCATCCGAAGGCGCAGGCCCTCCGGTGTCGCTGCCACGTCAAGCATCCGGGTCACCGAGTGAACTGCCGGCCGCCGCGGGCCCCAGGCGAGCGATACTGCTTGGCGCGGTCATCTCCGGGCCGGAGGTTGGTGGGGTGTCGGAAAATCGTTGGAAAGATCTCGCCGATAATCGCCCCACCTGGGGCGGGTCACTTACATATGCTGTTATTGGACCGCCGGATAATTGATGATTATGCGAGTTGGCAGTTCTGTCCGATCGACCGGGACATGACGGCAACCGCGCGGGTGTCCCGTCATCGAAGGTGAGACAGGTGCGGGATAGGTGCGACATTCGCCGAGTTGCCTCAAGTAGCTGAGACGCCTGCGTCTTTGACCAGGCCTAATGCCGCCTTGTTCGCGGGAAAGGTTTGCCGAGTTTGCCTCAGCTAGGTGAGATGATCGAGGGCCGTACTGGCTCAGGTACGTCAGACACGAGCGTGAATCTGCCTCAACTGTGATGAGACAGGACAGCGGACTAGCCCCCAAGAGCTCCGGCCCGGGGTACGCGCGCGGGTGTTTCGTCACGTGACGGGAAGTGGTTGAGCTGTCGAATTCCCGTCGGGTGGCCCGCCCGGGCCAGTTCGGAGGTCGACCGACCATGGTGTCGGCTGTCGGCTCGGACGGGGTTCCCGGTAGGTGTGTCAGCGGGTGATGGCGTACCCGGTGTAGCCGCCGCCGCCGATGGCGGTGACGTTGGTGAGCCGAGGGACGGCGGTGGGTAGCAGACCGTCCGTGGAGGTGCCGTTGCCCAATTGGCCGAGGTCGCCCCGACCCCAGGCCCAGGTGGTGCCGGCGCGCAGCGCGTAGCCGTTGAACCCGCCGGCGGCGACGGCGCTGGCTCCGGCGGGCACGGCCACCGGCACCGGGCCCGCGCTGATGACGGCCGTGGTGTTGTTGCCCAACTCGCCGTAGTGGCCTTCGCCCCAGGCGGCCACGGTGCCGTCACCGCGCAGCGCGTAGCCGGTGAAGGTGGCCCCGGCGAGCGCGGTGACCCCGCTCAGCCCGGACACCGGCACCGGCACGAGGCTGCGGGAGGTAGGTCCTGCTTGACCGTCGCCCAGCTGACCCCAACTGCCGTCGCCCCACGCCCACACGGCGTCGTTACCCACCACTGCATAGCCGGTAGAGCCGCCGCCGGCGATGGCGGTGACGTTGCTCAGGTTGGACACCCGCACCGCCAGGCTGTTCGTGGTGCCGTTGTTGCCCAGCTGGCCCACCCCTCCGGCTCCCCACGCCCACACAAAACCGTCGCCGGTCAACGCGTAGCCGGTAGCGGAGCCAGCGGCAATCGCAGTGATGCGCAGGTGCTCCAGTCCGGCCACCTGCACCGGAACGGTGCTGTACGACTCGTCATCGCCGTCCCCCAGAGCGCCGGACCGTCCATCCCCCCACGACCAGACTGTGCCGTCGCCGCGCAGCGCGTACCCGGTGCCGTACCCACCGGCGACAGCGGTGACGTCACTGAGCCCGGGAATCCGCAGCGGGACGGGGCTGACGATCGCGCAGCAGCCGCCGGTGCCCCATTGCCCGAAGGCCCCGGTCCCCCAAGACCAGACGGTGCCGTCGCTGCGCAGCCGCGTACCCGGCGACGCCGCCACCGGCGACGGCGGTGACATCACCGAGCCCGAATACCGGAACCGGTACCGGGCTGCTGGTGGTGCTGCCGTTACCCAGTTGACCGTCGTTTCCCGCTCCCCAGGCCCACACCGCGCCGTGCACGGCGATACCGCTCAGGGTGTATCCGGTGATGTCGATGATCAGGTGCGCGTCCCCCGGCGAGCCGTTGAACAGCTGGATCTTCCCGGCACGACTGACCGGGACGATCACCGTGGTGGCGACGGTCTGCCCGGCCTGGAAGTTCAGGTTCGACGTACCGGGCCGGCGGGTACCGGACCGAAACGCCGTGACATACCCACCGGCCTGCGGGTCAACGACGGTCACCGTGGCCACCGCCCCCGCCACCCCGCTGTCCGGCGAGGTTACCTGTACCGCCACGGACCCGAGCGCCGGCACCGCACGCGGGATCTGCAGACCCAGCCTGGAATCGGCGATCCGCGCAGTCACCGGCCCGATCGTGCCGGCAGCCACCGGTGTCCCGGCAAGGGTGAAACCGTTGATATCGACGATCAGCTGCACCGAACCTGACGAGCCGTTGAACAACTCGACAACGCCGTTGTCGCTCACCGGCACGATCACCGTGGCCGCCACGGTCCGCCCGGGCTGGAAGTTCAGGTTCGACGTCTGCGGTCGGGTGCTGTAGCCCGGCCATGCGGTGAGGTACCCGGCCGGCCTGGGATCGACCACGGTCACCGTCAGCACCACGTCGCCCACCGGACCCGGGACCGCCTGCACCGCAACGGTCCCCAGCGCGGGCACCGGCCCGTGGAGCTGCAGACCGATCCGGGAGTCGGCCAGCCGCTGGGGATTGTCCGGGATCTCCATTGCGCCGGGCACCGACGTGGCACCGGCCCGGGTGTACCCGGTGACGTCAACGATCACCTGCACCGTGCCGAAGGACCCGTTGAACAGCTCGATCCAGCCGTCCGCACGCCGACCTGACGATCGCACCGTGTTCGCGACGGTCTGCCCGGCCTGGAAATTCAGGTTCGAGGTACCCGGCATGCCGACCCCGGACGGCCACACCGTGAGATGCCCGCCGCCCTGCGGCCCGGTCACGGTCACCGTCGCCACCACCGCGGCCGCCCCGCTACCGGGGATCCCACCCCGACCGGCGACCTGCACCCCCACCGTTCCGAAACCAGCGACCCACCGGGGATCTGCAGTCCGTCGCGGGAATCAGCGATCCGCGCCGGTGTCACCGACACCACCGCCCCCGCGTCGGGCGCCGCCTGCACTGCTGCGACGTTCGGCGTGGCCTGTGACAGCCCCGACGCGGCGGGAGCGGCGACCGCTCCAGCGACAACCAGGGCCAGCACGGAGATCAACACACGGACAGTGGCCTTCATGACAAGGCCTCCCACTGCAACTATGGGGCGTCGGACCGCCCGTCCAGGGGTAGCCGGACGGGCCGGCGCTCAGCCGACACCACCAGTACACCCCCACCACCCGCGGCCAACCAGAGGCAAACGTCCTACGCGGGCTTCGGGCTTGGCAGGAAGGGGCCTGTGAACGGTCACCCTCACCCCGACCGCAGGCCCGGGCCGACCCGGCCCGGCCGGTGAGCGGGCCTGGGCGGTGGCTGCCATCAGACTGGCGGCGGCGTGGTTCCCGAACAACAGCTGGGAAACCAGCACCTGGCCCGCGTGTGAGCGGCTACTCCCCCAGGTGCTCGCCGTGACCGACCACGCAGAACGGCTCGCAGTGGCGAACGAAGCGGCCGACAGGCCAGATGGCCTGCCCCCGGGGGGCGCGGCGCTCCATTCCAATCACAAGATCACATCAATCAGAAGTCTCTACGGTTTCAGAGGAGTCCCACGAAGCCGCTTGAGGTGATTTGACGCCTCCCCCCGCAGGGCGGCGCCGGAGGGCGTCGCACCGTCCCGAACGAACCGTTGAACAGCTCGACCCGGCCACCGGTACCGACCCTGATCAGCACCGTGTTCGCGATCGTCTGCCCAACCTGGAAGTTCAGGTTCGACGTACCCGGCCGCGCGGTACCAGCCGGCCACACCGTCACATACCCGCCGCCCTGCGGCCCGGTCACAGTCACCGTCGCCACCACCGCGGCCACCCCACTACTCGGGATACCGCCGCGCCCGGCGACCTGCACACCGACCGTGGCAACCGCAGACACCGCACCGGGGATCTGCAGGCCGATTCGAGAATCGACAACCCGCGCCGGTGGCACCGACACCACCGACCCCGCCACGCCGGGCACCATCACCGCCACGCTTGCGGCCGGCGCGGCCACGGACCGCGCGGACACGACGGGAGGCACAAAGACACCGGCCACCACCACGGCCAGGACAGCGATCAACACACGGACAACGGCCTTCATGGCAAGGCCTCCCCGGAAGAATGGGGCGTCGGACCGCCCGCCCCGGAGTAGCTATTCGTCACGTGAGGATCCTGTGGCACCGGTCCCCTGATGCGGTCGGGTCTTCTGCCGAATCGTCGAGCTGCGACGTCACTGATGCGCATGTCGTGCTGAGGTCGGCTGGGCACAGCGACTCAAATCCGGTGTGGCTGGACATACGGATTGTTGAACGCCGGGGCCTGTGCAGGCCTACGGTCGAGACCGGCTCGTGGCCGTGATCACGTGGTTCGCCGACTACAAGCGCGGCATCCGCACGCACGTCGACCCCTTCCTGGGCGGCCTCGATGTGCCGGTCCACGTGCTGTGGGGCGCCGACGACGTGCTGGTGTTCGAAGCGATGGGCCACGAGCTGGCCCGACGGCTTCCGCGCTCCACGTTCACCAGCATCCCCGGCGCGGGGCACGCCCCTGGACGGACGAGCCCGCGGCCTACGCCGACGCCGTCCGGACCTGGGTCCTGGGCGGGCACCTCCGGCTGTAGCGGTCTCGACACGCCGCCTGTCTATCGTGCGCGACCCCGAACGAAGGAGCACGTCAGTGAACTACCTCATCCTCGCTGTCCAGGTGACCGTTGCCACGGTCGTCTATGCGCTGATCTACCGCTGGTACATCGCGCCACGGCTGGCGGGCCTGCCGCTGTTGGCGGCGCTCCAACCCTTGCTGCTGGTGCAGGCTTTCCGGTTCACCGGACTCACACTCGCCGTGGCCGGACAGGTTGATCCGGCGGTCTCCTCGGATCTGCTCCTGCAAGCAGGGCTCGGTGACATGCTCACGGCGCTGCTCGCCCTGCTGGCCCTCGTCCTGGCGCGCAAGGGCGCGGCCGCGACGGTGCCGGTCGCGTGGGTAGTGGCTGTGGTCGGACTGCTCGACTTCGTCAACGTCGCCCGGATCGTCGCCGAGACCAACCTGATCAGCTACGACATCGACGCGATGTGGCTCGCACTGATCTGGTACGTGCCCTTGGTCCTGATCTCACTGCTGGCCATGGTCGGCCTACTCCTCGGCCGGAGGCCAGACAGCGCCAAGATTTGAACTCGACGGCCCCTCGTCAGTAGACCCGGGTCCGAGCAGAAACCTGTCGGTGATCCACCCGACACGCATTTGCCGACCTGGCGCGGGAGGCGGCGGCGCGTGAAGAACTCGCACCGTTCCACGGGCGGCATACCATTCGAGGTTGGTCGGCGACCACGCACCGAAGTCCCACCTGGGCCGTGCGCTCGATAGCGGCGCACGGTTCGCTCATTCGGTCGGCGATCCGGAGGCATCGAACTGCCATCCCGTCCACCTCGTCACGCCGGCGCCGACGACCACCCCGTTGGGTGGTATCTGCTCGTACTGAACGTATTTCGCCGTCAGTGCGGTCAGTGCGCGTTGCCTGAGTTCGCCATCCACGATGGCGGCATCGGCATCGGCCCGGACCCACCAGAGCTGCGCCCAGTCGTCTGCATAACTGTCGACCAGGAAGGCGACCCGCGGATTCGCGACGATGTTGTCCAGGCGCCGCAGCGCCGTCGACGTCTTCGGCTTGTGATCGATGGCGAACACGATCATGGCGGCGGGTTCGGACAGCGCTCGGTCGAGTGGGTGCGCCGATGCGGTCTCCATCACTGCCGGTTCGAATACTGCCGTGTTGATCACTGCCGGGTTGATCACTGCGAAGGTGACCGGCACGAGATGCGGTTCGCCCGAGGGGCTGACCGTGGCGAGCCTGGCCACTCGCGCCTGCCCGAAGAGCCGCCGCGCGGACTCCTGCGTCATTCGCATCGCGTGCTCCGAATCGTTGCCGACGACACCAATTCTGGCCTTTTCCGGCGACGGGTACCTGAAGTCTGCATACCTCTCCCCCGCGACGACCTCATGAGGCGAATCAGGAGAGCGCCGGCAATACTGCCAGCCTCGGCGGGCGAAGCACCGCCACCACGACGCAGCCCCGAAATCCCCGTGGCGGGCCCGTCCGGACCTCCGGCGAACGAGATGTGCTCCAGGCCAATCGCTCCGGCGACTGATTCCGAATCTCCGGAGTCAAGCACCTCCGTCACCTCCGAGCAACGCCGCAGCTCAATCACCGGCCCGGGGCACCTCGGAGTGGAACCGCCGCCGCCCTGCCGGCGGCTCGAAAGGAATCGGCAATGAAGCGAAAACTGATGGCCGGGTTGGCGGCGTCTGCCAGCATCCTGGGGGCCGCGCTGATGGCGCCGGCCGCGTCGGCCTCGGCCGCCGACACCTGGTCCTACCAGGCCACCCTCAATCCGATCACCGCGAACAACGTCACCGGCAACGGCGCGTCATGGATCTCGGTGACCGGCAACACCGCCGAGGTCAAGATCCAGGTCAACGGTCTGCTCGATGGCGCACCGCACGCGCAACACATCCACGTCGACGCTCTGGGCCAGTGCCCGACGGCTGCTCAGCAGCACAACGGGATGCCGTCGATCAATGTGGCTGACGGCGCACCTATCTATGGCGCCATCGGCACGTCACTGACCAATGCCGGCGACACCTCACCAGCCGCCGCGCTGGCCGTCACCGATTTCCCGTCAACCGGCTCGTACACCTATTCGCGGACCATCGAACTCGATCCCAACGTGGTCGCGAACCTGCAGGAGGGCACCGCCGTGCTGGTCGTCCACGGCATCGACTACAACAACAACGGCTCCCTGGACAACGTCCTCGGTGCCAGTGAGCTCGACCCGAGCCTGCCGGCAGAGGCCACCGACCCGGCGCTGTGCGGCGCTTTCCAGCCCATGCAGATGGCCGGCGTCCCCAGCGGCGCGGCCGACACCGGCGGCGGCTCCACCGCCACCGGTGTCGGCCACGGAACCGAAATCGGTTTCGGCGCAGCGGCTCTGCTGGCAGTTGGCGGCGCGGCCATCATTGCCCGTCGGCATCGCCGACCCGCGCAGGGCTAGGCAACGGGGTGATTCCCGACGGGTTGTGACCTGACGCAACAACCCCGGCTGAAAGCGCGATCGCGACTGTCCGACCCTGACTGCCGTTTCGTCAGAGTTCACGACTATAGGAAGACCACCTGATGAAACCGCTTTTCCGCCCGGCCCAGCGACCTGGACCGCCTTCGCGCTGGCCGCGCCTCCCGATGATACGAGCGACGCTCGGCGGGGTTGCTCTCGTCTGCATGACCGCATGCGGTGCCGCAGGAGCGACACCAGCAGGACCAGCCGATAGCAGCATTGACGCGACAAATGCTGGCACCACTAGCGTCTCCACGGCCAGTCCGTCGTCGTCGGCGGCCGACAGTCTGGGAGCTTCTGCCGCGCCGCCAGCGGCCACCAGCGGGGCGCCTGCACCGCCGGTCGCTGCTGCGGCTGCACCGCCGGTCGGTGCGGCGGCGTCGGTCGCTACGGCTGCACTGGTGCTGCCCGCGTCACCGCCGCTATCAGTCTCGGTGCCGGCCATCGGAATCAATTCGCCGCTGGTCGAACTCGGCCGAAATCCCGATGGCACGGTCGAGGTTCCTTCGCTGGACGATCCGTACTCCACACCAGGCTGGTACCGGAACTCACCGAGCCCAGGCACGTTGGGCCCGGCGATCATATTGGGGCACATGGATTCTCGAGCGTTCGGCCCCGGCGTCTTCTACTCACTGCAGGATCTTCAGCCCGGCGACACCATCGATATCGACCGCGCGGACGGCACGGTCGCGGAGTTCTCGATCGACTCCGTCCACACCGTCCAGAAGAGCGATTTCCCCACCCTTGAGGTCTACGGAAATCTCGACCACGCCGGCCTCCGGCTGATCACCTGCGGCGGAGAGTTCGACCCGAATGCCCACAGCTACGAATCCAACATTATTGTCTTCGCCTCACTGGTCGGGTCCCGCTCGGCGTGAGGCGCTTCCACCCTGCCTCAGCGAACTACTTCGCGTCCGCATAACAATCCACGATCAGCGGCCGAACCGGCGTGGTCACCAACGTGGTCGGGAAGACCAGTCGCCGAGCGGCTTCCGCTGCGCGAATGGTGAGATCGGCAACCAGCGTGGCGTGCTCGTCCGGGACGTGCACGATCAGCTCGTCATGCTGGAAGAACACCAATTCGGCACCCGGTACCCCGCGAAGATCGCGGCGCAACCCCGACAGCCACACGGCCGCCCAGTCGGCAGCCGAGCCCTGCACGACGAAGTTCCGGGTGAATCGACCGCGGTCCCGGGCGAACTGCCCGGCCCGCCGCCTCTCGGCCTCTGTCGCATCTTGCTGGGAACCGACATCGACGATCTCGCGCCAGGTTTCGCTCGGCGGCGGGCAGGCCCGGCCGAGCACCGAATGCACCACCTGTCCGCCCTCGCCCTGCCGGGCAGCTGTCTCCACACAAGCCATAGCGGCCGGGTAGCGACTGCGCAGGGTGCCGAGCAACCGTCCGGATTCCCCGGACGTTGCGCCATACATGGCACCCAGCATGGCAACCTTGGCGTGCGCCCGGTCGCCGCCGAACCCGTCGTTCGCCAGCGCGGTGTACAGGTCCTCGTCCGCGGAAATGCGCTGCAGCGCAACGTCACCGGAGACCGCCGCCAACACCCGTGGCTCCAGTTGCGCGGCGTCGGCAATCACCAGGCGATGGCCGGGATCGGCGACAACGGCCTTCCGCAGCGCGCGCGGAATCTGCAGGGCGCCGCCACCCCGCGTTGCCCACCTGCCGGAGACGACGGAGCCGGGGAGGTATTCCGGGCGGAAGCGACCATCCCGCACCCACTCGGCCAGCCAGTTCCAGCCGTTCGCCGTGTGCACCCTGGACAGTTCCTTGTAGGTCAGCACCGGGCCCACCGCCGGGTGGTTGATCTCCTTGATGACCCACGCCCTGGTGGTGTCGATCTCGAATCCCGCCCGGCGAAAGGCAGCTCGCAGATCCACTGCGGAATCCGGATTCACCGGAAACCCGAACGCGTCGTTGATCTGGGTGGCGAGCTGGGCCAACCGCCGTGGCCGCTCGCCCGGCCGTGGTCGGGGACCGAGCATGTTCGCCAGCAATTCGAGATGAATATCGACGCGCCACGGCAGGCCCGTGATGCCCATCTCCGTCGCCGCGAGCCCGGATGCCGACTCAGCCGCCAGCAGCAGGCCAAGTGCGCGGTCGTCAGTGATGCGTCGCCGTTGATCGATCAACGCTGAGCGCAGCAGCTCGATCGGATCGATGTCCACCTGGTTGGTGCCATCGGGTCCGCCCGGCTCGAAGAGGGTCGGGTGATCGGGCGTCACTCGCCGCTCGGGGTCATCCGGCACCGGTCCGCCGGTGGCCCTGGCGTTGATCGCGGCCGCTGAGTTCGGTAGGCCAAAATGTCCGGCGCGGCCCAACAAGATCCGCTCGGTCAAGGAGATGTCGTGGCAACGCTCAACGCGGACACCCGCTTGCATCAGTGCCGGGTAGAGCAAAGATGTTGCGTCCCATATCCATCGGACCCCTTTGGCCGCCCAGGGAGAAAGCTCGGCCGCGGTCTGCACAACTACCCGTTGCCCGACAACGTCGCCCAGTTCGGACAGTTCCTGGAGCTGATACCCGGCACCGCCGATGGGGGCAGGGGCGAGGGCATACAGCGTCATGGCGCGATCAGGAACACCGGGTGAGCCTGGGCAGGCACCGGTCACGCATTCGCGTCAGCACGGTTCAGGTCGACGAATCCCCGCGCAGGGACCGGCGGATCGCGTCGAGTTTCTCTGCGGCGGCCTCCGCACGCTTGGCGGCCTGCTCCTCGAAGGAGCGGGCTTCGGGCGTTTCCTGGGCGAGTTCGGTCGAGCCGAGGGATTTCGCGTACCGGCCCTCAATTTTGTCGCGGACGAAATCCAGGCTTGGCACACCTGCCTGGCTGTAATCGGGAGGCGGCGCCAGCACAGCGGGCGTCTCGTACCCGAGGACCGGCCCCGGTCCGCCGGCGCCGGTCGAGCCCGCGGCCAACGGGGTGGCCGGCGGTGCCGGCGTCACAGCATCAGCAGGCCCAGGGGCATCAGTCTCAGCCGCCGCTGCCCGGTCAGCACCCGGTGGGTCGTCAGCTATACCACTGCCGGCCGGCCCTCCCCGATCGCCCGAGATCTCTCCGCCAGAAGTCCGGTCCCCCGCCATGACGTCCTCCTCCTGAGGGTTCTTCAGCCAACGCTACGTCGGCCGCACCGCTCATCGCTACCGGAGCTGGTCCGAGAAATACCGACCACCAGGCAGAACCATGCGCGCGCATAGTTGTCGCAACGACGCATTGCGCAACCCGACCGGGTCGAAAACGATCATGATCTACCGCGGTAATGACGCAACGAAACCTTTTACTGCCAATAGCTGTCGCTTCCGTCCTATTTGCGGTGAGTGACTGTTCGTCGCACAAACGTGATCGTTGTCACGACCGCAGATCGGGCGCACACTGGCCCAAGAGGTCCGTCCCACCGCCGTGCAGACCCAACCGCAGATGATCACGCCGGGCGCAGTTCCATGCCCGGGAATCGATCCTCGTCGGCCACGATCGGTGCTCCGCGACCTTCCCTTCTTTCAGAGAGGTCGCGCATGCAAACACCCGCCCCCGTCGATTACGCCAGGGCGCACAGCGTCGAAGAGGCTCTGGAACTGCTGGAGCGGTACGGGCCGGAATCGCGACTGATCGCCGGTGGCCACAGCCTGATCCCGATGATGCGGCTGCGGATAGCCCAGCCCGACCGGGTCATCGACATCAACGACCTCGCCGAGCTCGACTACATCAGAACCGTCGCCACCGGCTCCGACAACTACATTGCGATCGGCGCCATGACGCGGCATCGATCCGTGCTGGCATCAGCGCTGCTCGGCGAGCACTACAAAATCCTGCATGACGCGGAAATGGTCATCGCCGACCCGATCGTTCGGAATCGCGGCACCGTCGGCGGGTCGCTCTGCCAGGCCGATCCGGCCGAGGATCTCTCCGCCGTCGCCGCGGCGGTCCGGGCCGATCTCCTCGTGCGATCGTCGAGCGGATCCCGGATCGTCCCCGCCCGCGAATTCACCGATGGGCCCTACGACACGGTGCTCGACGATGCCGAGATTCTGGTCGAAGTGCGGATTCCCATCCGACCCGGCGTCGGTAGTGCCTACGAGAAGGTCGAGCGACGCGCCGGCGACTGGGCAGTCGCCTCGGCCGGGGCCTACGTGGTGCTGGACGGCGATACAGTCAGCGACGTCGGCATCGGGCTGGCTGCGCTCGGCGCGGATCACGGCTGCGCCCCGGACGCCGAAGAGTATTTGCGCGGGAGGGAACTCACCGCGGAGACGATCGCGGAGGCTGGTCGGCTGGCCGCGGAATGCACCAGCCCGAGCGCCGACCAGCGTGGGCCGGTCATCTACAAACGCCACCTCGCCAACGAACTCACCCAACGGGTCCTCCGCCGCTCCGCCGCCCGCGCACAGGGAAGGGTCTGACATGCAGGTAACCATCACGGTGAACGGTGTCGAGCACACCGACGAGATCGAATCGCGCCTGCTGCTCGTGCACTATCTCCGAGATACCCTGCGGCTCACTGGAACCCATTGGGGTTGCGATACGTCGCAGTGCGGGACGTGCGTGGCCTGGCTGGACGAGGAACCGGTGAAGACCTGCACGGTGCTGGCCGCGATGGCCGACGGGCACCGGGTCCGCACCGTCGAAGGATTGGCGGTGGGCGGCAAACTAGATCCGGTGCAAGAGGGCTTCATGAGTGAACACGGCCTGCAGTGCGGTTTCTGCACGCCGGGCATGATGATGACCGCCCGGCACCTGCTCGACCACAACCCCGATCCGGACGAATCCACTATCCGACAGGCGATCTCGGGTCAGATCTGTCGCTGCACCGGCTACGAGAACATCGTCCGCGCGGTTCGCGCGGCCGCCGGTCATCCGTCCCAACCCGCCGTCCGAGCCGCGGCCGATCCAGCAAGCAACGGGGACAGCACGGTCGTTGCCGAACCCGTTCAAGAGGTACCGAGCCAGGGGGTACCGGCATGACAACAAGCACCGTTCCGGGAGCGCCCGCAGCTAGGAGTGTCGACCAGTGACCGCCACCATTCCGGCCCCGTCCAGCAACGGAACCCCGATTGCCCTTGCCGCCCATCCCAAGTCTCCGCGCATCAGCCCCGCCGGCAACCCGATCGGCTTCGGCCGGATGCCGCGCAAGGAGGACGCCAGATTCCTCCGCGGGCAGGGCCATTACGTCGACGACGTCGTCATGCCCGGGATGCTGCACTCCGCGATCCTGCGCAGCCCCTACGCCCATGCCCGGATCAGGTCCATCGACACGGCCGCGGCCGCCGCTCTGCCCGGCGTCCGCGCGGTCATCACCGGTGAGGTGCTGTCGACGCTGGGTTTGGCCTGGATGCCGACCCTGTCCGCCGACGTACAGGCGGTGCTTGCGACCGACAAGGTGCGGTTTCAGCACCAGGAGGTCGCGTTCGTCGTCGCCGACACGAAGTACATCGCCCGCGATGCACTGGAATTGATCGTGGTGGACTACGAGCCGCTGGCTCCGGTCATCGACGCGAAGCGCGCCCTGGATCCCGGTGCGCCGGTGATCCGGGACGATATCGAGGGAAAGACCGACAACCACATCTTCGATTGGGAATCCGGCAACGCCGCGGAGACCGCGGCGGTGTTCGACGGTGCCGAAGTCGTCCTCACGCAGGAGATGCTTTACCCCAGAGTGCATCCCGCTCCGATGGAGACCTGCGGGACGGTCGCCAGCATGGACCCGGTGACCGGCAAATTGCTCGTGTACTCGACCAATCAGGCCCCGCACGCGCACCGCACCGTTTACGCATTGGTCGCCGGCATTCCCGAACACAAGATCCAGATCATTTCCCCGGACATCGGCGGCGGATTCGGCAACAAGGTCGGCATCTACCCGGGCTACGTGCTCGCGGTGGTCGGCTCGATCGTCACCGGCCGACCGGTGAAGTGGATGGAGGACCGCAGCGAGAACCTGATGGCGACGTCGTTCGCCCGGGATTACCACATGACCGGCAGCATCGCTGCGACCAGGGACGGCAAGATCCTCGGCCTCAAGGTCGACGTGCTGGCCGACCACGGGGCATTCAACGGGACGGCACAACCGACGAAATTCCCGGCCGGCTTCTTCCACATCTTCACCGGCAGCTACGACCTGCAGGCCGCGCATTGCACGGTCAAGGGCGTGTACACGAACAAGGCTCCCGGCGGGGTCGCCTACGCCTGCTCGTTCCGGATCACCGAGGCGGTCTACCTGGTCGAGCGGATGGTCGACGTACTGGCCGCCGAACTCGAGATGGATCCGGCGGAGTTGCGGCTGAAGAATCTGTTGCAGCCGGAGCAATTCCCCTATGTCTCCAAGACCGGCTGGGAGTACGACTCCGGCGAATACCCGAGGGCATTGAAGCTCGCGATGGAGATCGCCGGATACGACGAACTCCGCCGCGAACAGGCCGAGAAGCGGTCCCGCGGTGAACTGATGGGCATCGGCATTTCGTTCTTCACCGAGGGCGTCGGCGCCGGCCCGCGCAAGCACATGGACATCCTCGGGCTCGGCATGGCGGACGGCTGCGAGTTGCGGGTGCACCCGACCGGCAAGGCGCAGGTTCGGCTCTCGGTGCAGACCCAGGGTCAGGGGCACGAGACGACGTTCGCGCAAATCGTCTCACAGGAACTCGGCATCCCGCCGGAGGACATCGAGGTCATCCACGGCGACACCGACAACACGCCATTCGGTCTCGGTACCTACGGATCCCGCTCGACCCCGGTGTCCGGAGCGGCGGCAGCCATTGTGGCGCAACGGGTTCGGGAAAAGGCGAAGATCATCGCAGCCGCCTCTCTCGAGGTCGGAACGGATGATCTGGAATGGGACCATGGCCGCTGGCAGGTCAAGGGTGACCCGGACCAGGGCCGGACCATCGCCGAGATCGCGATGCTCAGCCACGGGACGCTGACGCTGCCGGAGGGTGTGGAGGGCCATCTGGACGCCTCCGTCGTGTACGACCCGCCCAACCTGACCTACCCATTCGGGGCCTATATCTGCGTCACGGACGTCGATCCCGGGACCGGGGCGGTGAAGGTGCGTCGGTTCATCGCGGTCGACGACTGCGGACCGCGGATCAACCCGATGATCGTCGAGGGCCAGGTGCACGGCGGGCTGGCCGACGGCATCGGGATGGCATTGATGCAGTTGATCGCCTTCGACGAGGACGGCAACTGTGTCGGTGGATCGTTCATGGACTACCTGCTGCCGACGTCGTTGGAATGCCCGAGCTGGGAACTGGGCGAAACGGTGACGCCGTCACCGCATCACCCGCTTGGCCTCAAGGGCGTCGGCGAGTCGGCGACGGTGGGATCGCCGCCGGCCGTCGTCAACTCCGTGATCGACGCCCTCGCCCCCTACGGGGTTCGGCACGCCGACATGCCGCTGACGCCGGCCAACGTGTGGATGGCGATGCAGGGCCACCCGATGCGAACCGATCTGGCCGTCACATGACGAGGGTCGGCCTGGCCCCGACGACCGGGGATCGGCATCCGCAGCAGTGTGGCGGGTGCACGACATGAGCCGCGCTGACCTCGAGGTCAGGGCGACCCAGCTGAGGGATCAGGGCGTTCCCTTTGTTCTCGCGCGAGTGGTCCTGGCCGAGAGACCTACCTCGGCGAAGGCGGGTGATGAGGCCATCATCCACGCCGACGGTTCCATCGAGGGGTTCGTCGGCGGCACTTGCGCGGAAGCCACGGTCCGGGCACAGAGCCTGATGCTGCTGGACTCGAAAGAGCCACTGCTGCTGCGCATCACCCCCACCGAAGAACTGGCCCAGCACGCCGGACCGACAAGCGGCACTTTGACGGTTCACAACCCGTGTCTGTCCGGCGGCACCCTGGAGATCTTCCTCGACCCGGTGGTCCCGCCCCCATTGGTGCAGGTACTCGGCGACGGGCCGATCGCGGCGGCCCTGGGTCGGTTGACCGGCGAGCTGGAGTACCGGGTGACCGCCATCGATCGTCAGGCAATGGGTGGAGCGCTGGCGGTTGTTGTCGCTTCGCACGGTCGCCAGGAGCCCGACATTCTGGCGGCCGCGCTCGACGCAGACGTGCCCTACATCGGACTGGTGGCCAGTCGACGCCGCGCCGCCGGGGTACTGGCCGACCTGGCGGAAGCGCGCCCCGACCTGGCGCGCACCGCACCCGGCCGGGTGCACAGCCCGGCCGGGTTGGACATCGGTGCGAGAACCCCTTCCGAGATAGCACTCTCGATTCTCGCCGAGGTGGTCGCGACCCGCCTGCACTCGGCCGCGCCGAGTGACCCGCAGGTGAACCTGGCAGTCCAGGGCTCTGGAATCGGCGCACTTGCCAACGGATCGGATGGTGCCGGGGTTGCCATCACGGCCATCGACCCGGTGTGCGGAATGACGGTGGCCGCTGTCGAGTCGAGCCTGCACCTCGACCATGGTGGAGAGCGGTTCTACTTCTGCGGACCCGGCTGTCTGCGAGCTTTCTCTGCGAACCCCGCCGGCTTCGGGACACCGGATGCGGCCGATGAGTCCGGCAGAGTCACCCTGCTTCTGGGGTCGGCCGGCAGCGATGCGTCCACCTCGAACGAGCAGCCGCACTCCGCGGTCGTCTGACGGTGTTCGTCTCTCAGCGAGGCGGCCGTTCGAGTGGGTACCCTGAACCGTGACCCAGCCGGCAGACCTGTCCGCGATCGTCCCTGATGTCGCGACGCTCCGTGAGATGCTCGGCGGCTCGGGGTATCTCGCTGACGAAGGGCTCGCCACTGCCCTGTTTTGCTCCGTCCGGTTGGGCCAGCCCATCCTGCTCGAGGGTGAAGCGGGCGTGGGGAAGACCTCCGCCGCCAAATCTCTCGCCACCGCGCTCGGGACACCCCTGATCCGCTTGCAGTGCTACGAGGGCATCGACATTGCGGAAGCTGCCTACGAGTGGAATTACCCCCGCCAGCTACTGGCCATCCGGCTCGCCGAGGCCGAGGGCGACGCACTCGGCGCCGACGACCTGTTCCGCCGGGACTATCTGGTCGACCGACCCCTGCTCAGAGCCGTCGAACATCAGGGGCCGTTGCCTGCGGTGTTGCTGATCGACGAGATCGACCGTGCGGACGAACATTTCGAGGCCTTCTTGTTGGAACTGCTGGCCGAGCGGTCCATCACCGTGCCGGAGATCGGCACGATCACCGCCGTGGTTCCGCCGATCGCGGTCCTCACCTCGAATCGCACGCGCGACCTGCACGACGCCCTCAAACGTCGTTGCCTCTACCACTGGATCGACCACCCGAGCGTGGATCAGGTGGTGGCGATCGTCCGCGAACGGGTGGCCGGCGCCAGCGAGGCACTCGCAGTTCAAGTGTCGGCGGCGACCGGCCGGCTCCGCACGCTTGATCTGCAGAAGTCACCCGGCACGGCCGAGGTGATCGACTGGGTTCAGGCGCTCCACGTGCTGGGGCTACCCGTGCTCGACCCAGTCACGGCGGCAACAACTCTCGGGTCGGTGCTGAAGTATCGCGAGGATCGCGAGGTCGCCATGGCGGCGAGTCTGGCGTGGGTTGTCGGTGGCTGAGCGAGCACCGACCAATGCCTGAGCGGCTGCTCAGCAACACAATGACGGTGGGCGGATCGGCGCCCGACCTCGCGCTGCTGTACGCGCATTTCGGCGGCCTGCTGCGGGCGTCCGGAGTTGCCGTTCCGATTGAGCGGGTCAGCTGGTGGGCGGCGGCGACCGTTGCCGCCGAACCCACGTTGATCAAGGAGCTGTACTGGCTGGCTCGCGTGACGTTGGTCGACCGCGCCGAGCATCTCGATACCTTCGACGCCGTCTTCGGTCAGGTCTTTCGTGGGTTGGTCGACGTGGCCGACTTCCGGGGCGACCCCAACACTGCGCCGCTGCCGAACACCGAACCGGGGGAACCGAAAAGCTCCGATGCCAAGGTCACCGAGCCCCGACCCGATGCGGACCATGCCGTTGAACAGCCCCGAACGGCGCCGGCCGGAGCCGACAGCGACGAAGATCACGACGATCACGATGACGACGAGGGCTCGCCGACCCTGCTGGCGATGGCGTCGGAGATCGAACTGTTGCGGGACAGGGACTTTGCCGACTGCGACACCGAAGAGCTGGCAATGCTGGCAAGGATCATCGACAAGATGAAGGTCGTCGCACCGGTACGCCCGTCCCGTTGGGAGCCCTCACGAAATTCGGGCCGGTCGATCGATCTGCGCCGGACCCTTCGGGCTGCGGCCCGTACGGGTGGCGATCCGATTCACTGGAGCCATCGTCGGCGCGGCACGATCGCGAGACCGATCGTGATGCTGGCTGACGTTTCGGGTTCGATGCAGGCCTATTCGCGGGTGTACCTGCGGGTACTGCAGGGCGCGGTACTCGGCGCTCGGGCGCATGCCTATGTGTTCGCAACGCAGTTGCACCCGGTGACTCGCGCACTCGGCCGCGGACGACGGGAAGATGCCATCGCCAGGGCGCTCATGACGTCGCCGGACGCATCGGGCGGCACCCGCATCGGCGGTGCGCTGAAGAACTTCCTGGACACCGACGGCCGGCGCGGGTTGGCCCGGGGAGCGGTTGTCGTGGTGGTGTCGGACGGCTGGGAGCGCGCCGATCCGGCCCTGCTCGGGGAGCAGATGGCCCGGTTGTCCAGGCTCGCGCACCGGGTGATCTGGGTGAATCCCCGGAAGGCCGCACCGGGTTTCGCGCCGCTCACGGGCGGGATGGCGGCCGCACTACCGCACGTCGACGCGTTCGTATCCGGCCACTCGGCGCGGTCCGTGCAGGAGTTGCTCGACGCCATCGCTGCAGCCTGACCGGGACGTTGATCGTCCTGGACGGTATTGAGTTTGGTGGACTGCAGTTGAATCTGCCCGGGTCGGCAGACCGGAGGAACGGATATGGGATCGACACGGCGTCGGTTCCCCGGCTCTCAAGAGGCCAGGTCAGGGCGCAGCGGGCGGAATCCCCTGAACAGAGGCAGCGCCTGGGTGCGGATGATCCGGCATCGCACCTGTCCGCAGCACGGTGTCCGCGACCCCGCGGATGCTCAAATGCGTGTGCTGACTGGCTCGGGTCAGCAGATCCGTGGCCTGGGCTGCGGTCAGGTGATGCAACACCATCAGGATCCCGACCGCGGCCGCCACCCGCTGATGACTGGGCAACATCAGGGCAGCGGTCTCCGGAGAGGTTTGCAGCTCGTCGACTCGTGAGGTGAGGCGTTCATGCTCCACCAAGGCGGTGGTGTGGTCGACCAGCAACCCCAGCAACGCCGAATCCGCCTCACCGGGCCGGTAGCCGTCGAACCAGGTGCACACCAGCACACCGGAGAACCGGGGCCCACCCGCCCCGGCGGAGGAGAAGTCCGCCTGCGCCACCAGATCATGCTCGTCGATCCGCCGGGCACCATGCGGATTCTCGGCGGGTTGACGGATCCGGTAGCGGTGCCCGCCCTCCTCCACCAGATCAATCGTGCAGCCGTCCGAAATCGCCGGAACGCACACCTGCGCCAACTCGCTGAACATCCGGGACGGTTCAACGGACCCCACCATGTGCCGCACCGCAGCGGCTACCCGGGGAACGTTGACCCGCCCAGCTGCGAATGACTTCGCGCCAACCGGCAGCGGGTCGGTCGGCCGGCCGGCCCGGGACGCCGCCGAACCACCGGCTGATGACGTCACATCAGATTGGACGATGACCGATACCGACTGGTCCACAACATCTCCCCCGAACTCTTACGCACAACCGGACTGCGGATCTGCCTGCCGAAAACCCCACGACAGAATAGGTCCGCGTCGCCGCCATGCCGATCACATTCTGGACAAGATCATCGACCTGCACATCCATTGACACGGGCTCTTACGACGGCGGCGGTCGCCCAGGAGGGATCCCCGGTCGACCACAGCAATTCGACCCCCGTGATCCCACGATGGGCAACCACAAACAGCGGATGATGGCTACCCATGGGGTTCTACGGCAGTCAGGTCCTCCCGCGGATCATCGATTTCAGCCTGAGTAGTACCCAGACCGCGCCGCTCCGAACTCGGGTGTGCGAAGGTCTGGCCGGCGCCGTTGTCGAGATCGGCTTCGGCAGTGGCACCAACATTGAGTTCTATCCGGGCGCCGTGACCAGCGTCGCCGCCGTCGAGCCGGCCGACCTCGGCTGGAAGCTGGCGGACAAGCGTCTGCGGGCAAGCAGTATCCCCGTCAAGCGGACGGGCCTCGACGGACAGAACCTGCCGTTTGCCGACAACAGCTTCGATTCCGCAGTGTCCATCTGGACGCTGTGCACCATTCCCGATGTGGCATCTGCGTTGCTGGAGGTTCGCCGGGTGCTGCGGCCAGGTGGGACCTTCCATTTCGCCGAGCACGGGCGGGCACCTGACGAGCGGGTTCGTCGATGGCAGCACCGGATGGAGCCGCTGCATCGAGCTTTCCTCGGCGGCTGCCATGTGACCCGCCCGATCGCCGACCTGATCACCGCCGCAGGACTGCGCATGACCGAGATCGACTGCTTCTACGGCGAAATCGGCCCCAAGTATGCCGCTGCCATGTCAGTTGGCATTGCCGTGAAATAGCGTCCCTATGCGCCTTGCTGACGGCCACCGGGTAGCAAAGCGGAACGGCTTCGCCGCCTGCTGGCGGCGACCGGATCAGTGCGGCTGTGGGTTCGAGTGAGCCAACAGCCGCCCGCCGAGTGCCTGTTCCATTGCGCGCCAGGCAACGGTGGATTCCACCCGAACCATCCCGTCCAGGGGTTCGTCCAGTGCGAACCCGCCGCCTCAGGAAGCCTTTTCCTTGACGTAGCTCCCCGGTGCCGGCTCGACCGCTGAGAATTCGCCTTTACCAGGCGATTCCGGTGCATCGACCAGTTCGCCGCCGAATCCGGCGAGCCACTCGTTCCAGGTCGGCCACCAGCTGCCCGGCACCTTCTCGGCGGCCTCGAACCAGGCATCGGCATCGGCGGGGAGTTCGGCACCTGCCGGCGCCACCCAGAAATTGCGCTTCATCTTTGCCGGCGGGTTGATCACGCCGGCAATATGGCCACTGGCGCCTAACACGAAGGTCTTGTCCCCGGACAGCAGTCCGGTGCTGGCATAGGCCCCCTTCCACGGCACGATGTGGTCCTCTTTCGAGGCGTAGATGAAGGACGGCACGTCGACGTCGCGGAGGTCGACGGCCGTGCCGAGCTGGGTGGTTGCCCCCGGCTCTCGCAGCTTGTTCTCCAGGTAGGTGTTGCGGAGGTACCAGCAGAACATCGGTCCGGGCAGGTTGGTGTCGTCGCTGTTCCAGTACAGCAGGTCGAATGCCGGCGGGGCCTGGCCCTTCAGGTACCCCTTGACGACGTACGGCCAGATCAGGTCGTTGGCCCGCAAGGATGCGAAGACCTGGGCCAGCTCGCTGCCCTTGAGGAGGCCGCCCTTCCCGATCGACGCCTCACGTTGGGCGACGCCGTCGTCGCTGACCAGCAGGCCGATCTCGCCGGTGTCGGTGAAGTCGAGCAACGTGGTCAGCAACGTGACGCTCGCGGCCTTCTGTTCACCGCGAGCGGCGAGGATCGCGAGCGCGCTGGCCAACAGCGTGCCACCGACGCAGAACCCGAGGGTATTGGCCAGATCGGCCCCAGAGATCTGCAGCGCGACATCGATCGCCTTGAGCACACCGGATTCGAGATAGTCGTCCCAGGTGAGCTTGTCCTGCCCCGCACCGGCATTGCGCCACGACACGAGGAACACCGTGTGCCCCTGCTCAACCGCATGACCAACGAAAGAATTCGCCGGCTGCAGATCGAGAATGTAGTACTTGTTGATGCACGGCGGCACGATGACAAGCGGTCGGGCGTAGACCTTTTCCGTCGTCGGAGTGTATTGGATCAGTTGGATCAGGTCGTTCTGGAAAACCACGGCGCCTGGTGTGGTGCAGACATTGCGACCCACCTCGAATGCGGTGTCGTCGGTCATCGAGATCCGACCCTTGGCCAGGTCCTCGGTGAACAATTGCAGCCCTTCGACCAGGCTCTTGCCACCCGTCTCCAGGGCGAGTTTTTGGGCCTCCGGATTGGTCGCCAGGTTGTTGGCCGGACTCAACGCGTCGGTCACCTGGCGGAGGGCGAAACTCCACTGCGCCTTGCTGCGCGCATCGAGCGGTGCGGCCTCCAAAGCCTTGTACATCAGCTCGGTCTGCGCCAGATAGGTGCGAGCCAGCGCGTCATACCGCGGATCCTTGCTCCACGCCTCGTCGGCGAAGCGCCGATCCTTGATGGGTTCGGCGGCTGTAGCGACGCCGGGGGCAGCGGTGAGACCAGGAACCGCCGGCAGCCCGGGAACACCAGGCAGCCCGGCCAATGCGGCCGTCCAGGGCGCCGTCAGCTGATTCAGACTGTCCAACTGCCACTTCGTGAAGGCTGCAACGGAATCGTTCCACTGCTTCGTCACGGCCGTCAGGTCGACAGCGCCGGTACCGCTCGGCCACAACACCGGGGGTTGGGATTTGAGCAGGTCGGTGAACCACTGCGTGGGATCTTGAACGGGCTTGGTCATGGCGGGCACTCCAAATGGCAGACTCTGATGGCTCCGGCCACCGCCGTTCGACGGTAGGCCTGTCGCATCGATGCGCAACATCGAACAACGCCGCGGCGCGCCGTTTGGTGCACCGCAGTCAGAAGAATGCTAGCGACCCCCATGGCGTCCGTGCTGGCCGCACCCTGGATGCGGGCAATCATTCCCGCCCAGTGAACCGGCCGTCAGCGACCGATCGAGCTGCGCCACCCCGGTCGCCGGCCGTTGAACTCCGCGATCAGTTCGATGGCGAGCGCCGTCGTCCACACCGACGTGATCACCACCGCGACGGCCGACCGCACACTCCCGCCGGCACCCGGCAGGAAGATCAAGCACAGCGACGCGAGTCCGTTCAGCACGCAATACATGCTCCATCCCCAGCGCTCGAGCCGCCAGAAGCGAACGGCGAAAAGACCGCATACGCCGATCAACATCACGAAGGCCAGCGGCGGTGCGGTCGCATGAATCGTTCCGTGCCAACTCAACTCGGGCGATCCATCCGTTGCTCCCGGCGGAAAGCCGGCCCCGGCATCGACCAGAAAGACGCCGGTGGCGACCAGGCCTAACCCGTAGCCGGCCGTGAGTGCGGGCGCGGAGGCGGCACCGAATCCTGGCTGGAGGACGCGACGCATGCCCACTGCGAATGCAATCGATAGCGTGCCCGCGAGCACGAAATTGACGATCTGGATCCAGCCCTGATCGCCCAGGCTGAGCAGGCTGATCCCATGACGCCGAAGATCAAAGCCCCGACGACTGATCGCCTGGACAGTGGTGATACCAACGAGAAGCGGGCCGGCGAGGACGCCCGCGGCGAGCAGCGCACGGGTCGTCGAGGTCGAGCGCTCCGGGACCTCGGGCGCTGCGCAGATGATCAGCCTCCCCTCACGCCATGCGGCACGGCTCGGAGCGATGGGTCGCCATCACCTCGCGGCACATTCGAAACCTGGCTGACGAGCACCAGCATGCCGGTCAACTGACAAGTGTGCCGAATGCCAGCAGCCGCGGGCCAGTTCCTCCTGGAGGATGAGACGCCGTCGGTCGCTGGGGCCAAGAGGCTCTACACCTGACCCTGGCGCCTGGCGATCCCTGGAACATCGTCGGTGACGCAGGTGGATGAGAATCCGCTGGTGGGCGATATTACCTTGGCTGCAGGCGATCTCGCCGTACCCGATGTGCACGACGAGTGATCTGACAGCCGCTCCTCCCCATGATGCCCCGCCACGAAACACCCAACCTTCGGAAGAATCGTCACAGTCCAATCCTTAGCCAGTTAGCCCGTATCCAGCTAACGTTGCTAACGAGCGCGCTGGGGGGACCAGTCAAGCTTGGGCCAGTTGGCCACACCGTGACGGCTAGACCGTCCAATCGCCAGTATCGATAGAGGGAGTGAAGATGACCACCAGTACCGAGTCCTACACCGCGGTCGCCACCAAGGCCCGCGAAGCTACCGAGAAGTCCGTGTCGTCCTGGAAGCAGGGCGCGAAGACATTCACCGAGCAGGCCAACGTGGCTGCGAAGATGCCGACGATGGACCTGACCCAACCGGTGGCCCGCTACTTCGACTTCGTCCAGAAGACCGTTGATATGAACCGCGACCTGGCCACCCGATGGGCCGAACTCGTCACCTCGATGACGGGCACCGTCCGCGATCAGGCCGAGAAGGTCAGCAGCATCGTCAAGGACCAGACCGACAACGCCGCCAACGTCGCAACCGAATCAGCGAAGAAGACGGAAGAGGTCGCGCAGGAGCAGGCCGAGATGGCCGAGAACGCGGAGAAGGAGCAGCAGCGTCTCGCCCGTCAGGCTGAGCGCGCGGCCGCCGAGGAGGCGCACGCCAAGGCCCGCGAGCCCTACGAGGAGCTCACCAAGGCCGAGCTGTCCGACCAGCTCACTGAGCGTGGACTCCCGAAGTCGGGCAACGTTGATGAGCTCATCGAGCGACTCGTCAGCGCCGACAGCGAGTAATTCCCCATTTGCGCACCGATTGGTGTTGCACTTGATCAATAACCCTGGCATGGCGCCGGTGTCGGCACTCAATTCCGGCACCGGCGCCAACCAGGGGTCCTGCCGCTACTTCCTGACGCTTCGCGGGGTCTGCTCCGCGTGGCATACACCCGCCACGGCGCGGCGCCCTCCAGCGACGGCCACCCGAGCTCGGAGACCCCACATGCCCGTTCTGCCAGCCACGTCGCCCGCCGATTCGAGTCCGGAGAGCACCCCGAACCCAGGGGAAAAGCGTTTGTACTCCTACCGAGTCGGCACCGGTGAGCCCCTCGTCTTGCTGCACGGGCTCGGCGAATCGCATGTCGGTTGGCGGCCCGTCATCGAGATGCTGGCAGCAGATCATGACGTCATCGCGATCGATCTACCAGGGTTCGGTCGGTCCGCATCCTTGCCTTTTTCCACCGCCCCGACGGCGGCGAACCTTGCCAAGGCCGTCGACCATGAACTCGATCTGCTCGGCATCGGCGATTACCACGTTGCGGGCTATTCGCTCGGCGCACGCATCGCCCTGCATCTCGGCGGCAACCCCCGCGTCCGGTCGGTCATCGCGATCGGCCCCGACGGGCTCGGTACGCCGCTCGAGCGGGTTCAGGGCTATTTCGGACTTGCTGCCGGCCGCGGCGTCGCCATGGCCCTGGCACCGGCCGCCGCGCAACTCAGTCTGACGCCGGTCGGCCGAATGCTGTTCTTTGCCGGAAACCGCAGCTTTCCCTGGCAACTGCCCGCGGCGGATGCCCGGCAACTGCTCACCGAATACGCAGCCGCACCGGGCTACGACGCCGTCAACTGGACCTCCATGTTCGACGTCCCGACCGATCTGCCCCGGGTGACCCAGCCAGTGCTGTTCCTGCAGGGCACCGCAGATCCGTTGACCGGTCAGGTTCTTCGCTACCTGCCGCTCATCCCGCACGCGCAACTCCGACTGATGCCCGGACTGAACCACGTCCCGATCTCCGACGACCCCGGCGCCCTTGCGGGATTGATGCGGGAGTTTCTGCAGAAGTCCTGAGCCCTCTCAGCTCCGTCCGGTCTCCGAAGTCGCGTCGCCGACGACCGGCTCGAAACCAGCCGGCACTTCGAAACCTTCTGCGGGAGTGCGCAACTCGTCGATCCGGACCAGCGCGACGCCCGCGATGATCAATACCCCACCGGCGAGCTGCATCAGTGTCGGGAGCTGGCCAAGGATCAGCCACGCGAAGAACACCGCGAAAAGCACCTCGGTCAGCCCGACAAATGACGACAGCTTCGAACCCAGGATTCGGGCTGCGGAGATTCCGACCACGTAGGCGAGGGCAGCCGCGATCACCGACAGGCCAAGAACGGGAACCAGCCAACTGACCTGCTGACCTGCGAAGTCGACGTCGTCCGTATTTGCCTGCATCGGTAGCACTCCGACGGCGCCCAGCACGATCAGCGTCACCGCACCGATCGTCATCCCCCCGCTGGCCATTGCCAGCGGGGGCAGCTCACTGTCGCTCTTGGCCGAGAGGATGAAGAACACTGCAAGGCCAACCGCCGCACCGAGCCCCCAGAGCACGCCGACGAAGTCGATCTGCGCATCGCCGACCAGGTCCAGCACAAAGACCAACCCGACGAGAGCGACGGCTGACCCGGCGATCGTCAACCGGCCTGGCGGCCGTCCGCTGCGGATCCACAACCAGCCGACCACCAGCACGACGCCCATGTACTCCAGCAGCAGCGCAACCCCGACCGAGAGGTGCTGGACCGCGTTGAAATAGAACACCTGGCAGCCGGCGATCGCGACGAGTCCATAGATGGCGACCATTGAGATGTTCCGCAGCAGCACGTGCCACTTGCCGCGCAACATGATGATCGCGGGCACTGCCAGAATAACGGCGGCGATGGTGATGCGGATGGTCACGGCCGCACCCGGCGACCAGCCGGAATCGATGAGCGCGCGGGCGAAAGTACCTGACGTGCCGAACGTCGCGGCTGACAGCAATGCCAGCGCCAAACCTGCGCGCGCTCGGTTGGCCTGCAGCATCCAATCCTCCATCGGTACGGAACATCCTGACGGTGTCATCAGTCAAAACGACTATGCTGATGACACTAGCTGGGGCTACCGACAGGAGTCAACGTGCTTTTTGCTCATGACACCGAGGTGGCGCTCGCTGCGGCAGCGGCATTGGTGAACTCTGTCGACGTCCTGAATCCCACCGACGAGAAGTTGCCCGATACCGCAGCACTGGACGAGTTCGTCCGGACGTGGGGGTGGACCGGGGAGGTCCGCCATGACGACGCGGAACTCGAGGCCGTACGAGAGCTGCGGCCCCGCCTTCGACGGATTTGGCACGAGGACGAGGACGGCGTCGTGGAGATCATCAACGGCCTGCTCAGAGAGGCGCACGCCCTTCCACAACTGGTCAAGCACGATCAATGGCACTACCACCTGCACGCCACTCCGCCCGCCGCGCCGCTGGCCACCCGGATGGCGGTGGAGGCAGCGATGGCAATGGTCGATGTCGTTCGCAGCGGCGAACTGGCTCGGCTCCGCATCTGCGACTCCCCGACCTGCGAGGACGTCGTGGTCGATCTGTCCAAGAACCGATCCAAGCGATTCTGCGACGGAAGCTGCGGCAACCGCGCAGCGGTCGCCGCGTACCGGGCCCGCAAGTCGCAGGCGGTGGCCACGAGCGGATGAGCCCCGTTCCCGACATGATGACCAGATGACTGCCTTCACCGCCAAGCCGTGGCTCGCGGCGTACGCCCCGGGGGTGCCGACCGCAATCGAGCCACCCACCCAGAGCCTCACCGAGATGATCGACACATCCGCCCGGACATACCGGCGGGCAGTCGCACTGGACTTCTTCGGATCGACGACGACCTACGGCGAACTCGGCAAGCAGATCCGCCGAGCGGCCAACGGGCTGCGCAGCCGCGGCGTCCTCGCCGGCGACCGGGTGGCGATCGTCCTGCCCAACTGTCCACAGCACATCGTGGCCTTCTATGCGGTGCTGCGACTGGGCGCGATCGTTGTCGAACACAACCCGCTCTACACCGAACGCGAGCTGCGACATCAGTTCGCCGACCATGGCGCGAAGATCGCGATCGTCTGGGACAAGGTCGCGGACTCGGTTCTGGCCTTTCCCCGTGAGATGGGTGTGACATCGGTGATCTCGGTGGACATCAGTGCCGGGATGCCGTTGCGGAACCGGCTGATGTTGCGGTTGCCGCTGGCGAAAGCCCGTGCCGCACGATCGGCCCTGACCTCCGGGCGGCTGAGCCCCGGCGCGATTGACTGGCGCGAGGTGATGGGAGCAAAGCCGCTGCCGGCGACCCATCCCGGCCCCGCCATCGGCGACACCGCCGTCCTGCAATACACCAGCGGAACCACCGGCAGCCCCAAAGGCGCCATCCTGACGCACCGCAACCTGCGGGCCAACGCAGCACAGGGCGAAGCCTGGGTGCCGGGACTGCACCGCGGTAGCGAGGTGTTCTACGCGATTCTGCCGATGTTCCACGCCTATGGGCTCACGCTGTGCCTGACCTTTGCGATGAGCATGGGCGCCAGGCTCGTCCTGCTGCCAAAGTTCGACGAGAACCTCGTGCTGGACGCCATGAAGAGATCGCCGGCCACCTTCCTGCCCGCTGTGCCGCCGATCTATCAGAGACTGGCCGACGCGGCCGCGAAACGCGGGATCAGCCTGGGCAGCATCCGGTTCGCGATCTCCGGCGCGATGAGTTTGCCGGTCGCGACCGTCACGCTATGGGAAAAGGCAAGCGGCGGATTGCTCGTCGAGGGCTACGGGATGACGGAGACCTCACCGGTCGCTCTCGGCAACCCGATCGGCCCGTCCCGGCGCCCGGGAACGGTGGGAGTCCCGTTCCCCAGCACCGAGATCCGCGTCGTCGACCCGGACGATCCCACCGACGACCGCGGTTTCGATGCCGAAGGCGAACTACTGATCCGGGGACCACAGGTCTTCTCGGGTTACTGGAATCGCCCGCAGGAGACGTCCGAGGTGCTGCTGCCCGACGGCTGGCTGCGGACCGGTGACATCGTGCGGGTTTCACCGGACGGATTCGTCACCATCGTCGACCGGCTGAAGGAACTCATCATCACCGGCGGTTTCAATGTCTCACCGTCCGAGGTCGAGGAGTCGCTCCGACAGCATCCCAGCGTCGCCGACGCCGCCGCCGTGGGCGTCCCCCACCCCAGCAGTGGCGAGACCGTAGCCGCTGCAGTGATTCTCGCCGACGGCGCGACACTTGACGCAGAAGCCCTACGCGCCCACTGCCGCGCACAGCTAGCTGCCTACAAGGTGCCGCGGACCATTGTCGCCGTCGATGAACTGCCCCGGTCGTTGATCGGCAAGGTGCTGCGGAAGGACGTGCGTGGCATGCTCAATAGCATGACCGAGACCGGTAACACTCCCGAACCGTCCAGCTCGTCGACAGGATCCGGAACGCAGGCCTCGTTCGCCCGCCACGACATCGACGTTGACGCCCCCGAGGACACCAGCGAAGAGCACGAACAGGCGACGTTCGACCGTCATGACGTCGATGTGGATGCCCCGGACGCGGTCGTCGAAACCGAAGAAGCGACCTTCGACCGACATGACGTGGATGTCAGCGGCGCGGACGAAGTCAACGAGCTGGATGAGGCGACCTACGACCGCCACGACACCGAGCAGTAGCTGACCGACCGGCGATCGGTCAGGGCCGGGATGTTGCCCGTCCCTGACCGACACCCGGCCGCACCAACACCCTGGCCGCACCGACACTTCGGCCGCACCGGCACCCTGGCCGCACCGCGACCGCGCCGCCCCTGCGCGGTCGCGGAGCCGAGCCGAGCCGCATCCTTCGAGCATGCAGTGAACGACGCGTGCGCTCCTGCCCGGCGAATAGTCGGCGGCCCCATCCGTCGATCAGGAAGCCGTCGGCAGTCCGATCTGGGCCAATCCCTGCCTCCGAGCCGTTCGCCTACACGCTGTATCGGTTTCGTCACGGCAGGTCCTCCTTGCGTAAGTTACTGGCCAGTAATAACCTGGGTTAACATCGTCGGAGCGGCCAGTTGATGGGCGCCCTGGCGGCCACATGTTGACCGTCGCGTTCGCGAACAACCGATCGCATGCCAGCCACCTTCACCGTTCCGTAGCACCGCTTGAGGGAGCCCCCGAGATGAGCCATTACCGTTCCAACGTCCGCGATCTAGAGTTCAACCTGTTCGAAGTGCTTGGCGCCGGTGACGCCATGGGTGTCGGACCGTTCGCGGAGATGGACGCCGAGACAGCTCGCGGCGTGCTGCAGGAACTGGAGAAGGTCGCCTCCGGCCCCATCGCTGCTTCGTTCGTCGATGCCGATCGGAACCCACCGGCCTACGACCCGAAGACCTTCAGCGTCTCGATGCCAGAGTCTTTCAAGAAGTCCTTCCGGACCATTGTCGACGGCGAATGGTTCCGGCTCGATCTGCCCACCGAACTCGGCGGGTACGGCGCATCGCCCAGCCTCCGGTGGGCCGCCTCAGAGCTGATCCTTGGCGCCAACCCGGCGCTGTTCATGTACTCCGGTGGGCCCAATTTCGCCGCCGTGGTCCACCACAACGGCACCCCGCTACAGCAGCAGATGGCGGAGACCATGATCGAGAAGCGTTGGGGCTCGACAATGGTCCTGACCGAGCCGGATGCCGGCAGTGACGTCGGTGCCGGCCGCACCAAGGCCGTGCTGCAGCCAGACGGAACGTGGCATCTGGAGGGTGTCAAGCGGTTCATCACCTCAGCAGAACACGACCTCACCGACAACATCGTGCACATGGTGCTGGCCCGTCCGGAAGGCCCCGGCATCGAGAACCGCCCTGGGACAAAGGGGCTGAGTCTCTTCGTGGTCCCGAAGTTCCTCTTTGACCCGGCGACCGGCGAACTCGGCGAACGAAATGGGGTCTTCGTCACGGGCGTGGAACACAAAATGGGCCTGAAGGTTTCGACCACCTGCGAGCTCAGTTTGGGCATTCACGGCACCCCGGCCGTCGGATACCTGTTGGGCGACAGGCACGATGGCATCGCTCAGATGTTTCAGGTGATCGAGTACGCCCGGATGATGGTCGGCACCAAGGCGATCGCCACGTTGTCCACCGGTTACCTGAACGCCCTGGAGTATGCCAAGGAGCGCGTGCAGAGCGCGGACCTGACCCGGGCAAACGACAAGACCGCCCCGCGCGTGACGATCATTCACCACCCGGACGTCCGGCGAATCCTGATGAAGCAGAAGGCCTACGCAGAGGGTCTGCGGGCGGTCTACCTGTACACCGCCGGATGGCAGGACAAGATCGCCGGCGGCGAACTGAACCCCGACGCCCTGGTCTCCGCCACGCATGTCAACGATCTGCTGCTGCCGATTGTCAAGGGTGTCGGCTCCGAGCGGGCGTACGAGAATCTCGCCCTGTCGCTACAGGTGTTCGGTGGGTCCGGCTATACCCAGGATTACCCCATCGAGCAGTACATCCGGGACGCCAAGATCGACACCCTGTACGAGGGCACCACCGCGATCCAGGCCCAGGACTTCTTCTTCCGGAAAATCGTCAAGGACGGCGGCGCCGCGCTCGGGGTGGTGGCCGGTGAGATCGCAACATTCATCAAGACCTCGCTGTCGGAGAACACCGACGGTCGGAGCAAGGAAGAACTTCTGCTTCTCGGCACCGCCCTCGCCGACGTGCAGGCGATGGTCGGCTCGTTGGTCGGGTACGCCATGGCCTCGACGCAGGAACCCACCTCGGTCTACAAGGTCGGCGAGCATGCCGTCAGCCTGCTGATGAGTGTCGGCGATCTCCTGATCGGTTACCTCCTGCTGCGCCAGGCTGTGGTCGCCCAGGCCGCACTCGATGCGGGGGCATCGCCGAAGGACACCGACTTCTACGCCGGCAAGCTCGCCGTCGCGCACTGGTTCGCCCGGAATGTGCTGCCCGAACTGACCGCCCGCCGCGGCGTGATCGAGGGTGCCGATAGTTCGCTGATGGAGGTCGCGGAAGCCGCCTTCTGAGGGCGGGTTTTGCTGGACTGCCCGGATCGTCCGTCACCGGGATAGCGTTCACCTGGTGACGGACGATCTTGCTGTAGCGCAGGACTTGGCCGACGTGCGTCTGCTCGCGGCAAGCGCTGAGGCTCTGATCGACCTCGATATTCTGGTGTCGACCTGCCGGGCATGTCCGCGGCTGGTTGCCTGGCGGGAGGAAGTTGCCACCGCTAAGCGCCTGTCCTTCCGGGACGAGACCTATTGGGGACGACCGGTTCCGGGATTCGGGCCGGCCGATGCCAGGGTGCTGATCGTCGGCCTCGCACCGGCCGCGCACGGCGCGAACCGGACCGGGCGGATGTTCACCGGCGACCGCAGCGGCGACGTGCTGTTCGCAGGGCTGTACCGGACTGGTCTCGCTTCATGCGGGACGTCGTTGAATGCCGTTGACGATCTGGAACTCTTCGACCTCCGGATCACCGCTCCGGTGCACTGTGCGCCACCTGCAAACAAGCCGACCCCTGACGAACTGCGTACGTGCGCACCGTATCTGGACCGCGAACTACAACTGCTGGCGGCGACGCTGCGAGTGGCGATGACGCTCGGGGCGATCGGCTGGCAAGCACTGTTCAGGGCTCTGCAGCACGCGGGCTGGCTCGTTCCACGGCCACGGCCCCGCTTCAGGCACGGCGCGGAGGTCGAGCTCACACATCCCGACGGGCGACGGTTGACCGTCCTCGGGTGCTACCACGTCAGCCAGCAGAACACCTTCACCGGCAGGTTGACTCCCGCGATGCTGGACGCAGTGCTGATGCGGGCACGCGCCCTGGCGAACGACTCGCACTGACTGCGGAGGATGGCTCGCCGACCATCGAGTGGACATACTGCGGGAGAACCTCGCCTCCCAGCTACCAATCTCTCTGCGGAACGTCGGTCGACGGCTCACCGGTCGGGAAATCGGAAAGCCCGGGTCCTCCGCACGTACGGTGGGCCCGGGCTTCCCGGAAGGTTTCAGCCAACCCGGCCAAACTCAGTCGTCACTGTCGACCCAGTCGAAGGTCTTGGTGACGGCCTTCTTCCACTTCCGGTAGTGCTTGGCCCTGGTTTCCTCGTCCATGTTCGGCTCCCACCGCTTGGATTCGGCCCAGTTGGTGCGGATGTCGTCCTCGGACTTCCAGAAACCGACGGCCAGGCCGGCGGCATACGCCGCGCCCAGTGCGGTGGTCTCCGCGACCACCGGTCGAATGACCGGAACACCGAGGATGTCGGCCTGGAACTGCATCAGGGTCTCGTTGACGACCATGCCGCCATCGACCTTGAGGGCTGTGAGATCAACGCCGGAGTCGGCGTTCATTGCATCAAGGACCTCCTTGGTCTGGAAGGCGGTCGCCTCCAGCACTGCCCGAGCGATGTGACCCTTGTTGACATACCGGGTGAGCCCGACGATGGCGCCGCGGGCATCATCGCGCCAGTAGGGCGCGAACAGGCCGGAGAACGCCGGCACGAAGTAGCAGCCGCCGTTGTCCTCCACCGTTGCCGCGAGAGTTTCGATCTCCGGCGCCGAGCTGATCAGCCCGAGGTTGTCGCGAACCCACTGCACCAGCGAGCCGGACACCGCAATGGAGCCCTCGAGCGCGTAGATCGTGGGCTGATCGCCGATCTTGTAGCAGACCGTGGTCAGCAGGCCGTTCTTCGACGGGACGACCTCGGTTCCGGTGTTGAGCAGCATGAAGTTGCCGGTGCCGTAGGTGTTCTTGGCCTCGCCCGGCGACAGGCAGGCCTGCCCGAAGGTGGCCGCCTGTTGGTCACCGAGGATGCCGGCGATCGGTACCCCGGTGAAGGAACCCTTCGCCCTGCCCATGCCGTACACCTCGGACGAGGAACGGATTTCCGGCAACATCGACAGCGGGATGGTCATGTCCGCGGCGATGGACTCGTCCCAGGTCAGGGTCTCCAGGTCCATCAGCATGGTCCGGGAGGCGTTGGTGGGCTCGGTGTAGTGCAGGCCGCCGTCGATGCCACCGGTCATGTTCCAGATGGTCCAGGTATCCATGTTGCCGAACATCAGGTCACCGGCTTCGGCCTTGGCCCGTGCGCCCTCGACGTTGTCGAGGATCCACTTGACCTTGGGTCCGGAGAAGTAGGTGGCCAGCGGCAACCCGACCTTGGCCTTGTAGCGCTCGACACCGCCACCGAGATCGGCCAGGTCGTGACAGATCCCGTCGGTCCGGGTGTCCTGCCAGACAATGGCGTTATAGACCGGAATACCCGTCTTGCGGTCCCAGACCAGTGCCGTCTCGCGCTGATTGGTGATACCGACCGCGGCGATGTCCTTCTCGCTCAGGTCGACCTTGCCGAGCGCGGCAGCTGCGACGGACCTGGTGTTCTCCCAGATCTCGATGGCGTTGTGTTCGACCCAGCCCGCCTTGGGGAAGATCTGTTCGTGCTCCTTCTGATCGACAGAAACGACCCGTCCCTCCCGGTTGAACACCATGCACCGGGTCGACGTGGTTCCCTGGTCGATCGAGGCTACGAACTTTTCACTCATCTGCGCTTACATCCCTTTCGTCGCTGCGTTGTTGTAGCTGCGTTGTTGTGTCACTGCATCTTTGAAGGACTCGGACTGTGGATTCGTCGCGGCTCGCCGCCGATCAAGCGGTGGCGCGACGGCGGGCGGCGCCGCTGGGCGCCGCGCACGGTGGGCCACTCACGTGGCCCACCGGCCGGCAAACATGTGCGTACTAGCTGACGCCGGGGATGATTCCGTATCCACCGAGGGCCAGGAATGCGAGTGCGCCGAGGGCGCCACCGATCAGCGGGCCGACAACTGGCACCCACGCATAACCCCAGTCGGAGCCACCCTTGCCCTTGATCGGCAGGATGGCGTGCGCGATACGGGGCCCGAGGTCACGAGCCGGGTTGATCGCGTACCCGGTGGGCCCACCGAGCGATGCGCCGATGCCGACGACCACCAGCGCGACAAACAGCGGCCCGAGGCCTGACGGAGATCCACCGGAGATCAGGATGACGAAGATCAGCACGAAGGTACCGATGATCTCGGTCAGGGTGTTCCATCCGTAGTTGCGAATCGCTGGTCCGGTGGAGAAGACGGCCAACTTCTTGCCGGGATCCTCCTCCGAGTCGAAGTGTTCCTTGAACGCGAGCCAGGCGATGATCGCGCCGATGAAGGCACCGACGAGTTCGGCCGCGTAGTACACCAGCGACTGGGCGAAGGTGATGTCACCGGTGATTGTCAGCGCGATCGTGACGGCGGGGTTGAGGTGGGCGCCGCTTCGGAAGGCGACATAGACGCCCATAAAAACCCCGAGACCCCACCCGAAGTTGATGAGCAGCCAGCCGCCACCCTCACCCTTACTGCCCTTCAGGATGGCGGTGGCGACGACGCCGCAACCCAGCAGCAACAGCATCGCCGTTCCTGTGACCTCGGAGACGAAAATCTCTCCGTTCGAGATGTCCATAGCCAACTGTGGCCTCCTAGAGTGTGCGATCCGGCACCGGCACTGGTACCGAAGAAAGCGGTGGTGATCATGAACCAACCGTGTGGAACCTACGCCTAAAACGTGACCCGGGTCACGGGTTTGTCCAGTGAGTTACATCAATGAGACCCGTACCTGTCGGAGCGAGGAATTGCGGCTCAGCCTGCGCCCACCCGGACATCTTCCGCGCCGAGCCGCGCCGCGTCGGCGGTCTGGTCGTCGGGCATCTGCTGTGACTCACGCTCGGCGGCCACCCGCGAGCGGTAATGCGATACCTCCCGCTCGACGGCCGATGCGTCCCAGCCCAGGATCGGCGCGACCAGGTCGGCGACTTCCTGCGCAGCGGCGTCACCACGGTCCCAGGTGTCGATGGAGATCCTGGTCCGGCGCGCCAGGATGTCGTCCAGGTGCAGTGCCCCCTCATGCGTGACGGCATACCTCGCCTCCACCTTGAGGTATTTGGGGGCGGTTGACAGCGGTTGCAGCAGTTCAGGATCCGCCTCAGCGAGGGCCAGCAACTCGTGAATCGAACTGCCGTAACGGCCCAGGAGATGTTCGATCCTGGGCAGATCCATCCCGGTCCGGGTGGCCAGATTCGCGCGGGTTGCCCACAGCGGCTTGTACCCGTCTGCACCGATCAGCGGTGTCTCGTGGGTGATCGACTTGCCGATCTTTCCCGGCAGTCCCTTGACCGCTTCGTTGATGGCGTCCTCGGACATCACCCGGTACGTCGTGTACTTACCGCCGGCAACGATCACCAGTCCCGGAACCGGTGAGACACAGGCGTGTTCCCGGGACAGCTTGCTCGTTTGGTCGGATTCGCCGGCCAGCAGCGGCCGCAGCCCCGCGTAGACCCCCACGACATCTTCTCTGGTCAGGGGCTTCTCGAGCAGCGAGTTGGCATGCTCGAGGATGTAGTCGATATCGGACCGACTGGCGGCCGGGTGCGCCTTGTCGAGATCCCATGGGGTATCGGTGGTGCCGATCACCCAGAAGTCCTCGCTCCACGGGCACGGAATGATGAACAGCAGGCTCTTCTCGGTCTCGGTGATCAGCCCGGTCTTGGACTTGATCCGGTCCCGGGGAACGACGATGTGCACGCCCTTGGACGCCTGCACCCGGAATTGCCCCTTGCCACCGATCATCTTCTGAATGTCGTCGGTCCAGACTCCGGTGGCATTCACCGTTTGCTTGGCCCGGATCTGAATTTCCTTGCCGCTCTCCAGGTCTCGAACTGTTGCTCCCACCACCTTCTCGCCGTCCCGCAGCAGCCCGATCACCCGGGCGCTGGTGGCCACGTGCGCGCCGTAGGCGGCGGCCGTGCGGGAGATCATCATGGTGTGCCTGGCGTCGTCGAGCTGGCCCTCGTAAAACTTGATGGCGCCCTGAATGTGGCCGATTTTGCCGTCCGGGAAGCTCTCCAGCGTCGTCTTCTTGCTCAGGTGCTTGTGGTGCGACGGGACACCCTTGCCGGCGCCGAGGACGTCGTACACACCGATGCCCAGACCGACATAACCACGGTCAATGCCCTTGCGCTCCAACGGGTAGATGAACTCCACCGGGCGGGCCAGGTGTGGGCACAGGGTGTCCAGAATCAGCGACCGTTCCCGGAGCGCCTCGAATACCAGCGAGAAGTTCAGCTGTTTGAGGTAGCGCAAGCCGCCGTGCACCAGCTTGGACGAGCGGCTCGAGGTACCGGCCGCCAGGTCTCGTGCCTCCACCAACCCCACCGTGAGTCCGCGGCTCGCGGCGTCCAGCGCGGCGCCCGCGCCGACGACGCCCGCACCGATCACCAGCACATCGAGTTCGGTGGACGCCATGTAGTCCAGCGCCTGTTGCCGGGTCTGGGGGTTCAACTCCGTTGTCGTGTAGCTCATGCCCGCACCTCACTCGTTCCTCGTGGGGTGCCGGCATGCCGGCGTTGATGATTCACTCGCTTGCGCTCGCTCATGCGTGCACCTCACTCGTTCCTCGTGGGGTGCCGGCATGCCGGCGTTGATGATTCACTCGCTTGCGCTCGCTCATGCGTGAAGCTCCTACCGCAGTCGTTCTGCTGTCGTTGGTGCAGGATTTGCTTGCCGGGTTGGGTTCAGTCGACGAACGTCCGAGCCGCCGGGACCAGGGTCGAACGGTCGGGATCGTGATAGGTCTCGATGAACCGGATCGTTCCGGATCGGGCCCGCATGGACAGCGAACTCGTCCGCACCCGCCCGGTACCGAACCGCACACCTTTGAGTAGTGCCCCGTCGGTGACGCCGGTCGCCGCGAAGAACACGTCCTCGCCGGCCACCAGATCCCTGGTCGTCAGGATCCGATCGAGGTCGTAGCCCAAGTTGATCGCTTCCGATCGCTCCTCGTCGTTTCGTGGCGCGAGCCGGGCGAAGATCTCGCCGCCGAGGCAGCGTAACGCCGCCGCGGCGATGACGCCCTCCGGCGTGCCGCCGGTGCCGAGTAGCAGGTCGACACCGGTATCGATGGTTTCAACCGACGCGGCCATGATCGCGCCGGCCACGTCACCGTCGGGCAAGAACTTGATCCTGGCCCCGGTCGACCGGATCGACTCGACCAGATGGGCGTGTCGCGGCCGGTCCAGAACGGCCACGGTGAGGTCGTCCGCCCTGCGGCCCAACGCCTTTGCGACGGCCTTGATCATGTCGCCGACCGGCGCCTCCGGGTCTACGGCTCCGGCGGCCGCCGGTGGCACGACCGTCTTCCGCATGTAGAAGCAGGGTCCGGGATCGAACATCCGTCCGCGCTCGGCGAGTGCAACCACGCTCAGGGCATCGGGCAGCGACTTGGCAGCCAACGTCGTGCCGTCGATCGGGTCGACGGCGATATCGACCTCGGGACCTGTGCCGTCACCGACCTCCTCGCCGTTGAAAAGCATGGGTGCCTCGTCCTTCTCACCCTCGCCGATCACCACAACGCCCCGCATCGCGACTGTGCCGAGCAGGGGTCGCATCGCGTCGACCGCAGCAGCATCGACCTGGTTTTTGTCGCCGCGGCCCAGGTAGCGCGCAGAGGCCATCGCGGCGGCTTCGGTGCCGCGAATAAGCTCCACGGCAAGGTTGCGGTCGGGTTCTCTGGTCCTGGTGCCTGAAGGCCTGGGCTGGGTGGTTGTCGACGTCACTGGCGATCCTCACTCACTGGGCTGGGAAGGGGGCGCACTCGCCGTTCTGCGACGGCCGCCCGGGTCACGGTGCTGCGAATGATGGGATGCGGAATGGTCGAGAACGGATGGCTGGATTCGGGCAGGCCCATCCGCATCTCACCGCCTCCTCGCAGTCGTTACTCATCATGACCCAGGGACCATCTGGTCGCTGACCGTACCCAGGTGAACAAGCGCGTTACAACACCCACCGTTCGGCATTGTCGAACGGTGGGTATCCTGACACCGTGCCGGGAAGCGTGCAATCAGTGGAACGTGCCGCCGCTATTCTCCGATTACTGGCGGAAGAGAACGAGCCGATCGGCCTCGCCCAGATCGCGTCGGCCCTTGGCCTGGCGAAGGGCACGGTGCATGGGATCCTGCGCACGCTGGAGGATGTCGGGTTCGTCGAACAGGACCAGGCGAGTGGCCCCTACCGGGTTGCGACCGAGGTCTTCCGGCTCGGGTGGACCAAACTCGACCAGAACGAGCTCCGGTCCCGGGCCTTGAATTGGACGGATGCGCTTGCTGCCCGGACCGGGGAGTCGGCCAGAGTGGCGGCATTTCACGACGGGCACGCCGAAGTGGCGCACCACGTTTTTCGGGCCGACGGCGGAACGCAGGTCCTGGTGACGGGATCCGTGGTGCCGCTGCACGCGGGGGCACTTGGCAAGGTGCTGCTGGCCTTCGACCCGGGCGCGGCGCGCAGCGTCGCGAATCAACCGCTGCCCGTGCTCACCAACCGGACGATCACCGATCGGGTTGCGCTGCAACGGGAGTTGGCCGAGATCCGCGATCTGGGGTGGGCCGGCTCCATCGGTGAGGTGGAGCCGGGGGTTGCGGGGATCGCCGCTCCCATCCGCGACCGCGGTGGCTATGTCGTGGCCGTCGTGGGCATCGAGGGCATCCGTCGACCGACTGTGTGACGATCGGCTCCGGCTCAGAGCAACGCTGATCACGCATGTCATGAAGGCCGGTCGCTCGATTTCCCGCGAGCTCGGCCACGGGCGTGAAGGCATGAGCGAGCGTCAGCGAGCGAATCGTGGGCCAGGTGCCGACAACCAGCGAGGAACGAGCAGGGAGTCGGCATGAGCGAGCGTCAGCGAGCGAATCGTGGGCCAGGTGCCGACAACCAGCGAGGAACGAGCAGGGAGTCGGCATGACCGAGCGCTACGTCGCGGCCCTGGATCAGGGGACCACGTCCACCCGATGCATGCTGTTCGACCGGCACGGCCGGATGGTCTCGATCGCCCAACGGGAGCACCACCAGCACTTCCCCCGGCCGGGCTGGGTGGAGCACGACGCCGCCGAGATCTGGTCCATCGTCAGGAAAGTCGTCCCGCAGGCACTCGCCGATGCCAGCGTGGACCCTTCCCAGGTGGTAGGGCTCGGGGTGACGAATCAACGCGAGACCACCGTCGTGTGGGATCGTCACACCGGCGTCCCGATCGGCCGGGCAATCGTCTGGCAGGACACCAGAACCAGCTCGCTACTTGCCCGGATGGCCGGCGAGATGGATCCCGCGGACGTGCTGCTGCGCACCGGATTGCCGATGGCCACGTACTTCTCGGGCGCGAAGCTGCGCTGGCTGCTGGACCGGGATCCGGCTCTGCGGCCCGCCGCCGAACGCGGGGATCTGTTGTTCGGCACGATGGACAGCTGGATCACCTGGAACCTGACCGGTGGACCGGGCGCCGACCCGGGATTGCACGTCACCGACGTCACGAACGCCAGTCGCACCATGCTGATGAATCTCGAAACCCTCGACTGGGACGACGATCTCCTGGCGGCATTCGGTATCCCGCGGGCCATGCTGCCCGAGATCCGCCCGAGCATCGCGCGATTGGGGGTCACCGTCGACCCACTACCCGGGATCCCGATCGGTGCGGTGATCGGCGATCAGCAGGCGTCGCTGTTCGGTCAGACGGCCTTTGACGCGGGTGAGGCCAAGTGCACGTTCGGTACGGGCAGTTTCATGTTGCTCAACACCGGCACCGAGATCGTCCGGTCCACCCACGGTTTGGTCACCACGGTGGCGCACAAGGTCGACGGTGAGCCCGCTGTCTACGCGCTGGAGGGATCCGTCGCGGTGGCCGGCGGACTGGTCCAGTGGTGCCGGGACAATCTGGGGCTCATTCGCTCGCCGGCGGAGATCGAAACACTCGCCGCCGGGGTGCCCGACAACGGCGGCTGCTATTTGGTGCCGGCGTTCTCGGGGCTGTTCGCGCCGCACTGGGACAACAACGCCCAAGGGGTGCTGGTCGGGCTGACGTCCTATGTCACCAAGGCGCATATCGCCCGCGCGGTACTGGAGGCGACGGCGTGGCAGACGCGGGACGTCCTGGACGCGATGAACGCCGACGCCGGGGTACCGGCAGTTTCGCTGGCCGTGGACGGCGGCATGACGGGCGACAATCTCTTGATGCAACTCGTCGCTGATGCGCTGGACATCCCGGTGGTTCGGCCGATGATGGCCGAGACGGTCGCCCTGGGCGCCGCGTATGCGGCGGGGCTGGCGGTCGGTTATTGGCCGAACCGTCAGGTGCTGCGTCGCCATTGGCAGCGCGCGGGCGAGTGGCGACCGCTGATCGACCCGGCCCGCCGCACGGCTGAACTCGCCAGTTGGCGTCATGCGGTGTCGTTGGCCAGCGCCTGGGGAAACCGGTCCCGCCCCCTACCCGACGCCGATCCGCTCGGAACCGATCCGCTCGGAACCGATAGGGAGAAGTAGTGCCGTCGGGTGGAATCGAACCACCCGCATCGCCCAAGCTCGACTGCCGCACGCACAGGGCGCACCGTCTGTCGGCAGTAAACCGCCATCGCATCCAGGGCCGGCCGACAACTACAACACCACCGACCGCGAATATGTTCCGGATGCGGTCAACCCCATCGCACCCCTCGGCTGCAGCATGTGCTCCAACTGGGCGCCCGGAGCCGGCCTGGCCACACAGCAGGGAATGACGAAGGCCTATCCGGGGTGGCTATTCGGGCAGTGCTTGGTAGCTCCCGGTTTGAGTGACCTTGGCGATGGCACGCATCTTGTTGACGGCGTCGAGGGCGGCGACCTTGTAGGACTCGGCCAGGGTGGGGTAGTTGAAGACAGCGTCGACCAGGTAGTCGACGGTGCCGCCGCAGCCCATCACGGTTTGGCCGATGTGCACGAGTTCGGTGGCATTGGTACCAAAGACGTGTACGCCCACTAGTTCTCGTGATTCGGCATGAACGAGAATTTTCAGCATGCCGCCAGAGTCGCCCAGGATCGCACCGCGGGCGAGCTCCCGGTAGCGGGAGATACCCACCTCGAACGGCACATTGTCCTTGGTGAGCTGTTCCTCGGTGCGTCCCACAAAGCTGATCTCCGGGATGGTGTAGATGCCGATCGGCTGCAGGTCACCCAACTTGTTGCCCACCGGCTCGCCGAACGCGTGGTAGCTGGCGCGCCGGCCCTGTTCCATCGCGGTGGCGGCCAGGGCAGGAAAACCGATGACGTCGCCGACGGCGTAGATGTGCTCGACCTCAGTCTGGAAATTTTCGTTGACCTCGATCCTGCCACGTTCGCTGGCGGTCACCCCGGCGGCGGCGATGTTGAGCTCCCGGGTGACGCCCTGCCTGCCCGCGGAGTACAGCACCGTGTCGGCGGGGATCTTCTTACCCGATTCCAGTATGGTCAGCGTGCCGGCGGGATGCTTCTGCACCTCACGAACGGACTCGGAGAATCGGAAGGTCACGGCCAGTTCCCGCAACTGATACTGCAAGGCCTCGACGATCTCCTTGTCGCAGAAGTCGAGCATCGACGACCGCTTCTCCACCACCGTGACCTTGGTCCCGAGTCCGGCGAACATCGAGGCGTACTCGACGCCGATCACACCGGCGCCGACCACGACCATCGACGACGGCACCTTGTCGAGACCGAGGATCTGGTCCGAGTCGACGATGGTCGCGCCGTCGAAATCCACTGAACCAGGCCGGGCCGGCTTCGTGCCAACCGCAATGACGATCTTCTCGGCGCCGATCTCCTGATGGTGCCCCGCCTCGTCCACCACGACCAGTGTGTGCGGATCGACGAATTGTCCGGTCCCGACAACGAAGGTGACGTGGTTGCGGGCCAGCTGATTGCGGATGACGTCGATCTCCCGCCCCACCACGTGCTGCGTGCGGGCCGACAGGTCCGTGACGGTGATTTCCTCCTTCACCCGATAGGACTGGCCGTACAACTCGCGCTGGTTCAGCCCGGTCAGGTACAGGACCGCTTCACGGAGCGTTTTGGACGGGATGGTGCCGGTGTTGATACAGACCCCGCCGACCATGTCCCAACGCTCGACGATGGCGGCTCGGCGGCCCAGTTTGGCCGCAGCGATCGCAGCCTTCTGGCCGGCGGGTCCGGATCCGATGACAATCATGTCGTAGGTGTCCATCATGGCGCTCCCTGCAGGCGGCTGGCTGGGTAGGCGCCCCTGTCGATCAGGGACACCACTGCTCCCTACAAGTAAAGACCTGTGCCGCCACGGGCGCGCTCACTGGCCACCGCTTGCAGGTCCCGCTCCCGCAGCACCAGGTAGGTTTCACCGCTGACCTCGACCTCGTACTGGTCCTCGGGGCTGAACAGCACCTGCTCGCCGAGCTTCACCGAGCGAACATGTTGCCCCACCCCGGCCACCTCACCCCACACCAGTCGTTTCGCTACCTCGGCAGTCGCCGGGATGAGGATGCCCGCTCTGGTCGTTCGCTCGCCGACTCCGGACGAAAGCTTGATCAGAATCCGGTCGTGCAGCATCTGGATGGCGAGCAGGGCTTCGGACATCGGCCGAGCCTAACGTTTCGAGAAAAGAGTGACCCCGGACGGCTGCCAGGTCGGGGGTCCGGCAGCTGTCCGGGGTCATATAGGTTATCGACGCAGGGTCCTTGGGCGTTACACGTTTGAGAACGAAATGTTTTCGCTGCTCCGTTCGTGATCACCAACGGGCCGTTGACCTGCACCGGTAGGCAACGCCGGGTCCGGCTCAACGCAGCGGCAGACCCTGGTGCTGGGCCATCGCCATGAGCTCCTCGCGCACGCCCTTGGTAGCTGCGTGATCGATCGCCCTGCTGACCTCGCGGCGGGTCTTGGCGGTATCCCTGTGGTTGCGAACTGCCTTGCTGATGCGGCTCATGATGCTTCCCTTCTGACGAGCTCTTGTGCTGGTGGTGGAGATTCCTCGCGGTTTGTCACCGCAACATGTATGACGCCCATGGGTGGCACTTCGATGCCCGAATCTACGGTGAGACGCGACACATGCCGGTGATCGTCCGGTGACATGGACTACATACGCGGAAATCGCCACCAACGAGGCGGCGGTCGAGGGAGGCAGAAGCAGAGCGATGCCAGGTCGAGCGACGGTCGTCGGGGCCGGGAGTTGCGCCGCCCCTAACCGGTCTTCGCGGCCTGCGCGATCTCCAACGCCTTGTCGATGTAGACCCGGTAGCCGCGGTCGGCCCGCAGACCGTGCACCTCCGAGGTGTCCAGGCTGCCCATGTACTGCAGGATCTGCCTGCTGAACGTCTGTCCGGGCACTAGCACCGGGAATCCCGGCGGGTAGGGCGTGACGAACGTCGCAGACACGACCTGCTGACCCGATTCCAGCTTCTCCTGGATCTGCTCTGGCATCAGGTACTCGCACAGGCTGTCGTCATAGGCCAGGAAGAACGCCCGACGCACGTCACCCTCCGGGGTCCACACAGGTCCCGCAGGCGTTTCCACCGGGTCCGCCCGAAACGCTTCATGAAACGAGCTGAAGTCCGGTAGCGGAGCCGACGGATTCGTCAGGCGCAGGACCGCGGTCTCGTGCAGGGCACGCTCGCTCAGGCTGAGTTCGGAGTTCTTCTCGTCCAACTCCCTGGCGATCTTGACCAGCACCTCGATCAGGTAGGCCACCGAGCTGCGCGTGGTACCGATGTTGGTCATGAACAGCACGCTGTTGCGGGAGGTCTTGTTGATCTGGACTCCGTGCCGATCCATCAAATGGATCCGTTTGAAGGTGTCGCCGTCGACGCCCGTCCTCCCGATGTAGACCGACACCCGGCAAGGATCCAGGGCGAATTCGTCGTTCACCCACGCCGTCTGCATGCTCTTCAGACCGGTCCGCAGCGGCTGGCCGATGCCCGAGGGCCGGAACTTCGCCGGAATCAGGTCCGCAGTGGTCAGGCAACGCATGTACTTGCGCAACAGCGGGTGGTTGTCGACGGCATCGCGAAGCCGCATGGAGTACTCGACCTGCTTCTGCACCAACTCGAATCCCTCCAGCGCGGCCTGCCTGCGGCCGAGGTCGAGCGACGCGAGGATCTGGTAGTTCGGCGAGGTCGAGGTGTGCGCCATGTAGGCCTCGTGGAACGTTTCCTCTGCCTTCTGGCCGAAATCCTGGTCGAAGACGTGGATCATCGAGCCCTGCCGCAGCGACGTCAGCGTTTTGTGGGTCGACTGGGTCGCATAGACCCGCACCCTGGCCGCAGCCGGATCCGGAATCAGTTGGGTGTCCAGCATCGCTTCGTCCGACATGTCGTGCATCTCCCGGCGCCACGCGGCGTAGAGCTTGCGATAGCCCGGATCCCGCAGTTTCTCCAGCAGGGAATCCGCCGATGCCATCGCAGTGCGCGGTCGGTAGATCGGGTGGAACCGGGCGAACGCGAACCAGGCCTCGTCCCAGAGGAAAACCAGGTCGGGCTTGATCGCCAGACACTCCTGCATGACCCGCTCGACGTCGTAGACCACGCCGTCGAACGTGCAGTTCGTCAGCATCAATACTTTGACGCGATCGAGCTTGTCCGCCCGCCGCAGCTCCAGGAGCTGGGACTTGATGTCACGCAGTGGTACCGCGCCGTACATCGAGTACTCGTTCAAGCGGTAGGCGTCAAGATAGATCACCTGCGCGCCCGAAAGCATCAGACCGTAGTGATGGGACTGGTGGCAATTCCGATCCACCAGCACGATGTCTCCTGGCTGCACCAGCGCTTGGCAGACGATCTTGTTGGCAGTCGACGTTCCGTTGGTGACGAAGTACGTCTCCCGGGAGCCGAAGGTCTCCGCCGCCAGATCCTGGGATTCCCGCAGCGGGCCGATCGGTTCCAGCAGCGAGTCAAGGCCGCCACAGGTGGCGGATGTTTCGGCCAGGAAGATCTCCAAGCCGTAGAAGCCGATCATGTCCTTGATCCAGTGCGAGTTGACGATCGACTTGCCCTGCGAGATCGGCAGGGCATGGAACACCCCGGTGGGGCGGTGACTGTACTGCTTGAGGGCGTTGAAGAAGGGCGCCTGGTAACGCTCCTCGACACCGGCCAGCAGGCTGAGGTGCAGTTCCAGGGTGCCCTCCCGCGAGTGAAAGATTCGGCGGAAGTGATTGCTCAGCCAACCGGCGACATCCTCCAGCGAGATCTCGGTCATCATGTACAGATCGAGTTCGGGCCGGATCCGCGCAATTGCTTGGCCCAATGTCTCTGCCCGGGCGTCTGCCGACTGTTCCATCAGATCAGCGGGCGGATGATCGTCGACAAAGTGCTCCAGCGCGAACATGTCCCGCCCCGAGCGATGCGCGAAGCGCCGCTTGATCACACAGGCCTGGAGGTTGAAGTTGATCCGGGCCGCGATGAGGGCGTCTTCGTAGCTGGGCACCACGACGATCTCGTAGATGAACTCGTCGTCTGGCCGGCGCCACTTGCGCAGCTCCTCGCGCAGGGCCCGTTCCTGCGTTTCGGGCATGTCTTCGACGACCAGGACCTCGAAGTAGGGGCGCTGGTTGACTGGTTCTGCGACCACGGAGTCGCGGTCGAGCGGTTCCTGTATTGCCGCGACGACGGACCACGCCTGGCCGTTGCGGTAGGAATCGGTGACCAGACCGCGGTTCAAACTGGCCACCGCACGCGCGAACCGGGTGTACTTCCCGGCTGCAAACAACCGCCGACCCTGTGAGTAGGCCAGCTGACCGGGGTAGGCCCAGTATCGTTCGATGGGTCCGAGCTGATCGAGCAGTTCGTGGACCCGGTCGACCAACGCTTCCGTCGGCCTGCCGGCCGCCACGGCCACGGCAACTCGCTCACTGGCCTCTTCCAGACTGCTCCAGGCATCCGCCCGGTACTGCGAGAGGCTGTTGTAGCCGCGCATTCTCACCGATTCAACCATGACTACCGCCCCTTTGCGGTCCGTTCCACACCCGGATGCCCGGTTGTCACCAGGCCGGTCCTGTCCATATTGCGCGGCGGCGCCCCGGTTCGCTGGACCGGGTCAGCTTCCTGCTCAGTTGCGCCGCTTGCCGGCCGGCTGGGCCGCAAACCCTGCCGGAGCGCTAAAACGCCAGTGCCAACCCCGGATCCGCGAGCAGTGCGCCGACGTCGGCAAGGAACCGCGAGCCCTGCTGGCCGTCCACCACCCGGTGGTCGAACGACAACGCGAGCTGACAGACCTTGCGCACGGCGAGCTGACCGGCAACCACCCAGGGTGCGTCCTTGATGGACCCGAGCGCCAGGATCGCTGCCTCTCCGGGGTTGATGATCGGGGTGCCGGTGTCCACCCCGAACACCCCGACATTGGTGATGGTGAAGGTGCCGTCGGTCATCTGTGCCAGCGTGGTGTGCCCATCGCGAGCCGTCGCGGTCAGGTCCTGGAGCGCCGCAGCCAGCCCGGCCAGGTCGAGCGCGTCGGCGTCGTGGATCACCGGCACGATCAGCCCGCGCGGCGTCGCTGCGGCGATACCCAAGTTGACGTACTGCCTCATGATGATCTGATCGTCGGAACCGTCCGTGCCGGCCGAATAGACGGCATTCAGCTCTGGCGTTCGACGGGCCGCCAGGCAGACCGCCCGAGCGGCGAACGCCAGCGGGGTCAGTTTGACCTCGGCAAATTCCGGGCGTCGCCGCAGCCTTTCCCGCAGTTCCATCATCGGCGTGACATCGATGGTCAGGAACTCCGTGACATGCGGGGCGGTGAACGCGCTGGCCGCCATGGCCGCTGCGGTCGCCTTCCGGATGCCCCGCACCGGAATGTGTACCTCCCGGTGACCATCTGCCTGCGGTATGCGCAGCTCGGAACCGGTTGCGGCAGAGACGTTCTCGACGTCTGCCCGGCTGATCACGCCATCCGGGCGACTGGCGTGGACCGAGCCGAGGTCGATGCCCAGATCCTTCGCGAGCTTGCGAACCGGCGGAGTGGCAAGCGGCGCCTGGGCGGCCGGCTGGACCTGCGACGGGGCGGGTGGGACCTGCCCGGGGCCAGGCTGGGTTGCCACCGAGCCGGCCGCCGCTGAAGGGGCTGGCGTGGGTGCGGGTCCTCGCCGTTGCCGGCGTGCGGTGGCGGCCGTTGCGGACGTGTAGCCGACGAGGGTCGCGATCCTGCCGTCGGCGGCCACCTCGCCGATCTTCGCGCCGTTCCCGTTGGCCCGTTCGCTCCCGCTCGGGGTGTCGTTCGCGGGGGGCTCGGGCCGCCGGAGGTCCTCGATCTCCCCGGCACCGGGGTCGGTGTCGATCGTGATGATCGGACTGCCGACCTCGACCGTGACACCCGGTTCGACCAGCAGGGCATGCACCCGACCGGCGTACGGCGCGGGGAGTTCGACAGCCGCCTTCGCGGTCTCGATCTCCACCATCACCTGATTGACGGCGAGGGTGTCACCGACTGCTACGTGCCAGGAGAGCACCTCGGCCTCGGTCAGTCCCTCACCGACGTCGGGCATCGAGAACGTCTGGAGCCGTGCAATTTTCGTCGCCGGTGGCGCCTGCGGGGCCGTGCCAGTCATGACCGTGTCTCTCCTTAATCGCCCGCGACGGGGTCGTCAGGCGTACTTCAACGCAGACAGGGCGGGTCTCACCGTATTCGTGCGACACGCCCTAGTACGCCAGCACACGGTCGACGGCGTCGAGCACTTTGTCCAGGTCGGGCAGGTACTCGTCCTCCAGCCGGCTCGGTGGGTACGGAGTGTCGAAACCGGCCACCCGAAGGACGGGCGCAGCCAGTGAATAGAACGCTTCCTCGGTTACTCTCGCCGCGATGTCAGCGGTGATCGACGACTCCCGTGGCGCCTCGGAGACGACCACCAGTCGACCCGTCCGGCGGACCGAATCGAGCACCGGACCGAGGTCCAGCGGCGACAGGCTGCGCAGGTCGATCACCTCCAGCGATCGACCCTCGGCGGCTGCCGCATCCGCCGCAGCGAACAGGATCGGCATGCTCGGCCCGTAGGACACAACTGTCACGTCCGTCCCCGGCCGGCGGACCACACTGGAGAAGCTCTGCGGCGGCCACTTCCCGAGGTCCGCAGCATGGAGACCGGTGTCCAGCGGACCCTTTTCCCAGTACCGACGCTTGGGTTCGAAGAACACCACCGGGTCGTCACAGGCAATCGCTGCCCGCAACATGTCGTAGGCGTCCTGCGCGGTTGAGCAGGCAACCACTCGCAGCCCGGCGATGTGGCAGAAAAACGACTCGGGGGCCTCTGCGTGGTGTTCGACTGCGCCGATCCCACCGCCGAACGGAATTCTGATCACCATCGGCATCGACCAGGCACCCTGGGTCCGGTAGGTGATCTTCGCAACCTGGGAGATGATCTGGTCGAACCCGGGAAAAACGAATCCATCGAACTGGATCTCGGTCACCGGACGGTACCCGCGCATGGCGAGACCGACTGCGGTGCCGATGATTCCGGATTCGGCCAGCGGAGTGTCCAGTACCCGATGGTCGCCGAAATCCTTCTGCAACCCGTCAGTCACCCGAAAGACGCCGCCGAGCTTTCCGACGTCCTCGCCCATCACGATGACCTTGGGATCGTCCTCCATGGCGGACCGCAGGCTGGTGTTCAGCGCCTTAGCGAGAGTGGTCGGTTGAGCCGTCATCACGCACCCGCCTGATCGGAGAACGTCGCCAGGTAGGCCAGGTACTCGTGCTGCTGAGCCTGTAGCTGAGTGTGCGGATCCGTGTAGACGTTGGCGAAAATCCGCTCCGGCGGCGGCTTCTCCATCCCGATACAGTGCGCCCGGAAGCGGGCCGCCAACTCATCCGCCTCGAGGCCGACCGAGTCGAAGAACTCCTGGTCGGCCAACCCCTGCCGGGACAGATGTGCCCTCACCCGCTGGATCGGGTCGAGCAATTTCCAGTGCTCCTCCTCGGCCGCCATCCGGTAGCGGGTCGGGTCGTCGGAGGTGGTGTGCGCGTCCATTCGGTAGGTGAAAGCCTCGATCATCACTGGGCCGTTCCCGGACCGACACTCGTCCAGTGCCCAGCGGGTGACCGCAAGGCAGGCCAGTACGTCGTTGCCGTCCACCCGGACCCCCGGGAAGCCGTAACCCGTCGATCGCTCCCACAACGGAACCCTGGACTGCTTGGCGACGGGTTCGGAGATCGCCCACTGGTTGTTCTGGCAGTAGAAGACGACAGGAGCATCGAAAGCCGCGGCGAACACCATTCCCTCATGGACGTCACCCTGACTTGTCGCACCGTCGCCGAAGAAGGCGATGGTCGCCTCGCTGGTGTCCTCCAAACCGGGCGTCATGCCGATCATCCCGTCGAACCGTTGACCCATGGCGTACCCGGTGGCGTTCAGCACCTGGTTGCCGATGACGATTGTGTAACTGTTGAACCTCGTCGCCTTGGGGTCCCATCCGCAGTGGTCGGTGCCCCGGAAGATGCCCAGTAGCTGTGTCGGGTCGACCCCACGACACCAGGCAACGCCGTGTTCGCGGTACGACGGAAAGGCCATGTCCTTCGGCCGCATCGCGCGGCCGGCGCCGATCTGCGCCGCCTCCTGGCCGAGTAGCGGAACCCAGATGCTCAGCTGGCCCTGCCGCTGCAGGGCGTTGCCCTCCCGGTCGAACCTGCGGACCAGCACCATATCCCGGTACAAACCACGCAATAGTTCGGCCGACACCTCGATGGGAAAGTCGGCGGAAGGGGTGAAAACACCCTCCGGCGACAACACCTGGATGAGGTCCTCGCCGTGGCTCGTCGCCCGCAGCCCGGCAATCACCTCGGACGGAGTCGGCGCCCCACGTAAACCGGCCGCCCCACGAGCGGCTGCCTGCGCAGCCGTGTAGGGCTGATACGGATCGGCGCCGGTTGAGCCAGGTTCTTCGGCGGCCATGCGGACTCCTCACTCGGTCGGACCCGGCACCCGGGATCGCCGGGAGTCGGCACCGATGGCGCTCCGAGGTGTTCATCGACCCCTGGCTCCGTCGGCGGTGACGGTGGCTGTGAAACGCGGACCAAGCGGTGGATCGCGCCCCTTGGTCCGGTTCCTGGCCGCCTGCGACGAAGTCGTCAGGCGCCCTTGCGTTCCGAGAGCGAGCCTGCGGCGTTGTGCAGAAGCGCTCGCCTTCGATACTGGCACGGAATGATCGGCTTCTCGACCTACGCCACGTCCGACCTTCGGGCATGCGACGGTCGGGACCTGCGGCGTTGTCGCTCTGGCCGCGACCCGCTGCCGGCGATTTCCGATGGCGCGGGTTGATCGGGCGCAGGGGCGAGGTCGCTGAGCGCGGCATACGATCAGGGCGCTGCCGGCTCAGGAGTTGGCCCGGCCGGAGATCCGGAGGTCAGTTGTGGAATTGGAGCACCGGTTTGAAGTCCCGGTCGGCGTCGAAACGGCGTGGACGTCGCTGCTGGACATGGAGCAGGTCGGGCCGTGCTTTCCCGGTGCCATCCTCGATCACGTCGACGGCGACGAGTTCAGTGGCTCGGTCAAGATCAAGCTGGGTCCCATCCGGATGACCTACAAGGGATCCGCTCGCATCGTGGACAAGGATCCGGTCGCGCATCGGGCGAAGATCGAAGCCACCGGCAACGCCGGTGGGTCCACGTCGACCGCCGCCATGCTGGTGACGGCGACGGCCACCGCGCTGGCGCCGAATCGCACGGCGGTCGACCTGGTCACCACGCTGTCGCTGACCGGACGGCCCGCCCAGTTCGGGCGCGGCGTCATGGTCGACGTCGGCAACAAACTGATCGGTCAGTTCGCCGATTGTGTGTCGAACAAGTTGGGCGGTCACACATCGGGCGGCGCCGAGCTGATCGACGTGGTCAACCCCGACGAGGTCGCCGCCGATTACGTCGCGCCTGCCCCCGCCGCCGCGCAGGGTTCCGTGGGTCAGCGCGCTCAGCCGGCGGCGGCGCCGGCGGAACTGAACCTGCTCTCTGCAACGGCCACTCCGATACTGAAGCGGGTGGTGCCGATCATCCTCGGGATCGTGGCACTGTTCCTGGTCAGCAAGCTGATTCGCCGGCATCCGGCCGATATCGACGACCCGGACGACACACAGGACTGACTCAGTAGCAGGCGACGCAGTCAGGCGCGATCCACCACCAAGAGGGAGGGGTCTTTCGGCGTTGTCGGACGCGCCCTATGCCTGGCCGTTCTTCCGGCCGGCCTTCACCGCATACATCGCGGCATCGGCCCGTTCCAACAGGTCGGCGAGATCGACCTCCCTGGCCCCCGGAGTCGAGATTGCGGTGCCGATGCTCGCCGAGACGCCGACCTCGGCCAGACGCTCGTGCACCCGGTCGACCAGGGCCTTCGCGAACTGTGGATCGGGACTGCTGAGCAGGATGGCGAACTCGTCGCCGCCAACCCTGGCGATGGTGTCGATCGGCCGGAACGCCCCCCGGAGGACATCGGCCACCGAACGAATGAGCGCGTCGCCGGCTGCATGCCCATGGGTGTCATTGACCGACTTGAGCCCATCGACGTCCACGTAGACCACAGCGAGGTCGAGCGGCTGACCGCCACCCTTTTCCGGGTACTGCCCTGCCACCTCCAGCAGTCCGCGCTGATTTGCCAGGCCGGTCAATTCGTCCGTGGTCGCCATCCGGTGGACCTCGAGTCTGGCCTGCTCGTACCGGAGCACGGTCCGGGTGCGGGCCACGTTCAGCACCATCGCCAGCGCATTGGCCTTCAGAATCTGTGAGACGAAGGTGGCCGGCGGTACGGGGATTCCCCAGGCCGCGGCGCACAGGATCCACACCAGATCGATGACGAGGATCACCACCGTTGCCCACACCCAGTCGTGCATCAACCCACCGACGGCCACGATGACGAGCAGGACCCCGATCGCCGGATAGGTGATGTGGGTGCCGAAGATGTAGACGATCGGGTTGAGCCCGACCAGGGTTCCGACGAACACGCCGAAGGGGAGCGAGTGCTGTCGCATGAACTCGCCGCGCCCACTGAGCAGCAGGATGAACGCGACGCCGAGGACGATCGAGGTCAGGGCGGCCAGTGCCGATGACCACCAGGCACCGGGCGTCTTGTCGAAGGCGAATTGAGCCGCCGAAACCAGCGCGAACATCACGCACCCGATGCCGCAGAACGGTGTCATCGCGTCCGCGATCACCAATGCCTGATCGCTGCGATTGCTGTCCCGGGCGCTGAATGCGCGCCACGACGAGACCCTGGGTCCGTTGGACGTCTCCGTCTTGCCCGCCACGAGCTGCCAGCCCCCAGAACCCACCAGTCAGCACATCCGTGCCATCGGCGGCCCTGACGGCGTGGGTTCATTTCGCCGGCCGGCCACCGATGGAGCTCTCCATCAGGGACAAGGAAAGCACGGAATTCGCGCCGCTGTTAGCCGACGTAACAGCGAGTGAGCACGGCGCCGGCCAGCCGACCCCAATTCGAACCCGTCTCGGTGGCAACGCCGCACCTGTCAGCAAATCTCCGGCCCTGGGTTGGACGCGACGCTGCGTCCGACCCAGGGCCGGTTCTTGCGGTCAAGAGCGATGTGAGAGCGGTGATTTGTCGTGCCGGAACTGCATCGAGCTCAGTTGATTCCCAACCGGAGCTTGAGCGAGTCGAGCTCATCCCGCAGTGAGGTCGGCACCGTGTCGCCGATCTTTGCGAACCACTCTTCGATGAGCGGGATTTCCGCGGCCCATTCGGCTGGGTCCACGGCGAGCGCTTTCGTGACCTGGTCAGCGGTCAGGCCAAGTCCGTCGACGTCCAACGATCCGGCTGCCGGCACGTGGCCGACCGCCGTTTCAACCGCCCCGACCGTTCCTTGCAGGCGTTCGAAGACCCACTTGAGCACCCGGGAGTTCTCGCCGAATCCGGGCCAGAGGAAGCCGCCATCCTCATCGCGGCGGAACCAGTTGACGTAGAAGATCTCCGGCAGCTTCGTCGCGTCCGCGCCCTTGCCGACATCGATCCAGTGCGCGAAATAGTCGCCGGCGTTGTAGCCGATGAACGGCAGCATGGCCATCGGATCGCGCCGGACGACACCGACGGCGCCGGTCGCGGCCGCGGTGGTCTCGCTGGACAGGGTGGCGCCCATGAAGACGCCGTGCTGCCAGTCCCTTGACTGGGTGACCAATGGGATGGTCGTCTTCCGACGGCCACCGAACAGGATGGCCGAGATGGGAACGCCGCCGGGCTGGAAGTACTCGTCGGCGATGATCGGGCACTGGGTGATCGGGGTGCAGAACCTGGAGTTCGGGTGACTCGACGGCTCACCGGCGGATGCCAGCTTGTTGCCATCAGCATCCAGCCCGGTCGGGGTCCAGTCGCGGCCCTTCCAATCGGTCAGGTGGGCCGGCGGTTCGTCGGTCATCCCCTCCCACCAGATATCACCGTCATCGGTGAGTGCGACGTTGGTGAACACCGAGTTGCCCTGCGCAATGGTTTTCATCGCGTTCGGGTTGGTGTTCCAGCCGGTGCCGGGTGCCACCCCGAACAGGCCGTACTCGGGATTGACGGCATACAGCCGGCCGTCCTCGCCGAACGTCATCCAGGCGATGTCGTCACCCAGGGTCTCGACCTTCCAGCCCGGGATGGTCGGCTCCAGCATCGCCAGGTTGGTCTTGCCGCAGGCGCTGGGGAACGCCGCCGCGATGTACTTGACCTCATTCGCCGGCGAGGTGATCTTCATGATCAGCATGTGCTCGGCGAGCCAGCCCTCGTCGCGAGCCATCACCGAGGCGATCCGCAACGAGTAGCACTTCTTGCCCAGCAAGGCATTTCCGCCATAGCCGGAGCCGAACGACCAGATCGTCCGCTCCTCGGGGAACTGCACGATGTACTTGGTGTCGTTACACGGCCAGGCGACATCCTGTTCTCCCGGGGCCAGCGGTGCCCCGACGGAGTGCAGCGCCTTCACCCAGGGCAGGCCGGTGTTGATCAGCGTGAGCGCCTCGGCGCCCATTCTGGTCATCACCCGCATCGAGGCGACAACGTATTCAGAGTCGGTGATCTCAACACCCAGCTTCGGCACCGGTGCGTCATAAGGACCCATGCAGAACGGGACGACGTACATCGTTCGGCCCCGCATCGACCCGCTGTACAGACCCGTGAGAATCGCCTTCATGGCGCTCGGGTCCATCCAGTTATTGGTCGGGCCGGCATCGGCCTGATCCACGGAGCAGATGTAGGTGCGGTCCTCAACCCGAGCGACGTCGGTTGGGTCGGAAGCCGTGTAGAAGGAATTCTCCTTCGCCGTGAGCCGGGTGAAGGTGCCGGCTGCGACCAAGGCCTCGGTCAGGCGCGTCCATTCGGAGTCCGAGCCGTCGGTGAATACGACCCGGTCGGGCTGCGCGAGTTCGGCCACCTCCAACACCCACGACAACAGTCCCGGCGCCGTGCCCGATGGCGCGCCGGTGATCTGGATACCACTCAGCGCAGCTGTCGCGACCGGGGTGCCAGGCGTCTCCGATTGGCCGGGCTGGGCTTTTGCGGCTGTCGTCACGGGCGGGTTGATGACCGAGGTCACATGCACCATCTCCTGAAGTAGTCCGGGACCGTTCGACCACTTCAGGCCGTCACGGGAATGTGTATTGGCACCCCGTTGTGCCACACCAACTCCCCGGACACTAACCATCAAACCCTCCGATACGAGCGCGAATTCGGAGTGGGCCACGCCACAGAATCGAGAAAGCTGCGGAAAATCCGGTGTGGTTTCCGACACGTCTGTTTGATCTTGTTCGTTGCCGGTCACAGTTGCGCGAACATGCCGCTACCTGCGAATATCGGCGGCTGGACGATCTTGGACGGCAAGCGTTGCGTCGCTACGGGTCGACCGGCGCCATTTCTTCGGTGCGGTTGCGCGCACGTTAGAGACCGCGCCGGGGCACTATCCCGCACGCACCACCCGCTATTCCAGCAATGACCGTATGTTAAGACATTAAGGCAATACCTGTCGCGAAGTGGACGAACAGCTGGCACTCTCGACCCGGCCAAGCCGCGGACGAATCGAGGACATTGACGATGTGCCGACTGTTCGGAATGCACGCTGGGGCCGGCCCGGTGACGGCAAGCTTCTGGCTGTTGGACGCCCCGGACAGCCTTCGGCAACAGAGCCATCGGGAACCCGATGGCGCCGGAATCGGGGCGTTCGCGGCCGACGGCCGGCCGCTCATCGACAAACAGCCGATAGCTGCCTGGCAGGACGCAGAGTTCGCGCGGGTCGCCAGGACCGCCCACAGCCGAACCTTCGTTGCGCATGTACGGTACGCCAGCACCGGTGCGCACACCGCCGTGAACACCCACCCGTTCGCCCAGGATGGCCGGCTCTTCGCGCACAACGGGGCCTTCGGCGGACTGGATGAACTCGACGGCCGACTGGCTGATCTGGGAGTGTCCGGACTGGTCGGGGGGCAGACCGACAGCGAGCGGATGTTTGCCTTGATCACCGCCGAAATATCATGCAATGGAGGCGATGTCGGCGCGGGCATCGTCGGCGCCGCGTCCTGGATCGCCGAGCGGTTGCCGGTGTTCGCACTGAACCTGATCCTTGCCGGCCCCGACGAACTCTGGGCGCTGCGCTATCCGAACACCCATGAGCTGTACGTACTGGACCGGGCCGTTTCCCCGGCGCCGCTGGAGGTACGCAGCAGGCGCATTCGCACCCGCTCCGAGGAGCTGACAGCACACCCTGCCGTGGTGCTCGCGAGCGAGCCGATGGACGGCGAAAGCGGTTGGCGGCTCATGGATCCCGGAGAGTTGGTACACGTGGCGCCGGACCTGGCGATCACCAGCACGCACCCGTTGACCGAGCCCCCGCGGCACCAGTTGACCCTCGCCGACATGTCGCCAGCCGCCGCCGCGTCACAGGGCCCCGCGGCGCAGCAGACCGGTTGAGCGCGCCTGTGCCTCCGACACCGGCACTGTGCCTCCGACACCGACACCGTGCCTCCGACACCGACACCGGCACCGTGCCTCCGACACCGTCACCGTGCCTCCGACACCGACACCGTGCCTCCGACACCGACACCGTCACCGTGCCTCCGACACCGGCACCGTGCCTCCGACACCGTCACCGTGCCTCCGACACTGTCACCGTGCCTCCGACACTGAAGACATGTTGAAGCCCTCGACAACGATCGGCGGCATCGCTGATCGGGTGAACCAGTCGCTCCACTCCCGGGACAGCGCGGGCACCGTCCCGCCGACGTCGATGGCCTGCTTGAGCACATCAAGCGGCGACATGTTGAAGCGGAAATTGTTGACAGCGCCGGTGATCTCGCCGTTCTCGACGAGAAATACGCCATCCCTCGTCAACCCGGTGAGCAACATCGTCATCGGGTCCACCTCGCGCAGGTACCACTGCGAGGTGACCAGCAACCCCCGCCTGACGTCGGCAACCTGGTCCTCGGTGGTCCGTCCCGGTTCACCGCCGGTGAGGGTCAGGTTGTCGCTCATCGGCACGAACGGCTCACCGAACTCCGCGGCGGACCCTCGGGTGTGCAGCAGGTTCGTCATCACTCCGGCGGTCAACAGGTCACACCGTCCGATCGGCGCACCGTTGTCGAAAACCGAGACCTCGTCACCGGAATGGGCGCTGACGACAAACGGGATCGACTGCAGACCGGCCGCGGCTGGGTCGCTGAACAGGGTGAATCCGCGATCGGTCAGCCGTTCGCCGACCCGGGTTCTGCCGCCGGGCGCAGAGAACGCCGAGCGACCCTCGTGCGCCGCACGGGCACCGGCGCTCCAGGCCAGGAACAACAGAAAATCGGCGACCGCCGTCGGCGGCAACACGGTGTCGTACCGCCCCGGTGGCAGGTCGACATGCCGACCGGCCCAGTCCAGTCGCTTGGCCAGGTTGGCATCGACTGCAGCCACGTCGACACCCCGAAAGTCGGCGGTCGACACCCCGGCCCACGCCGACCGTTGCAGGTCAGCCGATTTCGCGTTCACCTCGAGCAGCCCGGTGGGCTGCACCCAGCGCAACCGCAGGCCGGTGGACGACCCCAGGTGGGTCGTCGTCAACTCGTGCCGCGCGAAACCGTAGAGGATCCGATCGGACGAACGAGCGCTGTCGAAGGCGGACGCCAGCGTTGCGAGCAGACCGCCGAAGACGTCGAACGACGTCGACTCCGCGGAAGCATCGAAGTCGCCGGAGTCGCCGGGGCCAGCAACGATCAACGGCTGTGCGTCCTGTGCGCGCCCCGACGCGGCGGACGCCTTCGCAGCCGCCTGGGCGGCCTGAACCACCTCGGCAACCGATCGTGCCGAATCCGCGGCAGCGGCAGACGCGGCGACCGTGCCGGCCGCGCCACCGATGAACGACACCACGAACCAGGACAGTGATCGGGTCAGTCCGTTGGTGGTGGCGGTGTTGTTGGCCCAACGAACGTTCGCCTCGGTGCTCGACTGCACGACCACCACACAACCGTCAGCCGTCGATGCGGCCAACGCCGCGTCGATGATCTGTTGCGGCGTCAGGATCCCGCTCATGCCGACGCTCCGCTCGTCCCTCGCGGATTGCCAGCACGTCGGTGCTGAATTTCTCGCTGGAGCTCGGTCAACGTCATGCCGCACCTTCTTCGACGGTGTTCAGGATCGAGATACCGCGGAACCGTGCGGCCGGGCACCCGTGCGAGACCGCAGCAACCTGACCGGGTTGGCCCTTGCCGCAGTTGAACGCCCCACCGAGTAGGTAGGTCTGCGGGCCACCGACGGCATCCATCGCTCCCCAGAAGTCCGTCGTTGTCGCCTGGTATGCGACATCCCTGACCTGGCCGGCCAACTCACCACCCTTGATGCGGTAGAACCGCTGGCCGGTGAACTGAAAGTTGTAGCGCTGCATATCGATCGACCAGGACTTGTCGCCAACGACGTAAATGCCGTCCTCGATCCCGCCGATCAGATCGGCCGTCGTCCCGCCCTGGGGGTCGGGCTGCAGGCTGACGTTCGCCATCCGTTGGATGGGAATGTGCGAGGGTGAATCAGCGTGCGCGCAGCCGTTCGACCGGTCAAGGCCCAGCCTGCGGGCGAACACCCGGTCCAGCTGGTAGCCGGTGAGGATGCCCCGGCTGATCAGATCCCAGGACTGCCCTGCGACGCCGTCGTCGTCGTACCCGATCGTCGCGAGCCCGTGTTGGACCGTCCGATCCCCGGTGACGTTCATGATCGGCGAGCCGTACCTCAGTGTGCCCAGCTGATCGGGGGTGGCAAAGGACGTTCCCGCATAGGCCGCCTCGTAGCCGATGGCCCGGTCGTACTCGGTCGCGTGGCCGATGGATTCGTGGATCGTCAGCCAGAGATTCGTCGGATCGATCACCAGGTCGTAGCGGCCGGCCTTGATCGACGGCGCCTTCACCTTTTCTGCGAGTTGTTCGCCCATGGTCGCGATCTCACCGTCGAAGTCCCAGGTTCCGTCGGTCAGGTACTCGTAGCCGCGGCCGACCGGCGGGGTCAGGCTGGACATCGTCTCGAACGCGCCGGTGTCGGAATTCACCGCGGTAGCCGACAGGCTCGGTTCCACTCGCACCCGCTGCTGGGTGGTCATGGTCCCTGCGGTGTCGGCGTAGAACTTGTTCTCCTTGATCTGGAACAGCCCGGCGACCGTGTGTGCAACGCCATCGGAGGCCAGCAACCGCTCGGATCGGTCCAGCAGCAGCGCGATCTTGTCCGAGGCCGCGACCGAGAACGGGTCGATGTGATACTCGCTGACCCACACGGCGTTCCGATGGATCGGCTCGTCGGCGCGCTCGACCCGTTCGGCGACTACACCGGACAGTGCGCGGGCGACGTCGACCGCCTGCACCGCGGTGGCCGCGGCCTCGTCGGTCGTCGGGACGATCGACGCAGCAAATCCCCAGCTGCCGTCCACGATGACCCGCACGGCATAACCGGTGGACACCGCATCGGTCGCCGACTGCACCGAGCTGTCCCGGATCGTCAGATCGGCGGTCATCAGCCGCTCGAAACGGAAATCCGCGTACGACGCACCCGCCCGCTTCGCCGCGGACAGTGCCGCATCCGCCAGCGAAGACAGCGGGAGATCGGTGAACGCCGGATCGATCTTGTGGCGTGGGGCATGGGCAGCAGCCGAGGTCGTCAATGACACCCCGACAGACTACGAGGGACACCCCGGCAGACTGCGAGGCAGTCAGTTCAGGACTGCGACCCCGGCGTTCAACGTGGTGGCGTAAAGGCACCAGGCCAGGTACGGCACCAGCAGCGCCCCGGCCAGCCGTTGCTTCCGGAAGAATGCCACCACGGTCACCGCGAGGACGACGTCCAGGGCGACGATCACCGCCAGGCCCGGCCACAACTGCTCCGCACCGAAGAACAACGGCGTCCAGATGGCGTTGAGAACGAGCTGTCCCGCGTACAGCAGCAGCGCAGGCTTCGCGTCCTGCCAGCCCCACCGCCGCCACACCAACCAGGCGGCGACGGCCATCGCCGTGTAAAGGAAGCTCCAGACCGGGCCGAAGAGCCAGTTCGGCGGTGTCCACGGCGGTTTGGCTGCGTCCTGATACCAGCCATCGACACCAGTGGTGCTGGCCAGCCCGCCGACGAAGGCAACCAAGAACGATGCGGCCAGCAGGCCCGCGAGGACGAACCATTGCCTGGTGGTGCCGGCTTCTCGGTCGGTCGAGGGTTGTGATCCGCGCTCGAGGGTGTTCATCTGATCAATAGTAAGCAGGCTGAGCAATTTGTCGAACGGTGTTTGCGGCGCCGCCACCGGGGGTACTGCCGCAACCCGGGCCTCTGGTCGGTTTACTGGTGGGCAGGAGCACCGCGACCACGGGGAGATGACGCGATGATCGAAGCGATCGGTCTGACCAAGAAGTACGGGAGCACGGTGGCTGTCGATGACCTGTCGTTCAAGGTCGAACCCGGCACCGTCACCGGATTCCTGGGGCCCAACGGCGCCGGGAAGTCCACCACGATGCGGATGATCCTGGGTCTGGACAACCCGACCAAGGGCAAGGCACTGATTTTCGGCGAGCCGTACGCGAACCTGGCGCGGCCGCTGAACAAGGTCGGTGCGCTGCTGGACGCCAACTGGATCCACCCGAACCGGTCCGCCCGATCACACCTGAAATTCATGGCCGCTTCGAACAGGATCTCCGTCAAGCGGGTCGATGAGGTGCTGGAGATCGTCGGTTTGAGCAGCGTCGCGACCAAGGCGGCCGGCAAATTCTCGCTCGGGATGAAACAGCGGCTCGGCCTGGCCGGCGCACTACTCGGCGATCCGCAGGTGCTGCTGTTCGACGAGCCCGTGAACGGACTCGACCCGGAGGGCATCTACTGGATCCGGACTTTTATGAAGAACCTGGCGGCACAGGGCCGGACCGTCCTGGTCTCGTCGCATCTGCTGTCCGAGATGGCAGTCACCGCCGACCACCTGATCGTCATCGGGCGGGGAAAGATGATCGCCGAATCCTCGACCGCCGACTTCATTGCCCGATCGACCAGCGTCGCGGTGCGGGTTCGGTCACCACAGCTGGCCGATCTGCGTGCTGCGCTGTCCCAGGCCGGCCTCGCGGTCACCGACGTCGACGGAGCCGTGCAGATCACCGGCGCCCCCATCGAGCAGGTCGGTGACATCGCCGCTCGGGCCGGTGTGACGCTGCATGAGCTCTCCGCGCAATCTGGGTCGCTGGAGGAGGCGTTCATCCAGCTGACGGGCGATTCGGTGGAGTACGGAACCTCCCGGGCAACACCGGGCCAGCCATCTGGGCCGCCCCCCAACCCTGCTGTGCCGCACCCTGCAGCGCCGAACCCTGCAGTGCCGAACCCCGCAGCACCCAACCCCGCAGCGGAAGGCTGGAACCCACGATGACGCTGCTCAATGTCGAACGCATCAAACTGTTCACGACCAGGTCCCCCTACTGGTGCCTGATCGCCATCGTCGCTGCCGCTCTTGGCTTGGCGACCCTGTTCGGGCTCATCGACAACGGTCGCGCGGCCATCACATTCCTGGTGATGCGGGGCGTCGGTCTCGGCATGAGCATCTACATGGTGCTGGCCGCCCTGTCGATCACCACCGAGTACCGGTTCGGCACCATCCGGAACACGTTCCTGGCCGCCCCGCGACGGATTTCGGTGCTGTTTGCGAAAACCCTGCTGTTGGCGGTACTCGGCGCGGTGGTCGGGATGGTCGTCGCACTGGCGGCGTTCTACCTGGCCAAAGCGCTGGCCACCAGCCCGCTGGTTCCGTTGGAGCTGAGCAGCGGCGAGGATTGGCGGCAGGTGCTCGGATACGGCCCGCTGTTCGCGATTGCCGGGGTGATCGCCGTGTCGGTCGGCGCGATCATCCGCCAGTCGGCCGGTGCGGTCGCGATCCTGCTGCTCTGGCCGTTGTTGTTGGAGAGCCTGTTCACGCTGATCCCGACCGTCGGGGAGAAGGTCGGTCCGTGGCTGCCGTTCGCGGCCTCGAACCAGTGGGTCTCGCCGACCAGCAGCATCGGCGATCTGTTCCAAAGCAGCGGGTCGGGGCCGACCCCCGTCCAGGGGCTATTGGTGTTCGCCGCCTGGGCCGTTGCCCTGTGGGTCATCGCCGCGGTGCTGTTGCAGAAGCGCGACGCCTGAGATGTCGGACCTCCGCGCCCGGTTCGGATCGGCCCAGCATCCCGAGCGAAACGTCGCGCATCAGCGGCCGGCGCCCCCGCACGTCTTCGAGCCCAGATGAAACAGCGGGAGCAGTCCGGGGGCTGACCCCCGCTGCCGTACCCTCCCCGCTATGCAGGACTCGCGGATTCGCACCGATGTACCCGGTGACGGCCTGCCCGCGCACTTTCGCCGGGTGGTCAGTTTCCATCCCCGTGGCGGGCGGCTGAACGCCGTGCAGCGCAAGGCGTTCGAGACGCACGCCGACCGGTGGTACCTCGAGGCGGCGGACCTGTCCGAACCGGTGGACGGTGCGGCCCTGTTCGGGCGGAGCTCCGGTCTGGTGCTGGAGATCGGCTCCGGGATGGGCGAGTCGACGGTCGCGATGGCCGCGAACCGGCCGGAGATGAGCCTGCTCGCCGTCGAGGTCTACAAGCCAGGCGTCGCGCAGACCCTGCACCACCTCAGCCGCGCCGGAGTGAGCAATGTCCGGGTCATGCGCGGTGACGGTGTTCAGGTCCTCACCGATCTGATTGCGCCGAGCAGCCTGGCGGAACTGTGGCTGTTCTTTCCCGACCCGTGGCCCAAGACCAAACACCTCAAACGGCGCCTCGTCACTCCTGAGTTCGCTGCCCTGGTCGCGTCCCGATTGCGCCGCGGCGGGAGCTTCCGGCTGGCCACCGACTGGGCGCCCTACGCCGAAAGCATGCTGGCGGCGTGCACCGCGACCAAGGCGTTGCGCAACGCCAACGCAGGCTGGGCGCCGCGGCCCGAGTTTCGGCCGAGGACCAGGTTCGAACGCCGCGGGCTCGCCGCCGGGCACGAGATCTTCGACCTGGAGTTCATCAGTCGATGAGCCGGCGGACTACTCCCTACAGGCCGAGGTTCACGATTGCGGCGACCGGTCCACCGCCATCCGGACCCTGGTGGGCAGCGGAGACGGAAACAAAGACGGCCGGATCACCGGTCACCGAGGCAGCCACCCCGCCGACACATGCCTTGATCTGCCGGTGCCAGTGCACATCGGAATCGTCCAGCATCGCGTTGCGCCGGCCGCGGACCTCCCCGTCCTGGGAAACCTCGCACTTGAGGAAGGCGTTGACCAGGCGGCCGTCCAGGTCAGTGGATCGGGGCCGGTCCGGCAGTTCGAGCCCGGCGTTGCTGATCGCCGCCCAGATACCGTCGGCGTCCAGGGCGTCCTTCATCACCGAGTGGCCGATCCGGTAGCGGCCGCCCACGCCGGTGGCGTTGCCAACAACGACCACCTGCGCCTGATCCAGTTCCACGCCCGATGAGCAGGAGGCGACGGAGGAGTACAGCGAACGATCGTGCATGACGTCCGCGTCGGTCGGCATGTCGATCTCGCCGAGCGCAACCGCGACGCCGAGCGCGGTGCACCCGTTGGACAGGTCCATCGACTCGTGGGTGTGCTCTGTCCAGACCGTCTTGCCCCTGGCTTTGGCGTCCCTGATGGTGTTGATCGTGAGGAGCGGGGTCTTGGTTTGTACGTAGTGCACGTCCGTCGGGTCGGTGATACCCGCGCTGTCCATCGCGACCCGTACCGCGTCGGCGACCTTGGTGATCATCGCGACCCGGCCGATGTCCTCCGGCAGGAGCACCTCGCTCATCGCGAACCCCACCGTCAGCCGCGGCTCCGCCGTCGGCTCCACGGTTCCGGGCGGGATGGTCGCGAAGACCGTGGCGTGCGGGGACAGCACGCCGTCGGTGCCGCCGGACCAGACGATCGGGATCCCCTTCACCTCTTGCGCCGACCTGCTGCCCTTCGCCGCGATCACCTCGCGAAACGCGCGATCGGCGATGATCCGGGTGTAGTCGTTGACGCCGCCGTTGCCCTCCGTCTTGCCGATCACCGCGACGATCCGGTCCGCGTCGAACACGCCCTCGTCGATCAGCGCGGCGAGCTCGCTGGCGTCGGACACCGAATGCAGGGGGATCTTGCGGACCTCGATGGCGTCAGGCACGGATGTCTCCTTCTCGGTGTACGGCGGGGCCGCGGGGTACGTCGACCGTACCGACCTCGATCAACTCGGCGTCGCGCGGACGAAGTCGGCAACTTCTGCCACACCGTTCCCAAAACCGCGGAGTTGAACCGCGCTATCGAAGATGATCCGCGCGTTTGCGGCAGACGTGAGCTGCCTCACCCGCAAGGCGATGGAGAATCGGCCCGACAACCGCAAGGGGAATCGTCAGCGACCATTGTTTGACTATTCCTTTACCTAGCACATGGCAAGATCTTTCGGCGACGCACCCTGATACCTCCTGTAGCACAACAGCAATCACATCCCCGGTTCGACAACGAACGGCATACGATCACCCCTGTGTGCGCGTGCAGTTCCGCTCCGGACGCCGATGTGAAGAGACCGTGAAGCCGTTCGGCTATGTGATGTACCAGAATGGTCAAATCTGTTCTGTGAAATGGCTGATGCTGCGATAATAAGTCCGTGAAACACGCCGACCAACCGACCCTGACCTCCATGCGCGTGGTGCGCTGGTGGGATTCCTTGCCCCGAGCCACCCGCATCGTGATGGTCCTTCTTCCGGTCACGATGGCCGCGCTCGCGGCGTGGGCGTTCGGTGAGGTCGTCGGTCAGCACCACCATCAATTCGATCTTCGGCTGTACTACGACGCGATCAACTTCTGGCAGTCCGGGCACGACCTGTACTCGTACGCGCAGCCCGACCCGGTGAACATCTCCCTCGGTTTCACCTACCCACCGCTTGCCGCGTTGCTGATGTCCCCGATGGGCCTGCTGTCCTACCCCGTTGTGCTGGTCGTTTCCCTGGCGGCCATCATCGCGTCCGCGGCGGTCTTCGTCTACCTGGTACTCCGCGAGCGAATCCGGCTGCCGAAGCCGCTGATGTTCGCGGTCGCAGGTGTTGCGACCGCCTTTGCCTTCACCCTGGAGCCTTTCCGGCAGACCCTGTCCTTCGGTCAGATCAACATCTACTTGGGCCTGCTGGTGCTCGTCGACCTGCTCGTCCTCGGCCGTCGCGGCAGCAAGTGGACCGGTGTCGGCATCGGGCTGGCCACCGCGATCAAGCTGACGCCCGGCATCTTCATCATCTATCTGCTGGTGGTCGGACGGTGGCGCGCCGCCATCACCGCCATCGGAACCGTCGTCGGCCTGAACCTGTTGAGCGCGCTATTCGCGCCGAGCGAGACCTGGCGCTACTTCACTTCGCTGATGTGGGAGACGTCCAGAGTCGGGTTCCTGGACACCACCACCAATCAGTCGATCAACGGATTGCTCGCTCGCCTTGATGCCCCGTTCGCGCCGGCCCGGCTGCCGTGGCTGATCCTGGCCGCGGCTGTCCTGGTCTTCGGATTCTGGCGCGCCCGCAAGGCCGCCCTCGGCGGTGACGAACTCGCGGCCGTCACGATCACCGGCCTCGTCGGTGTCCTGGTGAGCCCGGTGAGTTGGGTGCACCACATCGTCTGGCTGTTCCCCGCAATGGTGATCCTGGCGATGCGGGCGGTGACCGCCATCCGGGCGCTTGCCGACGACGACAGCGGCTATGCATCAACCGACCGGGCGTTGCAGGCGCGCATCGTGCGGGCCGTCGGGTACTCCGTGCTGCTGACGACCGGGCTGGCCGTCTGGTGCATGCCGACCGCCGCCCTGATCGACGTGCAGGACGGTGATTACGACAAGGGCGGGGTCCTGCTGGCTTTCGCCGGCAGCGTGCAACTGCTGTGGATGATCGTCGTGCTGTTCGCGTTGCCCATCGAGAAGTGGGCCGCGACACCGTCGCACCCGGACAGCGTTACCGCGTTGCCACCGACTTTGGGTCACCGGGTCGTCATCGGCTCACTGGCAGATTCCCGCAAGTCGGAAAGGGCCGAGCAGTAGCCGCGGGTTCGTCCGCGCGCACCTCGAGTCATCTTCCGGCAGCCTGTCGACCAACGGCGCTGCCACGGAGAAGGTGGCCGCCGCCAAGGCCGACGCCACCACCAACTAGCAACCGAACTACACCGCGGAGCCCGATCCTCGGACCGCCGCCCGCAGTTGGGCGGCCACCGTCCGGCCGATCCCGAGCGGCCAGCGGTGCATCACGTAGTCGACGGCCTCATCCACCTTCAACTGCCGGGTCGAGTTGCCCGTCCGCACCCACAGTTCCGACTGCCCAGCCCCTTTGGCGGGTCGGACGAACACCGGGCGCGGAGATGACGGGCAGGTCAGCCGGCAGACGAAGGTGGCCACGTCGTCAACGGTGACCGGGGTGAAGTCGATGACGGGAGTCGCCGCGGCATTCTGACCGAGCGTGCCGGCCAGGAGGTCCCGCAGCCAGAGTTCGTAGCGGTCCGCGTCCGGGGATTTCACCACCCGGAAGTCGTTGACCAGACCGACGACGTCGCCGTCGTCGTTGACCCCGATCAGCAGCGTGCCACCGTCGGTGTTCAGGAACCCGGCAACCGCCTTGGCGATCACCATCTCGATCTTCTCATCGCGTGCCGACGTGTGCAGGTTCCAGCGGGCGGAGGACTTGAACTCCAGCCGATCCGACTCGCCGCGCGAGATCAACTCGGTGATCGAGCCACCGGGGGCCGGGTGCTGCAACGCGGCCGCAGCGGCGGCGAACACTGCCAGCAGCGCCGTGGTCACGCCAAGCGCCAGTAGCAACACGGTCGGGCTCCACGGCCGGACGTTGCTGAAGATCAACCCGCCGATCAACATCCCGCCCGAAATGCCCAGGACCGAAAGCACCACTGTCGTGGCAGTGGCCAGCTGCACCCGCCCACGCAGCAGCCACCTGGCAAGCTGGCCGATCGCATACGCGACCAGTAGCAATAGGGGCAGGGCAATCGCGATTTGCACCACAGACACCTGTCCGTCATCCACGACGGGGCAGCCTAGTGTGTTGTCGCTTGTTCTTCGGCGGGGTAAGCGCTTTCACCCGGACCGGACGACGCCGACCTTCAGCAGGTGCGTGATACTCACGACATGGCTTTGCACACCGGCTCCTCCCAGCCCCTCCGCGTCCCCCACTCGAACCCCCTGATCGGACTGGCCAATCCGGCAGTCGGTGACGAGGTCGCGCTGCCCGAGATCGGGCTGCACGACGATCCGGTGCCCGCCGACATCGCCTATCAGCTGATCAAGGACGAGCTGCTGCTGGACGGCAGCGCCCGGCTCAACCTCGCCACTTTTGTGACGACCTGGATGGAGCCGCAGGCCCTCACCCTGATGAAGGAGAGCGCCGACAAGAACATGATCGACAAGGACGAGTACCCGCAGACCGCTGAGATCGAACGGCGCTGCGTTGCGATCCTTGCCGACCTCTGGCACGCCCCGTCCCCGGACAATGCGACCGGGTGCTCGACCACCGGATCCAGCGAAGCCTGCATGCTCGCCGGGATGGCGCTCAAACGTCGCTGGGAGAAGAAGGTGCGCGACTCCGGGGGCGATTTGAACGTCCGCAAGCCCAACCTGGTGATGGGCGCGAATGTCCAGGTCTGCTGGGAGAAGTTCTGCCGATACTGGGATGTCGAGCCGCGCACGGTGCCGATGGACGGCGAGGTCTTCCACCTGGAGCCGGCCGGAGCGATCGCCGCCTGCGATGAGAACACCATCGGCGTCGTCGCCATTCTCGGTTCGACCTTCGACGGCAGCTACGAGCCGGTCGCCGACATCTCGGCCGCGCTCGACAAGCTGGCGGCAGACGGCGGGCCGGATATTCCGGTGCACGTCGACGGGGCGTCGGGCGGGATGATCGCGCCGTTCCTCGACCCGGAGTTGCTGTGGGACTTCAAGCTGGAGCGGGTCTCCTCGATCAACACCTCGGGGCACAAGTACGGTCTGGTCTACCCGGGCGTTGGCTGGGTGCTGTGGCGGGACAAGGCCCACCTGCCCGAGGAACTCGTCTTCAACGTCAACTACCTCGGCGGCAACATGCCGACCTTTGCGTTGAACTTCTCCCGGCCGGGCGCCGAGGTCGTCGCGCAGTACTACAACTTCTTCCGGCTCGGCCGAAAGGGTTTCATCGCGGTGCAGCAGGCGTCCCGGGACGTTGCCCTGTCGCTGTCCGAGCGGATCGGCAACCTGCCCGAGTTCCGGCTCATCACCAAGGGTGACGAGCTGCCGGTCTTCGCGTTCACCACCTCGGACACGGAGAAGGCCTGGGATGTCTTCGCCGTGTCCCGGCGCCTTCGCGAACGCGGGTGGCAGGTCCCCGCATACACCTTCCCGGAGCACCGGGAGGATCTGGCGGTGCTCCGGGTGGTCTGCCGCAACGGGTTCTCGCTCGACCTGGCAGACCTGTTCTTCAAAGACCTACTGGCGGCGGTTGACGACCTGAATTCCGAGGCCGGCGCCACCACGATGAGCGGGCCGGCCGGCTTCCGCCACTGAGCGGTGGTCCTGCTGTACCGCGCCCGCGGTACGGCGAAGTGACGACGGCAGGACGACGACGCGGACGCTCCGGGCAGTGATGCTGGGAGCGTCAACGTCAGGAGAATGCCTTGATCGTCATCGATCACATCAGCAAGAAATATGGTCAGCAGGTCGCTGTCGACGACCTCAGCTTCGAGGTGAAGCCGGGTGTCGTGACGGGCTTCCTCGGGCCGAACGGCGCCGGGAAGTCCACCACCATGCGGATGATCATCGGCCTTGACCGGCCGGACTCCGGCCAGATCACCATCGACGGCAAGCACTACGTCGAGCATCGGGCTCCCATCCACGAAGTCGGCGCCCTGCTCGAGGCCAAGGCCGTGCACCCGGCCCGGTCCGCCCGCAACCACCTACTCGCCATCGGTGCGACCACCGGCGTACCGGCCAAGCGGGTCGACGAGGTGCTGGAACTGGTCGGCCTGGCGGGTGCGGCCGGCCGCCGCGCCGGTGACTTCTCCCTCGGCATGTCGCAGCGGTTGGGGATCGCCGGCGCACTGCTGGCCGACCCGCAGATCCTGCTGTTCGACGAGCCGGTCAACGGCCTGGATCCCGAGGGCATCCTGTGGATCCGCGGCCTCCTGGCCGAGCTGGCCGACCAGGGCCGCACGGTTTTCGTCTCCTCGCACCTGATCACCGAACTCGGCGCGGTCGCCGAGCACCTGGTGATCATCGGCCGTGGGAAGTTGATCGCCGAGATCCCGATGTCCGAACTCGGCGCCGGTGCTGCGCAACGCGCCGTACACGTCCGCTCCCCGCAGGCCGGTCAGCTGGCCGATCTGGTGCGCGGCGAGGGGATCGCCATCCGGGCCGGTGCCGACCGCGAGGTCATCGAGATCAGCGGACTGGACTCCCAGACCATCGGTCAGCGAGCCGCGGAACACGGAATCGTGCTCTACGAGTTGACGCCGCGGACCGTCTCGCTGGAGCAGGCCTTCATGGACCTCACCCGCGACGCCGTCGACTACCCGACCCAGCACGAAGAGCAAACCCGGAGCGCCGCCTGATGAGTAGTGTCAACGTCACCAACGATGCCGTCACGGTGGCCACCGATGGCCAAGCTCGGAGCACACCCGCGGTCACTGCACTGCCCAGCCGCATCCAGGACAGCGCCGGATTGGCCGTCACCCAGCGGCGGGTGATCCGTTCGGAGTGGCTCAAGCTGCGCACCGTGCGCTCCTGGATGATCATGATCGGAGCGACCGCTCTACTCCTGGTTGCCTTCGGGGCGCTAGCTGCATCGGTCGCCTCCGGTGCTGTCACGCCGCAGGGCCCTGGCGGCCAGCGGGGCGGCGGCGGGTTCGGCAGCGCCGACCCGACGGCGATCAGCCTGGCCGGCGTCACCCTCGCGCAACTGATCGCCGGCATTCTCGGCGTGTTGTTCATCAGCAACGAGTACGCGAACGGCATGATCCGCAGCACCTTCGGCGCCGTGCCGCGCCGGCTGCCGGTGCTCTGGGCCAAGGTGATCGTGATCGCCGGCGTGCTCGCCGTGTCGATGGTGATCGCCAGCGTCATCGCGTTCCTGGTGGGCCAGCTGATCCTCGGCGACGGCAAGAACACCACCCTGGCTGCGGACGGCGTACTGCGGGCCGTCCTCGGATCCGGGCTCTACCTGGCCGGGATCGGGGTTTTCGGCATCGCCATCGGCGCGCTGATGCGCAATACGGCCGGTTCCATTGCCGTGGTGGTCGCCACCTTGTTGATCATCCCGGGTCTTGCCCGGCTGGTCCTGCCCGAAAGCTGGGACACCAACGTCACGCCGTATCTGCCGTCGAACGCGGGCGCCGCGTTCACCAGCGTGACAGGGTCGGACACCCTGCTCAGCGCCGGCGCCGGCGCCGCGGTCTTCGTCGGCTGGCTGGTGGTGTTGCTCGCCGGTGCCGCACTACTGATCCGCCGCCGGGATGCCTGAGCCGTGTCCGAAAATGCAGGGGACTCGCCCCATCGGTGCCGAACTGCGCCTGACGACTTCGTCGCAGGCGAGGTGCAAGCGCTCGTAGGCTCATGGTCATGATCGAAACGGCGACGCCCGGGGCAACAGTCCCCGGGCGTCGCCGTCTTGCCTGGGCACGCTTCGTCCGGGACCACCCGCACCGCTTCGACGCTGGGCTGGCGCTGCTGATCTTCGCGGCCACTGTCGGTGCGTTGATCTCCGCGCATCGCATGGGTCTTGACGACACACCACCGCTCTGGACCTACCTCACCAGCGCGATCGCCTGCGCCGCGTTGATGTTCCGCCGCACCCACCCCTGGCCGGTCCTCGTTGTCACCTCGGTCGGGTATCTGGTGGTGCAGTCGTTCAGTCATGACGTGCCGCCGTTGATCATGGCCGTGGTCACCGCACTGGTGACGATCACGCTGGCCGGTCAGCGCTGGGCGGCCATCACTGCTGCGGTCGTGATCACGGCGATTGCACTGCTCATCGGCAGCATCCGGGATGCCGAGTACTGGTCGCACCCGCGACCGGTGGCGGTCGCCGCGCTGTGCGCGCTGTCGATCGCGCTCGCCGACGCCGTCCGCAACCGCCGTGCCTACGTGGCGGCCGTCGAGGAGCGTGCCCGACGAGCCGAGGAATCACGCGAGGCAGAGGCCCGTCGCTGGGTGGGCGACGAGCGGCTACGAATCGCCCGCGAGCTGCATGACGTGCTCGCCCATCACATCGCGGTCATCAATGTGCAGGCCGGGGTCGCCGGGCACCTGCTGGAGAGGCAGCCCGCCCAGGCCCGGGAGGCGCTCGATCATGTCCGGGCCGCGGCCCGCTCGGTGCTGTCGGAAATGCAGGCCGTGGTGACGGTGCTGCGGGAGCCCGGAGAGCCTGCAGAACCGGCAGAGCCGACGCCGGGCATGGATGGGCTGGACGCACTGATCGACGGATATCGGTCCGTCGGGCTGACGGTCGACACCGTTGTTCGGGGCACACCCGCGGCATTGCCGGCGGCCGTTGATCTGGTGGCCTATCGGGCTGTGCAGGAGGCGCTGACCAACGTTCGCAAGCATGCCGGTAACGCCTCGGTCGTGCTGGAACTGGACTATGCGCCGACATCCCTTGGCCTGACCGTCACCAATTCAGGCACCGGTCCGGGATCGCGACGGGCCGGCCTGAATGCAGATTCGACCAGTGGGTTCGGCCTGATGGGCATGCGCGAGCGGATCGGCAGTGTCGGTGGCGTGGTACGCGCAGCGCCAACTCCGGACGGCGGATTCGTCATCACGGCGAGCTTGCCCGTCGATCAGGAGATGCTGAGCCGATGACGACCACCAGGGTCCTGCTCGCCGACGACCAGGCCTTGCTCCGCGCCGGCTTCCGGGTGCTGATCGAATCCGCTGACGACCTCGAGGTGGTGGGCGAGGCGGCCACCGGGCTCAGGCGGCCCTCGACCGCGTTCGCGCCGGCGGTGTCGACGTCGTCCTGATGGACATCCGGATGCCGGAGATGGACGGGTTGGCAGCGACCAGGGCAATCATGGCCGATCCCACGCTGGTCGGCGTCAAGGTATTGGTACTGACCACCTTCGAGGTCGACGAATACGTCTTTCAGGCGCTGCGCGCCGGGGCCAGCGGCTTCCTGGGTAAAGGTGTCGGTCCGGACGAGCTGCTGGACGCGATCCGGCTGGTCGCCCGCGGCGATTCGTTGCTCTCACCGCTGGCTACCCGGGCGCTGATCACGACGTTCCTCGACCGCCCGCGTCGGTCGGACGGGGCGGCGCCGGATCGGTTGCAGGTCTTGACGCCCCGCGAACTCGAGGTGCTCTCGCTCGTCGCGATGGGACTGTCCAACGACGAGCTGGCCCAGCACCTGGTGCTCAGTCCGTTGACCGCAAAGACCCATGTCAACCGTGCGATGAGCAAACTCGGCGCCCGGGACCGGGCCCAGTTGGTCGTCATCGCCTATGAGAGCGGGTTGATGCAGCAGCGACCGGGAATTTCGTAATCTCACTCGGGGTTTCGTACACCAGGCGCGGTACGCGCAACAGTCACCACCGGGACGATGACACCCGATCCGGCAGCAAGGACAATCAGCACTATGAACACGGCAACGCGAACGGTCATCGGGGTCGCCGTCACTGTTGTCACCCTCGGCGTCGGCGGCTACCTGGTCTGGGATCAGATCCCGCCCTTCACGTTGATCGCCGACCTACTCGCCGACGCCGACCCGGTCTGGTTGGCGGCCGCCTTCCTCGCCGAAATCGTTGCTGTTGTGGCGTTTTCCGTTGTCCAACGTCGATTGGTGGTCAACCTCGGCGGCGACCTGTCCCGCCGGCGGTCCGTCGAACTTACCCTGGCCAGCGGAGCGATCTCCTCAGCGCTGCCCGCCGGCGCGGCACTGGGCGCCGGCTACACCTATCGGCGACTGCGGCGCGCGGGTCTGCGCGGCACCGACGCCGGCGTCACCATGGTCGCTTCGGCCGGCATGTTGACCGGAACGCTGTTGCTGCTGTACCTGGTGCTGACCGGCCCGACGCTGCTGGACGAGCTGTCCGAGGTGATCGGCCGCGACCACGTAGGCGGTCTGGTGGTCCTTGTCGGCGCGATCCTGCTGTACCTCATCGTCCGGCCGCGCCGCCCTGCCCAGCCTGGTGACGAACCCGCGGGCTGGATAGCGGGGCACATCCGTAACTCTCGGGAGACGTTCCGCGCGGTCCCGTCGCAAGCATGGTGGATCAGCTCGGTGTCCGCGGGCGTGAAGTGGATCGCGGATTTCGCCGTACTGGCGGCGGCGACCTTCGCGGTCGGCGCCAGCGTCGATTTCGTCGCCCTGGCAACGGTCTACGTCGGCATCCAGGTCATCCGGCAGATTCCCCTCACCCCCGGCGGCATCGGCATCATCGAGGCGGCCCTGCTCGCCGGCCTGGTGACGGCCGGCGCCGCTGCCGCGCCCGCTGCGGCAGCCGTGGTGATCTACCGAGTCTTGACCTTCTGGTTGATCCTGCCAGTCGGTGCTATTGCCGCGCTCTTCGATCGGGCGCCGGCGCAACCCGCCCTGGCCTGAATCACAGCCGGTCGACGTCGGCGGCGGCGCGCCCGCCGGACAGTCGGGCATAACCCGGGCCACGGTCGAAGAATGGCGGATCAGCCGGCAGGTCCGCGGCCATCATCGCCCGGGCCGCAGCGGTACTCTGCTGGTCGACGTCATACCCGTCCGGGCCGCCGGTGACGACCACCCCGTAGTCGGTGAGCGCACCGTTGACCGAGACCTTGCCCCAGCGCACATCCCGGAGCACCTCAGCCGGTGGGCGGGTCAATGGATCACCCCACCCGCCCCCGCCGGTGGTGCGAATCCTGATCACCTCGCCCGCCGCAACCGGTTCGCCGTCCGCCAAGGCATCGACGGTTCGCTCATTCGGGCCGCCAGGGTCGATGGTCACCTCGAAAGACTTCCCCGCCCTGCCGCCCGAGACGCCCCAACAGGCCAGGATCGACCGGTCCGCGATGGACATGAACTTGGCGTCGATCAGCATCCGAATGTATTTGTCGTAGCCGAGCCCGCCGCGATACCGCCCCGCGCCGCCCGAATCAACAGCGAGACCGAGTCTCTCGACGATGAACGGGAAACGCGCCTCGGTGAATTCGGTCGGCAAATTCCGCGAATCGGGGACGACGTGGATGGTGTCCTCGCCGTCCGCATAATAACGCCCGCCGGACCCGCCGCCGAGAACCTCGCGCATCAAGTACGGGTTGCCATTCCCATCGTGGCCGTAGACGCCGGTGTACCTGATGGTCTCCTGGTCCGCCGGCATCCGGCCGTCGACGGCCTTGGCAAGCACGCCGGCCAATACTCCGAGCAGTCGCAGAATGACGAAGGTCCGAGCGTTGGTCGGCGCCGGGAAGACCGGGGTGAGCAGCGTTCCCGCTGGCGGGAAACGCATCTCGATGAGCGGCACGACGCCCTCGTTGACCTCCAATTCGGCCATCCGCTCCGGCGAATCGGCCAGGTTCCGCAGGATCGGCGCCAACCATTTCGCCAAGAAAACCCCGTCCGAATAGTTCGCGGCATGATTGATCGGCCCCTTCGCCTGCGGTGAGGTCCCGGTGAAATCCAGAATCAGCCGACCGTCCGTCACCCCGTCACCGGCCGACAATTTTGTCAACGTGATGCGCTGGGCATGCAACCGCGGTTCGTCGACGCCGTCGTGTTCCGCATAGTCCTCCCAGACGTACTCGCCGTCCGGGATCTTGGCCAGCAATTCGGTGCGGTAGGTCGTCGTGGTCGCCGCGAGAATACGGTCGAAGGTGGCCTCGATTGCCGACCGGCCATACCGTGAGAACAATTCCGTCAGCCGGCGCGCACCCATCAGGCAGGCCGAACACTCGGCGTTCAGATCGGCCGCCAACGATTCGGGCATCCGGGAATTGCGGGTCATGATCTTCAGCGCGGCCTCGTTCGGCTCACCCGCCGCCCACAGCTTGATCGGCGGCACCATCAGCCCTTCCTCGAAGACGCTGGTGGCATGTGACGGCATCGACCCGGGAACGGTGCCGCCGATGTCGTCGTGGTGACCGAAGGCCTGCACGAAGGCGACAACCTCGCCCGCGTGGAACACCGGCACCGTCACACACAGATCCGGCAGATGCCCGATACCGCCCTCGGACAGATAGACGTCGTTGTGGAAATAGACGTCACCCGGCTGCATCTGCGCGATCGGATAGTCGCGAACCACCGGTTGCACCAGGGCCGAGTACGAGCGACCGGTGAGCTTGCGCATCTTGACATCGTGGATACCGGCCCGGAAGTCGTGCGCGTCCCGGATCATCGGTGAGCGTGCGGTGCGTCCGATAGCCGTCTCCACTTCCGCCTCCACGGAGGCCAGGGTTCCGGAAACGATCTCCAGCAGGATCGGATCGACGGTCACAGATTGCTCCTCGAGATCAGCAGGTTTCCGAAAGGGTCGACGAGCGCCTGGAATCCCGGGTGCACCGGGACGGTCGAGCCGAATTCCTGCAGTACGGCCGGTCCCGGGATCCGTTCCCCCGCGCCGAGTTTCGGGCGGTCGACGATCTGCGCATCGGTCCATTCGTCGAAATGGACCCGTCTGGTGACCCGTTCGCCCGGCGGCGAATCGACGGTGCCGGCAGCGATCTCGGGAATCTCCGGTCGGGGAATCGGCCCGATCCCGGTCACCCGGAGGTTGACCCACTCCACCCACTGGTCGTCCTTGTCCCGAAAGTCGTACCCGTACAACGCCCGGTGGGCGTTGTGGAAGTACGTCGACGACGGCATCCGCCCACCGCCGGTCGATCTCGCCGGGGCGGCAATCCACCCTGACCTCGAAGGCCTGTCCCAGGTAACGCAGATCGGCGGATCGCTCGATGACCTGACGGTCTCGGGCAAATCCTTCGCGCAGCAACGCCTCTCGCGCCTGTCCGGTCAGGTTCTGGTAGACCGTGCCGAGTTGGTCGAGGTTCAGCCCTCGATCGGCGGCGACGGCGGTGCGCACGTAGTCGTTCCGCACGTCAACGGTGAGCAGGCCGTACGCCGAGACGTTGCCGGGGTTCGGCGGGACCAGCACGGCCTTGATGTCCAGGATGTCCATCAGAGGGCAGGCCAACAGCGAGCCGGACCCGCCGAAGGTGACCATCGGGTAATCCCGCACGTCGAGCCCCCGTTTGGTGGTGATCCGGCGGAGCGCATTTGCCTGGTTCCAGGCCGAGATCTCCAGCATCCCCGACGCGCAAGCCTGTACCGACAGGCCCATTTCGACGGCGAGTTCACCGATTGCCTTCGTCGCGGCCTCGACGTCCAATCCGATCTCACCGCCGAGCAGGTGCGGCGGAATCCTGCCCAGCACGAGATGTGCGTCGGTCACGGTGGGTTCGGTGCCGCCGAGCCCGTAGCAGGCGGGACCGGGATCAGCGCCGGCCGAGCGGGGCCCGACCTTGAATGCGCCCTCCGCCGAGATCCAGCCGACCGACCCGCCGCCGGCGCCCACGGTGACGATGTCGATCATCGGGATCTTGGCGGGGAACGGGCCGACCGAGCCCTCGGTGGTGAGGCTCGGCCTGGCGTCGATGATCACTGCGACGTCGGTCGATGTTCCACCACCGTCGCAGGTCAGCACCGAGTGGTTGCCGGCCCGCGCGGCGATCCTCGCTGCGCCGAGCGCACCGGCCGCCGGGCCGGACAGCACCGTGCTGATCGGTTGATCCACCACCTGATCCGCCGAAAGCACCCCGCCGTTGGACCGCATGATGGAAAACGGGATTCGCCGCTCACCATCGAGCCGCGTAAGGCGCCGGGCGATCCCCGAAACATATGACGCCACCGTGGGTTTCACGGCTGCATCGATCAACGTGGTCATCGCCCTTTCGTACTCGCGATATTCCGGGAGCACCTGGCTCGACAGCGAGAACACCGCCTTCGGATACTCCTGCCGGATCACCTCCGCCATCAGTTGCTCGTGCGCACTGTTCGCGTAGGAATGCAGGAAACACACTGCCATGCAGCTGATCTCGCGCGACCGGAAGAAGCGCACGGCAGCGACCGCCGACTCCCGATCGAACGGGCTGATCTCGTTGCCGCGAAAGTCCAGTCGGCCGCCGACGGTACGGACCCGATCGGCCGGCACGATCCGGTCGGGCTTCACCCAGAAGTAGGAGTTGCCGTAGCCGTCGGGCACGGACTGCCGAGCGATCTCCAGCATTGATCCATAGCCATCCGTGGTGATGAAGCCGAGCGATCCGACCTTGCCCTGCAGCAGCTGGTTGGTCGCAACGGTGGTTCCGTGCAGGATCGAGGAGATTTCGGCGGGTCCGGCGCCCATCAGGTCGAGGATCTTGTCGATACCGGTGAGGAAGCCGTCGGCGGGATCTTTCGGAGTGGATGGGGTCTTGGTCGACACGACCAGGCCGGTCAGGGTGTCGACCGCCACTACATCCGTGAACGTGCCGCCGGTGTCGACCCCGATTCGGATATGCGCCATCGGGCCACGCTAGCGTCCGATCCGACCGCTCAGGTCAGGTATCGGTAGGCGGCCGACCCTGGCATGATCCGTTCGACCTCCATCGGGGCTGCCTCCATCCGGGCCAGCAACGCGGAAAGTCCGTCCGCGGAACCGATCTCGACTCCGACCAGGGCCGGCCCGGTCTCTCTGTTGTTGCGCTTGACGTACTCGAACAGCGTGATGTCGTCGTCGGGTCCGAGTACCTCGTCGAGGAATCGGCGCAACGCTCCGGGCTCCTGCGGAAAATCAACCAGGAAATAGTGCTTCAGGCCGAGGTCCACCAGCGAACGCTCGACAATTTCGCCGTAACGCGAAACATCATTGTTGCCACCGGTAATCAGGGCGACCACCGTCGAACCGGGGGTCAGATCCAGCTCCACCAGCGCGGCGACGGCAAGAGCCCCGGCCGGTTCCGCGACGATGCCCTCGTTCTGGTACAGCTGCAGCATCGACGTGCAGATGGCGCCCTCGTCAACCGCGACCATCTGCACGCCGGCCGCCGCGACAATGTCATACGGCAGGGCCCCGATCCGGCGAACGGCGGCGCCGTCGACGAACGGATCCATGGTGTCCAGCCGGACCGGTCCGCCGGCCCGCAACGCCGCGATCATCGACGGGGCGCCGGCGGGTTCGGCGCCGATGATCCGCACCCAGGGGGCGCGCTCGGATAGATAGGTGACGATCCCGGCGATCAGTCCGCCGCCGCCGACCGGCACGATGATCGCATCGGGTGCTCGACCCCACTGCTGCAGGAGTTCCCGCACGACGGTGCCCTGCCCGGCGATGGTGCGCCGGTCATCGAAGGGCGGCACGAGGACGGCCCCACTGTCCGCCGCATGCTGCGCCGCGCCCAGGGCCGCGTCGTCGAAGGTGTCGCCGTGCATCACCAACTCGACCATGCCGGCGCCGTGCGACAGGATTCGATCGCGCTTCTGCCGCGGCGTTGTGTTCGGTAGGTAGATCCGGCCCTTGATATCCAGCGCCCGACAGGCGAAGGCGACCCCCTGGGCGTGATTACCGGCGCTCGCGCAAACCACCCCGGCCGCCCGCTGATCGGCGGTCAGCTGGGCCATCAGGTTGAAGGCGCCGCGCAACTTGTAGGACCTGACGACCTGCAGGTCCTCCCGCTTGAGCAGCACGGTGGTTCCGGTCTCCGCGCTGAGCCGGGGGCACGGCTCCAGCGGGGTCAGCGCGGCCACGCCGGCGATGCGCCGAGCCGCGGCATCGATGTCGGCCGCAGACACGACCCTTGCTGTGGACACGCACTCGATCTTGTCACGACCGGCGCTGGGCGCTCCGCGAGATACCATCCCAGGGTGCTCGCTGCCATGCGCCAGGCCAGGATCCTGGAGGAGGTTCGCCGCACCGGGGGCGCCCGGGTGGCGCAGTTGACCGCATTGCTCGGTGTTTCGGACATGACGGTCCGCCGCGATCTGGAGATGCTGGACCGCAAGGGCCTGCTGTCCAAGGTGCACGGCGGCGCGACGGCCATGGACACTGCCAGTGCGATCGAGCCCGGTTTCGAGGTCACCAGCCAGCGGGAAATCTTCGAAAAGGAAGCCATCGCCGCGCGGGCCGCTCAGCTCGTCCGGCCGGGAATGGCCATCGCGATCACCGCCGGCAGCACCACCTGGACTCTGGCCAGGCATCTTGGCGACATCGCCAACCTCACCGTGGTGACGAACTCACTGAAGGTCGCCGAGGTACTCAACGCCCGGCAGCGCCCCGATCTCACCGTCGTGCTGACCGGCGGGCTCCGTACACCGTCCGACGGTCTCGTCGGACCCGTTGCGGTGCAGGCGATCCGGTCGTTGCACGTAGACATGGTGATCATGGGCGTGCACGGCATCGACGAGCGCGCTGGATTGACCACCCCGAACCTGCTGGAGGCCGAGACAAACCGTGCGCTGGTGGACTCCGCCCGCCGGTTGGTGGTCGTCGCCGATCACACCAAATGGGGCGTCGTCGGCCTCGCGCAGATCGCGCCGCTGCGGGCGGTCACCACCCTGCTGACCGACGACCGGCTCGACGCGCACGCCGCCAAGGTGTTGTTCGAACAGGTTCCCGAGGTGATCATCATCCCCACCGGTGGTCGCGACCAGGACCAGGGTTTGGACTAGAGTCGCCTGCGACGAAAACGTCTACCACCCAGCGGTCGCGTCCCGCAGGCCACCGTATTGCTGACGCACCTGCGGGGTCGGTTCGGCGCGGAACAGCTGGGCCTCCGCGGCGGGCCAGGTCGGCGGGTGCGGCGTCCCGGCGAGGGCCCAGGCGGCCTGCCGGGCCGCGCCGAGCGCGACGTACTCGCCGGGCGGCGGCACCTCAATATCGAGGCCGAAGATCGCGGGGGCCAACTGCTGGATTGCCGGGTTCCGGGCTGCGCCACCGATCATCAGCACGCGGCGCGGTGACTTCCCGTGCTCCGAAAGGCCAAGTGCGTCAACGGCATCGGCCAACGAGCAGAGCAGCGCCTCGACCGCCGAGCGGGCCAGGTCGGCCCTGGTGACCGAGGAGGTCAGCCCGCGCAGCACTCCGGTGGCGTGCGGCCGGTTGGGCGTTCGCTCACCATCCAGGTACGGCAGCAGCGTGAGCCCACCGGCACCGGGAGGCGCCGACAATGCGAGCCTGCCGAACTCCGCATGGTCGACGTCGAGCAATTCCCCGACCACCGCCAGCACGCGCGCCGCGTTCACGGTCGCCACCAACGGCAGGTAGTCGCCGGTCGCGTCGCAGAAGCCCGCGACCGAGCCGGTCGGGTCGGCCGAGGGCATGTCGGTCACACAGAAAGCGGTCCCGGACGTGCCGATCGACACGGCGACATCACCCTCCCGCAGGCCAAGACCCACTGCGGCGGCCATGTTGTCGCCGGTGCCGGCGCCGAGGACCGCGCCGGAAGCCGTGTGGCCCACCACTTCCGACGGCGCCGCGATCCTGGGTAGCCGAACTCGCGGGTCCGCCGCGGAGCGACCGAGTGCCCATTGCGCGACCTCCGGCAGCCATTCTCGGCGGGCCGGTGAGTAGTAGCCGGTGCCGGACGCGTCACCGTGATCGGTGGTCAGCTGAGCCCGAGACCCGTTCCCGCCGGCCAACATCCAGGTCAGCCAGTCGTGGGGCAACAGGACAGTCCTGGTCCGCGCGGCGTTGTCCGGCTCGTGCTGTGCCATCCAGCGCAACTTGGTGACGGTGAACGACGCCGCCGGCACCGAACCGATCGTCTCGGCGCAGCGCTCCGGTCCGCCGAGATGCTCGACCACCTGGGCGATCTGCGGGGCAGACCGCAGGTCGTTCCACAACAGGGCCGGCCGCACAACGGCTCCGTCACCGTCGAGGGCGACCATGCCGTGTTGCTGCCCGCCGACCGCGATCGCGGAGGCTCGCTCCAGCAGTCCGGAACCGGCTTGCTGCAGAGCATCCCACCACAGCCGTGGATCGATCTCGGTGCCGTTCGGATGCGGTGCGGACGCCTGGTCGACAATGGCGCCGTCGGCGGCCCGGACCAGCAGGACCTTGGTCGATTGGGTGGAGGAATCGATACCCGCGACCAGGATTTCCGACATCTATGCCTCCCGCAATGTGGCCAACGTGGGGTCTGCAATCAGCTGCTCGATACCGGCATGTGCTGCACCCAATGATGCGGCCTCAAATCCGAGCTCGGAGAACTCGACCCGGCACATTGCCGCCGGCCCGGCCACTATCCTGGACCGCACCTCGGTGATCACCGGCTCCGCAATGTAGTTGCGGACGACGGGAAAGTGGCCACCCAGCACGATGGTGTCCGGATTGAGCACATTGGCCAGGATAGAGACTCCGATGCCGAGCCAATGCGCCTGCTCGGCGAGCGCATCCAGGACGCGCTGATCGCCGGCGTCGGCCCGTTTGGTCAACTGGGCCATTCTGGTTCCCAGGTCAATGCTTTCATCATGAACCGGATCGCCGGGTTCCGCTGCGAGGGCCAGTAGGGCCGCCAAACCGACGCCGGTTTCCCAGCAGCCGAGCCGTCCACAACCGCACGTCCGGTCTGTCGGTCCGACCGTCATGTGCCCGACTTCGCCGGCGAAACCATCTGCGCCCCTGACGATCCGGCCGTCAACGATCATGCCGGCCCCGACTCCGACCGCGCCCGCGATGAACAGCAGGTTGGCCGTCCCGGAGACGCTGCCAAAGGCGTAATGCGCGATGGCGCCCATATTGGCGTCGTTGTCGACACCGATTCTGGCATCGTGCCATTGCAGCCGGCCGAGCAGGGTATGCACGATGTCGACGTCACGCCAGTGCAGGTTGGGGGCAAAGGACAGCATGCCGGCGTCGGCGTCAACGAGTCCAGGAACGGCGACGTGCAGGCTCTGCACCTGCTCAACTGAACTCCGCGACTCGGCGACGAGCTCCCGAGCGACATCCGCCACGACGCCCAGCGCCCGGGCCGGGCCCAATTCCGCCATTGACCGGGGAACCCTGCGGCGGGACAGCACTCGACCAGTGAGGTCCAGCACGATGCCGGCGATGTAGTCCACCTGAAGTTCGACACCGACGAACCTGACCCAGGCCGGGTCGAGTTCGACCGCACGACTGGGGCGACCAAGTCCGCTGCGGTCGATGGTTCCCTCGGTCACCAGCCGGCGATCGATCAGCTCGGCGACCAGGCTGGACACCGTGGCCTTTGTCAGTCCGGTGTCCTCGGCGAGGCGCGCACGCGGCCGCGGACCGCCGTCGGCGAGGCTGCGCATCAGCAGTGAGAGGTTGAGCCTACGGATGGTGGCCTGGTCGGCCGGGGTGGATCCGTCGGGAGTCCGAACGGCGATTGGCACTGCTGAGCCTTTCGTCGTCGGCCTTTTGGGTACATCGGGGTTGGCTGCGGCGGCCGCCACGGTTTCGTGGCGGCCGCGCGCGGCGAGGTTGGGTCAGCCGCCGGCGCTGGCCCGCCGACGGCGGCTCAACGCGTCGACGCTGGCAGCCAACAGCAAGACGATGCCGGTGATGATGAACTTGATGTACGCCTGGAGTCCGAGCAGACCCAGTCCGTTGTCGATGACGGCGATGACCAGGCCACCGATGATGGCATCCCGCGCCTTGCCCTTGCCGCCGAAAAGCGATGTACCACCGATGACGGCGGCGGCGACGGCGTAGAGCAGGGTGTTGCCGGCCCCGGAGGACGGGTCGACCGAGCTGAGCCGAGAGGCCGCCGCGATACCCGAGATAACCGCCATCGCTGAGCTGATCACGAAACAGGCGATGGTGATGTAGCCGACCCGGATACCAGCTCGGCGCGCCGCCTCGGAGTTGCCGCCGACGGCGTAAACGTGGCGGCCGAACGCGGTCCGGTTCTGCACGAAGGTCCAGATCACCAGCAGCACCCCGACCACCGGGGCGATCCACGGGATTCCCTCCAGGACAATGACGCCCTTGGACCGGTTCTGGCTCAGCAGGAAGGTCGCGCCGATCAGCACGACCGCGATCACCACGATCCGCAGGGTGATGATGGCCAATGGCGGGGTCACCAGGTTGGCCGATCGGCGGCGTTGGTAGACCAGCAGGTTCAGAGCCGCGTACGCGGCAACCGAGACGAGCACCACGACCCAGCCGAACAGCACCGGCATATTCCCGTTGGACAGCCCGAAGATCACCGCGTCGTTGATCGGGACGGTACCGCCGGTGCCGATGATCCAGAGCAGAACACCCTGGTAGGCAAGGAAAGTCGCCAGGGTCACCACGAACGACGGAATCCCGACGGCAGACACCAGGACCCCGGTGAAGATGCCCATCGCCACCCCGACCAGCAGGGCCAATAGGAGCGCCAGGTACCAGGGCATGCCCTGCTTGAGCATCAACATGGCCAGCACCGCCGCGCCGACACCGCCGATCACACCGGCCGACAGGTCGATGTGGCCCAACAGCAGAACGAACCCGATACCCATCGCCAGGATGCAGATCGCCCCGGCCTGGGTGAGCAGGTTCGCCAGGTTGAAGGTCGTCAGGAACGTCGACGGTGCCGCGATGGTGAAGATGATGATGAGCGCCAGCAGTCCCAGCAGCGCGGGTAGCGAACCGACATCTCCGGCGCGGAGCTTGTTGCGGTACTGCTCCCAGTACTGACCGACGGAAACCGGGCCGGCTGCATCGCCGGAGAACATGCCCCGAGCTTTGTCATCAGGCACTTGATCGACGGCCTTGCCGGTGTCCGGGGTACTCATGCCGACTCCTGCGAGACAGCAAGCCCGTGTTCGCCCGACCTGCCGGTGGTGATCAATTCGATGATTTCGCGACTGGTCACGTCGGCCGCGGGTACGTCGGCGGCCATCCTGCCGAGATACAGGGCACTGACCCGGTCGCTGACCTCTTTGACGTCGTTCATGTTGTGGCTGATCAACAACACACCCAGACCGTTGTCGGCCAACCTGCGGACCAGGTCGAGAACCTGCCGGGTCTGCGCGACACCGAGCGCGGCCGTCGGTTCGTCGAGCATCACGACCTTGGAATTCCAGAGCACCGACTTGGCGATCGCGACCGTCTGCCGCTGCCCGCCGGACAGGCTCGCGACCAACTGCCGCACGCTCGTGACCGTTCGCACTGACAGGGAGGCAAGAGTGTCCCTGGCCTTGATCTCCATCTGGGCCTCGTCGAGAACGACCCCCGACTTCGGCTCACGACCGAGGAACATGTTCTGCACGATGTCCAGGTTGTCGCAGAGGGCGAGATCCTGGTAGACGATCTCGATCCCCAATGCCGCGGCATCCCGCGGACCGTGTACCTGCACCGGCTTGCCCTCGAACAGGTACTCGCCGGTGTCGATGCCGTAGATCCCGGCCACACACTTCACCATCGTCGACTTGCCGGCGCCGTTGTCACCGACCAGTGCGGTGACCTGCCCCGGATAGATCTTCAGATCGACGTCGTGCAACACCTGAACGGCGCCGAAACTCTTGTTCACCCCCCGCATATGGAGGATCGGTTCGGTTGACAGTGTCATCGAGTGCTCCTTGCATCCGCGCCAATGGGGTGATCGAAGAGGTGGGATTGAGACGCCAGGCCCGGCCGACTGAAAAGTCGACCGGGCCCGGCACCAGATGTGCCTGACTAGCTGATGCCAGCGGCGGTGCAGGCTGCCGCGTACTCGCCGGTGCACAGTTCGGCGGCCGTCACGCCACCGGCGTCGACCACGTCCTTGACGTTGGTCTTGTTGATGGCCTGCGGGGTCTCCAGGATGGACTTGACGTCCCGGTTACCGGTGGCGTCCTTGGTAACATCGGGTGCATCCGGGGTCTCGCCGTTGGCCAGCGCGATGGCGACCTTCGCCAGCGCGGCCGCTTCCAAGGTGGTGTCCTTGAAGACGGTCATGCACTGGTCGCCGGACAGGATGTTCTGCAGGCCCTGGACGGTGGCGTCCTGCCCGGTCACCGGAATCTGGATCCCGTTCTTCTTGTTGATCGCGATAACCGCGTTACCGAGGCCGTCATTGGCGGCGAGCACGCCGTCGATCTGGCCGCCGGCGGCGGTGTACATCTGCTCGTAGGTGGTGCCACCGACCTGGTTGTTCCAGTCCGGGATGGCCTGCTCCGCGACGACGGTGTAGTTCGTCATCGGGTCGAGGACGGAGTGGGCGCCCTGTGCGAACAGCGTGGCGTTGTTGTCAGTCGGGGAACCGTTGACGTAGACGATCTTCTTGTCCCCGGAGCCGAGGCATTCGGCCAGGCCCTTGCCCTGCAGCTCGCCGACAGTGGTGTTGTTGAACGACACGTAGTAGTCGGCCGCGCCGCCGAGGGTCAGCCGGTCGTAATCGATGGTCTGCACGCCCTGCGCAGCGGCCTTCTTCTCAATCGCCGCGCCGGAGTCGCTGTCCAGGTTGACGATTGCCAGCACGGTGACGCCGTTGGCGATCATCTGGTCGGCAATGGTGGCCATCGCGGCCTTGTCGCCATTGGCGTTCTGGATGTCGAACTCGACGCCGGCCTCCTTGAACGCGGCCTCCAGGTTCGGCCGGTCCTGGGTCTCCCAGCGAGCGGACGACTTGGTGTCCGGCAGGATCACGCCGATCTTGCCGGTGGTTCCGGAAGAGCTCCCCGATCCGCCAGCGGCACTGGAGCTCGCCTCACTGGACGCGGCGGCCGACGTCGAGCTGCTGTCGGTGGTCGAGCTGGAGCTACAGGCGGCCAGCAGCAGCGAACCCGCTGCCACCAAGCCAAGTACTGCGGTGGTCTTCAAGCGCATGAACATTTCCCTCTCTGATGAGACAGCTCCCGCCGAACGGAGGGGCCGGTTTACCTGTCGATCACACGGTCGACATGCACAAGTACGGTGGTCACACAAACTATTGAGCGCAACTCGCCGTGTCAATCGCATCACAGGTCACATTTTGGTAAGTGCCCCAACGAAGTCGTTCCGTCACACGTTTGGCAATGTAAACATCGGTAAACATGACGAAGCGACACTGGCCCACTCGAATGGGAGCGGTTCCACCACATGGGTGAGCCAGCGGGAATTTCATCAGTCGGAGGTGGTCAATACGAGTACAGCGAGCCCCTGACGGCACCAACGCCGGTCACGATATGGATACCGGCGGAGGTCCCGATCAGGTCGGCCCCCGCGGCGAGCAGGGCCCTGACCTGTTCGACGGTCTTCACCCCGCCGGAGGCTTTGACGCCGATCGAGGCCGGCACCGCTTTGCGGAGGTATGAAATCGTTGCAGGATCGGCGATTCCGACCGATCCCCTGGAGGCGATCGAGACGAACGCCGCCCCGGCGTCGATCGCGGCGGTCACCGCCTGCTCCCGTTGCCGGGTGTTCAGCATCGGCAACTCGAGCATCAACTTGACGCCGACCGGTTCGGCGGCGGCAACGACAGCGGCGATGTCGGCGGCGAACTCCGGTATCCGACCGGAGAGCAGGAAGCCGACGTTGACGGTCGTATCGAGTTCGTCCACCCCCGCGTCGACCAGGGCCTTGACCTCGGCCACGCGTACCGACGTCATCGCAGACCCGTTGGGGTAGTCCACGATCGAGCCGATCCGGGCGACGGTGCCGCGCAATTCGTCCCGGGCGGCGGCGACCCAGCAAGGTGGCACGATCGCCGCGTCGAAGCCGTGCTCGAGCGTTTCCTGCACGTGCGACCGCACCTGGCGCTCGGTGATCGCATGGCCGATCAAGGTGTGCTGAATACGGCCGGACAACTGTTCCCTGGGCAGCGTCAGCGCCGGGTGCACGGTCGTCGACGAATTCACCACAGCAGTGTGGCACCGCCTACGCTTTGCCGCATGCGGATCCTGTCCATCCAATCGTCGGTTGCCTACGGGTATGTCGGGAACTCGGCCGCAACCTTCCCGTTGCAACGCCTCGGTCACGAGGTCTGGCCGGTGATCACGGTGCACTTCTCCAACCACACGGGCTACGGTGCATGGCGTGGTCTCGTCCTCGAGCCGAGCGTCATCGCAGAGGTGATCGAGGGCATGTTCGAGCGCGGCGCTCTCGACCGTATCGACGCCGTGCTGACCGGTTACCAGGGTTCGCCGGGTGTTGCCGAAGTGGTGCTGTCGACCGTGGAGCGGATCCGTTCGTTGAACGCGAACGTCGTCTACTGCTGCGATCCGGTGATGGGTGACGTCGGCCGTGGCATGTTCGTGCTGCCCGGTGTTCCGGAGTTGATCCGTGATCGGGTCGTCCCGGTCGCGGATGCCGTTACCCCCAACGCCTTTGAACTCGCCTTCCTCGCCGGTGTGCAGGCGGAGGCGATCTCACGGGTTGACGGGCTGCTCTCTGCCATCGACACTGTTCGCGCGGCCGGGCCACCCACCGTCCTGGTGACGTCCGTCCAGGGGGCGGGAGTGGGTGCGGACGAGATCGGCATGGTCGCGGTGGATTCCACCGGTGCCTTCCTGGTGCGGACGCCGCGGCTACCCCTTGAGGTCAACGGCGCCGGGGATGTGACGGCCGCCCTGTTCCTCGCGCATCTGTCGGCGGGCATTGACGTGGCACTGGCCAAGGTCGCGTCGTCGGTGTACGGAATTCTGGCGGCGACGCACATTTCTGGATCTCGCGAGATCCGTTTGGTGGAAGCACAATCGGCGATTGCGAAGCCGCGATGTGAGTTCGCGGTGGAGCGGATCCGGTAGCTTCCGGATCATCCCCGGTGACGCCCGATGCGGACCCCGACGAGCACCCCGACCAACATCGACACCGCGCCGAACACGGCCGCACCGACCAACTGTTGTTGCTTCACCCCAGCCGGTTCAGCGGCAGCCGATCCCGCTGGTTGGGGGAGGCCGCGGACTGGCCCGATCAGCGAACGGGGGGTCGCGGCGGGAACCTGCCGTGTCCCGACGAGCACGTCGTCAATCGCCGCGAAGAACAGTCGGGCGGTCTTCTCGGCCACCCCGGACAGCACCCGCTGACCTACCCCGCCGACCATGCCGCCGACCACCGCATCGGCGTCGTAGTCGATCCTGGTGCTGCCGTCGGCGAGGACAACCAAGTCGACCCTGACCGTGGTGTCGATGGTCCCAGGGCCGCCGGAACCGTTGGCGCGCATCATCAACGACGTCGGATGGGCCATATCGAAGAATGACACCTCACCGGCGTAAACACCCTTGATCGAGGCCACGCCGAGCGTGACCGTCAGCGCGAAATGGTTCTCGGCGATCGGCGTCAACACGTCACAGCCCGGGATCACGGCGGACAACACCGCAGGATCGGTGAAGGCCGCCCACACCCGCTCCGGCGATGCGTGCAGAACCGAGGAACCGGAGATCTTCATGTCCGTGACCGACCCTTCGCCGTTGCTTCGATGCCGCCGGCCGCGAATTTCCGGCGCAGGTCGAAGAGGGCACTGGGGTTGAGGGGCATCGCGGTGATCCGAAAGCCCATTGCGTCCTCCACCGCGGAGGCGATCACCGCCGACACCGGGATCACCCCGGCCTCCCCGGCACCCTTGATGCCCAACGGGTTCAACGGGGACGGCGTCTCCTGGTGGCCGAGCTCCACGCTCGCCGGAATCTCCGTGACATAGGGCATCAGGAAGTCCATGAACGACGCGTTCAGTAATTGCCCGTGCTCGTCGTACTCGAGGGTCTCGTACAGCGCGCCGGCGATGCCCTGGGCCACCCCACCGTGGACCTGACCCGCGACGATCATCGGGTTGATCAGGGTGCCGCAGTCATGCACCACGCAATACCTGTTGATGGCGATTTCACTGGTGTCGCGGTCGATCTCGACGATCGCGGCGTGCATGCCGGAGGCGAAGGTGCTGCGCGGCGGCGAGTAGTAGTCCCGTGACTCAAGGCCGGGCGATTCGCCTTCGGCGACCGGCGGCACATTCGGGTCGGTTGGCCGGGCAAATTGGGTCGCAGCCTTCGCTGCCTCGTCGAACGCGTAGCGCAACGGGTTGGAGAGCACCGACACCTGACCGAGCGGAATTGACGCGGTCGGGTTGCCCTTCACCGCAACCACGCCATCGATGATCTCCAGGTCGTTCTCAGCGCATTCCAACGCCTCTGCGGCCACCTTGAGCGCCTTGGCTCTGACCGCACGGGCGGCCAGCGCCACCGCGGAACCCGACATCACGGCAGCCCGGGAGGCAAAAGTGCCGACGGCGTAGGCGAACCGGCGGGTGTCGCCGGTGGTGACCCGGACCGTGTCGAACGGCACCCCCAACTCGTCGGCGACGATCTGCGCGAATACCGTTTGGTGGCCCTGTCCCTGTGAGGTCAGCCCAATGGCCACCTCGACGCTGCCGTCGGTGAGCACCTGGACATGTGCGCCTTCGTACGGGCCCGGGCCCGTTCCCTCGACGTAGCAGCCGAGTCCGATGCCCAGCAGTCGGCCGGCTTTCGCCGCGTCGGCCCTGAGCTGTTCGAAGTCGTCCCAGCCGATCATTTCCTTGATCATCTCGAGTTGGGCGGGGTAGTTGCCGGAGTCGTAGATCAGCGGACGGCCGTCCTGGAAGATCAGGCCCTGGTCGAACGGGAATTCGTCGGGCTGAATGAAATTGGCAGCGCGGACCTGTGCGCGATCCAGGCCGAGCGTGTCGGCGATGCGGTCCATGGTGCGTTCCATGGCGAAAACGCCCTGCGGCCGCCCGGCGCCACGATAGGGCGTGACGATCACCGTTGTGGTGTAGACCGAAAAGAATTCCACCCGGTAAGCACCGGGCTTGTAGGGCCCGAGCAATTGGGTGGAGGTGACAATCGGGCAGATGATGCCGTAGGGGGTGTACGCCCCGTTGTCATGCCAGAAGGTGACGTCGAGCGCGAGAATCCTTCCTGCGTCATCGAAGCCGACCGTGATGTGTTGCACTTGCCCACGCTCGTGAGCGGACGAGATGAAATGCTCCCGGCGGTCTTCGGTCCATTTCACCGGCCGGCCCAGCCGCATCGCGGCCATCGGGACCACGATTTCCTCCGGCCAGGGATGCATGATCTTGACGCCGAATCCGCCACCGACGTCCGGCGCGATCACTTCCACCTTCGGTAACGGCAGGCCCAGCTTGGCAGCGATCGCAGCGCGTACGGACGTTGCCGCCTGCGTGGAGGAATACACCCGTAGGCTGCGGTCGTCGGCGTCCCACCGGGCATAGACGCCCTTGCCCTCCAACGGCATCGAGCAGGATCGCGACATGGTCAGGTCGAATTCGAGCCGCCACGGCGCGTCCTGCATCGCGGCGTCCACATCGCCGACCTGCTGGGTGAGATGCGCCGCGATGTTGTCCGGAATATCCGCGTGGACAGCGTCTTTCGCCGCCAGGGCGGCTGGAATCCCGACCACCGCCGGTAATAGGTCATACACGATCCGGATCTTCGCTGCCGCATCCTCTGCCAGGTAGCGGTTCTCGGCGACCACCATGACGATGGGCTCACCGACGTGGTTCACCGTGTCTTTGGCCAGTGCATAGCCGGTGCGCGGCGCATGCAGGTTCGGATGCGGGATCAGTACCGGCAGCGGTTCTGCCGCGGGACCCTCCAGATCCTCATGGGTGTAGATCGCATGGACGCCCTCGATGTCGAGTGCGTCGGTGACATCGATGTCGCCGATCCGCGCATGCGCGTGCGGCGACCGGACGAATGCGACCTCGAGCGCGTTCGAGTCGGTCCCGATGTCGTCGGTGTATCGGCCGTTGCCGGTGATCAGTCGCAGATCCTCGACGCGGCGCACTGGCGCACCGATGTACCGGGCGACCATTATTGCTGCCCACCGGTGGACTCGGTGAGTTCGGCCGCGCGCATGACGGCGTCAACGATATTCTGATATCCGGTGCAGCGACAAAGGTTTCCGGCAATCATCTCGATGGCTTGGTCCCGAGTGGGCGCCGGATTGTCCCGGAGGCCCGCCGTCACGGTGGTGAGAAAGCCCGGCGTGCAGAAGCCGCACTGCAGGGCGTGGCACTCGTGGAACGCCCGCTGAACCGGTGAAAGGCCGTCGCTGCCGCCCGGGGCCCCGGGCTTTCCGAGCCCTTCCACGGTGGTGATCCGGTGCTCAGCGACGGAGATCGCGAAGACCAGGCAGGAGCGCACCGGCGCACCGTCGAGCAATACCGTGCAGGCGCCGCAGACACCGTGCTCGCAGCCGACATGCGTGCCGGTGAGGCCGAGGTCGTGCCGCAGATAGTCCGCCAGGGTGCGGCGGGCCGGCACGCGCGCCGACCGGTGGGTGCCGTTCACCGTCACCGAAACGTCGTACCTGGTCTCGCTGGTGCTTGTGGGTTCCGTCATGCCGCCCGGTCACCCCGCTCGGCCGTCGAGATCGCCTGCTGCGCAGCGCGGATCGTCAGGATCCCCGCCAAGTGACGACGGTAGTCGGCGGTTGCGTGCAGGTCGGACTGCGGATCGACCGCAGCGCGGACCTGCTCAGCGGCGTCCTGTTGGCTGCACCGCCAGGCCTCGCTGATATCGAGCACCAGCGGGGTGTCGGTCACCGACAGATATCCGCAACGGACCCTCGCCACTGACCCGTCGGCGGCGAGCTCGGCGATAGCCGCTACTCCGCAGAGGGCGTAATCGCCGTGCCGGCGGGCGATCTCGACAAACGCGGAACCTGCCCCGGCCGGTAGTGTCGGGAAGAATGCCTGCGTCGCGAGCTCATCCGGGGCCAGCGCCGATTCCAGTGGACCGCGGAAAAAGGCGTCCGCGTCGATCTCCCGGCGCCCCCGTGCCGAGACCGCCGTGACGGTTCCACCGCACAGGGCGAATACCGCGGTCAGCTCACCGGCGGGGTCGGCGTGGGCGAGGGACCCGACGGTCGTCCCCCGGTTCCGGATCGTCGGGTGCGCCACCAACCGCAGGGCCTGTCGCAGCAGGGGCTGAACCCGAGCGGTGCCGGCGTCGCGTTCAACCCGGGAATGTCGGGCGAGCGCGCCGACCGTCACTCCCGCAGGGGCGCTGACGACGGTATCCAACATGGTCAGGCGGTTGATGTCGATGAGGTGTGCCGGCTCGGCCAACCGCATCGCGAGAACGGGGATCAGGGACTGCCCGCCCGCGAGGATCTTGGCCTCACCCCCGAGTTCGGCGAGCACCGCTGTTGCCTCCGCAACGGACTCCGGTCCGTGCCAGGTGAACGGGGCGGGCTTCATCCCACGATCTTTCCCTAGTTCAGCCGGCCGTGTCGGGGCGGGCATCAGGGCGAGCGACAAGGGTCTGCAAATGGGGCAGTGGGCCGACCGGTCGGTCGTCGGCTGAGGCACCCAACTGCCCCCGTGGGATTGACCGCTGGGCATACTTCGTGAGCTGATCGAGCCGACATCAGCTGATCGAAGGAGCACAGAATTGGTTGCCCACCTGGACCGGGAGAAGGTGCATGCCGAGACGGTCCTTCAGTGGCGCGACTGGCTCCTCGCCAACCATCAGACGGCAGAGGGCGTTTGGCTGATCTCATGGAAGTCGGCCACGGGAAAGCCACGGGTGACGTACGAGGAGTCCGTCATCGAGGCCCTTGCGGTCGGCTGGGTGGACAGCCACCAACGCAAGATCGACGACAAACGCAGCATGCTCTGGTTCACCCGACGTAACCCGACAAGTGGCTGGGCGCGGCCGAACAAGGCGCGGATCAAACTTTTGGAACAGCAGGGCCGACTTCTCCCGGCAGGTCGCAGGATGGTCGACATTGCCAAGGCCAACGGGTCCTGGTCGAAACTGGACGACATCGACAATCTCGTGGTGCCAGAGGATCTCGCTGATTCCCTGGCGGAGCGGGCAGGCGCCCGGGACAACTGGGACGGGTTCCCGCCATCGGCTCGGCGGGGCATTCTCGAGTGGATAGCGCAGGCCAAGACGACCGTCACCAGAACCAAGCGCATCTCCGAAACAGCGGACAAGGCCTCGCGCGGTGAGCGGGCAAATCAGTGGCTGCCCCGGGACCAGCGATGACGGTGCCGGCCGCAGCCGCGTCAGCGATGAGTCCACTGATCGCGGGTCCGATGTCGACCGGTGCGGTACTGGGCTCCTTCTCGCAGGCAGTGATCATCGGGTTGCAAACGGCGCAGGGACCGCGGGCGGTGTCGCTGCTCGGCCCGAAGGCCGCGCGGGTACCCAACGGCGTGCTGCTGGGCGACCGCATGCCCGACGTCGGCACGCAGCACTGCGGTGCAGAGGTGGCCATCGGCGGCGGCGTGATCAGGATCGGCGGGCTGCGGGTCTCGGTGGTCCGACGCTGGAGCAGTCGGGTGTTCCGGGTTGTCCCGGGCCCGACAGGGGTTCGGGCGCTTGCGAGCGCGGCCGCCCATTCGGTGCGGGGAGTCCCGCTGACGGCGATCGAGGACCTCGAGCGCGACCTGGTCGCGGGAGTCGCATCGGCGGCGGTGCGCGCCCTTGTCGGGCTGGGCAGTGGCCTGACCCCAGGTGGGGACGACGTACTCGCCGGGCTGCTGACCGGCCTGCACGCGACCGGGCAGGCGGAAATCGCCGAACAGGTCGGCGAGCGCGCATTGGACGGAGTCCTGGGCCGGACGACGGTGCTGTCCGCGGACCTGCTGCGCTTGGCGGCCGCCGGCCACGCCTGCGTTGAAGCCCTGGATCTGCTGCGGGCGGTCCATACAGGTCATCACGTCCCGGCTGCGGTACACCGGCTACTGTCGATCGGGCACACCAGCGGCGCCGACCTGGCCACAGGTCTGGGAATGGGGCTGGGGATGGGACTGCGATGCGGGCGCAACATGTCTCGGTACGGCGAGGCGTCTACCACGATTCGGTAACCCTGCTTCGGCTCTCCCAGACCGCGGCATCGACCCCCGGGGTGACCGTGGCCCAGGTCGCCATGGCCACCCCACTGAACCTCGAACTGGCTGCGGGACTTGGCTTCTCGATCCCAGTCGGCGCAGGCCCCAATGACCTGTTGATCACCATCAGCGGCGTCGACACCACCGCGGTCGAGACGGCGCTGGCGGCGGTCGAGACCGCGATCTCGGCAAGGATCGTTCCCGCGTCGAAGGGTCCCGGCGCGGTGGCCGCGCCGCGCACCATTCGCGCGGCGGCCACGGCCCATCCCGACGCGCCGATCGTGCTGCTGTCGCTGCCCGGCCCCGCGGTGCTCGGTGAGGCGATGGACGCGATCGACGCCGGCCGGCACCTGATGATCTTCTCGGACAATGTTCCGGTCGCGGACGAGATCGCCATCAAGGACGCCGCAGCAGCAAAGTCTCTGCTGGTGATGGGACCGGACTGCGGCACCGCGATCATCGCGGGTATCGGGTTCGGCTTCGCGAATGTGCTGCGCGGTAACGACTCCGGCCCGCGAGTGGGTGTCGTCGCGGCGTCCGGCACCGGCGCACAACAACTCACCTGCCTGCTGGACGACGCCGGTGTGGCCGTTTCCCAGGTACTTGGGCTGGGCGGCCGCGATCTCTCGGAGGCGGTGGCCGGGCGAAGCGCGTTGACGGCACTGCGGATGCTCGACGGCGATCCGGGCACCGACCACATCGTGCTGATCACCAAACCGCCGCATCCCGCGGCAGCGGGCGCGGTCCAGGCGCTGGCTTCGGTACTGGGTACACCCGTCACGATGATCCTGGTGGGGCCAGGCCGGCCCGATATCACGGCAGGAGCCGAGAGGTTACTGGCAATGCTGGGCCTTGCGGTGCCCGCCTGGCCGAAGTGGGCACCACGGAACGGCGCCAGCGGCTCGACCGGTCCACCAACGGCCGGGGCCCTCCGTGGGCTGTACTCCGGCGGCACCCTGGCCACCGAAGCCAGGGTGGTGGCAGAGCGGCTGCTCGGCCGGATCGACTCGAACGTTGCGCTACGACAGGGACTTCCGCAGCTCAGCGGGCTCGGCCATGTGGTCGTTGACCTCGGCGATGACGCGTTCACGGTCGGTCGGCCCCATCCGATGATCGACCCCACGCTGCGGCTGGAATTGTTGGCCCGGGAGTCCGCCGATCCGGATGTCGCAGTGCTGCTACTGGACGTCGTGCTCGGTCTGGCGGCCGATCCTGACCCTGCGGGGTCGCTGGCACCGGCCATCCGGGCCGCGATCGACGCGGCGGCTGCGGTCGGCCGTTCACTCTCGGTGGTGATCGCGCTGTGCGGGACGGCCGGAGATCCGCAGGACCGGGACGCGCAGGCCACTGCGTTCGCCGGGGTGGGAGCACGGGTGTTCGCCTCGAATGCCGCCGCCGCCCGAGCCGCCGCGACGCTGGCGGGCGCAACCGTGCTCGCCGCGAATCGGCTGACCGCCGTCGCCGCCGCCACGGTGGCTGCGTCCGGGACCGATCAAGCGACGACCGTCGACGCCATGGACGATGCCCCCGACCTTCTGGCCGGTCCACGCGAGGTGATCTGCGCCGGAATCGACCTCCTGGCTGACGCTCTGCACGGTCAAGCGGTAGACGTCGTCAGTGTTGACTACCGCCCGGCCAACCTCGACACTATCGACGCCGCAGGAGTTCCCGAGGCGCTCCGCACGGTGTTGGCCGACCCTCGCCGGCCCGCGGCGAACGCCGAAGCCGCCCGCCGGATGCTGGCGGTCCGTGCCACGCTTGTCGACGTCCGGCCGGCCGGCGAAGCTCTCGGGCTCCAACCCGGCGAGTTCTGCCACGCCGGGCCGCCCATCGAATTCGGCAGGGCATCCGGCCCGCTGCGTGGTGCGTTGATCGGCGCGATGATTTTCGAGGGGCTCGCCGCGGACGAACAGGATGCGACCGCGAGGCTTGCATCCCGGACGGGAATCGCCCTCAATCCCTGCCATGATCGGCATGCGGTCGGGCCGATGGCGGGCGTCATCTCGCCGTCCATGTGGCTCTTCGAATTGGCCGACGAGGCGACCGGAAAGCGGTCGTTCTGTTCGCTGAACGAGGGCCTTGGCAAGGTGCTCCGCTACGGTGCGTACTCCGCGGAGGTGATCACCAGGCTGCGGTGGATGACCGAGGTCCTCGGCCCGGCGCTGGCAATGGCAGTGCGGTCCGCCGGTCCGATCGACATCACCGCCATTATCGGCCAGATGGTGCAGATGGGCGATGAGGGCCACAACCGCAATCGCGCCGGCACCCTGATGTTCCTCCGCGAGATCCTGCCGGCGCTGATCGATTCCGGCCTGCCACCGAGCGACATCGCAGCGGTGGCAGGGTTTGTTGCCCGGAACGACCACTTCTTCCTCAATCTGGTGATGCCGGCCGGGAAGTTGATGGGTGACGCGGCGGCGGGCGTTCCGGGCAGCACCGTGGTCACCGCGATGTGTCGCAACGGTACTGACTTCGGGATCCGGGTATCGGGCACCGGCGACCAATGGTTCACCGGTCCGGCGTTGTACCCGAACGGATTGTTCCTAGCCGGGTTCGGGCCGAACGACGCGAACCCGGACATTGGCGATTCCGCCATCGCCGAGACAATGGGCATCGGTGGCATGGTGATGGCGACCGCACCCGCGATCGTGCGGTTCGTCGGCGGGTCCGTGCCGGATGCCCTGGCGGTCACCGATCGGATGTACGAGATCACCGAAACCGAAAACCCCGCATTCGCCGTACCGATCCTGGAGTTCCGCGGCGCACCAACGGGTATCGACGTCACCAGGGTCCTCCGCACGGGCATCCTGCCGCAGATCAACACCGGGATGGCAGGACGCCTTCCCGGCACGGGTCAGGTCGGCGCGGGTCTGGTCACGCCCCCGATGGACTGTTTCACCGCGGCAATCCAGGGCCTGGCCGCGCAGGTCCCGGCGCCGCGATGCTGACCCAGCAGGGCTTGAACCGGGCGCTGCTTGCCCGGCAGATGCTGCTGGTCCGGGCAAGGATGCCGATCGAACCTGCGGTCCGGCACCTGGTCGGACTGCAGGCCCAGCGACCGGACCCGCCGCACATCGGTCTGTGGTCCAGGCTGGCCGGAATTCGACACGCGGACATCGACCGATTGATCGACAACCGGAAGCTGGTCCGGGTTGCCGCCCTGCGGGCAACCGTTCACCTGCTCACCGCGCAGGACGCGCTCGAACTGCGACCGGTTGTCCAACCGGTCCTGGACCGGGAGCTGACGGCGCCGGCTTTCAAGTCCCTGCGATGGGTGAACATCGATGCGGTGGCGGCCCGTGGTCGCGAGCTGTGCTGCGCGCAACCGATGACGCTGGCCGAACTGGGTGAGAAATTGGCCCTCGAGTTCCCCCGTGCATCCCCGCATGCGTTGGCTATCGCGGTCCGCAATCATGTTGCACTGGTTCAGGTTCCGCCACGCGGCCGGTGGCGCAACCCGGCACCGACCGTGCATGTGCCGGTCGAGGCATGGCTGGGCCGGTCCCTCGGTACCGAGAGCGATCCGGCGCGGCTGATCATGCGCTACCTCACCGCATTCGGTCCGGCAACTGCCATCGACATCGCCACCTGGTCCGGGCTCCGGGGAATCAAGGCCGCCCTGGAACACATGCGGGACGACCTCACGTGGCTGACCGACGACAGGGGACGGACGCTTGTCGATGTCCCCGATGGAATCCTGCCCGACCCTGACACCCCGGCGCCCGTCCGACTGCTACCCGAATACGACAACACGCTGCTCTCGCACGCCGATCGGACCAGGATCATCGAGGACGGAGACCGCCCGTTCGTGCTGACCCGAAGCGGCCAGGTCGGGGGCACGGTCCTGCTGGACGGGTTCGTCCGGGCGATCTGGCGAACCATTCCGGGTGATGACTGCGAGACCCTCACGGTGCGGCCATTGCGCTGGCTGACCCGGGCCAGCAAGGCGGAGATCGAGCGGGAGGCGTTGGCGCTCTTGGACTTCGCGTCCAGCGGGAGCAGGCACCGAGTCGAGTTCGAGGAACTACAATGACTCTCGATGACGAAGTGGCGCGAATGCTCGACCTCGATCCCAGGACCTGCGCGGAGGTCGAGGAACTCCTGACCGGGCTGACCGGTGAAGAGCAGGCCCTCGCACACGGACTCGGGGGCGAGATCGCTGCGAGAACAGGCACTTTCCCGGCGGGGCCGTTGATGGCGGAGGTACCCGACTGCGTATGGATCGCCGCCTATGTGACTGCCGGACCCGCCGTTGCCGACTGGATGATCAGGTGTGGCATTCCCGATCCCGTGGTCTCGTCGACCCTGTCCGACATCGGTAGGCACCTGCGATTGCACCGCAGGCATACCGGACGGATCGGACTGGACGCGCCGAACTGGCTGAGCGTGGTCCTCACCGGAAGCATGTACGAATTGGGGCGCCTGCAATTCGACCTGAAACACCAGCTGGACAGCTGGGTGTTGGACGTGCACATTCCGGAATCGGGGCCGCTGACACCCGCCGCAGTCGGCGCATCCTTCGACAGCGCCGCGAAGTTCTTTGCGCGGCATTTCCCGGATCAGCCGGTCCACACGGCCATGTGCGAATCATGGCTCTTGGATCCCTATCTCGCCGAGCACTTGTCGCCGACCTCGAATGTGGTGGCGTTTGCGCGCCTGTTCACCCTGGTCGGCGAACGACTGGACGACGAGTTGGACGCGGTGTACTTCACCTTCGGGCAACGCAGCCTGGACAACTTGGACCGGCTACCCCGGGATTCGTCGCTCCAGCGCCTTGTGCTGGACCGACTGGCCGCCGGCGAGCGCTGGAACGTCGCCAAGGGATACCGAGCTCTCAGCGTCGAATCCAATAGTTGGGCTATTCCCGACGGCGATCCATTTGCCCGTCGCCTGTGACGGTGGACTGATCACTCCTGAATCTAGTCCGAGAACGCCCACTGAACGGTGACACTGACAGCGATCTCGGTGTCGCCGGTCGCAACCGGCATCGATTCGGCCATCGCGGCTCTGGCCATCATGGGACGAGGGCCGCCGTTAGAGGTGCGCTCGTCGATCCATTGCACCCGGCCCAACGCCCGGCCCGCCAATGCCGCGAACTGCTGCGCCTTGACATTCGCGTCCTCGAAGGCCGCCTGCCTGGCCAGGGTCAGTGCCTGCTCCGGGTGACCCGCGGTCAAGGAGACACCGTCGATCCTGACTCCTTCGCCGCCCAGCGAGGCGACGTCGCCGAGCAACCGCTCGATTCCGTGTAATCCGTCCAGGGTGACGGTCAATCGTTGTCCCGCCTGATAGCCCAGCACCTGCTGCCGGCCATTGGCATACTCGGTGCGCGGGCCGAGGGTCAGGTCCGAGGTGCGCACCGCTCGAGAATCGACGCCGTCGTCGGCGAGAATCGCCAGCAGTCGGGTCGCGGTCACCGACGCGACCGCAAAGGCATCGCCGGGTTCGGCCCGAACGACCTCAACCGCCAGGGATATGGACACCCGGTCGACCGCGGTGGTGGCAGCGCCGGATCCGATCACTGTGACGCCTTTGGCCGAACGTGACGAGTTCATCGGCACAGTGTGCCAGCGTGGATCACGGCGGTCAGGTCGGCGAACTCGGAAAGGCGCCTGCCCGGCCGAGCTGACCCGAGACCGGGTGCCCGATGTCCTGCTCGAGGTCCGGCAGTACCTCGATGAGCCGATCCGGGTCGATGCCGGTGGGAATCCCCGAACGATGCAACAGGTAGAGCAGATCCTCGGTCGCGATGTTACCGGTCGCGGCCGGGGCGAACGGGCAGCCACCGATACCCCCGACGCTGGCGTCGAGCGCGCTGGCTCCCCTGTCGACCGCAGCGATCGCATTGGCGTAACCGGTGTTTCGGGTGTTGTGGAAGTGCCAGCGCAGCGGAATGCCCGGTGCCGCGGACGCGGCGACGTCGGCCAAGGCATGGACCTGAGCCGGCACACCGACCCCGATGGTGTCCGCCAGTGCAACCTCGTCGGCCGGCACTTCCAGGCACCTGGTCACGACGTCCAGCACGACTTCGGGCGCGATCTCCCCCTCGAACGGGCAGCCGAATGCGGCCGCGATGGTGAGTGTCGTCCGCAATCCGGCCGCCGTGGCCTGCCGGGCGAGCTGGTGCCAGGAGGAGATCGAGTCGGCGGTCGACATGCCCTGATTGCGTCGGCTGAAGGTGTCGCTGGCAACCACCACGATGTTGACCTCGTCCATGCCGGCCGCGATGGCCCGGTCCAGTCCGCGATAATTCAGCACCAGCCCGATCCACGACACCTGACCGCGCGGCAAACCGGCCGCCACAGCCTCCGCGTCAGCCATCTGCGGGACCAGACTGGGGTGCACGAAGCTGGTTGCCTCTATCCGCCTTGCGCCGGCCGCGACAAGTCCGTTGATCAGTCGAAGCTTGGCAGCGGTTGACAACACGGCAGACTCGTTCTGCAGTCCGTCCCGGGGGGCAACTTCGACAATATCCACCCGATATGTATACAACTTGGCACCAGGCCTTGTCGATATGCCGCCCGTGTGCCAGCATTGCATGCAATCCAGCAGCTGAGAAGGGTGCCGTGTGGCTCAGGCCTCAAAGAATGCGACCGCGATGCTGCGGGAGCTGATCCTCGCCGGTTCGCTGCCCGCAGGTGCCAAACTGGGCGAGGCGGAACTGGCTACCCGGCTGGATGTTTCCCGCACTCCGGTACGAGAAGCGTTGTCCAGGTTGGCTGCAGAGGGACTTGTGGATCTCGTGCCCAATCGGGGCGCGCGGGTGGCGCGGTGGTCGGACGAGGATCTGGAGCAGATCTTCGAGCTCCGGCTGAGGTTGGAGCCCTACGCGGTCGGCCTGGCCGTTCCCCGACTCACCGATGCCGATCTGGATGACCTGGGTGACCTTGCACAACGGATGGTTAGCCTCGGAAAACCCGGGCGCAGCCAGGATCTCGATGGGATCGTGCACCTGAACCGGCAGTTCCACCGGACACTGATCAACCGGGCGGCGAACCCGGCACTTGCCTCCTCCCTGCTCGCAGTCACCCACGCCTCCGTGGTCAACCAGAACTTCCACAACTATTCGCCGGCGGCCCTTGCCCGCAGCCTCGCACACCATGTCGAAATCGTGGCGGCGGCCAGGGTCGGCAACACAGACTGGGCCAACGCTGTGATGCGCTCACACCTGTACAACGCCAGAGCGACAATGCTCCCGGCCCAACACATCCGGCGGGAACACCGATGAGCGAGCGCCAGCGAGCGAACAACGGGCCAGACACCGACAATCCGCGAGGAACGAGCGGAGAGTCGGGTCCGACAGAACTCCCCCTCGCTGATCTCCGGGTGATCGAACTCGGGCAACTGCTGGCCGGCCCGTTCTGCGGCCAACTGCTGGGCGATTTCGGCGCAGAGATCATCAAGGTCGAGGACCCGGGCCGGGGTGATCCGATGCGTGAATGGGGGCGGGAGAAGCCCTATGGCAAGTCCCTGTGGTGGCCGGTGGTGGCCAGGAACAAGAAGTCGGTCACCTGCAACCTGCGCTCCCCCGAGGGACAACAGTTGCTCCGCAAGCTCATCGACACCGCCGACATTCTGGTGGAGAACTTCCGGCCGGGCACCCTGGAACGCTGGGGTCTGGCACCGGAGGTGCTGTGGCAGACAAACCCTGGTCTGATCGTCACCAGGGTCACCGGCTACGGGCAGACGGGGCCGTATGCCCCGCGCGCGGGCTTCGGCTCGATCGGCGAGGCGATGGGCGGAATCCGTTACGTCACAGGCAATCCCGACCAGCCTCCGGCGAGGGCCGGGATCTCCTTGGGTGATTCGCTGGCCGCGACATTTGCCTGCCTCGGCACCCTTGTCGCGGTCCACAACCGACACCGCACCGGCATCGGGCAGGTGGTGGATTCGGCCATCTACGAGGCGGTGCTGGCCATGATGGAATCGCTGCTGCCGGAATGGGAACTAGCCGGTTACCAGCGGGAGCGGACCGGTGCCGTGCTGCCGAACGTGTCCCCCAGCAACGTGTATCCCACCTCCGACGACGATCTGGTATTGATCGCAGCCAATCAGGACTCGGTGTTCAAGCGCCTTGTCATCGTCATGGGCCGGCCCGAGCTTGCGACGGACGTTCGCTACTCGACCCACTCTGCCCGTGGCCAGACCATGACCGAGCTCGACACCTTGATCGCGGAATGGACCATCACCCTGACCGCCGAAGACCTGCTGGCCACCCTGCACGCCGGTGGGGTGCCGGCCGGCCGGATCTTCCGGGCCAAGGACATGTTCACCGACCCGCATTTCGCGGCGCGGGAGGCGATCGTCCGGGTCATGCATCCGGAGTTGGGTGAGCTGCCCATGCAGAACGTGACACCGCATCTGTCCCGGACACCGGGGAAGGTTCGTACCGCGGGGCCCGCGCTGGGCGAGCACAACCAGGAGATCTGGGCCGGTCTATTGGGCCTGTCCGGTGACGAGATCGCGCAGTACATCAGCACATCCGTGATCTGAGGAGAGAACACATGAGCGAGCGCCAGCGAGCGAATCATCAACACCGACATGCCGGCAACACACGAGGAACGAGTGGGGTGGCGGCATGAGCGAGCGCCAGCGAGCGAATCATCAACACCGACATGCCGGCAACACACGAGGAACGAGTGGGGTGGCGGCATGAGCGAGCGCCAGCGAGCGAATCATCAACACCGACATGCCGGCAACACACGAGGAACGAGTGGGGTGGCGGCATGAGCGAGCGCCAGCGAGCGAATCATCAACACCGACATGCCGGCAACACACGAGGAACGAGTGGGGTGGCGGCATGAGCTATCGGCTCGGCGTCGATGTCGGTGGCACTTTCACCGACGTACTGCTGGTCAATTCCGACAGCGGTGAAACCTGGCGCACCAAAACGGCCTCCACCCCGCAGGACCAGTCGATCGGGGTGCTCCGCGGCATCGGCAAGGTCTGCGCGGACGCCGGGATCGCGCAGACCGACATCGCGCAGGTCCTGCACGGCACAACCGTCGGAACGAATGCCATCCTGGAGGGCAAGGGCGCCGTGGTGGGGCTGGTCACCACCCAGGGCTTCCGGCAGGTCCTGCAGATCGCCCGGTCCTTCGTGCCCGGTGGCCTGGCCGGCTGGATCATCTGGCCCAAGCCGGAACCCCTTGCCGCTCTGGAGAACACGATCGAGGTGCCGGAACGAATCGCGAGTGACGGCTCGGTCATCACGCCGCTCGACGAGCACGAGACCCGTCGCAGACTGCAGCAGCTGCACGGCAACGGGATCCAGGCGCTGGCCATCTCGTTGATCAACGCCTTCGCCAACGGCGATCACGAGAAGCGCATCGCCGAGATTGCCGCGGAGGAACTTCCGGGAATTCCGATCTCTCGTTCCAGCATCGTCCTGCCTGAGATGCGGGAGTATGAAAGAGCTCTCACTACGGTGGCGAACAGCTATGTGCAACCCCAGGTGGCCAGGTATGTGCGCAACCTGTCCAGTCAACTGGCCGACCAGGGCCTTCACGCCGAGCTGAAGATTCTACGCAGTGACGGTGGGCTGGCGGCAGCCGATGTTGCGGCCGACTCACCGGTGACGATGCTGATGTCCGGGCCGGCCGGTGGCGTCACCGGCGCGGTCTGGATGGCCGGCCAGACCGGCAGCCGTGATCTCCTGACCTTCGACATGGGTGGAACTTCAACCGATGTCGCGCTGGTCCAGGACCTGAAACCACGCACGGGGCGGGAGACGAAGATCGGCGATCTCACGGTTCGTGCGTCGTCGGTGGACGTGCGGACGGTCGGTGCCGGCGGGGGATCGATCGCCCACGTTCCCGAACTCACCAAAGCCCTTCGGGTCGGCCCGCAGTCAGCGGGCGCGGTGCCAGGGCCGGCCGGGTACGGCCTCGGCGGCACGGCACCGACCGTCACCGATGCCAACGTCGTCCTTGGGTATCTCCCGACATCGCTGGCCGGTGGCGAGATCACCCTCGATGTTGCGGCCTCCAGGGCGGCAGTCCAGACGGTGGCCGACGCGATGGGATTGCCCAGCGTCGAAGCCGCCGCGGCCGGGATCATTGACATCGTCAACGAGAACATGCTCGGCGGACTTCGGCTGGTCAGCGTGCAGCAGGGCTTCGACCCGCGGGACTTCGCGCTGGTGGCCTTCGGCGGCGCCGGCCCGATGCACGCCAATGCGATGGGGGTGCTGACCGGCGCCTGGCCGGTGATCGTGCCGCCGTCACCCGGGGTGCTGTGCGCGCTCGGTGACGCGACTACGTCGCTGCGCGATGAGTCGGCGCGCACCTGTCTGCGTCGATTCGGGGACCTCACCGGCAGTGAACTTCGGGAGATCTTGACCGGCCTTTCCGACGAGGCATCGGCTCGGTTGGTCGTCCAGGGCCTGAAGGCCGACGAGCACCGGATCGAGTACGAGGTCGACGTCCGTTACTTCGGCCAGGGATTTGAAATTCCGATCACCATCCAACCTTCCTGGCTCGAAGACCTGGACGGATTCCTGGCGGACCTCGGCAGCGCGTTCGACAGCGAGCACGAGCGACTGTTCTCCTTCCTGCTGAACACCGACCACGAACTGGTCAACGCCAGGGCATCGGTCAGCGGACCGCGCCCGGAGATCGCGGCAACGTTGCTGCCGGACGGCAACGGCGATGCCGCGGCGGCCCGGACCGGCACGTCAAAGGTCTACGTACAGGGCGCGTTCGCCGAAGCCCCGATCTACGACCGGTTGAAACTCAGAGCCGGTGACGTGCTCGCCGGGCCGGCCATCGTCGTCGAGATGGACTCGACAACCCTTGTCCTGCCGGGGCACTCCGCGACCACCCACCCTTCGGGCAGCCTGCTGATCCGTCCCGACTCCAAGAACGAGGGCTGAGTCATGGCACATGTCATCGAAACCAACACCGCTCCGTTGGCCGCTGCCGAGGTCGACCCGGTCACCCTCGACCTGATCGAGAACGGCCTGCGCAACGCTCGCTACGAAATGGACGAGGTGCTGTTCCGCACGGCACTGTCACCGGGTATCCGTGAGCAGCACGACGAATTCCCACTGATCGCCGACCCTGCGGGAAAGATGGTCGTCGGCCAGTTCGGGCTGTCCATTCCGGATTTTCTCGACGGCTTCGACGGCGATATCGGTGAAGGCGACGTACTTCTCACCTCCGATCCCTACGCCTGCGGCGCAGCGATCAGTCACGCCAACGACTGGCTGGTGGTCACGCCGATCTTCGTTGACGGCCGGTTGGTCGGCTGGGCCTCGATGTTCGGCCATATGTCCGATGTCGGCGGCAAGACCCCGTCATCGATGCCCACCGATGCCAGAACCATTTATGAAGAGGGCGTGGTGATCCCGCCGTTCAAGCTGTACACGGACGGCAAGATGAACGAGGACGCGCTGCGGATCATTCTGAACCAGGTGCGGGTGCCGGATTGGAACCGGGCCGACCTGAACGGCCTGGTCGCCGCCTGCCGGACGGCCAGTCGGCGGGTGCAGGAAATGTGCGCGCGGTTCGGTACCGCCACCTACCTGACGGCGCTGGATGCTCTGCTGCAGCGCAACTATGACGCAATGAAGATCCTGCTGCACCTGGTGTTCGCCGAGGGAAAGACGCTCTCGTTCACCGACTACATCTGTGATGACGGCGTCGGCTACGGGCCGTACGAGCTGAAATTGTCGCTGACCCGGACCGGGGACAAGGTCCACCTGGATTTCACCGGGTCGTCACCGCAGGCCAAAGGCCCGATCAACTATTACATCAACGAGAACCTTGTCCGGATGTTCTTCGGCATATACATGATCACCGTGGCCGATCCGCAGATTCTCTGGAACGACGGATTCTACCCGTTGGTCGACGTCACTATTCCGGACGGCTCATTCTGGAAGCCGAAGCACCCGGCGGCGCTGAATGCGAGAAACCATGGCATCGGAAGGGTTTTCGACCTGTTCGGTGGCCTGCTCGGACAGACCAACCCGGCATTGCTGAACGCCGCCGGATTCTCGTCGTCACCACATTTCATGTATTCCGGGAACTACTCCAGCGGTGACCGCAAGGGCGAGTGGTTCCAGCTGTACTCGATCGGCTTCGGCGGTATCCCCGGCCGGCCGCTGGGTGACGGACCGGACGGGCACTCCCTCTGGCCGAGCTTCGTCAACATTCCCTGTGAATTCCTCGAGTCGTACTACCCGCTGCGCATCGAGAAGTGGGAGACGATCGCAGATACCGGTGGATCCGGTCTGCATCGCGGTGGCAACGGGGTCGACGTCGCCTACCGGTTCCTCGAGCCGGGCACGATCGCGATTCACGACGACCGTTGGCTGACGTACCCCTGGGGCGTCAACGGCGGCGAGCCGGGCACTCGTGGCACGAAGTGGCTTGATCGGGCCGACGGCAGCCACGAGGTACTGCCCAGCAAGTGCCATGACGTGCCCGTTCGCCCGGGGGACGTGCTGCACTTCGTCACCTGGGGCGGCGGCGGATGGGGCGATGGGCTGGAGCGCGACGCGGAGCTCGTCGCGTTGGAGGTGCGGCGGGGTCTGGTCAGCGCCACCGGTGCCCGGCGGTACGGCGTCATCGCGAACGAGGACGGGACCCTCGACGAGCCGGGCACGGCCGCGCTGCGCAACGAGATCCGATCGGCGCGGGTCGGTGAGCTGCCGGTCTTCGACATGGGACCGGGTCTGGAGCAACTCCTCGAGCGCTGCGAGGAAGAGACGGGGCTACCGGCACCGAAGGCCCCGGTCTGGCTGTGACCGACGATCATCCGACCCCGGACTTCGGTGGACGACTGGGTTGGGGCGGCAAACCGGCGTTGATCCTGATCGATCTGATGCGGGCGTATTTCACCCCTGGAAGCCCGCTCGATCTCGGGTCCGCCGCGGCGGTCGCGACCAGCAGTCGACTGCTGGCCGCGGCCCGCGAACACGGGGTGCCGGTGATCCACACCGCAGTGCACTACCGGGCAGGCGCGGTGGACGCCGGCCTGTTCGTCCGCAAGGTGGGCGCACTGGCCCTGCTCGCCGATGGCCAGCCGGGCAATCTCCGGGAACTGATGCCGGAGGTCGCGCCGCTGGACACCGAAGCGCTGATCATCAAGCAGTATGCGTCGGCCTTTTTCGGCACCTCGCTGGCGTCAACACTGCTCTCTCTCGGCGTCGATACCCTTGTGATCGCGGGTGTTTCGACGTCCGGTTGCATTCGGGCCAGCGCGACCGATGCACTGCAGCACGGTTTCCGGCCGATGGTGGTCGATGATGCCTGCGCGGACCGGACCGCCGAGCTGCACCTGTCGAATCTGCGGGACCTGGGCGCAAAATACGCGGACATCGTTGGCAGCGATGAGGTACTACTGCGGTTCGCGGGTGGTTGAGCTGCCGGATCAGCGCGCATCAAGTGCCACGAGTCCGCGCCGGCGAGCGCCTTGCGCGGGCACGGGTTCATCACCGCGTCTGTCGTCGACCCTTTCGGAAACGTGTTGGGAATCATGAGCAACCCGCACTATCTGGAGGTCCTGACGGGCACTATCAAGGGATGACGACTACACAGGGTGCGCTCCGTCGGGTGCACGGCCACGAACTCCGGGTCGACGTCCGGATCGCCGGGGCCAACGGTGGCGGATCCGGGACACCGCTACTGCTACTCAGTGGCATCGGCATCGGGTACGAGATCTTCGACCGGTTCGTGGAAGCGCTGGATCCGGGGATCGAGATCATCAGGGTCGACGTTCCCGGTGTCGGCGGCTCCCCGGCGCCGTTGCTTCCCGCCGGATTCCCGCAGTTGGCCGCCCTGCTCGCCGCACTGCTGGACGATCTCGGTGTCCGGTCGGTCGACGTCCTCGGCTTCTCCTGGGGGGGCGCACTCGCCCAGCAGTTCGCTGTACAATACGCGGGTCGCTGCCGGCGACTGATCCTGATGAGCACCAGTCCCGGCATTCTCTCGATCCCCGGCGAGCCGCTGGTCCTGGGGCAAATGCTCACGCCGCAGGACTTTCGAGACACCCGGCGGGCTGCGGCGATGATGTACGGAAAGGAACCCGATTCCCACATCGACGACGTACGGCACCTTTTCCGGAACAGTGCGGCCACCAGTTCCGGACTCGGCTACCTGTACCAACTGGCCGCCGTCGCGTGTTGGACGAGCCTGTTCTTTCTGCCACTCATCAAGCAGCCGACGTTGGTGATGGGCGGTGACAGCGATCCGCTGGTCCCGGTCGCGAACGCCCGGATCCTGGCCGGACTGATCCCGAATGCGCAGCTGCAGGTCTTTTCCGGTGGACATATCGAGCCGCTCGCGGACCCCGGCATTGCGTCATCGACGATCTCGCATTTCTTGGGGTAGCCGATTGAGGTTCCGCCACGGTGGGTACTTTGTGGACGAAGACAAATGCGTCGTTTCGCAGGAGCAAAGGAGTCCGGATGTCCCTGGCAGCCAAGTTGCGTCGCGCCCCATTGAGAATTGCCACTGGTGCCTTCATTCTCAATGCCGGGGTGGGGAAGCTCAAGGCGGACGAGGGGACCGCGGCCGCACTGCACGGCATGGGCTCCGGTGCCTACCCGGTCCTGAAGAAGGTCGAGCCCAAGGTCTTCATCAAGGTCGTCGCCGTCGGCGAGATCGCTGTCGGGACCGCGTTGCTGCTCCCGCTGGTGCCGGCCGGCCTGGCCGGGATCGTGCTGACCGGGTTCGCCGGTGGTCTGCTCGGGATGTACATCCGTACCCCGACGCTGCACGACAAGTATCTGCGCCCCAACCAGGCCGGCACCGCCGTTGCCAAGGACGTGTGGATGCTCGGTTCGGGTATCAGCCTGATCGTCGATGCCGCATTGAACGAATCGCCTATCACCGCAACCGACTAGAGCTGACGCCGAACCAGGTCTGAAAAGTTCTCGCCGATCTTGTCGGCGGCGGACGAAGATGGACCCTATGACGACCATCGAAACCGCCAGCGAGGCTGCCCGCATCGCCGGCCCGGATGAGGACGTATCGCCGGCCGAGCTGCAATTGGCGGCCAGGAACCACGGGCTTCCGCTGGAAGCGCTGCGCTATGACGTCACGCCGGCAGGACTGCACTACCTGCTCGTGCACTACGACATTCCGGTCATCGATCCGGCCACTTGGCGCCTGCGGGTGGCTGGTCACGTTGATCAGGAACTGACCTTCGACCTCGCGGGGCTGCGGACACTTCCGCGACAGACGGTGCGGGTCACCATGGAATGCGCCGGAAACGGCCGTGCCCGGCTCAACCCGCGGCCGGTCAGCCAGCCCTGGCTGAACGAGGCCGTCGGCACCGCGGAATGGACCGGGACGCCACTGTCAGGCGTGCTCGCACGGGCGGGGTTGCGGCCCGGAGCGGTCGACGTAGCCTTCACCGGCGCCGATCACGGCATTGAACGCGGAGTCGAGCAGGACTACGTCCGTGGCCTCGGCCTGACCGACGCGCTGGCGGAGGAGGTGCTGCTTGTCGATGAGATGAACGGCATGCCGTTGCCCCCTCAACACGGCGCCCCGCTCCGGCTGGTCGTCCCCGGCTGGTATGGCATGGCGCACGTCAAATGGCTGCGGCGGATCACGGTCCTCGACCGACCGTTCGACGGCTTCCAGAACGCGACCGCCTATCGGTTGAAGCAGGGTGACGAGAGCGGCGAGCCGGTCAGCAGAATCAGGCCGAGAGCATTGCTGGTGCCGCCCGGGTTTCCAGACTTCATGAGCCGGGTTCGCATCGTCGATTCCGGCCCGCAGGTGCTGACCGGGCGGGCATGGTCAGGAACTGCGCCGATCTCCCGGGTCGAGGTCAGCATCGACAGTGGTGCGCACTGGGACGATGCGGTTCTCGGTGATTCGCAGGGCCGCTGGGCGTGGCGCCCGTGGACGTTCGACTGGGCGGCCGGTACCCCCGGACCAACGGAGTTGTGTTGTCGAGCAACCGATGAGCTCGGCAACGTGCAACCGCTGGACCAGTCCTGGAACCGACAGGGCATGGCCAACAACATGATTCACCGGGTCCCGGTGGTCGTGCGTTGAGCGGTGGGTCAGCAGCCGGCACTCTGCAGTGTGTCGGCGCTTTGCAGTGTGTCGGCGCTGATCCCGAATCCCGGACCTGCGCATGTTAGCCCGCGAGGTCGGCGAACCGGGAGTAGTGCAACTGGTGCGCAACAGCGACGGTCGCGGTCGGGCCGTTGCGATGCTTGGCGATGATCAGGTCGGCCTCGCCGGCCCGCGGATCGTCGGCCTCGAACGCATCCGGGCGGTGTACCAGAATCACCATGTCCGCGTCCTGTTCCAGCGAACCCGACTCACGAAGGTCGGAGAGCATCGGTCGCTTGTCGGTGCGCTGCTCCGGACCACGGTTCAGCTGACTGAGCGCGATCACCGGCACCTCGAGCTCCTTGGCCAGCAGCTTCATCTGCCGGGAGAACTCACTGACCTCCTGCTGCCTGGACTCGACCTTCTTGCCGGACGTCATCAACTGCAGGTAGTCGACGACGATGAGCTTCAAGTCGTTGCGCTGCTTGAGCCTTCGGGCCTTGGCCCGGATCTCCATCATTGTCATATTGGGCGAGTCATCGATGAACAGGGGGGCATCGGAAATCTCTGTCATCCGGCGGACAATCTTCTGCCAATCCTGCTCGCTCATGGTGCCGGCCCGCATGTGCCCCAACCGAATTCCGGCCTCGGCGGACAGCAGCCGCATGGTGATTTCGGATTTGCTCATTTCCAGGGAAAAGATCACCGACGCCAGGTGGTGCTTGACGGCCGCGTTCCTGGCGACGTCGAGCGCCAGGGTCGAGTTGTGTGTGGGGATCATTGACCGCCCGGCGAGGTACAGATGATCCGCACCGCTGACCTGCACGCAACGGACGGGCACACTCGGCACTGATCGCACATCGACGATGTAGTGGCTCTCGTGGTCGCGATGCCAGGCTCCTGTTGGGATGTAGCAGGCCTTGCGCGGCATCCTGGCGAGACCGGCTCGTGATCGAACGACGATCTCCCACAGGGGCGGTCGTGGATGACCCTCATGGCTCAGATACCTCCGCTGGAGGCGGGAGGCGCACCCCAAGGACGACAGCATTTCTCGCAGCCCCCGCGCGAGCTCGACGTCTGTGGTGCTGAACCGGTACCTGCCATGTGCGTCCACATCCCCATCACTGTCCATCAGTCCCTGCACCAGGGCTGCGCGTTGCTCCATCGATCCACGTAGATACACAGCGGGAACATGCCGGCCCAGCGGCCGGTGATCTGGCGAGGTGAAGAGTCCTTGCCAGGCCTGCTGCAGACCGTCAACCATGAATTGCCCGTGTGCGGAACCGACGCGGACGTGATACCCCAGCCGGTCAAACTCCTTCATCACCCATTCGCGGTCCTGCGCGGCACAGGCGACTCGTCCCGACCCGGTGAGATCCCCGGCACCCAGCAGAAACCCCAGCACCCAGGGCTCGATCGGCAGCTCCCGAGCCGGGGTGGCGATCCGGCCGCAGGTGGGAATGGTGTGGTTCAGTTCGGCGCCGGCGTACAGGCTCTTGGCGAGTTCTGCCGTTGTCCGGCAAACGGGACCGACAACCCCGTCCGTCGACCAGCGCAGCAGCTCGGACCAGCCCTGCGCAGATCCATTGACGGCATCGTGGGCGATGCGGTCCTCGGCATCCCAGGTGAGCCACTGGTGGTCGGCGTCGGCGACGATCACGTCACCGTCGGAGAATTCCACCTCGAAACAGGGGCGACCGGTCATCACCTCGGTGGTCGCGACCACCCTCGTCGGCCGACCGTCGGCGCCGACGAGCAAGTCGCCGACGGCAACCCGGCCCATGCTGGTCCAGCCGCACGGTGTAGCCAGCGGGGTGTCAAGGCTCAGCGCCTTCCCGATGCCCGGTCGGGCGGCCACGATGATCATCTGCCCCGGATGCAGCCCATTCGTCAGGTTGTCCAGGTCCGCGAAACCGGTGGGTACACCGGCTGCCCGGCCGCCTTGCTGGGCGATGGCATCGATCTCGTCCATCGTCGGTTGGAGTAATTCCTCGAGGATCACGTAGTCCTCGGTGGTGCGCCGCTCTGTCACGTCATAGATCTCGGCCTGCGCGCGATCGACTATCTCGTCGACCTCACCGCCGCCCGCCTCACCCTCGTTGCCGCCGTAGCCGAGCTGAACGATCCGGGTGCCGGCTTCGACGAGTCTGCGCAGGATCGCCTTCTCGGCGACGATCTGCGCGTAGAAGGCAGCGTTGGCGGCGGTCGGCACGGTAGCCATCAGCGTGTGCAGGTAGACCGCGCCACCGATCCGACCCAGCGTCCCGTTCTTGTCCAGCTCGGCGGCCACCGTGATGGTGTCCGCCGGCTCGCCGCGGGAGTACAGGTCCATGATCGCGTCGAACACCAGTGAGTGCGCCGGTTTGTAGAAGTCGTTGAGGCTCAACGACTCCATCACGTCCGCGATCGCGTCCTTGGACAGCAGCATGCCGCCCAGCACCGACTGTTCAGCCGCCAGATCCTGTGGGGGTTGCCGATCGAAAGAGTTCGGCGGGTTGGACCGAACCGTTGCGCCTGGCCATCGTTCGTCGACTACCGCCATTGCCGGACCGCCTCCCCGCCTGCCGTGGACATATGTTCTGTTTACCGCGGGGCACCGACAGTGGCCGCGTGACGCCGGCTACTGCTTACCGAAGGTGATCACGGGCGTCCAAGTCGGGAAACGCCGCTGCCGATCGATGAGTGACGTCTCGGACGGTAGAGCGGGGCAGGACGCGGCGCCAAACCCGAGTGTGAACAAGGCTGGGACAGCCTGTGGATGGTTGCCAGAGCCACGCGGGGGCCGATGCACAGCTGTTGTGGACAACGTGGGGAAAAGTCTGATCGTCTTGGACATACGCGCTGGTCAAGCGCCTAGTCCAGGGAGTACCCGTTGTGCATAACTATTGCCCTTGGCGACTCGGCGTGGCGCGCTCGGGCGTGTTGCACGGCATACCGGTTTGGCGTTCGTCACAAGGCTGTCACCCAACGGTGATCTGCGCCACGGCCTGACTCGTTCGAGGGACAAACCGGACGTTGGGTGGCTCCTTGCCGGTCAGGTGCTGGGAATGGGGTATCGGAACGACCATGGCGTCACTGACAGTAACTGCCGACCAGTGATCCGCCTGCCCGGGCCGCCGGGCCCGGGACGGAGCTTGCCAGGCGCCTGACTAGGGTTCGCTGCAGCGTCGCTGACGCCGGCGATGCAACCGTCCGACCCGAGCAAGGAGCCTGCCGTGAGCGAGCGCCCCCCACCCGTTCGCATCGGCGGCATCGAGGTGGACCGCGACCTTGCTCTCGAATCGGCGCGAACCTATCTGAGCAGACGGGATCGGTTCGGTTACCCCGCCTACGACTCGTTCGGCGAGGGCGGGCCGTGGCAGATCAGCGACGCGGACATCGTCGCCCCGGTGCTGCTGAACGCCGAAATGAATTCCAGGACGTACTACGCACTCGAAGGCATCCGTGGGCATCTGGAGAGCTGGCTGGTCAACGTTCCGCTGGACGCCCGGCTGGTGGAGGCCGGCCCGGCGGAATTGGCGCAGCTCGGCGAACTGTTCTCGGTACTGGATTCGGAGAACCTGCCCGTCGACGCACGCGGGTCCATCCTGGCAAAGGTGATGCACCGCAAGCGGCCTGCATTCATTCCGCTGTACGACCGGTTCGTCGACTACTGCTACCGGGGCATCGACAACGCACCGATTCCGAAGAATCGGAAGCGCGGCTGGCGCCAATTCCTCCCGCTGCTCGGCCAGGCGATCATCGACGATCTCGTCGAGGGCGCAGAATTCTTCGATCAGGTCGCTGCGCTCGCGGCCGGCCCGGTGATCACCCCGCTACGGGCCCTGGACATCGTCGCGTGGCATGCCGGGCGCAGCAGGATAGGGCCGGCCATCTGGGCGGCCTCGACACCGCTGGAGCCGGACGCAGATCACCCGGAGCCAGCCGCGGTTGACCTGGACGACGAGCAGCCCTGACCGACCGATGTCGGCTGAACTGCTACTGATGGGACTCTGCTGCCGCTTCAGAACGACTGCGGCATACCTGTAGCGACCACTGCACCCCAAGAGCATTGCTTCAGCAGCAAAAGGCGCCCAGCAGAAATCCTGCCGGGCGCCCCTTGGTAACCGCTGGTGTCGGCCGCGTCAGCCGGCGACGACCTTGACCGGAACGGTCGCCGTCACACCGGGGTGCAATTTGACCGAAACCGGATGTGCCCCAACGGACTTGATGTGTCCGCCGGTGTCAATGGTGCGGCGGTCGAGGGTGGGTCCGCCGGCCGACTTGATCGCTTCCGCGACGTCGATCGCGGTGATGGAGCCGAAGAGCTTCGTGCCGTCACCGGTAGTGCGGGCGGTGATGGTGACGTTGAGCTTCTCCAGTGCCTGCTTCACCTCGTTGGCGTGCTCGGTGCCGCGGATCTCGCGGGCCATTTGGGCGCGCTTGATCGTCGCGACCTGCTTCTCGGCACCCTTGGTCGAGGTGATGGCCTTGCCCTGCGGGAGCAGGAAGTTACGGCCGTAGCCGTCCCGCACCTCGACGATGTCGCCGGGCCCGCCGAGGCCGGGGACGTCAGTGGTGAGAATGAGCTTCACGGTGAATCCCCTTCCTAACGGGCGGTTGAGGTGTACGGGAGCAGTGCGACCTCGCGGGCGTTCTTCACCGCGGTGGCGATGTCCCGCTGGTGCTGCGTGCAGTTGCCGGTCACCCGACGGGCGCGGATCTTGCCGCGATCGGAGATGAAACGGCGGAGCAGCGTGGTGTCCTTGTAGTCGATCGGCTGCGCGTTTTCCTTACAGAAGGCGCAGACCTTCTTCTTCGGCTTTCGGACCGGAGGCTTGGGCATTGAATGTTTCTCCAGAGAATGAGGTGAGTCAGGAAGTCAGCATCGTCAACGCCACCGTGGTGGCGCGAAGGCTAGAAAGGTGGTTCGTCCGAATACCCGCCGGCGGAACCGGCAGCTGGAGCCGAACCCCACGGGTCGTCGGCCGGTGCGCTCGGGCGGGAGGATCCGCCGGAACTTCCGCCGCCGCCGTAACCGCCGCCGCCACCACCGTCGGATCGCTGAGCCCGGTTGACCTTCGCCGTTGCGTAGCGGAGCGAAGGACCGATCTCATCGACCTCGAGCTCGATGACGGTGCGCTTCTCGCCTTCCTTGGTCTCAAAGGACCGCTGCTTGAGCCGCCCGGAAACAATGACCCGGGAGCCACGGGTCAGCGATTCGGCCACATTCTCGGCCGACTGCCGCCAGATGTTGCAGCGCAGGAACAGCGCTTCGCCGTCCTTCCATTCGCCCGACGCGCGGTCGAAGGTCCGGGGGGTAGACGCGACGGTGAAGTTCGCGACGGCCGCACCGGAGGCGGTGAAACGCAGTTCGGGGTCGGCGGTCAGATTGCCGACCACGGTCATGATGGTGTCGCCTGCCATGTGTCCTGCCCTTACTTGGCGTCGGGGCGGGTGATCTTGGTCCGGAGCACGGATTCGTTCAGGTTCAACTGACGATCCAGCTCGGTGACCACGGCGGACGGGCAGGTCACCTTGATGACCGCATAAATGCCTTCCGGGTTCTTCCTGATCTCGAATGCAAGACGACGCTTGCCCCAGATGTCGACGTTCTCGACGGTTCCGCCACCCTGGCGGATCACGTTGAGGAACGTGTCGATCGACGGCGCGACCGTGCGCTCGTCGAGACTGGGATCGAGGATGAGCAACAACTCATAGTGACGTGGAGCGGTGGTAACGCTCACGTGCACCTCCTATGGGCTTGTCGGCCACGGTCTTTCCGCAGCAGGAGGGTGGAACACAACAAAACCCGTCTGCGCTGATCGGCAGGGCACGACGGGTCCATGACAACCATTTGATGTTACCAGCGGGCGGCGGGCCCGGTGGACCGTCGCGGAATCCGGCGGTGGTTCGCCCGACTTGGCAGGGCGCAGTCACCGCACTCACCCGGTGTGGGTCATGACAGGGCTGCTCTCCCGCGCCAAGCTGGCACGATGGCTTCCCATATCAAAGCAGGTTGGCTGGACGTTTCCGGCAAGGCCGGGGTGTTGCTCGGCGCACACGCGAGTGGCTCGTCATACCAGCCCAATCTGTTGTCCCGGGCGAGTCGCGATCAGGCCCTCATCGCCGGGGTTTCCGCGGCAACGGCCTACGGCGTCGGAACCACCATCCATTCGTTCCTGCGCTCCGTCGCAGACCGGCTGCCCCGGTCGGACGCCTCACCTGCCGGTCGCATCGGTACCGGGTTGATCGTGGACGGGGTTGCAGCTGTCGCCGGCTTCGCCGCCACCCGGGTCCTGCGGCCCCGACTGGCCGAGCCCGCACCACGGTCGCTCGCCCGACTGGCAGCGGCCAGTACGGCGGCGACCGCCGTTGCCGGGGTGGGCGCCAATCTCGTGGAGTTGGGTTCCCATCACCGGGGTGGACGGCTGCTCACGCTTGCGGCGACGGTGGGAACGTGGGCTGCCTCCTACGCGCTCACGCATCCAGGAAAGGCCAGAGCCGGCTCGGCCGACACCGACGGCAGCACACCGCGGGAGGACGTCACCAGGGTGGTTTCGCTGCCGACCGCAATGGGGATGGGCCCCGTGGTCACCATCAGCATGCTCGGTCTCGGACTTGTCGAATCTGCACTCAGCACGGCGTTTTCGCGAGTTGCCGCGCAGGTTCTCGGCGGCAGTGCCGATGACCGCAGGACGGCCGGCCGGGTGCTGACCCTTGCTGCCTTCGCGGGAGTGGGGTGGGCGGGCCTCAAGTGGGTCAACGGAAAGCTGACGACTGCAGGCGAGGATCTCGAGGCGGCCCACGCCGATGCACCTTCCGCCACGGAGGTCACCGGCGGGCCCGGCTCGACGATCAGCTGGGCCGCCCAGTCCAGGGAGAGCCGGCGCTGGCTCTCGATGGCCCTTCGCCCACAGGACATCTCACACGTCATGGGCGAGACCGCGAGGCAACCGATCCGGGTCTACGCCTCGCTGGAATCCGCCGCAACGTCACAGGAACGGGCCGAGCGACTGCTGGCCGAGATCGACCGCACCGGGGCCCTGGACCGCCCGGTCTTCGCGCTCTTCTCCCCGACCGGCTCCGGCTACGTCAACTACGTGGCGACTGAAACTCTGGAGTACCTGACGCGGGGCAACTGTGCGTCGGCGGCCATCCAGTACTCGGTACTGCCGTCGGCGTTGTCCCTCGGCAAGGTGCATGAGGCAACGGCGCAGACGCGCATCGTGATCAACGGCATCGTCCAGCGCCTCCTGTCCAGGCCGGCGGAGCTGCGGCCACGTTTTCTGCTGTTCGGCGAGAGCCTCGGCTCCCAGGTCAGCCAGGAAATGTTTGCCGGGCAGGGGCTTTCGGGGCCGTCCGGCATCGGTTTGGATGCCGCGGTCTGGATTGGCACCCCGGCAGCCACCGCGTGGCGCACGGAGATCGACAATCCGGATATCACTGCAACACCCGTCGTGCAGGACGGGGTGTTCGTCACCAGGGGCAACCGGGACTGGGCCGGGCTGGCCGACGAGCACCGGGCATCGGTGCGATACCTGTTGCTGCAGAACGGGGATGACCCGATCCCGAAGTTCGAATCGACGCTGCTGTGGCGCCGACCGTCCTGGCTGGGCCCCGACGACACCCGCCCGCACGGCGCGCCGCGGGGCACCCGGTGGCTGCCCGTCACCACCTTCTTCACCACCTTCGTCGACCTGCAGAACGCCCTTGCGCCAACGCCGGGAGTCTTCGACGAAGGCGGTCACGACTACCGGAAGGTGGTCCCGGAGACCCTGCGGACGGTCTTCTCGCTGGATGCCACCGATGCGCAGATGGCCCGCGTGCAGCAGGCGCTGCGTTCCCGGGAGCTGGGCTGGGAGGTGAAGCGCCGGTGGGACGCCACCCAGTCGCTGCCGCCGGCCGAGCAGGAGGCAGCGCGGTCCGCCGTGCAGGAGAAGCTGTCCGAGTGGACCGGTAACAGCGTCGATGACGCCGGGGTCGAGCAGATCATCGAAACGGACACCCGATTCGACTGAGGTCGCCCGAAACCCGGGTGCGGAATCACCGGTCGCGCAGCCGAGTGACGAATTTCAGTCCGGACCAGGTGTCGTCGATCGCCGCGACCTTGACGTCAACCTGGCCGTGCGCCAGGCCGTATCCACGGACGATCCCGTCGGTCAGGTCGGTGGGCACCCCGGAGGACTTCTTGGGCCAGCACACCCAGATCATTCCGGCCGTGCTGTGTCGCGCCGCGGCGGTGACGAAATGACTTTCCAGGGTGGCAGTGTCGGGGCAGAAGAGGATCACCACGTCGTACGGCCCGCGGCCGGCCCGCCGGTGGAACGGCGCGCCCGGGTCGAATCCGTCCGGCGGGTTGATCACCAGCACCCGCGACTCCGGAGTGACGCCGAGCTTGCGTCGCAATGGCGTGCCCGAGTACCCAGCGGTCATCGGAACAGTCTGACCGGCTGCGGTCCATGCGGCAGATGATCGCCTCGTGGTGGTCCGCGTGGTGGTCGGTGAGCTGATCTCACCAACACCGTCCCGGGCGGCGGTACTTACCCTGGGCCACACCCTCGTAAAGTGAACGGCAGTGAACTGTTGGCACTCGGACGATTGCGCCTGACGTGGTCGCAGGCGAACCAAAGGAGACCTCATGCGCGACGCGGTGATCGTCGAGGCGGTCCGCACCCCCATCGGCAAACGGAACGGCGGCCTGTCCGGCGTCCACGCGGTCGACCTGTCGGCGCACGTGCTCCGATCACTCGCCGAACGAACCGGGATCGATCCCGGCCTGGTTGACGACGTCATCTGGGGATGTGTCGGCCAGGTCGGCGAGCAGACGTTCGACGTCGCTCGCAACGCCGTCCTCGCCGCCGGTTGGCCAGAGTCCGTGCCCGGTGTGACGATCGACCGGCAGTGCGGCTCGTCCCAGCAGTCGGTGCATTTTGCGGCGGCCGGACTGATTGCCGGCCAGTACGATCTGGTCGTCGCCGGCGGAATCGAATCGATGTCCCGGGTACCGATGGGCACGACCCTGCAGGTTGGCGGGAACCCGTTCTCCGCCAGCGGCTGGACCGGCCGCTACGGCGAGGTGATGCCGAACCAGGGGGTCGGCGCCGAGATGATGGCCACCCGGTGGGGACTGAGCCGCGCTCAGCTCGACGAGTACAGCCTCGCGTCGCACGAGAAGGCGGCCGCAGCGCAGGATGCCGGGCTCTTTTCCGGTCAGGTCATCACCGTCCCGGCGGCCGCTGACCGGCGCCGAGCCGGTCAGCACCGACGAAGGCGTGCGGCGCGGCGGTTCGGTGGCCGCAATGGGCTCGCTCCGGGCTGCGTTCGCCCAGGACGGCGTCGTCACCGCCGGCAATTCCAGCCAGATCTCCGATGGCTCGGCCGCCCTGCTGATGACCACCTCGGAACGCGCCAAGGAGCTCGGCCTCACCCCGATCGCGCGCATTCACACCGCGGTGCTGGCCGCCGATGATCCGGTCATCATGCTCACCGCACCCATTCCCGCGACGCGAAAAGCTCTGCAGCGCAGCGGCCTTCGACTCGACGAGATCGGCGTCTTCGAAGTCAACGAGGCATTTGCCACGGTGCCGCTTGCCTGGCTAGCGGAAATGGGCGACCCAGCGCTGGAAAAGGCGCTGAACCCGAACGGTGGGGCCATCGCACTCGGCCACCCGCTCGGTGCCTCGGGAGCGCGGTTGATGACGACCCTCGTCCACCACCAGCGCGCGACCGGGATCCGGTACGGCCTGCAGACGATGTGCGAGGGCGGTGGCCAGGCGAACGCGGCAATCCTCGAGCTGCTCTGACCCTGCCCTGACCCTGCTTTGACCCCTGGTGCCGTTCTCCGGAGGACCGGCAGTCAGCGGGCGAGGACAACGATGGCCAGCGCCGCCAGCAACAACACAGACGCGACCAGGGCAATCAGGATCAGCGCCTGACGGTGTCCCCGTCCGCCGCCGGGCGATTCGATGGCGGCTGGTCCCACACCCGCCGCGACGGGGGCCGCGCGGTGGCCCGGTGGGCCGTGGAAACCGTCGGGTGGGGTCCGTTGCTCCCGATACTGCTGCCCCGACTCCTGCCGGCCCGGGTACCGACTGCTCCGGCAACATTTCCGGCCGGGTACCCGTCGCCGGTCCGAGCCATTGCGGCGTCGACTGAATTGCCCGGGCACCGTCCACCGAAGGTGCCGGCGGGCGATCGGCGGGGCCGATCGGCAGCGGGTGGCCCGGTGCCGATCGCACCGGACTGTTCAGCGCCTCCCGGGCGGCACGGGCGAGCGCCCGGCAACTGGGGTAGCGGTCTTCGGGTTCCTTGGCCAGCGCCTTCGCGATGACGTCGTCGAAACCGGACGGCAGGGTGGGAACGATGGTCGACGGCGGCGCCGCGGTGCCGTTGAGGTGGCCATAGACCCGGGCGGCCACGGAATCGCCGGGAAACGGCACGATCCCGGTCAGCAGTTTGTACAACACGCACCCGAGGGCATAAATGTCCGAATGTTCACCGAGCGCGAGGCCCTTGATCTGTTCCGGGGAGGCGTAATCGAGGGTGGCAACGACACTGCCGGTGCTGGTCAGTGACGAGATCCGTTCGGCGGCCTCACCGATCGACTTCGCCACGCCGAAGTCGGACAGGAAGACCCGCTCCTCTTCGTCGTCATCGTCCGGGCCGTTGGTCAGCATGATGTTGGCCGGCTTCACGTCCCGGTGCAGCAGTTGGTGCCGGTGCGCGTAGTCCAGCGCGGAGGCGACCTTGCCGACAATGCGGACGACCCTGTCCGGCGGCATGCCGTCGTCGTAATCGGCCAACACCTTTTCGGCGTTCGCCCCGTCGATGAACTGCATCGTCATCCACAGCTGACCGCGGTGCGAGCCGCGGTCGTGCACAGCGACGATGTTGGGGTGATCGAGCTGGGCGACGGTGTCGGCCTCGCGTTCGAACCGGCCGACGAAAGCCGGGTCGGCGCAGAGTTCCGGGCGCAGCAGCTTGAGCGCATCGAAGCGCGGCAACCGCGGGTGGTGGGCCAGGTACACAGAGCCCATTCCACCCGTGCCGAGCTCCCGCTCGATCGAGTAGCCGGCGAAGATCTCACCCGGCCGTAGGGACATGGACGGCATTGTGCCAGCACGCACTGCTCATCGGGCATGACGCTGCAATTCGGGCGGCCCCAGGAGATCGATTGGCCAGAATTGGAGCCTCATCGTGCAGGGCAAGCGCCGATCCTGGCGAACCGATGGTCAGTCGCAGCTCAGGAGCGACTGAACGGCAGCACCGAGGTCAGCCATTCCACCAGCGCACCGGCGTTCCGGGTCTGGGTCCACACCCGGCCGGGACCCTGGATGTCCATCACGAAGCCCTCGCCGGACTTGCCGGTCTGGATCCAGCCCTTGGCCACCTTGCGGACACTGACCTGCATGCCGTCGTCATAGGCGACCAGGTGCCCGGTGTCGATGGTGAATCCAGCACCGGGCGGCAGTTCGATCATGTCGAGCGCACCGAAGCACCCGACGATCACCTTTCCCTGCCCGGTGCAATGCACGATGAAGCCGCCCTCACCGCCGATCAACAGCGAGCCACTGCCCCACTTGCTGTCGAGGTTGACGCCGGGTTCGCTGGCCAGCCAGGACCCCCTGGTCAGCACCAGGCCCCGCTCGGGCCGGCATTCGATGACGGCGGCATCGCCGGGCAGCCGAGCCGCGATATCCACCCAGGTGGGCGCCTGGGGATGGCCGATAAAGGTTGTCACGAAAAAGGATTCACCACCCAGCGCGGACCGCTTCAGCGCCTTCATGAAGCCGCCCTGCATCTGCGACTGGATGGTGACGCCGAACGACTGCATCACCATCACGCCGGCTTCGCCCTGGAACTGTTCACCGGGCGCCAGGTGCAACCTCGCGACGGCGTAGGACGGGCTGTGGCGTAGTTCGACCTGCATGGTTCCTCCCGGATGCCGGCCGCCTGCGACGAAGTCGTCCGGCGCAATCCGACACTGTTGATCAACGGCCCGTCCAGCGTGACGGCTACTCGGTCAGCTCGCCACCGCACGAGCGCTCTGCTAGTGGCAGGCCGCCCGATGACATCGTCTGGGGCGTCCGCTCACGCGAGGTGCTTCATCGCCTCCCGCCGGGACAGGGGGCTCAGCGAGGTCTCGTGATCGGCGACAAACGCGCGGACCCAGTCGGGATCGGTCCGCGCGTACTGCCGCAGGGCCCAGCCGATCGCCTTGCGGATGAAGAACTCCCGGTCCGGGAGGTTCGGCACGATCACAGCTGTCAGCAACGCCGTGTCGGTGCGCTCCTTGAGCGCCAGCTGGCTGATGATGCTGCTCCGGCGGAGCCAGCGATCGGGGTCCGTCGACCACTCGCGGATCACCGGCTCGATCACCGGGCGATGGGCCAGCAGCAGCGCGCCGATCCGCTCCGAAATGCCGTCGACGTGGTCCCACCAAGCACCGGTCACGATCATCTCGCGGTACAGCGGGAGCATTTCCAGTCGCGCGGATGCGAGTCGCAGACTCGTGAGTTCTGCTGCGGCGTAACGCTCTTCGCGGTATATCGCAGCACGCCAGAGCGCAGCCGCCGAGCCCAACAGGTCCAGCACGTCCGTCGGCGGATGGCCGGCCGCCGCCGACCTGGCGATCCGCCTGGTGACCGGCAGCGGCACGCCCAGGAACGGCATCGTGGACTTCATGTAGGCCTGCATCTGCGGAGCCCGGGCCGGGTCGGCGGCCCGGCGGAGTTCGGCCTCGATTGTCCCGACCAATGTCGGCTCAACAGGATCCAGCCGAACAGCCGAGCCCGGCGTCACCGGCAGTTCACTGATCCGGTGTGCTGGCGAAGATCGGTGCACCGACCCCGGCGCGGAGTAGATCGGTGACGAACGCGTAGGTCGCATCCCTCGGCAGGATGCCCAACTGCGTTGACAGCACATAGGGGACGTCGGTCAGCACCGCGCGCAGCACAACACCCATCGCCGCCGGATCCTCCACGGGGGGCCTGGCCGACGCCTCGATCAACCCAGCAGCGGCCGCGTGGATCGCCTCGTTCATCCGGGTCGTGAGATCGGCGATCGCCGGGAGGTCGACCTCGTGGGTCCAGACGTACAACACGGACCCGTGCGCGCCGAGCATCGACACCCACCCATCGAGCCACCCCGCCAGCCCGTCCGCGGTCTGCAGGGCCGCCTGCAACGCGTTCACCCGTAGCTCCACGGCAGTGACCGCGTCCTGCGCGAGGGTGGCGAACAGCGAATCCCGGTCTGCCCAGTAGGTGTAGACGCTGCCGTGGCTCACACCGGCGGCCGCCGCAACGTCACTGAGGCTGGTTCCGTAGAACCCGCTGAGCCGCATGCAGTCGGCAGCTGCCAGCAGGATTCGCTGAACGGTACCCACCCCACGAGCGGTGACCGGGCGACGCAGGCCCATCGCATCCCCGAGCGGAATGGTCGGGAGTTCGTCGACGTCTAGACCGACCCAGGTCGGTCCCTCCGCGCTCTCCGGTGGCGCAAAGAGGAAATTGTGCAGGGTGTTCGCCAGGGCACGCTCGAGTCGTTGCCGGGAGACCTTGGCCTCACTCACCAGGTAGCAGAAGTAGCTCCACTGGACCACTGACATCATCCCGACCGGAACGACTTTCGGGGTGGCAGGGTGCGCACCGGCCGCCGCCAGGCGCTCGGCGATGACGGTCTGAAAACGGTTCAGATTCCACTGGCCGATCTCGACCAGCTCGGGCTCGTTGAACTGCACCTGCGCCCAGAGCAGGAAGGTCGAATGGTGGCGGGCGAGCAGGTCCATCAGATCGGCGATCCAGCGCGCCAGGTCGCGGCGGCCACTCTGGTCGTTGCCGAGCACCGGAAAAAGCTCACCCAGGACTCTCAGCTCGGCGCCCGACTCCCGCAGAAAGATCCCGAAGATCTCCGCCTTCCCCTCGAAATACTGGTAGACGGCCGCCCCGGACCGACCCGTTGCCTCGCCGATCGACTCCACTGTCGTGGCCTGATAACCGTTGCTTGCAAACAACTCCCGGGCCGCCTCGATGATCTCGGCGCGAGCCCGGACGCCATGCGCGGCCAATGCGGGGTTGCGGCCGTAGGGCGACCGGCGAACCTCGGCCGCATCCGGCGGACCGTCGACGGACACCTTTCGCGTGCGCTGTCCGTCCCCCCCGACTCCCCCCTCGGTGGTCACCGAACTGTCCAGGTATCCCGGCCGGCCAGTAGCGTGGCGAGATCACCGACGCCCTGTTTCGCCACAGCGGTGTCGATCTGGGCTCGCATCGCCGAGTCGTAGGTACCCCTGGTGACGTCGCGGAAGATCCCGATGGGGGTGTTGTTCAGGGTCTCCGGATGGGAGAGCCGAGAAAGCGCGAACGCCGTGGATGGATCCTCGGCGTGGGCGTCGTGGACCAGCAGGGCGTCTTCGCCGACCTGGTCGACATCCACCACTTCGAGCTGCCCGGCGGAATTGCGGACGATGCCGCGGTGGCCCCCGATGCCGAACCGGATCGGCGTGCCGTGTTCCAGCCGGATGGTGATCTCGTCCTTGCTGGTGGCGTCCTTGAGCGGGTCGAAGGCACCGTCATTGAAGATGTTGCAGTTCTGGTAGATCTCCACCAGCGAGGTCCCGGGGTGCACCGCCGCGGCTTGCAGGACGGAGGTCAGGTGAGCACGATCGGAGTCGATCGTCCTGGCGACGAAACTGGCCTCGGCGCCCAGCGCCACCGACACCGGGTTGAACGGGGTGTCCAGCGAGCCGAGCGGGGTGGACTTGGTGCGCTTGCCGACCTCGGAGGTCGGCGAGTACTGGCCCTTGGTGAGCCCGTAGATCCGGTTGTTGAACAGCAGGATCTTCAGGTTGACGTTCCGCCGCAGTGCATGGATCAGGTGGTTGCCGCCGATCGACAGCGCGTCACCATCGCCGGTCACCACCCACACCGACAGGTCCGGCCGGGTCGACGCGAGCCCCGTCGCGATGGCCGGGGCCCGGCCGTGGATCGAGTGCATCCCGTAGGTGTTCATGTAGTACGGGAACCGGGCGGCGCAGCCGATCCCCGAGATGAAGACGACGTTCTCCTTGCGCAACCCGAGTTGCGGCATGAATCCCTGAACGGCGGCGAGGATCGCGTAGTCACCGCAGCCGGGGCACCAACGGACTTCCTGGTCCGACTTGAAATCCTTGGCGGTCTGTGGGGTGTCGGTCTTCGGGATCAGCCGGAGCGCGGGTGCGCCGGCCAGCGAGACCGCCGGCGCCTTCGTCCGAACGGGGCGGGTGACAGGGGCTTCGGTCATCGGGATGCTCCGTTCGTGCCGGCCGGCACGGGTTCGTCGGCGGTGTCGATACCTGAGTCGACAACCGGGTCTTCATCCAGCTCAGCGCCGACCTCGATGGTCGGCACGCTGTGCATGACGCCCATCCGGCCGGCGGCACCGATCGGCGTCCGGACAACCGTGCCGTCGATGACGCCGCGGACGGCGCCGACCAGTTCGTCGATCCGGAACGGCAGGCCACGGACCTGGTTGATGCCGATGACGTCGACCAGGAACAGCCCGCGCAGCAGCAGCGCCAATTGGCCCAGGTTCATCTCCGGCAGGACGACCTGGCGGTAGGACCGCAGCACGACCTCGGTGTTCGCCGGCATCGGGTTCAGGTACTTCAGGTGCGCCTGGGCCACGGTCACCCCTTCGGTCCGCAGCTTGCGTACCGCGCCGGTGATCGGCCCGAACGTCGATCCCCAACCCAGCACCAGGATGCCGGCGTCACCGGTCGGGTCGTCGACCTCCAACAGCGGCACGTCGATGCCGGCGATCTTGGCAGCCCGGGTGCGGACCATGTGGTCGTGGTTGGTGGGGTCGTACGAAATGTTGCCCGAACCGTCCATCTTCTCGATGCCGCCGATCCGATGCTCGAGTCCGGGGGTGCCGGGGATCGCCCACGGCCGGGCAAGAGTCACCGGATCCCGGAGGTAGGGCCAGAAATCGGTCTTCTCCGGTTCGCCGGCCTTGGCGTTCGCCACGTGATTCGGCGCGTTCGCGAACTGCACCCGCAGGTCGGGCAACGAATCCACGCTCGGGATCAGCCACGGCTCGCTACCGTTGGCCAGGTACCCGTCGGACAGCAGGAAAACCGGGGTGCGGTAGGTGGTCGCGATCCGCGCCGCCTCCAACGCCATGGTGAAGCAGTCGGACGCCGACTGCGGGGCGATCACCGGCACCGGCGCCTCGCCGTTGCGACCGAACATCACCTGCAGCAGGTCGGCCTGCTCGGTTTTGGTCGGCAGACCGGTCGACGGTCCGCCGCGCTGCACGTCGACGATGATCAACGGCAGCTCGAGGGTCACCGCGAGCCCGATTGTCTCCGCCTTCAGTGCGATACCGGGTCCGGAGGTCGTCGTCACCCCCAGGCTGCCGCCGTAGGACGCACCGAGAGCAGCGGCGACGCCGGCAATCTCGTCCTCGGCCTGGAACGTCCGCACCCCGAAATGCTTCAGTGCGGACAGTTCGTGCAGGATGTCCGACGCCGGGGTGATCGGGTACGACCCCAGGTACAACGGCAGGCCGGCTCGTTCGGCCGCCGCGACCAGCCCGTAGGCCAGCGCCTGGTTCCCACGGATCGTCCGATACCGGCCGGCGGCGAGCACGGTCGGTTTGACCTCGTAGTGCACGGCGAAACCCTCGGTGGTTTCGCCGTAGGACCACCCTGCCTCCAGGGCAACGAGATTCGCCCGCAGGATCTCCTGCTTGCCGCCGAACTTGGTCTCCAGGAAGCGCCGGGTGCCCTCCAGCGGCCGGTGGTACAGCCAGGACAGCAGGCCGAGGGCGAACATGTTCTTCGAGCGCTCGGCGTCCTTGCGGCTCAACCCCACTTTGGCGACCGCGTCGACCGTCAGCGATGTCAGCTTGACCGCATGCACCTGGTACTCCGACAGGCTGCCGTCATCGACGGGGCTGACCGCGTATCCGACCTTGGCCAGGTTCCGCTTGGTGAACTCGTCCGTATCGACAATGACGGTCCCGCCCCGCGGCAGGTCGGGCAGGTTTGCCTTCAACGCAGCCGGGTTCATCGCCACCAACACCGTCGGGGCGTCCCCGGGTGTGACCACGCTGTGGTCGGCGAAATGCAGCTGGAACGCCGACACCCCCGGCAGGGTGCCGGCGGGCGCGCGGATCTCCGCCGGGAAATCGGGCAAGGTCGACAGGCTGTTGCCGAAGGCCGCGGTCTCGACGGTGAACCGGTCACCCGTGAGTTGCATGCCGTCGCCGGAGTCACCGGCGAACCGGATGATCACCTCCGACAGGGTCTCGACCGGCTTACCGGCGGTCTTGTTCGTCATAGGGGGACTCCGCATCTGCTGGCTACTGACTGCATGTTCATCTCGCCCCGTTCATCTGACTGCGCCGGCGGCGACCGTCCGGCATCGGCGGGCTGAGGTGAGGACGAGGGTCCGCCACCTCACAGGATGTCACTCAGGGGGACTCGGGGCGAAAACGCATCACTCTGACGGGCGATCCCCGGGGGGGGCGACACTCGGTCCGCCGACCACGCGGAGTCTACGGCGGCGGTACCGCGGAGAGCCGCGCGCAGCCACGGACCCGGTCCCATTCCGTCTCGATGCGTTCCCGCTGGGCACCGGTGGCCGGGACCGGCACGCCCGTGTCGTCGAGGTGGGACGGCGCGAAACTCGCGTGCGTCACCGCCCGCCCGGTGAAGGTCAGGGTCAGCACCCCGTTGTCGTCCTGCTCGTTGCCGAACGATCGCCACCACAGGTAGTTGGACAATCCGTAGGCGACGTAGACCCCGTCGTCGCGCCACCCGGCACCCTGCAGGACATGCGCGTGTGTACCGATCACCGCGGTCGCACCGGCGCCGGCGAGTTCGGTCGCGAGTTGCTCCTGGTCGGTGTCCGGACAGCTGTCGTATTCGGTGCCCCAATGCAGAAAAACAATCACCGTTTCACCAGCGGCCGCCGCCGCGTGCACATTCGCGGCCAGCCGCGGATCGAAGGCATTGGCGATACCAGCAGTGGTCTCGGTCGCGGTCCACGCCGCCAGGGTGTGGTCGTGCACCGCGCTGACCGCGAAGATCGCGACCGGGACGTCCTTGATCGTGATGCGGTAGGGGGCCATCGCCTGCGCGTCGTTGGCACCGATGCCGATGACCGGGAACGTCGAATCGGCAATCGCAGCAACGCTCTCCGCCAGGCCAACCGCGCCGTAGTCGGCCCCGTGGTTGTTGGCCATCGACGCCACATCGACCCCCGCGGTACGCAAGGCGGTGAACGCTGTCGGCGGTGCCCGGAAGGTGAAGGACTTCGGTTCCGGCTCGCCGTGGATGGTGATTGCTGTTTCCAGATTGACCACGGTCAGGTCCGCAGCGCCCAGCCCCTCCGCAGCCACCCCGAAGGCCGTGCTCGGATCGGCGGCCAGCCGATCGGCGGTGCGATCGGCGAAGTTGACATCCCCGGCGAACGCGATGGTGACCGCTGCCGGGTCCCCGGTGGCGGTCGGCGTGCTGGACGCATCCGCCGGATCAACGGTCGATGCCACACTGCTGGGTTCCTGGTCGGCCGGCTGCTCGCCGGGTTCCGCGTCGCGCGGATCCGGCTCCGGCGCTGGCTCTGGCGAGGTGGTCTGGCCAGCTGCCGGGGTGGGCCGAGCGGTTGTCGCCCGCGCCGACGAGGCAGCCGCCGCTGCTTGCTGCAGCGCGGCGTCGACGTCGCGCGGCCCTGCACATCCGCAGGCCAGTGCGACCACGGCAACGGCCGCAACAGCGGCTCGACGACGTCGGCGGGTGACGAACATGCATGCGACCCTGCCACGCGAGGTTGGATGCCGGTGGGCGGCGCGCTGCTCGACTCAGTGGTCGACCGGGACGGCGAGGGCCTCCTCGTTCGGCTCGCCGGCGCCACCGTCCCGACGGCGGCGACCCCAGAGCGTCGGCAACGAGGGAATCGTGAACCGGTCAGGTGCACCCTCGAGCACCCCACCAGAGGGGTCATCGTCGCCGGCCATCCGGACCAGGTCGCCGCTCGGGCGCAGGATGTCCTTGATCACCAGGTAGACGAGAATCAGCACCATCGCGTCCCGGACCACTGCGGCGTTGACGAACGGATAGATCGACAGACCCTTGTTGGCCACCCCGTCGAAGTAGAACATCAGGAGTATCCAGACGGTTGCCTCGGACAACTGCCAGAGCATCAGGGGCCGCCACCGCGGCAACGCGAGGACGGCCAACGGCAGCAGCCACAACGAGTACTGCGGTGACCACACCTTGTTGGTCAGCAGGAAGGCGGCAATCACCAGAAAGGCCAGTTGCGCGAAGCGCGGCCGGCGCTGGGCGGACAGGCCGAGCCAGCCGATCGCCGCGCACGCGATGGCGAAGAGCCCGAGGGACAGCAGGTTCACCAGGGTCGGCGAGTCGGCCCCCGCTGCGGCGTCCCAGATCTTGGACCGGGTCAGGGTCGCGTAGATGTAGTACCAGGAGTCGTACTCGGGCGGGCGTTCGGAATTGAGCTTGATGAACTGGTACCAGCCCGCGGGGTAGGCCATCATCACCGGCACGTTGATCACCAGCCAGACTGCGGCGGCCAGCAGCGCTGCTCTCGTCCAGGCGGCCATCTTGCCGGCGCGCAGGCACAGGATCAGCAATGGCCCGAGCAGCAACAGCGGATACAGCTTCGCGGCGGCACCCAAACCGATCAGCGCACCTGCCAGGACGGGTTTCTTGCGGGCCCAGGCGAGCATGGCGCCGGCCGTGATGCCGATCGCCAGCAGGTCCCAGTTGGTGAAGGCGTGCACGATCAGCAGCGGTGACAGGCACATGATCGCGGTGTCCCAAATCCGCCGGCGGGCAATCTTGGCAGTCGCTGCGACCGCCCACAGATACATCAACCCGAGGAAGATCGCGCCGATGGTGAAGTACGCGGCGACGTCCAGTGGCACCGGAAGGACTCCGGTCGCCCCGGCGAAGGCCGAGTAGCCACGGGAGATCTGCGCGATCGCCCACATCCAGTACCCGGTGACAACGGGATACTCCATGTAGCGGGTCTCGCCGTTGTCCTGCCAGGACGTCGCGTAGGGCAGCGACCCGGTGTTCAGCTGATGGCTGCCGAAAAGCGGGACGGCATCGTTGTAACAGGCGGTGATCCACGGCCGCTGCCCACCCTGGTCGAGGGTGACGCCCCCAGAGCCGTCGGGGCCCTGCTGAATGCACGCCGCCTTGAACAGCCAACCGCAGATCAGGATCACGATCGCCATCAGCAGGCAGACCCGCAGCGGCGTCAACAGCGTTGCCCGGCCGACCAGCGCATGGCGGCCCATCGGGCCGCCGATCAGGTCGCTGGCGCGCCGGACCGTTGGATCCGTCCAGGTCGGGATGACGCGCTCGGTCGCGGTCAGCGACGCCGACCGTGGCAGCACCGGCTTGACGTCCGGCTCGAGACCGGGCGCTTTCGGTGCGTCGGCCGTCGCATCGGCGCCCTGGCGGCTGTCGGCCGGCTGATCGGAGGCCATGTCGGCCGGCCGGTCAGGGCTTCTTGTGCCGTCGGGCGACTCGGGCGATGGGTCGTCCGGGGTCGGGGCGGTCACGGGCGAGATGCTACTTGCCGGGTTGTGAGCCCCCGGTCATCCCGTCCACGACAGCCGCGGCGTTCCGGCGATACTGGGGTGCCACGGCATGATCGATCGGCGATGCGTCAAAGGTGTGCTCGATGACGGTGAGCCGGTTCGCGGCGCCCTGGCCGGGACGGTGCGATCACGTGGCTACTTGACGGCGCGGCGCCTGGCTCTCGGCGCGGTGTCACCCTTCGAGCCCATCACGAACGAGGCGACGAGGTGGTTCCACGAACAGGTCCGGCAGACCTCGACCTGATACACGGAGAATTCCCCGAACGAACCTGCCATCGTCTCGAGTTCGGCGGGCACCCTAGCCGAGCCGGCGATGTGCTTGATTTCGTCGCCATAGACCCAGTAAACGTGGGTCAGCGTTTCCTTACGGCAAACGGGGCAAGCAATGTCGGTGGGGACGCCGTGAAACTTCGCTGCTCGCACCAGATATGGCGACGCATCACAGACCTCGATGACCCCGGTTCGGCCGGTGCGTACTTCTGCGAGCAGCGCGCGGCGCTGCAACGCATAGTCGACGAGTCCCCGCTGGGTCCGCACCCATCCAGGGTACGCGGGGCCCAACGACGACAAAAGGCAGCATGGAACTCGCGATCAGCTCGACCGGTTCTGCACGCGACCCATGGCTGCACGCTCCTCGCGTTCGGCGGTGCGGTCCCGCAGGCGCGCAATGAATCCGAGCGAACACACAATCAGCAACGCAAGGAAACCCACCACGGCCAGCAGGACAAGGCCCCAACTGAATCCGCCGTCGAAAAGTCCGGAACTCGTGCTGCCGGGCGCACGCGCCGCATCCTGCCAGGTCATCAACTGCCGTCCTTCTGGTCTCGGTTCATCTGGGGTCGGTGGGTGGGCTCCGGGCCATCGCCGGGTTCCGCGGCGGCGATCACCCTGGTCAGCGAGGTGTGCAGAGCCTGCAGCTCGGGCACCGTCATGCCCAGCCGCCGCATCACCGCGGGCGGCACCGCCAGCGCCCGTGTTCGCAGGGTCACTCCTTGCTCGGTAAGCGCAACGGACAACAGTCGCTCGTCGGCGGGATCGCGGCGACGGGTGAGGAGACCGGCCGCCTCGAGCCGCTTGAGCAGCGGCGACAGCGTCCCAGGGTCCAGCTGCAGGAGCCGGCTCAGCCGCTTGACAGACAGCGGCGCGTGCTCCCAGAGCGCCAACATCACCAGGTATTGCGGGTGCGTCAGGCCAAGATCGTCCAGGACCGGCCGGTAGAGGGCCAGCACACTGCGCGCTGCCACCACCAGGGCGAAACAGACCTGCTGGTCAAGGGCCAGCGGGTCAGCAGCCGGTTGGTCTTTGCCCGGCGGCGCAGTCGCGATCATGGTCACGAGCTAACGGTACACCAATGATTGGTGCACAAACCATTGGTGTGAGGTACCCGGCATCGGCCGGGCTCCCCTTGACCGTCATCGCGTGTCGGCGGCCGCACGATGTATCGTCGCGATATAGTTCGCCGTTGTACCAAGCATCAGCGAACGCCTGTTCCGTCCTTCGCGCCGCGCGTCAGGAGGTGCCACCGTCGTCAAGGAAAGTTCCACCGTCTTCGAGTTGGCCGTCCTTGGCCTGCTCGCCGAATCACCCATGCACGGCTATGAACTGCGTAAACGGCTGAACGCCACCCTCGGTGCGTTCCGTGCCTTCAGCTTCGGCTCGCTCTACCCCACGCTGCGCCGGCTGCAAACCGCCGGCCACATCGCTACCGAAGATCCCGTCGTCGACATCGACGCCGTCCCGTTGAGTTCGCGGCGCTCCCGGGTCACCTACCGGATCACCGCGGAAGGCAAGGAACGGCTGGCCGAATTGCTCGGTGACGCAGGACCGCAGTCCTGGTCCGATGACGGCTTCGGGGTCCACCTGGCGTTCTTCTCCCGCACCACATCCGAAGCCCGGATGCGAATCCTCGAAGGCCGCCGGCGGCGCGTCGAAGAACGACGAGAAGGGTTGCGGTCAGCTGTGACCCGCGCCGCCGAGCGGCTGGACACCTACACCACCGAGCTACACCAGCTCGGCCTGGAGGCCTCGGACCGCGAGGTTCGCTGGCTCAACGAGCTGATCGACCAGGAACGCAATCTCCCGCCGGCCCCGCCCGCGCCCGACGCCGGCGGAAACGGACCCAGCTGACTGACCACACCCCAGCATCCCTAGCACCCGATCGGACGGCAGCCAGTGCCGTCACACACCAGGAGGAAACCATGCCCAGCACTCCCCGCAAGCCCATTCGAACGGCGATCATCGGCGTCGGCAACTGCGCGTCCTCGCTCGTCCAGGGCGTCGAGTACTACAAGGACGCCGAACCCGGAACCAAGGTCCCGGGTCTGATGCACGTCCAGTTCGGCGACTACCACGTCTCTGACGTGCAGTTTGTCGCCGCGTTCGACGTCGACGCCAAGAAGGTCGGTTTCGACCTGTCCGAGGCCATCGGCTCGAGCGAGAACAACACCATCAAATTCGCCGACGTCCCGCCACTCGGCGTCACCGTGCAGCGCGGCAACACCCTGGACGGGCTCGGCAAGTACTACACGCAGACGATCACCGAATCGCCCGCAGACCCGGTCGACGTCGTTGCGGCGCTGAAGGAGGCCCGGGTCGACGTCGTCGTCTGCTACCTCCCGGTGGGTTCCGAAGACGCGGTCCGGTTCTACGCGCAATGCGCCATCGACGCCGGGTGCGCCTTCGTCAATGCCCTGCCGGTGTTCATCGCCAGTACCCCTGAGTGGGCCGAGAAGTTCCGCGCCGCAGGGCTTCCCATCATCGGCGACGACATCAAGTCGCAGGTCGGCGCGACCATCACGCACCGGGTGCTGGCCAAGCTGTTCGAAGACCGAGGCGTCATTCTCGAGCGGACGATGCAACTGAATGTCGGCGGCAACATGGACTTCATGAACATGCTCGAGCGGGACCGCCTCGAGTCCAAGAAGATCTCCAAGACCCAGTCGGTGACGTCCCAGGTGAACCGCGACCTCGGCGCGCGCAACGTGCACATCGGTCCGAGCGACTACGTGCCGTGGCTCGACGACCGCAAGTGGGCGTACGTGCGCCTCGAGGGCCGCGCGTTCGGTGATGTTCCGCTGAGCCTGGAATACAAGCTCGAGGTCTGGGACTCGCCCAACTCCGCCGGCGTCATCATTGACGCGGTGCGGGCCGTCAAGATCGCCAAGGACCGCGGTATCGCCGGACCCATCCTGTCGGCGTCGTCGTACTTCATGAAGTCGCCGCCGGTGCAGTTCCCGGACGATCAGGCTCGCGACAACGTGGAGAGGTTCATCGCCGGCGAGCCCGACACCCTGAGCCCCACTCACGCCGACTGACGCACCGAACCCCGCACGGATCATCGTGCCCCGCGGAGCGCCCGCGACGATGATCCACGCCGATCAGCTCTCGATGCCCTGCTGGATGAGGGCGGCGACCTGATCGGCGTGGGTCATCGGCAGCCCGAACCTGGTCTTCCGGGCACGACAGGTCGTTGTCGGCGGTTGCCCGCGGCAAACTGCGCACCGCTTCGTGGTAGGTCAGGCGTCGGGACCGAGTTTGCGGGCCAGGACCACCGTGTCCAACGCAGGGCGGTCGACCCCGGCCACGGGACGGACCGCCCGCTCGCGGCGTTCCACCTTTGCCGAGCAATCGATCGCGGCCAGATCGGCAATCACATCCCGGTCGCTGTAGAGCACGTCCGGGTCCTGTGGGCCACCGACGCCATCGGTGAGGTTGTCGGTGTGGTGGGCGATGACCAGCAGCGTCCCATCGGGCGCCAGGCAATTCCAGGCCGACATGATCGCCTTCAGCCGCTCCGCTGCGGGCAGCTGCAGATACACCAGCAGGGCCAGATCGACAGGGGTCGACGAGCGGAAGGTGGTGACGTCCGCGCATTTCCAGTCCACCGTCACCGGGGGTCGGTGCCCGCGGGCCAGGGCTTCGGCCTTCTCCAGCGCCGCTGCCGAGAAGTCCACGCCGGTGACCCGCCAGCCGTTCGCGGCCAGCCAGATGCTGTTGCGGCCCTCGCCGCAGGCCAGGTCCAAGGCCCGCCCCGGCGCGCGGCCGGCAATTTCCTGTTCTACCCACATGTTGGGCCCCGCACCCCACATCAGCTCGGTTCCGCGGTAGCGGGAATCCCAGTCAGCGGCAGACGACGTCATCGATTTTCCTCTTTCTGCTTCGGCGGCTCTGGTGCTGTCGGTGGGTCGGACAACCAGCGCAGATGTTCGGTATTGCCGAGGAGTTCCAGTCGCCGCCACAGCACGCTGGTGGGGATGGCCTGGCTCACGTGGGCCGCGCAGGCTGCGGTCTGCTTGGCCCGGTCCACCGGCAGTTCGACGTCGATCTCGGCGGCCCGGTGGCCGACGAATCCCGTGCCCAGCTCGTGGTTGAGCCGGTCCGCGACCGCGGCCGGCAACGTCCAACCCAGCACGGGCAGGTCCAGGCCCGCCCCGGCCAGCATCGCCGCGGCGGTCGCCGCGGCATGATCGGGATGACCGGTCACCCCGCTGGGGTCGAAGACCAGCAGTCCGTCGGCGCCCACGGTTCGTGCCGCGTCGATCACCTCCCCCGATAGGCGGCTGCGACAGACGTGATCCAGGGCACCGTCCGGGAAGTCGCGGAGCAGGGTGTCGGTGACCCCCAGCGTCCGCGCCGCGGCGGCGAACTCCCTGCCGCGCACCGCGGTCAGCTCGCCGCCGACCCCGTGCAGGGTGGAGGCCTCGCCGCGGGTCAGGCACAGCACCGACGTGCGTGTTCCCGCCCGGTGAAATGCGTCCAAGGCCGCGCCGAGCCCGAAGGACTCGTCGTCGGGGTGAGCCACGACCGCCAACACCACGCTCCACTCCGGCAACCGCGTCGACACGGGCCGCGGATGAGCATCAACGAGCATCGTTCACCGTCCCTCGGCCGTCCTTGCCCATGGTCGTGTCGGGAGAACGTCGGGGTCAGGCGAGGTCGAATCGATCCAGATTCATGACCTTGTCCCAGGCGGCGACGAAGTCACGCACGAACTTCTCCTGCGCGTCGGCACTCGCGTAGACCTCAGCGAGTGCACGCAGCTCGGAGTTCGAAGCGAAGACGAGGTCGACCCGACTGCCGGTCCACTTGAGCTCGCCAGTCGCGTGGTCGCGGCCCTCGAAGGTCCCCGTGTCCTCGGGCAATGCCTGCCATGTCGTGCCGGGATCGAGCAGGTTCACGAAGAAGTCGTTGGTCAACCGTTCGGGCGTCGAGGTGAGGACGCCCAGCTGGGACTGCTGGAAGTTCGCGCCCAGGACGCGGAGGCCGCCCACGAGGACTGTCAGCTGGGGAGCGCTCAGGGTCAGCAGGTTCGCACGATCGAGCAGGAGGTGCTCCGCGGGCTGTCGTTGACCCTTGCCGAGGTAGTTGCGGAACCCGTCCGCCGTCGGCTCGAGAACCGCGAAGGATTCCACGTCGGTCTGCGCTTGAGACGCGTCCGTCCGCCCGGGAGCGAAGGGAACCCGGACGTCGTACCCGGCGTCCTTCGCGGCCAGCTCGATCGCAGCGCAACCCCCCAGGACGATCAGGTCGGCCAGCGAGACCTGCTTCCCGCCGGCCGGTGAGATGTTGAACGCCGTCTGGATTTCCTCCAGGGCCGACAGCACCTTCGCCAACCCGGTCGGGTTGTTGACTTCCCACGTGTTCTGGGGCTCGAGACGGATGCGTGCACCGTTGGCGCCGCCGCGCTTGTCGGAGCCGCGGAATGTCGACGCCGACGCCCACGCAGTGCCGACCAGCTCGGAGACAGAAAGACCCGCGGCGAGGATCTTCCCCTTCAGTGCCGCGATGTCCGGGGCCTCGATCAACTCGTGCGTGCGCGCAGGCACGGGGTCCTGCCACAACAGCGACTCTTGCGGCACCTCCGGTCCGAGGTACCGCGCGATAGGACCCATGTCGCGGTGAGTCAGTTTGAACCACGCCCGCGCGAAGGCGTCCGCCAGCTGGTCCGGGTGCTCCAGGAAACGCCGGGAGATCGGCTCGTAGATCGGGTCCATCCGCAGCGCGAGGTCCGTCGTCAGCATCACCGGGGCGTGCGTCTTCGACGAATCGTGGGGATCGGGCACAGCGAGCTTCGCGGCGGGGTCCGTCGGAACCCATTGCCAGGCACCGGCGGGGCTCTTCGTCAGATCCCACTCATAGCCGAAGAGGGTCTCGAAGAAGCTGTTGTCCCACGTGACCGGGGTGGGGGTCCAGGCGCCTTCCAGCCCGCTGGTGATGGTGTCGTCACCGCTGCCGGTGCCGAAACTGTTGCTCCAGCCCAGGCCGACATCCTCAAGGGGGGCAGCCTCGGGCTCGGGGCCGACGTACTTGTTGGGATCGGCGGCACCGTGGGTCTTGCCGAACGTGTGGCCGCCGGCAATGAGGGCCACGGTCTCCTCGTCGTTCATCGCCATCCGCGCGAACGTCTCGCGGATGTCCCTGGCTGCGGCAAGCGCACTCGGGTCGCCGTTCGGTCCTTCCGGGTTCACGTAGATCAGGCCCATCTGAACGGCCCCGAGCGGATTCGCGAGGTCGCGGTCACCGGTGTACCGCTCCTCCCCGAGCCACTGGGCCTCTGAACCCCAGTAAACCTCTTCGGGTTCCCAGACATCCGCACGCCCCCCACCGAAGCCGAACGTCTCGAAGCCCATCGACTCCAAGGCACAGTTGCCGGCGAGGACCATCAGGTCGGCCCAGGAGATCTTCCGGCCGTACTTCTGCTTCACCGGCCAGAGCAGCCTGCGGGCCTTGTCCAGGTTCGCATTGTCGGGCCAACTGTTCAGCGGTGCGAACCGCTGCAGACCGGCTCCCGCGCCACCACGACCGTCGCTGATGCGGTACGTGCCCGCGCCGTGCCATGCCATCCGGATGAACAGCGGCCCATAGTGGCCGTAGTCCGCCGGCCACCAGTCCTGCGACGACGTCATCAACTCAAAGAGGTCCCTCTTCACGGCCCCGAAGTCAAGGGTCTTGAACTCCTGCGCGTAGTCGAACTCCTCGCCCATCGGATCGGACTGGGGTGAGTTCTGGCGAAGGACGCTCACGTTCAGCCGATCCGGCCACCAGTCCCGGCTCGACGTGCCCTGGGAGGCCCGCTGGACCACTCCCGCGACGGGGCACGTCCCGTCACGCTCCTCGTTCATCTCGCCGACGACTGCATCAGGACTGTCAGACATGGTGGATCCTTCCGGTTCTCGCACTCGATGGACGTCGGACCAATCGATCGACACGGGCGTCATTGCGCCCTTCCGTCATCGGCCCCCTTCGATCAGCCTGCACCGCTCACAGCCCGAACAGGTAGGGCCGAAGGTCCGTAGTGTCCGTCGAGCCTGCCGGCAGGGTTCGGTCTCGTGGTGGTGGCGTGCGTGGGTCAAGGACTTGCCTTCGGGGGAACTCAGATGCCGGCGGCTCCGACGAGCTGGCCGATGCCGTAGGTGACCGCCATGGCCAGTGCGCCGCCGATGACCAGGCGGGCAACGGCAGGGGCCCAGCGCGCCCCGCCCAGCTTCGCGCTCAGCGCGCCGGTCAGGGCCAGGGCGAGCAGAACCACGGCAAAGGTGATCGGGATCCTGACCCCGGCCGGTGCAAGAAGGATGGCCGCGATGGGCAGGATCGAGCCCATGGTGAACGCGATCGCGGAGGAGATCGCTGCATGCCACGGGTTGGTCAGCTCGTCCGGGTCGATGCCCAGCTCGGCGTCGACGTGCGCAGCGAAGGCATCATGGGCGGTCAGCTCTTCGGCCAGCTTCGTGGCCGTCTCCACGCTGGCGCCCTTGGCGACGTAGATCGCGGCCAATTCCTGCAGCTCCTCGTCCGGGAAGTCCCGGAGCTCAGCCTCTTCCTTGGCCAGCAGAGCGCGTTCGGTGTCGCGTTGGCTACTGACCGACACGTACTCGCCCAACGCCATCGATACCGCGCCGGCGACGAGGCCGGCGATCCCTGCGGTCAGGATCGGACCCGGCTCGGGGGTGACGGCCGCGACGCCGACCACCAGCCCGGCGGTGGACACGATGCCGTCGTTGGCGCCGAGCACCCCGGCGCGCAACCAGTTCAGGCGCTGCCCGAGGCCCGCCGCATGTGGTTCGGCGGAATGCAGGGACGGGATGTCGGGGCCATCGTTGTCGTTCATTGGTCCTCGCCTACTCATTGTTCGGGGCCGCAACGTCAACGGTCACCGGGTCAGCCGGGTTCGTTCTCGAGATCAAGCCTATTTGCGGTGTCTGATGCCCGTCGGCGAAATCCAGGTGAACCGAACCACACCAGGGGTCGCGGTGCTGTGCCACCCCAGGTCGGCGTCGACGGTGCGCCGGCCGCGGGTCGGAAATGGCGTCCGGGACCAGGTGAGTCGGTCGTGGTTGACCTGGACCATCAGGCGGTGTGGCTGGCGGCTCCGTTGGGCACGAGACTGAACGCGCCTTCTTCCTCCTGCGCGTTGTGCAGCCGGAGTACGGCGTAGAGCCCGTAGAGCAGTCGGCGGAGCTCGATCGCATCCTCGGGTTCGGTGGGTTCCCCGCCCAGCGCCTGCAGGAGCCGACTGAGCCGGGAGACCTGGTGCTCGATCTCCGCGTGAGTGCGGCTCATCGCGGCGGTGGCGTCCGTGCCGCCCAGGGCCCGGTCGACCAGCGGAACGAGCAGTTCCTCATCGGCCCGCTCGTGTGGCAGCAGCTCGCCTTCCAGCCGGCCCAGCAAGACCCGCACCGGTCCGAGATCGCAATCGTGCGAGGACAATTCGTCGGCCACCGAGCGGATCTGCTCGATCAGCGGCAGCGTGGCGTCGTGCTCGGCCCGCAGTCGGACCGCGGTGGCGATGTCCTCGGCGGGCATAGAGATCGTGTGCACCGCACCGGGCAGGACCGCGCGCAGCGCGATACCGATCGCCAGCACGTCGATGACTTCTTGCACGACGGCGCCGAGTGCGGGCGGCAGCAGCCCGACAGCGGCAGCGACCATCGCGATCAGCGACAGACCCATGCCGACCACGACGGCCTGCAGGGCGATTTTCTTCGAGCGCCGCGCGATCAGGATCGCGTCGCCCAGTGCGTCGACCCGGTCAACGGTGAGGACGACGTCGGCGGCCTCGGAGGACGCGGTCGCGCCGCGTGCTGCCAGCGCCACCCCCACTCCGGCGGCGGCGAGCGCGGGAGCGTCGTTGACCCCGTCGCCGACCATGATCGTCGGACCGTTCGCGGACTCCTTCTCGATCGCGGCCAGTTTGTCCGCTGGGTCGCAGTCGGCGAGCACGGTGTCCACCCCGACGATGCGGCCGATCATCTCCGCGATGTCGGCCCGGTCGCCGGTGACCAGCACGACGCGAGTGATCCCGGCCGTGCGCAGGGCCCGCACCATCCGGGGGGCGTCCGGCCGGATCGCGTCCTGTAGCAGGAAAGCGCCGGCGGGCTCGTCGTCGACAGCGACGAAGACAGTGAGTGAGCCGTCCAGATCGGCACGCCGGCGTACCTGACGGACCCAGTGCGGCTCGCTGTCACCGACGATCCAGGATGCCTTCCCGAGCCTGACCCGGTGGTCGCCGACGGTCCCCTCCAGGCCGTAGCCGTGCACCTCCTGGACGTTCTCGGGCATCTGCAACGCCAGGTTGCGCCGGGTGCCACCGGTGACGATGGCGCTGGCCAGCACGTGCGGCGACACCTGATCCAGCGACGCGGCGAGCCGCAGCACCTCGTCGGCGTCGAAACCACCGGAAGTGATCACGTCGGCGAGGACCGGGTGTCCCTGGGTCAGGGTGCCGGTCTTGTCGAACAACATGACCCGCCCGCCGGCCAGCGCCTCCAGCGCGCCGCCGCCCTTGATGACCACACCAACGTGGGCGGCCCGGGACAGCCCGGACATGATGGCGATCGGCGCGGCGAGCAGCAGCGGGCACGGCGTCGCGACGACCAGCACGGCCACGGCCAGCACCGGATCACCGCTGACTGCCCAGGACACCCCGGCCAGGATGAGCGTCAGCGGGACGAAGTAGATGGCGAACCGATCGGCCGCGCGGACGAACGGTGCCGATGAGGCCTGGGCCTGCTCCACCAGGCGGACCACGCCCGCGTAGGTGGATTGGGCGGCGACCGCGGTCGCCAGCAGGTCCATCGGCTGCCCCGCGTTGACCACGCCGCTGCGCACGTCGTCGCCGGTGATCCGCTCGACCGGCAGTGGCTCCCCGGTGAGTGCGGACTCGTCGAGCACGGCCGTCGACAGCAACCGGCCGTCCACCGGGACGATTTCTCCGGTGCCGACCAGCAGTCGGTCACCGATCTCGACGTCATCCACCGGGACCTCGACGACCGCGCCGCCGGCGTGCCGGCGAGCTGTCCGCGGGGCCCGCTGGACCAGCAGGCTCAACTCGCGGCTTGCCCGCGCCGCTGCCCGGGCTTCCAGCAACTGCCCGCTGGCGAGCATCACCGTGATCATCGCCCCGGCGAACGGCTCGTTGACCACCAGCGCACCGGCCAACGCCAGCACCGCGATGATGTCAACGCTCAACTGGCCGGCCCGGATCGCGGTGACAGTCCAACCCACCGAGAACACCAGACCGAGAACCGTCCCCACGATCCACACCACCGCCGCAGCGGTCGGTGCTGACAACAGCCACGCGACTCCGCCGGCGAGCAACAGCACAGTGGACACGACGAACAGCGCCCGCTCCTTGTTCGCGGCCCACGCGCTTTGCGCCATCGCGGTCACAACAGCCAGCCTCCCAAGATCAACACAACTACCCGGAGTGTGATCAAGGTTCTCTTCGTCAGTCAGAGGCGAAGGTCCCCACCTGCCACGTCCGTCGGTCAGTTGTGAGCACCACCACCCTCGCGAACCAACGCCTTACCTGGGCTTGAGGTTGGGCGGGTGTTCCTTTTGCCTACCACCTGTTGGCTGGAGTCACGTTCGCCGATGAAGGGAAAGCACATGAAACCAAGCCGGATCGCGATGGCAACCCTGGGAGTGGGAGCAGCCTTGACCGCGGGAGCATGGACGATGAGCGCCGCGGCGGTCCCACTCCCTGCTGACCCGATCAACATTCCCGTGGTCGGAACGTCACAGCCTTTTGTCGCCGACCCAGGGATCACTGATCCGGCTGCCTCCGATACCGCCCGAGCGGTGGCGGACGCCGAGGCGCGCCTGTCGGCGATCAACAGCCAGTTGCAGGCGTTGGTGGTGCAGCGAGCAACCACTGTGCCCGCCGCCGCTCCCCCCGCCGCCGCAGCACCCGCCGCCGCAGCACCCGCCGCGGCAGCGCCAGCCGCGGCGCCCGCCGCGGCACCCCCGGCGCACACCGTGACCGGTGCTTCGGGTTCGACAAGCGTCGGCGATGACGCCGACGGCGGGGATCACAGAGAGGCGGAAGACCACGATTTGGAGGAGCAGGATGACTAGGTCGCGTCTTTCAAGAGCGGAGACCCTACCTATCGGTGCCGACCTGCGCCCTGGCTTCGCCGGTGCGACCAGGCGGCCGTCTTGGGGTTCGCTGGCTGTGGTGGCGCCAGCTTCGCTGGCCTTCCTGGCCGCGACCGTGATGTGGGTGAGCGGGCACGACCCGAGTGCCGCTGAGGTACCAACGGAGGCCTCCGGCCCGACCGCGGCAGCGCCTACCGCGACGATTTCCGGCCCGGCCGATCCCGGCGACATCGCCTTGCTCAGCCAGGACGCTGCTATCTCGCTCCAGCTGGCTCGATTGCAGGTGCTCCTGGGACAGGCCGAAGCGCAACTGGTGCTACTCGACCAGGCTGCGGAGGCCCCTGTTCAGGCGCCATCGCCTGTGCTGGGCGATGCCCCGCCGCCCGCCGCCGCGGTCCAACCCTCCATCGCGCCGGTTCCCGCTGCAGCTCCTGCTCCTGCCCCTGCTCCTGCCCCTGCTGCGCATGCCGCGACTGGGGCTTCCGGTGCCTGAGCCGATCAGCGCGTCGACGGCGACGCCGCTGTCACGCAGCCACAGCTTTCGCGCCATGGCCTGTCAAGTCACCGTGCAGCTCGTCGGGGTCGGGACCGACGAGGCGACGGCCGCGGTCAACCGGGTGGAGGACCTATTCGGCGAGGTGGAGTCCGCCTGCACAAGGTTCGACCCCCGCAGCCCGCTGATGATCGCCAACGCCGCCCCGCGGCGCTGGCATCAGGTCCCGGACTCCTGTTTCCAGGCGATCCGCGAAGCGCACGAGGCCTACCGCAGCACCGATGGCCTCTTCGACCCACGGGTGCTGCGCTGCCTGCAGGCCAACGGCTACGACAGGTCGTTGCCGTTCAACGATGGCAACGTGCAGGTCGAGGGCACGGGGCCTGGTTCGGTGGGTCCTGACCACCGACGGTGGCGTCCGAGATTCGATCACGACCGTGGCCGGGTGCGGCTCGGACCGGCGCCGATCGACCTGGGCGGCATCGGCAAGGGGCTGGCCGTTCGCTGGGCCATGGCCGCCCTCGAGGGTTGCGGGTCTTCCGCCATGGTCGAGGCGGGCGGCGATCTGGCGACCCGGGGAGCCGGCCCGGAGGGCACAGGGTGGCGCGCGGCGGTTGAGGACCCGCTGATTCCTGCCGGATCCCAGCAGCGTCAACCCGTTGCGGTGCTGGATGTGTCCGACCGCGCGGTGGCGACGTCGTCGACCCGACTGCGGACCTGGCGGGTGGGTGGAAAGGTGGTTCACCACCTCATTGACCCCCGCACCGCCCGCCCGGCGACAACCGGTCTGGCCTCGGTCACCGTGATCCACGCGGACCCCGGCTGGGCGGAGGTGTGGAGCAAGTCCCTGTTCGTGGTGGGCGCCGAGGGCATCGCGGCACACACCGTTGCAAAGGGATTGGCCGCGGTCTGGGTCGAGGACTCAGGTCGCGTCCGGGTCAGCCCGGCCGCCCGCGACCATGTGCTGTGGCAGGTGGACCATGCCGGCTCGTGAGTTCGTGCGGGCTGCCGGTCGAGTCGCCGGGATAGCCTTGTCCGCTGCGGCGTCCGGGGCGCTCATCGGGCTGGTCTGGCAACAGCTCAACAGCAACCAGATGCCATTGTGGCTGGTCGCCCGCGCAGCCGGTGCCGCAGCCTTCGTGCTGCTGACCGCGGTGACCCTCGCCGGCATCGTGCTCTCGCATCCGGACCGGGCGACATTGCGCTGGCCACGACCCGCAACGCGATTGCGGCTGCATGTGTCGCTGACCATTTTTGCGTTGGTGTTCACCGTGCTGCACGTCGTGGTGCTCGCCATCGACCCCTACGCCGAGGTCGGGTGGGCCGGCGCCCTGTTGCCGATGGGAGCTGCCTATCGACCCGTGCCGGTCACCCTCGGCGTCATCGCGCTGTGGGCAGGGGTGGTCGCCGGACTGTCCGCCGCGTTGGCCGGGCGGGTGACCATTCGATGGTGGCGCAGCCTGCACCGGTTCGCCGCCCTGGCCTGGTTGACCGCCTGGGCGCACGCCTTGCTCGCCGGATCCGACACGCCCGCGTGGACTCTTGCGTACATCGCATCGGGCCTGGCGGTACTCGGTGCGGCCTGGTGGCGATACGCGGCCACCCGACCGGTCGAGAACCCGAAGGCTCCCGCACCGCCACCCGCCCCGGCCAGGACGGGACGTCGATGAGGGCGACGACGTTATCCGCGCGGCTGTTGGGCGGCGGCGCCGTCCCCGTTCATGACGGGGAGGCGGGCGGCCTTCGACACGGTCACGCTGAGCACGACTACACATTCGGCGGCGTTCCGGAGATGGTTGACCCGCGGTGGCTGGTTGAGCAGATGCGGGCGGTGGGGTTGACCGGCCGGGGTGGTGCGCACTTCCCGGTCGCAAGGAAAATGGCGGCCTCGAGGGCGGCGTCGGTGACCGACTGGACCCTGGTGGCCAACGGCGCCGAGGGGGAGCCTGCCTCCGGCAAGGACGCGACGCTGCTGCAGTTGCGTCCCCATCTCATCCTCGACGGCGCGCTGATCGCGGCCTCGATGGTCGGGGCCCGGCGCATCGTGATCTGGCTGGCCGAGCAGGCTCCGCTGTCGGTGAGCAGCATGCGAATGGCCATTGCCGAACGTGCGTCCTGGCCGGGTCCGCAACCCGAGATCGTGACGACGGCCGAGCGTTATCTGTCCGGGGAGTCCTCGGCGATCATCCGCGCCGTCCAGGGCGGACCGGCGCTGCCCCGGACCACGTTCGAGCCGGGTCGGTCGTGGGCCGGCGGTCCACCGGTGCTGGTGCACAACGTCGAAACCCTCGCCCGCCTGGGATTGCTCGCCCGAACCGGCGCCGAGTTTCACGAACCGAGTTCCCTGGTCACCGTGACGGATCGAGGTCGCCGGCTCGTGGTGGAGACGCCGGGCCGGGAGAGGTTCGACGAGTTGTTCGCCAGGGTGGGAGTGCCTGCGCCGCAGGCGGTTCTGCTCGGCGGCTATGGCGGCGAGTGGGTTGCCTGGGAGGACCTGGCCGGGTTGCGGGTCGATCCGCAGGCGTTGCGGGCGTCGGGGCATTCACTGGGTGCCGGTGTCCTGCTCGCCCTGCCCCGAGGCGATTGCGGGCTCCGGGCGACCGCACCGATCGCGAACTGGCTCGCCGCAGAATCGGCGGGTCAGTGTGGCCCCTGCCGGCTCGGCCTGCCCGCCATCGCGGATCTCACCACCCGCCTTGCGGACCGTCCACGACGCCGGGACTCCGAACGGCTCCGCGAATTGCTGGGGTTGGTCGACGGCCGTGGCGCCTGCGGGCTACCCGACGGCGCCGTGCGGATGCTCCGGAGTGCCATGCAGACATTCGCTGCCGAGGTGGACCTGCACCGCCGCGGTCATTGCACAGCCCGTGACGGCCGGCAGTGAACCGCAGCGTCGTGCACCCGAACCGCACTGGTCTGCCGGGCACCCTTCGCATCGATCCGGTGGCCTGCGACGGCATCGGGATGTGCGCGCACCTGGCCCCGGGCGTGATCGAACTTGATCGATGGGGTTTTCCGGTCCTACCCCGCGCTCGGATCGACGGAGATGACGCGCGAGCCGCTATCCGGGCTGTCCGCGGCTGCCCGCGAAAGGCGCTGCGGTTCAACGGAATCGGTGCAACCTGACGGTCGCGGGAGCGGCGCAGCCGCAGGGCGCAGTGCCGAATCAGTCGTCGCCATCGTCGGAATCGCCGCTGCCCGGGAGTTGATCGTCGTCATGGTCGGCATCGGTCCCAGTGGGGGCGATCGCCGTCGGATGGGGCACTGGACCACCGCTCGACTCGCCGGTCGGTGGTCGGGACGGCTGTGGGGTTGCAGGCGGGAGCAGCGAGTTCGGTAACCAGGGGCCGGTGGGGGACGCCGGAACAGCGATGGGGATGGCCGTTGGCGCTGGCTCGGCGACTGGCATCGCCGAAACCGCGGCGACCACGGCAGCCACGACGCACCCACCGATGAGTACCGCGACGAGCGCGCCCGAAGACGTCCGCCCCACTCGCATGAGCATGATGGTAGCCACAGCCCCGACCCGCACGGAGGCGGAACCGATGAAGGCTCTCGTCGTCGAGGACGATCCCGCCGTTGCCGTTCCGCTGCTGGAAGGATTGCGGCGCAACGGTATCGAGGTCGAGCATGCCCGAACGGTGAGTGAGGTGCTACCTGCGGCGCACCACGTCGACGTCGTGCTGCTCGACCTCGGCCTCCCCGATGGGGAGGGGCTTGACGTGCTCAGAGCCCTGCGGCAATGCAGTGACGTCCCGGTGATTATCGTCACTGCCAGGGGTGACGAGACCGATCGGGTCGTTGGGCTTGAACTCGGCGCCGACGACTACGTCGTCAAGCCATTCTCGGTGCGCGAGCTCAGCGCGCGAATCCGAGCGATCGCGCGGCGACGAAGGATCCCGACACCGCTGGAAACGGGTCGACTGCATGTCGACCGGATCCGCCGGGTGGCGCTCGTCGACGGCGTGCCCATCGAGCTCACGGCCAAGGAGTTCGACCTGCTGGCTGTCCTCGCGGAGGACCCGGGCCGGGTGGTGCCACGCCATGAACTGCTGGCCCGGGTCTGGGATCCGGTCTGGCATGGCACCGGCAAGTCACTTGACGTCCACGTCTCGGTGGTCCGTCGCAAACTCGGTATCCCTGGGCTGATCGAGACGGTGCGTGGGGTGGGGTATCGCCTGGTCGAGACGCGGGCATGACCAGGCGGCTGGTGCTCGCCCTGGTGGCCCTGACCGGCGCGGTGGCGATCGCGCTCGCGGTACCGCTCGGTGTCATGGTCGACCGCGATCAGCGAGCGGCGTTCGTGGCCGGTCTGCAGGTCGACACCCTGGTTACTGCCGCGCAGCTCGCCGCGGTGCCCGAGTCAGCCTGGCAGGCAACGGTTTCGGCGGCGGCAGAACGCACCGGCGCGCGGATCGTCGTCGTCCGGCGCGATCTCACCTTGGCCGCGGACTCAGATCTCAGCGCCCTGGACCGCACCTTCGACCGCCCCGAGATCGGCCGGGCGTTGGCCGGTGACTTGTCCTCCGACATCCGCAGCTCGATAACCCTCGGCGGCACGCTCCGATTCGTCGCCGCCCCGGTCATCGACCAGGGACAGGTCGTCGCAGCAGTACGACTCTCCCTGCCCGAGAGTGAGGTGGACGCAGTCGTCGCCGCAACCCGGCGGTCGCTGGTGGCCTTCATCCTCAGCGTGGTAGTGGCTGCGGCCCTGGTGGCATGGCTGCTGGCCCGTTCGCTCGCAGCCCCGCTGCACCGCCTCTCCGGCGTCGCCCGCCGCCTGCCGGACGACCTCACGCTGCGGGGAGATGTCGCACACGGGCCGGGAGAGGTGCGCCAGGTTGCCGCTGCACTCAACGCAACAGCTGGCCGGCTCGGTGATCTCATCAGCCGGCAACAGCGGGTGGCTGCGGACGCCTCGCACCATCTGCGAACACCGCTGACCGGAATTCGGCTGCGATTGGAGGCCATCGAGGATTTGGCCGGGGATGAGGCCGTCCGATCGAACGCGGCAGCCGCCCTTTCCGAAGTGGACCGGCTGGCCAGACGACTGGACCAGGTGCTCGAACTCGCGCGCACCGACTCCGGGACGGCATCGACCCGCATCCATGCCTCCGCCGTCGTCAGTGACCGGATCGTCACCTGGCAGCCAACCGCCGCACAGGCCGATATCAGGCTCCTGGCAGCGGTGACGCCCGGCCTTGTCGTCCGTGCGCCGGTCGGCGTTCTCGACCGGGTGGTTGACGAACTCGTGGGCAACGCCCTGAGATACGCGCACCGGCAGGTCGACGTGCACCTCACCGGGGCAGCAGGTCACGTGCGGCTGACCGTGGCTGACGACGGTCCAGGATTGGCCGCGGACGAGCGGGAAGCAGTGTTCGAACGGTTCACCCGCGGCTCCCAGGCCAAACCCGGGGGCAGCGGCCTCGGGCTCGCGTTGGTCCGCGAGAGCAGCCGCGCCGCCGGCGGTGACGCCATTGCCGCGGCATCGCCAACCGGCGGGCTGCAGATCACCACCACGTGGCCAACTTGATTCGAACGGCTTCCACAAGGGCGCACGGGCCGAAATCGAACTACCCCCGGGTCAGATCGTGACGACGTCCCCGACCGCGACGGTGCCTTCCGTCGAGGCGATCGACCGGTAGCCCCGCGCTCCGCCGTCGAGATCCTTCAAGGCCTGTTTGACAGCGTCGTCGACGGTCGGCGAAATGTCCTGGCGCAGGCAAAATCTGCTGAACTCGACGCACGGATCGGCGACTCGGACACCGTGCAGTTCCAGCGGTCCGGCGCTGGTCGCGATCGTCACACACGCGGGTAGCTGCTGGCCCGCCAACCCGCTCGGGGCGTCCAGCAACATCGTCTCGCCGGCAATGCCGTCCGTGACGTGGTCCCCGTACCGTGCCCGCAGTGCGGTGTAGTCGCCGGTGCTCATGAACAGAATGCCGGCAACGCCCTTGCGGTCTCTGGACTGCGGATGCTGCTGGTGGTGCACGTCGAGAATCACCTCGCCGTCTTCCGCGATCCCGCTCACCCCCTGGGGGCCGGCCGCGATGCTGCCCACCGAGACGATGGCGGCCGGGTCGTAGCAGCGCAGCGGCGACTGGCCGACCTTGGCGGGAGAGCGTTGCACCTGAAGTCGGACGATCCGGTAGTCGGTCACGGTGCCTCCTGCAATGCCGGTCGGGCGAGGACATGGGTCGGGGTCGGGGTGAGGATCCGGCTGCCCGTCTCGGTGAGATCGCCGGTCTGCAGGTCGATCCGCAGCACGGTGATGTTCCCGGCATGCTGGTTGGCGACGTACAGCAGGTCGTCGATCACCGTGACGGCCCTGGGATGCGCTCCACCGCAACTGATCTCATCGACCGGACGGAGGTGGGCACCGCCCGGATGGTGATCGACGGCGAAGCTGGCCACCGTGTCCGGGCCGCGGTTGGCGATGACGACGAACCGGCCGTTCACGGTCGCGACGATCCCGCTGGGGGCCGAGGGCACCGCGCTCTCACTGGCCCGCTCGATGTCCAGCAGGGTCAGCGCACCGGTTTCCGGGTCGAGCCGCAGCAGCGCGATCTCGCCGGACAATTCACCGGCAAGTGCCACCAGGTTCTCGGGCAGCACAACCAGGTGCCGCGGGCCGAACCCGGCGGGCAGTGACGACCAGGGGGCCGAAGCCGGCGACAGCCGGCCCGTCGCGGTATCGAGCCGGTAGGCCGCAATCCCGTCCCCCCCGAGATCGACTGCCAGCACAAGAGTGTCGGACACGAAGGTGGCCATATGCGCGTGCGGGCCGGCCTGCCGATCGGCATCGGGACCGTCACCCTTGTGCTGCAGCAGATCCGAACGGGTTCCCAAGGCTCCATTGGGCAGCACCGGATGCACGGACAGGCTGCCGGATCCGTAGTTGGCGCTGATCACGTACCTGCCCGTCGGGTCGACGGCCAGATGGCAGGGGAACTCACCGCCGGTGGGCGCCGAGCCGATGACCTGCGGGTGCCCGCCGAACTCATCGACCTGGTAGGCCCAGACCCGGCCGTTGGCAACCTCGCCGACGGCGTAGAGATGCCGGCCGTCCGGGTGCCAGGCCAGGTAGGACGGTGACTGTGGTGCATCCCCGGCCGAAGTGAGCGCGGCGATGGCCGCGGTGGATTCCGCGTCATCCGCCGGCGAAACCCATTCGCCGGTCCCCGGGTCGTGCACGAGTACCGCTATGCCTTCGGCGTGCCCGCCCGCACCGGCGGTGTAGGCACCCAGGTACAACTGTCTGCGCGACTGTTGTTGCGAGACCGGTCGAGTCGGATCCGTCATGGGACGATCGACACCATCTTTCCCGGCACCACAACCACCTTGCGCGGCGCGGCGCCCGCCAGCAGTTCGACGATCCGGGGTTCGGCCAAGGCGGCCGTCTGCACCTGGGCTACCGAGGAATCCACGGCGAGCGTGATCCGGGCGCGGACCTTGCCTTTCACCTGGATCGGGTACTCGACCAACTCGGCCACCAGCAGGGCCGGGTCGGCGACCGGAAACGGCCCGTGCGCCAACGACGTCGAGTGGCCCAACAACTGCCACATCTCCTCGCTGATGTGCGGCGCCAGTGGAGCCGTCATCAGCACCAGGGCTTCCGCAACGGACCGCGGGACCGGCGCACCGGACTTCGTCAGATGGCTGGTCAGCACGATCAGCTTGGCGATCGCCGTGTTGTAGGCCATCTCCACATAATCCCTGGACACCCCATCAATGGTGCGGTGCAACAGCTTCAGGGTTTCCTCGTCCGGTTCGGTGTCAACGACGACGGTGGCCCCGGTGTCTTCGGCAACCACCAGTCGCCACAGCCGCTGCAGATAGCGCAGCGACCCGACGACCGCCCGGGTCTGCCAGGGCCGGGACATGTCCATCGGGCCCATGCCCATTTCGTAGATCCGGAACGTGTCCGCGCCGTAGCGCTCGCACATGTCGTCCGGGGTCACCACATTGTTCAGCGATTTGCCCATCTTCCCGTACTCCTGGGAGACGGGCCGGCCCTCGAACTCGAAGACTCCCGGCCGGACCTCGACCACTTGATCGGCGGGCACATAGACGCCGCGCTCATCGGTGTAGGCGAACGCCTGGATGTAGCCCTGGTTGAACAGCCGGCGGAACGGTTCCTCGCTGGTCACGTGGCCCAGGTCGTACAGCGCCTTGTGCCAGAATCTGGAGTACAGCAGATGCAGCACGGCGTGCTCGACGCCGCCGACGTACAGGTCGACGCCACCAGGATCTTTGACGCCTTCTGGGCTGTTCGCATTCCTGGGGCCCATCCAGTACCGCTCGACACCCGCGTCGCAGAAGGTCTTGTCGTTCGTCGGGTCCAGGTAGCGCAGCTCGTACCAGCACGATCCGGCCCATTGCGGCATGACGTTCAACTCACGCCGATAGGACTTCGGGCCGTCACCCAGATCCAGCGTGACGCTGGCCCAGTCGGAGGCCCTGGCCAGCGGGGGCACCGGCTCCGAGGTGGCGTCCTGCGGGTCGAACGACTGCGGCGAATAGTCGTCCACCTCGGGCAACGTCAGCGGCAGTTGATCATCTGGCAGCGCGATGGCGACGCCGTCGGAGTCGTAGACGATCGGGAACGGCTCGCCCCAGTACCGCTGCCGGGAGAACAACCAGTCCCGCAGCTTGTACTGCTTCTCCGGACGCCCGGAGCCCTTGCCGGCCAGCCAGTCGATCATCGCGGACTTGGCGGCGGCGACACCCAGCCCGTCCAGTGTGATCTGGTCGTTGGCGCTGTTGATCGCCGGGCCGTCACCGATATACGGCTGATCATCGGGATGATCCGCCGGCGGCTGCACGGTCCGGACGATCGGCAACCCGAAGGCGGTGGCGAACTCCCAGTCCCGGCCGTCCTGCCCGGGCACGGCCATGATCGCGCCGGTGCCGTATCCCATCAGCACGTAGTCGGCAATGAAGACGGGTAGACCGGCCCCATTGGCCGGGTTGACGGCGAAGGCGCCGGTGAAGACGCCGGTCTTGTCCTTGTTTTCCTGACGATCCAGGTCGGATTTGCCGACCAGGCCAGCGCGGTAGCCGGCGACTGCCTCGGCCGGATTCGCCGCGCCGCCCGTCCAGCGAGCGTCGGTACCCTCAGGCCAATCTGCAGCGGTGATCGTCTCCACCAGCGGGTGCTCGGGGGCAAGCACCATGTACGTCGCGCCGAAAAGAGTGTCCGGGCGGGTGGTGTAGACCTCGATGAGCTCCCCGGAACCGGCGACAGCAAAGTCCACCCGGGCACCGTAGGACCGGCCGATCCAGTTGCGCTGCATGGCCTTCACCGACTCGGGCCAGTCCAGCCGGTCCAGGTCGTCCAGGAGGCGGTCCGAGTAGGCGGTGATCCGCATCATCCACTGCCGCAGGTTGCGGCGGAAGACGGGGTAATTGCCGATCGCGCTTCGCCCGTCCGGGGTGACCTCTTCGTTGGACAGCACCGTGCCCAGCCCTGGGCACCAGTTGACCGGCGCTTCGTCGATGTAGGCCAGCCGGAAGCCGGCCAGCACCTTGTGGTGCTCGGCGTGGGTCAGCTCCGCCCAGCACCGACCGTCCGGGGTCTGGCGGGTGCCCGCTTCGAACTCCGCGATCAGAGCGCTGATCGGACGCGCGACCGCGGCATCCTCGTCGTACCAGGCCTCGAACAGCTGGGTGAAAATCCACTGGGTCCACCGGAAGAACTCCGGATCCGTGGTGGCGACGCTGCGTCGCTGGTCATGCGCGAACCCCAACCGCCGCAGCTGTGCCCGGTACCGGGTGATGTTCTCCTCGGTGGTGGTCCGCGGGTGGGTTCCGGTGCGCACCGCGTATTGCTCGGCCGGTAGCCCGAAGGCGTCATACCCGATGGTGTGCAGGACGTTACGGCCGATCATCCGCATGTACCGGCCCATCACATCGGTGCCGATGTAGCCCAGCGGGTGCCCAACGTGCAGGCCCTTGCCGGACGGGTACGGGAACATGTCCAGCAGGTACAGCTTGTCCTCGGGAACCGGGGCGCCGTCGGTTGGGGCGAGCGGGCCTGACGGGTTGGGCGCGTTGAATGTTCCCTCGGCGTCCCATCGATCCTGCCAGCGGGCCTCGATGTCGGCAGCGAGCGTCGCCGAGTACCGGAACGGGGGTACCCCTTCGTCTCTGGGCCCCGCATCCCGGGTGATGCCATGCTCGGCCTGTGTGGTCATGCCCGTCTCCTTCATCTGCCCCCCGCATTTAGCATTGAACTGTTCGCCTCACCGCGCACAAAAAATCCCCCCTGCGGTGCAGGAGGGATCGCCGCGCCATCCGGTCGGGCCCAGGAAACCGAGGTGGCCTGACGGTCAGCGCGGCCGGTGAAGAAGCCGGATCACTGCCATGAGCACAGATGCTACCCCGCGGCCTCCGGCCTTTTCCGGTCGAGCCCGCCGCCGTCTACGATTGCGGGGTGTCTTCCGCGCCCCTGGCTTTGACGATCCCGCTCGCCGTGCTGTTCGCCGTGCTGGCGGCCGCTTCGGCGGCGATGGCCAAGGGTGGTTTCGCCGGATCCCTGACCCGAAAAGGTCGGCTCGGCGTCCACACCCCGGCAGCTATGGCCAGTGACGAAGCTTTTGCGCTGGCCAACCGGGTCGCCGCCCCGGTGACCGGTGGTGCCGCAGTGGTCGCGGGCATGCTGGCAATCGCCGTGATCGCCCTCCCTTCGAGCACCGGGACCGCGCTGGTGATGGCCGTCGTCGGGCTTGCGGGCAGCATGGCGCTGCTGGTGGTCGCCGGCGTGCTCGGCGACCGGGCGGCGCGTCAGGTGCCGATCCCTGCCGCACAGCCCGGTTCAACCGCCGGCGGGGGGTGCACCGGATGCGCCTGCGGCAGCGGCGGGTGTGCCGGCCTGACCCGCAACGATCCTGCAGCGGCGGCCGGTCAGGCGTAGTCGCCCACGACGAACCCCTCGTCCCGGGAGCAACGCCCGCAGCCGGAGACCTCAGTTTCGGGCCAGGTCCCCCGGGTGATAGGCCATCAGGGCCAACGGGAACGACTGCCGGCGCAGCACGGTGAACCACAGATCGGTGCGCGGGCCGGAGATGACGTCATCGGGTAGACCGGGGACGACGAACCAGGAACCTTCGATGATCTCGTCGACCAACTGCTCGGCGTCCCAGCCCGCTCGCCCCGCGTAGATCCGGATTCCGCGCAGCGACTGGGTGACTTCGGCCGGATCGCTGTCCAGATCGACCAGGACAACTGGGCCGGTGACACCCACCACCCCGCTCACCTCGTGTGGGTTCGTCCCGATCCGGCACACACCCAGGCACATCGCCGCGGACGTCTGCACCGGGCCGCCGGCAAAGAGCGCGTGCGGGCGGCTCGTGTGGGACGCCCAGGTCGGCAACACATTCTGTACGGCTGTCTCGCTCGGCCGATTCAGGATCACGCCGACTGTTCCGTCATCTCCATGCGCCACCAGATAGACCACGGTGCGCCGGAAGTGTGGGTCGCGCAGCTCCGGGGAGGCAACCAGCAGCATCCCCGGGCGCAACGCATCGATCTCTCTCATCGTTGAACATTGTCGCGGTAGGACCACCGTGCGCGCGCTCTGGGGACACCAGGTGGAGTGGGGGGTCGGTCGGTTCGCGCGTACCGTTTGACCGTGAGCCCAGGACTACCTTCGACGACGGGCGGCGCTGCCGCGCGGCCATCGGTGCGCGGGTTGTGGCACCTCTGGCAGGTCAGGGGTCTCCGCCGGCTCGTTTTTGTGCGGGTCCTCAGCGCCTTCGGCGACGGCGCGTTCCAGGGTGCATTGGCCGTACTGGTGCTGTTCAGCCCGGAACGACAGACCGACCCAGCGGAGATCGCACTCGGTCTCGTGGTGCTGCTGCTGCCGTACTCGATCATCGGGCCGTTCGCCGGGGCCTTGCTGGACCGGTGGAGCAGGCGCCGCGTCATCGTCTGGGCCAACCTCATTCGCTGCACGCTGGTCGGCATTGTCGCCATCCAGATCGTCACCGGGTTACCGAATGCTGTCCTGTTCATCACGGCGTTGTTGATCATGGGTGTTGGCCGCTTCGTCGGCTCCGGACTGTCGGCATCGCTCCCGCACACGGTCGCCAAGGACTCACTGGTCGGCGCCAACGCTCTCACCACGACCGCGGGTGCCGTTGCCACGGCGGTGGGCGGTGGCTATGCGATCGTCCTCCGCGGGCTGCTCGGCGAGGCCAGCGGCCGGATCGCCGCGATCACCGCGTCCGTGCTGCTGTTCTATCTGGCGGCCGCGCTGATTGCGTCGCGATTCTCCTTGATGGAGCTCGGTCCGGATGAGACCGACGAGCCGGCGCAGCCGCTGAAGGCAGTCCTCCAGGGCTTTGCGAGCGGTTTGCGCCACGTACTGGCGCGGCCAACGGTCGGACTTGCCGTGCTGGTCGTCATGGTCGTCAGGTTCTGCTTCGGACTGTGCACGCTGATCGTGCTGTTGCTCTTCCAGAAGCACTTCACCGAGGGCATGTGGGTGCTGCGCCCCGGTGCGTCGGGCATCGCCGAGGTGCTCGCTGTCGGGGCGATCGGCGTCTTCTCCGGAGCGGTGGTGACGGCGCCGGTGGTCCGCAAGATCGGCCGGACCCGCTATCTGGTGATCCTGCTGACCACGGCGGCCGTGCTCGGGGTCGCCTTCGGCAGCCAATTCACCATCTGGTCGACCATGATCACGACGTTCATTGTCGGTTTTGCCTACCAATCCAGCAAGGTCTGCATGGACTCGGTCGTGCAAGGTGACTCGGATGACGCCTACGTCGGCCGGGTGTTCGCGCTCTATGACACCGCCAACAACCTTTGCTACGTCGCCGCGTTCGGGGTCGGCGTTCTCCTGCTGCCCCCGGACGGCGCGGGTGCCGGAGCGGTGTTCCTCATCGGAGCGCTGTTCATGATCACCGGGATCGGCTACGGCGTCGCCATGGCCCGGCTGCGGAACCGGGCGGCGCGGGTCCCGGAGATGCCGGTGTTGGCCTCCTCGGATTCCGATTCGGAAATGGCCCGGGGCGCGGAGTAGCCGTCGCCGCTACACCACCCGGCTGTCGGTGGCCGGGTCGTGGCTGCCGGCGAAGAAACGGTCCAGTACCGCACCGAACACCGGCTCATCGGGGTCCGCACGAGCGAACAGGGTCATCGATGACCGCAGCTTCAGCGCGTCGATGCCGCCGAAGATCTCCTCCGCCGTCCGACCCCGCGTTTCACCGACCACCCGGCTGCACTCGATCAGCCGCGGGCCGAGTACCGGGTGCCGCAAGAACGCCCGGGCCTCGTCCAACGACGAGATCGCATACCTGCGCGAGATCGGACTCAACCCCAGACCGGCGATCTGCGGAAACACGAACCACATCCAGTGGGTGGTCTTCCGTCCGGCACGCAACTCCGACAGAGCGGCCCGATACGTGCCGCCGATGTCCTGGGCGGCGACGAACCGCTGGAGGTCGTACGGATCATCCATCAACCTGCAGCCCATCCGTTCGGTGACAGCGGAGTCCCGCGGTCCGGGAATCCGCACGGCAAGACCGTGCCCCGCCGCCGTGCGGCGGGTCGTCGTTGGTCCACAACGCACCGCTCAGCCACCCGTTCCGGCGGAGGGTGTGATCCCCTCCCGGGCAGCCCATTCCAGCAACGCGGCCTCTGCTGCGTCCCGCTCCAGTGGTCCGTTCTCCAGTCGCAGTTCTTTCAGGAACTGCCACGCGCGACCAACCACCGGCCCGGGCGCGACCCCGAGCAACGTCATGATCGCGTTGCCGTCGAGGTCCGGCCGCACCCTGGCCAGATCCTCAGCGGCCTCGATCCGTGCGATGCGGTTCTCCAAGTCGTCATAGGACCGTTGAAGTGCGGCGCGACGACTCGGATTGCGCGTGGTGCAATCCGCCCGGACCAGCTTGTGCAGCTGCGGAAGCAGCACCCCGGCATCGGTGACGTAACGACGAACGGCCGAGTCGGTCCATGCGCCGGTGCCATACCCGTGGAAGCGCAGATGCAGGAACGTGAGCATCGCGACATCGTCGATCAGGGTCTTCGGCAGCCGCAGCGCCCGCAGCCGCTTGCGCACCAGTTTCGCGCCCACCACCTCGTGGTGATGGAAGCTGACCCCGCCACCGTCCTCGAACCGTCGGGTCGCCGGCTTGCCGATGTCGTGCAGCAGCGCCGAGAGTCGCAGCGTCAGGTCCGGGCCGTCCGTTTCCTGGGCAATTGCCTGGTCCAACACGGTGAGGGTGTGCTCGTAGACGTCCTTGTGTTCGTGGTGCTCGTCCTGCTCCAGCCGCAGGGCCGGTAGTTCCGGCAGCACCCGCTCGGCAAGCCCGGTGTCGGTCAACAGCGCAAGGCCGGCCCGGGGATTCGCCCCCAGCAGCAGCTTGACCAGCTCCGCGCCCACCCGCTCGGGCGTGATCCGGTCGATCTCCGTCGCCATCGCGGTCATCGCCGTCACCACCCTCGGCGCTGGGGTGAAGGACAGCTGGGAGGCGAACCGCGCGGCGCGCAGCATCCGCAGCGGGTCGTCCCGGAACGACTGCTCAGGAGTTCCCGGCGTATCCAGGACGCGGGCGGCCAGCTGGTCCAGCCCGCCGAACGGGTCAGCAAAATCATGGTCCGGCAGTGAGACAGCCATCGCGTTCACCGCGAAGTCCCGGCGCTGCAGGTCGCCGGTGAGCGACTCGCCGAAGGTGACGACGGGTTTGCGGGTGTCGCCGTCATACAGGTCGGAGCGGAACGTGGTGATCTCCAGTCGGAATCCGGACTTCACGACGCCGACGGTGCCAAAATCTATTCCAGTGCCCCAGGTTCCGTCGGCCCATCCCTCGACAAGCGCCAGCACATCGGATGGCCGGGCGTCGGTGGTGAAGTCGAGATCTTCCTCGAGCCTGGAGAGCAACGCATCGCGAACGGACCCGCCGACCAGGTGCAGTTCGTGTCCGGCCGCGGCGAATCGTCGGCCGAGTTCATCCACCACCGGTGAGATCCGCAGCAGTTCGGCCACGGCTGCCTTCTGCATCGCGGACAACCGACCGTGCGACCGCCCCGGCCGCACCGCAGGGGAATCGCTCACCGTCGGCGAGCCGGCCGACCGGCCCCCGGTGGGGACGGGCATCGAGGGTGGTGACGAGGGGCGACGCGAGCTGGGCACGACGAGCGAGTCTATCCGCGCGCCGGGCGTCCACCGCGCCGTTGGACTCCGCACCTGCCTCAGACCAGCAGCTTCCCGCACTACCATCGGCGAATGCCCACCGCTAGCCGCCCCGCTGCTGGGTCCCACCAGCGACGTCGGCCGGCCGATGAAACCTCGGCCGGTGGGCTCGTCGTCCGGACCGAGGACGGCGCCGCGGCCGGCGCGTTGATCGGCCGGCTGGACCGCCGGGGCAGACTCCGTTGGTCCCTGCCCAAGGGGCATGTCGAGCATGGCGAGACCCATGAGCAGGCGGCCATCCGGGAGGTCGAGGAGGAGACCGGCATCTCCGGTCGGATCACGGCCCGGCTCGGCAGCGTCGAATACACCTTCGTCGCGCAGGGTCGGCGCATTCACAAACGCGTCCACCACTACCTGATGATTGCCGTCGCCGGCGAGTTGTCCGACGCCGACATCGAGGTCACCGAGGTCGCCTGGGTTCCGCTGTCCGACCTGGCCGGGCGGCTCGCCTACGCCGGGGAGCGGCGGCTGGCCCGCAAGGCCGTCGAACTGCTCGCGGAGACCGCGTGACCCCACCGCCGGCGATCCCGGATCGTCACCCCCGTCACCGACTGCCCGGATGGCGGCGGTCCGGATCAACGCGGCGACCGCCGCTCGGCAGGCTCGCCCTGCTGGCGGCCGGCGTGATGGTGATGCTGGCAGGCGGCGGGTTGGGCACGGTCGCCGCTGCCACCTCGTCGGCACCGGCGTCCGGGCCGCAGGCGGCCGCACGGCCGGCCCCCGCGTTCGCCGGCTCACCGATCCGGGCATCGCTGACCGCGTCGGCGATCACCGGCCGGGCCCCGTTCGGAAACTACGTGACCCGGTTGTCCTTTGATGTGGCGGCGATCGAGCCGGCCCTCGTCACCGCCGCCGGACCGACGGTCCTGACCATCACCGGGACGATGACCAACAGCGGGCCCGACGCCCTCACCGACCTGGCCTACCGGTTCCAGCGGGGACCTGCACTGAACAGCACTGCCGATGTTCGCCAGGAAATCGCCGAACCGAGCGAGCCGACACGGCGTGTGCAGGACAAATTCACCTCGATCGTCTCGGACGTCCCCGCCGGCGGCAGCGTGCCGTTCGCTTTCACCACGTCGATCATCGACGGCGACGGCCTCGCCATCAATGCCCCGGGCGTCTACCCGTTGATGGTCAACGTCAACGGTGCCGTCACGCTCGAGGGCGGACCACTGGAAGCCAGGATCGGCGAACTGCACCTGCTGCTCACCGTCATGGGTGTCCCCACCGGGACCGGCACTACCGGGACCGGCACCACCGGGCAGGGCAGCACCGGTGAGGCGACCGGGCCGCTGCCGGTGAACTTCGTCTGGCCGCTGGTCGACCAACCACATCTGGGCGTCGGTGGCGTCTTTCTCAATGAGGACCTGCTCGGTGCGATCGCGCCCGGTGGCCGGCTCTCCACGCTGGTCAACGGTCTGACCGATCCCGCGAGCAAGGTGCCGGACGGATCCGTCACCGTGGTCATCGACCCCCAACTGCTCGACGAGCTCGACCGGATGACCAGGGACTACCGGGTCGTTGCCACCGTCGGCCAACCGCAGCCATCGATGACGGACATGCTGCAGGCGGAAGGGGCGTTCACCGCAACCGCGCAGGAATCGTCGCAGCCGAGCGCTCCGACCACCGCTGCGCCGACCACCACAGCGCCGACCACCACAGCGCCGACCGGCGGTACGGCACTGACACCGGGGACGACAGCCGCCCCGCCGAGCACCGCCGGTAGCGCTGCGCCAACCGGGGCCACATCGCCGGCAGCAGCGACCGAACCAACCGCAGACCCGGGGTCGGTGGATATTCCCGGCACTGTGGCCGGAACCGGGCAGCAGGCCGCGGCGTCCTTCCTGAGCCGACTGCGAGAAGTCGCGGCCCGCTATCCAGTTCTCGTCCTGCCTTACGGCGACCCGGACGTCGTCGCCCTCATTCGGGCCAGCATGATCGGGGAGGTGTCCACCGCGGTGCAGCACGGTCGAACTGTCGCAGAACGCGTGCTGAACATCGGCACCCCGCCCCAGCGGGTGACGTCGATGGCCTTCCCCATCAACGGCGCGTCCGATCCCGAGACTCTGGCCGCGCTGAAGGCCGATGGTCTGCCCACTGCTCTGCTTTCCGAGAGTTCTGTGCAGGTCGACGGCGTTGACTCCGGCGCAGCGCAGGTCGCCATCGGCGAAGACCCCGCCGGTACGATTCCCGTCGCGATCGCGCAGGCCGACGTCGTCAGCGGGGTGAACGCCCTCATCGATGGGGGCCGGGAGGCTGGTTGGGCCATGCGGGTGAACGCACTGACGGGGGTGATCGCGCAACAGTCCTTGGACGGCGCCGTCGCCCCTGCCGTTTTCACCCCCGACCGGCGCTGGTCGCCAGATGCACCTGGCCTTCGCGTGCTGACCGACCTGCTGGCCACCCTTGGCACCAGCAAGGTCATCGGCGGCACCTCGCTGTCCGATCTCGCCGGTTCGGCAACGGCGCCGGGTACCGCCGACTACCCCAAACGTGCCCAGGAGCAGGAGCTCTCGACGGAGTATCTGGCGCAGATCCCCGCCAGCCGGGCCGACGTCGCCAGCCTTCGGCAGACCCTCGCGAGCACCCCACAGAGCACGGACCCCAACCTGGTGCTCGACCCGCTGGACGCGGCCCTGGACGCTGCCGCGTCGACAGCTTTCCGCGTCGATCCCGCGGTGGGTCAGGCCAACCTCACCACGGTCCAGGCGACCACGACGGGGCTTCGCAACGGCGTGCAGATCTCGTCGGCGGGCAACTCGTACACCCTGGCGTCATCGACGTCGCCGCTCGTCCTCACCGTCCAGAACAACCTGCCCTACGACGTGCCGGTCAGGGTGGAGATCAGCGGTGGGGAACGAGTCGGTCTGACCGTCACCGATCCGGAGATCCAAGTGGTGCCGGCCGGGCGCTCTCAGCAGGTGAAGATCCCAGCCGAGGTCACGCGTTCCGGACAGTTCCAGGTCGACGCCCAACTGGTCGGCGCGGACGGTGTGCCCTGGGGACCGCCGGTTCAACTGTCGGTCGAGTCGACCGCCTACGGCGCGCTGACTGTCATCCTCATCATCGTCGCCGGCGGGGTACTGGTGCTGATGGTCGCGCTGCGGATCATTCAGCGACTGCGCGGAAAGCCCGACACCACGCCAGGTCTCACAATCAGCGCCGACCTGGTCGGCGACATGCCGACCGATCAGGAGCCCGGGCCGAACGCGGGTGATCGGGACCTGCTGGACGTCATTGCGCCACCGGACTCCGGTTCGACCCCGCAGACGGAACAGATCGGCCGGGACCGATCGTGACCGCCCAGGACGCGGCGCCGGACAACACCGCAACACAGGTCGACGATGTCGCCGGGATGAAGACCGCCCGAACCGGTGGGGTGGTCAGGGCCGGCGCGGTGATGGCGGTTGCCACGCTGGTCAGCCGCATGACCGGGTTCCTGTCGAAGGTGGTGCTGCTCGGCGTGCTGGGCGCCGGCGTGGTCAACGACGCCTACACCCTGGCCAACACCCTGCCCAACATCATCTTCGAGCTACTGATCGGTGGCGTGCTGACCTCGGTGGCGATCCCCCTGCTGTCGAGGGCGAGATCGGATCCCGACGGTGGTGAGCTCTACACCCAGCGGCTGATGACGACAGCACTGGTCGGCCTGGTGGTGGCCACCGTCCTGGCTGTGCTGGCGGCGCCGCTGCTGACCAAGCTGTATCTCGCCGACAATTCACTGGTCGACGTCGGTCTGGCCAACAACCTGGCCTATCTCCTGCTCCCGCAGATCTTCTTCTACGGGATCGCAGCCCTGTTCGGCGCGATCCTGAACACCAAGGAAAAGTTCGGGGTACCGGCCTGGGCGCCCGTCGCCAACAACATCGTCGTGATCGGCGTCGGGATCGGATTCTTCTTCCTGTCGGGCGCCGCGAACGGGACCGGCGATGCACTGAGTCAACTGACCCGCGGCGAGTTGCTCTTCCTGGGCATCGGCACCACCGCGGGGATCGTGTTGCAGGCGCTGGTCATGGTGCCCGCCCTGCTGCGCGGCGGATTCCGGTTCCGCTGGCGCTGGGGTGGTGACCGGCGGCTACTCGAGGCCGGGCAGCTGATGCTCTGGGCGGTCGCCTACGTCCTGGTTTCGCAAGCCGGATACGTCGTGATCACCAACATCGCGTCGGACAACGTCGCCGGTGGTATCACGCTCTATGCCTTCGCGTCGCTGCTGTTCCAGCTGCCCTACGGGATCATCGGGGTCTCGATCCTCACTGCGATGATGCCGAGGATGAGCCGGCACGCGGCGGCCGGGCAGTACGAGGAAATGAAGAACGACGCCTCGCTGGCCAACCGGCTCTCGATCGTTGCACTGACTCCCGTCGCCGCCGGGATCATGGTGCTGGCCGGAGCGCTGTCGATCGTGGTCGCCCTCTACGGCCGGGTCACCCTGGAGCAGACCGTCGTCCTGGGCAGCACGCTGGCCGCCCTCGCTCTCGGCCTGGTTCCGTTCGCGGTGACATTGGTGCAGATGCGGGTGTTCTACGCGATGAAGGACGCCCGCACCCCCACGCTGATCAACGCCATCATGGTCGGCGTCCGGATCCCGCTGCTGATCCTGTGCGCAAGCCTGGACCCCTCGCTGATCATCCCCGGGCTCGCACTCGCCACCTCGATCTCGTACCTGGTCGGGGCGATCGCCGGGGAGATCTGGCTCCGCGCCAGGTACGGCCCGATGGGCACCAAGCGCACACTGGTCACGCTGGCCAAGATGATTGTGGCCGGGGCCGCCGGCGCAGCCGCTGCGCTGCTCGCCAGTACCCTGCTGCTGACGTTCGAGGTGGACACACTCGGCAAGGCCCTGGTGGAGATCCTGCTCAGTGGCTCGGTCGGCCTGCTGGCGATCGCGATCGTCGCGGTGCTGCTCAAGGTCGAGGAACTGGTTCCGCTCCGGAATCGGATCGGCACGCTGCTCCGGCGCATTTTCCGGCGCGGATCGGCCATCCCCGGTGCGTCCAGCGGCATCAAGAACACCGAAGTGCAGGACACTGAACGTGGCACCCTTGTGGGTGACGACGTTGACAGCATCGCTGCGGCAACCGTTTCGATGGCGGCCGTCGGTGCAATGACGAACCTTCCGACCAGCAGGGAGCAGGTGGCCGAACCGGTGCCGAACGACAGCGGTGGCCCGACGGTTCAGGGTCGTGCGCACCTCACGACCGACGACAACGCCGACAGTCAGCAGCACGCCGTTGCTGGTCAGCACGATGACGATCCAGGCGCCACAACGGTCATTCCCGCCGCCGAACTCGCCGCCGGCAGCGCCGATGGCCCTCAGCCTGCCGACGGCCCCGGCGACCCGGACGACGGCGCGGATCCGCAAGCGCAGGCAGACCTCGGTCTGACGACGGTGATCCCCGCCGAGCAGACGCTGCCGGTGACGCCGTCCGCGGCTGGCCGTGCCACCGGCCGCCGACGCAGTCGTTGCCCTGACTCCCGGCACAACCGTCGGCGGCCGCTATCGACTGGTCAGCCTGGTGTCGGCCGACGCCGATGGGCACTGGTTCTGGCGGGCGAAGGACACGGTGCTCCCCAGGGACATGGCGGTGACGATCCTGCCGGACACCAGCGGCGCATCAGCGACGGTCGCGCGCACCCTGCGGGCGGGCCGACTGCATCACGTCGGGCTACCCCAGACGCTGGATGTCGGCACCGATTACGGCCAGTCCTACGTCGTCGGCCAATGGGTCGATGGCGCCACCCTGACCGATCTGCTGTCCGGCGGGCCGCTGGAAGCCGACGTCGCCACCTCGATCACCGCGAAACTGTCCGAAGCGGTTGCCGAGGCGCACCGCAACGGGATCGCCCTCGGGGCCATCAATCCGTCGCTGGTCAGGGTGAACTTCGACGGTCAGGTTCGGCTCTCGCACGTCATCGCGCACGGTTCGGCCACCCCGGACCAGGACATTCGGGCGATCGGCGCTCTGCTCTACCTGATGCTCACCGGAACCTGGCCGCTGGGTGATCCGATCGATCCCCGGGTGGCGTCCGTTGCCAGCCCGGTCGGCAGCGTCGAGTCCGCGGCCGCCTCCCATTTCCCCGCCGCACCGACCCGGCTGGGCCGGGAACTGCCGGCCGATGAGGTCCGTCCCACCGTGCCCGAGGCGCTGTCGGCGTTGGCCGAACGCGCACTGCACCCCGAAGAGCCCGACGGCATCCATGCTGTCGGAGCGATCGCCGCGTTGCTGCGCTCCCCCGAGACGGTCGCGGGGATCGCCCAGGCCCCGCAGCAGGTCACCGAGGCCAAACCGCTCAGCCCGGCCGATCGCAGACTGATCAAGGAGCGCCGGGTCAAGCTGAGCCTGGCCGCCGTTGTGCTCGCGGTGTTCGCGGTGCTGATCGTGATCGCCCTGGGCGGCCTGACCAATCAGTTCGTCGCCTCGATCCAGAACAGCGCCCCGGACGAGTTGCCGATGATCGACTCCGCGCTTGCCTCCACCGCCGATGGTGCGCCAACAACGGCCGCCGCCGACCCGGCCAGCCCGGCGGGCGCGGCCTCGTCCGCGGCGGCAGCACCGACCAACGTGCCGATCAAAGCGGTCGCCGGCACCGTCTTCGACCCGCAGGGCGACGGCAATCCCGACTACAAGGACTACGTGGACCGCGCTTTCGACGGCAACCCCGATTCCGCCTGGCTGACCTGGGTCTACAAGCAACAGTTCCCCTCCTTGAAGACCGGTGTCGGGTTGATGCTGCAACTGGAACGGGAGACGGTGCCGACATCGGTCACCGTGGCCAGCGCCACCAACGGCACCGTGATCGAGGTGCGGTCGGCCACCTCCCCGACCGCCGCCATCGACACGACCAAGGTGTTGGGCACCGGAACCGTGGCCAACGGCACCGTCACCATTCCGCTCACCGGTGCCCCGAAGTCCAAGTACCTGCTGCTGTTCGTCACGAAGTTGTCGCCCACCTCGGACAACCAGTTCCAGTCCAAGATCAACGAGGTCACCATCCAAGGCAGCTGACGTCGGGGATCGCGTCGGTCCGGTCGAGTCGGGATTTTTCGTCGGTAGGGTTGCGTTGATCAGGGTGGTGCCGCCCAACCGGGTGCCGAGAAGCAGTGAGGGGACCACGTGAGCGACCAGACTTCAGCCGTACGCGACGTCATCGTCGTCGGCTCAGGGCCGGCGGGTTATACCGCGGCGATCTATTTGGCCCGCGCGGAGCTGGAACCGCTGGTCTTCGAGGGTTACTCCTACGGCGGCGCGCTGATGACCACCACCGAGGTGGAGAACTTCCCTGGCTTCCCGCAGGGCATCCAGGGACCGGAGCTGATGGCGCAGATCCGGGAGCAGGCGGAACGTTTCGGCGCGGACCTGCAGACCGTCGATGCCGAGGCCGTTGATCTACAGGGTCCGATCAAGACGGTCACCGTTGACGGCGTACAGCACCGCGCCCGGGCGATCGTGCTGTCCACCGGCTCCGCCGCCCGCTACCTGAACCTGCCGGACGAGCAGCGGCTGATCGGCCGCGGCGTCTCGGCCTGTGCCACGTGTGACGGATTCTTCTTCCGCGAGCAGGACATCATCGTGGTCGGCGGCGGCGACTCCGCGATGGAGGAGGCGACATTCCTGACCCGGTTCGCCAGGTCGGTGACAATCGTGCACCGCCGCGAGGAGTTCCGGGCCAGCGCGATCATGTTGGACCGGGCGCGCAAGGACCCGAAGATCAAGTGGGTGACCAACGCCGCGATCACCGCTCTGCACGGTGAGACGAGCGTCACCGGGGTGACCCTGACCGATACCGTGACCGGCGAGCAGAGCGAACTGGCCGTCACCGGCGTTTTCGTGGCGATCGGCCACGATCCCCGCTCCGAGCTGTTCCGCGATCAGCTGGAGACCGACTCCGAGGGCTATGTGCTGACCGGTCACGCCGTCGGCGCCACTGCCTCAACCGGCACCAGCATCGCCGGAGTCTTCGCCAGCGGGGACCTCGTCGACCACATCTACCGGCAGGCCATCACCGCCGCCGGATCCGGCTGTGCGGCCGCGCTCGACGCCCAGCACTACCTGGCGTCGCACCCCCTGACGGCCGAGGACATCGAGAAGGAGCTCGCCGGCATCACCACCGACCCGATGCCGGAGCTGCCGGTCGCCGCCTTCGAGGACTCGGTCACCGTCTGACTCTCCGCTCAACGACATTCCTGGTCCGCCCAATCCCCGGGCCGGCCAAGCACCAGCACACTCAATCCAGACAGGAAGGTCCCACCCATGGCCACCGTGAAGGTCACCGACGCCAGCTTCGACGTCGACGTTCTGCAGTCCGACGTCCCGGTCATCGTTGATTTCTGGGCGGAGTGGTGTGGCCCGTGCCGGATGGTCGCCCCGATCCTCGAGGAGATCTCCACCAAGCACGAGGGCAAGGTCACCATCGCCAAGCTCGACATCGATGCCAACCCGCAGATCGCCCAGCAATACCAGATCCTGTCGATCCCGACGATGTTGGTGTTCCAGGGTGGCAAGCCGGTCAAGCAGGTCGTCGGCGCAAAGCCCAAGGCAGCATTGCTCGCCGAGTTCGCCGATATCCTGGCCTGATATACCCCCGAACCGCCGGTTCCGGTACCTTCCGGGCCCGGCGGTTCGTCGTGCGTCTGGTCGCATACTCGAGCCGCCGCAGCGACGCCAGGGCGTGTGTCGGTTATCTCCGGCCCCTCCTTCGATGCACAATAAGTGGGCACCGCCGGTACGGTCCGACGTGTTGGCCGGCCTGTGAACCCCGGCGAGCGCGAGGCGTCTTACTACCGGTCGGTGTTGTTCGACAGGTGGCACTACGGTGGGTCATCAGGGATTCTCGAGTAGTCAAGGAGAGCGATGCTGCTGCGGCGCGGTGATCGAGGTCCGGCGGTTGCTGACCTCAGGGAGGCTTTGGCGAGCTTGCAACTGCTGCCATCGCTGAACGGGACCGAACGGTCGATCGCCGAGTTCGACGCCGCCACCGACGGTGCGATCCGCAATTTCCAGCAGCGCCGCGGGTTGATCGTTGACGGCATCGTCGGCCCGGTGACGGTCCGTTCCCTCACCGACGCCCGCTGGTCGCTCGGCGATCGGCCTCTGACGCACACGCTGTCGGCGCCGATGACGGGCGACGACGTGATGGCGCTGCAGACCAGACTCGCCGAAATGGGCTACAACACCGGTCGGCCGGACGGCATCTTCGGCCCGCTCACCGACCTGAGCGTCCGGGATTTCCAGCGCCACCGTGGGCTGTCCGAGGACGGGGTCTTCGGGCCGGAAACCTACCGGGAGCTCAATCGGATCGGCCGGATGGTCACCGGTGGGCGCCCGCAGTACCTCCGCGAGTACCAACTGATCCAGCAGGCCGGCCCCCGGCTCTACGGGAAGCGGATCGTCATCGATCCGGCCCATGGCGCCGACGACCCGGGCTGGACCGTCGGCGATGTCCGCGCCGCCGACCTCATCTATGACATCGCCCGCCGACTCCAGTCCCGGATGGTCACGACCGGGATGGACGTGACGCTGACCCGCGGCGCGCACCAGAACCCGACCCCCGAAGAACGTGCCGGCTTCGCCAACGACGTCAACGCCGATCTGCTGCTCAGCCTGCACATCGACGGTTCGCTGTCACCGCAGGCCTGCGGCATCGCGACCTTCCACTTCGGCACCGATTCCGGCGCCACATCGACCGTCGGTGAATCACTGGCGCAGCTCGTACAGCGAGAACTGGTGGCCCGCACCCACTTTGCCGACTGCCGGATTCATCACCGGCCATGGGATGTGCTCCGTCTGACCCGGATGCCTGCCATTCAGGTGGAGATGGGTTACCTGTCCAACCCGGAGGAGCGGGAGCGGTTGACGTCGGACGATTTCCGCAGCCTGATCGCCGACGGGCTGCTGGTCGCGGTGAAGCGGCTCTATCTGGACGGTCAGGACGACCCGCACACCGGCACGTTCACCTTCTCCGACCTGCTGGAACACGAGCGCACGATCCGCGACTCGGCCTGACGGCTTCGTCGCGGGCGACTACTGCTGGCTACCGACAAGTTCCGTGGCCAGCGGCGACGGTGATGCCGGAACCTTGATCACCGTGAACAACTTCTCCAGCGCCGACTCGACCTCAGCCTTCCAGCCGATGTCCCGGCCCAGTTCCAAACGCAGTCGCGGGTACCGGTGGTGCGGCGCGATGTCGGTGAAGCCAACCGCCCGCGCAAAACCGGCCGGCAGCAGGCAGCTGGGGACACCATCCTCCGCGGCAATCATCTCGTCCACGATCAGATCGTCCACGGTCTCGATATCGCCCGGCAGTTCACCCTGTGGCTCTGGTGCATCCTCCAAGCCGAACAACTCGATTGCCCTGACCCCCCGTCGGGTGAGTTCGCGGACCACCCCGTTCATCAGATACCGCGCCAGTCCCTGTCCGGTGAATTCGGGCAGGATCCGCGCCGTGGTCAGCAGCACCGCATCCGGTGACACCGGCGACGTCGGGAAGACCGCGGCGCCCGGGACCGCCGTCGGCGGGGCGAACAACGCGTACCCGACTGGCTGATCGTCGACCGTCACGACCTGACCGGCGGATCCCCAGGTCAGCATGACGCCGGACAGCCACACTTCCTTCTCGAATTCGGTGTCGCCGAGCCGCACCGCGGACCGCACTCCGTCGGCGTCGAGCTCCCACGCGACGCAGCTGCGACATCGTTCCGGTAGCGAGCCGATTGTCGTCATCGACAAGGGCACGAGCGCTCGCGTCACACCGCTCCCTGCTGCCAAAGTGTCTCGCGCCGCCGGTCGGCTGGGCGCGGCTTCCGGCCCATCGGGGCACCCTCACCAGAATAGGTTGTGCCGGCGCCGGCATTGGCCGCCAGTCCGGCAAACCACCCGGCATCGGTATCGCTGTGCTTTCCGAACGACAGGCCCCTCGAGCGACGCCGGTTAGGATGACCCGGGATTGCTCCGGCAACCACCGGCGACGAGGTGAGGTGTTTGATGACGGGCAATAGCCTGGACCAGCACATGCAGCGATACGCGCACCGCACCGTCGGCATGCGAGCCTCGGCCATCCGGGCATTGTTCGCCGTGGCCAGTCGCCCCGAGGTCGTGTCACTGGCCGGGGGCATGCCGTACCTGCAGTCCCTCCCGCTGGACGCCCTGGCCCAGGAGGCCGCGGAACTGGTGGCCGAGGACGGCTTGGTCGCATTGCAGTACGGCTCCGGGCAGGGCATTCCGCAATTGCGCGAACAGATCTGCCAGGTGATGTCCCTCGAGGGCATCACCTCACATCCCGACGACGTCATGGTGACCCTCGGCTCGCAAATGGCCCTCGATCTGGTCACCCGGATCTTTGTCGATCCCGGTGACGTCATTCTCGCCGAAGCACCTTCCTACGTCGGTGCTCTCGGCGTCTTCCAGGCCTATCAGGCACAGGTCGTCCACGTGGCGATGGACGAGGACGGGCTGATGCCCGAAGCTCTCGAGGCCGCCATCGAAACCACCCGTGCAGCCGGTCGCCGGATCAAATTCCTGTACACGATCCCGAATTTCCACAATCCGGCCGGCGTCACCCTTTCCGAGGACAGACGCGGCCTGATCGCCGATATCTGTCGGCGGGCCGGAATCCTGATTCTGGAGGACAACCCCTACGGGCTATTGGGTTTCGACGACAAGCTGCGCCGGGCCATTCGTGCCGACGATGCCGAGAACGTCGTGTATCTCGGCTCGTTCTCCAAGACCTTCGCCCCCGGTCTGCGGGTCGGCTGGGTCCTTGCTCCGCACGCCGTTCGGGAAAAGTTGGTGCTGGCCAACGAAGCGGCGACACTGAACCCGCCGGTATTCAATCAGATGCTGATCTCCCGATATCTGGAGAAGTTCGACTGGCTGGGCCAGATCAAGGCGTACCGGCAGACCTACAACGAACGCCGCGACGCGATGCTGGCAGCATTGGAAACCCAGATGCCCGCGGGTACGACATGGACCCGACCGGATGGCGGGTTCTACGTGTGGATGACGCTGCCGGAGGGATTTGATTCCGCCGCGATGTTGCCCCGCGCAGTCACGGCCAGGGTCGCCTACGTACCCGGAACCGCCTTCTATGCCGACGGTCTCGGTTCGCGACAATTGCGTTTGTCCTATTGCTTCCCGACCGCCGAACGCATCGAGGAAGGCGTCCGACGGCTCGCAACCGTCATGGACAGCGAGTTGGACGTGATGCGGACGTTCGGTACCACCTGGTCGCGACCGACCATCGGGCCGTCGTCCCCGTCGCCGGATACGGCGTAGTCCTTGCTGCGGCCAACGGTAGTTTGCGAATCGATCGAAATGCATCTTCCTGCAAGGAGAGTGAGTCCATGACGCGACACGTGGTGGTTCTGGCCGGGGGCCTGAGCCATGAGCGGGATGTTTCGCTGCGGTCAGGTTCGCGGTTGCACGAAGCGTTGCGCGGTTCAGGCCTCGAGGTCACCATGCGGGATACCGATGCCGACTTGATCGGTTGGCTGGCAGAGGCCAAGCCGGACGCGGCGATCATCACCCTGCACGGCAGTCGCGGCGAGAACGGCGCCATTCAGGGCATTCTGGAGATGTCCGGCGTCCCCTACCTCGGTACGACGTCGAAGAACTGCCGACTCGCGTACGAGAAGAACATCGCCAAGAACCTGATGCAACGCGCGGGCTTTACCACTCCGCAATGGATGTCGCTGTCGCACAGCGCTTTCCGTGACCTCGGTGCTGGACCGTTGATCGGCCTGCTGGTCAGCCACCTCGACCTGCCACTGATGGTGAAGCCGCAGCACGGCGGTTCCGCGTTGGGTGCCACCGCCGTCCGCGTTGCGGAAGATTTACCGGCCGCACTGGTCAATGCCTTCGCCTACGGCGACATCGCAGTGGTCGAGCAGTTCGTCGACGGTATCGAATTGGCGATCACCGTGCTGGAGGACGAGAACGGGGTCGTCACAGCGCTGCCCGCTGTGGAGATCTGCCCCACGAGTGGAATTTTTGACTACGAATCTCGCTACACGGCCGGCCTCACCACCTATTTCACCCCGGCCCGGTTGACCGACCAGGTCGCTGCCGCGGCGGCGGAGCTCGCGATCGGTGCGCACAAGGCCTTGGGTCTGCGGGATCTGTCCCGGACCGATGCGATCGCCACCGACGACGGCGTTGTGCACTTCCTCGAGGTCAACGTCTCACCGGGCTTGACCGAAACGTCTCTGCTCCCGATGTCGGTCGCTGAGGCCGGTCTCGACCTGGGAGCCGTTTATGCCGGCCTGGTTGAGCAGGCGATCACTCGCTCACTCTGACCGAAGGAGACTCGCTCGCGAGGGCGAAACTTCCTGCGCTGCAAGCGGTTTCGGAAAGGGAGCGAGTCGCCTCCGGTCGAAGCGTCACCGTGACATTTCGACCTGGGATGACCCTGTGCCGGATTCGGCTTCTTCGCCATCATTCTCACTATTGAGACCGTTCGGCCCGAAAGCCTGCGGCAGCATGATCGTCACAATGCGCTTCAGGTCCTCCTGCGTCGCGAATTCCACCACGATCCGGCCCTTGGTGCGGCCGAGTTCGAGCCTGACCCGAGTATCGAAGGCGTCCGACATGGTGACCGCGACGTCCTCCAATCCCGGGATGACGCGTTTCGCCCCGGTGGGCCGGCGACGGGGGGTGGCCCGGCCGGCGATCAGCGTCACTGCTTCCTCGGCGCCGCGGACCGACAGGCCCTCGGCGACGATGCGTGCGGCCAGCTGTTCCTGGTCTTCGGCATCCGGCAGCGACAGCAACGCCCGGGCGTGACCCGCCGACAGCACGCCGGCGGCAACCCGGCGCTGCACCGGGACCGGGAGCTTCAGTAGCCGGATGGTGTTGGAGATGACGGGTCGGCTGCGCCCCAGGCGGGAAGCCAACTCCTCTTGGGTGACGTCGAACTCCTCGAGCAGCTGCTGGTAGGCCGCGGCTTCTTCCAAGGGGTTGAGGTTCGCCCGGTGAATGTTCTCCAACAGGGCATCGCGAAGTAGGTCGGCGTCCTCGGTTCGGCGGACGATCGCCGGAATCGTGGTGGATCCGGCACGCTGCGCTGCCCGCCAGCGACGCTCCCCCATGACCAGCTCGTAACCACCCCCTGGCACATCGCGCACGACGATGGGCTGCAGCAGACCGAACTCGCGGATGGAGTGGGTCAGTTCGACCAGAGCATCCTCGTCGAAGACATTGCGCGGGTTCCGCGGATTGCGGCGGATCTCGTCGATCGGGATGTCCAGGTAACGCGGGCCCTCCGTCGTTGATGGCGGCGCGGATGACGTGTCAACTACCTTAAGGGGGGAACGGCCGTTGGTCGTCGGTTCGGTGACGTCATGGCTCACGCCGCCGGTCTCGCCACTAAAGCTCGGCACTTCCGCGGCACCGGCGACCAGCGACAACGACGCATGATCGCGTTCCTGGGGCGCGCCGTTGATCAGCACGTCGGACACGGTGGTGGTATCCGGGCCGGTCGGGATCAGTGCTGCCAGCCCTCGGCCGAGCCCGCCTCTTGCCTTGCCGGTCATGACAGCTCCTTGGTTCCGCGTTCGGCGATCTCTCGGGCGGCGTCCATGTAGCTCATGGCTCCCCGGGATCCTGGGTCGTATGTCATCACGGACTGCCCGAAGCCGGGTGCTTCGGATATCTTCACTGATCGAGGGATCGAGGTGGTCAACACCTTCGGCCCGAAGTGGTTGCGAACCTCGTTGGCAACCTGATCCGCCAGTTTGGTGCGGCCGTCGTACATGGTCAGCAGGATCGTGGAGACCAGGAGATCGGGGTTCAGGTGTTCCTTGATCAGGTTGATGTTCCTCAACAGTTGGCCGAGACCCTCGAGGGCGTAGTACTCGCACTGGATCGGGATGAGAACCTCGTCGACCGCCGTCATGGCGTTGACGGTCAGCAGTCCGAGGGAGGGCGGGCAGTCGACCAGGATATAGTCGTAGTAGACATCGATCGCGTCGACGGCCTTCTTCAGTCGAGTTTCCCGCTCGGTCATGGAGACGAGCTCGATCTCGGCGCCGGCGAGGTCGATGGTCGCGGGAATGCAGCCCAATCGAGGTGCGTCGGGGCAGGTCTGAATCGCCTCCGCCGCGGTGATATCGCCGACCAGGACGTCGTAGACGGACGGCGTACCCGCGGTCCGCTCCACGCCAAGGGCGGTGGACGCATTGCCCTGCGGATCCAGGTCGATGATCAGCACATGCAGGCCCGACAGTGCCAGCGCGACGCCAATGTTCACCGTCGTCGTGGTCTTGCCTACTCCGCCCTTCTGGTTGGCCACCGAGAACACCCGTCGATGACGCGGCCGCGGGAGTGTGAGATCGCCCGACCGCATCTCGACAGCGGCGAGGGATTCCCGCGCAAGTGGGGTGTCCTCTTCGAGGTGGGTGGTTTCACGTGAAACGTCGAAGTCAATACTCATGTAGCCTCCCGGGCAGCAAGCAGTGCAGTGGTGTTCCGTCCCAGCGGGACCACGGAGGGTGCCCGCTGCGATGCGCTTCGCACGCTACGGCCGGCGCGGGGCAAGTCCGGGGAACCACGCCGCGCGAGAGGTGAAACGTGACCGGTTGGCGCAGTCATGGTGCGATCGGGCCGAGGTTTCACGTGAAACGGCTACCACGGGTGGTCTATTGAGACGGCGACATCGTGCTTTTGGTCGATTGACAGCACACGCCTGAGCTCTCGACGAAGACCCGGGCTGTCGCAGGCCGAGGCTGCCGCTGCCCGAGGCTGTCGCAGGCCGAAGCAGTCGCAGGCCGAAGCAGTCGCAGGCCGAAGCGCCACTCGCCGTTGCCTAGTGCAGGACTGCACACACTCAGCCGCCGGGCGCGTTGCGCGCTACCTGTCACGGGTCCGGGATCCGGAGAATGCGGTGCGTGATGATCTGCGCCAACCGTCAGCCCGTGGTCGCGGGCTGACTCCTTCCGTTCCACCCCGCGAAGGCGCTCCGGGCAACGCTCCGATAGCGGTCGAAGAACGACGGTGGCCTCTGCGCAACGGCACGCAGGACCCGGACGGGATAGGCTCATCCACCCGACAACTGAGCCCGGTCACCCGAGTGATGAACCAGTGAACGGTCCGACAATGCACCCCGCCGTCCAGCCTCAACGGCCTCGTTCGTTCAGGACCTCACGTGAAGCCCTGCCGTGCACTGGCTTCAGGTGTGCCAGTCCCGTGGGCAATCGCAGCAGTTGCTATCTGGCGAGTTTGAGCGAGCATAGGAGCGGCGCGTCGGGGGCACGGGTCACCATGAGCTCAGGGCCTGCGTCCTCTCCATTCTTTGATCGGCCCGGCTACGGGGATACACCCACTGGCCGGTTGTCTCACGGAAGGCACTGTTGATGTCGCACACGTTCCGGGGCACCCTCAATCAGCGCCCGGCACCATCGGGAGTCCATCCCTGAGATGATCGTTCACTACCGGCTGCGAACGCCACGATCGTTGCCGACCGATCGACCCGACGCACGATGTTTCACGTGAAACGACACCTCAGGGCATCGCAAAAGTCGACCAAGCACCGCCCATTCCGCCCGAGCCGTTTGCGGGAACCTACCGAACTCGACCGGTTCTGCATTCACCCTCTACAAAGGGGTTCTCTGCCCACCATCGGCTGGTCAGGACGGCCGGGCATCGACCGACACGCAGTGTGCACATGACGGCGTTAGTGACCATGCGGATGTGGTCTTCCAAGTCCTGGGCGCCTTAGCGTCCGCGCCTTGGCCCCGAGCCGCGAGAGCCCGCCGTGCGTCGAGGAGATCACTTTCAGGGTTGGGCTGCCGCGCCGCTTCCGCTCCTCGACGGTTCGCGCCTACGGTGCGGATCGGCTTGCCCTCGAACGATTCCTCAGCGAGGGCTTCCGCGTGCCTTCGGCCTACCCCCGAACGTGGGCACGCGGATGTCGTTGGGGCTCCAGGAGTTGTCCACAGTTCCGCTGCACGAACTTGACGCGTGATGTGCACAGCTCCGGGCGGTCAACACCGGGCTCCTCGGTGGCTCAGGCGTTCTGCGGTGCGCTGGACTGACCCACCATTTCTGACACCGCACCCCAACCCGCGCAGGCGTCGGCGGCCGGCTCCAGTCCCGCTGGAATCGGAGACCACCGACGGTCACGGATGCGCAGCCATGCGTCGCCAACCGCGTCGATCGCACGGCGGGCCGGCCGGGCCACGGCTTGAACCTGAAATGGGCGATGGAGGCGAAGTCACTGCAGCCTTGCAATGAACGGGGCGCCAACCGGACACCCAGGAGCGACCCGCCGGGAAGTGACCACGGAGGGCAGGGGGCGTCACTCCTCGGCGGTTCCAATTCAGCATTGGACGGCCGACGGTGGCGAAGGCGCCGAGGACGTTTCACGTGAAACACAGCGCGAGCCGCGCGGTCCACCCGCTCGGCACGTGCTCCAGACATCCTCTCGACCGAAACGCCCACGCATAGCGTGAAGATCCACGTTGCGCGGACGCCCGCTAGGTGGTCCAAACCTGACCCTCGACCGAGCATTTGTACCGTCACTGTGACGAAACTGCGACGATCCGCCGCGATGCGATAGGAGGCCGACCGTCGCAAAAAGTCAGCCGCGAATCTGCGTCTCAACCGATCTGCCAGGCACAGGCCAATTGCGTCCCCCGTCCGAAGGGCGCGGCCGGTCTGATCGCAGCTCTCCCGCTCGTTCATCAACACGGTTTCACCGCCGACACCGGCGCAATGGCCCACAGTCACTGTGACTCTCAACGCCTCCTACCGAGCGAGTGCCCTGACGGCGCAGTGGACTCATTGCGGCTCGGCGTGCCCAACGGACATCACGCTTCCTCCGAGACCGAGTCGCCCGCAGCAGTTCGACGCCTGGCATCAACCTCAGCCGCCATCAGTATGGTCAACGACGAGTGGTGTCGCAGCACAAATCGCGGCACGCGCATCGATCTTCAGCTCTGCCGCCCGGTAACCGTTTCCGCGGGCGGCGGCCGTCACCACTGCAGTCGACTGGTTCGGCCACCGGCTTCCCGGCGATCGACTCCGATGTTTGCGACGCCCGCGGGCTCTGCGGACGCGACATGCTGGGATGCACGGGTCTGCTCCGCCATGCGCCGGGCGGGTCTTTCAGTTTCGATACAGGGGACCAACCGGGGGCAGCCCGTCAGGTCCTCCCGGCAACTGTTCCTCGATCCGGAACAGTGCACGCTCGCCGACGCTGCGACCGGCGAGCCTGACCGCGACCCCACCGGGCGACGGTCTGGCAGCACTCATCAATGAAATCCTCGAGCGGTACAGCAGATCGGCGAGCTCCCGCCACCGGCCCGGTGAATCAACACCATGGTGCGGCCGGCCACGTGGTTGCGATCGTCTAGGAGACTCCTGAACAACCGGCCTGTGCGGGTTGGTGGGGATCGACGGGGGTGGCTTGGGTCGGAGGCCGGAACGGGGCGGGTTCGCCGGGTTTGCGGATGATCTGGTCCGGCAGAATCAGGGGGTCGTCGCAACGAAAGTTGGTTGTTCTGCTTGTAGGGTAACGAACGCCTCGTGGGGTGTGCGGTAGCCGAGTCGTTTGCGGGGGCGGTTGTTGAGGTCGGCGGCGATCGCCTGGAGGTCGTGGGCGGTGTAGATCGATAGGTCGGTGTGCTTGGGCATGTACTCGCGCAGTAGGCCGTTGGTGTTCTCGTTGCTGCCGCGCTGCCAGGGGGAGTGAGGGTCGGCGAAGAAGCACTTGATCTGGGTGGTTTGGGTGACCCTGGCGTGCTGGCACATCTCGGTCCCGCGGTCCCAGGTCAGGGTCTTGGCGAACCAGTCGGGCAGCCCGGACATCTGAGTGATGATCGCGTCGGCGACCTTGTGTGCGCCGTAACCGTGGGGCAGGTGCAGCAGGGTGACGTGCCCGGTGGTGCGTTCGACGATGGTGCCGACGGCCGAGTTCGAGGCGATGGTGCCCTTGATCAGGTCACCTTCGTGGTGGCCCGGTACGAGTCGGCCCTCAACCTCCTCGGGACGGTCGTGGATCGACACCGCGTTCGGTATGCGACCGCGATTCTCTTTGCGGCCACGTCGTTTTCGGACGGATTGCCCGCAACGAAGGTTCGCTTTCAGTTCTCTCTTCAGCTCTCCGCGGGGATACACGTAGATGCTTTGGTAGATCGTTTCGTGGCTGATGTGCATGCTCGGTTCGTCGGGGTGCTCGAGCTTCAAGCGCCCGGACACCTGATCCGGGGAGAATCGTTTGTCCAGCATTTTCTGCACTTCCAGGCGCAACGGCGCCGACCCGGATAGCTTCGATTCCTTCGGCCGGCGCTGCCGTTCCCACGCCAACCGTTCCGCCCGCTCGGGCTCATATCGCCCGGTTTCGGGATTGGCGTTGCGGTCCAGTTCCCGACTCACCGTCGACTTCGACCGCTTCAACATCTCGGCGACGTCAGTGATCGTGTGGCCGGCGTCCCGGAGCCGGGCGATCTCGTAGCGTTCATCACGATCGAGATACCGCTTGGAATACGTCACGGTCTGGGGTCGATACACACCACCCACACTGTGGTGAATCTTGTAAACAGTCGTCTTCGACACGCCGGTTTGCCGGGACGTCTCCATCGGCCCGATCCCTGTCGTCAGCAGATCCAGCACCTGACGCACCAGCGTCTTGTCCAGCGATTTCTTGGACATCGCAAACCCCATCTCACCTCGGGTGTTGCGACAATCCCCTGACCCTCCCTCCCTTTACGCGACCGGAAGTTCCGCGGTGGGCCCGTCGGATCGCTTTTGGGGACCTCGGGGTCCCCCCGGGTGCCTGTTTCAGGCTGTTGCGATGACCCATTCCCCGCTGACCCGGGTCAAACCGAGGACGACGAGTCGCCGGAGATCGAGCCCAGCAACGCGGTGATGCAACCAGTGATCGTTCTTCCTCACGCCCCGATAGCGGACCTGCCGGTTACCTCTGGTGAGCCAGGCGATGGGCCGTTCGACCATTGGCCGGTGACGACGGTAAACCGTTTGAAATTCGGGTATTTCAGCCTGCTGGCGAGCCGCGCGGTGCAGTCTTTCGAGCGGGTGAACCTTGATGATCCGACTTTGTTTGCCAGTGGTGCACTGCGCGCGTCCTGGGCATCCATTGCAACTCGACCCGTAGACCACCGCCCGGCCTTTTGTGATCGGGCGGGTCACACCGTTCGGGCACGTCACTGTCGCGTCGTCGTGGTTGATGGTGAAGTCGTCCATTTTTAACCCGCCGGAACGGCTGCCTGCAGCGGCTTCGGTTTGACGACCGCCTCATGCCCGGTCTCGGCGAGTTCGTTGCGGGCATCGCCGGACCCGAGGCCGAATCGCCAAGCACCACGGTGGGTTCTGGTTCATCGGCGAGCAGGCCGGGTCCGACCTGGGCGTCGCCGGAGTGCTCACCACTGGTCTTGGTCAACTAGACCCGGCGCCGGCGTACCCGCTGGTTCGAGCGTTTCGGAGTGGCGCCCGCACGTAGTGCCCTGATCACGAAGGTCGGATCACCGAGATCGCCGCCACCGATCTCGAGCACCTCGGCGTTGACCAGACCCGCTGCGGCAACGGCCTTTCCGTCACGAGTCAATTCCTCGCGGGCGGATTCACCCTTGAGTGCCAACACCAGTCCACCGTCCCGGGCCAACGGCGCCGACCAGGTCACCAAACGATGCAGAGGTGCAACAGCCCTGGAGGTGACGACATCTGCGCCGCCGCACCCTGCGACAACTTCTTCTGCCCGGCCGCGAACGACTCGGCAGTTACTCAGGCCGAGCGACCCGACGACCTCCACCAAGAAGCGAGTGCGCCGCTCCAGCGGCTCCACCAGGGTCACCCGAAGATCCGGCCTGGCAATAGCCAACGGGATCCCCGGCAACCCGGCCCCGCTGCCGATATCCACGACGGAGGCACCGTCCCCGATCAGCTCGGCGATCACCGCAGAATTCAGCAAATGCCGAGTCCACAGCCGCGACGGCTCCCGGGGGCCGATCAACCCGCGCAGCACCCCGTCGCCGGCAAGCGCCTTGGCGTACTGCCGCGCTAACTCAATTCGTTCCCCGAAAACCCGGTGAGCGCCGAAAGGCTCGGGCTCGAGGGCTTCAGCAGCCGGCGGACCCGCCGCCGGCGGCGAATCCCCGGTCAGGACGCCGGACTGATCACGACGCGGCGCCGCGGCTCCTCGCCCTCACTGGACGACGAAACACCCGCCACCGCCCCGACGGCATCATGCACGACCTTGCGTTCGAAGGGGTTCATCGGAGCGAGCCGGACGGCCTCGCCGGAGGAAGCAACCTGCTCGGCGGTGGTCCGCCCCAACTCACCCAGTTCCGTCCGGCGCCGGGCCCGGTAGCCCGCGATGTCCAGCATCAACCTGGACCGCTGACCGGTCTCGGCCATCGCCGCGAGTCTGGTCAGCTCCTGCAAAGCGTCCAGCACCTCACCGTGCTCGCCGACCAGCTTGTCGATGTCGCCGCCGCCGATGATCGACACCACGGCCCGCTCGCCCTCGACGTCCAGATCGATGTCCCCGTCGAAATCCAAGATGTCCAGCAGTCGCTCGAGATAGTCGCCCGCCGCATCACCCTCGGCCACCAGCAGGTCGTGCCGACTCGGACCACTACGGCCACTCGACGACTCTCCCGACTCCGGGGTCTCGGTGGCGTTGCCCTCGGACGCTTCTACGGACTCAGCCTCATCGATCTCGTCGACCACACTGACGGCGTTCTCTGTCATCGGTTCTCCTAGTTCTGACGTCACATCTGGTCCTGCAAACGCGGATCGCTCGCCACAGAACGCCAACGCCGCAGGGCTGCGGCACGCTCGGGCAATCGCTCACCGGTGGAGTTCCCCACTCAACGTTGGGTGTTCTTCTTCTTCGTCTTGTTCGGCTGTGGCCGGGCCCCAGGGGCGGGCTTGGTGCCGACCGGCTTCGAGCCCGCTGGTTTTGTTCCGCCCGCCGGCGGAGTCTTGCGCAAATTCGGGCCGCCGTTACCCGAACCGTTCGCCGTGCCGTTGGTCTCGCCCGACCCGCTGCTGTCGGAGATCTTGGACGGCGCGATCACCGGTCGGCCGGAGGCAGTCGTCTTCGGCTTGGCGCCCGGCTTCGGAGTCGAGAACTTGGATGCGTCCTTGACCTCTTCAACCACCTGCGCCGCGGCGAGCTTCTTCCGGTCCTGCAGGGTGTGCGCAACCCTGAGCTGACCAAAGGTCCAGGAGTTGTTCGCCAGCCAGTAGAACAGGATGGCCAGCGGGAAGAACGGACCACCGACGACCACGAACAGCGGGAACATGTACAGCATCAGCTTGTTCATGATCGCGGTCTGCGGGCCGGATGCGTCGATGTTCATTTCGCGCTGCCGCGCCACCGACCGGCGGCTGGTCATGTGGGTGGCGATGCCGGCCAGAATCGTCAGCGGGATGCCCCACCAGATGATCGCTTCCCGGACGCCGTCCATGAAGGCCAGTTGGTCACCGGGCATGGTCATGAAGCCGACCAGGGGCGCGCCTCCGGGCAGCTTCGCGCTGCCCATCGAGACGACGTCGTTGTAACCGAAGAAGTAGACGTTCTGCCGATAGATCCACTCGTTGTTCTCGAAGATCGGCTGGAACATGCGCAACACGTGGAACAGACCGATGAAGACCGGCGCCTGAATCAGCGCCGGCAGGCAGGAGGCCAACGGGTTGACCCCGGCCTCCTTGTTCAGCTTCATCATCTCTTCGGACAACCGCTGCTTGTCGTCCTTGTACTTCTCCCGGAGCTTCTTCATCTCCGGTTGGACAGCCTGCATTTTGAGCTGCGAGTCCATCTGCTTCATGAACGGCTTGAACAGGATCGCGCGCAGCGTGAAGATCAGGAAAATGACGCTGAGAACCCAGGTCAGCGCCGTGTCCGGTCCCAGAACCGATCCGAAGACCTTGTGCCAGATCCACATGATTCCGGAGATCGGGTAATAGATGTAGTCCAGGGACCAGAAGTTGAACGTCACGCGGCGGATCTCCCGATCATCGGTTTACTTGCCGCCGATCGCGGCGCATCAAGGTCGGTGCCGGCGCAGCGGTGTTCCGCAGAGCTGACAGTGGTCGAACTCGCGACGGCCTCGTCGCGTTCCCGGTCGTTCTCGTTATGATGCCCGACTTCCCGTTCGCGGGCGGTCGGTGGTGAGTCGTCGGCCGTTGCCCCGGCCCTCGGCATGCTGTCCCGGGCGGCGTTTCGCCAGTGACCCTTCGGTGGGACGTAGTCGATTCCGCCGGCACTCCAGGGATTGCACCGCAGCACCCGCCACACCGTGAGGGCCGTGCCGACCAGCGCACCGCGCGTGCGTAGCGCGGTCACCGCATAGGTACTGCACGTCGGGTAGTGGCGACAACTCGCCGGGGTGTACGGGGTGATGAACCGCTGGTAGAAGCGGATCGGCGCAATCAGCAGCGCGGCTGCCGGGGATGTCATCGGCCCGGCCCGCCGGCGGGCGCGGTGTTCCTGCCACCCGCCCGGTCGCGGTGGGCAGCCCCCTTGCGTTCGGCTGCGGCCAGCCCGCTGCGCAGATCCCGCCCGAGATCGCTACTGCTGGCAGTGGCGGCGGCCGGGAGCGCACGGACAACCACATCGCTGCCCTGGGCCAACCCGGCGAGTTCCTGCCGGACCAGCGGCCGCAACCGCCGCGTCACCCGGTGCCGGACCACTGCATTGCCGACCTTTGCCGACACCACAAAACCGGCCCGCGGCGAAACGGGGTGCCCGGTACCGAGAAGATGCACGACGAGATGACGGGTGCCCGCCCGGCGGCCGGAACGAACCACCGCGGCGAATTCATCCGATGTGTGCAGTCGACTTCCAGCGGGAAGCATTGGGGTCTGGTCGTCCGGCGTCAGAGCCGTCGCGACCGTCAGGCCGACAGCTCGACGCGGCCCTTGCGACGGCGGGCGGCAAGGATGGCCCGACCCGCTCGGGTGTGCATCCGCAGCCGGAAACCATGGGTCTTCGCGCGGCGGCGGTTGTTCGGCTGGAAGGTGCGCTTGCTCACGGGTATCTCTCCACTGTCAGGAACTGCTGGAATGACGACTGAAACTGGTGCTCGACAACTACTGAACCACGGACACCGCTCCGCACGTCACACGTGACGAGGGGCAGCATGAAACGGCCGGGATACGCCGGATGTACTCAAGGGTACGGACAGCCGGGCGGACGGGTCAAACTCGGCCGAGCCCCCGGCGCACCGGTCGCTTGCGGCGAAGTCGTCGGAGGTCATCAGATGCCGAGAGCAGGTCCGATCGGATTTGCCAGAATCGCTCTCGAAACGACACGCCGACAGAGATCCTTGCCCCGTTCGCGGTCTTGTGGGAAGAGCAGGAAAGTTGTTAGCGTCCCGGGCGCACTCGGAATCACCGAGTTCCCCGGAGCAACTATCCGCGCCGCGTTCGCTACGGCGTGGGCCGCTGCCGTTCCTCAGTTGTCCACACCTGTGGACAACTCTTGTGGACGGCGGACGGGGGCGGCGCAGGGGCGGGGGACACCGAGTGGCTTTCGAGGAAACGGAAAACCGACTGACGCCGGTCTGGCGGGCGGTCGTGACGGACCTCGAGCCAACACTCAGCCAGCAACAGCGAGCCTGGTTGTCACTCACCCAGCCGGTCGGACTGCTGGGCAATACCGCCCTGCTGGCCGCGCCGACCGAATTCGCCAAGGACGCCATCGAACGCAGCCTGCGCGAAGTGATCACCAAGGCGTTGTCCGAGCGGCTGGGGATGCAGATCAACCTCGCGGTCACGGTCAGCGAGGACGGCGCGATGGCGCCGATGCCGCCGGCTGCCGATCGGCCGCCACCGGATCGATTCGTCGCCGGTACCAACTACGGCATCAACGGGGACACTGCCCGGATCCGTTCGGGCAACGTCGGACCCCAGGCGGGCATCGGGCCGATCGACCGGGGGCGCAAACTTCCGGTCGGCCAGCCCCGGGGAAAACGACGATCCGGATGGGCTGGACGAGTCGGACGAGGAAGCCGACGCGTTGGCCACCGTCACGGAGATCTGGCCGACCTATTCCGGTCGCCGCGACCACGCTCCGCCGAACCCCTCGCAGACCAGGTTGAACGAGAAGTACACCTTCGAGACCTTCGTCATCGGTGCGTCGAATCGGTTTGCGCACGCCGCCGCCGTTGCGGTGGCAGAAGCGCCGGCCGTCGCCTACAACCCGCTGTTCGTCTGGGGCGACTCCGGACTGGGGAAGACCCACCTGCTGCACGGCATCGGGCACTACGCCCAGCGACTGTTCCCCGGGATGCGGGTGCGGTACGTCTCCAGCGAGGAATTCACCAACGACTTCATCAATTCGCTGCGGGACGACCGGAAGGTCGCTTTCCAGCGTCGGTACCGGGACGTCGATGTGCTGCTGGTCGACGACATCCAGTTCCTCGAGGGCAAGGAAGGCACCCAGGAGGAGTTCTTCCATACCTTCAACACGCTCTACAACGCCAACAAGCAGATCGTCATCTCCTCGGATCGCCCGCCCAAGCGACTGGAGACCCTGGAGGACCGGATGCGCACCCGGTTCGAATGGGGTCTGACGACCGATATCCAGCCACCAGAGTTGGAAACCCGGATCGCGATCCTGCGAAAGAAGGCCGCACTCGACCGGATGAACGCCCCCGACGACGTGCTGGAGTTCATCGCGAGCCGGATCGAGCGCAACATCCGCGAACTCGAGGGTGCGCTGATCCGGGTCACCGCATTCGCGTCGCTGAACAAACAGACCGTCGACCTGGCGTTGGCGCAGATCGTCCTGCGCGACCTCATCCGTGATCCGGCCGGGAACGACATCGATGCGGCCACCATCATGGCCGTCGTCGCCGAGTACTTCGCCGTCACCCTGGACGAACTGTGCGGGCCCGTCAAGACCAAACAGATCGCCTCTGCCCGGCAGATCGCCATGTACCTGTGCCGCGAGCTGACGGACCTCACACTGCCCAAGATCGGGCAGACGTTCGGCGGCCGGGACCACACCACGGTGATGCACGCGGCCAAGAAGATCCGGCTCGAGTTGGCCGAGCGCCGACAGACGTACGACCATGTCCAGGAACTCACCTCACGGATACGCGAACGCGGCCGGCGTTAGGTGACACCCCAGTACCTCACGAACGGCGCCCAACGGCCCAGGTGGCAGTCGCTGAGGTTCGACCCGCGCCACCGGCTCGCAGCGCCGACGGCGGAACCCGAGATGACGCCTGACGCCAGGTTGCCGGAATGTCACGAAGAATGCCCTGGCCTTCCTCCCGGATCACGGGCCGATCACGGCCGGACATACCCATGCACACTATGTGGACAACTCTGTGGACAGGTGGGAACTTTTCGGGGACAAGCCGCATGCGCCCGGAACCGTCCACAATCAGCGGCGATCGTCCCCACTGGGCGCCATGGTCTGTCCACGTCCGCGCCACGCTCGCCGGCCTGCGAGAACGGGGCAGGATCCACACCGTCCACACTGCTTACTACTGCTGTTGTAGTTATCTCTTCAAGAACTCTGCTTCTCACTAACGGTGGGGATGAACGGTCGTGGGCGGGGACAACTCCCCAACCGCAACGAGCCGAACGGTTGATCGTGGACGACACGACAGGTCACCTGGATCCGGACACCGCGACCCCGGGTACCAGTCGGTGGTGGTTTGGCCGTACGGTGGGACGCCCCGCGGCACCACGTCCGGGAATCCCGTAGTCGTGCCCGTCGTCCTGCAAACTGTGTTGCCTGATTTTCGTTGCTCGTTTCAGCTTGACCGCGACCGTGGAGGTCTTCTCGATGAAGTTCCGTGTCGCCCGCGACGACCTCGCCGATGCCGTCGCCTGGGTGGCCAAATCGCTGCCGACCCGACCGCCGGTGCCCGTCCTGGGTGGAATCCTGCTGGAGGTTCGCGGATCGACGCTGACCGTTGCCGGCTTCGACTACGAGGTCTCGACGAGGGCAACGGTTTCCGTGGACACCCTGGAGTCCTTCCCGGATGCGGATTCTGCCGATGAGACACCGAGTGAACGAGTGCTCGTGTCCGGCCGGCTGCTCGCCGAGATCACCAGAGCCCTGCCGGCCAAGCCCGTTGACCTGACGGTCGTCGGCCCACGGGTCTCGATCGTCGCGGGATCGGCGCGCTTCACCCTGCCGACGATGCCCGTCGAGGACTACCCGCCGTTGCCGCAGATGCCCGGCTCGTCAGGGACCGTCGACTCCGCCGTGTTCGCCGAGGCCGTTGCCCAGACGGCGGTCGCCGCCGGCCGGGACGACACACTGCCGATGCTGACCGGGATCCGGGTCGAGATCGAGGGCGAAACGCTGACGCTGGCCGCCACCGATCGGTTCCGGCTGGCCGTCCGCGAGCTCAGCTGGCTGCCGGACAAGCCGGACATGTCGACCGCGGTGCTGGTCCCGGCCCGCACACTCGCGGACGCCGCGAAGACCCTCGGCGGCGCGTCACAGGTCACCATCGCGCTGGGCGACGGGCTCCTGGGGCTCGAGGCCGGCGGCCGCCGCACCACCGTCCGACTACTGGACGTCGAGTTCGTCAAGTACCGCTCGCTGCTGCCGTCATCGCACACCACAACGGTGGACATCCCGGTGTCCGAGCTGGGCGACTCGATCAAGCGGGTCGCGCTGGTCACCGATCGTGGGCATCACCTGCGGATGCAGGTGACGGACGGTTCGCTGACGTTGACCGCCGGCGGGGACGATGAGGGGCGCGCCGAGGAAGATCTGCCGGCCGCGGTGGATGGCGCCGAACTACTCATCGCCTTCAACCCGGCCTACCTGCTCGACGGGCTGGGCGTCGTGCATTCCGACACGGTCCGGCTCGCGTTCACCACCCCGGCACGGCCGGCCCTGCTGGTGCCGATCAGCGCGGACGAGAACGGCTCGGCGGACGGTGGAACGGACAACGGGCCCAACGGCTCGCCGGGGACCGCGAACTCGGCGTACCGCTACCTGGTGATGCCGGCCAGGTTGCCGGGCTGACGCACCCCTGTCGTCCGGGGTCCGCCCCGCTCACCGGGCCGCGGATCCTGAGCACTGGTAAGACCGGGTGCAGCACCGGAGTCCCGGTGCCGCGTCGTTGATCATTTCTGGGGTTGTCAGGGAGGAAGAGACCAATGCAGATCGGTCTGATCGGGCTCGGCAAGATGGGCGGCAACATGGCCGAACGGCTGCGCCGCGACGGTCATCAGGTAGTCGGATACGACCGCAACCCTGACAGCGCAAGGGACGTCGACAGCCTGGAGGCGCTCGCGGGCGCACTCTCGGTGCCCAGGGTGGTCTGGGTGATGGTGCCATCCGGTGAGCCGACGCGAGCGACCGTTGCCTCGCTGGGTGCGGCGCTGGAGTCGGGCGACATCATCATCGACGGCGGGAACTCCCGCTACACCGACGACCAGGCGCACGCGGCCGCGCTGGAGCCCAAGGGCATCCGCTACCTGGACGCCGGCGTCTCCGGTGGGGTCTGGGGGCTGACCGAGGGTTATGCGCTGATGGTGGGCGGCGACGCCGACACGGTTGCGGTAGCGCAGCCGATCTTTGATTCGTTGAAACCGTCGACGGGTGGCTTCGTTCACGCCGGACCGGTGGGCGCCGGGCACTTCACGAAGATGATCCACAACGGCATCGAGTACGGCATCATGCAGGCCTACGGCGAGGGCTACGAGCTGCTCAAGGCAGTCGATTTCGTCCCGGACCCGGATGCGGTGATGGCGTCCTGGCAGGAGGGGACCGTCATCCGGTCCTGGCTGCTCGAGCTGTTGGTGCTGGCGCTCAAGAACGATCCCGGCCTGGCCGAGATCCGCGGCTACGCCCAGGACTCCGGCGAGGGTCGCTGGACGATCGAGGCGGCCATCGAGCATGCGGTGCCGATGCCTGTCATCACCTCGGCGCTCTTCGCCCGGTTCGCCTCCCGGCAGACCGAATCGCCGGCGATGAAGGTGGTCGCCGCCCTTCGGAACCAGTTCGGCGGACACGCGGTTGGCAAAGAGGGATCCACCTCGGCCGTCCCGATCAGCTGACCGATCAACTTCGACTGCGCGGCTGAACTTGTTGACTTGAGTCCCATCAGTCACTTTTCGCGCAAGTTCGTCCGCGCGATGGACGGTGATCGGCGCGGAGGTCGACCAACTGCCGGCACGGCTCCAGGTGATGGAAGGGTGAGAGCAGTGTTTGCCCGTCACCTGTCGCTGAGCGACTACCGCTCCTGGACCGCGGTGGAAGTCCCCCTGCTCCCCGGGGTCAATGCGCTCATCGGCCGGAACGGCACGGGAAAGACGAACCTGGTCGAGGCCCTCGGCTACCTGGCCACGCTGTCCTCGCACCGGGTGGCTTCGGATGCGCCGCTGATCCGCCGGGGCACGGAGCGGGCCGTTGTTCGGGCGGCGGTGGTGTCCGACGACCGGGAGTTGCTGCTCGAGGTGGAGATCACCGCCGGGCGGGCCAATCGGGCGAGGATCAACCGTTCCCCGCTGACCCGCCCACGGGACATCCTCGGCGTGCTGCGCACCGTGCTGTTCGCGCCCGAGGACCTGGCCCTGGTGCGCGGTGATCCGACCGAGCGGCGCAAGTTCCTCGATGAGGTGCTGATCATGCGGGCACCCCGGCTGGCAGGTGTTCGCGCCGACTACGACCGAGTACTCAAGCAGCGGAATGCGCTGCTGAAGACGGCCGGCGCTGCCCGCCGGCACGGCGGCGATCTGAGCACCTTGGACGTGTGGGACGAACACCTCGCGGCGGCCGGATCCGCGCTGGTCCATGCCCGGTTGGCCCTGGTCGCGGAGTTGCGGCCGCACGTTGCCGCCGCTTACGCCGATGTCGCCGGCAGCGACGAGATCGTGGATCTGGTGTATCGGTCGACGATTCCCCTCGAGCTTGTCGCTGCCGACGGGCCAGTGCCGGTGGCCGCGGATCTGCACACGTCGATGCTGGCGGAACTGCTCCGGGTCCGGTCCAACGAGCTCGATCGCGGTATCTCGCTGGTCGGGCCGCACCGTGACGATCTCGACCTGCTGCTCGGCGGTGGACCGGCCAAGGGCTACGCATCACATGGCGAATCGTGGTCGTTCGCGCTGGCACTGCGGCTGGGAGCGTTCGCGTTGTTGCGGTCCGACGGGGTTGATCCGGTGCTGGTCCTGGACGATGTCTTTGCCGAGCTGGATGTCACCCGCCGTGGCCGGCTGGCCGCGCTGGTCGCCGATGTGGACCAGGTGCTGATCACGGCCGCCGTGCCGGCCGACGTGCCGGCGGAATTGGGCGGCGTCCGGTTGCTGGTTGATCCGGACGGCGTGGCGCGGGCCCAGTGATTCCTTCGGCTGAACCGTCGGATCCGACCGCGGCATTGCCGGGTCGGCGCTGGGGTGGTGGACGGGTGTGACGACAATGGCGAGCATGGATGACGCGGGGCACTCAGCAACGCCCGATGACCGCAAACCGGCCCCCCGCGGCGCCGATCTGGCCCGGGAGGCATTGGCGGCCGCGCGGGCGAGCACGGCGGCCCGACGCAAGGCGGCCGGTCGTACCCCGATCGCCGGCCGTGGCTCGGCCGGCAACCTGCGCCGGCGGCGCTGGTCCGGGTCCGGTCCGGACGCCCGTGATCCGCAGCCGCTCGGTGCGACCCTGCGGACCTGGGTGGCAAGTGCCGGCGCGGGGGCGGATCTGAAGAAGGCAACCCTGTTCGCCAGCTGGCAGAAGATCGTCGGCCCGGAGGTCGCCGACCATTGTTCGCCGGTGTCGCTGACGGACGGGGAACTGGTGGTGGAGGCCGAGTCGACGGCTTGGGCGACCCAGATCCGGATGCTGGCACCCCAACTGCTGCGCCGGATCAACGCCGAAGTGGGGGACGGTACGGTGATTCGGATCCGCGCGCGCGGGCCGGTCGCACCGTCCTGGAAGTTCGGCTACCGGCACGTCCCCGGTCGTGGGCCGCGGGATACCTACGGCTGAGGGCCCACCCTGTTCCTCGTCGCATCAGTGATAGAGCGGTTCGCCCGTCCGGAGACCAGTCAGACGGCCGGGCCGGTCCCGCCGCCGACCCACATCAGGTAGGCGCTGCGGTTGTAGGCGCCGCTGAAGCCATTGCGCAGAATCCACATGACGACGCGGGGGGTGCGTGCCGTCAGCAGTTCCGCCTGCCGGGGCTCCAGGTCGTCCAGCAACCAGAACGTGCGCCGCGCCAGCCGGGTCGGTGGTCCGAACCAGGCTGCCGTTCGCCACTGAACCAGCGGGGCTTCTGCGCTGAGCGCATCGTCGATCACCGGCGCCAGTTCGGAGTCCTGATCCAGCACCGGTGGCAGGGCGGCGAGTAGTTCCCGCACGACGGGAAGCAGGTCGAGCCGTCGATCGGGGTCGGCACGCCAGTCCAGCGACGCGTTTCGCAGCGCGGCGATCGGCGTGGCCACCTCGCCGTGGGCCAGCACAACCCGGTTCGCAACGTCCTGGAGTTCCGGTCGGCGAAGCAGGGCAGCCGGCCAGCTGGCTTCATCCAAGGCCACGTGATGAGTGTGCAGTTGGTCGAGCACAAAGCAGGTGTGATCGATCAGCGCCCCGCGCCGGACGGCGGTCACCGGCGTCGGCAACACCTGGGTGAGCCGGGTCAGGTCGCGACGAACGGCAAAGTGCAGCGCGTTGGTGATCATCGCGGCGCCGCGGACAGCGGGCGTGAGAATGCTGACCGGACCCGGGTCGATCGATGTCATGGTCGCGACATCCTTTCCAGCAACTGTGTTCTCAAGGTGGGGCAGCGGCGGTGGCCGGATGCCAGACCTGATCTTGTGTACCCGCCCGAGCGGCTTTCAGTCAGCAGGCGCTCCGTGCGTCACCAGGGTCAATCACGCACGTTCACTCATTATCACCCACCGATCAACATCACGCGGACCGTCATCGAGTAGTCGATGCCGGGCCGGCGCCGAAGGATCAGAGTCGAAACAGCGCCGGGAAATACCCGCCGCAAGGGTCGACGGGGACGGGTTCTGCGACTGCGGGCGTTGTCGTCATCAGCGCCCGAATGCGGTCTCGGACGGGCCCGGATCGGCCTGCCACTATCGAGCTGCTTCAGTCGTCGCGCCACGGCATCCACAGGGGCCACGATTGGCCCCCTGACCGGTGAGTAGCCGGTAGACTCGGGAGGGTTTCGTCCGCAATGGCCCCTGAGGTCCCCGCTGACGGATCGAGCAGGTTTGTCGATCCGATCAAGCGGAGCACCGGCAGCAGCACCGCCGGCACTGACTCAAAGGGCCGCTGCGAACGCGACCCCCCGATCGCTTCAGCGCAGTCGAGCGAGCCGCGCCACCGGGTCATTCCCGGTGGGCACTCCTGATCGAATGCGCATCCGGCGTCCGGGCCGTGAGCGAGTACAGGAATGACGTACAGACCCGTGACAACAAAGAAGAACGATTACGGCGCGTCCTCGATCACCGTGCTGGAGGGCCTCGACGCCGTCCGCAAGCGCCCCAGTATGTACATCGGGTCGACCGGTGAGCGCGGCCTGCACCACCTGGTGTGGGAGGTCGTCGACAACTCGGTTGACGAATCGATGGCCGGCTTCGCCGATACCGTGTCGGTCACGCTGCGCGCCGACGGCGGCGTCACCGTTTCGGACAACGGCCGCGGCATCCCGGTCGAGATGCATCCGAAGGAGAAGCGGCCGACCGTCGAGGTCGTCATGACGATCCTGCACGCCGGCGGCAAGTTCGATTCCGATTCCTATGCGGTCTCCGGCGGCCTGCACGGCGTCGGCATTTCCGTCGTGAACGCGCTTTCGACGCGGCTGGATGTGGAGATTCACCGGGACGGCAAGTACTACGAGCAGACCTACACCTATGCCAAGCCCGGTCCGCTCACCGAGCTCGGAAATAGCACGAAGACCGGCACCACGATCACTTACTGGGCCGACGGCGGCATTTTCGAAACCACCGAGTACAACATCGAAACGGTCTCCCGCCGGCTGCAGGAAATGGCGTTCCTGAACAAGGGACTGACCATCAATCTGCGCGACGAACGGCGCAGGGAAGCCGAACTGGTCGAGCTCGCCGATATCGGGTCGGCGGCGGAGCCGGTGTCGGCCGAGACATCTGCCGGCAAAGCCTTCAAGCCACTCGAGCGCACGTTCCATTACCCGGGCGGGCTCGTCGACTACATCAAGCATCTGAACGCCACCAAGGATCCGATTCACCCGTCGATCGTCGGTTTCGAGGTGAAGGGCGAGACGATGGAGGTGGAGATCGCGATGCAGTGGAACTCCTCCTACAACGAGTCGGTGCATTCCTTCGCCAACACCATCAACACGCACGAGGGTGGCACGCACGAAGAGGGCTTCCGCTCGTCGCTCACCTCCGTGGTGAACAAGTACGCGACCGAGAAGAAGCTGTTGAAGGAGAAGGACGACAAGCTTTCCGGTGAGGACGTCCGCGAAGGCCTGGCCGCGATCATCTCGATCCGTTTGCGGGAGCCGCAGTTCGAGGGCCAGACGAAGGGCAAGCTCGGCAACACCGACGCGAAGTCGTTCGTCCAGAAGGCCTGTAACGACTGGATCGCCGACTGGTTCGAGCGGAACCCGGGCGAGGCGAAAACCATTATCACCAAGGCGGTGTCGTCGTCGCAGGCCCGGGCGGCCGCCCGGAAGGCGCGAGATCTCGTGCGCCGCAAGGGTGCGCTGGAGATCGGTGGGTTGCCGGGCAAGCTGGCCGATTGCCGCTCAACGGATCCCGCGAAGTCCGAGCTGTACATCGTCGAGGGTGACTCGGCCGGCGGTTCGGCGAAGTCCGGCCGCGATTCGATGTTCCAGGCGATCCTGCCGATCCGCGGCAAGATCATCAACGTGGAGAAGGCGCGCATCGACCGGGTGCTGCGCAACACCGAAGTGCAGTCGCTGATCACCGCGCTCGGCACCGGTATCCATGACGAGTTCGACCTCACCAAGCTGCGCTATCACAAGATCGTTCTGATGGCCGATGCCGACGTCGACGGGCAGCACATCCGCACGCTGTTGTTGACGCTGTTGTTCCGCTTCATGCGGCCCTTGATCGAGGCCGGCCATGTGTATCTGGCGCAGCCGCCGTTGTACAAGTTGAAGTGGACGAAGGGTGCGCAGGAGTTCGCGTACTCCGATCGCGAGCGTGACGGGCTGATCGAGGTAGGCGAGGGCGCCGGCCGTCGATTGCTGAAGGACGAGGGCATTCAGCGGTACAAGGGTCTCGGCGAGATGAATGCCAAGGAACTGTGGGAGACCACCATGGATCCGGCGTTCCGTTTGCTGTTGCAGGTCACCCTGGAGGACGCCGCGACCGCGGACGAACTGTTCTCGGTGCTGATGGGCGAGGACGTCGAGGCACGCCGCGCGTTCATCACCCGCAATGCGAAAGATGTTCGCTTCCTTGATTTCTAGAATTTGTTCGCGCAGCGACAAATGCGATTTTCGTCACACCCGATGAGAGCTTCACCACAGTCGTTCGGCCCAATCCGGGCTTATGCACAGTAGTCATCCACATGTGGATAACAGAGGGCCTGCTTGCCGGGTCCGACCAGGAATCGACTCAGCTTCTTGAGCGTGACACAAATGTGACATGGAAGGCCCTTTGACGTGACAGCCCCCACTCCACCCGAGGGCGACCGCACCGAGCCGGTCGACATTCAGCACGAAATGCAGCGGTCGTTCATCGACTACGCGATGAGCGTCATCGTGTCCCGAGCGCTGCCCGACGTGCGTGACGGGCTCAAGCCGGTGCATCGCCGGGTGCTGTACGGGATGTACGACTCCGGGTTCCGGCCGGACCGTTCCACGGTGAAGTCGTCCCGGGTCGTCGGCGACGTGATGGGTAATTACCACCCGCACGGCGACTCGTCGATCTACGACACCCTGGTCCGGATGGCCCAGCCGTGGTCGTTGCGCTACCCGATGATCGACGGGCAGGGCAACTTCGGCTCGATGGGCAACGACCCGCCCGCTGCCATGCGGTACACCGAGTGCCGACTGACCCCACTGGCGATGCTGATGCTGGCCGGGATCGACGAGAACACCGTCGACCGGATCCCGAACTACGACAACAAGACGACGGAGCCGACGGTCCTGCCGTCCCGGATTCCGAACCTGCTGGTCAACGGATCCTCCGGCATCGCGGTCGGCATGGCCACCAATATTCCGCCGCACAACTTGCGGGAGGTCGCCTCCGCCGTCATCTGGTCACTGGACAACCCGGAGGCAACAGCCGAGGAACTGCTGGACGCCTGCATGGAGCGGGTCAAGGGCCCGGACTTCCCCACCGGTGCTTTGATCGTCGGCGGTGACGGGATCTCCGATGCCTACCGCACCGGCCGCGGCTCGATCCGGATGCGGTCGGTCGTCGACATCGAGGAGGACGCCAAGGGCCGCACCATCCTGGTGGTCACCGAACTGCCCTACCAGGTGAACCCGGACAACCTCGTCGAGGCGATCGCCCAGCTGCACAAGGACGGTCGACTCGCCGGCATAGCCGATATTGCTGACGAGTCCAGTGACCGGATCGGCATGCGGATCGTCATCACGGTCAAGCGTGACGCGGTCGCGAAGGTGGTGCTGGCCAACCTCTTCAAGCACACCTCGCTGCAGACCTCGTTCGGCGCCAACATGCTGTCCATCGTCGACGGGGTGCCGCGCACGCTGCGGCTCGACCAGATGATTCATTACTACGTCAAGCACCAGATCGACGTCATCACCCGGCGCACCCAGTACCGATTGGACGAGGCGGAGAAGCGGGCGCACATCCTGCGCGGCTACGTCAAAGCGCTGGACATGCTCGACGAGGTGATCGCGCTCATCCGCCGGTCGCCGTCCGCGGAGGAATCCAAGGCCGGCCTGATGGCCCTGCTGGCCGTCGACGAGATTCAGGCCACCGCGATCCTGGACATGCAGCTGCGCCGGCTGGCCGCATTGGAACGGCAGAAGATCATCGACGAGTTGGCCGCCATCGAGCTGGTGATCGCGGACCTGCGGGCGATCCTGGCCGACGACGGTCGCAAGCGGCAGATCGTGAAGGACGAGCTCACCGAGTCGGTCACCAAGTACGGCGACGACCGGCGCACCCGGCTGGTGCCCTACGACGGTGACGTGTCCATGGAGGACCTGATCGCCGTCGAGGACGTGGTGGTCACCATCACCCGGACCGGCTACGCCAAGCGCACCAAGACCGACCTCTATCGAGCGCAGCGGCGCGGCGGCAAGGGTGTGCAGGGTGCGGCGCTGAAGCAGGACGACATCGTGGCGCACTTCTTCGTGTGTTCCACCCACGACTGGATCCTGTTCTTCACCAACAAGGGCAGGGTCTATCGGGCGAAGGCCTACGAGCTGCCGGAGGCGAATCGCAACGCCCGCGGCCAGCACGTGGCGAACCTGCTGGCGTTCCAGCCGGACGAGAAGATCGCCCAGGTCATCCAGATCCCGGGCTACGAGGTCGCGCCGTACCTGGTGTTGGCCACCAAGGGCGGGCTGGTCAAGAAGAGCGAGCTCACGGCGTTCGATTCGAACCGGTCCGGCGGGATCGTTGCGATCAACCTGCGGGACGACGACGAGCTGGTGGGCGCGGTGCTCTGCGGTGCGTCCGAGGACCTGCTGCTGATTTCCGCGGAGGGCCAGTCGATCCGCTTCCATGCGACCGACGAGGCGCTGCGACCGATGGGCCGCGCAACCTCCGGTGTGCTGGGCATGCGGTTCAACGCCGGCGACGAGCTGCTGTCGATGGACGTCGTGCACTCCGGCGCCCAGGTGCTGGTGGCAACCGAGCGCGGGTACGCGAAGCGGACCGATCTCGAGGAATATCCGGTACAGGGCCGCGGCGGGAAGGGTGTCTTGACGATCCAGTACGACCGTCGGCGTGGCAAGCTGGTGGGCGCACTCATTGTCGAGTTGGACACTGAGGTGTACGCCATTACCTCCGGTGGCGGGGTCATCCGGACCCTGGCCAAGGAGGTCCGCAAGGCCAAGCGCCAAACCATGGGAGTGCGGCTGATGAACCTGTCCGAGGGCGACAGCCTGGTGGCGATCGCACGCAACGCCGACGCCGACCCGATCGATGACGCCGGGACGGCCGGTCCCGCGCCGACGGTTCCATCGGTGGACGGACCGGTTGACGGGGCGACGACGTGACGGCAACCTCCGGGCCCGGCTCACCGACCGCCTCACCGGCTGATCCGTCACCGCCTACCGGCGAGGACGCGCCGATCGCGACGCCGCAGCACGTCGGGCCGGTGAGCCCGACATCCCGTCCGGGCATTCCGCCGGGGCCGCCGCCCCGCCCGGGCTCGGAGAACGCCCGCCGCGCCAAGGCGCCAAGGCGGCCGCCGAGGCTGGCATCGCTGCAGCTCAAGCGGGTCGACCCGTGGACGGTGCTGAAGATCAGCCTGATCGTGGCGATCGTGATGTTCTTCGTCTGGATGATCGCCATCGGGATCCTGTACCTGACGCTGGGTTCGATGGACGTGTGGACAAAGATCAACCAGACGTTCTCCACCCTGACCTCGACACCCGATGTTGCCGCCGGCCAGACCGACCTGGTCACCGCGGCCCGGGTGTTCGGCATCACCGCCGTGGTCGGGGCGATCAACATTGTGTTGTTCACCGCGCTGGCCACCGTGGCGGCGTTCATCTACAACGCGGCCGCTGCCATGTCCGGTGGGGTCGAATTGACGTTGGGGGAGCGGGACTAGTTGTCGGAGTAGTTCCCCCTGGTTGGTGACTTGAGGCCGTCTCCCGATGTCGGGGAGGCGGCCTCGTGTTTTCGGTGGCCGAACCGGAGTGGTGAGGGCTCGAGCGGGTCGCACGGTGCTTCTCGACCGCGCAATGGGTGCGTCGTCAATCTTTTAGCCGTGTTGATCAAATACGGCGAGTGGCCGTCGAGTGGCAACCGTGTATTCATCGAGCCTTCGCTGCCCTGGTTCTTGTCACAGGTTCCGCACAGGAGCACGGTCACTCCGGACACGTTCCGGACCCCTGGAGGAGACATGCGCGGAAGAACCACTCTGGCCACCGGGTGCGCGGTGCTGTTGGCGCTGGCGGTACCGGCATCCGCGGCAGCAGATCCCTCGGCGGACCGGCACTGGGGCCATGACCCCCGAATCGGCGGTTTCAAACACTTGGTGGTGATCTACGAAGAGAACCACAGCTTCGACAACCTCTACGGCACATGGGGTTCGGTGAACGACCAGCAGATCGTCGGGCTTGCCGACGCCAAGCAGTTGAACACCACCCAGGTTGCCCAGAACGGGGATGCGTACGGCTGTCTCTTACAGAACGACGTCAATCTGGCCTCCCCGAGCCCGCAACCCACGACGTGCGTTGACAACGCGCACGGTGTCGCGGCCAGCGCCTTCACCAACGACCCGTTCACCATCGATGACTACATCAAGGCCACCGACAAGACGTGCCCGAAACCGGGAGTGTTCGCCGCCAACGGGGTGCTGAAGGACAGTCCCGGCGCGAAGCGCGGCGGGTGCACGCGGGACATCGTGCACCGGTTCTATCAGGAGCAATACCAACTCAACGACGGCCTACAGAATCGATACGTCACCGGCAGCGATGCCGTGGGCCTGACGGTCGGGACCTACGACACGAAGAGCCTGCCCATCTACAAGTACCTGCACGACCGGCGAGCACCGAACTACGTCATCGCAGATCATTTCTTCCAGGCCGCCTTCGGTGGGTCATTCCTCAACCACCAGTACCTGGTGGCCGCGCGGGCGCCGATCGATACTTCCGCCGGAGTCGGCGGTGCACACGAGGGATTGCATTCCGTCGTCGACAGCAACGGGTTTCCCAACGCGGGGTACCCGCTCTACCACCCGGATGCGGCGGCGGGCGTGAAGGATGCGCAGCTCACCCAGGCCTGCGGCCTACCGACGACGAATCCCGATGTTGCCTGCGGCGATGAGGCCGTCAACACCATGCAGCCGTCCAGCATCCCCTTCGGTGGCGGTGACAAGTTGCCGCTGATCGACGACGCGACCTACCCGAATATCGGTGACCGGCTCAGCGACGCCAACGTCAGCTGGAATTGGTACTCCGGCGGCTGGAATGACGCCGTGAAGGGCAAGCCGGGACCGCTGTTCCAGTACCACCATCAGCCGCTGAACTACTTCGCGAACTACGCCGTCGGTCAGCCCGGTCGCGCGCACCTCAAAGACGAGAAGGAGTTCATTGCCGCTGCCAAGCATGGCCAGCTGCCGACGGTGAGCTTCGTCAAGCCGTACGGCGAGGAGAACGAGCACCCCGGCTACGCCAGCGAGCCTGACGGTAGCGACCATCTGGTCGACCTGCTGAAGACGATCCTTGCCGGACCGCAGGCGAGCGACACACTTGTCGTCGTCACCTATGACGAGTTCGGTGGGCAGTGGGACCACGTCTCCCCGCCCGGGCAGGGGTCGGCGACGGTAGGAATCTCCGACGAGTGGGGGCCGGGCACCCGGATTCCCGCGCTGCTGGTCAGCAAGGCGTTCAATCGGTCCGGGGTCGACCACACGGTGTACGACACCACGTCGATCCTGGCGACCATCGAGCACGGGCTGAACCTCGCGCCGGTTGCTGACCGCGACGCCAAGGTCGCCGACCTGGCCGCGGCCGTTCGGGTGGGTAAGCGGCACTGACCACTGGTGCTGGGTTGGGCGGTGCGAGGACTCGCACCGCCCACCCGGTGGTGGGACCGACCACGCAGTCAGCCGGGTCCGTCAGGTCAGGTTGTGGGCGTCTCGTTCCTTCTTGACCTGGGCACCAACCGTCGTACTGAGCGCGACCACCAGCACCAGCAGGTCGACCACGGCGATCATCCGCCACACGCCCTCCAAGAAGAGGCTGGCTGGCGATGATCAACACAGGAATCAGTTGAGCGTGATCAACGACTCGGGCCTTCTGACGTTGCGTGACAGCCTGAGAAGGCCCCGACCGTTGATCAACTGGTCTCTTGGCCGGCCTCTGGGGATCTGAGCTGAAGGGCGGATGGGTCCATCCACAGGGGCGTCCAGCGGATGGCCGTCCACGTCAGCGAACCTCCGGCTCACATGTGGCACTGGTCCAGCGGCCCTTCCGACGATCCGGCGCCGGCAGCGATGCTCTTGTCGACGTCGGCCCGACTGTCGGGAGGGCGCCGAAGATCATGGATGGCATCCGGCTCCTGACGATTTGGGTGCGACTCGTGGCGTGCGGTAACTTAGTGAGTCGCGGCGCTGTGGGGACGGAACACCCGAACCCGGTGCCGCGGACGTGTGTTTGTTGGTGTTCGCGGGCCTATAGCTCAGACGGTTAGAGCGCTTCCCTGATAAGGAAGAGGTCGGAGGTTCAAGTCCTCCTAGGCCCACGGTTGTGGTCGCTGATGCCCACGGTGAGACGCTGCGCTACGGTCGATCTGGGTGGTCTATCGCAAGCTCTCTCAGGACGGTGCCTATGAAGAAGATCCTGCTACTACTGGCCGTCGCCGGCGCTGCCGTGTTCCTGGTGCAGCGGCGACGAGCCGCTGCTGCTGCTGAAGCAGCACTGTGGGACGAGGCCACCGGAAAGCCCTCCACCGCAGGCGGCTACCCGGGGCCCGCTCGGTAGTTCCTTGTTGTTCGTGACTGGGTCGGCTTGCTGGTCTGGTCACCCGGGGACGTAGCTCAATTGGCAGAGCACCGCCTTTGCAAGGCGGGGGTTGAGAGTTCGATTCTCTTCGTCTCCACAGGTTCTGACCTGCGGTTTCTGGTCTCGACATGGTCCAAGTGCAGCAGCAATCTCGGGCTGAGTACAGCCTAACTACTGCCAAGGGCATTCTCGGCGTTGTCACTTGCCTCCTCCTAACACTCGATCGATGGCATCCGCGGCGCTCCGTGCGCGGGATGGAAGTACGTGTCCGTAGGTGTCCGCGGTGAGCCTGATCGTCGAATGACCGAGCAGATCCATGACAGTTCGGAGCTCCTCGCCTTGGTCAAGCAGGAATGTGGCGAAAGCATGCCGAAGATCATGAAGACGCACCCATTCCAGCCCTGCCGCCGACCGCGCCGCGCTGAATCGCCGGTTGACATTCCTCGGTTCCAACGGCGTGCCGAGTTGGGTGGCGAACACCAGGCCGTGGTCCTCCCAGGCCGCGCCGACCAGCAGTCGGTCCTCGGCCTGACGCACCCGCTGAGCCGTCAGCGCGGACATTGTGAGCTGGGACAGCGGCATCGACCGAGTCGACCGATGAGTCTTTGGCGGGACGAAACGCAGTTCGCCGTCGATCCGCTGCACGCGTCTGCCGAACGAACAGCGTCCGGCCAGGAAAATCGACATCTTGCCAGCGGAGGCCGAGCACCTCGCCGCGGCGAAGGCCAGTCGAGAGGGCCACGACGAAGACCGCCTCCAGGCGATCTCCCTTCAGCTGGCGGAGAAGTGCTGATGCCTTCCGTGGGCGTGAGTGCTCGTCGTTCGTTCCTCGTCAGCGTCGCGGAACGGACCGCCTTCGCGACATTGCGGGGACTAGGTCCATCCGCTCGGCGTCCGCGAGAGCATTTCGCAACACGCCGTGAATCTTGATGACCGAAGCCGGAGCGGCAGTTTCGCGAAGGTGACTGACCATCAGTTGGACGTCACGAGGCGCGAGCGCCGACAGCTTGATCCGCCCGACGAGCGGAATGAGATGCACCCGCACGATCTGGTCGTATCGGTCGAGAGTTGACGGGCTTGTTCCGTCGCCGGCCTTGACGGTCTTGAGCCATTCGTTCAGCCACTGCTCGACTGTTCGCGGCGGATCGGCGAGGTTGACGCCCTTCGACCAGCTGACTCCGCAACTGGTCGCGCTTGGCCAGAACCTCGCGCTCGCTGCTGCCGTAGACGGTGCGGCGCCGTCGACGTCCACCGATCCAGCCGAGATCGACTTGCGCGACCCACATCCCGTTCGGACGTTGGAAGACGGATCCTTCACCGTGTCCACGGCGACCCCGGCCGCTCATACTGACTCCATGGCCTCGATGAAGTCGCGCAGCGCGTCGACCGGAACCCGGCGCAAGCCGACCGATGTGGATGGAACGCAGCGTTCCGGCCGCCATCAGTTCGTAGACCTTCGTGCTTGATACGGCCAGCTGCTCGGCCGCCTCGTTCGGTGTCAGCAACAATTTGGTCGCGCCCGCTGTGGTCATGCTTTTCCCGCCCTTCGCTCGCTGCCGATTGGTCCTGCGGACCCGGACAGCACCGATGTTATGTCGGTCGAGCTGGCCAGGTCGACGGAGTTCGCCTCGGCCGGGCGGATCACCAGGCAGCTCGACCGAAGCTTCCTGGCTCAGGTTCGCTCGTTGTCCCGGTCAAGCGTCACCTCGTGTGCGGCGACTTCACGGCGCACCCGTCTCTGCAGACGTATGAGTCCGTAACAGGACGTTTAAGTCCTCATCTAGTATCAGGACCTTACCGTCCGCATGTCAAGGACCAAGTAGTCCAACCGACGAACGTTAGGCCCACCATGGACATGCCTGAGGTCATCAGGCGACGCAGAACCGAGCTGGGTCTGTCGCAGGCGGACCTGGCACGCGCGGCCAACGTGGACCAACGTCAGATCAGGCGGTATGAGGCTGGTGAGCAGCAGCCGGTGCTCTCTGTTGCAGTTGCCATCGCGGATGCTCTGAAGATCTCTGTCGGCGACCTGGCCGGCGTTCCCACTCACCGAGTCCAACTCGGCGGCGAATGGTGGTCGGCATGGCAGACGTTCAAGGACGGAGCAGAGATTGTCACATCGCAGGAGGTGAGGGTCGCTCAACAGGCCGATCTTCTGACGCTCGAAACGATTACGCGCGGACTTCCTATTGAGGAGGGCGGCTATCACTGGCGCGGCGAGCTTCGTATCTGGGACAACGAAGTCCTGATGGGCTGGTATGCAGCGAATGACAAGTCCGTCCGATCCAAGGGAACTATGTACTTTGCGTTGCATACCCACGGTCAGCAAATGACCGGCCGATGGGTCGGAATGAGCTATGACGGCGTTGTCGTGACCGGCTGGGGCTCAATGGCTCATTCGGAGTCAGACGCCCGAGCATTAATTGATGACCTGAAACAGAGAGGGGATTTGGGTGAAAATGGATGACATCTGCGAGGTGATCATCACGGCACCAGATGCTGATTGGCTGGCACAGTTTACGACAGACCTTGTCACAGAGCGTCTAGCGGCTTGCGGGCACAACATCACGCCGATCAGATCCATCTACCGGTGGCAAGGTGAGATCCACGATGCTCAGTGAGGCGCGAGTCGCCCTGCACACCAGGATTTCCCTGGTGGACAGAATTGTGGCGAAGACCAATCGGGACCATCCATACGAGGTTCCGTGCGTCATTGCTACGCCTATAGTCGCCGGCAATCCTTCATACTTTCAATGGGTGCGCGATGAAACGTCAGACACGTAGTAAATAGGGTCGTAAAATCCTCGAATAGGGTCGTGTGAGCAGTATTAGTTGGCGGTCAGTTGGATTCACAGTGAGCAACGAACCCTTCGGATGGGTATTGCGATACCAACTCCTTTGGTCGGCGGCCTGGCGCCTGACGATCGACCTTCGTGCTGGTGAGGAAACGCCGGACTACCAACGCGAAGGTCGACACTGTCGGAGTCACTCGTTTGGTCCAAACGTGGATATCCGCAATTCGCCCTACCGTTTTCATGACGTGCACCCAAACCAAGGTTGGCCGGCCTGGATACGCACCGCGGGGAACACGGGCTCGTGACGTCGCTGTCCGGGCACAGGCGGTGGCTCCCTGCGGCTACCCGAAGCCGGGCGGCCGCACGCCTGCTTTCGCCTTCGAGCTCTGGCGGCCCCGTGGCGTGCCAGCGTGTTTGGTCCTAGGCTCCGCGACAGTCTTCCTGGGCAACGGTGGCGCACATGATCGGGCCGTCCGGGGTGAACTCCGGGTCGCTGATCAACCTGCGCCATCTACGGCGACGGCATCTGGACGACGGGCGTCACCGTCTTCACCCAGCCGTTCATGGATGAATTGACGTCCCGCCAGCAGGACGACAGGCGGATGCCCACCGAAGAGCACATCGAAGCCGTCCTGAAAATGACCGTGACCAATGCCAGCGGCAAGCAGGTCGATCAGAAATTCGATGAGTTCATGCATGAAAGGTCATGAATCTGCAACACGTCGCGGAGCTGCCGCCCGAGGTGCGGCGAAGGTGAGGCAGGTGTGGTGGCGGGAAACCGACTGGCCGCGAGTACATCGCCCTGGTCGAGTGGGTGTTCGCCAGGACGATGGCCGACAACCCGCACTAATACACGGTTTTCCCGTTCGCCGTGAAGGGCGAGCGCGACCCCGACACCGACCGCAAGCCCCGCGCGGCCTGCTTCCGGGCGCTGCGCGAGCTGATCTCCCAGCACGGCGGGACCGGGCCTGGCACGGCCGGGTCTACAAGACATTCACGCTGGACGGGCACGACTAGTGGCTGGTCTGGCCTGTCATCAACGGGGTGCCGGCCGCGGACGAGGACTAGGCACTGGCCGCTGCGGACGCCGTGCTCTAGGCACCCCTGCGCTGACCGCCGGGCGGAACGTGGCCCAGGCATCCAGGTCGGAGCTGGCCCGCGGCGCGACGGCTTCGGGCGCTAGGCCCCGCAGGAGACGGCCACGCCACCGGCATCGGTGGCCCGCTGGCTCGCGCTCATCATCAGATCCCTGGACTGCGCGAGCTGGCTCATCGCCAGGTCGTACTGCCCGTTATTCCCGGACTGGTTCGACTGGAGGGCCTGGCCGGTACCGTCGAGTAGATCCCCGAGGCGTCCTGCATCGCCGTGAACTGCGGGTTGATGCAGGCGGCGTAGCCGTAGTCCGGCACCTCGACGGTCTCCGTCTCGGTCTCGATGACGGTCCGCGGCGGCGGGGCGGTCTGCGTCACCGTGACCTGCGGCGGCGCTGGCATCGTCACCGTCGGCGGCGGCGTCATCGTCTCGGTGATCGGTGGAGCCGTCACAGTGGCGGTGGTGGTGGCGGTCACCGTGGTCGGCGGGGCCGACGCATCGGCGGCCGGGGTGGTGCAGGCCGTCAGAGCGGCCAGCACCAGGGCTCCACCCGCGAGCGGGAGCAGTAGCCGCCTCATCAGTTCACGCGCCAGGTACCGCAGTTGATGGAGATTAGATCGGCACCGGCGGGGACCGAGATGCCCTTGCCCGCAGCCTCGGTGGCCGAGCTGGTCAGCAGGTGGTCGTTGGCGTCGTAGACGTACCACTTGCAGGGGTGGTCGACGGTGCCGATGCCCTTGGTGATCCGCCACGAGCCCGGCACGATGTCCTTGCCGGCGGTGTAGGTGCCGCCCTTAGTGATCGAGGCGGAGAGGGTAGCCGGCGTGCTGCTGCCGCCGCTCACGGCCTTGCTGATGCCGAACACGGCGCAGCCGATGGCCAGGCCGATGACGAAATACCGACCCTTTCGGGACTTCTTGTCGGCGGCCTTCTCCGGCTGCTTCGGCAGCTTCGGCATCCTGGGGACCGCGAACGCCTTGGCGTTGCCCTCGTGGTCGTGGTAGCTGGCGATCGGGGTGCTCATGTCGTCTCTCCGAAGACTCGTGGTGGTGAGCCGGACGGCTCGTGGAATGGCCCGTCCCCCTCGGTGACGGGCATCCGGCACGCTGTCGGACCACATAGATGCCTCGTAGAGATCGATAGCGACGGCATAGAGATCCAATAAACCTGCACATGAGGGACGAACCTCCCAACGTGCCATTTCGCACAACTCGCGGTGATGGTCGTCACGCCGCAGCGAGGTTGATCGGCCGCCGATTGTCGGCGTGGAAAGGCGTCTTCGTTCCCTCGTGGTCTGACATTCAGGCGTGGCGGAGGGCCCCGGGCAAGGACTTCTTGACCTGAGGCGACGTACGGCTGGTATTGGGCGGTCGACGCCTCGCAGTACCTCGGTGCGCATGTGCATTTGGCGCATCCGTTGGGGGTCAAGGCCTTTGAGCACCGGCGGGTGAAGAACGACCAGCGTGATGCCCGCCGACCTGGCCGACCTGCTGCGGATGGGACGCCTGCCGGAGGCGTGGATCGCGCCGCGGCGACCCGGGAACTGCTGGAGCTGGTCCGGCATCTCGGGCCAAGCTCGTCGGCCTGCGGAGCCCTGTCACGGCTCGTCAGCAGGCGGCCGTCGCTCTCGGGCAAACCCAGAAGGAGCACACCGACAACCTGCAGGCGGCGCAGGCCAACGCAGCCCGCAGCCGCCCAACCATCCGGCACACCGCCGATGACGTGGCCACAGCGCGGTACCGCTGGGACCAAGTCCGGCCAGCCCTGGAGAAGGGCCACACCATCAACCAGATCCTGGGCAACGCATTACGACCGGCGACGATCGCCGCCATCGAGGACAACTACCCGCACCACGTCGCAGCACTCTCGAACCCGGCCGATCCGCCGAACCTCGACGGGTTCCACGAAGCCGTCGAGGACGCGTTCATCCGCACAGCGGGACCGGATGCTTCGCGGCAGCTCGCGGCGTACCGGGAGGCCGAGCCGATGATGCTGTGGCTGCCCCGTGGATCCAGGAGACGACCGCTCTGATCCAGGGCACACCCGGTCTCAGCGCCGCACTCGGTTCGCACTACGGCGGCGACGAATGCGCGGGTTCGCCGTGCCGGGGGCAGATCACACCCGGCGTGGCGACCACCCGGGTTCTTACTGCAGGTACTCCGAACATATGAGGGAGCGAACAAATCGTGGCGCGAGGCGCAGCGTCGACAACCGGCCGGCAGCGGCTCACATCTCAGCAGCGGCAGGTGAGGGCGGTCGAGTTGCGGGTCAAGGGGTTCACCTCGACGCCATCGCGGCTGAGTTGGGGTATCGGTCCCGCGGCGGTGTGAGCGATGCTATCAAGGCCGTGATGGCGCGTCGGGAGAAACCGGCGGCGGAGGAATTGGCGAAGATCCACCTGGAACAGCTCGACGTTGCGAAGCGGGCGATCATGGGCAGGTTGGCCGGGGAGAGGCCGCTGTCGTCCGGTGCGATCACTCGGCTCACGTTGTCGTTGACGCGTGTGTTGGCGGCCGAAGCGAAGTACGTCGACGTGTACATGGGGTCGCAGGGGCAGAGCGTTGTCGGTGGGCTGTTGGAGCTGCTCGTGTCGGGTGCCGGGCGGATCGAGCCGATGACGATCTCGGAGCCGATCGACGATGACGAATGGGCCGGGTCGTGAACTCAGTGAGGTCCTCGCGGTGGAGTATCAGACTCCGGACCGGCTGGATGAGAAGGCCATCGACGCTTTGAGTCTCGCGGTTCTGTTCCGGGACGACGGGCGGATGACGGCCGCGGATGTTGGGCCACGCTCCGGCTCGGTCGGTTGTTGCGTCGGGCTGCTGATGCGAAGCGGGCGGGTCGGGACATTGAGCACCCGGAGGCGTTGGCGCGGTTGCTGCTGCGGGCGAGCGACATTGAACGGGTCGGTGTGTGGAAGTGAACCCCGCACGGGCCGTCATTCACGATCACAGCGCGATCGGGCCACGAACGGCCGGCGGCACGACATTCCCATTGTCGGCCGGGTTTCGCGTCCTGAGGGCGTTCTGAGCGGCGGAGGCGAAGCATGATCGAGCGAGCCGATTCCCGGACAGCGTTGCTGTGTGTCTCAGTGGAACGCACGGCCGGCAAGGATGCGCAGCCCGCGACGATCAACGAAGGGCACCGCGGTGCGTCTGGTGCCCTTCGACGCCGTGCGCCACGTCCTGCCGGGTCCGTGGATTGCGACACCGGGCCGCGCGGGCACACCTGGACTACGGGTACCGATGGAGCTGCTGTCATTGGCGCTCAGCCTGGCTGGTGGCCGGGGTTGATGCGCGCGGTGGTGGAGTTGTCGAGTAGGGCCTCCCACCACACCGCAGCTAACCGTCGCTCGGTGATGGATTCCGACTGCCGGTCGTAGGGACATGACGGTGCATAACCTCGGGTGTTGCGGACCTTTGCGGCCTCGGCGCCCTGCAGCTCCGCGAGGGCCCGCAACTGCGGACCGAGCTCACCGAACGCCATCAGCGCACCCTCTCAGGCGGGTCAATCTCGAGGATTGCGACACGTATCCGACACGCGACGCAGGTTGGAGGCTCTCCCACTGCCTCTGACCTGCGGTAACACTGGTGGGCGATACAGGATTAGAAACTGCGGCGCGTCCGGAACTGCTGCTCTTGACCGAAAGCAGGCTGGCCTCGTGAGGACTTTCTCTACTCATTCAAGATCCGTCCGATCTGTGGGCCCAGCACTGCTCTAGTGCACCAGACGCTGTGGTCGGGGAGGCCGATTTGTCGGCCTCCGACTAGCGTTGGCTGGCTGTCCATCAGGAGGTCATACGTGCAGCTTGAAGAGCTGAAGCCGGGTCTGCGGATCGACGGGCTCATCCCCGCCGAGGTCATCACCGTCATCGCCGCGCAGTGGCACGGCGCCGACGCGCTCGAGCTGACCTACAAGACCGACCGCCGGCGGGCTCGGGCAGCAGGTCGTGTTCCGCAAGGACGAGGACAAGCTCAGCGTCGCCCGGACCGGCAGCCGCGCCTTCGACGCCGGCGCCGCGACTTCAAGCTGGTCGCCGAGGCGCAGCGGATCTCGCTGGCCGGCCTGTTCGACCCGATGCTGGCGGTCGCCACCAGCGACGTGCAGCCGCTGCCGCACCAGATCCGCGCGGTGTACGGCGAGCTGCTCGCCGCGCACCCCGCTGCGGTTCCTCCTCGCCGACGACCCTGGCGCCGGCAAGACGATCATGGCCGGGCTCTACATCAAGGAGCTGCTGCTCCGCGACGACGTGAAGCAGTGCCTGATCGTCGCCCCCGGCGGCCTGGTCGAGCAGTGGCAGGACGAGCTGTTCTTCAAGTTCGGGCTCCGCTTCGACCTCCTGACCAACCAGTTGATCGACGCCAACGTCAACCTCAACGTCTTCGAGACCAACCCGCTGCTCATCGCGCGGATGGACCAGCTCTCCCGCAACGAGGAGCTGCAGGCCCAGCTCAAGGAGACCGAGTGGGACCTGATCATCGTCGACGAGGCGCACCGCATGGGCGCCCACTACTTCGGCGGCAAGCTCGACAAGACCAAGCGCTTCCAGCTCGGCGAGATGCTCGGCGCAGATCACCCGCCACCTGCTGCTGATGACCGCGACCCCGCACTCCGGCAAGGAGGAGGACTTCCAGCTCTTCCTCACGCTGCTGGACCGCGACCGGTTCGAGGGCAAGCAGCAAGAAGACGCGCCGACACCACCGGCATCATGCGCCGCATGGTCAAGGAGGACCTGCTCACCTTCGAGGGCAAGCCGCTCTTCCCCGAGCGCATCGCCGAGACCGTCCCCTACGAGCTGACCGAGCTGGAGTACGACCTGTACGAGGACGTCACCGACTACGTCCGCGAGGGCATGAACCGCGCCGACGCGCTCGGCGGCAAGCGCAAGAACACCGTCGGGTTCGCGCTCACCGTGCTGCAGCGCCGTCTGGCCTCCAGCCCCGAGGCGATCTACCGGAGCCTGGTCCGCCGCTCCGAGCGGCTGGAGCGCAAGAAGCAGGAGATCCTCAACGGCACCTACAGCCGACGCACGAGCCCACCGTCGACCTCGAGGACCTCGACGACGACGAGCTACAACGCCGAGGAGATCGAGGAGCTCGAAGAGGAGCTGCTCGACGCCGCCACCGCAGCGCAGACCGTCGAGGAGCTCGAACGCCGAGCTCGCTCGAGCTGGCCGAGCTGATCAAGACCGCCAAGCTGGTCCGCGACGCCGGCACCGACCGCAAGTGGACCGAGCTGCGCAACATCCTCCAGGACAACGCGCTCGATCACCGACGCCAACGGCTGGCCGCGCAAGCTCATCATCTTCACCGAGCACCGCGACACCCTGGACTACCTCCGCGGCACGATCCGGCTCGCTGCTCGGCAAGCCCGACGCCGTCCAGGCGATCCACGGCGGCGTGCGCCGCGCACGAGCGCCGCCAGATCACCGAGGAGTTCACCAAGAACCGCGACTGCCAGATCCTGCTCGCCACCGACGCCGCCGGCGAGGGGCTCAACCTGCAGGCCGCGCACCTGATGGTCAACTACGACCTGCCGTGGAACCCCAACCGCATCGAGCAGCGCTTCGGCCGCATCCACCGCATCGGCCAGGACGAGGTCTGCCGGCTGTGGAACCTCGTCGCCACCAACACCCGCGAGGGCGAGGTCTTCACCCGCCTGCTGGAGAAGATCGAGGAGCAGCGCAAGGCCTACGGCGGCAAGGTCTTCGACGTCCTCGGCGAGGCCTTCACCGAGACCCCGCTGCGCAACCTGCTGCTCGAGGCGATCCAGTACGGCGAGCGACCCGACGTGCAGGCCAAGATGCACGAGGTCATCGACGCCAGCGTCGGCGACGGCCTCAAGGAGCTGCTCGACGAGCGCGCCCTCGCCTCCGAGCACCTCGCCGAGGCCGACCTCGCACGCGCTGCGGCGGCGATGGACGAGGCCCGCGCCCGCCGGCTGCAGCCGCACTACATCGAGCTCGCCTTCAAGGCGGCGTTCACCCGGCTCGGTGGCCGCATCGCCAAGCGCGAGCAGGGCCGCTACGAGATCGCCAACGTGCCCGCAGCACGTCCGCTCGGCCGGCAAGCACGGACCGATCGCCACCAGGTACGACCGAGTCACCTTCGACCTGAGCCACGTCCAGCCGAGCGACCTGCCCCGCGCCGACCTGCTCGCGCCCGGACACCCGCTGCACGACGCGGTCATGGACGAAGCCATCCGCAGCTTCGGCGGTGCCCTCAACCAGCGGCACGGTCCTCGTCTCGTCGACGCTGGAGGAGCCGCAGCTGCTCGTCGGAGTCGTCGAGGAGGTCGCCGACGCGACCGGCGACGTCCGTCGCCCGCCGGTTCGGCTACGCCTACGTCGACAGCTTCGGCACCGTCAGCCCCGCCGGCCCGGCGCCGTACCTCGACTGTGTCGCTGCGCCAGCCGGCCCGGTCGCCGACGCAGCGCGCCGCTTGCGTTGGCTCGCTGACGCCGAGGACAAGGCGATGAGCTGGATCATCGCCAACCAGCTGCCCGAGTACCTCGCCGAGGTGCAGCCGCGGCGCCTCGCCGAGCTCGACCAAGGCCCGCGACCTGGTCACGAAGCGCCTCGAGCGCAGAGACGCGACCGCCTGCTGCTCGACGCAGCGGTCGCCTCGCGAGAAGGAACAGAAGGGCGAGAAGCCCAAGGAGTCCTCCGACAGCCTCAACCGCAAGGCGGTCGAGCTCGACTCCCGGCTCCGCAAGCGCCTGGCCCTGCTCGACCAGCAGGCAGCTGATGTCGACCAAGCCGCCGCACATCGTGACCGCCGCGCTCGTGCTGCCCCTCGGCGATGCTCGAAGGCGAGCTCCCGGCCACCGCGCCGATCCACGCCAAGGAGACCAAGGAAGTCGAGCGCCGCGGCGTCGACCTCGTGCTGGCCCGCGAGCGCGAACTCGGCCGCAAGCCGGTCGAGCAGGCCTTCAACAACCCCGGCTTCGACATCCTGTCCACCGACGCCGACGGCGACACCTACCGCATCGAGGTCAAGGCCCGCATCGAGGGCGCCAAGGACTTCTTCGTCACCCACAACGAGGTCATGACCGGCAAGAACGCCGTCCCGCGCTACCGGCTCGCACTCGTCAAGGTCGATCCGCGCGGAGCCGCAGCACGACGAGGTCCGCTACCTCGACGACCCCTTCGCCACCACCGACCTCGGCGACTTCGAGGCCACCGGCATCCGCGGCGACTGGGCCAAGACCTGGGCGAAGGGAACGCAGCCGTTCTAGGGTTCGTGTTGGTTTGCCCGGATTCCTGACGGGCTTCCGCTAGGTTGGGACAGACAAACTGCGGCTTCGAGGCCGCTTGTTGAGTCCAGTTCTTGGGCTCAAAGG
>CAVSRE010000011.1:0-375050 GCA_963730295.1 uncultured Actinomycetota bacterium | reverse complement strand
GGCTGCTGCATGTGCCCAGTGTCCGGGACCGGATCGTGGAACGAGCCGCGCTCGTGGTGTTGACACCGGTGGTGGACCCTGGCTGGGACCGGCGGCCTACGCGTACCGTCCTGGCCTCGGGGTTCCCGACGCCGTCCAGGCGGTCGCCCGATTACGGGAGGAAGGCCTGCGCTGGGTGTGCCGTTGCGACATCGACGACTGCTTCCCGTCGATCCCGTTGCCGTTGCTCCGCCGCAAGATCACGGCGCTGTTGGACGACCCGGAACTGGTGCCGCTGCTGGAAAGCTTGCTGGCCCGGCGGGCGGCGGACCGCGGTGCCCGGGGGTATGTCCCTGGCCTGCCGCAGGGCTCACCGTTGTCGCCGTTGTGGGCGAACCTGGTGCTGGCCGATTTCGACGACACGGTCACCAGGACCGGGTTCCCGTTGGTGCGGTACAGCGACGACATGGTGATCGCAGCGGCTGACAGGACGAGGCGTGGGAGGCGATGCGGGTGGCCAGCGACGCAGTAGGTGACTTGGGGATGGCGTTGGGCGCGGACAAGAGCGATGTGTTGTCTTTCGATGACGGGTTCACTTTCCTCGGCGAGGACTTCGGGCCCCGATACCCACCGACTCTGGCCGATCACCGGGTCACCGACCCTGTCCGGAAGGTGCTCTACCTGGGTGTTCAGGGGTCCGGGGCGAGAATCCATAACGGCAGGGTGCTTGTCGAGTCCGGCGAAGACACTGAGCTGCTTGACGTACCGTCCGGCCTGCTGGAACGGGTGGTGTGCTTCGGCGGGGTCGGCGTTTCCGCTGGGCTTCGGTCCTGGGCGTTGAGCAACGAGGTTGACCTGGTCTTCCTCTCCCGCCGAGGCTCTTATCTCGGACATGCCTGGCCCGCGGCGGGTGATCATCGCACGGCGCCGACTCCGTGCGCAACTCGCCGCCGCTGACGATCCTGACATTACGGTCCCGTTCGGCCGGGCGGTGGTGACGGCGAAGGTGCGAAAACAGGTGGTCCTGCTGCAACGGCTGGGCCGCCGCGACTGCGCGGAGGTGGTCACCGAAGCGACGGGCCAAATGGAGTCGATCCTGGCGATGGTTCCCGACTGCACCAGCCGCGACGAGTTGATGGGCATGGAAGGCGCCGCCGCCCGGACGTATTTTCAGGCGCTCGGAGGGATCGTTCCGGAAGACGCCCGGTTCGAGGGCCGGTCACGTCGTCCGCCGGCGGATGTCATCAACGCTGCCCTGTCCTACGGGTACGCAATCCTGCTCGGGGAGGCGGTGTCCGCGTTGTGCGCCGCCGGGCTCGACCCGGCGATCGGGATGCTCCACGCCGAGCAGGACAACCGTCCATCGCTTGCCCTGGACCTGATGGAAGAGTTCCGGCCGCTGATCGTCGACCAGGTCGTCATCTCGGCGGCTCGACGCCGTGCCCTCACCGCGGCGCACGGGCGCCGTGAGGATCCGGTTCCTGGCGTCCTGCTCACCAAGGCAGGCAAGGAAGCCCTCATCGATGGATATGAACTGCGGATGCTGCAACGAACAGCCGGCGCGTTGCTGGGCTTCTCCGGCAGCATGCGCAGACACCTGTACCGGCAGGCCGAACAGATCTCGGCCATCGTTCACAAGGCCAGCCCGTCTTGGGTCGGCATGTCATGGCGGTGACGGTGGTCATCGCCTACGACGTCAGCGAGGACCGCCGCCGGTCCCGACTCGCGGCGGTTCTGCAGGCCCACGGCGACCGTATCCAGCGCAGCGTGTTCCTGGCGACGATCGACCATGAGACTCTGCAGGAGATCCGCGACCGGGCTCGTGGGATCGTTGATCTCGACGTGGACTCTGTGTACTTCTTCCGCCAGTGCGGGACGTGCTGGGACGCGGTAGGGATCCTTGGCCAGGCCACCGTGGCCGAACCGGAGTACTACTGGGCCGTGATGTGACGGGGTGGTCGGCTGCTCGGTTACTACCCTGTCTGCTGTGCAACGCCCGGACCAGCACAAACGAGGCCGTTCCACCCATGGAACACGCCGAAGACGATCTTGAAACGAGGACCTGTGCAACAACCCCACATCACCGCAGGTCAGACCGGTCCCAAACGGGGTAGGGTCCTGAATGACGTCACGCCTACTGGCGTATAGAAACCGAATTCCAGGTACTGGTCGAAATGGGCAGCCGTCCTGAATGACGTCACGCCTACTGGCGTATAGAAACACGTACACGATCCGTGTCCCATGTCGCGGTGAAGATGTCCTGAATGACGTCACGCCTACTGGCGTATAGAAACGGATGCCGGCAGCGTCTTGACATGATCTGGCACCGCGTCCTGAATGACGTCACGCCTACTGGCGTATAGAAACACGAGCGAGAAGCTTGGACAGTTTTCGCGAACCGGTCCTGAATGACGTCACGCCTACTGGCGTATAGAAACTCCTACCGCGACCGAAGTCGTCTCCAGTCAACAGTCCTGAATGACGTCACGCCTACTGGCGTATAGAAACTCGCCCGACATGCCGAGACGTTCTTGCGTGGTCCTGAATGACGTCACGCCTACTGGCGTATAGAAACTTGCTCGCCGTCTGACGAGACGTCTGGATGCGGATGTCCTGAATGACGTCACGCCTACTGGCGTATAGAAACGTGCAGCTGCCAGTCTGGCGATGACGTCCCGTGAACGTCCTGAATGACGTCACGCCTACTGGCGTATAGAAACCATGTCGCGATCTGACACTTGACAAGTCAGTCGTCCTGAATGACGTCACGCCTACTGGCGTATAGAAACCGCACGGTGCGCGAAATCATCGCCCGAGTCGACTAGTCCTGAATGACGTCACGCCTACTGGCGTATAGAAACTCTGCGAATCGACGCTCAGCGGACGTTCAGTTGCTGTCCTGAATGACGTCACGCCTACTGGCGTATAGAAACAGCGAGCATGACCCCTCACGAGCATCGATAGCTGATGGTCCTGAATGACGTCACGCCTACTGGCGTATAGAAACTCGACCGAAAAAGCAATTGGCCGGTTTGTTTTTGTCCTGAATGACGTCACGCCTACTGGCGTATAGAAACTCAGCAGCATGCGACATCGTTAGCCGAGCGTCGTTCGTGTCCTGAATGACGTCACGCCTACTGGCGTATAGAAACTTGCGTTCGACTGACGGTCCCGTCTCGTGGAATGTCCTGAATGACGTCACGCCTACTGGCGTATAGAAACTCCGACGGCATGCAACGCACTACGCGCCGACCGCTGATGTCCTGAATGACGTCACGCCTACTGGCGTATAGAAACTCGAGCTGGACCTTCGCGATGTCCGAACGCTGGTGTCCTGAATGACGTCACGCCTACTGGCGTATAGAAACGATGCTCGGGTAGTCGAGAGCAATGCGGCTCATCGCAGATGAGGGTGTAGGGATGGTGGGCGCGTCGTTGGCCGGGTAGGGGTCGAGGTCCTCGCAGGATGAAGGTTCTGACGCCGCTCATCCGGAGGACCTCGACATGGCTGACGCTACCTTCGCCGACCCTGATCTGACCACGTTCTGCCGCCTCGAGGAGCTCGGTTTGCGGGCTGTCGGGCAGTTCTTGGAACCCGACCGGGCGATCATCACCTGTCGGGTTGTCGATACCGGCGATCAATGCGGCCGGTGTGGACAACGGGGTGCCCCGCGGGACACGGTGACCCGGCTGCTCGCGCACGAACCGTTGGGCTGGCGGCCAACATTGCTGCTGATCACCGTGCGCCGCTACCACTGCGCAGGCTGTGCGCGGGTATGGCGGCAGTTGGCACCGTCGGTGGCGTTACGCCGGGGCGCACGGTCGGCGTAGGACGGAGAGCACGTGACTTCGCTGCAGGGCGCACCTGAGCCGGTTGTCGGGGTGTTCGCGTTGCGGACGTTCCGGGTGTCGGCCAACGGCTACCTGCTGCCGTTGTCGTTCACCGGTGCGGATTGGGCCGATGGGACGTGCATCGCCATGTGCGGCCGTGGGCACGCCGCCCCGGCGGACGGGTGCACCTGCGGGATCTATTCCTTACGGGATCTGCGGGATCTGCGGTTGCAGTACTGGTCGGCCCGCCGGTTGGTGGCGGTGGTGGCCCTGGAGGGGCAGACCGTGGAGGGCTCGAAGGGATGGCGCTCGCAGGCCGCCCGGGTCGTCGACGTATGGATGGCAACGGGCCGCCGGGGACTTCCGGCCGAGCAGGTCGACTTACTGCGCCGTCATCTTCCGGGGTGCGGTTCCACGCGGACATGGCCGGGATGCTGGCGGGTTACCCGGCCGGGGTGAAGTAGACCAGCAGCAACTCCGACTGGATCTGCCGGATGATCGTCGCGGCCATCTGCGGGCAGCTCTGGCCGGGTTCGAACCCGACGAGGGAATCCAGATCGCTGTCGCGGCATGCGGTCACCACCGAACGGATCCAGCCGAGGTCACGCCGCTGCGGCCGGGACCGTCGGGTGCTGATGAACAGGCCCCATTTCAGCTCGGCGGCCACCAGCGGGCGCAGCCCGAGCAGGTTGATCTGTCCGCGGAACGGCGGCGCGGGTGTGGTGGCGCACCACCGCCGGAACGCGCGCTCCTCGGCGTACTCGATCGGCACCGGCCGGTCGTGCTGCTCGAAGCGATGCCACCAACGATCAGGCAGCACCGCCCCACCAGGCCGGTCGTCGCGGTCGTAACGGCTTTCGTGCCGCCCGCACAACCCCAACGGCGAGTTCGCCCGGCTCAGGCACACCGTCACCGTGCACCTGCCGTATCCGGCCAGCGCCGGTTGGGCGCGGCACCATTCGGTGAAATCGGCGGCCTCGCCGATGGTCTGCCTGTGCCGATACCACCGCAGGTTGTGGGAGCGACACAACAGCAGCTCCGAATGCGCCACCGGCCGGTCCGGGCAGATCCGGCACGGCATGTCCTCGACACGCACATGCCGCAGCAAACCCTTTGCGGCCAAGAGGAACTCGGCCTTCCCGGCGCCCCGCGAGCGGTCTCGTGCCCATTGCTGCTGGTGCTCGCCGCACAGGTCGGTGCCGCCTGTGCGTGGCCGTTCGCAGCGATCGACAACGCAGATCCACCGGTAGACCGGGTGATCGGCCGGGACGTCGATCACGTCCGGCCGGAACATCGGGTCGAACGAAGGCCCGTTGATCAACGCAGTCAGGATCTCCAGCCGGTCACGGTCCTCGCGGTCCCGGCCAGGCGAACACGGTTGCAGCGGAAGGGCATTCACGCCGGTCACTGCTGTTCACCCCAGACGCTGCGCAGCGCGGCGTCGAAGGCGGGGTCGTGCACATCGGCGTGTCCGTAGACCTCGTCGACCATCGCCGCGGACGCCCAGCCGCCGGCGTCGCGGGCGATGACCAGGTTCCCGCCGGAGGCATCCAGCACCGCAGAGGCGAACGAGTGCCGGAACATGTGCGGCCGGATCACGCCCAGCCCGGCGCGTTGCCCCGCGCGGGCCAGCATCCGCCGCGCCGCGACCGGCGCCCACGGCCGCCCGACCTGATCGCCGTGCAGCTGCACCAGCAGCATCCCGTGATCGATGCACCCACGCGGGTACTCGGCGGTGATGTACTCGAAGTAGGTGTGGATCATCGCCGGGCTGACCCGCTTGATCAACCCGCCGCACACGGTCCCACCGTCGACCCGCCAGGGATGTTTGGTCTTCGCCTCGGCGTGGTTCGGGTTGTCAGGGCGGTGACACACGTGCAGGTGCGGCGTGCGGCACTGCCCGCAGTCGGCGTCGCCGCGCAGGTGCAGGTCGACCAGATGCAGCCCGCACAGTTCGCCGACCCGCAGGCCGCCGTCGCTCAACCAGGTCACCACCAGGCGATCGCGCGCCGACCGCACCGTGGCCAGCAATCGTTCCCGGGCACCGTCCGGCAGCATCTTCGGATGCCGCCGCCGCGGCGCGGGCGGCGCGAGCGGGTTGGCCGGAACCGCCGTGGTGGTATGACCCAGGAACCGTCGTCGCCGGTCGGCGCGTGAGGGCAGCCGGCTGCGGTCGAGGGCCTTGCCGAGCTCGCGGTTGACGCCCAACGAGGCCTGATGCAGGTAGAAGCCTTTCACGCACGCCGCAGTGATCGACAACGCCGCCGGTCCGTACGGACGTTTCCCTTGCCGCCACGGCTCGCCCAGCGGCAACCGGACATCCGCACCCAACAAACCCATGTAGCGTTCCAGGTCCCGCAGCCCCACCCGCTCGATCGTCAGGCGTTCGCGCTGCAGCCAACGCAGATGGTCGACCAGCAAATACGCGTAGGTCCGCTGCGTCCCGGACCCGTCGTGTTCACGCAGGAACCGGTCGGCCTCGCCGTGCTCGCCACCGTCCGGCGTCACGATCGTCCAAGACCGCCGCCCACCGCTCTGCTCGATCCGCTGCACCCGCAGGTCGCCGATCACCACTCGTCGTGCCACGCACCCTCCTTCGCCCGAACGTGACGGACATCCCGATACCGGTCGGTAAACAACCACGGGACGTCCCTAAAGTCACGCAGGACGAACGGCGTGTACGGATATCTGTGCGGTCGGTAATGTCGAACAGCAGGACGACGCCGCGGTCGCGCTCGTGGGCTGCCTCTCCCAAGGAGAGGAACACGTCAGTGAGGTCCATCGCCAGGTTGGCGTGGTCGGCAAAACACTCGGCCGCCTCGACGTCCAGTCCTGCTGATACCGAGCCCGTGGCGTCCACGCTGATCGTGAGGATTTGAGAACGGCCGCCGCATGTCGGAAGCGATCTGTCCAGCGTGCCTTCGGGGACAATTCCGGCAGGGCTGTACGTAGGCGGCCCGAGATGTCGCGGCGGAAGTCGGTGTCGTCGTGCTTGCTGACCTCCAGTTCGACCACGACCCAATCGCGCTCAAGCGCCTTGACACGGAACTGGCCGAGCAGCACGGTCTTGCCTACGCCTCGTAGACCGGTGATGATCATGGACTGCTCAGTCCGGCCCCGTTCGACTCGTCGCTGTCGTCAGTTTATGGTTGACCAGCGGAACTCATCCGATGGTCCCGCCACGGAAGTCGTCGAGGACCGCATTCCGTGCGGCTGCGGACCAGATCCCGAGGTACCCGCCCTTGGTGTTGAAGAATTTCTTGTCCGCAGAGTTCAGCGTGACCGTTGTGACCAGCACTCCGTTCTTGGAGACTTGAACCTCACCACTGGCCAGCGCTCTGGCGCCCAGCACGTCTCCGTTCACGAATGTGACAGGGTACTTGGCATACGGCGTCCAAGCCCACGCCCCGACGCGCAGAGTGGAGACCCGGACAGCCTTCTTGGTGGCGTCGTACACGACCGAGATCGCCCCTGCCGTCGCGATCCTGTTTGCCTGGACCTTCAGCAGCACACCCTGGGAAGGGCTTTTCGGGTCGATGGTCGTGAGTTGGACGGACGCTTCCTGTGTGGTGCCGAATTTTGTCTTCCAGATCATCGGGCCGCCCGCTTGGACGTCGAGCGCGTTGCCGGCGATCTTGTAGAACGAGGTGGTGGTCGTTCCGGTCCACTTCGCTCCGACTGCGCCGTTGGCGCGGTTGAAGTTGTCCAGGACGGCCGGCACCACTGTGAAGGTCTGTTTCACCGGAGCGGCCGCCGTGTAATCGGCGTTACCTGCCTGGGCTGCGGCGACGGTGCAGTTGCCGGCGCCGGTGAGGTGCACCGTGGCACCCGTGACGGCACAGACTCCCGTGGCAGTGAATGTCACGGGCAACCCTGAGGAAGCGTTCGCCGTGACGGTGAAGTCTGGGTCACCTACCGTCTTTTGACCGACCGGATCGAAGGTGATCGTTTGTGCCTTGGGCAGCTTCCACATGGCTGCCTGAAGCGGGGTAATGGTGAGGCTTTCCAGGTGAGCGGTGCCGCCCCGGGATACTAGGGAGATGCCGTTGCTGGTGTCTTTCGGGAAGACCTGATCGGTGATGGTGCGTTTGCCGTTCTGGGCGAAGACCTCGATCGAGGACCGGTCGAGGTAGAGCTCCAGGTGGAGTTTTCCGTTTTCCAGCCGGACCGGGGCGGATTCGATCGAGGAGAAGGTGGGGTTGAAGCTGACGTCGCCGGACTGGGTTCGGTCGACAGTCAATCGGCCCGTGGTGGTGTCGTACAGCACGGGGGTGCCCTCTGAGCCGTCTGCGGATTGCCGCACGGTGAGCCCGAAGGTGGTGGCGGTACCCGGGGAGAACACCGCGTCGATCTTGGTGACGTTGCCGTTTGCCTGGGCGGGCAGCGCGGTCGAACCTGCCGGAATGCTGCTCGGTCCCGCCGTGTAGGAGACCGGAGTTGTCAGCGCGCCGATCTGGTCCACAACCTTCTGCACGAGCTGGGGTCTCCCGTCGATGGTCTGCAGGGCGAGTTCTCTGGGCAGAGCCATGGCGCTACGCCATTGCCCGGTGGGGATCTGGTTGGCGTAGTCCCAGTTGTTCATCCAGGCGATCATGATCCGTTTGTTGTCGGGAGCGTTGTCATAGGTGACGCCAGCGTAGAAGTCGCGCCCCCAGTCGAGCCAGTCGTAGGATTGCGTCCGCGACGGCGCTGCCGTGTCGGACACCATGAACTGGTCCGCGAGGATGTGTCCCCAGCCGCCGCGGTTGTTGTCGACGACGCTGATATGGGCGAGCTGGCCGACGAACTCGTTGACGTTCCAAGATGCCCAATCGAGGTTTTCGCTGTTCTTGCCAGTGGCGGTCCGGACCACGGCGCCGTTGACGACCAGATTGACCGAGGTTGCTGTACTGCGTGGCAAGGCGGGGGCTCCGGAGAAGGTGAAGGCGTCGACCATGATGTGCCCGAAGTCGCCACCGGAGTGCAGATCGGCGACCTGGATCTGCGCTGTCTCCCCGATCAGGTCGGACACGTCCCAGGCTGTCCAGTTCATGTAGCCGGTGCCGTTGCCGGTGGCAGTTTTCACCACCTGACCGTTCACCACCAGGTTCACTGCGGCCGGGTCCGGAGCGCCCCATGGGTGGGTGCCGCCCGCGATCAGGAAGTCGATGTAGTCCTGGGTGATGGTGAACTGCGGGGAGTAGAAGGTTCCGGTGGCGGTGTCGCACTTCCCGGGGACTGTGCAGGTGTCCAGGACGTTGAGCCCCTGCTGGCTGTTGGCGTCAAGGTTTTCGGTGTTGACTCCGCTGGTGGCGAAATCGCCGTCGGCGGTCCACCCGGCAGGGAGTTGGCCGGTGTGGTTCTCGAAATCGGCGAACGTGCTGACGGGGTGGTCGGCGACGGTGATCTGGTCCAGCAGCAGGTGACCGAACCCGCCGGTGTTGTCGTCCACCGCCTGCAGGGTCGCCTGCCGGCCCTGCAGATCGGTGACATCCCAGCCCTGCCAGGCGGGGGTTTCGCTGTCGTTACCGGTGGCGGTGCGGACGACCTGGCCGCCGATCACCAGGTTCAGCGCGGTCGGGTTTGCCTGGCCCCATGGGTGGTTGCCGCCCGCGATCATGAAGTCGATCGCCGGCGCGGTGATGGTGAACGGCGGTGAGGTCAGTGTTCCGGTGGTGGCGTCGCCTGCGAGGAAGGTATTGAGCAGTCGGGATCCTTGGAATCCGGTGACCGCGGACTGCCCGGACGTGGCGCCGGTGGTCGGTCCTGCTCCTGCCAGGTCGCCGGTCGCCGTCCAGTCGCCCCACCCGGTGGCCTCGAAGTCGTTGACCACGGTGCCGTCCGGGTCGACGCCCTTGGTGGATGTCCCCTCCTGCCAGGGATGGTCACCGCCGCCGACCAGGAAATTGAGGTAGTCCTGGTCGATGGTGAAGTCTGGTGATTGCATTGTCCCCATCGGCCAGTCGCCGTCGTTGAACCCGTTGATCAATCCGCTGCCGGAGAAGCCGGAGACCGGACTTTGGCCGTCGAGGGCGCCGGTCGCCGGCGCCGCGCCAAAGGGCCCGTTCTTCCAATTGCCCGGTTCGTTGTTCACGGTCCACCCGTTGTAGGTGCCGTCGTCGAAACCCGCCAGCGTGGTTCCGGCTGGCAAAGTGTCCGTCCCGACAGTGCTGTCGGAAGTAAAGGTGGTGCCGTCGAAATCGCCGACGAAGTACTGCCCGCCGGATCCGCCGCCAACGGCACCGGGGTTGATGTTGACCACCATCACCCACTTGATGTTGTTCGGGTCGCCATCCACGGCGATCGGGAACAGGTCTGGGCATTCCCATTGTCCGCCGACCGCGTTTGCCGGGCCGAACGTGCTCAACGCCGTCCAGTTCTTCAGATCAGTCGACTTGAACATCAGCACCTGATGGTCGTTGGATTCCACCGTGACGACGACCCAGTACGAGGTGGCCGGGCTTCCGCCGTTGTACCAGAACATGTGGGGGTCACGGAAGTTGTTGGAATTGCGGTCGAGTACCGGATTTCCCGAGTATTTGGTCCAGGTTTGCCCGGCGTCGGTGCTGTAGGCAAGTGATTGCGCCTGTTTCCCCGTGTGGTAGGCCGAGGTGTACATCGCGACCAGCGGCGGGTTGTCGGCCGTGCCGAACCCGGACGTGTTGTCATGATCGACGACAATCGAGCCCGAGAAAATGTCGGCGTCCGCGTCCTGCGGGATCGCGAGCGGTTGCTCGGTCCAATGCAGCAGGTCGGTGCTGGTCGCGTGGCCCCAACTCATGTTGCCCCAGGTGTTCCCGAACGGGTTGTACTGATAGAAGAGGTGGTAGACCCCCTTGTAGAACACGAGGCCGTTGGGGTCGTTCATCCAGTTCTTGGTGGGACTGAAGTGAAGATAGGGACGATATTGTTCGGAGGCCGGGTCCGGTGGATCGGCGGCAAAGGCCGGTGCGCCGACAACCGAAAGGGCGGCCAACGCGGCACAGAGGACAGCGGTGGCAAGCGTTCTGAGTTTGTTCTGCTGAGGCAACACCGACGGGTGACCCTTCTGCGCTGAAGAATAGTTCAGATAACGTTGTCGTACTGACGCAGGACCTTCCGGCCCTACCACGAAGTTCACCGACTTCTCATTCCCATAGCGGGGTTCGAACCAGCGATCGGACAACCGAATGGTTGCGATCAGCCGTTTTGCAGGGTGGTGGCGCCGGTCATGATCGCGACGGCTTCGGTTGGCGTGTGTGATTGCGGGGTGATGATGCCGGCGCAGCCACCGAGCCGGGCAATGTGGATGCGGTCGGCGACCTCGAATACGTTGGGCATGTTGTGACTGATCAGGATGATCGGTAGGCCCTTGGCCTTGATTTTGCGGATCAGGTTCAGGACCTGACCTGTTTCTTTCACGCCCAGCGCCGCGGTGGGCTCGTCCAGGACGACGAACTTGGTGGCGAATGCTGCGGCCCGGGCGACAGCGACGGCCTGCCGCTGCCCACCGGAGAGGGTCTCGACGGCTTGGCTCATGTTCTGGATGGTGCCGATGCCCAGCTCGGCCATGGATGCGCCGGCCTTGTCTTTCATGCCCTTCTTGTCGAGCATCCGAAGGGCGCCGAGGAACCCGGCTCGGCGTTCTTCCCGGCCGAGGAACAGGTTGCTGGCGATGTCTAGTGCCGGTGCGACGGCCAAGGTCTGGTAGACGGTTTCGATGCCGGCCGCGCGGGCGTCCATCGGGGTCCGGAAATGTACCGGCTGGCCGTCCAACCAGATCTCCCCCGAATCCGGGGTCACCGCCCCGGTCAGTGCCTTCACCAGGGTGGACTTGCCGGCACCGTTGTCCCCGATGATGGCGAGCACCTCTCCTGGGTAAAGGTCGAGGTCGACACCGTCGAGGCCGATGACCCGGCCGTAGGTTTTGATCAGGCCACGGGCCTTGAGGACGGGATCTCGGGTGTCCACAGTGGCGGTGCTGAGATGTTTGACGGGTGCACTCATGACTATGCCTTGACCTTCCGGATCCATTGGTCGATGGAGACGGCCGCGATGATCAGCACACCGATCGCGAGGATCCGCCACTGGTCGTCCACCCCGGCCAGGGACAGCCCGCTGCGGAAGACGTAGACGATCAAGGCACCCAGCATGGTGCCGATGACCGCGCCACGACCGCCGAAGAGGCTGGTACCGCCGATCACCACGGCGGTGATGCTTTCCAGGTTTGCGTCGACGATCGCGTTCGGGCTGGCGGTGCCGGCCCGGCCGATCAGGATCCACGCGGTGATGCCGTAGATGACGCCGGCCACCACATACACACTGAGCAAGACTCGGTTGACCCGGATACCGGCGAGTCGGGCGCCTTCGGTGTCATCACCGACGGCGTATACGTGTCTGCCCCACGCTGTTTGACTCAGGACGAACGCGACCACGCAGGCCATGATCACGACGAGTACGACCCCCCAGGTGATCCGGAATCCGCCGATGCCGATCGTCACGCCGGTCCAGTTCAACAGGTCGGGCAGGTCTTTGGACTGCACGCTCTTGCCCTGGGAGTACAGCAATGCCAGCGCGGTGAAGATGCTCAGGGTTCCGAGCGTCACGATGAACGGGGGCAATTTCAGGCGGGTGACCAACACACCGTTGAGTAGGCCGCAGAGCGCACCGACGGCGACCCCGATCAGCAGGGCGAGGAAACCGGGGACTCCGTTGTTGGCCGCCAGATTCGCCATGATCAGCATCGAGAAGATCGTCGCGGCCCCGATGGACAGGTCGATGCCGGCGGTGAGGATGATCAGGGTTTGCCCGATCGCCAGCGCGGCGATGACAGCGACCTGCTGCAGGATCAACGAGATGTTGCTGGGCTGCGCCATTCTCGGATTGATGATGGTGAAGATGAGGAACGAGACGACCAGCACCAGCAAAGGACTGATCGACGGGTGGGAATGCAGCACATGTTGAATCCGTTGAGCGGGCGATCGCCGCCGTTGCGCGAATTGTTCGGCCGCATTTTTGGGGGCGTGCACCTCTGTGTCAGAGGGAGAAGTGGTCACGAAGGCCTCCTTGCCGGCGTCACCGCAAACAGACCCGGCGCCGCAGTTGTCCTGAAAGAAGTCGTTCTGCAAAGAACGGAGCGAGTGGTGCCGTCAATCGAGGCGCAGTCGGCCGGTTCCGGCGGTGTGTCACGCCGGAACCGGCCAGGCTCCGTCGAGAGGTGATCAGCCCCAGCAGATCTTGGCGCCTTCGGTGCTGGTGATGCTGTCCAGACCGGTGACCGGGGTATCGGTCACCAACGTGACGCCGGTGTCGTAGAACTCCAGGCCAGGAGTGACCGCGGGTGCCTGACCACCACGGGCGATGGTGGTGATCGCGTCCACCCCGAGTTGCGCCATCCGCACCGGGTACTGCTGTGAGGTTGCGCCGATCACGCCGGAGGCCACGTTCGCGACGCCGTCGCAGCCGCCGTCGACGGACACGATCAGGGCGCCGCTGTTCCCGGCGGCCTGCAGGGCAGAAGAGGCACCAGCGGCGGCGGGTTCGTTGATCGTGTAGACGACGTTGATGTCCGGGTTCTTGGACAGGCAGCTTTCCATCGCGGTCTTGCCGCCGTCCTGGTTGCCCTGGGTGGGTTCGTTACAGACGATCGTGTAGTTCCCACCGGAGTAGGCGCCGGTGGCGTCCTCGTCACCGTTCTTGGTCTTGTCCTTGGTGTCGATGCCCATCCCGGTCAGGAAGCCCTGGTCGCGGTTGTAGTCAACGGAGACGATCTTGTCGTTGAACAGGTCGAGCATCGCGATGGTCGCCTCCTTGCCTCCCAGCTGGGCCGCGGTCCACTTGCCGATGAGTTCACCGGCCTTGAAGTTGTCGGTGGCGAAGGTGATGTCAACAGTGTCCGCCGGGTCCGGCGGGGTATCCAGGGCGATCACGAACAAACCGGCATCCCGCGCCTTGGTGATAGCGGGGTTCACCCCCGGCCCGTTCGGCGTGATCAGGATGCCCTGGTCACCCCGGGAGATGGCGTTCTCGATGGCCTGTACCTGGCCGTCCTCGTCGCCGTCCTCCTTACCTGCGGCGACGGTCAGGGTCACGTTGTCCTTCTCCGCGGCCGCCTTGGCGCCTTCTTGCATGGCGACGAAGAACGGGTTGATCGAATCCTTGGTGATCAGTGTGACGGCGACGGTGTCCCCGGTCGGCACCGCGGCCATGCTCGACCCGTCCGAGCCGGTCGCTGCGCTACTGGCCTCGCTGCTCGCCTTGCTGGTCGCGGCGCTGGTCGCCGCTGCCGAGGTCGTCGTTGTCGCGGTGTCGTTGCTGCCGCACGCGGACAGCACCAGCGCTGCCGCTGTGGTTGCCACCAGGAGGGGGACCAACCGGCCGGTCAGGGTCTTCTTTCCGTCGTACCGCATCGTTGTGCAACTCCTTTGTTGAGGGTCACCCGGGCATGGCAACCCAAGGTAGGAAAGCCGCTTTTCGGCCAGGGATTACTAGAAACCGAAACTTCCAGTGCTAGCGACGGGAACTGATCCCGCCCGCGGTATTTCACTGTTCGACTTGCGGGCTGGCTTTGCCCGAATCAACAACTGCAAGCTAGCCAGGTGAGACACCGTTGTCTAGCGCGTTGCCAAATCAGTTTTGGCAGCGTCAGTCGATCCATTACCTTGCGAAAGCCGTTATATTGGAACGCTTTTGCCATCTCGATGGAAATGGCCACGCTTCCATCACGACAGCGCGGGCTTTTGACTTGACCGATTCAGGCGCCCAATTACCTTCGGGTTGTTTCATTCTCGGACCACTGCTGAGTAAGTTCAGATCGGCGGACCGGCCGAATCTGTCCGGCTGGACCAGTTGCCCAGAGGCGGGAGGAAATGCCCGTGAACCTCGAAGTAGAAGTTGCCGGCCATCCGAAAGAAGGTGTTGATTCCGGGATTCCGTCGACCCGGCCGACAATGCGCGACGTCGCAGCGCTCGCCGGTGTCGCACTGAAGACGGTTTCCCGGGTGATCAATGACGTCCCCACCGTTGACCCGGCATTGGCCAGGCGGGTGCGAGAAGCAGCCGACAAGCTCGGCTACCGAACGAATCTCGCCGCCTCAAACCTGCGCAGTGGCCGCACCGACACCATCGGCCTGCTCTTGGAAGACGTGGGCAACCCGTTCTCCGCAGCGTTGCACCGGGCCATCGAGGACTACGTGCGCGGTCGTGGCATCCTGCTGCTGACCGCCAGTCTCGACGAGGACCCGGCACGGGAGCGGAACCTCGTCAGCCGGCTGATCGACCGTCGTGTGGACGGCCTGATCGTCGTGCCTACCGCCGACGATCACCGCTACATCGTCGCCGAACAGGGTCACGGGACCTCCGTGGTCTTTATCGACCGCCAACCGCGGCCGCTGATCGCCGACGCTGTCGTCACCAACAACCGTGAGGCTGCCTGTCGGGCTGTCACGCAGCTCGGTGCCAATGGACACCGCCGCATTGCGTATCTCGGTGATGCCGAGACCATCCCTACCGCTGCTGACCGCTACCAGGGATACCTCGACGGACTCGCCGCCTCGGGGCTCACCGCACCCACCGACCTGATCCGGCACGGGCTGCGAACTGCGGAAGCGGCCCGCAGTGCGACCCGTGACCTCTTGCAGGCCCGGCAGCCGCCCGGCGCGCTGTTCACCAGTCAGAACCTGGTCACCATGGGCGCCATCCAGGCGTTGCACCAGATGGGACAACAACACGACATCGCGCTGATCGGCTTCGACGACGTCCCGTTCGCCGAGACGTTCCTCCCCGCCATTACCGTGATCGCACAGAACATCGCGGAAATCGGGAGGACTGCCGCCGAACGGGTCCTCGCCCGCATAGGTGGCGACCGCTCCCCCGCCAAGCTCTACGTCGTCGACAGCATCCCGATCGCCAGAGGTTCTGGCGAGATCCTCCCAACCTCAGCCCAGTGACGCTGATGCAGGTAGCAACATTGGAACCACATGAAGGATCGGAAATGGAGCAATGACCCAATCGCACCATCTTGTCACGATCAAAGATGTTGCAGCGCTTGCAGGATGCTCGGTGACCACGGTGTCGCATGTCCTCAACGAGGCCCCCGGAGCGCGGGTCAAGGAGAGCACCCGGGAAAAGGTCCGGTCGGCGGCGCGGGAGTTGGCCTACAGCCCCAACCTGTTGGCCCGCGGAGTCCGGCAGAGCCGGACCAACACCCTGGGCTTCGTGAGCGACGCGGTCGGCACCACGCCCTACGCGGTCGAGATCATTCTGGGAGCCCAGCACGCTGCCATCGAGACCGGCAATCTCCTGATGCTGATGAATGCGGGCTTTGACACGGAGTTGACCACAAAGGAAGTCAAGGCCCTGCTGGACCGCAAAGTCGATGGAGTGCTTTACGCCGCGGACTACCACCGCGTCGTGACCCTGCCGCCCAACATGCGCGGAATTCCCACCGTGCTGCTCAACTGCCGCACAGCCGACCACCGGGTCACCTCAACGGTGCCGGATGAGGTCGGCGGGGCGCTGGCCGCCGTCCAGGAGCTCATCGCAAATGGTCACCGCCGGATTGGCTACGTCACCGAGGCAAGCGGCATCCCTGCAGCCGCGTTGCGCATGGACGGCTACCGGCGAGCGCTCAAGGACGCGCACATTCGATTTCGTCCCGAGCTGGTTGCCCGCCAACCGTCCAACACGCCCGGTGGATACCGCGCCGCGTCCGACCTGCTGGACCAAACGGAACCGCCCACGGCGCTATTCTGCTTCAACGATCGGATGGCCATGGGTGCTTACCATTCCGCGGCGAAACGCGGACTGGAGATCCCTCGGGACCTCTCCGTCGTAGGATTCGACAATCAGGAGAACATCGCCGACGGGCTGATGCCCCCACTGACCACCGTCGCCCTACCGCACTACGACATGGGGTACTGGGGGGTGATGGCTCTCTTTGAGATCATCAACAGCTCAGATGCACTCGCCCCACGACGCAAGCTCCAACCGTGCCCTCTGATACGGCGAGCCTCCGTCGGACCGCCCCTGGAGACGCATCAACGACGCGCGTACGACCGACGCTGACGTTGCCCGCCGAGATAGACCGGCCGGCGCCACGCGAATTCCTTGTCCTGGACTGATCGTCCCAGTCCCAGGCAAACGCCCATGGCTCCGGCCTGACTCGCTGAGACCAACGAGCCAAATCGATTGATCTAACCGGGTGAAGAAGTTTTGGCACATTGACAACCCCTGTCGGCCTGCGTCAACCTAGTCCTGTCAACGACGCCAAAACGAATGGGCATCCTATGGACCTCCGCAGGCCGAGCACCATCAAGGACGTTGCATCCTTGGCCGGCGTCTCGACCACGACGGTGTCCCATGTGCTCAACGATGTCCCGGGCAAGCGGATCAACTCCGAAACCCGGGACCGGGTCAAGGTCGCGGCCGACGAGCTGTCGTACCGGCCGAATCGGTTGGCGCAGGGGCTGCGATTGCAGCGGACGCACACGTTCGGGTTCGTCAGCGATGCGATCGGTGCGACACCGTATGCCGGGCTGACCATCCTTGGTGCTCAGCGGACCGCCGCCGCGAACGGCTCCCTGTTGATGTTCATGAACTCCGGTCTGGACCCGGAGTTGGAGGACAAGGAGATTCGGGCGCTGTTGGACCGCCGGGTCGACGGCATTGTTTATGCCTCCGATTTTCACCGGCGGGTGACCTTACCGGCTTCGCTACACCGGACGGCTGCGGTTCTGGTGGACGCATTCACCGATGACCCTTCAATTCCTTCGGTCGTTCCCGATGAGTTCGGTGGTGCATTGACCGCGGTGCGTGAACTTGTTGCGCACGGTCATCGCAGGATTGCCTTCCTGAACAACCAGGAGGACATTCCGGCCACCGGACTGCGTCTGGCAGGCTTCAAAAGCGGACTGGCGGAGAACGGCCTCGCGTTCAGCCCCGAACGAGTCATTTGTGAGGAGCCAACTTCGGCCGGTGGCTACCGGGCGGCCACCCTGCTTTTGGGCCGGCCAGACCGGCCAACGGCGTTGTTCTGTTTCAACGACAGGATGGCGATGGGTGCCTATCAGGCGGCCGCCGATCTGGGGTTGCGGATCCCGGACGATATTTCGATCATGGGATTCGACAACCAGGAGAACATCGCCGATGGGCTCCGGCCGGGTCTGACAACGCTGGCTCTCCCGCATTACGAAATGGGTCAATGGGCAGTTCAGACGCTCATCGACCTGGTGGATTCCGGCGCCCAGCGCCCCATCCATCAGCCGTTGACCCTGCCGTGCCCCCTGGTTCGTCGCGGATCTGTCGGGTCTCCACCCAGCCGTTAGCGACCACCAGCTACAAATTTCACCATTGTCAGTGCCCGTTTGCAGCGGGCTGCCCCCTGTCCGGAAATTCCGGACCTCAATGATTTGGAGGACCCCGTGAAAGGGAGAACAGCAGTGAAACATCGTGGTTTCTGGTCGAAAGCGAGGGCTGGCGGAGTTATCTTCGCCTTGGCGGGTGCACTGGCATTGACCGGTTGCGCGGGAAAGGGTTCCAGTAGCAGCGGCAGTCTCGACGGCACACAATTGCTCACCATTCCTCGTGAGGATCAGGCGACGTTCTCGGAGAATTTCAACCCGTTCTCGCCTAACTCCTCGCCGATGACAAAGGAGGCCATCTACGAGCCGATGCTGGTCTTCAACCCGGCGGATGGCTCCACGATTCCCTGGCTGGCGACGGCGTGGACAGTTGCGCCGGATGGGACGGGGATTGACTTCACCATCCGCGACGGGGTCAAGTGGTCTGACGGGCAGCCGATGACCGCTGAGGACGTGGTCTTCACCTTCCAATTGCAGCAGAAACTGCTGGGTGGCTTCGAATATATCGACGCGGTCACATTGAAAGACCCGTCAACGGTGTCGTTCACGTTCAACACCCCGTTCTCTCCCGGCTTGTATGAGATCGGGCAGCAGGTCATCGTCCCGAAGCACGTCTGGGCCAACATCGGGGAACCGGCCAACGAAACGAACCCCAAGCCGGTCGGAACCGGCCCGTACACCGAGGTCAACAACTTCCAGACCCAATCGTTCCAGCTGTTGCGCAACCCCAACTACTGGCAGCCGGACAAGCAGAAGATCCAGGGGGTCCAGCTACTGGCCTTCGCCGGCAACGACCCGGCGAATCTGGCAACCACCAACGGCGAGACGGACTGGGCCGACCAGTTCATCCCGGACGTCAAGAATGCCTTTGTGGCAAAGGATCCCGATCACCGTCACTTCTGGTTCCCACCGCTGGACTCCACGATCAACTGGCAGGTGAACACCACCAAGGCACCTTTCGATAACGTCGATGTCCGGAAGGCGCTCAGCATGGCCATCGATCGCGAGGCCATCGCGTCCGTCGCCATGCAGGGCTACACCCACCCTGCGGACTGCACGGGGCTGACCGACGCGTACAACCAGTGGCGCAGCGAAAAGGTCGCCGCCAACTGCGATTGGACGACCCGCAATGTCGATGCGGCGAATGCACTGCTGGACAAGGCCGGCTACCCACGCGGCGCCGACGGTGTGCGTACGCTGCCGGACGGTTCGCCGTTCGCCTTCAAGATCTCTGTCGGTGCGACGTCATCGGACTGGCTTTCCGTCGCCAATATCATCTCGCAGAATGCGGCCGATGTGGGTGTCCAGGTCACCGTGAACTCCCCCGACTGGTCAGCCGTCGTCGCCGGCTATGAGGACGGTAGCTTCGACTCCGGCATCGTCTGGAGTAACGGCGACCCGACGCCGTACCAGTTCTACCGCGGGGCGATGTCCACCGAAACCGTCAAGCCGGTTGGCGAGAAGGCCCTCCAGAATTACCACCGGTTCGGCCTGGCAGATGCTGACACCCTGCTGGCGGACTTTGCCGCGGCCTCCGATCCGGCCCAACAGACGGCCGCCATGGACCACCTGCAGGAACTCTATTCCGAGAATGCTCCCGTCATTCCCCTGTTCCCGGGGCCACGCTGGGGCGTCTACAACACCTCACGTTTCACCGGGTTCCCAGACCAGGACAACCCCTACGCCACCCTGTCGACCCGGTCCCCCACGTCAGTTCTGGTCCTGACAACAGTCGAGCCGGTCAAGAACTAGTAGCGAGACTGGCTATTTTGCAGTCTGTTTGACCTGCCCAGCGCCCTTGATCAGTGGTCGTGGGCCGGCCCAGTACCTGCCCGGCGGCCGGGCGAAAGAACCCCAGCCGCCGGGCGGACACCCGAGTATCGCCCGCAGCAAGACGCCACGTCAGAGTTCGCCCATCAAAGGCGGGGCAATCCGGCGGGGCCCCAATGACAAGCACCCGAAAGGAGCATTCACATGCGGTTTATCCTTCACCGTTTGGGGTTCTACCTCGTCGCGTTCTGGGCGTGCGTGACCCTGAACTTCCTCCTTCCACGATTTATGCCAGGCGACCCCATTTCACGGATGATGAGCCAGTCCCAGGGCCGGATGTCACCGGATCAGGTCGCTCAGCTGCAACAGCTGTTCGGACTCGACAACAGCGGACTACTGGCCCAGTACCTGAACTACTGGAAGAGCGTCTTCACCGGCCAGCTGGGTGTGTCGATCTCCCGATTCCCGACTCCGGTCACCGACGTCATCGCCAGCCAGATCGGCTGGACGTTGCTCCTGGGTGGTTCGGCACTGATCATCGCGGTCATCCTGGGGAACTTCCTCGGGATCGTCGCGGCGTGGCGGCGGGGTGGCTTCGTCGATTCCACCCTCCCACCGATCCTGGTATTCCTCGGATCGTTCCCGTACTTCTTCCTGGCCATGGGGGCGCTGTACCTGTTCGGCGTCGTCCTCGGCTGGTTCCCGCTCCGCCACGCCTTCACCGCCGGGATGACGCCAGAGTGGTCGGCAAACTTCATCCTCGACGTGGCCTGGCATCTGGTGCTGCCGGTGTCCACCATCGTGATCGTCTCCATCGGCGGGTGGATGCTCGCGATGCGCAACACGATGATCACCACCACGTCCGAGGACTACATCGTCATGGCCGAGGCCAAGGGCCTCAAACCATCGCGGATCATGATGCGGTACGCCGCCCGCAATGCGACGCTCCCCGCAGTCACCGCCGTCGGCATGGCCATTGGTTTCGTCGTCGGCGGTGCACTGCTCACCGAAGTGGTGTTCGCCTACCCCGGACTGGGCTACCAGTTACTCACCGCGGTCACGTCACTGGACTACCCCCTGATGCAAGGAATCTTCCTGACGATCACGGTGGCGGTCCTTGTCGCCAACTTCATCGTCGACATCATCTACGTCCGCCTCGACCCGCGTGTTCGGGTCAGCTGAACCGAGAGGAGGAGTCACCAATGTCCGCTACCGACCCCATTGAAGTACAGCTGCTCGCCGACACTGACTTCGAAAGCACCTCCGCCACAACGACGCCCCAATCGTCCCAGCCTCAATCGACGAACAGAAGGCGGCGACGGAGTCGACCCCGGTCGAGTCTGGTCCGTAGCCTGCTGCGCAACCGCAAGGCCGTCATCGGCCTGATTATCCTGGCGGTGTTCCTCCTGACCGCACTGCTCGCTCCCGTCATCGCGCCGGGGAATCCCTCGTTGATCACCTCCCTGGGGGCGCAACCTCCCTCCCTGGAACATCCGTTTGGCACCACACCCAAGGGACAAGACGTCTTCGACCTCACCGTGTGGGGTTCCCGCAGCTCGCTATTCGTCGGATTCACTGTCGGCCTGGCCGCCACCGCGATCGGAATGCTGGTCGGTCTGGCATCCGGTTTCTTCGGCCGCCGCATCGACAACTCGCTGTCCCTTGCCACCAACGTGTTCCTGCTGATCCCCGGTTTGCCGCTACTCGTCGTTCTCGCAGCCTTCCTCCCCCCCGGTATTGGCACCGTCATCCTGGTGCTGACGATCACCGGCTGGGCCGGTTCGGCCCGAGTACTTCGATCGCAGGCACTGTCCATTCGAGGCAAGGACTTCGTCGCGGCATCGATCGTCACCGGCGAGCGACCGCTCCGAGTGATGTTCCGGGAGATGTTGCCGAACATGGCCTCTCTCGTCATGATCACCCTGATCGGGTCAGTCATCTACGGGATCGGCGCACAAGCCGGACTCGAGTTCCTCGGGCTCGGCGACCCGAGCGTCGTGAGCTGGGGCACCAACCTGTACTGGGCCTCCAACGACGGCGCACTGGCATCCGGTTACTGGTGGGTGTTCATCCCCTCGGGACTGTGCATCGCCCTCGTCGCGTTCGCTCTTTCCCTCATCAACTATGGGGTCGACGAAGTCAGCAACCCGCGGCTGCGATCCAGCCGGCGCCGCCGCACCAGTCCCATCGCCGCGACGGAGGTATCCCGATGAACAACACCGACGCCATCTCAAACACCGAATCCGTACCGGTGCTGGAGGTCTCCGACCTCTGCGTGGAGTACCGGGGCGAGAATCGGTCGGTCCGCGCCGTCGACCGGGTCAGCTTCACCATCGGATCCAGCGAGATATTCGGACTCGCCGGCGAATCCGGTTGCGGCAAAAGCACTGTGGCCAACGCCATCATGCGATTGTTGCGCGATCCCGCGGTAATCGATGCCGGTTCCATCCGGTTCAAGGGCCGCGACGTACTGGCCATGGGTCCGGAAGAGCTCCGGAAGTTCCGGTGGCGCGACGTGGCCATGGTTTTCCAATCGGCAATGAACTCGCTCAACCCGGTCAGCACCATCGGGGATCAGATCGCCGACATCTACATCACCCATGAAGGCCTGTCGAAAAAGCAGGCCTGGGCGCGGTCCAGCGAACTGCTCGGGCTCGTGCAGATCGATCCGAGCCGGCTGAAGTCCTACCCGCACCAACTCTCCGGCGGGATGCGGCAGCGGGTGGTGATCGCGATGGCGGCAGCCCTACGGCCGTCGCTGTTGATCATGGACGAGCCGACGACAGCTCTCGACGTCGTCGTGCAGCAGGAGATCATGGCCCAGATCGGCGAACTGCAGCAGGAGCTGGGTTTCTCCATCCTGTTCATCACCCACGATATGTCCCTGATGATCGAACTCTCCGACCGGATGGCCGTCATGTACGCGGGCCGGTTCGTCGAAATGGCTGAAGCCAAGGAGCTTTTCACCGAACCCCTACACCCTTACACCAAGGCGCTGATCAACGCGTTCCCGCCGCTGCACGGCCCCAACACCCCCCTGACCGGTCTGGCCGAAGGGGTGCGGTTCACCGACATACCCGACCTCCGCGAAGAGTCGGCCGGCCACTGGGTCGCCCCGGTCCATGCCAGTTCCAACGTATTGAAGGGAGATATCTGATGAGCGGCAAAGGCCACCGTGACAACATCGCCGTTGAGACCCCAAGCGCCACACCATCGATCAGCCTCCGCGGGCTCACCAAGGACTTCCAGGTCGGTGGGCTCTTCTCCCGCAAGGTCGTTCGGGCCCTCAATGACGTGAACCTTGATGTCGACCAGGGCGAGATCATGGCACTCGTCGGCGAGTCCGGCAGCGGAAAAAGCACCATCGCGCGCTGCATCATCCGCCTCGAGGAACCTACCTCCGGCAAGATCCTCGTCGACGGTGTCGACGTGCTGCGCGAGGAACCCCGCAAGGCATCAAGGGCCTACCGCGGCAAGGTCCAGATGGTGTTCCAGGACCCATTCGGTTCGCTCAACCCGATCCACCGTGTCCGGCACTTCCTGGAACGTTCCATCCGGTTGCACGAACCCGTCCAGGGAAAGGACGCCTTACAGGAACGTGTGGAAGAACTGATGGGTACGGTCCGGCTGCCCATCGAGATGCTGGACTCACACGCCTTTGAGCTGTCCGGAGGGCAACGCCAACGGGTCGCGATCGCGCGAGCGTTGGCGACGAATCCACAGGTCATCCTCGCTGACGAACCCACCTCCATGCTCGACGTCTCCGTCCGGGTCGGTGTCTTCAACCTACTGCGCCGACTCCGGGACGAGCGTGGCATCTCGATGCTGTACATCACCCACGACCTGGCATCAGCGCGCTACGTCGCGGACCGGACGACGGTGATGTTCGCCGGTGAACTCGTCGAGAGCGCACCCTCCATCGATCTCATGGACAACCCCGCCCACCCCTACACCCAGCTCCTGATGTCCGCCGTCCCCGACCCGGACCGGGCCGGCACCTTCGACCCGGCCCAAAGGGCCCGCCAACGGGCCGCAGTGCTGCAGGCCAAAACCTGCCCCTTCGACGGCGACCCCGACCAGCCATGCAGCACCACCACGGCCGTCCGACACACGGTGGGCAATCCAACCAACCGACATTGGGTGCGCTGCCACCTCTATCGACCATCCGCAGAGATCGCTGCACGCGCGCTCGCCGTCGACAAGGAGATCGACAATGACAGTCAATAGCACCGAACTGCGGCAGGGCCTCGAGGAGTCCGTCGCGACACCCACGGCCAACCTGGCTCGCCGTGCCAGAGCCGACCCGCACCGACCGCAATTTCACTTCCTGCCCCCGGCAGGCTGGCTCAACGACCCGAACGGCGTGTCCCAGCGGGACGGGGTGTTCCACCTGTTCTACCAATACAACCCGGACGCACCCGTCCACGACCGGATCCAGTGGGGCCACGCAACCAGCCTGGACCTGGTGACCTGGACCCACCAACCGATCGCACTCGTTCCCGACGACGATGGCGGTCCCGACATGGATGGCTGCTGGTCCGGCGTTCTGGTCGACGACGACGGCACACCCACCCTGCTCTACTCCGGGCGCAACTCGGCGAACAGGTTCGAGGTCGGCTGCCTGGCCACCGGCAGCGACGATCTGCGAACCTGGTCCAAATACCCGCAGAACCCCGTCGTCACCGCCCCGGAGGACCTGGATCTAGTCGCCTTTCGAGACCACTGCGTGTGGCGGGAAAACGGCACCTGGCGGCAACTCGTCGGAGCCGGTATCCGCGACGTCGGCGGAACCGCACTGCTTTTCGAGTCCGACGACCTGCGGCGGTGGCGCTACGTCGGGCCGCTGGCCATCGGTGATCTGCACGGTGCCGACCAACTCGGCGGCAAGCCCGGAGCCGCGACCTGGACCGGTGCCATGTGGGAATGCATCGACCTCTTCCGGGTCGATGCCGACGGCACGTCCTCCCCTCCCGGCGCCCGGGATCAGCCGACCGGAACCGACGTCCTTGTCTTCTCCGCGTGGGACGACGACACCTTTCACTCCCTGTATTACATCGGGGAGTACGAGGGAGACACATTCACTCCGGACTCGCTGCACCGACTCGACCTGGGTGAGCGCGCCTTCTATGCACCCCAATCCTTCACGGACGAGGCAGGTCGCCGTCTCGTTTTCGGTTGGATTCAGGAAGAACGGCCCGAGAGCGAAAGCATCGCAGCAGGCTGGTCGGGTGTGATGTCCCTGCCACGGGTTGCCACCTGGCACGGCGGAGCTCTCGACTTCGCACCCGCACCGGAAGTCGCAGCTCTTCGCACCGAACACATCGCGATCATCAACGGGAAAGCTCCCGTTGCGCTGACTCCACACGATCGCATCGACGGACCCAACGGACAGCAGCTCGACCTGGAGCTTGACCTTCGCCTCCCGGCCTGGGCCGAGGCGGATCTGACGGTTCTTTCCAATGAGACCGAACGCACTGTCATTCGGGTCGGGCGCGCTGGGTTTGACGTCGGGCATCTGACGTTGGACCGCTCCGCCGGAAGCCTGAACTCTGCCGTTCGATCCACCGGCCGGGCCGGGAGCTTTCCGATCGGCGATGACGGCCGCGTGCGACTACGTGTTCTCATCGACCACTCCGTGCTGGAGGTCTTCGCCAACGGCCAACCACTTACCGCGCGGATATATCCAACCCGACCCGAGGAAGCGGTCCGGACGAACCTCTCGGTGCTCGAGAATTCAACAGTGCCGACCGACGCGGTGGTGATCGAGCGCTTCGAAGCCTGGCGGATGCGGTCGATGCGGTCTGCGGCCTCGTGAGTGGCTGCACCTTCACACGAGCACTGGCACATCTCCGCACACCGATGGTGGCGTAATAGGTTTCGCCGTCATCGAGGGCCACCGATGGCCAGTAGTACCCGGCGCCGGCGGTCTTCCAGCTGTACTGGTAGGTCTGCGCTGCGGCGTCATACCCGGCTCCTCAGACTTGAAAGGGGACGGTGGGCTGATCCGCGCGGCGCCGTGTCGGGTGGGTTGAGGGCCCGTGGCCTTCGAAACTGGTTGATTTCAGAAGTCAGATCGAAGGGCCACGAGCCATGGACTATTGGTCGTTCGTTGCTGTTGGGGATCGACGGATTGATCGTTGATCGGGTGGTGATTGGTAGTTACGGCCGGCGGGTGGTGCACTGCTCGACGATCCCGAGTTGGCCGACTGGTGCCCAGACTGCCTGGCAGCAGTCGTCGTCGCCGAAAGAGTGGGTGACGACCTGTCCGTGGGATCTGCGGATCGGCCCTGATCGGCCACACCTGTTGTGGCACCAACGCAATGGCATTGGATTGTGACGGGGTGCGAGCGGAGGGTGTTGACCGAGGCGTTACCCGAGGACATCCCAGCACGGGCGCGGATCACCACCAGGGCGCCGCCAGGCGGCGGCGCAATCGATCGGTAAGCACCTGCGCTAGTGGTGACCAGTCCGGCGATGAGGACGATCGCTCCGGGAGCTGGACGACCACGGATCCGGGCAGTGGGAGCGGCCTCAGATCTCTCGTCGGGCAAGGCGGTTGACGGAGAGCCAGAGCAGCAGCGCGGTCGCGGCGATCGCCGTCAGCAGCGAGGCCGTGTAGTCGGAGAGCTGGGTGGTGGACAGGAACTCGACGGTCGCACCGGACAGGGTGGACGGCAGCCAGGTATGGACCGCTGCGAAGCTCCCGGCCAGGGACAGCACGATCAGCGCAGCGAGCGCGATACCGACGGTGCCGAGCGTGCTGCGCGTAAACGACGCGGAGGCGGCCACCACCGCGACGGTGAAGACGAGGAAGACCGATTCGCAGAGCAAACCGGCGAGCATGGCACCGGCGGGCAGCGACCCGAGTAGCAATGCCGTCTCGTACCAGGCGGCCAGTAAACCGAGGGTGTAGGCGAGCGCGGCGGCGATGGCGTTGACGGTGAACCGCGGCCCGACCAGGGCCCACATTCCCGTCGCCCGGGTGCGCAGGAAGGTGGATATGCCGCGGCGGGCGTCGAAGGACATCGCGCCTGCGGCAACGGCGACCACCACGATGAGGCCGAGCTGTCCCACCTGGCTGAGGTAGTTGACGATCCCGTCCTTGGGCTGCGGCGGCGGGACGGTGATGGTGATGCCGGACTGGACGTGTTCGAGCAGGCCGGCCATGTACTTGGCCATCACCGGACCGATCAACCCGAAGACCAGGTACACCGCGACAAGCGCGATCCAGCGGCGGGACCGGGTCAGCCGGAGCCATTCCAGCCGCCATGTGGTCACCGGTCGGGGTCGACGTGGAATCAGCGCGCGCGGTGCGCCGGTGCGGGTCATCGTCCGTCCTTGGTCGCGGAGTGCCGTGGACCTTCACGAAATGGGTTGTTGGAATTGGTATCTCGGGATTCGGTCAGGGCCAGGAAGGCGGCTTCGAGGTCCGCGGCCACCGGTTCGCAGGACACCAGTCGCTCCCCGCACGCCGCCAGCGCGACCGGGATGCCGCGTTCACCGGCCTCCATGGACTCCCCGTCGACCCGCAGCGAATCGAGGCCGACGGGCTCGACGCGTGTCACCCAGGGCCGCCGTTCGAGTTCGGTGCGCATCATGGCCGTATCTCCGGCGATCCGGATCAGCCAGCGTGGGCGCAGATGCGTGTCGATCAGCGCCTGGGTCGAGCCCTGGTAGAGCAGCCGACCGTCGCGCAGGATGCCCACCTGGTCGGCCACCCGCTGGACGTCGTCCAGGATATGACTGGAGAAGATCACCGTCCGGCGGCCCCGCATGCTCGCCACCAATGCCAGCAGTTCCGCCCGGCCGGCGGGGTCGAGTGCGGAGGTCGGCTCGTCCAGGATCAGCAGTTCCGGGTCGCCGACCAAGGCGCAGGCGAACCCGAGTCGCTGGGTCATCCCCCGGGAGAATCCACCGACCCGGCGGTCGACCACATCGCCCAGGCCGGCCGCTACCAGCGCGTCGGTGACCGAATCCGTTGCTGTGCTGACGCTCTCGACCGGTGCCCCGATCAGCGAACGTGCCAGGTCGACCACCTCGTAGGCCGTCAGCCAGGGGTCGAACTCCGGGACGTCCGGGCAGACCGCGATGCCGCTGCGCGGAACGGTCAGTCGGACCTCGCCGCGGTCGCAGCGCCGCATCCCGGTGATGATCGACAGCATCGTCGTCTTGCCGGCACCGTTCGGACCGACGAGCCCGTAAACGCACCCGCGAGGAACGGACACGTCGACGTCGAACAGTCCCGCCCCACCGTAATCACGGGTAAGTCCAGCGGTCTGCACCACTGGTCCCGCCCCCGTCCGTGTGACGCGGGCGGGAATCGGCTTCCGCTCGGGTTCCGGTGATTCCGGAACCGCAGAATCCCCGGCGTGGTCGGGTACCGACGGCGACGGTTGCCGCTCACGCCCGAGGACCAGGTACAGGACGGCTCCCAGGGGTGTGCTGCCAACCAGGATGATCAACGCCCACAACGGTTTCGGCAGATATCGCACGGCCGGTGCGCGGATCAGGTCGACGAGACAGAAGATCACCAGGCCGACGACCAGCAGCACCACCGGGGTCAGGGCAAGCAACGTGCCGCCCGAAAGATCCATGGCCTCCACCTTCCGGAAAGTTCGGAACGATCCTCCCGTCCGAACAGTCGAGAGCGCATGGGTCGAACGTCACGACATTGCCCATTCAGCCGACCCCAGCACCCCGACGCGGTCGACGTACACGATCATCCCGCGCCAAGTCGCCGCCCAACAGTCCGGCGTCCCGATTGAGGTTCGGCTGACGAGAGGCGGCTTGTCGAGGACGCCCTCTACTGTCTGCGGGTAGGTGGTTGTCTGGAAGGCTGGGTAGGGTCCGACGAATGATGAGGGAGTTGTTGATGAGCGAGGCGACACCGGGGTTCAACCACCAGATCCCCGCGGAGATCATGACCGCGGACACGGTGCAGACCCGGATCGGGAACCTGGAGTTCTTCGACGGGTTCCCCACCGCGGCCACCACCCGCGCCGTGTACGACAACCTGGACTTCCTCCGCGGGGTGGAGGTGTTCCTGAACTTCATCCCGATGGCCTCGCTGGAAGGCCTCCGCCGTGGTCTGACCGGGATGGGGGTGACATCGCCGAACAAGGTGATGATCTTCGATGAGTTGATGGATTCGAACCCGCTGTTCCTGACCGGGAACACCGACACCGTCTACGCCATCACTTTGTTCGACCTGGCCGCCGACGGCCCCACCGTGGTCGAGGTGCCACCCCGCTGCGGGCCCGGCACCGTGAACGACGCCTTCTTCCGGTTCGTCATCGACATGGGCGGCCCCGGACCGGACCGCGGGCAGGGCGGGAAGTACCTGATCGTGCCCATCGACTACGACGGTGAGATCCCGGACGGCTACTTCGTGGGCCGATCACCGAGCTCGGTCAACCTGCTGGTGCTGCGCGGCCTGTTGGTCGACGGCAAACCGGATGTCCCGACCAAGTCCTTCACCGAAGGGCTCAGGATCTACCCGCTGTCCCAGGCCGCCGCCCCACCGGCGATGGACTTCCTCAGCGGGTCCGGCAAGTCGTTCAACACCGTCCACGCCAACGACTTCACCTTCTACATCGAGATCGCCGAAGTCATCGAACGTGAACCCGTCGACCTCCTGGACCCGGAACTGCGCGGGCTGGCGGCCGGCATCGGCGTCCGCAAGAACCGGCCCTTCGCACCCGACCCGAGGATGAAGGCGATCCTGGACGACGCGGCCGCGGTGGGCAACGCCACCGCACGGGCCGTGACCTTTCAGCCCCGCAACCCCGAGGCCTACTTGTACGAGAACAGCGGGTGGACAACCGGTTTCATCGGCGGCGACTACCAGTGGCTCGACGACGGCGGGATCGGTGGACGGAACCTCGATGCCCGTACCCGCTTCTTCTACATGGCCACCGTGAACACCCCCGCGATGGCGATGAAGATGGTCGGCCTCGGGTCGCAGTACGCCGTGCTGGGCATCGACAGCAACCGCGACGTCCTCGATGGCTCCAAGAACTACCGGCTGCACATCCCCGTGGACGTGCCCGCCAAGGATTTCTGGTCCATCGTCGTCTACGACCCGCAAACCCGGTCCGAGCTGCAAACAGCCCAGCCCTACCCCAGCAAGAACAGCCGCCGCGACGCGTTGCAGGCAAACCCCGACGGGTCAGTCGACCTCTACTTCGGCCCCAGCAGCCCCGACGGCCAAGACGCCAACTGGACCCAAACCGTCCCCGGCAAAGGATGGTTCACCGTCCTGCGGCTCTACGGCCCCCTCGAACCATGGTTCGACAAGACCTGGCAGCCAGGCGAAGTCGAACCCCTCACCTGACCTGTTCAACGCTTCTGGCCACCGACACCCGGCACGGACGCGACTTGTTTCATCCACGCCGCGATCTGGTGCGCGTCGATGTCCTCTACGGACTCGAGCTCCACACCTCGTGTTGACTTGCCCATCCCGACCGGCGTCACCGGCGGTACCGGCTCGAGCGCCGCGCCATTGATGAACATGAGCTTGACGTGGCCGGCGAAGCCGCCGCAGCTGAAGCACCACCCGTCGCCTACGCCGTAGTACGACATGCCCCACTTCACGGAACGCCGGAGTTCGGGCAGCGTCTTGGCCGCCAGCGCATCGACCGTTTCGGCGATGCCGCGCTGCGGTTGCGGCAGGCTGGCGATGTAGGCGAAGACCGGCCGGTCACCCACGGCCGCTTTCGCGGGGCTCGCCCGGCCGGTCATGGCTTCTGGCAGCGTAGTGGCGACGCCGACTTGTGCCGAAGTGCGCTTGGCCGGTTGACGCACTTCGTTCTTGGCGAGAGGGTTGGAACCCATGATCACTCCGGTGTCGAGGCAGTTGGGCTTCTCAACCGGTAGACGACGGAGGCGACGTGTACTCATCGGTCCCGGCGAGTCAGATGCGCATTCCTCCCCCGGTAGACGAACCTTCGACGGACGGGCCGGCGGCCGAAGGCATTGGACACCATCATCATCGGTTAGCTCCGACCATCCGGGGCAATTCGCCGGAATTGCCGCTGGAATCGTGCAGGTGCTGGCCGCGATGATCAAGTAATGCAGGACGTGAGCGCACACGGTCAGCCGGCAGGAGTGGTCTCCCACAGCCCGGTGATGTTGCCTTCGGAATCCTTGAAGTATGCAAATGCACCCATGCCGGGGATCGCGGTTCGTGGCGCGACTGTTGATCCGCCGGCCGCCGAGATCGCTTCCAGCACCGCGTCGATGTTGTCGACATCGATGGTGACCACAGGGGCTGGGTTGCCCTCATCGCGGTTCACCAGGGCGCCGTTGATACTGCCCGGTTCCGTCGGCATCATGGTCTCGTCCACCGGCGTTGTGGTGGCGCCGGTGTAGTCGCCGCCCCCCGGCATCTGCATGGTATCGAGCTGCCAGTCAAAAACCTTCGCGTAGAACGCCTTTGCCCGTTCCAGATCATCGGTCGGAATCTCGAAATGCACAACCTTGCCCACGGTCGTCGTCCTCCTGATCGCCTCGGTCGTCTTGAGCAATACCCTCTGATTAGGCACCGGCGCTGTCAACCTTCCGGAGCGAGTCCGCAAATGCGGCCGGAGACTTGATGACGACAAGCACCAGGCCACGGGACGTGTGGTCACAGGCTCGGCAAACTTCGGAAAGGCACGTGAGGCTGCCGGTCGCCGACAGATCCCGGGACCACCCGCTGGGCCGTAGATCACCCCACACCCGATCGGCCAACACCTCCCGGTGGACCGGCCCACCGGCCAAGCCAACGACGACAGCACCACCCGACCCTGCCTGCCGGACAGCGACTGCGGCCCGAGAGTGCCCGGCGGCCCGGCGATCTCAATCCGCCCAGCGATACGAACGACCGCCAAGGGCCACTCGGTCAACTCGTCGGCCGCGCCGGCGATGGGCACAGACGTACCAGGCAGCTCAAACTGGGTGCGGACAAGGTCGCGATCGCCCCGATGGGCATCGCCGGGCGACCTGCTCCGCGTAGTTTGGAGGGCAAGCCCCGGAGCCGGCCCCGGGAGGACGGTGCGATGCGCATGCCGTTGTCCGATGACGATCAACGTCGACTCGACGAGATCGAGCAATCACTGACCAGGGACGACCCGCAGTTCGCGGGCAAGTTGGCGCTGCAGTGGCGGCGCCGCCGTCGAATGATCGGCGCGATCGTGGGTTTCGTTCTCGGGGCGGTGTTGCTGATCGCCGGGCTGGTCACGACCCATGCCGTGCTCGTCATCGGAGTGATCATCGCGGTCGCCGGCTTCGGGGCGATGATTGCCGCAGCCGGAGTCCTGCTGTATGGGTCAAGTTGGCGTCGACCCTGAACAGACGGGTCGTTGCCTGGGTTGGGCCGTCCTGGTTGATGTGCTCGTCGGAGTGACCCTCGTGTGCGGCGGGGCCAGTGCCCATCGCGGACGTAGTCGAGGTGGTCAAATGTGGTAGACCCATTGGGTCCGCAGTTCTCACCGTGGCGAACGCAAGGTTCACCGCGGCGACGGAAGCCACCACGCTGTTCATACCCGCGGCTGCGACGCCGGCACCGCGAGCGCCGACCAGTTGGCGGCCGGGTCGGGTGCAGATCGATGATCAGCACCTCATCCTGACTGTCGCCCTGGTCGCCGAGCCGGCCGGCATCGTCGTGCTGGCCGACATCGCGGGGCGACGATAGGGGTGCGGGCTGTGGATCCGTTCAGCTCGGGCACCGATCACGGATGGGAGGGTGGGCATGATTCGAAGGATGCCGCTGGTCGTTGCCGGTGCTGTTGTCGTGATGTTGGTGGGTGCCTGCAACTCCTCGACGACCTTGTCCGACTCCGCCGCGGTGAGCGACTGGTCCGGCAGCGCGACCGGTGCTGGCCAGGTTGCCGGTGGCAGTGTCGGTACCGATACGGAGGTCACCTTTCCGGCCGGGCTGGTGACGGTCCACGGCAGCCTGCGAATGCCGCCGAACGCGGATGGTCCGGTTCCGGCTGCGGTGGTGTTGGCCGGCAGTGGGCCCACCGATCGGAACGGCAACACCCCCGCCGTGCCCGGGGATATCGGCACGCTCAGCAGCGTGGCTGATGTGCTCGCCGGCGCTGGGGTGGCCAGTCTGAGGTACGACAAACTGTCCAGCGGGGCCACCGGCCTCGGGCCGTTCACCGGGGCCAATCTGGCTGACATCGGGTATTCGGACTTCGTGGACGAGGGTCGCGCCGCCCTGCAATTCCTGTCCGGGCAACCGGGTATCGATCCCGCCCGCCTGCTGCTCGTCGGACACAGCGAGGGTGCGCTGATATCCCTGTCGATCGCGGCGGAGCCCTCGGCAGACCAACCCGCGCTGGCCGGTATCGCCCTGCTCGAAGCACCGGGATCGCGCTACCTGGATCTGATCAGCACCCAGCTCACCGCTGCCCTTCCCGGGTTGGTAGCAGCCGGCAGGGTGAGCGCGGCCGACGCGGACGCCGTGACAACCGCATTGCCCACGGCGATCTCGTCCCTGCGGAACACCGGCACCATGCCCGCCGGGCTGCCGTTCCTGCTCCAGCAGCAGGGCTTCTCCACGGTCAACGCCCACTTTCTGGCGCAGGCCGACCAGGCCGATCCGGTACAGCTCGCCCGCAGCCTCCCGACCGGGTTCAAGGTCTTGACCACCTGTTCGGAGAACGATCAACAGGTGCCCTGCGCTGAGATGGCAAAATTGGCCGCCGGCCTCGCCGACGCTGAGGTCACCGCCATCACCCTGACCGCCGCGAACCATTTCCTCAAGGACGAACCGACCGGCAGCGACCCCACCTCGGTGAGCGACCTTTCCTTCAGCCAGGAGCTACCACCACAGCTGACCACCTGGTTGCAGACCGTCGTCGGCTGAATTCAACCCCGAAACCCACGTTGCCCAAGTGGTGATCCCGAGGGTCGGCGGGTCTCGCGCCGGGGGTCAGACGAGGTGGTTCTCGTGGGCGAAGGCAGCGGCAGCGGTTCGGGACCCGACATCGAGTTTGCTGAAGATGTTCGACAGATGCCGGGCCACGGTCTTCTCCGACAGCACCAGCTGTCCCGCGATCGCGGGGTTGCTGTTGCCGGCCGCGACCAGGCGAAGCACCTCCAACTCGCGCGGGCTGAGCCCGCCCGGTGCGTTCTGTTCCCCCAGAAGTGCTGCGGCTTCCTGCTCGGCCGGACCCGCCCCCAGCTCGGCGAGGGCACTGCGAGCCGCGGTCAGGTCGGCAATGGCCGACTCCTCGTCGCCGAGCAGCCGCAGCGCCCGGCCGACCAGAATCCGGCTGCGCGCAACCTCGTACGGCGCTGAGAGCTGGGTCCACGTCTCCATCGCTCGGCGAGCCGCCCGGAGTGCGGGCTCTGCGGCGCCTTGTGCCAGCTCGACGGCGGCGGCGGCGTAGGCGCCGGCCGCCCGCAGGGCGTTGCAGCCGAACGTCTCCGCGATGTCACAGAGTTCCTCGCTGAGCGAAGCCGCGGCGTCGGTGTCGGCAGCGGCGACGAGTATCTCGACCGCGGCCGCCAGTACCTGTGAGCGGTGCACCGGGTCCTGGCGCTCAGCGAGCAGCCGATGGACCGTTGCCGATGCGGCGTCGCGGCGATCCCGGGCGAGCCAGAGCAGGGCCCGGCCCGGCTGGGCGGGGTGGCCGTGCTCGGCGGCACTGTTGTAGGCGGACTCGGCCGCGTCGTGCTCACCGCGCAGCCGATGTATCTCGCCGCGCTCGTAGTGAGCCAGGCCGAGGGCCGGGTCACCGCCGATGGCCAGATACCGTTCAACCGCCCGGTCCAGTTCCTCCATGGCGTCGGCGTACGCGCCGTGCAGCCGCAGCAGCTGGCCCCGGTGGGTCGCACACTGGCCGGTATAGGCGACGAGCCCCGGCTGGGCGTCGCACCAGGTGATCAGCGCGTGGGTCCACTCGCCGGCCCGACCGAAGTCTGAGACCTCCTGGCAGGCCTCGATCGTCGAGCAGTAGACCCTGCCGGCCGTCACCGGTGTCACCTCCCCCGCCATCACCCCGACCAGGGCCTCGTCCATCCGCTGCAGGCCGTCGGCCACCCGCCCCGAGGAGAGCATTAGTCGGCCCTCGGCATGCCGCCCGAGGGCAATCAGGTCGGGCTCGTCGAAGCGGCGGCCATAGCCGGTGATGATGGGGGCCAACGGGAACGCATCGGCGAACTCACCATCGTGAATGTGCGCCATCATCTCCAAATCGCACAGGTAGCCGCGCTCGACCACGTCGTCCTCGAGCTCTTCCAGGATTCGCGCGGCCCGGGCGAGCCAGCCGTTGCCCACCGCCAGCTCACCTGCCTGCCACAGAGTCACAACCAGCCCGTAGGCGGCGCGCACCGCCGCCGGTCGATCCCCGGCCCCGAGGCTGGCCTGGTGGGCCCGCTGGAGCGCCTGGACACAGTCGTTGCGTCTGCCGAGCAAGTAGGCGGTGGTGGCCAGTGCGGCGAAGTCCTGGGCCTCCAGTTCGGTCTCGTCCAGGTCGGACAGTGCACGGAAAGCCGCGACCCATTCTCGTCGCTCGTAGGCCCGGCGGGCCCGATGGAGATCTTCGATGACACCCATCTCGACCACCTTCTCCCCGTGCGTTCGAGCGTAGTCAGGGCGGCGCTGGTCCGGCGGATTTCCCGCACCTGGACCACGACCGCCGACACCTGGCCGTGCGGGCCGCATCGCCGCGGCGGAGTCCGGTTGCCCGCGCGGGGCACGGTCAGGCTGTGGCTCCGGCCGGGGTCCTGACGCGCTGGTCGATTTGGGCGGCGACGTACTCGGCATCCCGCCCGACCCCGGGTAGCACCATGGAGCTGAAGGCGAACTGGAACGAAAGCCCGCAGAAGTAGAGCCCTGGCACCTCGTTGACCACGCCGCGGTACTCGCGTGGCCAGCCGTCGGCTTCGGTGATCGGTGCTTCGATCCAGCTGAAGTCCGGCCGGAAGCCGGTCGCCCAGATGACGTTGGAGACTGTCCAGGCCCCGCCCGTCGTCGAGCACCGGCTGTCCGTTGGTGGAGACATCGGTGACCCTGTGTTCGATTCGTTCCGCGCCACGCTGGGCGAGGTGGTGCGGCTTCACCCGGGTGGTCGGTGCCCCGTGGTGGCGGACCTGCTGCATCTGCTTGCGACCCATCGGCGTGCGGCGGGTCAGTACGTGCTTCCATAGGAAGACGATGACCGGCAGGGCCAACTTGACCGTGGCGGAGTCCCAGTCGAGTGGGATGTTCCCGCGGTCGGGACCAACAAGGGTCGTTGGACGGTCGGCGGCCACCTCGTAGGCGATGTCGTAGCCGGAGTGCGAGGCACCGACGACCAGGGCCGCCCCGGGCTGCAACTGGGTCGGGTTCTTGTACTCCGTGGAGTGGAACTGCCGGATCTGCGGGGCAAGCGACGCCGCGATCTCGGGCACCCACGGGATGCGGCCCCCGTGGGTTCCGGTGGCGACGACGACGTTGTCGCACTCGATCGTGTCGACCCCGAGATGGGCGGTGAATCCACCGCCTTCCCGAGGTACGAGCCGATCCACCCGGGTCTGCATCCGCACCGGTAGCTCCGTCTCCACGGCGTACCGCTCGAGGAATGCCGCAACCTCCTCCTTGCCGGGGAAGTGCCACGGATCCCCGGGAAAGTCCATGCCCGGCAGTCCGTCGAACTTCGCCGGCGAGTAGAGCTTGAGCGAGTCGTAGTGGCAGCGCCAGTTGTCGCCGATGCGGCCGTTGCCGTCGACGATCAGGAACGCCCGGCCGAGCTGCGCAAGGTGGTAGCCGGTCGCCAGGCCGGCCTGGCCGGCGCCGACGATCAGCGTCTCGATGTGTTGGGTGGTCATGGGGTTTCCCTCCCTGATGGGTGGTCAGTGGGTGACGGTGGAATCGGTGTACTCAGGGCCGGGCCGCAAGGAACTCCCGGGTCAGGCCCGCGACCGTGTCGGCGTGGTGGAACCAGGGTGCGTGGCCACCGGGCACCACGTGTAGGTCCGCGTCGGGGATCAGGTCAGCAATCCGGCGACCGGCTTCCGGACGTCCGTCCGGGTCCCGCTCCCCCCAGATCAGCCGCACCGGGTGGCCGATCCGGCGAAGCTGGTCAGCGTTGGTCACGATCGCCGAACGGGGCCGGGTCCACCGCATCATCGCGCGCATCAGTGCGAGCATGCTCGGGGTGTATGTGGGCACCCGCTGCGCGGCGAGAAGTACGTCGCGCAGCTCGCCGAGGCCGACGGGATCCTCCCCGACCGTCCGCATCACCCGCTCGACGGTCCTGGTCGACGGTTTCTGAGCCGACATCAGCAGCGTCCCCAGGCCGGGAACCGAGGCCAGTCGCAACGGCAGCACGGGCGAGGTGTCCAGGAAGAAGGCCGGGCAGCCGATCATCACCTGGGAGAGCACCCTCCCGGGCTGGTCGGCGGCCAACCAAGCGGTCCACTGCGAACCGATCGACTGCGTGACGAACGCGCAGCGGGTCAGACCGAGACCATCCAGGACCCCGCCCAGGTAATCGATGGCGGTACGGCGGATCGTGTCGCAGTGGTACCTCGCGGGATCGGTCAGGCCGAACCCCGGCAACTCGATCGCGTAGAGGGTGTGCCCTAGGAGCTTGGCCAGGAGCGGAGCCCAGAACGCCGCCGGGACGGTGGCACCGATCACCATCGCCACCGGTGGTCCCTGGCCCACGACGAGCACCTGCGCCTGCCCCCCGGTCGTCCGCAGTGCGACAGACCGTCGCTGCGCCGTGACGTCATAGCGGTCCAGGACCCGCTGCTCGGCATCGAGAAAAGCCGCGACAGCGTCCGCGATCGGCGCCGATCTGCTGGTCCGAACAACGTTGGTGTCCATCACTCCGACCCTAGGAATCCGGCCACCCGCCCACATCGGACTGGATACCCATTCAGGTCCGCGACCGATGGGTGTTCCTCACCACCCCAGGAGATCCGGCAGCCCGGGCGATGGCCGGCGCGCCATGAACTGACTCGTTACAGGGACCGCGATTGTCGGCCGTTGTCGCCACCCCACCCACAGCTGTTCGGACCGTGACCTGACCCCGGGTTCTCGTCTTGGTCAGGCCGTGAGCACGAGTTTCTGGTTCATGAACTCCTCGGCCGCCCACCTGCCACCCGCGCGCCCGTATCCCGACGCCTTGACGCCGCCGAACGCGATTTGCGGGCTGAGGTCGAATCCCCGGTTGATGAACGTCATGCCCGCCTCGATGCGGTCGGCGATCCGGCGGGCCTGCTCGGGGTCGTTGGTGTACACGTAGGAGCCCAGGCCATAGCTGGTGTGGTTCGCGATCGCTACCGCGTCGTCCTCGTCGCGGGCGCGGTAGACAACGCCGATCGGGCCGAAGACCTCTTCGCCGTGCACGTCGGCGTCGTCCGGGACGTCGACGAGCAGGCCTGGCGCGAAGGCGTTTCCCACCCGCCGTGCGCCGATCAAGGTCGCCCCCTGGCGGACGGCGCGGGCGAGCTGCTCTTCCAGACGGTCGGCGGCGGCCGACGACGCCATCGGCTGCACCAGATCGCCGGGCGGGTCTGCGCGGGTCTGGTCCGACTCGTCCATCAGGCTCCGGTAGCGGTCGACGAAACGATCGTAGAACTCATCCGCGACGATGAACCGCTTCGGCGCCACGCAGATCTGGCCGGCGTTGGCCAGCCGCAGCGCCAATGCGTCGTGCACCGTCGCGTCGAAATTCTCCCCGCTGAGTACGACGAACGGATCGGACCCGCCGAGCTCGAGCGAGACACGCTTGAGGTTCCGGCCGGCGATTCCGGCCACCACGGCGCCGCCGACGCGGGAGCCGGTGAATGACACTGCTTGCACACGAGAGTCGCTCGGGATCAGCTCGGTCTGGTCGTGGCCCGAGTACACCACCTGGAACACTCCGTCGGGCACCCCCGCATCGAGCATGAGGTCGCGCATCGCCGCCGCCGATTCGGGGCACTGCGGCGCCGGTTTGAGGAGCACGGTGTTGCCCACGATCAGGTTGGGGGCCGCGAACCGCGCGAGGAGGAGGTTCGGCGCGTTCCACGGGATGATCCCGAGGATGACGCCGAGCGGCCGCTTGACGACGGTCGCCCGCCCGTCCAGCAGGTCGATGGGTTCGTCGGCCAGGAACTCCGCGCCGTGGTCGGCGAAGTACCACTGCACCGAGGCACCAACGCCCGTCTGCCCCTCCGCACCGGCGGGCAGGACACCCATCTCGCGCACCTGGATGCGCCCGAGTTCCTCCCCGCGGGCCTGGAGCAGGTCGGCCACCCGCCGCAGGATCGCGCCACGTTTGCTGACATCGAGCCGGCTCCACCCCTGGTATGCCGCGTGGGCGCAACCGATCGCCTCGCGCAGTTCGTCGTCCGTCATCGTCGGATATCGGGCGATCACCTGGTCGGTTCGCGGATCGACCGCAAGCGACGACCTGCCGACACGCGCACTGCCGAGGCCGGCCGAGCGCCAGTTGCCGCCGACGCGGCAAGGCTCCGCTGCCGTTCGTCCGAAGTGATACCGAGTTACCCCGCGGAGCTGCCAGCCGAACGAACGCTACGACGCCGACACATCAACAGACCAGTGCTGCTCCGAGTACGCCGCTTGCCTCGCAACGGAATCTGGTCCGACCTCGCGCGTGCCCGGGTGGATCAGAAGAACTGGTCGATCAGCACCGCATTGCCGTCGGGGTCGCTGAGCGTGATCGACGCTGGGCCGGCCACGCCCCCGGCGCGGGTTTGCAACGTAACGCCCTCATCCTCGAGAGACGTCTGGATCGTGCGGACGTCCGCATACGACTCCAGTCTCTCCATCCGGTTGGTGAGGCCGGGGTTGAAGGTGAGGATGTGGCCCCCGAACATCCCGTGGAACAGACCGATCGTGGTCTCACCGTTCTTGAGAATGAGGTAGTTGTGCTCGGCTGCACCGCTGGTCACCTCGAAGCCGAGCTTCTGGTAGAAGGCGCGTGACGAATCTAGATCTGCCACGCTCAAGGAGACCGAGAAGGCGCCGAGTTCGAGATTTCCGGGAAGACCGGTGGGGGCGGCCGGGACTGTGGGCAACTCTTCGATGTCTGACATCCCGAAACTGTGGCGAGCGCGTCCGCGCGTGTCAACCGCGCGCACCGACCGGCCCTCCCGAGGCCTCGTGAACCCGATCCCGGCCAAGGATGAGCGTGCCATCAAGGGAACGCGATGCCGCCGACTCCTACCGCGACCGTCGGCGACCGAATCGGTGACTCGCCGTCGGTGTCCGATCCGTGAGCAGCCGGGTTACGCGCTCGCGCAACATGTGGTAAAAGTCTTACGTGGTTGATCCGCTACCTGATGACTTGGACGCGGTGTGGCAGGCGCTCGCCAACCCGTGGCGACGCCGAATCCTCGACGTGCTGCGCACGGGCGCGCTCACGACCGGGGAGCTGGTCGAGGCCTTGGGTGCAGACCGGCACCAGCTCATAGCGCACCTCCAGGTGCTGCGCGAGGCGGGCTTGGTGCTCGTCGAGAAAGAGGGCCGACGTCGGATCAACCACCTCAACCCGGTGCCGATCGGCCAAATCTACCGGCGATGGGTCTCCGTGTACGAGCAATCCTGGACCGAGGCACTGGTCGGGTTGAAGCACACGGTCGAGCAGTCGGAGCGTGACCGTCGCGCCCGAGCATCTGAGGGAGGGGGCCGCGTTGGCTGAGACGGTCCAGCAGATCGAGATCGAGGCACCCATCGAGGCGGTATGGGCCGAGGTGACGAAGGTCGGCTCGGTGCAGCGGGCGATGCTGGACACCGTCTTGGCCACGACCTTCGAGGTGGGCGCTCCGGTGCGCTACACCAGCCGCGACGGTCGGCGCACCTTCGTGGTGGGCCGGGTCGTCGAGGTCGAGGAGCCGACCCTGTTCTCCCACACCTATCGGCTGACCACCGGCGATGACCCCACCACGCTGGTCACCTGGGCGCTGGAAGAGATCACGCCCGGCCGGGTGCGGGTCACGCTGCGGCACTCCGGCTGGCCGCAGGCCGCCAAGCAGATGGAGCGCCATGCAGCCACCTGGGTCGCGATCCTCGCCGACCTGAAGCGGCTCACCGAGGGCGGGGACATCTCAGCCCGGACCAAGGTCCAGTACTCGCTGATGCGGGCGTTCCTGTGGGCGATGCCGGCCAAGACCAAGACCGAGAACGTGGAGGTTCCCGAGTGAGCGACCCTGGCGCAAGCATGATCGCGAACCCGCAAGCCTCGACAGGTCGCGGCCTGGAGCAGTGGGCGGAACTGGCGCGCGGAACCGGCCTCGCCAAGCACGGCTAGATCGTCGCCTACCTGAAGTCGGAACACGGACTCGGCCACGGCTACGCAAACCTGATCGCCCTGACGGCGCTGAAGGCCGGGGATGAAGCCCCCTCTGGATCAGCCCTCATCGACGCCCAATACGCCGGCAAGGAGCACCTACGCCCCATCTACGAGACGATCGTGGCGCGGGTTCGGGCCTTCGGCGACGACGTGGAGGTGGCTCCGAAGAAGGCGTCGGTGAGCCTTCGACGGGCCAAGCAATTCGCGTTGGTCACGCCCGCAACTCGCTCCCGCGTCGACCTTGGGGTCAACCTCACCGGCGCGGAGCCGACCGAGCGGCTGCGCGCCGCTACCGGCATGTGCACGAGAAAGGTGGCCCTCCGCGGCGCCGAGGAGGTCGACGCGGAGGTGGTCGAGTGGCTGCGCCGCGCGTACGAGGCGGCCGCGCCCCGTCAGTGACGCGCCTCGACTGAAACCGACTTTTGAACCGGAACTCGGGATGTCCGGAACCGATTACGTCGACCTCCACCACGTTCACCGACCCAGCCAGGACACTGACGTCGAGGAAACCCTTGGCGCACTCACCGATCTCGTCCGACAGGGCAAGTTCCGTTACATCGGCCGGAACGCATCGCAGACGGTGATGGCGACCTTGCCGCGGCCGTGGCCGGCGCGGAAGTGCCCGACAGCGGCGGCCACCTGGTCCAACGGGTACTGCGCACTCACCATCGGCACGAGGTCGCCCGTCTCGACGAAGCGTGACAGCACCCGCAGGTCGTCGGCGTCGTCGCGGTGCACCAGCACCTTCAGCCGCTGCCGAGTGAACGGCGAGAGCAGCAGTGCCTGCAGGAACCGTTGCGTGCCCTTGAACCACCGACCGCCCGAGCCGCCGACGAGGACGAGGGTGCCGCGGGCACTCAGGGCCTGACGCAGATCGGCGATTTTGCGGTTCCCGACGAGGTCGATGACCACGTCGTAAGGGCCGGTCGCCGCGAAGTCCTCTCGGGTGTGGTCGATGACGCGACGAGCGCCGGCCGAGCGGACCAGGTGGGCGCTTCGGGGGCCGCTGACGCCGGTGACCTGGGCCCCCATCGCCGCGGCGAGCTGGACGGTGAAGGTCCCGACGCCACCGGAGGCTCCGACCACGAGCACCTGATCGCCGGGCTTGACGGTTCCGGCGTCGCGAAGCGCTTGCAGGGCGGTGAATCCCGAGACCGGTGTCACGGCTGCTTGCGCCACCGTGACGTTCGCCGGTTTGAGGGCGAGTTGGCTCTCCGGTACGGCGGCGTACTCGGCGAAGGCGCCGTCACACCAGCCGAAGACCTCGTCGCCGGGGACGAAACCGGTCACGTCCGGGCCGACGGCGGTCACGCGTCCGGCGACCTCGCGGCCGGGAATTGCCCGCCGTGGACGACGTAGACCGATCGAGGGTCGCGCGACGTAGGGCCAGCCGGCCATCAAATGCCAGTCGTCGCCGGCCACGGCGCTGGCACCGACGCGGACGAGGACCTCCTCCCCTGTGACCGTCGGAACCGGCACGTCGCGCAACGCGAGCACATTGGCCGGTTCGCCGTAGCGTTCCTGCACGATCGCCCTCATCGCGCGACCTGCTCGGACTGGGTCTGGGCGCCGGGGAAGCGCCGGTTGTCCACGCCCTTGACGAGCAGCCACAGCAGGGTTGCGAGCTCGGCCACCAGGGCGGGCGCGAGGATCGCCGGGGAGAGTGTCCCGTCGTAGCCGGGCACCAAGAAGAAGGAGAAACTGTCGGTCAGGTAGCCGGCGCCGGCAACCACCATCAGGACGCCGAGCCAGGTCGGGAAGTAGGGGGCCTTCACCACGAGGCAACCCAGTATCGCCAGGTGGATGCCGAAGAACACCAGCGCGATCAGGTAGCCGTAGGCGTGGCTGTTCATCGACATGGCCACGAGCGCGTCACGCTGCGAGGCGGGCAAGGAGCCTGCGGGGCCGGCCGGGTCCAGCATCAGCGCGGCGTCGAGATGGTGCAGCAGGTTCATCCCGAGGACCGCGGACTGCACGATGCGGAACGCCGCCGCCACCAGTGCCAGCGTGCGGCTCACCGGTCGGAGCAGGACATAGAGCAGAACGGCCAACCCGACGTCGCTGACGACCATGAGCAGGTCGGCGGCGAAACCGATCCGGAACAGCCCCGCGGAGTCCACGATGCGAGCTGCGGTCCCGCTGGGGTCGGTGACATCGACCAGCTGGCCGCGGACAAACAGCTCGCTGAAGAGGCCGCAGACGAAGATCACCAGGTAGAGCACGCCAGCGGTTCGGGCGACAGCGCGGGGGGACCAGGTGCGGTGGGACACGTCGGTCATCGCGACGGAGTGAGGTGGAGCGGTGTGAGTAGTCATGAGCGAACCTTGGCGCTGCCCGGTGGAGAACCGGTCGAGAAACGGTGGAGTCGATCCAGTGGGGGTCGTGCCCCCGGGCCGTTGGTTGCCAAGATGCCCCGGGTCTCGGGATGCTGGAAGGACACGGAGGAGCGGGAGATCGTGGTCACGGCGAACAACGGGTCGACCCGGCCCGAGATCAGGATCCGGCTGCTGGGCGATGTCAGCGCTGCTGTCGGAGGCGAGCCGGTGTCTTTGGGGCCGCCCAAGTGTCAGGCACTGTTGGCGGCCCTCGCGCTGGCGCCCGACACCACCGTGCCGGTGGCGAGGTTGGTGAGTCTGGTCTGGGGCGAGAGCCCACCCCGTACGGCGGAGAAGACCCTGCAGACCTACGTCGCCCGGTTGCGGAAGGAGCTCGGGTACCACCGCATCGAGCGGGTCGGGGCTGGCTACCGCCTGGCGGTGCCGCGAGACTGTGTCGACGTCGAGAGGTTCCAGCGCAGGCTGGAGAGCGGCGACCTGGACGGGGCACTCGCGGAGTGGTCCGGCGACCCTTTGGCAGCGCTCGACGTTCCGGCGATGACCCCGGTCATCGACTCCATCCGGGAGCAGTGGGTCGGTGCCCGGGAGTCATGGCTCGCCGGTCAGCTGGACACCGATCCTGCATCAACCATTTCCGATCTCACGGAGTTGACCGCCGCGCACCCGTTCCGTGAAGGGTTGTGGCGGCTGCTCATCACCGCGCTCTACCGGGCGGGACGGCAGGCGGACGCACTCGCAACATACCGCCGGGCGCGCGCGCAGCTGGTCACGGAACTCGGAGTCGAACCCGGCCCGGCGCTGCGCGAGGTGGAGCGGAGCATCCTCACCCAACAGGACCCGATCGGCGGCGGGCCGGGCACCACCGACCCCGCGACCATGACCGGGCCCCGCCCCGATCGCACCGACGGCGCCACCAATGAGGCCGCGGCAGATCCCTCAACGGGCCGCGGCAACCTCCCCCGGCGGCTGGTGCCGCTCATCGGCCGTCAGCACGATCTCGCGCTTGTCGACTCCGCGCTGCGGTCCGCACCGATGGTGACTCTGGTCGGCCCGGGTGGGATCGGCAAGACGGCGCTCGCGCTCGCCGCCGCGCGGCGGATCGCGGACGATGCCGCGACGGTCCCCTGGCTGGTGGACCTGGCAACGGTCGTATCCAACCGTGAGGTACCTCGGGCAGTGGCTGACGTGCTCCAGGTCTCGGAGAGCGCGCCGGGCGACGTGACCGATTCCGTGGTCAGGACGCTGACCGAGCGCCGCGCCCTGATCGTCATCCCCTGCGGAACGGATAATGATCATGAATGCGGAAGTCTCGAATCGAGCCGCCGGTGGTTCGATTGCGGTTCCCGTACGGGACAGGGCAGTCAACCACATGATCACTTGCCCCGTACGGAGACGACGCTGAGTTTGGGCGACGTATGCACGTTGTTCGGGGAGGCGAGGAAGCTGGAGGGGACGCGGCCGGTGTCGTGCCGATGATCGCACTGTGGGCAGCACCTCCACTGGCCACGACAGGCTCGACCTCGTGTTCGGCGCCCTCCTCCGGTTCGCCGCCTGAGCGACGCAGGTGTCGGCGGCCGCGGCTAGCGTCGGACCTATGGCAACCCTGCTGCCCGAGCTGCTCGTGACCGACCCGGCCGCGCTGCGGGTGTGGCTCGAAGAGCACCACGCGACGTCGCCCGGCGTGCGGCTGGTGCTGACCAAGAAGGGCGGCTCGGACACCACGATCATGTGGGCGAGCGCGGTCGAGGAGCTGCTCTGCTTCGGCTGGATCGACGGCCAGGCCGGCAAGCGCGACGAGGACAGCTACACCGTGCGCATCACCCCGCGCCGCCCCAAGGGCAGCTGGTCCCAGCGAAACGTCGGGCTCGTGGCGACGCTCGAGGAGCAGGGCCGGATGACCGACGCCGGGCGCGCCGCGGTCGAGGCCGCGCGCGCCGACGGGCGGTGGGACGCGGCGTACGCCGGTCCGGCGACCCGCCAGGCGCCCGACGACCTGGCCGCGGCGATCGCGGCGGAGCCGGACGCGCAGGCGATGTTCGACGTGCTCACGAGCGCCAACCGGTTCGCGCTGATCCATCGCGTCGAGAGCATGAAGCGCGCTGAGAGCCGGGCCCGCAAGATCACCGAGATGGTGGAGATGCTGGCGCGCGGCGAGACGCTCTACCCGCAGAAGGCGGGTCACCCCGGACGGGCAGGCCAGGGCGTCGACGCCCGGCAGTAGGGTCGCCCATGACCAAGTGGGAGTACCTGACGGCGCCGATCCTGACGCACGCCGCGAAGCAGATCCTCGACACTTCTGCCCATGTCAACCTCAAATGGCTCCACTGTGACGGTTCGAACCGGCCCCACTGTTGGGGCACCGTCAACTGGTTAGGGTCGTAGGCGGAGGCTTGGTTGCCGCTTCCGTTACATATGCCCTCGCGCAGCCGAGGTGTAGCTGTTGTCAGTTTCGGGAACTCAGCCGACGGATGGGCCGGTTCCGACCTTCAGGACGTGACATGACCAGATCGTCGTGCCGAGGGTGATGCTGTCCTCATCGACAACGAAAGCTTCGATGCACCAGTCCAGTCCGTCGGAGGCCTCGACGGGTTTGCGCAGCGACGAACGGCTTGGATCGTTTGAGGCTTGTTGGAGCTGGCGCTGCCGAGGTCGCGGATGACCTTGGGGAGTTTGGGCTACGCGTCCGGCGCGCCGACAGGCTTGCCGACTCCGCCGGCATCGCGGGCGCTGCGCACATTACGCAGGGTGGGCGCGAGCTGCCCGCGCAGCAGTTCCTGCATTGCTGGTGATGTTGATGCCATGCTCAACATGGTCAGCTGGGCCTTCTCCAGCATAAATGTGGTCTCTTTCTCCGACAGGTTGAGCGCCTCTGTGACGTCAAGTCCGTAGATGTCCGCTACCAGGGCCATTTCAATTCCCTCCGCCGAAGAAGACTCTTCGGGCACAGACTCTATGACTTGCACAGATGAGTGTCAATGCACTAAATGGCGTCAGGTTTATCGGATCCAGAGCGGGGCGTCGCGGGCAGCGCGCTCCGGGAGTTCGTCGGTGAGCTGGATTTTGGGTGACTTTCCAAGGTCGGAGGTTAAGGTGGACGCCGTAGCATCAGTCCAGGTTCTTGCGGTGGCGCTGGTTAAGACGCGGTAGTACAGCGCGTCGGATTTCCGCAGTTCCATCCATACGTCAGTGGGGATCGCGTAGGTGGCGGTGTTGGCTGGTCCTAGGAGCCCGGTGTCCCAGGAGGCGTAGTAGTTGCCGGACGTTCGTCGGTCGGCGTTGTTGGGGTCGAGAAGTTCCGGGTCGGTGGCCAGTTCCACGGCGAAGAATCGCACCGCGCCGAGCTCGATGCGGAAGACAGGCACCGTTGGTTGTTGTCGATTGAAGGTCACCGGCCCGGCGATGCCGGGTGTGGGTGACGGTATTGGTTTGCTCACCTTGGTCCTTATCGACGGTGTGGTCTCGGCTGGGGTGGGTGTCCTATTGCGTGAGGATGATGGATTGCATGGGGGCACCGTTGGGCTCTGAGGGGATGGGCTGTTGCCATCGGCCACCTGCGCCGTTGGCCCAGATGCGGAAGTAGAGAACCGGTCCCGTTCGCAGGGCTTGCCAGGCGTCGTCGGGTAGTTGGTACGTCGGTTCGGCGAAGAAGGACGGTGCCTGATTCCAGGTGGCGAAGTAGTTGGTGGTGGTGCGTTGGGCCGCTGCCGACGGGGCGAAGAGTTCGCCCTGGCTTGCGACTTCGACGGCGTAGTAGAACAACGGGTGCGGGTTGACGGTGAAAACCGGTGCGGCCGCTGACCTTGAGTAGGAGGCGGGCGCGGTGACTGTCGGTGTGGGAGATGCTGCGCCGCCGGTGAGTTGAACACTCGGAGCAGTCGCGAATTCCCCGGCGCTGGTCGTGGTGGCGGTGTTCACCCAGGCGTTGCTGCTGTCGGAGGTGAGCAGCCGGTAGTAGATCCGGTCCGCGCTGCGGAGGAAGGTCCAGGGCGCAGCGGGGAGCAGGTATCTGGATCCTGCTTGCAGGGTGCCGGTAGACCAGCTGGCGTAGAAATTCTGGTCGGTGCGGTTGGCCTTTTCTGGGCCGAAGAATTCGGCTTTGGTCGCGACTTCTACGGCGAAGTATTTTCCGGCTGGAGTATTGACCTGAAATTCGACGGGTGGGCCGTCTTTGGCGGCACTGGTTGGTCCGATGATCGTTGTGGCCGATTGAACGACGCCAACTCGGCGGATGGCTTCGGCGACTGCCGCGGCGGCGTTGAGCCGCCCGTATCCGAAGATGCCGTTGCGGCCCTGGTCGTAGGGGTAGGGGCCGATCTTGTCGGCGGTGGATTGCAGAACTTGCCGGATGTCGATGGCGGACAGGGCTGGGTTCACCGACAGCAGTAGGGCGGCGACTCCTGCTGCCAGGGGCGCTGCGCTTGATGTGCCGCCGAAGGAGTTGGTGTAGGCCTGGTCTGGGAGGTCCGGTTGGGGCGGCTGCTCGGTGTCCGGGTTGAAGCCGCTGGTGCCGGTGCGGTCGGTGGTCAGGATTGCTCGTTGCCCGAGCGCGGAGTCGCCGCTGGAGGGTGCGCAGATACTGAGTTCGTTTCCGAAGTCGCTGTAGTTGGCCTTAGTGTCGGCTTCGGTTGACGCGCCGATGGCGATGACGTCGGGATTGGCAGCGTATCCGTCGGTGCTGATCTGTTCGTTGCCGTTCCCGGCAGCCCAGAAGATGGGGATGCCACGTCCGCCGCGGCCGATAGTGACGCAGTAGTGGATGGCGCTGGCGACGTTGTCCGGGAGGGGGTAGTACCCGGTGCGGCCGTCGGGTGGGCCCCAGCTGCAGGAGATGACATCTGCGCCGTTATCGGCCATCCAGTGGAACATGTCGCCTTCGAGGATGGATCCCATTTGTTCGGGGAACCGCACAGGCATCAGGCGGCATCCGGGGGCGGCGCCGTAGGCGGCGAGCCCGCGGGCGGTGGCGACGCCGGCGCAGGCGGTGCCGTGCCGGTCGACGGGTTGTTTCGGTTTTGCGTCGGGGATGCCGGCGGAGAAGTCGAATTGGGCTGCGACCTTGCCGACGAATTCGACGTGATCGGTGTCGACACCGTCATCGGCGATGGCGACGGTGATGGCGTCCGCACCGGTGGTGTATTGCCAGGCCTCGGTGAGGCGGGCTGTGTTTAGGTGCCATTGCTCAGCGGAGTACCGCCATGGTGGGACGCCATTGGCGGGTACGGGCGCGCCGCGCGGCACCCTGGGCTGGATGAGGTCGGGGGTGGCGTAGGTGACGAGCCCGGTTTCGTAGTACTTGCGAGCGAGTTCGACGGGTCCGAAGTCGCCGTCGCCGTCCCTGGCGGAGAGTACGTAGCCCCGGGCGGCGTAGCTGAGTCGCCGGGACACTGTGACGTAGTTTTCCTGGTTAAGTGTGCTGAACTGTGAGTCGGTGGTGGTGTCTTTGAGTTCGACGCTGAATTGGTTGCTGACGAGGATGTCGAAGCCGTCGTTGGCGGCTCGCCGGAATACCGGTGAGGCGTATTGGACGTCGCGTTCGGTGTGCAGGCCGCGCAGTCCGCGGGTGGTTTCGGCCAGGTCGGGGGCACCTTTGGTGGCGAAAACCTGCAGGCCGTATTCGGGCAGGAACGTTTGTGCGGTGGAGTTTTGCAGCAGTGTCCGCGAAGGTGCTGTCAGGGCGGCGTCGGCGACGGATCGCCCCCGGACGAGACGGACGGCGAATTTATCGGGTTGGCGAATGAGGTTGATCTCGCGGCCGGTTCGGTCGTAGAAGAAATCCATGGAGGTACACCCCAGGTTTGACGCCGGCCGACCGCAGGCATCGGCCGATGGTGGATGCCCACGTTACACGTGGATCACTGAGTTGTGGTGCTTGGTTTCGCTAATTTGTGGTGGGTTGCGGAGTTCGAGGCGACCCCGATACTGACCGCCATGTTGCCGGGCGGATGCCGGTTTTCGTACATCATCTGGTGGGCCAACGGGATCTGCTCGAACGGAAAGACGCGGGACAGTGAGGGGTGCACGGCGCCGGATTCGACGAGGGTGAGAAAAGCATTGCACTGATCGATGGTGGCGAAATGCGATCCCTGTAAGCGCTTTTGGCGCATCCATAGATACCGGAGGTCGATTCCGGGGGCATAACCGGTGGTGGCACCGCAGGTCACGACCATTCCGTCGCTGGCGCACACATACAGGGATGTTGGCATGGTGTCGATGCCGGGGTGTTCGAGCACGATCGCCGGGGAGCGGCGTTCCCCGACTGCGTCCCAGATGGCGCTGCCGAATCGTCGAACCTCGGTGTGCCATGACCGCCAGCTGTTCTCGTCTTTTTCGTCGGGCACCGGTCCCCAGTGGGTGAATTGGCGACGGTCGATGACGGAGGCGCCAAGTCGTCGGCAATGATCGGCCCGATCGCTCCCGGAGGATACGGCGACGGGAATTCCGCCGTAGTGCTTGACGAGTTGGATCGCGGCGGTCCCTAGTCCGCCCGCGCCGCCCCAGATCAGCACGGGATCGCCTGTACCCACGGTGTGTGGGGGCCAGCCGAGGAGCTGGTGATAAGCGGTCGCGCCGGTCAGCGTGAAGCAGGCGGCCTCTTCCCATGACATCGCCGGTGGCTTGGCATGGCACTGGTAGTCGTCGACCCTGGTGTAGTCGGCGAACGAGCCGTAGTTGGTTTCGTAGCCCCAGATCTGTGCGCCCACCGTCGATGTCGTCTCGTTGAAGGGGTGGCCAGCTGGGGCGGCGGGGTATTGGGCGCAGGAGATGACCACTTCGTCGCCGATCTGTGGGGTGATCACGTCGGGGCCGGTGGCGCAGACGATGCCGGATGCGTCGGAGCCGGCGATATGGAAGTTCTCCGGGGCGCCTTGACGTCGCCGGTGGGCGATGACGTCGACGGGCCGGCCGGCAGCGGCCCAGACTGCGTTGTAGTTCACGCCGGCGGCCATCACGGCGACGAGCACCTGCCGCCCGCTGACGGTGGGTAGGGCGACCTCCTCGGTCTGGAAGGCCCTGGCGGGCGGCCCGTACCGCTCGGGGCGGATCACCGCGGCGCGCATGGTCTCGGGAAGGTGACCGCTCGTGGCTGTGGTCATGCTAATTGGCGGCGGTCCGCTGCCCGGGCGCCGTCGTCAGGTGCGGACGCATGCCGGTATGCTACGGCCGTCCCAGCCCTCCGGCGAGTTGGATGATATGAAGCATCTGTTGTCCATTGCCGACATTGACCAGGGTGATTTCGCCGATCTCATCGCGCGCAGTGTTTTTTACGGCCGTTATTCCGGGCGGTCAGGTAGCCGATTAAATGGGCGCAGCGTCGGGGTTTATTTTCGGAAGACATCCACCCGGACGCGGACGTCGTTCATTGTTGGGACGGTCCGTCTCGGCGGATTCCCAGTGGTCTACGGGCCGTCGGATTTGCAAACGAACACCGGGGAAAGCGTTGAGGACACGGTGCAGGTGCTGTCCGGTTATCTGGACGCGCTGGTACTGCGCACGGCGGGTGAGCCCGGTGAGTTGCGGTCGATGGCCGAAATGAATGGTATGCCGATCGTGAATGCGATGACGGCGGATGAGCATCCCACGCAGGCCATCTCCGATCTGGCGATGATGACCCGGCGGTTCGGCCGGTTGACGGGTTTACGTGTGCTGTATGTCGGTGAGGGGAACAACACGGCGGCGTCGTTGGCGTTGGCGGTCAGTCGGATCGCTGGGATGTCGCTGGTGCTGGTGACCCCACCGGGGTATGGCTTGACCGAGTCGGTCGCGGCCCGGGCGGCGGCGTTGTCCACCCAGTTCGGCGGGTCGGTGTCTCATTTTCACGAGATGTCCGCCGCGGCAGGGCCTTTTGACGTTGTCTACACCACGCGCTGGCAGACCACCGGAACGGAGAAGCCGGACCCACAGTGGCGGGAAGTGTTCGCACCCTTCCGGGTGTCGTCGGCGCTGCTGGACGCCGTGACCGGCGACGGCACCGTGTTCATGCACGATCTGCCCGCGGTTCGGGGGAGGACTGCGACGCGGCGGTCTTGGACGGGCCACGCAGCATCGCGTTCGAGCAGGCTTGGCAGAAGCTCCCGACGGCAATGGCGGTCCTGGATTGGTGCACGACCGACCGCACGGGATGATGCCGCCTCTTACTGTTGTGAGGTGCCGGCTGGGTCCAGGTCCGTGATCATCAGCGCGAGTTGTTCGTCACGGCTGGTGCGCAGGAAGAAGTGGTCCCCCGGAAGCTGATGCAGCTGGAAATCCCGGCTGGTGTGCCTGGCCCATCCGGACATTTCCGATGCGGTGACGTCGGCGTCCGCGGTCCCGCAGAATGCCGTGATCGGGGTGTCGATGATGCCCTCCCGCCGGTACGTTTCGTGCACGGAGAAGTCCGCCCGCAGCATGGGCAGTGCCAGCGCCATCAGTTCCTGACTCTCCAGGACTGCTTGGGGAGTGCCACCGAGCCGGTGGACTTCGGCGAGGATGTCGGCGTCGGTGGCGTTTCGTAGCGGCGGGTGGCGGTTGGGGTTGCTCGGTGGGCGGGAGCCGCCGACGAAGAGCCGGGTCGGCATTGGCATTGCGGTGATGGCTGCCTGCCGTGCCATTTCAAAGCCCACCAGTGCTCCCATGCTGTGCCCGTAGATTGCGTACTGCCGGTGCAGGGTGGGCGTGAGGACGTGGATCAGTTCTCGAGCCAATGCCGCGGCGTCACGGTATGGCGGTTCGGTAAGGCGGTTTTCCCGTCCGGGGAGTTGAATGCTGCAGATTTCGATGTCCGACGGAACGAGATTCGCCCAGGTGTAGTAGGTGGAGGCGCCGCCGCCAGCGTAGGGCAGGCAATACAGCCGCAGCCTGGCATCCGGCCGGCGGCGGGGGCGAAGTACCCATCTGTCCAGTCGTCGGTCATCGGTCATGGCGTTTTCCGTCCCGGATCGGCGGCGACGGCCTGGGTTGGGTTGGCCGCCGTCGACGCCAGTACGCCGCTGAACTCCTCGATCATGTCGTCGGCGAATGGGTCGGTGAAGAGGTCGGCGTTGTACCGGAAGATGATGTCCAGTTGGTTCCGGCGGACCTCGATCTCGCAGATGAGTTCGTAGGTCGTCGTTTCCAGTTCGTCGCCGTGCGCGGTTGGTGCTGGCAACCGGCTGGCGCGGATGTCGCCGATCATGAAGTCGTCGTCGGACATCTGCTGGAACAGGAGCAGTGTTTGGGCCGGCACCGGCCCGGGCGGTTCCTGCGCGGGGGATGCGGCGGCGATCACACGTTCAAGTGGCAGGTCCCGGTTGGCCATGGCGTCGACGGTCGTTCGCTGTACGGCGGGCAGCAGGTCGCAGAACCGTCGCACGCCGGTGAGGTCGGTGCGCAGCAGCAGGGTGGTGAGCAGCGGCCCGATCATGTCCTGCAGGTCAGGGCCGCTGCGGGTGGACGTCATCGTCGCGACCCAGATGTCGTGCTGGCCGGTCCGACGGTGCAGGAAGGTGAGGTAGGCGGCCTGGACGGCAGTGAACAGGGTGACGCCATGGGTGCGGGCCATCTTTTCGACGTCGCCGGCGGCGTCGGCGGGCAGGATTCGTCGGAGCCGGCGGAACCGGGGGCTGACCGGTCCGACCCGCGGATGGCTGGTCGGTAGGTGCAGCGGCTTCCAGGGCGGGTTCAGCTGGGTCCGCCAGTACCGCTGTTGGACGTGGGCGTCGGCGCTGTCCTGCCACCTTCGCTGCCAGTCGACGTAGTCGCCGTATTGGATGGGCAGTGGTGGCAGCGGGGAGTCGAGCCCGGCGGCGCGGGCCTGGTAGCAGCGGTCGAGGTCGGTGAGCAGGATGTTCCATGAGGCGTCGTCGGCGACGAGGTGGCTGACGGTGAGCAGCAGGAAGTGCTGGTCCGGCCCGAGGAGAAGCAGGGCGGCCCGGAAAGGTGGTTCGCTTATCGGGTCGATGCCGCGGTAGGCCTCTTCGCGGGCGACCGTGCGGGCGGTCGACTCGGTATCGGGACCGTACCGGGAGAGGTCGATGACGGGCAGCGGGAACGCCACGGGTGCCGGGGAGATGACCTGGACGAGCCGGCCGTGGTCGGTGCGGATGGCGCTGCGGAGCGTTTCGTGGCGGGCGACGACATCGGCGAGGGCCGCGGCGAGTGCCGTCGGGTCTAGCGGTCCGATGAGCCGGAAGGCTGCCGGCATGGCGAACAGCGCCTTCTCCGGTGAGGTGACGAGCACGGTCCACATCCGTTGCTGAACGGAGGATGTCGGCAGGGGGGCGGCTCGGCTGATGCGTTCCAGGGCGGGACGTCCGGCTGGGGTGGCGGCGTGGGCGGACCGCACTGCGACTGTGAAGTCGGCCAGTCGCGGCGCGTCGAACAGGGTCCTGAGCGGGATGTTGAGCGCGAAGGTTTTCCCGACCCGGGAGATGAGCTGCATCGCCGCTAGGGAGTGCCCGCCGAGTTCGAAGAAGTCGCTGTCTGGGGTGATCGGGGCGGTGTCGAGCAGCGCCGACCAGATCGCAGCCATGTTCTGCTCGGCGGGGGTGAGGCTGCGGATGCCGGCCCGGTCGGTGGTTGGTGGGTGTTCGGCGAGCAGGCGTTGTAGGTCGAGCTTTCCGCTGGGGTTCAGGGGAAGTTGGTCGACGAGGACGATCGTGCTCGGTGTCATGTGCCGGGGCAGGTGGGTTCGCAGGTGATGGTGCAGCTGCGCGACGGTGTCGGGCGGGTTGCCGGCAGCGTGGTTCGTGGGGACGATGTAAGCGGCGAGTCGTCGTCCGTGGTCGCGGCCGATGGTGGTGACCACGGCTTGCTCGACGTGATCGTGCTGAAGCAGGACGTGTTCGATTTCGCTGGTTTCAATCCTGGCGCCGTTGAGCTTGATTTGGCTATCGCGACGCCCGATGTAGTCCAGTGCACCGCGGCTGGTCCAGCGCGCGAGGTCGCCGCTGCGGTAGAGCCGCTCCCCTGGTCGTTCGGCGAAGGGGTGCGGGACGAAAGTGGCGGCGGTCCGGGCAGGATCGCCGGCGTAGCCACGGCCGACGCCGTCGCCGCCCAGGTAGATCTCGCCGGTGACACCGATCGGGGTGAGCCGCATCCGGGGATCGAGCAGGTAGACCTCACTGTTGGCAATGGGGGTGCCGATGGATGCGGTGCGGCTGTGCTGCAGGCCCGGCAGGTCCAGCACGCCCAGGGTCACGTCGTCGGCGCATTCGGCTGGTCCGTAGGCGTTGAGCAACGGGATGCGGGGGTGGGTTCTCAACCAGCGGGCCGCGAGTTCGGGGGGCACCGCTTCGCCGGTGACGACGAGTGCGCGCAGGGTCTGTTCCAGCGGTGCCAGGTTGGTGTCGTCTCCTCGAGCAGCAGCCGGAGCAGGGCGGGGACGACCTGCAGGATGGTGACGTTGTCGCGGTGGATGCCGTGGGTCAGGGCGGTCGGGTCGAAGGCGGTCTCGCCGGCGAAGATGCGGATCGCGGCGCCGGCCAGCAGTGGGGTCAGCATTTGCCAGACGGAGATGTCGAAGCAAATGGACGCTGTTTGCGCGACGACGTCGGCCGGTCCGATGGACATCGCATCGATCATGGCGTCTGCGTGGTTCAGCATGCCTTTGGTGTCGACCATCGCGCCCTTGGGAGTTCCAGTCGACCCTGAGGTGAAGATGATGTAGGCCAGGTGCTGTCCGATGGTGCCGGCGAGTGCGGGGTTGGCCGGGTCTTGCTGGTCGATGCTGTGTTGGTCGCGGTCCAGGTTGATGCGCGGAACGGCGATGTCCGGTGCGGCCGGTTCGGTGCCGGTGCTGATGATGATGGCGTCGATGCGGGCGTCGGCGGCGTAGCGGTCGAGCCGGGTGGCGGGGTAGTTGGGGTCCAGTGGCACGTAGGCGGCACCGGTCTTGAGGATCGCGACAAAGGCGATGATCAATTCGACGGAGCGATCCAGGCAGACGCCGATGCGGTTTTCCGGGCCGATGCCGTCGCGGCGCAGGCGCCGGGCCAATTGGTTGGCGCGCCGGTTCAGGCTGTCGTAGCTGCATCGTTCGTGGTCGGTGATGACCGCCGTCGCCCTTGGGGTGGTGCGGGCGTGGTGTTCGAAGTCCTGGTGGAAGCCGGTGGCGCGGACGGTGCGGATGGGGCGGGTGGACCAGGTTTCGATGGCCCGGCGTTCGGCGACGTCCAGGAGGTCGACGGCGGCGACGGTGCGACCGGCCGTTCGTGGGAGGTTCGCGAGCAGCGTCTGCAGGTGCGTCATCATGCGGGCGATGGTGGCCTGGTCGAATCGAGCGCGGCTGTAGTCCAGTTCCAGGAATAGTTCCGGTTGGCTCGAGACGGTGATGGTCAGGGGGTATCCGCTTTGCTCGACGGTGTGGACGGCGCCGGCGAACAGGGGTCGGTCGGTGCGGCCCGAGCGCTGCGGGGTGGGGAACGCCTTGTAGTCCAGGATGCAGTCGAACAGCGCGACGCCACCGGTGCCGAGGGCGGCCTGCTGGATGTCGGCGAGCTGGCAGTGGTCGTGCTCGCGGGCCAGGAGTTGGTGGAGCTGAAGACTTTTCAGCCAGGTCAGCAGGTCGGTGTCTTCGGTGACGCTGACCCGGACGGGGATCGTGTTGAGGAAGAGTCCGAGCATGCCGTCGGCGTCGGCGAGATCGGTAGGGCGTCCGGCGACGGTGGCTCCGAAGGTGATCTCGGTTGTGCTCGAATAGCGGGCCAGCAGGATCGCCAGAGCGCCCTGGACGAGTGTGTTGGGTGTCAGTTTGTGCCGCTGGCCGAAGGCGATCAGCGCAGCGTGGCTGGCCGCTGATAGTCGTCCTGCATATCGGCCGTAGCTGGCGGCGGCGCGGTCGGGCGCAGGCCGGTCGACGCCGAGTGGTGAGGTGCCGGTCAGACCGGTGAGTTCGTTGCGCCAGAACGCGATCGAGGTCTGTTGGTCGTGGCTGTCGAGCCAGCGGAGGTAGTCCCGGAACGGTCGGCGGTCCGGCAGGTCCGGTTCGCGGTGGTCGGTGAGCGCAGCGCAGCTCCGGCTGACGTCATGCAGGAGTTGTTGTAGCGACCAGCCGTCCCACAGGATGTGGTGGAAGGTCAGCAGGACCCGCCAGCCGGTGTCGGTGATTCGGATGGCGGTGATCCGCATCAGTGGTGGTTCGGTCAGCGTGAACCCTTGGTGCCGGTCGGTGGACAGCAGGGCCTGCAGGCGGTGCTGCTGTTCGTCAGCCGGTTGGTCGCGCCAGTCCTGTTCGGTCCACGGCAGTGACGCTTGGTGGAGCACGGCCTGCAGGGGGCGCAGCGGGGCGTCGGGCAGGAACGCTGTTCGCAGGACGGTATGCCGATCAATCATTGCCTGCCAGGCCGCCCGGAACACCTCCGGTGCGGTGGTGTCGGCCAGTTCGGCCGTGAGTTGCACGATGTAGTCGCCGCCTTGCGGGTCCAGCGCGGCGTGGAACAGAACGCCCTGTTGCAGCGGTGAGAGCGGGTAGATGTCCTGGATGTCAGTCTGGCGCACCGTTGTCGCCCGTTTTCAGCAGGGTGCGGAGCTGATCGAGTTCGTGGTGACCCACCAGCGCCGGTGGTGCCTGGTCGACGCCCGGCGACGGTTCGGTTCGGCTGCGCCGGACCAGGTCGCGGAGGTGTTCCAGGTATGTCCGGGCGACGCGTTCGATCAGCTCGGTGGGGTGGATCGCGCTGTTGTAGATCCACGCGACTTCGAGTCTTCTGGCGGTGACCCGGCTGTCGACCTCGATGAGGTGGGTGCGGGTCGCGGAGGGGTCGCGAACGGCACCTGCGAGGCTCGGGACCCGGCGCGGCAGATCGCCTGGATTGCTGTCGCCGGGCGTCTGCCCGAGGTAGTTGAACACCAGATCAGGTCGGGCGGGCAGCGCGCATGGCTCACCGCCGCTGGGGTTCGGCGTCAGGTACTCCAGCACTCCGTGCCCGAGGCCGTTGGCGGCGACTGCGTGCAGATCTGTGGCGATGGCGGCCAGGGTCTTCCGCAGAGATGCGGCCGGGGCGACATGGAGTCGGATGGGGCGGGTGGTGGTGAACCAGCCGACCGTCCGGGACAGGTCGTGTTGATCGGTCGAAGTTTCCCGGCCGTGTCCTTCCAGGTCGACCAGCAGCGACGCCGATCCGGTCCAGCTTCCGACGGCGGTGGCCAACGCCGCAAGGAAGACCTCCGTGATGCCGCATCCATAGGTGGCGGGTATCTCCCGGAGCAGGGCCTGCGTCCAGTGTTCGTCCAGGGTGAGCACGATGTGCGCGGCTGTCCGTTCCTGGTTGGCCCCGGTCGGCAAGGTTCTCGGCAGCCGGTCGGTGGCGCGGGCGCGCAGTTGCCGCCAGTAGTCACCTTCGGCGTCGAATGCGCCGGTCCCGGCGAGGTCCATGAGGTGTTGGGCCCAAGCCTGGAACGCCGTGGTTTTGGGCGGCAATCGGATGGTGGCACCGGCGGCGAGTTGGTCGCAGGCGGTCTGCAGGTCTTCCAGCAGCACGGTCCAGGAATGTTCGTCGACGACCAGGTGGTGAGCCAGGATGATGAGCCGCGAAGACGCCACGGTTTCGCTGGTGAGCTGGATCGCCGTCAGCATCGGCCCGGCGGACAGGTCGAGGTCGGCTTGGAGCTGCCTGACGGTGGCGTCGATGCCGGGTTCGGCGTGGTTGGCCCCGTCGGCGGGCAGGTGGTGGAGCAGCTGACCGGTTTCGGTGGCGGCGTGCCATTGCTGCCAGGACCGGCCTTGCGAACGGAAACGCAGTCGCAGGGCGTCGTGGTGGGCCACCAGCGCGGTCAGCGCCGCGCGCAGCACTTCGGTCGTCCAGTGGCCGGGTATTTGCAGAGTGACGGCTTGGTTCCAGTGTCCGGGCCGGTCCAGGCCGAAATCGAAGAACCAGTGTTGCGCGGGTGTCAACGGCGCTGGGCCGGTGATGGCGCCCTGGTCGTTCGCGGCGGTGGCGGTGGTGTCGGCGACCTGGGCGAGGCGTTCGACGGTGTCGTGTTCGAAGATCAGCCGGGCGGTGACCCGGACGCCCCGCCGGAGGAGGCGGGACACCACCTGCAGGCTGAGCAGTGAGTCTCCGCCGAGGGTGAAGAAGCCGGTCGTTCGGGGGATCGTGGCGACGCCGAGAACGTCACGCCACACCTCGGTGATGATCCGTTCGAGGGCGGTCCGTGGCTCGTCGTGGGTGCCGGTGTCGTCGGTGCTGGTGGTTGGTGTTGGCAGGGCAGCGCGGTCGATTTTCCCGGTGACAGTGAGCGGCAGGCCGGCCAGGACGGTGATGGTCGGCACCATGGCCCGCGGCAGGGCCCGCTCGACGGTTACCCGCAGCCGGGTCGGGTCGGGGCGCGAACCGGTGGGGTGGGGCACCACGTAGCCGTGGAGGTGGTTGGCGCCGGCGGCGTCGGGTCGGGCGATGACGACCGCGCTGGCGACGCCGGGGTCGCCCAGCAGTACTTCTTCGATCTCGGCGGGTTCGATCCGGACCCCTCGGATCTTGATCTGGTTGTCGGTGCGGCCGGCGAATTCGAGGACCCCGTCGGGGCGCCACCGGGCTAGGTCGCCGGTGTCATACATGCGTTGACCGGGTTCGCCGAACGGGCACGGGACGAAACGTTCGGCGGTGAGCCGCGGGTCGAGGTAGCCGCGGGCGAGGCCGTCGCCGGCGATGAAGACCCCTCCTGGTGCGCCGATCGGGACGGGGTTGGCGTTGTGGTCCAGCAGGTACACCCTGGTGTTGTCGATGGGGGTGCCGATCGGCACCGGCTGCTCGGTGTGGTCGCTGCAGCGCCAGTAGGTGACGTCGATGGAGGCCTCGGTGGGGCCATAGGTGTTGCACAGAGCCACGTTCAGTCGAGTGCGCAGGGCGGTGACGAGGTTGCGGGTGAGGACCTCTCCGGCGCTGAACAACAGCCGCAGCGTGTCGCAGTCCGCGAGTTCGTCCTGTTGGACCAGCAGGCGCAGCAGGGTGGGGACGACTTGCAGGATGGTGATGTTGTGTTCTCGGATGGTTTGGATCAGGTAGTCGGGGTCGCGGTGGCCGCCGGGTTCGGCGAGCACGACGAGGCCGCCGACGATGAGCGGGCCGAGAAGTTCCCAGACGGAGGCGTCGAATCCGATGGGTGTTTTGACCAGGACCCGGTCGTCGGGCCCGATGGAGAATTCCTCGAGCATCCAGCGGATGCGGTTGCAGATGCCACGGTGGGTGATGACCACCGCCTTGGGCTGTCCGGTGGACCCGGAGGTGTACATGAGGTAAGCGGGGTCGTCGGGGTGGGGTGCGGTGCGTTCTCCGGCCTGAAGTGTTTCGGGTGAACGCCGCGCGAGGCGGCGTTGCAGGTCGGGGTTGTCGAGCAGCACCGGCGAGCAGGCGGGCGGCAGCGCACCGCGGGTGCCGCTGGTGCATAGCATCGCGACTGGGTTGGCTTGGGCGGCCATCCGTGTCGCTCGGAAGGTCGGCAGTTCGGGGTCCAGAGGGAGGTAGGCGGCGCCGGTCTTGAGGGTGGCGACGACGGCGACGAGCAGGTCGATGGACCGTTCGAGGGCGATGCCGACAGTGCGGCCGGGTCCTGCGCCCAGTTCGATGAGGTGCCGGGCCAGTTGGTTGGCCGAGTGGTCGAGTTCTCGGTAGGTCAGGGACCGGTCCTGGGCGGCGGCGGCGGTCCGGTCGGGGTGGCGCACCGCTTGGTCCTGCAGGAGGCGGTCGAGGGTGGCGGCTGGTCGGTACCGGGGTGTGGGGTTGAACTCTTGGAGAAGTCGTTGGCGTTCGGCGGGGTGCAGGATGTCTGTGTGTTGTTGCTGTTGGTCGGGGTCGTCCGCGATGGCGGTCAGGCAGGCGAGCAGTCCGTGCCCGTAGGACTCGGCCTCGTTGCGGGATAGGCGGTTCGAGTCGTAGTCCAGTTCGAGCCGGTCCGGGTAGCAGTGCACGGTCAGGGGTAGCTCGGTGCCTTCGGAGCGGGTGCCTTGGCCGATGGTGATGCCGCCTGGGAGCTCGCTGAGAATGTGGAAGTCGAGGTAGTTGAAGGCGGCGTAGAACAGTGTTTGGCCGTTGTGGTCGCGGATGATCTGCGCGAGCGGGTAGCGGCGGTAGGGGAACACGGCTTGTTCGGTGTCGAATACCTGTCGGATCAGGTCCGACCAGCTGCCGGAGGTGATGCGGGTCCGTAGCGGCAGCAGGTTGAGGAACAGGCCGCGTAGGTCATCGGCGCCGGTTCCTTCGAGTCGACCGTTGATCTGCAGGCCGGTGGTGACGTCGCTGGTGCCAGAGAAGGCGGCGAGGGTGCGGAGGTGCGCGGCCAGGAACACTGTGCGCAGGCTGACGCCGAGTGCTTCGGCGAGCCGTCGTAACGTCTCGGTGAGGTTCTGCGGGATGCTGACCAGCCGGGAGCAGATCTGGGTCTCCGGTAGCGGGGCTCCCGGGTTGGCGGCCTGGGTGACACGGGCCATTTGGGTGGGGGGCGCGTCGGCCAGGTGTTCCCGCCAGAACGCCGCGTGGTCTTCGGATGCCACAGCCCGGGATTCGAGGGCGACGTAGTCCCGGAACGTCGGTCGGGTCGGCGGTGCGGCGGTAACGTCCGCGGTCGGCCGGGTGCCATAGCCGACGGTCGGGTCGGGGTGACGGCGCCGTTGGTAGGTGTCGAGGACTTCCACCAGGGTGGCGTGCCAGCTCCAGCCGTCGAGAATGGCATGGCATTCGGTGATCGTGAGCTGGATGGTGGTGTCGGTGAGTTGGTGGACGAAGAACCGGAGCAGGCCGGGGTTGGCGAGGTCGAAGGCGCGGGTCGCCTCCCGGGCGATGAGTGCATTGATGACGTCCTGCTGTCGGGATGGGTCGAGGTCCCGCAGGTCACGGATCTGCACGTCAACGTCGGCGTGCCAGTGCACGAGTTGTAGTGGTTCGTCGTCGCCGGTGAGCCGGAATGAGGTGCGCAGCAAAGGATGTCGGTCGATGGTGTGATCGACGGCGCCGGTGAAGGCCTTGGCGTTGAACGGCTCCGGCAGGTGCACGGGAAAGCTGTCGGTGTTGTGGTACATGTTGGTGTGTGGGGCCAGGGTGGTGTGGTATAGCATCCCGGCCTGGAGTTGGGTCAGCGGGTAGGCATCCTGGATGTCCTCGCCGAACACCGCACCCGGCGGGGCCAGCTCGAACGGCACGGTCCGCGGCGCCACCGCCGCACCGGACCCGTCGGTGAGCACCCGCACCAGGCCCTGGATCGTCGGGTTCGCGAACAACTGCTCAACCGTGAAATGCACCGACCGCTGCCCAGCCAACGCCTGGACCTGCAGACTCCGGATCGAGTCACCACCCAGACTGAAGAAACTGTCCTGCACCCCGACCCGGTCCACCCCCAGCACCGACCGCCACACCTGCGCCAGGACCCGTTCCGGTTCCGACCGCGGCCCCACGAACCCCGCCGACTGCACCGGCCGCGCCGCTACCGGCACCGGCAACCGGGCCCGGTCAACCTTCCCGTTCGCCGTCAACGGCAACCCCGGCAACCACACGAACACCGCCGGCACCATGTACGACGGCAACCGCTGCGCCAACACCGCCCGCAACGACTCCACCGGCCGCTCCCGCCCCACCACATACGCCACCAACCGGTCCCAACCCGCCGCGTCGACCTGATGCTCCACCACCGCCTCCCGCACCCCAACCGCCAGCAGCGCCGCCTCCACCTCCCCCAACTCCAACCGGTACCCCCGCACCTTGACCTGCCGATCCGCCCGACCCACGAACGCGAACTGCCCACCACCCAACGCCCGCACCACATCCCCCGACCGGTACAACCGCCCACCCACGGCACCGAACGGGTCCGGCACGAACCGGGACGCCGTCAACCCCGCCCGACCCACATACCCGCGGGCCACCCCCGGCCCACCCACATACAACTCACCCGGCACCCCCAACGGCACCGGCTGCAACCCCGCGTCCAGCACATACATCCGCAGATCCGCCAACGGACCACCGATCACCCGACCCCGCTCCCCCGCGACCTCCGCCTCCCCCACCTCGCACCGCGTCACATGCACCGTCGTCTCAGTAATCCCGTACATGTTCACCACCCGCACCCCCGCACCCGGACCCGCCCGCCACCCCGCCAACTCCGGATACACCAACTCCTCCCCCGCACACACCACCACCCGCACCGCCAACGCCGACCAATCCCCACCCAACCCCCGCAACTGGCGAAACGCCGACGGCGTCTGGCACAACACCGTCACCCCCGCCGACGCCAACAACCCGAACAACTCCCCAGGCGAGCGCCGCACCCAATACGGCACCACCTCCACCCGGCCACCGAACAACAACGCCCCCCACAACTCCCACACCGAGACGTCGAACCCGAACGAATGGAACAACGACCACACATCATCAGGACCAAACCCCAACCACGACCGCGTCACCGCGAACAACCGCGCCACATTCCCATGCGAAACCCCCACCCCCTTCGGCACTCCCGTCGACCCCGAGGTGAACAACACATACGCCAACTGCCCACCATCAACGACCCCCACCAACGGCGCCGGCACCCGCACCGACCGCCACCGCTCATCACTCAACGCCACCACCACCACGCCACCCAACACCCCCCACCGCGCCACCCCCACCGCATCAGCCACCACCACCCCCACCCCCACATCCGCAACCATGAACCGCAACCGGGCATCAGGCAGCGCGGGATCCAACGGCACATACGCCCCACCCGCCTTCAAGATCCCGACAATCCCCACCACCAAATCCACCCCAGGCTCCACACACAACCCCACACACACCTCCGGCCCCACCCCCAACCCCCGCAACCACACCGCCAACCGATCCGACAACACATCCAGCTCCGCATACGTCACCACCACCCCCCCACACGCCACCGCAACCCGCGACCCATGCACCGCCACCGACGCCGCGAACCCCCGCACCACATCCACCACCGGCGACCCCACCACCGGCGCACCCGACCAACCCGCCACCAACTCCGCCCGCTCCACCCCAGACACCAACGGCACCACCGACAACCGCACCCCCGGCGACACCACCACCGCCCCCAACACACACACCAAATGCCCCAACAACCGCTCCACCGACACCACATCAAAAACATCCACCGCGAACTCCGCGGTCAACGCCAGGCCCTGCTCGGACTCCGTCGCAATCACCGTCAGATCGAACTTCGCGCCACCGTTGTCCGCGCCCAACGGCTCCACCCGCACCCCCTCGAGCTCCAACGACGGCCCCACCGACCGCTGGTGCACGAACATCACCTGGCACAACGGCGTGAACCGCACATCCCGGACCGGCTGCAGCTCGTCCACCAACCGGTCGAACGGCACATCCTGATGCGCATACGCCGCCAACGCGACCTCCCGCACCCGACCCAACAACTCCCGAAACGTCGGGTCCCGACCGGCATCGACCCGTAGCACCAACGTATTCAGGAACAACCCGACCACCGAGTCCAGCTCCGGCCGGTGCCGCTGACTCATCACCGTCCCCACCGGCAGATCAACCTCACCGGTATACCGGTGCAACAGAGTGCAAAACCCCGCCATCAGCACCATGAACATCGTCACGGCCTCACCACGGGCCAGCCGCTGCAACCCCTGCAGCACCGGCGCCGGCACCACCACCGACACCAACCCACCCGCACCGGACCGCACCGCCGGGTGCGGCCGGTCGGTCGGCAACCGCAACACCGGCACATCCGCCAACTGCCGACGCCAATAGGTCAGGTCGTCGTCGAACCGGGAACCCGTCAACTGCCGCCGCTGCCACTGCGCGTAATCGCGGTACTGCACCGGCAACTCCGGCACCGGCGCCGGCACACCCCGCACCGCCGCCCGATACCGCTGACTCAACTCCCCCAACAACACCCCCGCCGACCACGCATCAGACACAATGTGCGGCATCACCACCACCAACTGCCACCGCTGCGACCCCAACCGGATCAGCACCAACCGCAACAACGGCGACACCCCCAGATCGAACGGCCGCTGCGCCACCGCCCGCCGCACCACCACCGCCTGCTGCTCACCCAACTCCACCGGCAACCCCGAAAGATCCACCACCTCAACCACATCCGCCGCCGCATCCACCCCACCCACCACCACGAACGGCCGACCCGCCCGCGTCACGAACCGCGACCGCAACACCTCCTGCCGACCCACCACCCCCACCACCGCCACCCGCACCGCAGCCACATCAACCACCCCCACCAACCCAAACGCCTCCGCCACGTTGTAGTGGCCGTCGTCGGTGTGCCATCGGCTGAGGAACCAGAGCCGTTCCTGGGCCGATGACAGGTCGAATCGGGTGCCGTGGTGCAGTGTGTCGATCCGGTCCTGTGCGGCCGTGCGGGCGTTGTGGGACTGGCGGAGGAAGGCGATGACCGCAGGTTTGTGTTCGGTGAGTGCGGCGCGCAGGTCGTCGGTGATGACGCCTTGTGGAGCCCGGCAGATGAGGTCCTCGCCGTCGATGGTCACCTCGGCACCCAGTCGGCGCAGGGTGGCGAGGAGTTCGATGGGGGTCATATCCGGTCCTCCGTGAGCTGCTGGACGGTGTCCGGGTGAGATGGGTTGGTACCGACCAGGAGGGCGTCGATGTACTGCGCCTGCCGGGCGACGGTGGGGTGTTCGAAGACGATGTGCAGCGGCAGGTCCACCTCGAAGGCTTGGCCGACGCGGGAGGCCAGTTGGGTGGCCAGCAACGAGTGGCCGCCGATTCCGAAGAAGTCGTCGTGGACGCTGATCGCGCCGTGGCCGAGCAGGTCGGCCCAGATGCCGGTGAGCAGGGTTTCGTTGGGTGTGCCGGGGGGTATGTGGATGCCGGCCTTCGCCCAGTGGTCGTCGTCCGGGGCGGGCAGGGCCCGGTAGTTGATCTTTGCGCTGGTGGTCAAGGGGATCGCGCTGAGTGCGATGTAGGCCGCCGGGATCATGTATTCGGGCAGCGTCGCGGCGAGGTGGGCCCGCAAGCTCTCCGGTGTTGCGGTGTGTCCGTCGCGGAGCACGATGTGGGCCAGTAGCCGGGTGTCGTCGACGGTGTTGCGGTGCGTGGTGACCACGGCGCGCCGGATGGCGGGGTGGTGTTCGAGATGCCGTTCGATTTCGGCGGGTTCTATGCGGTAGCCGCGGATTTTTAGTTGCCGGTCGGTGCGGCCGAGGTAGTCCAGCCGGCCGTCCGCACGGCGGCGGCCTCGGTCCCCGGTGCGGTACAGCCGCGCGCCCGGGTGGTCGGCGAACGGGTCGGGAACGAAGGTGGCGGCGGTGCGGCCGGGGTTGCCGAGGTAGCCGCGGCCGACGGCGGCGCCGTGAATGCACAGTTCGCCTTCGACGTTGAGCGGGACAGGTTGGAGATTGTCATCGAGTACCGAAATGGCGGCGAGCGGAACGGGCCGGCCGATGGGGATGTGGGTGCGGTTGGTGATGGTGGCGGGGTTGATGGTGTGACTGGCGACGACGTCGGTGCATTCGGTCGGCCCGTAGCTGTTGATGATGGTGGCGGCGAATTCCGGGTCGCGTGTCCAGTTGGTGAGCCGGGCGGCGGCGATGGGTTCACCGCCGAGGATGAGGTACCGCAGGGTTTTCAGGTGGTGGTGGGGGCGTTCGCCAACGGCGTCCAACAGTGGATAGATGGCTGTCGGTGTGCAATTGATGACGGTGATGCGGTGCCGCTCGATGGCTGCCGCGGTGGCCTGATGGTCGGCGGGATGCCATGCGGGGAGGTGGATCTCGCCGCCGGTGAGCAGGGTGGTGAGGATGTTCTTTTGGGTCAGGTCGAAGGCGGGTGAGGCGATGATGAGGTTCTTGTCATCGGGGGTGAATCCGAGGGTGCGGTACCAGCCGATGAGGTTCGCCAGGCCCCGGTGGTCGACGCCGGCAGTTTTCGGCTCGCCGGCGCTGCCGGAGGTGAGCACGACGTAGGCGAGCCGTTGATCGGGAAGGTGGTCGGGCGGCTGGGACTGGTGGTGTCGCTGTGGTGCGGGCACATCGCGGAGGGACAGTTGCCGGGTGTGGGCCGGCAGCGCGTGCGGTCGGGTGGGTGTGTCGTTGGTGAGCAGCAGGGGTGCCCGGGTGGTGTGCAGGGCGTGCCGCAGCCGGGCGTCGGGCAGCGCGGGATCCAACGGCACATACGCCCCACCCGCCTTCAAGATCCCGACAATCCCCACCACCAAATCCACCCCAGGCTCCACACACAACCCCACACACACCTCCGGCCCCACCCCCAACCCCCGCAACCACACCGCCAACCGATCCGACAACACATCCAGCTCCGCATACGTCACCACCACCCCCCCACACGCCACCGCAACCCGCGACCCATGCACCGCCACCGACGCCGCGAACCCCCGCACCACATCCACCACCGGCGACCCCACCACCGGCGCACCCGACCAACCCGCCACCAACTCCGCCCGCTCCACCCCAGACACCAACGGCACCACCGACAACCGCACCCCCGGCGACACCACCACCGCCCCCAACACACACACCAAATGCCCCAACAACCGCTCCACCGACACCACATCAAAAACATCCACCGCGAACTCCGCGGTCAACGCCAGGCCCTGCTCGGACTCCGTCGCAATCACCGTCAGATCGAACTTCGCGCCACCGTTGTCCGCGCCCAACGGCTCCACCCGCACCCCCTCGAGCTCCAACGACGGCCCCACCGACCGCTGGTGCACGAACATCACCTGGCACAACGGCGTGAACCGCACATCCCGGACCGGCTGCAGCTCGTCCACCAACCGGTCGAACGGCACATCCTGATGCGCATACGCCGCCAACGCGACCTCCCGCACCCGACCCAACAACTCCCGAAACGTCGGGTCCCGACCGGCATCGACCCGTAGCACCAACGTATTCAGGAACAACCCGACCACCGAGTCCAGCTCCGGCCGGTGCCGCTGACTCATCACCGTCCCCACCGGCAGATCAACCTCACCGGTATACCGGTGCAACAGAGTGCAAAACCCCGCCATCAGCACCATGAACATCGTCACGGCCTCACCACGGGCCAGCCGCTGCAACCCCTGCAGCACCGGCGCCGGCACCACCACCGACACCAACCCACCCGCACCGGACCGCACCGCCGGGTGCGGCCGGTCGGTCGGCAACCGCAACACCGGCACATCCGCCAACTGCCGACGCCAATAGGTCAGGTCGTCGTCGAACCGGGAACCCGTCAACTGCCGCCGCTGCCACTGCGCGTAATCGCGGTACTGCACCGGCAACTCCGGCACCGGCGCCGGCACACCCCGCACCGCCGCCCGATACCGCTGACTCAACTCCCCCAACAACACCCCCGCCGACCACGCATCAGACACAATGTGCGGCATCACCACCACCAACTGCCACCGCTGCGACCCCAACCGGATCAGCACCAACCGCAACAACGGCGACACCCCCAGATCGAACGGCCGCTGCGCCACCGCCCGCCGCACCACCACCGCCTGCTGCTCACCCAACTCCACCGGCAACCCCGAAAGATCCACCACCTCAACCACATCCGCCGCCGCATCCACCCCACCCACCACCACGAACGGCCGACCCGCCCGCGTCACGAACCGCGACCGCAACACCTCCTGCCGACCCACCACCCCCACCACCGCCACCCGCACCGCAGCCACATCAACCACCCCCACCAACCCAAACGCCTCCGCCACGTTGTAGGCGGCGCCGGCGCCGTTCTGGTCCAGGAACCACAGCCGTTGTTGCGCGAAGGAGGGATCGGTTGGGGCGTCGGGGGAGGTGGGCCCGATGAGTGCGGGTTGATGGGGGCTGGCGTTGCGGATGCCGGCGATGGTGGGGTCGGCGAAGAATTCGGCTGGGGTGACGGTGAGTCCGAGGTGTTCCTCGAGTCGGGCGAGTAGCCGGATGGCCAGCAGGGAATGCCCCCCGAGGCTGAAGAAGCTGCTGTGGTCGTCGGTCACGGCGACGCCGAGGACTTCTTCGAAGACTCGGGCCAACCGCAGGTCGGCGGGGTCGGCGAGGGGGCCGTCGGCGGGTGCGGTGCCCGTGTCCGCGGCTGCGATGTCGGCGGGTGCGGCGGCGATCCGAGCCACCGCGGGACGGTCCACCTTGCCGTTCGGAGTCAACGGAAGTGTGGGCAGCAGCAGAATCCGGCCGGGTAGTTGCGCGGCGGGCAGTCGGCGTGCCAATGCGGCGTGCAGTTGGTGGATCCGTGGTGGCGGTTCGCCGGTGGCGGCGACGGCGGTGAGGATGGGTTCGCCGGCGGTGGTGGTGGCGAGGGTGACGGCGGCGGCGGTGACGCCCGGCTGTTCGGACAGCAACGCTTCGATTTCGCCCGGTTCGATGCGGACGCCCCGGATTTTGAGTTGCCGGTCGACGCGGCCGGCGTATTCCAGAATCCCGCCGGGCAGCCAGCGGGCGCGGTCCCTGGTGCGGTACATCCGTTCCCCGGGGTCACCGAACGGGCAGGGTAGGAAGCTGTCGGCGGTGAGTCCGGGCTGCCCGTGGTAGCCCTGCGCGAGTCCGGCGCCGGCGACGTACAGTTCGCCGACGGCGCCGTACGGAACCGGTTGCAGCGCGTGGTCCAGCAGGTAGATCCGGGTGTTGTCGATCGGTCGTCCGATCGGTATCGGACCCGCTCCCTGGTGTTCCTCGCAGCGGAAAGCGGTGACGTCGATGGCTGTCTCGGTCGGACCGTAGGTGTTGCAGAGCGGGACCCCGGTGCGGTGGTGCCAGTGCTCGGCGAGCGCCGGGGGGAGGACCTCGCCGGCGCAGAAGACCTGTCGCAGCGTGGTTTCGGCGGTCAGTTCGGGTTCCTGCAGCAGGTTCCGCAGTTGGGACGGCACCATCTGCAGGATGGTGACGCCGGCGGAGTGAATGGTCCGCAGCAGTGATCTCGGGTCGCGGTGGCCGTGCGGCCCGGCGAGCGCGACGCAACCGCCGATGAGCCGGGGAACGGCCCATTCCCAGACGGAGGCGTCGAAGGTGCTGGGTGTCTTCATCACGACGCGGTCGTTCGGGTCGATGGCGAACTGGTCCACCATCCACCGCAGCCGGTTGCAGGCTCCGCGTTGGGTGACCACCACGCCTTTCGGACGCCCGGTGGAGCCTGAGGTGTACATGAGGTACACGGGCTGGTCGGTGGATGGCGGGTCACCGGCATGTCCTGGTTTGGTGTCGGCCGGCGGGGTGGGGCTGATGACGGTGACGCCGGGGCAGGCCCACTCCGGGTTGTCCTGATCGGTGATCAGGACGGTGGCGCCGCTGTCAGTGAGCATCCATCGCCGCCGGGCGGCGGGCGCCTCCGGGTCGAGGGGGACGAACGCGCCGCCGGCCTGGACGATGGCCCAGAGCGCCACGATCAGATCGATATCGCGTGGCAGGCTGACGGCGACGAAGCTGCCGGGGCCCACGCCGAGCGCCCGCAGGTGCGCCGCCAGCGCCGCACATCTGACGTCGAGGTCCGCGTGGGTGATGACGTTTCCGGGCGCTGTCCCGACGGGGTCGGTGATGACCGCGGGTGCGGTCGGCTCGCGGTTGCCGCGGCTGATCCACGCAGCCAGCGATGTCGGCACGTGGTCCCGCCGGGTGCGGTTGACGTCCCGCAGGACTGTCCGTTGGTCGGCGGCGTCGATGCCGACAATGGCGGAGACGGGTTGCCGCTGGTCGCTGAGGACCTGCTCGGTGACGGCGACGACGCTGCGCAGCAGTTGCGCGATGGTCAGCTCGGTATACAGGTCGGTGCGGTATTCGACGCGGATCGCGCCTTGGTCGCCGAACTGGTCAATGCACAGCGCGACATCGGAGCGGACGGCGCCGGTGGGGACCATCCGGGTGTGCGCGGGCAGGTCGAGGGTGCGGGCGGGACCGGGTGCGAAGGCCTGGTAGGCGAATTCGACCGAGAGGCTGGGGGCGGGGTTTTTCGATCGGCGCAGGTCCTCGGCGATCACGGGCAGCGGTACGTCCTTGTTCGACTGCGCCTTCAGCACGGTGGTCTGCACCTGCCGCAGCCATGTTTCGAACGCCGGGTCACCTCGCAACGTCGTCCGTAGCGGCAACGAGTTGACCGCGAAGCCGATCATGGCCTCGAAGTCCACCCGAGCCCTGGCGTCGACGGGTGAGCTGACAACCAGATCCGTTGCCCCGCTGTGTTTGTGCAGCACCAAGGTGAACACGGCCAGCAGCAGGGTGTAGGGCGTGACGCTGTGGGTCAGCGCGACCTGGTTGACCCGGCGGAACAGGCCGGGCGGTGGGCTGCAGTCCATGGCGGTGCCGATCGGTCCGCTTTCCTGGCCGGCAGGATGGTCGGCGGGATGGTCGGCGGGCAGTATCGGCGCGGTGGGCAGCCCCCGGAGTTGCGTGCGCCAGTAGTCGCGTTGGGCGTGGGCCGCGGGGGTGGTCAGCCAGTGGTTCTGCCACTGGGTGAAGTCGCGGTATTGGGTCGGCCAGGCGGGGACGATCGGTGCGCGGCCGTTGGCGGCCGCTGCGTAGAGGGCGTCCAGTTCACCGAAGAACACGGCCATGGCGCGCCCGTCGGACAGCAGGTGGTGCCTGCTGACCAGCAGAATGTGGTCGTGCGGGGTGAGCTGGAGCAGGCTGGTCCGCCACAACGGCAGCCGGGTGAGGTCGAAGGGGCGGCGGGCCTCCTGCCGGCAGATGCGGTCGGCGGCGCCCGTCCGTTCGGGTTCGGTGGTGTCGGTCAGGTCGATCACGTGGAAATCCGCGCTGGCCTGCTGGTGTATCTGTTGCCCGGGTGTTCCTCGGCGCAGTGTGAAGGTGGTCCGCAGCGACTCATGCCGCCGGACGATGGTGTCCAGCGCGGTGCGCAGGGCGTCGGGGTCGATGGGTCCGTGCAACCGGGTCGCGCCGCACAGGGTGAACGCCGGTGACGTCGGCGCGAGCTGGTGTTCCAGCCACAGCCCGGCTTGCGATGCCGACAGCGGCTGCCATGCGGGCTGGGTGGTGGTCACCGGTGAATGCTTTCCGGCTCGCCGGTCGCTGTGACGGGGTCATCGGTGATCAGGGCGGTGAGCTGTGCGACGGTTGGGTGGGTGAGCAGGTCGGCGACCGAGAGCTCCGCTCGCAGGATGTCGCGAAGCCGGGCGACGATGCGGATCGCGGTGATGGAGTGGCCACCGAGACCGAAGAAGTCGTCCTCGACGCCGATCCGCTCGAATCCCAGGACGTCGGCCCACACGCCGGCCATCGTTTCCTCGGTCGGGGTGCGCGGCGCCTGATAGGTCAGCAGGGTGGTGGATCGTTCGTGCTGCGGTCGTTCGGCGGTGGCCGCCGGGTCGGAGTTGGAGGCGGGGTGCTCCCCGATGGCCCATTGCCGGTAGCGGGCGTTCAGGTCGCAGGTAGAGATCGCCAGGTGTGATGCACCGGTGGACTGCAGCACCCGGTCGATGGCGTCGGTGCCTTCGGCGGCCGATAGGGAGAGCCCGGCGAGTGAGGCACCCATCGCGGTGACCGGCTGGGCCGGCGCGCCTGCCGATAAATGTTCCTGCGCGGCTTCGGGTTCTTCGCCGTTGTCCCAGAGCTCGGAGTCGACGCTGATCCAGCGGGGGCTGCTGATGCGGCTTCGGGTCTGCGCGAAGGCGTCCATGAACCGGTTGGCGGCGGCGTATCCGGCGTGGCCGAGGCCGCCGAGGTGGGCGGACAGCGAGGACAGCAGGAGGCAGAAGTCGAGCTCGGGAATGTCAGCGAGCGCGTGTTCGAGCACGTATAGGCCGTGGATCTTGGCGGTGAAGTGTTCTCGGTACATGTCGCGTCCGGGTTCGCTGAGCGGTCGAAATCCCGCCGGTCGGAAAGAGGCGGCGGCGTGCACGACACCGTTCAGGCCGCCGAAGGTGGCCCGCACCTGGGCGACGGTCTGCGCGAGGCGGTCCGGGTCGGAGACGTCCGCGCGGACCAGGTGGATCCGGGCACCCGCGGCGCGAGCTCGGTGCAGCCAAGCCGGCGTCGTGTCCGGTGGTGTCGGGCCGCCGTTGGTCGAGGCCGTCCGGGCGTCGGGCGGAGCGTTGCGGCCCAGCAGGACGACGGTGGCGTCGACCTGGGAAACGATGTGCCGGGTCAGATGTGCGCCGATGGTTCCTAGGCCGCCGATGATCAGGTAGACCCCGTCGGGTCGCCAGGGCCCGGCGCCGGGCGCCGGGTCGTGCAGTCTGACCGGGTCGAAGGCCCGAGTGTGGCGGTGTGCGCCGCGGTAGGCGACGACGGATTCGGTGGCTCCGGATAACACTTCCGCGGTCAGCTGCTGGGCCATGGTCGGCGCCGCTGTGCCGCTGTCGATGTCGACGTGGCGGCAGCGCAGGGTGGGGTATTCCTGCGGGACGACACGGCAGAAGCCTTGCAGCACGGCGCGTTCGGCGCGTACTGGGGTGTCGGGGTCGATCTGGTCCGCGTTGGCGGTGACGACGATGACTTCGACGTTCAGCAGTTCCGGCCGGTTGGTAATCCGGTGGATAAGTGCCGCGAGGTCGTACAGGCCCGTTTTCTGGCCGCGTTCGAATCCGGCCGCGTCTGCGGCCGCTGGCATGGTCAAACTCGCGCAATGGACGACCCGGCCTGGTGAAAGGTTGCGCTGGTGGAGCGCATCGAGGAGGTCGGCGTAGTCGTCGGCGTTGGCGGAGCGGATGGTGTACTCGTCCACGCCGGGGCGGGTGCGGCTGTCTGAGTGGGTGACGGTGACGACCGCGTGTCCGGCGGCCCGCAGGCGGCCGGCCAGTGCGGTGGTGGTGGGGTCGCGGTCGGCGACGATGAGCAGGACCGGTTCCGGGTCGAGCTGGACCGTGGATTCCGCGGGTAGCAGCGTGCGCCGCCAGGCGGGGAGGTAGTACCAGTCGGCCCGGTTGGGTTGTCGGGGCAGCGCGGCGGTGGCAGCGCCGTCGGGGTTGGCGGGTTGTTCGGCGTCCACCCAGAATTTTTTCCGCTCGAACGGGTAAGTGGGCAGCGCGACCCGGCGGAGCTGGTCGTCGGCGTGGAAGTTCTTCCAGTCGACCGGGATACCGGTGAGCCAGAGCTTACCGACGGCGTCGAGGACGGCGGCCCGGTCGTCGCCGTCGCCGGTCGGTCGTGGCAGGCACGGCATCACCCGCTCCCGCGCAGAGGGCAGTTCGGCCAGGGCGAGGTTCGACAGGCTGCGTCCCGGACCGACTTCCAGCAGGACGCCGGAGCCGGCCTCGTCGATGGTGGTCAATGCGTCGCCGAATTGAACGGTGTTGGTCAGGTGGGCGATCCAGTAGGACGGCTGCACCACCTCATCGGGGCGCGCCCAGGTTCCGGTGACGCAGGATACGAAGGGGATTGTGGGTGGTTGCAGGTGGATCGACGCCAGCGCGGTGCGCAACGCCGGAACTATCGGTTCCATCACCACGGAGTGCGAGGCAATGCCAACGCTCAGCGGTTGGCACTCAACTCCCGATGCGTCCAATCGTGCCCGCAGGGCGGCGATCGCAGGTGTGGGACCGGCCACGACGCATTGCCGCCGTCCGTTCACAGCGGTGAGATACAGCCCTGGCAGCAGCATCTCGCGGACCTCGGGGGCCGGCCGCAGGATGGCGAGCATCGCGCCGCTCGGCAGACTCCGCATCAGCTGGCCTCGGATCAGCAGCAAGCGGACGGCGTCGTCGAATCCGAGCACGCCGGACACGCAGGCGGCGACGTATTCACCGGTGCTGTGCCCGATCAGCGCGTGCGGCCGGATCCCCCAGTGCAGGAGTTGTTGCGCGAGAGCGTATTCCACGGTGAAGAGCGCGACCTGCAGGGCGAGCACGTCGTCGATTGGTGCCGTGCCGGAGGCCGGCGCCGTGGGTGGGTTGGGGTGCTGGGTGAGCAGGGTCCGCAGGTCGAGGCCGGCGGCGGTCGCGATGGCGTGTGACCGGTCGACGAAATGACGGAAAACCGTTTCGCTGTCGTACATGTCGCGGACCATGCCGTGGTGTTGGGTTCCGCCGCCAGGGAACATGAAGATCACATCGGGGGCACGGGGTGGGGTGCCAGCGGTCTCCCGTATCTGGTGCAGGTCATGGGTCCGAAGGGCCTGCACTGCGTCGTCGGCGGTGCGGGCGACGAGGGTGCGACGACAGGCGAAGGCCGAACGCCCGACGTGTTGGACGTAGGCGACGTCGGCGAGAGTGCCGCCGTGGTCCGCGTTCTGGAGGGCATCGGCGAGGGCGTGAGTCATCGTGTTCAGCGCGGTGGGGGTGCGCGCGGACCAGATCAGTAGCTGCGCGTCGTGGGCCGGGTCGGCCCGCCGGCGGATGGTGGGGGGTTGTTCTAGTACGACGTGCGCGTTGGTGCCGCCGATGCCGAAGGAGCTCGACTCCGGCCCGCCGGGGGCCGCCGTCGGTGTGCCAGTCGCCGGCGACGGTGCGGATGTAGAACGGGCTCGATGCCAGGTCGAGCTGCGGGTTCGGCACCCGGTAATTGGCGATCGGTGGTAGTTCGGCGTGTTGGAGCGCTAGGCAGGCCTTGATCAGGCCGATGACACCGGCGGCCTTGTCCAGATGTCCGAAGTTGGCCTTCGCGGATCCGAGCGCGCAGTGGGCGCGGCCCTGCGGCGCGCGACGGAAAACACGTTTCAGGGCGTCTATTTCGATGGCGTCACCTAATGGCGTGCCGGTCCCGTGGGTTTCCAGGTAGCCGATGGTGTCCGGTGTCACGCCGGCGGCCGCCATCGCTTCGGTGATCGCCGCGGCCTGGCCGGCGGCGCTGGGGGCGGTGAACCCGGCTTTGGCCGCGCCGTCGTTGTTCAGTGCCGATCCCAGGATGACGCTGTGGATCTGATCGCCGTCGCGGACGGCGTCCGAGAGCCGTTTGAGCAGCACGATCCCGACACCGCTGCCGAAGACCGTGCCCTTCGCATCGGCGTCGAAGGGCCGGGTGTGCCCGTCCGGGGAGAAGTACAGGCCGTCTTCGTGCAGGTACCCCTGCGATTGGTGGACGTTGATCGACGCGCCGCCGGCCAGTGCCATGTCGCATTCACCGGTGCGCAGGGCCTGGCAGGCGAGGTGGACGGCGACGAGCGAGGTGGAGCACATCGTTTGCACGGCGACGCTGGGTCCGTGCAGGTTGAGCTTGTAGGAAACGTAGGTGGTGAGGGCGTCCCGTTCGTTGAGTTGCATCACCGCCCCGGCGCGGGCGGGGCTGCGCCAGCGGGACCGGCCGGGCAGCAGGTTGGAGATGAGGTACGTGCTCATCGCGGCACCGCCGTACACACCGACCGGGACGTCTAGTCGCTGCGGGTCGTAGCCGGCGGCTTCGATGACCCGCCAGGCGGCTTCGAGGAATGCCCGTAGTTGCGGGTCCATGACTTCCGCGTCGCCGGGGCTGATGTTGAAGAAGGCCGCATCGAATAGGTCGATATCGGGGAGGGGGGCGCCGGCGGCGACGTAGTGCGGGTCGTCGCGGACCGGCAAGGGGACGCCGGCGGCGTCCAGGTCGTCGTCGCCGAAGAAGGTTACGGCTTCCCGGCCGTCCGCCGAGATCCGCCAGAACTCTTCCAGGGTGGCCGCTCCCGGCGCGTGGACAACCATGCCAACGACGGCGATTCGGGTGTCCGGGTGCATTGGTTCGGTTTCCTCGGTTGTGAGCTGGGGCGCCGGCCGGTGGGTGCCAGGTGGGTGGCGATCGTCGGAGTTCGTGGTCATTGGCCGGTCCCGCGCTGTCGGGCGCGGCCTCTGGCCTCGCTGGCGGCCAGCGCGTTCGGGTCGTCGGCGGGGTTGGTGATCAGCCGCGCCAGCAGCCGTGCGGTGGGGGCTTCGTAGCAGATGATGGGCGAAAGTTGGCGGGCGTAGTGCTCTTCGATGGTCGCGACGACCTGCAGGGCGACCAGGGAATCCGCTCCGAGCTCGAAGACATTGTCGTCGGGGCGTATCGATGGCAGTCGCAACGCTTGCGCCCAGAGTCGGCACAGGTCGTCCTCCACGGCTGCGAGCCGGTCCGGGGCAGGCGCGGCGCGCTGACTGGGGGTCGCGGGCTCGTCGGTGGGTTGGTGTTCGGAGGCGGGGCGCGGTGGATTTCGGGTGGGGTGGTTCTGATCCGTGCTGCTTCGCGGGTCACGGGTCGCGACGATCATCCGAGGTTGTCCCGTTGCGAGTGTCGCGGCGAAGATCTGGGCGCCTTGTTGGGGGCTGATCCCGTTGGCCAGGCTGTGTTGTCGGCGGGCGTCCAGTTCGGCGGGCATGGCCACATCCACTGCCATGCCGACCTCGCGCCAGGTGTCCCAGTTGATGGTTTGCACCGCGGCGCCGGGGAAGAGTTCGGCGAACGGGAGGACGTCCAGGTAGGCGTTTCCCGCGGTATATGCCGCTTGGGCCGGAGCGCCGATCACGGATACAAGCGACGAGCACAGCGTGACGAAATCCAGTTCGGTGGTGCGGAATTCGTCGCTGAGGACGGTGGTGCCGTCGACTTTGGGTGTACAGGCAGCGTGCACGGCGGCGCGCTGGTCGGTGTGCAGCATTCCCGCAGCGGCAATCCCGGCCGCGTGGACGATGCCGTTGACGGGCCCGAATTGGGCGGCGGCCGCCGTATGCGCGCGGTGCATGTCCTTGGGTCGGGTGACGTCGGCGCCGAGAAGGAGCACCGAACCGCCGGCCCGCCGGATCGCGTCGACGACCCGTTGCTGTGCGGGGCTCAGTGGTTGGTCGGCTCGTCGGGAAACCAGGACCAGTTGAGCCTGGACGGTGCGGGCGAGGTAATGGGCGATCGTCCCGCCGATGCCGCCCAGCCCGCCGGTGATCACGTAGACCCCGTTGGGCCGCAGCATAGGTGGGATGGTGTCGTTGTCCAGGTCCGCTGGTGCGGGCTCGATCGTGGGTGCGAACAGGCGTCCGCCGCGGATCGCCATCAACCCGGCGGTGCGTGTTGCGGTGGCGAGCAGATGCATCGACGACGGTTGCGGGTTGGCGGGCAGGTCGATGCAGCTGCACTGCACCCAGGGCAGTTCGTGTGCGATCGATGTGATCGCCCCAGTGAGTAGGGCGTGCAGTGGCGCGGTGACGGTTTCGCCGGCAACGGCTTGGGCGCCGGTGGTCACGCAGATCAGCCGGACGTCGGGCCAGTCGGCGGGGATTTTCAGGGCCACCGCCCTGGCCAGGTGCAGTAGGGGGGTCAGGACGGCGGCGGGTGTGTTGGCAGCGGGGGGCGGCGGGTGCAGCAGGAAATGTAGCGGGATCCGTTCCATCCGGGACAGCGCCGCGGCGAGGTCGTTGTAGTCCCCCGGGTTGTCTGGGTCGACCGTGAATCCGTCTACCTTGTCGTGGGCGAATCCGGCGCCGGCCCGGACATGAATGCTGCGGTCACCGGCGTGGATGTCGGCGCCGGCCAGTAGATGGTTTGGTTGTGCAGTGCTCGGATGAATATGCACGGACCAGCGGGGCGCGTCTGGGCGGGGTGGGTGCGCTGCGGTTGTCACGCAGCGCCAGCCCGGTGCGTAGAGCCAGGAGCCGGGTGTGAGCGCGGTTGCGGCGGGGGCGGGTTGGCGCTGCTGACGCGGCGGCCCGGTCCAGGGTCGGTGGTGGTCGAACGGGTAGGTCGGGAGGGAGACCCGCCTGGGTTCGGAGTTCGCCGTGGTGGCCGTCAGGTCGAGTCGGGTGCCGTGCGACCAGAGCCGCCCGGCGGCGGCGAGAATGCTGCTGTCCTCGGGTTGGGGGTGCCCGGTGGTGGTGAGTGAGGAGACGGTGACGGCGGCTGCGCGGGTGCCACTGGCGTTGGACAATTTGCTCAGGTCGTCGCCGGGGCCCAATTCCAGGTAGCCGGCGGCGCCGAGCGCGGCCAGCGACTGCAGGCCGCGGTGGAATCGGACCGGCTCCCTGGTGTGGCGGGTCCAGTGGTCGGCGGTGGTGATGTCGGTGGCGGCGGCCCAGTCGCCGGTCAGGGTCGTGATGTAAGGGATATGTGGGGCCCGGGGGTGCTGTTCGATGACCAGCTCGCCGACCCGTTGCGCGGCGGCGTCCATGGATTGGGAGTGGAAGGCCCGCCTCGTCGCGAGCATGCGATGCGGGATGCGTTGCTGTGTCAACGATTCGGCGGCCCGGGTGATGTCGAGGGTGGGACCGGACAGGACACAGTTGCGAGGGCCGTTCACGGCGGCGAGCTCCACGTGGTGGCCGGTGGTGTCGGCGAGGAACGCGGTGGCGTCCTGCTCGGCGAGGGCGGCGACGAGCATCGCGCCCGGCGATGCGTGTTGCATCAGCCGCGCCCGTTCGACGACCACTGACAGCGCGCCCTCCAGGTTCAGCACTCCCGCCAGGCAGGCTGCGGTGTACTCGCCGAGGCTGTGCCCGATCATCGCGGTTGGAGTGACACCCCAGTCCATCCACAGGCGGCCGAGGGCGTATTCGAGGACGAACAGCGCCGGCTGCGCGACGATGGTGTCGGTCAGGTCGTACTGCTGGTCGGGGCCGACGCCTGTACCGGCCATCGCGGCGCGGATGTCGAAGCCGCACAGCGGCCGCAGCAGGTCGGTGCAGTAGTCCACCGTGGCGGCGAACGCGGGGTAGCGCAGGCGCAGTTGCTCGCCGGCGCCGCGCAGGTCTCCGCCTTGGCCGGCGAACATAAAGATCACCGGCAGGTCGTCCCCGGCGTCGCCCTCGGCTTTGTCGAGCCAGCGGCGGCTGCGGAGGGCGGACACTACCTGGGGGATGGTGTCCGCGACGACTGCCCGGCGCCGGTTCATGGCGGTTCGCCCGGTTTGCAGGGTGTGGGCGACGTCGGCCAGCTGGACGCCGGGGATGGTTTCCAGGGTGTCGGCGAGTTCGGCAGCCATGGTGTCCAGGGCGTCGATGCGTCGGGCGGACAGCACCACCAATTGTGGCCGCTGCGTTGAGGACGGGCCCGCTGGGCGGGTGGGAGCTTCCTGCAGTACGACGTGGGCGTTGGTGCCGCCGATCCCGAAGGCGCTCACCCCGGCGCGGCGCGGCGACGGACCGGCCGGCCAGGGGGTCAGGGTGGAGCAGACCCGGAATGGCGTGGTTTCCAGATGCAGCTCCGGGTTGGGCGTGCCGGCGTTCAGGCTGGGCGCGATTTCCCGGTGCTGCAGGCACAGCACGGCCTTGATCAGGCCGGCGATCCCGGCAGCGGCGTCCAAGTGGCCGATGTTGGATTTCACTGAGCCCACGAGGCAGGACGCGGCCGCACCTGCGTAGGCCTGGGTCAGGGCGGCGATTTCGATCGGGTCGCCCAGTGGGGTGCCGGTGCCGTGCGCTTCGATGTAGGCGATGGTGGCTGGGTCGATGTCGGCGGCGTCCATCGCGGACCGGACCACGCGGGCCTGTCCGCGTTGGCTGGGGGCGCTGTAGCCGACCTTGGCGCGGCCGTCATTGTTGATGGCCGAGCCCTTGATGACGGCGTGAATGTGATCGCGGTCGGCCAGCGCCTCGGCCAGGCCTTTCAACAGCACCAGGCCGGCGCCGGAGCCGCCGACGATGCCGTCGGCATCGGAGGCGAATGCCCGCAGGTGTCCGTCTCGGGAGACGATTCCGCCCTTGATGTAGCGGGCGGTCGACACCTGGGGGCTGCCGATCGAAACGCCGCCGGCCAGGGCCATGGCGCACTCCCCGTTGAGCACGCTCTGGGCGGCCAGGTGCACGGCGACCAGGGAGGTGGAGCAGGCCGACTGCACGGTGACTGCTGGGCCGGTCAGGTCGAGGCGGTAGGCGATGCGCGCGGTGAGGTGGTCCTTGTCATTGCCGATCAGCGTTCGCAGGTCGATGTCGACGGGGTAGGAATTGTTGTTGCGCAGCAGCACGTTCAGCAGGTAGCTGCTCATGCTGGTGCCGGCGAAGACGCCGATATCGGCGGCTTGGTTTCGTGCGCCGTAGCCCGCGTCGTCCAGCGCAGACCATGCGCATTCCAGCAGGACGCGATGTTGGGGGTCCATCAATTCGGCTTCCGCCGGGCTGATCGCGAACAGGGTGGCGTCGAAGCGGTCGGCGTCGCCGAGCACACCGCCGGCGCGGATGCTGTCGCCGTTGTGCGTAGTGGATGCGTCGACGCCTGCGCGCCGCAGGTCATCGTCGCTGAACCGGGTGACCGATTCAACGCCGGCGCGCAGATTGCGCCAGAAGTCTTGCAGGGTGGCGGCTCCGGGGAAGCGGCCGGCCATTCCGATGATGGCGACGTCGCCGGCCCTGGCGTGCTCGGTGACGGAGGTCATTGCGGGTTTCCCGGTCCGCGCTGGCGTTGGGCGAGGGCGTCGCGGCGTTGCGCCCGGCGCCGCCGGGTGGAGGGTGAGGTGTCGTCAATGTCCGAGGGCCAAGGCGTGCGGGGTCGGGTGAGATAGCCGCTCATAGCGGCCACGGTGGGCCGGTTGAACAGTTCCACCATCGGTATGGCCGTGGTGAGGGCCTTCTCCAGTCGGCCGTGCAGTTGCAGCAGCATCAGGGAGTCGCCGCCGGCGTCGAAAAAGTTGATGTCCCGGCCGATCTCGTCGACGGCGAGCACCTGACACCATTCGCGGGCGATGTCTCGTTCCATGCCCGGGCGGGGCAGCACAGTGGGTTGTGCTCCCGGGTGCGCGGTGTGGGGAATGGCGCGTAGCGCGGCGTAATCGACTTTGCCGTTGGCGGTGAGCGGCGACTTCTCGATCACCGTGAGGACGGCCGGAACCATGTGTTCGGGGACCCGTTGCCGCAGGAACGACCGGAGTTCGTCAGTGATGTCGTCCTCGTTGTGGTCCAGGACGAGGTAGGCGTGGAGTTGATTGCTGCCGGAAGGCTGGGACTGCGGTATCAGGTGGGCACGCCGAACCATGGGGTGTTCCTGGAGGACGTTTTCCACTTCCGCCGGTTCGATGCGAAATCCCCTGATTTTGACCTGTCGGTCGAGTCGGCCGAGGAGTTCGATGGTGCCGTCGTTCAGGTGCAGGGCCCGGTCGCCGGTGCGGTAGAGGCGTTCCCCGCCGGTCACGGAGAAGGGGTTGGGTAGGAACCGTTCTGCGGTGGTCGCGGGGTCGTCGACGTAGCCGCGGCCGAGGGCATCTCCAGTGATGAACAGTTCACCAGGGACGCCGGCGGGCACTGGGTGCCGGTTCTGGTCCAGGATGGCCAGGCCGGTTGCGCTGATGGGGCCGCCGATGCTGACTGGGTGGTGGTCGTCGGCAGCGGCGGGGTCGAACCAGTGGCTGGCGGATACGTCGGCGCATTCGGTAGGACCGTAGCTGTTGATCAGTCGGGCGTTGCAGTGTTTGGACTGCAGCCAGGGCTGTAGCCGGCCAAGGGCAATCGGTTCGCCGCCGAGCACGACCCGGCGCAGTGTTGCCAGGTCGCGGTAGTTGTCGTCGGCCGCGACGTCCAGCACCGGGTAGATGGCACTGGGAGTGCAGTTGATCACCGTGATGCCAGCCGCTGCGATTTGGGCGCAGATGGCTTTGCTGTCGTAGTAGGGGGAGACCGGCAGGTGGACCGTGCCGCCTACGAGTAGCGGCGCGAGCAGGTTCTTCTGGGTCAGGTCGAAGCCGAAGGAGGACAGCACCAGGGTGTGCACGGGTCCGCCCTGCAGCACTGTGGTGTACCAGTTGAGCAGGTTGTCCACAGCGGCGCGGGGAACACCGCAGGCCTTTGGGCGCCCGGTCGATCCGGAGGTGTAGATGGCGTAGGCGAGGGTGGCGGGGTGGGTGGCAACGCTGATCCGGTCGGCGGGTTGATCGTCCAGGACGGCGGTGTCCAGGCAGACGCCCACGGGGGCGGGGATCCGGTGGCGGCGCCGGATTGCGGTGGTGGTGAGCACGGTCGCGACGTTCGCTCGCTGCCGCATGTATTCGAGGCGGTCGGTGGGCAGTGCCGGGTCCAACGGCAGGTATGCGGCGCCCGTTTTCCAGATCGCCAGCACACTGACCAGCAGGTCCGGGCCGGGGTCCAGGCAGATCCCGATCAGGGTCTCGCCCGCGGCGCCCCGCTCGTGCAGGGTGTTCGCGAGCCGGTTGGACCGTTGGTCGAGTTCCCGGTAGGTCAGCTGGTCAGCGCCGTGTGCGACCGCGATAGCAGCGGGTGTGCGGTTGACCCGTTCGGTGAAGCCGGTCAGGAACGTTGGCGGTGGTGGATCGCTGCGGGCGCGGGGTTGGGTTCCGTAGTGGACCGGCTGCACGGCGGCGATGAGCGGCCGCCCGTCGTGTGGTTCGGTGAACCGGTGCGCGGTTTCGCTGAGCACCGTTGTGTAGACGGCCGCGATGTCGACGGCCTGTTGCTCGGTCAGCCGGGTGGTGTCGTAAGCGAGCTGCAGGAAGATCCTGGTCTTGTCCAGGAGGGATACCAGGGTGCGGCGTTGGAAGTGCGCGGTCAGGGTGATGTTGGAGCCTTCGGAGTTGTTGCCGCCGAGGACTTCGAAGCCGAGTTCTGGATCCAATTTGTCGTAGACGTGGAAATCGAGGTAATTGAACAGGGTTTCGTCGCACAGGCCGGTCATCCCGGTCGCTGCCTGGATTGCGGTGAGCGGCAGGCGGCGGTGCGGCAGCAGGTCGCGTTCGTGTTGGTAGACCGCAGCGGCCAGGTCCAGCCATCGCCCGGGGCCGAGGGTGAGCCGGAAGGGAATGGAGTTCAGGAACAGGCCGAAGAGCCGGTCGCTGTCGACGGTGTCCGGGCGGCCGTTCATGACGACTCCGGTGAGGACGTCGGAGGCGCCGCAGATGACACTGATTGCCTTGAGGTGTGCTGCCAGGAGCAGGCTTTTCAGGGGCAGGCCGTGGGCTTTGGCGAGCCGCTGGATCTCTGAACTGACGCGGTCGGGGATGTCGACGTCGTGGGTGCGGATGACCGGTTGCGGACCATGCTGGTTGGCTCTGCGGTGGCCCGGTAGCAGGGCGACCGTGGCGCCTTGTAGGCGGCGCGCCCAGTACTGGCGTTCCTCGGGCATGGCCATCACTTGCTGCTCGAGGGCGACGAAGTCACGGAAGGAGACGGCCAGTGGTTCGCGGGTGGGCGGTGTTCGTCCAACGGCGATCGCGGCGTAGGTGTTGAAGAGTTCGACGATCGCTGAGTGGTAGCTCCAGCCGTCGTAGATGGCGTGGCATTCGGTGATCGTGAACTGGAAGGTGTCGTCGGTGCGACGGTGCACGAAGAACCGGAGCAGGGTGGGCTGGGTGAGGTCGAACGGCCGGTTTCGTTCGGCGGCGAGGAGGTCGCCGAGCACCTGCTCCTGCGCCTTCGGAGTCAGTTGCCGCAGGTCGACGATTTCCAGCGGAAGCACCGCATGCCGGTGCACCAGTTGCAGGGGGGTTGCGTGGTGGCGTAGGTCGAACGAGGTGCGGAAGACGGCGTGGTTGGCGACGAGAATGCGGACGGCTTCACGGAAGGCGTTGGCGTCGAAGGGGATTCGCGTGCGGAGGTGACGGCCGCCCGTGTTGTGGTACATGTTGGTGTGTGGGGCCAGGGTGGTGTGGTATAGCATCCCGGCCTGGAGTTGGGTCAGCGGGTAGGCATCCTGGATGTCCTCGCCGAACACCGCACCCGGCGGGGCCAGCTCGAACGGCACGGTCCGCGGCGCCACCGCCGCACCGGACCCGTCGGTGAGCACCCGCACCAGGCCCTGGATCGTCGGGTTCGCGAACAACTGCTCAACCGTGAAATGCACCGACCGCTGCCCAGCCAACGCCTGGACCTGCAGACTCCGGATCGAGTCACCACCCAGACTGAAGAAACTGTCCTGCACCCCGACCCGGTCCACCCCCAGCACCGACCGCCACACCTGCGCCAGGACCCGTTCCGGTTCCGACCGCGGCCCCACGAACCCCGCCGACTGCACCGGCCGCGCCGCTACCGGCACCGGCAACCGGGCCCGGTCAACCTTCCCGTTCGCCGTCAACGGCAACCCCGGCAACCACACGAACACCGCCGGCACCATGTACGACGGCAACCGCTGCGCCAACACCGCCCGCAACGACTCCACCGGCCGCTCCCGCCCCACCACATACGCCACCAACCGGTCCCAACCCGCCGCGTCGACCTGATGCTCCACCACCGCCTCCCGCACCCCAACCGCCAGCAGCGCCGCCTCCACCTCCCCCAACTCCAACCGGTACCCCCGCACCTTGACCTGCCGATCCGCCCGACCCACGAACGCGAACTGCCCACCACCCAACGCCCGCACCACATCCCCCGACCGGTACAACCGCCCACCCACGGCACCGAACGGGTCCGGCACGAACCGGGACGCCGTCAACCCCGCCCGACCCACATACCCGCGGGCCACCCCCGGCCCACCCACATACAACTCACCCGGCACCCCCAACGGCACCGGCTGCAACCCCGCGTCCAGCACATACATCCGCAGATCCGCCAACGGACCACCGATCACCCGACCCCGCTCCCCCGCGACCTCCGCCTCCCCCACCTCGCACCGCGTCACATGCACCGTCGTCTCAGTAATCCCGTACATGTTCACCACCCGCACCCCCGCACCCGGACCCGCCCGCCACCCCGCCAACTCCGGATACACCAACTCCTCCCCCGCACACACCACCACCCGCACCGCCAACGCCGACCAATCCCCACCCAACCCCCGCAACTGGCGAAACGCCGACGGCGTCTGGCACAACACCGTCACCCCCGCCGACGCCAACAACCCGAACAACTCCCCAGGCGAGCGCCGCACCCAATACGGCACCACCTCCACCCGGCCACCGAACAACAACGCCCCCCACAACTCCCACACCGAGAAGTCGAACCCGAACGAATGGAACAACGACCACACATCATCAGGACCAAACCCCAACCACGACCGCGTCACCGCGAACAACCGCGCCACATTCCCATGCGAAACCCCCACCCCCTTCGGCACTCCCGTCGACCCCGAGGTGAACAACACATACGCCAACTGCCCACCATCAACGACCCCCACCAACGGCGCCGGCACCCGCACCGACCGCCACCGCTCATCACTCAACGCCACCACCACCACGCCACCCAACACCCCCCACCGCGCCACCCCCACCGCATCAGCCACCACCACCCCCACCCCCACATCCGCAACCATGAACCGCAACCGGGCATCAGGCAGCGCGGGATCCAACGGCACATACGCCCCACCCGCCTTCAAGATCCCGACAATCCCCACCACCAAATCCACCCCAGGCTCCACACACAACCCCACACACACCTCCGGCCCCACCCCCAACCCCCGCAACCACACCGCCAACCGATCCGACAACACATCCAGCTCCGCATACGTCACCACCACCCCCCCACACGCCACCGCAACCCGCGACCCATGCACCGCCACCGACGCCGCGAACCCCCGCACCACATCCACCACCGGCGACCCCACCACCGGCGCACCCGACCAACCCGCCACCAACTCCGCCCGCTCCACCCCAGACACCAACGGCACCACCGACAACCGCACCCCCGGCGACACCACCACCGCCCCCAACACACACACCAAATGCCCCAACAACCGCTCCACCGACACCACATCAAAAACATCCACCGCGAACTCGAGCTGACCGAAGAGGCCGTTGTCGTCGCGTGACATTTCCAGCGTGAGGTCGAATTTGGACGCCCCGGTGGACACGCTGTGGCGGGTCGCGGTAGTGCCGGGCAGGTCGATGCCGACGCCGGCTTCCTGCCAGGCGAACATCACTTGGAACAGCGGTGTCGTGCTGAGGTCCCGATCGGGTTGCAGCTCGTCGACGAGTCGTTCGAACGGCAGCTGCCGGTGTTCGTGCGCTTCCAGGACGACGGTCCGCACCCGCGCCAGCACGTCGCGGAACGTCGGGTCCCCAGTGAGGTCGGTCCGCAGGACCACGGTATTGATGAAGAGCCCGACGGTGCCCTCCAGTTCGACGCGGTCGCGGTAGGTGATCGGCGAGCCGACCGCGATGTCGGTGTCGCCGGTGTACCTGGCCAGCAGCGTTTGGAACGCAGCGAGCAGCAGCACAAAGGGGGTGGTCCGTTCGGCTTTTGCCCGGTCGAGGATGTCCGCGGACAGCTGCGCGGGCAGCCGGAACGAGTGCAGCCGCCCGCGGCCGCTTCTGATGGGTGGGCGCCGGTGTGCGGCCAGGTCGAGCGGTCGGAGCCCGGCGAGTTTGTCCCGCCAGTACCGCAGTGGCTCTTCGAGGTGCTCTGGGGTCAGGCGTTCCCGTTGGTGGTGGGCGAAGTCGGCGTAGTGCAGGGGGATGGGCGGCAGCTGCAGGTCATCGTCGCGGTAGTAGGCGGAAACTTCGCGCGCAATCACGCTTGTCGACCAGCCGTCGGAAATGATGTGGTGCTGGGTGAACATCAGCAGTTGTTCGTCGGGACCGAGCCGCAACATGAGGACTCGTAGCAGCGGGCCGTTGGTCAGGTCGAAGGCCGCCGCCGCGGCAACGTCGAGGTGTTGCGCGGCTTCGCGTTCGCGGTCGTCCGGTTCGCGTCCGGTGGTTGTCTCGACGGTGAGGTCGATAGTGGTGGTCGGGTCGATCGCTTGGTACAGGACGCCGTCACGACTGATGAATCTGGTGCGTAGCGCTTCGTGGCGGTCGACGACCCGGGCGAGCGCTGAGCGGAGCCGTGGGATGTCGATGACGCCCTTCAGGCGCACGGCCCAGGCGATGTGATGGTCTGCGGTGCCGGGGTGCAGATTCTCCAGAAACCAGATGCGTTCCTGGGCGGGTGAGGCCGGGAACAGGTCGCCATCCCAGGACGGGGTCCGCTGATCGGTGCTGTTCATGATGGTTGAAACTTAGTGTTGGCGCGCTCTCCTGCTGGAGAGCTGTTCCGGGGCAACGCGATCACCGCGGCGGGGGGCGGGGTGGGGTTGGCCAGCCGGGCGGCGACGACCTCGGCGAGTTCGCCGATTGTCGGGGTGTCGAATAGTTCCCGCAGCGAGACGTCGACACGGAGCCGTTGCTGGATCCGGGAAATCACCTGGGTGGCGTTGAGCGAGTGGCCGCCGAGGTCGAAGAAGTTGCCGTCCGGGCCCGTCGGACCGGTCCCCAACACCTCGTGCCAGATGTCGGCGAGGTCCCGCTCGAGTGGGCTGAGGACGTTGCGGCCCGGCGCGGCCCCGCGTGTGCGGGGTGGCGTCTGCCGCTGGGGTGTGGTGCTGATGGGTGCGCCGGGCAGTCGGGGCAGGTCACCGATCCGGCGGTGGTCAGGGCTGCCGATAACGGCGAGCATGTCGCCGAGGTGTTTCATGAGGCCACGGACATGTGTCGAGTCGCAGCTGATGTCGTACCAATCGGCGCGGATCGTGAGCTGGTCGCCTGGGGTGACAACCACCGTGAGGGGATAGTTGGTTTGTTCCAGTGCGCGGACGTCGCTGATCGTGAGATCGTCGTCGCCGAGGTCGTCCGGCCACGGGTAGTTCTCGTAGACGAGTAGCAGCTCGAACAATGCACTGCCGCGTGGCACGTCGCTCCAGCCCTGGATCTCGACCAGTGAATCCTGTGCATGGTGGTCGCGGTCCAGTAGCTGCACCTGTAGCTGCTGCATCCAGGGTCCCGGTTCGGCGTCGGTGTCGATCCGGGCCCGCAGCGGCAGCGCGTTGATGAACACGCCCACCATGTCCTGGCTGCCGGGAAGTTCCGCGGGCCGGCCGGACACAGTGGAGCCGAACAGGACGTCGAGCCGGTCGCTGTGCTGGGCGAGCAGGATGGCGACCGCACCGGCGACGACACTGTTCGTGGTGATGCGGTGCCGTCGGGCGAAATCCTCCACCTGCCAAGTGCTCTCGCCGTTCATGACGGTGGTGGCGGTCAGGTGCTTTCCGACGCGAGTGGTGGTGGGAGCGCCGGTGGTGACCCGGGTGGCCGTGGTGATCCCGGCGAGGTAGTTGCGCCAGAATGGTGGTGCCGCGGTAGTTGGCTGAGTTTGCTGCCAGATCACGTAGTCCCGAAACGGTGGTGCGGGGTTCGTCGACGGTTGGTTTCCGGTCTGTAGTGCCCGGTAGCCGGTGAACAGCTGGTGCAGCACGATCGAAAGGCTCCACCCGTCGATCAGGAGGTGGTGGTAGGTCCAGGCGAGCCGGTACCGCCGCGGCGACAGGCGCAGCAGCGTGCAGCGGAAGATCGGTGCCTGGTCGAGCTGGATGGGTTGGACACGGTCGGACCGCAGCCAGGCCGCCATCCGGTCCTGTTGTTCGGGGTCGGGGAGGTGCCGCCAGTCGAGCGTCTGCCAGGGCACGTCGACGTGCTTCATCACCACCTGAAGCGGCTTTTTGAATTCTTGCCAGTGAAACGTGGACCTCAGGGCGGGGTGCCGGTCGACGACGATCGCGAACGCCTGCCGGAGGTGTTGTTCGTCGACGTCCCCGTGGATTTCGCACAGGACTTGTTCGATGTAGACGCCAGAGGCTGGTTCGAACAGGCTGTGGAAGAGGAGCCCTTGCAGGATGGGGGTGAGTTCGTGGATGTCTTGGATGTTGTCTATCCGACCGGCCGAGCTCATCGGAACCGTCCGAGGAACGCGTCGAGTTCTGCTTGGTCCATGCGGGCGCCGGGGAAGTCGGTGGCGCTGAAGGCGGTGGTCGCGGGGGCGGCGTCGACCAGCCGTTCCAGCTGCTGTGCGCAGCTTTGCGCCAGCCGCTGAACCGTTCCCGTTGAGTGGCGATGCCCGTGGGTGAAACGGAGGTGCATCTCGCCGCTGACCACGATCACGTCCAGTTCCAGGGCGTACCGGCGCGGCGCTGTCGGTGATCGCCACAACCGCAGAGACATGTTGCCACGCAGCAATGGGCCGCGCGCTGCCCCGCGATCGACCTGTCCGACGTAGTTGAACAGCAACTGCGGCTCGGGTTGTGCGGCGAGCCGGGCCCGTGTCGTGGCGTCCGGGCTGAGGTATCGCAGCAGGGGGTAATTACTCCCGTGGTGCGGGATGCTCCGCAACTGTCGGGTGACGGTGGCGACCGTTACCTCCTCGGTGGACCCGTCGTGGGGTAGCTGCAGGTACGCGGGGTGCAGGCTGGTCATCCAGCCGACGGTGCGGGACAGGTCGACGTCGTCGAAGACGGGGTCGCGTCCGTGCCGTTCGATGTCCAGCAGGATGTCGCGGCGCCCGGTGAGGCTGTGCACGGCCATTGCCACGGCGGTGAGCAGCAGATCGTCGACGCGGCATTGGTAGCCCGCTGCCGCCACTGTCAGGCGCTCCGGGGTTGTCCTCCCGTTGAGGGTGTATTCGACGAGTTGGGCGGTATCTGAGCCGGGATCCTGCTGATCCGCCGGCAGCACTGTCGGGTCGATGCTGTTGCTGCGCAACCAGTAATCGGCCTCTGCGGCGGGGTCGATGGTTGCCGCCTTTTCCACCAGCCGCTGGGCCCATCGACGGTAGTGACTCGCGGGTGTCAGGGCGGCAGGTTGTCCAGCGTTGAGTTGGCGGTACAGGACGTCGAGGTCGTCCAGCAGCACGTGCCAGGAGATCACGTCGACGACCGCGTGATGCGCGACGAGCACCAGTCGGGTCGGGCCGGGTGATCCGGAGCGGCACAGCAGACCGCTGATCAGCGGTCCACTTCTGAGGTCCAGGCGGCTGGTGAGTCCTGCGATCTCCTCTGCGGTGGGTGCCGCGTCCTGGCTGACGGGGGTCCTGTTCACGATGTGCAGCCATCGTCGGTGGTCGGCCTCGACGATGCGCCATGTCGATGTGCCGTCCGCCTGCCGAAGCCTGCCCCGTAGGGCGTGGTGGTGGCCGACAATGAGGTCGAGGCACTGTTCGAGCAGTGCGGGATCGACATCTGGATCGACGTCGAGTTCAAGAATGTGGGTGTACTGGTTGATGTCGGGAAGATTCAACTCGATCAGCCAGTGCTGCATCGGGGTCAGCGGGGTGTCGCCGGTTGGTTGAACCCGGTGTCCGTCGTCGCCGGTCGGGGTGGTTGTCCGACGAGCCACGGTGCCGAGGCCCGCGATCGTTTGGTGGTGAAAGATGTCTGCCAGCTTGATCTCGATCCCGGCGGTTCTGGCTCGGCTGACGATCCGCAGGCCGTGGATCGAGTCGCCACGGAGGTCGAAGAAGTTCTCGTTCCGGGCGATCTGTACGACCCCGAGGACGTCGGCGAAGATGCCGGCCAGTTCGCGTTCCATCGACGACTGGAACTCTGCATGGGCTGCCGGTCCCGGCGACCTGTGCCCGTCGTCGGCGGTAGGCGCGGTCGCCAACTTCGCCCGGTCGATCTTGCCGTTGACGGTCAACGGGAGGGTCGACATTGACTGCCAACCGGTTGGGATCATGACGTCCGGAAGCCAGCGCCGCGCATGCTGTTTCAGATCGTCGGTGGTTGGTGGACCTCCGGCGTTCCCGACCAGGTAGGCGATCAGCCGTGAATGTCCTTGTTGGTCGTTGGCCAGCACGACCGCCGCGTCGCGGACCTGCGGGTGCCGGCGGAGGACCTCTTCGACTTCACCGAGTTCGACGCGGTGTCCGCGGAGTTTGACCTGTGCATCTCGGCGACCGATGTAGTCAAGTCGACCGTCGGGGCGATAGCGGACCAGATCACCGGTCCGGTACATCCGAGTCCCGGGTTCGGCACTGAACGGGTCCGGAACAAAACGGTCCGCGGTGAGGTCGGGGCGACCTGAATAACCGCGGGCCAAACCGATCCCGGCGATGCACAACTCCCCGATCGACCCGACCGGCACTGCCCGCAGATCCTGGTCCACGACGGTGAGCCGGGTGTTCCAGATGGGGTTGCCGATAGGCGTCCCGCCGGCGGCGGGTCCGTCGCTGGCGTCGTGGACGCTGCATCCGACGGCAGCCTCAGTGGGCCCGTATTCGTTGATGATCAGGGTGTCGGGGGCGTGCGTTCGCCAGAAGGTGAGTGTGGCGTCGTCGAGCGCCTCACCGCCCAGGACCAGGACTCGGGGTCTGGACCAGTGGTTGGTCCGGCTCAGTTCCTCCTCTAGCACGCTCAAATGTGACGGTGTGACTTTGACCAGTGCGTACTCGCGTTCGTGGAAGGCCTCGCACAGGGAGGCCAGCCCGTTCGACCCTGGCAACATGTCCACGCAGCAGCCGGCAAGCAGCGGTGCCAGCAGGCTGGTGACGGTGGCGTCGAACCCGAGGGAGGAGTGCAGTGGGACCATTCCCGGTTCGCAGGGTGGGTGGTCGACGGCGTTGTGATCCGCTTCCAGTCGGTAGGCGGCGACCGCATAGCGAAGGTAGTTGCCGATGGCGCGGTGTGACACCATCACCCCCTTCGGTCGTCCGGTGGATCCGGAGGTGAAGATCATGTATGCCAGATTGTCTTGTCGCACAGCTTTTTTCGGCGCGCGTTCGGTGTGGTCCTGACCCACGTCGATGAATTGCACGCCGTGCTGAGTCAGCTCGCGCAGTGTTTCCCGGCCGCCGACCACCAGGCCGATGCCGGCATCGGCCACCATGGAGCGCACCCTTTTCGCCGGATATCCGGGATCGATCGGAACGTAGGCTCCGCCCGCCTTCAGCACTCCCAGGACGGCGACCAGCAGGTCGGGTTGTCTGCCTAGTCCGATCCCGACGCTGGTTTCGGGACCGACGCCCAAAGCCTGCAGGCGCCAGGCCAATGCGTTGGCCCGTTGGTCAAGGTCTTGGTAGGTCAGGCGTTCTGTCCCGCACACCACCGCGGTCCGGTCGGGATGGACGCCGGCGAGGGCCGCGACCCAGTCGGTGACTGTGCCAGGCGGATGCGGCTTCGGGTCGCCGGTTGACCAAGTGGCCAATTCGGCTCGAGCCGCGGGCGACAGAAGCGGCAGCTGTCGCAGGGGGCGTTCCGGATGGTCGTGCATCCCGGTCAGTAGGCAGTCCAGGCCGTCGATCAGGGCGCTGATCTCGGTGTCGGTGAAGGCTCCGGTGTTGTAGTTGAAATCGACATGGACGTCGCGGCCGTGGTGGTAGTCGCGGACGAAGACCGCCAGTCCATTCTGTTCGAATCCATTGGGCAGGGCCTGCATGTGCACGACGTGGCCGGCGATCTGTGCGTCGTAGTCGTGCACTTCGAACGACAGGACGAGGTCGAACAGGCCGCCGAGCGCGCTGTCATGGCCTGCGGCGCCTCTGTCCATCGCGGCCAGCGGGAAACGGTAGTGCCGATAGTCGTGGCTGAGTTCGGTCCGCAGGTGCAACAGCAGATCGGTGGTTGCTTGCCAAGGATCGGCGACCGTGAACCTCCCAGGCTTGAGGCCGGCGCAGAGACCGATGGTGCCCTTTTCCCGAGCCGAGCGACGATTCAGTGCCGGAAGCCCTAGCAGCAGGTCGGTGCGCCGACTGGTGCGGGCGAAGTAGGTGCACAGCGCTCCGAGGAAGAGGTGGAACATCGAAGCGTCCTGGCCGCGGCACCAGGAACTCAAGGCGTCGTAACGTTCACGGCCGATGGTCCAGCCGAGGCTGCGGCTGGCTTCGACATGCGCCCGCGGTCGGGTGAGTGGAATTATTGGGTGGCTGAGCTTCTCGGCCCAGTACTGGCGGTCGTCCTCGAAACGTGCGGAGTCCAGGTAGCTTGTTTCGGCGGCGATGAGTCGCTCGTAGGACCCGGTGTCGGCCGGCCCCGGCAGTTGGCCCTGGGTCAGCGCCGCGTACTGCTCGGCGACCCGGTGGACGACCAGGGAAATTGCCCAGCCGTCGGTGATCAGGTGGTGATACTTGTGCAGCCAGTAATGCCTGGTCGGTGTCAGGTGGACCAGCGAGAAGTCGAACAGTGGATCGCCGCTGGACAGCTCGAAGGGCTTGGTGAACATGTCGAGCATCCATGTTCGGGCCGCGCTTTCGGGGTCATCCCGATCGCTGACGTCGTGCATTCGGAGGCTGAACGGCATTTCGGCGGCGAACCGCTGGCTGGGAATCGGGTCGCCGGGAACGAGCACGGTCCGCAGCGTGTCGGTGCCACTGACCACCGCCCGTATGGCCGCCTCCAGTCGGTCCACTGATAGCGGGCCCTCGATGAGGACGCTGCCGCCGATGTTGTAGAGCGGAATGGTTGGGACGAGTGCCTGGTGCAACCAGATTTGTTGCTGCGGTGAGGAGAGCGGCAGTCCTCGATCCCGGCTCGTCACGCGCGGATACCAGGTTGTGCGGGCCGGGCCGCGCCAGGGATTCCGGTCACGTCGGTACGGGCCCCCTTCGGTCGGCAGTGTGATGCGCCGCCGTGGTTCCGCGTGTCGATACCGTGGCGTCGGGAACGACATCGATGGATTCGACGGGTGCGGGTCGCGCCGGGCCGCCTAACCGGTAGGTCTGGTGCTCTCCGTTTCGGCCATCTTCCGCCGAAGGCTCAATGGGCGCATGTCGGTCCAAATTTCGTCGATGTGGGCGAGGCATTCGTCCTTGGTTCCCGATTTGCCTGCATCGGTCCAGCCCAGGGCGTTTTCCCGGTCGGCCCACCAGATCGAATATTGCTCTTCGTGATTGACGACAACCTTGTAGGTTCGTCCATCGTCAGCGTCGTCCTGATCGGGCATGACGGACCTCCGCACGGCAATCCAAACTGGGGCGAGCGAACGATACAGCCAAACTCTCGCCCATTCAATCGGGAATCCGCCGGCGGTGGTGATGTGAACTCCAGTCGAATCGGTGCAGCGCCACCTCGGCTTTGGGTCGCTGAATAGCCACGGCTGCGACGTATCCGGTTGCCGGTAAGAGGTCGATCAGGGTCCAGTTCGCCCATTGCCTGCCGTGGCCGGTCACCACCGGGCTTTGCCCGGGCGGCCCAGTATCGAAGGCGTCAAGTGGCACCGTCAGCCCGAGGCCCAGCGCTTTCAGGACGGCTTCCTTCCGCGTCCAAGTGGTGGTGAATGCAAGTGGCCGCTCGGCAGGTGGCAATTCGCGGATGGCCAGCGCTTCGGCGGGGGCGAAGTAACTCGACGCGATGTCCATGACATTCGGGAATTCCCGCACCACCTCGATGTCGACGCCGACGGGTTCACCGGCGGCAATTGCCACCATCGCCAGGTCACCGGAGTGGCTGAGGTTGAACCGCAGCGTCGATGACCGGCCGGTGAGCGCCGGCCGGCCGAGCGCATCGGTGACGATGGGCAGCGTCTTCGCGGGCTGGTCGGTGTATCGGGAAAGCAGCAGACGCAAGGCCGCGTGGCTGGCCAGGTAGTGGCGTCGGTCCGGTTGGAACCGGAACCGGCGGGCGCGGTCGCGTTCGTCGGCCGACAGGACGCCGATCTGCGCCGACAGTTCGTCGTCGGGCAGTGTCGATACGTCGATGACCCAGCAGTGGACCGCACCCCCAGGCGGGGCGCCTGGCGGCGGCCCGCTCATCTGAGCTGGTCCAGGACGACTCGGAGCACTGGGTCGATGCCGGTGGCGTAGTCGGCGTAGCGGGTGGGAACGGCGACGGTCGGCCGGAGGCTGCCGGCCGGGACGCTGTACAGCAGGTTGAACCACGCGCAGACGCTCGGATCTCGACAGCCGTGTTCCCAGTCGTGCTTGGACACCGCGCAGCAAACCGGCAGACCTGTTCGGGGGAGGTCGAAAACGCCTCCTTCTGCCCAGAACGACGGCCGATCACCCATGGGCTCCCCGGCGATGATTGATCGCGCCCCGCCGTGGAATTTGAGCAGGGCGGCGACCGCGATGCCTGCCGAAAAGGTCTGATTGTTCGAGATGACAAACAGCCTGCCGTCCTGCGGCAGCAGGTCAGGCAGTGACCGACAGAAGCGTTGCGCCAAGACGTAGTTGCCGCCGGTGTTGAAGCGCAGATCCACGACGGCGTTGCGAATGCCCAGCCGGGCGGCTTCCTCGGCGATGTCGAGCAGATGCGTCTCGAGATTGATGTCGTCACTGTTCGCGAGCCGGCGAAGGACCAGGTGCAGCGTGCGCCGCTCCGGCAACCATTCGTGCACGATATTGCGACCGAACTCGCGAAGGTACAGGGGCAGCGACGAGTCATCCCGAAATACTTGCCGCCAGGCGATCGGTTCCTCGGCGGCGACGCCGATGGCCGGATCACGCTCGGGGTAGATCGCGGCGTTGTCCGTGAGCGGAACACAATGGAGCACACAATCCGACTGACCGCCGTCCGCTGCCTCGAAGGTCAGAGCCAGAGCACTGCGTTCGGGTGCCCTTTCCAATGCCGCCAAGGCATCGGGGCTGGTGAGGTAGAACGCCGAGAGGGCTCGTCGACGTGCCCGGTTGCCGGCGATCACGCTGGCCAGCCGGGACTGCCAGTAGTCGACCGGGCGCCCGTCGATGGCAATTACCCGGCCACCGACGAGTGACGGCGGCCCGGCCGCCGACCTGATGACGTATAGCCCGTCGGAGAACCAGTGAAACCTGGCCGGGGCGACCCGGAGCCAGTGAAACAGCACCGGCATCGAATGCGCGTTGTCGGTGGCGGCGAGCGCTCGCGCGACGCCCATGCCGAATGCGGCCGAGGTCAGCTCGCCGGGCCGGGTCAAGAGAGAATCAACCCTGCGTCGAAATTCCGAACGCGTCGCAACGGTGAAGCTGCGGTCGAGCTGCGGAAACATGTCCCTGAGGAACAGCAGATCGTCACGGAAAGCTTCCGGGTTGACTGCGCTGTCGGGCACCTACGCGATCCTATTGCCGCCGGCTGACCGAGCTGCTGACCCAGCGATTAACCGCGTGGGCGGGTTGGCGAACCCGGTGTTAGTTTACCGGTGTCTTTCGATGTCGCGAGCGGCATTGCCCGCGAACGCATGAGATCCGCGGGTGACGCGATGTACTCACTGATTGGCTCGGCTTATGGGGCGTGCGTTTCGAGGCATGCGAGGTGCCGAGGCGACCGTGGCCGCCGGATTCGTTGAGTCGCACCGCGAGCGGCGGCCCAGCTCCTGGTTGGTGGACCGGCTGGATTTCGCCGAGCGGATCCTCCGGCAGACGCCGGTCGTTAACCTGCCCGACGAGCGCGTCGACCTGTTCGCAAAACTCGAGTACCTCAACGGGATCGGTAGCGTCAAAGACCGTCCGGCATATTGGATCCTTCGGCAGGCGATTGTTCGAGGGCAACTCAAGCCCGGGATGACGATCGTCGAGTCGTCGTCGGGGAACTTCGCTCACGCGCTCGCGGTGTTCGCCAAGCTATTGGAGCTCAACTTCGTTGCAGTGGTGGATCCGAATATCTCGCCGCTTGTTGAATCGTTGCTGCTCGGTCATTCGGTTCGGGTCGTGAAAGTCAGCACACCTGATGACTCTGGAGGTTTTCTCAAGACGAGGCTCGCAACCGTACAAGAACTCATGACCTCGGTCCCCGACGCTTTTTGGCCCAATCAGTATGGGAACCCTGATGCTATGCAAGCTCACTATCGGCTGACCGCCGCGGAGATCCTGGCGTCTTCATCCGATCTTGACTACGTGTTCGTTGGGGTTAGCTCAGGGGGCACCATCGCGGGGTTGTCTCAGCGCCTGAAGGAACACCATAGGAACCTGCGAATCGTTGCCGTCGATGTCGAGGGGTCGGCGATTTTTGGTGCTGCACCGGCGGATCGGTACATTTCCGGCCTCGGGTCGAGCATTCGGCCGCCACTGCTGGATCATGCGTTGATCGACGACGTAGTGCTGGTGTCGGAGGCTGAATCCATTGGGGGCTGCCATGAACTGCTCGAGCACCACGGCCTATTCGTCGGCGCTTCGACCGGAGGGACTTACGCCGCCATTCACCGGTATTTCGGCGATTCGCCGTCGTTGGCGCGGCCGAGAGTCCTTTTCTTGTGCTGTGACAGTGGCTCGGCGTATTTGCACAATGTCTTCGACGCCCGGTGGACGGATTGGCGTCGCGGGCTTGACGCCAACGCCCGGTCGCTTGGATCGGACGAACGATGACCAGCCGCGATCCCGGATTCTCTGTCGTCACAGGGCCGACCGTACGTAGGATCGTTGAGGACAATCTCGCTGGGTGTGTCGATGTGGTCCGTCGGGCGTATTTGGATCATGCGGCCGGGGTGACGGTGAATCCGGAGAGCACATTCGTTCGCTTTCCGGATCGGCCGAATTCCAGGATCATCGCGCTGCCCGCGCAGCTGGCCGCGCCGTGGTCTGTATCAGGAATCAAATGGGTGGCCAGCTACCCCGACAACATCCAGGTCGGACTTCCCCGGGCGTCGGCCGTGCTCATCCTTAATCGAGCGGACACCGGTTACCCTTTTGCATGTCTAGAGGGATCGGTGATCTCCGCTGCTCGCACGGCCGCGTCGGCTGTTCTGGCCGCCGAGGTCCTTTACTCGTCGAAGCGGCATGTGGCGACGCTAGGCATTATCGGTTGCGGCTTCATCGCCGGCTACGTCTATCGGTTTCTGGTGGGTACCGGTTGGACGATCGAGCATGTCCGGGTTTACGACACGGACAGCGCTCGGGCTGAGGCCTTTGTAGCAAGGGAATGCGTACCCGGACAGCATGCTTCGGTCGGGGTTTGCCCGGACCTGGCCTCCGCGTTGTCTGGCGCTGATTTGGCCCTGTTCACGACGGTGGCGGGCCATCCGCACGTGCGAAATCCGCAGCTTCTCGCACGGTGCCCGGTGGTGCTGCACCTATCCTTGCGTGATTTGGCGCCGGAACTAGTTTTGGGGGCAACAAATATCGTGGATGACGTTGATCATGTGATGCGGGCGGACACGTCGCTTTACCTTGCCGAACAGCTCGTAGGGCACCGGTCCTTCGTGAGCGGCACGCTTGCCGACGTGATGTCCGGGCGTTACGCGGTGGACCACGACAAGGCCGTGATCTTCTCACCGTTCGGCCTCGGGATGTTGGACGTTGCGTTGGGACAATGGATCTACGGTCTTGCTCTGGCCAAAGCCGAGACGCTCCAGGTGCCGAATTTCTTTTTTGCGGCCGAGACCGCTGACGGCGACGGTGGCGGCGCGAATCCACTCAACCACACAGAACGCTGGGATTCATGATGCGAAGGTTGCTGGGGGCTGGCCGCCGCCCACGAAGCCGCCCTCGCGTCGTCGCTGCGCAGTCTCTCGATCGCTCTTGGCGACTCCGGCCGCCGGGACGAGTCGGAGCGTGCCAGTCGGGAAGCCTCTGAACATCGGCATGCGCGGCCCTCAATGGCCGGGTTGCAAGGACCCCAGATGTCGTCTCCATAGCGGGGCTTTTGTCGGCTCTACGCAACGAACCTGGGTCGTCAGGTTCTGATCCGCGTCGTGGCTTGATCATCTCTGATAAGCCCGTGGTTGAGAAGTAGTCGCAGCCTGTCATTGGCGAACGACCGGTACCCGCGAGCGGCGCGTTTCGTTTTCTTCACTTTCAGGTTCAGGCATTCGGTGGGGCCGTTGGATACGCTGGGGTGGTCGAACCGGGCGAGGGACTCGGTCCGCCATGCGGTGAGAGTCCGTCCGGGGCGGTCGATCTCACGGACGGGGCATGATTTCGCGGTGATGAGGCTTCTCGGCGGCGGCCTTCCCGGCGGTCCGGTCGGGGTCGGCGTAGGCGGCCATGAGGTCCGGCGCAACGACCCAGGCGGCGGTCACTTCATCGTTCGGGTCACCGGCTGGCCCCGCAATTCGCACATCGGGTGGGGTGGGTCAGGGGCGGTTCGAGGATCAATCTTGAGGAGGTCAAGGACTCGTTTTTTTGCAGTGGTGTTGGCTCGAGGATTTGGGGTGCGCCGTTGTTGGCGCAAGCGTAGGCGCAGGGTGGCCAGGGTGGTGAAGATCAGGCTGGCGGTGGGTTTCGCGGGGCGTCCGGCGTAGAGGCAGTCGCTTCTGAGACATCAAAGAATTCCGCAGCTCTCTGCACGTCGCGCATGTCAAATGGGCCGCGTGGACAACAACCTCACGCATTCCCCGATTGCGGTAACGCCTGCCGACGGTTCGCCTCAGGCGCGCGACCCGATAGAGCGCGGTGTCCCGCAGAACGATCCCATGCGGAACTGATAATGATCATGGAACGCAAGCCGCTGGATCGAGCCGAATGCGTCCCGTTTGCGGTTACGCCACTGGTGATTGTGGCCTCCCGGGACGACGTGGCCCCTCGGCGGCTCAAGCCGCCCCGCAGTTTGAGAAGTACCGGGGCGAGGGGGGCCCCGGGTCGTGGGGTAAGGGCCGAGCATCTGGTCGGGGTGGAGTCAGCGGCGCTGCAGGGTCAGCCCTAGCCAGGTGAACCAGAGGATGAGTCCCAGCCCGAAGATGGAGGTCGCGGCCTCGGATGCGACCGGGACCACGGTGGCCATGCCGACCACGGCGAGACCGAGCGCGAGCCCACCGAGCCCGGCTGAGAGCGCTCGGGTCCGCAGGGCGGCCAGTCCCACGACCGCCGCCCACAAGGCTCCGGCGACCTCGATGCCACCGCCGAGGGCATCTTGGACCACACTGGTCGAGACCCACGTGCTCAAAGCGAGGTCCGGGTCCTGCGCGTGTAGTGCCACCGCGGCATGCTGCCCGACGAGGGCGATGCTGCCGCTGGCGATGAGCAACCCCGACCAGATCAGCCCCAGCGCGGTAGAAACCAGCGCGAGCGAGGGGGACGAGGCCAGACGTTGACCGACACCGAGCGAGACCACCGCCATCGCGGCCCCTCCCAGCAGGTACAGCACGAGATACCAACCGGCCAGTTCGGCCTGGTGGTCCACCAGGAAGCCTAGGGACCCTGTGGGGTCCTGCGTCACACTCGTCAAGCCGCGCGGGACCAGGTAGGCGACCATCGCGAGAAAGCCCACAATGTACGTGCCGGCGACGACTTGGGCCGCGATGCCGCCGCTACGGACGAGGGCGGGCCTGGTCGGGGCAGGGCTCCCGTTGGAGCCTGCCGTGGTGGTGGATACGGGACCTGTGGTGGTGGCTGGGTGTCGTCTCATGGCATCGACTATCCGGGTACGCGGGCGCTGCCACATCGGAGCAGGGGCCAGAGCCATCTGGTCCTGGAAGCCAGTTCGGTCCGGCCTAAAGTCCCATCCGGCCAGGCACCCACGGCCTAGGCTGAGGTCATGGTCACAGATCCGCTGCGCGCGCTCTGGAACGAACCTGCGGCCATCCCGGCCCCGGGGATGACCTGGTGGGACCGGGCCTTGGTCGCTGGTCTCGTCCCGCTCACCGTGCTCGAGGCGGGGCTACGGGCTGACGTGGTGTGGCCCACCTGGCAGGCCATGTGGGCTGTTGTTTGTGTCGCCACCCTGCTGTGGCGCCCTCACCGCCCCCTGGCGATGCTCGTGATCGCATTCACTGCGCAGACCGTGGCAGGGGTGGTCCCCGTGCTCGTAGGAGAGCCGAACAGCGTGCTCGACGTCACCGCCGTCGTGTTGCTGTTGGCCTACTCGCTGGGCCGATGGGCCAGCGGGCGAGGCGTCGTCGCCGGTAGCAGCTTCCTGCTCGTGGTGCACCTGGCCCGAGAACCCCTCTACGACTCCAGCGGCTCCTCCATCCTGGTCGGGGTAGGGGCGCTCATGCTGCCGGTGGCCCTCGGTGCCCTCATGCGTTCCTGGGCCACCTCACAGGTACGGGCACGGGAGGAGATCCGGCTCCGCGAACGCGAACGGCTGGCCCGGGACCTGCACGACACCGTGGCTCATCACCTGACTGGAATCCTGATGCAGGCCCGAGCGGCCAAAGTCCGGGCCCGCACCGAACCGGGCGCCGCCACCGAAGCGATCGACGGGGTGGAGACCGCGGCCGTTCGCACCCTCGACGACATGCGCTCAATGGTGGCCCTGCTGCGCCAGGACGACCTCGCCCAGGGCCGGACCCCGACATACGGCATCTCCGACATCGCCTTGCTCGCCCGCGACGACGGAACGGGCCCACAGGTGCTCATCCAGACCTCCGGTGACATCCAGCGACTACCGGCGCCGCTTGGGTCGGCGTTGTTCCGGGCGGCGCAGGAGGCCGTGACCAACGCCCGTCAGCACGCCGTGGACCCCACACTGGTGGGCGTCGACCTCGCCCGAGACGGCAACAACGTCCGGCTGCGAGTGCACGACAACGGCCGAGCGGCCACCCCCGGCCGTGCCCGAAGGGCAAGTCCGTCCTACGGCCTTGCCGGGATGCGCGAGCGCTTCTCGCTGCTAGGCGGCCACGTCCATGCCGGCCCGGACCCCTCCGGTGGCTGGACCGTCGAGGCCATAGCCCCGGTCACCACAGACACCGAAGCGATACGCAGATGACAGATCCGGTGCGGGTTGTGATCGCCGACGACCAAGACATGGTCCGTGTCGGACTCGCAACCATCCTCGACGCCGAACCCGGCATCACTGTGGTCGGCCAGGCCCGCGACGGGCTCGAGGCCGTCGCCCAGGTCCACTCGCTCCACCCTGACGTGTGCCTCTTCGACATCCGGATGCCACACCTGGACGGCATCGAAGCCACCCGCCGGGTCGCAGGGCCCGACGTCCACGAGCCTGTTCCCGTCATCGTCATCACCACCTTCGACCAAGACGAGTACGTCTACGACGCACTCCGGGCCGGGGCACGCGGCTTCCTGCTCAAGGACGCCGACCCAGACCTCCTGGCTCGCGCCGTCCGCTCCGCGGCACAGGGCGAGGCCCTCATCGCACCGGCCGTGACAGCGCGACTCCTGGCAACCTTCGCCTCACGAGCCGAACCGGCACCTCAACCGGTCGACGCGCTGACCCCACGTGAAGAGGCCGTCCTCGATCTGGTCGCCACCGGCAAAACCAACACCGAGATCGCCCAGGAGCTCTACCTCTCCCTCAGCACCATCAAGGCCCACATGAGCTCGCTCATGACCAAGCTGGCAGCCCGCAACCGGGTCGAGACCGTGATCTGGGCCTACCAGAGCGGCCGGCTCGACGGAGGACAACCCCGTTAAGCTCCCTGCACCAGTCGGGCCCACGTCTTGCTCGTCCCGCAGGCCGAACGCCATGCGGTGCTCGCACGGGCACCGAAACGGCCATCGCCAAGGTGGTCGCCGATCACCGATTGGAGATCCGTCTGCGGGATCGATAATGATCATGGACGCGGAGACAATCGGTCGACCAACCGGCGTCCCGATTGCGGTTCGGCTTACGGAACGTCTGTACGCCGAGTGATGGTGGTGGGTTCACCTGTCGCGGCCGCCGCACTCACCGGCGGAGGGGCAGACGGTGATGGCGACCTTTCCGCGGCCGTGGCCGGCGCGGAAGTGCCCGACAGCGGCGGCCACCTGGTCCAACGGGTACTGCGCACTCACCATCGGCACGAGGTCGCCCGTCTCGACGAAGCGTGACAGCACCCGCAGGTCGTCGGCGTCGTCGCGGTGCACCAGCACCTTCAGCCGCTGCCGAGTGAACGGCGAGAGCAGCATTGCCTGCAGGAACCGCTGCGTGCCCTTGAACCACCGACCGCCCGAGCCGCCGACGAGGACGAGGGTGCCGCGGGCACTCAGGGCCTGACGCAGATCGGCGATTTTGCGGTTCCCGACGAGGTCGATGACCACGTCGTAAGGGCCGGTCGCCGCGAAGTCCTCTCGGGTGTGGTCGATGACGCGACGAGCGCCGGCCGAGCGGACCAGGTGGGCGCTTCGGGGGCCGCTGACGCCGGTGACCTGGGCCCCCATCGCCGCGGCGAGCTGGACGGTGAAGGTCCCGACGCCACCGGAGGCTCCGACCACGAGCACCTGATCGCCGGGCTTGACGGTTCCGGCGTCGCGAAGCGCTTGCAGGGCAGTGAATCCCGAGACCGGTGTCACGGCTGCTTGCGCCACCGTGACGTTCGCGGGTTTGAGGGCGAGTTGGCTCTCCGGTACGGCGGCGTACTCGGCGAAGGCGCCGTCACACCAGCCGAAGACCTCGTCGCCGGGGACGAAACCGGTCACGTCCGGGCCGACGGCGGTCACGCGTCCGGCGACCTCGCGGCCGGGAATTGCCCGCCGTGGACGACGTAGACCGATCGAGGGTCGCGCGACGTAGGGCCAGCCGGCCATCAAATGCCAGTCGTCGCCGGCCACAGCGCTGGCACCGACGCGGACGAGGACCTCCTCCCCTGTGACCGTCGGAACCGGCACGTCGCGCAACGCGAGCACATTGGCCGGTTCGCCGTAGCGTTCCTGCACGATCGCCCTCATCGCGCGACCTGCTCGGACTGGGTCTGGGCGCCGGGGAAGCGCCGGTTGTCCACGCCCTTGACGAGCAGCCACAGCAGGGTTGCGAGCTCGGCCACCAGGGCGGGCGCGAGGATCGCCGGGGAGAGTGTCCCGTCGTAGCCGGGCACCAAGAAGAAGGAGAAACTGTCGGTCAGGTAGCCGGCGCCGGCAACCACCATCAGGACGCCGAGCCAGGTCGGGAAGTAGGGGGCCTTCACCACGAGGCAACCCAGTATCGCCAGGTGGATGCCGAAGAACACCAGCGCGATCAGGTAGCCGTAGGCGTGGCTGTTCATCGACATGGCCACGAGCGCGTCACGCTGCGAGGCGGGCAAGGAGCCTGCGGGGCCGGCCGGGTCCAGCATCAGCGCGGCGTCGAGATGGTGCAGCAGGTTCATCCCGAGGACCGCGGACTGCACGATGCGGAACGCCGCCGCCACCAGTGCCAGCGTGCGGCTCACCGGTCGGAGCAGGACATAGAGCAGAACGGCCAACCCGACGTCGCTGACGACCATGAGCAGGTCGGCGGCGAAACCGATCCGGAACAGCCCCGCGGAGTCCACGATGCGAGCTGCGGTCCCGCTGGGGTCGGTGACATCGACCAGCTGGCCGCGGACAAACAGCTCGCTGAAGAGGCCGCAGACGAAGATCACCAGGTAGAGCACGCCAGCGGTTCGGGCGACAGCGCGGGGGGACCAGGTGCGGTGGGACACGTCGGTCATCGCGACGGAGTGAGGTGGAGCGGTGTGAGTAGTCATGAGCGAACCTTGGCGCTGCCCGGTGGAGAACCGGTCGAGAAACGGTGGAGTCGATCCAGTGGGGGTCGTGCCCCCGGGCCGTTGGTTGCCAAGATGCCCCGGGTCTCGGGATGCTGGAAGGACACGGAGGAGCGGGAGATCGTGGTCACGGCGAACAACGGGTCGACCCGGCCCGAGATCAGGATCCGGCTGCTGGGCGATGTCAGCGCTGCTGTCGGAGGCGAGCCGGTGTCTTTGGGGCCGCCCAAGTGTCAGGCACTGTTGGCGGCCCTCGCGCTGGCGCCCGACACCACCGTGCCGGTGGCGAGGTTGGTGAGTCTGGTCTGGGGCGAGAGCCCACCCCGTACGGCGGAGAAGACCCTGCAGACCTACGTCGCCCGGTTGCGGAAGGAGCTCGGGTACCACCGCATCGAGCGGGTCGGGGCTGGCTACCGCCTGGCGGTGCCGCGAGACTGTGTCGACGTCGAGAGGTTCCAGCGCAGGCTGGAGAGCGGCGACCTGGACGGGGCACTCGCGGAGTGGTCCGGCGACCCTTTGGCAGCGCTCGACGTTCCGGCGATGACCCCGGTCATCGACTCCATCCGGGAGCAGTGGGTCGGTGCCCGGGAGTCATGGCTCGCCGGTCAGCTGGACACCGATCCTGCATCAACCATTTCCGATCTCACGGAGTTGACCGCCGCGCACCCGTTCCGTGAAGGGTTGTGGCGGCTGCTCATCACCGCGCTCTACCGGGCGGGACGGCAGGCGGACGCACTCGCAACATACCGCCGGGCGCGCGCGCAGCTGGTCACGGAACTCGGAGTCGAACCCGGCCCGGCGCTGCGCGAGGTGGAGCGGAGCATCCTCACCCAACAGGACCCGATCGGCGGCGGGCCGGGCACCACCGACCCCGCGACCATGACCGGGCCCCGCCCCGATCGCACCGACGGCGCCACCAATGAGGCCGCGGCAGATCCCTCAACGGGCCGCGGCAACCTCCCCCGGCGGCTGGTGCCGCTCATCGGCCGTCAGCACGATCTCGCGCTTGTCGACTCCGCGCTGCGGTCCGCACCGATGGTGACTCTGGTCGGCCCGGGTGGGATCGGCAAGACGGCGCTCGCGCTCGCCGCCGCGCGGCGGATCGCGGACGATGCCGCGACGGTCCCCTGGCTGGTGGACCTGGCAACGGTCGTATCCAACCGTGAGGTACCTCGGGCAGTGGCTGACGTGCTCCAGGTCTCGGAGAGCGCGCCGGGCGACGTGACCGATTCCGTGGTCAGGAGCCTGACCGAGCGCCGCGCCCTGATCGTCATGGACAACTGCGAGCACGTGGTCGACGGGGCGGCCCGGGTCTGTCGAGCCCTGGTCGATGGGTGCCCCGAGGTGACCGTGCTCGCGACGTCGCGCGAGGTCGTCGGGGTGGCCCAGGAACAGCTGGTCCCGGTCGCGCCGTTGAATCCCGCCGGCCCCGCGGCCGAACTGTTCGTCGAGCGGGCCCGGGCCGTCGACCCCGACTTCGCGGCCGACCCGGAACACGTCGACGTCGTCGAGATCTGCCGGCAACTGGACGGCGTACCCCTCGCCATCGAATTGGCGGCGGCGAGGACGCGCAGCCTCACTCCGGCGCAGATCCGCACCCGCCTGGTCGACCGGCTGCAGCTGCTCACCGGCGGACGACGCGACCGGGTTGAGCGGCACCGCACCCTACGCGCCGCAATCGCATGGTCTTTCGACCTGCTCACCCCGGCCGAGCAACACTTGTTCTGCCGACTCTCGATATTCACGGGGCACTTCGACCTCGAAGCTGCGGAGGCCGTGGTGGCCGACCCTGGACTCGGCGTGATCGCCGTCGACCAGACGATCGGTGCCCTCGTGGACCGTTCGATGCTCACCGTTGGGGCCGGACCTTTCGGCCGACGGTTCAGGTTGCTGGAGACCATGCGGCAGTACGGCGCCGAACTGCTCGCCCAAACCGGCGCCGCGCCCCGGATGGTGGATCGGCATGCGCAGTGGGTGCTGAACCAGGTCCGGTCGGTTCATACCCAGCTCGCCGGGCTCGACGAGGTCGCCGGCGTGGCCCGACTCCGGGAGATCTGGCCGAACCTGCGCGCCGCCGTGGACCGGGCCCTCGACGCCGGGCTCCCGGAACGCGCAGCAGCACTGGTCCAGCCCATCGCGGGAGAAGTACTGCTGCGCAGCGCCGGCGAGATCGGAGACTGGGCCGAAAGAGTCCTCGTGGCAGCCGACCCATCCCGAGTCGACCTCCGGATCTTCGGCCTGGTCTGGGCAGCCCACCGCTACACCCTCACCCAAGACCGCGACGCCTACCAGCGGCTCACCAATCAGTTCCCCGAGCCCGACGACCCGCTGGTGCGGCACGCGCGGGCCTTTCTGCACGAGGACTGGGCAGGCTTGCTGGAACTGACCCCACCCGCAATGGCGGAACGGCGGAACCGGGGTCAGAACTACCTGGCCGAACTCATGGAGACCGACCTCGCGACGTCGCTGATGAACCTCGGCCACTTCCCCGAGGCCGACACCGTCTGCGAGACACTCACGCAGCGTTACCGCCACGAAGGGCCGCCGACGCTGCTCAACTGGTCCTTGATGCTGCACGGCTACTCCGCGTCCTTCCAGGGACGGCACGACGAGGCAAACCGACTCTTCGATTCCGGCGTCGCGGTTGCCGTTCCTCCCGGGACGCACACCCCCAACGGGGCCATCGAGGCCAGAGTCGCTTTCCGCCGGGGCGACACCCGGCGTGCTTTCCTGTTGCTTCGCTCCCATGTGACCGAGCTGCTCGAGCGGGACAACATGCAGGGAGTCAGCGTCGCCGGTGTCGAGTTCGTCAACATGATGCTCGCGGTCGGACGGACCGCGGACCTGGCGCCGGTCGCGCAGTACCTGGAAGCGACGCTACTGCAGGACGCGCCGTTCTTCCGTGACCTGGTAGCCGACGCCCTCGCCGCCGCACCCGGAACGATCACTCCCGATCCCCCGACGCCGCCCCTGACCGACCGCGCCGCGGCCCACCACATGCGCGCGGTCCTCAACCGGTGGATCGACCAGGGTCGGACAGAACCCGCCGGCGCACCCCGCACAGCCGAAGGTACCGACGGCTGGAATCGGCGCGACAGTTGAAATGCGACAGTCGATATCGGTGACTCCTGTCGTCATGGACGGCACCGCCAACTGCGGCCTCACCATCCGGACGCGCAGGGTTTCGACGCCGGTATCAGGCATGAGCAACGGGTCGCGTCCCGCGTCCTGACTTCATTGGCCGATCCGTTACCGGATCAGGCGAATCGTGATCGGGAGGTCGAGTTCGGCCCATGCTCGATCGCGAGTGAGTACTTCAGCAGGGACGCTGCGGACAGTGAGCGCGAGGCAGCAACGGTCGCCCAATGAAAGCGCTCCGCCGCCGGGCATCAGCAGATGGCCCGTTCCGCGACGACGGTGACGTCGTACGGTGTGGTGCATGCTTGCGGTGGGTGTGAAGCGGCGGCGGTTCCTGCTTGAGCTGGATCTCACCGAGATGCCGGTGGAGCAAGAACCGAACGACCCTCTGGCTCGGCTCAGTAGTCGTGGCCGCCACGGGCTGCGGACCACCTTGCGGGCGCTGCACGAGGCGGCCAGCGACCCTCGGGTTGTCGGCCTCATCGCCAAGGTGGGTGGGGCCCTGCCATGGGCGGGTATGCAGGAGCTGCGCCTGGGGGTGCGCGCCTTCACGGCCAGTGGCAAGCCGACACTCGCGTGGGCGCACACCTTCGACGAAGCACCCGGGGCGATGGCCGGATATGTGCTGGCGACGGCGTTCGACGAGGTTTGGCTCCAGCCCGGTGGGGACGTGGGCATCCTCGGCGTCGGCGTCCAGACCACGTTCGTGCGCGGCGCGCTCGAACGGCTCGGGATCGAGCCGGAGCTCCACCAACGGCACGAGTTCAAGAACGCGGCCGATCAGATCATGCGGACCGAGTTCACCGAAGCCCACCGGGCCGCGCTGGATCGGCTCGCGGAGTCCGTGTTCACCTGTGCCGTCGATGCCATCGCCCAGGGGCGGGGGCTGGACAATGCAGCCGTTCGTGACCTGATCGACGGCGGACCGCACCGAGCAGCTCGGGCCAGGGACGCCGGGCTGGTCGACAAGCTCGGCTACCGGGACCAGGCGTATACGGCGATGCGTGATCGGGTGGGCAAAGACGTCGAGCTCCTGTTCGCCGACCGGTGGCGGCCCCGTCGTCGTCCGCGGCTACCGCGCCGGCCGCAGGGTCACGTCGCGCTCATCCAGGTACGCGGCACCATCTCGACTGGGCGCTCGCGGCGAGCCCCGACCGGCAGGATCGCCGGGAGCGACACGGTGGGTGCCGCCCTACGCGCTGCCGCGGCCGACGAACACGTTTGCACGGTCGTGCTTCACGTCGACTCGCCAGGGGGCTCCGCGGTGGCCTCGGAGACGATCTGGCGCGAGGTCGCCCTGCTGCGCGAGACCAAGCCGGTGATCGTCTCGATGGGCGCGCTGGCGGCGTCCGGCGGTTACTACATCGCCTGCCCCGCCCACACAATCCTCGCCCTCCCCGCCACCCTCACCGGGTCGATCGGCGTGTTCGGCGGCAAGGTCGTCGTTCGGGCGCTGCTCGAACGGCTCGGCCTGACCACCGGAACCGTCTCCCGCGGCGAACACGCCCTGATGTACTCGACCCGCCGGGGCTTCGACGAGCAGGAACACCAACGGTTGGCCAGCGCCCTCGACGCGATCTACGACGACTTCGTGGCCAAGGTCGCCCACGGGCGTGGCCGGACCGTCGCCGAGATCGAGGCCGTCGCCCGCGGCCGGGTGTGGACGGGCAGCGACGCCATAGACGCTGGCCTGGTCGACGGACTGGGCGGGCTTCGGGACGCCGTGCGGATCGCCCGTTCCCGCGCAGGCCTGCCCGACACCGCCCCGGTACGTCCCCCGATTCACGTCGGGATGCTCGCCCGGCTGAGGCCACCGAGAAACTCAGCGGATCCCCGCGCGAGCGTGGGCGCCACAATTCCCAGGCTGGCCGACGTCGCCGCCGCTCACTGGTCGCCGGCCACCGCAGCCCTGCAGATGCCATCGCTCGACGTTCGCTGACCACGGACCGGACATGACAAGCCCATCGAGGGGAGGCTGGGGCCGCCACTGCGCGATTCCTCCGCAGTCTCTCGCGGTGACCAGCGTGGCTGAACCCGATCGGCAAGGTCCTCCGCCACGAATTGCTCGGCACGAGGCCGACCCCCGCGCGGGGGGGCCGGCTGAAAGGGATTGTCGTCTGAAGGACTCCTCGCAGGAATCGGACGCCACCGCGCAGGCCCTGATCGACCTTTGCAGCGACCGGTTGATCAATGCTCCCGCCCACGAGAGATCGAGTTCCTTTCCGCCGCAAACTGCCAATGACTCGCATCGGCAAACCCCAGATTCCGGCTCCGGCAATGCCCGATGATTTCGAGTTCGCTGCTGAATCCGACGACGACGGTGACGGGCACGGCTGATCGTCTGGACGATCGCTCAGCCGCCGGCGATACCCGGCGAGTGCCATTTCGTCACCTGAGGCAGAAGGGCTACTGTGGATGCCGTCCCGGGCCGACCCGGGATCGGTTCGGGAAATCGGCTTGAAGTGTGCTGGGGGACGTGGTGTCGAAACCACTGATCGCATATGAGGCTTTGGGTGGTCACCCTGGGATCCGCCGCGCTGTCGACGGGTTCTACGACCGGATTGCTACCGATCCCATCCTGAGCGGGTTCTTCGTCGGGGTCGATCAGGCGGCATTGCGTGGGCATCAGGTCGACCTGTTGGCCGTGGTTGCGGGTGGGCCAGGGCGATATACCGGTCGGCAGATGTCGGTGGCGCACGCCGGCCTGAACATCACCAACACAGATTTCGATCGGGTGACCGGTCACCTGAACGCGGCACTGGTCGAGGCTGGCGCCACGGACGGCGCCATCCGCGACGTGCTCACTGCCGTCAACGCACTACGGGACGATGTGGTTCAGGCAGCAACGGACCCATGGCTGGACCAACTGGCCGCCACCGGGACGCCAGTGGGCCGACACCGGATCGACCGGTAGGTGGGCGGGTCGAGCCGGGTCAGGTCGATGACGCCGAGCCGTGCCGCGGCCTGGTCGTCCAGTGGTCAGGTGGGGTCTATGCGGGCATCCCGAATCGGACCCTAGCCGGCTGCCCCCAAGTCCAGCTGTCAGCCGAGTTGCCGGGTGATTCCCAAGACCCGGGCGGGTGGAGCGCCGCGCTCGACGACCCGCCACCCGCGCAGGCCCCTCCTGCGCCCGAACAGCACCCATGTTGCGCCGTCACGGTTCTCGGCGTCCCGCAACCCGTTATCGGTCACCTGCCCGCGGGCACCGCTGGCCCGCAGCGCGGCGGACGGCGCGATCAACTCGGTGATGCCACGGCCACGCTGAACGCGGGCGTAGTCCTGGCACACGGGGTACGAATCGGGGCCGCCGGTCATACCGGGTGCGGCCGTGCTGTCGGAAAGTGCAGGGCGGTGGGCACCGGCGAGGACCGGGTCGGGCACGTCGATCGCCCACAGGCTGCGGGTGATGCCCGGCAGGTCGGCGGGGTCGGTGATCTCCTCGTGCCGGAGGAACTCGGCCCACGCCCCGTCCGGGGTGTCGGCGAGGTACTGGACGGGGCCTTCGCCGTCGGCATGCCAGCGACCGGCGGGCTGGGCAGCAGTTTCCCAGAGGAACGGGTAGCGGTGGTCGGCGTGCCGGAACCCGATGCTCACGCCCACCCTGCCCCGACCAGGCTCGCCGCCAATGCCGCGACCACGGCCGCGTCCGGGCCTTCGGGGTCGAACTCCCCCAGCAGGCTGGCCGGGAACCGGCCGCCCAGCTGCGTGCGGGGCCGGTTCAACCACCGGCGGATGCCGAAATCGTTGTAACTGCCGGCCAGGTCGGCGATCAGCAGCGCGAGGAAGTGCAGCCGCTCGGCGATGTCCTGCGGCGTGACGCGGGAGCCGGTCGCGTACCGGCGAACCGAGGACACCGACACCCCGACCAGCTCCGCGAGCAGGTCCTCCCCCAGGGTGGCGATCAGCGGCGCCCATTCACCGGCTGGTTGCGGTGACATCTCGATCTGGTCGTTGATCTGCTCGACGGCCCCGGACAGCACGCCGTTGAGCCGGCGGGCTGTGGCAGTCGGTCCACCTTCCGCGCCCGAGTCTGAGATGAGCCGCCGCCACTCGCTGGTGCGGTCCAGGTGCTGCCATCTGCTGCCGGCGGGCAGGCCGCGTTCCGCCATCGCCGCGACGACGGCGGGCAGCCAGGTCCACGATTCGTCGGGCCGGTGGTGGCCATCGTTCGGATCGAGCAGCCCCAGGTACTCGGCACGGCGAAGCAGGGTCATCAGGCCGTCCAGCAGCTCCGCCTCCCCCACAGTCGGATCCCGTACGGACTCAATAACGCCTGTGCTCATAGTCCACAGTGTATCCGAAGCGAGTCCGGGATGTCGGAGTGTTTTCGCCACGCGGCGGGCCGGTGCCGCCGGTCGGCGACGGCGGCTTCGATGAGAGCGAGCCGTTCCTGTAGCAGCTCGCGCCAGACGGGGTGGTCGGGTTCCGCGCGGCGGACCTGCGCGCTCAGCAAGCCGGCGACATCGGCCCGGATCGCCGGCCGCCATCCGGGCCACATTGCGGTTGTCGTCCCCAGCCTGATTCGCATCACCCAACAGCACCTCCCCGATGCGAGTACATGCCGGCCAGGCCCCCATCGGTGGCACCGCCGAAGGCATGGCGGATTTTGTTCACCATCCACGCAATAGGGCCACCGGAGCGAACCGGCTACGGCAGTCGGGTGGCCGCCCACGGTGGTCCCTTGCGGGCCCGGCGCCCGCGTCGCAAGCATGGGACTGCAGCGCCTAAAACGGGCGCCGGACCCACACCTCGAGAGGAGCCTCACGATGGTGACGACCTCGACAACCGACACCCAGTCGGAGCGAGACTACGACCTGCTGCAGTCCTTCGATGACCACTCGGCGCGGCAGGCGAACGTAACCGACCTCGGTTACCGGCCGGTGCAGGCGACCGCCGAGTTCTGGCGGGCCTGGGCGGACCTGTGGCTGCGGTTGCCGTCACAGGTGGTCGCGGACCGGGCACAGGCGAAGGCCGGTCGCCGCCGGGACTGACCAACCATGCCAGCACCGGATGGACGCCCACGATCATCGCAATGCGATCGGGGCCTGGCGCGGTGGCGGAACCGCTTGCCGGACAGCGTGTCCGCCTTGGGTTGCTGCAGTTGAAACTCCAGTGCAACATCGCTGTCTGGGGCAGGTGATCACCTGGAGTCGCCGCGTCAGCGATGCCCAGGGCCTTGGCGGGACCTTCGGTGATGGTTTGCAGGTCGGCACTGACCTCGAACCGGATGCGGCCGCCGTCCTTCTTGCCGAAAACATCATAGGAACCATCGGGGTCCTTCTGGACATTGCCGACCGTGACCGATGGATCCTTGGCCTGGACGGCGGCGGTCACCCTGGCCAGCTCATCCCCGGTGACCGGCGTATCAGCCGAATCCCGCAGGTCGTGCTGCGGCCTCTCGGAGTCGCTGGTGTCGGAGTGGAGCGCGGCGATACTGGGCGTGCTGGATCAGCAGCCCATCGGGACTGTCCGTGCTTTCGGTGCGGGCCTGTTCGACGCCGTCGGGGTGGAACTGGCTGGGCCGGGCACGAGTTCAACGCCTTCGCCGTCGACGCCGACAACCTGGCCCGGTCCACCGCCCCGGTCGCCTCACCAATAGTGGTCACAAGTCGGTCGCCGTCTCGGGCCAGCGGCCACTTCGGTGGCCGCGGCCTGCGCACCCGCCTCACCTGGGGCCTTGGGGCGAGTGGTCGATGTCACGAACCCCGGGTGCGCGGCGGTGGGCCGCGATCTCTTCGTTGCCTAGCATGGGCGGTGGGCTGTCCGAGCGAAGGGGAACGTCGATGACCACGCGACTGCATCGGATCCACGCCATCCTGCGGGATGGTCAGGTGCCGTGTGCCCTCGGCACGGAACCCGGACTCGGGATGCTGCTGCAGGCGGGATCACCCGACACCGACACCTGGGACGTGCTGGTCCAGGACACCGGGACCGAGTTGTGGGTGCACGACGGCCGCGGCGTGGTGCGACTGCCGGCCGGCACTGCTGATGCCGCCGTCGCCGACGCCGTCAAGTTTCAGGTCGTCCAGGCACGCGCCGACCAGGGCGACCCAGCGGCGCGATCCGTGCTCACCCAGCTCGAAGCGGCCGGGTGGCGGCGCGGAACGGAGAGCCAGGACCCACCCGCGCAGTCCCCCGTGGACGTGTTCGCGTTCCTCGACCCACTGCAATTCGCCGAGCGAATGTTCGACGCCGCCTATCAATTCGGAAACCTGTTCTTGACCCCGCAGCCGGTACAGGTCAACACCGCTCTGTGGAGTCCATGGACCACCGTCCAGTGGCGATACACCGGCCTCTGAACTGTTCTCGGCTCGGTGTATCCGCCAACCACCTGCTGTTCGACCTGCCCGGCGAGCTGCCGAGCGCCGGCTGACGGAACAGCGCGAGTCGAACGACACCGCGCGCATAGCCACCTCGTCACGGCGCGAGACTCGAGCCGCACACGTCAGTGTCGTGAAGGCGTGACCCTGGTCGACTTCCGCCGCCGCCCAGTGTTCCGCCGCCGCGCGAACCCGAATTGCCGCGCTTCGGTGATCGTTGCGGCCGCGGCAGGCGCGTCGGGTCGAACTGGGTGTCGGGGTGACCGCGAACGGCTGGGTGGTGTGGATCCGCAACCCTGACGCCGACCCGGAACTGCTCTTTCGACGTGCTGCGACCGCTTCCAAGGGCTGCAGCCGATCCGAACCCGGTCCGATTCACTGCATTGAAAGAGCCTCAGAAATCGGAACTCACAGTCACGGTTGCTTCTGAAGCGGGCCCACCTGCGGGCCGAATCTTCCGCGCCCCGGCTGCCTTTCGACGCGCCCGTCGTCGCGGCGTTCCATCGGCCGGAGTTTCGGTCGGCAGCAGTTCGCTCTGCGCGACGCCGATGAATTCCGATAGTTCTGCGACAGTCATGATGTCCGACGACTCGGCGACCGCAGCTGCGATCGCGCTGTCGATCTCGGCGAGTTCCGCCCGCGCCTTCCTGCGACTGATGACGTACGCAGCAATTCTCGCGGCCGCTTCGGCCCGGGCCTGGCTGCGCGACATGTCGGCCGCTTGGACACGCGCCCTGATCTCATCTTCCGTCACCATCTGGACTCCTCCACTGACATCGTCGATGGACGCACTGAACCCTACTGACCCAACATGTCGCTGTTCGCCGGTCTCGTCGGCCATCGAAGTCGCCGTGGACTGACACCGCGAGCGGTCCCGGATGCCGAGCCCGGCGCGAGCGCAGTAGCGTCTTCGACATGGTCAGTGGGGTGCTGCTGGACGTGGACGGGGTACTGACCGTGTCCTGGGAGGCGCTGCCGGGTGCGGCGAAGACCATCGGTTGGCTGCGCGAACGCGACCTGCCGTTCCGACTGGTGACCAACACGTCGTCGAAGTCGCGGCGGCAGATTTCCCGGCTGCTCAGCGACGCCGGGATGCCGGTCGACCAGGGCCACATCGTCACCGCCGTGACCAGCGCGGCGCGACTGCTCGCGGACCGCTACGACGGTCGACAGTGCCTGGTGGTCAACGAGGGTGACCTCACCGAGGATCTCTGCGGGGTCGACTCGGTCGGGGTCGGCGACGCCGCGGACGCGGGTGTGGTGCTGCTCGGCGGCGCCGGGCCCGCCGTGGGGTACGCCGAGCTCAACGCGGTGTTCCGGCTCGCCTACGACGGGGTGCCGGTGGTGGCGCTGCACCGCAACACCCGCTACCAGACCGCGGACGGGCCGGCGCTGGACATGGGCGCGTTCATCACCGGCCTGGAGGCGGCCGCGGGCATCGAGGTCACGGTGGTCGGGAAACCCGCCCAGCAGTTCTACGCCGCCGCGCTCGCCGACCTCGGTGCGAACGCCGCCGACGCGCTGATGGTGGGTGACGACATCGGATCCGATGTGACCGGCGCCCAGGATGCGGGCATCACCGGTGTGCTGGTCCGGACCGGCAAGTTCCGGGAGTCGGATCTGGATGGTTCCCACGGCCGACCGGATCACGTCATCGACGGCATCGGTGATCTGCCCGGCCTGTTGGACCGGCTCCAGGCGAGCGGGTAGGCACAGATGACCGATTCGCCTGCTCGCCGGCGCAGCGGGAACCCGCGATCTTCGAGGACCTACTGGCCGCGGATAGCAGGTGGCGTCGGCCCGCCGGACCTCGCCGACGCCGCCGGTGACGCCGGTGACGCCGGTGACGCTACGTGATCGTGTCGCTCCCGACCCTGGCCTCGCAGCCCGCGCCCTGGGTCAGCGGCCGTTGACCTTCACGATCTCGTACATTGTGCCCGCCGGTGGGGTGCCGAACTTGGCGTTCACCACGTACAGCGTCCCGCCGAAGGCAGCGACAGTGGTGGGGACGTCGAAGGCAGCTTCGGAGAGCGTCCTGATCTGAGTCGCCGAACCCAGATCTGCGGAAAGCCGCAGTACCGCAATCTGGTTCAGCTGGTTCTGTACGACGTAGAGCTGGCGGCCATGCAGCAGGATGCCGTCGCCGTTGGTCATCGGCACGCTTTCGATCCGGGTCGCGAACCCGGTGCCCAGGTCGACGGTGAACAACGCGGCCAACGCGGTGTTGACGACGATCAGCGTTCGACCGTCGGGAGTCGCGTCGATGCCGTTGGCGTTGAACCCGGGCACCTGTTGCCAGTCCCCGCCCAGTGAAAGCGGCGGCTCTGCGGGGCAGCTGGGCCGGCCGTGGTTGATCGGCAGTCGATACAGCACCGCGTTCGAGGAGTCGGTGAACCATGCGGCGTCCCCTGTAACAGTGACGTCGTTGACGAACGTGGCGCCGGGCGCGCCCACCTCGCAGCTGACGACCGGTGCGCCAGTGCGGGCGTCATACACCGACGCCAAGCCGGTCGGGCCACCCGAGACGTAAAGCAGGCCACGGGAGTACTTCAATCCGACAGCGACCCCGCCAGTGCGCCCGGGGACCAAGATGTCGCCCGCGCCGGTCCGCAGGTCGCCCTTCCAGATCGCACCGGTGGCCAGCGATCCGGAGTAGACAGTGCTGCCCGGGCCGGTGGCGATGCCCTCGGCCTGCCAGCCCAGCGGGAGCTGGATCAGGTCGGGGAACTGCCGGCTGGGCCCGGCCTGCACGGGCGAGGTCAGGGTGGCCGCCAGAATGAACGACGTGATCACGATCAGCATGGTCCGGAGGAAAGGTCGCATGCCGTCACGCTAGGCGAGGGTCGGGCAACGCGCAGCACAACTCACTCGAGCAATGCAGCGACCAACTTGACGTCATCAACCACTGACGCAAATGCCTTCTGCAATTCATGTGCGGTCGCTCGAGGCGGGCCCAAAGTCCGGACCGTGCCTCGGACACAGGCATCGAATGCTTGAACACGCCTTCGCATTTGCTGTCGGGCCGCCCACGCAATAGCCGTTTCGGCAGAACAGATCGTACGCAGCCCTCACAACGAATATTTCTGCGTCAGCGGCCGGTAGGCGGTTCACAGGGTAGAGCCGGATCGGTGGGTGGGACGAGTTCGGCGCGCTGCCGTCTCGGCAACCGATTTGACGTCGAGCTCGCCCAGAATCCAGCCGACCTGACTGGCCGAAATCGGGATCCGGAGTTCCTGCTGCAGGTGACCGGCAATCGAGGCATGTGTCCATACGGTCTTCGGCTCCGATGTTGCCCGGCAACGCATTGCGGCGATCGGAGGCATGCCTGATCTCCCCTGGCCGATGAGGCCTGCCAAACTACGCAAAGGTGGGTATCAATTCGTCCGGGGGAATTGCGCGCTTGACCAACGCCAGGGGATTCTCGTCGGGTGGGTGTTGTGCGAATCGCGCACTGCCCAAACACTGCTCACGGGAGGATTGATTCCCCCGCTCCGTGGTTCGTGAGCTCGTTCTACCGGGCATTCAAGTGGGTGCTGTAGCCGAGATGGATACTGGCGCCAAACGGACCGAACCAGCAAGATCAGGCGCTATGGCCATCAATCGCGGCACCGAACGATCTCAGGAACCGAGTTGCGCACAGATGTCTGTGGTTCGCCCCGAGAAGCTCGTTACGACAAAGTTACTATCGGCGTCCGATTCGTATACGAGTCTGCCGACGTACAGCTTGGTCGATGGCCCGGCCGGCACGTCAGTTGGAAAGAGGATCACCAAATTATGACCTGTATTCACGACTGTTCTCGTGCTGTCGGCATGGAACGTCGTATCGCTGACAGAACCGTTCGAATTGAGAACGAATGTTTCCCCGGTGTTGTCGTTGGTGAAGACGAGATCGTTCCCCCTGCCGGTTTCGAGAAGACGCACGACATTCCCGTTGTCATCGGTGAACTCTTTGATGTTTCGATTGCCCGCGGCGATGCCGATGCCCAAACCGAAATGCGACGGACTGTCCTCGCAACGACGATGACCACGGTTGCGTTGACGTCCGATTGGGCGAGTCGCACTTCGCATGTTAATGGGGTCCATGATCAACCACCGCCTGGGCGGGGCAGCCGAGACGACGTGATTACGGTCCGTACCTTTCGGTCCACCGCCAAACCCGCGATGCGAAAGCCGGTCGGTGACTCAAAGCAGTACCGATTCTGCCCTTCCTGAATTACCACACAGCAATTCTCGGTCGACGCGCGCGGCGGCGACCACGGGTCTACCGTGTGCACCGTTCCGACCGCGTGCTTGGTGGGTAGGGCTCGCGTCCGTCGCGTCTGGGAGGTTGCTCTAATGACACCACGCAGGTCAGTTCGGATTGGTCGTCGCCTGCCCTCGGTCCTTGCCGTGCTCGGCTGCGCTGTTGCCCTGCTCTTCGGCACCCAGGCTGCTGCCCAGGCGGTCGCGGTCTCTGGGGTGAACGGGCCGGAAACCCGCCCGTTCGAACCCGGTGAAGAAGGCATGGTCGGCGTGCTGGCGCATTCGCGGGCGAACTCGCCGTCCCGGGTTCCTGCCACCCACGTCCCGCGCCCGGCGAGTCTGCCGGTCGCTACCAATCCTGGGGCGAAGGCCTTCGAAGGCCTGTCGATGAAGGATCAACGGGACTCCAACAACGGGAACGCCTTCTCCGTGGAACCGCCCGACCAAGCGTTGTGTGTCGGATCCACGCAGGTCATCGAGGGCGTCAACCTCGTCTTCGCCATCCACGACAAGCAGACCGGCACCCGCACGACACCGATGTCCTACAGCCAATTCTTCAACGGCGTACCGGACATCGACCGCACGCCCGGCGCGACCAATCCATTCGGGCCGTTCGTGTCCGACCCCAAGTGCTATTGGGATCCGCAACTGAACCGGTTCTACATGACACTGCTCGAACTCGGGACGGACCCCGCCACCGGTGATTTCGACGGCACCAGTTACATCGACATCGCGGTCAGCAGGACCTCAACCCCGACCACGGATCCGGGCAGCTGGTACCTCTACCAGCTCGACGTCGCCAACGCCGGCGGCACCGACACCACCACCGGGTCCACCGGCGGCTCCCTGGCGACGCACCCCGGCTGCCCATGCCTGGGTGATCAACCGCTCATCGGCGCCGACCGCTACGGGTTCTTCATCACCACGAATGAGTTCCCCATCGAGGGCGCCGGCTTCAACGGCGCCCAGGCGTACGCCTTCGACAAGGCGGCCCTGGCCGGCGGCGCATTGAAGGTGCAACGCATCGAGAGTCCGGCGCTACCACTGGCCGAGGGCGTTGCATACAGTATCCAGCCGGCGGCCTCCCCGTCCGCCGGTGAGTGGTCATCGGCCGCGAACGGCACCGAGTACGCGCTGTCCGCGCTGGATTTCACCGCGAAACTCGACAACCGTGTCGCTGCCTGGGCTTTCACCAACACACGGAGCCTCACGACAGCGACACCGACCGTGCACCTGAACAACACCGTCCTCTCCAGTCAGGTGTACGGGCAGCCGCCCATGGTGAACCAGAAGACCGGCCCTTACCCCCTCGGGCAGACCCTGAAAGACAAACTGAACCTGCTGAACTCCAACGACGACCGGATGAACCAGGTCGTCTACAGCGGGGGCAAGATGTGGAGCGGCCTGAACACCGTCATCAAGCCGGAGAACGGCCCCACCACCACCGGCATCGCCTACTTCGTGGTCACGCCCGCTGCGACCACCGACGGGATCACCGCCCAGATGGCCCACCAAGGCTACGTCTCAGCTAACCGCAACTCGGTCATGTACCCGTCCATCGGAGTGACACCGGGTGGGAGTAGGGCGGCCATGGTGTTCACTCTCGCCGGGGTCGGCTACTACCCGTCCACGGCATACGTCACCCTTGATTCCGGTGGAAGCACCGTCGGACCCATCACCATTTACGGCACGGGGACCCGGCCAGCGGACGGGTTCACCGGCTACCCGCAATACGGCGGCAACGGCACCGAACGCTGGGGGGACTACTCCGCAGCCGCGGCCGGTCCAGACGGAAAGATCTGGGTGGCCGGCGAATACATTTCCGGCACCTACGGATTCCCGCCCTACCTCGCCAACTGGGGAACAGCCGTCGGTTCCCTCTAGCGACATCTCTGCGGCACTAGCCGAACTCGGCGCCGACACCGCGACACCGCGACACGGCGACACGGCGAGCAAAGCCGACGCCATCGCGCTGCTCCGCGACTCCTGAGGCGTGTCGGATCACGGCCCCTTCAGCCGAGGAGGTCGAGCGGTTCCGGGTCGCCTCCTGGGCCGTCGGAAAGCCAAGTGGCATCGAGCCCGGCTGCAGTGCAGCGTCTTTGCGATAGCCCACGGCGGTGTATCCACTTCGGTTCGAGGGTCAGGCCCGCGATGACCGACCATATCCACAGCTAGGTAAACGGAGGTTTGCGCCCCGACTGCGATCACCGTCAAGTCGGAGCGGTGGTTCGCCTGGATAGCTTGCCGGTCCGTCCCTCCCCCACCGGCATCCTTGGGCCACCTTTGCGATCGTCCTGCCGACGAGCGTATGAACCGCCAGGGCCGATATCACGTCCTGGGTCGAAACGGTGCGGCCAGAGAGTGGGCTGCGGTGGTGGTCGTCTGTCCACGATGAGCGCACATGTTCGACCACCGGGAAGTTGCGTACTGGTTCGTTCTGGTCGCGCAAATGACACGGCATCGGCCCGGTGATCATCCTCGGCAGCGAGCCACTAGCTCGAATGCCACTCAGATGAACCAGGTCATCAACCCTTCTGCCGCTATCCGGCTGCAACACCTTGGACATACGATGCCGATCGACGTGTTGATTGCGTCGCGCCGGAAAGTGGCGTCAACGGGCACAACGATGCTTCCGGAGTGCTACCCGATGACTGTCACCAAGATCTCGACAACAATCGACGGCCGGACCTACTCCGCTCGTATCACCCAGGCGAAATTCAGCGCCTACGTCGAGGTGTGGGGCGACGGATGGGATTACGCGGAGAACATTGCCACCAGCGACGCCATGGCAGCCATGAAAGCAGCGACCCGTCGAGTGGACCGGCGCACATTCCCGGCGGCCCATGCCGACGTCCTCCGGATGGCGGCAGTCATCTGCACCCGCTGCACGAAGTCCACCGCCGATGCTGTACAGGATCTGGACGATGGCCCGAAAGGACGGTCCGCTCGTGACGAGCAAGCCGGCCGATCGCCAACCGGGTCAGGCTCGCGCCGTCCACACCAATCCCTCCCACGGCAAAGGTCGCGAACTGAGCAACTCCCGACCGCCCTGCAGCGTGGGCAATAGTTGGGCCGAAACCCGCTGACGTTAGACAGTTCCCGTCACTGAATACCGTTTGCGCTGTTGTTGCCTGCCGAACCACGAGCCAATCCCGACAACAGTGGCATCACAAGCTCACCGCGAGCGGCGAGCAGGGAGGCGATCCCGCCGCCTGACTCCATGTGGCCGGTCGAGTCAGACGCGCTTGCGGTGGTTCGCTGAGCATCGCTGTCCGGGGCGTCGAGCAGCGGGTCCGCATGATGAGATGTCGGTCGTGTTCTGACGCGAGTGCCGAGCATGCTGCCGATCTGCCCTTTTTTGGTCGGCCGCAGCTGCGTATTCTTTGCCGGAGCCACTGCACAGTGTGCCGTTCCGATGGAGGTTGTTGCTATGGCCAATGCCGTGCAGGACGGACCCGCAATGAATGCGCTGATCCACAAGGCGGTGCGCCGAGATCTCGATGGGTTCAGCAACGCGTTGACAGATTTCCCCTCCGGTGAGAATGATCGCGCCGCCGCGATCGCGGCGCGGTTCAAATGGTTCGACACCCTGCTCACGCATCACCACGAGGGTGAGGAGGAAATCCTTTGGCCAGTGCTTCGCGGGAACCCCGACGACACCAAGGAGGTCGGCGAGCTCACTGACGAGCACGAGCAAATCGTCACCACACTGGCGGCCGCGCGCGAGGCGATGGAGCGGTTCGGTGTGACTGCTTCCCCGGAGATGCGCAGGCCGCGCTGGTGGCGATCGGTGACCTGAGAGCCGCGGCCGCGGAGCATTTCGCGCACGAGGAGAACGAGATCGTCGAACTCTGCTCGCACGCCGATCCAGAAGCGCTCGGGGCGGCGTTCAAGAAGCTGGGCCGGACCGCGCCGATGCGCGAGAGCCTGTGGTTCCTGCAATGGGTAGCGGATGGGACGACGCCCGAGGAGGAGGCATTCCTTCGCACCCTTATTCCCACGCCCGTGCACTGGATCTCGAAAGCCGTCGTTGGCCGGGACTATTCGAGGCAGACTGTGCCGCTTCGGAAATGACCGGAAGAAATAGTTCCTGAACTCCGACGTCGTCCAACTCCACCACCACCGGGAACCACCCACTGGTCGCCCGCGCACGCACCCCGCTTGGCCCGGGAACGAATTGGCCGACCTGGTGACCTTCTGCGACTCAAAGGGGGAATGTGGGTAGTTCGGTCAGGGTGGGCTTTCGCTCTGCTCCGGCCCGCCGATCGCTGTGGGGTCCATTGATCGCTGTAGCGAATGCGCTCACCCCCGCGGAAATGTGCCCGAACGGGCATCCCGCCTTGCCCCCGTTCAGGCCCGGATTTGGGTTCCGGTATGAGCTGGAAGCCCGACAATCGGGGTTGCGAGGTCATTCTGGGTGAATTCCCCGCCGTTCGCACGGCCAATCGGCCGGTCAGGTTTGCTCGGCGGAGTCTGTTTCGGCGGGCCCGGCAACTTTGGCGGCCGCCTTGATATCGCGGGCGGTCACGTCATCGACGGCCGACTCGACAATCGCGTTCGCCCTGCCCAGTGCCTTACGGATCTTCACCGCACCAGGATCGGAGACCAATGCCACCAGCCCGGAGTGCCCCGGGGCAATCACGGTCTCCAGCCGTTCGGCCAGTTCCTTGCGATGGTGGCGCTGCCGAAGCTTCCCGCCCGCTGCACCGGCCGCGCCCAGCACAGCCGCACTGCCGATGATCGATGGCGGGAAGATCACGCCAAGCACGACCCCGCCGACCAACCCCCACCTCAGCCCCGACCGTGTGCTGTGATCGGTCGCCCGCTGCACCTCCACCGCGCCGTTCGCACCGCGCGAGACCACGATGACACCTTCGATCGCGACGGTCGCACCGTCCTCCAGCGACTGGAGCTCCTGGTAGGCCGCCCACGCAGTGTCCGTGTCGTCGAAATCCGCGACGAACAACGTGTACGCGCCGTCGGTCACCGCCGCTCCGACGACCGCCACTTCAGCGTCCGCACCGCCGGGAGCGCTGACATCCCCTGTCATGACCGCGACCTCTCCACCCTCGACCCGCGGGCGCCAATCCGACGCCGACGCCTTACGGCCCCAATCGTGCCACCGCCGACCAAAGAGATCCGCCCGGGTGCGGACTGACAGCCAAATGTCAGCAGGAACTGGCGGCTGCCGGCTTGGCGGCGATCAGGCCCGGGTAGCCGCCGTCGGCAGCGTCGAGCGGGGTGCACACCCGGTGCTGCACTCGGGGCTAGACTGGTGGGATGCCGACCACCCGCCCTCGCCACATGATTACCGAGACCGATGACCTGGCAGCCGCTCTCGACGTCGCTACAGCCCGTTGGCCCGACCTGTCCCGCCCCCAGTTGCTGGTCCGGCTCGCGCTCGCCGCCGCTGAACCCCTGAACGCGGAGAAGCGGCGGGAGCGGCGTCTCGCCGCCCTGGAACGGCTCGCCTCCGGTGAGTTCGCCTACCCGCCGGGCTATCTGGCTGAGCTTTCCGAGGACTGGCCAGCGTGATCGTCCTTGACGCCAATGTGCTCATCGCCGTCCTGACCCCGGCCGACGCGCATCACCGCGCCGGACGTGAGCTGCTGGCCCGGGCCGTCGCCGACGCAGAGGATCTATTGGTCAACCCAGTCACCCTGGGGGAGGTGCTGGTGTTCCCCGCGAGGGAAGGGCGAGTCCGGGTCGATGAGCAAGCGGCCGCACTGGCGGAGCTGGGCGTGACGGAGGTTCCGTTCCCACCGGGCGCCGCCGGAAACCTGGCCATGCTCCGCAGCACCGGGCTCAAGATGCCGGGCTGCTGCGTGCTGCTCACCGCGATGGATCAGCGGGCCGCCCTTGCGTCCTTCGACGACCAGCTCAGCCGCGCCGCCTTCACTCACGGGGTCCGGCTGGCGTTCGGATAGCCCGTTCGAACGGTCTGGCGCGGTGCTGGGCGCGCCGGTCCGGTGACTCCGGCACGGTCCGCAAACCGAGCCCGTATGTCTCCCGGTATCGAACCCCGAAGTGCCCGTGTCGCACGAGGCCCGATGTGCCGCGGGGTTATAGCGCTCGAATGTCAGTTGCGGATTCCAGCCGGACAGGCAACTCGGCCGCGGGGCGGAGGCTGATGGCGGGTAGCAGCGGAATCGAGGATAGCTCCGTCGTCACCCGGAGCGTCTGCAGGATGGTCGCGAGTACGAGCGGTACCTCGAGCATGGCGAGCTGCATTCCGACGCAGGTGTGCGGACCGGCCCCGAACGGAAACCAAGCGTACCGGTGGCCACCGGGGTGCCGCCCGACCGGTAGGTCGAACCGACGCGGGTCGAAGACGTCGGGCTGATCCCACACCGTCGGTGAATGATGTACGGCCCACGGCGAGATAATCACGGCCGAGCCAGCCGGGATCCGGTGGCCGCAGAGCACGTCGTCCCGTTCGGCGCTGCGACCGACACTATGCGCGGCTGGGTACATCCTCATAGCCTCCCGAGCTGCCCAACCCGTCATAGGGAGAGCGTTGACGTCGCTTGCGGTTGGTGGGCGGCCGTCGAGCACTTGTGCGAGTTCGCTGCGAATCGCCTGCTGCCATTGCCCGGACCTGGCCAGCTCGATCAAGCCACAAGCCAAGGTGGTAGCGGTGGTTTCGTGACCCGCGAGAAGGAAGACCAGCACCTGGTCGGCTACCTCCTGATCGCTGAGCCGATCACGTGAATTCTCGTCGTCCCGCGCTTCGAGCAGCAAACCCAACATGTCATCCGAGCGTTGATCGGTTCGGTTGGCGCGACGTGCGGTGACGATGTCGGCCACCACTGCGCGCATTTCCGCCAGCCCCGCGATGAGTCTTCGATTAGCGGGCGTCGACACCCACATCGGCATGGCATGCGGCACCAAACCGCGCATCATGACTGCTTCGTTGACGAAGGCGACCCGCATGATCCGTGGGACGGTTGCCGACATGTCCGCGCCGAACAGAATCCGGCCGATGATCCGGGACGTCAGCTCGATCATGCCGGCATGGGCATCGACGGTGCGCCCCATGGCGGCTTCCTCAGCCCAGCCCGTGACCAGTCGCTGCGCCTCTTCGACCATGATCTGCGCATAGTTGTTCTCGATTCTCCGGCGGGTGAAAATCGGTGCCAGGAAACGCCGTTGCCGGTACCAGACGTCCCCCTCACTGGTCAACATCCCGTTACCCAACGCACGCCGCACCTCCCGGTAGGCCGGGGTGTTCTTGGTGTACAGATCCGGCTGGCCGAGAACCTGTAACACCCCGTCTGGCGACGAGACGCTATAGAACGTGGTTCGCCACCCGGGTGGCCCGACGTCGATCCGGGCCACGTCGCCAACCTCGCGCGCTGCCCGCATGATGGTCCCGAGATAATCGCGCCGGATCTCGAAGGCTGCCCCAGCAGCGGGGTACCGCGCAAAGCCGGTGCCGGCGGTGCGATGTCGGTTGTGACGGAACTCGGCATGGCCATATCCCCTGTCGGGCCGGATAACTGAACCTTCGGTTCCATGATCATTCTCCCGAACCAACGATCCGCTCCAACGCCTTCGCCCGCCACAAAGCCAACTCGGCGTCCTACGCGGCCGCTGAGAATCCACAAAACCGACATGGAGATCCAGGCTTGTTGTCACTCCTCTGCGCAGGTATGCACCCGTCCGAGCGATGTAGTCCGTCCGCCACAGCGGTGCATACTCTGAGTAACGGATCCAGCAGCCAGGGAGCTCCATATGATGACTCGCATTCCCGTTCCGGTTGTTGCTAGGCACGATCTGCGGAGCGCTCCGGGCATCCTCATCAAACGAGGAACACCCGGTGAGCTCACGGGCGTTACTGGTGCTGCCCCGGGTCACTACACCGTTACTTTCTGGCCCGCTGGCCTCGACGGCATGACCGTAGTAGTCGACCACCTGACCAGACACGATCTCAAAGAGGCCTGAAAGGAAATCGTTCGCACGGGCCATTTTCTCGCCGCTGGCCAGGCCAGGATGTGGTCACGCTGGCCGAAAGCTAGCCGGGGTGATTCTCAGGTAGGGCAGAGGCAAGGGGTCGCTGGAAAACGCATGACACGCGACGGATGGCGATCCGTGCTTGGTCAGGACGGTGTCCGCCCGGGGACGCGACCCTTCGGATTGCCCGGACCGCTGGGCGTACGGGTGAAGGCGTCTTCGAGGTCGGTCCGCGCGAATGGGCCAAGGACGGCGTTTTCGGTGGCGAACCGGAACAGAGCCACCTTGAAGACGGTGGAAATGGTGGTCTGCAACACCATCGTCAGGGCGATCAGTAGCACCCCGATCGCGATCACCACGACCGCCAGGGTGAACATCGAACTCTGGGCCATGGCGATGCCGATCCCGATTCCGATCAGCAGCGCGCCGGGGATAACGCCCAACAACAGTGCAACCAGGCCGAACGCCGTTGTCCCGGTGAGACTCTCGCCCCAGCGGGTCTTGATCAACCCTGTCGAGCGCGTCAAAGCGTCCTTGGGGCTGCGGTTTTCCAGGGCGATGGTGGGGATCACGAAGAAGGTGGCGATCGTCCAGGCGAGGTTGGCCAGCCCGCCGAGGATCGTCCCGACCACCTGCCCGACACCCTGGCGAAATACCGACTGGATCACCGAGATCACCGTGCCGACAACCAGTTGAACCGCGGCCCATTTCAGGATCAACCCGAGCCGGGACCCGGCCGCGCCGAGGCCCTGGGCGATCGTGGTCCGCTGGCCGTCGAGCGCAGCGGTCGCGCAGGACGCCAGAGCGACGCTGCAGAACACGCCGATCGTGATCAGGACATAGAACCCGAGCAATGCCACCGGGATGGCGAGCCAGTCGGCGTCGGTCACGATAACGATGCCCGCACCGGCGACGAAGAATACGAGCGCACACAGCAGACCCGCGATTCCCGCGATGACGGTAAAGCCGACCAGGGATCGGTCCCCCTTCACAACCGAATAGCTCTTCTTCGTCAGTAACCATCCCCGCCCGATTCGTCCCATGCAGTCAACAATACGAAGACCTACTTGGTCGGCAAACGGGGGGTAGGCGCAAAATGCCGGATGGCAGACGTGAATCGTCAGGTGATCGTTAGATTTGGCCTGGTTCTGACCGAGACATGATGACCGACGGAGGGCGACACATGATGAGCGAGCCGATCGGCCACAGCAGCGGATGACACGGCCGGCCGGAGTTGGTTGGTTGGTCAGTCAGCCCGCGGCGAGAAGCCGGCGGGCACGCACCATGCGAGGTCGCATCAGCAGATAGACGATGACCGACATCCCGACCATCAGGAAGATCCGATTCGGGTCCACCGCGGGGAGCCAGGTGACTTTGCCGTCTTTGACGACGTACGCACCAGCCGGACTGCCGGTCGCACCGAAGCCACCGCCCTCACCCTCCTGGCCCTTCTCGTCGTGACCCGTTCCTCCGCCCGCGCCGCTTCTGACCACCGCGGCCGGTATCACGGTGACACCGTCCTTCTCGTAGGGTTCGCCGTACACCTTCTTGACCGTCAAAGCGTCTCGGGCGGAGCTCAATAGCTCGTCGACCTTCATCATTTTTCCTCACTGACGCCGGCGATCTTGTCGGCACCTACGGAATCCACTCTTACCGAGCGGGAGCGGGGCCGAAAGAGCAGAAGGTCCTTCCTTTCTCGTGCCGCGGCGCGGGTGACGACCGACTACCTGACCCGCATCCGCACCACGAATGATAGGCGGCTACCGGCCCAGTCGGCCCACCGGGTCGACGTTGGTGGCCTGAACCAGGCGACCGAGATCGTCATAGGCAGCGACCGCGATCTGCCCGGACCGGGCGATGTCCCTGGCCCGCCAGGCGTCCTTCCAGCCCAACTTCAACGCCTCCGCACCCTCATACGCCGGATAGCGGGCAACCAGGTAGCCGGGCAGCCCCCGGGGATCCAACGTCAGTGGCAGCGAGCTGCCGCCGATCGTCTCGGCATCGACGGCGAGTGATCCGGCGGGACCCCAGTGCAGACGGTAGGTCCAACCGCGGCGGTCGTCCGGCAGGTTCCAGGCGATGGTGTCGGCCTTGAGCCACCCGGCCCGCGACGCGGAAAGGTCCGGGCCGAAATCGGGGGCGAAGCCGGAGACTGTGAGCTGACCGCTCGACGGCTGGTAGGAGATCGTGGTGGCCAGGCCTTGCTCCACGGTGAACGCCTGCGGCCCGGCTCCCGCGACGCTGACCTCGTAGCTGCCGGCCGGGATGTCGATGGTGCTGAACGAGTAGGTCCCGTCGCCGTCCGGATCCTGCAGCCAGGATCGCAGGCAGTCCGCGTCCCCGTCGGCGGCGCAGCCGAGTTCCGATTGGAACGAGCCGGTCGCGACCAGGATCGGGTTCAGGATGTCGTTCGTCACCCAGTGCGTGCGGTGGTCGTAGTAGAAGGTCACCGGCCCGCCGGGTGCCTGGTAGGAGATGTCCGAGCCGTTGCGATTGCCGCCGGCACCGTAGTTCTCGTCCCAGGACCGATTGAGGGCGGCCTTGAAGGCGTATTGGCCGGCCACGGGTGAGAAGGTGCCCTTCCACACGTCGTCCGTGCCCAGGGTGAGCTGAATGTTGTCGCACGGGGGATCCCAGTCCGCCGCGCACCCGATTTCGCTGCCGTGACTGCCCGGGACGCCCACCGCGCTGGGCTGGGTGATCGGCCCCAGCACCACGTCGGGGGTGGCCGGCGGTTGCGGCTGACCGACGACGGCACTGATCGACGTGACCCCGAGATCACCGTCCTGATCCTTGGCAATGGCGCGGTACTCGACAGGTGTGCCCTGGGCCAGGGTCGTCACGTCCTGGAAGACCCGGTAGGGCGCGTTGTCGTCGGTGCCGAGCACCTGCCAGTCCTTCGTGCCGACGGGTCGCCAGGCGAACGTCACCTGGGTGAAGTCGTTGCCAGGCAGGGACACCCCGATCTCGGCGCGGCCGCTGACGATCCCGGACGGGCCTGGGTTCACAAACACCGGCGCCGGCGCAACCCGGTCGGAATGCAGCTTGGAGTTCGCCTTGTAGACGACCGCGGACAGCGGCGGCACGGTCACGGTGACCCGGCCCTCGGCGTCGGCGCGCAGCCGGTCCCGCTCGATCGACGACGGCCAGATACCGCGCAGCGAGCCGTTTTTGGACTGGTAAGTATCGAAGATCGCGGTCTGCGGCGTGTCGGCGTTATTGATCGCCACCACGTACTCGATCCTCTGCTTCGGGTCCATCCGGCTGAACGCGAAGATGCCGGGACCGTCGGTGGCGAAACGGTGCACCTGGGCGCCGTCGGCCAGTGCGGGGTTCTTCTTCCGCAGCTCGGCCAGATCCGAGATGTGCTGATAAAGAGCGTGGCCGGTGTCGAAGTTCGCCGTCGCGGTGGTCGCGTCGGTGCCGATCAGGTCGAAGGTGTCATTGTGCAGCGCGACCTGGCTGGCGAACATGTCCTCCCGGGCCCGTTGGTCACCGATCCCGCCCGGCACATCCGGCGGGGCCGAGAAGCCCTGTTCGTCGCCGTAGTAGACCACCGGTTGGCCGCGGGTCAGGTACATCAGGGAATGCGCGAGTTCGTCCCTGGCGAGGAGCTCTGCATCGCCCCAGCCCTGGTCGTTTTGCCGCAGGAAGCTGCCGACCCGCCCCATGTCGTGGTTCCCCAGGAAGGTCGGCAGCGAGTAGGCGTTCGAATCTGCGTCGGTGAAATAGTCGTCCAGCGCGTAGAAGTCGCGCAGTTCCGTGGTGGCATTGCCCTTGGCGAAGTTCACGCCGCTGCCCTGGAAACCGAAGTCGACGGTGGCCTGCAAACGTCCGGCGGTGGTGTATTGCGACATGAAACGTGGGTCTGTGTCGTAGACCTCGCCGAACATGAAGAAGTCATCGTTGCCGACCGAGGCCGCGTAACCCTGCAGCGCAGGTCCAAACTGCTTCCACAGGTCCATGTTCACGTGCTTGACGGTGTCGATCCGGAAGCCGTCGACGCCCACGTCACGCACCCACGTCTGGTAGATGTCGATCATTCCCTGGACCACTTCGGGACGCTCGGTCCACAGATCGTCCAGCGCGGACCGGGGTCCGGAGGGGAAATCCCCGTACTCGCTGTTCTCGCCGGAGAACGTCGAGGTGCCGCGGTTGTGGTACATCGTCGGGTCGTTGAGCCAGCCCGGGACCTTCACGGTTTTGTCGGCCTCGGTCTTGAAGGTCGGAACGTACGGGAAGCTCGTGGCGGCGTCGACGGCGGGGAACGGGTCACCGATCATCGTGAAGTCGCGGTCGTCGAAGGGTTTTCCGTTCGCATCCAGGTAGGGCGCGTCGGCCTTCGTCTTGTACGGCACCTGGCCGTCCGCGTCGTACGCGGAGTCCGGGTAGTCCAGGACGTCGGCCGTGTGGTTGGTGATGATGTCGAAAAAGACCTTCATCCCGCGCGCGTGCGCCAGGTCGATGAGGTCCTTCAGTTCGGCATTGGTGCCCAGGTGCGGGTCGATCTGGGTGAAGTCGGTGATCCAGTAGCCGTGGTACCCGGCCGATTCCGATCCCGGTGCACCCTGAACCGGCTTGTTCTTGAACGACGGCGTCATCCAGATCGCCGTCGTGCCAAGGCCCTGGATGTAGTCCAGGCGGTCGGCCAGCCCCTTGATGTCGCCGCCGTGGAAGAAGCCCTGATCCGTGGGATCGAACCCGTTGTCGAGTCTGCCGCCCTCGATGCCGGCGGTGTCGTTGCCCGGGCTGCCGTTCTCGAACCGATCGGCCATCACAAAGTAGAAGTTCTCCTTCGTGAGGTCCTTGCGCAGGCTGTTGGCGGCGAGCGCCTTGTCGGCCTTGTTCAGGCCTTCGGCCGGCTGTGCCGGGCCGACCGACACCCGGTGGGTGGCGTGGTCGTAGGTGAATCGCAGCGCGGTGTCCTGGCTGATGGCCAGCGGTATGTTGCCGCCCAGGTTGTAGGTCGGGTCGCCATAGTTCTCAGCCCATGAGCCGTTCAGCCGGACCTTGTACTCATAGGTGGTCGGCTGAGTCGGGCCGCCTGCTGGGACGGTAAACGTTGCGGCGTAGAGACTTTCTGAACCCTGCACCTTCGGCAGGTCGGTGGCGCTGCAGGCCTCGTCCCAGTCGGCGGCGCAGCCGAGTTCGCTCATCAGGCTGCCCATCAAGGTGACCCGCTCGGGCGCCGGGGTGTGGTCGGCTGCTGCCGGCGCGACCAGGATCAGCGACCCGATCAGGGTCAACGCCGTGCTCAGCATCAGCAGGCTAGACCGTTTTAGCGGCCACGAACACGACATGAAGTACTCCCCTGCTCATTTTGCCGACAGTGATCTCACCTTTACCGACAGTGGTCGAGCTGTGACCCTAACCACACTTTCCGGTGACCACCATCGGAGGGTGGAGGATTCACCCAGCTGGCGCACAGGGTGGCGCTGGGTTACTCACAGTTTGTTGCGGCCGTAGACATGACAACAACTGCGTCGTCCTGATCGCGGCCAATCCTGCTTCTCGAGGCGGGCCGCGGCGGTCACACAGTGGCCGGGGAAACTGCACGCCCTTACCCCCGTTGTCCTGTCTGTGAACACGGGATGAGGCCCTGAACAACACCAGCATCCAGAGCCCAGCCACAATCTCACCATCGTGTCCGGGCCCTTCCGGTCCACCGTTCACGAGCCCCCGAGAGCCATCGCTGCGTGGACCTGATGTCCCCACTCGGTGACGGGCGATCGACGATCCCCTGCGCAACGCCATCATGGCGACGAATGCGCAGTCCCACCGGGTTTCTCCGTCGGCATCGGGACACAGTTGGATGTGGGCTCGTCGCTGAAATCATTCTTCCGGCACCGCGTAGGACAAATATCATTGTCGGCTCACGGAGCACGATCACTTGTCGGACGATAGCGCCGTGGCCTGGCGTGGGCGGCCTGTTCCATCCTGGCGTACAGGACGGTGGCGCCGACCGTCATGCCCAGGAACCCGGTAGCGAACACCCAGGTCAGCGGTTTGGTCGGGTCGAAGTCACCGCGCGCCCGGATGGCGGCGATCAGAATCAAGAGCAGCATGACCGCCGCGACCTGCAGCAGGATCCGCATACTGGTCCACCGCCTGTCCGTGAAGGCGCCCAGGCCGGCGACGCCCAACGCGAAGATCGCGCCCATCACCCGGGCGGTCAGTTCCGTGAGTGTCCATGGCGAGATAGCGATCGCCACCCCGGGTACCAAGAACAGGAACAAACCGGTCGCCACCGCGGTGATGCCGAACACGCCGATCAGCGTGGCGGTGCGCTGCGAGATCAGCAGATCGTCAGCGGTTCTCGCTGACCGCTCCCGCCTGTTCACGAACCACACCGCGAAAACGAGGAATGGGGTCGTGAAATACAGGCCCGCCCACAACCAGAACGCGATATTGGTGTGAATGAACTTGTCCCAATGGGTGATCGTCGCGACACCCATCAATGAGGCAAACAGCCCGACTGGAATAAAGCCACCGCTGACCGTGTGCCATTCGGTCGCCCGGGCGGCCCGAACAAAGAAGTACGCCCCGCCGAGATACACCGACCCGAGCACCATCGAGGTGAACCCGGGAACGATCCGCCAGGCAAACAACCGTGCCGTGTCATCGGCGGACGGCCAGAAATACAACAGCACGAACGCGACCAGCAGAAACGGGATGATCACCATCGACAGCACCCTGGTGCCAGGTAACACGCGATCCCGCACAGCCACGGCTCCACCGGCAGGAGACATCGGCCAGCCTCCGAATATCACGACCCCGGCACGGACCTTACCGATCAGGACGACCGTGATCCAGGAATTCAACGCGCCGTCACCGGGCCGAGCTTTCCAGGGCACCCCAAGGGGGACGATCACAGGGTGGACACCCACGCTCCGCGGACAATGCTGGAACTCCTCGGCCGGAGAATCGGCGCATTGGTCTCTCGGCCCCCATTGCGAGTGCCGCGCGCTACCGGGTATCGGCCGTCGGAGAAACGTTGAGGCGGCCCGGCAGCAGCCACCTAAAAGTCGGTCGCGGCGGCGGCGGCACCGACCAGGTGCCGGCACCGGAGCCGAGTGCCCGCCTGCGGCGTAGCTCCAGTCGCAGGCTTTCCTCACCGCGGGCCATGGCCCACCGATGATTGGCCGAGAACACCGGCTTCAGCAGCCAGCTCATCCGGCGCAGCAACGGTTTGCTGGCACTGACCCGCCAGTCGTAGCTGATCACGACCTCGGGTCCATCGGTGGCAAACGTCCACCGACCGATCCCGTTCAGGTCCCCCGCCGCGGCCAATGCGAAGCCCGTCACGGTCATCGGCTCGGTGATCGTCAGCGCCCACCGCAACGTGTAGGGAAGCCAACCCTTGGTGTGCAAGTCAACAACCGCGCCAGTTCCGTCCGGTCCGGCACCTTTCACCGGAACGACGCTCAGGTACACCGACGGCCACCACCGGGGAAGAGCCTCGGCGTCACCCAGCACCGCCATCACCTCCGGCACCGTGCCGGCCACCCGCCACACGGTGCGGAACCGGTAGTCGCTGCCCATGACCCCAATCCTGCACCCACGCTGCTGGGCACACGAAACTCCCGCTAGATGATCGATTCTAAGCTGTTATGGGGCTCCCCTGAAACCGTAGAGCAGTGCCACTGACATCGTTCAAGGACAGTGTTCGCCATCCAGGACACTGCGCGAGACGTCACGGATCGCGAGGTGATGGTGGCGCGCGTACTGCCGCAGCCACTCGAACGCGGCCGCCGGCGTGATGTGCTCACGTCCGGCGAGATACCCCTTCGCCTGCTCGATGATCAGCCGGGACTCCAGCGCCGTCTCGAGTTGTTCGATGCGCTGCTCAGCTTCCTCGACAGCCGACCGCCGAGCGCTCACCCGGAGGTTGGCGACGACGCCGCGGACCACCGGATCATCAAGCAGGTTGGTCATTGCCGCTTCCGCCCAGACCCAACCGTTGCTCTGTTTCAATCGGAGTTCCAGCGGCGGGTGGGCACCAGGTTCGATGAGGACCTTCTGCAGGAACCGGCCGAGCGACGTCCGGTCGTCAGGGTGGATCAACGGGAGGAATGAGTTGCCGATCAAGGCGTCGTCGTTCCAGCCGAATAGCTGATGAACCGCCGGGCTGGCATATGAAACAACAGCGTCCGAACGCAACACGAGCGCGGCGTCGGTCGATCGTTCGAGCAATGGCCGCAGCGCCGACCCAAGGTTCATCGAGACGCCGATGATGGCCACCAGTTTGCCGTCGCGATAGATGCCGGAGTCGGTCACCAGGGCCGGGAACCTGCTCCCGTCCCTTCGGCGCACCGGGAATCCACCCGACCACGGGATTCCGTCGCGCAGGGCAGCCATGATGTCGGCTGCGATCTCCTGTGCGACCTCGGGGACCGTCAAGGTGGCGATGTTCCGCCCGACCGCCTCGCGCTCCGTCCAGCCGTACAGGGCTTCGGCTGCTGGGTTCCAGGCGATCACGACCCCGTCGAGATCGGTGGTGATCACCGCCTGCCCGATCGAGGCAAGCTGATCAGACGCATCGATTCCAAGGGCCTCCACCCTGGCCACCATCGCGATCACCCTTTCGGGCCCTATCACACGAACGGCCCAGAACCGATCGTATGTCTGTGGCGGCACCGGCAATCGGGGCGTTGGTCCCGAATTCTGGGTGCCTCCGCGGACCCGACCGCACATCGTCGCCAATGAGTTGCTGCGCCCCCAAAGCCGCTAGCAGAACCGCGCAGCCGCGCCAGACTTGTTGCGCATGCTCCGAATTGCCCTATGCTCGGGCTAGACATCCTGCCGCCCCGGACCCCGGCGGCAGCCCGCCAACTGTCTTGTTGGTGTGTGGCGTCATCCCTGAGTCCGGTGCAGTGCACTGGCGACCTCATGTGTCGCCTAGATGTCTCGTTTGGTCATGGCGCCCAATTGTTCTCGGGAGCCCGGCCCATACGGAGGGAACGGTCCAACCGTCCGCGATATCCCCCGGCACCTCGGCGGATGGACCCTTTCCGAGACGCGACAGGAAACCGCCAGCAACTGAGACTGTGCCGATGGCCTATGCCGCCGGCAGGAGGAGTGTGACTGTTGACACCCAGGAGCATCACCGCATCGAGTGGGCCGGGGGACCCAGTGGTCAACGCTTCGCGACTACCACCCCACTGCCCGGGTTCAAGGGGTCCCGAGCAGTGAACAGCACCGAACCGGCGCAGTGTGTATCTCCCGACGACCCGACGATCGACAACGAGGTGGCCCGGACTCTCTGGGAATCGTTGACCCGGGCCAGATCTGACTTATCCGTCATCTCACCCGTCATCAGCACCGCGGAGGACGCCGTCTTCCGTTTCTACCTCCCCCTCGCGAAAGCACTGGCGCACAAAGAACTAACCCTCGCGGTGGACCCGGAACTGGCCGAGGAAGCCGCGGAACTTGGTTTGGCGAAGGCGGTCTTGTCCTGGCGGCGCCCGGACACGGTCGCCTTCACGGCGTTCGCCCGTCTGGCGATCCAAGCTCAGATTTGGCAGATACAGTCCGCCCAGATTCCCTTCGCGCGGCGAGATCACCGTCCCACAGCGGCCCGGACCTAGCATCGTCGCGACTCCCCCCCGACTCACTCCCCCACCCCGGGCGCGGCAATAGCGCCGCGCCCGGGGGTTCAATCCGAAGGTGTTCCACTACAACGAATCTCGGCGTGCTCGGCAGCAATAGCAGGAAACACCGTTTCCGTCCCCTTCAGGAGCCGGAGACAGCGCGGTCGGCAAGGGTCCCGGCGCGGGTGGCCTAGGTCATCCCGAGCGCCGATCTGGTAACGCCTCCTCCCGGTCGGTCCCGACCCGGGCGGTGGCCCAGTGGGTGAGCTCGAGGTCGGCGACCCGGCTCAGGTTCAACCGCGTCAGCGACGCCCCGGAACCGATGAAATCGGCCACGAAGTCGTTCGCGGGTGCGGTCAGGATCTGTTCGGGGGTGTCGTACTGTGCGATCCGGGAGCCCTCCTGCAGGATTGCGATCCGGTCCCCCATCTTGATCGCCTCGTCGATGTCGTGGGTGACGAACACGATGGTCTTGCGGAACTCCGATTGCAGCCGCAGGAACTTATCGCCTACATCCGTGAGCTGATCCAGTGCGGTGACCTGGGCAAGGTCCTGCACTTTTCCGGCCGGTACTGGACCGACTACGGCTGCGACCCGCAGGGCCCCGATGAGCTGGCGCTTCAAGGGCCCAGCGGGATCCGGCGCCCTCGCAGATGTCGGCAGCCACATGGCCCCCGCTTCGATCAGCGCCGGCGGTCCGAGATTCAACTGTTCCTCCGTGAGGGCAAGTCCTCGCAGGCCGGGTACCGCAGGTCATCCTCGGGCCGGAGCACCCCTACCTGTCCGGTGGTCTGGCGATGGACGCCCCCGGTGTTGGCTTCGGCCAGAACGATGCGTTCGGCTATCAGGCGCGGGCGTTCCTCGAAGAGGTCGCGGGAATTGACGAGGATCCTCGCTCCCCCACTGCGCAACGTTCGACGAGGGCGTACACAACATGGAACTACTCGCCGCGGTCGCCGAATCCGCAGGCACCAACGGGGCATCCGTTTCGATCACGAAGGAGGCCTGAGCATGAAACTCGGTGTCTACAACGCCATCCTGCGCGACCGTCCCCTCCCCGAGGCGCTGAAGGTCATTGCCGATCTCGGGCTGACCGGCATGGAGATCAACTCCGGCGGTTTCCTCCCACCGGTGCACATCCCGACCTTCGACGACATCCTGGTCAGCGACACCGCCCGCGACGACTACCTCGGCATCTTCGAAGGCACCGGGGTAATGATCGCCGGGCTGAACTGCAACGGCAACCCGCTGCACCCCACCAAGGCCATCGGCGAGAAGCACGCCGAAGACATCCGCCGGTCCATCCGGCTCGCCAACCGGCTCGGTCAGGACCGCGTCGTCACCATGTCCGGGCTGCCCGGCGGCGAACCCGGATCCACCCGGGTCAACTGGGTCGTCAACGCCTGGAACTCCGCCGCCCTGGAGGTGCTGGACTACCAATGGGAGTTGGTGGCGGCCTTCTGGACGGAAACCAACACTCTGGCCGCTGACCTGGACGTCAAGGTCGCGCTGGAACTGCACCCGCAGAACGTAAGAAATCCGCCTGGGACTTCGTCGCCCTCGGCAAGGGACACGACACCGCGTTCTGGACCGAGTTCCTCCGCGCGCTTCACGAGGTCGACCCCGGCATGCTGGTCAACATCGAACACGAAGACACCGAACTCGGCCGCATCGAAGGGCTCGAAGTCGCTGCCGCAGTGCTCATCGAGGCCGATGCCGCGCTCGGCAACTAAAGCAGCGCCCGTGGAGGTCTGATGGTCACCAGGATCGAGTCGGCCGGAACTGCGCCCGGCGAGCGTCGGCTCAACGGTCCGCAGACCACCGGTCGGGAGTACCGTCAGTTGTCCGAGCCGAGCCACCGGATGACCACCGACGAGGACGTCGAGATCCGGGTGCGCGACGGGTCCCGGCTGTTCGCCGACGTCCATCGACCCGACGACCACCGTCGCTTCCCGGCCCTGATCGCCGCCTCACCGTACCCTCGGCAGATCCAGAACCTCGGCGCGCCATTGGGTTTCATCGAGGCCGGCGCGAGCGACTTCTTCGTGCCTCGCGGCTACGTGCATGTCATCGTGAACCTGCGGTCCACCGGCGGGTCCGACGGCACCTTCGGCTTCTTCGACGGGCAGGAGCGGCGCGACCTGCACGATGTCGTCGAGTGGGCCGCCACGCAATCCTGGTGCGACGGCTCGGTCGGCATGATCGGGATCAGCTACTTCGCGATGGCCCAACTGGAGGCCGCGGTGGAGAAGCCGCCGCACCTGAAGGCGATCTTCCCGGTCGCTGTCACCTCGGATCTGTATGCGGCGGCCTACCACCACGGCCTGCTCAACTCGAGCTTCCTCGCCCCGTTCATGTCCGCCATGGGCGTGACCTCCGGCCGGAGCGACGCCTTCTGGCGGGGCCGGCTCCTCGACGCAGTCCGGCACATCCTGAGCCAGCCCGCGATCCATGCCCGGCTGGCCCACATGAACGGCGAAGCCGCGATCACCGCACTCAAGAAGGTCATGCGGCTGCACTACGACCCCGTGCCATGGGACGAACTGTTCGAGCAGATCGCCATCGAGCACCAGGTCCGCGACGAGTTCTGGGACGACCGCAGCGTGCTGTCGCTGCTGGCCGAAGTGGATATCCCGGTCTACCTCGGCTGTGACTGGCAGAACGTGCCGCTGCACCTGCCCAGCACCTTCACCACCTGGGATGCGTTGCGGCACAACCCGAACGTGCGGATGGGCATGCTCGGCGATTTTGGTCTGACCTGGCCGTGGGAGAGCCTGCACGTCGAAGCCCTGGCCTGGTTCGACCAATGGCTCAAGGGCCGGGACACCGGGATCATGGACGGCCCGGCCGTACGCTACTTCCTGCCGGGAGTCGACGAATGGCGCACCGCTGAGGCCTGGCCGCCGCCGGCGAAGCACCGCACCTTCGCGCTCGGCGCCGACGGAACCCTCAGCAGCGAAACCGCCGAGCCGGGTTCGCGCAAGTACCTGTGCGAAGGCAACGGCCTGAACCGGATGCCCAACGCGAACCCCTTCCCGCTGCCGGCCCTGCTCAGCTGGGACAGCATCCCGCTGGCCCAGCACACCGACGTGGTCGGCGACATCGAACTGTGCCTGCGTGCGATTAGCACTGCCACCGATACGGCCTGGATCGCAATACTGCAGGACGTCGCCCCGGACGGCACCACCACAGATGTCACCGCGGGCTATCTGCGAGCCGGCCTACGCGCCGTGGACGAGGAAGCCAGCCGGCCCGGCGCGCCGGTGCTGCCCTGCCGCCACTCAGAAGTGGTGCCGGTCGGTGAACGGGTCGAATACCGAATCCCGCTGGTGCCCAACGCCCGCCGGTTTGTCGCGGGCCACCGCATCCGGCTCGTGCTGACCAGCGACGATCAACCCGAGGACCGCCCGGCGGTCATGAACTTCCGGCACACCCCGGTCGGCACCAGCACAGTCAACGAGATCTTCGCGGACTCCCTGCTGTTGTTACCGGTGCTGTCGACCGCCCGGCCATCCGGATGAAGGTCGTGCCCTTGGCGTTCTGCGCCTTCCAGGTATTCATCTATCTTCGCGATGAGGTGAGGACGGAGTGGAACGACGTCGGCCGCCGGCCACAGATCCTGACACATCCCTGATGCCGAAAACCCTTGGGCGGCGGAGACTGCGTCAGCCGGGGCTGCATCGACTGTGTAGTGCGTCGAGCTGCGCCGGCGTGCCGACGGCGATCAGGATGCTCTGCGGGACGAGCATTGTGTCGGGTGCGGGGTTCGCCAGGAACGGAGCGGTTGGTGCTGAGCGGATCGCGAGCAGCAGCGCGCCGGTGGTCTCGGCCAGGTCGGCGTCCTGCAAAGTGATGCCACTCACTGATGACCCATTGGCGACGACGACCTGCTCCATCCGGAACTCCAGGGACTCGTCGTGCATCACGACGTCCAGGAACTCGGCGACATGCGGCTGCAGCGCAAAGGAGGCCATCCGGCGGCCGCCGATCAATTGGGGATTAACCGCGCGGTTTGCTCCGGCCCGGAGCAATTTGGATTTCGACGGCTGCGTACGTGCTCTGGCGATGATCACCAGGTCGGGGCGGAGCGCCCGACCGGAAAGGGTCACATAAACGTTGTCCGCGTCGGTGTCCAGCGCGGCGATCAATGCCCTGGCGTGCGCGATTCCAGCGGATTCCAGGACCAGGTCGTCGGTGACATCGCCCAGCACCGTGGGGTGCTCACGGTTCCCCTCCAGCAGGCGCGCCGGGTCGCGGTCGATGACCACGACCGCCTGCCCGGTGCTGGTGAGGTACTGCGCGCTCGCCTGGCCGACCCGACCCCATCCGCAAATGATGACGTGCCCACGCATTCGGCCGATTGTTCTGTCCATGCGACGCCTCTCCAGGTGTTCTCTCAGGTGTCCTTCGATCAGTGCTTCCAGCACCACGCCGAGGGTGTACAGCGCGGTTCCGACACCGACCAGAACCAGCACGATCGTGAATACCTTGCCGACAGCGGTGAATTTGTTTACTTCACGGAACCCCACGGTCGTCACGGTCGTGACGGTCTGATACACCGCGTCAAGGAATCCGAAGCCCAGGATGACGTAGCCGATGGTTCCGCCGACGAGGACCAACCCGAATGCGATCAGGGCGATCCGAATACGTCGCATGTTGTCCACTAGCGAAGTCTGCGCCTACCACCGGGTCCGTGAACTCATGGCGAGGATCGTCACGTCCGCATTCGGTGCTGGTCCTACCCGAAACATGTCCCACCCCTGCCGCTCTCACACCTGCGGAAAGGCCAGGGTGCGCACCGGGCTGCTCGAGAGGGCACCACGGCGCGCGTCGCCGACTCGGGCACCCGACGTTGACGTCGGCGCCCCGGTGATTCCCCGCTCCCCGGCGCGACGACATCGTCGCACCCAGGAGGACACGACCGGGAACAGGGGTGGTGATCGCATCCGGGGACGGATGCCGCTATTGTCCGACTGTTCCGGCTGCCCGCCGGTTGATCGGTCTCGCCGCACCGCAACTTCGGCTGCCGGCCTGCCACCTGCGGATATCTTCTCGGAATGGAACCGAACCGAGTCGACCCGACCTGCGTGGAATGGCAGGGGCAATATCGCCGGGGTTTCGGTCATGACGGGCAACGGGCCGGTCAGCAAACCGCCACCCGGGAGTCACCAGCATTCGGGGGTGAGCGAACCGGGCGACGGGCAGCGCCGACCGGTCGGCGCGTCGGATCGGATTTGGGGGGTGGCGCGAGTGGGACAGACGCTCAGCCAGAAAGGATTGCGGGAGATGCAGGCCGAGATAAAGAATGGGATCGAAGACATCGTCGGTTCCACCCGGGATCGGATGGACGCCCTGTTGGCCGCGGTGCTGTCGGTGTCGTCCGGGCTGGACCTGGACGCCACCCTGCGGCGGATCGTGCAGGCCGCGATGGACCTGGTTGATGCCGAGTACGGCGCCCTCGGGGTTCTGGACCAGGGCGGGATGCTGAGCCGGTTCATCCCGGTCGGCATCGACGAGGCCACCCGAGAACTGATCGGGCCGCTGCCGACCGGGCATGGTGTCCTCGGGGTGGTCATCGAGGACGACAAACCTTTGCGGCTGACGGATCTGGCCCTGCACCCGGTGTCGGTCGGGTTCCCAGCGCACCACCCGCCAATGCGAACCTTCCTCGGGGTACCTGTCCGGGCCCGCGGTGAGGTCTTCGGCCGGCTCTACCTGACCGAGAAATCCGGCGGGCAGGAGTTCACCGATGACGACGAGATCGTCGTGCTCGCGTTGGCCGGGGCCGCTGGGGTCGCGATCGACAACGCCCACCAGTACGAGCAGGCCCGCCGCCGGCAACGCTGGCTGGAGGCCACCAGCGAGGTCACCGCTGAACTCCTGGCCGACGGTGACACCACCCAGGCGCTGCACCTGATCGCGACGCACGCCCAGCAACTCACCACGGCGGACTACACACTGATCGCGGTGCCCGCCGACCCGGGTGCCGGCGCCACGGACACCACCGAACTCATCGTGATGTTCTGCGTCGGGGTCGGCATCGAACAGCTCACCGGGCGTCGGATCCCGGTCCGCGGGTCGACCACCGGCGCCGTGTTCGCCGACCACACCCCCCGCAGCGTGCCGCATCTCGCGTTCGACGTCGCCGCCGGTCTCGGCGTGGACTTCGGGCCCGCGCTGGCCCTGCCACTGGGCGTCGACAACCACCTCACCGGGGTGCTGCTCACCGTCCGCGGCCCAGGATCACCCGCGTTCACCGACGATGAGCTGCGCCTGGTGTCCACCTTCGCCGACCAGGCCGCCCTCGCCCTGGAACGTGCCGAGACCCAGGTCACCCGCAGGGAACTGGAAATCCTCGCCGACCGGGACCGGATCGCCAGGGACCTGCACGACCACGTCATCCAGCAAATCTTCGCCGTCGGGCTCGCCCTCAACGGCATCCACCGCCGAGTCGAACCACCCGACCTGGCAGACCGGCTGAACACCCAGATCGACGAACTGGACCAGGTCATCCGCGACATCCGCACCGTGATCTTCGACCTGCACACCGAACCCGGCAGCCAACCTCACCTGCGGAACGAACTGAACAGCATCATCCACGAACTCACCAGCAACAGCGGACTCCGCACCGTCGTCCGGATGTCCGGCCCGCTGGACCGCGTACCCACGGACCTGGCGCAACACGCCCACGCGGTCATCCGGGAAGGCATCAGCAACACCGTCCGCCACGCCCGCGCCCGCGAGCTCACCGTCACGGTCTCTCTGGACGATCACCTCACCATCACCATCACCGACGACGGTGCAGGAATCCCGGAAACCACCGCGCGCAGCGGCCTGCACAACCTCACCCAACGCGCCCACGAGGCCGGCGGCACGTGCCAGCTCACCCGACCCGACGCCGGCGGCACCAGCCTCACCTGGGCCGCACCCATGCCTTGACACCCCGACAACCCGGTTAAGGAACCGCGCTGGCGGTGGCCACCGGGTCGACCCAGTGGCCTGTCGTCACGCACGGCAACTGGTTCTGTCACACTTCCGCGATACCGGGCATGGCTGTTTTGAGGTGCGGGTCCCTCGCTGCTGCCTTGCCCCGGTGCTGACCAGTTCCCAAAGATCGTCATGGGGCACTGCCCACGGTCGCGCTACATGACCGCTATGATATCGCTATGAGCGTCGTCATACAGCAGTCCGAGTTACGCAATGACAACGCGGCGGTCATGCGCCGGGTTGCCGAGGGCGAGTCCTTCGTGGTGACGGTCAACGGTCGTCCGGTAGCCGACGTTGTGCCACACCGGCGGGATAAGGGCCGACGTCGGTTCGTTCCGGTCGCCGAGGTGGCAGAGGCGTTTGCCACGGACCTGGCGCGCGACCCGAAGGCTTGGCAAACCGACCTGGCCGTCGCCGATGAGACTTTCGGCATGGACGAGCCGACCGACCCGTTCGAACGGCGGAGGCGTTGACCGCCCGCGAGCCGCGTCGTGCCTTGTTGGATACCTCAGTGGTGATCGACTTCCCGGCCGCGCAGGTCGCCGAGGTCGCCGACGAGGTCGCGGTATCGGCAGTGACAATCGCAGAGCTGCAGTACGGCGTGGCCGTCGCCAGCGACCCATTGGCGCAGATGCATCGGCGGCGGCGCGTGCAGGCGATCCTGGACCGGTTCGAGGTTCTGTCCTTCGATGTGACCACGGCCGAGTACTACGGGGCTCTGGCCAGTCTCGTGCGCCAGCAAGGCCGCAACCCGCGGCCACGCCGCATGGACTTGCAGATCGCCGCGACGGCAGTGCGATACGGCCTGTTGCTGCTGACCCGGAACGGCAGCGACTTCACCGGCCTGCAGTCCGCGCTGGCAGTAGTCGAGCTGCCGGACCGCGCATTGGGGACGGTCGGGCAGGAGCGCCGCCGGTAAGGGATCAGACAAGTCCCGGCGGCCAGCGCCTCTCGGTGGACTGTTCGGCAGTGAATGCTGCCGGCGCTATTCCCGTCGTGGCCCGTTGGGCGCGCGAGGGCGGCTACGGCCCGGCTTCCGGTCCTGTTCGGCCAGGCCATTTGGGTGCAGACTCGGCAGTGGCTGAATCGTGATGCCGCGCATCAGGAAACGGGCAACTGGCGGATGGAGATGGTGACGACGTGACCGATGGACAAGGCGTTGCTGACCGGACGCCGGCTCCGTCAAGTTCTGACGATGACGACTTGGCGGTCAGTCTCGCTGCGCTGGCGCGGTTATCGGCGGCCCGGTTGAGCCTGGAGGACCTGCTGACCGAGGTGGCCACCTTTGCTGTGCAAGCGATCCCGGGGGCGGAGGGCGCGGGGTTGACGCTGCTCGAGGCGGAGCGGGCGGACACCATCGTGAAGAGTGCACCCTTCGTCCGGGAGGTTCACCACATCCAGTACCGCCTGGGCGAGGGCCCGTGTATCACCGCGGCCGCAGTCGGCAAGCCGATGCGGTCCGGGTCGCTCGGTGGGGACCACCGATGGCCCAGGTTCGGGCCCAGGGTGGGCCGGTTGGGTGTGCACAGCGTGCTGTCTCTGCCGCTGATCAGTGCCGATCAGGTCGTCGGTGCAATGAACGTTTACGCGCACGCGAGGGACGCCTTCGATGAACGGGCCGAGCGGGTGGGTCAACTGTTCGCGGCCCCAGCAGCGATCGCAGTGCAGAACGCGTACGTTCTCGCGCAGACCAAACGACTGGCGGCGTCGCTGCAGTCCGCGCTGACCAACCGGGCGGTGATCGATCAGGCCATCGGCATCGTGATGAGCCGCAGCGGGGTGTCCGCGGACCAGGCCAAAGATCGGCTTCGCGTCCTGAGCCAACACGAGCACATCAAAATGGTGACTATCGCCGACAACATCGTCTCGGAGGCAGTTCGGCGGGCCCGGGCCCGGCACCAGCACGAACCCTGAAACTTCTTGGTCTCGAAGTGGTCCCGGGTGACGCAGAGTGGTGCGACGTCGCCGCACCACTAGGACATCGGCTTCGGGTCGACTGCGGGGTTGTGCCAGCGTCCGTGTGCGGCAATAAGGTCGTCGGCCTGTGGCGGACCCCAACTACCGGGCTGGTAGGGGTGGGCGCGTGGGTGGCTTTCGAGTATCGGGTCGACGACTGCCCAGGCCGCTTCGACCGTTTCCGCGGTGGTGAACAGCGCGCCTTCACCGGCCAGGGCGTCGCTGAGGAGCCGTTCGTATGGTTGCTCCTGGCCCGGTTGCGCGTTGAGCAGGGACAATTCGCGTTGGTCGCCGAGGAACTGCTCGCCAGGCCGCTTCACCCGGGCTGCCAACGCGATCTCGGGGTTGGGTGCGAGTCGAAAGCGTAGGTAGTTTGCGAGATCGGTCTCCGGTGCCGAGTCATCGAACAGGCGTTGCGGCGGCGGCTTCAGTTCGACCAGCACCTCCGCTGCCGTCTCGGGCAAACACTTCCCGGACCGCAGGTACCAGGGAACGCCTGCCCAGCGCCAGGAGTCGATGTACAGCCGCACTGCACAGAAGGTCTCCGCGTCCGAATCGCTCGCCACGCCCGCCTCGTCGTGGTAGCCGGCGAACTGGCCGCGGACCACGTCGTCGGGACCGAGCGGACGCATGGCCTTGAACACGTTGAACTTCTCCCCGTGCACCGCCCCGAAACCCTGGTAGGCAGGAGGTTCCATGGCCAATAGTGCGACTACCTGGAACAGGTGGTTCTCGATGACGTCGCGCAGGCACCCGGCGGTCTCGTAGAACGAGCCGCGACCCTGCACGCCGAACTGTTCGGCGAGGGTGATCTGGACACTGGCGATGTGGTCGCGATTCCAGATCGGTTCCAGAAAAGAGTTCGCGAAGCGGAAGTACAACAGGTTCATGATCTCTTCCTTGCCGAGGAAATGATCGATGCGGAAGATCGCGTCCTCGGCGAAGACCGAGCGCACGACGCGGTTCAGCTCGCGGGCCGAGGCGAGATCGCGCCCGAATGGCTTCTCGACGATGACCCGCCCGTCACTGGCCAGGCCCGCCGCGCCGAGTCCTGCTATCACCGTCGCGAACAGCGCCGGGGGGATAGCCAGGTAGTGCGCCGGATAGCGAGCACCCGCGAGCACATCCCTCAGCGCGTCGAACGTGGCCGGGTCGCCATAATCGCCATCGATGTAGTTCAACAACGACAAGAAGCGATCAAGCGCTGCTGGGTCATCTACACCGCCGTCAGCTTGGGCAATGCTGTCGCGCGCGTGGTCGCGCAGCTGCGACAAATCCCATCGCGAGAACGCGACCCCGACCACCGGAACGGCCAACGCGCCCCGCTTCGCCATCCGATAGAGCGCAGGAAAGATCTTTTTGTGGGCAAGATCCCCGGTCGCGCCGAAGAACACCAAAGCATCAGAGACCGTCGCAGGGTCAGCCTTGTTGTCACCCATAGTCGCCCTTTCTGTGGCCTTCACGCTCAACGCGCTACCGTCCGCCTCCGACGGCGAGATGCCGAGCGCGTTGCAGGACGACGCGGCGCGCGTTCAGGCGTTGTCGATCAGTTTCTCGCGCGCTTTGCTGGTGGGCTGCACCAGGTCGGTGACGACGGCGCCGTTGACGTTGGCGACGATGATCTGCCCCACCTCGTCGTAGACGCTCTCGAAGATGCCGAGATGCTGAAGGCCCTCGCATTGGCGGTGGTTGTCGTCCGTCGGCGAGAGGTAGTGGATGGCGATGGCCTTGTAGCGGTGGATGAGGAAAAGGTGCAGGAGTGTCATCAGGCGCTCGCGCCGTAGCGCGGGGTCGAAAGTGTTCTGATCGCGAACCGACAGAATCGACCGACCGCGTCGGTCGTGAATGGTCGCGAAGACCACATTGGCCAAGTTCTCGTCGGACGGGCCGCGGACGCTGAGCTCGAGCAGTTCAGAGCCGCCGGTGTGTGGGCGTAGTGAGGCGCGCAGTGGCCCGGGAACGCCGTGCTTTTCCGACCAGGTCGAGAGCCACCCGGTGAGCAACTTCGGCGGCACCTCGATCTGAACAAGGTGCTGGGACTGCGTCGAGCCCGCGCCCATCGCCTTGGTGGTGGCAGTTTGACCCGAAGTGGCCATCAGCGCTGCGTCGGCCCGGGGTCCGCCGACCAGGGTCTGCGGGGTCCGGTAAGGCGACTCCACGAGGCGGAACTTCCGCTGGAGCCGAGCCAGGGCGAGCATTCCATCCTCGCGGAGGGCTGTGGTGAATTCCTCTGCCGCCAGGCCGTCGATCTGGTGGCCGCCGTAGGTAATGAAGTTGAACACGAAACCCATCTGCCCGAGCTCGGCCGGGAACTGGCGCATGTCGTCCTCGCTCATCCCGGTGGTGTCCCAGTTGAACGAGGGCGAGAGGTTGTAGGCGAGCATCTTGTCCGGGAAAACTGCGTGGATGGCGTCGGCGAATTCGCGAGCATCGGCCAGGTCGGCGGTCTTCGTCTCCATCCAGAGAAGGTCCGCGAACGGTGCCGCAGCAAGGGACTTGACGATCGCGTACGGCACGCCGCCCTGTATCTGGTAATAGCCCTCGGGTGTTTTGGCCAACTCCGCGTCCCAAGTGATCTCCAGGCCCATCTCCTCGACCCTTGCGCGGACGGCGTACCACGACGCGGTCGCAGCGAACGAGCGCCACTCGTCGATGGTCATCTCGAGTGGAGAGTCCTCGTCGGCTCGGAAGGCCATGACTTCGGCGACGGCCGCGCCCAGGGTCTTCAGGCCGGCCTCGGCCTGCCACGCCTCCAGGAAACGGTCGGCCACGGTGTCCAGCGCCGCCTCGGGGGACGTCCAGCTGGCCGAAAATCCCGCTCCTGTCTGGTCGATGACCGCCGCAAGGCCTACCCGTTCGAGCCAGCCCTCGGCCTCGACGTACTGGTCCTCTGACATGGCATAGAGCAAGTGCCCGTTGATGTCCTCCACGCCCGCTCGATGGAGCCGCCGCATGAGCGCAAGGTAAGCCGCCTTGTACGAGGGCACCGAGAGGTTGGTCACGCCCAGGACGAAGGGCTGGTCGCGCTCGTCGCCGCAGCCGTCCAGCAGGTTGGCTGCCTCGGCGTCGGTGCGGGCCACGACGATGCCGGGTACGCCCATGATGTCGAGCTGGAAGCGGGCGGCGCTCAGCCGCTTGACCTGCTCGTCCTCGGGTACCAGGACCTTGCCGCCCTGGTGTCCGCATTTCTTGGCGCCCGGCTTCTGATCCTCGATGTGGTACCCCGGCACGCCGGCCTCGACGAACCGGCGAATCAGATTGCGCACGTGGGCGTCACCGCCGTGGCCAGTGTCCGCGTCGGCGATGATAAACGGTCGGAAGTCGATCTCCGGCGTAGCCTTGCGCTCCGCGTCGGTCATCCGGAGCCGCGCGAAGCGCTGGTTGCGGTCCGCCGTGAGCAGGGCCCGCACCAACCCGGCGGCCTCGTCGGGCACCTGGCTGAGCGGGTAGCTCGCCAAGTCGGGTCCGGGGTCCTCGTCCGTGGAGCCCTTGGCCGACGTTGCCCAGCCTCCGAGGTAGATCCCATCGATCCCGGCCCGCTTCATCGCCACTCCCTGGCCAGGGGAATAGGGGCCGAACGTGGTGATCGAGCGGCCGTCCGCGAAGAGCTCGCGCAACCGCGCGTAAAACCCCTCGGCCGCGCCACGTGCGACCGTGTAGTCCGCAGCCACGTTGCCCCGCTGCTCAACCACCTGTCTGGGCGAGTACACACGGGTGATCCCGGCGAAGCGCTCGGACCCCATCCACAGTCGAACCGCCTCGAGTTCCTGGTCCAAAGCCTCCACGATTGCGCCTCATTAGGTTGGTATTACCTATTCAATTCTGCTGAGGACGCTACTCGCCCCCGCCCGGTCGGCGACCGCCGAATTGCGTCGTTCCCATGTTTTGGGGAATCGATCACCAGCGACTGACTATGCCGGCCGCAGCGGCCGGTCATGTCGGTAGCGCGGCATCCGTCAACCTCGGGACTCAGACGGTTACCGGCACCCGCGAGTCCGGACACGGCCAGGCGGTTCCCAGCTCGGTGGCATAGGTGTCGATGACCAGGACCCCGGCGTCGGGACCACGGCCCGGCGTTGTTGAGCCACCACGTGCCGTCGGGCTGGATCCAGGCATGGACGCCGTCGGCCACCGGATGCAAACACGGTTCTCGTTCAGCGCTCATCGGTGCGGGTCCGCTCCTCGAATCAGCACCCGACCGGTGAAATCGGCCGCTGCACGCATGGGCAGGTAATAGCACGCATGTGCAGACTGCGGTGATGCGTATTAGTCGTGGTTCGCTTCTCCCAGCCGCAACTCCACGACGGGCAGGGCGGTCCCCGCCTCGGCCACCGTTGCCCGACTGGCGGCCTCAAGCACTGGTCGGAATTGCTGCCATGCCCTGGGATGAGCCGCGGCGTAGCTGGACAGCGTCTCCCGGGCCGCCTCGGGACCCAGCTCAGTCGCCACTGCGGGCCGGGGCGGGCCGATGCCGGTCTGCACGCGCACTAGCGGATCGGCAATGATGTTGCGGAACCATGCCGACCTGCGGCCCAGCCCGGACACCACGAATAAGGCGCCAGGCACCCGTCGGTCCACGACCTCAAGGACCACATACCGGCGCCGACCGGTCCGCCGCCCAACGTGTTCCAGAAGCAGGAAGCGACCACCGAAGACGAACCCCAGCCGGCCGCGGAAGATCCAGATCGGTGCCCGTACCAGCCATCTCGTGCGCAGTAGGGTGACTGCGACGCGGACCGGGCCGGGGGTCTCGGACGGGGACATCTGTGTTGCTCCCTTCGTCGGTGCGGTCGGCCCGACTCTCGCACGGTGCCGGCGTCTCCGCACCGCCTGATTCAGCGAAGGCCCTGGCGCCCGCGCCGGGGCCCGGATCGCTGTCCTGACCCCCGGGTCGTTCGGAGCCGCGGCAGGGCACCTTCAAGCATCCCTTCGACGACGGTTGCCGCAAGCCGGCCGACACGCCTCCGCCGCCGACGTGTGAGCGGCGCTGACCGGTGATCGGCGGCGGCTCGTGCAGTGGAGTCGATGGCGTCGGCAGCGGACTGATTGGGCGCTTCTGTCCGCAACCCGTTGGTCGATAGGGACTTTCGTGTCTTGCTTCAACGCTCTTCGAAAATCGTCCGTACGAAATAGAACAGGTGACTCAGTTCAGGAAAGGCTTGTCCAATTCCAGCCGTTCCGGGAATGGTTGCCGGGGGCGCGGCGATCATCGACGGTCCTGCCTGGTCGGTGTTGCCTGTTTGCCGGGGCCGGTCAGCGGGCGGCGTAGTGGGCGGTCACCCGAGCCGGGCTGAGCACGGTGGTGTAGATCGCGGCGTTGTCCAGGCTGCCGGCGAAGTTGGCGCTGGTGGGGTATCCGCTGCCGGTGGGCAGGGTGCCGTAGCCCAGTCGCCAGTAGCCGGTGTATTCAGAGACGTTGCTGGTGATGCCGGTCGCGACGGCGACTCCGTCGAGGTAGATGGTGCTGCGTTGCCGGTTGCCGTTGGGTTCGGCGGTGACGACCAGGTAATGCCACCCGCCGTCGTTGTAGGCGGCGGGCGTGGTGAGGGTTTGGGTGTTCCCGCCGCTGGTCGACCCGCCGTAGGTGAGTTTCCCGTCATCGCCCATGAACACCTGCCGGTCCGCCTTGTTCGACGTGGCGGCGGTGCTGCTTTCGAAACCGATGAGCTTGCCGCCGGTGGTGGTGGTCGTCTTGAACCACAGTTCCAGCGAGTACACCGCGAGCCCGCCAGTGGCCGCGGTGTTGGTGCCGGCGACCGCCCGGGCGCCCGCGCCGGCCAGGGTGACCGCGTAACTGGCGGTGGAGGTCAGCGCGCCGGCCTGGTGGTAGGTGATCGGGGCGGTGAAGGTGCCGTTCCTGCGGTTCTCGGAGGCGTCTGTCATGGTCGGGCCGGCGGTTTCCTCGAGCGGGTAATATCCCCACGGCTGGTCCGCGAGGACCTGCGCGCTGTAGCTGGGTACCGCCCTGGTCATCGCCCAGGTGTTTCCCGCGTCGCGGACCTCCGCGGCGAAACCGGCCGTGGCCCCACCGGCTTGCAGTGCCCCGCCGGCGATCAGCACACATACCGCCGTGGCCAGGATCCGTCGGCCGCGGCGGATCAACGCTGTGTCGAACAGGGCCTGGATTGGGTCCGGCTGCTCCGGGCCGGCTTCGGCCGAGGGTTCCGGGTCCTGCCCGTCGGGCGGTGGTTCGTCGTCGGGGTCGGGGTCGTTAGGACCGCGGGTGCGGTAGCCGGTGACGACCAGGACCACAGCCAGGCCGGTGAGCAGCAGCCACGCCAGCAGCGCCACGAGGTTGCCCTGGTGCCACCACAGCACCGGCAACCCGGCCCACGGCACCAGCACCCGTCCCCGGCCGATCACCGCGTCCGGGCGCAAGGCGGCGCTGTCGGTGTCCCGGTTGGCATCACCCGCGGTGGTGAAGTCCCCGTCCGGGCGTTGCGCGACGACGCGGTGGATGACGACTTCGGTGTTCCGCGGCGCGGGCGCCGGCGCCCGGAAGGCCACCACCCGACCCATCGGGACGTCCTCGCCGCCGTCCAGCGCGGTGACCAGCACCACGTCACCGGGCTCGATCACCGGGGCCATCGACCCGGTCAACACTACGAAGCTGTCACACGGGCCCAACGCGGGCAGCGTGGCGGTAGCGATCAACGTCACCGCGAACGCCAGGTACCCGCGGGCCGCGGCGGTCAGGATCAGCACCGTCCAGCCGGTGGACCACGCTGGTGCCGGGCGGGTCAGCGTGTTCACCGTTCACCCTCCCGGCAGGTACCCCGCGCTGCCGCCACGGCCGGCACCGCAGCCTGGCGTTTGATCGGTTACGCCGTCTGGATCTCCCACTCGAAGTCCAGCCCGGTCTGCATCCCCATCATCGAGTTGATCTGCGCCTCGGTCAGGCCCGTGGTGTCGAACAGCCAGGTGATCTGGTAGGTCTTGGTGGCCGTCGGGGCGGCCGCCGTCCACGCACCGAGCCCGTTGGCGTACGTGCCGTAGGCGCCCTGCAACGACGCCAGCGGCGCAGCGTCCAACAAGAGCGGTAACGTCGGGGTGTACCCGTCGCAGCTACCGAAGGTTCCGCCGGTCCCCTCGCTCTCAGTGATCAGCAGGTGCTGCTCCATCAAACCGTTCTGCGAGGCGACTTGGTTCAAGAAGTACTGGCGCACCTCCCCTGGGATGCTGGTTGCTGTCGTGACCACGATGCACTTCGACCCGGTCTGACCAGGCAACAGGTTGGTGACGGTGAACATCGCCGCACCGGCCGCGTCGGTGGTGATCCCGACCTGCCCGGACGACCAGTTGTTCCCGGCGTTCCTGGTCTCCGCGGTGAATGCCGCATACGAACTCTGCACGATCAACCCCGCCGCGGCCAGGATGCTCACTGGCACCGCCAAACCCAGCACCCAGCGACGCAGCTTGCCTGATGGACTCCTCATGGTGACCCCTCCTCGAGAATGGAAAACCTGGAAATCGACCGCTGCCGAGCACTCAGCCGAAGAGCTGAAAACACGGCCTAGTCGCCGAGCCCCACCCCAAGAAACTGGAAAATGATCGGGTCCTCCACCGGGGATTATCCTCGCACGACTATACAATCAGGATAGGTCGAAAGTCCCTTCATTCACCGCAAATCGACGCATTCAGCACCATTCATTGTGTCCGCAACGCATTGATGCGCAACACCGATGCAACGGAAAATCACCGGCATTCACCGTTGGGAATGGAAATCACCACGAAAGAACCCGGAAAGAACACACAAGGTCACCAAATACCGGGCGGATACCACCCGGTCTGGGCGACACTCCATCCAATCGTGGATCACCGCGGAAACGACTCCGGACAACGGGAGTCCTGACACCGACCTGAGTAAGTCCTTTGATCACTGCCTGCGGCCTTGGAGGTCTGAGCAGGTGGCGGGCTGCGTCCAGGGTCGTGATGACGACCGGGACGTCCTTGACGTCCTTGGTGACAGTCAGACCAAGGAAAGCCGGGATCGCATGAGATGTGTTGCGGTGGAGGCGATCCCGGTGTAGTAGTCGTGGACCGCAAAGCCCTACTCGGGATCGCGAACTGCACGGGGAATTGCGGGCCTGCGCGATCATCTGCGCCATCGACAGCGTGTACCCGCAACTGGACGACCCGGCGGGCCTGCGGGAGCAGCCCGAATTCGCCAGGTCTCTTGGATTCTTCGGCAAGTCCGCTGTCAACTTCGGGCTTCGCCGTCGGTGCTGACCCGGGGCGGTCGGGTGTCAGAGCCGGCCGGCCGCCAGTTCGGAGACGATGTGGTCGGCCTGCCGGGTGGCCAGCGCGACGATGGTTAGGGTCGGATTTGCGGCCGCGCTGGTCGTCATCACCGAGCCGTCGCTGACGAAAAGGTTCGGCACGTCATGCGCCTTGCCCCAGCGGTCCACCACCCCGTCCTCCGGACGCTCGCTCATCCGGCAGGTACCGAGGTTGTGGGTGGACGGGTACGGCGGGGTGTGGTGAACCGAGATGGCACCAGCCGCACCGTAAATCGAGTCGGCAGCGGCGTAGGCGTGTTCCCGCATGGCGGCGTCGTTCGGGTGGTCGTCGAAGTGCACGTCCGGCACCGGCAGCCCCCACTGATCCTTCACATCGGGGTTGAGGGTCACCCTGTTCGACTCCTGCGGCAGATCCTCGCCGACCAGCCACATTCCGGCGGTGCGCTCATAGGCGTCCATCTTCTCGGTGAAGCTACGCCCCCATTCCCCGGGTTCGATGAAGCTGGCCAGGAAGGCCGGGCCCAGCGAGAGGGTCTCCATGTAGTAGCCGCCGGCAAAGCCGCGGGAGGTGTCGTGTTTCGCCTCGTCGGCGATGATGCCGGCCATTGTCTCTCCCCGGTACATCTTCACCGGCTTCTCGAATTGACCATAGGCGGAGCCGGTCATGTGCCGCATGTAGTTGCGGCCGACCTGCCCTGACGAGTTCGCCAGACCGTCCGGATGCAGGGAGCTCGCGCTCATCAGCAGGAGTCGCGGCGACTCGATCGAGTTACCCGCCACGCAAACCACTTTCGCGGCCTGTCGGTGCAGAGCGCCGGAGGCGTCGAGGTATTCGACGGCATTGACGGTGCCGCTGTCATCGTGAGTGATCTTCACGGCCTGGCTCAGCGGGCGTAGGTCGAGGTTGCCGGTGGCCAGCGCCCGTGGGATCTCGCGCACCAGGGTCGACCACTTGGAACCGCTTTTGTCGCCCTGGAAGTTGAAGCCGTCCTGGACAGACGCGGGTCGCCCGTCGTACGGCTCGGCGTTGGTGGCATACGGTCCGGTCGCGTAGTAGCGGTACCCGGCCCGCTGAGCGCCGTTGGCGAACACGGTGTAGTTGTTGTTCGCGGGCAACGGTGCCCGGCCGTGGCGGTGGGTGGTGCCCATGGCGATCTCCGCCTTGTCGTACCAGGGCGCGAGCTCTTCCAGGGTGATCGGCCAGTCGAGCAAATTGGCGCCGTCGAGATCGCCGTACACGGTCCGGATCCGGAACTCGTGGTCCATGAACCTCGGGGTCGCACCCGCCCAGTGCGTGGTGGTCCCGCCGACGGCCTTGACGATCCAGGTGGGCAGGTTCGGGAAGTCCCGGGACACCCGCCACGAACCGCTGGTGGTCCGCATGTCGAGCCAGGCCATCTGGTTGAACGCCGGCCATTCGTCGTTGACGTAGTCGTCGCCGGTCAGGTGCGGGCCGGCCTCGAGCAGGACGCACTTGACGCCCTTGGTCGTGAGCTCGTGGGCCATGGTGCCACCGCCGGCGCCGGATCCGATAGTGACGACGACGGGGTCGTCGTGCTCGATGGTCGCCATGCTCAGGCCTCCGCTCGGTCGACGATCTCGGGACGCGGCGCGTCGGTGTATTCGGTGATCCGGGCCGCGGGCAGCCAGTCCAGGTCGTCGAACCCGCGGTTCAGGTAGCCGCCCTTGTCGTACGAGGAGCCCTCGTAGCCGAGCAGGTCCCAGACCTCACGGTCCTCGTAGAGGGCCACCACGGTCGTCGAGTGCACGAGCCTGAAGAAGGCGCTGTCCGCGATCCGCTCGACGGCGGCGGTTGCCTCGGCGTCGGACAGCGTCCCGAAATCGCCGCCCGCGATGTCGTCCAGCTCGGTCAATCCGGCCGCGACCAGCTGATCCGCGTCGGCGTCCTGCACGCTCTTGGCCGTCCGCTGGTACGGCGCGTCCGGGAAGCTCGGGTGCGGGTAGGCCACCCGCAACAGACGGACCAGAGTGGCTGCCTGCTCACCGCTCAGGGCGGCGCCCCCGGCCGAGCTTTCGCCCTCCGCGGTGTCGCGCTGCAGCTCGACCGGATCCTGGGGATCCTGCCGCTCATCCTGGTCAACGCCGTTGTCGCCCATTGATGTCTCCTCGCCGGGCCGCACACCGGTGTGCCGCCTCTCGGCCCACGGTAACCGCGGTCCCGGATGACGGCGAGGCGGCCGGTCGCGGATCTCGGCGGCGGTGACTAGCCTGGCCGGACACCGCCGGCACGGAAGGGACCCGATGTACTTCATCGTCGTCAAGTTCAAGACCAAGCCCGAGTGGACGGAGAAGTTCGTCGAGCTGGCCACTCCGTTCACCACGGCCACCCGCGCCGAACCGGGCAACCTGTGGTTCGAGTGGTCCCGCAGCATCGACGAGCCGGACACCTTCGTCCTGGTCGAGGCCTTCGCCGACGACGACGCAGCGGGGGCCCACGTCAACAGCGAGCACTTCGCCACCGCCACCCAGCAGACCCTCCCGCAGGCGCTCGTCGCCACCCCGAAGATCGTGAGCCGAAAGGTCGACGGCGCGGACTGGAGCGAGATGGGCGAGATCACCATCGCCTGACCGGCCGCCTTGGCCGACCGAGCGGAGCAACGCCGGATCGAATTGCCGGTGTGTCTCACGTAAGACTGACAGAGAGGCTCAGGTGCAGACTTTTGCGGCACGGGTGATGGCTCAGCCAACAGGCCGTTCAGTTGCCCGGTTCAGTTTCATCCATTGCCTCACTACCGCCAGCGTCGAGACGTAATTTGAGTTCATCCGCGATTGCGCGCATCCCTGCTTCGTTCGGGTGGAACGATCCCGCCGTTTTGGCCATGACGGGTTGGAATCCGAAGACCCATGGATCATCCGATCCGAGCCCGTGACCGGTACTGGTCGCTGAGACGGCCAGCAGTTCCGCTCCGGACCGGTCGGCGGCGATCCGGTACGCCTGTCCGAGGGCGGCCTGGGTGCGCAGAAATATGGGGAGTTCCTCGTCGGTGAACACTCCGCCGGTTCCGGTCGGGGTCTGCTCGGTGAGCACTGTCAGGTAGTCGACCAGGACCACCCGCGCCTGGTGCGTACGATCCCTGACGGCAGCCACGATGGCGGCCAGACCCGTTGCTGTGGAATGTATGTCGTGATCGGTGACGGTGGGGATTCCACCGGTGAATCCTTGGCCGAGCATGCGGGCCATCGGGCCGCCGGGATCGTGCCTGGACCACGCCGCGAACAGCATGGACCCGATGAACTGCAGATCATTCCCGCCCGCGGTGATGGTCACCAGGTCGGCACCGGCGGGCAGACCGTCGATCTGCGGGGCGTATACCCGGCCGGTGATGGTCGTTTGCGGCGTGTCGAGGATGTTCGCCGTGGTGGCACCGGAAACGGTCAGGTCGACGAGGTCGGCGCCGAGCAGCTGGGCAAGGAGGTGCGGGTAGTTCCGGGTGGACCGCATCGCAGCCACATCGTCCACGGGTTCGATCGCGGGCCCAGCCGCGAAGGAACTCCCAAGGGCGGCAACAGTTCTGGGTCGCTCATCATTCGTCAAAGCCGTTGATCTCCGTTTCTGACGGTGCCTACGAGAGCCCTGAGCATGTCGGTGACGATCGCATCGTTCTGAGCGACGAATTGTCACCCAGCCGGCCAGGTCGTCCAGCGCCGGGTACTGCGCGGGCACGATCGGTACCTCGAGCCCGGCGCGGGCCGCTTCGCTGAGGAATCGCGGCACCGGCGTGGCCGCGCATCGCGGCCGTGCTGGCCACGAGACTGGCCAGAGCCCCGTTCGTACTCGGTGCGACGCCGCAGAATCCTGATGCAGAACCCTGGTCACTGAGCGCAACATTGTGTATCAAAATCACCGTCCCACCGGTCCCGTGAGTGTGGGTCGCCACCCGGCGCCATTAACACTACAACCGCAGTTCGTTGTCGGCTGAGCGTTTGTGCTGGTGGGAGCGTGCTCGGGCCTGGCTCTTTCGTCTCCAGTTCGACCAGTGGGTGACATGCTGTGCGATTCTGGTCAGGGGCCAGAGGATGCGGTTGAGTAGTCGTCGTATTTCGTTGCAGGTGAGTGCGATGAGATTGTCGTCCTGGTTGAGGACCCCCTTTTTTCTTCGGTGTTTCTTACGATTGTGAGGAACGCGAGGGCGATCATTGATAACGTCATGTGTCTATACCAGGCGGTGTAGTCACGGACCTGGTAGTGGTCGAGGCCGGCTTCATTCTTGCCGGTTTGAAAACATTCTTCGACTGTCCATCGACTTGCGGCAACGTGGACGAGCTCTTGTGGGGTTGCTGGCTCGTCTGAGTAGCAGAAGTAGTACGCGAGGTCGGTGGGATCGTCGATGCTTCTCCTCGCGAGGATGTATCGATGGTCTGGTCTGTTTGTGCTGCTCGGAATTTGGATCATTGACCAGTCGGACAGGCGTGGGCCTTTTGTTCCCTCGCCGGCGCTTATTCTATGCCATTGCGTCTCGGGTGCGCCGATAGCAGCTTCGGCTGTGCTGCTGGTATCGGGGGGTCGGGGCCACCTTTTCGGTGCGGCGAACTGCGAGCACGTAGCTGATTTTCTCGTTTTCGAGGTAGTCGCGGAGTGGCTCGGCTTGGCCGTAGACTTCGTCCGCGGTGACCCAGGTGAAGGGCGTGCCTGCGGCCCTGGTGCGTTCGATCATTTGTTGGGCCAGTTGATATTTGGTGGCGAACTTGACCTTGTCGGGGATCCCGGCAGCGGTGCATCGATCGGGGTCGCTGGTCCAGGATGCGGGTAGGTAAAGTTCGCGGTCGATCAGTGCGTGACCGGCTGGTGATGTGTATGCCAGGAATACCCCGATTTGGCAGTTCTCGGTCTTTCCGGCGGTGCCGGAGTACATTCTTGCGACGCCGGCTGACTTCTTACCCTTTTTCAAGAAGCCGGTCTCGTCAACTACAAGGATCCCGTTCTCTTTGTCGCCGATCACGGAACCGCCGGGGTCTCTGCCGACATGGCGAATCCGGCCGTCCATCCCGGACGCAACCACGACTATCTGGTGCCGATCCCGCCGATCAACGACCTCGGGTGGCATCCCGGGCCGAATTTCGGCGTCGCGGCCCTGGAACTCGACCCACTCAAGGCCGTGCCCAGCTGGCAGTCTGCGCTCAGTGTAGAAGGATTCGGCTTTGCCAATTACGACCAGGTGGACAGCACAGGTTTGCTGGCAAATCCGGTGCGCGAACTCGCCGCTGTCGTCACCGAGGTCATCGGACGGCTGCCGATCGACCGGAAAATAGCCCTGGTGGCGCACAGCCGCGGCGGCCTGCTGGCCCGGAAATACCTGGTGGACAACGCCTCCGACGCCGTGCTCAGGGACAGACTGCGCACGCTCATCACCCTGCACGCACCCCATGGCGGCACCGAGCTGGCCAACATCGGCACTGTCGTCAACACCGCGATCAACGAGGTCGTGCTCTTCGACCCGGCGCTCGATCCATTGCTGCAGTGGGTGCGCGGGCAGGTCAACGAAGCAACCTTTACCGAGCTCGCGGTGGGCAGCCCATTCCTGACCGCGCTGGAGGCGGCCGAGGCGGCCCTCGGTGCGCCCTTCGTCCCGGTGCACACCTTCGGCGGCACGAGCACCCTGCTCTCCCGCGCCCGGGCCTAATTGTTCACCTTCAGCAGCGCCATCCCGCAGCTCACCTCGTTGTTCCCGCCCAAGATCCAGTTCCGCTGGCAGACGGTGCCCGAAGCCCTGCCGTCACCGGCCAGCGGTATTCCGGAACTCGCGGCGCTGGCGGCGGAGCTGGAAAACACGGTCGGCGATCTGTTGGTGACCGACGCGCGCGCGCAATTGCCGGGCGCCGTCAGTCACCAGACCAACCCGATCAATCACGCCGAGGCGCTGTGGGACATCGCTTTGCAGCAGCAGGCCATCGCCGCCATCCGCTCGGAGATCTGAGCCGCGATGACCACCCTGCCCACTGGGATGCCCTGCTGGCCGGTGCCGGACCTGCCACCGGCAACGACGGTCCGCGGCGACATCACCGTCGATGTCGCAGTGGTCGAGGCCGGGCTGGCCGGCTGCGTCGTTGCCCGCGGCTGCTCGAGCGTCAGCCATCCCTCCGGATCGCCCGGCCGCCGGGGCGAGCGGCCGGGGCACCGGACTCGTCGGGCCGCGGATCGGTCCGTCGATCGACGTTGCCGTCCGGCGCTTCGGGGTGGACGCCGCCCGCACGAATCACCTGACCAGCGTCGAGAGCGTCGACGCCGTGGTCGGCCTGGCGCGGCGCTATGCCCATGGCAGTGTGCAGCGAAGGCGCTGGATCGGCGTGCCGCAACCTATGACATGGGTATCCCCAGCCTGGCCGCGATCATCGACCCGATCGCCCGTAACGCATTGCAGGACAATGTGTTATTGATCCTGTCCGGTCTGCTGGGGAGTCTGCGGACTCCGCGGGTGAACCGCTGGAACCGTCGGGCGGCGCCCGGCCACTGCCGTCCGTCGCCGCAAGACGCGGGTGAACGAGGTGGCGTCGGCAGCGGTACGCGCCCCTGAGGTCATCGACGACGGTTGTCGGGACCTGTTTCGCAAGATGACGGCCGGGGTGGCGGTGATCACCACCTGTGGGCCGCGCGGTCCGCTGGGCATGACGGCCAGTGCCGTCATCTCGCTCTCGCTGCGGCCGCCGCTGATCATCGCCTGTCTCACCCAGGGATCCGGCACCCTGCGGGCGGTCCGCCGGTCGGGGGTGTTCGGGCTGCACCTGCTCCGTGACGACCAGCAGCACATCGCCGAGTCGTTCGCCAGACCATGTGGCGGTGACGAGAAATTCGCGGCCGCCGGCAGTCGCGTCGCGGCCGGGGTGCCGACCCTGGCGGATGCGCTGGCGTGGGCGACATGCACCGTGCATCGGATCATCGACGGCGGCGACCACCGACTGCTGATCGGCCGGGTGATCGACAGCCGGGTAGGGGCCGGGAGTCCGTTGGTCTGGCACCGCAGCAACTACTGGCAGATCACCGACCCCGTCGATCTCTACCGGTCGGCCTGATGGGCTCCGGGAGAATTGGTGCGGCACAGGTCATCGTGCTGATTGTCGGCGTGGTCAACCTGATGCCGATCCTGCCGCTGCTCAATCCGGAACTGTTGGACACCATGTACGAGGTCGCGCCGGCCGAACCGACGTCGGAGATCCTGCTTCGGCACCGCGCCCTGGTGCTCGGCCTGGTCGGTGTCGCGCTGATTGTCTCCGTCTTCCGAAGCTCCTGGCGCGCAGCGGCTCTCGTATCCGCAGCGGTGGCGAACGGGAGCTACGTGCTGTTGGCGGCGACCGGTGGGGAGATCTCCGCGGCGGCCACCCGGGTGATGGTGATCGATGTGGCGACGCTGGTGCTGCTCGCGATGGCGGCCTGGCTGTTCTGGGGTGTGCCGGCCCGCCGGTCGGTCCGGCCGAAACCCTGAGCCCCGGCGGCCGGCGAATCTGCTTGACGCATGCCGATGAGCGCGACGGGACGAGGCGCGCCGGCGCAGTCCGCGACGGCCGACCCCGAGATCGTGATCTCCCCGGTCATCGAGGCCCCACGGGAGCTGGTGTTCGAGGCGTTCACCGAGGTCCGGCACCTGTCGCGGTGGTGGGACCGGACGGGTTCACCACCACCACGCGGGCCTTCGAGTTCCGCGTTGGCGGGGAGTGGGACTTCGTGATGCACGGACCGGACGGGACGGACTACCAGGAGTGGATCTCCTGGACCGAGATCGCCCCGCCGGAGCGGATCGCGCTGCTGCACGGCGAGTCCCGCGGCGACCCGAACGCCTTCGAGTCGGTCCTCACGCTCGCGCCCGATCACGCGGTGACCCGGCTGGAGATGCGCACAGTGTTCGGAACCAAGGAGCTGCGCGACGCGGCGGTCGAGAAGTACCACGCGATCGAGGGTGGCCAGCAGACCCTGAGCAACCTGGCTGCCTACGTCACCGGGATCGTTCGGAAGTCAAGGGAGGCTGATGGCCGGGAAGGTGTTCTTCAGCGTGTCGATATCGCTGGACGGTTTGACCTGCCCACCGGACACCATCTGCGACCGATCCGCGCCAGTGACGTCTACCTCGATTACCCCGCCGTCATGGGGTCTCGAGAGCGGCTGTGGTCCGTCTACGGAACGGCTTGGGGCTGGCCTCCGGCCACGATGACCATCGAGGAGGACCGAGACGACCTTGCCCGTCATGAGGATGAGATCGAACAGCACAAGTCCTTCAACTACGCACTGTTCGACGTTGACGAGACCGAGTTGCTCGGTTGTGTCTATATCGACCCACCCGAAAAACCGGGCGCCGATGCCGAGATCTCGTGGTGGGTTGTCGACGCCTTGGTGGGCGGCCCAGTCGAAGCGTGCCTCGACGAGGCTGTGCCGATTTGGATCTCGAATGCGTGGCCGCTCAAAAGCCCCAGGCATGTCGGGCGCGACCTCTCCTGACAGGAGTAGAACACCTGTCCGCCTGCGGTTTTGCTTCAGTCGCTCGGGGTCGGCCCCTGGAGGGGTTGGCCCCTCGACGCGGTTGGCGCTGTCGGACTTCGGAAACGGCTGAAAGGATGAGCAGGTGCGAACCGATCCCGATCCCGGTGGGCCTGAGTTTGGCTTGCTCGAGCAGTATCTCGACTACCAGCGCGAGACGATGCTGTCCAAGACCGACGGCTTGACCCAGGAGCAGCTCGCACGCAAGCATCCTCCGTCGGATCTCACGCTCGCTGGTCTGCTCTATCACCTGGCCTTGGTGGAGGAGGACTGGTTGGAGGTGCGCTTCTCCGGTCGTCCCGATCGCGAACCGTGGGCCGGTGTCGACTGGGACGCCGATCCGAACTGGGAGTTCCGCACCGCGGCCGACCTCGCGCCGGAGCAGTTGCGAACTCGCTATCGCAAAGCCATAGAGCGGAGTCGGCACGTCGTGTCCGACGCAGCGGGCCCGGAACAGATGTCGATCATGGCCCTGCGCGACGGGCGGCACTTCTCCCTTCGGTGGGTGCTGCTGCATCTCATCGAGGAGACCGCGCGCCACGTCGGCCACGCAGACTTTCTCCGCGAGGCGATCGACGGCACCGTCGGTGAGTAGCCGACGGACCCGGGAGTCATCAATTGCCGACTCCATGCGGGCAGGCTCCCGTCTGGACGAAGTTGCCGAGATTGCGCCACCCACTATGACGCTGCCTCGAAATAACGTCGTTCAGGTAGACGCAGTGACATTCTGTTCCGGGCCTGGTGGGTAGGCACTGATCTCTTCGGCGAATGTGCGGAACTGCGGATGACCGGGCAACGATGTCAGGCACCGTTTGACGAGGGCGCCCGCGGCCTCCAGTTCGCCGCGCTCGCGTGCGAGGCGGGCCTGAAGGAATAGGAGTTCTGGCCCCGCCAGTGCCGGATTCTCGACAAGCCGGTCGAGAAGCTCCTCACGGTCCGAACCGACCAGACGCCCCACCAGGAGGGCGTTCCACTCGCTCAGGTCCTGGGCCCGTTGCTGTCGACTTCGACCGCCGCGCTGCTGATCACGGCCACCCTCGGCAACCCGGTCCAAAGCATCCAGGTAGTGGCGGGCAACCTCGGTCCACAGGTCGGGCACGACCAGGAGTTGGGAGAGCACACTGGCAAGGGAGTTCTCGCGAGCGCTGACCCAGCCGTCGCCCCTGCGAGTCCAGCCGTAGTGCGACTCCCACCTCAGCAGTTGCGCGGCCGCTGACTCGGTGAAGTGGACCGCGCCATGCACTTCCCGCATCCGCGACCACAGCACCGCGACCGCATCCGAGACCACGAACCGGGCGGCCTCGAGCGGGTCATCGGAGTGAAAGTAGTCAATCTCCCTTGTCTCACACGCCAGGTCGATCATCGTGGTCGCGGCAGCACCCGCTGTCTCGACGTCCTCGCCGCGCAGCGCGTCCTGAGCTTCCCCGCCCAGTCGACGGAACGTGTGCCTCCATCGTGACCGCTCCTGCCGCGACACACGGCGATCACCGGCCAGGTAGGAACCCGACCGCGCCAGGGCGGCAAACTGCGTGACCTCCTCCAGGACGAGCCCCGGATCAGGCGGCGACTGCACGCTGCGATCCCGCACTTCCGTTCGCTGTGGGTCAATGATGGCCTCGATACGTTCCCGCAGCGGCGCCGCGCCACGCCAATACAGGGTCCACAGCGCCTTCTTCAGATCCGTCGCCTCCATCTCGGCCAGCTTCTCGAAGAACTGGTCGCGGTTCAGTCGTCCTTGCGCCATGCCAGCACGCTACCCAGTCGCCTATCGCACCCATGTGCCCGCTCATGGATTCCCCGAGATCCGCCTGCGTCGAAGAAACGGCCAGAACCATGATGTTGTCTGCCCGGTGAGGCGTGATGGACTAAAGGATCTGGGCCGCCGGGGTCACCGTCCCTGCCAACCTGTAACGCTGACGGTCCGCGTTGGGCTATTCGTGCGCCAACGCGGACCGGGGGGACCTGCTTCGTGGGCTGGCTCAGCCCTGATCGCCGTACAGCCAGTCGGTGTAGGCGTAGCTGTCCGTGTCCCGCTGCGTCATCAGCTCGTTGCGCAGGGTCCGTGCCACACCTTCGACGTGCCAGACCTCGCCCCAGGTCCGGGCGGTGGTTTGGATCCGGGCGGTGCGCGGTGCCCGCTGGCTGCGGTAGCTCTCCATGGCCTGGTCCCAGCCCTTGCCCGGCCCGAGGGTGGTGACGAAATCGAGGGCCTCGGCGCTCAGGCAGGCAGCGTCTTCGATGGCCATGCAGGCGCCCTGGGCGAGGTACTGCAGTGGCGGGTGCGCAGCGTCGCCGAGCAGTACGACGCGTCCATCGATCCAGTTTTCGGTGGGGTTACGGTCGGCCATCTGCCAGTGCCGATCGCGCCACAAGTAGGGCAACACGCGCTTGACGGCGTCGCTGCAGCCGGCGAAGGCCTCGTCCAGTTCCTCCGGCCCACCCCACTCCGGGTTACCCGTGTCGAACGAGGGACTACGGAAAACCGCTACCTGGTTGAGCATTTCGCCCTGCCGGAGGGGGTACTGAACGAAATGGCATTTCGGGCCGAGCCAGGCGATGACGTCGTTCAGCTCGCTCGCGTCGGGAACCTCTGAGATCGGAAAGGTGCCGCGGTAGGCGACATACCCGGACGGCACGATCGCGTCGCCGACGATGCGTTGCCGGAGCCGGGAGTTGAGGCCGTCTGCCGCGATGACGATGTCGCTGTGGAACGTGCTGCCGTTGGTGCACCCGATGGTGGCTGTGTCGTTGCTGCTGATCACCTCGTCCACCAGGTGCTCGGTGTGCAGGACGACACCGACCCGCTCGCAGGCCTCCAGCAGGATGCGGTGCAGGTCGCTGCGGTGCACGACCAGATAGGTTGCGCCGTAGCGCTTCCGGAAATCTTCGCCGAGGTCCTGCCGGGTCAGTTCCTGACCGGACACGGCATCGTTCAGGACCAGGTTGTCGGGCTTGACGCCGTGCGTCAGCAGTTCGTCGAGCAGCCCCCAGCTCTGCAGGATGCGGGCGGCGTTGGGGCCGATCTGCAGGCCGGCGCCCACCTCACCGAACTCGGTCGCGCGTTCCAGGACCGTGACGTCACATCCTTTGGTGCGCAATGCGAATGCGGCGGCCAGGCCGCCGATGCCGCCGCCGACGACGACAACGGTGGACGAGATGATAGGAGGGGTAACAGATTCGGTTGTGGTGGTGGACAAGAAGCTGGTCATGGTGACTCCTTTTTCGGGAAATGGCATTGGTGGATTCGGTGGTGGTTGAGGAAGGTCGAGGTCACACTCAGTGCACGAGCAGGTCGACCTTGATGTCGGCGGTGGCCAACTGTCGTTGGGTGAGCAGTTTCCAGGCGACGGCGATGAGGAAGGCGGCCAGCAGGGCGGCTGCGGCGAAGGCGATGAAGTTCGAATTGACCCCGAGCCCGGCGGCCAGCAGCCATCCGCCGACCTGCGGTGCGGCAACCGCCCCGATCCGGCCGACACCGAGTGCCCAGCCGAGGGCAGTCCCGCGGACCCGATCGGGATAGTGACCGGCGATCGCGGCGATGATCAGGCATTGGGTGCCGTGGGTGCCGATCCCGGCCAGCACCAGCATCAGGTAAACCATCTCGACAGGTGGGCCGCTGACGATCACCAGCAGGGCGGCACCGGCGATCGACGCAGCGAGCACACCCGTTTGCAATGATCCGAACCGGTCGCCGGCCCAGGCGGTCAGTACGGAGCCGAGAACGGCACCCAGGTTCAAGGTCAGCGCAAAGGTGAGAGCAGAACCCAGGTTGTAACCGGCCTGCTGCATCAATCCGGGGAGCCAGGTCCCGAGGCCGTACCAGGCGAACAGGGTGGCCATGGTGGCCAGCGCGAAGACGATGCTGATGGCCCCGAACGGGGCCCGGAGGATCGCGCTGAAACCGGCCTTCTCACCGATGATCTTGGCCTGTGGACCGGAGTTCGGCAGGTAGCGGACGCCGAGCGGCAGCAGCAGGATCAACGGGATCACCGCAACGAGGAACATTCCCTGCCAGCCGAATCGCGGGATGATCCAGATACCGGAGAGCGCGGCGATGGTGCCGCCGATCGGCACCCCGGACATCATCAGGGTTGCGATCATGGCCCGCAGTCGAGGCGGAACCACGCCGGCCACCAGAGCGTTGGCCGACGGCACCAGCCCGCCGAGGCCGATCCCGGCCAGGAACCGGAAGGCCCCGAACACCGGTGCATTGGGGGCCAACGCACACAGAATGGTGAAGATGGAGAAGACCACGGCGCAGCCGAGCACTGCCTTCTTCCGGCCGACTCCGTCGGAGATCCGGCCGGCGAGGATCGCGCCCACCAGCATCCCGGCGAACGCCACACTGCCGACCGTGCCGGCGGTGGCCTTGGTCAGGCCCCACCCGGTGTCGTTGATCAGGGTCGTCTGCACTGTTCCGTAGACGATCAGGTCGTAGCCATCGAAGACCACCAAGAGCCAGCACACGAGGACGGTCACAATCGCCGTCCGGTTCATCACGGTCGGCGTCGTCGCCGAGGAGGAGGAAGTCATACTCAGACTGTCTCGGCAAGAGCCTCACCACGCCGATAGAATTCTGCTGTGAAGAACAAACCGGTTTACGCCATCGAATCTGTGGACAACGCGTTACGGCTCATTCAGATGCTCCGCGACCAGGGCACCCTGCGACTCAAACAGGCGGCCGCCGAACTGCATGTCGCGCCGTCCACCGCCCACCGGTTGATGTCGATGCTGGTCTATCGGGGTTTTGCCCTGCAGGACGATTCCAGGGTTTACCACCCCGGTCCGTCGATGGGAGCCGGGCCGGCGCGCCGGGAATGGACCAGGACATTTCGCGAGCTCGCCCGTCCGCACCTGGAGAATCTGGCCGGACAGACCGGTGAGACCGTCAATCTGGTAATCCGCATCGGGACCCAGGTGCGGTTCCTCGCAACCGTGGAATCCACCAACGTCCTGCGGGTCGGCGATCGCACAGGAACCGTGCTGCCAGCTCGACATAGCTCCGGTGGCAAGGCATTACTGGCCGAAATGGACGTCGAAAAGCTGCGCCGCCTATTTGGAACAGGGGCGCTGGCCGAATCGGATGAACCCATGTCCGAGGAGGAATTCAACCGTCTCATCCGAGAACTGAAACTTGTCCGCCGCCGGGGCTACGCGCTCAACAATCAGGAGACCGAGGACTCGGTGGTGGCCTGCGCGATCTGCGTGCGGGATCCCGCGAGGGCGGCGATCGGGGCGGTCTCGATCAGCCTTCCGGTCAACCGCTATCACCCGGACCGGCTCGAGTCCATGGTCGGTGGAATCCGGACCGCCGTAGTGGCCCTGGAGCGGGACATCGCCGAACTGGCCACCCCATTGAACGCGGGCAGTTGATTCTGTAGAGCAGAATCTGTTCTGCCTGGCAATGACCGCCGACCTACCGTCAGCTCAACGAACCGATCACGGAGTCGAGACCGGTCCAAGCATCGAGTCCTCATGACGAAAGGCCCAGCACAATGACCGCAACACAAGAGATCACCACCCGGACCGACCCGATGAACACCCACGCCGGTGACCCCGAACTCGACCGGCTGTACGCCGATTTCGCCCGGGAGAATCTCACCCCACTGTGGACCCAGCTCGACGACCTGATGCCGACCAGCCCGAGATCGGCGGCGCTGCCGCACGTTTGGCGTTGGGATAGCCTTTACCCGTTGGCCCGGCGGGCCGGGGACCTGGTACCGGTCGGCCGCGGCGGCGAGCGTCGGGCGATCGCGCTGGCCAACCCCGGCCTACCGGGCACCGCCTACGCCACCCCCACCCTGTGGGCGGCCATTCAGTACCTCGGGCCTCGGGAAACCGCGCCGGAGCATCGGCACAGCCAGAACGCGTTCCGGTTCGTCGTCGAGGGCGAGGGAGTGTGGACCGTGGTCAACGGTGACCCGGTCGCCATGCGCCGCGGCGACTTCCTGCTCACCCCGGGCTGGAACTTCCACGGCCATCACAACGACACCGACCGGCCGATGGCCTGGATCGACGGGCTGGACATCCCTTTCGCGCACGGCATCGACACCGGGTTCTTCGAGTTCGGCACCGAGCGGGTCACCGATGAGGCCACACCACACATCTCCCGGGCCGAACGGCTCTGGGCCCACCCGGGGTTACGGCCGCTGTCCGGCCTACAGGACCTGTCCAGCTCGCCGATCGCCGCCTACCGGTGGGAGTACACCGACCGGGCACTCACCGAGCAACTGGCGCTGGAGGACGAGGGTTATCCGGCCACCGTCGGCCAGGGCCACGCGGCGATCCGCTACACCAACCCGACCACCGGCGGCGACGTGATGCCGACTCTCCGGGCGGAATTCCACCGGCTCCGCGCCGGCGTGGCCACCCCGACCCGGCGGGACGTCGGATCCTCCGTCTGGCAGGTCTTCGAAGGCCACGGCTCCATCGTGCTCGGCGACCAGACTCACCGTCTGAACAAGGGTGACCTTTTCGTGGTGCCCTCCTGGGTGCCGTGGTCGCTACAGGCCGAGACCGGCTTCGACCTGTTCCAGTTCTCCGACGCTCCGATCATCGAACGCCTACACCTGGGCCGCACCTACCTGACTGGAGAATCCCGATGAAGCTCGCCACCCTGCGCACCCCTGATGGCACTGTCGCTGTTCGGATCGACGGACCCACCGGAATCGAGATCCCCGGAGCCGCCGATGTCGGTGCCCTGCTCGCCCAACCGGACTGGCGCACGTTCGCCGCATCGGTCGACGCGACGACGGCCGTTCGGCACGACCTGAGCACCGCCGTCTACGAGACGCTGACGCCGCATCCGGCCAAGGTCGTCTGCGTCGGGCTGAACTACCGCAGCCACATCCTGGAGATGGGCCGGGACATCCCCGAGTACCCGACGCTTTTCGCCAAGTTCCCGGAGGCGCTGATCGGCGCCGCCGATGATATCGAGATCCCGCCCGGCCGCGACCAAGTGGACTGGGAGGGTGAACTTGTCGTGGTCGTCGGAACCGCGGTCCGCGGCGTCGATGAGGCCGAGGCCGAACAGGCGATCGCCGGCTACACGATCATGAATGACATCACCATGCGTGACTACCAGTTCCGCACCCGGGAGTGGTTGCAGGGCAAAACCTTCGAGAACACCACCCCGGTCGGCCCGGTGCTCGTCACCGCCGACGAGTGGCAGCCCGGACCCACCCTGCAGACCATTGTCGACGGCGAGGTCGTGCAGAAGATCTCCACCGGCGACCTGGTTTTCAGCCCGGCCCACCTGGTGTCGTACATCTCGAAGATCATCACGCTGCAACCCGGCGATCTGATCGCCACCGGAACCCCCGGCGGCGTCGGCCATGCCCGCAAGCCGGCCCGGTACCTGTCCCCCGGTTCCGTCGTGGAGACCACCATCGAAGGCATCGGCACCCTGTCCAACACCGCCGTCGCAGTCGACGCCGGAGGCCACCGTGTCACAGCGTCTTGACTCCGTGCCAGACCAGCAGCTGGCCGCCAGCCTGCTGCTGGCCCGGCGGGGAACCGCCTACTTCTCCCGGAAACTTAATGAGCTGACCGACGACGAGTACGACGCGCCGTCCCTGCTGCCCGGCTGGTCCCGGCGGTTCGTCATTGCGCATATCGGCTACAACGCCCGCGCCATCGCGCGGCTGGTCCACTGGGCCCGAACCGGCGTGGAAACCCCCATGTATGCGTCTGTGGAGCAACGCAATATCGAGATCGCCTACGGCGCAACGCTCAATCCGGTGGCGCTGCGGAACCTGCACCACCACGCCGCCGTTGCGCTGAATGTCGAATGGCGCGACCTGCCGACCGAAGCGTGGGCGACACCGGTGCGGACCATCCAGGGCCGGGAAGTGCCGGTCGCCGAAACGGTGTGGATGCGGACCCGGGAGGTATGGCTGCACGCTGTCGATCTCGGCAACGGTGGCAGCTTCACCGACTTCCCGCCGGAGCTCCTCGACGGCCTCCTGGGCGATGTCGAAACAATCTGGCGCCGGCGGGGAGTAGGTGACGATCTGGTCCTGCGACCCTCCGACCGGCCCAAGCCGGGCGATCCAGGGGAAGGCGCAACCGTGATCCACGGAACAGCCGACCAACTCGCGAGATGGGCCACCGGTCGCGAGGAAACCAACGTCACCAGCAGCGCCGGGGAAATAGTTCAACCGCCCCGCTGGCTGTGACCCGCACAGTTTGCTGGCAGTAGAAAGTCGCTGCGGCGGGTCATCTCCGAGGGCAGGTCACCAATCCCGGCCCAGGGCCGTGGCGCGCTCCAGGTACGGCCAGTCAATGCTTGCGCAGGTTCAGCAGGCCCGTAGCTCCACCGTCCAGCCGCTGCCCGCGTCGTAGCTGGCGGTGAAGCCGATGACTCCGACGTGGCCGTCGGTTGACGGGACCTCCGGTGCCCCCGAATCCTCGGTCACCCAGTCGATCGGGATGGCCTGCGTGGCACGGTAGCCGCCCATGGTGCCGCAGCCCATGTTCGCCTTGTTGATGTACTCGATGCGCAATGGCACCTCGGCGTTCTCCCGCGAGTCCGGATCGCGAACAACGGTCACGGGCGCCGCCGCCGCGGCGGCATACGCGGCGTCGACGTCGCCGGGGGTCAGGCTCGCCGCTTCGTGACCACGGACGAAGCAATCGACATTCAGATCTGCCCGAGGACGGGTGCTCACGTAGACACAGTCACCGCCGCGCATCGCGGCGTACCGGGAGACCAGATCGCTGTAGACCAGCATGACCGCTTGTTCCACCGTCGGATCGAGGCCGGTCGGGATGGTGGCGGCCACCGCGGACGGGGAGCCACGATCGATCGCATCGATGGTGGTCTGATCGAAAGTGACGGCTTCGTGACCGATTCCGGCGTTGACCGCCGCGGCCGCGGCCTTGAGGTTCTGATCGGTCTCGTCGACGGCGGCAAAGAACGGAGCAAGCGCGTCGAGTGCGTCCTCTCCACCGGGAGGTTCGGCTGGCGTTTCAGATTCCCCCGAGGTGCCGGAGTCGGTTTCATCGGGGATGACAGTGGCCTTGCCGGACGGAGCGCTCTCCGGTGGTGCAGTCGTCGGTGGGGATATCTGTGGTGTGCGAGTGGGCGGTGTGACCGTGACCGAAACGCTCGGGGGTGTCGCGGTCATGGGGACGCCCCGGCCCGTCGTTGAGGTGTCCACACCACCACAAGCTGCCGACGCCAGGACCACTGCAACCGTCGTCACGAACCAGAAACCCCTGTGCGTTCCCATGACCGCGACCTCTCCAACCCCCCGGCACCTCTGATAATCCGCTGCGGTGCGGGGGCTTGCCAGGGCCCTTCGACACTGAGTCGGTAGCACAAAGGTCCGTCCCCCAGTGTCCTGACCTGCAGTTCGAGTTCGGGACCGGGCAGTCCCAGATCTCCAGAACCCCACCGCCGGAGTGCACGACCTGGTACCGCTCGCCGCTCGCGCCGGCGTCGGCGGCGACCAGGCAATCACCGCGTTGGCATCCGCGGGTGACGCTGCTGCGCTCAGCCCCCCGCGTCGAGGAACCACAGGCAATCCGGCCCGGGCCGGCACCACTCCCCGCCCCCCTGTGGTGCCAGCGGCGCGAGCACGGGGAGAGCGGCCCGTTCCATCACGGTGAGGCTGGGCGCCTCTCCGGAGGGCAGGGGACAGCTGGTCTCCACGAGCACAGGGTCGTCGAAGGTGACACCGACCTCTGCCGGGACGGGCCACACTGCCGACTCCCAGAGGGCGCATGCCCGGACAAGGGACTCCTCCTCACGGCTGCTGCGCACCTCCTCACCGGTGTCGAGCGTGTACACGACATCCGTTGCGGTCACCCGGATATCGGTCACCGGGTGCCCCGCGGCACCGGGGTCGTTCATGTCCGTGTAGTCACCGATCGGGTCCCCGACCAGCGCCTCGCCGACCGGAAGCTCCAGGCACTGCTCGTCAGCGGCGGCGCACTGCAGGATCGGCCCCCGCTCTTCGGGGTTCCACGGCTTGATCGCGACCACCCCGGTGCTCTCGTAGCCGCCGGCGTACCAGATCACCGGGTCGCTGACCCTCAGAGAGCCCAGGATGAGCGGCTCCTCCCCCAGGGCGATGGCCTGGGTCTCGGCGTTGAACGGGCCCGAGCCGGCACTGTCCTGGATGTCGCGGCGTTCCATCACGGTCCGGGTCACGGCGGTCTCCCCGTCCAGCTCGAACGTCACCGTGTCGCCCTCGATCCGCATGACGACACGCTCCGCCCCGTCGGCGCTGAGAGCGGCGAAACCTCCCGGGATGTCCTTCGACGTCTTGTCGGCCCACTGCTCAGTCGTCGGGACCAGCGCGCCGTACACGCCGTCGTCCACGGCGTGCACGTACGGTGCACACCCGGCAGCGCCCGCCCCCAGCAGCAGTACCGCGGCCGTCGCCCACGTCACCCGTGCTCGTCCCAAGAGGTTCACCCCTTGCCAGCCAACATATCCACTGCCGATCAGCGGCGGGAGGGGCATAAGTCCCCCCAGACCCGGGATGCCAGAGTCCCCCCGGGGACATGCGACTCGAGCTGGTCCCCTTGGGCTCGACCTGCAATGCTCTGCCCATGATGGTGCCGCTGCGCCGACGTACCGGAGGGTCGCGCTGCCTGGCTCGGCGCACAGCAGCACCCTCGACTGCGGCAACGCTCCTCACGATGCGACCTGCACACCACGCTCTCTGTTACATTCGGATCGCGATGAACGTACCCGCCGCCATCACCGTCACGCCGGTCTTCGTCGCCGACCTGTTCGTCGAGGGCGAGCGGATGCCGGTTTACGTCCACGTCATCGACCACCCCGACGCGCGCGTACTGGTCGACACCGGCATCAAGGAGCTGCACCCGGCGGTGGCCGACATGGATCCCCGCCTCCGACCATTCAGCGAGTGGAACCTCGATCTTTCCGGCATCGACATCGTCGTCAACACCCACCTGCACTTCGACCACTGCGGCGGCAACCACCTCTTGGCCGGCAAACCGATCTACGTCCAGCACCGCGAACTCGACGACGCGCGCACCCAGGACGACTACACCATCCGCGAGTGGGTCGATGCGCCCGAGGTGCGGTATGTGCCGGTCGACGGCGAGCTCGAGCTGCTTCCCGGGCTCCGACTCGTCCCGGCACCGGGCCACACACGCGGCACCCAGGTGGTCGTGGTCTCCACCGGCGGGCGGCCGGTCGTCGTCGGCGGCGACGTAGCAGTGTGGTTCGGCGAACTCGACGAACCGCACACCGAAGGCCAGTTGCGGGTACGGACGCTCGACCCCGAGCTGGTCTGGCTCACGCACGAGCACGAGCCATGGCGACCCCACACCGGCTGAGTCACCACGCCGGTGTTCTCTGAGCCGTCGGGTGGGATGCATTTGCGCTTCGCGCTCTACCGATAGCAGGGCCCGGGACAAGGGGTCTACCGTTGGTGACCCGAGGCATTGGTGCATCCGGTGGCGTTGCGGCGGCCGGACGAAGCACGCCTGCCGAGCCTGAGGGAGCCGAATGAGTCAGTTGAGCCTTGGTGTCATGGCCCACTCGCTCAAGGAGAACGAGCGCCGACTCCCGCTGCATCCGCAACATTTCGATCGGATAGCCGACGAGCTGCGCGAGCGCATCTACCTCGAGCACGGCTATGGACACAGTTTCGGCTTGTCAGACGACCAGCTGAAGGGCCGGTTCGCCGGATTCCGCACGCGCGAGCAACTCATCGAAGAATGCGATGTCATCCTGCAACCCAAGCCGCTGCTCAGCGACATCGCCGCGTTGCGCGTCGGGCAGGTTCTCTGGGGATGGCCGCATTGCGTGCAGGACAGCGAATTGACGCAGATCGCCATCGACCAGCGGCTCACCCTGATTGCCTTCGAGGCGATGAACCACTGGAATCGCGACGGCAGCTTCAGCCTGCATGTGTTCCACAAGAACAATGAACTCGCCGGCTACTGCTCGGTGTTGCACGCCATGCAGCTGCTGGGATCGACCGGCGGTTACGGGCCGCGCCTGCGCGCGGTCGTCATCGGATTCGGCGCGACCGCCCGAGGTGCGGTGGCCGCACTCAACGCGTTGGACGTCTACGACGTCGACGTCCTCACCCACCGCGCGGTCGCGGCCGTGGCCGCACCGATCCACACCGCACGGATCGTGCACTTCGACGACGACACCACCGGGCGGGTGAGCCACGCGGTTGAGGAGGACGGCAGCATCCCACTCGCCGGGTTCCTGATGGAGCACGACATCATCGTCAACTGCGTGCTCCAGGACACCGACTCCCCGCTCACCTACCTCAACGACGATGACCTTGCGGACCTGACACCCGGCACCCTGATCGTCGACGTGTCCTGCGACGAGGGAATGGGGTTCAGCTGGGCCCGCCCCACGACGTTCACCGACCCCACCTTCGTGGTCGGCGACAATGTCCTCTACTACGCCGTCGACCACAGCCCGTCGTACCTGTGGAACTCCGCGACCTGGGAGATCAGCGAGGCGCTGATCCCCTACCTCCGCACCGTCCTGGGAGGAAGTGGCGCCTGGGAAGAGGACCCCACCATTCGCCGGTCCATCGAGATCCGCGACGGCGTCATCCAGAATCCCGCCATCCTGTCCTTCCAGGCCCGCGACCCGAAGCACCCGCACTCGCCGTTGGCCTCCTGACATCCAGACCTCAACGCGCCGGCGGCCGGGACCATCACCGATTGCGAGCTGTCCAAGACCAGTGGTGAGCATTCCGCGGGCGCCGGTCAAACATGCCTGCTGGACAAGAGTTGCTGAAAATCAACTGCAGGTGTGTCCCCGGTGGGCGCATCCCAGCCAGCAACAGGGCCGGCGCTTGCCCTCCTCGAGCTCTTCCTGAGTTCGGCGCGGTCGAATTCGGACCAAGGTCTGCGACGCTGCTGGGCGGCCGGTGGGAGTTCAAATGGGGCTTTCGGCCCTGTGAAAAGGGCTCCCACGCGACTCACAATGAAGCCATGAATTCCGACCCGGTCACCCTGGAAATCGAACTGGAAGACGTCGGTGGAACGTCCTGGTGGGCGGGAATCGCCACGACGCTCACATCACAGTCGGGAAACGCCACCATGCGGTTTGTCGGTACCACGAACGGTGTTCGCCGATACAAGGGATCCACCTTCCCCTTACCGCGCACATTCGGCACGCTGCCACCGCAGGAGGACTGGGCCCCAGGGATGACACGCAGTCTCGAGGAGTTGTGCCGGGAGATTCAGGGCGACGGGTGGGTGCAGGTCGGGCGAGGTGCGGAGCCCTGGGCCTACCGGTATCAGCGAGTCCGGCCTGACGCGGATGCCTCATAGCCACTGTCACATCCCCACCACACCGGGCAATACGGCTGATTGGCGAAGCAGTGCGAGGCGAGGTAATGATGACCAAGAAGGCCAGGGTCAAGGAAAGTCGACGAAACACGGTCGTCGGTGCCGCGCTGGTGATCGGTGCCGGGCTCGGGATCACCGTGGGCCTCATGGTCGGTGGCGTGGCGGGTATCGCGCTCGGCATCGTGTTCGGTGCAGGCCTGGGCATCGTGTTCGGTGCCGCATGGGACGCTTTGCACCCGGGCTGAGCCAGCGTCTGTGCCAGCCGGTCCGCAGTGTGTTGGCGGATCGCGCCCGCCGCAACATGGAGTCCAACTCGTCACGATCGAACGCCCGTAGGGCCATCTCGCCGAGGTCGTCACGAGTGTGCCAACCGGGCAGTCTTCACGGAGCGGCCGAACTCACCTGCGAAGGCGCACGCCACGGAGCCGATTCGCCCCCTTGGACATTCAGTGGACCGCCAAGGTAGGGCCGTAGGGCCCTACCTGTCACCGGTGCCGGGGAGAACGCTTGACATCGACGGCGAATTCCAGTACGGCCGTCGATGTCCGACCAGGTAGGGAGTTCCTGATGACCACCGACACCAAGCAGACCCCGACTTCTCTTGCAGTCCATCGACCCGAGCAGAAAGTCGACATGGAACGGCATTTTGTGGCAATCGAAGCCCAGGTCAATCCGGCACTGACGTTCGCCGCCGCCTGGGCGTCCGCCATCGCCTCCCTGTCCGCCACTGTTGTCGCCCAGACTCAATTGGTCACCTCCGCAGCGGCCCGGCAAATGTTGGGCAGCTGGGTGTCGCGACCCCTGCAGCCGCAGTTCGACCATGAACGCCCATCCGCCCAAGGCGCGACTGCACACGCACAGGATCAAACGCCAACCGGGCCCGGCCCGCTCGGCGCCGAGGTGTTCGACGAAGTCCTCGAACTCCTCGTTGAAGTTGACATAGCCGATTCGATTTAGCGCAGTGAGCTACCTGATCTCACGGCTCGGGACAGTTGTCGAGACCCGACATTCCCTATGCAGCAAGGAGGTTGTGACATGAAGGCGCAGACAGGTGACTGGTTGATCGTGCACCCGCGCACCGAGGGCGGTCACTTGCGGAAAGCGGAGATCATCGCCACTCACGCCGAGGGCGCCCCACCGTTCACGGTGCACTGGCTCGACGACGGCAAGGAGTCCGTGGTTTTCCCCGGACCGGACGCGCAGATCGTGGCAGCTGCCGATCAGGCCGCACTCGATCATGCACAGTCCGAAGTGGTTCTCCGGGTGCAGACTGCGATTGGCGATCGGGTCCCCGACTGACCGATCGTCGAGCGCATCGCTCTACTAGATGGTGCTGATGCCGTAGCACTTGAGCTTTCGGTACAGCGAGGATCGTGCGATGCCCAGCGCCGCCGCGGCCTGCACCCGATTGCCGTCGGCGTCGCGCAAAGCGCTGACGATGGCGTCCCGTTCGAGCGCCTCGATGCCGCTGAGCCGGCGGCGGGCGGAGTCGTGGCAGTATCCGGGCAGGTCCTCCGGCAGGATGACGCCGACCGGACGCCGGACCAGTGCGGCAGTGAGGGCCTCTTCGAGTTGGGTGATGTTGCGGGGCCAGGAGTATCGCAGGATCAGCCGCATGGCCGGCGGTCCGACGGTCGATCGACCCCCCGGCGAGATCTTGGCCAGGATCCGGGCGGCGATGGTCGGCATGTCTTCCGCACGATGCCGCAGCGGAGGCACCGTGACGGCCTGCTGGAAATGCGCCAGCAGATCACGGAACGGCAGATCCGAGTCGATGCTCGCGTCCGACAGCGTGGCCGCGATGTACACGTCCCGATCACTGTCAGCCAGTTTCAGCAGGAATGTGTTGAGCTCCTCGAGACCGTCAGTGGTCAGCTGATCGATGTTCCGGAAGATGTAGAGGGTGGGCAGAGTGGTTGCCTGCAGTGCGATGTCGGCGTCGGCGTAGGAGTGCAGAGCGATCTCGCCGGCATCCATCAGAACGCTGCGACCACCGGGATTGACCCGATGGTAGATCTCCGCAACCAGGGAGAACTTCCCGGTACCGGTCTCACCCATCACCAGCAAGGGATCGTGCTGACCCAGCGCCGCAGCGATGTCCCCGCACGCTCGCTTCCAGACCGCTGATTCGCCGCTCGCGCTGACCAACGACGGCTCCCGAATCATCGGCGACGTAGCCGGTGACGGGGACCGCGGCAGGTCGTGCGCCACGGCCAACGCGGCTGGACCAGCGGTCGGCAGCGACTCGGAGACCAGCGCGACCTCGACCACCATGCCGGCCACATCGCTGCCTGCCAGGATCCGAGTCCCCCTGATCTTCAACACCTTTCCGCTGCTCAACTCGATCTGGTCAACGGTGCGGCCCTGCCGGCCCATCACGTACCTGGCGAATTCCTGGACGTGCGCCTGTTCGGCAGCGGTGAGCAGACTCTGCGCCATCGCGTTTGCGATCAGCACCGAACTGCCGACCGCGAGGACAGCGCCACGCGAGCGGCTGTCGACCCGCATGAAGCTCTCGAAGAGTGCCTGCTGGCAGTGGCTGCGATCGACGAGCAGATTGCGTTCGATCTCCAATGCCGCGGATCGAACCAGCGAATGCATCAATGGCGATGAATGCTCGGTCAGGCAACTGATGTCGAGGACACCCTCGATCCGACCGCTCAGCGGATCGCGGATCGGCGCACCGGAGCAGGCGAAAGGTTGCAGCCGGTCATGGAAGTGCTCGGGCCCGACGATCTGGATCGGCTGTCCCGATTCGAAGACGGTTCCCACCCCGTTGGTGCCGATGCCGCCCTCCGCGTAATCGAAGCCCGCGGCGAAGGAGACGTTGTCCAGCAGCATGCCGATCGTCGTGGACGTGTCGACCCTGGTGAGTACCCGCGCCTTGCCGTCGGTCAGCGCGATGCTGAGCGGGATGTCTGCGGTCTCGGCACTGAGCCGGTCGATGATCGGCATCGAGCACCTCATCAGCCGTGACGAGGTGTCCAGGTCGGCATGGAAGACCGCCTCGGCGGACGTCGCGTCTACTCCGGCCCGTAGAGACCGCTGCCAGGACGCAGCGACGACATCGGTCACGTCGCTGCCGTCGGACGAGCCGGACGTCAGGAAGCCGACACGTGCTGCGGCCACCCGCAGTCGTCGGTTCGCGGTATCCACCGTTGGATCCCTCTTCCTCTGAGCGTGTCCGGCAAGGGTCGACGGCCGCTCGTGTGTTCTTTGGCGCCTGACGACTCCGTCGCAGCGACCAGACCCTTTCGATGATGCCCGCTGACCAGGCAATTCGGAAGGTGATCAGGAGCCGGACAGGCCTCGCAAGGTGTCCCAATGTGAGACACCCCACATCAGTGAGACAGCGCGCACTGTGAATCCGGTCGCCCGGATCGCCGCTGGTGACGCCGACCGCCCCGAAAAACCACCGGCGAGAGGGAGCACTCATGGATCGCCTGATCAACATCGACAACGGTGGCACGCTCACCGACATCTGCGTCTGGGATGGGCAGGACTTCACCTATACCAAGACGCTGACCACCCCGTTCGACCTGTCCCAGTGCCTGTTCGACGGCATGACGAAGGCGTCGAAGGACATCTTCGGGACGGCGGATCTGGAGGCCCTGCTGCACAGCACCCGGCACATCCGCTACTCCACCACCCAGGGCACGAATGCCCTCGTCGAGCGCAAGGGCCCCCGCATCGGCCTGATCACCGATGACGCTGCCGTCGTCGCTGAACTGAGGGCGACCGAGCGCGAGGCGAGCCTGTTCGACGACCTGATCGGTAACCGGGTGGCCGTCGTCGACCTCTCGGCAGATGAGGAGACACTCACCTTCGACCTGGTACAGCGGGTCAACAAGTTGACCACCGAGGGCGCAGCCCGGATCGTCGTGGCGGTCGGCGGAGCCAGCGGCACCGAGGAGCGCCGGCTGCGGCACATTCTGCTGCGGCGATTCCCCCGTCACCTGCTCGGCTCCGTTCCGATCCTGTACTCCTGGGAGTTCACGGCGGACAGGGTCCGGCCGAGACGGATCTGGTCGGGCGTGCTCAACGCCTTCCTGCACCCGACGATGGAGCGCTTCCTCTACAACGCCGAGGACCGGCTGCGATCCCATCGGGTGCGGAATCCCCTGTTGATCTACCGCAACGACGGCGCTTCATCGCGGGTGGCCAAGTCGGTCGCGTTGAAGACCTACTCCTCCGGGCCGCGCGGCGGTCTGGAAGGCACCAGGGCGCTCGCCGCGGCCTACAGCCTGCCGCAGGTACTGATGATCGACGTCGGCGGCACCACCACCGACGTCGGCTCGGTTCGCGATTCGCAGATCAACGTCGACCGGCGCGGATCGATCAAGGGCGTGCCGATCTCCTTCGCCATGAGCAACGTGCACTCCGCAGGTGTCGGCGGCAGTTCGATCATCGCGGTGCGGGACGGCGCCATCGTCGTCGGCCCGGAAAGTGTCGGTGCCGCGCCGGGTCCGGCCTGCTTCGGGTTCGGCGGAAAGAGCGCCACCATCACCGACGTCAACCTGCTGCTCGGCGTGCTCGATCCGGACACCTACCTGGACGGCGGCTTCAGCCTGGACGCGGAGCGCTCGGCCGCGGTGATCACCGAGCAGGTGGCGGCTCCGCTCGGCATCAGCCTGCAGGAGGCGCTGATCGGAATGGAGGCGGCGTACTTCGCCGCGTTGGCCGGGGCCTTTGCCCCCGTCGTCACCGATCCGGCCGAGACCACCATCGCCGCGTTCGGCGGCGCGGGGCCGATGAGCGCCTGCGGGGCCGCCCAGCTCACCGGCGTCGGCTCCGTGCTGGTCCCGAAGCTCGCTGCGGTGTTCTCCGCCTTCGGCATCAGCTTCTCCGACATCGGCCAAACCTACGAGGTCGGCCTGCCCACCTCCACCAGGGCCGCTGCCGAGGCCGCGCACGATTCGCTGCTCGACCGGGCGGAACGGGACATGTTCCAGGAGGGCTACGAGCTGGCCACCTGCGATCTGGCCTGGAGCCTGGTCGTCGAGCAGGAGGACGGCACGTTGGTCAGCGAGAACCCTTACCAGTACGGCGATGTGCCTGATCTCGGCGCGCACCAGAGTGCGTCGCTGCGGCTGGTGGCGACCGCAACGCTGCCGCACGCGGCCCTGGCGGACACCACCTCGATCCAGGCAATCCCCGCGGCCGCCTCCGGCACCCGGAGCGTGCGGTCGGCGGCCGACGTGGTGGACGAAGTTGCCGTGTATTCGCTGGTGGACCAGATTCCGGGCGCGTCCGCGGCCGGACCGGCGATAGTCGAAGGCCCGTTCTTCACCGCCAGGGTGCTGGACGGCTGGTCCTTCCAGGTCAGCGCGGGCGGTGACCTGCTGCTCACCGACACTCGCACCCGGTGACCGTACCCGGGTCGACCCGGGTAGTCGGAACGCCAGAACCTCTACGACACAACGACCTTTCCTGACGAGAGTGGTGACGACAAATGCGAATTCCCATGACCGAGTACCTGTTCATCGACCTAGACACCGAACGCTGGGTGTGCCGGGTGTGCGACCAAGACCTGGGCAACGCCCGTGGCAACTACAAGGAGGGAACGCTGGTCTACGACCGCGACCCCCGCGAGATTCACCAGCCCATCATTGATCCGGACCGATACGAATTCACCTTCTCGCCGGATCCGACATACTGCCGCATCCTCGAGTTCTACTGCCCGGGCTGCGCGACGCAGATCGAGACCGAGTACGTCCCGCCGGGGCACCCACCGACGGTCGACATGATCTTCGACATCGACGCGCTGCGCGCCCAGTGGGCCGCCCGGGGCACCGACCCGATGCAGGTCATCGCCTACGGCCCCGGTGACGACGCACTCAAACACACGCCGTCCATCGTCGACGCCCACTGATCCCCCGGACCGGAAGGAGACCACCATGAAGCGAATTTCCGTCGACATCGGCGGCACGTTCACCGACTGCTTTTTCGTCTGGGACGAGCAGTACGTCGAGGCGAAGGCGTTGACCACGCACCACAACCTCGCCCTCGGGTTCAACGAGGCGCTCGATCTGGCCTGCGAGAGCGCGGGACTGCAAAGGGATCTGGTGCTGGCAGAGGTCGACTCGGTGCGCTACGCAACCACCCTCGGCACCAACGCGCTGATCGAGCGCAAGGGCCCGAAGGTCGGCGCGATCGTCACCCACGGCTTCGAGGACACCATTCCGCTGTCCAGGGGGCGCGGCTACGGCGAGGGCCTTGACCCATCCATGCAGCAGAACCTGGCCGCGGCCGAACGGCCGGAGCCGCTGGTGCCCCGCCGGCTGATCAGGTCGGTCAAGGAGCGGGTGAACTCGGCCGGCCAGGTCGTCGTGCCGCTGTTCGAGCGGGACGTGCGCACGATGGTCCGCGAGCTCGTCGACGCCGGCGCCGAGGCGATCATCGTCTCGCTGACCAACGCCACCGAGAACCCCGACCACGAGCTGCGCATTCTGGAGATCATTCTCGAGGAATACCCACCACACGAGCTGGGTGCCATCCCGGTCCTTCTCGGACACCAGGTGTCCGGCCGCAAGGGCGAGTACGTCCGGGCCACGTCCACCATCGTCGACGCCTTCCTGCACGAGATCATGTTCCACGCGCTGAGCCAGCTGGCGAGCAACCTGCGCGGTTCCGGCTACGACAAGCCGATGATGGTGATCCACAACTCCGGCGGCATGGCGCAGATGAACTCGACGGACGCGCTGCAGACGATCCACTCGGGCCCGATCGCCGGAGTCGGCGCCGCCGAGCACCTGTCCAGCGAGACCGGCATCGGGCACATCATCTCCACCGACATGGGCGGCACGTCATTCGACATCGGCCTGGTGCCGGAGGGTGGAGTCAAGCACTACGACTTCCAGCCGACGATCGACCGTTGGCTGGTCTCGGTCCCGATGATCCACCTGCTCACGCTCGGCGCGGGCGGCGGCTCCATCGCCTCATACGACCGCATCCACAAGGGCGTCAAGCTCGGTCCGGAATCGGCCGGCTCCGATCCCGGTCCGGCCTGCTACGACCGCGGTGGCCTGCAGGCCACCGTCACCGATGCCGACCTGCTGCTGGGCTACCTGGACCCGGACAACTACGCGAACGGGTTCATCAAGCTCAACCCGAAACGCTCCGTCTTCGCCATCGAAGAGACACTCTGCGATGAACTCGACATGGACGTCATCCAGGTCGCCAAGGAGATCAAGCGTGGCGTCGACGAGCAGATGGCCATCGGCATCGGGAAGGAACTGCGGGTCCGCGGCTATCTGCCCGAGGACTTCACGATGCTCGCCTACGGCGGGAACGGGCCGCTGCACGCCTGCGGCATCGCCGATCATGCCGGCATCAGGAGGATCCTCGCACCGCCATTCGCGTCGGTCTTCTCCGCCTGTGGCGCCGGCAATATGAAGCAGTTGCACATCCACGAGCGCGGCGCCCATGTGGTCATGTACAACGCGACCACCAGGGCGCTGTACGACAACCACGCCGAATTCAACCTGATCGTGCAGGAGTTGGAGGCCAAGGGTCGGGAAGACCTGGTGCGACAAGGGTTCGATCCCGACGAGGTGCAGCACCGACTCGAGATGGACATGCGCTACGGGAATCAGCTGGTCACCACCGCCGTGGTCTTCGACATCAGCCGCATCCACAGCGTCGGCGACGTGCTGTCCATGATCCGGACCTTCTCCGACATCTACAGCCAGCGTTACGGCAAAGGCTCTGAAGCACCGGAGGCCGGTATCCGGGTACAGACCATTCGGGTCGCCTCGTTCGTCAACGGTGACGCGGTGAAGTTCGACTCGCTGGACAACACCGCGGTGCGCACCGAACCGACCCCGCTGGGCTACCGCAAGGTGCATTTCGTCTCCGCCGACGCCGCACTGGAAACGCCCATCTATGACAGCAGCGCGCTCACCCACGAGTACAAGATCGTCGGGCCGGCCATCGTCACCACGGAAAACACCACCTACCTCGTCGAGGACGGGTGGCGGCTCGAGCCGACTCCGCAAGGGGCGGTGTGGTTCCTCCGGGACTGACCCCCTCGCCGACCCCTCACTCGCTCTTCGACAACCCAGGAGACTTGACATGACAGCGATTCAGGATCCACCCGTCACCCAGCTCACAGCCCAGGAACAGGAGTGGGTCGACCAGTTCATGGACGAGACGACGCTGTTCCTCGGGCCAGACCCGGCGATCATGCGCGACCACAGCATCACCCCACGGTCCGACTTCGAGAACTACTGCATCTCAACGGGTGTCGACCCGCTGCAGATCGACCGTATTCGGAAACGGCTGGCCGGTGCGCTGGACGAGGGCTACGAGATGTGCGAGGCGATGGGCGCGGCGCCCGGCGCCAAATGGGGCGACCTGACCACCGCCATCTACACGGCGGCAGGCGATGTCACCTACCTGTCCTGCCACGGGGTGATCGCCTTCTCCGCGATCCTGCACCACCCGATCCGGTACATCATGAAGTACTGGAAGGACGAGCCGACCGTCGGCATCAATCCCGGTGACGGATTCATCCACAACGACGCCAGGTTCGGCAACGTGCACAACACGGACCAGTCGATGATCATGCCGGTGATCCGGGACGGCCGGATCATCGCCTGGGTGGCCGCGACCATCCACGAGGGCGAGAACGGCGCGTGCGAGCCGGGTGGCATGCCGTCCGGATCGGAGACTCCGTTCGACGACGGCCTGCGGATGAGCCCGTTCAAGATCGTCGAGCGCGGCGAGCTGCGCCGTGATCTGGTCACCTTCCTGCAGCACTCGGTGCGTGACCCGAAGCTGCAGCTGGCCGATATGAAGGTGAAAATTGGTGCGGTGCAACGGATCCTCGAGCGGGTCGACCGCCTCATCGACGAGGTCGGAGTGGAGACTTTCGTCGCCGCGCTGCGCGTCACCGTGGAGGACGTCGAGGACGAGGTGCGCCGGCGGATCAGCGAACTACCCGATGGGACAACGCAGTTCAATCAGTTCATGGACTCCACTCTCAAGGAGAACATCCTGATCAAGTTCGCCTGCAAGATCACCGTCAAGGGCGACAAGATGACCGTGGACCTGCGCGGAACCGGACCGGAGATCCTCAACCGAGCGATCAACTCGCCGCTGTGTTCGGTGAAATCCATGTTCGTGCAGGCGATTCTGGCGTTCTGGTGGCCCGACCTGCCGCGCTGCACATCGGCGATGAGCCCCATCGAGATCATTTCCGACGAGCACACCTGGGCCGACGCCGGGTACGACGCCCCCATGGGTCAGTCGCTGCAGGCATCGTTCCGCGGCTTCTCCGCATTCCAGTCACTCTGGGCAAAGATGCAGTTCGCGAACCCGGAGAAGTTCTCCAACGTGATCGCGCCCTGGTTCAACCAGATCAACACCTTCCTCTGGGGTGGGCTCACCCAGCACGGCGACCAGGTCGGCAACCTGTGTGCCGACCTGAACGGAATGCCCGGCGGGGCAAAGGCCTTCATGGACGGTGAGGACGCGGTGTCGCCGCTGTTCTGCGCCATGGCGGACACCGCCGAGCAGGAGGTGATGGAGGAGGAGGTGCCGTTCATGCAGCTGGTGTCCAAACGCCTGGTCCGGGACAACATGGGCTTCGGCAAGCAGACCGGCGGCATGGGCTACGAGATGATCGTGGCCAGCGAGGGCACACCGCTGTGGGGATTCATGACGGTGACCTCCGGCGCGAAGTTCTCCTCGATCGTCGGGATGTTCGGTGGCTACGGCTGCGGGACCTACCCGCTCGCCCGGGTCAAGGGCATCAACGTCTATGACGTGCTGCGCAAGGATCCCAGCCGTTTCGACCTGTCCATCGAAAAGGTCATGAACGACCGGCCTTTCGAGGGTGGGCAGTACATGACCGACCACATGGGGCTGCAATTCGACGTTGCCAAGGACGGCGAGCTGTACATGATCAGCCAGGGAGCCGGTGGTGGCTACGGCGACGTGCTCGAGCGTGACCCCTACGCCGTGATCCACGACGTTGAGGTCAACCGGATCAGCGAGAAGGTCGCCCGCGACATCTTCGCCATCGCCTACGATCCCGAGACGCTGATCCTGGACGTCGACGGAACCACGGAACTGCGGGCGAAGGCGCGCAGAGATCGGCTGCAGCGCGGCAAGCCCTACGCCGAGTTCGTCCGCGATTTCGTCACCCCCGAACCGCCGAAAGACCTGCTGTACTACGGCTCCTGGGGCGACGAGACCGACGAGCTGATGGCCACCGTCTTCGACCTGGACGGGCCTAAGCGGATCACCGCGACCGTCGACCAGATGCCGATCATCATGCTCCCCGACCGCCGCGATCTGAAGGTCGCGTCGCTGGAGGCCAGGGTGCGCGAGCTCGAGGACAAGTACGGCGAGGATGTCCAACGCCTGTCCTGACGCCCGCTCGATGGTGCTCCGTCCCGCCTGTCTGCCCCACCGGGTCGTCGGGCGGGACGGCACCAAGCAACCGTCCGGGCGCCGTTCTCGTCACCACCGACCATGATTCTTTCCAGGGAGCTCATCGTGCCAACCGATTTCGCCGCCATCGTCCGCGTACCCTCGTCGGGGCGGACAACGGCTGTCCTGCTGGACCATCGGCAATACGCGCAGGCCGTTCTGCTGCGCGGCCAACCGATCCCGTGGGCGGACGCGGTCGAGTACGCGCAGTTCCTGCGACAGGCACAGGGACTGCTCCGGCCGGACAGCACGCTGCTCGACCTCGGTGTCTGGTACGCGCAGGCACTGGACGGCGACCCCGCGCTGCGGGCCGCGATGGCGGCCAGGTCCCGCCGGGGCTTCGCCCTCAAGACGCTGCTGGCCGCCGAAGGGCTCAGTTCCGCTGCGGTGGAACTGGCCACCGTCGTCTCCCGGACGTCCGCAGCTCCCTTGATCGTGCAGATTCCGTCCCCGATGCTGTGGCTGGCGCAGACCCATGTGCAAGCTGGCGCCGGCAGCGTCGCCGACCTGGACGAGGCCGCCGCGGAGAACGCCGCGATGTATGTCGCCGACTGGCTGCGGCGGCTGTCCGCACTGCCGGTGTCCCTGCTGCTGCTGGACGAACGCTGGACCGCGGCCGGCACGCTGACCCCAGTGGAGCCGGTCGCCTACACGCCGGTCACCAACGTCGCCGCGCACTACAGGTGGACCATGGGTCGGCGGATGGCCTACGGCATCGAGGTTCTCGGCTCGGCGCTGAGCGGAGCGGTTGTTCCGCCGGCCTTCTGGCTCGACAAGGAGCCGCAAAGTCCGCCGAGCGGGGACTTCCTGCTCGCCGAGATCCCCGCGGCGGCCGTGCCGGAGACGGTGCTGGCGCGACTGGAGCACCTCACGTGAGCCGGCGATCCGAACTGCGGTCGATGCGATCCGTTCTTGACCCGTTCATGACCTGACCTGACCCCGCCTGTTACCCCGACCCGAGACGAGAAGACATCCAGATGAACAAGATCGTCCCAACGGCCGCGGCCGCAGTCGCCGACATCCCCCCCGGTGCCACGATCGCCTGCGGCGGGTTCGGCATCTGTGGGATTCCGTCCGTCCTTATCGATGCGCTCGCCGCACAGGGCGCGGGCGACCTGACGGTGTATTCCAACAACCTCGGGATCGACGGCGTCGGTCTGGGAAAACTGCTGGCCACCAGGCAGATTCGCCGGGTCGTCGCGTCCTACGTGGGAGATAACAAGGAATTCACCAGGCAGTACCTGTCGGGCGAACTCGAGGTCGAGCTCACCCCGCAGGGCAGCCTGGCGGAACGGCTGCGGTCGGCCGGCGTCGGGATCTCCGCCTTTCTCACGCTGACCGGGATGGGCACCCAGGTGGCCGACGGCGGCATTCCGCTGCGGTACGGCAGTGACGGCTCGGTCGCGCTGCTGTCCCCGCCGAAGCCGACCACCGAACTCGACGGCGTTACCTATGTGCTGGAGCGGGCGCTGCCCGCGGATTTCGCCCTCATCCGGGCCTGGAAGGGCGACCGACACGGCAATCTCGTCTTCCGCAAGGCCGCACGGAACTTCAACCCGGTCTGCGCCATGTCGGCACGAACTGCTATCGCAGAGGTGGAGAACCTGGTCGAACCGGGTGACCTCGAACCGGACGCCATCCACCTGCCTGGCGTCTACGTCGACCGGGTCGTGCCGCTGTCCGAGGCCCAGGCCACCGACAAGCGCATCGAGCGGCTCACCACCCGCACCGCAAAGGGATCGGCATGACCGCCGCTGTCCGCACCGGCCTGAGCCGGGACCAGATGGCGGCCCGAGCCGCGCGGGAACTGCGGGACGGGGACTACGTCAACCTCGGCATCGGGCTACCGACGTTGGTGCCCAACCACATCGCGGTGGAAACCGCACTGGTATTGCACTCGGAGAACGGGATCCTCGGCACCGGAGCGTATCCGGAACCGGGCGACGAGGACGCAGATCTGATCAACGCCGGCAAGGAGACCGTGACGGTGCGGCCCGGCGCCAGCTACTTCGACTCCAGCGCCAGCTTCGGGATGATCCGCTCCGGCAAGATCGACATCGCGATCCTCGGGGCCATGCAGGTCTCTCGAGGCGGCGACCTCGCCAACTGGGCGATTCCCGGAATGATGATCAAAGGCATGGGCGGTGCGATGGATCTGGTGCACGGCGCCAGGCGGGTCATCGTGCTGATGGAACACCTGACCAGAGACGGCGCCGCAAAGATCGTCGAACGTTGCACGTTGCCGTTGACCGGCCGGGCGGTGGTGCACCGGATCATCACCGATCTTGCGGTCATCGACGTCACCGACGCCGGGCTGCTCCTGGTGGAATGCGCGCCCGGTGTCTCGGAAGCCGACGTCAGGGCCGGCACCGAGGCGGACTTGCGATGAACTCGCCCCGCTGCTGGAAAGTGTGGCGCAGGCGGATCCGGACCGCGGCGTCACCTTCCGCGCGATCGCTAACGACCACTCCAGTACTCGAGGAATCACCATGACCCCTGCCGTGTACATCCTGGGCGGCTTCCAGACCGACTTCGCTCGCAACTTCACCAAGGAATCGCTGGAAATCGGCGACCTGGTCAGGGAAACCACCACTGGGACGCTGTCCGCTGTGGGGATCGTCGCCGCAGAAGTCGGAGTCATCCACCTCGGCAACGCGATGGCCGAGTTCTATGTCGGGCAGGCACATCTCGGCTCCATGGTCGCCTCCGTGCTCCCCGAGTTCGCCCGCGTGCCGGCCACCAGACACGAAGCTGCCTGCGCGTCCGGGGGTGTCGCCGTGCTGGCCGCAATGGCCGACATCGAATCGGGTCGTTACGACGTGGCCCTGGTGTTGGGTGTGGAAATCGAACGGAACGTGCCAGGCGCGGTCGGCGCCGGCTATCTGGCAGCCGCATCCTGGGTCGGACATGAAGGTGACGGCCAGGATTTCGTCTGGCCGTACACCTTTTCCGAAATCGCCCAGGCCTATGACCGGCGCTACGGAATCCGGGACCAGCACCTGCGCATGATCGCGGAACAGAACTTCGCCAATGCCAGGACGAACCCGAACGCGCAGACGCGCTCGTGGGAAACACCGGCCGCGTGCTTCACCGACGACGACGTGGCGAACCCGGTCGTCGTCGGCCGGGTCAGGCGGTACGACTGCAGCCAGGTCACCGACGGCGGAGCGGGCGTCGTGCTGGTCTCCGAGCGATGGTTGCAAACCAGCGGCCGGGACATTTCCGGTGTTGCCCGCATCTCCGGCTGGGGTCACCGCAACGCCTCCCTGCATCTGCAGGACAAGCTCGAAGCGAGTGCGGCCGCCGAGTACCTTTTCCCGCACGTCCGGGAGGCGATCACCGATGCCCTCGGCAGGGCGGGCATCGGCGACATCATGGAATTGGACGGCATTGAAACGCACGACTGCTTCACGGTGTCGCAGTACCTGGCGATCGATCACTTCGGTATCACCAAGCCGGGTGCGAGCGGTGAAGCCATCGAAAGCGGGATCACCGGGCGGAATGGGCGGCTGCCGATCAACCCCAGCGGGGGGCTGATCGGCGTCGGCCACCCGGTGGGAGCTACGGGTGTCCGGATGTTGCTGGACGGCCACCTGCAGGTGACCGGCCGGGCTCACGGCTATCAGATCGCCGGGGCACGGCGATTCGCGACCCTGAATTTCGGCGGTAGCACGTCGACGGCGGTGTGCACCGTTGTTCAGCGGGCCGACACGTAAATCCGACCCCGAAAGGATGGCGGTGCAGCAGTCAGACTGCTGTGTGGGCGGGCTCGCCGGTGGTGCTGGTGGTGTGCTGGTGGTTCTTCACGCCGATCGTGAGTAGGTAGCCGACCATCCAGATCTCGGCGACGATGCACGGGATGACGATCAGGGTGTGGATCGACTGGTTGAGGTCGGGCAGCAGGAACGCCGTCAGGACGTCCATCAGGTAGCAGGCCGCGGCGAGGATGAGGCTGGCGGCCAGGGGCTTGGGGAACCAGCCCGATTTGTACGCCAGGTATCCGAGCGGGGCCAGCCACAATCCGAAGAAGACCTGCGCGATGAGCAACCCGTAGTGCTGGGTGTCCAGCAGCAGCAGCACGATGCCGTCTGATCCGTCGGTGCCGAGGGCGGACAGGTCGACCGCGCCGGTCGCGACCTGCAGGCCGGCGAACTCGAAGACCACGTTCAGGGACGCTATCCCGGCCGCGAGGATCACCAGGGCGACCATGGCCCTGGCCGCGGCGGCGTGGACGCCTTTGAGCAGCGCGTACAGGGTGAGGGCCAGGAAAAGGAACACCGGTTGGTTCACCAGGTCCGAGACCACGCCCAGGCGCACCAGGCCCGCGTTAGCCCCGACGTTTCCCGCGGTCGCGGCCGCGTCGCCGGGAACGTAGACCAGGGGTTCGGCGAACCCTTCGGCGAAGCCACCGAAGATGGCAACCAGCAGATACAGGAGGCCCGCGGTCCTCGCGAGGCGTTGGGGTGCGACGTTCATGACTTGGCTTCCTTCGATGGAGGGCAATCCCGGGCTCTCCGAGACTCGAACGTACGGTGTACGTTCAACACTTGGAGAAGGTAGACGTACACTGTACGTAAGTCAAGAGCAGTTCTTACCGGGGATGAGCACCCCCACCGATGGAGGATCCAGATGGCGAACGGAACCGACCGCGGCGGCCGGCCGCGAACCCCGTTGAGCAGAACCCGGGTGCTGGACGCTGCCCTGGTCGTCGCCGACACCGGTGGGATCGACGCACTGAGCATTCGGCACATCGCCGAAGAACTCGGCGCGAAACCGATGTCGCTCTACAACCACATCGCCGGCAAGGACGACATCCTTGACGGGATCGTGGATCTCGTCTTCAGCGAGATCACTGTTCCGGCCGACGACACCGACTGGAAGACGGCCATGCGCCGCCGGGCGTACTCGGCCCGGGACGCCCTGGTGCGGCACCCCTGGGCGAGCACCCTGATGCAGTCACGAACCAATCCTGGTCCGGCGACCCTTCGACACCACAACGCCGTGATCGGCTGCCTCCGGACCGCGGGCTTCACGATCCACCAAACCGCGCACGCGTTCTCGCTCATCGACAGCTACCTCTACGGCTTCACCCAACAACAACACAACCTGACCACGAGCACCCCGCAGCAGGCCACAGCCGTCGCGGAGGGCATCCTGCAGCACCTGCCGGCCGACGAATACCCGCACCTCGCCGACATGCTCACCGAGCACGCGCTACAACCGGACTACGACTACACCGCGGAGTTCGACTTCGGTCTGGACCTGATCCTCGACGGCCTCGAGCGGGTCCCCCGACCACCCGGGCGCCGGCGTCGGTCGGGGACCGGCCAACTCCCGAGCCGATTGGCGGCTGGGGAGCTCAATCCCAGCGAAAGAGCCTGACAGCAAGCAAACCGGCGACGACCGCGTACGCCGCCATGACCAGGAGACTGGAGGTTGGGGGAACGCCACCAACCCAGCTGTCCGAGAGAGCCTGGACCGCAGCTCCAGCAGGTGTGTAGCTGCTGATGGTCTGGACCCCTTCGGGCATCACCTGGAGGGGGAGGTACACGCCTGCAAAGAAGAGGATCGGGAAGTAGAGGATCATCCCGATGCCCTGTGCCGAGGTCGCCGTCGGTGCGACGGCTCCGATCAGCAACCCGACGGCGAGCAGTGAGACGGCACCCACAGCGAAAGAGACGATGAACCACCCGAGGTTCTCGGGGAACTCGATGCCGAACACGAGTATCCCGATCAGCACCGCGGCGATGGTCGCCACCGTCACCACCGCCAACTGCACCGTGAGGTGTGCCGTCACCAAGGCTCGGGGGTGAACCGGTGTCGTGGACAGCCGGCGGAGGATCCCCTTCTCCCGATCCCCCGCCAGGGCGACGGGAAGCAACAAGATGGCCACGGTCGCGAGCCCGAGGACGATGCTCGTTGCTGCATACACCTCGACAAGACTTCTCCCGCCGAAGACGGCGGCTGGATCCCTGGCGCCGGGAAACGCGGTACCAATGACCACCAGCAGCACCGAAGGGAACACCAGTCCGAAGAAGACCGCCAACGGCTCTCTGAGAAAGACCTTGGACTGGGTCTTGGTCAGTGCAGCAACCGCGGACATCACGCAATCTCCTCATCTGCGGTGCCCAGCCGACGTCCGGTCATGGCTACGAACGCATCGTCGAGAGTGGTCTGATCGACCTGGAACCGAGGGGGGACGATCCCGTGGCTGGCCAAGAGGGAGACGACCGAGAAGAGCAATCTCTCGTTGCCTTTGACGACGATCTCGCCGTTGGAGCGAGAGATCCCGGTCACCTCGGGGAGATCCCTCAGCCAGTCGTCTTTGACGGTTTCCGAAGTCGTGAAGCGGATGCGTTGCTCCAGTCCAACGCTGTCGATGAGGCCCTGCGGAGTGTCCAGGGCGACCAGGCGCCCCTCATCGATCAAGGCCAAACGGTCCGCCAGCCTCTCGGCCTCCTCCATGAAATGTGTCACCAAGAGAATCGTGACCCCGGTATCTCGCAATTCCTCCACGAGTCCCCACGTCTCCCGGCGGGCCTGCGGGTCCAGACCCGTGGTGAGCTCATCGAGGATGACGGCCCGTGGTCGTCCGACCAGGGCGACTGCGATCGAGAGACGCTGCTGCTGACCACCGGAGAGACGGGCGTAACGCGTGTTGGCTTTGTCGCTGAGCCCGAGACGCTCGAGCAGGCTCGAGACGTCGAGAGGATCCGGGTACAAGGCCGCGAACGTCTCCACCACCTCCTTCGCCTTCACCCGATCCTGGAACCTGCTCTCCTGGAGCTGAACTCCCAGATGGCTCCGCACCTGGGCCCTGTCCTCGACCGGATCGAAGCCGAACACTCGGATCCGACCCGAGTCGGGCGTGCGCAACCCAGCGATCGACTCCACCGTCGTGGTCTTACCAGCCCCATTCGGGCCGAGGATTGCGAAGATCTCCCCTTCTTCCACAGAGAAGGACACGCCATCGACGACGACTCTGTCGTCGTAGCTCTTGACCAGTCCATCGACCTCGATCACCGGCACAAAGATTCCCTTCATATGGACTGCAAAACGCCCGAACCATTCAGGGCGGCACGCCGTCCTGTGCCCTACCAGAGGGCGCCCAGGAGTTCCTCCGCAGCGAGGTTCGCCTTGTCCGGTGGAACAGCGGCCCACTCATTCACGGGCTTCGAACGGTTTCTGCTCGCTCATGCTTACCCCATCAGGTCCAAACCGGAAACCCTGACCCGTGGGATCTCACCGTCGGCCAGTCGCTATTCGGATGCGGCCACTCGTGCGCTGATGGCTGCCGATTCGGCGGAGCGGGTCCGCTGCCCAGGTGCAAGAATCTTGATCCCATTCGAGGCCAGCCAGCCAAGGCGCGATGCCGTCCAAGAGCTACGGCACCCGCGTTCTGGGGACCTTCCTCGGACCGAAGTCGGACCCCCGTTCGCGCACGGCTGCCACGACCTTGGCGACCTGGGCGTCGAAAGCGTCAAGCTGCTCAGCCTCGGCAGCGCTCGCGACGAAGGCGCGTCGATCGCAGGCTGTGCCCGCGCGCCATATCCGCTCAATCGAGCGTGTTGCGGTGATGTCTGTCAACGGGTTATCGGACACGAGGACCAGGTCCGCGCGCTGCCCGGCCGCGATACGTCCTCGGTCGGCGAGGCCGAACACTCGTGCCGGTTCGGTGGTGGCCGCCGCCAGGGCCTGCACCGGGCTGATGCCGCACCGGACAAGGAGTTCCAACTCCCGGTGCAGGCTTGCTCCGAACACGGTCCCCGGGTTAGGGGCGTCGGTGCCGGCCAACAGAGTGACCCCCGCATCGGCCAGTCGCCGCACGTTGTCCTCGGCCCGCGAGTAGGGCGGCATCGCCCGGTCTCGCCATCCCGAGGCACTCGAGGTCAACCGGCGTACCCAGACCTCCCCGAGCGCCTCAACGAGCCGCGGGTCACCGACCACTGCCGCGCCACCTGATTCGCCGAGGGTGTTCTCGATGGTGGCCAGCGTTGGACCGACCACAATTCCGGCTTCGGCCATGCGTCCGACCAGCGCCTCGTCCAGTTCGGCGTCCACGGGAATGTGGGCCACCACGTCGACACCGGCGGATACAACCTCCTCGACACCGGCCGCCGAACTCACATGAGCGACGACGACCAGGCCGCGGGCGTGCGCGGCAGTGACCAGTGCCTTGATGGTTTCGGAGTCCAGCGACGGCCATCGACTCGCGGTGCCGGAGATGATCTTCAGATAGTCCGAGCCCGCCGCGATCCGTTCCGCGACGAACTGCTCGGCCTGGTCGGCGGAGGTCAACGTCGGGAACGGGGCGTACATCATCGACGGGTGCCCGCCGGGTGCGGTGGCACCGACACCCGAGGAACGCACGTCGGCCACGTCCGGACGGGAGCCGGCCTGCTCCTTGGCCCTGGCGACCACGTCGGGTTTGCTGAACATGTCGAGAACCGTGGTGACGCCGAAGGTCAATGACTGCGCGAGGGCGCCGGGAACGAGATGCACGTGCGCGTCGATCAGACCGGGAAGCACAGTCCCGCCACCCGCGTCGATCACTTCGTCGCCGTCTTGGGCGGTGGAGTCGGCCGAGCATTTGGTGATCAGGCCGTCAGCGAACCGGACCGACGTCCAGTCCTGCAACTTCGTCCCGTCGAATATCTTCGCGTTCACGATCGTTGTTGCCGCGGCCACGGCGGCCTCCCTCACGGGGTCGTGAACAACTGGGACAGTGCAGGTTTCACCCAACCAAGGGTCCCCGATGTCCTCGACCTTGCCAGCGAAGAAATCACCCGCTTCTACGCAGGGAGTCTACGACTTACTTGTTGCACCGCCTCGAATCCCGAAGGTACATCGAGGGCTACCAAGCAACATCGGACGCCGGTCGACTCAGAAAGTATTACCGGCTGCTGACCGCGGGTAGCGAACACCTGGACACCCAATCGCGCGACTTCGACCTCATCTCGTCAACCCTCGCTGCCTTGCGCGGCCCGAACACAGGAGGAACTCATGCCATCGCTTGACGCACTGATCAGCCAGTGGACCGACCAACTGCGCGCCACTCACCCCGAACTCGTCCCCCACCTCGGCGAGCTTGCGGACCACGTGCGTTCCGGTGCACAGGACCGCATCGACGGCGGTGCCGCCGTAGAGGACGCCTTCGCATCGACGCTGGGATCCTTCGGGGCTCCCACCGACCTCGGTGCGGAGTTTGCCAAGAACTCCACGGTCAGGAAGAGCAAAGAACGCATCGCAGTGGGCACCTACCTACTCATCACCGCATTCTTCACTGGCGCAGTGCTGCTGGTAGACATGCGCTTCGACCTCGGCAATCAGGCACTCGCTTGGTTGCTCGTGGTGTGGGTCGTCACGACCGGATTGCGTGAGGTATTGCTTCGCCGCGCGCGCCATGGACTTGTGTCGGCCTGAGCCAGGAGTGACCGACCAATTCGCTGCCGAGATCCCCGAGTTGCAGATCTCGCCGATCCGTCCCTTTGGGTCCTGGCGGGCGCCCGCAGGCTTGACGAGCCCCAGACATCCCCCGGCGGCTCGGGTGGGGTGGGTGGCTCGCCTCACCTGAGCCGGACGAGCACCACTGGACGAGCGTGCGAGTGGGCCACCCGATCGACTCGGCGGGATAGGTCATGGTGATCGCAGTGACCAGGTCGGCACCGGAAGCGGCGAACCACCTCGAACCATGACCCGGGGGTTCGACGACCTGCTGAGAGCAGACGACCGCGACGCCGACAGATTTCTCGCCTCCGCAGGTAAGAACGCGCTTGTCGCCGACGCCAAGTCTTCGTCCGTCACGCAGCACACCGAGTGACGACCGGCCACCTGGCCGTCCCATCTCGACCCATGGAGTCTGACATGACCCGCTCACCCCTCATCCGCTCGGTCTCGCGCCGCGCGCTCCTCGCCATCGCCGGGGCGGCCACCGCCCTGCTGCTCAGTCCGCTGGGCGCGGCGTCTGCCGAAGTCAATCACCACAACGACAACGCAGCCGGGGCGGTCTTCGTCCAACTCAACTCGACCAACGGAAACCAGATCGCGACCTACACGCGCAGTGCGTCCGGCCTGCTGACCGCGGCGAGCACGTACCCGACCGGAGGAAACGGCGGGACGGAGATCGGCGTCCCGCTGGACGCCCTCGCATCGCAGGGATCCCTGGTGCTGGACTCCGACCACCGTGTGCTGCTGGCCGTCAACGCCGGAAGCGACACCGTCACTTCCTTCGCCGTTCGCGGCGCAACCCTCAGTCGCGGCTCCGTCGTGCCATCCGGGGGTCAGTTCCCGACGAGCATCGCCGTCCGCGGTGACCTGGTCTACGTGCTCAACGCCGGTGGTGCCGGCAGCATCTCGGGCTTCGAGTTGAGGCACGGCACCCTCGTCCCGATGCCCGGGTCGGAGCGCACACTTGGCCTGGGCAACGCCAACCCGCCGGTGTTCATCTCCGCGCCGGCCCAGATCGGGTTCAACAAGGACGGCCGCACCCTCATCGTGACCACCAAGAACCACAACCAGATCGTGAGCTTCCCGGTCGACCGGCATGGATATCCCTCAGCCACGCCGTTGGTCACCGCCTCGGCCGGACCCGTGCCGTTCTCGTTCGTCGTCGACGGACGCGGAACCGTCCATGTGACCGAGGCCGGCACCGGAATGACCAGCTCCTACAGTGTCGCGCGCGACGGCTCCATGGCCCTGCTCGGCTCCTCGGCCTCCACCGGTGGCGCGGCGTTGTGCTGGAACGTCCTGGCCGGCCACACCATCTACGGCGCGAACGCCGGGTCGGCGACCCTCTCTGCATGGCAGGTGGCGGCCGACGGTTCAGCGACCCTCACGAACCCCGTTGCAGCCACTACCGCAGCGGGTCCGATCGACCTCGCGGCATCCAGCAACGGCCGGTTCTTGTATGTGCAAGAGGCGGTCGCCGGGAGCCTCGGGGCGTACGCCGTCTCCCGTGACGGCTCACTCGACCGGATCCAGACGGTTTCGGGACTGCCTGCATTCACCACCACCGGCATGGAGGGCATCGCGGCGAGCTGACGCATCCCGCACCCTCGACCCAAGACAAGGCCCACGAGAGAGGCTCCCATGAGCGACAACCCGAACGAGACGAGCGCAGGCAACACACCAGGCGGGTTTGACAGGATGAGCGTGGCCAGGCGCGTGGTACTTGCCTTCGTGGCCGTGTTCGTGGCGAACGGCGTGTTCGGCGGAGACAACCGGGCATCCGGATTCGTCGTCATCGGCGGCGTACTTCTCGCCATCCTCCTGATCGGCCTTGCCCGGTGGGTCCGGGCCCACCGGACCTGAACGGTCGGCGATCGATCGTTGCGCCGGCCCCTATCCGAGGGGGATCCGGGCGAGTTCCCCGCGTGAGGTGATACCCGTCTTCGCGAAGACGTTCCGGAGGTGGAAATCGATGGTTCGCGGACTGAGGAACAACTTCGCGGCGACCTCGCGGTTGGACAGCCCTTCCGCGATGAAGGTGGCGACCTGCTTCTCCTGCGCGGTGAGCGTCACGCTGGTTGAGGCGTCCCGTTTCCTGGCGGTCTCACCGGAGGCTCGGAGCTCCTGCTCCGCCCGTTGCACCCAGGGGTCTGCGCCGAGGTCGTGGAAGATTTGCAGGGCCGACCGTAACTGCTCTCGGGCATCGACCCGGCGACGGGACCGGCGCAGGAACTCACCAAAGGCAAGGTGGGTGCGGGCCTGCTCGAAGGGCCGATCCTGGCCGGGTTCGAATCCGAGCGCGAGGGTGAAGAACTCTTCGGCCGCCGGTGCTTCCTCCCGGGCGGCGAGCACCCCACGCCCGTAGGCGACAACCCCACGGGCGTGGGGTGTTTCGGCGGCATCGGCGAACTGTTCCAGTTCGGCCAGCCATCGCGCGGCGGTGTCGAGGTGACTGGTACGGGTGGCGATGTCCAACCGGTCATAGGCCGCCAACCGGGTCAGCGTGGGTTGGGTCATCTGCTCGAAGTGGTGCAACGCCTCCGCAGGTTCCCCGGTCAGCGCGGCGCGAGCACCCTGCGCCCACCGCCGGGTGTCCTGCATCAACACACCGAGGATCCCGGCGGGCTCCCCCGCGGTGACCCGATCCAACTCGGTCACCAACCCGTCGTATCCCTGGTCGCCGCGGAGCGCGGCGACCAGCGCCAGCTGGGCCAGCGGCATCGCGGCCAACCCATGTTGCCCGGTGCTGCGGGCCAGCTCCAGCGCCTCGGTGGCATGACCCACCGCGCCGGCCCAGCTCCCGGCGGACAGATCGGCCAGCGCCAACCGCGGCAACGCGAACAGGACGAGGCCGATCGCCCCATCATTGCGGGCCTGCGTCAGCATCCGGCTGAAGAAGCGCCGGAATCCGTCGTCGTCGCCGAGATGGAAGGTTGCGATCCCGAGGTTGGTCAGCAGGTCCGTCTCGGACAGGTCCCTTCCGAGGATGACGGCCTGCCGCAAGGAACCGGCGGCGCGGGCCAGGCCGCCGTGGTTGAGCTGGTGAAACCCGGTCAACAGCTGGGTAAAGCACCGGGCCCGCGTTGAGGTGTCCTGCGTAGCGGTGGCCAGGAGTTCGGCGGGGTCGAGATCGGTACGGTCTCGTTCGGGCAGGAACGTCGACCCGGCGGTGGCGATCATGCCGATTTCCTTGGCCCGCTGCGGGTCGGTGGTCACCACCTCCCGGGCGGCCCGGCCCCAGATCCCGATTCCCACCGGCACGGAACCGATGATGAATTCGATCCGGCCGCGGAGCCGATCGAGGTCGGCCCGCACCACGGGATCGGTGACTTCGGCGCGGGCCGTGTTCGCCAAGCGCATCGCCCGCGGCAGCTGCGCCGCCAGCCACGCATTCATCGCCGCAGCGAGAAGCCTGCTGCTCCGGGCATTTTCGTCGCTCGTCAGCTCGGAAGCCCGTTCGAATGCCGCACTCGCGGCCTCGAAGCCGCCACGTGACGCAGCGCGCCGAGCGGCCTCGTCCAGCCCTGCCACGACGTCTTCGTCGGGTTCGTCGACCGCCGCAGCGAGGTGCCAGGCCCGCCGGTCTGCGTCCTGACCACTGGTCATCACCTGCGCCAACGCCCGGTGCGCCTGCTGGCGGACGTGCGTGGTCGCGCCCTGATACACCGCAGAGCGGACCAGCGGGTGGCGGAAGCCGATCTCGGCCCCGGTGATGGTCACCAACCCGGATTCCTCTGCCTCCGCCAAAGCACCAGCACTGGCGCCGAGCAGGGCCGCGGCCCGCCGGACCACGCTCACCCTGGTCGAATCGTCCGCGGCGGCGACACACAGCAACGTCTGGGCATCGGCGGACAGCCTTCTGCTGCGGTCCAGGAAAACCCGCTGCACGCCCTCGGTCAACGGCAGGTCCGTCGGCAGTGGCTCCAGACCGGCGAGCTGGGCCGGCGTCAGCGTCCCTGGCAGCTCAACCAGAGCCAGCGGGTTACCGCCGGTCTGCCTCATCAGCCGGTCCCGGACGTCGTCCAGGACCGGCACACCACCCCGCTCGGTGAGCAGCTCGGTGGCAGCGGCCGCGTCGATGCCGCCCAGCACCAGCTCGGGTAGCTCGCCGCTCTCGAACCGGCGGACGTCACCGTCACGGGCGGAGAACAGCAGCGCCAGCCGTTCCGGGCCGAGCCTGCGGGCGACGAAAAGCAGTGCGGCGGTTGAAGCCTCGTCCAACCAGTGCGCGTCGTCGACGACACATAGCACCGGTGATTCCTCCGCCGCCTCGGCGAGCAGGCTCAGCGCGGCCAGGAAAACCAGGAACCGGTCGCCGGGTGGGGTGTCGGACTCACCGAACGCCGCCCGCAGCGCGGTGGACTGCCGCGCAGGGAGATGGTCGACGTACCGCATCACCGGACGCAGCAGCCGCTGCAACGCCGCGAACGGCAGCGGCGACTCCGACTCGATCCCCTGCGTCCGCAGGACCAGCATCCCCAGCCCGACGCCAGACACCGCGTGCCCGATCAGGTCGGCCAGCAACGCCGACTTACCGACACCGGGCTGCCCCCGAACAACCAACACCCCAGCCCTGCCGCCGCGGGCGTCGTCCACCAGCACCAGGAGACGTTCCCGCTCGACAACCCGGCCATGCAGCACCCCGGCAGCGTAGCCACCCGCGACAAGGCCGTCAGGCTCTGTTGAAGCGCGGTGTCAGCCCGGTCGCGAGCGATCCCGGTGATTTCACCGGCGCGACCACCACCCGTTCGGGCGAAAACTCAGATCCACCAAGAACACTCCCCTTTCAAGGTAAGGACGCCCGTGATGACCCAGCACCGCACCAGCATTGAAGACCAGGCCGCGCCGCCAGCCACGACGACCACCCCCCTCGCCGACGACCCCGCCGTGAAGCCGACGACAAGCCATCCATTGACGACCGAAGAGGCGCCGAAACCCGCGCATCGGCTGATCCGGTGGCCGATCCGGGGGGCCGTCGCGGACCGTCCGTCCAGCCCTGATCACAGGCCGCGGGGCCACATTGGTTGGATCGTGGCCGGCTCATTGGCCACCGGACTTCTCGCCGCTCTGCTCCTCGTCATTGCCCCGTTTCTCCCGGCACAGGAGAGCGCCGTCACTGGTGCGGCCCTGTGCGGATTCGCGTTGGGCTGGGCGATGTTGGCCGTGCTTTCGGTGCGGTTCACCAACCAGCCGCAGAGATGGGCCGCGGCTCCCGCATTGTTCATGGGAGTGGGCGGCCTGCTGCTGGTGGGGTTCGGCTCTCCGGTACACGAGGCGCTCAACTGGGTGTGGCCCCCCGCGCTGCTGGGGTTGGTCATCTGGATGATCATCAGCGCCCACCGGCAGCTTCGTAGCCGCAGCAGCCGATGGCTGCTCTACCCGGTGTTCGCGATGTTGGCTCTTGGCGCGGTGGGCGGCGGATTTGAAACCGTGCAGGAAGCGGTGGATGCGAAGGCACACCCGATGCCTGGTCAGTTGATCGACGTGGGCGGACACAGCCTGCACCTGAACTGCACCGGCACCGGCACGCCGACAGTCGTGCTCGAACCAGGCGCAGGTGAAATGTCGTCAAATCTCGGGTGGATCACCCCGGCAGTCGCCCGTGACACCCGGGTCTGTGTCTATGACCGCGCAGGTCGCGGGTGGAGCGAACCCGCTGACACCCCCCAGGACGCCACGCAGATAGCGACCGACCTGCACACCTTGCTGCAGGCCGGACACGTTCCAGGGCCCTTCGTGCTGGCCGGTCATTCCTTCGGCGGCCTCTACACACTCACCTTCGCCGCCCGCTACCCCGACGAGGTCGCCGGAATGGTGCTGATCGACTCGACCGCACCGGCATCGACGACGACACCGCGGGCAGCATCGCCCGGCGACGGGGGCTCCTACGACGTCATCGGCCGTGTCTCCGCGCTGGTTTCGACCTCCGCCCGATTTGGTCTGGGCCGCCTGTACGCGCAGCTCGCCACCGGCAGCCTGCCGGCGCAGTCCCAGGAAGAGGTGGACGCCAGCACCGCGACCGCGGGCAATCTTCGCAGCACGATCGATGAGTACGTCCAAGCGAACACCTCGATGGAGCAAGCGGCATCACTGGACGACTTCACCGACAGGCCGTTGGTCGTCCTGGCAGCCGGCAGCGGAAGCGACACCGCCCATCTCGCGTCGCAGAACGAGCTGGCCACCTTGTCGACCAACAGCATGCACCGCGTCATCGACGGCGCCGCCCACGAAGCGCTGGTCGCGGACGAAGAGTACGCCGCCGCCACCACTCAAGCGGTCCTCGATGTCGTCTCATCGGTCCGGACCGGCGGACCGCTGCCCACATGATCCGCAACGCCGCGAAAGCACTTCCATCCACCGGTGCTGGACCTCGACAGTCCCAGGAGCGAGCCCCGGGAACCCGGTGGTTTCGCCGGCGCGACCGCACCCCGCAGCGCCGACGATTGACGACATGCCCACCAGATAGCCCTTCCTCACCTGCACCCCGCTCAACCCCCCATCTGGTGCGGCGGCCGATGTTGGTGGGACGACGTCATTGTTGAGTCCTGCAAACGGCTGTGACGTCACAAGATCACGCCCGACCTTGGTTGGGGCGGTTGCCGGTTCCGCTGCCTGGTGTACGTTCCGGCCCATGTCCATCGAGCGTCCCGTCGATACTTTTGCAGGGCCGGTGACAGCGGTGATGGACGCATCGTCACGCCTGTGGCTCGACGGTCTGCATGCCTCTGGTCGGGATCACGAGCAGTGTGTGGCAGCTCTGCACGCCCTGTTGCTGCGTGTCGCCCGGCACGAGGTGTCACGCCGGGCGGGTTCGCTGCAACTGCGTGGCCCGGAACTCGAGGACATCGCACAACAGGCCAGTGATGACGCGCTGATGGCGATCCGCGCGAAGCTCGCCGGTTTCCGTGGTGACAGCAGGTTCACGACCTGGGCCTACAAATTCGTCATGTTTGAGGTGTCGACGAAGATGGGACGGCATTTCTGGCGGCATCGACACGCCAGCATGGATGCCGACGGCTGGGCGGATCTACCCGATCCGGGCGCCGTCGCTCCCGAACAGCGCACCGAGCACCGCGAGATCTTCCAGGCGTTGCGCCTGGCGATCGATCGGGATCTCACCCCGTTGCAACGACGCGTTTTCGTTGCGGTCGCGCTCAACGAGGTCCCGATGGACGCCATCGCTCGCGAACTCGGCGCCAACCGCAATTCCGTGTACAAGGTGCTGTTCGACGCCCGGCGTAAACTCCGAGAGAGCCTGCGCACCGCCGGGTACGAACGTCCAACGCATTCATCTGGATCAGCGGAATGACAACACCCCGAGACATCGACGCCCTGTTGCCGGACAACACTGTCGACACCGGCTGCGCAGCCGGCTTCGACGTGCTGCATTCCTACGTCGAAGAGGAACTCGCCGGCATCGACCCGGCCAGCTCACAACCGGGCCTGGCAGCACACATCAACAGCTGCCCGGCCTGCTCGGCGGACTACCTTGGCCTCCGGGACGCCGCGGCACTGTTCGGCGACGCCGAGCCATTTCCCTCGTAAACGCTGACCACGTCGGAGGTTTGGCACATGTGGGTTCGTATCGATGAAATCTCATTCGCCGTGGACCGGGCCGATGACGTGATCGCCCACACGCGCAACAACGCGGTTGCGACGCACCAGGGCGAGAGCTTCGTCGGGTTCCGCCTGCTTGTCGACCGGCCACATGGCCGCGCCCTGAATGTGTCCTACTGGGACGACCTCGACGAAGCCACCCGCAACGATTCAGGACCGGTGACCGACCCAGCCAACGGGGCCGAGACCACCGTTGTGCGAACGAATCTCTACGAGTTGTCCATCGACGCCGCCTGATCCAGCGCAAGGGCACTCCAGCCGAGCACCGGTCGGGATGCGTGGCTGCGTGGCTGCGTGGCTGCGATGTGTTGCAGATTCTTTTTCGTTGCCGGGGTAAGACTCGGCCACCATGCGACGCCCACTTTCCGTCAGCCATTCACCAGCCGTGCCGGGCATACCTGATGCGGTGAAGCTTTCGGAGGTCAGCATGACGACGTACCACACCGCCAGGGTCGAGGGGCTCGATGTCTTCTACCGTGAGGCGGGTGACCCCGCCAAGCCGAAGCTGTTGTTGCTCGGCGGATTTCCCGCTTCGTCCCACCAGTTCCGCAACTTGATCCCGGCCCTGGCCGACAGCTTCCATGTGCTGTCGCCGGACTACCCGGGGTTCGGCAACACGGACATGCCCGACCCCGCGACATGGGATTACACCTTCGACCATCTCGCCACCATCATCGACGGCTTGCTCGCCGAGGTCGGATTCACCGGTCCCATGGGGATCTACATGCAGGACTACGGCGGACCGATCGGTAACCGCCTGATCACCGCACACCCCGAATGGCTGCAATGGCAGGTCATCCAGAACGCCAACAGCTACGAAGAAGGTTTCACTCAGGCCTGGGACGGGATCCGGCACGCGCTCTGGGTCGATCGGAGCGTCGCCACAGAGGCGCCACTGGAGGGCTTCTTGCAGCCGGAGACCGTCAAGGCCATCTACACCACCGGGCATCCGGACCTCAGCAAGATCAGCCCCGACAACTGGAACACCGATCTGTTCTTCCTGTCCCGCCCGCACGCCCACCGGGTGCAGTTGGACCTGTTCTACGACTACCGGACCAACGCCGCGCTCTACCCCACCTGGCAGCAGGCGATGCGGGAGCGGCAGCCCCTGACCCTCATCTTCTGGGGACAGGGCGACATCTTCTTCACCTCTGCGGGCGGCGAGGCGTACCTGCGGGATCTGCCCGACGCCGAGCTGGTCCGGCTCGACTCCGGTCACTTCGCCGTCGAAGACAACCTCCAACAGATCGCCGACGGCATCACGCTTTTTTACGACACCCGGGTCGGCCCCGCCGTCCACGCGGTGACCGGATAGGCGAGCCCCCGGTATCTCTCGTCGGCCGGGCCGGCATCCGCTTCGCTCGAGAGCAGAGGAGATCGGGATGGACGACGTTCGACTCGAACAACTGTGGCGGTACCCGGTCAAATCACTACGGGGTGAGGCATTGCAGGTTGCGCACCTGACCCCGAATGGCGTAGCCGGCGATCGTATCGTCCACATCGCCGGCCCACGGGGACCCCTGACCGGGCGCACCCGACAGGGATTGCTCACCATCCCCGCGGTCACCGGGCCCGACGGCACGCCGCTGGTTGCCGGTCACCCTTGGAACTCCATTCAGGCCCGGGAGATCGTCAAGCTCCATGCCGGAGCGGAGGCGCAGCTCCTCGCGGACACGACCCCCGAACGGTTCGACGTCCTCAACTTGCTGGTCGCCACCGACGGTGCGGTCGCCTTGTTCGGCCATGACATCCGAAGACTGCGGCCCAATCTCGTTCTCTCCGGAGTGCCGGCGGCACTCGAACCTGATCTCCCCGGGCAGGCCTTCGCGATCGGTGATGCTCTCATCGGAGTGCACTCGCTGCGGCAACGATGCATCGTCACCTCGATCGACCCGGACACCGGTGAGCAGAACCTCGACGTGTTCCGCCGCATCCGTGACGTCTTCGGTGGGCAACTTGCGCTGAATTGCTGGGTGATCAAGCCCGGCGCTATTCATAAAGATGACGCCGTCCGAATAGTCCGAACGCCCGGCCGGCCCGCCCGGATCGGCGGGTGGATCGTCGGCGCACCCTATTCGCATCACAATCGCTGAGTTCCGGTATTGGTCCGACCGCCGCAATGCGCCAGTCGACGAAGTGACGACAAAGGGAGCGTGAAACACCCTCCCCGCCAGGCCAAGTCGTGACCTCCGGCTTCGCATGGAATCCGACGAAACGGCCACGCTCGATGTCGTGCGTCCCGTGGACGTAGCGAGCGTCTGGAGGGTCATCGGTGACTTCCGGAGAGCGGACAGTCGCCCCGCCACTCTCCCGGGGTGAGGAAGCGCGCCAGTCACCGGCGCAGGCCGACCTCGCTATCGAGCCCCTGGTGGATCAGCACCAGGGTCCGGTTCGTCACCCGCCGCTGCGACGCCCCTTGGACGATCGTTTGTGCGGCGGCGTGCACAATCCCCACCAGCAGGCGGGTGATCAGTTCGGGATCGGCGATCCCCAGGCCGACGACTGCATCATGCAGAGTCGCGTTCTGTTCCTGGTGCAGTTCGGCGAGCCGGGCGCGGCACTCGGCGGGCAGATCGGCAGTCCCCAGGGCCTGCAGCGAGCGGTGCGTCCGATCGGTGGCCAGATCGATCGCGGTGCGCACGTAGGCGTCGACCTGTTCGCCGGGCGTCGCGGCCCGCGCCACGGCCGCCCGGAGCCGATCGTTGGCGGCCGGGAAGCTGCCTTCCACGATTGCCGCGATCAGGGCAGGCGCGGAATCGAAGTACTGATACACGCTGGAGCGGGCAAGGCCGGTCGCCGCGGCGACCGCACCCAGAGTGAGCGCGCCGATACCCCGCTCGGCGATCACAGCAACCCCGGCATCGATGAGGGCGGCCCGGCGGCGGCTGTGGTGCTCGGCCACCGTCGGGGCGTCGATCTTGGGCACAGAACCTCCGGGTTACGTCCGAGGACCTACAAACCGCCCGTGGGCGCCGTCACTGATTGCGAAACCAGACAGTACGGAGGCGAAACAACCAAGGTCCACTGAGTCGCCGACCTCTATGCAGGTTCCTCAGAACCGTCACCCGAGCCACCCTGAGCGAGAAGCTCATTGACCCCGCCCGCGGTCCACCGTCCGCTTTGAACGGCGCCGGCGGCGAGTGGCCTGGTTCGCGGCGGGGTGACTCTTTCCGGACGGCGGTGCTGGCGGCACTCTGGGCAGCGCGGGAAGCGCCAGGGTGGCCGCGAGTCCGAGACCGATGATCACCGCGGCGACGCCGGTGGTCACCTTGCTGGCCTGGATCATTCCGGCTGCGGCCGCGTCTCCGGCTGTCAGGGTTGCCGGTGTTGCCTGCAGGCTGGGGATGACAGCGCCGGCGGACTGCTGGACCACCTCCACCACCTGCTCCGCGGCCGGCGCAGGGACACCGGCGTCGGCGAGGTGCGCCCTGGTCGAGGCGCCCAGGGTGCCGATCAGCAGGGTTCCCAGGATCGCCACGCCCAAGTGCCGAGCCGAGTTGGCGGAACGTGCTCTGCAGGCCGGACGCCTGCCCCGATTCGGCCACCGGGATCTCGGCGAGGATCACGCTGGTCAGCTGGGCGGTGGCCATTCCGACGCCCAGGCCATAGCCGAACAGCCACATCGCGATCAGCCAGCCGCTGATGTCGGCGGACAACGTCAGCGCCAACCCGGCGACAGTGAATGCCTCCAGCCCCAGCCCCATCCGTACGACGGCCCGGCCGCCATAGCGGTGTGTCAGCTGTGGCGTCAGCCCGGAAATCAGGAAGGTGCCGACGGCCAGCGAGACAATGAGCCAGCCGGTGCCCAGCGCGGAGAAGCCCAACGCGTTCTGCAGCAACAGCGGCAGGGTGAACAGCAGCCCGAACTCGCCCAGCGCCACGACGAGGGCAGCGATCGAGCCGTACCGGAACGACCGGACGCCGAGCAACCCGAGATCGACCAGGACGGGGCGTCCGGCAAGTAGGCGGGAGCGTTGGGAGCGGACGAACGCGAACATCAGCAACAGCCCCCCGGCAAGCGCGACCGGCACCGGCGAGATCGCTCCGGACGGTTGCCGCCACCAGCCGTAGCTCTGACCCTCGATGAGGGCGAACACGATGCCGCCCATGCCGAGTGCGGACATCGCCACACCAGAGACATCCAGGCCACGCTGGGTGGTGTCGTCGCGGGTCTCGGGAACGACCAGCAGGATGCCCGCGATCACCAACAGCCCGACCGGAACATTGATCCAGAACGCCCACCGCCAGCTGACGTCAGTCGTCAGCCACCCGCCGACCAACGGTCCGAGGGCCGCCATTCCACCGATCGTCGATCCCCACACGGCGAACGCGATTGCCCGCTCTCGGCCGACGAACACCGCGTTCAGCGTGGACAACGTGGCCGGCAGGATCATCGCCGCGCCGACACCCTGGACCAACCGCGCGGCGATCAGTTGGGTGCCATCGACGGAGAAACCGGCCGCCACGCTGGCCAGCACGAACACGATCATGCCGACGAAGAAGAGCCGCCGCCGGCCGTGCAGATCGCCGACCCGACCGAGAGTGAGGAGCAGAGCGGCGAACATCAGCGAATAGACCGCGTTCATCCATTCGGCCTGCGTAGCGCTGAGGTGCAGGTCCTCGATGATCACCGGGAGCGCGACGTTGACGACGGTCGCATCCATGATGATGAGCGAGACGCCAAGCGCGACGGCCGCCAGGGCCCACCACCGATGCCGGTGAGTCGTGCTCGCATCAGCGCCGTCAGGGAGCTCCGCCGGCGTGTTTTTATCGACGTTCATGTCGGTATCGTACCGACGGTGCTGTCGGGAAATCAATCCGGCCCGCGATGCCGCCGACGCCAGCAACGACAGCCCCTTCACAGCCACCGACTGCCAGTTCCAAAGCCCGATTCAGATCCATCGGTTGGGCTCATCGCGCCCATGCGAACAACAAACTGGGCCGGGGCCGCATCGAAGGCCCGGTCCGCAAAGGCATTGCGGCACGGTTAGCGTGTCACCGTGGGATGCTCCAGATGAAGCGGTTCCTCATCCCGTCGGCAGCCCTGCTCTGGGGGTTGCAGTTCGCCTTCCTCAGCCCGACGCTGGCCCTGATCCTGGTCACGCTGTTCGACGCCACGGCCGGCGAAGTGGGTTGGGTCCTGGCCATCTACAACATCAGTGGATTTGTCGCCACCCTCATCCTGCCCTCGTACGCGGACCGCAAGGACGATTACCTGCGGCCCATGCTCGCCTGCGGTCTGCTGACCCTGGCACTGGCCGTCGCCCTCGGAATCACCTCGTCGCTGCCCATCGCGGTCGTCGCTCTTGTGGTGTTCGGTGGACCAGCGACGGTCGGGGTCTCCCTGCTCTTCGCGTATCTCCGGTACTCCGGCGCCAGCCCGGCCGACGTCGTGAACACCAGGGCCCTCGTCTCCGTTGCCTGGGTCGCGGGACCGCCGCTGGCGACGCTCATCATCGGCGCCTTCGGCAACCTGGCAATCATCGCAGCGGTAGCAGCGATCGCTCTGCTGAACATCGCCGTCACCGCACTAATGCTGGCCCGGAACTCCGGTGCAGTCGTCCCATCGGCCGCATCGTCGCGGTCGGTGGACGACGAAATGTCGATGTCCAGGCTCGGCGTGTCACTGGTCGTCGGTGGCTTCATCCTCTTGCAGGCAACCAACAGCGTGGTCGTCTCGATCATGAGCCTGTTCGTCACGCAGGACCTCGGCCTGGACGTCCTATGGGCCGGCGTCGCGCTTGGCGTAGCCGCAGGGCTCGAAGTGCCGGCGCTGCTGTTCATCGCCCGGCTGAGCCGGCGATACTCCAGCCTCGGGCTCATCACCACGGGCTGTGTCACGGGGATCGCCTACTACCTGGCCCTGGCCTACGTCACCGGACCCGTGCTCCTCATCGGCATCCAGGTGCTCAACGCCTGGTTCGTTGCAGCCATCTCGGGGGCCGGACTGGCCCTGTTCCAACAGATCGTCCCGCGGCCCGGGCTGGCGTCCGGGCTTTACGCGAACACCCGAAGAGTGGGTGCCATCGCCTCCGGCCCGATCATCGGCTTCGGCGCGAAGACGCCGCTCGGATACAGTGGCGTCTTCGCGGCCTGCGCAGGCCTGACGGTCATCGCAATGGTATTGACCGGAATCGCCAGACGCTCGATCAAACCACCCGGGCAATCCGGGGACACCGTGCTGGCGCGCGGATAACCCGCCGCTGGTACAACACTCCACCCGGAAGTTCGCGACAACTCTTGCCACTACTAGGGTCACCATCCATGGCCATCAGTACGCAGATCCAGCTCGCCCGCCGGCCCGAGGGATGGCCGACGCACGACGACTTTCACGCGACGACCGTGAAGTACGGTCCGCTCGAGCCGGGCGAAATCCGCGTCGCGAACGAGTTCCTCTCAGTCGACCCCTACATGCGCGGGCGCATGAATGACCTCAAGAGCTATGTGCCGCCCTTCGCGCTGGGCGAGACGATGACCGGCGGGGCGATCGGCCGAGTGATCGAATCGGCCGTCGATGACATTCCTGTCGGCGCCGTCGTGCTGCACCAGTACGGCTGGCGCGACATCGTCCAGGAACCGGCGCGAGGCTTCCGTGTCGTACCCGAGGTGCCCGGACACCCGCTCTCGATCTACCTGGGCATGCTCGGGCTCACCGGCATGACCGCCTACGTGGGGCTCACCGCCATCGCGGGGCTGAAGCCGGACGATGACGTCTTCGTCTCGGGCGCTGCCGGCGCCGTCGGCACCGCGGTGGGTCAGATCGCGAAGCTGCTCGGCGCAGGACGCGTCGTCGGCTCCGCGGGCACGCCCGAGAAGATCGCGCTCCTGACCGAGAAATACGGCTACGACGCCGCTTTCAACTACAAGAACGGGTCCGTCTGCCCGCCAACTCGCCCAGGTTGCACCTGACGGCATCGACGTATTCTTCGACAACGTCGGCGGCGACCATCTCGAAGCGGCTCTCCACGCGTTCAAGACCCGCGGGCGCGCGGCGCTGTGCGGCGCGATCGCGTCGTACAACGACACCACGGCAACACCCGGCCCGCGCAACATGTCCAACATCGTCACAAAGGGCCTGACGCTCAAGGGGTTCACGCTCCCGTCGTACAACAACCTGCTGCCGGAGTTCACCGAGCACATGACGGCGTGGCTCACCGCCGGCGATATCGCCTACGACGAGACGGTCATCAACGGCATCGGCAACGCCGTCGACGCGTTCCTCGGAATGATGCGGGGCGAGAACATCGGCAAGATGCTCGTGCGCATGAACACGGCGTAGTCGGTGACCAACCAAATGGCGCAAGCAGCTGCCACTTTCGTGCGTAGCGACAGGTTTGGACATAACCCTTCAGATCGGGGGCGTTGGGGTGTAAAACCACATCCGTTCGGCCCCGCGGCGGGCCGCGAGAGAAAGGCATTGCTCATGGGGCAAGCAATTCGGCTCAAGGTTCTGGCGACGCTTGCCGTTGCGGGTGCGCTCGCGTTCTCGGGTGCACCGGCGATGGCTGATGATGGGCACCACGATGATGGGCACCACACGCGAACGCCGAAGGCGTACACGTGCACCAGTGGTGACATCCCGTCGGGGACTACGCCAGCATCACGGTCACGGGGGCGTGCACCGTGCCGGCCGATGCCGTGATCAGCGTCGTCGGTAACGTGAGCGTCGCCGCCGGTGCCTCGTTGGACGCGCAAAGCGCGCCGTCGACGATCACCGTCGGACGGAACGTTTCCGCGGCTCGAGGCTCGCTCCTCGGCCTGGGCTGCCAGTCGCCGTCGTACACGGGGAACTCAGGACACGAGTGCGCCATCGAGCCAGATGGGCACTCCACCATCACCGTCAAGGGGAATGTCACCGCCATCAACGGGTTCGCCGTTCTGTTGAACGGCATTACCGTGAAGGGGAACGTCACGCTGATCGGAGGAGGCGGCGACATTCCCTGGTCGATCAAGAACAACACGATCAAAGGCAACCTCACGGTGAGCGGGCAGACAACAGACTGGCTCGGCGTGCTGTTCAACCAGATCGGCCGGAACGCGACGCTCATCAAGATCAACGTGACAGACGTGCACCCCGGCGCACCGGGCGTCTACATCGTTCAGAACACGATCGGGTCGAACCTCACGTGCTTCGGACTGACCCCGGGAGTATCCGGAGGTTTCGTCCCCGGCGCTGTCAACGTCGTCGGCCGTCATGCGATCGGTCAGTGCGCATCCCTGGTTTGACCTCGTTCGTACCCCGTCCGTCTACCACCCGTCGGCTCAACATCTGAGCGGTTGAACTACCAGGTTCTGGCACACGTCCGTGACGCCTGCCGGCTGGGCGGGGTGCTCCGGGGTCCTGTGGCAGGTCTGTGACTGGTCTGTGGCTGTGGCAGCGCCAGCGTGATTGGCCAAACGAACTCAGCGCGGAACTGTTGCCGGCTTGGCTGAAGAATGCACGATGTGAGCTGCTGAGCCCGCGTCGCCAAGCTCTCGGCTGTCCGCGTCAAGATCGTTTTCGTCAGGTTGTCGTCAGGTGCCCGATAGTCAAGGGACGGTAAACTACATCGAAACAAGACCGGGCACGACGAAATGTACATGACGGGGTGACGATGACTTCGGTGGCGAGGGAACTGACCAAGAGGGATCGCGCGAGGTCGTATCGCCATCCGGATAGCAGGATCCAGCAGGCTGCCAAGATCCATCAGGTTGCCCTGAGTTTGGCCAGGGAGTTCGCGCTGGTGCTGCCCTTGGACATGGTGTCGTCAGTTGTCACCCGCGCCTTTCGCGATCTCACAGGTGAGGTACCTGCCGAGTCGCTGCCGGAATTCGTGCATCACGCTGCGCGTCAGCGGCTGATCGATGCCGGTGGTGTTGATCCAATGTGCACGGGGCTTCGTCTCCGACTGATGAGCGGACGCGCATCATGACGGCCGTGATTCCCGGCCCGACGCTGGACAGCATCATCAGAGGGGCTTTTGCACTCGGTTCGGCAACCAGGACAGATCTGCTCACAGCAGCTGTCACTGCCCACGCGCCGACGAGCGCCATCGAGGACCTTCTGCGACTACCTGAGCGGCGCTATCGCAGTCCCGCGGAAGTGTCAGCCCTCCTGACCGATGCGAAAGCGTGACGATTACTCAGTCACGCGTTCAATCGTCATCTGGCGCTGCTGGCAGACCAACAGCCGTACGACCCGGCCAAAGCGCTCCAGCCCCTGATCAAACAAGATCAACATCCGCAGGCGGCTTGACACAGGGCTACTGGTAGGGGCTGGACCGGCCGATGTCGTGGCCAGGCCGGCCGTCACGTGAATGCCGAGGCTCGCCGCCCACCCACCCCGCGGCGGCAGAAAAGTCCTGAAACGAGCCCTGTTCCTGACTGCCTTCGCGGCCTTGAGGGACCCGTCTCCCGGGCCCACTACGACCGAAACGAGCACAGCAGAAGAAGCACAACGACGCCCTGATCGCCCTCGCCCACCGGCGCGCGGCTCTACGTCGAGTCGACCACGTCGTCGACCCGGACACCTGGGACGTCGGCGACATCGACCACCTACGCACCGCGCTCGCCGCCGCGCTCCGCTCACCCACCCGCCGGCTCTGGCTCAGTGTCGAACTGTCCTGCGGCCCGGAATGACAAACAGGCTGACCCCAGTGTTATCGGACACACTGGTCGCCTACCGTCGCACCCAATACCGGAACACGAAGCCGGTCACACCGATCAGAAGGACACCAATGAAGGCACTCCTCAGCACGCTCCGCGACGACGAACTCGACCTGCTCCGGGAAACCGAACCGGACCGGATGGCCCAACTCGACGAAGACGACCTGCTCGAACTGCACACCCGGATCCGGCGGGCCCGAACGAAATACGTCAAGCTGTACCGCCGACAAGCCAGCTCCAAGGTCACGACCACCGGCGGCCGGGGCAAAGCACGACCCAGGAACACCCGCAACGCCGGAAAGGCGGAGATCTTCGAAGACGCCCTGGCCCGAGTCAGCAAACGCGTCGACGTAGTCGCACGAAAAGCGGCAAAGAACCTCAAGGCCCAACGACTGGCGGCCGCCCGCAAACAATCAGCCGGACCGAAGACCGACGGAACATCTTCACCGACCGGAAAAGCCAAAGGTCGTTCGCAAAAACATCGCAAAACCACCGGCGGCCAGAAGCGAGACGCATCCACCCGCGCCAAAGGCGCCAAAAGGCAAGCCAAACGCGACAACCGATAAATATCCAGGCGGTATTGGCCGCGTTACCCCTAACATCCGGGTCGATGCAAGGGCCAACATTTCGCCCTGCCATCAGGGTTGTGCAGCGCTACCGTTGAGCCAAGTTCAGTCAATTGGGAGGCAAATCATGCCTGAAGCTCTACTTTTTGAGTTCTCCGGAGTCAGCGCAGCTGACTACCGGGTGGTCAACCACAAGCTCGGACTTGATCCCAACACCGGCGATGGGGCGTGGCCCGTGGGTCTGCTCAGCCACACCGAGGCCAGCACCGATGGCGGGTTCCTCGTCTTCGAGGTCTGGGAATCACAGGAGGCTCAAATCGACTGGATGACCACCAGGCTTGGGTCCGTGCTGGTCCAGATCGGGATACCCGAGCCGACCCGAGTCCTATGGTCGTCCGTCGTCGGGCACTACACCGCCTGACGCGCGACGTTAATGACCTTCCACGGATCCAGCGCATCTTGAGGCCTGTGACCATGCCTCGCCCAGCGGATACCGCCTGACCCACAGCTCATCGACACCCGGCAATCAGTTGTCCGGCTCGGAGCGGACGTCCTCAACTACCGGATAAACACAATGGCGGACCAGAGCGCACCTATCCTTCGACATCCCGCGTGGACCGAAGAATTCCGGGGACGTCGCCCAGGATGACGGACTTGGCCTGACCGAACGCTAACGAGCGGCCGACCCGTCTCGGGAGGATTCAGCAGGCGATGGTGGCGTTGGGGTCGGTGGTGTTGTCGAGCCATTTGCCGTAGGCGGAGCCGCCGGCGGCGTTGACCGCGGCGCAGACCTGGGTTGGGTGGTGCCCGGCGACCCGGTACACCGCGTAGATCGGATCACCGGCGGAGGTGGCCTGGTTCAACGAGGAGCAGGCTTGATCGGTGCGTAGGTAGGACGACCCGGGGTAGGTGTCCAGTGCCTGCTGGATCTCCTGGGCGTAGGCGCCGGGGGTGACGGACGCGAAGAGCAGCACGATCCCGGTGCCGTCACAGGCGGGCCGGGCCATCGGCACCGACAGGCCCAGGTCGCCAGATCCGGTGGAGTCATTTGGTGCTGCTTGACCGGTGGCGATACCCACACCGCTGCCAGCACCGTCACTCATCGATTCAACCCAGAACCCCGCGCCGGAGCCGTCGGCGCATTCTCCCGGGATGGCCTGGACGTGACCGTCGATCATGGCGGAATCCGCAGGGAAGCACTTCCAGGTGGAGTTGGGCAGGGTGCTGTTGCTGTAGGACAGGGGGTCCGCCCGGTAGGTCTGCCAGGTGGTGATCATGTCCTGGCAGGTCACGGATCGGGATCCGTCCGCCGGGGTGTACTGCCAGCGACCATCCGTACATACTTCGTCCGGCTCGGGACTTTGGGTGGTGGTCACCGCTGGTGATGTCGCGGCTGCGGTGTCGCCGTGCTGTCCGTAGTCGCCATGCCAGACGGTGAATGTCTGGCCTCCGCCGATGTCGCATTGGCCGAGGGCTCCTTCCAGGCCGGGCCGCAGGTGGGTTTCGGTGATGTAGCAGAAGGTCTCCGTCGGCCATGTGTAGTCCGCGGCCGGTTCCTTCTAGGGGACCGGGCCAGTCCTCATCGTTGCCGCCATTTCGTGTCATGTCCGGGCAGCTGAGCCCGGTATCGCCGGCATCCCCGCCAGGCGCGATTGCTCCCCGGGTTGTCATCGTGAAGATTCAGGTCAAAGGTGCAGTCGGCGGCGGCCTGTTGGGTGGAGGTTGCTGGCTAGCGGAGCGGCGGGCTCGAGGTGGCGTCGTCGGCGCCGGTGTTGTCGTTGTCAGTGGTGCGGTGCCGACTGGTCGGGTGTAGCTCTGCCCGGTGGCGACGTCCAGGAGTACGAGGCCTGCGGCGACCGGACCGGGCGTGACGGTGACCGTGCGGGCGGGGTCGTAGCCGTCCCACCGGGTGCCCTGTAGTTGGGCGGTCGACAGGCTAGTGACCGATGGCGCGGCGAGCGGATTCCCGCAGGCGCACCGGACGACCGGCATTCCGGTCCAGTCTACGAGCACCGCCGTGCCGGCCTGCAGCACGGATTGCCGGGGGGTGGCGACCCCGGCGTGGTAGCCGAAGTTGGTGACCAGGGTGTCGTGCAGGAGCACTACGGGAGTGAGGGTGGCCAGGTAGTCGTTGATCTGGTCGGGGGTGATGTTCCGGGCGGCAGCCCACGCGGCCGCCTTTTCCGGGTTGTTGGCCAGGTAGTCGGACAGGGCTGGGACGTCACATTCGCCGAGTTTCCCGGATCCGCCGTACAGCTGAGTGTTCTGGTTCTGCCGTCCGCCATAGAGGTTGTCCGTGGTGCCGGTCACGGACAGCGCCCCGGTGGACGGGTCGGTGCTCATCCCCGCCGCGACCGTGGATGCGACCGCCTGCACCGAGTCGGGGAACGAGGTCACCTCGGTGATCGCCACCGCCGCGAGGAACGGATCCGAGCCGGCGACCCTGGCCGGTTCCAGGGTGACTGTGGCCGTGGGGGTTGGGTCCTGCCGGTTCAGCAGGACGGTCGTGGTGGCGGCGCCGCCGAGCACCAGGACCGCGGCGGCGCTGATCGCGACCCACACCGCGATCCGCCGCTGCGGGCTTCGATGACCTGGCCCGGCGGTTGCGGTGGGTGGTTGACCTGACGGCGGCTGATCGGACATCGGCGCGCACCTTTCGGCAGACTCCGTGACGCCCCGACAAAGGGCGACCCCTGATGGACGTTGAAGTTAGCCCCCGCCGCTCACGAACTGCTCACGGTCCGCTCACGCCGGTGGTCAGGCACCAGCGGCAAAGACGGCGTAGCAGGGCCCACCGACGGATATCTGGCATTGAGGTCCCGTTTGAGTCGGCCCTGAGTGGTCCCTGACCGGCGGGGGTCACGGTGGGCAACGTCCGGGAGTCCACCAGGAATCCCACCAGCTCGAGGAGCCCACCGTGCGAAGCATCCGTCACGAATCCGGTCCACCCGCCACGCCCACACCGCCGCCGTCAGGTACGGGACGAGCACACGGCCGTGTCATCCCAGCTCTCGCCCGCCACTGTCTCCGAGTCATCGGCGTCGCGATCGCGCTGCTCACGCTCGGCGCGACGACGGCGGGCCCGGCATGGGCGGACATAGAACCAAACAACACCCTCGACACAGCGCAGCGGATCACAGTCGGGGTGAACGGTGCGCTTGCCGGTCGAATTGCCGCACCCGGGGATCAGGACACGTTCCGGTTCAGCGTGGTCGCGGGCACCCGGTACGTCGCGGAGATCCTCGACGTCGACAACAGCGTCGGCCAGATGAGCCTGCACGCCTACAACAACTTCCTCGGCCGGCAGAACTACGGCACCGACACCTGCAACGGCACCGGCAACGTGTGCGCCCGGATCGAATTCACCGCCCCGATGACCGGGGACAACTACCTGCAAACCCACGCCGCCTCCCCCACCGCCACTGGTAACTACCGGATCCGGGTGATGAAGGCCTACGACCACAACCTGGTCCAGGACACCAACGGTGAACCCAATGACACGTTGGCGCTGGCGGAGCCGCTGACCGTCGGCACAGCGGGAGCCATCACCCGGCCGATCGCCCTGCGCACCCCCACCTTGGTCACCGTCACCGGGGACCAGGACACCTACCGGTTCAGCGTGGTCGCCGGCACCCGGTACGTCGCGGAGATCCTCGACGTCGACAACAGCGTCGGCCAGATGAGCCTGCACGCCTACAACAACTTCCTCGGCCGGCAGAACTACGGCACCGACACCTGCAACGGCACGGGCGACGTGTGCGCCCGGATCGAATTCACCGCCGCGATGACCGGGGACAACTACCTGCAAACCCACGCCGCCTCCCCCACCGCCACTGGTAACTACCGGATCCGGGTGATGAAGGCCTACGACCACAACCTGGTCCAGGACACCAACGGTGAACCCGATGACACGCTGGCGCTGGCGGAGCCGTTGACCGTCGGCACAGCGGGAGCGATCACCCGGCCGATCGCCCTGCGCACCCCCACCTTCGTCACCGTCACCGGGGACCAGGACACCTACCGGTTCAGCGTGGTCGCGGGCACCCGGTACGTCGCGGAGATCCTCGACGTCGACAACAGCGAGGGGCAGATGAGCCTGCACGCCTACAACAACTTCCTCGGCCGGCAGAACTACGGCACCGACACCTGCAACGGCACCGGCAACGTGTGCGCCCGAATCGAATTCACCGCCCCGATGACGGGGGACAACTACCTGCAAACCCACGCCGTCTCCACCACCAGCAGCGGCGGGTACAGCATCCGCGTCTTCCGCGCCTGAGCCGCCGCCACCGGGCCCTCCCGCCGGGAGGCCCGCTGCGTCCGATCGGTTCACGGTGTGCCGACCCGCAGTCGGTACACCGAGTCGTCGTAGCTGCCGACGAAGATCTGACCGTCGGCCACCCGCGGGGAGGACAACACCGGTCCCCCGGTCACGAACTCACCGACCGGGGCGCCGGTGCCGGTATCGAGCAGGTGAACCGCGCTGCTGCTGCTGCCCACCACCAGGGTTCCCTCGTCCAGGACGGCGGGGGTCCCGTCGATCTGCCCGGTCGTCGACCACGTCCACCGGGGGGTCCCGTCGGCGGCACCGAGGCTGGCCACCGTCCCGGCGGTGGTCCCGGCGATCACCTGCCGGTCGGTCACGGCGGCTGCCCCGTTGACGGCGGCGCCGAGCGGCCGCTTCCACCGCAGCTGCCCGGTGGCCGCTGTGACTGCGAGCAAGTCACCCGAGCGGCTCCCGACATAGGCCACGCCGTCGACCGCGACGGGCGAGGCGAGCACCGGCCCGCCGGTGTCCAGCCGCCACCGGTGCGTGCCGTCGGCACGGGAGATGCCATACAGGAACCCGTCGTTGCTGCCGACGATGACCAGGTCCCCAGCGATGGTCGGGGATGAAACAATCACGTCACCGGGGGTGAAGGCCCAGACCTGCCGGCCCGATGAGGTGTCCAGTGCGTACAGCCGGTCGGCGCCGACGAAAACCAGGCCGTCCGCGACCGCCGGGGTGGACACGATCTGGTAGCCGATGGTGGCCGTCCAGGCCGGTTGCCCGGTGGTGACCCAGAGCGCCCGGATGATGCCGTCATCGCTGCCGACGATGGCCAATCCGCCGTCGACGGCCGCGGACGTGCGGATCGGACCACCGGTGGGGACCTGCCACCGGCCGGCCCCGGTGGCCCGGTCGATGCCGTACACCGTGCCGTCCTTGCTGCCGACGATCACTACCTCGCCGGCCACTGTCGGGGAGGCGAACACCTCCCCACCGGTTCGGTAGGCCCAGTCGGCGGTCACCGCCAGCGGCGCGGCCGCGGTATCGGTCGGCCCACTCGCGGCGGAGTCATCCCCGGTCGTCGTGTCCCCCCGGGTCAGCACCACCACGACCGCGGCCGAGGCGATGAGAACCGCCGCGGCCAACAGGAACGCCAGCAGCCGCCGGAACCTGCGGCGGGATCGTCGTCCCGTGGCGCCGGTAGCGCCCGGTTCCCTCGCCGGAGGGCCGGCGGGTGCTCCGGGCACGGTAATGGTCCCGCGGGTGGTGCCCGGCCGGCTCTCGGCGGGGGGTGTGATCGGGCGGCCGGGCGGCGCGTGGACAGCGTCCCAGAGCGGGCCGGGCTCGGCGATGGTCACCGTGGACCGCTCGACCCACCGCGGTCCCCAATCCGCGGCGGCCGCGGCGGCCAGGGCCAGCCCGAACTGTTCGACCGAGCCGAACCGGTCCTCCGGGCGGCGGGCGAGGGCCCGCATCATCACCTGGGTCGCCCGCTGCAGCCCGGCGGGATCGGCAAGATCGGCGGGTGTGGCATCGCTGGTCGCCCGCCGGGTCAGCAGCGCGAGGGTGCCGCCCTCGACGGGGTGGGTGTAGCTGCCGGTCAACAACTGGTACAGCACGGCGGCCAGCGCGTACTGATCCGCGGCCGGGCCGACCGGTACGGCGGCCAGGCCGACCGCGGCGGCGGCCTGTTCCGGTGCGGTGAATCCCGGCGTGCCCAGGAACTCCCCGGCGAAGCTGACCTCCACCGAGTCCACGTCCACCGCTTCGGGGTGCGGTGCGCCGCCTGTCCCGACCGCTGCAGGCCCCGGGCCGGCCAGGTGGGTCGGGTCGGGGCGGCCGGTGAGGGGACTGTGCCCGCGGGCGGTGCCGAAGTCGGTGACCTTGACCAGGTCGTGGCGGTCGAACATCAGGTTCGCGGGCTTGACGTCCCGGTGCAACACCCCGGCGAGGTGCAGGTGGTGCAGCCCGGACGCGGCGGCGATCACCGCCACGATGATCGACTCGTCGGTGAGCCCCGCGGCCCGCCGTGCGGACAGGGTCCCACCGGTCAGCCGTTCCATGATCAGCAACGACAGGTCGCCGGCCTCGCGGTAGTCGTACACCCGCACCACGTGCCGATGATCCAGCCGGGCCAACAAGCGGGCCTCCCGGCGGAACCGCTCCTTGTTCCGGGGGTCGGCCAGGGCGGTCCCGGTGAGCTGTTTGACGGCCACCTCGCGGCCGAGGCGTCGATGGCGGGCCGCCCAGACCACCCCGAATTGACCCTGACCCAGCCGCTCACCGACCTGATAGTCCGGCAGAGCGGCCCGCAGGGCAGCGGTCTCTGACTGCATGCACCCTCCTGACCGGGGCCGGCCCACAGTTCCGGCGCTTGCTGATCTGTCAGGATCGAGCCGATGACGATCCTACGAGTCGGTGTCCTCGGATCGGTGGTGGCGCACGTGCAGGACCGCCCCATCCAGGTCACCAGCGCCCGGCAGTCCGCCGTCCTGGCCTGCCTGGCCCTGCAGGCACCCCGGTTGGCCGGGTCCGACACCCTGATCGACGCCGTCTGGGGGGAGGACCCGCCCGCTCGGGCCGAACAGGCGTTGCAGCAGCATGTCTCGACCCTGCGGACGCTGCTGGAACCCGACCGGGCCCGGCGCACCGACTCCACCCTGCTGGTCACCGAGGCCCGCGGGTACCGCCTGATCGCCGACGAGGTCGACGCCGACGTCTTCCTGACACTCGCCGACCAGGGCGAGCAACAAGCCGCGGCGAGCCACTGGAGCGAGGCGTTACGCACCCTGGACGCGGCGCTGACCTGCTGGCGAGGACCGGCGTTGGCCGGCGTGCCCGGCACACCCTGGTTCACCGCGCACCAGGTGCGGCTATCCGAACGTCGCCTATCCGTGACCGAAACCCGGCTTGCCGCGCTCCTTGGCCTGGGCCAACTCGGGCCACTGATCGCCGATTCCGAGGCCGTGCTGGCCGAACACCCGCTGCGCGAGGGGATCTGGGCGGGATTGATGCTCGCGATGGTGCGTTCCGGGCGTCCTGCGGATGCATTGGCCGCCTACAGTCGGGCGCGACGCACACTGCGGGAGGAACTCGGCCTGGAACCAGGCGAGACGCTGCGCCGCCTGGAACACGACATCCTGACCCAGTCACCGACCCTCCTCCCTGCGGCCGCAGACGCCGACCCTGCCGGTGGCCTGTCCCAGACGTACGCCGCCGCGGGGCCGGACGCCGTGCCCTGGGTACAACTGCCGGACGGGCAACACGTCGCGCTACCCGCCGGGCCACACCGAATCGGGCGCCACCCCCACGCAGCCATCCGGCTGGCCGACAGCCGGGTCAGCCGCTGGCACGCCGAACTCGACCACACGACCGACGGCGTGCACCTGCGGGACCTGGGCTCCACCAACGGCACCACCGTCAACGGGATCACCGTGCAAGCAACCCGTCTTGCCGACGGCGACACGATCAGCATCGGCGGCGTCCTCTTGGTCTTCCACCAGTAGCGACAACACCGGTCTGAGTCGTTCGTAGCCGATTGTGACTATCGTCCTCGTTGATCCTTCCGTGACGCGGCTCGGGCGACACCGCTAGCGTTGACGCCCGAACGCCTCGCCGCCGGAAAGGGCCCCACCATGTCCTTCGACGCAACATCACCGGGGTCGCCGACACCCACGCCGCAGGGTGGCCCGGACCGCAGGAATACCACGCTCGCCCTCATCATCGGAGTCGCGGTCGTCCTCACCGCGGGCATCGTCGCCGCAGCGATACTGTCGACCAACGCCGACGGCCATCCGTCCGGATCGGCCACGGCAGGCACGCCCGGGGCCGATACCAGCCCGCCCGGGTCGAGCACTCCGACCGGGCAGACCGTTCGCCTCGAACCGGCCGCCACCACCACCAACCCGTTCGTCACCACCGTCGCCGTCACCGCGGAAACCCTCCCGAATCCGGCCCAGGCCACCATCGCAACGGTTCGCGCCGGGTGGCCAGCCGACCCGGTCACCGGGGTCCCCACCGTCGACGGGTCCACCCCCGGCCTCTACATCGGGGACCCTGGCCACCCCGACTGCCACCCCGGCGATCTGACCGCCGCGCTCACCACGAACCCGGCCGTGGCGGCAGCGTTCGCGGCCGCCGCCCGCATCAGTAGCAGCCAGATCGGCCCCTACCTCGGGACGCTCACCCCGGTCCTGCTCGGCTCCGACAGCTGGGTCACCGACCACGACCTGATCGATGGGCAAGCTGTGCCGGTCCCCGCCGTCCTACAGGCCGGAACAGCGGTACTCATCAACACCGCCGGTGAACCCACCATCCGCTGCGCCGGCGGCACTCCGCTCACCACAACCGGACCGAGCCGATTCGCCGATCAACTCGCCATCGGAACTCCCTGGCCCGGATACACACCCACCACCGTGATCACGATCCGGCCCGGAACCCCGACCAACCAGCTCACCCTGATCAGCCTGACCACCGGAAAGACCTACAACCAGTCACTTGTGACCGACCCACCAGCCCTGACCCAGTCGCGGACCACCGCCCCCACACCTGCTGGCGCCCCGACCACAGTGACGGTCACAACCATGGCCACCGCGCATGCCCTCTCCCCCGGCGACCTCGGACTCACGAAGGCAATGACCCGACCCGCCTGCGACGGCACCGGGATCGTGCTGCTCTTCGCGTCCGTCACCCCCGGCGCCTACGCCCAGGAGATCCAGCAGGCACTGGACACCTACCCCGGGTCGTCCTACCTACGCACCGATCAAGCCTGCTCCTCGTTGAACCAGGCCACCTCCTCCGGTGACCCGATCTACGCCGTGTACCGGATTGCCGGGCACGACCCAACCCAGGTCTGCGCCGCGGTCAACGCCGCCGGCGGCTCCGCCTACGGCAAATGGCTCGACAACACCACCAACCCCGACAGCCAGATCGCCTGCTGACACACCAGGCAAACCCGGCGGGCCGGACTGGCCGAATGCACCGATTCCGGACCCAGTTGGCTGGATCCGGAATCGGTCTCTATCGGCCCAACAAAAATGTCGGAAGGTCAGTTCAGGCGGAGATCACTGCCGCCCGACCGGCTTCCAGCCGCGCCACCGGAACCCGGAACGGCGAGCAGGACACGTAGTCCAGCCCCGAGTCGTGGAAGAAGTGAATCGACTCCGGGTCACCGCCGTGTTCACCGCAGACACCCAGCTTGATGGTCGGCTTCGTTGCCCGGCCCTCCTCGACGGCGATCTGCATCAGTCGGCCGACACCATGCGCATCGATCGTCTCGAACGGCGAGACGGTGAAGATGCCCTTGTCCATGTACTCCACGAACATCTCGGCCTCGACGTCGTCGCGGGAGAATCCCCACGTTGTCTGGGTGAGATCGTTGGTGCCGAAGGAGAAGAAGTCGGCGCTCTCAGCGATCCGGCCGGCGGTCAGCGCCGCCCGCGGCAGTTCGATCATCGTGCCGATCGGGATTGTCAGCGTGACACCTGCTTCCGTGGCGAGCTTTTCGATCAGCGCCTCGGCCTCGGCCCGGACGATGTCGAGTTCTCGCACGGACCCGACAAGCGGCACCATGATCTCCACCCGCGGATCCTTGCCGGCCTTGATCTGCTCGATGGCAGCCTCGGTGATGGCCCTGATCTGCAGTGCGGTCAGCCCCGGGGTCAGCAGACCCAGCCGTACTCCACGCAGGCCCAGCATCGGGTTCGCCTCGTGCAGCCGCTCCACCGCGATCAGCAGCCGGTGGTCGATGTCAACGTCCGGCCCCACATCGCCGTGATCGTTCTCCAGCGCGACCTTCACCGACAGCTCGGTCAGGTTCGGCAGGAACTCGTGCAGCGGCGGGTCGAGCAGCCGGATGGTCACCGGCAGCCCGTCCATGGTTTCCAGCATCTCGATGAAGTCGTTGCGCTGCAACGGCAACAGCGCCGCGAGTGCCTCGTCACGCTCGGTGCGGGAATTCGCCAGGATCAGATGTTCGATCAGCGTCCGGCGGGTCCCGAGGAACATGTGCTCGGTCCGGCACAGTCCAATTCCCTGCGCGCCGAGCTTACGAGCCCTGGTGGCGTCAGCTGGGGTGTCGGCGTTCGCCCGGACACCGAGCCTGCGCCGCTGGTCGGCATGTGTCAGCACCCGGTCGACGGCCTTGACCAGCGCGGCCGTGGCGTCATCCGCACCAACCAGGGCGCTCATACCGTCCTGGATGTAGGTCTCCACCGGGGATGCGACAACGGGCATCGAGCCCAGGTAGATCTCGCCGGTCGACCCGTCGATGCTCATCTGGTCGCCCTCATTGACGGTGATCGGGCCAACGCAGATGGTTTTGGCCGCTACGTCGATGTCCAGTTCCTCGGCACCACAGACGCAGGTCTTGCCCATACCACGGGCGACCACCGCCGCGTGCGAGGTTTTCCCGCCACGGGCGGTGAGAATGCCGTTGGCAGCGATCATCCCGCCGAGATCGTCGGGGTTGGTTTCCTTCCGCACCAACAACACCTGCTCACCGCGCCCTGCCCACTCGACGGCGGCTGCTGAATCGAAGACCACCCGGCCGACTGCGGCACCAGGGGATGCGGCCATCCCCTGGGTCAGCAGCGTGCGAACGGCCGACCGATCGAATTGCGGGAACATCAGCAGCGCCAGTTGCGCGCCGGTCACCCGTTGCAGCGCCTCGTCCATGCTGATCAGGTGCTCGTCGACCAGCTGACTGGCGATCCGGAACGCCGCGGCCGGGGTGCGCTTGCCGACCCTGGTCTGCAGCATCCACAACTTGCCGCGTTCAACGGTGAACTCGACGTCGCACAGGTCGCGGTAGTGGGTTTCCAGCTGACGCATGGCCTTCATCAGTCCGCGATGCGATTCCGGGTCGAGCCGGGCCAGATCATCAAGGCTCAGCGTGTTTCGGATGCCGGCGACGACATCCTCGCCCTGCGCGTTCGACAGGTAGTCCCCGTACGCCCCGGGCGCTCCAGTGGCCGGGTCCCGGGTGAAAGCCACTCCGGTGCCACTGGTTTCGCCCAGATTGCCGAAAACCATGGTGCAGATGTTCACCGCGGTACCGAGGTTTTGCGGGATCCGCTCACGGCGCCGATACAGCCTGGCCCGATCGGTGTTCCAGGAATCGAAGACTGCCAGCACCGACCTGTCCAACTGCTCGCGCGGGTCCTGCGGGAAATCGGCACCGGAATGCTTCCTGATCTCCACCTTGAAGAGGTCGACCAGTGATTTCAGTCCGCCCACATTCAGGTCAACATCGCTGATGACGCCCTGCGCCGCCTTTGCCTTGTCGAGCGCGTCGGCAAAAACATCACCCGGAATGTCCAGAACGGTTTTTCCATACATTTGCAGCAGTCGCCGATAGGAATCCCAGGCGAACCGGTCGTCTCCGCTCTCCTCGGCCAATCCGATGACGCTGGCATCATTGAGGCCGATGTTCAGCACCGTCTCCATCATGCCGGGCATCGAGAACTTCGCCCCGGAGCGGACACTCACCAGCAGCGGGTCATGCCTACCGCCCAACTGGCGGCCTACCTGGTCCTCGAGGTGGCGCAGCGCCATGGTCACCTGGACGTGCAATTCGCCGGGCTCGGTGCCCAGCGCAAGGTATTCCCGGCAGGCCTCAGTGGTGATGGTGAATCCGGGCGGCACCGGCAGACCCAATCGGGTCATTTCCGCGAGGTTCGCACCCTTACCACCCAGGAGGTCCTTTTGATCCTTGTTGCCCTCGGTGAAGTCAAAAACAAACTTCGTCATTGCCTGAGCTCCTCTGCCCTGGTGAGCCCGGTCCGGGCTCGCGAATTCGCGCAGCGTCGGACAACCGAAACGGCCAAAGCTGGTCGCAATCGGCAGCGGCACCGCTCCTCACTTTTGAGCATGTCCCAGTTGAGGCGTGGACGGTCAGGGCCATAGGTCCCGACCAGCATTGGAGACAATGGGCGGGGCCCGGCGCCCGGCGGACAATCATGCAGGCGACACCTCCGCCAGGCGGGACCAATGGCCCTGTTTCCAGCCCCATCGACCAGGAAATCTTGACAAGGACGGCGAGCAGAAACGCGGTGGGAACCCGGCCGTCGTCTCATCGACGTCTCAGAGAACCCGCCCACTGGAGGAAAGTCATGAAGGCACAGGACATCATGAGCGCGCCGGCGATCGCCGTGACCGCCGGCGCACCGGTCAGCAAGGCGGTGCACATCCTCAGCGAACGTGGGTTCAGTGCGCTGCCGGTGATCAGCCACGACGGAACGCTGGTCGGCGTGGTCAGCGAGGCTGACGTGATCAAGAACGGACTTGTCGAACCTGATGCTCCGCTGGCGGGGCGAGCCGGCGCCGCGGCTGAGCATCCCACGCAGACAGTCGGTCAGGTGATGACCAGCCCCCCGTCCTTCGTTGATCAAGAGGCAAGTCTGGGCACTATTGCCGACACGATGATCGCAGGTCGTCGGCGGATTGTTCCCGTCGTCGACGGAAGCAAACTTGTCGGGGTCATCTCTCGCAGCGACATCATGCGTTTCCTGGCGCACCGCGACGCCCAGGTCGCCCTCGACATCCGTCGACGCCTAAGGAGTTTCGGCGATCCGGATCGCTGGTCGGTCAACGTCACCAATGGGGATGCGACCATCCTCGACGATGCCATCGACCGTTCCGACCACTCGCTCGTACTGGCGGCCCTCAAGGCTGTTCCGGGCGTACGCAACGTCACCGTCTCCAGGTGACGGCATTTTGGACGTGGTGATTCCGCAGAACAGCGTCCCGAGACCGACTGAGTGGCTTTCCATCGACAGTCGGGCTCGGGTTGCCCGAGGTTTCCAGCAGCGCGCCGGGCGTGACTTGGTGGAGGACCCAGGAATTGAACCTGACGAGGCGCCCCAAGTGCGCGTCCCCCTTGACAGCGATCACCACGCTAATGCAGCCCCGCTCGCCGGGCAAATGGATCTTGATCGAGGATGTCCGGGGGGTCGATGGATGGCCCTGACGGGTTCGGCCGACGTCAGGGCACCCACGATCGGCAGACGTGCCGCCGTTGAAAGTGTGCTGCTCGGACCTGCCCAGGCGCCCGTGCTGCGCAGGGCATTGCCTACCGGGATGGTTGCGGCACAGACAGTACTGGCGATTGTCAGGTTGCATCGGCAACAATCGCACCATGGCTGAGGTGAATATGCGCGCCTGGTCCGTGCGTTCTCCCGGACCGATCGCCGGCGCTCCCCTGGTACCGGTTGCCAAGCCAGTACCGAGGCCCGGCGACAACGACCTGGTTGTTCGGGTCCTGGTCTGCGGCGTTTGCCGCACCGACCTGCACGTGACCGAGGGAGATCTGCCTGTCCACCGGGCGGGGGTGACTCCGGGTCACGAGATCGTCGGTGAGGTGACTGCTGTTGGTCAGCAGGTCGTGGACTTCCGGCCAGGTGACCGAGTGGGAGTTGCCTGGCTGCGGCGCACCTGCGGAGTGTGCCGATACTGCCGGCGCGAGGCCGAGAACCTCTGTCCGCATTCGGAGTACACCGGTTGGGATGCCGACGGCGGCTACGCCGAATTTGCGGCGATCGATGCCGATTATGCCTACCGGCTCCCTGTCGGGTATGACAACGCCGCCCTGGCGCCGATGTTGTGCGCGGGCATCATCGGGTTCCGGGCGCTGCGTCGCAGTGGGCTGCAGCCGGGTGGCCGGCTGGGTATCTACGGGTTCGGTGGCAGCGCCCACCTGACTGCACAGGTCGCACTGGCCGAGTATGGAGCCAGGGTGCACGTGCTGACCAGGGGAACCGGCGCTCAGCGACTGGCACTCGACCTGGGCGTCGAATCGGTCGCCGGCGCCTACGACCAGCCGCCCGAGAAACTTGACGCGGCAATACTTTTTGCCCCAGTGGGAGACCTGGTGCCGGTTGCGATGCGCGCCCTCGATCGCGGCGGCGTGCTTGCCGTTGCCGGCATTCACCTGAGCGATGTCCCGATCCTGAACTACGAGAACGAGTTGTTCTATGAACGCGAACTTCGCAGCGTTACCGCGAATACCAGGCAGGACGGACGCGATTTCCTGGCGTTGGCCGGACGGCACCGGCTCGCCGTGACCACCCAGCCCTACCCGATGGACCAGGCAGACCGGGCTTTGACCGACCTCGCTGCCGGCCGGGTCACCGGCGCCGCGGTCTTGATCCCCGGGCAATAGGTCACCTTGGTAGGAAGGGACAGCGGGTGCGCGATCCATGGGGAGTGCTCAATGCCGGGCTGTGGCTGGTCTTCGTTGCCTGGGCAGTGGCGATTCACCTCTGCACCGACGAACCACCGGATTCGGACCCGACCTAGGGTTTGCCTGGATTCGGCGTGTGTGGTCCTGAACTCAGCGTGGCCAAGTTTGTCTCCAGATGGACTCTCGGGGTCGAAGTCGGATACGGCGGACAAGTTCATCGCATGATGGACTCGGGTCGTCGGACGTGCTCGTCGGTTCGACCGACGGGAGGTAGGTTCCGACGATGGCAGCCCATGACCGCATACCAGCCAAAACGCCAACCGGGTCAGTCGGGTTCACGGCCGTCATCGGCGGTCTGGCCGGTGCGTCGGTCAGCGCCCATCGAGGGGTGAAGGCCGCCGGCGTCGGCGCAATCGTCGGCGCGGCCGCACTGGCAACCTCCGAGCGGGTCGCACGGTCACGGCAACGACCGGGGCAGATCCCCGTACTGTGGCAGCGGATTGCCACCAGCGCGGCGTTGGTTGCGCCGTTGGGGTGGGCCGTCGAAAAGACGACCAACGCGAGTCCGGTCACCATCGGAGCCGGAATCGGCGGGCTGGCCGGCCTGCTGGGGATTCGGCCGCAAAAGATTGTGCTGGGACCACTTCTCGGTGCAGCGATAGGTCGCGCCTGCACGACGGGTCGCCGCCCGGTACCGGCAGCGATCGTCGCGGCGACCACCATGCTCGGCTACCGGACCGTGTCTGCGCTGGTCTTCCGGGACGCTCAGGTGAGCCTGCTCGCCGAGAGCGTGCCGGCCGAAGACCTGCCGTTCGTCGTGCCGCGCGAGTCCCGTTCCAGCTACGTGGGAACGGAATACGTCCGGCAGTTGGCCGCGGACATCGGCGGCCGCTATCGTTCCGACGCACCCGACGCCGGGATCGTTGCATCGCTCGATGAGTTGGCAGGCCCCGAGTTCGACCCGTCGAAGGTCGACCCGAAGGTGAGGGAGTTCTACGAACACACCACCCGGTTCCGGTTGGACATCGTGCCGGAGTGGCGGTTGTGGATTCGGCCGGGCTATCTGCTGTACCGGAGTCTGATCGCCCGCCCACTCGGGCAAGCGAATGTCCCGATGAACCAGCGAGAAACACAACGGGGGATTCGCAGCCGCATCGACACGATCACGCTGCCCGATGACGACGCCATCGCGATCCGTGGCTGGATTCGATCCTTCACCGATACCGACGAGCCGATCTACGTCGGCATATACACCACCTACCGGCACGACGGCCGCGGTTACGTCAGCGTGGGCTTCCCGGTCCCCCATGGCAGCTTCACCGCCACCCTGCTGCCATGTGATCGACCGGGTGGCGGGCTGGTGCTGACCAGCCGCAGCGATATGGAACATCCCGGTCATTACCTGGCCTACGTTGACCCGGCCAGTCGGAACCTCACGGCCCTCGCCGTGCACGGCTTCGCCGAACAACTCGACGTGTACGCGGACGGCCACGAGCTACGGGCCGAACACGCCTTTCGGGTCTTCGGGTTTCCGTTTCTCGTTCTGCACTATCGGATCTCGCGGAAGTAGCGAACCGAACGTGCCGGACAGGTGTTGGACGATGGGACCCGATTCCGCGGCCAGCGTGTCGAGCGCCGCCTGGAGACCGATCGCCACCACCGAGCCGAGAAGTTCCGGATCGGTGGCGATCCGGGATACCGATGGCGCGCCCAGCGGCGGCCGGATCTGCAGCACGGTGTCGAGGCTGTCGAGTAATCGCTCGGCTCGGGCGGTTCGCCCCGGCCGCTCGTCCCACGCACCCAAAGCGCCACGGGCATGCCGGCGGAACCATCGATTGGTCACCTGGCGCGCCAGGGCGCCGGGCGGCAACGAAGGTTCGTCGACCCGACGGGTCCGCAGAACGAGAGCATGAGTTACGCCGTGGTCCAGTGCGGTTCGGATCGGCACCGGCTCGGCGACCCCGCCGTCCAGGAAGAGTCGCCCGGCCAGGGGCACCGGGGGCCCCGCCATGACCGGCAGACAGGATGTTGCCCGGAGTGCGACCTTCAGACTCGGGACATCGGTGACCATGGGCGCGAGATCGACGGACTCGCCGGTGCCGGCATCCGTCGCCAACGGGCGTAGGACGACGGGATTGGCAAGTACGGCCGCGAAATCGATCGGCAGCAGGTGGGTGTAAAGCTCGTTGATCAGGTAGTCGAGATCGACGACGGGGCGTCCGCGCAGCGCTCGCCGGGTGTCCATCACCCTGCTCATCACGCCGGGTGCGGTCCAGCCGGCCATCGCGTCCGACGCTCGGCCGCACAACAGCCAGGCGCCGTTCAGGGCGCCGGCCGACGAGCCGTAGACGACGTCGAAGCAATCGACCAGGCCGAGCTGGTCGACGGCGCCGATCATTCCGGTGGAGTAGGCGGCACGGCTGCCGCCGCCCTCGATGACGAGGGCCACTCGATGCCCATCGCTCCGGGCACCGGGCCCGCTCGACATGGCCCGTCGCTCGGCCAACACTTTCAGGACTTGATGGGTCATGGCGGGAATCACGTTGACGGCGCCCCGATTCAGCTCGGCTGCACGTCACCCTCGGTGAGTCCAACCAGCGTGACGGTACCGCCCGGGACCGGTGCGAATTCGACCGTGTAGGTGGTGGCCAGCCAGCCAGGCTGCTGATTGACGATTCGCCCTGGCGAACCGTGCTTGACGACTATCGTTTGGCCGCGCTGGATGTCATGCACCGCTCGCACTTCCGAAAGTGTTTCAAGGGGCATTCGGACTCCTTGCAGGTCGGTGGTGATCCGGATCACAGATGTCGGGTGAACCCAGAAAACCTCGGGGTTCTGAACAAAAAGCGAAGATCAGGTAACGATCAGCCAGCGGAACCCGGATACCACGATGGTCCAAGGCTGTGAGCGGTCAACGATCTGAGCTGGAGGGCCACACTCGTGCGCGGCGGCGTTCTCATCCTGAACCTTACAGGTGTCCCGTGCTCTCGAATCACCTGCCCGACCTGGCTGACCCGATGTCACTCGGGCTCGTGCTCGGGATGCCAGGTTGGGACCACCGACTGCGCCGATGGTCGAGCCATCCGGCGCTCCTTTGCCCAACGCAGGAACCAGGGCAGCATCAAAACGGCGCCGATCAGCACCAAACCCCAGGAGAACCCGCCAGGGGTGAACGCATAGATCACGCCGAATGCTGCGCAGAGCGAGCCGAGAGTGAGCAGGGAGAAGCGCAACTTCGGTGCCGTCATCTCTCCATAGTGGCACCGACGGGCGTTGGTCGGGGCAATCGCTCCCGCGCCATAAAATGGAACACTGCAGCCTGTCAACACTTCGCCGAAGAACCGGTCGGCGCCGGACCGCCGCACTGCCGCAACGAGGGAGCCCTGGTCACCATCCCCATCACACAGCCAGCAGTCGTGGCCGAGTCGACGCAAGTTGTGGAGGCCGCACGACGCCGGACCTTCGCCGTCATCTCGCACCCCGACGCCGGGAAGTCCACCCTGACCGAGGCATTGGCGCTGCACGCCAAGGTCATCGGCGAGGCGGGGGCAGTGCACGGTAAGAGCGGGCGCCGTGGTGTTGTCTCCGACTGGATGGAGATGGAACGCTCCCGCGGGATCTCCATTACTTCGGCCGCCCTGCAGTTCTCCTACCGCGACCACGTCGTCAACCTCCTGGACACTCCCGGGCACGCCGACTTCTCCGAGGACACCTATCGGGTGCTGGCGGCCGTCGACGGTGCCGTCATGCTGATCGACGCGGCCAAGGGCCTGGAACCGCAGACGCTCAAACTTGCCGAGGTATGCCGCCTCCGAGGCGTCCCGATGATCACCCTGATCAACAAATGGGACCGGCCCGGACAAGAACCGTTGGCCCTGCTCGACGAGATCACCGAACGGCTCGGCCTGGCCGCCGCGCCGCTGAACTGGCCCGTTGGCGTCGCCGGGGAGTTCCACGGGCTGCTCGACCGGACAACCGGGGACTACCTCAAACTCACCCGGACCCCGGGCGGAGCCACCATCGCCCGCGAAGAACACCTCACGCCGGACGAGGCGCTGGCAGAGCAGCCGGCCGCGTGGCTGCAGGCGGTCGAGGAAGACGAACTGCTCACCGCGAGCGGCCTGACCTATGACGCCGCGGCGTACCTGGCCGGCAAGGCCACACCGGTGCTGTTCGGGGCCGCCGTGCTGAACTTCGGAGTCCGTCACCTGCTGGACACACTGATCGACCTGGCGCCGGCGCCGACCGCGCGGGCCGACCAGGAGGGCCACCCGCACCCGTTGGACGCGCCGTTCTCGGGGTTCGTCTTCAAGATCCAGGCCGGCATGGATGCGGCCCATCGCGACCGGGTCGCGTTTGTCCGGGTGTGCTCCGGGACGTTCCAACGGGGCATGGTCGTCACCCACGCCGGTACCGGCAAACCATTCGCCACCAAGTACGCGCAGTCGATGTTCGGCCGCGACCGTTCAACGGTGGACACCGCCTATCCCGGGGACGTGATCGGGCTGGTCAACGCAAGTTCACTCACTGTCGGCGACACCCTGTACAGCGAGGAACCGGTGATCTACCCGGGGATCCCACAGTTCGCACCGGAACACTTCGCGGTGGCACGAGCCCGAGACAGTGGCCGATACAAGCAGTTTCGTCGCGGCGTGCAACAACTCGAGCAGGAAGGGGTGGTACAGGTGCTCCGCTCCGATCGACGCGGCGACCAGGCACCGGTCTTCGCCGCCGTCGGCCCCATGCAGTTCGAGGTCGCCGAGCACCGCATGGAGCACGAGTTCGGTGCGCCGATTTCGCTGGAGCGGCTGGACTATTCGGTCGCCCGCCGCACCGATGCGGACACCGCCGTCGAGCTCGCTGCCGATTACGGCACCGAGGTCCTGCAGCGCACCGACGGTGTTCTGCTGGCACTGTTCACCAACCGTTGGCGGTTGCAGAACGTGCAGGGCCAACGCCCCGCGGCCGTGCTGGAACCGTTACCCGCCGATCAGTTGGCCTGAGTCTCCCGCCACAGAAATCGGTCAGGTGACGGTGATTCCGCCGTCGACGGCAATTGTCTGCCCGGTGATGTACCCGCCGGCCGCACTGGCCAGGAACACGACTGCGGCGGCAAGTTCAACCGGGTCGCCTTTCCGTCCCGAGAGGATGCGCGCACCCATGGCCTGCACGTAGCCGGGCGGATACTGCTGTGACATCTCGGACTCGAAGAATCCGGGTGCGATGGCGTTGACCCGTATGCCTTTTCGTCCGGTCCACTGTTGGGCCAGGTCACGGGTCAAACCGATGACTCCGGCTTTGCTGGCCGAATAGGCGGCCTGCGGCAGGCCGGCCGTGGTCAGCCCGAGAACACTGCTGATGTTGACGATGCTGCTGCCGGGACGCATCACCCGACCACAGGCCTGGGCCAGCCAGTAGCTGCCATTCAAATTCAGGTCGATGACCGCCCGGAACTGCTCCGGTGTTTCCCTGGTGGCCGGCACGGCAGTGCCGACACCGGCGTTGTTGATCAGGATGTCGACGTGTCCGAACTCCCGGACGGCCGCGTCGACGAGCTGTCGGCATTGCTCAGGGTCGGTGACATCCGTCGGCACGCTGATGGCCGTGCGGCCCAGTGCCTCGACCATCGATCGCGTCTCCGCGAGTCGCTCGGCGCGCCGCGCGGCCAGCACCAGATCCGCGCCAGCCTGCGCCAGGGCGCGAGCAAAGGCCACCCCCAAACCAGCCGACGCGCCGGTGACGATGGCCACTTTTCCATCGAGCCGGAAGAGGTCGAGGACCGTTGCCGGAGAATCTGTGTCTGCTGCCATCGGGTTACCTCTTTCAGGAGAGTCGTTGTGTCGTCGCGGAACGGTCACTTCGGAGATCAGGAACGCACGCGCAGCGCGGCAAGCATGAGATCAGCCAGCTCATTGCCGATCTTGTTCACTTCCCGGGGACCGCCGGCCCGGTACCAGACCGGAAGCTGGTTGATCACGCCAAAAATTGTCAGGGTGACGGTCTCGGCCGAGGCGACGGTGCTGAACGTTCCGGCTCGCTGCGCGGAGCTGATCAGATCCTTGACACTGTCGTGGTAGCGCCGACGCAGCCGCCGGTAGTCGCCGGTGCGCTCATCGCCGAGACGGTCGAGCTCGCGCAGGAAGATCTTCGCCCGTTCAGCACCTTCCGCGGTTGTCTCCACCAGGTCCACGATGAGGGCGCGCAGAGTGACATCGGCTGGTTCGTTTCGCGCCAGGATGAGGTCCATCATGGCGAGCTGGCGGGTGATCAGGTCCCCGTACACCTCGTAGAGCAGCGCCTCCTTGCTGGCGAAGTGGTGGTAGAAGCCGCCTTTGGTGGACCCGGCCAGCGCAATGATCCGCGAGACAGCTGTCGCGTCATACCCGTCCTGCGCGAAGAGGGTGACCGCCGCGTCGAGGATGCGATCGCGGACCGTCCGCTCGGCCAGCTCAGTGACCGGCATGTCGGGCCAGCTCTTCCCGCGCGACCGACCGGAGGTGAACCTCGTCCGGCCCGTCGGCCAGCCGCAAGGAACGCAACTGTGCCCACATCGCGGCCAGCGGGGTTTCTCCGGACACACCCGCCGCGCCGTGCACCTGAATTGCCTTGTCCAGCACGAAGAGCGCCGCTCTGGGTGCCGCGACCTTGATCGCAGCGATTTCAGTCCGGGCGCCCTGTGCGCCGACCGTGTCGATCAGCCAGGCGGCCTTGAGGACCAGCAGCCTGGCCTGTTCGATGGCGACCCGGGACTCCGCGATCCAGTCGCGGACCACACCTTGCCGCGCGATCGGCTGACCGAAGGTGCTGCGCGATGCGGCCCGTTCGCACATCAGCTCGAGCGCGCGCTCCGCCATGCCGATGCTGCGCATGCAGTGGTGAACACGACCGGGGCCGAGTCGGGCCTGTGCCATCGCGAATCCGCCGCCGCGTTGGCCGAGCAGGTTGCCCGCGGGCACCCTTACCTGTTCGAAGGTGATCAGCCCATGGCCGCCGTGGGGTCCGTCGTCGTAGCCGAAGACACTCGTCGAGCGTTGGATCGTCACCCCCGGGCTGTCCAGCGGAACAATGATCATCGAGTGCCGGCGGTGCCGCTCGGCATCGGGATCACTGACCCCCAACAGGATCGCGAAGCGGCAGTCGGGTCGGAGTGCGCCGCTCGACCACCACTTGGTGCCGTTGACCAGGTAATCCCGACCGTCAGCGGTAATGGTGGCGGAGATGTTGGTGGCGTCCGACGACGCGACACCGGGTTCCGTCATCGAGAAACATGACCGGATCTCGCCGTCCAGCAGTGGCCGGAGCCATTGCTTGTGCTGTTCGCCGGAGCCGAACATGGCCAGCAACTCCATGTTTCCGGTGTCCGGTGCGGAGCAATTCAGCGCCTCGGGCGCAATCGCCGCCGAGCGGCCGGTCAATTCGGCGATGGGCGCGTAGTCCAGTACGGACAGGCCGGCACCGAAGCGATCGTCCGGCAGAAACAGGTTCCACAGGTGCTCCTTTCGGGCCTCGACCTTCAGGCCGGCCAGCACCTCAGGCATTCGGTAGGGCACACCGGAGGCCCGATTCTCGGCTGCCTGTTGCTCGAACGTCGCCTCGGCCGGGTAGACATGCCGGTCCAGGAACGTGTGCACACGCGCCTGGAGCAATTGGGAGTGCTCGCTGTGCCGAAAATCCACCCTGCAACTCCTATCGAATGGAAGTCAGTGCGGCCGCCAACAGCACACGGCACCACAGACCCGAAATGTGCGAAGCCTTCGCCGACGGTCTTGCCCAGCAGAAATCGATGATGAATGCCTTCGGCGATGACGGCAAGCTTGAAATAGCCGAACCCGATGTACCAGGCCAACTCCGAGACGTCCCGACGGGATCCGGCCGCGTATCGGGACACCATGTCGTCCACGGTGAGGAATCCACCCGCAACACTCAGCCGGGGTGGCAAGAAATCAGCGTCGAGGGACAGTGCGTGATAAACAGCCAACAATCCGAGATCGGTCAGCGGGTCACCCAAGGTCGCCATTTCCCAGTCGACGACGGCGGCGATGCCAGTGAAGTCCGTGCGGTAAATGACGTTCGTCAGACGGTAGTCGCCATGGACTATACCCGCCGCGGATTGCCGGGGAATCCGATCGGTCAGCGCCGCGACAATCCGTTCGGCGTCGTCGCGGGGTTCGGTCCGGGATGCGGCCCACTGCGCCTGCCACCGTTCGAGTTGCCGCTGCAGGTACCCGTCCGGTCGGCCGAAATCCTGCAAGTCAACGAGTTTCGGGTCAACGTCGTGTAAGACGACGAGCGTGTCGACGAGTTGCTCGCACACCCGGCCGGCGGCCGACCGATCCAACTCCGCCGCGACGCCCGGCCGATCGAGGACCGCCCCATCGACAAAGGAAGTGAGATAGAAGGGAGCGCCGAGGATCTCGGCATCCGAACAGTGGGCAACCGGATGGGCGACGGGCACCGGGGTCGCCGTCAGCGCGCTGATCACCCGGAACTCCCGGCCCATGTCGTGCGCGGTCGGCAGGATATGCCCCAGCGGCGGCCGGCGCAGGGCCCAGGTGGACTCCCCATCCGTGAGACGGTAAGTGAGATTGGACTTTCCCCCTGCGATCACACTGCCGATGAGTTTGCCGGTGCGGAGCCCAGGGTGCTCGGCGTCCAACCATCGGGTGAGTGCCACAAGGTCGACACCGGGCAGCTCTGCCATATCGGTGACCATAAGGACCGACCGGTCGGTCTGTCAACGCAAACGGGTGCCGGCAGACCGGGCTCGAGGTTGCTGACCGGACTGAGTGGGGGGATTCTGATGGCACATTCGATCCGGGATCAAGGGAGTCACCGATGACTTTTCGTAGTCCGCTCGCCGACGTCGCTATCCCGGACGTCACGCTGTTCGACTATCTGTTCGGCGACATCGAGTCGGTCGCCGATCAAACCGCGCTGATCGACGGCCCATCGGGGGCAGTGACCACCTTCCGCGGACTGGTCGCCCAGATCTCGGCATTGGCCGGGGGCCTGGCCCAGCGGGGATTTCGCGATGGGGCCGTCGCGGCCATCTTGTGCCCGAATGTCCCAGCGTTCGTCACCGTCTTTCACGGCATTCTGCGGGCCGGCGGTACCGCGACCACGATCAATTCGCTGTACACCGTTGACGAGATCGCGGGCCAGCTCGCCGATTCGCGAGCCGGCTACCTGTTCACCATCTCGTTGTTCCTGCCGCGGGCGGATCTGGCCGCCCAACAGGTGGGTCTGCCGCCCGAGAACGTCGTTGTGCTGGACGGTTCGGCCGAGGTGGCGCCTGGGCGAACCAACCTGCGCCAATTGCTGGGCAGCGGGGCGCCGCCACCCTCGCTGTCGATCGACCCCGCAACCCACCTGGCCGTGCTCCCCTACTCCTCCGGAACGACCGGGCTACCCAAGGGCGTCATGTTGACGCACCGCAACCTCGTTGCCAATCTCGCGCAGAGCGATCCGATGATCGGATTGAACCCCGACGACCGGATTCTTGCAGTCCTGCCGTTCTTCCACATCTACGGCATGAACGTGTTGATGAACGGTGGGCTGCACCATCGCGCCCCGGTGATCACCATGCCGAAATTCGACCTCGAGGAGTTCCTGCGGATCACGGCCGAACACCGGGCGACCTTCTTGTTCATCGCGCCGCCGATCGCGGTGCTGCTGGCGAAACATCCGATGGTTGATTCCTTCGACACGTCGTCGATCCGCATCGTGTTCTCCGGGGCTGCGCCCCTGGACGCGGAGCTCGGCCATGCGGTGGCCAATCGGTTGGGCTGCTCGATGCGGCAGGGCTACGGCATGAGTGAGATGAGCCCGGTCAGCCATTCAATTCCTGGCAACCGTGACGATATTCCCTTGGGCACAGTAGGTTTCACGCTGCCGAATATGGAATGCAAGATCGTCGATCCGGCCACCGGCGTCGAAATCGATACTCCGGAATCGGGTACCAGTGCCGCCGGTGAGCTCTGGTGCAAGGGCCCGAACGTCATGCTCGGTTACCTCGGGGACTCCGAGTCGACCGCGGCGGTCCTCGACAGTGACGGCTTCCTGCACACCGGTGACGTGGCCACCATTTCAACGGAGGGGTATTTGACCATCGTCGATCGGGTGAAGGAACTCATCAAATACCATGGCTATCAGGTGCCGCCGGCCGAACTCGAGGCGTTGCTGCTTACCCATCCGCGGATCGCCGATGCCGCGGTGATCGGCGTCCAGGACGCGGGCGGGCAGGAGGTCCCGAAGGCCTTCGTGGTGGTTCAGGCGGGCGAAGAACTGACGGCCGATGAGGTGATGGCGTTCGTTGCCGAGCGGGTCGCACCGCACAAGAAGGTTCGCCAGGTGTCCTTCATCGACGCAATCCCGAAGTCCACGGCAGGCAAGATCCTCCGCAAAGATTTGCGCGCGGCCGAACTGGTGACCAGCTGACCGCTGTTACGGCGAGGGCTGTGTGCTGGCCGACAGTGCGTCGGCGATCTCCCGAGCCTGCGCGGACTTGTGCTCGCTCGACCGGAGGTCGTCGGTGGCGCGATGCATCTCCAGGTTCTCCAGCGCGGGCCCGGCGAGTTCGGTTCCACCGTGGACGGCGGGGGTTGATTCCTCGCCGGCCGCGTCCGGAGCGGTATCCGGCTCGCTGCCGGCCGCCGGAGCCGCGTTCTCGTCGAGTGCCGTTTCCGCCGGCGCATCGGAGGTGAGCCCGTCGCCGGCGGGCATGCTGCTCGTCATGATCATTGTCCCTTCGCCGGAGCAGCATCCGACCGGTCGCCGCGCTGCTCAGTGGTGCAATACCCGGCACGCCACCGGTTGACACAGATTGACTGCGGCGTTTCGTTGGCACGCTCGCCCAAAATAGCGGCATTCTGGACAGGACGCACCGGTTGCGGTGGGGCAACCGGTCGATCGATCAGTGCAGCGGAAGGTGGGTCCCATGCGGCGCCCAGTCGTGGCTCTCCTTGTCGTCTCGTTTGCGGTTGTCGTCGCCGGCTGCACCGCGCCGGCGAGCAACCAGGCGACACCAACGGTCGCCGGTTCATCCGGAATCCGCGATCGCCCGGATCAGCGGGGTCCGACGGGACCAGTCCGACCGCGGCGCCCTCATCGGCCCAGGTCCCGACGACCCCGATCGAAAAGCCCCCGCTCGCCGCCGTCTCATCGGACCCCGCGTTCGGGGCCGTCGGCCTGTCGCCGGTACAACCGCTGACCATCAGCGTGAAATCGGGCACGATCAGTTCACTCCTGTTCAGCAATCCGGAGGGGGTTGCGGTTGCCGGAACATCCAGTGCGGACGGTTCGTCGTGGACGCTGGCCGAGCCGTTGGGGTACGGCAGAACGTATTCGGTGACCGGCACAGCACTCGGGACCGACGGAAAGGCCGTGCCGTTCCAGGGCTCCTACACGACCGTCGAACCCGCGGACCAGGTCACCACCAGCCTCTCCCCCCGGGACGGTGCAGTGGTGGGGGTGGCGGCGCCGGTCATCGTGTCCTTCGGGTACGAGCCGGCTGATCGAGCTCTCATCGAGTCGCACGTGCACATCACCACGACGCCGGCCGTCGAGGGCGCCTGGGCCTGGATCCGGCATGACGGTCAGGATGTCCCCTCGCTTGACTGGCGGCCCAGAAACTACTGGCCGGCCGGTACCCAGGTCCACGTGGAGTCCGACATCTACGGGCTCGAATTCGGGGACGGCCTGTTCGGCGGGGACGACAAGACCGCCGATTTCACCATCGGACGCAATCAGGTCGTGTTGGCCGACGCCAATTCGTTCCAGATCGTCGTGCAGCGGGACGGCCAGACCGTGGCAACATATCCGGCGTCGTATGGCTCCGGCGACGACATCGGCGACCCGAACCGGGTCACCCGATCCGGGATTCATGTCGTCATCGACAAGCAGGAAACCACCAAGATGAGCAACCCCGCCTATGGCTACACCAACATCATCGAGCACTGGGCCGTGCGGATCAGCGACAACGGGGAGTTCATCCACCAGAACCAAGGCACCGTCGGCGATCAGGGCGTGGTCAACGTCAGCCACGGCTGCATCAACTTGTCGGCCCAGAACGCCGAGGAGTATTTCAACAGCGCGATCTACGGTGACCCGGTCGAGGTCACCGGAACCAGTGTGCCGCTGTCAGCCGATGACGGGGACATCTACGACTGGGCCATCCCGTACGACCAATGGGCCGCGCCGCACTAGAAATGTGCTTCGAGTGCGCCGATGCGTCCAACCTGCGATTACTGTTGCCCGCGTGACCGAGCTGACCGAGCAGGTGCAGCATCTGCTGGACGGGCCGCGTCCGTTGCCACTGGTGCTTGCCGGCGACCCGGTGCTGCGTATCCCAGCCGCGCCGTATGATTTCGCGCTGCCGGCAACGGCCTGGGCCGAACTGATCGCGGCGATGCGGGAAACCATGCATGCCGCAACGGGTGTCGGCCTGGCTGCGCCACAGGTCGGACTGAGCATCCGCGTGGCGGTACTCGAGGACCGGGCCGATGTTCCGCCGGAGCTTGCCACTGAGCGGCAGCGCTCCCCAACGGCGCCAAGGGTTCTGGTGAATCCCCGCTACGACGCCGTCGAGCCGCCGGGCGGGACCGACCCGACCGCCGAATTCTACGAGGGCTGCCTTTCCGTTCCCGGCTACCAGGCGGTGGTAGCCCGATCCCGCGCGGTGCGACTTCGGTGTTTCGACGAAAACGGCAACGAGGTCGACGAGTTGATCACCGGCTGGGCGGCCCGCATCGTGGCGCACGAGACCGATCATCTGGACGGTGTTCTGTACCTGGATCGCGCCCTGACCAGGTCGCTCGCCACCACCGCCAACCTGATCGACCACTGGTCGGGGCTTCCGATATCGACCATTCGGGGAACCCTCGGGTTCTGACCGCACGCCCTGGGCGATCGGCAACGAGATTCGGCCCTGGGATGGCGTTCTCGGTCGAACGCCGGACTGGCATGCTCGTCCCATGGATCCCCGCGTGCATTTCATCACCTTCGCGACAGCCGATCTCGACGTCGCCCGCCGCTTCTACGTCGGTGGCCTTGGTTGGCAGCCGTTGCTCGACGTCCCTGGAGAGATCATCTTCTTCCAGGTCGGTCCGGGGCTCGTGCTTGGTTTGTTCGATCTGGAGAAATTCGATCATGACATTGCGGGACGTACGACAGCGGGACGTGTGTCTGCGGCACGTACGACAGCGGGACGCACCACCACCACCGGGGTTGCCGGAGTGACGATCTCGCACAACGTGGACAGCGCCACAGCGGTCGACGAGGTGATCACCGCAGCAGTTGCCGCGGGGGCGACAGTGTTGAAGGCACCCCAATTCGCGTCATTCGGCGGCTATCACGCTCATTTCCAGGATCCGAATGGCGTCATCTGGGAAGTTGCGCACAACCCTGGCTGGAGCGTTGACGACAGCGGAACGGTGCACCTGGGCTGACAAGACCGTCGGGTTGGACTCACGATTCCGGCGCAATCCATCCCGTAGTTGCCCGGTGCAGGGTTTCCACGGCAGGCGGCGCTACGGTGTCTGATGTGAACGGATGCGGCCAGCTGGTGACGGCGCTACGGACATGAGCGATCCGGTACGCACGAGGAAATCCGTCCCGACCTGGTCCGTCATCGCCATCCTGTCGTTGTGCGGGACGGTCGTCGCACTACAGCAGACGATGGTTATCCCATTGTTGCCCGATTTCCCGGCCATTCTCGGAGTATCCGCCGAAGACGCGTCGTGGCTGGTCACCGCGACCCTGCTGTCCAGCGCCGTCGCAACCCCGATCATGTCCAGGCTCGCCGACATGTTCGGTAAGCGACTGATGATGGTCGTCTGCATGATCGCGATGACGGCCGGATCGATATTGGCCGCCCTGGGCGGCGATTACCTCACGGTGATCATCGGGCGGGCACTACAGGGTTTCGCCGCCGCGCTCATCCCGATCGGGATCAGCATCATGCGCGACGAACTGCCGAAAGAGAAGGTCGGTTCAGCGGTCGCCCTGATGAGCGCCACCCTCGGGATCGGTGCGGCGCTGGGACTTCCGTTGTCCGGCATCATCTTTGAGCAGTTCGGTTGGCAGGCCATCTTCTGGACGTCCGCGGCGACCGGCGCACTGCTGATTGTCGGCGTGCTACTGCTGGTCTCGGAATCGACGGTCCGGACGAAGGGCAGATTCGACTTCATCGGTGCACTACTGCTGTCGATCGCGCTCACTGCCCTGTTGCTCGGAATCTCCAAGGGCGGCTCCTGGGGATGGGCCAGCCAACAGGTTGTCGGCCTGTTCCTGGTGACCGCCGTGGTGATCGCCATCTGGGTGCCTTACGAATTGAAGGTCGGACAGCCGCTTGTCGACCTGCGCACCTCCGCCCGTCGGCCGGTGTTGCTGACCAACATCGCCTCCGTCCTGGTCGGCTTCGCGATGTTCGCGAACCTGCTGCTGACCACCCAGCAATTGCAATTGCCGACGGCCACCGGGTACGGCTTCGGCCTTTCGGTGATCATCGCCGGGTTGGCGATGGTGCCGTCCGGTTTGGCGATGGTGGCCTTCGCGCCGGTGTCCGGCCGAATGATCAACCGGTATGGCGGCCGGATCACCCTGATCACCGGGGCCGCGGTGATGGCCGTCGCCTACATCGCCCGGGTGTACTACTCCAACACCGTGCTCGCTGTGATCATCGGTTCGACGGCTGGTCAGCATCGGCACCGCCATCGCCTACGCGGCGATGCCGACCCTGATCATGGCGTCGGTGCCGATCACCGAGACAGCCTCCGCCAACGGACTCAACGCCCTGCTCCGGGCGCTCGGCACGTCGTCATCCAGTGCGGCGGTGGCAGCGGTACTCGGATCGGTCACCATCCAGCTGGGACCGGCGAAGCTGCCCTCGCTCACGGCCTTTCAGGATGTTTTCTGGATGGCCGGCCTCGGCGCACTGGCCGGCTGTGCGGTCGCCTGGTACATACCGGCGGCCAGACGCGTCACCGTCGGCGATCCCGAGATCCTGGAGACCGACACTCTGGGGGTCACTGCGGCCGGCGAGAACAAGGAGATCGTCGTCCACGGCCGGGTCCTGCAACTCGACCAGAAACCCGCACATCCCGCCGTGGTGACGGTGCTGACGACCGACGGCTGCTCGGTTGACTGGACCCGTGGCGACACCGACGGGAAATACTCGGTGGTGCTGCCCGGACCGGGCAAGTACCTGGTCCTGGCCAACGCGCTCGGCTGGGCGCCGCGGGCCGAGGTCTTCGAATTCCGCGACGAAACATCCAGCCGGCACATCACTCTCACGGATCGGTTGACGATATCGGGGAAGGTCACGCGGGGTGGGCGGCCCGTCGGTCGGGCGCTTGTCACCCTCACCGAAGCGACGGGCGAGGTGGTCGGGTCGGTCCGAGCAGATGGCACGGGTAGCTACTGCATTCCGCTGCCGCAGGCCGGCCGGTACATCGTCACCATGCTCGAACCGGACACCTTGCAGGCGACTGCGCGCAAACTCGTGCTGGACGTGCGATCCGCCGTCATCGATATCGACGTGCCCACTCCGGTGCCGGCCACGGCCACGGCAACTCCGACCCAGCCGACTCCTACCAAAGCGGCCGCACCGGCACCGGCACCAGTCGAGGGGGAGCTCGGCCGCGATCCGTTCGCCGCCGGGCGGTGAGCCGATACGTTTGTTGATCATGTCGGACACCCATGTGCCACTTCGGGCCCGCGACCTGCCGACCGAATTGTGGGCTGAGGTGGCACTGGCCGACGTGGTGATCCACGCCGGCGACTGGGTTTCGCCCCGACTGCTGAACGAACTGGAGCAACGGGCCACCAGACTGATCGGTGTGTACGGCAACAACGACGGCGCCGAACTTCGCGGTCGATTGCCGGAGGTTGCCCAGGTGACGTTGGACGGTCTGCGGCTGGCGGTCATCCACGAGACGGGCCAGAAGGCCGGCCGCGAGGTGCGTGCGGACCGCGACTTTCCGGATACGGACATTTTGGTCTTCGGCCATAGCCACATTGCCTGGGACACCGTCAGCCCGGCCGGGCTGCGGTTGCTGAATCCCGGCTCCCCCACCGACCGCCGCCGGCAACCGGTCTGTACCTATCTCACGGCCCAGGTGGACGAGCGATCGCTGCACGATGTGCAGTTGCACGCCCTGCCGCCACGCCACTGATCGGAGAGCCTTGGACGTCGGACAGGGGACATCGGGCGGTGGCCGTCGGGCAGTGGACGTCGGTTCAGGTAATGATCTCCAAGGCGCGGTCGCCGGTTCGCTCGACCCGCAGCCCAGCCCTTCTCGCCACCCGGGCCACCGCGCTGATGCCGCTGATCTCCGCTCGCGAGCTCACCAGTGCCCGGGCGAGCAATCCCTTGGTCGCCTTGTTGAAGTGGCTGACGACGGCGCGTTGACCGGCTGAGTTCTCCGTTACGACGCGAACAGTGATGGCATCAGGAATCGGCGCGAAGGCGGCGTACGCACCCGACCGCAGATCTACCAGCGGTCCGTACAGGCTCCCGATCGGCGCGGCCAGGCGTGCCCGCCAGAATGCGGGCAGACCAGGTAATCCGGGTAGCACGGAGCCCGCGGACAACCGGTAGGCGGGCACCGCGTCGTCGCCGCCGACCATGCCGAACAGGGCAGATGTGATGAGCAATCTTTCGGCGGCCCGCGCCCGCGCCGCGGCCGGCAACCCACGAACATCCAGCGCTTCGTAGAGCACCCCGGTGTAGCGGTGCAGCGCCGGCATGGTCGGTGCCTGCCGCAGCGCGGCCGTGGCAGTGATCTCCGCGTCCTTGCTCGCCGCGACGGACAGCGCCTGCCGTGCGGCCGGGACGTCGCTGCAGAGCACTGCCAAGGTGTCGATCAGCAGTTCCCGTGCGGCCAACAGTTCGGGGAACCGGAGAGTTGTCAGGTCAAGGGCGGGACCGACACCACCAATGGCCTTGGTCTCGGAGGGCGGCAGCAGCACGAACACGCACGGGACAGTAGTCGCCTGCACCGGAGTCGCCGGCCACGTCAGCAGGCTGAGGTCACCGCCGGTGATCAGCTGGCCGTAGGGTGCTGCGCCGCTGGGCTGCCCGTGAACTACCGTCGGACTCATGGAATTTCGTCACCTCGGCCGCTCGGGCCTCAAGATCTCATCAATCACCTACGGAAACTGGCTGACCCACGGCTCGCAAGTCGAGAACGAGGTCGCCACGCAATGTGTGCGGGCCGCGCTCGATTCGGGTATTACCAGCTTTGACACCGCGGACGTCTATGCCAACGGAGCAGCTGAAACCGTGCTCGGCGGTGCGCTCAAGGGCGAACGCCGGGAATCCCTGGAGATCTTCACCAAGGTCTACTGGCCGACCGGTCCCAAGGGGCACAACGATGTCGGGCTGTCACGTAAACACATCGCCGAGTCGATCGACCTCTCGCTGACCCGGCTGCAGACCGACTACGTCGACCTCTACCAGGCACACCGGTTCGACCCGCAGACCCCGCTGGAAGAGACGATGCAGGCCTTTGCTCAGGTCATCAGGCAGGGCAAAGCGCTGTACATCGGGGTCAGCGAATGGACGGCCGAGCAGATCCGGGCCGGCCACGCGCTCGCCGTCGATCTCGGCATTCAACTGATCTCCAGCCAGCCGCAGTACTCGATGCTCTGGCGGGTGATCGAGGACGAGGTCGTCCCGACGTCCCGAGAACTGGGCCTCTCGCAGATCGTCTGGTCTCCGGTCGCGCAGGGTGTCCTCAGCGGCAAATACCGACCGGGCGCTGCATTACCAGCCGGTTCGCGCGCCACCGATGAGAAGGGCGGCGCGGACATGATCAAGCGATTCATGACCGACGACGTCCTGACCCGGGTGCAGGCGCTCCGGCCCATCGCCGATGAGCTGGACCTGACGATGGCCCAACTCGCTGTCGCCTGGGTACTGACGAACGACAACGTCGCCGCCGCACTGGTGGGCGCGTCGCGACCGGAACAGGTACGGGAGAACGTCAAGGCCGCCGGCGTCACCCTGTCGCCGGACGTCCTAACCCGCATCGACGACGCTCTCGGTGACGCCGTCACCACCGATCCCGGCCTGACGACGAAGAACGCGCCACAAGCGCGGCCCGCGTAGCGGTCCTGACCGGCCCGTTTCGAAGGCGAAGGGCCCGGCGCAGCCGGTAAATGATTGGCCGGGGCCCTGCCCCGGGGGAATGATCCCTGGGCGGGGGCCGATGCCCGCCCTGCCCGAGCCGCCGGAGGACCACGATCGTGACCGTCACCGCAGCAAGATCGTCCGAGTCCGCGACTGGGCCCGAGGTCCGGACGGCGGCCGGGGTGCTGCGCGGCGGCCCGGAGGCGGGTCTGGCGGTTTTCCGCGGCATCCCCTACGCCGAACCCCCGGTCGGTACGCTCCGCTTCGCCGCGCCGCGGCCCGTGCACGGCTGGGCGGGGGTGCGGGCGGCGGTTTCCTTCGGCCCGCCGCCTCCGCAACCGGCCGCCTTCGGGATGGGCGGACCCGCATCGGCAAGCGAGGACTGGCTCACGGTCAATGTCTGGTCGCCCGATCCGGCCCCGGGCGCAGGTCTGCCGGTGCTGGTGTGGATCCCAGGGGGCGCCTACGTGATCGGCGCAGCCAACTTTCCGGAGTACGACGGCGGACGGCTGGCCGCCGGCGGTGTCGTCGTAGTGACGCTCAATTATCGGCTGGGCATAGAGGGTTTCGCGCAGATCGACGGTGCCCCCGCCAACCGGGGCCTGCTCGACCAGGTCGCCGCACTGCAGTGGGTGCACGACAACATCCGGGGCTTCGGCGGCGACCCTGACCGGGTCACGGTCTTCGGCGAGTCGGCGGGTGGTGGATCTGTCGCCGCGCTGCTGGCCATGCCGCGGGCGTCGGGGCTCTTCCGCCGGGCGGTCGCGCAGAGCGTGCCGGGACCGTTCTTCTCACCGGAGCTTGCCGCCGACATTGCCGCAGCCTTCGCCGCCGAACTGGGGGTGCGGCCGACGGCGGCCGACCTGGCCACCATTGACCCCTCGGTGATGCCCGCCGCGGGCCAGGCCGTCGCCGCGAAGATCGACCGGTGGTCCGGCCGTTGGGGCCCGATCACCTCGCGGTCCATGCCGTTCGCACCTGTCGTTGACGGCGACGTGCTGCCGGTCACCCCCTGGCAGGCGTTGGCCAACGGCGCCGGTCGCGGCGTTGACCTGCTCGTCGGCCACACCCGCGACGAGCACCGGCTGTTCAGCCTGATCGACGGCATGCTTGGCCGGGTAACCGAGGACCAGGCCGAGGCCGCCCTGCGTACCCTCGCCCCCGGACCGGACGGCGCCAGCGGCTACCGCGAGGCCTTCCCGGCCGCCGGCCCGGAGGAGCTCTATGAACTGGTCAACTCCGATTGGCTGTTCCGCATGCCGTCGCTACATCTCGCCCGGGCGCACGCCGCCGCCGGCGGCCGGACCCACGTCTATGAGCTGACCTGGCCGGCCCCTGGCATGGGCGGCGGCCTCGGCGCCTGCCACGGCCTGGATGTACCGCTCGTCTTCGGAAACCTGAGCAGCGGTCAGCCCGCCATGCTGATCGGCGAGACCCCCTCCGCGGAGGCGGAGGCGCTTTCGGCCCGGATCCGCGCCGCGTGGACGGCCTTTGCCGCCGAAGGGGACCCCGGCTGGCCCGCGTACGACGTCGAGCAGCGTCTCGTCCAGCTCCTCGACGCCACACCGACCGTCACCGCCTACCCGGAGGAGGCCTCCCGGCTGCTGTGGGAGCAGCACACCTTCCCGGCGCTCCCGCTGATCGACCGGTAGCGCTCAGCAGGACCCGTCAGTCGGGATCGGCGGGGAGCGAACCGGAGAAACCCGGCCGGCGCCTCGGCGCCGTCCGTTGCCGAGTCGATTGCACCACCTGACCATGCGATTCAGCGCGAATGGAACCCGGGGTGTGTCCTTCGGGTAGCACGCATGCGGTGAAGCGAAGGCCGAACTGATCGATCACCTCGGAGAGGGGTAAGTCGATCTCCGCATCAAGATTGGTCGTGGCAAGCACCCGATCAATTTCGGGTGCGGTTCGCGCGACAATGACCCAGGGTAGGTCGTCCTTGCGATGGTGCGACGAGTGAATGACGGTCCCCAGGAACAACTTCGCGCCGGCCATGCCGCCCCCGAAGACCCGCCGACCGTCCTTGAACAATCTCAACGTGATCATGAAATTGTCGTCCGAGCCACCGGCCTCAATGGTCCAGAGGTAACCCTGATCGGAAACTCCGGACATGACCTCGACCTCAGGGTTCTCAACGATAGCGACTCACCCGCTCACTTCCCCGCCGATGGTCTGAAGAAAAGCCGCGAGGAACTCAGCCGGTTTCTCCAAGAATGGCGAATGGCCGGTATCTGCAATCGCCACCTCGCGATAGGAACCTCCCGCCGCCGCGTACCCGTCGAGGACATGACGGGTTTGCGACACCATCGGCTGCGGCGGGCAGACGTCCGGCCCTGGCCAACCCGGCACCACCCCGAGGGAGCCGAGGAAGGCGAGGTCGTACAGCGACGTGTCGGACACGATCACATCGTCGGTCCCGCGAACCCACAGAATCGGTGGCTTGGGGTTGACCATGGACAGGTCGTCGATCCGGAAATGAGTGGGGGCCAGGGTGTTCAGCACTCCCCTGGCTCCCGGTGCGAAACCGGGCCACGCGGTGGCGGTGGTCGAATCACCGGGGTAGTGATCCTCGCCGAGTCGGGTCGACAACATCGACTCCACGATGATGTCGAGATGCTCCGGGACGAAGGGCGGCTTGACGTAGTGCGCCAGCAGCACCTGCCGGGGCGACAGCGGGGTGTCCCCACTGCGGTCCTTGGCGGCCAACTGCGCGATGAAACCGGGGTTCGCGCTGGCCGCCCCGGTGCCCGCGCCGGCCGGGTCGGACAGTACGCCGTCGGACCCACCGGTGCCGCCGAAACCGAAGGGGGACACCGGGTTCACCACGGTCAGTGAGGCGACCCGGTCCGGCGCATCGAGCAGGTACTGCAGCACGACGCCACCGCCCAGGCTCCAGCCGACGACATGGGCCGGCCCGATCTCGAGCGCGTCGACCGTCGCGGCCACGTCGTCGGCGTAATCCCGAACGCCCCGGGAGGCGTCCACCGGTTCTGGGTCGGTATCACCGAAGCCCCGCAGGTCGACCGCGATCGGTCGGAACCGGTCGGGCAGGGACAGCATCAGCGGCTGCCAGAACAGGCTGGACGAGACGTTGCCGTGCACGAACAGCACCGGCAGCCCGGTCTCGCGGCCCTCGACTTCGAGGGTGTTGACCGTCAGGCGCGGGGTGGCGACCCGCCGGGAGATGATGCCGCTCAGAAGTGTTTGCACTCGGCCATCATGCACGGGGTCAACAGTCGCGACGGGTCAGGCACCGCCGTGTCGCCACGTCAGGACGCGGGTCCCGACTTCGGCCGTCAGCCGACCGCGACCGGGACGAGGGCCCGGAATCGGTCGGAATCGGTGTCGGGCTGGGCGGCGCCGGTCAGTTCGCGGGACAGGCTGCGGGTCGCGATCGTCAAGGCGCCAAGGATCGGCTGCAGATTGTTGCCCAGGTCGCTGACCGCGAGCTCCATCGCAGCGACGACATCGCCGCCGGGTCCGAACACGGGCATCGCGACCCCGCACATTCCGGCCTCCAACTCCCAGCGGGTGACGGCTACCCGGGTCAGCCGAGTCACTGCCAACGCCCGCCGGAACCGATTGGGCAAGGTCACGGTATGCGCCGTATAGCGCCGGAGACCGCGAATGATCGTCATTTCCACCGTTCGGGCCGGTGCGAATGCCAGCAGCACCCGGCCGAGCGCGGTCGCGTGCAACGGCAGCTTCGCCGCCGAGGTGAACCCGGTTGCCGGTTGCCGTCCGGGTTGCTTCTGTATGTAGCTGAGCTCGAGGTCACGCAGGACTCCGAGCCGGACCCGGCAGTTGGTGGCGGCCGAGAGGTCCTCCAGCACGCACGGTGCGCGTTCCGCGATGCTCGGCGGGACGCCGTCGACGCTTCCGATCATCCGCAGCGGCAGTCCGGCGCGGTACTGGCCGCCCTCGGTGCGCTCGAGGAGCCGTCAGGATGCCAGCTCGGCGGTGAGCCGATGTGCGGTCGAGATCGGGAGACCGGCAAGCTTGGCGATCTCGGTCAGCGAATGCTCGCTGCCCTCGGTGAAGGTCAGCAGGATCGAGGTGATCTTGCTGGTGACGGATCGTCCTGATTCGATCGAATTGCCGGCCACTCAACACTCGCAAACTTCGTGCAGGCGCGAGGAATCGCAACACTGCTGGTGGGCTGATTTCAAGGCAATGAACGAGGTGTGCGGTGACACCCTGGGGGTGAGCTCGGCTCACTGAAATCCTGCGACTCGGGCCATGGCCGCGGGAACGGGGCTCTCGGTCGGGCCGCGCCGGCTACAGCGTGTGCGCCGATCTGCCGGCGCCGTGAAGAACTGTGCTCTCGGCGGTTCCTGTGGGTCGTTGCTTGATCATCGATCACCTTTGGTCGAGTAGCGGGAAACCAGGCGGCAGGGTCACCGCCTTCATTCGTGCTGGTGTCAGTCACACTCTGGCAACCGAACAGAACTTCGCGTAGGACGATGTACCGCTGAGCGGAACGGCACTTTGCCCGGCGCGTCCCACGGCCCCACCAAACACCCTCGACAGTCGGCGCCGCTCCGTGTGTCAGGGTTGGGTGACGCCCGTGGTTGCGGCCGTTGACTGCGAACAGCGTTGTCGAGTCAATTATGGTACCGCTCACAACCCGGACGGCTGATGTGCGTCCAAGTCAGCAAAAGGTGGAAACAGCCGAGGGGATGCACCGTATGCGCGGAGCAGCACGCCAGCAGGTCGCCGTCAATTCCGGGCGAACCGTTCGGCAACGAGTGCCGTAGTCACCTGACCCAACTGGTCAAGACAATTGAATGGAGTTCGCCGGCCAGGCATGCGCCCCGGTCGTCCGGCTGCTGGTGACCAGCACCAGATCGAGAACTCCTTCCTATCAATGCGTCTCGCGCCTCTTTTGGCGACTCCGGAAACGCGGGGACGCACCGTGGGGCACCGCAACGTTGACCCGAGCCGGGAGGTTGGAATGCCATTTTCGCCGCCACTTGTTCAACAGCGTCGCACAGATTCGATGGTCCATTGTCTGCGTCAGAAGGGCGCTTCGGTCGCTCAGTGGCTGCGCCTGCCGGGTGCATCCGCGGCCCCGGAGTGTGCGTCGATCCGTTATTGGGATCGGTCGGCGAGTCGTCGGGTGAGCCTCGATCTCGCACCGGTGATCTTCGTGCACGGTTACGCCGGCACCGAACACATCTGGGGGCCGCTGCGTTCGGCATTGACCGACGCTGGATTTGGCTGCCTGATTGTGCTGCGGTACAACGCTTTTCGGGTGGACATCCATCAGATCGCCGACTGGCTGGTAGATCAGACGCATCGTTCGATGGGCGTCACCGGTGCCTCCGGTGTGCACCTGGTCGGACACAGCATGGGCGGACTGGTGGTCCGCGACGCGGTACAGAACCGAGGCCTCGCGGGACTGGCAAAAACCGCTGTCACCATCGCGACGCCGCACTCGGGGACGAAACTGGCCCGGTTCGTACCCGGCCCCGCGGCGCGCCAGATGCGGCCCGGCTCAACATTTCTCGCCGACCTGGACAATGCGAGAACCGATGGGGGGACCCGCTGGGTGGCGGTGCACGGCGGCGCCGACCGGGTCGTGCCGGCGGGGTCGGAGTCGTTCGGCGGCGCAGCGTCCGAGGTCGTCCCCCTGCGCGAATCATCGGCCGGGCACGGGTCGATTGCCCGTCATCCCGACGTCGTCGCCCACGTCGTCGACGAGTTGTTGAAGTCCGAAGTGGTCACAGCACCGGTGTTCTCGTTGGCCGCCTGACTCGGGAACGACTGACTCGGCAACGACGGCGTCGGGAACGACGGGGTCAGGAACGGCGGCGTCAGGAACGGCGGAGTCGGTCGCCCAATCCGCTGGCTCGCGCGGCTCGACGTTCGATGGCCCCGCGCAACTGCTCCGGCGTACCGATCACCCGGACGAATTCGCGCGCCCTGGTCAGCCCGGTGTACAGCAGCTCCCTGGTCAGCAACGGCGAATTCTCCGGCGGCAACACGAAACTCACCCGGGCGAACTGACTGCCCTGGCTGCGATGCACCGTCATGGCATGCACTGTCTGGACTTCGTAGAGCCGGGTCGGCGCCAACCGGACCACGGAAGCCCCCCGGGCGAAAACCGCCCGCGGGGTGCCATCCGTTTCCCGGACAACCACCCCGGTGTCGCCGTTGAACAGGCCGAGCGACTGGTCGTTCGCGGTCACCAGCAGTGGTCGCCCGACGTACCACTCGCCCTCGTCCCGGCGGTCGTCGACGTCAAGCAGCCACCGCTCGATCTGCAGACTCCACGCCTGCACACCGAACGGTCCGGTGCGGTGGGCACAGAGCAGCCGATGCTGCTCGAGGGCGCGTAACGCCCCTTCCGCATCACCGACCAGTGCGGCCGCCCGGACAGCGGTCGCCGCGGCCACAACGTCCTCGCGCAGCCCGTCGGCGGTGCCGGACACGTCACCGGCGGCGCCGGACAACACCGCTGCCGCACCGGCGACGTCACCGTCCCGGACGGCGGTCGCCAGCCGGGCGACGCCGCCGTGGAATCGCCAGATGCGGTCCAGCACCACAACGGCCGTCCGTTGATCGGTCTGCGACGTACCTTGGCTGCCGGCCATGGCCTGTCGGCCGGTCAGGCCGGTCACCAGATCGGCGAGTACGGCGCCGGCCTCGACGCTGGCCAGCTGGTCGGGGTCGCCGACCAATACCAGCCGGGCGTCCGGGCGCAGTGCCTCCAGCAATCTGGCCATCAAAGTCAAGGAGACCATGGAGGTTTCGTCCACGACCACGAGATCGAACGGTAACCGGTTGGTCCGGTTGTAGCGGAATCTCGTGCCGCGGCCCGGCATGGTGCCGAGCAGTCTGTGCAGGGTTGACGCGTCCACGGTGCCCAGCCGATCCCGGTCCTGCGGATCGAACTCCTGGGCCTGGAGCTGGACCGCCTCCTGCAACCGGGCGGCCGCCTTGCCGGTCGGCGCGGCCAGCGCCACCCGGGGTAGCGGTCCGGGCTGGTCGAGCAACAGTGCCAGCATCCGGGCCACCGTTGTGGTCTTGCCGGTGCCGGGGCCACCGCCCAGCACGGTCGTCCACCGGGTGGCGGTCATCTTCGCGGCGGCCCGTTGGGCCGGCGCGTCCGGACCGAACAATCGGTCAAGGGCGGTGGCCAGCCTGGTCTCGTCGACCACCGGCGGTGGTTGCGCCTCACGGGCCAGCAGGTCGGCATGGACCTGATCTTCCTGACGCCAGTACCGGTCCAGGTACAGCAGGTTCAGATCCCACCGCATCGGCCGCCCGGGGCCGGTCAGCACACTGCCCCGCACCGCGGTCACCCACGCGTCGAGTGCGGGCCAGGCCAGGGCAGGAGCGACCTGCTGGGCCTGGGTCAGGTCGACGCAGACGGACCCACCACGGACACTGCGGACCGCGAGGGCCAGTGCCAGCAACACGGTCTCGTCGGTCTCCCCGGACAGTGCGCCCAGCCTGACGGCCACGTGTACGTCCGCCGCGTCCAGCACGCCGGCCTGATTGAATTCACGCAGCAACCCAGTGGCGCCGAGCGCCAATCGGACGTCCCACGGATCGTCGTTCTCTGCCGCGTCGTCGATGGTCGTCATGGTCGGGATCGGAACCGTCATGACGAACCCGACGATTTCGCGTCCAGCAGGGCCGACAGTTCGACGACCAATTCCGCTGGCGGATGCCAGCCGAAGACGCCGCATGGCCGGCCGTCCACCTCGGGATTGGCCCCGCCGCACATTCCCCGCACGAACAGGTACAGGACACCGCCGAGATGCCGCTCCGGGTCGTAGCCCGGCTGCCGCCAGCGCAGAAACCGGTGCAGCGCAACGCAATACAGCAGCGCCTGCAGCGGGTAGTCCGAACCGGCCATCGCGTCGTCGAGCGCTTCGGGGCGATAGTGCCAGGCGGACAGTCGCGGCCCGGAAGCCCCCGGCGCACCGCCGAAATCGCCGAGCCAGTTGGTCTTGTAGTCGGCCACCACGTAGCGCGGACCCGGAAGCCGGAACACCGCGTCCAGACTGCCGGTGAGATAGCCGCGCAGGGACTGCCAGGACATTCCGGGTGACGCCAAACGCCGCGCGTAACCGGCCAGCGGGTCGCCCGGGTCCAACCGCCTGCGCAGCAGGTCGCCAACATCGCCCAGCGTGACGTCGCTGTCGTCCGGGCTCAGGTTGTCGCCGGCGATACCGCCGGCGGGGGTTTCGCGTGGTTGCTGCCCACCCGGCAGATCGCCGCCGGCGAGTGGGATCTCGAAGTCGAGTTCGGCCAGCCGGTCGTGAACCGGCAGATCCCGCAGGGCAAGACCGTCCATGATCGGGCCGAGTGGAGTGCTGAGGGTCGCCAGCAGAGCGCCGGAGAGTTGCTCGGCGCTGACCCCGGCCGGTCGTCGGGCCAGTTGTTCTGTGCTGCGCAGGTGCAGTTCAGCCGGTAGGTCGGCGGCCGTTGGGTCGGTGGTTTCCAAAATTGCGTGTACCAGGGTTCCGAACGAGGTACCGGCGGGCAGGTCGGCCATCGGCGACGGGATCGCGAGCAGTGGCGAGTCGGCGCCGGCGGCGGTGACATCGGTATCAAGTGCCTCGTCGTCCCGCTCGCCGTCTTCCGGTTCGCTGGTGACCCCGGCATGGGGCAGATCGCCCGCGGCTGTCGCCAACGAGCTGTAGGAGGTGCGGCGCCAGGCGGTGTCCAATGCCCGGGTGAACTTCCCAACGGCCAATGTGGCCGCGGGTCCACCGACCGTGGGGGCCGGCGGGGTGACCGCCGGGATCGCGGCCTCGATCGACGGACCACCGCGAGCGGCCAGCGCGGCCAGTTGTGTCGCCGCCTGATCATCGGACGGGATCGGCGCCTGCTCCGGGATGTTCGCGCTACCGATGGCCCGGCCGAACAGCAGCCGGTGCAACCCGGAGTCCGGGGTGTTCGACGACGGGGCCCACCAGGCAACGACCTGCGATTGTGCCCTGGTCAGCCCGACGTACAGCAGCCGCAGCGCCTCGCCCGCCTGTTCGGTGGCCGCCCGTCGCTGCCGGTCGACCCGACCGGTCGACGCCTGTCCGCCGACGTCGAGCACGCGCTGCGCGTTGTCGTCGTGCAAGAGCAAGATGTCGGGTTTCGGTACCCACCGGTCGAAGGCGAAAGGTAGGTAGACGACCGGGAATTGCAGACCCTTGCTGGCATGCAGGGTGACGACCTGGACGGCGGCGGCATCGCTGTCCAATCGGCGGATGCGATCCGTTGCCAGGTCCGCGGCGGCCTCGGCGCGGCGACCACGGAGCCATTCGACCAGCGCCGGCAGGCCGAGTCCCTCCTGTACGGCGACGGCTTGCAGCCCCTGCCCGACGTGCCGCAGGTCCGTCAGGCGCCGGCCGCCATCCTGCTGGGCGAGCAGCCGGGTGGGCAAACCCTGATCGATGACGGCGACCTCGAGCAGCGCCGCCACCCCTCGCTCGGTGAGGACCCGCGCCCAACCACGCAGGGCTGCCCCGAGTTCGTCGGTCAGGTCCTCCCCGCGGGTGCCGAGTTCGGTCGCCGACCGGCCCAGGAACGGGGTGAGCGCCGCGGCCCGGACCCGTCCGGAGCGGTGCGGCTGTTCCAGGGCCTCCAGCAGGACCAGCCAATCCTCGGCCGCCGGGGTGGCGTACACGCTGCCCGCACCCGCGATGACGGACGGAACCCTCACCGCTGCAAGGGCTTCGCGAACTAGGGCGCTCTGGTCGTGGGTTCCGACCAGAACGGCGACGTCACCGGCCAGCAAATTCCGTTCGCCGAACTTCGGCTGCGCCGCCAGCAGCGCGGCGATGTCCGATGCGAGGTCGCGCGACACCAACGACCGGACCGTGCGCATGTCGATCTTTGCGCGGGCACCGACCCCGACCTGGTCGCGGCGCACGACCCGAAGCCGTAGCGGTGCGGGCGACGGCGCGCCCGTCAGCCGCGAGCCGGTATGCCTCGCACGCACCGGGCGGACGACAATTTCCGGGTCGCCCAGTTCGGCGCCGCCCATCAATGACTCAAGAGCCGCAACGAGAGGCGCGTCACTGCGCCAGTTGTCGGCCAGCGTGGATCTGGTCCCGGCGGTGCGGGCGGCGACCAGATAGGTGAAGACGTCACCACCGCGGAAGGCGTAGATCGCCTGCTTGGGATCGCCGATCAGGATCAGCGTGGCGTATCCGGCGAAGGCCAGTCGCAGCACGTCCCATTGCACCGGGTCGGTGTCCTGGAATTCGTCGACCAGGACGACGGACCACCGCGATCGCATCCGGTCGCGGGCCGCCGCGCCCGCCGGTTCGAGGGTCCCGGCGAGGCGGCTCAGGAGGTCGTCATATCCGAGCAGTCCGCGGCGGCGCTTGCGCCGGTCCACCTCCAGCCGGACGGCGTGCGCGAACCGGCGCCGGATGTCCGCCGGGCTACCGGCTTCCGCGTCCGCCGGTTCCAGCCGGGCCTGCGGGTCGCGCACTGCCTCCCGGCCCAGCTGCTGGGCGCCGGCGCGGTTGAAGATCGGTTCGTCGGCGCCGGGCCGGGCAAACCCGCGCACGTACAGGTCGTCCACCACCTCGACGACCAGTTCGTCCAGGTTCTCCACCAAGGTGGCGCCCGGCTCGCTGTCGCCGGCAACGCCGAGCCCGATCAGGACCTGCTGGCAGAACTGGTGGGTGGTGGCGATGGTTGCCGTGTCGAATTGGGCGAGTGCCGTGGCAACCCGACGGCGCCGCATCGCCACCTCGGCGTCGTCGGCCTCGGCCAGTAGTTGCAGCAGTTGGTCGTCGTCGCTGCCGCGGGCCGCGGCCGGGTCGGCCAGCCCGCGTTCCACCTCGACGAGCTGTTCCCGGACCCGTTCCCGCAGTTCCTGACTGGCCACCCGACCGAACGTGACGACCAGCATCCGTTCGATGGTGGTGTGCCCTTCGGCCACATATCGGGTGACCAGGGCCGCGACCGTGTAGGTTTTGCCGGTCCCGGCACTGGCCTCCAGCACTGTGGTTCCGGTCGGCAGCGGATGCCGAATATTGAACTGGGTCATGGGGTTTCGATCCGCTCGGCAGCCAGCAGTGGAGCCCACAGCCGGACGGCCAGAGCGCCGAAACGGGTCGGTTCCGGCTGCGCCTGCGGATCCAGCGGAGCGGCCTGCGCCAGCAGGACGTCCAGGCCGGCCCGTCGTCCCCAGACCAGTTCGTTCGCGGCATCGGCGTCCTCACCGGGGAAGTCGCCGCTCACCCACGGTCGGCGAGCCATCCGCACCGCCTCGTCGACGTCGCCCTGGTTCCGTCGGGCGGCGGCATAGGCGGCGGATGCCTTGGTGGCCAACGGGAGTGGTTCCCGCAGTCCCTGGTCGTACAGCTCGACCAGCTGCTCGAGTAGTTGTCCGGCGTGGGTTCCGGCTAGCGGGCCCAGTACGGACTGTTTCGGCCGGCCGGGTTGGCCGCGTCCGACAGTGACTGCGGTCCAGACGGTTTCGGGGTGCGACACGGCCAGCGCGACGAGTGGGATCCAGGCGCGCAGCCGGTCCCGGGGACCTAGCTTGCTGTACCCGACGGCGACCAGCCGGTCCCCGTGCAACCCCGGAACGCTCCCCCGCAACTGCCGCCCGTCGGCGAGTTCGGCGAGCACATCGACAGTTCGACGTGGACTCGCCCGCAACCGCTCGGTGGCCGACACCAGCGGCTCCACCTCGGCCAGCACCGAGGTGAGCTGATTGTTGCCCAGTGGCCCCGGGGGCAGCATCCCGCGGCGCCATTCGACGTTGCGACAGGTTTGCTCGTCGACCCCGGCCAGCCGGTCGCGCAGCATCCGGTCGCCCAGTTTCCACAATTCCAGCGCATCGAGTTCCACCGTCAGCGCGTCCGTGGGGTCGTCCTGGTCGAAACGGACCGCAACGTCGAGCCGCTGCCGCAGGAACCCTCGTGCCGGGTGGGTCAGCAGGGCGATCAGATCGGCCAACTCGATGTCCGACTGCTTCCTTGTCGGCAGGGTGGCCGGCAGGAACGGCGGCACCGGGACCGCGACTCGCTGCGCCGCCAGCGCCCCGGCCAGTGCGGCCGGATCGAAGCTGAACGGCCCTGGCACGCCGAGCTTGCCGGGCTCCAGATTGCGGGCATCGAAGGGCTGCAGCGGATGTCGCACCAAAACCTGGCTGTGGGCCGGTTCACCTGTTGCGGCTCGGGCGGTGTCGTCCAGTGCGTCGAGCAGCTCACCGAGCGGCACGGCCGGTGGGCGGGAAGCTCCCGTTCGCTCATCGGCGCCGTTGTAGGTGATCACCAGGTGCTCGGTTGCGGCCAGGATGGCATCCAGCATCAGCTGCCGATCCTCACCGCGCGGATCCCGCTCGCCGACGGCCGGGTCCCTGGCGATGATGTTGTCGCCATCGATGCCCGCGGTCCGCGGGAACACTCCATCGTCCAGACCCAGCAGGCACACCACCCGGTGCGGCACGGATCGCATCGGAACCATGGTGCAGACGGTCAGCGTTCCGGTCCGGAAGTTCGCCCTGGTGGGTCGACCGCCGAGCCGGCCGCCGAGCAACGACCGGACGTCGGACAGGGTCAGCACGCTGGAACCGGCTCGCTCCGCTGCGCCCTTGCGGACCGCAGCCATCTCCGAGAGCAGTTGCGCTGTTTGCCATTCGTCGGTCGTCGCGACGCTGGTCAGGCGCAACACACCGGCGCTCAAGGTGTCGAGCCAGCTGTCCAGCGGCTGCTCCGGTGACATCGCATCCAGCGCCACCTGCAACCGGCTCACCAGTTCGGTCAGCTTGCCGGCAAGTTCGGCGTCCGAACTGCCGACATCGTCCAACGGCAACGCCAGGCCGAGCCAGTTCTGGTCCTGCTCGCTCATGCTGACGCCGAGCAGCAGTCGGTCGAGCCCGGACCGCCAGGTGTTCTGCTCGAACCGCTGGAGGGCGAACCCTGCTCGGTGGGCACCGTCCAACCCCCACCGCACCCCGGAATCGGCGACCCAGGCGCTCAACCGCTCCAGGTCTTCGTCGGTGAAGCCGAACCGGCGCCGGACCGGCGGCCAGGCGGCGAGATCGAGGACCTGCGAGGCGGTCACCCGACCGTCGGCCAGGTCCAGCAGCCGGGACATGGTCGCCAGCAGCGAGTTCGTTTGGGCCAGCGCACGATCGGCCAACCGGACCCGCAGGTGGTGCGCTGGATGACCGTTGTCGACGACGTCCGCCAATCCGAACGCGGCCGCGATCAACGGCGCGTAGACCTCGATGTCCGGACACATCACCAGCACGTCCCGCGGTTCCAGCGTCGGGTCCGCGGCGAGCAGCCCGACCACCACCTCACGGAGCACGTCGACCTGCCGCGCCGCCCCGTGGCAGGCGTGCACCTGGACGCTGCGGTCGTCATCGGCCAATACCGGTCGGTGGTCAGCGGACCCCGGCAGGGCTGGCGGCCGGTCATCACGGATGTCGCCCTGCAGCATGGCCAGCAGGGAGGTGGCGGGTCGGTGCAACGGGTGATGGATGTCGACCGCCGGCATTGCGGACAGTGCCAGTTGCAGCTCCCTGGCGTCCCGGCCCAAGGCGGACAGCAACGCGTGGGCGGGTGCGGTTGCCGTCGGGTCGACCCGCCGGCGCAGCGGCATCGCTGGCGGATTCAGCGCGACCCGGGTCCACAGGTCCGGCGAGGGGTGGGTGAGCCACAGATGGACGTCCCTGCTCAGCGCGAGCGCGGACAGCACCGCAAGATGGCTCACCGGCAGTCGGGTGATTCCGAACAGCGAAAGACGTTCGGGTAGCGCAACTTTCGCCGGGTCAGTAGCCAGTGCGTCGATCGCCGCGGTCATTCGGCAGACCGGGTCGACAGCGGCGACCCGGTCGCGCAATCGTCGCCAGAGTTCGCACTGCCACGCCAGGTCGTCGGGCAACTGATTGCCGAGGCCGTCGACGGCAACCCCGGCCGTCCAATCCGTGAGCATCGTCGGCCGGTGCGTTGCGTACCCGTCGAAGAGCCCGGCCAGCCGCCTGGCGACCGCGTACCGGCGGCCGCGGCGATGGTGCTGCTCGGCGGCGGGCAGCCCGTCGCCGAGATGGGACGACAGGGTTCGGCACCAGTCCTGGCCGATCGATTCGTCGATCACGTCCAGCAACGGCCAGACCAGGCTGTCCGGACTCCATGGATCATGGCGATCGGTACCGAGGACGGTCGCGATCACAGCCGACGGGTGCGGAAACTCGACGCCCGCGCAGATCCCGTCGGCTCGCCCGGCCCGCCGGCCGAGCCGGTGCGACAACTGTTGCGCCAGCCAGCGTTCCGTCCCGCGAGCCGGTACCGCGACGATCTCGGTGGCAAAGACGTCCGGCAACGGAGCGGCGAGCAGTTCGGCCAATCCGATGGCCAGCCGGTCCGCACGCTCGGCGCGGTGCACGTACAGCGTCATCCGCGCAGCCACCAACACTGCCGCTGCCGCATTCCCAGGTCCCCCCCACTGCAACCCACCCGGCTAGCCCCCTATCTCGTCCACATACGCGACATTCGCCTGATCACGTTCGTCGGGCGAAGCCGCTGCGCTGAACCAGGCGTCGAGAATCTCGGCGTCGAGGACGGCGCGGGCAACCCCGGTGTCCTCGTCGGCAGCTACGGCGATTCGCATGGCGAGGAAAACCGTACCCCTGCGCCGCGCGGTCCAGCCCGGACGGCACACGATGTGGATCGTTCGGTCACCTCGGACTACAGGCGTTCGACGAATTCCTTTGCCTCCTCCAGGCCCATCCCGGTCACTGTGCGGACCAGCTTGATGGCCTCGACCTTGTTGCCGCCGGCCACTAGTGCTCGCACTTCTGCCTCGTTGTCCGGTCCAAGGCTGGCGGCTGTTGCGGCAGTCCCGTTGTCCGGCGTTGGACCCTTCTTGGCGGGCTTCGCGGTGGCACCCAGCTTGTCGGCGATGCGGACGGCGTCGGCGAGGCCGAGGCCGGTGGCGGCCCGGAGCATTTTGACGGCGCCCAATTTGTCGCCCGCCGCATAGCGCTCACGGACCTGACCGGCGAGTGCCGCATCGATGCTGAGTTGGGTCGGATCGACTCTCGATCGAGCGTTGCGCATGCCGACCATGACGAACGCGATCAGCGCCGCGGCGATCATGACGACAACCCAGAACCAGATGTCCACCTGCCTATCCTAGGGAGCGTGAGCGCGCTTGACCCGCAACCCGGCCGCCAGCAGATCCACTCCGACCGGCCCGTGCCGGGGCAGCGCCTTGCTGTCGCATCCGACGTGCCACAGATCGCGACCCTGATGCGGTCGTCGGTGCTCGAACTTTTTCCGAACTACTACGACGACCAGCAGACCCGCAGTGCCGCGGCGTATATCGCGCACGTCGACGAGTCGCTGATCGTCGACGGAACCTATTTCGTCCACGACTGGCACGGCGAAATCGTTGCCTGCGGGGGTTGGAGCAAGCGCGACCGGCTGTACACCGGGTCCGGTGCGGGCGCTGCCGACGCGCGACTGCTCGACCCGGCGACCGAACCGGCGAGGGTGCGGGCAATGTTCGTCCGTGGCGGCTGGACTCGGCGGGGGCTCGGCCGGGCGATCCTCGAATCCTGCGAGCGGGCCGCCCGCGAGACGGGGTTTCACGCGCTTGCGTTGATGGCGACGCTGCCCGGCGTTCCGCTCTACCGGTCATTCGGATTCATCGAGGTGGCCACCACAACAGTCACGATGCCGGACGGAGTCACTATCGACACCGTTGCCATGCAGCGCCCCATCGGCCCAGGGTGACGGGAATCCGTCGATCCGGATCTGACCGACGCGTCTCGAGCGGGCCTTTCGGCCCTATACCACTGCGCCCGGCAGTGGAAGCATCGAGGGCGAGCCCAAGTATGGGCGCGTCGATCGAACGGTCGGCAAAGGAGACAGAGATGACCACCCGCGAGAGCTTCAGCGTAACTAGCGAGGCGCGCACCGCAGCCGGTCGGTCCGCGGCCTCGATCTCCAGGCATGACGCCGCGATGCATCGGTATCTGAGCGCCCAACACGAGGCCAGCCTGTCCCGGTCCCCGAATGACGAGCCCATCTATCCCCCGGCGGGCCGGGTGCCGTTGCTCAGTGAGATCCACTGTGTCGCACCGACCCTGTCACCTGCCCGCGATCAAACACCGGCCGAGTCGGCCCAGCGGACGGATCTGATCGTTGTCGGAGTGGACGGTTCCGCCCATTCCCGAAGAGCGGCTGACTGGGCAGCCGCTGAGGCGGCCAGTCGGCATGCACCGCTGCGGCTGGTCTACGCCTACCAGCTACCGGTCGCCGGATACGCCGCGTACAGCATGGCTCCGTCCGATCTCGGTCGGGTGATGCGCGCCGAGGGCCGCAGGATGCTCGCGGAGGTCGCGGATGATCTCCGGGCCCGCCACCCCGGTCTGGACGTGCATACCCGGCTGTTCCAGGGAGATGCCGTCGCTGCGCTTCGTCACGCGTCGGAAAAGGCCCGACTGACGGTCGTCGGATCCCGCGGGCGAGGCCGGGTGGCCGGAACCGTGCTCGGTTCGGTTGCCCTGGCCATCACCGCCCACGGCTCCGCACCCGTCGCCGTCATCCCCGTCGACGGACCGGGCTGGACGATCACCGGCCCGGTCGTCGTCGGCGTCGACGGATCACCGACCAGCGTGGCGGCCATCGACTTCGCCTTCGAGGAGGCAGCGGTCCGCGGCGCTCCGTTGGTCACAGTGCACGCCTGGAGCGATCCGCGGCCGACGCTGTCCGACGTTTCGCCCGCCGACGTCGCCCGGCTGGCGGAGGGCGAGCGGATGCTGCTCGCCGAACAGGTGGCCGGCTGGCGGGGCAGATACCCGGACGTCGAGGTGACTTCCGTTGTAGCGCATGGCAGGCCAACCCCGGCTCTGCTCGACCACGCTCAGCAAGCGCAACTGTTGGTCGTCGGAAGTCGTGGTCGAGGCGGCTTTGCCGGCATGGTGCTCGGCTCGACGAGCCATTCGCTCATCACCCACGCGCTATGCCCGGTGGTGGTCGTGCGCCCCAATTACGCCGGCTGAACCCGGACCTCTCCCGACAGTCTGTGCGCGTCCCGGGCAAAGGACCGGCGCAATCCAGCTGACTTGCGACGCTGCCTGCGCCAAGTCCAGTCTCGAGGTCAGCTCGGCGGACCACTGCAGAATGCCGGCGATGTCGAGGTCGTACGGTGGCTGGTCGTTGAAGGCCGCGACCGCACGAGTGCCGCGCTCTAGCAACGTCTTTGCGCCGCGCATGTTGCCGCGACCCAGGTGGGTCAGGCCGACAGCGAGCTGCGCCAGGCCTTTCCACAGTTCGCGGTCCGGGCCGGACGATGATTTCCAGGCGTCCTCGAAGACCTCGTGCGCGTGAAAGGGCTTCCCGGAATCCAGCAGTTCCTGGGCCTGGGTGATCGTCTCGATCGGCGTCCGCAGGACACCCTCGGGCTGCCGCTCGACATTGTCCGACCCGTAGGGCAACGGTCGGCCCCATGCGTCTCGCGGCCGGGAGTTGCGGGCGCGGCCGTCCGCGTCCCGGTCACGGGGAAGGCCGGTCGACGCCGTACCCATCAGTGCTGCTCATCGACCAGTGCCGACCCGTCCAGGTCGGACGGGCGCAGTCGGTAGACCTGCAGGGTCAACCCGAAGTACTTGTCCGTCTCTCCCACCCACGTCATGCCGTTGCGGCGCGCCGTTGCGGCCGCCCTGGCATTGCCGGGGCGAACGACGGCGAACACCTCATCGATCTCCTGGGTGAAGGCCCACCCGGCCACCCCGTGGGTGGCCTCGGTGGCGTAGCCCTGCCCCCACACTTCCGGCAGCAACTGCCAGCCGATCTCCAGGTCACTGTGCCCGGGCGGCAATGGCAGCAGGATCACCCCGCCGATGACGCGGCCGTCGCGGATATCGGTCATTGCCCAGCGGCCGGCCGGGGGCACCGCCCGGTGATCCTCGGAGATCCACTGCTGCAACAGCACTCGCATCGACGCGACATCCGACACCTGATCCATCGCCGGGCTCAGCCAGCGCGCAACGTCACGGTGACCATAGATTTCGAGCGCCGCCGGAGCGTCGTCGACCTGCCATTCCCGGAGCAGGAGTCTGGGCGTCGACAGAGTTGGTGACATGGAACCGTTCTACGCCTGCGAGACCACTTCTTGGGCGACGACCGACATCGACTGCAGGATCGGGCCCCCGAATGACGTCACCATGGCGACATCGGAGGCGTCCCGGCCTCGACCGATCAGGATGCGACCCTTGCGGCGACTGTTGTTCCGCGGGTCGAACGTCCACCATCGATCACCGAGCCAGACCTCCATCCAGGCGGCGAAGTCCATCGGGTTCGGGTCGATCGGCACGTCCATGTCCGGCAGGTATCCGAAGACGTACCTGGCCGGGATGTTCATCGCTCGGCAGAAGGTGATGGCCAGGTGCGTGAAGTCCCGGCAGACGCCGTAGCCGGAGGCGTTGACGTCGACCGCGGTCGATGTTGGGGAACTGCTGCCGTAGGCGAACTGCAGGTGGTCGTTGACGTGCTGGCAGATCGCCTGGACGCGGCTGTAACCCCGCGGGATCTGGCTGAACCGGGACCACGCCTCGTTGCCGAGCATGTCCGGCAGGCAATAACGGCTCGGCATCAGGTAGACTAGGACGTCATCGGGCAGCGCATGCGGATTGAGCTCGGGGGCCGTGAGATCGAAGTCCTCGGTGGCGTCCGGGACGTTGGCCATTGCCTGGTAACTGATCTGCGAACGACCCTTGGGCAAGACGATGCGCTGACAGCGGTTGCCGTAGATGTCCCGGTACTCGTGCGTATTCTGTTCGGGCGTGAGCGCCCACTTCTCCCCGTGGATGTCGACGTTGCCGATGCCCAGCGGTGTCACCTGAAAGACCGTCGGGGTATCGACCTGCGCGTCATAGACGAATTCGCAGCCAATCTGAACCTGTCGGATGCTCATCGGTGGCATTCTCCGTCCCGTGTCGTGCCGGACGGCCCATCCGTCCCGGACAGCGTAGCCACGCCATGTACCGATCAGGTTTCCTGGCACCCTGAGCCGCAAACCGGCGACCGGCCGGACTGCGGCCCTCGTGGACTGTGGGACGGCGGTGATTGCGGATATGGTCAAACCCTACCGACGAGTAACCGAGGCGGGCCGATGGAACTACCGATGAAGCGGATCTCCCTGCACGGCAACGAACTCTGTTACACCGATGCCGGCGTCGGTCGCACGATCGTGTTCGTGCACGGTCTGATGAGTTCATCGCAGACGTGGACCGCGCAGCTGGAGCGGCTCGCCGACCACCATCGGGTGATCGCCCCAGACATGTTCGGCCACGGCGAATCGGCCAAACCCGCGGGCGACTACTCGCTCAGCGCGCACGCGGCCAGCCTGCGCGACCTGTTCGATGCCATCGACGTCCCCAGCGCCACCCTGGTCGGACATTCCCTCGGCGGTGGTGTCGCGTTGCAGCTGGCGTACCTGTTCCCGGACCGGGTGGACGCACTCGTCCTGGTCAGCAGCGGCGGGTTGGGCCGGGAACTGAATCCGCTGTTGCGGGCCGCAACGTTGCCGGGCAGTGAGCTGGTGCTGCCCCTGATCGCATCGAGTTGGGTGCACAGTGCCGGCGACACCGCGTTGCGACTGTGGTCGAAGGTCGGGTTGCCGTCGGTCAGTCCCAGTACCGATGAGGCCTGGCGAGGGCTTCCCAGCCTGGCGGACGCGGAGACGAGAAGAGCGTTCCTGGCGACCAGTCGGTCGGTGATCGACGTCCACGGGCAAACGGTCAGCGCGCAGAACCGGTTGGCCGGCTTCGCCGCCCAACCGTCCATGCTGGTGTGGGGTGAGCGGGACCGGATGATCCCATCATCCCATGTCGAGGCCGCCCGGCAGGAGCTGCCGGCCACCCGGGTCGAGATGTTCTCCCGCTCAGGGCATTTCCCGCACCTTGACGAGCCGGACCGGTTCGCCAGGGTGCTCGACGATTTCATGATGTCAACGGCGAATTCGACGACGACGCACCGTGTCGGGCCCGCGTCGGCAGCAGTAGCGAAAGCGCCGCCCCCACAACGCAGATCAGCGCCGTGATGAGGAAGATCTCGCGGTACTCGGTCAGCAGGGCGGCGGAGAGTGCCTGGTTGTAGTCGACCAGCTGAGCGGCGAATTCCTCCTGGCTGACACCGATCGGTAGCGGTGTTGCCAGGTCGGCGGTCAGGGTTCCGAACCGATACAGACCCCACCCGGTGAGGGCGGCAACGCCGATCAGCATGCCGGTCATCCGCGCGACCACCACGCCCGCCGACGCGACACCGTGTGACGCCGCGGGAACAACCCGGAGGACGGCCGCCGACAGCGGGGCAATCACCAGGCCGAGGCCGAACCCGGCGATGGCAAGGTCGGTGTCCAGCACCGGCAGGCCGAAGGGGTGGCTGGCCGTCAACACGTCGGCGGGCCAGCCGGCGATCAACAGGTAGCCGCCGCCGGCGACCAGCAGGCCGGCGACACCTATCCAGCGTTCACCCATCCGCGCGGCGAGCAGGCCACCGATCACCGCTCCCACCGGCAGTGCAACCAGGAACCTGATCAGGATCAGTGCCGCCTGCCCGGAATCCATGCGCAGCAACGTTTGGGCGAACAGTTCGACGTTCACCAGGGTGACCAACAGGGCGGCACCGGTGGCCATGCTGACCGCCAGTGTCGCCAGGAATCGGCCCATCTGTACCCCGGCCGGGTCGAGCAACCGGACCGGCGACCTGCGCTCCCAGAAGACGAAGAGCACCAACACCGCCAGGGCGGCACCGATCACCGGTAGACCCCAGGACGGCAGTACCCCACCGCTGGGATCAGGGTTGTACAGCCCCACCACCAACAGCCCCAACGCCAGTGCGAGCAGGCCGCCGCCGACGACGTCGATGCCGGCACGAGGCCCGTTCTGAGCGCCTGACCCGTTGTCAGCTGCCGGCCGCCGTCCGCCAGGCACGGTTCGGTGCACGACGAACATCGCCAGCGCGGTCAGCGGCAGGTTCACCCAGAACACCCACCGCCAACTCTGCGGCTGCAGGTCCTCGGTGAAACGCCAGGCGTTGAAGGCTGCGGCCAGGCCGACCCCGTAGAGGGTACCGAGCACACTGCCCAGCTCCTGCGCCGCTCCGACCACGCCGAGCACGGCCGAGCGCTTCTGCTCAGCCCACAGATCCGCGACAAGGGCCATGGTCACGGGCAGCAGGGCACCACCGGCAAGGCCCTGCAGCACCCGGCCGGCCACCAGCAGGGGCAACCCGGTCGCCACGGCGGTCATGGCCGACCCGATGGCGAATCCGATCAGGCAGAGCTGCAATACCGGGCGCCGGCCGTAACGGTCGGAGAGCTGGCCGAGCAACGGCATCCCGGCGACGTACCCGAGCAGGTAGCCGGTGACCACCGGCGTAGCCCGCTCCAGGTGGTTCACCGGGATGCCCAGATCACGCACCATGTCGATCAGGACGCCGACCACCACATACGCGTCCAGCGCGGCCAGCAGGACCGCCGTCCCGGCCGCCCCGATCGCGAGCCGGCGGCCACTCACCCCGGCGGGCTGATCGAGACGGGTTGGTTGAAGTTCGACAGCCCGATCGTGACGATGGCCGGCTTGCCGTCGGCGCCGGTGAGCGAAAGATCCGCGGCAGTGAGATATCCGGTGGCCATCTCGACGGTGAAGACGCCGGCGACATCGGTGTTGATGCCCGGGACGAGCGCGGCGGCCACGCTGGTCGGCACGGTGCCGGAGACGACCCAGGAATCCCCGTCGCTGCTGGTCAGGGTCGGGTTCTGCACGGAGGTCAACACCTTCGCCACCCCTTTGTCGGGGTTGAGAATGGCCGACGGGTCGTAGATGGAACCGACCAGCGCAGCGGGCACCTTGGTGAAACCGCCGGTCAGCCCCTTGATGTAGAGGTCGCCGCCAACGAGCACGAATTCGACCTCGAGGAGCTGGCCGAACTGGGTGATCTTGGCCGAGCCCTGAGCGTCACCCGCCGAGGTCAAGTCGCCCTCGGCCGTTTGTACGGTGACCGCTGGTAGCTGGCCGTCGACGGCAATGGTGAAGCTCGTACTGGTCACCCCTGCCATCGCTGCGGCGGATTTGGCCAGCACCTCAGGTGCGGTGAGCGCGGCAGCGGTTGGGGTTGAAGTCGTCATGGTCGAGGAACAGCCGGTCAGCGTCAGGATGCCGGTCACCGTCGCGACGAGCAGGCCGGCGAACGCTCGTCGCATGATCATCGATGGATCGTATCGGGCGGGCCTTGGTCCGGGTGGCCGGCACAGATGATGATGGGCATCGACCGCAGCACCATCCCGCGGTCGACGCCCTTCGTCATCGGGGTGCTCAGCCCAGACGCAGAACCTGGCCCGGGTAGATCATGTTGGCGTCGGAAACGACATCCGAGTTGGCCTGGAACAGCGCCTGCCAACCACCGGCAACACCGTTGGCCGTTGCGATCTTGGACAGGGTGTCGCCGGAAACGACGGTGTAGGTGCCGTCCGCGGCGCTGGCCGGGGCGGCCGCTGCCGGCGCCGGTGCCGGTGCCGGGGCCGGAGCGGCAGCTGCCGGGGCGGCGGGTGCCGAATTGTTGTTGCTGGTGACGGTGCGCTGGGTCGGGCCCTCGCCGCCGCCCGCGTACGCGCAGGCCCATGCACCCCAGCCCTGGCCGGCCAGGGTCTTCTCCGCGACCGCGATCTGCTCCGCGCGGGAGGCCAGGTCGGCCCGCGCGGCGTACTGCTGGCCCCCGTAGGCGTTCCAGGTGGACTGGGAGAACTGGAGGCCGCCGTAGTACCCGTTGCCGGTATTGATGGACCAGTTGCCACTGCTCTCGCACTGGGCAACGGCATCCCAGGTCGAATCAGGTGCGGCGGAGGCCGTCCCGGCGAGGGTCAGCGCGGCAGCACTGGCGACAACGCCAACGGTGGCCCCGCGAAGCGCTAGAACCCGGATCCTTGACGGCTCACGATGGCGTCCGATGTGTCGATTCATGTTCGTTTTCCCCTAGCCTGCGCCTGCGAGGTGAGCTGTCGGGTTCGGGCGCGACTCATCCGCAATAGTCAGCGGATGGGTGCAAGGGGATCGCCCGTCCGGTCTCTTTTGCTGCTGTTCGACCGAATTCACCCCAAGGAAGCTCGAAGCTTCCAGAGATGGGTTCCCCGCTGCTGTCCGAGCCTTTCTGTTGTCGAGTTCCGGGTCCGTTCGGACAGCATTAGGCGCATGGCCCGGAAGTGTGAACGTCATTGCCTGCGGCGAAACCACCGCTGTTGCAGACGATACGGACGGCACCTGAGAAGTCCAGGGTGCCGACTTGGACATAACGGGTTGATAACGATCATTGGTATTGCACAGGAAAGTGGTGTTTACGCAGATTGCGCCGGGTGCAGTGGGGGCGTTATCGCCAAGTGATCACTGCGACGAAAGCACGTTCAATTTCACCCGTTCGGTGTACTGCAACCGACACCACCCTCAGCTGTCACTCACAGCCGCTTTACGGGCAGTGACATCGCCTGCACCACGGCGCGTGAGGTGCCGCGTGCCAGGCCCTACCGGTCGCAACCACCTGGCGGCACGAGGCGGCCGGAATCACTGGTCGGGATCATCGTCGTGCCGGCTGTCCAGCCGTTCCCTGCTCCACCTGTCGAGTTGGGACGGAATCCGGGCATCGGCCTCGGCCAGTGCGGCGTTCTCCGCTGCCCGACGCGCACGCCAGCGGGCCAACGGACCCGGATTGTCAGCCGGTTCGGTCTGCTCGCGTCGATCGTGCATCTGCGCCCCCTGCGGGTCCCCAAGCGCTCCTCGCAATGCGGAATGAGCTTCGGACAGCTTATGTCGGCCGACAATCACCAGACATCCCCAAATTTGGGTGGTCCATTCCGCGGTCGCCGGGCGCCCTACATGCCACTAGTGTCCGCGTCATGGGAAGGAACCAGCGGTGAGCACCCCCTTGCCGGCCCAGGGACACGTCGTGCTGGCATCTGCGGACAGTGAAGCGTTCGCCTCGCTGCGCCGCCGGCCCACGGCGCGCGCGGACCGCTACCGGATGGGCCGCGAACTTCGGCACAAGGTGCCCCGCAGCTCGCTGGGCGACTGGACGCCGCCCGCCGACCGACCCGACCCCGTGCAGCAGATCATGGAGTCGCATCAGGGGCGGCTGGACTGGTTGATCCCATTGCGGGTCGGTCGGATGACGGCCAATCCCTACGGATTTCTCCGCGGCACGGCTGTTGTCATGGCGGAGGACGTTGCCGGGCTGCCCGCCACCGGCATCACGCCAGTCATCTCCGGTGATTCGCACCTGGGCAATTTCGGGTTCTACGCCTCCCCCGAACGCGACCTGGTCATCGATCTCAACGATTTCGACGAGGCGCACCCGGGCGGCTGGGAATGGGATCTGCGCCGCCTGGTGGCGAGTATCTGGGTAGCCGGACGCCAGAATGGGGCCACCGAGATCGACTGCGAGACAGCGGTTGTCCAATGTGTCGCCGCCTACCGCACCGAGGTTCGGGAATTGTCGCAGACGTCATTGTTGGCGCGGTCCTACCAGCGGCTCGACGTCGATCATCTGCAGGAGTCGACCTCGCACAAGTCACTGCGTGCGGAGATCCGGCGAGCGGTCGACAGGGCCCGCACCCGGACGAGCGACCGGGCGCTGCCCCGATTCACCAAGGAGCACGAGGGTCAGCGCAGGATCATCGAGGATCCGCCGTTGATGACCAGAGTCAGTGATGCCGAGGCCGAGATGCTGGCGATCGCACTCGACGAATACCTCGCCACGCTCGCCCCGCACTGGCGGCGCGCGCTGGGCGGTTACACCCTGGTCGACATCGCCCACAAGGTGGTCGGCGTCGGCAGCGTCGGCCTCCGGGCCTACGTCGCCCTGCTGGAGGGCAGCAGCCCGGACGACGTGGTGTTCCTGCAACTCAAGCAGGCCCGCCGATCGGTGCTGGCCAAGTACGTGCACGGCGAGTCCGCCTGGCACGCGCATCAGGGCCAGCGGGTGGTGGAGTACCAGCAGGCTCTGCAGACGGTCAGCGACCCGCTGCTGGGCTGGACCACCGCGGACGAGCGGCAGTACTACGTGCGGCAGTTCCGGAACATGAAGGGCACCGTCGCCCTGGATTCGATCGACGGCGCGGCGCTCGCCGACTACGCGGGCATCGTTGGCCATCTGCTGGCGAAGGGCCATGCCCGGACCAGCGGCGCCTCGATGATTGCCGGGTATGCGGGGAAGTCGAACAAGCTGGATCTTGCACTCGCGCGCTTCGCCCGGCTGTACGCGGACCAGACCGAGGCCGACCATCAGGCACTTGTCCGAGCGGCCGATCGGGGCATCATCCCGATCGAGCGGGGGCTGTAGAGAAACGACCGTTGACGGAAATCATCCGGGTACGGACAACCCCCGGGCTGCTCCGTCTGAATACTTCAGATGGGCCGACTGGACATGGTCGGCAGCCAGGGGGCCGGTGACTGTCCGGTTGTGCCAGACCGCTCATCCCCGCGGGGAATCTTGGTCCGACGGTGGGACGGCGGCCTAGCGGACAGCCACCTCACGTGTCCGAAACGTCTTCAACGTGGGACCACCTCCTTCCTCGTGTACCGACGAAAATACGTCGTCTCCCGGCCGGGCGCAACGAAGTTGCGAAGATCTTTTGCGAGAGCGAACTCTGCGCCGCACCCGATCAACTCAGCGGTCAGCAGCCAGCGGTTTCGGGAGGTGATCGCACCGAGAGCATCTACTCCGGCGGCTGTGCAGAATCCGGTCAACGCGGTCGCTGCTGCGAGGACGTCGCCGCCTAGCGCTGGTCGTACTCGTCGATCACATGCATGGCAGCTTCCTCGGCGCTGGCACCCGCCCCGTCAATGCCGACATCGCCTGCCAGCAAGTCCTTCTCGGTATCGGAATAGCCATCGGAACCAACGCTGACCAGGCGCCCGGCGCGCGGTCCGCCGACTTCTTCGCCGGATTCGTCGAACAAGTTGCTGTCATCCTCTGCCCAGACGTCGGGCACCTCGGCGGACAGCAGTTCGGCCAGACTCTCCCCGCGGGCCTCCTCGGACTCGGTCGGCACATGGACCGACGGTTCGCGGTCGGGCGGTGAGTAACCCTCGTCCAAGACGTCGTCGACCCGGGTGTCGAGCAGGGAGTCCTCCACCGAGAGTTGCTCTGCGACACCGTCGTTGCCGTCGGTCTCCGATCCCGGTTCGGTTTCGTCGATTTGATTCATCGCCCTGTCCCTTCGCTGCGGCGCAGCCATGCGGCGCCAACAATCACCTGATGCATTCGATCGACGCGCAGGCCGACCCGTACTCCCACCGTAGTCGTCAAATGAGTCGCGACCGGTTCAGGGTGACGCACGGAATCAGGCTCCCAGCAGGTACAACAGGCCGGCGACGAGCACGGCGCAGCCCAGGACCACCGAGGTGATCAGGCAGGCGACGACAAGGAACCACATCCCCCGCAATCGACCCGGCATCAGCGGTGTGAGTTCGGGGCGTTCGGTGATCTGGGCCAGCACCCCGGTCAACTGGATGCCGCGCCACATACCGCGCAAGACCCGTAACGGCCGCGAGCGTCGCACCACCGTGGCACCAACCCGGCCCGCGGACACGTTCTGCACCAGTTGTTCCCACATGTCACGGCCGCTGACCACGGACGACAAGGCATCGGCAAGGGCCTCCGGGTCCCGCGCGATGGCCAGCAACTGATTGCGACGCAACCCGAACCAGGCAGCGACGACCAAGCCGACGACACCGAGGAAGATCCAGAAGCCGTCGTCGGGGCCGGGGCGCAACAGGGCGACCACGATCACCGTGACGGCAGGCACGGCGGCGGCCAGCAGCACGATCAGCAGCGGGTAGCGGGTGGCCCTGATGAGCGGAACGAGCAGGGCGACCAGTTGGCCGATGCTCCGGTCACGGGCATGGGCTGCTGCCGTCACCATCCGGCGGCCCCTACCCGGAGTGATCGAATCGTCACTCTCCAGGTCACTATCACTCTGAGGTAGAGGTTGAGAATTGTCCGGTTTGCCGGACGTCTTGTCCAGCGAGATCGGCTGGTTCCCCGTCCCGCTGATATCCGCTCCCCCGGCTGTCGTCATCCCGCCTGCGACTCCTCGGGCAGGTCACAGTTGCCGTCGTCGTTCGCGGCGGCCCGGCAGTTGTCGGCGGTCAGTCGAGCCCCGACCGCTTCGCCGATTTCCGCCAACATTTCCAGTTGGGCGGGGGTCAGCACGTCGATGATGTAGTCCCGGACGGCCTGTACGTGGCCCGGCGCGGCGTCCGCAATGGCCTTGCGGCCATGGTCGGTGATCGCGACCAGCAGGCCGCGACCGTCGGTGACGCAATCCTGCCGCTCGACCAACCTGCGCGCCTCCATCCGCTTGATGTGATGAGACAGGCGACTCTTCTCCCAGCCGGTTGCCCGGCCGAGCTCACCGGCCCGAAGCACCCCGCCATCGGACTCCGAGAGCACCACCAGGACCTCGTAGTCGGCCATGGACAGCGCAGAATCACTCATCAGCTGACGATTCAGCGCCGCGGCCAGCGGGGTTCCGAAAGTCCGGAGCGAGCGCCACGCCCTGGCCTCGTCCGGGCTGAGCCATCGCGTCTGCGTCATGGGGATAGTTTACTCATTTTGCCCTCAAGAAGTTGACACATCATCCAAGAGCGAAACGGTGTGTTTCAGCACGTCAGTGCTCCTCGGGTATCTGATGTTCGAACACCGGCACGTCACCGACGATCGGGTTGGTCCGTCGGGACGGCGCCAGATACTTGGTCGACAAGTTGACCAGCGTGGCCAGCCGGTTCCGGTTGCCGAGCAGCATGACGATGTGCACAAACAGCCAGGCCAGCCAGGCGAGACTGCCGGTGAGCTTGAGGGTCTTGCCCTTGATCAGGGCGATGTCGGCGATGGCCGCCCGGCGGCCGATGGTCGCCATGGTGCCCTTGTCCCGGTAATGAAAATCGTGCGTCGGACGTCCGGTGACTAGTGCGGCGATCTGCTTGCCGGCGTGCTTCCCACCCTGGAGCGCAGGCTGGGCCAGCTGCGGAAGCGCGTCCGGGTAGATGGCCACGTCCCCGATGGCGAAAATGTTCTTGAACCCGCTCACCCGCAAATCGCCTTCGACGGCGATCCGGCCGCCGCGGCCCTGCGGAAGCCCCCAGCTTCCGACAACCTTCGGTACCGCGACTCCGGTGGCCCAGATGACAACGCCCGCCTTGAGGAACTCGCCGCCGCCCAGCACGACGCCGTCCGTGGTGACCTCGGCGACCGAGGTGTTGAGCCGCAGCTCCACGCCGCGCTCGCGTAATGCCTTGGCCGCGTATTCGCGGAGAGACGGGGCGAACGGGGCGAGCACCTTGTCAGCCATTTCGACTAGTACGATATGCGTCCGCCGCGGGTCGAGCTCCGGATAGATGGCACCCATCGCGTCATTGCGCAGTTCGGCCAGCGCGCCGGCCATTTCGACCCCGGTCGGGCCCGCGCCGACCACCACGATCGCCAAATCTTCGTTGGTCTTCGACGCTGCTGCGTGCTCGAGATTCGTGAAGATCTCGTCGCGGAGCCTGAGTGCCTGCTGGCGGGTGTAGATGGCGCGGGAGTTCTCCTCGGCGCCCTTGGTGCCGAAGTAGTTGGTGGTCGCGCCGGAGGCGATGACCAGGTAGTCGTACTCCATGGTGCCGCCGTCATGGAAGGTGATGAGCTGCTCGGCCGTGTCGATCCCGGTGACCTCGCCCTGCCGGAAGCTCACGTTCTTCTGTGACATCCGGGTGGCTCGCAGGAAGAAGGTGACATCGCCGGGGTTCAGGCCGGCGGTGGCCACCTGGTAGAGCAGCGGCTGGAACGCGTTATAGGTGTGCCGATCGACCAGGGTGATGTCCACGTCGGACTTCGCCAGCGCCTTGATGGTGGTCAGGCCACCGAAACCGCCGCCGACGACGACGACGTGCGGACGGCGGCGTGCGGTAGTGCGAAGGGCGGAACTCGGTCGGGTCATCGTGGTTCCCTTTGCTTGACGCGTATTGGTCGACCTGCTGATTTTCACGCTAGGACCACGGTCGGCAGCGGTGACGGCCGGGGTCTTGATCGCTCCATCTGCCTTGCTGGTACCCCGCCGGGGCGGCGTCACGCCGGAGACTGTCGGCCAATTGCGCAGACGGCCTCCGCCGGGATGGATCTCACCGGATCGCTGACTGTACCGGCGTGGACCTGCCGGCACGACGTGACCTCGGGTCGACGGTGGTCACCACCGCCGCGTAGAGGGCGACGAGCAGCATCTCGATGACGACCAGGATTCCCTGCCACAGCGCCCACGATCGGGACGGTCCCATCCCAGCGGTGTCCACACCAGCGGCAGACACCAGCACCAACACGCCGACCAGCACCCCTGTTCCCAGTGTGGCGACGGCCACGGCGGGCCATGGTTTCCCGGCGTAGTGCAGAACGAACACCATGCCGAGCGGCAGGAAGACCAGACCGATGACGGCGCCGGCCATGTGCACCATGGCGTGCGCGGACATCTGTTGCACACCTTCGTCCGTGCGGACGATCGCCATCAGAACGGTCCCGGCGTAGCCGATCGCCAGCAGCCACCTGGCCGGACCGGGAACCGGCCGGTACCGCAGTAACAGCAAGGGACTGCCGGCCAGCACGACGACCCAGGCCGAGAACAGCCAGCCGGCACCCCCGAGTCCGTACTGTGACAACGAGATCTCCGGCGGGAAGGGATCTTTCGCGACAACCTGGACAACCACCCAGAGAATCCAGCCGGCAGCGGCGCAACAGCGTCCTGCGGTTCGCCAGCCGGTCACTGTTCCATCATCGACGAAATTCGCTGGCCGCTCCCGCTACGCGGGGAACGCCACCTCCGACCATGATGGCCACTCGCCGCCCGGCGTGCTGGTGTGCTGGGCTCCGAGCAGTGCGCGGACGATCGCCCTGGTCACGACATCGGCGCCGGCCACGACGATCTGATGAAAACCGAATTGGTCCGGCACTGCCGCGGCGGCAGTCGAAGCGCCGAAGACGACGTCCCCGTCGAACATCGTGTGCACCGGGTTGAGGGCGCGAGCCATTCCGTTCTGCGCCACCGCGGCCATTTTGGTGCACTGCGCCTTGGTCAACGTTGCGTCCGTTGCCACCACGACCAGGGTGGTGTTGCTGATCGTCGCTGCGCCCAGTGCGCTGTCGTCAGGGCGTGCGCTGTCGTCAGGGTGCGCACTGTCGTCAGGGTGCGCACTGTCGCCGCCCGAGAAGGTCATCCTCGGCGGCCGGGGCGCGGTGACCGCCAGCAGCGCCGCCCGCGCGGTGTCCCCCGGCACAGCGGTTGGCATCCCGTCGGCCGGCAGCGACATGTTAGCGCCGAGTAGGCCGCCGGTCCGGGGGTCGACGGGGGATCCGGCCGCGTTCACCACGGCGAGCGCCGCGATCGTCACACCGCCGGGCAGCACCAGTGAGGCGGTGCCGAGCCCGCCCTTCAGATTGCTGGTCACCGCTCCGGTGCCGGCGCCCACCGAACCCTGCCGGGCGTCTTCGGCGGGGGTCGTGTCGAGTGCCGCCTGTAGGGCCAGTGCGCCGAACTCGGCGGTTGGCCTGGCCCGGAAGTCACCGCCGCGCCCGAGGTCGAACAATGCGACGCCGGGTACCAGTGGGACGACCTCGCCGGGCGCTGGTCCCACCTGCAGTCCGATGCCCCTGTCGGCGAGCCCATTCATCACCCCGATGCAGGCCGCCAGGCCATAGGCGCTGCCTCCGGTGAGCACCAGCGCGTGGATTCGTTCGACGGATGCGGTCGGATGCAGCAGGTCCGTCTCATGGGTTGCCGGGCCACCGCCGCGGACATCCACTCCGGCGACCATGCCGCCGTCCGGTGCCAGCACCACGGTCGTGCCGGTCAGGTAGCCGTCGCCGACCGCTGTGTGATGCCCCACCCGAATGCCAGGGACGTCGGTCAGCGAGTTCCGTGGACCGGGTTCGCCAGCAGCATCGGCGCTCATCAGTGCATCGCAGATTGGTTGTCGACCGGCCGGTTCGGCGCCCGGGTATGAGCTGCAGCGTGGGCGTCGGCCGTTGCCGTGGCGCCGACCCGAAGAAAGTGCCGCGCGGCTGCGATGTACGCGCGGGTGCAGGTCAGGATGTCCTCGACCGCGACGAACTCGTCGACCTGGTGGGCGATCCACTTGCCGCCTGGCCCGTAGACCACCGTCGGCAGGCCGGCATCCCGGGTCAGGATGGTGCCGTCCGTCGTACCGGGAACCCCGCCGAGCACCGCGACCGCGCCGGTCGCGGCGAGATGACCGGCAAGCATTGACCTGACCACCGGGGAATCCAGCGGGGTGTCAACCGGCGGTCGATCGTCCAGCACGGTCACGGCGACATCGAGGTCGTGTTCGGCGGCGATGCGCTGAGCCAGCCGGGTGATCAGGGTGATCAGTCCGGGGTGGTCGATTCCGGGGAGCGTGCGAATGTCCAGGGCCAGCACGGCACTGGCCGGGATGACGTTGATCTGGTCGAGAGTGCCGCCGCCCAGCACCGTCGGGGTGAGCGAGAAGTCGCCCAGCGATGCGTGGGTGCCCACCGTTCGTTGGTAGCCGCGCTCTACCTCGGGCAACGCAATCAGTAGCGAGCCCAAGGCAGGCAGGGGGTTTCGGCCCATCTTCGGCATCGCGCCGTGCGCCATCGCGCCATTGAACCGCACCGTGAGCCGAATTGCGCCCTTGGCGACCGGGCACACCTCGCCGCCCTCGGGCTCGCACACGATGACCCCGTCGATCCCGCGGGTCAGGCCGGGTATCCCGCCTGCGTTGAGGTCGGCTGCGAACCGTTTGGCGCCGACCATCATGCCCTCTTCGTCGGCCAGTACACCCACAACAATGCAGCCGGTAAACCCGCCGATCTCGACCGCCCGGGCGGCATGGATCATCGCGGCGACACCGGATTTCATATCGGCGGACCCCCGGCCGCGGAGCCGTCCGTCGACAACATCCCCGCCGAAGGGGTCGAACGACCACTCCCCGGGGTCTCCCTCGGTGACCACGTCGGTGTGTCCCTCGAACATCAACGTGCTGCCGGGACCGGTTCCCGGTATCACCGCGACGACGGATGTTCGGCCGGGAGCGACGTCGGTGACGGTGACGTCCCAGCCGAAGTCGCGCATGACTCGGGCGATGAGCACTGTGGCCGGTGTTTCCACATCTGCGGTCCCGGTGCCGTTCGCGGTGCTGTTGACCGTACGCAGCCGGACGAGGTCGGACGTCAGCGTGACGACCGCGTCCGGGTCGAACTCATCGGTCACCGTGCGGGCCGGGTCGAATCCGCTCCGTAGGACGTGCTTTCGTCCCAGGCATCGCGGAACTTGGCCAACTCCGCCTCATCGATGCCGTAGCCGTGTTCCGGACCGGGGAACACGGCGCCGCGAACCTCCTCGGCGTACTGCGCGACGCCGTCGTCCATGGCGTCCTGCAGGTCCGCGTACCGGCGGACGAATTTGGCGCCGGCCCCCTCCCTGATACCGAGCAGGTCGTGGAACACCAACACCTGACCGTCGGTTGCCGGCCCTGCACCGATGCCGATGATCGGAACAGTCATCAAGCCCATCAACTCCGCGGTGAGTGCCGATGGGACGGCCTCGAACACGATGCAGATGCACCCTGCCTCCTGTAGCCCGACCGCCCCGCGGGCGATCCGCATCGCGGACTCCGCCGTGCGGCCCTGGGCCCGGTAACCGCCGAGTGACGTGGCGGACTGTGGGGTGAGGCCGACGTGACCGACGACCGGAACACCGGCTCCGACGATTGCCCGGGCCCGGCTGATCGAACTGGCGTCGCCCCGCTCGAGTTTGACCGCGTCCGCGCCGGCTTCCTTGACGAACCGGATGGCGGTGGCGATGGCCTGCTCGTCGCTGACCTCGTAGGAACCGAAGGGCAGATCCGCCACCAGTAGTGCGTGCTGAACCCCACGGCGGGCGGCCTTGGTCAGCACCAGCATCTCGTCAGTGGTCACGGCGACCGTGCTGGGGTGACCGAGCACCGTCATTGCCCCGGAGTCGCCGACCAGCACCATGTCGACGCCGGCCGCCTCGGCGGCGCGCGCACTGGGGTAGTCGTAGGCGGTCACCATGACGATCGGAGTGCCGGCCCGCTTCATCTCGAACAGGTTGGGGATGGTCACCGGCCGGCGATCGGTCGGCAGAGTGGGACGAGTAGACATCAGCTGCTCCTTTGCGCCTTGTCCAGATGAATCACAGTGCCTGGTCACCCGCGACGGCGTCGTCGGCCGCCATCCACTACAGGAGAGCATTTCTGCCCGTATCCGGCAGGCATGCTCCACCTCGATCACCGGGCCGGCCACGCAGTGACAACGCCACTGGTCACCGGCACCGAACCCGATCATCACCGCGCAAGCACCGGAATGTCGCGCCGAGCGGCGAGTGTGTGACGGACTCCACCCCTCCTGATCGATCCCGACGAACTGATTACACCGGATCGATCAGCACCGCCTCGACGAGCACATTGTCGATCAGCCGAGTACCGCCGAGGTCCGCCGCCACTGCCAGCACCGCTGGTCCGGCCCCCAGCACGTCGATCGGCAGAAACGTCTCAGCGTCCACCAGGGCGAGATACTCGGGCTCGATGTTGTTGCGGGCCAGAACATCTGCGGCTGACCGCAGTACTGTCTCGGCGTTGTGCTCACCGGCGGCGGCGAGCGCCTGGGCGGTCAGCAACGCCTGCGACACGCCGACGGCACGTGCCCGGTCGGCAACACCCAGTCGGCGGTTCCGGCTGGACATGGCAAGTCCGTCCGGCTCCCGGACGGTCGGCACCGTGACAATCTCCGTATCGATGTTCAGATCGGCGACCAGCGCCCGGACGACCCTGGCCTGCTGGGCGTCCTTCTGCCCGAAGTAGGCGCGGTCCGGCTGCGCCATCCCGAGCAGCTTGCTCACGACGGTCGTCACCCCGCGGAAGTGCCCTGCCCCGCGGCGGGCGCCCTCCAGACCATCGACTATCGGGCCGTGCAGTTCGACGGTCGCGCTGAAACCGGGCGGGTAGACCTCGGCGGTCGGCGGTACGAACAGCACATCGACACCGGCACTCGCCGCCGATGCGGCGTCGGCTTCCTCGTCCCGGGGGTAAGCGGCCAGGTCGCTCGTGTCGTTGAACTGGGTCGGATTGACGAAGATCGACATCACGACCACGTCGTTCTCCGCCCTGGCCCGACGCACGAGTTCCAGGTGCCCGTCGTGCAGTGCACCCATGGTGGGTACCAGCCCTATCGACCCGTTCGGGCGGAACCGGCGCAGGGTCACTCGTAACTCGCGCACCGTGCGGACGGTGATCATGACGTGGTCGACTCCGATGTCTGCGGGGCAGTTATTGGCCCCGCGGACCCTATCCCCGCGGACACTGTCCTGTCGGACACCGCGGGGTCGGACACCGCCGGATCGGACACCGCGGGGTCGGACACCGCCGGATCGGACACCGCCGGATCGGACACCGCCGGATCGGACACCGCCGGATCGGACACCGCCGGATCGGACACCGCCGGATCGGACACCGCCGGGTCGGACACAGCAGGGTCGGCTGAAGCGCGGTTGGCGACGGCCAACCGCTCGGTGGCGGTGGTCAGTGCCTCGAAGAGCGGCAGCAAACCCGGTGCTCGATTCCCGACCACCTCGCGGTGCCGGGCGACGGTCCGTTGATCACCGCGCGCGATCGGTCCGGTCAAGGCGGTCGAACCCTGCCGTGCCCAATTCTCCAGTGCCGCCCTGGCCAGCGGCAGCAGCACCTCGCGGTCCAGGCCGGCAGTCGACATCAGCTCTGCCGCAGCACTTTCCAGCGTGACGAGAAAGTTTGCGGCGAAGGCGGCAGCGGCGTGATACGCACCGCGGTCAGCCTCGGCGACGCGCACCGGTCGAAGCCCCATCGTGGCCGCAAGGGCGGTTGCGACGGTCACCGCACGCGGTGTCGAACCGGAAATCGCGGCGAACACGCCGTCGAAGTCCGCGCCCGCGCGGGTGACGGTCATCAGTGGATGGAGGCTGAACGCTTCATGGGTGCCCAGTACGTCGAGCCCGGAAACGCCGGAACAGTGCCCGACCAGCGGACCATCACCGACCGCTGCCACTGCCGCCGAGATGGCGTCGTCCGGTACGCACAGCAGCACGACGCCATCGCCGGCGCCGTTGTACCCCCGGCCCTTCGGCCCGGAAACCGGAATCCGGGCCGCCTGGAGCGCCGCGACGATCGCGGTCCCCAGCCTGCCCGCACCGACAACAGCGACCGGCAGCGGCAGGTCCGCCGTCGTCCGCGTCAGCAGGTCCGCGGAGTTCAGCGCTGGCTCGGTGGGAACTGCTGCCCGGGAGGCGGCGGCTGGTGCGGATACCCGGGCGGCGGACCCCCTGCGCCGTCACGGCCCGGGTAACCCTGGGTCGGGTAGGCGCCCTGTTGCGGCGGCTGTTGCCCCTGATGCCGGCCGGGGTCACCGGCGGGCGGCACCTGTGGGCGCAGTGGAGCCGCGGCGATTTCCCGCTCCCGATAGGCCGCAGCGCGTGCTGCGTCCTTGTCCTCGATCGTGACCATGGCCTCCTTTTCAACGGCCCTGACCGCAGCGGCCACCTCTGCCGCCGAGGTGCCCTCGAACCAGTCGGCAACGTCGTCGTCGATGTCTCCCGGTCGGGTTACCGGCTTGGAAGGATCGGCCGGCTCATCCTTGGGTGGCTCATAGCGGAATACGCCGTCGTCGCCCTTGGTACCGAGCATCCGAGCGAAGCCCTCGAGCGACTTGGAGAAGTCGCTCGGGATCATCCACACCTTGTTCGCGTCGCCCTGGGCCATCTGCGGCAGGGTCTGCAGGTATTGGTAGGCAAGGAGTTCTGGTGTCGGTTTGCCCGCCTTGACCGCCGCGAAGACCTTCTCGATGGCCTTGGCCTGGCCCTGCGCCTGCAGGTAACGGGCGGCCCGCTCACCCTGAGCGCGCAGGATTCGAGACTGCCGCTCGCCCTCTGCCGCCAGAATGGAAGACTGCTTGGCGCCTTCTGCGGTCAGCACCGCTGCCTGCTTCTGACCCTCGGCCGTCTTGATGGAGGACTCCCGCAGACCTTCGGAGTTCAGGATCATCGCCCGCTTGTCGCGGTCGGCGCGCATCTGCTTCTCCATCGCCTCCTGGATCGACGGCGGCGGGTCGATCGCCTTGAGCTCGACCCGGGCAACCCTGATCCCCCACTTGCCGGTCGCCTCGTCCAGGACGCCGCGGAGTTGGCCATTGATCGAATCACGGCTGGTCAAGGTCTGTTCCAGGTTCATTCCGCCGACGACGTTACGCAGTGTGGTAGTTGTCAGTTGCTCGACCGCGACGATGTAGTTGGCGATCTCGTAGACGGCAGCCCGCGGATCGGTGACCTGGAAATACACGACGGTGTCGATCGAGACCGTCAGGTTGTCCTCGGTGATCACCGGTTGCGGCGGGAACGACACCACCTGCTCCCGCAGGTCGATCCGGGCACGGATTCGGTCGAGGAACGGAATCAGCCAGACCAGCCCGGCGCTGGGAGCCTTGTTGAAGCGCCCCAGTCTCTCGATCACCGCGGCCTGCGCCTGCGGGATCACCTTCACCGACCGGACGAGCACGACGATGACCAGAACGACCACGACAATGGTGACGATCAGTACTGGATCCATGATTGTTTACGGCCCCCAAATAACGACCGCGGTAGCACCGCGGACCTCGACAACGGTGACGGATGTGCCCGGCGGCATGGCGCGATGGCCGTCGAGGATGACGGCGGACCAGACCTCGCCGCCGATCTTGACCTGTCCCCCATCGGCATCCACGGTGGACACGACGGTCGCCTTCGACCCGATGATGGCCTCGATGCCGCTGCGGATCTTTGACGGCCCGTAGTACTTGCGCAGCAGCATCGGGCGCAGGCCAAGGACGAGCGCCACCGAGGTAAGCGCGAACACCACCAACTGGAGCCAGATCAGTTCCGGGAAGAAGACGGCGACACCGGCGGTGACCAACGCGCCGCCGCCGAGCATGAGCAGCACGAACTCCGCGCCGAGCACCTCGGCAATTGCCAGCAGCACCGCGCCGCCGAACCAGATCCATGCGGACATGAATTCATCATGCCAGTGGGTCTGACAGGGCGTCGGGAATTGGGCCAACTGAACGGGGTCTTGATCAAGATGTGATGGACCGGGCGGTCATCATCACCTGGTCAGCCCTCGTCCTGTTCGGCGACGAAATCAATGAGCCGCTCGACCGCCGTGATCAATGGGGTGTCCAGATCCTGGAAGCTGCGGACGGCGCCGTTCACCCGTCCCCACATCTGGCTGGTGTCGGAAATGCCCAATGCCGCACAGACTCCCGTCTTCCAGTCGATCCCGCGCGGGACGTCCGGCCAGGCCCGAATCCCGACTGACTGCGGCCGGACCGCCTGCCAGATGTCGATGTACGGGTGCCCGGTGATGAGGACCGCGGCTCCGTGTTCGGCCAGCACGGCGTCGGCGATCCGGCTTTCCTTCGACCTGGGCACGAGGTGGTCGACCAGCACGCCCAGTCGGCGTGACGGTCCCGGGCGGAACTCTTCGACCAGCGCCGGCAGGTTGTCCAGTCCGTCGATCGGTTCCACGACGATGCCCTCGACCCGCAGGTCGTGCCCCCACACCCGCTCCACCAGTGCTGCGTCATGGATGCCCTCTACCCAGATCCGGGCGGCCCTCGCGGTTCGCGCCCGGAGCCCGGTCACCACCCGGGAACCCGAGGCAGACAGCTCCGGACCGGTCGGGCCGGTTCGGGGGCGGACGAGGGTGACCTGCTGACCGTCGACCAGGAAGGCTCCCGGCGTCAGCGGGAAGTTCCGGCGGCGGCCGGCGCGGTCCTCGAGAGTCACCACGGTCGACGAGCACACGACCGCGGCACCGCAGAACCCGGACAACGGATCCTCGGCAACCACATCCGGGGTAGCGGCGATCTCGGGGATGTTCCGCTTGCGCGGGCCGGCGGCCAACACGTCCCGGCCGTAGGAGTCCGGCTCGACAAACCGGTACTTCACGGGTCCCGCAGCAGCGGGGATGGAACGGGGGCTGGAAGTCCGGCGGGAGGCGGGCACGGCCGGTGACGCTACGCGCGGCGGACCCGATGCGGTCGGCGCCGCGCCCACGTCGGCGGCGTTTCGTCGCTCCCGGGCGGTAGGCGACGTCAACGCTGGATGACCACCGTGTGACGTCCACCTGTCGTCCGCCACACCCCGGCCGGACGACAACACCCGAACGGTGGTCGTGACGTACGGTTGCGCTCATGTCTTCCGCCGGGACGCTGCGCGCGGCCACCACGCTTGCCCTGTGGGGCGCCGCGTGGCAGGGCGGGGCCCCTGCTGACGATGTGCTGTCAGCGATCGATGACGCCGGCCACCGCGCCGGTGTACGCGCGGCCACCAGCGACATCGCCGACACGACAGGCCTTCCCGGTCCTGGTTGGCCCAGTGCAGGATCGTCCGCGCTCCTTCCGGTGCTGCGCGAGGGCGGCGCCGCTGAGTTGTTGCTGCCCTATCCGGGCGACATGCGGGGGCTGCCGTTGGGTGGGGAGCTCACTGTCGCGGCTCTCGATGCGGGGGCATTGGTCGTGCTGCCGACCGCCGACATCGCGCTGGTGCCGTCGGACGGGCAATGGCGTGCCTACCGGTGTACCAACCGCCATCCAGCTCTTGGGCTGGCCGAAGCCCACGAAATGCTCGACGCCGCCGTTGGACGAGCCACCCGCTCGCTGACCGCCCTTGACGTGGCCCGCGGCTCGGATACCGCGCGCGAGCAGGTTCGCCGGGTGATGCTCGACGAGGCCATCAGCTGCCCCCCGGGCACGCCGGCCGCGGCGTCGGCCCTGCTGGCAACCTCGATTTCGCTGCATGCCCTGCTCGCCGTCGCCAGCAGCCAGGACACCGCAGCGGTCACCAGTTACGAGATGGCTGCCGTTGACGACGTGCTACGTCCGCTGGCCATCGCGATCCGGGAGAGTCGCCGGGCCGCGGTTGCCGCCGCGATACGGGTGCTCGCCGTGCCCCGTGCCGGGGCGGGGCACAGCTCAGCCACCCGGTCGCGGCGGTCGCCCGCCGACCCTGGGCACCGGTTCTGACGGCACGGACGCCCAGTCGCCCGCGACGAAGTCGTCGGCCGCAATCCACTACGGGGAGAGCGAGTCTGCCCGTATTTGCAGACACGCTCTAAAAGTCCGGCTGCTTGATCTCGTTCGCCGAGAAGCCGAGCGCATGGAAGCCGCCGTCGACCATCACCATGGACCCGCTGGTTGCCGGGAACAGGTCGGACAGCAGCGCCACCGCGGCCCGTGCGACAGGGGTTGGATCCGAGGTGTCCCAGCCCAGCGGGGCACGGTCGGTCCAGGCGTTCTCCAGGTCACCGAAGCCCGGGATGGACTTGGCTGCGATTGTCCGGATCGGGCCGGCCGCAACAAGATTCACCCGGATTCCCTGCTTGCCGAGATCGCGCGCCAGGTAGCGGCAGGTCGACTCCAACGCGGCCTTGGCCACGCCCATCCAGTCGTAGGCCGGCCAGGCCTGCCTGGCGTCGAAATCCAGCCCGACGATGCTGCCGCCGGACGTCATCAACGGCAGCGCGGCAACGGCCAGCGACTTGAGCGAGAAGGCGGAGGCGTGCATGGTGGTCGCCACGTCCTCCCACGGCGTCTGAAGAAACACCCCGCCCAGCGCGGTTGCCGGTGCGAACCCGATGGAGTGCAGCACTCCATCCAGCCGCGGCACGAACTCCCCCACCCGGTCGGACAGCGAATCGAGTTGGGACTTGTCCGTCACGTCGAGCTCGACAACCGGCGCCGGCGCGGGCAGCCGCTTGGCGATCCGCTCGACAAGGGACATCCGGCCGAACCCGGTCAGGATCACGGTGGCGCCCTGCTCCTGGGCCAGCCGGGCCGTGTGGAACGCCATCGATGCTTCGGTGATGACGCCGGTGATGAGCAGGTTCTTGCCGGAGAGAAGTCCGGTGCCGAGCTGTCCGGTCATGGGGGATGTGGTCCTCGTCATTCTGCTAGGGATGCGCTGGGTGGTGATGGAGTCCTCATACCGATCGGGAGTGCTAGTGCCCCATGCCGAGTCCGCCGTCGACGGGCAGCACTGCGCCGCTGATGTAGGCGGCACCGTCGGAGGCGAGAAAGACCACTGCGGAGGCGATTTCCTCCGGCGCGGCGTACCGGCGCAGCGGCACCTGGGCGATGATCTCGGTACGCCTGGCCTCCGGCAGCGATCGGGTCATATCGGTGTCGACGAACCCGGGAGCGATGACGTTCGCGGTGATGTTGCGGGAACCGAGTTCGCGCGCGATCGATCGGGACAGGCCGACCAGCCCGGCCTTCGACGAGGAGTAGTTCGCCTGGCCGGCTCCGCCGGAGAGCCCGACGACCGACGAGATGAAGATCATCCGTCCCCAGCGCTTGCGCAACATGCCGGATGCGGCGCGCTTGGCGACCCGGTAGGACCCGGTCAGGTTCGCATCGACGACCGAACTGAAGGCGTCCTCGCTCATCCGTAACAGCAGGGTGTCATCGGTGATGCCCGCGTTGGACACGAGTACCTCGACCGGTCCCTGGCTCTTCTCCACCTCGGTGAACGCGGCGTCGATGCTGGCCGCGTCGGTGACGTCACACAGCACCCCGGCCAGGCCGTCAGGGGCTTCGCCGGAGCGATGCGTCACCGTCACCCGGTGCCCCGCGGCGGCCATCGCCCTGGCGATCGCCAGGCCGATCCCGCGGTTGCCGCCGGTGACCAGCACCGATCGTCCGGACGGGGTCTGGGGCACGGTCACTGAAATCCTCCGACTGCGTCGATTGCTCCGCATGCGGCTGGGCATGCGGGCAGCCGCGGGAGCCGCGCTGCCGGGACGACACTATCGGCCCAGCGGGGATCCGGCCGGTGACGCCCCGAACGGTCGGCGAGTCAGGTCCGGAGCGGCTGGCAAGGACGCGCCTCCTACTAGGGAATGCGCGCTACTAGGGAATACGCGAAGTGAAGGCGAGGGCAGCGGCCGACCCGATGATGACCAGCGCCACGCCGGCGATCATCCAGGGCCGGGAGACGTCGCGCTGCTTGATCTCGTAGCCGATCTGCTCACCGAGTTGGGCGTACACCGACTTGAGTTCCTCGGTGGTGGCCGCGGTGTGGAAGTCGCCGCCGGAGATCTCGGCGATCTGTTGCATCGCCTGGGTGTCCAGCGGGACCGGGATCGTTTCGTCGTTGACGACGATCGACCCGTTGGCGGTGCCGAACGCGATCACCGAGACCGGCACCTTGGCGTCCGCGGCCCGCTGTGCGGCGTCCTGCTCAGTGCGACCCACAGTGCGTTTGCCGTCTGTCATCAGCACGATGCGCGCGGGCGGCGGGCCGGCGTCGCTGCCGTCCACCGGCCCCGGCAGGGACTTGGAGAACAGGTCGATCGTCTGCAGGCTCGAAATGATCGCCTCGCCGGTGGCCGTGCGTTCGTCGAGTTTGAGCCCGGCGATGGCCTGTTTGGCCACGGTTCGATCGGTGGTCGGGCTGACCAGCACGGTGGCGATGCCGGCGAACGACACGATGCCGAGGTTCACGCCCGGCGTGAGGTCGTCAACGAACTGCGTTGCTGCCTCCTGCGCGGCTGCCAACCGGTTGGGTGCGACGTCGGTGGCCTCCATCGAGAGGGAGACGTCGATGGCCAGCATCACGGTGGCCCGGTTCCTGGCCTCCTTGGTGTCGGCGGTCGGTCCGGCCAGCGCAACGGTCAGCAACACGAGCCCGACCAGCACCAACGCGGTCGGCAGGTGCCGCCACCGGCCGGGCCGGCGCGGCGCCACCTTCTCCAGGAGTTCGAGGTTGGCAAAACGCATCGTGTGCCGGCGGGTGCGCCGTTGGGCGATCAGGTAACCGATGCCGAGGGCAAGCACGATGAGGCCGAGGGCGAGCCAGAACGGCTGGGTGAAGTTCACCAGGCCTCCCCGGCACGCGCCGCGCCAGGCGAACCGGGTGAGCCGGCGGCCGCACCCGTCCAGCCACGCTTCCTGGACACCACAAAGCGCATGACGTCCGCGATCCAGTCGCGATCGGTACGCAGCACCAGGTGTGACGCGCCTGCCCGGCGCAGCGCGACGGCCACCTCGGCGCGGTGCTCGGCGGACGCCTTGGCGAATGCCGATCGCAGCTCTTTGGTGGTTGAAACGTCTTTCGTCCGACCGGTTTCAGGGTCGAGCAGGGTGACGAGGCCGACGTCGGGCAGCTCCAGGTCGCGGCGGTCGAGAACCTCGACGGCCAGCAGGTCGTGCCGCCCGGACAGGGCCCGCAGCGACCTCTCCCAACTGAGCGGTCCGATGAAGTCGGAGATCACCACGGCCAGGCCACGGCGGCGGGGCGGGCGGCGAAGTTGTTCCAGGGCAATCGAAAGGTCACCGCGCTCGCCAGGTCCCGATCGCGGCGTCGACGCCAGCGCGCGGAGCAGGTGCTGGAGATGCGGCCGGCCACCCCTCGCCGGGATCCTGGTCAGGCCGGTGCCGGTCGCCACCACCGCGCCGATCCGGTTGCCTCCGCCGCGGGTCAAATGGCCGACGGCGGCCGCGGCCGCCACCACCAGGTCACGCTTCTCGCAGCCGACGGTGCCGAAATCCAGCGACGCCGATAGATCGGCGACCAGCCAGGTCTCGAGCTCGCGGTCGGCCACTGTCTGCCGGATGTGCGGTTCGGTGGTGCGGGCCGTGACGGACCAGTCCATTCGGCGGACGTCATCGCCGGCGTTGTAGAGCCGGGCATCCCCGAGTTCGGTGCCCGGACCGGGCACCAGACCCAGGTGATTGCCCTGCAGCAAGCCGTCCAGGCGTCGTCGGACGGTGAGTTCCAACGTCGCCAGGGCCGCATCCAGTCGCGCCGGGTCCGACGTGCTCGGCGCGGCGCCGGGGTGGTTCGGGATCGGCCCGGGTGGACCGATATCCCGGTCCTCGGACATGCGCCTGACCATCAGGCGACACCGGGGTGGGTGTAGGGGCTCACCTGGGGCAGCGGTATGGCCTGCAGGAACCGACCGAGGATCACCTCGACCGGAATTCCGTCGGCCAGCGCGTCGTAGGACAGCACCAGGCGGTGACGCAACACGTCCGGGGCGACATCGATGACGTCCTGTGGGACGACGAAGTCCCGTCCGCGGACCAATGCGAGCGCGCGGGACGCAGCAATGATGCCCAGGGACGCGCGTGGCGAGGCGCCGTAGGACAACCAGCTGGCGACCTCGGTCAGCCCGTGCTCGCCCGGGGTGCGGGTGGCGAACACCAACCGGACGACGTAGTCGACGAGCGCGTGGTGCACGAAGACATTCGCGGCAACCCGTTGCAGCCGAACGAGGTCCGTGATCGGCAGCACCTGGCTGGCAACGGGCGGGACGACGCCCATCCGGTAGACGATTTCGCGTTCCTCGTCCGGCTCGGGATACCCGACCAGCAGCTTGAACAGGAACCGGTCCCGCTGCGCCTCGGGCAGCGGATAAACGCCCTCGTTCTCGATCGGGTTCTGGGTGGCCATCACCAGGAACGGGTCCGGCATCGGGAACGTCTTCCCGCCGATGGAGACATGCCGCTCGGCCATCACCTCCAGCAGCGCGGATTGCACTTTGGCCGGCGCGCGGTTGATCTCGTCGGTGAGCACGAAATTGGCCACTACCGGGCCCAACTCGATGTCGAACTCCTCCTTGCCGACCCGGTAGATCCGGGTACCGAGCAGGTCGGACGGCACGAGGTCCGGGGTGAACTGGATCCGCGAAAAGGTCCCACCGACCACCCTGGCGAAGGTCTCCACCGCGAGCGTCTTGGCGACCCCGGGCACGCCCTCGATGAGCAGATGGCCCTTCGCCAACAGGCCGACCAGCATCCGCTCGACCAGCCGATCCTGACCAACGATCACCCGCTTGACCTCGAAGACCGTGCGTTCCAGGAGGGCGGCGTCGCCCGCTGGGCTGTGTTGACCCGGCGACCGAGGGCCTGGTGCGCCCGCGCTGGGACCCCCACTCATGACCTCTGAGCTCACTAAGTCCTCCTCGAGAAGAATTCGCCTGAATGTCGCTATGAGGAACTGCACGTCATCGCGCCCGCGCCGACATGAAAGCAAGCCGACATGTGAATTAGCTCAAGACGCCCCGCACCGGATGACTGCCGCTCCGGCCCTTCCCCTGCTAAGACTGCCACCGCTGCCAGTCGTCGGGGGTATCGACGTCGTCGGTCTCGCGGTTGCGGCCGGGAATTTCCAGTGCTGTCAGCGGCGCGAGCAGGGCGTGCAGGGGTGCGCCTTGCCAGTGCGGCCGAAGGGCGATCGCAGCGGCCAGCCGGTCTGCCCGCCAGACGCCGATCAGGGATTGCCGACGACCCGCCGCGTCAACGAGGACGGCGCCATCGGCCGCGGCGTCAACAGCCGCTGAATCGACGTCGACGGAGTCGGTCGTCGCAGGGTCAGTCCGCAAGGCACCGGCGAGTCGCTGCAGGGTGAGCGGGTTGATGCCCGGGAGGTCGGCGGCGAGGACGGCGATCAGTGCCCTGGTCGGGAGCTGCGGCAACGCCGCGACACCGGCCGCCACGCCCGCCGCTGGGCCACCGCCGGCCGGGACCTCGGTCGTTGCCAGCACCCCGGCCGGCAGGTCACGAGACGGCCCGACGACGACGACCGGACAGTCACCGGCGGCAGCGATCGCAATGTCCAGCATCGAACGGTCGCCCACCAGCAGGGCCGGCTTGTCCAGGCCGCCGAGGCGACTGCCCCGCCCGCCGGCGAGGATCACCGCGGCGCTCAACAAGTTCGCTGCGGCAGCCTCGCTCAGCCGCCTGGGCGTGCTGCTCCGATATAGCCGTTCCAGTACATGGTCGAGATCTTCACGTAGGACCCGGAGTTCGGGGCCTCGATGATCTGGTTGTTGCCGATCCAGATCGCCACGTGATGGATCGTGCTCGGGTCGGAGGTGTTGTAGGCGAAGAACACCAGGTCACCGGGCTGCAGGTTGTCCCGGGAAACCTTCGGCTGCCCGGAGTACTGGTAGCCGGAGTAGTGGGGCAGATACACCCCGACCTGTGCCCAGGCGTACAGCGCGAGACCGGAGCAGTCGAAACCGATCTTGTTGTAGTCGCCGTAACGATCGGCGGTGCCGCCGTCCCGAATACCCTGGCTCGGCCCTGAATAATCGCCGCCCCCCCAGGCGTAGGTCGTCCCCAGGTAGGCCATCGCCGCGTTGACCACGGTCTGGCCGTTGTTGCTGCCGGAGTTGAACGACACCGTACTGACTGATCCACCGGACGAGGACGTTCCCTCGCAGGCCACGCCGTTGTTATTGGGGTCCAACGCAGACCGGTAGCCGGAATCGCCCCGGTTGATCGGAGCGACCCCGGCGGCCCTGGCCTCATCGCAGTTCGCGTAGTACGGCTCGCTGGACGCCTGCTGAGCGGGTGCCGCTGCGGCGCTGGCAGTGCCCTCGCAGGCAATGCCGTTGTTGTTCGGGTCAAGCACCGACCGGTAGCCGGGCTCACCACGCGAGATCGGCCCTCGACCGGCCGCCCGTGCCGCATCACAGCTTTCATAGAACGGCTCGTTGGACTGAGCCGCCTGCGCTTCCTGTGCGGCCCTGGCTGCCTGGTTGGCAGCTTCCTGTTCGGCGGCGGCGCGTTCGGCCTCGGCCTCCGCCTGGGCTGCGGCCTGTTGGCGGGCAGCCTCGTCGGCGGCTGCCTGTGCGGCCGCGGCCGCCGCCTGTCGGGCGGCCTCGGCGGCCGCCTGCCGGGCAGCTTCCTCCGCGGCAAGTCGCGCGGCCTCGATGGCGGCCAACCGCGCGGCCTCTTCCTCAGCCGCTTTCTGTGCCAACCACTGGTTGTACTGATCACGTTGGTTCTGCAGGCCGGCCACGCTGGCCAGTGCTGCTCCGTAATCCGCTTGCTGCTGTTCGTGTTGAGCCTGCAGGGCAGCCAATTGGTCCTGCCCGTTGCGCAGCGACTCCTGGGCCTGCTGCTGCGCCGCGTCCGCCGCCACCTTCGCGTCGTCGGCTCGCTGCTGGGCCGCGTTGGCGGCATCCAGCGATGCCCGGGCCGCGGAGTCGAGGTTCGCCTTGTGCGTGCGGGTGCTCTCCAGATTGCCGATGACGTTGAGCTGACTGCCGGACATCTGACCGAGCAATTCCTGACGCTGCAACAAGTCGGTGGCACTGCCTGCGCCCATGAATGCGCTCACCGAGCCGAGTACCGAACCCTGCCGGAACGACGCGGCCGCGAAGGCGGCGGCCTTCGCCTTGGCGTCGACGATGGCTTGACCCGCTGCGTCGGCATCGGCCTGCGCCTGGCTCGCCGCGGCGGCCGCGGCCGCGGCGTCCGACTGCGCGACCTGCAGGTCGACGGCCGCCTTGTTGGCCAACTCGGCCTTGAGTTCCATGTCGTTCTTCAGGCGCTCGATGTCGCCCTCCGTCTTGCTGACCAGACCGGCCAGCCGGCCGACCTCGGCGGCGGAGGCCGCCGCCTGCCGCTGACTGTCCTGGATCTGCTGATCCGACGGGTTGTCAGGTGGCGGTGGTACCGCCCCGACGGGGATGGCCAGTCCGACCATCAAGGCGGCTGCAACACCGGCACTGATCAGGGTGCCGACGAGCCTGGAGAACGGTCTACCTGGAACCCCCAGAGTCGTTGTTGGACGTCCGGGCCGCGTCGCACGGGGCCGAGTCTGGACGGGCACTCGTGGCTCCTCCCCCGCGGTGATCACGCGGACTGACTTGGTCGACGGCGCCGAATTGACACCAACGAATGGTTTGAGCTAGGACCGACGACCGCTGTCAAGACGACACGCCAAGGAGAACCATGCCACTTTGGTCCCCCTATTGACCAGGGGTCACGGCAAACCCTTCAGTCACATATTGGATATTGGAGCTTAAAACGGACATTCGTGCGCCCCAGGTACAGGTCCGAGCATCCTGGCGGAACACTGGGCGGGTGTTCGACATGTCTGGGAACGCGCCGTCGACTTCTCATCGGGGGGATCTGCATCCCGTCGCGCCCGCTCGCCCGTCTCCGCTGCGGATCCGAGTGGCGTGCTGTCTGATCGGTGGCGCCGGCATCGTTCTCGTGGTCGCCGGGTCATTTCTGCCGTGGGTGATCTCCGGGACGGTGCGCCGCTCCAGTTACGCGATCGTCGGCATTCTCGGCCGTCTCGGTATCGGCGAGGACGGCCCGATCGGCATCCTGGTCGGCGCCTGGCCGCTGATCGGAGTGCTCTGCATGACTCCGATCGTGGCGGCGGGGCTGCGATGGTGGCGCGTGTCCGGTGTCCTTGCGGTGCTGCTCGCCGTTGCCGCCGGCCTGCTGTCGTTCGGCGTCATTCTTGCGACGGACGGCCTCGCCGGGGGCGGCATCGGGGTGGACCCCATCGGGCCGGCGACCATGGCGGCGGGCGCCATATTGCTCTTTTGCGGCGGACTGGCATCGGCTCTCGGGGCGGGTTCACCCGTCCGCCGAGGGTCTGGTCAACTCGGCGCGAACGGTTCACAATGATCAACGGACGAATACGACCAAATGACTGAGATCAGAGTCACAATGACACTCGTGCGCCACAGGTATTGATCCGGCACAACGCCGCTCCTAACCCCGCGCGTCAGCACGTCACCAACCGCAGGGGACGACCGAAGGGACTACACGTCGATGAGTGAGCATGGTGGGCCGTACCCGCCGAGTGGTCAGGGGCAACCGGGACAGGGCCAGGGCTGGCCGACCGGGGGCCAGGGCGGGGGACTCCCGCCGGGGCCACCGCCGGGTTCGCAGGGCTGGCAGCCGGGTCCGCCACCCGCCGGCCCGCAGGGTTGGCAACAACCCGGACCGCCCACCGGCCCACAGGGTTGGCAACAACCCGGACCGCCCACCGGCCCGCAAGGTTGGCAGCAACCCGGACCGCCTGCCGGCCCGCAAGGTTGGCAGCAGCCCGGGCAGCCCACCGGCCCGCAGGGTTGGCAGCAGCCGGCGCCGACCCAGACGTTTTCCGGGCCCGGCGGCCAAGGACAGCCGTGGCCCGGTCAACAGGGCGCCGCTCCCCCGCCGCCCGCCAAGAACAACAAGCCGATCATCATCACCGCCATCGCTGTGGTGGTTGCGCTGGTCGCCGCGGCCGGCATCTACTTCTTCGCCATCCGTGATACCAACCAAGTGGCCTCCACCGGCGCGAAGAGCCCGCAGGAGTCCGTGACCGCACTGTTCACCACCCTGGGCAATTCCGATCCGATCGGGCTGGCGGATCAGCTCGACCCGGTCGAGGCAAAGCTTTTCACCGACCTCAACAGCGACCTGATCACCGAGCTCAAGCGGCTTGGCGTGCTCAGCGAGGCGGCGTCCGCGGATTCGATGACGGGGACCTCGATCAGCGTTTCCGGGCTGACCTTCGCAGGGGCTGACGAGTCGATCAACGACAACCTGCACATCGTCCAACTCACCGGCGGCACGATCACCATCGCCAGCGACCCGACCAAGATCCCGCTGGGCGACAAGATCAAGAACGCGTTCGGCACCGAGATCGACCAGGCGCAGCCGCAGTCCCAGACGGTGAACATCGCCGACGCCGTCGCGGAGAACGGCGGCCAGCCCATCCGGGTGGCGACCGTCAAGCGCGGTGATCAGTGGTACGTCAGCCTCTTCTACACGATCGCGGACAATGCGGTGCATCAGGCGGGCCTGCCCAATCCGACCGTCGCAGATCGGATTCCCGACGAGGGCAAGGACACGCCGGAACTGGCCGTCCAGGCGTTTGTCGACGCGGCATCCACGGGCAGCATCGAGAATGTCATCAAGGTGCTGTCGCCCGATGAAATGGGCGTGCTGCACGACTACGGCAAGCTGCTGATCGATCAGGCGGGCACCGGTGACCTCACCTCCGGTATGTCCGACCTCGGCGTCACGATCAGCAATCCGACCTGGGTCGTCGGCGACGTCACCGGCGGCAAGAAGGTGTCGATCGAGTCGTTGACCATCACGGCCGGCGGCCAGACCGCCGCCATCACCCGTGATCCGGACGCCGGATCGGTCACCCTTGCCGCCCCCGGCCAGGACCCGATCGTCCTGGACGAGAACAGCATCGACAGCTTCCTGAGCGATTCGGTCGGCTCCGACCAGCTGACGCCGGAACTGCTGAAGATCATCAAGCAGGAGTTCAAGCAGATCATCGGGATCGGCATCGTCACCGTTCAGGTTGACGGCAAGTGGTACGTCAGCCCGATCCGATCGTTCTCGGACATCTTCGTGTCTCTGCTCAAGGGCCTGGATTCCGGCGACGTCGACTACCTGATCAGCCTCGCGCAGAACTGACGGCCCGTCCGGGCCCGACCATGGCCCGCAGCCCCGGAGATCACAGGTAGTTCCAGCCGCCCCGGATGGCCACCATCCGGGGCGGCCGGCTGTCCGGGGCGGTTTGCGCGATCTAATAGGACAAGCGTACTGTTTGGTGAAGTGGTCGGTTTCGCCTCGGCGACGCAGGGCCGGGTGACCGGCCGGCGAACGAGGGCGAAACAATAGCCCGATACGGTCCCCTCGCGTCGCCGCGCGAGGACCCCCATTCGCCGCCGCTTGAAGCAAGGAGAATTCCGTGCCTGCCGCCAGCAAGGACAGCTTCGCCGCCAAGGACACCCTCACCGTTGGTGAGAACAGCTACGACATCTACAAGATTGTTGGGGTGCCGGGCCTGGAGAACGCGAAGAATCTGCCGTTCTCCCTCAAGGTCCTGCTGGAAAATCTGATCCGCACCGAGGATGGTGCCAACATCACCGAGGCCCATATCCGAGCCCTGGCCGACTGGGACCCGACCGCGGATCCGAACGTCGAGATCCAGTTCACCCCGGCGCGGGTGATCATGCAGGACTTCACCGGAGTGCCCTGCGTCGTCGACCTGGCCACCATGCGCGAGGCGATGGCTGACCTCGGCGGGGACCCGGACAAGATCAACCCGCTGGCCCCGGCGGAGATGGTCATCGACCACTCCGTCATCGCCGATGTCTTCGGCCGCGCCGACGCTTTCGAGCGGAACGTCGACCTGGAGTACGAGCGCAACCGCGAGCGCTACCAGTTCCTGCGTTGGGGGCAGACCGCCTTTGACGAATTCAAGGTTGTGCCGCCCGGCACCGGCATTGTGCATCAGGTCAACATCGAGCACCTCGCGCGCGTGGTGATGTACCGCGGCGGGATCGCCTACCCGGACAGTTGCGTCGGCACCGACTCGCACACCACCATGGTCAACGGCATCGGTGTGCTCGGCTGGGGCGTCGGCGGCATCGAGGCCGAGGCCGCCATGCTCGGCCAGCCGGTTTCCATGCTGATCCCACGCGTCGTCGGCTTCAAACTGACCGGCGAGATCCCACCCGGCACCACCGCCACCGACGTCGTGCTGACCATCACCGAGAAGCTGCGCAAGCACGGCGTCGTCGGCAAGTTCGTCGAGTTCTACGGCGCCGGCGTCGGCGCCGTCCCACTGGCCAACCGGGCCACCATCGGCAACATGAGCCCTGAATTCGGTTCCACCGCTGCGATGTTCCCGATCGACGAGGAGACCACGAAGTACCTCCGGCTCACCGGGCGTCCGGAGGAACAGGTCGCGCTGGTCGAGGCGTACGCGAAGGCGCAGGGCCTCTGGCACGACGCCGAGCACGAGCCGGTCTTCTCCGAGTACCTGGAACTGGACCTGTCGACCGTCGTGCCGTCCATCGCCGGGCCGAAGCGGCCGCAGGACCGGATCGAGCTCTCCGACGCCAAGGGATCGTTCCGCAAGGCGATCCACGACTACGTCGACCTCAATGCCGATACCCCGCACACCAACGTGGACGAGGCCGACGAGGAGTCGTTCCCGGCCAGCGATCCGCCCTCGATCTCTTATGTCGACGAGGATGCCGATCTCGCCGTCGCGGCCTCGCTGTCATCGGCGGCCGACGGTTCGTCCGGTCGACCCACCAAGCCAACGCCGGTGTCGACAGCCGAGTACGGCGACTTCGTGCTCGACCACGGTGCGGTGGTGATCGCCGCGATCACCTCGTGCACCAACACGTCCAACCCGTCGGTGATGCTCGGTGCCGCCCTATTGGCTCGCAACGCGGTCAATCGGGGCCTCTCGGTCAAGCCCTGGGTGAAGACGACAATGGCGCCGGGCTCGCAGGTCGTCACCGACTACTACGAGAAGGCCGGACTCTGGCCGTATCTGGAGAAGCTCGGGTACAACCTGGTCGGCTACGGCTGCACCACCTGTATCGGCAACTCCGGCCCACTGCCCGACGAGATCTCCGCCGCGGTCAACGAGGCCGACCTGACCGTCGTCTCCGTGCTGTCCGGCAACCGCAACTTCGAGGGCCGGATCAACCCGGACGTCAAGATGAACTACCTGGCCTCTCCCCCGCTGGTCATCGCCTACGCGCTGGCCGGGACCATGGACTTCGACTTCGAGACCCAGCCGCTCGGTACTGATGACACAGGCACGGACGTCTATTTGAAGGACATCTGGCCGAACCTGCAGGAAATCCAGGAGACGATGGCCTCCTCGATCAACAAGGAGATGTTCGCCTCCAGCTACGCCGACGTGTTCGACGGCGGCGAGCGGTGGAAGTCGCTGCCGACCCCGGAGGGCAAGACCTTCGAATGGGACCCGGAATCTACCTACGTGCGCAAGCCACCGTACTTCGACGGGATGCCGGCACAACCGGTCCCGGTGACAGACATTTCCGGCGCCCGCGTGCTGGCCAAGCTCGGCGATTCGGTGACTACCGACCACATCTCGCCGGCCGGCGCGATCAAGCCGGGAACCCCTGCGGGTCAGTACCTCGCCGACCACGGGATCACCCGGAAGGACTTCAACTCCTACGGTTCCCGGCGCGGCAACCACGAGGTGATGATCCGCGGGACGTTCGCGAACATCCGATTGAGAAATCAGCTGCTCGACAGTGTCGTTTCAGGCGGGGTGCAGGGCGGCTACACCCGCGACTTCACCCAGCCGGATGCGCCGCAGGCGTTCATCTACGACGCGGCCCAAAACTATGCAGCACAAGGCATTCCGCTGGTCGTGTTGGGCGGCAAGGAGTACGGCTCCGGGTCGTCTCGGGACTGGGCCGCCAAGGGCACCGCGCTGTTGGGTGTGCGCGCGGTCATCGTCGAGTCGTTCGAGCGGATCCACCGCTCGAACCTGATCGGCATGGGTGTCATTCCGTTGCAGTTCCCGGAGGGGGAAACGATCAAGACCCTGGGCCTGGACGGCGACGAGACGTTCGACTTCTCGGGCATCACCGAGCTGAACAACGGGGTTACCCCGCGCACCGTCAAGGTGACCGCCACCAAGCCCGGCGGCGGCGTGGTCGAGTTCGACGCGGTGGTCCGGATCGACACTCCCGGCGAGGCGGACTACTACCGCAACGGCGGGATCATGCAGTACGTGCTGCGGAGCCTGTTGGCAGGGGCCGCATAACCGGCTCGAACGGTTTCGTCCGAGACACAGGAGAGGAACGGCGCTGATGCCCAAGGTCAGCGCCGATCACCTGCAGGCCCGCCGTCGGCAGATCCTGGACGGAGCACGATCCTCCTTTGCCCGCTACGGGTACGAGGGCGCCACCGTGCGGGTGCTGGAGGAGGAGATCGGCCTCAGTCGCGGCGCGATCTTCCACCACTTCCCCGACAAGGACGCGCTCTTCATGGCGCTGGCTGTCGAGGACGCCGAGGCGATGCTCAACACCGTCGCCGAGCACGGCCTCGTGCAGGTGATGCGCGAGATGATCGCGGCGCCCGACGCCGGGTGGCTCGGCACCCAGCTGGAGATCGCCCGCCGGTTACGCACCGACCCGGCGTTCCGGATCGCCTGGGCGCCGAAGCTGGTGGAGATGGAACAGGCCGTTCGGGACCGGCTCATCCGGCAGCGGGACGCCGGAACCGTCCGTCCCGATGTCGACATCGACCGGCTGGCAGGCTATCTCGAGCTGACCCTGGAGGGACTGGTGGCCCACCTTGCCGCCGGGCTGCCCGCCGACCGGCTCGGTGGCGTCCTTGATCTCGTCGAGGGGTCGGTCCGGGGACGCTGAGTGACGGTTGAGCGGACCTACTCCTCAGCGGTGCCCGGTAGGAAAGCGGTGTAGACCGCACTCATGTCCTCGGCACCATGCCCGGCCGCACTGGCTGTGGAGAATTTCGCCTGCACCGCAGCCAGCACGTCATCGGGAACGCCGACGTCACGTGCGGCCGCCCGGATCAGGCCGAGATCCTTGATCGCGCCATCGATCGCAAACGACGGCGAGTAGTCGTTCGCGATGATGGCAGCGCCCTTGATCTGCGCATACGGGGTGTCGGTGGCGCCGCCCCCGATGGCGTCCAGGAACAACTGGGGGTCAAGGCCCAGCGCCTTCGTCAGGGCCATCGACTGACCGATCGCAACCGTGACCGACTGCACCCAGGCGTTCGCCGCCAGCTTGAGCGCCGAGGCGGCGCCGATCGTCGGTCCGGCATCGACGCTTCGCAGGCTGATTGCCGCGAACACCGGTGTGAGGCGCTCGATCAGCTCCGGATCGCCGCTGACCAGCAGCACCAGCTTCCCGGTGTCGGCCGGTGTCTTTGTTCCGAGCATCGGTGCGTCCACGAACGACACACCATGGCGGGCGGCGAGTTCTGCCGCTCTGGTCGTTCCGGCCAGGCCGATGGTGCTCAGCTGGACCCAGATCGCGGTCTTCGGCAGCGAGACGACTGCCGCCGTCATCACATCGACAACCGAATCCGCGTCGAACAGCACCGTCAGCACTACGTCGGCCTGTGCAACTGCCTCTCCCGGGGTCTCCGCCAGGGTTGCGCCGGCCGCCGCCAATGGTGCGGCCTTGGCCGGGTCCCGATTCCACACCGTGACGTCATGACCGGCCCGCAGCAGAGAGCCGGCGACGCCGGCGCCCATGATTCCTGTTCCCAGGACAGTGATCTTCATGATGATCAACCTAATCCGACCTTGTCGTCACCGGTCGGGGGCACCCGGTCCCGTCCGCCGAGTCACCGTCGGGCATCCCGCATCGGCTGTCAGGCGTCGGAGAGTCGGGCGATAGTGGCGGTGGCCCGACGGACCGCCAGGCTCGGTCCCTTGGGCAACGCGTCCTCAAGAAACTGGTAGCTGTGCAGCACCACCGACGCTGCGCGGGATCCGCTGGCCGCCTGTGCCTTGACCTTGCTGAGCCAATCGGACAGGTCGCCCCAGCCGGGCGCGGCAAGCGAACCACCCACCTGCTGCACGGACAGCGCCGCACAGAGATTGGCGAACGCCATCCGGGTGCGCAGCGGCCAACCACGCAGCGTGCCGACGACGAACGCCGCGGCGAAGACGTCGCCGGCCCCCGTTGCGTCGACCGCATTCACCGGCAGCGACGGCACCCATTCCTCTTCCCCCGTTGTCGAATCCACCCCGATCGCGCCCTGCCCACCGCAGGTGATCACCACCACGGGTACTGCGTCCGCCAGTTGCATCAGGGCGGCCCGCGGGTCGTCCATCCGGGTATAGGCCATCGCCTCCGCGCTGTTGGGCAGGAAGGCATGCAGCTTGCTCATCTGCTCGATGGTGTCGGTTGACCATTGTTCGGTGGAGTCCCAGCCGACGTCGCCGAACAACAGCGTGCCGTTTCGCCCGGCCGCCGGGATCCAGTCTGGGAGGTCCTGTCCGAGATGAACGACACCCGCTGCGGTGCTGGGCATCCGGCTGATCAGTTTGTCGTCGGGAACCGGCGACGGGTGGCTGTGCGTGATCATGGCACGGTCCCGCTGGACGGCCAGCGACACGGTGACCGGTGAATGCCAGTTGCTGATCCGCCGCGAGAGCGACAGGTCGATGCCCTCCTCCTGCAGGGTGTGGACCAGGAAATCACCGTAGAGATCGTCGCCGAACGACGCGGCGAGCGAGGTGCGAAGTCCCAACCTGCTGGCGGCGATCGCGAGATTGGCGATACCGCCGGGGCACGACCCCATGCCGTCGGCGGGTATCTCGGTGCCGGCCGACGGCAGCGCCGTCAGGCCGGTCAGCACGATGTCCAGAAAGACGGTGCCCTGCATGACGACATCGAACTGCCGGCCGGCCGACGGTTCGACCGCCGCTGGTTCATTCGACACCTCGATGGGCTCATCGATTCGCGAGTCCGCGTTCGGCAGCGACGCGGGCAGCGGCGACGCGTGCGGCGGAACGGTCATACGGGCCAGCCTGCCACCAATGCCTGATTCTCGACGCCTGATATAGGCGTGCCAGGCAAACCTCGCCTCCGACGACGTTGTCGAGCGCGACCGCACTGGTAGTGCGAATCCGGCCGCAGTTTCCGATCAGGCTCTACCGTGGGCCCTGTGCGACTGACAATTCTGGGCGGCGGCGGGTTCCGGGTTCCGCTGATCTACCGCGCGCTGTCCCGCCGCGACGAAATCGGCATCGACGAGGTCGTGCTGCAGGACGCGGATCCGCAGCGACTGGCGGTGATCTCCGCCGTGCTGGCCGGAGAACGCGGTCCACGGATCACGCTGGCCGGATCGGTCGAAGAGGCTGTTGCCGGGGGCGATGTGGTGTTCTCCGCAATTCGGGTCGGCGGCGCCGCCGGGCGGGTCCGAGATGAACGTCGTGCCCTCGACCTCGGTGTCCTCGGTCAGGAAACGGTCGGAGCCGGTGGGATCGCCTATGCGCTGCGGACACTGCCCGTCGCACTCGACGCTGCGCGGGTCATCCGGGAGTCTGCGCCGAACGCATGGTTGATCAACTTCACCAACCCGGCCGGCCTCGTCACTGAGGCACTGCGCACCGTGCTGGGCGACCGGGTGATCGGCATCTGCGACTCGCCGATCGGACTGGTCCGCCGGGCGCGGCTTGCAGCAGGACTGTCTGTCGACACGATCGGCGGCATCGATTATGTCGGGATCAATCATCTCGGTTGGCTGCGGTCCCTGCCTGACGGGCATCGAGACCTGTTGCCGGACTTGCTGTCCGATGACGCTGCCCTGGCGACGTTCGAGGAGGGCAGGCTTTTCGGCGGGCCATTGCTCCGTTCGTTGGGTTGCCTCCCGAACGAGTACGCCTACTTCTACTACGCCGCAGTTGATGTTGTCCGAACGTTGGAAAACGGCCCGACTCGAGGCGAGGTGGTGGCCGCCGATCAGCGCGCGTTCTACGCCGCGGCGTTGGCAGACCCAGGCAATGCCGCCGAACTCTGGACGCAAACCCGGCGGCGGCGCGAAGAGAGCTACCTGGCGGAGACCAGGTCGGCCGCGGAGCAACGGGACGAGGCGGACCTGACCGGTGGCGGGTACGAGCAGGTGGCACTGGACGTCATCGAGGCGTTGGTCTCCGGCCGACCTGCTGAGCTGATCGTGAATGCACCCAACGGGTCTGCCATTCCGCAACTGCCGCCGGACCTGGTCATCGAGGTGCCGTGCGTCATCGATGGCCGGGGCGCTCGGCCGTTGCCGGTGGCGCCGCTGGACCTGGATCAGCTCGGCCTGATCGCTGCAGTGCGGGCCAGCGAACGGGCGGTCATTGCTGCAGTGCTGACCGGATCGCGCGAGCAGGCGTTGCGAGCCTTCGTCATTCACCCACTCGTCGGGTCTCCCGCGATCGCCGAGCGGCTCCTGGCCGATCTGATCGTCGACGAACCGGCCCTGGCCGCGCACTTGCGCTGATCAGGACCGAGTCGCCCGGGCCAGCTGGACGATCAGGGGGATCTGGGCGGCTCTTTCCGCAGCCAGTTGTTCTTCGGCGCCATTGCGCTGCGCGGCCAACAGCAACGCCTTGATGGCCCGGACTGCGGGCCCGGACGACTCCACCAGCGCTGCGGCAAGTTCGGCAACCGCGGCGTCCAGTTCGGCGAGCGGCACACTGACCAGCGCCAATCCGATCCGCACAGCCTCGTCCGCGGAAACATGCCGGCCGCTGGCGCAGATTTCCAATGCCCTTTGATAGCCGACCAACTGGAGTAGGCGGGCGGTTCCACCGAGGTCGGGTACCAGCCCGTAACTCACCTCGGCCATTCGAAACTGGGCGTCGTCGGCGACGACAATCAGATCGCAGGCCAGGGCCAGTTGGAATCCCGCTCCGACGGCGTGGCCGGATACGGCGGCGATCGAGATGAATCGCGGGTCGGCGAGCCAGCTGAAACCGCGCTGAAAACCGGCGATCGCCTCGTTCGCCACCGTATCCGGTGCTGTGGCGATCGCCCCCAGCAGAGAGTCGGGACTCGCCGAGAAGGCAGAGCGATCCAAACCCGCGGAAAAGGACGGCCCTTCGCCGCAGACGATGACAATTCGAATGTCGTTCGACAGTGCGGACCCGATGTGCGCCAACGCTTCCCAGGTCTCGCGGAGTTGCGCATTGCGTACTTTCGGTCGGTTCAACGATATCTTTGCGACCGGTCCCTGCACCCGAACGAGCACATGGCCGCGGTCGAGTAGTTCGGAATTGAATCCAGCGCTCGGCCGGCCGGCGTCGGGTTGCCCGGCGGTCACTTCTTCTTGGTGCGGGTTGCTCCGCCGCGCCCCCGCAGCGGCACTTCGGCATCCAGGAGCAACCGATGCACAAAGCCGTAAGAGCGGCCCGTTCCCTCGGCCAGCGCGCGAATGCTCTGGCCCTTTTCGTATTTCTTTCGCAGATCGGCAGCGAGCTTGTCGCGAGCGGCACCTGTGATCCGGGCGCCCTTCTTGATCGTTGCCGATTTCGAAATCTTCGCAGCAGGCTTGGTGTCTGTGGCCACGTCGCCACCCCTTAGTCGGATGCCTAGTCACATCGGCGGTTTGTCAGGACTTGATCCATGATCGAACAGAACTGCCCGTCCCGCCACCGGACGGTCACCAGCCGCTCGGCTTGGAACCTACTGAAGTGCGGAAATACCCCTTGAGCGGGCATTCGTGCGCTTCGGTAGCGCTGCGGGCGTCCATGAGCGAGTGGAACGCCCCAGAAGCGGTGGTTCAGCTGAAGGCTAGGCGAGCTCGACCAGGTCCAGATAATCGGCCGACCAATGGTCCTCGGTCCCGTCCGGCAACAGGATGACCCGCTCCGGATGCAAGGCAGTGACGGCGCCGGGATCATGGGTGACCAGCACGACGGCTCCGGCATAGCGCCGTAGGGCGTCCAGCACCTGTTCGCGGCTGGCCGGGTCCAGGTTGTTGGTGGGCTCGTCGAGCAACAGCACGTTCGCGGCCGACGACACCAGGCCGGCCAGCGCGAGCCGGGTTTTCTCGCCGCCGGACAGCGTGCCGGCGAGCTGCTCGAGCTGCTCACCGGTGAACATGAAGGAGCCGAGCAGGTTCCGCAGTTCCTGCGCGCCCGCGTCCGGTGCCGCGCTCCGGGTGTTCTCCCAGACCGTCCGTTCCGGATCGATCGTCTCGTGCTCCTGCGCGTAGTACCCCAGCCGGAGGCCGTGCCCGGCCTCGACCCTCCCGGTATCCGGCTTCTCCACGTTGCCCAGCAGCTTCAGCAAGGTGGTCTTGCCCGCACCGTTGAGCCCGAGCACTACCACCCGGCTGCCGCGGTCGATGGCCAGGTCGACGCCGGTGAAGATTTCCAGCGACCCGTAGGACTTCGACAGGTTGGACGCCGTCAGCGGAGTCCGGCCACAGGGCGCCGGCTGCGGGAACCGGATCTTGGCCACCCGGTCGGCGACCCGGACGTCATCGAGACCGGCGATCAGCTTTTCGGCTCTGCGCACCATCTGGTGCGCCGCGGCGGCCTTCGTCGCCTTCGCGCCGAGCTTGGCGGCCTGCGTCATCAGGACGGACGCCTTCTTCTCGGCGTTGGCACGTTCCCGGCGGCGGCGCTGCTCGTCGGTCGACCGCGCTTCCAGGTAGCGCTGCCAGGTCATGTTGTACACGTCGAGTTCGCCGCGGACGGCGTCCAGGAACCAGACCTTGTTCACCACTGCGGCGAGCAGGTCGACGTCATGGGAAATGATCACCACACCGCCGGCGAAGTGCTTGAGATAGTCGCGCAGCCAGACGATCGAGTCGGCGTCCAGATGATTCGTCGGTTCGTCGAGCAGCAGCATCATCCCGGTCGACGAACCGTCTTCCGCGCGGGCACCGAACAGGATTCGCGCCAGTTCAACCCGCCGACGCTGACCACCGGACAACGTATTCATCGTCTGGGTGAGCACCCGGTCCGGCAGCCCCAGGTTGGAGCAGATCCGGGCCGCCTCTGATTCGGCGGCATACCCGCCGAGCCCGGAGTACTGCTCCTCGATCCGGCCATACCGCTGGGTTGCCGATTCCAGTTCACGGACGTCCGTGAGCTCGGACATCTGGATCTGGACCTTCTCCAGCTCTGCCGCCAGCACATCGAGACCGCGTGCCGAGAGCACCCGGTCCTTGGCCGTGACGTCCATGTCACCCTCGCGGGGGTCCTGTGGCAGATAGCCGATCGGCAGCGTCCTGGCGACGCTTCCGCCGTGTGGGGTGCCCTCACCTGCCAGCACTCGCAGGGTTGTCGTCTTGCCGGCACCGTTGCGGCCGACGAGGCCGACACGGTCGCCGTGATGCAGGCGAAGGGAGGTATCGGCCAACAGGATCCTCGTCCCGGCCCGGAGTTCCAGACCGGTAGCAGTGATCACGTGTCGTGATTCTACCCGGAACGGCCCCCCCGATTTGCGTGCTGGAAATCACCGGGCGTCAGCGCAACCGCGGGCCGCGCGGATAAAGTCGTTCACTCCCGTCCCGGCAGTCACATTCCGGCCGAGTTGATCGGCGCGGTCGACGTTGATCGGCGCGGTCGACGTTGATCCGCGCCGCCGACGTTGATCGGCGCGGTCGACGTTGATCCGCGCCGCCGACGTTGATCCGCGCGGTCAGAAAGCGCGTTCGGAGGCGATCTGCGAGTTCAGTGGGGCGTGGAAGAAGATCGGCTGGGTCACGGGCCGCCCAGGCCGGCCCGCTTCAGGGCGTCGGCCATCGCTCCGCCGGCCGGCGCCGGTCGCGGCGCCGGCTTGGCGGTCCGGTCCGGCCGGCCGCGTGGATCGCGGCCGCCCTGCCGGCCCGAGTCCCGCTGTCCCCCGCCCTCGCCCCTGGGGCGGGGCGCGGAGGCCCGGGCGCCCGGCTCGTCGTCCAGCCGCAGCGTCAGCGAGATCCGTTTCCGGGCCTCGTCGACCTCCATCACCTTGACCTTCACGACCTGCCCGGACGTCACCACCTCGCGGGGGTCGCCGACGAACTTCCGGGACATCGCCGAGACATGCACCAACCCGTCCTGGTGGACGCCGACATCCACGAACGCGCCGAACGCGGCGACATTGGTGACGACACCCTCCAGCACCATGCCGACCCGCAGGTCCGCCACCTTTTCCACGCCGTCGGCGAAGGTGGCGGTGGCGAAGGCGGGTCGGGGGTCGCGGCCCGGCTTCTCCAGCTCCGCCAGAATGTCGGTGACCGTCGGCAGCCCGAAGGTGTCGTCGACGAATGCCGTTGGTTGCAGGGCGCGCAGCACGGCGGTGTTGCCTATCAGGTCACCAACCCGGCCACCCGTCGTTGCCAGGATCTTGCGGACCACGGAGTACGCCTCCGGATGCACGCTGGAGGAATCCAGCGGATCCTGGCCGTCCGCGATCCGCAGGAATCCAGCGCATTGCTCGTAGGCTTTCGGCCCGAGCCTGGGGACGCTCTTGAGTTCCCGCCGGGTCCGGAACGGGCCGTTGGTATCCCGGTGCAGCACGATGTTCTCGGCCAGCGTCCCGGAGATTCCGGAGACCCGGGACAACAGCGGCACGGAGGCCGTGTTGACCTCGACGCCGACGGCATTGACGCAATCCTCGACGACGGCGTCGACCGAGCGGGCCAACACCGCCTCGGCCACGTCGTGCTGATATTGGCCCACCCCAATGGATTTCGGGTCGATTTTGACCAGCTCGGCCAGCGGATCCTGCAGCCGGCGGGCGATGGATACGGCGCCGCGGATCGACACGTCGAGGTCGGGCAGTTCACCGGAGGCGTACGCCGAGGCGGAATACACCGAAGCGCCGGCCTCGGACACCACCACCTTCGCCAAACCGGGGCAGCGGGCCGCGAGATCGGTTGCCAATCGGTCGGTCTCGCGGGAGGCGGTGCCGTTTCCGATCGCGACCAGTTCAACCTGATGGGTGGTCACCAGGTGCTGCAGCGTGGTCAGCGACTGCTCCCACTTGTTGACCGGTTGGTGCGGGTAGATCGTGTCATGTGCCACGACCTTCCCGGTGCTGTCCACCACCGCAACCTTCACTCCGGTCCGGAAGCCGGGATCCAGGCCGAGAGTGGCGCGACTGCCGGCCGGGGCCGCGAGTAGCAGATCCTTCAGGTTGGCCGCGAAGACGGCAGCGGCGTCCCGTTCCGCCGATTGCCGCAACCGGGCGCGGACGTCGATGCCCAGCGAGACCAGGATCCTGGTGCGCCACGCCCAGTTGACGGTGTCCAGCAGCCAGCGGTCGGCCGGCCGGCCGCGATCGGCGATCCGGAACCGCGCGGCGATGCGGCGCTCACCGTCCGTCGGGCTCAGATCTGCCGGGTCCCGCTGATGCGCCTCCGGATCAACGGTGAGGCTGAGCACACCCTGGGTTTCCCCTCGGTACATCGCCAGGATGCGGTGGGACGGCAGCGATTTCACCGGCTGGGAGAATTCGAAGTAGTCGGCGAACTTGGTGGCGTCCTTGGCGTCGGCGTCCCGGAGCGACGAGGTCAATCGGCCCCGCTGCCACACCAGTTCGCGCAGCTCCCCGACCAGATCGGCGTCCTCGCCGAATCTTTCGGCCAGGATCGCCCGGGCACCCGCCAGGGCCTGCGCCGCGTCCTCGATTCCGCGGTCGACCGCGACGAAATTGGCTGCGACAGTGGACGGATCGTGGGTCGGATTGCCGATCAACAGATCCGCGAGCGGTTCCAGACCGGCCTCCCGCGCGATCTGCGCCTTGGTGCGCCGCTTGGTTTTGTACGGCTGGTAGATGTCCTCGAGCCGGGCCTTGGTGTCGGCGGCCGCGATCTGTGCCGCGAGTGCGTCGGTGAGCTTGCCCTGCCCGGCGATCGATTCCAGGATGGCCGTCCGGCGGTCCTGTAATTCGCGCAGGTAGTCCAGTCGCTCGGTGAGCATCCGGAGTTGGGCGTCATCCAGTGACCCGGTGGCCTCCTTGCGGTAGCGCGCGACGAACGGCACGGTGGCACCGCCGTCGAGCAGGTCGACGGCCGCCTGAACCTGCCAGATCGACGCCGATAATTCGTCGGCGATGCGGGCGTTGATCCGGCCTTGGGCTTCGTCGTTCTGCGCGGTCACGCTGGGACTCCTGATCGTGGTTCGGTCATTGTGACGTCGGCTTGCGGGTGAGGGAAGTGGGTGTCCTGATGGTGATCTCGACCCACAGGCTGCGGGCGGCAATGTCATCGAGCACCACCCGCCGGGGCTCCGGGATGTCCGGGAAGACCCGTACCGGCAGCGCTGCGAGAGTGGTCAACCGCGGATCCGCCAGCACCTCGGCCAGCCCACGTCGATCGCCGCCGAGGACGAGTCCATCGAGCACACCGGCCGCCGGGAGCAGGATTCTCGCAGCCGTCGATGCCGCACTCTCGTAGGACGCGGTCCGCTGATTGTCCCGTCGCCGGGCGAACCGCTGCTGGGACCAGCCGCCGGCGGCGGTCCGCCCCTGCAGGTAGGCACGGTCGGTGGAGGAGCTCAGGACGCTGCCGGCTTTCGCGATGCCCACCGAGTGCGCGCCGCCGCGGACCAACACGATGCCGAGCGCGCCCAACCGGGCGAGGTGATCGAGGAGCGCCTCGACCGGTTCCCGATCACCGACCGTCATCGGACCGAAGGGGACGTCAATAACCGCCTCCGTTCCGTCACCAGCGGTCAGGGTGATGCTCGAGCCGTCGGTCCTCACGTCGGCCAGTCCGCCGTTCCGGCCACCGAAGCGGTTCACCCAGCCGACGAGACGATCGGGTTCGACCTCGACGGCGATCCCACCACCGGTGACCGTCCGCCGCTTGCTCACAGCCCCGACCCGGCGTCCCACAGTTGGGCGGTGAGGCCCACCATGGTCCGCGCGGACGCGGCGGCCCGGTCGTCGGTCAGCGAGGCGACATAGTCGATGATCCCGCGGCCCCGGCCGAGCCGGACGATATCCTCCCGGGAGTTCGCGGGCTCTCGGTTGGGCCCGATCAGCAGTTCGGGCTCCTCCCGGGCCACCCGGCGGTAGCCGACGGTGGCGAGGTCAACCAGATCGATCAGCCGCCGCGGCGCACGGCCGGCGTCCACCGGATCGGTCAGCCAGGACTCGAGGTTCGCGACCAGTGAGGTGATCGCGTCGGCCTGACCGCGCTGGAACATCGCCAGGTCCGGCCGGTCGAGCACAAATCGTTGGTGGACGAACTTCAGCACCGCGACCTCGTGCCAGGCCTGCTGGCCGAGGACCACATGTCCGGCCCGCACTGGGGGGTCGACGACAACCTCGACGGCCGCCCGCAGGTGCGCGATCCAGCTCTCGGTGAACATTCCGATCGCCCGCTCCGCGGCGATGGAGGAATCGAAAGGCACGGCGAGAAGTCCGTCCACCAGGTCGGTGGCCACCCGACCGACCGCCACGCCAAAGGTGTCGTCATCGAAGATCCAGCCGTCCCGAGCGCGCAACCGGCGGCGCAATTGCTCCAGCGCGACGCCGGGCTGCCGATCGGACAGCGCCATGCCCACAGTGACGCCCGACCCGGTTTCCTCCGCGCCGCTGCCCCGGGTGAATTCGGCACGACGCCGGATCCAGGTCCGAAACTCTGCCGCAACCGCCGCGTGCTGGAGCACCCCGGCCCGATGGAAATCATCGAGATCGTGGAGGGAGTAAGCGATGTCGTCCGCGATGTCCATCACGCTGCACTCGACGGTCTGCTGCAACGGCCCGATCTTCGGGTAGGCCGCCAGGACCTCCCGCAACTCTGCGACATCCAGCGCGTATGCGGAGAACTTGGCCGATCCGGAGCCTTCCGGTCCCGGCCCACCACCCCTGGGCGGCGGATGCATCAGACTGGGGTGCGGCGTCGGGTATTGCTGCCGGGCCCAGGGGTACTTGAGAACCGCGGCGCGGACCGCGGCGGTGAGGTTGAGACCCTCGCCGTGCGCGCCATGGACGTCCAATTCGGTCATGATCCGGAAAGTCTGCGCATTGCCCTCGAACCCGTCTGCGAGGCCGAACCGTGACCGCGCGATCCGGTCCAGGATCCGCTCACCGAGATGTCCGAACGGCGGGTGACCGAGGTCGTGTGCACTGGCAGCCGCCTGCACCACCACCGGGTCGCAGCCGCCCAGTTCATCGGCCAGTGCCGCGTCCGCGCCGGACCGGATGGCGGTGGCGATGGCCCTGGCGACCGCAGTCACCTTGATCGTGTGGGTCAGCCTGTTGTGCACAACCTGGCCGGCCGCGCCTTGCGAGATGACCTGGGTGACGGCGGCAAGCCTGGAGAAATAGGGCGAGAACCTGATCCGCTCGAGGTCGGTTCGAAACGCGCCTTCCGTTGCGGCAGCAACAGTGCGATCCGTTGCGGCGGCAGCACTGGGGGGTTCAGGTTCGGCCGTCTCGGCACATCGTCGTGCCAGGCGCGGATCCATGGCCGGAATCTACTACCGGGACTGCAAGTCGCTGACGCCGATCGTGCCGTCCAGCACTGCGTAGGCCGTCGCGGTCAACGTTTGCTGGGTCCGCCGGGCCTGAGCGCGCAACAACGCGAACGCGTCGCCGAGGCTGACCCCGGCACGTTCGGAGAGCACTCCCTTGGCCTGCTCGATCACGATCCGGGTGTTCAGGGCGGCCTGGAGTTGTTCGGTGAGAATGTCGTGCTCCAGTGCCCGGCGTTGTTGCAGCAGCCCGATGGTGGCAATGTCGGCCATTCCCTGGCCGAGCGCCACATCATCTGCCGTCAGCGGCGTTTCCGCGCCGGAAAATAGGTTCATTGCACCGAGGACCTGACCCCGCAGCCGGAGCGGGATGGCATGCGCGGTGTGATATCCGGCGGTGATGGCGGCGCCGGCAAAGAGTGGCCAGCGGATGGTCATCTGGGTGACGTCGATGTTGACAAGTGGCTCACCGGTGGTGAAACAGTCCATACAGGGTCCCTGCGAGGACTGCAGTTCGAAGAGTTCCAACACCCGGGCCTCCTCCGAGGAGGCAGCCACTACCTCCAGCCGGCCGCGCTGGTCCGCCAACATCAACCCAGCGGCATCCGCCGCCAACAGTTCGACGCTGCGCTCGACCAGGGTGTGCAGGAAGTCGATGACGTCGAAACCGACGACGAGGGTGTCCGCCAGTTCGACCAGTACCTGCGTGACACGTTCCTGTCTCGTCATGCGAGCCCACCTTCCCAGCCGGGACCTCTGAGCCCGGCCAGCCTGGTCATGCCTTTCCCGAATCGGAGTCGGGGTTGAATCGCAAGCGACGATCGAGGACGTCTCGGGATACCGCCAGCATGGTGCGACTAGTGGAGTACGAGCGTGCACGGATCAGCAGGAGTGCCTCCACCAGGCTGACGCCGGCCTGGGCGGAGATCATGCCCGTTGCCTGGTGAATCTCGGCACGGTCAGCCGTGAAACCCGTGAGTTGTGGATGCAGTCCACCGGACGGATGGGACAACGCCTGCAGATGCAACAGCACTGCCGTGGCCGCCTCCGCGTAGGCCAGCGCCTCGGAAAGAATGCCATCAATCAGAGCGCCGGGCGTGTCCCGGTACAGGTCGAGAACGCCCAAGCGGATTCCGCCCACCTGCAGTGGGAAGGCGAACGCGGCCTGCACGCCGGCCGCGATCGCGGCCGGGGCGAACATCGGCCATCGACCGGTGGTAGACCGCAGATCGGATCGCAGGACCGGACCTTCCTGTCGCAGTGCATCGACCCCGGGGCCTTCACCCAGTTCGAATTGCAGTTCCTCCACGACCGTCGCGATGCCGTCGGTGGCGGCGACGACGCGATCAAGGCCGGCCGTGCTTTGCAGCACCATGGCCGCGCCGGTCATCGGCAGGTCGCCTGCGCAGGCGGCGCACAACGCCTCCGGCAGCGAGACCGTCCTGGTCGCCGACTGGATGATGAGCTTCGCGAGAATGTCATGCGCGCGCCCAGGTGAGGTCATTGCTCGTCCAGAACGGGGCCGCGGGTGATTGTGACAGTCGGGACGCGGCCGAGTGGATCCACGCGCCGGTACATATCGCTGACCCTACGGCCCACGCATGGCAAAGGACAGGTACTGGGGCCGGTGACCCGTCAGTGACGCACCAAGGGGTCGCTGCGCAGCGGATGGTGGGAACACCGGGGACGGAACGTGCCCGTCGGCGCTTCCGGTAACGAGCGAACGCCGCCACGCGCTGGGGCGGGGCATCGGAGCGGCGCTCGCCGGTGGCCTCCGTGCGGTCACCTGGCAGGTCGTCCAGCTGGCTGCGTCCTCGATCCGGTTGGTCGCGCTCGGGTCAGGCCTGCCGGCTCTGCGGTGGAGCCGGCTTACCGGGGTCCCGCCGGCGCGCGCGAGGTGATCTTGGTCGGCACAGTCGGCCGTTGCCTTGAATGGCTGCGACCCAGCGAGGCTCCCGGGCTCACGTTGGACAGGTTTCGAACACTGATCAGTGTCTCGGTCCAAATGACGTCGTGGGACGGCATCAGATGGACCGAGACGTTGATCGGCAAGGGCTGAAAGATCCGGCCCGCGTCCAGCATCCTTCAGTGAATGGTTGCGGTGATCACCGGCGTCGTCACACCGTTGCCCCGCACGGAGTACAGGTAGGGCGTGTTCGGCAACAATCCGATGTCGGTGAAGGTCAGGCCGGTCACGGTGGCGATGGGGATGCCGGATCGCAGCACCTCATAGCTCGCCCCACTGGAGCCGTTCCAACCGATGGTGACGCTGCTGGGGGTGGTTCCGGTGACGGCCAGACTCGACGGACTGCTCGGCGAGGCGGGGATCGTGGGCGCGGTTGTTGTGGCCGGCGGCGGTGTATTCGTCGTCGGGGTTGACCCGAGCGTCGCGGTCAGCACCGGGGTGGTGATTCCGTTGCCGCGCACCGAGTACAGGTACGGCGTGTCCGGCAACAACCCGATGTCGGTGAAGCTCGGACCGGTGACCGTCGCGATCCGTTGGCCGGACCGCAGAACGTCGTAACTTCCAGCCGCCGGCCCGTCCCAACCGAGGGTGATGGATTTGTCGGTCGTGCCGGTCACGTGCAGGTTGGCCGGTCCAGCGGTGCCGGGTGGGGTGGTCGGCGGCGTCGCGGTTGTCGAAGTGGTGTCCGGCGGCGGTGTCGTGGTGGTCGTTGTCGTTGTCGAGGTGGTCGATGTCGTTGTCGTCGTGGGGGGCAGGGTGGTCTGGTCGGTTGGCGTTCCATGGCCACCGGCGTACTTCACCTCGACGTAGTCGACGACCATCGGTACACCCGGCTTGGTGGTGGGGAACGGTCCACCGTTGCCGTCCAGCTTGTTCGGGAATGCCCCGCCGATAGCCACATTGAGGATGACGAAGTAGCCGGCATGGTCCGCGAGGTCGGACCAGGTCTGCGCAGGCACCTGATTCTCGTTGACCGTAAACGTCAGGGCGCCGTCGAGGTACCACCGCAATTGATCGGCGGGTCCGGAGCGATCCCACTCCATTGCGTAGGTGTGAAATCCCGCCTGGCAGGTCGTCACCTGGCACGGCTCACCGCTGTTACCAGGCCTGCCGTTGTTGATTCCCTCCGGCTCCGTGCAGGGACCACCCCAGGTGCCGCAATGCAGCACGTTGTAGGTCCAATTCAGACCCTGGACGTTCTCCATGATGTCGAATTCGCCGACAGCCGGCCAAGACCAGCGGTTCTGCCGGTAGGGACTGCCCAGCATCCAGAACGCCGGCCAGTAACCCTTGGCCTCTGCGCCGGTGACATTGGGCATCTGCAAGCGGCTTTCGACATGCATCACGCCGCCGTCCGCCGGTTTGAAATTCGCCCTTGTGCTCTCTACCCGGGCGGAGGTCCAGGCGCCGGTCGCGTCGCGCTGCGGCGTGATGTACAGGTTGCCGTTGCGGACGTCGACATTGCTCGGATCGTTCGTCATCCGCTCGATTTCACCGGTGCCGAATCCGTCGGGTCCACCCTCGTATTTTGTGCCGAGTGTGAGTAGCCAATTACTCGCGTCGGGCAGTCCGCTGCCGGTGAAGTCGTCGCGGAAGGTGGTCTCCCAGGCGGGTGCCGCGGCCGCAACCGGACCGGATGTGACGACGCCCAATCCGAGGGCGGAGACGGCCAGCGAAATGATGATCGCCAGCGGCTTGGATCGTGCGGACATTGATGTCCTCTCGGTGGGGATGGATCGCCGGTGCTGACTCGACTGAACGGCGAACCGCCCATTACTTTTAGTAATCGGACGGTAACACTGTGATGTAGTAGTTGTCTGGCGAAAACAACAACTTCCGTCGTATGGTGGAATCGCTCCCACGGTGTGTGTCCTGAGTTTGTTGCCCGCCGCCGGTACCGCTGGCGCGCGTCGAAAGGAGACAGCCGACCTGCCACCGATGCACATCCGGGTCTGTGCGCGATTACCCGCAGTGAGGTGCCGTGGCGGCGCCGGAGATGGCACGGCAAACGAGTCACCTGCCACCGCGGCCGGCCGCAACATGCCACTGTCGGATACGCGTAGTACACCTTGATCATGACCGAACCGACAGGTAATACCGAGCCTTTGGATCTTCGTCCGCTCCCCGGCAGTGAACGCCCGGCGGCTCGCGGTGCGATTGCGGCGTCGGCAGCGTTGTCGCAGGACTCCCCCATCGAAGCGACCCTGGTGTTGCGCAGGCGTGCCGAAGTCCCGGAGTCGGCGCTCGACGAGCGGCTCTCCCGGGAGGAGTTGGCGCAGCGGTACGGCGCCGATCCGGCCGATGTCGCGACAGTCGTCAGCACGGTGATCGCGCTGGGCGCGGAGGTTCTGGAGAGCGACGCGGCTTCTCGGCGGGTGCGTGTGTCGGGGTCGCCCGCTGTGCTGAGCCGGATCTTCGGAACCACTCTGGACCTCGTCACCCGGACGGCTCCGGATGGTTCCGCCGTCACCTTCCGACAGCGCACCGGTGAGCTGAGCGTGCCGACGGCCTGCGCCGATGCGATCATTGCGGTGTTGGGCCTGGACAATCGCCCGCAGACCAACCCACGGTTTCGCGTTGCCGCACCCGCGGCCGTGACCAGCAGTTACACACCTCCGCAGGTGGGGCAGGTCTACCGGTTTCCGGAAGGTATGGACGGGCGCGGCCAGACCGTCGCGATCCTTGAACTGGGCGGCGGCTTCCGGCAGACCGATCTGGATATCTACTTTCGCGGTTTGGGAATCGCCAGCCCGTCGGTGACCGCGGTCGGTGTCGACGGCGGAGCCAACCGCCCGGGTGAGGACGCCGACGGTGAGGTGATGCTGGACATCGAGATCGTCGGTGCACTGGCCCCTGCCGCCGCGATCGTCGTGTACTTCGCGCCGAACACGGACAGCGGTTTTCTCGACGCGCTGAGTGCGGCGGCGCACGCCGCCGTCACGCCGGTGTCGATCAGCATCAGCTGGGGTCAGAGCGAGGACGGTTGGACGTCCAGTGCCCGCAACGCGTTCGATCAGGCGCTGCTGGATGCGTGTCTGCTCGGGGTCACGGTCACTGCTGCGGCGGGTGATACCGGTAGCAGCGATGGTGCCGCCGACGGCCGTCCGCACGTCGACTTCCCCGCGTCCAGCCCGCACGCACTGGCCTGCGGCGGGACGCGACTCGACGCGGATCCGGCCGCCGGTGTCGTCACCTCCGAAGTGGTCTGGAACAACGGTGCCCGGACCAGCGCCACCGGCGGCGGCGTGAGCGGCGCGTTCCCGCTGCCCAGCTGGCAGACCGCTGCGGGCGTGCCGACCCTGTCCGGCCGGGCTGGTCGAGGCGTACCGGACGTCGCAGGTAACGCCGATCCGCAGACCGGCTATCAGGTGCGGGTGAATGGCGCGAATATCGTCATCGGCGGCACCAGCGCGGTGTCACCGCTGTGGGCGGCGCTGCTTGCCCGGTTTGCGCAGGCGACCGGGCGGACATTCGGTCTCATCCAGCCTGATCTGTACGGACCGGCATCCGCCGGCGCGATGGCCACTGGGTTTCGGGACATCACCAGCGGCAACAACGGCGCCTACACAGCCGGGCCCGGGTGGGATGCCTGCACCGGGCTGGGAGTGCCGATCGGCGATGAGCTCCTCGATGCGCTGCAGGGTCGTAGCGCGGCGACGTAGATCGACTATGCGCTACCGCGGTCGAGCCGGACAAACAGCATCTCCTGGGTCAGCAGCATCAGGGCGGCTGCAATCGGCAGCGCCACCAGGGCGCCCACCAGCCCGAGGAGCGCCGCGCCGATCAGGATTGCCACCACCGTCACCAGGGCCGGCAGTTTCAGCACCGTGCCGAACACCCTTGGTGACAGAACATAATCCTCGAGGAATTTGTAGGCGACGAAGTACGCAATGGTGGCGAGACCGACCGGCACCGATACGCTGAAAGCCGCCAGCGCAACCAGCACCCCGGCGACCAGCGACCCAATGACCGGAACCAGGTCCAGCAGGGCAAACAGTATTGCCAACAACAGCGCGTACGGAACACCGAAGATCAACAACCAGACATAGGTGACCACTGCCGAGATGACCGAAATGATGACGTTTCCCAGGACGTAGCCGCCGACTTTGACCAGGATCTGGTCGCCCAGAAGGACTGCTCTCGGACGGCGCTCTGCGGGCAAGAACCGGTACAGAGTTGTTCTCACCCTGGGCATGTCGGCCAGGAAATAGGCGGTGAGCACCAGGACAACGACGGACGAGGAGAAAGTGCTCAGGACGGTCTCCCCGACAGCGACGATGCCCGATGCCAAACCGGAACCCGACGTATTGAGGAATTGCTCGACGTTCTGCTTGAGGTGAATCTTCTCATTCAGTTGCCCCAGCAGCGAATTCGAGTCATTGAGTTGTTGGATGTACCCCTCGACTTTCGCAGTTTTGACTCTTGAGAACACGGGATTTCTGAAATAGCAGAACGAAACTGGATCTGATTTTCTTAGGTTGAATGCCATTCCTTCGGCGCGCCTGTCGAGCATTTCATGGAATGGGGCGGAACATTGGTGGTGTCTGCAACACCGCCAATAAATTGGAGTGTTCCACCGTACCCCGGAACGTCCTGAATCAGTTTGCCACCCTGGTCGACCAGCGCGGGCACGGCAGCCGCAACAAATGCCCCCACGATCACCAGCATGACCAAGAATACGGAGATCACCGCGGCCCACCGGGGGAATCGATGGTTGATCAACCAGGAAACCGCCGGCTCGAGGCCAACAGCGAGGAACAAGCCCATCCCGATCAGCAGCAGCGTTTGGGCTGCGACGAGGAACATCTCGACAAACCCGACAGTCACCACGACGCCTGCGGCTGCGGCCAGCCCGATAAAGAATGACGAGCGCCAATTGAAACGCCCGCCCGGCGGTCCCAACGGTTGCTCGGCAGTGCTGAGGGACGCGGCGGTGCGTTCGGCCCGCGCGATCGGACCCTCGAGCGCATCGTCGTGCGGCTGACCCAGCAGCGGGTGATGTTTGACCAAAGGTATCGATAGGTGGGCTGACTCAGCTGACTCGGTATCGCCAGAAACCTTCATGGGACTCCTCCGGCACGCCCGCGGAAGTCAATCTGGCGCGGTGAACACGTGCATCCTGTTCCATTCCCCGAATCCGGGTCCCCTATTCAACGGCGCACGCAATCCCGACGGGATGGCAGGCATCCTGGGACCATTGCCCGGTGGTGTCTGCGGGGCCTTGTCTTTCTGCCGGTACGACAGCGGTCCGTCGACGTACTTGAGCTGCGTCGCCCCGTGCGTGCGCGGAACGTGCCCAGTTCCCCGCCGCTCAGACGTTGAGGCGATAGCCCCGTTTGACGACGGTGGCGACCAGTCCGCGATGGTCCAGAGCCTGGCGCAGTCGCCCGACGGCTACCTCGAGGGCGTGGTCGTCACCGGCCTCGGGCAGGACTTCCTGCAATGTTGCTTTGGACACCACCGCGCCACCGGCATCGGCCAGCAGGCGCAGCACGGCAACAGAGGTGGGTGACAGACTGGAGCGGCGGCCATCGATGGCGGCGCTGCGGCCGCGGATCTCCAGCACGCCCTGCTGGGTTTCGATCCTGCGCACCGAATGCTCGGTCAGATATTCGCACAGCACCCTGACCAGCGCGCCGAGCCGGTAACGGTCGGGGTGGATCGACTCGATCCCGGCTGCGTGTAGCGGTGCCGCGGTGACCGGCCCGACGGCGAACGGTGTGACGTCGGTACACAGAGCGGCCACCACGGAGGCCCGATCCCGCGCTGATCGGCCGCGACGAGCAATGCCTCCGCGGCGGGTGCACTGGTGAAGGTGACGGCGTCGAGCGAGCGGGCCGCGATGGCTTCCAGGATCCGGACCACCCGCTGCGGCTCAACCGGCGTGCTCCAGAGGTAGGGCGCCACGGTGAAGACCGTCGCGCCGGCTGCTCGGAGCCTGTCCAGTTGTCTTTCATCGACGAAACCGTGCAACTGCACCGCGACCACCCGGCCGGACGCGCCCTCGGCGATGACCTGGTCGACCAGCGAGGCAGTCGTCTCTTCGCGGCTCATCCCGGCGTCGGACAAGCCCGCCGCCCGTAGTGCGCCGCGGGCCTTCGGCCCACGGACCAGGATCCGGGTGTCGGCAAGAGCATCCAACAACGGTCGGCCCAGACCTGCCGCATCCGCGGCTTCGAACCAGCCGCGGATGCCGAACGCGGTGGTCGCCAACAGCACGTCCGGCTTGGCGGCGATGACCGCGGCGGTGGCGTCAATCAGCCGAGAATCCTTGTCGGCCGGCACTATCCGCAGGGTCGGCGCATGGAGCACCTCGGCGCCTCGCCGCTCCAGGGCGGCGATCAGATCACCCCGGCTCTGGACCGGCCTTACTCCAGGTCACATTCCGGTGGCTCAGATGTTGAATCCGAGCGCGCGCATCTGTTCGCGACCGTCCTCGGTGATCTTCTCCGGTCCCCACGGCGGCAGCCAGACCCAGTTGATCCGGAAGTCGTCGACCAGTCCGGCCTCCCCGACCAGCGCTGCGGACACCTGCTCCTCGATCATCTCGGTGAGCGGGCAGGCCGCGCTCGTCAGCGTCATGTCGATGGTGGCGACGTTCTCGGCGTCGACGTGCAGGTCGTAGACCAGGCCGAGGTCGACGATGTTGATCCCCAGTTCCGGGTCGACGACGTCCCTGAGCGCTTCCTCGAGGTCTTCGATCAGCTGCGGATCCGCATCGGATGCTGCGGGCACGGCTGCAACCACCTTGTCCAGGTCGGCGGCAGCCCGGCCGGCGCGGTCGGATCCGTGTCCGTCGGTGCAGTTCTCGTCGTGCGTGTGCCCGGCGTGATCGTGCCCGGCATGGCCCACCGAGCCGTAAACGGTGTCGGTCATCTGTCCGCTCCTTCATGCTGTTCTGACGCTGGCTGGCTCTGCTGATCTGCCAGGGGCTGGCTCTGCTGATCTGCCAGGGGCTGGCTCTGGTCCAGGCTTTGCGCAGCGGCGTCCTTGAACGCCATCCAACCCAGCAATGCGCATTTCACCCGTGCGGGATACTTCGACACGCCGGCGAACGCGATCCCATCACCGAGAACGTCCTCGTCGCCCTCGATCTTCCCCCGACTGGTGACCATGGCGGTGAACTCCGCCAACGTGGCCATGACTTCGGTCAGCGGCCGGCCGATGGCCAGGTCGGTCAGCACGGAAGTGGACGCCTGCGAGATCGAGCAGCCCAGTGCGTCATAGGAAATGTCGGCGACGACCAGATCCCCTGCCTTGACGGTCGAACCACTCTCCGACTCCGTTGACTCGGCTGCCGTCAAATGCACTCGGAGGGTCACCTCGTCCCCGCAGGTCGGGTTGACGTGATGCACCTCGGTGTCGAACGGATCCCGCAGTCCGAAATGGTGTGGCGTTCGGTAGTGATCGAGAATGATTTCCTGATAGAGCTTCTCCATCTGCATCGCTCAGCTCACCCCGAAGAAGCGCTGCGAGTCCCGAACCGCGGAGGTGAGCGCGTCGACCTCGGCTTGCTTGTTGTACAGCGCGAACGACGCCCGCACGGTCGCGGCGATGCCGAACCGGCGGTGCAGGGGCCAGGCGCAATGGTGACCGACCCGAACCTGAACTCCGGCGTCGTCCAGGATCTGCCCGACGTCGTGCGCATGGACGCCGTCGACGACGAATGACAGCGCGCCGCCCCGTTCGACGGTGTTCGACGGGCCGATGATCCGGACCCCGGGGATCGCCGAAAGCTCCTGTAGCGCATAGCCGGTCAGCGCTGCCTCGTGCTCGGCCACGGCCTTCATGCCAACCGTCTGCAGGTAGTCGACGGCCGCGCCGAGACCGACCGCCTGTGACGTCATCGGGACACCGGCTTCGAACCGCGCCGGTGGCGCCGCGTAGGTGGCATGGTCGACGAAGACCTGCTCGATCATCGAGCCGCCGGTCAGGAACGGCGGCATGGCGGCGAGCAGGTCGTAGCGACCGTAGAGCACCCCAACCCCGCTGGGGCCGAGCATCTTGTGCCCGGAGAACGCGGCGAAATCGACGCCGAGCGCGGCCAGGTCGACCGGCATGTGCGGAACGGACTGGCATGCGTCGAGCACGGTCAGCGCGCCCACCCGCTGCGCCGCGGCAACCAGCACCTCGACCGGGTTGACGGTGCCGAGCACGTTCGACTGATGGGTGAAGGCAACCACTTTGGTACGAGTGTTGATCAGTTCATCAACGTCGGACAGGTCGAGCCGGAAGTCGTCGGTGACCTTGAACCACCGCAGGGTAGCCCCGGTCCGGCGGCAGAGTTCCTGCCACGGAATGAGATTCGCGTGGTGCTCCATCTCGGTGACGACGACCTCGTCGCCGGGGCCGAGCCTGAAACGCGCCGCAGCAGGCTCCTCCGAAAACGTCGCATTACCCAATGAATAGGCGACCAGGTTGATCGACTCGGTGGCGTTCTTGGTGAAGATCACCTCGTCCGTACTCGGTGCACCGATGAACGCGGCGATCCGCTCGCGGGCCGCCTCGTAGAAATCCGTTGCCTCTTCGGCGAGTTGGTGTGCGCCGCGATGGACCGCTGCGTTGTGCCCGGTGACGAACTCCTGCTCCGCGTCGATGACCGGCACCGGCCGCTGCGAGGTGGCCCCGGAATCCAGATAGACCAACGGCTTTCCGCGCCGGACCGTGCGCTCCAGGATCGGGAAGTCGGCACGGATCCGGTCGATGTCGACCGGCCCCAGTGGGGGCGCACCTGGTGCGGCCGGCTCGGCCGGCTCGGACAGGCCGGTCAGTACCGGCACCTCAGGCAGGTCACCCGCCATCGGGCCCGCCGTCAGCGCCCCGGCCTCCAGCTGATCCGTCATGCTCACCTCATCAAAGTTGTCGTCAGAACGCGGCTGCGGGAGAGTGCGGCTGGTCAGACCACACCGGCGGGTACGCCGGTGAACCGCACGTAGCCATTCGTCTCCAGCTCGTCGGCCAACTCCGGTCCACCGGACTCGACGATCCGGCCGCCGGAGAACACATGCACCCTGTCCGGGTGGATGTACCGCAGGATGCGGGTGTAGTGGGTGATCAGCAAGACCCCCACGCCGTTGGAGTCACTGTCCCCATCCCCGCCGGCCGTCGAGTCCGCCTTGTAGCGGTTGACGCCCTCAGCGACGACCCGCAGCGCATCGACGTCCAGCCCGGAGTCGGTCTCGTCGAGAACGGCGATCTTCGGCTTCAGCAGGGACAGCTGCAAGATCTCGTGCCGCTTCTTCTCGCCGCCGGAGAAACCCTCGTTGACCGAACGCTCGGCGAACTCGGGATCGATCTCGAGATCCTTCATCGCGCTCTTGACTTCCTTGACCCATTTGCGGATCGGCGGGGCCTCACCGCGAACCGCGGTCGCGGCGGACCGCAGGAAGTTGGATGTCGAGACGCCGGGCACCTCGACGGGGTACTGCATCGCCAGGAAGAGCCCCGCCCGCGCCCGCGCGTCGACGGTCATCGCGAGTAGGTCCTCGCCGTCCAGGGTGACCGAGCCCTGGGTCACCCGGTACTTCGGGTGGCCGGCCAGGGAATACGCCAGGGTCGACTTGCCGGACCCGTTGGGGCCCATGATGGCGTGCGTCTCGTTGGACGAGATGGTCAGGTCGACGCCCTTGAGGATCTCGATCGGTCCCTCGTCGGTGATGACCGAGACGTGCAGGTCGCGGATGTCCAGGGTTGCCATGTGTGTGCTGACTCCAAAATGTGTTCCGACGATGAAACTGTTGTCGTCGGGCTGAGGCCGGTGGGAGAAAAGACGGAAACTACATGCCGGCGATGGCGAGCTCGCGCTCGATGATTTCCGCCGCACGCTCGCGGACGGACTCGATACCGATGCGCAGCAACACTTCCCCGAAAAAGCCACGCACCACCAGACGCTTGGCGACCTCCGGCGGAATTCCCCGCGACAGCAGGTAGAACAACTGCTCGTCGTCGAATCGTCCCGTTGCGCTGGCATGTCCGGCGCCGACGATCTCACCGGTCTCGATTTCCAGGTTCGGCACCGAGTCGGCGCGGGCCCCGGAGGTCAGGATCAGGTTGCGGTTCATCTCGTAGGTGTCGGTGCCCTCTGCGGCCTTGCGGATCAGCACGTCGCCGATCCACACCGTGTGCGCCTTCGCGCCCTGCAGCGCACCCTTGTACAAGGCGCGTGACTTGCAGTGCGGCGCAGCGTGATCGACGAACAGCCGGTGCTCCAGGTGCTGGCCGGCGTCGGCGAAGTAGAGGCCGGTGAGCTCGGCGTCGCCGCCGGGTCCGTCATAGGTCACCGTGCCAACCACCCGCACGAGGTCGCCGCCGAACGTCAGCGCGGTGTGCTTGAGCGTGGCGTCCCGCCCGACCCGGATGTGATGGTGGGACAGGTGGACGGCGTCCCCGGCCCATTCCTCCATCGAGGCGAACTCGAGCTTGGCGCCGTCACCGACGACGATTTCGATGTTGTCGGCCAGCGTGGCGCTGCCCTCGTGCACCATGGCGACCTGGGCGCTGGCCTGGGCGCCGACCCGAATGACCACATGCCCGGCTGATGCCTTTTCGACGTCGGTCCCGACGAAGGTGATCACCACCGGCTCGGACACCTGCGCCTGTGCCGGGATGTCGATGAGCAGGACCGAGGTGGTGGCCGCCCAGGCCCGCGCCGACGGCCGATCGGTCGGCAGACCGGCCAAACCCTTCAGCTCAGTGGCCTCATCACCGCTGACCCGTCGCACGATGACGTTGTCCGGCGCCTGTACGACGGTGTCGTTGTCCGCGCCGAAGACGCCCTGGAACGGCGCGTCCTCGGCCAGTCCGCGCAGCCGGCGCATCGGCGTGAAACGCCAGTTCTCCTCCCGTCCGGACGGTGCCGGATGGTCCCGCAGGTCGGCCGAACCGGCGTCGTGCAGGTGGGAGTCCAGTTGGGCAGGGATGGACCGGCCGCCGAGGTGGCTGTGGCCGGCCAGCCCGTGCTGGGCCGGACCTGTTTCAACTACTGCTGTCACGTCAATGAGTCCTTGGTCGTCAGTGGTCAGGGTGCAGGGGCGGGGCGGGGACCCCAGAGGCGCCGACGGATTAGCCGACCGCCCCTTCCATCTGCAGTTCGATCAGCCGGTTCAGCTCGAGCGCGTATTCCATCGGCAGTTCCCGGGCGATCGGCTCGACGAAACCGCGAACGATCATCGCCATCGCCTCGTCCTCGGTGAGTCCGCGGCTCATCAGGTAGAACAGCTGCTCCTCGCTGACCCGGGAAACGGTCGCCTCGTGGCCCATCGACACGTCGTCCTCGCGGATGTCGACGTACGGGTAGGTGTCCGACCTGGAGATGGTGTCGACCAGCAACGCGTCACACTTCACGGTCGACCGGCTGTGGTGATTGCCCGGGTTGACCTGGACGAGACCCCGGTAGGACGTGCGGCCACCGCCTCGGGAGACCGACTTGGAGATGATGTTCGAGGACGTGTGCGGTGCCAGGTGCAGCATCTTCGCGCCGGTGTCCTGGTGCTGGCCCTCGCCGGCGAACGCGATGGAGAGCACTTCACCCTTGGCGTGCTCGCCCATCAACCACACGGACGGGTACTTCATCGTGACCTTGGAGCCGATGTTGCCGTCGACCCACTCCATGGTGGCGCCGGCCTCTGCCTTGGCCCTCTTGGTCACCAGGTTGTAGACGTTGTTCGACCAGTTCTGGATGGTCGTATAACGGCAACGGCCACCCTTCTTGACGATGATCTCGACGACCGCGGAATGCAGCGAGTCGGACTTGTAGATCGGCGCGGTGCAGCCCTCGACGTAGTGCACGTAGGCGCCTTCGTCGACGATGATCAGCGTGCGCTCGAACTGGCCCATGTTCTCGGTGTTGATCCGGAAGTAGGCCTGCAGCGGGATCTCGACGTGCACGCCCGGCGGTACGTAGACGAACGATCCGCCCGACCAGACCGCAGCGTTCAGCGCGGAGAACTTGTTGTCGCCCGCGGGAATGACGGAGCCGAAGTATTTCTCGAAGATCTCCGGGTGCTCACGCAGGCCGGAGTCGGTGTCCAGGAAGACGACGCCCTGCCGCTCCAGGTCCTCCTGGATCTGGTGGTAGACGACCTCGGACTCGTATTGCGCGGCGACGCCGCCGACGAGGCGCTGCTTCTCGGCCTCGGGGATGCCCAGCCGGTCGTAGGTGTTCTTGATGTCGTCGGGCAGGTCTTCCCAGGTCTGGGCCTGCTTCTCGGTGGACCGCACGAAGTACTTGATGGTGTCGAAATGAATGCCAGACAGATCGGCACCCCAGGTCGGCATCGGCTGACGTTCGAACAGCTTCAGCGCCTTCAGCCGACGCTCCAGCATCCACTGCGGCTCACTCTTCTTGTCCGAAATGTCACGAACAACGTCCTCGTCGACCCCGCGGCGCGCGGAGGCACCGGCCTTGTCACTGTCCGACCAGCCGAACGCGTAACGACCGAGCGTGTCGATCGTCGCGGCCTGATCGATCAGCGACTGACTGATCTCTGCCGGCGCCGGTGGCGCCAGCACAGACGCAGCTGCGGCGGCGAGGTCGCCGCTGGTGTCGACGCTGCTGGCGCCGGTGGTGCTGGCGTGGTCCTGAGTTGTTGTCATGAAACGAGGGTCCTTCCAGTGGCTCTGGGTCGGGCGGGCGGGTGTATCCACCAGCACGGGCACTGCGGCGGTGGTGCGGTCCTGCGGCGATCGGCCAACGGCCGAACGGTGAAGCAGCTGTTCGAGCGAATCGATTATTGCGATGGGCGATGTTTGGCGATTCGGTGTTTGTCGAGTCGGTGTTTGTCGAGTCGGTGTTCCTCGCCCGCCTGCACCGTGATCGGCACGGTGCTGATCGGGATGAACGTCGTGCAGACCGCGTCACCATTGGCAATGGTCGCCAGGCGTTGTGCGTAGGTGCCCAGTTCACGGGTGAAGACAGCCATCTCCTCATCGCACAGCTGCGGGTACTTCGTCGCCACGTGACCGACCGGGCAGTGGTGCTGGCACAACTGCTGGCCCACGCCCACCTGGTGAAGCGACGCGGAAAACCCCGAACCCGTCAACGCCCGCGCCAGGATGGTGGCCCGCCCGGCGACGTCGGTCGCGGCCGCTAGTTCAGCCCGGAACGGAGCGACCACCGCTTCGGCCCGGCGGCGGGCGAAGTCCCCGACGGCGGCCGGCCCGACCGCCTCTGCCAGGTAGTCCAACGCCTGCACGGCAAGCTCGTCGTAGGCGTGCGGCAACCGTGAGCGGCCGATATCGGTCAACAGGTAGGAACGCGCAGGTCGGCCCCTGCCACGCGGTCCCAGCACGGGTGCCTCACGAAAGCTGACGGCACCCTCGGCGATGAGCTGATCAAGATGGCGCCGGACGGCCGCCGGTGAGATTCCCAGTTCCTGCGCGAGGTCGGCGGTGGTCAGTGGCCCGTCGGCAAGCAGCAGATCAACGACCGCGGCCCGGGTGCGACCCTCGGTGCGATCTGTTCCCGCGCGATCCGCCGTCGGGCGTTCCTGGTCCTGCGCAGTCCCGATGGGCAGTGACCCGGCGGGGGTCTCCCGCGCATGCTCGGAGACGGCAGATGTTTTCACAACACCAGTGTGACCTTTTTCCGCGCAGAGATCAAAGATCGTTAGCCGGGCTCGGTGTGGCCCCGGACACGCAGGTGAGGCTAACCAACGTCAAAACGGCCAGAGCGCGTCCCAAATGGGAGGTTTCACGACCCGACCTGTGGATCGTTCTCGCTGTCCACACGTCGTCGAACCAGCATTGCGACCATCTCGTCGAGCAATTCGTACGGAATCGGCTTGTTGTAGGTGAACCTCACGGTGTCCTTAGCCGCCCGGTACGGCGCGATTTTTACTTCCAGCGCAGGTTCCGCGGGCGGTATCGGGTAGATCCCGATGTGCTGTTTCCATGCGGCGTAATAGAGAAGGGCCCGCCCGTCCATCGTGACGGTGGGTATCTGGTAACTGATCTTCTCGCCGACTTCCGGGACGATGCCGCCGATCCGGCGTCGAATTTCCCGCAGGATGACCTGGACGTCCTGCGGATAGGACTGGATGTATTCCTGGACTGCAGCCGACGGTTCGGTCATGGGCTTCCTTTCGTTGAGTGCACCGGGATCGAGCGCGACCAGAGCCCGGTCCGCGCCGCTGTCGATCAGATGTTCCGAAAGATCTGGGCCTATCAGTACCGGTCCCTAGACTGCAACCGTGACGACGGACTGGTCAGCACCGCTGGTGACCACCAGTGGGTGAAGCTCTCTCCGTGCGCCCGTTTCCGCCCGCGGCCGAACTTGTCGTCGCGGAGCCGCTGAACGGCGTCGAGCGCAGCCAATTGAGTCGTCTGCGTCGGTGGGGAACCGTCGGCGCGTTGTTGCTAATGCTGGGCAGCGGCTCGTCCTACGGGGCGGCCACGCCGATTCCCAACCCGGTCGACGGACTGCGGGTCATCGGCCTGCTGTCCAGGGTCGGCCCGGCGGCGCTGGCCTGTTCGTATGCCGGAATTGGGCTCATCGTGTTGTGTTGGGTCCTCATCGGTCGGCTGGCTGCGCCGGGTCGGGTGCGGCGGCTGTCCCGGAGCCAACTCAGCCACACCCTGGCGATGTGGGCCGTGCCGCTGCTCGTCACCCCGCCGCTGTTCTCCCGCGACATGTACTCCTACCTGGCCATCGGCTCGATGATGCGGGCTGGCTTCAATCCTTACGAATCCGGCCCCTACGACACCCTTGGCGACTCCGACGTGTACGCCCATCAGGTGGACGTCCGGTGGCAGTACACCGCCAGCCCGTACGGCCCGGTCTATCTGCTGATCGCGAAGGCGATCGTCACGGTTGCCGGACACAACGTCATCGTCGGCACGCTGCTGCAGCGGCTGGTCGAGCTGGTCGGCGTCGCGATGATCGTCTGGGCGCTGCCGCGACTGGCCCGGATCTGCGGGTTCGACCCGGTCGCTGCACTGTGGCTCGGCGCGCTGAACCCGCTGGTGCTGTTCCACCTGATCGGCGGTGGGCACAACGAGGCCCTGATGCTCGGGGCGATGCTGGCCGGAATGGTGATCGCCTGGGAGTGGTCGCTGGTCGCCGGCGTCGTGGTGATCACCCTCGGGGTCGGCGTCAAAGCCACGGCGGGGATGGCACTGGCGTTTCTGGTGATCATGCTGGCGCTGCGGGCCGGCGGCCGATGGCGCGATCTCCTGCGCTGTGGCGTCCAGGTTGGCGCCGTCGCGGCCGTCACTTTCGCGACGTTCACCTGGCTCGCCGGGGTCGGACTCGGCTGGGTCGCCGCGCTCGGTGCGCCGGGCACCGTCCGGTCGTTCCTGTCGCTCTCCACCACATTGGGTATCGGCGCCGGGCAGGTAGGTCTGCTGCTGGGCCTCGGCGACCACACTGAGGCCGCGTTGGGCGTCATGCAACCGGTCGGCACGCTGATCGGGTCGGTCGTCGCGCTGGCCATCATGTGGCAGTGCTGGCAGCGGCGGATCAACCCGGTGCTCGGCCTCGGCATGGCCATGATGGCGTTCGTCCTACTCGCGCCGGTGATTCAGCCCTGGTATCTGCTCTGGGCCGCACTGCCGTTGGCCGCGTCGACCGCGGACCCCCGCTACCGCAAGGCCACGATCTGGTTGACGGTGCTGTTCTCGGTGACGATCATGCCGAATGGCGCCACCATCCCGGTGTACGTCATCGTGCAGGCGGTGGTGGTCGCAGCCATCGTCGTCGGTGCGACCTACTACCTGCTCCGGCGGGGCGGCCTACCGGTCACGCATCTACCCCACCCGGACCACCCTCCCGATTCCGCTGCAATCGCTGCTCCCAGCGGTGCTGCTGATAGCAAGGACACAGTCGACGATGCGGGGACCGCCGACGCAGCCGCCTATCCTCGGTCGTTGTGACCACCCCGTTCAACCGCATCGCCGGCCAACAGCCGAACGGCGCCGCGATGATCGTGAACGGCCTGGTCAGAACGTACGGGTCGGTCCGCGCCGTGGACGGTTTGTCGTTCACCGTCCCGCGCGGCGCGCTGGTTGCGTTGCTGGGCCCGAACGGTGCCGGCAAGACCACCACCTTGGATGTCTGCACCGGCTTCGCCCGCCCCGATTCCGGCGACGTGACGGTCCTCGGGCTCGACTCCTGGCGACAGAGCGCCGCCCTCCGGCCACGAATAGGCGTCATGCTGCAGGCCGGCGGATCGCACGCAGCCGCCCGCGCCGGCGAGATGCTCGAGGTGATCGCCCGCTGCTCGGCCCAGCCGATGGACCCTGCCTGGTTGTTGGACGTTCTTGGTCTTGCCGACTCCGCGCGCACCCCGGTCCGGCGGCTGTCCGGCGGCCAGGTGCAGCGGTTGAGCCTGGCAATGGCGTTGGTCGGCCGCCCGGAGTTGCTCTTCCTCGACGAGCCGACGGCCGGGATGGACCCGCAGGCGCGGCATCTGGTGTGGGACCTGTTGCGAGCAGCCAGATCTGACGGGGTCTCGATCCTGCTGACCACCCACCTGTTGGACGAGGCGGAACTGCTCGCCGATCGGGTGGTGATCATCGATCACGGTCGGGTCGTCGCTGACGGTTCCCCCGCCGAACTCACCGGCGGAGCACACGGGCAACTCAGGTTTTCCGCCGCATCCGGACTGGACATCGAATTGCTCCGACTGGCCCTGCCGGACGGGTACGCCGTGCAGGAGGTATCGCTCGGCCGCTATCTGGTGGAGGGCGACATCGTCCCGTCGACCGTCGCCACCGTCACCTCGTTCTGCGCCAGGGTCGGGGTGCTGCCAGGGGACCTGCAGGTCGGCCGGCGGTCACTGGACGACGTTTTCCTCGAATTGACGGGCCGGGAGATCAGAACGTGACATCGCCACCAGCGCGACCGACAGAACCGGTGGAACCGGTGGAACCGACAGAACCGGTGGAACCGGCCGGGCAGCGCGGCACCACCCCGCCCGCGAAGGCCCTGCGGCAGTTCCCGCCAGGCACCTTCACGCCCGACCCGCGCCCGGCGCCAGGTGGCAAGCGCATCACGGCTACCGCCGGCCTCGAATTGCGGATGACGCTGCGCAACGGCGAGCAACTGCTGCTGGCCCTGGTGATCCCGTTGCTGGCGCTGATCGGCGGCACCCTGATCAGCGTCGTCAATCTGCCGGAACCCAGGATCAACGCCGTACTCCCCGGGGTTCTCGTATTGGCGGTGATGTCGTCCGCCTTCACGTCGCAAGCCATCACCACCGGGTTCGACCGGCGTTACGGGGTGCTCAAACGTTTGGCCGCTGCGGGTGTCGGGCGCGCCCAACTGATCGCCGGGAAATGCGCGGCAACGCTGGCCGTCATCGCCGGGCAGTTCGTCATTATCGGGCTGGTCGCAGTGCTGCTCGGCTGGCGCCCGCAAACCGGTGCGCCGCAGCAGATGTCGCTGCTGCTGTCGGCGTTCTGGGTAGTGCTGATCACGCTGCTCGGCACGGCGTCGTTCATCGGACTCGCCCTGCTGCTGGGTGGCACCCTGCGGGCCGAGGCGGTGCTGGCCGTGGCGAACCTGTTGTGGCTGGTCTTCGTGCTGGTCGGCGGGGTCATCGTGCCGCTGAGTCAGTCCGCAGCTGCACTTCGGTCGATCGGCGAACTGACCCCGCCGGGAGCCATGTCGCAGGCGATACGGGCGATCCTGCAGGACGGCGTCGCTCCGCCGCCGCTCGCGATCGGTGTGTTGCTGGCCTGGATCGTCATCGGGTGGACCGCCACCGTACGGTGGATTCGATGGCAATAACGACTTCCCCCACGGGCACCGCACCCGTCAGCAAACCCGTGTGGTGGCGACGACCCCCGTCCCTGCGACTGCAACGCGCATTCGCGTGGGCCGCTGTGATCACCAACGGGTTGATCGCCGTGACCGGGGCGACCGTCCGGGTCACCGGCTCCGGTCTCGGCTGCCCCACCTGGCCGGAATGCGTTCCGGGTTCCCTGGTGCCGGTCAGTCGGTCCGATCTCTCGGCATTCCACTTGGCCATCGAGTTCGGCAACCGCACCCTGACCAGCGTGGTGCTGGTCGCGTCCCTCGGTACGTTCGTGCTGATCTGGCTGGCCAAACCGCGTCGGCGATCGCTGGTCCTGCTGGCAGCTGTGTTGCCGGCCGGGGTGTTGTTCCAGGCCGTTTGGGGCGGCATTGTCGTGCTGGCCGGGCTGGCCTGGTGGACCGTCGCGCCGCACCTGCTGGTCTCGCTGGTGCTGCTGTTCGTGTCCATCGTCGTGCTCGTTCGGTTGGGCGAAACCGATGATCCGCCGGTGCTGGTCGTCCCCAGGCCGCTGCAGTTGCTGAGCTGGGCGACCGTCGGCGTGTTGCTGGCCCTGTGCGTCGCCGGCACCCTGGTGACCGCTGCAGGACCGCACGGCGGCGATGACGAGACGCCTCGGCTCGATCTGCCGGTGCGGGCGCTGGCGCAGATCCACGCCGATCTGATGTTCACTTTCCTGGGCCTGCTGGTCGCCATGACGGTCGGATTCCTGGCCGTCCGGGCCCCGCGAAAACTGATGAACAGGGCGTACCTGCTGATCGCGGTGACGGCAGCACAGGGCCTGATCGGGCTGGTTCAGTACGCGACGGGAGTCCCCGAGGCGTTGGTGGTCGCCCATGTACTCGGCGCGGTACTCCTCACCGCCACGGCGGCCGGCGTTGTGCTGGCCACCCGTAACCGCGGGCCGTCAGCGCCCGCTCAAGAGCCGCTGACCGGGCGGGCGGAGGAGTCCGACACCTTCGGGGTTACCGGCGAACCGGCGGACAGGTAGTGCGCGACGGAGCCGTCGACCAGGTACTGGCGCCCGCCCACGCGGGCTCATCCGATCTGCAGAACGGTGATCCGCCAGCGTCCGTCCAACCCCTCCAGCCGGAAGGCCAGGGCCCGCACCCGTTCGGCGCGGCGGAACACGGCGCACGCCTCGGCGACTCCGTCGGCGGGCTCACCCACTCGAACGGTCTGTAGCCGCGGCAACGCGAGTGCGACGGGCGGGACGCGGAGCAGGACTCCGGCAAAGACCTGCGGGGCGCAGTGCGCGGCGAGCTGCTGTGCTGAACGGCGGCCGGCGAGCACCTCGATGAGCGCACGGGAAACGGTGACCGCCGTGATGTCCGCCGATGGCAGGTCCGCGGTGCCGGTTTGCCGAACACCGATGTCTCGGTCGGTCGACCACGGCGGTACGTCGGGTGCCTGGACGGTGATCGGCAAGGTCGTCGCGGAGAGCAGCCCCGCCCGACCGGTGACCGGGTCCCCGGTGGACGGCTGCAAGGTGGGCAGCCGCCAGTCGGACGGGGCCGGGCCGGTGGCGCTGGCGATGGCGTACGGCGTCATCAGCGCGGCAGCGGGATTCAGACCTGGCCGAGCCCGGGCGCCGGAGCATTGGCAAGGACCTCTTCGTAACGGGCCTGCCGCACCTCGTTGACCAACGAGCGCGCCTCCTCCTTGTCCCGGACCACCTTCGAGACCACGACAGTGGCGAACATCGCGCAGAGAATGCCCATGCCGATCGTGTAACGCTCCTGCACGGAGATGTCGAGCAGCCAGATATTGGTGATGTTCCAGACGCCGGTGGCAATCAGGAACGCGATGGCCGCACTGAAGAAGGCAGGGGTGTGATCGTTGACGAGCTTCGGATTCGACATGACAGTTGACCCTTTCGTGGTCGTCGTGCGGTGGGTGGGTGTGTTGCAGTGACAGGGCCCATGTGGGTAGCCCCCATCGCGCGATCACCATGACGCCGATGAACGCGTTGACCGGTACTGCGAGTGGGTGCCGGTCAGCTCTCCGGAGAACGCCGGCGGGCTTGCCTGACGGGCGCTGCCGCCCGGCGATGTTTGCTGCTGACAACGGCTTTGGAGAAGCTGTGCCGTCGGCCGTCCATCTGGTGAACGCGCAGCACCTGCTCCAGCTTGGTGTGCCGGATCCGGCTCGCCTGCTTGCTGATGCCTTGCGCATCGCCGATGTCGCCGTAGCTGGGCTGCGGCAATGACGACCTCAGGGTGTGCACCGATTGGGCTTCGATGATGTCGAGGACCACCCGGGCCTGTGAGATGAGCCGGATCTTCGCCAGCTCGAACTCGAGCTCGTTGTCCGAGGCCGCGGGCTGCGCGGCAGCGTCGGCCAGCAAGGTTGCGATGTAGTCGTACATCTCCGTGAGCTCCACGTCACACACCTTGCCAGGTGACAACATATGTTGTCAACGACAATTTGCGTTGTCGTCACACTGAACCGCTGCTCAAGCAGGTCATCTCCCGCTCAACGGGGTCTGCAGCACCCGTCAGGCGGGAGTTCAACCCGAACAGCAACGCCTCGTCCGAGGGGCTAATTCGCGTCGATTGCGTCGACAATGTCCGGATACAGCGCCGCGAAGCGCCGATCAAGAGTCGCTACCCGACCACCCTGATGCCTGGCCAGTGACGCCAAGTAGGCGTCCGTCACGGCGGCATGACCGGTGACCTGCTCCAGCATCTGCCGCGAGTACGCGAGATCGTCAACCCAGAAGACGTGCAGACGGGACGTGGTGAGTTGCTCCAGCAACTCGATTGCCTCGTTCGGGCTCGCGCCCAGACGGATCATTGTCCGAAGGAGGGTTCCCTGAGTCATGGGTGTGGTGGCGAACGGCTCGACACGACTGGCCAGCCACCGCAACGCCGTGGCGTGATGGGTGTGCTCGCTCAGTGTGACTGCGATGAGGACATTGCCATCCAACAATGCTGTCACTCGTCGTCCATCGCTCGACGAACTTCCTCGCTGGTCACCGGTCGCCCGAGACTGAGGACTTTCAAGCCGGTGGCCGGATCCAGTGAAATCCGTTGCCCCGGAGTGGTTTCGACCGGCCTCATGGCCCTGGAAACCACCTCGGCGATGATCTTGCTGACTGACGTTCGCCGGTCAGCTGCAATGTCACGAACCCGCTCGAGGACATCATCCGGAAGATCAACAGTAGTTCGCATACCACAAATATACGCCGAGTGATGCAGTGCATCACTGATGCAGGACGCGCAGGCGCGGGCGCTCAGCGACCGGTGCCGGCCATTCGTTGCCGGTCTTCGGGGCTCGGGGTCATCTTGGCGGAGAGCTCGCGGTTCCAGCCGTCGGCGACGGGAATGCCTGCCCGGGAGCAGACCTCGGTCGCGGCCGGCACGCTGGACGCGACCGCGTCACCGAAGGCCCCGTCATCGGCGACGACGACGATCCGGGCGCCCACCCGGCCCAGATAGTTGATCACCGCCACACCTTTGCCGTCATGGCTGGACAGGAAGTCGCGGAGCCTTTCGACCTGTGCGGCATCAGAACCGGTCAGCCCGGGCGCGCCACTGCCCGCAGCGTCGGAGTCGCTCACCACGGCCACCCGAGCACCGGCAGGCCGACGACGGAATCGATGGCCCAGGCCACCGAGATCCCGGTCAGGTAGAGGTTCGAAATGTGGAACAGCGTCATCGGTTTCGCCGCCGCACCGCGCAGCACTCGGACGTGCAGCAGGTGCGCCATCGCCAGGAACCACAGGCCGAGCGGAACCGCTACCGCCGCGTAAATCCACGACGACGCCGGGACCAGCAGCAGTGAGCACGCCACCATGGCCCAGCTGTAGAGCACGATCTGCCGGACAACCTCACGTTCGGTCGCCACCACCGGAAGCATCGGGACACCGGCCGCGGCGTAGTCCTCGCGATAACGCATGGCCAGCGCCCAGGTGTGCGGCGGCGTCCAGAAGAAGATCACGCCGAAGAAGACCCAAGCCGGCCAGCCGATGGTGCCGGTCACGGCGGACCAGCCGATGATCACCGGCATGCACCCGGCGAGCCCGCCCCAGACGATGTTCTGCGACGTGCGGCGTTTGAGCCACATCGAATACACGAAGACGTAGAACAGGATGGCGACGACGGCAAGCACGGACGCCTGCCAAGTAGTCGTCAACCACAGTTCGGCGGCGGCGAGGATCCCGAGAATCACCCCGAAGATCAACGCCGCACGCGGCGTCACCGTGTGCCGGGCGAGGGGGCGGGACCGCGTGCGCCGCATGAGGGCGTCGATATCAGCGTCGACCACGCAGTTCAGCGCATTCGCGCTGCCCGCGGCCAGCGTCCCGCCGACCAGGGTGGCCAGCACGAGCGTCAGCGCGGGCACCTCGCGCTGCGCGGCGAACATCGCCGGAATAGTGGTGATCAGCAGCAGTTCGATGATTCGCGGTTTGGTGAGTGCGATGTAGGCGCCGATTCGGGCCGAGAAGACGGACCTACCGCGTGGGTTCTTCGCGCCGTGCGTGAGCAGGTCCTGAGCCGATCCATCGCCTCCTGCCCCGCCAACTCCGGTCGCGTCCGGACGTCCGGCGTCGGTAGAACCGGACCGGGATGCGACCTCCACGAAACTCCTTCAAGATCAAGTGCGCTGCCCCGAACTACGGCGTCGGTGCAGCCCTGCTGGCGGCGAGAGGCTTCCGACGACTCGACGGAGGCCGTCCGGAGGGTGGTCTCTCGGGCCATCCTAGGTGGGATATCCGGGCAGTGCCGGTCCGCCCCGCCCATCGACGGCGGCCAGTGCCAAGAACCCAGCCTGGCGTGCACCGGACGTCCGATCTGCCGTGCGCAGTCCGGCATGATCCCGTAGCCCCTCCCGTACTAGTCTTTACCTGCGCCGTCGCCGGCGCACGCCCCACTTCAGACACGTCCCGCGATCGCAGTGAAGCGTGTACTGCTGCGATCGCCCGCTCCAGGAAGGTCGCCATCTGTGACCACGACCGAAGAGATCTCCGAACTCACCACCGCGCACGTCCCCGTCGACTGGTCGGAACTGGACCGTCGATCGGTGGACACCGCGCGGGTGCTGGCCGCTGATGCTGTGCAGAAGGTTGGCAACGGACATCCCGGGACCGCGATGAGTTTGGCGCCGTTGGCGTACAGCCTGTTCCAGCGGGTGATGCGGCACGACCCGGCGGACCCGACGTGGGTGGGGCGGGATCGGTTCGTGTTGTCCTGCGGCCATTCGTCGCTGACGTTGTACATCCAGCTGTACCTGGCCGGGTTCGGTTTGGAACTTGACGATCTGGAAGCGCTGCGGACGTGGGGTTCGCTGACGCCGGGGCATCCGGAGTTCCACCACACGAAGGGTGTGGAGATGACGACCGGCCCGTTGGGGCAGGGCCTGTCCTCCGCGGTCGGGATGGCGATGGCTTCCCGTCGCGAACGTGGTCTGTTCGATCCGGCCGCCGGGCCGGGTGAATCACCGTTCGACCATTTCATTTACGTGGTGGCTTCCGACGGTGACATCGAAGAAGGTGTCACCAGTGAGGCGTCGTCGATCGCGGGCCGGCAGGGTCTTGGCAATCTGATCGTGTTCTACGACCACAACCAGATCAGCATCGAGGACGACACGAACATCGCCTTGTCCGAGGATGTCGCCGCCCGGTACCGGGCCTACGGCTGGCATGTGCAGGAGATCGAGGGCGGGGAGAACGTCATCGGCATCCTGGCGGCGATCGAGGCCGCGAAGGCGGTCACCGACCGACCGTCGTTCATCCAGTTGCGGACGATCATCGCGTACCCGGCGCCGACGAAGATGAACACCGGCGCCTCGCACGGGTCGGCGTTGGGTGCGGAAGAGATCGAGAAGATCAAGACGATCCTGGGTTTCAACCCGGAGGAATCATTCGAGGTCGACGACACCGTCATCAAGCACACCCGGCTTGCGTTGGACCGCGGCAAGGCCGCAAAGGCCCAGTGGCAGAAGGACTTCGACGCTTGGGCGGCGGCGAACCCGGACAACAAGGCCTTGTTCGACCGGTTGCAGGCCCGGGACCTCCCGGCGGGGTGGACCGAGACGTTGCCGTCCTGGCCGGTCGATCCGAAGGGCGTGTCCACCCGGGCGGCGTCCGGTGCGGTACTGACCGCGCTGGCCCCGGTGCTGCCCGAGTTGTGGGGTGGGTCGGCGGACCTGGCGGAGTCGAACAACACCACGATGAAGGGCGCCGATTCGTTCGGCCCGGCCGCGGCGAAGACCAGCCATTGGGACGCGACCCCGTACGGCCGGACCCTGCATTTCGGGATCCGGGAGCACGCGATGGGCGCGATCCTCTCCGGGATCGTGCTGCACGGCCCGACCCGCGCCTATGGCGGGACGTTCCTGCAGTTCTCCGATTACATGCGCGGCGCGGTCCGGCTGGCCGCGGTGATGGGCGCACCCGCGATCTACGTGTGGACCCACGACTCGATCGGTCTGGGTGAGGACGGCCCCACCCACCAACCCGTTGAACACCTCGCTGCGCTGCGAGCGATCCCCGGTTTGGCGATCGTCCGACCCGCGGACGGTAACGAGACCGCGTTCGCGTGGCAGGCCACGTTGGACAAGCAGTCCGTGTTCAGCTCGGGTCCGGTCGGGCTGGCGTTGACCCGGCAGAACGTGCCGACCCTGGAAGGCACCACAGCGGAGGGTGTCGCCAAGGGTGGCTATGTGCTCGCGGATGCTGATGGTGACCTGCAGGTGATCCTGATGGCGACCGGTTCCGAGGTGCAGTTGGCCGTGAAAGCCCGGGAACTGTTGCAGGCCGAGGGCATCGGGACCCGGGTTGTCTCGGTGCCGTGCCTGGATTGGTTCGAAGCCCAGGACGCCGCCTACATCGAATCGGTGCTGCCCGCCGCGGTGACCGCCCGGGTGTCGGTCGAGGCCGGTGTCGCCCAGCCATGGTGGCGATGGCTCGGCTCAGCCGGCCGTCCCGTGTCATTGGAGCATTACGGTGCCTCCGCGGACGCCGCGACCCTGTTCCGGGAGTTCGGCTTCACCCCCGAAGCGGTCGTCGCCCACGCGAAGGAATCCCTCACCGCGGCCGGCTCACCCGCGGCCGTCAGCACCGAGCCGAACAGCGCACCAGCGAACACGCCGGCAGCGATACCGGCACCGCGAACCGAATCCGGCACCCAGAACGACTGAAGACTCTGGCCGGCGGGCGGTGCCTGCCGAGCGACGGCCCGACCACGTGACGGCACAAGCCCGTCCCATCAAGCAAGGAAGTCTCAGCATGACGACACCAGATGCCACCAACAATTCGAACGGCACCCTCGCTGCACTTTCGGACGCCGGGGTCTCGCTGTGGCTGGACGACCTGTCCCGTCAGCGCCTGCAATCCGGGAACCTCAAAGAACTGATCGCCGACTCGAATATCGTCGGCGTCACCACCAACCCGTCGATCTTCCAGGCCGCGCTGAAGGACGGTGCCTCCTATCAGAAGCAGATCGGTGAGCTCGCCGCCCGCGGCGCCGACGTCGACGACACCGTCCGGGAAGTCACCACCGATGACGTACGGGACGCCTGCGACCTGTTCACCGCGACCTTCGAGGCCTCCGGCCATGCCGACGGACGGGTCTCGATCGAGGTCGACCCGCGTCTGGCGCACGACACTGCGGCCACCATCGCGCAGGCCAAGGAACTGCACAAGATCGTGGACCGACCCAACCTGCTGATCAAGATCCCGGCCACCATCGCCGGGCTGCCGGCGATCACCGCCGTCATCGCCGAGGGGATCAGCGTCAACGTCACGCTGATTTTCTCCCTCGACCGGTACAAGGCCGTGATGGCCGCCTACCTCGATGGACTGGAGCAGGCGAAGGAGGGTGGCGCACGACATTTCGCAGATCCACTCGGTGGCGTCGTTCTTCGTCTCCCGCGTCGACTCCGAGATCGACAAAAGGCTCAAGGCCATCGGCAGCCCGGAGGCCGAATCCCTCGAGGGTGAGGCGGCGATCGCGAATGCCCGGCTCGCCTACCAGGCGTACGAGCAGACCTTCGCCGGTGACCGGTGGGCGGCCCTCGCGGCCGCGGGCGCGAACGCGCAGCGCCCGCTGTGGGCATCCACCGGTGTCAAGGACCCGAAGTACGACGACACCCGTTACGTTGTCGAACTCGTCGCACCGAACACGGTGAATACCGCCCCGGAGAAGACCATCGACGCCGTCCGCGACCACGGGGTCATCCGCGGCAACACCATCGACGGCACCTACGCCCAGGCCTCCGCGGTGTTCTCCGGCCTGGAAGCCCTCGGCATCGACCTCACCGACGTCTTCGAGGTCCTGGAAACCGAGGGCGTCGAGAAGTTCGAACAGGCCTGGAACGAACTACTGGACTCCGTCAAACAGGAACTCGCCAAGAAGTAGGGGGGACCGAACCCCTGCCGATTCGATGCTGATTCGGCCGAGCATTCTCCCCGTTGCCAGCAATCAGCCCAGAACAATCGGCGCAGTTCGGCATCACTCCCCGGCGGAAGGACATCAACGGTTCCTATGGCATCCATCGCAGTCAACCCACTACGGGATCCTCGCGACAAGCGGTTGCCCCGTATCGCCGGTCCGTCCGGGATCGTCATCTTCGGCGTCACGGGCGACCTCGCCCGGAAGAAGTTGATGCCCGCGATCTACGACCTGGCGAACCGGGGTCTGCTGCCGCCGGGCTTTGCCCTCGTCGGGTTCGCCCGTCGGGATTGGGCCAACGACGATTTCGCCAAGATGGTCCACGACGCGGTCCGCCAGTACGCGCGAACCCCATTCTCCGAGGAGGTCTGGCGACATCTGGCAGAGGGTTTCCGGTTCGTTCAAGGAGCCTTCGGCGACGACGACGCCTTCGACAACCTGGCCGCCACGCTGGCGGACCTCGATCGAGCGCGCGGTACCGGCGGCAACCACGCCTTCTACTTCTCGATCCCACCGGGCGCGTTCCCGGTGGTTCTCAAGCAGTTGAAGCGATCAGGCCTGTGCGATCCGCACGCCGAGGAGTGGCGCCGGGTGGTGATCGAGAAGCCGTTCGGGCACAACCTGAAGTCCGCTGTCGAGCTGAACGCGTTGGTCGGCGACGTGTTCCCGGAGGAAAGCGTCTTCCGGATCGACCATTACCTGGGCAAAGAAACGGTGCAGAACCTGTTGGCGCTGCGGTTCGCCAACCAGCTGTACGAGCCGATCTGGAACAACAATTACGTGGACCACGTCCAGATCACCCAGGCCGAGGACATCGGGGTGGGTGGCCGCGCCGGGTATTACGACGGAATCGGGGCGGCCCGGGACGTCATTCAGAACCACCTCCTGCAATTGATGGCCTTGACCGCGATGGAGGAGCCGGTCGCCTTCGACCCGAAGGAGCTGCGCCAGGAGAAGGTCAAGGTGTTGTCCGCGGTCCAGCTGCCGAAGGACCTGTCCACCGGGACCGCCCGCGGTCAGTACGCCGGCGGCTGGCAGGGCGGGTCAAAGGTGTTGGGGTACTTGGAAGAGGACGGTATTTCCAAGACGTCGACCACCGAGACCTATGCCGCGGTCAAGCTTCTCGTCGAGACCCGGCGGTGGGCGGGTGTGCCGTTCTACCTGCGGACCGGGAAACGGATGGGCAAACGGGTGTCGGAGATCGCGGTGGTGTTCAAACGCGCGCCGCACCTGCCGTTTTCGCACAATGACACCGAGGAACTCGGGTCGAACATGCTGGTGATCAGGGTCCAACCGGACGAGGGAGTGACGATCCGCTTCGGGTCCAAGGTCCCGGGGCCGGCAATGGAGGTCCGCGACGTTTCGATGGACTTCTCCTACGGGCAGTCGTTCACCGAGGCCTCCCCGGAGGCTTACGAACGGCTCATCCTGGACGTGCTGCTCGGTGAGCCGTCCCTTTTCCCGCAGGACGAAGAGGTCGAGTTGTCCTGGAAGATCCTCGACCCGGTCGAAAAGCACTGGGCCAGAACGGCCGCCAAGTTAGAGCAGTACCCGTCCGGGTCCTGGGGCCCGGCCAGTGCGGACGCGATGATGGCCCGTGACGGCCGCAAATGGCGGCGGCCATGAGTGTCGCCCTTCATCTCACCGCCGCTGCCGTGACCAGCTGCTGCCGTGACCACCGCCGCAGTGGCCACGGAAGACCTGGGGAGTATCCGGTGATCATCGACCTGCCGACCACGAATTCATCCAAGATCAACAAAGCCCTCGTCGACGTCCGCGAAAAGGGCGGGTCCATCGCGTTGGGCAGGGTCCTCACGTTGGTCATCGTGACCGAGGATTCCGCGTCCGAGGACCCGATCGCCGCCGCGAACGCCGCGTCGTTCGAGCATCCCTGTCGGGTGATCGTCGTGGCCCGCGGCTCGAAGCGCGCAGCTGCCCGACTGGACGCGCAAATCCGGGTCGGCGGTGACGCGGGAGCCAGTGAGGTCGTCGTGCTCCGCCTGTACGGGTCACTGGTCGACCACGGCTCCTCTGTCGTCGTACCGCTGCTGCTGGCCGATGCCCCCGTCGTCGTGTGGTGGCCCGGCGAAGCGCCGGAGATCCCCGCGGAGGACCCGATCGGGATGCTGGGTGAGCGGCGGATCACCGACGCCGCATCCGCGAAGCGGCCGATGGCGCAATTGGCCAAGCGGCGGAACTCCTACCGGCCGGGCGACACGGATCTGTCCTGGACCAGGATCACCCGCTGGCGAGGCCTGCTCGCTTCCACCATGGACCAGCCACCACACGACAAGGTGACCGGCGCGACGGTGGCCGGCGCGGCCGAATCGCCGTCTGCTGATCTGCTCGCGGGGTGGCTGGCGCTCGCGCTGAAGGTACCGGTGAAGCGGATCAAATCTCCGGCCAAATCAGGCCCCGGGCTGCATTCGGTCATCCTGAATCGCCGGTGCGGTGACATCAGCCTGATTCGGCCGCAGACCATCACCGCCGAACTCAAGGTCGCCAACCAGCCGGAGCGGCATGTCGCGCTCCCCCGGCGTGGTCTGCGTGACTGCCTGTCCGAGGAACTGCGCCGGCTCGACGCCGACGACGTCTACGCCGAGGTGCTGACCAAGGGCATGGCGCTGGTGGCGAAGCACGCCGCGGCAGCGGACAAGAGGTCAACCGCGCCCAGAGCAGCATCGACGGCGAAGTCGGCACCGGCGGACAAGGCAACCGCGGTCCCAGCGCCGGCCCGCAAGCCGCGGGGCGCCCCGATTCGCCGGCGGACGAAGATTGCAGCAGCTGCCGCTGACGTTGATGATCCACCGGCCATCACCGATGACAGCTCGCCGACGGGGGTACCGGGCTTGACACCCGTGATCGATCCCGTTGGGACGAATGGGGAGACTAACGGCGAAGCGAACACTGCGACCAAACCGACGGCGCGCCGGCGGACCACGACCAAACCGGCGGTGTCATGAGTCAGCCCCAGGTCGTCGTTCACTCCACACCCGAGCTGCTGGCGGCAGCGACGGCGGCCCGCCTGATCACCACGCTGCTCGACATCCAGTCGACCGGCCGGGTGCCAGCCGTCGCCTTGACCGGCGGCGGGGTCGGGATCAAACTCTTGGTGCGGGTGAAGGACAGCTCCGCTCGGGACGCCATTGACTGGAGCCGGGTTGAGATCTTCTGGGGGGACGAACGTTTCGTCCCGTCGTCGGATCCCGAGCGCAATGAGAAGCAGGCCAGGGAGGCGCTGCTCGACCACGTTCCGGTCGATCCGGCCAGGGTGCATGCGATGGCCGCCTCGGATGGCGAATTCGGTGACAATGTCGACGCCGCGGCCGCTGCGTACGGCGACATCATCGATGCGCGTGCGGGTCTCGATCTGATCATGCTTGGAATGGGTGACGAGGGACACGTCGCATCGATCTTCCCGGAATCCCCTGCGGTCCATGACACTCGGTCGGCTGTCCCGGTCCGGGACTGCCCGAAACCGCCGCCAACACGAGTGTCGCTGACCCTGCCGACGATCAGGCGGGCCGCGGAGGTCTGGATCATCACGGCCGCCGAGAGCAAAGCAGGCGCGGTCGCCTCGGCCCTGGGCGGCGCGGACGAGGTCAATCTACCCGCGGCGGGCGCGATCGGCCGATCCCGGACCCTGTGGCTGCTGGACCGGCAATCTGCCTCGGCGCTGCCATCCGGGAGTTGACGAAACCTGAGACGATGGCCACACACTGTCGGTACGTGCGTACCGGGTGGGACTTGGTCGCTAGAGTCCGACTGTGACGCCGTCGCCACGGACTGTTGCGGTTCGAACTGGTCGGCACATGACGCATCGCCGTCGCCTGACGGCTTTCACGCACCATCTCAAAGAGGAGATCGCAGATGAGCAAGGCGCCGGTCAAGGTCACGATCACGGGTGCGGCGGGCCAGATCGGGTACGCCCTGCTGTTCCGCATTGCCTCGGGTGCCATGCTCGGGCCCGACACTCCCGTTCGGTTGAGCCTGCTGGAGATCACTCCCGCGCTGAAGGCGGCCGAGGGTACTGCCATGGAGTTGGATGATTGCGCGTTCCCGCTGCTCGCCGGAATCGACATCAGCGACGACCCGCGGGCGGCCTTTGACGGCACCTCGGTGGCACTGTTGGTGGGTGCCCGTCCCCGTGGCCCGGGCATGGAGCGCGCAGACCTGTTGCAGGCCAACGGCGGCATCTTCAAGCCGCAGGGCGAAGCGATCAATGCCGTTGCCGCGGACGACGTTCGGGTGCTGGTGGTCGGAAACCCGGCCAACACCAACGCCTTGATCGCCCAGACCCACGCCCCGGACGTCCCCGCCGACCGGTTCAGCGCCATGATGCGACTGGACCACAACCGGGCACTGACCCAGGTCGCGAAGAAGCTGGGCGTTCCGGTCTCCGACGTGCACAACATGACCATCTGGGGCAACCACTCCGCGTCCCAGTACCCGGACCTGTTCCGCGCCAAGGTCGGTGGCAAGTCCGTCGCCGACCAGGTCGAGCAGGAATGGCTGCGCGACACCTTCATTCCCACCGTCGCGAAGCGTGGCGCGGCGATCATCGAGGCACGCGGCGCATCATCTGCCGCCTCAGCGGCGAATGCCGCGATCGATCACGTCAACTCCTGGGTGCTGGGCACCCCCGCAGACGACTGGGTCAGTGCGGCGATCGTCTCCGACGGCTCCTATGGCGTGCCCGAGGGGCTAATTTCCGGATTCCCGGTCACGTCCTCGAACGGCGCCTGGGAGATCGTCCAGGGGCTGGATCTCGACGGCTTCTCCCGCGGCAAGATCGATGCGTCCGTGGCGGAACTGGCCGAAGAGCGAGACGCAGTCAAGGGTCTCGGCCTGATCTGATCCGGCACCCCGGTGCGGGTGCCGCACCGGGTCCGCTGCTCGCGTCAGCGGTCTTCGTTGCTCGTCATCCCTGGCCGCCCGGGCAGAACGCTTCACCTGGGGCGAGCTCGGGATGGATCGCTGCTGGAACGATTCTCCTGGGGCGCATCTGGTGCTTGAGGAAGACTTCAGAACTACCGAAGCACCAACAACGCCCCATCAGCCGGACCAGGCCCGGACCACCCGCGCAGGACCCCGACTCAGATTTCGTCGGGCACGGGTGCCGTTGCACCGGTCAACGCCATGATCACTTCGTCGATCTCATCCGTCCTGATCAGCACCTCGCGCGCCTTGGAACCCTCGGACGGCCCGACGATGCCGCGGGTCTCCATCAGATCCATCAGCCGGCCGGCCTTGGCGAAACCGACCCGCAGCTTGCGCTGCAGCATCGACGTCGAACCCAGTTGTGAGGTCACCACCAGGTTGATCGCCTCGATCAACAGGTCGAGGTCGTTGCCGATGTCCGGGTCGACATCCTTTGCCGCGTCGGCCTTTGCGGCCGTCACGCCCTCGTTGTAGTCGGGTGCGGCCTGCGATTTCGCGTACTCGACGACGGCCGCGATCTCGGCGTCACTGACATACGCGCCCTGAATCCGGATCGGCCGGGACTGCCCCATTGGCAGGTACAACCCGTCACCCATCCCGATCAGCTTCTCCGCGCCCGGCTGATCCAGGATGACCCGCGAATCGGTGAGCGACGACGTCGCGAACGCGAGCCTCGACGGCACGTTGGTCTTGATCAGGCCGGTCACCACGTCCACCGACGGTCGCTGGGTGGCGAGCACCAGGTGAATCCCGGCGGCCCTGGCCTTCTGGGTGATCCGGACGATCGCGTCCTCGACGTCCCGCGGTGCCGTCATCATCAGATCGGCGAGCTCGTCGATGATCCCCAGGATGTACGGGTAGGGACGGTAGATCCGCTCGGAGCCGGGCGGCGTGACGATTTCGCCGGCGATGACCTTCTTGTTGAAGTCGTCCACGTGCCGGACGCCGTGCGCCAGCATGTCCTGGTATCGGGTTTCCATCTCCTCGACCAGCCAGGCCAAGGCGGCGGCAGCCTTCTTCGGCTGCGTGATGATCGGCGTGATGAGGTGCGGGATGCCCTCGTACGGCGTCAGTTCCACCATCTTCGGGTCGACCAGGATCATCCGGACCTCGGCCGGGGACGCCCGCTGCAGCAGCGACACCAGCATCGAGTTCACGAAGCTGGACTTGCCCGAGCCGGTCGCGCCGGCCACCAGCAGATGAGGGGTCTTGGCGAGGTTGGCCGTGACGAAGTTGCCCTCGACGTCCTTGCCCAGCCCGACGACCAGCGGGTGATGATCGGTCCGGGCGCTGGGTGCGGCGAGAACGTCCCCGAGCCGGACCATCTCGCGATCCGAGTTCGGCACCTCGATCCCCACTGCGGACTTGCCGGGGATCGGCGCCAGCAGCCGGACGTTGTCGGTGGCGACGGCGTAGGCGATGTTCCTGGTCAGTGCGGTGATCTTCTCGACCTTGACCCCAGGCCCGAGTTCGACCTCGTAGCGGGTCACGGTCGGTCCCCGGGTGAAGCCCGTGACCGCGGCGTCGACGTTGAACTGCTCGAGGACGCTGCTGATCCGTTCGATCATGTCGTCGTTGGCTGCCGATCGAACCTTCGGCGGCGCACCGAGCTTCAGCAGGTCCTCGGGCGGCAACTGGTAGGCGTTGCCCATCTGATCCAGCCGGAGCTGGGTCGGTTCGGTGACGTGCTCGTCGGCGTCCGGGTCCGGAACGGCGGGCCGAATGACCCGCGGACGCCCGACCCGCGTTCCCGGAACAGCCGGTACGGCAACCGTCGGCGCTTCTGCGGCAGCAGCCGCAGCCGCGGCACGGGTCGACAGCGGTCGGGTCGGTGCCGCCGGATCGATGTCCGGGTAGGCACCGTCGGCGGGCTCATCGTGATCGGCATCGGCCGCCTGCCGGCGCCGGGACGGCCGGCGCAGTCGGGTCGTTGCGAGGTCGGCGTCGGGATCGAGCGCGACCTCACCGCCTGCCCGGTAGTCAGCGGCGTCGGGATCGTCGACGTAGTCGCCATTCTCGTCGGTCGGAATTCGCCGTTGTCCGAGGCCGTCGAACACGTCCCTGATCCGACCGGGCACCTCGACCAGCGGAATACCCGAGATCAGCAGGACGCCGAAGGCACCCAGCAGGACCAGCAGCATGATGGCGGGCACCGCAGTGACCCCGACGAACAGGGGCTGTCCGACCAACCAGCCCAGGGTTCCACCGGCCGTCATCCGCAGACCGACGGAGTCCGCCGTGCCGTCGGCGAGCCCGTTGACGTGCACCACCTGCAAGATCCCGGCGACGGACAGCGTGACTGCCACCCCGCCCGCGATCCGACGGGGACGCTGATCGGGATCGGGCTCCTTGCGCATCAGGACAACGGCGATGACCACCAACGCGACCGGGAAAATGGTTGCGAGCGCGCCGATCCACACGCGGACCGCGTCGTCGGCGATGCCGCCGACGGGACCGGCCGCCTGCAGCCAGGTGCCGATCGCGCAGACCACGGCGAGCGCGATCAACCCGAAGGCGATCCCATCCCGGCGATGCACAGGATCGATGTCCCTGGTGGCGGCGGCGCCGCGGCCGAGGGCGCGGACCATCCCGCCGAGCCAGCGCGCGCCGAGTAGCCACAGCCGCTTCAGTCCACGGCCGATGCCCTTGATCGCGGTGACGATCGGAGATGGTTCGTACGCGGGAGGCCCGGGCTTGCGCGCCGTTGACTTGCTGCCCGCGTTACGCGTGCCGGTCGCCCGCGACGACGTTCCTTTGGCCGTGGCGCTCCTACCGCTGCGGGTGCTCCCGGCGCGGGACCCCCGGGCCGGGGTTCGCCCAGTCGTGGATCCGGTACCCGAGCGTGCAGCGGCACGGCCCCCGGATCGAGAGTCGGGGCGCGCAGAAGCGGAGGTCTTTCCAGCCATGGGAACACGCTATCGGGTGAGTCACACCAACCACATCCGCCACACCGGTCCCGACCGGCGCACTGCCGCGCGGTCCTGCCCAGATACGCCTTACCGAGCCTGTGGCTCCGGCTCCGGCTCTGACTCCACATGCACAAGCTCGGGCCGCTGCCGGGCGATCTTGCGCCAGATCCAGCTCGACGCAATATGCCGGTTACGGATGGCGTACTGGCTCGCGGCCTCGTCGAACAACGTGTTCTCCAGGGCCCGGCGTTCGGAACCCCGGCTGGCCAGCAGCAGCTCGTCCCCCCGTTGCAACACGAAGTCATCGCCCGGCGTCAGGGTGCTCTCGGTGCCGCGCTGGACCAGCAGGGTGACCACGTCCAGTCGGGTATCCCGGTCATCCGGGTTGCGCAACAGATCGCCGAGCCGCACATCGCCCCCGGCCAGCCAGGAATCCAGGGCCGGTGCTTTCGCCGGGGTCAGCTTGATCTTCCACACGTCGTTGAGGTGCCGCCCGCAGCTATGGGTGATCCGCCTGAGCAGCAGATCGGCCCAGGCATCACCCTTGGCAGGCATGTCCTGCAGGAAGCGCCAGAGCAGTGGAGTGCTCAGCTGGGCGTACACCTCATGGGCTACCACCTCGGTCGGCACGAGCAACGAGTCGAGCTTCATCGCGGCGAACAGCGGTGCACTGGTCTGTAGGTTCTGCCGCGCCGCGACGAACAGATCGGGGTTGATCCGCCGCGCCGCCGCGACCAGCGACAAGTTGGTGGTGTCGTTGTCCGTTCCGGCCACAAAACCAACAGCCTGCGCGATGTCGGCCTTGTCCATGATCGCGGGGTCGGACCCGTCGCCGACGATGATGTCGGGGTCCTGGCCGGTCCGGGCGATCGGTTCGATGATCGTGACCTCCAACCCCTCGGCCCGCAGGTCCTTCGCCATTTCCCGACCGAACCGGCCGTAGCCGCACAGCACCCACCGGCCGTGGGTCGGTGGGCGGCCCCGCGGGGGTCGCTCTGCCCCCGGTCCGCTCTCCAACCAGGTCAACAGCTGGTAGGACGCGGGCGCCCGCAGCGCGAGCCGAAGGTGATCGCCGAACCGGTCGAACGGGTTGATCACCGAGGGTGTGCCGAACGCATGCATCCGGGCCTGGATCGTCGGTGAGACGGTCCTTGCGATCACCGGCAAGTCGGGACGCAACAACGCAGCGGCCATGGTGACCGCCAGATTCACCTCATCATCGCTGGTCAGGGCCACCACACCGGAGCAGTAGGGATGATCGAGCCCGGCAACCGCCAGATGGTGTGGATTGCGGACGTCACCGGCCAACCCGGGAATGTCGGCGTGATAGGCGACCAGATCGAGGGACTCGATTCGTTCGGCGGACTGGTCGATCACGACGAATTGCTGGCCGAGCGCATCAAAGGAGCGACCGAGGAGTTCACCGGTCTGCCCGTACCCGGCGAACAGCAGGAATGGCGCCCGCAGCCGCCGTACCTTGCGGCTGAAGCGTTGCAGCGCAAGAGCATTGCGGAACGCTCGGTCCTGGATCAGGCTGAGCAGCGACCCGATCGCGTACGCCCACCCGATGACGGTGAGGTAGATCGAGATCGTCACCCACATACGCTGGTTGGCGTTGAACGGGAAGGGCAGCTCACCGAACCCGATGGTCGACGCTGTGTAGCTCATGAAGTAGAAGGCGTCGAAGAACGACATGTTGTACGGCGTCCCGGCCGGGTCCTTCGCGGGGATCAGCGTCAGGCCCACCACACTGATCGCGAAGATCACGATCAGGATGATCAGCGGCGCCCGCATCCGGCGCATGATGACGAAGATCGTGGCGGACGCCTGATCACCGGAACCCAGCCTGGCCCGCCAACTGATGTGCGGCCGCCGTCGGTCATCGCCCTCGTCATCACCGAAAATTTGCTGCCAAAAGACCAACAACACGTTGCTCATGACTCCTGCCGCTCATGATTCGCTCGCCGGGGCTCGCTCATTTGCGGTGGAAGGACACGGTTTCGGTGACCAGCAGGACCACCGACACCAGGTTCGCGAGCAATGCCCCGCCCGACAAGGACACGACGCTGGACATTGCGTGAACGGTCACGCCCCCGGTGGCGACATGTGCGGCGTACCCCCAGGCCAAGGCGGCGATGATCAATTGCAGATCGGCGACCAGGCTCGTCGCCAGATGCACCGCACCGATCTGCGTTCGGTCACCGAACTTCAGCACCGTGGCGATCAAGCTGACCACCAGCGCCCCGAACAGTTCGTACTCGTTGTGCAGTTCGGGTATGGCGATGTCGCCGAGGAAGAAGCCGAAGTTCAAGGTTGCCGCGAGCAGGACGAAGAACCCGAAGATCACCTTCTCGAGGTTCATGACCACCCCCTCTGACGCTGCCGCTGGCCGTTCTCCTGTAGATCATGATCGCGCCTGTCCCAGATTCGCGCCGACCGGGCCGGGCAACTCCGACTGTTCGTCATGACCCGCGCTCTCAGGAGGTGGTGCGAGGGTGCACGACCCGGGCCGGCCGGAAATCTGGGAAATTTGGAACGGCGTCCGCGTCCTGAGCAGGGTTGACCACTCAGTTCCCGGAGACTGCCCGCCGGAGTGGCGTGTTGTCCAGATCGTCCCGCAGCGCGGTGAGTGAGTCATAGACGGCAATGGCGCCGGCCTGTACCAATTCTTCGGTGGAGAAGCCACCGGTCCGAACCGACAGCGTCGGTACGTCGAGCTTTCCGGCGGCAATACAGTCCCAGGTGGAATCTCCGATCATCACCCCCTTGGCGCCGGATACCCGATGAAGGGCAACCTGCACGATGTCCGGCGCGGGCTTGCTGTCATCGGCGTCCTCCGACGTCGTCCAGGCATCGGCGAGATCCTTGCCACCGATCAGGTCGAGGAATCTCTCGACCTGATCGGTTTTTCCGGAACTGGCCAGGACGATCCGAAAGCCCCGCTCCCGCACCGCTTCGAGCAGCGGTTGCGCGCCATCGAACGGCTTCACCTCATCGATCATGGTGCTGAATTCGTCTTCCCAGGCCGATCGGAGCGCGTCGCCCCACCGTTGCTCGACGCTGTCGCCGGCGACATGTCGGACGAGTTTGTCGCCGCCCATTCCGATGGCGCGATGCAGCCGCCAGAGCGGCAGCGTGATGTCATGCCGCCGGAACGCGCGGAACCAGGCGAGAGCGTGCTGGTAGTTGCTGTCGACGAGGGTGCCATCGACGTCGAATATCGCGGTGTCGGCCATACAACCACCAGTACCCGGGCCGGCGGTCAACGAAGCCTGCGGTGCTCCACGTCGTCGCCGCGGGCGATGAAGACGTCATGGACCAGATCAGGCGGAAAGAGCCCGTGTTCGACAACGCCCGGCGTCGCGCTGAGGAACGCCGCGAGTCCGGCCGGATCGTCCATCGCACCGGCGTAATCGGCGATGACGCCACCGTCGGGGCTTCGCGGAACGTCCCGCAGGGCGATCGGCTGCAACCGTCGCATCGTCGCAGCCAACCCGTAGGCGAGCATTTCAACGGGTACCGTCCCACCCAGTGCCCGGACCGCCTTGGTGGAGTCGGCAATGACGACGAAGCGATCGGCCGCGGCCGCCACAATCTTCTCCCGGGTGTGGGCAGCGCCGCCGCCCTTGATCAGCCAGCCATCGGGAGTGACCTCGTCCGCCCCGTCAATCGCAATGTCGAAGCGGTCGACGTCGCCGAACGGTGAAACGGTCAGCCCCAGCGCGCGAGCGGCCTGCTCCGTACGCGGCGAGGTCGCCACGCATAAAATCGAGGTCAACCCGCGATTGGCCAACGCCGGCAACAGGTATGCCACGGTCGAGCCTGTCCCGAGGCCGACCGTCATCCCATCCTCTACCAGCGCCACGGACGCCTCCGCGGCTGCCTGCTTCTCGCGTTCGTTGCTCACCGATCACATTATTCAGTCATCGCTTCAGGCAGGTCATGCGGGGACCGAGTCCGGGTCATCAGGCCCGGGCATCGGCTCCACCGGTGCCGGCGGCAATGTCTCGGGAGTGTCCGGCAGGAGCTCGCCCGGGTCGTCCGGAACAGGCTCGGTGGGATCGATCGGTGGGTAGTTGTCGGGGTCAGGTCCGGGTTGCACCATCAGCCCACTAGTACACGACCCATCAAGCCGCCACCCGCCGCGCCCCACCGGCGTCACCATTCCGGTCCCAGGTTGGGCGCCGCAAGGCCGAAGCAGTCCCGCAAAGCGGTCACCGCGGCCCGCCAGCCGGACATCCCGTGGACGCCCGGTCCGGGCGGGGTTGACGAGGAGCACAGGTACAGGCCGCGGGCGGGCGTACGCCAGGGCGTGTTGGACAGCACCGGACGCTTCACCAGTTGGCGCAGGTTGATGGCGCCGGCGCTGAAATCTCCTCCGACGTAGTTGGAGTTGTAGCTCTCCATCTCGGTGGCCGTCGTTGCCGTGCTGGCGATGATCGTGTCGCGGAATCCGGGTGCAAATTGCTCGATCCGCCTGGTGATGGCCTCCGTCATGTCCCGGTCGGATCCCGCCGGAACATGGGTGTAGGTCCACAACACGTGCTGACCGGCGGGCGCCCGGGACGGGTCGAACGCGCTCGGCTGGGCCAGCAGCACGTACGGATTCGCCGTGTGCCGCCCGGCCGCAACGTCCGCCTCCGACTCCGCCATCTCCAGCCGGGAGCCGCCGACATGGACGGTCGGCGTGCGGGCCAGCTCGGCGCTGAGCCACGGCACCGGCGCGCTGAGCGCGAAATCGACCTTGGAGGCTGCATTTCCGTACCTGAATCGACGTACCCGCCTGGTGTAGCGGTCCGGCAGGAGGTCCCCGGCCAGCTCCAGCATGCCCCGCGCGGAGGTGTCCAGCAGAGTTACCGTGCTTCTCGGCAGTTCGGACAGGGAGTGCACCCGGTGACCGGTGAGCACCTGCCCGCCGTGGGCCAGCAGGTCGTCACGCAGGCAGTCCGCGATGCTCTGCGACCCGCCGATCGGCACCGGCCAGCCGGTGCTGTGCGCCAACGTTGCCAGCATCAGCCCGGCCCCGGCGGACGACAGGCTCGGCATTCGGCCCACCGTGTGGGCGCCCACGCCGGTCAACATGGCCGGGGCGAGCGGTCCGTGGAAGTTGCGGCGCCACAGCGGCGACCCTTGCTCGGCGACCCGCAGCCCGAACCGTAGCGCCGCCAGCGGGTACTTCGGGACCCGCAGGAGTTGATCCATGGTGAAGTCCATGATCGCGTCGACGTTCCGGACCAGCGGGGCGAAGATCCGTCGCCAAGCGTCGCCGTCGGGTCCCAGCGCGGCCGCGGTGTCCTCAACGCTGCGATACGCCAGGCTCGCGGCGCCGGGCGCGAGGGCATGACCGTAGGACACCTCGGGGGTGACGAACTCGATGCGGTCCTGCAGACCGAAGCTCGTGAAGAACGTCGAGGCGAGCGCCATCGGATGAACGGCCGAACACACGTCGTGCTGAAACCCCGGCCGCGTCAGCTCCGATGTTCGAGTTCCGCCGCCGACCGTGGATCCCCATTCGTAGAGCCGAACCGCGAGGCCGGCCCGGGCCATGGTGACCGCTGCCGCCAGGCCGTTGGGCCCGCTGCCCACCACCGTGACGTCGACGTCGTCCACCTACGAGCCCCCGGATCCTGATACGCGACGTATCACCGACCCCAGTCTCGTCCGTGGGTGCTGGGCCGGTGAGTGCGGGGTGTTTCGCGAACTACGCGGGCTCGCTAGCTTGGAGGCGGACCCACATCGAGCAATGTCTGCCGAACACGGCCAGACCTGCTCTTCTGTGGTCGATGGCGCCCGATGACCTCGTCGCGGGCGGCAAGGGGGTCGGCATGCGCACCGCCACCATCGTCATCGTTTTCCTGTGTCTTGCCGTCATCCTGACGTTGATCGGGATCATGCTGGTGCACTGGCGCCGATTCCGGAACGAGACCGATCGGTACCGCGCCTGGCAGTCGGTATTCGGCAAGCGCGGGGCCAAGGTGGCGCTGATCATCGGGTTCGTCGCCCTCGCCGCGCTGACCGGTGCGCTGGCCGCTTTCCAGGCGCAACCGCCCGGGTGACCTCACCGGTGCGCCAGTGCGGCAGGGACTCCCGCGCCAGTGCCGCAACATCGCCGATGACGATCACTGCGGGCGGTGCTTCACCGGGATTCCGGCGGCCGCGGGGACCGAGAATGCACTGGTGACGCCGGGGACGACGTCGACGGCCACACCCGCGTCGCGGCATGCCGCGACCTCTTCGCCACCGCGGCCGAGCCGGTAGGGATCGCCTCCCTTGAGCCGGACGACGTGGCGACCGGCCTTCGCGTGTTCCACCAGCAGCTGGTTGATGTCGTGTTGCGGCACTGGGTGCCGACCGGGGGTCCTGCCGACATCCAGAATCAGGACGCCCGGGGCCAACTAGGATTTCCTCGACGGTGCGGGCGCCGGCCATCCCGTTGCCGATGACGACCAGTTTGCGTCTGGTGCCTCCGTCATCGGCGTCCAGAGATTCTTCGAATTCGGCCATGGGATCCTCGAGAATCGTCATCAGACCTCGACCAGACCGACGTCGACTATCACGGAGCCGGTCAGGCCTTCGGGTGCGGCCACGTACAGTTCGATCGCGGTTCCGCCCTCGAGGTCCTCGACGACCCGCAGCGGCACGTGCACCTCCGATTTGGCGCCCATCGGGAAGTACCGCATCGGCACGCCGTCCCGCATCAGGACCAGGGCGATCAGCTCGTCGGAGGTGTTGCCGCCGCGGAAGTACAACGCCCGGGCGACGGCACCGTCCGGCACCACGTAGCTCAAGGCGGCGTCCAGCGGTGCCGGCTTGTCGATGCCGACACCGGTGAACTGGCAAATACCTTGCAGGAAACGATTCTTGGTATGCATGCGGGCGTCCTTTGTCATCGGCGGGCGTGATCGGGAAATCCGGCGGGGCGTAGCGGTGCGGCGGACGGTCGGTGTGGGGAGTGCGACGAAGGGCGCGACGGCCGGCTGCGCCGGGACGACGGTCAGCAGCTCGACGTCATCGGGCCCGCCGACGCGGCTCAGGCTGACCGCAGGCCTTGAACTCGGGCATCTTCGACAGCGGGTCCAATGCCGGGTCGGTCAGTGAGTTCGCATTGGACGCCCCACCCCAGTGAAACGGGACGAACAGCACCTCCGGCCTGATGTCTTCGCTCAGTTGTGCACGGAAAACCGCTGCGCCCCTGCGGGTTCGCAGTTCGACCAGGTCGCTGGCGCCGATGTCGAGCTTGCGCGCGAGGTCCGGATGGATCTGCACATGCGGGTCCGGCACCATCGTCGCCTTCAGCCGCCGGGTCTGGGTGCCGCTCTGATACTGGGTCATCAGCCGGCCGGTGGTCAGGACGTAGGGGTAATCGGCGTCCGGTGTCTCGGCAGGGGACGTGTGCAGCACCCGGTGGAAGCGGGCCCGGCCGTGCGCGGTGGACGTGCGACGTGGATCGACCACGAAGTGTCGGGCCCGGCCGCCCGGCCCTCGTCGAAGTACTGCATCGCGGGTGGCATGGTGTCGGCCGGATTGGCCCCGACCAGCAGGATCGCCGCCGCCTCGGCGATGTCGGAGAGCGGGAACGGCAGCCCTCGGTCGACTGACGAGGCCTACGACACCGTGGGTCACTCCACGCGTTGCCTGTCAACCCGGGCGGTCCACCCGCCGGCGGTCTGTGGGGCGAGGGGCTACGACCCCTGCCTGTTCATGGCGCTGTGTTCAGCTTGTCACCAGCGGACAGGATCCCGGCCAATTCGGGCCACTCAGGGCGATCCGCGCAGGCGAGCCAGATCCAGCATGAATCGCACTCGCGGCAAGCATGCGTCGGATGACCACCAGATTTGCCGGCGTCGACGGTCTGCACTGCGGCGGCCGATTGCCGAACGCCGCGCCACCACCGCACCTGAGGAGGACAACGTGGACGACCCGAACGTGTTGTTGACCGGCATAGCACTCGGTGAGTCCCCACGGTGGCACGACGACCGCCTGTGGTTCGCCGACTGGGCGGCGCAACAACTCATCGCGGTCGACCCGGACGGCCGCAGCGAGGTGATCATCGAGGTGCCGTCATTCCCGTTCTCCGTTGATTGGCTGCCCGACGGCACACTGCTGATCGTGTCGGCGAGCACCCGGTCGGTGCTACGCGGTGGTCCGCCGGGCACCCTTGTCCCCCACGCCGATCTGTCCGGGCTCTCGGCAAAACCGTGGAACGAAATCGTGGTGGACGGGCGCGGTAACACCTATCTGAACAACGTCGGGTTCGACTTCCCGAACGGCGAGATCACCACCGGCATCATTGCCCTGCTCACCGCCGAGGGCACCCTCAACCGAGTTGCCGACGGCGTCGATTTCCCCAACGGGATGGCCGTCACGCCGGACAACTCGACGCTGATCGTCGCCGAGTCCTACGCGCACCGCCTGACGGCCTTCGACATCGCCGCCGACGGCACGCTGTCGAACCGCCGGGTCTGGGCGGATCTGGGTGACGCCGCACCGGATGGCATTTGTCTCGATGCCGACGGCGCGGTCTGGTACGCCGACGTCCCGCATCAGCGGTGCGTCCGGGTTGCCGAGGGCGGCGAGGTGCTGGACACGCTCGACGTCGATCGTGGTTGTTTCGCCTGCATGCTGGGCGGGCCGGACGGCCGGACCCTGTTCATCGTGGCAGCAAAGTGGCCTGACGTGATGAACCCGACCGGCCCGAGAACAGGTCAGGTATTGACCGCCCAGGCTCCGGCCCCCGGTGCGGGGTGGCCGTCGTGGTGCGCGCGATGACCTTGTCGGTGGCCCTGGCTACAGTGCGGGACACATCGACGCCGGTTCATCAATGCCCGGCTGGGGGGCGACGTGACCGAGGTGCCGACATGGGCATTGTGGCTGGTGGGTGTGATCTCGCCGCTGCTGACATTTCTTGCCGCAGCGACGGGGGTCGTCCTGACCCGTCGTGGCGTGGAGGAGGCCATCACCGAATCGCGATTGTCCCGCGAGCAGGCCAGCGCTATCGCGCAGCGGCAATCGGACCAACATCGACGCGACGCGCTGATGGAGTACGGGAAGGCAGCCGTCGACCTGTTGTTGTCCGGGAAGGATGATCTGGTCCAGCGAGGTGAAGCGATGATCGCCTATCTCAGTTCGCTCCCGGACGACATTCTGCCGGTCGAGGAGAAGGACCTGCTGCTTGCCATGATGACCGTGGGCGTGGCCAGGGGTGCGGCGTATCCTGGCGTTATCGAAAGTATTGAACCAGTAATGGCCGAACCTCCATCGATCACACCGGACGAGGCGGGATGAGCATGACCGACACCGTCACCCAGGACCAGGTCAGGGCGGCACGGCTGGTCGCCGAGCTGGCCAACACGTGGGGTAGGCCCGTCCCGCCGACGCTCCGCGAGATCGCCGGCGCCGAACCGGCGGAGGACGCGGAGTCGCAACGAGAAAACGGGCACACTCCCCCGACATCGGACTGACCGACCAGCACCCGATCCCCACCCGGGCCTATCCCCAGTCGAACCGCCAGCCCGTGTACTCGTCGCGGGTCAGCATGCTCACTTCGGTGACCGCGTCGATCGGAATAGGCCCGTAAATATGTGGGAAGAGTTCCTCCCTGCCCTCCAGGTTCTCCGCAACCACCGAGCTCAGAAGGCGATCCGGGTCAATCGCCAGCAGGCACATCGGCTCCGTCACGGCGGCGTAGAACCGTTGCAGCACACCACGAATCTGATTGTTGTAGCAGCAGTGGATGAATCCCTGCTCAGCCAACGTGATGCCGTTCGACGACATCGTGTATTCGCCTGCACCCCGAGCAGCGCGCCATTCACTGACCAGCGAGATGTGGTAAATCAGCTCGGCCATCGGCGCGTCAAACGGCCAGCACGGTCGGCACGATCATCGGCCGGCGCCGGTAGGTATCGCCGACCCAACGGCCGACGATTCGCCGGACCGACTGCGCGACCCGGTGCGGGTCGGTGACGCCGTCGGCCTCCATCCGGGCGAGCTCGGCCTCGACCAGCGGCACCACGGCATCGAGCGCCTTGGGATCGGCGGAGAAGCCACGGCCCGAGATCGTCGGTGCCGCAACGGCCCGGCCGGTGATCCGGTCGATGGCGACGGTGATGGAGATGAAGCCGCCCTCACCGAGGATCAACCGATCCGAGAGCGTGTCCTCGCCGACGTCGCCGACCGCATTGCCGTCGACGTAGACCATGCCGACCTCGATGTGCCCGACGACCCGCGCCTTGCCCTTGATCAGGTCGACGACTGTGCCGTTCGGTGCCTGCACAACCCGCTCCGGTGGCACGCCGGTCGCGATGGCGAGCTTGGCCTGGGCCCGCAGATGCCGCCATTCACCGTGGATCGGAATGACGTTCTTCGGTCGGACGGCGTTGTACAGGAACAGCAGTTCACCGGCCGAGGCGTGCCCGGACACGTGTACCTTGGCGACGCCCTGATGGACCACTGTGACGCCGACCCTGGCCAACTCATTGATCACGGTGAAGACGCTGGTCTCGTTGCCGGGGATCATCGAGGACGCCAGGATGACGGTGTCACCGGAGCGCAGGTTCACCTGGCGGTGCTCGCCGCGGGACATCCGGGACAGCGCCGACAGCGGCTCGCCCTGCGAGCCGGTGGAGATCAGCAACACCTGGTCCGGTGGCAGTTCCAGGACCTTGTCCAGCGACCGGACCAATCCGTCCGGAACGGTCAGCAGGCCGAGATCCTGCGCGATCTGCATGTTACGGACCATCGACCGGCCGACGAAGGCGATCTTGCGACCGTTGCGGTATGCCGAGTCGATCATCTGCTGCACCCGGTGCACGTGTGAGGCGAACGACGCGACGATCACCCGTTGGGTGGCCTTGGAGATGAACGAGTCCATCACCGGGCCGATCTCCCGTTCCGGTGCGACGAAGCCCGGGACCTCGGCGTTGGTGGAATCGATCAGGAACAGGTCAACTCCCTCGTCGCCGAACGTGGAGAACCCGCTGAGATCGGTCAGCCGGCCGTCCAGCGGCAGCTGGTCGAGCTTGATATCGCCGGAGTGCAGCACCGAGCCGGCGGGTGTTCGAATACCGACCGCCAGCGCGTCCGGGATGGAGTGGTTGACGGCGAAGAACTGCAGGTCGAAGGGACCGACGGTGCGGCGGTCTCCCTCGGCGACCACCTCCAGTTTCGGGGTGATGCGGTGCTCCCGGCACTTCGCGGCGATCAGCGCCAACGAGAATCGGGCGCCGATGACCGGCAGGTCCTTGCGCAACCGCAGCAGCCAGGGAAGTGCGCCGATGTGGTCCTCATGCCCGTGGGTGATCACCACGGCCTCGATGTCGTCGACCCGGTTCTCCACCAACCTGAGGTCGGGCAGAATCAGATCCACACCCGGCTGGCCGTCCTCGGGGAACAACACCCCGCAGTCGACGACCAGCAGCCGGCCTTCGTACTCGTAGACGGTCATATTGCGACCGATTTCGGTGATACCGCCCAGCGCGACGACCCGTAGCGCAGCCTTGGGCAGCTTCGGCGGAGGATCCAGTTTCGGCGGCGGTGGCACGGAAGCGGCAGAGCCGCCGGCACGAGTCACAACAAGGGGCCGATCTCGTCGAGGTCCCGAGCGATCTGCTCGGTCTGGTGGTGGGTGGCCGGAATCTGCGGGAGCCGCGGATCGCCGACGCCGAACCCCTGCAGTCGCAGGGCGGCCTTGGCGAAGACCAGACCGGCCCCCCCGCCGCAGCGGCCCATCGCGCGGTGGGCGGGCAACAGGTCAAGATGAATCTTGCGCGCCTTGGCGTAGTCGCCGGCCTCGGCCGCGTCGACCATGGCCCGGACGTGCGGCCCGACGACGTGCGAAATGATGCTGACAATGCCGACGCCGCCGACGCTCATCCACGGAAGGGTGAGCGGGTCGTCACCGGAGTAGTAGGCCAGATCCGATCCTGCGATCACCTGGGATCCGGCGAGCAGGTCACCTTTGGCATCCTTCACGGCGGTGATCCGCGGGTGCTCGGCCAGTCGGAGCAGGGTCTCCGGGGCGATGGCAACCACCGACCGGGGTGGGATGTCGTACAACATGATCGGCAGGTCGGACGCGTCCGCAACGGCGGCAAAGTGCGCGAGCAGACCTTCCTGCTGCGGCCGGGAGTAGTAGGGCGTCACGACCAGGCCGCCATGTGCGCCGGCCTTTTCGGCCGCCTTCGCCATCCGTACCGAGTGTGCGGTGTCGTAGCTGCCGACCCCGGAGACGATGGTGGCGCGGTCACCGACCGCGTCGACCACTGCGCGGATGACCATTTCCTTCTCGGCGTCGGTCGTCGTCGGCGACTCGCCGGTCGTGCCGTTGACCACGAGGCCGTTGTTGCCCTCGTTGACCAACTTTTCCGCGAGCAGGCCGGTAGCGGCAATGTCGAGTTCGCCGGCGGCGGTGAACGGTGTGACCATGGCCGCGAGAACGGTGCCGAACGGCCGACCTGGCCGGCCTGATGGACCGGCAATGAGCGTCGTCATATCTGAGAAACTTACCGGCCTCACCGACCCGGCCGGGCCACGACCCGTCAGCGTCACTCATTTCGTCCCCGTCGGTGGGCCACCGAATGACGTGGTACCACCGGGCGGCGCGCCGCTACACCCCCCGCTTGCTCTCGGTGAGTGCGCTGACAGCTTGATCGTCACCGGTGAGCTTGACGTTGCTCGCGGTGCGCCCAGACATCCACAGAATGATCTCGCCGGGCTCGCCCGCGATCGTCACCACCGGTTCGCCGGACTTCAACTCGATCGTGCGACCGCTGGGCAGCTCGGCCTGCACTCCGACCGGGGACTTGCGCAGGGCGAGCTTGGACATTCCGGAACCGACCATGTCCTCCAGGGTCTTGGTGGTTCGGGCGTCGAACTCACGGGGCTCCCAGCTCGGCTGGCCACGGCGGGCGTCCTCGTGGTGGATGAACATCTCGCCGCTGTTGGTGAGTTCGTCGAGCTTGCCCCAGCCCATCGGATTCAGCGCCGGTGGGCCGGACCGGTACTCCTCGATCAACTCGGTCCACGGGCGCTTCGCGTAATCGGCGGAGGCCTTTTCGGTGAAACTCTTCAGCGCCGAAACCTGAGTGCCCGCCGCACCGAGCACGCTGCGCTCCCGGACCAGCAGATGGATGAGCAGGTCCTCGGTGTCCCAGCCCTCGCAGAGGGTGGGCTGGTCAGGCCCCAGCGTGACGAACAGATCAGCGAGTTGTGCGCGTTCGGATTGGGCGAGGCTCATGCCTCCACGGTACGTGTCGTTGACCGCCCTACCTTCCAGCCAGCGATCAGTGGTGCGTCAGCTGGTGATGTCCTTGCTACCGAACCGGGCCCAGGCGGCGGTCAGGAAGATCACCGTGTACACGCCGGCACTGATCAGGCCGGTACCGATCTGATCCGTGGCGATGGGGTCGCGCAGCAGGTCGCCGAAGTTGAGCCAGTAGTGCGTCGGCAGGTACGGCCCGATAGCTGACAGCTGCGGTACCGCATCCAGGATCTGGCTGATGATGGCCAGCCCGACGACGCCGATCGTGGCGCCGACCGGTTGTTCGGTGAGGGTGGAGATGAACAGCCCGATGGCACCGAAGGCGGCCAGACAGACGGTCAGGTAGCCGCAGACGAGCACCAGCCGCCAGATACCGACCCCGGTCGACACCTGGGTCCCGGACAGCAGGGTCACCGGTCCGGCCCCGAACAGCACCAGGCCGAGCCCAACCCCGACCACCGCGATCAGCAGCACCGCGAAAGCCGCGGAGATCACGATGGAGGTGTACTTCACCGCGAGCAGCCGAGTGCGCTGCACCGGTGTCGCGAGCAGGTAGCGCAACGTGCCGACGCTCGCCTCGCCGGCCACCGAGTCACCCGCGATCACCCCGACCGCCAACGGTAGGAACAACGGCAGCTCAACGGTGAGCGCGGCGAGTCCGACGAACAGCCCATTGTTGGTGGCCTGGCTGAGAAAACCGGATCCGCCGCGCGGCCCACCGCTGTACCTGACGGCCAACCCGATGATGATCGGCACCGCAGCGAGGACGGCGAGACCGGCGATGTTGCGCCGCCGACCGAAGATCAACGTCAACTCGGATCGCAGGAACCGACCCGACAGCCGTCGAACCCTGGTGGGCGGGACTCTGCTGGGCGGGATTCTCCTGGGCGCTGCCCGCACCGACTCAGCCGCTGACACCGAAACCCTCCCCCGTCAAGGTCACGAAGACATCTTCCAGATTGACCGGAACCAGGCCGAAAGCCCGCACCCGGATCCCGTCGGCCACCAGCGCGGTGTTGACATCAGCGGGGTCTGCCGCCCCGAGCCGGGCGGTCACGTCATCGGAGGCGACAGCGATCTCCGTCAGGCCGAGCCGGGTCAGCGCGGCGACGGCCAGGTCGGGTCGATCCGCCTGTACCCGGATGCGCGGGGCGGACTGAGCACGCAGGTCGGACAGCCGCGACTGCGCCACCAGCTTCCCGATGTGCATCACCCCCACGTGCGTGCAGACCTGTTCGACCTCGGAAAGCAGATGGGTGGACAGCATCACGGTGACGCCGGTGGACGCGAGTTCAGTGATCAACGCGCGGACCTCGCGGGTGCCCTGCGGGTCGAGACCATTGGTCGGTTCATCCAGGATCAGTAGCTCGCGGGGCTGCAGCAACGCAGCGGCGATACCCAGCCGCTGACGCATCCCGAGCGAATAGTTCCGGTATCGCTTCGCGGCGGCGGCCGACAGGCCGACGCGCTCCAACGCACCCGAGATGCGAACAGCACACGTCGCCGGATCGGCGGTGCGATCGACAGCATCCAACCGCCGCAGGTTGTCCCGACCCGAAAGGTATGGGTGGAAGGCGGGGCCCTCCACCAGCGCCCCGACCCTCGGCAGCACCTTGCCGGAATCTTCCGGGATCCGGCCACCGAGCAGGGTGTGGCTACCCGACGTCGGCCGGACCAGACCGAGCAGCATCCGGATCGTGGTGGTTTTACCGGAGCCGTTCGGTCCCAGAAATCCGTAGACCGAGCCGGCCGGAACCGCGAGATCGATGTGATCGACCGCGATCTGGCCACCGCGGAACTGCTTGGTCAGACCGCTCGATGTCACCGCGGTGACGTCCGAGTAGTGCTCGGCCCCCGGAACACCCGTCCTTGCCCGGGCGGTGATCGCCTCGGCCGGCGACGTCATTGCGCGGCTGCCGAGTACAGCATCTCGGGGGCGACGGCCCCGGCGAGCACCCGACCGTCATCGGTGATCAGGACGGAGAACAGTGCCGACTGCAACAGGTGACCGGAGCCCCAGTCCCCGCTGACGGCCGGCAGCGAACCGACCAGGGACTGCAGGTTCATCGAGCCACCCGGCCGCCCGGTCCGCGGTCCGCCCGGGGTTTCGGACGGGGCGGCCTCCAACGGAGCCGTGGCGGCAGTGGCCCAGTCCGGTGGCACTGTCGCGACCACGACCGAGGTCCAGCCGGTCCCGACAATCGTTGGCCCGACCGCACCCGGCGCTCCGCCCGCCGTTCCAGGCTCGAGTGGGGACGAACCGGGCGCTGCCAGGTTCGGTTTCGCACCGCCGCCCTGACCGAGGGTTGATTCATCCACCGTTGCACCGGGCGGCGGCGAGAACTGGAATTGCTCGGCTGCCGGGGCGTCGAAGCTGACCTGCGTGAAGCCAACCTCGAAGGCCGGAGCCGGAGCATCCTTGGCCCAGACCTGCACCCGCAGCGGGAGATGCTGTTCGGAGTCGACGGCGATCCTGACCTGGCCGATCAGGGAGGCAGTATCACGCGGGGTCAGCACCAGCTCGTAGGCGTCCCGGCCGGCGACGGACGCGGTGCCGTCCACCGTGACGGCGGTGCTGGGGTCGATCGCGGCGAGCGCCTGGTCGGCAGCCTGCTGCGGCGTCAGCGCCAGCTTGCTCGGGTCGGTCAACGGGGCTTCACCCGTCGCCGTTCCGTCGGCGTGTGCCGGGAGCGAGTAGTGGGTGGCCGTGTTGTCATCGCTGGACCAGGTCCAGACGTCCGACCCGTTCCGGACGATGTCGGATTCGCCGAGAGTGCCGAGCAACGCGAGCCGTTGCTGGTCCTGGCCGCCGTACCAGACCCGCAGAGTGTGCGAGCCGGAGATCAGCGAACTGAAGTCCGAACTTCCGCCACCGCCCAGCCCCGAAAGGTCCGGCAGTCCCAGGTCCGCGTTCTGCACGACAGTCCCGGAAAGGGAAGTGAGACTCGCGGTTTGCACGTCGACCAGTAGTTCAGCTGCTGAGCGTGGCGGCAACGTCGCGGTGGCGTCCGCGGTGGCCGAGGTGAAGGCCACCGCGCCCAACGCAACGGCGACGACGGCGCCGGGAACCGCCCAACGGATCGCCGGGTGGGTGCTGGTCAAGGCCATGGGGCACTTCCTTGGGTTGTGGCAAGGTCAACGGTATTCGATGTGCGCCTGCCGACTTCGTCGCAGGCGTCGGTAGTGGTGCTGCTCCCATAGTCGACGATGGATGCTGAGAGCACCCTGAGAACGGCAGCTGCACCGAAGGGGGCTCACGCCTTGCGAGTGTTGGTCGTCGAGGACGAGGTCCGGTTGGCCAGGGCGCTGCACAAGGGCCTGAGTGCCGAGGGTTTCGCTGTTGACGTCACCCATGACGGTCTCTCGGGGCTCGATTCCGCCCGCTCGGGCAACTACGACGCGATCGTGCTCGACGTCATGCTCCCCCGGTTGTCCGGCTACGAAGTGGTCCGCACCCTGCGCACGGAGCGGAACTGGGTTCCGGTGCTGATGCTGTCCGCGAAGGACGGCGAGTACGACCAGGCCGACGGGCTGGACGTCGGTGCCGACGACTACCTCACCAAGCCGTTCAGCTACGTGGTGCTGGTCGCCCGGCTCCGGGCACTGCTGCGGCGGGGCGCACCCGAACGACCGGCGGTCCTGGCGGCCGGTGACCTACTGCTCGACCCGTCGGCCCGACTGGTCTCCCGCGGCGCAGTGCCGATCGCCCTGACCGCGCGCGAGTTCTCGCTGTTGGAATACCTGATGCGGCATGCGGGCGAGGTGGTTGGCCGGCTCGATCTACTCGAGCACGTCTGGGAGTCCTACGGAGCGTCCGAGGCGAATGTCGTGGAGGTGTACATCGGGTACCTGCGGCGCAAGATCGACACCCCCTTCGACCGCAAGGCCATCACCACCGTGCGTGGGGTCGGCTACCGGTTGGCGCCCGATGGCGGCTGATCCGGTCGTTCCGACGTCACCGACCGCCACTGTCCGAAGCGGTCGCGGGTGGAGCCTGCGGACCAGGTTGGTGCTGTTGGCGACGGTCGGTCTCGCGATCGGACTCGCCATCGGCGGTGTTGCCCTGACCGTCCTGCTCCGGTCCGGACTGGAACGCGCGTCCGATGAAACAGCACGACAGACGGCACAGGACGTGGCCCTCCTGGTTGACGCGGGCCGGCTCCCCGACCCGGTACCGGCCGGCGGAACGACGCTCGTGCAGGTGGTCGATCAACAGGGTCGGGTCTTGGCGGCTTCTGCGGGCGCCGATCGGCTGGTCCCCGCGGTGTCCGCAGATCAGCTGGCCGCGGCGGTCGAGGGCCCGGTCACGGTGCCCGGCGCGCAGTTCGGAGTGTTGGGTCCGGTGCGCGTCATCGCGCTACCGGCCGGTTCGACGAACGATCCGAACACGGTGCTGGTCGGCTCCCCGTCCGGTGATATCGACGACGCCGTTCGGGTGGTGCGCACGGCCGTGATCGTCGGGTACGTGCTGCTGCTGGCCGTGCTGGCGGCGGTGCTCTGGCTGTTCGTCGGTGCCACCCTCCGGCCCGTCGAGGCGCTCCGCGCCGCCGCGGAGAAGATCACCGGCGCGAACTCGAACGACACGCTGTCGCTGCCCGACTCGGCCGACGAGATCCGCAGACTGGCCGAGACGCTCAACGACATGCTCGCCCGGCTGGAGGTTTCCCGGAACCGGCAGCGAGCCTTCGTGGCCGACGCCGCACACGAGTTGCGGTCGCCGTTGACCAGCTTGCGCACCCAGTTGGAGGTCGCCGCCGCTACCGGTGACGAACCGGACCCGGCCGACCTGGTCGCCGAGGTGGACCGGCTCACCGGGCTGGTCGAGGACCTACTGCTGCTGGCCAAGGTCGATGACGGCAAACCCCCGACGCGACAACGACTCGACATCCGCGAAATTGCGACGGTCATCGCGAAACGTTATGCAGCGAGCCGGGTTCCGGTCACGGTACTGGTGATGGACACCCCGGCAGTGGAGGCGAACCCAGGGGCAGTGGCCAGGGTGCTGGCCAATCTGCTGGACAACGCGGTCCGCCATGCCGCGACCGCGGTGACGGTCACCGTTCGGTCGACCGCCGAGGGTGGCGCGTCGGTGGTGATTGCCGATGACGGACCCGGCATCCCCGCCGGTGACCGGGAACGGGTCTTCGAGCGTTTCACCCGACTCCAGGACGCCCGCGACCGGGACAGCGGCGGCAGCGGGCTGGGGCTGGCCATTGTCCGGGAATTGATCAACCAGCAGGGCGGCTCGATCAGTCTCGCTGACACGACCACCGGGCCCGGTCGTGATCCGGGACTGAGCGTCCGGTTCCGCCTGCCGCCGATCAGCGGGTGATGCCCGTCACGACCTACGTGCAACGATGAGACCGGACCAGCACGTCCTTTCCACGATGGTCGAACCGCTCGACGGGACTGTCCACGGGACACCGAAGCAGGGAGACACAGATGGTCTGCGCCGATCGAGGACGCGGGTTGAGGCAGCTACTGGCGGTGGTTCTGGCCGTCGGCCTGGCGGGTTCACTGAGCGCCTGCGCGTCGACCAACCCCACAACGCCGTCAGCGACCGTCAGCAGTTCTGCGGCCAGCTCCGCGGCCAGTTCCGGCACCGCGTCCCCGTCGACGGAACTGAGCAGTTCCAATCCCGTGACCTCAGTTTCGAAGGGGTCAACGGGAGCTCCCGGCTCGGCGGGGATCACCACACTGACCGGTACCGTCGCCGGGGGCGTCGAGACCGGGTGCATCGTGCTCACCGACGCGACCGGCGCCGTGCTCGCCACCCTCGTGGGCCTGGACACCAAGGTGGCGCCGATCGGCTCGCAGGTCGAGGTGACCGGCACATTCGAGACGGACATGATGACCATCTGCCAGCAGGGCAAGCCGTTCTCCGTCACCGCCGCGCAGGTGCAGAACTAGGAGACGCGGCCCTGGGCGACGGCTACCCCTCGCCGACCAGTGGTGAGGCGGCGACGGCTGTTCCGTCTGGCAGGGCGCTGACCCGGAAATCTGCAAAGACGTTGGGCGCCAACGCTTGTAGCTCGACCAGGACGGCCACTGCGAGCCCACGGATGTCCACATCCGCCGCCTCGGTTGCCCGCATGCCGATGAAATGCCGCCAAGCCCGGTAGTTTCCGGTGACCACGATCGCGGTGCTGGTGGCGTTCGCGAGCACGCCACGGGCAGCCTGCCTGGCCTGCTTGCGGGCTAGGGTTCCGTCCGGCGCGGTGACAGCACGCTTCTCGAGACCCGCCAGCAGTTGTGCGTAGGCAGTCGCGGACTGCGCCGCCGCCGCAGTGAAAATCTCGTGCAGGGCCGGGTCGGCAGCGATGACGGCGGGCTCGATCACCTCGGGACCGTCGGGCGGCAGGTAGCGCTGAGAGAGCTGGGAGAACGAGAAGTGCCGATGCCGGATGAGTTCGTGTGTCACCGACCTGGAGATCCCGGTGATGTAGAACGTCGCGGCGCTGTGCTCCAGCACCGACAGGTGGCCGACCTGCAGGATGTGGTCGAGGTAGCCGGCATTGGTTGCGGTCGCCGGAACCGGCTTCGACCAGGACTGGTAGCAGGCCCGTCCGGCGAACTCGGCCAGCGCTTGGCCGCCGGTGGCGTCGGTCGTCCACGGAACGTCCGCCGGGGGGAGGAACTCGGTGCGGCCGATCAACCGCACCCGCGGGCCGCCCTCCCCGCTCAGATCCCACCCCCGGCGGCGGCCGGCGCGCCGGCGTCCGCGCCACCGTCCCCCACGCTCTCCCGGGCCAGGTATGTCTCGACGTCGAACCAGTCGGTACCGGCACGCTGCGCAACATTCAGCAGCGTCGTCATCGACGCCACCTCTTCGACCTGTTCCTTGAGGAACCACAACATGAACTGCTCACCGAGGAAGTCGCCCTCTTCCCGCGCTGTCGCGAACAACGCCTTGATCTGATCGGTGACCGCGATCTCCTGCTTCAGCGCCAGTGCGATGGGCTCGACGATGTTCTCGAACGCACCACGAACCTCGTCCACCCCGGGAATCGTGACCTCGATGTCCCGATCGAGCATCCACTGGACCATCATCATCGCGTGCTGACGCTCTTCCGAGGCCTGCAGGTAGAAGTGGGCGGCCAACTGCGGGAGGTCCTTCGCGTCGTACCAGACCGCGATCGCGATGTACTGCTGGCTGGCGTTGAACTCGTTGCGAACCTGCTCGCGCAGCAGGGTCGCGTACCGGCTCGAATGATCGGTGAAGGGTGCGGTCATGGCCGCCAGTTTAGGGGCGACGTCAACGTGCCCTTGAAGTGGCGTCATTATGGTGTCATAGTGGCGTCATGGACCTCACCCCTTACACCCAGAACCTCCGGGACGACCTGATCACTGCGGCCTCCGTCGGTGACGAGGACTCCCGCCGCGCCGCTGCGCTGCTGGCCGGCGCGCTCGAGCCGGCCACCCGCCTCGCGATCATGAACGCCTTGTCCGACCTGGCGGCCGAGGTCACCGGCGCACTGGAGGACACCACCGTCGAACTTCGGCTCGACGGCCGCGATGTGCGTGTGTCCGTCACCCGGCATGCTTCCGACAATTCCGGCACCGGCCAGGCCGACGGTGACTATCGGGGCGGTGCGTTGGGCAGTTCGCGGCTCACCAAGAACTATCGCTCCGAGCGGACCTTCGAAGAAGAAGCAACCGCTGCGGGTTCCGCCGGCGACGACGGGCCCTCTGCCGACGACCTTCGCCGGGCCATGCAGGACGCCGGTGGCGAGCTTTCCAGGACGACGGTTCGGCTGTTCAACGAACTCAAGTCGCAGGCCGAACGAGCGGCATCGGACCAGGGCGTTTCCCTGAACACCTACATCTCCCGCGCCGTGTCCGACTCCGTGCGCTCGGCCGTCCCGAACAAGAGCAACCATCGCGGCCGCGGAACCTCGGAACGCAACGTCACCGGGTACTTCCGCGGCTGAGGTCGTCGATCCGATTCGAAAACCCTCTTCTCCGAACCGTTCCACCACTTCAGCCCGGCGCTTTTCACGACCTCCACCAGCACAGATGAGGACATCATGCATACGTTCCTGACCCCGGAACCGATCACCATTGAAATCCGCAATGCCTCCGGGGAGATCCGCGTCGACCTCGCCGATGTCGCGACCACCACCGTTGACGTGGTCGCTGCCACGGCCCACCCCCTTGGATTCCTGGACGACGTGATCAGGGCAGCCAGGGCCCAGTTCGCCGGCGATCGCCAGGCGTATGCCGGTGGTCGCTCGCGCTTCGATTCCGGACCGACCGCATTCGGGAACGACGCAGTGCAGGACGACCCGACCGAGCGGGTGCGCGTAGAACACCGGCCACCGACCGCCCCGTCAGACGTCGAAGGGTCGACCACGACCCGCGCAGGAACCCTGATTGTCGACACCGATCCGGCACGCGACGGCTGGAAGTCTTCCTTCTCCGTACACGTCACCGCCCCGACCGCCTCCGGCATCCGGATTCAGAGCCAGTCCGCGGACATCACGGTGACCGGACAGTCGGATCGGATGGAGGCCAGGACCGCGTCCGGCGACGTTCGGGTCGACAAGGTCACCGGACGATCTGTGGTGCAGACCGCGAGCGGCGACGTGTCCATCACCGCGACCGCAGAGTGCGACGTTCGCACTGCCTCCGGCGACATCGCGGTGCACAGCAGCACCTCCGACGCACTGGTGCACTCCACTTCCGGCGACATCCGGTTGGTCAACCAGGCGGGAAACATCAACGCCCGCAGCGTGTCCGGTGACGTCACGGTGCTGGACGCGACGTCCGGCAGTGCGGAACTGGTCACCGTCTCCGGTGATGTCGAGGTCGGTATCCACGCCGGAACGCTGACCGCCGTCGACCTCAGCACCATCTCGGGTTCCACCAACTCCGACTTCGAGGTCACCGACGAGGCTCCGCCGGCGAACGTGGCATCGCCTGAATCCGCCGACGGAATCATCGGCGACGCAACAGAGGAACAGACACTCGACCTCCGGGTCAAGACCACCTCCGGCAACATCCGCCTGCGCCGCAGTGTCGCTGTGTAGGGCTGCCGGTCGACCCGGCGGGTCTTCGGTGATACTCGTGATGTGCCACGCCACAGCCGGTCGGCCACCACGGACCCTGGCAGCACAGAGCCAAAGACGTTCCACCTGACGGAATCGTCGTGATTTCGTCCGCCGTCACCGGTGGAGCTACCGACCTCGACGCGGTCCGCCTGAACTTCAGCCCGTCCACCCTGACCCTGCTCAACGTCGTGCTGGCCGCGATCATGTTCGGCATCGCGCTCGACACCAAGGTTGCGGATTTCGCCGGCGTGGTGAAGATGCCCAAGCCGATGGCAGTCGGCATCGCAGCACAGTTCGTCGTGCTGCCGGCGATGACGTTCGCGCTCACCCTGGTTCTCGGCGTGCGGGCCTCGATCGCGATGGGGATGATCCTGGTCGCGTGCTGCCCGCCGGGAAGCATTTCAAACGTCCTCACCCATCGCGCCGGCGGCAATGTCGCGCTGTCGGTGTCCATGACCGCGATTTCCAACGTCATGGCGATCTTCCTGATGCCGCTCGGTGTCGCGTTCTGGGGCAGCCTGCGGCCCTCGACCGATGCCATCCTGACGGCGGTCAACCTGAGTGCGGCGTCGATGCTCCGCGATACCGCCCTGATCATCGGGATCCCCTTCGTGATCGGGATTGTCATTTCCCAGCGGTTTCCTGGATTCGCTGCCGGAGCCCAGCCGTGGGTCAAGCGGATCTCGCTGCTTGCGCTGCTGGTCTTCATCCTCAGCGGTCTGGCCGGGAATGCCGCTACCTTCGTCGACTACATCGGTCTGGTGTTTGTCGCGGTCCTGCTGCAAGGGTTGCTGGCCCTGCTGCTCGGATATTCGATCGCCCGTTGGTCGGGTTTGCAGATGCGGAATCGTCAGGCGGTGACCTTCGAGGTCGGCGTCCGCAATGCCGGACTCGGACTGGGAATGGTGTTCACGTTCTTCGACGGGATCGGCGGCATGGCCATGGTCGCCGGTTGGTGGGGTATCTGGGACATCATGACCGGGCTGCTGCTGGCCAGTTGGTGGGCACGTCGAGGATTCACCGCAGGCGCGGTCGCGACATGAAACGGGTCTATGTGACCGGCGGCAGCGGTTTCCTGGGTCATTCGGTGGTGGGCGGTCTCGCCGCGCTGACCGATGCGGTCGAGCTGGTGGTCAGCGCCGATATTCGGCCACCGCAGCTGATCGTGCCGAATGTCAGCTACGAGCGGGTCGATGTCACGGACGCCACCGCGATCAGCGGACAACTCCGACAACACCGGATCGACACCGTCATCCACCTGGCCGCCGTCGTCGATCCGGCAACGGCGACTCCTCGCGATCGTTCGTTGGCCGTCGACGTGACCGGGACCCGCAACGTGCTCGACGCCTGCCGGACCAACGGTGTCGGTCGCATCGTCGTCTCCTCGAGCGGTGCCGCCTACGGCTATCACGCGGATAATCCGCCGTGGATCGACGAGCAAACTCCGTTGCGCGGTAACCCCGAGTTCGCCTATGCCGACCACAAGCGACTGGTCGAGGAGATGCTGGCCGCCGAACTGATCGCCAACCCGGGACTGGAGCAGGTCATCCTGCGGATCGGCACGATCCTGGGCGAGTCGGTCGACAATCAGATCACGGCGCTGTTCAGCAGGAAGCGCCTGTTGGTGATTCGCGGATCATCCAGCCCGTTCGTCTTCATTTGGGATGAGGACGTGGTGGCCATCATGATCCGCGCCGTCCTCGGCGGGCCGGCCGGCGCCTTCAACGTGGCGGGTGACGGCGCGATGACTATTCAGGACATCGCGGCTGCGCTCGGGAAACCGACGTTGACGCTGCCGGAACCCGTACTCCGACTGGCGCTCGCCCTGGGTCACCGGCTCGGGCTGACCACTTATGGGCCGGAGCAGACGATGTTCCTGCAGAACCGGCCGGTGCTGCTCAACACCAAGCTGAAGCAGGTGTTCGGCTACACGCCAATGCGGACAAGCCAACAGGCCTTCGAGGCCTGGCGGAACCGCTGCACGGTCGGCTGAGCGGGCTTTGCCCGGCGGTCGGGGGCGCTAGGGAACCAACCGGAGGGCCATCCCGCCACGCCGGGGATCAGCGGCGGGGCCGTCGCTCGCGACCACCGCGACTCCCCCGAAGTACGGGCGCTGCTCGGGCCACTGCACAACCTCTTCGCCGTCCTCGATGAGCGCCGCAATGACCTCCGGGTCGAACCCCGGCTCCAGGTGCACGGCGTCCGGTGTAGCCGACAGGCGTGGCGCTGCAACGGCTTCCGCAGCTCCATGGCCGTCGATCAGCACCCTGGTCAGCACCTGCAGCAGTGCGGGGCGAATGCGACTGCCACCGGCCGCACCACCTGCCAGCAACAACCCCCCGGCGGCATCGGTGACGACCAGTGGCACCATCATCGACGGCATCCGCTGTCCCGGTAGCAAATCACCACGGAGGAGTTCGCCTTCGCCGAGCATGGAGTTGCCGTGTACCCCGCCGGTCCAAATACCGGACCCGAGACCCAACGAATGCGTTGCCGCGCAGGCATTTCCCTGGTCGTCGACGGCGACGACGGTGGTGGTCTCGGCGCGTGCGACTGGTGCCCGCAACGCCTGGACAAGGCTGCAGGCCCGCGCAGCCGGTCCGGGGCGATGCAGCAAGCCGTTCAGCGCCTGCGCCGTCCCCGAGAATGAATCCAGATCGTTTCCTCGCACGCAGATGACGCCTGGACCGAACTCGACTCGTTCCACCGCCAGTTCACGTACCCGGTACTGCGCCATGTCGAGTTCGGACAATGCGCCGCCGTCAGCGCGGACGGCCGCCACCAGGTCCCGGCCGTGGGAGCCGATGGTCAGTGCATCCGGCCCGTCATTGAGGTAGTCGTCCATCGTGTCGGCGAGACCGGCATGGTGCAGCAGTTCGCCATGGGCAAGGGTGCGCCGGCCGCCGGCGCCGTCCGGCCGCGAATACACCGCGACCCCCGCCCCGAGCACCATCGCTGCCGCCACGTCGGGCAGCAATTCCGCGTGTTGCAGCGGAAACGGCGCCCCTTGAGCGGCGAGATCCCTTGCTGGGCTGACGATCTCGGACCAGGGCAGGCGCCCGAACGCGGCGTGCAGGGCGGCCACACCACGGGGTGTGCCGGGCACCGCCACGCTCGGCCCGCCGACGGCGTAGGGCACTTCGACATCACCGAAGGCCACCTTGATCGCCCGTGCCGCCGCCGGGATGCTGCCGTCGAGACCGGGCACGGCAACGAAGAAGTCCAGACAGTGCACCTGCCTGCTCGCCGAGTCGTACACCGTCGCGAAACCGCCGCCACCGAGTCCGGTGAACAGAGTTTCGGCCACGCAGCCCGCGAGAATCATGGCCGCCACCGCGTCCGCCGCGGATCCGCCGCGGGCCAGTACGTCACGGCCCACGGTCGCAGTGGACGGGTGACCGGCGGCGACGGAAGCCGGCAGAGTTATCACTCGGGCAGGCTACCCATCGTCATTCCAGGTCTGGACGCCAGCGTCGGCCACAGGTCCCCGCGACCCATGACGACAACCTCCGCCAGCCCCAGCCAGTCGGCCATCCTCACCAACTCGACAGCGGCCGCATCTGCTGCGACCGCGGCATCCGCTCCCGGCTCGAGCCAGGACGCCTGGACGAGCAGCCGCGATCCGAGTCGGTCCGCCTTGAGGTCGAAGCGGCCCACCAGTTCTTCGCCCACCAGGAGTGGGAAGACGTAGTAGCCGAACTGCCGCTTCTCCTGGGGTGTGTAGATCTCGATCCGGTAGTGAAAGTCGAACAGCCGCTCGGTCCGGGCCCGTTCCCAGATGAGCGGGTCGAACGGGCACAACAGGGCGGCTCCGGTCACTTTTCGCGGGATCCTGGCGTCCCGATGCAGGTACGCAACCTCCTTCCACCCCCGGACGCTGACCGGAACAACCTCGCCCTCCTCCACGAGTTCGGCGAGTGCCGGCCGAGCGGCTGTCAGCTTGATCCGGTAGTAGTCGGCCAGGTCGGCAGCGGTGCCGATGCCGTGCGCCCGGGCGGCCAGGGCCAGCGAAGCGCGTTTCGCGTCGGCCACCTCCGGGGTGGGCGTTGCCGTCACCCACTGCGGCAGCACGCGATCCATCAGGTCGTAGCAGCGTTCGAACCCACGGCGGTAGGCGACGCCGATCGCGCCGATCGCAAACAGGTACTCGCAGGCGGTCTTCGTGATCGACCATTCCCACCACCCCGAGATTCCGCGGCCCGGTGCCTCCAGCGCTTGCTCAATATCGCCGGCCGATGATGGCCCACGGTCCTCGATGACGGCGAGCACCGTATCCAGGAAACCGGGGTGGTCCCGCCGAACGGCGTCCACCCGTGGCCAGGGCTCGGCGGCAAACCGGGCCTGCCGCCAGCGCAACAGCGGCTCGGTGCCCACCGGCACCAGGGACGCCACGTGCGCCCACGCCTCGAGCAACAGTCGGTCGCCGCTTCGCCGCGGCCAGGCGGCCCCCTCGATCAGGGAATAGGGGTAGGAGCCCAGCCGGGAGAAGATCGGTAGCAGGTGTGCCCGGGCGAGCACGTTGACCGAGTCGATCTGCAGCAGCCCGATTGATTCCAGGAGCCGATTCAGGTGCCCCCGGTTGACCGCCCGTCCCGCCGACCCGGCGAGCGGTCGCACGGGGCCGGCAAGCTGCTGAGCCGCAATGGCAATGCGGCGGGCCTGGCCGGCCGTCACCTCCGGGATCGCGGCGGCACGGCCCGGCAGGCGGCTGGTCATCACGTCGGGCTGGGTCACCCTCGGCATGCTGCCATCCGACCCCGACAGCGGAGGGTCCGGGCCGCGTGCGTCCGGTGCGGGGCACCGACCCGGGCAGGCGTCCGGTCCGGGCACCGACCCGGCAGGCGTCCGGTACGGGCACCGACCCGGCAGGCGTCCGGAACTGCCGGGGGCTGGCATGCTGAGGCTTCGATATTCGCGGGCTTCGCGCGCGGCACGGGAGGTTCGGTAGTGGACAGCACGGTCCTGCGAGCCACAGCCGCCGACGCCGCGGTGATCGCCGGGCTGCAGATTCAGGTCTGGCAGCAGGCTTTCGCCGATCTGCTGCCCGCCCAGGTGGTGATGACCGATCCGGTCGCCCATGCGCAGACCTGGGATGCCCGTCTCCGGCAGGGTGGCCCGGTGTTGCTGGCGCTGGAGGGCGCGGAACCTGTTGGCTTCGCCGCAGTGTCCTTCGGCTTGGATGATCGGAACCTGCTCGCCCCGGTCGGCGAGATAGAGGTGCTCTACGTAGTGCCGCGCTGGGGACGCCGCGGCCACGGCGGCCGACTGCTGGTCGGTGCCGCCGCCGAGCTCCGGCGGATCGGTGCGACGACGGCACGGTGGTGGTTGCCCGAATCCGACAAGGCAACGGCGGGCTTCCTGAACGGCGCGGGCTGGTCGGCGGATGGCGTGCGACGCGAGCTGGACACCGGCGCGGAGCCACTCTTCGAGGTCCGGTACTCGGGCAGTGTTGACCTGGTCGCGGTCTGACCGGTTGGCTTGCCTGCTTGTCGGGTGTTGTGCTCGCTCGAGGACTGATGCATCACCACCGAAGCGCGTACTGCACCGCTGGAGCAGCGCTTCAGCAGGCTCGCGGCGATGATGTCAAGCAGTTGGGGGTGCGTCCGCGAGCTCGATGGCGTGCCGCATCGACGACCGTGCCCGTTTGCGGTCACCAGCCAGGTCGTAGGCGTGTGCGAGCCGGTACCAGCCGCGCCAATCAGCGGGCGCTGCCTCAACCTCGGCGCGGATGATCTCGAAGTGGGCATCGGCGGCATCCCGTTCCACCCGACCGGACGCGCGGCGCGGCAATGCGGAGTCGTCGGGGAGCAGATGGTCGTCAGCCAGTCGGCGGGCGAGCTGCTGGGTTTGCCAGCCGAACCGCAACTCCCAGCCGACCAGCACGACGCCGATGATCGGTAGCAGCAGCACGCCGATCCCGAGCGCAATACCCGCGGCGGTTCCGGATCCGATCAGGGCAACGGCGCGGTCGGCCAAGAGCCAGAAGTAGACAAACAGCACTGCCGTCAGGATCCCGACGACCACCCGAATGCGCACACCTTTGTTCACGAGGTCGCGTCCGCGGGACGACGTCGGCCAACATTGCTCATTCCAGGCCGAGCAACTGCTCCAGGCCGATGGTCAGACCGGGTCGACCGGCCACCGCCCGGATCGCGGTCAGCACCCCCGGCATGAACGACGACCGGTGCAACGAGTCGTGCCGGATCGTCAGGGTCTCCCCCGCGCTGCCAAGGATGACCTCCTGGTGGGCCACCAGGCCCGGCAGCCGGACCGAATGCACCTGGATGCCGTCGATGTTCGCGCCGCGGGCACCGTCGGTCTCCAGCGTGGTGGCGTCGGGAACAGGTCCGAGTCCAGCGTCCTTACGGGCCAGCGCAACGGCGCGCGCCGTCGCCACAGCCGTCCCCGATGGCGCATCCACCTTGCCCGCGTGGTGCAGTTCGATGATCTCGACGGACTCGAAGAACCGGGCGGCTTCCCGGGCGAACCGGGCGGTCAACACCGCGCCGATAGCAAAGTTCGGCACCACCATGACGCCGAGTTCCGGCTTGGCCGTCAGCCACTGCCCGATCATCTCGAGTCGTTCGTCGGTGAAACCGGAAGTACCCGCGATCACGTGGATGTTCTGGTCCAGGCAGAACCGTATGTGCTCCATCACGACGTCCGGGTGACTGAAGTCCACGACGACCTGGCTGGCGGCGTCGGCCAGCGAGAACAGCCACTCCCGACCACCGACGGCGGCCACCAGATCCATGTCGGCGGCTTCGATGACGGCTTGGCAGGTCTCGGCGCCCATCCGGCCGCGCGCACCGATCACGCCGACCCGCAACAACTCATCACTCATCCGAGCACCCCCGTTTCAACACTATTCATATCCGCTGCCGTTCATCCGAGAAGTCACCATCAGCCGATCAGTTGCGTCAATTCGACGGGAAGATCATCAGTGGCAGCGTACGGGCCCACGACCGCGGCCGACATGCGCTGGCCCAATAGCTGTTTGGCGAGTGCCCCGACATCGGCGGCAGTGACCGACCGGATGGCCGCCAGCTCGTCCTCGATGGATCGAAACTCCTTGCGCACCAGAACGGTCTTGCCGATCCGGCTCATTCTCGATTCGGTGTCCTCCAGGGCGAGCACCAGCGATCCGGCGAGCTGACCCTTGACCCGGGCAAGTTCGGACCCGGCGAGACCGGACTCGGCCACCAGTTCCAGTTCCTGCCCGATGAGCTTCGCGACCTCGCCCAGATGGTCGGGCTGGCAGCCGGCGTACACCGAGAACGACCCGACGTCGGCGTACGCCGAGGCTGCTGAGTAGCAGGAATACGCCAGGCCGCGTTCCTCGCGGATGCTGCGGAACAATCGGGAACTCATTCCGCCGCCGAGCGCGCTGGACAGCACGGCCAGCGTTGTCCGGTCCGGATCATTGCGATCGCCGGCCGGCACCCCGATGCACAGGTGCGCCTGCTCGGTCTCCCGTTCGACGATCGCCACCTGACGGAGCGATTTCGGCATGGCCCGGCTACCGCGAAAGGCGGCCGGCGCAGCGGCGGCGTTCGGCGCGGACAGCCGACTCCGAAACGCCGCGCGGACCCAGCGGAGCACATCGGCGTGATCGACGCCGCCGGCCACCGCGACCACCATCTTGT
>CAVSRE010000010.1:0-76850 GCA_963730295.1 uncultured Actinomycetota bacterium | reverse complement strand
AACTGCTCGCTGGTGGCCTGGCCGCATATGTGGCAGCGATCGGGTTGAAGGACCTCATCGGTCGGGGCCGCCCCGCACAACTGGTGCCCGACATGGTGTTCCATGGCGCACCGGCGCAGGGCCTGGGGTTCCCGTCCGGGCATGCCGCGGTATCGGCCGCGTTAGCCGCGGTGGCCGTGCCGTTCCTGGCACGAAGGTGGCGACGCTGGGTGTGGGTGTTGCCGGTGACGGTGGGGTTCGCCCGGATCTTCGTCGGGGCGCACCTGCCGTTGGACGTGCTGGGCGGGTTCCTGCTCGGCTGGACGATCGGCGCGGCGGTGCACCTCGCGGTCGGCTCGCCCAGCGGGCGAGTCACCCCGGACCAGGTGCGGACCGCGCTGACCAGGGCGGGTCTGTTGGTCGCCGAGGTCCACCCGGCGAACGTTGATGCCCGGGGATCCACCCCATTCTTCGCCACCGGTGTCGATGGCACCCGGTGGTTCGCCAAGGCGGTCGGGGCCGATCAACGCGACGGCGACATTCTGTTCAAGGCCTACCGGTGGATCGCCTTCCGGGACCTCGACGACGAGCGGGCGTTCGCGTCGGCGAAACGACAGCCTCCACCACCTTCGCCCACGGGTGATGCGCGGGCGAACCGCCGGGACCGGAACCACCGCGCTCTCCGGGTCCGGTAGCGAGCCGCCGGAGGGAGGTTCCTCGACGGCGCTCACTGCATCGAGCCCGTCGCAGCCCACACGCACACCCACACCGACCGATCAGAGAGCCACTTCATCATCGATCAATCATGGCTGGTGAATCGAGATCGACAACCTCACCGCTGAGACCGAACCGGCGCAAACGGTGCGACGCGGGTGCATCCCCGACCGGCCAGCCCCTTCAGGGGACCATCCGACGGCTCAATGCCCTTCGCTGAGCGGACTTGAAAGCGCGATGCGTCGATCAACAATGCGGTCATCTTGTCACCGTCCAGTCATCGTTCAGGTTTGCAACCAGACGGTGGTTTCGGGAGGCAGAATGCCGCGACCGGAGAGAACGCCGCTGGCAAAGAGGATCTCGCCAGGCGGCAGGTCGCGGGCGGTGAGGGAGAAATTGGTCAAGCTGCGCCAGCCGTTGGAACGGCTGAAGTCCAGCACATTCTGGTCCAATTCGTCCGCCCACAGTACTTCGCTGTCTCCGGTTTGCAGTTTCCGCCGAAGCTGGAGGGCAGCCCGGTACATCTGCAGGGTGCTCCCTGGGACGCCGCTCTGGGCCTGCACGGAGGCGCCGCCGAACCAGTGTGGTTGGGGCAGCCAGGAGCCGTTCGTGCCGAAGCCCAAGGAGCTTCCGGAGGTGTTCCATGGCATGGGGACGCGGCACCCGTCCCGGCCCTTGAGGGTATGGCCGGTGCGTTCCCATACTGGGTCCTGCAGGACGTCGACGGCCAGGTCGGCGACCTCCAGCAGCCCGAGTTCCTCGCCCTGGTAGAGGTAGGCGGACCCGGGCAGGGCAAGCATCATCAGGGTGGCGGCACGCGCCCGTCGCAGAGCTTGCGCGGGGTCGATGTCGGGCATGCTTCCGTTGGTGAGCAACCAGGTTTCGGGCAGCACGTCGATGGGCAGGGCAAGTCTCGAGGCGTGCCGCGGGACGTCATGGCTGGACAGCACCCAGGTCAGTCCGCCGCCCGCCGCCGAGGTGGTCCTGGATGGACTGTTTGATCGACTCGCTGGAATTGATCCCGATCCCAGTGCGATTTCAGCAGGGAGAAGTCGAAGACCTGGCCGAGCTCGTCCGGGCGGGCGTAGAGGTAGGTGCGGGTGCTGGTGGGGTGCCAGGTCTCCGCGACCGCCATCCGAGGTGGGTCGTATTCGTTGAAGATCTCCCGCCACTGCCGGTAAATGTCGTGGACCTCGTCGCGGTCGTACAGCGGGTCAGTACCGTCCATCGGCAATCGTTGGTCGAGGTGGGGTTGGCTGCGCAGTGGGTGGGAGAGGTCTTTCGCGAGTGAGTGGGCGACATCGACACGGAAACCGTCCACGCCGCGGTCGGCCCAGAACCGTAGCGTGTGGATGAAGTCCGCCCTGACGTCTTGGTTGTCCCAGTTGAGGTCCGGTTGTTCACGGGCGAAAAGGTGCAGGTACCACTGCCCGTCCGGGAGCCGCTCCCAGGCGCTGCCGCCGAAATGTGAGCGCCAGTCGGCGGGTGGTTCCTGGCCGTGCGGTCCGGTCCCGTCGCGGAAAATGTATCGGTCGCGCGCGGGCGAACCCGGTCCTGTTCCCAGGGCCTGCTGAAACCAGGGGTGCCGGTCGGAGGTGTGGTTGGGGACGATGTCCACGATGACCTTGATTCCCCTGCTGTGGGCATCCCGGGTGAGTTCGTCGAAGTCGGTCAGGGTGCCGAGTCTGTGGTCGACGTCCCGGTAGTCGCTGATGTCGTAACCACCGTCGGCCAGGGGCGAGGGGTAGAACGGCGTCAGCCAAATGGCGTCGATCCCGAGGTCGGCCAGGTAGCCCAACCGATCTCGGACCCCCGCAAGATCACCGATGCCGTCGCCGTTGGAGTCGGCGAAGCTGCGCGGGTAGATCTGGTAGACCACGGCGGTGCGCCACCAGTCTGGGTCGACCGGTTCAGCAAAGTTGATCACAGGAAGTCTCTCTCTTGGCGGGGTCAGCGACTGGTCGATGAGTCGAGCCTCGCGTGGCCGCTGTCGAAGTGCTCCGGCGCAGGGCGCTGGGCCAAGGGTTTCCGAGTCCGGACCGTTGGCTGCGGTCGGTGGTACCGCACGCAGCCAACGGGTCCTACCTCCCTCGCGACGCCGAGCGCCCAACGCAGCGGGAGGTTTTCGCGGTCAGCCCTTCACGGCACCGGCCAGCAATGCCTTGCTGAAGAACCTTTGGAAGATGACGAACACCACGATCACCGGGGCCATGATCAGCAGGGCGCCGGCATTCAGCAGGACGACGTCCGTCTGGTGTTCCCCGACAAAACCCTGCAAAGCCCCGGCCATGGTCCGCATCTCCGGATCCTGGATCAGCACGATGGCGAGCATGAACTGGTTCCAGGTGCCCAGGAACAGCAGCACCGTCAGCGACGCCAGAGCGGGTATGGCCAGCGGGATCTGAATGAACCGGAAGTTCCGCCAGGGTCCCGCTCCGTCGATGTTCGCCGACTCGGAGATCTCCTTGGGGATCGACTGGAAATGCGTGCGCATCCAGAAAACGGCGAATGGCATGTTGAGCCCGATCATCGGCAGGATAAAACCGATCCGGGTATTGAGCAGACCCATGCTCTGCATTTGGTAGTAGAGCGGGACGATAACTGCTTCAAACGGCAGGGTCAACCCAAGCAGCAGAAGCAGGAAGAAGGGCGTGCCGAAGGGAATGCGGAGCCCGCCGAGAGCGTAACCGGCCATCGCGGCGAACAGAAGCGACAGCGGTACTACTCCGATCACCAGGATCAGACTCGACCAGGCGAGAGTGGTGATGTTCGCAACGTTCCAGGCGTCGACGAAATTGTGCCACTGCGGATCGGTGGGAATGGAGATTCCCACCGGAATGGTGCCCTGCGGCGCCAGCGCCGCGGACAACATACTCAGCAGCGGAAAGATGGCGAAAAGGCACGCCAGCACCAGCAGAATGGTTTTCGGGGCAGTGTCACGAACCTTGACCAGCATGGTCACTTCTCCCTGAACAGTCGCTGCAATGGAATGATGACCACCAGGATCAACAGGGCCAGCACGATCGCCAGCGCGGATGCCGTGCCGATCCTCGACTCGGTGAAACCGAGTTGGTAAACCTCGACGCCGGGCACCATCGTCGCCCGCCCCGGCCCGCCCTGGGTTGACATGAAGACGACCTCGAAGCTGGCCAGGGCAGCGATCACGGTGATGGTGACGCACACGCCGATCTCCGACTTCAGGCCCGGCAGCGTCACCGTCCGGAACTGCTTCCACCGGCCAGCGCCGTCAAGCGCGGCCGCCTCGTAAAGGGTCGCGTCGATCTTCCCGATTCCGGATAGCAGCAGCAGGGTGCACAGCCCGGTGAGGATCCAGGTTCCGATGAAACCGACTGCTGGCAGCGCCCAGGTAAAGTCCCCCAGCCAGGCCGTCGTCCAAGACTCCAGGCCGACAGCGGAAAGGATCTGGTTCACTGCCCCGTTCGGGGTGTACATCCAGGTCCAGGCGATCGCCGCCGCCGCCCCGGGGATGATGTACGGCAGGAACATGATGGTCCTGGCCATGGCAGCGACCACTGTGGACTTGATCTCCCGGACCACCGAGGAGACCAGCAGGCCGATCAGAATGGGCAGCACGGTAAAGAAGATGATCAGGAAGAACGCGTGCCAGATCGAGCCGAGCAGCCTGGGATCGGTGAATACTTCGACGTAGTTCTCGAAACCGACCCATTTAGCTCTGCCAATCCCGTTCCAGTCGTAAAAGGAATATTGGACCGAGGTGAGGATCGGATAGAGCACGAACACCGCGTACATCACCAGGGCCGGCAGCGCGAAGAGCCAGCCAGACCACCCTGCTCTTGAACCGTATTTCTGGGACAACCCGCTGAATCGCCGGGTGGCTTTGGCCTCGTCGGCAATATCGACGTCAGCGACGAGACTGTCGACCGTGCTCATCTGCTGAGCTCACTCTCGTACTCCTTTTGCACGTTCGTGACGAACTCCTGGGGAGTGGACTGTCCGTCGAGCAGCAATTGGCTCTCCGGGGTCCAAGCCCGGTTCGAGATGCCGGGTGTCGCGTTCTGGACGAAGGGCACCTGGCCGCTCGCCGTCGACACCGCCTGGAAAGCGGCCTGCACATCGTTCAGCACCGATCCGGCGGGGATCGTCGGCGCAGGCTGCGACGGGGTGCCGCTTGGCATGAAACCCGCGTCGACCACCGCCTGCCGCGCGTCGTCACTGGACAGGTAGTTCAGGAACGCCGCCGCCGCATCCTTCTTGGTCGACTTCGCGGCGATACCGAAAGCTGTTGCCGCATCGGACATCGCGGCCGGATCCCCACCCGCCGTCATCGGCGGCATCGCCATGAAACCCACATTGTCCGGCATGCTGGTCGTCAGGGTGTTGGCATCCCAGTTACCCGACGGGTAAAACACACCGTTGCCCTTGGTGAACTCGCCGCTGGCCGTGGAGCCGTCGATACCGTTCACCCCTTCGGGCAGATAACCAGATGACCGCCAGCCGTCGAGCACGGTCGCCGCCTGGACACTCTCCGGGTTGTCGATCGTTGACCCAGCAACGGTGAACACCCAGTCCGAGGTCGGCTTGACCCCCATCGACGTGTTCAGCATCAGCTGATAGCTCAGCACCGCCCCACCCTGCTGGTTACCGGTCATCACCGGTTGCAGCCCCGCGGCCTTGGCCTTACCCAGCAACGCCGTCAGGTCCTCCACCGTGGCCGGCGGCTGGGTCATCCCGATCTGAGTGGCCAAGGCCTTGTTGTAATAGAGCCCAGTCATGGTGAATCCGCTGGGCTTGGCGTATAGCGGCCCAGACCCAGCAACGCCGTCGGCGGACACCCTGAACTGCACGAGTTGCGACGCCGGCAACTCATCCCAGCCGTACGCCTTTGCATAAGGATCCAGGTCCGTCACCAAACTGTTCTTCACCGCATCGGTCACCGAGATCAGGCGAACCAGATCCGGCGGGCTCGCCGACGCCAACTGCCGCGGCTGGTTCTGCGTCGTGACATCATCCGGATCCCAGGTACCGGTAATCGTGACGTTCGGGTACTGCTTCTCGAAGCCCGCGATCAGAGCCTCGTCGAGCTTCTTCAGCCCCTGACCGTCGTACATGGTCAACTCGACCGGCTCCGAGCCGATGCTGGTGCTGACAGTCTCCGGGGCCGCCGCGGCCGACGTCTCCGGCGTCGACGACCCAGGCGCGGAGCAGGCGGCCAGGGCAGCGACAGCCAGCGCCGCCACCGCGACCGATCCCGCCCGACCGACCAGACCACCGACTCTTCGGGGGTGATGCATTGGCTCCTCCTGCAACGTTGAAAGGGACACCACCACGTGTCATGGCAGGCAGAAGCGCCAGACCGTTGAGACTCACAACGACGGACCGCTCTGCCGAATGGAATGCTTTCCATCGGTGTTGATGGATATGTTGGTGGCTCAACCGAACGCTGTCAAGACTCCAGACCAAGATTTCGCGAGCCCGGAGTGACCGATCGGTGGAATCTATTCCACCGCGCTATATTGGTCGTCATGTCCTCGCAGGCCAACGTCACCCTGCACGACATTGCACGCATCGCCGGCGTCGGATTGGGTACGGCGTCCCGCGCGCTACGTAACGCTCCAGGTGTCGCACCGGCCACCAGGGACCGAGTACTCGCCGTCGCCGAGGAACTCTCCTATGTGGTCTCCCCACAGGCGTCGAGCCTGCGACTTGGCAGCACCGGCCGGATTGCAGTCGTGGTCCCGCACCTGGACCGTTGGTTCTTCGGCGCAATGCTGGCCGGCATCGAATCGGTCCTGCGGACTGCCGAGCTGGACATATTGCTCTACCCCGTCGGAGACGTCCAGGACCGGCGGGTGTTCTTCAAACGACTCCCGGCCCGACGCAAGGTCGACGCCGTCGTGATCATTGCCTTCCCGCTGGAACCATCAGAACAACGCCGGCTGGAACTCATGGGCGTCCACATCGTCGCGGCCGGTGGCCAATCAGTCGACTACCCCTTCGTCTGCATCGATGACGAGGTCGCCGGCAGACAAGCTGTTGACCACCTCATCTATTTGGGTCACCGGCGAATAGGAATGCTCGAAGCGGTCGACCCCGACCAACCTGGCTTCGTCTCCCGGCGATCCATGGCGTATCACGCGAGCCTCAAGGAAGCTGGAATTCCGGTCGACGCGACTCTCGTCGAAACGAATGACTGGGGCGGCGAACATGGCGCCGAATCCATGGAAAAGCTGCTGAGCCTGCGTGAACCCCCCACCGCCGTCTACGCCCACTCCGACGAGGTCGCACTCGGCGCAATCCGAACCCTGCGAAGGGCCGGACTACGCGTCCCCGAAGACATCTCCGTCATCGGCATCGACGATCACCCCTTGGCCGCACTCACCGACCTCACCACCGTCCGACAACCCGTCCACCAACAAGGCACCCGAGCCGCCGAGATGGTGCTCGGCCTGCTAAAGGGATCGCAAATCGACCAGGCAGTCACCGTGCCCACCCAACTCGTCATCCGCAAAAGCACCGCCCCTCCGTCGCGATAGAAAGTAGGCGAAAATACGGCCCGCCCCGGGCCCAGCCACCCCTTCCTTGGTGCGGGTCGGCATTCAACTCCTCGCCGAGGACGGAGCCGCCGAAAAGGCTGTCCCGCAGCAGGATCCCGCGCGGGATGATGTTGATCATCGAATCGCACATCCTGAAGTCGGGTCGCTGATGTCCTGAACACGGTTCCCTTCCGTACGAAGCATCCGCTTGGCGCGGTGGTCAACCGGCCCTCGGTGTGGCCTGACCGATGAATTCTCCGTGCCGTGCTGGTCTATGCCGAATACCGACTCACGGGAAGCTGACGCCATGCGGAAACTGACCTTTGCCATGAACCTGAGCCTGGACGGCTACATCGCCGCGCCCGGCGACGACCTCGGCTGGAGCGTGCCGAGCGACGAGCTGTTCCAGTGGTGGTCCGACCGGGTGGGAGCGCCGGGCCTGGCGCTGTACGGGCGCAAACTGTGGGAGACGATGAGCTCCCACTGGCCGACCGCCGACCAACAGCCTGGCGCCACACCGGCGCAGATCGAGTACTCCCACCGCTGGCGGGACATGCCGAAGGTGGTGTTCTCCTCGACGACCAGCACGGTCGACGGGAACGCCCGCCTGGTCACCGGCGACGCGGTCACCGAGATCACCCGGCTCAAGGCCGAGGACGGTGGCCCCATGGACATCGGCGGCGCCACCCTGGCCGCGGCGGCGATGCGGGCCGGGCTGGTCGACGAGTACGCGATCGTCACCCACCCGGTCCTGGTGGGCAGCGGCACGCCGTTCTTCACGGCCCTGGACAACTGGGTGAACCTGACCCTGGTGGAGATCCGGACGTTTCCCGATGGCGTGGTCCTGACCAGGTACGAGACCAAGCGCTGAGCGCCCAGCCTCGCATCGGCCCGGGCTCGGGCCACCCAAGGATCTCGTGGCGTTGTGCTCCGAGGCGATCGTGATACCCGTGCCGGATCACAGGCCGTGCATGCAAGGGATCGGAGCGTCTCTGGATGCACGCCGCAGGCGGCGGCGAGTTGGCCGCTACGTATGTCCGATTTGTACCGCTCAGTACTTGACCCTGTACCACGGTACGGGGTGGATATTGCAGTGGTAAGCGCCGGTGGCGGCCGGGAATCGTCACGTTGCTGGCCGAGCATCCCGGTTCGGGGCCTCGGTTGACGCAGCGCATCCGGGAACGCCTTCGACACCAGCCGAGCGGGCAGGAGGATCCCATGACAACCACACTGACGCCCACGCCGATGATCGATGAGTCCGCGCACCGCCACGCGATCGGTCGGGCTACGGGCGAACACCTGAGGTTCGGCGGGATGGAGATACTGGTTCTGGCGTCGACCGAGGAACGGTCATGACCGCGGCGGAGCGCTACGACATCATTGTCGTCGGGGCGCGCTGCGCGGGCTCCCCGACCGCCATGCTGCTGGCTCGTCTGGGCTACCGCGTGCTGGTCCTGGACCGGAGCCGCTTCCCGTCCGACACAGTGTCGACCCATCTCATCCACCGGCCCGGCATCGCCGCCTTGCGCCGCTGGGGGCTGCTGCACCGCCTCGTTGCCACCGGCTGCCCGCCGATCGACACCTACCGCTTCGACTTCGGCCCGGTCGTGCTCACCGGAACCCCACCCGCCGACGATGGGGCGCGCGACGAGGAGCCGCCGGCACTGTGCCCGCGGCGCATCGTGCTCGACCAGCTCCTGATCGATGCCGCGCGTGAGGCGGGTGCCGAAGTCCGCGAGGAGTTCAGTGTTCAGGATCTGGTCTTCGACGGGGACCGGGTCGCGGGGATCCGCGGCCGCGGCCCGGGCAACGCCACCACAACGGTGCATGCACGACTGGTGATCGGAGCTGACGGCGCCCACTCCAGGATCGCAGAGCTCGTCGGGGCAGATCTTTACCGAGCGCAGCCGATGCTTGCCGGCGCCTACTACTCCTACTGGAGCGGGGCCCCGGTCCAGGCTGCCTCGTGGGCCATCCGGCCCGACCGCGGTTTCGGCGCTTTCCCCACCCACGACGGGCGGACCATGATCCTCGCGGCATGGCCGCGGCCACAGCTTCCGGCAGTCAAGCAGGACATCCAGGCCGCGTACCTCGGTGCGGTACACGACGTGTATGCCGAGCTGCTTACTGGTGCTCGCCAGGAGGAACGAGTCGTCGGCGGCGGCTGCGCCAACCACTTCCGGACTGCGGCCGGACCTGGCTGGGCGCTCGTGGGGGACGCCCGATACCTCAAGGACCCCGTCACGGCGCAAGGCATCAGCGACGCGTTCCTCGACGCCGAGCAGTGCTCCCGAGCGGTTCACGAATGGTTGTCCGGCGAACGCGACTTCGACGAGGCCATGGCCACCTATCAGCGGGTCCGCGACGAGCACGTGTGGCCGCTCTTCGAGTTCACGACCCGGTTGGCGACACTCGAACCACCACCGGAGCCGATGCGGCAACTGCTCGGAGCGGCCGCTGGGAACCAGCACGCCATGGACATGTTCGCCGGGGTGTTCGCCGGCACCGTCTTACCCGCGACCTTCCTCGCACCTGACCACGTCGCTTCCCTGGTCGGTCAAGGCTGATCGTTGCCCACGACTTGACGGGGCGGCCGAGCATGAGCACGGTCAGACTGTGATGGTGCAGCGACCGAGAGGAATGTCATGAGTGTCTACCGGGTCACCGAACTGATCGGAACGAGCACCGAGTCATGGGGGGACGCCGCGACCACCGCGGTGAAAACGGCCAGCAACACCCTGCGCGACCTGAGAGTTGCCGAAGTCGTCAAGCAGGACGTCCAGATTACCGAGGCAGGCGTGATCATTTTCCGCATCAAGCTCCAGGTCTCGTTCAAGTACGAGGCCGAAGGGGGCGCCTCGGAGGTGATGGGGCTCGTGGAGGATCCGTCAGGTCGATAGGCGCCGAGCGCTGGCAATGCCGTCAGCGCGGCGTGTCGGATGTGGTAACAACGCGCCATCTTGACGACCTCGCCGTTCGCACGCGGCCGAGCCAGGATCACGCCGCGAAGCCTGCCGGGAAGGGGGATGACACGCCGTTTTGGGGGTTCCCGGTTTCGATCGATTCGGCCTGGTGGGCAGACCTCGCCCGGGGCCCGGAAGTTGACGCCCGCCTGCTCTCACCCGATGAGGGCGGCGAAGAGCTCGACGTACTGGGCGAGGTGACGGTCGCCGAGATATTCCTCGAGCACGCGCTGATGCCCCTCGGCCGCTAGACGCTCCGCACGCTCGGGGTCGCCGAGCAGGTCCCGGAGCGCAACGGCGAAGGCGTCGAGGTCGAAGGCGTCGGCCATCAGGACACCGCCCTTCCCATCGGTGATTTGGTCCTGGATGCCGCCTACGGCGCTGGCAATCACCGGTCGGCCCTTCCATAGCGCCTCGGTCACCGTCAGGCCGAAGCCCTCCACCAGGCTCTTCTGGACGACGACGCTCGCTCGCCGTTGCAGGGCATTCACGATCAACGCGTTCTCGTCCACGTCATCCATCGGTAGGCAGGCCAGGTGGACGCGCGCCCTGACCGCCGGCGGAAGGCCCTGCCACAGCGAGCGGCATTCCTGGAGTACGAGTGCACCCTCAGGGTCATCGGTGACCGCGGATATGTTCGGCCCCACCAGCATCAGGTGGACATCGCCCGGGGTCGGGTGCTTGGCGAAACCGGAAAGCACGCCGGCCATGTCTTTCAAGCGGTCCCACCGGCTGACCTGGACGACCGTCCGGTCCGATCCGGAAGGGGGCAGGTCGTCCCCGATCAGGTCCCGGTACTCGCGGATCGATCCTTGCGTACCGTCACGCCGAGTGAAGGGTATTGGGACCGGATCGTCGATGCCGGCGAGTAGTCCCACCCGCCGAAGAATGTCGTCGACCTCCTTCGCCTCCATTTCCCGGTTCTTCGCCGAGAAGGGGTCGATCGATGGCGGTATCACCCATAGGCGATCCTGGGGCACCCATTCTGGGGCGTAGGTGGCGCGCGAGAACACGAGCGCCTCGGCCGGCTGCACGTATCCGCGAAGGAAGATCCATCCCTGTTCGGTGTAATTGTTCTGTGTGTCGCAACCGATGTGGCAGCGCCAGACGACGATCGCTCCCATTGCCTGCAGCCCCCGCACCAGGCCGGCGGTCTGCGGGTCGTGGAGCAGGACGATGTCGTTCGGACGGACCAGCGTGCTGATCAGCCTCAGGTTGGCGACCAGGATCCTGTCGTAGTGCTTGTGCTCGCGCTTGCCGAGCGGCCCCCCGTCGCCGGCATCGCCGTGCAACCGGTTGTGCAAGCGCTTGGTGATCGCGAAGAACTCAGTGTCGCCCAGCAGGACCAACCATCGGGTGTCGACACCGGCGCCGCGCCCGTAGGCCAGCAACGTCTGTAGCATCTCGGCCACGCCACCGCCGTGCGCGGTCGAGTTGATGTTCCAGACGATTCGACCACCGAGGAGTGGCCCCGCCCGTTCGGCGACGGCACGAAGCTGCTCGAAACGCGCGGGTTGCAGGGCACTGCCCAGCAGGTTGATGGACACGGGCTCGATCTCGACCTGTTGAACTTCATCACCGTTTGGTGGAACAACCGCCGGCCGACGCGGTGATGGGGCTACCTTGCTCGTCCGAGTCAGGTCGGTGGTCATACCGACCGCCCCCGACTCAAGGACACCGATGTGCCGCGTCCATTGCTCGATGGCGATTGCCGATCCCCGATCGCACCGTACTTGGGGTGGGCCATGGCCGCTCCTCCGCAATAGTGGTACACAAAATGCCCTGAGTGCCGGCGCCGTCGCAGGGCGATACCCTGCACCTGGCGACCGGCCGCCGCCGATCGGATAGTTGAGTGCGACACAGCCCAGCCTGCACCCCGCCCGCGCAATATGCCCCTTGGGTCGGTCAGGCGGCGACATGACCGCGTGCCGCCTTCGCCGCCCCGTTCGATCATCCGGCAACAGCCGGCTGACTCGCGGTCCCGACTTCAGCCGCACCGGCGCTCCGCGCGATCCCGCGTTCGACAGCCGTGATGAGGTACGGCCGCAGCTGCGCCGCCGGGATGATGGTGTGCACCGACCCCATCTCCCGAGCCCGTTCGATATTGTGGATCTGCTCGAACTCAGCAGCCACCTCACCAAGCTTCTCCGAGCGCACCGTGGCGCTCGTGTCGGCCAACTGCGCCCGCAACTCCGAGCGGTGAGCGTGGTCGCCGGCCGCATTGATGGCCGCCTCGATCGCCTTGAGGCGCGGATCGTTCGCGGTGCGGGTGTTGACGTCCCGGGTGAACACCACGGCCGCGGCAGGAGCGCCACCGATCACCGAGGCGAACGATCCCTCGACGGCGATCACCTCCATGTTGTCGTTCAGCTGACCGGAGAACACCACGAACGCACCGCCGTGGTACCGCGACACCACGCAGAAGATGATCGGCCCGTCGAAGTTCACGATGGCCCGGCCGATCTCGGCGCCGTACTCCAACTGGATGTTCCGCAGTGACTCCGGTGAACCGTCGAACCCGGACAGGTTCGCCAAAACCACCAACGGCCGGCTGCCGGACGCCGCATTGATGGCCCTGGCGGTCTTCTTCGAGGACTTCGGGAACAGCGTGCCGGAGGTGAACTGATCCGGGCCGTCCGCGGGCCGGAACCCGCGGCGCGGGATGTTCCGCGACTCGATCCCGACGATGACCACCGGGTAACCGCCGAGGTGGGCGTCGACCACCACCGAGGTGTCGGCATCGGCCATCCCGGCCCAGCGTTCCAAGGTCGGGTGATCTTGGTCGGCGACCGCGCTGATGACGGTCCGGATGTCGAACGGCTTCTTCCGGTCCTTGTTGGTCTCCGCGGAGAAGATCTCCCCCACCGTGGTGAACGGGCTGTCCGGGTGCGTGTGCGGGAAGGTCTGCACGTCCCGATCCAGCGGGTCCCTGGTCTGCGCCCGGCGCGGGTAGCGCTCCCCGGGAGCGGAGTAGGCGTGGTCGTAGTGCGCGAACAGGATCTCGGTCGCGGCGGTGAGATTCGGTGCCCAGTACTGAGCCTCGCCGTTCGGGCCCATCACCCGGTCGTACCCGCCGAGACCGAAGTTGTCCTCCGCGGACACGCCACCGGAGTAGTCCAGCGACATCTTCCCGGTCAGCACCATGGCGCTGTCCGGCGTCATGATCAGGATGCCCTTGGTGTGCTGCAGCATGGTGGCTTCGGCGTTCCAGTACGGCTGGGCGCCGACGTTGATGCCCGCCACGATGATGTTGATCTCACCGCCGGCCTGCGTGAAGGTGATGATCCGGCGTAGCGCCCGGGCCACCCCGTCCATGTTCTCGGTGCCGCTGTCCATCGAGATCTTGGCGCCGGAGGACAGCGTGAACCACTCGACCGGAACGCCCATCTCCTCGGCAAGATCAATGGCCGCAACGACGGTCGCGCATTCGGCCACCGCCACTGTGCCGAGCGCCTTGGTCGGGTCGCCGAACATCGCGATCCTGGTGATGCCTTCCGGGTACCTGGCCGTCGGTGTGGTGACAAGCCCGGCGACGACACCTGACGTGTTCTGCCCGCGCGGTCGGTCCACCGGCGCGAACGTGCCGCTGGAGTCGAAGTCGTAGTCGGTGAACGAACCGGACGAGCCGGTCAGCATCGGCACGATCTCGTACGGATACGCGGTGCCGCGGGCGCTGGAACGCTGCACCTTCTGGGTGTACTCGTCCAGCGGCGCCAGCGGGGCGGTGGGCGGGTCGGTCACGGTGACCGTCACCCCCGCGCCCGCCTGGTAGATGAACCGGAGGGCGACGTCCCTGAGCGATCTGTCGTCCTGCCGCAATGTGGCCAACACCGTGATCTCCGCCAGCCCGGTGCCCAGGCTCAACGGCGTGCTCATCTGCGTGAAGCCGGCCAGATCGGACAGTGGTATTTCGATGGTCGGCCAGACGTGCAGAAACACCAGGTTGTTGTCCTGCCGCTGCCCACCGGTCCGCCCGGCCTGCGCCCGGCGGATGCTCTCCAGGCAGGCCCCGAGTACCCGTTCCGCGGACGGGAACGCGACGACCTTGCCGTTGCCGTCCCGCAGCGGGGTGACGTCGCGGATCTCGGCCAAGGCGACCAGTCGTTCGTCGGCCGAGTTGTTCGGCGCAACCAGGTGGAACAGGTACGTGCCCTCCGCCGATGGCATCCGGGTGCCGGTGAAGTTCTTCAACCGCCACAGATCCAGCCGCTGCCCGGTCAACGGGTGCATCCCGCGGATCAGCCGATCCTCGACCAACCCACCCCGGGCGGGTCGGAATGTGAACTGCTGCACCGGATTGCGACCCGTCCGACATACGGTCACGGTGATCCGTCGACCCCCAACGAGCGCCGGCTGTTGGACCAGCGCGCCGTGCAATGCAGCCGCTACGTCGGCTGGAGCATCGGGCCATGACAGGTAGAGATCCGCCACAACATTCGCCGGTATCTGAGACTTCTCGGCGCGTGCGTTCAGGGCGGCAAGGGCGCCGGGCAGATCCTCATGCTCGGCCAACGCCGAGATGAGCTCCAGCCGGTTCCCACCGAGGTCGAAACTGCCGGTGACGTAGGACCGGTCGTCCTGCCGGTATGCCTTGACGTCTGCCAGCTCGCGGATCCGGTAGTACCGCCTGGTCATCGCCTCGTGCATGGCGTCCGTGCCCGCCCCTTTGGTGATGAGAAGCTCGGCCAGCAGCCGCATGAGCGGTTCCGGGCTGTCGACCAGCGCCTGGATGCCGGCCGCATGCTCGGTCGGGCTCGGGTCGGCGCCCAACCGGGTCAGGGTCTCCTGCACGCCTGCGTAGACCTTGGATCGGGTGTCCTCGATCAACGGTCGCTCGTACGCCTCATACCGGATGCTCCTTGCGAGATCACCCACCACCGGGTATCGCAGCCGGGTAGCGACGACCAACCGCCCGACGACCTCACCTGCGGCCAGTCGCATGCCCGGGGTAAGCCCCGGAACCGCATTCCGCCATCGCTCCAGCAGACCGGTGACGATCGGGATCTGGTCGGATGATCGTTCCTGGGCCAGGAATACCCGATAGACAGCTTCTTCCAGCCCCGGGCCGGGCTCGAGATCGGTGACAACGTAATGCGCGAGCGCGGCTGCCAACCGCTTGCGGAACGCTTCGGGCAACCCCTCCCGCTCGATGTCCAACGAACGCAAGTAGGAGTGGAAGTACTCACCCGGGCTGTGCACCCGCTCGTCACCGGCCTCCTCCTTACCCGCCGGCCGGTTCCGAGACAGCTCGCAGACGTCGGCGAAGGTCGCAAGCACATCGAGCGAGGCGCGCAACAGATCGGGATCGTCGATCGGCGTCTGGCTCCGGACCACGTTGTAGTCGGCCAGGAGTTGGCGTCCTCGGCCTCCGCTGACGTCATATCCCAAGATCAGGGCGCGCATCGCCGCCAGATCCGCGAGGGCCCGCTCCTTCGGGTCTGCGGTCGAGGCTGGCGACTGGGTGAATTCGACGGTCGGTGTGGTGCTGGCCGCAGTATCGTCGTCGATTCGGTCGATCCGCAGCAGCGCACCGCCACCGTCGACCTGCGCATTGACGCCGACCAGAATCTCCCGGACCCGGCCCGCGTACGGGACCTTCACCGGGGTCTCCATCTTCATGGACTCGAGGATCATCACCGTCTCGCCGGCTTCGACATCGGTGCCGGCGGCCGCGCGGATCGCCACGACCACCGCCGGTGCTGGTGACCGGACAATGCCGCCCTCGTCCCGGGTGATCCGGTGGCTGACGCTATCCACCTCGACCAGATACCCGGACCGAGTGGTAGACGCGACGACGTCATATGGCCGATCAACGACGGTCAATCGACTCTCGAACTTGTTCATCCGTTCGATCTCAACCTCGACCACCGAGCCCGCGACCTCGACGGAGTACCGCCGCGGGCTGATCTGCGCCACGGTGAGGATGTACGTCCGGCCCTGGTAAGCCAGCTCGACCTCCCGGCCGACGGTATGCCCGGCTCGCGGCCGGCCGCCCCGGGCGGACCGCAGGAACGCGTCCCGCTCCAGCGCCTTCTCCGCCTCGTAGACATCAACGCCCACATACAGCAACGCTGCATCGGCGAAGGCCGCGACCCGAGGCTGATCGGTCAGCCAGGCTCTGTCCAGCCACCCGGTGTCGGCGGTTCCGTTGATCACCTCGGGGCGGTCCAGCAGTTCCAGCAGAAACGACTTGGTCGTCGTCCCGTTCTTGACGACAACAGTGGTGCTGTGCAGCGCGACCCGCAGCCGGGCCATCGCCTCTGCCCGGTCCCGGCCCCAGGCGATGATCTTTGCGAGCAGCGAGTCGTCGTCCGAGGAGATGACGTCGCCGGTGGCGATGCGGGTGTCCACCCGGATACCAGGACCGGTGGGCAACGTCAGCAACTCCACCTTGCCGGGTGATAGCGCGAACCCGTTGTCGGCGTCCTCGGCATTCAGCCGCGCCTCGATGGCGTAGCCAAAGTTCGGCGGCGCCTCGCCCTTGAGCTGGTAGCCATTCGCAATCATGATCTGCAGCTTCACCAGATCCAGCCCGGTGGACTCCTCGGTGATCGGGTGCTCCACCTGCAGCCGGGTGTTGACCTCGAGGAACGCGAACAACTTCTCGTCCGGCTGATACAGGAACTCCACGGTGCCGGCACCGCGGTACCCGGCGCCCTTGACCAGCGCGACCGCAGCGTTGCGTAGATCGGCCTCCTGCTGCGCAGTCAGCGCGGGCGAACCGGACTCCACGATCAGCTTCTGGTGGCGACGCTGGACGGAGCAGTCCCGGATACCGGGCGCCCAGGCGTTGCCGTAGTTGTCGGCGATCACCTGGACCTCGATGTGCCGCCCTCCGACGACCAGCCTCTCCATGAAGATCACCTGGTCGTTGAACGCCTTCAGCGCTTCCGACTGGGTGCGCTCGATGGCTTCTTCCAGCTCGCTCGGGTCGAACACCATTCGGATGCCGCGACCGCCGCCGCCGCTGCGTGTCTTCAGGATCATCGGGTAGCCGATGTGCTCGGCGTGTTCAAGTGCGGACGCCAAGTCCTTCACCGGCCCGCTACTCCATGGCGCCACCGGCACCCCGATTGCCTCCGCGAGGTACTTCGCCTGCACCTTGTCGCCGAGCTTGCGAATGGCCGCGGCCGGTGGACCGATGAACGTCACCCCGATCCGGTCGCACAGCTCGACGAACCCGGCGTCCTCGGACCCCCAACCGGGCCAACAGGCGTCCACCATGCCGGCGATCATCGCGCGTTCCAGCTCCGCGTGATCCAGGTACGGACTACCTCGATCTCCCTTGTCCCGCAGCAGCACCTGCTCATCCGCCAACCGGACGAACAGGGCCCCCCGCTCCGAAGCCGTATGCAGCGCGATCACTTTGATCCTGTATCCGAACTCCGAGTTCAACTCCCGAACCGCGCGGATCAACCTGACCGCCAGCTCTCCACGGTTGATCACCGCGATACGCGAAAACATGCCCGATCTTGTGACGTTGGCTGGTGGCGGAATCTCCTCGAGGCCCGTTCGGTCAAGATTGGAAGAAACCTCCGCACCGGCACCGCCAATATCGTTGACTCCCGAGTCCAGGTCGCGGGTGAGCGCAGCAGCCATGTCCCGTGCGTCGTTGAAAGTCACACCACCGCCTTCGGTGGAGAGTCGAAGCGATTGAGACCAAACGAGGGCCGCCTCATGGAGTCGTTCCGAGTCAACAAATGGAAAGGACTCTCTCAGAGTTGCCACACAGAAGTCATCCAGATCCCAGTCCTGATGGCCATTCACGACTGATTGAGCGAACGTTCACGGTTCGCTCGTTCGCCTTCCGGTAGGAGGCCTTTCGGCAAAGGAGTTCGGCGTCCAGGACAAAGCTCCAACCGTGCTCCTACCCGGTCTATCCAGTGTCCATCTGCGATCATCCCGGCACCTCCGTGCGGTTGACACCGCGGTTTGTAAAACCCAGCGAAATCCCCTGGGTCCGTGGTGTCCGCCATTCGCAAAGGTTAGCGGCCGGGTCTCGCCTTGCCCGACCAGTACCCCTGAGCGTCGATTATTGTGCCGAACCAGGTTCCGAACCGGAAGTCGTTGAAGATCGACTTCTTGTCCGATCCAACCGCGGATGAACCCGTTGCGTCGACTACAAGGCAGCAAATCCCACGACCCCATTGACACGGGCTGATGGACACATCGGTCGCTTTCCGGGACCTTTGACTCTGCCGGGCAGCCGAAGTTGCGCGTCGACTGGTTGGGCCGGTTCGCTCGCCGAGTGTCCGCCGTTCGAACGGGCGACCGAAGCCCACTTGTTCAGTTCAGGAAAGGCCTCGCCATGACGGCGCACGGACATCGAGTGGCTCAGCCAGAGCCGCTGTCGTCGGTCGCCGGGGTTCGGGCCGGTTCGCTGATCGGCCGTCGAAGGTGAGTCCGCCCCTGGTGATGTGGGATCCACGGATGCTCGGCTACGACCTTGGTCTGAATCACCCGCTGCAACCGCTGCGGTGGGAACTCACCTGGCTACTGTCGCGGACCCTGGGCGTCATCGACGGTTTCGAGGTTGCAGCTCCGGAACCGGCCGACGTCCCGACCTTGGGTATGGTCCATACCGCGGGCTACATCGACGCCGTGCGCAGGGCCTCCCGAACGGCCTTCCCATTCTCGGTCGGTCACGGGCTCGGCACGGGGGACAATCCGATCTTCGAAGGCATGCACGACACCGCGGCCCTGATCGTCGGAGCATCGGTGACCGCGGCACGGGCGATCGCCCGGGGGGAGGTCGATCGCGCGGTCAACTTCTGCGGTGGCCTGCACCACGCGATGGCCGATTACGCGTCCGGGTTCTGCGTGTACAACGACGCGGCGCTGGCCATCGCGGCGCTACTCGAGGCGGGCGTGCGCAAGGTGGCCTATGTGGACGTCGATGCCCACCACGGCGACGGCGTGCAGTCCGCGTTCTATGCCGATCCGCGGGTGCTGACCGTGTCCATCCACGAGTCACCGTTGACGCTGTTTCCAGGCACCGGGTGGCTCTCCGAGTACGGGCGGGGTCAGGCGCGCGGCACATCGGTCAACCTCGCGGTACCGGCCGGCACGACGGATGCATCATGGCTTCGGGCCTTCCATGCCGTGGTGCCTGCGGTCGTGCGGGCGTTTCGGCCCGAAGTGCTGGTGACCCAACACGGCACGGACTCGCACCGCGAGGACCCGCTGACCCACCTGAACCTGACTGTCGACGGCCAGCGGACGTCGTACCTGGCGCTCCGTGAGCTTGCCGAAACGGTCACCGGCGGTCGATGGCTCGCGCTGGGCGGTGGCGGGTATTCGCTGGTGCGAGTGGTGCCCCGATCGTGGACCCATCTGCTGGCGATCGTGTCCGGCCACGACATCGACCCCGCCACACCGTTGCCCGACGCCTGGCTCGCGCGGGCGGCCGCGGCCTGTCCGGAGATCCCCCTGCCGATCGACATGTCCGACGGTGCAACGAATCCGGTGACCTTCCAGCACTGGGACGGGACGGTCGAGTTGGCTGTCGATCACGCCATTCGGGAGACCCGCAACGTCATCTATCCTCTGCACGGGCTCGATGCCCACGTCCTACGCAACTAGTCGCCTCCGACGAAGTCGTGAAACGCCAATTTCACAGAGAGCGAGTCTCGCCGCATTTGCGGGACACGCTCTCGCCCGCTCGCGATATCAGGGTCCGCTGACCGGGCCGTTGCCACCGTCCAGGAGGACTGCTCGTGACCGCTGCACCGATGGTCGGGTACCCCCACCATTGGGAGGCCGACGTCCTCCTCATTGACGGCGGTGTCGTTCACTTGCGGCCCTCCGGTCGGGCCGACGAGGCTGCCATCCGCGCAATGCACAGCCGGTTGAGCGCGAGAACGCTTTACCTGCGCTACTTCTCGCCGGTCAGTACGGTGTCTGAGCAGAAGGTCGCGATCTTCACAGACGTCGACTACGACTCCAGGGTCGGGCTGGTCGCCGAATTGGGCGGGGAGATGATCGCGGCCGCGACCTACCACCGCTACCGCAGTGGGGACACCGATGCGGCCGAGGTCGCCTTCCTGGTCGAGGATTCGCAGCAGAGCCGTGGGCTCGGTTCGATCCTGCTGGAGCACTTGGCCGCGGCCGCCCAGGAGCGCGGAATCCGCCGCTTCACCGCCGAGGTGCTCAGCCAGAACACCACCATGCTCAGGGTGTTCGTCGACGCCGGCTACGCCGTCCACCGGACCTACGACTCGGGCCTGATCGACCTGGTATTCGACATCGAACCCACCAAGAAGTCGCAGGCGGTGATCACCACCCGAGAACACCGGGCGGAGGCTCGCTCGATCGCCCGGCTGCTTTCGCCGCGGTCCATCGCGGTCATCGGAGCGTCCAACGAGCCCACCGCAATGGGCCACGTCGTGCTGGAAAGTCTGTTGTTCGGCAATTTCTCCGGACCGGTTTATCCGGTGCATCCGGACAGCCTGTCGGTACAGGGCGTGCGGGCATATGCCTTGGTCACCGACATCCCGGATCCGGTCGACCTCGCCGTTGTGACGGTGGCGGCCTCGACCGTCGCCGGCGTCGTCGAGGCATGCCGGGCCAAGGGGGTATACGGCCTGGTGGTGATGCCGGCGGGCTTGGCCGAGGACGGGCTGGTCGGTGCCGCCGCGGAACGGCAGTTGGTCGCGCTGGCCCGCGGTTCTGGCATGCGGGTGGTCGGACCGAACTGCCTGGGTCTGGTCAATACGGATCCGTCGGTGCGGATGAATGCGACCCTGGCCCCGGTGGTCCCGCCACCGGGCCGGATAGGCTTCTTCTGCCAGTCCGGCACGCTCGGCATCGCGATCCTCGCCGACGCCGCGGCCCGTGGGCTCGGCCTGTCAACGTTCGTCTCGGCCGGCAACCGGGCCGATGTTTCCGGCAACGACCTGCTCCAGTTCTGGCAGGGTGACGACCGGACCGAGGTAGTCCTGCTGTACCTCGAGTCGTTCGGCAATCCGCGCAAGTTTGCCCGATTGGCTCGGGTGCTGGCCCGAACGAAACCGGTCATCGCGGTGAAGACCGGCCGTCACGCGACGGTGATCCCGGGACGGGGGCCCAACTCGGCCCCGATATCCGGGGTCGCGGTGGCCAGTCTGTTCGCGCAGTCCGGCGTCATCAGGACCGAGACATTGACCGCCGCGTTCGATGTCGCTCAACTGCTGAGCAGCCAGCCGGTGCCCCGCGGTGACCGAGTCGCCATCATCGGCAACTCGACTGCCCTGGGCATGCTGGCGGTCGATGCCTGCCTGTACGCCGGGCTACGGATCGCCGATGGCCATCCCCGGGACCTCGGGGTGTACGTAAGCCCGGAAGACCTGGCCGCGGCCGTGCGAGCGGCGGTGGCCCGCCCCGATGTCCACGCGCTCCTCGTTGTGTACGTGCCGATCGTCGCGACCACCGGTCAGCCGCACGCGGCCGCCCTGCGGGCAGCGGTCAACGAGGCCACCGTGCCGGTGCTCAGCACCTTCCCGACGGCCGCCGACGGCACTCGCGGCTCGGTGCCGTCGTTCCGCACCACCGAGCGCGCGGTGGACGCTCTGGCCCACGCGGTTCGATATGGTCTGTGGCTGACCAGGCCGGCCGGTACCGTCCCCGGACCGCCCGGGGTCGACACCGAGGCGGCCCGTACATTGCTGGCCCAGCTGCGTGATCCGGACGATCCGGCGCGGGCGATGACGGACGCCGAACTGACCAGGCTGCTGCGCTGCTACGGGATCCCCATGCTGACCTACCGCGCAATCGGCAGCCTGAGCGAGGCGGTGGCGGCGGCGGACGATATCGGCTACCCGGTGGCTCTGAAGTCGTTCGATGATTCACTACGCCATCGGATGGACCGCCCCGGTGTGCGCCTCGGTCTGATCAACACCGAGCAAGTAGGGGCCGCCTACCAGGACTTGTCGGCGATCGCCGGCCCTTGGCTGTACGTGCAGGCGATGGCGCCGCGCGACCGCGCAGAGGTGTCCACGGTCTTCGCGATCACCGCTGACCCGTCATTCGGCGTGTTGGTCTCGTTCGGGATCGGTGGCACAGCGACCGAGTTGCTCGACGACCGGGCGTACCGGGCCGTGCCGCTGACCGACGTCGATGCGCGGGAGCTCATCGCTGCGCCGCGTGCCGAACCATTGTTGAACGGCTACCGGGGCGCGCGGGTGGTTGCCCGGGAACCCCTGATGGACCTGGCCCTGCGACTCTCGACGCTCGCGGACGATCTGCCGGAGGTGTCCGACCTGGAGTTACGACCGGTGCTTGCCGGCCCGGCCGGTGTGGCGGTGACGAGCGCCACCTGCCGGATCGGCCCCAGTCTGTCGAAGCCGGACGGCGCGCGACGGCTGCACTGAGCGTGGTGACGAGCCTGACCGGATCGGGGTGGGTCATCGGGGACCGACGGCGACGAGGACCGTGCGGCCTGGGACGGACAGTGTGGATCCGGCCTCGATCACTCGTTCGGTCGGTTGTCCGTCGGCGGTCCCGGTATCCGAGAGCAACCGGAATCGCTGGCCCGGTTCCCTCAGAACGCGAGCCCGCCATTGACGTCCAGGACGCTGCCCGTGATGAAGTCGGCGTCGCTCGAGCACAGGAACGCCGCGGCTCCGGCGACGTCGGCCGGCTGCCCCGCCCGCCCGAGCGGGTTCGCGGTGAGCTTGGCCTGGGCCGCTGGTGGCATCTTCGCGGTCATCTCTGTCTCGATGAACCCTGGTCGGATCCCGTTCACGGTGGTCCCGAAGCGGGCCAACTCCGTCGCACCGGATCGCACCAGGCCAATGATGCCGGCCTTGGAGGCTATGTAGTTCATCTGCCCGAGGTTGCCGGCCTTGGCCACCAACGAGGAAATCAGCACCACCCGACCCGGACCCTCGGTCCGCAACCAGGGCGCGGCGGCCTGCAGGCCGTTGAACACCCCGGTCAGGTTGACCGCGATCACGGTGTCCCAGTCGTCGTCGGTGAGCTTGTGGAACATCCGGTCACGGGTGATACCGGCATTGCCGATGTAGGTGTCCAGGCCGTCCATCGCATCGGCCGCGGCCGCGAACGCGGCCCGCACACCTTGACGGTCGGTGACATCGCAGCCGAATCCGAACACCGATGAACCGGTTTGGGCGGAGATCCGGCCCGCGGTCGCGCGGGCTCCCGCCTCGTTGACGTCCAGCACGGTGACGGACAGCCCATCGGCGGCCAGTCGCTGCGCGATCGCGGCGCCGATGCCTTGAGCCCCGCCGGTCACGACGGCCTTGGACACGCTGTAACGGTCGGACATTACTTCCCCTTGCGTTGCGTTGTTGGTGGATGCTGCCTTTGGGTTGCGGAGCAAGAAAGCGCGGTCACTTGCCGAAAACGTAGGTGCCCGGCGCATCACCGGAAACCGGGTGGGCTGTACTGCCCATGGGTGGCGGCGGCCGATCCTCACCGGCTCGGGCTCCGATCCAGGTCGCCCAGTCCTCCCACCAGGTCACCGGGTGCATGGTCGCGCCGGCCAACCATTCCGCCGGATCCGCCGGCAGGTCGGACGTGGCGCCCGTATAGTGCCGCGACTTGGGATTCGGTGGGTTCACGATGCCCGCGATATGACCTGAGTTCGACAGCACGAAACGCACGTCGCCCTTGGGCAACCGGGCACCGATGTAGGAACTGCGCCAGGGGGCGATGTGGTCCTGCTCGGCGGCCAGGAAGTACAGATCCTGGTCGACCGTCGACGGGTCGAGACGCTGCCCGGCCAGCTCCATCTCGCCCCTGGCCAGCTGATTCTCCAGATAGCAGCTGCGCAGGTAGAAGGAATGCATGTCGGCCGGCATCCGGGTCGAATCGGCGTTCCAGGTCAGCAGATCGAACGCCGGTGGCTCCCGGCCGAGCAGCCAATTGTTGACCACGTAGTTCCAGATGAGGTCGTTACCCCGCAGGTAGTCGAAGGCCTTCCGCATGTTCGCACCCGTGAGGAACCCAGTCTTGGCCATCGTGCGTTCCAGATTGGCCACGGTTTTCTCGTCGGTGAAGACGCCCAACGCACCCGGCTCGCTGAAATCGATCAACGTGTTCAGGAACGTGGCGCTTTTGATGCGATCCGTCCCCGTCGCTTGGAGATATGCCAGGGTCGCCATCGTCAGCGTCCCGCCCAAGCACACCCCGAGCAGGTTGACCTTTTCCGAGCCGGTGATGTCGGTGATCACGTCCAGCGCCGCCAGCGGTCCGGACAACAGATAGTCGTCCAACCGCACATGCCGCATCGACTCGTCCGGGTTGCGGTAGCTGATCAGGAAGACGGTGTGCCCGTGCCCCACGGCCCATTCGATCAGGCTCCGACCCGGGGCCAGGTCCACGATGTAGTACTTGTTGATCCACGGCGGGCTGAACAACAGCGGAATCTCATGCACGGTCCCGGTCGTCGGCGTGTACTGGATCAATTCCATCAAATCGTTGCGGAACACCACCTTTCCCGGCGTGACCGCCATGTTGCGGCCGACCTCGTGGACACCCTGCGCGACCTGATGCGGTTGCCCGCCGTTGTGGGCAACGTCCCGCACGAACGTGCGCAGCCCATGGGCCAACGAGCGGCCACCGGTGTCGAAGGCACGCTTGAGCACTGCCGGATTGGTCGCGGCCAGGTTGGTCGGCGAGACCGCGTCGAGCAGGGTCCTTGCAGCGAAGGCGGCCTTCCGGTGATCCATATCGGTGACGTCGGCATTCTCAACCAGGCCAACGGCCGCCGCGTTGAGCAACAGATACAACTGCTGCAACCACCAGAAGCCGGCGTTCTCGGTCCAGGCCGGGTCGGCGAAGCGCTTGTCCCGACCGGGTTCGACCGGACCAGTCGCCGCGTGGCCGATCGCCAAACCCGCGGCAGCCCCCGACGCCTGAAGGACCCGCTTGGAATACCTTCCCGCTCCGCTGATCGCCCTTTTCGGGTGCACCGCCCAGAACCCGCCGACCCGCGCCAACGCGGGCAGCAGTGACACCCGATCCACCCGGCCCAGCATGCCCCGGTCAAGCCGACTCGTAGCGTCAAAGAACGTCCGCGCCAAGCGGTCGCTCACAGACCTGTCCACGGCGAGCGCAGACTCGCTTTCGTGCTCGGAATCCTGCATGGTCACTAGCGTTGACTCCCCGTTCATATTCGACGTGGGTAGCTCGTGTTGAGTGCCGCGATCGACCCAGGGCATACTCGGGTCCCCGGCGTCCGGGCCCTGACGGCCAAGGCCATCGATCATTATCTTCGGGACGCCGTGGCAAAACCGGGGAGCGCGATCATCGACATTTCGGGTGCCCCCGCCGCCCTTGTTTCGTAGTCGTGCTTCCTTGCCGAAAGGTCCTCACTCAAGCCATTTCAGTCCCGTCTGCTCGGCCGACCCTATTGATGTCGGGCGACCGGAACTTGCATTCACCGATTTTATCCGTCTTTCATCCGGATGGGTCGTTCCAATCAGGTCCGTCGTCGGCGCCCAGTGCACCGCCGCAGGTGAAGCAGCAGCTTTCGAGGCTTCTTCGATCGTTCCGGGTAGACCCGAAATGCGTTGTCCAGCCTTGCCTGCCGCTTCCGGCCTGGACGTCGGACAGTCAACTCCCAAGCCGCCCGTACAATTGTGCGCCGAGCCTGAACATCGGAGTAGGGTCGAAGGTCCCTTGTCACGAGCAGCACATTGGCCTATTTAATCGGGCGCCTGCCAAACGGCTGACCCCCCATTTGCCCCGCATTCAACCCGAACGCTCATCCATTTTCTGGTTCGGTCCGGGTATGATGGCCAAATAGACTACCCAAAGTAATTTCGCCGGTGTGCTTGACATGCGCTGGATAGGCGGACACAGTGGCCGATAGCGAATGACCCCGCAGGGTCGAAACTCCAACATTCGCTGTGCGGCCGGCCCCAAGGTCGGCCGCCCTGATCGCACCGACCAGACGAGCGCATCGAGCCGTCATTGACGGGATGCGAGCGTGGTGGCGGTCTCCCGGCGTGGCGCGTGCATCCGCGCCGACGATGATGCAGAGGACCGGACATGGGCACGTACGACAACATTTTCCGCGCCAGCGTGGAGGACCCGGGAGCGTTCTGGTTGCAGGCGGCCAGGGCGATCGACTGGCACGTGTCGCCGACGCGTGCCTTGGACTCGTCCAATCCGCCGTTCTACCGGTGGTTCCCCGACGGGGAGTTGAACGTTTCGGTCAATGCTCTCGACCGGCATGTCGACGCGGGTCGCGGCGAGCAGGCCGCGCTGATCTACGACAGCCCGGTCACCGGGACGCAGCGCACATACACCTACCGCCAACTGCGTGATGAGGTCGCCGCGTTCGCCGGCGTGCTCGCCGGGCTGGGCGTCGGCAAGGGCGACCTGGTGATCATCTACATGCCGATGATCCCCGAGGCGGCGATCGCGATGCTGGCCACGCGCCCGGCTCGGGGCGGTGCACTCGGTCGTTTTCGGTGGCTTCGCAGCCAAGGAGCTGGCCCTGCGGATCGACGATGCCAAACCGTCGGTGGTGGTGTCGGCGTCGTGCGGGATCGAGGGCAAGAAGGTCATCGAGTACCTACCCATGCTGAACAGGGCCCTCGAGCTGGCGGAGCACAAGCAGGTCAAGCGGGTCATCCTGCAACGCCCGCAGGCCCCGGTTCGATTGGCTCCCGACGACGTCGACTGGGCGCAGGCCGTGGCGTCCGCCGTGCCGGCCGAACCGGTCATGGTCAAGGCCACCGACCCGCTGTACATCCTCTACACCTCCGGGACCACCGGGAAGCCGAAAGGCGTCGTGCGGGACAGCGGCGGGTATGCCGTCGCGCTGCAGTGGTCGATGCCCAACGTTTACAGCATTGGCCCCGGCGACACCATGTTCACCGCGTCCGACGTCGGCTGGGTCGTCGGGCATTCCTACATCGTGTACGGGCCGCTGCTGGCCGGGGCCACGACCGTGCTCTACGAGGGCAAACCAGTCGGCACGCCCGATGCCGGCCAGTTCTGGCGGGTGGCCGCTGAACACCATGTGAAATGCATCTTCACCGCCCCCACGGCGTTCCGGGCCATCAAGAAGGAGGATCCGCATGGCGAATTCCTCCGCGGCTATGACCTGTCCGGCCTCAAGTACCTGTTCCTAGCCGGCGAACGCCTGGACCCGGAGACCTACCACTGGGCGACGAATCTGCTCGGGGTCCCAGTCATCGACCACTGGTGGCAAACCGAGTCCGGCTGGCCGATCGTCGCCAACCCGACCGGCATCGAACTGCTCCCGCTCAAACCCGGCTCGCCGACCCGGCCGCTGCCCGGCTGGGACGTGCAGGTCCTGACCTCGGACGGCACACCGGCCCAGCCCGGTGCGGACGGGTCGATCGTGATCAAGCTGCCGCTGCCCCCCGGGGCGCTGCCCACCCTCTGGAACGACGACGAGCGCTTCGTCCGCTCCTACATGTCCACCTTCGACGGCTACTACCTCACCGGCGACGGCGGCTACACCGACAGCGACGGATACCTCTACGTGATGGGCCGAACCGACGACGTCATGAATGTTGCCGGGCACCGGCTCTCCACCGGCTCCATGGAAGAGGTCCTTGCCAGCCACCCGGACGTTGCCGAATGCGCGGTGTTCGGCGTCACCGACCCCCTCAAAGGCCAGCTTCCCCGGGCCCTGGTAGTCCTCAAGACCGGCGTTCCGACCGACACCGCCTACCTGCAGAAGGTCTGCGCCGAGCTCGTGCGAATGGTCCGGGACCAGATCGGCGCCGTTGCTGCGCTGCGTGACGTCGACGTCGTGGCCGTCCTGCCGAAGACACGTTCCGGCAAGATCCTGCGAAAAATGATGGGCAGCATGGCCGACGGAGAACCTCACCAGGTGCCCTCCACCATCGACGATGCATCAATTCTCGACGCACTCATGCAGGTTCTGCGACCAGAACCAGGCACCGCGGCCGGCCCCAACATTAGAGACCACGACGACAGAGACCACGACGGCCATCAGAAGGATCACGGCTCACCGCACGCCGCTCTCCGATGAGCATCCGATCGAGGAATTCCTGCATCGCTGCGTGGTCAACGGGAGTCCAACCGTGGCGTTGATAGCAACGCCGCAAACAATGCGCCACACCACAAAGGAAGGACACCAACCATGTCTGAAGCAGTCATCGTTGCCGCCGCGCGCTCGCCGATCGGCCGCGCGTTCAAGGGTGCGCTGAAGGACACCCGCCCCGACCAACTGACCGCGATGATGGTCAGGGCCGCCTTGGACCAGGTTCCCGAATTGGACCCCGCAACCATCGACGACATCCTGCTCGGTTGCGGCATGCCCGGCGGCGAGCAGGGCTGGAACATGGCCAGGGTGGTCGCCGTGCTGCTCGGCCTCGACGGCGTCCCCGGTGCGACGATTACCCGGTACTGCGCGTCGAGCCTGCAGACCAGCCGGATGGCCATGCACGCTATCCGTGCCGGCGAGGGTCACACGTTCATTTCCGCCGGCGTCGAATGCGTCAGCAGCTTCAGGATCGGCGGCAGCGACACTCCGCCAGTCACCGACGCCGATCCCAAGGGATCGGTTGGCAACAACCCTTACCTCGACCTGCAGTTCGACACCGCGCACACCCGCAGCCTGGCTCGGGCGGCGGGCGGGGCCGGCGTTTGGCACGACCCGCGCGAGGACGGCGACCTGCCCGACTACTACATCGGGATGGGTCAGACCGCCGAAAACGTGGCCGGTTTGCGTGGCATCACCAGGGTCGAACAGGACGAGTTCGCGCTGCGATCCCAAACACTGGCCGCCAAGGCCGCTGCAGACGGCTTCTGGGCCAACGAGATCACCCCGGTCACCCTGCCCGACGGCACCATCGTCGACGCCGACGAAAGCCCACGACCGCAGACCACCCTCGACGGGCTGTCCGGTCTCAAACCGGTGTTCCAGGTCGGCGGCAGCGTCACGGCCGGCAACTCCTGCCCGCTGAACGATGGCGCCGCCGCCCTGGTGATCATGAGCGACCAACGGGCCGCAGAGCTCGGCGTCCGGCCGTTGGCGCGGATAGTCGCGACCGGGGTGTCAGCCCTTTCCCCGGAAATCATGGGACTCGGACCGGTCGAGGCGACTCGGCGCGCGTTGGCCACTGCGGGCATGACGATCGGCGACATCGACCTGGCAGAGATCAACGAAGCCTTTGCCGCACAGGTGATCCCGAGCTACCGCGAGCTGGGCATAGACATCGACCGGCTCAACGTGAACGGCGGCAGCATCGCGCTCGGCCACCCCTTCGGCATGACGGGGGCGCGAATCACCACCACCCTGATGAACGGGCTGCGCGAAGGTGACGCCACCCTCGGGCTCGAAACGATGTGCGTCGGCGGTGGCCAGGGCATGGCGATGATCATCGAACGACTGGCCTGAGCCCTCAGTGGGTGGGCAGATGGCACGATCAGCCGTGAACGCCATCCCGACCGCCGTCGACACCGACTGACCGGTCCTACCCACCAGGCCGGCCAGCTCGGACGCGGCGCCGGGCCAATGTGGGACCTCGACCGGGTGGCTGCCTTGGTCGAGCAGTACCAGGCCCGGGTGGCTGTTCATCGCTGGCTGCGTCGCCAACCAAGTTCTGGGGGCTAGCTGATCTTGGACATCCATTCCCGGAGGTGGGGTGGTAGTTGTGGCGCTTGGAGTACTTGGGGGATGAGCGTTCGGTCGAGCAGGATTGCATCGAAGATCAGACGCATGGTCACGTGGTGGTCCGGTTGGTAGGCGACGGTAATCTCGTCTCCGGCTTGGAGTTGGCCTTCCTCGATGATGCGTAGGTAGGCGCCGGGACGTGATGCCAGAGCGAATTGCCGGACGAATGCCGGGGTTCCCAGGCGTATACCCAGCTTGAAACAGGGCAACCTGGGTTGGGCTATTTCCAGCACTGTGGTTCCGATCTGCCAACGCTCCCCGATCAGGCCGCCGGAAACGTCGATGCCTTCGGTGGTCAGGTTCTCCCCGAAGGCCGCGGTATCAAGTTGGCGGCCGAGTTCGCTTTCCCAGGCGCGGATCTCCTCGATGGCGTAGGCGTACACGGCCTTGTCGGGTCCGCCGTGCACTGAGCGGTCAGCTTGCGCGTCGCCGTCGAGGTTGACTCCGCGGACCCGGACGGGACCGTCGACCGGGGTTTTCCAGATAGCGGTGTCGACAATGCGCCGGCCGGTGGTCACCGGTCGAGGTTGTCCGACATTGACGCCAAGCACTCGGGGTGAAGGAGGTCCGGTCACGGCCGCATCCTGCCCTTGAGCTCTTGAGGTGGGTTACTTCTCATGTTCCGGGCGATGGCTGTTGAAGCGAGCCGAGTTCAAGGATTGCTTCGGAGAATTCGTCGGGGGATTCCTGGGGCAGGTTGTGCCCGGCGTTCGGTACCTGTTGGTGCCGGCGGGGTCCGGTGAAGTGATGCGCGGTGACGGTGCCATCTGTGGCCGGGAAGTTGCCGTCTGCCGTGCCGTCCAGGGTGATGGTCGGAACGGCGATTGTCGGCTGTTCAGCCAGTTTGGCCTCGATCTCGTCATACGGTGGGTAACCGGGTGCGAGTCCGAGTCGATGACGGTAGGAGTGCAGAACGACTTCGACGAAGTCGGGATTGTCGAAGGCCACGGCGGCGCGGTGGAACGTCTGTTCAGTGAACGTCCATTTCGGGGAATTCCGCGTCCAGATCACCATGGCGATGTCACGCCGGTTGGCGGTGAGGCCGGCCCGTCCGCGTTCGGTGAGGAAGTAGTAGAAATACCACAGGCCCGCTTCGAGATCCGGCCGGATGGGCGTCATGGCGTTCTTGATGTCCTGGATCAGGTAACTGTTGACGCAGACCAGCCCGATACACCGTGTGGGCCAGAGAGCGGCGGCCACGCAGGCTGCGCGGCCGCCCCAGTCGAAACCGGCGAAGACAGCGCGTGGGATGTCGAGCGCGTCGAGCAGTGCAATGACGTCGTCGCCGATCGCCGCCTGCTGACCCGACCGGGGGGTGGCGCCGTGCAGGAAGCGGGTTGGTCCGTGACCACGAAGGTAGGGCACGATCACCCGACGACCGGCACGGGCCAGTCGCGGAATCACTTCCACATAGCTGTGGATGTCGTACGGGAACCCGTGCAACAGGACCACGACCTCACCGTCAGCCGGACCCGCTTCGTAGTAGGCGATTTCGAGTACATCAGTGCGCACATGGTGCAACGGTTCCAGCCTGGGCAGGACATCCAAGGGATCGATTGATCCGGTGAGGGTGGTGTTTTCCTCCCCTTGCCGCACGGCCCATTCGGGGCGGTAGTCCGGGTGATCGGTGAAAGCACTGGCCGCGGTCCGCAGCGCGGCTGCGACCAATTGCGGGTCGTCCCCTTCATGGTAGGCGCCTACCAGGACGAAGATCGACATGCGGTCGACCTCGGACGTATCCGTGTCAGCGGTTCGGTGCATGAGAAACGCCGCGAGATCGTCCAAGCCGTCGTTCATCTGGTCTCCGTCGTTTGACATCTCGCGGCGCACCCGGGTGCGGTACCCGGCGTACCGGTCAGGTTGCAGGGCCGCCGGTCAGGGTCGCCAGCGGCTGGTCGTTCTCGACGACGTAGGTGGAGAGCATCCGGCCGGTCTCGGGGCCCACATCCAGTGCATTGTGTGGTTGCCCGGGCGGCATCAGGAAAGGGTCCCCGGCGTGCAGGGTGAGCGTCGGCTTTCCCTCGATCATCATCTTCACCGTCCCGGCGAGGATGTATCCGACTTCCTCGCCGGGGTGGGTGTGCCAACCCGATTCGACACCAGCCGGGATCTCGGTCAGGACCTGCACAATGTCCCGCCCGGGGATCGACGAGGGTTGGTGCTGCAGCTCGGTACGGTGGAGTCTCCCGGCGAGCGCATCGGTGGTCGCCGACGAAGTTGGCATGGCGTTCAACTCAGCTTCTGCAGGGCCGTGAGGATCACGTCGGTGACCTCTTGCGGATGCGAGATCATGACGAGGTGGGAGCCGTCGATCTCCAGGATCTCCGCACCGGCCCGCTGGGCCATGGACAGTGTGACGTCGACCCCGGCGGCCTTGTCATTTCGGTTGCGACGACCGCCCAGGAAGGCAGCGTCTTCCAGGCGGGGACACCGCCGTGCACCAGGGCGACAGTCGGCGATTCCGAGTAGTTCTCGGTCATGGCGGTGTCCTTCTGATCAATGGAGGTCGGGAATGGGTTCTAGTTGGTCAGGAAGGCCAGCAGGTCTTTGTTGAATTCCTGCTCGTGTGCCCCGGTCAACCCGTGGGGCGCACCGGGATAGATCTTCAGCGTCGCGTTCGGCACAATCCTGGACGATTTGAGGGCCGCCGCGCCGATGGGCACGATCTGGTCGTCGTCGCCGTGCAGGATCAACGTGGGGACGTCGATCTTCTTCAGGTCTTCGGTGAGGTCAGTTTCGGAGAAGGCCTTGATGCAGTCGTAGGCGCCTTTGATGCCGACGCTCATCGACATCAGCCAGAACGCATCCCTGGCGCCCTGTGAGACGGTCGACCCGTCCCGGTTGGCTCCGAAGAACGGGTACGCCAGATCTCGGTAATACTGCGATCGATCGGTCAGGACACCGTCCCGGATCTCATCGAACGGTGCGATGGGCAGGCCTTCGGGATTGGCTTCGGTCCTGAGCATCAGCGGCGGAATCGCGCCGAGCAGAACGACTTTCGCCACCCGGGCGGTTCCGTGCCGGCCGATGTACCGGGTGACTTCGCCGCCACCGGTCGAGTGCCCCACCAGGACAACGTCGTTGAGATCCAGCGTTTCGATCACTGCAGCCAGATCGTCTGCGTAGTGGTCCAGGTCGTTGCCGTCCCAGGGCTGACTGGACCGACCCCCGCCGCGGCGATCATGGGCAACAGCACGGAAACCATGGGAGGCAACAAAATTCGCCGACCCGTCCCACACATCCGCGGTCAGCGGCCAGCCGTGGCTGAACACCACGGGCTGCCCACTCCCCCAATCCTTGTAGAAGATCTCGATGTCGTGGCCGTTTTCCTGGCCGACGGTGACTGTGGGCATGATGCTGCCTTTCCTGGTTGGACATTTGTTGTTCCGTTGCATGCCCTGCGGCTGTGGGTCAGCGGCTGTGGCAGGCGACAAGAGCGGGTTCACATCCGCTCGTCCGGTCATTCACCGAACCGATTCCTGCAATGCGTTCCACGGAAATGTTCGCAATCCCCGGGCTCTCGGTCAGCCCTACTGGCCGGACAATGATGTCGGGCTGGCCGGAGATCGCCGTCGGGTTAGCCCTACCCCGCCATCGGCGATCAGCTTTCCTGGCCGGCGGTGACGGTTGACGCTGTGTTCCGCGAAGGGACGGGTCTTGCTGGAGGAGCGCTGGTGACCTTTGGTGCGGCCCTGGGGAGATAGGTGTTGCGTGCGAGGCCACGAATCGTTAGAAGGGCGAGCACACCGATCGCCACTGTGATCGGCAAGAGCAGGGCGTAGGTCAACATCGCCTGCTGACCGACCTGTTCCGCGGCCAGCCAATTGATTGCGATGGTGAATGCCGCTGCATAAGAGAAGGCGTAAGCCCATGATCCCGGACCGAATGGCGCCCGCCGATAGGCCGGAAAGAGTCGAATTTGCACCATCACCATGAGGATCGCGTACCCCGCCAGCGCGAACGCGATCGCATCCGGTCGATGACCGTTGATGGTGAACCAGGCGTTACCCGCGACCACCGGCGGTGCCAGCTCTATCGCCATCGTCGGGAGCAGGGGCGTGGGCAGCGCGGGTTGGGTGAACAGCCGCAGCAGCAGGATCGATCCCAGGACCAGCCAGCACACCGTGCCGTAGCCCATCATCAGCATTGCCAGGCCGTCATACCCCAGGGACGCGCAACCGGCCGCTGCGATGAGGCCGCCGGCCACCGTTGGCAGGAAGTAGCCGGGATGCCATTGAGCCAGGGTCAGGTTCTGCAGGATCCACCCGCCGGTCAACCATCCGCCGAGGAGAATCGTGAGCACCATGCCGGTCAGGAAGAGCGATCTGCCAAGAAGCGGCTGGATCGGCGCCAGGGCTATCCCGATCAGCATCGGCACAATGACGATGAGCGCAGTGAACGGAGCAAAGATCGGGTCGGCCAATTCGGTTCGCAGGCGCCCCGTAGCAACAATGTTGGCGACATAGGCGACCAGGGTGATGATCCAGGTCAGGCCGGCGAGGACCCAGAGGATAACTGCCGGCCACGCCGGGGCACCGACCAGCCTTTCCGCGGCCGACCAGCACTGGGCCAAGCCGCAGATCCCGAACGAAAGCCCGAACAGGTTGGCTGTCAGGCGCAAAGGTGCGACGCCGCCCTTCTCCCCGATCACCTTTTTGTCTGCCATTTTTTTCTCCGCCCAGGTGCTGCCTGCCAGTTATCTGACCCAAGGTTCCTGCGGGTCATCCGCTGCTGCCATACCCACTGACCGGAGAAAGGTTTCCGGCTAGCCCTACCACCGAGGTGAGTCGCCCATGGAATCCTCACGAGATGCCCCGCGCGGTGTTGATTGTTGACGACGACGCCGCCTTCGGCGACCTCGCCGCCAGGATCGTGACCGGCTGGGGTCATCAGGTGGTCGGCCTCGCGGGCAGCGTCGCCGCCGGGTTGGCTCGGGCCGCGGAGTTGCGCCCCGACTTCGTGTTGGTGGACATCGGACTCCCCGACGGCGATGGGTTCTCACTCACCGAACAGCTCGTCGCGATGCCCTGGCCGATGCGAGTGGTTCTCATTTCATCGGACTCCGACTCATCCAATGTTCCTGCGGCTCGCCGGGCCGGCGCGTCCGGATTCGTGCCGAAGGACGAGGTCTCGGGCGCCGAGCTGCGCGACTACATTGAACGAGGTTGAGTGTCCGATGGAGGCATCGACCAAGTCCACGCCCGCGCTCCGCGTGATCATCGGCGAGGACGACGTGCTGCTGCGCGAGGGCATCTCGCGAATCCTCGCCGGCGTCGGGCTCGACGTCGTGGCGCAGGCGGGGATGCCGATGAGCTGACCCGCAAGACCCTGGCGTTTCGCCCGGACGTCGCGATCGTCGACGTGCGGATGCCGCCGCGTCGGGAGGACGACGGGTTGGTGGCCGCCATCCAGGTGCGTCGGCGGCTGCCCGGCACCGGCGTGCTGATCCTGTCGCAGTTCTGCGAGCCGAGTTTCGTGATCGACCTCATCGACGACGACCCGAAGGGAGTCGGGTACCTGTTGAAGGAGCGGGTCGGGGACGTGCCGGCGTTCGTGAATGCAGTGCGGCGGGTCGCCGCAGGCGGCAGCGCGCTGGACCCGGAAGTGATCGCGTTGATGCTGGGCCGCGGCGCGCCGGGTGACCCCCTGTCCCCGCTGACGCCGCGTGAACGACAGGTGCTGGCCGCGATGGCCGAGGGCAGGTCGAACCTCGGTATCTCACAGGCGTTGTTGATCAGCCAGGCGGCGGTGGAGAAATATGTGACCGGCATCTTCCGCAAGCTGGACATCCCGCCGGCGGAAACCGACCACCGTCGGGTGCTGGCTGTTTTGTCGTTCCTGCAACACCGGGACCGCCGGTGAGCGAGCGCGCGAGCGAGTTGGCGGCAGCCAACGTCCCGAGCTCGTGGAGCGAGGACGGGCGGTGAGCGAGTACCCAGCCGAATTGGCGGCACCCAACGTCCCGAACTCTTGGAGCCGGGACGGGCAATGAGCGAGCCTGCGATCGAACCCCGACAGCGCAGGTGCCGTCGCGGGCCGAGGCAGCGCAGCTGGCGAACCGGCAGGCGGCACTCAGGCAGGTCGCGACCCACGCAGCCGGCGGCGGATCGGAGCGGGACCTCGTCACGGTGATCAACCAGGTGATCGCGGAGTTGGCGGGCGTCGACGTCAGCCTGATGATGCGTTTCGACGCCGGCCCACGACGAGCCGTTCGGCGACGGCGTCGAAGAGGGCATCGCGGCCTTCACCCAGTTGGTGACCTCGGCCTTGGCCAACGCGCAGGCCAACGACGAGCTGCGGGAACGCGCACGGGAGCAAGCAGAACTGCTGGAGGTAGCCGAGATCGCGGCCGGCGGTGCCGGGCCCCCGCAGGTGTTCGCAGCCATCGCCCGGGTCCGCGTCCGCCCTGCTGGATGGCGTGCCTTCCATGCTGTTGCGGTTCGTCGATGACGCGGCGGCCGACCTGCTCGCGGTCGACGGCTTCGACGCAGACATCCCCCGCGCCGGTAGAAGAGTCACCGTCGATCCCGACGGCGTGACGGCCACGGTGCAACGCACCGACAACCCGCGCGCATCGACGACCACCTGGGGTCGCCCGGGAATCGACTGGCCATGCAGGTTGGGCTCCGCGCATCGGTGAGGGTGCCGGTGGCGGTCGGCGGCCGATCCTGGGGCGCTCCTGACAACTTCGCGGTGGGGATGCACGCGCCTGGGACGGGTGATGCTGCAGTGCACCGGGTCTGGCGACCCGGCCGCGCGGCTCGCGTCGAGGACCTGGGCCAGGTGGACGGTCGCTGGCCCAAATTGGCGCACGCCCGCGGGTTCACGACCAGCGCCGGCGTGCCGATCGTCATCCGCGGCGAACTCTGGGGCGCGCTGATCGTGGTGGGACGCGATCAAGGATTCCCAGCGGCCATTGAGGAACACCTTTCGACCTGGACGACGCCGCCGTCGTGGTCGCGCGGTCCCGCGGGAAAACGCCGATCGGGCTGAGGTTTCCGGTCGCGACCGACGACAACATGCTCGACGAGCTTCGACGGTCAGGGCATTCGGTCCGGCTCGACCGTGTCACTGCGGTTGTCCCGTCCGAACTCCCGGCCGATCTGGAGGTCGGGGCCGCCGTTGCCGTGCCGGTCACTGTCGAAGGGCACGTGTGGGGAGCGTTGGCCGTGAGCACCCAGGACCCACCAGCACCCGGCAGCGAGGATCAGCTGGCCAGGCCGCAGGGCGGCGCGAGCCTCGGTCTCGTCCTCGATCGGCAGGATCAGGATGCGGGAGATGTGCCCGGCCAGCCCGTCGCGCAGCGGGTCGGTGCACTTCTGGGTGTACAGGATCGGCAGCACCCGCAGCGATCTCGCGGTGCGGCCGACTGTGGCGCGGGCGTTCGCCCCGATCCTTGCCGCCGCCGAGAACGCGGTGCTCCCCCGCACTACGGCCGAGCCGAGGCCCATCCTCCGCGCAGGCACGTACCCGAGCCCGAGGTGTATCCAGCGCGACCTGGCGCCAGATCAAAGCAGCACAATGTGGCCAGATGGGGTTGTCATCCCAAGTGCTGTTCATCGTGCGCAAGCGCGCCTTCGGCCAACGCTGGGAAGTAGTGCAGGCAGATGTCCCGGAGCGTTTGGACGAGCAGGGCGGGGTCGGCGTTGGGATCATCAACTCCTGCTGGGAGCTGGACTCCCCTTTCCTTGGCGTGCGCGATCAGACCGGGTATCGCCGCCTTGCCCAAGCCGCTGAGGGTGCGACCCAAGACCTCGGGGTCCATGGTCCACTCCGGCACGGGTTGAGCCTGGATGGTGGTCCAGGTCGTGGGGTCTGTGGGTTCGTCGCGGGTGAAGACCTGCTCAAAGGTTCTGGCGGCCGCGTCCCGGGCGGTGAATGGCTCGCCAAGCCCCCAGTTCTTCCGGAGCGTGGCGATCAGCGACGTGTGCCGGTATTCCTCGTTGAACACCGAGCCCGGCTCGACCCAGGGCGAAACAATGATCGCCGGCACCCGGTAGCCGGAGCGGTCGAACGTGAACCCGAACTCGCCCGCCGGTGCGGCCGGGTCGGGCGGCGGGACAGGGCCGGGCGGAACATGGTCGTAAGTTCCCCCGGGTTCGTCCCACCCGATCAGCAACGCCGTGTTCCACACATTCGCACCGGTCTCCGACGTCGCGGACCGGTAGGCGTTGTAGACGCGCTCCAGGAACGCCTCACCGGACACGATCGAGGACGGGGAGTCGAGTCCGAGTTTGATCGCCGGTCCCATCGCATGCCCGATCGCCGGGTGGTAATCGCCGTGTCCGGCGACCATGTTCGGCTCGATGAAAGAGAAGTCCGGCAGGGTGCCGGCGGCGGCGTCGGTCTCGAACTCGCTGAACCGCACGAAGTGGGTGGCCAGCCGGTCCTTGAGCCGGGAGTAGTGAATCATGCCTTCGAACGCGACGGGCATCGGTTCCATCACGTAGACCTTCCAGGTCTTGCCGTGTGCCTCCAGCCGCTCGAAGATCGTCTCGGTGTCGTTGTGCGCGAACCACTTAGCCACAGGGCTGTTCACCACCAAGCCCGAGGACGTCGCGGCGGTCCAGAACGAACGGTTCATGAATGTCTGCGACGGCACCTCGCAGAACCAGTGGTCGAACACCCCGAAACCCCGGGCGATGCCGCTGAGCACCGGCACCTGTTCCGGGGTGAACCCGGTCATGATGTGGGCGTACTCGTCGTAGGTCGGCTGCCGACCCATCTCCCCGGTGAAGGTGCTGATGTAGTCGGTGACGAACCCGTCCATCGTCGGCGTCGCCCCGGCGGGTGGCGCGTTCCATGGTGCGGTGACACCCTCGCCGATCTTGAACCGGTTGTGCTCGTCCAGGGTGTTGAACAGCTGAGTGTTGGTGTGGAAGTACTCCTCACCGGAATCCGGGTTCGGTGAGTCCATATCGGTCGCGACCCCGTAGGGCACGACCTTCCGGTCGGCGCCGTGCTCAGCCCACTCAGGGATCGGATTGTTCAGATCCTTCCCGATGACCCCCTCGAAGGTCTTCCCGTCCCCCGGGCCATACAGCCGACCGAGAACGTTGTCCAAGGAACGGTTCTCGAACAACACGACCACCACGTGATCCATCGCGTTGGACCGCGTTGGTACGCCAGCCATCTCAACCTCCGTCGTCGCGAGCCCCAACACACCGTCCGGCCTTGGACTACTCGGTGCCCACCTCAACGCATCGCCCGGTCAAATGCAACACGAAGGAAGATGAGGTCGACGACGACCATTGCGGTGTGGTGGCGCCAGGCTCGCCGCGGAACACCTGCTTCGGACACCTCGATTTTGGGAGCGCTTGGACAATTCTTACCGGGGATTACCGGTTGTTCGTCATGGCGCGCGATAGATCTTCCGGGACGTCGACTCGTCGGTCGGAACAAGAGGTTTCAGCTGGCCTGATCGATTGTGAGGGTGAACTCGGAGGTTTGCGCTCGCAGAGACGCGATGTCGGTGGCGAAGCGGCCGATACGCACGATTCCGTTCCAGTAACCGACGTCGCCGTAGTAGAGCACGAGATTGTTCGACGGCGAGTAGTAGCCGATGTCGAGGATCTCGGGGTCCGCACCGGACGGGACGCCGTCGGTGGACAGTGTGCGTGGGAGATCAGCGATCTTTTCGACCCCGTTGAAGTCCCGGAAGGTCAGGGTGAGCGGCAGTTGGCTCAACAGGTCAAGAGCCGTTGAATTGTTTGTCAACCGGGCGGTCAGTGCCGTGTCCCCGAATGACAGGCGAATCGGTGTGCTGGCTGCTTCCGTTGAACCAGACCCCGGCGAGGGCGACGGTGTCGGTTCCGGTGCGCTGGGTGAACTGGTGGTCATTGTGGTGTCCCTTGACGATGTTCCAGGCGATCCGGCTGGCTCATTGCTGCTGCACGCGTTGACGAGTAGCGCAGCGACCAGCGCAGCCGGCAGGTGTGCCCGCCTGGTCGGTTTGGTCTTCACTTACTGCGCCGTATAGCCGCCGTCGACGGGTAGTGCGACGCCGATGACGAAGCTGGACCCGGGGCTGCACAGCCACAGCACCGCGGCCGCGATCTCCTCTGCCCGTCCGAGCCGGCCGATAGGCTGGTTCGCGATGGCCGCTGCCGGGTCAAGTTCGCCGCTGGCGATCATGTCGGCGACCATCGGGGTGTCGATGGTGCCGGGGCAGACCGCGTTGATCCGGATCCCGCGAGATGCGTATTCCAGGGCGGCGCTGGTGGTCAGCCCGATCACCCCGTATTTGGTGGCGTGGTAGGAGGCGCGGCCGGGGATCCCGACCAGACCACCCAACGACGAGCAGTTCACGATCGCCCCGCTGCCCTGGCCACGCATTTGGGCCAGCTCGTGTTTCATGCACGCCCATACCCCGCGCAGGTTGATCGCGTTGACCCGGTCGAAAACCTCGGCAGCCTCGTCGGCGGCATCGCTCGGCGGGATCTGGATGCCTGCGTTGTTGAACGCCATGTCCAGACGGCCGAACCTGTCCACCGCGGCGGCGACGGCAGCCTCGACCTGGGTCTCGTCGGACACATCGCACCGCACACCCAAAACCTGGTGCCCGGCGGCTTCGAGTTCATCGGTGGCCGCGGTCAGCTGATCCTGGTTGAGGTCGGCGAGCACGACGGCCGCACCGGCGCGGGCGAATGCCCACACCGTGGCCGGGCCCATCCCGGAGGCCGCGCCGGTGACGAACGCGACCTGCCCGGTGAAGTCGTAACTGGGGTTTCTGTTGTCTGCTGGTGCGGTCAACGCGAGTTTCTTTCCTTCGGTGCGACGTGGTCAGGGTTGGAGGAGGACCTTGATGGCTTGACGTTGATCCATTGCCCGATAGCCGGCCGGTGCGTCCTCGATCGGCAGGGTGAGGTCGAAGACCTTGCCGGGGTTGATGTGCCGGTTCCAGATGCGGTCCATCAGATCGGGCAGGAACCGGCGGACCGGGGCCGGGCCGCCGTGCAGGTGGACGTGGGAGAAGAACAGTTCTTCACCAGGCAGGGAAACGTCATGGGAGACGCCGACATAGCCGACGTGCCCACCGGGGCGGGTCGCGCGGATGGCCTGCATCATCGATTCCTGGGTGCCGACCGCCTCGATCATCGAGTGGGCGCCGAGTCCGTTGGTCAGGTCCTTGATCCGCTGCACACCCTCGTCGCCGCGTTCGGTGACGACGTCGGTGGCGCCGAACTCCAGGGCGAGCTGCTGACGGGGCTGGTGACGGCTCATCGCGATGATCCGCTCCGCACCGAGTTGCTTCGCGGCGAGCACTCCGAGCAGACCGACGGCGCCGTCACCCACCACCGCAACCGTCTTACCCGGACCCACTTCCGCGGCGACCGCGGCGAACCAGCCGGTACCCAACACATCCGACGCGGCCAGGAAGTCCGGCACCAGATCGGCGTCTGGCACGTCCGGGGTGGCGACCAAGGTGCCATCGGCCAGCGGTACCCGCATCCGTTGCGCCTGCGTACCTTCGGACCCCATGCCTACCCGGTGGACGCAGGACGTCTGGTACCCGGCCTGGCAGATTTCGCAGGTGTTGTCGGAGGCGAAGAAGGAGCCGACGACGAACTGGCCAGGCTTGACAGTGGTGACCTCCGAACCGGTTTCCTCGATGATCCCGACATACTCGTGACCCATCGGCGACGGCGCGGTCAGGTGGTCGGCGCCCCGGTACGGCCATAGATCCGACCCGCAAATGCAGGTCGCGGACAGCCGGATGATCGCGTCGGTCGGTGTGAGGATGGCCGGTTCGGCGCGGTCCTCGACTCGGACGTCACCCGGGCCGTGCAGCACAACTCCACGCATCGGTGGACTCCTCGTATCTACTGGCAGCTCAACGTGGCTCGTTCAGCCGGTTGTTTTCTGCGTTGGTGCCTCCAGTCCACCCGCTCGGCCGTGAATGAGGGAGTTCCTGTCAAAAGGTGTACTCCCAGGACACCCCTGACGGCCTGGGGTGTACCGGCAGGGCATCCCACCGGCGGTGCGAGCGGCTTAGCGTTGGGGCTGTGGACAACCGCGCCGAAGTCCGTGAGTTCCTCATCTCACGGCGAGCCAAGATCACCCCACAGCAGGCCGGGCTGCCGCAGGTCGGTGCCCGGCGGGTGCCGGGTTTACGGCGCGGCGAGGTCGCCGCGTTGGCCGGGGTGAGCATCGAGTACTACTCCAAGCTGGAACGCGGTAACCTCGCCGGTGCGTCCGCTTCCGTCCTCGACGCCCTCGCCCGGGCACTCCAGCTCGATGACGCCGAACGGGCGCACATGCTGCACCTCGCCCGGGCCGCCGACGGCTCCGGCCGAATGCTGCGCCGATCACGGCGCACGCAGCGGTGGGCGCCCCGGCCGCAGCTGCAATGGGTGCTCGACTCGATCACCGCGGGGCCCGCGATCATCCGCAACGGGCGAATGGATCTACTGGCCACCAACCACCTCGGCCGGGCCATGCACTCATCGCTGTACGACAACGACCCGACCAGGCCACCAAGCTTCGCCCGGTACACCTTCCTCGACGACGACTCGCACCGGTTCTACCCCGACTGGGACAGCGCCGCCGACATCTGCGTCGGCATCCTCCGCACCGAAGCCGGCCGCGACCCGCACGACAAAGCCATGCACGACCTCGTCGGTGAGCTGTCCACTCGCAGCCCCGATTTCCGCCGACGATGGAGCAGCCATGACGTCCGACTGCACGGGGCCGGGATCAAACACTTCCACCACGGGGTCGTCGGCGACCTGGTGCTGGCCTACGAAAGTGTTGACATGATCTCCGAACCAGGGCTCACCATCACCATTTACGCCGCCGAACCCGCCTCGCCGACCGCTGACGCGCTGGCCATGCTCGCCTCCTGGGCCGCCACCCACACCGACAGCGAGACCACACCGATCCGCCAGCAGCGTTGACCCATAGCGCTATCGACCGCAGTGCCCGCCGCCCCGATCAGCAAGGAGCATCATGCACATCACCCGCAGCTCACTCAATACTGTCAAAGGCCCGGGCGACTGGTTCACCGGGGACGTCTACATCGACCCGGTCGCGGCTGCTCCACCACCATCCCGGGTACAGGCCAACCTGGTGCATTTCATGCCCGGCGCCCGTACGCACTGGCACCGACACCCGCTGGGGCAAACGGTGTTCGTCACCGAGGGCGTGGGGGTCTGCCAACGCCGAGGCGGCCCCGTCGAAGTCATCCACCCCGGGGACCGAGTGCTCTTCGAAGCCGACGAGGAACACTGGCACGGCGCGACGCAGAACCGGCTCATGGTGCACCTCGCCATCAACGAAGCCGACGACGACCACGACGTCGTGCACTGGCTCACGCCCGTCACCGACGAGGAATACACCGCGACGCCCGAACCGCGGTACTGATTCTTGTTGTCCGGGACAGCGCCGCCCCCGCCCAAGACGATTGCCCCTCAGCGGCATTCGATCTAGCGGGTTCGTCCCCGCAGGTCTCGGATTCGTGGTTTCGAGCAAATGCCGGGACGACTGGGTTTGTCAAGGTTGGCGGGCCCCACCCGTCAAATTTGCTTGGCCCCACCCCCTGGGCCGTTCATGCAAAGCAATTTGTTGGCTGTAGCGGAATACTTCAGCCGATCGGGCCAGGTAGCTCCCCAGGATCGCGGTCGGCACGTTTGTCGGTGAGCTTCCGTCACCGACTCCCAGCGGTCTCCCGCACTACCCCAAGAACAGGCGTCATTGCATCGGCATAAATTCGGTGGGGAACTCCCCGCAGCCCCTACCGAACCGCAGGTGACGCAGGAACTGATCCGGCACCTCGACGACACGCAGGTCCGGGTCCAGGACCGTCCGGTAACAGATCCGATGAGAACGCCGTGACCGCAAACCTTCCCGCTGCGGTCACTCCGTCAACCCAGGGATCAATGATGGCCCATTTCGGACACTGCGCGTTCTGCTTTGCCGGCACGCTTTCCGACTGGACGCGGCGCGCCCGCCTTGCGACACGAGGGAGAACGTGCCGTGTGCCGTTGGCGGGTCGGCGTTGTGCACCAATGCGTGACATTTCGAGGACCCAACATGCAGTGCATGGAACCGGGCAGGTGTGTCCCTCGGCTTTGACGTTGCTTGGGCTCGCCGAGGCTTTGCCGAAACGATTCATCTGAACGGGTGAAGAAGTTTCGGCACATTGACACCCCTCCAGGGCCTGCGTCAGTCTATTCACGTCAACGATGCCGAACCGATTGGGCTTCCGATGGATCTCCGCAGGCCGAGCACCATCAAGGACGTGGCGTCGTTGGCTGGGGTTTCTACGACAACCGTGTCGGACGTCTTGAATGAGGTGCCGGGTAGGAGGATCAATTCCGGGACCCGGGATCGGGTCAAGGCGGCCGCTGATGAGTTGTCCTACAGCCCGAATCGGTTGGCTCGAGGTCTGCGGCTGCAGCGCACCCATACCTTCGGGTTTGTCAGCGACGCTATCGGTGCGACCCCGTATGCCGGCCTGACCATTCTGGGTGCACAGCGGGCAGCTGCTGAAAACGGGTCAATGCTGATGTTCATGAACTCGGGGTTGGACCCGGAATTGGAGGAACGGGAGATTCGGGCGCTGTTGGACCGCCGGGTCGACGGCATCATTTTTGCCTCCGACTACCACCGGCAGGTGAAGATGCCGGCCTCGATACGCAGGACGGCAGCGGTCCTGGTGGATGCGACATCAGATGATCCTTCGATTTCGTCGGTGGTTCCCGATGAGGTCGGCGGGGCGTTGTCGGCGGTCCGCGAGCTGGCCGCGCATGGGCACCGGGTGATCGGGTTCTTGAACAACGTGGACGACATCCCTGCCACCCGTTTACGTTTGGCGGGTTTCCGGCGCGGCTTGGAGGAGGTCGGAGTGCAGGTCGATCCGGGGATCGTGATCTCCGGGAAGTCGGACGCGGCGGCTGGTTATGGCGCGGCAATGAGCCTTCTTGATCGGCCGGGTCGTCCGACCGGGGTGTTCTGCTTCAACGACAGGATCGCGATGGGCACGTACCAGGCGGCGGCCGATCTTGGTTTGCGGATCCCGGACGACCTGTCCGTCGTGGGGTTCGACAATCAGGAGCACGTCGCTGACGGACTCCGGCCGGGTCTGACCACACTGGCTCTACCGCATTACGAGATGGGTCAATGGGCGGTCCGGACGCTCATTGATCTTGTCGAGGCTCGCACCCAACAACCTGTCCCGGAGGTTGTGACGCTGCCGTGCCCACTGGTGCGTCGCGCATCGGTGGGTTCGCCGCCCGGTCGGTAGGACCGGTGCGACGAGCACTTCACCACTGGTAGTAATCGGCCCGTTGTCAGCGGGCGATCCAGTCCGGAAAGTCCGGACGTCAATCAATTGGAGGACTCCGTGGTTCCGCACACCCTGAAGCGCCTCGCAGCGGTGAGTTTAGCCGCTGCGCTGGCACTATCCCTGACCGCTTGCGGTAAGGGCGGCAGTAGCAGCAGTGACAGCACCGACAGCAATGGGACCGCCACGCTGAAGTTGTGGACGCACAATGCCGGCAACGACAAGGAACTAGGGGCGATCAACCAGATCGTGTCCGACTACAACGGCAGCCAGACCAAGTACAAGGTCGAGGTGCAGGCGTTCCCGCAGGACTCCTACAACCAGTCGGTGACGGCTGCGGCGGCGTCGAAGACGTTGCCGTGCATCCTGGACATCGATGGCCCGAACGTGCCGAACTGGGCGTGGGGTGGATATCTCGCCCCGCTGGACGGGTTGGACGACACGCTGTCCAAATTCCTGCCCAGCACCGTCGGTACCTACGAGGGTAAGAACTATTCCGCCGGCTTTTATGATGTCGCATTGGCGATGTATGCGCGGAAGTCGGTGTTGGAGCAGAACAACATTCGTATCCCGACCATCGATGAGCCGTGGACGGGCGAGGAGTTCAACGCTGCCTTGGCAACGTTGAAAGCCACCGGGCAGTGGACCAACCCGTTGGACCTGGCGACGGCGAACACCGGTGAATGGTGGCCGTACGCGTATTCGCCGTTCCTGCAGTCCTTCGGCGGGGATCTGATCAACCGCGACGGGTACAAGACCGCCGACGGCACCCTGAACGGGCCGGAGGCGCTGGCATGGGCGAAGTGGTTCCAGGGTCTGGTGACCGACGGTTACATGGCGGCAAAGTCAGGTAAGGACGCCGGCGCTGATTTCCTCAACGGGAAGAGCGCGATCGTCTGGAACGGTTCGTGGGGTGCCGAGGCAGCCCGGACCGCATTGGGTGATGACGTCGAGTTCCTGCCGCCGCCGGACTTCGGCAACGGGCCCAAAATCGGTGGCGGTTCCTGGCAGTGGGGGCTGAGTTCCGGATGTGACAACCCGGCGGGCGCCCTCGACTACCTGAAGTTCTCGTTGCAGGACAAGTACGTCGCCGCGGTGTCCGAGGCGACCGGCACCATCCCGGCCACCGACGCTGCTGCTGCGATGGTCAAGGGCTACGAGGCCGGTGGAGTGAACGACATCTTCCGGCAGTACTCGAAGAAGTTCGCCGAGGTCCGCCCGCAAACACCCGGATACCCCTTCATCGCCACCACCTTCACCAAGGCGGCGCAGGACATCGTGAACGGCGGCGACCCGCAGGCCGCGCTCGATCAGGCAGTGGCCGATATCGACGCGAACCAGCAGTCCAACAACTTCTTCCAGCAGCAGTAGTCACCCCATCAGCCGGCCGTGCGGGGCGCGGGGGCGCTCCGCGCCTCGCACGGTCCCAGGGCCCCACCAGGAGAGTCCTCATGACACAAACTGCAACACTTGAACCTCCCGTCCCAGAGACCGCGCTGAGCCACCGGCAACGCCGGACCGGCCGCACCCATGGCCGCGCCGCGGCCTGGCTGGTCGCACCAGCTGTCGTACTGATGGCGACATTCGTGCTCATTCCCATCGCATTGACCTTCGCACTGGCCTTCACCAACGCGAAACTTGTTTCCCCTGAACCGGCTTCGTTCGTCGGGATCGACAACTTCACCCGGTTGTTCCAGGACCCGGTGTTCTTCAAGTCGCTGCGGAACACCATCCTGTTCGCCGTTTTCGTCGTCCCACTACAGGCCGGGATTGCGCTGTGCCTGGCCTTGCTGATCAACGTGAAAGTCCGGGGCGTGAACTTCTTCCGCACCGTGTACTTCCTCCCGGTCGTGACGTCCATGGTCGTGATCTCCATGCTCTGGCAGTTCATGTACCAACCGGACGGGTTGATCAACTCGTTCCTGCGCACCATTTCCGGCGGCGCCATCCAGGGCACCGACTGGCTCGGCAACCCCAGCACCGCCCTCGGCGCGATCCTATTCATGTCGATCTGGCAGGGCGTCGGTTTCCACATGGTCATCTGGCTCTCCGGCCTACAAACCATCCCCGGCGACCTCTATGAGGCCTCCGCCCTGGACGGAGCGAGCACCTGGCAGAACTTCCGGTACGTGACCTGGCCGGCACTGCGGCAGACCCGCACCTTCATCCTGGTCACCATCAGCATCTCGGCGTTCAGCCTGTTCACCCAGGTACAGGTGATGACCCAGGGTGGCCCGTTGGATTCCACCACAACCGTTGTCTACCAGGCAGTCCGGGCCGGGTTTGCGCAGCAGCAAACCGGCTACGCCTCGGCGATCTCGCTGGTGTTCTTCGTTCTCGTACTGACTGTTTCCCTGATCCAGCGCTACCTGACCCGCGATAAGGATGTGCAGAAATGAGCGACACCTTCGCCGACGTCGCCGAAACAACCACCACAACCGGACCCGAACAAGCACACCCTGGCCGCGGCCGGCGGATCGGTGGACTGGCCCTGCGGATCGCGCTCTGCTTCGTGTTCGGCCTGCCATTGGTGTTCATGCTGGTGTCCTCCCTCAAACCCGATATCCAGATCTTCGGGGACCTCACCTCGGTCAAGGCCTTTATCCCGGTCGGCGACATCTCCCTGAACAACTACACCGAGGTGTTCAACCGGGTCCCGTTCTGGCGGTTCCTGACGAACTCCATCCTCATTGCCGCGCTCACCGTCATACTCGGCCTGATCGTGAACAGCATGGCCGCATTCGCGTTGGCCCGCTTGAGGTTCCGCGGCCGGAAGGTCCTTCTCGCCGTCATCATCGCCACCCTGATCGTCCCCTTCGAAACCCTCGCCCTGCCACTGCTGTGGTGGGTCAACAAACTCCCCTACTACGACGGCACCATCGGCTGGCTGGACACCTACGAGGTGCAGATCATCCCGTTCATCGCCAATGCCTTCTCGATCTACCTGTTCTACCAATACTTCGATTCCATCCCGAAAGAACTCGACGAGGCCGCGATCGTCGACGGCGCCGGCTGGTTCACCATCTACCGCAAGATCGTGATGCCGCTGTCCGGGCCGGCCATCGCCACCGTCGCGATCCTGACGTTCCTGCCCGCCTGGAATTCCTACCTCTGGCCCCTGATGGTGGTGCAGACAGAGGAACTCCGGCCGGTCATGGTCGGTATCGACTACTTCAAACAGCTCAACACCTCATGGGGCCAGATCATGGCCTACGCCTCACTGATCACCATCCCGATCCTGGCGTTGTTCATCGCCTTCCAACGCTCCTTCATCAACAGCATCGCCTCCTCCGGCGTGAAAGGCTGACATGTTCACCCTCCCCGACTCCTGGCTGTGGGACTTCTGGCTCGCCGAAGACCACGGCACCTACCACTTGTTCTTCCTGCACGCCTCCCGCGCCCTGCACGACCCCGACCGGCGGCACCTGCGCGCCGCCATCGGACACGCCACCTCCACCGACCTGATCCACTGGGAACAGGTCACCGACGCCCTCGTCCACGGCGAACCGGGCGAGTTCGACGCCACCGCGACCTGGACCGGATCCGTCGTGCAGGGCCCCGACGACCGGTGGTACATGTTCTACACCGGCACAACGGCCACCGAGGCCGGCCTGATCCAACAAATCGGCCTGGCCACCTCCACCGACCTGCACCACTGGGTCAAGGACGAACGAAACCCCCTGGTGCAGGCCGATGCCCGCTGGTACGAAACCCTCGGCGGCCCCGCCCCCTGGCAGGACGAACACTGGCGCGACCCCTGGGTGTTCCCCGACCCCGACGGCAACGGCTGGCACATGCTCATCACCGCCCGCGCGAACACCGGCCCCCTGGACGACCGCGGCATCGTCGGGCACGCCTACTCCACCGACCTGCTCCACTGGCAGGTACAGCCGCCACTGTCCCAACCCGGCAACGGCTTCGGACAACTCGAAGTGTTCCAAGTCGCGAACATCGACGGCAAACACGTGCTGATCTTCAACTGCCTCCCCGCCGAATACTCGGCGGAACGACACGCCGCGGGCCACCGGGGCACGATCTGGGCGGCGACCGGCGAGTCCCCGCTCGGACCCTTCGACATCAAAGGAGCCACACCGCTCACCGAGAGCCGCTACTACGTCGGGAAACTCGTCCGCGACCCCGCCGGGACATGGGTACTGCTCGCATTCCACAACATCGGCGCAGAGGGTGCCTTCGTTGGAGCCCTCTCTGATCCAATGCCAGTGCAATGGCACGGCGACATCCTGACAATCGCGCGCACTCCGAACGCGGCCGCTGACTCCGTTCACACCGGCCCTGCGTTGGACGCTGAGGTCACCACCTCAACCTGACGGGTGTCGGTAGCGCAGATGCAAGCGGCGGTCGGTGGTGGTCCGTGATGGGTCTGCGGGACGAAGACCTCCGCCACCTGCCGCCCGACTTCCGCCCAGATCTCCCGCCGCCGCTCCGCGACATACGCCCGCAACGTCGAATACGACAACCCGGTGGCCTGATGCTCGTCGACCAACCGGTCCAACACCCGCACCGCGGTATGCCGCTGCTTACGCGGTGCCGTCAGATCCGACCGCAACATCGCATCGATCGCGTCCACGAACGGGTCGATCTTGCGTGACTGCCGCCTCCGCCGGGCCGGTTCCGGGGGCGTCGCCGAGGCCAAGGCCTGCCGCACCGTTCTGCGGTGCACCCGATGGCGTTTCGCCAACGCCCGCACCGACAAACCCTCCACCCGGGAATCCCGCCGGATCTGCTCGAACAGCATGATCTTGGACCTCACATCTCCTCCTGAAGTCGTCGCATCCGACGACCATCAGGTGGGGCCACTCAAACTTGCGATTCCTGCCTCAGACAGGGCCACCCAAACCTGACACAACCAGACGACCTCACCAGAGAGGCGACATTCTCACCATCCGCGTTTACCGGCTCTTCGACAACAAGCCCCAAGTGATCATGTGCGGCGAACGGTCAGGCTCATCGTCGACATCGACACCGGCTCACCGCCCCGGGAGCGCCCCGAGAGACCGAAGAGACCTGGGCCAACCTCACGAGCGGGTACGTTGTCCAGCGTGCTGGTCGCTGATCTACGTCATTTCCTCGACCTGCCGGACGACACCCCCGGTCCTGCGCGCCGATTGGCCGAGCAGTTGGGTTGCCTGGTGAAGGCAGCAACCGCCGCCGAACCCGGTGCGGCCTGGGTGAGCGCTTTGAGCTGCCGGCGACGCCCGGGCAACCGCCGCTGCGCGGGTCGGATGATTGTCCACCGCGCCGACCCTGCGGGGCCGATCGCCTGGCAGTGCAATTCCTGCGGCGACGCCGGCCATATCAGTGGCTGGGAGGGCACCCCTTACGACCTGAGAAGCCTTCGCCCGCAGTCGATCGGCGGAGTCAAGCAGATCCGCGTCCCCGATCAGGTCGCGCAGGCGTTGCGGGAACTCCAATTGCCGGACCTGGACTGCGAACGTGTGGTGTACCGGGCACGCGGTGATGGCGATGACGTCGTCGTGCTGACCGGGACGGACGACCAACTGGACGAACTCATCGAAAACCTGGCCGCCGCCGCCAACCACGAACCGAATCGGCGGCGTCAGCAACGCCTCGATGCCGCATTCGAGATGCTCGGCAAGGCAACCCCGCACCCCGTTGGGCCCAGTGCCACCCCGGCGGCGGCCCACCGTGCGCCCGCAGAACCGGCCCCGCCGGCCCAGGCAACGGTCACCGGACTGCCCGAGATCGATGTTGCCCGGGCGCAGCGCTGGTGCGCCGCCCGGGTGCCCGAACGCGCCCGGCATCAAGTTCGCGTCGAGTGTCAGGTCGCAGCCTCACATCTCACGATCATTGAACGGCGCGCCCCGTGGCGCGAGGACTTCGGGCCGGAATGGACCAGCTCCCCCATCGCGCGACTGCGCTATGCCCAGACCACCCGCACCTGGACGCTGTACCGCAGCGACCACCAACGCGGCTTCCGCGCCTACGACCAGCTGCCGGCCTCGCCCCACATCGACGATCTCCTCACCGAGATCGGCCGCGACCCGACCGGCACCTTCTGGGGGTAACTCAACCCCACCGCCCCGGGCGGCGGCCTACCGAGGGCTGTCGGCGGCGCGGTGCAGTGCGGTGTACAGCTCGTCGACGAGTTCGTCCACGGCGTTGGTGAGCAGTTCCAGGCGGCCGTTGAGCAGCAAGGGGCGGGTGATCCAGGCGTTGACCGCGGCCGGCATTCGTGCACTGCCGGATTCGTCAGCGGTCGGTGATCGGCACGTAGTCGCGTGCGGTATGGCCGGTGTAGACCTGCCGTGGGCGGCCGATCTTGGTCGCCGGGTCGGTGATCATCTCTCGCCAATGGGCGATCCAGCCCGGGAGCCGGCCGAGCGCGAACAGGACGGTGAACATGTTGGGCGGGAAGCCCATCGCCTGGTAGATCAGGCCGGAGTAGAAGTCGACGTTGGGATAGAGCTTGCGGGACAGGAAGTAGTCATCCGAGAGTGCGACCGCTTCCAGTTCCTGGGCCAGATCGAGCAGCTCGTCCCGGGCGCCCAGGTCGTCCAGCACCTCACGGGCGCTCGCCTTGACCAGCGCCGCCCGCGGGTCGTAGTTCTTGTAAACCCGGTGCCCGAAGCCCATCAGCCGGACTCCGGGCTCCTTGTTCTTGACCCGCTCGACGAAGGCCTTGACGTCACCACCGTCGCGGCGGATCCGTTCGAGCATGTCCAGCACGGCCCGGTCGGCCCCGCCGTGCAGCCGCCCGAGCAGGGCGTTGATGCCGGCCGAGATGGAGGCGTAAAGGTTGGTGTGCGCCGAACCGACGAGCCGCACGGTGGCCGTGGAGCAGTTCTGCTCGTCGTCGGCGTGCAGGATCAGCAACCGGTCCAGGGCCCTGACCAGCGTGGGGTTCTGCTCGTACGGTTCGGCCGGGAAGCCGAAAGACATGCGCAGGAAGTTCTCGACGTAGCCGAGGGAGTTGTCCGGGTACAGCAACGGCTGCCCGACCGATTTGCGGTACGCATAGGCGGCGATCGTCGGCACCTTGGCCAGCAGCCGCACCGTGGACAGCTCCACCTGTGCGGGGTCGAACGGGTCCAGGGCGTCCCCGTGGAAGGTGGACAACGCGCTGACCGCACTGGACAACACCGACACCGGGTCGGCGTTGCGGGGGAAACCATCGAAGAAATGCCTCAGGTCCTCGTGCAGCATGGTGTGCCGGCTGATCCGTCGGGTGAAGGCGTCCAGTTCGGCGGGGCTGGGCAGCTCACCGCGGATCAGTAGGTAGCTGGTCTCCAGGAAGCTCGACGACGCGGCGAGCCGTTCGATGGGATACCCGCGGTAGCGCAGGATTCCGGCCTCCCCGTCGATGTAGGTCACGGCCGAGGTGGTCGACCCGGTGTTGGCGTACCCCGGATCGAGCGCGACCACGTCGAGGGTCGCCAGCAGCCGGGAGATCTCCAACCCGGAAACGCCATGGACGCCGCGGACGATCCTCGATTCGAGCCGCGCACCGCCGTATTCGACGACTGCGTGGTCCCCGCCGGGTGTACCCGCTGCCCCGCCGGGTGTATCCGCTGCAGCTGGGTTCCTGTCCTGGACCGCGGGAGTGCCAGCTGGCGACCCGGCGCCCTCGGAGACCTCCGCCATCGGATTCGCCTTTCGCTCCGGGTCGAGAGAACTCGACCTCAGTCGGCCCGTCCCCGGACCGGTGCGCCCACCCGGGGGACGTCCCCGTGGCCCTCCGTTGGTGGACCCGTCGTCGGCGATCAGCCGTGCTGGTCCGTGTCAGACAACCTCCGGTGAAGGACACGAACCGAAGCGGCCAATGCAACGACAGCATCATCCTGGCACGGCTGCGGCGCCAAAGCGCCAGACGCTTGGCGACCACTACCAGGCTGAAGGCTCGAAATCACCGTTACGAGCGGCGATCCCGGGCTCTCATCGAGGGCCCGTTCGTTGTTCGGGAATGGCTGACCGGCCGGTGTCGACCGCGATCGGGGTTACCGTCATAGTTGGTCCTCACTCATCGAAAGGCGCTGCTGCTCAACGGGTGCGGCTTGCGGGGGTACGACGCCAGGCCGCCCCGGCACCGGGGGTGGTGGCGCGGTCAGTGTCGGGGCGCCGCTCGGGATGATGTTGTTCTTCCGGTGACGATGGCGGGGCAGCATGAATCATTGTCCTCTGCGTCAAATGGGCAGCACGCAACCAGCAACCCTGATGCGGGAAGGCCCCCGTGCACGCCCGCCAACCGGTGGGCGGCTGCGGTTCCAACCACGTTCAACTTAAACGACAAATCGGTCATTGTCACGGGGCGTGACGTCGCGTGACCAATGCTCCCCCAACGGGTCTCGCCGGGCAGGGATCACCCGAATGCCGGGGCGGGATGTCCGGTACACGGTTCTTGCACCGGACAGGTGTCAACAACAGCTGGCAACGTCAAGACCATGTGCGCGGACGACAACGCCACCACACAAATGACCTGCCGGGCCATTGAGTCGGTCCTGAGCCCGTAGCCACTTTCAAGATATAGCGCGCAGGGGGGCTTGCGGCAAGACCCCCGTCGTGCCTGACACTTCTCGGCCGTGCCACCAAAACCCGGCGAGGACACAAGGAGTGCTGATGGTTGATGTGATCGTTGTCGGCGGCGGCCCAGTGGGGATGATGCTCGCCGGTGAGCTGAGCTTGGCCGGGGTCGATGTCATGATCGTCGAGCGGCGGCCGACGTCCAAGCTGGTGGGCTCACGCGCGGGAGGATTCCACTCCCGCACGATCGAGATCCTGGACCAGCGGGGCATCGCCGATCGGTTCCTCGAGGAGGGCAAGACCTACCCGATGCCGTACTCAGGCACCACGATGCTGGACATCAGCGACTTCCCGACCCGCCACCCGTACACGCTCGGGCTCACGCAGAACCACATCGAGCGGATAATGGTCGGCTGGATCGACGAGCTGACAGTGCCAGTCCTGAGGGGACGGCAGGTGACCGGCCTCGATCAGGACGAAACCGGCGTCAACGTCCACCTCAGTAACGGTGAGAGGCTGCGCGCTTGCTACGTCGTCGGGGCCGACGGCGGGCGCAGCATGATCCGCAAGGCGGCCGGGATCGACTTCCCCGGATGGGAGGCGAGTACGAGCGCCCTGATCGCCGAAGTCGACGTGACCGAGGACCTGCCGACCGGTCCCAAGTACGACGCGAGCGGCATCCACGGTCTCAGCGTCATGCAGGACGGTCGGACCGTACGGGTCGTCACGAGTGAGCCAGAACTCGGAAACACCCTCGAACCCACCCTGGCTGACCTCAGCGAGAACCTGACCGCGGTCTTCGGCACCGACTTCGGGGTCCACAACCCGACCTGGATCTCGCGGTTCACCGACACCACCCGACAGGCAGCGACCTACCGCAACGGCCGAATCCTGTTGGCGGGCGACGCCGCGCACATCCACTCACCGGCGGGCGGCCAGGGGATCGGCCTCGGCATTCAGGACGCCGTGAACCTCGGCTGGAAGCTCGCCCAGGTGGTGAAGGGAACCTCGCCCGACCGCCTGCTGGACACCTATCACGCCGAGCGGCACCCTGCCGGGGCACGCACCCTGCAGTACACGATGGCAGCCAGCACGCTGCAGCGCCAGGACGCACGGATCGGTGCCGTGCGTGACCTGATGAACGCAATGACCAACTTCGAGGCGGCGCGCAAATACATTGGTGGACTCGTCTCGGGTCTCGACGTCGTCTACGACCTGGGCGAGGGACACCCGCTCCTCGGCCGCAGGATGCCAGACCTTGACCTGGTCACCACCGACGGACCGGCTCGAGTCTACGCATTTCTCCACGAAGCGCAGCCGGTCCTGATCAACTTCGGTGACCAGGGCAGCATCGACATCGGCCCCTGGGCAGAGCGCGTGCAACTGGTGAACGCCTCATCTGACGGCAGGTGGGAGTTGCCGGTGATCGGCGAGGTTCCCCAACCGATGGCAGTGATGATTCGGCCTGACGGGCACGTCGCCTGGGTGGGAGACGGCACCGCGGCGGGGCTCGTCGACGCCCTCACGACCTGGTTCGGATCACGGTAAACGCAGGGACTTGCTCGCCTCCAATCTCGGTAACTGCCAGGCCGTTACGCGGGTCTGAGTCGACGAACGAGGACGCATCTCTGCTGCCATTCGCCACTCTTCGACGCGGCACGCTGACGTGGGCCAGGCGCAGAGCCGGCAGGCACGCGGCCAATGAAGTCAGTGACATAGCTTGCTGACATGTGCACGAAAAGCCTTGCGGTGCAGCGTGGTTGCCTCGGTCAGCGCGCCGTGCGAGGCCGAATGGTCCGGGCACTGTTCGCCGTTGCTGATCAATCCTGTTGCATGGCTGCGGACACCGGGGAACAATCCGATGTCCTATTCATCACATTGTGGATTCCCTTTGCGGGAGGGGCGGGCCAATGGACGTTGCCACCGCGGTCAACCGAGGCAAGGAACTGGAGGAGCTCACCTACCCGCTGTCGACCGGGCCACTCATGGACTGCGATCTGGTCATGAAAGGCGGGATCACCAGCGGCGTGGTGTATCCACTCGCAGCGTGCGAACTGGCTCGCCAATGGAAGTTCCGCAGCGTCGGCGGCTCCTCGGCCGGTGCCATCGCCGCGAGCCTGGTCGCCGCCGCGGAGTACGGGCGCGACACCGGTGGGTTTCAACGCCTGGCCACCCTGCCGGGGAAGATCGGGCCGGTGCTGCCCAAGCTCTTCACCCCGGGGCCACGGACCGCCACCGCTCACGCAGCCGTGATGGCCGCGGTTGACCCCGTCCTCACCACCACCCGAGCGAAGATCACCCGCGTCCTGCGGGTGCTGCTGCGCGCCCAGCGCGGCAGATTCATCACGACCGCACTGATCGCCGCGGTGATCGGACTCGTCGCCGCTCTTGTCCTGACCGGCCTGCCGACCGATGCCGCGACAATCGCCAGATTCGTGGTCCTCGCGGTCGTCTTCATCATGATCGGAACCGTCATCGCTGCAGCGCTCGCCCTGGCCGCGGAGGTCCGCGCGACAGCCGACGGGCTGGTGGCGCAGGGCTTCGGTGTCTGCCTGGGGTCAGACGGGCCGAACGCCCGGCCGGCAACGCCCGAGGAACCCGGCGCCCTGACCGATTGGCTGTCCGCCCGCATCGACGCGGTTGCCGGGTTGACCCGACCGCTGCTCGTGGCCGATCTCGCTGAGCGCGGGATCGACCTGCGGGTGATGACAACGAATCTCACCCTCGGCCAACCCATGACCTTCCCATTCCAGGACCGCAAGTTCCTCTTCGACCCGGACGAACTGGCGGCGTACTTTCCGGCGGCCGTCATCACCGCGTTACGCGACAACGAGGCCGCCGCAACGGACGACGGTCGGCCACTGTTGTCCGCTGCGGGCCTCCCACTGTTCCGGCTGCCCGAAGCCGACCGGCTACCGGTGGTGCTGGCCGCCAGGATCAGCTTGAGCTTCCCGGGGTTGATCAGCGCGGTGCCGCTATACACGGTCGACACCTCCCGTAAAGATCCGAAAGACCACGCCGCCGTTCGGTGCTGGTTCTCCGACGGTGGGATCACCTCGAACTTCCCGATTCACTTCTTCGACTCACTCTGGCCGAACCGGCCCACCTTCGCCCTTGACCTGCGCGACTACAACCCGGAGCACCCGCAATCAGACGTGTACTACTCCGCAACCCAGCCCCGGGCACCCAGAATCACACCCATCCAGTCGATCCCGGCATTCGCCTCCGCGATCCTGACAACGATGCAGTACTGGGCGGACGACGCGCAATGCGCCCTACCCGGGTACCGCGACCGGGTGGTCGAGGTGCACCTGCACCCGAAAGAAGGCGGGTTCAACCTCCAGATGCCGCGTGATCAGGTTGCGCTGCTGGCCGAAAAAGGTCGCCAGGCGGCTGAGGCGCTCAACGCGAATTTCATCTTCGCGCGGCACCGCTGGATTCGATATCTGACGTCGATGGGCCGGATGCAGGACGCGATCGATCGCATGGACGAACGGTACGCAACCACGCCACCACCTGGCGGTCCGGGTGTGCGTGAGCTGATCGACCAGGCACCCCACTACACCGACCACCAGCGGTCCGGTGCATGGGCGGCGAAGGCACAAGAACGGACCGAAACCCTGCTGAGCTTCGCCGCCAGCGCCGACCCCGACTTCACCAGGGACGCGCCGAAGCCGGACACCGTCATGCGCATCACCCCCAGGTTCTGAGGCCGGCCGACGGATGATCCGCATCCAACGGCGGTGGAATAGCCGGCCCCGGCCTCCGGCGTTTCCCAAACCGATCTGAACGGGCCTGGGAGGATGTCCGCGGGCACCAGGCGCGTCCGGCGTCCGGTCTCCCCTGTTCCCATTCTGCGACGATGGCTCCATGACTGAGTCGCGGGAGGCAACAATCGAGCGGGTGATGTACCTCGAACGGCGACTGCTGCATCCGTCGGCGCGGACGTCGCCCGACGAGTTGGGGGCACTTCTCCATCCGGAGTTCCGAGAGGTCGGGGCGTCCGGTCGGGTCTGGGACCGGGACAGCACGATAGAGATGCTGACACGGGAGGACAACCCGTCCGAGCCCATTCACGACGAGGAGATGCAGGGCTCGGTCCTTGCTGAAGGCGTTGTCCTCCTCACTTATGTGTCCATTGCGGCAGAACGTCGTGTGCGAAGGACTTCCTTGTGGCGATGGGACGACGCTGTGGCCGGCTGGCGGCTGTTTCACCATCAAGGGACGCTTGCCGAGTAGCGAACGCGCGTACCCGCCGCGGCTCATCGGCAGGACCGCGCGCAACGCGGCATCATGCGCAGGATCGGGGCGGTCGGTGCTCGCGGCGTAGCCGGGCCATCTTGGGTCCGATGGCATCGGCGGGCAGTGGGTCGGCCTTGGCGCAGAAGGGCGTCGACCTGCCGCGCGAGGTGGGCCGGGTCGAAGAACGTTGAGGGCGAGATGGAGCCGGCGAACATTCCGGTGAAATCGTCCATAGCCGGCTGATCGCCCGCGATGGCGCCGAGGAGTTGCTGGAAGTCCGGTGGCGGCTCCTCCCCGGAGGCCAATTGCAGCGTGAACCGGTAGATCGGCATCGCACGGGTGTCGCGGAGCTGCTGGTAGGCGGCCATCGCCTCCGCGTATGAACGAGCCCCGGTGAGCGCGTCGTTGAGCGCTGTCGTGCACAGTTCGGCGCTGAGGAAGGCATCGGTCATCCCGTGCGCAGTGAGCGGATCTTTCAGGTAGCCCGCATCACCGACAAGGGCCCATCCGGGCCCGTACGGCTTGCGGAAATAGTTGGCCGAGCCGCCGCCGACCACCCGCTCCTCGCGACACGCACCCGCGAGCCGATCACCATAGGCCTCGCGGATGGCGCGGAGATAGTTGTTCTCGAGATCGGCCTTCACCGCTGACCTCTCGGCATTCGGCCACCCGGCAAGCACCATGGTCAGGCCGTCGTTCGTCGGGAACGCGCCGTACCCGTGGCCTCCGGGGTGCACCACCCAGTCGGCGTTCTCGACCGGGAAGCCGCTCCAGTACGAGTAGTACCCGACAGCGAGCCTGGGCTGGTCCTGATAGGTCGTGGCGGCGACCGCTTCGGCGATCTTGGAATGGGCGCCGTCCGCACCGATGACCACCCGAGCCTGCTCGACCACCGGCCTGCCCTGGCCGCTGCTGCCGCGGATACCCACCACTCGACCGTCCTCGACCAGCAACTCGTGCACGCTGAAGCCTTCACGCACTTCTACGCCGGCCTCGCGGGCTGCGTCGACGATCAGCTTGTCCAGCACCGTGCGCCGCGGGCAGTAGGCGGGAGTGTTGCCGTTGACCGGGTCTGGTGTGCCGGCGATGACGAGCGGACCGAAGTCGAAGGAGTAGCGGGTGATCGGCGGGCAGCCGGTCGCGAGCAGCCGGTCGAGCAGACCCCACCGCTGCAGCGCCGCGATACCGACCGGATGGATCAGGTGGGTCGAGACGGTATCGGAGGGAAAGTGGGCGCGGTCGACGAGCAGCACCCGGTACCCGCGGCGTGCCAGCAGCATCGCTGTAGACGCTCCCGCGCATCGCGCGCCGACCACGATGACGTCATATCCGATCATGGCCGACTCCATTCGGCTCGCCGAGCGGGCTCATCATGCGGCGCCCGAGCGCATTCAGGTCGACACATCCTGCCGGGAAACGGCACGGGGTTGGTCGGAAGCCGTTCACCGGTTCTGTCCCGACGATCGGGCCGGCGCCGGCTCGATGTTCTGGTTGAGCCGGAACAGGTTGCCCCCGTCGTAGCGGCCCTTCAGCTCAGCGAGCCGATCGGCGTTGGGGCCGTAGCAGGCCCGGGCCGCCTCGGGACCCTCGTCCATCTGGAAGTTCGCGTAGCAGCCGGGCATGGCGTACGGCCGCACGGCGTCCCGGAATCCGGTGGTCCAGGCCCGCAGGCTGTCGTCGAGGCCCGGGCCGGGTGCCGCGGCCGCGAACATCTGGGCGAACGCCGCGTCGCGCCAGGGCCATGCGGTGTCGCCGCGGTCCGCCCGCGCCGCGGCACCGTCCAGGGGGTAGAGGTGGCTCATGCACAGCGGTGTGGGTGCGCGGCGGGTGAACGATTCGAACCGGGCGGCCGCGGCATCCGGTAGGTCTTCGAAGAGCACGCCGGTGAGGTGGCTGTGGGTGCCCACCGCTGCGCCGGCGTCGAAAGCGGACTGCAACGCCGGGTAGGGCATCGGGCCGACCATATCGAGCAGCGGTCGCTCGCCGCGGAACGTCGCGAGCGCCCGGTCGGAGCGGTCCGCGGCGGCGGTGTTGCACCACACCAGGGCGCAGACCGGGCGCAGCCGCAGGTTCTCGGGGAAGGGCCCGTCCGGCGGGACGGTCAGCAGGGCGAGATAGGCGTAGACGTCATCCGGCTGCTGGGGCATCCAGTCGCGGTAGAGCCGGACCAGGCGCTCCGTCCGCTCGATCGGGAAGAGCATCGGGCCACCGGTCACCGTCCCGACCGGATGCAGCCTCATCCGTAGCTCGGTGACGACGCCGAGGTTGCCGCCGCCACCGGCCAGCGCCCAGAGCAGGTCCTCGTCCCCGCCGTCGTTCCCGCCGCCGGCCCGGACCAGCGAACCGTCGGCGAGCACGACATCGGCGCCGACCAGGTTGTCCACGGCCAGCCCGTGCTTGCGGGTCAGGTGGCTGATGCCACCGCTGAGCGTGAATCCGCCGACCCCGACTGTCGACACGGTCGCGGTGGTGGTAGCGAGCCCGAACGGGTGGGTGGCGCGGTCGACATCTCCGGCCAGGGCGCCGCCGCCGATCGCGGCGATCGACACTTCGGGGTCGACCCGAACGTGCCGGATGGCCCGCAGGTCCACCACGACGCCGCCGTCGACCGAGCCGTGCCCGGCGGCGCTGTGCCCGCCCGCCCGGACGGCCAGCGGAAGACCCTCGTCAGCGGTGAAACGCACGGTCGCGGCGACGTCGGCGGAGTCGGCGCAGCGCACGACGGCAGCGGGCCGGCGGGTGAAGGGCCGGTTCTGCACGGCCCGGGCGTCGTCGTAGCCGGGATGGTCGGGCCCGACCACGTTCCCGCGGACGAGTCGGGCAATGGCGGGTGCGACGCTGGGCGTGGCGATGGTCATCGGGCACCTCCGGGTGGGCGAGAGCAGCTGCCTCCACGCTGCCCGGGCCGGTGGCGGGTCTGCGTCGGGGAGAACCCTCAAACCGTGGAGCGGATTTGCGCCTGGTGCCGGACGACGTAGGCGGCGGCCTCGGCCCGGTTGCGCAGGCCCAGCTTGAACAGCACGTTGCGCACGTGTCGTTCGACGGTCTTGCGGGACAGGAACAGGCGGTCGGCGAGTTCCCGATTGGATAAGCCCTTTCCGAGCAGATCGAGCACCTCGTGTTCGCGCCGGGTCAGCTCGCCGAGCCCCGACGGGCCGCCGCGGGTGGCAGTAACGCCGAGGTCGCGGAGCCGGGCCGCGGCCCGGTCGGCGTCGTGGGCAGCGCCGAGCGTCTCGAAACCGGCCAACGCGGAGCGGGCCTCTGCCACCCCGTCCGCACCGTCGAGCAGGTCGGCCAGCGCCATCCGGGTACGGGCGGCCTCCAGCGGCAGTTGGAGCCGGTGGAACCGGCTCAACGCCTGTTCCAGGCAGAGGACGTCATGACGGAGGATCCCCTCAGCCCGCAGCCGGCGGGCCTGCAACTGCGGGCAGCGGGTCCGTTCGGCCAGTTCGGTCAGACGTGCGACCGCGGCTTCGGCATCCTGCTCGGGCGAAGCGCTGGCAAGGACCTCCCACAGCCAGCCAGCCTCCAGGCAGACGGCCAGCCCGGCCCGGTGGGAGCCGGGCCGGTCACTGTCTTGTCCGTCGATCTCCCGAACACGGCGGATCGCGATTCGTCGGGCAGTGTCGCGATCCCCCTTCGCCAGCGCCAGCATCGCGAGGGCGTACGCGCTGGTGACGTGCTCCTCGAAGCCCTCGAGCAGGCGCTCGGCCTCTTCCATCCGGCCCTGGGCGAGGCGGAGTTCGGCGAACCGGGCGGCCGCCTCCGCGTGCAGCGCCGGCTCGACCGAGGCCCCGCCGGCCATCGCCGCGCCCAGCTCGCGTTCGGCACCGGCCCAGTCGCCCGAGGCGAACAGGATGACGCCGTAGTAGATCCTGCAGTGCAGGTACAGATGCGGGCTGGCGTACCGGCCGGTGAAGCCGTCCGCGGCCCGGATCCACTGCAGGGCATGGTCAACCGTCGCGGTCTCGGCGCAGGCGCTGATCAAGGTACAGCCGGTGTAGACCACGGTGTGCGGCCGCCGGCATTCACCGGCCAGCGAGGCCGCCATCGCCTCGTCGAGCAGCGCCGCGCCCTCCTCGGTCTGTCCCTGTTGCAGCAGCGACGCCCCGAGCTGACTGATCGCGCACAGCTCCAGGTCCGGATCATCGACACCGGCCGCGGCGTCGAGGGCCTCGCGGGACCAGCGTTCAGCGGCGGCCGGGTCGGCACTGTCATGCGCGCGCAGCAACATGACCCAGCCCGCCAGCGGTACCAGCGGTCCCGCATCGACCAAGCGGGCGGCCCGCCCCAACCAGCCGCGCGCCGCCGCCACATTACCCAGGCTGACCCGGTAGCTCAGGTACAACCCGACAGCCAGGAATGCGCTCTGTGCCACATCGCCGCGGCGCCGGAAACCGGCGTATGCACGTTCCTGGTAGCGGACCGCCTCGTCAGTACGGCCGAGCCACCACAGCGTGTCCCCGAGCCCGGCCAGCGCCTGCGGCGTCGGGTCCCGCTTGACCATCGACTCGAAAGCCGTTCGGGCCGTGACGAAATCGCCGGCCGCCACCGCGCTGCGGGCCGTCTGGACCAGCTCGTCCAATGCCGACGCCATCACCGACCAGAATACGGGCCGCCGCGATGACCGGTCAACGCCGCCTGCACTTGGGCGGCCGCCGTGGCCGCATCCTGGGACGCCCCGGCCGGGTGTCCGAACAGCGCCCGGTCAGCCAGTGCGGGCCCACGCCGGCCAGCCCGGGTGCGCCGCCTCGAGCACTGGTGTTCCTCGGACGCCCGTCATCGTCCAGCGGTCCGGGGCAGCAGGCCGAAATGGCCGATGATCCCGCTGGCCCGCATCATGTCGTCGAGTTCGGCTGAGTCCTGAGTAGTCTCGCGGCGTGGGTCCGCACGGTGCTGGGGACGCGGCGGAGCAGTTGCGCACCGCGGAGGTCATTGGAACTTTATGCCTGGCCACTGATCTGGGCATGGGGTTCCCGTTCGAGCACGGCTTGCAGACGACCGTGATCGCGATGCGGTTGGCCGATCGGCTCGGTGTCGACCGTCCGACCGCGGTGCAGACGTATTACGGGAGTCTGCTGTCGCACGCTGGCTGCACGACGGATGCGCATGTGGCGGCCGAGGTGTTCGGCGGTTCCATGACCGAACACCTCAACCCGGTGTTGTACGGCTCCGGCCGTGAGGTGATGACCGGTATGGTCCGGGCGCTTCCCGACCCGGGCGTTTGGGGTCCGGCCCGCGCGGTACAGATCGCGCGGCGCCTGCCCCGGATGATCCGGATGTCCCGGCCGGCGATCGCAGCCAACTGTGAGGTGGCGGGGATGCTCGCCGAGCAAACCGGTGCCCCGGCCGCGGTCGCCGCGAGCCTGGCCCACCTGGCCGACCGCTGGGACGGCAAGGGCCCGCTGCGTCGCGCGGCGGGCGAGGCGATCCCCCTCTCGATCCGGATCGTGCATGTCGCGATCGACGCGGCGTTGCAGCGCCATCTGGCGGGCGAGGCGTTCGCGGCCCAACTAATCGGCGAACGCGCAGGCAAAGGGCTCGACCCCGACGTGGCCGGGTGCCTGGCCGCGGATGCCCGCGAGTTGCTGAGCATCACCGGCGGCTCGTCGGTGTGGGAGGAGGCCCTCGCCGTCGAACCGCGGCCGTGGTTGAGGTTGGCCGGTGAGCAGGTCGATCGCGGGCTCGCGGCGATGGGTCGTTTTGCCGACCTCGTCTGCCCCTACCACTCGGGCCATTCGAGCGGGGTGGCCGACCTGGCGGCGGCCGCGGCGCCGCGCTGCGGGATGGATGCCGCCGATACCCGGGCGGTCCGGCGCGCCGGCCTGCTGCACGACCTGGGCCGGGTTGCCGTCAGCGCCGCCATCTGGGGCAAGCCCGGGCCGCTGAGCGCCGACGAGTGGGAGCAGGTGCGTCTGCATCCGTACCGCACCGGGCGGGTGCTGTCCCGTGCGGCATTCCTGGCCGACCTCGCGCCGGTCGCGTGCGCTCACCACGAGCGTCTTGACCGGTCCGGCTACCACCGGGGCATGTCCGCCGCCGAGCTGAGCATGCCCGCCCGACTGCTGGCCGCGGCGGACATGTTCCACACCAAGTGCGAACACCGTCCGCACCGTGCGGGCATGACAACCAGGCAGGCCGCGCAGGTCCTTGTCGCCGAGGCAAAAGCAGGTCGTCTCGACCCGGACGCCGTGGCCGCCGTGATCGAGTCGGCCGGCCAGCCGGTGCCACGCCTGGATCACCCCTTCGGTCTGACCGAACGCGAGGGTCAGGTGCTGGCACTGCTGGTCCGCGGCCTGCAGACCAAGCAGGTGGCCAAGGCGCTCGGCGTCTCGGTGAAGACCGCGGACCGCCACGTGCAGAACATCTACGCCAAGATCGGGGTGTCCTCCCGCGCCGCGGCGACGGTGTTCGCCATGGAGCACGGCCTGGTGGCATGGGGAGAATTCCCGATGGGCGACGCATCGCGGCGGTCCTAGCGTCGGGAGTGCAACCCGTGGTGGACCGGCATGAACGGCCCTCGCGGCGACCCGAAGGAGGACGACAAATGTCCACAGCCACGGTCAACGGAGTTGATCTCGCCTACGTCGAACAAGGGCGGGGCGAGCCCGTGCTACTCGTCCACGGTGGCACCGGTGACTACCGCGTCTGGGAGCAACAGATGGACGCGTTCGGGGCCGGCCACCGGGTGATTGCGCTCAGCTGCCGCGGGGCCTGGCCGAACCCGAAGCTGCGTGCGGACGAATCGATCACCCTCGACACGTTCGTCGATGACTTGGCCCAGTTCATCCGGGCACTCGACGCGGGCCCGGTGCACCTGGTCGGGCATTCCTCCCCCGGCGGCTTCGGCGGTCTGCGCCTCGCCGGCCAGCACCCGGACCTTCTCCGGACCCTGGTGCTGCTCGAGCCGCCCGTCTTCCCGCTGCTGGGCGTCAACATCCCACCCCGACCAGCACAGGTGATCAAGCTGCTGATCCGGCACCCCCGCGCCGGCATCGGCTTCATCAAGTTCGGCGCCAAAGGGGTCCGCCCGGCCATCACAGCGTTCCAACGCGGCGACGACACGGCAGCGCTGCGGGCCTTCATGGCCGCCAACACCAGCGACGCGGTCGTGGACGGCATCCCCGAGGCGATGTTCCAACGATTCGTCGACAATGTCGGCCCCCTGAAGGCTCAGCTCAAGGCCGGGTTCCCCCCGTTCAGCGCCGCTGATGCCAGGGCCATACCAACGCCGACACTGCTGGTCTCGGGCGCGAAGTCACCCGCGCACATCACGGCAGTCACCGACCGCCTGACGAAGCTGATACCGGATGCGGAACGACTGACCATCCGGGGGGCAACCCATAACATGTTCACCAGCCACCCCGACGAGTTCAACTCCGGTGTGCTGCGGTTCATCCGGTCCCACGACCCCGCAGGTCGGTGACCGGGCCCGTCACGTTCATCGGAACGCGATCCGTCACCGGTGCTTCCAGGTTCGCAACGTTGCGCGGTGGCCTGCGCACCGGCGGCCACCCACGCCGCACGACCGTGTCGGGCAGCGCACGCCGACCAGCCCTGCCACCCCCGAGGTTCGCGGCCGATCCGCCCGACTCAGGCAAGCACCGGGAGCAGATGGAGCAAGAGGCCTACCCAGGAGACTCCTGAATAGCTGGGTCGGTCCTGGTGTCGGCGTGTTGATCTCGGCCGCCGGCCCGTTCGTCTGAGGTTGGCTATCGGAACAGATCACTGACTACCTCCGCAGGCTGGCAGCGGCTCTTCACCGACACCGCCGAGCTTTACGGGGTCGGCGTGTGGAGCGGTCCTTCGGCGCGGGCGAGATCGCAGACGCGAAGGGCGAGCCAGAGTCCGAAGCGGTCCTGGGCGGGTGTCGAGGCGTTTGCCGGTAATCTGTTCGATTCGGATGATCCTGTTGCGCATAGTGTGTCGGTGTACTTGGAGTGCGTTGGCCGCTTGTTCCCAGGCTCCGTTGGACTCCAGGAAGGTGCTCAGTGTGCGCAGCAGCAGTTCGGGTTGTTCGGACGCGTCGCCGATGGGTGGCCCGTCGCCGGTGGCGGGGCCGCAGATGGGCCCGCCACCATCGTGGTGGAGTGCCGTCTGGGCGACAGGCTGGTGAAGGACATCAGCCAGTTCAGCAACGTCCAAGCAGATCGATGACCCGAGCTGTACGGCAGGCTCACAAGCTAAAAGTGCGCGGCATGCGCTGATGCGTTGTCACACCAGGCGGGTTCTCGGCCGATACGCGCCCGCGCCAAGATCACGAGCCTGTCTGGAATCATCCTCTTTCTCCTGTTTGACATAAGGTGCGTTCATGTATATCTCGATGTCCCGTCTGCGAGTCGAGGTCGACAGGTCCGATGAACTCGTCGCTGCCTTCGGGCAGCGCGCGGGACTGGTGGAGTCCCACGATGGGTTCGTCGATCTACAGGTGTGGAGATCCGACCGTGACCCTGCCGAAGTGCTCATGGTCAGCTGGTGGCGAGATAGGGATGCCTTTCGGGAGTACATGAAGAGCAACGACCACCGCGTATCCCACGATCGGATGGATCCGTTGTTGAGACATGCTGTCAAACTTGAACGGCTGGAGAGCATGCACACCTTCGACGTGGTCGCCGAATGACCGGGCGCCGCTTGCAACCACCGGAGGGTGGGGACGAGGCACCCAAGGTCTCATCGCCGCTTGGTGCGGGTGAAACTCTCGACCTCGTTGCGCTGGCCACTGCCATCTGTGAGCGTTACGCGCTGGAATACCCTGATGAGCGGGAGCGCTATGGAGATGCCGGTATCGCGTGGTGTGTGCACGATAATCAGCACCTATTGAAATGGGCGACGGATTCGGTGAACGGCGAACTCGATATCCGGCCGGAGGTCGCCTGGTTGGCGACGGTGCTGGAAGCACGTGATTTTCCGGCCGACCGACTGGCCCGCGACCTCGACATAAGCGCAGATGTCGTGTCGGGTCAGGTTGGTGGAACGGGAGGTCGGAAACTCGCCGCTGTGTTGACCGCCACCGCGGATTTCGTCCGCTCCGGGGATTTCCGGGACTATACCGTTTGAGCGTTTATCAACGGACCGAACCACACCCGACAATAACGGGATTTTCGGCCCAGGCGGCCCTCGAACCCATAGCCGTCATCCTGGTCCGTTTGCGTTGCCTGTGACAGATGGCTAGGACCGATCCGAATTCGGTACCGGAACTCTTCCCAGGAGTTGACTGGGCTGACGAATTCAACTATTTGCCCGACAGCACCGACCGGACATAGTTTGCACTTGCCTCTACCGCGGCAACAGGACCGGCACCCATTGGTTCGCCATCGAGGATGGTGTCCTGCTCAAGGACGTACCAGCCGTCATAGCCGTGGCTTTCAAGTTCGCGGATGACGCCGGCAATGTCGACATCACCCTGGCCAAGTATCTTGTACATGCCCTTTCGGACCGCCTCCGTGTAGGTCAGGTCACCGGCCTGCACCCTTTTGGCCAGTGCAGCGTCCACGTCTTTGAGATGGGTGTGGGCGATCCGCTCGGGCGCTTGCCTCGTCAACTCGGCCGGGTCCGTACCGCCAATGAGCAGGTGACCGGTATCCAGGCACAGGGAGATCGACGAGTTCTCCAGTACCCGCTGGACCTCGCCGGGCTTCTCGATCATGGTTCCGACATGCGGGTGTAGCACTGCTGTCACTCCGCGGGCCGCGGCTAGTTCCGCGAGCCGGTCGAGGTTTTTCAACAGTGTCGTCCAGCCGACACTGTCCAGATCCGGTCGGGAGTCATAACCGATCATCCCGCTGTCCGCGGACAGCACCAGCACCGTCGCGCCAACGGCGGTGAAACCGTCCAGTACCTGGTCGACGGCGGGCGCAGGATCGATGTCGTCACGGTACAAGACCACGGGCGTGAAGCTGCCCAGCCCATGAAGACCGTGGTCGGCCAGGGTCTGTGCCTTACCTTCAGGAGATGCCGGCAGGAACCCGTCGGGGCCGAACTCGGTTGCGGTTAAACCGATCTCGCGCATCTCGGTGAATACTCGAGAGAGGTCAAGTTGGTAACCCCATCCGGGTACTTCGCAGACACCCCAGGAGATGGGGGCTCCCGCGATGCGGTCGGCAGCTGCGGTGGTCACATGACATCCTTTCGGTAGGGAATGGGCAGGTTGAGCTTGCTGGGTGGGACGTTACGACTAGTGCGGGCCGTGGCGATAGAGCGGGATGGGGCTGCGCTTGTCGACGTCGAGATGCAGCTGCTCCATCGACAAACCTTCCCTTCGCGGGTACCTCGGGGTGAACGGACGCAAAGATCGACGGTCGCAGCGCGTTCTGATGGCAGGGTTCGCTGGAACGCGGTCCCGACCTGCGACGGACCTCTCGGTCAGGTGCTGAGTGCTGGCACGGTAAAGGCGCTACGGAAGCGGTCGAGCGCCGCCAGGGAATCACCGGATGCGAAGGCTTCGAGGCCGACGACGCCGTCGTAGCCCAACCGGTTGAGGGCGGCGGCAACCGCCGGGTAGTGAATTTCGCCGGTGCCGGGTTCGCAGCGGCCGGGGACGTCCGCGACCTGGATCTCGCCGACCATGGGAAGGGCCCGCTCGACGAGTTGGACGAGGTTGCCCTCCCCGATCTGAGCGTGGTAGAGGTCGAGATTCATCCGCAGGTGCGGATTGTCGACCGCTTCGACCAGCGCCAGGGTGTCCGCGGCCTTGGCGAACGGGGTTCCCGGGTGGTCTACAGCGGTATTCAGGTTTTCCAGCGTGAACACCCGACCGGCCCGTTCACCGAGCTCGGCGAGGCTGGTCAGGGTGCGGGCCGCAGTCAGCCACATCTCCGGTGAAACGATCTCGGTGGCGATCACCGGCAGACCCTTGTCGTCCAGCCCGGTACCGTGCACATTCAGCCGCGGGCAGTTCAACTGCTCGGCCACCTTCAGGGACTGCTCGGCGGTGCGGAGCAACTCAGCCGCCCCGTCGGGATCGGCGAGAGTGCCGGTGATGTAACCGGTCATCGAGGAGAAGGTGGCACCCGTGTTGACCAGTGCGGCGATGTCCTTCTTCGTCCAGTCCCAGATTTCCACCTCGTAGCCCAACTCGTCGATGCGGCGGACGCGGTCGGTGAACGGCAGCTCGGTGAAGACCATCTCGGCAGACACCGCGAGGCGGAAACTCATTCTGGCAGCTCCTCGATCAGCACCGGACGACCCGAGACGACCGATTCGGCTGCGGCCAGCGCAATCTCCATCGCGGCGCGGGCATCCTCGCCGGTGACCGGTGCCGGCGTTCCGGTCCGGACGGCATCGACGAACGCCGCCAACTCCGCGACGTAGGCACCGGAGAGAAGTTCCTGGTCGCCGCGGGCGGTGTCAGCCAGTTGGCCGGTCGCACCGGAGAAGACCATTCCGGTCTTTCGTCCGTCGCCCATCGTGGCCATCCCACCGGAGCCGAAAACCTCGCCGCGGACGTCGTATCCGTAGGCGGCCTCGAAGCAGGCCTCGGCGGTGCCAACCGCACCATTGTCGAAACGGACGACGACGACGGCGGTGTCGAGCAGTCCGCGGTCTCTCCAATCCGGTTCGACCAATGCGGTCGCGGTGGCGAACACCTCCACGGCGCCCGCACCCGGGTTCAGGAACCGCAGCGTGTCGAAGTCATGGATCAGGGTCTCCAGGAAGATCGTGTTCGGCGCGACCCGGGCCGGGTCGAAACCGCCCGGATCACGGGTCACCGAACGCAGCAACCGGGGTGTGCCCAACCGGCCGTCGTCCAGCAGGGCTCGGGCCGCGGCCCAGTCCGGCGCGAACCGCCGGTTGAAGCCGACCTGCAGCACCACGCCGGCCGCGCGGGCCGCGTCAATGGCCCGGTCGGCGTCGGCAAGGGAGACTGCCATTGGCTTCTCGCAGAACACGCCCTTGCCGGCGGCGGCAGCACCCACAACCAGATCGGCGTGGAAGCGCGCCGGTGCCGCGATCACCACGGCATCGATGTCCGGGTCGGCGAACACCTCTCCCGGATCGGTGTAGAACTTCGGGGCCCCCAGTGCGGCCGCCAGCCTCTCCGCCGCACCTGGCGCGGGATCGGCCACCGCCGCCAGTTGAGCACCGGGCAGGCGGTGCGCCAGGGTCTCTCCGTGAAACGAACCCATCCGTCCCGAACCGATCAACGCCACCCGCACCGGACCCTGCTGTACCTCGGACATGCTGCTCCTTTATGAGTGTGATGGACTATTCCTACGTTTCATCTACTGCTCTCGGCCGTCGTTGGGCCTGCCCTGGCCGGCGGCTGCCGACCATGTCGACTCCGGTCGGGCGACGCCGACCGTTAGCGGTGGCTCGTCCGACCCGCTGTGTAGATCGCCGTCCAGCCGACCCGGTTGTCATAGTCGACGGTGAAGAAATCGCCCAAGAACTGCAACGGACGAGACTCCCAGATGCTGCGACGCGGAATCAGGAACCGTGCACCGTCATGTGCACCACCCCACACCGACACCGCAACCATCGGCTTCGTCGCCATCGACAACCTCCGGGATCTAGAACGTTCTATGTCGATCAAACTAGGGCCCGCCACCCAGGTTTGTCAAGACATCCGAGTGCTAATGTCTGGAACGTTCTAGCTTTGCAGGCACACGCAACGAAGGAGCTGGGCTATGGGACAGGACCAGTCACCGCCCAGGGCCAAGCGCCCAACCCTCGCGGACGTCGCAGCCGCTGCCGGGGTGTCCGTGCCATTGGTGTCAATCGTGATGCGGGACGTACCCGGAGCCAGTGCTTCCACCCGGGAACGGGTGAAAAAGGTCGCTGCCGACCTCGGCTACCGGCCCGATCAACGGGCACGGCTCCTGCGGCAGCAGCGAACCCGTTTGCTGGGTGTGACCTTTGAGGTCGAACAGGCCTTCCACGGTGACCTGATCGAGGGCATCTACGCCGCCGCCGAACCAGCTGGATACGACGTAGTTCTCAGCGCGATCGCCCCAACCCGGCCTGAAACAAGAGCGATCGACGCTGTTCTCGACGATCGCTGCGAGGCGGTCATCCTCCTCGGCCCGCGGGCCACAACCCGATCGCTCACCACCCTCGCGGCGAAGCTGCCCGTGGTGATCATCGCCCGCCACGTCAGATCCAGCGCGGTGGACTGCGTCCGCACCGACGACCGGTCTGGAATGGAATCCGCCGTCGGTCACCTCATGGGCCTCGGGCACCGGTCAATCGCCTACCTCGACGGCGGACGCACACCTGGCGCTCCCGAACGACTCCGCGCCCTCAACGCGGCCGCCACCGCGCATGGCCTCGATGACCGACTGCTCGTCCTGCCCGCCGGCCCAGGTGAGGAAGACGGTGCCGCCGCCGCCCGGCAACTACGGACTGACGCACAGCGGCCCACCGCCATCATCGCGTTCAACGACCGCTGCGCCATCGGCGCAATCGGCACCTTGCAACTCGCTGGAGTCTCTGTGCCGCAGGAAATGTCGGTCGTCGGCTATGACGACAGCAGAATCGCCAAAATTTCCTACATCAACCTCACCACCGTCGGGCAAAACCCTCACCACCTTGCCCACCTCGCCGTCACACGGGCCAACGACCGACTCGAACGCCACCCCATCCACACCCGAGACCAGATCGTCACCCCCGAGCTGGTCATCAGAACCACCACCGGTCCTCCACTTCTGACAATTGATGACCATCGCGGGACTCGGTGAGGGGCCGGGCCTGCGAGACGGGAACCCCCCGCCCAGGCGCCCCGACTGCACCAGTGCAACGCCGCGTCAGTCCTGCGGGGATTCCCAAGCGGCCTTGAGGGGGCGGCCTTCGTAGGTCCAATGGAATGGCTCTCGTCCCGACCGCCATCCTGGACCAGTTGCCGGTGGAAGGCCGGGAAACTGCACGCCCTGCGGCCGGTGTTCCGGGTGCGGATCCACTGGTGTCGCCGTCGTCGCAGGCGAACTCGATGATCTTCTCGGCGAGGTGTTGACGAGCCCTCTGCGCGACGTCGTACTGCAAGCCGATTGTCACGCGCGGTACCGCAACCGGCGGGATTCCAGGCGGCTGTCGGAGGGGTACACGCCGAAAAGGTCGAGTTGGATGTCGGCGGTGAGCTCGATGCGGCTCACCGGCGAATCGTTGGGGTTGCCCACCGAGGCCGCCCGCGCCGGGCGCTGGTTCCCTGTCCTGCTATGGGTCCAGCCCTACCGCGGAACTTCCGGCCGGGCAGAATCAGGGGGTCGTCGCAACGAAAGTTGGTTGTTCTGCTTGTAGGGTAACGAACGCCTCGTGGGGTGTGCGGTAGCCGAGTCGTTTGCGGGGGCGGTTGTTGAGGTCGGCGGCGATCGCCTGGAGGTCGTGGGCGGTGTAGATCGATAGGTCGGTGTGCTTGGGCATGTACTCGCGCAGTAGGCCGTTGGTGTTCTCGTTGCTGCCGCGCTGCCAGGGGGAGTGAGGGTCGGCGAAGAAGCACTTGATCTGGGTGGTTTGGGTGACCCTGGCGTGCTGGCACATCTCGGTCCCGCGGTCCCAGGTCAGGGTCTTGGCGAACCAGTCGGGCAGCCCGGACATCTGAGTGATGATCGCGTCGGCGACCTTGTGTGCGCCGTAACCGTGGGGCAGGTGCAGCAGGGTGACGTGCCCGGTGGTGCGTTCGACGATGGTGCCGACGGCCGAGTTCGAGGCGATGGTGCCCTTGATCAGGTCACCTTCGTGGTGGCCCGGTACGAGTCGGCCCTCAACCTCCTCGGGACGGTCGTGGATCGACACCGCGTTCGGTATGCGACCGCGATTCTCTTTGCGGCCACGTCGTTTTCGGACGGATTGCCCGCAACGAAGGTTCGCTTTCAGTTCTCTCTTCAGCTCTCCGCGGGGATACACGTAGATGCTTTGGTAGATCGTTTCGTGGCTGATGTGCATGCTCGGTTCGTCGGGGTGCTCGAGCTTCAAGCGCCCGGACACCTGATCCGGGGAGAATCGTTTGTCCAGCATTTTCTGCACTTCCAGGCGCAACGGCGCCGACCCGGATAGCTTCGATTCCTTCGGCCGGCGCTGCCGTTCCCACGCCAACCGTTCCGCCCGCTCGGGCTCATATCGCCCGGTTTCGGGATTGGCGTTGCGGTCCAGTTCCCGACTCACCGTCGACTTCGACCGCTTCAACATCTCGGCGACGTCAGTGATCGTGTGGCCGGCGTCCCGGAGCCGGGCGATCTCGTAGCGTTCATCACGATCGAGATACCGCTTGGAATACGTCACGGTCTGGGGTCGATACACACCACCCACACTGTGGTGAATCTTGTAAACAGTCGTCTTCGACACGCCGGTTTGCCGGGACGTCTCCATCGGCCCGATCCCTGTCGTCAGCAGATCCAGCACCTGACGCACCAGCGTCTTGTCCAGCGATTTCTTGGACATCGCAAACCCCATCTCACCTCGGGTGTTGCGACAATCCCCTGACCCTCCCCCGCATGTAACGACCGGATCATCCGCAATCTCGGGAACTGCCGCCCTCAGACCGCAGACCCCAGCGACTCTAACGGCCCGTCAAGATCTATTCGACGAACTGATGGATCTGGACGACACGGCGACCAGGCCGTCGCCGCCTCCGATGACCCTGACCCGACCACGACAATGCCGAGTCCGGACGAACCCGGCCACGAGCCCTTGGTACCGCAATCCTGTGAAGAAGACCGGGGAACGGGAGCGCACGCAATGCGAGCGCGCCCGGGTCATGGAACGGGGCGGACACGGCCAGTTCGTCGACCGGGCCGTTGGGGAGCTGATCGATGATCGCCCCTGCACTCGCGGAAACCAGACGTACGTCATTGTTGGTGGACTCAGACGCTTTCTCGAGCAGTGCGCCAATCTGAGCGGCAACGCGAGAAAGCGCCTCAGGTACTCCCCGGAGAATCTAACGTGGGCGGGCAGCTGCTTCATTCAAGCCGCGAGGGTGCCGTAAGCCCACGTCGCCGCGACCTTCTTCGCTCCCCGCAAACAGCAGTTCGCCGCGCTGGTGCGTCCTACCTTCCTGTGCCTCAAGCCGGCTGGTGGTGATGCCGGCTGGTGGTGATGCCGGCTGGTGGTGATGCCGGCTGGGGCGACCGGGATCGGTAGTCCACGCCAAAGGGAGGTGCAGTCAGATGAGCAATGGTCGGCTATCACGGGGTCGCTCCGACCGCCGTGCCCATTTCCCTGCGCCACCCCGCCCAGCAACAGTGCCCGGTCCGAGCTGGGCCATCGCTCGCAGGTAGGCGCGTTGCAGGTCGGTGGCGCGGTCCAGCCGAACACGGAAGAACGAAGTGTCGAGCTTCACTTCGTAGGCCGGGACAGCAGCCTGAATATCCTCCAGGGTGATTACCGGCCCGGCCGCGACGGTCCAAACCGCGTAGCCGAGTTGCTGGATGAAGTAGGGATAGCCACCGGTGATGGTGACGACCTCGTCGAGAGCCTCCGCAGTGAACTCCCCTCCTTCTTCCTGGGCGGGCCTGGAAAGGGTCGCCTTGGCGTCATTCGGAGGGAGGTTAGCGATCGCCGGAAACTTGAAAAGCCTTTCGGCGTAGGACTTTGCGTCGCCGGCAAGTTCAGCGATCTGGGGCAGCCTCGCGCCGACCATCGTGATCGGAAGTTTCCGTTGGACCGTCTTGTGCAACGCTTCGATGAGCGCTTCGAGTTGGGTTTTGCTGAGGAATTGAACCTCGTCGATTTTACCGACCGTCAGGGACCGGACACCCGTGCTGACCTGCGCTGGGACGAAGTTTACATGTTCACGACGATCCCCTTTTGCTATTGGGATTCGGCGTGTCCTTCGGTCGGTGTCGAAGGTCGACGGTTGGCGTCGACCACGTGTTCCGGTGGTGCCAGTTGCGCTTCGAGGTCGGCGATGCGGCGGTCTTGGAACCGCAGGTTGGATCGGGAGGCTTGGAGGCGTTCGTCGAGGGTGCGGTTGTCGTTGGTGAGTTGCTGCAGGCGCTGTTTGAGGGTGGTGTTCTCGGTCGTGACGCGCTGGATCGCGTCTGGTGTCCAGTGCGTTTCGAGGTCGCGGATGCGGCCGAGGAGTTCACCGAGCCTGCTGCGCTGGTTGAGGATCTCGGTGTTGGCGGCCTTGAGCGCGTCCTCGGCGTTGAGCGCCCGTTCGCGCCAGGTCGGTTCCTGCCGTTCGTCGCTTGGGCTCGCGGGCCCGTTGTCCCGCTGCGGTTCCTGGGTGACCGCCTGGGTGATCGCGGTCTTGGCGTCGGGGTTGGTGTAGAGGAACGTGCGGGACACGGCGGCGCGGCGGGCGACCGCGGCGACGCTGACCGGTGTCTTCTCCCGGCGCAGGCGGGTGATCGCGTCGTGGATGCGGTCGAGCGCGGCCTGGGTGTTGCGGCGCCGGGCGGCGAGCGCTGCCGCGGTGCGGGGTTCGGATCGCTCGATGGTGACGCTCATGCGGAGGCCTCCTGGGCGTCGTTGTCGTTGCCGCGCTGGGTGTTTGTGCCGGTGGCGGCGAGGTCGGTGGCGCGGAACGCGGTGGCCCAGACCCGGTGGAAATAGTCCTGGGGTTTACGCAGGTCCATGTCCAGGGCCTGGTCGAGCAGGCCGAGGCCGGCCAGTGCCTTCTCCAGGCCGTCGATGGCGCGGGCGGTGGGCTCGAAGTGTCGGTGCAGGTAGTCGGCGGTGGCGTCGTCGGGTGCGCCTTCGGCCAGTTGGCGCCATTGCTCGCGTTTACGCCGCCAATACAGCAGGTCCGCGCCGGACAGGACGAACCTGTCGCAGTTGTGGCAGTCCATGCCCCACGGGCAGGCGCCGCCGTCGACGACGGGTTGGAAGGTGCAGAACCCGCCCTCGGCCGGGGTGCTGCGACGGGACAGGTCGATCGCCAAGGCCTGCGCCTGCTGGCGGGTCAGCGGGTTCGTTTCGGTGGTGAGCAGTTCGCCGGGGTTCGCGGCGCCGGGGCCGGCGACCCACACCTGCTGCAGGACTTGTTCCAGGTCGGTGTGGGACAGGTGCACGTAGTGTTCGGCCATCCGGTCGCTGACCTGGCCGAGGTAGGTGCGGATGTGGGTGAGGCTGGCACCGGCCCGCAGCAGGTTCGTGGCCAGGGTGTGGCGGGCCTGGTGCGCCACCCACCGGCCGAGGTCCAGGTCGTCGATCCACGCCTTGAACCGGCGGTGGAACCACTGGTAGCTCAACGGCATGCTGCGGTCGGGGTTGAGTCTGGTGCTCGGGAACAGCGCCATCCGTGCCCGTTCGGCGTCGTTGGGGCGGCGACCGTGGTCGGCGACGAACGCGTCCATGGTCTTGCGTTGCCGCTCGGCGAGCAGCTCGTGCAGGCGTTCCGGGATGCGGATTGCTGCGTCGTAGTTGCCGACCTTGGACTGGTCGTGCCAGAACATCGGCAGTCCGCCGTAGCGGCCCAGGCAGTCCCACCGGACGCCGATCACTTCCCCGACCCGGCGGCCGGTGAGCACGGTGGTTTCCCACATGTCGCGCAGTCCGTGGTCCAGCGGGTCGTGCTCGGCGGCGAGGCGGGCGAGGTTGTCCGGATCGGCCAGGGCGCGGGCGACCTGGTCCGGGAACGGCCGGCGGGGGACTCGGCCGGTGCTCGCCCCCGCCGTGGGGGCTGCCACGATGAACTCACGACTCAGGCCGATGCGGTCGGCGGCGCCGCTGTCGAGCGCGGCGCGCAGCAGCTTGCGGGCTGCGTTGAACACGATGGCGCGGGTGGTCTGGCTGACGGTGCTCGCGGTTCCGTCCGGTCGTTTCAGCGCGAGCGAGGGCAGGGCGTCGCGTTCACGGTGGCGCTGGTCGGCGACGAACCGGCGCATGTGCGACGCGTCCAGTAGCCGCGGGTCGTGTCCGCCGCCGGGGGCATCGAGTTCCAGGAACACCCCCAGTTCGGTCGCGGCTCTGCGGATCGCGTCGAAGGAGCCGCCGCTGCGCGGGCAGTGCGGTGACTGCAGCAGTTCGGCCAGGTGGTCCCAGACCAGCCCGCGCAGCCACCGTTGCGGGATCCCGGTGAGGTCGAAATGGCTACCCCGGGAAGGGAATCGCACCCCGAAGTGGTCGGTTTCGAGGAACCCGGCCTCGCGGGTGTC
>CAVSRE010000009.1:0-957777 GCA_963730295.1 uncultured Actinomycetota bacterium | reverse complement strand
TGATCGGCGGAGACCGGCTGAGGTCTCCAGCCGCGTCGTATCGGTCATTCGGGCCACGGTTCACCCGATTAGGTGGATCCAGCCCACCGTCCGTCCGGGCAGGGTGATTCCACAACGGCCCGGTGATCGGCTTCCAGGGCGGGCCGATGCGGGCCGGTTGTCGATCGCCGGTGAGATGGCTGGTCAGGCGGCTGCTGCGGTGACGGGTTCGAGATGGTCGATGAGCAGGGCGGTGAGTTCTTGGGCGTCGGGTCCGACACCGTCGATGAAGTTGGACTTACGGCGCCGGGTGAACGGCAACCCCAGCACGTACATGCCCGGGACGGTCATCACCCCACCGTCGTGCCGGATCCCGCCCCGCCGATCCAGCAGGGCCGGGTCCAGCCACGGGTACTGGGGCCGGTACCCGGTCGCCCAGACCACGGTGCCGAACCGGTCCAGGTTGACCACGGTCGGCGCCTTCCCGATCACCGTCGGTGCAGGTCGGGTGCCGGGAGCCGGAACCCCGGCGCCAAACTGGTCGGCGATATGGGCGTCGACGCGGTCCAGCAACCGGTTCTGTTTGAGGTCGGCCGCGGCGACCTGGTTCGCCAATCCACCGGAGAACTGCGCCCGCCCACCGGTGACGCCGACCATCCGGCCGACCAGTTGGACCCCGTTGGTGGACAACGAGTTCAGGTCCAGAGTCCGCCTTTCCGGGGACCCGACCAGCTGCAACGACGGCAGGCGGCGGGCCCGGGCGATGTCCTCGACCTGGTCGTAGCGTTCGTCCAACTGCCCGATCGCGTCCATCCAGTAATGGATGTCCCGCCCCCGGTAGGTCCGCGGCATCCGGATGTGCTCACCCACCGCCAGGGTCACCTCCCGGCCATTGCGGGCGAGTTCGTCGGCGATCTGCACCCCGGACGCAGACGCCCCCACCACCAGCACCCCACCGGTCCCGATCTGGCCCGGGCGGCGGTACTGCAGCGTGCTGAACTGCTCGACCGAGCCGGGCAACTCGGCGCCCAGTGCCGGGACGGTGCGGGTCACCGGTCGCGCCGGTGGCCACCACCACCGCCCGGCACCGCCACGACCCCTGGTCGGTGGCGACCACGAATCCCGACCCGTGGCGCCGCACCCCGGTGACCCTGGTGCCGTGCCGGACCGGGGCGTCGAACGACCGCCGGTACCCGTCGAGGAACTCGGCGACCCCGGCCGCGGTCAGGTAACCATCGGGATCGCCACCACTGTACCAGTACCCGGGCAGCCGGGTCATCCAGTTCGGGGTCAGCAACCGCAGCGAATCCCACCGCTGAGTCCGCCAGGCATGGGCCACTGTCCCCTGCTCCAGCAGGACATGGTCCACCCCCCGGCCGGTCAGGCAATAGCTCATCGCCAGACCGGCCTGACCGGCACCGATGATCACCACGGTCGCCTGCATCACTGCCACCTCACCCTTCACGCCGGTCCGACCCGATGTCCCGCTACCGATGTCCCGCTACCGATGTCTCAGGCGACCTCGACGGTGACGGCCGTCGGGTTGGTCAGCACGTCGAAGACAGCGGACCGCTTCTGGGACTGCGCGACGATGGCTTCGATGTCGGCCTTGGACGCGTCGGCGTCGATCTCGTACCGCACCCGGATCCCGCTGAACCCGTTGCGCACGTCCGGGTCGATCCCCAGGATGCCCTGCAGGTCCTGATCACCCTCGACCACCGCATGCACCGACCGCAGCTGCACACCACGGCGGGTCGCGACCGTCGCGACACCGGCGGTCAGGCAACCCGCCAACGCGGCCAGCAAGGCCTCCACCGGGGTCGCGCCGTTGTCCTGCGAAGCGAACAGCTCCGGGTGATCACCCTCGAACACGAACTGCTGCCGATGGGTCTGCTCGGCACCCAACCCCGCGTAGTCCTGCACGGTGGTGCGGCTGTGGGTGCCGTTCACCCAGGCACACCGCGCCCGCCACTGGAAACGGGCGGCCTCCGGCGCCGCGGTCAACGCCTCCCGGGCACCCAACAGTGCCTCGACATTCACCCCGTTGTCGACGGCCGGTGCCTGCACGGTGCTGCTCTGCATGGTGGTCATTTGCTGCTCCCTTTTCTCTGGTCCCGGTCAGCGGGACCGCTTGGTTGACCTCCAAAGAATTCCTCCGGCACCCCACCCATCGCATGAAGAACAACTGGAGAGCATCTGCAGATTTCCGGCGCCGCGACGGCCGTCGGCCCGCACCGGTCTCCAACCGATCTCCAGCCGGCATCCATGTGCCACAGCCCGCCGCCCCGGACGATCAACACCATCGAAACCCGGGCGTCACCGAGCGTCCCGACACCAGGAGCAACCCATGACCACCCGTTCCGCGCACCGCCCGCCGGCACCGGGCCACCACCCCGCCCGCCCGGAGACCCTCGACATCGCCTCGCTGGGAACAGTTCTCGGCATCTGGGCACATCCCGATGACGAGACGCTGCTGTCCGCGGGACTGATGGCCGCCTGCCGCGACGCCGGCCAGCGAGTGGTGTGCGTGACCGCTACTCGCGGCGAACTCGGGACCGCAGACCCGGCCCGGTGGCCACCCGAGCGGCTGGGAAAGCTCCGCACCCGCGAACTACGTGCCGCGCTGGCCGCCATCGACGTCAGCGAACACCATGTGCTGGGTTATCGGGACGGGACGTGCGCCCAGCAGTCACCGGCCGCCGCGGTCCGCTCGCTGGTCGAGGTGATCGAACAGGTCCGCCCGGACACCATCGTGACGTTCGGTCCGGACGGACTGACCGGACACCAGGACCACCAGATCGTCTCGGGCTGGGCGACCCGTGCACGCGCCCAGGCCGCGCCGCAGGCCCGGCTGCTGTATGTGACCACCAGCGCCGAATTCACCGACGAGCTGGCGGCACCTCAACGACAGCCTGGAGGTGTTCCTCGCCGACGGCCTGCCGCTGCGCACCCCCCGCGAACAAGTAGCCCTTCAAGTCACGCTCCGCGGCGCCGACGCCGACCGCAAGCTGCTCGCTCTGCGCGCGCACACCAGCCAGATGACCGACTTGATCGCCAAGGTCGGTGCCGACCAATTCCGCGACTGGTGGTCCGTGGAGTCCTTCACCCTCGCCGATGACGCCGCCGCAGCCACCGGCTGGGGCACCTGGCAGGTGGCGGCATGACGCTCACCGAGGGCTCCGCCCCCATCGCGACGCTGCCCGACCCGACGCCGGGACCGCTGTTCACGACCCGGCAGGCCGTGCTCGCCGGCTGCCGGGACGCGCTCCCGGTGATCCTGGGCTACATCCCCTTCGGCCTGGCACTGGGTGCTGCCCTCACCTCCGCCGGGGTCGACCCCTTCACCGCCTGGTGTTCCTCCTGGCTGATGCTCGCGGGCGCCGCGCAGATCGCCGCCGTGCAACTCCTGGGCGCCGGCGCCGACGCCATCGTGGTCATCGCCACCGGACTGATCATCAACGCCCGACACCTGCTCTACAGCGCCGGCCTGGCCCGGCACACCGCCGACTGGCCCACCCGCTGGCGGTGGATCGCCCCCTATTTCCTGACCGATCCCGCCTACGCACTGGCCGACAACCGATTCAACCGACCCGACAACGGCGGCGGCAGCCACGCCCGGCTCACCTACTTCATCACCGTCGGCGTGGTCTTCTGGACATCCTGGCAACTACTCACCGGCGCCGGCGCCCTGCTGGCCGGTGCCCTGCCCACCGCACTACCACTGCACCTGGCCGCACCACTGACCTTCCTGTGCCTGCTCGCACCGATGCTCACCAACAAGGCCGGCTACCTCGCCGCCTGCACCGCCGGTGTCGTCGCACTGCTCTGCTCCGGCCTCCCCGCGGGCCTCGGCCTGCTCGCCGGCACCGCCGCCGGGATGATCGCCGGCGCCACGATCGGAGCCCGCAATGCTTAACGTCCTCGTACTCATCGCGATCGGACTGGGAACCTACGCCTTCCGGGCCGCCTTCCTGGTCACCAACCGCACCTCACCGCCCGCCCCGCTCGCCAAAGCCCTGCCGCTCGTCGGACCCGCCGTGCTCGCCGCGATCACCGTGCCCGCCCTGCTCGCCCCCGGCGGCGAGCTGTCCCTGGGCACCACCCTGCCCGCCCTCGCCGCCGCCCTGGTCTGCTACCTCCTGCGACGCCTGACCAACAACCTGCCCATCGCCCTGTTCGCCGGACTCGGCGTCGGTTGGATCGCCATCACCGCCGTCACCGCGCTGAGCTGAGGTCCCTTCAATGCTGGCCCGCAACGTCCCACAGATCGCCACCGATTGGATTCGCGTGGCCACCTGGTCGTTGTTACAAAAGTGCCAGCAGCCGCGCCTGCCGAGTCAGGAAGCTGCGTTCGATCTCGGTGGTGCGAGCAAAGCCGCCGTTTCGTAGGCGGCGACGGCCTCGTCGTCGCGCCCGCAGCCGGCGGAGCAGGTCGGCCCGGGTGGCGTGGAACAGGTGGTAGCCGTCGAGGTCGAGCGCCTCGACCAGGTCGAGCGCCGCGGCCGGGCCCGGCGACCTCGGCCAGCGCCGATGGCCCGGTTGAGCGGCACCACCGGCGTCGGCGTGTAGCGCGACGAGCTGGTCGTAGAGCGCCACGATCTGCGGCCACTCGGTGCGGTCCGCGGTGGCGTCGGCGTCGGTGTGCACGGCGGCGATCGCCGCCTGGAGCTGGTAGGCGCCCGGCTGGTTCCGGCGCAGGCAGGCGCGCACCAGGTCGTGGCCCTCGGCGATCATCGCCGTGGTCCCACCGCGTGCGGTCCTGGTCGGCCAGCAGCACCAGTCGTGCCGTCGGGGTCGATCCGGGTCGCGTCGTCGCGCATCGGTGAGCAGCATCAGCGCGAGCAGCCCGGCGCCTCGGGCTCGTCGGGCAGTGAGGTCGCAACCAGGCGGCCGAGCCGGATCGCCTCAGCGCACAGGTCGGCGCGCACCAGGCTCCCCGCGGTGGACGGGTGGCCCTCGTTGAAGATCAGGTAGATGACCGCGAGCACGGACCGGAGCCGGTCGGGGAGCTCGGCGGCGTCGGGCACCCGGTAGGGGATGTCGGCGACCCTGATCTTTCGCTTGGCGCGCACCAGGCGCTGGGCCATGGTCGGCTTCGGGGACGAGGAACGCCCGGGCGATCTCCGGGTGTCTGCAGTCCGCCGATCAGCCGCAGTGTCGAGCGCGACCTGCGCCTCGGCCGACAGCGCGGGGTGGCAGCAGGTGAAGATCAGCCGGAGTTGGTCGTCGTGCACGGGGCCCACCTCCGCTGGGGTGGTCGTCGTGGTGGTGCCGTGGCAGCGGCTTGGTCTCGCGGCCGTCTCGCTGGACTCGCGGCGCAGGCGTCGATGGCGCGGTTGCGGGCGGTGGTGGTGATCCACGCCCCCGGGTTGGGCGGCAGGCCGCGTTCCGGCCACCGTGCGGGCTGCGCCACGAACGCCTCCTGGACCGCCTCCTCGGCGAGGTCGATGTCGCCGAGGACGCGGACCAGGGTGGCGACGGAACGGCCGGACTCCTCCCGGAAGATGCGCCCGACCTGCGCGTCGTCGATTGGTGACTCGCCGGCGACGAGGGGCCCGCTGCTGCCGCCGGGCACAGCCTCAGGCCCCTGGTTCATCCCAGAACGGGCGCACCTCGATCGGCGCCCCGATCACGGCCACGGTTTTCGATGCCCAGTCCAGCGCTGCATCGAGGTCCTCGGCTTCGATGATGTAGAAGCCGCCGAGATGCTCCCTCGCCTCCACGAACGGACCATCGGTGATCATCACGTCGCTGCCCGAGCGGCGCACGACGGTGGCGGTCGCCGGTTCGGTCAGACGTCCACCGAACACCCACGCTCCCGCAGCCTTCATCTCCGCTTGAGCGCGTAGACCTGCTCCATCATCTGCTGCATCTGCCCGGGCGTCACCGGCTCGGGTTGACCGGCTCGCTCGGGTCGCCGGCGACGCTGTGGACGGACAAGAGGTAGTGCGTCATGCTGGCGCTCCTTCACCGAGGCGGGCACCTCCCGCCCCTCACCACAGTTACGAATAGGGCGGCCCAGAATCGACGGGCCCCGCCGGAAGTTCTTCGCGTGCCCCTTGCAGGAACATCCTGGCCTACTCCCAGTTGCGCGGGTTCGGGTTGCCGATCGGGTGACCCCCGTTGAAACAGCCGTCGACGCTCTCGACTCTTGAGCGGCGGAAGCATCGCCCGGCCGTTCACTGCCCGCTGAGTCGGCCAAAGATCTCGCCCGGCCGCCGACCTGGCCCGGGTCGCAAACAAGTGCCGTTGGGCTACCCTCGACACCGGGTAATGAAGCGAATCGGCGGGCCAGCCGGAATCGTCCATCAGCAGCGAGAAACCCGGAGTCCGGGCGCCGGGAACCGCCCGGACCGCGGCGGCCCGACCTGTTCCGCCACATGACGCGACCGTCGCATGTCCCGTCGGGCTGTGGGGTTTTGGATCCGGGGCAACGTGGGCGCCGGCGACGACGTCCCCACCGAACATAGCGTCGCTCGCAGCACGTCTCACCTCAGGGAGAATCGATGACATCCGGAACCAGCCCGGCCCGCCGTCCACGGCGCGGATCGGCCCAGGACTCGGCCGATGCCACGCAGCTGATCAGGCTCGGCGCGCCGACGGCCTGCCCGACCTGCGGCGCCCGCACTCGACCGGCCGATACCCCCGACGGCTGGGTGTGCCTGGACCCAACGTGTGTGTGGGCAGCACCGGCGTCCTAGCCGCGGCAGGGGATCTGGGACGGCATCTGGCATCTGGAGGGTGTGGTGCCTACCCTTTCGGAGTGCTGCCATGTTGGGCCTTGCCTGGCGTCGATAGCCGGAGCCCCGGCCACCCGCACCGTCAACATCGGCCCTGGTTCGCAGTATGTTCGTCCGCTTCGTTTCAACGTGCCAAACGAACCATTGGTGAGGTGCCCGGTGCAGGTGCAGATAGAAGTGATCGGCGACTTCCGCGTGCGGGTGGGTGACCAACAAGTTCCAGCCGAATCCTGGACCAGGCGTGACGCGGCAGCACTGGTCAAGATCCTCGCCTTGGAACAGGGCCACCAGATGCACCGGGAACGGATGATGGATCTGCTGTGGCCGGAGTCCGATGGCGCCGACCTCGCGCCGCGACTGCACAAGGCCGCGCACTACGCCCGACGCGCGCTGGGCGGCAGCGACAGCGTCGTGCTGCGCGGTGAGATGGTCTCCCTGTTCCCGGGAGGCGACATCGTCGTCGACCTGACCGATTTCGAGCGGGCCGCGACCGTCGCTCTTCGCGGCGGGCCAGATGACGCGGCCCGGGTTCTGGACGCGTTCCCGGCGGAAGCCTTCCCCGGAGATGTGTACGAGCAATGGGCCGCCCAAGCGCGTGAGCGGTATCTGCTCGGCCGTCGGCAGTTGCTGGCCAATGCCGAACGCTGGGAAGACCTGCTCGCCATCGACCCTGCCGATGAGCAGGCGCACCTGGCCCTGATGCGCCGGAGCGTGGCGGCGGGTGATCGGAGCGCCGCGCTGCGCCAGTTCGAGCGGATGGACCGCGCGTTGCGCGCGGAACTGGGCGTACGTCCGGGTCCGGAGGCCGCGCGGCTGCGCGAGCAGGCGCTCCGTACGATGGCCGCCCCGGGGCCGGTCACGGTCGTCGAGAAGACCCGGATCGAGCAACAAATCCAGTTCTGCCGCACGCCGGACAACGTGACGATCGCCTACGCGATGACCGGGTCCGGGCAACCATTGGTGAAGGCGGCCAATTGGCTCACCCACCTCGATCACGACTGGCACAGCCCGGTCTGGCGGCACTGGCTCATCGACCTGTCGCGCCGGCACCTGCTGGTGCGATACGACGAACGGGGCTGTGGACTGTCCGACTGGAAGATCCCGGATCCCGGCCTCGAGGACTGGGTGCACGACCTGGAGACGGTGGTTGACGCGGCGGGCCTGGAGACGTTCGATCTGCTCGGCATTTCCCAGGGCGGTGCGGTCGCGGTGGTGTATGCCGCCCGGCACCCGGAACGGATCAACCGCCTGGTGCTGTACGGAACCTACGCGCAGGGCCGACTCGCCCGCGCCACCTCACCCGACGATGACAGCATGCACCGACTACAGGTGGAACTGGCCAGGCTCGGCTGGGGGCGTGACGACCCCGCGTTCAGACAGGTGTTCACGTCACAGTTCATGCCGGACGGCAGCCGGGAACTCTGGGACCACTTCAACGACCTGCAGCGCATGACCACCTCACCGGAGAACGCCGCCAAGATCCTCAGCACCTTCGGCGGCATCGACGTCCGGTCCGAGGCCGGTCGCATTTCGGCGCCCACCCTGGTCATGCACGCCCGGCACGATCAGCTGGCCGCCGTTCGAACAGGGTCGGCTGCTCGCCTCGCTCATCCCACACAGCCGGTTCGTCGCGCTCGACAGCAACAATCACATCCTGCTGGCCGACGAACCCGCGTGGAAAGTCTTCCTCACCGAGCTCGAGGGCTTCCTCGCGACACGCCCCTCACCGCCGCTGTCGGCGTCCGCCCGCACCGGCGGACGCCGATCGAGCTGACCCTCAGCCGAGCACGGCCATCGCGGCCAGAATGACGCCGTACACGCTGACCCCAGCGGCCAGGCACACCGTCATCGACCGGCCCCACAGCGCCATTCCGGTCGTCACCAGCACGCCGGCCAGCGCCGGCAGCAGGGTGCTGCTCGCCTGATCGTGCCCGATCAGCCCGGACACCAGCAATGCCGCCATCCCACCCATTCCGGCGTGCCTCAGGACGGACTGGGTCCGTTCGGTGGGGCGCAACCGATGCGGGGTCAGCAGCGGCACAACCCGAAATAGGTAGCTGCCCAGACCGACCAGCAGGACCGCCGCCCACGTCATCACGATCGTCTCCCGGCGAACGCTCCCGCACCCGCGGCCACGGCCATCGCCGCCAGCATTCCGGTGCCTGGGGGCCACGAGACGCACAACAGGGCAACCACAACTGCACTCCCGACCGCCCAGCATCCGCCGGCGGCCTTCAAGTGGGGTGCCACGACGACGGTCAGGCTCAGCGGTACAGCCACGGCCAGCGGGCCCGCGAGACCCGCCGCCGACCCAAGGACCGCTCCGGCGCTGACCGCGACAATCAGCCGGCGGTCAGAGTGATGGCCGCACCGACGAAATGAGCCCGCCGCTCGCTGATGCCGCCGGGCCGGCCGGCCCGTTGCTCCGCGAGCATCCAGGTCGGATCGATGACCACCGCCGCGGCGAGCAACCTGGCCGGCAGCCTGGCCGACGACCACAGCGGGATCAACCTCGAGCTGTAGACCAGCAACCGGACGTTGACCAGGATTGCCGCGCCGGCGGCCACCAGAACGCCGGAGCCACTGTGCAGCAGTTCGATCACCGTCAGGTGCGCGCTGCCACCGTAGATCACCGGTGTACCAACCCAGGCAGCCCAAGGATCGGAACTGCGGGCCATCGCAGCACCCAGCAGCAAACCGAAAGGTATGTACCCGACAACGAGCGGAAGCATCGCAACATCTCGCGAAACCGCTCCCGGCGGCGAACCGATATACCGGAATTGCCTGGGTTGTCGTGCATGGTGTCTGTCATGGACGGCATCCTGCCGACCCGTCCGTCCGCAAACCTTCCCGCGACGACATCGGGCCACCCTCGGACGCTTTCGCCACGGAAGGCGGGAGGAAGGGTTCACCTGTCCCCTGGTCCCGAACGACCGAGTCGGCGCGACGCAAGCGATTGTCCGAACCACCTCGAGGCGTTACAGGCCCACGATGATCTGTACCAGCAACACCTTGGCGATCATCTCGATGGCGAAGACGGCGCTGAATCCGGCGACCGCCCGTTCGTCGTCGACCTTGGAATTGGCGTAGGCGAGGATCGCCGGCTGGCTGATGAACCCGGCCAGCAGCCCGGCGGCACGCATGGGACTGACCCCGAACAGTCTCGATACGACGATCATGATGGTGTCGGTGATGACCACCAGGATGACTCCAGCGACCACGATCTTCAGTCCGAGGCCGGTGAACGCCTGGGATGCGAACCCCTGACCGGACGCAAGCCCGGTCGCGGACAGGAACAGCAGTAAACCGAGCTGTCGGATGGTCAGGTTGGCCGAGTTCGGCAGCCCCCAGACAATCGGACCAGTGCGTTCCAGCCTACCCAGCACCATGCCGACGATCAGCGGCCCGGCCGCCGCACCGAGGCTGAGCTTGATGCCACCAGGAAACGGGAGTGTGATCAGTCCGACGGCCAAGCCCGTGGCCAGGCCGATGCCAAGACTGAGCGCATCGATCTCACTGACCTTGCGTTCGGAGTCGCCGAGGTAGTGCCCGACGTTGGACATTTGCTTGCGCGGAACCACCACCCGGAGCCGATCACCGAGTTCCACGACGAGGTCGTCGTAGGCGAGGAACTCGGTGTCGCCACGGCGGACGCGGGTGATGATGCCGTCGTAGCGGTTGGGATGTCCAGGCTGCCGATGGTACGACCGGCGATCATCGGGTTGGAGATGAGGATCCGCCGGTAGTCGACATCGGAACGGTCGTGCGCGAGGTGACTGGCGTCCTTTCGGCCCAGGAATTCGTCGGCAGCCGCCGCCGCAGGCTCCGCCGGCCCGATGATCACCACTCGATCGTCCAGTTCGAACTCCTCGTCCTCGCAGACGACTCGACACGCACCATCCCGGCACAGGTAGGAGAATCGGATCAGTTGCTGGCGGAAACCCGGGACGTCCGCCATTCGTGCGGGGTGCTCCACCACAATGGTGAAATCGACCAGGTGCTGCCCGGCCACGGGTGGCGGGTCCTTCGGTGCGGCCCATGTGCGGTTGAGGATGATCGAGACAGCCACGATGGTGATCACGACGCCGAACGGGTAGGTCAAGGCGTATCCCGACCGCCGGGTCGTTGCTGCCCGCCTTGGCCGTCGCGGCCGCCAGCGCCGGGGTACTCGTCAGCGAACCGGCGAAGGCGCCGCCCTGTAATGCCGAGGTCAGCCCGATCATTGCCGACCACGATGATCAGGTCCGTCGAGATCGCCAGCACCACCACGCGCTCAGCATCATAGGCAGCTGGCGGTGGATCGTGCTGAAGAAGGTTGCCCCGGAGGCGATGCCCATGGCGTAGACGTACAGGCCCAGGCCGAGTGGCCGGATCAGATCAAGTCCCTCGCCGAGCCGGGGGTCCATGGCACCGAAGACCAGTCCGACGAACAGCGCGCCCGCTGGACCGACTTGTCCGGCCGAACGGGATGACGCCGAGCAAGGTGCCAAGCGCGACCACGACCATGATCGTCAGCAGCTCCATCCCGTTCCTTGCCAGGATGTCGAGCATGGCGCGCACGGTGGCTATGCCCCGAGCCGGCCGGCGACGGTGCGAACCTCGAGGGCCGAGACCGTCAAGAAATGGAGTTCTTCCTGGGAGATCTGTCGGGCGTCAGTCAGGCTCGCTCCGACCGCGGCCGCCCGACGTTCGCGTAGGTGTTACGCCGACGGGAGTTGTGACCATGGCGGTGACCGTAGTGGCGTTGACCGGACTCTGCTCGGGTCGAAGGTCCCGGATTCCGAGACCATCGAACCCTGGTTTGCCCCTGACCGGCGCAGTGGGTGCCACAAGTCCTCGAAGTAGGACGCCAAGTCACCGAAGGGCACCTGACCGGTGCTGCTGTTCGCGATCGGATCAGACAACCGCGGCAGGAATGGGGGCCCATCTACCCGCCATTCCTCCCATTACTGTTCCCTCCGTTCCCGTTATTCCCGTTATTCCCGTTATTCCCCCCGTTCCCATTGTCCCCCCCGTTCCCATTGTTCCCCGCATTCCCATTGTTCCCCGTATTCCCGTTATTCCCTCCGTTCCCGCTACGCAGATCGGCGTCTTCCGGGTTCGGCATTCGCGGTCGGGGCGAGTCTGTTGGCGGTCGGCGGCGGGGCGATCTGTTGGCTGGTCGGCGGCGGGGCGATCTGTTGGCTCCTCGGCGGCGGCGGGGCGATGGCGGTCGGTTCCGGCGATGGATTGGTGACGGTGACTACAACAACCGGTTGTTCGACCGTGACGGTGCCGGGAGTCGATGCGGCGGTGTTACTCACGGGTTCGCCGGCGTCCGGGCTCGGGTTGGTGGTTGCATCCCGTGCGGCTGCGCCCGCGAGCAGCGCCGCCACCGCGAGTGAACCGATGGCCGCACCCGTCAGGATCACTGCCCTGACTCGCTGTCGCCGTCGGCGGACAGGTCCAGCGCGGGAGGGCGGTACTGGCGCCGGTCCTGCGTCCACGACGGTGGGCGGTGCTGCGAACGGCATGTTCAGTAGTTGGTGGTTAGCACCATCAGGCGCTCGGGCGACCCTGATGGGGTGGTCACCGGCCAGGACAGCGGCGACGGACTCGGCAGCGGGCCGAGTCTCGGGCTGTGCCGAGGTCATTGCCCGCAACAGGTCCGGCCAGGGTGGGGTCAGCGCGTCGGGGATGACGGGGTTGCGGTGCAGTCGCGCAACGGCTGCCTCGACCGCCAGGCCCGGATACTCCCGGCGACCGGTGAGACATTCCAGCAACACCAGCCCCAGCGCGTAGATGTCGGTGGCTGGGCCTACGTCACCTCCACGCGCCTGCTCGGGGCTCAGGTAGGGCGCAGTGCCGAGCACATCCGCAGAGCTGGTGAGCGGTTCGGCGTGCAATGCCCGGGCGATGCCGAAGTCGGAAAGTTTCGGTTCGCCGGTGGGGGTGAGCAGGATGTTTCCCGGCTTGATATCCCGGTGCACCAAACCCCTGGCGTGCAACAGGTCCAACGCCGATGCAATCCCGCTACCGATGTCGGCCACCTCTGTGGGGCTCATCGCGTCGTGGTTGAGCCGTTCAGCCAGGCTCGGCCCATCCACGAACTCCAGCACCAGATACCCGGGATCGATACCCGATCCGGTGCCCAAGACGCCTGCCATCCGGGCGTCGAACACAGCGACCAAATGAGGATGCTGCAATCCGGCGACAACGCGCATCTCCCGGCGTTGACGGTTGCGCACGACCGGATCCGTCAAGTGCGGCGCGAAGACCTTGACCGCGACGGTCCGACCGAGCAACTCGTCCGTCGCCCGGAAGACCGTCGCGGTGCCGCCCAGCCCGACCAATCTCTCCAACCGATACCGGCCATCCAGCACGCTGCCTGGGCCGATCCCACCCCGGAGGGTGCCATCGGCTCCGTCGGGGCGGGTCGGTGGCGGTGACTGGCTGCTTGACGGCACCCAAGCGATGGTAGCCAACCCCCCGTTGCCCGATGCAACCTCCTGCTGCGCAGCAAACCTCGGCCGAGGTCAACGAGGGAGGGCTACCCGAGGACTTCAACTCCGCTCGCGCCGGCGAGCTCGCAGCCACTTTCCGGCAGGACGCCGCGAGCCTGCGCTACTACGCCAATGAGCGATCGGACCAGTGAGGAAGCTGCCGCACGACGTCAGCCAGGTCATCGGGGCGAGATGGACCCGCTCGGACGGTAACGATGACCGACCCCCGTCCGCTGGGCCATGGTCATGCCATTCGGACGAAACCCGGCCCGGCCACCACCCTGGCGTCAGATCGGCGTGCTGATGGGGGCCTACGGGTAGCGTCCGGGTCGTGCGAACAGCATCGAACGCGGGGACAACCACCAGGCATCGGGCCGTTTTTGTCGATTACGACGGAACCTACGCAGACCACGGGTCGTCCCGGATGGCCATATCCTCGCCGTGCGCGCGGCCCGCGCGGCCGGGCACCGGGTGTTCCTGTGCACCGGCCGACCCCGGTCGATGGTCCTTTCGTCGGTGCTTGCCCAACTGGACGGCTTCGTCGCGGCGGCTGGTGGGTACGTCGAAGTCGGTGGGAAAGTGTTGGCTGACCACCGGTTTCCGGCGGAACTGGCCGCGCAGGTGGTGTCGCTTCTCGACGAGTACGACGTCGCGTACCTGTTGGAAGCACCGGACGCGGTGTACGGCCCGCCGGGAGTCGATCGTCGGCTGGCCGCCCTGCTCCTCGGTCACCTGCGGTCCTCCGACCATCCGGACCGAGAAGGGCCACGGGACATTCTTGATGCACTGCGCATGTCGGACGACCTCACCGGCGCATCCTTCGGCAAGATCACCTGCTTCGACTCCCCGGTACCGGTCGCCTCAATCGCCGAACAGATCGGACCCGAAGTGGGGGCGCTGCCCAGCTCAATTCCCGACATGGGCGATTCTGCCGGCGAGCTCTTCCTGTCCTGGATCCACAAGGCCCTCGGCATCCAGACGGTCATCGACCACCTCGGGATCGACCGTGAGCAGGTCGTCGCCATCGGCGACGGTCTCAACGACATCGAGATGCTCGAGTTCGCCGGGACAGCCGTAGCGATCGAGGGCAGCGACCCTCGCGTGCTGAAAGTCGCCGACCACATCGCTCCGGGGCCGCACCAGGAAGGACTGGTGCCCATCTTCGCCGAACTCGGGCTGATGGACGCGACCGGAAGTCGTACCCGGCGATAACCCCAGGTGCGGCAATGGGCATGACTATTCGGGCGAGTCCCGCGAAGCCCATGGTGGTGATCGGCTCCGCGGGACTCGCCCGAAACCCCTCGTGGTCAGTCTGGTCCTTGCGGGAGTTTCCGGGTGTGGTTGTTCCAGTGTGCACGTCCGCAGGCTGTGGGGTGATCCTCCGGGCGCGGCGGGAGCCACGCCCGGAGGCTGGAAACTGGCTTACTGGGGGTCAGTGCGGACGGGCGCATCCCAGGATGTGGGCGCGGACCGGCGGGACGGTGTCGACCGCGGTCGGACCGGGAATCATGGCTCTTCGTGCAATCTGCCAACCCACCGAATCACCCGCGCCGACTCCGCGGGCGGGTCCTGCCGCGGGATGGCGCGGAGCCGGGGCACTGGCGGCGGCGCGCCCTTCGTCGGCGACCAGGCCGGGATGACGGCGGGCTTCGGGTGTCGGCGGTGGAGCAGCATGAATGGTCGTCCTCTGGATCAAATGGGCAGCACGCAACCAACAACCAGGCACGGGAAGGTTGACGGCGCACGCCCGGGAGCCGATGGGCGGCTGCGATTCCAACCACTATCAACCTAACCGACAAATCGGTCATTGTCACGGGGGGTGGCGAAGCGTCACCAGTACACCCCCAAAAGGGTTCTGGTAGGAGGCCTGGGTCACCCGGATACCGGGTTCTCCCTGGCCGTGACAGGTCGCGAACGTCGCAGGCGTATCCGACCAACCGAGCCGTTTCGACACCGGTAACTTCTGCTCATTGTCGGGGCCGTGCTGCTCCGGATTGCCAGCGTGATGCCTACGCTGAGTTCAACCGTTGGGCTCATGGTGTGCCGCCAGGGAAAGGACAGCGCGCATGGACCTGGGCACATTCTCGATCGAGTCTGACCGTCGCCGACCTCGGTGTATCGCGAGCGTTTTATGAAGGCATCGGATTCGAGGTGTCGACGGGGACGAGCGGACGTGGCTGATGATGCGCAACGACGCCACAAAATTCGGGCTCTTCCAGGGCATGTTCGAGCACAACATCCTGACCTTCAACCCACCGGATGCTCGGGCCGGACGGCTCCGACCAGCGGGCACCCGGCACCCATCTCCACCATTGGGAGAGTCACGCAGGTCCACCGGTCCGGATGTGGGTGTGAAGACCAGCGCACCCGGGGCCAGGTCGGCGGTCGCAACACCCGGATAGTCGGTGGGGTTGAGCGCTTGTTCGGCGACCGTGCGGTAGCCGGTGGCGGTGACGAAGTCGGCGAACTCGACGTTGGTGACCGGATTGCGATCGATCTCGAACGGATCCACCCGCACCAGATTCACCGGCGACTCCTCGGCGTAGAACTGCGCCGAGCCCATCGCGAACTGGCCGCCGGGCAGAGCCGCTGTCCGAGTGGCGGTTTGACTCATGACCGAACCAGATTCACCCGCCGCCCGGATCCACCTCGCGACGCGATGTGCCGGCTGACATCACAGACCCAAGACCGCTTGGGCGAAGGCGGCTCCAACCCCATCCGGTGGACCGTCGGCGCCGACGTTCCGGTACCCGCCGCGGGGACGCACGCCGGCGTGTTCGAGGACGACCCGGGTCGCCGTGAAATTGTCGCTGATCGGGCCAGTCGGTCCATGGTTGGTGTCCGACTCTCGGAAATGAAGCTTGCCAAGAGCGCCGTTGCACGCCTATAATTCGAACAGGTGTCTAGTCGCGGGGGGATTCGATGACAGCGACAACGGGTCCGCCCCGCAACGGACTTGGGCGACCCACGCCGCGCACCCCGCCGACCCGGAAACCCTCACCGCACTGGCCACCACCCACCCCGGCGAGCTCAGCGGCACCGATCTGGTCGATGCCATCGTCGCGAGTGAGAAGGCCCTGTCGTTGTTGGCCGGTCTGCAGATGCGACTGATGGCCGCGTTGGCCGTGCCCTTCGTCGCCGGTGACCCCATGCGCCTGGCCGCCCGGATGGCCCGCAAAAACTGCATCACCGGTGACGACGACCCGGACAACGTGCAACTGTTCGTCGAAGAAGCCGCGACCTGCCTCGCCGCATCAGAGATCGCCGCCGCACTGCGGATCTCACCGGTCACCGGCGGTATCCGGGTCCGCGAAGCGACCACCATGACAACCGTGCTCACCCCCACCCTGCAAGCACTGGAAGCCGGGGTACTCGACCGGGGGAAAGCCCGCGTCATCACCGAACACTGCCAACCCCTCACCCCCGAGGACACCGCACAGCTGCAGGAACTCGTACTCCCCGACGCCGCGGAACTGAGCACCAGCGAACTCCGCGAACGCACCGGCGAAGCAGTCATCGTCGTCGACCCCGACGGATCAGCGGACCGACACCGCGCCGCCGCCACCCGACGCGACCTCACCCTGCGCGCCCAACCCGACGCCATGGCCACCCTGAACGCGTTCCTCACCGCCGACGGGGCAGTCAAGATCTTCCAAATCAGCGATCTACTGGCCACCAGCACCGCCGGCGTCCCCGGTGACCCCCGAGGCATCGGCGCCCGCCGCATCGACGCTCTGGTTGATATCGCCGACCAATTGATCACCCACGGATACCTCGACCTCGCCGACTTCATCAGCCAACCCCTCCCCGACAGCACCACCCCCCGCGCACCCGTGACGGCACCGACCCCGCCGGAACCCAGGACACCACCCACGCAAACTCCACCGACGTCGCCCCAGATCCGGAATCCGAAGGGCCGGATGATGTCGGCAGCGACCTGCTCGACGCGGGGTCGGAAACCGAAGACCTGGGCGGCGTTGGCTGCGACCTCCCCGATACGGATCCGGAACCCGTTGGGCCGGAGGGTGTCGGCAGCGACCCCTCCGAGGCGGGACCGGAATCGGAAGAGCCGACTGGTGTTGGCTGCGCCCCTTCCGACACCGGTCGGGAATCAGTAGGGCCGGATGGTGTCTGCTGCGGCCCGCCCGATGAGGACGTGTCCAGCAACCCGGCTGCCGCCCATACCCCGGTTCCCCGCCCTTGTGCGACTCCGGCTCAGCCGGTGATTCCCGCTCTGCCGGTGACTCCGGCTCAGCCGGTGACTCCGGCTCAGCCGGTGACTCCCGCTCTCCCGGTGATTCCCGCTCAGCCGGTGATTCCCGCTCTGCCGGTGACTCCGGCTCTCCCGGTGACACCCGCTCCGCCGGTGAGCCCGGCCCATGCCCTTCCGGGGTCTTCGGCACCCGAGGTACCAGCAGCCCCCGCCCGAACCGCGTCCACCCCTCGATCCCGCCGCGTCTTCACCCGGCAGGGCCGCCGCCCGCACCTATCCGTCACGATCGGCCTGGACACCCTCGCCGGACTCAACGAACTACCCGGCAAACTCGCCGGCTTCGGCGCCATCCCCGCCTGCCTCGCCCGGGCCATCGCCACCTCAGCCGGTACCGTCACCGCGCTCATCACCGACCCGTCCACCGGGATAGCAACCGACGCCGGAGCACTGACCTACCGCCCCACCCAACGACTGCGGGACCAAGTGGCCGCACTACTGAACACCTGCCAGTTCCCGTCCTGCCGGCAACCCGTCTGGCGCTGCGACATCGACCACCGGCAACCCTTCGACCACCACAACCCACCCGCGGGCGGCCGGACCGACCAAGAAAACACCGGCCCATTTTGTCGCCGTCATCACCTGATCAAGCATCACACCGACTGGCAGATCCGGGTCAGCCCGCAGCGATTCACCCTGGAATGGACAAGTCCCACCAGACATCGATACACAACCAAACCCCGACCAGCCGCAGTCCCCGACGTGCGAAACATGACCGCGCACATCACCAACCCCGGAACCGCAATCGCCGAACAACTCGACAACCTGACCGCCTTCAACGACGCCAGCACCACTGGCGACCCGACCCCAGCAAGCACCGTCGAAGAACTCGCCACCGACCTGCTACTGCGGCACCACCTCAACCAACCCCCACCGCATTTCCAGGCCGACGAAACAGTGTGGGACAGATCTGCCACCGAACAGCCCCACAGCGAACGCGGCAACCGCCCCGACAGTGACGACGACCATTCGCCCGGCCCCGACGACCGCTTCGACTTCGACGAAGATCCAGAACTGCCGGACGAACCACCATTCTGATTGGCAGCGCCGGTGCAACCTGACATGCCACGAAACTGTCCGCTCGGCGGCTCGCCCGCCCGCACCAACACTCGCCCGCTCGCCCGCCCGCACCAACACTCGCCCGCTTGCCAGCCCGCACCAACACGCGGCCCGGCCGCCCGCAGACGCAGGCAGGCAGTGAAGCGAGTCGGATTGCTTCCGCTCGGCTGACCCTCCAGTGACGGCGACCTAGCGCCGGAGTTCCTGCCTCTGATGATCCGCGGCCAACCAGGCGGTCTGGATTAGTTGTGGCTCAGCACCTCTCGTGGCGAACCGAGCGCGGCCGGCGGGTAGTGGTCGTGGTACCAGCCCATGTGCCAGTCGGCCCTCCGTTGGCGAACCCGACAGCAACAAGACCGGTGTGCCCAGATCGCCAAGGCTCTGCAACAGGGCCTCGTACTGAGCTCGGGCCGCGCCGCCGGTCCGCCGGGCGAGGACAAGATGAAACCCGATGTCTGCGCCAAGTGAAAGGTAGGGCAGCAACCCTTGCAGCGGATTGCCGGCCGTGGTTGCGACGAGGTCGTAGTCGTCGACCAGCAGGTAGATCTCCGGCTTGTGTACTGCCCTGTCGGCGGTGGCCCGGCCCGCGGTGGCCCGGCCGGCGGTGGCCCGGCCGGCGGTGGCCCTGCTGTCGTAGTGCGGGTCGGCGTCGTTCCGGGCACCAACCGGCTCGTTGATTCGGCGAGCCAGCCTGGCCGCCACAGAGCCGCAAGCGGCAGCGGCCTGGCCCGGGTCTGTGGCGACCGTCAGACCGGGCGTGTTCCGGCTGGCACCGCACAGGCCACGCCGGTAGTCGACGATCACAATTTCTGGGCGGCCAGTCGTCTCGGCTGTAGACGCTGACGAATCGGCCCCGACGAGCTGGGTGAGCAGGGCACGCAGCACCGTGGTCTTTCCGGACCGGCCGTCACCGTAGATAACCAGATGTGGATCCTCGCCCAACAGGTTGTGGCGCACCGGGCCGGAATCGCCTTCGGCCAGGCCGAGAAGCAGCGCGGGCGACGAACCCCCGTCCCTGACCATTGCCTGCAGATCCGTCAGGGATATCCGCTCGGGAAGCGTACGGATCCGCGGCGCCGATTGCCCGGGCCATTTTCCGCGGACGGCTGCAATCACACGCTCCGCCGAGTGCATGTGGATGCCGGTGTCGGGCGTGTTGTGCGATTGCCCATGGTGCCGGGGGATGTCGGTCTCGGCCGGGTTGCGTGACTGCCCATTGCGTAGCTGGATGCCGGTGTCGGCCGTGTCGCGCGACAGCCCAGAGTGCAGGTCGATATCCGTGTCCGCTGAGATCGGTACCACCGTTGAGCGGTCTGGTCCGGCAGGTTCGCTCGGGCCGGCGAAATCGGCGCCGAGCATCGGCAGGGCGAGTTGCGCGTAGTGCCGCCCGGCTACCAGCGCCCGCCCCGGGATATCGGCGGGCAATGTCTTCGCCAACTGACGGTCGATCGCGGAGTCGAAGGAATCACTGAGTCTCAATTCGATCCGCCCGCCAAACCCCGCGATCAGCCGGGTTCGGAGTTGGCCGGGCGAACCAACGGTGAGGACGGTGTGGATGCCCACACCTGTTCCGCGGCGGAGGATCTCATCGAGCGCGCCGTCCGGCATACCGTCGGATTCGTTGACTCCGGACCAGCCGTCGATGATCAGCACGAAGTCGCCCGCCACGTTCGCATCGATGTCGCCGGCCGTTCGAGCACGGCGTAGCGCGGCCGTCGACTCGAAGCGGTGCCGGCGGAACAACGCCTCGCGTTCGGCTAGCAAACCCACGATCCGGGAGAAGACCCGGCCGGTCAGCTCGGGATCGGATCTGGTCGCCACCGCTGCGACGTGCGGGAGTTCGCCGTACGGCACCAGTGTCTCGCCGCCGAAGTCGACGCAGATCACCTGTAGCGCAATAGGGGAATGGCGCAGGGCAAGCGAGTCCAGCAGGGTCCTTGCGGCGGTGGATTTTCCGGACCGGCCTGCGCCCACGATGAGCAGGTTGCCGTTGCCGTCGGTGAAATCCCAGTCCAACAACTCCTGACGCTGGCGCTCCGGAATATCGACCAGCCCGAGTGCCGCGGACACCCGCTCCGGCTGCGGCGAGTCAGTTTCGCACTGGTGAGGCTGCTCATCGAACCTATCAGAGGACGACAGCTGGCCCAGATGCTCGGATCGGCCCCCAACTATCTGAGATTCATTGTGGGACAACAGGTCCGAGAGGAGCAGTTGGCGAGGGAGTGGGTCGAGCCGAAACTCGCCGCGCCGGTTGACCCTGGGGTGACTGCGGGGCCTGGGCAGTCAGGCGGTCGACTGCAATGTCAAGCACAGTGCGGTCCGGCCGCTCGCCGGCCGATCCGGCCGCGGTGATGGTTCCGCCGGCCAGACCGGCCGGTGTCGGCAGCAGTTGCCTGTCTTGCAGCGCGGCGATTCGAGCGGCAGTCCCCATACAAGCGCCGAACGGCAGGATCGGTGCGCCGGTCGAGACTGAATTCGGCTGCGGCCAACGGTAGGGCCGGGAGACGTTCGCGGCTCGGAATAGTCGCTGCTCAGGCGAGTTCGCACGCAGATAGCCCCACCCCGGCTCCGCCGGCAAGTGGTAGGCCTCGGGGCTGCCGATCGCCTCCCGGGACTCTGATTCGGAGAATGTCCGCAAGCAGATTCGGTAGGACAGATGTGATTCCAGTCCGCGGATTCGTCCGGTGTCCAGTCGCTGGGTGGCCAGCAGTAGATGGATCCCTATTGATCTGCCTATCCGCCCGATGGTGACGAACAAGTCCGCGAGATCCGGCCTGGCGCCGAGCAATTCGGAGAATTCGTCGACAATGACGAGCAGGTGCGGCATCGCCTCCAATTCTGGGCGCCGGCGTCGCAGTTCGCGATAGGAGTCCAACGAGGTCAGCTTCCCAACCGCCGCGAGCATTTCCTGGCGGCGCTGCACCTCCCCACCCAACGCATCCCGAAAGCGATCAACCAAACTCAGGTCAGCTTCCAGATTGGTGATCATCCCGGCGACGTGGGGCAGTCTGGCCAGAGGTGAAAAGGTTGCTCCGCCCTTGAAGTCGGCCAGCAACAAAGCGAGTGTCTGCGGTGGGTGACCGATCGCCAGGGCCGTCACAAGAGTCCGGAGCAGCTCGGACTTTCCCGAGCCGGTAGCCCCGACCACAAGGCCGTGCGGGCCCATGCCGCCCTGCGCCGACTCCTTCAGATCGAGCACAAGGGCGGTGCCGTCGATCGCGGTGCCGATGGGTACCCGCAACGAATCGCCGGCGACCCGCGGCAGCCAAGTCACGGCGGAATCGATCCCTGCAACGCCGCCGAACCGGAGGGGGTCCACCAGATGCCGCTCCGAGCCCGACTGCTCGTGGACCTCGCCGCCCGCCCGCAACGGAGCGAACGCCTTGGCCAGCAGTAATGCGCCAGCCAAGTCGAGGTCGTCCAATCGACACGACGTTCCTCCTGCCGCGCCGAAATCGACCAGATCCTCCTGGTGGTTGGCCGGGCATGCGGTGGGCGTCCGCCCCGGGCGTTGTTCGGCGCCTGCTGAACCTCCGGCTACCAGCCGAATATCGACCAGGTCGGGTTCCTCTCGGCGGTCCTGCAGCAGGTGTATTTCAGATGCACCAACCGCTCTCGCCGCAATGCTGAGGGCGGCGGTGTCCGCCGCGGCCAACGAACGGTCAGCCAACTGATCGATCACCAGGACGGTTCTCCTTGCGACGCACATCGGGTTGACGGCGCCTTCGGCGATCTCAACGGTCAACACCTCCACTGCCTGTGCGGCGCTGGAGGTGATTAGTCGGGCCTGCAGCGGCCCATCCCGCTCGTGGCCGGACAAGTTGTGCGGCAACCATTTGAGCCAATCCCAGACGCCGGACCGGTCCGTGCTGCAGAGCAGAACAGCTACTTCACTGGGACTGTGTGCCCAGACGAGCTGTGCCAACAGCGCCCGGACGATGCCGCGCGCGCGGTCCGCTGTCCCGATGACGGACAGCACGGCCCCATCGAGCGGCAGACAGATCGGCTGGTCCGCCAGTACCGCGTACATCGTGGCCAGTTCCTGCGCGGCGGCCAGGCACACCGGGTCATGCGCCATCAATGGGTCATTGGCGTCCACCTGCAGCGTCACCCGCCCATCGAGCGGCACAACCCCGAGACCGGCTCGGAGCAAAAGGAAGTCGGCGTCGCCGGGCCGTCGTTCCCACCTGCGGTCCAATCGCCAGGCCATGCCCGCCGCCGCAGATGGGCTGGGATGGACAAGGCCGGCGTTGCGCTGCTGCCGGTTCGCTCCCTCGCGCGCCGCGGTTCGAGCTCGTTCGAGATAGTCCAGGTAGCGCTCCCGTTGCTCCCTGGTCCGGCGTCGGGTGCCGGTTCGTGATCCGATCACCATCGCCACGCCCACCGCGATGGACGCCGCGAGTACCAGTAGTCCGGCTGCGGCCATCAGCGGCCGGTCCTGCTGGGTGACGGCAAGCAGTACCGCCCCCACCCCTGATGCGGCCGGCACCAGGATCATCCCCATCGATCCGCTCATCGGTGTGGACTCGCTCTGCTGGGGCGGCGCCACCAGAGTGATCGGCCGGAGCCCGGATCGGGATGTGTCGACCGGGTGGGTCGCCGCGCCGCGAGTGTGCTCACAACGGGTCGAGACGGCAGGATTGTGCGCGCCGGCTGGGGACGAGTCTGCTCACCATGGATCGATCCTCTTGGTTGGAGCCGGGCTGGGGTGGCCTGCTTTGCGCCTGAGGCTGCTGGCAAGTGGACGGTCTGACCAGCTGCGGCGGCGCGGTGTGTATAGATCGGCCCGTGACGGCACCAATTCTTGGCCCGGGAATCCCGCCGAGCTGTATTGGGGACAACCCAGGATTCGGCAAGTCCGTGCCGCTACGATTCCGGCCGCCGGGCGCGGTGCGGCCATCCCCGCACCATCTATCAACGGTCCGGAAGCGACGCGTCGGCGAGGGCCAACATGGGGGAGCGGCAGATGGTGGTGGGCGGGGCGGCTGGTTCGGGTCGGGCCGGCATCGGGCGGCGGGCGGGCGATCCGGCCGGACCGGGTGGGGGCGGAATTGTCCGGCGAGACCGAGATCCATCCGGCGACAACGGCCCTCCCGGGGCCCAACGAAAGGCCCGGAGTGATCGATCGAGCCACGCTCCGGCAGCCGACGCCCGCCGCAACGATGCCCATGCCGCCGACCTGCACCGTCCGGAACGTCCGGAATCCTACTGTCCGGTGACAATCGTCTGCGGCCCTCGACTGCTGGACCTGGCCCTACCTACGGCGGTGTGCTGTGCGGATCTGCTGCCCGGACTGTTGCGGTTGATGCTCCCCGACGACGCGCCCGCTGTTGCCCACCCATGGGTACTTGTCCCGATCGGCGGAAACCCGCTGTCCGGATCCGAAACCCTCTCTGAAGCAGGAATTCTCGCCGGCGACCTGTTGGCGCTGGAGCAGCGCCCCGCCTTCCCGCAAGCAGATTCCGCGAAGGTGATGACCCGGGATCGGATCGAAGACGTCGTGAACGGCCGGGATCGCTTCTGGGGTCCACCCGCTTCTCGGAGCTTTGCCCACTGGGCCGCCCTGCTGACCTGGGCCGTGCTGCTGCTGCCGGCAGCGAATCTGCCGGCCGGCCCAGTGCTGGCAGCGATGTCGGCAACCGTCGCCCTCATCGTCGCGATGACCGCGGTCCTGTCCGACCGGAGATCCGAGAAGTTATGCGCTGCTGTGGGTCTGGTGCTCGGCTGTATCTGGGCGGCACTTGGCGGCGCGGCTGCGTTCCTTGGCTGGGCCGCCGTCGCGCCGCTGACCGGAGCCGGTGCCGGTTCGATGACGCTGATGGTCGCGATGGGCGCGGCCCTGCTGCTGGCCGGTTGTGCCGCCGGCAGCTACCCCGCGGCCCTCATCCATACGACTTCCCTACTGGTCGTGAGCATCGCTGGTGCGTGGTGGTCGTCGCCGTCCATGCCGGCGCCCCGGCCACCGACGCTGCCTGGATAGCGGCGCTGGTGGCTGTCCTATTGCTTGGCGGCCTACCCAGGTTGGCGTTGGCGACGGGCGGGCTGACGGGGAGCGACCCCAGCAGAGACTCTGCCGACCTGGATCAGCGAATCCACCGCGCCGACCGGGTGCTGATCGGTTGCCTCGTTGGGGTCAGCACTGTCGCGGCCGGCGCGGTGATTCCCGCTGCGCTCTCCAGTGCGGGTGGCTCCCGGTTGCTGGCAGTGGGCATCGGGCTGCTACTCCTACTGCGCTCCCGGGCGTACTCGCAGACGCGTCACGTCCTCGCGCCGCGGGTCGGCGGTCTGCTGGTGTTCGGCGTCGTGTGGCTGGGTGTGTACCGGGACGAAACCGCGCCACAGTCGGTGCTCATCGTTGGCACTGCGGTAGCTGTCGCTGCCTTGGTCGTTGTGGTCAACGTGCTGGACCGGGCGCCCTCACCCGTCAGTCACGCCAGACGGGGGAGGCTTCTCGACCTTGCCGAACAATTGCTGGTGGTGGCGCTGATCGTGCTGACCGCCTGGGTCGTTGTACTGGCTGATTGGGTGAAGTCGGTCATCGGGTAGCACGGCATCAGTGAGCTGCTGCCGGACAGAACGACGAATGCGGCCTTGTCCGTCCGCTCTGCCACCACCTGCTGCTGACGTTGAAAGGCAGCAACCACGCTGGTGCCCGCGATGATCAGGGCGAGCAGCGCGAGGGCGATCACCACCGCCGGCCAGATTCGCCGCCGGTCGCGCCAGGTCCTGCGGCATCCATGCAGGAATGAGGTACGAATCTGCCGTTGCCGCAGGGCATGCAACGCGAGCAGGTGCCGGTCGGCTTGTGGGACCGGCACCGTGATGACCGGCGGCGCCGCTGCTGATGGTTCTCGGGACACGCGCGGACTGTAGTAGCTCGGGTTGGAGCCGGGCCGGAACCATCCACAATCGGGACCCGCCGGCTTGGCATTGGGCTGAACGGCGGCCAGGGGCGCCATTGCCGGGCATCGGAGGCGCAGTTGGCCGGTCAGCGTGCACACTTGTCGCCATGCCCGAACTACCCGAGGTCACCGCCCTGGCCGCGTTCCTGGCCGAACATGCGACCGGGCAGTCGATCGTCGCGGTGAATGTCGCCTCGCTCAACGTGCTCAGCACCTTCGACCCACCGCCGTCGGCCCTGGTCGGCCGGGTGGTGAAGGGTGCCGGTCGGCACGGCAAGTTCCTGGATCTGGTGATGGGTCCGGAAACCGATACTGCACAAGGAAATGCGGGCGGCGAGGCTGACGGCCGGGATCTGCACCTGCTTGTCCACCTGGCGCGCGCCGGCTGGCTCCGTTGGTCGGATTCGATTTCGGCGGTCCCGCCGAAGATGGGCGGGCCCATTGCCTTGCGGGTCCGCTTCGGCAGGGGCGGCTTCGATATCACCGAGGCAGGCACCAAGAAGTCTGTCGCAGCGGCCGTGGTGTGGGATCCGGTCGCTGTTCCCGGGGTGGCCAGGCTTGGGCCGGACGCGCTCTCACTGGACCGGTATGGGCTCGCTCACGTGCTCAAGGCTCAGACCGGGCGGCTCAAGAACGTGATCACCGATCAGACTGTCATCGCCGGCATCGGCAATGCCTACTCCGACGAGATCCTCCACACTGCAAAGCTTTCGCCATTCGCGACGGCGGGGAAAGCTCTCGGCAGACGAGATCGACAGGCTGGCGGCCAGTGTGTCGTCCGTGCTGACCGACGCCGTGAACCGATCGGTGGGCGCCGAGGCGGCGAGGCTCAAGGGGGAGAAGCGGACCGGTCTTCGAGTCCACGCCAGAACGGGCTTGCCCTGCCCCGTGTGCGGTGACGTCATCGCCGAGGTGTCGTTCGCGGATCGATCTTTCCAGTATTGCCCCACCTGCCAGACGGCTGGCCGACTGCTGGCCGACCGGCGCCGGTCCCGGTTGGTGAAGTAGCGCGGCCAGGAATCTGCTGGGACGACGCCACACCGAATGGGCCGGTCGGGGTCTGTCAGGCCACCAATCCCGGGCTCGCGCACCGCAGCGCCCGGACGCCGTCGCGCACCCTGGTCTTCAGGGTGGACAGCGGGATGCCGAGCATGTCGCTGGCCGCGCGATTCGTGTGGCCGACCAGAAATGTCAACGTGATCGCTTCGCGCTGCAAAGTCGTCAGACCGGCAACCGCGGCATGGAGTTGCCGCACCTCGTCGTGCAGCACGACGTCCGCAATGACGCAATCTGCGTCGGGCCGGAATTCCTGCCGGACGTAGGTCCCGTCACGAACGCGCGAGTTGTTGATGTGCCGGACTCGATCCACCGAGCGGGAGTGCGCCAGTCGCATGACAAAGCCGGATGCAGAACCTCTCGAACGGTCAAAGCTGGACGCTCTCTGCCAGATCTCAAGAAAGACTTCCTGAGTCACTTCCTCCGCATGACTGGCATCCCGAATGATCGCGTTGGACAAGCCGAATACCTTCCACGATGTTCGCCTGTAGAGTTCGCAGAAGGCCTCGCCATGTCCGAGAGCCACCTGTTCCAGCAGGTCCGCCAGTGATCGGATCGGACCCAGCGGCGCATTTAGCAACGCCGGAACGGGCACGTCTGCATTGCGCACGTCCTTCCGGCTGTTGGATTCGCTGAATGCGGGAAACGCGTTTTCGGTGACTCGATCTCGGCCGGAGGGGCAGCCAGTGGAAGCCGGATCGAGAGTCGATGCGGGTCGGCGGGTCTGACGGTATCCCTGCGAGATCCGGCGGTCGCGGACGCGGTAGTTGGAGATCCGAATTACTGAAGGCCAACGAGATTGTCGGCATCCTGAAGATACCGAACCCGCTCTTGCGGAACGCTCGAAGAATCCGCGAACCCTGGTTCTGTTCGATTTTCCACTACCGAACGGTGGGTCTTGGGTGTTGTACTGGCCCCGCCGCGAACGACAGTCCGTGACCAAAGCTTCGCGTCTACAGCGAATGACCGCGTAAATCCGGCGTCCGGCGGCGAATGAACCGTTCGGGTGAACTTCCCGGCTTCTTTCATCGTTCGGCGTATCCGGGCGGGCTCGGCCGGCCGCATTGGAGCGGAGTACCGTTGGCAGGGCTGACAACACAGCCGGCCTTGGGGTCGGTACCGCCGCCACGTCAGGCCGCGACACCGCGAGTCATTACTCGCCGCCCAAATATTTCTCTCGGGTCTGGCGAACCTCGCAAGGGTGAGATTTCAATTCTCACCCTGCTCGTCAGAATCTCGGAAAGAACATCGTCATGTGCCTGACCATCGCCAATGCCACGGCCATCCGCGGCCACCAGGACAATCCTCCACCAGCTCGAGGCTTCACCCGAACTCGTCACCACGCCGGGTATCTCTCGCCCGGCGACCTCTGGCGACCCGGCGACGACCAACGCCCGCCGCATACCGTGATGACCGTCAGTCATCCCCACGGTGGCAGTGTGGTGCTGACCGATCAGTTCGGCGTCAGCTATCGGTATTCAGCGGACGCGGTCATTCCCACCGTTGTGCTAGACACCTGGGTGATTCCCGGGGTTGGCCGCGGGACCGTCGGCCACGTAGGATTTGCGCGGCTGACGGTCATCCCTCGCGAGATCGCCGCCGCGTTGGTGCGCCGGTTGCCAAAGCGGTGTGGGTTGCATTTTCCCGGTCATCCTCCGACAATCCGCCCCACACCCGAATAGCTCGCCGCTGTCCAACGCGAAGTCACGGCAGGCGATCAGCGCTGGACAGTGCGCACAGACCGCCTTTGCCTTGGAAATGCGCGACTTTCGCGCCTTCGCCTGTTCATGGTCCGGCGGGAAGAACCATTCACCGTCCATACCGCGGCACGCGGCCTGCAATTGCCAGTCCCATTCATCGGTCGTCGCCGGAGGTAGCCTACCGACTGCGTCCGGTTCTGGGTCGCGCGAGCGAGCGGCTTTGCGCAGGGACTCCCGGGTGCGCCGAGCAGACTTTCCGATTGGCAGGGTATTCGTCCTGGCCATTTCATCCCCCTAGGATGAGAGCTCCGATCGGTCAATCAGAACAGGGCCGGCGCCCCCGAGTGTTCGCCGGTCTCGCCCCGATTCACCGCTGTGGGACCAGTGCCGATGAACTGGCAACAAAGCGTCCGCATCGCGATGGGCTTCCGAATAGGCCGTCAGCACCCCGAGCAGAGGTTGCGTCCCAGCCGAGTGCAGACGAGTCACCAAGCGACGCAAGGCCGACGACATCCACGTCAGGGCAACGGACGAAGCGGGTGGGATGGGCGACGAGTCAATCTCACGGAGTCCACGGCTTTCGCGGTGGCTCCGGTCCCAATCGGCTGTGGATGCAGCAACTTCGACCCTGCACCGACCGGCCGGTCCTGTCAAGTGGCGGAGGTCGTTGCGAAGGTGTGATCCGGGCCGACGCCGCCGAATCCCTGGCACTGGAAGAACTCGTCCATAATTCGTTGCCGCTATGTGGGCAAGACGCCCAGAACTTCTGAAACCGGACGCGCAAACGGGTGACAGGGCTGGAGCGGATCAGGTGGCAGTCAAGCGGGCGGTAGCGGTCCCAGGGGGGACGCAAGATCCGGGCGACGGCATCCTGCAGACGATCCGCGCACACCTCGAACTCGGCGATACCCCGCCCCATCGGGTCCGGCAGATCGTCCTCCTCGCCAGGTACCGGCTGCAAAGACGAGCGGGCCAGCTTGGCTTCGTCCACCAGGCCGCCCGGCTTCGCCGGGCTCGCCCGCAGTGATGGGCTGAACCTGGTCGCAGAGGCGGGCAAACTGCAGGATCGTGAACGTCCGACCTACCGCGGCCGGCACATAGCTGACCACGACGCCACGGTGCTTCCGCGTCGCAGTCAGCACGAGGTCGGCGCGCTGGATCATCGCTGGCTTCAGCTGGCGCGAATAGTGCTCGGCGACCATGGGGAGCCGTTCAGCCAGCACCGATGTTGCACTGGGATGCAGGGGCCAGGGCCCTGGGATGTCGGTGCCGGCGGACTCGACCGCCCACTCGTCGAGCCCGGCAAACCGTTGGGCGATGGCAGATTGCAACAACTGCTCAGCGATCGGCGACCGGCAGTGGTTGGCCGTGCAGACGATCAGCACGCGAAAAGCCGCCATCGCTGCACCCCCGCTCGCTCAATTCTCACCGGATCCGACTACGCAGACCTTACAAGCCGGGTCCCGGGCACTCGCTTGGCAGAGGTCCTGATCGGAATCGACAGGCAAGGTAGCGGTTCGGTCGGTGACAAGTTGAGGGGACGGGTGATCGGTCAGAGCATCTCGTGCACCGCCGCGGGTCTTGTGGAGCGGAATGTTAGGGACTAACATTCGAGTTTGTGACAACGATCGGGACCGCATCGACCAAGTCCGCACGCACCCGCGCCAGGCTGCTGGCCGCCGGGTTCGACCTGTTCGCCCGCCAGGGCTATGAGCAGACAACAGTCGCCCAGATCGCCAAGGCAGCCGGCGTGACCGAGATGACCTTCTATCGGCATTTCCGCTCGAAAGACCAACTGCTAATAGATGATCCGTACGACCCGCTGATCGTGAAGGCGATCGGCGAGCAGCCGACCGAGTTGCCTGCATTGGCCAGGACGGTGCGCGGAATTCGGCTTGCCTGGCGTCGCCTGCCGATCGGCAATGACGACCCGGTGCGCGAACGGGTCGCCATCGTCGCAGCTACGCCAAGCCTGCTGCCCACGATGCGGGCAAGCACGTCAGCGACGGAGACGGCGATCGCGGAGCAACTTGTCGTCGATGGGTCCGACGCCACCGAAGCGGCAGTTGCGGCCGCTGCGGCCATGGCCGCGCTGATGACCGGGCTGATGCGATGGGCGGTTGCCGACGACGGCGCCCTCGGAGCAGCCATCGAGCGATCACTGGATGTATTGGAGTCCTGCAATGACTGAAACCAGGCTGAGTTGCGGGCGTTTCCCGTGCCTACCGCGGTGGCGCGGGAGTACGGGACGTCGATCTCACGGTGCTGCCCGGCGAGATCCATGCGTTGGTCGGGCTGAACGGGGCGGGCAAATCGACCCTGATGAAGTTGATGGTGGGGATGTTGCGACCGGATACCGGAGCCATCGAACTCCTCGACCAGGACATCCGCACAATGAGCGGCGGCAGCTGGGCTCGCGTCGGCGCATTGATCGAGTACCCGTTTGCCTACGGCGAACTTGACGGTCGCACCAACCTCCGGTTGGCCGCCCGGCTGCACGGGGTTTCTCCGGATGTGATTCCACTACTCGTCGAGCAGATCGTCGACGAGTTGGACCTGGGTCGTTACGCAGACGTCAGGGCCAGACGGATGTCGCTGGGCAACAAACAACGACTCGGCCTGGCGGCCGCCCTGCAACACCGGCCCGACCTCATCGTGCTCGACGAGCCGACCAACGCGCTCGACCCGTCAGGAGTGATTCTGTTGCGAGAAGCCTTGCTACGACGCGCTGCGGCCGGTGCCGGAGTGCTGGTGTCCAGCCACCACCTGGACGAGGTCGCCCGGATAGCGACCCGGATTTCCGTCCTCGCCGACGGCCGGATGATCGGCACCCTGGACCCCGACGGCGTCGACATCGAGCGGGCGATTCTTCGCGTTCGTGCACGACGCGATGGCGATGGCCGGTGAGCCGGACTGTGACGACCGCCGAAGCGGGCGCGAGCAGCAGTGGCGCCCGGCGACCGGGCCGCAGTTCGGCCCGGCGGACCGTGCCCCCCTCGTGGCGACCGGCCTCGTGCTCTGTCCCCGTGGAGTTCCGCAAGGCCCGGTCGTCCCGGGTGTTGTTCTCGACCGGCGTGCTACTCGCGGTCGGGGTGACCGTGCTTGCCGTGGCGATGGTGGCGGCGGCGCGCGGTGGTAACGCCGAGATCCTGGCAAAGCTCGGCGCGCAGGCTGCTTCGGGAGATTGGCCCGCCTACCTGTCCGTGGCAGCGCAGGTCACCTCGGCCGCGGGACTGCTCGCCTGTGGCGTCGGCATCAGCTGGTTCTTTGGGCGGGAATTCGCCGACGGCACCATCCCAGGTCTCTTCGGCCTGCCGGTCAGCCGCAGTGCGATTGCCGAGGCGAAGTTGTTCGTCTATGGGGTGTGGTCCGTCATCGTTGCACTGGTGCTGGTGGTGCTGCTGCTCGGCGTGGGCTTGGCCGTCGGTCTGGGTGTACCGGATTCCGACGCCATTTTGGGGCTCGCCCGGCAATTCGCCCTCGGGGTACTCACGGCCCTCATTGCGGTTCCGTGCGGCTGGGCAGCATCGCTGGGCCGCGGTCTGCTGCCCGGCATCGCCACCGCTGTCGGCATTCTCGTCATCTCGCAGGTCTCTGTGGTCGCCGACTTCGCGTCCTGGTTGCCGTTCGTCGCCCCGGCGTTCTGGGCGATTCACCCCGATGTGAATACGGCTGTCGCGCTCGCCGTCGTGCCGGTGGTGCCAGTGATTTTTGGCGCCGCCACAGTAATTGTGTGGCGACGCCTGGAACTCGACAGGTAAAGATCAGGTCGTGCGTGGTCGCTCGGGCGGCAATTATTCTCCGAGCGGGTGATAAATGCCTGTCTGGGTAACTTTGGCGATGGCGCGCATCTTGTTCACGGCGTCAAAGGCGGCGACCTGCCAGGCGCACTGGATCAGTCCGGGCAGGTCTGACTCCGGGTCGGGCATGCTCGACAAGACTCCCGGTCTCCGGGGTTTGTCGGTCATCGTCGCCGACCAGTAGTGACAACGTGCATCAGCCGTGTTAACAGTGCGCGACAGCCCAGCGGGCCGCGGTGGAAGGATGGGGAGTGTGAGACTCCATCCATTCCTGAAGTTTCCGTCGGTGAGCTGCCGCCCGACGCCGTCCTGCTCGACGTCCGGGAGGACAATGAATGGGCTGCCGGTCGCGCGCCCGGCGCCGTCCACCTCCCGATGACGCAACTCGCGGGACGGTTGGGCGAGGTTCCAGACGGCGACCCGGTGTACGTCATCTGCCGCTCCGGCAACCGGTCCGCGCGAGTGACTGCATACCTGAACTCGCAGGGCTGGGACTCGGTCAACGTCGCAGGTGGGATGGGTAGCTGGGCGCGCGAGGGAAAGCCGATGGTCGCAGACGGCGACGCAGGGCCCACGGTTATTTGAGGCACAGGTGAGCACCGACTACAGCGGTTTTGCGCCTCCGACGGGTCGTCGTTCCGTCCCGTATGTGTGGTGTGCTCGCTGTCAGGTCCCGCAGCCGCTGCAGTCGGCCGGTCCGCAGCGGTGCGTTGCCTGCGGGGCACCGCTGCAACGGTGGGTCGCGCACCCGCCTGCGGGTGGTGGTCCGGCCGGTGCAGGTCCGACCGCGGCGAAGCTCCGCAAACCGAGTGGGTCTAAGCGCCCGCGTGCGTACCCGGGTCCGCCGTCATATCGGGGTGGCCACCCGCAGTGGGCATTTCCGCCCGTCATCTGGCGGGAACTGCCCGACGAGACGCCGATCGTGCCGGTTGACGATCCGGCTGCCGCCCTGCGGTGGGCGGCTGGACTTTCCCTGGTCACGGCGGTGACCGCGTTGGTGGCGGCCGGCGCCGAGATCTGGCGCTTCGTGCTGCTGTTGCAGGGCAGGACGCTGGTGCTCTCGGGAGCGGTGGTCCGGGCCAGTGATGTGCTCGTCGCCGCCAGCGGCCTTGCGGTGGTGACTTCCGGGGTACTGATGGCTGCCTTCGCGGTGCCCGCCTTGGTGCGCACCCACCACGCCGCCGCGCGCAGGCTGGGCTACGCGCCCGCGCGCAGCGGACCGGGCATTGTCGCCCGGCTGTTGGTGCCGATCTGGAGCATCTATGGGGCCGGGCAGATTGTCATCGAGATCGACCGGATGCTGGCGCAGCGACCGCACGCCGGCTCGAACCCCGCCCGCGACACCGAGTCGGCCGGGCAACCTGGCCCGGCCCGCGGGTCCTGGGTTGTCAAGGCCTGGTGGCTCAGCTGGATCGTTTCCGCGCTGCTGATCACCGTGACGCTGGCTCGGGGGCTGGGCGGCAGTCTGCAGGCCATCGCCGACACTGTCGAACTGCACATTGCGGTCGACCTGGTGGCGGCCTTGGTGGCGGCTTTGGCCGCAGTCATCCTGCTGCGGTTCGCCAGGGCCTTTACTGATCGCACCACCGAGTACGACAACTGGGTGGTGCAGCCGCCGGGCCCCACCCGGCTGCCGGACGGCAGTTCCCCGAGCACGGTCGTGCCCGGGGAACTGCGGAGCGCAGGCGGCCGTGCCCCGGTCGGCTACCGTGACCGGGTGTCCAAGAAGACCCAACGCCGAACCACCGGCTCTACCACCGCCCTGCATGCCGATCAGCCGGCGGGGGACAACCCCCGCCGTCCCTGCCCGTGCGGATCCGGCAAGCGGTACAAGGCCTGCCATGGCTCGGCCGACCGCGACATGATCGTCACCCGCCCCTTTGCCGACCTGGCGGCCGAGCCCGAGCTGATCGCGCTGCGCGAGTTCCTACCCTTGGCGACTGCGCCCTGACTCTGCTCGACCCGTGACGAAGCATGCCCCATCCGTGACCCGACCAGCGTGCTGCCCGGAGCGTCGGCAGCCCTGACCGGCCCGATGGATAGGTCCTGCTCGGCATGCAGGTGCAAACGCACTGTGGCGACCTGTCCCCGGATCTCGCGGGAGCTCTGGGCTGGGCGCTGAGGCAGAGCCGCGTCCGCCCTGCCCGTCGTCGGCCGGGCGACTGCCGGCCCGCGCTACGCCGACCTGATTGTCGACGAATCCCTCGACGTCACCGTGCATACAGACTTCTACCTGGTGGCTCGAGGACGTTCCCCGGCCGGCGGCGAGGTGGCGTTCACCCTGGAGCGGGCGAACGCCGTGATCATGCCGACCCAGCTGGTCGCCGGCCTGCCGGGGCCTTCTGGGTCGACGCCGGGTCCGCGCGCACCTGCGCTGGGTTCGGCCGGAGCCCGAGCAGCCCCTGGTGGCCGCGCTCGCCCGGCTGGCCGTCGCGGACCAGCTGGACCTCGGCGAGGGCTGGCGGTTCGTCGGGTCGTTCCGGGCGCACGGGCCGACTGGTGCCGGTCTGGGACCTCGACCGCGAGAACACGCCGAGGAGTGGGAAGCGCCGGCGCTGGCGTTCGCGGTGCGGCTGGCCGAGGCGTTGGCGGCCGAGGCCGCCCTGACCGACGCCGAGCGCCGGGCGCGGGACGGCATCCTGGGGCGGCAGTTCACCCTGCGCTGAGCAGCGGTTTCCGCATCGCCGCACCATCGACTGGCCACAATCTGCTGCTCGTTCGCGGGTGGAAGGTCCGTTTTCGGCGAGTCGAATGGTCCTGCCGAGGATCACCGGTCAGGGGAGCCAGCTCCACCACCCCGCGCAGCGCCGAATAGCCGACGAAAACGGTGATGTCCAGCAGCGAGTGGGCGATCACCAGCGGCCAGAGCCGGCGGGTGGGCCGGAACCAGTAGGCGAACACCACCCCCATCACGGCGTTGCCCAGGAACCCGCCGAACCCCTGATACAGGTGGTACGAGCCGCGCAGCACCGCACTGATCAGGATTGCTATCCATGGCGTCACCTTGAGCTGGTCGAGCCTGGTCAGCAGGTACCCGACGACGAGTACCTCTTCCAGGAAGCCGTTCTCGACGGCAGCCAGGATCAGCACCGGCAATCGCCACCACACGTCGTTCAACGTGGTGGGGGCGACGGTCAGGTTGATGCCGATCTGCACCGCGAACAATAGAACAGCAGGCCGGGCAACCCGATGACGGCGGCCAGCAGCACCCCGACCCCGAGGTCCTTCGACGGCTTGCGAACGTCCAACCCGAGCCGATCCCGGAGATTGACCCCGCTGCGCCACAGCAGGTACAGCCCGAGCGCGCCCCAGGCGAATCCGCGCAGGATCGAGAGCAGTTGCTTGAGTAGATCCAGGAATGACGCCTGCGCCTGCGGCACCAGGATCGACACGGTTTGCGAGGCGAGCGGAGCAGTCGCCAGCAGCGAGTCGACAAGGCTGAGCAGCGACGACAGGCCGCTCATCCCGAGGGTGACGAGGAAGACGATGACCAGTTCGACCCGGATCGAGCTGGCGGTGTAGGAGCGGGGAACCGGCTCGATCGGATCGCCGCCGGCTGCGGGGGGCGGTATTGCTGCGCTGGTCACAAACGGCGAGCTTAGGTGATTCTGACCACCTCGAGTTCTATCAGTAGCGATGCGTCCCACCGCGATTACCCTGGTGGGCGCTTCACCGCGACCGCACAGGTCGTGCGGGACAGTACGCTCAGGTAACTATGCTTGCGGGGCGATTTAGCACCGCTAAACGCACTATTGACAGTGATTGCGGAGGATGCATGCGGGTGGGACGTGGCCGAAGGATAGCTATGGCATTGGCCGGATTGGCACTGCTCTCGGCCTGTGGCACAGCCGGCCAGACCGCGGATGAGACCGTCACCAGCTTTGTCACCGTCGGCCCGGCGACCTCCGAGCGCGCCAGTTCGGAGCCCGCCGCTTCGCCCAGCTCCAGCCCGGCGGAATCTCCGACTCCCAGTCCATCGGCGGCTGCGCCCAGCGCGGCCGACCCGAACGCTGCACCGCAGGACGGTGTGGCGCTCGCCGACGGCTTCGTCCCGAAGAAACTGCAGCCCGGCGAGAAGCCGCCGCAGTTCGTCATCGTCAGCTTCGACGGCGTCGGCTGGCACGAGAAGTGGCAGCACTGGTTCGACGTCGGCAAGCAGGTTCCTTTCCGGTTCACCGGCTTCCTGTCCGGCACCTACATGCTGTCCGACGAGACAAAGATGGCCTACCAGGGACCTGGTCACAGCCCGGGCAAATCGTCCATCAGCTGGAACAGCCCGTCTGATCTACCCGTGGAGATCGCCGATCTCAACCAGGCCTACGCCGAAGGCAACGAGATCGGCACCCACTTCAACGGGCACTTCTGCGAGGGCGCCGAGCCAAGTGGCAATTCGTGGAACACCGACGCCTGGAACAACGAGCTCGACCAATTCTTCGCGCTGGTGAAGAACGTCAAGGCCAACAACCCCGACGTCCAGATGCCCGATCTGGCCTTCGACGGTTCGGTCGTGAAGGGCGGGCGGACGCCGTGCCTCGAGGGTCACGCTGAGGACCTTTTTCCTGCATTGGTCGCGCACAACATGACCTACGACTCGTCCTTCACCAAGCGTGGGATCTCATGGCCGAAGCAGTCGCCGCAGTACAAGATCTGGCAGTTCGGAATGGCCGAGTTCCCGATCCACGGCACCGAAAAGTTCCAAATCACGATGGATTACAACTTCTACTACACCCAGCGGAAAGCAACGAGTGACGGTGTTACGCAGGCGCAGTCCGACGCCGATGCGGCGCAAGTTCAGGCGACCTACCAGGACATGTACAACGCGACCTTCAACGGCAACCGGGCACCACTGGTGCTGGGCAACCACTTCAACGCCTGGAACAACAATGCCTACGAGACGGCCTTGACGAACTTCGTCCTGGAGAACTGCGGCAAGCCGGAGACCCAGTGCGTCCCGTTCCAGGACGTGCTCGCCTGGATGGCCGTGCAGGATCCCGACCGACTCGCCCAGCTGCAGGCGCAGAACCCGGAAACCGGTTTGGGTACCTGATTCAGCGGGCGCCCGGCCACCGCCTGCGGCCTCGCATCCGGTGGCTAGGGTGACGGTGTGGTGCGTCCTGGAAGCTGTGTCAGACCTGCGGGTGTGAGTCCCGTCCCGGTAGGTACCGGAGCGCCGGGTAGCAGGCCCCGGTTCGTCGTGAGAGATGGCGGGCTGAGCGGGGTGTCGAGAGCCTCTTTGGAGGGAGCAAGATCGCGGGCCGCAGCGTTAAGCGAACTCTGCAGCCTCGTCACACTCACAACGGAGGAGCCGAGCCGCTCACTTCACGGCGAAGGCCATGTCCGTCGAGCCCTGTTCCGGGGTCAGCTCGGCGGGTCCTTCCGGGGTATGGGAGGCGGCACGCGATCACGGTCTGGCATGGAACAGGAGAGACCCGTCTGCCTGGCCTTCGTCGGGCAAAGACCACAGGTATAAGCCAATGGTGAAGTCTTGTGGAGGGCAGCGGGAGTCCGACGGGGTCGTAGTACCGGTGATCGGCGTGCAACAGAACGCGCCGGGAGGGAAGGGCCCCGACTTCGGTCGTGCTGGTGGTGGAGGTAAGCGTGAGGGCATGACCGGGACCGCCCGGTCCAACAACCCCGGCGGGCAATCCTAGGCCCGTTGAGCTGCACCGGTTTCCGCCGGTGGGGCAAGTGCGAGAACTTCAACGCAAGCTATGGGCTGCGGCCAAGCAGTCTGAGGGTAGGCGTTTCCATGCCCTGTTCGACCGGATCTGCCGGGTTGACGTCCTGGTGGAGGCATGGGAGCGGGTGCGAGCTAATCGTGGAGCGGCTGGTGTTGATCGTGTGACGCTGGCCGCGGTGGAGGAATACGGCGTGGACCGCCTGTTGGCGGAACTACGCGAGGATCTCCTCCACGGGGGTGTATCACCCGTCGCCGGTGCGGCGGGTGCAGATCCCCAAACCTGATGGCCGGTGGCGGCCGCTGGGTATTCCCACTGTGCGTGATCGGGTGGTGCAGCAGGCGGCGAAGTTGGTGCTGGAACCTATTTTCGAAGCCGATTTCCTGCCGTGCAGTTTCGGGTTCCGCCCGAAACGCAGTGCCACCGATGCCTTGGAAGTGATCCGGGTGGCGTTTCCTCGTGGCGGGCAGTTCGTGTTCGAGGCCGATATCCGGGACTTCTTCGGTTCGATCGACCAGGACCGGTTGATGGTCGAGGTCGGTCGGCGCGTGTCGGATCGGCGGGTGTTGAAGCTGATCCGGCAGTGGCTGGGTGCGGGTGTGCTGAGCCAATGGGGTGTTCTCGGCAGACGGTTGCCGGGACACCACAGGGCGGGGTCATTTCCCCGTTGTTGGCCAACATTTACCTGCACGCGTTCGATCGGGACTGGGCCGAGCAGGGCACCGGGGAGTTGGTCCGTTATGCGGATGACTTCGTGGTGATCTGCCGGTCCGCGAGTCAGGCCGAGCAAGCCCAGGCCGTGGCTTCGGCCCTGCTGGGTGGGTTGGGCCTGGACCTGCACCCGGATAAGACCCGGGTGGTTGATCTCCGGCAAGGCCGGGAAGGCTTTGATTTCTTGGGGTGTCATTTTCGCGCCCGCATGTCGGGTCGGCTGTGGGAACAGAAGCGGATCGTTCGCTACTACCTGCACCGCTGGCCCTCCGCGCGGTCGATGAAGCGGGCACGCCTGCGGATCAAGGCATTGACCGGTCGGAACCGAGTCGGTATGGAACTACAGGACCTGATCAAAGGTCTGAACCCATTCCTCCGGGGATGGGGTAACTACTTCCGTACCGGGAACGCGGCCAACAAGTTCATCGATCTGGACCGGCACGTAGTGTGGCGGCTCAAACGCTTGCTGATCAAGAAGCGGGGCCGCAACCTGAGGGCCGGTCAGGTGGGCCGTTGGACCCGGACCTGGTTCCACGACCAGGGTCTATATCAGCTCATGGGCACCATTTCCTACCCGAAGGCGGCGTAACCATGTCAAGAAGACCGTCGGTAAGCCGTATGCGGGAAAACCGCACGTACGGATTGAAAGGGGGATGGGGAACCAGGACCGCACAGCGGCACCTGCACCCCTGACTACCAGTGACGGGCGAGCGGTGGACCTACCTCGGACCCGAGGGCACCTTTACCGAACAGGCCGCACGCTCCCTGGTCGACAGGTTGACCTCGACCGACGGTGTCGAACTGGAGCCGGTTGGCGGGGTCAGCGCCGCATTGGGTGCGGTGCGGTCCGGAGCCGCAGATGCCGCGTGCGTTGCCCTGGAGAGTTCCGTCGAGGGTGCCGTGCCGTTGACCCAGGACGAGCTGACCCACGGTGCGCCCCTGCTGATCAATGCCGAGGCTTACGTGCCGATTACCTTCGATTTGCTCGTCCGGCCGGGCACGGACCTGTCGGCCATTCGGACCGTCGGAGCCCACCCGCACGGCCACGCGCAGATTCGCGAATGGCTGGCCCTGAACCTGCCCAGGGCCGAAGCGGTGATGTCGGCCTCCAATGCCGCCGGAGCTGCTGGTGTCGCCGCGGGTGAACTGGATGCGGCGGCTGCCGCGCCGGTCGCCGGACCTCGATATGGGTTGGCCAGCCTGGCCGCTGATATCGGCTCGGTCCGCGATGCCGTCACCAGATTCGTCCTGCTGCGTCGCCCGGGCCCGCCCCCCACGCCGACCGGGAACGACCGCACGTCGCTGGTGCTGTCCGTTGGCAATCACCCCGGGTTCGCTGTTGCCGTACTGGCCGAGTTTTCCTCCCGCGGCATCAACCTGACCCGGCTGGAGTCCCGTCCCACACGATCCAAACTCGGTGTCTACTACTTCCTGGTTGACGCCGACGGTCACCTGGCCGATCCGGCAATGGCCGACGTGCTGGCCGCGTTGATTCGCCGGTCGGCCCTTCTACGCTGGCTCGGTTCCGTATCCGCGGGTCGAGGGCTCCAACGAACCAGCCGCGGAGTTCGCGACCGTCAGGCGTATGCCGAGGCGGACGCGCAGGTCCGCCGCTGGGCTTCAGGGGAGTGGGACTGATGCGGCTGTTGCTGATCCGGCACGGGCAAACCCCGTCGAACGTGCTGGGGTTGCTGGACACCGGCGTGCCAGGTCCCGGTCTGACGGACCTCGGAATCGCGCAGGCAACGGCGCTGCCCGAGACCCTCACCGACTACCGGATCGATGCGATCTACGCCTCGTCGCAGCACCGCGCGCAGCTCACCGCAGCACCGCTGGCGTCGCTCGCGGCCTGCCCATCCGGGTGCGTGACGGATTGCGCGAGATCGGTGCCGGTGACCTGGAAATGCTCGGCGATCACGTCTCCACCCGCACCTACCAATCCACGATCCGGGAATGGATGGGTGGTGCACTGGAGTCGGCGATGCCCGGTGGACCGGATGGGGCACAGGTGCTGGCCCGATTCGACAGCGTCGTGTCTGAGGTGGTCCAGTCGCTGCGCGAGGAATCCGGCGAGGACGGCTGTGCCGTGCTGTTCGCCCACGGCGCGATACTGCGGGTCTGGGCAACTGTTCGCGGGTCGGACCTGACGACGGTGGACAGTGCGTTCGGCCAGAAGCACTCGCTGCACAACACCGGCATGATCGTCGTCGATGCTGTGCCGGGCGGCGGTTGGAATGTGGTGACCTGGGCCGGAATTGCGATCGGCGGCCCAAGGCTGGACGACCCAGCGGACGATGGTCCGGCCGGTGGGGACCAGCACGCGAGCACCCGGCGGACTCAAACCGGTCCGGTCGCAGGCTGGAGTGGCCGCGGGTTGGTCAGCCGTCTGAACACCCGCACTGGGCCGCTGAGTGACATGCCGAGTGACATGCCGGGCGGTCGTCCAACGGCCGCTGCGGTTGTCGGGCGCGCGGCCCGGAACTCTTCGGCGACCTCTCGGGTGGGTACTTGGCCCGCTGACTATCCTGGATGGCATGCCTGGCTCTCCCATCGACCCCCGCGACCTACGGGTGTCCGACGACGAGCGATCACACGTGCTTTCACTGTTGGAGAAGGCCACCGGCCGCGGGCTCATCGACATTGGCGAGTACACCGAACGCAGCGGCCGGGTGATCACCGCGCGCACCAGGCGAGATTTGAACGCGGTGCTGCTGGACCTGCCAGGTCTTCAGATCGCCGGCCGGTCGGTGGATGCCGCAGAGCAGGACGCCCGGCCACACCAGCAGTCGACGCCAGGCTATTCCGGGGCGATCGCCACCGCGCCGGCCGCCGACGGCGGGGTGCTGGAGCTGACCGGCTGGGGGTCACGAACCTTCAAGGGCTATTGGACGGCGCCACCGTTGATCGTCATCGGCGGTACCGGCGCGAGTACCAGGTTGGATTTCACTGCGGCGCAGCTGATCTCGCCGACTGTGACGCTGGAGTTCCGATCGAACTACGGCGGCTCAACCGAACTCATCGTGCCAAGGGGCAGTGCCGTCCGGCTCGACGGGCTGCAGATGCGCGGCGGTCATATCAACAACAAGGTGGCACCGGTCGGCCGCACCAACGGAATGACGCTGGTGTTGACCGGGATGAAAAAGGGTGGATATGTGACCATTCGTCATCCCAAGCAGGGTCTGTTCTCCCACCGGTAGCGATCGACGGGCGCCGGGGTGATCGGTGCAGGACCGGTCTATTTCGGTGGTCGGCTCTTGCTGGCCTTGACCATGTACATCGCAAGCGTCGGCGAGGTTCACAACGTCGGCCGCGTCCTCGCCGGGTGCCGCGAGGTAGTTGCCGATGCTGGCGCTCATGTGGACCTGTTGTCCCTGCAACTTGATGCGGCTTTGCGAGGGCCACGGTGAGCCGGTCCGCCATGGCCGCCAATCCGTCGACGGGGATCCGCGGCGCGCACACCGCGAACTCATCACCCCCGAGTCGGGCGATGGTGTCCTGTGGACGGACCTGTGATCGGATGCGTTGCGTCGCGACCAGCAGCATTTCGTCCCCGGCGGCATGTCCGTATGCGTCATTGACCGGCTTGAAGTTGTCGAGGTCGATGTAGAGCAATCCAACGTCTGCGTGTTGGTCACGGCCCGGCCGCGGCTGCAGAGCGTTGGCAAGAGCGGCGGTGAACAGCAGCCGATTCGCCAGGCCGGTCAATGGATCATGCGAAGCCAGATGGAGCAGTTCCTGTTCGGCCCGCTTTCGACGGCTGATATTGACGTGCGACGCCACCGCGCCGCCGGTGTGATCCCCGATCGACGTGATCCTCGAGATGAACCAGCGGGAGACAGTCGGCGAGTGGCAGGGGTACTCCCATTCGTGTTCCACCGTATGACCGCCGAGCACCGAACGCAGGCCCGCCAGGGTTTCCGTCGCATCCGCACTGCCGGCGGTGGCGGCTCGGGCGCACACATCCAGGTAGTTGACTCCGACTCCGGTGCTCTTCGGGTCGCCTGCGTTGTCCTGGGAGAACATCCGCCACGCCCGATTGACCGCGATGATTGTTCCTGCCGAGTTCAGGATCGCGGTCGCATCCGGCAGCGCATCGAGCACGGCGATCGCAAGGTCGCGCGTCGGCGCCCCGTGACCCCACCGTTGAGTGCTCGACGGCAGGGGGTTCGGCACGGTCGGTGGGCTGCTGTCGGGCCCTCGCTCGGTGTGGCGGAGGGGCGGGTCCGAGTTCCTGGCGCCCGGGGGAGCGCGAGGGCTCGAGGCCCGGCCGATCCGTGACCGACCAACAGATCGCCGGAGGTCGTTCTCGCCAGGGCCCGACCGGGCGCCCGGGATTTCCAGCGGGCCCATTCGTGCGGGTTGATCGACGGGCGTCCCAGCAGGTAGCCCTGTGCCGCCGCGACTCCCAGCGCGGTCACACACCGCAGTTCCGCCCGCGTTTCGATCCCTTCGGCAGTCACGGTCGCGCCGAGTGTCGTGGCAATAGCCACCATGCTCGCGGCGAGAGCCCTTTCACCGGAATGACTTTCGATGGCCGTCACCAGGCTTCGATCCAGCTTGATGATATCGGGATTGATCTTCAGAATGTGCTGCCCGGATGCGAAACCCGAACCGGCGTCATCGATCGCGACTCGTAGGCCGCCCAGTCGAAGGCCGTTCAGAACGTCGTTCAGTGGCTCGTAGTTGATCACCTCGGTGTGCTCGGTCAGTTCGAGAACGATGCGGATCAGCGTCGATCGGCGATGCCGGAGCATGCGGCTCAGTCGATCGTCGAGGCAGGTCGACGGCGAGACATTGATCGAAACGTACAGATGCTCCGGCAATTCGCGAGCCGCGAGCAGGGCCGTCTGGACGGCCAATAGTTCGAGTTCGGGACCAAGCCCAACACCGGCCGCGTCGGCAAACCAGATGTCCGGCGTCGATGACCGATCAGTGACGAACCTGCTCAGTGCCTCGGCCCCGACGACCGTGCTGGAAGCAACGTCGACGATCGGCTGAAACGCCGTGAACAGCAGTTTGTCGGCAATGATGGCTTCGATCCGACTCCTGATGTGCTGTGCCGTGACAACCTGGGCGGTATCTGCGCCGATGGCACGGCTGATGCCCTGATAGGCGACGAGATTCCCGGCCGCGTCGGTGATGGTGGAGACCGCCAGTGTCGAACCACGACGACGTCCCGTCTCGGTGCAGACCGGAGATGACGAGATCCGACAGTCCGGAGTCGGTGACACCCAAGGACGTGACCATCGCCTCCGCGCGGCCGAGTTCGCGCGGGTCCATGATCATCCCGACGTCCTGCCCGACCAGTTCCGAAGGCAGATAGCCGATCAACTCCAGGCTGGACGCGCTGACCGAGGTGAACAGGCCCGCCGGATCGACTGACCACGACCAGTCGGTGGCCGGCCCGTCGATAGTCGCCTGCCCTGTTGCGGCGGCGGTGGTGACCGACGGGCGAACGGCCCGGCGCCGCGGTCGGAGCCGGATGAACAGGACGCATGTGGTCGCGCCCAGCGCGAGACCGGCCATCACCAGCAGCCATTCGAACATCAGGATCGCGTCCTCATGCTTCGATCCATGGTGGGCATAGGGAACTGAAGGGGACCATGATCGAGTCATTCAGCCGCGCCGCCACCTCGCGGCAGACGGATGAGCGACGCATCAAGGAACCGCTCATTTCGGTGTCCCCCTGGCGGTGACGTCTCCCCGTACAGCGGCAAACGTCGGTGACATTGCCCGCCGTCAGCGAACTGAACCGATTCACCGACAAGCGGACAGGCAACAAATCCGATCCTTCACCCATTTGGGTGCATGCATTGACACTACTCTGCCGGTCCGTTCTATCAACTGTTTTGTCTGGGTTTGCCCGCCTCCGCGGGGTCCTGACCAGGCTCGCGACGGAACCCCGAGCGTGGTGTCAATCGGGATCCCGGAACGGTGGCAGGCGGCCGTCGACACGCCTCGCCTTTCGGGTCAACAGGTGAGCATCGGCGGGTCGGGCCGCTCAGCCGGAAAGTTCGGCCGCCCAGGGTGGGTTCGCGCCGGCCCGGGAACAGGTGATCGCCGAGACCCTGGAGGCAAATGTCAGGGCGGCCGTCAACCCCTCGACGGTCAGGGTCTCCAGGCGTCCGCCCAGGTAGCCACTCTCGGCCAGGTAGTGCAACAGCCCGCCGTGGAAGGAATCGCCCGCTCCGACGGTGTCCACCAGTGTGGTCGGGGCAATCGGCACCCGGACCTGCTGCCCGCGCAGGGAGGCGAATGCGCCGGCTCCGCCCAGGCTGATCACGGCCAGCGGCACCCCGCAGGTGTGGAGGTGTTCGGCTGCCTGTTCCGGGGTCCATCCGGGCCAGAGTTGATCGAGGTCGTCCTCGGACAGCCGGACGATGTCGGCCAGGCCCGCCCACCGATCGATCCACAGCCGGTAGGACGCCACCGGCACCAGCAGGGTCCGCAGATTCGGGTCGATGGACACCGTCATCAGTGCCCGGGCTCTGGCCAGCAGGTTCTCTATGACCTGGCCCGAGGGCTGCAGGGCGAGCGCCAGCGTGCCGGTGTGGATCGCAACCGGCGGACTGTGGTCAGGGAACGGCCCGTCGATCAGCGGTGCCAATGAGGCGTCGGTCCACGCCCAGTCGGCGGTGCCTTCCGTGTAGAACTCGTACGACGCGGCACCGGTCGCATCCAGCCGGGCGATGGCCAGGGTCGCCGGTTCGACGGCGCTCTCCGACGCGCTCAGGTCGACCAGGGATTCCTCCAGTTTCGCCCGGCACAGGGCGCCGAGCGCGCCACCCGAGAGCCGTCCGGCGAATCTCGCGGTGGTGCCCAGCCGGGACAGGGCAACCGCAGTATTGGCCGGGCCGCCGCCCGGATGCACCGTGAGATGTGCTGCGCCGTCGACGATTCCGTCGGGTGGCAGGACGGCATCGGCAACGACCTCACCGACGACGGCGATGGTGGGCATGTGTCGCTCCTCGACAAGGCGGGATTCTCCGGCTCCCGGAGCCTAATGTCCGACCGGTCACGGCGCCGATCCGCGCCGCCTGGCGCTACTGCTCTCATCCCCAGCCGAGTTCGTCCAACCGGTCGTCGTCGATCCCGAAATGGTGAGCGACCTCGTGGATGACGGTGGTGGCGACCTGCTCGCGGGCCGCAGCGGGGTCGTGTGCGTGCGCCAGGATCGGTTCGCGGTAGATCGTGATGGTGTCCGGCAGGTGCCCGGAGTAGTTGGACGTCCGAGACGTCAACGCGACCCCGTGGTACAGGCCGTACAGGTTCTGCGTGGGGTGCCTGTCCTCGACCAGGATGACGACGTTGTCCATCGCCCTGGTGAACTGGGCGGGGATCAGATCCAGTGCCTCGGCCACCAGGTCCTCGAATTCTCCTCGAGTCATCAGCACAGGCATGTCGCCATTCTGCCCGTCGGGACGACCGAGAGCGGGTGAAACCGCCCAGTTAGGCTCTAGGCGTGATTGACCTGCGCATACTTCGTGACGACCCGGAATTGGTCAGAGCCTCCCAACGAGCTCGGGGGGCGGACCCGGGGGCGGTGGACCGGCTGCTCAGCCTCGATGTCGAACGTCGGTCCGCGGTCGCTGCCGGTGACTCGCTGCGGGCCGAGCAGAAGACCTTCGGACGCACGATCGGCAAGGCGGCACCCGCCGATCGCCCGGCGCTGCTGGAGCGCGGCAAGGAGATGTCGGCCGGCGTCAAGGCAGCGGAAGCGGCGGAACTGACGGCGAACCAGGAACTGACGGCGGCCCACTTGGCGCTGCCGAACGTCATCGAAGGCGCGCCGCCCGGCGGCGAGCAGGACTTCCTGGTGATCAAGCATGTCGGTGAGCCGCCGGTCCTGGATTTCGAGCCGCGTGACCACCTCGCGCTCGGCGAGGGACTGGCCGCGATCGACATGGAACGCGGCGCCAAGGTGTCCGGGGCGCGGTTCTACTTCCTGCGGGGCGTCGGCGCCCGGCTGCAGTGGGCGATGTTGAACCTCGCCGTCAACAAGGCCATCGCCAACGGCTTCATCCCGATGATCCCGCCGGTGTTGGTCAAGCCGGAATCCATGGAGGGCACCGGGTTTCTCGGCGAGCACGCGGACGAGGTGTACCGGCTCGCCGCGGACGACCTCTTCCTGGTCGGCACCTCGGAGGTGCCCCTCGCGGCCTACCACTCCAGACGAGATCCTCGACCTGGCAACAGGTCCCACCCGGTACGTCGGCTGGTCGACATGTTTTCGGCGGGAGGCCGGCTCCTACGGAAAGGACACCAGAGGCATCATCCGGGTGCATCAGTTCGACAAGGTCGAGATGTTCTCCTACTGCCGGCCCGAGGACGCCGCGGCCGAACACTCCCGGCTGCTCGGGTTCGAGGAGGAGATGCTCGGTGACATGGAGATCCCCTACCGGGTCATCGATGTCGCGGCCGGTGACCTCGGATCCTCGGCGGCCCGCAAGTTCGACTGCGAGGCCTGGGTCCCGACGCAGCAGGCCTACCGGGAGCTGACCTCCACCTCGAACTGCACCACCTTCCAGGGCCGTCGGCTCGGCATCCGGTATCGCGACGAGAACGGCAAACCGCAGGTTGCCGCGACCCTCAACGGGACCCTCGCGACCACTCGTTGGCTGGTCGCGATCCTGGAGAACCACCAGCTCCCGGATGGTTCGGTGCGGGTGCCGAAGGCGTTGCAGCCGGGGCTCGGGGGTCTGGAGGTCCTCGAACCGGTGCGGTAGCGAGTTGCACGACCGGATCGATTCGCCGAATTCGGACCTTCCTGCTCGGGTGTTCTCAAGGGGAGAGCAATAAGTGGGGAATCGATCACGCGCGCAGGATGTAACACCGGTGTGGACCGGACCGCCCTGTTGAACACGCGAGTCGCGGAATACCCTCCACTGATGCTCCCCAGCACCGACGTCGCGCAGTCAGGTACCGGATCAGCCAGTGCAGTTGCCGGCGAGGCGCGCCCCGTCGACCTGGTCATCCACGCGAGCCGGGCCGTCATCGACGGCCAGGAGCAGAGCGCGAGTCTGCAGGTCAGGTTGGGCAGGATCGTCGGCATCGAGCCGTACGGCAGCGCTCCGCCCAGCAGGTTGGTCGTGACGTTGGAAGCCGATGAGGTGCTGATCCCAGGCCTGGTCGACACGCATGTGCACATCAACGAGCCGGGCCGGACGGAATGGGAGGGCTTCGACTCCGCGACCAGAGCCGCCGCCGCGGCCGGCGTCACCACACTGATCGACATGCCGCTCAACTCCTTGCCGCCCACCCTGACGGCGAAGGCGCTGGCCGCCAAGAAGGTCGCGGCCCGCGGACGGTGCCGGGTGGATGTCGGTTTCTGGGGCGGCAGCGTTCCGACCAATCTCGATGACCTGCCGGAATTGTTCGCAGCCGGTGTCTTCGGCGTGAAGTGCTTCCTGCAGGACTCCGGCGTCCCCGAATTCCCGCCCCTGACGACCGCGGAGATGCGGTCGGCGATGCGGGTGATCGCCGGTGTCGGCGGGCTGATGCTGGTGCACGCCGAGGATCCGGCCATCCTGCGCACCGCCCCGGTGCCGCGGGGCCCGAGCTATCGGGCATTCGTCGAATCCCGCCCGGCCGAGGCCGAGACCGGGGCGATTGCCGCCTGCATCGAGGCGGCCGAGGCCACCAGATGCCGAACGCACATCGTGCACCTGTCCAGCGCCGGCGGTGTTGCGTTGATCCGCCGGGCCAAGGCGAACGGGGTGCCGATCACCGCGGAGACCTGTCCGCATTACCTGACGCTCGCGGCCGAGACAATTCCCGATGGGTCACCACAGTTCAAGTGCTGCCCGCCCATCCGCGGTCGCGCCGATCAGGACGCGCTGTGGGCGGGGCTGGCGGACGGCACCATCGACATTGTCGTCAGCGATCACTCGCCGAGTACGCCGGAACTCAAGTTGCTCGAGGTCGGTGATCTCGGCCTTGCCTGGGGCGGGATCGCGTCGGTCCAGTTCGGTTTCGCCGCCGTCTGGCAGGAGGCGAATCGCCGGGGCATTCCACTCACCACCGTCCTGGAGTGGATGTCCCGCGGGCCGGCGGGGCTGGCCGGCCTGGAGCACAAGGGGCGCATCGAGATCGGCGCGGACGCCGACCTTGTCGTCCTCGCCGACAACGAGACCTTCACCGTCACCGAGGATCTCATCAAGCACCGGCACCCGATCACGCCGTATCTCGGCCACGAGTTGCGTGGGGTGGTGCGTAGCTCGCTGGTTGCGCGGAACGGAACTGACCGACGAGATCGTGGCCGGGCGGCTGTTGACCCATGACGCATTCCGGGAATAGTGCCGTGACTTTCGCTGCCGTGACCTTCGCTGATGGCAGCCACGCACGCAGAGCCGCAGGGGTGAGCAGATGAAACGCACCCGACCTTGACCTGGCCAGTCGACGTCGCTTTTCCTCGGCAATGCGCCCGGCCGGGTGCGGATCTCCGCTCGATCGCTCGACAACGAGCCGTGGCACCAGATTCTCGCCGAAAGACAGATCTCCCCGGACTCCCGGAACAGATTCCGCTTGCAGGATGACGAAGACGTCACCGCGGTTCGTGTCGACGTTTATCCCGACGGCGGATTCTCCCGGCTGCACCTGTTGGGACAGCTCTCGCCGAAAGCGCTGGCGGCGGCGAACTCCCAGTGGCTGCTGCGGCTGCCGGCCCAGGCCTCCAGCCGGGTATTGCTGGACCGCCGGACTGGGCGGGATCCCCGTCCGCGAACTCACCGACAAGCAGTTGCTGACGCTGGCCCGGTAGCCCTTGCTGCGACCGCGGCAGGCGCACGCACCATCACTATCTCGCCCTCGCACTGGCCGGCGAATGTTACGGATTCGGAACGCAGCAGATATATCCGAAAATGCCCCAGATATATCTCCGTGAGTAATGACATTGCAACACGGGGTGGCTAACGTTCCGCGTGTCGAGTTTCCGCGAGCGCGCCGAAGCACTCGCACAGGACGAAGCAGGTGGCCCGATATGTCGGATCCGGCCAGGTCGGATGCGTCTTGGAGCCGCGGCACGGGCCCCGTTCGCTCTCGACAAGTGCTGGTCGATGCAGTGATTTATCCATAGGCGCACTATTTGTCGTTATCAGTTGACCGTGCCAATGCTGTCCGTTTTGCCGCGTGTTTCCGGGTCCCTGCTCACCTCAGGAGTTCGCATGACAAACACCACCACCTCATCGGATCCGGGCGGCACCATGTCGTCCGGCCCCGCTGTCACCGAGCACGAGCATCTGGCCGGCGCCGGGCTGATCAAGCCCGGTTACGCGCCGCGGCTCACCAATGAGGACCTCGCGCCGCTGAAGAAGCAGACGTGGGGCTCCTACAACTTCTTCGCGTTCTGGATGTCCGACGTCCATAGCGTCGGGGGATACGTCACCGCGGGCAGCCTCTTCGCACTCGGTCTCGCGGCCTGGCAGGTGCTGATCGCCCTGCTGGTCGGCATCACGATCGTGTATTTCCTCTGCAACCTGGTCGCCAGGCCCAGCCAGGCAACCGGGACACCGTATCCGGTCGCCTCGCGGATCTCGTTCGGCGTCCTCGGCGCGAACATCCCGGCCATCATCCGCGGCCTCATCGCCGTTGCCTGGTACGGCATCCAGACCTACCTGGCGTCGGTCGCCCTGGTGCTGCTGGCGATCAAACTCTGGCCCGGACTCGCTCCCTACGCCGAGACCGCGCAGTACGGTTTCGCCGGACTTTCCCTGCTCGGTTGGATCGGCTTCGGCATCATGTGGATCGCGCAGGCCGTCGTCTTCTGGCGCGGCATGGAATCGATCCGTAAATTCATCGACTTCTGCGGCCCCGCCGTCTATGTGGTGATGTTCCTGCTGGCCGGCTACCTCGTCATCGAAGCGGGCTGGGAGAACATCGACTTCAACCTGGCAGAGGGTGGCATCACGCTGACCGGCTGGGCGATCCTGCCGGTGCTGCTGTCGGCCATCGCGCTCGTGGTGTCCTACTTCTCCGGCCCGATGCTCAACTACGGCGACTTCGCCCGCTACGGCAAGAGCTTCGCCGCCGTCAAGAAGGGCAACTTCCTCGGCCTGCCGGTGAACTTCCTGGTCTTCTCGCTGCTCGTCGTGGTCACCGCGGCGGCCACCCGGCCGGTCTTCGGTGAATTGATCATCGATCCGGTGCACACGGTCGCCCGGCTGGACAATGTGTATGCCGTCATCCTCGGTGCGCTGACGTTCATGATCGCCACGGTCGGCATCAACATCGTCGCGAACTTCGTCTCCCCGGCGTTCGATTTCTCCAACGTCAACCCGCAGAAGATCAGCTGGCGAATGGGCGGCATGATCGCCGCCGTCGGTTCGGTGTTGATCACCCCGTGGAACCTCTACAACAGCCCGGAGACCATCCACTACACGCTGGACACCCTCGGCGCCTTCATCGGACCGCTGTACGGCGTGCTGATCGCCGACTACTACCTGGTCAAGAGGCGCCGGGTGAACATCGACGCGCTGTACACGCTCGATGCCGGTGGCAAGTACCACTACAAGGGTGGCTACAACCCGGTTGCCATTGTGGCGACGGCGATCTCGGCCATCACCGGCATGATCGTGGTGTTCTGGGGATCGTCCGAGGCAGCGACCTACACCTGGTTCATCGGTGCCGGCACCGCCTTCATCCTGTACATGATCGGCAGCCGGATGTTCGGCCAGAAGGCGAACTACCCGGTGCTGGATGACACCATGACCACTCCGGCGGTCTGAGGCAGTTGCTGTTCCCGCCGGTGCCGTCGGTCGTCCGACCTGCGGCACCGGCCCATTTTGCCGACGTTCACGAAAGGTAAGGCACGTCAATGCTGATCAAGGTGATCAATCCGAACACCACGTGGGCCATGACCGAGAAGATCGGCGAGTGTGCCCGTTCCGTCGCCGCGGTCGGCACCGTGATTCAGGCCGTGAGTCCGTCGATGGGCCCGGCCTCGATCGAAAGTCACTATGACGAGGCATTGTCCGTGCCGGGCGTCCTCGACGAGATCGCCAGGGGTGAACGGGACGGCGTCGACGGGTACGTGATCGCCTGCTTCGGCGATCCGGGACTGGACGCCGCTCGCGAGCTGGCGAGCGGGCCGGTTGTCGCCATCGCAGAAGCGGGGATGAAGGTCGCGACCTACCTCGGACGCGGCTTCAGCGTCGTCACCACTCTCGATCGGACCATCGGCCGGGCCTGGGATCTCGCGGCGCACTATGGCGTCAAGGAGTCCTGCCGCAATGTCCGGGCCTGCGAGATCGCCGTCCTTGACCTGGACATTCCGGGCTCCGCCGCGCGCGAAGTGATCACCGCGGAATGCGCGCGGGCCGTCGCCGAGGATGGTTGCGACGTCATCGTTCTCGGCTGTGCCGGGATGGCCGACCTGACCGCGGCCATCAGCAGCCGGATCGGCGTACCGGTCGTCGACGGGGTGGCAGCGGCCACCACCATGGTGCAGTCGCTGGTCGCCATGGGTTTGAAGACCAGCACCCGATCAGAGTTCGCGGCACCGATCGGCAAGGACGTCCGAGGTCTGCTGAGTGACTTCGCCCTGACGTGACGGTACTGCCGGTGTTCGCCGCCCAGGGTGGCGCTCGCAGCGTTCGAACGGGAGAATGCGCACTCATGGAGTGCAAGTGACCGGACCGCCGCGACGTTCGCTGCTGATCGCAAGACTTCGTGGCGACCTGGCGGAGGAAGTGTCACCCGGCAGCGGGCAACAGGTCATTCTGGATGAACTTCGGCAGGTCATCCTGGACGGTGACGCGCCACCGGGGACGGTGATCCCGGTGGACGAGGTTGCCGAACTTTTCGGCGTCAGTCGAATACCGGTCCGGGAGTCGCTCAAGACCTTGATCGGTGAAGGGCTCGTCGACCATCGCCCCCGATCCGGGTACACGGTCGCGCAGTTGACCCTCGCCGAACTGTCCGAGATCTACGTACTGCGAGGTATTCTCGAGCAGGCGGCGATGACCTCTGCGGTGGGCGCGGCGACTTCGTCGGACGATCAGCTGGTGCAATGGGCGTACGACGACCTGTGCCAGGCCCAGCAGAACTCCGACGAACGTGGCTATCACCGGGAGAGCCGACGCTTTCATCTGGCCCTACTGGCACCGGCGCGCACCCAGCGACTGCTCCGGATGCTCGAATCGGCCTGGAACCTCACCGAGCCCGTTCGGCCGATGGCCCGGATCCCCGAGACCGAACGAGCCGCGCTGCACGTTGAGCACCGGGACATGCTGGACGCCTTCCTCGCCCGGGATGCCGAGAAGCTGCTGCGGGTCTCGGCCGAGCACCATCGACACCTGGAGCAGTCCATCGCGGCGATGCCGCTGGACAGCAGGGGACTGGCCTGGTCGGAAGGTCCGGCGGAGTGAAATCGATGCTTGCGTGGACTTCGGTTGCTGGGTCGGCGATGTCGACGCCGGACGTCCGCACGCCGACCGGGATGCATTGCGGGACAGAGCAGTCGCCAGGGCCCAGGCGATCAGCCGGGAGGGGCGCCGTGCGGCGATGTCGAGCGGATCTGCGCGGCCGGTCTCTCGGGTGCGCGCAGTGGGTCGCGGTGCGGCGATGTCGAGCAGATCTGTGCGGCCGGTCTCTCGGGTGCGCGCAGTGGGTCGCGGTGCGGCGGGAGCGGTTCACCGACGACGATGAACAGGAGCGGCTCGTGGTGACGAAGGAGTTGCGGACGATCGCCACGGGTGGCGCCGCGGCCCGGTTGGCAAGGGCGGTCGTGGCATGACGTCCGCGGTGATCACCCGGTTGAGCACCCACGTCCTGGACACCAGTCTCGGCCGCCCCGCCGCGCGAATTCCCGCCGTCCTGGAACAGGTTGGACCAGACGGTTTCTCGGTCGAGGTCGGGCGCGGTATGACCGACTTGGACGGCCGGATCCAGCAGCTCAACGCCGTCGTGCTGGATCCCGGTGAGTATCGGCTCGTCCTGGTCACCGGCGGGTACTTCCAGGAGCATCACGATGCGGTGTTCTACCCGACCATCGCCATCCAATTCGTGCTCTCCGGGGACCGCGAGCACTTCCACATCGCGGTCTTGACCAGCACGTATTCGTACACCACCTATCTGGGCAGCTGAATCACGGGCAGCGGCATTCGAGACGAAGGCCCCTTGATGTGCGCCGGTCATCCGTACCTCGCCGCGGATCCGGGCCCGACCAACGTTGATGGCTTCGTGCGGCCGGTTGTGATCCGCTATTGGGGCTGATCTTTCGCATGAGGGGTGCTGCGGGCGTGCTGGAGCGGTCGAAGTGCCCCATCAGCAGCGTTGTGGCACCTACCTTCCGCGCTCCACGTCGCGTCGGACGGCGTCATAGGCACGCCGGATTCGCTGGATGACCTCATTGGGCTGCGCCAACTCCGCCCAGACCCACCGGGCCATCCGTGATCCATTGTCCCGAAGGGCGTCCTCCCGGAGCTTCTCCCTGAACACCACGTCACCCGCGGACTCGCCGGGTTTGAGCAGCCGGCCGTACTTGATCTTGCCGTCGAACTCGCCGAGCAGCCGGCCGCGATGCCAACCGTAATCTGATCGGCCCAGCGCGGTGCCGTTCGCGTCGTGGACAGCTACCTGCAGTTCCGGGTCAGGAAGGCCGGCCTTGTACATCATGACCCTGCTGCGAGACTCGCCGACGCTCTCGCTCAACCCGTTGGCGAATCGAGCCACCCGAATCGCGGACCGGCTGCCCGGCGCACCACTGATTGCAGTCACAGCGTCGTTCAACTGCTGTGCCGTCATCAGCCTCTTGAACAGGGCGCCGTCGGCTGCAACGACGGCTTGCTCGAACGGCAACTGCCGGGCCAGGTCAGCGATAGTCCTTGCCGGAGAGGTGATCCGGATGTCGTTCACCTCGACCACCTCGTGCTCGGTCAACGCGGCCGTGTGGCACAGGAGTGATCCGGATTTGCCACCGTTGGCAGGCCTCGGGCGGGTGACGTGAACCAGACCGAGATGGGTGGACCACAGCGGTATACCCAGAAGGACGGCGGCCGAGGAGTGGCTGACCACGGCCGGCAGGCGAAGTCCCGGAATGGTCGAGCGGATCAGCAGTTCATGACGCTGGACTCGGTCGAGTGGGGTGACGTCCTGCGTTGGCAGGTAGCTGCCGCGGCGAACCGACGTCCATGTCCCGTTGCGCCGCAGTCGGCGGATCTCGTTGTCCGAGTAGCCGGCACGCAGGACGTTCGGCCGCAAAATGGGGACGGCGGCGGGTGTTGGCTCCATGACTCACGACCGTGCTGGAACTCAGCAGAATCCGGGAGAGCCCCGCCCGGAATGTGGACGAAATTCGGCCATGGGGACAACGGCGGGCCATGGGGGACAACGGCGGCGGGCGCCCGCGGTCGCCGTGGGCATCGCGTCCTTCGCGGGCGTTGCCCGGAGCGGCGCCCGCCCCGTTGTCGGAGAGGGATGGGCCATCGGCGGCCGCCGAAGCGTTGCTCTTGGGGCGGATCCCCCGCTTGGCCGGTGCTGCAGGCATCCAGGAGCGGGGGAAGAACCCCTTGAGCGGCGTTTCAGCACCCCGACCGCACGCCAGGGTGCGCGATGCCAGATCCGGGCAAGGGCCGGAAATCGTTGGCCCTCATGCTTCTCCTCTTTTCAGCAGACGCCCGTCGCTGTTTCCGTTCGTCCGTTCATGACGAGTGCTCCACCAGGTGGGCCTTTGCGATGGTCTCGCCCAGTCGTTCGAGCAGCGGAGCGGCCTCGGCCATGCATCGCTGTGCGTCCGGCTCGATGTCCAGCAGGCTGTAGGCGGCCGTGACACCCGCGGCCCGCAGTTCTTCCGTCGTGAGCAGGTTCCGACCGCAGACCGCGACGACCGGGATCCCGGCGGCGGCCGCTGCTGCTGCCACCCCGGCGGGTGCCTTGCCGTGCAGCGTCTGCTCGTCGAGCGATCCCTCGCCGGTGATGACGAGAGCGGCGCCGTTCAGGTGACGATGAAATCCCACGAGATCGAGCATCAGGTCGATCCCCGGGCGCAAACTCGCGCCCAGCAGGGCGATGGCGGCGAATCCGACGCCACCGGCGGCCCCGGCTCCCGGTGCGTTTCGATGGTCGGTTCCCGTTGCGGCCTGGACGGCGTCGGCCCAGCGAGCCAGTGCACCGTCGAGCCGCGCGACGTCGTCCGGCGTGGCGCCCTTCTGCGGGCCGTAGATCGCCGCGGCACCGTGGTTACCGACGAGCGGGTTGTCGACGTCGCAGGCGACGACTATTTCCGCGGCCGCCAGGGCCGGGTGCAGGTCGCTCAGCTCGACCCGGTCGATGTGTTCCAGAGCGCCCCCGCCGTCGGGGATCATTGCGCCGTCCGCGCGAAACAGCTTGGCGCCCAGCGCACTCACCATGCCGGCGCCGCCGTCCGTGCTGGCACTCCCGCCGATTCCGACGACGATGTGCCGGCAGCCGGCGTCCAGGGCGGCCGCGATCACCTCGCCGGTACCTCGGGAGGTCGCGGTGAGCGGCGCCAACAGCCCGCCGGGTAGCCGCGACAACCCTGATACGTCAGCGAGTTCCACCACCGCCCGGTCGGACGGGCCAGGTCTGCCGACAGGGGCGACCTCGCCTGTCTGTGCGGAAGTGCGCCCCGACTCCGCCGGTGCGACGCGCTGCCGGGCGTACCAGGTGTCCACCGGAAGTCCGGTCGGGCCGGCCGCCGTCACCGGCACCCGCTCGTACCCGGCTGCAACGGCCGCCGCCAGGGTGCCGTCGCCGCCGTCGGCCACCGGCACGATGGCGACCTCCAGGTGCGGCAGCACCCGGATGATCCCCGCCCGGACGGCCTCGCCGACCTGCGCAGCGGTCAGCGAGCCCTTGAACTTGTCAGCGGCGATGAGGACGCCATGCGCCATGGCGCCACTCCTTCGTCGACGGGGACATGATTCACCGGACCGGGTCAGCTCAGTCCAGCAATGCTATGGCAGTGGGCGCATCCTCGCCGCGCTCGGCCAGTTCTTCGAACTCCACCACGTTGGCGATGTCCGCGCCGCCCATGGAGATGTTCGTGACGCGTTCCAGGATGACCTCGACGACCACCGGCACCCGGTATTCGAGCATCAGTGCCTTGGCCTTCTCCAGTGCGGGGGCGATCTGATCAGGTTCGAAGACCCGGATGGCCTTGCAGCCCAACCCTTCCGCCACCTTGACGTGATCGACACCGTAACCGCCGAGTTCCGGCGAGTTCACGTTCTCGAACGACAACTGCACCTGGAAGTCCATCTCGAACCCGCGCTGCGACTGCCGGATCAGCCCGAGGTAGGCGTTGTTGACGACGACGTGAATGTAGGGCTTCTGGAACTGCGCACCCACCGCCAGTTCCTCGATCATGAACTGGAAGTCGTAGTCGCCCGACAGTGCAACCACTGTCGCGCTCGGGTCCGCGGTTGCCACCCCCAGTGCGGCCGGCAGGGTCCAGCCCAGCGGGCCGGCCTGCCCGCAGTTGATCCAGTTCCGCGGGTGGAAGACGTGCAGGAATTGCGCCCCGGCAATCTGTGACAGACCGATGGTGCTGACGTAGCGGGTGTTCTCGTCGAATGCCTTGTTCATCTCCTCGTAGACCCGCTGCGGCTTGATCGGCACGTTCTCGAAGTGGGTACGCCGCTGCAGGGTGCTCTTGCGGACCTGGCATTCCTTGGCCCAGACGCCGTAGTCCGGCGCGCCGGCCGCCGCGCGCTCGCGGGCCACCTCGACGAACAACTCCAGTGCCGCCTTGGCATCGGAGACGATGCCGTAGTCGGGGGCGAACACCCGGCCGATCTGGGTCGGCTCGATGTCGACGTGGACGAACTTCCGGCCGGCGGTGTACACGTCCAATGCACCGGTATGCCTGTTGGCCCAACGGTTTCCGATGCCCAGCACGAAGTCCGATTCCAGCATCGTGGCGTTGCCGTACCGGTGCGAGGTCTGCAGCCCGACCATGCCCGCCATCAGCGGGTGGTTGTCCGGGATCGTTCCCCAGCCCATCAGGGTGGGGATGACGGGGACTCCGGTGAGCTCGGCGAACTCCACCAGCAGGTCGGCGGCGTCGGCGTTGATGATGCCGCCGCCCGCCACGATCAACGGTCGCTCGGACGCCGACAGCATGTCCATCGCCTGCTCGATCTGCGCACGGGTAGCCGCCGGCTTGTAGACCGGGAGCGGTTGGTACGTCTCGGGATCGAAGTCGATCTCGGTCATCTGCACGTCCATCGGCAGGTCGAGCAGCACAGGCCCCGGCCGTCCGGAACGCATCAGATGGAAGGCCTGCTGGAACGCACCCGGCACCTGACCGGCCTCCAGCACCGTCATCGCCATCTTGGTGAGTGGCTTGGCGATGGAGGCGATATCGACAGCCTGGAAGTCCTCCTTGTGCAGCCGGGCGACGGGTGCCTGCCCGGTGATGCAGAGGATCGGGATGGAGTCGGCGGACGCGGAGTAGAGGCCGGTGATCATGTCGGTACCGGCCGGGCCGGAGGTGCCGACGCAGACCCCGATGTTGCCCGGGGCGGCGCGGGTGTAGCCCTCCGCCATGTGCGAGGCGCCTTCGACGTGCCGGGCGAGCACGTGGCCGATCTCGCCCTGGTCGCGCACGGCGCGGTAGAACGGGTTGATGGCGGCGCCCGGGAGTCCGAACAGTTGCGTGATGCCCTCCCGGCGGAGGATCTCCACCGCGGCTCGGGCTGCGGTCATACGTGGCATGGCAGAGGGCCTTTCGGTATGTGATTCAAGAGTGGGGAGCTCATCTGGAGCTGGTGCGGGTCAGCGGCCGGAGAGGCGCTCGACGCCGCGCAACAATGCGGAGTGATCCAGGCCGCCGTCGCCGACGGCCTTCGCGGAGGCCATCAGTTGGCCGAGCAGCGCCCCGACCGGAATGACGACGCCGGCCTCCCGTGCAGCGGAGGTGACGATCCCCAGGTCCTTGTGATGCAGCTCGATCCGGAAGCCCGGATCGAAGGAGCGATCGAGCATCTTCTGCCCCTTCTGATCCAGCACCTTCGACCCGGCGAGCCCGCCGCCGAGGACCTTCAACGCGGCTGCGGTGTCGACGCCGTACGCCTCGAGGAAGATGACGGCCTCGGCCAAGACCTGGATGTTCGCGGCGACGATCAGCTGGTTGGCGGCCTTGACGGTCTGCCCGGACCCACTGGGGCCGACGTGCACGATGGTCTTGCCGACGACGTGCAGGATCGGCTCGGCGTCGGCGAAATCCTCGGCCGCGCCGCCTACCATGATCGACAGCGCGGCGTTGATCGCGCCCGCCTCGCCGCCGGAGACCGGTGCGTCAAGGAGTCGGAAGCCCTGCGCCGCAGCCTGTTCCGCGAGTTCGACGGTGACGTCGGGGCGGATACTGGAGAAGTCGATGATCAGGGTGCCAGGTTTCGCGCTGTCGAAAACGCCAGCGGTATCCCCGGAGCCGGCGAGCACACCGCGGACGTCGGGGGAGTCCGGCACCATGACGGCGACGATCTCGGCGTCGGCGACAGCTTCGGCGACCGACGCTGCGGCGCGGCCACCGGCGTCGATGAGCGGCTTGGCCTTCTCGGCCGAGCGGTTGTAGCCGACGACGTCATGGCCGGCCTTGGCGAGGTGAACCGCCATGGGGCTGCCCATGATGCCGAGGCCGATGAATGCAATTGACGTCATGCTGACTCCTGTTCGGGGATGTGCGAAATGTCGAAGACTTCTGGGCCGGTGGCCGGTCAGACAGCCGTGGCGGCCGAGCTGCGCCGGGCCCGTGGGAGCCACTCGAAACTGGCTGTGGTGTCCGGGTTGTCGGCGGGCGCCTTGTATTCCAGGCCGACCCAGCCGCGGTATCCGGCGGCCTCGAGGTCGGCGAGTTGACGGTCCAGCGGGAGGTCACCGGTGCCGGGGGCTCCGCGGCCCGGTGCATCCGCGATCTGTACGTGGGCGACGCCACCGGGCTTGCCGGTGTAGGTCGCGATCGCCGCGTCGACGTCGTCGCCGTTGACGGCGAGGTGATACAGGTCGGCGAGCAGGCCGATGTTGCCGGGTCCACCGTCCGCAGTCACCCGGTCGATGACGGCGGCCACATCGGCGGCAGTCAGCAGTGGGTAACGGGGGGAGCCGCTGACCGGTTCCACCAGCACGGTGCCGCCGATGCCGGCCACGCCCTGCGCGGCCAGTCGCAGGTTTTCCGACGGCCAGCTCGTCCTGCTCGGCGGCTGCGGCACCGTCCACCCGGTTGCCGTACAACGCGTTGAAGGCCGTGCAGCCCAGCTGTTCTCCGATCGACGCGACCACCGGGATGTTGTCGGCGAACTCCGCTGACCGAGCCGGCCAGGAGACCAGGCCGCGGTCACCGCCGGCCATGTCGCCGGCGAAGAAATTCAGTCCGACCAGGCTGACCCCGGCGTCATCGATGGCCCGGACGAAGGCGTCAACCTCGGCGTCCGCCGGCACCGCGACACTGAACGGCCACCAGAACTCGACGGCGTCGAAACCGGCCGCCTTCGCGGCAGCAGGACGCTCCAGGAGCGGCAGTTCGGTGAACAGGATCGAGCAATTGACCTCGTACCGCAGCGAGTGGGACATGCCTGGAGCTCCGATCATCTAACAAGTTTCGCATTGTGGAAGTGTTGTTCTGCTGTATGGAAGATGCTACGGGTTGGAGGTGTTATCGGTCAAGGGCTGTTGCTACCGAGCAGACTGATATATCTGCCCACCGGATGATCAACGTCCACGGCCAATTGACGCTGTTGGACGACTCCACAGGGCCCGAATCGTTGATCACCGAGCCGGGCCCCAGCGAGGTCAGTAGCGCGAGCGGTCCAGGGGCCCTGGAGGAGGGGGCGCGGCCGCCGCAGGCTGCGACTGGGTCTGGGTCTGCGACTGCGCTGGGTCTGGGTCTGGGTCTGGGGCTGCGTGCCCGGGCGCTGCGCCTGCGCCTGCGGCTGAGGCTGCATCTGCATTTTCATGACCAGTTCGCCGGCCACCCCGACGGCGATCACGGCAGGGTCCTTGCCGCTGATCTCCGGCATGCCGATGGGGCAGCGGATCCGCTCGATGACGGCCGCCTCGTGACCGGCGTCGGCCAGTCGGCGGCGGAACCCCGACCATTTGGCGCTGGAGCCGATCAGCCCGATGCTGCCCAGCCCGGGAAGCCGAAGAGCGTTGTCGCACAGCGCGAAATCCTCGGCGTGATCGTGCGTCATGATCAACACGTGGGCACCTCGCGGCAGGGATTCCAGGACCTGTTCGCCGAGCAACGCGTGATGAACGGTGACATCGGCGGTGCCTTCGGTCACGCCGGCCAGCCGGAATTCGTCCACCTGATCGGCGCGGGAATCGACCAGGTGCAGCTGGATCTCCAGCCGGGACAGGATCCTGGCCAGCTCGTACCCGACATGCCCGACGCCGAAGACGGCGATCACCGGCCGGGCCGGCAGCGGTTCGAGGAGCAGCGTGACCTCCCCGCCGCAGCACTGCCGGCCGTGCCGATTTCTGGCGTGCTCGCTGAGCTTCGACTCCTGCATCTCGGGCCCAACCGAGCCACCGGAGATCAGTTCAGCGATCAGCTCGCGGGCCCGTTGCACCGCAACCTCTTCCAGGTTCCCGCCGCCCACGCTGCCCCAGGTGTGGTCGGCACCGACGACCATCTTGGCGCCCGCGTCCCTGGGCGCGTGTCCGCGGACCTTGATCACCGTGACCAGCACGCCGGGTAACCCGTCGCGGCGGAGTTGGTGCACTGCGCTGAGCCAGTCCATTGCTCACACCGCCGTGAGAACTGGAGTGTCGGCGCTCACCGACGCGCTGCCGTTGCCCCCGGAGAAACCTGATCGAGCGGCTTCGATTGCCCAGTACACGGCTTCGGGGGTGGACGGGCAGCCCAGATCCACCGACCACCCCTGCGGCCCGAAGGCGCCGGCCGCCTGACGCAGGGCCTCGCGAACGCTGAAGGCCAGCATCAGTGGTGGCTCGCCGACGGCCTTGGAGCCGTAGACCACCCCGGACTCCGTGGCCCGTTCGAACAGGTGGATGTTGAACTCCTCGGGCATCTCCGAGAAGCTCGGGATCTTGTAGGTGCTCGCCGCCTGGGTGTTGAGCCGGCCGCGGTTCGCCCCGTCGCTGGTGTCCCAGCGCAGCTCCTCGAGCGTGAGCCAGCCGGCGCCCTGCACGAAACCTCCTTCTATCTGGCCGATGTCGATCAGCGGCGACAGGCTGTCGCCCACGTCGTGGACGATGTCGACCCGCAGCAGCCGGTAGGCCCCGCTGAACCCGTCCACCTCGACCTCGGACAGTGCGGCACCGTAGGCGAAGTACTTGAACGGTTCGCCCTGCATGCGTCCGGCATCCCAGTGCAACCCGGGTGTCCGGTAGAACCCGGCTGCCCACAGCTGTACCCGCTGGTAATAGGCGGCGTGCACCAGGTCGGCCCACTCGACCTGCTGATCGTGAAAGCCGATCCCGGTGACGACCCCGTCGACGAACCGGACGTCATCGGGATGGATGCCGAGCTTGCCGCCGGCGACGACGTTGAGTCGGGCGCGGATCTGATCGCAGGCATTCTTGATCGCGCCGCCGTTGAGGTCCGCCCCCGAACTCGCCGCGGTTGCCGAGGTGTTCGGCACCTTGTCGGTACGGGTGGGTGCCAATCGGACGTAGCTCAGCGGCACCCCGAGGGAGGTTGCCGCGACCTGAATCATCTTGGTGTGCAGGCCTTGTCCCATCTCGGCGCCACCGTGATTGATCAGCACCGAGCCGTCCTTGTAGACGTGCACCAGCGCCCCGGCCTGGTTGAAGGCCGTCAGGTTGAACGAGATACCGAATTTCACCGGCGTCATCGCCAGCCCACGCTTGGTGTCCGGGTGTGCCTCGTTGAATTCCGTCACCGCGGCCTTGCGGGCGGCGAAGTCGCTGCGCTCGGTGAGGATGTCCCAGATCTCCGCCAACCGCTCCGCATGCCGAACCGGCTGACCGTAGGGGGTCTGCTGCCCGGGTGCGTAGAAGTTGAGCTGCCGCAGCTCATCGGCCTCGACCCCGAGCAACGGCGCGCAGCGGCCGAGGATGTCCTCGATGACGATCATCCCCTGCGGACCGCCGAAGCCACGGAAGGCGGTGTTGGACGCCCGGTTGGTCTTCGCGATCCGGCCGTGCACGGTGATATCCGGTATCCAGTAGGCATTGTCGATGTGGCACAGCGCCCTGGCCAGCACCGGCTCCGACAGGTCGAGGCTCCAGCCACCGTTGCTGGTCAGGGTGGCGCGCAGCGCGCAGATCCGGTTGTCGGCGTCGAAGCCCACCTCCCAGGTGGCCAGGAACGGATGCCGCTTCCCGGTCATGGTGATGTCCTGGGTGCGGTTCAGCCGCAGGCTCACCGGCCGGCCGGTGAGCGTCGCGCCCAGCGCCGCGATGGCGGCCAGGCCGTGCGGCTGGAATTCCTTGCCGCCGAACCCGCCGCCCATCCGCAGGCACTGCACCGTGATCGAGTGTGCCTGCAGACCGAGGACGTGCGCGACGATGTCCTGGGTTTCGGACGGGTGCTGGGTACTGGACTGGATGAAGAGCTGGCCGTTCTCGTCGATCAGGGCCAGGGCGGCGTTGGTCTCCAGGTAGAAGTGCTCCTGCCCACCGAACTCGAACTCACCACTGAACGTCCGAGCCGCGGCCGCCATCGCCGTGTCCGCGTCGCCTCGGCTGACCGTGCGCTGCGCGCCCTGGAAGCTCTCCGCGGCGATGGCGTCCTGGATGGTGACCATCGACGGCAACGGGTCGTAGTCGACCTCAACGGCAACCGCTCCCTGACGAGCCGCCTCCAGGGTCTCGCCGAGCACCCAGCAGACGGCATGCCCGTAGAACATCACCTCACTGGGAAAAAGCGGTTCGTCGTGCTTCTCGCCGGCGTCGTTCAGGCCGGGCACGTCAGCCGCGGTCAGCACCCTCACGACGCCGGGCACCTGGTACGCGGCGTCGACGCGCAGGTCGGTCACCAGGGCGTGCGCATGTGGTGCCTGAACTGGCCAGGCATGCAGGGTGTCCTTGGTCCGGCCGACCAGGTCCTGCGTGTACAGCGCATTGCCGGTGACGTGCAGATCCGCGCTCTCATGCGAGATCTCCAGGCCGACCTTCGGGTTGTTCGGCCGGTCGGCGAGTGGTCCGTGTGCCTTGCTCATGACGTCAGGCCTCCTGATGGGAGTTGGCCGGGACTTCGGGCCTTGTCGGATTCTGTGCGTAGAACTTGCGCAACGAGGCACCGAGCATCGCGGTGCGGTAGGCGGCGCTCGCCCGGTGATCGCTGATCGGGGTCGCCTCGCCGTTCAGCACCTCGGCGGCCCGGGCGACATTGTCTCGGGTCCATTCGTTGCCGATCAGGAATTCCTCGGTCGCCAGGGCGCGCAGCGGGGTGGCGGCCACCCCGCCGAGACCGATCTTGATGCCGCCGACCACGGGTGCTTCGGGTTCTCCCGTCAGAGTGAGGGCGAACCCGATCGCCACACTGGAGATGTCGTCAAACCGCCGTTTGGCGATCTTGTGGAACGCACTGATCGGGGCGACCGGCAGCGGGATGCGGATGACCTTGATCAATTCATCTGGACGTTTCAGGGTCTGCCGGTAACCGGTGAAGTATCCCGACAGCGGCACCTCCCGCTCGCCACTGCTGGATGCGAGAACCAGTGACGCGTCGAGCGCCAGCAGCGCGGGCGGACTGTCGCCGATGGGCGAACCGGTACCGAGATTGCCGCCAAGGGTGGCGCCGTTCCGGATCAACCGGGACGCGAACTGCGGGAACATGTGCGCCAGCAACGGAATCCGGCCGGCCAGGGCTCTTTCGATCTCCGACAGGGTCAGGGCGGCCCCGATGTCGACGGATTCCTTGCCGATGACGAGCGTGCGCAGTTCCGGGAGTCGATCGATGCCGAGGGTGAGCTCGGCCCGCGAGTGCCGGATGTTGAGCTCGACGCCCCAGTCGGTGGACCCGGCGACCAACCGGGCATCGGGGTTGCCGGCCAACAGGTCCAGGGCCTCGGCGAGGTCGGCCGGGCGCCGGAAGCGGCCCTGGCTGCTGCCGATGTCGGTGGCGGCCGGGGAGGGTGCCGGCTGATCGAGACGGGTCAGCAGCGGGTCGGCGGAATCGGGTGCACCCAAGGCGTAGGCCGCGTCCCGGATCGGTCGATACCCCGTGCAGCGGCACAGGTTTCCGGACAGCGCGTGCAGGTCGAAGCCGTTCGGGCCATGCTCGTGATCAGGTGCGTTCCCCGGTGCGGTCGGGTCGGCGCCGTTGGTGGCCGAAGCTCGCTCGGCCGCAGCGCCGCTGGCTGCGGGCTCGGCGGCCGCCGCCCTGACCCGCTCAGCAGGGCTGGCAGTGCGATCGGGTCGGTAGAACTCCGAGGCCATCGAACAGATGAAGCCCGGTGTGCAGTAGCCACACTGCGACCCGCCGCGACTGGCCATCTCCTGCTGCACCGGGTGCAGCCGGCCCGGCTGGCCGATTCCCTCGGCGGTGATCACCTCCTGTTGGTCCAGACCGGCAGCCGGGACCAGGCACGCGTTGATGGCCGTCCACCGGGTGGAGTCACCATCGGGTCTGGCCACCAGGACGGCGCAGGCACCGCACTCGCCCTCGGCGCAACCCTCTTTGCAGCCGGTGAACCCGCTGCCGCGCAACCATTCGAGCAGCGTGACGTGTCCGCCCACCTCGCCGAGTTCACGAGTTTGACCGTTGACCGTGACATGTGGGACCAGCACGTCCGCGGCTCCGTTCACCAGTTCCGAAATCGACATTCTCGTGCTCCTGCTCTGCTCAAAGGGTCCTGCTTGTGGAGAGTGCACTGAATATCCTGACTCCTTCGTCGCCAGGTTGTTTCAGTGCGCTCCTGCTGTGTCGATTGGCGGCCCCTCCTTCGTCGGGTCCGACTAGCGTGCGGTGTCGGCGGACGGTTTCACCCTCGATCGTGCTCCGGGAAACCGCCCGGCGACAGTCCCGCCGCGGGGCGACGTACCTCAGGCCAGCACTGTTTCCAGCCGGGTGAGGGCGATCTCCCGGAGTTGGGTGATGACCTCGGCCTTCTCCGCCGCCGGCGTGTTGTTCAGCCTGCGCCGGAGTTCGGCAAGGATTTCCGTTGCGGGTCGACCGGCCGCCCTGATCACGAAGACCCGGCCGAATCGGCTCTCATATTCCGCGTTGCCGGCCCGGATCGCGGCCGTCACGGATGGATCGGCATCGCCGACGGCGGCCTGCTCACGCTCGGAGAAGTCGGCGTCGTGGTCGGCCCCCGCCTGCTCCCCGATCCGTGGGTGCCGGGCGAGGGCAACACTGATCTCGGCGTCCGTGAGCGACGATGCGGACACCCGTGCCCGGTGCAGGACCGCCTGTGCTGATTCGTACGGCCGGCCACCGGTGACGTCCTCGATCCAGCGCGGCACATCCAGGCAGGTCGCCAGCGTCGCCTTCGCCTCGCTATCCGTCATCGCGTTGAACCGTCGCAGCCCGGCGGTGTGTTCCTCGACGATCGTCCTCGGCTGTGGGCTGGACAGCGGATCAGCGGCCGCGAGATTCGCTGCTCTTGCGCCGAGAATGGGGCTGGCGCTGGCCACCAGGTCGTCGAACCGGTGGTTCGCGATCTTGGCCACCTCGATGATGGCCGCCGCGAATTCCTGGGTCGGCGCGTTCTGCATCCGCTCCCAGCCGGTCTCCAGGATCTGGTCCCGCTTGTCGACATCCCGGACCGACACGATCAGCGGGATACCGAACCGGTCGCGATAGGCCTCGGTGAGATGGGCGAATTCTTCGTGGTCCTCGTCGTTGAGCATGGTGAGGCCAACGTGGCCCTGGTCGCGCGCGGATTCCTCACTGCGGGTTTCTCCCTCGACGGCGTCGCTGCCCAGATCCGGGTAGAAGGACAACAGGTCGCGCTGTTCGGTTCGGTCGGCTGCGAACAGAGATTCCTGGAAGGCCATCCGCAGGTCGTGCGTGTCCTTGAACGGGCGCAGATCGAAGGCGCGCTCTGCGACCCAGTCGGGTCCCTGGAACAGTCGGCCGAAGGTCTGCACAAAGGTCTCCCGGCTCATCGCGTTGACCTGGTCCAGTCGAATGACACCGGAGCCCGGCGTGCCGGCGACGGCGGGGCCGAAGTTCTTGCCCACATGATGGAAGATCAGGTTCAGGAAGATGGCGGTCAGGCTGCCCAGGGTGATGCCGCTACCGAAGATGATCTGCGCCCAATCGGGAACTGCCTGCGCGACACCTGGTTGCACGGTCACGAAGACGGCAAGGCCCAAGCTGGTGCCGACGATCACCACATTGCGGTGATCGTGGAAGTCGACCCGGGCGAGTGTCTGGATGCCGACGACGGCCACGGTGGCAAACATCGCGATGGCCGCGCCGCCGAGCACCGGTGGCGGAATGCTGGCGACCAGTGCACCGGCCTTGGGGATCAGCCCGATGATGATCATGAACACGCCGGCGGCGGCGACCACGTACCTGCTCTTCACTCGGGTCAACCGAACCAGGCCGACGTTCTCCGCGAAACAGGTGTACGGGAAGGAGTTCAGCACACCGCCGAGGAAGGTGGACAGGCCATCGGCGCGCAATGCCTTGGCGACATCGTCTGCACCGACCCGCTTCTCGACGATTTCGCCGGTGGCGAAGACGTCACCGGTGGTCTCGACGGCGGTGATCAGCATGACCACGATCATCGAGATGATGGCGGCGGCGGAGAATTTCGGGATACCGAAGAAGAACGGTGTCGTGACCCCGAACCACCCGGAGTCCGACACGCTGCTGAACGTCGCGTCACCGAGGAAGAACGCGACGCCGGTGCCGATGATCAGACCGGCCAGCACGGCGACCGTGGCCATGAAGCCCTTGAACACCCGCTGGATGATCACGATGATCGCCAGCGTTCCCATGGCGTAGGCCAGGTTCTTTCCACTGCTCGGGTCGGCATTGGCAGCCCCGCCAACGGCGTCGGTGGCCGCCACCGGCAGAAGCGCGATGCCGATGATGGTGATCACCGTCCCCGTGACAACCGGTGGGAAGAACCGGATCAGCTTGGCGAAGTACGGCGCGATGAAAAGCGTGACCAGGCCGGCGACGATCACCGCGCCGTAGATGTAGAGCAGGCCTTCGGTGCCGCCGCCGTTGGCGAGGGCTATCGCGATCATCGGCGACACAGCGGTAAAGGTCACGCCCTGCAGCAGGGGCAGCCGGACCCCGACCTTCCAGAAGCCCACCGATTGAATGATCGATGCGATGCCGCAGGTGAACAGGTCGGCGTTGATCAGGTGGATCAACTGCTCCTGGGTGAGGCCGATGGCCCCGGCCAGCAGGATCGGCACCACCACCGCGCCGGCATAGAAGGCCATCACGTGTTGGATGCCGTAGATGGCGAGCTTCGGGACGGGAAGTACCTGGTCGACCGGGTGCTTGATCGACTTACTCCGGGTCTTTGTCGGTGCTGTCATGAAATGCCCCTTTGGTCCGAGGGTCCGGAGTCGGTCCGGACGTCCACCGTCGTTGGTTGCGGGTCTTTAGCTGTGGGTCGTTTGCTGTGGGTCATTGACTGCGAGTCGTTGACTGCGGTTGTGATGGTGCTGCAGATACGCCGAACCGGCTACCGGTGATCAGCGCCAACGGTGCTGCGACGGCAGGTTGACACGTTCGTAGGGCGCGGTGGCGACCACCGACTGCGGGGGAATGACGCCCTTTGCGTACCGGTTTTGCTGTGCCGCTTTGCGATATTTGACCACCCGGCACTGCTTCAGCAGAATCCGGGCACGGTGTTCCAGGCCGAACCCGGGTCGGAGGCATCGTCACGTTCGACGGCCGTCTCGATCAGGCCGTAAGGGCGGTCCGCCGCGAAGAACACCTCACCCGGGTTCTCGTCACCGAACGGCGACAGATCGACCAGAAAGTGATGCCTGTTCGGCGCCTTGAACCGGATCTCGGCGACCTCTGGGTACTCCCGCAGGACCGACTCACCCATGGCGTAGAGGGTCTGCTGCAGGGCGTAGCTGTGTACCTGGGCGAACCGCTTGAGCAGCAGGGCGCGGATCTGCTGGTAGGACTTGTCGAAATCGACATCGATGGTGTCGTAACGCCAACGGGCGATCAGCGACGTGGCCAGGATGCGGTCGTTGGTCTCCTGCAGTGTGGTGTACTCGTCCTTGAGGAAGCCCCGGAATTCCGAGCCGGTGGTCTTGGCGAGGACGAGATCCTTCAGCCCGGAGACGGCCCAGGCCCGACGGTCCGCGCCACGTCCTTCGACGGTGACAACGGTGGTGCGGGTCTCGCCGCCATTGCGGACGAAGGAGTGGTCGTGCGGTGCCCCGTCGACCGAGATGCGATCCCAGAAGTACTCCTCGATCTCGATCCGTGCGCCGGTCGCATTGGGCGCCTGGTGAATGAAGTGGTCGCCCAGGGTGAGTGCGAACTCCTCGATGGACCGCACCCCCTTCTCCTTGGCCAAGGCGAACACCGTGTTCTTCTGGGTGTCGGTGGGCAGGACAGCCGCCTGATCACCGCTGATGTGGGCGGCGCTGAAGTCACCGCGCAGCGCTGAGGAGACGTTCAGATCGCGGATCTCGTGACGCGGGGTGTCTCGGTAGACGCGAACCAGACGGTTCTCGGCCTTTCCGTACTGGTTGGCTCCCAGGACGATGGTCATTCGGTCAGCTCCCCTGCTGGGCCGAGTCTGGCAAAAAGACGGGAGACTCGGCCGCTGTGTTGGATGGCGCCTGACGACTTCGTCGCAGGCGACTGGGTTGGATGGCGCCTGACGACTTCGTCGCAGGCGACTGGGTTGGATGGCGCCTGACGACTTCGTCGCAGGCGACTGGGTGGGTTGGTGCGGCGTTGGGCGCGGCACCGTGATGGACGGGATTTGGGCAGCGCGAATCTCGCGCTGATGGTTGGTGTGCGGCCGGCCGCGACAGTGCCGGCGGTCGCGTTGGTTAGGGTGCGCCGACGAACTCTCGGCGCAATCGATGCGGAAGCTGTTGTACTGCAGGGGATCCCACGGTGCTGTTCGATGACCGGGCGGGAACGGCGGCTCGGGCGTGCAGCCAGAACGTCATGGGAACCTGCTCTCCGTTGAGCGATCAACTATGGAATCTTTCTTCCGCAGATCGAAATATAGAGGGTGACCGCCGTCACGTCAACAGTTTGTTGAAACGGATTTGCCGGGGAGTCGCCGGCTCAGTCACGGTCCCGGTTCAGGTAGTTGTAGACGGTGAATCTGCTGATGCCGAGCGCGGCGGCGACTGTCTCAACGGACTTGCGGTAGGAGAACGCCCCGCTCTCCTCCAGCATTCGCACGGCCCGCTGTTTGCCGGCGCGATCCAGCCCGGCCAGCGGCGTGCCGAGCTGGGCTTCGATGTCGGCGATGATCCCGTCCAGGCCGGCGGCGGGTTCGGGCTCGGCCCCGGTGCCGTTCGGGTCTGCCGTAGCGGTGGGTTTTGCCTCGAGACCGGCGGAACTGCCTGGCATCAAACGGATCCCGGCCACGACGGAGCCCTCCCATTCCAGCGGGATGTCGTCGGTCCGCAGGTCGTTCGGATCAACAACCGTGGCACCGATCCGGCTGACCAGCGGGTGAATCGCCAGCACTAGCGGGTGTGTCGGATCGGACATCTCACTCTTCCGGCTCGATCTGCACGGTGACCCGCCTGGCCCCGGCCTCGATGGCGGTGGCGAGCACCGCGCGCAGGGTGTCCAGCACCTCGTCGGCGTCGCCGCTGAACCGGGTGCCCAACGGGCCGAAATCACCGGGCAGGCCAGCGGTCTGGATGACGTCCCACGACCGTTGGGCATGCGCAGGCGGCGTCCCCTCACCGTGGTAGGGCTCGGTGGTGAACTCCGCTACTAGGCGCACGCCGCTGAGGTTACGCCGACCGGATCAGCCGTCGGTCGGCTTGGCGCGGCGGGCGAGGACATCGAGTTGGTGACGGTCCAGGCCGGTATCGGCGGTGATCTGGGTTTGGTCGACCGCACCGCACTCCATCGCCCGGACGATGAAACCGGCCAGCGCGACCGCGGTCGCCGGTTCGTCGAGGTAGCCGGAGTCGGTGCGCTGGACATACGCGCGGAGCCTCGCCACCGCCGTCGGCAGGCCGTGCAGGTAGAACAGGAAGACCGCCGCATAGCGGGTGGGGAACTGGGCGGGGTGCATGTCCCAGCCCTGGTAGATCCCGCGTTCCAACGACCGCCGGACGAGCCTGGCGTGCAGTCGCCAGGCGGCGTGCACCGCGGCGCGGTCGCCGACGGGCAGGACGTTGGTCGACCCATCACTGACGTGGACGCCGGTACCTGCCGCTGCCACCTGCATGACGGCCTTGGCGTGATCGGCCGCTGGGTGCTCCATGCTCTGGTACTCGGCCGCGATTCCGCAGGAGGCGGAGTAGTCGTACGTGCCGTAGTGCAGGCCGGTGCACCGCGGCGCGGCCGCGTGGATCATCGGTGCCACCAGCGCGCGCCCGTCCGGGCCGAGGATGGCCTGGGGTGTCTCCACCTGAATCTCGAACTTCATGGCACCGGGCGAAAGACCATGTGCGCGTTCGAGTTCGTCGCAGACCACCATCATCGCGTCGACCTGGTCGATTGAAGTGACCTTCGGCAGCGTGACCACGAACCCGTCCGGCAGGCCACCGGTTCGGGCGAGCTCACCGATGAAGAGATCGAGGGTTCTGAGTCCGCGTTGCCGGGTCGGGCGCTCGAAGTTCTTGAAGCGAATGCCGACGAAGGGCGGCGCGGTGCCGGCATCGACGGCCTGCCGGAGCGCCCCCGCCGCGTTGATGGCGGCTGCGTCCTCTTCGGCATCCGGTCGCGGTCCGTAGCCGTCCTCGAAGTCGATCCGCAGGTCCTCGATCGGCTCGCGGCCGAGCTTGTCGACGACTCTTGCGTAGACCGCATTGATCTCGCTGGGCTCGGCGCCGATCGCCGCCGCGAACTCCGCCGGCGAGCCGCCGTGCTCGGCAAGCGCGGAGCTTGCCTGCCGACCCCAGTCCTGGTTGAGGTCGTGGGTGAAACGGTCGGCCGGCACGTACACGGTGTGCACGGGCTGGCGCACCCCGCGGTCGCCCGGGAAGAGTGTGGCAAGTTGCTCATCGGCAGACGCGAGCCGCCGGTCCAGTTCTGCGGTGAGAGTGTCGAGATGACTCACGTGGTCGCCCTTCTTCATGGTCGTCTGCGACGTCGTCGTCAGACGCAATTCGGCGCTGGAAGGCCGAGTCTTCCGTCTTTGGGGAGACACGGCCTGATGGCTGTGCCCGGTCACGCACGTGGCGCGGCCCGGAATTCTCGGGTGGGACACTCGGCCGGGTCGCGGATCATGGCGGCTGCTTCCTTGCAGCCGTGACTCGACCGCCGCCGCGTCCATGCCCAGCGAAACCGTGCCCAGCGAAACCGTGCCCAGCGAAACCGTGCCCAGCGAAACCGTGCCCAGCGAAACCGTGCCCAGCGAAACCGTGCCCAGCGAAACCGTGCCCAGCGAAACCGCCGACGCAACCCCTCGCCAAACAATGCCCTAATTCTGTAGAGTGGACATTACTATCCGCTCTGCGGAAGTCAAGCCGAGACGGGTCATCGATCATCCGGCAGTCGACCGTAGACTTCCGTTATCCGGAATCAGTAGCCGCTCAGACCATCCAGCTGTACCCCGAGGAGATCCGGCCATGGCTGTCGACAATGTCCCCAGCGAAGTCGAGGCGACTGCGCCTGCCGGCTCGGACGAGCCCAAGCAGCGCTCCGGCGGCGTGCAGTCCATCGAACGGGCCTTCACGATCCTCGAGGCGCTGGCCGGCAACGGCGGCGTGATGGGACTTTCTGCGCTCGCCGCGACGTCCGGGCTGCCGTTGCCGACCATTCATCGCCTCGCCCGGACGCTGGTCGACCTCGGCTATCTCCGGCAGGAGCCGTCGCGGCAGTACGCCCTCGGTCCGCGGATCCTGTTGCTGGCCGAGAGTTCCTCGACCATGTTGAGCGTCGTTGCCAGGCCGCATCTGGCGCAACTGGTCGACGACCTCGGTGAGACCGCCAACCTGGCGTCGCTGGACGGCGATCAGATCGTCTACATCTCGCAGGTCCCGTCGAAGCACTCGATGCGGATGTTTACCGAGGTGGGCCGGCGGGTGCTGCCGCATTGCACGGCCGTCGGTAAGGCGATCATGGCCGACATGCCGGCGGAGGAGATCCAGGATCTGCTGCGCCGCACGGGGATGCCGCGGCACACCGAACACACCATCACCGACCCCGACGTCTTCGCCGAGCAGTTGCGGTGGTCGGCCGAACACGGCTATGCCATCGACGACGGCGAACAGGAACTCGGTGTGCGGTGTGTCGCCGTCGCGGTCCCCCGGGTGCGGGCGCATCTGGCGCTGTCGGTGTCCGGGCCGGCCGCCCGGATGACCCCCGAGACGGTCGATCGCGCGGTTCCCCTGCTGGCGGCGGCGGGAAGAGCGTTGGCCGCCGAGCTCGCCTGACCGGCACGCCCTGGGTTTCTCGGCGGGCGGGACGACGTTCCCGCCCGCCGAGAAAAGCGGCATCACTCCCAGCCTGAGGGCACCGGCGCTGCGCCAGCTGTGCGGCACCCTTAACACCTCGTTTACCGGCAACGCGCACGACGGCAACGTGCTCGGGTGACATTGCGCAGGACATTTCCTGCTCTCGTGCGGATCAGGCACGCACGCGCACACGCCGGAGGCTCAGATGGGACTTCGCCCCAAACTCGACGCGGCAGGCAAGCCGTTCGAGTCAGTTGATGAATTGCCCCCATGGCGGCAATTGATTCCGCTGGGTTTGCAACATGTACTGGCGTTATACGCAGGTGCAGTGGCAGTGCCCCTGGTGGTCGGCGGCGCGCTGATCGCCATGGGCAAGATGAACCCGGACGATCTGGGCTACCTCGTCACCGCGGACCTGTTTGTCGCCGGCATCGCCACATTGATCCAATCGATCGGATTCAAGTGGTTCGGCGTCCGAATGCCGTTGATGCAGGGCTGCACCTTCGCTGCCGTCTCGCCGATGATCGTCATCGGCTCGCAGTACGGCGTCGGGGCCATCTACGGATCGGTGATCGCCTGCGGCATTTTCATGATGGTGCTGGCGCCGTTCTTCGCGAAGCTGGTTCGCTTCTTCCCACCACTGGTCACCGGCACCGTCATCCTGATCATCGGCCTGTCGCTGTTCGGGGTGGCGGCCAACTGGGTCGGCGGCGGCCTGATCACCGAAGACGGCGCGCCGATGAAGAACGTGGCGTTGGCGGCCGGAACATTGCTGCTCATTGTGCTCATCGAACGATTCGGACCGCCCGCGCTCGCCCGGATCTCGATCCTGCTGGGCATCTTGATCGGCACAGTCGTCGCCATTCCGATGGGAATGGTGCACTGGGACAAGGTTCCCAACGCCAACTGGGTCGGCGTCACCACGCCCTTCTACTTCGGCTTCCCGATCTTCGAGATCTCCGCGATCATCTCGATGTGCATCGTCGGCCTGGTCATCATGACCGAGACCACCGGCGACATCCTGGCCATCGGCCAGATCGTCGATGTCAAGGTCGATCAGCGCCGACTGGCCGACGGGCTGCGAGCCGACGGCTTGTCGACGGTGCTCGGCGGCGTCTTCAACACCTTCCCGTACACAGCCTTCGCCCAGAACGTGGGGCTGGTGTCGATCACCGGAGTTCGCAGCCGCTACGTGGCGACCTTCGCCGGTGGTGTACTCATCCTGTTGGGCCTGACGCCCAAGATGGGCGCCATTGTCGAAGGCATCCCGCAACCCGTTCTCGGTGGTGCCGGAATTGCCCTGTTCGGCATGGTCGCCGCCAGTGGCGTTCGCACCCTGTCGACCGTGAAGTTCAACAACCGGAACATTCTCGTGGTCGCCATTTCGGTGGGTATCGCGATGATCCCGGTAGTGCGCGACAGCTTCTACAACGCGTTCCCATCCTGGTTCCAGACGATCTTCCATTCCGGAATCAGTGCCGGCGCGATCGTAGCAATTCTGCTCAACCAATTGCTGAACTCCGACAAGCAGCGTGCCAAGATCGAGGCGGAGGAGCCCTCCGGCATTTCCGCCCATGACGCGGTGCGGGAGAACCCGCAGGTCGAGCCGTTCGGAGAGGCAGCACAGATTCCCCGCTAGTCCGATTGGCTGCACGTTCTTCAACACCCAACGCTGGGTGCGCCATGATGAGTGGCGCGGGTGACTCTCGTCCGTTGCCCGCGCCACTGATCTCCATCAGCAGGACGAGAGGGAGTTTTGTGAGCAGTCGGATTGTCGTGTCCGGACCCCCCGTCGATCAGTCGGAGGAGATCCTGACGCCGGCCGCTCTGGAATTCCTGGCCGAGTTGCATGACCGCTTCGCGGCCCGCCGCGATGAACTTCTCGACCTGCGCCAGCTGCGCCGGGACGCGGTCGCGGTCGGCGAACCGATGGACTTCCTCGCCGAGACCGCGGAGATCCGCGCCGGCGACTGGACCGTCGCGCCGATACCGGCCTACCTGGCCGATCGTCGGGTCGAGATCACCGGTCCGACGGATCGGAAGATGACGATCAACGCGCTGAACTCGGGTGCGAATATCTGGTTGGCGGACCTGGAGGACGCCAACACTCCCGCCTGGTCCAACGTCATCTCCGGTCAGATCAATCTGCGGGACGCGATCCGGCGCACCATCGAGCTGGACCAGGACGGCACGTCCTACCGGCTGAACGACGGCGAGCTCGCGGTGATCGTGACCAGGCCCCGCGGCTGGCACCTGCCGGAGAAGCACCTGACGCTCGCCGGGGCACCGCTGGTCGGGGCACTGGTCGACTTCGGGCTCTACTTCTTCCACAACGCCGCCGAACTGCTGACCCGCGGGGTCGGCCCGGCCTTCTACCTGCCGAAAATGGAGTCCCACCTCGAGGCGCGGCTCTGGGCCGAGGTTTTCGCGTATGCCGAGTCGGCACTCGGGATCGAGCCGGGCACCATTCGAGCGACGGTGCTGATCGAAACGATCTGGGCGGCATTCGAGATGGACGAGATCCTGTACGAGCTCCGGGATTACGCGGTCGGGCTCAACGCCGGCCGCTGGGATTATCTGTTCTCGATCGTCAAGACCTTCCGCGACGCCGGCGACGACTACGTGCTGCCCGACCGCAACGCCATCACCATGACCGCGCCGTTCATGAAGGCCTACTCGGACCTGCTGGTCGCGACCTGCCACCGCCGGGGTGCCTACGCGATCGGCGGCATGGCCGCCTTCATCCCGTCCAGGCAGGACGCGGAGATCAACGCGGTCGCCTTCGCCAAGGTGCGGGCCGACAAGACCCGGGAGGCCGACGCCGGATACGAAGGTTCCTGGGTGGCCCACCCGGACCTGGTGGCGATCTGCCGGGAGATCTTCGATGGGGCACTGGGCGAGAAGTCGAACCAGCTCGACAAGTCCTTGCCGCCAGTGGATGTCAGTGCCAAGGACCTCCTCGATATTCGTTCGCTGCCGCTCACCGTGACCGCAAAAGGTCTACGGGACAACATCGAAGTCGCCATGGAATACACCGTCAACTGGCTGGCCGGCAACGGCGCGGTTGGCATTCACCACCTGATGGAGGACGCCGCAACCGCGGAGATCTCCCGCTGCCAGGTCTGGCAATGGCGGCGAAACCGGGTGGTGCTCGATACCGGTCGCCAGGTCAGCGCGGAAATGATCACCGCGTTGCTGGATCAGGCCGCCGAAACCCTGGCGGACACCTGGGCCGAGACACCGGGCGGCAAGGAGTTGCTGGCCGACTCCAGGAACCTGCTGTTCGACCTCTGCACCAAGGACCGATTCGCCGACTTCCTCACGGTGCCCGCGTACGAATTGCTGCCCTGATCAGGACGATGTTTCTCTGGCAGAGAAGTCCCGGAACCAGCGCTCGCCGACACGCGATCGACACATGTCTGATGGACAATTCTGCGGATCTGCGACTGTTCTGCGCCCGAGGCGTCACGGCACGATGGTGGGCCCGGTGATCAGCTGCCCGCAGGGACGTGTTTCATTGCTACTGGTTCGGACCCGATGCTGGGGTCCCCAACGAGGAGGCACCGGTGCATCTGACCCCCGCCGACACCGAAAAGCTGTTGCTGTCCGTCGCCGGCATGGTGGCCAGGGACCGGCTGGCCCGCGGCGTCAAACTGAACTACCCGGAGACCGTGGCGCTGCTGACAACCTGGGTGATCGAACGGGCCCGGGACGGCCGGCGGGTCGCCGACCTGATGGTCGAAGGTCGCGAGGTGCTCACCAGGGACCAGGTGATGGACGGGGTCGCCGAGATGCTGCCGGACGTCCAGGTCGAGGCGACCTTTCCTGACGGTCGCAAACTAGTGACCATCCACCTGCCCATCGCCTAACGGTCCGGAAAGGCCTCTCTCCCATGGCATCCACGTCATCAAGCGGGCCCGGCGCGATCCGCACGGCGCCCGGCTTCATCGAACTCAACGCCAACCGCACCGACGCCGAACGGATCGAACTGGTGATCGTCAACACCGGCGATCGCCCCGTGCAGATCGGTTCGCACCTGCACCTGCCGGACGCCAACACGGCGCTGGACTTCGACCGGGCGGCGGCCCGCGGGTTCCGGCTGGACATTCCGTCCGGGACGTCCCGGCGGTTCGAGCCCGGCGCATCGCGGAACGTTGCCGCGGTTGCCTTCCAGGGCAACCGGCGCATCGCCGGTATCCAGATCAAGACCGAGTCCGAGCAGGAGCTCTAATGGTGCAGATCCCGCGTTCGGAGTACGCCTCGCTGTACGGCCCGACGGTCGGCGACCAGGTCCGTCTCGGTGACACGGACCTGTGGATCGAGGTCGAGCAGGACCTCACCGCGGGCGGTGAGGAGGCCGTCTTCGGCGGCGGCAAGTCGATCCGCGAGTCAATGGCGCAGGGCAGCACCACCCGCGCCGACGGCGCGCCGGACACCGTGATCACCAACGCGATCGTGCTCGATCACTGGGGCATCGTGCGCGCCGACGTCGGCATTCGCGATGGCCGGATTGTCGCGCTGGGCCGGGCGGGCAACCCCGATGTGGCCGACGGCGTGCACCCATTGCTGCAGATAGGGCCATCCACGGACGTCATCTCCGGCGAGGGCAAGATCCTCACTGCGGGCGGCATCGACGGCCACGTCCATCTGATCTCACCGTCACAGATCGTCGAGGCACTCGCCACCGGCCTGACCACCCTGGGCGGCGGCGGTACCGGGCCTTCAGAGGGCACCAAGGCCACCACGGTGACGCCCGGCGCCTGGCATCTGGAGAAGATCCACCGCTCCATCGATCCGTACCCGATCAACCTGCTGCTGCTCGGCAAGGGCAACACCGTCTCGATGGCCGGGCTCAAGGAGCAGGCGTTGGCCGGTGCGGGCGGCTTCAAGGTGCACGAGGATTGGGGCTCCACCCCGGCCGCCATCGACGCCGCCCTGCGGGGGGCCGACGAGTGGGGTCTGCAGGTCGCGCTGCACTCGGATTCGCTGAACGAGGCCGGCTATGTGGCCTCGACGATCGCTGCCATCGCCGGCCGGTCGATCAGCGCCTTCCACGTCGAGGGCGCCGGCGGCGGGCACTCGCCGGACATCCTGACCTTGGCCGGTCTGCCGAACGTCATCCCCGGTTCGACGAACCCGACACTGCCGCACACCGTCAACACGGTGGCCGAACATATCGACATGCTGATGGTCTGTCACCACCTGAACCCGGCCGTGCCAGAGGATCTCGCGTTCGCCGAGTCCCGGATCCGGGCGACCACGATCGCCGCCGAGGACATCCTGCACGACATGGGCGCCATCTCGCTGACCTCGTCGGACGCGCAGGCGATGGGCCGGATCGGTGAGGTCATCTGCCGCACCTGGCAGGTCGCGCACGTCATGAAGGCCCGGCGCGGCGATATCGGCGGCGGCATGCCGGCCGACAACTTCCGGGCCAAGCGGTACATCGCGAAATACACCATCAATGTTGCGATCTCCCATGGCATCGACGACGAGATCGGTTCTGTCGAGCCCGGGAAGCTGGCCGACCTGGTGCTGTGGGAGCCGAAGTTCTTCGGTATCCGGCCGTCGGTCGTGCTCAAGGGCGGGGGGCTGGTCTGGGGTGCGCTGGGTGATCCGAACGCCTCGATCCCCACGCCGCAGCCGGTGCTGATGCGGCCCGCGTTGACCGACACCATCGGCGCCGAGTTGTCCTTGTCGTTCGTCTCGCCGTTTGCGCTGGACGATGGGTTGGCCGGGCGGCTCGGGCTGAAGCGCGGACTGGCCGCCGTCAAACCCACCCGGGACGTCGGCAAGGCGCAAATGATCAACAACGACGCCCTGCCGGACATCGTGATCAAACCGGAGAGCTTCGAGATCTCCATCGACGGCGAGGTTGTGGTGCCCGCACCCGCGGAATGGCTGCCGCTCGCCCAGCTGTACTCGATGTTCTAGCCCTGGTGGCGGTGGCGGTGGCGGTGGCGGTGGCGGTGGCGGTGGCGCGGAATCGATCCGCCGCTAGTGGCCCCTGGGCGCATGATCGAAGGGCCAGTTGTGCCGGATGGATTGTCGGGCTGGGGATAACTCGCAGGATCGGCGGCAGGCGAGGTCCCATTGGGGACAAGGCAAGGGTGGATGGCTGCGGATTGACGATCATGTGGCGCATGCCCGCCGGTCCCCGCCAAGCATTGCCGCCCGTCCTGACGACCGAGCCATTCACCGTCGCACAGGGTCGTTCGATCGGGCTCGGCCGCAAACGCATGCGCGGTCAGGATCTGGATCGGCCGTTTCGAGGCATTCGGGTGGCCCGAGCCACCCCAGAGCCAGCAGCAAACGTCGCCTACACAACTTGGACTGCGTCAACTGTCGATGCTGAGCTCATTGCACGCTGCCGCGCCCTCGGGCTGGTGCTCCCCGGGGATGGGTTCTTCAGCCACACGACTGCCGCGCTCCTCTGGCCCGTTGCGCTGCCGCCGCTGCCGGGCGAGCAACCACTACACCTGTGTGTCCGAGCGCCGCACCGCGGCACGCGACGAATGGGAACGGTCGGTCACGAGGTCACTGACCCGCACACCAAGATGGTGTACCGGCACGGGTTGCCGGTGGTCGACCCGGCCTCGCTGTTCTGCCAGCTCGCCACCTCGCTGTCGCTGCACGACCTGGTCGCGGTCGGTGATGCGCTCATCCTGGAACTGAAATTCGCGGACCCCATGGGCGACCGACCGTGGCTCTCGATTCGCGAGCTGCGTGAGCGGGTGGAGCTCTATCGCGGTCGTGGCAAGCGTGCGGCCCTACGAGCGGTCGAACTCATTCGACAAGGGGCGGAGTCCCGGCCGGAATCGTTGCTCAGGCTGGCGATCCTGGACGGTGGACTGCCCGAACCGGTGGTCAACCCGGACATCTTCACGACCAGCGGAAGGTTTATCGGACGCGGCGACCTGGTCTATCGCAGGTGGAGGGTCATTGCCGAGTACGACGGTGAGCAACATCGCCGGGACACCGCGCAGTACGAGAAGGACGTCCAGCGATTGGAGAACTTCGCCAGGAACGGCTGGCATGTCGTCCGCGTCACCGGTCGGTCCTTCTTCGGTGATCGTCGGGCGAGTGTCCGGCGGGTGGAGCAGGCGCTGCTGGACGCCGGGTGGCGACGCTGACGTCTCGGCCCGGATCCGGCCTGAAATCGATCCGTCAGGAAAGGCCCTTCATGTGAGGATCGAAGGGCCTTTACCGACGGATGGATCACCGTGCGGGCCGACATAGGCTGCTGCAGTGACGAGCGCCGGCCCGAGCGAGCTGATGATGATGATGCTGGCCGATGCGCGATTGCCTACCGGGGCGCACACCCAGTCCGCGGGCCTGGAGCCGGCGCTGCGCGGCGGGATGCGGGCCTCCGAAGTGCCTGCGTACATCGAGGCGCGCCTGCGGACGGTGACGGCCGTCGAAGCTGCTGCTGCCGTGGTCGCTCGGGCCCGAACCATCGATCGCGCTGATCAACTTGCCCCGAATGTGATCGGTGCGGCGCGAGTCAGCGAGTTCGGCCGCGCGGTGGAACTTGATCAGCGCGGGCAGGGCGGGACGCGCGCGCAGGGTGGTGAGGGGGGAGTTGAGCCACGCGGACAGGGCGGGACGCGCGCGCAGGGTGGAGAGGGGGGAGTTGAGCCGCGCGGGCAGGGTGGGGCAGTGGCGCAGGGTGTGGTGGCGGGAGCTGGCGAACAGACGGGGGGGCTGGCGGGGGAGTTGCTGGCGGTGGATGCGGCCTGGCGGGCCAGGACGATCAGCCCGGCCCTGCGGGAGACGTCGGTGTTGCTCGGGCGCGGGTATGCCCGGCTGGTCCACAGACTGTGGCCGGACACGCCGGGCGCGGCCGCGTTGGCGTCGATCGGCCGGCCGGGGCGCGCAGTGGTGCTTGGCGTTGCCGCCGCCCTCGCAGGACTGTCCGCCGCGCAGTTGGTGCGGCTGATCGGCTATGACGATGCCCAGACCGTGGCCGCCGCGACCCTGAAACTCGAGCCGCTGGACCCGGTCGTCACCATCGGTTGGGTGATGGCTGCCGGTCCCGACATCGAGCGTATGGTCAGCGATCTGGCGCAGTTGACCGAGATCGAGCAGATTCCAGCCCTTGGTGCGCCGCTGATCGAGCAGTGGGCCGAGATCCATTCCGTCACGAATCAGAGGTTGTTCCGTGCCTGATATCGCCCTTTCAGTCTCCACCCAGCCAGCGCCCGGGCACGGTCCGGGATCACAACGGAAGACGCTGCGGCTCGGTGTTGCCGGCCCGGTCGGCACCGGGAAGTCGTCGCTGATCGCGCTGATCTGCCGGGAACTCGCCGCCGAGCTGAGCCTCGGGGTGATCACCAACGACATCTACACCGACGAGGACGCCCGTTTCCTCCGGTCGGCCGGGGTGCTGGATCCCGAGCGAATCCGGGCCGTCGAGACGGGCGCCTGCCCGCACACCGCGATCCGCGACGACGTGACCGCCAACCTGCTGGCAGTGGAGGACCTGGAGGCGGATTTCGCCCCGCTGGACGTCGTTCTCGTCGAATCCGGTGGCGACAACCTGACCGCGACGTTCTCGCCGGCACTGGTCGACGCGCAGATCTTCGTGCTCGACGTGGCGGGCGGCGGCGATGTCGCCCGCAAGGGCGGACCGGGGATCGGCCGGGCAGACCTGTTGGTGGTCAACAAGACCGACCTCGGACCCTATGTCGGGGTGGATGTGCCGCAGATGGTCGCCGACGGTCGGGCCGCCCGCGACGGGCGCCCGGTGATCGGGCTGTCCCGGTTGGACCGGGCCTCGATCGACGAACTGACCGGTTGGGTGCGCGGTGTCCTTGCGACGTTTCGCACGGGCACTCATGTCGCCGTTGATCCCGGTCCGATGGCCCCGCACAGTCATTCAGGCGAAGGCGGTACCGCCTACGTGCATCGGCACGAGGGCGGCACGGCGACAGAGTCTCCTACACACGAGCACGAGCACCAGCACGAGCACGGTCACCAGCGCGCGGGCGTCAGCACCACGCCCGACCAGGGGCACGAGCACGAGCACGGTCACGAGCGCGCGGGCGTCAGCACCACGCGCGACCAGGGGCACGAGCGCGAGCACGGTCACGAGCGCGCGGGCGTCAGCACCACGCGCGACCAGGGGCACGAGCACGAGCACGGTCACGAGCACGCGGGCGTCAGCACCACGCGCGACCAGGGGCACGAGCACGAGCACGGTCACGAGCGCGGGGGCGTCAGCGCAACGCCTGATCAAGAGTCACGAGCACGAGCACGAGCACCGGCCTGCCGGGCATACCCACGCGTGACCCGCATCGGGGTACGGGCCGCGCCGGGTCGGGCCCGGCTGACGTTGACCGGCGGGCCGATCAGTCCCCGGTCGCTGCGAGTGGCGCAGGACGGCGCGCGGATCGGCCTGGTCGCGACCTCGGCGCTGCTGCTCGGCGGTGATCATGTCGACATCGACCTGGACGTCGGCCCCGGAGCTTGGCTCGAAATTGTCGAGACTGCCGGGACGGTCGCCTACGACGCTGACGGCGTCGAGTCGTCGTGGACCGTCCGAATCACGGTGGCCGATGGCGGTGTGCTGATCTGGGCCGGTGAACCCTTCGTCGTCGCCCACGGGGCCAACGTTCGGCGGAGTACCAGCATCGAGCTGGGAGTAGGCGCCGTTGCCTTGCTGCGGGAAACGCTGGTGCTCGGTCGCACTGGCGAAACCGGTGGAGCCATCAGGTCAACTCTGTCGGTCCGGCACTGCGGGAAAGAGTTGCTGATCGAGGATCTCGACCTGACGGATCAACGCGTTCGTGGTCTTCCTGGGCTGATCGGCGAGGCCCGGGTGCTCGACACCGTTGCATTGCTGGGTATTCGCGCCCCCGCCGAGCCGGTTCTCCCAGCCGGAAGCCGGTTCGAACTCGACGGACGAGGCACTGTCGCGCGATGCCTGACCACCACGTTCGCGGCTTCACCGCTGGCGGCAATCAGCACTGCCTGGCAAACGTCGGCCCACGAGGGGTCAGTTCCGCACTCACACGAGAAGGCAGTTGCCGCCGCACCGACCTCCTGACCCGACGGTCATTCCCGGCGTCATCACCTTCCTTGGATTCACCGGTAGTGACCTGATCGCCGGGACCCCGATGACGCCGGGCGACGACGGTCTCGGCCATCCGTTCCACTGCTCGTCGCGTATGTCGTCGTGCCCCACAGGGACGCCCACTGGCTGCCCGCCTCGACGGACGCACTCCAGGCAGGCCAGGAGAACGCCTCCATGACCGCTGTCGCCCCGCAGTCCGCACGGCAGATCGCGACCGGCCTGGACACTGGCAAACCAATCTTCCGATTGGCCGGTCTCGAGGTCGCTGGTCTCGAGGTCGCCGGGCTCGGGTTGGGCCGCCTGCCTGTCATCGATGACCATCGCAAGGTCGTCAACGACGAGCGCCGCTGCCGGAGTTGTCCGCGCTGCAGAGGTTTGACGCCGCGTCCGCGCGGGGGTCGATTCGCCACCATCGGGCCTTCCCGCGACGGCCGATCAAGGTACGAAGTCGGGGAATCGATTCCGTCGCGAGCACCCCGTGTGACCGTGGTCGGTACGGACCGTCGGCCCGGCAGGCCAGAATGACGTGGTGACCGTTCCCTCGTTCGTCCCGCCCACGGTGCGCCCCGACTCTGCCGATGCGACTGCATCGCGACGTCGCGACCCTGCCCTGGTACGGCATATCGACCCTGGCCCGGCACCGGTGATGGTGGTGACCGACATGGACGGCACCCTGCTCGACGCGTCCGGCGACAAGGTCAGCCAGCGCAACATCGACGCGCTGCGGCGTGCGGGGGAGGCCGGTGCCCGCGTGGTGATCGCTACCGGCAGGCCGGTCTGGTGGCTCGGTCCGGTCATCGAGGCCGGCTTCACCGGGACTGCGGTCTGCATGAACGGGGCCATCGTCTACGACATCGCGGCCGGCGAGATCATCGCTTCTTCGCCGCTGACCCCGCTGACCATGCAGACCTTTGTCGGTGCGCTGCAAGTGCAGACCGACGAGTTCGCCGTCGCCGTCGAGCGGCTCGGCGTGACGATTCAGGCCTGCATCGCTGAGGAGCAGTACAACCACCCGTGGGCGTTCGGCTATTTTCAGCGCGCCGATCGGGCATCGTTGCTGTCCGAGCCGGCCGCCAAGCTGCTCGTCAGGGGCACCGGCGATTCCCGATCGTTGGCGCTGGCCGCGCGGACCGCCGGTGCCGATTCGGTGCACATCACCTACTCCACCGACGACGGCCTGATCGAAGTGGCCGCTGCCGGGGTCAACAAAGGTTCGGCGCTGGCCGCGTTGGCGGGTCGGTGGGGCATCGATCCCAAGGACGTCATCGCTTTCGGTGATATGCCCAACGATCTGGAGATGCTGCACTGGGCCGGTTTCGGAGTCGCCATGGGCAACGCGCACCCCGACGTTGCGGCCATTGCGACCGAGGTCGGCGCCCATCACCACGAGGACGGTGTCGCGCAGATCCTGGAACGCTGGTTCTGAACGAGAGCAGGACCGCCTCGTCGCGATCAACCACGACAAAGGTCAGCGGCCCCGGACGCCTACCTCGACGATGATCAATGGGAGGTCATTCAACGACCTGAACTGATGGAGGAATAGTTGGCAGTTTTGTGTCCCGGCCGATAGGTAGTCGGCACGTTGCCATTCCTGATTCATCGACGAGAAGGTAGAAAATGTCGACCACCCTGCAAGAAGCCACGCCGTCATTGTTGTCGGACCGGTCCGCCGCAGTCGTTGCCGCCACCGCTGGTGTCGTTGCCGCGCACGCCGAGCAGATCACCGCCCGGTTCTATCCGCGGATGTTCGCCGAGCACCCCGAGTTGCTGCGGGTTTTCAACCAGGGCAATCAGGCCACCGGTGAACAGTCCCGGGCACTGGCCGCTTCAGTGGTTGCCTATGCCGTGCACTTGATCGACCCCGCGGCGCCGTCGTTCGATCGGGTGCTGGAACGCATTGCCTACAAACACATCTCGTTGGGAATCCGCCCGGAGCAGTACACCATCGTCGGCTATCACCTGCTCGGTGCGGTCGGTGAGGTGCTGGGTGACGCAGTCACCCCCGCGATCGCCGACGCCTGGAACGAGGTGTACTGGCTGTTCGCCACTCAACTCGTCGCCGAAGAGGCTCGCCTCTACCAGCAGGCCGGCGTCGACCCGACCCGGCCGCTGCGCCCCTACCGGGTGGTGCGGAAGATCGAGGAAGCCCAGGACGTCATTTCGCTCATCCTGGAACCAGCCGACGACGGCGACCTGCCGGAGATCAGCCCCGGCCAGTACGTGTCCGTGTTCGTGGATCTTCCGAACGGGCAACGGCAGCCGCGGCAGTACACCGTGTCATCCACCGGACTGGGAAACCGGCTGCAGATCACCGTCCGCCGGGTCCGGGGGGTCAACGGCGCACCCGACGGGCAGGTCTCGACGTACCTGAACGACCACATCACCGTCGGGGAGACGTTGGAAGTCAGCGCACCGGCCGGCGACTTCGTCATCCAACCCTCTGATGGGCCGTTGCTGCTGGCCAGCGCGGGCGCCGGAATCACTACCGTGCTGCCCATCGTGGAACACATCGCCCGCACCCAACCCGACCGCACCGTCATCATCGCGCACGCCGACCGTACCGCCAAGGACCACGCCCTCCGCGAGACAGTCCTGCACGTCGGACGGCAACTCGACGATTTCACCGCCTACACCTGGTACGAAACCGTCGGATCCGACGACCACCGCTCGCAGCAGGGGTTCATGGATCTCACCGAGATCCCGCTGCCGGCGGACATTCAGGTCTTCACCTGCGGGCCGCTGCCGTTCATGCGGCACGTCCGCTCCACCCTGCTCGCCCGCGGCGTACCCGCCGACAGCATCCGCTACGAAGTCTTCGGCCCCGATCTGTGGGCCAGCCAGATTCCGGCGGAGCCAGCCTAGATTCAAGTCGCCGGTGCCGGGCCCTTCCGCTACGCGGAAGGGCCCGGAGGTGGCCACTCGACGGGTGGGTGGTGGCTGGATCAGCCCAGCGAGCTGAGGTCGGGCGGGACGTCAACCGCGTGCCGGCGAAGATCGTTGATGGACACGATGTCCAGCGCGCGTTGATGCGTCGCGGCCAGCACCACCGGTGCCGCGACCCCGTCCGCCAGCGCCTGCCGCCAGCGCACCGCGACCACGCACCAGCGGTCGCCGGGTGTCAGGCCCGGGAACCGGTACTCGGGGCGCGGCGTACTCAGGTCGTTGCCGACCCGCCGCTGATGTTCCAGGAACTCCGCCGTGACGACGGCGCAGATCACATGCCGGCCGGCATCCTCCGGACCGGTGGCGCACCTGCCATCCCGGAAGAAGCCGGTCACCGGGTCGATCCCGCACGCCTCGAGTTCGCCGCCCAGCACGTTCAATTCGGTCACCCGGACAGCGTGGCACGCCAGCCCTCGACCGACCCCTCCGACGCTCTCAACCGCGCGACCAGCGGGCAATGAGCGTGGTGCCGCGGTGGCATCGCGGCCCGCTGGTATTGGTGGGCGACTCGGCGCATGCTCCGTCATCGAGTTCCGGGCAGGGGGCATCGCTCGCCGCGGAGAGCGCGGTCCAGGTGGCCAGATGTCTGCGCGATCTGCCCGACGTGCCCAGCGCGTTCGCGACCCACGAAGCACTGCGCCGGCCGGGAGTGGAGAAGGTTGCCAAGCGTTGGGCCAGGACCAACAACAGCAAGGCACTCGGTCCGGCGGCCATCACCAAGATGCGGCTGATGATGCCGATCGCCACCAGGACGTTCTTTCCCCGGAACGGACCCTCGGTCCCGAACAGCGCTACCGGATCGACTGGGACGAAGCGGTGGCAGCGGCTTCGGTGCCCGCGGGCGCCGCCCAGGTCCGGTAGTGCCGGGGATCGTCGTGGCGGCGGTCACCCCCCGGTCAGAGCAGCGCCCACGCATCGCTGAAGACCGATCGCAGAATGGATTCGATCTCGTCGAATTCCTGCTGCCCACTGATCAGCGGCGGGGCGACCTGCACGACGGTGTCGCCGCGGTCGTCCGCGCGGCAGTACAGCCCGCGGTCGAAAAGCGCGGTGGAAATGAAGTCCCGCAGAATCCGCTCGCTCTCCTCCTTGTTGAAGGTCGCCTTGGTGGCCTGGTCCTTCACCAACTCGATGCCGAAGAAATAGCCGTCACCGCGGACGTCACCGACGATCGGCAAATCCTTGAGGCGTTCGAGTGTGGAGCGAAACGCGTTCTCGTGACGCAGCACATTTCCCAGCAGGTCCTCGGATTCGAAAATGTCGAGATTCGCCAGGGCGACGGCACAGGAGACGGGGTGGCCGCCGAAGGTGTAGCCGTGCGGGAAGGTGGTCCTGCCCTTGCTGAACGGCTCGAAAATCCGGTCGGAAATGATGGCAGCGCCGAGTGGCGAATACCCGGAAGTCAGGCCCTTGGCCGAGGTGATGATGTCCGGCTGGTAGCCGAACTTCTGCGCGCCGAACATGGTTCCTAGTCGGCCATAGGCGCAAATCACCTCGTCAGAGACGAGCAGCACGTTATGGGTGTCGCAGATTTCACGGAGTCGTTCGAAATACCCGGGAGGCGGCGGGAAGCAGCCGCCTGCGTTCTGCACCGGCTCGACGAAGACCGCGGCGACCGTGTCCGGGCCCTCCATCAGGATGGCCTCTTCGACCTGGTCGGCCGCCCAGCGGCCGAACGCCTTCTCGTCGTCGGCGACGAACCAGGGTGCCCGGTAGAAGTTCGTGTTGGGTACCCGGACCGAACCCGGGACCAGTGGTTCGAAGGCCTCCTTGAAGGGCGGCACACCGGTGATCGACAACGCGCCCTGGGTGGTCCCGTGATAGGCGATCGCCCGGCTGATCACCTTGTACTTGTTCGGCTTTCCGGTCAGCTTGAAGTACTGCTTGGCCAACTTCCAGGCGGTCTCGACGGATTCGCCGCCACCGGTGGAGAAGAACACCTTGTTCAGGTCGCCGGGTGCGGCCGCGGCGATCCGATCGGCCAGTTCGATGGCCGTCGGGTGGGCGTAGGACCAGATGGGGAAGAAGGCGAGCTTGCGGGCCTGGGCAGCGGCGGCCAGCGCGAGTTCTTCGCGGCCGTGTCCGACCTGCACCACGAACAGCCCCGACAGCGCGTCCAGGTAACGCTTTCCGTTGCTGTCCCAGATGTAGCAACCCTCACCGCGTTCGATGATGGGAACGGGATGATCATCGTAGGAACCCATCCTGGTGAAGTGCATCCACAGGTGGTCGGTGGGTGAGCCACCTGCGGTTGACGGACCGGCGGCAGCGGACGGGCCCGCGGATGGGAGGGTGGCGGTCATCGGGTTCCCCAGGTGTAGGTCTGTTTGGACAATTCGAGATAGACAAAGGTCTCCGTCGACCGGACACCCTCGATGGTGCGAATGGCATGGTTCATGATGCGCAGCAGGTGTTCATCGTCTTCGCAGATCACCTCGGCCAACATGTCGAACGATCCAGCGGTGATCACCACGTAGGCGACCTCCTCCAGCGCGGAAATTGCCGCGACTACCGGGTCGAGCAGTCCGTCGACCTTGATACCGATCATCGCCTGCCGGGTGAAACCGAGATGAAGGGGGTTGGTGACGGCGACGATCTGCACGACACCCGTCCGGACGAGACGCTGAACCCGTTGCCGCACAGCAGCTTCGGACAGGCCGACCGACGCTGCAATGCTGGAATAGGGACGGCGGCCGTCCTCCTGTAGTTGCTCGATGATCTTCTTGGACACCTCATCGAGCGGCTGCCGATCCGGCTGCAGGGTCGGCTCTGCGAGCGGGATCGTGGTGGTCGATCGTGCGGGCACGGTGCCATCATGGCAACTCCGATGCACGTTGCGCAAGTGAATCCGTTGCCGATAGGGTCAACGACAACGAAATCCGTTGCCGCAGCTGAGTGCGTCCGCTGCAGACGAAGGGGACAATCGAGCGATGGCCAGACTTGGCGCGATGTACGGACCGGATGTCACCTTTACCGGAGTCCCGCGCTGCGACCTGGCCGATCCGTCCAGCTACGCCGACGCCAGCGCGGTGATCGTGGGAGCCCCCTACGACTCCGGCACCTCCTATCGCTCCGGTGCCCGGATGGGCCCGCTGGCCATTCGCACCTGCGACTACTCCGAGCACACCGGCTCCCGGCCGCACCTGTCACTGCGGGTGGACCCACTGCTCGACCTTGGCGTGGTCGACGCCGGCGACATCATGATGCCGCCGACCGAGACGAAACAGTCCCTGGACAACCTGCAGGCGGCGATCTTTCAGCTTGCATCCGAGGGCAAGATCCCCGTGGTGCTGGGCGGCGACCATACTGTCGCACAGCCCGACATCACCGCTCTGGCGGAGCATTTCGGGTACGGCCGGATTTCCGTCATGCATTTCGACGCGCACGCCGACACCGGAGACATCCAATTCGGCTCGCTCTACGGTCACGGTTTGCCGATGCGCAGGGTCATCGAATCCGGCGCGGTCCGGGGTGATCGTTTCCTGCAGATCGGTCTGCGTGGTTACTGGCCCGAGCCGCCCGAGCTCCTGTGGATGGCCGAGCAGGGCATGCGCTGCTACGAAATGGCCGAAGTGCAGCAGCGCGGGCTGGACGAGGTGTTGACCGAGGCGATGGCCATCGCCGTCGACGACACCGATGGGGTCTACCTGTCGGTGGACATCGACGTTGTCGACCCCGGCGCCGCGCCCGGCACTGGCACCCCCGAACCTGGCGGGCTGACGGCGCGGGAGCTGCTGGACGCAGTGCGCCGGATCGGCCGTGACGTCCCGCTGGTCGGTCTGGAGATCGTCGAGGTCGCGCCGCCGTACGACCACGCCGACATCACCGCCATGCTGGCGAATCGTGTTGTGCTGGAGACACTCTCGGGGTTGCCCGGCGTCGGGCGGACGCCGCAGCGGGCACCAGGTGGGATGAGGCGACGCCGATGATGGCTGGCCGGGTGCTGGCCGACCGGACAGCGGACTCCATCGACAACGGGAACGCGGCCCAGGTGGTCGCGGACGCCACCGCCGCTGCGGCGGCCGTGGCAGGGTCCCGCGACCACGAGCGGTCGCTATAACGCTGCTGGTGGGGCGTTGTGGGCGCATCGGGACGACTGCGGGCGTGCTCAAGCGAGTGCTTTGCCCCATCAGTGACGCTTCAGCTGGCCGCGGCTCAGAACACCGACAGCCCCCGGGCCCGGAACTGCGCCCGCACCCGAACGAGCAGCTCGTCGCTCGGCGGCGCGGTGCCCTCCAGGGGGTACTCGATACCGAGCTCATGCCACTTCGACTCGCCCATCTGATGGAACGGCAGGATCTCGACCCGATCAACAGCCGCGCCCGAGCCCAACTGCTGCAGACTCAGCAGGTAGTCGGCGACCGCGTCGACGTTGTCGACGGCGTCGGTCAGCCCGGGCACCAGCACGTACCGCAACCAGATGCGATTGCCCCGCAGCGCGAGCCGGCGGCCGAACTCCAGGGTTGGCGCCAGCTCGCGGCTGGTCACCTCCCGGTAGGTGTCGGGCAGGCCCGGACTTGACGTCCAGCAGCACCAGATCGGTGTTGTCGAGCATCTCGTCGGTGGCGCGGGCGCCCAGAAACCCGAGGTGTCCAGGCGGTGTGGATGCCGACCTCCGGCAGTGCCGGAAGATCCGCGCGGCGAAGCCGGCCTGCAGCAACGGTTCCCCGCCGGTGAGCGTCACGCCGCCGTGCGCGGCCTTGAGCATCGGCGCGTACCGGTCGATGCGCGCGGTGATGTCCGCCAGGTCGTCGGCATGCCGTCCCGCATCCTCCAGGTGTCGGGGTTCTGGCAGTACTGGCAGCGCAGCGCGCAGCCCGACAGGAAGATCGTCAGTCGGGTCCCCGGACCGTCGACGGCTGTCACCAGCTCCCAGGAGTGCAGCTGCCGGCCGTCCCGGCATGGTGCGCCCGCAGCTGCGCATCCCGGACGGGGTCGACGTGGTGGCCGAACGTCGGCGTGCCGAGGGCGACGATCAGGGGCGCCTCGTCATCGTGGGACGGGTGATCGTGCGCCGGGTGGTCGTGCGCCGGGTGATCGTGCGCCGGGTGGTCGTGCGCCGGGTGGTCGTGGGGCGGGTGGTCGTGGGCCGGGTGGTCGTGGGGCGGGTGGTCGTGCGCCGGGTGGTCGTGGGGCGGGTGGTCGTGCGCCGGGTGATCGTGCGACGTGCCAGCATGAGCCGCCGGCGACGGAAGAGTGTGGTCGAGCGCGGCACCGGCACCGCGCTCGACCATCCCCTCTGGTCCGTGGCCGACTGTCGTTCCGTCGTCGTCGGGGAGGACGACGGTCCGGGTCGGCCACGGAGCCTTGACATCGGTCGGCAGAACGCTGTTCGGGCCTCCCGCGAGCCGATCATCAGACACCGCCATGGAATGTGCGGGACAGCACGTCCAGTTGCTGCTCGCGGGTGAGTCGGACGAAATTGACCGCATAGCCGGACACTCGGATCGTCAACTGCGGGTACTTCTCCGGGTGCTCCATGGCGTCCTCGAGCGTCTCGCGATTGAGCACGTTGACGTTCAGGTGGAAACCCTTGTCCACGATGTAGGCGTCGAGGAGGCCGACCAGATTCCGCGACTGCTCGACCGGAGTGTGACCGAGTCCCGCGGGAACGACGGTTGCGGTGAGAGAGATCCCGTCCTGCGCCTCGTCGTACGGCAGCTTGGCCACGCTGAGCGCGCTGGCCAGCATGCCGTGGGTGTCCCGGCCGTTCATCGGGTTCGCGCCCGGGGCGAACGGTGCGCCCGCGCGCCGACCGTCCGGAGTGTTGCCGGTGGCCTTCCCGTAGACCACATTCGAGGTGATCGTCAGCACGGACTGGGTGTGCACCGCACCGCGGTAACTCGGCTGGCGGCGGACCTTTTTCATGAACGACTGGACCAGCTCGACGGCGATTTCGTCGGCGCGGTCGTCGTCGTTGCCGTAGGTGGGGAACTCACCCTCGATGAGATAGTCGACCACCAAACCGGTCTCGTCGCGAACCGGATGAACCGAGGCGTATTTGATCGCGGACAGGGAATCGGCAACGACGCTCAGCCCGGCGACCCCGCAGGCCAATGTGCGCAGGATGGTGCCGTCGTGCAGCGCCATTTCCAACCGCTCGTAGGCGTACTTGTCGTGCATGAAATGCACACAGTTCAGGGCGTCGACATAGACCTCGGCCAGCCAGTCCATGGTGTGATCAAAGGCGGCGGTGACCTCGGCGTAGTCGAGCACACTACCGCCGACGGGTGCGCTGATCGGCGCGACCTGCTGGCCGGTGATTTCGTCGCGGCCACCATTGATGGCGTACAGCAACGTCTTTGCCAGGTTGACCCGGGCGCCGAAGAACTGCATTTGCTTGCCGACCCGCATCGCGGAGACACAGCAGGCGATGGCCGCGTCATCCCCGAACTGGCCCCGGATCAGATCGTCGGACTCGTACTGAATGGCGGAGGTGTCGATGGACACCTTTGCACAGAACTCCTTGAATCCGGTTGGCAGCCGGCCGTTCCACATCACGGTCAGGTTCGGCTCGGGGGCCGGCCCCAGGTTGTAGAGCGTCTGCAACATTCGGAACGAGGTTCGGGTGACCAATGGCCGGCCGTCCTCGCCGATCCCGCCGATCGACTCGGTCACCCAGGTCGGGTCACCGGAGAACAGCGAGTCGTACTCGGGGGTGCGCAGGAAGCGCACGATGCGCAGCTTGATCACCAGGTCGTCGATCAATTCCTGGGCCCGGGTCTCGGTGATCCGGCCGGCGGCCAGATCCCGCTGCAGGTAGATGTCCAGGAAGGTCGACGTCCTGCCCAGCGACATCGCCGCGCCGTTTTGCTCCTTGACCGCGCCCAGGTAGGCGAAGTAGAGCCACTGCACGGCTTCTTGTGCAGTACTCGGCCGGACCGGAAATGTCGACGCCATAGCCGAGCGCCATTTCCTTGAGCTCGTGCAGCGCGTTGATCTGTTCGGTGTTTTCCTCACGGTCACGAATGACGTCCTCGACGCTGCGCAGCAGATCGAGTTCCGCGCGCTCCAACTTCTTGGCTTCGACCAATGCGTCGACGCCGTAGAGGGCAAGGCGTCGGTAGTCGCCGATGATCCGGCCGCGGCCGTAGGAATCGGGCAGACCGGTGATGATGTGCGACCGGCGGGCTGCCCTGACCTGCGGCGGGTAACGTCGAAGACGCCCTGATTGTGGGTCTTGCGGTAGGTGGTGAAGATCTTCTTGATCTGCGGGTCGGGCTGGTAACCGTAGGTGACGAGGGCGTCCTCGACCATCCGCCAGCCACCGTTGGGCATGATCGCGCGCTTGAGCGGCGCGTCGGTCTGCAATCCGACGATCAATTCGGAGTCCCGGTCGATATAGCCGGGGGCGTGCGAGGTGATGGTCGACGGGGTGTGCTCGTCGACGTCGTAGACGCCGCGTTCACGCTCGGCGGGGAACATCGCCACCAACCGGTTCCACAATGCCGTCGTCCGCTCGGTTGGGCCCTGCAGGAACGCCCCGTCGCCGAGATAGGGGGTGTAGTTGCGCTGGATGAAGTCTCGGACGTTGATTCCGTTCTGCCACTCACCGCCGTCGAAGCCGTGCCAGGCTTGCGGTGTCGCGGCGGCGGCCGGGTTGATGGTGGTCGGTGCTGCGGTGATGCTCATTTTCACTCCTTGAGGATCGGTCCGGTAGGACCGATCTATTTCGACGGTAGGGGCGGGCGCGCAGACCGGCGGAGAGGCTTTGGTCCCGATCTGGGCGTGACGGCTGCCACGCAGCGCTGGCGGTGCTGCTGCCTATCAGGTGCGGCAGCAGCACCGCGGTCGCGGGCGAATCTAGGACGAGAATGCAGCCAGCGCAGGCTCTTTCACCGCCGGTTCGGCGATCTCGATGATGCCGCCCTGCTCGTCCCGGCTGATCACGCCGACCGTCTTGAGCTTGTGGACGCTGACATGAAGGCTGCCAATCGGAAGAAGATGAACCGGCACGTCACCGACCCACCACGAACGTTAGAGGGACCCGGCCCTGGCGTAACGGGCCAAAGGTCCCGCCATTCGTGATCGATCCAGATTCGCCGGTGATCGTCGTCACGGCACGTGGCAGTTCCCAGAAACCACGGGCATCAGCCCCCGCGAACATACCCAGCGCAGGCAGGTCACCGGCGGCGCCGGGGACCTGCCGGGGACCTGCCTGCGCCCTACAGGTACTGGCCGTGGCCGGTACTCGAGCTGAGCGGACCACCCGACGAATCCCCCTGGGACGCACCGGGCGGCAACCCGCGGCGCATCTGCTCGAGCTGCGCCCTGGCCGCCATCTGCTGGGCGACGAGGGCGGCCTGCAGTCCGTGGAACACCCCTTCCAGCCACCCCACCAGCTGCGCCTGGGCGATCCGCAGTTCGCCGTCGGAGGGGATCGTGTCCTCGGAGAACGGCAGCGAGAGCCGCTCCAGTTCGTCACGCAATTCCGGGGTCAGCCCGGTCTCCAACTCCTTGATGGACCGCTCGTGAATCTCGCGCAGCCTGGCCCGGCTGGCGTCGTCCAGCGGGGCGGCCCTGACCTCTTCCAGCAACTGTTTGATCATGGTGCCGATCCGCATCACCTTGGCGGGTTCACCGATGGCGTCGGCAGGATCGAAAGCACCGTCCTCGCCGGCATCCTCAGCGCTCTCGGTTCCGTCGCCACCAACGTTGCTGGTGCTACCCGCGCTGTTCGGCACATCGGCGAAACCGACGGGCTGACCGTCAGGGCCGATCACCATGACCCGGTGACTGGGGGATTCGGTCATCGTGAACTCTCCTCGGTGACAGTAGAAGCAGCGGCAGCGTCATCGGAACCGGTGACGGGTGCCCGCAGGACGATCTTGCCGACATGTCCGCCGCGGGCCAAACGGCGGTGCGCCTCACCGGCCTCGCGCATTTCCATCACGGTGTCGATCACCGGCCGGATCTCGCCGGCGCGGATCCGCGGCCACAGCCGGTCCAGCACCTCGGCGACGATCGCGCCCTTCGATCCCGGCCCGGACGCGGGACGGGAGCGCAGCGCGGTGGCGATGATCCCGGCTCGCTTGCGCAGCAGGGTGTTGATGTTCAGTTCGGCCGTGGTCCCGCCCTGCATACCGATGATGATCAGCCGACCACCGTCGGCGAGGGCATCGATGTTGCGTTGCAGGTACTTCGCCCCGACCACGTCAAGAATGATGTCGGCTCCCCGGCCGTCGGTTGCGTCCTTCAGGACCTTCACGAAGTCCTGTTCGGTGTAGTTGATCGCCAGTTCGGCGCCAAGGTCGCGGCACGCCTGCAGTGCCTCCGGGCGGGATGCCGTCACCGCGACGGTCGCCCCTTCCATCCTGGCCACCTGGATGGCCATCGTGCCGATGCCGGAACTGCCGCCGTGGATCAGGACCGTCTGCCGCGCCGATAGCCCGGCCGTCATCACCAGGTTCGACCACACCGTGCAGGTCACCTCCGGCAGGCCGGCCGCGTCGACCAGGTCGACGCCGTCCGGGACCGGCAGCACCTGCACCGCGGGAACGACCACCTTCTGCGCGTACCCCCCGCCGGCCAGCAGCGCGCATACCTGGTCGCCGACCTGCCAGCCGTAAACCCCCCGACCAATAGCGGCGATGACCCCGGAGCACTCCATCCCGAGAATCGGTGACGCACCGGGGGGAACCGGATACAGACCGGCCGCCTGCAGCAGATCCGCCCGGTTGACGCCGCTCGCGGCGACGTCGATCAACACCTCATCCGGCCCGGGAACCGGGTCCGGGAACTCGGCCCACCCCAACGTTGCGGGTGAACCTTCTTCTTCGATCGTGACTGCCCACATGCGCCCGAGGGTAGCCGCGCCCGCCGACACCGCCGCCCGCAGTCGGCCGCTATGACCCACGGCGACCGTGATTCTCCGGCCGGTTCGCGGCGATCGGGTTGTCGGGACCGGTCGCGACGGGCAGGCTACCCAGGGTGACCCCGACCGATCGGACGCTCGCCGAGTACTGGCCGGTCTTCGGGTTGCGCCTGGCCACCCCGCGACTGCTGCTGACGCCGCTGCAGGACGACGACCTGGTGGAAACGCTCGACCTCATCCTGTCCGGCATTCACGACGCGGGCCGGATGCCGTTCGCCATGCCGTGGACGGACGCGCCGCGGGCAGAACTGATCCCGAACACCCTGCGGTACTACTGGACGAATCGCGGAGCGACGACGCCCGAGTCCTGGCAACTGCCGTTCATGGTGCGCCGTGCCGGTGTGCTGGTCGGTTTGCAGGAGTTGATGGCGAAGGACTTCGCGGTCACGAAGCGGGTCGAGACCGGCTCCTGGTTGGGGGCGGCGCACCAGGGCGATGGCATCGGGACGGAAATGCGGGAGGCGGTGCTGCAATTCGCCTTCGACCATCTCAAGGCGACCCGGGCGGACAGCGGCGCGTTCGTCGACAACCCGCGCTCGCTGCGGGTCTCGGAAAAGCTCGGCTACTCCCGCGACGGCACCGATGTGCGGCAGCGGCGTCTCGGTGAACGGGTCGTCGAGCAGCGGTTGACGGTGGACCCGGCGCGGTTCGTCCGGTCGAACTGGGCTGTTCAGGTGCGCGGTCTGCCGCTCTGTCGGGGGTTCTTCGGGCTCTGATCCACTCCGGAACGACGCTGACCTGCAGCCTGTCGCGGTCCGGAGCCTCGGACGCTTGACACACTGTGCGCATGTCGGGACCCGAGCAGAACCCAGGCTCGGGGTCGGCCGGGGTGGTCGACCGCATACCGGCGCCCGCGCTGTTCCTGGCCTCCGGCTTCACCCAATACGCCGGCGCTGCCCTTGCGGTTGGCCTCTTCGCCGTCATCCCCGCTTCGTCGGTGGCGTGGTGGCGGTTGGCGGTGTCGGCGCTCGTCCTGCTCGCCTGGCGACGGCCGTGGCGGCAGCAGTGGACCAGGCGCGAGTTCGGCGGTGCCGCGCTGTTCGGGATCGTGCTGGCCACCATGAATGTGTCGTTCTACATCGCGATCGACTACCTGCCGCTGGGCACCGCGGTGGCGATCGAGTTTCTCGGGCCGGTCGTGGTGGCCGGGGTGACCGGCCGGGGCTGGCGGGACCGGATCGGGATCGCCCTGGCCGCCGTGGGGGTCGTCCTGCTGGCCGGCGTCCAACTGGAGGGCGGCCTGACCACGGGGGTGATCATCGGCCTGGTCGCCATTGTCGGCTCGGCCGTCTCCTGGGCGGGCTACATTCTGCTCGGCCGGCGGATCGCGGTGAAACGCGACGGGATCAGTGCGCTCGCCGTCGGCATGACGGCCGGTGCGGTTGTCTACTCCCCACTTGCCGTCGGGGCCGTTGCCCCCGTGGTCACCGACCTCGGTCGGGTGCTGGCCGTGGTCGGTATCGCAGTGCTCAGTTCGGTGATCCCCTACGCGATCGAGCAACTCGTCCTGCGCCGGGTCACCGCGGCGCGGTTCGCCATCCTGCTGGCCCTGCTGCCGGTCACCGCCGCCGTCATCGGAGCCGTCTTCCTGGCGCAGTTGCCCGTTCCACTCGAGATCATCGGGACGATCCTGATCTGCACGGCCATTGTGCTGTCCGGGCGAAGCTCGCCGGGCGGGTCCGACCCTGCCACCGCCGCGAGTACCGAGTCCGATACCCGCGGCTTCGACGACGGTCCGGTCGAGCCGATTCCCTCGTGAGGCCATCACTCGGGAGGGTGAACTTGCACCCACCCGTTCGGGTGGGCGGCGCTTGTCGGGATTGCCGGCGTTGGGTCGCGCGTCCGGCTCCCAGGACTGTGAAGCGCGCAAAACAGACCTGAGGCTCGAAATCCGGCATTACTGAGAGTTTCGGCCAGACCCGAAAGTGATGGCACCCAGCGTGCGGAGGCGGCCATGCTGATGTCACCGGGTGAAATGGCGAGGTGGAAAAGGCCCAACCGGGTGGGCGCCGCTACGTCAGTGAGCCGACCGACGATCGCCTGGCCGCGAGGGGTGGCCAGGCGAGAGGGGTTGCTTCCGATGACTGGATACGACCCGATTCGAATCGGAATCCTGCTGCCGCCCGCACCGGGGGGCGGGCACGCAGAAGGGCGGCTGCGGTGTGATCGACGAGTGATCAGCAGGGACCCTCGCGTCATCACCTGGTGGCGCGAGGTTCCCCTGCTGCGGCCGGCCGCGCGGGTGCAGGCTTACCTGGCACGTCGCGACTGGCGGGGCGGTGTCTTCTGGTCCCGGAGTTGGAGCGGCCTGCGGCGGTCCCGACTTACTGTGACGACTCCACCATGACGGTGCCGAGGGCCGTCAGGCGATGGATCATCCGGTTGCCCTGCCTGGTGGAGGTGATCAGGTTGGCGACGCGCAACACACTTGCATGTTCGCTCGCTGACGCCACCGAAATCTGGGCCGTCCGGGCCAGCGCCGACGTCGTCAGCTCACCCGATGCCAGCGCGATCAACACCGCGGCCCTGGTCGCCCCGATGAGGTCCGCGAGCGCATTGCTGGCGGGCGAGCTCGCGGGCCCGATGAATGTGTGCCGGTCCGCCGCGACGGGAACCGTCAGCAGAAACGGCTCGTCCTCGTCGGGATCCGGTACCCGGAAGGTGGGGGTCGAGGCGAAGACCGACGGCAACAGCAACAGCCCGCGCCCGCGCCCTTCGAAGGCGTCCGTTGGTGCGATCGACCGGCTGATCATCTGGTGAACACAGCCGGGCGGGCAGGCGGTGCGCAGATCCATCGTGAGTACCGGTGGTCGCCAGGTGACGCTCGGGTGCAGGGCATTGAGCAGTGCGTCGATGCCACGTGCGGCCAGCAGTCGCATCAGCGAATCCCGCCCACCGGCGGTGTAGGTGGTGATCGCCGTCCAGTATGGCCTGAGTGCGACGTCGTGGAATCGCCGGAGTGCCCCGCCGAAGTTGGCGATGGCTGCGGGGTCACCGTCGGCCAGTCCGCGGGCCGGACCTGCCGGGATGCCCAGACTGCCGAGGTAGTCGACTTCTGAGCGCCATTTCTCCACCGGCGCCGTCAGGATGTTGTCCAGCGCCACCTCGAAGCTGCGACCAGCGCTGGGTGGCGTCTGCGTCAGGTCGCTGACCTGCACAAATGGGGAGTTCATCACCTCCAGCAGCGGGACACCGGCCGGGCCGAGTGAGGACACGGTCTGCCGGGCCCAGCCGCCCAGCTGCGGATCCGTCGCGAGCAGTGGTAGCCGGTGCGCGCCGATGATCATCTCTTCGATGGGGTCGGCGAACGGTAACAGACGAACCTTTCGCAGGTCGGCAGCATTGAGTTCCAGTTGGATCTCCGGCAAGGTCAGCCCAGGATGTTGGTGTCGAAAGTGTTGCAGGCGGCGGGATCTCCGGACTGGTACCCGGCCAGCAACCACTTCTGCCGCTGGGCTGACGTTCCGTGGCTGAACTGTGAGGGATCGACCTGCTGACCGGCGAGGGTCGCCTGGATGTAGTCGTCACCGATGGCCGCCGCGGTCTGCACGGCGTTCTGCAGGTCGGCGTCGGTGATCTCGGTGATCAGCACCTGTCCGCCGGCGTCCGGCACCGTCGTCGCGTGGTTGGCCCAGACGCCCGCATAGCAGTCGGCCTGCAGCTCCAAACGCACGGAGCCGGAGGTGGCGCCGGTCGCGTTGCCGACCCGGTCACTGGTGCCTAGCAGGTTCTGTACGTGGTGGCCGTACTCATGGGCGAGCACATAGGCCTGGGTGAACGGAGCGTCATTGGCACCGAAATCTGTCTTGAGGTCGTTCCAGAACGACAGGTCGATGTAGACCATTCGGTCCGGCGGGCAGTAGAAGGGGCCCATGCCTGCGGTGCCCTGGCCGCAGCCGGTGCGCGTCGATCCGGTGAAGAAGACCGTGTCCGCTTCGCGGTAGGTGGTGCCCGAGGCGGCGAGGGCATCGGTCCAATAACCCTGGACGGAGTTGATCACCGCAACAACGGCGCAGTCGTCGTTGGTGTTGGCGTCCGCACCGGTCCGGCACGCCGATTCCAGCTGGCCGTTGTCGAGCGTGGTGTTTCCGCCGGCGCCGGCGAGCATGCCTGCTGGGTCGGTAGGGGAAGTTCCGGTCGATGACGAACCACCACCGCCGAAGACATTGAACAAGATGACCCCGACGACAATCAGTAGGCCCAGTCCGCCGCCGCCGACGGCAAGGCCGCCCTTGCCGCCGGGCACGCCCGGCACCCCACCGAACCCGCCGCTGCGTGCGCCACCGCTACCACGGCGGTCCTGGACCTGCGAGGTGTCCAGCCGGGCGTTGGGGTTGAACTTCATCGCTGGCCCCCGGGTACTCGAACTTCGGCGAGCCCGGGTGGGCTCCCGCGATCACTGTAGGTGCCGTGCCACCACTTGAAACAATGTGCCGGCTGGGAAAGATTGCGCAATGGGCAAATAGCCGTTAGTGTCCGGTGGGTGAGCAGCCGAACGGAGTCCACCGCGCCGCCCGCGCCGGCGGTGAGCGGCCGCGCGAGTCTGCGCGAGCGCAAGAAGGACGCCACCCGCCGGGCGCTGGCCGAGACGGCCATGACGATGGCCATCGAGCGGGGGTACGCGGCGGTGACGATCGCCGACATCACCGACTCCGTCGGGGTCTCCCGCCGCACGTTCTCCAACTACTTCGCCGGCAAGGCCGAATGCGTGGGAGCCGCCGCCGAGGGCTGGTTCGACGACATCGTCCAGTGGATCGCGACGGCGCCGCCGGATTGCCCGTTGGATCAATTACTGTGCGAGGCCCTGCTGCGGGTGGCTGCTGAGCTGCCCGATCGCTGGGAGCTCTTCGCCGTCCTGATGCACAGCGAACCAGAACTCAAGGCAACTCTCGGGGCCATCGACGAGGCCAACTGCCAGCAGTTGGCCCAGGTCGTCGCCGCCAGGTTCGGGGTCGCCGAGGACGACATCAGGGTGCGGATGCTTGCCACGTTCAGCACCGTCGCCGGGCGCACCTGCCTGGAGGAATGGGTGATCCGCGGCCGACCCAGTGGCGAGCGGAGCTTCGCGGCACAGCTCACGCTGGCGTTCTCGATCATTGACCTCACGGCCTTCGGCGGCCCCGGGGTCAGTCCCGACATCGTGCCGGCAGCGGGGCACAACGACGTGCCCGCGACAGTCAACTGATCCAGTTCGTCACAGCGTTCCCTGCGCGCCAACCGCTTTCACCTCCCACAACCGCACTGCGCCGGACCCCGGCGACCGATAGCCAGGAGATTCCATGGCCACCCTGCTCTACCGTCTCGGACACTTCGCCACCCGCCGCCGGTGGGCCGTGTTGATCGTCTGGCTGGCGTTGCTGATCGGACTCGGGGGAGCAGCTGCCGCCTTCTCCGGCACCATGACCTCGTCCTTCTCCATCCCGGGCACCAAGGCGCAGGCCGCGTTGGACCAGCTCGGCGAGAAGATCCCAGGTGCCGGCGATGCCAGCGGCCGGATCGTCTTCGCCGCACCCGAGGGCAAGACGCTGGCCGAGCCGGACTACCAGCAGGCCATCGCGACCGTCGTCGCGCAGGCCCAGGGGCTGCCCGGCGTGACCAGGGTGATCGATCCGGCGACCGGCATGACCATCTCGCCCGACCAGCGGGTCGCGTTCGCGCAGGCCTCGTTCGCCGGCCAGCTGACCGAGATTCCGGAGGCCACCCAGACCGAACTCGCCTCGATTGCCGCCGCCAACGAGGTCAATGGCCTGCAGATCGAGCTCGGTGGTGGCGCCGTTGCGCAAGCGCCGGCCATCGGTTCGACGGAAGGTATCGGCGTCGTTGTCGCGATGGTCGTGCTGCTGATCACCTTTGGTTCCATCGTGGCCGCCGGGTTGCCCATGCTGACCGCGCTGATCGGTGTCGGAACCGGGATGGCTGCGATCCTGTGGGCCTCCAACGTTATCGAAATGTCCAATACCGCACCGATTCTCGCGTTGATGCTGGGGCTGGCCGTCGGCATCGACTACGCGCTGTTCATCGTGTCCCGGCACCGATCGCAGGTCAAGGCGGGGATGCCGATCACCGAATCCATCGCCCGGGCAACCGGCACCGCCGGCACCGCCGTCGTGTTCGCCGGCTTGACGGTGCTGATCGCACTGGCCGGGCTGTCCGTCGTCGGCATTCCGTTCCTGACGGTGATGGGCCTGGCTGCCGCGGGGACCGTCGGTATCTCGGTGCTGATCGCGATCACCCTGTTGCCGGCGCTGCTCGGCTTCGCGGGCGAGAAGGTGTTGCGGAAGAAGGACCGCGCGGGTGCCGCCGCACTGCGGGCCGAGTCGACCGGGCCGCACGGCGTGATCGACCACGCGCATTCGCCGAACCGGTGGATCCGGATGATCACCAAGCGCCCTGCTTTGGTGCTGATCGCCGGGGTGCTCGGCCTGGGAATCATTGCCATCCCGACGTTGTCGCTGTACCTCGGACTGCCCGATGACGGAACCGCTGCCCCCGACACGACCAAGCGGGAGGCCTACGACCTGATCTCGCAGTCGTTCGGGCCGGGCGTCAACGGGCCGCTGCTGATCACCGTTGCAGTGGACGACCCCAGCACGATCGAGGCCACCCTGGGCAAGACGGCGCAGGCGGTCCAGGCCAACAACCCGGACGTCATGTTCGCTGCACCCGGTGGGGTGAGCGCCGACGGCACATTCGGCTTCGTCACGGTCGTCCCGAAGTCCGGCCCGTCGGATCAGGCCACCCAGGAACTCGTGCACACCCTGCGCGACCAGGCGCCGGCGCTGGGCATGACGGTCGGCGGCACCATCGCCGTCACCGGGTTGACCGCGGCGGCTATCGATATCTCCGACAAACTGGCGGCCGCCCTGCCTGTGTACCTGTTGATCGTCGTCGGGTTGGCGCTGGTGCTGTTGTTGCTGATCTTCCGTTCGATCGTCGTCCCGGTGGTCGCCGCGCTCGGCTTCCTGCTGACGATCGGTGTCTCGTTCGGTGCAGTGGTCGCGGTCTACCAGTGGGGTTGGCTGAGCGCGATCTTCGGAGTCGACACCCCGGCGCCGATCATCAGCTTCCTGCCGATCCTGCTGATCGGTGTGCTGTTCGGCCTGGCCATGGACTACCAGGTGTTCATGGTGTCCGGCATGCGTGAGGCCTTCGTGCACGGCGCCGACGCGAAACGCGCTGTGGTGAGCGGTTTCACCGCCGGTTCCAGGGTGGTGACGGCGGCCGGGATCATCATGGCCTCGGTGTTCGCCGGCTTCATTCTCGCGCCGGACACGATCATCGCCTCGATCGGTTTCGCGCTGGCGATCGGCGTGCTGGTGGACGCGTTCGTGGTCCGGATGACCCTGACGCCCGCGGTGATGCTGCTGCTCGGCAAGGGTGCCTGGTACCTGCCGCGATGGGTCGACAAGGTTCTGCCGAACGTCGACATCGAGGGCGAGAAACTGCTGGCCTCGCTGAACGCAGCGCACGCCGGCGAGGTCGCCGCCGGGGACGGCACCGACGGCGTTGCGAATGACGGTGTCGCTGCAGACCGTGAATCTGCAGACCGTGAATCTGCAGACCGTGAATCTGCAGGACTTGATGAAGCCGATCTCGCGATGGCCGGGGCCACTGCCCGGCATGTGGCGGGCGCGCACGACGCGGACCACCTTGCGGTTGTCCCAACGCCCGTCATCGAGGCTGGGCGCGGCCGGCACCGCAGGGACGACGAGTAGTCGCCGAATCGATTCGGGGTCAGCCGCGCTGTCTTGCGGTGGCGTCCGGGGGTCGGGGCTGCACGGGCACCTTGCGCAGCCACAGCCGGATGCCCTGCCAGCGGATCAGCGCGGCGGTACGCAGCGTCAGCAACGGCCAGCGGAGCAGCGCGGCGACGGCCGACCGGGTGCTGATCGGCCGTCCGCGTCCGGTGAGTGTTGCGACGAACGGCGTCTCGTCGTTCTGCCGCAGGGCGATCGATACCGACAGGTTCTCGCCCGGCACCGGGGTCCGCATGAGGTAGGTCCCGCCCATCGGCAGGAACGGCGAAACGTAGAACTCCTTCCCGACAGTGTCCTTGCCCGAGACGTCCGGTCGCAGCAGGTAAACATGTCGGCCGCCGTACGTGTTGTGCACCTCCGCAATGACCGCGATCAGCTCCAACGGGGCCTCCCCCCGCGGATCGCCCCCGGCCAACGGGGCCTCCCCCCGCGGATCGCCCCCGGCCAACGGGGCCTCCCGGCGCGGATCACGTCCGGCGCGCGGGGCCTGCCCGCGCCGATCAACTTCCACCGCGCGGCTCAACTCGTTGACTCGTTCCCCACCCGTCACATTTGGGGCACGTTCATCCGCGCGGGTCGCGAAACAGTAGAACACCGACAGCGGATTGAAAACATGGCCGGCGACGCGCGGGCAGGTCAGCAGCAGGATCCGATCCGCCTGGAGGCCGTTCTCGGCCAGGGCGGCCCGGGCGTTGTCCGCGAGGCCGGCGTCGGCGTCACCGAGGTGGTCGCGGGACTCGAACCGGGCGAACGGCCGCAGTGGTCGGGGAAGCACCGGCAGGTCGTCGACGTCCACCAGCCAGTAGCAGGTGGTGTAACTGAAGGTCCTGGTGACGGCCCCGGGGGCGTTGCTGTTCCGGCGGTGCGAGGTGGACGCGAAGTAGATCTGCGGCGCGGGTACGCCCGAGTTGAGTCGAGCTTCAGCGCGGTTGTCCGAAGGAATTGACCGAAAAGCCGACGCAACTCCGCGCGTCGGCAGCCCGGGGGTTGCGCTGGTGGGTGCTGCGCTGTTCGGTGCTGACGGGCTGGCTGCGCTGTTCGGTGCTGACCGGCCGGGCGCTGCGCTGTTCGGTGCTGCCCTGCTGGGTGCGTCTGTGATGGGTGCGTCGGTGCTCACCAGGGCGCCCCGAACGACTCGGCGGCCCGCACACCGGAGGCACAGCCGTCCTCGTGGAAGCCCCAGCCCTGCCAGGCCCCGGCGAACGCGGTCCGGCCGTCGTTCAGCGTCGACAGTTCTCGCTGCGCTGCCACCGACTTCCGGGTGTAGGTCGGATGCGCATAGTTCATCTCCGCGAGCACCTTCGACTCATCGACCGCGCCGTCCGCATTGAGCGACACCACGTAGTCAGCGTCATCGGTGATCCGCTGCAGGATCTTGAGGTCGTAGCTGATCTTGACCCGCTTGTCGTCGGATTGGCAGCTGTCCATTTGGTAGTTCCAGGACGCCCGCGCCTTGGGGTTGCGCGGCAGCACCGAGGCATCGGTGTGCAGCAGGGTGGTGGACGGCAGGTACTCGAACGCGCTGAGCAGCCGCGTTTCGGTGGTGCTCGGGTCGGCCAGCAGGCGCAGTGCCTGGTCCGGATGCGCGGCGATGACCACCCGATCGGCGTGGTGCAGCTGGTCGGATTCGTCCCGGATCTCGACGCCATCGGCGTGCCGGATGATCGACCGGATCGGGGTCGCGGTGTGGACCGCGGAGAGGTTCTTCGCCGCGCGATCGACGTAGTTCCGGGACCCGCCGACGACGGTCCGCCACTGCGGCGAGCCGGTGACCGACAGCATGCCGTGATTGTCCAGGAAGGTGAACAGGTAGCGGGCGGGGTAGCCGCGGGCGCCGTCGAAACCGCAGGACCAGACGGCTGCGACCAGCGGCAGCATGAAGTGATTGGTGAAGTAGTCGGTGAATCGGCCGGCCGTCAGGAACTCCTGCAGGGTGAGCTCGTCGTCATTCCCGTCGAGCACGGTGCGGGCCCGCCGGTGGAAGTACTTCACCTGCGCCAGCATCGCCAGGTACTTCGGCCGGACGATCGACGAGCGCTGTGCGAACAGCCCGCCGATCCCCTTGGAGCCGGCGTACTCCAGGCCGCAGCCGTGGCAGCTGACGCTCATCGACATCTCGGAATCCTGGGTGGCGACACCGAGTTCGGCGAACAGTCGCAGCAGGTTCGGGTAGGTGCGGTCGTTGTGCACCAGAAACGCCGAATCCAGCCCGGCGACCTGCCCGTTCGTCATGGCCACGTCATGGGTGTGCGCGTGCCCGCCGAGCCGGCCGTCGGCCTCGAACAACTGGACGTCGAACTGGCGTTGCAGCAGGTGCGCGGCGGTCAGGCCGGCCACCCCACTGCCCACGACGGCGACGGTAGGACGCCTGGTGCTCGGTGTCATTGGCACTGCTCCTTCTCTTGCCCGATCCCACCGGGGACGGGCGTGCTTGCGGCCATTCGCGACTCGTGACAGTTCGCCACTCGATCACCTGTCATTCGGAACTGACCCAGGCAACGGCTTGCTGTCGCGTGCGTCCGAATTGACCGCGATGTGTTCGGTGTCGTTATCAGTACCGTTCCCCGGGCCTCATCAGATCACGCACGGCGTGACGATTTCCGGCACGCGCAACACCGCCCGTCGCGCTACGCCCTTATCGTCGCAGGATGCCAGCAGACGTCCCCACGATTATTGCGACCTCCATCGGCTTCGATTCGCGTGGCCGGGATCGGCTGGATTGGGACGCCGGCCCGGTGTTCGACCTGGCGGCGGAGCTGTCCGGGGCAACCGGGACGCCGAAGGTCTGCTACCTCGGGACCGCAACCGGCGATGACGCCGCCCGGATCGCCGGAACCTATTCCGCGCTGGCCGATCGGTTCCGCGCGAGCCATGTCGAGGTGTTCACGATGCCGAATATCGATGACGTCCGGGGACACTTCCTGGCCCAGGACGTGATCTGGGTCGGCGGCGGCTCCGTCGCGAACCTGCTCGCGCTGTGGCGCCTACATGGCTGGGACGAATACCTGCGGGAGGCGTGGGAGGCGGGCGTCGTCCTCGGCGGGGTGTCCGCTGGTTCCATCTGCTGGCACAACGGCGGCACCACGGACTCGTTCGGGCCGCAGCTACGGCCGGTGACCAACGGGCTTGGCTTCCTGCCGTACTCCAACGGGGTGCACTACAACTCCGAACTGCAACGCCGACCGCTGTTCCACCGGTTGATCGCCGACGGCAGGTTGACCGACGGATATGCCACCGACGACGGGGTGGGGCTGGTGTACCGGGGGACCGAGATGGTCGAAGCGATCGCGGACCGGCCGGGATGCGCCGCGTATCGGGTGGTCAGGGACGCCGGCGGAGATGCCGTGGAGACGATCATCGAGCCGCGCCTGCTGCGTTGAGAGGTCGGGGTTGAGAGGTCGGGGTTGAGAGGTCGGGGTTGAGAGGTCGGGGTTGAGAGGTCGGGGTTGAGAGGTCGGGGTTGAGAGGTTGGGGTTGAGAGGTCGGGGTTGAGAGGTGGGGTTGAGAGGTTGGGCCCGAGTCCGCGTGCCGAGAAGCTAGACTTCGAGCCAACGGAGGCGTGTCCGAGCGGCCGAAGGAAGCCGCCTTGAAAGCGGCCAGGTGTCAAAAGCCTCGGGGGTTCAAATCCCTCCGCCTCCGCCAACACTCTCCAGGGGCGTCAGCTGCGGGCAACTCCTTGCCGCTCGCCCCCGTGCCTGGGCAGGACGTCACGGGCGCCATTCCAACTGCCGGTAGAGGGCGTCGCCACCGGTGTCGACAAACCCGGCTTTGGTCAGCCAGGACAGGGCGGCCGTGCCGAACACCGCGGAGTGCCGCACCGCCCGGTGGGCATTGCCGGCCGCCGCGAGTACCGACCGCAGGACCTCGCTACCAACGCCCTGCCGTTGTCGTTCCGGGTGGATCGCAATGTCCACCAGGGTGATAGCGGCAGCCGAAACGGGTGCGGTGTCGTCGTCGAGGTCGAGCAGGATCCGGCCGACGACATCGCCTTCCACGGTGATACCGACGTCGCGGCCGCGTGGGTGGTCTCCGCTGAGCTGACGCTTTCGCGTCACCACCTGCACTTCGACCAGTTTGCGCAATTGGTTGGGCCGTATACCGGAGTCTGCCCAGTCATCTGCCAGTAGCGCACGGTGGACGTCGTCGCCGATTCCCACCTCGTCACCGCTCAGCGGCCAGGGCCCCTTAATGACGCCGATCGGCGTATTGATCTGCTCCGCCATGTCGTCGATCAAGGAATCCAGCGCCTGCTGATGGGCCGTCGGCAGTTCGGACTTGTCAGAAACCACGATTGAGACCACCTTCACGTTGATGTCTCCAGGTATGGAACCCCAGGTCCATCGTTGCCTGTCCTGTCAACCGGTGCCCGGTGGACTCCCTCTTCAGCTTGCCCCGGCCCGGTCGACGACCAGCTGGACCTAAAGTCGACCGGTGAGCACCCTCGAGATCGTCGTCATCTTTCTGGCCGGGATCGGGGCCGGCATGATCAACGCCGTCGTCGGATCCGGCACGCTGGTGACTTTCCCCACGCTGGTCGCGTTCGGCTTCCCGCCGGTGACCGCGACGATGTCCAACGCCATCGGCCTGGTACCGGGGAGCGCCTCGGGCACCTGGGGATACCGCCGCGAGCTGAAGGGCCAGGGTCCGCGGCTGCGCTGGCAGATCCCGGCCTCGTTCTGCGGCGCGCTCATCGGCGCGTACCTGTTGTTGCACCTCCCGGAGTCCGTGTTCAAGACCGTCGTCCCAGTGCTGTTGGTGATCGCGCTGGTTCTGGTCATCATCCAGCCGCGGTTGCAGATCACCATCCGGCGCCGCGCCGAGGCCGCCGGTCGCGATCAGACCGTTGTCGGCCCGGTCAGGTTCGTGGTGCTCATCGTCAGCACATTCCTGATCGGCATTTACGGCGGCTACTTCGCCGCCGCGCAGGGCATCCTGCTGGTCGGTGCGATGGGCGCGATCCTGCCGGAAACCATGCAGCGGATGAACGGCGCGAAAAACCTGCTCACCCTGGTCGTCAACATGGTCGCAGCGACGGCCTACATCCTGGTTGCGTCGGACCGGATCAATTGGGCCGCAGCCGGTCTCATTGCCGCTGGCTCGCTGATTGGCGGCTTTGTCGGTGCCCATTACGGGCGGCGGCTGTCCCCGGTGGTGCTGCGGGCGTGCATCGTTGCGCTGGGACTCATCGCGCTGTGGCGACTGCTGATGGTCTGACGGACCGCAGGTACCGACTCCTCATGACGGAGCCTGCCGGCCGCCGCTCAACCGTCGGCATACTCCGCCCGGACGCCCAGCAATCGCACCTGACGCTCGTGATCGAACCGGTCCAGTACCTCGAGAGGGCGAGCCGGGTCGGTTGGCCCGGCTGTTCGGCCGGACTCCCGGTCGGCCGCGCCCTCCCCGACGGTCAGCACGTGACGGTCACTGGTGGTAAACCGCCGCAGCCTGGAGGAAGGCGTCGTTCTCGTCAGGGGCGCCGATCGTTACCCGGACCCCACCGGCAGCGTCGGGGAACGCCCGGACGATCACCTTTCCCGTTGCCTCGCAGTGCGCCGCGAACTCGGCGGCCCGTTCGCGCAGCGGCAGCCAGACGAAGTTCGCCTGTGACGTCGGCACCTCGAACCCGAAGTCCCGCAGCTCGGCGGTGACTCGTTCCCGCTCGTCGATGACCTGTTGCCAGCGCGGAGCCAGTTCGTCCTTGACCTCCAAGGCGGCCACACCAGCGGCCTGGGCAACCGAACTCAGCGCAAAGGGAATCGCGACCTTGCGCAGCGCGGTGATGACATAGGGGTCGCCGACGGCGTATCCGACGCGCAGCCCGGCCAGGCCGTAGGCCTTCGACATCGTCCGCAGCGTCAGCACATTGGCCCTGGTCATGGCGAACTCGAGGCCATCCGGCGAGTCCGCGGCGGTGTCGAAATCGCGGTAGGCCTCGTCGATGACGACCAGCACGTCGTCCGGGACGACGTCGAGAAAACTCACCAGATCGGCCCGCCGGATGGTCGTTCCGGTTGGATTGTTGGGCGTGCAGACGAAGATCAACCGGGTGGCCGGCGTGATCGCGGCAGCCAGCGCCGGCAGGTCCAGTTCGTGTTCGCGAGTGATTGGCACCTTCACCGCGGTGGCACCGGTGATCTGGGTGACGATCGGGTACGCCTCGAAGGATCGCCAGCCGAACAGCACCTCGTCACCCTCGCCGGCGACCGCCTGCACCAATTGCTGACAGAGGGCGACCGACCCGTTGCCCGCGATGACATGCGATGCCGGGGCCCCGGTGTGCCGCGCGAGTGCCGCGATCAGGGCCTGCGCGGCGTTGTCCGGGTATCTGTTGATACCGATCGCCTGATGCACGACCGCGTCGGCGATGGCGTCGGCGACCGACGGCAGGGTGGGGAACGACAGTTCGTTGGAGGCCAGCTTGATCGCGCCCGGGACGTTCCGGCCGGGCGCGTACGCAGGGAGCGTGTCGAGCTCGGTCCGGAAGCGCACCGTCATGGAAGTCCTCCTGGGCTCTGCTGATCGGCGACCAGTCTGGCGGATCATCTGCGGGACCACCCTGGCCCGTCGAGCGTCATCGACCCTAGCGCCCAGGCATCGATGGATCGTTCGCCGCTCGGCCGGACCGTGCTGGAACGGACTGGGCAGCGGGTCGAGCGTGAATGACGCCGGGCCGACGGTGTAGGAACGTCACATGAACCGGTCCGATGTCGTACCCGAGGTGCTGTGGACCCCCACCCCGCAACGGGTGGCGCGCGCAGCCATCACCGATTTCACGGCGTTCGTCGTCGACCGCACCGGACGGGAGCTGCCCGATTACCACGCCTTATGGGAGTTCTCTACCTCGGACCTGGCGGGCTTCTGGTCCGCGGTTGCCGACTATTTCGACGTTCGCTGGCATCGGCAGCCCACCGAGGTGCTGCCGGCCGCCGTGATGCCCGGTGCGGACTGGTTCCCCGGCGGAACGCTGAACTACGCCGAACACGCCCTGAAGCGTCTCGGTCGCGGCGACGCATCCGACCCCTCGGCGGACCCTGCGGTGATCGCGGTCGCCGAGGACGGCCGCGAACAGCTGGTCACGCTGGCGGAACTGACGGCCCAGGTCGGCGCGGCCCAGGTGGGCCTGCGTGATCTCGGCGTCGGGTCGGGCGATCGGGTGGTCGCGTTGGTGCCGAACTCGCTGCAGGCCCTGGTCGGCTTCCTGGCGACTGCGTCGCTGGGCGCGGTGTGGAGTTCGTGTTCCCCGGATTTCGGCGCCCCGTCCGTCATCGACCGGTTCACCCAAATCTCCCCGACGGTGCTGCTCGCCGTCGACGGTTACCGATACGGCGGCCGGGAGTTCCCGGTTGCCGACACGGTGCGGAAGATCCGTGCGGCACTGCCCTCGCTCGCCGGGGCGGTGCACATACCTTCGATCGGCACCGATTCGCCCGAGGGAATGATCAGCTGGGAGCAGCTGACGTCCACGCCGGCCGAGCCGGTCTTCACCCCGGTCCCGTTCTCCGCGCCGCTGTGGGTGCTCTACTCCTCGGGCACCACCGGGTTGCCAAAGCCGATCGTCCAGTCGGTCGGCGGAATCCTGCTGGAACACCTGAAATCCCTGCGCCTGCACTGGGATCTCGGGCCGGGCGACCGGTTTCTGTGGTTCACCACGACCGGCTGGATGATGTGGAATTTCCTGATCGGCGGCCTGCTGGTCGGTGCGACGGTGGTGATCTATGACGGCAGCCCGGGTCACCCCGATCTGATGACGCTCTGGCACCTCGCCGAGCGGCATCGGGTCAGCCTCTTCGGCATGTCCGCCCCGTACGTCGCGGCCTGCGAGAAGGCCGGCCTGACGCCGGCCAAGGAATTGGACCTGACGGCCATCGGTGCCATCGGCTCGACGGGATCGCCGTTGGCCGCCAGCGGTTTTCGCTGGATTCATGACCAGGTCGGCGGCGGAATTCAGATCGCGTCGTTTTCCGGCGGCACCGACGTCTGTACCGGCGTGGTCGGCGGCGCGCCGAACGTCCCGGTGTGGATGGGTGAAATCTCCTGCCGCGCACTGGGGGCCAAGGTCGAGGCGTTCTCGCCGACCGGTGAATCGCTGATCGATGAGGTCGGGGAGCTGGTGATCACCGCGCCGATGCCGTCGATGCCGGTGTTCTTCTGGGGTGACGACGACGGGAAGCGTTTGCACGACTCATATTTCGCGGACTACCCCGGGGTTTGGCGGCACGGCGACTGGATCCGCATCACGTCCCGCGGATCCTGCGTGATCGAGGGTCGCTCGGATGCCACGCTGAACCGCGGCGGTGTTCGGATGGGCACCGCAGAGTTCTACCGAGTCGTCGAATCGGTGCCCGAGGTGGCCGACTCGCTGGTGGTGGACACCTCGTCGGCCTCGGGAGAGGGCGACCTGCTGTTGTTCGTCGTGCTCGAATCGACCACCGAAAGCGTCGACTCGACAGGTATCGATATGGCGGGGGTCGCAAAAGCGCTGAGAACTTTGATCCGCCGGGAACTGTCCCCTCGGCACGTGCCGGGGTTGGTGGTGGAGGTGCCGGTCGTGCCAAGGACGTTGAATGGGAAGAAGTGCGAGGTGCCGGTGAAGCGGATCCTCGCCGGCTCACCGGTCGATCAAGCGGTGTCCCGGGACGCACTGGCCGATCCCGCCGGGTTCGACGCCTTCCTGCAGGCGGCGCAGGACGCGCTGGCCGCCAGGGGTCGCGAATGAGGGTGTCGGCCGCCCGGTTGCCGGCTGCCAGGTTGCCGTCCGCCAGATTGCCGGCCGCCCAGTTGTTGTCTGCCCGGCTTCCGTCTGCCCGGTTGCCGGCTGCCCGGTCGTCGGCCCCCCGGTGGTCGTCGGCGCGGTGGGCCGCAGGTGTGGTCAGCGCCTTGCTGGTGTTGTCCGGCTGCGCGACAGGGTCGCTGCCCAGTTCCGAAACGTCCTCGTCGGCAACAGTTGTCGCGGTTCCACCGACCTCGAAGATCGCCGGCCCGACGGTGATCGTGACGGTGCCCGATCTGGTCCCGACAGACACCGCCCCGCCCGCCGCGTCCGGCCAGGCGGAAACAGTCGCCCCCGCGGCGCCTGCCGCTCCGGCCACCCAGGCGGAGGCAGCCGCGTCCGAAGCCGCCTCGGCAGGCGACACCGCCGGCGCAGCGGACCCGGTTCCCGACCTGCCCGCCGATGCCACCGCGGCGCAGGCGGCGCCCGCTGCGGAACCGGCCACGCCACCGGGCGAAGGGCTGAACGTCTCGCTGGCGAATTGCGAGGGCTGCACCGTGCTGGCCACCCACCGTGGCGTCACGGGCGACCTGTCGGCCGCGTTGGTCGGCACCGGGTCCGGCCGGGCGATCCTGTTGTCGGTCGCCACCGACGGTCAGGTGAGCGGCGTCATCGGGGTGCCCTATGGTGCGGCCTTTCCCGCGCCCGACGGGGGAGTGCTGGCCTGTGCGCAGGGCAAGTGCGTTGTGCAGGGCCGGCAGAGTGACGGCCGGGCCATCCTGTCCGCCTTCGAACTCACCGACAGCGGCGCCTGGCGGGATGTGTCCGGGGATGACGCGTTTCCCTCGGCCACCGAACGGGCGGCCGTGATCGATCTCGTCGGCGAACTCGGCATCGCCGTTCAGGACCAGGGCGACGGCGCCGCGGTGTGGATGCTCTATACCTGGGGTGGCGATCGGTTCGCCGTGGCGGGCTGCGCCGCCGATGGCGCACCGCCGACGTCTGCAGGTGAGGTATCACCCGAGCTGTGCCTGTCCTGACTGACCCCGCCGGGTAACGTTCGGAGTCCGACGGCGAGCGGGAGCCCGCACTCCGACAGGGACGCGAGCCGGAGCGCTCACCCTGGTGGGGTAATTCCCTGCGAGCCCATCAACCAGCAGAATCGACGACGGACACATCCTCGAGCAAGGGAGCATTCATGGTGGATCGGTTGGGCGCACGACGAGGAAGCTTGCCAATCCCCGACCGTCAGCAGCTCGGCCTGGTGACTTATGACGCCAAGGATCCGGACACCGAGTTCCCGCCGATCGAACCGCTGCTGCCGCCCGAGGGCGCACCGAACGTGCTGATCGTGCTGCTCGACGATGTCGGTTACGGCGCAGGCAGCGTCTTTGGCGGACCCGCGCAGATGCCGACCGCCGAGCGCCTGCAAACAGCCGGGCTGACCTATAACAGGTTCCACACCACGGCCCTGTGCGCCCCGACCCGGGCAGCGCTGCTCAGCGGCCGAAATCACCACTCGGTCGGGATGGGCGGGATCACCGAGATCGCGACATCGGCCCCGGGCTCGAACGCTCTCCGGCCGAATTCCAAGGCTGCGCTGGCCACCACATTGAAGCTCAACGGATACTCCACCGCCCAGTTCGGCAAGTGCCATGAAGTGCCGCCCTGGCAGACGTCCCCAGTGGGCCCTTTCGACGCCTGGCCATCCGGCGGCGGGGGGTTCGAACACTTCTACGGGTTCATCGGCGGCGAGAACAACCAGTACTACCCGGCGCTGTACGAAGGCACCTCGCCGGTGGAACCGGAAAAGACCCCGGAGGAGGGCTATCACCTCACCGAGGACCTGACCGATCACGCGATCGACTGGATCCGTACGCAAAAGGCACTGGCCCCGGACAAGCCGTTCTTCGCCTACTTCGCGCCGGGTGCCACCCATGCCCCGCACCAGGTGCCGCTGGAGTGGGCGGACAAGTACGCCGGCCAGTTCGCCGGCGGCTGGGATGCTCAGCGGGAGAAGATCTTCGCCCAGCAGAAGGCACTTGGGGTGGTGCCGCAGGACGCCGAGCTGACCGCGCGCCCGGCGGCCATTCCGTCCTGGGACGAGATGGACGAGACGTTGAAGCCGGTGCTGGAGCGGCAGATGGAGATCTACGCCGGGTTCCTGGAGCACACCGACTTTCACATCGGCCGGATCATCGACACCCTGGAAACCATTGGGGCGCTTGAGAATACGCTGATCTACTACATCATTGGCGACAATGGCGCGTCCGCCGAGGGCACCGTCCATGGGGCGTTCAACGAGATGGCGAACTTCAACGGCCTGGCGGCCATCGAAACGCCGGAGTTCATGGCGTCGGTGAAGGACAAACTGGGCACGGTGGATGCCTACAATCATTACTCGGTGGGCTGGGCGTGGGCCATGTGCACGCCGTACCAGTGGACCAAACAGGTCGCCTCGCATTGGGGCGGTACCCGGAACGGCACCATCGTGCACTGGCCCGCCGGGATCGCCGGCACCGGCATCCGTTCCCAGTTCTGTCATGTGATCGACGTTGCCCCAACGATTCTCGAGGCCGCCGGGCTACCGGAGCCGGACTACGTCCTCGGTGTGCAGCAGGCGCCGATCGAGGGCACCAGCATGGTTTACAGTTTCGACGATCCGGATGCGCCGGAACGGCACGATCTGCAGTACTTCGAAATGGCCGGTAACCGCGGCATCTACTTCAGGGGCTGGAGCGCGGTCACCAGGCACAGCACCCCGTGGCTGCCGAATGAGGTGCTGCCCGCGCTGGACGATGACGTCTGGGAACTCTACGACGGCAATAGCGACTGGTCCCAGGCGCGGGATCTTGCTGCGGAGCAACCCGACCGGCTCGCGAAGTTGCAACGGTTGTGGCTGATAGAAGCCGTCCGCTACAACGTGCTGCCGATCGACGACCGCCGTTTCGAGCGGCTCAACGCGACCATCGCCGGCCGCCCGCAACTGATCACCGGCACCACCCAGGTCTTGTTCCCGGGCATGAAACGCCTCAGCGAGGGCAGTGTCCTGGATATCAAGAACCGGTCGTTCACGGTGACGGCGTCGATCGACACCGCGACGACCGGCCCGACGAACGGGGTGATCATCGCCCAGGGCGGCCGGTTCGGCGGTTGGGCCCTGTTCTTCTCGGGCGGCAGGGCCAAGTTCGTCTACAACCTGCTGGGCATGCAGGAATTCGTCACCGAGGCGACCGAGGTCCTACCCCCCGGCAACCATCAGGTCCGGGCCGAGTTCGCCTACGACGGCGGTGGTCTGGCCAAGGGCGGCACCGTCACGATGTACTACGACGGCGTCGGCGTCGGCACCGGGCGGGTGAACGTCACCCAGCCCTTGGTTTTCTCCGCGGACGAAACCACGGACATCGGCAACGATTACGGCATGCCGGTCAGCGCCGAGTACGCCGGTGCCAGCAGGTTCACCGGGCGCATCGACGTCGTCCAGATCGATGTCGGGGATGACGATCAATCCCATCTGATCGACCCGGCCCAGGTGGCGATGGTGGCCATCTCCCGGCAGTGAGCTGACCGGTTGACGGACAAGGGCCGTGTTTCCCCGCATTGGGGAGACACGGCCTATTCCGTCGGTGGCGCCGGCGACGAGGATGTCGGCCGGCGCGTCCAGGTGGCGCCCGTCTGCTCCTGGTAGGCATGGACCGCCTGAGTGATGGTCGGGAAGAAGTCAGCCGTAATGACGTCGTCGAGCTCGTAGCGCTCGACCTTTTCGCGGACCTGGGTACTCATCTCGGCGAAGACCAGGCTGGTACCGGCGGCGTTCAGTTTCAGGTCGAGGTCTTCGAGCATGTCGGCCGCGGTGGTGTCGATGTCAATGATCGACTCGGCCGCGACCAGGATCCACGTCGGCCGAGGTCGTTCGGCGGCCAGTTGCAGCACCATGTCGCGGAAGGTGTTGGCATTGGCGAAGAACAAGGGGCTGTTGAACCGGTAGATGACCAGACCGGGGAGGTACTCGGTGTTCGGGTCATCCTCGATGTCGTGGTATCCGGCAAGACCGTCAACCTTGCCCAGGACCGCCTGATACGGACGCCACACCCGTCTGAATACATCGAGGATCGACAGCGCAACTGCCAGGCCGATGCCCGGCAGCACGCCGAGCAGGGCGACCCCGAGGAAGGCCGCCATCGCCAGGGCGAAATCGGACTTACGCTGCAGCCACAGGCGTTTCATGCCGGGGATGTCGGCCAGCGACAGGGACGCGGCGATCACCACGGCGGCCAGCGTCGGCTGCGGGAGGTTCCTCAGCAGCCCGGGCGCGAACAGCAAAAGCAGCAGAATCGCGCCCGCCCCGACCAGGCCGGTGACCTGGGTCTTCGCGCCGTTCTGCCAGGCGACTGCGGTGCGGGATCCGCTGGTGCTGACCGGAAATCCCTGGAAGAAACCGGCGGCGACGTTCGCCGCACCGATGCCGAGCATTTCCTTGTTGCCGTCCACCTGTTCGCCGCTGCGGGCGGCGAACGCGGACGACGTTGAGATGGTGTCCGTCAACGACACCAGCGCGATGCCGAGCGCTCCGGCGAACAGCAGGAGCAGGTCGCCCAGCGGCACGATCGGCACCGTGAACGGCGGGAACCCCTCGGGCAAGGTCCCAACCACCTTGACCCCGCGATCGGTCAGGTTGAACAGATTGACGGCCAGGATGGCCAGGACCACGGCGACCAGCACCCCGGGAACCCGGGGTAGCCATCGCTGGAACGCCAGGATCAGAATCAGCGATCCGACACCGATCGCCAGGGCGGCCGGGACGGTCAGCCCGTTGACGACCCCGCGGACCCATTCCACCGTCTCCGCGATCAGGCCGTCAGCGTCGACGGAGAAGCCGAAAAGCTTGGGCAGTTGACTGAAGATGATGGTCAGGGCGAGGCCGTTCATGTAGCCGATCTGCGTTGGCTTGGACAGCAGATCGGCGACGAACCCGAGCTTGAAGATGCCGGCCAGGACAGTGATCGCGCCGACCATCAGCGCCAGGATCGACGCGTAGGCGACGGCCTTTCCCGGATCCCCGTTGGCCGCGACCAACGGGATGATGCACGCGGCGATCATCGGACCGAGCGCGGAGTCCGGCCCGAGGACCAGGATCTTGGACGGCCCGAACACGGCGTATGCGGCCAGGCAGAGAATCGACGTGTAGAGCCCGGTGATCGGCGGCAACCCCGCGAGTTCCGCGTAGGCCATCCCCTGCGGCACCAGCAGCGCCGTCAGGATCAGCCCGGCAACGATGTCCTGGCGCAGATAGCCCGGCCGGTAGGACCGCAGCGCGGCAAGACCCGGTATGACAGTGGCGACGGACGACTTTCCGGGCATCGGCACGACTCCTTGTCACGGCGCACATCAGCGTCCCGGCGTTTCCGTGCCGAAGTGTGTCATCGCCCCGCTGGGTTCGCATCATCCTGATCAGGTGGCTGGATGGCCACCGGGCGGACAACATGGTGCCGGCACAAGGAGAAACCCGCGGCCACCGTTGTGGTGGCCGCGGGCTTTCGTTGGGAGGGCTTACTTGCGGTCGGGATCACTCCGGTCGACTGCGTCAGGGCGTTCCGCTGATTCACTGTTCTCGGCGGCACCTACGGCGGCGGGTTCAAGAACCTTGACCGCACCTTCCACTGGGGCGGTCTCGGTGTCGACGGAATCGTCGTTCTCCTCCTCCGGCAGCGGGTTCCGCAGTGAGGCGACGATCGAGATGGTCAACGCCGCGATGATGACACCCAAGGACACCAGTGACGGGATCTCCGGGATCGAGGTGGAGATGACCTTGTGGCCGGCCTGCAGGAAGAGCTTGACGCCGATGAAGGCGAGGATGAACGCGAGGCCCTTGCCCAAGTAGTGGAACTTCTTCAGCATGCCGGCGAGCAGGAAGTACAGGGCCCGCAAACCAAGGATGGCGAAGGCGTTGCTGGAGTAGATGATGAAGGTGTTGTCGCTGACCGCCAGCACCGCGGGGACGCTGTCCACGGCGAAGATCAGATCCGCTGCTTCGATGGCGACCACCACGGCGAGCAGCGGGGTCGCGATGCGCTTGCCGGCCTCCTTGTAGAAGAACTTGGTGCCGCGGTACTCGTCGGAGACCGGAACGATCTTGCGGAGCAGTCGGACGGCGAAACTCTTGCCCGGATCGATGGTCTCGTCGTCATCCCGCAGCAGTTTGTAGGCGCTGTACATCAGGATGGCACCGAAGACGAACAGCACGGCGGTGAAAGTGGAGACGATGGCGACACCGAGGGCGAGGAAGATGCCGCGGAAGACCAGGGCGCCGATGACGCCGTAGAACAGCACCCGGTGCTGGTACTCACGGGGGACCTGGAAGTAGCCGAAGATCAGCGCGAAGACGAAGAGGTTGTCGACGCTGAGCGACTTCTCCAGCAACCAGGCGGTGGTGAAGTCGATGGCCGGGCCGCTGCCCAGGGTGAAGAAGATGACGACGGCGAAGATGAGCGAGACGCCGACCCAGACGGCGCTCCAGATCGCCGCTTCCTTGAATTTGATGATGTGTGCACCGCGGTGGGCGAGCAGGTCGATGGCCAACATGATCAGGACCACTGAGCCGAATGCGGCCCAGGCCCAGACGGGAACGGTCACGAGTGTCCTTAGGGAGAGGGGAAGTTGAGGGTCGGTGCCCTGGGCGCCGATCTCTCCACTGTGCCGACACATTCGCTGCCGATCCAGCGCAGTACCAAGAACTGATGACGGGATTTGATTGCCGATATTCGGCAGTTCTAGGGTGAGGCGGGCCAGCCCAACAGTCGGGCGCCGGTCACCGCGGCCTGCAACTCGAAGCGGTGCGCCGGGTCGGCCGGGTCACGCCCGGTGACGGCGGCGATCTTCTCCAGCCGATAGGTCAGCGCCCGTACGGACAGGTGCAGCGAACGGGCCGTGAGCGAGGCGTTGCCACCGGCGGCGAAGTAGGCCTCCAGGGTCCGCAGCAGTGGCTCGGCGCCGCCCCTTGTCCCGGTCAGTGGCGCCAGTACCGCGTCGACCAGTTCGCGCATCGCGGTCTCGTCACGGACCAGCACCCGCTGCACGAGCAGGTCGGCCGCGTCCCAGACCTGCTGGTGGCCGCCGAGTCGGGCGCCCAGTTCCAGCGCTTCGAGGGCTTGGTCGAACGACAGTCGAATCCCCGTCGGTCCCTGGTGGGCGCGGCCAACGCCCATCCGCCAGGACCCGACGTCCGCGGTGCGGCGCAGTCGCACCCCGGTAGCGGCGGTGGCGGCGGGCAGGCTGCCGGCCAGGCCGCCGATCACCTCATCGATCGCGCCGCGGTCGGGTGCCGCGAAAATCACCACCAGCGAGCCCTCCTTGGTGGTGACCAGTGCATCGGCGTCGGCCTTGGTGCCCAGGATCGAGCGCTCCACCATCGTGGTCAACGGGGAGGAGTCGGTGAACGGCCGTTCCGCCCGCACGACGACGACGGCATGCGGGCCGGCCAGGCTCAGACCGAACGACCCGGCTCGGTCGACCAACCCGGCCAGTCCCTGGGTCCCGCCGAGCAAGAGGTCATCGACGAATTCGCGGCGGGCGGCGGACTGCGCCGCGATCAGATCACGGCGCGCCAGTTGATACCCCTCGGTCAGTGCGGCGACCACGTCGTTGGCGGCACGCAGCATCACCTCGCCCGCTCCTGCGACGGCGGTCAAGTCCGTCGGTTCGGCAACTTCGGGGAGGTGCCGCCAGAGCCGCCACATGGCCGACAGGTACAGATCGAGCAAGGACCGCAGCGCCACCCCGCGTGCGGCGGCCTTTCGCCCGGCGTCCCGGTAGGCCGCGAGATCTCGCCGGCCCAAACGGTTTCCCGTTGCGACCGCGGTGACGAGGGCCGGCAGCAGGTCGGCCAGGAACTCGGGGTCGATAGCGTCCGCGTCCGCGGCCGACGCCTTGGCGATGGCGTCGAGGGGAGGATGCGGGCCGTTTACCGTGGTCATCTGGCCCTTCGGGTTGGTCTGGTCTGCAAGAAGCGGTCATCAGCGTGACCCGTCCGGTCGTCGCCGACCCGGTGATCATTCTGACCTGCTTCTGGGACGATTCCAGCTAGTGCCAACCCACGGACAGTACCCGGTTGCCGCCCAGCGCCTTGGCGCGGTAGAGCACCTCGTCGGCGGCCCGGTAGAGCGATCGCAGGTCGTCGCCGTCCTGGCCGTAGAGTGCGACACCGCCGCTGAAGGTCACCTGCAGGGGCGGCTGACCGGGCGTGCTGAACGTCTCAGCCCGCAACGCGTCCAGCGCGGAGGCGACCTTGGCCACCCCGTCGACGCGGGACATGCCGTACAGGCCGAGCGCGATCTCCTCACCGCCCCATCGGGCGACCAGGTCCTCACCGCGGAAATGACCGGACAGCAGACCGCCGAGGCGCTGCAAGACGACGTCCCCGACGTCGTGTCCGTACGTGTCGTTGACGCGTTTGAACTTGTCCAGATCGAGTAGCGCAAAGGCGAGTGGTTGCTGAAACCGCCCCGACATCCGGCGGAGCCGGTCGAAGTCGGCGGTGAATTTGCGCCGGTTGGCCAACCCGGTCAGCGGGTCGGTCTCGGCCAGCTCCCGGTACAGCCGCACCCGTTCCAGCCGGTTGATGACCCTGATCAGCAGCTCCTCACCAACGACGGGCTTGGACACGAAGTCGTCGGCACCGGCGGCGAACACCTGATGTACCACGTCGGCACCCCGTACGCCGGTGAGTACCAGCACCGGCAGCGCCTCCCAGCGCGGATCGGCACGCATCCGGCGACACAGCTCCAGACCGGTCACCTGCGGTAGGTCCACGTCGAGCAACACCAGGTCCGGGGCCGTTCGCTGCAGGACGTCCCAGAACTCGAGGGGGTCGGACAAGGTCGTCAGGGTGAGCCCGGTTCCCACGAAGAGCTCCGTCAGCACTTCGAGGATGAGCGGATCGTCGTCGACCGCGAGCAGTCGGTACCCGCACCGACGGCCTGCGGGCATCGAGTCGACCACGTCACCGATCAGGTCGTCGACGGCAAACTCAGGCGCGAACGGCAGCGGCTGCACACCCGGTTCGTGCACTGGGGACGGTGCCTCCAGATCTTGCCGCAGTGCCACCACCAGATCGGCCGCCCGTCGCCCGATCTCCAGCGATTCGGGCCCATCGGCGGCAAAGAGCTTTTCCAGCTCACGGGCGAGTTCGGTGGCCGAGTGGTAGCCGAAAGTCCCTGCTGAGCCGGCGATCTGGTGCGCGACTCGCTCGCAGTCGGCCCGCTGAACGGGATCGGGGCGGCCCGCCAGTAGCGCGGCAACGCCCTGGTCGAGCCGGTCGACCCGGGTCCGCAGCACCGGCCTGGTGTGCTCCCAAATTGCGGCGAGGGCCGCGCCGGCGGAGATAGCGGTCGACCGATCGGGAGGTCCGGTCGTCACGGCGTCCAGCCCAGCAGTTCGGCGACCTGGTTCGGTAGGCGCATCGGGTCGAACGGTTTGAAGATCAGTCCCGCCACGCCGAGATCGGTCCACGAGTGACGAATCGGTCCGTTCGTCTTTGCGGTCAACAGGATCACCGGGATCTCCCGGGTCGCCGGGTTGACCCGCAGGCCGGCCACGGTCGTCGGGCCGTCCATCCCCGGCATCATCATGTCGAGCAGGATCGCGTCCGGCAGGTCGCGGGCCGCGGCAACCAACGCCTCGGGCCCGCCGCCCGCGGTGCCCACCTGAAACCCGCCGACCGCTTCCAGAGTCAGCTGTGCGACTTCGAGGATGACCGGGTCGTCGTCGACGAGCAGGATCCGTTTCGGGCTCACCGCAGCGGCCCCCGATCACTATTCGTCGCGCCTACGTCCGGACCGGCGAGCTGTAGCGCGGCCTGGCCGGTCAACGACCCTGCGGCGGCGCCGGTCAACGACCCCGCGGCGGCGCCGGTCAACGACCCCGCGGCGGCGCCGGCCAACGGCACTGCCGGCCGGCCGGCTTCCGACGATCCGGCTCCGATCCGGCCCAGCATCCCCGTGATCTGCCGCTCGAATTCCGCCGGCGACACTCGTCCCTTCGTCAGGAACCGGGTCTCGCCCAACCGGAGCCGCTTGCGGTCGGTCTCGCTCAGGTCGGCGCCGGTGTAGACGACGAGGGGAACGGAGCGGAGCCGGTCGTCCCGACGCAGGGCATCCACGACGGCGAACCCGTCGATGTCGGGCAGGCCGACGTCGAGCACCATCAGGTCGGGGGTGATCTTCGTGCTGAGCGCGAGGGCATCCCGGCCCTTGCCGGTGACCACCGTGGTGGCACCGCGCCGTTCGAACACGGCGGCCAACACCTGGGCGAGCGCCTGGTCGTCCTCCACCACGAGCACCGTCGGTGCCGCGTCGGTGCCCATGGCGTGGCGCAGCTTCCGCAGCAATTCGTCGGCGCCCGCGGTCTTGGCGACCCACCCCGACACTCGCTCGTCCGGTGTTTCCTCCGGGCCGAGCACGGTCAGGATGACCACGGGAATGGTCGCTGTCTCCGGGCGTCGGCGGAGTTCGGTCAGGGTGTCCCAGCCGGACATCCCCGGCATCATCAGGTCCAGCACCACTACCGCCGGCCGATGCCGCACCGCGAGCTCGACGGCCTGGGCGCCGTTGTAGGCGCGGACGGTGGGGTAGCCGTGCGTGTGCAGCAGGGTCGCCATCACTTCCACGAAATCGGGGTCGTCGTCGCAGATCAGGGCGGTGCCTGCGGCGGAATCGCCCGCCGCGACCACGGTCACGGCGGGTGGTCGCTCGACGGTGGAGGCAGGATCGGCGGGCAGGGCGAAGGCCAGGGTGGCGCCGCCGCCCGGAGTGCCGGCGGCCCAGATCCGGCCGCCGTGCTGGTCGACGATGCCGCGGCAGATCGCCAACCCCAGGCCGGCGCCGCCCTTGTCCCTGGCGTCGGACGCGTCGACCTGCCGGAACCGGCCGAAGACGGACTCCAACTGTTCAGCCGGGATACCGCGTCCGTGGTCGACGACGGTGAAGACGACCATCCCGTCGGCGGGCGCCGCGCCGATCTGGATCTGCCCGCCGACGTTGGAGAACTTGATCGCGTTGCCGATCAGGTTGGTCAGGGTCTGCAGGATGCGGTCCCGGTCGGCCCATACCGACCCGCCCGCTTCCCCTACTTCGAGGGTGATGGTGGCCGCCTGGGCCATCGCCGCCATCTCCTGTACGGCCGTGTGCGCCAGTTCGTCGGCGGCGCACGACTCCGGCTTCAGCGTGACCCGGCCGGCGGCCATCCGTTCGACGTCCAGGATGTCGTTGACCAGCCGGACCAGCCGATCCGAGCTGGACACGGCGATGGTGGCCATCCGTTGCGCGTCGGCGCTCAGCGGGCCCAATGCGCCGCCGGCGAGCAGCCCGAGGGCCCCGCGGATCGAAGTCAGCGGGGTCCGCAATTCGTGGCTGATCACGGACAGGAACTCGTCCTTCATCCGCTCCACCGCCCGTTGGTCGGTGACGTCCTGGACCGTCCCGGTCAGCTTCGTGTTGCCCGAGCGGTCGACGGTCGTCGCGGCCCAGCTGTGCACGTCCCGAACTTCGCCGTCGTCACGCACCAGCCGGTGCGCGACGTCCACGGTGCGGCCCTGACCGGCGGGCCGAAGAAACGTCTCCAACACCCGCTGCAGGTCGTCGGGGTGAATGTGGTCACGCAGGATGTCCACCGAGGGTGAGCCATTCCGGGCGGTCCCGGTTATCCGGTGCATCTCGTCGCTGAACCGAGCGTCGCCGTTGGCGTCGACCTCCAACGTGCCGACGTGCGCCAGTTCCTGCGCCGCCACCAACTGTGCGTTGACGTCTTGCCGTTCCTCGAGCAGGACGGCCTGCCGCGCCTGAAGGCGCATCCGCTGGACTGCGGACGACACCGCCAACAGGACCACACTGAGCACCAACGCCAGTCGCACGATCATGCTCGCGCGCGACTGCGCCACCTCCGGGGCACTCAGGAACACCGCAAACAGCCCGGCAACGGCGAGGCCGGCAACGAGGGTGACCCGGAGCGGTGACAGGGCGAGCATGGCCGACATGACCGGCAGCACGGGCATGAACAGCAGCGGGCTCGTCAACCCACCGTCGAGACTGGATACCACTGCCATGGCGACGCATGACCCGCACAACCAGCCCAGCCAGAAGCCGCTCCGCCACGTTTGCGTCGCCAGCCACCGCGACCTGGTCATCCCGACCGCGGCGAGCGCCAACGACAGCGCCGCGATCCCCAGCAGAATGCCCCGGTTCCCGGCATCGGGAGTCGCCAAGAGATAGCCGATCAGCACCACGGACAGGAAGAATTGGATCCCGAAGGTCACCGTCAGATACGACAGCCAGAAGCGGCCCTGCTGATCGGCGACCGACATCGGCACCGCAGCAACATGTCTCGGCCACCACCAGTCGCGGCCGATGTCCGGACCGGTCGATTCCCGGTCTGTTGTGCTGCCCGCGGTTTTCACGTGACCTGTGCCCCCGGTCCCGCGATACGCGAGTCGATGATCTTGAGTGTAGCTGAACAGAGAGTAATCATCTGTATTCACACAGTAATCATTTGCGCCTGACGCGCACCGACTCAACCGCCACAGGCCAACCCCGGGTCGGCGCGACGCCGTCTACGTCGCGCCGATCCGCAGGGTCACCACGGAGTTTTGGGCCACTTCAGTTCGCTCCGATGGACGCTGACCGACCACTTTTCCGGCATCGGTGATGGCCGACTGGACGGATGTGACGGGGCCGAGCGCCAATTGGCTGTCCTGGAGGAGGGCCGATGCCTCCGACACGGTCATCCCGGACAGGTCGGGCACGACGACGAGAGGGCCGACCGGCGCCGCGCTGATCACGGTCCATGTCAGCCACACGGCGACTATGACTGCGGCACAGAGGGCGCCGAGACCGGCCATCGCCCATCCCCGATGCCGGCCGTGCTGCAATTCCTGCGGCAGTTCGTCTTCTTGTTCGGCGTCTTCTGGTTCAGTGCCTTCGGTGAAGAGCAGCGGACTCGCGAGCAGGGGCGCCGAACGATTCGCCGTTCGACGCGCTGACCCGCCAACTCGATGCGCTGTTCGCTGTTGGGCTGCCATCACCGAACTGGGCCGGACCTGTTGACCCGCTGCTGCGCGGAGCAGATCCACGCGCATCAGCGCGGCGGACTGGTACCTGTCCTGCGGATTCGGTTCGGTGGCCATTGCCACGATCAGATCGACATCCTCGAGCGTTCCAGGCTGGAGTTCGATCATTTCCTGCAGCACGCGACCGGTCCCCAACACATCCGCGCGGGCGTCGACCGGTAGACCGTAGATCTGTTCGGGAGACTGACCGTTCCTGGAGCTCGTTGTGGAGCGGGTCGCTTCCTGCTCCGTCGACGTGGCGCCGAAATCCATCACCTTGACCGCGCCCGAACGATCGATCATCACCGTGCTCGAGGTGATGTTCCCGTGCACGATGCCGTGGTGATGGCAGCACGCCAGAGCGGCACAGAGGTCGGCAGCTATCGTCATGGCCCGAGCGGGCGGCAATGGGCCGTTGCGGGCGATCAGGTCGCGAAGACTGGACCCATCAACGTATTCGAGCACGATGAACGGCACATGCCCAGTCCCCAAAGGCATCTCGCCCGCATCGTAGACGGCGACGATGGCCGGGTCGTTGAGGTTCCCGGCACTGCGCGCCGCTCGGCGGAACCTCTTCTGCAGGAGTGGATCCCCGGCCAGATCTGTGCGCAGGACCTTGACCGCGACATCGCGGGACAGCCTGAGATCCCGTGCCCTGTGCACGACGGACATATCGCCGCGACCCACGACGTCGCCGAGCAGATAACGATCTTCGACCAGACCAGTTGTCATTTCTTTCCCCCACAGCCATGACGCACGCAGTCGCTGACTCGTGCCGACGGTGGGCCCGACCTATCACTGGCTCGCGTCCACCATGGGTGCATTCACCCGGATCGGCTCGACCGGCGTGTCGCTACCGACAGTACTCTTGGAATTACTCACGGCGACGTCGTCCGGGTTCCACAGCCGATGACGGGTTCGGCGAGCGACCCCGGTGGTCGTGGTGGGGTCAGTCGGTGCCGGGCTGGGCCCGGATGTGGCTCAGGAGGTCCCGTGCTGCGCCGGCGGGCGGGGTGCGGGGGCCGGCCCAGACGGCTCGTAGGGCACGGCGAAGATCGATGCCGGTCACCGGTATCGCGGTGAGCCGCCCGCTGGCGATGTCGTCGATCAGGGCGAGTTCGCTGAGTACGGCGGGTCCGGCGCCGGCGAGAACGGCGGCCCGTACCGCGGTCGTGGTGGACAACTCCATCACCGGTGCGGCCTGAACCGACTGCCGACCAAGGGATTTGCGGAGCGCGTCGCGCAGTGCTTCCCGGGTGCCGGAGCCTTCCTCCCGGCTGATCAAGGCCGTGCTGTTCAGTTCGGTGACGGCGACGGGCCTGCGCCGCCGGACCCAGGGATGGTCGGGCCGGACGATCAACACCAGATGGTCGTGCCCGATGACCCTGCTTTGCAGATCTTTCGGCACCTGGGGTCCTTCGATGAAGCCGAGATCTGCTTCATTGTCGCGGATGTGGTCGATGACGCGGTCACTGTTCGTGGCGGTCAGGGTGACGTCCGTCGACTCCTGACCCCGGAATGAACCGGTCGCTCGCAGCGACACCAACCACCGGGGCAGCAACTGCTCGGCGATGGTCAGACTGGCGCTGACCCGCAGTCGGGTTCGCTGATCGTGACGAAGCGCGGCAAGTCCGGCATCCAACTCGGCAGCACTGCCCAGCAATCGGTCCGCCCACTCCGCCACACTCGCGCCGGCCGGGGTGAGCGTGGAACCCTTCGGGGTCCGCGTCACCAGTTGCACCCCGGTCTGCGCCTCGATCGAGGCGATCCGCGCGGACACCGCCTGCTGGCTGACCCCGACCTGTTTGGCGGCAGCGTTCAGGCTCCCGGTGTGCGCGACCGCCAGAAACACCTGCAGGGCAGCGAGATCGGGCATCCGGGGGCTCAGCGGCATACCCGAAACCATACCGCCACTTACAACCGCCACTTGTAGGGTAACAACCCGAAGCCCACTACCTCGCACCCCTGCAGGGCGGCATCGTGGTCGTCATGACCAGCCCGAGTGTCCTGCGGAGCAACCACCGACAAGCCCTGTCGCCCAGCAGCACCCGCACCACTGACGGGTGGGCACGGTGGGGGTTGTTCCGGGATCTGCAGCACCCGCGGCAGGTGCTGGAGAACATCACCCCGAACTGGTATGCCTCGATCATGGGCACCGGCATCGTCGCGGTGGCCGCGGCGTCGCTGCCATTGCAGTTCCCGGGGTTTCGGGCCTTCGCGACGCTCGTGTGGGTGCTCGCTGCACTTCTGCTGGTCGGGTTGTCCGTGGTCACCGCGGTGCACTGGCGGCAGCACCGGGCGGTCGCTCGGGGGTATCTGCTGGATCCGGTGATGGCCCATTTCTACGGGGCACCGCCGATGGCGATGATGACCGTCGGTGCCGGCGCCCTCCTGCTGGGCAAGGACGTCCTGGGCCTGCCGCTCGCCCTGGGTATCGACTGGGTGCTGTGGATCGTCGGTACCGTCGCCGGGCTGATCTGTGCCGCTGTGGTGCCGTACCTGATGTTCACCCGGCACCGACTCAACCCCGACAGCGCGTTCGGTGGGTGGCTGATGCCCGTCGTACCGCCGATGGTGTCCGCGTCCACCGGTGCCCTGCTGATCCCGTATGTCCCAGCTGGTCAACTGCGGCTGGCGATGCTGCTGTGCTGCTACGCGATGTTCGGGATGAGCCTGATGGCGTCGATCATCGTGATCACCCTGATCTGGTACCGGCTCACCGTGCACAACACCGGGCCCGCGAAAATGGTGCCGACACTGTGGATCGTGCTCGGCCCGCTGGGGCAGTCGATCACCGCGGCGAACCTGCTGGGCGGGGTGGCCCACGAGGCGCTCCCGGCTCCGTACTCCAGCGCCCTGCAGGCGTTCGGTGTCGTCTACGGGGTCCCGGTGTGGGGGTTCGCTGTGCTGTGGGCGGCCCTGGCCGGGGCGATCACCTTCCGGACCGCCCGGGAGCACCTGCCGTTCTCGCTGACCTGGTGGTCGTTCACCTTCCCGGTCGGCACCTGCGTCACCGGCACCACCGCGCTGGCCCTGAACACCGGATCGATCATGTTCGCGGTGGCCGCGGTGATCTTCTACCTGGGCCTGCTGCTGGCCTGGGTCACCGTCGCCGCCCGCACGGCCCACGGCAGCCTCCGCGGGCAGCTGTTCCTCGCGGCACCGGCGCCAGGTCGCGATTTGGCTCCGATGTGCGCTGATTGACCGGTGCCTTGGGCCAGACTTGGGCAATGCAGATTCTGACCCGTTTCGGTGCGTGGGATCCGGGTACCCGCGCCCGACGATGTGCAGCCGCTCTGGTCGCCGTGGCCGTACTCGTCATTGCCGGGTGCTCGGATGTGCCGGCGCAGTCGGCGGCCACCGCGACCGATCTGGCACCGGCCGCCACCTCGAGTGCCGGTAGCACTGCATCAGGTGGATCGTCGGCTGTCGAGGAATCGGCCGAACCCAGCTCTGTTGCGCTCGATGTGACACCGACGTCCGGGGCGGACGGGGGTTCCGTCCCGGGGGCACCCACGTCGGCCGCCGGGCCCACGTCCGGGTCGGCGGACCCATCTGCAGTATCGGCTGGATGCCCCGGGGTGCAGTGCGTGTCGATCGTGGTGACCGGGGATGTGTTGCTCCATCCGCCGCTGGTCGAGCAGGCCCGCGCCGACTCCCCGGACGAGCAGGGCATGGACTTCGCGCCGATGCTGGCCGGCGAGCGGCCCTACGTCCAGGGCGCCGACCTCGGCATCTGTCATCTGGAAACCCCGCTCGCCCCGGCCGACGGCCCGTTCAGCGGCTACCCCGAGTTCTCCGTCCCACCGCAGGTGCTGCCGGCGCTGGTCGAGACCGGGTACGACGCCTGCAGCACCGCGAGCAACCACACCCTGGACCGGGGCACCGCCGGGCTGAACCGGACCCTGGACGATCTGGACGCCACCGGCCTCGCCCACGACGGCTCCTACCGCACCGCGCAGGACGCAGCGACCCCGACCATCCTGACCACCCCGCACGGCAAGGTCGGATTCATTTCCGTTGCCTACGGCTTCAACGACGGCCCCCCCGACCAGCCCTGGCAGGTCAACATCCTGGACACCGGCGCCATCCTGGACAAGGCCGGGGCGGCCCGGGCCGCCGGCGCCGACCTGGTCGTCGTCGCCGTGCACGCCGGCACCGAGTACGACACCGAACCCAACAGCGACCAGGTCACCGCCGCGCACACCCTGCTGGCCAGCCCGGACATCGACCTGGTCTACGGGCACCACGCGCACGTCGTGCAACCGCTGCAGAAGATCAACGGGAAATGGGTGATCTACGGACTGGGCAATAACATCGCCGCCCAGGAAACCCCCGTCGAGGGCACCCACCGAGGTCTGCTCGTCCGGGTCACCTTCAGCCAGGACACCACCGGCGCCTGGACCACCAGCGACATCGCCTGGGTGCCGTCCTTGCAGAACGGCGACCCGCCGCACCGGTGGTGCTCGCTGACCGCCGGCGCCACCTGCATCTCACCGGGCGCCGACGCCGCCGCCCTGGCTGCCACCACCGAGGCGATCAACCTCTACGGCGCCGACATCGACGGCGCCCACCCACTGGAACACCCCTGAGCCCCGGTCTGTCCCGCCGACCCCCGGAACTGGCGAGGTCGCCCAGCACCTCCCCGGTCCTTTGCCGTTCCGGGGCTCACCGATTCTCGGGACCTACGGCTCTTACCGTCACGCGGTGGTGTGAACGAGCATCGGATAGGTGGGTACCGATGCGCGGATGGGTGTCGAGCGCCTGAGCCCTACCGACGTCATGGAGCTGGTGTGCGACGTCACCGGCACATCGATGCAGGTGGCGGCCGTCCTGGTCCTGGACACTGCGGCGCCGCTCGACGCGTCCGCCGTGCGAGCTGCCCTGCAGGGTCGTATCACCGCCGTACCGCGGCTGCGACAGCGACTGCTGGACGTTCCGTTCGGGTGCGGCCGGCCGGTCTGGATCGATGACTCCTCGTTCGACATCGGCAATCATGTCGATTCCGTTGCTTGCGCTTCGCCCGGCGACGAGCAGGCGCTGATGGGTGTCATCGCCGACACGGTGACCAGGCGCCTCCAGCCGGGTCGACCGCTGTGGTCGGCAACATTGGTCACCGGACTCGCGCAGGGTCGGTGCGCACTGGTAGTGGTGTTCCACCACGTCCTCGCGGACGGGATGGGCGGGCTGGCCGTTCTGGCCCGCTTGGTCGACGGCAACCCCGGCAACACCGGCCCGGATTTCCCGCGGCGGCCGCCCCGGCCCCGAGATCTGCTGATCGACGTGCTCCGCTCGGATGGGCAAGCGCTCGCCCGGTTGCCGGCAGGGCTGCGCCGGCTGCGCATCGCCGCCGCCGAGCTGGGCACCAGCAATAACCCCCGCGCGCCGCGCTGCACGCTGAACCGGCCCATCGGCACCGGCCGTGCGCTCGCGGTCGCGCGCGCCGAGCTGGGCGCCGTCCACGCCGCGGCTCACGCCCAGGGCGGGACCGTCAACGATGTCGTCGTCACTGCCGTGGCCGGCGCCCTCCGGGCCGTGCTGGCCGACCGCGGCGAGTCCATCAACCAGTTGGTGGTCTCCATGCCGGTGTCCGCACGGCGCCGGGCCAGCGCCACTGACCTGGGCAACCAGGTCGGCGTCATCCCGGTGACCGTCCCGACAACCGGTGAACCGACCCAGCGGCTGGCCGCCGTGGCGCGGATCACTCGGCAGCGCAAGATCGCCACCCCGGGGTCCTCGGCCGCACTGCTGGGGCCGGTGTTCCGCGCCCTGGCCAAGGCAGGCGCCTTCCAATGGTTCATCGACCGACAACACATGATCAACACATTCGTCAGCAATCTGCGCGGCCCCGAGCAGCGCCTCACGCTTTTTGGCGTGCCGGTTGTCGAGGTGATCCCGGTCCCGATGATCACCGGCAACGTCACCGTGGCCTTCGCGGCGCTCTCCTACGCCGGGGGCCTGAACGTCACCGTGATCGCCGACCCAGAGCTGTGCCCCGACCTGTCCGACATCGCCCGGGCTTTGCGGCGGGAATTCGACGTCCTGACGGACGCGACAGTCACCTCCGCTGTCGAACCCCACTGAAACCCGTTCTCGTGAAACACCTCTCAGCGGCGGCCGGTGTCGGCGGGTGAGGTCGGCGAATCACCATTCCGGTCGGCGGGTCAATCGAGTCGACCTTCGGCACCACCAGCACGTCAATGTCCACCACCGCGTCATCCGCCGCCCTGCAGGGTCGGTGGCAGGCCCCGGTGGCCGGGGGGACGCATGTCGTCGCGGCCGTCCATCGTTGGGAAACCGGCTGGCCGCCGGGCATAAAGGACGAGAACGGCGTTGCGCCATCGGGTTTGATGATCGGAGTACGCGTCGGATCGTTGTGCCTGCCATGATGATGCACCCGCACGGTCTATTCCGTGTCGCGTGTGTTCGGCGATACACTCCGCGTCACCGTCCACTCCAAGGGAGTCATACCGATGACCCTTCAGACGCTCGCTCCGGTCCACGCGACGCATGACATCCAGCGGGGTCACAACGTCGTGAAGCATGGTTGGCACGGCACGGTGGTCAATTCGTTCCCGAATTGGTCCAGTACGACCTACAGCGTCGAGTTCACGCCAGCGGGCGATCCGGCGGTCAGCCTGACCCTTTCGGGGTTGACTGAGCTTGACGTTCAGCCCGACTGACCTGGCTCATGGCCGAGGGCAAACCGTCCGTCCGGCAGCCTCATGGTCTCCTGACGCGGCATGGCCCCTGGGCCGGGCCGGGCCGGTCAAGCAGCGATGCGGGCGGCCGCTCCCCGCCTGTCGGTAGCCTGCCGGTGTGACGGCGCTGCCGATTTTCGACTTCCCGGCGTTCTTCGCCGCGTTCGATGCCGAGCGTCGTGACCGAGGGCTGGGCTGGTACGAGTTTGCCGACGATCTGTGGCGGCAATCGGCGGAGCTCAACTCGCACCGCACGGATCACCCACTGTGCGGAGGAGCGGTCTCGAGACTGGGAGCACGTGGTGCGACCTCCTGTCAGTACGCGCTCTTCATGCTGCGCTGGCTCGGCCGGGCGCCAGAGGAGTTCCTGACCGGTCCGGTGGTCGAGGTGGGCGACGTCCGTTTGCCGGAAGCGGGATCCGACAGTCGGCTCCGTTGGGATCTGAACCAGCTCCACGCCGCGCTCAACGAGCGGCGTCGGGAGCGCGGTCTCACGTGGGCGGAGCTGGCGCAGGCGCTGGCCTGCACGCCCTCCCGTTTGGCCAATCTGCGGACCGCCCGCATGGCGGACATGGACCTCACGATGCGCATCACACAGTGGCTCGAAAGGCCCGCAGCCGAGTTCATCCACCCTGCCCAGTGGTGACCGCGAGCTGATCGCGGTCCCGAGCGGCTGCGGCTCCGATGCCACTCCGAGCGCCACCACGCCGAGCTGACCCTTGGCGCACGGTGGCCACCTGCTAGTCTCTTTTGGTAATTGCAAATCCGCGCAATTGCCAACGGAGGTTGTGATGTCGACACCGCTGTATCAGGTGAAGGCAGACTTCTTCAAAACGTTGGGCCACCCGGCGCGGATCCGGGTGCTCGAGCTGTTGGGACAACGGGAGCATGCGGTGTCCGAGTTGCTGCCCAAGATCGGCGTCGAGGCCGCGAATCTGTCACAACAGTTGGCGGTGCTGCGCAAGGCCGGCCTGGTGATGACCCGCAAGGAAGGCAACTCGGTCTACTACTCGCTGACCAGTCCACGGGTGGCGGAACTGCTGGCAGTAGCGCGAGGCATCCTGACCGAGGTGATCTCGGGGCAGATGGGTCTGCTGGCGGACCTACGGGAGCCGGTGCCCGGGTCGCCGGATCCCAATGAGCTGGCCGGATCCGGAGCCGCCGTCTAGGAAACAGGTCCTTGCTCTTTGGGTGTTCCGGAGGCCGGTGAACAGTTCCGCCGCCCCCCGGTGTGATGACTTTCCTTTCGACGTCTGGAGTGTGGTCCTGTGCTGGGTTTGTGGCGCAAGATCCGGGCCACCGGGCGGGTGGCCGAGCCGCCGCCACCGCCCCCGACGGGCGATTCACCCGCGGCGGCGAAGGAGTTGCGGGGGTCGGTGCAGATCCGGCATGTCGATGCCGGGTCGTGCAACGGGTGCGAGGTGGAGATCGGTGCCGCGTTCGGCCCCGTGTATGACGCGGAGCGGTACGGCGCCCGGCTCGTGGCCTCTCCCCGGCATGCCGACGCACTACTGGTGACCGGAGTCGTGACGCGCAACATGGCCGAGCCACTGCGCCGCACGTTCGAGGCGGTGCCCGACCCGAAAATCGTTGTCGCGGTGGGGGATTGTGCCCGGAACTGCGGTGTCTTCGCCCGCGCCTACGGCGTTGTCGGTGCGGTCCGGGATGTGGTGCCGGTCGACCTGGAGATCCCCGGCTGCCCCCCGCGGCCCGAGGCAATCGTCGACGCGGTACGGAAACTGACCGGCCGATGAACAACCTGGTCCTGGTCGCGTTGCTGACGGCGCTGGGGGTGGGGGCGCTCAGCGCCGCCGCCGGCCTGCTGGCACCCGGACGACTCCGGCCCGCGGCGGTCGGGGTGGGCATCACGGTCAGCGGCGCAGCCGCCGCGGTCGCCGGGGTCGCAGCGATGACCGGGCAGAGCGCTGCGGTGGTGTTGCCCGATCTGCTGCCACTGTCCGGGGTGTTGATCACGGTGGATGCCCTCGGCGGGGTGTTCCTCGCGGTGACCGGAGGCGTCGCGGTCGCGGTCGGGATCTACGGCATCGGGTACTCCCGGCAGCACGGCCTGGACAGCCGGCTGGTCCAGACGGCATTGCCGCTGTTCGTCACCGCGATGATGCTGGTGCCGGTCGCCGCGAGCGTGGGCACGTTCCTGCTGTGCTGGGAATTGATGGCACTGACCTCATTGCTGCTGGTCGTCGCCGAGCACCGCAGCCGGCCGGCCGTGGCGCGGGCCGGCCGCTGGTATGCGGTGATGACCCACCTGGGCCTGGTGGCCATCATGGTCGGGCTCCTGGTGTTCTCGGCGAACGCCGTCGACGGATCGTTCCCGGCCCTGCGGGAGGCTGCCGGCGGGCTGTCGCCAACGGTCGCGGGGCTGATCTTCGTGGCCACTGGGATCGGGTTCGGGTCGAAGGCCGGGATCGTCCCGTTGCACGCGTGGCTGCCACGGGCCCATCCGGAGGCCCCGAGCAACGTCTCGGCGCTGATGTCCGCGGCAATGGTCAACCTCGGTGTGTACGGCATCATCCGGGTCGGCTTCGACCTGCTCGGCGGCGCACAGGAGGGCGCCGCCGGCTGGTGGTGGCTACTGGTGCTGACGCTGGGTGCCGTGTCGGCGATCTACGGGATCCTGCAGGCCGCCATCGGCACGAACCTCAAACGCCTGCTGGGGTACTCGACGACCGAGAACATGGGCCTGGTCCTGGTCGGGGTGGGCGCCGCCGGGATGTTCGCCAGCTCGGGTGACCTGCCGCTGGCCGGTCTGGCAATGGCGGCAGCCCTGTTGCATTTGGTCAACCACGCAGCGTTCAAGACACTGCTGTTCCAGTCCGCCGGGTCGGTGCTGGCTGCGACTGGCCGCCGCGACCTGGACGACCTGGGCGGCTTGCGCGGCGGGATGCCCAGCACCACGGCGGCTTTCGGTCTCGGCGCGCTGGCTGCGTCCGCACTCCCGCCCGGGGCGGCGTTCGTCAGTGAGTGGCTGCTGCTGCAGGCCCTGGTCCACGGCCTGCCCACCGCCGGGGCGTCGGCCGCGATCGTGATGCCGCTGGCGGTGGCCGCCGTGGCGTTGACCGCGGGACTGTCGGTGGCCACCTTCGTCAAGGCGTTCGGGATCGGGTTCCTGGCCAGACCGCGCAGCCCGGAAGCGGCACACGCCACCGAGAGCCCGGCCAGCATGTTGACCGGGATGGGCATCGCGGCCGCGGCTTGTGTCGGGTTGGCGTTGCTGCCCACGGTGGTGCTGCCGACCCTCGGCGCGGTGGCGGGCGCGACGGTCGGTTCCACCGACCCGCTGGAGATCGACGGGCTGACGATCCGCCTGGTCGGGGTCGCGGGGTCCCTGTCGCCGCTGATGCTGACCATCGCCCTGGTGATCGGCCTCGCCGCGACGCTGGCCGGGGTGCGGGCCCTGGCGACCCGCCGGGCGGCCCGGGCGGCAAGGCTCTGGGACTGCGGCGCCGGTCCGCTGTCGGCGCGGATGGAATACACCGCAACGTCTTTCGCCGAGCCGTTGCAGCGGGTGTTCGACGACGTGCTGCAGGCCGAGCAGGACGTGGACGTCACCCATGCCGAGGAATCCAGCTACCTGGTGCAGACGATCGAGTACCGGCGGCGGGTGCCCGACCGGATCGAGCGTCGGCTGTATGAACCGGTGCTGGCCGTGTTCGCGGCGTGGGGCCGGGCCGGTCGCGCGCTGGCGCCGGGCAGCGTGCACCGCTATCTCGGTTACGGCTTCTACTCGCTCTGCGGACTGCTGATCCTGCTGGTGGTGACCCGGTGACCGCGCTCGGTGCCACTGGTGTGGTGCTGCAACTGCTGATCGTGGTGGCCCTGTCGCCGCTGTTGACCGGGATGATGCGGCAGCTCCGGGCGCGGGTCGAAGGCCGCGCCGGCGCCGGAATCGGGCAGCCCTGGCGGGACCTGCGCAAACTGATGCGCAAACGCCCGATCGCGCCGCACGGCACCACCGAGGTGTTCCGGGCCGCCCCTGTGGTGCTGGTGGCGACGTGCCTGGTGGTGGCCGCGGTCGCCCCGTTCGTCACCACCGCGTCGCTGTTGGACCCGGTGGCCGACCTGTTCGCGGTGGTGGCCCTGCTGACCCTGGGCACAGTCGCGTTGGCGCTGGCCGGGATCGACACCGGCACCGCGTTCGGCGGGATGGGCGCGAGCCGGGAATCCACGATCATCGCGCTGGTCGAGCCGACCCTGCTGGTGGCGATCTTCGCCCTGTCGGTGCCCGTCGGATCGACCAACCTGGGGGCGATCGTCACCTCGACGCTGAACGACCCCGCGCAGGTGTTCTCCCCGGTCAGCCTGCTGGCCGCGGTCGCGTTGATCGTGGTGATCATCGCCGAGACCGGCCGCCTCCCGGTCGACAACCCGTCCACCCATCTGGAACTGACGATGGTGCACGAGGCGATGATCCTGGAGTACTCCGGCCCGGATCTGGCCATGGTGGAACTCGCCTCGTCCATGCGGCTGACGGTGTTCCTCGGCCTGCTGGCCAACCTGTTCGTCCCGTGGGGGATCGCCACCACCGGTCAACCCCTGCTGGTCGCCGCCGCGGTGCTCGCGTTCATCGCCAAGGTCGCCGTGCTCGGGGCGGTCCTGGCGGTGGGTGAGGTCTTCCTGGCCAAGCTGCGGCTCTTCCGGGTACCGGAATTGCTCGCCGGTTCCTTCGTCCTGGGGTTGCTCGCCGTCGGCGCCTCCTTCTTCCTCGCATGAGCACCATCCGGGATCGGGGCCGATCATGAGTGAGCAGCTGTACGGGCAACTGCTCAATATCGCCGTGGGCGCGTTGCTGCTCACCGCCGTGCTGATCCTGTGGCGCCGCGAACTCTCCGCGATCATCAATGTCTTTGCCCTGCAGGGCATCGCGCTGACGGTGCTGGTCGGTCTGATCGCTCTGGAAGAGGGCTCCATCGAACTCGGTGCGGTCGCGGTGGGGGTGCTGGTACTCCGCGCCGGCGTCCTGCCGTGGCTGCTGCGCCGGGCGCTCGCCGGGGCCGGAGCGACCCGCCGGGAGACGCAGCCGCTGGTGAACGTGGTGTCCTCGCTGATGGTCGCGGCCGGGTTGACCCTGCTCGCCTACCTGGTGTCCCAGCCACTGGTGGCGCTGGACCCGTCGCCGGCCGCACATGCCATCCCGGTGGCGATGGCCGTCGTGCTGATCGGGTTCTTCGTCCTGGTCACCCGCCGGTTGGCGCTGTCCCAGCTGGTCGGTTTCCTGCTGATGGACAACGGCATCACCGCCGTCGGGTTCCTCACCACCGCCGGGATCGGTGTGGTCGTCGAGCTCGGCATCTCCCTGGACGTGCTGCTGGTGGTGCTGGTGCTGCAGATCCTCAAGACCCGCATCCGGGAAGCGTTCGGCGACACCGACATCGACGACCTGCGGGAGCTGCACGACTGATGACAACCCTTCTGATCCTCGCGCCCGTGCTGATCCCGCTCACCGCCGCCGCCATCTTCGCCGTCGCGGGCTGGCGACCGGCCACCGTGTGGGTCGGCGCCGTCAGCGCGGCCGGGATCCTGGCCGCCGCGATCGGCACCGCGGTCACCGTGACCACCGGCGGACCGCTGACCGCGGTCGGTGGGTCGCTGGCGGTAGACGCGCTCAGCGCGTACATGGTGATCGTGATCGGCGCGGTCGCCCTGGTCGCGACCGCCGCGACCCCGACCCACCTGCGGGCCGAACTCGCCGCGGGCCGCACCGACCCGAAGGTCTGCACCCAACACAGCCTCCTGGTCCAGCTGTTCCTGGCCGCGATGGCGCTGGCCGTGCTGGCCGCGAGCCTGGGGGTGTTGTGGGTGGCGATCGAGGCCACCACAGTGGTGACCGCGTTCCTGGTCGGGCAGGGCCGCGGCCGCGGCGCGGTGGAGGCCGCCTGGAAGTACGTGATCATCTGCTCCACCGGGATCGCACTTGCCCTGCTCGGGACGTTCCTGCTCAACTACGCCGCCCGGCAGCGCACCCACGCCGGCCGGGCTGGACTGGGTCGGCCTGACTGCGGCCGCGCCCACCCTGGATCCGGGAGTGACCCGCATCGCGGTGCTGCTGCTGTTCCTCGGGTTCGGCACCAAGGCCGGCCTCGCGCCGTTGCACGCCTGGCTGCCGGACGCGCATTCCCAGGCCCCGGCACCGGTGTCCGCGCTGATGTCCGGGGTGCTCATCTCGGTCGCCTTCTACGCGATCCTGCGGGTGAAGATCATCGCCGACGCCGCCCTCGGCCCGGACTTCGCCCGCGCCCTGCTGATCGTGCTGTCGCTGGCCTCGATGACTCTCGCAGCGTCATTGCTGTTGGCGCAGAAGGACTACAAGCGGATGCTGGCCTACTCCAGCATCGAGAACATGGGCCTGCTCGCCCTGGGCGCGGCCATCGGCAGCCCACTCGCGGTCGCCGCGGTGCTGCTGCACATCTTGGTCACGGCCTGGCCAAGAGCGTGCTGTTCCTGTCCGCCGGCCGGGTCCTGCAGCTCACCGGCTCCAGCCGTATCGACCACGTGCGTGGCCTGGCCGCCAGGGACCCGGTGCTGGCCGGGTGCCTGGGGTTCGGCGTGCTGGCGATCATCGCGTTCCCGCCGTTCAGTCTGTTCGCCAGCGAACTGGGTATCGCGACGGCCGGTTTCGCCGGCGGTTTGGGGTGGGCCACCGCGGCGGCGCTGGTCCTGGTGCTGGTCATCGTGGCGGCGCTGGTGGGCCACACCAGCCGGATGCTGCTCGGCACGCCCCGCACAGGACCCGGCCCTGAGTACCGGAGACGATGCCCTGAGTGCCGGCGCCGGTCCCGCCGTGGGTCCGGGACCGGGAGCATCGGTCACGGCCGGAGCATCAGACTCCGCCGGAGCATCGGTCACGGCCGGGGCATCGTCGCGGCGGACTCGACGGCGCCGCCCCCGGCGAACCGGTCGACGCAGGGTCGGCTCTGGCCGTGGCGGTCGCATCATCGGTCCCGGCGAGCCCGCCCACCGTCCGTCGGCGGCTCGGCGCGGACAGCTACACGCTGATCGCGGCGCTGCTCGTCTGCGGTGTGCTGGGTCTGACCCTGGGCCCGCTGGCCCCGCTGCTGGAACAGGCCACCATCATCGTGACCGGGACGGCGCCATGACCACAGCGATCACCGGTGAACCGGTGGGGGAGCACCGCGTCGCAGTGACCGTCCGCGCTGAGGAACTCGTGCCGTCCGCCCGCGTTCTGCTGGACGCGTGGCTACCGGGTCGCGTTGGTCGCCGGGCACGACGACGGCGACACGCTGCGGGTCGTGTACCTGTTCACCCGCGCCGGTCCGGACCACCGCGTCGAGCTGCACCTGTCCTGCGACCCGGCCGACCCGCACGTGCCCACCCTGGCCGAGTTGTCCTTTCCGGCCGGCCGGTTCGAACGGGAGGTCCGGGACCTGTTCGGCATCGTCCCGGACGATCACCCGATGCCCAGCCGGCTGGTCCGGCACTTCCACTGGCCCCGCGGCTGGCACCCGATGCGCCACGGCGCCGGCGACCCGCCGCCGTTCGGCGACGTCGACGGCCCCTACCAGTTCCGCACGGTCGAGGGCCCCGGGGTGTACGAGATCCCCGTCGGACCGGTGCATGCCGGGATGATCGAACCGGGTCATTTCCGGTTCTCCGTCGTCGGCGAGACCATCCTGAACCTGAAGGCACGGCTGTGGTTCGTGCACCGCGGCATCGAGAAACTCTTCGAGGGCCGCACCCCGGGCGACGGGATCGAACTGGCCGAACGGGTCAGCGGAGACACCTCGGTCGGCCACGCGCTGGCGTTCTGCCGGGCCGTCGAGGACGCCTACGGCGTGCCGATCGACCCTGCCACCCAACGGGTCCGGGCGATCCTGCTCGAACTGGAACGGCTCTACAACCACATCAACGACATCGGTGCGCTGTGCAACGACGTCGGCCACAGCATCCTGAACAACCAGGCGCAGCGGGTCCGCGAACGGCTGTTGCGGATCAACGACCAGGTCACCGGCCACCGGCTGCTCCGCGGCTCGATCCGGATCGGCGGGGCCGCGGTCATCGCACTGCCGGACCCGGACGCGCTGGCCGCCATTGCCGCCGACGCCGCGGAGATCGTCACCCTCGCCCTGGGCCACAGCGTCGTCCGGGACCGATTCACCGGCACCGCGGTGTTGACCCGCCAACAGGCCATCGACCTCGGCACCCTCGGGTACGTCGCCCGGGCGAGCGGCGTGCCGGTCGACGCCCGTCACGACCACCCCGTCCCCGGGCTGAGCTACTCCCGCCCCACGCATACCCAGACCGACGGGGATGTGTTGTCCCGGTTCCTGGTCCGCGCCGAGGAGATCACCGCATCCGTGCAGGCGATCACCAGCCTGTTACAGGACTTCGACCAGGCCTCCCGCACCCGATGCCCCGCCGCCGCGCCCGAATGGCCCATGCCGCCTCGGGGGTCGGGATCGTCGAGGGGTGGCGCGGCACCATCGTGCACCGGGTCGAGCTGGACGCGACCGGGGTGCTGACCCGGGTCCGGGTCGTCGACCCGTCGTTCTTCAACTGGCCGGCCCTGCCCGTCGCGCTTGGCGGACACGATCGTCCCCGACTTCCCCTTGGCCAACAAGAGTTTCAACCTCTCCTACGCCGGCAACGATCTCTGAGGTGCCCGCAGCCGAAGCGCCCGATGGCAGATACGGGAAGGCGCTGGTGGCTCGACGACGTGTCGAGCCACCAGTGCCGTGCTCCCTGCCGACGGGTGGAGGGTCGGGTCAGTGGTGGGAGTGGTGGCCCGGCGCTGACCGCACCTTGTCCTTGGCGACCGTCACCGGCTGGTCGAGGTGCCGGAACTGCCCGGTGTAGGACCCGACCTTGATGCCGTGCACGCCCTGGAGCGAGGCGAGCTCGTCGAACGGCGCGCTTTGCATGGCGACGTTGAGGATTCGCATCGCGCTGCGCTGGACGTCGCCCAGGCGCATGTCGTACGACGTGGGGTAGCTGCCCTTCATCACGACGGTGTAAGCCGTGACGGGGGAGGTGTTGTCACCGGGTGTGGCGTAGGTGACGTCGGTGAGGGAGATCGCCGCCCGTTGACCGGCGTTGAGGGCATTGGTGGTCGGGTCGAGCAACGCCGTTGTGGCGGCGAACGCGTCGGCGACGCTGGTGTACGGGCCGACCGGCACGAACCCGGTATCGGTGATCTCACCCGACTGCGGGTTGGCCAGGTCCGTGGATCCGTCGACCGTGGTGCTGATCGTCTCGCCGCCGGTCGCGGAGAGGCCGAACCCGGCGAGCTGCCACGTGTACCGGGTGAAATGGAACGTTCCGAATGTCAGGGTCTGCTTGGTGTAGGTCGGCAGGCCCGCGACGTCGATGGTCGGAACGACCTTCTTCATGGTGTTGACGATCTCGGCCGGGTTGTTGCCCGGCATGATGAGGTCGTTGCCCGAATACATCGTCGCGACCGCGCCGTGACTGCCGCCCCAGTCGGTCATGACAAGGCCCTTGAAGCCCCACTCACCGCGGAGCAGGTCGGTGTTCATGTCGTAGTTGGCCGACGCGTAGGTGCCGTTGATGCGGTTGTACGAGGTCATGATCGCCATGGGTTGGGCTGCCTTGACGGCCAACTCGAATCCCTTGAGGTAGATCTCCCGGGCCGCCCGCTCGCCGATGACCGAGTTGGACCCGCTGCGCTGGGTCTCCTGATTGTTGGCGACGTAATGCTTGAGCGTGACGCCGACGCCGGCGTTGCTCTGGACGCCCTCGGTCTCGCCCGCCGCGGTCAGGCCGGCGATGAGCGGATCCTCGGAGAAGTACTCGAAGTTGCGGCCGTTGAGCGGGTCGCGGTGGATGTTCATCCCCGGCGCGAGCCACAGGGTCGCGCCGTACTCGCGCATCTCCTTGCCGATGGCAGTGCCGACCTGCGCGAGCAGGTCACGGTCCCAGGTCTGCGCCAGCATCGTCCCGATCGGCCAGGCCGTAGCGAACTGGTAGGTCGGCGGGGTGGTGTTGATCTGCTGGGTGATCCGCAGCCCGGCGGGTCCGTCGGACATCGTCATCTGCGGGATGCCGATGTTTTCGTAGAGGCCGGTCGAATAGCCCGCGGCGCCGGCCGCCGACAGGGTCGACCCGGGAAGGCTCGCGCCCTCGACGATGTTTGCGAGCTGATCGACTGACAACCCGGCGACGAACTGCTCCATCGACACCTTGTGCCTGGCGACGTCAAACAGGGTGGCGCCGGACTTCGGGCGGACGTTGCTGATCTTCTCTCCGGTCTTCGGCTGGTAGGCCGCTCCGGTGCCCTCCCAGTTCGACTGCTTCGGGTCGAGGTAGGCCGTCGTCGACGAGATCGGCGAGTTGTCGATCGCGTAGTACGGCGAGGTCGAGTCCACCGGGACGTTCTGCTCGTACCGCGAGGCGTCGTTCTCCGTCCGGACGCTGTGGCTGTTGAGGCTGATCCGCTTGGCCTTGGCGATCTCCGTGGACTCACCGGGATAGGAGTAGAAGTCGCTCGGGGTGCTCGTCAGCTCGGTGGGGGGCGCCTGGTCGGCGGTTTCGCTGTTGACCTTCGTGGTGACCACGCTGGTGGAGAGAGCGATCTTGGCCGCGACGTGGGTGTTGCGTGAGGAGTCACCAACCCGGATGAGGTAGTCGCCGGCGTCCATGACGTAGGCCGACGTGGCGGCGTCGAAGGACGACATCTGCGTGGTGTCGAATCCGATCGTCAGTTCCTGGGAGGCCCCGGGCGCGAGGGTGTCGGTCTTCCCGTAGGCCGCGAGCTCCTGGTAGGGCTTGTCCAGTCCGGTTTGGGGCGCGGAGAAGTAGACCTCGACGACCTCCTGCCCGCTGTACTGCTTGCCGGTGTTGGTGACCTTGGCCTCGACCGTGACCCGCTTCCCGGTGGCCTTGACACTGTCGACGTCGATGCCGAAGTCGGTGTAGGACAGCCCGAACCCGAACGGGTAGTCGACCACCGCGGACGGATCGGCCGGGTCGATCGTCTTGAAGAACGAGTCGAAGTAGCGATAACCGACGTAGATACCCTCGCTGTAGTTCTCGGTGCCCGCGTTGCCGTCGTTGTTGGCGAAGGTGGCGGACGCCGGATAGTAGGAGTACTTCGAGGCCCACGTATCGGTGAGGTGGCCGGACGGCGTGACGGTGCCGTTGAGCACCTCGGCCAGCGCGTTGCCCGACTCCTGACCCGCCTGGCTCATCAGCAGCAGCGAGTCCACAGCGGTGCCACCGCCGGGGCCTGTCTCGGCGGCGTTGATCTCCCGGTAAAAGGACGTGTCGACGATGCCGCCGGTGTTGAGTACGACGACGACGTGCTGGTAGGTCTGTCCGATGAGCGCTATGTCACCCTTCTCGACGTCGGTGAGCTGGAAGTCGCCCTGGCCGGAGGTTCGGTCGGAGCCCTCGCCGGAGTTGCGGGCCACGACGAAGAGCGCGGTGTCCGTGGCCGCGGTCGGCTGCACGCTCGTCGCGTCGAGGGGCTGTTCCACCGAGGAGTAGTCGATGGCCGGACCGAAGAGGCCACCACCGCTACCGCCGTACTTGGTGTCATAGGCGGCCGTCATGGCGTCCCAGTACGCGCCGCTGGTCGTCACCGTGTAGCCGGCGTTCTCCAGCCCCTGGCGCACGGTGATCGTGTACCGGTTGTTGACGTCGCCGGACCCTGTCCCGCCCTTGACGGTCTTGTAGGCGCCGACGCCGAACACGGCGACAGTGCCCGACTTCGGCATGGGCAGGGCGTGGTCGTGGTTCTCGAGCAGAACCATGCCCTGCGTGGCGGCCGCCTTGGACAGGGCGGCGTTGGAGAGCTCGAGTGGCCCCGGGTTGGGGTCGGTCGTGGCGCCTGCGGCCGTGCCGGCGCCTGACAGGACCAGCGCAACGGCTGCTGCGACGGGAACTCCCGTACGCCAAAAAGCCCGGGAACGGTGTGGAAGATGCATGTGACGGTCGTCCTCTCTGACGACGATGCATTGATGGAGGGGGCCGGGGCCAGCGGAACACACGCCGGTCGATAGTCCGCGCCTACTTTCATGCCGTCGTCACGCTAGCGACAGTGTTTTCGCCGTGTCAATGCCCAAAAGCTTCGCAGTGATGCGAACTTTCGGGCAATGATGGACCTAATCATTGGCTCAATGGTGAGCAATGTGGTCGCCGCTCGCGCATTATCATCGCCTCATGGATGTCGCCGTTCGACGCCTCTCGCCCCGCGAACGGACCCGCGAGGATCTCTACGACCTCATCCGGTCCGCCGAGGATCTGACCCGCACCGACCTTGTCGAGCTCAGCGGGCTGACCCGAAGCACGGTGAACCACGCCGTCGTCCGGTTGCTCGCCGACGGGCGGGTCACCGAGACCGACGCCGAGGCAAAGGGCCCAGGATCGGGCAGCGGACGGCCGGGGACGCTCCTGCGGGCGATCGCGACGGGGGCCCACATCGCCGGCATCGACTTCGGTCACAACCACGTCCACGTCGCCATCGCCGACGCGCTCGGTCGTCCTGTCGCCGAGGAGCGGGTGACGATGGGTGTCGATCTGATGGCCACCCAGGCGCTGGATGCCGCCGCCGAGATCCTGGCCGTCCTGCAGGCCCGACACGGCATCACCGACCTCGCGCGGCTGGTTGCCGGTGTTCCCGGGCCCCTCGACAGCCGGACCGGCCTGGTCTGCTCTCCGACGGCCCTGTCCGGGTGGGTCGGCCTCGCCCCGGCTGCGGAGCTCGAGCGACGGATGGGCATCCCCGTCCATGCCGAGAACGACGCCTTCCTCGGTGCGTACGGGGAGCGCAGGCGCGGGGCGGGCCGGGACTTCCCCGACTTTCTCTACGTCAAGGTCTCGCACGGCATCGGCGCCAGCCCGGTCATCGCAGGCGAGCCATACCGTGGCGCGACCGGCCTCGCCGGAGAGATCGGCCACACCCATCTCGACGGCCACACCGAGCTGTGCCGATGCGGTAACCGCGGTTGCCTCGAGGCGGTCATCTCGGTCGACCCGATCCGTCGGCAGATCGCCCACACCCACCCCGCCGCCGAGGCCGAGCAGGTCGACCTGAGGACGTTCGACGACCCCATCACCGAGCGGATCCTCAGCGAGGCGGGCCGAATGCTCGGCTCGGTTCTCGCCGACCTGGTCAACCTGCTCAACCCGAGCGCCCTCATCCTGGGCGGCGAGCTCGGCAGCACTGGCGCTCCCCTCATCCAGGGAGCCGAGGAGTCACTGCGCCGTTACGCCCAGCCCGCGACGGCGGGCGCGCTCCAGGTACTGCCCGCAGCCTTGGGGATGCGTGCCGAACTCACCGGCGCACTTCACATGGCGGCGAGCATGGCCGCCGCCGACCGCCGCTCGCTGATGCCAAAGTCATCGGCTCGACAGCCGCGCGCCGATTCGGCGCCGGTCTGACCGATGACCATCCGGGCCGTAGGGTTTGGCGAATGCGTCACGAGGTCACCGATGCCGACACCGCCGCGGCGCTCGGCAGTGGTGACGTCCCGGTGCTCGGGACACCGCGGTTGATCGCCTGGATGGAGGCCGCAACCGTGCGGGCCGCAGCCGCCTGGATCAACCCAGATCAGACGACGGTCGGCACGGCGATCCGCATCGAACACCGTCGTGCAACTGCGGTGGGAGACAGCGTCGAGGTCACCGCAACACCGCCGCGTGAGGCGGCCGGCCGCCTGCTGACCTTCGAGGTGCAGGCGGCCGACGGCTCGGGGCAGGTTGTCGCGGCCGGCCAGATCGACCGGGTGATCGTCGATCGAAGCCGGTTCCTCGGGGCGGCGTCACAGCCGTAGGCTGCGCGCAGATCAGCCGGCAGCGGCCGCCGGGGAACTCGCGGTGCCGCCGGCGATGCCATACGTTTACATGAGCTAAGGAATTCCGCTGCCACTGATCGGCATCCACAAAAACGAAGGGTATGCATTGCGACAGATTCCACGTTGCGGCCGGGCTCCGGGAGGGTTTGTGCTCCGCTGCATCGCGGTTGGCAGCGTTCTCGCCTTCGCGGTCGCGTGTTCCACGGGTGAATCAGCTGGTCCCGTCGGAACCGATGGGTCGTCAGCCGCGACGACCGCGGTCAATTCCCCGGCAACCGACCAATCCGGATCGGCGCCTTCCCCAGCGGCGGTGAGCAGTAGCCCGCGGTCGTCGAAAGGCGCCACCGTGTCCGCGATGGCATCACTGGCGACGGAGCAGACCGCTACCCCGCCGCAGCAGACGATCGAGGACGCAGACCTGGGGTCGTTGTCCTTCGTCGTGGGCGATGCGGGTCGAACGGTGGCCCTGGTCAACGGCACCAACACCGACGAGTACGGCCGCACCACCACCCTGGCCAGCACTGTCTACGCCGACGCCGACGGCGACGGCTTTCCGGACGCCGCGGTGGAGATCGAGGTCGCCGACGGCAACGGATTTACGGCACTCTGGTACATCGTGTTGTGGGACAAGGCAACTCAGCAGCCCGTTCAAATCGACGACCCCTTCGCCCGCACGTTCCGCTGTGGCGATGCGGTCGATTCGGTCGAGCCGGCCGCCCGGGGCTTCACGGTCACCGAACACCGAACCGAGGGCGACCTCGCCTCCTGCGCCGACCAGCCGCCCATCGCCATCACCCGAACAGTCGGAATTCGCGACGGTTGGCTGGCCGAACTGTCGCCGAACCAGGGATACGGCGGCATCTGCCCGCATGCGATCGGCACCGACGGAGACCACACGCCACCAACCGATATGCGGATCGCCCCCAGTGACGATGCGCCGGCGATCGGGGACCAGGCCCAGGGGGCGTGGCTGCTGCTGCCCCCGGACAACGGCAAGTACTCGGGCAACACGGACTGGCGCCTGCTGGGCTACTCGACCACAGGCGCCGATGAGACCTGGTACTCCGCCTGCGCTTGGGCGCACCCGTGATCCGCTGACCACGCAGAAGGCCCATAGGACCCTGCTTTTAGCTGACCTTCGGGCTGTGCGCCTTGCTGTTTCCGCTTGCCGGTGATCCGCGTGTCAGGATCGTCTGCATCGCCCTTGCCTCCTGTGCGACCAGATCCACCAGAAGGTCCGGGTCGGGAACCAGTCCCGCGTCCGTGGCGAACCCGATGGTCACCGTGTTGTTGTAGCTGAAGATGGTGGCCGCGATGGGCTGGTCGCCTGAGCACGGCGCGAACCCGACGATCTGCAGCACCCGGCTACCGGCCAGGCGCAGCATTCCGGTCGGTCCCGGCACGTTCGTGAGCACCCCAACGGTCTTGTTCGCGAAGAAGTTGGTCAGGAAGTACTGGACCTGGCCGGGGGAGACCGATATGGCCCGCTGCAGGCCGAAAGTCAGCATGGCCTCGTCGGAGTGCTTGATCCGTTCCATCCGGGACCTCATCTGCCGGATGCGTCCGCGCAGGTCGGCGTTGCCCAAGGGCATGGGCAGCATCACCAGTGCGAAGTAGTTGCCGAGTTCCTCGGGCAAGTTCTCGGCAAACGGCTTGAGGTTGACCGGGACCAGCCATTGGATCTCGCGCGCCTGGCCGTTGTGCACCTGCAGGTATCGCTGCACGCCGCCGGCCACCGCGGCGAGCAGCACGTCGTTGACCGTTGCGCCCTGGCTGCGGCTCACGGCCTTCACATCGGGCAGCGACAGCGGCGTCGACCAGGCGATGGCCTTGGTGCTGCCCGGCGTGCCCGACCAGACGGCCTGAGAGCTGTTGGACAACAGGAGCTTTGTCACCGATGACGCGTCGTTGACGGCCCGGTTGTGCTCGTCGCCGAGCAGCGTCAGGGCATCGATCAACCGGCCGGGGTGGACCGCGTAGTCGCGGCCCTCGTCGAGGGTCTCGATGCCGTAGCGCAGCACGTACCAGGCGACCCTCGGCGCAGATGCGACGGTACCGGGAATCGCCGAGGCCGTCTTGATCGGGTGACCGACGACGTGCGCCACCCCGCCGGCCAACGCCCTGGTCACTCGCGCCGCGACGCGGCCGGTGCGTTCGGCAACACCGGTCACGCCCTGACCGACCGCCTTCGCCGTGTCGAGCGCGATCTCGACGGCGTCCGCGACCGGCGACGGATTCGAGAGCGGCAACGAGGGGCTCCCCGCAACGCCTGGTCGCGAGACCAGGGCGCCCTCGGCGGGACCGTTGCCGACGAGTGTCGGGTCACTGTCGCAGATGCTGATCATGACCTGGGTCAGCCGCACGCCGTCGGCCATGGCGTGGTGGAAACGGCAGACGATCGCACTGCCGGCGCTCCCGTCGTCGAGCCGGACCCGGTCGATGACGAACACGACCCACAGTGGTCGAGTCCTGGGCAATGACTTCGATCGCTGCTGGGACATGAAGTCCTGCAGAGCCGGGATATCGGCCGGCTCCGGCAGCCAAACGCGCTCGACGTGCCGGGAAACGTCGAAGTCCGGATCGTCCTGCCAGGCCCACCCTCCGCCGGACCGGACGGGTTTGCGCCGGTACACGGGAAAGCGGTCGCTCACCCGCGTGCGGACGACGTCGAGCACCGCCTCGTAGCCCGGCTTTCCGGCGAGGACGATGACGCCATCGATGATCATCAGGTTGTTCGGGCGGTCCATGGTCAGCCACAACGCATCCTGGACGCTCATGGGGGTTCGAGAGCCCACGGTGACCTCCGCCGTTCGGTCTGCGCTGAAGCGCCACTGGCGTCCGCAGCACGGTGCTGCCTGGGCAACGCTACGGCCGGATGGCGCCACGCAGCAGAGTCCAACGACCCGTTTCGATGTTGCCCACCGCTCAGTGATCGCCGGGTAAAGGCGACTTCGGCTCCCCTCCCTCGCTCGAAGTTACCGGCGGGTAACAAGCGGGGTTAAGGTGAGTTGATGAGTTCGCAAGCGGCGCAGTCCCTGACGCGACCACCGTCGGTCAGCCCACCGATGTCGGACCGGCACTACGACGTCCTCGTTGTCGGTTCCGGCTTCGGCGGCTCGGTCACCGCCTTGCGCCTCACCGAAAAGGGTTACCGGGTCGGTGTTCTGGAGGCCGGCCGGCGGTTCGCGGACGACGAGTTCGCCACGACATCGTGGCGCATCCGCAGATTCCTCTGGGCTCCGCGGCTGGGCCTGTACGGCATCCAGCGGATTCATCTGCTGCCCGATGCCGTGGTCCTTGCCGGCGCCGGAGTCGGTGGCGGGTCACTGGTCTATGCCAATACCCTGTACGTGCCGCCGCTGGAGTTCTTCCGGGACCCGCAGTGGGCCGACATCGCGGACTGGTCGAGCGAACTTGCGCCCTACTACGACCAGGCCGGCCGGATGCTGGGGGTCAACGACGTCCCGCACCGCTCGCCGCTGGACGAGACGTTCGCCCGGGTGGCCGCCGACATGGGCGTCGGCGAGACCTTCCGACTCACCCCGGTCGGAGTGTTCTTCGGCGCGGGCCCCGGCCGGACCGTGCCGGACCCCTACTTCGGCGGTGCCGGGCCCGCCCGCACCGGCTGCATCGAGTGCGGCGAGTGCATGACCGGCTGCCGGCACAATGCCAAGAACACCCTGCCCAAGAATTATCTGGGCCTTGCCGAGACGGCCGGCGCCGTCGTGCATCCGATGACGACCGTCTCGGTCATCCGGCCGCGACCGGAGGGCGGGTACGCGGTCGAGACGGTGCGCACCGGTCCGATGCCACGTGGCCGCCGAACATTCACCGCCGACCAGGTGGTCGTCGCGGCGGGCGCCTTCAACACCCAGAAGCTGTTGCACCGGATGCGGGCCGAGGGTTACCTGCCCGCTCTCTCGTCCCGACTCGGGCACCAGTCCCGGACGAATTCGGAATCATTGGTCGGTGCGGTGTCCAAGCGCAAGGACGTCGACTTCACCAGAGGCGTCGCGATCACTTCGTCCTTCCATCCCGATCCGCACACGCACGTCGAGCCGGTGCGCTACGGCCGAGGCAGCAACCTGATGGGTCTGCTCGGGACAGTGCTCACCGACGGGGTGCCGGGCAAGCCGCGGTGGAAGGTGTGGCTGCGCGCGGTGGCGGCACGGCCAACGGATGCACTCCGGCCGCTCAACGTCCGGCGGTGGTCGCAGCGAGGCGCGATCGCGCTGGTCATGCAGTCGGTCGACAACTCACTCACCGTGAGCGGGATGCGGACCCGGCTCGGCCGGTGGAAGCTGACGTCCAGACAGGGCGACGGCGAGCCCAACCCCACCTGGATCCCGGCCGGCAACGAGGCCGCCCGCCGCATAGCCGGGCACATCGACGGCATCCCGATGGGTCAGCTGGGCGACCTCATCGACGCCCCGATGACAGCGCATTTCGTCGGCGGCTGCTGCATCGGTGCCGACGCCGACCACGGAGTCATCGATGCCTACCACCGGGTTTTCGGGCATGACGGGCTGCACATCGTCGATGGTTCCGCTGTCTCGGCCAACCTCGGCGTCAACCCGTCGCTGACCATCACCGCTCAGGCCGAGCGTGCGATGGCACTCTGGCCGAACAAGGGCGAACCTGATCCGCGGCCATCGCCGGGATCGAAATACGTTGCAACAGAGGCTGTCTCCCCGATTCGACCGGTTGTGCCGGCGGGCGCCCGTGGCGCGCTGCGGTTGCCGGTGCTGCAGGTGCGGCACGGTGGTGTGCCGGCACAGGGGTCGGCGGTCGACAGCTGATCCCGGTGCTCGGGCCGAGCCGGGGATGAAATCCCTTCCGGTCCATCATGGATCAGCGCGGGATCGAGCAGCGCCGGTCGAGGGGATGAACATTTCCCTAGCACGTCGGCGGGTTCGGGACGGAATCGTCGGGTAGCAGATAGCGGGTGAACCAGTCCCGCGCCAGGGTGGCGGCAGTCGTCGTCGTGCCCGGGTCCCCGAGGTGATGCCCCGCCTCGTCGTGGAGCACGATCATGCGGCACGGGCACCGCAACAGTGCCTGCGCCTGGCGATTCACCCGCAGGCTGGACTCGTCCTCACCACTCACGATCAACAAGGTGGGCGACCGTACGTCCGCCAGCCGGGACTCGGCGAGGTCGGGACGGCCATCGATGGACACGACCGCGCCGATGTCCGCCCCGCCGGCCGCGGCGGCCCACAACACCGCTGCGGCCCCGGTGCCCGCACCCACATAACCCACTCGGGATGCCGCGGTCTCGGGCCGGTTTCGGAGCCATTCGGTGGCGGCGGTGAGCCGGTGGGCCATCAGTTCGATGTCGAAGACCCGGTGCCGTTCGAGTTCCTCGGCGGGGGTCAGCAGATCCAGCAGCAGCGTGCCGTAGCCGGCCCCGAGCAACACCTCGGCAACGAGGCGGGTGCGCTGGCTGTGCCGGGCATGTGCACCGCCGTTGGCGAAGACCAGCACCCCGGCCGCCGCATCGGGTACCTGCAGGTGCCCGTGCAGAGTGACTGGCCCGAAGGGCAGCTCGACATCCAGGTCGCACTCCGGGTCGCCGGCGTCCCCGAGACCGACCATCCGCCGGCCTGCGGCGTCCAACAGCGCCATCACCTCGTCGTCGGTCGTCGGACGGAAGTCCCGGTAGTGAAAACCGACGGCCCGCAGGAGGCGCTCCGACGACACACAGACAACGTGATCGGCACCGGTGAAGTCGCGCAGGACGTCCGTCGCGGCGACCGGTACCCCCAGCACGACCTTCGCGGCGCCAAGGCGATGGGCAATTTCGCAGGCCGCCCGCGCGGTCGACCCGGTTGCCATACCGTCATCCACGACGACGGCGGTTCGTTCTGACAGGTCAAGGCCCGGCAGGCCCCGGCGATACCGCGCGACCCGGTCCGCGAGCTGTGCCACTTCTGCAAGCTCCACGGCGCGCAACTGCTCCCCGGTGATCCGCGCCCGGTTCAGCACGTCGGTGTTCACCAGCCGCGTGCCACCTTCGCCGACCGCCCCCATGGCCAGTTCGGGCTGGGACGGCACCCCCAACTTGCGCACCACGATGACGTCAAGCGGGGCGCCCAAAGCCTGGGCCACCTCGAACGCCACCGGCACTCCGCCCCGAGGGAGCCCCAGCACCACGACATTCTCATCCCGCAGGTACGACAGCCGTTGAGCCAGCTGGCGGCCCGCGTCGACCCGGTCTCGAAACATCGCCATGTCGGCCGCCTTTCGTTCCACCCCGGTTGTCTTCAGGGTCGTCCCGATCCCACCTGGCTGCAGGGTGCTCGGCCGACCCGGAAGGGACGTCCGGCCCTACCGGGTCGGCCGTGACGCTGGAAGTGTCGAATCAGATCTTTCTCCTGGAGTTGGGTGGGAATGTGGGCGACACAGCAGGGTCGGTTGACGATGCCGTCGGCGTGGACGCGGTCGGCGCCGACGGTGGGCTGGTCCATATCCGGCCGGTGGTTCCTGACGATGCGGACGCCCTACGGGCACTACATCGGAGCGTGTCCGACTACTCGTTGTACATGAGGTTTTTCGCGTTCAGCCGGAACGCCGCCATGACCTACGTGACCCGGCTGGTGGAGTCGGCACACTCGGGCCATCAGGCGCTGACGGCCTGGATCGGCGACCGACTGGTCGGAGTCGCCGCCTACGAGCGGACCGGTATCGACACCGCCGAGGTGGCGCTCCTGGTGGCCGATGATCACCACCGGCAGGGCATCGGCACCTTGTTGCTCGAGCACCTCGCCGCCGCTGCCAGACGGAACGGCATCACCCGATTCGTCGCCGAGATTCTCGCCGAGAACCACCTGGCACTGCGCACCATGCGTGACATGGGTTGCGCCATAACAACCCGGCTCGACGGTGGGACCACCCTGGTCGAGATCGACCTTCGCCCGGACGCCCGGACGATCAGCTCGATCGACGGCCGGGAACGCTCGGCGGACGAAGCGAGTCTCCGGCACGTGCTCACGCCCGCCTCGGTGGCGGTCATTGGTGCCAGCGCCCGCCCGGGCGCGGTCGGGCACCAGGTGCTCCGCAACATCCTGGCCGGCGGATTCACCGGCACCGTGCACGCCGTGAACCCGCACCACGACACCATTCTCGGAGTGCCCTGCGTGCCGACGCCCGCCCAGCTGCCGGACGAGGTCGATCTGGCCATCATCGCCGTCTCTGCCGCCCAGGTAGCCGCCGTCATGCAGGCCTGCGGAGAACGGAAGGTGCGCGCGGCGCTGGTGCTGACCGCCGGGTTCGCGGAAACCGGTGACGCCGGGCTGGCGTTGCAGCACCGGGTTGTCGGCATCGCCCGCTACTACGGCATGCGCGTCGTCGGGCCCAACTGTCTCGGGCTGGTGAACACCGACCCTGCGGTCCGGCTCAACGCCACCTTCGCCGACCTGCCGATGGAACCGGGGGGCCTCGGATTGGTCTCCCAATCCGGGGCACTTGGCATCGCGGTGCTGGCTGCGGCCAGTCGCGACGGCTTGGGGATCTCGCAGTTCGTCTCCATCGGCAACAAGGCCGACGTGAGCAGCAACGACCTGCTGCTCGCCTGGGAGGGCGATCGCCGGACCCGGGTCATTGCGCTGTACCTGGAATCCCTGGGGAACCCGCGGAAGTTCGCCCGGATCGCCCGGCGGGTGTCGTCGGTCAAACCCATCATCGCCATCAAATCCGGTCGCTCCCCAGCGGGACAACGGGCCGGGCGGTCGCATACCGCGGCCGCCGCGACGTCGGAAGTGGTGATCGAGGCCCTGTTCCGGCAGGCAGGCGTGCTCCGGGTGACCACCATGCAGGAGATGCTCGACACCGCACGGGTGTTGTGCGAACAACCGCTACCGGCGGGGCCGCGGGTGGCCGTCGTCGGCAACTCCGGCGGTCCGGAGATTCTTGCCGCGGACGCCGCGACCGGTGCGGGGCTGGAAATCGTTGACCTGACACCCCGGACCGAACAGGCGCTGCGGCTCGCCGTGCCGTCCGCCGCGTCCTGCCGGAACCCGGTCGACCTGGGGGCCACCGTGGCCCCGGCACAGTTGGGGACCGCCCTCCAGGTGCTGCTGGATGCGGATGAGGTGGACGCCGTCCTGACCGTGATCACCGACACGGCGGTGACCGATTCGGACGCGACGATGAGCGAGATCGCCGTCGTCGCATCGGCTGCGCGCAAGCCGATTGTTGCCACCCGGGTCGGCGGTGAACACTGTTCGATCCCGCTCGCCGGTGACAGCGACCGGGCACTGCCGGTATTCACCTTTCCCGAACCCGCTGCGGGTGCGCTGGCGTTCGCGACCCGCTATTCCCGCATCCGCGCTACCGAGGGTTCCACGCCCACCCGCCCTCCGGGCATCGACAGCGACACGGCCGGCGGACTGATCTCCAGTGCACTGACCGCCGATGTGCAGTGGCTGCCGGCGGCTGACGTCCACCGGCTGTTGACCAGCTACGGCTTGCCGGTTTGCCCGCAACGCGTTGTCGCTGACGCCGATGAGGCGGTGGCAGCTGCCGCCGAGCTGGGGTACCCGCTCGCCGTGAAGCGTGCGGAAGGTGGTCTGCACAAGACCGACGTCGGTGGGGTCCGCCTCGGGGTGACCGACGAAACCGCCTTGCGGGCGGCATTCTCCGAGGTCACCGCCGGCAGCCCGGGGCCGGCAGCCATTCTGTTGCAACCGATGTCGCCAAGCGGAACCGAAATCATCATCGGGGCGGTGCAGCACGAGAAATTTGGCCCGGCGGTGATGGTCGGGGCGGGCGGAATCTTTGCTGACCTGCTCGCCGACCGAACGTTCAGGCTGGCCCCGCTGACCGAAGGGGATGCCGAGGAGATGATCGATGAGCTGCGCATGTCGCCGATGTTGGATGGCTATCGCGGCACCACACCGGTGTCCCGGCAGCGGCTGGCCGATCTGCTGATCAGGGTCGGCACACTTGCTGATGACCTGCCCGAGGTGGCCGAATTGGATCTCAACCCGGTCATCTGCCGTGGCGAGACCTTGGTGATCGTCGATGCCAGGATCCGGATTGCACCCGCTGTGCCCAGGCCCGACCAGATGGTTCGTCAACTCCGGCTGTGAGCACGATCAGGGATGGACGACGGCTCTGACCGGGCGTCCGTGAGTTGCCTGTCGCGGGCCTCCAGGGCCGTTAGTGGTGGCCATTCGGCTGGGCGCGGAACGCCGCCACCGCATCACTGACCGACGGATAGAAATGGTCGGAGTGCAACAGTTTCAGCACACCTTCCTGCTCCAGGGTGGCGTTCAGATCGGGGTCCAGTCCGGCGAGCGCAAAGACGGCGCCCTTGCTGTGCACGAAGGAGATGAGCCCATCCAGGGCCACGCCCGCCGAGTAATCGACGTCCGGGATCACCGAGCAGTCCAGCACCAGCCAGCGCACCGGATCGGGTGCGGCGAGCATCAGCGACTGGACGTCGCTGGAGAATTGATTGGCGTTGGCGTAGAACAGGTCCGCGTCGTATCTGAAGACCAACAGGCCCGGGAGGCTCTGCACGCCGGGGACTGCCTTGGTGTAGGTCGGGTGCCCGTCGGTGGCAACGCCGACCACGAACCTGTCCGGCCGGTACTGCCTTCTGATCATCTCGATGATCGACGCCACAATGGCCAGGATGATGCCCTGCTCGACACCGATTGCGAACACCACGACACCGGTCAACGCGGCGATGTAGAACTCGCTGCGGCGGGCCGCCCAGACCCTGCGCAGTCCGGCGATGTCGATCAGGTCGATGCCGATGAGGAACACGATGGCGCCCAGCACTGCCTTGGGCATGTCGGTCAGCAGCCCGGTCAGGAACAGCACCACGACCAGCACCACCAGGGACATGGTTGCGTTCGCGAGTTGGGTCCGGCCTTTTTGTTCGTCCAGGATCTGGGTCTTGGTGGGGCTGCCGTTGACCACGAACGTGCCGGAGAGGCCGGCCGCGATGTTGGCGCCGCTGAGCCCGACGATGTCCCGGTTGACGTCCACCTGCTGGCCGTGTCGCATCGCGAAACTTCTTGAGGTTGCGGCACTCTGCGCGACGATCAGCACGAAGCAGGAGAAGGCGACCGGCACCAGCAGCCATACCTGCGACAGGTCCACTCCCTGCGGTAGCCCGATCGGTGGGAAGCCACCTTGCACGGCACCGACCTCCGCCACCCCGTCCTGCGCGACATCGAGGGCGGATGCGATGGCGATCGAGCCGATCACGGCCACGATGGCGCCCGGCACCTTCGGCAGGAACCTCTTGAAGCCCAGGATGATCACCAGGGTGCCGGCAGCGAAGGCCACTGTCGGCAGGTTCGCGTCGGTGACGTGGGTGATGGTCCACCACTGCTGTTGGAACCAGTTGCCGGTGCCTTTGGGAATGCCGAGCATGTCCGGGATCTGCCCGGCGAACACCTGGATACCGACGCCGGTGAGGAAGCCGATCAGCACGGACGAGGACAGGAAGTCGCCCAGGAAGCCCAGCCGGAGCAGCCGGGCCAGTATCAGGAAGCCGCCGCAGACCAGCGCCGTCACCGAACACAGCGCCAGCCACTGCGGCGAGTTCGGCGTCAGCCCGGCGATGCCGAGCCCGGCCAACCCCGCGGACAGGATCGCCGCCGTCGCTGAGTCCGCACCGACCACCAGCAGTCTGGATGACCCGAACAGCGCGAACAGCAGCGTCGGGAAGATCACCGTGTAGAGACCGGTGACCACGGGGACCTGGGCGATCGAGGTGTAGCCCATGGTCTCGGGGATCGCCACCGCGGCCAGCGTCAACCCGGCGATGATGTCCGTCCGGAGCCAGGACGGTTGGTATCCCCGGAACGCGGGCGGGGTCAACCTGGCCAAGTTCATCTGTCCTCCGTGCGGGTCGTTGCTCGACGAGCGGTGGCGCGCCGGGCGAACCACGGGCCACAAACAGGCACGGTTCCGCCAATGGAACCTGCCGTCATCGTCCGAATTGCATGAGAATCACGAGGTCGGGTTTTTGACGGTCCTCGGAGGTGGGTCGCGGGAGGACGGCCGGCCCTGCTACCTCAGCTCTGCACTAACGATTCGCATCGATCGTCGCGACGGGCGGCCTACGTAGTGTGGGTCCAATGCCCTCGACGAACGAAAGACCTCCCTTGGACGCCACCGGTGTCAATGAGTCCAGCCTGTCCCGACTACGGCGATGGAACCTCGGCCTCGCTGGCCTGCACGCCCTGCAGGTGGTGCTGGTGCTGGTGCTGGCGAACAGCTTTGCGATCACCATCACGTCGTCGTACCCGCAGGGTCCGCCGGGCTCCCCGCCGCCGGCGCCGGAGGCCTTGTTCGACATCCGCGTCGGTGTCGCCGTTGCGGTGTTCCTGTCCCTGGCGGCGCTTGACCACCTGCTGACGGCCACGGTGTTCCGGGGTCGCTACGAGGCGGACCTCCGCAGTGGCGTGAACCGCTTCCGGTGGATGGAGTATTCGGTCAGCGCGACGATCATGGTGTTGCTGATCGGGTTCTACAACGGGATCACCGGGATCGTCGAGGTGATCGCAATCATCGGGGCGAATGTCGCCATGATTCTGTTCGGCTGGCTCCAGGAGCTCATGAACCCGCCGGGGCGGTCGAGAACGACGATGCTTCCCTTCTGGTTCGGCTGCATTGCCGGTGCGGCGCCCTGGATCGCGATCGTGGTGAACCTGGTCGGCGCCAGCAGTGGCACGACCAACGAGGTGCCCGGCTTCGTCTACGGGATCGTGATTTCACTGTTCGTGTTCTTCATGAGCTTCGCGGTCAACCAGTGGCTGCAGTACCGCGGGATCGGGCGCTGGGCGAACTATGCCTACGGCGAGAAGGGCTACCTGGTATTGAGCCTGGTCGCGAAGACTGCGCTGGCCTGGCAGATTTTCGGGGGTTCGCTTGCCGGATGAGCCCCGACGGGCTGGTCGGCGGGTCAGGGGAATGCACGGGGCGGCGCACACTGCGAGATCGACTACCTTCAGGCGCATTCACTCCGACATTGGCAAACACTCCTGGCCTCACCCGAGGAGATCAAGGACCCGATCACCGCGCCGCCGCATTCGACTGGCTGATGCGATGGCGCCGACCGCCAGCGCGACAAGGCCGCCACCGGCCGTGATCCGGACCGCCCGCCGCGGCGTGGTGAAGGCGAGCGTGCTCAGTCCCCAGCCGGTGGTGGCGGCGACGGGCCACGCGGCCCGTCGGCTGGAACCGACCACCGCCGAAACCCCCAACGTTGCGGCGCCGACCAATGACAGCGACACCACCCGGCCGGCACCCGAACGCGGGTTCCAGCCAAGGAGGCTGTTCAGGACGTCGGCGGTGTTGATGGCAGCGGCGAGACTGGTCCAGCCGAGCAGCAGTCCGTTGCTCCCGGCGACCAGCCGGGCCGCTCCCGACTCGTCGGCATCCTGAACCCGGCGGTGGGCGCCTGCCGATGCCGCCACGATCGACCACAGGATGGGCGGTGTGGCCCGGATCCTGCCCGACTGCGCAACGAACTCCCAGGTGGCACTGCCGGCGGCGGCCGCGGCGAGCCACCACCCGGTGGAGCGGTGGACCGGCTCGCGGCGCTGACTCGGCAGCGCTTGAACCACAGCGGTGCCGGCAGAGGCAGCGAAGATCGGTCCCCATACGGAGAACGCCCAGCCGGGCGGGGTCACGATACTTGGCGTCTGACTGGTGACCTGACCAACTTCGGATTGACCGAAAAGAGGGCCGATCACCGGGACGAGGACCTGGGCCGCGGAGCCGGCGACAACCGCTGCGACTCTTAGCATGTCGCCGGTCGACGCTGGGTGGCCGGTCACTGCCGCCGGTCCTCACGCATTCGATGATCTGCCATGATCAGCCTCTCCGGTCAAGCGACGCCACAATGCACTGCCGGCCTCGCACTGCCGGCGTCGTACTGCCGGCGTCGCCGGCCGCGTTCTGCCCACGGTACAACCCGCATCCTGGACCGAAGCCCCTGGCCGATGCGCCACCGCCAGGACCTCGGCGACCACGATTGGTCCGCACCGATGACTGCCGCAGACCTATCCGACCGGAGTCGACGGTCGCCACTGGTCCTCACTCGTGGCGGCGGCTGGGTGGACACGATCGGGAACTCGGTGGTCGCGTGCTGACCGGGTGGCATGTCGGGACAGCTCTGCCGGTCAGGTCCGGTGATTCCGCGGGGGTAGTGGGGCATGTGCGTGGGTGTGGGTTATCCCGCGACGGTCGGTGGGGCCGCGGTGACATCGTCGGGGTGGGCCCAACACAGGCTGCCTGAGCCGGCGATCTCGACGGACGGGGCGTCGTTGACCGAGGGCCGTCGATACCCGGCGAGGGAGTCGATCTGCATGATGTGGTCCCGGGCGATGTCGGGCATGGCGATCCTCTCTCGGATGCGCGGCTAGGTGTTCGTAGCCAACTCGCACCGGGCGTCGGCGTCCAAGACCCGATCCGCTCGGATCGATAACCAAAGCAGCCCGTCGAGCTCCCTCGGGGAGCTAGTGCGAGGGCATTCGCTTCGAATTCGGTCGTCGTTTTCAGGCTGGGGCCGACCCTGGCGGCCCGAGGGCGGAGCGGCCGCCTGACGGGTCGTCCGTTGGCAGGCCGATGCCGGTTGCCAGGTCGACGATTCCCGGGACGATCTCGGAGTTCCAGAGTTCGGGGTTGTCCGGCGTCGGCACCCTTCCGAGCCCGTCCGTCACCAGTACACAGATCCAGGCTCTCGGGATGGCGAGCATGTGAAACTCTTCGTGCAGTCGCACGGGTGCCCCGGGGCGAAGCTGCCGGCTCAGATCGTTGTGGTGCCAGCAGACCACGGTGGCGTCCTGAGTCAGGTACCTGATCCGGACGGTGTGGCCGCCGCATTCTTCGACGATCCCGTCCCGCCAGCCCCACGGCGTCCGACCGACCAGCTTGGCCTGAATCCAGTGGGCGAGATGACCAGCTCTGTACGACGAGCACCTCCCATCCGTGAGGTGGCACTCCGCGCTCGTCATTTCGACCGTCCGGATCGGTAGTAGTCCCGTTTTCCGGCTCGCTCCAGCGCGGCGCGGAATCCCGAGTTGGGGTAGGCGCCGGGCAAGACGGCCTGCACGTCGGCGAGCGCGGTGGCGGCCGGCACACCGCGCAGTCTCATGCCGTACAGGGCGGCGACGGTGGGGGTTCGGCTCTGCGCTTGCACGCAATGCAGCAGAACGGTGCGTCCTTGGGTGCGGAGTTGCTCGCACGATCGCGACGGTGTCGTCGAGGACGAAGTCGAGGTTGACGTTGCTTGCCGGGTCCGCCTCATCGATCAGCCACACCTCGATGAAATCCGTGACGTCGGGCGCCTCGGGCACGCGGCACAAGGACACGACTGCATCGACCCCGGCGGGTAGCTCGGCCACCGCGCCGATGCCGGCCAGCCAGACCTGCTCGTCGTAGGGGTGTCTGGCCAGCACGTCCTGGTCGGGAAACTCGCGCTTCGAATAGTGGACCGGGGGAGTCGGTCCACCGGTGATGGTCGCGTTGGCCAGGGCGATCAGGTCGCGACCCCGCAGCCCGGGCCAGCCGTGCAGCATCGCGCCGCCATTCGGCCGGTACCGCGGAGGCGCCATAGGCCGCGCCGAGCAGCCCGCCGGCGATCGCGGCGACGGTGTCGGTGTCGCGCCCGCCGCGCACCGCCGCGTCCAAGGCGCGGCGCAGATGGCCGGCCGAACGGGTTCGCTGCGGGTGGTGCTGATCGCGCACCAAGCGGCCTGGAACGCCTCGACAACCCAGCCGTTGTGGGTGAAGTCGGCGGGCTGCGCATGTTCGGCGGCAGTGATCCGCGCTGCCCAGGTGTCGCGGCGGGCCTCATCGCAGGTCCGTCGAGCCCGACCCGGCTCCAGGTCACCGGTCAGGATGGCGTGCCGGATTGCCAGGCACCACAACACGCAGGCCTCACCCGCCGCCCGGGTCGTAATGCGTCAGCGCAGAGATCGTGCGCGCGGCGTCGGACAACGCATCCGGGTCGTCGAGGTAGGCCAGCGCCACTGGCGCGGTGCGCATCAGCGAGCCGTTGCCACCCGACCTGCCGGTCCGTTGATGCAGGTAGCTGCCCGGCGGCTGCTGTGGCTTCGGCTCGCGTCCGACGCGCTGGCTGAGCACGCTGCGGGTCTGGATCCCGACGTCTTTCGCGGCTCGCCGCCCAGCTGACCCAGCGGGCCACGATCTGCGTCCTGGGCCGCACGGCTCGCGTAGATCGGCGCCGGTGGCGGCGACCTCGGCGATCGCCACAGCCATGGACGTGTCGTCGGTCCACTCCCCGGGCGCCCAGCCGAAACCGCCGCCTCCGGTCATCGCGACGACAGTGGTCGCGGCGAGTGGTGGCCCGAACTCGAACGGGGCACCGAGGGCGTCGCCGGCCGCGGTGGCCAACAGCACCCCGCAGGCCCGGTCGCGTTGAGCACTGTTCAGCTTCATGCGGGCGCTCCGATGGTCGTGACGCAGAGGTGGGCGAGCGACTCGCCCATGATCACTCCCCGCGCCGAGAAGGTCGAGGATTGGGACCCGACAGCACGAGCCGCCCCGGCATCGATGCCAATGAGCTGCACCGGCAGCTACTCCGCAGCGGCAGCGAAACGGCGTGCCCGCCGCCCGGGGACGGGCTCAGCCACCGGGTACAGCAGGGCCTCACCGCGATGGCACGATCGAGCGCAAGGCGGTCAAGATGATCGGTCAGCGACGCCGACGCGGTCGCGCCGGCGCGCTGCTGATGCCGGTCGACCTCGGCCCGCACCCGGGCCTGGGTCTCAGCATCGGTGCGCAAGGCGCGCTGCACCGACGGGGTCGTCCGCCGCGCCCGGCGCCGGTGTTCAGCGCCGCCGTGCCAGCGGCCCTGCTCCACGCACGCCACCGACGCCGTGACCGACGCACCGGCCGCGACGATCAGGTCGTAGCGCACGCGCGGGTCTGCAGACCACCCTCGACCAGCTCGCCTTCCAGCAGCAGCGCCGGTCGCGTGCCGTCGTTACGAACAGTCACCCGCTCCACCTCAGGGTCGTCGGCCAGTTCGAAAACGCTGACTCGGGCGGCCACGCCCGTCGTCAGCCCGCGGACCGGGGCGCGGTCCACCCACACCGGGAACAGGCTCACCGCACCGTCGGTGCTGAGCCCGCCCAACATGCAACCTCGGGAACACCAACATCGTCCCGACCCCTCCCTTTTGCGCGATGTTGCGCTAATAAACATACTGTACGAGTGAGGTCTGACAGCGGCGTCTACCGCGACAGCGTGGGCGCGCACTCACCGACTATCCGCGGCCCTCGGTGGCCATCGACACCGCTGTACTCACCGTGCTACCCGACGGCACCCTTGCTACCCACGCACCCTTCCGTCCTGCCGGTCCGCAGCCCAAAGGCGCACGGTTGGCGGCTGCCCGGCACGTTCTTGCACGAGGGTGAACGACTGCTCGACGTACTCAGGTCACTGCGCGCCAAGGCGGGGGTCGACGGACTGCGGCCTCGGCAACTTCACGTATTCGACAACCCCGCGCGGGACGACCGTGGGTGGGTGGCTATCCGTCGCGCACGGCGCCATCGTCACTCCGGACCGAGTCGCCAACAGTGCTCAGCAACACTCGGGTCAAATTGCTGGCCCCAACCGCAGATCAACCTCGTAGGCGTTTCGTTTGCAGATCGAAACACTTGTTGCGCGACGTGGCGACCAAATAGAAGATTGCCCCCGAGGTCATTGTGAGACCCTCCGTGTTGCCGGTCAACATTCCACAGGATTACCCGTCAACCAGTGGAGATCCGCTGCTGTCAGGCGAGGAATTGCGCCGAGTCGTCAAAGCCCAGTGCGGTTCCTGCGCGTCGGCGTCGGGCTGCGCGGTATCGGGCGGCCGCCCAATCTGGGAGCGGTCGAGCCGAGATGATCGGCATTTCCCTAGATCGATGATCTCCCTGTCCCCGCACGTAACGGTGTGCGAATGCATCACGATTCCAGCGATTCCAAGAGGTGAGTAATACAATTCCCTCAGGCCTTGAGTGACCGCGGTGAGCGCATTCGGCCGGGAGGTTCCAAGGCGGACGATCCCGTCGACATCGTCGGTCGGGCGCACTGCGCTGATCGATGCGGCAATCGCGTGGGCCTTGATCATCAGAACGCCGATCAGCATCCAGTTCTGCGCGCCGAATCGTCCGGAGCCAGTTCGAACACCCGCGGCCAGCGGTAGCCCGAGTAGATCAGCAGTGATGGGTACCTGGATGCCGGTATCGGGCATCATCCGGTTCGGTCCAGGATCTGCTGCAGCACAACAAGTCCCGCTTGATCTCTCGCGAACCTCCAACGACCCCGCAAGATCGACGGCGGTCGCCGCGACACCGGTGCCCCGTGAGCGCCTGTGACCGCGATGTCCACGAATGGAGTCTCGTGCAGAATCACTTTGCCGACCTGGTCTTTGTGCAAGAGGAACTAGCCTCGTTCTCTCCGGCGTCAGCAATCTGTCCGTCGCCGACTTCGGGTTCGGCCTCAGGCGGTTCAACGGTCGAGGGCTACACCGACCGGCGCGCGCATCAGGACTGTGTCCGGGCCGTGATGGTGCGAAATCGTGCAGTTACCTACCGGTACCGCGCGTCCGAGTCCTTTCTGGACGGTGTTGCGGCGACGCCATCAGCATTTCGCGTCATGAACCGCGTCACGTGATTTGCACCGGGTTGGGACACCGCGGCCTGCTCGCCGGCGTCGACTGTGTTGCAGGTAGCAATGGCCGGGTGAAGGGTGGTTAAACCTGCGACGACGACGATGGCGTCATCGACGAAGAAGTTCGGCAATCATATTCTGGTTGCCAGGTTGATGGTGCAGTCGACAAGCTGACGGCCCGCTCGGCATGAATACCCAAAGATTTCGTCGGCACGATGACGCATGCGCCGGGCCCGAGTAAAGTGCAGCGGCACGCGAGTGTCACCTACAAATTGGCCGCGTGGCCGCCAGCAGTCGCCGTTGGCGATGAAACCGATCTGCGACCAGACCGGGTCGCCGAAGCCGAAGCCTTCCCGGAACCGCGCCGCCGCGCCCGGCGAGCAGGTTCAAACGCATGCCCGAGAGCTGTTCGTTGCGGCGCCGGCCGGATCAGCTACTCCCGGTCGATCAGCTCGGCCTGGGCCACGGGTGCCTCTGTCAACCTCGGCCAAGGCCAAGCGCCCAACGTCGGCCTACTGATCAGATCGCTGCTGATCAGCACGTTGAGGCCGACCCGGTCCGGAAAGGCTGACCCCTGCCGCGAGGTCAGCACCATTGCCCCATGACATTCAGTAAGGTCAAAGACCCGCGGCAGTTGCCGGTGATGTCGCCGCGCCGCCGCAGCTGCACCCGACGAGGAAACCCAACAGCTGTAGGCACGACTGCCCAGTGGAGTGCCGAGAATGACCAGCTCCAAGAATCTGGGCTCGCAATCCGCCAACAGCAACGATGCCGCGCGGCGAGACTCACCGGGCTCGGCCAGCAACGCTGGTTTCGTAGTACGATACTGGCCGTGGACGTCCTCCGCTCGGCGCTCCGGCATGACGTCGAACCGGCAGACATCCAACACGTTGTGCGCAACGCATTGGTCGTCGAGGAGATCGCCGAAGACCCCGTTCGGTATCTGCTTCTCGGCGCTGATCGCGCAGGAAGATTTCTGGAGCTGGTCGTGATGGACCGGCCGTGATCCATGCAATGCCGATGCGAGCGAAGTACCGAACTCTGCTTCCGAAGGGGCGATGACGATGTCCACGACGCACGGGCGCACGGCCGACGGAACTCCGATCACCGATGAGATGGTCGACGTGATCGCTGACGAGGCCGAACGCGGCTACGACGTCGAACAGATCCTGCGTGGCCGGCGCGGCGGCCGGCCAGCGATGGGCTCGGCGGCATCATCGGTCGAATCGGTACGCCTTGATCCGGAACTCAAACGTGACCTGCTGCTCCGTGCCGCCGAGGAACCCATCAGCGTCTCCGAAGCCATTCGTCGGGCGATCAGCAGGTACCTGCACGCAAGCTGACCACCACCCCAGCAGCCTGAAGCCGCCAATCGTCCCACGGCCTGATCGCCGTCCCGGTGCCACCCGGTCCGGGGCAGCCCCCACCTACGACGGTTCAGGCGCAGACCTGTTTGGCGTCACCTGGCTCGCCGCCAGAACCTGTTGGGACAACGCCGTCACCAGTGAGTTCGCGTCCCTACCCGGTGACGTGCTCAAGGCGCTTGTCGCCACCCTGGTTGTCAAGCAGGAGCACCGCCGACCCCGGATGTCGACGGGGACCGCCTGACAGATCCGCAAACCCGCCCCACGCCGCCGTCCGCGCAGCGCACACCCGCGATCTGGCGACCGAGCCCCTCGCCCTGCAATGGGTCACCATCGCCGCCCAGCACCAAGGCACACGAACGCCGCCGCGACCAGCGGACCACGAGTAGTGGCCGTCTGGAAACACCCGGCACTGCGCTGTGTCTCGAGGGCAACCTGGAGCTGATGGCTTGCAGCGTGATTGCTGCCTATCCCTCAAAGTTCATAACCCCTGTGCTATATAGCTTGGGAGGTGTATTCTGACGAAGAGGTGGAATGTCGACGTGGAGCTGATCGACGCCTGGCTGGTCGCGTTGGATCAGTCCTCCTATGAGCAGGTCGTCGCGGCCATGGAGTTGCTCGCCGAGCGCGGGCCGCAGTTGGGCCGCCCGTTGGTCGACACCGTGGTCGGTTCGCGGCATAACAACATGAAGGAGTTGCGGCCGGGATCGAGTGGCCGTTCGGAGTTGAGGGTGTTGTTCGCGTTCGATCCCGAACGGCGGGCGATCATGCTGGTCGCCGGCGACAAGTCTGGCAACTGGAAGAAGTGGTACTCGGTGAACATTCCGATCGCAGATGACCGATTCAGCGAGCACCTCGATCGATTGAAAGGAAAGGGAATGTGATGGCCAAGAGTATTGATGACCTGTTGAGCGAGCGTCCAGTCAATCGCTCCGCAGTGGATGCACACAAGAAACGGCTGATCGAAGAGGTCCGTGCGTACCGGTTGCGGGAACTGCGTGAAGCGTCGTCTCTGACGCAGGTGGAACTTGCCCAGCGGTTGCAGGTGAGCCAGAATCGAGTCTCTCGAATCGAGAGCGGCGACATGGAGCACTCCCAGGTCGCCATGCTGCGCAAGTATGTCGAAGCGGTCGGCGGCCACTTGCGTATCGAGGTCGAACTCGGCGACGAACGCATCCAAATCGCTTGATCACTTTCCGATCCGATGCCCACGGTGACGATGTCAAGCGGAAGAGCCTCTCCTTCAGGAGATGTGCGCATGGCGGAATCTGAACTCCATCCGCAGTGGTCCCGTTCGACCGAATCACGCTGCCACACGAGGCTTTCCGCTGTCCTGAGCCGGTCACACGGGCCGGAGACAAATAGCCAGTGTGCACGCGTCGCTTCGGCAACCGTCGACCCTCTGGCAACGTAACGGCGCTGCCCGTGCAAGTTCGGCACCCATTGCCGGATTCGTGGGGGCCGGAATGGTTTGCGGGAACTGATCAGCACCGCTCTGAGCGAGGATGCGATGAAACGCCGAATGCAACCAATTCAACGACGTGACGTAGGTGTGCGCCTGGAGGGATTCGAACCCCCAACCTTCTGATCCAAAGAGCGACAATTCCCGAGTTATCCGCATTCCATGCGATTTCGTGCGAACCGTGCATACGGAGTTTTGGGGTCCAATGGCGGTGACTCGTAGAGGGTTGACGGTGCCACGGATCATTCGTTTGTCGGATTACCGTTCGGCTGCTTCGTGAGTGGTCAAGGTCGACGGCGAGGACCGGGACGGTGACCGCGGCATATCGGCCATTCACCGGACCCGGACCGAAAGCGGGAGAACCCGCTACCTCGAGCGAACCTCGATCCACGAGTGCGGGCGAGATCGGGGTCCAGTGCTGCGTGTACTCACCCCCGACGACGCTGACCGCCAGGCACTGCTGGACGAATGGGTGCTCCGGCAACGCGCCGCCGGTCTATCGCGAGAAACCATTCGGGAACCCCCTCGGCATCATCGGCCGACTGCCCAATGCCGCCGCCCTGACGCCGGTGGAGGTGGACCGGTTCCTGGCCAATCCCGCATGGGCGAAGTCCACCAGGGCGACCTACCACGGCGCGATCCGCGCCTGGTCCCTCTGGCTGGTCCGCACCGGACGACGACCGGACGACCCCACCCTGATCGCGACCACACCCAAGGTCCCCAAAGGCCGACCACGCCCGGTCGCCGACGAGCACCTGGTCGTCTTGCTGAACTCCAGGATGTACCGCCGCACCCGGGCGATGATCCTGCTCGGCGCCTACGCCGGCCTGCGGGTCAGCGAGATCGCATCGATCCGCGGCGAGCACGTCGACCTGATCACCCACACCATCGCGATCACCGGCAAGGGTGACAAGACCCGCTACATCCCCTTGCACCCGATCCTGCAAAGCCTGGCCGAGGACATGCCAGTTCGGTCATGGTGGTTCCCCTCGTGGGTCGGTAACCACCGGTTCACCGCTGGCGGACCGGTGCTGGGCAACTCGGTCAGCGACTCGATCTCCAAAACCATGGATCGGGCCGGCGTCCCCGGAAAGCCGCATTCGTTGCGGCACTGGTTCGGCAGCACCCTGAAAGAGGCCGGGGTCGACTCGCTCGTCATCAAGGAGCTCATGGGTCACGAATCCCTTGCCACCACAGCGATCTACGTCCAGGTCCCACTAAGAATGCAAAGCACCGCAGTGAACCTGCTCCCGACTCTCAACCAGTTGGGACGACGAGGGACGCGGTAACCAGGAGGACCTTGCGTGCATCTCAGCAAGCGGCACCTCGACGACGCGATCAGACCGTCGATGATCAACCGACCGGGCCCGCAGGTACCGGCTCGGACGTTCTGGTTGCGACGGTCGGATAGCCCAGGTTGTCGGCATTCGGACGCGGACGAGGTGAATTGATGCCGTTGTTCGTCTGGGATTCCAGTCACTTTCTGGCTCATCGGCGGTTTGATCACGCTCAAAGTCATCAGCCTCGGGCCGCCTATTCAAAGGTGAGTCCAGCCGGCGGATCGGACGCCAGAATTCTGAGTGTGTCCTGGCCCCGAACCCGTAATTCCGCGGGAAGGGAAAGCCACGCGATATGTCGCGGGTCGGCGAGCGCCTTTCGCAGGTGTCGAATCCGCTTGCGGTCGCTGCCTTTCAGGCGACTCAGTTCGGTTCGGTGGTCGGTGATGGTTGCTGCCAGGAGCGCTGCGTCGCGGAGGTGGCGGTCCTTATCCCGCGAATCAACCAGATACGCAGCACCTTTCAGAACCAACGCGCCCAACCGGTCCGGGACGATGATGTCCAGATTGTTGGCGGCGAATCGCAACTGGACCGACCGCTCCGCCGCCTGCCGGCCGCCTTCGACCTGCAGGACCGGGCGGCCGCCCAATCTGGGAGCGGTCCAGCCGAGATGATCGGCAATTCCCAGATCGATGATCTCCCGTCCCCGCAGGTAACGGTGTGCGTCTGCATTACGATTCAGCGATTCCAAGGGTGAGTAACCCAATTCCCTCAGGCCTTGAGTGACCGCGGTGAGCGCATTCGGCCGGGAGGTTCCAAGGCGGACGATCACGTCGACATCGTCGGTCGGGCGCACCGCGCTGATCGACAGGGCCATCGCATGGGCCTGGACCATCAGACCGCCGATCAGCATCCAGTTCTGCGCCGGAATCGTCCGAGCCAGTTCGAAGACCCGGGGCCAGGGTGGCCCGAGTATCCGCAGTGATGGGTACCTGGATGCCGGTATCGGGCATCATCGGATTCGGTCCAGGAGCTGCTGCAGTACAGCAAGTCCCGCTGATCGTTCGCGGACCTCCAACGACTCCGCAAGATCGACGGCGGTCGCCGCGACACCGGTGCCCGCGTGAGCGCCTGTGACGGCGATATCCACGAATGGAGTCTCGTGCAGAATCACGTTGCCGACCTGATCTTTGTGCAAGAGGAACTCCCGGACACAGTCCTGATGCCCGCGCCGGTCGGTGTAGCCCTCCACCGTCGAACCGCCTGCGGCCAACCCGAAGTCGGCGACGGACAGATTGCTGACGCCGGAGAGAACGAGGCTGGCCGCAACACCGTCCAGAAAGGACTCGGACGCGCGGTACCGGTAGGTAACTGCACGATTTCGCGCCATCACGGCGAACCGTTCCGAGTCCGTCCGGGCAAGTCGGGCACGCAGTCGTGAACGCTGCGAGCTGCCCATCCAGCTTGCGTCTCCACCCTGCAGGAGATCGATGGCCCCCCAAGCGGTCGCCGGATCCCACGGTCGACCGCGACCGGGTCGCCGATTGAGTCGTCGCTGCGCACTCACCGCGTCAACTGCGACCGCTCGGCCGAAGGAAGCTGAAGTCGCCAACGCACCGCTACGGGCCAACCGCTGCACCTCCTTGCGAGAGACTTTCAGCAGTTCCGCGGCCTCACTCGTTGTGAGCTCGTCCATGACGAAAATAGTGCCTAATGGACTGATTTCTGTCAACGAGTTCGAGGGATGCCGCTGGAGTTGCCCGGCATAGCGGTCACGACCACCCACGGCAAGGTCAAGTTTGGTAGAGGCGGTCGAGAGTCGCGGCGGCATCGGCGTCGGTGAGCGGCAGGATGTGGCTGTAGATCCGCAACGTGGTGGCCGCAGGGCGGTGCCCGAGGCGGTATTGGGCTTGCAGGATGTTTCCTTGGGAGACCAGGGTCGTGGCCACGGTGTGTCTCAGCCGGTGGAGAGTCACTTCCCGATGCCCGGCGTCCGCGCACAGCGCGGCGAACCAGTGGGCGAGGCCGGACGTGGTCAGCCGGGTCGTGTGGTCGAGGTCCCGGGAGAACAGCCAACGTCCGAATCGCTGTTCGTCGCTTGCGCGTTGACGCCATTGGGCCACGGACTGCCGCCATAAGGCAGCGGTCGTTGCGCCGAGGGTGCGCCGGCGGACCCGGCCGGACTTGGTCGGTCCAACGATTTCGCTGGATGTGGCTCTGGCGATGGTGAGCACGTCGCCGTCGAGGTCAGACAACTGCAGGGCGGCGAGTTCACCGCGGCGGGCACCGGAATCCGCGGCCAGCCTCGTGAGCAACAGGACCTGTTCGGCGCGGTGCAACCGAGCCTCCCCTGTCGCGGTGCTCTCGATCCCGGTCGTCGCCACGGTGACTTGATGTTGAGCAACCTCAAGGATGGCCCGGACATGGTCCACCGGTGCGTGCATCCGAACGTCAGCCTGCGGCGGGCCGCGCATCCCGTCCAGCGGGTGCAGATCCACGATGAGTTCCGCGTAGGCCCAACCGACTGCCGAACGCAGCACTCGGATCCGCGACGAGATAGTCGTGTCCTGCCAACCCTGGGACCGCCAAGATGTGCAGACGGCTGCCAGCGCCGCCGGGGTGAGGTCAACGACCCGCAGCATGGCAACCGGTTCCTGGTCGAGGAATCGCACCACCGACCGATACCCGGCGATCGTAGATGGCCGCCACCCATGGTCTGTCCCCAGCCATTCCCGCAACAGGACCGCGATCGTGACACCTGGTCGGGCCCGGCCCGCTGACCGCACCAGCTCGGCCTTCGCCGCCCACCGTTCCCGGGCCGCCCTGCGCCCCTTCTCGATCGCCATGCACGGTCAGCGACCGATACTGCGACCGACCGCTCACCGGATCCCGACCGACCGCGACCCGCACCTCCCACACCCCAGGACGCCGCTGCCGCATCGAACCGCCACCACGTTTTCTCCTCATCCCCCAAACCAACGAACGCGCCGATCGAGCGCAAGAGGTCGTCAGAAGGTCGATGACCTGCGTTGATGGGACAGTTAATGGGATGGATCTTGAACCAAGATCAGCTCTGCCAGCCAAAATGCCTGCGGCACTTAAGATCTGAGAGTGCGCCTGGAGGGATTCGAACCCCCAACCTTCTGATCCGTACATACGTTCTATACTCCAGCCTCTATCAGCATCTATGGTTGCGCACGGACCCACGTTAGCCTCCCCAAGCAGCATCGCTATCAGCATTTCGCGTCATGAACCGCGTCACGCGATTGCAGCGGGTTGGGGCGCCACAGGCTTGCGCGCCGAGGGGGGCGCGGTGTTGCTAGCAGACTCACCGGGATAGGCCAGCAACGCGGGTTTCGTAGTACGATACTGGCCGTGGGGGTCCTCCGCTCGGCACTCCGGCACGACGTCGAACCGGCGGACATCCAACACGTTGTGCGCAACGCATTGGTCGTCGAGGACATCGCCGAAGACCCGTTCGGTATCTGCTTCTCGGCGCTGATCGCGCGGGAAGATTTCTGGAGCTGGTCGTGATGAACCGGCCGTGGTCTATGCAATGCAGATGCGATCGAAGTACCGAACTCTGCTTCCGAAGGGGCGATGACGATGTCCATGACGCGCGGGCGGACGGCCGACGGCACTCCGATCACCGATGAGATGGTCGACGTGATCGCTGACGAGGCCGAACGCGGCTACGACGTCGAACAGATCTTGCGTGGCCGGCGCGGCGGCCGGCCAGCGATGGGCTCGGCGGCGTCATCGGTCGAATCGGTACGCCTTGATCCGGAACTCAAACGCGACCTGCTGCTCCGTGCCGCCGAGGAACACATCAGCGTCTCCGAGGCCATCCGTCGGGCGATCACCAGGTACCTGCACGCAAGCTGACAACCACCCCAGCAGCCTGAAGCCGCCAATCGTCCCACGGCCGGATCGCCGTAATGGGGCAACCCGGTCCGGGGCATCCCCCAACTACGACGGCTCAGGCGCAGACCTGTTTGGCGTCACCTGGCTCGCCGCCAGAACCCGCAGGGACAACGCCGTCAGCAGTGAGTTCACGTCCCTACCCGGTGACGTGCTCAAGGCGGTCGTCGCCGCCCTCGTTGTCAAGCAGGGAGCACCGCCTGCCCGGATGTCGACGGGACCGCTTGACAGCCCGCAAACCCGTCCCACGCGGCCGTCGCGCAGCCCACCCGCGATCTGGCGACCGAGCCCCTCGCCCTGCAATGGGTCACCATCGCCGCCCAGCACCAAGGCACACGAACGCCGCCGCGACCCGCGAGTAGTGGCCGTCTGGAAACACCCGGCTCTGCGCTGTGTCTCGAGGGCAACCTGGAGCTGATGGCTTGCACCGTGATTGCTGCCTATCCCTCAAAGTTCATAACCCCTGTGCTATATAGCTTGGGAGGTGTATTCTGACGAAGATGTGGAATGTCGACGTGGAGCTGATCGACGCCTGGCTGGTCGCGTTGGATCAGTCATCCTATGAGCAGGTCGTCGCGGCCATGGAGTTGCTCGCCGAGCGCGGGCCGCAGTTGGGCCGCCCGTTGGTCGACACCGTGGTCGGTTCACGGCATAAGGACATGAAGGAGTTGCGGCCGGGATCGAGTGGCCGTTCGGAGTTGAGGGTGTTGTTCGCGTTCGATCCCGAGCGGCGGGCGATCATGCTGCTCGCCGGCGATAAGTCTGGCAACTGGAAGAAGTGGTACTCGGTGAACATTCCGATCGCAGATGACCGATTCAGCGAGCACCTCGATCGATTGAAAGGAAGGGGATTGTGATGGCCAAGAGTATTGATGACCTGTTGAGCGAGCGTCCGGTCAATCGCTCCGCAGTGGATGCACACAAGAAGCGGCTGATCGAAGAGGTCCGTGCGTACCGGTTGCGGGAACTGCGTGAAGCGTCGTCTCTGACGCAGGTGGAACTTGCCCAGCGGTTGCAGGTGAGCCAGAATCGAGTCTCTCGAATCGAGAGCGGCGACATGGAGCACTCCCAGGTCGCCACGCTGCGCAAGTATGTCGAGGCGGTCGGCGGCCACTTGCGTATCGAGGTCGAACTCGGCGACGAACGCATCCAAATCGCTTGATCACCTTCCGATCCGAGGCCCACGGTGACGATGTCAAGCGGAAGAGCCTCTTCTTCACAGATGTGCGCATGGCGGAATCTGAACTCCATCCGCAGTGGTCCCGTTCGACCGAATCACGCTGCCACACGCGGCTTTCCGCTGTCCTGAGCCGGTCACACGGGCCGGAGACAAATGGCCAGTGTGCGCGCGTCGCTTCGGCAACCGTCGACCCTCTGGCAACGTAACGGCGCTGCCCGTGCAAGTTCGGCACCCATTGCCGGATCCGTGGGGGCCAGAATGGCTTGCTGGAACAGATCAGCACCGCTCTGAGCGAGGATGCGATGAAACGCCGAATGCAACCAGTTCAACGACGTGACGTAGGTGTGCGCCTGGAGGGATTCGAACCCCCAACCTTCTGATCCGTAGTCAGATGCTCTATCCGTTGAGCTACAGGCGCCTGTTCAGTTATCCCGACCGGCCGAAGCCTGGATCGAGCGGTCCTACTACCGTCCGCCGGAGCGGACGGGCCTTACCACCGGCCTCGAAAATCTCCGGACCAGCGCGGAAGCGGAGGGATTTGAACCCTCGGTGCCCTTGCGAGCACAACACATTAGCAGTGTGTCCCATTCGGCCGCTCTGGCACGCTTCCCAGGGCCGCCCTGGGGTGGCCACCGGCGGGTAACCCTACCTGGCACCCACACGCGGGGGCAAAACGCCTGCTCAACGGGCCGTGAACCCCCAGGCACCACGAACCCGTCAATCCTGATTCAGCCGTCGAATGACGGCCTGCATGATCGCGGCGGCCCCGAGCGCCCGTCACCCTGCCTTGGGCCATCCGCAGGTCAGTGATCAGCAGCCGCGGCCGGGTGCCTGACCACCCTGAGCTCGGACTGGTAGTCGGCGGCCTCACCGAGGATCGTCGTCATGCAGCAGGCAGGCTGACGAGGTGGCTGCTTCGTCGGCGGTCGGTTCAGCCGCTGACCGGGACGGTGATCCTGCACCGAGACTCAGCCTGCCCCAGCGGACCGGCCAGCAGCTGCCTACGCAGCTCAGCCCCGCAAACCAGCCCGGCAGTGGTGTCCAGCCGCCCACACACTCGGGTTCGTCTCCAAGAGACCGGAGATACGTCCCAGTGCTATTGGATCGCACGACCAGCAAGGCGCCGGTGAGCAGACGAAATGGCCTGCGTCTGAAGGACTATTGCGGAGTCTGGCGTGGCGCCGGCCGCTAGCCATTCCATCCGACGCCGAGACCTGCGGGGCTGAGTACGGGTATTGACCCGCAGGGCCGCGGCGCATTGGTCGATAACAAAACCCGCCGGGCAACGTCGGGCACGCTGTCCAAGCTGTCGCCGATCCGGCGACGAAGCTCGGCGCGAGCCTCGTCAGGGAAGTATCCACGGGTGATGAGAACGCCGATCGCCCGATTGACTGCGCTCAGTTCGGCGAGTCCACTCACCCCGGATTTCGGCAGGGGGTTTGGTCGGGGACCGTCCACGACGATCCGCGGATCCGGGCCGTTGGCCCGTTGGATATCCGCCGCCAGTTGCACGAAAGCGCCCGGCTCGTAGGCATAGAACACGACGGTGCAGGCCAGGTGCGGTGCCGACTGCTGGTCCAGCGGGAGCTCCAGCGACGAGCACACGTGTCCGGCCCGCCCGTCGTCGATGGCGGTCATCGTGACGTCGAACCCGTCGAACCGGTGCGTCACCTTCAGTCCGAGGAACGACGAGACCACCAGAGTCAGCTCGTCGGCCAGCACATCAAGAATCGCCTGCAGATCCGTACCGGGGTCGTCCAAGGTGTTGGTGAGAGCGCCGAGTTGCGCGGTCAATGCGCGGGAATAGTCCATGGGAGCGGGCTCCGTGCGACGTCCCGATCGCCGATCGGCGTGCTCCCGGAGCCGAGCTGCGCGAGACGCGAAACTCGATGTGTCACGCCATGTCCGGGTCGGGGCCCGACTCACTGGTGACAGCACACTTGACGTTACGCGCAACCCGGGAACAAAGACCCGAAAATTGGCCGAAACCTCAATTTTCGTCGCTATGACGGGCTCGTGCGCGACGGACAGCCTCTCGTACGATGCCATCCGCGACGGCCGTGATCTGCGAGTTCTGGTGTTCGCTGAGCAGGCGGATCCTGGAATAGGCCTCTTCCGGGGTGACGCCGCTCCTGCTCATGATGATCCCGATGGCCTGGTCGATCGCTGCCCGGTTGGTCAATGCGGACTGGAATTTCGCGGCCAACCTTTGAGTCTGAGCGAGGATCTGCGCGTTCTGCACGGCAATCGCGGCCGGGACCGCGAACAACTGACCCAACTGCACAGCCCGCTCATCGAACGCGTCCTGGCTGTGCGCGTAGACATTCATCGCGCCGACCACGGATTCAGCACTGATCAGCGGCAGCGACAGCACGCTGTGCACACCCAAGCGGCCGGCCCGCGGGCCGAACTGCGGCCAGCGGTGATCAGTGCCGAGGGACCCGGAGCGCATCGGTGTCGCCTCTTTGGCGGCGCTGATGCAGGGCCCCTGCCCGAGCCCGTACTGAATATCGTCGATCTCCCGAACAAACGGTGCGCTCTTCACGATGGTGTCCGTGCGGCCTTCCTCAATCAACGTCAGTCCGGCCCCATCCGCACCCGGAATCGCCCGCACCGCAAAGGTCGCCACCTGGGTCAGCAGATCCTCCAGGCTGAGCCGAGCGGCCGACAACCCAGCCAGCGCGGACAAACTCACCGCCAGGTCGTCGTCCTGGGACCCCGCTTGGGTCAGTGGTGTCGGCTCCACGTCGCGCCCCCTCGGCTGTTGGGGAAATGGGCAGTCAGCCCCGCAACTCCCATGCAGGGAATGACTGTTCACCACGGTAGCTCGCCGGAATGCACCGCGATACGGCATTCGAGCGGATTCTGCGGTCCGAATCGAGTCAGCGCTACGGCACCTGGCTACGACGAATAGACGATGTCCACCCCGGCGTCGGCAAGTCCGAAGGTCTCAGCCTCCACCCGGGTCGGTCGGGCCATCAGGTCGACAACTGCCTGTCGATCAGCGCCGCCTTCGTGTTGGCGCCGAATCCGAGCCCGTCGGCCATCCCGGCCGCCAGCGCGAGGACGTTCTTGACCGCACCGGCAATCTCGCAGCCCACCACGTCGTCACTGGGCAACACCTTGAAGGCCTCGGTATGGAACAGCGGCAGTAGATCAGTGGCGACGTCGAGACGGCGAAAGGCCACCACCGACAACGCCGGTTCGCCGTCGGCCACCTCCGTGGCAATGTTCGGCCCGGCCAGCGCCCCGACCACGGCGACGTCCGCACCGTCCAACACCTCACCGAGATCCTGCGAGGCGGTCAGCCGGTCCTGCAGCCTGATGCCGTGCAGGTACAGCGGGTTCTCATGGCCATCGTTGATCCCATCAACGACCTCATGCTCGCGGGCCGAGATCATCGTCGGCTGATTGTGTGCGGACACGTTCGCGACGGTCGTGCCCCACGAACCGGCACCGATCACGGCAACCTTGGGCATCGTTCCTCCTTGCCCGCCCGCAGCACTGCAACACTGCGATGCTGCGAGGTAACGAACGTTGCGACACCACAACGCTGCGACATAACGATCTTCAGCGTTCCACATCTCCCTGTTGCGAATCTCACACGCCCGATTATGGTTACCAAGATCTGGACGACTGTCCAGATGCTGCATCGAGTCCAGTCGACATCGCGGTGGGACGCCGTCCGGCCCGCGTCAACCGAAAGGGCAATCGTGACCGCGCAAGCCGAAACACCAGCCAAGAAGAAGACCAGCGGCACCAGGATCGCGGTGCAGAAGTTCGGCACGTTCCTGTCCGGGATGATCATGCCGAACATCGCGGCGTTCATCGCGTGGGGGTTGATCACCGCGTTCTTCATCGAGACGGGGTGGACGCCGCTGGGACCGATCGGCGGGTTCGGTGAAGACGCTGATGGTGTGGCGTATGTCGGGCTGGTCGGTCCGATGATCCGGTACATGTTGCCGTTGTTGATCGCGGTGCAGGGTGGCCGGATGGTGTATGGCGCTCGTGGTGCGGTGGTTGCCGCGGTGGCGACCATGGGTGTGATCATGTGTACGACGCAGCCGATGTTCTTGGGTGCGATGATCGTTGCGCCGTTGGCGGCGTGGTTGATGAAGAAGGTCGACGCGATCTGGGACGGGAAGATCAAGCCGGGCTTCGAGATGTTGGTGAACAATTTCTCGGCCGGTATTTTGGCTGCCGGTTTGGCGGTGGTCAGTTTCTACGGGTTCGGCCCGTTGATCGAGAAGGTCACCGAGGCCTTGGGCAGCGGTGTGAACTGGTTGATCGAGCACAGTTTGTTGCCGTTGGCGAGCATTATTATTGAGCCGGCGAAGGTGTTGTTCCTGAACAATGCGATCAATCATGGTGTGTTGACCCCGTTGGGGGTGAATCAGGTTACCGAAGAGGGTAAGTCGATCCTGTTCTTGTTGGAGGCGAACCCTGGTCCGGGTCTTGGTTTGTTGATCGCGTACTCGATCTTCGGGACTGGTTTGGCGAAGAGTACGGCGCCGGCGGCGGCGATCATTCAGTTCTTCGGTGGTATTCATGAGATTTACTTCCCGTATGTGTTGATGAAGCCGATGACGTTGTTGGCGACGATCTCCGGTGGGATGGTCGGGATCTTCACGTTGACGATTTTCGGTGCCGGGTTGCGGGCGCCGGCGGCTCCTGGGTCGATCATCGCGGTGTATGCGCAGACGCCGAGTGACAGTTTCGTCGGGGTGACGTTGTCGGTGACGTTCGCGGCGATCACGTCGTTCCTTGTTGCGTCGGTCATTTTGAAGGCCAGCAAGAAGGATGATGAGAGTGCGGATCTGGCGGCGGCGACGGCGAGTATGGAGTCGATGAAGGGGAAGAAGTCGTCGGTGTCGGGGATGTTGAGCGGCAGTGAGCAAGATGAGGAGGCGTCGGCGGAGGCGCAGGAGGCGGCTTCTCGGACCACGCCGATTCATAAGATCGTGTTCGCGTGTGATGCGGGGATGGGGTCGAGTGCGATGGGTGCGTCGGTGTTGCGGAACAAGGTGAAGAAGGCCGGGTTCACTGATATCACGGTGGTGAATGTGGCGATCGCGAATCTGACTGATGATATTGATCTGATCGTGACGCATGAGGATCTGACGGCGCGGGCGCGGGACAAGTCGCCGAGTGCGCAGCATGTGTCGGTCGGGAATTTCATGAACAGCCCGAAGTATGACCAGATCGTCGAGGAGCTCAAGGTCACCAACGCGCAGGGCAGCGGCGCTCAAGCCTGATTCGCGCACATCGGCATGACGGCAAAGGGGACGCCCAGGCGCGTCCCCCTTTGCTGTGAACTGCGGCCCGAACGCGGTACCGGTCCGCAAGCCCGGGTTGCCGGGCCGCTGAACGGTCAACCTGCGCCTGCACTGCCGCTGCCATAGGCTCGACCGGACGTTAAAACAGTTCCCGACTAAGGAGTCCCTGCGGTATGAGTGACATTCTGACGCTGTCCCAGATCAAGGTCCCCGGTACGGCGACCAGCAAGGACGAGGCGATTCGGGAGGCCGGACAGATCCTCGTCGATGCCGGTGCCGTCACTCCCGCCTACGTGGACGCGATGTTCGAGCGGGAGAAGTCGGTCTCCACCTACATGGGGAACTTCCTGGCCATCCCGCACGGCACGAACGAGGCCAAGGACGCGATCTCCGCGTCCGCGCTGTCCGTGGTGCGGTACGACGCGCCGATCGACTGGGACGGCAACGAGGTGCGGTTCGCGGTCGGCATCGCCGGTGTGAACAACGGGCACCTGGAGATTCTCGGCAAGATCGCGGTCATCTTCTCGGACATGGACGAGGTGGACAAGATGATCGCGGCCGGTTCGGCCAGCGAGGTCTTCGACCTCCTGAACGCGGTCAACGAAGAATGAGCGGCACCGGTGGTGGAGCGCAGCGCACCGCGGTGCATTTCGGCGCCGGCAACATCGGGCGGGGCTTCGTCGGTCTGATCCTGCACCGTGCCGGCTACGAGGTCGTCTTCGCGGACGTCGCCGGGGAACTCATCGATGCGCTCAAGGTGACCCCCAGCTACCTGGTCAAAGAGGTCGGGCTGGAATCGTCGGAAGAAGTGGTCGACAATTACCGGGCCATCAACAGTCGCACCGACGAGGCCGACGTGGTCGCGGAGATTTCCGCCGCCGAGATCGTCACCACAGCAGTCGGGCCGACCATCCTGCGATTCGTGGCGCCGGTGATCGTCGCAGGCCTGCGCGGTCGGGCCGATGGCCTGCCCCCCTTGGCCGTCATGGCCTGCGAGAACGCCATCAACGCCACGGATGGCCTGCTCGAGTTCGTCCGCGCGCTGGTTCCGGACGACGCCGAATGGGCCGCCCTGAGTGCAAAGGCGATCTTCGCCAACACCGCGGTGGACCGGATCGTGCCGGGACAGGCTCCCGGCCAGGGACTCGATGTGACCGTCGAGAGCTACTTCGAATGGGCCATCGAGCGGTCACCCTTCGCCGGTAACGGAGCCGACCATTCCGGACGCTACCTGGGTCGACGATCTGGCTCCGTACATCGAACGAAAGCTGTTCACCGTCAACACCGGCCACGCCGCCACCGCCTACCACGGCTTCGTCCGGGGGATCAGCAAACTGAGCGACGCACTGGCCGACGACGTGGTCCGGGCCAAGGTGGAAGGAGTGCTTGCCGAGACCAAGAGATTGCTGGTGGACAAGCACGAATTCGCGCCGGAGGCACAGCAGGCCTACGTCGACAAGATCCTCGGCCGGTTCGCGAACCCTTATCTGCCGGACACGGTGGAACGGGTGGGCCGGCAACCGCTGCGCAAGATGTCCCGCACCGAACGGCTGATCGGCCCGGCGGCGGAACTTGCCGCATTCGGTGAGCACCCGACATTCCTGCTGGCCACCGTCGAGGCGGCGATGTCCTTCGATGTCCCCGAGGACCCGGAAAGTGTTGAGTTGAAGAACATCCTGGCGACCATGACGTCCGCCGAAGCGACGACCAGGATTACCGGCCTGCGGCCGGGGGAGCTGCTTTTCGACGACGTCGTGGCAATTGTCGAGAAGAAGGTATCGGCGGCCGCCTCCGCTGGGTGAGAGGTCGAACAGAGGTCCGACGATCGCCAAACCTGACCCATCGACGTGTGAGATATCAAGGGGCCGTGCATGTCTGAACCCAGCTCGCCAGCGACCTGGATCTGTGTCAGCGGTGCGACTGGCGGTGATGACCAGCGGCGGCGACGCGCAGGGGATGAACCCGGCCGTCCGTGCCGTGGTGCGTACCGCGCTGAATCACGGCGCCGAGATCTTCGCCATCTACGAGGGCTATGCGGGACTGATCGACGGCGGCGACCGCATCCGGGCGGTGGCCTGGGATGACGTGAGCAGCATCCTCAATCGCGGTGGGACCATCATCGGGACCGCCCGGTCGCTGGAGTTCCGCGAGCGCGATGGGCGCCGAAAGGCCGTACACAACCTGCTGCTCAAGGGCATCGACCGGCTCGTCGTCATCGGCGGCGACGGCAGCCTCAGTGGCGCCGACCTGCTCCGTCAGGAATGGCCATCCCTGGTGGCGGAATTGTTGGCGGCCGGGACGATCGACCAGGCCACCGCGGACCTGCACCCGGCGTTGATGATTGCCGGACTGGTCGGATCGATCGACAACGACATGATCGGCACCGACATGACGATCGGAGCCGATTCGGCGCTGCATCGGATCGTCGAGGCGATCGATGCCATCGCCAGCACCGCTGCGAGCCATCAACGCAGCTTCGTGGTCGAGGTGATGGGCCGGCACTGCGGTTATCTCGCGTTGATGAGCGCCATCGCCGGCGCCGCGGACTACGTGTTCATTCCGGAGTACCCGCCCGACCCCGGCTGGGAATCTGATCTCTGCGAGCTCCTCAAGAACGGCCGGGCCGCCGGCCGGCGGAACAGCATTGTGGTTGTTGCCGAGGGCGCGCAAGATTCGCAGAACACCCCGATCAGTAGCGACTATGTGCGGCGGGTGCTGGAAGAACGTCTGGGAGAGGACACCCGGGTCACGATCCTCGGTCATGTGCAGCGCGGCGGCGCGCCCAGCGCGTTCGATCGCTCGATGAGTTCACTGCTGGGCTACGCAGCCGTCGAGGAGGTGATGTCCGCGACGAAAGACAGCGTCCCGCAACTGATCGGCATCCAGGGCAACCGAACCTCCAAGGTGCCGCTGATGGAATCGGTGGCCAATACCCGGCGGCTGGCCGAACTGATCGCCGAGCGGGACTATGACACCGCGTTGACCATGCGCGGCGACGGCTACACCGAAATGGTGCACATCTTCAACTCGATGTCCCGGGCCCTGCCGAAGGTCCGATCCAAGACCAAGACCAGCCGGATCGCGATCGTCAACGTGGTCGGCCTGGCGCCCGGGATGAACGCGGCAGCTCGGGCCGCGGTGCGGTTGGGGCTCACCCGCGGGCACACCATGCTCGGGGTGAACGGCAGCTTGCAAGGTTTGATCGACGAAGATGTCCGCGAACTGCACTGGGCCGACGTAGACGGCTGGGTCAGCCGTGGTGGCGCCGAGTTGGGCATCAGTCGACTGGTGCCGACCGTGAAAGACCTGTACGCCATCGGCCGGGGCCTGGAACGGCACCAGATCGACGGGCTGCTGATCATGGGTGGTTGGGACGCCTTCCAGGCCGCATCCACCATGGCCGCGGAGCGAGATCGCTACCCTGCCTTCAAGATTCCGATGATCTGCCTCCCCGTGACCATCGACAACAACATCCCCAATTCCGAGCTCTCGGTCGGCACGGACAGTGCGCTCAATCTGATCGTGGATTCCATTGACCGGGTCCGGCAGGCCGGAACCGCCTCCCGTCGGTGCTTCGTGGTCGAGACCATGGGCGGCTACTGCGGCTACCTGGCGTTGCTGAGCGGACTGTCCGGCGGCGCGGTCCGGGTCTACCTGCACGAAGAGGGCATCAGCCTCAAGGACCTGTCGCACGACGTCGAGAGGATGGTGGACAGCTTCAAGGTCGGGCAGCGACTGTTCCTGACGGTGATGAACGAGAAGGCCAGCCCGATGTACACCACCGACTTCCTCTGTCGGCTGTTCGAACAGGAGGGACAGGACCAGTTCGACGCCCGTGGGGTGGTGTTGGGCCAGACCCAGCAGGGTGGCAGCCCGACGCCGTTCGACCGCATCCTCGGGACCCGGCTGGCCGCTCATTCGATCGACTGGCTCAGCAACCAGATCGACACCAAGAAGACCGGCAGCGCGGTGATCGGGTTGCACGAGGGCAAGGTCCGTATCCTCTCACTGCGCCGCGCCGAGGAGCTTGCCGACTGGGAGCACCGGCGGCCCATCGTCCAGTGGTGGATGCAGTTGCGCCCGATCATCGACGTGCTGGCCGGTCGGCTGTCCGTCATGCCCCCGCCTTCGGATTGACGGGGTTCAGGGGCAAATCGTCACAGCGTGAGCAGTACTGCCCTGTTCTTCACCCTGCCGGGACCATCGCAAGCCGCCTCCTCGCACGTACGATCCAGACCAACCAACCACAGGGCGGTGGTCGTGTGATCGAGTCGGTACCGACAGGCATCCGGGAGCTGCAGCTCTTCCCGGGTGATCACGTGTGCGCCTTCTATCGCGGTTCCGGCGATCGCGACGAGGTATTGATGCCGTACCTGCGGACCGGGATCACTTCCGGCGACAAGTGCATCTGCATCGTCGACTCGGCGAAGACCGCACAACAGGTGAAGATGCTGGATCCCGCTGACGGCGAGCACGGTCACCAGCAGCTCGATGTGCACATCCCCGAGACGAGTTACCTTGCCGGGGGAGGGTTTTCCCGCGAAGACATGTTGGGCTTCTGGACCGACCACCTCAACGCGGCGGCCGATGACGGGTACCCCTTCTCCCGGTTGGTCGGTGAGATGACCTGGGCGTTGCGGGACGCGCCGGGTGTGGAGGACCTGGTGCAGTACGAGGCGGAACTGAACCGCGTCGCCCCGAAGTATCCGACCGTCGTGCTCTGCCTGTACGACCTGGATAGGTTCACCGGTGAGGTGATCGTCTCGATCGTCAAGACCCATCCCAAGGTGCTGATCCGCGGCATGGTCGTGGAAAACCCCTACTATGTCGAACCGGACGAGTTCCTCCGCTACGCAGAAGTGTGACGATGCTCGACCAGTTCGAACTCCAGGCAACCAGCGGCGAGGCTGTGCTGCGCCAGCGGCTCGGTAACCTGCGTGCCCTGCTGGTCATCTCGTTGCTGATGACCGAGTCAGTGGAGGAAGAGCAGATTTTGCAGCTGGCGTCGTCGTCGGCACCCGGTCTCGGTCACTGGCGGATCGAAGGCTACTTCTTCATCGACTGCGCAGCCGGCGAACCTGCCTGGCGACCCGGCACCAACGGCGGATCTCCCCGGGTGCCAACCGGGCTCGCCACCCAGTTGACCGAACTGGGCGGCACGGCAGGACCGGTGGATCTACCCGCCCGCGTATGGGCGGCCGCGTTCCCGCTGCGCAGCGTCACCGGCCTGCTCGGATATTTGATCGCGTCCAGCGACGAGGCGCCGTCGACCGACGAGAACTTCCTGATCCAGGTGGTCGCGCAGCAAACCGGTGTCGCCGTTTCCAACGCCCGCTTGCACGCGCGGGAACGCGCCACCGCGGCCGAACTGGTCGCGACGAACGCGGCGTTGGAGGGGACCGTCAGCACGTTGCAACGCAGCATGCGGATCCACGACCGGCTGACCAAGGTCGCGGTCTCCGCCGAGGGGCAGCCGGGAATCGCCCGGGCGCTGCACGAACTGACGTCAATGCCCGTCGCGATCGAGGACCGGCACGGGAACCTGCGAGCCTGGGGCGGACCCGGTCAACCCGAGCCTTACCCCAAGGAGTCCTTCGCGCGGCGAGAGCACCTGCTGCGCCGGTTGATTCGTGAGGGCAAACCGGTGCGGGACGGTGCCCGACTGACCATGCTGGCCTCGCCCCGGCCGGACGTGCTCGGCGTGCTGTCGTTGATCGATCCGGAAAGAGCCGCCGACACCGCCGATCTCATCGCGTTGGAGCACGGCGCGACAGTGCTGTCGATGGAGCTGGCCAGGGTCCGCGGCATCGCCGACACCGAACTTCGCCTGCGCCGGGATCTGGTGCACGACCTGCTCAGCGGGACCGACGACGAGAGCGCCTATCTGCGGTCCGATGCGCTGGAATATGACCTGCGGCAGCCGCACCGGGTGATCCTGATCGAGGGTCGCGGCCGAACCCGGAACGAGGACCAGCTGCTGCACGCGGTGCGCCGGACGGTCCGCGACCACCGATTGTCCTTCCTGCTCGACTCCTGGTCCGGCGCAGTCGTTCTGCTGACCGCCGGCGAGATGAATTGGGAGCAGCTGCGAACCTCGATCCTCACCGAACTGGGCGGCGGCCAATGCCGGCTGGGCGTCGGCTGCCCCAGCGTCCGGCCATCCGAGCTGCCGCGTTCACTGCGCGAGGCACAGCTGGCCTTGCGCCTGCAGCAGACGGTGATCTCCGGTACCGGTGCCTGCGAATACAACAAGCTAGGCGTATTCCGAATGCTTGCGGCGATCCCGAATCTGTCGGAGGTCGACAGCTTCGTCCGCGAATGGCTCGGCACCCTGATCGACTACGACATCACCAAACACGCCGAGCTGGTGAAGACGCTGACGCAGTATCTCGAACACGGCGGCAATTATGACGCGACAGCGCTGACGCTCTCCGTGCATCGGAGCACTCTCAAGTACCGATTGCAGCGCATTCGGGAACTGACCGGCCTGGAGTTGAACGATCCCGACGTGCATTTCAACCTGCAGCTCGCCACCCGGGCGTGGACCACCGTCGAGGCCATGCGGCAGTAATCCGAACGGACAGGGTTCGGGCAATTCTTCGTCCTCGGGTGACCTCCTGTCGCCAGCTGATCTCGGCGAATCTGGAATCGGTCAGCAGGCTTCGCGGCTGCGGTGACGGCCCGGCAAGAGAGAAGAGATGTTTCAGTGATCGATGTACGTAACCCCAAGGATCGTTTCGCTGCTTTGCGGGCGCGCATCGACACCCTCGGTGAGCCGGTTGGTGGGGATCGCGGCGCGCCGGGCGATCCGCTCACCGTGGGCGAGTGGGCCTTGCTGATCGACGACATCGTTGCGCACCCCGCCGAGAACACCGAGGCGTTATGGAATGTCGCGACGCCGGAGGAGGACGACCGGGAGTACGACGCCATCTTCGTCGGGGGCGGCGCGTCCGGTCGGTTCGGTGCCGCGTACCTGCGGGCCAGAGGTGGCCGGCAGTTGATCGTCGATGCGTGGCCGTTCCTCGGCGGATCCTGCCCGCACCAGGCCTGCGTTCCGCACCACCTGTTCTCCGAGGCGGCCCGCGAGATGGACCTCGCCCGGCACATGGCCGGCAAGCTCTGGTTCCCCGCCCAGTTCGACGAAAAACGCGCCAGGATCACCGATATCATCGACCTCTTCAAGGCCGGCCGGGGTCTGCCGCACGCCGTGATGAACTGGCAGTCGAAGGAACAACTCAGCCTGGAATTCATTCTGAACAGCCCCGCCACGGTGATCGACGCGCACACGGTCGAGGTGGACGGCCGGCGCTTCACGGCCAAGAACCTGGTGCTCTGCACCGGTGCCCGCACCGTCCTGCCCGACATCGCCGGCGTCACCCTGCACGGCGTCTACGACTACGCCACCCTCATCGAGGAGCTGGATTACGAGCCAACCAGTTGCGTCATTATCGGCGGGTCGAAGGTCGCGCTGGAATACGGCTCGTTCTTCCAGGCAACCGGCTGCCGGACAACCATTCTCACCCGAAGTCCACTGATGAGGACACATAGCCTGCATCACGTCGACGCCGACCTGCGGAACTACGTCATCGACATGATGGTGGATCGCGGCATCACCATCGAGGAGGGTATCGAGCCGGTCGAGATTCTCGGCGACAGCACCGTGACAGGTGTGCGCTACCGTAATGCCGCCGGCGAGATGGTGGACATCGAAACGGATTTCGTCTTCATGGCGACCGGTGAACGGCCGAACATGAAGATGTACGACGCGCTCGGCCTCGACGTCGACGACAAGGGTTTCGTCATCGCGGATCCGACGATGCTCACGTCCGTGCCCTCGGTCTACGCGGTCGGTGACCTGCTCGGCCCGCCGATGGAGATGTTCAAGGCGCGCAAATGCGGGGTGAACGCAGCGAAGAACATCATGGGCGACCACCGCGACTATGATTACACCGATTACCCCGACTTCTTCCACACCACCTATGAGGTCACCTGGTGCGGCCTCACCGAGGAGGAGGCGAGGGAGAAGTACGGCAAGGTCATCAAGCTGCAGATGCCACCCGATGACGCCGACCGCGAATCCTTTCCGTTGCCGGCCGCGGAGGGTTCGATGTTCTACGTCTTCACCCGGCCGGTGCTGTCCGGCTGGTTCAAGCTCGTCATCGCCGCGGAATCGCGGAAAATCGTTGGGGCGCATCATGTCGGCTTCGGCGCGAAGGACGCGTTCCAGTACATCGACTACCTGATCCGGCGGCCCGAAGGCTGGACGATCGACGACATGGCGGATCTGTCCGAATTGTTCCTCAATCCTGAGCATTTCATCCAGTTGTCCCGGCTCCGGGCGGGCAGCGGCGAACTGGCGACCCTCTGATGACCATTCGCACCGCGGTGGTGACCGGTGGGGGGTCGGGCATCGGGCGCGCCATCAGCAACCAACTCCGCAAGGACGGTTTCACCGTCGCCGTGCTGGACGTCGGCCGGGTCGAGGATCCCAGCGACCTGGTGCTGCGCTGCGATGTCACGAGATCGACGGACGTCGAAGAAGCCTTTGCCGAAGTGGTCCGGCAGTTCGGTCATCTCGACGTGCTGGTCAACAATGCCGGCATCACCGGCTCCCAGCAGGCCACTACCCTGCACGAAACCCCGGTCGACGAGTGGGACCGGGTGCATGCGGTCAACGTCCGTGGCCCGTTCCTGTGCAGCCGCGCCGCACTGCCGGTGATGATGCAGCAGGAATCGGGCCACATCATCACCATCGCGTCAGTGGCTGGTCTGTACGCTTTTCCCGGCCGATCCGCCTACACGTCGTCGAAGGGTGCGGCCTTGATGCTGACCCGGTCGATCGCGGTGGATTACGCGAGGTACGGAATCCGGGCGAACGCCATCTGTCCGGGCATGGTGTACACCCCGATGACGGCCTGGCGGCTGGACCAACCGGAACTCCGAACCGTTGTGGAGAGCCGGATCCCGATGGGTCGCGTCGGTCAGCCGGAAGAGATCGCCGATGCGGTAGGACTTCTCGCCTCCGGACGGCTCGCATACATGAACGGTCACCCGCTGATCCTGGACGGCGGCCGGTCAGCGGGCTGAGCCGCCTCGGAAAGCGCCTGACCATCGCCTACGCATCCGAACGGAGGAGTTCCCATGACAGCCAGGCTCGCCGGCAAGGTCGCCGCGGTCACCGGGGCGGGATCCGGGATCGGCCGGGCCGCCGCCCTGCTGTTCGCCCAGGAAGGCGCCGCCGTCGGCGTCATCGACGTCAACTCCGCGGCCGCCGCGGAAACCGTCGAGCAGATTGCGGGCGCCGGCGGCAAGGCATTGGCATTGACCGCCGATATCGTGCAGCAGGCTCAGGTCGCCGCGGTCTTCGACCAACTGGTCGGCGAATTCGGCCAGGTCGACGTGCTCTACAACAATGCCGGTACGAACAGCAGCGGCTCGGTGCTCACCTCCACGGAGGACGACTGGGACCGCTGCATGGCGATCAACGTCAAGGGCACCTTTCTGTGCTCGCAGGCGGCGGGTCGGCTGATGGCGGCCGCCGGTCATGGCTCGATCATCAATCAGGGCTCGGTAGCGGCACTGGTCGGCATCGCCAACTTCGCCTCCTATTGCGCGTCGAAGGGTGCCGTTGTCGCGTTGACTCGGTCGATGTCGGTCGATCTCGCGCCACTGGGCGTGCGGGTGAACGCAATCTGCCCCGGCACCGTTTACACCACCCTGATGGAGCCGATGCTCGTCGCCAGGGGCGGCGGCGACCTACAGAAGGGGCTGGCCATGACGGTGTCGAAATACCCCATCGGCCGGCTGGGAACGCCCGAGGAGATCGCCCAGGTCGCGTTGTTCCTGGCGGGTGACGAGTCGTCATTCGTCACCGGTTCGGTGGTCACAGCGGACGGCGGAATGACCTCGCAGTAGCCGGTCCGTCGCCGACAGGTGACACACTTGTCGTTCCGTTCGCGACACTGTCCCGGTAGGACCGCCGGCTGCGGTTCGTTTGTCCCTGCAGGCCTGGTGCCCTGGACGTCCGGCCGCCTACCATGCGGGGCGAGGGCCATCGGCCGACGGTAAGGACTGTTGAGGACTGTGAGCACTGTCGCTCTCGAAGGACGAACCAGGGACGTCTCGACGTTGGCGCTGCGCGAACAACTCACCAATCTCCGCGCCCTGCTGGTGCTGTCGATCCTGATGACGGAAAGCGCCGACGAGGAGCAGATCCTGAACCTCGCGGGCTCGTCCGCACCATCGCTGGGACCGTGGAAGGTTGCGGGTTTCGCGTTCACCGAACCGGCTGTCACCGACCACGAGCGGTGGCGACCCGGCGTCGCGTTCGGACACCGTGCGGCCCTCCCGGCCGAGGTTGCGGACGGCCTGGCCGGTCTGTCCCCGTCCGGGGGCGAAATGCGTTTACCCGGCCATGGCTGGGCCAGGGCCTATCCGCTGCGCAGCGTGGCCGGTCTCCTCGGCTACCTGGTCGCCACCGCCGACGAGGCGCCGAGCTCTGACGCCCAATTCCTGATCCAGGTGGTTGCGCAGCAGACCGGTGTCGCGGTCTCCAACGCGCGAATGCATCAGCGAGAGCGGGCCGGCGCCATGGAACTGGAAGTCGCCAACCACACACTGGAGGTCACCGTCGCCACATTGCGACGGGGCATGCAGATCCACGAGCGACTCACGGCCGTCGCGGCCGCCGGCGAGGGCTCCGCCGGGATCGCCGAGGCGCTGCATTATCTGACCGGTCTTCCGGTCGCGATCGAGGATCGGTACGGCAATCTTCGCGCCTGGGCCGGCTCGTCCCGGCCCGATCCGTATCCGAAGCCGCCACAGGACCAGCGGGACAGGCTGTTTCGTGAGCTGCTCCGTGAGGGCAAGTCGGTCCGGGACGGCGCGCGGGTGGTCGCGCTGGCCTCGCCACGCCCCGACGTGCTCGGCTTCATCGCGCTCATCGACCCCGGGCGCACCATAGACGCGTCCGACCTGGTCGCTCTCGAGCACTGCGCCACCGTCCTGGCCGTCGAGCTGGCCAGGGTCCGCGGACTTGCCGATGCCGAGCTACGGCTGCGTCGAGACCTGTTGCACGACCTGCTGTCCGGCATCGACGATGAGAACGCGCTGGTGCGTGCCGAGGCGCTGGGTTACGACCTCGGTCAACCGCACCGGGTGGTACTGGTCGAATGGAGCACCGGTACGCAGACCGAGGACGCCGCCCTGCACGCCGTCCGTCGGGCGTTGCGGGAACTCCGGCTGACCGCGCTGCTCGGCACCCAAACCGGCGTGATCGTCATGCTGGTCGGCGGTCGGGGGCGCGCGCCGGTGGACTGGGAAGCGCTGCGAGCGGCGTCGCTGCGTGAACTCGGCGGCGGTCGGTGTCGGCTCGCCGTCGGCGCGCTGTACCAGAATCCCTCCGAGCTGCCCCGCTCGTTGCGGGAGGCTCAGCTCGCGCTGCGACTGCAGAAGGTGTCCGGTCAGACGGAGCAGACCACCGTCTACGGCGACCTCGGCGTCTTCCAGATGTTCGCCTCCATGACCGATCTCGGCGATGTCGAGAATTTCGCCAGGCGTTGGCTGCATGCCCTGATCGACTACGACGAAGCCAAGGGCACCGAACTGGTGAAAACTCTCGGACGTTACCTCGACAACGGGGGGCGTTACGAGGCAACGGCTTTGGCCCTTTCGATTCACCGGAGCACGCTCAAGTACCGGTTGCACCGCATCCGGGAGCTCACCGACCTGAACGTCGGCGACCCGGAGACTCATTTCAACCTGCAATTGGCGACCAGGGCCTGGACGACCCTGCAGGCGCTTCGGGACTGACGAGTCCAGGTCAGCCATACCCGTCCGCGTTGGACCCGTGGGGACGAGGCCACCGCACGTCACCCCGCCGTAGGTTCGGTCAACCAGTGAACCGAGGTGAATTCTTGAGTCAGATCACCGCGACGGAGCCGCTCGCCGCCGTCGACCTCTTCCTTTACGAGCAAATGTCCTTCACCAGAGCATTTCTGGAGAAGGTCGACGTCCTCTACCGGCAGGGCCGGGTGCACGGCCCCGCGCACCTGGGCCTCGGCCAGGAGGCGATCGCCGTCGGCGTCGGCTCGGTGCTGACCCCACGGGACAACTCCATCGGCACCTACCGCGGGCACGCGCATGCGCTGGCCCGCGGCGCCGCACCGGAGGCGATCCTCGCCGAACTGCTCGGCAAGGCCGGCGGGATCTGCGCCGGCAAAGGCGGTTCGATGCACATCACCAGCGTGGAGCACGGCTACTACGGCTCGTACGCGATCGTCGGCGCGCACCTGCCGATCGCGACCGGACTGGCCTGGGCCAGCAAGATCAAGAAGACCGACCAGGTCACCGTGTGCTTCTTCGGCGACGGTGCGGTCAACATCGGCGCCTTCCACGAGGCGGTCAACCTCGCGGCGATCTGGACATTGCCGGTGCTGTTCGTCTGCGAGAACAACCACTACATGGAATACACCCCGATCGGCTCGGTGATCCCGACGCAGCGGCCGGCGGCGGACAAGGCCGCGGCGTACGGGCTGCAGTCGATCGTTGTGGACGGCAACGACGTCCACGCGGTCCGCGCGGTGATCGCCGAAGCGGTGGCGCTCGCCCGGCGCGGTGGCGGGCCCGCCCTGATCGAGGCCGACACCTACCGGCTCAGGGGTCATTCGGCCGCCGACACGGGGGCCTACCGACCGGCCGCTGAGGTGGCGAGCTGGAAATTGCGCGACCCGTTGCTGGTGCAGCGAGCTGTCCTGCAGCGCCTCGGTGTGCCGGCGTCCGCTGCTGACGAGATCGATGCCCGAGTCAGGTCCGGGATCAACGAATTGGCCGAGAAGGTGCTGCAGGCACCTCCCGCCGACAGCGCGGCGGTCTGGACCGATTTGTGGAGCGATGGGGGATCCCGTTGGCGCAACTGACGTTTCGGGGCGCCGTGGTGGCGGCGCTCGCCCAGGAGATGCGCCGGGACGCCGCGGTGGTGCTGCTCGGCGAGGACATCAGCTCGGGCGGGGTGTTCAAGACAACGACCGGTCTGCGTGACGAGTTCGGCATGGACCGGGTGTGGGACACCCCGATCTCGGAGCAGGCGATCGTCGGTGCCGCGATGGGTGCCGCGATGGCCGGGCTACGACCGGTCGCGGAGATCATGTTCTCCGACTTCTACGCCACCTGCTGGGATCAGGTCGTCAACGAAGTGGCCAAGACCAGGTATATGACCGGTGGGCAGGTCACCCTGCCGCTGGTGCTGCGCGGCGCAAATGGTTTCGCCAGCATGGGTTTCGGCAGTCAGCACGGGCAGTCCTGCGAGAACTGGGCGATGACGGTGCCCGGCCTCAAGATCGTCTCACCGTCGAACCCGAGGGACATGGCTGGTCTGCTGGCCGCATCGATCCGGGACAACGATCCGGTGCTGGTGTTCGAACACAAGGGTCTCTACGCAGTGAAACAGGAGCTGGCCGACGACGACACGGAATTCCTTGTCCCGCTGGGCGTCGCGAACGTCGTCCGCGACGGAACGGACGTCACGCTCGTCGGACTGTCCGTCACCGTCCGGCATTGCCTGACGGCGGCCACCGCGCTCGCGGATCAGGGCATCAGCGCGGAGGTGATAGACCTGCGCTCGCTGGTTCCGCTCGACGCCCAGAGCGTGCTGCGCTCGGTGGCGAAGACCGGCCGGATCGTCATTGTCGAGGAGAATCCCGGCCAACTCGGTTGGGGAGCCGCCATCTCGGCGATCGTCGCAGAGGAGGCATTCGAGGCCCTGCGGGCTCCGGTGCGGCGGGTCAGCGGCGGAAACGTCCCATGGCCGGTGGCCCGGACGCTCGAAGCGGAGGTGGACGTCAGCCCGCAGATGGTGATCTCAGTGGTTCAGGCAATTGTCGACATGTCCCACACGCACTGAGATGTCTGACCAGAACTGAGATGTCTGGCAAGGACTGAGCTGTCGCACGGTACTGAAAGGTGTCATCCACACTGAAAGGAGCTGGTCAATGGAGATCAGGGGCGAGGAAGTTCTGCTCCCGACGTCGGCGGTCTCGGCCTTCCCGCGGCCGCACTGGCTGCAGGGCAGGATTCTCGGGACGCTGAACGAGCCGGTGTATCGCAGTCACAACCTGCGCGTCGCCTATGAGGACGCGAGCAAGATCTGCGCCCACGAGCAGGAGAAGGCCGGTCTGGACATCCTGTGTGACGGCGCGCAGTACTACGAATGGGAGGCGCCGGGATTCCAATTGGAGCCGATCTTTCATTTCATCCCGGAGAACCTCGCCGGATTCTCGCCCTACGGGCCACCCGGTGACGGGGTGAAGTACGCACCGTTCTACAAGGCCGTCGTCACCGACAAGATCGAATGGAAGCGGCCGATCTTCGAAAGCGTCGTCAACGCGATGAAGGGCGCGACGGACAAGCCCTTCAAGGTGGCCTTTCTCGGCCCCGCTCAGCAGAGCATCATCGTCGACAACCAGTTCTACGATGACCCGATCGACGTTGCCCGCGACCTGGCCGTCGCGATGAACAAGGAACTGAAGTACCTGGTGAGCATGGGCTGTGAGGCGGTGCAGCTGATTGATGTGCTCGCGCCCTACACCCAGGACATGTGGCAGATCGAGGTGCAGAACATGATGTTCGACGGTGTCGACGCCATCAAGTTCTGGCATGTCTGTTACGGCAGTGTCGACGGTCAACGAGACGTCTACGAGGCAAGGACCGCGGAGATGATGCCGCTGTTCAAGGAGTCGATGGCCGACGTCATCCACCTGGAATCAGTCAGCGAGGAATTCTCCGATCTCGATGTCTACCGGGATTTCCCGACTGACAAGGTGCTGGGATTGGGCGTCGTGAACGCCAAGAACACCATCGTCGAATCGCCGGAGCAGATCGCCGACCGCATCCGGGCCCGCCTGGACGTCATCCCGGCCGACAGGTTCCTGGTCTCGCCCGACTGCGGGCTCGGCTACTTCAGTCGCACCACCGCGTTCGCGAAATTGCGCAATATGGGCAAGGCTGTCGAAATGGTGCGTGCGGAGCTCTGACTCGACGTATGCCGCGCGGCCGGGCCTGTCCGGATCCGGCCCCGCGGCGCGTCATGATCGGCCGGCAGGTACCGCGCAAGTCGTCACCACCATCAAATGCGTCAGGGAGTGACCGAATATGACCGATACCGTCGACATGTTGTCGCAGCGTGCTGTGGACAGCGAACTCTCGGGGTTGGAGTTGCATCCCGGTGACCACATCTGTGCGTTTTACCGGGAGCCCGCCGAGCGGGACGAGATCCTGATTCCGTTCCTGACCGGTGGGCTCAGGTCCGGCGGGAAATGCACGTGCGTCGTTGACAGTTGCACTCCGGACGATGTGCTGCAGCGCCTCGGTGTCGAGCTCGACGTCCGCGCCTATGTCGACGATTGCCAGCTGGAGGTCCTGGACTCGGACGAGACCTATTTCGCGTCAGGTGGTTTCCTGCCCGAGCAGATGCTGCAGTTCTGGGAAGCGAAGTCCCAGGCCTGTCGCACGGACGGGTCGACCGTGACCAGGAACATCGGCGACATGAGCTGGGCCCACCGCGACAAGCCGGGCGTCGAGTTGCTGGCCAACTACGAATCCGAGCTGAACCGGGTGATGGGCAACGTCCCGCAGATCAACATGTGCCTCTACGACCTGAACCGGTGCAGCGGCGAATTGATCCTGGATGTCCTCAAGACCCACCCGAAGGCGATGCTCGGCGGGATGGTCATCGACAACCCGTACTACCTCGAGCCCGACGAGTTCCTCGCCACCCGCTCCCGCTGACTCCGGGCACCTGGTCCCACGTCCCCCGGGCGAGACCGCTGAACCCCGCGCCGATCAACTTCGGCCGCGCGGATGAAATTGGCTACTCCTGTCTCAACAGTCCCATAACCGCAACGTTCGGCCGCGCTGTGGAAGATGATCGGCGCGGGTTCCAGGCGAGTATCGGCGGCGGGGGCAATCAGCGGCCGTGTTTGCGCCAGTGCTCGCCGAACAACGCCTCCTCCGACACCACCTTCGGGGAAATGGTCCGGGAGACCCACGTCAGATTGACGAAGTGCCGGGCGTTCACGTTCTCGGTGGTGATGTTGCCGCCCCACGTGCCGCAGCTCAGGCTCAGGGTGAACGGCAGGCCGTTGCGGGGGCTGCCGGCACCCTCATTCATGTTCTGGTTGACCATCACCCGCGCAGTTCTGGTCCGGTTCGCCAGCACCTCGACGTTGGCATCCGAGCTGGTGTGGATTCCGCAGGTGTGGCCCAGCCCCTGATACGCGGTGATGCCGTTGACCAGTGCCGCCGCGTTCTCGATGCCGCCGGCGTAGCGGTACAGCGCCAGCACCACGGACAGCTTCTCCCCGGAGAACGGATGGTCGGGGCCCGTTCCGTCGTCTTCGACGATCAGGAAGGTCTTTCCCGCGGGCAGCTCGAAACCGGCCAGAGCGGCAATGTCCGAGGCGGGTTTGGCGACCACGTCGATGGTCGGGATGGCCCCGCCGGTGGGCCACATCGCCTGCCGCAGAGCAGCTTTCTGCCGCCCGTCACACAGAAATCCGCCGGCCGCAACCAGTCCATCGAGCAGGTCACCGTAGATGTCGGTGTGCGCCACCACGGAGTTGTCGGCCAGGCAGCTCGTCGCGTAGTCGAAGGTCTTCGCGACGGCGATCATCGCGGTGGCGTCGGCGACATCCGCGGTCTCATCGACCACATGCACGGCGTTGCCCACCCCGACGCCGTAGGCCGGTGTTCCTGAGCTGTAGGCCGCCTTCACCATTCCCGCCCCACCGGTGGCCACCACCAGATCGGCCAGCCGCATGAGCTCCTGTGTCTTGGCCAATGACGGTGCCGCCAGGGATTGCACGAGATCGGCTGGGGCGCCGACCTGTTCACAGGCGGCCCGCATGACGGCGACCACCTTGTCGGTGCTGAGCCTGGTCCGCGGATGTGGCGCGACGACGATCGCGTTGCGGCCCTTCACTGCGAACAGCGCCTTCACCGGTGGGGTGGCGTCCGGTCCGGTCGTCGGGATCAACGCCGCAACCACCCCCACGGGTTTGGCGATCTTGACGATCCCCAGCTCGGGAAGCTCCTCCACCACCCCGACGGTGCGCACTCCCGCCATGTCGTGCAACACCCCGGTGACCCGCTTGTTGATCTTGGTGACCTTGTCGGCGTAGTTGCCGAAGCCGCCTTCGTCGACGGCGAGCCGGGCCAGCGCCTGGGCGTTATCGGGCCGAACGACCGCCCACGCCATGGCGGTGACGAGTTCGTCGACCTGCTGCTGGGTGTAGTCCGCAATTGCCGCCGCAGCGGCCCTGGCCCGGCCGACAAATGCCGTGACCTCATCGGCGGGAGTCGGCGATTGAGCCGATGCGTCGCTGGAAGGTTCAGTAGCACTGGGACTGGCCTGGCCCGGGTTCAACTGGGAAACGCTCATGCCATCAAGGGTTGCCGCTGCGACGGCGTAACTCACTGATCCGCGGGGCCAAGGTTCCCGCGGTCCTTCGTCCTGCGCGGACCTGACCAGGAACCAGGGCTGCCGCCACGCTGATCATGGTGCCCCGCCGGCGCCGTCGTCCGACGACGCCGGCGAGGCCGTCCACACCCAGATGGTCGAGTAGAGGGTCCCCGTGAGTCTGCAACCGCGACGAGACAAGGTGGTAGGCCTTCGCGAGGCCGCGGCCGCCGTCCACGACGGTGCGATGGTGGCGTTGGGCGGCGGGCTCTCCGCGCGGCTGCCGATGGCCCTGGTGCGGGAGATGATCCGGCAGCACCGCCGCGGCCTGCATGTGGTCGGGTCGGCGCACGGGATCGATGTTGACCTACTCATTGCCGCCGGCGGGATCCGGCGCTGCGAGGAGAGCTACGTCGGCTTCGAACAGGACCTCGGGCTGGCGCCAGCGTATCGGCGGGCCGCCGAGGCAGGCGACATCGAGATCGCCGAAAGCTGTTGCGTCACCATGCTCAGCCAGTTGCGCGCCACCGAAATGGGATTGCCGTTCCTGCCGGTCCGCGGCGTCAAGGGGTCCGACGTGCGTCGACTGCACCCGGAGTACGCCGAGGTGACCTGCCCGTTCACCGACGAGATTCTGGTGGCCGTGCCGGCCCTTCGGCCGGACGTCGCGCTGCTGCATGCGCCGATCGGCGATCGTTACGGCAACCTGCACCTCGACCGGCCGTACGTGCTGGACGAGCGATTCGCCGGAGCCTGTGCCGTGGTGGTGGCGACAGTCGACCGGATCGTCCCCACCGACGAGGTGGTCACCGCCGGCGTCACCATCCCCGCGCACCTGGTGTCGGCGGTCGCCGAGGTCCCCTATGGCGCCCACCCGGCGTCCTGCTACCCGAACTACGCCTACGACCGCGAGCACCTGACGACCTACCTGCAGGCAGCCCAATCCGGTGGGGACGATCTCGGGAAGTACTTGCAGCAATTCGTGTTCGACGTCGACGAGGCCGGCTACCGGGAGTTGATCGGGCAGCAACGGTTGCAGCGGTTGGCGGATTACCGGTCGTCGACCCCGGCCTGGAAGGAGCTGTTCGCGTGAGCGAGCGGGCGCCATGGAGGCAATCATGACCTTCACCCTCGACGAGTGGTTCGTGGTGCTGCTGGCCAGGACGATCCGGCCGGGTGAGACCGTCTTCCACGGGTTCGGCAGCCCGTGCGCGCAGGTGGCCATGCACGTCGCCCGCCGGGTGCACGCCAGGGACATCAACCTGATCGAGGGGGCGATGTACGCCGTCAACCCCGACCCGCTGTTCATCGCGCCCACCAGCAATGACGAAAGCCTCGCCCGCGGCGCCGCCTACAGCATGCGATTCGAGGAATTCTTCGACGCCGCCATCCGCGGGGACGTCGACCGGATGTTCCTGTCCGGCGGGCAGATCGACGTCTACGGAAACACCAATGTGACGGCCGTCGGGCCGTTGGACAGGCCCAAGGTCAAGCTCGGCGGCGGCGGTGGGGGATGCAATCTCGCCGCGACGATCAAGCACCTCACGCTGTGGACCACCAGGCACCGCACCGGCCGCACGCTGGTGCAACGGTGCGACTTCATCACCGACATGGGCCACCGAACACCAGCCGGAACCCGCAAGGAACTCGGCTACACCGGCGGCGGCCCGCAGACGATGATCACCGAACTCGGCATCTTCGACTTCGGCGCGGACGGGAAAGCGCGGCTGACACACCTCTATCCGGACGTCACGATCGACCAGGTGCGCGCCGCAACGGCATTCGAACTCAGCATCGCCGGCAACCTCCGGCAGCCGGCGCCCCCGTCGGTCGCGGAACTGGCTGTGGTGAGATCCCTTGACACGCTGGGAGTTCGGCGCAGCGAATTCTCCGACCGCGAACTGGCCAGAACCTTCGATCCGCACCCCGACCAGAGCTGCGCGTGCTGACGGGGCTGGATGCGGTCTTCGCACCGGAACGGGTCGCCCTGGTCGGGGCATCAGAGCGGGCCGGCACCGTCGGCAGACTGCTCTGGCAGAACCTGTCGACCTTCCCCGGCGAGGTGCTGCCGATCGGCCGTGGCCCAGCGGTTTTCGGACGGACCTGCTACCCCGATCTGCTGACCGCTCCGGGTGACATCGACCTGGCGATCGTGGCGGTACCGGCGGACGGTGTGCTGCCGGTCATCCGTGACGCGGCGGTGGGCGGGGTGGGAGCGGCAGTCATCCTCAGCGCAGGATTCGCCGAAACCGGCCCCGACGGCGCGGCCCTGCAGCGCGACATGGTCGAACTCGCCCGCGCCGCGGGGCTGCGCCTCGTCGGGCCGAATTGTTTCGGGGTGCAGAATGTCGCGTTGTCGCTCAACGCCTCCATCGCCCCCGGGCTGCCGCCCGCACCCCGAACCGGAAGGCCGGGCATCAGCCTGGTCACCCAATCCGGGGCGTACGGGATGGCTGTTCATTCCCTGGGATGCGACGAATCGATCCCGTTCGCCAAGGTCTACGCGGCGGGCAACAAGGCCGACATCGCCGATCACGAAGTCCTGGCCTATCTGGCCGACGACCCCGCAACCGGCGTGATCTGCCTGCTGCTGGAGTCGATCTCCGAGCCGAGGGAATTCTACGAACACGTTCGGCGGGCCACGAAACGTAAGCCGGTGATCGTGACGCTGACCGGCCGCAGCACCGCCGGTCGTCGGGCCGCGATGTCGCACACCGGCTCCCTGGCCGGCAAGGATGTGTTGCTGGACGCGATGCTGCGGCAGGCCGGAGTGGTGCGGACGCGCACCGGTCTGCAGATGCTGGATGCCGCGCGGGCGGTCATCGACCAGCCGCCGCCGGCAGGTTCGCGGGTCGGGATCATCACCAATTCCGGCGGTACCGGGGTGGAATTGGCGGACCTCCTCGTCGACGAGGGGCTCACCGTGCCGGTGTGGAGTCCAGGGCTGGCGACGCGCGTGCAGGAGTTGCTCCCGGAGTACGCGAGCGCCGGCAACCCGGTCGATATGACGCCGATCTGGCAGCGGTTCCCCGAGCTGTACGCGCGGCTGATCGACCTGTTGGCCCGGTCGGGAGAGGTGGATGTCGTCATCCCGATTCTGTTGCAGCGGTCCGCTACCGAGACTGTCGCGCGGGCCGTGCGGGACGCCGTCCGGACCCTACGCGAGGACGACGTCCCGGTCCCGGTCCATGTCTGTTGGGTGGCGTCGCGGGATGCGCAGCCGGCCGCCGACCTGCTCCAGCAGGCGGGGGTGCCGTGCTTCGCCTGGCCGGAGCACACGGCAAAGGCGGTGGGCGCTGCTGTCCGGTCGGGCAGGACCATTGGGACCGCCGCAAGTAGGCCGCAACGGGTGCGGCAGCTCGTCCAACCGGACCCGCCGTCAGGCTCCTGGTCCGGCGTGCTCGGTCAGCGAGACATGCTGACGCGGGCCGGAATCCGGGTGGCGATGACGGAGGTTTGTGCAACTACGGCCGCCGCCGTCGCGGCCGCGGACCGGTTGGGGTATCCCGCGGTGCTGAAGGTGCAGCATCCGGACCTGTCGCACAAGAGCGACGTTGGTGGGGTGGAAATCGGCCTGCGGGACGAGGCGGCGGTACGGCAGGCCGCCGACCGACTGCGTGCTCTCGCCCCAAGCTCCACGGTGCTGGTGCAGCAACAGCATCAGGGCGTGGAGCTCGTGGTGGGTGGCGTCCGGGACCCCGGCCTCGGGCCCATGGTGATGGTGGGAATCGGCGGGATCACCGTCGAGCTATTGGCCGATACGCGATTCGCGGTGGCGCCCGTCGACGCCGAAGAAGCAACGGGGATGTGGCTGTCGCTGCGCGGAGCGGCGCTGCTGACGGGCTACCGGGGCAGCGCGCCTGTCGATATGACATCCCTTGCGGCACTGGCTGTCAGCGTCGGCGACATCGTGCTCAGCAATCCGCAGGTGACCGAGATCGATCTCAATCCCGTCCTGGCCGGCCCGGACGGTTACGTCGCCGTGGACTGGCGAGTCGCGGGTTCCTACTGAGGGCAGCGGAAATTCTGCCCCCCGGTGGCGAAGAACCCCGATCAGGTCCGTCCTTCCGGAGCGAGGCAGTGGTCCGTTCTGCGCCCTACGGTCAACGCATCCGGCACCCGCTTGCCCCCGAAGGAGTGGACATGCGCATTGGCACTCAAGACGTCCTACTGCCGACCTCGATGGTCGGCAATTACCCCAATCCACGGTGGTACAACGGTCAGGCCTTCTCGACGATCCCCAAGGGCGACTTCATCTTTGACGCCATCAGCAAAGAGGCGTTCGAGGATGCGGTCGGCGCCGTGGTGGCGGATCAGGAGAGCGCGGGGATGGACATCATCTCCGACGGAAAGGTGTACGGCGGGGATTCCCCGTACGGCACCATCCTGTACTACTACCTGGAGCGGATGAAGGGCTACAAGCTGTCCGGCCCGCCGATCGGTCTGCCGATCTATTCAACCCTGTTCTCCCCGACGTGCGTTGGCGAGATCGAGCGCGAGTACCCGTTCCACCTCGCGCAACTGCGGGCGACCCGTAAGGCCACCAGCAAGCCGGTGAAGATCTCCTACACCGGGCTGGGTGTGATTGCGGCGGCCACCACGAACCAGTACTACAACGACACCAAGGAAGTCGCGATGGGCCTGGCGAAGGCCTTCAACGAGGACTTCAAGGAACTCGTCGACAATGGTGTCGACATCATCCAGCTCGACGAGTTCGTGTGGCCCTACGGGATGGGCGACTGGGAGATCGAGGCGTTGAACGCCGCGGTCGAAGGGGTGGGCGCGCAGATCTGGGTGCACACCTGCTGGGGAAACTACTCCGGAACACCCGCGTACTTCCCGGACGAGACCGACACGGATTCGGGCGCTTTCGTTCTCGACAAGCGCGCATCGGACGCACCGGCCCCTGACCGGGCGCATGCGATCTTCCCGCACGTCAACGACGCGAACATCGACACGCTGAACTACGAGGTCGGTCGCACCGGCCCCGACGACCTGAAACCGTTGTTGGACAACGAGTGGAAGAAGAATTTCGTCGCCGGCGTCATTGACGTCAAGTCGACGGTGACCGAGAGCGCGGACGAGGTCGCCGATCGGATCCGGGCGGTGCTCGAATACGTGCCGGCGGAGCGGCTCGGGGTCGGCACCGACTGCGGACTGATCAACCTGCCTCGAATGATCGCCCAGTGGAAGCTGCGGGCGCTGGCGGACGGTGCGGCCATCGTGCGCGCGGAATTGCAGGCAAAGGGCTGAGACTCGGCGGCAGCCGTCGCCCCGGCTTTGTGAGCACCAGGGACCGTTCCCCTCACGGCCCCTGGTGCTCCCTCGGTCGGGGCGCTCTGGTCTCCCGGGACCGTCGCGAAAAGGGCACTGCCCGGCCGGGGCGAACTATCGACCAAACCCCGCCTGCTGAGGACAACGAGTTCCACCGGTGCCGTCTCTAACCTCGAAAGAAGAAACATGGAGTGACCATGCAGTGGCCATATACAGCGATCGAGTCCAGCCTGGAGGCCGACGGTGGAGGAATCTGACTGTCCCCACTTCTTACAGCTACCGACGCGGATGCCCAAGCCCCGTACCGCGGGCATCACCCATGTGCTGGACAAGGGTCTGAGTCCCGGTGAGACGGCCGCGCTGGTCGCGCAGGCCGGTCGGTTCATCGACATCGTCAAAATAGGGTGGGGCATCGGCTACATCGACCCGACGCTGACGGAGCGGGTGGCTACCTACCGGGCGGCCGGGATCTGCGTGTGCCTCGGTGGGACGCTGACCGAGATCGTCGCCCTGCAGGACAAGATCCCGGAGATGCGCGACTGGGCGCTGCGCGTCGGCATCACCCATGCCGAGGTGTCCAATGGGCTGCGGCAGCTGACCGAACAGGACAAGACGGGGCTGATCAAAGAGCTCTCGATGGATTTCATCGTGCTGGCCGAGACCGGCGCGAAGGACGGCTCCTATCCGGTCGAGCCGGCGGGCTGGGCGCAGGAAATGGCGCGCGATTTGGAGGCCGGCGCCGACTGGGTCGTCGCCGAGGGTCGGGAGAGCGGGACCATCGGGCTGTACGGATCGGACCAGGCCGTCCATGAGGACATCCTCGCGGCAATCCTGGACCGGGTGCCGCTGCAGAAGGTGATCTTCGAGGCGCCGGTGAAACGGCAGCAGGCCTGGTTCGTCGGCCGGCTCGGAACCGACGTCAATCTCGGCAATATCGAACCGAGCAGCGTGCTGGCCCTGGAAACGCTCCGGCTCGGGCTGCGGGCCGACACGGCCAAGGTCGGCGCACCGGTGTGATTCCCGATCCGCCGCCGAACACCATCACCTACCCCTATCGGGGGCTCTCGGTGCAGGAAACCGATGTGCCGCTCACCGAGGAGGCGATCAGCGGACTGCTGCTCGGCCGGGAAATCTACCGGCGCACCGAGTATCTCGTGCTGCGCCATGCGGGTCAGGCGGCGCTGATCGGATTGCGGGCCGAAACCCGGGAGCCGCTGTTCACCCCGGTGACGCAGGTCCGAATGCTGTCCGGGCCGGACACCACGGTATGGATCGACAACCACGATATCGACGTCGGTAATGCAAGTTCGCTCGCCCGCGCGGCTCGCGACCACCAGCAATCCGGCGCACTGGCCTACGTGGTGTGCGGTCGCTACGAGCACGTCAACTTCATCTGGCGGCCGACGCCCGTGCCGATCCACGTCACCGAGGTCATCCCGCCGGAACCGCCGAAGCTGTTCGCCATGGCGGCGCAGGCCATCGCCTTCGACGAGGAACTCCCGCCGATCGAGCTGATCCTGGACGCCGTCGACATCCGGGAGCTCGCCGGTCAGCACCCGGCGGAGCGGTACCTGTTGCCCTGCAGGGGAAGTGGTGTCGACCTTCCTGGACCTGTGAGCTTTCTGGATACCAGGCCGGCGCAGCGCGAGGACTGGCTGATGATCGGCTGCGAACGCTCGCAACAATTCCACCGGCACTTCTACGGGGACGACACCCCGCAGGTCGATCTGTGCCCGCGCGCCCGTTCGGGTCGCGATGACGACCAGTTGGTGCTTACCAAATGCTGCCTCATCGAGCGCGGCATCGAGGTGTCCGGCGAGGTCGCGGTCGTGCCCTGGGGCTCGAACCTCGACGAGGTGCGAACAGCCCTGCGTGCGCTGTGTGGATTGAAATCACCTGCCCCGGTTGATGTCGGACGATGAGCGCGCACCCTGCCGACTCGGCCATCTTCGGGCACCTCTGGTCGACACCGGAAACGCACGCGATCTTCGATGACCGACCCCGCATGCAGTCCTGGCTGGAGATCCTGGCCGCGCTCGCCGAGGCGCAGGCGGATGTGGGGTTGATTCCACGCGATGCCGCCGGGGCGATCCGAGCCGCCGCCGATGTCAGCGGCATCGACCTGGAAAACGTTGCGGTACAGACCAGGTTGACGGGGCACTCGACCCTCGGGCTGATCCGCGCGGTGCAGGACGTGCTCCCCGAGCATGCCCGGGAATGGGTCTACTACGGCGCTACCGTGCAGGACATCTCCGATACCTGGGGGTCGCTGGTCAGCCGCCGGGTCGGGGACATCTTCGTCCGGGATATCACCGCGATGCGCGACGCGGCGTTGGCTCTGGCCGTCGAACACCGGGACACTCCGATGTGTGGACGAACCCACGGCCAACCCGGACTGCCGATCACTTTCGGCTTCAAGTCCGCCGTTTGGGCCGCCGAACTCGATCGGCAACTGTGCCGACTGGCGGAAGGCCGGGTCCGGTGGGAGGTCGTCCAGCTCGGCGGCGCGCTCGGGACCATGGAGTTCTGGGGGGAAAGCGCGATTGACCTGCTGGACGCGTTTGCCGGACGAGTCGACCTGGCCGCGCCGGAGATCTGCTGGTTGACCGCCCGGGACCGGGTCGCGGAATTCCTCGGCCTGCTGGCATCCACGGCCGCGACCATCGCGAAGATCGGCAACGAGGTCTATCAACTGCAGCGACCCGAGATCGGCGAGGTGCGAGAGGGCTTCCGCAGCGGGACCGTCGGCTCGATCACCATGCCACACAAGCGGAATCCCGAGAACTCGGAGCAACTGGTCTCACTGTCCCGGATCGTCCGGGCGCAGGCCGGGCTCGCGCTCGAAGGCATGGTCAGTGAACACGAACGCGATGGCCGGGCCTGGAAAACGGAATGGGTGCTGTTACCCGAAGCGTGCCTGGCCTTCGCCACCGCAGCGGCGATGGGGGTGGCGATGCTGCGCGGGTTGGAGGTGGACTCAGCCAGAATGGCCGCGAACATCGCGGAACATGACGGCTACCTGCAATCCGAACCCGTCATGCGGGCACTGGCCGATCGGGTCGGTAAACACACCGCCCATCTGGTTGTCTATGAGGCCGCGATGAAGGGAATCGAAGCGGGCGAGGACTTCCGCTCGGCCCTGCGCGCCGATCCGCGACTCGACGGGATTGCCGAGCCGGAACTGAACAGCCTGCTCGATGTGCGGGCCGCGCTGGGTGCCAGTGGGGAGTTCGTGGATCGCGTCGTCCGAACGGTGAAGGAGCGCTCCGGGGGTGCCGTCGGATGACAATGGCGCTGCCCGCGGCCGCCCGCCGGTGTGCCGACCTCACCGCCGCGCTCGACGCCGGCCCACCCCGTACCGAGCTCATCCCCGGCCCGACGCCACTGCACTCCGCGCGTCGGCTCTCGGACCGGCTTGGTGTCGAGATCTATTTCAAGCGTGACGATCTCACTGGTTTGGGTTTCGGCGGCAACAAATTGCGGGCCCTGGAATACCTGCTCGCCGACGCCGTGGAACAAGGCTGCGACAGCGTGGTGACCGGCGCCGGACCCCAATCGAACTGGACGATGCTGGCGGCCCTGAGTTCGATCCGTTCCGGCCTCGTCCCGCACATCATCAGCTACGGACCGCCGCGGGCGCCGAGCGGGAACCTGCTGCTGCAGCAGCGACTCGGCGTCGCGGTCCAGTTCACCGGCGATCCGGACAAGGCCTCGGTGGATACGGCCATCGTCGAGGCCGTCGATCGCCTGCGCGCCGAGGGACGCAGGCCCTACGCGATTCCGCGCGGCGGCGCGACCGGGCTGGGTGCGCTGGGATATGTCCGGGCCGGCGTCGAGATGTTCTGGCAGTTCACCGAACTCGGCATCGAGCCAACCGAGGTGTGGCTGCCCACCGGCTCCTGCGGCACGCACGCGGGCCTGGTGGCCGGACAGGCGATTCTGCAATCCCGTTATGACGTCGTGGGTGTCACGGTCAGCCGTCCGGGAGACGAGTGCGTGCAACGGATTCGCTCGATGGCCGCCGACGCGGCCGGGCGGCTCGGCGCCGGGTCGATCGAGCCGCAGGTGACCGTTCGGGACGGGTGGATCGGACCCGGGTACGGCCTCGCCTCAGCCGCGGGCAACGCCGCACTCGACCTGGTCGCCGCGGCGGAGGGTATCTTCCTCGACCCGGTGTTCGGTGCGAAGGCCATGGCCGCCTTGGTCGACGGGTGCAACGCCGGTCCGGTCCAGGGGCCGGTCGTCTTTCTGGTGACGGGCGGCGGACCCACACTCTTCGCCGACCGGAATTCGCCGTCATGACGCATCAAACGATCACGAAAGGGCCACCGATCGTCCCGGCGGGCTACCTCGGCGCTGATGCCCGGATCACCAGCGGTCCCGCACCCGAACTGGTTGCGGCGGGCTACCAGTTGGAGACCGACGACGCACCGCTGCTGCATCGCGGTCTGTCGCTGGCCGATCTCGCCCATCAGGTGGCGCTGGTCGAGGCCGGCGCGGTGCAACCGGAGGCGGTCGGGGAACTGGTCGCCACGTTGCTCGAGCTCGTCGATTCCGACCCGGCGGACTTTCCCTACGACCCGGTCTACGGGGACGCCTACAACAGTCGCGAGCGGGACTTCGAACGTAGGCTCGGCAATTCCGCCGGCTGGTTGCACCTGGGCCGCACCCGGCGGGAGGCCGGGCGAATCGCCTTCCGGATGGTGCTGCGGGAGAGCCTGCTGGCGTTGCACTCCGACGTGGCCGATCTCGCTGCGGCGCTGGCCGCCGCCGAGACGGCCCATGCGACAACACTGTGGGCCGACAGCACCTACCTGCAACCCGCCCAGCCGTCCACTTTCGGGCACTATTTCGGGCATTTCGGCGAACAACTGGTGCGGCACCTGACCCGTCTCGAGGCGGCCTACCGCACGGCGGACAGCTGCCCGGCAGGAGCGGGTGGCGCCGGTGGCACCCGGATCCCGATCGATCGTGCCCGCTTGGCGGAACTGCTCGGCTTCGCCGAGATCGGCTACCACACCAGGGATGTGATGTGGTCCGTGGACGTGCTGTCCGATGCGGTCAACGCCGCGTTGCAGGCCGTGCTGACCGTCGATGAATTCGCCGAGGACCTGGAGATCTTCGCCAGCCCGGCATTCGACTACCTCGAGCTCGATGCCTCGCTCTGCCGGGCGAGCGTCCTGATGCCGCAGAAGCGCAACCCCTACGCGTTGGCCGTGCTGCGCGGTGGTGCCGGCACCGTCATCGGCCGGGCGACCGGACTGCTGGCGACCGCGAAGTCGCCATCGGCCCGCACCGACAACTGGCTCTATGCCTACGGCGAAGTGGCCGGGACGCTGGCACTGGCCGGTCGACTGGTCCGGCTCGGCGCCGCCGTCATCCGCGGGATCCGGCCCAATACCGAGATCCTGGCCAAGGGTGCGGGCGCCAATTTCATCGGAGCCGCCGATCTCGCCGAGAACCTCTCGCTCGCAAACGGTCTGGACTACCGGACGTCCTACAAGATCGTCGGGCGGGCGGTCGCGGAGGCGGCCGCCGCCGGTCAGACCCGGCTCAGCGCAACAGCCGTCAGCGCCATCGCCAGCGACATCACCCGTAGCACGGTCATTGTCGACCCGGCACTGATCCTCGCCGCCGAACAACCGAACAGGTTGGTCAACGCCAGAACGGCCACCGGCTGTGCGGCGCCGGACCGGGTGCGAGAGCACGCGCAGCGGGTGCAGGCGGCCGTGCAGCGGGCGGCGAGCTGGCGATCCGGCCGGCGCGCCGTCCTCGTCGATGCCGAACGAGAATTGCTCTCAGCCGCAACCACCATCGCCGTCACCTGACGTGCCCGAAAGGGCAGCAACAGTGGCTCGCCCGGACACTCATCGCCACGCACACTGTGCTGTCGTCGGGCATGGTCCTATCGTCGGGTGATGGCACTGCGGGCATACCGGGAGCCGGTTGTCGCGCCGACACCCGGCCGGACGCCCGCGAAACCAACCCCGGCCCGCCCGGCAGGGGCGATCGATCGCTTTGCCGCCGGGAACAGCGCGGCGACGATGGTCATCCAGCGGGAGTCCCGGGCGGACGCGCTGACCTGGTTGAAGGGCCTGCTGGCCAACCGCGGCGGTGGTCTTGGTCGAGCGCTGGCGCCCGCAGCCGGCAAGCTCGGCGGCTGGTCCACCGACCGGCTGACGGCCCTGCTGAGAGGCGTCCGCGGTTCTGTTGACGGCTTCGAGGTCGCCATCGGCAACGCCGGTTTGTTGGCCGATACCAACGCACGCAAGGTGATCGGTCTGCTCGAGAGCGCTCAGAGCAACGCCGCGCTGGGCGGCCGGCTGGTGGACCTGTTCCAGAGTTCGCTGCAACCGGTGCTCGGCCTGGTGATCGCCGCCGAACTGCCGGAGGCACGGCTGCGGGCAGTCCTGCAGACGACTGCGAACGGTGCGAGAGCCGTCACCGCGGTCCGCACCCGCAATCCCGTCGGCGGGGTGCCAGCCCCGCTGCGGGCCATCTACGACTACCTGGGAACCCTTTCCGGCGAGCTGGCGGATCCGAACAATTCGGGCGTCACGGCGACGACGCCGACCAGGGAGAGGAACATCGAGGCAATTCTGACCCCGCCGGCGGTGGCCGCCGCCCGCGCTGCTGCTGCTGCCGCCGGTCTGCCGCCGCCGGCCTTCATCCCTGCCAGGTACTACGAGGACCTGATGGCGGGACTGCATCAGCAGGTGGTAAGTAACTTCGCCTACTTCAACAAGTGGAACAGGCGCAAACCCATGGACACCAAGCCCGGCGGGCACGTGGAGGGCATCGCGACCGAGGCCAAGGCCCGGGTGGACGCGCTGTTCGGCAACTACGGGTCCAAGCCCGCACCGGCGCTGACCTTCGCTGCCGGCAACCTGGCCGACCGCACACAAATCGCCGGCGATCCGTTCGACATGGTGCGGTACTTCATCAACGAGGGTGCAGACGCCTCGGTGTCCAACGTGCAACAGGCCCACCATTCGTTCGAGGATGCCGCGGCAGCGCAGGTGATCGAGGCCAAGGTCATCGACCATTACTCGGGCCGATCCGCGCCGGTCGCGGCCAACGAACAGGCCGCCCTGGCCGCGACCCGCGTGGCCACCGCGGAACGGATCCGGCAGTTGCAGATCATCGACAAGATGTGGCCCGGTGTCGCACAGGGCGGAAACGTATCTCTGCGGACCCGCGAGGGTGGCTCCGCGAAGGAGACCCGCGGCATCTATTGGGGGCTTTTCAAGACGATGCTGCATGAATACCTGCACACGACTGCGAATGCAACCTATACCGCGTGGTACGAGGCCTTGCAGGATTCCCATCACAAGACCACTTTCCAGGAGGGATTCACCGACCTGTTCACCCTGAAGGCCTGGAACTCGGTCTACCCTAACGAGATCGCCGCCAATCGGGCCTTCCGGCGTCGCATTCAAGGCCCTACCGATGGCGACCTCGATATGGCATCGGTCGGTCACGAGCCGGGCCATTACCCGGAATTGGCCGAGGCGCAGAAGATCGAGGCCGAGATCGGGCTGGCCAACATGCGGGCCGGCTATTTCCGCGGCAACACCGCGGTTCTCGGCGGAACGAGGCTGCCCCGATGATGTCCCCGCCGATGAATCCGCCGGCCGGGGATGCCCGGTCGCTGCTCGCCGCATTCGCCGGCCGATTCGACCAGTGGCGGTACTCGGCTGGGCTGACTCCGGAAGCAGTCTCCGTCGCGGTTGGACATGATCTTGCGCCCGGACCGGTGCTGCATGCGGGCAGACGACGACTGCAGGCCCTGGTCGAGATAGCAGGCCAGCCGTACCCGCTGCGCCTGCGGTGGGAGCCGGATGGGGAACTGGCACTGGTGGAGCTGAGCCAGCCCGCCGTCGATCCGTCATGGGAGGCGGTACTGCTCGCGCTCGGCGAACCCGACATCGTGTATCAGCACGGTCGTGGCCCGGTGCCCGGCGGGGACCAGCGCTGCCACTTCGACCGTGGTTTGACCATCTTCGACAGTGGCGGCCTCGGATACCAGGCGGTCTGGCTGTTTCCGCCGATGAGCGCCGAGGATTATGCCGAACGCACCGGCGCGTTCGATCCGATCAGCAGAGCAAGGTGATGATGGTGCCGCAGCATGACCACGACAATCAGCACGATCAGGGCACCCAACGCCCGCACCGGCAACGCAGCAACGAGGACGTGACCCAGCACCCGCTGCTCGACCTGCAGCAGCAAGCCGGTAATGCCGCCGTCGCGCAGTTGATGGCGGTACAGCGACATACCCTCGATCCCGAGGAGGAGCACGGTTGAGCAGGCAGCGTATCGAGGTCCGGCCATCGCCCAGCCGCGGCGCAGCAGTGTTGGCCGGTACTCCACAGGGCTGAGTTGACCCACGGCGGCGAATCCTTCAATACCGGGTTTGATTACCCAGAGCGATTTGCTCGCGTGCGGGTGAGCGACCGAATGCCTGCTCCGGGGTACACTGAGGTCAACTAAGGAGAAATCATGTCCGTCGAGACGATGAGCCGCAGAATTAGCATTATCGAGCAGTCATGGAAGGATGCGTCCGAGGGGGGACGTGCCGGATATGTTGAAGAATTGTCGGTAATCTCGACCGGGCTCGGCCATGTCACAGGCCCGGAAGCAGAGAGGGCGGAATGGTTGACGCGCCGGCTCAATCGCGTGGTGCGCAATATCGGTTCTGCTGCTGAATAGCCTTTCCATTGAATGACGAAGGAATGACGACCATTGTCCCCAATTGGTGAAAGCCCTGGAGTTGGTGAAAGACCGACGGGCCAGGGTTTACTGATTGTTCATGTCGACATCTCGGTGGTGGCCGATCGGATCGCGGATTTTCTCGCCGCGACAGTCGCCAATGCGACGGCCTCGCTGACCGAACCAGGTGTCGTGCGATTCGACGTCATCGCCGACCGGTCCGATTCCAGCCATGTGGTGCTCGTCGAGGTCTACCGGGACGGTGACGCCGCGCTGGCGCACAAACAGACCCAGCACTACGCAACGTGGCGGGACACCGTCGCCGAACTGATGGCGCGCCCGCGGACCTCGGTCAGCTTCTCCCCGGTGTACCCGACCTCGACCGACGACTGGAGTTCCGGTCGGTGACGGCGGCCTCGTTCGGGTTCGGCACGGCCAACAGGATCGTCTTCGGGACCGGTCGCTCCGCAGAGTTGCCCGAACTCATCCGCGGCTGGGGCGGGAAAGCGCTGGTGTGCACCGGATCCCGGCCGGACCGGCATCGCGACCTCATCGCCGCGCTGCCGATGCCGTCGGAGATATTCCGGGTGGTGGGTGAGCCAACCGTGACGATGGCTCGCAGTGCGGTCGAGGCCGCCAGGTCGTCGCACGGTGCCGACGTCGTCGTGGCGATCGGCGGCGGGAGTGCGCTGGACCTCGGCAAGGCCGTCGCGATGCTGCTGGGCAACGGTGGCGACCCGCTCGACTACCTCGAGGTGATCGGCCAGGGTCGCCCCATCACCCGACCGTCGGTGCCATTCGTCGCGGTACCAACCACCGCTGGGACCGGCGCCGAGGTGACCGCGAACGCTGTCCTGGCATCGCCGGAGCACGGTCGCAAGGCGAGCCTGCGCAGTGAATTGATGATTCCCCGGGTCGCCCTGGTCGATCCGCTGCTCACCCTTGATTGCCCGCCGAGCGTCACAGCGGCGAGCGGTCTGGACGCCCTGACGCAATGCCTGGAGCCGTACGTCAGCGTGCAGGCCTCGCCGTTGACCGACGCGTTGGCCACCGAGGGACTGCGCCGAGCCTCGACCGGCCTTCGCGCTGCCCACGCGGACGGGTCCGATGTCGTGGCGCGCACCGACATGGCGCTCTGCAGCCTGCTCGGCGGTATGTCCCTGGCGAACGCCAAACTCGGCGCAGTACACGGTTTTGCCGGGGTGATCGGCGGACTGATCGATGCGGCGCACGGTGCGATCTGCGCCGCCTTACTGACGGCTGTCGTCGAGGCCAACATCGCGGCCCTTCGAGCTCGTGAACCCTCGAACCCCGCTCTGCTGCGCTACCGGACCGCGGCGGCGCTGCTGACCGGCAACGCAGACGCATCCGCTGCGGACGGCGTCGACTGGATCCGCGAGAGCATCGAGCTACTCGGAATTCCCGGCCTCACCGAACTCGGTATCCGGCCGGACATGTCGGACGACATCGTGACCAAGACGCGGACAGCGAGCAGTACCCGCGGTAATCCGATCGTGCTGACCGACGACGAACTGCACCGGGCGCTCGCCCAGGCAGCTGCCTGACGGAAGTACCAGTCCTGCACTGCCCATTGGGCTCCAGGACTGGCCCCGGCTGGGCGAACTCGAGATCTGGCGCGTGTCGGGCAGTTGCGGCCAGACGCGTTCTCTGCGTGCTGGCGGGCGGCCCCTCCTGCTTCGGGTCCGACTGGAGGCCGCCTGAGCAGTTCCGAGCCGATGGACGTGACGTGGCTCATGTCCGGGTTCTCCGACTCAGCGTTTGGTGACGTCACCGGCGGTGAACGCTGTACACGGCGCCGCTCGAAATCCGAGCGCAGGATGCCGGTAGGCCGGACGCCACGGAGCGGAGAGCAGAACTGTGCCACGCAGGCGAACGTCGACGTTGCCCTCCGCGCTGATCAAGGCCTTCATGCCGACACCGGCTCGGCGTAGGCGCGCCAGAAGACCCGCCACCGGAGCGAAAGCCGCTCCCAAGAAGTCCACCGCACGCAAGCCGGCCGCGCGTGCCCGCCCAACCAGCAGCCGAACCCCGGCGCGCCCGGCGCCGTCATCCACCGGGAAAGGCACCTGGCGATCGGCCCGGTTCACCGGATCGGCCGGTTCTCGTTCGTACAGCGTGTACATCCCGCAGGGCCTACGACGAACAACGCGAGCGCCACTGGTGCTCGCCCTGCACGGCTGCGGGCAGAACGCGCTGGATTTTGCGGCCGGCACCCGGTTCAACGACCTGGCCGACAAGCACAAGTTCATCGTGGTGTACCCCGAACAGTCGATGACCCACAACGGTCACCGCTGCTGGAACTGGTTCCGCTCCGGCCACCAGTTCCGGGCCCAGGGTGAACCGGCGATTTTCGCGGGGATCGTCCGGCGGGTCGTCCAGGAGACGTCCCGGTGGCGCATCGACCCGGAACGCATCTACGTGACGGGCATCTCCGCCGGCGGCGCGATGGCAGTCGTCCTTGCTGCCACCTATCCGGAGCTGTTCGCCGCGGTCGGCGTGCACTCGGCCCCGCCGTACCGCTCGGCGTCCGGCCCGGCCAACGCGCTGGCGGCAATGCAGGGCCACGCGAAACAACCTCCGGTGGAGGCAACGGCCATGGATGCCATGCCGCCGATGATCATTTTCCAGGGAACCCTTGACAGCACAGTGCGTTCGGTCAACGCGCAGCGGATCGCCGAGCAATGGCTGGCGTACTACGCGCACGCCGCGCACCATCCATCCTTCTCCCGGACGGGTGGCGCAGCCGGCCCGATCGGCCAACCGAGAAAGGCGACGACGAAACCCGCGTCACCGACCTCCGCCCGTAGCCGCCGCGGCTTCACGGTCAGCCGCTGGCACGCGGGCGGTCAGAAAATGCTGGAATTGTGGGTCGTCGATGGACTCGGACATGCCTGGTCCGGCGGGTCGCCCAAGGGTTCCTACAGCGATTCGCGGGGTCCACGGGCGACCACCGAAATGTGGAAATTCTTCAGCGCGCACCGATCCGCCGCCGCAGCTGCCACCGTCAGGGCAGGCTGACGACTGCTCACCCGGCGCGCTGGTCGGCGAGCCGCTCGATGGTGGACTGCAGGTCGGCCTGCTGCCTGGTCAACAGCTCGATCTGGGCCGCGAGTGATGCGAGAGTTCTTGCCAGGGCTTGGCTATCGGTAGCGGAGTCCGAGTTGGTCGCTGCTCCGGGTGTCCTGATGTCGCCGGTTGGCTGATGGCCGCCGATCGGGTTTGCTGCCACCTGCGCCGCCCGGGCCTTCTCGTCGCGGGCTTGATCCGCCTTCGCCTTGGCCCGGATCGCGTCCTCATCGGTGCGCTGTTTATGACTGACGAACCACGCGGCGACCGTCGCAGAGACGGTACCGATGAGACCGATGCCGACCACCATGATCACGGACCCGATGAATCGGCCCGCCGTCGTCACCGGGTAGGTGTCCCCGTAGCCGACGGTCGTCGTGGTGACGATGGACCACCACAGGGCCGTGCCGAAAGAAGTGATGCTGGCGCCCGGAGCGTCGTATTCCACCCGCCATTCCAGGAACGCTCCGGCTACGACGATCCCGATGACGATGGAGATCAACGAACTGGCAATGCGCTCGGTAGAAATCGACCGGAACGACTTGCGCAGCAACAACACCACCCTGAGCATGCGCAACATCGGCAGCGCAACCATCACCAGATCGAGTTTGTGGGTGCTGGCGAAGATCCACCGGTCGACGGAGAGGATGAACCGAACGGCGTAGTCGACGGCGAAGGCGGCCCAGATGGCCAGCGAAATGAGGTTCAGTGCCGGATGCCACCACGATGGACCATCCGGAATCAGCCGACCGGCCAGGAAGTCCGCCAGAAAGACCAGGGCGAGGATGTCGAGCAACCGACTGGTGCGCGCCACCCACCACTGGTACCGGGCGGAACGCTTCGCGTTGTCGTCCGACTGTCGCTCCGTGAGCGTCTGGACGTCCGGGGCGTCGGTCATGTCAGCACCTCCTGCAGAGTCACGCCGATCATGATCCGGCAGTGCGGGGTGCTTCATCGTCAACCCGGTGTGGTTTTCCCCGGCGACTGTCGGTTGTTGGCGTCGGCGATGGCCTGGGCTGGACTCAGACGCTGATCCCAGCGGTGGCGATGACCAGCCCGAGTGCATCGAACTCCAGCCGGTCGGGTGCCGGCATCGGCCGGTCGCCGCTGACTCGGGTGATTGCCGGCATCGCGACCTCGACATCGAATCTGTCGCAGTGCTCCTTGGATTGCCACACCTCGGTGATCGGAAAACCGGTGTCGGTCGCCCGGGCTACGTGGACGACCAGGCCTCAGTGGAACTGCGGGATCATCAGGTACAGCCCATAGATCGCGATCAACGCGGACAGCGCCAGGCAGCCGTAGCCGGCGACGGTCAGCGTGCCAGAGCCGCCGTCGGCCCGCTGGCGGGACGTGAGCGCGGCAACACCCAGGGAGAACAATCCGACAATGGCGATGGCCGACACGATCGTGACCGCCGCCACCAGCACGAGGGCGCCCCAATTGATGGTCATGTCGCAGTCCCTGCCGTGGTCGGGTCATTGGCCGGTGGTGGCGCCGGCGCCTTCTTGATGATGATCGGCGCAACGGCCGGCAGTGCACTGTCGCCGGCAGTGGGACCGGAATTGGTGGCAGGTCCGGCGGGCGAACTGGAAACAGTGGCCAGCACCGGATCCGCGTCCCCCCTGGCGAACCGGACGGTCACTTCGCGGGAATCATTCACGTTGTGCCGGGTCACCGCGGTCCGACGGGAAATCTGCACGATGGCCCCGGAGCCGGTCAACAGCGCCGCCAGCACGATGATCACCCCGATTGGCCCGGTCAAGGCGATCGCCGCGGCGATCGCCCCGAAAACGGCAGCGGCCGGGAGGGTCAGCAGCCAGCCGTAGACCATCCGGCGGGCCGTACCCCAGCGGACCTTGGAGATATTGCGGCCGGCGCCGCTGCCGATCACCGATCCCGAGCAGACCTGGGTCGTCGAGAGGCCGAATCCCATGTGGGCCGAGGCAAGGATCGCTGCGGCCGATGTGGTTTCGGCGGCGAACCCCTGTGCGGGGTGCAGGTCGACCAGACCCTTGCCCATCGTCCGCATGATCCGCCAGCCGCCGGAGTAGGTGCCGAGGCCGATGGCCAGCCCGGCGGCGACGATCACCCAGGTCTGCGGTCCGGTGCCCGAATCCTGGAACCCCGCGGTGATCAACACCAGGGTGATCACGCCCATCGTCTTCTGGCCGTCCGACGTGCCGTGCGCCAGCGCGATCATGGACCCGGACACGGTCTGGGCCCGCCGGTACCAGCCGGCCGCTGGTTCCTTGTCGGCGCTCTTGAACAGCCGGTGCACCAGGAACGTCGCGGCCGCGGCGGCCAGGCCGGCGACCAAAGGCGCGACGACCGCCGGCAGCAGGATCTTCGATATCACCACCGAGAAGTTCACCCCGGCCACACCGGCACCGACCAGTACTGCGCCGATCAGGCCGCCGAAGAGTGCATGCGACGAACTGGACGGCAGCCCGAACAACCAGGTGGTCAGGTTCCACAAGATGGCCGCCACCAACCCGGCGAAGATCATTGTCGGGGTGACGAAGGCATCGTTGACCATGCCGCCCGAGATGGTCTTCGCGACCTCTGTGGACAGGAAAGCGCCCGCCACGTTCAGGATCGCTGCGATCAGCACAGCGGTCCGCGGCCGGAACGCCCCGGTCGCGACCGACGTCGCCATCGCGTTCGCGCTGTCGTGAAAGCCATTGGTGAAGTCGAAGAACAAGGCCGTCATGATGACCACGGTCACCAGGAACACCGCGGTCGTCATGTGCCAAACCCCAGTCCGAAGAAGATGAGCCGACGTGACAAACTCCCGCCGGCAAATTCCTACTGCGCCTCGCCGTACAGTCCACCATGCAGGTCACCGAAACCCTGTCGCCAGGGACCTTCGTCCCTAGCTCGCCGCGTGCGGCAGACTTCCGGCTCGTCTCGACGATGACTGCAGGAAATGCGGCAGGCATCGTCCTTTTCGAATGAACCGGAACGGCTTGATTCGGTGGCTGGACAGATTCTGGCACTCTCGGCCGCACAACCGGACCCGCTTGCCATCGAACTTGCCCGGGGGGACATGCGAGCGTCCACTACTGGTCCAGGGGGCGCGGGCTGCGCCGTCGAATTCCGGGGCTGTCGGACCCGAGTCCTAGGCTGTTCGAAAGAGTCAGGCAGGAATCGGGGGAGACATGCCAACGGTGTCAGCGAGCGAGCGGAGCTCGGTGTCAGTGAACGAGCGGAGTTCGTTGTCAGTGGACGGGCGGAGCTCGGTGTCAAACGAGCGGAGCTCGGTGGAGACGGACCAGCAAGCGCTGAAGGAGCGCGCCGGCCAGCACCTCCGGGCGCTGGTGGGCAGCACGTCGGCCATCCTGCGCGACGACCAGTGGACCGCGATCTACGCCCTGGTGGCGCAGCGTCGGCGCGCTCTTGTGGTCCAGCGAACGGGCTGGGGGAAGTCCGCGGTCTACTTCGTCGCCACGGCGCTGTTGCGGGAGCAGGGCGCGGGTCCGACGGTGATCATCTCGCCGTTGCTGGCCCTGATGCGTAACCAGATCGCCGCGGCAGAGCGGGCCGGTATTCGCGCGGTCACCATCAATTCGGCCAACGCCGAGCAATGGCGAACGGTGTACGACCAGGTCCGCGCCGGCGAGGTCGACGTGCTGCTCGTGTCGCCCGAACGGCTGAACAACCCCGGCTTCCGCGATGAGGTCCTGCCCCAGGTCGCGGCCTCTGCCGGCCTGGTGGTGATTGACGAAGCGCATTGCATCTCGGACTGGGGGCACGACTTCCGCCCCGACTACCGGCGGATCCGGACCCTGCTGGAGGACCTGCCGGAGGGCATTCCGGTGCTGGCCACCACGGCGACCGCCAACAAGCGGGTGGCACTCGACGTTGCCGAACAACTCGCGGTGTCGGCGATCCAGGTGGCCGGTCCCGTGCCGACCGACTCCGCCGGGGATCCGGGCGACACTCTGGTGCTGCGCGGGACGCTGGACCGCGAATCGCTGCACCTGGGTGTGGTGGTACTGCCCGACCAGCCCAGCCGGCTCGGTTGGCTGGCGGACTACCTGACCCGCACCGACGGGTCCGGAATCGTCTACTGCCTGACGGTCGCGGCGACGGAGCAGGTTGCCGACCATCTCCGGTCACGCGGCTTGCCGGTCGCTGCCTATTCGGGTCGGACCGATCCGACAGAACGGGCCCAGGCGGAGGACGACCTGCTCGCCGGGCGGGTCAAAGCGCTGGTCGCCACCTCGGCGCTCGGCATGGGGTTCGACAAACCGGATCTGGCCTTCGTCATCCACCTTGGCGCGCCACCGTCACCGATCGCGTACTACCAGCAGGTCGGCCGGGCGGGCCGCGCGGTCCAGCGGGCCGAAGTGGTGCTGCTGCCCGGGACCGACGACGTCGACATCTGGAACTACTTCGGCTCGCTCGGGTTCCCGTCCGAGTCGGACGTGCGGGCGACCCTGGACGAACTTGCGTCCGCTGGTCGGCCGCTGTCGCTCCCCGCGCTGGAGCCGCGGGTGTCATTACGCAGATCCCGCCTGGAGATGATGCTCAAGGTGCTCGACGTCGATGGTGCCGTTCGCCGGGTGACCGGCGGCTGGACGGTGACCGGCGAACCCTGGGCCTATGACGCAGACCGATACGCGCGGGTCTCGGCGGCCAGGAAGGTCGAGCAGCAGGCGATGCTGGAATACATCCGCACGTCGGCATGCCGGATGAGCTTTCTGCGCGAGCAACTCGACGACCCGGCACCGGACCCGTGCGGCCGGTGTGACAACTGCGGCGGGCTGACCCTGCCCGCCGCCGCCGACCGGCAGTCGGTGCTCGCTGCACGGGCCGAGCTGGATGTGCCCGGTGTCTCGGTCGAGCCGAGAGCGCAGTGGCCGTCGGCAATGTCATCCCTCGGCGTGAAGCTCACCGGCCGGATTCCGGCGGCTGAGAAGGCAGAGAGCGGACGGGCTGTCGGCCGGCTCGACGGGATCGGCTGGGGCGCCGCGCTCCGCGAACTCCTGCAAACCGCGGCTCCGGACGGCGAGGTCCCGGTGCCGTTGCGGCATGCCGTGGTCAAGGTCCTGGACGGCTGGCTACCAGCCGCCGGATCCGCGATCGATGCAGCTTCGATCGACGCGCCTTCGATCGATGCTGTGGTGTTCATCGAATCCGATAGCCGGCCCGCTCTGGTCCAGCATCTGGCCACCGGGTTGGCCCGATATCGCGGCTTGCCGCTGGCCACGTCCTTCGAGGTTGTCGATCACCGACCCGCGGCCGGTGGAACCAATTCCGCCCGGCGATTGGCCGCGGTCCTTGGGCGGCATCTGCTCCGCGACCCGGCCGCGGTGACCGGGAAACGTATCCTGCTCGTCGATGACGCCACCGACACCGGCTGGACGCTCACTGTTGCTGCCCGGGAGCTGCGCCGGGCCGGAGCGACCGCGGTGTACCCCCTGGTGCTGGCGATCCGCTGAGCTGAGCCGGATCAGGCGAGGCGGGCCGGAAACCCGCCGGTGGCAATCGGTCCCCAGCTGACGGGCTCCATCTGCAGCAGGCATTTGCCCTGGTCGAGCATCGCCTGTCGGTACTCGTCCCAGTTGGAATGCTCACCGGAGATGGAGCGGAAGTACTCGACCAGCGGTTCGACGGCGTCCGGCAGATCGATGACGGTGCAGGTGGTCTCCACCTGGACCCAGGGCCCACCGAAGTCGTCCGAGAGCACCAGCACGGAGACCCTCGGGTCGCGGCGGATATTCGCCACTTTGGCCCGTTCGGGATAGCTCGAGACGACGATGCGGCCCTGCGGGTCCACTCCGGCGGTCACCGGGGAGGACTGCGGGGAGCCGTCCCTGCGATGAGTGGTCATGATCAGGTGGTGCCGTGGCCGGACGAAGTCCAGCAGGTCGGAGCGGTCGACGCGGATGACGGTGGCAATTGTCCGGGGCATGGACCCAGCATTCCCGATGGATCGCCGACGGGCAGCGGCGGTCAGGAGTCGGCGGCCGCGATACCCACCCGCGGTGGGACCGAGCGACCGACCACGGCATCGCCGGCCATTGCCGGATTTTTGGCCATTGCCGGATTTTCGGCCACTTCCGCATCTTCGGCCACTGCCGGCTCGTCGAGGAGCGGTAGTTCAAAGGTGAACGTGGTGCCGTCCCCGACGGTGCTGGCCACTCGGATGCGGCCGTGATGCGCGAGGGCGATCGCCTGGGTGATGGTCAGGCCGAGGCCGACGCCGGGGATCGCATTCTGGGTTGCGGTCGACGCCCGGAAGAAGCGCGAGAACAGCCGGTCGATCTCGTCTGCTGGGATGCCGATTCCGGTATCGCTCACCGCGATCAACGCCCGATCGGGCTCGCCGTCCCGGCCCTCGGCGGTGCCCAGCGTGACTGCCACCCGTCCGCCCTGCGGAGTGAATTTCAGCGCGTTCGAGATCAGGTTGTCGACCGCCTGACCGAGCCGAACCGGGTCCCCCCAGACCTCCAGCGGCCCGTCGCTGTGCGACAGCACCAGCCGGACCGACCGCGCATCGGCGCCGGGCATCGCGGTTTCCATGGACGTACCGACGATGGACTGCAGATCGATCCGTTGCTCCTGAAGCGAGAACCGGCCGGACTCGACCTGGGCGGTGAACAGCAGGTCAGAGACCAACCGCAACAGCCGCTGAGCATTGCGTTCCACGGTGGCCAGATAGCGGGACTGTTCCTCGCTCAACGGGTTCTCGTCGTCATCGGCAATCAGTTCGGTGTAACCCAGGATCGAGCTGAGCGGGGTTCGTAGTTCGTGCGAGATCAGGTTCACGAACTCGTCCTTCATCTTGGCCTGTTTGCGTTCGTCGGTGACGTCGGTCGCGACGAACAGGAAACCTTCCACCTCCCCGGCCGGGTCATGCCGGGCCGTCACCGCGACCTGGACGCGCAGGGTGGACCCGTCCGCGCGGCGGTAGGTCCAGTCCCGGACCAGCGCATCACCCGCGAGGACGGGGGCCAGGAGAGCGTCATAGGAAGCGTCCGCACCCTCGTTGACCGCAAGCTCCCCCGGCAGGTGGAAGTCCATGATGTTGGCCCGGCCGACGACGTCGTGTGCGGCGACGCCGAGCATGTTCTGCGCTCCCGCGTTGAACACGTCGATCCGTCCGGACCGGTCCGTCGCGATGATCGACTGCTCGGTGACGGCGTCCAGCACCCCGGCCATCAGATACGCCGATTCGCGGAGCATGCTGGAGGCGGCGGCGCCGGCGGTCGCGTTGTCCTGTGCCTCGGCGAGCAGTGTTTCCTGCCGCCGCCGGAGCCTCTGCACCGCCCTGACCCGATCACGTAGCCGCCGGGTGAGCTCGTTGACGGACAGTGCGGTGAGACCGAGGACCAGCAAGGTGCAGGCGCCCCGGATCCACTGTCCGGCGTCAACGGTCGTCGGGTCGATGATCTCTGGCATCACGGCCACCAGGACGGTGACGATCCCGCCAAAGAGCAGCGGCAGCCGACCGGGCTCTACCCCGAGGGACAGCACGGGCAGGATCAACAGCGAACTGAAAACGGAAGTCCAGCCGCCGGTGCCGGATCGTAGGAACCCGACGGCCAGCAGATCGACCAGGGGGATCACCATCGCGGCCTGGACCGGTACGTTCGGCCCGCGCAGCACGAACGCCCCTGCCGTGGCGACGACCATCAGCACAGCTCCGGTCAGGACAGCCCAGGGCTCGGACGCGCTGACCGAGGGCAGCAGAAAGACCAACTGGGCGAGCGCATACACCGACGCCATGCAGAGCTGGCGCTCCACCACCGAGTTGGTGTCGACACCGAACCGCTGCAACCATCCGACGGCCCCACGAACGGGCGCACTCGACGCGATCGTCATCCAGATCTTCCGCCCTTCGTGTCGCGGTCGGTGTCGCGGGTTTCGTGTCGCGGGTTTCGTGTCGCCGGAGTCCGGTCGCGCGGTGATCTGTCGCGCGGGGTTTATGTCGAGGCGGGCAGCATGTCCCGTATCTGGGTCGCGAGGGTCCGGGGGCTGAACGGTTTCGTGAGGTAGGCGTCGGCACCGGCAGCCAGGCCCTCGGCGACCGCCGCCGGATGCACGGCAGCCGAGAGCAACAGGACCCGGATGTCCGCGGTCGATGGATCGAGGCGAAGTGCACGGCACACCTCCAGCCCCGACATTTCCGGCATCGATACATCCAGGATCGCCAGGTCAGGCGGGGTCTGCCGAACGGCGGCCAACGCGGCGGAACCGTTGGCGACCTCGGCGGTCAGCACGGCGCCGGCTCGGCGAACGGCAACCGCAATCAGTTGCCGGATGTCAATGTCGTCATCCGCGATGACCACAGTTGGCTGGGCGCTCATCGATCCGCCCAGCCGGGAATCCGGCGGGCGAGGACGGCGGCCAGCTGACTACGGGACACCGGCTTCGGCAATGTCTCATCGGCCTTCGGGTAGTCCTGCACGTCGAGCACGGAGGTGATGACCACCGGGCAGCCTGGGAACTGGCCCCCGAGTTCCGCGGCCAGTCGCCAGCCGTTCATTCCGGGTAGCAACAGGTCGAGAATCATCAGATCCAGGTGAATTTCGGCGGGCAGCGCCAGCGCTTGCTCGCCGGTCGGCACCGCGATCACGGTGCACCCCTCACGGTGCAGGTAGGCGGTCAGTAGACCGAGCTGGTCCGGCTCGTCGTCGACCACCAGCACCGTAGCGGTCGGGCGCGGCCGGGCGTCGGCGGACGGGTTCATCCCCACACCATCCGAATGGCGAGCGCCACTGCAATGACGATGCATGCGACCAGCGCCGCGCGCACCAGATAACGCTCGTGGCGCCGGTCCCGGTCGATCTCGAGGATCATCACCGTATCGTCGGGGACTATCGGAACTGCCTGGCCCGCAACGCTTCCCGGTAGCGAAGGCGGCGCTGCAGGAGTCACCGCGGTCGGCGATAGAGCCGGTCCCGGCCCGGCCGCCATCGCCCGCCCCGGGCGCACCGGATCCGTCATGCCATCACCCGTCCAACCTTTTCGGTCTTGTCCCAGACCTGCGCCGCACCGCGGAATTCCTTGATATAGGAGTCGAAGGTGATGGCGCAGAGCAGCGGTCCGTAGCCGACCAGGTAGATCAGCGCGGGGGAGAGCGCCCTGCCCGCTCGGGTCGATTCCAGCAGCTTGGCGAGCCAGGCGGCCGGCATACAGAGGGTCAGCCAGGCATAGAGAAACAGGGTGAGCAGCACTTCCCCGGTGGCCGTGATCTGCAGGCCGAACAGGCCGGGGATGACCCGCAGGAACAGGGTGGGCGCGAACGCCATCGCCATCACCAGCAGCGAGATGATGCCGGGAAACGCGATCGCTTCGCGCCAGCTGCGCCGGCCGGTCGATGGTTCGATCTGCACGGTCATCACGGTGATGAACAGGTAGGTGCAACCGGCCAGGAACCAGGTCACCCGGAAGACGGCACCGGCCAGATCGCTGCTCAGCAGGTAGAGGCCGATCAATCCGATCGACGACAGCAGCATGGTGACCGGCAGCAGCAGCACCGAGAACCAAATCAACCCGAAGGAGAAACTGCCGAGCCGGCGATGGTTCCACGGCCGGAACCACAAGTGCGAGAACCGTTTCGTCACCTGGATGTTGCCGCGCCCCCAGCGCAGCCGCTGCTTCCACAGCGCACCGATGCCCTCCGGTTCCTCGGCCAGTACGACGGCGTAGGGCTCGAAGATCACCTGACGTCCGCCGAGCTGAGTCAGGATGGTGGACACGGTGTCCTCCGCGAGCGTCGTGGTGTCGATCCGGCCGCCGATCGCCTCCAGATTCTCCCGGGAGTGCAATTGCGCCCCACCGGCGAGGCAGGCGAGCACACCAAGGACGTTCTGCGCCCGCCGGGCCGCGGCCTGGGCAGCCACGTACTCGTAGCCGATGAACCTGGTCAGGTATTTCGGGTCGGCGCTGCCCTCGCAGATGAAGGCCGTCACCGCCCCGACGGTGGGGTCGGCGAGGTGCCTGGTCATCTTCCGCAGCGAATCGGGCCGGTAGATGACATCGGCGTCCATGATCAACACTGCCTGCGCCCAGTCCTCGGACAGCAGAATGTTGATGCCGTGATTGAGGGTGTAGGCCTTGCCCTGGCCACCCTTGTCGCGCCGCAGGTGAAAGACCCGGCCCGGGTACCGGCCCGCACGCTCGAGCACCACATCCGGTGTGTCGTCGGTGCTGGCGTCGTCGACGACGTAGATCCGCAACCGTTCCGGCGGGTATTCGAGCCGGACCAGCCGGTCGATCGAGGTGCCGACCACCGCGCCTTCGTTCCACGCGGGAACAACGACGGCGACGTTCGGCAGGTACGGCGCGGCATCGCGATAGTGGTTGCGCCAGGCGTGAAACGGCACCAATAGGTACTGGTACAGGCCGGCGGCAACTGGGATCGCGCCGACGACGACGAAGGCCACGCAGACCCAGGTGACGATCGCGGTCAGCACGCTCACCTGGCCGGACCGCCCTGCCCTTGGATGAACGACGTCCCGGGGATGAGCTGCGCGGTCAGCTCGGCCACCCGCTCGTACTGGCCGACGTCCCGGCAGTGGTGGCTGTCGGTGGCCGCCACCAGGATGACGCCAACCTGGTCGAGGGCGTGGATGACCCTGCTGCCCGGGCAGCCCCATTTCTCGTTGACCTCGACCCAGGTCCCTGTCGACGCCGCGACCCTGGCCACTGCGATCAAGTGGTCGTCCAGCACGTCGTCCTCGCTCAGACCGATCTTCGGCAACAGCGAGAACAGGTGAGCCAGTTGGGCGTGCTCCACCTGGTGCATCGCGCGAATCGTCGCATGCACGAGAGTGTCCAGGATGATGGCGCCGCTCAGGCCCGCTGCCCGTTCGGCCAGCACCCTGGAGGGCGACCACGGCTCATCAGGCCCTGGGTATTGATGGTCGGCGATCAACACCCGATCCACCTGGTCCGGCCGGCTGCCGGTGGTCAGCCCCGACGGCAGGTCGAGTCGGCCGGTGGCGTCGAGAATTTTCGCCTCGACGCCGCTGCGGATGATCAACTCGGGACCGTCATCGCTGCGGGCACGCTCGTCCGCGGCGGTCAGCGTGCCGACCGCCGTCAGGAATTCCGGCACCCAACTCGTCGAGCTGCGCACGTGATCGACGAGCCGCAGTTCGGTCAACCCAGCCGCATGGGCCGCGCGCACGTTCTCCGCCAGCGTGCTCTCGGCGTCATCGGAGAAACGAGAATGCACATGATGATCGCCGCGCAGCCCGGCCCAGGACATGAACGTCAGTCCGATCCATGGGATGACACTGTCAGTGCTTCGATCGGACCGGCCGCAGAGGCTTCCGGAACCGCGGTGATATCGCTCATCGTCAGGAAAGTGTCCTCCAGATAGCGCACCACGGCGATCTCCCGGAAATCGATCGACGACGGCACGGGCCGGCCGAGGACGGCGTCCAGGGTGAGCGAGGGCATGTCGACCCCCGCGGCGACGGTCAGCGGCATCGCGCCGGGGAAGCGCGGATTGACCTCCAGCAACGCTGCCCGGCCATCCCGGTCCCGGCGCAGTTGGACGTTGGCAACCGTGGTGAGGCCGATCGCCACCGCAACCCGGCGGGCCGCCTGTTCGAGTTCCTGGTCGTGAAAGGTGTTGCCCGCCACGGAAACTCCCGAGTCGACGCGGAGCCGGGAGCGGGGCACTGCGGCAACCACTGTGCCGTCCAGATCGGCGAAGACATCGATCGAGTACTCGTCGCCGGGCAGCATGTCCTGGACCAGTCGGGTGTCGTCCGAGCCGAGCGCCAGCAGTTCCGCCTCGGATTCGACAAAGCTGATCCCGCGGGATCCGGCGCCCCGCCGCGGCTTCACGACCACCGGGTATTGCCGACCCACCGCCGCCGCCGGGCCGAGCAGGTCGGTGCGCGGTACCGGCAGTACCCCTGCGCAACGCTCCGCCAGCAGCAGCTTGTCCAGGCAGATTTCCAAGGTGGCCAGGCTGGGTGATGCGACGGCGATCCCGGCAGCGGTGAATTCCGGTCGGCGGGCGGCGATCACCGGGAGCTCGACGTCGACGGTCGGGAACAGCACGTCGACACCGTAGCGGCGGCAGGCCGCCAGCACTGCGGGGGCGAAACGGTCGGCGAGGCCAGGCGGGACGATCACCCGCTGGTCGGCGGGGACCAGATACAGACCGCTGGCGAACCTGTCCATGTCGGCGGCGATCACCCGAGTACCTCCACGGCGCAGCAGCGATCGAATGATCGAGATGCCGGCGGGCCCGCCGGTCCCCGTCACCAGCACGGTCGTCATGAGACCACCGGCCGGTCGTGCCCGAGCAGTTCGGCCTCGGCGCGCTCGGTCACCGCGAGACCCGCTGCGCCCGAACCGATCAGCCCGCGGGTATCCCTGATGACCTCCAGCGGCTCGCAGCTGTGGCCACCGCCGAATCTGGACCAGTAGCGGGCGGTGGCCAGTACGAAGTCCGGCTCGAGGTAGTCCCGGATCCCGGACTGCGTCGCGAAACACGCCAGCAGGGCCAGCTTGGTATCGGTGAAGCCGTCGATCGGCACGAACCGATTCGGATGGAAATCAACTGTCGCCGAGGGACTCTGGTAACAGGCGAAGGTCGCAACCCGGCGGGTCGCGACGGACGCGGCCTGGTGAACGGCCCGATGGTCCTGGTGCCGATCATGCTGGGAATGGACGTAGACCACGGTGGGACTCACCTCCGCGACGACTCGTTCGATGATCGAGACGGTGGGGTCGGTGGCACTGATGCGAGTGTCCTCCAAATCTTCCAGAAACAGCCTGGCCCCGATCAGTTCGGCCGCCGAAAGGGATTCGTGTTGCCGGAAGTCGGCATCCCCGCCACGATCGCCGCGGGACATCGTCAGGATGACCACCGAATCACCGGCCGCGCGATGCGCGGCGAGCAGTCCACCGACCCCGATCTCCACATCGTCGGGATGGGCGCCGATCGCCAAGACAACGGACCGGACACCGACCGCGTCCCGATCCCGCCGAAGGGTGATCAGCGCCCGCAGAGTGGTGCCGAACTGGGCAGCCGACACCGGCTTGACCAGGAACTCATCGATCTGGTTGCGCAGCGCTGTCACCGCGTAGTCCACCGACGCGTGCGCGGTCATGATGGCGATGGGGATGGCGGAGTCGCGGACCCGCGCAGCTGTCGCCAGGTCGAGGCCGGACATACCAGGCAGTTCGATATCTGAGATCAGGATGTCCGCACCCATCCCGCGCAGGGTGTCGAGTGCGACCTGGCCGTCGGACACGACCTGGATCGTGACGCCCTGCTGTCGGGACAAGACGACCTTGGCGTATTCGGCGAGGTCGGCGTCATCCTCGACCACCAGTACCCGAAGCGGTGCGTTCATCATGCCCTGCCCTTTGCACTTGACGGCAGAAAGATCCAGCCGGGGTTCGAACCGGTGCGCAAGATCCAGAGTGTCATTTTTCCGGTGATCAACCATGCCCCTGACGAGTGACAATCTGTGAGAGGGCATGACACAGAGTGATTGCTCGCTGCAGAGCCCCGGACCGCGGCGGTCACATGGACGGCCGGAACCACCGTCAATGCTCGCGGGATCGGTGGTGGTCCGTCCCCTTTCGTGCCGCGATTGTCAGTGACGAGGCACTCCCGATGAGGTGACGAAGGCACCCAATCGGCTGAATATGGAGTCGATCGGTCACTTTTGGTTGACCCGGGTTGCTGGCGAACGTATGAATAGTGCGGTTGATCCATGATGACCCCGCCGCGGGTCGACGAGTCGTGCGCGGACAGTGATTCGCCGCCGACGTGAGGTGACGGCCGGGGACGGATCTGCGCGGGCGAATGGGATGGTCATGAGTGCAGCGAGGGTGAACGCATCGGGGCTGAGTGCGTCGAACGGGCGGGCGACGAGCAGCGGCCGGATCACCGGCGGCTGGGTGCGCGCCGCCCAGCCGCCGATGGCCAAGGGGTTGTCCCGGGGATATGACCGCAAGGCCGTTGACGCCCTACTGTTGCAGTGCGCGAACGGCGTCGACTGGCTCAACGGCCTGCTGATCGGTGCTGAGAATGAGATCGCCCGACTGACCGAGGCCGCTGCCGCTGCCGAGCAGCGAGCCGTGCGCCCGACCGGACGATCACTCGTCACCAGCAGCCACGGCAAGCGCGCGCCGCAGGTCAAGGTGACGGCGAAAAAGCATCGCCTGCGCACCGCCCGACCCGGCCGCGTTCGGCCCTGAGCGTCCGGGCTCAGTCATCCGCTCCTGATCGCTGCTGCCCCTTCGGGCCGCAACTCCTGCCCGAATTGGTGTCCCCTGGACGATTCCTGGGGTGGGCGGTTCGGCCTAGGCTGCTGGCGACCGCAGGGGGCCAACATGCCGAACGCACGAGATCAACTGGACCGAGTGGCCGCGGATGACGCGGTGCTGCAAGAGATCCTTCGTCGGCGTCCCGAAGCGGCCGACTCGTTTCAATTTCCCGCCGCGGCCGGCGCGGCACTTGGTGCAGGAGCAGGATCGGGAATTCCGTTTGTCCGTGACCTCGGGCGGGTGCCATCCTTCCTCGCCGAGGCGATCATCCTGCGCGAGGGGCGGCCGACCCTGCTGGTGCGCCGGGGCACGTTCGAAACCCCGGAACTGGCCGAATGGCGGTCCCGGATCCTGCCGTACAAATCGAAGATCGATCGGGCGATCGCCTCCGTCGGCAGACTGGAGGTCGGCTTCTCCGCACAGCCCTATGTCGGGACGGCCTGGATGGTCGCGCCCGGCGTTGCGATCACCAATCGACACGTCGCGGTAGAATTCGCCGGGCGGCAGGGCCGCGACTACGTGATGCGATCGAATCCGGCCGGCCAGCGGTTCATTCCGCGGGTGGATTTCCGCGAGGAGTACCTGGACAACCGGCCCCTTGAAGTGTCGGTCGGCAGGGTGCTGTTCATCTCCGGCGATGCCGACGCCGACCCCGACCTTGCCTTGATGGAACTGTCCGCAGCCGATGGCGGCCGACTGCCCGATCCGATCCCACTGTTCGACGGTGATCCGGCGAAGGGGTCGGTTGTGGTGACGATCGGCTATCCCGCGGCCGATTCCCGGAACGACGCAGCGGACCAGGCGCGACTGTTCGGCGGGATCTTCGACGTCAAGCGCCTCGCCCCCGGACTGGTCGTCGGTCGGATCAATGCCGGCTGCTTCACCCACGACTGCACGACGTTGGGCGGCAGTTCGGGGTCCGTGGTGCTCGACGTGGAGACCGGGGCCGCGGTTGGCCTGCATTTTGCCGGCGAGTACCTGTCGGCGAACTACGCCGTCAGTTCCGGTGCCATCGCGGACCGCGTCCGCCGGCTGCGGTCGACCGGTCCGCCGGTCTTGATTGACCTTGCGGGCGTCCGGGCGCCCGAGGAGGCGCGGGTCGTCAGCACCGAGGAACTTCAGGACCGAACCGGGTACGACCCGTCGTTCCTGGGCAGCGGCGGACTTCGGGTACCCCTGCCGACACTCTCCACCGCGCTGCGCAAGGAAGCGGTCACCGTCGATGCCACTGCCAGCGGCGCCGAGCGCTACCGCCTCGACTACACCCACTACTCGGTCGTCATGCATGGATCCCGCCGGCTCGCGATGTTCACCGCCGTCAATATCGATGGTGAATTGACCGAGCGGATCAAGCGCAGCGGCAAGGAGCCGTGGGCCTTCGACCCCCGGATTCCTGTTGCGGCGCAGGTCGGAAATGAGCTCTACGCCGGGAACGACCTGGACCGCGGACACCTCGTCCGGCGACTGGATCCGACCTGGGGGCCGATGGCAGGACAGGGCGAGCAGGACTCATTCTTTTTCACCAATTGCTCGCCGCAGCATTCGACGTTCAACCGGCACTTGTGGCTCGAATTGGAGAACTATCTCCTCGAAAATGCCGATACCAGGGGTTTCCGGGCAACGGTCTTCACCGGTCCGGTCTTTCGCACCGATGACGCGGCCTACCGGGATGTGCTGCTGCCCAGAGCATTCTGGAAGGTGGCGGTGATGATCAATGATGCGACCGGCGAATTGTCGGCGACCGGGTACCTGGTCTCGCAGGCGGGTCTGCTGACCGACCTGGAATTCGTTTTTGGTGAGGTCAAGACCTACCAGCTGCCGATCACTGATATTGAAACATGGTCCGGCCTCAAATTCGGAGCCCTCCGCAGCCATGATCCGCTCGGCACGGTGGAGGGCGTGCGGGTAGCCCGCGAATTGACCTCGCCGGCCGACATCGTCATCTGACCGGTTCGCCGGCGCAGCCGCGTCGGGCGAGGTGCGCTGGCGCTTCGGGCGGGCGGGGTGAGCGAGCCCACCTCAGCGCGAAGACCCAGGAACGACGGGGACATCCGTCAGGAATGGACGGTGCCGACCAGGTCCGGGTAGTGCCGCTGCGCCACCTCGGGATGTGACCGGAACCAACCCTTGAGTGCGTTGTCCCCGAAGCGGGGCAGCAGCGGATTCTGCGGGCTCTCGGTCGCGCCGGGAGCGTGTGCCGCCAGCTCGGGTGTCAGCGGCACAGGGTGCAACGTCGCGTCGAGCCGGGGGGAGTAGAAGAAGCCGATCGACTGCCTGGTGGTGCCGGGGGCGCAGGGCAGCACGCGATGAACCGTGGCCACCAGGTATCCGTGCGTGGCCACCTCCAGCATCTCGCCGACGTTCACCACCAATGCCCCCGCCAGCGGCGGAACGTCCAGCCACTGCTCCGATCTGGGCGGCCTGGCCTGCAGGCCACCGGTCGCGTCCTGCAGGAGCAGCGTCAGGAATCCCCAGTCGGCGTGCGGGCCGACCCCCTGCGCGTCGGCGCCGTCCTGCTCGGAACCGACGTAGCGGATCAGCTTGCCGAACCAGTGCGACTCCCCGGTGAACAGGTCGTCGAACTGGTCCTCCGGCAGTCCCAGGCAGGCGGCCAGTGCCCGGGTCAGCTCGGCTCCGACACCGACCAACAGGTCGGTCCAGGCAAGCACCGTGTCCCGGAGTCCGGGTAGTGCCGCGTCCGGCCAGAGGTTCGGTCCGCGCAGCAGCCCGTAGATGGCGTCCCACTCCGCGGGTGGCAATGCCGGCCGCTCCGGGGCAAAGTCCAACTGTTCCCGGGCATCGGAACGTCCTGCGGTGATCTCGTGACCAAGCCGGGTGTATCCGCGGAAATGCGGTGACTGCCGATTGTCCAGAGCGAGCCGGTCGGCCAGCGGGAGTGCGAAGAACCGCCTCGTCATCTCCATCAGGCTGCTGACCTGGCCGGCGGCTGCCCCGAAATCCGTCAGCTGGAAGAAGCCGACATCGTGTGCAGCAGAACGCAACTGCTGCAGGAAGTCCGGATCGAACGTGCCGTCGCTGCGCCGGGCAGCGCCGAAACGCAGTACCGGAATGGTGGCCGCTGCCGGCATGACCTTCACCCCTTACCCGTCGTTCAGATGGAGACGCCGACACCAGCAGACACCACAACCTACAGCGACCTCAGACAGGTTCGGGAACCCGACCCGCCTGGCCGGCTACGTTGTCGTCCCGGGGATCGGGCACGTGACCGTCGACGTCCAGGTGCGGCAGGATCCGGTCCAGCCAGGACGGCAACCACCAGTTCGCCGTGCCGAGCAACGACATGGTGGCCGGTACCAGCACCATCCGGACGATGGTCGCGTCGATCAGCACCGCGGTGGCCATCCCGACGCCCATCATCTTCACCGTCGGGTCGGCGTCGAGTGCGAACCCGATGAACACCGCGATCATGATCGCCGCGGCGCAGGTGATCACCCGGCCGGTTGACGCGAGCCCGCGGATGACGCTGCGCTTGGCCTCGCCGGTGCGCAGGAAGTCCTCGCGGATCCGGGACAGCAGGAACACCTGGTAGTCCATCGACAGCCCGAACAGGATGGCGAACATCAGAATCGGTACCCAACTGGACACCGGAACCGCATGTGGAAGGCCGAGAAGTTCCGCACCCCAACCCCATTGGAAGACGACGACCATCACTCCGTAGGCCGCGGCCACCGACAGCAGGTTCATCACGGCGGCCTTCGCCGCGACGACGACGGACCGGAACACCGCCGTCATCAGCAGCAGGGACAGCCCGACGACGAAAGCGATCACCAGCCACAACCGATCGGACAGCCGCTCGGAGATGTCGGCGAAGGCCGCGGTCAACCCGGTCACCCGCACCGAATCCGGAAGTTCGGCGCGCAGTCGGTCCAACAGTTCAACCGTCTGCTCGTCCTGCGGTCCGGTCGACGGCTGCAGCACGATCAGCGCCGCATCGCCTGCGCCATTGATGGTCGGCGGGCTGACCGAGTCAACGCCGCTGTCGGCGGACAGGGCAGCGGTCAGCGAGGTCAGTTGCTCCGCCGGTAGCCGGTCCAGGTCGACCGCCAGCAGGAACGGGCCGTTCGCGCCGGGCCCGAACTCGGCCGCGACCAGATCGTAGGCGACCCGGGTGGTGTTGGAATCCGGCCCACTGCCCGCGTCCTGTGGCCAGGTGCGCATACCGAGCACGGGCGTCGCGAGCAACAGCAACACCGTGAGGGCGGCGAGCGCCCACTGCCAGGGCCGGCGCCCGATCCGCTCGGCCCAGCGGGCCGTCACGGTCGACTCGAGATGCCGTGGTCCGGCCGGATCGGGCGGCGGGGTCGTTGCGGTGGTCGCCGATCCGGACGTCGATTCGGTCAGGGCGCGTCTTTCCGAGCGCCGGAGCACCCGGGTACCAGCAAGTCCGCACAGTGCGGGCACGAGCGTGACTGATGTCAGCATCACCGTGCCGACCACCAGCGCGGTGGCCAGGCCGACTGACGAGTACACGGCAAGGCCGGCGAGCCGCAGCCCGAGAAGTGAAACCAGTACGGTGGTTCCGGCAAACACCACCGAGACACCGGCGGTGCCGTTCGCCCTGGCTGCGGATTCCCGCCCGGTGTGCCCGGCGCGCAGACCCTCGACGTACCGGGTCACCAGCAGCAGCGCGTAGTCGATACCGACGCCGATCCCGACCATCGACGCGACGGTCGGAGCGGTGTTGCTGACGTCGGTGACGGCGGCCAGGATCGTGATCAGCGACGAGCCGATACCGAGACCGACCAGGGCGATGGCGAGCGGCAATCCGGCGGCGATGACCGAGCCGAACGCGAAGATCAGGATCACCAGCGCGACGGCGATGCCGATGAGCTCAGCGGTCCCGCTGGGTGGCGCGAAGTTCTCCGGCACCTCGCCGCCGAGTTCGACCTGAACACCGGTCTGTTGCAGGTCGGCAACCGCCGTCTTCAACGCGTCGACGCCCGCCGAGCCCTCGAAAGATGTGACGGGCACGCCGTAGTGCACGGCGACCAGCGCGGTGTCGCCGTCCGCCGACAGCCGTGCTGGCTCGACCACGGTGACGTGTGGCATCGCCGTGAGCCGGTCGGACAGGGCAGCGAGTTGGCCCTGTTCCAGCACGCCGTCATCGGTGTGCACGACCACTCGCGCACCGGCGCCAAAGGTGTCGTCGAAATGCTCGGCGAGGAAGTCGGCACCGGCCTGCGCAGGGGAGCCGGCAACCCGATAGTCGTCGTGGGTGCTGCCGCCCACCGCCATCGATAGGCCGACGGCGACGGCGAGCGCGGCCAGCCAGGCGGCGATCGTGCGCCACGGGTGGGCGGCGGCCCAGCCACCAAGGCGATACAGCAATGTACTCATGGGTCCTCCAGGACGGCCGGTTGTTGGTCGTCACGGAGCCTGACAATCAGTACTTGACGTCGACTTGCAGTCGGCTGAGTTGTCTCATTCTCGCTGTCGACCGGTCAGGGCGGCGAACCGACGGTCACACCGGACAGTCGTTCCTGCGCCTGGTTGATCCACGGCTCGCAGCCGCAGCGCTGCGCGAGGGCGAGCGCCGCCCGGTAGTGGTCACCGGCGTCCACCGGACGACCGAGAAACGCCGAAAGGTCGCCGAGCACGATGTCGACCGGTCCGGCCGCGAACGATCCGGTACCGGCCCCGGCGATCTGGCCCCGGTACTTGAGCAACTCGGGGTAGAGCCCGGCGGCTTCGGCCCGTTCGGCCAGTCCGATCACCAGCATTGCGCGCAAGGTGAGCAACAACGAATGGAAGAAGTCCCGGCGGATCGGCCGAATGACGCCCCTGATCCGGCGGGCCTCGTCCGGTCGGCCCTGATTCAGGATGACCAGGGCGAGCAATTCTGCGATCACGTCGGTTGCCTGACTATCGACGGTGCGCCCCACCGCCTCCAATTCGCCGACCCGGCCCTGGGTTATCCTGATGGTCAGGAAAGCCAACATGATGATGCCCTCGGCATCGAGCGCACCGCCCGACCGGATCCGCTCTGCCGCCGCCGCATAGATGGCCTCGGCCTCGTCAAGATGGCCGGTCAGATGGGCGATGGTCGCGCGGTGCATCGCAACAATTCCTTCCGCCTGCCGCCATCGATACTGGGTGATCAGCTTCTGCATCTCGTCGATGTGCTGCGCCATCGCGACGTGATCACCGGTCGCTCCGTGCACCTGCACCATGCTGTGATGGCCGATCAATGCGAACACCGCCAGCCCCGGCAGTCGGCCGATCTCCATGAGTTCGCGGCCGATTGCCAACCGCTCGACGGGTTCGAGTTCGGGGCTGACGACCCCGCACAGAGCGTGCAGGGACAGCCCGATCAGTACCGGGTCGCCGTCGACTCGGGCGAGCTGTGCTGCTTCCCGGGCGGCCGACAGTGCCCGATCCGGCTGCTCACCGGAAATTTCGGCAACCAGCGCACACAGCATGCGGGCGCGGACGGCCGGGGTGACCAGCGGATCCTCGACCTGCAACACGTGGTCGATCAGGTCGACGACCTCGACGTCGACCACGCCATAGGTTCTGTTCAGCCAGGGCGTCGGCAGGTCCCAGGCGGACAACCCCCTGATCAACAAGTCGAGCCGGCCGGCCGTGTTGGCCACCGCCAGCGCGCGCTTCCTGCTGTCCTTGGCGGCCACCCCGGCACCCGCAGCCAACTGCGAAAGACTCAGCCGTGCAAGCAGTTCCACTCTTTCGGCGACCCGATCCGGGCCCGCCGGTGCAGCAGCGTCGGTCGGCACGCGATCGAGATCGGCCAGCGCCTGCCCGTAGAGGTCGGCGGCCGTGTCGTGCGCGTACCGGGCGACCGCCTGGTCAGCCGCCCGGACCGCCGCGTCCACGGCGCTGCGGGCGGTCGCCGCCGTGCCGGCCTGGTGATAGTGGTGGGCGAGCGCAGCGAGGTCACCTGGCCGGATCTCGGCCAGCGCGGTTGCGATCCTGGCGTGCCAGCGGCTCTGTCGCAGTCGGGGTGCGTCGTCGTACAGGGTGTCGCGGACCAGCAAGTGCGCGAACCGCACGGAGTCCGCGGCCGGTTCGGTCAGCAGTCCGGCCATCACGCCGGCCTCCAGCGCATCCAGCACGGTGTCCTCGTCGACCTCGGCGGCCCGCACCAGCACGTCGATGTCGACCTCGCGCCCGATGACGGCGGCCAGTCGGAGGACGGACACGGTGATCTCCGGGAGCCGGGCGAATCGCCGGCGCAGCACGTCCCGCACCCCTTCCGGGACCTTTGACGTCGCAACAAGTCGTCCCTCGCTGCCCAGTAGTCGCGCGCTCTCGGCCAGGTAGAACGGGTTGCCACCGGTGCGGTCGACGAGAGCGGTCAGCGTGGCGGCGTCCGGCTGGGCGCCAGCCACGGATCTGATCAGCCGCGCGGCCTGCGCGCGGTCGAGGCCGGCGATCGTCAGCCGGGTGGGTGGTAGGGCCGCGAGCCCAGCCAGCGCGTCCCGCAGAGAGGATTGCACCTCCGCCGGTCGGTACGCGGCAATCAGCAGCAGCGGGACCCCGGTCACTGCGGCGGCAACACTGTCCAGCAGGGCAAGGGTTTCAGAATCGCCGCGGTGCAGGTCGTCGAGCACGATCGCCAGCGGTCTGCTCCTTGCTGCTGTTGTCAGGTAGGCGGTCACGGCCCGGCCGAGCAGGAAGCGGCCGAAGGATGCGTCGGATTCCCTTGCTGGGGTGCTCTTCTCGTCCAGCAGCGGGGCCAGCGCCGGCGATAGCTGCCCCGGGTCGATCTCGGCTGACAGGGCTTTGAGGGCCTCGACCCAGGCCCAGGCCGGCGGTGCCCCGGCCGATTCCGGACAACGCCCAACGACGACCCGCCAGTGGTTCGCGGCCAACTCGCGGGCGAACTGGTCCACCAGTGCCGATTTTCCGGCGCCGGCTTCCCCGGCGATCAACACCACCCGGCGGTCGGGGCGCGCGCCGGCCTCGCCGGCCACGGCGTGCAGGGCGTTGAGCTCGGTGTCCCGGCCGTAGAGGTCCGGGGCGTCGGTCGGGACGATGCCACCCGTCACCGGCCGGTTGGTCGTCCCGCCGACCGGACCCGGCGTCGCTTCGCCGTGGGTCCTGTCGTTCGCCGGGGAGTCCACCGGCACCGGCTCGCGCGGCACGCGAGCGACCGGAATCTCCAGACGCTGGGTCAGCACGTCGGTTTCGACCTGCAGTAGTGCAGGACCGGGGTCCAGGCCCAGTTCGTCGGCGAGGATGTCCCTGGCCCGCCGCAGCGCGGTCAGCGCGTCGGCCTGCCGGCCGCTGGCATACAGGCTCATCGCCAGCAGTCGCCAGCCCTCCTCGCGCAGCGGGTTCTCGCTGGTCAGCACTTCGGCGGCGAGCACGGCATCGGTCGCCGCGCCGGCTCGGAGCACGGCCTCGCACCATCGCTCGCGCGCGAGGATCCGTAGGCCGTCGAGCCGTGCTGCCTCGGCCACGGCCCACGACTCCGTCGCGAATTCGGCGTAGGCCGGTCCCCGCCACAGGTCGAGCGCCTGGTCGAGCAGCTCTCTCGTTCGGTGCGGGTCGGAGGTTTCATTCGCCTGGCGGACAAGTGATTCGAAGCACCAGGCGTCCACCGCCTCGACCGGCAGTCGAAGCGCATAGCCGGGTGGCTCGCTGACTAACACGGCGGCCGGGGTGCGCGGTGCCCGCTGCGGTTCGAGTGCGCGGCGCAGGTGCGAGACATACGCCTGGAGCGCGCCGAGCGCCTTCGGCGGCGGTTCCCCGTTCCAGAGGTCCTCCACGAGCCGGTCGACCGAAACGACCTGTCCCCTGGCGACCAACAGCAACGCGAGCACGCTGCGCTGGCGAGGGCCGCCGAGGTCCGGTGCCTCATCCGTGCCGTTCGCCTCGAGGACCGCGTCCAACGCGCCGAGAGTTCGCACCTTCAACATGACGAGAGGGAGCGTAGCGCCGCAGATGTCGCTCTCGTCAAGCCACTCGCAAGTGCCCCGCTAGTGGCCCCGGCGACGGTGTACCAACCGGCGAGTTCGTCTCGCGGGTAGCCCGGCAAATTTCAAGGATGGGGAGATTCCATGACCGCCGCCGCCACCGCCCGACCCGACGTCGCAGAAATGGTATTCGTGCACAACTGTTTCCGTCAACAATTCGGTGCCTTGCCGGGACTGGTGCGGGCCGTCCCCGATTCCGACACCATCCGTGCAGGCGTGATCGTCGGTTTCCTGGAGGAACTGACCGCCTCGCTGCATCACCATCATGAGGCCGAGGACGAACTGATGTGGCCGCTGCTGCTGGAGGAGGCGCCGATGGACAGCGAGCTGATCCTGCGGATGGAGGAACAGCACGAACGGATCGGCGAGCTGTACCAGCGGGCGTCCCGCGACGCCGTTGACTTCGTGGCAACGGCCGATGCACCCTGCCGGGAAGAACTGGCCGACACGCTGACCGACCTGATCGGCGACCTCACCGAGCACCTGCACGACGAGGAGGTGCACATCCTGCCGCTGGCCGAACGGGTGATGACTGTCGAAGAATGGAACACACTCGGCGAGCGTGGCCGGGCGGGTCTCCCGAAGGGCCGCCAACTCGTCTTCCTCGGGTTCCTGCTGATGGCGAACACCGCCGAACGCGGGCGGGAGTTCCTCACGCATCTGCCGGCCCCGGCCCGGATCGCATGGAAGTTGTTGGGACGCAGGACTTTCGCCAAGGAGTACCGGCGCATCTACGGCGTGGACCCGGCGTGATCGCGACAGACCCGGCCTGGAGTGATGTACGGCTTTGAAGGTGATCGGCCGGTTGAGGTATCAGCCACGGGCTCGCGTTGTCCTGACCACCGGTTCATCGGGATGCGACGCCGGGCCTCTGCTCCCACTGGGGGGAGGGAGCAGCAGTCCGGGGTCGCGCCGATCAACAACCTCTGACCGGGCCTGTTCGCTCCGATCACCAACCTCCGACCGGGCCCGGGGCGCGCCGATCAACAACCTCGGCGCGGCTGAACTTGGCGACTTCTGTCCCACCAGTCCCAAACCGGCAATCTTCATCCGCGCCGTCGAAGTTGATCGGCGCCCTGCGGCGGTCAGGTCAACCAGGTGTCGCCACGAACGTGGTCGAAGATCAGGTTGGTCTCGGTCGAGGCCACTTCCGGGAAGGCCGACAGCTGGTCGACGACGAAATCCCGCATGGCGAGCGAATCGGCCGTCGCCACGTCGAGCAGGAAGTCGTCAGCACCGGCCAGGAAGTAGACGTTCCGCACCTCAGGTCGTGCGCGGATCCGGTCGGTGAACGCCCCGATCCGACCCCTGGCGCCCGGCCGGAGTCGCACCGCAATGAGGGCCTGTAGCGGCCGGCCGAGCGCCGCCGGGTCGACGTCCGCGTGGTAGCCGCGGATCACCCCGGCATCCCGCAGCGCCCGCACCCGCCCCAGGCAGGTCGACGGGGCAATTCCGACCTGAGCGGCCAGCGAGTTGTTGGGAGTGCGCGCATCCTGGATCAAGACGGCCAGAATGCGCCGGTCCACGGAGTCGGGCACCGGGGGATGACGAGCCGCCTCGGCCTCGCCGGTCGCGCGAACATTCTGCGACGGAGCGGGCCGCGTACCGGTATCTCCTGCAGTATCTTCGATCACGATCCCACTTTACCGAATCTTCTGATGAAAGTATTCCCTCGGACTGAATATCACGCCATACTTTTCGAGATTCCGTTTCGCCGCGAAACGGACGCGGCGATCAGCAGGCTGCCGCACCCGGCGGCACGGACCGCCCCGGACAGCGAGGAGAACCGTCATGGCAAGTTTGGTCATTGGAGTGCCCAAGGAAATCAAGGACAACGAGAACCGGGTCTCCATGCAGCCCGACGGGGTCGCCGAAGTGGTGCACCACGGCAACGCCGTCCTGGTGCAGGCCGGGGCCGGGGAAGGATCCCGGTTCCCGGACGAGGAGTTCGCGGCCGCCGGAGCCGTCATCGTGCCGTCCGCAGAGGCGGTGTTCGCCGGCGCCGACCTAATCGTCAAGGTCAAGGAACCGATCCCGGAGGAGTACCACCGCTTCCGGGTCGGGCAGCAGCTGTTCACCTACCTGCATCTGGCTGCGGATCGGGGACTGACGGAGTTCCTGATCGAGAAGAAGATCGACTCCATCGCGTATGAGACCGTGCAGACCCCCGACCGCAAGCTGCCGCTGCTCACCCCGATGAGTGAGGTTGCCGGCCGGCTGGCCGTGCAGGCCGCCGCCCATCACCTGGAAAGCCCAGCAGGAGGAGCCGGAATTCTGCTCGGCGGCGTCCCCGGCACCCCCGCCGCGAAGGTCACGATCATCGGCGGTGGCGTCTCCGGCACCGAGGCCGCCAAGATCGCGCTCGGCATGCGAGCCATCGTCCGGGTCTTCGACACCAACCCCGGCCGGCTCGCCTACCTGTCCGACATCTTCGAGGGCCGGCTCGATCTGGTCACCCCGAACCGCGCTCGGATGGCCGCCTATATCGCTGATTCCGACGTGGTGATCGGCGCCGTGCTGGTCCCCGGAACCAAGGCGCCGAAGTTGGTCTCCCGGGAAATGATCGCCAGCATGCGACCGGGCAGTGTCGCCGTCGACATCGCCATCGATCAGGGCGGATGTTTCGAAACCAGCCGTCCGACAACGCATTCCCACCCGACCTATATCGAGGAAGGGGTGGTGCATTACTGCGTTGCCAACATCCCCGGCGCCGTCGCCCGTACCTCGACGCTCGCGTTGACCTCCGCCACCCTGCCCTACCTGCTGAGGGTTGCAGATCACGGCATCAAGGGTGCGGCGGTTCTCGACCCGGCGCTGGCGAAGGGCCTCAGCACCCTCGACGGACACCTGGTCTACGCGCCCGTCGCGGATGCCCACGGCCTGCCGCACACCGACCCGGCCGCGCTGCTGGCCGACCGGTGACCGGTCGCGTTGCCTAGAGGTCCCGCGCGGACCGTGGTTCATTGCCAGATGTAGCAACAGCTACAGTCGACTGCGTGACGGATCAGGGAGTGCCGTGGTTGGTGTTGGTGCTGCGGGTGCCGGCGGAGCCGTCCCGGCACCGGGTGGCGGTGTGGCGGGAGCTTCGGAAGATCGGCGCCGTGCCACTGGGGCAGGGTGCATGGACCGCACCGGATGTACCCGGCTTCGCAGCGGGAATCAGCCGGGTCGGTGAGCTCGCGGCCCGCGGCGAGGGGCAGATGGTGGTGTTACAGGCCACCGGTCGCACCGAGCAGGACGCCGACCTGGTTGGAGGCGGCCTTCACGGCGCTGCGCCAAGAGGAGTGGACCGAGTTCATCTCGGACTGCGGCAAGTTCGACGCCGAGATCGACAAGGAGCTCGCGCTGCAGAAGTTGACGCTGGCCGAACTGGAAGAAGAAGAGCAGACGCTGGAGCGGCTCCGGCGGTGGCACCGGGAATTGGCCGCCCGGGACGTCTTCGGCGCGCCGCTGGCCGCAGAGGCTCAGCAGCAGCTCAAGCACTGTGGTGAGCGGCTGGCCGAGTTCACCGACGCGGTTTTCCATGCCCTGCACCAGTTCTGACAGCTACGGCCGCCAATGCGGCCCGATCGGAAAGCACGGTCGATGAACCCGAATACCTCGCTGTTCCTGAGCGTGAACGACTTCGCCCGGGCAACGCCCTGGCTGCACGGCCCGCTCACCCTGTACGCCGGCTACGGGCTGGTGGTGTTCGCCGGGCTGCTGGCCGTTGGCTGGTGGATCGCCCGCCGGAACGGCGACCCGGCCAGGATGGCCGCGGCACTCTGGGCGCCGCTGGGCACCCTGCTGGCGGTCGCGGTGAACCAGCCGATCGTGGCCTGGGTGCACGAGGCCCGACCGTACGACGCCCTGAACGGCATCCTGGTCCTCGCCACTCCCACCACCGATCCCGGATTTCCCAGCGACCACGCAACAATGGCCGGCGCCGTCACTGTGGGGCTGTTCCTGGTCAACCGCAAGCTCGGTCTCGTCGCCGGGCTGGCCGCTGCACTGATGGCGTTCAGCCGGGTGTACATCGCCGCGCACTACCCGTTGGACGTCGCCGCCGGGCTGCTGCTGGGCGGCGCCGTCACCCTGGTCGGGTGGGTACTGCTGCGCCGGATCCTGATCCAGGTCGTCGAACGGATGGAGGCCACTCGGCTCCGGCCGCTACTGGTAGCAACACCCGGCGGATCCCGCTCCTGAGGTGACCGCGGAACCGTGCTCGACCTGGCCCGGCCGGCTCGGATCGGCCGGCTTTCTGCAGCCCACGATCACCCTGGCCGGCGCGACCGCCGCCCTGGCAGTGGGGGTGGGGTTCCTCCCCGTCATCGGCGGTCTGGTCGGGATGACGCCGTTGGTCACCGGGGCCGCCGTGTCCTTGCTCGCCGTCACCGGGGTGTTCGTCCAACCGTGGGCGGGCCGGGCCCGCGATGCCGGCCGACTACGCGACCGACCGGGCATGACCGCGGGTCTCGCTCTGGCCGCGCTCGGGCTGCTGGCCGGCGCCGCCGTTCCCGGTATCGCCGGTTTCCTGGCCGCCGCCGTCCTGATCGGCGCCGGAACAGGGGTGGCCACCCCGGTCGCGTTCGCCCACCTCGCCGGGACCGCACCGGCAGCGCGACTCGGACAAACCATGGGCGCCGCCGAGGTCGGCAGGGAACTCGGCGACGCCGGCGGACCACTCGTCGTCGGTGCCGTCGCCGTGGCGCTGACTCTGAATTGGGGACTCGCCGCACTGGCCAGCACGCTGCTGATCGCCGCCGTTTTCACTGCCAGGGGAGCAGCGCATCCGCACGCCCCGGAGGCGACGCGCTGACGCCATGCGCGGCCAGGTGAGGGCCTTGCCGTGCAGCCATTGCTACCGGCCCGCGGTCACCGTGATGGTGGCTGATGGCACCGAGAGGGCGCGGAACCGGCGCAACCGAAGGCTGTTGGAGACCACGAACACCGAGGAGAACGCCATCGCGGCACCGGCGATCAACGGGTTCAACAGGCCGGCCATGGCCAACGGCAGGGCGGCGACGTTGTAGGCGAATGCCCAGAACAGGTTGCCCTTGATGGTGCGCAGGGTACTGCGGGACAGCCGGATCGCGTCCACCGCGGCCCGCAGGTCACCGCGGACCAGGGTGATGTCGGAGGCCTCGATGGCGACGTCGGTGCCGGTGCCCATCGCGATGCCCAGGTCGGCCTGCGCCAACGCGGGGGCGTCGTTCACGCCGTCACCGACCATCGCGACAACCCGGCCCTGATCCTGCAGACGCTTGATGACAGCCAGCTTGTCCGCCGGCAGTACCTCGGCGATGACCTCGGTGATACCGACCTCGGCGCCGATCGCCCGGGCCGCACCGGTGTTGTCACCGGTGAGCAGCACCGGTCGCAACCCGAGCCCGCGGAGTTCGGAGATCGCCTGCGCGCTGGTGGGTTTCACCGTGTCCGCGACGACGAGCAGCCCGCGTAGGGCGCCGTCCCAGCCGACCGCGATCACGGTCCGGCCGGCCGACTGCGCGGTCTGCCACTTCGCTTCCAGGTCGGGATCCAGGTGCAGGGACCATTCCTCCCGCAGCCAGGACACCCGCCCCGCGGCGACGGCGTGGGTGTCCACGACGCCCTGCACACCCAGACCCTGGGTGCTGGTGAACGAGGTCACCGGTGGGAGGGGGCCGACCCTCTCGCGGGCACCGTCGGCGACGGCCTCTGCGATCGGATGCTCCGAGGCGTCCTCGAGTGCACCTGCGAACCGCAACAGCTCGGTCTGGGCCGTGCCGGTGGCGGGCAGAACGTCGACGAGTCGCATCCGGCCGGTGGTGATGGTGCCGGTCTTGTCTAGCACGATGGTGTCGACCCGGCGGGTGGATTCCAGGATCTGTGGGCCCCTGATCAGGATCCCCAGTTGCGCGCCGCGGCCGGTACCGACCAGCAGAGCGGTCGGGGTGGCCAGGCCGAGCGCGCAAGGGCACGCGATGATCAGTACCGCGACCGCGGCGGTGAACGCGGTCTCCGCGCCGGCACCGGTGAGCAGCCAGAACGCCAGGGTGGCCAGGGACAGCCCGATCACCACCGGGACGAAGACCGCGGACACCCGGTCGGCGAGCCGCTGCACCGGGGCTTTCCCCGTCTGGGCCTGCTCCACCAGCCGGGCCATCTGCGCCAGTTGGGTATCGGCGCCGACCCGGGTGGCACGCACCGTCAACCGGCCGCCGGCATTCACCGTCGCCCCGGTCACGCCGTCGCCCGGGGCGACCTCGACCGGGACCGGTTCCCCGGTGAGCAGGCTGGCGTCGACCGCGGAAGACCCCTCGATCACCACACCGTCGGTGGCGATCTTCTCCCCGGGACGGACCACGAACACATCCCCCACTGCCAGTTGTTCGACCGGGATGAGCTGTTCGCGACCGTCCCGCAGCACCGCGACATCCTTCGCGCCCATGTCCAACAGGGCCCGTAGCGCGGCGCTCGAGCTCTTCTTCGCGCGGGCCTCGAAGTACCGGCCGGCGAGGATGAACACGGTCACCGCGGAGGCGACCTCCAGGTAGATCTCACTCGCCCCCGCGCCGGGTTCGGGAAGCAACCGGAACGTCATCCGCATGCCGGTCATTCCGGCGGTCCCGAAGAACAGTGCGTACAGCGACCAGCCGAACGCGGCCAGCACGCCGACGCTGATCAGCGTGTCCATCGTCGCCGTACCGTGCCGGGCGTTTGCCCACGCGGCCCGGTGGAACGGCCACGCCCCCCACACCACTACCGGCGCGGCCAACGTCAGGGACAGCCACTGCCAGTTGTCGAACTGCAACGGGGCGATCATCGCCAGCACCAGGACCGGAACGGTGAGCGCCGTCGAGATCAGCAACCGGCGGCGTAGCGATGCCACCTCGGCATCTTCGGCGGCATCCGGCCCGGCCGAGCCCAGCGCAGGCGCCGCCGGGCGGCGTGGTTCGGGGCGCCGGGCTGTGTAACCGGTCGCCGCGACGGTGGCGATCGCCGCGTCGACGTCGGTCCCAACGGGCAGCACGACATGCGCCTTCTCGGTGGCGAAGTTCACGGTCGCCTCCACCCCGGGCATCCGGTTGAGCTTCTTCTCGATCCGCGCGGCGCACGAGGCGCACGTCATGCCGCCGATCTGCAGATCGATCGCCTGCTGGCTCATGCGGACCTCCTGAAAACTCGGGTACAGCGTTCGCCGGCCGGGAACCCGACCGGCGGTGGGTCATGCGATGAGGGTGTAGCCGGCCTCGTCCACCGCGGCGCGCACGGCGGCCGCCGGCAACGGTGCGGCACTGGTCACCGTGACCAGGGACGTCCCGCCGGCGTGCAGATCGACATCGACAGCGCTGACCGCGTCGAGCAGGCCGAGTTCCTCGGTGACCGCCGCGACGCAATGGGCGCAGGTCATCCCTGTGACGGAATAGGTCGCTGTGCTGCTCATCGTTGGTTCCTCCTTGAGATCCGTTGTGGTATCAGGTATCAGGTATCAGGTATCGGTATCAGGTAGTGGAGCCGCCGCGGTCCGGGCCCGAACAACGGCTGCAGCGGCATGCCTGCCGAAGGCGAGCGCGACCCGGGGAGGCTGCAGTGGTCGGCAGTTAGGGTTAGGAGCGGACAAGGCGGCCGATGGCCTCGGACGCCTCCCGGATTTTCTCGTCGGCCTCGCGGCCCCCGGTTTGCGCGGCCTGCACGACGCAGTGGCTCAGGTGCTCATCCAGCAGGCCGAGCGCCACCGACTGCAACGCCTTCGTCATCGCCGAGACCTGGGTCAGGATGTCGATGCAGTACTTCTCTTCCTCGACCATCTTCTGCAGTCCGCGGGCTTGCCCCTCGATGCGGCGCAGTCGCTTGAGGTAGTCGTCCTTGCGGTGGATGTACCCGTGCTGGCCCGGGTGTTCGTCAGTGCCGGCGTCCATCGTCGTTGCCCTTCGTCAGTCCCAGGCCCCGCCCCCAAACCATACCGAGGATGGGTATCCATCTACTCCGCCCTGCACATTACCCCCCTAGGGTATCGAGAGCAAGGGTCTTAGGTCACCTTCGCCGGCCGGGGTGACCGACGCGCTAGGGAGCCAACGCCTCGCGGTGTGCGGCCGACCGATCGACGTAGCCGGACGCATTCTGCACAATGCCGTCCTGTTCCTCGACGGTCAGCTCCCGGCGCACCTTGCCCGGCACACCGGCAACCAGGGACCCGGCAGGAATGACGGCACCCTCCAGGACGACCGCGCCCGCCGCGATCATCGAGCCCCGCCCGATCACGGCGCCGTTCAGAACCACCGCGCCCATGCCGATGAGGCAGTCGTCCTCGATCGTGCAGCCGTGCAGCACAGCCGCATGTCCGACGCTGACGCCCGCGCCGACGGTCGCGGGGAAACCCAGGTCGGCGTGCACCACCACGTTGTCCTGCAGGTTACTGCCGGCACCGATGACGATCGTGCTGCTGTCGCCGCGCACAACGGCGCCGTAGTAGACCCCCGTCCTGGCGCCGATCGTCACTGCGCCGATCAGCGTCGCGGTCGGCGCGAGCCAGGCTGTCCGGTCCACCTCCGGTACCGTGCCGTTGAACGAGATCTGTTGCGGTACAGCAGACATGGGTCCTCCAAAAGGTAGAGTTCAGGCACGGGGAATGACGAAGTCGACCAGCCGGGTGATGTCCTGACCGACATCGGACCACTGGCCATCGACGGCCAGTACGGCGATCGCCGAGGTCGGGAACTTCGCGCTGAGCTCGCCCAGCGCGGCGCGGTTCGACCCGGGGCCGGCGAGTTCCTCGGCAAGCGCCGGCACCCCCGGGGCGTGTCCGATCAGCAACAGGGCTCGATCGCTGGGGTTGGCCGCCGCAACGAGTTCGAGAAGTTCATCCGGGTAGGCCTCATAGATGGCGTCGGTGAAATCGACCAGAGCGGTGGGCGTCACGATGCCCGTTGCCTGCAGCGTCTGCCGGGTGCGCTCCGCGTTGGAGCAGATGACATGGTCGATTGCCGGGAGGTTGCCGGCGATCCAGGCCCCGGCCAGCGCGGCCTCCCGCCGCCCACGTGGGGCCAGCGGGCGCTGGTGGTCGTCGACGCCGGGTGGGTAGGCGGACTTGCCGTGCCGGAGCAGGACGAGGGTCCGACTGCTCGACGACGTCGGCTCTTCGGAAGGCATTGGCCCATCCAACATCCTCCGCCCCGGCCGGTCACCATGGGTCCGCCGCTGACCTGCGGCAAGCGCGGCCCGGGAGGAGAATTCCCGGCGTGGCGACGTCTGATCCTGCGGTCCGTCTGACGACGGGTGTGCGATTCCTCATCGAACTAGCAGATGGGGATGGACGCGGACTCCGGGAGATCGGGTCTGCCCTGGTGGACGCGCTCGGGCCCGGCTGGCCGGTGAGCTATCTCTTCCCGCGCCCGCGGACCAGGGATCTGAACAGATTCTTCGTGACCTGGGGTCAGGTGCCGGCGTCCCCGGCCTATCCGATGTCGGCGCTTGGCTACGACATGGCCCGAGGAATGGCCGATCGCCTGCACGCCGAGGTGGAGCCGGACCTGCCGAGCAGCGCCTACCGGCAGGACGGCGCCCATCCCGCGATTGGCCCGCGGGCCGTCGTCGCGGACGAGATGCTCGTCGCCAATGCCGGTCTGGCGGCCGCGGTGGTATCGGCGGCCGACAAGCTTTGGAGTGTCAAGAATGTCCGGGCGCCGGAGGCATGGGAGATTCCAGCGCAACCCGGCGGTGTGGCTCGGGGCGCCGGAGTACTGGTCGGCCACATTGACACCGGCTACACCGAGCATCCCGAGATCTACCCCGATGCGCTGAATCTCCTGATCGACCGGGATGTGCTGGACGGTGACGACGACGCGAAGGACCCGCTGATCAAACGGTGGTGGTTCCCACTGGACAACCCCGGTCACGGCACCGGGACGGGCTGTGTGATCGCCAGCAGGGCGGCCGGCGAGGTGGTCGGTACCGCACCGGAGGCCGTCCTGGTGCCGATCCGGTCGGTGCTCAGTGTCGTCCAGGTCTTTGACGGTGACGTCGCCCGCGCCGTCGATTACGCCCGCTCGGTGGGCTGCTCGGTGATCAGCATGAGCATCGGGGGACGCGGGTTCAACGGTCTGCAGGCAGCCATCCAACGTGCCGTCGACGAGGGGATGATCGTCATGGCGGCGGCCGGAAACTACGTCGGTTTCGTCGCGGCGCCGGCGTCCTACCCGGAATGCCTTGCGGTGGCGGCCACCACTATCGACGACCAACCCTGGTCCGGATCTTCCCGCGGTGCCCAGGTCGACATCTCGGCGCCGGGACAGGCGGTCTGGACCGCGGCCAGCAACAAGGGCCCGGACGGGCCGGTGTACACCGTCGAGCAGGGCGACGGGACGTCATTCGCCGTCGCCGCCCTCGCCGGGATCGCGGCACTCTGGCTGGCCCATCACGGCCCGGCGACGATCAAGCAGAAGTACGGCGGGATGACACAGGAAGTCTTCCGGCTGCTGGTCGCGCTGACCTGCCGCACACCATCGGGTTGGGACGGTTCCCGTTATGGCGCAGGCATTGTCGATGCCAAGGCATTGCTGGACGCCGCCCTTCCCGACCGCCCGGAGCCGGCTCGGGCCGCCGGCGCTGATGCGGCGGCGGAACCGGCCCCGGCCCGACACCAGGGCCCGTTGGGTCAACTTGCCGCGACCTGGTCCGATCGCAGCGTCGCGGATATCGAGCGGTCGTTGTCGGCCAGGTTGGGTGGCCCGACCGATGCCGACCGGCCGGCGCAGCTGGCCAGATACGCCAGCGAGTTGCGGTACCTGGCGGGGGAGGATCCACTACTGCACCAGGCGCTCGTCCCGCCGCCGATGGAGCCCACCGACGGGCCGGCGGCCGAGGTCACCGCTCAGGACATCGTCGAGCGCCGGGTGCGGTCGGGTGTTTCCCGTGGTCTCGCGGAGGCGCTCGGCGGCTGATTGCGCCAGGATTGCCGCGATGGCTACCGGACAGAGCGAACTCACCCTGCGGTTCCTGGCCGCGCCCACCGATGTCGCGTTCCTCGGCGGCTCCGTGCACGGCGGGCGGGTGCTGGAATGGATCGACAAGGCCGCCTACGCATTGGCCGTCGGTTGGAGCGGCCACTACTGCGTCACGGCGTACGTCGGCAACATCCACATCGCCCGCCCGATCGAAGCGGGGCACCTGGTCGAAGTGCATGCCCGGATGATGCACACCGGACGGTCCAGCATGGACATCCAGGTGACCGTCTCCTCCGCCGATCCGCAGATCGGCACCTTCACTCCGGCCACGAAGTGCCTGGTCATCGTGCGCGGGCATATGCATGCCGCGTTCTCCGGCGGTGTGCGGTTCTACCGGCCGATCCGATCGGGCACGTCGTCGAGGTGGAAGCCCGTCTGCTGCGCACCGGGCGGACCAGCATGCACATCGCCGTGCACGTCAGGTCGGGTGATCCGACGGCGCCGGAGATGAACCTGACGACGCACTGCCTGACGGTCTTCGTCGCGCTGGACGAGACCGGCAAGGCCCGGCAGGTGCCGCGCTGGCGGTCGGGCAACGCCGAGGACCGCGCGTTGGAGGCGCACGCCCTGAACCTCATCGATCTGCGGATGCGAACGCCGCCACCACCGGAGGAGTGACGGCCGCCCTGCCGATCCCGGTCAACCAGCTCGTGCCGATTTCCGGTGAGTCGGTCCGAGCGCGTCACTGGGACATCGCAGCAAACCGGAGCAGCGGCTGGGCCGGGCCGCCATATCCTGGACCGCGACATGACCGACATCCCTGCGCCGACGGTGACACCTCAGGCTGCTGACCTTGCCGCGCGCCTGACGGATCTCACCGCGATCGACGAGCGCCGACTCCGGGGTCGGCTACGTGGCATCCGCCGGATCTCCGACAACGCCAAGCGGGACCGGGCGCTGACCGACATCGACCGGCAGGTCGTCACCGCCGAGGCCCGCGTCGCCCGCCGGCGGGCGACCGTTCCGCAGCTACGTTTCCCACCCGAACTGCCCGTCTCCGATCGCGTCGACGATCTCGCAGCGGCGATCGCGGCCAACCAGGTGGTCATCGTCGCCGGCGAGACCGGCTCCGGGAAGTCCACTCAACTGCCGAAGATCTGCCTGCAGATCGGCCGTGGCATCCGGGGCCTGATCGGCCACACCCAGCCCCGGCGGATCGCGGCGCGAGCACTGGCGGAGCGGATCGCCGAGGAGACGGGTACCGCCGTCGGCGGCGCGGTCGGCTATGCGATCCGGTTCGGCGACCACACCGGCCCGGACACCCTGGTCAAGCTGATGACCGACGGCATCCTGCTCAACGAGATCGTCCGCGACCGGATGCTCTTGGCCTACGACACGATCATCATCGACGAGGCCCACGAGCGGAGCCTGAACATCGACTTCCTGCTCGGCTACCTGCGCGACCTGCTGCCGCGCCGGCCGGACCTGAAGCTGATCATCACCTCGGCCACCATCGACCCCCAGCGCTTCTCCCAGCATTTTTCCGATGCGCCGATCGTGGAGGTGTCAGGTCGCACCTACCCGGTTGAGATCCGTTACCGCCCTTTCGGGTTGGACGAGCAGGTGGATCCCGACAACGATGACGGCGAGCAGCCCGGACGCCCCGCGCGCACGACGCGTGGTCCGGCGCCGGCGCGGGCCCGGGAGGAGGCCATCGACCAGGCACAGGCGATCTGCGATGCGACCGACGAGTTGCTGCGCGCCGGCGAGGGCGACATCCTGGTCTTCCTGTCCGGCGAACGGGAGATCACCGACACCGCAGAGGTGCTCCGCGGGCACCTCGCCTCGAAACGCGGCGTGACCGAGGTGCTCCCGCTGTACGGCAGGTTGTCCGCCGCCGACCAGCACAAGGTGTTCGCTACCCACACCGGCCGGCGGATTGTGCTTGCCACCAACGTGGCCGAAACGTCGCTCACCGTTCCGGGTATCCGCTATGTCATCGATCCTGGTACCGCGCGGATCTCCCGTTACTCGCCACGCAGCAAGGTGCAGCGACTGCCGATCGAACCGATCTCGCAGGCCTCCGCCGGCCAGCGCGCGGGCCGTTGTGGCCGGGTCGCGGACGGTATCTGCATCCGGCTGTATTCCGAGGAGGATTTCGCCGGACGTCCCGCGTTCACCGACCCGGAGATCGCCCGCACCTCGCTCGCCTCGGTGATCCTGCAGATGGCCTCGCTCGATCTCGGCGACATTGCGGTCTTCGGGTTCCTGGACCCACCCGACCGGCGGCAGATCACAGACGGGATAACGGTTCTCACCGAGCTCGGTGCGCTGGACCGTGCCGATGACGACCGGCCCCGGCTGACCCCGACCGGCCGGTCGATGGCCGCACTTCCGTTGGACCCCAGGCTGGCCAGGATCCTGGTCGAGGGCGGCAGGCTGGGCTGTCTCCGGGAGATGCTGATCATCGTGGCGGCGCTGGCGATTGTTGACGTGCGGGAATATCCGCTCGAGGAACGGGAAAAGGCAACCGCTGCGCATTCCAGGTTCGTCGATCCGTCGTCGGATTTCAGTGCGTTGCTCGGCCTGTGGGTCTACCTCGGCGATCAGGCAAAGGCGTTGTCGGGCAATGCTTTCCGCAAGATGTGCCGACGGGAGTACCTGAACTACCTACGCATCCGGGAGTGGCAGGACCTGCATGCGCAGCTTCGGCAGATCGCCCGCGGTCTGGGGATGAACACCGAACCGGAGCGGGCCGGCACGCCGTCAACCGCCCCCGAAGGCTCCGAAAGACGCACCCCAGCGGGCACCCAGGTCGGCATCAAGCCGGCGCAGGGCGGCAGAGGCTCCCTTGCGGTCGAAGTGGACAACGAGAAGGTGCACACCGCACTGCTGTCCGGCCTGCTCTCGCACATCGGGCAACGCAATGAGGCGAGCCGGGAATACCAGGGCACAAGAGGCATCAGCTTCATGATCTGGCCGGGGTCCGCACTGGCCCGCTCCGGGCCGCAGCTGGTGATGGCCGCCGAACTGGTCGAGACCAGCCGGCTCTGGGGCCGGATCTGTGCCCGGATCGACCCGGCCTGGGTCGAGACGGTCGGCGGGGACCTGTTGCGGCGCAGCTACTCCGAGCCACGGTGGAACGCCAAGCGGGGCAGTGTCGAGGCGACCGAGAAGGTGATGCTGCTCGGCGTCACCCTGTTCGCCGCCCGTACTGTGCAATTCGACCGGATCGACCCGGAGCACTCCCGGGAATTGTTCATTCGGCACGCACTCGTCGAGCGGGACTGGACCACCAGGCACCGGTTCTTCGCGCAGAATCAGCAGGCACTGGACGACGTCGCGGCCTGGGAGGAACGGACCAGACGTCGCGACATCGTGGTGGACGATGAGACCCTCTTCGCGCTCTACGACGCTCGGATTCCCGCCGACGTGACGTCGGCCCGCCATTTCGATTCCTGGTGGAAGAAGACCGCCCGGGAAACGCCCGACCTGATGACCTTCACCACCGAGATGCTGATCGCCGCGGGATCCGAACGGTTCGACGCGGCCGCCTTCCCCGACCGATTCACCTCCGGCGGCGTCGATCTCGAACTGGGCTATGTCTTCGACCCCGGCAGGCGGGACGACGGTGTCACCGTCACCATCCCGCTGGCCGTGCTGGCCCGCGTCGACCCGGCGGCGTTCGACCGGCAAATCCCGGGCCTGCGCAGCGATCTCGCCGTCGCGCTGATCAGATCTTTGCCGAAGACGTTGCGCCGCAATTTCGTGCCCGCCCCGGATTTCGCCAAGGCAGCACTGGCCAGGATTCCGGAGCCCGCTCCGGGAGCCGGATCGGCAGCCGGCTCGATACCCGCGCAGCTCGCCGCCGCACTTACCGCACTGACCGGGATCATCGTCAAGCCAACAGATTTCGACCTGGAGAAGGTGCCCGACCATCTGCGGATGAACTTCACCGTTGTCGACGACAGGGGACGCGCCGTCGGCTCCGGAAGGGATCTGGGCACACTGCAATCGGCGCTGCAGGCGGACACCCGGCAGGCCGTCGCGAAGGCCTCCGGCACCGTCGAAAAGACCGGGCTGACGGCCTTCCCGACCGATGGGGTCAAGCGAAGCGTCACCAGCACCGTCGGTGGGCACCAGGTCACCGGTTACCCGGCGTTGGTCGATGAGGGCAAAACCGTTGGCCTGCAGGTGTTCACGTCCGCCGTCGACCAGCGGCGGGCGATGCGCGGCGGCACCCGGCGACTGCTCGTGCTGGGAACTGCTTCGCCGCTGGCGCACCTGCGGCAGTCGTTGTCCCGTGAACAGTTGCTGACGATGGCCGCGACCCCCTACGGCTCGGTCGGAGCGCTGGTCGCCGACGCCACCGAGGCCGCCATCGACGCGTTGCTGGACTGGGCCGGTGGTCCGGCCTGGACTGCCGAGTCCTTCGCCGCGCTCGCGGCGAAGATCAAACCGCACCTGAACAAGGCTGTCCGGGACGTCGTCGTCGCCGCCGAACAGGCGCTGCGGGCGGCGGATGTTGCCGCTCGGGGTATCGAGCACGCCGCATCCGCGGTCCGCGGCGGAGCGTCGATCGCCGATCTGGTGGCCGACATGCGTGGCCAATCGGCGGCGCTGCTCGAGCCCGGCTTCATCACCAGGACGGGGGCGTCCGCGCTGCCCGACCTGACCCGGCAGCTCCAGGCGTTGGCGGTCCGAGCCGAGCGGGTGCTCGATGCGCCGGCCCGGGACCGCGAACGGCTCGCCGAGATCATCACCCTCACTGCCGAAGTCGAGCGAAGCATCGGCGCGCTGCCTGCCGAACGCCAAGCGGATGCCGATGTCGCGGCTGTTCGCCGGTTGCTCGACGAGTACCGGGTGGCGCTGTTCGCCCAACCAATGCGGACCGCAGTCCCGGTCTCTGCCAAGAGAATCCGCGCAGCCGTGGCGGGGCTGCGACCGTGATCACGTCGGCCGGTTTCCCAAGGCCGCTGGTTCCGGAGATCGAGCAGGCACGATGGACAGATGAGCCGGAGGCCGCGCTGGATGCTGACGGTCGCTGCGGCGACAGTCGTCCTGGTCGCCTGCGGCAGCGCCAACGAGGACCCAGCTGCTCCTGCCCTGCGGTCGCCGGCCCCGTCCGCTGCCACGGCGGTGACGTCCTCGCCCATGACGCCGGCGACCGCCCCCACCGATCCGGCGGGAACGACTGATCCGCCGGCATCAACTCCGCCGATCGCGCGTGGCGAGACGGATGTGTGGATTCCGGCCGGCGATCACCGGGTGCCAGGCACGCTGACCATGCCCGCGGTGGCGCCGGGGCAGCGGGCGCCGGCGGTGCTGCTGTTGCACGGTGATCTGGGCGACCGGGATGCGAACGGCATGTTCGTCCGGCTCGCTGCCGCCCTCGCTGACCGGGGCATCGCCTCGTTGCGCATCGACTTCGCCGGATCGGGGGATTCCGAGGAGCTCGACCTGGCACTGGACTACCCGGGAATGGTGCAGGACGCCACGGCTTCCCTGACTTATCTCGAGCAGGATGCAGCACTGAACCCGGCCGCCCTGGCAATACTCGGGTTCTCCCGCGGCGGCTCGATCGCCGCGACCGTGGCCGGCACGGTGCCAGGTGTTGCGGCGCTGGTGTCCTGGAGCGGGGCGATCGCCAACGGCTATGAAGAAGACCCGGATGCGCACCAGGAAGCGCGCGACAACGGTGAGGTAACAGTCGATCTCGGTGACCGGGACTTCCGCTTGTCACTGGCCTGGTTCGACACGATCCTCGACTCGCACCCCCTTGATGACATCGCTGGGTTCACCAATCCGGTGCTGGCTGTCGTCGGGTCGGATGACGACATCGTCTCGCCGGAGATCTCCGACATCTTCCTGGCGACGGTGGCCAGCACCGACAAGACGCTGCACACCATCGAGGGCGCCGATCACGGATTCACCGCAGCAGAGGAATACGGCGACGAGGCGATAGCCGTGACCACGGACTGGCTGGCGACGAGATTGAAAGCCTGACGGCCAGGCCGATTGACTTGCTCAGACGACCGGCGGCTCGGAGGGCGGGGTGTCGTCCTTGCCGGCGGCCTTGTCGACGAGGTCGTGCAATTTGTGCTGGATCGGATTCACCTTGTCGTGTCCGACCTTGTCGCCCACGAACGCACCAGCCTTGGTGATGCCTTCCTTGACGGTGTCCGAGTGCTGCGCGACCAGTCCTTGCGCCTTGTCCTGCAATTCCCCGAAGTCGACCATGGCCGTTGCCTCTCGTGATGATCGAGTTCCCGTTGCCCGATCTGCGTCATCCAGAGTAGGTGAGCCAAGATCCACTGCTACTTGTTGGGCACTGCTACTTGTTGGGCACTGCTACTTGTTGGGCACTGCTACTTGTTGGGCACGGCTACCCGTCGGGCACTGCTGCATGTTGGGCACGGTTACTTGTTGGGCAGTGCTACATGTTGGGCACTGTGGCTGGTTCAGCGGAGTCGATACGACAAATGCGGCAGATCAATGACGAACCCGTGATGGTCGACAGTGATGTCGTGCTCACCCGCGGGGCCGTGGTGGTGGATCTTGGCGCCGTCCGGCGTCACCGCGGTTGTCCGGTAGTGGTGCTCGACGGGTGTGACAGCGAGATCCGGTACGCCCACCTCGGCGACGATGATGGACGCTTCCCTCAGTTCGCGGTGCAGTCCGAGTCGCCGGATCGCCAGCGAATTGCTGAAGGCACTGGGTGTCAGATCGATGTCCAGGGCGATGTCGAGTTCGGGCATCCCTGGTCGACCCGATGGGGGCGGCTTGCCCGCGCCGTCCAGCCAGGGCCCTCCTGGCGTGCGGGTGAGCGACAGGCCGCGTTCGGTGAGTGCGGAATCGCTCCGCACCGTCAGCCGCCGGGTCCGGCCGGCAGCGTCGCACAACACCGAATAGGAGGCGCCGTAGCTGTGCCGCCCGGCGACCACCAGGTAGCCGCTCGCCCGCAGGCCACGCTCAGTGACGACGATCCGGACGGTCTCCAGCCGTCGACCGTCATCTGAGGACCAGGTCAGGAGCCTGGCCGGGCCGAATGCGGCGCTCACGCTCCGTACGGTACTTGGCACAGGGAGACCGGGCGCGGTGATCGATCGCTGGTTCACCAACTGGACCACCGCCCGGCGACAGCCGCAGCGCGATCCCGGCCGTCATCGAGGTAGCAACTGGGTTGACTCCCTGCGGGGTCGAGCCCCACTCTGGCCGCGTGGGACATCTGGAATTCAATGGAGTCAGCTACAGCCTCGCCGATGGCCGGCCGCTGCTGGCCGACGCGACCTTCCGGATCGGTCCTGGGCAGGTCACGGCGCTCATCGGGCCGAACGGCACGGGCAAGACCACCCTGCTCCGGATCGCAAGCGGCGAACTGATCCCGGACGACGGAGCCATCGGCCGGTCGGGCTCGCTGGGGGTGATGCCGCAGTTCATCGGATCCGTTCGAGACGAATCCACGGTCCGCGACCTGTTGCTCTCGGTTTCTCCGGAACCCCTGCGGCGGGCGGCCTTGGCCGTCGACGACGCAGAGCTGGAGATGATGACCGACGACTCGGAGCCGGTGGCCATGCGGTACGCGCAGGCACTCGCGGATTGGGCCGACGTCGACGGGTACACCCACGAGACCGCCTTCGACTTCGCGACCGTCGCCGCGCTCGGCATCCCCTACGACCGGGCGAAGTACCGCGCGGTGACCTCGCTGTCCGGCGGTGAGCAGAAGCGACTGGTGCTGGAGTTGCTGCTCGGCGGCAGCAGCGAGGTGCTGCTGTTGGACGAGCCGGACAACTACCTGGATGTGCCGGCCAAGCTGTGGCTGGAGGAGCGACTGGCTGCCACGTCGAAGGCCGTGCTGCTCGTCTCGCACGATCGAGAACTGTTGTCCAGGGCGGCAAGTCGCATCGTCACGCTGGAACCTGGCGCGGTCGGGGCAGTTTCCTGGGTACACGGCGGGTCGTTCTTGACCTATCACGCGGCCAGGGACGACCGGAACTCCCGGCTGGAGGAACTGCGTCGACGCTGGGACGAGGAACGCGCGAAACTCAAGGCGCTGGTGCTGATGTACAAGACCAAGTCGGCCTTCAATGACGGGATGGCCTCGCGCTATCAGGCCGCGCAAACCAGGCTGGCGAAGTTCGAAGCGGCCGGCCCGCCGCAGGCCGTCCCGCTCACCCAGAAGGTGACCATGCGGCTGGCCGGTGGCCGCACGGCCAAACGGGCCGTGGTGTGCGCGTCCCTGGAACTGACCGGTCTGATGTCGCCGTTCGATCTGGAGGTCTTCTACGGCGACCGGGTGGCGGTGCTCGGCTCCAACGGGTCCGGCAAGTCGCACTTCCTGCGACTGCTGGCGCGCGGTGGCTCGGACCCGGACATCGAGCACCAGCCGGTTTCGGACGAGGTCATCGACCCGGTTCCGCACACCGGGCAGGTCGTGCTCGGGTCGCGGGTCAGGCCGGGGTTCTTCCGGCAGACGCACGCGCACAGCGAGCTGAACGGCCGGACTCTGCTGGAGATCCTGCATCGCGGTGACGACCACCGGAACGGCATGGGCCGGGAGCAGGCGGCCCGGGCGCTCGACCGATACGGACTGGCCCGGGCGGGGGAGCAGACGTTCGACACCCTGTCGGGCGGCCAGCAGGCCAGGATGCAGATCCTGCTGCTGGAGCTGTCCGGCGCGACCCTGATGCTGCTGGACGAGCCGACCGACAACCTCGACCTGCATTCTGCCGAGGCTCTTGAGCTGGCGTTGGACGCCTTCGCGGGAACCGTCATCGCCGTGACCCACGACCGGACCTTCGCCAAGACATTCGACACATTCCTGATCTTCGGCGAGGACGGCGGGGTTCGGCAGTCGGACCAGCCCGATTGGGTTGCCGGGCGGGTGCGGCGGGAGAGATGACCGGGCGGGTGCGGCGGTGGAGATGACCGGGCGGGTGCGGCGGTGGAGATGACCGGGCGGGTGCGGCGGTGGAGATGACCGGGCGGGTGCGGCGGTGGAGAGAGCTGGGGACGGCTCGAACCGTGTCACGATGAACCGGTGACCACCGCTCGTCCCCGGCAACCCGCCGGCACACCCGCGGGTCGTGGTCGGCGTGGGGCTGGCGGGCCACCGCCGGTCCGATCGAGGTTCGCCGGCATCCAATTCGCCGGACTGGTCCGGCCATCAGGGTGGTTCGTGGTCCTCCTGGCCGCCGCCGCGGTGGTTGCCGCGGTCGTCGGCACCGGCGTGACGGAACTGCCGCCGATCGCCGGCTTGGACGACCCCGGCCCGGTCGTCCTATTCGGCATCCCGATCTCCCGGACCCTGCTGGACATCTGCGCAGTCGCCGCGGCCGGCGTCGCGATCCTCGCCCGGTTGCTGGGGTTCGATCGTCCGGCGAAGACCGAGTCGGTGATGGGCGTCGCCCGTCGCGCGGGGCTGTGGGCGTCCGTCGGCTGGACGGTGGCGGCGCTGTTGTCGATCGTCTTCTTGACCGCGGAGTTGAACCCCGGTGCCTTCCCGACGCCTTCGTTGATCTGGCTCTACGTCTCGAACATCGCGGCCGGCAAGGGCCTGCTGCTGTCAGCGGGCTGCGGGTTGGCCTCGGTACTGCTGTGCCGCCTGAGCCTGCGTCAAGGGGAAAGCGTTCCCGCCGAACTGCGGGCCGGGATCGCGTTGTTCGGGTTGTTGCCGTTGCCGCTCACCGGGCACGCGTCCAACTGGGCCTATCACGACCTGTCGATGGTCGTGATGGAACTGCACGTCGTTGCGGCCAGCGCGTGGGCCGGCGCGCTCGGCGCGGTGATCATCCTGCTGTCTCGGCGGCCTGAGTTGCTGGCGATGGCGATGCCCAGGTACTCCCGGCTGGCGACCTGGTGTGTGCTGATCGTCGGCGTCACCGGGATATTCACCGGACTGCTGGAACTGGCACTGTCGCCGGTCACCACCCTGCCGCAGTCACTGTGGACCACCCGGTTCGGGGTGTTGGTGCTGGCCAAGGCGGCCTTCATCGTGGTCATTGCGGGCATCGCGATCGTCGTCCGCACCCGGATGCTGCCGAAGATCGCCGCCGGACAGCGGACCGCCATCGCGGTGTGGTGCGGCTGGGAGCTGATCGTGCTGGCTCTCGCCTTCGGCGTCGCAGTGGTGCTGACCAGGGCCTCCGTCACGCCGTTCTGAGCCTGCTCCGTGGTCTCGGGTGATTGTGAAGCATCGTGCTGCCTGGGGCCGACGGATCCTTCACGGTGAGCCAGCTATCTGAACCTCTCCAGGATCGGGGCGAACCGTTCGATCTGCGCGGGACCGGCCAGGTCCGGCAGGCTGACGAAAACCGTCTGGACGCCGCGCCCTGCCAGCTGCCGATACCGCGCGATGTGCTGCTCAACTGTCCCGGCATGGTGCGCAGCCGAGTAGGCCTTGGCGGAGACCCGGCCGCGATGCGCTTCGACCAGCCTGGCGACCTCGTCCGGATCGGTCCCGACGATCGGTACATCCAGAACGGTGACCCGTAACTCGCCCATTGACCGGCCGGCCCGGGCGGCGTGCTCTCGGAGCACCTCGAGTTTGCGGTCGAGCACCGGCAACGCAGAGCTCACATTGCAGCCGTCGGCGAGCCGGGCGGCGATGTCAAGGGTGCGTCGCTCCCCGCCCCCGCCGACGATGATCGGAATGGCAGCCGGGCTTGGGTAGCTGGTGCTTTCTGGACGTGCTACGTTGTGCTACATGAGAACGGTGACACATCGCGAGATGCGTAACGCCAGCGGGGAGATCCTGCGGGCGGTCGCGGCCGGGGAGACCATCCAAGTCACGAACAACGGGCAGGTGGCGGCCGTGATTTCGCCGCCCGACGGTGAAATTCTTGCCCGCTTGGAGGCGCAGGGACAGGTGCGACCCGCGCGCCGGCCGGTCGCGGATCTGGCCAGCATTCGCCGCCGTAAGGCCAAGCTGTCCAGCGCGGCGCTCGTCGGAGACGTCCGAGGACCGTGGTGATTTGCTATGTGGACACGTCGGCGGCGATGAAATTGCTCGTCGATGAGGCCGAGTCGGATGCGCTCAACGCCTTTTTGCAATCAACCGACGATCGTCAGGAGCAAAGGACCCTGGTCGCGTCGTGGTTGCTGCACACGGAGTTGCACTGTGCCGCGAACCGGCACCCGGACGACGTCGACGCCGAGTCGGTGGGGATCCTGCTGGAGACGGTCTCGCTGATCGATCTCACCCGCGGTGATCTGCTGACGGCTGGTGCCCTACCCGGGCGGTTGCGGTCGAACGACGCGATCCACCTGGCGCTCGCGCTCCGCGTTGGCGCGGATGCGATGCTCAGTTACGACGATGAGCTGGCCAACGCCGCCGCGGCAGCAGGATTGTTGGTCGAGCAGCCGCAATAGCTCCTCGCCGGATGACGTCGAAATCGGTACAGAAGAGCTTCGGCCGATTGTGGGTGACGCCTATGCCAGGCGCAGTGAATGCGGGAGTCCAACCTTCAGTCGGTCGGTGAGTCCACAGTGATTTCTGGCAGCGTTCGCCGGGCCGCTGCCGTGATCTGGCTTTGATCGGCTGGGTGGTGCTACCGCGGCGGTCGGGTTGGCGGCGATGGGCGCCGCCGGCGCGCGTCTCAGTCTGTGTTCGCATGCACCGTTGGCGCGACGCCAACCAGGTGGCCGGATTGCAGTTTCCGGCTAGCCCTACCGCGAGCAGGGTTGCGGGCTGTGATTATGGGTGCATGGCACCGGTCGGTGCTGGTCGTAGACGGCGGCAATTCCTGTCGTGAGTCGGCGGCGTGCGTACCGAACAGGTGGGGGTTGTGGTCGGCATGTGGGGCTGTGTCGGTGCTGGTCCTGCAGGGTCCCATCCGCATCGGATGGAGCGGGACCGACACCCGCCGCCGGCGAGGTTCGCTGGCTCGCTTTTTGGCCTTGTGCACCAGCAGGGTGATTGTCTGGGGCTGCAGGCTCAAGCGTCGGGCGGCACGTGATCGCCGGATCGCCGGACAGTTCGATGTCAGCGGGTCAAGCCGTGGGCGTCGAGGTCATCGGCGGAACTGCGGCCGCCGGACATGGCGTGGAGGAATCCGACTGGTTCAGCCAGGAACGCGAGGCATTGTTACGAATTGCGGCGTTGGCTGCCGACGGCACCGGAGAGGATGAGGTGTTCAAGGCGGTGGCGGCGGAGGCGGCAGCGTTGAGTGATGCGGTGGGCGCCTTCCTGATCCGCTTCGACGGTGAGCGCGAATATACCGTCGTCGGCAGCTGCGCCGGTCCCTCACCGGTCGGCACCCGGATAGCGGTAAGCGTCGAAGACGCGGGTCTGATCGGGGTGATCCTCCGGACCGAGCGCGTGGCGCGTGTGGACAGTCAACGCGACCTGGGCGAAGCGGGGCACGTACCCGACGCCTTTGTCGGACCTGGGGGCGTCGGCGTCCCGCTGACCGTCGACAACTGCCTGTGGGGCGTTCTCGAGGTGATGACCGGCAGTTTCAGTTTCCATCTGTCTCGTCTAGCTGCGCGCCGCCTCCAGCATTTCGCTGCTTTGGTGATAGGTGCTGTCGCCAATGCGCACGCTCGGGCTGAGTTGCAGTCGCTGATGGACGAACGCGCCTCTCTCCGCCGAATCCACGCCGTGGCCGGGCGTGGCGGAACCGGGGCTGACGTGCTGGCAGCTATCGCGGCAGAAGGGTCGGCGTGGTTGGGCGGGCTCTCGACTGTGCTGGTGCGGTTGGAGGAGGACGGGACGTCAACCGTGATCGCAGCTAGCGCTAGCCGCGAAGGCCCGCTGGTGACGGAATCCGGCCAGGCGAACGAAGACGATCTGATCGGAAGGGTCGCACGGTCCGCGGCGCCGATCCGCATCGACGACGCCGCCCAGCGGTCGGCGAACGAACACCGTGTGCCGACTTCGATCGGGGTGCCGATCACGATCGCGGGCCGGACTTGGGGCGTCTTTGTTGCCACGTCACTGTCCCGGGCGATGCCACCGCGCGCTGAGCAGCGGCTCGCTCGCTTCGCTGAAGCCGTCACGCCCACGATCCTGTCAGCGCAAGCACGCACGCAGTTGACCCAAGAGCAGTTCGCCCTCCGGCGGGTGGCGGAGCTGATGGCTCGTGGAGCCGGAGCCGACGATGTTTTCGCCGTGGTGGTCCTGCAGGCATCGGAGCTCGCCCGCGGAGCGGACGTGACTGTGACGCAGTGGGAGGGGCCAGATCTCTTGCGCGTCATCGCGGCACATGGCGCCACTGCGCCAGCAGTCGGAATGCTGCTCACCGCCGACGGCCAGGTGTCGTCGGTCGGGAACATCAGGGACCCAGATGGACGGGTCGGCGATGACGATCACCTGCGCGATGCGACACCGACAATGGTGCAGCACCACGGGAAGTCGTTGGTGGCCCCGATTCGCCTGGGCGGTGAACCATGGGGATTGCTCGGCGCCACCTTGGTCGCGGGTTCGTTCCCGGTCGGCACTGAGCACCTGCTGAACCAATTCGCCGACCTCGCTGCCGCCGAGTTGGCGAACGCCCGAGCACGCGCCCGAATCCAAGAACTCGCGGAGGCGCAGGCGGCCCTGAGTCGCGTCGCCGCACTGGTCGCTCGCGGCGCCGCCCTGGACGAGGTCTTCACCGCTGTGGCAACTGAGGCCTCGCACCAGGTCGAGGACGGCGCGTCGGTCCTGGTCCGGTTCGACACCGACAGCAGCTTCTTCGTTGTGGGGGCGGCCAACAGCGGTGTCCCGGTGGGCTTTCGGGGGCAACCACACGAAGGCGCACTGCTCACCGAGCTCGTCCGGACCGGCGCTCCCGCACGGGTGGAGACCTTTGAGGACACGCCTTGGGCCGGCGTCGCCCGACACATGGAGGATGGTCCGACCGTCGCGGTCCCCATCACGGTGGAAAGCCGGCTGTGGGGAGCTCTGACGGTCAGCAGCTTGCACTCGTCGCTGCCGGACAACATCGAGAATCGTTCGCTGGAGTTCGCTGAACTTGCTGGTGCCGCGATCGCCAACGCCGAAAACAAGGCAAAACTCACCGCCTCCCGCGCCCGTGTGGTAGCCACCGCCGACGAGACGCGGCGCCGTCTGCAACGCGACGTGCACGACAGCGCCCAGCAGCGACTGGTGCATACCATCCTTACGCTGAAGCTTGCCCGGCAGTCCATAGCCCCAGACAGTCCCTCGGCCGCGCTTGTCGACGAGGCGCTGCTCAACGCAGAGCGGGCCAGCAACGAGTTACGCGACATCGTCCGCGGCATTCTCCCCGCCGCGCTGACCCGCGGCGGGCTGCGTCTGGGTCTGGAGTCGCTGCTCTCCAATGTGGCGCTACCGGTCGACCTTCACGTGACGGCGCCGAGGTGCTCCACAGGCACCGAACAGACCGCTTACTTCGTCGTGGCGGAGGCCCTGACGAATGTGACCAAGCATGCGCACGCCGGCCGGGCGTCGGTCTCGGTGACACTCGACGGTGACTTGCTCACCATCGAGGTGCATGACGACGGCATCGGCGGCGCGGACCCCGCCCGCGGCGCCGGGTTGATCGGGTTGGCCGACCGAGTGGACGCGGTAGAGGGGGCCTTCACCCTGACCAGCCCGACCGGCGGTGGCACCACCCTGCTGGTACGCCTACCGGCCCGGGCGCTGCAGCAGCCGGACCGGTAAAGCCGACTCACCGGCGAGACCGGTCAAGGCTCGTTGCCCGGCCTCCGACGTCGGTTAACTGGTGAGGAATTGCAGGAGGCCCGTTGCAGTCAGATGACCGACGCAATCGGCGGCCGCCATTGCCTAGCGTCGGGTGTGTCCACACTGTTGTTCCTGATCCCGGAGCTGGATCGCAACATTCCCGTCGCCGTACATCACCTGATGGCCGATCGGGCGGGTGCTGTCGACACGATCGAGGTTGCTGGCTCGGCTCACGCGATCCGGTATCGCATCCGGACGAGGCGGCCGACCTCATCTATGCGGCGGTCAAACAATCACGGACTGACGCCGACGTGCCTGGAGTCGTTGGCTGTCGGTCGGTCCCGGACCGGGATCGCGGCGTGGACCGCGGTCCCGGCGCCGGGGGAGCTGGTCACCGTCAACGTGCCGTCGTTGGCCTCGACGCGGTCATACAGCCCGGTGATTCCGGTACCGGTCGTTGGATCGGCGCCGCCAACGCCGTCGTCGCGGATGTCGAGGACGAGTGTCTGGTCGTCGACACGGACATCGACAGTCGCCCGGTGGGCGTGAGCGTGTTTCACCACGTTTGTCATCGCTTCGGCCACGACGAAGTACGCGGTGGTTTCAATATGAGCGGGCAAGCGGGGTGTGACCACGGTCAGGTCGACGGGCAGGGCGAGGTCGGCCACCAGCGTTTCCAGGCCGCTGCGCAGGCCGCCGTGAGTCAGCGACGCGGGGAGGATTCCGCGAATGATGTCCCGCAACTCGCTGTTGGCGCGTTCGGCGTGGCCGAGTCCTTCTTGCAGCAAGGCAGCCCCTGGGTGTTCCGGAGCGAGCGCATCCCGGGCGAGTTTCAGCGCGATGATGGTGTGCACCAGGCGTTGTTGTGCGCCGTCGTGGACGTCGCGTTGCAGTCGTCGACGGGTTTCGTCGGCGGTAGCAACCACCCGCGCGCGAGACGCGGTGAGCTTTGCCTTGTTCTCGGCGTTACCGATGGCCGCCGCGACGAGCTCAGCGAACGGGGTCAGGCGTTCCTCACTCCCGACGGGCAATGGTGAGTCGGGGGTGCTGGCAGTGAGCGCTCCCCACACGCGTCCTTCCACCGTGACCGGAACGGCGACGCCAGCGCCGACGCCCAGCGCGTTGGCGACGCCCGCCAGAGAGGTGCCCGCGAAACTGTCGGTTCGAGCGGGTCGCCCGGTACGACGAAGGGTGCCCAGGTCGTTGCCGTCATCGATCTGCACTCCCAGCCCGAGAGGCACCGGACTGTTGCACACCGCGACAACGACCGCGACGTCGTCGTCGTACCGCATCAACGCCGCGGCCAGGTTGCCCAACAATGTCGACGCTTCGGTGGCCGCTGCCATGAAGACTTCGTCCAAGGTGGCGCCGCGCGCGACCAGTTCCGCGACGCGACGCAGCGCAGCCTGCTCGTCGGCCAGATCCTGCAGTTGTCCGCGGGCCTCGCCGTTGACGACCGCTAGGGCCATGATCCCGACGAACTGACGCAGGCGGTGCTCAGTGGTGGTCGCCAGCCGGTGGTCGGAACTCGTCGCGCACAACACACCCCATAACCGGACTCCGACGATGATCGGCACGCCCACTTCTGAAGAGCCACCGTAATCATCACGACTGTCAGTCCCGTCGATCCGCCCGGAACGTTCTGCAACGTCGATCCGTGCGGGGCGCCTTGTTCGGAGGATTTCCGCGAAGAGACTTCCCTTTTCGGGGTACACCCGGGCGCCGACCGCCACCGGACCGCCGCTGGTGGCGACCACGATGTAGCTCTCGGCCTCTTCGAATCGGACCAAGGTAGTCGGCTCGTCGATCAACCCGGTGGCCTCGGCGGTCAGCGTGTGGAAGATCTCGTCCTGGCCCACCCCCCGCGCCACCAGCTCGGCGACCCGACGCAACGCGGCCTGCTCCTGCGCCAGGGCGAGCAGTTCGCCGCGGGCTTGGGCGCCCGCGATCGCCGCCGCGCCTGTGCCCGCGATCAGCGACAGACGCCGTTCGGCCGCGGGCGGCAGCGCTGTCTTCATGGAAACCGCCACCAGCACGCCCCAGGATTGGCCGCCAACAGCCACCGGGACCCCCACCGACGCGCGAAGCCCGACCTGAATGGCCAGTCGATTGCCGGGGGGCTTGCGGTAATCGTCGATACGCGCGGGTCGACCGGTTCGTTGTACCTCGGCCGTGACGCCGTCAGGGTCAACGATGACCCTCTTGCCGGCCCGGGGAACGGCCACGCTGATGCCATGGACCGCGAGTAGGTCCGCCGACTCGTCGTCGACGAACCGCTGCAGCATGGTCGGCTGGCCATCCAGCAACGCGGACGCGGATCGGACGATGGCCGCGAACACCTCCGGCGGCTCGGCACCGCCGGCCGCGATCTCGGCGGTCTCCAACAGTTCCGATTGCTCCCGCGCTCGTTCCCGCAATTCATCGTTGGCCTGCGCATTGGCCAAAGCGATCGACACCAACTGGGTGAATGCAGCGATACCGTCTTCGATGTCGTCAGCAAATGGCTCGTTCTGAGTGGAGCCCAGCACGCTGACGCCCCACACACTGCCGTGCAGCGTGATCGGGACACCGACACACCACCGCAGCTCCTTCTCCCGGGTAGACCGGTCGAGTGGTCCACGCCGGGGCCAGCCGGTCGCCCCGAACCGCAGGGCGAGACCGCTGTCGCGTACCGCCCGGATATCGTCTTGAAGTTCCAACCGTTGGCCGATTGCGGCGACGTCGTCGACCAGGTCCGAGACAGCGAGCACCACCGCCGTATCCGGAGTCTCGAAGCGCATCATCAGGCTGACATCGACACCGGCGAACTCCGCGATCACCTGGTTGATCACCGTAACGAGATCTTGTTCCGACCCGCCGCCGGCCACCTGTGTCGCAACGCGCCCCAGAGCAGCCTGCCGGTGGGCTATGCGTGCCGCCTCGGCGCGCGACGGAACCTCAGCGACGGGAGTTCGGTCTGTCGGGGTGGGCGAGTAATAGCTGTGCAGGGAGCTGATCCGGTCTCCGCGCAGTCGCAACACCTCGCAGGTCACCCCGTCCAGTCGCCACGGAACACCCTGCCGATCTCGACCCGAGGGGTCGGTCACAAGCTCCGCCGTCGGATTGGTGAGATGGAACTCGGAGACCACAGCATCCGGCGACTGCGTGACGACCCGGCGATCAGCGACCGTGACCCCGGGATAGGCCTGCAATATTCCGCTCAGGTAGGAGCGCGCCACCAACCGTCCACGCAACACCCCGGCGTCGATGAGGACCTCCACATCCTCGTCGAGCGTCTCGACCCAGGCGTCGAGATCCCGGGCGTTGAACGCCGCGTAGTACCGGTCGACCACCGAGTCCAGCGCCGATGTGCTGTCATCCGGTAGCCCCCCAGGTTCAGCGGCCCCCGGTGGGCGTTCTCGTCGAACCGGTTCGGCACCGGCTTGCCCCCGCGCCGTCACCGGCGGTCCCGGGAATGCAGGTAGGTGATCACGGCCAGCACCCGCCGATGCTCGGTGTCCGCGGCCGCGATGCCCAACTTGCGGAAGATCACAGTCACATGTTTCTCCACCGCCGCCTGGCTCATCAATAGTGATCTCGAAATCCCGAGGTTCGACATGCCTTCCGCCATGGCCGCGAGGACGGCTCGCTCACGTGGCGTCAGGGGATACAGCGCGTCACCCGGTGCGGGCCGGCCCAACATTCGGCCGACAACCTCGGGGTCCAATGCACTGCCGCCGTCCGCGACGCGCTGCACGGCATCGATGAAAGCGGGGACGTCACCGACGCGTTCTTTTAGCAGGTAGCCGACACCTTCCGGGCGGTCACCGATGAGGTTGATCACCAGGTTTGGTTCGCAGAACTGGGACAGGATCAGCACGCCGGTGGCGGGCAGTTGCCGGCGCACTTGGATGGCGGCAACGAGCCCGTCGTCCTCGTGCCGCGGCGGCATGCGCACGTCGAAGATGGCCACGTCCGGCCGGAAAGCCAGCACCTCGCGAAGCAGCTCCTCGGCGTCGCCCGACTGAGACACCACGTCCAGCCCAGCACCAACCAGGATCCTGACGATGCCCTCCCGCAGCAGCACATCGTCCTCGCCGATGCAGATCCGAAGCCCCGGCCTGGGCAGCGTCGACGCCATCGACTCAGCCCTCGATCCAGCGGCGGAGCTCAACGCCGGACAGTTCGTCCTTCGGTACGAACCCCCTCGCTCCGACTCGCCGGGCGGCGGTGGCATTGGCGGAGTCGGAGTCGGAGGAGATCAGAACCACCCGCACCGGCCACTGTAAGGCGACGAGTTGCTCGGCAAGGGCGAACCCGTCACCGTCTGGCAGACCGATGTCGACCAACGCGGTGTCGGGCCGAAGTTCCTCTGCCCGCAGCAATGCCTCGGCCACAGTGCCGGCAAGGCCGACCACATGGTGACCCCAACTCATGACCACCCTGGAAGCAAGGTCACGGAAGGCGGCGTCGTCATCAACAATCAACACCGAACGCGCCACCGCCTGAGGGTTTCACGAACAATCCCTACGTGAGGGTAGGGCTAGCCGTAAACATTTTTCTGGCCGGTGGGCCTACTCGCTTCGCGTCCCGCCTTGGAACCTCGAAGGGTCAGCACACCGACCCGAGGAAGGGAACACCATGGCGACCATCACTGTAGGTCAACAGAATTCGCAGCCCATCGAGTTGTTCGTCGAGGACAACGGAGACGGTAGGCCCGTGGTTCTGCTGCACGGGTGGCCGCTGGACAGCCGATCCTGGGAGCCGCAATTGCACCCGCTGCTGGCTGCCGGGTACCGGGTGATCACCTACGACCGCCGCGGCTTCGGCCGGTCCAGCCGCCCGACAGTCGGCTACGACTGGGACACCCTCGCCGCCGATCTCGACCAGGTGCTGACCCAACTCGACCTTCGCGACGCCACCGTGGTCGGACTCTCCTTGGGCACCGGTGAACTCGCCCGGTACATCGGTACCCGCGGCACCGAACGCCTGCGCAGTTGCGTGTTCATCGAAAGCCTCGCACCGTCATTCGCCAAGTCCGACGACAACCCGCAAGGCGTCGACGCCGCTGGTGTCACTGGCGTTCAGAACGCGATTCTTCAGGACCGCTACACCTGGCTCACCGGGCTGATCAACGACTTCCTCAACCTGGAGGACTACCAGGGCAAACGTGTCAGCGAGGGCACCGTCCGCGCCATGTGGAACGCGGGCGCGGAAGCCGGCGCATACGCGACCTGGGCCTGCCCGCCGGGCTGGCTCGCCGACTTCAGCAGCGACATCACGCATATCGACGTACCGACTCTGATCATCCACGGAACCGCCGATCGCATCCTGCCCATCGATGGGCAAGGGCGACGCCTGCACGCTGCGCTGCCGACCGCGACCTACGTCGAGATCGAGGGCGGACCGCACCTCGGGGTAGTGACCCACGCCGACGAAATCAACATCGCGCTACTGTCGTTCCTGGCCGAAGCCGGCCCTGTTGACCCTGCCGCGCCCACTAGTTGATCAGCCGTTTTTGCGCAATTCGCCGAACAACACGTGCCGAACGACACGTGACGGCGCATCGTTTCGGCCCACGCCGGGCCGGCGCGACCATCGACAGCGACCAACCCGCAGAGGTCGCCAAGGAACTGCTCACACCGCCAGGACGTCCGCCAGAAGGTGGGTGATGGTCACCTTCACGGCGGAAGCAGGTGTAAGGCATCGCGGAGGGCCGCCCTGGATGTGATCCCCAGCTTTGGGAACACCCGATAGAGGTGGGCGGACACGGTGCGCGAGGAGAGATAGAGCCTGGCGCCGATCTGTTTGTTGGTCAGCCCAGTCGCTGCGAGTTCGGCAATTCCGAGCTCCTGGGGAGTGAGCCGTGGTGTGCTGCTGCCATCCGATCGGTGGCGGGTCTGGCCGGTGGCCCGCAGCTCAGCGCTGGCGCGCTCAGCCCAAGGTCGGGCACCGAGACGGGTAAAGGTGTCGAGGGCGGTGGTGAGCTGTTCCCTCGACGCACGGGTGGCCTGCGGTCGGCGCAGTCGTTCACCGAAAGCCAGCTGAACCCGCGCGACCTCGAACGGCCACCGATCGATTCCTGGAATGTCCAAGGCGGCCTGAAAGAGTTCGGCAGCCCGTTCGTCGGGAGCGACCAGGGCCTCGGCGCTGGCTACCTGCAGGGCGAGGCGGGGCGAGAGCCGGGCTACGCCTGCTTCGGCCAATGCCGATGCGTGGGTCGTCGCGGCGGCGAACTGCTGCGCCCTTACGGCAGCTTCGACAACATTCAAACTGGAGCGCAGAACAGCGGGGTTGCCTATTCTCACTGCGCCCTGTCGCGGCACCGCACCGGGATCGGATAGCGCGTCGTCGTGATCTCCGCGGCCGAGTGCGGCGAGGAACCGGGCGTGATGGGCGTCGTGGATCAGTCGGAGGACGCCGTCGCTCGCACTCTTATCGCCGGTTCCGAGGAATACCCGTCGGAACGCATTCCGACAGTCGGGCAACCTGTCGACAACATGGGCTGCCATGCCAACAGACCGCGCCACGCCCGTGGGCCACGTCGTCGAGTAGGGATCGAACAATCCCCAGCTCCGTGGCACGTTCGGCAAGAACAGGCGGCAGCGCGCCAACCTCGGATCGGTATTGATCCCGGGCAGCGAAAGTACGGCGGCGACGGCCGGCGTCAGCTTCGCGCCGCCTACCGAGCTCAATCGGTGACACGTTCGCCCGGCCGACGGTGACACTGCCCATGAAAGCCCCCGGATCGTTGAGGTGTCACTTGAGAATCCGAGAAACGCCGGTTCTGCACAGCCCCTGGCCGTGGAGCACCCTCCGGTTAGCCCTACCGTCAATTCCGCCCAGCCGGACAAACGCTGGCCGGACTCCATCGGGCTGTCGCAGTCCGGGAATGCAGCATTTTCGGAAATGTGCCCTTCGACCATCGAAGAGGACGTTTGCTGGATCTGGCTCGCACGCTCTGAAAATCCCCGAGCCGTACGGGATCTGGGATTGGCTGTCCGAAGACGAAGCATGAAGACGGCCGGTGATCGGGGGGGTGGCCCTGCCTGGGTTGCCACGCGTCCAATAGGTGCGCATGAAGCACGAGAGGCGGTGCGTTCTCGATCCGATCTGCAGGCCGGCGGGACAGGTACGAGTGCAAAGGGTACGGCGCCGCAGGTGCCTGCTGCGTCAGCCGGGGTTTGGACCGTTACTCCTCGTCCGGGTACCAGGCATGGACAACCAGCCCGTCCGCCGACCGGTTGATTCCGCTGACGTGCCCCCCCGCAGCCCCGACCGCGAGCAATTGGTCGACCATGTCCTCGCCCTCCAGCTTCACCTCGGCGAGCTGGTCGGCACGGCCGTCGAACCGGGCCCGGGCCAGGTGGCCGGCCTCAGCGATCTTGAACAGCGACCCGGTGGAGGCGAGAGAACCCCGGGCTACCCCCATGATTCCCAGCGCGTCATCCATTGCGTCGATCAACGCATCCTGGTTCGTCTCGCACATCGCTCGGATCAGCTCGGGCCGCGTTCCAGCCACCCGGGTGGCGTCGGCGAACGAGGAGGCGGCCAGGGAGAGGGCCAGGGCCCCGCCGTTGTCCCCGACCTGGGCCAGGGCCAGCGCCATCAGGTGTGGCAGGTGGGAGATCCGGGCCACCGCCTGGTCGTGTGCCAGTGCGTCGGCGGGGACCACCCTGCTGCCCAGCGCGAGCGCCAGGCTCGCCACCGCCAGCCAATCGTCCACATCGCTGTCGTCCGTCAGACACGTCACCCAGGCTGCACCCGCGAAAAGGTCAGCAGTCCCGGCGGACCAGCCTGATGCGGCCGTTCCGGCCATCGGATGCGAGCCGACATATCTGGTGCGCGGGGCGAGCTCGGAAACTTCCTCCTGGACCGCACCTTTCACGCTCGCCACGTCGGTGAGCCGCACGGTTGGCGCGAACTCATCGATGCTGCGCAACAGCCCGCGGAAGGTGGTGACGGGCGAGGCCAGCACGACCAGCGCGTCCTGGTTTGCGGCCAGGGTCAGCGCGGCTTCCACGGTGTCGGTGACGTCGAACCCGTCAGCTTTGACGGCCGCCCGAGTGCCGTCGCTAGGTGACCAGCCGAAAACCGGGAGCAGTGGTTGAGCTGCTCGGGTCAGCGATCCACCGATCAGACCAAGACCCAAAACGCACAGTGCGGGTGGCAGGGCAGAAGGGGACGTATCGGATGACGACGCAGCTGCGGGGGCCATGGGGACATCATGACCCAGGACACCGACGGGGCCTCCGGCAGTGGGTACTGCGTAGCCGCGGTGCAGCAGAGGCCGTAACGTTGCCAACCGTGAGCGCAGCGACTACCACCACGACCGAGGGATTCGGCGTCGCGGTGACCCGCGAAGACACCACCTGGCGCTGCTCCTTGCTGGCGCCGGAACTGCTGGACGATCTGGACGGCGTGATCACCGGTCTGCGCCGGGTGGCGACCAACGGCCCGGTTTTCGGCATGCTGGCCATCGATGACGAATTCTTCGTCATCGTCCGGCCGATTCCCGGTGGTGCCGCGTTGCTTCTCTCGGACGCCACCGCCGGACTGGACTACGACATCGCCGCCGACGTGCTCGATCTGCTGCAGGTGCAGATACCCGAGGACGACGAAGTCGACGACGATCCCTGGGCCGAGGGTGACCTGACGCTGTTGGCCGATCTCGGTGTTCCCGAGCAGGAGATGCAGCTGATCGTCGATGACGACGACCTGTACCCGGACGAGCAGTTGGCGATGATCGCGCAGCGCTGCGGTTTCGGCGATGCCTTCGCGGCCATGCTCGAGAAGGTCTGACCTCCACCGCTGATGTCGCCGGCTGGGGCGTACTCCGAGCGGGCCACCGACTCCGACCTGATCCAGCTGGCGCTCTCCCTGGCCGGTCGGACCGCTGAGTCAGCCGATGTCCCCATCGGTGCGGTGGTGATCTCCCCGGAAGGCTTCACGATCGGCGAGGGCTGGAACGCCAGGGAAGCCACCGGGGATCCGACCGCGCACGCCGAGATCCTCGCGCTGCGCGCCGCTGCGCGAGTGCTGGGGCAGTGGAATCTGACCGGTTGCACCCTCGCCGTGACGGTCGAACCCTGCACCATGTGCGCCGGCGCGATCGTGAACGCCCGGGTCGCCAGCGTGGTGTTCGGCTGCTGGGAGCCGAAAACGGGTGCGGCCGGGTCGTTGTGGGATGTGCTGCGGGACCGCCGATTGACGCATCGGGTCGAGGTGCGCGGCGGTGTCCGCGAGGACGAATGCGCGGCCCTCTTGCGCTCGTTCTTCGCCGAGCATCGGCCCTGAACCGCGTTCCGCCCGCGTCGACTGACCCGCCCGGACGAACCCGTTGACCGATGGGTGGGATTCACCCGCTATTTCGTTCGGGTCGGGCCGCCCACCGTGCGGGTCAGGATGGGTCCGGCGAAGGCCATCAGCAGGACGTACCCGGCGGTGATCGGGCCGAGTCGAGCGTCAACGCCGGCGCTGACCCCGATCGCGGCGATCACCACGGAGAACTCGCCGCGGGCCACGAGTGCCGTTCCCGCGCGGAGTCTGCCCTGGGGGCCGATGCCGGCTCGCCGTGCGACCCACCATCCGGTTGCGATCTTGGTCAGAGCGGTGATCACCGCGAGCGTGATCACGATGCCGATCACCGGTGGGAGGGCGGTCAGGTCCACCGCCATCCCGAAGAACAGGAAGAAGGTGGCCGCGAACAGGTCGCGCAGCGGACCGACGAGCTGGGACGCCCGCTTGGAAACGGGCCCGGAGATCGCCACACCCACCAGGAATGCACCCACTGCGGCGGAGACCTGAAGTTGTTCAGCGACGCCCGACACGACGAGCGTGACCCCGAGGATGGAAAGTAGCAGCACCTCGTCGGACGGGCTGACGATCCACCGGCTGACGGTCACACCATGCCGGATGGCCACGAGGATGACGACCGCCACGACCGCCAGCGCCGCGACCAGGGTCAGGGCCGCGTCCGGCAGGGCTCGCTGGGAGATGAGCACCGCCATCAGCGGGAGGTAGGCGGCCATCACCAGGTCTTCAAGAACGAGAATTGTGAGAATGGAGGAGGTTTCACGGTTCCCGAGGCGTCCCAGGTCTTCCAGTATCTTGGCGATCACTCCTGAGGAGGAGATGTAGGTGACCCCACCGAGCAGTAGTGCGGTGGTGACGTCCCAGCCGAGCAGGAGGCCGATGGCCAGCCCGGGGGTGAAGTTGGCAACTGCGTCGAATCCCGCTGGGGCCCAACCGGTTCGCAGTCCGTCGCGCAGTTCCGACGCGGTGTACTGGAGTCCGAGCGCGAGGAGCAGCAGGACGACACCGATCTGGGCGCCGAGTTCGACGAATTCCCGGCTGAACTGGAGCTGCACCGGGCCAGGGCCGCCGTTTCCGACCAGCAGCCCGGCGAGCAGATAGCCGGGGATGGGGCTCAGGCCGACCCGGTGTGCCAGCCGCGCCAGGACGGCGAGGAAGACGATCAGCAACCCCAGCTCGACGAGCAGGACACCGGTGTCCGTCACCGCGCCCGGGTTTGCCCCGAGCAGGGTCATGGTTGGCGACGCAGGTGATGCAACGCCTGCACACCGGCGGGAGTGCCGACCGCGACCGCGATGTCACCCGGCTCGAGCACGAAGTCCGCGGTCGGTGCGGGGAACGCGTCCTCGGCCCGGAGCACCGCCACGATGGACACGCCAGTGCGGGTGTGGATCGCGCACTGTCGCAACGTTTGCCCGGCGAACGTGGAGGTGTCCTCGATCGGCATCCAGTCGATCGCCAGGCCCTCGATGCGTTGTTGGACGCCTTCGAGTTGCTGGCTGATGTGAGGCACGCCGAGCAGTTCGGCGAGGGTTCGCGCGTCATCCGGCTCCAGGCGCGCGATTCTGCGGCTGGAGTCCGGGTCGTCACGGTCATACACCAGCAGCTCGCGATGACCGAAATGGTGAGCGAGCACACCGATCCGGTCGCCTGCGGAGGTCTGGAAGTCGTACCGCACCCCGACCCCGGGAAGGTGGGTTTCCTGTACCTCGGACACGGGCGCCTCCTCGCTGGCACGAAGCAGCTTATAGAGGCATCCGTTGGGTCGACTTCGCAGACGACCGGGCGCGGACACCGTCGGCGCGCGGAACGTGCCCTGTCCGATCGCCGCCTTCCAGCCTGCTCAGGGTGTCATGTGGTCGCATCTGGCGCCTTCTCGTGGCACAGAGTCCCGGAAGCTGGGTCGAGCGCCGGATCAGCTCTCTGCGCCCTTGCCGTGCAGGGTCACCCACACCAGGATAGACGCCGCCACCATCAGCACGACGGCGATGACGGACGTGACGCCAACGCCGCCACCGAACGCCTGTTGGGCGGACGTCAGCAGTTCGGTCGCCTGCGGCTGCGGTAGATGGGCCGCGACTGCTGTTGCACCACCGAGGGTTTCGGTCGCGCTGGTTGCGTCGACCGAGCTGAGCCCGGCCGGTAGCAGCACGCCGGCGCTGTACGAGGCGGTGAGGATCCCACCCAGCACGGCAGTGCCCAGCACCGCGCCGATCTCATAGGCGGTCTCCGAGATCGCCGACGCCGCACCGGCTTTGTCGGCCGGAACGCTGGAAATGATCACGTCGTTCGAGATCGTTTCGGCAGCGCCGATACCCAGCGACAGAAGTACGAAGGCCAATCCGAGGGCGCCGGCCGACGTCTGGTGCGCGCCCAGCAGCACCGCGACATAACCGGCCGCGCTGATCAGCAGACCGCCGGCGACGATCGTCCGGGGGGTCACCCTGCGCACCAGCGGCACCACGGCGAGGCCGGCCACGATGGTGACGACCAGGCCCGGCAGCAGGATCAAACCGGCCTGCATCGGGCTCTCGCCGAGCACCAGCTGCAGATGCTGGGAGACGAAGAACAGGAAGCCGACCAGCGAGAACACGCTGAGCAGGTTTGCCAGCACGGCACCGCTGAACGACGACCGGGCAAACAGCCGGACATCGAGCATCGGCTGCGGCCGGTTCAACTGGCGGCGGACGAACGCCGTACCGGCGACCAGACCAACCGCGATCAGGGTGATCGACAGCTGGGTGAGGCCGCCATGGGCGATGCTCTTGATGGCGTAGACGAGGGGCGCCATCGTGATCAGTGACAGTCCGATGCTGATCGGGTCGACCCGGCCGGGGGTGGGGTCCTTGGACTCCGGCACGAAGATCGGTGCCAGGATCAGCAGCAGCAACAGCACCGGGACGGCCAGCAGAAAGACAGAGCCCCACCAGTAGTGCTCGAGCAGGAACCCGCCGACGATCGGGCCGAGGGCGGCGCCACCGGAGAAGCCGGCAGCCCAGATCGCGATGGCCAGTCGACGTTGCTGACGATCGATGAAGACGTTGCGCAGCAAGGACAATGTCGACGGCATCAGCATGGCGCCGAAGAACCCCAGTGCGGCGCGGGAGGCGATCAATGCCTCGGCCGATGGTGCGTAGGCGGCGATCGCCGAGACAACGGCGAAGCCGACCGACCCGATCAGCAGCAGCCGGCGACGGCCGACCCGGTCGGCAAAGCTGCCCATCGACACCAACAGGCCGGCGAGGACGAGCGGGTAGATGTCGATCATCCAGAGCAGTTGCGGGCCGGTGGGATCGAGGGCCTCGGAGATCGACGGCAACGCGAAACTGAGCACGGTGGCGTCCACCGCAACCAGCAGCACCGGTAGCAGCAGAACGGCAAGGGCGACCCATTCGCGGGTCCCGGCGCGCGGACCGTCGTCGTGGCGCGGTTCGGGTCGGTCGGCGGCGGCCGAGACTGCCCGGCCATGTCGTGGCTGGGTCGGTCGTGCCTGGATCGAGCACTGCTGGGCTGCGCGCGGCTCGATGGTGCTGGACATGATGCTCACTCCTGATCGACGGACTGGTTCGGTTATTACTATACCGACTAGTTGGTTTAGTAACAACGCCGATGGGTGGTGTTCGCGCTCACCCGGCTCGTGCGATCACCGACGGCTCTCGGCGACGGCGACAACCGCACGCCTACGCTTGGCAGGTGCCACCGCCACCCGCAGCCCGTGACAAGGTGCTCGACGCCTTCGAGCGGATGCTGATCGAGAACGGCGAGCGGGAGACGACCCTCGATGCCGTCGCCAAGGCGGCCGGAGTCTCCAAGGGCGGGCTGATCTACCACTTCGGATCTCGTGAGGCACTGATCCAGGGGCTGCTCGGCCGGCTCGAAACGCTCGCCAATGCCGACCTCGAGCTGATGAACACCGCACCCGAGGGCCGCGTCGACTACTACGTTCGGACCTGCGCCGAGGTCGATGAGCCGCTGGACCGCACGTTGATCGCCGCCACCAGGTTGTTGCAGCGGTCGCACTCGCAAGCTCGGGAAGTGCTCAACGCCGTGCACGACCGGTGGTTCCGATCGCTGCTCGAAGCGGTGGGTGACCCGGCGATCGCCCGGCTGATCATGCTGCTCGGCTATGGGATGTACTACAACGCCACCCTGGCCGGCGGGGACCATGCCGACCTGCCGGCCGAGTCGCCGGAGAACGTCGAGGAGATGCTGGCGCTGGTCAACGAGCTGATTCGGGCCAGGACGGGAGCGCCGAACGTCAGCTGACGCGGTCCGCCCAGGTACGGGGCTGGGTGCTCGCCGGCAGGTCGTCGGCTGGTCAAGGTGCGCCCTGGTCGCCGGTATAGTCGTCGCCGGTAGCGTGTCCGAGCGGCCTAAGGAGCACGCCTCGAAAGCGTGTGAGGGGGCAACTCCTCCGTGGGTTCAAATCCCACCGCTACCGCCAGTGATCAGCCCCTGAATCTGCGATGTCCGCAGGTCAGGGGCTTTTCGTACGGTGCGGACAACATGCGGCATCACCACTCGCCGGCCGGCACTAATTGGCCGCAGGTTCAACTCTCGCTGCGCCGGGCCTGGGCTCGCCGTTTACCCTCGTGCATCGCCCGCACCCTGGCGATCGGGATGCGGCGGCCCTCCTCGAGCAGGTCCGCCGGCAGCGTCTGCGGTGGCGGCATCAGTTCGCGCCAGGGATCGTCATCCCCCAACATTCCTGGGGCCGTCTTCATCGTAAAGTCCGCCGGCGTCACTCTGGCCAACTGATCCCAGGCCAGCGGGAACGACACCGGCGCCCCTGGCCTGATCCGCGGGCTGTAGGCCGCGGCGACGGTGGCACCGCCGGCCCTGGTGGAGTCGAGGAACACCTTGCCTTCGCGGTCCTCGATGATGTAGGCCGTCGTCGCGATCGAGGGATCGATGTGCTCGGCGCGGGCTGCGATCGCCCGGGTCGCCCCGGCCGCGTCGTCGAAGGACACGCCATCTGCCAGCGGCACGTAGATGTGCAACCCCTTGGCGCCACTGGTCTTTACCGCCCCGGCAAGACCGGCATCGGCCAACGCCTGACGCACCAGCAGGGCGGTCGCGACGACGACATCGAAGCCGGCACCGGCCGGCGGATCAAGGTCCAACACCAGGTGAGTCGGACGTGGGGCGTCGACGCGCGTCAGCGGCACGTGGATATTCGACGGCCCGTTGATTCGCGAACCACAGCAACGTTCGGCGATCGTTGCACAGGGCGTAGCTGATCTCCCGGTGGGAGGCCTGCGCCCACACCGTCGTTGCCTGCACCCATTCCGGGGCATATTTGGGCAGGTTCTTCTGCATGAACGGTGTTTGGCCTGGTCGGACCCTGATCACCGACAGCGGTCGGTCGGTCAAAACCGGCACCAGGCGCGCGGACACGAAATCCAGGTAGTCGACGAGATCCCGCTTGGTGGCATCTGCGCCGTCGAACAGCGGGCTGTCCAGGCTGGTCAGATCCACGCCGTCACGAGTCTCCGGCGGCTCTTTGGCGCGCGCATTCATCTACGCACTTTGGCACAAGATCAGCGAGACTCGCCTGCCTGACCGCACGAATCTCGGCGCCAACCAATTGGCCGATCTGCGGCGTCCCGATAGCTCCGAGTGGGTAGTGCCGGCGAACCCGGAGGGCAATGAGTTCTGCGTCCTGCGCACTGACGCGCAGCGGGCGATCACCGGCGTCGCCTGACGGTCGATCGTGGACCGGGAAAGCGTCACGGGGCAGTCGTCGACCCGCCTATCGTGAACCAGTGCGCAAGGCTCCTCTTCCGGTCCGGGACGGATTGAACCCCAGCCGCGTCCGGTTGCCGGAAAGCGGGCACTGGGCGACGACGCTCGAGTACCTGTTGCAGCGCTTCTACTCCGACCAGGACCGGGTGCGGGAGAAGGTCGCCGCCGGCGAGGTGGTGGACGTCGCCGGGACACCGATCGACCCGGAGACGCAAGTTCGACCCGGATTCGTTCGTCTTCCTCTATCGCGACCCGATTCCGGAGCGCCGGGTGCCGTTCGAGATCGAGATCCTTTACCGGGACAGCGATCTGCTTGTCATCGATAAACCGCATTTCCTGGCAACCATGCCCCGGGGTTTCTACATCGTGGAATCTGCCCTCGTCCGGTTGCGCCGTGATCTTGATGTGCCGGACCTGAGCCCGCTGCACCGGCTGGACCGCGTGACGGCCGGCGTGTTGATGTTCTCGCTGCGCCCCGAACAGCGCGGCGCGTACCAGCAGCTGTTCGCGCACCGGAAAGTCACCAAGTACTACGAGGCGGTCGCTGCCCACCGGCCGGAGATCGCCCTGCCGAGGACGGTGCGCAGCCGGATCATCAAGGAACGCGGGACACCGACCGCCGACGAGGTGCCGGGCGAACCGAACAGCATGACGACCATCGAACTGCTCGATGTCCGCGGCGACGACGGCCTGTACGGCCTGCACCCGGCGACCGGGAAGGTGCACCAGTTGCGGCTGCACATGAACTCGCTGGGGCTCCCGATCAGGTGGGATAACTTCTATCCACGGCTGCTGGACACCGATCCGTACGACTATTCGACACCCCTGCAACTCATTGCCAGGTCCGTCGCGTTCGACGATCCGTTCACCGGTGAGCCGCGGCGATTCGAAAGCCGTCGAACTCTCGTGGCCTGGCCGACTGAGCCGGGTTCTGCCCAGGTGGCGGGGGCGATGGAGTTCGGGGGGTCTTCGGCGGTCAGCGGGCCGACGGACGCGTCGATCACCACCAGCCCGCGGGCCTTGTTGCCCTTGGAAAGGGTGCCGGGGCCCAGTGCCGGCTCGTAGCCGTCGCAGGAACCGCTCGCGTCGTATCGACGGCCGTCCGCGTCACGGATCGACCAATCGAAAAGGTTGTCGTTGAACTCGCCGTCGGTCGCCTCGTCGTTCACGGTGCCCGGTCACCACGAAATCGAAGGGGATGTGGCACCATCCGACCTCATGGGCTCCGGTGCTGATGACCCGCCGCTGGCGGGCCTGCGGGTGGTGGAGTTCGCCGCCCTCGGACCGGTCCCGCTGGCCTGCATGATTTTCGCTGACCTCGGCGCGGACGTCGTGCGCATCGACCGCATTGCACGCGGCGAACTCGACGTGATTCCCTCCGGGACAAGGGATCCGGTGCTTCGTGGGCGCCGGGTGCTGCGGGCCGACATGACGAACCAGGCGACTCGGAAGCAGGTCAGGACGCTGATCAATCGGGCCGACGTGCTGGTCGAGGGGTTCCGACCGGGCACGACGGAGCGGATGGGCGTCGGCCCGGATGAATGCTGCGCGAGCAATCCGCGGCTGATCTACGGCCGGATGACCGGCTGGGGACAGACCGGCCCCGACGCGAGCACCGCCGGCCACGACATCAACTACCTCGCCGTCACCGGGGCACTGCACGCGTTGGGCCGGGCCGACCGGCCGCCGCCCGTGCCGCTCAACCTGATCGGCGATTACGGCGCTGGTTCGATGTTCCTGGTCGCGGGAATTCTGGCCGCATTGCACGAGCGGGCCCGCTCCGGCCGGGGGCAGGTCATCGATGCCGCGATGGTGGATGGGGTCGCCGCCCTGCTACAGCCTGTGCTTTCCTGGCGCTCGGCGGGTCTGTGGTCGGACGAGCGGGAGAGCAACCTGCTGGACGGGGCCGCACCGTACTACGACACGTACACCTGCGCAGACGGCCGCTTTGTTGCGGTGGGAGCCATCGAGAGCCGTTTCTACGCCGAGCTTGTCGCCGGTCTGGGGCTGAACGTTGGTCAGCTTCCCGATCGTCAGGACCGGGCGTGCTGGCCGGAATTGCGGCGGTTGTTCGCCGATACCTTCCGGAGGAAATCCCGTGACGAATGGACCGCGGTTTTCCGTGGCACCGACGCCTGCGTCACACCCGTGCTGAGTTTCGAGGAAGCGGACGGGCACCCGCAAATGGCGGCCCGCGGAAACCTGTACCGCACTGCCGGCCACCTGGAATCCGCTGCGGCGCCGAGGTTTTCCCGCTCGCACACAGCCCCGGATCCTGCGGCGGCACCGTCCGACATCGTCGATGTACTCGGCGGGTGGTCCGCGCGGCATTGACGCTGGCTACAGTCCTGCGCATGCGATCACTTGTGCTCGACTATCTCGACGGCGTCTACCGCGATCTGTCGGGCGACAACTCCGGCTCCGTTGCGGACTACATCCCGGAGCTGGCGATTGTCGATCCGGACTCGTTCGCCGTCTGCCTGGCCACCAGTGACGGGTACGTCTACGAAGCGGGGGACAGCCGCAAACGCTTTGCCATCCAATCGGTGTCGAAGCCGTTCACCTATGCGTTGGCCTTGGCCGATCGCGGTCTCGCCGGAGTGGCGGCGAAGGTCGACGTAGAGCCCTCCGGTGAGCCGTTCAACGAAATCAGCCTCGATCCGATCACCGAACGACCACGGAATCCGATGATCAATGCGGGGGCGATCACCTGTGCGTCATTGATTGTCGGCGATTCGCCGGAGGACCGCTTCGAGCGGCTGCGCAAGTTCTATTCGAGTTTCGCCGGCCGGGAACTCGAACTCGACGAGGACATGTTCGCCTCGGAGGACCGGACGGGGAACCGGAATCGGGCGATCGGTTACATGTTGCGCAGCTTCGGCATTCTGGACGAGGATCCCCGGACGACGCTGGCGGTCTACTTCCGGCAATGCTCCATCGAGGTAGATTGTCGGGATCTCAGCATGATGGCCGCCACCCTGGCCGACAGCGGCGTCAACCCGGTGACCAACGAGCGGGTGCTGGACCCGGCGCTGACCGAACGGGTGCTCAGCGTCATGACCACCTGCGGCATGTACAACGCTGCCGGCGACTGGGTGACGGAGGTCGGGCTACCGGCGAAAAGCGGCGTCGGTGGCGGCATTCTGGCGGTCCTACCCGGCCAGATCGGGTTGGCGGTGTTTTCGCCGCGGCTGGATGAACATGGCAACAGCGTGCGTGGCGTGCAGGCCTGCCGACGGCTCTCGAAGGACCTGGAGTTGCACTTCATGCACGTCAGCCGGGCGGCGAGGTCGGCGGTTCGGGCGTCCTACGACGTTGTCGAGGCGCCGTCCCGCCGCCGCCGCAGCCCGCAGGAGCAGGCGGTGCTGTTGGAGTTTGGTCGCCGGGCGCGGGTCTACGAGCTGCACGGCGACCTACTCTTTGCCGGCGCGGAGTCGGTGATCCGTGAGATCACATCCAGGGCAGCGGATCTGGATGTGACAGTGTTGGACATTCGGGGCGTTGACGAGACGGCGGAGGTTTCCAGGCGGTTGTTGCTCGGTCTGCGGGACCAGTTGCGCACGGTGGGCGGCGAGGCAGTCATGGTCGATCCCACCCGAACGGTGATCAACCTCGATCCAGACCCGAGCAAGCGGATGCGGCACTTTCCCGATGTGAACGCCGCGATCGAGTACGCCGAGGACAGGCTGATCGCGCGATACGGCGGAGCGGAGACCACATGGCGCAGGATCGATGTGCGCGACCACCCGTTGCTGGTCGGGCTGCCTGATCATCAACTCGAGCTGGTCCGGTCTCGACTGGTGCCGCGGTCCTACCGTGATGCCGAACCCGTTGTGCTCACCGGGCAGTCGCCGAATGGGCTGTACCTCGTGCTGTCGGGCATGGTCGACGTCAGCGCCCAGCGGGGTGATGTGCGGCACCACTTGTCGATGTTCACCGTCGGAACGACGTTCGGGACGATCTACGCCGTGACCCAACGCGGCTATGACGTCGACGCCCATGCCCGTGACGACGTCGAGGCCCAGTTGCTACCAATGGATGCGATCGCCGAACTGAGTGAGACGGCGCCCGATCTGATGCTCGCGTTGCAGCGTCGGCTGATCGCCGGTGCTTTCGACAGCCTGGACTGGCTGACCAGGGCGCTGGTCACGCCGAACTGAACTTTCGGGACACATGGTTCAGGTGGTTACCGCGACAAGCCCCGCGTCGACAGCGAACCGAGCACGGTCAATGCGATCACCGCGACGAGGGCCGCGAGCAGGGATGCGTCCCATCCGCCGGTGCTCTCGTGCAGGCTGCCGAGGACCACCGGACCGAGGCTGGCGACCGCGTAGCCGCCGGTCTGAACGATGGCCGATAGCTGCCGGTTCTCCTGGAGTGTGCTGGCGCGCATCACCACAACGGTGAACACCGCGACGAACCCGCCGCCCTGCGCCACACCGGCCAGGGCGCTCCACACCGCCCAGAGGTTCGTGGCGAACAGCAAGCCGAGCGGCAGCGTCGACCACAGCACGCCGTTGACCAGGAACGCCGTCAGCGGCCCGCCGAACCGGTTGATGATCACCGGCGCAGCGAAGGCTCCGATCAGTGCGCAGACCTGGAATATCGACGACGCCGCCCCCGCCTGATCACGCGTCATACCCTGCTCGTCGGCCAGCAGGGTCGGCAGCCATGCCGTCAACCCGTAGTAGGCGAACGCCTGACCGGCGAACGCAAAGGTCAGCATCCAGGTTGTCGGTCGGCGCAGCACCATGCCGAGTCGTGCCGACTGCCGGGGCGCCTCGGCAGCGACGGCAAGCGGCGAAGAATGCTCGGGACCAGGTGCCGCAGGGGGCGTGGGCGCCTTCGGAGTGAGCGTCGGCGCTGCCGTGCGCCGGCGCGCCAGGGGCACCCAGACCGCCAAGGGCGATCACCGGAAGCACCGCCCAGGCGGCCAATGCCAACTGCCACCCGAACTGGGTGACCAGCGGACCGGTCGCGGAAAGGGTGATCATCGATCCGACGTTCAGCGCAGCGGTGTAGCCACCCGTGACGGTGGCGGCGCGACCTCGAAAGTCGCGCCCGATCAGCACCGGGCTGACGACATTGCCGACGGTGATGGCCAGGCCCATCACCAGGGTGCCGAACAGCGCACCCGGAATGCCGCCGGTGGAGCGGATCAGCACCCCGACCAGCGTTCCGATCAGCGACAACAGCACGGATCGCTCGACGCCGAGCCGGGAGATCAGGGCTGACGCCCCCGGCGCGGCAAGACCGAAGCACAGCACCGGCAGGCTGGTCAGCACCCCGATTGCCGTGGCGGACATGCCGAGTTCGGAGTGCAGCTCGCCGGTGACGGTGGAGATCACCACGAAAGGTCCGCGCAGGGTCAACGCGAACAGCAGCAGCCCGACCAGAACGGGCCTGCGGAATGGCGGCGCGGCGCCAACGGGGCCGGCCGTCATCGACTGTGGGCTTCCAAGATCAGCTTCCCGGAGCTTCGCTGCCGGTGCCGAGGAAGCTCTCCAGGGCCTCCACGACAAGGGCGTGGTCCTGTGCCTGCGGCAGCCCCGAGACGGTCACCGTGCCGACGACGCCGACATCCCGCACGATGATCGGAAAGCAACCGCCGTGCGCCGCATACTGAATGGGCTCGACCCCGGAGGCCTCGTCCAGGGTCTTACCGCCGAGCGCGAGCCGCCGACCGACCAGGAATGACGAATCCCCATACCGGTTGACCACGCGAATCTTCCGCTCGATCCAGCTGTCATTGTCGGGTGTCGTGCCGGGCAACGCGGCGTGGAACAGCTGGTGTCCATGACGCCGGATATCCACCGTCAGCACCAGGCCGCGGTCCCGTCCCATCGCAACGAGGAGCGATCCGAGGTGCCACGCGTCCTCGTTGGTGAACCGGCTGAACTGGAGCCTGACCTGCTGCTCCTCGAGTTGCGCGATCAGGAACTCCAGTTCGGTCTCGCTCACCGTGATCTCCTTCTGCGGCGGGGATGTTCGCCTGATCACTCTGCCGCACCAACGGGCCGGCGAACGACCAGCACCGCAGTCGATGTGCGCAATAACTCAAGTCTGCGCAGGACACCAACCTCCGGTTCGCGCTGATCAACTTCGGCAGCGCGGCCGACCACGCCCCGGGTTCGCGCTGATCAACTTCGGCAGCGCGGCCGACCGCGCCCCGGGTTCGCGCTGATCAACTTCCGCCGCGCGGCCGAACTCGCCGCATTTGTGACCCATGTGACGCGAGTAGTCAAGTTCAGCCGCGCGGGAGTGGCCTGAGGTTGGAGCGCTGCTGCACTTGATTGGATGCGGGGGTGACAATCACAAATCCGAGTGAACCGCCGCCGATGGTGGGCGAGTCTGATCCGATCACTGGCGGTGCAGTCGACCGCCCGACCGATCCGGCGGCTTTCGGGTTCGAGGTCGGCGCCCGACTGCCTGGCTCGCTCGGCCGGACCGGGACGATCACGACTCCGCACGGCCAGATCCAGACCCCCGCGTTCATCGCTGTCGGCACCAAGGCGACGGTGAAATCGGTGTTGCCGGAATCAATGGCCGCCCTTGAGGCGCAGGCCGTATTGGCCAACGCCTACCATCTCTACCTGCAGCCCGGCCCCGACATCGTCGAGCAGGGCGGCGGTCTCGGGAAGTTCATGAACTGGCCCGGCCCGACGTTCACCGATTCCGGGGGATTCCAGGTGCTCTCGCTCGGCGCCGGGTTCAAGAAGGTCCTCGCGATGAACGTCGACGGGATGCAATCCGATGACGTCATCGCCCCGGGCAAAAACCGGTTGGCCACCGTCGATGACGACGGGGTGACGTTCAAATCGCACCTCGACGGTTCGCGGCACCGGTTCTCACCGGAGATCTCCATGCGGATCCAGCACCAACTCGGCGCGGACATCATCTTCGCGTTCGACGAATGCACCACTTTGATGAACACCCGGACCTATCAGGAGAAGTCGGTCATCCGCACCCAGGCGTGGGCGGTTCGCTGCATCGCCGAACACCGCCGGCTGACGCAGGAGCGGGTCGGCCTGCCCTATCAGGCGCTGTTCGGCGTCGTGCAGGGCGCGCAGTATGAGGACCTGCGCCGGCAGGCGACGAAGGACCTGGCCACCCTCGGATTCGACGGGTACGGCATTGGCGGCGCACTGGAGAAGCACAACCTCGGCACCATCGTGCGCTGGGTCTGCGAAGAACTCCCGGAGGACCGGCCCAGGCACCTGCTGGGGATCAGCGAACCGGACGACATGTTCACCGCCATCGAGAACGGCGCCGACACCTTCGACTGTGTCTCGCCGTCCAGGGTGGCCCGCAACGGTTCCATCTACTCGGCGAACGGTCGGTACAACCTCACCAACGCCCGTTTCAGGACCGACTTCGGCCCGTTGGACCACGGCTGCGACTGCTACACCTGCGCCAACTACACCCGCGCCTACGTGCACCATTTGTTCCGCGCGAAGGAGATGCTGTCCGCCACGCTGTCCACGATTCACAATGAGCGGTTCGTTGTTCGGTTGGTGGACAACATCCGCGCGAGCATCGAGGATGGATCTTTCGCCGACTTCCGCGCGGATTTCCTGGGTCGGTATTACGCCCGGGCCTCGACGAACTTGTCGGTCACGTAGTTCGGCTCGTGGCGCTTGATCAGTCCGATGACCGGGTAGGTGACGGGCAGGAAGATGACCTCGACGAGCACCTTGTAGACGTAGCCGGTGATCACGTAGTTGAGGAAGTCGCCGCCGGTGATGACGCCGTAGAACGCGATGGTGCAGAACACCACGGTGTCGGCCAACTCGCCGACCAGGGTGGAGCCGATGAGCCGGGCCCAGAGCTTCTTCTCCTTGGTCCGTTCCTTGATCTTGACCAGCACATACGCGTTCAGCAACTGCCCGGCCAGGAACCCGCACAGACTGGCCAGCACGATCCTGGGCACGAATCCGAGCACGGCCTCGAAGGCTGCCTGGTTCTCGTAAGCATCGGCGGCCGGTGCGATCTGCACGATCCAGAAGGTCAGCGACGCGAGGATCGACAAACCGAAGCCGAGGAAGATGGCTCGCCTGGCCTTGCGGAACCCGTACACCTCGCTGAGCACATCACCGAAGATGTAGGTCAGCGGGAAGAGAATTGCCCCGCCGTCGGTGATGATCGGGCCGAGCTGGATCAGCTTTGTCGCGCCGATATTGGAGATCAGCAGCAGTCCGCAGAACAGCACGACGATGAGGTCGTAGTTGCCCGATCGGAGCCTGGAGCTCCCGGGGTCACCCGGCAGCATGTCTTTCGGAAGATCTGTCACCCCGACATCCAACCAAGCCCAGGTAACGGTTGATCGCGCGGCAGACCGGGAACCTGCTGGGCACGGCCATCGCCAACAGCCGCGCGCGTCAGCCGCGGGCGTCAGCCGCGGGCCGGCCGCCCCTGGAGGGGAGAAGCTCTTCCGGGCGAACCGTCCACGGCGTACGGGGCAGATGATCGGGGTCGAAGCGGGCGAGCAGGTCTTCCGGGCCGGCCGGCTCGCCGGGTCCGGCCAGTCCCAACGAGGAGGCGATGATGCCCAGCACATCGCGCGGCGTTCGGCCCGCAGCGGCCAGGTCGGCCAGCGTCACCGCACCGTCCCGTTTGGCCAGCCGTTGTCCCGTTGAGTTGAGCGCCAACGGCACATGCGCGTAGGTCTCGGCCGGCAGTCCGAGCAATGATGCGAGGTAGGCCTGCCGTGGGGTGGAGGTCAGCAGGTCGTCACCGCGAACGATCTGGTCGACGCCCTGGGCCGCGTCATCGACCACCACCGCGAGGTTGTAGGCGGCAACGCCGTCGTTGCGGCGGAGCACGACGTCGTCGACCACACCGGTGAACGGGCCCAGCAGGTCGTCCTGAATAGTCCAGTGGTCGACCCCCGCGCGCAGCCGGAGCGCACCCCGGCGGCCGGCGGCCCGGCGCTCGGCGGCCTCGGCGGCCGACAGTTCCGGCAGGTGCCGGGGTAGGAGCCATCGGCAGTCGACCGCTCTCGGGATGACGACAGTCCCGATGCAGGAACGGCAACGGCCGGGTTGAGGTGTGGCGCCGACGCGGCTTCGCGGATCTCGCGTCTGCTGCAGAAGCACTCGTAGGTCAGGCCCTGCCGAGTCAGCCGGTTGATCGCGTCGTCGTAAAAGCCGTTCCGGTCGGACTGGTAGACGACAGGGCCGTCCCAATCCAGCCCGATCGCAGCAAGTCTGCCAACTGCCGGACGATCGCGCCGGGCTGGACGCGATCGAGATCCTCCATTCGAACGATGAAGTGCCGGCCGGATGATCGGGCGAAAAGCCATGCCAACAAGGCGGTTCGGAGGTTGCCGACATGCAGGTCGCCGGAGGGGCTGGGGGCGAACCGACCGGCGCCGGAGCCTGGGGTGCCGAAGTCGTCATCGCCCGTCATCATGCCAATGTCGACCCATAGGCGGCGGAACTGAAAGGGCGCCGATGCAAGAGCTGGATCCTTCGGTCAAGCGGTACCTGGCAGCGCTCACCCAACGCGCGCAATCGACACTCGTCGACGACCTCGTCGGCGTCTATGCGGCCGGATCGCTGGCGCTGGGGGCCTATGAGCACGGCCGCAGCGACATCGACATCGCGATCGTTTGTAGCCGGGCTCTTCACATGTCGGAAAAGCAAGCGGTTGTTCGACGCCCTCCGGCACGAATCGCTGCCCTGTCCAGCCCGAGGTCTTGAACTGGTCGTCTACCGGGCCGCGGTCGCCGATGCCGGACGTCCCGATCCGGGTTTCGAGGTCGAGTTGAACACCGGTCCGCGGATGCCGTTCCGCGCAACATGGTCGGGCGCCGACCGGCAGTTGGCGGACGGCACTTTTTGGTACGCGATCGACCGCAGCATCCTCGCCGAGAATGGTCTCGCGTTGCTGGGTCCGCCGGCCGGGACCCTGTTCCGGTCGGTCCCCGACGAAGACCTGATCGCCTTGTTGATTGCGTCGTTGCGCTGGCACCTTGGTCCGGTCGACGACCCTGTACCCGACGCCGAAGCTGAGAGCGCCCCGTGGACCGACGATGCCGTTCTCAATGCCTGCCGAGCCTGGCGCCGGATGCAGAGTGGGCATTGGACCAGCAAGCAAGTCGCCGGCCGGGAAGTGCTGTCCCGGCGATGACGCCGATGGCCATGGCCGCGCAACGGTGGAGGAGGCATTGGCTGCCCGCAGCGGTGCTGCGACGCCGACTGTGCGGAACGCGCGGCTATTTCAACGAGCCGTACTTGCCGGACTCGAGCGGTCAATCCGCTGAGTTCAGTGCGAATCGAGCGTTTCCTGGTCATGGGTGCGCAGCGCCGCGCCCTGTTTGGCGGCCACAATGTCCGGCGGATCGGGTAGCGAAGGTGCGCCGGCGATGAGATCGCTGAGCCAGCGCCACTTCGGATCCCAGCGCTGGTCGAACTTCGCCGCGCGGGCGATCGCCCGGGTTTCCTTCTTGCCGTGATAGCGGCGCTTCGCCCACTTGGAATGCGGCCGCGCCAACCGAATCGCCGCGACCCAGGCCACAATTGGCACGAAACAACTGATCAGCGCTGCCCGGTACTTGCCCTTGAATAAACAGATCACGATCAGAACGGCCTGGATGAGCAGGCTGGTGATCAGGGTGATTCGTACCTGAAGTTCGCCGACGGTCAGGTCGTCAACTCCGATCGGGCTGAAGCCGAGCATCGTGAAGCCGATGCACGCAGCCGTCAGGCCGGCCAATTCGACCGAAATTCTGCCCTCGGTGGACCAATAGACGTCCTCCAAATGCAGGATCAGCGCGAACTCATCCAGGATCAGCGAGGTCCCGATACCGATGATGACAGCGGCAATCTCGATCCAGGGGGAATCCGGTCCACGGATCGCCATCAATGCGCCGAGGATCAACAACAGGATCCCGGGGACGGCGTGATGGATGTGCAGTCCGCTTTCGGAGACGTTGTTCTTGAACGGGCCGATCCCGGCCCGGATCATCCTGGTGATCACTCTGGTCAGGATGAAGGTCGCGACGAAGGCGCCGAGGCAGAGCAACAGGGGGAGCTTGCCGGGCTCCACAATGTTGTCGTACCACCAATCGCCGGTCACCCGTGATCGTAGGCCGAGCGTCGTCGGGTTCGAGGTTTCGCCCGTCAGGGTGGTACCTGATGCCAAATCGGGTAGCGGCGGGCATGACGCACAATCGAGTGATGACAACCAGACTGCTCGATCGATGAAGAGAAGCTCCGTGCGCCCGATCCCTCCCGGGCCGGGCCAGGAATCGGTGTGGGACTACCCGCGGCCGCCAGCGCTCGAGGAATCACAACGACGGGTGGTGGTACGGGTCGGGTCGGTCGTGATCGCGGACAGCACGTCGGCCTGGCGGGTGATGGAGACCAGCCATCCGCCGACCTGGTACCTGCCGCGGGTCGACGTGACGGAGCAGTACCTGCGCCGGTCGGCGGCCCGAAGTTCAGTGTGCGAGTGGAAGGGCGCGGCGACGTATTGGGATGTCGTGGTGCCTGCTCGGCCGGTGATTGCGTCGGTGGGCTGGAGCTACGAAAATCCGACCCCGAGGTTCGTACCGATCACCGGCTACCTGTCGTTCATGCCCGGCCAGATCGACTGCTCGATCGATGGTGAGCAGGTGCTGCCGCAGTCCGGCGGGTTCTACGGCGGCTGGATCACCGCGGACGTCGTCGGGCCGTTCAAGGGTGAACCGGGCTCCTGGGGTTGGTAGCCTCAGTGCCGGTGCCCGGTGCCGGTGCCCGGTGCGGGTGGCCCCAGCCCGGGTTGGGACCTCAGCCGGGTGAACCGTATGCGGCCTCCGGGGTGGCGCCCAGCACGGGCGACTTGACCGGCAGCAGGGCCACCAGGCCGGCCGCCAGGACCAGCAGGATGCCGATGATGCCCGCACGGTCGGTACCGAACAGGTAGATGAACAGCCCGAACAGCGTCGGCGCGAGAAAGGACACGGCCCGCCCGGTCGTCGCGTAGAGGCCGAAGAGTTGCCCCTCCTTGCCGATGGGCGCAAGCCGTGCCAGGAATGTACGGGACGAGGACTGGGCGGGTCCGACGAACAGGCACAGGAACAGCCCGAAGACCCAGAACATGGTCGGCCCGGAAACGAACAGCAGGATCCCGCCCGAGATGAGCATCCCGCTCAGTGACACCACGATCACCGCCTTGGGGCCCGCCCGGTCGTCGAACCGGCCCGCAACCAATGCACCGACGCGGAGGAAATGTTCGCGACCACACCGAAGATCAACACGTCGGCCGAGTCGATGCCGTAGACGGTGACCGCCAAGATGGCGCCGAACGCGAAGACCGCGGCGAGGCCGTCCCGGAACAACGCACTGGCACCGAGGAAGTACACGGTGTGCGGATTCGTCCGGTACAGCTCGCGCAGATCCCGGAAGAGCACCCGTAGGACGCGAAGAAGCCGACTCTTCTCGACGCCGGGCTGCGGGGGATCTCCGGCACCTTCAGTAGCACCGGGATTGCCGACAGCGCGAACCACAGCGCGGCGAACAGCGCCACCATCCGGATGTTCAGGCCGTCCTCGGACGTCACCCCGAACCAGCCGACGTCGGGTGCGATGAACCCGACATAGCAGATCATCAGCAGCACGATGCCGCCGAAATACCCCATCGACCAACCGAAAGCCGACACCCGGCCGATGTTCGCCGGCGTCGAAACCTGATGCAGCATCGCGTTATAGGACACCGAAGCGAACTCGAAGAAGATCGAGCCGAGGCCGAGCAGCAGCAGGCCGAGCCAGAGGTAGTGGTAGTCGTTCTTCACCCAGAACAGGCCGAGCATGGCCAGCACCGTCAACCCCGTCCAGATGCCCGAGCGACAATTTGCGGCGACCACCGGCGTCTGCGCGCTGACCGGTGACCGGGGCCAGCACGGCAATGAAGAAGCCGGCCAGACCCAGCGACCAGCTGAACCAGGTGTTCGCGGAGATATCGCCCGGCAGGTCGTCGCCCACGGCGTCGGTGAGATAGACCGAAAACACAAACGTGAGAATGACGGCGTTGAACGCCGCAGATCCCCAATCCCACACACCCCAGGCGACGACCCGACCACGAGGAACCGTCCGGCCCACGGGTCTCGGGCTCGCCATAGCAGTCATTGGCAAAGGCTAGGGCACCGGTCGCTGTTCCGGCGGGTGCTGCCGCCGGATCTGCCAGGGACGGCTTCCTTCTCGATGGGTTCCCTTGCGGGCCGGTGAGCACCCGCCGGGTGATCACGCGGCCCGGACTGGGACCATCGCCTGGTGTCGCCTCTGGAGTTCGGCTTCCTGGTGTTGGCCGGGATCGCGGGCGGGCTGGCCGGAAGCATCGCCGGGTTGGCGTCCCTGACCACCTATCCGGCGCTGCTCGCGCTGGGTCTGCCGCCCGTCACGGCCAACGTGACCAACACCGTGGCGCTCATCTTCAGCAGTGTGGGTTCGGTGCTGGGCTCACGGCCTGAGCTCAAGGGTCAGGCGCCGAGGCTGAAACCACTTGCCCCGCTGGCGCTGCTCGGTGGTGCGGTTGGTGCTGCGTTGTTGCTCTCCACCCCGGCCGGCGGGTTCGAGAAGCTGGTGCCGTTTCTGCTCGGGTTCGCCTCGCTGACGATCCTGATTCCCCGTCGCGGGTCGATGACCGACCCGTCCGGGCCCGTCCAGCCCACTCGTCGGGAACTGGTCGTTCAGGGCGCCGGGATCTTCCTGATTGCCATTTACGGCGGCTATTTCGGGGCCGCAGCGGGCGTGTTGCTGCTGGCCCTGCTGCTGCACACCAGTCGGGCCAGCCTGCCCCGCTCGAACGCGGCGAAAAACGTGCTGCTCGGCATCGCCAACGGGATCGCGGCACTGGCGTTTGTCTTCCTCGCACCCGTCGATTGGTCGGCGGTGATCCCGTTGGGCCTCGGCTGTTTGATCGGGGCGCGGATCGGACCGATCGTCGTCCGGGTCGCGCCGGCGCGGATTCTGCGGTGGATCATCGGGGCCGCCGGCCTCGCCCTGGCGGTCAGGCTCGGAATCGACGCCTACGGCTGATTCGCTCCGGCGCTGTTCCGCGAGGGTGTCAGGCATCTCGCCGTCGAGCCACCTCGATTGCTACCAACAGCAGCACCGCGGCGACAACTGCGAAGTAGGCCAGGGCCATCCAGGGACCGCCCAGCACACCGTCGACCGAAGGGCCGTCGGCGGTCAGGAATTCTTTGGCTGAGCGGAAGGGCAGCCACTGCCTGATCAGGTCGCCGACGCCAGGGATGAGCTCGAGAAGCTGCTCGGCCATCAGCGCCCACACGAGCACGATCGAGACAGCGCCGGCGGTATGTCGCACGAGGGTGGCTACGGCGACGGCGATGACCGCCGCGATGAGGTAGACCAGCCCGACGCCGGCTACCTGTCGCCAATCGTCGACGCCGGAGAGGGACAGGTCGGAGTCCGGCAGGATCAGTTGGGCGACACCCCAGGCCCCAAACGCGCTGACCAGCCCGATGATGACTGCGACAACAGCGACGACCGACACCTTTGCCAGTAGGGCCGGCGTGCGACGTGGAACAGCCATGAATGTCGTCCGGATCGTGCCGACCGAGTACTCGGTCGCCACCGCGAGAGTGGCCATCACCATGACCACCGCCATGCCCAACGCGTAGCCGGACTGCGTTGATGCGACGGTGGCCACCTGGCCGTCCTTGGTTGTCGCGCCCGCGATCATCGAACTGAGGCCGACCGATGCGAGAATCGCAAGTCCCGCGCACCACCACGGCGAGCGGGTGGAAACCAACTTGATGCGTTCTGCGGCAATGAGACTCATCCCGCTCACCTCCCTGCCGCGGCGAGCGCCGGGCCGTTGTTTTTGATGCCGGCGCCGCCGGCGGTGTATTCGACGTCGTGCCCGGTGATCAGCATGAAGGCCTCTTCGAGTGATCCGCGCTGCACAGAAAGTTCGGTCAGCACGACACCGGCCGCGGCGGCGACCGCACCGACTTCGACGATGTCGGTGCCGGTCACGATCAAGGCCTCATCGGTATCGGCGGCCGTACTGAAGCTGATGCCGCGGTGTCGCAGTGCCGCCGCAAGCTCGAGCACCATTCGGCTACTGACCCGCACACTCGATTGGGCGGCGCTGTCGACGAACTGTGTTGTCGAGCATTGGGTGATCAGCCGTCCGCGGCCGATCACCACCAGATCACTGGCTGTCAAGGCCATCTCGGGGAGGAGGTGACTGGAGACGAGGACCGACCTGCCGTCGCCCGCCAACCGCTTCATGAACTGCCGAATCCAGACGATGCCCTCCGGGTCGAGGCCGTTCACCGGCTCGTCGAACATCAGGATTTCCGGATCGCCCAGCAACGCCCCGGCTATCCCCAGGCGCTGCGACATTCCCAGCGAATAGGCCCCTGCCCGTCGATCGGCGACAGCCGTCAGGCCGACCTCCTCCAGGACTTCATCGACGCGCGACGGGGCCAATCGATTCGATGCTGCCAGCCAGCGCAGATGCGAGCGAGCGGAACGGTTGGGGTGCACCCATTTCGCGTCGAGGAGTGCACCCACCGTCCGCAGCGGGTCTTTCAGGTCGCGGTAAGGACGACCGTTGACGAGGGCTTGTCCAGCGGTGGGCCGATCGAGCCCCAGGATCATCCGCATCGTGGTCGATTTGCCTGATCCGTTCGGTCCGAGAAATCCGGTGACCCGGCCGGGCTCGACAACGAACGACAGATCGTCGACGGCCGTGTTGGATCCGTAACGTTTTGTCAGGCTGCGGGTTTCGATCACGAGTACCTCCAGGAATTGTTCGGCGCGTGCTTGGTTGTGCTCAAGCGTTCCGCTTTCCGGGACAACTCGGCATGGGGGCAGCCCTGCAGTGTGCGGGGGGTGGCCCCACACCTGCCGGGGTTGGCCGATGAGTAGCCCGGTATCAACCCACCGCCGGACTGTGATCTGTTCGACGTTCGGGCGCTCAGGCCGCCTTCGTCGCAGGCGAGCGTGGCTGTCGCGGCCCCTGGCAGTGCGGGTGGAAAGCAGAATCAGGTAACCGACGGGAATCAACAACCAGGCAGAGAAGAGCCGATAGACGATCGTCGCTGCCGCGGCCGGTCCGGCAGCAACTCCTGCGGCCATCAGCGCGGTGATCAGGGCGACCTCGACCAGGCCGATTCCGCCCGGGGTCAGCGGTATTTGCCGGACGATCTGCACGCCGAGGTAGACCCCAATGACCTCCCAGAGGCGAAGCTGCACACCGACCGCTTGGGCACATGCGGACAGGCAGCCGGCGTCCAGCAGCCACTTCCCGGCGGACGTGCCCATCGCAAGGTGCCAGTCGCCGACCCCGACGGTTCTCATGTCCTGCAACAGCTCCCGCAACTTCCGGGCGACCCGTCCGACACTTCGGTGATGCCGCTCGAATTCGTCGAGTCGGACCGTCCCAACCGTCAACGGGGTGCTGCGACGCCGCTCCGCCAGGCGCTTCCCGATCACTGCAAGGGCGATGGTCAGCATTGCCAGCAGCCCAGCCGCGACTGGATGGGTGCCGATCACTCCACCCGAACCCGACGCCGAGGCGACCGCCCAGCCGATGCCGACGATCAGCACCAGGCTGCTGATCGACAGCACCCCGGAGAAAACCAGCGCGAGCCCGGCGCTGCGCGCGCTCGCGCCGTTCGTCCGGAATTGACGATACGAGTATCCGGCCGAGATCGCTGCCCCGGCCGGCAAGCTGATCGCCAGTGCAGTACTCGAATAGGTGATCGCCGCCATCCGGCGCAGCGAGACCGGCGTGCCGAAGGCCCGCAACAGCCGTCGTTGTTGCCGGATCAGCATCGCAATCGATCCGAACTGCAGCAGGGCCGCCGCGAGAACCCAATTCCAGGAGACACTGTCGAACGACGACCGGAAAGTGTCCAGCGACGGCAGTGCTCGCGGGACCCAGATCGCCACCGCAGCAACGGCTATCAGGGTCAACGAGATGCGCAGGCCGGTGCGCAGGCGCCGTTTGCCGGCTGATGCCGCCCCATCCGCTGCGCTCGCGGGCCGTAGCCGGGTGTTGGTCACCGCTAGCCCTCCTCCAGTGGTCCGGTCAGATAGCGCTGCAACGTGGCGCCGACGTTCGCCGCGAGCAGGTCAACCGGCAACGACGCCAGCGGCTCGATCGCCAGCAGGTAGCGGCCCGAGATCACTCCCAACACCTGGGTCATGATCAGGCCGGTGCGCAGTTCCGCTTCGTCCGGCGACAGCTCCAGCGGCCGCAACATCGGGCCGACCAGTTGCGGCAGAACGAATTCCCGGAGCATCCTGGCCCGCGCCGGGTCGGCCAGTGCGCTCCGCAGGGCCGCCCCGATGCTTGCTCCCGCCGGGGATTCCCACACCCCCAGCACGGTGGTGACCAACCTGACGCCCAGGCCGTCGGGGCCCTGTGCGCCGACCCCGGCGAGGATCTTCGGGAGATCGACCGGTACCTCGACGGTGGCCAGGAACAGCTTCTCCTTGGACCCGAAGTAGTGGTGGACCAGGGCGGCGTCGACACCGGACGCGGCGGCGATCTTGCGCATGGAGGCCCCGGCGAAGCCGAGCTCGGCAAAGGTCTTTCGGGCGGCGTCGAGGATGTCCTGCCGGGTATCCGGATTCCCGGGCCGGCGGCCGGATCGGGCTGCTCCGCCGCGAGCGGAAGGCGCGGCCCCCCTTCCGGAGGCGCCGCCATCGCCGCCGGCCGCTCGGGAGTCGGGTGCCGCGCCGCTCGTCATCGGAGTCGTCCTCCTTCGGACCTTGAATTCATCAGACGATGAATTACGTTCAAGAGGACGGTAGACCCGGTCAGGCAGAGATGTCAACGGGCGATGAATTATTTGTCTGGATCGTCCCGGGTGCGTCGCCGAAGGTCTGCCGGTGGGTGAGCTTCTGGCGGCACCGTTAGCCTTGGCCGATGTCTCGGAGCGTGTATATCGCCTCGCCGGAGGGTCTTTCCGGCAAATCCTCGGTGGCGTTCGGGTTGGTGGACCTGTTCAGTCGCCGGGTCGGCAGGGTCGGTATCTACCGCCCGGTCGTCGATACCGGCGAGTCGGTCGATCCGGTGATCGAGTTGCTGGTGTCGCACCCCGGCGTCGTGCAGTCATACCAGGACGCGGTCGGCGTGACCTATCACGACCTGCACGCCGATCCAGCGGGCGCGTTGTCGCGGATCGTCGACAAGTTCGGCGTGTTGTCGGCCAAATACGAGGCGGTGGTGGTGGTCGGCAGCGACTACACCGACGTCACGACCGGCAACGAGTGGTCGATGAACGCCAAGGTTGCCGCGAACATCGGGTCGCCGGTGGTGCTGGTGGTGCACGGTCGTGGTCGTGATCCCGAGACGATCGCCGCCGCTGTCAAATTGGCCCTCGCCGAGCTGGTGAACTGGCATGCACAGCCGGTGGCCGCGATCGCGAACCGGGTCAACCCGAACGACCTGCAAGAGGTTCGCGCCCTGCTCTCCAGGACCGGGCTCGCGGCCGGCGCCATCCCGGAGATCCCGCTGCTGGTGGCTCCGACGGTCGAGAATTTGCAGCAGGCGTGTGGCGCGGAACTGGTGCGCGGGAATCCGGAACTGTTGCAGAAGGAGTCGATGGGTTTCGTGGTGGCGGCGATGGCGCTGCCCAACGTGCTCACCCGGCTGCGGGACGGATTCACCGTGATAGCAGCGGGTGACCGTGGCGAGTTGCTGCCCGCGTTGATCCTTGCACACCAATCGGCGACATTCCCGAATCTGGCGTCGATCGTGCTGACCGGCGGCTTCACCCCGCCGGACTCGGTCCAGCAGTTGATGGACGGCATTCAGCAGGACCTGCCGATCCTGGTGACATCCGGAGGCACCTTCGAGACCGCGACCAGGCTGGCGTCGGTCCGGGGCCGGTTGAGTGCCCTGTCCCCGGTGAAACTGGAAACAGCGCTGCGGGTCTTTCACGACACGGTGGACACCGAGGCGCTCCTGGCCGCCATTGACGTTGCTGAGTCGGATGTCGTGACGCCGTTGATGTTTCAGTACCGCGTCTTCGAACGGGCCAGGGCTGATCGTCGCCGGGTGGTGCTGCCGGAGGGTGAGGACGAGCGAATCCTACAGGCGACCGCGATCCTGTCCAGGCTCGCCGTTGCGGACCTCATTCTGCTCGGCGACGAGGCCGTCATCCGCGCGAAGGCAGCCGCGATCGGGCTGGATATCAGCGCAGCGACCATCGTGTCCCCCGATGACCCGCAGCTGGTCGACACCTTTGCCGAGGAATACACCCGGCTCCGCGCGCACAAGGGCATGACGATGCAGATCGCGACCGAGACGGTGAGCGATGTTTCCTATTTCGGCACGATGATGGTCCATCTGGGGATGGCCGACGGGATGGTGAGCGGCGCGGTGCACACCACCGCGCACACCATCAGACCGTCGTTCGAGATCATCAAAACGGCGCCCGGAACCACGATCGTCTCCAGCGTCTTTCTGATGTGCCTGTCCGATCAGGTGCTGGTCTACGGGGACTGTGCGGTCAATCCCGATCCGACCGCGCCGCAATTGGCGGACATCGCGATTTCCTCCGCAGCAACCGCGGCGCAATTCGGGATCGACCCCCGGGTGGCGATGCTGTCGTACTCGACCGGGACGTCCGGCAGTGGTGCCGATGTCGAAAAAGTCCGCGCAGCAACCGATCTGGTACATCAAATGCGGCCGGATCTGATGGTGGCCGGCCCCATTCAGTACGACGCCGCTGTCGACCCGTCGGTGGCAGCGACGAAGTTGCCCGACTCATTGGTGGCGGGCCGAGCCACCGTGTTGATTTTCCCGGACCTGAATACCGGCAACAACACCTATAAGGCGGTGCAGCGCAGCGCCAACGCGGTGGCGATCGGGCCGGTGCTGCAGGGCCTGAACAAGCCGGTCAACGATCTGTCCCGCGGGGCGTTGGTCGCCGACATCGTCAACACCGTGGCGATCACCGCAGTGCAGGCGCAGGGAACGAGCGCCCTGGTGTCCCATTCCGCTGGTGGACTGCAGGTCCCGGTTGCGGCGACGAAAGGGATTGCCTGATGGCGAGTTACGTCCTGGTGATCAACTCCGGCTCGTCGTCGATGAAGTACCAGCTGATCGACCCGGCCGAGGGGATCGCTGCCGCTTCCGGCCTGGTGGAGCGCATCGGCGGGGAAGGCGTTGCTACCCACAAGGCCGGCGGCGAGACGCTGTCCTTTGCCGGTGACCTTCCCGATCACGGCGCGGCACTGACTATCATGCGGCAGTTGTTCGCCGATTCCGGGCTGCCGCTGTCGGAGGTCGCACTGGTGGCCGTTGGGCATCGGGTGGTCCACGGCGGGGCGTTGTTCGGTGACCCGGTCGTCGTCAATGCCGAAGTGCTGCAACAGATCAGCGACCTGTCGGTACTCGCGCCGTTGCACAATCCGGCGAATGCCACTGGAATTGCGCGGGCCATGATGGCATTTCCGGGTATTCCCCAGGTTGCGGTTTTCGACACGGCATTCTTCCGGGATCTGCCGGCGGCGGCCGCGACCTACGCGATCGACCGTGCCGTGGCCGCAGAGCATCAGATCCGGCGCTACGGATTTCACGGCACATCACATCAGTACGTCTCGCACCTGCTGCCCGGCGTCCTTGGCAAGGACGTGTCCGACCTCAAGACGATCGTCCTGCACCTGGGCAACGGCGCCTCGGCCTCGGCGGTGCGATACGGCCGGGCAGTCGAGACCTCGATGGGACTGACCCCGCTCGAGGGCCTGGTGATGGGAACCCGCAGCGGCGATGTCGATCCCGGCGTGGTGTTCCACCTGTTGCGCAACGGCGGGATGGACGCCGACCAGATCGACAACCTGCTGAACCGACGCTCCGGTGTCTTCGGATTGTCGGGAGTGAACGACTTCCGGGATCTGCACAAGCTGATCGCTTCCGGCGACTCGGCTGCGGCGCTGGCGCTGGACGTGTACTGCCACCGCGTCCGCAAGTACGTCGGCGCCTACCATGCGGTGCTGGGCGGCGCGGATGTCATCGCGTTCACCGCAGGAGTCGGCGAGAACGACGGGGTTGTCCGGGCGAGAATTCTGAACGATCTCGATTCGTTGGGTATCTCCGTCGACCCGGACCGCAACGCGGTGAGATCCGCTGATGCCAGGGTGATCTCGCCGGAAGGTTCGCCGGTGACCGTGATGGTTGTGCCGACCAACGAGGAGCTGGCCATCGCACGGGCCACCGTCGCACTGGTCGGCTGACCCCCCCGTTGCTCGCCGTACTGCAGGGGCTGGTGACGATCGGTGTCGTCGTCGGGGTCGGCTACCTGTTGGCTCGGACGACACTGCTACCCGAGTCCGCCCCGGTTGTGCTGTCGCGCCTGGTGTTCTTTGTCGCGACGCCGGCCCTGCTGCTGAAAACCCTTGCCGGTGCGTCTATTCACTCGGTGCTGTCCAGCGCACTGGCGGTGACGGCGATTGCGACGACGGTCGCGGTGGGGATCTTCATTCTGCTGGCCAGGCTGTGGTGGAAACGGGACGTGGGAACTGTGGTGATAGGGGCGCTTGGGTCGTCCTACGTGAATGCGGGCAACCTCGGGATCCCGCTCGCCGTTTACGTTTTCAAGGACGCCTCGTTCGTCGCACCGGTGATGCTCTACCAGTTGCTGGTGTTGGCGCCGATCTCGTTCGTGGTGCTGGATGTGGTGGAGTCCGGGCGCCGGCCGTCCTTTCGTAGGGTGATCATGCAGCCGATCCGGAACCCGGTGATCATCGCCTCGGTGCTGGGTATCGCCTTCGCGGCGACCGGCACCGCGATTCCGGAGTTGATCTATGCGCCGCTCAATCTGATTGCCGGGATGGCCGTACCGGCGGCGCTGATCGCTTTCGGTATCTCGCTGCGTGGCGCGCCGCTGCCGGGCCGTGGCGGCCGGGCGGCCGACCTTGCACTGGCCACCGTGCTGAAGGTGGTGGTGATGCCACTGGTGGCATTTGCCGTCGCCCACTGGGTGTTCGGGCTCGACGGTGTTCCGCTGCTGGCCGCCACCATGTGCGCGGCGTTGCCAACTGCGCAGAACGTTTTTGTCTTTGCGGTTCGTTACCGCACCTCGGTTCCGCTGGCGCGGGATCTGGTCTCGACAACCACGTTGGCCTGTATTCCGGCGCTGATCATCATCGCCGGTCTGTTGAGTTGAGTCGGTCCCGCCGGGGTCCTTTACTCGGTGCCGTATCCGGACGTCGGGGTGTTTCCGGACGTCGGGCTGTTTCCGCGGATGTCCGGACGCGGATGTTTCCCGGCCGCGGTCGATTCAGGACGCGTAGGCGTCCGTCCAACGGGTGATTTCGGCGAAGACCCGCTGACGCACATGGGGAGCCGACAGCAGTAGATCGTGCATGCCATCCACGATCCTGATGCAGGTCACATGAGTGCCCAGTCGCGTCGACCAGCGGGCGAGTGCGTCGGCGTCCAGTACCGAGTCGCCCCGGTACAGCTCGTCGGTCCACTGCCTTGCGCGGACCGTTTTGTCGGAGCACAGCACCAGGATCGGGCAGTCCAGGTTCAGCCCGGCGTGTGCCCGGGCGATCGCCCGTTGTGCCGCCGCCAACCACTCGACCCGAACCACCCCACCGGTCACCGGTTTCCAGTCGGTGACGAAATCCCATTCACCGCGCTCGCTGCGGTGCGTGCTGAGCTGGTAGTAGCTCGGGCCGTTGGACGGCAGCACCATCAGCGGTCGGTTCTTGGCCAGCACCGCGAACGGCCGCGGGGCCAGGGTGCGGACCGCCCAGGTGGCCGGTACATCCAGGAACGGGCTGTTGAGTACAACAGCGCGGATCGGCGCCAGCTCGCCGCCGGTGTCCAGTCGGTGTTGGAGCCAGTGCACAGCGATCAGCCCGCCCGTGGAATGCGCGTTGATCATGATGTGGTCGTGGCCCTCCCCGATGATGAATTCGAGCGCGGAATCCAGTTCCGGGTAGTAATCCGCGACATCCGACATACGGGCAGGGGTCTGGTACGGGCGGAGCGAACGACCGTACTTCCGCAGGTCGAGGGCGTAGAAATCATCGCCACGGACGGCGTGGAATTCGGCGAGTTCGACCTGATGGAAGTAGTCGGAAAAGCCGTGCAGGTACAACACGGCTTTGCTGGTGGTGATCGGCGCCGAGTGCCGAACGAGTGTCGCGATGACCGGGCCTTCCGCGTCATCGGGGAACTCTGCTGTCATGGCCTCATACCCGTCGCCCAGGACATCGGGCTGCGGGTTCGCAAAGGCCGGGCCGGTCATCGGATCAGGATAGCGATTCGGGCATCCCAGATCAGCCGGTGATCTCCGTCATTGACGCACGGTCCGGGTTTGAGGCGCCGACTGCCCGGTAACAACCCCGAGAGCCGGTGTGAGTGCCGGAGACTCCTGGAAAGGGAGACCCGCCATGATCACGATGCTGACCCATATCGCCCTCCCACCGGGGGCAGACGACGCTATTGAGCCGCCCATCGAACGTGAACTCGACAATGCCGCCGCCGCCGTCGATGGCAGATCCGATCTCGCGATCCGGCTCGCGTCGGGCGTCGGGCGCTGGCTCCCGCAACCCGGCTCTGGTGCGACGGCATTGCGCTGGCGCTCACTGACGGCCCTGGCCGCTGGTGACCTGACCGCGGCGCGGGTCATCGAGGCGCATACCGACGCGGTGGCCATTCACGCTGAGGCGCAGGCGGATCCGGCCGTGTCCACCATCCGGATCGGCGAAGTCGGTGGCACCGAACACAGCACCTGGGGGGTGTTCGCCGCCGAGGGCCCGGGTATTCGGGTGGATGCTGTCCGCAACGGTGACCACTGGCTGCTGACCGGGACGAAGCCGTGGTGCTCGCTGGCCGGGCGGTTGAGTCACGCCCTGATCACCGCACACACTCCCGACGGTGGGCGCCGGCTGTTCGCCATCAACCTGCGGGGTCGCGGTGTCGCGGCCAGCGATGCCGGCTGGGTGGCCCGCGGGTTGGCCGACGTGCCGTCCGGCCCGATCGATCTGGTCGACGTCGCCGCGGTTCCCGTTGGGCCAGACGACTGGTACCTGCGCCGCCCCGGCTTCGCCTGGGGCGGGATCGGGGTCGCTGCCTGCTGGTACGGCGGAGCGGTCGGCCTTGCCCGGACCATGCGGGACGCACTGAGCGTTCGGGAACCGGACCAGATCGCGGCCATGCACCTGGGTGCGGTGGACGCCGCGCTGACCAGTGCGCGGGCTGTGCTCGCCGAGGCGGCTGTGCTGGTTGATTCCGGTGCGGCAAACGGGGCGGACGGGGTGTTGCTCGCGTCCCGGGTGCGGGCGATCGTCGCCAGGGCGGCCGAGGACGTCATCGAACGCGTTGGCCATGCGTTGGGCCCAGCGCCGTTGGCGAGGGACGAGCGGCACGCGCGACGCGTCGCCGACCTTCAGCTGTACCTGCGGCAGCATCATGCAGAGCGGGATGAGGCCGCATTGGGTCGAGCGGTGCTGGACCTGTCGGCGTGGGTCTGATGAGTTCGCGGTCGTTGCCGGCTGCGGCGGTTGCTGGTTTTGATCATCGCGAACCCGGTACGTCGGTGGCCGACTGGGCGACGTCGGGGCTGCTCGACCAGGTGTGTTCTCTTGATGCCGGCGATCTGCGGCGGCTGATCGTGGTGGCCGCGCACCCCGACGACGAGTCCCTCGGCGCCGGTGGATTGATCGCGCAGGCTGCTGCTTGCGGTGTGTCGGTGACGGTCGTCGTCGCCACGGCGGGGGAGGCTTCACATCCCCTGTCGCCGACTGTGCGACCCGGAGCCTTGGCCGTGGCCCGGCGCGGCGAGGTCGCCGCCGCGGTTGGGGCGCTCGCACCAGGTGCTGGGCTCCGACAGTTGGATCTGGGTGACGGCCGGCTCGAGGCACGTACCGCTGAACTGACGGATGAGATCCTCTCGCTGGTCGACGATGTCGGTGACGGGACCTGGCTGGTGGCGCCCTGGCGGGACGATCGGCATCCGGATCATTCGGCGGCATCTGCTGCGGCTCAGCAGGTCGCCGACCTGACCGGCTGCCGACTGTTGGAGTACCCGCTGTGGGCTTGGCACTGGGCTCGGCCCGGTGACGGCACCCTGCAGGTGGAAATGCTGACCGCACTGGACCTTTCGGCCGCGTCGCGGGCGGCGAAGGAATCGGCGCTGGCCGAGCATCGCAGCCAGATCGAGCCGTTGTCCCCGGAACCCGGCGATGAGGCCATTGTGCCGCTGGGCTTTCGGGACCACTTCCGCGGCGCGCGGGAAATCTTTGTGGATTCGTCGCGATCGACCGGCCATGAGTAACGCGGTGAGTCCACGCGCATCGTCGGACAGCCTGGGCCGGCAGTATTTCGACGGCTTCTATCAGGCCGGCGCCGACCCTTGGGGATTCGAGACCCGATGGTACGAAGAGCGCAAGCGCGCCATCGCCATGGCCAGCCTGCCTCGTCGGCGATTCAGTTCCGCGTTCGAACCTGGTTGTGCCATCGGAGCGCTCACCCAGGAACTGGCGCCGCGGTGTGATCGATTGTTGGCCACCGACATTTCCGACGTGCCGTTGGCCGTTGCCCGGCAACGCCTCTCGGGTCATCCGGGGGTGACGTTGGAACTGCGACAGGTGCCACAGGACTGGCCGGTCGGCCCGTTTGATCTGATCGTGCTCTCCGAGATCGGCTACTACTGCGACCCATCGGATCTGTCGCTGCTGATCGCGGCGGCGGTGTCCTCGCTGACCGGGGACGGTGTCGTGCTGGCGTGCCATTGGCGCCATCCCGTCGCCGATTACCCGATGACGGGTGACCAGGTTCATCACCAGTTGCGATGTGAGTCGGGACTCTCTGTTCTGGTCGACCACACCGAGGAGGACTTCCATCTCGATGTCCTGGTCCGGCCGCCGGTCGAATCGGTAGCGCGACGAGATGGACTGCTGGCATGACGATCTCGGTGGCCGAGGTGCCGGCCGTCGATATTGCCGCGATCGGCATCGTGGTGCCGGCCCGCAACGAGGAAGAGCGTCTGCCGCGGTGTCTGACCGGTCTGGATGCGGCCATCCGGCAGTTGCGATCCGCCGAATCCGATCCACCGCGGACCCGGATCATCGTGGTTGTCGACGGGAGCACCGACGGTACGTACCGCATCGCGAGTGACTGGGCGGGGGTGGAGGTACTGATCTCCCATGCAGGAAGGGTAGGTGCTGCCCGCGCTGCCGGCGTGCGTCACCTACTGCAGACCGAATCCGCTGCCGGCGTAGCGGTAGGCGACATGTGGATCGCCTCCACCGACGCGGATTCGGCGGTCCCGGCCGATTGGCTGCAGACCCAGCTACTGCACGCCCGGATCGGCGTTGAATTGTTGCTCGGGACGGTCCGACCCGACCCGCGAGAACTCGCAGCCGGGGTTCTTGCCGCCTATCGATTGCGCCACCTGATCACTGACGGGCATCCGCACGTGCACGGGGCGAACCTCGGGGTTCGAGCCGACACCTACGTCTCCGTCGGCAGTTTCCAGGATGTAGTGAGCCATGAGGACGTCCTGCTCAGCCATGCGGTGCGGGCCGCCGGCGGGTGGGTGGTGAGCACTGGAGCCAGTCCCGTGCTGACCAGTGGGCGGACTCATGGCCGAGCACCCGAGGGAATGGCGCACTACCTCCACGAATTGGGCCATGGGCAGGTCTCGATGGAGGCCTGACTCGGCCGGAAGGGCAGGTGGGTCCGCGCAGCGCAAGGGCACGTCGTGGGTACGGCCGGTCGACGGGCGAATTCATGGCCTTTGCCGAGTGGCATCGGCGGTGTCGGACCTGGTCCTTGTGCGCACTCCCTTCTTGAGCTGAGAATGCCTGCTGGTCAATCCATCTCACGGGTCGGTTGACCCGTCCCGTGCGCGGGTGAGGAGGTCGGTGATGCGATGTGTGTTGTTGCGTCGGGGTTTCTGCTCCGGGTCGACCCAGGTGGGGGGTAGGAATTCGGGGATGCCGTCGGTGGCCCACCTGATCTGCCAGTGGCCTTGGTGGATGACCCGGTGGTGGTGCCCGCAAAGGAGGCACCCGTTGTTGTAGGAGCTGATGCCGCCGTTCAGCCAGTGCTGGACGTGGTGCGCGTCGGTCCAGGCGGGTGGCCGGTCGCAGCCGGGGAAGGTGCAGCCTTTGTCTCGTTGGGTGATTGCTTTACGGATGGCGGGGGTGAACAACCGGTTCGCCCGGCCGACGTCGAGGACCTCTGAGGTGGAGCCCAGCACCATCGGGATGATCTGGGCGTCGCAGGCCAGGATCCGGGCTTGGGCGGCGCTGATCGCCCCACCGAGTTCGAGGTACGCGGCGCCGATCTGCTGGCGGAGGTCGTCGTAGTTCACGGTGATGGTGATGTGTGGGCGTTGGTCACCGTGGGTGGGGGCGTCGGCGAGGTTCAGGTAGCGGCGGAGGACTTCTTTCAGGGCGTGGCCGCGGCGGACCGCGGGACTGCGCCGGTCGGGGGTGCCGTCCGGGGCTGGTTGGGGTTTGCTGAACCCTTCGATGGCTTTGCCGAGCAGTTCCACTCCGAGGTCGTCCAACTGGCCTTTGAGGCCGGTCAGGCCGGTGTCGGGGTTGCGGGTGCCGATGGTGAGTTCGACGCGGTCGTGGGGGTCTTTGTCGTCCGGTTTCCCGTCGGGGTCGCAGGACAACGCGACGGATTTGCAGAACAGGGCGAATGGTTTCGGTTGCGTTGTGGTTCCGGCCTCGACGAGCACCTTTTTCGCCATGACCAGCATCCCGGGGTCGACGTCGGTGGGTAGGCCTTTGATGGTGGCGACGATGGTCCGGGTTTGTTCGATCCCGATCAGCCCATCGGAGAGGGCGTGGGCGAGTTCGGGGAGTACCGGGTCCGCTGTTGCCCCGGAGGGTTGGAGTTGGGGGAGGACCATTGTCGCGGTGTTCACCCGGGCTCGGGCGTCCGGGGCGGAGATCGTCAACGTTTCGCGGAGCAGCGCGACGGTGGAGGCGGACCCGAATCGGTCGGCGGTGTGCCGGGTGTCGATCTCCCCGGCCAGGCGTACCTGGGCGTTGTACCCGAGCCGGGTCAGGCCTTCGACGGATTGCGCCAACGCGAGCAGGTCCAGTTCCGGGATTTTCCAGAAGTCCAGTCCCTGGAGTGTTTTCAGGGCGGCGCACGCGACCGCGACTTCGGCCTGCGCCGAGTCCATCACGGTGTCCATCCCCATACCAAGAACCCTAGCCGGGACCACCGACAGTCCCCTTTGAGCAACGGGTCTCGCGACAAGTCAGCCAGACCAGCGGGGTCCTGCCGTCGCTCGCGGGTCCCGAGGAGAGCGTCCGCCGACCTTCTGCGGGCTTTGGTGACCGCCTGCCCTGCAGACGGTGCAGGATGGAGTGGTGATCGCCGGTAGCTTCGAGCGGGGAACCGACGGTCCGCGGGTGATCGTCGCGGCCATCGACGGTTCGACGACGTCGCTGCGGGCCGCGTCCTATGCTGCGGGGCTGGCGCGTCGGCAGTCGGCTGAGCTGGTGGTGATTTTCGTCAGCTCCATGACGTCGATGGGTGGGCTCATTCCGGAGGCCGCGCTGGCCTTCAGCGAGTCTCAGCTGGAGATCGCCGATGAGATTCGCCACCAGGTCGAGGAAGGTTCCGTCCGGGCGGGTATCCGAGCCCGCTTCATGCAGGCAAAAGGTGATGCCTACACGCAGATCTCCCGGATCTGCGATGAGGTGCTGGCGGACGCAGTGATTGTCGGAGCTTCCACATCGGCCGGCCACCGGATCGTCGGATCTCTCGGTGTCCGACTTGTCCGGGCCGGTCGATGGCCGGTGACTGTCGTTCCTTGAGCGCTGCTATCAAGAAGGCGCTGCCATCAAGAAGGCGCCGCTTTCAAGTGGGCGCTGCTATCAAGATGGCTGCCGCCGCCACCATGGCAGTCGTCCAGACCGGCCCCCACCTCTCACTTCTCGACCGTGGCGTCCAGGTCGACGGCATCCTGACGAACAGCATCCTGACGAACAGCATCTGGCTCGCCCGGGTCCGCGGCGCCGGCCTGCTCGTCACGTTCCGCCCACTCCAGCAGTGTGTCGAGGGAGAACACCGCCTCATCGATGCCGGCATGCAGGTCGCCGAGCCTGGCAAAACGCGCCGGCACCGTGGCCATCGTGAAATCGCGGGGCACTACATCGTCGATCTCGCCCCAGGTGATCGGGGTCGAGACGGTCGCCTCCGGGACTCCGCGCACCGAGTAGGCACTGGCGATGGTGTGGTCACGGGCGTTCTGGTTGTAGTCGACGAACAATTTCTTGGGATCACGGTCTTTTCGCCACCAGGTTGTGGTGACGTCCGCCGGTGATCGGCGCTCCACTTCACGGGCAAAGGCCAATGCCGCCCGACGGACGTCGGGAAATCCGCACCGCGGTTCGATTCGCACGTAAATGTGCATGCCCTTGCCGCCCGACGTTTTCGGCCAACCGACTGCGCCGATTTCGTCAAGCACCTCGTGCGCGACATGTGCAACACGCCTGACGGTTTCGAAATCGCAGTCCGGCATCGGGTCCAGATCGATCCGCCATTCGTCTGGTTTCTCGGTATCCGCCCTCCGCGAATTCCAGGGGTGGAATTCGACGGTGGACATTTGCACGGCCCAGATCACGCTGGCCAGTTCGGTGACGCACAATTCGTCGGCGGTGCGTTTGTACCTCGGAAAGAACAGCTGAACTGTTTCAACCCACGGCGGCGCGCCGCGCGGCAGCCGCTTCTGATGGACCTTGTCGCCGCTCAAACCCTCCGGGAACCGGTGCATCATGCACGGCCGTTCTCGCAGCGCGCGAACGATGCCGTCCCCGACGCTCAGGTAGTACTGGGCCAGGTCGAGTTTGGTGGCGCCGGTGGCGGGAAAGTAGACGCGCTCCGGGTGCGTGATCCGCACCGTGCGCTCGCCGACGGACAGTTCGACCGGTTCACTGCTGTCGGTTGATCGGGCCACGAGTGTCAACCTACCCAGCGACGACCCCCGCCGGGCTCAGGGCCCGGTCACCAACGCCGCGACCGCCTCGTCGATCGGCACGTCGCCGGAGATGAGATCGAGCGAAAGACCGGCGGTCTTCGGCTCGTCGAGCAGCGCCAGCAACACCGCTGCGACATCCTCCCGCGGCACCTGACCGCGCGACGTGTGCTCGGCCAACTGGACCTCACCGGTACCGGATGCCATGGTCAGGCCGCCCGGACGCAGAATCGTCCAGTCCAGGTCACGTGCGCGAATGTCGTCATCGGCGGCCTTTTTCGCGTCGATGTAGGCGGCAAATACGTCATCGTGGTCGGGCGTGCGTCCGGCATCGGCGCCCATTGCCGACACCATCAGATAGCGCCGGACACCGGCCAACTCCGCCGCGTCGGCCAGCAGTACAGCACCGCCACGGTCCATGGTGTCCTTCCGGGCGGCGCCGCTGCTGGGCCCGGCACCAGCAGCGAACACGACGGCATCGGCGCCGGCAAGGATTTTGGCCAGGTCAGCCGCAGTCCCCGATTCGAGATCGAACAGCACCGGGTGGGCGCCAACCGCAACCAGATCCGCCGCCTGGTCCGGCTTTCGAATCAGTCCGACCGGATGCACTTCCCGTTCGCCGAGTAGCCGGCCGAGCCGGAGGCCGATCTTGCCGTGTCCGCCCGCGATGATCACCTTCATGACGTCCACCGTACGCAGGGATTCCGCAGCGGCAACCGGTGACCCCGAAGTTCCGGCCGGCGGTCACGGTCAGTGCCCGGCCGCCCGGCGAGTCGTATCGGAGCGCCGGACGAGGTCATCGATCCAACCCGAAATATCCTGCAGCACAGCACTATCCACCGGAAGCTTGAGCTGCCGGCGATAGTCGCCAAGGGTAGGCGAGGCCGGGTCCCGGCGCAGAATATGCGTCAGATCGGATACCCGCCGCATGGTGACCGGGCCGGCGACGGTGGACGCAATGATCTGTAGATCATCCGGATCGACCTGTAGATCCTTGTCCCCGGTGATGGCCAGCACGGGAACGGTCACGGCCCGCAAGTAGCTGATCGGATCGAACTCCACCAGCTCGCGGAACCACTTCGCGTTGATCCGCCTACCCTGCATGCGGACGGTGTCGCCGGTGCTGGCAGCGATCCGGTCGAGGAACTTACGCTGTTGCTTCGCCGGGTCGGTCCGCATCACCCGCAGGATCAGTCGGACCGGCTTCGGCAGGGTTGGCGTGATCCTTGCGGCCTGCCAGAGGAGGAGCTGCTCACCGGACTTGGCCGGGCCCGCCAACAGGACCGCCCCGTCGACCATGCTGTCGGGCTCGGCGGCGAGGGCCGCCACGATCAGGGCGCCCTCGCTGTGGCCGATCGTGACCAACGGCACGTCGGTGCATTCCGGTTGTGCGGCAAGCGATTCGAGCGCAGTCCTGGCGTCATCGATGTTGTCGAGCAGGCCGGCACGCAGGAATTCGCCACCGGATGCGGCGACGCCGCGTTTGTCGTACCGCAGCGTGGCCACCCCCGACCGCGCCAGGTGCTCGGCGAGCTGCCGGCTGACGTCGATCGGCGCGCGTCGATTGCTGCCGTCCCGATCGAGTGGTCCGGAACCGGTGATCAGCACGGCTGCGGCATGCACATCATGACCGGGCGAGGGGAGGGCAAACGTTCCGGCGATGGTGATGCCGTCAGAGTGGAAGGCCATCAGCCGTTCTGTCGTGTCAGCCGGGGAGTGGCCTCCGGTCAGTCGCGACGAGATCTGGTCAGCCAGCATGACTGGTTCGGGCACCGACAGCAGAATCTCGTCGAACGTGCAGTTCTGCAGCATGATCCGGAGGCCGGGAGCGGCTTTGTGGGTGACCGCAAAAGTCTTGCGACCCTTCGACCGCCAGGTTCCGATCTTCGTGCGGCCCGGGATGCCCAGTCCCGGCACGCGCAGGCCGTGCACCAGCCGGATCGGTTCGGCGACGGCCTCGACGCTGCGAATGTCCGGCCAGGGGATGACGACGTTCGATTTTCGAAGGGCCGCGAGCTTTTCGCCTCGGGTCAGCTCCAATCGCAGTTCGCCTGTTTCCAGACCGATCGACACCACGGTCAGCACCTCCATTGTTCGCACATGCGATAATAATAGCAAATATGAGAGGATTCGACTCATGTCGTCCGCCGACCTGTTGCTGCACCCGCTTCGTCTGCGCATCGTCCAGGCGTTTCTGGGAGACCGGGAACTGACCACGGGTCAGCTTCTTGCCGAGATCGATGGCGTCCCGGCCGCGACGCTTTACCGGCAGGTCGCCAACCTCGCCAAGGCCGGTGTGCTGGTGGCGGTCGGTGAGCGCAGGGTCCGCGGCACCGTCGAACGGACCTACGCACTTTCGGTCGCCGACGCGCAGATCAGTGATGAGGACCTGCGCAGCATGACGCCGGAGGACCACCGACGGGCGTTCATGGCCTTCCTGGCCGGTCTGTTGGGCGATTTCGACAGGTACATCGATGCCGGCGACGTGGATCTCGAACAGGACGGCGCCGGGTATCGAACCGTCGGGCTGTGGCTGGATCGGGATGAATTCAAGGAGATGCTGACCGAGATCGGGGCCGCCGTGCAGGCGAGGATCGGCAACAGGCCGGGTCCCGGCCGGACGCGCCGGATGCTCAGCACGGTGCTGATCCCGTTGCCGGGTGCGGTTTCTCGTGGCGACGAAGGGATGGACCCGGCCGCCGACGACTCCCCGGACGACTTGCCCAGCGGTGACCCTGCCGCCGGGGTGGATGATCCACCCGCACCGAAGTTCCCCGCGTCTTGACATCATCAACGCATGCCAGCCTGGTTGGGCCTGCTTCTCCTGGTGATACCCGTGTTTCTCGCGGCCGCTTTCGGGACCAGGCAGATCCGGGAATCGAAGAGCGCCCGAAGTATCGGCGCGGTTCCCGTGGGTTGGCTGTCCGCGCGCGGTGTTGTCGTCGACGAGAACCTGTCGAACAGGCGGCGTCGTACGCGCGACGGTTCGAAACAGCCGGTCCGGCAACCGATCATCACGTTCCAGTCCGCGGACGGCCGGGAAATCACCTTTACCTCGCGAATCCGCGCTCCGGGCATGCCCCGGCCGGGCACCCTGGTCGAGATCTATCACGACCCGTTCGACCCGACTCTGGCGTGCATCGCGCCGGAATCGCTCAGCGACATCACCCCACCCCTCGGGCTGACCGAGAAGTACGTCATCGGCAACATCTGGTTCCTGGCGCTGGTGGTCATCGTCATTTTCGCCCTGGTGCTCTTCGACGTGTGAATGGCCGGACAGTCTTCGGCGGCAGCAGCCCGGATTCAGGAGACGACGGACCTGACGTGCCGCAGCCCGCCGGTCGACCACCGCGCGTGGAGTGTGTCGAACAGGGCCCAGGCAGCCCTTGCCGGCCAGTCCGGCGGCAGGAGCGAATCCGGCAGGCCCGGATCCAGCCGCGGGAACAGCCGCCATTGGTCGATCAGCCGAAGGTGTCGGGCAAATGCCTGCTCATCCGGCAGTGCGGGTGCCGAGACCTCCGCGCGGTGGTCGGCCAGGAAGGTCTCGTACTGCCTGCTGCAATGCTGCCAGATCCCACCAGGCGGCAACGTCGATCGCGGTGAGATTCTGGGCACCGAACCAGGTGACGTAGCGATCGAGCCCGGCGTCACCGAGCAGCGCGCGGGTGGGGTCGGCCAGTGGTCTGGGTGCGATCCAGACACCGGGGCTGACCGTGCCGAAGCCGAGCCAGGCCAATTCGGTGCGCAGTTCGTGGCGCAGGTGCCGGTCGGCCTCCGGGACCGAGAACACCGCCAGCACCCAGCCGTCCTCGACGGTGGCCCGGGGCTGCCGAAAGATCCGCCGATCACCGGTGGCCAGGTCGCCCAGACCCGCCTCCGTGAGGTGGTAGCCGGCTTCATCGCCGCGTCGTTCCGCGGCCAGGAAGCCACGGGATTTCAGTCGCACGACAGCCTGCCGAACCGAAGGCGCGGCCAACTGCGCGGAGGCCAGGCAGTCGATCAGGTCGGCGACCGCGATCCAGCCACCCAGCTCCCGCAGATACGTTCCCGCGAACGAGACGATCAGCGACCCGGGCGAACCGGGCCGATCCGGCGGCAGGACGGCTGCGCCCGACGAATGGGCCATCAGGCGGTCAGTTTCCGGATCACGTCGAGTGAATCCCACACCTCCGTGAACGACGTCGGAAGTGGCGACAGTCCGATTCGGATCGACTCCGGTGCCCGGAAATCCGCGAGGACACCGGCCTCGATGAGCCGGCCGCAGACCTCCCGCGCATCTGATCGGTTGATGCTGACATGCCCACCGCGGCGATTGCTGTCCCGCGGGGACCCGAGTGAGAAACCCTGCGGCACCAACCATTCGTCGGTCAGCGCGATCACCATCTCGGTCAAAGCAACGGCTTTGGCCCGGATCGCACCGATCCCGGCCTCGGCGATCACCGCGGCACCCTCCCGCACGGCGAGAATCCCCAGCACGGCGGGGGTGCCGGAGATCATCGATCGCACACCATTCGCCGGGATGAAACCCTGCTCCATCTCGAAGGAATCCTTGCGGCCGAGCCAACCCCAGATCGGCTGATCAATGTGCTCGTGGTGTTTGCGATTGACGTAGATCAGCGCGGGTGCGCCCGGGCCGGCGCCGACGAACTTGTAGGTGCAACCGACCGCGAAATCGACATCCCAATCGTCGAGGTTGATTTCAGTTGACCCGACGGAGTGGCACAGGTCCCACACCACGAGAGCACCTGCCTGGTGCGCGGTTTCGGTGATCGCCTTGGCGTCGGCGAGGAATCCGGAGTGGTAGGCGACGTGGCTCAGCGTGACGACGGCCGTGTCGTCGTCAACGACTGCGGCAACATCCTCGACGGTGATGCCGCTACCTGGTTCGGCCTGCAGCCAGATCAGTTCCAGGTCCAGATCCCGGGCCAGGGATTCGGCGACGTAGCGATTGGTCGGGAAGTTGTCCCGGTCGACCACGACCTTGCGGCGTCCCGGCCGCAGATTCAGCGCGGCCCGCAGCGACTTGTAAAAGTTCACCGTTGTCGAGTCGGCGATCACCGTTTGCCCGGCAGTTGCGCCGAGCGCTGCGGAAGCCAGTTCATCGCCGACGATCTCGGGTAACTCCATCCAGCCCTCCGACCAGCCGCGGATCAGCCGGCCGGCCCACTGCTCCTGGGTGAACGAGGTCCAAGCGGCCCCGATCGAGGCCAGCGGTCTGCCGAGGGAGTTGCCGTCCAGGTAGGCGACAACGTCATCGGTCTGCGGCAGGTAGCGGTCACGAAAGGCCGCGATCGGGTCGTCGGCATCGGCCTGCAGGGCTCGGGCTCGGCTGAAAGCTGTTGTCTGATCGGCGATCGTCACGCCTGGTGTCCTTAGTTTGGCTGGATGGGCTGTGATTCGATGGGCGGGGCTGCCGGCTGGCCGATTTCGGTGCGGACAGCGAACAGTTCCGGAAAGAACGTCAGGGACAGTGCCCTGGTGAGAAACGCGACCCCCGTTGAACCGCCGGTGCCGCGCTTGTACCCGATGATCCTTTCGACCGTCTTGAGATGACGGAACCGCCAGGTCTGGAAGGTGTCCTCGATATCGACGAGTTCCTCGCAGGTCTCGTAGACATCCCACTGGTGTTCGGGGTCGGAGTAGACGCCGGTGAAGACCGCGACCAGGTCGGTGTTCAGGATGTGCGGTGTTGACCAGTCGCGATCGAGCAGTTCTGCTGGAATCGGGTAACCGCGCCGACCCAGGTAGAGCAGGAACTCGTCATACAGGCTGGGGCTGTGCAGGTCCTTGGTGAGCTGTTGCTGGACAACAGGATCATGCGCGAACACCGCGACCATCGCTGGGTTCTTGTTGCCCAGCAGGAACTCCAGTGTCCGGTACTGGGCCGACTGAAATCCGGAGGACTTCCCCAGTTCGTGCCGGAACTGCGAGTACTCGGTGGGGGTCAGGGTCGCCAGCACCGACCACTGATCGGTCATCTGCCGCTGGACGTGCTTGACGCGGGCCAGTCGCTTCAGGGCCGGTGCCAGGTCGTCCGCCGCGATCAGCGCCATCGCCGATCGCACCTCATGGATCACGAGCTTGATCCACAACTCGGTGGTGTGGTGCACGATGATGAACAGCATCTCGTCGTGATGATCCGAGAGTGGTTGCTGCGCGCCGAGCAACTCGTCCAGGTGCAGGTAGCTGCCGTAATTCAGGCCGCGTAGGTCGCGTTCGATGCCGTCCTCTAAAGGTCGGATGTTCTGGTCCGTCATGCCCACCTCCAGCGGGATCGCCACCCACCATAGTGCGTTGATGTGACGAACGTCAAGCAAACGCACTACAGGACGTTCTGGATGGGCTCAGCCGTCGGCGCCGAAGTCGTCGGGCGAGTCCAGGGACTGCCCAGGACGCGTCAGTGCGGCGATGCGCTCAGCGATGCCGGGCATGTTGTGTCCGGAAACGAGATCCACCAACACATCTCGGTCGGCCAGCACAAAGTGCTGCCAGTCGAACGCCGGCGTCACCATTGTTGACACCAGGCTCCATGGCCCTTCGCTGGACGAGCCCTGCCACCAGCAGGCGGGAACATGGAACTGTGGATGCTGCCCGGCGAGTGCATCCGGACCGATGATGACCTCGGACGGCGCGCCGTCCGGGTCGATCAGCAGCATCCGCAGCGGCGCACCCGAATGGTAGAAGTAGATCTCGTCACTCTGTAGCCGGTGCATCGCCGAGAAATCGTCGCCGATCAGCATGAACAGGATCGCCGAAGCGCCCCCGCCGGCGAAAGTTGATCGGAATAGCCCACCCTCCAACGGCAGGAGCCCCAGGTCGAGCGCCGCCGCCAGTTCCTCGCCGACGGCGTTCTCGTCCCCGGGTCCGTCGTCGGCCACGTCAGCCGGCCAGGACCGGAACCGCGGCAAGTGCGGTGGCCAGGTCCTCGTCGGACAGGCCCGAGTCGATCATCCGGCCGCCGAGGTAGGCCTCGTAGGCGGCAAGGTCCAGGAGGCCGTGCCCGCACAGCGCGGTGACGATCACCTTCTCCTCGCCGGACTCCCTGCAGGCCAACGCTTCCGCCATGGTGGCGGCCAGGGCATGGGTGGGCTCGGGAGCCGGCACGATGCCTTCGGTCCTGGCGAACGTGATCGCGGCGGCGAAGCACTCCGTCTGCTCGATGGCAATCGCCTCCATCAAGCCGAGTTCGTAGATGTGCGAGATCAGCGGCGCCATCCCGTGATAGCGGAGCCCCCCGGCGTGGATCGGATCCGGGACGAAGTCGTGGCCCAGCGTATGCATCTTCATCAGTGGGGTGAAACCGGCGGTGTCGCCGAAGTCGTACCGATACTCGCCCCGGGTCAGCGACGGGCAGGATGCCGGCTCGACCGCCCTGATCACCGGGCTCTGCCGCCCGGCGAGCTTCTCCCGGATGAACGGGAACGCCAGTCCACCGAAGTTGGAGCCGCCGCCGGTGCAACCGATGACCAGGTCCGCGCCGGATTCGCCGGCCATCGCGAGTTGCAACAACGCCTCCTCGCCGATGATCGTCTGGTGCAGCAGTACGTGGTTGAGCACTGAGCCAAGTGCGTACTTGGTGTCGGATGCGCCCGCGGCAACCTCGACGGCCTCGGAAATCGCGATGCCGAGTGAGCCAGGATGGCCGGGCGGGAAGGACCTGCCGGACGAGGTGAGCCGGGAAGGTGAGCGGTGCACCGTGCCGCCGAAGGTTTCGATCAACGTGCGTCGGTATGGCTTGGCGTCGTAGGACGCGCCGACCTGCCACACCTCGCACTCGACGTCGAACAGTGAACAGGCGAACGCCAGCGCCGTTCCCCACTGGCCCGCGCCGGTCTCTGTCGTCAGCTTCTTCACGCCTGCCTTGGCGTTGTAGTAGACCTGCGGCACCGCGGTGTTCGGCTTGTGCGATCCGGCGGGTGAGACGCCCTCGTACTTGTAGTAGATCCGGGCCGGCGTGCCGAGCGCCTGCTCCAAACGGTGCGCCCGGTACAGCGGTGACGGCCGCCAGAGCCGGTAGATGTCCTGCACCTGTTCGGGGATGGGGATGTACCGCTCGGTGGACACCTCCTGCAGGATCAGGTCCATCGGGAAGAGCGGCGCAAGATCATCCGGGCCGACCGGCTGGTGGGTCCCCGGATGCAGCGGCGGGGGCGGGGGAGCGGGCAGGTCCGGGATGATGTTGTACCAACTGGTGGGCATCTGCGACTCATCGAGCAGGTACTTGTGCTGCCGGACGCTCATGGGCATCGCCTTCGTCTACGTGGTTCCGCCGGGCGCCGTCCGGCCCGGAATCTGAGGCTAGCCCGAGATTGCGCCGTCGACCGAATGGCGTCCGCGATAGCGGAAATGGCTCGCCGCACAGTGTTTTCACAGAGCGGGCAATTAGGCGATAAACCGGCCTATTTCGGGCTCCTGGTATTCCGGGTGATGACCTGGAGAGGGATCACGGAACGTTGACCTCGATCGCTCTGGTCACTCTTGTGCGGTCAACAGGAGGCCATTTGAGCTCATGGGGAACTCGATCGGCGTTCTCGGACCAGCTGTACGGGTGAAATAAGTCAAGCATCGTAATAGAGGCGTTATCGTCCTGAGTGTCACTTCGTTATTTTGGCCGGGCGGGTGTAAGCGCTCGGCGGGGCCTTGCCTGGAATGCCCGGGGCCTGTCGATGAGTGGCTATCCACGTCCAGTGTCGAGAACGGATGCAACTGTGCGCGATTCAACGGTGGCGCTAGCCATGCCTGCGAGACCTGGCAACTCCCCCGGCGCCCGGGGGTTGCGGTCGTCGGCCGCCTCGATGGCGATTGTCCTGGGTGCTGTCCTGGTCCTGGTGACCGCGTTGTCGGGCACTGCGTCCGCAGCGCCGACCGCCGACGATTGGTATCGCCTGCGGGTCTGCGAATCCGGCAACAACTATGCGATCAACACCGGCAACGGCTACTACGGCGCCTACCAGTTCGACCTGGGGACCTGGCGCAGCGTCGGTGGCACCGGATACCCCCATCAGGCCAGCCCGGCGGTCCAGGACGCCCTGGCGCTGACGCTCTACCGCCAGCGCGGCTGGTCCCCATGGGCGTGCGCGCGGATTCTCGGGCTGCCGGTACGACCGGACGCCGCTGCCGCACCAGCCCCCCCGCCGCCGGTGCCGCCGACCGGCTCGCTGGACTCCGTTCAGGTCTCCGGGACCACGGCCACCGTCAGCGGATGGGTACTCGACAGCAATGCCGCGGCGAACTCGATTCCGGTGCACATCTACGTCAACAGCGCCGGGTATCCCTTCGTCGCCGACAAGTCGCGCCCCGACGTGAACGCCTTGCTGGGTGTGTCCGGCCAGCATGGGTTCGTCGAGACGGTCCCACTGGCGGCCGGCTCCAATAACGTGTGTGCCTACGCGATCGGGATCCACAGCAATTCCCTGATCGGGTGTCGCACGGTTCAGGGCGCACGGTCGGCGACGGGCACTGTCGATTCGATGTCGGTATCCGGGTGGAATGTCACGGTGGATGGCTGGGCCTTCGACCCGAACTCGCCGGGCGCGTCCAATCAGGTACATCTCTACGTCGGACCGAGCGGAACCCCCACCGTTGCGAACCTGCCGCGCGCAGACGTCAACAGAGCCTTCGGCATCTCCGGCCAGCATGGCTTCGCCGTCACCGGCCGGTTGAATCGCGGGCCGAACTCCGTGTGTGCCTACAGCATCGTGACCGGCGCGGGCAACAACGCACGGATCCAGTGCCGCACCATCCAGGGGCCGGTACCACCTATCGGCAATCTCGACGGGGTGACCATTTCGGGATCGCAGGCAACCGTGGCTGGATGGGTGCTCGACCCGAACTCGCCGACGGCCTCAATCCCGGTGCACATCTATGTCAACAGCGCGGGATGGCCATTCACTGCCAACGGTGCACGGCCGGACGTCAACAGGGTGCTGGGTGTGAGCGGGGGGCACGGCTTCAGCCAATCGGTGCCGCTGACGGTGGGGGTGAACAGCCTCTGCGCCTACGCCATCGGCGTGGCAGGTGCCAACAACGCCTCCATCGGCTGTCGGAACGTCACCTATAACGGCTAACCGGCTCGGGCCCGGCAACGGGTGCCAGCAGCACGAAACCGACCTCGCCGGCTCGGCTGAGTCTGCTCCGCTGGGCTTCACCGGGTCCCCGGTGCGCGGGGACTACGCCCAGAGGTCATCCAGAGTCGGTAGCCGCACCCGAGCCGGGGCGCCGACGCCGGCGGGTGTTGGACGTGGCGGTGTGAGGTCCTCGATGTCAATGGTGGCCATGGCCTCCTCGTCCAGGAACCGACTGATCGGCGCGAAGCTGTGCCGGTCGTCGCGGGCATGCCTGTGGTGCGGCATCCGCAGCGGAGCGTAGAGCGACAATTCGTCGGCGGCTCGGGTGACCGCCACATAGAACAGCCGCTGCTCCTCGACCAGGCCCTCCGTGCTGGACAACGCCATGTCGGCCGGGAACGCACCGTCGACCAGGTGCATGACGTGCACGATCGGCCATTCCAGGCCCTTGGCGGAATGCACCGTGGACAGCACCAGATAGTCGTCGTCCAGGTGGGGCGGGCCGGCCAGATCACCGGTCGATGCTGGTGGGTCCAACGTCAGTTCCGCGACGAAGGTGCCGAGATCGGGTGCGCCGGCCGCCGCGGCGGCCAACCGTTCGAGGTCGGCGATCCGTGCGACCGAGTCGGAATAGCGCGCCGTCAACAGCGGCCGCAGCAGGTCGACGCAAGCGCAGGCGCGGTCGCCGATTCGTCGCTGCACTCGCGCCGCGGCCAGCGCGCCGAGGGTCGCGGCCAGTGCGACCCGGGAAATGGCGGGTGCGGCGGCGACGGCCTCTGCGTACAGGGCGGGCTCGTCGATGTCTCCGTCGTCCAACTGCTGGAGCAGCGCGCGGGCGCGCGCTGGGCCGATCCCGTCGTGCAGTCGCAGCAGTCGGTACCAGGCGACCTCGTCAAGAGTGTTGTCCAGCAACCGGATCGCGGCCACGAAATCCTTGACGTGCGCGGCTTCCAGGAACTTGAGCCCGCCGAATTTGACGAACGGAATGTGCCTGGCCGTCAGTTCCACCTCGAGCAGGTCGCTGTGGTGCGAGGTTCGCATCAGCACCGCCTGGTCACGGAGTCGGTGGCCGTCCTGCACGGCGGTGAGCACGGAGTCGGTGATCGCCCGCGCCTCCGCGGGGGCGTCGTGACACCGCACCAACCTGGCCCGGCGGCCACCGGGCCGGTCCGAATGCAGGACCAGCCGGTGCCCGGACGAACTGGGCCGCACCGCATTTGCCAGATCCAGCAGCCGTTGTCGGGACCGGAAGTTGCGCTCCAGCCGAGCGACGGTGACGTCCGGCAACGTCGTGGTGAGGTCGAGCAGGTGTGCACTGTCGGACCCGCGGAACGCGTACACCGCCTGTGCGTCGTCCCCGACCACGGTCAGTCCCCGCCCCCCTGGGCGCAGCGCGTGCACGATGTCGACCTGCGTCTGGTTGACGTCCTGGTATTCGTCGACCAGTACGTGGTCCCAGCGGCCGGCGATCTCGGGTCCGAGGATCGGATCGGTCAGCAGGCTTCGCCAGGCCAGCAGCAGGTCGTCGAAGTCGATCAGCCCGCGCTCGCGCTTGCGCGCGACGTAGCCACCAAGCAGTTTCATGATCTGTGGCAAATGTGGCTCCACCCAACCGAATTCGGTAGCGACGACGTGTCGTGCCGGACGTCCGGTGCTCACCGACCGGGAGTAGATGTCGACCAGGGTGGAGGCCCGCGGTGCCCGTACATCGACTCCGTCGAGTTCATAGTCGTGTCGCAGCAGATCCAGTACGTCGGTCGAATCCGACCTGTCCAGCACCGACAGCGCAGGCGGCAGACCCAGGGCTTCGCTGTTACGGGCGACCAGTTGATGGGCAACGGCATGGAAGGTGCCGCCCTGCAGTCGGCGGCCGGCGTCGTCCCGGGTGCACATCGCCGCAGCCCTGGCCAGCATGTCGTCGGCGGCCCGACGGGTGAAGGTCAGCAGCAGCACCCGCTCCGGCGGCACCCCGCGATCGACCAGGCTGGCGACCCGCGCGGTGAGCGTCCGGGTCTTCCCGGTGCCCGCACCGGCCAGGATGACGAGCGGCCCGTCGCCGTGCGCGACGGCCGACAGTTGTGTGTCGTCGAGCCCGGCGTCCCACCCCTGATCGAACATACGTCCGACTCTACTGCCTGGTGGCGTGCATACCGAAGCGTGTCGGTTGCTGTCTCGGGGGAGGCGTCGGTGCCCCGTCGCCAAGTCGGCCGGCCGCCGCCCTGATCAACACCGATGCCCAGGTCCGATAGGGCCGCCAGGCCTCCGCGATTTCCAGGAACCGCTGCCGGGTACACGGTTCCGGCAGGTGATAGAGCTGCGTGACGAGGTCGCGGAGCATCGGCTCGTCGGCCGGGGGGACGTCGGTGAAGCCGACCGCTCTGATGGTGATCAAGGACGCGTAGAACGGCCCGATCCCCTTGAGGCGCTGCATGTCGTCGGTCGTTGCGTCCGGCCCGATGTGCCGCAGCCGCTGAATGTCCAGCGTCCCGGACAGTGCCTTGTGCGCGATGCCGTGGAGCCGGGTGATCTTCTCCTGCGTCAAACCCGGGAACTCCTGGATGCGGAGCAGTTGTTCCGGCGTCGGCACGGCAGCCAAGGTGCGGCCCGCCACTTCGAATGTCGCGCCGTGCGCCTCGGAGAGCTTCCGGCGAACCTCGGCCATCTGGTTCGAGGGTCGTCGTGCGCTGATCACCGACCACACGGCGGCCTCGTACGGTGAGTAGAACAGCGGCGGCAGCAGGCCGGGTGCGACCTCCTGCAGCTGCCCGATCACCGGGTCGCGGCCACCGACATCGGTGAAGCCGCTCGCGTCGAAATCGAGCGACAACACCCGCGCGACTTGATCTCTGGTAGCCGCGAGGTCGGCTTTGCCGGCGCTGCCAACGAACTGGACGGAGCCATGCACGGTGCCCTGGGGACCATCGTCCTGTCTGAGCTCAACCCCCACCTGTCGGCGGTAGCCGTCCAAGCAGAACGCCATCCGCATGACACCGTCGAAACGGTCGGCCGCGCGCCCGCCGAACCCGAATTCCGCCGACGCGCGCAGGCTGTAGGCGCCGGTCGGGACGATCGCAAAGGTGCTCATGCCGGCATGATGCACCTCGGGTCCGACAATGCCCCGAGAACGTCCTGGCCGGCGGCCGGCACGCAGCCAACCCGACCGGATTGCACGTGGCTCCTATCGCAGACGGGAGCCACGTGAACAGGCGGATCAGGCGGCCGCACCCACGAGCTCGCCGGCCGATGGGCCGGCGTCCAACATGACCGCGACCGGCTCCAATGCCTGGGCGAGAATCTCCGCCACGTCACTGACCGGGTGAACGGTGAGAGCCTCGAGTACCTCCGCCGGCACATCGTCCAGATCCGGCTCGTTCCGCTTCGGGATGAAGACCGTCGTCACGCCGGCCCGCTGGGCCGCCAGCAACTTCTGCTTCACCCCGCCGATCGGCAGCACCCGGCCGTTCAACGTGACCTCACCCGTCATCGCCACGTCCGAGCGCACCGCCCGTCCGGTCGCGAGCGACACCAGAGCGGTGACCATCGTGACGCCCGCGGACGGACCATCCTTGGGCTGGCCGCCGGCCGGGACATGCAGGTGGATCCTCCTGTCCAACGACAGCGGCTCGATGCCGATCTCGGCGGCATGCGACCGGACGTAGGACAGCGCGATCTGCGCCGACTCCTTCATCACGTCACCCAGTTGGCCGGTGAGGGTCAAGCTGGCGTGCTCAGCGGCCGACCCCGCTACCGAGTTGGCCTCGATGAACAGCACGTCGCCGCCCATTCCGGTGACCGCGAGTCCGGTGGCAACACCCGGCACCGCTGTCCGCTCGGCGGTCTCCGAGGTGAACCTCGGCCGGCCGATCAGCTCACGCAGATCCGGCTCATTGACGATGATCGGGGCCGTGGCACCAGCCGACAGCCGAGTGGCAACCTTACGGAACACCTTGGCCAGCAACCGTTCCAGCTGCCGAACCCCGGCCTCCCTGGTGTAGTCGGCGGCCAGCTTGCGCAGCGCGGCGTCGGTCAGTTCGACCTCATCGGCGTTGAGCGCGGCGCGTTCGATCTGCCGGGGGAGCAGGTGGGTGCGCGCGATGGCGACCTTGTCCTCTTCGGTGTAGCCGTCCATGGTGATCAGTTCCATCCGGTCCAGCAGGGCGGACGGAATGGTGTCGAGCACGTTGGCGGTGGCCAGGAAGAGCACGTCCGACAGGTCGAGATCGATGTCCAGGTAGTGGTCGCGGAAGGTGTGGTTCTGCGCCGGGTCCAGCACCTCCAGCAGCGCTGCGGCCGGGTCGCCGCGGTAGTCGGCGCCGACCTTGTCGATCTCATCGAGCAGCATGACCGGGTTCATCGAACCGGCCTCGGTGACGGCCCGCACGATGCGGCCGGGCAGCGCGCCGACGTAGGTGCGCCGGTGACCACGGATCTCGGCCTCATCGCGGACCCCACCGAGGGCGACCCGGACGAACTTGCGGCCCAGCGCCCGGGCGACGGATTCGCCGAGTGAGGTCTTGCCGACTCCCGGCGGACCGACCAGCACCATCACGGCGCCGGAACCGCGCCCGCCGACGACCTGCAGCCCGCGTTCTGCGCGTCGGCTACGCACCGCCAGGTACTCGACGATCCGGTCCTTGACGTCATCCAGGCCGTGATGATCGGCGTCCAGCACCTCGCGGGCCGCTGTGATGTCACTGTCGTCAGTACTCCTCGTCTGCCACGGCAGCTCGAGGACGGTGTCCAACCAAGTGCGGATCCAGCCCGATTCGGGGCTCTGATCGCTCGCCCGCTCCAGGCGGCCCGACCTCGCGCATCGCGGCCTCGCGGACCTTGTCCGGCAGGTCGGCCTGCTCCACCCGGGTGCGGAAATCATCGGCCCCGTCCGGTTCGCCCTCGCCGAGTTCCTTGCGGATCGCGGCCAGTTGCTGACGCAACAGGAACTCCCGCTGACTCTTCTCCATGCCCTCGCGGACGTCCTTGCCGATCTTCTCGCTGACGTCCATCTCGGCCAGGTGATCCCGGGTCCAGCCGATCAAAAGCTCCAAACGGGCTGTCACGTCGGGGGTTTCGAGGACCTCGCGCTTCTGCTCGTTGGTCAGGTACGGCGCCCAACCGGCCGAGTCGGCCAGCGTGGACGGGTCCGTCATCTTCTCGACGGTGTCGATGACCTGCCATGCGTCGCGCTTCTGCAGGTTGGCGATCACCAGCGACTTGTATTGCGCGGCAAGTTCTTTGGTGCGGTCGCTGGTCGGCTCGTCGTCGATCAGCTCGGCCTGCACCCACAGCGCGGCGCCCGGGCCGGCGACGCCGGTGCCGATTCGTGCCCGGCGCCCGGCACGCAGCACAGCGGCCGGAGCGCCGCCGGCGAGGCGGCCGACCTGCTCGATGGTGGCGACGACGCCGAAGGCGGAATAGCGATCTTCCAAACGGGGGGCAAGCAATACCTCACCGATGCTGCTGTCGGCGACGTCGGTTTCGGTGGAGGCGGCGGACTTCGCCGCGTCAACGGCAGCCTGTGCGGGCTCGTCGAGCTCGATCGGCACGACCATCCCGGGCAGCACGACGACATCGGTGAGCGAGAGCACGGGAAGCCGGCGGATATCGGACATGTGGTTCACCCTTCAAGAGTTGAGCGTGTCTGACTCAATGCTTGCGGTGATCGGTTTGTTCCATGAAGGCTCAAGGCTTCGCTCACGGCGAAACGTTTGCCCGGCGCCCCGTCCTCATCGGGTGACGCGGCCAGGTGATCGATAGGCGATAATTCGCGCAGCCACTATCCGGTTGCGCAACCGGACGTCACCGAGTCACGCTGCACCGACCGCATGGAGGGACGACCCGGATGAGCACCATCGCCTGGATCATTCTGCTCGTTCTACTCCTCCCGATGATCGGCTTCCTGATCTTCATTATCGTCATGGCCTCGCTGGTCAGGGTGCCTTCCGGCAGCCTCGGCCTGGTGATGGTGAAGGGCCGGGCGACCGACAAGGCACTGCTGCCGGGTCCGCACTTCCTGCCGGCGATCCGCCGGCGGATGGTCGAGGAATACCCTTCCATCGAACTGGCCTACCGCGCCGGCGTCCAGGCCGAGACCCAGGACACCAGGACCGAGCGGTCCGGACCGTTCGAACGTTCGGGCCCGGCGACCCGGTTCATACACCTCGATCAGTCCGGACCGCCCCTGACCGTCACCCTCGGCGACCGGTCGACAGCCAGCATCTCGCTCACCATCCGGTTCCAACTGATCCCCGAGCAGCTCCGGACCGTCCACGAAAGGTTCGGCCCCAACGGTATTTTCGGCATCGTCCGGGACGAGAGCAGTCGGGCCGTCGTCAACACCCTCGGCGACCCGGAGTTCACCATCGACAGCCTTTTCGGTCTGAACCGGGGGACCACCGAACAACGGTTGACCTCGGCGGTCGGTGCGGCCCTCGAAGCCGACGGGATCCGGGTCACCGCATTGGTCCTCGGCACAGTCGATCTCGGTCGCACCGGCGAGGTCATCCAGGCCACCGTCCGCGCCCGGCATGAACTCGAGCGGGAACAGGCCGAGGCCGCCACCCGGGTCGCGCGGGCGCTGAACGACGCCGATCTGCAGCAGAAGATGACGTCGGCCGGCGAGACCGCTTGGCGGTACCGGGAAACGGACCTCTGGCGGGACCTCGTGCAACGCACCGGGGCGTTGTCCGTCGCGCTGCGGTCCGGCCCCGGCTCGATACCCACCGGCATCGCCGCCGTCGATGAACAGGGCATCGACGGTCCGTCCGACTCGGCGACGACCTCGTGAGCGAGAAGGCCACCTCGCTCGGAGAGCGGGTCATCGAGATCCTCGCGGTGCTGCTGCTCGGCATCGCCACGGTTGGTACCGCATGGTGCGGCTACCAGTCATCGCAGTGGAACGGCACGCAAACCGACTACGCGCGCGACTCGTCCGACCAGCGGGTCGAGGCCAGCCGGTTGTTCGGCCTGGCCACCCAGAAGATCGCCTACGACGCCAACATCGTGGCCCAGTACGCCCAAGCGGTGCAAACCGGCAACGAACCACTTGCGCAGTTCTATCGGAAGAATCTGGTCCGGCCCGCGTTCGTGCCACTCCTGGACCAGTGGCAGGCCGAGATCAAGGCCGGTGGAACGCCGACCAACCTTCTAGAGGACCCCGACTACCTGAACACGCAGTTCGCCGACTACCAGAAGGCCGTCGCTCAATCGGAAGCATTCACCGCGCTGAGCCAGCAGGCCAGTGCGACGGCTGACTCCTATGTGATCACCACGATCATGTTGGCGATCGCACTGTTCTTCGCCGGCGTGACGTCGTCCTTCCAATATCTACCGGCCCGGGTGTTCCTGATCATCCTGGCGCTGGGGACGGTCGCCTACGCAGCTTCTCGGCTGGCGGATCTGCCGATCGCCTGAGCTTCGATGGACTGATAGGCGCTGCGTAGGTTACTGCCGTGGACCCCTCCGACTGCGGGGTCTTGGCGCAGAATGATCACCACGGACGGTGGGCTGGCACCGCCCGGACCTGACGGGGTGTGCCGGTGCCAACTGTGGGCAACGAGAATTCGACCGCTCCTGGCAAGGAAGATCCGCTGATCTACGGCACACCGCGTGGGCGGTGGGTGTTGACCGCCACCGTTCTCGGCAGCGGTCTCGCGCAGCTCGACGGCACGGTCGTCAACGTTGCGCTGCCGCGGATCGGCGAGGATCTCGGCGGCGGGCTTGACCAGCCTGCAATGGACGCTGAACGCCTACACGCTCACCCTTTCCGGCTTGCTGCTCCTCGGCGGTTCGCTGGGTGACCGGCTCGGCCGGCGACGGATGTTCGTCATCGGCGTGCTGTGGTTCACCGGCGCGTCGGCGGGCTGCGCGCTGGCGCCGGGCACCACCGTGCTGATCGGCATGCGGGCGCTGCAGGGCGCCGGTGCTGCGCTGCTGACGCCGGGTTCGCTAGCTATCTTGCAGGCGTCGTTCCGCAAGGAGGACAGATCGACGGCCGTCGGGGCCTGGTCGGGTTTGGGCGGTGTGGCGACGGCTTTCGGGCCGATCCTGGGTGGGCTGCTGGTCGGTGTGGCGCCGTGGGGCTGGCGGCTGGTCTTCCTGATCAACATCCCGATCGCCGCCCTGGTGATCTTCCTGAGCAACAGGTACATCCCGGAATCGCGGGATGAGAACGCGACCGGGCAGCTGGACATCTCCGGCGCCATCCTGGCCTCCGTCGGACTCGGCGCACTGATCTACGCGCTCACCGAAGGGCCGGCGAGCGGCTGGTCGACAATCGACATCCTGGTCATGGTTGCCGGCGGCGGGCTCCTGGTTTCCTTCGTCATCATGGAAGGCCGGAAACCCGACCCACTACTGCCGCTGGGGTTGTTCAAGAACCGGGAGTTCACCGCGGCCAATCTGGTGACGTTCGCCGTCTACGCCGCCCTTGCCGGTGCCCTGTTCCTGTTGCCGGTCCAGCTGCAACTGGTCGCCGGGTTCAGCCCGGTGCAGGCGGGTGCCGCAACCCTGCCCATCACGGTGATGATGCTGTTGCTGTCCGCCCGGATGGGGCGGTTGTCGGCGCGGATCGGGCCACGGCTCCCGATGACGATCGGGCCGATCATCGCCGGGCTCGCCATGGTGTGGCTGACCAGGGTCGGTGCCGGGTCGACCTATCTGGGTGACGTCGTCGCGCCGATGCTGCTGTTCGGGCTTGGGCTGTCGTTCACCGTCGCGCCGCTCACCTCGACGGTGCTGGCGTCGGCCCCGGATCATCAGGCCGGTATCGCGTCCGCGATCAACAATGACGTCGCCCGGGTGGCCGGTCTGCTCGCCGTGGCGGTGCTGCCGGCGCTCGCCGGCATCACCCCGGCCGCTTACGCCGATCCGGCGATGCTGTCGGCGGGTTTCCAGCGGGCCGCCCTGATCGCCGGGATCCTCTGTGCGGCAGGCGGTGTGATCGCGTTCTTGACGATCCGCAACCCGTTGCCGGGGACTGCTGCCGACGACGGAGCGGCAGTTGGGGATGCAGAATCCGGTACCGGCGCGGTCATCGAGACAGGTCATGCCGGAGACATCCGGGCAACGGCCGATGCCGGGCAGCGCAGCTCGCCGGGTCCGACATTGCGGCCCGCGCCGGACCCCGGGTTGGCGTGCGCTGCGTGTCCCGTGCTCGCACCGCACATCCGCCCGCGTTAGATCACCGTTTATCCCGCAGAATCAAGGCAGGCCCACGGAAGGTGGTACGGATGGCAACCCGAGGCTTTTTCGGTCGAGCGCATCAGGAGAAGGACCCGCGGCTGCCGCCGGGGCAGTACGACACCGGTGCGGATTGGCCGGTTCTGACCGCGGAGGTCACGCCGCGAATCGTTCCCGAGCGGTGGACCATCACCGTCGACGGGCTGGTCGGTACCCCGACCACCTGGACGTGGGCGCAGGCGCATGAGCTCCCACCTTCGGTCTACGACGGCGACATCCATTGCGTCACAACGTGGTCCAAGCTCGGCACCAGTTTCGCGGGGGTCAGCGTCGACACCCTGCTGGACGCCGCCGGCCCGGCGCCGGAGGCGAAATTCATCATGGCGACCTCGTCCACCGGCTACACCACCAACCTGCCGCTGGCCGATGTCACGGGCGGGAAGGCGTGGGTGGTGTGGACCCACGAGGACCGGCCGCTGCCCACCGAGCACGGCGGCCCGGCCCGCCTACTCGTGCCGCACCTGTATTTCTGGAAGAGCGCGAAGTGGATTTCCCGGATCACCCTGATGGATCATGACGAGCAGGGATTCTGGGAGCGCAACGGCTACCACGACAGGGGCGATCCATGGCAGGAGCAGAGGTACCAGGGTGATTGAGGACGCCGCGCTGCTGGCCCGGCCGCGCACCGATTCCCGGTCGGCCCCCATCGGCGGCTGGACGACGGCACGGGTGGTCGAGGTGCGGCACCCCACTGCCACGGTCGGTGCTGCTGCGGCTGGATGTGGCAAACCGGGTGGACCACCTGCCCGGCCAGCACTACGTCATCCGGTTGACCGCCGACGACGGCTATGTGGCGCAGCGCTCGTACTCGATCGCCTCGCCGCCCTCGGATGAGTTGGTCGAGCTCTGGATCGAGCGACTGGCGGACGGTGAGGTGTCCGGCTTCCTGGCCGACGTCGTCGAACCCGGTGATGACCTGCAGGTCCGTGGCCCGATCGGCGGCTGGTTCGTCTGGGACGGGTCCACACCGGCGGTCGGCATCGCCGGTGGCAGCGGGGCCGTCCCCTTGGTCGCGATGGTGCGGCACGCCGCCGTGCTCGGCTGCCGGGACCTGCTGCATCTCGCGGTGTCCGCGCGGACCCTGCCGGACCTGCCCTATCCGGAGGAGCTCGAGGCGGCCGGGGCAAGGATCGCGCTCTCTCGGACCGATCAGCCGGGGCGTCCCGCCGGTCGGCTGACGGCGGCCGAACTTGAACCGCTGGTCATCGCTGGGGCCACCACGTTCGTCTGTGGCTCGGCGGGCTTCGCCGAGTTCGCCAGCAGTCTCCTCGTCGAATTGGGTTGCCCGTCGGCGGACGTCCGGGTCGAACGCTTCGGTCCCAGCGGCTGATCGAGATGGATACCCTGACCAACCGGGGTCGTATATCCACGGGCATACGGCTGAAGCTTGTCCTCTATCCGGGGATGTACGGCTCAGATGGGTCCTCGGGGCTGACGATCGCCGGTCGCCGAGCCGGAAGACTGGCCTCGATGTGGTGAAGGTGCCACTGGTTCCTGGTGGTCGTGCTGCACTCGAGGGGTGTGCGGCTGGCGGCGTACGCGGGGCCTGGCTCCGGCATGGGTCGATCCTCCGTCCGCGCCCCCGGTTGTGGTGGGGGTGTCGAACGCTGCCACCGACGAGATTGTCCCGTTCGACGGCAAGAGATCGTGCGATACCGTCTGGTGGCTCGGCTGACGGGCGAGGCTGATCAGATGGGCGTACGGATGGGCCCCAGCGGTGAGCGACACGGGCACGAGGCGGACGCGCCGGTCGCGGTGGCGCCCCGGCCTTGGTTGCGTCGCATCGACCTGGTGATTCTGCCGGTGGTCTTCGTTCTCGACACCCTGTTGTTCTCCACCCTGCTGCGGACCGATGTCATGACGGCCACCGGGCGCGCCGCAGTCGTGGGCTATTCGGCCGTCGGCATTGGTGTGCTGGTGTTTCGCTGGCGTGCGCCAGTCTCGGTTTTCGGCCTCATCTGGGTGCATTCCGTGGTCGCCCTGACCGTCACGGATCGATATGTGCCGATATTGTTCGTGCTGGTCGCACTCGAGGCCGTCGCTGAGCTGAGGTCCCTGCGAATCTCGCTGCTGACCCTGGCCGCCGTTTCGGTGCCGACGACGATGGTAGTCATAGAGGCGGTCGGGGAGGCCTCGGAACAGTCCAAGCTGACAGCAGGCGTCGGCGCTGCCCTGTTCTACTGCGCCGCCGATGTGCTGGCCTGGGGGATCGGGCGGTGGGCGCGCAGTAATCATCGGCAGGTCGACACCCTGCAGGTCGAGCACATCCTCGAGGTCGAGGAACAGCGGGCGGAGGCGGAGAATGCGGTGTCCGCCGAGCGGCTGCGGATTGCTCGCGAATTGCATGACATCGTCGCTCACTCGGTCACCATCATGGTCTTGCACGCCGCCGGGGCGAAGCGGGTGGTGGACTCCGATCCGGCCCGTGCCAAGGAGTCCCTGACCACCATCGAAGAATCGGGTCAGCAGGCGATGGGCGAACTCCGCCGGCTCCTGGAGTTGCTCCGCGAGAACGGCAGCGAGCTGATCCGGTCAGCGTCCCCGTTGCCCGGGCTCGCTCAACTGGAGACGACGATCCAGTCCGTCCGGGCATCCGGAGTGGCGGTCACCCTTGATGTCAGCGGGACGCCCCGCCGCCTCGACACCAGCACCGACGTGGCGGCCTTCCGGCTCGTCCAGGAGGGACTGACCAACGTCACCAAACACCGCGGCATGGGCGCGCACGCGACCGTGTCGATCGAGTGGGGCGCAGAAAAACTCACCGTGGCCGTCGAGGACGACGGGCACGGCACCTCGGAGCTCTCGCCGGAGATGTCGACCGGCAGCGGGCTCGCAGGCCTACGGGAGCGGATCGCCGTCGCCGGCGGCGACTTCGTGGCGGGTCCGACCGGTGCCGGCGGGTTTCGCGTCGCAGCCCGATTGCCACTGTCTGTGCTGGCCGGCGGTGCCGCGCACACCGGGATCCCGGCACAGCCCAACGCAGGCGCGTCGGCGGCAGACCGAAGGGAGCCGCCCGCGGCAACCGCCCGGCTGGCCAGGATCGACCCATGATCCGGGTGGTGCTGATCGATGACGAGCCGATTGTCCGTTCCGGTATCGCGATGCTGCTCAGCGGGGAGCCGGACATCGAGGTGATCGCCGACGTCGGCGGCGGTCCGGCGGCGGTCGGCCTGGTGGTGAGCCGCCGGCCCGACGTGGTGATCACCGACGTGCGGATGCCGGTGATGGATGGTGTCGAGACGACCAGGCAGATCGTCATGCGAACTGCCGGCTCGGACGAAGACCAGGTGAGAGTGCTGGTGCTGACCACCTTTCACGTCGATCAGGCCGTTTATGCGGCGCTCCGGGCGGGGGCGTCCGGGTTCATCCTGAAGGACGCCGCGCCGACCGAACTCGTCGCTGCGGTGCGGGCAATCGCCGCCGGCGAGGCGTGGCTGGACCCCGCCGTCGCGCGACGGCTGATCGATGAGTTCGCGATGCGACCTGAGTCGGGTTTGCCCAGCTCCGACGAGTTCTCCTCGCTGACCAGCCGGGAGCGGGAGGTCCTCGTCCTCATCGCGCATGGTCTGTCCAACCTGGAGATCTCCGACTACCTGGTGATCGGGGAGGGAACCACGAAGACGCATGTCAGCCGCATCTTCGCCAAGTTGGGCTTCCGCGACCGGGCGCAGGCCGTTGCGACCGCCTTCAAATCCGGGCTGGTCCGGCCCGACGATCCGCTGCCGCCGCGGCAGGGAGCTCGGGTGGGTTGAGCTCACCCGGAGTCAATGACAAAGGCCCCCGGGTTCCGCGACAATTCGCGGAACCGGGGGCCTTCGGCCTGGCGGAGGATGGGGGATTCGAACCCCCGAGGGCGTTAACCCAACACGCTTTCCAAGCGTGCGCCATAGGCCACTAGGCGAATCCTCCTGATTTTGGTCCAAGCATCGAGCAAGAACACCGCGCAGCAGTCTACGGGTAGGAGCTGGTCTCGCCGACCATCTCCTGCGCTGCGGGGTCGGTCCGGCGCCGCCGGATGACGATGACGGCGACCAGGACGCCGATCACCACCGCCAGCAGCCCGGCGAGTGCCCAAGGTGAGTGCGCGGCGAGGGCGATCATGCCTTCCACCGCCGCGATGCCCACCGTTGCGTAGATCGCGGCCCAGGCGACACACCCGATCAGCATGGCCACCGTGTACCGGACCCACGGCATCCGGATCAGCCCGGCAGCCGCGTTCACGACCGTCTGGAGGCCCACCGTGAGAAAGGACACGGTCACCAGCGGCGGCCCCCAACGGTTCAGCGCGGCAATCGCCCTGACGGTCTTCGGGCTCTCAAGTTTGACCGCCAACGGAGTGTGGAGGACGCCGGCCGTCACGCCGCGGCCCAGCCAGTAGGTGGCCTGGGCGCGCAGCAGCACGATGCCGAAGAGCACCGCAAACGTGATGGCGAACGGCTTGCCATCGAGCCAACTCGGCACGGATTCAGACCGCCCGGAACGACAAAAGGGAGCCAATCGGATTCGTCACCGATCGCACTCCCTCGTGTTCGTCCTAGTACAGCCTGCGCTCACTGCTGTCAGGATGCCTGAGCGCCGTTGTCAGCCGCAAGCCCATGACCGACCCCTGGAATCGAGGGGACGGCCAGTTGGCCGGTTCGGGCGGCCAGCCGGAACCTTCGACGCACTGGAGAACCGCCGATTCGGCGCAACCTTCGAGCCGCCGATGGTGTCTTTTGCGCAGGCCCGACAGCCGGCCGGGCGCGGCTCGCCCGCCCAGTCGGTGAGGTGGATCGAGCAACCGGTTCGGCAGCACGTCCGACCACGGTTAGACTGTTCGCCGGACCCCCGCGGCGTCCATCTCATCAACCCCCCCAGGGCCGGAAGGCAGCAAGGGTCCGTGAGCACTGGCGGGTGCGGGGGTCCCCATTTTTGCCCGGGTGGGTACCCATTGCCGAGTGTGGAGTGGTGTCGGACTCCTGCCGTAGCCTCGGTTCGTGGCGCTCGCTCTCTACCGTAAATACCGGCCCGCGACCTTTTCCGAGGTGGTGGGGCAGGAGCATGTCACCGAGCCACTGCGCACGGCGCTCGCGGCCGGCCGGATCAATCATGCCTATCTGTTCTCCGGGCCCCGCGGCTGCGGCAAGACGTCGTCGGCCCGGATCCTGGCCCGATCGCTGAACTGCGTGGAAGGCCCGACCCCCGACCCCTGTGGGGTCTGTGGTTCCTGCATCGCGCTCGCGCCGGAGGGTCCCGGTTCGCTCGATGTCGTCGAGTTGGACGCGGCCAGTCACGGCGGTGTCGACGACACCAGAGAGCTGCGCGACAGGGCCTTCTACATGCCGGCCGAATCCCGCTATCGGGTATTCATCATCGACGAGGCGCACATGGTGACAACGCAGGGCTTCAACGCCCTGCTGAAGATCGTCGAGGAGCCGCCCGAGCACCTGGTCTTCATCTTCGCCACCACTGAACCGGACAAGGTGCTGACCACGATCCGGTCCCGCACCCACCACTACCCGTTCCGGCTCATCCCGCCAACCACCCTGCGCGCACTGCTGGAACGGCTCTGCGCCGAAGAGGGCGCGATCGTCGAACCTGCTGTCTTCCCGTTGGTGATCAGGGCCGGCGGCGGATCTGCCCGCGATTCGTTGTCCGTGCTGGATCAGTTGCTGGCCGGTGCCGGGCCGGACGGCGTGACGTACCGCAGTGCCGTTGCCCTGCTCGGCGTCACCGATGCGGCGCTGCTGGACGAGGTCGTCGACGCGCTCGCGGCGATCGACGGGGCCTCGATGTTCGGTGCGGTGGACCGGGTCGTCGAGGCCGGCCACGACCCGCGCCGGTTCGCCGCCGATCTGTTGCAGCGACTGCGCGACCTGGTGATCATCGACGTGGTCCCGGACGCAGCCGCCAAAGGGCTGATCGACGCCCCCGAGGACCAGCTTGAATCGATGACGGGGCAGGCCGAACGACTCGGGATCGCGACACTGACCAGGCTCGCCGAAGTGCTGCACACCGGGCTGGTGGACATGCGTGGGACGACGTCACCCCGACTCGTGCTGGAACTGCTCTGCGCCCGGATGCTGCTGCCGGGTGCATCGACCGGGGATGCCGCGCTGCTGCAACGCCTGGAACGGATGGAACGGCGGATGGAGATCGCCGGTGGTCCCGTCGCAGCCGTCCCCGCGCCGCCGCGAACTGAATCTCCGCAGGCGGCTGTACGCCCGGGCGGGGAGCCCGTGGCGCCCGAGCCGCCGCGCACCCCGGAGCCGCGAAGGCCGGAGCCACCACCGACCACACCCGCTGAGAACCGTTCGGGCCCAACAGAAGGGCCACGGCGGACAACCCCTGCCGGGCCCAACTTGGGGCTTCCGGTCCGTCCGCGGCTGAGCTCGGACAGCCGCCCAGGACGTCGATCGACCCAAGGCGCCCGCGCGAGCCCCGGCAGGCGTCGGGCGGCACGGCAGCGCCGGCAGCCGACAATGCAGTTCCAGTAGTTCCAGCAGTTCCAGTAGTTCCATCGTTCCAGCGGCGCCACCGCCGCCCCGGTCTCGCCGACCGCGGCCGCATCGATCGACGTCACCGACGTCCGGCGGGTATGGCCGGAGGTGCTCGCCGCGGTGAAGCGCCAGCGCCGCACCACGCAGGCCATTCTGGAGGCCGCAACGGTGATTGCCGTGGAATCAGGGGTACTGCACATCGCGATGCCGTCGGCGGTGATGGCCCGGCGGGTGATGGAGCCGACGAACTCGGACCTGCTCCGGGCGGCGCTGACGGAGGTCCTCGGGGTCACCTGGACCATCCGGTGCGATGGCGGTGGCAATTCGGCCGTCACCACCGGTGGCCCGCCCCGGGGATCGACCGGCGGCCCGCCGAGTGCCAGCCTGTCCGGTGAGCGGTCGGCAGACCCGGTGCCCCCTCCACCGTCACCCCCGGGCGATGACGATATTCCTGACGACTACGGCGAACCGCCGGATTCATCGGCGATCGGCGCGGTCGTGCGGGACCCGGAAGAAATCGCCATCGCACTGCTGTCCGCCGAACTCGGTGCGCGCCGGCTCGATCCGCCGGCCTGACCGCACGGACTCAGTGCCCGCGAACGACCCATTCGTCCAGGTGCGGCGCCTCGACGCCGATCGTGGTGTCGTCGCCGTGTCCGGTGTGCACCACTGTCGCCGCCGGCAGGTTCAGCAAGCGGTAGGTGATCGATTCGATGATCGTCGGGAAGTCGGAGAACGACCGCCCGGTCGCACCCGGTCCGCCGGCGAAGAGCGTGTCGCCAGTGAAGACAACGCCCAGCGACGGCACCGAGAAGCAAACGGCGCCCGGTGAATGCCCCGGCGTGTGCATGACCTCGACATCAGTGCCGGCGATGGTCAGCACCTGCCCGGCGTGCAGTTCGCCGTCGGGCTGTCGGACCGGGTGGACCATTCCCCAGAGCGCGGCATCGGCAGGGTGCAGCCAGATCGGTGCGCCGGTCAGTTCGGCCAGGGCGGGCGCGGCATCGATGTGATCGTTGTGTCCGTGCGTGCACAGGATCGCGTGTCACCCGCCGGGAACCGATCGCCGCCTTGATCGCATCGGCGTCATGCGCGGCGTCGATGACCAGCACGTCCTCGTCGTCGCCGAGCAGCCAGACGTTGTTCTCGACGTCCCAGGTTCCGCCGTCCAGGCTGAAAGTGCCTGAGGTGACGACCTTCTCGACCCGAACCGTGCCTTTCGCGGCCGTCACACCACCACCCCGAGCCCCGGGTACAGCGGGTGTTCGATGGTCAGGGCGGTGACCCTGGCGTACAGGGCGTCCCGGACGGCCTGATCGAGCTCGCCCACCGGTGCGATGAGCGCGGTGGCGATGATGTCCGCGACCTCGACGAAGTCCCGGTCGGTGAACCCGCGGGTGGCCAGCGCCGGGGTGCCGATCCGCAGCCCGGACGTCACCATCGGCGGGCGCGGGTCGAACGGCACCGCGTTCCGGTTGACGGTGATGCCCACCGAATGCAGCCGGTCCTCGGCGGCTCTACCGTCCAGGTCGGATTCCCGCAGGTCGACCAGCACCAGATGCACATCAGTGCCGCCGGTCAGGACCTGGATACCCGCATCGGCGACGTCGGACTGCACCAGCCGCTCGGCCAGCAGGCGGGCACCACGGATGGTCCGGTCGGCCCGTTCGATGAACGACGGATCGGCCGCCATCTTGAACGCGACGGCCTTCGCCGCAATGACGTGCTCCAGTGGGCCGCCCTGCTGACCCGGGAAGACGGCGGAGTTGATCTTCTTCGCGATGGCCGGATCGTTCGACAGGATGACGCCACCGCGGGGCCCGCCGAGCGTCTTGTGGGTGGTCGTGGTGGTGACGTGGGCATGCGGTACCGGCGAGGGATGCAGGCCGGCGGCGACCAGACCGGCGAAATGTGCCATGTCCACCATCAGGTAGGCGTCGACCTCGTCGGCGATCGCGCGGAACCGCTCGAAATCCAGCTGCCGTGAGTAGGCGGACCAGCCCGCGATGATCAACTTCGGCGAATACTGGCGGGCCAGCCTGGCCACCTCGTCCATGTCGATCCGGTAGTCCTCCTTGGACACCTCGTAGGCCGCGACGTTGTAGAGGAGGCCGGAGAAGTTGATCCGCATGCCGTGCGTCAGGTGCCCACCGTGGGCGAGGGACAGGCCGAGGATGGTGTCGCCCGGCTTGATCAACGCCTGCATGGCGGCGGCGTTGGCCTGGGCGCCGGAGTGCGGCTGGACGTTGGCGTAACCGGCGCCGAACAGCGCCTTGATCCGCTCGATCGCCAGCGTCTCGATGACGTCGACGTTCTCGCAGCCACCGTAGTAACGGCGGCCGGGGTATCCCTCCGCGTACTTGTTGGTGAGCACGCTGCCCTGGGCCTGCATCGCCGCAATGGGAGCGAAGTTCTCCGACGCGATCATCTCCAGCGTTTCCTGCTGGCGGCGGACCTCCCGGCCGATGTACTCGGCGACCTCGGGGTCCGCGATCTCCAACGGGGCATTCAGCCCCGGCCAGGGCGTCGCGGTCGGCACTGATGCGCTATCAACGGTAGGGGCGGGGGTGGCGGCAGCTGCCACGTCGGTCGTCATGACGGGTGTTCTCCCTCGATTCGCGCCCGATCGGACGCTCGTTCCGACGGGTCGTCACCCGCCTCTCGCGAACCTCCACCGTAGTCGGCGCGGCAAGGAATCCGGTTATCGGTGGCGGACCCAGCCATGGCGTTCGGTGTCGATCGGCGACCATTCCGACCGCACGCACCCATCGGCCGGCAGGATGATCGCATCGCCGAGACGGGAAGTCTTGCGTAGTACGCGGGAAATGTTCGTGTTTTCTGCGTTCGATGCGCCGGCGTCTAGGTAACGATGCGGTGACGGAATTAGCCTGCGGGTGAACTGCCGTTTACGGTTCGTCCAGGCCTGACCGCGCGCCGAACCAGTCAGCCGCCACCGAACCAGTCGAAGTCGACCCTCGTGGAAAGGTTCAGCTGGCGGTGAGCGGCGCCAAACAGAGTGAGCCGAACTACCGCGGCCGGCTCACGGCCGAGATTTGGCAATGCCGCAGCATTGCGCCTGGAGCAGTATCACCAGCACGGAACAGCATCTTCGCCATCACAGCCCTGGAGGTAGTAGAAGCGTGAAACGTCATCTGTTGATGGGGGCCGGCCTGGCCGGCGCCCTCGTCCTGACCTTGTCAGCCTGCGCCAGTTCGGATCGGAGCAGCGATTCGAGTGCCACCAGCGCCTCGAGTGCCGCCGATGCATCCGGGTCGGTGTCCGGCGATGCCGCCGCCGGTGGGCCGTCCGATCCGAACGGTCAAATCATCTTCGGTGCGGCAGGTGCGCCGAGCATGTTCGACCCGCTGTACGCGACGGACGGCGAGACGTTCCGGGTGGTCCGGCAGATGACCGAAGGGCTGGTCGGTTTCACCCCGGGTACGGCCGACGTCGAACCCGCACTGGCCCAGTCCTGGGAGCAGTCCGCCGACGGTCTGACCTGGACCTTCACGCTTGCAGGACGGCGTCACGTTCCACGACGGAACGCCGCTGGACGCGACGGCCGTCTGCTACAACCTCGACCGGATGTACTCGCAGACCGGTGCCGGCGCAACCCAGGCGCAGTACTGGTCGGACACCATGGGCGGGTTCAAGGACCAGAAGAGCGACACCGGCGAACCTGTCCCCAGCGTCTATGGCTCGTGCGCTGCACCGGACGCCGGCACCGCCGTCATCACACTCGACCCGATCGACCTCGAAGTTCCCGGCCATTCTCGGCCTTCCCTCGTTCTCCATCCAGTCGCCGACCGCACTGAAGCAGTACGACGCGGACAACGTGGTCGCCGAGGGGGACTCGTTCGTCTACCCGGCCTACGCCACCGACCACCCGACCGGCACCGGGCCGTTCAAGTTCCAGGCCTACGACAAGGCGAACAACACCGTCACCCTGGTTCGCAACGAGGACTACTGGGGCGAGAAGGCCAAGTCCAAGACGCTGATCTTCAAGATCATCCCGGATGAGACCGCCCGCAAGCAGGAACTGCAGGCCGGCACCATCGACGGCTACGACCTGCCGAGCCCGGCCGACTGGGACTCGCTGAAGTCGGCAGGCTTCAACGTCGAGGTCAGGCCCGCCTTCAACATCCTGTACCTCGGGCATGACGCAGGGCACCAACCCGGCGCTGTCCGACCTCAAGGTGCGCCAGGCCATCGCCTATGCGATGAATCGTCAGCAGTTCGTCGATTCGCAGTTGCCGGACGGTGCCAACGTGGCGCCGATCTTCTACCCGGACACCGTCGACGGTTTCACCAACGACGTCGAGCAGTACGCCTACGACCCCCAGAAGGCCAAGGATCTGCTGGCCGAGGCCGGCCAGAGCAACCTGACGGTCAACTTCTGGTGGCCCACCGAGGTCTCCCGGCCGTACATGCCGGACCCGAAGAGCGTCTTCACCGCCTTCAAGGCCGATCTCGAGGCGGCCGGAATCACGGTGAACGAGACCTCCAAGCCGTGGAACGGTGGCTACCTCGACGGAGTCGAGGCGCACTCGGCGGATCTGTTCCTGCTGGGCTGGACGGGCGACTACAACACCCCGGACAATTTCATCGGGACGTTCTTCTCCGATCCGACCAACCGGTTCAACACGGCAACCGCGCCGTGGGGCGCCACGCTGTCCGACGACCTGAAGAAGGCCGACTCCATTCCGGACGCCACCGAGCGGGAAGCCGCCTATGTCAAGCTGAACCAGCAGCTGATCAACGAGTACCTGCCGGCAGTCCCGATCTCCAGCTCGCCGCCGGCGTTGGTGGTCGCCGCCAACCTGGAGGGCATCGTGCCCAGCCCGCTCACCGACGAGAAGTTCGTCGACGCGTACAAGAGCTAGCCGCTCGTGCTAATCCTGCGCGGATCAACATTCCCTGCGCGGCTGACGTGGTTGACCACTGCCTCAGCTGTCACAACACGGGAAAGTTGATCCGCGCGGGGGTAGTTGATCCGCGCGAGAAAATGCCACGGGTGAGGAGGGCACCGCTGTGCTGAGGTACGCCGTCCGGCGGCTATTGCAGCTGGTCCTGGTGCTGCTGGTGCTCTCGTTCCTGCTGTTCATCTGGTTGCGGAGCCTGCCGGGCGGACCGGTCACGGCCCTGCTGGGCGAGCGGGCCACCCCGGCGAAGCGCGCTGAACTGACTTCTCTGCTCGGACTGGACCAGCCGGTGTATGTGCAGTACGTGAAGTACCTCGGCCGGGTACTGCAGGGCAATTTCGGGCAGTCGACCGGTGTCTCGCCCGGCTCGTCCGCGTTCGACGTCTTCTTCACTCGGTTCGGGGCCACCATCGAGCTGACCATCGGCGCCATGATCTTCGGTCTGGTGCTGGGTATCCCCCTTGGTTATATGGCGGCCAGGCGCCGCGGCGGAGCACTGGACAACAGTGCGATCGTTGTCTCGCTGATCGGCATCGCGGTTCCAGTGTTCTTCCTGGCCTTTCTGCTGAAATATCTGTTCGCGGTCAAGTGGGGCATGTTGCCCCCTTCCGGCCGGCAGACCCCGGGGATCGACGCGACCCGGGTCACCGGCCTGTTCATCGTCGACGGTCTCATCACCCGGGAATGGGATGCCTCCTGGGACTCGGTGCAGCACCTCATCCTGCCGTGGATCGCGCTGGGCACCATCCCGTTCGCGGTGATCTTCCGGATCACCAGGGGTTCGGTACTCGAGGTTCAGGGGGAGGACTTCGTCCGCACCGCCGAGGCAAAAGGGCTGACCAAGACCACCATTCGGAACCGGCACGTGCTGCGCAATGCCATGCTCCCGGTGATCACCGTGACGGGGTTGCTGACCGGGTTGTTGCTGACCGGTGCGGTGTTGACCGAGACGGTCTTCGCCTACCCCGGCCTGGGAGAGGCGTTGTACATCGCGTTTACCAAGAAGGATTTCCCGGTGATCCAGCTGCTGATCCTGGCCGCGGCGGCGGCCTTCGTCATCATCAACACGCTGGTCGACCTGGCCTATGCCGTCGTTGATCCCCGGATCAGGACCCGTTGATGGCGACCACCTACATTCGCGGGCGCAAACAGCGCATCGATGCCCTGGTCAATTCCGATGACGAGGGCACCTCGCTGTTGCAGGACGCCTGGACCAGGCTGAAGAGTTCGCCGCTGTTCTGGGTCGGTGCGGTGATCGTCGGGTTGTTCCTGCTGCTGGCCCTGGTCGGGCCCTGGATTGCCCCGCAGGATCCGGGCGCGCAGTTGCTGATCGGTCAGACCTCACGAGCTCGCAACGCCATTGCCCCGGCCCAGGAAGGGTTCCTGCTCGGCGGTGACACCCAGGGTCGGGATCTGTTCTCCCGGCTGATCATCGGCGCCAGGCAAACCCTGCTGGTTGGCATCTTCTCGACGCTCATCGGATTGGTCGGCGGGCTCATCCTCGGGGTCACCGCGGGAGCATTCGGCGGCTGGGTGGACTCGATCATCATGCGGATCGTCGACGTGATGCTGTCCATCCCCAGCCTGCTGCTGGCGATCTCGATCGGTGTGCTGTTCACCAATCCCAACCTCACCAGCGTGATCATCGCCGTGGCCATCCCGCAGATACCGGTATTTGCCCGGCTGCTGCGGGGCCAGATGCTGGCGCAACGGGAATCCGATCATGTGCTCGCTGCCCGCGCGCTGGGTGTCAAGCGCGGATCGATCGTTTTCCGGCACATGCTGCCGAACTCGATCTCGCCGGTGATCGTGCAGGCGACCCTGGTGGTCGCCACCTCGATTCTGGATGCCGCTGCGCTGTCCTTTCTCGGTCTCGGCTCGCAGGACGTCTCAAAGCCGGAATGGGGCGCCATGCTCGGCGAGGCACAGAACAGCATCGACTCGCACCCACAACTGGCCTTCTGGCCGGCCGGCGCGATCATCGTCGTCGTGCTCGGATTCACCCTGCTGGGCGAGGCGCTCCGCGAGGCCATCGACCCGAAGAACAGGCGGTGACCGGCGTGTCGGCCCTACTGGAAGTCACGGATCTGACCGTGCAGTTCAACCGGAAGGGTGTCGCCCCGTTCACCGCCGTCGACCAGGTCAGTTTCTCGGTCACCCCCGGGCAAACCGTTGGCCTGGTGGGCGAATCCGGCTGCGGTAAGTCGGTGACGTCGTTGGCGATCATGCGGCTGCTACCCAAGCGCGGTTCGACGATCACCGGCACGGTCGACTTCGAGGGCTCCGATCTGCTCACGCTGCCGTTGGATGACATGCGGGACCGTCGCGGCCGGGACCTGGCGATGATCTTCCAGGACCCGCTGTCCTCACTGAACCCCGTGGTGCCCATCGGGATTCAGGTCACCGAAGTGCTCGAGCGGCACCGCGGGATGAAACGCTCCGCCGCCATGCACGAGGCCCGCGACCTGTTGGACTCGGTGGGCATTCCGGATCCGAACCGGCGACTCAAGGAGTACCCGCATCAGCTCTCGGGTGGCATGCGGCAGCGGGCGCTGATCGCGATGGCGGTGGCCTGTCGACCCCGACTGCTGATCGCAGACGAGCCTACAACGGCCCTCGACGTGACCATTCAGGCGCAGATCCTGGCCGTGCTCAAGGATCTGGTGGTCGAGCACGGCACCGCGTTGATCATGATCACCCACGACCTCGGTGTCGTCGCGGGCCTGGTTGACGAGGTCAACGTGCTCTATGGCGGCCGGGTGGTGGAGCGGGCCGACCGACACGAGCTGTTTTCCTCGCCCCGGCATCCTTATACCCACGGACTGCTGGCGTCGATTCCGCGGTTGGATGCGCCGTCAGGGGAGCGCCTGACCCCGATTCAGGGATCGGTGTCGGACAACATTCCGTGGACGAACGGCTGCGCCTTCGCGCCCAGGTGCAGCCGGGAGATCGCTGCCTGTCGGGAGGTCAGCCCCGTGCTGGTGCCATTGTCCGAGCAACGGGATCACCTGCTGCGCTGCCACCATCCGGTGGTGCCGTCGACCCAATCGACCGGACCCGCCGCCGACTCGGTGTTCTCGCTGCAAAAGGAGCAGCGGGCATGACGAGCGCTTGGGACAGGGAGCCGCTGGCTCAGTCGCCTGACGATCTGACGGCGGCTGCGGCTGCGGCGGCCGCGGACACGCAGGTGACACCCACCTCGCGGGTCGCCGGGGGACACGTTTCGGAGCAGACACCGGATGCGCCGGGCGCCGCCCTGAGCGAGATCACCGCGGGCGCCGAAGTCCTGCTGGAGGTCAACGACCTCAAGGTGCATTTCCCGATCAAGCGGGGCGTGCTGATCGACCGGACCATCGGCTACGTCTACGCCGTCGACGGCGTCAGCCTGGCGGTCCGGCGCGGTGAGACCTATGGTCTGGTCGGCGAATCCGGCTGCGGGAAAACAACTCTCGGCCGCGGAATCCTGCGGCTGGTGGAACCGACCGGTGGCAGCGTGCTGTTCGACGGGGAAAACATCGCAGCCCTGAAACCCGAACCGCTGCGGGTGGCCAGGCGACGGATGCAGATGATCTTCCAGGATCCGCTCTCCTCCCTTGACCCCCGGCAATCCGTGCAGTCGATCCTGGTCGAGGGGATGAAGGCGCACGGGCTGGCGGACTCCGACACCACGACGAACGCCCGACTCCGCGAACTGCTCACCGCTGTTGGCCTGCCGAATACCGCGCTGCGCAAGTACCCGCACGAGTTCTCCGGCGGGCAGCGGCAGCGCATCGGCATCGCCCGCGCGTTGACCGTCAACCCGGATCTCATCGTTGCCGACGAACCCGTTTCCGCCCTTGATGTTTCGGTGCAGGCGCAGGTGATCAACCTGCTGGAGGATCTGCAGGCCGATCTGGGGCTGACGTACCTGATCATCGCCCATGACCTCGCGGTGGTTCGGCACATCTCCGACCGGGTCGGCGTGATGTACCTGGGCGCGCTGGTCGAAGAGGCAACCTCCGGGGCTCTCTACGCGGAGCCGCTGCATCCTTATACCCGGGCGTTGATGTCCGCGGTGCCGGTGCCGGACCCGGTGGTCGAGGACATGCGGGAGCGGATCCTGCTGACCGGCGACCTGCCCTCGCCGGCCAACCCGCCGACCGGCTGCCGGTTCCACACCCGCTGTCCCTGGCGGCAACCGACCCTGTGCGACACGGACCGGCCGGAACTGATCGAGCTGCGGCCCGGTCACCGGGTGGCCTGTCACTACGCCACCGAGATCGCCTCCGGTGCGCTGCAGCCGAATACCGTGGTGTCCGCCGACGTCATCTGACCGGCTGCGCGCTGTGCCGCCTTCCCGTCAGCGACTTGCAAGGTAGGCCAGGATCCCGTTCGCGTAACCCTCGGCGAATTGTTGCTGACCCGCCGCCGAGCTCATCAGTGCCGCGTCGCTGGACGCCCGCATGTTGCCGGATTCGATCATCACGGTGGGCCGGGTGGACAGATTCAACCCGGCGAGATCGTCGCGGTTCCAGAGCCCGTCGTTGCCGAGGTAGTTCGACGGGGAAAGGCCGGCCGAGACCAGTCCGTCCCGCATGCTCCGGGCCAGGGCGTCCGACTGCGCGGCCATCGCTGGGCCGGCCGGTTGGCGCACGGCCGTCATGACATAGAACCCGGTAGCGCCGTCGGACAGGACGCCATCACCGTGGATGGAAACCACCGCATCGGCGTTCGCGTCGTTGCCGATGGCTGCCCGCTTGTTCACGCAGGGGCCGACCCCGTCATCGCTGTCCCTGGTCAAGATGACGGTGACGCCCTGTGCCTCGAGCAGCGGCTTGAGATCAGTCGCGACGGCCCAGGTGAAATCGTGTTCGGGATAGCCGGCATTGGTCGATGTCCCGGTGGTATTGCAGGCCTTGGTCTCGCCGAATCCCGCGTCCACGATGGAGTTGATGATTCCTGGGTTGGCCCCGTTGGCTCCGTTGTGACCCGGATCGATGACGACCACCTTGCCGCCGGTGATCTGTGCGGGCGCCGGGGCCGGTGCCGGTGCCGGCGCAGCCGGTTCTGCGGTCTGGACGAAGTCGTCGGCGGGGTTGTCGATCTTGCGGTGAATCTGCGGGTGCGGGGGCTGGCGGTGGTTCCGGTGTGGCTGCTTCCGTCGTGGGCTCGGGGGGTGGTGATTCGATGGTCGGCGGAACTGACGATGACTCGGGCGGCGAACTCGCGGCCTCGCTGGACAGCCCGGGAACGGTGACCGGCGGGCCGGACGGGGCGGGGGATGAGCTGACCGCCGTCGGCGAACTACTCGGCGGCTCTGCCTGGGTCGTTGACGGCGCGCAGGACGCGATGGCCAGTCCGCAGGCAAGTGCCGTTGCGGCGATGGCGGCTCTCTTGATGGCCACGATCGGCCTGCGGGCACTCATGGCCTCCACTGTGCCATCGGCGCACCCGTGCCCCGGGATATTTCCCGGCGTGGGTCGGCGATTGCCGGGACCCAGGTTCCGCCCACTACTGTGGCGAGAGCAGGACGCGACGGCTGGGTCCACACCATTGGGGTCGCGGCGATTGCGGGGCCGCGGGCGCGGGAACAGCAGCCGGCTCGCGGGAAACCAGGCTGAAACAGAAGTGGGGATTGACCATGATGCCAGGCATGCCGGACCTGACCCAGATAGTCCTGAAGGCCCAGCAGATGCAGGCCGAGATGGAACGTGCGCAGGCCTCGCTGGCTCAGGCCGAGGTGACCGGTACCGCGAGCGGCGGCCTGGTGACGGCCGTCGTCAGCGGCGGCGGAGACCTCCTACGGATCAGGATCGATCCCTCCATCGTCGACGCATCGGATGTGGAGACGCTGGAGGATCTGGTTGTCGCGGCAGTACATGACGCCAGGCGTGCCGCCGAGGACATGGCCAGCACCACGATGGGTTCGGTCGCCGGCGGGCTCGCCGGGTCGCTCGACCTCTCGTCGATGGGCCTGGGCGGGTTCCCCGGAATGCCCGGCTTCGGTGGTGGTCAACAGGCGCTGGAGGACGACTACGACGACATCGCCGATGACGACGACGACGATGACATTGATGACGATGACGAGGATGAGGATGGCGACGACATCGTCGATGTCGTCGACGGCGACGCTGATCCTGGCGCGCCCACGCCCGGCGGGGTCTGACCCTCCGTGTACGAAGGCCCGGTTCAGGACCTGATCGACGAGCTCGGCCGGCTACCCGGCATCGGGCCGAAGTCCGCTCAACGCATCGCCTTTCATCTGTTGACCGCCGATCCCACCGACCTCACGAAGTTGCAGGTGGCGCTGCAACGCGTCAAGGACGAGGTCCGGTTCTGCGAGGTCTGCGGGAACGTCGCCGGTGACGTCCGCTGCCGGATCTGCAACGACCCGCGCCGCGACGACGCGATCATCTGTGTGGTCGAGGAACCGAAGGACGTCGCGGCGATCGAGCGGACCAGGGAATTCCGCGGCAAGTATCACGTGCTCGGTGGGGCCATCTCGCCGATCGACGGCATCGGACCGGACCAGCTGCGGATCGCGCCGCTGCTCACCCGGATCGCCGAGCCGGGGGTGCGGGAGGTCATTCTGGCGACCGACCCGAACCTCGAGGGCGAGGCGACCGCGACCTACCTGAGCCGGTTGCTGCGCACCTTCCCGGATCTGTCCGTCACTCGGCTGGCCAGCGGGCTCCCGGTCGGCGGCGACCTCGAATATGCCGACGAGGTCACCCTTGGCCGGGCGTTCTCCGGGCGGCGGTCGGTGGACGCCTGACGGTGAGCAGCGGTGCGGATGACGGGTCTGGGACTCCACCGATCGACGGCCGGCGCGATGCGCCCCGGCTCTACGCACCCAGGGTGGCCGAACTGGCCACCGACCTGCTGCTGCGGCGGCCGCCCGCACTGGGCCGAACCAGGCTCGGCGTCGTCGACGGACCGTCGGGTTCGGGAAAGAGCACCTTCGCCCGGTTGTGGGCGTCCGTACTACGGGAGCAGCTGCTGCCCGAGCAGCCAGGATTATCCGTGCTGGTCTTCTCCTCTGACCTGGTGGCCACCTGGGCCGATCCCTTCGGCTGGTTCGACCGGTTCGACGCCGGCGTTCTCGGACCGATGGCCGACGGTCATGACGGCCGCATCCAGTTGACCGACTGGACCTCCGGTGAACCTCGGCCAGGTTCATGGACGGTGATCCCGGTCGTCGATGTGCTGATTCTGGAGGGTGTTTCGAGCGGACGGAAGCCACTGGGGAACCGGGTGGGAGTCAGTGTGTGGTTGAAGACACCCGGACGAACTGCTCGGCTGGAACATGCGGTCGCCCGCGACGGAGAGTCCTCACGGGCGCAGTTGGCGGCCTGGCAGGACGCTGAAGACGCCTACTTCGAACAGGATCGACCGGGGAATCGAGCCGATTTCCTGATCTCCCCCCGACATTCCACCTGGTGGTCAGGCTGAATCGAAGACGCTCGTCCGGCCGAACCGTCGTGCGCCATCGCAGCAGGGGGGAAACTTGCACACGTGACCGAGGGCAAGTCGTACGGCTGGCGTGACCAACTCCGGGCGACCATGCGTGCGCTCGGTCCGGAGGACACCCAACCGATGCCCCGGATCGCGCGTGAACCCCCGCCGATCCCGCAGGACCTGGTGGAATTGCTGCGGGCACTGGGCGTCGCCCTGCTGAACAGTGCGGACTCGGCAGCGAAGACGACCGAAACCCTGCAGGACGTGGCCGCCGCCTATGACGTGGACGTGCAGGCGATGGTGATGCCCACCGGGATCCTGTTCCGGGTCGGCCCCGATGAGGTCGACCTGGTGTCGGTGCCGAACAGAGGCCTTCGACTCGACCAGATCGCGCAGGTCAACGACCTCGTCACGGTGCTGGAACGGGGCACCGTGCCGCCGTCGCTCGGCCTGCGCCGACTGCACCAGATCATGGCCTCGAAGCCGCGGTTCGGGCCCTGGATGGCGCTGCTGGGGCAGGTCGTGCTCAGCGTTGGGTTTGGTCTGCTGCTGAACCCCGACGTGCTGGCGTTGCCGTTCTACGCGGCGCTGGGCGCGTTCGTCGGGATCCTGCGGTTGATCGCCGACAAGTGGTCGACACTGTCCGTCGCGCTGCCCGTCATCGCAGCCTTCCTGGTCACCGTTCTCGCGGTGAAGGTAGTGGCGCCCTTCGTCAATGACGACCCGATCCGCCTGGTTGCGCCCGCGCTCGTCTCCTTCCTGCCCGGTGCGACGCTGACCATCGCCACCATTGAACTGGCCAGCGATCAGATCGTTTCGGGTGCGAGCCGGCTGGTCTGGGGGGTGTCCCAGTTGCTGTTGCTGGCGTTCGGGGTGTTCGTCGGGCTCAGCCTGGTTGGCACCGTCACTGCGAGCGGTGCGCAGCAGCTGGGCCCCTGGGCGCCGTGGGTGGGTGTGTTCCTCGTCGGGATCGGCTACCTGTGGTTCTCCAGTGCACCGGCCGGTTCGTTGATCTTCCTGTGGATCGCACTTTTTGCCTCCTATGCCGCGCAGGTGCTCGGGGCTGCCCTGCTGAATCCGTCGCTGTCGGGCTTTGTCGGCGGCCTGGTCATCGTGCCGTTGACCTATGCGCTCGCCGGTTTCCGAAGGAGCCCGCCCGCGGCGGTCATGTTGTTGCCCGGCTTCTGGCTCCTGTTGCCCGGTGCGTTGGGTTTCCGCGGGGTGTCCAGCCTGGCCACCGGGGCGTTCAGCGGCGCGCAGGATCTGGTCGTCACCGGCATCACGGTCTTCGCCGTGGCCCTCGGTGTGCTGGTCGGGACCTCCGTGACCAAGGATGCCAGGGCAGTGCACCGCACCTGGGGAATCCGGTTCAGGTGGACCAGGCGCTAGCGCTAGCCGCCCTGCCCGGCTGCGTTTCTCGGCGTCAGACGCCGAACGCGATCGCGATATTGTCGGCCCCATGGAGTGCGGTTTCGGGGCCTCCGGCCCGGTCCTGCACGACGGCGACAGCTTCCACGACAGGCGCAACGATGGACGGGTCGATGCGCAGCACCGCGTAACCGGCCACTGCTCCCGCGCCGAAGCCGGGCGCGAAGATCCACGTCGGCCGGTCGATCACCTGCTCAGCGACCGCGTCGGCGATGGCAATCGGGATGCTCGCCGACGACGTGTTGCCCATTGTCTCGATGTTGAAGTACAGCCGGTCGGCCGAGAGCCCGGACTTGGCTGCGAGATCGATCACCATCGTCTTGTTCGCCTGGTGCGGTACGACCAGTTCAACGGTTTCCCAGGCGGTCTGGGCCTTCCCCGTCGTATCCGGCAGATTTGCGAGCTCGTCGATCATTTGCGCCAGGTACCGGCCGGCCAGGGCCTTCACCTCCGGGCCGTACACGGTGATGTTGTTGTCGAAGACCGGATTCGGCCAAATTATCGAATTCACCTGACTCACCGGGCCGCCCGCGTAGGTCTGCAGCACATCGATGTCGCCGCTCTCGCCCGCCGGTGCAGGTCCGATCACCATCGCGGACGCACCGTCGCCGAAGATCATTCTGGATGGCCGTACCGTGCCGATCTTGTCGGAGAATTTCTCCGCGCACACCAGCAGCACCGGCCGATCCACCTCCTGCAACAGCCGGACCGCCTCCGACAAGCCGTATGCCATCCCGGCACATGCGGCCACCAGATCGACCGAAGCATGGGTTTGCTGCATCCCCAGCTGCCCGGTCAGCCACGTCGACACCGACGGGATCATTCGCGAACTCGTACACGAGCAGAACAACACCGCCCCGATCTCCTCCGGGCCTCGACCGGCACGGGCCAGTGCCGCGCGGGCGGCCTCCAGGGAGATCTCCTCCAGCGACCGCGCCGTATAGCGACGCTGTTCGATTCCGGTCTTCTCACTGATCTCGACGGCGCTCATCGGTGACCAGCTGTAGGCGGCGTTGCGGATGAGATCATCATTGCTGCACACATGTTCGCCCTTGACCACCGCCAGGGCCTCAATTTTGGGTTGAATGTCAAACCGCTGGCCCACGTCAAGTGGCGGGTAGGGCCGGATCGGTTGGGTGGCGACGATCGGCGGCCGGGTCGCGGCCCGGGGCCGATCCACTGCGGTGGCGCCACTGGCAGCCACGGCAGTTTGCGTCCTTCACCTTCCGGATGAACCGCAGCACGTCGGGCGACCGCGGCACGAACAGGATGATCACATCGTCGTCGCTGCAGATCCCCAACGGCTGTCAATCGAACCGTGGACAGGTCCCAGGGGTACTGGTTGTGCAACACCATCGACCAGCGTTGCAGCGCCTCCAGCTCCGGGACCTCCTCGGTCACGTCGACGATGTCTTCGTAGGTGTGGAAGACGTGAGTTGGGTCGTAGTCGGTCAGCACAAAAGTCAAGCCGGTCGGGTCCGCCAATGCTTCCGCGATGGTCGGCTTGATCGACGGTAATTTCGTCGCGTCAAACGTCCGGTGCCCGAAAACGTCGAACAATTCGGCGAAGATCCGATCTTCTGATATCGAGTTCCAGGTCGCCGGCAACTCGGCATAGCCGCGACGAACCGCTTCGACCTTGGCATCACGGTCGTGCCACGGTGCAACGATCGGCAGGAACATGTCCTGCCGGGTCCGGGTCACATCCCGCCAGCGGACCGGGTACTTGTCGTACATCGTCAGGGCAAACCGGTTGACCCAGAACAGATTCAGCGCCACATCCCGCATCAACTCATACCGACTGGGGTAGCCACCGGCCTCGACCCGACTCATGATGTCCGTGCCCGTCGGTGCCTTCGTCTCGAAATCCCGCCGGATCACGCCGTCCAACTGTTCTTCGGTCTCGATCACCGAAAAATCCAGATCCGGCTGAAAGTTCGACGGGAACACCAGACGTCCGTGCCGATTCACCACAAATGGCTGCATGCTGATACATCTCCAATTGGACGCTGTTGGGGTACGGAAGTTGACGTTGATGCGCTGGCTTCGATGCTCTACGTCGCCGCCCTCATGACGGCTGCATCGTTCCGGTCTCCAGGTACCGCGCATGCCAGGACAACGCCTCGCGGAGCAGATGCGGCGTATGTTGACCGCCGCCACTGGCCGTTGCGCGGTCCAGATAGTCCTGCAGGGCGGGTCGGTAGTCCGGATGCGCGCAGCGGTCGATGATTTCCTGCGCGCGGCGCCGCGGTGGCAACCCACGGAGATCGGCCAGGCCCTGTTCGGTCACGACGACGTGGACGTCGTGCTCGGTGTGGTCGACGTGGCTGGCCATCGGCACGATGCAGGAGATCGCTCCGCCCTTCGCCGTGGAGGGGGTGAGAAAGAACGAGATGAAGGCATTCCGGGCGAAGTCTCCCGAGCCACCGATGCCGTTCATGATGCTCGAACCCATGACATGGGTGGAGTTGACGTTCCCGTAGATATCGGCCTCGATCATGCCGTTCATCGCGAGGCAACCCAACCTGCGGATGACCTCGGGATGGTTGCTGATCTCCTGTGGGCGCAGGATGATTCGATTCCGATAGTCGTTGATGTTCTTGGTGAATTCTTCGTTTCCGGCTTTGCTGAGCGAGAACGCCGTCGCCGAAGCCAGGCTCATGGTGCCGGACTGCAGCATCTGCAGCATGCCGTCCTGGATCACTTCGGTATAGGCGGTCAGCGGCCGGAAAGGGCCGTCATCCAATCCGGCCAGCACCGCATTGGCGATGTTGCCGACCCCGGATTGCAGCGGCAGCAGCGTGGCAGGCAGTCGCCCGGACTTGACCTCGCTGGCGAGGAAGTCGAGCACATGACCGGCGATCAGTCGTGAATTGGTATCCGGCGGGGTGAAGGACGTGTCCCGGTCCGGGCTGTGCGTCTCCACGATCGCGATGATCTTCTCCGGCGGGCACCGTAGGTAGGGAGTGCCGATGCGGTCGCTCGGCTCGACGATGTGAATCGGTTTGCGATTCGGGGGAAGCGCTGTGCCGTAGTAGATGTCGTGCATTCCCTCCAATTCACTCGGTTGCCAGGAGTTCACCTCGAGGATCACGTGGTCGGCCTGGTCGATCCAGGTCTTGTTGTTGCCGACAGACGAGGACGGGATCAGATCGCCGTCCCCGTTGATACCGGCAATCTCGACGAGCGCGACATCGAGGTGTCCGAAGAATCCCGACCACACCATTTGCGCGACGTGCGAGAGGTGCACGTCCAGGTAGTCCATGTGGCCGGCGTTGATCTTGGCGCGGCTGACCGGGTCGGACTGGTACGGCATTCGCAATTCGACCCCGTCGACGGCGGCCAATGCCCCGTCGAGTTCCGGTGCCGTAGAGGCTCCGGTCCACACGCTGACCTTGAACCGATCACCACGCGTTGCTGCCTCGGTGATCCGGCGGACCAACGCTTCCGGGACCTCCTTGGGGTAGCCGGCACCGGTAAATCCGCTCATCCCGACATTCGCACCCGGCTCGATCAACGCAGCCGCCTCGTCGGCCGTCATCACCTTGGCGGTCAACGCCTTTGAATTCATTCGTAGCCGATCGGTCATCTTGACGATCCTTCCTTGATGGACTTCGGTCACGATGTCGCTGCGCGGCGATCAGCGATCTGCCGCCAGTGGGCCTGGCCCGTTCTGAGGTCCACCCACAATGCGCCGGCGGGGTGATGGCTGGGTTCGCAGGGCACCGATGCCTGCGGGTAGATCAGGAATCGGAGGTGCCGCGCTACCGGAGCCACCGGCCAGGGACCCCGCACGCCGAAGACGCGTCCGAGGCTGGCCGTGTGCACCACGGTCTGGCCGTCGGTGGACTCGGAACGTACCGGGATATCCGGCACGCAGGTAATCGGAGCCGTGAAGTTCGGTGGTTCGCGCGGTCCCGCAGCCCTGGCTGCCAGCGGAATGAGCTCGTAATGCAGAGAGACCATGCGGTGCATCGCATTTCCGCGTTGCACCCAGCCACCGCTGGACAGCCCCCTCGCGACGAATTCGAACGATGCCAACACCGGTCCGCAGACCACCTTGAAGGCATGCGTTCTCGATGGAATCGGGCCGACTCGGGTCACCCGGCCGGCGGCCGCAGTGTCCTCCGCCGGCGATGATCTTCCTGACCCAGGGACGAGCTGAAGCCCCTTGACGGATGGCTGCGGTGGCCGGGGGTGCGCCGGATGGGGCCGAAGCAACGACAGGTACTCATCTTCGGTCAACCGACCCGTTTCCCGGGCGACCAAGTTGGCAACTTGAGCCCTGGTCGGCCGCCACCCCTCGTAATACCCGACGGCCAGCAAATGCACCAGGCCCAATCGCTGACCTTCCGCCAACTCCGACAACAGGTCCCGGAACGGGTCAGCGATATTCGCCGTCCGTTGGCTTTCATCGCCTGTTGCCCGGTCCACCGTGGAATTCCCTTCCGTGGCCATCGACCAATAAGGACTGGCATTCGGCGGCGGCGACAGGGCTGGCAACGTCAACGCTTGGCGAATCCAGGGAATGTCCGCGGGGCCGGTCTTGTGGCGATCCCGCGCCGGTCGATGTCCCGTCGACTGTCTCGACAAACGATGACGAATCTGGGCGCCGAGAACACGTCTCCCTGCGCCGCAGCGTTAGCAGGCGGGCACAGCCCCAGGCGGTTGCTGGTACCAACACCTTGAGAGAACTCTGCGACGACCGACATGTCAAGGTGTCGATCTCGACCGATCTTCTGTAGTCGAGACTTCCTGAGCCGAGATACCCTGCGTCGGAGCACGTTTCGCCCTTCAATGATGCGACGCCAATGATCAAGTGACTTGTCGGGTCAGCGATGGAAATGATGGCACAGGTCTTGCTCGAGGGGGACCGCAAAAGTCAGCGGTCCTGCACCGGGACATACCGGCGCTCGGGGTACCCGGTGTAGACCTGGCGTGGTCGGCCGATCTTGGTGGCCGGGTCGTTGATCATCTCGCGCCACTGGGCGATCCAGCCGGGCAACCGGCCCAGCGCAAACAGCACGGTGAACATCCTGTCGGGGAAGCCCATCGCCTTGTAGATCAACCCGGTGTAGAAGTCGACATTCGGGTAGAGCTTGCGGGAGATGAAGTAATCGTCCGACAGCGCAACCTCTTCCAATTGTTTGGCCAGGTCGAGCAGTTGATCGTTGGCCCCCAGATCATCGAGCACCTCGTGGGCGGTGGCCTTGACCAACGCTGCGCGTGGGTCGTAGTTCTTGTAGACGCGGTGCCCGAACCCCATGAGTTTGACGCCGGGTTCCTTGTTCTTGACGCGATTGACGAACGTGGCGATGTCGTCGCCACCCGCGCGGATGCCTTCCAGCATTTCCAGTACCGCTTGGTTGGCGCCACCGTGCAGGGGTCCGAAGAGTGCGTTGATCCCGGCCGAGACCGAGGCGAACATGTTGGCCTGGGACGAGCCGACGAGGCGGACCGTTGCTGTCGAACAGTTCTGTTCGTGGTCGGCGTGCAGGATCAGCAGTTGGTCCAGCGCGTGGACCAGCTTGGGATCGACCTGGTAGGGCTCGGCCGGGAACCCGAACGACATCCGCAAGAAGTTCTCGACAACGCCGAGGGAGTTGTCCGGGTAGAGCAGCGGCTGCCCGATTGACTTCCGGTAGGCGTAGGCGGCGATCGTCGGCAGCTTCGCCATCAGCCGCACCGTCGACAGCTCCACCTGATCGGGGTTGAAGGGATCGAGCGAGTCCTGGTAGAAGGTCGACAGCGCGCTGACGGCGCTGGCCAGCACCGGCATTGGATGGGCATCGCGCGGAAAGCCGTCGAAGAACCGCTTCAGATCCTCGTGCAGCATCGTATGTCGGCTGATGCGTTGGGTGAACGCGTCGAGCTCGGTTGCGGTGGGCAATTCGCCGTAGATCAATAGGTAGCTGGTCTCCAGGAACGTGGACGACCCGGCGAGCTGCTCGATGGGGTAACCGCGGTAGCGCAGGATGCCGGCATCGCCGTCGATGTAGGTGACTGCGGAGGTGGTTGAGCCGGTGTTGGTGAAGCCCGGATCGAGGGTGACCACGCCCAAGGTGGTCAGCAGTTTGGAGATATCCACGCCGGAGGCGCCTTCTGTTGCCGGGACGACCTTGAGGTCGAGCGCGGAATCGGCGTAGCTGACACGTGCCGGCGTTTCGCTCATGACGGTTCTCCTGTTGTCTGCGGAGCTGGAGTTTCGACAGTCCGATCGAGTACCGGCGTCGGTTGTTGGGGCCCGAACGCGGCGGCGACGACCGCTGCCTGTTCGACGTCGTGCACCCGGGCAGAGCCGGCCGATGGCGCAGCCATCGCCCGGCGGGAGATGCGTTTGATACCAGTCAGTCTCGGAAGCTGCTCCGGCAACGCCAGTGCCAGGAAAGGCCAGCCGCCCTGGTTGGCCGGCTCCTCCTGCACCCAGCGGAAGTCGGTGACGTCGGGGTACGCATCGAGGATGCGATCGAGTGTCCGGCGAGGAACAGGGTAAAGCTGTTCGAGCCGAAGGATCGCAGTATCGGTGATGTGGTGGGCGCTCCGATAGGCGTCGAGTTCGTAGTAGAACTTGCCACTGGTCAGCAGCACGGTCCGAACTTCGGCAGGGTCGGTCGCCGTGTCGGGAATGACCATCTGGAATTTTCCGTCGGTGAAGTCGGCCACAGCGGACACCGCGGCCTTGTTCCGCAGCATCGACTTCGGAGTGAACACCACCATCGGGCGGCGCACACCACTCAGCACGTGCCGGCGCAGCAGGTGGAAGTAGCTCGCCGGGGTGGACGGTGCCGAGACTGTCATCGAGCCTTCGGCGCACAGTTGCAGGAACCGCTCGATCCGGCCGGAGGTGTGGTCCGGGCCCTGACCCTCGTGGCCGTGGGGGAGCAACAGCACGACGGTGGACTTCTGTCCCCATTTCGCCTCGCCGGAGGACAGATATTCGTCGATGACGGATTGGGCGCCGTTGACGAAGTCGCCGAACTGGGCCTCCCACATCACCAACGCATCGGGGTGAGCGACCGAATATCCGTACTCGAACCCGAGGGCCGCATACTCGGTCAGTGCCGAATCGTAGATCAGGACGCGTGCCTGATCCTCCGAGAGATGTTGCAGCGGTTGATATTCGGCCCCGGTGTGATGGTCGATGAGGACGGCGTGCCGTTGCACGAAGGTACCGCGTCTGGTGTCCTGCCCGGAGAAGCGGACGAGCCGACCGTCCAGCGCGGTCGAGCCCAGCGCAGCCAACTCGGCGAAGGCCCAGTCAATCCCGCCGTGACGGGACATCTCCACTCGCCGCTGCAGCACGGTCTTGACCCTGGGGTGCGTGGTGAAGCCGTCCGGGACTGCAACCGCGACGTCGGCAATCAGTTGGAGGGTAGCCGCGGTGATTCTGGTGTCGATACCGGACGGCGCCGGTTGCCTCGCTTCCACGGACGGCGACGGGATTGACGGCGCCTTCTCCAGTTCGTGAACTTCGTGGAAGACCCGTTCCAGCTGGGTCTGGTAGTCCCGCAGCGCCTCTTCGGCATCCTCGGGCGAGAGGTCGCCGCGGCCGATCAGAGCCTCGGTGTAGATCCGTCGGACGGACCGCTTACCGTCGATGATCTGGTACATCAGCGGGTTCGTCATGGACGGGTCGTCGCCCTCGTTGTGCCCGCGGCGGCGGTAGCAGACCATGTCGATGACGACGTCCGTCCCGAAGGTCTGCCGGTATTCGACGGCCAGCCGGGCCACCCAGACGGCGGCCTCCGGGTCGTCGCCGTTCACGTGGAAGATCGGCGCCTGGACCATCTTGGCGACGTCGGTGCAGTACTCGCTGGACCGGGAGGCCTCGGGGGCGGTGGTGAAGCCGACCTGGTTGTTGATGATCACGTGCAGCGTGCCGCCGGTGCGGTACCCACGGAGTTGGGAGATCTGCAGGGTTTCGGCGACGACGCCCTGGCCGGCGAACGCCGCGTCACCGTGCAACGCGATCGGCAGGACGGTGAAGCCTTCTTCACCGAGGTTGAGCTGGTCCTGCTTGGCCCGGGCAACACCTTCCAGCACCGGGTCGACGACCTCCAGGTGCGAGGGGTTCGCAACCAGCGTGACGTCGACCTGTCCGTCACCGAACGGGCGGATGTACTTGCCCTCGGCACCCAGGTGGTACTTCACGTCACCGGACCCTTGGGCCTGCCCGGGGTCCATGTTGCCCTCGAACTCGCGGAAGATCTGCGAGTAGGGCTTGCCGACGATGTTGGCCAGCACGTTCAACCGGCCGCGGTGGGCCATCCCGATAACCACCTCGTCCATGCCGTACTCGGCCGCCTTGTTCAGCGCCGCGTCCAGCAGGGCGATGACGGTCTCCCCACCTTCGAGGGAGAACCGCTTCTGCCCGATGTATTTCGTCTGCAGGAAGGTCTCGAAGGCCTCGGCGCTGTTCAACCGGCCCAGGATGTACTTTTGCTCGTCGATCGGCGGCTTCTCGTGCTTGACCTCGACCCGCTGCTGGATCCATTTGCGCTGGGTCGGATCCATGATGTGCATGTACTCGACACCGACGGTCCGGCAGTAGGAATCACGCAGCACCCCGAGAACATCGCGGAGCTTCATGAACTGCTGGTCGTTGAACCCGCCGACCGGGAATTCCCGGTCCAGGTCCCACAAGGTCAGCCCGTGGGAGAGCACGTCCAGGTCCGGGTGCCGGCGCTGCCGGTAGTTCAGCGGGTCTGTATCGGCCATCAGATGCCCGCGGGTGCGGTAGGCATCGATGATCTCCAGGAGTCGGGCGGTCCGATCCACCGCCCCGTGCCGGCCTGCATCGAAGTCCTTGACCCAGCGCACCGGCTCGTACGGCAGGCGCAGCGAGGTGAAGACGTCGTCGTAGAAGCCGTCCGCGCCGATCAGCAACTGGTGGATCCGGCGGAGGAACTCGCCGGATTCGGCGCCCTGGATGACCCGGTGGTCATAGGTCGACGTCAGCGTCATGATCTTGGAGATGCCGAGCTCGGACAGGGTCTGATCGCTGGCGCCCTGGAACTCGGCGGGGTATTCCAGGGCCCCGACGCCGACGATGGCGCTCTGCCCGGACATCAACCGCGGGACGGAATGGTTCGTGCCGATCCCGCCGGGGTTGGTCAGCGAGATGGTGGTCCCCGCATAGTCTTCCGCGACCAACGCCCCGGATCTGGCCTTGCGCACCACTTGCTCATAAGCGGTCCAGAACTGGGTGAAGCTCATTGCCTCGGCGCTCTTGATCGGCAGCACGACGAGGTTCCGGCCTCCGCCCTTGGCCGGCAGGTCGATCGCGAGGCCGAGGTTGACGTGGGCCGGGGTCACCATCTGCGGTTTGCCGTCGGTCACCGTGAAGTGCCGGTTCATGTTCGGGTAGTCGCCGATGGCCCGGACGATGGCGTACCCGATCAGGTGGGTGAAGGAGATCTTCCCGCCGCGGTTGCGCTTGAGGAAGTTGTTGATCACGATCCGGTTGTCGGCCATCAACTTCGCCGGCACCGCACGCACCGACGTCGCAGTCGGCACCTGCAACGACGAGGTCATGTTCTTCACGACCGCGGCGGCGACGCCGCGCAACGGGGTGGTGGTCAGGCCGGTGCCCTCGGCGTCATGTACCGCCTTTGCCGTCTTCGCCGCCTTTGCCGCGACCATGTCGTTAGGGGTCGCCGTCGTGGTCGGTCGAGCCGGTCGGACCGACACCGGCGAGGCCACCACCGACGCCTTGCCTGTCTGCCGGGCCGGTGCCGGTGGTGGCGAAACTGCGACCGGATGGGGTGGCAGGCTCTCGGCGGTCGGTGCGGGCCGGGCGCGTGTCGGCGCGGTCGGCGGCGGCGGACTGGCGTTGGTCGAAGGGGCCACATCGCCGAGGATGGCCGTCGATGATGTGTCGGGGGATGTCACCGCTGGAGCGGTGCTGGTCCCCGTCTGGGCAAAGAAGTCCCGCCAGATCGAGTCCACGCTTGCGGGGTCACTGAGGAATTCCTCGTATTTCTCTTGGACGAACCAATCATTTGGCCCAAATTCCGGCGCCGTGCGGAAAGGCATTGTCGTGTCCGTCTCTCTGAGTGGGGAACTGCGGAAGGATGCGGGTTGATGCGACCCTCCCAGGTGCGAGAACTGGAATGCGCGACGCCGAGATCGCTTCTGAGTCAGCCCGGTCGTCGCCCCAACCGGCGACAGGGACCCGCTGTGCCCGTGCGGAAATATCGACCGTGCGCCCCAGGCGTCGCCCGCGCACGCGCCGCCTGCAGTTGTTGATCATTCATGGGCACCACTCCACTGAAGCCGCGCCAACCGGTCTGCGCTAGAGCACAAGGACCCGACTGTGCGACGTCAGCCGCAGCCACCAGAAGATGCTCGCGTGACTACTTCCTCGCGGGCGACTACGATGCAGCAGTCGGACGGTAAAGCTCTTCAGACTGGTCGCCGGCCACCAGCGCTACCGGTGTGGAGTTACCCGTCGTGTTCGGCTCATATGCTCAGGTCCTTCGGCGCCCCGGCGCCATCCGCTTTTCCGCTGCCGGGTTTCTTGCGCGCATGCAGATGTCGATGGCGGGCCTCGGCTCCGTCATGTTGCTGTCCGTCGAACGCGGCTCGTTTGCTGTTGCCGGCACGGTATCCGCGATCTACGCGCTGTCCGCGGCGCTGATCGGACCGCAGGTCTCCCGGCAGATCGACGTCTTCGGGCAGCGAAAGGTGCTGCCCATTCAGCTGGCGGTGCACGTCCCGGCGATCGCCGGGATGATCGTCATCGCCCTGATCACCGAACTGAACTGGCCGATCTTCCTGCTGGCGCTGGTCGCCGGGGCCGCGCAGCCGAACATGGGCCCGCTGGTCCGGGCTCGCTGGTCCGCCCAGCTGCACGGCACGTCACTGCTGCGCACCGCTTTTGCGTGGGAGTCACTGGTCGACGAGGCCGTCTTCATTCTCGGTCCACCGCTGGCCACCATCGTCGCGTTGCAGGTAGCCCCGGCCGCGGCGCTGGTGCTCGCCACGACGCTGCTGATCGTCGGGACGCTATTGCTGTTGACCCAGCGTTCGACCGAACCGAAACCGACCGGACGGCCAACTGGCAAGAAGGGTCGACCGGCCATCCTGCTGCCCGGCGTCGGCGGGATCGCCGCGATCTTCGTGCTGCTCGGCGGGATCTTCGGGTCGTTCGAGGTGACGACGGTGGCCTTCACCCGGGCGGCCGGGGTGCCCGAAGCTGCCGGGGTGCTGCTCGCGCTGTACGCCGTCGGGTCGCTCACCGCAGGGCTGATCTTCGGCGCGCTGACGGTCAAGGCATCGCTGGTGCGACAGTTCATGTTCGCCACCGCCGCGCTGGCGGTGGTGACCGCGCCACTCCCGTTCCTGAACACCGTGTGGTTGATGGCCATCGGGTTGTTCGTCGCCGGTGTGGCGTGCTCGCCGGTGCTGATTTCCGGGATGGCGTTGATCGAGCGGATCGTCCCGTCCGGCCGGCTGACCGAGTCGATGACGTGGGCCAGTTCTGGGCTCGCCGTTGGCATCGCCACGGCCACTCCGCTGGCCGGGGTCGTCATCGATCGGGCCGGGGCGCAGACCGCGTACTGGGTGACGTCGTCCTGTGCTGTTGGTGCGTTGGTCATCGCGGCGATCGTGTATCGCTCGCTGCGCGACGCGCTCGCCGGTGCCGAAGCGCGGCCGGACCGGGTGCTCGCCGGTACGGCCGATGCTGCCGCCGTCTTCGGTGTGTCCACGAGCACGGAAGGGTCGGTCGGCACGCAGGTACCGTGATCATCATGGACACCAGCTCGGGGGCTGAGGTCCGGGATGAACGGCGTTCGCCCGCTGACGAACCGCTTTTCGGACCCGGCAGCATGACGTGGCAAGTGCATTCGGATCAGGTCTTCGCGATCGGTGGGATGCGGGCGCTGTTCATGCAGGCGTTGCATCCGCTGGCCATGGCCGCGGTTGATCAGCACCACAGCTTCGACCTGGACTTCTGGGGCCGGCTGGAACGCACCACCGAGTACGTCTCGACGCAAACCTTCGGGTCCGCGAGCCTGGCCGGCCGATCGGCGGCCAGAGTGCGCGGGATCCACCGGAAACTGCGCGGCATCGACCCGATGACGGGGGCCGAGTTCCGACTCGACCGACCGGACCTGCTGCTCTGGGTGCACTGCTGCACAGTCGACTCGTTGCTCAGCACGGCTCGCCGAGCCGGTGCGCCGATCAGTCCGGCCGATGCCGACCAGTACGTCAACGAGCAGGTCCTTGCCGCTGAATTGGTCGGTATCCCCGCAGATATCGTGCCGACCACGAGTTCCGACCTGAATGAGTATTTTCGCGAGGTTCGTCACGAGTTGCGATTGACCGAGGAGGCCCGGCGGGGCGTCAAGCGGCTGGCGATTCCGCCGATGACGACATGGGTCAAGCTGCTCACGCCGGCGCGTCCGGCCTGGGCTGGACTCGCCGGGCTCGCGTTCGCCGCCCAGCCGAAATGGGCGCGGCGGATCTACCGACTCCCCGGCCTCCCGACGACCGACCTGGCCGCAACGGGTGCCTTGAAGGCGATCCGGACCGGCATCGTCGCGCTACCGGACAAGTGGACCGGACCGCCGCACGTGGTGCAGGCCCGCGCGCAGATCGAACAATTCCAACAGCAGGCGGGATGACCGGCCCGGTTCCGGCGGCGAGCGACGAACAGCCGGCCGAACAGGTTCGGCGGACGGCGATCGCGATCAGCGCGCTCGCGCAGAGCGGGTTGTTCTACGCCGTCAACGACTACGACACGGACCGGTACCGCAAGCTCGGTTCACTGGCCGCGCAATTGTTGGCATCCGTCACCGAGGACCCGGCCGCGCATTGGGAACTCGAACTCGGCCGGGAAGCCGGCTACGCCACCCCGAAGGTCGACGTACGCGGCGCCCTGGTCGACGATCGGGAACGGATTCTGCTGATGCGGGAGCGGTCGGACGGCCGTTGGTCGTTGCCCGGCGGCTGGGCCGACCCGCTCGACACCCCGTCCAGGGCGGTGGAGCGGGAAATCCTGGAGGAGACCGGGTACTCGGCCCGCGCCGTCAAACTCATCGGGTGTTGGGACCGGGATACGCAGGGCCACCTGCCGCGGCTGCCGTTCTCGATCTACAAACTGTTCTTCCTGTGCGAGGCGACCGGCGATGTTCGTCCGCCGGATGCCCTGGAAACCCTGGATGTCGGCTGGTTCGCCTTGGCGGAGCTGCCGGAACTCTCCATCGGCCGGATCAGCGAACGGCAGCTGGCGCGGGTCATCGCACACCGGCGAGACCCGTTGCTGCCCACCGAGTTCGACTAGCTACCCGGCGCGCCCGTCCGAATGGCGGCACCGATCGCGAGCAGGTCGGACCAGTCGTGGATCTTGACCCGACTTCGGCCGGCCCGGTGCCCCTTGACGATCTCCGCGGCGTCGATCTGTTCCCACCCGGCCCAGTCGACCACCTCGACACCGCGGGCCCGCAGCACGGCCAGCAGTGCATCGCTGTCGCGATGGGCGGCCGGCGGCAACCGCGGGAGATCGCCGAGCAAGGTCGTCACCGTGTCTGCTGCGTCCTTGCGGTTGGTGCCGATCACCCCGCTCGGCCCGTGCTTGATCCAGCCGGCCACGTACACGCCGGGCACCGGGCGCCCGTCGGCCAGCACGGCTCCATGGAGATGGGGGATGACGCCCGCGGCGGCGTCGAAGGGCAGCCCCGCCATTGGTAGGCCGCGATAGCCGACCGAGCGCACCACCAATTGGACCGGGAGCCGTTCGATCTGCCCGGTGCCGGTGAGCCGGCCGGCGCCGTCGATCGCAGTGTGTTCGACGTCCAACCCTTCGACCCGATCGGTGCCGACGAGGGCGGACGGCCGCACCATGAACCGGAAATGCAGCCGCTTGCTCCTGCCCTGCGGTTCCAGGTCCGCGATCGACCGCAGGACATCAACCGCGTGCCGGCGGACCGGGTCGCCGTCCAGTTCGCGCCGCGCCGATTCGTCAATCTGCAGGTCCAGTGGCCGCACCCGGACGTCGACGTCGGGCAGCTCGGCGATCTCGTGCAGTTCCTTGCTGGAGAACTTGGCCTGCGCGGCGCCGCGTCGGGCCACGATGTAGACGTCCTCGACCGGGCTGCCGGCCAGTTCATCCAAGACGTGCTCGGGCACGTCGGTGTCCCGCAGTCGATCCGCCGACGTCAGCAGCATCCGGGCGACGTCGAGTGCCACATTTCCGGCACCGATGACGGCGACACTGGTTGCGGTCAAGGCGATTCCGTCTGCGGCGGCGTCGGGGTGCCCGCTGTACCAGGAGACGAATTCCGTGGCTGAGATGCTGCCCGGAAGGTCCTCGCCGGGTACCGACAACCGTCGATCGGCACTTGCGCCGCACGCCACCACGACGGCGTCGTAATAGCTGCGGAGCTCCGCCAGGGTGACGTCCTGACCGAGTCGGATGTTGCCCAGGAACCGGACGGCCGGCCGTTGCATCACCTTGAGCAGTTGCCCGATGATCGATTTGATCTTCGGATGGTCGGGTGCGACGCCGTACCGCACCAGGCCGTAGGGCACCGGCAGCCGGTCGTAGATGTCCACCTGTACCGCGATGCCGGCCGTCGGATCGGTGAGCGCCTGGGCCGTGTAGATGCCGGCCGGGCCCGATCCGATGACCGCGACCCGCGCAGTGCGCGGCCCACCGACCATGGCTCAGCTCCTCTCAGCAACTGGGTCGATGGTAGGTCCGTCGTGCCGTCGAGAGGATCCGGCACCGCCGCGGCCCGCCGATGAGATGTGCATCAGTCCACCGGAGAGCCCGGAAGTGGTGGGCCCGACGGGTTGGTGGAGATCGTCGTCGCCTGGGGACCCGGCGCCTCGTTCGGTCGCCGTCAGGAGTCGTCGTTCTGCACGTTGGCGGCCGCCCGGTTGACCGCCGATACCACGGCCTTGAGGGATGCGGTGGTGATCGATGAGTCGATCCCAACCCCCCAGACAACCTGACCGTCGATGGCGCACTCCAGATAGGCGGCCGCCCTGGCGTCGCCGCCGGCGGACAGTGCGTGCTCGACGTAGTCGAGGACGCGGACGTCATACCCGGCCTCCCCGATCGCGGAGCAGAACGCCGCCACCGGCCCGTTGCCGCCGCCGTGCACGACCTGCTCCTCGCCATTGCTGACGATCCGGGCGGTGATCCGATCGAAAACCGTGTCGTCCTCGGCGTCCTCGGGGTTGTCGATCCGGGTCCGCACCAGATGCAGTGGGGCGGTGCGCTCCAGGTACTCCTCGGCGAAGTAGGCCCACATCGTCTTCGCGTCGACCTCGCCGCCGTCGTGATCGGTGTGCTCCTGCACCACCCGGGAGAACTCGATCTGCAGCCGTCGCGGCAGGTCGAGACCGTGCTCGGTCTTCATGATGTACGCGACGCCGCCCTTGCCGGACTGCGAGTTCACCCTGATGACGGCTTCGTAGGAACGGCCGACATCCTTGGGGTCGATCGGCAGGTACGGCACCTCCCAGGTGAACTGGTCGACGGCCACCCCCGCGGCCGTGGCGTCCCGGTTGAGGTGGTCGAAGCCCTTCTTGATCGCGTCCTGGTGTGACCCGGAGAACGCCGTGTAGACCAGGTCCCCGCCGTACGGGTGTCGTTCGGGGACCGCCAGTTGGTTGCAGTACTCGACGGTGCGGCGGATCTCGTCGATGTCGGAAAAGTCGATCTGCGGGTCGATGCCCTGGCTGAACAGGTTCAGCCCGAGGGTCACCAGGCAGACGTTCCCGGTCCGCTCGCCGTTGCCGAACAGGCAGCCCTCGATGCGGTCCGCACCTGCCATGTAGCCCAGCTCGGACGCCGCGACGGCGGTGCCGCGGTCGTTGTGCGGGTGCAGGGACAGCACGATCCCGCTGCGCCGCTCCAGGTTGCGGTGCATCCATTCGATGGAGTCGGCGTACACGTTCGGGGTGGCCATCTCCACGGTGGCCGGCAGGTTGACGACCATCGGGTTCTCTTCGGTCGGCTGCCAGATCGCGGAGACCGCGTTGCAGACCTCGACCGCGTACTCCAGTTCGGTGCCGGTGTAGGACTCGGGGGAGTACTCGAAGCGCCAGTCGGTGTCCGGGTACTTCTCGGCCCACCGGGCGACCTCCTCGGCGCCGTCCGTGGCGATCCGGGTGATGCCCTTGCGGTCCAGCCCGAAGACGACCCGACGCTGCAGGGTGGAGGTGGAGTTGTACAGGTGAACCAGTGCCTGCGGAGCCCCCTCGACCGACTCGAAGGTACGGGCGATCAGCTCCGGCCGCGCCTGGGTGAGGACCTGGATCCGGACGTCCGAGGGAATGTGATCCTGCTCGATGATCTCCCGGACGAAGTCGAAGTCGGTTTGGCTGGCCGCAGGGAAGCCGACCTCGATCTCCTTGTAGCCCATGGCCACCAGCAGGTCGAACATCCGGCGCTTGCGGGCCGGGGTCATCGGGTCGATCAGCGCCTGGTTGCCGTCCCGCAGGTCGACGGCGCACCACTGCGGCGCCTTGGTGATCACCGTGTTGGGCCAGGTGCGGTCCGGCAGGTCGATCGGGGTGAACGGGACGTAGCGGTTGATCGGCATTGAGCTGCCGCGCTGCCGGTTGTAGGCGGCCTGACCGGCGGGGATGTCGCCGACGGGGGTGCGCAGTCGAGATGGAGTGGGGGTGCCCATGTTGGTGTCCTTGATGTGTTGCCCAGCAGGCTTCGCCGAGATCTGGGCGAGGGGAACGACCGGCAGCACAACATCCCGCGACGGAGGAGCCAGCCTCGGGGGAATCAGGCTCCGTCGCGGCGGCGAAGGAGCAGGCCGGCCATCACGAAGACGCCGGGCGCTGGGGTGCACACCACGCCAAGGATGCTACCCCCGAGCGATCCATCGCGTCGGCGCAACCGACGCGGGCCATGTGCGGTTGTGAGTGGTTCAGCCGACGGTTCTTAGCACTACAACCGCAGTTCGTTGTCGGCTGAGCGTTTGTGCTGGTGGGAGCGTGCTCGGGCCTGGCTCTTTCGTCTCCAGTTCGACCAGTGGGTGACGTGCTGTGCGATTCTGGTCAGGGGCCAGAGGATGCGGTTGAGTAGTCGTCGTATTTCGTTGCAGGTGAGTGCGATGAGATTGTCGTCCTGGTTGAGGACCCCCTTTTTTCTTCGGTGTTTCTTACGATTGTGAGGAACGCGAGGGCGATCATTGATAGCGTCATGTGTCTATACCAGGCGGTGTAGTCACGGACCTGGTAGTGGTCGAGGCCGGCTTCATTCTTGCCGGTTTGAAAACATTCTTCGACGGTCCATCGACTTGCGGCAACGTGGACGAGCTCTTGGAGGGTTGCTGGTTTTTCCGAGTAGCAGAAGTAGTACGCGAGGTCGGTGGGATCGTCGATGCTTCTCCTCGCGAGGATGTATCGATGGTCTGGTCTGTTTGTGCTGCTCGGAATTTGGATCATTGACCAGTCGGACAGGCGTGGGCCTTTTGTTCCCTCGCCGGCGCTTATTCTATGCCATTGCGTTTCGGGTGCGCCGATAACAGCTTCGGCTCTGCTGCTGGTATCGGCGGTCAGGGCCACCTTTTCGGTGCGGCGAACCGCGAGCACGTAGCTGATTTTCTCGTTTTCGAGGTAGTCGCGGAGCGGCTCGGCTTGGCCGTAGACTTCGTCCGCGGTGACCCAGGTGAAGGGCGTGCCTGCGGCCCTGGTGCATTCGATCATTTGTTCAGCCAGTCTGATATTTGGTGGCGAACTTGACCTTGTCGCGGATCCCGGCAGCGGTGCATCGATCGGGGTCGCTGGTCCAGGATGCGGGTAGGTAGAGTTCGCGGTCGATCAGTGCGTGACCGGCTGGTGATGTGTATGCCAGGAATACCCCGATTTGGCAGTTCTCGGTCTTTCCGGCGGTGCCGGTGTACATTCTTGCGACTCCGGCTGACTTCTTACCCTTTTTCAAGAAGCCGGTCTCGTCAACTACGAGTATCCCGTTCTGTTTGTCGCCGATCGCGTTGGTGATGATTTCTCGTAGGTCGTCGCGTACTCCGGCTTCGTCCCACGGGCTTGCATTGAGTAGGCGTTGCATTCCGTCGGGAGTCTTATCGCCCGCTCCTTCGGCTAAGGTCCATCCGTTCTTTCGTTCGAGCTCGGACAGCAAACCGCGTACATAAGAGGAGGCGCGGCGGCGTGGCTCTACTCTCGGGAATCGTCTGGCAAACTCCGCCATGTACGCGTCGAATCCTGGACCCCAATGGGAGAAGTCGATATCCATTCCACAATTATCGAATAGGGGAGGGTGCTTTTCCGTGATATCCGAGCGTGTCGCCTGGTATTGTTTATCGCATTCACGCCGTCTTTTGAACCCATTTCCACGACGCTCAACGCATCATTCTCGTCTCCTGGCGAGCCCCGCGCCGTGCTCGGGCAGTCAGATCAGGTCACGTTCTGCGGTTGTAGTGTTAACGGGTCAGGCCGTGGTTCGTAGTCCACTCAGCCCGGCGCAACCGTCTACCGGTGGGTACCACCCCGCTTTCGCCGACGCGATCACCTGATGCGCGAGATCGTCCAGGTCCACCAGTCGGACTCCGGCACTGGATCTCGGCGCCGTCGACGCTGCCGCGAACCGATCGCACTTGACGGTGTTCGCGGTACCTTGAGCTGAGATGTCCGCCGCGACCTGGCAAGGGGGCGAGTGACAGTGATCCGAATATTGCTTGCGGCCCTGTCGTTCACCGCTCTGTTTGCCAGCGCTCCATTGTCTGATCCCACCGCGTCGGTCAACCTCGCCTTGGTGGCCGCACTCGCGGCCGTTTGCACCATCGCCGCGGTGCTGGCGTTCACTGCCCGCGCGTCGATCCTCGTGGAGCGGAACAGCTTTGCCAATGGCCCGGTCGCGGCAGAGCGACGCCTACATGGCGCCTTCCGCCGGTGAGCAGTCCCGATACGCCTGGCCGACCACGGCCCCGAGCACCCGGGGCCGCGTACCGACCGGCCTGAGTCTCCTCAGCGCTCAACCAACCCCGGAGTCACCGCGCCTTATCGCGGCTGCCGTCAGAAGCCACCCCCCATCGGCTTCCGTGTGCCCCAACCGCACCGCAGTCTGCCCTGCCTTGCGCGGTGAACACGCCCTCGTAGTGAGTCTTCCCGTCATGCTCGATGTTGTTTACTACCCCGTTTCCGCGATTCTGTGTTCTGGCATCTGATTTTCGTGGTCTGCTCGACCCCGCCAGCGGGTCGCCTAGCGCTGTCCGTGCCTTCCTGTATTTAGCCTGCGCGCTCTGATGTACCTGCCGTTCGTCCGGCAGGCGCGCAGCCAACGGCGATGCAGCGGCTGCAACCCCAGATCCTCGCCCTGAAGAAGAAGTACGCCGGCGACCGTCAGGCGCTTGCGTCGGCGATGCAGCAGATGCAGCAGGACAACGGGTCAGTCCGTTGAGCAGCTGCCTGCCCGCCCTGATCCAGGCGCCGGTGTTTCTGGCCTGTTTCATGTCCTGAACTCGTTCAACCCACCTCTCCGATGTGGGTGGACACCCCGACACGCCGACGCGCGATCACCTGATGCGAGATCGTCCAGGTCCAGTCGTTTCTGGACTCGAAACTGTTCTGTGCGCCGTTGGCTGCCTCGATCCGTTCCAGCGCGGCCCAACTGGCCGCGTACGGAATCGACGTCACGAGGCTGGATGTCGCGCTGGTCGCTGTTCCGCTGATGCTGATTGCCGCTGTGGCAACCCATTTCACCGCCCGAGCAGCTATGGCCCGGCAGTCCACGGCGACGGGCGGGGTGCCGGGCGAGTCGTCCGGGCAATCAGCGTTGATCGGCCCGCTGATCCTGTGGGTACTACCGCTGGGCGTTCTCCTCGGCGGGCCGTTCCTCCCGGTCCCCATCCTGATCTACTGGCTCAGCAACAACGCTTGGACACTCGCTCAACAGCATGTGGTCAATCGCCGACTGGATCGTGAGGAGGAATCTGCGCGGTCTGACCCCGTTGATTCCGAACGTGACCACCAGTCCCGGCGACTACGCCGCACTGTTGACCAGTCCGCTCTATGGCCAGCTCGGGACCAGTTGGCCCGACGACACCGTGCAGATCAACCCGATGTGGTTCGAGTACGACGGAAGAACCTCTCAACCACATCACAGCGCCGATCGGGTGTGCCGTGATGCGCATCGAAAAGACAACCGAGCAGTGGAAACGGCTCAGTGATAGGCGGTGATGACCTGCGTGTCCCGCTGGTTGCTGGCCGCTGTGCAGCCCCAGATGATGGATGCCACCCAGATGGCCGGGCCCCAGATCAGCCAGGCCAGACCGAGGGTGATGATCCCGACGAAAATGCCGCCGACGATCGAGATTCCCAGCATGATCAGCGCGCCGCTGACCGTCGAATACAGCATCCCCAACGGACCGAAGAAGAACGTCAACAAGAACGCAACGCCGACGGACTTGGGCGTCGCGACCGTCACCACTGTCGTGCTCCCGTACGGCGGGTAACCCGGTCGTGGAGCGGTGTGCGCCGACCACGCCGTCCCGTCCCACCACCGCTGGGCGGGGGCGCCTTGCGGGTCGGGGTACCAGCCTGGTGGTACCGGGGGAGCCACTGGGAACGACCCGGTGTGCGGGCTCGAGGCGTCATAGGCGGCCCCGGCGGTATCGACCGGCGGCAGCGTGGCCAGCGGACCGGACGCCGCCGACCAGGCTGTCGGCGCTTGGCCATCGGCTCCCGCCACCGCGCCGAAGGCCGGGACATCCCGGGTGTGCGACGTCCACTGCGAGCCGTTCCACCATCGCTCGCCGGCGGGTAGCTCGGGGTCTGCGTACCACCCTGCGCGCAGGTCGCTCGGTCCCGACATCGACGACGTCATCGTTAACCCCCATCGCTGCACAGTGCTCGCACCCGGTATCACCGAGTATGGCGGCCCGATGGCGAGAGAACCAACTGAGTATCGAATTGCACCCAGTGATCAGGCGGGAGGCGCTATGCGGAGCGACCGGATGGTGGCGGTCCGCGGGATCGAGCTGTGCGTGGAGACGTTCGGCGACCCCGCCGACCCGGTGCTGTTGCTGTTGGCCGGCTCGACGTGCTCGATGGACTGGTGGGACACCCGGTTCTGTCGGCGGCTCGCCGCCGGATCGCGGTTCGTCATCCGGTACGACCAACGCGACACCGGTCGTTCGCCGAGCTACCCGGTGGGCCGACCCGGGTATCAGTCCGACGACCTGGTGCAGAACACCGTCGGGGTTCGCTCGGAGTGGCCAGGGCGCACGTCGTCGGCATGTCCTCGGGCGGCGCCGTCGCCCAGCTGGTCGCGCTGGACCACCCGGACCGAGCGCTCACGCTGACGTTGATCTCCACATCGGCAGGGGCCGGTGATGAGGATCTGCCAGGTCTGTCGCCGGCAATGAAGGCGTATTTCGCTGCACCGATCGACGAGCCGGACTGGGCGGATCGCGCCGCGGTCGTCGACTACCTGGTCGAGCAATCCCGGCCGTACGCCGCACCGTCGGTGCCCTACGACGCAGATGCCGTGCGCGCGATCGCCGAGTCCGTTGTCGACCGCTCCCGCGACATCGCGGCGAGCCTGACGAACCATTCTTTGGTGACCGGATCGGTGCCGTGGCGGCATCGGCTGGCCTAGATCACCGCTCCCGCCCTGTTCATCCATGGACGGAGTATCCCTTCTTTCCTCCCAGGGAGGCGCTGGCCGCCGGGATAGCCGATGCCCGACTGGTACCGCTACCGGGCCCGTCCCCCCCGCCCTGGGATCTGGTGTGCCGGCCATCCTCGCGCCACCGTCGCGGTGCAGTTGCAGGCGGATCGGCTGGCCGCTGAGGCCTTGCGGCGGACGATCCGACCGGTGGTTCGAACGGCTCTACGGCGCAGCAGCACACGGATCGGTCAGCATGCCCTGGGACCGGAACGCACCCAATCCGTTGCTGGAGGTGGCGCGGCGTCCGACCTGAGTGCGGTGGCCGGTCCGCTGTTGTCGTCGGCTGTGCACTCGGCGCCGACGCGGAATTTCTGCGCAGCGCGGTTTTCGGACCATCGCTTTCGACATCTCCGATACCGCTGTGCGATCGCCCGGGAGCGGCACCCCGGTTCGGCCGTCGACTACCGCACCGCCGACCTGTTCGGTCTACCCGCGCAATGGATCGAGTCGTTCACCTCGTTGTCGAGATCTCCGGGCGCACTCCGCGTGCTGGGACGGCCCACTGCCGCGTCGCAGCCTCGTTGCGCCCGGTGACGCTGCTGCGATCTACGCGCCAGGCGTCGCGAACCGTGCCGGCCGGTCCGCCATGGCCGCTCGACCGGAATACATCGGTGCCTTCGCACCGTGAGTCCAATCTCCGTCAGCTGCAGCTAGCATGTCCGCGCAGTGCTGCCAATTCAGCAGGTCGATGCTTGAGATTCCCTTCGCCGAGGCACCATGGAGCGCGTGAGCCTTTCCGAACCCGCGCCGCCGCTTGACTCAACCTCGCACTTCGAGCCGGTGCCCGCCCTTGATCCGCCGACCCAACCGATCTCGGTTGTGCCCCCGGCGCCCGTGGGCGGCCTTGCCAAGACGCCCTGGTCCTTCGTTGACGTCTTCGCCGGCTTGGGTGCGGTGCTGCTCCTGAGCCTGCTGTTCGCGGCCCCGCTGCAGTTTGCCGATGTGCGCGGCGGCAGTTCAACCCTGCTGTTGGGGGTGTTGCCGGTCTGGCTCGGCCTGCTCGGCACCGCGGTGTGGGCGAGCCGGAGACATGGCAGCGGGAATCTCGTTCGCGATCTGGCCTTGCATTTCCGGCCGATCGACCTCGCCATCGGGCTGGGTGTCGGCCTCGGGCTGCGGTTCGTCATCGGGGTGTGGGCGGTTGCGTACTCGTCGATCACCGGGCAGCAGCCGACCGGAAACCTGGAACCGATCCTGGGCGGTGGGCTCGGAACCGGGTTCTGGCTGGTGATCAATGTGCTGGCGATCGCCGTGATCGGGCCGGCCATCGAAGAGATCTTCTTCCGCGGGCTCGGCCTACGGTCGGCGTTGGCCAGTCTCTGGCGTCGGGCCGAGAACCCCAGATTCGCTGACCCGAAGCGTCGGGTCCGGTATGCCATCGCGGCAACATCGGTGGTCTTCGCGTTTCTGCATGTGTCCGAGCTCAGCGACTTCACCTCCGCGGTGGTCATCCTGCCCGGGCTGCTCTTCGCGGGCTGGGTGTTCGGCCGGCTGACGGTGCGGTACGGACGGCTCGGACCAGCGGTCGTGAGTCATGTGGTGTTCAACGCCACCGCCGTCGCGGCCCTGCTGATCCTGCAATAGCCCGTCGGCGTCCAATGATTCAGTCCAGCACGGCATTCCTTGCGTCGTCGGCCTTGCGCCCCCCCTCATCCGATCAGCGCTGCAGATGCAGGGAAGCGGGTCGTGCCTCGCGGATCGATTCCGTGACGGGATTTCTTACCGGCCACCCGCCCTGCCGATGCGGTCCATCACGCCGTACCTGGGGGGTGGCAACAGGACGTCCCCGCTGGCTTCGGCGGTGTGCCTGGACGCCCCAGGCGAGCGGGAAGCGGGCGCCCGCCAGGTAGTCTGACGCCGGGATGTGGCCCGGCATCACGGAGAATGCTGGCCCGGAACAAGTGGAAGCAGGAACGGCAGTGGGTCTCGTCGTACAGAAATACGGCGGTTCGTCGGTCGGCACGGCGGAGCGGATCAAGCGGGTCGCCGACCGGATAGTGGCCACCGCGAAGGACGGGAACGACGTCGTCGTTGTTGTCTCGGCGATGGGCGACACCACCGACGAGCTGATGGATCTTGCCCAGCAGGTCTCGCCCGCCCCGCCGGCCCGGGAACTGGACATGTTGCTGACGTCCGGCGAGCGGATCTCCAACGCCCTGGTCGCGATGGCCATCTCCGCTCTCGGTGCCGAGGCGCGGTCGTTCACCGGGTCGCAGGCAGGCGTCATCACCACGTCCGCCCATGGCAAAGCCCGAATCATCGACGTCACGCCCGGCCGGATTCGCACCGCGCTGGACGAGGGCTATATCGCGTTGGTCGCCGGTTTCCAGGGCGTCAGCCAGGACACCAAGGACATCACCACCCTGGGCCGTGGCGGCTCGGACACCACGGCCGTCGCCCTCGCCGCGGCGCTCGACGCCGATGTCTGCGAGATCTACACCGACGTCGACGGGGTGTTCAGCGCAGACCCGCGGATCGTCCCCGACGCCGCGAAGCTCGACACGATCACCTACGAGGAGATGCTGGAAATGGCAGCGTCCGGCGCGAAGGTGCTGATGCTGCGCTGCGTCGAGTACGCCCGCCGTTACGGCGTCCGGGTCCATGTGCGCTCCTCGTACAACGACAGCGACGGCACCTACGTCGAAGGCAGCATGGAGGATCTGACCGTGGAACAAGCCCTGATCACCGGCGTCGCGCACGAGCGCGGCGAGGCCAAGATCACCGTCACCGCTGTTCCCGACCACCCGGGGGTCGCGGCGAAGATTTTCCGCTGCATCGCCGACGCGGAGATCGACATCGACATGGTGGTGCAGAACATTTCCCGAGCCGCCGAGGGCAAGACGGACATCACCTTCACGCTGCCCAAGGAAGACGGTCCGCGGGCGGTCAAGGCGCTCGACGCCAGGAAGGTGGACATCGACTTCGACCAGATCGTCTATAACGACCACGTCGGCAAGGTGTCGCTGATCGGCGCGGGCATGCGCTCCCACCCTGGGGTGACCGCAACGTTCTGCGAGGCGCTGGCCGAGGCCGGGGTGAACATCGACATCATCTCCACCTCGGAGATCCGGATCTCAGTTCTCGTTCGCGACGTGGAACTGGATACGGCCGTGCGGGCGTTGCACAACGCATTCGATCTGGGCAGTGAGCACGAGGCCGTGGTGTACGCGGGAACCGGGAGATGAGCAGCGTGGGGCAAGCAGGTTTAAGGGTTGGGGTTGTCGGCGCAACCGGGCAGGTCGGCGGCGTCATGCGGAAGTTGCTGGCCGAACGCGACTTCCCGATCGAGCAGATCCGGTTCTTCGCGTCCGCCCGGTCCGCAGGTTCCTCGCTGCCGTGGAAGGGCACCGACATCGTCGTTGAGGACGCCGCGCTGGCCGACCCGACGGGCCTGGACATCGCGCTGTTCTCCGCCGGCGCCACCACCTCCCGGGCCCAGGCGCAGCGGTTTGCCGATGCCGGCGTCACGGTGATCGACAACTCCTCCGCCTGGCGGATGGACCCGACCGTGCCGCTGGTGGTCTCGGAGGTCAACCCGCAGGCCGCTCTGTCGGCGATCGCCGAGCGCGGCAACGGCATCATCATCGCCAACCCGAACTGCACCACGATGGCCGCGATGCCGGTGCTGAAGCCCCTGCATGACGTGGCCGGGTTGCGCCGGTTGATCGTCACCACCTTCCAGGCGGTGTCCGGTAGCGGTCTGGACGGGGTCGCCGAGTTGGACGGCCAGGTGCGAGCCGTGTTCGAGCACGCGGCCGAGCTGACCCACAACGGCAATGCGGTGGAGTTTCCCGAGCCGAAGAAGTACGTCCGGCCGATTGCCTTCAACGTCGTCCCGCAGGCGGGCAATTTCGTGACCGACGGATCCGGCGAGACCGACGAAGAACAGAAGCTGCGCAACGAATCTCGCAAGATCCTGTCGATCCCGGAGCTGCTGGTCTCCGGAACATGTGTCCGGGTGCCGGTTTTCAGCGGGCATTCACTGTCGATCAACGCGGAGTTCAACGAGCCGCTGGGCGTCGACCAGGCGACCTATCTGCTCTCCACGGCGCCCGGTGTCGAGCTGACGGATGTGCCGAATCCGTTGCAGGCGGCCGGTTCTGATCCGAGCTTTGTCGGTCGACTGCGGCCTGACCCGGGCGTGCCGGACGGCCGGGGCCTGGTGTTGTTCGTGTCCAACGACAACCTCCGCAAGGGAGCTGCGCTGAACGCGGTGCAGATCGCAGAAGTGATTGCCGCAGCGAGATAGGTCGCTGGTCAAAGCTGTTGCCGTCGGACGAACCGGACCACCCGCACCAACTGAACGGTGATCAGCTACAGCTGACGAGGCCAAGAGATCCAGCATTGCCGATGGGGCCGGCCTCGGAGGCGACCACGTAGCCACACCCATCGGCCATCGCGGTGATGCCCTCGGCTTGCGGAAGCCCCGGCACGGGCAGCGCCTGGTGCGGCCAATCCGGGAAAGAGGACAGCGCCGCAGTGGGATCGGGTGCCGTGTACTCCTGGATGTCGTCGTAGGTCAGCAGCAACACCGCCCCGGGGGCGGTCGCCAGATCGGTCACCACGTTCCCGGTGAACAGCGTCTTGAAGGGGTGGGTGGCCGGTGGCGGGCTGAATTCGCGGATGAATGTCAGCTCTCCGCCGCCCGGCTCGGCCCGGTACATGCGGTGCGGAAGACCGCCCTCGGCGGGCGGTTTCGTCACGATGATCAGGGAACCATCGGTGTCGACCATCATCGCTTCCGCATTCTGCGCCCCATCCGGGTAGCTGTAGCGCCACTCGTCAGCCGGCACCGGATCGGCGGGTGGGTTCGAGAGATCGGGTTCGGCGAACCGGAACACCGCGATGTCGGACCGGGACGCGGCGTTGTCCCCGATATCGCCGACATAGAGACAGGTGTCGGCGGTCCCGTCCGGGAGCGGCCTGCTGCCGCAGGTGCCGGAGCTGAGCGCCTCGGCATTGCCGGCGGACAGGCCGTCGACCGCAATTCGGCCGAGCAGTGCGCCATCACTGCCGACCGCGGGGACGGAGTCCGTGCCGGTCTCGTCGTCAATCAGGAAGTATCCGCCCGGACTGCCCGTCGATGCGGCGATCCCGCTGGCCTCGTCCGAGACGCCGGGCGCTAGTCGGACGACGGTCGGGGTCAGTAACGGTGGCGTCGGAACGGTGGGTTCGGAGGCGATCGCGCTTGGCGGGGCGGGAGCATCGGTCGGAACCCCTGACTCGGCGGAGCCAACAGCAACGCTGTCGGTGGCCGTTGTTGCCGGCCCGATCGTTGGACTACCTGCCCCCGCCGACGTGCACCCGGTCAGCACAACGGTTGCGGCGAGCAGAGCCCCCAGGAGGGATGCCCGTGCCGTGGTGCAAGGGGGCCTTCTGCTGAGAGGGCATGGGCGCATCATGTCCAACGATTCCCCTCCGGACCCGAAATCCCCGCGGACCCGACGTCCCCCGCGGACCAGTTCGAACCCTACGGTGAGAACCGACTCCCTGTCCGGCTCTCCGCTCGTTCCTCGCTGGCTTGCCGGCGCAGGGCCGATGATTCACTCGCCGGCGCTCGTTCATCCCGCCTGGGCGTGACCCTCCGTCCACCGCCGCAGCTGGGACGGGGCAGTATCGAGCAGGTGAGCATCCGCGTCGTTGGTATCGGTGGATCCGTGGACTCCGGTTCGCAATCGGACCGGGCGCTGCGGGCGGTGCTGAGCGCGGCCCAGGAGCTGGGCGCCGAGGTGCGAGCCTTCTCCGGTCATGATCTTGATCTGCCGCTCTACCACGCCGGCGCGTCGCTGCCGGCAGGTGCACACGAGTACGTGGCCGCCGTCCGGCGGGCCGATGCGCTGGTGATCAGTTCGCCCGGCTACCACGGCACGGTCTCCGGTCTGGTGAAGAACGCCCTTGACTACCTCGAGGAGCTGCGCGGCGACCAGCGGCCGTACCTGGACGGTCGGGCGGTCGCCCTGGTGGCGGTCGCCCGCGGTTGGCAGGCGTCAGTGGGCACCCTCGGCACCATGCGGCAGGTCGTCCACGCACTTCGGGGCTGGCCAACGCCGCTGGGTCTGGCAATCAACAGCGGGAGCACCACGTTCGACGAGAACGGGCACACCGATGATGATTCCACTGCCGCGGCCGTTTCCGTCATGGCCGGACAACTGGTCGACTTCGCGGAGCGATGGCGTGCGCCGCATCCGCACCGGTGACATCCTCGATGTGGCCGTCCGGCGTGGGGCAAGGGGCCGGAGAGGGAACCGACGATGACGGCACATCGGACGCAGGCGACCGAAGACCTTCGGGCGGCCCGGGATTTCCTCATCGAGCACCGCGAGGACTACGCCATCGCCGTCGAGAACTTCCGCTGGCCGCGGCCCGGCACGTTCAACTGGGGGCTGGAATGGTTCGACGTCATCGCCGAGGAACGTCCGGAACAGCTTGCGCTGGTGATCGTCGAGCAGGACGGGACGTCCCGCAGCCTGACCTATGAGGCACTGTCGGCGCGGTCGGACCAGGTGGCGGGGTGGTTGCGGGCCAACGGGATCGAGCGCGGCGAGCGGATCGTGCTGATGCTCGGCAATCAGGTCGAACTCTGGGAAATCGTTCTCGCCGCGATCAAGATCGGTGCGGTGATCATCCCGGCCAGCACGCTGCTGACGCCGGCTGATCTGGCGGATCGGGTGAACCGCGGAGGCGCCCGTTTCGTGGTGGCCAGGGACGTCGATGCCCCGTCATTTCGGGAAGTCCCTGGCACCTTTCTGCGGATCGCGGTCGGGCAGCCGGTCGAGGGCTGGATCGAGTACGACGACTCGAGCAGTTATCCGGCCGTCGGTTTCACTCCGGAGGGCGAATCCCGGGCGACCGACCCGCTGCTGTTGTACTTCACCTCGGGCACTACTGCGCTACCCAAACTTGTTGAACACAGCCAGATCTCGTACCCGGTCGGGCACCTGACAACGATGTTCTGGATCGGCCTGCTACCGGGCGACGTGCACCTGAACATTTCCTCGCCAGGATGGGCAAAACACGCCTGGTCCAACGTTTTCGCCCCGTGGCTGGCCGGGGCGACGGTGCTGGTGCACAACTACACGCGCTTTGATGCGGCTGCCCTGATGAACGTGATGACGAAGCATCGGGTGTCGACGTTCTGTGCGCCACCGACGGTGTGGCGGATGCTGATCCAGGCTGATCTCAGCCTGCTCGCGGCACCGCCACGGGAGGCGGTCGGCGCGGGTGAGCCGCTGAACCCAGAGGTGATCGAACAGGTTCGGCGCGCCTGGGGCGTCACCATCAGGGACGGTTTCGGTCAGACCGAGATGACCCTGGCGATCGGCAATTCGCCCGGCCAGGACGTCCGGGTCGGATCGATGGGTCGCCCGATGCCCGGGTACCGGGTGGCGCTGCTCGACCCGGCGACGGGACAACCTGCTGACGAGGGCGAGATCTCGTTCGATCTCGAAGCGCGTACCGTGGCGCTCTTGACCGGCTATCACGGTGAGCCGGCCCGCACTGCGCGGGCAACCCGAGGTGGTTTCTTCCACACCGGCGACATCGGATCCCGGGATGTCGACGGCTATATCACCTATGTCGGACGGGATGACGACGTCTTCAAGGCGTCGGACTATCGGATCTCGCCGTTCGCGGTGGAGTCGGTGCTGCTGGAGAGCCCAGCCGTCGCCGAGGCCGCGGTGGTGCCGTCACCGGACCCGACCCGGCTGGCGGTGCCGAAGGCGTACGTCGTTCTCGCGGACGGCTATCACCCGAACAAGGTGGCTGCCCGGTTGATCTTCGAGCATTCCCGCGATCACCTGGCGCCTTACCAGCGGATCCGCCGGTTGGAGTTCGGGCCGCTGCCCAAGACCATCTCCGGCAAGATCCGCAGGGTCGAGCTCCGTGGTCTTGAGCAGACGCTGCACACCCCCGGCGCCGCGAAGCGCACGGACGGCGGCGTCGAGTACCGGATCGAGGACTTCCCCGAGCTCCGCTGACCGCCACTGCTCGCGCCGATCAACTTCCCCAGCGCGGCTCAAGTCGTCGACTCCTGTCCCATGGGTCACAAACCAGGGGGAGTTCGTCCGCGCGGCCGAAGATGATCGGCGCGGGGGTCAGGTAGTGCGGTCAGCCACGAAGGCCGACGATTCCTTCCGTCAGGATCGTCACGCCAAGGGCCAACAGGATGACCATCATGATGACGTTGTTGTGCCGCAACATGAATTGCTTCACTTTCGCCAACGGTGCGGTGGCCCGGTCGCCGGCGAGCAGGTAATAGACAACCGCGCCGAGCACCGTGCAGGAGCCGATCGCGACGAAGACCGCCAGCGCGATCACCGTGCCGGTGGGTTCCAGTCCGGCTCGGGAAATCGACGCGGACGCGGCGAGGGTCAGGGCCAGGTTCTTCGGATTGGCACCGGCCAGCGCAAGGCCGAGAACCAGCGTCCGGCGCGGAGTGGCCCGCTCGACCGAGGCCATCCAGGACGGCTGCTTCGGTTCCTCGCCCTCCTTCGGCCTCTTCGACCACTGCTGCGCCGCCATCACCAACAGGGCAGCGCCGAGGATGATCCGCAGCACCGAGACGATGGTCGAGGCATCGCTGTCGTTGCCAACATTGCCGAGCAGCAGCACAACGACGGTGCTCACCGCGACGAGTCCCAACACCCAGCCCACAGCGAACAGCGGGCCGTTCGTCCTGGCCTTCGGAGTGCTGAGCACGATGACGATCGCGATGATCGGGAATGGGCTCAGCGCGACGGCCAGCGCGGCCGGCACCATGTCGCCGAGGGCGTAGTTCACCCTGCGACTGGTTCGAGAACGTCACGCACGAAAGCGATCTCGCAGGAAAGCTGGCGAAGCCGCTCGGCCACCACCATCGACCCGTGCCCCGCGTCGTAGCGGTACACCGCGTACCGCGCACCCCGTTCGGCCAGCACATCGAGGTAATTGTCGATCTGTCGTATCGGGCAGCGGGGGTCGTTCTCGCCGGCGAGGACCAGCACCGGAACCCGTACCTGGTCGACAAACGTCAGCGGTGACGAATCCCGGTAGGCGGCCGGTACCTCCTGCGGAGAGCCGCCGAACAGGGCGCGGTCGTACGCGCGCAACGGCTCCATCTCGTCCTCGTAGGCCGCCACATAGTCCGCGACGGGCACGCCGGCGACGCCGGCCGCCCACCGGCCGGGTTGCGCACCCAACGCCAGCAGGGTCAGGTACCCGCCCCACGAGTACCCGGCGATCACCGAGGCAGCCGGGTCCGCGATGCCCTTGGCGATGAGATGGTCGTGCACGGCAGCGATGTCGGCCAGCTCGGTGTGCCCGATCCGCTCGGTGAGCGCGTCCCGCCAGGCCGACCCGTATCCGGTGGAACCGCGATAATTGACCTGAACAACGGCGAAACCCGCATCCAGCCAGGCTGCGCGACTGGCGTCGAAGGAGTCCTCATCGCCCATGGCAGGGCCGCCGTGCACGGCGAACACCGTCGGCCAGTGACCCGATGTGGGCCTCGAACCCGGCGGAACGGCCAGCAGGGCATGGATCCGCCCGCCCGGGCCGTTCACCCAGACATCGCTGACGGGCTCGGACCCCGGTGCCGGTTCGCCGGCCGTCCGCACGAGCAGACTGTCGGTGCCATCGGGTCGCAGGACCCGCAACTGCCCGGGCGCCGCGGCGCTGGACCACCGGTACCAGATGGAGCCGTCCGGCCGGACCGATGCGCCCGAAACCACGCCGACGGCCAACGGTAGGTCGGTCAACATGCCCGAGTCCAGGTCGTACCGGTGCACGGTGGTGCGCGCGGCGTGGGTGTGCAGCACGAGCAGTGCAGTGCCGTCCGGGTAGAAGTCCGCATCCAGGTCACCCGGCAGATCGATCGCCAGTTCCGTGACCTCACCAGACGTCGGATCCCAGATCAACAGTTCCTCCCGACCCCGCCGTTCGTGCCCGACGAGCAGACGCTGATCCCCGCAAACGGGCGAAAAGTCCACCACGGCGAGACCTTTGCCGGGAGCGTCGGACAGTTCGCCGACAACCTCAACGCCCGGGAGGGACAGCGCGCGGAGCGCCGGGTACCGGGAGTCGCCGTGCTCCGAGTGCGACAGCACCCACAGTGTTTCGTCGGTGGACAACGCGCCGACACCGCCGTCCTCGGCATGCGAGTAGACGATCTGGGGCTCGCCACCGTCGAGGCTGAGGTGGATTCGCGTGCCCTCGTCGTCGGAGAACCCGACGAGAACGGTCGTCGCCCCCACCTCGAGGCCGGCGGGGTAGCCGGGCTGCACCGTCGGCAGGGCCGGCTTCGCCGAACCGGGCCCTGAACCGAACGGCTGCACGCTCCAGGAGCCGAACTCATCGCCACCGGTGTCGTCGAACCACCACAACTGCGTGCCATCCGCGGACAGCGTCGCGTGAACTGTGCCGTCGGGTCGGTCGGTTGCGACCGTATGGACGTCATCGTGGGAGTCCCAGCAGGAAACCTCGTACCTGCCAGTTTCGTTCGAGACGTAGACGGTCCGGCCCGGGGCATCCCTGGCCCACCCCGGCAGGCTCACTCGCACGGCCGAGAATCGTTGGCGCCAGCGCTGTTCGGCCTCGTCGTCGGCGAACAGCACGGTGGGGATCGTCGCGACCGGGTGCTGGTGCGGTCGCGGCGCGCCCTGGTCCGGTGCTGGCTGGTCCTGTGCTGGCATAGGAGCATCCTGCACGGTGCGCGGCGGGGTCAGCGACGCAACTCCCTGGCGAGGACCACCGCAGCCCGGCGAAGTTGCCGGACGGCGCCGGCCGCCCGGTCGGGCGGCAATTGGTCGCCACGGCCGGCCAGGCCGATTGCCAGGGTCTCGCCGCCGATCGGCACGGCAACACCACGAGTGCCGGAGAAACTCTCGTTGTCGCTCATCGCGAAGCCCTCGCCGCGGATCCGGTGCAGCTCGCGGAGCAGGCCGGTGGGCGAACCCAGGGTGGTCGGCGTCGAACGGGGCATGCCGGCGGCGTTGATCATGGCCAGCACCGTGTCGTCGGACAGTTGTGCTGAGATTGCCTTCCCGACCGCCGTGCTGTGCAGCATGGCGTGATCACCGACCTTGGGCAGCCGTGGATCTGCGGTGATCGGCGCGGACACCCAGAGATAGCGGATGCCGTTGCCATCGAGCGTGGCCAGCAGACTGACCGGAACGTCGGTACTGGTCAGTCGGTCCATCAACGGCTTGGCCTGCTTCACCAACCGATCGAATCGGCTGGAATCCGCATGTCTCCCCGCGACAGGGGAGCCGAGCAGGTAGCCGACGCCGTCGTCGGACCTGGTGACGTAGCCACGAACTTCCAGCGCGGCCAGGTACCGGAACGCCGAACTTTTCGGCAGTTGCACGGTCGTGGCGATGGCGGACAGGGTAATTCCCGACGGGTGCTGCGCCAGCAGGTCGACGATGTCGCAGACGCGGTCAACGGCACGAAGCGGATACAGCCCCGGGCGCGTTTCGACAGCTTTGGTCACCACGAAATACCTCTCGATACTCGATCACAATTCGGCCGACCCGTGGGTTCAGTGGTGTCCCTCGGCGGCCGAGCAGCACGATGCCTCGTCGCCAAGGTGCGGCAACCATACCCGTGCGCCGGATGATGCGTCATCATCCATTTGGACAGCTGGGGCATTCACTCCTTGGTGATAGGACGCGCGTGATCGACGATCATGACGCGGTCAATCGTGGCTTCCGCTACACACCGTCACGCTGAGCTGTCGCTCAAGTGCGGTACCGGACCCACCGCAGGCGTCGGCCAGGAGGCTTTGGACAGGCTTCGGTGGTGGTGATGGGTAATCTGCCAGCGGAACGTGCAAACGATTGGTCGATTGCGCGTGCAGGACATGAGAGCGCGGCCGAGGGGTGGGTCGCGGCACAGGCCGAAAAGCCAGCGGCCCAATCCACGATGCTGGATTGGGCCGTCGGCCTGTGGTCGGGGTGACAGGATTTGAACCTGCGACCTCTTCGTCCCGAACGAAGCGCGCTACCAAGCTGCGCCACACCCCGAAGGCCTCGACGAGTCTAGCCGATGTCGTCAGGTGGTCGGGACCAACGAAAGTGCCTGCGGCTGCTGCCGACTGCGAGATGCACTACCGGGGCCGCAGGGTGATGAGGGTCGCCTCTGGCCGGCAGCAGAAGCGCATCCGCAGGTACGGGCTGGTGCCAAGGCCGGCGGAGACGTTGAGCATGGTGTGCGACCCCCAGCGGGAGAGCCCCCTTGCCCGTGACCGGTCGATCCCGCAGTTCGTCACCAGAGCGCCGACGCCGGGCAGCCGAACCTGCCCGCCGTGGGTGTGGCCGGCCAGCACAAGGTCGTAGCCGTCGGCTGCGAAATTGTCCAGCACCCGCGGCTCTGGCGCATGCGCAACCCCGATACGGACGACCGCAGCCCGGTCTGCCGGCCCGGCGATCTTCTCGTAGCGGTCGCGCCGGGTGTACGGGTCGTCGACCCCGGCCAGGGCGATGCGCTGCCCCCGCACCGTGATCGTCGCCGTCGCGTTGGTCAGGTCCTGCCAACCGCGCTCCGCCTGGGCGGCCCGCAGGTCCTGCCACGGCAGTGGCGCGCCCTTGGGGATCGGTTGTCGGGCCGGCATGAAGTAGCGGTGCGGCGATTTCGGCACCGGAGCGTAGAAGTCGTTGTTGCCGAAGACGAAGGCGCCCGGCACGTCCATCAACTCGCCGAGCGCGGTCACCGCGACCGGCACGGCCCTGAGGTGCGAGAGGGTGTCACCGGTGTTGATCACCAGATCCGGCCGCAGGTCGGCCAGGGAAGACACCCAGGCGATCTTGTGCTGCTCGCCCGGGCTGATGTGCAGATCCGAGATGTGCAGCAGCCGGATCGGCCACGCGCCGGGGTCGAGCACCGAGAGGTCGAATCGGCGGAGCGCGAACAACCGGGGCTCGGCCAGGGTCGACCAGGCCAGCGCGGCGGCACCGGTGGCGACGACCGAGCCCACCGCCGTCAGGGCGGTCCGCTTCGAAGTCATGATCAACAGCCTAAGCCGGGTCCATCCGTGGTCAGGTCAGCCGCCGCCCGCCGAGATGTAGAGCGTGATGGCCCCGCCCGGCGGTGCGGTCGTCTTCGGGCTCTGGTCCACCACGATGTTGACCGCGGTGCCGGTCCCGGTTCGTGCGACCGGGGCATTGACAGTAAAGCCCGCAGCAGTGAGCTGGGCCTTGGCCTCGTCGACGTTCTTGCCGACCGTGTTGGGTACCTGGGTGCTTGCCGAGCCCTTCACGTAGGACGCCGACGCCGGGCGGAAGAAGGTGTCCGGCTGGCCCTCCTTGAGCGGTTTCATGGCCGCGAACCAGGTGGCCGCGGGCACGGATCCACCGCTGACGCCGTTACCGGCCATCGCCTCGTCGGTGGAGCAGGTACGGATCGGGTTTCGGCAGATCGACTGCGGACGCGGCTCGGAATCCCAGAGGATCACCGACGCGCTCATCTCCGGGGTGAAGCCGAGGTAGGCGGAGGACTTGTATTCCTGGGTGGTACCCGTCTTTCCGGCCGCGGTCCAGGACCAGCCTGCCGCAGTGGCGGACGCCGCCGATGTCCCGTTACCGGTCAGGTCGCCCTCCATCGCGACGGCCAGGGTGCGGGCCAGTTCGGCCGGCACTGCCTGCTCACACGGGGTCTTGTCCCAGGTCACGAACTTGCCGGTGCGGTCGGTGATGGTGTCGATCGGTGTCGGCGGGCACCACTTCCCGTCGGAATTCAGCGTCGCGCCGACGTTGGCCAGTTCCAGCGGACTAACGGGTGAGACACCCAATGTGAAGGACGCCATCTTCTGCGCTGTGACCTGCGCCGTGTAATCGGTGCCGGCGCCGGCGAAGGCGGGATCAACGATCCCGGCGTCCAGCGAGTAGCCCCGCAGGCCGAGCCGAACCGCCATCTCGGCGACCTTCTGCAGCCCAACCTGGTCTTCCAGGGCGACGAATGCGGTGTTCGGAGAAGTGGCGAGAGCCTGCGCCAGGGTCATCCTGGCCGGGTAGTTGCCCGCGTTCTTGAACGAACCATTCGGCACCAGAGGGCTGGTGTATGTGGCGGGAACGTCGATCTGTGCGTTCGTACCAAGGCCGCTCTCCATCGCCGCGGCCGCTGTGAAGACCTTGAACGTCGACCCGGCGCCCAGCGGCGCGAAGGTGGTTGGCAGCCGCTGCACGGTCTGCCCCTTGCTGACGTCGAGTCCGTACGGTCTGTTCGCGGCCAGCGCGAGGACCTTTCGCGGTTCGTCCTTTCCGACCACTGCGATGGCGTTGGCCAGCCGTTCAACGCCGGGCACACTCGGGTCCGCCTGGGCAGTGGCTGCGGCCTTTGCCGACGCCATCACGGCGGGGTCCATCGTCGTCTTGATCGTCCAACCGCTCCGCGCCACTGACTTGGCGTCGAATCCGGCGGCTGCGAGGTAGTCAAGGGCGTACTGACAGAAGAAACCGTTGGTCTCCGAGTTGTCCGCCGGGATACAGCCGTTCCGGGTCCGTTTCGGGTTCAGCCCGAGGTCCTGCTTCTTGGTTTCCTCGGCGGTCGCCTTGGAGAGCCGGCCGGCGGCGACCATCACGTCGAGTACCAGGTCACGCCGGTCTCTGGCGTCCTGCACGTGGTTCTCATCGAGCGGGTTGTACTTGGGCGGGTTGTTGACCATCCCGGCCAGCAACGCGGCCTGCGCCAGCGACAACTTGTCCGCGGATACTCCGAAGAACCACTGGGATGCCGCCTCGGCGCCGTACTGGGACGGCCCGAAGGCCACCAGGTTCAGGTACCGCTCGAGGATCTCCGCCTTGCTCAGGGTCTGCTCGAGGCTCAGGGCCATCTTCGCTTCGCGAAGCTTGCGGATTGGCGTCGTCGCGATGGCGTCGGCCTTCTCCGCTTCGGTCTTTGCCTCGACGAGGTAGAGGTAGTTCTTCACGTACTGCTGGGTGAGGGTGGATCCACCCTGGGGGGAGTTGGTGCTGGATTGCGCGTTACGCAGCAGCGCGCGCACGGTGCCCCGCCAGTCGACACCTTGGTGCTGGTAGAACCGGCGATCCTCCATCGAGATCACCGCCACCTGCAGGTAGTCAGAGATCGAGGACAGCGGCACATAGACCCGGTTCTGGTCGTACAGAGTGGCGATCGTCGCACCGCTGGCGTCCGTCAAGGTGGTTCGCAGGGGGATCTCGCCGTCCAGCGGATCCGATTTGGCATCCTCGATCGCAGTGGTCACCGAGTTCGCGGCCATCCCCACGCCGACTGAATAGGGGAGCAGCAGACCGGCGACCAGCACCCCAGCCAACAGGGTGCCAAGCACCAGACGTCCTAGACCACTCATTGCACGCACTGACTCAGAGTACCGGCGGGTACGTGTGAGGACGGTGATCTCGCGCTGGGAGCGGCGGGCGAATCACAGCTGGGTCACAGTAACGTGGCCCACAGTTGCAATCAGGAACCACAGTACGAACGGGCACCTCAGTTCGAGCAGGCACCCCGGTTCGAACAGGCGGCACAGTTCGAGCAGGCACCCCGGTTCGAACAGGCGGCAGTCAGGAAGCCGTGAGCCGGCGGCCGATCTCCCGGAGCGCGGGTAGGTCGTGGGCATCGGAGGGCAGTGCCGGAACCTCGATGATCGGCAGGTCGGTGTGCACCCGGTCGAACCTGGCCCGCATGTGCAGTTCCGCCGAACGCACAGCGAGCCGCTCGGCGTGGATCCGCAGCACGGACGCCGTCAGCGGCGCTGTTCGCGCCAACTTCTCGGCCCCGGCCTCGGCGGCCGCCAGCGGTAATTCGGCCCGTGGCGGATGGGTCCGGTTCAGGATGAGCCCGGCCAATGGCATGTGCTCGGCCCGGAGTCGATCCGCGAAATACGACGCCTCCCGGAGGGAGTCCGCCTCGCAGATCGACACCACGACGAACTTGGTGCCGGCTGCCCTGAGCAGCTCATAGGTCGCCTGCGCACGCTGCCGGAAGCCGCCGAACATGTCCTCGAACAACTGCACGAATTGGGCGGCGTCCTGAAGCATCTGACCGCCGAGGATGGCGGTCACCGCCCTGGAGAACAAGGCGAACCCGGCACCGAGGATCTTCATCACCCCGCGGCTGGGCGTCGCCAGCAGTTTGATCATTCGGCCGTCCATGAACGACGACAGCCGTTGTGGTGCGTCCAGGAAGTCCAGCGCCGACCTGCTCGGCGGGGTGTCGACGACGATCAGGTCGAACTGGTGGGTGGCCGACAGGGTGCTCAGCTTCTCCATTGCCATGTACTCCTGGGTGCCGGAGAACGACGTGGAGATCACCTTGTAGAACGGGTTGGCCAAGATCGCCGCGGCCCGATCGGGTGTGGAGTGCGCGGCCACCATCTCGTCGAACGTGCGCCGGGTGTCGAGCATCATCGCCCAGAGTTCGCCGCCGGCATCGGCGAGCTCGATGTCGACCCGCCGGGGGTCGTTGTCGAGTTCCTCCAGGCCGAGGGACTGGGCAAGGCGTTTGGCCGGGTCGATGGTCAACACCGCGACCTTGCGGCCGGCGTCGGCCGCCCACAGCGCCATCGACGCGGCCGTGGTCGTCTTGCCGACCCCACCAGAGCCGCAGGTCACCACGATCTTGGTGCGTGGGTCGGCCAGCAGGGGAGCGAGGTCCAGTTTGGTGTTCATCGTCCGACCCCGCTCCGCGAGTTCGGGACGACGGGTACCCGTGTTTGGCTCGCCAGCTCGTTCATCGCACACCTTGTTCGGCCAGCCGGTCGGCCAGCTCGTACACCCCACCGAGATCGGCGCCTTCGACCAGCCGGGGCAGCGACAGCATCGGTAGCCCGGTCGCCGCGAGCTGGGCCCGGCAGTCGGCCTCGTCGAGCACCCGGACGGCATGCTCCTCCGCCTGGGTTGCCAGTCCATCGAGCATGGCGGCATCCGGTGTGATCCCCGCCTCCTTCAGGCCGGCCGCCAGCCGTGCGCTGTCCAGCCGCCCACCGGCCGCCTGTTTCAACGAATTCTGCGGTAACCGGGGCTCCGTCGCGGCATTGACGATGATCGTGCCGACCGGCAGATCCGTCTCGCGGAGATGGGCGATGGCTTCCAGGGTTTCGGTGGTGGGCATGTCCTCCAGCAACGTGACCAGATGCACGATCGTGTCGGGGGAGTGCAGCAATCGGACGACGCCCTCGGCCTGGCTGTGGATGGGGCCGCGCTTGGCCAGGCCGGCCATCGCCTCCGTGACGGACAGGAACGTCACGACCCGGCCGGTGGGTGGCGCGTCCATGACGACGTCGTCATACACCGGCAGGTTGTCCTTGCCTTGGCGAGTGACTGTTTCCTTGACCTTGCCGGTCAGCAGCACGTCCCGGAGCCCGGGTGCGAGTGTGGTGGCGAATTCGACCGCACCCATTTTCTTCAGGCTGCGACCCGCGAACCCCAGGTTGTAGAACATCTCGAAGTACTCGAGCAGGGCCGCCTCGACGTCGATGCACAGGGCGCGGACCTCGCCGCCGCCGGTGGCGATGGCCACCTTGCGCTCCTCGTACGGCAACGGTGGGACGTCGAACAACCTGGCGATACCCTGCCGTTCCTCCACCTCGATCAGCAGGACCCGCCGGCCGTTCGCCGCCAGCGCCAGGGCCAGCGCGGCGGCGACGGTCGTTTTGCCCGTTCCGCCCTTGCCGGTGATGACGTGCAGCCGAGCCCGTCTGCAGGCCGCCGTCCAGACCTCCTCGAGGGCGGCGTCCGGGGACCTGCCCTCGGCTGATTGGTCCGATACGGAACCGCCGGCCGCGGCCTTGGCGCGGGTCGTCGTCATCGGGCCCGCACCACCGGGGCGAGCCTGGGCGTCGCGTCATTGATCGTCAGCTCGACGGTGGCGCCCGCCTCCAGGGTCCTGCCGACGGTGCAGTTGCGGTCGATGGCCCGACGGATCACCGTGACCACCCGGTCGCGATCTGCGGCTGCCAGGCTGGACAGGTCAACCGCGAGTTCCTCGTGCAGGACCGGGTACCGCTCGTCCTGGTTGGGTCCGGCCACCTGTACCGTCACGGTCACTTCGGGGCCGAGCCGGCGGGCGATCGAGTGGTCGGCACTCATCCCGGCGCAGCCGGCCAGCGCGATCTTCAACAGTTCGCCGGGGGTGAAGACGTCACCGGCCTCGACCGGGCCCATCCGAACCTGGGCGCCGCGGGAATTGTGGCCGTTGTAGCAGCGGGGGCCGACACGCTCGGCCCAGAGTCCGTCTTGCTGGGCCGCGATGGAAGTGGCGCTCATCCCTTGATCCTGCCAGGCGGCCCGGCAGGCGGTAGCGCGCTTCCCCCGAGCAGGGCTCCGGCGGACCTCCGGAACCGGGCGGCAGGCTCCCTGGTGGTCCAAACCGGTCATCCGTGGTGTGCTCACCATCGCGGGAGGATCCGTTTCGAACCGAGCCAAGGCGACGAAAGGTTCCGCATGTCCGACTGGAACGACAAGATCATCACCGAATTCCGGGCGAACGCCGGCCGTGTCGGTGGAAATTTCGAGGGTGCACCGTTGCTGTTGCTGCACACCACCGGCGCGAAGAGCGGTGTGGAGCGGGTCAGCCCGATGATGTACATGCAGGTCGGCGAGTCATGGGCGGTGTTCGCGTCCAAGGCCGGGGCCGACACCAACCCGGCCTGGTACCACAACCTGCTGGCGCACCCCGAGGCGCAGATCGAGGTGGGCACCGAGACCATCCAGGTCATCGGGCGCGAACTGAACGACGACGAACGGGAACCGATCTGGGCCGCGCAGAAGACGGCATACCCGGGCTTCGCCGACTACGAGACGAAAACCAGCCGGCAGATTCCGGTCGTGCTGCTCAGCAGAACCGGCTGATCCGATCTCGCCCGGCTGCTGCGAGGATGCGGTGTGCGCTTTCCCGTCTCGCTCGGCCTGGCCCTCGGCACGATGGCGTCGGCGAATCTGCTGTCGCATCGCATCGTCCCGAACGCCGATGCCGCGGTGGGCCTCGGCATGGTCGGCGGCTTGGCCGCCGTTGCCAGGGCCAGCGACCTGGGTGCGGATGATCTCGGGCTGGCCCGTCGGAACTGGGCTGCCGGACTGCGCTGGGGCGGTGTTTCCGCCGCGGTCGTCGCGGCGGGCTACGGCATTGCGGCGTTGATTCCCGCTGTCCGGGATTTCACCGTGGATTCGACCGGGTCGTGGCCGGCGACGCTGGTCAAGGCGTTGGTGGTGATTCCTCTTGTCACCGTCATTCCGGAGGAGTTTGCCTTCCGTGGAGTGCTGTGGGGCTTGCTCCGCCGGGAGTCGGGCCGCCGGGTGGCCACGATCTTGTCGTCAGCGCTGTTCGGGCTCTGGCATGTGTTGCCGGCCCTGGGCGGTGGTGCGGCGAATGAATCGGTGGCCGGCGCCGTTGGTGATGGGGTTGCCGGCATCGTGCTCCGGGTTGTCGGGACGGTGCTGCTGACCGGGCTGGGTGGGGTGGTGTTCTGCGAGCTTCGGGACCGCAGCGGCAGCCTGCTGGCGCCGATCATGCTGCACTGGGCGATCAATGGGTTGGGCGAGCTGTTCGTGCTGGTGGCCTGAACGACAGTGCAGGTACCCGCAGAACGATCGTGACCTGCTCGTCGTTTTCCTCACGCATACTCCTTTCTCTAGCGAATATGCTCGAGCAAGGGATGAACAAGATGACGACGCAGCCCGCTACCGCTGCAGCGCCGGACCACGCCGCGACCGGTGAATCGGTGGAATCGTCTACTGGACAACGCGTTCGGCGCTGGTTTCGGTACACACTGCCCGGCGTCTGGGTGGCGCTGGTCTTCGTCTGCTTGTCGTTCACCCCTTCGCTGCTGCCTCGCCCGGCGTTCTTCCAGGGCTTCGTCTGCGGGCTGAACGGTGCGATCGGTTACGGCATCGGCGTTGTCGGGGCCTGGTTGTGGCGGCAGTTCGCCGATCGCCCGGCCCGGCCGGCCCGCCGGCGGTCCTGGCAGGTGTTCTTCGTTGTCGGCGGGGTGGCGCTGATCGGGTCGTACGTCCTAGGTCTGCGCTGGCAACTGCAGATCCGCGAGTTGATGAGCGTGCCCGCGGAGGGGTTTTTCGCGCAGTTGCTGCTGCCGTTGGTCGGTGCGTTGGTCTTTGTCGCGCTGGTCGCGGCCGCCCGCGGGATCAGAGGGCTCTTTCGCTGGGTGGCGGATCGGCTCGGCCGGTGGATGGGCCGTCGGGCTGCCCGGGGGGTCGGCTGGGTGTTGGTTGCCGGGTTGACGTTCCTGGTGGTCAGTGGGGTTTTGCTGGACGGCGCGATCGGGGTGGCGGACAGCAGTTTCTCGGTGCTGGACAGCACGACCAGTGACGCGGCCAGTCAGCCCGACACTCCGTTGCGATCGGGCGGTCCGGAATCGCTGGTCCCGTGGGACACCCTGGGCTTCCAGGGCCGGAACTTCATCGGAACCGGTCCGACGGCCGAGCAGATCGCCGCTTTTTCCGGCTCAGCCTTGACCGGTGCGGCAGCGCTGGACCCGATCCGGGCCTATGCCGGCATCGCCTCGGCATCGGAGGTGGAGGCACGCGCGCAACTGGCCGTCGACGACCTGGAGCGGGCCGGGGGTTTCGACCGGAAGTACCTGCTCGTCGCGGGTACCACCGGCACCGGCTGGGTGGACCCGGGCGGCATCGACAGCCTGGAATACGAGACCGGTGGCGACGTGGCCAGCGTCGCGATCCAGTACTCGTACCTGCCGTCATGGGTGTCGTTCATCGTCGACCAAACCCGGGCCAGGGAGGCGGGTCGGGCCCTGTTCGATGCCGTGTACGAGAGGTGGAACGAGCTGCCGGCCGACCGGCGACCACAGCTGTTGTTGTTCGGTGTCAGCCTCGGGTCCTTCTCCGGCGAGGCCGCGTTCAGCGGTGAGTTCGACCTGCGGAACCGCACCGACGGTGCGCTCTTCGCCGGCCCGCCCAATTTCAACACGCTGTTCCGGGAGTTCACCGACGGCCGGGACGCCGGCAGCCCCGAGGTGACGCCGGTGTTCCGCGACGGCCGGACCGTACGGTTCACCGACAACCCGAGCGCGCCGATCGTGCCGGACGGTCAACCATGGGACGGCAGCCGGGTGCTGTACCTCTCGCATCCGTCCGACCCGATCGTCTGGTGGAGCACCGATCTCGTGCTGAACCGGCCGGACTGGCTCGCCGAGCCGGCCGGCAGCGATGTGCTGGACGAAATGGTGTGGATCCCGTTCGTGACGTTCTGGCAGGTCACTGCGGACATGATCGAGCCGGTCCCGGTACCGCAGGGGCATGGTCACAGCTACACCAGCCAATACGTCGACGGCTGGGCCCAGGTCATCCAGCCGCCCGGGTGGACGGCGGCGAAGGCTGATCAGCTGCGGGAGATCATCCTGTCCGAATAACTGTGGTCGTCAGTCGGTGCGGTCGTCAGTCGGTGCGGTCGTCAGTCGGCAAGCGCCATCACGCCGATCGCGACCAGCGGGACGGCAATCAGCACGCCGCCCATCCACAGCGGGAGCAGCAGCGCGGCGACAAACCCGACCGGGATGACGATCGCCCCCACCGCTGCGTGTCGGGTGGCACGGGCAATCGTCCAGCCGGTCCGGTCGCGCAGGGAGTCGTACCAGAGCAGTACCAGGATGCCCAGCAGGATCGCGACGATGACCGCTGCGCCCCAGTGCCACCCGTCCGCCGCCATCGGTACAGGATAGGGATCGGCCAACCCGATCTCTGGAGTGCCACGGGGCCTCTAGAGTCTGTGGCATGTCAAACCCCTCGACCCCGCGCAAGACCTTCGAATACTCCACCGTTCCCCTCATTACGCACGCCACCAAGGCGATCCTGGACACCTGGGGCGAGGACGGCTGGGAGCTCGTTCAGGTCGTGCCCGGACCGAACCCGGAGCAGTTGGTGGCGTACCTGAAGCGGGAACGCGCATGACGATCCACGACCGGCTGACCGAGCTGGGAATCACCCTGCCGGCCGCGGCCGCGCCCGCCGGTTCCTATCTACCGACCGTGCAAACCGGGAACCTGCTGTTCACTGCCGGTCAATTGCCGTACGTCGACGGGCGACTGCCTGCCACCGGTCGGGTCGGTGCCGAGGTATCCCCGGAGGACGCCAAGGATTGCGCCAGGCAGGCCGGTCTGAACCTGCTGGCCGCCGTTGATGCCGCCGTCGGGCTGGACAACGTCGAGCGCGTCGTCAAGATCGTCGGCTTCGTCGCGTCCGCGGATGGCTTCACCGGCCAGCCGGGCGTCATCAACGGGGTTTCCGACCTGCTGGCCGAGGTGTTCGGCGAGGCCGGCCGGCATGCCCGGTCCGCTGTCGGCGTTGCCGAGTTGCCGTTGGGTGCGCCGGTGGAAGTCGAAGCGATCCTGCAGGTCCGCTGACCGTTCTGCACTACAGCTCGATCCTGGACCTGTTGTGCCGGTGAGCTTCGTGCATGCCGGGTAGTTGGAGCCGGGGATCCAGTGTGTCGGCGCCGTTGACAAGTGCTGTGAGGTAACGGTTGTCGGCCACCCATCGGTCGCGCGCTGTCCTGTTGCCGACCGCCGGATTGCCGTGCCCGGGGATGACGACGTGTGCCTGGTCAACGAACGGGTGCAGTGCCTGGAGGCCTTCGGCGTAGCCGGTCGGGCTGGACTCCTCCAGCAGCGGCAGCTCGACATCGCTGAGCATGTCGCCGGCGATCAAGGTTGCCGCTGCCGGAATCCACAGCCCGGTATGGCCGGCCGCGTGCGCGTCATGGGTGATCATCTCAACCGCGGTGCCGGACCATGGCAGGTACCTGCCATCGGCCGCGGCGACCTGCCCGACGAGGCCGGCGAGTTCGTCCGGCCAGGTCGGCCCGAGGGCCTCGACCAGTTCGGCGCGGTGCGCGACCGCCTGTTGCGAGGTGGCGGGCGATGCCCAGCGCGGTGCCGTACCAAAACCCGGGTGCCAGAGCAGGTGGTCGTGGTGGGCATGGGTGGCGAAACCAGCAGTGATGACGATCCCGGCCGCCCCGAGGTCGTCGGCGATCCAGGCCAGCTCGTCCGGGTCCCAGGCCGGGTCCACCAGCAACGCTGCCCCGCCGGAAATGACAACAGTGCTGGTGGTCTGCTCACGTCTGCTGGTGGCGACGCCGATCGTCACCCCGTCATCGACGAGCCACTGCCAGTCGCCGGCCACCGCTCTACGGTAGGTGAGAGACCGGCGCCCGGCGCTGGCGTGACTCCCTCTGAAGAAGCCGCCGACCCCGACAGCGGGGCTGAATCGGGGTGCCCCAGGATAAGTTGAGCGAGTGACCCGACCCGCCAGCACAGACGCCGCCGCGGCGCAGCCGAACGAACTGATCCGACCGGCCGCATCGGTGATGCTGATCAGGGACACATTCCCCGGGCTGGAGGTTTTCGTCCTGCGCCGCGTCGCGGCGATGGCCTTCGCGCCCGGGATGACGGTCTTTCCGGGGGGCGGCGTCGACCGGACGGACCGACAGGGCCCGCTGTCGTGGCTGGGACCCGACGAGCCCTGGTGGGCGGACCACCTGCATGTCGAGCCCGCAGCAGCCCGCGAATTGCTGGTCGCCGCTGTCCGTGAGCTGTTCGAGGAGACGAGTGTTTTGCTCGCCGGCGTATCCAGTGACGGACCGATCGGCGGCCTTGATGAATCCGTCCGGCTGGCCATGATCGATCACCGAGTCACCCTGGCCGGTGCCCTGGCGGCCGCGGACCTGCAACTGCGCGCCGATCTGCTGCGGCCCTGGGCCAACTGGATCACCCCACCCGGACGGACCCGGCGGTACGACACCTTCTTCTTCGTCGCTGCGATGCCCGATGGTCAGCAGGCCGAGATGCTCACTACAGAAGCCGATCTCGGCCAGTGGCGGTCCCCACAGGCACTGTTCGCGGAGCGGGACGCCGGGACCACAGCCTTGATGCCACCGACCATGGCCATGCTCACCGATCTTCTCGGGTACGGCTCCGTCGCGGATGTGATGGCGGCCGAACGGACCGTCACGCCGGTTCGGGTACGCATCGGCGACTTCCCCGGCTTCGCGTGAGTGGGCGGGGAGTAGACAGCCACGGACGAGAGGGTGCTGCAATGACGAACACCGGGCCGCAGCGGGCCACCGACCAGGCGGCGTTCATCCTGGCGCCCAACCCGGGTCCGATGACGCTGGACGGTACGAATTCCTATGTGCTGACCGGTGCTGGTTCTGCGTCATCGATCGTGGTCGATCCGGGCCCGGGCGATTCCGGGCACCTTGCCGCACTGGCGGCCGCCGGATCCATTGAACTGATCCTGATCACCCATCGGCACCACGACCACACCGAGGGCGCTGCCGAGTTGGCGCGGTTGACCGGTGCCCCCGTCCGTGCCGCCGACCCGCGCTTCTGTATCACCGGTGAACCGCTGGTCGACGGTGAGATCATTGAAGCTGCAGGCATTGTCGTCACGGTGATCGCCACGCCCGGGCACACCGACGACTCGGTGTGCTTCCTGCTCGCCGGTGATGGACCGACCGGCTCCGTACTGACCGGCGACACCATCCTGGGTCGCGGAACGACCTTTATCGCGCCGCCGGATGGCAGCCTGCGTTCCTACCTTGGGTCGCTCAAGCTGCTGTCCGCACTCGGACCACGTTTCGTGTTACCCGCCCACGGGCCGCAACTGCCGGACCTGCAGGCGGTCGCCGATCAGTACCTGGCGCACCGCGAGCAGCGACTGGACCAGATCCGTTCCGCCCTGAGCGTTCTCGGCTCCGACGCAGGTGTGGGCGCCGTCACCGATCTGGTCTATGACGACATCGATGCCTCCGTGCGGTTCGCTGCGGAGTACTCCGTCGCCGCGCAATTGGAGTATCTGCGAAGTGCGGAAACGGATCCGAACAAACCGCGCAGTGAGTGCGTCCGGCCTGGACGCCGTCCTACCCCTGCTTGCCTGCCCGCACTGCACCGAACCGCTGACCCGCCCGGGTCCAGGGGTCGTGGGCTGCGGAAACGGCCACCGGTTCGACCTCGCCCGGCAGGGCTACCTGTCATTGCTGGGTAAGGGATCTCGCACGGATACCGGCGACTCGGCGGACATGGTCGAGGCCAGGCTGGCGTTCCTCGGGGCCGGTCACTACCTGCCGATCGCCGATCGGATCGCCTCCGAGGTGACCGCCGGACCGGTCGTGGAGATTGGTGCCGGGACCGGGTACTACCTGGGAATCGCGCTTGGCCGGTTGCGCGGCCGTGGAGCCGGCCAAGCGGTCGGTATCGCGCTGGATGCATCGCGATACGCGGCCAGGCGAGCGGTCGCGGCGGACCCGGCGATCGGGTCGATCGTCGCTGACGCGTGGTCCGGGCTACCGATTCGCGACGGGGCCGTCTCGACTGTGTTGAGTGTTTTCGCACCCCGCGATCCGGCCGAGATCGCGAGAGTGCTGGCGCCGACCGGCCGACTGATCGTGGTCACTCCGGAACCCGACCACCTCGCCGAGATTCGTTCGGCAGTAGGCCTGCTCAGCGTGGATCCGGGAAAGCCCAGCCGCCTTGACGGTGCGTTTGACGGACATCTGCGGCCAGTCGACCGCCTGCAGGTCCGCACCAGGATGCGGCTGACCCGAAGGGACATCGACGCCCTGGTCCGGATGGGCCCGGCTGCTCGGCACGTCAGCCCCGAGCAGTTGCAGGCGAGCGTGACTGAACTCCCCGAAATCACGGCGGTCACCATGGCGGTGACCGTCAGCGTGTTCTCCGGTGATCCCAGCGGGCGCTCGGCAGGCTACCGCGCCCGCCGCACCAGCCGTTCGGCATCCAACAGCACAACGCTCTTGCCCTCCAGCCGGATCCACCCGCGGTGCCCGAAATCGGCCAGTGCCTTGTTCACCGTCTCCCGGGACGCGCCGACCAATTGAGCCAGCTCCTCCTGGGTGAGGTCATGGGTCACCCGGAGGTGCCCGCCCTCCTGCTGCCCGAACTGCCGAGCCAGCTGCAAAAGCGCCTTGGCCACCCGTCCTGGCACGTCGGTGAAGATCAGGTCCGCCAGCGCGTTGTTGGTGCGGCGCAGCCGTCTGGCCAGCACCCGGAGTAACTGCTCGGCGATCTCTGGGCGCTTGTTGATCCACTCCTTGAGCGCGTCGCGGTCCATCGTTGCCAGCCGGACGTCGGTGACGGCGGTGGCCGATGACGTCCGAGGCCCGGGGTCGAACACCGACAGCTCACCGAACATGTCCGACGGACCCATCACGGCGAGCAGATTCTCCCGGCCATCGGGGGAGTGCCGACCGAGCTTGACCTTGCCGGAGAGGATCACATACAGCCGGTCGCCCAGTTCGCCTTCGGCGAAGATCGAGCTGCCCCGCGCGTAATCCACCATCTCAAGCTGCGATCCGAGGGCAAGCGCCGCATCCGGGTCAACCCCTTGGAAGATCCCGGCCTTCGCGAGCGTTTCTTCCACCCTGTCCTCCAGTCACCAACCGCAGCCGCCAACAACGTCCCCACTGAGACGCAGAGCACAGTCTAGGGGGCGACAGTTGCCCACCGCCCCCCAGTCGCGCTGGACGGGATCGGCGGGTCTGGTGTCGTGCGTCTCAGCCTTCCCGCAGGTGAGGCCAGTGGAGCGGACCCTGCACCGGGGACAAGGGGTCAACAAACCCGACCGACCGGGCATCGATCTCGTCACGTCCGGCCAGATCCGATCTCAGTCCTTGTGTTTGCGCCTCAAGCGTGGTCGACGACGGAGCCGGAATTTGGCGAACGCTTTGGTCCAACCCTCCCGGATCAGCGTGTTGACCTCTTCGGGCCGCGCCGTGTCCAGGAACTCCTGGACATCGGCCTCACTGACGGTAGACGTCTTGAGCCGCTTCTCGACCCGTTCCATGAACAGGGCGAACACCATCAGCAGCAGGGGGATGAGGAGCACCAGGAAGACCGTCATGGTGCTGCCATCATCCCCCATCCGCCCGCGAGGTGGCGATCGCACCCGGTTCTGCGCGCGGCGAGCAACCCAGCCGCGCCCCCGACGTCAGACCCTTATGGCAACCTGGCTTCGTGGCCAAGGCACCGACGCGCGCACCATCCAAACGAGCGGTATCGAAACGAGCGGCCATCCCGGCGACCCCACTGGCCCGCACTCGTCGAGCCCGGCAGCTGTCCGCGCGACTGGCCGAGGGTTACCCGGACGCGCACTGCGAACTCGACTTCGGCAACGCGCTGGAACTGTCCGTCGCCACCATCCTGTCGGCCCAGTCGACGGACGTCCGGGTGAACATGACGACGCCTGCGGTGTTTGCCAAGTACCAGACGGCGGCCGACTACGCGGCGGCGTCCAGGGGCGAGCTGGAGGACATGGTCAAGTCCACTGGTTTCTTCCGGAACAAGACGACGTCGATCATCAGCCTCGGGCGGGCGTTGGTGGAGCGGTTCGATGGCGAGGTACCCGGGACACTCGCCGAGCTGGTGACCCTGCCCGGGTTCGGTCGGAAGACCGCCAACGTCGTGCTCGGCCACGCCTTCGGGGTGCCGGGGATCACTGTCGACACGCACATGGCCAGGTTGACGCAGCGGTTCGGGATCACCACGGCAACCGACCCGGTGAAGATCGAACTCGAGCTGAACGCGCAACTGCCCAAGGCGCAATGGACGGAGTTCTCCGACCGGGTGATCTTTCACGGACGTCGGGTCTGTCACGCGAAGAAGGCGGCCTGCGGGGCGTGCTTCCTGGCGCCGCTGTGCCCGTCCTACGGGGTCGGCACGACCGATCCCGAGGCCGCGGCGGCGTTGGTCGTCGGGCCGGAACGGGAGCACCTGCTGTCGCTGGTCGGTCTTGGTCCAACGTCGGCCGGCGAGCCATCTGCCGGCGAGCTGGCTTGATGAACTTCGACGATGTCGGCGGCGGGCCGTCCGCCCGCGGTCGGCGGCTCGTCGGCGACGAACTGCTGCCGACGTGGATGCATCCGCTGGTGACCCGGGTGCATGACGCCGAATTGCCCGGCCAGCTGCACAACCTGGTCGGTCTCGCCCCTGCCGACGCCCGGCGCGGCGCCGTGTTGATGCTGTTCGGCGAGGGCCCGGAGGGTCCCGATCTGCTGCTCACCGAACGGGCCGCGACGATGCGATCGCATGCCGGGCAGCCCGCGTTTCCCGGCGGCGCCGCCGACCCGGGCGAGGACGCCATCGAGGCCGCCCTGCGCGAGGGATTCGAGGAGACCGGGCTGATCCCGTCATCGGTGCTGCCGGTAGCCTTGCTGCCCGACCTGTATTTGCCGCCCTCCGGCTTCCTGGTCAGCCCGGTGCTCGCCTATTGGCGGGAACCCGGCGCGGTGGGCCCGGTCGACCCGGCCGAGACGGCGGCGGTGGCCCGGGTCCCGGTCACCGAGTTGGCCGACCCCGCCAATCGCGGTCAGGTGCAGCACTCCAGTGGCTTCATCAGCCCGGCCTTCCAGGTGGCGGAACTGCTGGTGTGGGGCTTCACCGCAGGACTCGTGGACGCCCTGCTCGAGCTCGGCGGCTGGTCCGTGCCATGGGACCGGAACCGCGTCTTCGAGCTCCCGACGGTGGACCGATGAACGGGCGACGGATGACCGGGATCGACCGATGAGCTTCGTCGATGTGCTCGTTGTCCTGCTGGTGATCGCCGCCGCCGTCTCCGGTTTCCGGCAGGGCTTCATCACCGCGATGTTCACCCTGGTCACGGCCATCGCCGGGGCGATCGCCGCGATCCAGTTGGCGCCCCTGCTGATGGAGCTGGTTGACGATTCGACGGCGAAGATCGCGATCGGCATCGCCTGTGTGGTGGCCGGGGTTGGCATCGGCGAGGTCGCCGGCTCGACGGTCGGCAAGGCGATCTCGAAGCGAATCAGCTGGCGCCCCGCACAGGCTGTCGATCGCACCCTGGGGTTGTTCGGCTACTCGATCGCCGTGTTGATCGTCATCTGGCTGATCGCGGTTCCCTTGGCCGCCGTGCCGTTCCCGTGGCTGTCCTCGGCTATTCGTGGTTCCGCCGTACTGGCCAAGGTCAACGAGGCGATGCCGGCGCAGGCGCAGGACGTGTCAGCCCGGCTCCGTGAGGTGTTCAACGACTCCGGCTTCCCGGCGATTCTCGACCCGCTCGCGCCCACCCCGAACACCTCGGTCGACCCGCCAAACCCGGCGGTGGCATCGACGCAACAGGTGGCGGCGGCGGGCGCGTCGATCGTGAAGGTCCGAGCGGTCGCGGAGTCGTGTTCGCGGCGGATGGAGGGCACCGGGTTCGTCATCGGGACCGGGAAGGTGCTCACCAACGCGCATGTCGTCGCGGGGTCCAACCGGGCCGGCGTCGAGGTGGACGGCGAGACCCTGGAAGGCACTGTTGTGCTGTACGACGCGCAGCGTGACCTGGCCGTCGTCGAAGTGCCCGAGTTGACCGCTCCGGCGTTGGTGTTCGCCACCGAAGAGGCACCGGCGGGGTCGGATGCGATCGTGGCCGGCTTCCCGTTGGACGGGCCGTACACGCTGACCCCGGCCAGGGTGCGGTCGGTGATCCAGCTGCGTGGACCGAACATCTACTCCAGCGCCACTGTGACGCGGGAGGTCTACACGCTGCGCGCCCAGGTCCGGCCCGGTAACTCAGGCGGACCGCTGCTGGCGCCGGATGGCACAGTGCTCGGGGTGATTTTCGGTGCCGCCATCGACGAGCCGGATGTCGGGTTTGCGCTGACCGCCGCCGAGGTGGCGCCGGTGGTGCAGGCAGGGCTGGCAGATGAGTCCGCGGCCTCCACCGAGACCTGCACGGCAGCCTGACGTGCTGGCCCGATCGGTCAGTCCGATCGGTCAGTCCGGTTGGGCCCTGGTTGCCAGTTCGGCGATCATCCGGGTCACGGTGTCCGGCGCCTCCTCGGCGGGGTAGTGCCCGACACCGCGCACGGTTGACAGCGTGTACCACCCGGCGCACTGCTCACGCGCCTCGGTCAACGACGATGGCGGGGTGAAGCGATCCGCGTCGCCGACGACGTGCAGCACGGGCGCCAGGATCGGGGTGGCCAGCGCCTCCCGATGCCGGTGTCCGTCGGTTCGCCAGGGTGACCGTGCTACCCAGCGCAGGTGCTCGACGGCGCCTCGGGCGGCACCGGGGATGCGGATCGCCTGCCGCATCTTTGCCATCGTCTCGGTGAAGTCCGTCGATGCCTTCCAGACCGGGCCCGACTGGGACCGGACGATGCGCTCCAGCATTGCGGCGTTGCCGGCCAAGAGGTGCCGCTCGGGCCAGGCGGGCGTGCCCGCCCAAGTGAGCAGCCGCCCGTAGCGGTCCGACTGCACCGGCCGGCGGATGCGTGCCATCCGGATCGGGTGAGGTGCGGCGATGGCCACAACGCCCCGAACCTGGGCAGGCTTCATCACCGCCGTGTTGAACGCCGTCACACCCCCGTAGCCGTGGCCGACCACGACCGCGTCCCGTTCGCCCAGGCCCCTGACCAGCCCGGCCACGTCGTCGGCCAGGGTGAAGGCGTCATACCCGCGTTGTGTTTTGTCGGTATCGCCGTATCCGCGGAGGTCGGGCGCGACCACCCGGAAGCCGGCCTGGGCCAGGCCGGGGATCTGATAGCGCCACGCGCGCCAATATTGGCCGAACCCGTGCAGCAGGATCACCAGCGGGCCCGTTCCGGCCTCCACGATGTGGAAGCGGATGCCATTGGCGCTGACGTCCCGATGCGTCCAGGGGCCTTCGTCGCGGACGACAGAGCCGTCGGGGACCGGAACGCTATCGGCCTCGTCGTCCGGGTCAGGTCGGGCGAAGAGGCCTGACCGATCGTCGTCGGACTGCTGGTGATCGGGTGGGCTGCCGGCCGGACCTTCCGGACGGTTGCGCTGCCAGCGGCGAAAACGGGCCTCGCCGGACGATGGGCTGTCCGCGGCAGCTCCAGCGGCCCGCGGTGTGCGGCTCCGGTCAGCGATCGGCACAGACGCGGGCACTGAGTTTGCTGCCGACGGCGAATGACTCGTTGGTGAATGGTTCACGCGGCGTCAGCCCATCGGTGTCAGGAGCCGGTTGCGGCCGACTTCAGTGCCGCCGCGGTCTGCTCCAGCGAGGCGATCGTCTTCTCCGGCTTCTTGATCTTCTTCACCTTGCGCCAGCCGATGAACGCGAACAACCCGGCCATCAGCACCATTACGAAGAACACGATGGTGAATGCGGCCCAGGTGGGCAGCCAGATGTCGAGGATCCAGGCGACCATGAACCAGAAGAAAAACATGGAGAACGCGCCGATGACGCCTGCGACGGCGAAGAAGACCCCGCCGGTTGCGCCGGTCTTCACCGTCTCCGTGATCTCCAGCTTCGCCAGCTCGATCTCGGAGCGGATCAGGGTCGACATGTGTGTCGAGACGTCCTTGACCAATGTGCCCATCGAGGCGCCGCGATCCACGGCCGGCTCGGCAACGAGCGGAATTGACGCGCCGGTTGACCCGGGGACGGTGAACCGGTTCGGCGGCGTTGGGGTGCCGGAAGTCGTCACAGCCCTCTCCTGAAGGTTGGGACCGGCGGACCGGTCGATGGCTCCGTGCTGGTCAGTAACGTGCGGGTGCGGAACGGTTGTGCCCGAGACGTCGACCCGTCAATCACTTCGGAAGCCTTGCCTCGGGGCGTGGCGGGGTTCATCGTGCCATGCCGTTGTTGACCCGGCTGCCCCGCACGTCCTTTGGTCCTACTGCCCCAGCAACCAGCGGTCCGGTGCGGCCAACTCGGCGGCCGCGGCCGGTCCCCAGGACCCCTGCGCGTACGGCTGCACCGGTGGGCGATTGTTCAGCACCGGTTCCAGGACGTTCCACGCATTGGCCAGGCCATCAGGCCGGGTGAACAGCGACCGGTCGCCGATCAACACGTCGTGGATGAGGCGGACGTAGGGCGCGAGGGCGTCGGCGCCGTCAACGTCCCGGAGCAGGATGGTCGCGTCGGCGGTGATCAGTTGCAGGCCGGGCCCCGGCTCCTTGACCACCATCGACAGGTCCACCGATCCCGACCCGGCGAGTGTCAGCGTCAGCACCCCGCTGTCCTTCGGGACCTCGAACGGGGCGCCCGCCGGATCGCGGAGGATGATGCTGACCCGCTGCGTCGAGCCGGCCATCCGTTTTCCGGTCCGCAGCAGGAATGGCACCCCGCGCCAGCGATCGTTGTCCACCCACATTCTGGCTGCCACGAAGGTGTCCATCGTCGAGTCCGGTGCGATGCCCTTGACGTCGCGGTAGCCGTCGTACTGACCGAGCACCACCTCGTCCGGGTCCAACGGCCGGAAGCAACCGATCACTTCCTCGCGGGCGGACTGCAGGTCGGCGGCACCCATGGTTGCTGGTGGTTCCATCGCGACTTCCGCGGCAACCTGGAACAAATGGGTGATCAGCATGTCGAGCATCGCCCCGGTGGCGTCATAGAACAGAGCGCGGTCGTCGATGTTGAGCGTCTCGGGGGCATCGATCTGTACGGCCTTGATGTGCTCGGCATTCCAGGGGGTGGCGAACAAACGGTTCGCAAAGCGGAGCACGTGCAGATCCTGTGTCGCCTCTTTGCCGAGGAAATGGTCGATTCGGTAGATCTGCGACTCCTCCAGCACCTCGTGCACGGCCTTGTCCAAGGCGCGGAAGTTGTCCGGCGACGTTCCGAACGGCTTTTCGTAGACGACCCGAGAATTCTTGGCCAGGTTGTGCTCGCCCAGTGCCGCGGTCAACTCGCTGAATGCGACCGGCGGTACGGCGAGATAGTGGACGAGCTGGGCCTTTTCGCCGAGTTCCTGCGTCGCCTCCGCGATGACATCGAGCAGGCTGCCCGGGTCGGCGGAGTCGAAGCCGCCACCGGCGAACCGCAGCCTCGCACTGAATTCGTCCCAGTACGGGCTCTCGGGTTTGGTCCCGAATTCGGTGAGCACATCGTGGACGTGCCCGCGGAATTCCTCGTGCGATACGTCCCCGCGACCATTACCCACCAGGATGAATTCGGCGGGCAGCAGCTTCTCCAGGAACAGCGTGTAGTAGGCCGGGATGACCATGCGCTTGGCCAGGTCGCCGGTCGCGCCGAACAGGACGATGACGAGAGGCGTGCTGGACACTGGCGGCTGTGACATGAGGGTGACGCTAGCCGACCTGATTGAGCTCGACACGGCGGAAGCGCGGACGGCAGCTTTTCGAGTACGGGGGGCCACCCGCGTTCACACCATCGGGTGAACGGCCGCCGGACGTGTCTGGTGCGGCGGCGAGCCGAGAGGTGCTCCATTCCATTGCGCGGACGAATACATTGCGGACGAACGTGGCCGAAATGTGACGGGCGGGACGGGAGTCAACGACTTCGGCCGCGCCGAGGAAGATGATCAGCGCGGCCGAAGTCGGGGTGTGGTGACCGAGTCGGGTTGAGACCTTGAGGCGCCCAGGGTCAGTCGGACTTCGCTCCCGACAGCCCGGAGTTGATCAGGTTCATGATCGCCGTGTCCTGCAGAGTGCTGACGTCGCCGACCTCGCGGTTCTCGGCGATGTCCCGCAGCAGTCGCCGCATGATCTTGCCTGATCTGGTCTTCGGGAGTTCGGGGACGACCAGGATCCGCTTGGGCTTGGCGATCGGCCCGATCTCCTTCGCCACGTGGTTCTTCAGTTCTCCGACCAGGCTGTCGGTGTCGGTTGCGGATCCGCGGAGGATGACGAAGGCGACGATACCCTGCCCGGTCATTTCGTCGGCCGCACCGACAACAGCGGCCTCGGCGACACTGGGGTGGGAGACGAGGGCGGATTCGACCTCGGTGGTGGAGATCCGGTGCCCGGAAATGTTCATCACGTCATCGACCCGACCCAGCAACCACAGGGCCCCATCGGTGTCGTACTTCGCGCCGTCACCGGCGAAGTAGTACCCCTGCGCGGCGAACCTGGACCAGTAGGTGTCGGCGTACCGTTCGTCGTCACCGAAGATGGTCCGCAGCATCCCCGGCCACGGCTTGTCGATGACGAGGTACCCGCCCTCACCCTTACCGACCGGCACACCTTCATCGTTCACCACGCTCGCGGAAATCCCCGGCACCGGGATCATCGCCGACCCCGGCTTGCACGCCGTCACCCCGGGCAGCGGGGAGATCATGATGCCACCGGTCTCGGTCTGCCACCACGTATCCACGATCGGACAACGGTTGTGCCCGATGGTTTCCCGGTACCACATCCACGCCTCCGGGTTGATCGGCTCACCAACCGACCCGAGCACCCGCAACGACCCCAGGTCGTACTTCCCGGGGATGTCCGCGCCCCACTTCATGAACGTCCGGATCAGGGTCGGCGCCGTGTAATAGATGCTGACCTTGTACTTGTCGATGATCTCCCAGTGCCGGCCCTCGTGCGGGGTGTTCGGGGTGCCCTCGTAGATCACCTCGGTCGCCCGGTTCGCCAACGGCCCGTACACGATGTACGAATGCCCGGTCACCCACCCGATATCCGCGGTACACCAATACACATCCGCACCCGGTTTGTGGTCGAACACCGCGGTGTGGGTATACGCCGCCTGCGTCAAATACCCACCCGAGGTGTGCAGGATGCCCTTCGGCTTCCCCGTCGTGCCCGAGGTGTACAGGATGAACAACGGTTGCTCCGCCGGGAACGACTCCGGCGTGTGCTGATCGGACTGCGCCTCCACCAACTCGTCCCACCAGCGGTCCTTGTCCGTCCACGCCACATCGATCCCGGTGCGGCGCACCACCAACACATGCTCCACCGGTGAATCAGCATCGGCGACTGCTTCATCAACAGCCGCCTTCAACGACACCGCGGTACCACGCCGGTACTGCCCATCCGCGGTGATCACCACCCGCGCCTGCGCATCCCCGATCCGCGACTTGAGAGCCTCCGCGGAGAACCCCGCGAACACCACACTGTGCGCCAACCCCAGGCGGGCACACGCCAGCATCGAGTACACCGCCTCCGGGATCATCGGCAGATAGATCGCCACCCGATCCCCGGTCGTCAACCCCAACGAGATCAACGCATTCGCGGCCTTGCACACCTCCCGCTGCAGATCCGCATAGGTGATCGTCTGCGAGTCCCCCGGCTCGCCCTCCCAATGAATCGCGACGGTATCCCCGAACCCCGCCTCCACATGCCGGTCCACACAGTTGTACGCAACATTCAACTCACCATCAGCGAACCACTTCGCGTGCGGCCGACCCGACCAATCCAACACCTGAGTGAACGGCTTCGACCACGACAACCGGTTCGCCTGCTCACCCCAAAACGCCTCCGGATCAGCCGCCGCCCGCTCATACGCCTCACCAGTCACGTTCGCGTTCGCCGCGAACTCAGCCGACGGCGGAAACACCCGATCCTCCGTCCCCAAATTGTCCAAGGCGACGGCGGGGTCGCTCGATCCGGATGATGACGGCATGGTGCTCGCGGGACCACTCACAGGGCTTCTCCTTGATGACGGCTTTGTCAGTTCTGAGGACGCTGGTCGTTTCCGGGGTCGTTCGGGATCAGTGTCATTCCTGGCCGTTGCGCCGTCGTTGCGTGGTTGCCCGGGCCAACTGGCGGACCGGGTGGTGGCTTGCGACACTGAGCCGCTCCGAACGTATCCCCGTCGGCTGTTCGGCGCCATGCCCGGGCGGAGGGACGGCGGGAGATCTGCGGTTGGCGGCAGTGGAGCTGCGGTGGGCGGCAAATGCGGTCGGTGGGGCTGCGATGGCCGGCAATCGCGGTCGGCGCTGGATGCGGCCGGTGGCCACCGCAGCTGCTGACTCAGATCCGGACTGCCTTCCAGGCCGTATCGTGCGGCGCCGGCCCCTGGAACCGAATCGCGCTGAGTTTGGAGTGTCGACCTGTGAGCACCAACCCCAGCGGGATTGCCGGCGTTGACGCGGCCGTCGAGGAGGTGCGCGCAGCAGTGACAGCCCTGCGGCGTCATCCGGCGAACCGGACCGGCTGGCCGCGAACTGCTGCCGCGGCATCGATCCGTGCGGCGCGGGCCTCTGCCGCGCTCGACGGTGCACGGCTGGCTCTGGATCTCGAGGCGGCGAATGTCGCTGACCCGGTGATCGCCGGCGCGCTGCGGGTCGCGGCCGGGATCGGGTCGATGGCGCCCGTATGGTCGCGGACCCCACTTCAGGCGCTGGCCAGACTGCACACGCTGGCGGCCGCGGATCTGCTGGCCGCGAACAACCTCGGCCGGCCCCGCACCTCGGACCCCGACGTGGGCCGACGGTTGAACGCCCTGGTGGCGGCGGTGACGACCGACGCCTGGCCGGCGCCTATTCAGGTAGCCGTCGTACACGGCGAACTGCTGACAATGCAGCCTTTCGGGTGTGCCGACGGTGTGGTGGCGAGGGCGGCCGCCCGGCTGACGATGATCTCGACCGGCCTTGATCCGGCCGGGTTGGGTGTGCCGGAAGTAGCGCATCTGCGCTCGGGCGCTCGATATCGGGAGCTCGCGGCGGGCTTCGCCACGGGTGAGCCCGACGCGGTTGCAGCGTGGATTCTGGAGGTCTGTCGCTGCTTGATCGCCGGTGCCCGCGAGGGTGTGTCGATCGCCGATGCTGCTCTCGGCTAGCTGGGCCAAATGTCTCGACAAGACTGTGGAAGCGATTCCACAGTCATTGACTCAGCAGGGCCGCCGGTGGAAATGCCGTGCCCTGGAAACGCACCTATCGGAATGTTTATGCATGTGCATAGTGTGATTTCTGGTCACATTGCGTTGTGGTCGTGGTCAAACTCGCTCTTCACGGCTTGCGTCTGATCGGGTGATCTTGGTTGGTTCGCGCAAAAGGCTTCTTGTCGAAACGTGGTTCAGCGGCTTTCTGGCATTCGCAGGTAAATGTCCCTGACGCCAGTCCTGAACTGGCTCAACCTCCTGGTGGGTCGCCTCGCCGAACAGCAAAGGGTTGTGGCTCAAGGGCGCTGGACAACGCCATTCGGAACAGTGCTGACGGCGGCCGTCCCTGGTTGTCGACCGAGGTCATTCTCGCGCGGTTGCGGTGCGTCGGGAGGTTCTTGACATGCCCAAGTCGATCCCGGCGTCCCACCACTGGTGGATATGAAGACGGCGCCCCACATGATGTGGGACGCCGTCTGCGCAGGCTGGCCAGCTACCAAGCTTCACCACGACTCGTCGTGACGGGCTCCTCCGACTCTCGTGGGTAACCCTGACGACGTACCTCCCGCGGCTTTAGCGGTGAGTGGGTACCGGGGTCTACGCGGGGAGCTCCGATGGGGGTAAACGGTGTTTCTCTTCCACTCCGTCTCTGGCCTGGCGGGGGTCCCTGACACAGTGATACGCCGCAACACCGCCAACGGCAACATGCGAGCGGCGACGGGCTGACCCTGACCGATTCAGATGCACCCAAAAGGGTCGCCTCGAAGGCCAAGTGAGGATCTTTACGACATGCGCCGACTGTATAGGTGACGAACTTGTGGTCGCGGGTCTACAGTGAACTTGTCGGTTTCCACCCCCCCGGAGCCGACCATTGGTTCAGCTCAACCCCCCGGAGCTGAACCCCGCGGCCCCCGCCCTCCCCCCTGGCGGGGGCCGCCCCTATTTTCCGGTGTTTCCCGGCTTCTGGTGACGACGCCCATCGGCCGTGTGGAATCGCTTTCATCGGCCGGACCCGTGTCCCTGTGGTGGTGGCCTCAGCGATCAGTCAGTGTTTTGTCCCCATGTCCGAATTCCATCCACATTTCGCCGGATTCGATGTCTGGAATCAGCGAAAAGGGATCTGCTGTCGATGTTCGGCTCGTTGGGGGTCGGCGACATCGCAGAGGACAGCCATGGACGATCGCCCGTTGATCATCACCGACGACGAACTCGTGCTGGACGATATGCTGCGACTTGCGGCCGCGGCCGGCGTCGAGGTGGCCCACTCCCGTGAACCGGACTCCCGGGCGCTGTGGCGATCGGCACCAATGGTGCTGATCGATGCGGGCCTGGTTCCGCGGGCCGTCAGCGCCCGGCTGCCCCGGCGATCCGGCGTGGTGGTGATTTCCGCTGCCGAGCCTGGTTCGGAGTTGTGGGCGCACTGCGTTCGATTGGGGGTCGACCGGGCGCTGCTGCTCCACAGTTCGGAGGAGGTCTTGATCGGCCTGCTGTCGGACGCCGTTTCCGGCGGCACCGGCAACGGTCTGTCTGTCGCCGTGCTGGGGGCGTGCGGGGGCGCCGGAGCATCGGTCTTCGCCGGGGCGCTGGGTGTGGCAGCGGCCCGAACTGACGGCGAAGAGGGCGGGGATGGGGTGCTCCTGGTCGACTGCGATCCCTGGGGTGCCGGGCTCGACGTGCTGCTCGGCATCGAAGAGGACGCCGGGCTGCGATGGGTCGACCTTGCGGCCAGAACCGGGAGGCTCCCGGTCGACGCCCTCCAGCAGGCGCTCCCGGGACTTCGAGTCGGATCTGGACGATTGGGGGTGCTCTGTCACGGCCGTCGGCCGGAACGCGAGATCAGCGCGGATGTCATGAATGTCGTTCTGGATGCCGGCCGACGATCGGGCGCTGTCACCATCGTCGACCTGCCCAGGCACCCGGGGCCGGCCGCGGACCGGGTACTCGAGCAGGTTGATCTGATCGTGCTGCTCGCGCCGGCGGATGTTCGGGGTTGTTGGGCGGCCGACCGAGTGTGCGGGCGGATCAGGGAATTCGGGACACGCACCGGGGTGGTCGTCCGTGGGCCGTCGCCGGGCGGGATGGGAGCGGACGAAATGGCCGAGTTCCTCGGTCTGCCGCTGCTGGCCCGCATGCGCCCGGTCGCCTCGTTGCCCCGCGAACTGGAGTTCGGCCTCGCCCTGGGCCTGGACCGGCGGCGTCCGTTGGCCCGTGCGGCCCGCGAGGTGCTGATCGCGCTGCGGGAAGCGGCGTGAGCGGCGCAACCATCGAGCTGACGGAGGCCGTGATCGAACGGGTTCAGCGCCGATTGGCCGATGACGACATCGCACCCACGTCCACCGCCTTGGCGAGAGCGCTGCGGGCGGAATCAGCTCTGCTGGTCAGCGATGCCGAGATGCTCCGGCTGATCCGGATGCTGCAACGTGAGTTGGTCGGGGCAGGTCCGCTCGCCGACCTGCTGGCCGACCCGCTGACCACCGACGTGGTGGTGAACTCACCCGAAGATGTCCGGGTGGACCGCGGCGATGGCTGGCAACAGACGGAAGTCAGGTTCGCCGACGAGGCAGCGGTCCAGCGATTGGCCCGACGGTTGGCAACGGCGGCCGGCAGACGACTGGACGACGCGCACCCGCACGTCGACGCCCGGATGTCCGACGGCACCCGATTGCACGCCGTGCTTGCACCGGTAGCGGCGTCCGGTACCTGCCTCTCACTACGAGTGCTGCGGCCCGTCCGGCACGACCTCGCGGCACTGGCGGAAAGCAGCAGCCTGCCCGGCGTCACCCTGTCGGCATTGACCGCCATCCTCGGCGCACGTCTGACGTTCCTGGTGTCCGGCGGAACCGGATCGGGCAAGACCACCCTGCTGTCCGCCCTGCTCGCTGCTGTTCCGGCGACCGAGCGGCTGGTCACCGTTGAGGACGCGGAGGAGCTCCGGCCGCCGCATCCGCACGTGGTACGACTCGTCGCCCGCGAGGCGAATGTTGAAGGGGCCGGGACGATCTCGTTGCGGGACCTGGTCCGGCAGGCGCTGCGCATGCGGCCCGACAGGATCGTGGTCGGTGAGGTCCGCGGCGCCGAGGTGATCGACCTGCTCGCCGCATTGAACACCGGCCACGACGGCGGCGCCGGCACCGTGCACGCCAATACCGCCACTGATGTCCCCGCGCGTCTGGAGGCGCTGGCCAGCCTCGGCGGGATCGCTCGGGATGCTCTGCACGCCCAGCTCGCAGGTGCTGTCCGAGTGGTGTTGCACGTCCGACGGGTTGGGCGACAGCGGGTGCTCGGCGAGATCGCCGTGCTGCAGCGAGGGGCGGATGGTGTGGTGTTCGTGCTCCCCGCGCTGGTGCTGGGCGAACCGGTGCAGCCCGGCGCCGACGTGCTCGCCACCCTGCTGCATGAGCGCGGGGAACGCGTTCCATGGTGATCTGTCTGCTGCTGGCGGTCGGGACGCTGCTCTGGCCACCGCAATCTCGCCGGATGAAAGTGCGTGGTCGCGCAGTACCCGGCGCGCAGTTTTCCGGTACAGACCACCAGGGCCCAGCGGGTGTTCCGGGACCTTGCCCGCACTGGGAAGTCCGGCGGCGGGACGTCACGCGCACTTGTTCTCGTTGCTATGGCATGCGTGGGCGGGGTGGCTTATGTCGTGGCCGGAGTCGCTGTTCTGCTCGCCGCCGCCGCGGTCGTGGCCACCGGAGCCGTTCTGGTCCGCCAGGCGTTGGCGGATCGGCGTAGGCGGGTAGCACTGGTCGAGATGGATGCCGGTCTGCGCATGCTTGGCAGGGAACTTCGTGCGGGGGCGGAGCCTTCGGTGGCGGCGACCAAAGCCGGCGCCGCGGCCAGGGGTGTGGGTGCCGAGGTACTGCAGGGGTTGGCGCGGCTGACCAGGGCTGACGACAGATCCGCGGTCAGGTCTAGGTCGCTGGCCGACGCGCAGTTCCCGGCGGCCGATGCCGCAGCGAACGGCATCTCCGGATCGAACGGCATCTCCGGATCGAACGTCGCTGGGGCTGCCGTGGCCCGTCCGGAGGATCCCCGTGCACAGGTGACGGCGCGGCTGCGCAGCGGCTGGTTGCTCACCCGGCGGCACGGTCTTGCCTTCACCCCGCTCATCGATGCCTTGGCGGCCGATCTTGCCGAACAGATCGCCGCTGAGGCCGACCGGGCCGGCCAGGTCGCGGGACCGCGGATGTCCGGCTATGTGATGGCCGTGCTGCCATTGATGGGACTTGCCCTTGGCGTGGGCATGGGCGCCGATCCGATCCGCATCCTGTTGCTGACCCCGACGGGGAACATTCTGCTGCTCGTCGGGGTGCTGTTGACCTGCGCGGGCCTGCTCTGGTCGGCGCGAATAGTCCGGCCGTGAGAATCGCTGCTGCGCTGGGCGAGACCGGCAGTGGCGCAATGGCTGTCGCTCTGCTACTGGTCGCGGCCGCGATGCTGGCGATCCCGACTCACCCGAGGGCTCAACTGCATGCGCCGAAAGATTCGCCGGGCGCCCGCTCGAGCTCGCCGTTTGCGGTGTTGTCCCCTTCGGTACGCCGCGGGTTGGTGGGGGCCGCGGCCGTTTGCGCCGCCGGAATCGTGCTTGCTCCGGGACTGTGGTGGGCCGTCATTCCCATCGCAGGTGTCACCGGCCCGGTGCTCGCACGTCTGCCCACCGGGCGGTCGCCGGCGCAGCGGGCCACCGACCGGCGATTGGTCGCGGTCCACGCCGAACTGCTGGCGTCATGCCTGGACGCAGGTATGGCAGTGGGCCCGGCGTTGCGCGCGGTCTCCGACGTCATGACCGATCGTGGCACGGTGCCGGGCCCGCACGGTCCCGACGATTTGGGCCCACTCACCGTCCTGGACGCTGTTGCCGCCATGCTGTCCCTCGGTGCGGAGCCTGGAACCGCCTGGCGAAGAGCCGATCTCGACGAGGACCTGGCGCCGCTGGCAGCGGCGGCGCGCAGGTCCGCTGCCGGCGGCGGCGGACTCGCGCAGGCCGTTCGCGAGTACGCCGCCCAGCTGCGTCAGGAGACCGCTGCGGCGTCCGTCCGGGCGGCCGGGCGAGCCGGGGTATTGATGACGGCGCCGCTGGGCGTGTGCTTCCTACCGGCGTTCCTGTGTCTGGGACTGGCGCCTGTTGTGGTGGGGCTGCTCGGCCAGTTGGACATCTTCTGATGGCGACAGCGAGAACTGACATCGGTGCCATGGCTGGGCGCTTATCCGTCTGGCTTGTTCCCATGACCGATTTCCATCCACATTCTCTGCGGCCCGCTCGACCCCTCGATCCGCCGCCGGAAGGCTGTGGTCGAGCGGTCGGCACAGGGCGGGCCGGGAATGGGGAACACTGTGCTGCAACACTTTCGAGTGAGGTTGGCGGCTACGCATCGACCTGTGGTGGTGGGGGATTCGGACGGGACGGTCGTGGCTGACTCGGATCATTCGGTACCGCCGCCGGACCGTGCGACCGCACCGCCGATCGCAGATGCGGGCATGAGCACCGTGGAATATGCAGTCGGCACGGTGGTTGCTGCTGCATTCGCCGCGGTTCTCTACAAGATCGTCACCGGCGATTCCGTGATCGCCGGTCTGACGAACCTGATCAACACTGCGCTGAACACAACATTCTGAGCGCGAGCCCCAGCAATGACCATCCCGGACAGGTGGTGCCATCACCGTCGGCGCCGCGACAATGACCGTTTGTACATCCGGAACCTCGACAGGTCGAGTATCGAGGGACCGATCGTCGATGCGGGTAATAGTGGTGACGAGCATCGTGATCGAGGCAGTGTGACCGTTGAAGCGGCGATGGCGCTGGCGGTTCTGGCACTGGTACTGGTCGCCTGCCTGTCCGGGGTGGCTTGTGTCATCGCTCAGGTGCGGTGCGCCGACGCGGCTCGGGAGGCCGCCCGGCTTGCCGGGCGCGGGGACAACGGCGGCGCGTCGTCAGTGGTCGCCGCGCTGGCCCCGGCTGGCGCTTCGCTCAGCCTCGGCGGATCCGGCGAACTGGTCCGGGCAACCGTGACAGTTCAAGCGATCGGCGGCCTGCTGCCCGGCGTGACGATCAGCGCGACAGCTTCTGCAGCCCGCGAGCCCGGGCGGTGACCGATCGGGACGATTCGGGTGTCGCGACCGTCTACGCCTGCCTGGGGATCGTGGTTCTGCTCATCGTGACCGGTCTCGGACTGCATCTGGGAGCGTCCACGCTTGCTCGGCAGCGCGCCGAAACGGGCGCCGACCTGGCCGCACTGGCCGGCGCGTCGAAGGTGCTCCAGGGCCCGGATGTGGTGTGCGCAACCGTGGTTCGGGTAGCGGTGGCGAACGGTGTCGATGTGCAGTCGTGCTCGGTTGTTGGCACCGATGTCTTGGTGACGGTCTCGGCCCATACCGGATCGGGGCCCTTTGCCGGTTCGGCGAACGCCCGGACGAGGGCTGGACCGGTAGTAGCGGTCAGTGCTCCAGCGGGGTGAACCCCGAGCAGAAGACTCTCGGTGAAGAGAGATCAGTCCGGGGCGTCATCGAGGATGTGCTGGCACGGAGGCCTGCCTGACGAAGGGGTAGTGGTGACGACGTCCACGGTGGCTGCGCAGCCAGCCTCACGCTGACGGATCAGACACCCTGATTCTGCTGGGGACGACAACGCCGGTAAGCTTTCTGCGACCTTGGCGTGACGTGAGTGAGCTTGGGCCGCCCACCCACCGAACCGGCACAATGGTGATCAGAAGGAAAGTCACCCCAGGTGGGTGAACCGGAATCAGCGCCGGAGTTCTACCGTCACATGGGCGGGCCGGGCCCGTCTGGGTGGCAGGTCCGCCGAGCGTGTCCTGACTACGGCGCGGCAACGAGCGACATGATGAGAGGCAAGCGATGACCGAACCCATTGATCAGTTGGGGCCCGTTGACTATCTGGTGGTCGAATTCCCGGGTAGCAACTTCACCGGCGAGATCCTTCCCGAGCTGGTTGATCTCGTGCAGCGAGGCATCGTAAAGGTGCTGGACTTGGTGTTGATCAAGAAGGAACAGGACGGCTCGTTCGAGGCGTTCGAGTTTGACGATATCGAGGACGGGTTGCTCGGCGAGCTGCGCGAACTCGAGCGGGAACTGACCGACGTGCTCAGCGAGGAGGATGTCGCGTCCGCCGCCGAGGCGCTGGAGCCGGGTAGTACCGCTGGTTTACTCGTCTATGAAAACCTCTGGGCCGCGCCGTTTGCCTCGGCGGTTCGCCGATCCGGCGGCCAGCTGGTCGCAAACGGTCGGATCCCGGTGCAGGCGTTGATCGCCGCAATTCAGGTTGAGGCCGACAACGATGCAGAAGCAGCCGATCAAGCAGAAGGAGCCTGACATGTTGGGACGACGACGGATCGGCCGCCCGGCCGTGATCGCACCGGTTGCTCGCGCCACGACGACAGTGGCAACGGCCGCCGTGGTCACACACGGGGTCAGGCGGCGCGGTGACCGTCGCGACGATCGGCGAGACGACCGTCGCGACCGTCGGTTCTGATCTCTCGCTGGGGCGGCAGCCGGCCGGTCATGACCGCGACATTTCGCGTGCCAAGTCCCGCGGGCTGCCATCCTCACCGAAAGCCCCACCGACGATGTTGATGGCCGTACCCGGATGGACGAGGACCGGATCGTGAAGGAACCTGACCCGATGGAATCCCCGGACCGGCGGCGCGGCAGCGGTTTCGTGTGAGCGGCGAACCGGGGCGGATTGTCTCGCCGGGTGCCGTGCTGGGCGGGCGATACCGCATCGATGAACTGCTGGGCCGAGGCGCAATCGCCGAGGTCTACCGGGGGTCCGACCAGGTGCTCGCCCGGTCGGTGGCGATCAAGGTCTTCCATCCCGGAATCAGCAATCCGATCAATGTTGCCCGACAACGCGCCGAGATGCAGGTGCTGGCGAATCTTCAGCACCCCAACCTGCTCAAGGTTTACGACGCGCGATTCGGCGACGACCCGGTCTCCGGAGTACCGCCACAGGACGCCATCGACGGCGCGCTCACCTACAAGGTGATGGAACTCGTCGATGGTGGCCCCCTCGCGAACCGGATCACGCAGAGTGGCATCGCGTCGTCCGAGGTTGCCAGGGTCGGCGCGGCCGCAGCGAGCGGGCTGGCCGCCATCCACCAGTTCGGCCTGGTACATCGCGACATCCGGCCCGCGAACATCTTGCTGTCGCGCAGTGGCGAGGTGAAAATCAGTGACTTCGGGTTCGCCAGGGAACTGGAGGCCGAGCGGATCGCGACGACGGTCGAGGTTGCCGGGAGTACGGCGTTCCTCAGTCCCGAACAGGCCCGCGGTGCCGCCGTTGGGCCACCGTCCGACGTGTACGCGCTCGGACTGGTCCTACTGGAATGCCTGACCGGGCATCGTGAGTATCCGGGTTTGGCCATCGAGTCCGCCATCGCCAGGCTGAACCGGATCCCGGTTGTCCCGGCTTCCCTGCCTGAGTCATGGCACACCTTGTTGCGTGCCATGACCACGTCGGACCCAGCTCAGCGACCGACCGCAGCCCAGGTCGCTGCAACTCTTGCCGGCTTCCGTGCCGTCGCGCCGGCGCCGCCGCCGCCGAGAGAGCCTTTGCCGCAGCCGATCCCAGCCCCGCCACCGATGCACGAGGATCGCTCACCTGCCAGCTTCGGTCGCATCGTTGGGGTAGTGCTGCTCGTTCTCTTGGTCACCGCCGGGCTGATTGTCGGCACAGTCGCAGTGGTCAGGAACAACGAGGGCAAGCAGGTCGATGACAGTCCTCAATCCACCACACTGACCATCAGTCGGGGCGCCACCTCCGTCGTCACGACAACGGAAACCAGCAGGGAAGTCATCGCGCCAACGCTCCCGACCCTTCCGGAAGCGACGCGGCCCACCAAGGACCCGACGACCCCGACGATTCCGTCAGTGACGACGCAGCAGCGGACCGTTCCGAATCAGGCAACGGACGCGCCGGCCTCCTAGAGTTCGACGGTGACGCAATGTCGAGAAGTCCGCCAACTGCTCCGTCGTTACCTGCTGCCGACCTCACCCTTGCTGGGTGATGACCCCGCCGTTGGCCCCGAACAAACTGCACGAAAGCATCGCGGGCGAGGATGGGAGCGGCACGATGAAATCCGTTGAGGTACCCCGCGGACCTGATCAGACCCGGTATCAACCGGGAAGCGAGCTGTCCCGAGCTCATCACACTGCCTGCTGCGCGCGGTATGCGCGCCGACACGGTCGAAGCGGTCCGGCTCATCACGGCGGCCATTCTGTTCACGGACGGCGGCATGCCGTCAGCAGTCGCTACCTCAACAATGCCGTGATGGTCGAGCGTCTGGGGGCGCCGCACCCGGCTCATCGCGCTGTCATCACCTGCGTGATCGTCACCGTGGCCATCGGACTGCTGTACGTGGTTGCGGCCGGTGTCCTTTGGTCGGACATGAACAGGGAGTTGTTCTGGGCGGGCCTGGTGTTGATCGTCGTCGGTGGAGCCGTGTGCGAGAACGCGATCAGGTTCGATGCAGTGCGCGGTCCGGCCCGGTTGGCCGCTAGCGGAACGCGGGAAGGCCGGTGATGGTCTGGCCCATGATCAGCGTGTGGACCTCGTCGGTGCCCTCATAGGTGCGAACACTTTCCAAGTTGTTCGCGTGCCGTAGCGGCGAGTAGTCAAGGGTGATGCCGTTGCCGCCCAGGATGGTCCTGGCCTCCCGACAGATCGCGATGGCCTCCCGAACGTTGTTCAACTTCCCGAACGAGATCTGCTGCGGGTTCAGGGTTCCCGCGTCTTTCAACCGTCCGGTCTGCACTGCGACAAGAATGCCCTTCTGGATTTCCAGCACCATGTCGACGAGTTTGCGTTGGGTCAATTGGTAGCAGGCCAGCGGTTGGTCGAACTGCAGACGCTGCTGGCTGTACCGCAGGGCGGTCTCGTACGAGTCACGGGCAGCGCCCATGGCGCCCCAGATGATCCCGTATCTGGCCTCGTTCAGGCAGGCGAACGGCCCCTTCAGGCCGACCACCTCGGGCAACAACGCATCCGCGGGTAGCCGTACATCATCCAGGATGACGTCGCACTGGATGGACGCCCGCATCGACAGTTTCGGCTCGATCGGGGTTGCGGTAAAACCCGCAGTGGTGGTCGGGACGACGAAACCCCTGATGCCGCTGTCGGTTTGCGCCCAGATCACCGCGACCTGGGCGATCGAGGCCAGCCCGATCCACCGCTTCGCGCCGGTCAGTACCCAATCGGACCCGTCCTTGCGGGCGTAGGTCGTCATCCCCCCTGGATCGCTGCCCGCGGTCGGTTCGGTCAGGCCGAAACAGCCGATCAGCTCGCCCTTGGCCATCCCGGGCAGCCACCGCTGCTTCTGCTCTTCGGAGCCATGCTTGTAGATGGCGCTCATCGCCAGGGACCCCTGCACCGACACGAAGGTCCGCAAGCCGGAGTCGCCGGCCTCCAATTCCATGGCAGCGATGCCGTACTCGACGGCGCTCCGGCCAGCGCAGCCATACCCCTTCAGGTGCATACCGAGTAACCCGAGAGCACCCATCTCGGTGGCGATCTCGCCGGGAAATACCGCCTGCTCGTACCAGCTCGCGATGTTCGGCTTGATCCGGCGGTCCACGAACTCCCGGACCCGGCCTCGCAGGGCCAGTTCCTCAGCGCTGAACAGCGTGTCCAGGTCAAGGTAGTCCCTGGCCCGCGCGCTGATCTCGGCATCGGTCTGGGCGATGGTCATCGTGGTCTCCCTGGTTGATTGTTCGTGGCGCCGCGTGCTCGACCGGGCGGGACAAAGACTTCCTGGCAGCGGCCGATGCAAGGTGTCAGTGAAGTGGTGCTGCTGACCAGCATGCGCCCGGATGGCGGAACACACGCGGCGGAGGAATCCGCACACCGGGTGACGCCGCACGGTCGACCACGGCCTGATCGGTCGCGAGTTCTGCGCAAGGCCGTCACAGGGACGGTGGACAGTCCAAGCGGGCCGGGGGTAGCGTTGTGCTTGGTTGATTCAACAGCCAGCCCGGAAGCACAGGTTTGTGACGTCTTCCGACCTGTGGGGGCCGCACGCAGTCCGCAGCCGGGCACTATTAGGTGATGTCATCAGCGTCGGCGCAAATATGAAGTTGCTGACGGCCCGCATCTGAGGGCGTGCTATCCCTGCCCAGTGAACGCGATTGGTGAATTTGCGTGCCAATCCGGCATTTTGTCAACCCACTCACCAGCCACGGCGAAATGCGTTTCGGGCCTGGCCACTATTCGAAGGGAAAAATGACTTCGACGACGGCGGCGCTCAGTATCGCAGGCGCGGTGCGCAACGGTGAGTAGGCGGGGTTTGACGGTTTTCGGGAGCCGTCGACGACCCGCGAGCCGCTATCCGGCAACAAATCTGGAGATCTGTGACACGCGCTACGCCCGGCCAAGGCTCGAAATGTCCCGGGACACTCGCCCCTTCCGAAGACGCACTATTCACCGCTCGCCCAAGTGGGCGGAGCTTTCCGGCTTTGGTCCTGAAGAAATAGACCGTCAGATGAACATTTGACGTTCGATTGTGGTGGAGGTGGTGATTGGGCGTATCCTGCGATTCACGGCCAATCCACAGAATGGTTGACCGCGGGGACATCGGAACGCACGGAATACGGCAGTGGTCGCTGATCGGACATGCCGCGTGCACTGGTGCGTGATACAGGCGGTGGCCATGACATCTGGCAGTGATTCCAGTGCGAGCTCGAACGCCGAACCACGGGTTCTCGCTGGTTCGACGCGAGAGCACGGCCAAGGGCAAGGACTGCAGCTTGCAGAGTTCCCTCGGCAGGAGCTGGACCGACTCCTCGAGCAGCTCCGAGAGACGACGGGCGACGTGCAGGGCACTCACGGGCGATTTCGGCGGTTGCTGAGTGCAAACGCGGCGATGACCGCAGACCTGGGCCTTCCGGTGCTGCTGCGACAAGTGGTCGACTCGGCACGCGATCTGCTCGAGGCCAGCTACGCGGCGATCATCGTGAACTCTCCAGACGGGCAGCCACAGCAGTTCGCGCAGGCGGGCATGGATCATGCTCTGGTCGCGCGGATCGCCGCACTTCCCGGGGGACGGGGTGTCCTCGACGTGCTGACGGCCCCCTCTGAGCCGGCTCGGCGCGGAGCCCGCCGGCTCCATGCTGCTGGTGCCGGGCCGGGCCACCCCGCACCAGGAGCCTTCCTGGGAATACCGGTCCTCATGGGTGCCGTCGTCTTCGGCAATCTGTACCTCCGCGCGGCGGTGGGGTCAGCCTTCAGCGAAGAGGACGAACAGCTGATCGGGTTGTTGGTCGCCACGGCGGGGGTCGCCATCGCGAATTCGCGGCTCTTGGCTGAGTCGGAGCAGCGTCGGCGTTGGTCGGTCGCGTCGGGCCTGCTCAGCAATCATTTGCTGTCCGTTGAGGATTGCAACCCGCTGAAATGCGTCGCCCAGGAGGCGATGGAAGCGGCGGATGCGGATTTCGCGACCATGATCGTCCCCTGCGGCAGCGATCAGGTCCGGGTGGCGGCCGCCACCCGCGGCGCTGGTGGGCTCCTGGCCGACTTGGATGCCGTGATGGACGAGTCTGGCGCTCGGCGAACGATCCGGACCGGGATCCCAGTCCTGGTCGGTAGCGGATCGGGCGAGGGGGCCGACCCGTCCGTCGCGCTGACAGCGGGATCGGTGATGATCGTTCCGGTGCTGGCGGGTGGCCACACTCGCGGGGCACTGACCTTGGGTCGGATGGCAACGCGACCCGGATTCACCCGACTCGATCTCGATATGGCTACCTCCTACGCCGTTAACGCCGCGGTGGCGCTCTCGCTCAACGACGCCAGAGATGCCCAACTCACTGAGGGTCGAATGGAGGATCACGACCGCATCGCGTTCGATTTGCACGACCAGGTGATCGGAGAACTCTTTGCGCTCGGCATGGGTTTGCAGGGCCTGGCGGGCATGACCGAAAATCCCATGCACGTCGCCCGGATCAACGTCTACGTCGACTCCCTTGACCGGATCATCGGCGGGATCCGCTCCTCGATCTGCCAACTACAGACCCGAACTCACGACCCGGGAGGGTTGCAGGCGCAACTGCTCACTATCAGCGAAGCGCACACCGAACAGCTCGGCGTCGTCCCCCAAATGCACTTCGCCGGACCGATTGACCTGGCTCTCAAAGAACGGCTCGCGGCGGACATACTTGCCGTCACCCGGGAAGCGCTCTCCAACTGTGCCCGTCATGCCGGCGCCAGTCGGGTGTGTGTTTCCCTCGACCTCGCCGATGACATCCTCGTCCTGGAGATCACCGACAACGGTCGAGGCGTCGGCAAACCAACCCGCAGCAGTGGCCTGGCCAACATGCAGCGCCGCGCCGAGAATCACAACGGGAGCTTCACGGTCAGCGAACCCGACAACGGCGGGACGCGCCTGATCTGGTCGGTCCCGGTACCAACGGGTGGAGCCTGAACGGGGCCGAGTCTGCGGCAGCCGCACATGACCGTGGTGGGCAGGGTTGGCAATGTACGGTGCGGGCGTGGACGAGCTCGCACAGTCGATCGATGACGTCGCATCGCGAACCGGATTCGCCGGGGCATTGCGGGTCGACGATGCTGACGGCCTCCGGCTCGCCAGGGCCTATGGCTTCGCGGACCGGGCGAACGAGATTGTCAACACCGTGGATACCCGCTTCGCCATCGCCAGCGGCGTCAAAGGTTTCACCGCTCTGACCGTCATGAGCTTGGTCGAGCAGGGTCTTCTCGGTCTGGACTCCACCGCGAGATCCGTTCTTGGCACGGATCTTCCGTTGATCGATGACGCAGTCACCATCGAGCACTTGCTGGCCCACCGGTCGGGTATCGGCGACTACTTCGAGGAAGTCGACGCCGGCGAGATCACCGACTATGTGTTGCCGGTGCCGGTCCACGTGTTGACATCAACCGAGCAGTACCTACGGGTGCTCGACGGGTTCCAGCAAAAGTTCCCGCCCGGCGAGCAGTTCTCGTACTGCAACGGAGGCTACGTCGTACTGGCCCTCGTCGCGGAAAGAGTTACCGGTCAACAGTTTCCGGCCCTGGTTCAGCTGGCTGTATGCGAGCCTGCCGGGATGGTCAACACCGGGTTCCTGCGCTCCGACGAACTGCCGGCCGGCACCGCACTCGGGTATCTCTTCGAGAACGGGTTGCGTACCAACATCTTTCACCTTCCGGTGACCGGCAGTGGCGACGGCGGCCTGTACTCGACGGTCGCCGATATGCACGCATTCTGGACCACGCTGCTGGCCGGCCAGATTCTGTCCGCCGAACGGGTCGCGCAGATGACCCGGCCGCGCAGCAAAGCCCCGGAGGAGCACAGGCGTTACGGCCTGGGGTTCTGGTTGCATCCGACCAGCGACGCGGTGATGCTGGAGGGCTACGACGCCGGTGTGTCCTTCCGGTCGGTGCACGATCAGGCCGCCGGGCTGACCCACACGGTCGTCTCGAACTGGTCCAACGGTGCCTGGCCGGTCACCCGGTGCCTCGCCGACGTGCTCGGAACCTAGCGGGTGGGCGCGGGTTCGGCCTGTCCCGGGCGTAGCACCGGCCGGAGCGCTTCGAGAACGCTGACGTCATCGATGGTGGACGGGACGGCCTCGTCGGTGCCGTCAGCCATGTTTCGCATCGTTTTGCGCAGGATCTTGCCGGAGCGGGTCTTGGGGAGTGCCGCGACGACGTGCACCTCGCGCAACGAGGCGACCGCACCGATCTGGTCCCGCACCAGTTGCACCAGTTCAGCGCACAGTTGCTGCTCGTAGTCCCAGTCGGTGCGTACGCCGCTCTTCAGCACGACGAACCCTCGTGGGAGTTGCCCTTTCATGTTGTCGGCGACACCGATCACCGCGCATTCGGCGACATCCGGGTGACCGGCAAGGACCTCCTCCATCGAGCCGGTGGAGAGCCGGTGCCCGGCGACGTTGATGACGTCGTCGGTGCGGCCCATCACGAAGAGGTACCCGTCGGCGTCGAGGTGACCGCCGTCGCCGGTCAGGTAGTAGCCCTTGAACGCCGACATGTAGGACTGTGCGAAACGGTCATCGTCATTCCACAGCGTGGACAGTGAGCCGGGCGGCATCGGCAGCTTGATGACGATCGCGCCGTCCTCGCCGACATCGGCTGCGGTGCCGTCGATGTCCAGAACCTGGACGTCCCAGCCGGGCAGCGGCCGGGAGGGCGAGCCGGCCTTGAGTTCGAGCAGTTCGATACCGGCCGGATTGGCCACGATGGGCCAGCCGGACTCGGTCTGCCACCAGTGGTCGATCACCGGGATGCCCAATAGGTCGGTCGCCCAGCGGTAGGTTTCCGGGTCGAGCCGTTCGCCGGCCAGGAAGAGGTACTTCAGGCTGGACAAGTCATATTTCCCCAGCAATTCGCCGCGCGGATCCTCTTTCTTGATCGCTCGGAATGCGGTCGGCGCGGTGAACAGCACCTTCACGTTGTGATCGGCGACAACGCGCCAGAACTGACCCGCATCAGGAGTGCCAACGGGTTTGCCCTCGTAGAGCACGGTGGTCGCACCGGCGAGCAGGGGGGCGTACACGATGTACGAATGCCCAACGACCCAGCCGACATCCGATGCAGTGAACATGGTTTCGCCGGCGCCGACGTCATACACATTCTTCATCGACCACTGCAGGGCGACCGCGTAGCCGCCGCAGTCCCGGACAACGCCCTTGGGCTTACCGGTGGTGCCGGACGTGTAGAGGATGTACAGCGGGTCCGTTGACTTGACCGGGACCGGGGCGGCCGGGATGGCCGAGGCAACCGCTGTGGCCCAATCGATATCGTCGGGTCCGAGCGTTGCGACGACCTGCGGACGTTGCAGGATGATCCGCTTGCCAGGCTTGTGCTCGGCAAGCTCGATCGCCTTGTTCAGCATCGGCAGGTATTCGATGATCTTCTTGCCCTCGATGCCGCAGCTCGCGGACACGATCACCGTTGGTCGGGCGTCATCGATCCGGACGGCGAGCTCCTTGGGCGCGAATCCGCCGAACACCACGGAATGCACCGCGCCGATCCGGGCGGTCGCGAGCATCGCGATGGCCGCTTCCGGAATCATCGGCAGGTAGATCACCACGCGGTCGCCCTTGCCGACGCCCAATCCGGCGAGCACCCCGGCGAAGGCCGCGACCTGGTCGCGCAGTTCGCTGTAGGAATACGTTCGCTGCGATCCGGTGACCGGGCTGTCGTAGATCAGGGCCGCCTGCTCACCCCGGCCGGCGTCGATATGCCGGTCCAGGGCGTTGTGGGCGATGTTCAGTTCGCCGTCGGGGAACCAGCGGTAGAACGGCGGGTTCGCCGAATCCAGCGCGCGGGTCGGCGGAACCTGCCAGTCGATCGCGCCGGCGGCCTCCAGCCAGAATGTCTCGGGGTTGTCCACGCTGGTGCGGAACACGTCGTTGTATTCGCTCATCTGCGGTTCTCCTCGCAACTCGACTTTGAGATTCGGCGGCCGGCGTCAAACGGCTACTCAGCTCACAACACCATGCCGCCCCGCCCGCGCCGAGACGCCAGGGCGCGAATGCTCCTTTCGGAGGGTGCACCGCAGTCCCAACGAACGATTCCGCGCTCGGAAATTCAGCGGCGCCCCGCGCCAAATATGGTGAGTTCTCCAGATGGCTGAACAGCACGGTCGTGCCGAATCGACCCACCCCCTGCATCCTATGCCCGCCTGCGGGGTCAGTTCGCAATGGTGGCGACGGGAACTCTTGCGCCGCTGTCGTCGGCCGACAGGGCACCGATGACGATGTCCAGCACCAGCACCGCGCCGTTCTTGTCCAGCGGATGATTCCCGTTGCCGCACTTGGGGGACTGCACGCAGGACGGGCAGCCGACCTCGCACCGGCAGTCGGCGACTGCCGACCGGACGGCGGCCAACCACGTCGTCAGCACCTCGTGACCGCGATCGGCGAACCCGGCACCGCCGGGGTACCCGTCATAGACGATGACGGTCGGCGCGCCCGTGTCGGCGTGCAGGGCGGTGGACAGGCCGCCGATATCCCATCGGTCACAGCCGGCGAAGAGTGGCAGCAGGCCGATAGCGGCGTGCTCGGCGGCGTGCAGTGCTCCGGGGACCTCCCGCTCGTCGATCCCGGCGGCCAGTAGTGCGTCGAGCGTGACGGTGTACCAGACCGCCCTGGTGTGCAGGGTGTGCCGCGGCATGTCCAGGCCGATGACATCCAGCAGTTCACCGCCAGGCAGCCGGCGCAGGTACCCGACGACCTGCTCGGTGACCTCCACCGGCCCGCTGCCCACTCGCACCCCACCGGGGTAGCAGCGCTCTTGACGAACGGATCCCGGCGCCGGAGTCAACCGATCCATGGTGACCGTTGATGACGACCGGGCGATGGTCGTCCAGTCCGGTCGATCCGGGCGGACAAGCGCGACACCGCTGTGCAGGTCGAGATCCTGCACGACATAGCTCTCGCCGCGGTGGAGGTGCACGGCCCCGGTGTGCACAGCGGCCGGGGCGCGATAGATGTCGACGGTGCCCAGCAGGCGCGCGGTGTCCTGTTCGACGATGGCGACCTGACCGCCCCCGCCGCCGCGCAGGTTCACGTTCTCGGCAGGGTGACCCGGCTCCGCCCAGAAGTAACCGGCGGGACGGCGCCGCAGCACCCTTCGCCGGAGCAGGTCCTCCAGTACCGGCCGCATCCGATTGCCGCCGAACAAGTCCAGGTCGGCCTCCGTCAAGTGCCGCTCCGCCGCTGCGCACGCCAAGTGCGGGCCGAGGATGAACGGGTTGGTCGGGTCGGTGATCGCCGCCTCCATCGGCCGCCCGAAGACGGTCTCAGGGTGATGCACCAGGTAGGTGTCCAGCGGATCGTCGCGGGCGACGAACACCACCAGCGCCCGTCGGTCGCCGCTGGCCCGGCGTCCGGCGCGGCCGGCCTGTTGCCATACCGACGCCAAGGTGCCCGGATAGCCGGCCAGGACCGCCGCGTCCAGCCCCGCGATGTCCACCCCGAGCTCGAGGGCGTTCGTCGACGCCACTCCCATCAGTTCGCCGCTGCCGAGGGCTCGCTCCAACTCACGCCGGTCCTCGGGCAGATATCCGCCCCGGTAGGCGGCCACTTTGCCCGCTAGTTCCGGGGCTGTCTCGCTCAACCTGCGCTGGGCCGACAATGCGGTCTGCTCTGCGCCGTGCCTCGACCGAACGAAGGTCAGTGTCCGGGCGCCCGCGGCCACCAGATCGGCCATCATCCTGGCTGCCTCGGCCGGTGCCGAACGGCGTACCGGGGCGCCATTCTGCCCCTCGGAGGCGGCCAGCACGCCTGGCTCCCAGAGCACGAAGTCGGCTCCCGGCCGGGGTGCGCCGTCTTCGGTGACGGCCAGCACCGGGCGCCCGATCAACTGTGCGGTCGAACCGGGCGGGTCCGCGGAGGTCGCGGACGCAAAGATGAACACCGGGTCGGACCCGTACATCCGGGCCAGTCGAATGAGCCTGCGCAGCACCAGGGCGACGTGCGAGCCGAAAACCCCGCGGTAGGCATGGCATTCGTCCACCACCACGTACTTCAGTCGGCGCAGAACCCGGGCCCACCGGGCGTGCGCCGGCAGCACCCCACGGTGCAGCATGTCCGGATTCGTCAGGATCCAGTTGGCGTGTGACCGCGTCCAGTCACGTTCTGTCATGGCGGAGTCGCCGTCATAGCTACCCGCACGCAGGCCCGGCAGACCAAGGGACTCCAGCGACTCCAGTTGATCGGCGGCCAGCGCCTTGGTCGGCGCGAGATAGAGAACGCAGGCCTTGGGGCTGGATTGCAGGGCCGTCAGGGCCGGCAGTTGATAGGCCAGTGACTTCCCGGAGGCGGTGCCGGTCGCGACAACCACGTCGTGACCGTCGTGGGCCAACTCCGCGGCCTGCACCTGGTGGGACCACGGCTGGTCGATGCCTCTGGCCTCGAAGGAGGTCCTAACTGCAGGGGGCACCCACGACGGCCAGGCCATCGGCCGACCCGGCCGCCAGGGAATTTGCTCCACATGGGTGATACATGGTGTGACCGATGTCACTGCGGGGCCGCTGCACCGATTCAGCACCCCCACCAGGCCGCGAGGATCTGCCCAGGCAGCCGGTGATGTCATTTCCTCATTGTCCCGCCGAGGTCCGACAGTGACATGCACGCCACGACAGTCGGGGCCGGCGGCATTGCGGCACTTCGGTGCGTTACCGGTGCTTTAGAGTACTCAGCGTCACGTCGGGCCACCGGCGGGCGACGCGATCGACCAGCGCCGGTCCGCAATGAGTTGGCCGGTCCAAAGAAATATGCATCTTGCATGGATCAGGAGCTCGATGTCTTCCCAAATCGCCGCGGACCTCGAAATTACCGGCAGTGACCAAGCAATCCTGATCGGGGTCGCTGTCATTGCCGTCATAGCGCTGGTCATTGCCTTCGTGCTGCGTGCCGGGGTGCTCGCAGCAGGCAAAGGCACGCCGAAGATGCAGGAGATCTCCGAGGCTGTGCAGGAAGGTGCCGCCGCTTATCTCGGCCGCCAATTCCGCACGCTCGGCGTCTTTGTCGCGATCGTCTTCGTCCTGTTGTTCGCCCTGCCCGCCGAGACCATGAGCGAGCGGATCGGCCGGTCCATCGCGTTCCTGTTCGGCGCCCTGTTCTCCGCCTCGATCGGCTACTTCGGGATGTGGCTGGCCACCCGCGCCAACGTCCGCGTCGCCGCGGCCGCCAACGGTGACGGCGGGCGCGAGAAGGCCATGCAGATCGCCTTCCGTACGGGCGGTGCGGTTGGTCTGGCCACCACCGGCCTCGGCCTGCTCGGTGCCTCGGTTGTCGTCCTGTCCTATGCAGGCGGGGCGCCGAAGGTGTTGGAGGGCTTCGGGTTCGGTGCCGCCATGCTCGCCATGTTCATGCGGGTCGGCGGCGGCATCTTCACCAAGGCGGCCGACGTCGGCGCCGACCTGGTCGGCAAGGTCGAGCAGGGTATCCCCGAGGACGACCCCCGCAACGCCGCCACCATCGCCGACAATGTCGGGGACAACGTCGGCGACTGCGCCGGCATGGCCGCAGACCTCTTCGAGTCCTACGCCGTGACCCTGGTCGCCTCACTGATCCTGGGTAGCGCGGCCTTCGGCGCCAAGGGCCTGGTCTTCCCGTTGATCATCCCGACGATCGGCGTCATCACCGCGATCATCGGCATCTACATCACCAAGGCTCGGTCCAACGAGGCCGGCCTGGTCACGATCAACCGATCGTTCTACATCTCCGCGGTGATCTCCGCGGTGCTGTCCGCAGTGGCTGCGTTCGTCTACCTGCCCAGTAATTTCCGCGACCTCAATGTCCCGGCCGTCGCCGATGTCACCGGGAACCCGGCCGTCATCGCGATCTGTGCGGTCGTGATCGGCATCGTGCTTGCCGCCGTCATCCTGTGGCTGACCGGCTATTTCACCGACACCAACAACAAGCCGACCAAGGACGTCGCCAAGAGCTCCCTGACCGGCGCTGCGACCGTGATTCTGGCCGGTATCTCGGTCGGCTTCGAGTCCGCGGTGTACACCGCCCTGGTCATCGCTGCCGCTGTCTACGGGGCGTACCTGCTCTCCGGTTCGCTGATCGTCTCGCTGTTCATGATTGCGCTGGCCGGTTGTGGGCTGCTGACCACCGTCGGCGTCATCGTCGCGATGGACACCTTCGGTCCGGTCTCGGACAACGCCCAAGGCGTCGCCGAGATGAGTGGCGAGGTCTCCGAGGAGGGTGCGAAGATCCTCACCGAACTGGACGCGGTCGGAAATACGACCAAGGCCATCACCAAGGGCATCGCCATTGCCACCGCAGTGTTGGCGGCCACGGCGCTGTTCGGGTCATATTCCGACGCGATCGCGAACGCACTCGTTGCGGCCGGCGAACAGGTCAGCGTGTTCACCGCCAACGTCGTCTCGCCCAGCACGCTGGTCGGCATGTTGCTCGGCGCGTCTGTTGTCTTCCTGTTCTCCGGGCTCGCCGTCAACGCCGTCGCCCGAGCTGCGGGCGCGGTCGTCATGGAGGTCCGCCGGCAGTTCCGGGAGATCCCCGGAATCATGGAGGGCACCAACAAGCCGGAGTACGGCAAGGTCGTCGACATCGTCACCAAGGACTCGCTGCGGGAGTTGGCCACCCCTGGCCTGCTGGCCGTCTTTGCCCCGATCGCCGTCGGCTTCGGCCTGGGTGTCGGTCCGCTCGCGGGTTACCTCGCCGGCACCATCGCCACCGGCACCCTGATGGCGGTTTTCCTGGCCAACTCCGGTGGCTCGTGGGACAACGCGAAGAAGATCGTCGAGGACGGCACCTACGGTGGCAAGGGTTCGGCCGCCCACGAGGCGACCATCATCGGAGACACCGTTGGCGACCCGTTCAAGGACACCGCCGGCCCGGCCATCAACCCGCTGCTCAAGGTGATGAACCTGGTTGCGCTGCTGATCGCACCGGCCATCGTCACGCTGACCGTCGGATCGCAGGAGAACCCGGGGTTCCGGTACGGCATCGCCGGTGTCGCCGTGGTGATCATCGTTGCCGCCGTGATGGTTTCCAAGCGGCGGGAATCCTCCCTGCATGCAGAGGAGCCGCTGCACACCCCCTGATTTCGCAGCTGCATTGTTTTCATCCTTCGGCGAGGTCCCACGCGAAACGCGTGCGGCCTCGCCGAAGTCGTTGCATCCTCGCCTGGCCCCGACGTGCGACGGCGGCCGGGACCGAGGATTTCGGCGGACCGTTTCCGGTCGCAGGACGGCAAAGGCGCCCAGCGGATGGTCCGCTGGGCGCCCGACCTACTGGTCTCGCCCACAATCACTGGGCTCAGGTGAACACTGTGCCTATGCCTGCTGGTTGGGCGGGCGTAGCCACGGCGGGCCCCGAGCCCCCGACTCGTCACGTCAGGAAACGAAAGTCAGATCGTCGAAGTAGTAGGTCTGGTCCGACATCATCGGCGCGTAACCCCCGTTGCCTCGGCCGAAGTCGAAGAACACCGACACCTTGTTGTACGTGTTCGCCACGTTCAGGGATGCCGTCGGAAGGGTCGTGTCGTAGGTCGTCGGGCCGTTGGGAATGTAATGGGTGGAGGGATCGCCGAAGTCGAAGGTCAGGGTCTCCCACGCTCCGGACGTCGTGGTGAACGCGTCGGTCTCGCAGTTGATACCGGTGTTGCCGGCATTTTCGACCTTCATCCGCACCCGGATGCCCGCGGCGGGGCTGTAGACCCGCATCGTCATCTGGGTGTTCGTCGCGGTGAACGGGATCGTGGCGACCGACTGATTGACGCCGGTGGACACCGTCGTACCGCCCCACTGCTCCGATCCGGTGGTCTTGAAGACCTGGGCAACGGCGTTGCTGCCACCGGCCGGGTCGGCCACGACCGCTCCGGCTGTGCTGTACAGACCGAAGTCGGTCAACGTGTACTGGACCGCGGCATCATCGAAGGTGATCGGCAATCCGGCTGCCGGCGGCGGCGGCGGTGGCGGCGGTGTTCCGTCGCCGGTCGGGGCCAGGTCCAGGTCGTCCAGGTAGTAGGTCTTCCCGGTGCCGACGGTACCGAAGTCGAAGAAGATCGACACCTTGTTGTAGGTGAATGCGAGGTTCAGCGCCGCCGTTCCCGGTGCTTGATTCGCGAAGTCGAACGTCAGGGTCTCCCAGCCGCCGGCCACTGTGGTGGTGGCCTCGGTCTCGACCGACTGGCCGGGGTTGGCGGCGTTTTCGACCTTCAGCCGGACCGGAATTCCGGCGTCCGGGGACCAGACCCGAGCTTTCAGCGATGTGTCGGTCGCGGTGAAGGCGATCGTTTCGACTGCCGTGTTGGGCAGGGTCGAGACCGTGGTGCCCGCCCAGACATGCGGCACCGGCACCCTTGACGATCTGCGCGACCTTGTTGGCGGCGTTGGTCGGGTCCGCCACGATGGTCGAGTCCTCCGCACCTCCGAAGCCGGTGAGCGTCGGCGGCGTGCTTTCGTCGAAGGTGATGACACTTCCCGATGGTGGGGGAGCGAGCGTGTCGTAGTCCTGCTGGGCGGCAGCGGACGCGGTGTTGGCATTGCCGGCCGCGTCGCTGAACGTTCCCGCGGCCACGCTGACATCGATCGTCCCGGTCGAATCGGCGGGCGGAGCGACGACCAGCGTGGCGTGCGTGGCATCGACGTGGGCGAAGGCGCCCTTGGTGCCACCGGCAACGACGATGTCGTCGGCGGTGAAGCTGGTGCCGACGTCCTCGCTGAAGGTGAAGGTGAAGGTGACGTCACCGGTCGCGGCGGGGGCGGTCACGTTGTCGGTGATGGCGACCGTCGGCGCTGTCGTGTCCGGCACCGCCGGGTAGTCCGTCACGGTGACCGGAATATCGGGGTTGTCGATGGTCGACGCCCCACCGATCCCGTTCACCACGTTCGAGATGCCGCCCATGCCCTTGGAGGCATCGAGGAAGATCGTGAGCATGTTGTGCAGACTTCCCGGGGCCAGCGTCGTGGGGACCTCGAACGCGTTCGCCGCGAAGATGTCCACGCCCTGGTTGAAGAAGCTGTAGCTACCCAACGCGTAGGCCTTGAACGTCTTTACCTTGTCGTCGACCTTCAACGCGGACCAACCGTCGACGCCCGGAGCCTGCATCCAGGCCGCCTGGCTCGGCGGGTCGTAAGCCATTTCGTTCTGGAAGAAGACGATCTCCCCGTTGTTACCGTTCCAGACGACGTTGTGCTGCTGGTAGTGCTCGACGAAGAAACCGGTGGCGGTGACGTTGTCGCCGTTGACGACTACGCCGGTCTTTGCGGTGTTGATGTCCCACCCGACGGTGCCCGCGATGCCGTGGTCTGCTCGCCAGGCCCAGATGTCATCGAGAATGACGTTGTCGCTGTTGACCTCCAGGCTGACGTCGGCCTTGCCGACGTTCGGCCCGCCGATCCGGAAGAACACATCCTGCAGGGCGGTCGGGTCGGCCGGACTGCTCTTGGAATGGTGGTCCTCCTTGTCCTTCTTGTCCTTCTTGTCCTTCTTGCCGATCTGCAGCAGCACCGGCGAGTTCTTCGTGCCAGCATCGATCGTGATTCCGGCAATGTCCACGCCCTTGACGTCGTCGACGGTCATCACGACCGCACCCTTCATCGCGGTCAAGGTGGCCATCCCCATGCCGAGCACGACGGTGTCCGCCCGCTTGACCTTGATCGTCTTGTCGATGCCGTACACGCCGGGCGTCAAGAGCAGGTTCTTGCCGCGGGAGAGCTGATTGTTGATGGTCTGCACCGAATCGGCCGGTTTGGCGACGTAAAAGTCTGTCAACGGGATTCCGCGGCCCGGTGTCGGGCCGTTCTCCCACGACGCCCCTGAGGAGTTGGTCCTGGCGGCCGGAACGAAAACCTTCCAGGTGCCGGCCGAGTCAACGTAGAGGTAGGGCTTTTCCCGGCTCGCGGGTGTCTTGTCGAGTGTGGTGTACGGCCCGCACCCGGGGTCGCCGGCAATCGCGGGGAAGCACTCCGCGGGGGCGCCGGCCACGCCGGAGAACACCTGGTTCCAGACCCCGTTCGACCAGCCACCGACACTGCTGTTGCGCACGATGTACTGCTGCTGGGATCCGTTGATGACGAAGCCGGTCTTTGAATCGGCGATGAAGCCGCCGCTGGCGAACTGCGGACCATCGGTGCAGTAGTCCATCAGCGAGAGGTTGCCACCGGTGATGTTGACCCGGCGCACCGGCGAGGCCTGCGATGCGGCCCAGAAGTTCGTCGATGCTCGGCACCCGTCTCCGCCCGCGACGTTGATCGTCAGGTTGGACATCGAACGCCAGAAGTTGTCCAGCGCAAAGCATCCGATGGGGGCGGGCCGGCAGCGGTTGTAGACGTCGACATGGCCGTTGATGGTGACGTCGGTCGGGTTCTGCCCCAGCCCTGCGACCTCTGTGTAATACCCGACCTGGATGATGAGCGGGTTCGCCGCGGTGCCATAGCTACCCGGCTTGAACAGCAGCGCGTACCGATTGGTGCCCATCTCGTCGTTGATCTGCTGATCCCGAATCGCGTCGACGGTGGCCTGGATATCGCTGGTCGGCATGCTCGGATCGAAGATCTTTACGTTGGGCCCGAAGTCCGGCTGGTCGGAGCCCGGCGGCGGTTTCGGGTGTGCGGCGGCAACGGAGGTGCTGGTGAGCGAGAGCGCGGTGACCAGCGCGGTGACCGTGACCAGCGCGACCAAGCGGCGGAGCCGCCGGCCGATCGGTGTCAGGCCGGGCCCCCCTGGGGGGCGAGTAGTTGAGACTTGCGACAGCGACATTGCTTGCGGGCCTACTTTCTGGAAATGGGCACCATTCAGCGCACAGCGGGACGGGGAGTACCTGACGAGACCCTCAAGTGCAGGGCATGGTGGGAGCCCGCCCAAGGAAGATCTGGCCGGGAATCGAGATGGTCGGAGCCCGGTCAAGGGAAGAACCTGACCGGTCAAGGGAAGTGGTGGGAGCGCTCTCAGGGCGAGGTTAGTGACCCTCGTCACCCCTGTCAACAGGAGTCATCTGGCGGTGGGCCGCGTCGATTGATGCCTTGCTCGAACGATGGGCTTGTGCGATCCTGCTCGTTGAGAGCGCTCTCACGCCGAGCCAATGGAGTCTTGATGAGCGACCGAATGACACCCGCGCTCGCGGTGACCGGCAATGCGTCGGCGGCACCCCGCTGGCGGACGGCGCGGGCGTCGTGGCGGCATCCATCCTGATCGACTCCGGCTTCGGCTTCGGATACTTCCGGGTGCAGCACTCGGGCGCCACCGCCTGGTACCTGATGGCCGCGGCCAGGTCCAACCCCATGCAGTACGGCGAATTATGAGCCTCGACGCTCACCGCCGAGTCCGCGCAAGGGTCCTGCGGCCGGCCGGTTAGGCGGATTCGCGGACAACGAGTTCGACCGGTAGCACAATTCGGTCACTGTGACTCACGTCCGGGAGGTCGGTGGCCCCGCCGCCGAGGTCGGGTCGAATCCTGGCGAGCAGCAGGCGGGCCATCGTGCGCCCCTGAAGTACCGTCCGCTGCCGAACGGTTGTCAACGCCGGGTCTGCCGAACGTGCTACCTCGTTGTCGTCGAATCCCACCAGCGCGATGTCGTCGGGCACTTTGCGCCCCGCCCGTCGACATGCCCTCAGCGCGCCGAGAGCCATCAGGTCCGAGGCGGCGAAGACCCCGTCGAGAGTAGGGGTGCGCTCCAACAGCCGGACCGCCGCCGCCTCCCCGCCATCCTGGGTGAAGTCCGCGAACTCGACAAGTGCGGGATCGAAGGCGCTGCCGAGCCCGAGCCGGAAGCCCTCGAGCCGGTCCACACCGCCGCACATGTCCTGGGGTCCGGCGAGGGTGCCGATCACCGATCGACCAGCCGCCAGCAGGTATTCGGCGGCGATTCGCCCGCCGCCGACGTTGTCGTTGTCCACGTAAGGGACGATCAGATCCGGGTCCATCGGGCGCCCACCGATGACCAACGGGATCCCTGCGGCTGCCATGGCCCTGGGCAGCGGGTCCACATCCGAGTGCTCGGAGATCAGGAGTACGCCGTCGACGGCGCCCGAGCGAACGTATCGCTGCACCCGATCCATGTCGTCGGCAGAGTGCGCCATCATGATGACGACCTGAAGGCCCGCGGCGCCCAGTTCGAGCGTCACCCCGCGGACGATTCCGCTGAAGAACGGGTCGCCGAACACGCGAACGTCCGGCTCGGACGCCACCAGGGCGAGGGTGTCCGTGCGGCGGGTGACCAACGCCCGCGCGGCCTGGTTCGGCTGATAGCCCAGCTCGGCGATCGCCTGCTCAACCCGGGTGCGGATATCGGCGGCGACCTTTTCTGATCCGTTGACCACTCTGGAGACCGTCGCGCGGGAGACGCCGGCGTAGGCACCCACCTGTTCCAGGCTCGGACGGGCGGGGCCGGCCGGGACCTTCACCGCCGCACCCTCGTGCTTTGTGCTCCCGCCCGCAGCCCCCACATAGAGCTCATGCTAGCCACGCCGCACCCGAAGTCCGTCGGGTGTAACGGGACCGCCGCCGGCGAGGACGATTGACGCGCAGCCGCTCGGCGCCACGGATGCAGTGCCGCAGTGCCTCCGGGCCCTGTTCATCGCCCGGTGAGTCTCGGAATTCGGTGGCAGGATCGCCGGATGACGACGAAGAAGAAGCGCCGGGCACGCGCGGCAGCGGCGAGTGCCCACCAGGGAAGACTCAAGGAGAAGGACTACCAGAAAGAGCTGCGCCAGCTTCACGTGGAGTTGGTCCAACTGCAGGAGTGGGTGAAGCGGACGGGCGCCAAGGTCTGCATCGTCTTCGAGGGCCGCGACACCGCCGGCAAAGGCGGAACGATCAAGGCAATCACCGAGCGGGTCAGCCCCAGGGTGTTTCATGTCGTCGCGCTGGCGGCGCCAACCGAACGGGAACAGAGCCAGATGTACGTGCAGCGCTACATCGGTCACCTGCCCGCGGCCGGCGAAGTGATGATCTTCGACCGAAGTTGGTACAACCGAGCCGGGGTCGAACGGGTGATGGGGTTTTGCACGCCGGCGCAGACCGACTACTTCCTGAAGACCGTGCCGGCGGTCGAAAAGGCCATCGTCGACTCCGGGGTCATCCTGCTCAAATACTGGCTGGAGGTCGGGCGGGACGAGCAAACCCGGCGGCTGAAGAACCGCATCAACGACGGCCGGAAGGTCTGGAAACTCTCGCCGATGGACCTGAAGTCCTACGCACGTTGGTACGACTACTCCAGAGCCCGCGATGCCATGATCGAGGCGACTGATACTTCCTGGGCGCCTTGGTATCTCGCGCGCACTGACGACAAGCGGCGGGGACGGATCGATATCCTCACGCATCTGCTGAGCAAAATCCCCTACGAATCCGAGCCCATCAAACCGGTCAAACTCCCGGCCGGGCAGAAGCCGGGCGGTTACGTCGAACCCGACTACCCGTTCAAGTTCATCAACAGCACCGGGTGAGGGCAGGGGTCCATCGTTCGATGGGTGCACCCGATTGGGCGGTGAGTGCCGGCCCGGGGCGGGGGCTACCCTGACGATCCGTGGGTAGGGGGCGCAAGTGAGTCAGCTGTCGCTCTTCTCTGCCGATCTCACGCCGCCCCAGTTGGTTGATCTCGGGGGCCTGCTCGCCGCGCACGGTCAGCTCACCGCTGGGTCGGACGGCGTGCGGCTGTCCATTCTGCTGGCGGATTCCTGGCGCGGCGGCGCGCTGCTGCGGGAGTGTCGAGTTCGTGACATCCCCGCGCTCATCCCCGAATCGCCCATGACACTGCTGGAGCCCACGCCGATGGTGGACGATCCGTCAACCGGGCAACGGCCGGTCGTGTTGCTGCAAACTGACCGCACCGCGACGCTCGCCGAACTGGCAACCCACTGGACCCGCGGCGCGGTGAAGGCAGTGCCCGCCGACCTCGTCCTGACACCGGGATTCCTGCGCTGCTGGGCGCTGGCCGCCGGCCATCCGGCCGATGTCGGATTCGTGCTGGGCCTTGACCCCCATGCCCCCGACACTCACGAACCGCTGGCCGCGGCCTGCGCGGCGGCCGGACTGGCCGGTTCGTTGCTGGGCGCCCGGGGCGGCGGTCCGGCGGTCCGTATCGTCGGCTATCGGCGCTGCTCACGGCTGTCCGAGATGATCGGTACCCCGCCGCCGGAGGCACCCCGGGGCGCCTTTCCCGCTTTGGGGCACTGACCTGGATCATCCGGCGTACGTCACACGACGGGCCGAAGTGCAGGCACACTGTGGCATCCTGCTCCGGACACCCCGGGGTGTCGGGCGCCGCGGCCTGTCGGGCGGTTTCAGTGGAGAACAACCTCATCTGCCCTGGTTTCCCGGGTTACGGATGAGCGCGCATATATAAGGAGAACGTGAGCCACATGGCCACCAGCAAGTCAGAGACGGGCCCGGGCACCGGTGTACGCCTGGTCATCGTCGAGTCCCCGAGCAAGGCCAAAACGATCTCCGGTTTCCTCGGCGACGGCTACATCGTTGAGTCGTCCGTCGGGCACATCCGCGACCTGCCGCGCGGTGCCGCAGACGTGCCGGTGAAGTACAAGGGCGAACCGTGGGCCCGGCTCGGCGTCAACACCGAGAACGGCTTCGAGCCGCTCTACGTCATCTCCCCGGAGAAGCGCGCGCAGGTTGCCAAGCTGAAATCGTTGCTGGTCGGCGCCGACGAGCTCTACCTCGCAACAGACGAGGACCGTGAGGGCGAGGCCATCGCGTGGCACCTGCTGGAAACCCTGAAGCCCAAGGTCCCGGTCAAGCGGATGGTGTTCCACGAGATCACCCCGGCCGCGATCCGGGAGGCCGCGGAGAACCCGCGGGCCCTTGACGACAACCTGGTGGACGCGCAGGAGACCCGGCGCATCCTGGACCGGCTGTACGGCTACGAGGTTTCGCCGGTGCTGTGGAAGAAGGTCATGCCGAAGCTCTCGGCGGGCCGCGTGCAGTCCGTCGCGACCAGGATCATCGTGCAGCGCGAACGGGAACGGATGGCGTTCCGCACCGGCACGTACTGGGGCCTGGACGCCTCCATGGCCCCCACCGAGCCGGACAGCCAGGCGTTCAAATCCTCCCTTGCCACCGTCGAAGGCCGTCGGCTGGCCGCCGGGCGGGACTTCGACCCCGCCACCGGCGCCATCAAGGCCGGCACCGACGTGCTGCTGCTCGATGAGGATGGCGCCCGCACCCTGGCGGCCCAACTGCAGGGCGGGACCGCGACGGTCAGCTCGGTGGAGGAAAAGCCGTACACCCGCAAGCCCTACCCGCCGTTCATGACGTCGACGCTGCAGCAGGAAGCGGGCCGCAAGCTCGGCTTCAACTCCGAGCGCACCATGCGAACGGCGCAGCGGCTGTACGAGAACGGCTTCATCACCTACATGCGAACCGACTCCACCACGTTGAGCGCCACCGCCCAGGAGGCCGCCCGCTCACAGGCCCGCGAACTCTACGGCCCGGAGTATGTGCCGAACGCGCCGCGGCAGTACACCCGCAAGGTGAAGAACGCGCAGGAGGCGCACGAGGCCATCCGGCCCGCGGGGGAGACCTTCCGAACGCCGGGTCAGGTCGCGGGGTCCATCAACGGCGACGAGTTCCGGCTGTACGAGTTGATCTGGCAGCGCACGATCGCCTCCCAGATGGTCGACGCCCGGGGGCTCACGCTGTCGCTGCGCATCTCCGCCGCTGCGGATGGTCGCGAGTGCGTGTTCGCCGCGTCCGGCCGGACCATCACCTTCCCCGGTTTCCTGCGCGCCTACGTGGAGACCGTTGACGCGGAGGCAGGCGGCGAGGCCGATGATGCCGAGCGCCGGCTGCCGAACCTGACCGTCGGGCAGCAGCTGGACATCCGCGAGCTGATCCCGGCCAGCCACGTCACCACCCCGCCGGCCCGATACACCGAGCCGTCGCTGATCGGTGCGCTACAGGACCTGGGCATCGGCAGGCCTTCGACCTACACCTCGATCATCCGGACGATCATCGACCGCGGATACGTGTGGAAGAAGGGCCAGGCGCTGGTCCCCTCCTGGATCGCGTTCGCCGTGATCGGGCTGCTGGAGACGCATTTCGCCAGGCTCGTCGACTACGACTTCACCGCCGCGATGGAGGACGAGCTCGACGCGATCGCGGACGGCCGGATCGGCCGCACCGATTGGCTCGGAGCCTTCTACTTCGGCGGTGATCTCGGCCCGGAAGGGTCCGTAGGCCGAACGGGCGGCCTGAAGAAGCTGGTCGGCGACCGGCTCGAGGACATCGATGCGCGCGAGGTCAACTCGCTGCCGCTGCTCGTCGATTCCGAGGGACGGCAGATCACCGTCCGGGTCGGCCGTTATGGCCCCTACCTGGAACGGCCGGTCAACGGCCCGAACAGCGGGCCAACCACCGGTGACGGGGATGACGGCACCGACGGGGCGTCGGTTCAGCGGGCGAACCTGCCCGAGGACCTGCCACCGGACGAGGTGACCGCGGAGGTGGCCGAGGAACTGTTCGCCCAGGCCGGTGATTCGGCCGAGAACGAGCTCGGCGTCGACCCTGTCTCCGGCAACGTCATCGTCGCCCGGGACGGTCGATACGGACCGTACGTCACCGAGGTCATCGCGGAGCCCGCGGCCGCGAACGGTACGAACGGGACGGCGGCAGTCGCGCCGAAGAAGGCCGCGAAGGCCGTCAAGCCGCGCACCGCGTCGTTGTTCAAGTCGATGACGCTGGACACCATCGACCTGCCCACCGCGCTGCGGTTGCTCTCGCTGCCCAGAGTGGTCGGCAACGACCCGGCCGACGGTGCCGAGATCACCGCGCAGAACGGCCGGTACGGGCCCTATCTGAAGAAGGGCACCGACTCCCGGTCGCTGGCGAGCGAGGACGCGCTGTTCGACGTCACCCTCGACGAGGCGCTCGCGCTCTACGCACAGCCCAAACAGCGTGGTCGATCGGCCGCCACCGCTCCGCCGCTGCGCGAGGTCGGCACCGACCCGGCCGGCGGCAAGCCCATGGTGATCAAGGACGGCCGGTTCGGCCCGTACGTCACGGACGGCGAGACGAACGCCTCGCTGCGTAAGGGCGACGAGGTCGACACGCTGACCGTCGAGCGGGCCGCCGAACTGCTCGCTGATCGACGGGCCCGCGGCCCGGCGCCGAAGCGGACGCCGGCGAAGAAGGCAGCTCCCAAGGCGGCGGCATCGAAAACTGCGGCAGCGAAGAAGCCGGCCGTCCGAAAGACGTCGACGAAGGTCGACAGCAAACCGGGCGCATGACGGGTCGCGCCCGGAAAACTCCGTTGTCTTCGCGCCGGGATCTCTCGCTGACGGTGTCCCGGCCTACGATTCGGATATGACGGCGGCCTTCGACGCCACGAGCGGGACCGATCAGCGGTTCACCGATGCATTGAGCGGGTCCGACGGCACCGGGGACCCGTCCATCATGATGCCCATTCTCGACGTCTACCCGGATGCGCTGTCAGCCTCGATGCCGGATGATCTGGTGCCGGTGATCGTGCCGCCAGTCCTGCGACCTACCCAGCCGGGGGTGCCGGCCGAGCCCGTGACCGGGCCGGCGGGGAATCGGCCACCACCTGCCCAGCGTGGCCGGGCGCAGCGTGGTCAGGCCCAGCGCCCGACGGCCCAGCAGGCCGCAGCCCGGCAGCAGGCTGTTGGGCGGCAGCAAGCCGCACGCCCGGTGGCGCCGGCGCGGCCCGTCCCGCCGCGCCCGGCCGGTCAGAGTTACCGGGCGATCAGTTCGCCCACCCCGGTGGTGCCCGCCCGCCCGACCGGGGCGGGCTTCACCTGGCAGGGCCGGACGATGACGGCGGCCGACCTGTCGGCAATGTTCCGCGGCAGCATGCCCAACCAGCGTGCACAGGTCGACCGGGTGTCGTTCCAGGCCACACATCCGCAGTCGGCAGGGTCCGGAGCGCCGGCCGCCGTCGCCCCAGCGTCGCCGATGGCCTCGCAGTACTCCGGGCACGGCCAGGCGCGCAATGACGCCCGCGAGCGGTCACAGGAACGCCGTCGCACCACCCCGACGCCCGACCGGGGAGCGGCGGGCCGCCGGAGGTCGAGCGTCGGGGCCGTTCTGGTCTTCTTCTTCGTCATCCTTTTCGCCTCCGGTCTGGGGTCGAAGCTCATCGATCTGATCAACGAACTGTTCAACCGGTGAGCCGCAAACGGGAACCGAATTCGGTCGCGGTGCTGCTACGCATCCCGGTGTTCCGGCGGCTGTGGGCGGCGATCGCGATCTCCAGTCTCGGCGACTGGCTCGGCCTGCTCGCCACCACCTCGCTCGCCGCGTACCTGACGAAGGATTCGTCCAACCTCGCACAGGGTGCCGCGGTGTCCGGGGTGCTGCTGACCAGGTTGCTGCCGGACCTGATCCTCGCTCCGATCGCCGGCGCCCTGGTGGATCGCTTCGACCGTCGCAAGGTGGCCATCGCCGGCGACACCTTGGCGGGCCTGCTGTACCTCTCGATCATCGTCAGCGGCAACCTGCTCTGGCTGCTCGTCGCGCAGTTCCTGGTCGAGGCGATCGGGCTGTTCTCCACTCCGGCCAAACAGGCGATGTGGGTGAACATCGTGCCCCGCGAGCGGTTGGCGGTGGCGAACCAGCTGAATTACGTCTCGGTCTACGGCATGGTGCCGATCGCCGCGCTGCTGTTCGCCCTGCTGTCGACTGCTGCGTCCTTGTTCGGTGTGCCGACCGTGTCCGACGAGGGCACGGCGCTGATCAGCGGCGCCACCAGCACCGTGGCCATCAACCTCGCGCTCGGAATCGACGCGGGGACGTATTTCTTCTCCGCGGGAATGGTGTTCCTCTCGCGGCGGATGATCCCGGCGTTCGTCGGCGATCGCAGCACCGCGAAGAACATCTTCTCGCTCATCGCCGAGGGCGTCTCGTTCGTCCGCAAGAACCGGTTGATGCGCTCGATCTACATCGGGATTCTCGGCGCGTTCTTCGCAGGTGGGCTGGTCGCCGGCGTCGCCCAGGCCTACGTTGCGACGCTGGGGGCCGGTAACGCCGGCTACGGCATCCTGTTCGGGTCGGTGTTCACCGGTCTCGCGCTGGGCATGCTGATCGGACCAAAGGTCTTCCCGACCGTCCCCCGGCGGATGATCTTCACTCCCGCGATCGGAGCCGCGGGCATTTCGCTGATCGTGATGAGCGTGCTGCAGGACTTCCTCGGTGCGGTGCTGGCTGCGTCGGTCATGGGGGTGTTCGCCGGCATCGCCTGGATCAACGGCTTCACGATGATCGGCCACGAGGTGTCCGACCAGCTCCGCGGCCGGGTGTTTGCGTTCGTCATGTCCTCGGTCCGGATCGTGCTGCTGATGACGATCGCAGCCGGCCCGATCCTGGCCGGGGCGATCGGCTCCTACCCGGTGACCGTGGGCGACTTCCGGTTCGACATCACCGGACCGGCCATCGTGCTGGCCGTCGGCGGGCTGATCGCATGGAGCGTCAGCCTGATCACCGGGCGGCAGATCGGCGGACTGACGTCCAGCCTGTTCCGGCGTGTGTTCGGTCGGCGCGGGGTGAACATCTGGGACGAGCAGGACGATCACACCGGCGTCCTCATTGCGGTCGAGGGGGCGGACCCGACGGCGGTCGCCGAATATGCGGGAGTGCTCGACGAGCACCTGCGCGCCGATGGCTGGCTCATCGTGCGGGTGCGTTCGGCTGAGCCACCCGACGTCGGTGTGTTCGGCACCGACAGTCCGGCCGATGCGTTGCGCGCCTCCGCGGATCTCGCCGACCTGACGTCCGAGCGGGTGAAGCCCGCCCTGCAGGGTGGCGCGGTCGTCGTCTGCGAGGGATTCATCGACGCCACCGTCGTCCGCTACCGGTCAGCAGGGGTGGAGGAGCAGCGACTGGCGCGGGTCGCCCAGTGGGCCGTGAACGGGCTGAAGGCGGATCTGACGGTGGTGGTTGACGGTGCACTGAAAACAGCTCGGCAGCACATCGGACCCGTCGGCGCAGCCGCCCACCCAGTTGGCGGCGCCCTCCGGTGATGGTTCGGCGGTGTCGACTGCCGGCGAAACCGCCGGCGCCGCCACTTCCGCCCAGCTGTCTGCAGCCGATGACGAACGTCCGACCGTTGCGGTCACCGCCGAGCCGGTCGTCACCGTCGACTCGACGATTCCGGGCCCTGCCCCGCCGACGGTGACCCAGAGCCAGGCGACCGCCCCGGCCGCAGAGTTGCCGGCCGATCCGACCCGGCCCGGTCGACGCGGCGGCACCGGAAAATCTGCCGACCGATGACGACGAGGAACCCGTGCTGCCGGTGCAGGCCTACCGGGACCGGGCGTCCTACACCCCGGAGCGGTATCTCATCGTGCGGCCGCTGTCCGAGGAGCAGGACCGGACGATCAACTCCGAGGTGCTGGAACGGATCAGCTCGGTGCTCCGGCAGCGATCACCCGTCCTGGCCGAACCGCAGTCAGCCGCCTGAACATCGCTGGTGGTCCGCTGCTCAGTTCAGCAGGTCCTCCAGCGGGATCTCGGGGTCGGCCAGTGCCTCCAGATTGACGGTGCGACCTTTCAGCCCGGCCTTGACCAGGCTTGCGATGGTCTCCGTGACGTCCCAGACGTTGGCGTTCATACCGGCCAGAACGGCGCCGCCACGAACCCAGAACGCCATGAACTCCGGCGCGGACCCGGGGACCACGGTCGGGTCGCCCCGGAACACCACCTGGTCGTAGTCGCCCGGGCCGACCCAACCGGTGTATTCCATGCCGAGGTCGTACTGGTCGGAGAAGAAGTACGGGACCGGTGCGTACTCCTCGGTCCTGCCCAGCATCGAGCGGGCGGCCGCCGGCCCGCCATTGAGCGCGTTCGCCCAGTGCTCGACCCGCAACCTGCTGCCCAGCAACGGGTTGAACGACGATGCCACATCCCCGCAGGCAAAGACGTTCGGGTCGGACGTGCGCAGCAGCGCATCGGTCACCACCCCATTGTCGACCTCGAGGCCCGCGGCTTCGGCGAGTTCGACGTTGGGCTGAATCCCGACGCCGACGATCACCAGGTCGGCAGCCACCTCCCAGCCGTCTGCCATGCGAACGCCACTCACCGCCCCGGACCCGTCCTCCGACGCAACGATTTCCTTGACCCCGGCGCCGAACCGGAAGTCGACGCCGTGCGCCGCATGCAGGTCTCGATAGACGGTCGCAACCTCATCGCCGAGCACCCGACGCAAGGGCAGCGAGTCCATTTCAACGACCGTCACGGCGCAACCGTGCTGCCGGGCCGCGGCGGCCGTCTCCAAGCCGATCCAGCCGGCCCCGATCACCACCACGTGCCCGCCTTTCTTGAACCCCTCGAGCAGCACATCCGACTGATCCAGGGTGCGCAGGTAATGCACGCCCTGCAGGTCGGAACCCGGAGCCGTCAGCGTCCGCACCCGGGAACCGGTGGCCAGCAGCAGCTTGTCGTAATCGATGGTGTCGGACGGGTGCACGGTGACGGTCTTCGCCGCCAGATCGAGGCCGACCGCGACGGTTCCCGCGCGCCATTCGATGTTGTTCTCCACGTACCACTGAGGTTCGTGCAGATAGGCCTTCTCGCGGGCGTCCGCGCCGAGCAGGTACCCCTTCGACAGCGGTGGGCGCTCGTAGGGCGGCTCGGTTTCCTCGCCGATCAGCACCACCCGGCCGGTGAATCCCCCCTCACGCAGCGTCTCCGCGGCCTTTGCTCCGGCCAGTGAGGCCCCGATGATCACGAAAGTCTGTTCACTCATCCCGCCAGCCTCCCCTGTCCGGGCGGGCCCGACAACCACGACCGCTCGTCCGGGCCGTTCGGCCGGCCGCTGCGCGGCACACGGGCGGGGTGTGTCGGTGCGGTCGGCTACCGTGACCGAACCATCAGCCCAGAACTACCGACCAGCAGCGCGAAGGGGGTGGACCGGATGTCCGGCAGCTCGTGGACAGCAGCAGACACCGAAGCGGCGCAGTGCTGTGTCTGCCGTGTCGAGGGCCTCCCGCTGTACCCCATGCCGCCGTTCGGGGTGGTCCGCTGCCCCATCTGCGAGCTGGTGTTCGTCTCACCCCGATTGACGTCCGCAGCGCTGCAACGGATGTATGACGAACCCGCGTACTTCGAGGGCGGTGACTTCTCCGGCGGCGTCTATGGTGCCCAGTCCCGGCTGTCGCCAGCGATGGTGTTGCAGCGAACCTGGACTGCGGGGCGGCTCAGCGGGATCGAGCGACTCCGCCCACCGCCGGGGCGGTTGCTGGAGATCGGCAGTGGCTACGGTATTTTTCTGGCCGCCGCACAGGACGCGGGCTACGCCGTCCGGGGTGTCGAGCTGTCCCGGACGGGGGCCGACCATGCCGGGCTCCGGCTCGGGCTGGACGTGTTCTGCGGGCAGCTCGGCGACGCGCCCACGGATGCAGCCGACGTCGTCTGCTTCTGGGACACCCTCGAGCATGTGCCGGACCCGGTGGAGTTCCTGCGCGAGGTGCGAGTCCGGCTCGCGCCGGACGGAGTGTTCGCGTTGTCGATTCCGTACTTCTCGTCGGTGCCGTCCAAGCTGCTGCGGGGCCGTTGGTGGACGCTCAAACCCGAGCAGCACATTTGGCACCTCACGCCGGCGACGCTGCGGCTGGTCGCTGCGAGGGCCGGCCTGGTGATCACCTCGGTGACGACCTCGCCGGTGCGCCGGGCGAACGCCGGCCGCACCGATTCCCTCGTCGCCTTCGGTCGGGCCATCCCGGACGGTCACCAGTGACCGGCACGCAAGGGGAAGCGACCGTTGATCGTGGACAGGCTGCGGTCTTCGATGACGTCATCGGTCAGCAGGTGGCTGTCCACGAGTTGACCTTGGCTGTGGCCGCAGCCCACGGAGAACCGGGCTTGCCCACTGCTGCCATGACTCATTCCTGGTTGTTCACCGGTCCGCCCGGTTCCGGTCGATCCGTTGCAGCGAGGGCATTCGCGGCGGCGCTGCAATGCGAATACGGCGGCTGCGGGCACTGCTCACACTGCCGAACCGTGATGGCGGCCACCCACGCCGACGTCCGAACCGTCACCCCCGAGGGCTTGACCATCTCGGTCAAGGAGATGCGGGCCGTCGTCCAACTGGCCGCCCGCCGGCCGGCCACCGGCCGCTTCCAGATCGTGTTGATCGAGGACGCCGACCGGCTGACCGAGGGGGCGTCGAACGCGCTACTGAAGGCCGTCGAGGAGCCGCCACCGCACACCGTCTTCCTGCTCTGTGCGCCGTCCACCCATCCGGACGACGTCTCGGTGACGATCCGGTCCCGCTGCCGGGTACTCGCCCTGCGCACACCGTCGGCCGCGTCGATCGCCGAGGTTTTGGTCCGGCGGGATCACATCGAACCCGAGATGGCGGAGTGGGCGGCCTCGGTATCGGGCGGGCACGTCGGCCGGGCCCGCCGGCTGGCGACCGACGAGGAGGCCAGGGACCAGCGACGGCGGATCCTTGCCGTGCCCGGTGCGCTGCGGTCCGTCGCCGATGTCTTCGTCGAGGCCGACGATCTACTGGCGACGGCCAAGGGTGAGGCGACGTCGATGTCCGGCCGCCGCGATGCGGTGGAACTGGAGGAGCTCAAGACGGCCCTCGGCGCCGGCGGCACGGGAAAGGGTGCCGTCGGTGCGGCCCGTGGCACGGCCGGGGTGGTCAAAGAGATGGAGAAACGGCAGAAGTCACGTGCCACCAGGACCCAGCGGGACGTGCTGGATCGTGCCCTCGTCGACCTTTCCGGGTTCTACCGTGACGTGATCGCCTACAGCCTGGGCTCGACCGCGCCGCTGATGAATCCCGATGTGGCCGGTGACATCGAGGTGGCGGCATCGCGGCTCGGCTCGGTCGGCGCCCTGCAACGGCTCGACGCGGTACTCGCCTGCCGGGAGGCCATCGAGGTCAACGTCAAACCGCAGATCGCGGTGGAGGCGATGATGATGGCGCTGTTCGCCGGTCCCGTCAGCGGGTAGTCCCCTCCCTGGGGACTGGCCGACCGAGTGGCGGGTGGGCGGAGTCACACCGCGTACCGTGATCGGTCATGGGAATGCTGTGCGCGGTGACGTTCACGTCCAACGGGCAGTTGCACTATGCCAGCCCGGGTGAGCTGCGCCCCGAGGTCGGCGACATGGTGCTGCTCCCCACCGACCACGGTTCCGTTGCGGCGCGGGTCGTGTGGGCGGCGGAGTACTCACCGGAGGAGACCGACGGCTTCCCGGTGCTGCTCGGGATGGCCGGCGAGAGCGACCTCGCCGCCACCGAGCAGATGCGAAAGACCAAGGCCCGCACCATGGTCGCCAGCCGGAAGCTGATCCGCGAGCACGGCCTGCCGATGAAGGTGCTGGCCGTCGACCCGCAGCCGAGCGCGGGCAAGACGGTCATCTACTACTCGTCGCCGGAGACGGTGGACTTCCGTTCGCTGCTGCGGGATCTGTCCGCCACGCTGGGCAATCGCATCGAACTGCGGCAACTCGCCGCCCGGGATGCCGTCCGGGTGACCGGTGCGATCGGCTCCTGCGGTCGGGACACCTGCTGCTCGACGTTCCTCAAGGACTACGAGCCGATCACCCTGGCGATGGCGCGGGACCAGGAACTGCCCGCCAATCCGATGCGGATCTCCGGCGCCTGCGGCCGGCTGATGTGCTGCCTGAAGTACGAGCACCCGCTGTACCAGGACTTCAAGGCGACCGCCCCGGCGATCGGCGAGGATGTCGACTCACCGGCGGGTCCGGGCCGCGTCGTCGGCCACTCCGTGCCCGGTGACTCGGTGGTCATCAAACTTGCTGCGGACGGCACCAAACAGGTCTGTCCGAAGGCGTCGGTCTGTGGCTCCCGCAAGGCCTACGAGGAGCAGCACCGCACTCGCTGACCACCCCGGTCAGAGCAGCGAGGCGAGCATCGCGCCGGCGGCGAAGCCGGCCACGGCGATCCAGATCCAGGTGGGTAGGCGTTTCAACTCGATCCCCTCCTCCCGGGTAGATCGTTCCGTCGACGACCGTGACCTGTATAGCCGGCAACGGGCTGGGCACCGTCCCAACGACGACTGCCCCGGTTGGTCGACACGGAAATGATCACCACAGCTGAGCTCCCGGCTGGGTGAAACACCAGAAGGCGGGGGAGAACCACACCACGGTGTGCAGACCGCCGAGCACCGGGATTGACCACTCTCTCCGTCAACAGCTTTCGACCCGCCCGGGACCGACCCGCAATCCGAGACCAGCATGGCTTCTCAGGCAACGCATGGCGTGGATGAGTTGCTGGTCACTCTCCGTTTCGACTGCACCGAAGGGCCACGTCCTGCCGTATCGTGGTCGTATCGGGTGGAGTGTCGTTTCGACACGCCGGTTGGGGTGCCCAAGGTCCTTTGAGTTGCTGAAACACCGTGCGGGGCGCGGTGTTCGTCATGCTCTCTCCGGGGAATGCTGTCGGTGGGAGTCAACGCAAGGCGCCCTCGCACGTCTGAATAACCACACGCTGAATCGGTCGCCGATCGGGCCGAGGCCTGTTGACGATCTCCGGAGGAAACATGCAGTTGCACCGTTCGAGGACGGCCAGCAGGGTGGCACTCGCCCTGCTCGCGGTGGGCGCACTTGCCGTCACGGCTGCCTGCTCCGGTTCGTCGGCCGGGCTGAGGGTGGCCCAGAGCTCGACCGGATCGATCAGCCAGGCCGCCGCCACCGGCGGTGGCTCCGGCTCCGCTGACTCCTCCGCCTCTGACAGCAGTTCCTCGAGCGCTCCGACGACCACGGTCGTGCCGAAGCCGGTCGCCCGGGTGACCGCTTCGCCTGCTTTCGACGCCGCCGATATCACCCCCTTGGAACCGGTGACCATCTCGGTGGCCAAGGGCACGATCTCGGACATTTCCTTCACCAACCCGGAGGGTGTCGCAGTCTCCGGCACGCTTTCTGCGGACAAGACCTCCTGGACCCTGGCCGAGCCGCTGGGCTACGGCCGCAGCTACACGGTGACCGGTACCGCGCTCGGTACCGACGGCAAAACCGTCCCGATCGACGGCTCGTATACGACGGTCACGCCGGTCGACGAGATCACCACCTCTATTTCGCCCGGAGATGGCGCGGTGGTGGGGGTTGCGGCGCCGGTGATCGTCCACCTCGGCTACGAGCCGGCCGACAAGGCGCTGATCGAGAGTCACATCAAGATCACCACCACGCCGCAGGTCGAGGGCGCCTGGGCCTGGATCAAGCATGACGGCGACCCCAACCCGTCCCTGGACTGGCGACCGAAGAACTATTGGCCGTCCGGCACTGTCGTGCACGTTGAATCAGATATCTACGGTCTCGATTTCGGTGACGGTTACTACGGCGGCGACGACGTCACCAGCGATTTCACCATCGGCCGCAATCAGGTGGTGCTGGCCGACGCCAATGCGCACAACATCGTGGTGCAGCAGGACGGCGTCACCGTCGCCAGCTACGACGCCTCGTATGGCAGTGGCGACGAGATCGGCGACCCGAACCGGGTCACCCGCTCCGGCATCCATGTGGTGATGGACAAGCAGGAGACCACCAAGATGAGCAACCCTGCTTACGGCTACACCAACATCACCGAGCACTGGGCAGTCCGGATCAGCGACAACGGCGAGTTCATCCACCAGAACCAGGGCACGGTCGGCGACCAGGGCGTCAGCAATGTGAGCCACGGCTGCATCAACCTGTCCGCGGCAAGCGCACAGGCCTACTTCGAGTCGGCGATCTACGGCGACCCGGTGGAGGTCACCGGCACCAGCGTTCCGCTGTCGGCAGCGGACGGCGACATCTACGACTGGGCCTACACCTGGGACGAGTGGCTGGCAAAGTCCGCAAACGCAGCCAACTGAGCCGGGCGAACCGAGCTGGGCGAACTGAACCACCCGCACGAGCGGTTAGACTCTTGCTCGCCGCCGCTGTAGCTCAGTCGGCAGAGCGTCTCACTCGTAATGAGAAGGTCTGGAGTTCGATTCTCCACAGCGGCTCTGTGCGTCAGGCCCCCGTTCCGTCCGTGAGCGGGGGCCTTTCCTACTCGACCGATCGCGGATGCCGATCAGCAGGGGACATCACGCTCTTGGTCACGGAGTAGACGTTGCCTGTCTGGTACCTAGCAGCCAGTATCTGCCGGTGGGCCGTCCGGTCGGGGACCCTGTTGTCCCAGGATCGTTTGGCAGATGTCATCGAAGTTCTTCAGCTGCTCGGCGCTGAGCGGGTCGAACATGATGGAGCGCACGGTTTCCGCGTGGCTGGGCGCGACCTCGACCAACCGTTCGAATCCGGCGTCGGTCAACTCGGCGATCTGACCGCGGCGATCGCCAGGCGCCGGAATCCGTTGCACCCAACCGGCCTCCTCGAGGCGGGCGACGGCATGCGAGACCCGGGATTGTGACGCCCGGACCACTTCCGCCAGCTGGTTCATCCGCAGTTGCCGCCCCGGGGCCTCGGACAACATTGCCAGGATCAGGTAGTAGGCATGCGGCATCCCGGCCGCCTGTTGCAGGTCGCGCTCGATGCGTTCGTTGAGTTGTCCCGTCATCCGCAGGAACTCGCGCCAGACGTGCTGCTGTTCTTCGGAGAGCCAGGGTTCGTCGCGCACGCGCTGATTATCGCGCCCACGCTCGTGTTTAGCAGGCATTCGGGCAAAGTACTTGAACGCTCAACTAAAATCGCGTATCGTGGACGACAGAGCAAAGCCACATCTCACCCGCGAATCGAGCACTGATGATCACCGAAAATTCTGCCGGCGCCGCCGGCAACCAGACCACCCGGATGCCGGTGCTCTACCTCTCGCACGGCGCCCCGCCGCTGGCCGACGACCCGACCTGGACCGCCGAGCTGGCCGCGTGGAGCAAGGACCTGCCCCGGCCGAAGTCCATTTTGGTGGTCTCCGCGCACTGGGAGTCCGCGCCACTGACCGTTGGTGCGACCGAAAGGGTGCCGCTGACCTACGATTTCGGCGGCTTCCCGCAGCGCTACTACGAGGTCACCTACGACGCACCCGGCGCGCCGGACTTGGCGCAGGACGTGGCCGCGCTCGTCGGCCGACCCGGCCAGGAGGTCTACCAGGACCCGAACCGCGGCCTCGACCACGGCGCCTACGTGCCGTTGGTGGAGATGTTCCCGGAGGCCGACGTTCCGGTGCTGCAGGTGTCGATGCCTACGCTGGATCCTCGACGGCTGTTCGAGCTGGGCCGCTCGTTGGCCCCGCTGCGCGACGACGGTGTGCTGATCATCGGTTCTGGGTTCACCACCCACAACCTGTCGCAGGCGCGCTTTGGCGACACCAGTGGCACCGGACCGGCGTGGGGTCAGGAATTCGATGCCTGGGCCAAGCAGGCCGTGGAATCGGGTGACGTCGACGCGGTGCTGGATTTCGAGCACCACGCCCCGGCCGCGAGGATCGCGCACCCGCGGACCGAGCATTTCGCCCCGCTGTTCGTCTCTCTGGGTGCGACCGCGGATAGCTGGTCCGACGCGCACAGCACCGTCGACGGGTTCTGGTACGGCCTGGCCAAGCGCTCGTTCGAGATGAACTAGGTCACCGGATGGGCTTCGACGGGCGCCGGGCAATCCCCACGCCGATCAGCGAAATGACGCCGCCGACCACCGCCAAAAGGGCGGGCACCTCGCCGAGGAAGATCCACCCCAGGGCGATCGCGATCGGCGGCACGGCGTAGGTGGTGGCCCCCAGTCGCCCCGCATCGCTGCGCGCCAGGGCATAGGCCCAGGTCAGGAATGCCGCGGCCAGTGGAACAACGCCCAGGTAGACCATTCCTATCGTCGTCCCGGTGGATGCCGTCGCCAGGTCCGAGACAAGCGCCGGCACGAAGGGTAGGCAGGCGATCGTGCCGATCAGGCAGGCCAGCCAGGTCACCTGCAGGCCAGGAACCCGGCGGAGAACGACCTTCTGCGCGATCACCGCCATGGCGTAGACCACTGCGGCCAATAGCACCAGCAACACTCCGCCCACATCCGCGTGTCCGTTGCTCGTCGCGACGCCGATGAGCAGGGTTCCGGCGAATGCCACAAGCCCACCGATGACGAGCATCCGGGGGAATCCCTCGCCGAGCAGCAGGCCCGCCAATATGCCGATCAGAATGGGCGCGAGCTGGATCAGCATGGCCGCCGTCCCGGCGTCGACGTGCTGTTCGCCGGCGTTCAGCGCCACACTGTAGATGCCGAACCACAGCACGCCGATCAGCGTGACCAGGCCCCACTCCTGTCGGGTCATCGGCACCCAGCGCCGACCGAGCGCCATGATCAGGCTCAGGCAGGCCGAGCCGACGATCAGTCGACCGAGGCTCAGCCCGCCGGGGGAGTAGTCCTGCCCGACATAGCGGATGACGACAAACGCAGAGGCCCAGGCGACGACGGTGAACGCCGCGGCCGCGAAAACCCGCCAGGACGTCCCGGTCGGCGCGTGACGGGCAATTATCGCGGTCGCATTGGTGCTCATGCGATCAGTATCGGTGGCCCAACTCGACAGCACCAGCAATGATTTCAATGCTGGAACATGCAGATTTCCTTACCGGTTGTCCGCACCCACGCGCAGCGGCCGCGCGGCGATCCCGCAGACTGGTGCGGTGACAGCCTCGCAACTCTGGCCGCAGGAGATCGTCGCGGTACGCCGCGCCGTTGAGCTTGCGGGCCTCGGTGCCGGTACCACCCTGCCGAATCCTGTCGTTGGCTGCGTGCTACTCGCTCCGGGTGGCTGGACCGTCGGCGAAGGATTTCACGAACGACCCGGTGGTCCGCACGCGGAGGTTGCCGCGATCACGGCCGCCGGAGTGTGGGCGCGGGGCGCAACGGCGGTCGTGACCCTGGAACCCTGCAACCACACCGGACGGACAGGCCCGTGTTCCGAGGCGTTGATCGAGGCGGGCATCGCGCGGACGATCGTTGCGGTGCGTGACCCGTGGCCGGCTGCGGCCGGCGGTATCGAGCGACTCCGGGCGGCGGGCGTCGACGTCATCGATCTCTCCGCGGGTATTGCCGACCGCGAGGCCAAATCCGCGGCAGGTGCCGCCGAGGATGTCAATCGAGTCTGGCTGACGGCCACCCGACGCGGCCGCCCGTTCGTCACCTGGAAGGTCGGTATGACGATCGACGGGCGGGTCGCGGCCGCGGACGGCAGCAGTCGGTGGATCACCTCGCCAGAGTCCCGCGCCGACGTCCATGGGCTGCGCGCGAGGGTCGACACCATGATGGTCGGCATCGGCACCGTGTTGGCGGACGATCCGCAGCTGACCGTCCGGGATGGCGAGGGCAACGTCACGGGTCCGCAGCCGTTACGGGTCGTCATTGATTCCGCGCGTCAAACCCCCCGCACGGCAAGGGTTCTCGATGACTCTGCGGAGACCTGGGTGGCCACCGGCGACGACCCGGGCCTCGGCCCGAACGGCAAGGTCGACCTGCCTGCCGTGCTGAAGCGGCTGTACCAGCAGGGCAAGCGGCACGTCCTGCTGGAGGGTGGGCCCCGGCTGGCAACTGCGTTCCTCGATGCCGGCCTGGTCGACGAGGCGGTGGTCTACCTGGCTCCGAGCCTGCTCGGGGCCGGCCGGCACGCGCTGGATGACGGAATGGTCGGCACCCTGTCCGATGCTTATCGGGCCGAGTTGCGCGAGCTGACCAGGATCGGGCCCGACGTCCGACTGCGGTACGCCCTGCTGACTTCCGCGGGCTGACACAGTTCCGGGCATCGAATGGTCGAAGGACCGCAAGGGAGCCAGGCAATTCGGGCCAGTCCGCACACAATGGGTGGTGACTCGCTGCCGGAAACTCGCTTGGAGTGCCACGGCCAGTGCGAAGCTTGTCCGGTTGCATCTGGATGCTTCGTGCAGTGGGCCCCGTGGGACTCGAACCCACAACCCGCGGATTAAAAGTCCGCTGCTCTGCCAATTGAGCTAGAGGCCCGCGATCCGGTGTCCGGTAAGGCCCCGGTCGCGAGGCGAGCCTACCGGCTCGATTGGATGTCATCAGACACCACAGCGAGGGGACAACCGATGGCGCGGGACGATGAGGCACGCGAAGTCGATGAGACGACAGTGACTGCCGGGGGAAATGAGGCATGGTCGGCGGTCGAACGGCCGGCGGAGATTCGCAGTCCTGGCGACGAGGAACCGGCCACGGAGTTCGCCGGCCCGTGGCAACCGCCGTCCGAGGATGACGCTCCCACCACCATGATCCCGACGGTGGTGGATTCGGACCCGGGCCCGTACGTGGATGCAGAGCCGGATTCGGAACCAGGGACGGGTGGTGTCCCGCAGGCAGAGATCGGTCCCGGCGACGACCTGGGCCCTGACTTCGACAGTGAGCGCGAGAGCGGCCCGACGCCTCCAGTCGAACCGCCGGCCCCGGTACTGGTCGCCAAGGGACTCGGCCTGCTGACCAAGTCCGGCTGGGTGTTCAAGGACATCGACCTCACCCTGCGACCGGCCTCGGTGGCCGCGATCGTCGGCCCATCGGGCACCGGACGTTCCTCCCTGCTGCTTGCTCTGAGCGGGCGGATGGACCCGAATACCGGGACGCTGATCGTCGCCGGGCGCAACTTCGCGGACAAGCCCGGCCACATCAGAACCCTCACCTCCGTCGCCCGGATCAGCTCCGTGGCCGGCCCCGAACCGGGGTTGACCGTGCGGGAATCGATCGGCGAGCGTTGCCTGATCGAGGACGTGAACGCCACCATCGGCCGCACCCGATTCCAAGAGGCATGCGCCGCGCTCGAGGTGACCTTCGACCCCAAGGCCCTGGCCGCCACGCTGATCGGCGATCAGGCCACGCTGTTCGCGGTGGCCCTGGCCTGCGTCCGGGTCAGCGCCATCATCGTGCTGGACGACCTCGATCGGGGAGTGTCCGCTGCGATGCAGCAGGTCATCCTGGACGCCCTGATGAGGCTGGCAAAGACCGGCCCAACGATCATCCTTTCCACCACGGATCGGATCCCCGTGATGGAAGCCGATGTAGTGCTCGACCTGACGCCGCAGGAGGGCGCGACGGTCTGGCGTTTCGAACCGGCCGCCGCCCCGCCCGGTGCCGTGCTGCGGCAGATCGAAGCAGCCCCCGACGATCACCAGTGGGCATCACCCGAACTCGACCCCGGACCGCCGACCCCGCCCCCGCCACCCGAACCGATCGACCAGGACGAACCCGGCCCCGGCCAGACCGATGACGCTCCGACGGAGGACAACCGATGATCAAGACCGTCCGGCTGGCCACGTATGAGCTACGGCGATTCAAGGGACCACTGCCGATCATCGCGCTGCTGTTCCTGCTGCTGGTGCCCACCGTGGCCGGGGCGATGTACCTCTGGTCAACCTGGGATCCCTACGGCAAGCTCGACCAGGTCCCCGTCGCCGTGGTGAACCAGGACGTTCCGGTGCAGGTGGAGGGCAAAACCGTCGCCGCCGGGGACCGGCTGGTCTCCGAACTGCAGGCCGACCCCATCTTCGACTGGCAATTCGTGGACGTATCGGAGGCCGAACAGGGGCTGGCCGACGGCACCTACTACATGATCGTCGAGATCCCACCCGACTTCTCCGAGAACCTGGTCAGCGGTGCGGGTACCGACCCAACCCGGGCAACGGTCCAGCTCATCCTGAACGACGCGAACGGCTACCTCTCCGACGTGCTGGCCCTGTCGGCGCAGACCCGGCTGGAAGCCGCGATCGACCGGGCGGCCTCTGGTGCCTACTTCGAGGCCGTTTTCGCCAATCTCGACACCATCAAGGTTGGCGTCACCGCGGCGGCGACGACTGCAACAAAGCTGGCCACCGGCGCCGACACGGCGGTCACGGAGGCCACCGATCAATCAACCGGTATCACCGCCGCTAAGGACCTGTCCGCCCAACAGCTCGCCGGGCTCGCCGACGCCAAGATCTCCTCCGCCGAACTGGTCACCTCGGCCAGTGATGCCAAGGCCGGATCGGCATCGCTGGTGACCGGGTTGAACACCCTGGATTCAAATTCCAGCCAGACCGCCTCGAACGCGGCCGACGTCGCCTCCATCAGTCAGCAGCTCGCCGGCAGTATCGGACCGGCAACGAGTTCGGTGAACGCCGCCTCTGCACCGCTCGGGCAGGCCAGCGTCGACCTGCCGGTGATCAGCGACAACCTCGCAGCGATCTCCGCATCCTTGACTGAGCTGGCAAAGACGCCGGGCACGCCGCAGACAGTGATCGAAGGGATCAACGCGAACAGCCTCGAGGTCGCGAAGGCCGGCACCCAGACGAATTCCGCCGCCGGACAAGTCAGCTCGGCGTCCAACTCCGTCGACTCGGCTGCCGGTGACCTGTCCAATGCCAACTCCGAGGCCAGTGCTGTGGCGAGCGGCGCCGCCCAGGTGTCCACCGGCGTCGGATGCGATGAGCACCGGTATCAGCACCGCGAGCTCCGGAGCCAGCACGGTGGACAGCAATGTCATCACGCTGTCCACGGGGGCGACAGACCTGGATGCCAAGATCGGCGCGCTGCAACTGGGTGCCCAGCAGCTCGATGACGGCCTCGGGACGCTGCAGACGAACTCGACGCCGCTGGTGGATGGCGTCACCGCACTCGACAGCGGTATCAACCAGCTGGCCACCGATCTGGTCACGGCCGCGGATCGGATCCCGACCGTGGCGCCCGATGAGGCGCAAGCCTCCGAACAGGTGCTGTCCGCGCCGGCCGATGTCCAGGTGACGATCGACAACCCGGCAACCGTCTACGGCCGCGGGCTCGCACCCTTCCTGTTCGCCATCGCCATCTGGGTCCTCGGTATCGCAGTGTTCCTGGTGCTGCGCCCGATCTCCGGGCGTGCGCTCGCCGGTCGGGCCTCGTCCTGGCGGATCTCGGTGGCCGGTTGGCTGCCGGTATTCGGCCTGGGAGCGCTCGGGTCGCTGTTGCTGTTCGGCGTTGTGTGGCTGGGGCTCCGTCTTGATCCGGTCAATGCCGGCGGTGCGATTGGGGTGATCCTGCTGACGGCCGCCTGCTTCACCGCGATCGCCCACTTGCTGCGAACCTGGCTGGGGTCCGTCGGTTCGGCCATCATGCTGGTCCTGCTGATGGTTCAGCTGACCAGCGCGGGCGGGCTCTATCCGGTGGAGACGCTGCCCGCGCCGTTCCGCGCGATCCACGCATTCATCCCCATGACCTATGTCGTGGACGCGCTGCGCATCACCTTCACCGGTGGTCAGACCGACAGTCTGTGGCTCGACGTCGGAGTGCTCGCCGGATTCCTGATCGTTGCGGTCGGACTCACGATCTTCGTCGTCCATCGTCGCCGGCGGTTCCGGGTGCGGGACCTGCACCCGTTGCTCGTGTGATGTGCGTCGGTGATCGCTGTTGGTGATTTCCGTTCGATCCGGGTGATCGAGAGCACTGCTCACTGATTGACCCAGGGCTTGCTTTCTACGGCATGTCCGGCGCATCATTGCACTCGGCAACTAGATGCAGGTATCAAGCAACTGATTGAGGCCTGCACGCTGATGTGACGAAGGAGCGCCGACCAGAGCAATGACCAGCACCCTGAGAACTGTCGATTCATCACCCGAGATCACCTCAGTCGATGACGCGTCGAGCGAGACCGCGTCGAGCGAACCCGCGTCGAGCGAGACCACTGCTGCAGACACCACGGTCGACGACCAGGTCGCGAGCCTGGAGGAGGCCGCGGACATCGCGGCCGCCGTCATCGACATGGTCAAGCAGTTCACCGGCATCAAGTCCCGGGTGGTTTCCGGGCCCGAAGCCGACCATTCGCCGATGTTCCTACTGGTCAAGCTTGCCCACCACGGGCCGAGTCGGGCCAGCGACCTGGCCGAGTTGGTCTGCGCCGATCCGTCGACCGTCTCCCGACAGGTCGCGTCGCTGGTGAAGGGCGGGCTGCTCGAACGCCGCGCCGACCCCGACGACGGTCGGGCCTCGATCCTGGTGCCCACCGAACATGGTCTTGCCCGGGTCGAGGATTACGGCCGCCGCCGCGGGGCAACCATGAATCCCGTCATCGCCGACTGGTCCGCCGAGGACCGCAAGGATCTGCTCCGGCTGGTCCGCAAGTACACCGAGGGCATCGAGTCGCATCGCGAGGAGATCATCTCGATCCTGCTCGAGCACCACCGGAAGGAAAATCACTGATGTCAACCGACACCACCAAGGCCCCTGCGGCGACCGGTGAGTCGCCCGCTGGTCTGACCCACAAGCAGATCCAGGTGATCCTGCTCGGGCTGATGGCCGGCATGCTGCTGGCCGCCCTCGATCAGACGATCGTCTCCACCTCCATCCGCACCATCGCCGACGACCTGCAGGGTCTGTCCGCGATGGCGTGGGTCACCACCGCATACCTGATCACCTCGACGGTGACGACGCCGCTGTACGGCAAGCTCTCGGACATCTACGGCCGTCGGCCGATGTTCCTGACCGCGATCAGCATCTTCATCTTCGGCTCGATCCTGTGTACGTTCTCCACCTCGATGTACGAGCTGGCCGCCTTCCGCGCGATCCAGGGCATCGGCGCCGGCGGTCTGTTCTCGATGGCGCTGGCCATCCTGGCCGACATCGTCCCGCCGCGGGAGCGCGCCAAGTACCAGGGCTACTTCCTGGCCGTCTTCGGCATGTCGTCCGTCATCGGCCCGCTGATCGGCGGCTTCTTCGCCGGCGCCGACACCATCTTCGGGATCACCGGCTGGCGCTGGGTGTTCCTGGTGAACGTGCCGATCGGCATCATCGCGCTGGTCGTCGTTGCGATCACCCTGCACATCCCGCACATCCGCACCGATCACCGGATCGACTGGTGGGGCGCCGCCGCGCTGATGCTCGGCATCGTCCCGCTGCTGATCGTCGCCGAACAGGGCCGCATCTGGGGCTGGGGTTCCGCGAGCGTCTTGGGCCTGATTGCGCTCGGCATCATCGGCATCGTCGGCTTCATCTACATCGAAATGCGGATGAAGGACGAGGCGCTGATCCCTATGCGCCTGTTCAAGAGCCGGGTCTTCAGCATCGGCCTGACGGTCAACGTGCTGGTTGGCCTGGGCATGTTCGGTGCACTGAGCACCCTGCCGCTGTACCTGCAGCTGGTCAAGGGTGCGACGCCGACCGAATCCGGTCTGCTGCTGCTGCCGATGATGCTCGGCATCATGATCGGTTCGATCGGCTCCGGTCAGCTGACCTCCCGCACCGGCAAGTACAAGATCTTCCCGGTGATCGGCACTGCGCTGCTCGCGGTGACCTTCTTCCTGATGCTGACGGTCACGGTCGACACGTCTTACCTGCAGCTCGACCTGTACTTCCTGATGATCGGCACCGGGCTGGGCCTGTGCATGCAGACGATGCTGATCGCCGTGCAGAACACCGTGCCCGCCAAGGACATGGGCGTCGCAACCTCGTCCGCGACGTTCTTCCGGCAGCTCGGCGGAACCCTCGGTGTCGCCGTGTTCCTGTCGCTGCTGTTCAACTCCCTGCCCGACAAGGTGCAGGGTGCCCTGCAGTCGGCCGGCACCACCCCGGAGTTCCAGCAAGCGGTCGGGGCGGCCGCGGCCGATCCGAACAGCCCGAGCCACGCCGTGGCCCAGAGCCTGGTTGCGGCATCGCAGGGCAACGCCGCCGCCGGTGCGTCGATCGGCGACGCGCTCAGCACCGACTCGTCCTTTCTGTCCAAGTTGGATCCGGCCATCGCCCGGCCGTTCCAGGTCGGCTATGTCGACTCGACGCACCTGGTCTACATCATCGGCGGCATCATCATGGCGCTGGCGTTCGTCCTGGTGCTTGTCATGAAGGAACTGCCGCTGCGGACCAAGTCAGCGCTCGACGAGCGGCTCCAGGAGCAGGCCGATTCGGACGCGTTGCTCGCCGCAGACAACGCCAACGGCAAGAACGAAACCGCGATCACCGACGCGGAGATGGACGCGATCGTCGCCCGGGACGAGCAGCGGGAATCGGTCACTACCGGTGCCCACGCCCTCGTCGGCTCCGGCGGCGCGCATGCCTCGGAGGGGGATGTCGTCCTGGGAATCTCCGGGGAGGTCGTCCTGAACGGGAAGGTCGTCCGGGCGGACGCACCCACCTCAGGGGGCAGGCACCGCGCCTGATCCGATCACTCCGCAGAAGCCCGGCCGCCCGTCCTCACGATTGCTGAGGGCGGGCGGTTCTGCATGGTGGCGGGGCGGATTCCATTCGCCAGGAACGGTTGCTTCTCGTCGGGATCAACGTACGAATATGGCCCTTCGAAAGGCCCGTCAGCGCTGCCAAGGGGCGATCAGCGGCAGAATGCGGTCGTCAACGGCCGGTGCGGGCCGCCCGTCCACCAGCACGTATCGGCGGCGAGGGCCCGAAGCCGCGATCGACTCGATGGCAGCGACCAGTCGCTGGACGTGTTCGGTGGTGGTGCCCAGGCCGACCGATGCCCGCAGTGCCTGGCCGGTGCCGTCATCGACTGCGCAACCGGCCGCGCCGAGCAACTGTCGAACGAGTGGATGGGCGCAGAACGCGCCGTCCCGCACGCCGATGCCGTGTTCGGCGGACAAGGCAGCAGCCACCACGGATGCCTGCTGGCCGGCCACGGTGAACGTCACAACGCCGATACCGGCCACCGCGCCGCCGAACAGCGAATGCACGGTGACGCCAGGGATCTCGGCCAGGCCGCGGCGGAGCGTCTCGGTCAGCGCCAGTTCGGCGTGCGCCAATGCGGTCCGGTCCGCGGTGGCCAGGGCATGGCAGGCGGTGGCCAGCGCGACGGCGCCGGGCACGTTGGGGGAGCCCGCCTCATGACGGTCGGGCAGCGGCTTGTAGGTCGTCTCCTGATCGGTGACGGAAGCCGTTGCGCCGCCGCCGATCAGGTACGGCGGGGCCGCTGCCAGCCAGTCGGCCCGGCCGACCAGCGCGCCCGCGCCGTACGGAGCGTAGAGCTTGTGCCCGGAAAGGGCGACGTAGTCGACGCCCAGTTCGTCGATCGAGAACGGCCGGTGCGGCGCGAGTTGGGCCGCGTCCAGTGCGGTGCGGGCGCCACGTGACCGGGCGACGGCGGCCAGTTCGGCTACCGGCCACAGTTCGCCGGTGACGTTCGATGCACCGGTGATCACCAGCAGTGCGGGACCCGGCGCCCGGCGGCGGAGCGCGTCATCGACGGAATCGATGGCCTCCTGGGTGGTCCTGGGCGACTTCAGCCGAACAACGGCCCGGGCCCCCGCACCGCGATGCGCCCCTGATCGATCCCATGGCAGTAGCGCGGCGTGGTGCTCCGTCTCGAAGACCACGACGGTGGTCCGGGCCGGCAGGCAGTGGGCGAGCAGATTGAACGAGTCGGTGGTGTGCCGGGTGAAGATCACCGCATCCTCGGAGCGGCCACCCACGAAGTCCCGCACCGGTTCTCGTGCACCCTCGTACAGCTCCGTGCAGATCTTGGAGTGCCAACCGGCGCCGCGGTGCACGCTGGCGTACCGCTCCAGTAGGGCATCGACGGTGTTTTTGACAACCCGCAACGCGGGGGCCGACGCGCCGTGGTCGAGGTTGGCGTACGCGATCCGGCCGCCACCGGCGAGCGGAACGACGGCGTCCGCGCCGACGATCTCCAGCCCGGGCACGTGCGGATGTGACACGGTGCATGTGGTCGGGGTGCCGGTCAGCAGGCCGTCATACCGGCTCGTCGGCCGTCGGCGGGCGAGCGCGGAAACCAGGTCGGGTCGTTCGAGAAGGATGGTCATGGGATTTCTCCTACGGTCCATGGACCGACAGGAATCCTGAAGGCCCGCGCTTGCCGGACGCACCGCGCGTCAAGCCAGGTCTTCACCCGGGGCACCCCACCGCGGTTGGAGGGTTGCCGGCCAGCAAGCCGGGGCTATCTGCTGGCACTCATGACCTAGTGCGGGACAGTAACAGGCCAGACGCGATACGTCACGGCTGAGTTCGACCGCCAGGAAAGTCGTGGGCGGCCGCGTCGGCCGTCGCCGGCCGGTCGATCCAGGCCGAAAGCTCCCTCGACCTCGTCAGGCGCCGTTCTTGGTGACCCAATGTAGTTGCGCGTTACCAGCGGTGACGGATTCGCGAGTCCTGGTGCGGATTCCTGGCCCTGGCAGGCCGGACCCTCACGACTTCCTGGGTTTCCTCACAGGTTGCCTGCGGAGGCTTCAGTTCGGTCGCGCGCTCGTCGCCGGCGACGAGAAGAAGGCAGCAACACATGGGAATCACGAATCGCCTGCCTGGTGGAAAGACACTCGCCGCCGGACTGATCGGGCTGGTCGTCGGGCTGGCCGTCGCCGGCGGTACCTGGTGGTTCCTGGGCCGGGACACCGCCGCGGTCGCCGCCACCCCCACGACCGTCACCCGCACCGTGGCGGCTGCCACGGACACCATCAAAAAGACAATCGCGACGTCGGGAACGCTGACACCGGCTGTGCAGCAGGATGTCTCGTTCATCGCCAGTGGCACCGTCACCGCGGTCAATGTCGCCGCCGGGCAACCGGTCACCGCCGGTCAGCCGCTGGCCACCGTCGACACGCTGACGATGCAGCAGACGCTGGCCACCGCCAATCTGGCGCTGGCCAGGGCGCAAGCGACGCTGGTCAGCGATCAGTCGGCGCTGAGCACCGCGCAGGGCGCCCTGACCACCGCACAGAACGCCGGCGACGACACGACCGCCCCCCAGGCCAAGGTCACCACTGCAGAACAGCAGGTGGCCGTCGACCAGACGGCAATCACTACCGCCCAGACAGCGGTGGACACGGCGCAGACAGCGCTGAACTCGCCCACTCTCACCTCGCCCATCGACGGCATCGTGTCGTCGGTCAATGTGACTGTCGGGCAGAAGGTCACCGGCAGCACGACTTCTTCCACCGATGCCGGCACGTCGACGGGAGGGGCGGGAGCGGGCGGTTCGACAAACACCGCGGGAGGCAAAACCGCCGGCGCGGGCGGCTCTTCGAGCAGCGGTACCTCCAGCGGTACCTCCAGCACCGCCTTCGTCATCGTCGGCACCGATTCCTGGAAGGTCGACGTCACCGTCGATGACGCGCAGATCGGCCTGCTGGCGGTTGGCGACCAGGCTCAACTGACCGTCGCCAGCTCGGCCGATCCGTTGTTCGGCACCATCTCCTCCATCGGGCTGATCTCCACAGCCACCGGCGACACGGCCAGTTACCCGGTGGTGGTCACCGTGACCGGGTCGCCGACCGGCCTGCATGACGGCACCTCGGCCACCGTCACGCTGATCTACCAGCAACTGACCGACGTTCTGACCGTGCCGAGCGCCGCAATTCACACCGTCGACGGGCAGTCCGTCGTCGACAAGATTTCCGGGGATCAGCAGGTGCCGACCCCGGTGGGCATCGGTGAGTCGGACGCCACCAACACCCAGATCACCTCCGGTCTCGCGGAGGGCGACGAGGTGGCCGTCACCATCACTACGGGGGCCGGGCGCACGGGCGCCGGAGCGGGCGCTGGAACAGGCAACGGACGGACCGGCGGAACCGGCGGCGGGGGTGGATTCCCAGGCGGACCGGGCGGGTTCCCGGGCGGGACCGGCGGCGGTGCCGGCGGTTTCCCGGGCGCCGTTCCCGGCGCCCCGGCGGGTGGCTGAGATGGCATTGGACATCCTGACCTGGGGACAGCAACCGCCGGGACCGGACCCGGCAGCCGATCCGGCCGGCCGGCACGCAGCGGCCGGCGCCGACACGGTCGCGCTCGATGCGGACCGCCCCGAACCGGACCGGATCGACGTCCCGGTTCCGGTCATCGAACTGCACGACGTGACCAAGGTCTATTCGACCGGCTCGGTGGAAGTGCGTGCGCTGCAAGGGGTCAGCTTGCGCATCGACCGGGGTGAATACGTCGCGATCATGGGGCCCTCCGGGTCCGGCAAGTCCACGCTGATGCACATCATCGGCTGCCTGGACGTGCCGAGTGCCGGCCAGTACCTCCTGGCCGGCGAGGACGTCGGCGAGATGGATGAGGTCGAACTCGCCGAGGTCCGCAACCGGCAGATCGGGTTCGTGTTCCAGCAGTACAACCTGCTGCCGTCGCTGAATGCCTGGCGGAACGTCGAACTCCCGCTGACCTATGCGGGAGTGAAACGAGACGAACGCAAGCACCGCGCGCTCGATGCTCTCGACCGGGTCGGACTGGCCGACCGGGTGGGGCACCGGCCCGGTGAGCTGTCCGGTGGGCAGCAGCAGCGGGTCGCGGTGGCTCGCGCACTGGTCACCGACCCGGCCCTCATCCTGGCCGACGAACCGACCGGGAACCTCGATTCGGTCGCCACCGATGACGCCCTCGCGCTGTTCGACGAACTCCACGCCCAGGGCCGGACGATCGTGCTGATCACCCATGAGATCGAGGTCGCAGAGCGCGCCCGACGGATCGTCCGGGTCCGCGACGGCTGGATTCAATCGGACGGCCACCGCGTCGATCAGGGGGGTGGCGAGCGGTGAACTGGCTGGAGACTTTTCGCACCGGTTGGGATGCCATTCGCGGCCACCGGCTCAGGTCCGGGCTGACCATGCTCGGCATCCTGATCGGCATCGCTGCGGTGGTGCTGACGGTCGGTCTCGGTCTCGGCAGCCAGCAGGAGGTGGGGGCGCGGATCAGTTCGCTGGGCAGCAACCTGCTGATCGTCTCGCCCGGCAGCAGCACGACGACCGGCGGCGTGCGGGGCGGCTTCGGCTCGGCGTCGACGCTCACCATCAGCGATGCCAAAGCGCTCGCCTCACCGGTGGCGGCGCCGGACGTCAGGGCCGTCGCGCCGATCAAGAACAGTTCGCTGTCGTTGACCGCCGGCAGCACCAACTGGACGACCACCGTTGTCGGGACGTCCCCGTCCTGGCTCGACGTCCGGGCCAGATCGCTCGCCGCGGGTCGATTCCTCACCGACCAGGACGACGCCGACGTCGCCGCCGTCACGGTTCTCGGCTCTCAGACAGCCACCGAATTGTTCGGCTACACCGACGTGGTCGGCCGGACGGTGACCATCAACGGCATCGAGTTCAGCGTCGTCGGCGTGCTGACACCGGCCGGTTCTGATGCCTCGGCGAACCTGGACGACCAGGCGCTGGTGCCGCTGTCGACGTCGGCCAACCGGCTCGTCGGTGGCTCCAGCCGGAACGCGGTGTCGACGATCTACCTGCAGGCGCAGTCGGCCGACGCGCTGTCCGCGGCGTACCAGGAGGCGCAGGGACTCCTGCTGAACCTGCACCAGTCCCCCTCGGTCGCCACTGCTGATTTCACCATCAGTTCGCAGCAGTCGTTGCTGGCCACCGCGACGTCGGTGTCCAAGACGCTGACCATCCTGCTGACCGGTATCGCCGCGCTGTCGTTGCTGGTCGGCGGCATCGGGGTGATGAACATCATGCTGGTCTCGGTCACCGAGCGGACCCGGGAGATCGGGCTGCGCAAGGCCCTTGGGGCGCCACCGAACGCGATCCGTCGGCAGTTCCTGGTGGAGGCCGTTGTCCTCGGGTTGGCCGGCGGCCTGCTCGGCGCGGGACTGGGTATCGCCGGCGCGAAGGTCCTGCCCGGGCTGCTCGACACCACCATCGTGATCTCGCCGACCGCGGTGCTCGGTTCGATCGTGATTGCCGTCGGCATCGGAATCGTGTTCGGCGTCTACCCCGCGACCCGGGCCGCCCGGATGGCCCCCATCGACGCATTGCGCAGCGAATGACTCCCGCGCGATCTCACCGGCGGACGTTGTTGTTTGGCCATCGAACCGGATATTCCACCAGCACTCTCACGAAGGAACGATCATGACTGACGCACCCGATCTGCCCCGCTCCCCGGCCCCGGCAGCGGGCCGTGCCCGCCGATCCTGGACGATCGCCGCGGCCGGCGGCGGCTTGGCGTTGATCGTCGGTCTGGTCGCAGCCTGCGGGTCCTCCGCTGCGAGCGGTGCCGCCGTCCCCGCCGACACCGGCGCGGCTAGCGCTCCGACTTCCGGCCAGGGCGTCGGGGGTGAGCAGCCGGGCAGGGGCCGTGGCGGCGTGCGCTCCGCGGCCTCCGGGACCATCGCAGCGGTGGCCGCCGGCACGATCCAGGTGCAGTCCGCCACCGCGCAGACCACGGTCAACTACTCGGACACGACGACCTTCACCAACAGTCAGACTGTCGATCTTTCGGCGGTCACGGTGGGCAGTTGTATCACCGCCGCGGCGATTCCGGCGATCGGTGCGGCACCATCGGGTGCTGCGTCGGCGAGTGCGGCGCCATCGGCGTCGTCGTCGGCCGCGGCGCCGAGTTCGGGCGCAAGCAACTCGAACACGGGCCCGTTCACCGCGACCGTCGTGCAGTTGCGGGACCCCGTTGACGGGGCGTGCACGATCGCCGGCGGATTCGGCGGCGGCGCACCCGGCGGTGCGGTGCCCAGTGGGGGAGCAGTGCCGAGCGGTGCAGCGGCGCCCAGTGGTGGTGCCGTGCCCGGTGGCGGGCCGAACGGTGTCGGGTCCGAACGGTGTGGGTCCGAACGGTGTGGGTCCGAACGGTGTGGGTCCGAACGGCGCGGGTGGTCCGGGCGGGTTCGGCGAGCGCGCCTCGGGCACCGTCGGGTCGGTCTCCGGTGACGTCATCGTGGTCACCCAGACCGATCCGACCACCAACCAGACCACCGACCGGACGGTCACGGTGACCTCGACGACCATGTACACCAGGACCGCGACCGCGGCATCGGACACACTCGTGGTGGGCAAGTGCGCGGTTGTCCAGGGCAGTGCCGACAGCAAGGGCGCCGTCACGGCCACCAGCATCGCGGTCAGCGCGCCGCCGGCGGGTTCGACCACCTGCAACACCGGCTTCGGCCGGGGGCGCAACGGCCAGGGCGGTGCAGGACAAGGCGGTGCAAGACAAGGCGGTGCCGGCGCGGGTGTCGCACCATCCACTGCGGGTGGCTGACATGGTCGAGGAACCACTGCCTGGTGAACCACTGCCTGTGAACCAGTGGCTGGTGAACCACTGGCTGGCCAACCGCGGGCCGCCGAATTACCGCCCGACAGCCCCGGATCGCCAGCCGAATTGACGGATGCACAACCCGTGGCGGGCGTGGCTGGCGTTGAGAGTGCTGAAGCTGCAACAACTGTCGCGACAACGCCGACGCGTCCACCCGCCAGGGCCAGGTCGGCGGCCGCTGCGGCCAGGGTTGCCCGCCGCCGTCGGCGACGAGTGGTGGCAGCGGCGGGCGCGGTCATTGCGCTGACCATCGCGGGGGCCGGCATTGCGGTCGCGCGGACCAGCAACGCCGCGCCCGTCTATCGCACCGCGCTCGTCGCCAACGGGTCGGTCCAGCAGATCGAGAACTCGGTCGGGACGGTCAGCGCGGTTGACCGGGCCGATGCCGCTTTTGCGGTTGCCGGAACCGTGTCCACCGTCGACGTCGCCGTCGGCGACAGTGTGACAGCCGGTCAGACGTTGGCGACGATGAGCCCGACGAACCTGCAGGCCGCGCTGGACACGGCCAACGCGGATCTGGCCAAGGACCAGCAGCAACTGGCGACCGACACCGCCAGCCAGACCGCCGACACCAGTTCGGGATCGTCCACCAGCGTCACCCCGGCGGCCGGCGGTTCGTCGACGGGATCGGGTACCTCCGGCACCGGGTCGGGATCGGGTACCTCCGGCACCGGGTCTGGATCGGGTACCTCCGGCACCGGGTCTGGGTCGGGGGTTCGGGGTCGGGAAGTTCGGGTTCCGCCTCCAGCGGTTCCGGTTCATCGGGTCCAGGTGCGTCCGGCTCCGCATCGTCGCGGAGTGCAGCAACCACGGCCGCCGGAAGCTCGCCAGCCGCGCCGACCCGTTCGTCAGCGCCCCCAACCGGTGGCGGCGGTGCTGCCGAACCTGGAAACGGGGTCACGGCCGCGGTCGCCGCTGTCCAAGCAGCTCAGCGGGCCGTCATCGCGCGGCAGCAGCAGGTCGACAAGCTGATCGCCGCAGCCAACCTGGCACTGTCCGACCAACAGACCATCTGCGCACCGGTGCTGGCTGTCGCGGCTCCCAGCACGGGTGAGCCGGCGACGACGAGTGCGAGTTCGACCGATGAGACGACGCCACCGACCAGCACGGCCGACTCGTCCACGGTCGCGCCGGCGGCTCTGCGCGGCGGCATGAACGCCATCGTCGTCCCGGCTGCGCTGCAGGCAGAGTCGGTGAACAACACTGATCCGGCCACCGATTCGACCATGTCCACCGATCCTGCCCCGCCGACCGACCCGGCGACTACGGCGAGTGCGGACCCAACGACGGTGACGCAGACGGACACCCAGACCACCACGGCGACGGAGACTTCGACGGCCACCGAGACCGCGACGGCCACGGTCACCGAAACACCGCCGGCGACCGCCACCACGACGGCAACATCGCCTACGACGGTGACCGCGACGACGACCCAGACGGTGACCGGCGATGACGTCTCCGGCGCACTGGCTTCCTGCCAGGCGGCGCTGATCGCGGTCCAAACAGCCCAGGCTGCGGTTGCCACCGCACAATCCGACCAGGCCGATCTCGAGGCCGACCTGAATGCAGCGGTCGTCGCGCTGACCAACGCCCGGCTGGCGGGGTCGACGGGCTCAGGAAGCAGTTCGATCTCTTCGACAGCACCCGCCGACAGCAGCGCTGCGGGAGCGACCGGCAGCGGTGCCACGGGGGGCACCGGCTCCGGCAGTGCGGCCGCTCGTACTGCAACAGCCTCGGCCGCAGCTGCCGGGCCCGCGGTTACCGGCTCTTCGACAGGTTCACGTGGGACCGGGTCGGGATCGGCCGCTGGTACCGGCTCGACATCCGGCACGCTCCCGACATCCGGCGCGGGATCGGCGTCCGGCGCGGGATCGGCGTCCGGAACGGGATCGGGCTCGGCGGCCGGCGCATCGGGGGCCGGTGCTTCGGGGGCCGGTGCTTCGGGGGCGACCACGGTTGCGACGGCCGAAGACCTCACCGCGGATCAGGCGGCGATCGACCTGGCCCAGCTCAACGTGCAGATCGCGCAGCAGAACCTGGCTGCGGCGACACTGACGAGCCCGCTGGCCGGCACGGTGGCTGCGGTGTCCATCGCCGCAGGCTCGACGGTGACCGCGGCCTCGAGTACGGCGGTGATCACGATCCTCGCGCCCGGGAAGTACCAGGTGGCCACCACCGCCGCACTCACGGTTGTCGACAAGATCAAGGTGGGTCAGCAGGCGTCGGTCCGGGTTGACGGAGTGGACACGCCGCTCACCGGGACGGTGGCAAGTATAGGAACGCTCAAGTCATCGTCGACGACCAGCAGCGTGACGGCATTTCCGGTCATCATCGCCCTCGACCCGATCAGCACGACCCTCTACACCGGCTCCGGAGCGTCGGTCTCGATCACCATCGGCCAGGTCGACAATGTCCTCACCGTGCCGAGTTCGGCCGTGCACACCGAGGGGAGCCGGACGACTGTCACCGTGGTCGACAACGGCACGACCAGCACGGCTGAGGTCACGGTCGGTGCCATCGGTACCGACCTGACGCAGATCCTGACCGGTCTGACGGCCGGGCAGTCGGTGATGCTGGCCGATCTCACCGAACCCCTGCCCACCTCGACGGCGAGCACGCGCAGCGCCGGCGCGTTCGGTGGTGCGGGCGCGCTCGGCGGTCCCGGTGGGACCGGAACCGGGGCGCGGGGGGCTCGAGGCGGGGTTGGTGGCGCCGGCCAGGCCCGATTCGGTGGTGGTGCAGCGGTGCCCGGGGGGTGATGTCCACTGCCGCGAAATCCGGCTGTCCCCCGCAAGATCTTGTTCCGCGGCGGCCCGATCGGAGTTAGTCTCGACCGCCGCGCTGCGAATCATCGAACCTATCCGGAGCATGCTCGCGCGGAGAGCGAGGAGCACGCAATGCGCACACTGTCCGTCATCGGTGCCGGTGTCATCGGGCTGTCTGTCGCCTGGCGGGCGGCCGCGGCCGGGTGGCGGGTCCGAATGCACGATCCGGTGCCCGGCCGGGGCGCTTCGTGGGTCGCCGGCGGCATGCTCGCACCGCTCACCGAGGGGCCGCCCGGTGGCGATGCCGCGCTGGGGATCGGATCCAGCTCGCTCGACCGCTGGCCGGCTTTCGCGAAGGACCTGGAAATCGCGTCGGCCATGCCCTCGGGCCTGCGTCCCCAGGGCACCCTGGTTGTCGGCGCCGACCGTGCTGACCTTGACGAGCTCGCCGTCCTTGCCGGCCGCCTCGTCGATCGAGGACGCACCGTGAATACCCTCACCGACCTCGAACTCCGCGCGCGAGAACCGCTGCTGAGCGAGTCGCTTTGCGGTGGTCTCGACGTTCCCGGTGATCTGGCGGTGGACAACCGGGCGTTGATCGCCGCACTCGTCCACGGCTGTGCGAACGCCGGCGTCATCGTCGAACCGCACCTCGTCACCGATCCGACCGACCTGCAGGCCGACCAGGTGGTCGTCGCGGCCGGAGCGTGGTCCGTGTCGCTGTGTCCGTCGGCGAGCGTCAGGCCGGTGAAGGGTGAGATCCTCCGCTTGCGGCACCGGCCAGCCGCCCTGTCTCCGCCGACCTGCACCGTGCGGGGGCTGGTCCACGGCCGGCACATCTACGTCGTGCCTCGCGACAACGGTGTTGTGGTGGGGGCGACCCAGCTGGACCTCGGGTTCGACGACGAGGTCACGATTGGCGGCGTCCGGGACCTGATCGCGGATGCCGAGGCAGTCATGCCCGGGCTCGCCGAGTACGGGCTGATCGAGGCGAGCGCCGGGCTACGGCCGATGACCCCCGACGGCCTGCCGTTGATCGGCCGCCTGGACAGTAGGACGGTGCTGGCGACCGGTCATGGTCGCAACGGGATCCTGCTGACCCCGATCACCGCCGACGCCGTGATCGCAGAACTCGAAGGGTCGCCGCTCGCGGAGCTGAGCTGTGCCGATCCGAGGAGATTCGACTGATGGCGGTGATCGACGTCCCGGTTCGGTCGCGGCGAACGGGCAATAAGCCGTTGAAGCGCGAATCGAACGAACGCCGCAGTGAGTCATGACGCAGAACCCCTGGGCGCCCTGGCTGTCGCCTCGCTGGCCGAATTGAGCGGAGTTGGACCCGGCCGGGCTGACGGATTTGCTCGCGGAGTTCGCCGGGAAGGGCCCGAAATGATGGAGCATCCCCGTGGGTGAGGTAGGTTTTGGTTGTCTCCACGGAGGTGCCGTATGCTTTCGAAGCTCCCAACGGCCAGCCGTTGGAGGCGGGTTTTACGGCCCAGCCCCCATCGTCTAGCGGCCTAGGACGCTGCCCTTTCAAGGCGGTAGCACGGGTTCGAATCCCGTTGGGGGTACGCGGTTCTCGGATCGACTATGGTCGTGATGAGAGTCGATGCCAAGGCCCCGTAGCGCAGTTGGTTAGCGCGCCGCCCTGTCACGGCGGAGGTCGCGGGTTCAAGTCCCGTCGGGGTCGCTGATCGGGCCGGATCCACGTGAGTGGGACCGGCCCGTTCTGCTGGCCAGGTAGCTCAGTCGGTACGAGCGTCCGCCTGAAAAGTGGAAGGTCGCCGGTTCGATCCCGGCCCTGGCCACCACAGGAGACAGGTCAGAGGGCAGGTGCCCTCTGACCTGTTGTGGTTCTCCGGCGTCGACCAGCGCTGTCATCGAGATCAGCCGTTGACGGCCTGAGGCGCCGGATCAGCTGGGCAGGACGATGCCGCTGGGCAGTTCGAGCCGGTTGGCCGCCAACAGCTCCGCGTCCGCCAGGATCTCCCGGGTCGGCCCATCGGCAACGATCCGGCCGTCATTCATGATGACCGAACGCGGGCAGAGCTGCAGCGCATAGAGCAGGTCATGGGTGACGATCAGCGTCGTCAAACCGAGCGCCAGGACGATCTCGGCGAACTCACGGCGGGCCACCGGATCGAGGTTGGACGACGGCTCGTCGAGCACCAGCACCGTCGGATCCATGGACAGGACCGTGCTGGCGGCGACCCGGCGCCGTTGACCGAAGCTCAGGTGATGCGGCGGCCGGTCCGCGTAGTCCAGCATCCCCACCGCTGCCAGCGCCGCGTCGACCCGACCGCGCAACTCGTCGCCGCGATACCCCAGGTTGGTCGGCCCGAAGGCCACATCGTCGCGGACGGTCGGCATGAACAGTTGGTCGTCGGGATCCTGGAACACGATGCCGACCCGGCGTCGAATGTCTCGCAGCGTCGACTTCTGCACGGTCACTCCGTCCACCCGGACCGACCCGGCACCCGCGGTCAGGGTGCCGTTCAAGTGCAGCACCAGGGTGGTCTTGCCGGCGCCGTTCGGACCGAGGATGGCCACCCGTTCGCCGGGGGTGACGGTGAAATCGACGCCGTACAGGACCTGTCGACCGTCGGGGTAGGCGAAGGCCAGATTGTCGACCTCGAGCATTCCCTGCGTCGTCCGGGCAGCAGGCCGGCCGCCGGTCTGCCAGGCCGCGGCACTCATGTTGCCGCCACCGCGACTGCGCAGATGACGCCAGCGGTCAGCGGCGCGATCATCGCCTTTGCCCAGCTGGGTCGGTCCGAGCAGGCGTCTTCGGGGGCGTCCGGGGCGAACCCGTAGCCCCTGGCCAGCATGGCCACATACACCCGCTCGCCCCGCTCGTATGACCTGACGAACAGCGCACCTGCGGTCCTCGCGACACCGGCAACCTGCCAGAGCCACCGCGGATCATCCCCCCGGGACAACCGGGCCACCCGCATGCGCCGGACGTCCCCGGCCAGGACCTCGCCGTACCGGACCATGAAGCTGGCGATGCCGACAATCGGCCGCGGGACCCGAAGCCGCTCGAGGCCCCTGAGCAGCTCCGGTACCGGCGTCGTGGCGGTCAGCAGGCTGGCCGCGGCGACCCCGATGGTCCCCTTGACGACGATGTTCCACGCCCCCCAGAGCCCCGCCTCCGACAGCGTCAGGAAGCCGATCTCCACGTAGGGTCCGCGGCCGATGAAGGGCAGGAAAACGGCGAAGGCCAGGAACGGAAGCTCGATCACCAGGCGTCTGGTCAACCGGCCCAGTGGCACCTTGGCCAGCAGGGCGACGGTCACGATGATCAGGGCGTCCAACCCGAATGCCCAGATCGCCTCCTTGGGGGTGGCCACCACCGCGAAGATGAAGAGCACGGTGGCGACCAATTTGCATTCGGGGGCCAGTCGGTGAACGCCCGATTCGGCGTGCACGAAGAAGACGTGGGTGTGGGCCGAGCCGCCGCCCATCAGGATCAGCCGGTCCCTTGAGTTGTCGATGCCGAGTCGTTCTGCGTGCTTCCTGCCGGACGCTTGCGGAATGCGCGAATGGCGAACACCGCCGCGCCGGCGATCACGAAGCAGAGCACCACTCCGATGACGCCCGACAGCCCCGTCGAGAGCCGGGAGTTGTCGACGCCGGTCACCGAGTAGTGGGCCAGTGGGCCTCCGGCCAGGGCCTGGTCGGCGGCCCGGCCCTCGAAGCCCTGGTCGATCGCCACCCGATTGAGCCCATCCGGCGCTGAACTGGCCAATGGGCTGACGAAGAATGCCAGCGCAACTGCGACGGCAAGACCGAGGACGACGAACAACGCAATCGACGATTTCCGGGTGGCCATCACATCGCCGTCCCAGCGGTCGCCGACGTGACCAGCGCCGGCCGCAGATCCCGGGCCCCGTAGACCAGGTCGGGTCTGGTCGCCAGCACAGCACCGACCGTCAGCCCGGTGATAACGGCCTCACCGATGCCGACCAGCATGTGCACGCCGATCATCGCCACCGCCACGGTCCCGATCGGGGCGTCCCCAGCGCCGCCGATGGCGTAATACAGCACGAACACGCACGACGCGAGTACCACCCCGCACCATGCCGCGCAGGCGGCGGCGCCCGTGACCGCGGCCTTTGTCGCCGGGAGCAGTTTGCGGAGCAGCAGGAAGATCCCGTAGCCACCGAAGCAGGTGGCATAGCCCATCATCACGATGTTCAGGCCCAGTGCGGTCAGGCCGCCATCGGCAAAGACCAGCGCCTGGACGAGGAAAACCACCGACATGGCCAGGCTGCCCACCCAGGGGCCGACCAGGATCGCGGCCAAACACCCGCCGAGCAGATGCCCACTGGTCCCGCCGGCCACCGGGAAGTTCAGCATCTGCATGGCAAAGATGAAGGCCGCCACCAGCCCGGCCATCGGCACCTGCCGGTCATCCAGGCTACCGGCGGCCTTCTTCACTGAGATGGCGATCAGGCCGACAGCCACCGCCCCGCCGACCAAGGAGGTCGGGGCGTTCATGAAACCGTCGGGGATGTGCACGGTGCCTCCAGCCGATGCTGCAGTGCGGACGCTTGCTCGACCAACCGTGTCCTGCGATTCGATTCGTCAGGGCTCGCGGACTCTGCTCTGATGCTAGCCCCGAACCTGCCCATCGGCTCAGACGTTCCGATAATCCGGTACTTTGCCCCTGCCGATGGACGGTGCGACCAGCACCTTGGGAGAGGTTTTGTGCAAGCCGAGGAGGGGATTGGAGCCCCCTTGTCGCGGCCCCGATGCCACACTGGGCGGGTGACAGCAACGCCCGACCACCGCCCGTCGGAGCCCGGCCGGCCGAACGGGCATGCCGGTCACCCGACCACCGAGGACACCGACGCTCCACCTGCGACGCTGGGCGCCGCCGAACCTGATGTCATCGACGACTGGGCCGACCTCTTTCAGGCGCTCTCCGACACCAACCGGCTCAGGATCCTGCTGGCTGTGCACCACGCCCCAGGCATCTGCGTCACCGATCTGGCCGAGGCGGTCGACATGTCGGCCAACGCTACGTCACATGCGCTCGCCGCGCTGCGGATCCGGGGGATCGTGCGGTCCACCCGGTCCGGCCGCGAGCGGCGCTGGAGCATTGCCAGCGAGCAGATCCACACCCTGCTGCATCAGGTTGGTGCGACCCATTCGCCGTTGCATCCCGAGCACTGAGGTGGGCGTTGCCTACGCTGTCGCGTGCGGAAACTGACGCCTCACCGCATCCTCCGATGTGCATCCTCGTTGCACTGTGCGCCAAGATGGTGAGCGGGTGGACAGCGCGGTCCCACGGCGGCTCCGGTCGCTCGGGCGTGCTTCCCGGCGTCAACGAGGACGTTCGGGTATGCCCGGACGAGGAGTCCGTGATGACCGAACGCCAACTGCGACTGCGAGGGGCCGGCCGCTGGATGTTCCGCTCCGCGGCACTGATCGGTGGCGTCCTGGGGATGGTCGTGGTGACCACCGCGATGACCGGGCACCAGCGGCTCATCCTCGGCATCCTGGTCGGCGCCGTCGCGATGCCGTTCGTGATGGTCGGGTTGGCGCTCTCCGCATCCGGGATTTCGACGGCCGATTCGCGACCTCACCTGCATGCGCTGGACGTGCTCGGCCTGCTGGGTGCGGCGTTCACCACTGCCGTCCTGTTCGTCAGCCCGGACGGCTTCGCCGCCTTGGCGCTGGTAGTGGCGAGCGGGGCGCTGCTCACTGTCGGGGTCCGGCTGACTGCGCCGAGCGGGTCGGCCGGTCAGGTGCCGTAATTCGCAGCCGTGCCGGCGGGTTCGCGCTGCGAACGGTTTGCCCCGTCGTGACGCCGTCGTCGCCAAGGGGCCTGTGGCGGGGTCAGCCGGCCGCGTCGGCAGGTTCTTCCACGTCAACGACGACCTCGTTGCGCCGCAGGAACCAGGGCTTGAAGGGAGGGTCGAATCGGGCGAATCGCGGGGAGCCGACCGGCGACAGACCCTCGGCGCGGACCGCCTCCTGCAACTCGGCGCAATGACGATCGTAGGAGGACTGCGTCCAACGGCCGCTGTAGGCCTTCGCGGCAGCGAGACTGGCTTCCACCGTGCGGATCTCGACCTGCGGGTTGGTGGGTTCCGGTGCCGTTTCGGCAGTCATCGAGGCCGGCAGAACGAAAGCGATGACGTACTCGCCGTCGCCATCGGTTCGCTGCACAACGGGAGCGGTCATGGCGATCTTCTCCGCGGCGAGCGACTGGACAACGGGTGCGGTCATCGCAACCTTGGACCTGCTCACGTTCTGACCGGTGATGTAGCCGAAGAGCGCCCGGAAGGCGATGCTGCCCGCACTGTCGAACGACGACCGGACCGTCACTTCGGCGACAATGTGCTCGGGATAGCGACGCAAGTCGAACCCGGGACAGCGCCGTACGACATCAAAGGGCTGTTGCTCGGTCATCACCAACGACGCTACTCCGGCACGAGGCGTCCCCTGGGCAGCCGGACCGTTCCCGGCCCGAAACGAAAAGATGGCGCTATCGGCATCGACCTCACGCCGCCGATGGCGCCTCGTCGTCGAAACGGGCCCCCCGTGCCGCTTCGGCGAGCTCGGTGATGTGGATCATGATCAGCTCGGTGACGATCCGGTACGAATCGGCGTCCTTCGCCCCGGCCCACTCGGTCAGATTGATCGGTTCGCCGACCACCAGCCGCACGGTGTGTCGATGCCAGATGTGCCGACGTCCCGGTCGGGGCCCCCACAGGCCAACCGGGACAACGGGTGTCCCCGGATGGGCCAGGGCAAGCCGGGCCGCGCCGGTCTTCCCGGGACCCGGTCGAAGATCGGGTGCCGAGGTGAGGTGACCCTCCGGGTACAGGCACACCACGTGTCCGCGCTCGATCTCCTTGGCAGCGGCCGCCAGGGAGTCGCTCGCCCGGTCCGAGCCGCGGAACACCGGAATCTGCCGGGCCGCCCGGAACAGTCGGCCGATGATCGGCCAGGTGAAGACCTCGGCCTTGGCCAGGAAATGCGGAAAACGGTGGTGCCCGGTGATCAGTCGGGCCAGTGCGAGCGTCTCGGTGGTGGAGAGATGATTGGCAACGACGATCGCCGCGCCCGTCGCCGGGATATGCCCAACCCGGTCGTATCTCACCCGATGCACCACCCTCGCTCCGAGCGCGATGCCGAGGAAGCCGATGATCGTCCGGACCGGCCTTTCCTTCGGCCACCGCAATCGAGGTTTCCGGTTCACGGGTTCGATCCTTCCAGTCACCGGATGCGATGCGCCTCACGGACTTCGATGCTCATCCCGGCTCGGTGGGCAGCGCGGCGACGGTAACCTTGGTGGGCCTGCAACCCGGAAGGTTCCACGATGTCTGCACCACTGACGCCCGCCGGTGAAGCAACCGTTGCCGATCTGGCGCAGCGTTACCGCGTGAGCGATGGCGCGGTCCGAAATCTGCTGGATGCGGTCATTCGCGGCGGCGGCGTGATGGCGCAGTTCTCCCATCCCGATCTGGGTGGCAGCGGCCAGTGGATGCGCGGCGGCATGACGATGGTCGGCGACATGTTCAACTCCGGTCTGCAGTCGACCGTCAGCGGCATCTGTTCAGAGCTCTCGTCGCTGATGGCCTCCGGGGCGGTACTGGTGACGGTGCCGGACCGGGCAGCGGACGGCGCGGCATTCGGGTCGTTCGGCGGTGGCTGGTGGCCCGTAGAACTGGGTCGCCCCAGTTCGTCGGGCGGCCAGAACGATGCGGCCTACGCCTATTTCCCTGGCCCCCGGCGCCTCGCGATCCGCCGCGGTGGCGCCATCACGCTCTACGACACGGGTGATCATGCGATCTCCGGCGTTCAGCAACAGCAGGGTGGACGTGGGTCGCTGGAGTTCTCCAGCCAGCTCGGGACGTTCACCGTTGACTCGCTGCAGGTCGTCGACGCTGCGACACCCGCCGGGCCGCCGTCTCCGCCGGCAGACCACACTCCGCCCCCGGCACCCCAGGCAACACCGCCACCACCGGAAGGGGGCACGCCGCACCAGGCGCGACCGGCAGCAACGCCGCCCGCGCCGTCACCACCCCCGCCGGCCACGCCGCCACCCGCGCCCGCGCCCGTATCGGGTTCGTCGGGCGGCGCCGCCACGACGGCGTCCGAGATCGGCGCGGCGATCGAGACCCTGGCCGGGTTGCGGGACAAGGGCTTCTTGACCGACGACGAGTTCACGGCCAAGAAGACCGAGCTGCTCACCCGCCTGTAGCGCGAATCAGTCTGAAATGTCACCGAAAGTGCCTGTCGTGCATGCGATCGTCGGCTCACCGGTGGGTGAGTTGACCCTGGTCGGCCAGGGCGGGACACCGGCCGGGCGCGGGCGGTGGGCGCGGCCAATGCCCGGAATCCGTTGTCGATCATCGTGCAGTGTCACCGGGTCGTCGGGTCGGACGGCAAGCTCACCGGCTACGCCGGTGGCCTTTCGCGGAAGGCTTTTCTGCTCGACCTCGAAACTCCCTCCGGTCAAAAGGAAGTCCGGCTCTTCTAGCGTTCCTGCTGGGTGGCTCGGCGGTCCTTGGCGGCAGTGAGTACCGACGGTATCGGTGTGCGGTTCGCGCCGTTGTCGCCGGCCGGAACCGGTTCGTCGTGGATCGCGGTGATCGCGGTCGCCGACTCGGCAACGATCGAGACCATCGCCTTTTCGGCCGCTCTGCCGTCCCGGGCCTGAATCGACGAGGCGACGACGCCGTGCAGGTGGATGGCCTCTGGTTCGGCAACGCTGGGCATCAGCGAGTGCCGGGTCCGTCCGGCCAGTACCTCGACGACGACCTCGGCGAGTCCCGCCAGCATCGGATTGCCGGAGGCCAACAGCATGGTGCGGTGGAAGTCCGAGTCGTGCGCCAGGTAGGACGCGGCATTGGCGGATCGGGCCGTCGCCGACATGCCGATGACGGCCGCGGTCAACGCGCCGCACTGCTCCGGCGTTGCATGCTCGGCGGCCAACCGGGCGGCGAGCGGTTCGATGGCTGACCGCAGCTCGCTGAGCGACTGGAGGTGGAAGAGACGATCGGGTCCCGCCAGTCGCCAGCGAATGACGTTGGGGTCGAACGGATTCCAGTCCGCCGGTGGCAGCACGGTGATGCCGACTCGACGCCGGACGGTGATCAGCCCCATCGACTCGAGAACCCGTACGGCCTCTCGGACGACGGTTCGAGAGACGCCCAGCTGGGTGGCTGCGTCATCGGCCACGATCCGGGTACCTGGCGGAAGAGATCCAGAAACGATGTCCCATCCCCACCGCTGCACGACGGAGTCGTGCAATTGCTGGGGTCCGGCGATTTCTGAGGAGGCGTCGCTCACGGGGTTAAGTATGCCTGACCCGTCGTGGACACGTCCCACTCGAAGGATCCAAATGGGTGAATCATATGATTATTAAAGATCGATGGGTTGCATTCATGCGACACATGAGGCATCTTCAGTCAAGTCATAGTCGCTGAGGGTCGTAGATCCGGGCGATCAACAACTACTTTCCGGAGACCCGATGACGTTGCCTCTGTCGATATCGATGCCGTTCCTGGCGGCTGCGCCAGACCCGATCGTGCCCAGCGGCACGGATACCCAGCTGATCCTCGCTGCGCTCGGCGGCATCGCCGTGATCGTGCTGCTGATCACCTGGCTGAAACTGCATGCCTTCCTGGCACTGATGATCGGCGCCATCGGAGTGGGCATTGCCGCCGGTCTCGGCGCTGCCCCGTCGGTGGCCGCGTTCGCCAAGGGCTTCGGCGACACGATGGGTGGCGTCGGCATTCTCATCGGCCTGGGTGCCATGTACGGCAAGCTGCTGGCCGACTCCGGCGGTGCGGACCGCATCGTGGACACCCTGGTCAGCCGGTCCAGCGTTCGCGCGCTGCCCTGGATGATGGCGCTGGTCGGTGCGCTCATCGGGCTGCCGATGTTCTTCGAGGTCGGCCTGGTGCTGCTGATGCCGGTGATCATTCTGGTGGCTCGCCGGTCCGGTCAGCCGCTGATGAAGATCGCCATCCCGACCCTTGCGGGGCTGTCAGCCATGCACGGCCTGGTGCCGCCGCACCCGGGGCCGCTGGTCGCGATCAGCGCTCTCGGCGCCAACCTCGGCCTGACCCTCGCGCTCGGTGTTCTCGTCGCGATTCCGACCGTCATCGTTGCCGGTCCGTTGTTCAGCACCTTTGCCGCCCGCTGGGCTCCCGTCCGGGTGCCGGATCTGTTCGTCACCGCCGAGGATGAGGGCGATGATGTCACCAAGCGCCCGCGGCCCACCTTCGTGGCGGCGCTGGTCAGCATCCTGATCCCGGTAGTCCTGATGTTGACCAGCGCGCTGAGCGACATCGTGTGGAAGGGCTCGGACGCCCCGATCAAGACGCTCGTCGACTTCCTCGGCATACCGGCGATCGCCTTGGGCATCGCCGTCATCGCCGGAATCTTCATCCTCGGCAGCGGCGGAAAGATGAACAAGGATGCCATCGCGCACACCCTGGAAACCTCGCTCCCACCGATCGCCGGCATCATCTTCGTGGTCGGCGCCGGTGGCGGCTTCAAGCAGGTGCTGATCACCACCGGCATCGGGCAGGTCATCGCCGACGCTGTCGAGGGCAGCTCGCTCTCCGTGCTGTTCCTGGCCTGGATGGTCGCCGTGCTCATCCGCGTCGCAACCGGCTCCGCGACCGTCGCCACCGTCACCGCCGCCGGGATCCTGGCCCCGGTCGCCGCCGACCTGACCAGTCCGCACGTCGCCCTGATGGTGCTCGCCATCGGTGCCGGTTCGCTGTTCCTCTCGCACGTCAACGACGCCGGTTTCTGGCTGGTCAAGGGGTATCTGGGCACCAGCATCGGGCAGACCCTGAAGACTTGGACCGTGATGGAATGCCTGATCTCGGTCTGCGGCCTGATCGGTGTGCTGCTGCTCAGCCTCGTCGTCTAACCCGTTTCCGTCACCTTTCTTGTCCTGTCGATCACGAACGTTTGAGGAGCCGCAATGACCGTCGAAGTTCATTCCCAGCAGCCGGTGCTCGTCGTGATGGGCGTCTCCGGGTCCGGAAAATCCACCGTGGCAGGCATTCTCGCCGGTCAGCTGGGTTGGGATCTGGAGGAGGGTGACGATCTGCACCCCGCGGCGAACGTCGCGAAGATGCAGGCCGGCATCCCGCTCACCGATGACGACCGGTGGCCCTGGCTGGATTCGGTGGCGGCCTGGATCACCGAGCACACCGCCGCCGGGCTGCCCGGCATCATCACCTGCTCCGCCCTGAAGCGGATCTACCGGGATCGGCTGCGCGGCGACAACGTGGTCTTCGTGCACCTGGCCGGCACCAAGGACACCATCGAACGACGACTGAACGCCCGCATGGATCACTTCATGCCGAGCACGCTGCTGGATTCGCAGATCAACACGCTGGAACCGCCCGGGCCGGACGAGAACACGCTGGTGGTCGACCTCGGGCGCAAGCCGGCGGAGGAGGCCGCGGAGATCATCGAGCGGCTTGGTCTCAGGATCGAAAAGGGGTCTTCGACGTTCGGGTCGACCCATCCGGGACGATCGACCGCGCCGCCCATCGGTGATCCGCTGTAGAGAGGACCCTGACTCGGCGCAATCTGCGAATCAGGGACAAACCCGATATCGCCATTGGTGGCCGGTGACCTACGGTTTGTGCAACCCCCACCGCAGGAGAACCCACGATGACCCATGCCGCGCCCGACCAGGACGACATCGCCACCGATGGCACCACCGCCGTCAGTTCCCGTGACGTGATCGCTCCGATTCCCAGCGGTCCGGCCGCCGCCCGAGCCGTTGACCTGCGCAAGGTGTACGGCTCGGGCGACACCCAGGTCGCCGCGCTGGACGGAGTGAGCGTCGAGTTCTGGCCCGGCCAGTTCACCGCGATCATGGGACCGTCGGGCTCCGGCAAGTCCACACTGATGCACTGCCTGGCAGCCCTTGACGACGCCACCTCGGGCAAGGTCTTCGTCGGCGACGCCGACCTGACCTCGCTCGGTGACAAGGAGTTGACGAAGATCCGGCGGGACCGGATCGGGTTCGTCTTCCAATCGTTCAACCTGGTCCCGACGTTGACGGCGATGGAGAACATCACGCTGCCGATGGACATCGCCGGCCGTGAGCCCGATCAGAAGTGGCTGGATACGGTTATCAGCACGGTAGGTCTGGGCGATCGGTTGGGCCACAAGCCGAGCCAGTTGTCCGGTGGGCAACAGCAGCGGGTCGCCTGCGCCCGGGCACTGGCTGGGCGTCCGGACATCGTGTTCGCCGATGAGCCGACCGGCAACCTCGACTCCGTCGCCGGTGCCGAGGTGCTGGGCTTCCTGCAGATGTCGGTCAAGGAGTTCGGCCAGACCGTGGTGATGGTCACCCACGACCCGGCCGCCGCCGGGTATGCCGACCGGGTGCTGTTCCTGGCCGACGGACACATCGTCGACGAGATGTCGGAGCCCACCGCGGAGCGGGTGCTCGACCGGATGAAGGGTTTCGACGCCCAGCACCAGCCTCGGGTCCACTGACATGTTCCGGGCAACCCTGAAGAGCCTGTTCGCCCACAAGCTGCGGATGGGGATGAGCGCGTTCGCCATCGTGCTCGGTGTGGCGTTCGTCGCCGGCACCCTGATCTTCACCGACACCCTGAGCAGCAGCTTCAGTCAATTGTTCGCCCAAACCGCCCCCGACGTGACCGTCCGGCCGGCCCAGGCGGCCGCCGCGGCGTCCGGCGGGTTCACCGGCGGTGATTCCCGGACCGTGCCGGCCGCGGTTGCCGACGACATTGCCGCCCTGGACGGAGTCGAACGGGCGGACGGCAACATCAGCAACCAGGGCACCTACATCATCGGCAAGGACGGCAAGGTCCTCGGCAGCGGCGGCGGTGCCCCCGGCATCGGTGGCAACTTCAACGATGGACCGGCGGCCGACGGCTCGGCCATCGTCACCATCACCCAGGGAGCGCCGCCGAACGCCCCTGGTGAGGTGGTCATCGACGAAAAGTCCGCCGCCACCGGTGGTTTCCAGCTCGGCGACACGATCCAACTGGTCACCACCGGCGAGCAGCCGTCGGTGACCGGCACGCTTGTCGGCACCGTCAGATTCGGCGAAACCGGCAACCTGATCGGCGCCACGCTGGCCCTGTTCGACACGGCAACGGCGCAGCAGCTCTATCTCGGCGGCGCCGACGTGTACAACGACGTCGCGGTCACCGGTGACGGCAGCCTGCCGAACCTTGCCCTCCGCGACGAGATCGCGGCCACCCTTCCGCCGGGTTTCGAGGCGGTGGATGACGTGGAATTCGCCGCCGAGAATCAGGACCAGCTGGAGCAGGGACTGTCCTTCATCACCACATTCCTGCTGGTCTTCGCGGCGGTCGCACTCGTTGTTGGCACCTTTCTGATCCTGAACACCTTCTCGATCATCGTGGCGCAGCGGACGCGGGAACTGGCGCTGTTCCGGGCCCTCGGGGCATCGAAGGCGCAGGTGACCAGGTCGGTGCTGCTCGAGGCGCTGATCGTCGGTCTGGTCGGGTCGACGGTGGGGCTCGCGCTCGGCTTCGGGTTGGCCGCCGGCCTGAAGGCGCTGTTCGGCGCCATCGGCATCGATCTCGGTGCGGCCGGGCTGGTCTTCGGACCACGGACGGCCATCGCCGCCTACACCGTTGGCGTGCTGGTCACCCTGCTGGCCGCGTACCTGCCGGCCCGTAAGGCCGCGCTGGTGCCGCCGGTCGCCGCGATGCGCGATGACGTGTCGATCCCGGAATCGTCGATGCACCGACGGCTGCTCGGTGGTGCGGCACTGACCGTCATCGGCGCCGGGTTGATGATCTGGGCACTGGCGTTCGGCGGCGGCCTGCAGCCGCTCGGCGGGGGCGTGCTCGCGGTCTTCATCGGCGTCGCACTGCTCAGTCCGGTGATCAGCCGGCCCATCGTCGCGGTCATCGCCGGCGGCTACCCGAGGCTGTTCGGCACCGTCGGCCTGCTCGCCAAGGAGAACGCTCGGCGCAACCCGCGGCGGACCGCGGCCACCGCTTCCGCGTTGATGATCGGGCTGGCGCTGGTGACCACGATGGCCATCCTCGGCCAGTCGACGAAGTCCAGCGTCGACGAACTGGTCAGCTCCGACCTCAAGGCCGACTACGTCGTCTCGAACGCGGTCCAGGCACCGTTCTCCGCCTCGATCGCCCCGGAAATCGCCGCCGTACCGGGCGTTTCGGCCGCGGTTCCGTTCAGGTTCGGCGCGGCGGAAATCGGTGGCGAGCAGAACTTCGTGGCGGCGTTCAACGGTCAGGCGATGAGCCAGGTGGTGTCGATCACCGTCGACTCCGGTGCCCTGAACACGGCGACCGATGGCGTGCTGGTGGTCAGTGACCGGGCCGCCGCGCAGGGCTGGAAGGTCGGGGACTCGATCACCGTCGGTCTACCCGCCGGTCCGGCAGAACTGCCGATCACCGGAATCGTGGAAGCCAGCCCGTTCATCGGCGCCGATATCGTCCTGCCGCCGGCTGCACTCGAGGCGGGCGGCGTTGCACCAGCGGACTCCATCATCTATGTGGCCCGTGCCGCGGGTGCAGACCCGGCCACTGTCCAGGCCGGGATCGAAGGGGTGCTCGCCGATCTCCCGACCGTGGCGGTCAAGGATCAGGACGCGTTCGCCGCGGACCAGCGGGCCCCGGTCGACCAGCTGCTCGGCATCATCTACGCGCTGCTCGGGCTGGCCATCATCATTGCGGTGCTCGGCATCGTCAACACCCTGGCCCTGTCGGTGATCGAGCGGACCCGGGAGGTCGGATTGTTGCGGGCAGTCGGGATGAGCCGGCGTCAGTTGCGGTCGATGATCAGGCTCGAGTCGGTGGCCATCTCCGTGCTGGGCGCCGTGCTCGGCATCGGGTTGGGGCTGATCTTCGGGATCAGCCTGCAGCGCGCGATCGCCGACCAGGGCATCAGCGTGCTCAACGTGCCTCTCGTCCAGTTGCTGATCTTCGTCGTGCTCGCCGCGGTCGTCGGGGTGCTGGCCGCCGTCTGGCCGGCCCGACGGGCGGCGAAGATGGACGTGCTGCGGGCCATTACCGCGGAATAGTCAGCCTGGACCAGGCAATCGATTCGCCGGAAATGGACCTTCCGAGTGCTGCGGAAGGTCCATTCTCGGCGAATTGTTTCAGCCGCGAATCGGTTCCGTGGTGATTCCCGTCAAGCGTGCATGTCCTCCAACTGCTTACCCTTCGTTTCTTCGATGAACTTGAGGACGAAGAAGAACGACAGCAAGGCGAACCCGGCGTAAAGGCCGTAGGCCAGACCGAGTCCGATGTCCTTGAGGGTCGGGAAGCTGACCGTGACCACCCAGTTGGCGACCCACTGCGCTCCTGCCGCGAGTGACAAGGCCATGGCCCGCATCCGGTTCGGGAACATCTCGCCGAGCAACACCCACACCACCGGACCCCAGGACATGCCGAACGCCACGACGAACAGGTTGGCGGCGACCAGGGCGATGTTGGCGGACGCCGAACCAAGGACTGCCGTGGTCAGGTCCGGGGTCTTGTCCGTGATATCGGTGGCAGTGCAGTTGGCGGTGATGGCCGTACAGGCCGACGCGGTACCGAAGATGACCGCCATTGTCGCGAGCGTGATCGTCATGCCTGCGGAACCGATGATCAGCAGTGGTTTTCGACCTATTCGGTCGATCGTGGCGATCGCGATCAGCGTGGTCAGGATGTTGATCGTCGCCGAGATGACGGTGATGATGAACGACTGATCCTCGGTGAAACCGACTGCCTCCCACAGGATGTTCGAGTAGTAGAAGATCACATTGATGCCGACGAACTGCTGGAAGACCGACAGCGCAAGCCCGATCCAGACGATGGTGGCGATCTTGCCGGTCGCCGGCACCTTCAGGTCCTGCCAGGACGGCTCCTTCTCGCGTTCCATGGATTCGCGGATGCGAGCGATCTTTTTGTCGATGTTCCTCGGCCCGAGCAGGCCGGTGAGGATTTCCTTGGCTTCCGGGATGCGGTGCTTGGCAATGAGGTAGCGGGGTGATTCAGGAATGGTCAGAGCCAGCAGTCCATAGAGGAGGGCGGGCACGATCATGGCGAGGAACATCCACTGCCAGGCCTGGAGACCGAACCAGAGGATCTCGCTCGAGCCGCCCGCGATGGACGCGAAGATGAAGTCGACGAGCAGCGAGATGAAGATGCCGGTGACGATGGCAAGTTGCTGCAGCGAGCCCAATCGGCCGCGAAGTTTGGCGGGTGCGATCTCGGCGATATAGGCCGGCGCGATCACCGAGGCGATGCCGACACCGAGACCGCCGACGATTCGGAACAGCACCAGGACCCAGAGATCCCAGGCAAAGCCGGTGCCGATCGCGGCGATGAAGAACAGGATGGCGGCGATCCGCATCACCATCAACCGGCCGATGTGATCGGCCAACCTGCCGGCAATCAACGCACCCGCCGCAGCACCGAGCAGTGCGGAGGCGACCGCGAAGCCCAGTTCAGCGCTGGTGGCATTGAACTCGGCCTCAATCGCCGCGTTCGCCCCGTTGATGACCGCGCTGTCGTAGCCGAACAGGAAACCGCCCAGGGCTGCTACTGCGGCAATTCGGACAACGCCTGTGCCCTCGTCCGTATCGTCGTAGATCGATTCACCGCTGAACGACGCGCCGTGCTCGCCCATGGGTTCCCCTTTCACCAACGCTGGCTGGATGAGAGCTTTCCACTCTTGGGTTGATCCGCATCTCGAAAGTCGATTGTTTCCATGGTGATTGTTGTTTTCCCTGGTCAGGGCACTAGTAGATGATCACAGTTCGATCTCGACGGATAGCGCCGGGCTGCTGCCGATCCGCGCTGGCTACCGTGGGCGGGTGAGCGATCCCGATAGCCCCGACGTCATCATTCGCATCGAGAATTACCTCGGACACATCACCTTGAATCGGCCTCGGCAGATCAACGCGCTGAACTTCGGCATGATCCAGGCCGTCCGGGGCGCTCTGGAGGAATGGGTGAACGATCCAGCGGTGAAGCTGGTGCTGATCGACGGAGCGGGCGACCGAGGGCTCTGTGCCGGCGGCGATGTTCGGTTGCTGTACGAGGGACTCGCGGGGACGGCGCCCACGCCCGCGTCGTTCTGGGTGGACGAATACCGGATGAACTCCACGCTGGGCCACTACCCGAAACCGATCGTCGCCTACATGTCCGGGTTGACGCTCGGCGGCGGTGTCGGAATCTCCGGACATTGCAGCGTCCGGATCGTCACCGAGACCTCGCAGATCGGTATGCCGGAAACCGCGATCGGACTCAGCCCGGACGTCGGCGGGTTGTACCTGCTGTCCCGGGCCCCGGGCGAGTGGGGTACCCATGCTGCCCTGACCGGCGCGAGATTCGGTGCGGCGGATGCGATCCGGGCCGGGCTGGCCGACCATTTCGTACCCGCGGCAGGGTTGAAGCAGTTGACCCAGCGACTGCGGTCCGGCGTCCTACCGGAGTTCGACAGCGAGCCACCGCTCGGGACGCCTGCGGACGCGCAGCGCTGGATCGACGAGTGTTACCCCGGGGATGACATGGTCGCGATCATCGAACGGCTCCGGGCCCACCCCGAACCCGCAGCCACGGCGACGGCCGATGTGCTGACCGCTATGTCGCCGACGGCGGTGAAGGTGACGTTGCGGGCCATCCGTCGCGCGGCGGCGTTGACCCTGGATGAAGTGCTGGATCAAGACCTTCGGGTCGGCAGTCGGTTCTTGTCCCACCCGGATCTCGCCGAAGGAATCCGCGCGATGATCATCGACAAGGATCGTCGTCCGACCTGGACCCCAGCGACGTTGGACGAAGTCACCGAGATCGAGGTTCGGTCATTCTTCGAGCCGCTGGGTTAGGCCGGCGATCCGGCGTCGCAGCGGGCGACTACCCGGTTTCCTTGTCGACTTCGTCATCGAGGTCGCCGAGCAGGGGTATGGCCACATCTGCGATGTTGAGCATTCCCACGAGACGTCCGTCGTCGACGACGGGTAGCTCCCCGGAGGGATGCTCCGCGATCTGCAGCATCACGCCCGCATCGACCACCCGGTCCGGAAACGTGCTCGACTGGCCGATCTGAACAATAGAGCGCACCGCGGTTGTCCCCGGATCCAGTCCAGCGGCGATGCACCGCTCGACAATGTCCCGATCGGACAGCATTCCCAGGAACAGCCCCTGTTCGTCGGTGACCGGGATCGACACCATTCCGGAGGCGCGCATCCGCCGCGCCGCCGCGACAATGGTGTCGTGCTGGTCAATGCTCGAACGCAGCGGCGCCATCAATTCCCGGACGGTCGGTGGATCGTTCGTCGTCAAGATGTGCACCATGTTCGGACCCCCGGTCGGCATGCCCGTGCAGGGCTGTCACCGGGGTCCGGGGCAACGAGCTGTCAGTGCGATGGTATCCGCCTTCGCCGGTAGCCGTCAGCCCGCGACCCTGGCAATGGCCGGGTGACCCGGTGAGACCTGGGTGGTCGCCGCGGTGATACCGGCCAGCTTCATCAGCTTGCGCAGGTCGGCCGCCTGGTCGGGCAGCATCACGGTGACCACGGTCCCGCCGTTGCCGGCCCGGGCGGTGCGCCCCGAGCGGTGCAGGTAGGCCTTGTGTTCGGTCGGCGGATCCAGGTGTACGACCAGTTCGACGTCATCGACATGGATCCCGCGGGCCGCAATGTCGGTGGCGACGAGGACCTTTGCGCTGCCGGAGGAGAACGCGGCGAGGTTTCGCTCGCGGGCGTTCTGTGACAGGTTGCCGTGCAGATCGACCGCCGGGATGCCCTGCTTGGACAGCGCGGCAGCCCATTTCTTGGCACTGTGCTTGGTCCGGGTGAAGAGCATCCGGCGGCCCCCGCCCTGGGCGAGTTCGCGGATCACCTGCGGCCGGTTCTCGCTGCTGACGGCGAAGACGTGATGCTCCATGGCTTCCACCGGCGAGGTCTCGTCGTCAACCGCGTGCAAGATCGGGTCGGTGAGGAATTCCCTCACCAGGACGGAGATTCCGTTGTCCAGGGTGGCGGAGAACAACAATCGCTGGCCCTTGGCCGGGGTGCTGCGGAGCAGCCGCCGGACGACGGGCAGGAAGCCGAGATCGGCCATGTGGTCGGCCTCGTCGAGCACGGTGACCTCCACAGTGCTGAGGTCGCAAGCCTTTTGGTTGACCAGGTCCTCGAGCCGGCCGGGGCAGGCGATCACGATGTCGACGCCGCTGCGGAGCGCGGAGGTCTGGTTGCCGTAGCCGACGCCGCCGAAGATGACGACGGTGCGCAGGCCGGCAGCGGCCGCAAGCGGTTCGACGGTGCGGGCCACCTGGAGCGCGAGCTCGCGGGTGGGCAGCAGGATGAGGCCGCGTGGCTTCCCGGCCACCCGCCGACCTCCGGTGAGCCGCGTGACGAGCGGGATGGCGAAGGCGATGGTCTTGCCGGAGCCGGTCTTGCCGCGTCCCAACACATCCCGCCCCGCGAGGGTCTCGGGCAGGGTTGCTTCCTGGATCGGGAACGGTGAGATCGCACCGAGTGTCGTCAGTACCGGCAGCAGGTTCGCCGGCACGCCGAGCTCGGCGAAAGTCTTGGCCGGCCCGCCGGGAGCAACCGCAACCCGCTGCGCCGCAACGGGAAACGCGGTGTTGTTGGAATGTGCCTCGACCACTGCGGGCCGGGTCGATCGGCGTACGGAGCCGTTCTGTCGTTGGCCGCCTTGACGTGCTGCGCCCTGTCGCCCGGCGCCCTGGCCCGATGAACCCTGCCGGGACGCGCCCTGGCGCGGCTGGGATTGGCCGGCGGGGCGGCCGCTGGTTTCGGAGCCGCCCTGGCGACGCCGCTGGCCCTCGTTGTTGCGGGTGCTGCGACCGGCGTTGCTGGGAGCAGCCGCCGTCCGGTTGAGCCGATCGGCCGAGCGGGAAGACGCCGGCCGATCGGTGCGCGGCGCAGCGGTATCCGCGGCGCGGATGCTGGAGGAAAAGGCGCCGACGGAGAAGACGCCGGTGGTGAAGGCATCGTCTCGGGAATTCGGGCGCGCGGAAGACTGGGGGGTGCTCATGTAGTAGCTAGGTATCCATTTCGGTGGTGAAGCAGCGGGTGGCCGTGATGCCTACTCGCGATGCCCAAGCACCCGTGTGGAGAAGTGGAGCGCCTTCATTGGCGTCCACAGCAGCGACCTCGACGCGCACCAGGAAGGTGCCGTCTGTAGAGACAGTACGGGTTCGACCCACGGAACGGACACCATAGTCGCCAAGATCACCTCCCCGGCCTGCTGCGGTACCCCCGTCCCCGGACTGTTTCGACTGGCGGCTGACGACTTCGTCACGTCGACCTAGGCGTCGACGATGGCGCCGGCGAACTGCGCGTTGTACAGGGCCGCGTAGGCGCCGTCCCGCTCGAGCAACTCGGTGTGAGTGCCCTGCTCGACGATCGCACCGGACTCCATCACCAGGATCAGATCGGCGTCCCGGATCGTCGAAAGCCGATGTGCGATCACGAAACTCGTCCGGTCCTGGCGCAGCGCCGCCATCGCGTGCTGGACCAGCACCTCCGTCCGGGTGTCCACCGAACTCGTCGCCTCGTCCAGGATCAGCAGCGCCGGATCCGCCAGGAAGGCCCGCGCGATGGTCAACAGCTGCTTCTCGCCGGCGCTGATGTTGCTGCCTTCATCATCGATCAGCGTGTCGTAACCGTCGGGCAGTGAATGGACGAATCGGTCGACGTAGGTGGCCCTGGCCGCCGCCATGATCTCGTCATCGGTGGCGTCCGGCCGCCCGTAGGCGATGTTGGCCCGAATCGTACCGGCGAACAACCAGGTGTCCTGGAGCACCATGCCGATCCGGGAACGCAGGTCGGCGCGGGTCATCCTGGCCACGTCGACGCCGTCCAGGGTGATCCGGCCGCCGTCGATCTCGTAGAACCGCATGATCAGGTTGACCAGGGTGGTCTTGCCGGCTCCGGTCGGACCAACGATGGCGACGGTCTGCCCTGGCGCCGCCACCAGCGACAGGTCGTCGATCAGTGGGGTTTCCTCCTCGTACCGGAACGACACGTCGGTGAACTCCACCCGCCCGCGCGGGTCGGCCACCCGCACTGGATCTACGGGGTCCGGTGACTGCTCATCGGCGTCCAGGAACTCGAAAACCCTTTCCGCAGAGGCGACCCCGGACTGCAGGACGTTGGCCATCGACGCCAGCTGGGTGAGCGGCTGAGTGAATTGCCGGGAGTACTGGATGAACGCCTGGACGTCACCGAGCGACATGCTGCCGGAGGCCACCCGGAGTCCGCCGACCACCGCGATCGCGACATAGGTGAGGTTTCCGATGAACATCATGGACGGCATGATGATGCCGGAAATGAACTGCGCGCCGAAGGATGAGTGATACAGCTCGGCGTTCTTGTCATCGAACGCGCGTTCCGCGTCCTGCTGCCGGCCGAACACCTTCACCAGGCTGTGCCCGGTGAACGTCTCCTCCACCCGGGCGTTCAGTTCACCGGTGCTGCGCCACTGCGCAACGAATTTCGGCTGCGACCTCTTGGCGATGATCATGGTCACCGCCAACGACAGCGGGATCGCGATCAGCGCCACGATGGCCAGCAGCGGCGAGATGATCAGCATCATCGCCAGCACGCCAACGACCGTGAGCAACGACGTCAGGGTCTGCGACAGCGTCTGCTGCAACGACTGCGAAATGTTGTCGATGTCGTTGGTGACCCGGCTGAGTACCTCACCACGCTGATGCTTGTCCAGGTAGCTGAGCGGAAGCTTGTTCAGCTTGTCCTCGATCTCCGCACGGAGCTTGAGGATGGTCCGCTGTACGACGCCGTTGAGCAGATACCCCTGCAGATACGCGAAGACCGAGGCCAGCACGTACAGCACCAGCACCAGGATCAACACCTGGGCGAGCGCCGTGAAATCGATGCCCTGACCGGGATTCAGGGTCATCGCCGACAGCATGTCCGCGAACGTGGTGTTCCCGGCTGCGCGGGCGCCGTCGACCGCCTGCTGTTGGGTGATGCCGGCCGGCAGCTGCTTGCTGACAATGCCGTCGAAGATGATGTTGGTGGCGTTGCCCAGCAGTTTCGGGCCGAGAACCGAGAACACCACGCTGAGCACGCCGAGCAGCACCACGAAGATGAGCCCGGTGCGTTCCGGCTTCATCCGGCCCATCAGCCGCTTGGCCGACGGCACGAAGTTCAGCGACTTCTCGGCGGGCATGCCGACGCCGCCGCCGAACGGGCCGTGGCCGCCAGGCCGGCCGCCGGGGGGTGGCGCGTACTTGGGTCGTTCCGGCGCCGCGGTGACCGGCTTGGTGCCAGGTTTCGTCATGCCGGCACCTCCGCGGCGAGCTGGGACTGCACGATTTCGATGAACGTGGGGCAGGTCTGCAGGAGCTCGTCGTGACGGCCGATCCCGACGATCAGCCCGTCTTCCAGCACGATGATCTGGTCGGCGTCGGCGATGGTGGATACCCGTTGCGCGACGATGATCACCGTCTTGTCCCTGGTGGTCGGCCGCAGCGCGGCCCGCAGCCGGGCGTCGGTTGCCAGATCGAGCGCGGAGAAGGAGTCGTCGAACAGGTAGATGGTGGGCTTGCGCGACCAAGGCCCTGGCAATCGCCAGACGTTGCCGTTGCCCGCCGGAGACATTGGACCCGCCCTGCGAGATGGGGGAGTCGATTCCGTCCGGCATGGCGGCGACGAAATCCCGGGCCTGGGCGATCGTCAGCGCGGTCCAGAGGTCCTCATCGGTGGCGTCCGGGTTGCCGTAGCGCAGGTTCGACGCCACGGTTCCGGTGAACAGGAATGGCTTTTGCGGTACCAGACCGATGCGGTCCCACAGGGTTTCCGGATCGAGTCGCGGACGTCGAGCCCATCGACCGCGACGGCGCCGCCGGTGGCGTCGAAGAGCCGCGGGATCAGCGAGAGCAACGTTGTCTTGCCTGCGCCGGTCGATCCGATGATGGCAGTGTCGTGCCCGGCCTTGCGCAGCAGGCTGATGTCCCGCAGTACCGGTGCCTCGCGCCCGGGTAGCTGAATTCGACGCGGTCCACTTGCAACTCGCCGGTGTCCATCTTCGGCGAGACCGGCGAAACGGGCGGAACGACGGAGGAATCCGTGCCGAGCACCTCGCTGATCCGGTCCGCGCTGACCGATGCCCGCGGCACCATCACGCCATGAACGTCGCCATCATCACCGAGAATCAAGATCTGCATGAGGTAGCTGAGAAAGGCGATGAGGGCGCCGATCTCGATATCGCCGTTGTCGACCCGATGGGCGCCGAACCACAGCACGGCGACGCTGGAGGCGTTGAGCACCAGCATGACGATCGGGAACATCAGCGCCATCAGCCGGCCGGCGCGTACCGCGGTGTCGGTCAGTTCCTGGTTGGCGCCGGCAAACCGCCTGGTCTCCAATGGTTCCCGGACGAATGCGCGGACGACCCGAATACCGGAGATCTGCTCGCGCAGCACCCGGTTGACGACGTCGATGCGGACCTGCATCAGCCGGAACTGCGGGATCATCCTGACCACGACCAGGCCGATCGCGATGACCAGGACCGGCACGCTGACCAGCAGCAACCAGGCCAGTCCGAGGTCGGTGCGCAGCGCCATGTAGATGCCGCCGATACACATGATCGGAGCGGAAACGAGCAGCGTGCAGGTCATCAGCACCAGCATCTGCACCTGCTGGACGTCATTGGTGTTGCGGGTGATCAGCGTCGGAGCGCCGAACTTGGCGATCTCCCGGTCCGAGAACGTGCCGACCTGCTTGAAGAACGCGCCGCGGACGTCCCGGCCGAAGCCCATCGCCGTCCGGGCACCGAAGTAGACGGCGATGATCGTGCAGACGATCTGCAGCACCGTGACCGCGAGCATGATCCCGCCGGTGGAGATGATGAACGCGGTGTCACCCTTGGCGACCCCCTCGTCGATGATCTCCGCGTTCAGTGCCGGCAGGTACAGCGAGGCGATGGTGCCGATCAGCTGGAAGATGATCACGGCGGTCAGCGGGCCGCGATACGGCCGCAGGTACTTGCGCAACAGGGGAATCAGCATCACTGGGCTCCGACTGGTTGGGCGTGGGCGGTCTCTCGGGCGGGTTCGGCGCCGGCCGACTGGTGAGTCTGTCCTTGGTTCCGACTCTGTGGAAGTTGTTTTCTGAGCGCCGATCCCGTGCAGCAGGAGCTCCACGATCTCGTGGGTGGCCAGCGGCTGTCCGTCGGTGATCCTCGGGTGGGTGCTGGCGAGCGTGATCAACCGGAACATCCGGGCTGCTTCGGCGGGGGCAAGTCGCAGCTCTTCGCGATTCGGGATCAGCAGGTCGGCCAGGGCGGTGTTGGCCTCGGTCATGTCCGGTCCCGGGCCGGTTGGCCCGGTTTTCGCGTCCCTGACGACGACGAACTTCGAGGTGTCCGGCTCGTTGCCGGGTGGCCCGGAGACCAGCAGCATCCACATGATCTGCCACACGCTCTCGACGCGACGGCGCATCGCGTCGACCGCCTGCGTCAGGACCTGCTCGAGCCCGCCGCAGGGATCGATACCCCGTAGCTCGGCAACGAGCGGAGCGGGATCGAGGACCTGGGTGACGACCGCGCTGATCACCGCGTCCTTGTCCGGGAAGACCCGGAAGATCGTTCCCTCGGCAATTCCGGCGGCAGCCGCGATCTCTCGGGTGGTGACGGCATTCCCGTGGTCGCAGACCAGCGGGATCGCGGCGGCGATGATCGCGGCCCGCCGCTCATCGGGAGGAAGGGGGGTGGCCCGAGTGGGTGGTGGAGTCACAGCAGCGAATCTAGCTGAGTGAGTGCTCACTCACAAGTGGCTGACTCTCTTCGGTGGCCGCAACGACCCGGCGACCGCGTTCCCGGCGCGCGATTCCTTCCAAGGGTGTCGTCGCACGGAAAATTTCTTGCCGTTCGACCTGACCTGTTCGGCCCACCCGGCTTAGGGTGATCGGGCACGACACCCGGGCCTCCGGGCACAATTCCACCTCCGTGATGGCCTGATCTCCGTTCAGGGAATCTTGGCCGTCGTCAGCCATCTCCTTCTATCCCGGTGAGGCAAGGATGACCATCGAAGGCCAGCACCACGGACATGAACACGAGCGCTCGGTGCCCCACCCGCACGAGCCGCCGCACGACGGGCACCATCATCCGCAGCTCGAAAAGGGATTGGCCAGTGGGTCTGTCGGTCTGCTCGGCGGCACCGTGCTGGGCATCTCCAGCGTGGCACCCGCGTACGCACTGACTGCCACCATCGGCCTGATCGTCGCGGTCGCCGGGGTGAAGATGCCGATCATCATCATCGCCGGGTTCATCCCGATGTTCTTCGCCGCGTACGCCTATCGAGAGTTCAACAAGGTCGACCCGGACTGTGGGACGTCATTCACCTGGACGACGCGGGCTTTCGGGCCCTACGTTGGCTGGCTCGGTGGCTGGGCGGCAATTCTGGCCACGATCATCGTCTTGGCCAACCTGGCCGGAATCGGCGTGCAGTTCCTCTACCAACTGCTCGGCAGCGTCTTCAACAACCCCGAACTGGGCGAGCTCTGGAACAACAGGTTCGTCAACGTGCTGACCTGCCTGGCGTTCCTCGTCCTGGCCACCTACGTCGCCTATCGGGGGATCACCACGACCGAGAAGGTGCAATTCGTCCTGGTCTTCTTCCAGCTCATCGTGCTCGGGATCTTCGTCGTCATGGCGTTTTCCAAGGCGGGCGGGCCCGACGATCCCGGCGGTATCCCGTTCTCCTGGGACTGGTTCAACCCGTTTACCGGGCTGACCGTGAGTGCGTTGGTGGCCGGGCTTTCGGCCTCGATCTTCTCCTTCTGGGGTTGGGACACCGCGCTGACCGTCAACGAGGAATCCAAGGATTCCGAGAAGACGCCTGGACGAGCGGCGCTGCTGTGTGTGCTGTCCATCCTGTTGACCTACCTGCTGGTCTCGGTTGCCACCCTGATGTATGCCGGGGACAGCACGGAGGGCCTCGGCCTGGCCAACGCGGACATCCAGGACAACGTGTTCGGCGCATTGGCCGAGCCGGTGATGGGTTCCCCCTGGCACAACCTGCTCTTCCTGGCGGTGTTGGCATCCTCCGCGGCCAGCCTGATGACCACCTTCCTGCCGACCACCCGGACGATGCTCGGCATGGCGACCTACAAGGCGCTGCCCGATCGGTTCGCCGCCATCCATCCCCGCTACCTGACACCCAGCTTCGGCACGATCATCGCCGGCGTCGTTGCGGGCACCTTCTACACGGTGCTGACCTTCGTCTCGGAGTCGGTGCTCTTCGACACGATCCTCTCGCTCGGGCTGATGATCTGCTTCTATTACGGGCTCACCGCGATCGGCTGCATCTGGTACTTCCGCAAGGAGCTGTTCACGAGCTTCTACAACTTCATCTTCAAATTCCTGTTCCCGCTGCTCGGCGGGCTCGGGCTGTGGTTCGTCTTCTTCGTGACCATCCGCGACAGCGCGGACCCGGAGTACTCCGGCTCGAGCGTCTTCGGGGTTGGCACGGTCCTGGTCCTCGGTCTCGGGCTCATCCTGGTCGGTCTGGTGTTCATGCTCATCTGGCGGATCAGGGCCCCGGCGTTCTTCCGCGGCGAAACGCTCCGGCGGGACACTCCGACGTTGATCATTCCGGAGTAGGGCCCTCCTCGGCCGAAGGAGCTACGCCAGGACGGCAGCCGGGGCGGGGAAGGCCTGCGCGTTGACCAGGTCGAGTTGGCGCTGCGTGTGCCAACGCAGGGCCAGCAACTGACGCGGCTCGAGCCGTTCGCAGACCCAGTCCCAATGCAGTGCGCACCAATCCCCGGGCTTCAGTGTTCCGGCGAGGCCGTGGCCGTCCAGCTGGGTGACGGCCTGCTCCTCGCGCGGGCCGGCCAGCGTCAGCCGTCGACCGTCCCATTCCAGGGGCCGGGAAAGGACCCTCGCCACGCCGCTGTCAGTTGTCCCGACGACCTTTCCCCAACGGATTCGGCACCGATCGAGGACCCGCAACGGCTCGTCCACCCGCCCGCCGCGCAGCAGCCCGAGCCACGGGTACACCCCGAAAACATGGAAGCTGTGGTGCGGCACGGCACCGGCGGGCACCGAGTCGGCCAGCCGCTCGAAGGACCGCCGGTCGATCCGGTCGGCGAACCGGTCGTCCATCGAGCGGCCCAAGGCCGTTGACCCGACATGATCCAGCAGTTCGTTGCCGATCCAGTAGGCCTCGACGACCCGGCGGTCCAGTGGATCGCTGATCCCCGCGGCACCGGCGATCAGCTCCAGGTAGGGCCAGGCGCCCTCGAAACCGCGCACCAGCCGATGCAGATCGCCGTCGTCCGCGTGGCCGGAGACCTGTTCCAGCAGCTGGCCGTGCTCGGCGGGTCCGCAGTAGCCCAGTTCATTCGGCGGATAGGCGAAGCGACCGAAAAGCACTGCGCCGCTGGGTCCTCCCGATGTCGTCCGATCCATGGCCGGTGCCGGCTTACGCGGCGGATGGCAGGGATCGGGGAGCACGCCGCCACGCCAGCACGCAGACCAGGGTGCCGCCCGCTGCCAGCAGCATCAGCCAGCCCAGTTGCGGTACCAACGGCGTGCGGTTCACCACGCCGTTCAGGCCGGCGGTGATCAGCGCCGCGAGCACCAACACGGCGGTGACGTCGACCGCCTGCGCCCTGGCGAGCGCGGCGAACCAGGTCGCCACGTAGGCCGCGAGAATCAGGCCGGTGAGCAGCACCCACCCCAATTGCGCGGCTGTCATGGACAGCAGCGAGGCGGCGGATCCGGTGACCAGCAGCCAACCGATCAACGCGACCGAACCGAAGCCCATCCGGGCCAGCCCGACGGTCCACGACGACAGTGACCCCAGCAGCCGCTTGGCGAGGATCACCTCGATCGCCCACAGCAGCGTTGCCGCCAGGATGAGCAGCTCCCCGGACTCGATGGATGCGCTGAACCCGCCGGACAACCCGGCCTGACCGACCAACAGCAGGACGATCGCGACCCAGTGCCAGATCTGCAGCCGCTCCTTCAGGATCACGACGGCGAGCAGCGCGACCCAGAGGACCAGGGTCTTGTTCAGGAACGCGGCCTGGGTCGAGGACGCCCGGGCCAGGCCCTCGAAGAAGAGTACGAACGGCACACTGCCGCCGATGATTCCCACCGCGAGCAAGCCCAGCCACTGCCGGCGGCCCGCCGGTCGGGTCACCGTGACGCCCCGGCGCCGGCCGATGGCGACCGCGGCGAGCAGGATCAGTGCGGCGATGACGTTCTTCGCAGTGGTGTAGACGGTGGCGTTGCCGAATGCCTTGACGCCGTAGCCGTTCAGGAAGATGGCGAAGCCGCTGATCAGGGCGGTCAGCAGGGCCAGCAGCAGGCCCGCTCGTCTGGTACCGGTCATCTCGAAACCTCCGTGATTGTGCTGGGTGCCGCAGCCGTCGGCGGCGCAGTGTTGCGGAGCGTGGTGGCGTCCCTGGCCTGGTCGGCGGTGAGTCTGGCCAGCGCGAACCCCGAGTGGATCAGGACCCAGTCGCCGGGTTCGACCAGGTCGGTCAGGGTCAGCAGGCTGACCTGCCGAGTCTGCCCGCCGACGGACGTGACGGCGGTTCCGGCGCCCACCTCGATCACCTCGGCGATTTCGCCCAGACACATCAGCGACTCACCTCCCGCAGCAACGGCGCGCTGGTGGCCCACCCGTTCGCGCCGGTACGGGGACACGGCAGCGCGGCGGTCTCCCACAGCGTGCCGATGACCGCCTCGACGGCCCGCGCGACCGCGGCCGCCACGGGTGCGGAGAGCGGTTCCCCGTGTTCCAGCCCGCCCGCCTCGACCCCGATCACAACGACCCGATCCGGTAGTCGATGCAGCGCCCGGGCCAACTCCACGGCGGCGGCCAGCCCGAAGGCGTGCGTACCGCCGCGGCCGGTGCGGGCCCAGGAGTGCTCCGGCAGCGGGGCTGCGATCGCACCGCATTCCAGGATGGTCAGTGTCCCGGGAATCCCGTTCGAGCAGACGGCGTCGATGACGATGGCGAGATCGCAGCCGTCCCAGAGTTCGATGATCGAGGTCGGGTCTTCCTGCTCGGCCACCCGAACCCCCGGCACCCCCAACGCGGCGATCCGGTGGGCCACCTTCGGGCCAACGGCGTCGTCGCCGCGGTCAGGGCTACCCAGGCCGACGATCAGGGTCTTGCGGACCGGTGGCATCGTCATGATCGCCGGACCGTCAGATCGAGGAAGTGCGTCGCACACGAGATGCACGGGTCGTAGTTCCGGATCGCCTGCTCGCAGCGGTGGGACAGCGCATGGTCGTCCAGTCGGTCGCCCTCGGTCTCCGCCCAGTTCTGCACCATCGTCCGCAGGTCCGCTTCGATGGACGGTTGGTTCTGCGAGGTCGGCGGAACGATCTGGGCATCGGTGATGATGCCCTCTCCGTCCAGGATGTAGCGGTGAAAGAGCGTGCCCCGTGGGGCTTCACTGGCCCCGAAACCCTCGCCGGCCCGCGGCGGGACCAGGACGGACGGGGCAATCCCGTCGCGCCAGCCGTCGATGATCCGGATCGCCTCGTCGTAGGCGTAGACCAACTCGACGGCCCGCACGATGATCGACCGGAAGGGATTGCGGCAGGTGGTTCCCAGACCCACTTCGCGGGCGATGTCCTGCGCGATCGGCGAGAGCCGGTCGAAGTTCAGCGTGTACCTGGCGAGCGGTCCGACCACGTAAGGGGATTCGCCGTCGAGCGTGGCGTGCAACGCGTTCGACCACTCGACGTGCTGCTCGGCGATGTGCTGGGTGAAGTCTCTGACCGCAAAGGCCTTTCCCGCCGTGGTGATGACGCTGCCGGACTCGATCGGATAGCCGACCTCCGGGCGGAGCGACAGGTACTCGTAGGGCTGTTCCATCTCCGGGAAGTCGAAACCCGCCACCAGGCGGACGGTTTCAACCGCCTCGTCCCGCGCCCGCTCGAGCACCGGCCTGATTCCGCGCAGTTCGGCGACGGTTGGCATCTTGTAGAAGCCGCCGACCCGGACGTTGATCGGGTGCACCGACCGTCCGCCGACCAGGTCCATCAGGTCGTTGCCGGCCTTCTTCAGCCGTAACCCGCGCTCGACGACCTTCGGGTGGTCGGCAGCCATCTCGATGGCTCCTTCGTAACCGAGAAAGTCCGGCGCGTGCAGCAGAAAGATGTGCAGGGCATGGCTTTCGATCCATTCCCCGCAGTAGAGCAGCCGCCGGATCAGCCGGATCGCCTCGGGAATCGTGACGCCGCAGGCATCCTCGATCGCCCAGCAGGAACTCATCTGGTAGGCCACCGGGCAGATGCCGCAGATGCGTGCGGTGATGTCCGGCGGTTCGGTCCAGGCCCGGCCGCGCAGGAACGCCTCGTAGAACCGTGGCGGCTCGTAGATCCGCAACTGCACCTTGGTCGCCACGCCCCCGGTGTATTCGATGTGCATGGCGCCCTCACCCTCCACCCGGGAGAGCGTGCCGACGTGCATCACCTGCCCGCCGTCGGTCAGTTTGTGGCTCATGACGTCACCGTCCCGTCGTCGGAAGCCGTTGCCGTCAAGGCTGTCTCGTGTCGCTCGGATTCGCGTCGGAATGGCTCGGACGCCGCGTTGAAGGTGCGGTAGATCCGCATCACCTCGCCCTGACGCATGCCGAGCGAGAGCAGCCGGGTCGCCAGCGACGACGTGTTCGGGGTGTCCTGCGGGCCGAAGCAGCCGTAGCAACCGCGGGTGAAGGTCGGACACAGCGCACCGCAGCCCGCCTGCGTCACCGGGCCGAGGCAGGGGGTCCCGTTGGCGACGGTGACGCACACATTGCCGCGCCGCTTGCACTCGACACACACGCTGTAAGAGGGGATCCGGGGTTTGCGGCCCTGAATGGCCGCGGCCAGCACCTCGAGCAACTGGTGCTTGTTGATCGGACAGCCGCGCAGTTCGAAGTCGACGCTGACGTGTGCCGAGATCGGGGTGGACCGGGACAGGGTCGAGAGATACTCGGGGTGGGCGTAGACGATCGAGCGGAACTCCGCGACATCAGCGAAGTTGCGCAGCGCCTGGATGCCGCCGCTGGTGGCGCAGGCGCCGATGGTGATCAGCATCCGGGACATTTCCCGGATGCGTTGGATGCGTTCGAGCTCCTCCGGCGTTGTCACCGAACCCTCGACGAGCGAAACGTCATAGGGCCCTTCGACGACCGACCGGGTGGCCTCCGGGAAGTAGGCGATCTGCACCGCGCCGGCCAGCGGGATGAGCTCGTCCTCGCAGTTCAGCAGGGTGAGCTGACAGCCGTCGCAGGAGGCGAACTTCCACACGGCGAGCTTCGGCCTGGACGCGGCGTGCAATGTTACCGGGACTGTTGCGGTCATGGGGTCACAGCTCCGTACGAGACATCAAGGGGGCCAACCGGTCGTAGCCGAGTACCGGACCGTCGACGCAGAGGAAGAGTTCGCGCAGCTGGCAGTGCCCGCACAGCCCCACGCCGCATTTCATGTTGCGTTCCATGGACAGTCGCAGTCGGTCGGCGGGTACACCGCGGTCGGACAGGGCCTGGGCGGCGTACCGCATCATCACCTCTGGTCCGCAGACCAGGGCCAGCGCGCGCACCGGGTCGAACCCGGCCCGGGTCACCAGGTGGGTGACCAGACCGACCCGGCCGCGCCAGGCGTGCTGACCGTTGTCCACGGTGACCTCGACGACGATCTCGTGCAGTTCCGCCCAGCGCCGTAGGTCGTCACCGAACAGAATGTCCTCCGGCGTCCGGGCCCCGTACAGCAGCACGACCCGCCCGTAGTCGCCGCGCTCGGCAATGAGTGTTGTGATGGCCGGCCGCAGGGGTGCCAGGCCGATCCCGCCGGCGACGAACACCACATCCCCGCCCTTGCCACGGTCCACCTCCCAGCCGGTACCGAACGGGCCACGGACGCCCAGCACCGTGCCGGGGGCGGCCGCGACGAGCGCTGCGGTGACGGAGCCGACGTTGCGGATGGTGTGCTCCAGGCGAGAAGTCTTGGCTGGGTCGCCGCTGATCGAGATCGGGGCCTCGCCGACGCCGAATGCGTGCATCATGGTGAACTGCCCGGGCTCGTAGGCCATCGGCTCGCCGTCCACCGGTTCCAGTTCGAGGGTGTAGGTGTCCCTGGTGTCCTGCCGGGTGTGCCGGACGACGAACGGGCGCGGCAGCATCGGATCGATCGTTGGGTTGGGCAGTGTTGGGTCAGGTGTCAGGGTGCCGCCGACCTGGCCCGTTCGATCCGCGACGTTGCTCATGACATGCTCCCGTACAGGTCGAGCACCCGGATCCGGGCAGACTGCAATCGCCGGTTCATCACCCGCATCACGCGCTGCAGGAACTCGTAGCCGAGCCGGGGATCGGCCTCGGACTTGGCTCGCAGGCAGACCGCGTCGAAGGCGATGGCGCTGGTCTCCTGGACCGCGCGGGCATCAAATGCCCAGCGGTACGGCGGTACCACCCAGGACCAGCCGACCACATCACCGTCGTCCACCGTGTCCAGCACCACGGCGCCGCCGGCCGGCCGGTGGACCTCGATCGCGATCCGCCCGTGCCGCAGCAGATAGAAGTGGTCTGCCGGATCGCCTTCGTGGAACAGGAACTGGCCGGGGTGCAGGTGCATGTTGATCGCGCAGCCGGCGAGCACCGCGACGGTCCGTGGGTCGAGGCCGTCGAAGAACGCGTAATCCGGCAGGAGTTGTTCGATGTTCTTCATGGTCATCGCCCCTCAGTTGCCGGGCAATGGTGTCGGGGCGGCAGCGGCCCGCAGCGCCGCGGCCTCGGCGGTGATATCGATGGCCGCGGGGCACCAGGTGACGCACCGACCGCAGCCGACGCACCCGGAGGTGCCGAACTGGTCGATCCAGGACCCGAGTTTGTGCGTCATCCATTGCCGGTAGCGGGATTTCGTCGAATCCCGCACCGTGCCGCCGTGGATGTAGGAGAAGTCGGCGTCGAAACAGGAGTCCCATTCCCGGTGCCGTTCAGCGATGTCCCCGGTGAGGTCGGCGACGTCGTTCACGGTGGTGCAGAAGCAGGTCGGGCAGACCATCGTGCAGTTGGTGCAGGCCAGGCAGCGGGAGGCGACGTTGTCCCAGACGGGGCTGTCGACGCTCGCGTACAGGATGTCCTTGAGCCCATCGGTGTCCAGGGTGCGGCCCATCCGGCCGGCAGCGGAGGCGGCGATGTCGTCGGCCGCGGTCAGTTCGGTCGGTCCGGCGTCGATGGCTGGGACCGCGGCGAGCATCTCGGCGCCGCGCTCGGAGCCGATCTCGACGACGAACCGGTGTGCGCCGCCATCGAGCAGTTCGGTCAGCGCCAGGTCGTACCGGGCGTCCGGGCCGCCCTCCGGACGCGGACCGGTGCCCATCGAGACGCAGAAGCAGGTGCCGCCAGGGTCACCGCAGGTGACGGCCACGATGAAGGCGTCGGCCCGGCGGGCTGCGTAGTGCGCGTCGGCCCGCACCCGGCCGGTGAGCACCCGGTCATGGATGGCGATCGCATGCAGGTCGCAGGACCGCACACCCAGCAACGCGTAGGGTCCCTGGTCGGTCGGCGCAGACGCGGACTCCGGTTCAGCGCCCGGCTCGACGGTGAAGTCCCCGTTGCTTCGGCGGCCGCGCCAGAGCAGTTCGTCGGTGGGAAAGAAGACGGGTTTCGCCGACTGCGCGCCGGCGGCGAAGCCGAAGAACGCGTCGTCGTCCCGCGCTCGGAGCCGGTAGTGCGCGGATTCCTGCTCGTCACCCCACCCACGGGGCAGGTCGTCGATGCTCCGGATCGGCGCGTTGGCGATGGCCCCCTGCCGCACCGTCGGCCCGATGACCGTGTATCCGGCGGCGCCGAGGGTGTCGATCAGTGCCTGCAGGCCGTCGGGGTCGATCACTCTCGCAGTGCTCGACCGGTCACCGACCTGGTTCGTGCCCTCATCCATGACGCCTCCTGCCGCGGGTGCGTCCAGTTTCGGGGGACGGTCACGGTCGGCAGAATAGGGACCAAAGTCACCAAGGTGACGTGATCCGTGTCCGGCTTTCCTGCCGCCCGGCATCGCGGCGGGTGGGGTCGTGGAGTTCAGTCGAGCGGTAGAGCGATTAGGGCGCTCCACAGGTCGTCCCAAGTCTGCTGGCTTCCCGACAATCCGGGCACCAAGGTGGCTGTCGGTGGCAGGCCGCACAATGGCCGAGTGGGCAAGCCGGGCGCTGAGGGCGATGAAGGGCCAGTCGCTGCCCTGAGCCGGTTCGACCCACTGGTGCGCGACTGGTTCACCGCCGCCTTCGCCGAGCCGACAAACGCCCAGGCGGGGGCCTGGGACGCCATCGGCAAGGGCGACCACACGCTGGTCGTCGCCCCGACCGGCTCCGGTAAGACCCTCGCCGCGTTCCTGTCTGCGATCGATGATCTGGTGACCCGCGGCGCCCTGGGCGAATCGGCCCGCACCGCCGAATCCGCCGGCCGGGCGAGCGAGCGCTGCACCGTGCTGTATCTGTCGCCGCTCAAGGCCCTGGCCGTCGACGTCGAACGGAACCTGCGGTCGCCGCTCACCGGTGTCGGTGCGGTCGCCGCGCGGCGCGGACTTTCGCTGCCGGAGATCACCGTCGCGGTCCGCTCCGGCGATACCCCGTCCGGCGACCGGCGGGCCTTCGCCCGCGACGGTGCGGACATCCTGATCACCACTCCGGAGTCACTGTTCCTGCTGCTCACCAGCCGGGCCAGGGAAATGCTGACCGGCATTCGCACCGTCATCATCGATGAGGTTCATGCCGTCGCCGGCACCAAACGTGGCGCCCACCTTGCGGTCTCGCTGGACCGGTTGGATGTCCTGTTGGACCGGCCGGCGCAGCGGATCGGGTTGTCGGCCACCGTCCGGCCAGTGGCGGAGGTGGCCAGGTTCCTGGCCGGGGGGCGCCCGGTGACGGTTGTCCAACCGCCGTCCAGCAAACAGATCGACGTGGACGTCGTGGTCCCGGTGCCCGATATGAGCGCTCTCGGAGCGGCCACCGACGACCTCACCGGGAAGGCAGCCGGGGAGGTTGCCCGCACCTCGATCTGGCCACACGTGGAGGAGCGGGTCGTCGACCTGATCGAATCGCACCGCTCGACGATCGTGTTCGCCAACTCCCGTCGGCTCGCCGAACGGCTGACCGCACGACTCAACGAGATCCACTCCGAGCGACTCGACGCCCGTGAACTCCGGGTGCAGGCTGAGCGGGCGGGTCCGGCGGCACAGATCATGGCGCAGTCCGGCACCGCAGTCGGTGCCCCCACGACCCTGGCCAAGGCCCATCACGGGTCGGTGTCCCGGGAGCAGCGCGCGCTGATCGAGGACGAGTTGAAAACCGGGCTGCTACCCGCGGTCGTGGCGACCTCATCACTGGAACTGGGCATCGACATGGGCGCCGTCGACCTGGTGATCCAGGTCGAATCGCCACCGTCGGTGGCCAGCGGCCTGCAGCGGATCGGGCGGGCCGGGCACCAGGTCGGCGCCCCCAGCCACGGAGTGATGTTCCCCAAGTTCCGCGGCGACCTGATCTCCGCCGCGGTCGTGGCCGGACGGATGCAGATCGGCGCGATCGAATCGCTGGCGGTGATCGCCAACCCGCTCGACATTGCCGCCCAGCAAATCGTTGCGATCTGTGCGATGGAACCCATCGGAGTGGACGACCTGTTCGAACTGCTGCACAGATCGGCGCCGTTTGCGGCGCTGGGCCGCGGCGCGTTGGAATCGGTGCTCGACATGCTCTCCGGCCGCTACCCCAGCGAGCAGTTCGCCGAGCTGCGGCCGCGGCTCACCTGGGACCGGACGACCGGCCTGCTCACCGGACGACCTGGGGCACAACGGCTTGCCGTTACCTCGGGCGGCACCATCCCCGATCGCGGGCTGTATGGCGTGTTCCTCGCCGGTGGCGAAGGCCCGGGTCGCCGCGTCGGCGAGCTCGACGAGGAGATGGTGTACGAGTCCAGAGTCGGCGACGTCTTCGCGTTGGGCTCCAGTTCCTGGCGGATCGTCGACATCACCCGGGACCAGGTGCTGGTGCTGCCCGCGCCCGGACTTCCGGGCAGGCTGCCGTTCTGGAAGGGCGACACCCTGGGCCGGCCCGCGGAACTGGGTCGCGCCCACGGCGAGTTCGTCCGGGAGATTTCCGCCAATCTCGGCGAGGTGGCCGATGCTCGGCTGGCCGCGTCGGGCCTTGATGAGTACGCACGCCGTAATCTGGTCGACTACCTGGTCGAACAGCGCGCTGCGACCGGGGTGCTTCCCGACGAGAAAACCCTTGTAGTGGAACGGTTCCGGGACGAACTGGGGGATTGGCGGATCGTTTTGCATTCGCCGTACGGCGCGGCGGTGCATGCCCCATGGGCGCTGGTGATCTCGGCCCGGATGCGGGAGCGGTACGGGGTGGATGTCGCGGCCATGCACGCCGACGACGGGATCGTCCTCCGACTGCCGGATGTCGAGTACGAGAACGGGGCGCCGGATTTTTCGGAGTTCGCTGTGCTGGACCCGCAGACTCTCGAGGCCGAGGTGACCGCGGAGATCGGCGGCGCCGCGATCTTCGCGGCGCGTTTCCGGGAATGCGCGGCTCGGGCATTATTGTTGCCCCGCAGGCAGATCGGCAAACGGCAACCGCTCTGGCAGCAGCGGCAGCGGGCGACGCAGTTGCTCGAGGTTGCCTCCGCATACCCGTCGTTCCCGATCGTCGCCGAGGCGGTCCGGGAATGTCTGTCGGACGTGTTCGACGTCCCCGCTCTGGTGACGTTGATGCGCGAACTGGAGGCCAGGACGGTGCGGATCGTGGAGGTGACGACCCAGTCGCCATCGCCGTTCGCGTCCTCCCTGCTGTTCGGCTACGTTGCGCAGTTCCTCTACGAAGGTGACTCACCGCTGGCCGAGCGCCGCGCCGCGGCGTTGACCGTCGATCCGGCCCTGCTCGCCGAGTTGCTCGGGCACGGCGACGGATTGGCCTTGCGGGACCTGTTGGACCCGAACGCGCTGGCCGATATCGAGGCCGAACTGCAGCGGCTGGCGGAAGCCCGGCAAGCCCGCAACCTCGACGAGATCGCCGACCTGCTGAGAATTCTCGGTCCGCTGACCACCACCGAGGTGGATCTGCGGAGTTCGGTCGATGATGTCTCGGCCGCGTTGGCGGAGCTCGGGTCAACTCGGCGGGCGATCGAGGTCCGCATCGGCGGTGAGCTGCTCTGGGCCGATCCCACCGACGCGCCGATCCTGCGGGACGCGCTGGGGACCGCATTGCCGACGGGCATTGCGGAGTCGTTGCTGACGTCGATCGATGATCCGCTCGGTCGGTTACTGGGTCGCTACGCCCGTACCCATGGCCCGTTCGTTGCGGCGGAACCCGCATCCAGGTTCGGTCTCGGCATCGCGGTCGTCACCGATGCGCTTCGTCGATTGACCGGTTCCGGACGGTTGGCCGAGGGGGAATTCCGCCCGTTGGGGTCCACCGATGTGCGCGGCGGGGACGCCGGCGGCGGCTCGGAGTTCGTCGATGCCGAAGTGCTCCGGCTGCTGCGCAGGCGGTCGCTGGCTGCGCTTCGGGCCGAGGTCGAGCCAGTCGAGAAGCAGGCGCTGGCAAGGTTTCTGCCGGCCTGGAACGGGATCGGCGGCAATGCGGGGTCCGACGCGCTGCGCGGTACCGACGGCCTGCTGCGCGCCGTTGAACAGCTGGCCGGTGCCCTGATCCCGTCGTCGGCGCTGGAGTCACTTGTCCTGCCGGCCCGGATCCCGGGCTATACCCCGGCCCTGTTGGACGAACTCACCACGTCCGGCGAGGTGTTGTGGACCGGGCACGGATCATTGGCCGGCGACGACGGCTGGATCGCCCTGCACCTCGCGGAGACTGCGCCGTTGACGATCCCGGTGCCGGCCGCCGATGCGATCCGGCCGGCGGGTCCACAGCATGACGCGATTGTCGACGTGCTCGGCGGTGGCGGGGCGTTCTTCTTCCGGCCGCTGGCGCAGGCGGTTGCGGTCTCGCTGGGCCGGGACAAAGACCACGCGACAGGCAAGCCGGACGGCGCACCGGTCGATGATTCCTCGATCGCGGATGCCTTGTGGGACCTGGTGTTCGCCGGGATCGTCACCAGCGATTCGCTGGCGCCGTTGCGGGCCAGGCTGATCGGCGGGAAAACGACCCACCGTTCCCGGACCCCCGCACCGCGCGCCCGCATGCGCGGGCCGTCCGGGCTGGCGATGCTGTCGGCCGGCCGGAATCGGGGTCGACCGGCCGGTGACGCGTCGACCGGGATTCGGCGCGGCGTGCCGCCGTCGGCGGTCGGACGGTGGTCGCTGGTGCCCGAAATCGAGACCGACGGCACCGTTCGGACGCACGCCGCTGCCGAGGTACTGCTGGATCGGCACGGAATTGTCACTCGGGGGGCGGTGGTCGCCGAGGGCACGGTCGGCGGGTTCGCCGCCGTCTACCGGGTACTGGCCGCACTCGAGGAGACCGGCCGGATCCGGCGCGGCTACTTCATCGAAGGTCTCGGCGCCTCGCAATTCGCCTCCGCTGGAGCGGTGGACCGGGTCCGCGCGTTCGCAACCCGACCCGGCGACGACGGGGCGGTCCCCCGCGGTGTGGTGTTGGCCGCAGCGGATCCGGCGAACCCCTACGGAGCGGCGCTGCCCTGGCCCGGAGCTCCCGGTAGTGCGATGGATCCCAGCGGTGATGGCGGGGCCGGCGGCGTCGGCGGTGCTGGTTCCAGCGCGGGTGACGCGGGCACCTCGGGCACGGCGTCGGGGGCAGACCGGCATCGGCCGGCCCGGCGGGCCGGGGCGCTCACGGTGTTGGTGGACGGGGCCGCCGTGCTGTACGCCGAACGCGGCGGACGGTCGCTGCTGTCGTTCACCGCGGACAGCGAACTGCTGGAATCGGCCGCCGCGGGGCTGGCCGAGCGCGTCCGGTCCGGCCGGATCGGATCATTGACGATCACCAAGCTCGACGGTGCAGACGCGATGAGCGCGACCGGCCCGGTCGTCGCGGCGCTGACCGCGGCCGGGTTCACCATGACCCCGCGGGGCCTGCGACTACGGAGTTCCACCCGATGACCCGGCAAGCGTGGTCGCTGGGGGCCGGATCGACCCGGCCGCGGCAGACTCCGCGCCAGGAAGTGGCACGTCGCGCCGGTTCCAGCCAACGCGAAGTGCGGATCTACGGCGCGGAGTTTCGGATCCCGGCCGCGGAGCCGCGGCTGGCGGTCGCGGAGTCATTGGCCTGCCGTTCGCCCGCGCAATCGTCCGGAGATTTCGATGCCCGAGGGTGACACCGTGCTGCGGACCGCCCGTCGGTTGCACCAGGCCCTCGCCGGGCGGCCGCTGATCCGCGCGGAACTGCGCTGGCCCAGCCTCGGTGAGGCAGATCTGGCGGGCCGCACCGTGACCGAGGTCGTGGCCTACGGCAAGCAGATCCTGACCAGGTTCGCCGCCGTTGACCCGGCTGCGCCGGCGCCCCGCATCCCGACGGTCGCCGCGGTACCGCTCACCCTGCGATCGCACCTGAAGATGGAGGGCAGTTGGTACATTCATGCCCGGGACGCAGAGCCTTGGCCGCCGCCCATCAGGCACAGTGTCCGAGCGGTGCTGGGCGGCACCGAATGGACCGCGGTCGGCAACTGGCTCGGCCTGCTGGACTTGATTCCCACCACCGCCGAGAACGACCTCATCGGCCACCTCGGCCCGGACATCATGGCGGACGATTTCGATCCGTCCGGTGCGCTCGAGGCCCGGCGTCGGCTCATGACGGAGCCAACCCGACACGTCGGTGCGGCGCTGCTCGACCAGACGACGGTCGCCGGGATCGGCACCATGTACATGGCCGAGGCCCTTTTCGTGCAGAAGATCTCGCCATGGACGCCGATCGGGGAGGTGGACGTCCCGGCCCTGCTGGCGACCGCCCGCCGACAATTGCTGCGCGGCGCCACCCAGGCAAAGCCGACGACCAGCGGCAACCCACGCCGGGGGATGGGGACCTGGGTGCACGGCCGGTCCGGCAAACCCTGCCAACGGTGCGGCACCATCGTGCGGGTCGCCATGATCGGTCCGCCGCTGAAGGAGCGCACCGGGTTCTACTGCCCGAAGTGCCAACCCGGGCCGACCCCGACCGACGACGGCAAGCCGATGCAGCCGTTGGGTTCGACCCCCGCGCCGGCGAAGAACCGCAGGACGGCTGGCTATCGCCGGACCTGAGGGCTCGGAACCTGCTTGCAAGCTTGCCCCGTGGAGCTCAGCGGCGTCGGGCGGCAGGACCGATGATGACCGGGCGGCAAGAGTCAGGCGCGCGCCTCCAATAGACGTCAGGAGATTCGTCATGAGCCCGGCCCGCTGGTTTCGACTGAGCATCGGTCTGGTACTTCTCGTCGGAGCGCTGTGGGTGCTGTTCAGCAGCCTGGATGCCATCTGGAACGGCCACCCCGCGTATCCGACCACATTGCTGGTCACGGCCGCCGTCGGATTGGCGCTCATCGGCTTCGCGATGTTCCCCTGGCGGAGCAACCCGGAACCGAACGATCAGCCGTCGGAGACGAGCGATCCGGTAGCGGCACCGCCGGCGAAGCCGCGACGTGCTTGGCGCATTGTCGGCAGGGTCGTCGCGGGTGTCCTGGTTGTGTTGCTGGTGGGCGTGCTGGCCTGGCTGCGTCCCTACACTGCCGGGTCCGACGCCACGGCTGCGTTGCGGTCGGATGATGTGGTCACCGTTACTGATGCCCGCACCACCATCGAACTCACACCGGCCACCCTGGCGTCCCCGACGGTGGGGTTGGTGTTCTCACCCGGTGCGTTGGTGGATGCGCGGGCGTATGCCGACCTGCTCCGATCGGTCGCCGAGGCGGGCTATCTGGTGGTCATTCTGAAGGTGCCGTTCGGGGTGGCCATCGCGCAGATCGGTCAATCGGCGGGGCCGATCGCCGACCATCCCGAGATCTCCAGGTGGGCGGTCGGCGGCCACTCCCTCGGCGGGGTTGCTGCCTCGTCCTTCGCCGCCGACAACCCGGACACGGTGTCGGGCCTGCTGCTGTGGGCGTCGTACCCGAACGGCGATCTCTCCGGGATGACCGCCCTGCAGGTGGAGTCGATCTACGGGAGCAATGACCCGCTCGCTACTCCCGCAGATATCGAAGAGTCCAAGGCGAAGCTCCCGCCGGACGCCATGTTCACCGAGATCGAGGGTGGCATCCATGCTTACTTCGCGGATTACGGGGAGCAGGCCGGTGACGGGCAGGCCGATGTCGACCGGGCCACCGCCTCGGCCCAGATCGTCACGGCAACAACGGCTTTCCTTGCCCGGTTGGCAGCGGGGGAACCGGCGGGCTGACCTGCCGATGCCGGCCGCGCCGGTCATCGCAGGCTCGGCCCAAAGGAAACCGGGTTACACTGAGTCGTCGACTGATCACTCTAAGCAATCGGGGTGTGTCTCGCTCGAACGTCAACGCCGTACTGGCCCAGCAGTGCACTGTCCGTGACCAGCGCCGCACCACCTAGTGATCGCTGATCGGCAGGCATGATGAACCGAAGTTCGATTTTGGCCCTGACACTGGTATGTGTGCTGACGCTGGCCTCGGCGCCGTCGGCATTCGCCACTCCCGCTTCGGCCTCCGCCGGCATCGCATCGGGCGCCGCGGGAATGCCGTCGGCAGAATCTGCGGCGGGCGCAGTCGCCGCGGCATCGGGTGCCGCCGGGCACGACTATGCCACCGACGTCTTCGGCGACCCGTGGGACTATTCGAACACCGACGACCTGTTGATGGACAACGGACCGACGGGCAGTGTCTCGAATTTCATCAACGGCACGGGAACGGCCCTCGTGCATCTGACCAATAACGGCTACGTCTCGCCATTGTGGGGCGGCTACACCGGTTCGCTGCTCCTGGGCAGAGACGGCGGCAGACCCGGAAATGCCCTCAACGCCGGCAAGTACCGCACAGTCGCCTTCGAGGCCTATTCGACTCGCGACGTGCCGGCCGGACTGTTCTGGTTCAACTGCCCCGGCGGCGGTGCCGGCAGTGAATGTGGTGGTGGGCAGCCGTTCTCGCTGCGCGCGGGATGGAATGCCTACATCCTCAATCCCGGCTCGTCCGCCTTCGGCGGCTGGCCACTCGGGTGGGGTGGCTCGATCAATGGTCTTCGTCTCGCGGTCTCGCCGGGTGCCGCCGGCGGCGACTTCGCGCTCGACTGGCTCCGGGTCGTTGAGCCCAATTCCGGTGCGACGGCGCCCTGGTCCAACCCCGGCGGTGGATCCGGCGACGTCGTGTGGGACCTTGACGGCAACGACAGCAACAACATCGGCGGAAAGACCGGCTGGGGCGTGCTGACAAGAGCTTCCGGCACCGCCGGCTCGGTAGACCTCTCGACACTGCCGACCGGCAGCTACCGAATCGGCTTTCGTGGATCCAACGGCTACACGGGCTGGACGGCGGTCACCCTCACCGCGCCACTACCGAAGTTCATCACGCCCAACGCCGTCGGTGATCGAGACTACGCAGCGACGGCACTGGGTGACCCGTGGGACATGAACGGCCCTGCGGACGTCTCCGGGGTCGGCGGATCCACCAACCTGGTGTACGACGGCGTCCTGCTAGCGGGGACAAATGTCACGAATGATCCCTACATCAATCTGCGGGTAGGGCCCGGCGGCATTGATGGCCGGGTGTACCGGAACCTCACTGTCACCTCCGGCTACGACGGGCCGTTCGACCTTCGGGACATCGCGGGCGGCGGGACAATGGCCCGGGTCGTCTGGGCTCGGAGCGACGGCGGCAGCGGCCAGACCAACGACATCCTCACCTACTCCGGCACGCGGACGGTGACGATAGATCTGGGACTGCCGGACGATCAGGTTGTTGAACCGGGCACCGGCAGTGCGTCCTTCGCCTCGGGCGCGGCAGTCACAGCAGTGCGCTGGGACCCCAACGAGGATCGCGGTGCCCGGCGCTGGTACCTGCATGACGTCCAGCTCCGATCGGATTTCGCGACCGGTGGGTCGTTCCCGATCACTTGGCAGGACTCGGCCTACCAACCGGGTGGCACCGCCACCATCATCGCCGACACCGACCGGACCGGATGTAACGGCACCACCGTGGCCTCCGGTGTTCCGGTGAATCCGGGCACCAACACCACTGTCTGGAACACGGCGGGGAACCCCGGTGGTCGGTACTGGCTGTGCCTGCGGATCACCCGGGGCAATGCGGTGACCAGCGCGTACGCCAGCGGTGTATTGGCAGTGACGGCGAGCCCGGGCCCAAGCCCGAATCCAATCGGATCATTTGACGGGGCCAGCCTTTCCGGCCGCACCTACCAGGTTGGTGGGTGGGCCTTCGACGGGAATTCTCCGACGCAGGCGATCAATGTCGATGTGTACGACCAGCGTCCGGACGGCTCCCAGGCGGGCGTCAGGTTGATCACCGGCGGCGCGCGTCCGGATGTTGCGGCAGCCTTTCCGGGCGCGGGTGGCAGGACCGGCTTCAACGGCTCCATCGGGTTGTACGGACCCGGCCGGCACTCGGTGTGCGTGTACGGAATCAATATCGGACCCGGGACGAACGTCCTCATCGGCTGTCGCACCGTCGACGTGCCGGGGCCGATCGGATCTCTGGACAGTGTGACCTCAAATGAGCAGGGCAAGCTCCGAGTCGGCGGCTGGGCCAGTGATCCGGACGCACCGAGAACGAGCGAGGCTGTCCACTTCTACGCGACCGGCCCGGCCGGAACGACGTCTGCGGCCGGCGTCACCACGCTGTCGCGTCCGGACGTCAGCGCTGCCATTCCCTGGGTTGGCCCGATGTCCGGTTTCGTTGCGACGGTCCCGACAGCGGGGGCCGGTGTGAACCGGGTCTGCGCGTACGCGATCAACGTCCACCCACCGAACACGAATCCGATGATTGGCTGCCGCACCGTCAACGTGCAGAACGCCTTTGGTCACCTGGACTCGGTGTCGGTTCGGGGCAGCACCATCGTTGCGGGCGGATGGGCGCTGAACCCCAATAATCCGCCGGGCGCGGTGGAGGTGCATGTCTACGACAATGGCCCGACGGGTGTGCGCGGTTACCCGGGCTTCATCGCCAACAAGTTCAGGCCGGACGTCGGCGCGGCATTCAGCGGTTACGGGTCTTCCCATGGCTTCTCGGCCACCGTTCCGGCGACTGGTTCGGGCATTCACTCGGTGTGCGTTTACGCGATCACCACCGGTGGCGGCGCGGGTAACCCGCTGCTCGGCTGTGCGACTGTGCGGGTGCCGTGACCTGATGGTGGATCATTCGATGCGGCAGAGGATCTCGGCGTTCAAGACGGCGAACCAGGCGTCGTCGTGCGTCGCCCACTCCCGAAAACCGGTGGCCAGATCGTCCAGCTCCTGCTCGTCGGAGAACCCCGCGGACAGTGCCTGGTGGGCAAGTGCGGACTGGGTGATCCGGTCCGCCCACAGGTCGGCCCACCAGGCGAGTTCCGCCTTCGTCGAGTAGCACCAGACGGTCGCTGTGCCGGTGATGTCCCGGTATCCGGCCGCGCGTGCCCAGGACAGCAATCGGCGTCCGGCGTCGGGTTCGGCGCCGTTGCCGCGGGCGACCCGGTGGTAGAGCTCCAGCCAGCGGTCCAGTCGGGGATCGGCCGGGAACCAGGTCATGGCGGCGTAGTCGGCGTCACGGGCGGCAACGATTCCGCCAGGCCGGCAGACCCGCCGCATCTCGATCAACGCGGCTACCGGATCGGTGAGGTGCTGCAACAACTGATGGGCATGCACGACGTCGAAACTGTGGTCCGGAAAGTCCAACTGGTAGACGTCGCCGACTGTGAAGCCGATGTTGTGTACACCCCGCTCGGCCGCCGTGGCGCGAGCCGAGACCAGCGGCTGCACCTCCCGGTCGAGGCCAACAGTCTGGCCGGGCGCAACGAGAACCGCCAGGTCCAGCGTGATAGTTCCTGGACCGCAGCCGATGTCGAGCAGGGATTGGCCGGAGCGCAGATGCGGGAGCAGGTATCCGGCGGAGTTCTCCGCCGTCCGCCAACGGTGGGAGCGGAGCACGCTGTCGTGGTGGCCATGGGTGTAGGTGTCTGCCGGGCTCATCCATGCATCCTGCTCTTCCGCGCAACCGGCTGTCCGGCCGACCAGGATCGGTCCGACGATCGTGAGGGGTCGGGTTCCCGGTTAGCGACCATCAGCACCTTGGACGGAGCGATGGTCCCGCGCTCAACGACGCGGGACCCGCCACGGGTCAGCCGTTGTCCGGCTCCAGTTGCAGCGAGACACCGTTGATGCAGTACCGGTCGTCGGTCGGCGTCCCGTGACCCTCGCCGGAGAACACGTGCCCGAGGTGCGATCCGCAGGTGGCGCAGCGCACCTCCGTGCGAACGGAGCCGAAGGAACGATCCTCCAGCAGCTCGACCCGGTCGGCGGCCAGCGGCGTGTAGAACGCCGGCCACCCGCAGTGCGCGTCGAACTTGTGCTCGCTGCGGAACAGCTCGGAACCGCAGCCGCGGCAGCGGTAAACGCCGATGGTCTTGTCTGTCTCGTAGGAGCTGGAGAACGGCCGCTCCGTGCCGGCCTGCCGGAGCACCTTGTACTCCTGCGGGCTCAGTTCGGAACGCCACTCCGGGTCGGACTTCTGGACGTCGTAGGTTTTGTTGGTGTGCATGCCCTTCATTGTCATGTCTGGGTAAACAACGATCCAGCTGCCGACGTTCCCGGTCAGTCCTTACGGCTGTGTAATGCCCGGCAACACACCTTTCGGCGGGTTAGATTGCGGGGATGGCGAGGACGACACCGGCAGTTGAGTTGCAGGTGGGCGAGCGAAGTGTGCGGGTGAGCAACCCGGACAAGGTCTACTTCGCGGAGCGCGGACTGACCAAGCTGGACGTCGTGCAGTACTTCCTGTCCGTGGGCGACGGTATCCTCGGCGCGCTGAAGGACCGGCCGACCACCCTGGAGCGTTGGCCCAGTGGGGTTTTCGAGGGCGCGAAGTTGTCCACCCGGATGGACAACAGGGGTGACGCGTTCTATCAGAAACGGGTTCCGCAGGGCGCGCCCGACTACGTGCAAACCGCGACCATCACCTTTCCCAGTGGTCGCACCGCGGACGAGATCGCGCCGACCGAACTCGCAGTGGTGGCGTACTGCGCCAATCTCGGCACCCTGACATTCCACCCCTGGCCGGTCCGCCGCAGCGATACCGACCAGCCGGACCAGTTGCGGATCGATCTCGACCCACAACCGGGTACCGATTTTTCCGACGCGGTGCGGGCCGTCCGAGGAGCTGCGGGCATTGCTGAACGAGATCGGGATGCAGGGCCACCCCAAGACCTCCGGCGGCCGGGGGCTTGCATGTCTACGTCCCGATCGAACCGCGATGGACGTTCGTCCAGGCCCGGCGCGCCGTCATCGCGTTGGGTCGCGAACTGGAACGCCGGATGCCGGATCACGTGACGATGAATTGGTGGAAGGAGGAACGCGGCGAGCGGATCTTCGTCGACTTCAACCAGATGGCCAGGGACCGCACCATCGCGTCCGCCTACTCCGTGCGGGCCAACCCGCGGGCGAGGGTTTCCGCGCCGCTCCGCTGGGACGAGGTCCCGAGCATCGTCCCCAGACGACTTCGATGTGCTCACCATGCCGGCCCGATTCGCCGAGGTCGGCGATCTGCACGCGGCGGTGAACAACGAGGCGTATTCGCTGGACAAGCTGCTGGAAATGTCCGATCGCGACGAGACCGACCACGGCCAGGGCGACCTGCCGTATCCGCCCGAGTACCCGAAGATGCCCGGCGAGCCGAAGCGCGTCCAACCCAGCCGGGACACCGGCCTACCGGCAGAGCCGCGTCCACCCCGGCGCGGGACGGAATAGCCGGCTGTCCATGCCGCAAGAACTGTGACGCCCCAAGAACTGTGACGCCCCAAGAACTATTCGGGGCTCGTTTTCCAGTCACGATTCGACGGCAATCAGCACGTTGCCCACCTTCTGGCCGGTCTCGACGTAGTCGTAGGCCTCGACAATCCGATCCAGCGGGTAGGTCCGGTCGATGAGCGGAATGAACCGTCCGGACTCGATCAAACCCCTCAAATACCGCACCATGTCCTGGTTGTGCTTGGGGATGGGGAACATGACTCTTCTCCCACGGAGCAACGGGGTGACGAGTGCGAAGAAGGGGTTCTGCACATGGGGACCGAGTTCCGACGAGAGGTAGATCCCGTGTGGAGTGAGCAGGTGTTTGCAGGCGCCGAATGACGTCTTCCCGACCGCATCGATCACGACGTCGTAGCGGTGATCGTCTTTCGCGAAACCCTGCAGGTCGAGCACCCGGTCAGCACCCAACCCGCGGACCAGTTCCACATGTTTGTCGGGGCAAACCGCCGTGACCTCGACACCGATACTCTTGAGCACTTGGACAGCGGCGGATCCGATTCCGCCGGTCGCTCCGTAAACGAGAACCCTTTGCCCACTGAGGATCTTGGCGGCGTCGATCATTGCGAGGGCGTAATGGGCACCTTCGACGGCCGGCGCGGTCCCCGCGACATGTCGAGTGGTCAGGAATTGTGGCCAACGAGCCGCTCTCCGGGATGACCAGGAACTCCGCATGGGCGCCGAACCGTCCCTCGCAATAGCCGAAAACCCGGTCGCCGACGGCGAACTTGCTGACCCCGACGCCGACGGCTTCGATCCGGCCGGCGAATTCATTCCCGAGAATGGTTGCTCGCGGTCTGATCGGACCATAGACGGCTCGGGCGAGAATCGGTTTGCCCCAACGGTAGGCGCAGTCGGTTCGGTTCACTGTCGTCGCGTGCACTTTGATGAGCACCTCGCCCTGCTCGGGCGACGGACGCTGAACCTCGCAGATCTGTACCACCGATGGCGGACCGTAATTCGTGTGTACCGCTGCCTTCATGAATGCAGAGCCCCTTCGAGACCATTGAGGATCACGTCAATTCCGACCGCGAATTCATCGGTGATGCGGAAGTGTCGCTGACAGTGCGAGTGAGAGAACGATGCAGGCAATCGTCCAGGGCCAGGTACCGGGTCTGCAGCGGCGGGAACCGGTCGCTGGGTCGGTGCGTCGTCGAACTCGCTGATGACGCCCCCTCTCGGCTTGAATGGTCGGATGGACGGATCGAACCTTCGGCAGTCTGCCCGCGCAAGTACATCGTTCCTGACGACCACCGTTGGCCTGGATTGGGACCGCCCGATTCCGGGCATGCTCTGGTCGGTGCGGGAGGTGGTGGCGCACATGTCCGAGGTGCTGCTGTGGAACGCCGGCAACCTGTCGGCCGGCACCAAGGAATTGACCACCCTGGAGCTGACCGTGCTCAGGTCGACCGAGCCGGCGCAACTGATCGAGACAATCACTGCCTGCAGTGCCCTGCTGGGGTATGTCGTCGACGGAGTGGCTCCCGGTCAGCGTGGCTGGCACCCCGAGGGCATTGCCGATGCGACCGGCTTTTCGGCGATGGGCTGTGACGAATTACTCGTGCACACGTCCGACGCGGCCAGGGGGCTCGGCCTGGAGTTCGAGCCGCCGGAGGTGTTGAGTCAGATGGTGCTACGCCGACTGTTCCCGTGGGCGCCGCGTGACACCGACACCTGGGAGACGTTGCTCTGGGCGACCGGGCGGGCCGACCTGCCCGGTCTGGAACGGCAGATTCATTGGCATCCGCACCCCGCCCCGCTGTCCGAATGGGACGGCGACATCGACTGAGGGCAGCGTGGGCCGAGAGTTGTCGGGGAGCCATCGTCAGCCGCTACGCAGGACGTCGGCAAGGTTGAACCGCACCGGCCGGTCGAGCTGGTCGTAGGTGCAGGAGGCAGGGTCACGGTCCGGGCGCCAGCGAACGAACTGTGCCGTGTGTCGGAACCGGACGCCTTCCATGTAGTCGTAACGAACCTCGACGACCTGCTCCGGTCGGAGCGGGACGAACGAGAGGTCCTTGCCGGCGTTCCACCGGCTGGTCTCGTTCTTCCTGGGTGTGCGTTCCCCCTGTTCCTGTGCCGCCCAGTTCCAAGGGTGGTCCTCGAACGTGGTGATGTAGGGCTGCAACTCCTCGAAGAGTTTCTTGCGGGTGGCCATCGGGAAGGCCCCGATGACGCCGACCGATGCCAGCACGCCACGGTCGTCGTAGAGGCCGAGCAGGACGGATCCAATGGCGCCAGGTCCTGACTTGTGCACGCGGTAGCCCGCGACAACGCAGTCGGCGGTGCGTTCGTGTTTGATCTTGCTCATCACCCGTTTGTCCGGCTGGTAGCGCAGGTCCAGTTTCTTGGCGATCAGACCATCGAGTCCGGCGCCCTCGAATTCTTCGAACCACCGTTGTGCCTCATCGAGATCCTGAGTTGCCGGCGTGATGTGGATCGGTGGCTGTGCATTCGCCAGCGCCTGTTGGAGCGCGGCTCGACGCTCGATGAGCGGTGTATTCATGAGGTTGTCGTCGCCGAGAGCGAGCAGATCGAACGCGACGAAGCTGGCCGGGGTCGCGCCGGACAGCATCTTGACCCTGCTTGCAGCAGGGTGGATGCGCTGTTGCAGGGCCTCGAAGTCGAGGGTGTTGCCCTCCATATTCGCGACGATGATCTCGCCGTCGATCACCGCCCGTCGCGGGAAGTTGGCGAGCACGGCCTCGACGACCTCCGGAAAGTAGCGAGTCATCGGGCGTTCGTTGCGACTGCCGATCTCGACCTCGTCGCCGTCCCGGAAGATGATCGATCTGAACCCGTCCCACTTGGGCTCGTACAGCTGTTGCGCGGGAATCGTGCTGACAGGTTTGGCCAGCATGGGCGAGACCGGGGGCATGACGGGTAGCTGCACCGGTTCAGTGTCCCTGCACACCGGGCATGCCGCTGGTGGGCGGCGCGCAGACGCTGCGTGCAGACACCGGGCCAGATGCCCGCTCGGATGATCTGCCCTGTAATTGAGCTGGATGTCCGGGATCCGTCGGCAGCAACGACGTCCCCGGTGAGAGGCACCGATCGCGTGCCGGGTTGAGAAGGAGAACCATGAAGTACATGCTCATGCTCTACGGCTCGCAGCAGGAATTCGACGCGATGGCAGGCAAGCCGACCGACAAGCCGGCCTGGACCGGCGAGGATTTCGCGGCGATGGGCGCGTTCATGGAGAAGTGGAACAACGAGCTGGTCGAGAGCGGGGAGTTCGTCGACGCGCGCGGTCTCGCCGAGCCGGTGCACACCCGCAGGCTCGGCGTCCGCAACGGGGTGCCCTTCGTCACCGACGGGCCTTACGCGGAGACCCAGGAGGTGCTCGCCGGCTACACGATCGTCGAGTGCGAGAGTTTCGACAGGGCAACGGAAATCGCCGCCCAACTGGCGGAATGCCCACCCGGCCCGACCGGTGACGATGACGTTCGGTACGTGGATGTCCGGCCCATTCTCGAGGGCCACGACGACCTGGTCATGTGACGGAGCGCCGTGTCGAGGACCTGCTGCGCGAGCTCGCGCCGCAGGTCCTCGGTGCCCTCGTTCGTCGGTACGGGCATTTCGATTCGTCGGAAGACGCTGTGCAGGAAGCACTGCTGTCGGCGGCGACCCAATGGCCGAAGGATGGCACCCCGGTCAACCCGCGAGGCTGGCTGATCACCGTCAGCTCCCGGCGGCTCATCGATCTGCTGCGCAGCGAACAGTCCCGCCGGCAGCGCGAGGGCACAGTCGCAACCTGGTCGCTCCCAGAAGAGTGGTTGGCACCGGCCGCCGACAGATCCTGGGCAACAACCGGCGCGAATCCGGATCGCGACGATTCGCTGACCCTGCTGTTCCTGTGTTGCCATCCGTCGCTGTCGCCCACCTCGCAGATTGCCCTGACGCTGCGGGCGGTGGGCGGGCTGACCACAGTGGAGATCGCCCGGGCGTTCATGGTGCCGGAGGGAACCATGACCAGGCGGATCAGCCGGGCGAAGCAGGTGATCAAGGACAGTGGTGTGCCCTTCGGACTGCCCCCGGGTGCGCACCGCGAACAGCGGCTCGGCGCGGTCCTCCATGTGCTCTATCTGATCTTCAACGAGGGGTACGCCAGCACGTCGGGCCCGAGATTGCAGCGTGCTGAGTTGACGGACGAAGCGATCCGGCTGGCCCGGCTGGTGCACCGACTGCTGCCCGACGACGGTGAAGTCGCCGGCCTGCTGGCCCTGATGCTGCTTACCGATGCCCGGCGGCAGGCGCGGGTCGCGCCGGACGGCACCTTGATTCCGATGGCCGAGCAGGACCGAACCCGCTGGAACGCCGACTACATCGAGCGGGGCGTTGCGCTGATCGGTGCCGCGCTGCCGCGTGGTGGGACTGGTCCGTACCAGTTGCAGGCCGCCATCGCCGCGATCCATGACGAGGCACCGGACGTCGAATCAACCGACTGGCCGCAGATCGTCGCGCTGTACGAGTTGCTGCTGCGAACGGCCGACAATCCGATGGTCCGGCTGAACCACGCGGTTGCCGTTGGGATGGCAACAGGCCCACGTGCCGGTCTCGATCTGCTTCGAGCGCTGCAGAGCGACGATCGGATCGCCAGGGACCACCGGCTGCCCGCCGTCCGCGCGCATCTTCTGGAGATGGCCGGTGATCGGTCGGGGGCGTACCAGGAGTACCTCGACGCGGCCGGTCGGGCGATGAGCCCGCCGCAGCAGCGATACCTGAACGCAAAGGCCGCTCAGCTCGGCGAAGAGCGCACATCGCCGTAGTCGGGGTTCCACGGAGAGCGAACGGACCTGGTCCCTGGCTCTCGTCGACGATACTGAAGCGAAGTGTGAAGGCCATGGTCGTCCGAGCCGGCTCGGGTCTGCGCCCGCCATCGGGATGGGCCACGGCTGACTCCGGTGGCGACGTCGCGACCGGCGACTGCTGCGGCCCGGTTCACCCCCGACCAGGAAGCAGTGATCATCCGAGGCGATGCTGTGCTGGGAGTGGTTGCCGGCCTCGGCATACCGTGCCATCGCACCGTGCACGGGTGAGTTGGGGATTATCGTCCGGATACCGAGAAGTGTTGGTAGTCAATGGGCCCGTTCCACGTACCGCCCCAGGTCCATCCGCGGTCGGCAAAGGCGGTCACGACCGCGTCGCCCGGTTCGATGACGCCGGGAGCCGGCCGCCGGTCCACGTAGCGGCGGCCCTGCTCCGGTAGCACGAGTGAGCCGCTGAGATAAGGGTTCTGCACCGGGTTGAGGTCGATCGCAGTGCCGTAGGAATGTTCGGAGAATCCGCCGCCACCGGTGACCGGGCGACAGTTGAACGCGGAGCTGTTGTTGGCTGCCATCGAGTCGTTGTCGCTGCCGCCGTAGTCATCCACCAGCCGCAGGGACGCAATCGGATAGTCGGCGTCGTACAGCGCACCGAAGATGTCCACCACATCACCGGCCACCGAACTCGCGACCACCAGCTCGCCCTGGTGGTCGGCGCCGTCGAATCCCCGATAACTCACTGTCAGATAGCGCAGATCTGACAGGGCTACCGGGCAGCCGGGATGCCAACTGGTCGACATCCGGGCGGCGGTGGCCTGGTCGATGTCGCTGATCGTGCTGACGAAGCCAGTCTGTTGCAGCGAGGTCGGCGCGGTCGTCGGTGAGGGCGTCGGTGCGGAGGGTGAGGGTTCAGGCGGCAGGGTTTCCGGCTGCCCGGGTAGCGCTACTGACGGGCCGGACGTGCTCGCCGGCCCGGCCGTCGTCGCGGTGGGGGTGATTGCAGACATCGACGTGGACCCGGCGGCGCTGCTCGACCCAGGACTGACCGGGATACCGGCGGACGGGGGCGCGGTTACCTGTGCGGAGCAGGCGACCAGCACAAGAGCTGCGAGGACCGCAGTTGCCGTCCGGACAGTCCGGTCTTGACCGAGCACGGTCCCACCGTCGCACTTCCAGGGTCGGATCGCTCTGGATTCGAGGCCCGAGAGCTCCGGCGCACTCGTGGTGATTCGGTGACGCCGGCCGAAGCGCGTAAGTAGCGGCGGCCGGATCAGCTGACGGATGTCAGATGGTCGTTGTTGATGGCAATCACCTTGTCCACCCGTCTGCGGTACTTCTCGCCACCGGCCTCGGCGCCCAGGTAATCGGTGCTCATCCATACCCGGACGATCTCCAGCGCGATGGCGGACCCGATGATCTTGCCGCCCAGGCACAGCGCATTGGTATTCGAATGGGAGCGGGCCAGTTCCGCGCAAAACGGATCCTGGCACACAGCGGCGTAGACGCCGAAGATCTTGTTCGCGATCATCGCGCTGCCGTAGCCGACGCCGTCGACGAAGATGCCCCGGTCAACCTCACCCCGACCGATCGCCAGCGCAGCTGGGTAGGCGAAATCGGGAAGATCGCAGGCATTTTCGTCATGGGTGCCGAAATCGATCACCTCATGTCCGGTTGCTTCCAGTTGCAGTTTGATCTCCTGCTTGAGTGAGTAGCCGGCATGGTCGTTGGCCATCGCGATGCGCATCAGCTGATCCTCACCCCTGCGCGTCGACAGGACAACACGGGAGTGGAAATGGAAGCGGGGCTCGGCGCTGGCGCCGAGCCCCGCTGATTGCGGTGGGGGGCCCGGGCCTGCGCATCGAAGCGCCGACATCCGGACGCCGGTGTGACTCCCGGTCCCATCGCGGCCGCTCGACCCTGTCGGATCCAGCTGCGCGACGTCCGCCCGCCGCGTCGAGGATCAGGGCCCGGACCCGCATCCGATGTCACCTCGGGGGAGCGAAGGTTTCCCATCGCCGACCGTCTGGTCCTGTTCTTCGACTCACTCAGGGTGGCGCGCCGCGCGCCGGTGTTGCCATCGATGCGGTCGCGTCGCCCGTCGTGTGGAACAGGTCTACCCCCGTCCGGAAGTGCTGGCAAGGGTCAGCCGGTTCTTCATCGATTCACCTCCTGGTGCCGGTGAGGCGAGAATGGCAGCCATGCCCCTGCCTATCATCGACACCCTGGTCAGCTATCCCGCTGGTGCGCTGTCCGAGCGGGTCATCGTTCTCCATGTTGGGACGGCGACCGATCGGATCTACCTGATCACCGACCGCACCTGCGCTCATCCGGTCGACCCCCGGTGGCCCGATCAGGGACCGGACCGCGGCACCGTCACCATCGACGGCCGGCAGGTTGCACTGCTCGACTGCGTGATCGGCGCTACCGACGGGTCGGACCTGTTCGTCGGTGACGACGTCCCGGCCCGGCGCGGCGACGCAGGCTGGGCATTCCTTGTCGTGCACGCCGTGGCGCCGGATACCCCGATGCCATCCGCGGGCGACGAGATTGAGGTGACCGTCGACGCAGCGCATCGGACCGCGCTGTCCGCCGGTCACACAGGTTGTCATCTGGCCGCGCTCGCGCTCAACGAGGCATTGGCCGGCAGCTGGCGCAAACCGGTCGGCACCGACGGCCTCGGTCACCCGGACTTCGATCAGCTGGCCATCGTCTCGTCAACGATCACACCGTACGGAGCCGTCGACACCTATCGGATCGGCCGCTCGTTGCGCAAGAAGGGTTTTGACATCGAGGGCCTCGACGCGTCGCTTCCGGCAATCGCCGCCGTGGCAAACAGCCTGCTCGCCGATTGGGTAGCAACCTGCCTGTCCGTGGATATTGACGTCCGCGGACCGCGGTTGACCGACCTGCGGGAATGGGTCTGCGTGTTGCCGGCAGGAACCCAGCGAATCGCCTGCGGGGGAACTCATCTGCGGTCTTTGGCGGAGGTCGAGTCGATCACCGTTCAGTTGGCCGGCGACGTCGGGGCCGGCGAACTGGTGATGACGACAACCGTGCACGTGGCCTGATCCCGACAGCTGTCAGGCGCCGAATCCTGGGTCGGCAACGTCCTGCGCGGCCTGCAGCACCCGCAGGATGTTGCCGCTGGTCAAGGCGGCCAGCTCGTCGTCCGACCAGCCGCGCTCCGCCAGTTCGGCCAGTAGGGCGGGGTAGGTCGAGACGTCCTCCAGCCCGATCGGCAGGCTCTCGGTGCCGTCGTAGTCCCCGCCGAGCCCGATGTGCGCGACGCCGGCGACCTCCCGCGCATGGTCGACGTGATCGGCAACCTGAGCGAGAGTTGCTGGCGGCGCGGGGTTCTCGGCTTGCCAGGCGGCGAACTCGGCGGCCGCGGTCGGTTCGTGGTGCTCGCCGGAATGCTCCGTGTAAATAGTGACCTTGTCCAGGCCGAGTTCGTGCCGTTTCGCGTCCTCGCCGCGGGAATGGTCGGCACAGGCCTGGGAGACGAAATCGGGCACAAAGGTGATCATGACGATCCCGTCGTTCCCGGCCAGTCGTTCCAGAACAGTGTCCGGGGCGTCCCGCACGTGATCGGTCAGGGCACGGCAGGAGGAATGCGAGAAGATCACCGGCGCTCGTGAAACATCAAGTGCCGCTTGCATCGTCGCAGGTGCAACATGCGAGATGTCCACCATCATGCCGATCCGGTTCATCTCCAGCACGACCTCGCGGCCGAAATCGGTGAGCCCCCCGACCATCGGCACGTCGGTCGCCGCGTCGGCCCACGGCACGTTCTGGTTGTGCGTCAGCGTCATGTACGCGACGCCGAGCCGGCGGAGCGTTCGTAGCACCCCCAGCGAGCAGTCGATGCTGTGCCCGCCCTCGGCGCCGAGCAACGCGGCGATTCGGCCGCCGGCGATCGCCCGCCGGACGTCGGCCGCACTTCGGGCAGCCTCGAACGTTTCCGGGTGTGCGGCGACAATCCTTGCCACGCAATCGATCTGTTCAAGGGTTGCGGTGACCGCGGCGCCGCCGACCAGCGTTCCGGGCACGTAAACGGAGAAGAACTGCGCGCCGACCCCGCCGGCCCGAAGTCGCGGAATGTCGGTGTGCAGCAAGGGTTGGTGAACAGTGATGTCCCGCTGCGTCATGTCGTAGGCGACCTGCTTGCGCATCGCCCAGGCCAAATCGTTGTGGCCGTCAAAGACCGGGGACCGGGACAACAGTGACGCGATCCGATCAGGGATCGCTTCCGGCGTCGTGCTGGTCGCTGCCTGGCTGGTCGCCGCATTGTTCGTCGCCGCATTGTTCGTCGCCGCATTGTGCGTCATTGCATCGCTCCCAATCGCTGCACGGCATCGTCGATGACCTCGTCCCGCTTGCAGAACGCAAATCGCACAAAGGGTTTGCCGTCATTGGGGTCGTCGTGGAAGACCTCGTCCGGCACCGCGACGACGCCGGCCCTGGCCGGTAGGTCGAGGCAGAACTGCATTCCGTCGTCGGCACCGAGCGGGCGAATGTCCGTCATCACAAAATAGGTGCCCCTGGGGCGGTATACCCCGAAGCCGGCCGCAGTCAGTCCTGCACAGAGCCGATCCCGCTTGGCCTGCAGGCTGTCTCGCAGCCCGGCGACCCAGGCCATTTCATCCCGCAGGGCGCCGGCGATTGCCGGCTGGAACGGGGCGCCGCCCACATACGTGAGGAATTGCTTGGCCGCCCGGACCGCGGCGACCAGCGGCGCCGGGCCGCAGGCCCAGCCGATCTTCCAACCGGTGGTGTTGAACGTCTTGCCTGCGCTGGAGATGGTGATCGTCCGCTCCGCCATTCCGTCGAAAGTGGCCAGCGGCAGGTGGACGGCGTCGTCATAGACCAGGTATTCATAAACCTCGTCGGTCACCACGATCAGATCATTGCTTGTTGCCACGGCCGCGATCCCGGCCAACTCCGCACGGGTCAGCACGGTCCCGGTCGGATTGTGCGGGCTATTGAGGATCAGCATTCTGGTCCGTGAGCCGACGGCCGCCGCCAGTTCATCGACGTCGAGCGCGAACCTGCCCGTTTGCGTCCGGTCGCAGCGGCACGCTGCGGTGCGTACCGCCGGCCATCGCGACGATCGGCGGGTAGGAGTCGTAGTGCGGCTCGAGCATCAACACCTCGTCACCCGGTTCGCACAACCCGAGAACCGCGGCCGCGAGCGCCTCGGTGGCGCCAACCGTCACCAGTACCTCCGTGTCCGGGTCGAACCGCTGACCGTGATCGCGCTGCCTGGCGTGTGCGATGGCCTGCCGCAGGGCTGGAATGCCGGGCCCGGGTGGGTACTGGTTGACCCCATCGGAGATGGCCCGCTGGGCGGCGGCCAGCAATGACGCAGGTCCGTCGGTGTCCGGGAAGCCCTGACCGAGGTTGATCGAACCGGTTGCGACGGCGAGCGCGGACATCTCGGCGAAGATCGTCGTCGTATACGGGCGCAACCGGCGGACCAGCGGGTCGGTCAAGCGGGCCATCGACCGTTCGGACCCCGGAGTCATGGGCTATTCCTACCGTGCCCCCGGGTGACCGTGGACGCCGGTGGTGGGGCAGCGCGCAGCCGAAGAATGCCGCCGTGGCCCGCGCAGAGCGTCGGGGACGGCTCGGCGGGGAACAATGAGGCCATGAGCACCACGGAATCTGGACCCACCGAAAAACAATCGACGGAACTTCCGACTCCTTCGCCCACTCGTTCGGCCACGGCAGCCGACCGCGGATCCGCGCCCAGGGCGCGGGTGTCGGCGCCGGTGAGCCCCGGCTTCGGCTCCGACGTGCTGAGCCCGGCCGACCAGGAGCGGCGCCGCCGACTCAACCGGATGAAGGCCGTCGCCACCGGCGCGCTGGTGCTGATGGCGATCATCTTCGTCATCGCCTTCTGGTTCGAGGAGCAGTACCCATGGCTCGGTTATGTGCGGGCGATGGCCGAGGCCGGCATGGTGGGCGCCCTGGCCGACTGGTTTGCGGTCACGGCGCTGTTCAAAAGGCCACTCGGCCTGCCGATCCCACACACCGCAATCATTCCGAACCGTAAGGACGCGATCGGATCGTCGCTGTCGGAATTCGTTGCCACCAACTTCCTGTCGGAGGCAGTGGTGCGGGAGAAGCTCGCCGGCTTCTCGATGGCCAGGCGGATCGGGGACTACCTGTCGAAACCGGAATCGGCGGAGCTGGTAACGGCCGAACTGGCGACCGCCGTTCGCGGCATCAGCAACGTCCTGAGTGACGACCAGATCGCGGACCTGCTCGAGTCGATGGCTCGGCGCAAGATCGCCGAAACCAAGATCGGGCCGCCGCTGGGCCGGATCGCTGCCGAGGTCTTCGAACGCGGCGACCACCACCCGCTCGTCGACTTCATCACCGAGCGCTGCTACGAATGGATCCGGGACAACTACACCGCCGTGTCGCGGGTGGTCTCCCAGCGCGCACCGTCGTGGTCGCCGCGCTTCTTGGATGGGTTCGTCGCGGATCGGATCTACCAGGAGGTGCTGGCGTTCGCGGAGGCGGTCAAGGACGACCCGGGCCATCAGCTCCGGATCGCCCTGGACAGATTCCTCGCAGAATTCGCTGTCGATCTCCAGGCCGACCCGGCGACGATCGAGCGGGCGGAGTCCATCAAGGACCAGATCGTCGGCAACGCCGAGGTGCGCTCACTGGCGGCCAGTGCCTGGAAGTCGGTCAAGGATGCGCTGGTTCAGGCGGCAGAGGACCCCAATTCCCCGCTGCGTCGTTCCGTCACCAACGGCCTGGTTTCCTTCGGCAGGCAACTCACCGAGGACGGCCCGATGGCGAGGAAGGTCGACGGGTGGGTCGCCGACGCGGCGGGCTACCTGGCCCGGAACCACGCCAGGAGCATCACCGGGATCATCGACGAGACCATCGCCCGCTGGGACGGCGAGGCCACCAGCCGAAAGATCGAACTGCAGGTCGGACGGGACCTGCAGTTCATCAGGATCAACGGCACCGTCGTTGGCGCATTGGCCGGACTGGCGATCTACACGTTTGCCGAGCTGCTGCTGCGCTGACAGCTGGCCAGTGCTGGCAGGGTGGATCGCGTGCGCTTCGTCCCGGTTACCCCAACTCGACTTGAGGAAGACCTGGCCGGCTGGATCAACGACCTGGAAGCAGAACACCCGCTGGTGGGGTTCGACGGACCGGCGGAGATCGGCACTGCGGCGCTCGCCGATGCGGTTGCCCGGCGCGTCCGGACACTGGGTCGGCCGGTCGTCAGGGCCTCCACCCAATGGTGGTGGCGTCCTGCGTCATTGCGGCTGGAGTTCGGCCGGACGGACATCGACACGTTGCTCAGTGGTTGGGTCGACACTGCGGCCCTTCACCGGGAGCTCTTCGATCCGTTGCTGCCGGGCGGATCCGGACAATATCTGCCGCGACTGCGGGATCCGGAGACCGACCGCTCGCTCCGCGAGCCGCGGGTGGACGTCGCGGCCAGGTCCGTCGTGCTGCTCGACGGTCCGTTCCTGCAGGCGGGCGGCCTCGGGTTGGACGCCGTGCTGCATGTGCAGGTGACCGCCGGCACCATGACCCGCTCACTGCCTGCCGATCGACAATGGTGGCTGCAGGCGTTCGAGCGTTACCGGGACGAGCACCGACCGGCCGATGGTGCGGCGGTCGTCGTCGCCTATGACCACCCGCTTGCACCCGCCATCGCCTGGCTGGACGGCGTGGGATGAGCAGGTCATTGGTGCCCTTGCGTGACTCTCATCACCCCACCCACCTGCGCTAACTGTAGTGCTTGCAGTTGCAAGCAGAGAGCGTAGAGTAGAAAGCATGACGTTGCGAAGAGTGCTGGGGTGCCGGTGATGGATCTGAACCCGGTGCTGACTCCGGTTCGGGACCTGGGCGAGTTCATCAAGGATCAGCGGGTCGCAGCACAGATATCAATAAGGGGCCTGGCCGCCAAGGCCGGTGTCTCCAACCCCTACCTCTCGCAGGTGGAACGCGGTCTGCGGCGGCCGAGCGCTGAAATACTGGCGCAAATCGCGCACGGCCTCTCGATCTCTGTTGAGACCCTGCTGGCCAAGGCCGGAATCCTGGAAACCGCTGACGCGCCCGGCGTCGTCGTTGCGGTACGCGCGGACGATGTGCTGACGGAGCGGCAGAAGTCCGCCCTGATCGACATCTACTCGGCATTCCGCAAGGAGACAGAGGCGGCGATCGCACTCGCGGCAACGACGGCGGCCGATGAACCGGTGGAAACACCGTCGAACGACGGTCCGCCAGTCGGCGATCTCGGCCCGGAATTGCCCGCAATACCTGCCTGACGGCTCCGCCGGAACAGGCATTCCGCACGCATTGAATTTCACCCATAGGCATCGAAACCTGATGCCGGAAGGAGTACCTCATGTCCATGGTGACAGATTTCCGCGCAGTCTCGGAAAATGCGATGGAGCAGCTCGCCGATCGTTTCGATGACCTGCCCCGGCCGCTGCTGGCGGCCATCGGCGCCGGCGACCTCGCGGTCGAGCAACTCGCCGCCTTGCGCGAGAGCCTGATGGAGCAGTTCGCCGAGAATGCTCCCCGGCCAGTCGATCTACGCTCCTTCACCACTGAGCTCCCCGGTAAGGCCACCGACTACGTCGGCAAGGTGACCGAGACGACCACCGACTACGTCGGCAAGGCCCAACAGACGGCCACCGACTACGTCGGCAAGGCCCAACAGACGGCCACCGACTACGTCGGCAAGGCCCAACAGACGGCCACCGACTACGTCGGCAAGGCCTGACGCAACGACGCGCGGCAGCTCATGTCGGCAAGGCCCAGCAGGCAGCAGTCGAATTGCCGGGCAAGGCTCAACAGGCCGTGGGTGAGCTGCCGGAAAAGGCGCAGAAGCTGGTCAGGGACCTCGGCAAGTCACCGGAGTCCGCCGCTGAGCTCTCCGCGCGCGCCCAGAAGATCACCGCTGAGGTGTCCGAGTCGATCCAGTCCTTCGCGACGCACATGCCGGCCAGGACCCAGGAACTCGTTGCCGAACTGCCGGCGAAGATCGCCGAATTCACCGGCGACCTCTCGGTCGAAACCGTGCGCGACACGCTGGAGGCCTACACCCAGCTGGTCGGCGCGATCTACGGCAGCCTTGCTGATCGCGGTGACCGGGCGTGGTCCCGGGTGCGGTCCGCGTCGCTCAAGCCCGGCACCGTTGTCGATGCTGCGCTCAGCGTGCCACGAGCCGCAAAGGTGGCGGCCAAGTCCGCTTCGCAGAAATCGCCCGCCGACGCCGCCGCGCCGCGCAAGGTGGGAACAGCGACAAAGGTCACCACCGCAGCGCCCGAGACGACCCGGGCGGCCAAGGCCGCCGCCCCGAAGACCGCAGCTACCAAGGCGACGCCGAAGGCTGCAGCAACGAAGGCCGCGACCAAGCCCAGGGCCCCGAAGGCCGCCGCAACGAAGACTGCCGCGCCGAAGGCGGCGGCTGCCAAGGAAGCGACACGGCGCGCACCGCGGGCACGCACCACCACGCCCACCACAATCACGCCCACCACAAAGCAGACGCCCGCGACAAAATAGACGCCGCGACGAAGCCGGCGACCGTCCGTGCCACCGGCACCCGGATGGCTGCCGGGGCAGAAACGCCCACTGAGCGGCGGGTCTGCCTCGGCGTGCTGGACCCGGGTCGGCTGGCACGTACCCTTACCGGGTGGGACTGATCATGCCGATCATCGAGATCGTGACCTTGTTGCTCGCCGTCGGCGGCGCGATCACCGGTGTATTTGCGGCTGTCGATGCCGCGAGCCGCAGGTCAGATGCGTTTGCCGCGGCGGACAAGCAGACAAAGGGCACCTGGGCCGGGATCACCGTGGCCAGTGCCGTCGTACTCGGCCTGGCCTTCTTCGGTGGGGTGTTCGCGCCGCAGAACCTGCTGTGGCTCGCCGCGCTCACCGGAAGCCTCGTCTACCTGCTCGACGTCCGGCCGCGGTTGCGCGAGGTCCAACGCGGCGGGCGCTGGTAGTAGTCAACGGAGAAGCCGACCAGCCCAGCTGGTCGGCTTCTTCTGTTGTGCTGAGGGATCAGGCGTGTGCCTGCACCGCGTCGCCCTCGCGATGCGTGTGCCGATCGCCGGTGGCAATGGCCGCCTCGGCCGCGAGGTGCTTCTTCTCCCGGTCGTAAGAGATGCCGATCTCAATCTCGGCTTCCTCGCGGCCCACCCAGTTCGCCCCCTCGACGCTCTTCCCTGGCTCCAGATCCTTGTAGACCTCGAAGAAGTGCTGGATCTCCAGCTTCTCGAAGATGTTCAGGTCACCGATGTCCTGCAGGTGCGCCTGCCGCGGGTCGTTCGCCGACACGCACAGCACCTTGTCGTCGGGGCCGGCCTCGTCCGTCATCCGGAACATGCCGATCGCCCGTGCGCTCACCAGGCAGCCCGGGAAGGTTGCCTCGGCCAGCAGCACCAGGGCGTCCAACGGGTCGCCGTCCTGCCCGAGGGTGTTGTCGATGAAGCCGTAGTCGGCGGGGTATTGCGTCGCGGTGAACAGCGTCCGGTCGAGCCTGATACGGCCCGAAGGTGGTCCACCTCATACTTGTTGCGACTGCCCTTAGGGATTTCGATGGTCACGTCGAAGTCCACGAGTGTCACCTTTCACAGATGCGTCGAATGGCCGACAGTGGTCAGGTACCCCCACCGCAGGCCGGAACCGCGGGCACGATTCGGGCTTGTTCCCGAATCGGTGGCCCGGAACGGGCCCGCTCAGACTCTAGTCTGGACCCGGTCGTCGGGCTCGCCGTACGTACCCTTGTCAATGACCTCACGGCGAGCGCGGGAATCGGGTCCCGTGGTGACCGGCAAGAAACCAGTACGGAATTATGAGCGAGCGCCGGCGAGCGGATCATTGGCGCAGAGGGAGTATCAGTGGCCGCGTCACCCGCATCCCGTCGGACCGGGATCATCGTCGCGGCTGTCGTCGTCGCCGCGCTGGTGGCAGTCGGTGCGGTGGTCTTCGTCACCACCAGGGATTCGACGTCGACAACCTCCGGGTCGCAGACCTCGGCCGCCGACATCGTCGATCCCCCTGTTGCGCTACCGCCGGCGAAAATCGTCCCGCTGGCCGCCTCCGACAAGGTCCCGACAACGGCCGGCATCGAGGCCCAGTTGGCCGCCCAGCTCGCCGATCCGGCGCTGGCCCAGTTCACCGGAGTCATCATCGATCCGACCACCGGTGCCGTTCTGTGGAACAAGGAATCGAATACTCCGCAGCTCCCCGCCTCGACAGCCAAGCTGCTCACCGGGGCCGCCCTGCTGACCTCCGTCGACCCCACCAGTCGTTTCACCACCAAGGTCGTCCAGGGCGACCAGGAGGGAGACATCGTGCTGGTCGGTGGCGGTGACGTCACCCTGTCGGCACGGAACGAGGGCGTCGGCACCGTCTACGACGGCGCCCCGCTGATGGCCGATCTCGCGGCCCAGGTCAGGGCAAGTGGGGTGGACGTCAAACGGATCGTGTTGGACACCGACTACTGGTCGGGTCCCGATCTGGCCGACGGCTGGCAGACCGGCGACATCCGCGGTACCCCGGCGAGCGCGCAGGGGTTCATCACCCGGATGTCCCCACTGATGGTTGACGGGGACCGGGAAGACCCGGCCAACGAGAACTCGATCCGCACCGGCGACCCGGCGAACACCGCAGGCAAGGCGCTGGCCCGGCTGCTCGGCAACCCGGACTTGCCACTGGTGGAGGGCTCCGCACCGGAGGGCACTGCGGTCATCGGACAGGTGTCCTCACAGCCGATGTCGGTGCTGCTGGCCCAGGCGCTGGAGAACTCCGACAACGTCCTCGCCGAGGCGCTCGCCCGGCAGGTCGCGATCGCCCGCGGCGCCCCGCCAAGTTTCAGCGGTGCGTCGGCGGCCATCATCGAAGCGCTCGAGGCCCTGAAGATCGACACCATCGGGGTCGAGATGTATGACGGCTCAGGCATTTCCACCAAGGACCGGGTACCGCCCGCAGTGCTGGCCCAGGTGGTTTCGCTGGCCGTCAAGGGTGAGCCGCCGGCACTGCGGAACCTGCTCACCGGGCTCCCGGTTGCCGGCGTTTCCGGCAGCCTGTCCGATCGCTACCAGGACCCCGGTTCCAGCGCCGGTGCCGGCTGGGTACGCGCGAAGACCGGATCGCTGGAAGTCACCTACGCACTGGCCGGGTACGTGCCGGATGTCGACGGGCGAATCCTGGTGTTCGCATTCGTGTCCAATGGCGTCAGCGGTGGAACGCGGCCTGCGCTCGACGCCCTGGCCGCGGGCCTCCGTGGCTGCGGCTGCGTCTAGTCGGCCCGACGACGGTGGGGTTGCCCACCGACCTGTTGCTCTACCGTGGTTCTGGTGAGCGCAGAGGTGGGCACAGCCCCGATCGACTGGGCGGCAGCGATACGGGCCGGGCAGCAGCTCGCGCCAACCGGGCCGTCGATCACTGCCGTCGAGGCAGCGTCCGTGGTCGCGGATCTGCGGGCGTTTTCCGCCCGCGCGGAACTCGCCGTCCGCGACACCACCGGGCTCGGCCACGGCCTGCCCGTCGATGACGCCGACGTGGTCGACCGCCCCGGTTGGGTCAAGGCCACCGCCGAGGGCATGGAATTGCTGGCCGCGCCGTTGACCGCGAAACTCGCCGCTGCAAGTGGCCGGACGGCAGGTTCCTGGACCCGGGGGGTGGCCGGTTCGCAGGTCGGCTTCATTCTCGGTTTTCTGTCCGGCAAGGTCCTCGGCCAGTTCGATCCACTCGGCGGCGATCCGGCCAGGCCCGGGCGGCTGCTGTTGGTGGCGCCGAACATCGTCAAGGTCGAACGGGAGATCGGCGCCGATCCGACCGATTTTCGGTTGTGGGTCTGCCTGCACGAGAGCACCCATCGACTGCAGTTCACGGCCGTCCCGTGGCTGCGTGAGTACTTCCAGTCGCTGGTCGGCGAGTTCGCCGACAAGGCCGATACCGATCCGAGCCAGATGCTGCAGCGTGCGGTGACGGCGATCAAGGGCGGCAAGGAGAAGGCCTCCTGGATCGAGGGCATCCAGTCGCCGGAACAGCGCGCCGTCTTCGACAAGCTGATGGCGATGATGACGCTGCTGGAGGGCCACGCCGATCACGTGATGGATGCCGTCGGTCCGACGGTGGTCCCGTCCGTCGCCGTCATCCGGGCGTCCTTCACCGAACGCCGCAAGCGGGCGAAGGGCCCGATCGACCGCCTGTTGCGGGCGTTGCTCGGGATGGACATGAAGCTCGCCCAGTACGTCAAGGGTGGTGCCTTCGTCGGTGCCGTTGTCGATCAGGTCGGGATGGAGTCGTTCAACGCCATCTGGACGTCCGAGGAGACGCTGCCCACCCGGGCCGAGATCGTCGACCCGTCCGCGTGGGTCCGCCGCGTACACGGCTGACGTCGCGGGAATGCCAAGGCCGGGAGATCGAGCAGCGCCTCCTGGCGACCTCGGGGCCGGCGAGGTCACCGCAGCCGTCTCGACCTGGCTGGCTCGGCACCTTGCGCCGGCGGATCCGCTGATCGTCGCCTGCTCGGGTGGTGCCGATTCATTGGCGCTCGCCGTTGCCACCCAGCAGGCTGTGACGGCGGCCGTCCGGGCCCATCCGGGAGTGAGTCGCCGGCGGGTGTTGGTGGGGGCGACGGTGGACCACCGCCTCCAGTCCGGGTCCGCCGAGCGGGCCCGGTCCACGGCCGATCAACTCACGGACCTGGGCTACCAGCGGACTGAGGTGCTGACTGTCGACGTCAGCGGCCCCGGCGGACCCGAGGCGGCCGCCAGACGGTCCAGGTATGCCGCTCTGCGGCAATTGGCCGAGCAGCTGGGGACCCCGGATCTGCCGGCCGCGGTGCTGCTGGCACATACCGCGGACGATCAGGCCGAGACGGTCCTGCTGGGGCTGGCCAGAGGGTCGGGTCCGCGGTCGATCGCCGGAATGCGGCAGTGGCGTCCGCCATGGGGTAGGCCACTGCTCGGCGTCTCGAGGGCGACCACCCAGGCGACCTGCCGAATGGCGGGTCTGGCGCCGTGGGAGGACCCGCACAACAGTGACCCGGCTTTCACCAGGGTACGGCTCCGGCACGAGGTGCTGCCGCTGCTCGAGGACGTCCTCGGCGGCGGGGTCCGGGACGCCCTGGGCCGGACCGCCCACCTGATCGCACAGGACCTGCAGGCACTGGACGACCTGGCCGCAGTGCTGCTCGAACGGGTGAAATTCGCCGACGGATCGATCGATGTGACGGCGCTCGCCGAGCATCCGGCGGCGATCCGGGCCCGGGTGTTGCGGACCTGGTCGTTCGACGGCGGAGCGGGACCGCTGACCTACGAGCACCTGAGCCGGATGGATCGTCAACTCGACCGGGGCGGCTCGCCGCAGGTACGGCTCCCGGGCGGCTTCGACGCGATCAGGGACGGGCAGGTACTCAGGCTGCACCGCCACGGGGGCGCCGACGGCGGCGTCCCGGCACAGTGGCAAGCTCAGCGGCAGTACCCAGGCCCGACCTCGGAGCCATCTCCGATCCAGCCACTGTCCGATCCGACCCGGTGGGAGAGCCGTGACCGGTCCTGAGCTGCCGACATCCATTGCCGGGTGGTCGAGCCTGACGACACATTTCACCAGTGCGGACGCCATCCCGGCCGGACCTGCCTGGGACCCGGGAGTCGAGCACGGGTACCCGGGCGAGCTGTCCGCGGTGCTCATCCCGGCCGCCACCCTGCAGGCCAAGATCGTCGAACTCGCGGCAGCCGTGGCGGCCGATCACACCGTCGATACCCCGCCATTGCTGATCTGTGTGCTCAAGGGCGCCGTCATGTTCACCACTGACTTCGCCAGGGCGCTACCCATCCCCTCCGAACTCGAATTCATGGCCGTGTCGTCCTACGGGTCGGCGACGTCGTCATCGGGCGTTGTGCGGATCCTCAAGGACCTCGACCGGGACATCACCGGCCGGCGGGTCATCATCGTCGAGGACATCATCGATTCCGGGCTCACCCTGTCCTGGCTGCTCAAGAACCTGGCGACCAGGAGCCCGGCCGCGGTCGACATCGTCGCGTTGCTCCGCAAGCCGGAGGCGGTCAAAGTCGAGGTCGACGTCCGCTATGTCGGTTTCGACATTCCGACCGACTTCGTCGTGGGATATGGACTGGACTACAACGAGCGCTATCGGGATCTGCCCTTCGTCGGGCTGCTCGGCGAACACATGTACCGATGATCCGTTCATCACCCGGGACGGATTCTTGACCGACCAACAAGAATCCGGCGGGAACCAGAGCGGTCCGTCGGGAACCAGAGCGGATCGGCGGGAGTTCAGCACTCGGCTATCCCTGTGGTGAACACCGACGGTGACGTCGGGACCGCGCGGTAGTCTGAAAAACACTGGTCGCGCCCTTGCGCTGCCCGGATCTGCTGGGCTTTGCCGGATTACCGTTGGCGGAAATCAGGTGGGTTCCCGGCATCCGGTCCGTCGGGCCGCACACTCGAGAACGTCAGGGAGGGTTGAGGCCGCAAGCGGCCGAAAGCCACATGGATATGAAACGCCTTGTCCGCTCACCACTGGTGTGGATCGCCGTGGCGCTGGTGCTGTACCTGACGTACTCGTTCTTCGCCGACGAGACCCGCGGGTATGTCGCCCAACCGACGTCGGTCGCCCTCGCGCAACTGAAGGACGGCAACGTCACGCAGGCGACGATCGACGACAAGGAGCAGCGGCTCCGGCTCGATCTCACCAATCAGGTCGACGGGTCGAACAAGATCTACACGTCGTACCCGGCGCAGTCGACCGACGAGATTTTCAACGACGTCCAGGCCGCCAACATCTCCGGCGGCTACAACACCACCGTCACCAGCGAGTCGACGCTGTTCTCGCTGCTGATCTACCTCATCCCCGTCGGGCTGATCATCCTGTTCCTGCTCTGGATGATGAACAACGCCCAGGGCGGCGGCAACAAGGTCCTTTCCTTCGGCAAGTCCAAGGCGAAACTGCTGACCAAGGACATGCCGGTCACCAAGTTCACCGATGTCGCCGGCGCCGATGAGGCCGTCCAGGAACTCGACGAGATCCGGGACTTCCTGGCGAACCCGGCGAGATACCAGGCATTGGGCGCGAAAATCCCGAAGGGTGTCCTGCTCTACGGCCCGCCCGGGACCGGCAAGACCCTGCTGGCGCGAGCCGTCGCCGGTGAGGCCGGGGTGCCGTTCTATTCCATCTCCGGTTCGGACTTCGTCGAAATGTTCGTCGGTGTGGGTGCTTCCCGGGTCCGCGACCTGTTCGAGCAGGCAAAGGCCAACGCGCCGGCCATCATTTTCGTGGACGAGATCGACGCTGTCGGCCGGCACCGCGGGGCCGGCATGGGCGGCGGTCACGACGAGCGCGAGCAGACCCTGAACCAGTTGCTGGTCGAGATGGACGGCTTCGAGACGAAGGGCGGGATCATCCTGATCGCCGCCACCAACCGGCCGGACATCCTGGACCCGGCGCTGCTGCGGCCCGGCCGGTTCGATCGGCAGATACCTGTCGGCCAGCCCGATCTCAAGGGTCGGCAGGCGATCCTGGCCGTGCACTCCAAGGGCAAGCCGTTTGCGCCCGACGTCGACTTCCTCCCGCTGGCCAAGCGCACCGTCGGGATGTCCGGCGCCGACCTGGCCAACGTGATCAACGAGGCGGCCCTGCTGACCGCCCGGGAATTCGGCACGGTGATCACCAACGCGGCGCTGGAGGAGTCCGTCGACCGGGTGGTCGGTGGACCCGCCCGCCGCGGCAAGGTCATCTCCGAGAAGGAGAAGAAGATCACCGCCTACCACGAGGGTGGACACGCGCTTGCGGCGTGGGCGATGCCCGGCCTCGAGCCCGTTTACAAGGTGACGATCCTGCCCCGTGGCCGCACCGGCGGGCACGCGTTGGTCGTTCCGGAGGACGACAAGTCGTTGATGACGCGGTCGGAAATGATCGCGCGACTGGTGATGGCGATGGGTGGGCGCGCCGCCGAGGAGTTGGTGTTCGCCGAGCCGACGACCGGTGCTTCGTCCGATATTGCGCAGGCCACCAAGATTGCCCGGGCCATGGTCACCGAGTACGGGATGTCCGCCAAACTCGGCGCCGTCAAGTACGGGCACGGCGACGACGAACCGTTCCTCGGCCGCACCTACGGCAGCGGACCCGAGTACTCCATCGAGGTCGGTAGCGAGATCGACGGCGAGGTGCGGGCGCTCATCGAGGCCGCCCACACCGAGGCCTGGGCGGTGCTGAACACCTACCGGGACATCCTCGACTCCCTGGCGTCCGCGTTGCTGGAGAAGGAAACGCTGGATCGCAGGGACCTCGAGGTGATCTTCGCCGAGGTCGAGAAGCGGCCCAGGATCACCACGTTCGACGAATTCGGCCCACGTCTGCCGTCCGATCGGCCGCCGATCAAGACCCCGGGTGAGCTCGCCATCGAACGCGGCGAGCCATGGCCGCCGCCCGAGCAGGTGCCGACCGCGGTTGACGCGCCGGTGCCGGTCGGAGCGGCATCCGGCTACCCCGGGCAGCGGGGTTACAACACCGGTCCCGGCTACCCGCAATCCGGGCCGGCTCCGATGTCCGGACCCCAGCCGTCGCAGCCGCCGCCGAACTGGACGGGTGGCGTTCTGCCGGGCCCGCTGGCGCCGATGCCCGGCTGGCAGCCCGGACAGGATGCCGGGAACGGATCCCGTCCGCGGATGCAGAAGGACCCCGCGCCCGGTCCGTACCCCGGTGCCCCGGGAAGCTACCCGGGTACTCCAGGCACTCCGGGCGGTCCGTATGACGCGGGTCCGCATCGCGGATCTCCGAACGGGTCGGGGACGAACGGCAACGGCGGCGCGAACGGCACGGGACCGTCCTGGCCGGGCGGCAATGGCGGGAACAACGGCACGGGCAATGGCGGCCCCGGAAACGGCGGGCCTACCGGCACCGACCCGGCGATCCCTGGGCGCCGCCGAAGGACCCGCGGTCGTCGTGACGGATCAGCTCAGGGCCCTTGCCGGTGACGGCAACGGTTCAGCAGTTTCCTCTGCCGAGGTGGCACGGGTCTCGCCGTCCTCGGTGGACGGGGTTGTTGTGCCGTTCTTCGATGCGGCCCGAGCCGAGGCTGCTGTCCGCGAGCTGCTGATCGCCGTCGGCGAGAATCCGGACCGGGACGGTCTGCTGAACACCCCCGGTCGCGTCGCGCGGGCCTACGCCGAGCAGTTCTCGGGGCTGCACATCGACCCGTCGACGGTGTTGAACACGTCGTTCGATGAGAACCACAACGAGATGATCCTGATGCGGGACATCGAGATGTACTCGACGTGCGAACACCACCTGGTGCCGTTCTTCGGCAAGGCGCACGTCGGCTACATCCCCGGCCGGGACGGTCGGGTGACGGGACTGTCCAAGCTGGCCAGGCTCGTCGACGGCTACGCCAGGCGACCGCAGGTCCAGGAACGGCTGACCACGCAGATCGCCGATGCGCTCGTCGATCGGTTGCAGCCGGCCGGCGCGATCGTGGTCATCGAGGCCGAGCACCTGTGTATGGCGATGCGGGGTGTGCGCAAGCCAGGTGCCGTGACAACCACCTCGGCCGTCCGCGGGATCTTCCAGTCGCAGGACCGCACGCGTGCCGAGGCGATGAGCCTGATCACGGGCCGGTGACCGGCATGGTCGCGCCCGTTGGCTTTGGGCCGGACCATCCCGAGGCTCCGGCGCGTCCGATGGCAACCGGCCGTGCGGTCGTGATGGGTGTTCTCAACGTCACGGCCGACTCGTTCTCCGACGGCGGTCGGTACCTGGATTTCGGTGCCGCGACGGCCAGGGCGCGGGACCTGGTCGCGAACGGCGCGGACATCATCGACGTGGGCGGCGAGTCGACCCGGCCAGGAGCCCATCGGGTGCCGGCCGCCACCGAGGCCGAACGGGTAGTGCCGGTGATCGCCGAACTCGCCCGGGACGGCATCGTCTGCAGCGTCGACACCACCAGGGCGACGGTCGCGGCCGCCGCGCTCGCGGCCGGGGCCCGGATCGTCAACGATGTGTCCGGGGGGCTGGCGGACCCGGAGATGTCAGCCGTCGTCGCCGAGGCGGGGGTGCCGTGGATCCTGATGCACTGGCGCGGGCACAGCGCGGACATGGACGCGCTGGCCGGCTACGACGACGTGGTCGCTGACGTGCGGGCCGAATTGCTGGATCGGGTCACGGCCGCGGTGGCCGCCGGTGTCAACGAGTCGGCGATCGTGCTCGATCCCGGTTTGGGCTTCGCCAAGACTGCCGAGCACAACTGGGCACTGCTCCGGGCGCTCCCGGAGATCACCGGAGTGGCCGGCCCCGGCTGGGGGTTTCCGGTGCTGGTCGGCGCATCCCGGAAACGGTTCCTCGGCTCCCTGCTCGCCGATCGGTACGGTCCGCGGCCGCCTGATGGGCGGGAGCAGGCGACCACCGCGGTCTCCGCGCTGGCGGCGGCCGCCGGCGCCTGGGGTATCCGGGTGCATGAGGCCTCTGCATCGCTGGACGCGGTACTGGTGGCGGCGGCGACCACCGGTCGTGGCCCGGTCCGGACGTCTGCCGGATGCGCGAGCCGGCGAGGCCGAGCCATGGGTGATCGGATCACCATCACCGGCCTGTCGGTGTTCGGTCGGCACGGCGTGTTCGAACACGAGAAGCGAGATGGTCAAACGTTTCTCGTGGACATCTCGGTCTGGCTGGATCTTTCGCTGGCCGCTGCGACGGACGACCTGACCAAGACCGTGCACTATGGCGAGCTGGCGGAGTTGGCCGCTGGGATTGTCGGTGGGCCGTCCCGCGACCTGATCGAGTCGGTGGCCGGCGAGATCGCCAACGCGGTGCTGACCAATTTTCCGGTGTCCGCCGTCGACGTCACCATCCACAAACCCGCCGCTCCGATTCCGCTCACCTTCACCGACGTGAGCGTGACGATTCGCCGGTCTGCGGGCCTGGGATGACGCGCGCGGTGCTCTCGATCGGTTCCAACATCGGAGATCGGGCGGTACATCTGCAGACTGCGGTGGCGGCCCTTGGGCGCTCGGTGCGGGCAGTGTCGTCGATCTACCGGACTCCGCCGTGGGGTGGCGTCGAGCAGGACGACTTCTACAACATCGTGGTGATTGCCGAAGACGGCGAGGACGGTTCCGCTCAGTGGTTGCAACAGTGCCGCGCACTGGAAGAGGCCGCCGGTCGGGAGCGGCTGGTCCACTGGGGCCCGCGCACTCTGGACGCCGATGTGATCACCGTTGAACAGCACGGACATCCGGTCATCAGCGACGATCCCGAGCTCACGCTCCCACATCCGCGAGCGGCGGAGCGGGCCTTTGTTCTCGTGCCCTGGGCCGAGGTCGACCCGACCGCTGAGCTACCCGGTGCCGGTCCGATCGCGGACCTGATCGAAGGCCTGGACACCACCGGCATCACCAGGGTCGGGCATGTGCACTGAATTCCCGTCCATTCGAGTTCCCCTGCCCCGAGCTCACCCCAGCGGACCCGACGTTGGCACGGAACCGCCGTGGCTGAGACAAACCGGATGGGCTTCACCCGCCCGCGTGACCTGCTGGTGGTCGGCGTCGTCGCAGCCGTGTTGGGATATGTCGTCGTGCGGCTGAGCTACCAGCGAATTCCTCCACTGCCCCGGTTCGCCGGACTGGCCGCCGCCCTGGTCGGCCTCGGAGAGGCCGTCACCGGGTTCGGTCTGCGCCGCCGGATCCAGCCTCCGGAGCGGCTGACAGGTGGCGTCCCGACGCGAAAACCGGTGCCGCCGTTGACCGCAGCGCGCGCCGTGATGGCGGCGAAGGCGACATCGCTGGCCGGCGCGGCGGTTGCCGGCCTGTGGGTCGGGCTGCTGCTGTACGTCCTGCCGTCCTGGTCGGCGGTCGCCGCCGCCCGGGCCGACGGCATCACCGGGATCATCGGCCTGGTCGGTGCCGTCATCATGATCGGTGGCGCCCTCTATCTGGAGTACTGCTGCCGGGCCCCGGGAGTCGAACGCTGACCCGCACCACCGCCGCATCGACTAGTCCGCGGCGAGCGCGGTGTTGATCACGTCCAGTAGCCGCCGCCGGACAAACTGGGCCTGTTCGGCGAAACCGCGTTGAGCTGCGACATATTCGGCCTTCCCGGCGGCGGTTTCGATCGCGACGGGTTGGTAACCCAGCGCGGTCAGGTCGTAGGGCGAGGCGCGCATGTCCAGTTCCCGGATGGATTTCGCCAACACGAAAGCGTCCAGCAACAGGTCGCTCGGTACGACCGGAATCAGCTTGTAGGCCCATTTGTAGACATCCATCGACGCGTGCAGGCAGCCTGGCTGTTCCATTCGCACCTGGGAATCCCGGTCCGGCTGCACACCATTGAGTGGGCGCGCCTGCGGAGTGAAGAAGCGGAAGGCGTCGTAGTGGGTGCATTTGATCTGGTGTTCCCGCACAACGTCGTCCGTGCCGGCTTGCCCGAGCCGGAGCGGCCAGTCCTGATGACGCCGTGCTGTGTCGTCCTGCTGGAACACCATCGCCCACTCGTGGAGCCCGAAGCAGCCGAATTGACCGGGTGCGACGGCGGTCGCACCGAGCAGTCGCGCGGTGAAGGCGAGTTGGGATCCGCGAGCCTGTCGGAAGGCGTCCAGATCGACTGTGACAGGGGCGCTGCCGGCCCGGGTGCCCGCCGCGACCGGGCCGGCAATCGGCAGTTGTCGGTGGAACCGCCAGTCCAGTCGTTCGTCGGCGTCGGCCAACGCCACCCCGACACCTGGATGCCAGCGCCGGAGCAGGGCCGGTCGCAACGAGTAGTAGGTGAACAGGAAGTCCTCCACCGGGTGCGGGATCTGCCCGCCCGCTCTGGTCCGGTGGCCCACCGTCAGAGCGTCGACCCGGTCGCGGTGCTCGGTCTGCCTCGGCTGCCACTGCGCGGCGGTCAGCACGGTCAGGGTCGCCTGCTGTCACAGGCATGTCGACCTCCACACCTGACAGATCACCGGAATCCGGACCAACTGATTGTCCGGTTGGTGTCCCTGCAGGATCGCTCGTACCTCGGCATCCAGCGTCGCCCGAACCTCGTTCGAAGCGCGGATGACGTAGGAGTACGTCCGCTGCAGGCCGAGGTACTCCTCGACGCTCTGCTCGCGGGTCCAGGTGATCTCGGTGAGTTCCGGGTCGGCGAACATCGGATCTCCGGCGAACGGCACCGCACGCGTTTCGAGCCATCTCGAGCTGATGGTCCCGACCGACTCCGCTGGTCCGGCGCCCGTCTTGGCAGCACTGTTGGTCGTGTCCGTCGAGTTGGCCTGCTCCCCGATCCGGTCCGTCCCCGCCGCGCGTCCGGTGCTCCCGCCCGCCGGCCGACCAGCTCTGTCCAACGCGGACTGCACCGCAGAAACCAGCGGATCGGCGGCGTCGTCGTGGTTCCACAGCAAGGTCAGGGTCCCGCCCGGCCGTAACACCCTGGCCATTTCCGGCAGCGCCCGGGCCGCGTCGAACCAGTGAAAGGCCTGGCCGACCATGATCGCGTCGACACTCGCGTCGGCGAGCGGGATGAATTCAGCGGTGCCCGCGACGGCAATCGCCGCGGGAAATGCCCTGCGCAATTCGGCGAGCATGGCCTCGAGCGGCTCGACGGCGATGACCTGCGGGCCGCGGGCGAGGACCGGACCGGTGAGTTTGCCGGTGCCGGCGCCCAGATCGAGGATCCGGGACGCCCCGGCGGGGATGGCCAGATCGATTGCTACCGCCGGATACCCGGGTCGCAGTCGGGCATAGAGGCCTGCTTGGCCCGCAAAAGCGGTGGCCAGCAATCGGTTCGCGAACGCCGATCGCCACGTCTGAGCGAGCGGCGGGTCAACCGCCGCCGATTCCACTTGCCCAGGGTCGTTCTGCACCCGTTGATTGTGACCGCTCAGCGCCGGGAAACCCGCATCCGGATCCGGCTCACCGGCCGCGGGCGAAGGTCGGCGGCACCGCGGCTGCAAAGTAGGATCCTCAGCCGTGACGAAGCCGACGAATCCTGCCCAGAGCGAGGGCGACGACCTGCCCGAACAGCTGCGTGTGCGGCGGGACAAGCGGCAACGCCTGATCGACGACGGCATCGAGCCGTACCCGGTCGGCGTCGAACGGACGACGACATTAGCGGCCCTGAGAGAGGCTTTTCCTGACCTGCCGCCGGATACCGATACCGGTGAATTGGTCGGTATCACCGGACGGGTCATCTTCCAACGAAACTCCGGAAAGCTGTGTTTCGCGACACTTCGTGAGGGGGGCGCAGGTGATACCGGTACCGAATTGCAGGTGATGGTGTCACTGGCGAGCGTCGGCGCCGAATCGTTGGCGGCATTCAAGTCCGCAGTGGATCTCGGGGATCACCTGTTCGTGCACGGCACCGTCATCACCTCCCGGCGCGGGGAGCTGTCGGTTCTTGCCGATTCTTGGTCGATCGCGGCGAAAGCGTTGCGTCCACTGCCCGTGGCGCACAAACCGCTCTCCGAAGAGAGCAGAGTTCGACAACGCTATGTCGATTTGATCGTCCGACCACAGGCGCGGCGGACGGTAGAGGTGCGGAGCGTGGTCAATCGCTCGCTGAGAGCCACTTTGCATGGTCGCGACTATCTCGAAGTGGAAACACCGATGCTCCAGGTGTTGCACGGCGGCGCTGCCGCGCGCCCGTTTGTGACCCATATGAATGCCATGGACATGGACCTCTACCTGCGGATCGCGCCGGAGCTCTACCTCAAGCGGGTCGTTGTCGGTGGAATCGAGCGGGTCTTCGAGATCAACCGCAATTTCCGCAATGAGGGTGTCGATTCATCCCATTCCCCGGAGTTCGCGATGTTGGAGGCCTACCAGGCGTACAGCGACTACAACGGTATGGCCGAACTCACCACCGCGTTGATTCAGCAGGCCGCCATCGACGTCCACGGTTCGACGACAGCCGTCCACGCCGATGGTACCGAGTTCGATCTTGGTGGAACGTGGAACTCGATCACGCTCTACGGAGCCCTGTCCGACGCACTCGGCGAAGAGGTGACCGTTGACACGCCGATGGCCGATTTGGTTGCCCTCGCTGAGAAAATAGGTGTGCCGGTCGCGCCGCACTATGGTCCCGGGAAACTGGCCGAGGAATTGTTCGAAGAGTTGGTGGTGGACACGCTGATCTCGCCGACTTTCGTCCGGGATTTCCCGGTGGAAACGTCACCACTGACTCGTGATCATCGCAGCATGCCCGGTTTGACCGAAAAGTGGGATCTCTACATCCGGGGCCTGGAAGCGGCGACAGGTTACTCAGAACTTGTCGATCCGGTGGTGCAGCGGGTGCGATTCATGGACCAGGCTCGTCTTGCGGGTTTGGGCGATGCCGAAGCGATGGTGTTGGACGAGGAGTTCCTCCGGGCGATGGAGTACGGAATGCCGCCATCGGGTGGTATGGGTATGGGTATCGATCGTCTGATCATGACCCTGACGGGTTTGGGGATCCGGGAGACGATCCTGTTTCCTTTCGTCCGTCCCGGGGAATGAGCAGCAGAACAGTTGCCCGTACACCGGAACCCCAATCGCGTTCATACCCGGAGAAAATGTCGACAGCAGTTTCGCCGGTGACCGTCGCGACGGGCGGAACCGTTCGTTCCGGCCTCGGCGCGATTGGTTTGCCGCGGGTTTGATCAGGAGCGTCGCGACTCGCTCGATGACATTTCGTGGATATGGTGGAAAGGCGCGTAAATAGGCACTAAGCTGAGCGTTCGGGGAAAACGTAGGCTTTCTAGGAGGAACAAGCATGGCAACCCAGACCATCGTCACTCTGGTCGACGATCTTGACGGATCCGAAGCATCGGAATCCGTTTCTTTCGCCCTTGACGGGGCGGCGTACGAGATCGATCTGAGTGACAGCAACGCCGACAAGCTGCGCGATGCGCTCGCCGGATATGTTGCAAGTGCCCGTCGGGTCGACGGCGCACGCCGCGGTCCAGGTCGGCCGCCGAAGGCCGCCAAGGGTGCAAAGGCCGCCCGTGGCGCCCGCACCGCTCCGGACCGCGAGCAGACTGCTGCCATCCGCGAGTGGGCCCGGGCGAACGGTCACGAGGTCTCCGAGCGTGGCCGGCTGTCCGCCAGTGTGCTGGCGGCGTTCGAGGCAGCCCACTGACCTGTTTCACCCCTGGGCGCCCATCGCGTCCCGCACCTCGGCCCCTGTTCCGCACACCCGCGGAGCCGGGGCTGTTGTGTTTGTCAAAGGCTTTTGTGGTCGAGGGCAGTTGTGTTGTCGGGGCTGTTCTGTTTGACGAGGACGGTGTGTTTGTTGAGGACGGGTCTTGGCGGCTCGGTGCGGACCCCACTGGGGAGATGGGCCCTATCAGTCGCGCCGTCCGGTGCTGTTCGCCCACGGCGTAGCCATCGATGTGGCGGAACGAGACCCGCTGGGGCAGCGTTAAACAGCAGTGACGGCACGGTGCGCAGTGTCGTCACCGGTCCGTGACCCGCATCGTCGGACCCGCAACGCCTACTACAGTGAGTCAACCACTGTCCTCAGGATCGGCGGGCACGACGATCTGGTGGCAGCGGGACGAGTGGAGCAATCGACCGCATAGCCGCGCACGCCCGTAAGGAGTGCAAATGTTCGAACGGTTTACCGACAGAGCGCGTCGTGTGGTTGTCCTGGCCCAGGAAGAGGCCCGGATGCTCAACCACAATTACATCGGCACGGAGCACATCCTGCTCGGCCTCATTCATGAGGGCGAGGGCGTTGCCGCCAAGGCGTTGGAATCCCTTGGTATTGCGTTGGAGGGTGTCCGTGCCCAGGTCGAGGAGATCATCGGCCAGGGACAGCAGTCCCCGTCCGGTCACATCCCCTTCACCCCCAGGGCCAAGAAGGTCCTCGAGCTGAGCCTGCGCGAGGCGCTGCAGCTCGGTCACAACTACATCGGCACCGAGCACATCCTGCTCGGCCTCATCCGTGAGGGCGAAGGTGTCGCGGCCCAGGTGCTGGTCAAGCTCGGCGCCGACCTCAACCGGGTCCGCCAGCAGGTCCTGCAGCTGCTCTCCGGCTACCAGGGCAAGGAGACCGCCGCAGCCGAGGGCGGCCGCTCCGAGGGCACCCCGTCCACCTCGCTCGTACTCGATCAGTTCGGTCGCAACCTCACCCAGTCGGCCCGCGAGGGCAAACTGGACCCGGTCATCGGCCGGGAGAAGGAGATCGAGCGGGTGATGCAGGTGCTGTCCCGCCGCACCAAGAACAACCCGGTGCTGATCGGTGAGCCCGGCGTCGGCAAGACCGCGGTCGTCGAGGGCCTCGCCCAGGCCATCATCCGCGGCGATGTCCCGCAGACGCTGAAGGACAAGCACCTCTACACCCTTGACCTCGGCAGCCTGGTTGCCGGTTCCCGGTACCGGGGCGACTTCGAGGAGCGCCTGAAGAAGGTACTCAAGGAGATCCGCACCCGCGGCGACATCATCATGTTCATCGACGAGATCCACACCCTGGTGGGTGCCGGAGCCGCCGAGGGCGCGATCGATGCGGCTTCGATCCTCAAGCCCATGCTTGCCCGTGGCGAGCTGCAGACCATCGGTGCGACCACGCTGGACGAGTATCGCAAGTACGTGGAGAAGGACGCCGCACTCGAGCGCCGTTTCCAGCCGATCCAGGTCGGCGAGCCGACGGTGGCCCACACCATCGAGATCCTCAAGGGGCTCCGCGACCGGTACGAGGCGCATCATCGGATCACCATCACCGACGACGCGCTGGTGGCGGCGGCCACCCTGGCCGACCGGTACATCAGCGACCGCTTCCTGCCGGACAAGGCGATCGACCTGATCGACGAGGCCGGCGCCCGGATGCGAATCCGCCGGATGACGGCCCCGCCGGACCTGCGCGACTTCGACGACAAGCTTGCCGCCGTTCGCCGCGACAAGGAATCGGCGATCGACTCGCAGGACTTCGAAAAGGCCGCTGCCCTCCGGGATTCCGAGAAGCAGCTGCTGGCGAAGAAGTCCGAGCGGGAAAAGGCCTGGAAGGACGGCGATCTCGACGTCGTCTCAGAGGTCGATGACGAGCAGATCGCCGAAGTGCTGGCGAACTGGACGGGCATCCCGGTCTTCAAGCTGACCGAGGAGGAGACCACCCGGCTGCTCAAGATGGAAGACGAACTGCACAAGCGGATCATCGGCCAGAACCAGGCGGTCAAGGCGGTTTCCCAGGCTATCCGGCGCACCCGCGCCGGCCTGAAGGATCCCAAGCGGCCGTCCGGCTCGTTCATCTTCGCGGGGCCGTCCGGCGTCGGGAAGACGGAGCTGACCAAGGCGCTTGCCGAGTTCCTGTTCGGTGACGAGGACGCGCTCATCCAGATCGATATGGGCGAGTTCCACGACCGGTACACCGCGTCGCGTCTGTTCGGTGCCCCTCCCGGGTACGTCGGCTACGAAGAGGGTGGGCAGCTCACCGAGAAGGTCCGCCGCAAGCCGTTCTCCGTTGTGCTGTTCGACGAGATCGAGAAGGCGCACCAGGACATCTACAACACGCTCCTGCAGGTGTTGGAAGATGGCCGGTTGACCGACGGTCAGGGCCGCACCGTTGACTTCAAGAACACCGTCATCGTGTTCACGTCCAACCTCGGTACGCAGGACATCTCCAAGGCGGTCGGCATGGGGTTCGCCCAGGGGACCGACGCGGAGTCGAACTACGACCGGATGAAGCAGAAGGTCAACGACGAGCTCAAGCGGCATTTCCGTCCGGAGTTCCTGAACCGGATCGATGACGTGGTGGTCTTCCACCAGCTGACCACGGTCGAGATCCTCCAGATGGTCGACCTGATGCTCAAGCGCGTCGAGGGTGCGCTGAAGAACAAGGACATGACCATGGAGGTCACCGAGGCCGCGAAGGCACTGCTCGGCGAGCGCGGGTTCGACCCGGTGCTCGGCGCGCGGCCGCTGCGTCGGACCATCCAGCGGGAGATCGAGGACAAGCTGTCCGAGAAGATCCTGTTCGACGAGATCCGGCCCGGCCAGATCATTCTCGTTGATGTCAAGGGCGAGGGTAAGGAGCAGGAATTCACCTTCCGCGGTGAAGACCGTCCGTCCGCCGTCCCGGAGGTCGTCCCGGTGGGGTTGGCCACCGACGCCGGTGACGCAGTCTGATCAGTTGTGCCCGCTCTGGCCCGGTCCCTTCCTGGGGGCCGGGCCAGAGCTGTTTCCTGCCCGCGACGGGGAGCAGCCATTGTTGATCATGGGGCGCAGTCCGCGAAACGCCGCGACAAGGGCCCGGTCAGCCGGGAAGCGAAATGTGGGCGTTGTCGACGTGAACCGCGAGTCCATCGGCGATCAGCGAGTCAACGCAACGGCTGGTCTGCGCGACGTCGGCTGACATTTCGGCGAAGTAGCCCGCCGGGACTGGTAGTGGGCTTTCTCGCAAGGCCGCCATGATTTGTCCGCGGACCTGTCGATCGGTGCCGTGCCAGGTCTGGACCGCTCGCCTTGCCGCACCAGCTACCGAGCCGGCCAGCCGCCACCGGCATCGGTCGGCGAGCGGGCAGGACCCACAGGCGGGGGAGCGCGCCGAACAGACCAGGGCGCCGAGCTCCATGACAGCGGCGGAGAACCGGGCCGCCTTGGCGGGTTCGTCCGGTAGCAGGCTCGTCATCTCCGCTCGGTCGGCGGCGGTGGCCGGCTCCCGGGGTTCGTCCCGGCCCCGAACCACCCGGGACAGCACCCGGCGCACATTGGTGTCCACCACCGGCGTGCGGACGCCGAAAGCAAATGCGGCAACAGCCCGAGCGGTGTACTCGCCGATGCCGGGCAATCGCAGCAGGCCCTCGACGGTATTCGGAACAAGCCCGCCATTCTCGTCGATCATCGCGGTCGCGGCGGCATGCAGCCGCATGGCTCGGCGTGGATATCCCAGCCGCCCCCATGCCCTGATCGCGGCGGCCGGGGAGTCCGCGGCCAGGTCGGCCGGCCGCGGCCAGCGCCGGAGCCATTCGTCGAACACCGGCAGCACCCGGACCACCGGCGTCTGCTGCAGCATCACTTCGCTGACCAGCACCGCCCAAGGCGAAGCGGCCCGATCACGCCACGGCAGATCGCGCCCGTGCGTGTCGAAGAAGTTGATCAGAATGTCGACATCCAGCGGGGACGGCCCGACACCGTGATCCTGCTGCCGCAGGTTCTCGGGCGTTTGATCCCGCCGCTTGCGATCCTGCTGTGTTCGATTCCGCGGAGCCGCCGGCTCAATGACCGGCGACCCCGTCATCGGAGTCAGCGGAAACGGCACCGGCGATGACGGCTCTGGCCGATCCGGTCGGCGGTGGGGTGGCGGTCGGGGAGAGTTGCCCGGTCGGTTCCTCGCCATCAACGAAGACCTCTTCCAGCAGGCCCGTGTTGACGTCGAAGATGAATCCGCGGACCGCGTCATGGTGCAGCAGAAACGGGGAATCCCTGATGCGGCGCAAGGATTCCCGCACCGAATCGTGCGGATCCTTGAAGGCCTGCACCGACCAGGCCGGCCGATACCCGGCGAAGGTGGCCAGGTGCGCCCGGAACACGTCCTCCTCGAGACGTGCCAAGCCGCAGTCGGTGTGGTGAATGATCATGATCTCGCGGGTGCCGAGTGCGTGCTGGGAGATCGCGAGCGAACGGATGACATCGTCGGTGACGACACCACCGGCATTCCGCATCAGGTGAACCTCACCGAGGTTCAGCCGAAATGCGCCGTGCCCGTCGATCCGGGCATCCATGCACATCAGCAGGGCGATCTTCAGGGTAGGCATGGGGCCCATGCCCACCGGGTGGTACTCGGCAGCGGCCAGATTGCGGGCCAGTAGGTCGTCGATAGCCGTCACACTGCACTCCTCGGCGTTGCTCCCCGGAAACTCGACACCCCGAGACTACCGTCGCACGAGTGATGCACCCCGTTGGCCCTCTGAATCCCAAGGTGTACTGGGTACGCCGAGTCTCGATCGTGGTGCTCGCGGTAGCCGTCCTGATCGGCATCGTCTGGTTCCTGGCGAGCCGGACCTCGCGCTCGTCCGCCGGTCAGGATTCCGCCGGTGCCGTGGCCAACACCTCCGCGGCGCCGACCATGACCGGAGTTCTCGCCGCGTCCAGTGGCGCCAGCCGTTCCACAGTTCCGTCACCGAGCCCATCTCCGACCGGAACCGTTCCGGCGGTATCCAGCGGTGCCGTCGCCAGCAGCCCCGCGCTGACCACGCCGGCGCCGGCCGATCCCACCGCTGCTGCAGCCGCGGCCGCGGCCGCGGCTGCAGCAGCTGAGGCCGCCGCCGCCCAAGCCGCCGCAGCGGCCGCCGCCGTGCCTGCCACCGATGCCGCGCCCCCGGCAACCGATGCTGCACCGCCGGCCGCAGCCGAGCCGCCCCCGGCCCCCGAACCGGCACCCTCGTTCGACGCGCAGGGCAAGCTGATCTGTCCCTCGACGGCGGTGACCGTCACGGCCATCACCGCGGCGCCCAGCTTCGCCTCAGGCAGCCAACCGACGCTCGGCATGGTCGTGACCAACACCGGCGGCGCCGTGTGCCAGCAGGACGTCTCCGGAACGCTTCAGGTTTTCACGGTCACCGCCGCCGACGGCACTCGCGTCTGGTCGACGGCGGACTGTTTCCCTGGGCAGGGCACCGAGGTGCGAGAGCTGACTCCCGGGCAGAGCCTCAAATACACGATCAAGTGGTCGGGCACCACGTCGACGCCCGGCTGCGTCGGGGATCGGACTGTTGTGCCGGCCGGCGACTACACGGTGGTGGCCCAACTGGGTGGCCTGAGCAGCCCCCCCGCTGCGTTCGCCATCACCGGCTGACCAGCAGCCATCACCGGCCGCTCAGAGAGCGGCCCCGTAGCGGTCGACGATCGACGATTCAGCCAGCCGGGACAGCCCTTCCCTGACGACCCGGGCCCGTGCCTCACCAACACCCTCAACGGCTTGCAGGTCCGCTGCGGTGGCCGCCAGCAGCCCCTGCAGGTTGCCGAAATGCAGGATCAGCCGATCGAGCACGGCTGGTGGCACCCGCGGAATCCCGGACAGCAGCCGATAGCCGCGCGGGCTCACCCCGGCATCGAGCGCGTCACCATAGGTCGACAGGCCGAGCACCCTGGCGACCGCGGTCAGGTCGAGCAGGGTCACCTCGTCGAGGTCGTCCAGTGCGGCGACGATCTCCTCGACCTGTTTCGGGCTCTGATCCGGCGGGATGTAGTCACGGATCAGCAGCTCCTGCAGACCCTGGGTGCCGCTGAGCATTTCGTCGAGCTGCAGCCCGAGGAGGCGGCCGTCGGTGCCGAGTTCGACGACGTTGCTGGTCAGCTCGTCGGCGATCCGGCGCACCATCAGCAGTCGCTGCAGCACCGTCATCGCATCCCGCACCGTTGCGAAGTCTTCGATCTCCAGCGCGGACAATGCTCGAGCGACCTCGTCGAGCCGGAACTTGTAGCGCTGCAGGGTGGCCAGGGCCTGGTTCGCCCGGCCGAGAATGGTCGGCGGATCGGCAACCACGTGCCGGCGACCGCCGAAATACAGGTTGATGATCGACATCGAATGGCTGACCGCGATGACCGGATGGCCGGTCTGCAACCCGGTTCGCTCGGCCGTGCGGTGCCGGGTGCCGGACTCGACAGTCGGAATGGTGGAATCCGGCGTCAGTTGGACGTTGGCGCGCAGAATCCGGGTGGCATCGCCGTTCAGGACGACCGCACCGTCCATCTTGCAGAGCTCCCGCAGCCGCGTCGAGGAAAACTCGACGTCCAGCCGGAACCCACCGTCGCACAGGTCCTCGACGCCCTGATCGAACCCAAGAACAATGAGCGCGCCGGTCCGCCCCCGCAAAATGCGCTCCAAGCCGTCTCGCAGCGGGGTGCCCGGGGCGACCCGCGCGAGCACAGCGCGATGCGCAGCCACGCTCATACGATCTTCCACCCCGGCCCTCCCCTACCCGCGCTCCGCGATCAGTTTAGGGCGGCGGGCAGATGCCGACAGTAGGCCGCCGCAGATTCCTTCGAGCAGCGCGGTTCGGAAGGACCGATCACGCCCCCTGTGCCGAACCGTTGCGGCGCCGGAGCCACTGAACGACGCCATCATCGTTGCCGAGGGAGCGGAAGGCATCACCCAGGTTGGATGCCTCATCCACTCGCATCCCCCGTGGTCGGTCCGCACCCACTCCTTCCGGCACGACGGCATGGTCGAATCCGAGCCTCGCCGCCTCGGTCAGCCGACGGGCGAGGCCGCTCACCGGCCGTACGTCCGCAGCGAGGCCGAGTTCGCCGATGACGACCAGGCCGGGAGCCAGGGGGATGTCCCGCACCGAGGACCAGATCGCCAGCGCCAGCGGCAGATCCGCCGCCGGCTCGGTCATCCGGGCGCCGCCGACTGTCGCGGCCAATACGTCCTTGCCGCCAAGAGCAACCCCGCCCCACCGCTGCAGCACCGCGATCACCATCGTCGCGCGCGCGGAATCCAACCCGGATACCGTGCGTCGACTCGCCTCGCCGGTGCTGGCGGTCACCAGCGTCTGAAGCTCAGCGGGCAACGCCCGCCGGCCGTCCAGTGTGACCGTCGCGCAGGTCCCCGGCACCGGTGCACGACGGCGCGTCAGAAACAGTCCGGATGGATCGGCGAGACCCACAATGCCATCCGGGACCAGCTGAAAGCACCCGACCTCGTCGGAGGGGCCGTAGCGGTTCTTCACCCCCCGGATGGTCCGCAGACTCGAGTGTCGATCACCCTCGAAGTGCAGAACCACGTCAACCAGGTGTTCAAGAACCCGCGGTCCGGCAATCCCGCCGTCCTTGGTGACGTGCCCGACCAATACGCAGGCCATGTTCCGCTCCTTGGCGACCGCGGACAGGGCTGCGGCGACCGCCCGCACCTGGCTCACCCCGCCCGCGCTGCCGTCGACCTCGGCGGTCGCGATCGTCTGTACGGAGTCGACGATCAGCAACGTGGGACGCACCTGCTCGACCTGACCAAGGACGGCGGCGAGATCGCTTTCTGCCGCCAGATAGATATCCGGGTGCAGGGCGCCCATCCGGTTCGCTCGGAGCCGAACCTGCGCCGCCGATTCTTCGCCACTGACGATGAGGGCCGGTCCCAGGCCGTTGCTCGCCCACTCGTTGGCTGCCGACAGCAGCAGGGTGGACTTGCCGACGCCAGGCTCTCCCGCCAGCAGGATCACGGCCCCCGGGGTCAAGCCGCCGCCGAGGACCCGGTCGAGTTCGGCCACCCCGCTGGCTTGTGGGCTGACCATGTCCGCGGCGACGAGGTCGATCCGCTGCGCGGGCGCCGTGACCGCGCCGGCCGTCAACCGGCGGATGGTGACCGCCGCCGGCGCTGCCTCGATCAACGTTCCCCAGGCCTGGCACTCGGGGCAGCGCCCGTGCCATTTCGCCGCTTCCAGGCCGCATTCGTTACAGCGAAAGGCCGGCTTGGGGGCGGCCTTGCTGGGTCGGCTCGACCGGTCCGGCATGGTTGATCTCATGGCCAGAACCATAGACGGGGGGTCCGACAGTTGTACTAAAACCCGCCGGGACCGGCCATGCAGATTGGATCAGCCCGACTTCTGCCGACCAGGTCGGGAGACCTCAGCGCGCGCGACTACCCGTGTGCGCCCTCCTCCCAGAGGGGCGTCGGATGCGGCGGCAGGATCGCGACCGTCTCACGATCGGTGGACCGCTCCGGCGGGAGCTCGATCGGGATGTTGAGCGACAGCGTGCCTGCGGTGGCGAACGAGAACGTCACCGGAATGGACACTCCGTAATCCAGCTTCTGCGTGAAGCCGGTGACGACCACCTCGGTGCCGGTGTCGGTGGCGAAGTCGGCGAGTGTCTGGCCGGGCACGATGGGGTCGCCGACGATCTTGACCGACGACGCGGCCGACGTCGTTACCCCGCTGAGGGTGTCCGGGTTGAGGCTGTCGTTGGAGATCCAGAGCAGTAGCCTGGCGTTCGATCCGGCGGGGTAGTCCTGACGCTCGGTCGGGGCCAAACGTGCGTTGAGCACTGCGATGTCGCCGACGGTGCCGTTTGCGCCGTCGATCGCGGCCACCTGGTCCGCCGTCTGGGAGTACTGCCCGGCGGCACACCCGCTCAGCGCCAGCGAGGCTGCCACCAACAGCGCCATGGACGTCGGGACGAGCACGCGGCGCGGAAGGCGGGCGGTGCGGGACACGGCGGTTCCCCTGTTCTCGACAGTTCTCGAATGACGGTTGTGGTACGACGGTTGCGGCAGGGCAGGTGCGGGTAACGACATCGCCCGACACCGACCAGGGGCGGCCGAGCTTGGCATGAGGTTAGCTGCCGCAGGGGTGGCTGTGCTCGCCGGGCACGCCTATCGCCCTTGCTTGTTGATGAGCCCGTTGGCGATCGCCGGTGCCGTCCGGAGTTGACGCCGCTGCCGGATGCACGGGGGCCGCAGATTTGTCAAGTAGCGGCATAGGCCCTGACCTGCGACAACAGGCACGGGCCGGGCTGAACTCGTGCTAAACTGGGTCCCAGCGAAAGGGGTCTTGAACGCTCATGGTTTTCAATGTTGGAGAAACCGTTGTCTACCCCCACCACGGGGCAGCACTCATCCAGGCCACCGAAACTCGGACCGTCAAGGGTGTCGAGAAGCTTTATCTGGTCCTCAAGGTCGCGCAAGGCGATCTCACCGTGAAGGTCCCTGCTGATAACGCCGAGATCGTCGGCGTTCGCGACGTTGTCGACCGGACCGGTTTGGACCACGTCTTCGAGGTGTTGCGGGCTCCGCACACCGAGGAGCCGACGAACTGGTCACGTCGGTACAAGGCAAACCTCGAGAAGCTCGCCTCCGGCGACGTGAACAAGGTTGCCGAGGTCGTCCGCGATCTGTGGCGTCGTGATCGCGAGCGCGGGCTGTCCGCCGGCGAGAAGCGCATGCTGGCAAAGGCTCGGCAGATTCTGGTGTCTGAATTGGCACTGGCCGAGGGCACCAATGAACTCAAGGCCGAGGGCATCCTCGACGAGGTACTGGCTTCCTGATCTGGTCGGGCTCGGCGGTTGCCGAGCCCGCAGATCCAGGATGCTGTGCTGACGTGAGCATCGTTGCTCTGGTTCCGGCCGCCGGAACTGGTGAACGCCTGGGCGCATCCGTGCCCAAGGCGTTTGTTCAGGTTGCGGGTCAGGAACTCCTGGTACATGCCGTCGAACGACTGCACGCCGCCGGCGTCGACCGGATCGTGGTCGCGGCGTCCGCCGATCAGGTTGATCGCGCCCGGGACCTGCTCGGTTCGCGTGCGACGGTCGTCATCGGTGGAGCCGACCGCACGGGGTCTGTCGCGGCCGCGCTCGCGGTGGTCGATGACGCCGCAGAGGTCATTCTGGTGCACGACGCGGCCCGGGCCTTCGCGCCTCCTGAAATGATCGCTTCGGTCATCGCCGCCGTCCGATCCGGCCGGACCGCCGTCATTCCCGTGCTGCCCGTTGTCGACACCGTGCGTGGCGTCCGGGAAGACGGAATTTTGGCGGGCACCCTGGACCGCGACCAGTTGCGGGTGGTGCAGACTCCGCAGGGCTTCGAACCGGGACTGCTTCGCCGAGCTCATGCGGCTGCCGCGGCGTGGGGCCAATCCGCCACGGATGACGCGGGCCTGGTCGAGGCGTTGGGCATGGAGATCGGTACCGTGCCGGGCGACCGGGCGGCGTTCAAGATCACCACACCGGCTGACCTCGACGAAGCGGAGCGACTGATGTCTCCGGTACCGAGTCCACCGCCGGTCATTCGGGTCGGCACGGGGATCGACGTGCATCCGATCGAGGCGGGCCGGGACTGCTGGATGGCGGGATTGCTGTTCGACGGTGTCGATGGCTGCTCCGGGCATTCGGACGGCGACGTCGCGGCGCACGCGCTGTGCGACGCGCTGCTCGGCGCGGCCGGGCTGGGTGACCTCGGGGCGATCTTCGGCACCGACGATCCGCGGTGGGCCGCCGCATCGGGCGGGACGCTGCTGACAGAGGTGCTCGCGCGGGTGCACGATGCCGGGTTCGTGGTCGCGAACGCCTCGGTGCAGGTCATCGCCAACACCCCGCGCCTCGCACCCCGCCGGGCTGAGGCCGAGAAGGTGCTCTCCGCATTACTGGGTGCCCCGGTCTCGGTCGCCGGGACCACGACGGACGGCCTCGGCCTTACCGGGCGCGGCGAGGGGCGAGCCGCGCTCGCCACGGCACTTTTGACCCAGAGGTCGACCGGCCCAGCCCCCGCAAGTTGATCATGACGATCGCTGCCGGGAAAGTCGGCGTGTCGCCGGTGTGTCGAGCAGCGATCGTCATGATCAACTCAGCGAAAGGGGGAGTTCGTCCTCGACGAACCGGGGGCGAACCGCCACGCAGCCGGCGACGGCCTGAATACCGACCACCACACACATCGCCGCCAGCGGCACCGTCCAACTGCCGCTCAGGTCGAACAGCAAGCCGAAGCCCAGCGGTCCGACCGACGCAATCAGATAGCCGCAACACTGGGTGAACGCGGACAGCGACGTCGTCGCCATCGAGGTCCTCGACCGCAACGCGATCAGGGTGAGCGCAAGCGGGAACGCGCCGGTGCCAATTCCGATCAGTACCGAGAACACCACCACCAGCTGCCCCGGGATCAGCATCAACCCGAGAAACGCTGTGAGGTAACAACTTGCCAGTGACACGACCAGAATCGCCGGCCGCGGCAGCCGGCTGAGCAACGGTGGCACGAACATTGCCAGCGGGATGCCGACCGTGATTGCTATCCCCACCTGGAAGGCGGCTGCAGTGTCGGTCATCCCCGCGTCGGTCAGGATTTCGGCCAACCAGCCGAACACGACATAGGCGACCATCGACTGGCACCCGAAGTACAGGGCCAGCGCCCACGCCACCCGCGTCCTGGCCAACGCGGCCAGTGGTAGCCGCCGACGTGCAGTCCCGCTGCTGACGCGGTCGGCGGGGCGGCGGATCACCAGTAGCCATGGGATCAACGCGATGACGGCGGTGGCCGCCCACATCCCGATGCCCAAGCGCCAATCGCCACCGATGGCGCGCTCAACCGGCAGGGTGGCCGCGGCGGCGGCTGCTCCGCCGATGGTCAGCAGCGTGGTGTAGGCCGCTGTCATCAGCGGAATCCGATCGGGGAAATGCAGCCTGACCAGGCCCGGTAGCAGGACGTTGCCCACCGCGATGCCGGCCAGACCGATCAGCGAGCCGATGAACAGCGCCGCGGTGCCGGACACCACCGATCGAACGAGCTGCCCGACGATCAACGCCAGGAGAGCGAGTACCACGGTGCGATGTGCGCCCAGCCGGCTCGCCAGGGCGGGCGCCGCCAGGCCCATCAGTGCGAACGCCAGCGTCGGCAGCGACAGCAACAGCCCGGTGGTCCCAGCGGGCAGGCCGGTGGCGTCCCGCAATTCCGGAATGACGGCCCCGAGCGCGTTGACGATCGGGCGCAGGTTGATCGCCAGCAGCAGCACGGCCGTCGTCACCAGCACCCGGGAGCCGGTGGGGGCGCTGGGCATCGTCACGTGCGGAGAATAGGTACCGACCGTCGGGCGGTGTTCACCGGCCGCCATGGTTGCGGCAAATACCGCTCGCCGCTCAGACCGGCCACGCCTCGATCCCAGCAAGGACCGTGTCGACGGCAGTGTCAATCAGCGCGGTGTCCATGCCGTCGTCCGTCGAGGGCAGCATCGCAATGCCGAACAGCATGGCCAGCACGATGATCGCGGTGCGGGTGGTGTCGACGTCGGCCCTGATCCGGCCAAGGGTTTGCTCGGCGGCGAGATAGGCCGCGACAAACGCCGGCGGTCCCGGGAGTGTGCGATCGACGCTGCCGAGGTCGCCCCCAGTGATCCCACCTGGTTCAGGGCGGCCCAGCAGCCCCGAAAGCTCCGGATCCCCGCGGAGCGCCAGTTCCAGCGGAAGCAGTTCGGCGCGGAGTTGACCCAACCGGATCAACGCATCTCGAAGATTGTCTCGCACGGTGGCTTTGCCGGCTCGTCCTGGCAATGCCGTCACCCAGTCGAGCACGGCCGCATTCCGATCGAAGACGGCCGCGAAGAACAGTTGTCGCTTGTCGGTGTAGTGCCGGTAGATGGTTCCCTCCGCGACCCCGGCCGCCTCGGCGATGGCGCGGGTCGTTGCCCGGGCGTACCCGACCTCGGCAACGACGTCGATGGTGGCCTGGATGAGTTTCGCGCGAGTCCGATCGCCCCGAACGTTCATCGCCCTCGTCCCGTCGGACTGCCGTCGTCAATCGGTGACATCGCGCCTGCTGAAGGTCACGCCGGCGACGACGAGGCCGAGCACCGCATACGCCAGACCGAGCCCGATCGCCGTCCAGTAGTCAACGGACTGAGTGCCGCCGCCGGCAAGCGCTGACAACGTGGCCCCCGGCAGCCAGTCTGCGGCGTCCGGAGACACCAACCGGATCAGTCCCTCGATGACGAGGACGTAGCCGAGACCGAGGCTGATCGCGATCGCCGAGCTCCGGGTGACAACCGCGATGACCAGGCCGATCAGCCCCCAGACCACCAGGGCCAGAAAGGTGTTGAGCCAGGCCGCGGCAACCTGCCCGGCAACGGCCACCGTGCCTGACTGCCAGGCCGCGGTCGACAGGTCGGTGCCGCTGGCCATCACCGGGCTGACCAGTACCACGATCGCTGTCGCAAGAACCGCCGCGGCCGCTGTCCAGCCGACGAGGGCCAGTACTTTGCCGGCCAACAGCCGCATGCGCCGCGGCTGCGCCTGGACGAGTAGCCGGATCAGCCCCGTCGCGTAGTCAGATGCCGCGGCCACCGCCCAGAAGGAGAGCGCGACGACGCCGAGAATGGTCGATGCGGCACTGAGGCCGAGTACTCGGCCGTCCGGTCCGGCGAGTGCGGCGGCAGAAGGGAACGTGCCACCCGGAGCGGCTGACGGGATCTCGGTGCCATCGGCTGCCGCGACGAAGACGAACGTCGTGAACATTCCGGCGAGCAGTGCGGTGAGGCCGAGCCAGCCGAAGGCGAAACTACGCCGCCGCAATCTGGTCAGTTCGGAGCGGGTGGCATCGATGATCATGACGCCCTCCCGAAGGCCTTCTCCAGACGCGACAAGACGCCGCGGGCCGCCTCGCCATCACCCGATTGGCCGGCGCGACCGGCGGCGAGCGCCCCGTCGGTATGGCCGGTCAGTCGCAGGAAGACATCCTCGAGGGTCTCCTGCCGGGGGATGAGACTGGCCAGGGTCAGGCCGTTCGCCGTCGCCGTCCGGTTGACCGCCGCAGCGTCGCTGACCTTGGCGGCGATCCGTATCGGCGGAGGTATTCGGGCCGTCGAGCTGTCGATCGAGACATTCCAGCCTGCTGCCCCGAGGATCTTGGCGAGTCTGTCGCTGTCGGCTTCGTTTTCGGCGGCCACCTCGATGTACTCGCTCGTCTGGGTCAACAACTCCGCCATCCGGCCGGCGAAGAGCAGCTCGCCGAAGCGGATGACGACCACGTGGTCGCAGATAGCCTCGATCTCGCTGAGCAGGTGCGAGGAGACCACCACCGTGCGGCCATCCGCACTGAGAGTCCTCAGCAGGCGGCGGATCTCGACGATACCTGCTGGATCGAGGCCGTTGGTCGGCTCGTCCAGCAGCAGCAGGTCCGGATCCGGCAGCAGCGCAGCCGCGATGCCGAGTCGCTGCTTCATGCCCAGCGAGAAACCCCGAACCGGTTCCCGATCCCGCCCGGCGAGCCCGACTACCTGCAACACCTCACCGACCCGGGTCGACGGCAACCCGCGGAGCCGGGCCAGCGAGGTGAGGTTGGCCCGCGCGGACAGCGTCGGGACGAATGCAGGGCTCTCGATGAGCGCACCCACCCGGCTGGAAAATTGCGCGGGCCGGTCGATCGGCGCACCGAGCACCTGCGCCGTGCCCGAGGTGGGGCGGATCAGTGCCAGCAACATCCGGATCAACGTGCTCTTGCCCGATCCGTTCGGGCCGACCACGCCGACCACGCCGCCCGCCGGCAGCTCGAAGGTGAGCGAGTCAACAGCGATCAACGTTCCGAACCGACGGGTGAGGGTGGTGGTAGTGACGACCGTCATCATGAGGACCTTTCAGGCAGAATATGATGTGAGCACTCACTCACATTCTGCGCGATTTCCCCATTGTGTCAAGAGCTTCGTGCTCGGGGATCCGTCGGCGCGGATTGTGCAGGGGTGCTCCGGCACCCGTGGGTCACCGCCGCGCGCGGAGATGATCGCTGTGTGACCCGTTGAGTCCCAGGGCGAGCGCCCGATCGAAGGCGACAGCTGCTTCCTCGACGCGGCCGAGCCGGTCCAGAAGGTCCCCTCGGGACGCGTGCCAATACGGATACGCGGCAAGGCCTTCGATGCGTTCCACCTCGGCCAGGCCGGCCATTGGTCCGTCGCGTTCGGCGAGGGCGGCCGCCCGATTCAGTCGCACCACCGGTGTATTCGACACCGTCAGTAGCACGTCGTACCAGGACACGATGGCTGTCCAGTCGGTGTCCGAGTATTCCGGCGCCAGCGCGTGACAGGCGGCAATGGCGCCCTGCGCGACGTAGGCGTCAGGTCGATTCCTGCTGCGCTGCAGGGCTTTTCCAATCAGGCGTACGCCTTCGATGATTTTCTCCTGATCCCATTCGGCACGTGCTTGATCGGCCAGCAGCACCAACTTGCCCGTGCCGTCCACCCGGGTCGACCGCCGGGAGTCCTGCAGCAGCAACAGCGCCAGCAGGCCGAGCACCGAAGCCTCGTCCGGCATCAACTCCCGCAGCAGCCGGGCCAACCGGATCGCCTCGTCGAGCAATTCGTCGCGAACCGCGGACGCACCGGAGGATGCGGCATAGCCCTCGTTGAAGATCAGGTAGATGGTGGCCAGCACCGCGGGTAGCCGGTTCGGCAGCTCGGCGTCGGTCGGTACCCGGTAGGCGATATGGGCCAGCGCGATCTTCTGTTTCGTTCTGGTCAACCGCTTGGCCATCGTTGCTTCGGGAACCAGCAACGCCCTGGCCACCTCGGCCGTACTCAGGCCACCCAGCGTACGCAGGCTCAGGGCGACTCGGGCATCCGGCGACAGGCTGGGGTGGGCGCAGGTGAAAACCAGACGCAGCAGGTCATCTCGCACCACCGAGTCCGGCGGATCGGCATCTTCCTGCCACAATAGTTGCATCGCCTCCGCCTCCTTGCCGTCGCGCTGGGCTTCCCGGCGCAGCCGATCGATCGCGCAGCGGCGGGCGGTGACCGTGACCCAGGCGCGAGGATTGTCGGGCACGCCATCTCGCGGCCAGGCCTGCAGCGCACACAGGATCGCGTCCTGCAGGGCGTCCTGCGCGAACCCGATCTCGCCGGTGACGCGAATCAGGGTGGCCAGGATTCTGGCCCGGTCGTCCCTGGTCAGCCCGCTCAGCGCGGCACCGGCGGTCGGGTCCAACGGGTCAGGCCATCGGCGGGACGAGGGGGCGAACCTCGACGGCACCGTTCCAGGCCGCCGGGATCTTCGCGGCCCAGGCGATCGCCTCGTCGAGATCGGCGCAGTCCAGGAGATAGAAGCCGGTCAGAGCCTCCTTCGTTTCGGCGTACGGGCCGTCGCTGCTCACGACGTCACCACCCTTGTGCGGGGTGCGAACCGTTGTCGCAGTTGACGTCGGATAGAGCGCAGCACCGCCCCGGATGACGGCGGCAGCAGCCGCACCGAACTCGATGTACTCGGTCATCTCGGCGGCCTGGTCGGGATGCGACCAGTCGACGTCGGCGGTGTAGGTCAGAGCTACGTAGCTGGGCATGTCCACTCCCGAAGGTGTCGGCCGGCGCTGATCGCCGACTCCACCCTAAGGACGAATGATGCACACCCGGATGGACATTGCACGTGGACATCACCGAGAGGAACGCGACACCGGGCATTGCGGTGTCGGATGTGACGACGTCGTCGCCGAACTCCGATGAGTCTGCATCCGCGGCGGAGTCGCATCTCGTACTCAGTAGGTTGAGTGACTCCGGGTTTCGCCGTCGATGGGAACGACATGCCGTTTCGAGCACGAGGATGTAGCAACGCGTCTGACGTTTCGTCTCTGTTGACCAGGGCGCACTGATGGCCGCGGTCGAGGTACGCGGGCTGGTCAAGAAATTCAAGGAAACCACCGCGCTAGCCGGGGTGGATCTCGACGTCTCCGAGGGGACAGTGCTCGGGCTGTTGGGCCCCAACGGTGCCGGCAAGACCACTGTCGTGCGCATCCTGGCGACACTGCTCAAGGCGGATGCCGGTACGGCGCGGATCTTCGGCAAGGACGTCGTGGCCGACGCCAACCAGGTCCGCGCGATGATCGGCCTGACCGGGCAGTACGCTGCGGTCGACGAATACCTGACCGGCCAGGAGAACCTGGAGATGATCGGCAGGCTGTACCACCTGAGCAGAACCGAAGCGGGGCAACGGGCGTCGACCCTGCTCGAGCGGTTCGACCTGGCCGATGCCGGCAACCGGATCGCGAAGACCTACTCCGGCGGTATGCGGCGCCGGCTGGATATCGCGGCCTCGCTGATCGCCCGGCCGCGGGTGCTCTTCCTCGACGAACCGACAACCGGGCTCGACCCCAGAAGCCGGATCGGGATGTGGGAGTTCATCGCGTCACTGGTCGCCGAGGGCACCACCATCCTGCTCACCACCCAGTACCTGGAGGAGGCGGATCGGCTGGCCGACAGCATCGTGGTGATCGACCACGGCAAGGTGATCGCCCGTGGAACCTCCGATGAGCTGAAGTCCCAGGTGGGTGGCCACCGGCTGGAATTCACCGTGGCCGACGTCGCCGACCTGCCCGTCCTGCTGGAGCGGCTGCGGCCGCTGGCCATCGACGATCCGGTCCTCGACGAGCAGGCAAGATCGCTCTCGGTGCCGGTCCAGGGCGGCGCGGAGGTCCTCCGCGAAGCGCTGAGAATGCTGGACGGCTCCGGCGTCGTACTGGTCGATGTCGGGCTGCGGCGGCCCGATCTGGACGACGTCTTCCTGATCCTGACCGGCCACAGTGGGGCGGAATCATGAGCTCGATGACACAGACGGTCAGTGATGGATTGGTCATCACGAAGCGGAACCTGCTCAAGATCAAACGCGTGCCCGAGCTGCTGGTCTTCGCGACCCTGTCGCCGATCATGTTCGTGCTGTTGTTCGCGTTCATCTTCGGCAGCGCGATCCCGCTGCCGGGGGTGGACTACAAGGAATTCCTGATGGCCGGGATCTTCACCCAGACCGTCGTCTTCGGTAGCACCATCACCGGAGCGAGCCTGGCCGAGGATCTGCAGAAGGGGCTGATCGACCGGTTCCGGTCGCTGCCGATGGCCAGATCGGCCGTGCTGGTCGGCCGGACCAATGCCGACATCGGCAACAACGTGGTGACGATCGCGGTGATGGCGGTGACCGGCTTGTTGGTCGGCTGGAGGATCCGGACGTCCATCCTCGAAGCCCTGGCGGCGTTCGGGCTGTTGCTGTTGTTCGCCTACGCGATCTCGTGGTTGATGGCGCTGGTCGGCCTGTCGGTGAAGTCACCCGAGGTGGTGCAGAACGCCTCGTTCATCATCATCTTCCCGCTGACATTCATCGCGAACACCTTTGTCCCGACGGACAACTTCCCGCCGGTGTTGAAGGCGTTCGCGGACTGGAATCCCGTGTCGTCGGTCACCCTGGCCGCGCGCGAGTTGTTCGGGAACACCAGCCCGGCGCTGCCGCCGCCGGACGTGTGGCCGGCGGAGCATCCGGTGGTCTATTCGCTGATCTGGATCGTCGGAATCCTGGTGGTGTTCGTCCCGCTGTCGGTGCGCAAGTACGAGTCCGCTGCCGGGCGGTGACCGCCTCGGTTGACACCGGCAGCCCGGTCAGGTGGACAGTTCCGACAGCCCGAAGGTGACGCCCGTCAACTCCTCCGACAAGAGCCAGAGCCGCTTGGCGGCCTCGGCGTCGCTGGCCTTCGCCGTTCGGCCGACAAGTGCCGGCTTGCCGCGCATCTCGAGCGGTCCGTCCGGTCCGACGTAGCTGGCGCCGGGAAGGTCCTGACTCGCCGCGTACAGCGAGGGCAGTGCTCCGTTGGCGTCGCTCTGCGCGAAGAGCTTGTTGCCGACCTTCATGAAGGCGTCCATCAGCGGCTTGCCGGAGTGGGATTGCAGATTGGTCGCCGCGTAGCCGGGGTGGGCGCCGAGCGATCGCACCGACGAGCCGGTCGCGGTGAGCCGGCGCTGCAGTTCCAGGACGAAGAGCAGATTGGCGAGTTTCGACTGCCGGTAGGCGGCCCATGGTTCGTAGCCGGAGCTTGCATTGAGATCGTCGAATCGCATGGTGCCGCGCCGATGCTCGCCGGAGGAGACCGTGACCACCCGGTCGGTGACGTGCGGCAGCAGCAGGTTGGTCAACGCGAAGTGGCCGAGATGGTTGGTGCCGAACTGCATCTCGAAGCCATCGGCGGTGGTGGCATACGGGATGGCCATCACGCCGGCGTTGTTGATCAGGACGTCGAGGTCGCCGTCCCAGTCGGCGGCGAAAGACCGGATCGAGGACAGATCCGCCAGGTCGAGTCGGCGAACCTCGACGGTGCCCGGCGCACTGCGGGCAGCCTGCTCGCCCTTGGCGACGTCGCGGACGGCCATCACCACCCGAGCGCCCACCCTGGCGAGCTCGCGGGTGGTGACCAGCCCGAGGCCGCTGTTGGCGCCGGTCACCACCACCGTTCGTCCGGCCCATGAAGGAAGATTGGCTGCTGTCCATCCGGAAGACGTCATGGACACCAAAGTAGACACCGACTACATTGTTGTCAATGCCTACATCGGAGTGCCGCTTGCACCTCCGGTCCGGTGGCTGAGGACGACGACCGAACGGAGAGCGGATGGCAAGGCTCGCTCGCTATCACCACGGAGACCTGCGTGCCGCATTGATCGCCAGGGCCGCCGAAGTGGTGGTCGCCGACGGGGTAGGTGCGCTCTCCCTCCGTGAGTTGGCTCGCGACCTCGGGGTCAGTCACGGTGCCCCCAACCGGCATTTTGCCGACAAACAAGCGCTGCTGGATGCGTTGGCGCGCAGCGGCTTCGAGCGCCTCCAGGCGGAGCTGGCCGCAGCACTCGAGCCGGCCGGTCCGGCTCCGTCCTTCAAGGATCAATTGGCCGGCCTGGCAGCCGCCTACGTGCACTTCGCAGTGCAGAACGCCTCACTGCTGGCGGTGATGTTCGGCGCCAAACATCGGGAGCAGGCGCCGCCCGAGCTGCGGGCCGCCGCTGACACGACCTTCGACGCGCCGCTCAGGGCGATAGAACTGGCGCAGCGCCGGGGCGAGGTCGTCGACGGTGACGTCGACGAGATAGCCACCGCGATTCTGGCAACGATGCACGGGTTCGCCGCGCTCATCGCCGCCGGGCTGTTGGATCCGGACGCCTCCGGTGCAGCGCTGACCGCCACCGTCGGCCGCCTGATCGAGGGTCTGCGCCCGCGGTAGTCCGTTGGCCGACGTCATGGCACCCTGATCGCCATGACGATGATCGCCATTCTCGGCGCGGGCAAGATCGGTGAGGCCATGCTGGCCGGGCTGTTGGCGGCGGGCCGCTCGCCGGATTCGCTGATGTTCACCGAGCGGTACCCGGAACGGGTCGCAGAACTGACGACCAGATACGGGGTGCAGGGAGTCGAGACCGACGAAGCGGCCAAACTGGCCGACGTTCTGATCGTCGCGGTCAAGCCGCAGGACATCGAACCGCTGCTGGTGTCGCTGGCCGGCGCGATCACCCCGGGAACCCTGGTGGTTTCGCTGTGCGCGGGGCTACCGACGTCGCTGTACGAGCGTCATCTGCCGGCCGGTACACCGGTGGTTCGGGTAATGCCCAACACCCCGATGCTGGTCGGGGAGGCGATGAGCGCCATTTCCGCCGGCTCGCACGCCCAGCCGGAGCACCTGCAGCTCGTGCAGGATTTGCTGTCGACCGTCGGCAAGGTGGTTCGCGTTCCGGAGTCGCAGCAGGATGCGGTCACCGCGCTGTCCGGGTCCGGCCCGGCGTACTTCTTCTTCCTCGTCGAGGCGATGATCGACGCCGGAATCCTCCTCGGGCTGCCGCGTGCGGTGTCCGCGGAGCTGATCATCCAGTCCGCGGTCGGCGCCGCCATCATGCTGCGGGACTCCGGCGAACACCCGACATTGCTGCGGGAGGCCGTCACCTCCCCGGGTGGGACCACCATCGCGGCGATCCGCGAATTGGAGAATCACGGGGTGCGTGCGGCCCTGCTGTCCGCCATTGAAGCGGCTGCCGTGCGGTCGGCCGAACTGGGCAAGGCCCACGACAACAACTGACCTGCCGCGCTCGTGGCCGATTGAATTCGCAGGTACAGCGACCGGTACCCGACGCGTCCCGGGTCCGGCACAACCGGTCCGTCCGCGACCGGTTACGCCGACAACACGGCGCGCCTGGATCCCATCGGACCCTGTCCCGCGCAGGATCGGCAGGGTCGAAGCGTGGACTGCGAGCACAGATCGGGGGCGTCATGGTGTTCGCCTCGGTGATCGTGGTCGCCATGCTGTTCGGCGTCGCTGCTGCCCCGTACGGACTCGCCCTCGGTCTGCCGCCATCGTCGGTAGCGCTCGGCGTGTTCCTGGGAAGTGCAGGATTTGCCTGCCTGACGGTTCCCCTGGTGTTGAAACTTGTTCCGGAGGCCACCGGTCGGCGCGCACGGTTGGCCCTGGTGATCGCGCCACGGCTCGCCAGGATGTGGCAGCGTGCCGGGGCCCGCGCGGCCGGCGCCAGGACCGCGGTCGTTGTCGATCGAACCTCCGTCCTGCTGGATCGGCTGGGGGTACGGGGAGTCGCGCTGCTTTCCCCGGTCCTCGGCCGGTGGATGGTGCCGGCCGCGGGCGTTGCTCTCGGCGGGAGTCGCCGTGAGCTCCTGTGCTGGGCCGCGGTCGGCTGCGCCCTCTGGGCGCTCACCCTGACACTGGCCTTCGACCTACTGATCAGCGCTTTCCGGTAGCTCCGTGCCTTCCGGTAGCGCTGGTTGGTCGTCAGACCATTTCCGGTACGCGCAGGTGGGCGACCAGCAGGTCGAACTCGGCGACGTCGATGATGTCGACGGCCAACTGGGGCCTGGTGGTCGAAACCGTCGATCAGCGGCATCGCGCGGCCGTGCGCGGTGAACGTCAGGGCCGGATCTGGCCTCCGCGGAGCGAGCGACTCACCGCCGGTGCCCCTGCCAGCGAAAACTCGCCATCGCGTTATTCCCACCAGTAACGCTAGAGTTCAACAAGCACGTGCGTTAGGTGTTCGCCGGAGGGGAAGCCCGGCGGCGCGAAACGTGCCGGAAGACGGTGCCCTGATGCCCGCTCGTGACGACCAACCCCCGAGGGAAACACCTCCTCGGGATCCCACGCTGGCCGAAATGCGGTTCTTGACGGTCGCCGAGGTTGCCCAATTGATGCGGGTGTCCCGGATGACCGTCTACCGGCTGGTGCATTCCGGTGAGCTGCCCGCCGTTCGAGTGGGCCGTTCGTTCCGGGTCCCCGAGCGAGCCGTGCACGACTACCTGCGGACGGCATTCAACGACGTCGGCTGAGCCGTTTCTCCACGGCCCGCAGACCCGGCCCACCGGCACCGAATTGCGCCCGACGATTCCGCCGCACTCGACTGGACCAACCTGCGTGATGAGTAGGCGCTGGGGCTTGGCGCGGCCGGTAGAGTGGCTCGGGTCCGGCAAACCGCCGGACTGGCGGGCGGACTGGCTCGCCTGCGTTCACCCCGGCGTCGACGCGGCCTGAAACCGCGCGGGCGGCACCACACCTGGAGAGACACCTTCATGGGCTCTGTCATCAAGAAGCGTCGCAAGCGGATGGCCAAGAAGAAGCACCGCAAGTTGCTGCGCAAGACCCGAGTGGCTCGTCGCAAGGCCGGCAAGTAACTCTGGTCCGCGGCAGGCATGATTGCCTGCCGCGGTTCCGCGTTCCGGCCGCGCGCCGGCGGCTGCCGCAGTGCAACGGCCGAAAATCAGCGAAGGGGTTTCAGTGCGATGGCGGGTCTGATCGTCCTGGTGACGGGTGTTACCAGGTTCATCGGTTCCTGTCTTGCCGGCCGGCTTGCCGAGCATCCCGGTGTCGACCGGGTGATCGGTGTCGACGCGGCGCTGCCCGAACCGGCAGCCCGGACCCGGATGGGCGGCGCCGATTTCGCCCGGGTGGACATCCGGAACCCGCTGGTGGCCAGGGTGATCGAGGCGGCCGGGGTCGACACGGTGGTCCACGCGTCGGCGTCGTCGACGCCGTTGTCATCGGCGGCCCGCACCATGGCCAAGGAAATGAATGTCCTGGGCACCATGCAGTTGTTGGCGGCCTGCCAGCGTTCGGAGAGCGTCCAGAACCTCATCGTTCGCTCGACCGGGGCGGTCTACGGCGCGTCCTCCCGGGATCCGGCGATCTTCACCGAGGAGATGTCCGCCCGGTCGGTCCCGTCATCGGGTCCCGGTCGGGACGCCATCGACATCGAGGCCTACGTTCGGGGATTCGGTCGCCGCCGGCCGGACGTGCGGATCGCCGTGCCCCGATTCGCGGACATCATCGGCCCAACCCTGATGACCCCGCTGACCCGGTATTTCGCGCTGTCGCCCTTCGTGCCGATGGTGCTCGGTCGAGACGCCAGGCTACAATTGGTGCACGAACTTGATGCGGTCGGCGTGATGGAACACCTTGCGGTGGGCGACTTCTCGGGCACGGTCAACGTCGCGGGGGATGGCGCGATCACCCTTGCGCAGGCCATTCACCGAGCAGGCCGGGTGCCGCTGGCGGTCCCGGCCATCGCCCTGGATGGCCTGAGCAGGACGATGCGTACGCTCCGGATGGGTGGCTTCTCACCGGGACAGGTCAAGTTGCTGTCGGCGGGCCGGGTGCTGGACACCACCCGGTTGCGGGAGCGTGCCGGGTACGTCCCTCGGTTCACCACCATCGGGGCGTTCGACGACTTCGCGAGGACCCTGCGTCCCGCACTTGCGCCCGCAACGGTGCGGCAGGTGGAGGTGCGGATCGCCGGCGCCGTCGGCGCCCGGCCGCTGCCAGATACCCCGGCAATGGCCGGAAGCGGTCGCACGCTTGCCGGTTCGGCCCAGGTGCTCGATGCTCCGGGCGATGAGGGGGCGGACCCGGTCGCCGATCCGATCGCGGCGGACGAACTGAGCGTCATTGATGACCAGCGCATCGGCCGCCCGCGGCTGGTGGGAATTACCGGAGACGCGGCCGGCACACCCCGTCGGCGGAGAAGCCGATGACGGTAGCGAGCAACATCAACGGGAGGAGGACCCACAGTGGCTAACACCGACATTCCGGTGGGTTCGTCGCCGGCGACGGACGCGCCGGGCATGCCGCCAGCCGCCGATGCCTCCACTCCGGTGGCCCAGATTTCGCCGCCTGTTCCCGCAAAGCTGCCCGAGGCTTCCTCCTCAGTGGCGCCGAGTGCGCGGCCTGCGGCGCCGCCGGCGGAGACCGGTTGGAAGCGAGGTCTCGCGGGTTCATTGGCCTTCGTCAGGCGCCGGATGACCGGTGATTACCAGGTCGACGACTTCGGCTACGACCCGGATTTCACCGATCACGTCTTCGTGCCGCCGCTGAAGGTGCTGTACGAGAAGTGGTTCCGCATCGAGACGCTCGGCATGGAGAACATCCCGGACACCGGTGGCGCCCTGCTGGTGGCCAATCATTCGGGCACCGTCGCCATCGACGCGTTGATGACCGCGGTCGCGCTCCGCGAGCACCACCCGAGCAAGCGTCCGCTGCGGATGCTCGGCGCCGATCTGGTGTTCCAGACGCCTTTCCTGGGCTCCGTCGCCCGGAAGGCGGGCAATACCTTGGCCTGTAACCCCGACGCGGAAAGGCTTCTCGCATCCGGGCAGTTGGTCGCGGTCTTCCCGGAGGGCTTCAAGGGTGTCGGCAAGCCGTACTCCCAGCGCTACAAGCTGCAACGATTCGGGCGCGGCGGCTTTGTCACAGCCGCGGTCAAGACCGGAGTGCCGATCATCCCGGTGTCGATCGTCGGCGCGGAAGAGATCTACCCGCTGATCGGCAACATCAAGCCGCTGGCGCGGGCGCTGGGTTTCCCGTACTTCCCGGTCACGCCGACGTTCCCGTTGCTCGGGCCGCTCGGCGCGATACCGCTGCCGAGCAAGTGGATCATCGAATTCGGTGAGCCGATTCCGACGGACGAATACGCCGAGAACGCGGCGGACGACCCGATGGTCGTCTTCAATCTGACCGACCGGGTGCGCGAAACCATTCAGCAGACGCTCTACCGGTTGCTGCTCCGCCGGGGGCATCCCTTCCTCGGCTGACGCCGAGTGAGGGATGCCGAGTGCCTAATTTTGCTGGCGCGTCCTTCCTCGGCTGACGCCGAGTGAGGGATGCCGAGTGCCTAATTCTGCTGGCGCGTCCTTCCTCGGCTGATCAGTACTTCGGCCTACTGTTTCCTGGAGATTGACCGGCCGACCAGGACCGCAGCCCCGACCGCTCCTGCCCCGACCACCATCGGCGCCCAGATCTTGGCGGCCTTGCGCCCGGTGCGGAAGTCTTTGATCTGCCACCCGCGTTCCCGCGCGACGTCCTTCAGGGCACCGTCCGGATTGATCGCAACGGCGGTGCCAACCACTGAAAGCATTGGCACATCGTTGACCGAGTCGGAGTAGGCAGTGCATCGCCGCAGGTCCAGCCCCTCCCGGGCGGCCAGTGAACGGACGGCGGCCGCCTTCGCCTGACCGTGCAGCATCTCGCCGAACAGCCGTCCGGTGTACACGCCGTCCACGTTCTCCGCGACGGTGCCAAGCGCGCCCGTCAGGCCGAGGCGGCGGCCGATGATCTGCGCCAGCTCCACCGGAGTCGCGGTGACCAGCCACACTCGCTGGCCCGCATCCAGGTGCCGCTGCGCCAGCTCCCGACTACCGGGATAGATCTTGTCAGCCATCAGTTCGTCGTAAATCTCCTCGCCGAGTTCCACGATCTGATCGACGTTGCGGCCCGCGACGAACGCCAGCGCGCCCTCCCGGGCGTTCGACGTGTCCTCGGCGTCCTCGCCGGTCAGCCGGAATTTCACCTGCAGGAGCGCGAATCTGACCAGGTCGCCGGTGGTGAAGAAGTTCCTGGAGACCAGGCCGCGGGCGAAATGGAAGATCGAGGCACCCTGCATCATCGTGTTGTCGACGTCGAAGAATGCCGCCGCGGTCAGGTCCGCACCAGGTGGCACCGGCGGTTCGTCCTCATGGACGGCCAGGTACGCAGCCTCTGCGGAGGCCGCGCCGGCGATCTCCGCAGCTTGCGCCTGCTCGCCGAAAACGTTCGCCCTGGTCTTCTTCACTGCTGCCTTGACCAACCTCTCTGCTTCGCTGGGGTGCCGCAGCCGAGAAAGGCCCCGCACCCCGATGCCCGGTCAGACTATCCGCCGATCCGGCCGCCTTCGCCGGGTGGCGGGACCTGGGGGAGGGGCTCACCCGGTGCCCGCTCGGGCGGTGAACGACAATGACGGGGTGAGCAGCCCCGGAACCGGAGACATCGGAGTAACCGCCTACCCCGGAACGAACGTGGCTGACCTGTTGCGGGGGGCGGCAGCGCGACATCCGGATCGCCCGGCGGTGATCGAAGGAGCCGGCACCAGGACCTGGGCCGAGCTGGACGCGGCCGTCGACGCCGGTGTCGCTGCCCTTTCCTCGCTCGGCGTGCAACCGGCCGAGCGGGTGGTCATTTCGCTGCCCAGCGGTGCCGACCTGGCGTTGGCGTTGTTCACGGTCGCGCGGGCCGGTTTGATCGCGGTCCCGCTCGGCCCGGCCCGCGGGGACACCGGCGCCTTCGCCGATCGGGTGGGGGCCCTCGTGGCCATCTCGGACGAGCAGGACCACGGCCTGCCGGTGGCGTTGCACACCAGCGACCTTCAGGCTTGGTGGGATGCAGCGCCGCAGCCAAATCCGGCGCCGGCCGTCGGCGGCGGCGAAGATCTGACCTTGCTCGCCAGGGCCCGCGGTGACCGAGCCGTGATGCTCTCGCATCGCGCGGTGCTGGCGGCCGTCGACGCGATCGGCGGGATCGGTGCGCTGCGCCTGCGGGATCACGACCGGGCGTTGCAGGTGCTGCCGATGTACCACTTGGCCGGTTGGGTGGTGGCCTTCCTGCCGTTGGCCATGGTCGGTGGCGCGTGCGTCGTCCCGGCAGTGGGTTTCGACTCCGCGACGGTCGGCGTCGGTGTGCACGGTGGATCGGCACAGGGTGGTGACGCCGCAGCCGCCGGTCGGCTGGCCACCGAAGCTGCCCTGGAAGCTGCACACACCCACCGGGTCACGCTGGTGCCGGGTGCGCCCGGTTTCTACCACCACCTCGTCGCCGTACCGGGTGCCGAGCGGTCACTTTCCTCGGTCCGGTTGCTCACCTCCGGTACGGCTCCGCTCGAGCCGGATGACTTCTCGCTGGTGAGATCGCTGATGGGGCAACCGGTATGGGAGGGCTACGGGCTTTCCGAGTCTGCGTCGGTGGTCACCAGCGCGCTCCGTACCGCGAAGCCCCAGCACGGTTCGGTCGGTCGTCCACTGGCCGGCATCGAACTCCGGGTGGTCGGTCCCGACGGCCGGGACGCGAATGCGGCGGAGGGCCCGGAAACGGCCGATGACGCAGAACCGGTACTACACGACCCGCTGGATTTCGTCGCCGAGGTGCCCGATGCCGGCGAGGTCGGTCGGATCGTGATTCGCGGCGCCACGCTGTTCTCGGGGTACTGGCCGGACGGCGGTGGTGGCCCCGGGTCCGATGGCTGGTTCGTCACCGGAGACATCGGTTTCCTCGACGATGCCGGCGAACTGCACCTGGTCGACCGGGCCGCCGAGGTCATCAAGGTGGCCGGCTTCACCGTGTACCCCAGGGAGGTGGAAGAGGCACTCGCCACCCATCCCTATATCGCGGAGGCGGCCGTCATCGGGATGCCCGGAGTCGACGGTCAGCAGCAGGTGGTCGCCGTCATCGTGCCGAGGCAGGGCAAGCATCCGACACCGGACGACCTGGCCGAGTTCGTCTCCGAGCTACTGCCCGCCTTCAAGCGGCCGGCCGTCTATCACCTGGTGGACGCACTGCCCAGGACCGAGGTCGGGCGCCTGGATCGAGCCTCGGTACAGCGGAGATACGCCCGGGCGGCCGGACTGTCACCGCCCCGACTGGCGGCGGTAGGCGACGGTGCAGGTGGCGCAGACAGCGATGTGGCGTCCGAACAGCCGGCCGAGGAGGGGGCGCCGCCGGACGTCGCGCCGGAGGTGGCGGGCGACCTGGCGGAACTCGGTGCCAGGCTGCCGGGAACCGGAAGCCGGGAAGATCGCGGCGAGCAGGACACCGACGAGGACCTCTTCTGATGACCGGCACCGTCATCGACCGGGAGCTCCCCACCTCCGAGGCCGCCGACCTGCTCGAGCTGACCCGGGACCTGGTTGTCAGGGAACTGGCGCCGCGCGCCGACAAGTCCGAGGCCGCCGGATCGTTCCCGCGGGACCTGTTCGTGCAGCTGGGGGAACTGGGGCTGTTATCCCTGCCGTACCCGGAGCAATTCGGCGGCGGCGGGCAGCCGGCAGTCGTCTACCTGCAGGTGCTGGAGGAATTGGCCAGGGGGTGGGCCACGATCGCATTGGGCACCAGCGTGCATGTGCTGTCCTGCAGCGGCGTTGCCGAGTTCGGCACTGCCGAGCAACGTGCACGGTTGCTGCCGGAGATGCTCGGTGGCGCCACGCTCGGCGCCTACTGCCTGTCCGAATCACATGCCGGGTCCGATGCCGGGGCGATGCGGACGAAGGCTGTCCGAGACGGGGACGAGTATGTGATCACCGGCGACAAGGCCTGGATCACGCACGGCCCGGTGGCCGACTTCATGCTGGTCGCGGCCCGCACCGGCGGTGAGGGGTCGCGCGGCATCAGCACCTTCCTGGTGCCCGCCACGTCGGCCGGGGTCAGCCCCGGCGTACCGGAGCGCAAGATGGGTTTTCGGGCCTCACCCACCAGTGGGGTTCGATTTGACGAGGTCCGGGTCGACGCCGACCGGCGGATCGGCGCGGAGGGCCAGGGCTTCCGGATTGCCATGGCCGCGCTCGATGCCGGCCGGCTCGGGATCTCCGCGTGTGCGGTTGGCCTTGCGCAGGCGGCGCTGGACGTTGCCGCCGACTACGCAGCCACCCGGTCTGCATTCGGGCAGACGATTGACGGGTTTCAGGGCGTCTCGTTCCTGTTGGCCGACGCCGCCACCCGGATTGCCGCATCCCGCCAGCTGTATCTGTACGCGGCTCGCCGCAAGGACGCTGGCAGGTCGTTCTCCACCGAAGCTGCGATGGCGAAGCTGACCGCGACCGACATGGCGATGGCAGTCACCACCGACATGGTCCAGGTGCTCGGCGGCGCCGGGTACGTCGAAGACCACCCCCTGGAGCGCTACATGCGCGAGGCGAAGGTGCTGCAGATCGTCGAAGGCACCAACCAGATCCAGCGGATGGTCATCGCCCGGTCGCTGAAGCCGACGAAAGCAGTCAATCAGCATCGACGGACCTCATGACGGAGCGGACCGCGCCACGACACGTCACCGTTTACACCCGGGTCGACTGTCATCTGTGCGAGGTGGCGTTGGCCGAGGTCGCGACGATCACCGCGGAGACCGGCGCGACCCACGCGGAGGTCGATGTCGACGCCGATCCGGATGACAGGGCCGAGTACGGCGACCGGGTGCCGGTGATCCTGGTCGATGGTGTCGAGCACGGCTACTACCGGGTCGAGCCCGAACGGCTGCGCCGCGCGCTGACCCGCTGAGCCGCACGCGGTTCGGTTCACGGTGACGGAAGTCACCCTGAACCGCATCCGTCCCACATCTTGGGATTTCGGTCCCATCGCGACTTTGTGCGCGCGTTCACGAATGGTTAGGCTCCACCGTACCGGGGACCTACCACATGTCGGTCGCCACGGCACCGGTGGGGGCGCGTTCCCTACTGCGGAGGCAAACGGGTGACAGGTCAGGTCGGTGGTGCTCGGGAGAGTGGCCGCGCGCGGACCATTCCCGAGGCCACTGTCGCCCGTCTCGCCGTCTACCTGCGGATACTCTCCGGTCTCGGTGACCGCCAGGGTGACCGCCAGGCAACGATCTCCTCCGACGAACTCGCCCAGTCGGCCGGGGTCAATTCCGCCAAACTCCGCAAGGACCTGTCGTTCCTGGGCTCCTACGGGATCCGGGGTGTCGGGTACGAGGTCGGCACCCTGACCGAGGAGATCAGCCGGGCACTGGGCGCCCATCGGGCCCACCGGGTTGCACTGGTCGGATTGGGCAATCTCGGTCAGGCGCTGGCCGGCTACCCCGGCTTCGCCGGTCGCGGTTTCGTCATCTCCGCCTTGTTCGATGCCGACCCGGGCCGGGTCGGCATCGATGTCGCCGGCCTGCGGATCCAGCACATCAAGGACGCCGCGACCGTCTGCCGGTCGAGCGGGGTGACCATTGGGGTGATCGCCGTACCGACCAGCGCCGCCCAGGAAGTCGCCGACATCCTGGTCGCGGCCGGTGTCCGGTCGATTCTCAACTTCGCGTCGGGCGTGCTGACCGTCCCCACCGGGGTCGAGGTCAGGCACGTTGACCTGTCCCTGGAGTTGCAAATTCTTGCCTTCCACGAGTCCCGACGAGCCGGCGACGTCGCTGACGGACCGGAACCCGCGGAAGGTACCCGCGGAGCAGTTCCGTCACTGCAGGCTCCCCTGATCGAGGCTTCCGTGATCGAGGCTCCGCTCATCCAGGCTCCGTCCATAGAGCCTGTGGCGGTGACGTCATGAATGACGGACGCACTCCACAGGTGCAGGCAGCCACGAAATGTTGTGGCGATCCGGTACGGATCGCACGCCACCACGGGCTTTCCGCGGTGGCAAACCTCTGGTCGGTGTCGCAGGGTCTGCGCATCGGCGTACCTCCACGCGCAAGGAGCACGTCATGACCCGTGCACGCAGAACTGTCGGCCGAATCGCCTTTGTCGGCGCTGGGCCAGGTGATCCGGGTCTGTTGACCATGAGAGCCGCGGAGGCCCTGGCGGCCGCATCGGTAGTGGTGACCGATCCGGAGGTGTCACCGGATGTCACCGCGTTGGCATCTCAGGCCGAAATCCGGCCCGCCGTCGGCGAACCTGCCGAGGTTGCCAAGACGCTCGTTGCGGCAGCGCGGCAGGGTCAGTTCGTCGTGCGACTGGTCTCCGGTGACGTGTTGACCGCCGACCCCGTGATCAAGGAACTGCAGGGCGTCTCCCGTAGTTCGGTGCTGTTCGACGTCATCCCGGGGTTGTCCGCGGCTGCCGTCGCGTCATATTCCGGCATTGCGGTCGGCTCGGTGCACACCATCGCCGACGTCCGCTCGACCTCCGACTGGGGCAAGCTGGCGACCGCCCCCGGAATGTTGTTGCTGCAGGCCGCAGCGGGCCACCTGGCCGACACGGCAACCCTGCTGGCGCAGTCCGGGATGTCCGGCGAGACCCCCGCCTCTGTCACGTCCGGGGCGACCCTGCCGACCCAGCGCACCGTTGACGGAACTCTGGCGACGCTCGACCGCATCGGCGGCCAGATGATCGGGCCGCTGGTGGTCACCGTCGGGACCGGCACCTCGCAGCGCGGCCGGCTCTCCTGGTGGGAGTCGAGGGCGCTGTACGGATGGCGGGTGTTGATCCCGCAGACCAAGGACCCCGCCGAGGGCATGCTCGACCTGCTCCGGATACACGGCGCCATCCCGCAGCGGGTGCCGACTGTTGCGGTCGAGCCGCCGCGCACCCCGGCTCAGATGGAACGGGCCGTCAAGGGCCTGGTCGACGGTCGCTACCAGTGGGTCGTTTTCACCTCGACGAATTCCGTGCGGGCGCTGTGGGAGAAGTTCACCGAATTCGGGCTCGACGCCCGGGCGTTCTCCGGTGTTCGGATCGCCTGTGTCGACAGCACAACGGGCGATGCCGTTCGGGCGCTCGGCATCATCCCGGAGCTGATTTCGGACAACCAGCAATCCTCCGCAGGACTGCTCGGCTCCTTCCCGGACTATGACGACGTGCTCGACCCGGTTGACCGGGTGCTGCTGCCGCGGGCCGACATCGCCACCGAGACGCTCGCCGAGGGCCTGCGGGAACGCGGCTGGGAAATCGATGACGTCACCGCCTACCGCACCGTGCGGGCCGCGCCGCCGGCCGCCCCGATCCGGGAGGCCATCAAGACCGGTGGCTTCGATGCGGTGTGCTTCACCTCGTCGTCGACCGTGCGCAATCTGGTCGGCATCGCAGGCAAGCCACATTCCCGGTCCATCGTGGCCTGTCTCGGACCGAAGACCGCCGAGACGGCGCGGGAGTTCGGGCTTCGGGTCGACGTGCAGCCCGAGGTGGCCGAAATCGGTGCGCTGATCGAATCGCTGGCCGAGCACGCCACCCGGCTGCGGGCCGAAGGCGCACTGCCGCCGCCGCGCAAGTCTCCGCGCCGCCGCTGATCATTGAGCTGACTGCCGCGGGTCGTCGGTGCGCCGACGATCCGCGGGGTGGCTTCGCGCTACCGTTTTCCCATGAGCACCCCGAACCAGCCGAACCAACCCGACAACAACCCGTACAGCCCGGGCAGTCGGCCCGGGGCCCCGGCCGGTTCCGGCGATCCCAACCAGGCAGGACCGACCGGCTATCCCGCCCAGGGCGGGTATCCGGGAGTCCAGCCTGGCTACCCAGGAACGCAAGGCGGGTACCAGGGTGGGCAGGGCGGATACCCGGGGCAGCCGCAGTACCCGAGCGGGTCGCAGTACCCGGGGCAGCCGCAATATCCGAGCGGGCCGCAGTACCCGGGGCAGCCGCAGTACCCGACCGGGTCGCAGTACCCGGGGCAGCCGCAATATCCGAGCGGGCCGCAGTACCCGGGCCAGCAGGGTGGCTATCCCGGCCGGCCCCCCTATCCGGGTGGTGCGGGCGGCTACCCCGGTTACGGCAGTGGCGGCGCGGCGTACCCGGGTGGTGCCGGACTGCCGCCCGAGCCGACGCGGCCCACGACGGTCAGCTACTCCTTCTGGTGCTGGATCGCGACCACCGTTGCCGGTCTGGCGAACCTCATCCTGACCCTGACCAGTCCGGTGTGGGCCCTGGCCATCGAGGCGGCGGCCCGGGAGTCATCGACCCGAAACCCCATCGATGTCACCGCTCTGGTGAACGTCCTGAAGGTCATCGTGGTGATCGTCTTTCTCATTTCGATGGCGATCTACCTGCTGTTCGCCTTCAAGATGCGGGCGGGTCGGAATTGGGCGCGCATCGTGCTGACCGTTTTCGGGGCCCTTTCCCTGTTGTTCGTCGTCACACCCACGAGTCGGTCCGTCACCGTCGGCACCCAGACGTTCGAAGCCAGCCAAGGTCAATGGGTCGGATGGCTCACCGCTGCGCTCGTGGTCGCCGGAATCGTGCTCATGTACCTCGCGCCGTCGAACAAGTTCTTCGCCGAGGCGAAGACCTACAAGCAGGTCAAGGCCTATCAGCAGATCCAGCGCTGAGGTGCCATTCCCGCTGGATCCCTTTGTGCCTGCAATCGATCATGCCGAAGTCCCGGTAGGTTCGTTGTCATGAGTTTCGGCATGGGCGACGCCCGCAAGCGCCCTGGAATCTTCGATTCGTTCCGGGCGGCCATGACCCCGCCGCCGCTGCCAGAGGATGATGGTCTGCCCATCACCCCCCCGGGCTCGGTGACGGCGGCGACTGTACTCGCCATGCTGGCCGGGTTGGTGTTCCTCGTCATCGGCGGATTCTCGCTGCTGACCACGGACGATCAGCTGAGTACCGCGGTCGCCTCCTACAACCAGGCGATCTCGGATTGCACCACGAAATTCCAGGGAATCGGTGACGCGGTCATCGTCCAACCTGGCGCATCGGCGGACGATACGGCCGCGGCAGATGCCTGCAAGCAATATCGGCCGTTGACCGCCGAGACAATTTCGGCAGCGAAGACCCAGAACATCATCATCAGCGTGGTCATCACGGTCATCGGTCTGGTGGCCTTGGCCGGCGGCTGGTTCCTGCGAGCCGGTGCCCGGTGGGCCAGGCTCGCGGTGGCGGGTGCCGTCGTGATCTCGGTGATTCTCACCATGGCCTTCCAGGTCTCGAACCTGCTGACCCTGGTCGCGACATTGCTGATGATCATCGCCGTGATGCTCTGCTTCATCGGAAAGGGTGCGGTCTACTTCGCTCGGCTGAAGGCTCGGCGCGCGGGGTGACCGCGACGGGTGCCGAGGCCGGGAGCGACCTGGCTCCGGTGGGCCCGGCAACGTCGGCTGGCAGTCGTGGCGCAGAACTGTCCGTTGCCCGCGTTGTTCCCGCTCGGCGGCGGTTGGTCCGAGCAGTCCTGGCGATTGCCCTGGCGCTTCTCGCTGCGCTGGCAGCGTGGTTCCTGCTGCGGCACGGGATCCGGACGGATGCGTTCCCACCGTTCATTGCCGGCGAGCAGGTGACGCCGATCACCAGGTACTCCGGTCCCTGGCTGACCGCGGCGGCCGGGATGGCTCTGGTCGCTGCGCTGTTCCTGCTGTTCGGCGTCATCGACCTGTCGCGCTGGTCCCGTGCGAAGCGGATGGGACGTTGACGCAATCGCTTGTCCGGGCGCCGCTTGTGAGGCCACCGTGTGCGGCGATTTCTGCCCACCGGATCACCTGGAACAATTCAGGAATGCCCGCAGCAACAGCATCGGTCGATGGTGCAGCCCGCAGGGGGACGGCGTGAGCGTGACCGTCGTCCACCTGCTGCGGCACGGCAAGGTGCAGAACCCTGGGAACATTCTGTACGGCAGGTTGCCGGGCTACCGGCTGGCCGTCTCCGGACGGGCGATGGCGGCCGGCGTGGCCGACTATCTGACCGGCTCCGACGTCACCCACCTCGTCGCGTCGTCACTGCAACGAGCTCAGGAAACCGCCGCGCCGCTGGCCCGAACCTTCGGCCTACCGATCGTCACCGACGACCGGATCATCGAGGCCGCGAACGAATTCGAGGGGCTCGAGTTCGGACTGAACGGCCAAACCCTGGGCCGACCGCGGATCTGGTTGAAGCTCCGCGATCCGCTCAAGCCATCCTGGGGCGAGCCGTACCTGGACATCGCCCATCGCATGCTGGCGGCCATCTATGACGCCGTGCATGCCGCCGACGGCCATCAGGCAGTCCTGGTTTCGCACCAGCTACCGATCGTCACGGCCCGCCGTTACCTGCACGGTCAGCGCCTGTGGCACAACCCGCAGTGGCGTGAGTGCTCGGTCGCGTCGTTGACGTCGCTGTCCTTCACCGACGGTGTCTTCACCGGGTCGAGCTACGGCGAACCGGTGGCGCACATCGCAGCGGTGAACGACCCGGAATCGACGGCCACCGGGCAGCCCGCTGTTCCATCGGGCGGAGCCGCGTCATGATCGGTATCCGTTGTACCGGCGGATGGGTGCGCTGCGCGGTGACCACTGTGCTGGCCGCAGTCCTGCTGCTCACCGCGGCTGCCTGCAGTACGGGCAACGACGCGGCGGTTTTCGGCGGGTCGTTCACCTTCGTCTCGCCGGGTGGCAAGACCGAATTCGCTTACCCGGTCGCCGAACGCGGCACCGTGTCCGATCTGTCCGGGCAGAACCTCGCCGGTGACGGCACCGTCGCGCTGTCGGATTACGCCGGCAAGGTGGTGGTACTGAACTTCTGGGGATCCTGGTGCGGGCCATGCCGTGCGGAGGCGCCTGCGCTGGAAGAGGCGGCCGCCGCGCTCGCTCCGCAGGGAGTGCAATTCCTTGGTATCAACATCAAGGACACCAAGGAGGCCGGCGCCGACTTCCTTGCCAGCAAGCAGGTGTCCTATCCGTCCATCTACGACCCGTCGATGCGCACCCTGCTGTCGATCAAGGGATTCCCGACCGGCTCGATTCCGTCGACGATCGTCATCGACAGGGAAGGCAGGGTGGCGCACATCTGGTTGGGACCGATTGACGACCCGGCTCCATTGATCGCTGTCGGTTCGGCCGTCGCCGCCGAGAGCAGCTGAGATGCGCGGCAGAACCACTCAGTTGACCAGCCGGGCGGCGTCATGCCCGCAGTGACCGACACCATCATTTCCGGGCCGTACCTGCTGGCCGCGCTGCTCGCGGTCGCCGCCGGTGCCGTGTCCTTCGCATCGCCCTGCGTGGTCCCCCTGGTGCCCGGCTACCTCGCGTACCTGGCGTCGCTGGTCGGCGCAGAGGCCGCCGTTGCGGTGCCGGCCGGTGCTGCTGGTTCCGGTGAGCCGGTCTCGCTCGCCGTTCGGGGTAAGGCGGTGACGGCCACGGCGTTGTTCGTACTCGGATTCACGGTTGTCTTCCTCGCCCAGTCGGTTGCGGTGATCGGGTTCTCCCGGGCGTTATTGGTGAACAGCGAAACCTTGATGCGGGTCGGCGGTGCCGTGACGATCGTCATGGGGCTCGCCATGCTCGGCTTGATCCGGCCGCTGCAGACCGAACGCCGGCTGCACCTGCGGCCGACCGGCCGAATCCTCGGCGCGCCGCTGCTGGGCGCCGTTTTCGCTCTCGGCTGGACGGTCTGCCTCGGCCCGACGCTGGTCGGGGTGCTGTCGCTGGCCAATGCGACGGACTGGGGCGGTTCGGCGTGGCGCGGGCTGTCGCTGGTGATCTTCTACTGCGCCGGGCTAGGTATCCCGTTCCTGCTACTGGCCTTTGGCGTCAGTTGGGCGACCGGCGCGATGGGCTTCCTGCGCCGGAACACCCGGACCATCCAGATCGTCGGGGCGGTCTGTCTCATCGTGCTGGGCCTACTGATGCTGACCGGGGTCTGGGGCACGTTCATCGCGTGGCTGCAGGGCCGGTTTGCCGGAATCGAGACCCTACTGTGATCAACATTCCTGTGATCAACATTCGCTCGTGATCAATACTGCTGTGATCAATACTGCTGTGATCGAGAACGTGCCGTGACGGTCCGCGACGCCCGGCATTTCGGCGGCCCGGGCACCGCTACCGGAACGGACGGCGAACCGCAGATCCAGGACACTCCCGAACCGCCCGGGCAGGGCGGTCTGGGTCGACTGGTCGCCTTCGGGCGGAACACCTGGCGGCAGCTGACCAGCATGCGCACCGCGCTGATCCTGCTGTTCCTGTTGGCCCTGGCGTCGTTGCCGGGTGCCCTGCTGCCGCAGTGGTCGCTGAACTCCGCGAAGACGGCGCAGTACCTGATCGACTATCCGACGATCGGTCCGCTGCTCGACAGGTTGGGCTTCTTCGAGGTGTTCGGCTCGCCCTGGTACGCGGCCATCTATCTGCTGTTGTTCATCTCGCTGATCGGCTGCCTGCTGCCGCGCTCGCTGGAGTTCATCGGCCAGCTGCGGATGCCACCGGTCGCAACCCCACGCAATCTTGGCCGGCTGCCGCATCACCACACCACTGTGGTACCCGGCACGCCGGAGGTCGTCGCGGATCGGATCGCGACGGGGCTGAAGGGTTGGCGGATCGCCCGCCGCGTCGAGGCGGAGGCAACCGGGGAGAATCCCGCTGCCGCGGCCGTGACGATTTCGGCTGAGAAGGGTTACGTCCGGGAGGTCGGCAACCTCGTCTTCCACTTGTCCCTGTTGGGTCTGCTGGTCGCGATCGCGGTGGGCAAGATGGTCGGCTACGAAGGCTCGGTCATCGTCAACGCGGGTTCGCAGTTCTGCTCGACATCGCCCGCGTCATACGACAACTTCCGGCCCGGACTGTTGGTCGACGGCACCGACATGGCGCCGTTCTGCGTCGACGTGCGGCAGTTCACCGCGACCTACACCGACGCCGGCCTGGCCAGCGGGTTCGTCGCACAGGTCCGGGCGCAAAGCGGCGCCGACGCCGGTACCGACCGGTGGATGTCCGACGAGCTGCAGGTCAACGAGCCGCTCCGGATGGCCGGCGAACGGCTCTACCTGCTCGGTCACGGCTTCACCCCGCACTTCCAGGTCACCTACCCGGACGGCACTGTCCGCGACTACTCGCAGCCGTTCGCGCCCGAACCGAACGACCCCAATTTCACCTCCCAGGGTGCGGTGAAGATCCTGGACCCACCCGGGGCGACCGGGGACGAGGTGCGCAAGCAACAGTTGGCGATCGTCGGGATCTTCGCGCCGACCGCGCTGCTGCACGGCTCGATCATGACGTCCTCGTTCCCAGCCCCGGACAACCCCGGCGTTGCGGTTGACGTGTACCGCGGTGATCTGGGCATGGAGAGCGGCCGTTCGCAGTCGGTCTTTGCCATCGACACTTCACAGGTCGACAAGGGACTGCTGACCAAGCAGGCGCGTACCAACCTGATGCTCGGCGAGTCCGTGACGCTCGACGACGGCACCAAGATCACCTTCACCGGCTACAACGAGTGGGTCTCGTTGCAGACCTCCTACGACCCGGCGCAGGTGTGGGCGCTGGTCTTCGCCGTTTCGTTGCTGGTCGGACTGATGGTGTCGCTGGTGTTCAAACGACGCCGGGTGTGGTTCCGGCTGCGCCGTGTTGACCACCGCAGCGATATCGACCCCACAGCGGTCGACAGCACCGTTGAAGGCGCCGATCATGAGCTGGCTGCGCAGCCCGAACGGCGGGACCGTACCGTGGTGCAGGTCGGCGGTCTTGCCCGTACGGACCAGGCAGGATACGGCGAGGAATTCGCGACGCTGGCCGGCCTTCCGGACGAGCGACCCGACTGATTCAGCTCCATCGGCACGCGCAGGAATGGGTGACTTCAGATGAACGAGACCTGGGCACGTATCTCCGATCTCGCCTTCGAGGCGGCATTGGCCGGGTATGTGGTCGCACTGGTCTGCTACGCGATCGAATTCGCCTCGCGGCGTGGTGGTGACGTCCCGGCCGATCAGGCTGTCGGCGTCGCGGCCGGTGGGTCGAATCGCGCCGGCGGCACCTCGACGCTGACCAGAACAGGTGGCACGAATACCGGTGACAGCGCAGTGATCGGCGCGCTGCCGTCCCGCGGGGCGTTGCCCTGGGGTGAGCGGTTCGGTCGGGCCGCTGTCGTCGTCACCACGGTCGGGTTGGCGGCGAACGTCCTGTCGATTGTTGCCAGGGGTTTGGCCACCGGTCGCCTACCGCTGGGCAATATGTACGAGTTCACTTCGGTGATCTGCGCCTCCGCGGTGCTGTGCTGGCTGATCGTGCTCGCCAGGACCGGGGCCCGCACCATGGGCATGTTCGTCATGTTCCCGGTGGTGGTGCTGCTGTTCATCGCCGGCACTGTGCTGTACGTGCCCGCGGCCCCCGTCGTGCCGGCCCTGAACTCGTACTGGAAGTGGATCCACGTCACGACCGTTGCGTTGTCGTCCAGTGTTCTGATGGTGAGTGGTGCGGCGTCGGCGCTCTATTTGTTGCGGGGTCGCCACGACCGGAAGGTGGCGGCACTGTCGTCGGCCGCCCGGGCCGATGACGGTAGCTCCGTGCGGGACGGCGCACTGACGGCTGACGGTGCGCCGGTGACGAAGTCCGGTGCAGGCTCGATGCTCGGCAGGTTGCCGTCAATGGCGACGCTTGATCGCATTGCCTACCGGACCGCCATCGTGGCGTTCCCGGTCTACACGTTCGCGGTGATCGCCGGCGCGATGTGGGCCGAAGTGGCGTGGGGACGGTACTGGGGATGGGATCCGAAGGAGACCTGCGCCTTCGTGTCCTGGGTCATCTACGCGGCCTACCTGCATGCCAGGTCGACTGCGGGCTGGCGTGGTCGCCGCGCCGCCTGGATCTCTGTCGTCGGCTTCGCGTCGATCTTGTTCAACCTGTTCTTCGTGAACATGGTCGTGTCGGGTCTGCATTCCTACGCGGGACTGAACTGAGCGGCGCGCGCCCCGGCCACACCTGAAAAGGCCGAGTCTCCCGGTGAGGGAGGCTCGGCCTTTTCAGGTTCGCGCAGGCTCGCGGAAGCGGTTGTCGATCGGCATCCGACGTCGCTGTGGCTAGTGCACTGCTTGCGGCGTGGTCAGCCGCTCTTGTCCTCGCCGCGGAGCTTGCGATCTATCTCGTTGAGAAATTCCGGATCGTCATCGGGCGCAAGCGTGCGGGTCTGCCGTTGCGGCCTGATAGGGCCTTGGCCTGACGACTCGGCACCCGGGGTGCGTGCGCCGATACCACGCCAGGCCAGTGCAATCACCAGAATCGTCACGGCGATCGCTACGAGCATGTACATCGGCCACCTCCTTCTACTTCTCATCAGAGTACGCACATACCGCGCGGTGCGACCTGTCCAATATGGATGAGATCCGGTCGGGACAGATTTGCCCCCCCAACGACCCAAAGCCCCGGTTTGCAGCGGGAGCTGCAAACCGGGGCTTTGGGAAAACTGCGAACCCGGTACGGACGATCCGGTGAGTGCCGGACATTTCCGAGATGGGGCTCTGAGCCTGCAGGTGCGGGTCAGGCAGTCGATCGCGATGCATCCACGGTCAGGTCGGCGAGCATGGCGCTCACTTCCGATTCGCGGAACCTCCGGTGTCCACCGGGAGTCCTGATCGATCCGATGCGACCGGCGGATGCCCACCGGGTCACAGTCTTCGGATCCACCCGGAACATCAGTGCGACCTCTCCTGGGGTTAGCAACCTCTCAGAGATTTCCATGGTCACGTGCCACCTCCATATTCGGGCCCCGACTGGCCTCGTTCGCCGGGCTGGCGTCTGTCCATTGTGCGACATTGCTGGTACTTCATCGAGCGTTGTGCCGAAATCACCTGAATCCGACTCGGGGTACGACCGCTGGGACTACGTACCCTTTGTCCTGATTCTACATTGACACCTTGGTTAGTCGCGAGGGGAACGGGCCCCCTATTTATTGCTGAGTTGTCGTTTCCCTGTCCTGGGAGGATCAATCAGTCCTATCCAGAGAGGTTTGACCTGACCGGCTGCAGTGCACCTGCTGACTCGCCGGTACGTTTTCCGGTGGGACTGTTGCTCCGGTGAAGGCGGTGAGTGGCCATGGATGCGATCGATCGGCAGTTGGTCGATGCTCTGCGCCACGACGGCCGGGCGAGCTATGCCGAGCTGGCCCGGCTCGTCGGGCTGTCCTCCTCCGCCGTCCACGAGCGTGTGGCCAAGCTCGAGTCCGCCGGCGTCATCACTGGTTTCCGGGCGACGGTGGATCTTGGCTCGATCGGCCTCGGGGTCACCGCGTTGGTCGGTATCGAACCGGGTGAATACGGCAGGGATGAATTGATCGCGGCGTCGTTGGACGCGATTCCGGAGGTCGAAAGTTGTTACGGGGTCGCCGGCGACGAGGCGTTCGTCGTGCAGGTCCGGGTCGGCAGCGTCGACCATCTGCATCGGTGCATCGGCCGACTGCGGGCCATTGAAGGCGTGGCACGAACCCGGACGACCGTCGTCCTCGCCACCCGATTCGAACATCGCCCCACTCGGGACGTCGATCCGCTGGACCCGGCGTGACCGTTCCGCCGGGGCCCCGGCCGGCATTGGGTACCCTGGGCCGGTGGAATCCAGTGGCGCGACGCCGCGACCCGACGGGGTGACCCAGTCGGATCAGGCGGCTCAGGACGTGGCCCAGGGCGGCGCCGGGGCTGCCCAGGGGCGCGGGGCGCCCAGCGCCGGTGTGACGGGCTCCGGGCACCTCCTGAGATATCTGGCCGTCTACACGGTGCTGCGGCTCGGCCTGGTCATCGTGCTGACCGCAGCGTTGGCGTTCTTCATGCCGATGATCGTCGCCCTGCTGTTCGCGATCATCGTCCAGCTCCCGTTGGCCTGGCTGCTGTTCTCCGGGCCCCGGAGCCGGGTGAATGGTGCGATCGCGGTGTCGACTGCCCGCCGTCGTCAGGAGCGTGCACGGCTGCAATCGGCGCTCTCCGGCGAGCCACCGGTCCGCGACCGTCCCTCGGTCGCCGGGCAGTCACCTGCTCCGGGTGCTGAGCCCGGCGGCGCTGCCGACGGCTGATCCGACCACTCCGACGGAGTCACCCGCGGCTGGTGACACCGTCCTAAGCTTTCCCCTGTGCCCGCTTCCGTGTTCGACCCGACGGTGATCGGCCCGAGCGGCGGCGTACTCGACCGTTCCGACCCGGACCAGCGTGCCTGGGTAGCGCACGCGGTCCGGTTGATCGAGGCCGACCTGCAACGCAGCGCGGATACCCATCTGCTGCGCTTTCCGTTGGCGCCGGTCGGCAGTGACCCACCTTCGGCCGCTGCCGATGTCGACTCCGGTGGGGTCGATGTGTACCTCAAGGACGAGAGCACGCACGTCACCGGCTCACTCAAGCACCGGTTGGCCCGGTCGCTGTTCCTCTACTCGTTGTGCAACGGCTGGCTGAGTTCCACAACGACCGTCATCGAGTCCTCGAGCGGATCGACAGCTGTCTCCGAGGCGTACTTCGCGCGGATGATCGGCCTGCCGTTCATCGCGGTGATGCCGGCCCGTACCTCCAGGGAAAAGATCGACTTGATCGAAACCCAGGGCGGGCGATGTCACCTGGTCAGCGATCCGGGAACGATCTACGACGAAGCCCGACGGCTGGCCGCCGAATGCGGTGGGCACTACATGGACCAGTTCACGCACGCCGAACGCGCCACCGACTGGCGCGGTAACAACAACATCGCCGAATCGATCTTCGCCCAGCTGCGTCTGGAACGTCATCCGGAGCCGGAGTGGATCGTCATCGGGGCCGGGACGGGCGGTACCAGCGCGACCATTGGCCGGTATGTCAGGTACCGCGGACACCGGACCCGGTTGTGTGTCCCCGACCCGGAAGGCTCTGCGTTCTTCCCGGCCTGGCGGGACGGGGATCCGAATCAGGTCGGTACGCCGTCGAAGATCGAGGGTATCGGCCGCCCGCGGGTCGAGCCGTCGTTCGTCGGGCAGGCGATCGACCGGATGGTCCAGGTGCCGGACGCGGCCTCCGTCGGTACCATGCGCGAGCTCGAAGGGGCACTGGGCCGTCGGGTCGGACCGTCCACCGGCACGAACCTGTGGGCGGTCTTCGGTCTGGTCGCGCACATGCGGCGTTCCGGTACCGCGGGTTCGATCGTCAGCCTGCTCTGCGACTCCGGCGACCGGTATGCACGGACCTACTACGACGACGAGTGGGTGGCCGAGCAGGGGTGGGACCTGACTCCGTACCGGGCGACGGTGCGCCGGTTCTTACAGGATGGGACATGGGTGGAGCCCGCGTTCTCCGCGGTTGGCACGGTGACGCCGGAGTGACGACCCACCCGCCTGTCCACCCGGACACCTTGTTGCCCAGGACGGCTCCGCTCGTTGCGCTCGTCCGGGACGTGGTGGACTCGGGTAGGCGGACGCACCGATGAGCAGCAAGACCACCGGCAGAGCGGCCCGGGACGTACTTGCGCAGGCGGCTGCGACCGCCGCCGCGACCGCCGAGCGGGCCGAGGTCGACATTCGCCCGTTGGAGACCCTCGAGCAGATGACCGCGGCCTGCGCCGTGTTGGAACAGGTCTGGGGCGTCCAACCGGGTGCGGTGTTCGACGTCCAACCGCACCTGCTGCGGGCGTTGGCGCACGGCGGGAATTACCTGGTCGGGGCCTACGCGCTCGGCAATGCGGAGATGATCGGCGCCAGTTCGGCGTTCTTCACCGAACCGCTGGGAGCGGCCATGCACTCGCACATCACCGGCGTGCTGGCCGACACGGCGGGCAGCGGGGTCGGTGCGGCGCTGAAATGGCATCAGCGGCAGTGGGCGCTCGAACGCGGACTCAGCAGGATCACCTGGACCTACGACCCGCTGATCGCCCGGAATTCGTTCTTCAACCTGACCCGCCTGGGCGGCCGACCGGAAACCTATTTCGTCGATTTCTACGGCGCCATGAATGACGGTCCCAACCGCGGCCAGCCCACCGATCGGATGCAGATCGGCTGGGACCTGGCTGCGCCCGCGACGATCGACTGCGGTGCGTCGGCCCGGTTCGGCACACCCGGCGGCGACGGCCCCGATATCGATGCGCACGTTGCCTCCGGGGCAGCGGTCGTGCTGTCGGTGGGACCTGGTGGCGAGCCGGTCGCCGGCCGGCAGCCGTCGTCGGGTGAGCGGGCCGTTGTGATCGGAATTCCGCCGGATATCGAGCGGCTGCGGCAAGCCGACCCAGCGCAGGCGCTGGCCTGGCGGTACGAGCTGCGGGCGGCGCTGGCCTTGATGATGGCCGACAATTCCTGGCAGGTCACTGGTTTCGCCCGTGCCGGGTGGTATCTGCTGGAAGGCCGAGGGTGAACTACTACCAGTCGCCTGGCGATGCCCCAGGCAAGGGGAGCGGACGTTGAAGGTCACCGGCGTGGAACTACGCACGATTCGGATGCCGCTGAAGAGCCCGTTCGAGACGTCGTTCGGCGTCGAGCAGGACCGCCTCGCGGTGCTGATTCGGGTGGTGGGCAACGTCGCTGATGGCGGGTCGCACCACGCGGGCCGGTCGGACCTCCAGCTCGATCACACGACGGAGGTGCAGGGGTGGGGCGAATGTGTGGCCATGGAGTTGCCGCTGTACAGCTCGGAATACGCGGACGGTGCGGCAGAGGTGTTGCGGCGCTTCCTGGTTCCGACGCTTCTTGCCGAGAGCGCGGCGGGCCGGGAGGTCACCGCTGAGCTGATGGAACCGCTCCTGGAGCCCATCGTCGGACATCGAATGGCAAAGGCCGCCCTGGAGATGGCCGTCCTGGACGCTCAGCTGCACGGCTCCGGGCAGTCCCTGGCCGGATACTTCGGCGCCATGAGAACGACTGTGCCATCCGGGGTCTCGGTCGGGATCCAACCGTCGATCCATGCGTTGCTGGACGTGGTCGGTGACTACATCGCGGAGGGGTACGTCCGGATCAAGCTCAAGATCAAGCCGGGGTGGGATGTGACGCCGGTCGAGGCCGTTCGTGATCGATTCGGCGACCTGCTGCTGTTGCAGGTTGACGCGAATGCGGCCTACACGCTCGCGGATGCGCGACTGCTGCGCCGGCTCGATGCCTTTGATCTGCTGCTGATCGAACAGCCGCTGCCCGAGGACGACATCCGGCAGCATGCGGAATTGGCCCGGCTGATCACGACGCCGATTTGTCTGGACGAGTCGGTGGTTTCCGTCCGGGCGGCCGCCGACGCGATTGCGCTGCGCGCCTGCCAGGTCATCAACATCAAGGCGGGCAGGGTCGGCGGCTACCTGAATGCCCGCCGCATCCATGACCTGTGTCGGGCCAATGGAATTGCGGTGTGGTGCGGCGGGATGGTCGAAACCGGCCTCGGCCGGGCGGCGAACGCCGCGCTCGCGGCGCTGCCCGGGTTCACGATCCCGGGCGACATCTCGGCGTCGGACCGGTTCTACGACGAGGACATCACGGAGCCGTTTGTGCTGGAGGACGGACAGATCGAGGTGCCGACCGGTCCGGGGATCGGGGTCCAACCGATCCAGGAGGTGCTGGAGAAGTTCACCGTCGCGACGGAGTGGATCCAAGGGACCTGATGTCGGAAACCGACCTCGCTCGCCGATCGATTTTCCGGTCAGCCGTAGGGACCGTCGCGTCGATGAACCACCTGAACCGGGCAGGCAACTCCCTGGTCAGCATCGATCGGTCTGCTACGCCAGGGCCAGGATCCGCGGCCGGAGCCAATCCAGGGCGTTGTCCACATCGGCGATCAAGTGCCTGGTCAGCACCAGGTGGTTGGGGGCAAGGACCCAGGCGTGCTTGGTCTGCACGCCGATGACGGTGATCCGCACGGCGAACGGCAGCGGCTTTCGTCCCAGAATTGTCGGCAGATTGCTGACCAGGACGTTGAGCCCGAGGCCCGGTGCTGTGAGGGCGCTCTTCACCCTGGGGTCGTCGCTGAGCCCGTCGGACCACATCGAGGCATTCTGGTAGTGCCGTTGCATCAGCGCCCGCAGGTCCGGTACCCCGGAGAGCGCGGTGAACGCCGGTGGCCGTAGGTCGTCGATCGCACTGGTGCCGATCTCCAGTGCATGGCGCCACCACCTGGCCCACTGGACCGATGCGATCCGCAGGTCGACGTCCCGCCCGCCGAGCAACTTGACCCCGCCGGACGTCGGGACGTCGACCGGTCGGCGGAACCAGACGGGCCAAACGTCGGCGGGTGGATCCAGGGGGGGTATCGCCGGATCGGTGTCCGGCACCAGGCCGGCCACGTCGCGGATGTAGAGAGCGATCCGCAGGGCCTCGGGCTCGGCGATGATGACCTTCGCCCACTCCGTCCCCGCGATGAACATGCCGTCCATGGTGCCAGCGGAACCGCGGAACCGCGGAACCGGCAGTCGTCAGGCGGACCAAACCTAGATCCAGACCCCCATAGCCAGTCCGATTGCCAGCAGTACGGCGTAGACGATCTCGACCCTGGCGGTGCCGCCCAGCACGGCGATCAGGGACGATCCGCCGGCACCGTCGAGCACCGCTCGCACCGGGGGGACGGCCAGCGGCAGGCTCAGCAGTGCAAGCAGGCACCACGGGTGCCGAATGCCGATCACCAGCACGGCCAGGTAGGCGCTGCCGATGGTCAGGGCGAACACCTTTCGACTCAGTTGCTCGCCGAGCAGCACGGCCAGGGTGCGCTTGCCGGACTCGGTGTCGGTGTGGACGTCACGCAGATTGTTGGCCATCAGCAAGGCGCAGGCCAGCAGGCCGACACCGATCGCTGCGACGGTCGCGGTCAGCGAGATACGGCCAGCCTGAACGTAGGTCGTGCCGAGGACGGCGACAAGACCGAAGAACACGAAGACGAAGATCTCGCCGAAACCGGCGTAGCCATAGGGCTTGGGTCCGCCGGTGTAGAACCAGGCCGCCGCGACTGCTGCGATGCCAACCGGGATCAGCCACCAGGAGGTCAATGCCGCCAGGATCAACCCGGCCAGCCCGGCCACCCCGAAGCAGCCGAACGCAGCGAGCTTGACGCTCGACGGTGGGGCCAGACCCGCGCCGACCAGCCTGGTCGGGCCGACCCGGGCGGCATCTGTGCCCCTGATCCCGTCGGAGTAGTCGTTCGAGTAGTTGACCCCCACCTGCAGGGCGAGTGACACCAGCAACGCCAATCCGCCGCGAAGCCAGGAGAAACCGCCCAGCGCGATGCCGGCGCCGGTGCCCACCAGGACTGGTGCGACGGCTGCGGGCAGCGTCCGGGGACGGGCGGCCGAGATCCATTGCTGTGCAGTTGCCACGTGCACCGACCCTACTGGGACTTGAGCGGCACGCCCGCCGCCACGGCGGCCTCCCGGTAGGCGGCGGCCAGTGATTCCGGGGTCTCGTGGGCGTTCAGCCCGCTCGGATTGGGCAGCACCCAGAGCTCGGCCCCGGCCAGTGCCGATGCCTGCCGTCCTTGCCGGGCCTTGCGGTCGTCGAAGGCCTGCCGGTACGCGGTCAGTCCGAGGACGGCGACCACGTTGGGACCGGTCCGGCGTACCAACTCGGTGAGCGGAATCACCCCGGCATGCAGTTGGGCGGCGCTGAGTTCGTCGGCCCGCGCAGTGGCAAACGGTACGAGATTGCTGATCCCGACCCCGGCTTCGATCAACTCGTCCCGGTCCGCGGGCAACAGCCCGCGGCTTGCGTCGATGCGCCGCGCGGAGATGCCGGCGAGCTGCAGGGCCGGCCAGAAGCGGTTACCCGGCCGGGCGAAATGCGCGTTGACCGCAGCCGTCCAGAGGCCCGGGTTGATTCCGACGAACAGCAGTCGCAGTCCGGGGCCGACCAGGTCGTCGACCTTCGCGCCGTGAAACGATGTCAGCTGTGCGCGGGTGAATCCGGGTCCGGTCACCAGTGGATTTCCGGCCGCTTCGGCTCGGCAAGAAGCCGTGCGGTCAATGCTGCGGTCGCCAACTCCCGGACGGCGGCCCGATCGGGTTTACCGGGTCCACGCACCGGCAATTCATCGACAACCACCAGGTGCTTCGGCGCTGCGGCCGCGCCGTGCGCATATGAAGCTGCCCTGCGCAGGGCATCGAGGGACGGCGGGCCGTCGACACCGGCCACCACGACCGCGACCACGGCCTCGCCCCACGTGGGGTCCGGCACGCCGGTGACGATCACCTCCCGGATGCCCTTGACCCGGACCAGCACCGATTCCACGATCCCGGGGTCGATCTTGATCCCGCCGGTGACGATGGCGTCATCAACCCGTCCGACCATCTGCCACGTGCCGTCGGCGGCCATGATCGCCAGGTCCTCGGTGACGAAGGTCCGGTACCGATCGCCGGGCCCATGCACGAACGACGGGTGTCGCGGCATGTCCCGGTAGCCCCGCGCAACCACCGGCCCGGTGATGGACACCCGGCCGGGGCGGACGAGCTCTTCCGGTTCGGACGACTGCGAGCCGGACACCACGACCCCGTCCAAGGGCACCCCGTCGTAGACACAACCGCCGCAGGTCTCACTCATCCCGTAGGTCGTCACCACCCGGACGCCGGCCTGCGAGGCGTCGTCCAGCAACGCCTGGGGCGTCGAGGCGCCGCCCACCAACACCGCGTCAAAGGTGGTCAGCGCGGTCGTCGCTTCCGGGTCGGTCAGGACCCGCAGCAACTGGGTCGGCACCAGCGAGGTGAACCGCGGCCCGGTAGGCATCGAGTCGACCGCGCGGACGAAGCGCTCCGCAGTGAACGACGGACCGGTATCCATGACGGTTGGCTCGGTGCCCTCCGCAATTGCCCGCAACAGCACCTGCAACCCGGCGATGTGCGTGGCGGTGAGGGCGAGCAGCCACTGGCCCGGCGGTGGTTCCTGGCCCGGTCGCAGTCGGCCGCCGAGCCGCCGCTTGGTGGCCTCGGCGGAGGCGATGAGTGCCGAAGCAGGCAGCAGGGCGCCCTTGGGGACGCCGGTGGACCCGGAGGTCGCCACCACCAGGGCGGTCGGGTCGTGCGGATCGTCCTCCCAGTCCGCCATCGCCGTGCCGGCACCGAGGGAGGTTGCCAGCCGGGCAGTTTCCTTTTCGTCACCGGCCGGGACGGGCAGCAGCACCGGTCCGTTGCCGGCCATGGCGGCCTGCAACCGGGGGATGAGGGCGCGCACCCGGTCGCTTGTCGGGATCGGCAACTGCTGCAGGAGTCTGGGCATCGGGGCAGTTCAGTAGGCCCAGGGGTATGGCGAGAAATCCGCGGACCGCTTCTGCAGGAACGAGTCCCGGCCCTCCACCGCCTCGTCCGTGCCGTAGGCCAGCCGGGTTGCCTCCCCGGCGAACAACTGCTGGCCGACCAGGCCGTCGTCGGTCAGGTTGAACGCGTATTTCAGCATCCGTTGCGCAGTCGGCGATTTCCCGTTGATCATCGATGCCCATTGCAGCGCAACGTTTTCCAGCTCCATATGCGGGACGACCTCGTTGACCGCGCCCATTGCGTGCATCTGCCCCGCCGAATACTCACGGCCGAGAAAGAAGATCTCCCGGGCGAACTTCTGCCCGACCATCTTGGCCAGGTATGCGGAGCCGTAACCGGCGTCGAACGACCCGACGTCGGCGTCGGTCTGCTTGAACTTGGCGTGCTCGGCACTGGCCAGGGTGAGATCGCAGACCACGTGCAGGGAATGCCCACCGCCGGCCGCCCAGCCGGGGACGACGGCAATGACGATCTTCGGCATGAACCGGATCAACCGCTGGACTTCAAGGATGTGCAACCGACCGGCGCGCGCCGGGTCCACCGTTTCCGCCGTCTGGCCATCGGCGTACTGGTAGCCGGTGCGGCCGCGGATCCGCTGGTCGCCGCCGGAACAGAACGCCCAGCCGCCGTCCCGCGTACTGGGCCCATTGCCGGTCAGCAGGACGCAGCCCACATCGCTGGTCATCCGGGCGTGGTCCAACGCGCGGTAGAGCTCGTCGACGGTGTGTGGCCGGAACGCGTTCCGGACCTCAGGTCGGTCGAACGCGATCCGCACGGTCGGCAGGTCAACGGTGGTCGCCGAGCCGTTCCCGGTACCCGGGCCGATGTGCCGGTGGTAGGTGATGTCCGTGAAGTCGAAGCCCTCGACCTCGCGCCAGCGGGTCGGGTCGAAGATCGCGCTGACGGTGCCCATCACGCCACCTTAGGGGCGAGGCGCCCGCCCGTTGGTGGCACCACCCGGCGGGGCTCGCTCACCCCGGGTCGTCAGGGCTCGATGGCCAGCGCCGGCAACGGTGCGATGGCCGCAACGACATCGTCGCCGACGGCAAGTCGGGTGGCCGCCGACGACGGGACCTCGGCGAGCAGGGTGGTCCCGTCGGCCAGCCGGGCGTGTACCCGGCCGTGTGCCCCAAGGAAGCTGATGGTTTCCACCACAGCTGAACCGGGGCCGGGTGTTGGCTGTTCGAGCGCAGTGAGTCGGAGCGATTCCGGTCGGATCAGCACCGTCACCGGACCTTTGGACACCGAGCCTGGCAGCAGGGGCACCACCGAACCCAGCACCGTCGCCGAATCACCGGAGGCGATCCCCGGCATCCGGTTGGTCAAACCAACAAATTCGGCGACGAAGGCTGTTCGTGGCCGGGTGTACAGGATCTCCGGCACGTCGATCTGCTCCAGCCGCCCCGCGCGCATCACGCCGACCCGGTCGGCGACCGCGAGTGCCTCTTCCTGGTCGTGTGTGACGAACAAGGTGGTGGTACCGAGATTCCTTTGAATGCGCCGGATTTCGTCCCGCAGTTGCACCCGCACCTTGGCGTCCAGCGCGGACAGCGGCTCGTCCAACAGCAGTACCTGCGGCGAGATGGCCAGCGCTCTGGCCAGCGCAACCCGCTGCTGCTGGCCCCCCGACAGCTGGTGCGGGTATTGGCCCGACTTTTCCGCCAAACCAACGAGTTCCAGGTACTCGGCGCTGATCTTGTTCCGGATGGCGGACCCGTGCCCGCGCAGTCGTAGGCCGAACGCCACGTTCTCCCGGACTGTCAGATGCGGAAACAGCGAATAGGCCTGGAACACCATGCCCATGTCCCTTTTGCTGGTCGGCATCCCGGAGACATCGTTCCCGCCGACCAGCACTGAACCGGAGTCGATGTCCTCCAGACCCGCCAGCACCCGTAGCGCGGTGGTCTTGCCGCAGCCGGACGGTCCGAGTAGCACAACGAGTTCGCCGGGTTCGATATCCAGGCTCATGCCGTTCAACGCGTGCAGGTCGCCGAATGACCGGTGCAGGTCGCGCAGATTCACCGCCACACCGTCGGTTGATCGGGCCGGGTCGGCTCCTCCGTGGGGCCCTATTCGCGTGGACTCCATCTGCTAGCTCCCTGCTTGCGACGTACGGCGTCCGCGGTCGAGAAAGGACAGCCCCAGTAACAGGATGAAAGCGAAAATAAGGGCAATCAGGGCAACTGCCACAGCGAGCCGAGGGTCGGTCGCGGAGATGCTGAGCAAGCCCGTCTGCAGGTTGTTGCGGCTCAACAGGTTTGCGATGGTGAACTCCCCGAGCACCAGGGCGACGCACAGGAAACAGGCCGACACCACGGCCGCTCGGATATTCGGCAGTACGACCCGCCACATCACGGTGATCCAGCCCGCCCCAAGGCCTCGTGCTGCTTCGGCCAGGGTGCGCACATCGATGGCACCCAACCCGGCGTCCAGTGCCCGGTAGGCGAACGGCAGCACCAGAATCACGTAGGCGAAGCACAGCCAGATGGCCGACGTGGAGAAGACCGAGGCCAGCCCGCGGTAGATGGGGGCCAGCCCGACCACCAGCACGATCGCCGGGATCGTCAACGGCAGCAGGCAGATGAACTCCATCGGTCGGCGCAGACCGGGGAGTCGCAGCCTGATCCAGGTCATCGTCGGCACCAGCAGTACGACCATGATCGCCACCGTCAGTACGACCAGGATGAGCGATGTTTTCAGCCCATCCCACAGTGGTTGGTACGTGGTGGACAACGTGCCGACGTCCACCAGGGTCGCCCAGGCCTTGCCGGTCCGAGTGCCGGCCAGCGTCCGGGTCGAGAAATCGAGCATCGATATCAACGGAATGACGAAGACCACGGCAGCCACCGCCACCACGACCCAGCGGAACATGCTCTGCCGTCGTCGCCGCGCCGCCCGGAACTGCATCACCCCAGCCATCGGGCGCTCCTTCGGCCGAGCAGGGCATACAGGCCCATCACGACGGCGACCACGGCGATCATGCCCAATGCCATGGACTTGGCCAAGTTCGCTTCACCCAGGTTGACCTCACTGATCAGCGCACCGCGAATCTGCAAGGGCACCAACGTGTTGTACTGGGTGATCAGCGCGGCGGCGGTCGCGTAGGCGGAGAAGGCGTTGGCGAACAGCAGCAATGTCGACCCGAGGAAGGCCGGCGCCAGCAGCGGGCCACCCACCAGCCGCCAGAACGCCCAGGTCGAGCCGCCGAGGGTCTCCGTTGCCTCCCGCCAGGCCGGTCGCAGTCCATCGACCGCCGGCAGAAAAACGATGACCATCAGCGGGATCTGGAAATAGCTGTAGACCAGCACCAGGCCCGGGAAGTCGTAGAGCCAGCCACCGCTGGACTCGACGCCCAGCAGATCCTTCATCAGCTTGGTCACCATGCCGGTCGACCCGATGGTGGCGATGAAGGCGAACGCCAGCATGATGCCGCCGAACTGGGCCAGCACCGCACAGGCCGAGGTGACGGTCCGGCGGACCACGGATTCCGGGTGGCCGCTGGCCAGCACGTAGGCCAGCACTCCACCCGCGACGGCGCCGATGACCGCGGTGATGGCCGACAGCGCCAGTGACTGACCGAACGCGTCCAGCACGGACGGCCGGCTCAGCGCCTTGATGTTGTCGATGGTGAAGGCGCCGTCCCCGCTCTGAAATGCACCGATCACCACGACGACGGTCGGTACCACCAGGAACAGTGCGACGTAGGCGAAGAACGGCACGGTCGGCAGCGCGGGAACGACGAACCGCCGCAGTTTCGACGACTGCAGTTTCGACGACTGCAGTGTCGACGACGGTGCCCGCTCGGCCGAGGGCCTGGCGAGGTCAGTCACCCGATCCGGCCGAGCTCAACTACCGACCGCCGCGGCCCAGTTGGCCTTGAGGTAGTCGTTGGCGGCCGTGGTCTGCGCGTCCGTCAGCGTCACCAGGTTGCCCTCCACCTTGGGCAGATTGGGCGCGACTGCCGGGTCGATGGTGCCGGCCTTGTCCATCAGGTCATACATCACCGGCTTGGCACCGCCCTTGATCCACAGGTTCTGCGCCTCCGGGGTGTAGAGGAATTCCTCCCACAACCGGGCTGCGGCGGGGTGCGGCGCGTCAGTGTTGATCGCCTGGACGTAGTACGAGCCCACCGCGGCGCCCTGCGGAACGAAGGCCTTCCATTCGGTGTCCTCGGCCGCAAGCTGCGTGGTCAGCGCGGCCTGGTTGTACGACCAGTCGAAGACCACCCCGGTCTGGCCGGAGAGCACAGTGGCCGGTGTCGGGTCGAGCGGCAGGAACGTGCCCGCGTCCTTGAGGGACTTGAAGTAGGTGACGCCCGCTGAAATGTCATCCGGCGAACCACCATTGGCCAGCGCGGCCATCACCACCCCGTTGAATGCGGCACCGGCCTCGGTCGGATTACCGTTCAGCGCCACCGTCGAGGCGAATTTCGGGTCCGTCAGCTGGCTGAGCGAGGTCAGCTCGCCGAACTTGGTCGCGTTGTAACCCACCGACATCAGACCGGTGTAGTCGTTCACCCAGACACCGGTCGGTTCCTTGTTGCCGGCCGGGATCTGATCGAAGTCCGCGACCTGGTACGGGGCGAACATCGCCACGTTCTGCAGCGCCACCGAGGGGCCGAGGTCGAACACGTCCGGTGCCTTGTCGGTGCCCTTGTTGGTCTGCGCGGCGGTGATCTCCTGCGCCGACGAGGCATCGGGCTGCTGGGACTCGATCGCGATACCCGGATACTTTGCCTCGAATGCCGTGATGATCTCGCCGTAGTTCGCCCAGCTCGGCGGCAACGCGATGACATTGAGCTTGCCTTCCGCGGTGGCCGCGGCGACCAGGCCGTCCATTCCGCCGAAGTCGGCAGCAGAGGTTGCGGTTGCGGCATCGGCAGTTCCGCCGCCCCCGGTCGCACCGGCCGAACTTCCACCGCCGGCGGCGCTGGTCGTGGACGCGTCGGCGGCGCTCGTCGAACTCTCAGCAGTGGTCCCGCTGGACGAGCACCCTACGGTCAGCGCCAGGAGACCGACGGTGGCAATACCAGCGACCCGCGTCAGCAGGCGCTTGCGGTCGTTGCCGGCCCTCCGGGCCGGGTGATGAATGGCGGCAACGCGCACAGAATCCTCCTCGACGAGTCGACGCCGGTGGGTTCAACCGCGACGAATGATCGCAGCTGCGTGCGGCGCCGAGCGAAATCCTCACCCAATAGTGGGCAATGAAGATGACGTACTGGCAACGACCGGCCATCATTGTGGTGCACGCCGGCCAACGTGAGATGCATTGAGCCGCTGTCCCTCTGAAACGACAGCGGGGGTGGGCTCAGATGGTGCCGAACTCATTGACGGTATCCGTTCTGTCCGACTCCCGCAGAGCGAACCCGCGCCGTTCCGCAGGAGCGCGACGAATCTGAGCCGGTCATCGGCCAGCGGCCGCACCCAGCGGGTCGTGAGAGTCTTTGCAGGATCCGAACATTGCCCGGACCGACCCTGTAAGCGCGGCGCCGAAGCTGACGTGGAGCCACCGCAGCAGCGCGGCGGCACCAGAGTGCAGGCAAGGAGTTCGGTCATGCCGAAGAAGGCAATCATGGGCGTGCTGGCCGGCGGTTTCACCGCCGCAGTGGTGGCGACGACAATCGCGTTCGCGGTACCGGCCGCGGCCGGAACAGGGGGCCGGGCGGTGGCCGCCGGGCAGGCAGCGGTCGTCAGCAACGCGGACCGACCCGCCTACTGCGACCGGATCGACAAGGCGCTGCCGAAGCGGCAGGCCGTCGTGACCCGACTGGAGGGCGACGCGAGCACCAAGGGTTCGATTGCCTGGCTGAACGCCAAGGCTGCGACCGCAACATCCGCAGGAAACGCCGAACTGGCCAAGCTCTACACCGACCGGGCAGCCCTCCGGTCGCAGGCTCTCGATCCACTCAAGGTGATCACCGACGACCTTGCGGCCGTCCAGAAGGCGCATTGCAGTTGACGGAGGCCGAAATCGCGCGGGCCACCTCGGCGCGTGGAGTCGCCGAGGGTGCCCGGCGTGGTCGAGGCTGACGTCATGCCAACACCGAGCGACCCGGGCCGGGTACCGGGTGACCGGGCCCGGGTCGACGCCGCGGCCTCCGGCGCGGGTGGTCCGGCGCGCGGGCTCATCGTGGTGATCGAGGACGAGACCGTGATCGCCGACGTCGTCCGCCGCTACCTGATTGCAGCGGGGTTCGGGGTGCGGATCTGCGCGACCGGACAGGACGGCATGTCCGTCATCCGGCAGGATCGGCCCGCCGCGATCGTGCTCGATATCGGCCTGCCGGACTTGGACGGACTTGACCTCTGTCGGCGACTGCGTGCTGCCGGGGATTGGACACCGGTGTTGTTCGTGACCGCACGGGACGAGGACATCGACCGGATTCTCGGACTGGAAATGGGCGGTGACGACTACCTGGTCAAGCCGTTCAACCCGAGGGAGTTGGTGGCCAGGGTACGGGCGGTCCTTCGCCGATCGGCCGGGCCCGGGGCGGTCGCAACGCCGACCTTTCAGTCCGGGCGGGTCCGGATCGATCCAGCAGAGCGGCGGGTCTGGGTCGACCGGCCGTCCGGCGATGAATTGGCCGTCAACTCCGATCGCCCGACCACGGGGCTTCTGCGAGACGGCCCCGACGGCATTGTCAGGACCGCCACGGCGGACTCTACGCCCCGCGAGATCGAACTCACCGCAACGGAATTCGATCTGTTGCTTTTCCTGGTCCGGCATCCCGGTCGGGTGTTCGAGCGGTCGAGTTTGCTCAGCTCGGTGTGGGGGTACACGTCCGCGGCCGGCGCCCGGACGGTGGACGTCCATGTCGCCGCCCTGCGCGCAAAACTCGGCGAGGCCAGCCCGATCCGCACCGTCCGCGGCGTCGGATACTCGGCGGACAGCCGGTGACAGGGTTGCTCGACAAGCCCTTGCCCAGCCGGACAGCACGGCCGCCGGCGGCACGGAGCAGTCTGGCTGTTCGGGTCACGTTGCTGGTCATCGCGGTCGCCGTGCTGGTCGCGGTGATCGCCGGCGTGGTCGGGGTGCTCGTGGTCCGCCGGACGCTGATCGACGTGACGACGCAGGCGCTGTCCGACCGGGCGGACCTCATCCTGGCGCAGCTGGCCGACGCACCCGCGAGCGCCGATCAGACACTGTCCACGACCGCCGGCGTGCTCGCCGCGCAGGGCATCGATGTCGTTCGGATCGGACCGAACGGCCGGCTGACCGGGCCTGATCGCCCGCCGGTTCGCGCCGCCCGCCAGGCCGGCGCCGAGCAGGCCGTCGACGGCCGGGCGATCTCCGGTTCAGTGGTCGTCGGCGGGCAGCGGCAGCTCGTCGAGGCCCGTTCGACAGGCGCTGGTGGGTTTGCCCTGGTGGCACCGGCCGACGTGGCAGCGGCGACCCGGCAGGCCCTGGAGCGGCGCCTGTTGTGGGCAATCCTCGGCGGGGTGGTGGCGGCCGTTCTGGTCGGGTTGTTGGTGGCCAGAGTGGTGTCCAGGCCGCTGCGCCGGACCGCCGGGCTGGCCCGCGCGATGGGCCGGGGGGCCCGCGACCTACGGGCGCCGGTGACCGGGCCACGCGAGGTCGCCGAGGTTGCCGTCGCGGTCAACGAACTGGCCGATGCGTTGCAGCACAGTGAATCCCGGCAGCGGGACTTCCTCACCTCGGTGTCCCATGAATTGCGGACCCCGTTGGCGGGTATCACCGGACAGGCCCAGGCATTGGCCGACGAGATGGTGCCGCCGGCCGAACAGGCAGAGGTGGGCAGGAGCATCAGGAGCGAGGCAGCCCGTCTCGAGCGGTTGGTGTCGGATCTACTTGACCTCGCCCGGCTCGGTGCGGACAGTTTCCGCCTCGACCTCGCGCCGGTCGATCTCGGCGCCCTGGTCGGCGAGATGGCCCCCATCTGGCAGACCCGTTGCGCTGCCAGGGGAGCCGCCTTGATCGTGCAGGTGCCGGTGTTCGGTGTCGTGGTCGACACCGACGCCCGGCGGATCCGTCAGGTGCTGGACGGCCTGGCCGAGAATGCTCTTCGGCTGCTGGCCGCCGGTCAACCACTCGTGCTGCAGGTCGGAGTCGAGAGCGGGTCGGCCGTCGTTCAGGTTCGTGACGGTGGTCCTGGCCTGGCCGCAGCGGATTACCCGGTGGCGTTCCAGCAGGGCGTTCTGTATGAGCGATACCGATCCCACCGGCCCGGCGGGGCAGGGCTGGGGCTGGCATTGGCGGACGGCCTTGTGCGTCGGCTCGGTGGGACGATCGTGGCGTCACCGGCCCCCGAGGGCGGCGTTGCGATGACGATCCGACTCCCACTGCACTCGGCCGCGCCCCCGGCGCGGGCAGGATAGGACGCGTGTCTGCCGGTCTCGATGTGCTGCTGTCAAGTGCGCGGGTGTTCGCCATCCCGCTGGTGCAACGCTTCCGCGGCATCACGGTGCGCGAAGGCGTGCTGCTACACGGCCCCTGCGGCTGGGCAGAGTTCGCTCCGTTCAAGGACTACGACGACGCCGAATGCGTGCCGTGGCTCCGCGCGGCCATCGACTCGGCGACCAACCGGTGGCCCGGGCGGCTCCGCGAGCGCGTCGAGGTGAACACGACAGTCCCGGTGGTGTCGCCGGTGCGGGCGGCCGAACTGGTGCTGGCCGCGGGCTGCCGCACTGCGAAAATCAAGGTCGCGGACCCAAGGGCGACCTTGGCCGTCGACGCTGATCGGGTGGCTGCGGTCCGTGCCGCGCTCGGACCGACCGGCCGGATCAGGGTCGACGCCAACGCGGCGTGGACCGTGGCCGAGGCGGTGGCCGCCATCAAGGTCCTGGACGCGGCCGCGGGCGGCCTGGAATACGTCGAGCAACCCTGCCGGTCACTGGACGAATTGGCGCAGGTACGCCGGCAGGTCGGCACGCCCATCGCCGCCGACGAGTCCATTCGCCGGGCCGACGATCCGGCCCGGGTGGCGCTCGCCGGCGCCGCTGACATCGCGGTGCTCAAAGTGGCCCCGCTGGGCGGGGTGTGGGCAGCCCTCCGCATTGCCACGGCGGTCGGCCTGCCGGTGGTGGTGTCATCCGCTGTCGACAGTTCGGTCGGGCTCGCCGCCGGGCTGGCGCTGGCCGCGGCACTTCCGGAGTTGCCCTACGCCTGTGGTCTCGGCACCGTCAGCCTGCTGTCCGCGGATGTCGTCGCCGTCGGTCTGACACCCGTCGACGGGTTCATCGCCGTGCCCGCCGGTGCACCGGAACCCGACCGGTATGACCGGGTGGCCGCCGACCGGGCAACGACCGGTTACTGGCTGGACCGCTTACACCGGGTCGCTGCGCTGCTCTGAGATGTAAGGACCTTGGACCCTGGCACGGATGTGGCCCCGCCGGTCATGCTCGACCCATGACCGAAACCACCCATCCCGTCAGTCACCTGTCCGCAGCGGATAGCTGGAACCTGCTGGAGACCAACGAGTTCGGTCGGTTGGCTCTCAGCGTCAGCCACCAGCCGGAAATCTTCCCGATCAACTATGTGGTGCAGGACGGGACTCTGCTGTTCCGGACCGCGCCGGGCACCAAGCTTGCCGCGCTCACCGTCAACGAAGCGGTCGCCGTGGAGATCGACGGCCATGACGACACCGGCGGCTGGAGCGTGGTCGTCAAGGGCCAGGCCCACGCCGCCGAATGGGGCGTGGACTTCGAGGAGGCGCAGGTCGCCGGGCTCCGGCCGTGGGTCGCGACCCACAAGCCCGTCTTCGTCAGGGTGCAACCGACCACCGTCACCGGTCGTAAGTTCATCTTCGGCCCGGAGCCCGAGGTCCTCTGAGCGTCCTGGCGATGGGCGTCTGACCGGTCAATTCTTGTTGCTGCGCGCGACGAACCGGAAACGATCGCCGCGGAACACCGAGCGGGTCCACTCCACCGGCCGGCCGGTGGCATCCCTGGCGGTGCGGTGGACGAGCAGCATCGGTAGTCCGGTGTCGACGCCGAGCAGGGAGGCCTCCACCGGGTCGGCCAGTGCCGTCTCGACCACATCTTCGACTTCGGTCAGCTCAATGCCGTAGGCCTCCCGCAATGTCTGGTACAGCGATCCTCTGCGGTCCAATTCCGCCCGCAATCGCGGAAGCGGCCCTGGCAGGTAGGCGATCTCATGCGCGATGGGCTCGTCGGCGACGCTGCGCAGCCGTTCGACCCGATGGACCTGGGTTCCCGGAGGCACGTCGAGGGCTGCGGCGACGTCCTTGTCCGCCGCCTCGCGGCCGAGCGCCAGCACCACATTGCTCGTGTTCCGGCCCAGCGCGCGTAGATCCTGGGTGAATGACGTCAACTGCCGCACGTGCATGAGTTTCGGCTGCGCAATGAAGGTGCCGCGACCCTGGGTGCGTTCCAGTCGCCCTTCCGCCACCAATTCGGCGATGGCCTGCCGAACCGTCGTTCGGGATGTCGAGAAATGCTCCGCCAGTTCACGTTCCGTTGGAACGGTGGCACCGGGCGGACTATCCGCGATCAACTCCAGAATCGCGCCCTTGACCTGGAAGTACTTCGGAACCTTCATCGGACTGCTCGCATGAGGGGTCGCAGTGCCTCATTCCAGGATCGGCGTCGGGATGGTGAAAGTCCAGCCGATGACGATGCTACAGCTCGATGACCCCATTGGTCTATGCCAATCTGATCGAGCCTTGGTCTACACCAATCGTGACGCCTGGTCCTCGGGTCGGGGTGCGGGCCAGGCCGCCGGGCTGACGCCCGCCGTACCCGACCTGGTCGGGTTCCAGACAGAATGCAGGTGTGAACCCGTCGACTGCGTTGGCCGGTGTCCTTGTCGACGAGCTGATCGCGTGCGGGGTCACCGAGATCGTGCTCGCGCCCGGTTCCCGGAACGCGCCGCTGTCGATGGCCTTGCACGAGGCCGATGCCACGGGCCGGATCCGGCTGCACGTTCGGATCGATGAACGAACTGCCGGCTTCCTGGCGCTCGGTCTTGCCCGCGGTTCGGGGCGGCCGAGCGCCGTCGTCACCACGTCCGGTACCGCAGTGGCGAACCTGCATCCCGCGGTCCTGGAGGCCCATCACGGCGGCGTCCCGATGATGGTGCTCTCCGCGGACCGGCCGCCGTGGTTGCGCGACGTGGGTGCCAACCAGACGATCGATCAGCTTTCGGTCTTCGGTCCGGCGCTTCGCCTGTTCCATGAATTCGCTGTGCCCCAGCGGATGCCGGGGCAGAACGCGGGCTGGCGGGCGATGGTGTGCCGGGCCGTGGCCGCCGCGCTCGGGGCCGGGGGTGTGCCTGGCCCGGTGCAGCTGAACCTCGCGCTCGCCGATCCGTTGCTGCCGGATGCGGTGAACGGTCAGGGTGGTCCCGACTGGCCCGAATCACTGGCCGGCCGGGATGGCCCATGGACCCAGGTCGTTGGCGGCGAGGAAACCTACGGCCCGCCGGTGCCGGCGCCGCAGCCCGGCGAGCGGGTGTTGTTCCTGGCCGACCTCACCCACCCCTGGACTGCGGCGATCGCCGACACCGGGCAGCTGGTGATCTCCGAAGCCGGGGGAGCAGGCGGCGACGCCGTGCTCGGCGCCGGCCTGCACCTGCTGGCGAACTCCGAATTCCTCGATGCGTCCCGGCCGGAGCGGGTGATCGTGCTGGGCCGGCCGACGCTGTTTCGGCAGGTGCAGCGACTGCTCGCCGACCCGCGGGTCACGGTTGACGTGGTCGCACCGCCGCACGGCTACGCCGATCCATCGGGTTCCGCGCGCTTCGTCGCCGCCGGCTGGCCGGACCTGCGGGAGTCGCCGGATCCGGAATGGGTGGCGCGCTGGCGGGATGCGGACGCGGTGGCGGCGGCGGCAATTCGCCTGGTCGTTGGTGAGTTGGACATCGGATCCTCGACGCGGTTGGCCCGCGAGCTGGTCGCGGTGCTGCCTCGGCGGGCGACGCTGGTACTGGGTTCCTCGCAGGCACCGCGGGATGTGGCGTTGGCCGGGGCGGGTCGGCGCGGGCTCAGGGTGGTCGCCAACCGCGGCGTCGCGGGTATCGACGGCACCGTCTCAACGGCCGTCGGAGTGGCTCTGGCGGCCGGCGGCGATGACGGCCCGACGGTCGCGTTGATGGGGGATCTGACGTTCCTGCACGACATGACCGGCCTGGTCATCGGTCCGCATGAACCGCGGCCCGATTTGACGATTGTCGTCAGCAATAACGACGGCGGCGCGATCTTCTCGACCCTGGAACCCGGTGAGCCGCGGCACGCGCGGGCGTTCGACCGGGTCTTCGGGACGCCACACGGGGTGCTGCTCGCCGGCATCGCCGAAGGCTGCGGTGCCGAGCATGTCTTCGTGTCGACCGCGGACGAACTTGCCGATGCCATCACCGATCCGGGCGGGATCCGAATCGTCGAGGTACCGACGTCCCGTACCGAACTGGCCGCCACCTTGCGGCAGATCACCGAGGCGATCCGGGCGGCGCTCTGAAGTCCTGCGGCCTTCGGTCTGCGAACGTGGCCCGCTTCTCGTCCGACGGCAACGACGGAGGCACCAGCCGTCAGCCGGCGGAGATGTAGCCCACCAGTTGGTCGTGCTCGGTCTCGAGCTCGTCCAGCCGGCCCTTGACGACGTCGCCGATGGTCACGATGCCGCTCAAAACTCCGTTGATCTCCACCGGCATGTGCCGGAACCGGCGGTCGGTCATTGTCCTTGCCAGGCTGCGGATCTCGTCACCCGGCCCGCAGGTCAGGACATTCGACGTCATGATCTCGCGGACCGGCGTGGTCAACAGGTCGGCACCGCGAGAGTGCAACGCGCGCACCACGTCCCGCTCGCTGACGATCCCCTCGATGCGCCGACCGTCACTGCTGACCACCAGCGCGCCCACATGATGTTGCGCCAACGAGGCGATCACTTCGGCGACTTGTGACCCGGGCGCGATGATCGCAACGGCGGCACCCTTGTGCGCCAGGACATCTTTGACCTGCATGGCAGTCCTCCGGCCGCCGGACATCTTCGTGCCGACAAACCCAAGGGTAGCCCTGTCGGCGTCTGTTACGTCGGTTTTGCGGTAGCCACGCGCGTCGGAGGGCTTTCGCAGCTCAACTGCGGGCCTCCAGGGCATCGCGGATCGGGATCATTTTGATCTGCGCCTCGCGGGCCTCGATCGCCGGATCGGAATCGGCCAGGATGCCGCAGCCGGCGATCAACCGCACACTCCGACCCTGGACCTGCGCGCAGCGCAGTGCGATCGCGAACTCGCCGTCACCACGGCTGTCCATCCACCCGACGGGGGCTGCGTAGCGGCCGCGGCGCGTCGGCTCCAGCTCCCGAATAACCTGCCGCGCAACCCCTGTCGGGCTGCCTCCGACGGCGGCGGTGGGGTGCAGGCGAGCGGCCAACTCGAGAGCGGTCGGTGCCCGGTCGTCCAGTCGGCCGGTGATATCGGTGGACAAGTGGGTCAGATTCGCCAGTTCGAGCGGCACCGGTGCGGAGGGCACGTCCAGGTCGATCGTCGCCCGCGCCAGGACCTCCGCCACCGACTGGACCGCGTAAGCATGCTCGACGACATCCTTGGCGCTGCCGAGCAAGCCGGCGGAAACCGCGTCACCGCTGTGTTCCTTCCAAGCGGTGCCGGCCAGCACCCGGGACGCGATCACCGCGCCCGTCCGCCGGATCAGCAGTTCCGGGCTGGCTCCGACGAGCCCCTCCACGGCAAAGGTCCAGCAGTCGGGGTATGCGGCGGCGAGATGATTCAGCAGGAACCGTTCGTCGACCGCACGGGCGGTAGTGGCCTCAAGATCATGGGCAAGGACGACCTTCTGCAGCTCGCCGGTCCGGATCCGGGCGGCGGCGGCGGCCACCGCCGTGGTGAAGCCGGCCACCGAGAGGTCGGCGTCCGCGTAGCTGACCTGTCCCGGTGAACGGACCTGACTGCGTCGCCGGGAACCGTTGGCCTTCCCGGCTGCCGGCTCGTCCCTTGCCCCGCTGCCGATCCTGGTCACGAACGACGTCCCACCGGATCTGCCCATCACGACGGTGGGCACGATGGCTACCGAAACATCGTCGTCGTCGAAACCCAGCGACACGAACGCGATCGGCCCGCTGCCCGGCAGACCGACCCGGTCGTCGACCCGGATACCAGCACTGACCTCGGTGAACCACCGTTTGATCTGCTGCGCTGCGTCCGCCCCGGTCGCGCTGAACCGCTCGTGCACGCCCCACCCGACGAAGCCCTCGCCGCCGCGCAGGAAACACAGGGTGCCGGTCGGGCCGGCCAACGCGGACAGCAGGTCGGCCGGCGAGTCGAGCTTCTCGGACACCGCCGTCACCGTGAGTTGGGTGGTCGGCACGGCAGTCACGACCGCCAACAGTAGTCGTCCGCCGGGCCGAACTGGCCGCACACCGACGTGACGCGCACTGCACCGGCAATAGACTCGCCGACGTGGCGTCACTGGAAGGTCCCGCTGACGCGCCGCCGGACCCCGCCGGTTCGGCCGTCGGCGGGAACGTCCCAGGTCACCGCCCCAGCCGCCGGCAACGTGGTTGGCGCTGGGCTGCCCGGGGGATCGCGCTACTGGCGCTGGCCGTCACGGTCATGCTGATCGCGCTGGGTATCGGCATGCGGTCGAACGACTCGGCGATCGACGGACACCTGGGCAGTGCAACGGCAACGGTGATCTCGGTGTCGCTACTGCGCACCGGGATCGAGTTTGTCGACGCCACCGGTGCCACCATCCGGCCGACGGGCGGCGTGCTCTACCCGGGCCTGCTGTCGCTCGACCAGCAGTTCGTTGTGGAGTACTCGACCCAGGATCCGCAGATTGCCCGCGTCGCGGGTCGGACGGCGGCGGTCGGCAATCTGCAGATCGCGTTGGTCGCCGGCGTGACGTTCGTCATTGCGATTCCGCTGATCTGGTGGTGTTTGCGCCGGTCGAGGCTCCCGTTGTTCGGTCTTCGCCGCGGCCCGGGACACGCCGCGGCACCGCCGATGCCAACAAGTCGATGACGGCACCCGGCGCTCGGTAGGCTCCGATCCCATGGGTACGGGGACAGCATGAGCGAGGCTTGCCGAGCGAATCATGAGCGCTGTCCTGTCGCGACATCGCGAGGGACGAGTGAGGTGGCGACATGAGCAGAGCCGGGCTGGAAAAAGAGCCACGCCAGGTTGCCGCAATGTTCGATGCGGTGGCCGAGCGCTACGACCGGACGAACACGATCCTGTCCGCGGGCCAGGACGGCAGGTGGCGCCGGCGCACGGTCCGCGCGCTGCAACTGATGCCCGGCCAGAAGGTGTTGGACGTTGCGGCCGGGACCGGTGTCTCCACGCAGGCGCTGTCCGCGACCGGGGCCTGGTGCGTCGCGACCGACTTCTCGTTCGGCATGCTCTCGGCAGCAAAGCGGGATTTCCGGCTGCCCAGGGTCGCCGGCGACGCGTTGCATCTCCCGTTCGCCGACGACACCTTCGACGCGGTCACCATCTCGTTCGGGCTGCGCAACGTCAACGATCCCGGAGCGGCACTGCAGGAGTTCGCCCGGGTGACGCGCCCGGGCGGCCAGCTGCTGGTTTGTGAGTTCTCCCGGCCGCGGCCGGCGCCGATCCGCTGGGGCTACCGCTGGTACCTGCGCAACGTGCTGCCGCTGTTGGCCCGCCGGGTCTCGTCCAATCCCGAGGCGTACCTGTACCTGCAGGAGACGATCGACGCGTGGCCCGACCAGCCGTCGCTGGCTCGGATGGTCGCTCGATCGGGATGGACGGATGTGGTGTGGCGCAACATGACCTTCGGGGTCGTCGCGCTGCACCATGCGGTGCGCAGGAGCTGATGGTCGCTGCCCGATCCGGGGGTCGATCCAGGTCGATCGCGGCCGATGAACGGCGCTCCGCAGCCCTTGGTACCGGGGTGTTGTGACGAGTCCTACACTGATCACGAAATACCTCGTGAACGAATTCACAAACTCGATTGCCTGTCGCAGGGACTGCCGACGCATCCCCTCCAGGCCTGACGTCACCGGTAACCGGGGGAGGTCCCGATGAGCCTGTCGAACGTGGTCAACGATCCGGACAGCTCGGCAGATGTGATCGTCGTAGGTGCTGGCCCGGCCGGCGCAACGGCGGCCACCTACCTGGCACGCTCCGGGGTCGACGTGTTGCTGCTGGAGAAGTCGACTTTCCCGCGGGACAAGGTCTGCGGGGATGGGCTCACTCCACGCGGTGTGAAGCAGGTCCTCGCCCTCGGGGTGGACGTCTCCGGTTCGGACTGGATCAAGAACAAGGGCCTGCGAGTGGTCGGCGGCGGCAACAGCCTCGAACTGCCCTGGCCGGTGCTCCAGGACTACCCCGACTTCGGTCTGGTCCGGCCCCGTCGGGACTTCGACGACATGCTGGCCACCCTCGCCGTCAAGGCCGGCGCGCGACTGCGGGTGGCCAGCACGGTGACCGCACCGGTGCGGGACGAGCGGACGGGCCGGATCACCGGCGTGCTGGCGAAGACCGCCGAGGGTCCCAAAGAATTCCGGGCCCCGCTGATCGTCGCCTGCGACGGCGTCTCCGCCCGGGTCGCGCTCGGGATGGGCATCAACAAGCGCGACGACCGCCCGCTCGGCGTTGCGGTCCGCCGCTACTACAAGAGCCCCAGCCGGACGCACGACGACTACCTGGAGTCGCACCTCGAACTGTGGGACAAGTCGAATCCTGCCAAGGCAAAGCTGTTGCCCGGCTACGGCTGGATCTTCGGGCTCGGCGACGGCACGGTCAACGTCGGGCTCGGCATGCTCAGCTCGTCCAAGGCGTTCGGCAAGACCGACTATCGGGCCCTGCTGCGCACCTGGCTCGACGGCACTCCGGAGGAGTGGGGCCTGCGCGAGGAGAACGCGATCGGTTCGATCGGCGGTGCCGGGCTGCCGATGGGCTTCAATCGCACCCCGCACTATGCCGACGGGCTGCTGCTGGTCGGCGACGCGGGCGGTGCGGTGAACCCGTTCAACGGGGAGGGCATCGCCTACGCGATGGAATCCGCGGCGTTGGTCGCAGAATCGGTGTTGCAGGCGCTTGGCCGCCCGGACGGGCCGAGCCGAGAGGCCGCGTTGCACGGGTACGAGACGGCGATGAAGGACCATCTCGGTGCCTACTATCGGCTCGGCGGGCTCTTCTCCATCCTGATCGGCAAGCCCGAGATCATGAAGACCGCGACCAGGCTTGGCCTGCCGCGCAAGCGACTGATGTACCTGGTCCTGAAATTGCTGGCGGGGTTGTACGACAGCCGCGATGGCGACTGGGCGGACAAGGTTGTGCGCTCGCTGACCAGGCTGGCACCCAGTGTGTAGGCACAGAACAGGGGGTGGTCGGGCACTGTCGCCCGACCGGAGGAGGATCACGCCGTGCTGACTTCCTATCTGCCGATCGTCATCCTGCTCGTTCTCGTGGCGGGCTTCGCGATCACCATGGTCACGGTGGCCAGCGACGCCCTCGGCCCCCGCCGGTACAACCGGGCGAAGCTGGACGCCTACGAATGCGGGATCGAACCCACCCCGCTGCCGGCCGGCACCGCGGGCCGGTTCCCGATCAAGTTCTACCTGACCGCGATGTTGTTCATCGTGTTCGACATCGAAATCGTCTTCCTCTACCCCTGGGCACAATCGGCGATCCCGCTCGGGGTACTCGGGCTGGTCGAGATCATCCTGTTCATCATCACCGTCGCGGTGGTGTACGCCTACGCCTGGCGGCGCGGCGGGCTGGACTGGGATTGATCCTGCACCGCGGTTGAATCCGCACCGCGGGTGATCCTGCCGCACAACAACTTTCACCTCCGCCGCAATGAAGGGAGCAGGGCAATGGGTCTGGAAGAGAAACTTCCCAGCGGGGTTTTGCTGACCAGCGTCGAGAAGCTGGTCAACTGGACCCGGAAGGCGTCGCTGTTCCCGGCCACCTTTGGGCTGGCGTGTTGCGCGATCGAGATGATGACGACCGGAGCGCCGCGATACGACCTCGGCCGCTTCGGCATGGAGGTCTTCCGGGCCTCACCAAGGCAGGCCGACCTGATGATCGTCGCCGGCCGGGTGAGCCAGAAGATGGCTCCCGTGCTGCGGCAGATCTACGATCAGATGGCCGAGCCGAAGTGGGTCATCTCGATGGGTGTCTGCGCGTCATCGGGCGGCATGTTCAACAACTACGCCATCGTCCAGGGCGTCGACCACATCGTTCCGGTTGACATGTACCTGCCGGGCTGCCCGCCGCGGCCGGAAATGCTGATCGACGCGATTCTCAAGCTGCACGCCAAGATCATGGACGAGCCGCTCGGCCCGAAACGGGCTGCCGAGCAGCTGGGCAAGCGCACCGAACTGGTCGCGTCGTCGGTCCGTTACGGCAAGCTGCCCGCGCCGGTCGGCACCCCCACCGTGAACATTCCCGAAATCACGGCGGGTCGGTCATGAACAGTCCCGCTGGGAACCTCCCACCGCAGACCTCTGTCGACAGCCCGGGTGAGAAGCCCTCCGGGACCACGTCCGACGCGGCGGCGCAGGGCAGTGAGACCACCGAGGTGGCCGCACGCAGTCTGCATGACCCCACTCCGCCCGTGCCGGCGACCGGTGTCGAGCGCACCGGCATGTTCGGCGTGCACGGCTCCGGGGACACCTCGGGGTTCGGCCTGCTGGTCAGCCAGCCGTACACACCCGCACCGGCCGAGCGGCCGTACGGTGGCCCCGAAGGAGTGCGCGGAGCGAGGGACGAGCGGAGCAGCGGCTCCGACCAATATGGCCAGTTTGATGAGGTCGCCGACGCGCTGATCGCCGCGATGGCAGCGCGCTCGATCCCGCCGCAGGCACTGCTGCAGACCACCGTCGCGAACAACGAAATCACCTTCTACATCGCGCGGGACTACGTCACCGCGTTCCTTTGGGCCATCCGGGACGACGAGTCGCTGCGGTTCGAGTTGGCGTCCTCGATCTCCGGCGTGGACTACGGCGAGCAGGTCGCCCGCCGGCTGCATGTCGTTTACGAAATGACCTCGATGACGTACCGCCGGCACATCCGGCTCGAGGTTGCGGTCGACATCGATGACGCCCATGTCCCGTCCGCCGTCGCGGTCTACCCCACCGCGGACTGGCAGGAACGGGAGATCTGGGACATGTTCGGGATCAATTTCTCCGGACACCCGGGTCTGACCAGGATCCTGATGCCGGACGACTGGCTCGGGCATCCGCAGCGTAAGGACTACCCGCTCGGCGGGATCCCGGTGGAATACAAGGGTGCCGAGATTCCCGCCCCGGATCAGCGGAGGGCGTACTCATGAACACGAACACTCCCCGGCCGGGCAGCGATGGTCGACAGGGTTTCTCGACGAGTTTCGCCGAGGACTTCCTCCCGCCCGACCTGCAGGACAGCGCGACGAAGTACCGTGCGGAAGAAGACGGCCCACGCCGCGCGCGTGGGACGGACACCACCGAGGGTCGGATGTTCACCGTCACCGGCGGCGACTGGGACGACCTGCTCGCCGAAACCCAGTTCGAGAATGACGAACGCATCATCATCAACATGGGTCCGCAGCACCCGTCGACGCACGGCGTGCTCCGGTTGATCCTCGAACTCGAGGGCGAGACCGTCGTTCAGGCGCGATCAGTCGTCGGCTATCTGCACACCGGTATCGAGAAGTCCTGCGAATACCGGACGTGGACCCAGGGCGTCACCTTCGTCACTCGCGCGGACTACCTGTCGCCGGCGTTCAACGAGGCCGCGTACTGCATGGCCACCGAGAAGCTGTTGGGCATCGAGGTTCCCGTACGCGCCCAGGTGATCCGGGTACTGCTGATGGAGCTGACCCGGATCTCCTCGCATCTGGTGGCACTGGCCACCGGCGCCATGGAGCTGGGCGCGCTGACGGGGATGACGGCCGGTTTCCGGGAGCGCGAGGAAGCCCTGCACCTGATGGAATTCCTCACCGGGCTGCGGATGAACATGGCGTTCATCCGGCCGGGCGGGGTGGCGCAGGAACTCCCAGAGGGCTCGATCGATCGGATCAACCAGTTCATCACGATCATGGAGTCCCGACTGCCGGAATACGACAAACTACTGTCCGGGCAGCCGATCTGGAAGGCCAGGATGATCGGCGTCGGCATCCTGCCGCTGGAGGCGTGCATGCAACTCGGCATCACCGGGCCGATCCTGCGGTCGGCGGGTCTGCCGTGGGATCTGCGCAAGGTGCTGCCCTACAGCGGCTACGAGGACTATGACTTCGAGGTGCCGACGTCCACCGACGCCGACTGCTACTCGCGGTTCCTGCTCCGGCTCGCCGAGATGTGGGAGTCGCTGAAGATCATGAAACAGGTCGTCAAGCGGCTCGAGGAGCCCGGCCCCGTCATGGTGCAGGACGCGAAAATCGGCTGGCCGGCGCAACTCTCGATCGGCTCCGACGGGATGGGCAACTCCCTGGAGTACATCCGCAAGATCATGGGGCAGTCGATGGAGTCGTTGATCCACCACTTCAAGCTGGTCACCGAGGGCTTCGAGGTGCCCGCCGGGCAGGCCTATGTCGGCATCGAGAACCCGCGCGGCGAGCTCGGCTGCCACGTGGTGTCCTCCGGCGGCACCCGGCCCTGGCGGGTCCACCTGCGGGACCCCGGTTTCGTCAATCTGCAGGCAATGCCCGCGATGGCGGAGGGCTCGATGATCGCCGATGTGGTTGCAGCGGTCGCGTCCATCGATCCGGTGATGGGCGGGGTCGACCGATGAGTTCTCGCAGGATCGGCGTACCGGTCTTTCTCGACAGCGACGTCGTTTTCGATGAGCTGACCCACTCCAGGGCCGACGACATCATCGCCAGGTACCCGGAGTCCCGGTCGGCGCTGCTCCCCCTGCTGCACCTGGTGCAGTCGGTGGAGGGTTTCGTCTCCCAGCCGGGGATCGAATTCTGCGGACACAAACTGGGTCTGACGGACGCCGAGGTCTCCGCCGTCGCAACGTTCTACACGATGTACAAGCGGACCCCGTGCGGCGAACACCTGGTCAGCGTCTGCACCAATGCGCTGTGCGCGGTGCTCGGCGGGGACGCGATTTTCGCGACGCTGACCGCCCGCCTCGGGGTCGGGAACGAGGAGACGGCCGGCGAACCGGGTGCTCCCGGGTCGATCACCATCGAGCACGCCGAGTGCCTGGCCGCCTGCGACCACGCGCCGGTGCTGCAGGTGAACTATGAGTTCTACGACAACCAAACCCCTGACAGCGCACTGGATCTCGTGGCGGCGCTACAGGCAGGTGAGCGGCCGCAGCCGACCAGAGGTGAGGCGCTGACCGATTTCCGCTCGGTCGAGCTGGAAATTGCCGGCATCTTCACCGACCTGCCGGACCGGGTGGACGCACCAACGGCCTCGGTGCAAACTCTGCGCGGGTCGACCCTGGCGGAGGAAACCGGCCAGCGTGCCCCGGTGATGCCGGAATCGGTCGAATTCCCGCCCCTGCCGGTCAAGAAATGAAGCCGGTCAAGAAATGATGCCGGTGAAGAAGTGACCAGTACAGAAGCGAGGTTCCGATGACGGCATCAACCCCGACCCCACCGGCGGCACCGATCGGCCCCGCGCCGCTGACGCCGGTGCTGACCCGGCGCTGGGCCTCGCCCCGGTCGTGGACCATCGACACCTACCGGCAGTTGGACGGTTACCAGGCGCTGCCGATTGCGCTCGGCGTCGAACAGGGCCGGATCACTGAGCTGATCAAGAATTCCGGTCTCCGCGGTCGCGGTGGGGCCGGCTTCCCGACCGGCCTCAAGTGGTCGTTCCTGCCGCCGGCGAGCACCAAGCCCAGCTACCTGGTGATCAACGGTGACGAGGGAGAACCCGGTACCTGCAAGGACATTCCGTTGATGATGGCGGATCCGCACTCGCTGATCGAGGGCTGCATCATCACTTCGTACGCGATCAAGGCACCGTTCTGCGCGATCTACATCCGCGGCGAGGCCGTACAGGCGCTGCGCCGGGTGGCCAACGCCGTGCGGGAGGCGAAGGCCGCCGGGTACCTCGGCAAGAACATCCTCGGCTCCGGGTACGACCTGGAGATCGTCGTGCACGCCGGCGCAGGCGCCTACATCTGCGGTGAGGAAACCGCGCTGCTGGACTCGCTCGAAGGCCGTCGAGGACAGCCCAGGCTGAAGCCGCCGTTCCCCGCTGTCGCCGGCCTTTACGCCAGCCCCACCGTCGTCAACAACGTCGAGACCATCGCCTCGGTCCCGGCAATCGTCTTGGGCGGGTCCGACTGGTACCGGTCGATGGGCACCGAGAAATCTCCGGGCCCGAAGATCTATTCGCTGTCCGGTCACGTCACCCGCCCTGGTCAGTACGAGGCACCCATGGGCACCACATTGCGGCAACTGCTGGAGTCGGCCGGCGGCATGCTGGACGGGATCCCGCTGAAGTTCTTCACCCCGGGCGGGTCATCGACACCGATCTTCACTCCCGCGCAGTTGGATGTCCCGTTGTCCTTCGACGATGTCGCGGCGGCCGGTTCGATGCTCGGCACCACCGCGTTGATGTGCTTCAACCAGACCGTGTCCGTGCCGTGGGCCGTCTGGAAGTGGCTGGAGTTCTACAAGCACGAATCCTGCGGCAAGTGCACACCGTGCCGGGAGGGCACCGGCTGGCTGGTGCAGATCCTGCGCCGGATTGTTTCCGGCAGCGGCACCCTCGAAGACCTCGACACCATGGCCGACGCGGCGGCGAACATCGCCGGCCGGTCGTTCTGCGCCCTCGGTGATGCCGCGGCGACACCGATCCTGTCCAGCTTCAAGTACTTCCGGTCCGATTTCGAAGATCTGGTCACCGGTCGGACTCCGCCACCCATCAGCAGAGCTGAATCCTCCATGCTTCAAGGGGCGCACTGATGACCCAAGTCGCCGTTCCACCGACGACCGCGCCGGAGCCCGACCCGGTGCCTGAAGGCCACGTTCGGCTGACCATCGACGGCATCAGTGTCATCGCGCCCAAGGGTGAGCTGGTGATCCGGGCGGCCGAGCGGATCGGCACCGCGATTCCGCGGTTCTGCGACCACCCGCTGCTGGAGCCGGTGGGTGCTTGCCGGCAGTGCCTGGTCGAGGTGGAGATGGGCGGCCGGCCGATGCCGAAGCCGCAGGCCTCCTGCACCCAGACCGTCGCGGACGGGATGGTCGTCCGGACCCAGCTGAGCTCGCCGGTGGCCGAGAAGGCGCAGCAGTCGAACCTGGAGTTCCTGCTGCTCAACCACCCGTTGGACTGCCCGATCTGCGACAAGGGTGGCGAGTGCCCGCTGCAGAACCAGACGCTGGCCAACGGTTCCGCCACATCCCGGCTGCGGGACCCGAAGCGGGTCTTCGTGAAGCCGATCAACGTCTCCGCCGAGATCCTGCTGGACCGCGAACGCTGCGTGCTGTGTCAGCGCTGCACCCGGTTCTCCGACCAGATCGCCGGCGACAAGTTCATCGACCTGCTGGAGCGCGGGTCCGCGCAGCAGATCGGGATCAACTCGGCCGAGCCGTTCCAGTCGTACTTCTCCGGCAACACCATCCAGATCTGCCCCGTCGGCGCCCTGACCTCCGCTGCCTACCGGTTCCGCGCCCGGCCGTTCGATCTGGTCTCCACCGACACGGTGTGCGAGCACTGCGCCGCCGGCTGCGCGATCCGCACCGATCACCGGGCCGGCGCCGTCACCCGGCGGCTGGCCCGCACCGACCCCGACGTCAACGAGGACTGGAACTGCGACAAGGGCCGGTTCGCCTTCACCTATGTCCGGGAGGGTGACCGGCTCACCCGGCCCCTGGTCCGGGACGCCGAGGGCGTGTTGCAGCCGACCTCGTGGACCGAGGCGATGACGGCCGCTGCGGCCGGCCTCGCGCAGGCGCGGGACAACGGCGGCGTCGGGGTGCTGGCCGGTGGCCGGCTGACCTACACCGATGCGTATGCCTACGCGAAGTTCGCCCGACTGGCGTTGCGCACCAACGACATCGACTTCCGCGCCCGCGCGCACTCCGCCGAAGAGGCGGCATTCCTCGGGGCTCGGGTCGCGGGGACCTCGCCGGACCGCGGCGGGGTGACGTACGCCGGCCTGGAGAAGGCATCGGTGGTGCTCCTGGTTGCTCTCGAGCCCGAGGAGGAATCGCCGATCCTGTTCCTGCGGCTGCGCAAGGCCGCGAGACGACGTCTTCCGGTTTTCTCGGTGGCCGCACTGATCAGCAACGGCCTGCACAAGATGTCCGGCACCCTGATCGGCGCCGAGCCCGGCACCGAGGCGGCCGTGCTGTTGGGGTTGGCCGGCGAATCCGTCGCCGATGACGGGGTACGCGATGCCGCGGAACGCAACAAGTTGGGGGCGCTGCTCAGAACTCCGGGCGCCGTCGTGTTGGTGGGCGAACGAGCCGCGCAGACTCCCGGTCTGCTCAGCGCGGTCGGTGATCTGGTCGACGCGACCGGTGCTTCGCTGTCCTGGGTGCCGCGCCGGGCAGGGGAGCGTGGCGCGTTGGATGCCGGCGCCCTTGGCACGCTGCTCCCGGGTGGCCGTCCGCTCAGCGACCAATCGGCCCGAGCCGAGGTCGAGAAGGCCTGGGGCGCGTCCATTCCCGAGACACCGGGCCGGGACACCGGCCGGATTTTGGCTGCCGTCGGCATTGCCGAACCGGAGTCGGCCAACGCCGAGGACGCCGCGCCTGCCGAGGAGTCCGTTGAACCGGGCCTGGCCGGTCTGCTGATCGGCGGCGTGGAGATCTCCGACCTACCCGACCCGGCGGCGGCCCTTGCTGCCGTGGCCAGCGCCGGCTTCGTCGTGAGCCTGGAGATCCGGGTCAGCGCCGTCACCGAACTGGCGAATGTGGTGTTCCCGGTCGCCGCGGCCGCCGAGAAGTCCGGCGCCTACCTGAACTGGGAGGGCAGGGTGCGGCCGTTCGCGGCGGCGCTGCCCGAGGCCGGCATGCTGGACGAGGCCCGGATCCTGGACACCCTCGGCGTGGAGATGGATGTCGATCTCTATACCCAAACCCCGGCAGCAGCAATGGCCGAGATGAACCGGCTCGGCGTCTGGTCAGGCCGCGGGCCGTCCCAGGATCGAGTTGATCATGACGAACCCCACCAGAATTTCGGCGTGTCGTCGGCGGGTCGTGCAGCGAACGTCATGATCAACGACGGCGGGGGGAATTACTTCGCGCTCACGACGTGGCGGATGAACCTGGACGGTGGCCGGGCGATGGACGGCGAGCTGCACCTCGCCGGCACCGCCAAGCCGGACGTCGCCAGACTGTCGCCACGCGCTGCACAAGCCCTCGGTGTCGGGGACGGGGACCAGGTGACGGTCCGGGGCGCGGCGAGTTCCATTACGCTGCCGCTCGCGGTCACTGGGATGTTGGACGACGCAGTCTGGCTGCCCGCGCACATCGACGGCATCGCTACCACCGGCAGGTTGGGCGCGGCGGTCGCCGACCGGGTCCGGGTCGAGCCGGCGCCAGTCTCCTCGGGAGGGGTTAGCTGATGAGCGCATCTTTCGCCGCAGTGGGCATGGTCGCGCAGGCCGTGCCGCTCGGCTCCGACGGCTCCGTCGCCCCACTGCTGGCAGATGACCCGTGGTGGCTGGGGCTGATCAAGGCTCTGATGATCTTCGTGATGCTGCTGCTGCTCACGCTGTTCGCCATCTGGTTCGAACGCAAGGTGGTCGGCCGCATGCAGCACCGGCCGGGCCCCAACTGGAACGGCCCGTTCGGTCTCCTGCAATCCCTCGCGGACGCGCTGAAGCTGCACTTCAAGGAAGGCATCATCCCGGCCAGGGCCGACAAGGTGGTCTACATCCTGGCCCCTGCTTTCGCCGCCATCCCGGCGTTCCTGATCTTCTCGATCATCCCGGTGGGAGGCGAGGTCACCATGTTCGGTGAGCAGACCGCGCTGCAGCTGATCGACCCACCGGTCGGAGTGCTGGTGGCGTTGGCCCTGGCGTCCATCGGGGTGTACGGCATCGTGCTCGGCGGCTGGGCCTCCGGTTCCACCTATCCGCTGCTCGGCGGCCTGCGGTCGGCCGCGCAGATGATCTCCTATGACGTCGCCATGGGCCTGTCGTTCGTCGCGGTCTTCCTGTACGCCGGCACCCTGTCCACCTCGGCGATCGTCGCGCAGCAGGAACCCGGCTGGTACGTGTGGCTGCTCCCTGTTTCGTTCGTCGTGTACTGCGTGTCGATGGTCGGCGAGACCAACCGGGCACCGTTCGACCTGGCCGAGGCCGAGGGTGAGCTGGTCGGTGGATTCAACACCGAGTACTCCTCGATGCGCTTCGGGCTCTTCTTCCTGGCCGAGTACATCAACCTGATCAACGTCTCCGCGATCGCCACCACGCTGTTCCTCGGCGGTTGGCGTGCGCCGTGGCCGTTCTCGCTGTTCCCGTGGGCGAACGAGGGCTACTGGACGATGGCCTGGTTCTTCGTCAAGGTGCTGCTGTTCATGTTCGCGTTCGTCTGGCTCCGCGGCACGCTCCCACGGATTAGGTACGACCAGTTCATGTCGATCGGTTGGAAGGTGCTGATCCCGGTCTCGCTGGTGTGGATCGTGTTGGTCGGCGCGGTCCGGGTGCTGCGCAACGCGGAGGGTTACTCGACCACCGAGGTTCTGCTCTGGGTGGGCATCCCGCTGGCGATCGTGCTGATCGCGGCCGTTGCCTGGCCCGGCAAGAGACAGTCCGATGACGACGAAGCGGAGGACGAGTACGAGGAGAGCCTGCTCGAACTCGCCGAGTCCCGCTCGGGTGATCCCAACGTGGTACCCGCCGGCAGCGGCGGACGCTATCCGGTCCCGCCGATGGATCTGAAGGTGCCGATCCCGCCGATTCGGGCCGTCCGCGCCGCCGAGCAGCGGGCCGCCGACCAGCGCGCCGCGTTGCAGGCCGCCGGCGTCAGTACCGGTTCCCACGAACTGCCGGGAGGCAGCGATGTCCTTTCTTGATCCCGTCAAGGGATTCGGGGTCACCTTCGCGACCATGTTCAAGCCGGTCGTCACGGAGGACTACCCGAAGAACCCGGATCAGCCGGCGCTGCGGTACCACGGCCGCCATCAGCTGAACCGTCATCCGGACGGGCTGGAGAAGTGCGTCGGCTGCGAGCTGTGCGCCTGGGCCTGCCCGGCCGACGCGATCTTCGTCGAGGGTGGCGACAACACCGACGAGGAGCGTTATTCGCCGGGGGAGCGGTACGGGAAGAACTACCAGATCAACTACCTGCGCTGCATCGGCTGCGGCCTGTGCATCGAGGCCTGCCCGACCCGCTCGCTGACCATGACCAACGAATACGAGTTGGCCGACGACGACCGGCAGCGGTTGATCTACACCAAGGACATGCTGCTGGCCCCGTTGCTGCCTGGCATGGAGCAGCCGCCGCACCCGATGCGGCTCGGTGACGAGCACGACTACTACGCCAAGGGCCCAGAGCTACTTCGGGATGCACAGGGCGGTCAGCGGGCCGAGGGCGCGGTCGCATCGGAAGCCGAGGCAAGGGGCACGGCCGGGCCGGTCGCAAGTCCGGCGGGCGCTGCGTCGTGATCGCCCAGACTCTTGCCCAGGTGGCCCTGGCGGCCGCCGACACCCCAGCCGATTCCGGCGGCGAACTGATCGCGTTCTGGATCCTCGCGCCACTCGCGCTGCTCGGCGCGGTCGGCATGGTGTTCTCCCGGGTGGCGGTGCACTCGGCGCTGTGGCTGGTGCTGACCATGCTGTGCCTTGGCTGCCTGTACATCGCGCAGGATGCCGAGTTCCTCGGGTTCGTGCAGATCATCGTCTACACCGGCGCGATCATGATGCTGTTCCTGTTCGTGCTGATGCTGACCGGTCGGGACGCCGGCGACTCGGCGTTCGAGGTGCTCAAGAAGCAGCGGATCATCGCCACGGTCGTCGGGATCGCGTTCGTCACGCTCGTGGTCACCGGTCTGCTGCGGGCGCTCAAGGCGGTGCCGTCCGTCGGGCTCACCGACGCGATGGCCGCCCGCGGCCCGATCGGGTCCATCGCGGAATTGCTGTTCACCGACTACCTGTTCCCGTTCGAACTGACGAGCGCGTTGTTGATCACCGCCGCGACCGGAGCGATGGTGCTGACGCACATCGAGAAGGCGCCCGGGGAACGCAAGACCCAGCGGCAGCGGGTGCACGAGCGGATGCGATCCGACCGGATGTCACCTCTGCCCGGGCCGGGCGTCTTCGCGACGTCCTCGTCCAACGCCACCCCGGCGCTGCTGCCGGACGGGTCGATTGCGCCGGGTTCGGTCTCCGACCTGGTGGAGTTCTCCGAAAGTGAGCGGGTCGCCAGGCGGTTCCGAACGGGTCGATCGGTCACCGAGATCGAGAGTGCCGAGCACCCGACCCGGCCGGACGACGCCGGCTCCGACACGGGCACCGATGCACGTTCCGCCGGCGCGAACGGGGGGCGGGAGCGGTGACCCCGAACCACTACCTGGTGCTGTCCGCGTTGTTGTTCGGCATCGGCGCGGTCGGCTTCCTGGTGCGCCGCAATGCGATCGTGGTGTTCATGTGCGTCGAGCTGATGCTCAACGCGGTGAACCTCTCGCTGGTGACGTTCGCGAACATGTGGGGCAACCTCGACGGCATCATCTTCGCGTTCTTCGTGATGGTGGTCGCTGCGGCCGAGGTTGTCGTCGGTCTGGCGATCATCATGTCCATCTTCCGGAGCCGGCGGAGTGCCTCCGTCGACGACGCGAACCTGCTCAAGTTCTAGATCCTGGAAGAGACGACACGTGACGGGTATTTACGGGGCATCGTTGCTGCTCATCGCCCTGCCGCTGGCGGGGGCGATCGTGCTGCTGCTCGGTGGCCGGCTGCTGGACAAGATCGGGCACCTCGTCGGGTGCGCGACCGTGATCGCGGCCTTCTGCATCGGTTTCGCCGTCTTCGCGACGCTGCTGGGTGAGGCGTCGGACGACCGGATCCACAACGTCGAGGTGTTCACCTGGATCAGCTCCGGATCGCTGAACATCGATTTCGGCCTGCTGTTGGATCCGCTGTCGGTGACCTTCGTGCTGCTCATCACCGGCGTGGGTTCGCTGATCCACATCTACTCGATCGGCTACATGTCCCATGACGCCGATCGGCGGAAGTTCTTCGCCTACCTGAACCTGTTCGTCGCGGCAATGTTGTTGCTGGTGCTGGGCAACTCCTTCGTCACGCTGTACGCCGGCTGGGAGGGCGTCGGCCTGGCGTCCTACCTGCTGATCGGCTTCTGGTCCGATCGCCCGGCGGCCGCCACGGCGGCCAAGAAGGCGTTCATCATGAACCGGGTCGGTGACGTCGGCCTCGCGCTGGCCATCTTCCTGATGTTCAAGGAACTGGGCACCGTCTCGTTCACCGGGGTGTTCTCCCGGATCGGTGAACTCGCCGATCAATCGCCGGGAACCGTGACCGTCATCGCGTTGTTGTTGCTGCTCGGCGCCTGCGGCAAGTCCGGTCAGGTCCCGCTGCAGGCGTGGTTGCCGGATGCCATGGAGGGCCCGACCCCGGTCTCCGCCCTGATCCACGCCGCGACCATGGTCACCGCCGGTGTCTATCTGATCGCCCGTTGCTCGCCGATCTACGACCTGACTGCCGACGGCGGCCTGGTGGTGGCGATCATCGGCACGGTCACGTTGCTGGTCGGTTGCATCGGTGGTTGTGCCAAGGACGACATCAAGAAGGTGCTCGCCTACTCGACCGTCTCGCAGATCGGCTACATGTTCCTCGCCGTCGGGCTCGGTGCCGGGGTGTACGCGCTGGGCATCCTGCTGCTGCTCTGCCACGGCTTCTTCAAGGCCGGCCTGTTCCTCGGGGCGGGGTCGATCATGCACGCGATGAATGACGACGTCGACATGCGCCGCTACGGCGGGCTGGCCAGGAAGATGCCGATCACTTTCTGGACAATGGTGTGCGCGTACCTGGCGATCATCGGGTTCCCGCTGTTCGACGGTTTCTACGCGAAGGACCCCATCATCGAGGCCGCCTTCGCCGCAGATGGAGCGCAGGGCTGGCTTCTCGGGTCGGCCGCGCTGATCGGTGCGGGCATCACCGCGTTCTACATGACCCGATTGATGATCATGACGTTCTTCGGGGAGCCGAGGTGGAAGGAACTGAAGTCCGCCGACGGCCGTGATTACCACCCGCACGAGTCACCGTTGGTGATGACCGTTCCGATGATCATCCTTGCGGTCGGCTCGGTGGGCGCCGGTGCGTTCCTGGCCATCAACGATCGGCTGGCGAACTGGCTCGCTCCGTCGGTCGGCCCGTACGAGCACCCGGAGCCCCCGTTTCCGGCGATTGTGGTCACCGTCGCCACCCTCGCCGTCGTTGCGGTCGGCGTCTTCATCGCCTACTGGTTCATCGGCCGCCGGCCGGTGCCGGTCGCCCCGCCGATGCCGGTCAGCCCCGTCGTTGCGTTGGCGCGAGCCGACGTCGGTGGCAACGCCATCAACGAGGCGCTGTTCGCCCGCCCCGGTATCTGGCTGACCAGGGCGTCGGTCTACGCCGATGCCAAGGGGATCGATGGTGCGGTCAACGGCACTGCGGCTGCCCTCGGCGGGTTGTCCGGCCGATGGCGGCATTGGCAGAACGGTTTCGTCCGCTCGTATGCGCTGTCGATGTTCGCCGGAACGCTCGTCGTCGTCGTGATGCTGCTGTTGGTGAGGGTCGCATGAACTCGCTCTATCTCGTCATTCTGATCGTGCTGCCGGTGGTCGGCGCCGTCGTGCTGGCCGCCATGGGTGGCGCGCCGGTCAAGACGGTGAAGCTGACCGCGCTGGCGTTCTCGCTCGCCGAACTGGTTGTTGTCGTCGCACTCTGGATCGCCTACCGCTCGGACATGGGCAACGGACTCGACCAGGTCGCCGAACCGTTCCGGGAGACGTTCTCCGTGAGCTGGATCCCGTACTTCGGGATCAACTTCTCCCTCGGCGTCGACGGCATCTCGCTGACCATGATCGCGCTGATCGCGGTGCTGATGCCGATCGTGCTCGGTGCCTCCTGGGAGGAACGGCTGCCTGCCGGCCGCACCATCGGCGGCTACTTCGCCCTGCTGCTGGTGCTGCAGGGCGCGATGATCGGCGTCTTCGCCGCCACCAACGTGTTCGTCTTCTACGTCATGTTCGAGGTCATGCTGATCCCGATGTACTTTCTCATCGGCGCCTTCGGCGGGGTTCGCCGGGCGTATGCGGCGACCAAGTTCTTCCTGTACTCGCTGCTCGGTGGCCTGCTGATGCTCGCCTCGGTGATCGGCATCTACGTCGCGTCCGGTCAGGTTCTCGGCAAGGGCACGTTCGACTGGGTCGAGCTGCGGGCCGTTGCCGGTCAGATCCCCGAGTCCACCCAGATGTGGATCTTCGCCGGCTTCGCCATCGCCTTCGCGATCAAGGCGCCGTTGGTGCCGTTGCACACCTGGCTGCCCGATGCCGGTACTGAGGCGCCGGTCGGCGCCGGCACCCTGCTGGTCGGCGTCCTGGACAAGGTCGGTACCTTCGGCTTCCTGCGGATCTGCCTGCCGCTGCTGCCCGCGGCAAGCGCCAAGTTGGCCTGGTTGATCATCCTGCTGGCCGTCATCGGCATTGTGTACGGCGCGATCGTGGCCGCGGGCCAGACCGATCTCAAACGGTTCGTCACTTACACCTCGATCGCGCACTTCGGCTTCATCGCGATGGGTGTCTTCGCCTTCACCACGCAGTCGATCGCCGGTGCGGCGTTCTACATGGTCAATCACGGCATCGCGACGGGTCTGCTGTTTATCGTCGTCGGCATGCTGACCGCCCGCGGCGGATCGAAGCTGATCGGCGACTACAGCGGCGTCTGGAAGGTCGCCCCGTTGCTGGGCGGGACGTTCCTGATCGCATCCCTGGCCACGATCGCGATGCCCGGCACCAACTCGTTCATTTCCGAGTTCCTGGTCTTGATCGGCACCTTCACGAGGTACCCGGCCTGGTCGGTCATCGCGACCGTGGGCATCGTGCTCGCCGCCGTCTACATGCTGTGGATTTTCCAGCGGACCATGACGGGCCCAGTCCGCGGGTTCGGGGTGCTGGGCGGCGCACACAGTGGTGATGACCCGGGGGTGGCGACTTCGGGCTCGACACGTCCGGCGTCCGATTCCGGTCGGCGCTGCGGCCGGCGTTCCGAGCGGTGGAGCCCACCATCGCGTCGAATTCACCTCGGAGGGCGGGACCGAACCGGGGCACACCACCTGAAGCCGTGCACGCCCCGTCCCGCATCCGCGCCAAATTCGGCGACCTGACGGCGCGGGAAATCACCGTGCTGACCCCGTTGGTGGTGCTGATCATCGTGCTCGGTGTGTACCCGCAACCGGTGCTGGACGTGATCAACCCCACGGCCGAACGCACCATGGTCGACGTCGGACAGAGTGACCCACCGCCGGCCATCGACGCGCCGATCGTCGGGGGTAACTGATGAGCGTCCTGACGACGCTGGCGGTCGCGCCGACCGATCCGATCACCGCCCCGGTGATCAGTTTCACCCAGACCGCACCGGTCTTGATCCTGCTCGGCGGGGCGGTGCTGGCGATCCTGTTCGAGGCCTTCCTACCGCGCGGCCTGCGGTACCCGGTGCAGGTCGGCTTTGCGGTCATCGTGGTGGCCGCGGCGCTGGTCTGGACGCTGGTCGGCGCCAGTAACAGCGACTACGGCGTCACCTTCGGCGGTGCGGTCTCGGTCGACGCCGCCACCTACGTGATGTGGGCAGTGCTGCTGGTACTGGCCCTGCCGTCGGTGCTGCTGATGGCGGACCGGGTGTCGGAGCCGGGTGGCTCGTTCGTCGCCCAGGCCGCGGCCAAGGTCGGCTCGGCCCGTGATCGAGTGGCGACCCGGGTCGGTGCGCCCATGCAGACCGAGGTCTTCCCGCTCGCCCTGTTCGCGATCGGCGGGATGATGGTCTTCCCGGCGGCGACCGACACCGTGACACTGTTCGTCGCCCTCGAGGTGCTGTCGCTGCCGCTGTACCTGCTGTGCGGGCTGGCTCGCCGGCGCCGGCTGATCTCGCAGGAAGCAGCGGTCAAGTACTTCCTGCTCGGCGCGTTCACCTCGGCGATCTTCGTCTACGGTCTGGCACTGCTCTACGGCTATTCCGGATCCACGTCATTCACCTCTATCGCCAGCCAGGCGAGGGCCGGGGACAGCAGCGACGTGCTACTGATCGGTGGGCTCGCGCTGGTCCTGGTGGGGCTGCTGTTCAAGGCCTCTGTCGGGCCGTTCCACCTGTGGACACCGGATGTCTACCAGGGCGCGCCGACCCCGGTCACCGCGTTCATGGCGTCCTGCACCAAGGTGGCTGCCTTCGCGGCAATGCTGCGGGTGTGCCAGGTGGCATTGGAGCCCATGACGTGGACCTGGCAGCCGGTCCTCGGAGTGATCGCCGGAGCCTCGATGATCATCGGCTCCGTCATCGGCATCACCCAGACCGACATGAAGCGGATGCTCGCCTACTCGTCCGTCGCGCACGCCGGTTTCATCCTGCTCGGCGTGCTGGCGATGTCGGAGAGCGGCGCTTCCGCGACGATGTTCTACCTGCTCACCTACGGCATGGCCACCATCGGTGCGTTCGCGATCCTCACGCTTGTCCGCAAGGGCGGCGGTGAGGCCTCGCACGTGTCCGACTGGGCCGGGCTGGCAAAGCGTTCCCCGGTACTGGCCGCCTCGATGAGCCTGTTCCTGCTGTCGTTCGCCGGGATCCCGCTGACCGCCGGCTTCATCGGCAAGCTCAGCGTCTTCACCGCCGCGATGGAATCCGGAATGGGTGCGCTGGTGGTCCTGGCGATGGTCGCCACCGCGGTCACCGCCTTCTTCTATCTGCGGATCGTCGTCGTCATGTACTTCTCCGACCCGATCAGTACCCCAGCGCCGGCGACGGTCTCTGTGGGAGCCGAATCGTCCGCAGGATCGTCATCAACGACCGCCGATCACCAACGGGCCCCGCAACGGTCCTCGCCGATGCGCCCTACGTCGTTGTCCCCGGCATTCTCACGGTGATCGTGATCGCGGTCGCGGTGATCGTCACGCTCGGATTGGGCCTGTTCCCGGGGCCGGTGCTGGATTGGCTCACCGTTCCGCTGCCGATGTTGTCGTGAGGTAAAAGTTGCGTACCTCACCGCCTGGCCGGGGCACCCGCCGACCTGACATAAGCTCGTCAGCGTGAACGCCCCGACCATGCTCGCCGGCATCGAGCTTGCCGACCCCGATCTGTCGGCCAGGGTGGCCGTCGGCCTGGCCCGGGTAGAGGATCTGCTCGAGCGTGAGCTGATCAGCGAATTCAACTTTGTCACCGAGGCGGCGTCGCACCTGATGCACGCCGGTGGCAAGCGATTCCGCCCGTTGTTCACCCTGGTCGCAGCGGGAATCGGCCCGCGACCGGACGCCGAGGAGGTTGTCGTCGCCTCGGCCGTCGTCGAATTGATCCATCTCGCGACCCTCTACCACGACGACGTGATGGACGAGGCGGACCTGCGCCGCGGGACGAAGTCCGCAAACGCCCGGTGGGACAACTCGATCGCCATCCTGACCGGTGACTTCCTGTTCGCCCATGCCTCCCGCCTGGTGGCCGGACTCGGGCCGGACGCGGTCCGGATCATTGCCGAGACGTTCGCCGAGCTGGTCACCGGACAGACCAGGGAAACCGTCGGCGCCGATCCGGATGACGACCCGATCGTGCACCACCTGCGCGTTCTCGATGAGAAGACCGCCGCCCTGATCGACACCTGCGCCCGGTATGCGGGCATGTTCTCCGGTGCCTGCGAGGACGAGACTGCCGCGCTCCGTCGCTACGGCCGGGCCGTCGGCATGGCGTTCCAGATCTCCGACGACATCATCGACATCTCCTCGACAGACTCCGGCAAGACCCCGGGTACGGATCTGCGCGAAGGTGTCCGGACGTTACCCGCGCTGTACACGCTGGCCGATCCGGCCGCTGACCCACGGTTGCGGAAGCTGGTCTCCGGTCCGATCACCTCGGAGGACGAGCTGCGCGAGGCCGTTCGAGCTGTTGCAAACCTCCCCGGGCATGGCCCAGGCGCGGCAGACGCTGACCGGCTATGCCGACGCCGCGAACGCCGAGCTCGCGTTGCTGCCGGAGTCGTCATCGCGGGACGCGCTGTCGTCGCTGGTCCGCTACGTCATCGCCCGTACCCGCTGACGGGCCTTCCCGATGGTTGGCGGCGTCCTACAGTGACACCCATGCCATTCCGTTGACTGTGACACCGCCTACTCACGCCCCTATTTACCGGCGCCGCACCCGAAGTCGCGCCGGCCCCGTCGGCATCCCGCCTGAGGTTCGCCGGCTCGGTCGGCTGACCTCCGGCTGGGCGTTCGTCGTCGACCTGGTTCCGCTGTACGAGCTGTACGCGTTGATGTTCGCCGACAACGGTCTTTCGGATGCGCAAATTTCGGCACTGTTCCTGGTCTGGTCTCTCGTCGGCATCGTCGCCGAGGTCCCCACGGGAGCCATCGCCGACAGGTTCTCCCGCCGGGTCGCGTTGGCCGCCGGGGGCGTACTGCAGGCGATCGGTTACACGCTGTGGCTCGTCGTTCCCGGGTTCACCGGGTATGCGTCCGGGTTCGTGCTGTGGGGCCTCGGCGGTTCGTTGGCGTCGGGTTCGTTGGAAGCGTTGCTCTACGACGGGCTGAAGGCGGTCGGCGCGACCCGCCACTACTCCCGGCTACTGGGCAGGATCACCGCCGCTGGGCTGATCGCGCAGATCCCGGCAGCCCTGGCCGCCACTGTGCTGTTCCAGGTCGGCGGATACCCCCTCGTCGGCTGGGTCAGCGTCGCCTGCTGCTTGACGGCCGCCGGGTTGGCTCTGCTGCTGCGGGACGTCCGCCCGGTCGGCAACGACGCCCGGGCGAAGAACCCCGACGACGCCCCGCCCGACGATGACGGCGGCCCCGACGACGCCCCGCTCGACGATGACGGCGGCCCCAGCGACGACGACTCCGGCCTTGGCTATTGTGCGACCCTGCGAGCCGGTGTTGCGGAAGCCATCTCGAATCCGGCACTGCGTGCGCTGGTGGTGCTGGTGGCCCTGCTGACCGGGCTGGACGCACTGGAGGAGTACTTCACCCTGCTGGCACTGGCCTGGGGGGTGCCGGTCGAGGCGATACCGGTCGCGGGGCTGGCAATTCCGCTGGCCGGGGCGGTAGGAACCTGGTGGGTCGCGCACCGCTCCCCGACCAGGAAGGCCTTCGCGGCGGGGACACTCGCGATGGGGCTGGGTGCCGGTGCGGTTCTGCTGGCCGTGTCGGAGTGGTTGGGCCGCCCAGCCGGTGTGGCCGGAGTTGCGGTGTTCTACGGCCTTTATCGGATCGTCCTGGTGGCCGTCAACAGCCGCCTGCAGGATGCCATCACCGGCCCGGCCCGGGCGACGGTCAATTCGGTCGCAGCACTGCTCAGCGAGCTGGCGGCGATCGCGATCTACGGCCTCTGGGCACTGGACGGGCTCGCACCGATCACGGCAATGATCATGGTGTTCGCCGTGCTGCTGCCTTGGGCGCTGCGTCAGGGGTCGGTACCCCGAGCACGTTGAAGCCGGCACCCGGGATCAGCGCGCAGCGCGCGCGGCCTGCCGATCCCGCAGCTTCTGCCGCTGCTCGACGAACCTGGTCGCCTGTACGTCAAGGTCGGCCAGGAAGGCGACCAGCTCGTCCCGGGCCTGTTCGCCGACGGGGCCGAAGTCGGTACGGTCCAGCACCTTCCAGTACTTGAGTACGGGCATGATGACGGCGTCGTGGTGCAGTCGAAGGTCGTAGATCCCGGCCTTGGCGATGGTCACCGAGTTCCGCTGGAAATCCGTCATCCCGGCACCCGGCATGGTGAACCCGACCACCTCGTCCCGGATCGCCGACATCGTCTCGTCCGGTGCCCGATCAAGCGCGGCCTGAACCAGGTTCCGGTAGAAGATCATGTGCAGGTTCTCGTCCTGCGCGATCCGCCCCAGCAACTGCTCGGCAACCGGGCAGCCGGTGGCCGCGCCGGTGTTGCGGTGGGATACCCGGGTGGCCAATTCCTGGAACGAGACGTAGGCGACGGCCTGCAGGGCGGTCTTCTCGCCGGAGTCGTAGCCGGCCGTCATGTGCTCCATCCGGAGCGCTTCCAGCTTGACCGGGTCGACGCCGCGGGTGACCACCAGGTAGTCGCGCAAGGCGATACCGTGCCGGCCTTCCTCGGCGGTCCAGCGGCCGACCCATTGGCCCCAGGCGCCCTCGCGGCTGAACCGGGTGGCGATCTCCCGGTGGTAGGACGGCAGGTTGTCCTCGGTCAGCAGGTTGACAACCATCGCGGTCTTGGCCACGGGGTCGAGCGGGGAGTCCTCCGGGACCCAGTCCTCGCCGCCCAGGAACGCGAAGTCCCGGCCCCGGCTCCACGGGATGTAATCGTGCGGCTGCCAGTCCTTGGCAATTGCGTAGTGCCGGTTGAGGTTCTCCTCGACGACCGGCTCCAATTCGTGCAGCAGTCGGGTCTGGAAACCCTCGGAGCCAGTGGGCAGTCGGCCCACCGAGGCGCTCATCTGTGATGCCAATGGAGACTGGAGAACATGGGGTAACTCCGAACGGTAAGGGTGGGCTAAGTACGTTACCGCCCACAGTAGATGAGCGCGCACATCGCGAGGATAGGACCAAGGTCCTATCTTGCCGCGTCGAGTGTGACCTCGCGCTCTCGATCACGACCGGCACGACAACAGCGATGGCTCCGGCCAACCGCGTCGCCGCGGTCGGGCCGGAGCCATCGAACAGCACGTCATTGTGCGGCCAAGAACAATCAGTCGGATCGGCCGGTCAGGTTCAGGCCGGCTGACGCGAGTTCTCGTCGCGCGGCACCCGCTCGGACATTCGCAGGTCGTCCGGGGTGAGCGGCCCGGTGAGCTGCAGCGGCTTGTCGATCAGGTAGCGGACGTAGGCGTACGGGGTGAAGAAGCCGGGCAGGTCCTCGCCCATTGCCGACTCGACGAAGACATCCTTGGCCTCGTTCACGTGCCGTCGACCACGGTCGTCGGTCGCCAGGGCGGTCAGTCGGTCGACCTCGTGCCCGACCAGTTCGTTGACCAGTTCCGGAGTCACGACCAGGCCCTCGGCGAGCTTGGTCTTGTGGTGCAGCCACTGCCAGATCTGCGTGCGGGAGATCTCCACCGTGGCGGCGTCTTCCATCAGATTGTCGATCGTGACCGCGCCCTGGCCGTTGACCCAGGCGGTCAGGTACTGCAGCGCGACCGAGATGTTGGTGTTCAACCCGGCCAGGGTGACGCTGCCACCGGCAGAGCCGACAGACAGTAGATCCGCGGCCGCGACGTGCACGTCCGGGCGCTGCTTGTCGAGCTGGTTCGGCCGGTCGCCGAGCACCGCGGTGAATGCATCGATGCAGGTGGGGACGAGGCCCGGGTGCGCGACCCAGGAACCGTCGAAGCCGTCGGCGGCCTCCCGCTCCTTGTCGGCCTTCACTTTGGCGAGCGCCTGCTCGGTGACGGCCGGGTTGGCCTTGTTCGGAACGAACGCGGCCATCCCGCCGATCGCATGTGCGCCGCGGCGATGGCAGGTCGAGACCAGCAGTTCGGTGTACGACCGCATGAACGGGGTCGTCATGGTGATCTGTCGAGCGGTCCGGCAGGACGTACTCGTCGCCGCGCTGGGCGAACGTCTTGATGTAGCTGAAGATGTAGTCCCAGCGACCGGCGTTCAGGCCGGACGAGTGGTCCCGCAGCTCGTACAGGATCTCTTCCATCTCGAACGCCGCCGGCAGGGTCTCGATCAGCACCGTGGCGCGGATCGTGCCCTGGGGGATGCCCAGCAGCGCCTGCGCCTGGACGAAGACGTCGTTCCACAGCCGGGCTTCCAGGTGCGATTCCAGCTTCGGCAGGTAGAAGTACGGGCCTGCGCCGTTGTCGATCAGCTGCTGCGCGTTGTGGAAGAAGAACAGCCCGAAGTCGACCAGCGCGGCGGGCAGCGGGCGCCCGTCGATGCTGATGTGCTTCTCGCACAGCCGCCAGCCGCGCGGGCGGACGACGATGGTCGGGGTGGTCTCGCCGACCTGGTATTCCTTGCCGTCCTCGGAGGTGAACTCCAGGTTGCCGCGGATGGCGTCGTACAGGTTGATCTGGCCGTCGATGACGTTGGACCAGCTCGGCGAGGTGGCGTCCTCGAAGTCGGCCATCCACACCTTGCGCGCCGGAGTTCAGCGCGTTGATGCTCATCTTGCGGGTCGGCGGCCCGGTGATCTCCGCCCGCCGGTCCTCGAGCCCGGGAGCCGGCGGCGCGACAAACCAATCGACCGGAGCGGATCTCGGCCGTGCTGGTGAGGAAGTCGACCTGTTCCCCGGCGGAGATGCGCTTGCCGCGCTCGCGGCGGGCGGCAAGTAGTTCGGCCCGCCGGCCCGAATGTGCGCCGTCGAGTTTGGCGACGAAGGCCAGGGCCTCCGGCGTCAGGATCTCCTCGAAACGGGGATGCAGGGAACCCTTGACCCGTGGGCTCTTCGGTGGTCCGAACATGACATGCCTTCCTGTGCGCGATTTCGTGGGTGTTCGTGAAGTGTGGTCCCTGCGTGGACGCCGGTCCCCGGCGGGTCCCCGGCGTCCACGCAGTCAATTCCGAATCAATCTCAGTGGAACTGCTCTTCTTCGGTGGAGCCGACCAGCGCGAGGGTGCCGCTGTCGGGGTTGAGGGCGGTGGCGACCTTGTCGAAGTAGCCGGTGCCGACCTCGGCCTGATGCTTGACGGCGGTGTAGCCGGCGGTCTCGTCGGCGAACTCGGCCTCCTGCAACTCGACGTAGGCGCTCATCCCGGTCCTGGCGTAGCCCTGGGCGAGGTGGAACATCGAGTGGTTCAGGGCGTGGAAGCCGGCCAGCGTGATGAACTGGAACTTGTAGCCCAGCTCGCCGAGCTCGTCCTGGAACGTGGCGATCTCGTCATCGGACAGCGCTGCCTTCCAGTTGAACGACGGAGAGCAGTTGTAGGCCAGCATCTTTCCGGGGAACTCCTTGTGCAGCTCGGTCGGCGAACTCGCGGGCCAGGCCGAGGTCCGGCTTGCCGGTCTCCACCCAGATCAGGTCGGAGTACGGCGCGTAGGCCTTGGCCCGGGCCAGGACCGGCTCCAGCCCGCTCTTTACCCGGTAGAACCCTTCCGCGGTGCGCTCACCGGTGAGGAACGGCTGGTCGATCGGGTCGATGTCGCTGGTGATCAGGTCGGCGGCCAGCGCATCGGTGCGGGCGATGACGAGCGTCGGCACCTTGGAGATGTCGGCGGCGAGCCGGGCGGCATTGAGGGTCCGGACGTGCTGGGTGGTCGGCACGAGCACCTTGCCGCCCATGTGGCCGCACTTCTTCTCCGAGGCGAGCTGATCCTCCCAGTGCACACCGGCCGCACCGGAGTCGATCATCGACTTCATCAGCTCGAACGCGTTCAGCGGGCCGCCGAAGCCGGCCTCGGCGTCGGCGACGATCGGCACCAGCTAGTCGGTACCGGTCTTGCCGGTGCTGTGGTCGATCTGGTCGGCGCGCAGCAGCGCGTTGTTGATCCGCCGGACGACGGCCGGCACGGAGTTCGCCGGGTACAGGCTCTGGTCCGGGTAGGTCTGGCCGGACAGGTTCGCGTCGGCCGCCACCTGCCAGCCGGACAGGTAGATGGCCTCGCAAGCCGCCGCGCACCATCTGCACGGCCTGGTTGCCGGTCAGTGCGCCGAGGGCCCGGGTGAAATCCTTGGTGTGCAGGGCCTTCCACAGCTTCTCCGCGCCGAGGCGGGCCAGCGTGTGTTCCTCGACGACGGTGCCCTGCAGCCGGACGACGTCCTCGGCGGAGTAGGTGCGGTCGATACCGGCCCAGCGTGCATCGTCGGCCCACTCCTGGCGGAGCAGTGCGGCCTGGTCCGAGATCCGGGTGTCGCGGCTCGGGGTCCTGGCCGAGGTGGTGGTGGGATCCAACGTGGCGGTCATCGCTGGCCGTCCTTTCATCAGTGCTCGTGTTTGCGGAAGCAGCGTTGTTAGCTGACTTAGCAAGAGTGTGTTCAAGAACCGCACTACTCAACCGGCGCAACCCGTGAAGAAACGCAGTTTTTGCGCTATCGTGCAGCAATGACCGAAACTGCCCCCTCCAAGGGTGAAAAAGGCCCTTCGACCTTGCGTGATCCGCATCACCCCGGATCGATGCTGCATCCGGGACAGCAAATGGCACAGCGATTTTCGGGACGTGTGTCACAACCCACTAGATCAACAACAGAACCCAGGGTTTCCGTCAAGAAACCCCGAAACAACGCAGAAAGCCCCAATGGCGCGGCGCACCTGGCTCCGCTGGAGGTCGATGCAACAGCGGCGCCGGATCCGTTGACGATCGGCCGGCAGCTCCGGCACCTGCGCAAGGCAAGCGGAAAGACCTTGTCGGATGTTGCCGATGTCGCCGGGATCAGTCCTTCGGCGCTGTCGCTGATCGAGAACGGCAAGCGGGAGGCGAAGCTGTCCCTGCTGACCACGCTGGCCGGCGCGCTGGACAGTACGTTGGCCGACCTGCTCACTGTCGCGGCCCCCAGCCGGCGCGCCGCGTTGGAGATCGAACTCGAAAAGGCCCAGCGCACAGCGGCTTTCAAGGCCATGGAGATTCCGGCGGTGCGCCCGGGGCCGCGCCTGCAGACCGAGGCCCTCGAGTCGCTGGTCGGACTGCACCGGGCGATGGCCCGGATTCAGGCGGAACGCGCCGCCACCCCGGAGCAGGCACGGCGCGCGAACGCGGACCTGCGCGAGCGGATGCGTCGGCAGGGCAACTACTTCGGCGAGATCGAAACGGTCGCCGCCGACCTGCTGACCGCGACCAAGTACGACGGTGGCCCGATCACCAGGACGGTGGTCGACCGGTTGGCCGCGCATCTGGGATTCCGTCTGGTGCACACCACCGATCTACCGGAATCCACCAGAACCGTCACCGATCTGGCGCACCGGATCGTCTACCTGCCGCAGCCCGACGCCGGCCAGCACGACTCCCGCTCGCTCGCCCTGCAGGCTCTCGGCCATGTGGTGCTCGGTCATTCGGTGCCGGAGGACTACTCGGAGTTCCTGGAGCAGCGGGTGGAGATCAATTACTTCGCTGCGTCGTTGCTGATCCCGGAGAAGGGTGCGCTCACCCTGTTGAAGCGGGCCAAGGCGGCCAAGGACATCGCGATCGAGGATCTGCGGGACGCCTACGCGGTGTCGTACGAGACCGCAGCGCACCGGTTCACCAATCTCGCGACCCGGCATCTGGACCTGCCGGTGCACTTCATGCGGATTTCGTCGTCGGGCGTCATCTACAAGGCCTATGAGAACGACGGTGTGCACTTCCCGACGGACGCGACGGGCGCCATCGAGGGGCAACGGGTCTGCCGGTACTGGACGGCCAGGGTGGTGTTCGACCGGCCCGACCTTTCCTCGGCCTACCAGCAGTACACCGACACAAAGTCCGGGACCTATTGGTGCACAGCAGTTGTCGACCGGACACCGGCCGGTGTGTTCTCGGTCAGTGTTGGCGTGCCCTACGCAGACGTCAAATGGATGCGCGGACGCGAGACGACCGAACGGTCGAAGTCGCGTTGCCCCGATCCGGCCTGTTGCTCCCAACCGCCGGCCGAGCTCGCCGGCCGGTGGGAGGGCAGTGCCTGGCCGTCCGCCCGCGTGCATTCGCACCTGCTGGCAGCCATGCCGCCAGGGGTTTTCCCGGGCGTCGACCAGACCGACGTCCTCACCTTCCTGGACCGGCACTCGGTTCAGTAGCGTTTCGCCCGGTCTTCGCCGCCGCGCCGGGACGGCGCCGGGCGTGCCGCAGGGCGTCGAACGTCAGCACGGCAAGTGCGCCCCACACCAGCACGAAACCCACCCAGCGGTACGGCGGCATCGCTTCCTGGAACCACAACACGCCCAGCAGGAACTGCGCGACCGGCGTCAGGTATTGCAGCAACCCGAGGATGGACAGCGGCAACGCCTGCGCGGCCACCGCAAAAGCCAGTAGCGGCACGCAGGTCACCACCCCGGAACTGGCCAGCAGCAACAGATGTCCGACCCCGCCGGACGGTACGGTTGAGGATCCCTGAAGGCCCAGGAGGGTGAGATAGCCAAGGGCCGGCACCAGCAGGACAAGGCCCTCCGCCGTCAGTGACGAGGTCGGCGGCAGCGGCACAACCTTCTTGACCAGGCCGTAGCAGGCAAAGGACGCCGCCAGGCTCAGCGCAATCCACGGCACGGTTCCACCGGCCACCGCCAGCACGGTCACGGCGGCCGCGCCCAGCCCGACAGCGATCCATTGGGTGACCCGCAGTCGTTCTTTGAAGATGAGCACGCCGAACAGCACGGTGACGAGCGGGTTGATGAAGTACCCGAGCGCAGCATCAACCACTCGATCGTTGTTGACCGCCCAGATGTAGATGCCCCAGTTCACCGCGATCAGCGCCGCGCCGGCCATGACCAGACCCCAGACCCGGAGCGGCATCGCTCGAATGAACTTCCAGCCGCGCACCACGGTCAGCACGATTGCGGAGACAACCAGCGACCACACCATCCGGTGGGCCAACACCTCGAGGGCGCCCGCCGGCTGCAACAGCGGGAAATACAGCGGGAACAGGCCCCAGATCAGGTAGGCGGTGACGCCGAACGTGATGCCTCGGCGCACGCCGTTATCCCGTCTACCGGTAGTTGGTGAACTGCAGCGCGATGTCCAGATCGGCGTCCTTGAGCAGCGCGATGACGGCCTGCAGGTCGTCCCGCTTCTTGCCGGAGACCCGCAGTTGGTCGCCCTGGATCTGTGCGTTCACGCCCTTGAGACCCGCGTCGCGGATCTTCTTGCTGATCACTTTCGCCTTGTCCGAGGCGATGCCCTGCACGAACGACCCGGTGACCTTGTAAGTCTTCCCGGATGACGCGGGTTCGCCGACCTCGAACGCGCGCAGCGAAATCCCGCGCTTGATCAGCTTGTCCTTGAACACGTCGATCGCGGCCAGGCAGCGCTCCTCGGTACTGGAGGTGATGGTCACGCCGTCCTCACCGGCCCAGACGATGGTGGTGTCCGTCCCGCGGAAATCGAACCGCTGGGACAGCTCCTTCCCGGCCTGGTTGAGGGCGTTATCGGCCTCCTGGTGGTCAACCTTGCTCACGATGTCAAACGAGGCATCTGCCACTGATCTCTCCTGTCGGTATTTCGTGTCTGTCATTCGGGGGGCGCCGGCCACTGTCCCTGACAGGATGCCCCAGTGGACACACGCGAACCGACCAGCACCCCCGCTCGAGTGATCGGCAGGCAACTGCTTCGACGGGTGTGGCCGGGTGGTCGGGAAGGTGCCGTGAGCACCGATTCGGTTCTCCGGCATCCGCCTTGTAGGCTGTGCCAGCGCCAAGTTCGAGCGGGCGTCACGGCAGGTTGCCCGAGTGGCCAAAGGGAGCTGACTGTAAATCAGCCGGCATTGCCTACGGGGGTTCGAATCCCTCACCTGCCACCACCAGTGACAACGACACAATGCTTCGACCGGCGGACTCGCCGAACAGCGGGGGTCCGCCGGTCTGTTCTGGCCGTTTGCCTCATTTCGCCCCTCGTCTGCTTGACGCTTTGGGTGGTTGGGTTCACCCCTTTGGCATGACGATGCGACCGGATGAGGGTTCGGAACAATTCGTTCTGCCATTTTCGGGCCGGAGGCGCTACGCTCCGTACATGAACGGGGTAGACGCTGCCCGGACGACGACGGCCCGGTGGGTCGTTTACCCCGAATGCGACCCGACCTGAGGGGGAGGCGTTCGCTATGACGACCGATCTCTCGGAGACGGAAAAGCCTCGCCGCCAGTACACCGGCAGTCAGGTTTTCCCGATCGTCGCCGCCCTGATGTTCGGGGTGTCCATTCTGTTGTGGATCCCCGTCCTGGAGTCCGGACAGCCCGTCGGCAACGAGCGCCTGCTGGTCGGCTCCGCGATCCTGCTCGCCGCGTTCCTGGGCGGCGAACTCTTCCCCCTGCAGATCGAAGTCCGCCGGGAAACCCTGTTGGTCAGCGGGTCCGAATTGCCGATGGTGCTCGGCCTGTTGTTGCTGCCGGCGTGGACCGTCGGCCTCACCCACATCGCGGCCGGCGCGCTGGTCTTCCTGATCCGCCGGGACAGCTGGCGCAACATCGCGGTGAACCTGTCTTTCATCACGGTCGAAACCGGCACCGCGGCTTTCGTCATGCTGACCATCGTCGGTAGTGACCAGACCACCGCCTCGGTCGGCCTCCGCTACCTGGCCGTCGCCCTCGGTGTGCTGGCCGGTGCCTTGATGTCGGCGGTCGCCGTCGGCCTCACCTATCGGCTGCTCGGCCCTGCCGAACCGCTCGCCCGCGTCATCGGCCGATCCATGCTGTCGGCCGCAGCCATCGTCACGTTTGCGCTGGCGGGCTACACCGTGTGGCGGGCCGGGCCGTTCGGTCCAGTCGTGTGTATTGCCCTCGCCGTCGTGCTCGCCGTTCTGTACCGGACCTACTTCCTGTTCCTGCGCCAGCACGCCGACCTGACCAGGATGTACAGCTTCGGCCGGCAGGTCACCAACGTCGGCTCGTCGATCAATGACTGGCGCGGCGTTCTCGAGCAGGTCCGTGATCAGCTGAACGCTCAGGTCGCCGTGCTGCGGCTGAATGACGGCGACAGTGCCCTGCGCACGCTGGCGATCGGCCCTGAGGGTGTCCTGGACGAGCCGCCGATGCGGGAGGACGACCCGTTGCTGACCACGGCCAGGAGCACCGGCCGGGCGCGGGCGTCAACCGATCGCAGCCCCAACCGGGAGGTGCTGGCGGCGCTGGCCGACCGCAATGCCTGGGACGTCCTGGTGGTGCCGTTGCGCTCCGGCGATCGGGACCGCGGCTATCTGGAGGTCCGCGATCGGCTCAGCAGATGGGGCCGGTTCCGGGACGAGGACCTGCAGTTGCTCGAGACGCTCAGCGGGCATGTGGCAACCGCACTGGACAATCTGCGGCTGCTGGAGACTCTGCGGCACGAGGCCTATCACGACGCGATCACCGGGCTGCGCAATCGGCTCGGCCTGCACGTGGAGGGCCAGGCCGCCATCACCCAGGGTTGGGGCGGGGCCATCCTGCTGGTCGAACTCGACGTGTTGTCGCAGGTCAACAACGCCCTCGGCCATGACCGAGGGGAGCGCCTGCTGCGGATGGCCGGCGAGCGGCTGGTGGCACTGGTGGGTGCGGACCGACCGGTGGCGCGTATCGAGGCGGACCGGTTCGCGGTCCTGGTCAATGCGATGCCGGAGGCCGAGCTGACCGCCCTGGGCACCGAGATCCTGGCCACCGTCGGCAGGGCCTATTCACTGGACGGCATCGAGGTCGACCCGCAGGCCGTCGTCGGCATTGCCTTTGTACCGGGCGGGACCGCGGAGGTCGGCGGGACCAGCAACCTGGATCCGAGCACGCTGTTGCAGCGGGCGGAGATGGCGATGCTGGCTGCGAAGGCCAAGTCGGAACCGTTGCAGATCTACCGGCCGAGCATGGGCGAGGTGTACCGCCGCCGGTTCCAGCTGGTCACGCAATTCCGGCAGGCCGTCGAGCAGGGCCGGATCATCGTGCACTACCAGCCCAAGGTCGACCTGGCACAACGCGAACTGGTCGGCGTCGAGGCCCTGGTGCGGTGGATGCACCCCGAGTTCGGCCTGGTCTCACCCGCCGAGTTCGTCGAGGCGATCGAGGCGACAGGGTCGATCGACATCCTGCTCGGGCACGTCCTTGACACTGTTCTGCAGCAGCTACGGGCGTGGACCGCACAGGGGATCGCGATCACCGCGGCCGTCAACCTCTCGGTGCGGAACCTGTTGGCCGAGAACTTCTCCAGCATGGTCGCGAATGCCCTGAAGCACCACGACGTCCCCGCCGAGCTGCTGACCTTCGAGATCACCGAGTCCAGCGTCATGACGGACCCGGAACACTCACTACCGATCCTGCGCGAGCTGCACTCGATGGGCATCGGCCTCTCCGTTGACGACTTCGGCACCGGGTACTCCTCGCTCGCCTACCTGCGCCGGCTACCGATCGACGAGATCAAGATCGACCGGTCGTTCGTCCAGGGCATGGGCACCGATCTCTCCGATCTGGCGATCGTCCGGGCCATCGTCGACCTCGGGCACTCGCTCGGCCTGCGGGTTGTCGCCGAGGGTGTCGAGGAGGAAGCCGCCCGGGATGCGCTGCGGGACATGCACTGCGACCAGGCGCAGGGCTTTCTGATCTCCCGGCCGATGCCGCTCGACCGGTTCGAGGCCTGGCTGCAAGCCAGGACGGTCAGCATCTACGACCCGGCGTCGACCACGCATGTGCTGCGGATGATGAGCTGATCGCTGTCGTTTTCGCGCATTCGGCGCCCTGATGTAGAGTTGCCCAGGCTGTCAGCGGGGAGGGTTCGACCGAATCCGAACAGAAGTTCTCCCCGATATCAGCCAGTGATGCAGGCCCCTTTAGCTCAGTCGGTAGAGCGTCTCCATGGTAAGGAGAAGGTCTACGGTTCGATTCCGTAAAGGGGCTCGGGAACGGCGGTTGTGACGGGGTTGGAATACCGCCCGCAGCGAAGTCGTTAGCCTGAACGGGTTTGGGCCCGCAAGGCGGTGTAGCTCAGCTGGCAGAGCAAGCGGCTCATAATCGCTGTGTCGCCGGTTCAAGTCCGGCCACCGCTACCCAGTACGACAGCGTTACCACGACCAATGCGGACGGCGAACCCCAGCCGACCGTCCGAGCACCTGCAACGAGAAGGAGGCAGCTACCGTGGCCGCCACCGATGTCCGCCCCAAGATCACCTTGGCGTGCGAGGAGTGCAAGCACCGCAACTACATCACCCGCAAGAACCGGCGCAACGACCCGGATCGGCTGGAGATCAAGAAGTTCTGTCCGAACTGCGGCGTGCACCGCAAGCACAAAGAGACCCGCTGATCAGGTCCTGATCCGTGCCCGTTGATCCCACCTGGGTGGGTAAGCCCTTCCCCTACCCGATGTCGTACATCGTCGGGGTCGAAAAGATCCGTAATTTCGCCGAGGCCATCGGCGACGAGAACCCCATCTATTGGGACCGGGAAGCTGCTCGCGCGGCCGGTCACCCCGATCTGGTAGCGCCCCCGACGTTCGGCGTGTCGATCATCACCCGAGCCCAGGACGAGGTGCTGTTCAACCCGGCCCTCGGCCTGGATTACTCGCGGGTCGTGCACGGCGACCAACGGTTCGTCCTGCAACGCCCGATCGTCGCGGGGGACGAATTGTTCTGCACCTTCTTCGTGGACAGCGTCCGGATGGTCCAGGGCAACGAATTCCTCGGACTGCGCACCGAGATGGCGGACCCCGACGGCCAGCCGGTCGGCACCGTCTACGGCACCCTGGTCGTCAGGGGGCCGGACAAATGAGCCTGGCACCGGAGTTCGAGTCCGTCACCGTTGGCGACCAACTCGCCCCAGTCACCCAGCAGGTCGATCGTGCGCGGCTGATCCGCTACGCCGGCGCGTCCAGTGACTTCAACAAGATCCACTGGAGTGAATCCGCGGCCGCTGGTGTCGGGCTGCCCGGGATTCTGGCGCACGGCATGCTCACCATGGCGCTGGCCGGCCGGGTGGTCACCGACTGGGCGAAGGACCCGGGGGCCGTCCGCGAGTTCGGCACCCGCTTCACCCGTCCCGTGTACGTCCCGGACGACGCCGATGGGGCAACCGTAGAGTTCACCGGCGTCGTGTCCGCGCTGGACGCCGACGCCCGTACCGCGCGGGTTGACATCACGGCGAAATTCAACGGTCAGACAGTGTTGGGCCGGGCCAGAGCAACCGTTCAGTTGAGCTAGTCCTGCGCAGTCGCCAGGAACTCCGCCATCCGGGTCACCCCGGTGACCAGGTCGTCATCGCTGAGCGCATAGGACAGCCGGAAATAGCCCGGCGTGCCGAAGGCCTCGCCGGGCACGACCGCCACTTCGGCCTTCTCCAGGATCAACGTGGCGAGCTCACCGGATGACGCGGGCCGGTCCCCGTCGAAGGACTTGCCGATCAGCCCGGTCACCGAGGGATACACGTAGAAGGCGCCCTCCGGTGTCGGGCAGCTCATCCCCGGGATCGCGTCCAGCAGTTCGACGATCAACTTGCGGCGCCGGTCGAAGGCCGCACCCATCTGATGAACGGCCTCGAGTGACCCCGTCACCGCGGTCAGCGCGGCCTGTTGGGCAACGTTGCAGACGTTCGAGGTCAGGTGGGACTGCAGGTTGGTGGCGGCCTTGATGACGTCCTTCGGGCCGATCATCCAGCCGACCCGCCAACCCGTCATGGCGAAGGTCTTCGCCACACCGTTGACCACGATGCAGCGATCGGCGATCTCCGGTGCGACCACCGGCATCGAGACGTGCTTGGCGTTGCCATAGACCAGGTGTTCATAGATCTCGTCCGTGATGACCCAGATGCCCGCGTCCGCTGCCCAGCGCCCGATTGCCGCGACCTGCTCCGGCGGATAGATGGCCCCGGTGGGGTTGGACGGCGAACAGAACAACAGCACCTTCGTCCGCGGGGTCCGCGCGGCTTCGAGTTGTTCGAGCGTCACCAGGTAACCAGCACCCTCGTCGGCCACCACCGGAACGCTCACCCCGCCGCCCAGGGCAACTGCCTCCGGGTAGGTGGTCCAGTACGGCGCTGGCAGCAGGACCTCGTCACCGGGATCGAGCAGCGTCGCGAATGCCTGGTAGACGGCCTGCTTGCCGCCATTGGTGATCAGCACCTGATCCGCGGTGACCTCGTAGCCCGAATCGCGAAGTGTCTTGTCCGCGACCGCCTTCCGTAGCGCGGGCAGCCCTGCGGCAGGGGTATAGCGGTGATTCGCGGGCACCGAGCACGCCGCAGCGGCCGCGGCGACAATGTAGTCGGGCGTCGGAAAATCAGGTTCGCCGGCGCCGAATCCGATCACCGGCCGGCCGGCCGCCTTGAGTGCCTTGGCCTTCGCGTCAACGGCCAACGTCGCGGACTCGGCGATCCCGCCGATGCGGGCCGAGATGCGACTGCGGGCCTGTGGCTCGGGTGCTGCGCTGAAGTCGGCGACAGTGCCTTCCGGGGCGTCGATACTCATGGCCCCCATCGTTCCACGCACGGACTCGCTCGGTCACCCGGGTTGCGGCCGGTAGGGTGCAATCCGCGCAGTTCGTTCACTCGGGTCCGGTGGCTTACACTGGTCGTTCTGGGGTGTGCTGTCGCTTGCCCGCGTGTCGGGTGGGTGGGCACATCCCGGACGTGCGAGAGGGGTTCTGACGGCTGGTCCCGGTGACGGGACGGGCCAAAGGGGCGTAGCTCAATTGGCAGAGCAGCGGTCTCCAAAACCGCAGGTTGCAGGTTCAATTCCTGTCGCCCCTGCAGTACACCGAATGGAACAGCAACAGGGACGTGAGGTAAGTAAACGAGTGAGCAACGATCACGACGGAGTGTCGGAGGACGGGCAAGAGCCCGTCGACGCCACCCCGTCGGACGAGGCCTCGGAACAGTCAGCACCGCAGGCGTCGGCAGAGGTCGCGGGCGACGGGGCCGCCAAGCCCCGGACGGTCCCCGAGGCCGACCAGCCGGCCGATCAGATCGGTACGGACGCCGCAGCGCTCGCGACGCCTGGGCCGGTTTCGGCCGGTTCGGCACGCGCAGCAGCCAGGCGCACCGCAGCCAGGGCCGGTATCTCGGAAGCCAAAGGCGCGGCCACCCCGAAACGGGCGGCCGCCACCACGGTGAAGAAGCCGAACGTCTTCGCCCGATTGGGCCGCTTCCTGCGGGAGGTCGTCGCCGAACTGCGCAAGGTCATCTGGCCGACCAAGAACCAGATGGTCACCTACACCATCGTGGTGATCGTCTTCGTGACGTTCATGGTCGCGTTGGTCGGGGTCCTCGACCTGCTGTTCGCCAAGGGCGTGCTGGCGGTCTTCGGCTGACGCCGGTCTTTACCCAGCACGAGCAAGACCAAGACATCACGACCCGGTGCGGTGACGGCCGGAATCCGAACGAGATAGCGAACAAGTAGCAGGAAGCGAGAACAACCGTGTCGAGCCACGCCGAACCAACAGCCGAGGAGCCTTCGGGCAACCTCGTCCTGACCGACGGCGAAGAGACCGTTCTCGTCGCAGCAACTGAGGCCGATGATGTCGAACACGACACCGCCGCGGAGACCGAAGAGATCGACGAAGCCGTCGAAGCCGTCGAAAGGCGGTGCAGGCGGCGGCCGAAGAGGCCGTGCAGGCGGTCGACGAGGCGGTCACCGAGGAAGCGGAGCTGGACCCCACCGAAGAGCTCCGTTCCGCCCTGAAGCGGGCGGCCGGCGACTGGTACGTCGTGCACTCCTATGCCGGCTACGAGAACAAGGTCAAGACCAACCTCGAGACCCGGATCAAGTCGCTGGACATGGAGGAGTACATCTTCCAGATCGAGGTCCCGACCGAAGAGGTCACCGAGATCAAGAACGGCCAGCGCAAGCAGGTACAGCGCAAGGTCTACCCCGGCTACATCCTTGTCCGGATGGACCTGACCGACGGATCCTGGAGCGCAGTCCGTAATACCCCGGGCGTCACCGGTTTCGTCGGCGCGACGGCTCAACGCCCGTCGGCTCTTTCGGTGGAGGAGGTCGTCAAGATCCTGACCCCGACCGCGCCACGCAAATCCGCGGTCGCAACCACCGGCGGCGACAGCGCGCCCACTCGCACCGAGGTCGATTTCTCGGTCGGCGAGTCGGTCACCGTCATGGACGGCCCGTTCGCGACCCTGCCGGCCACCATCAACGAGGTCAACGCAGACGCCCAGAAGCTCAAGGTCCTGGTCTCCATTTTCGGCCGTGAGACTCCGGTCGAACTCTCGTTCACCCAGGTCGCCAAGATCTGATTTCAGCCGCCGGGTCCCTGACAGCCCGGGTCCGTACAACACGAAAGAAGCACAGCGAAATGCCCCCGAAGAAGAAGAAGCTTGCAGCCATCGTCAAGCTGCAGATCAAGGCCGGTATGGCCAACCCGGCGCCGCCGGTTGGTCCCGCGCTCGGCCAGCACGGCGTCAACATCATGGAGTTCTGCAAGGCCTACAACGCGGCGACCGAGTCGCAGCGCGGTGACGTGGTCCCGGTCGAGATCTCGATCTTCGAGGATCGCTCGTTCGAGTTCAAGCTCAAGACCCCGCCGGCCGCCCGGTTGCTGCTCAAGGCCGCCGGGGTGGAAAAGGGTTCCGGTACCCCGCACACGACCAAGGTCGCGTCGGTCACCTCCGCCCAGCTGCGCGAGATCGCGACGCTCAAGCAGGTCGATCTGAACGCCAACGACATCGACGCCGCGTCGAAGATCATCGCCGGCACCGCCCGGTCGATGGGCATCACCGTGACTGACTGATCTGCCCAGTTGATCATGACGCCGACTGCGCGACACACCGGCAACACGCCGACAGGCGAGCAGCGATCGCCATGATCAACATCGAATAGCACGTGGGAGGGCCGAGCGCGGCCCGCAGCCACCACGACCTCCGCCCGGACAAAACGTCCATGGCACACCGTGAACCAGGAGATGAGCAATGAAGCGCAGCAAGGCCTACAAGCAGGCCGCCGAACTGGTTGACCGCGAGCATCTGTACTCCCCGCTCGAGGCCGCCGAACTGGCCAAGAAGACCTCCGCCACCAAGATGGACGCGACCGTCGAGGTCGCCATGCGCCTGGGCGTCGACCCGCGCAAGGCCGACCAGATGGTCCGCGGCACCGTCAACCTGCCACACGGCACCGGCAAGACCGCCCGGGTCATCGTGTTCGCGGTCGGCGACAAGGCCACCGAGGCCGAGGCCGCCGGTGCGGACGCCGTCGGCTCTGACGACCTGATCGCCCGCATCCAGGGTGGCTGGCTCGACTTCGACGCCGCCATCGCGACACCCGACCAGATGGCCAAGGTCGGCCGGATCGCCCGCATCCTCGGCCCGCGCGGACTGATGCCGAACCCGAAGACCGGAACGGTGACCCCGGACGTCACCAAGGCCGTCACCGAGATCAAGGGTGGCAAGATCAACTACCGGGTCGACAAGGCCGCGAACCTGCACCTGGTCATCGGAAAGGTCTCGTTCCCGACCGAGAAGCTCGTCGAGAACTACGCCGCAGCGCTGGACGAGGTGCTCCGGGCAAAGCCCGCTGCCGCCAAGGGCCGCTACCTGAAGAAGGTTGCCTTCGCGACGACGATGGGCCCCGGCATCCTGGTCGACCCGTCCCGCACCCGGAATCTGCTGGAGAACGAAGAAGTGTGATCGGGCCGGCAGTCTGATCGACTTCGCTTGCCCGACCGAACCGCCACCGACCGTCAGGGGTCCGTGGCGGTTCAGTCGTTTCCCGGGGATTTGGCCAGGGCGGCCCGCTCCAGTACTCTGGGCGCTGATCCACCGAAGACCGTCGGCTCCTGCGTGCGCTCATCACGAGCACACAGCGGGTGAAGGTTCCGGAGAATGATCCGGGCGGCCCGCGCAGGAGGACGAGGTCAGACCAGCAGCCCCTTCCGGGCCGCCATTCTCACGCCCCGTGCCCATGCGCACGGGGCGTTCGTTTTTCCACGGTCCTTTTCCGAGCGTCTCCGGTGGCCGGTGTCGGCAGTTGCCGCACCGATACGACTTTTGAGATGTCAGGAAGGAGGCGACGCATGCCGAAGGCCGACAAGATTGCAACGGTCGCCGAGATCACGGACAGGTTCCGCACCTCGAGCGCCGCTGTGGTCACCGAGTACCGCGGTCTGACCATGGCGCAGCTCACTGAGCTCCGCCGGTCCCTTGGCAAGGACACCGCCTACACCGTCGCAAAGAACACCCTGGTCAAGCGGGCAGCCGCTGATGCCGGAGTGACGGGGCTCGATGACATGTTCGTCGGTCCCACCGCAGTCGCGTTCATCGCCGGCGAGCCGGTCGATGCCGCGAAGGCGCTGCGTGACTTCGCCAAGACCCACCCACTGCTGGTGATCAAGGGTGGGCTGCTCGACGGCCGCAAGATCGAGCCCGCCGAGGTCGCGAAACTCGCCGACCTCGAGTCGCGCGAGGTTCTCCTCGGCAAGATGGCCGGTGCCATGCTGGCCACCCTGACCAAGGCAGCGGTCGTCCTCAACGCCCTGCCCTCGCAGGTGGCGCGGTTGGCTGCGGCTCTGCAGGAGAAACGGATCGCCGAGGGCGAAGTCCTCGAGGTTGTTGCCGAAGCCGAGACCCCTGAGGTCGTGGCCGAAGCGATTGCCGCCGTTGCCGTAGCCGAAGAAGTAGCCGTCATCGAGGAGGCTTCCGAAGAGGTTGCCGCCCTTGAAGAGGCCGCCGAAGAAGTTGCGGTCGAGGCAGCGATCGAAGAGGTCGTCATCGTCGAGGCTGCAGCCGAGGAGGTTGCGGTGATCGAGGCTGTCGCCGAGGAGATCGCTGTCGCCGAGGAGATCGCCGGGAATGACGATGCCGCCGAGGCTGTCGTCGTCGAGGCGCTCGCCGAGGAGGCCGCCATCGTCGAGGTTGCTGCCGAGGAGGTTGCGGTGATCGAGGCCGTCGCCGAGGAGGTTGCCGAAGAGGCCGCCGCCACCGAGGACGCGATCCTCGAAGAAGCTGTCGCCGAGGTCAACTCGATCGAGACGGCCGCCGACGAAGATCAGGATCAGGCCCCGGAGGCTTGATCCGACCAGTAATGCCGGTCGGAACAACCTGATCCGATCTCCCACCGAAACAAACCAACCCGCCGCGAGACACGGCCGGGTACAGATGTGAAAGGACGCCCATCATGGCGAAGCTCAGCACCGACGAATTGCTCGAAGCCTTCAAGGAGCTCACCCTCATTGAGCTGTCGGAGTTCGTGAAGCAGTTCGAAGAGACCTTCGGCGTCACCGCCGCCGCCCCGGTCGCCGTTGCCGGTCCGGCCGGTCCGGCCGCCGCCGCCGAGGCCGTCGAGGAACAGGACGAGTTCGACGTCGTCCTGGAGTCCGCCGGCGAGAAGAAGGTCCAGGTCATCAAGGCCGTTCGCGAGCTCGTCTCGGGTCTGGGTCTGAAGGAGGCCAAGGACCTCGTCGACGCGGCCCCGAAGGCGATCCTGGAGAAGGCCACCAAGGAGGTCGCCGAGGCGGCCAAGGCCAAGCTCGAGGACGCCGGCGCCAAGGCCACCGTCAAGTAGTCACCAGTCGCAGCAGCAAAGCTGCACCGGAAACGGGACGGATCCGCATCGCGGACCGTCCCGTTTTCGTCGGTGCCGAGATAGGGCACTCGCCCGATGCCCTGCCCTCGCCCGTCGTTCCATGATGAGTGCGGCGCAGCAGTGACCCGCGCCGGGGACCGGTCGAGCACATGACGGGGGCGGCTATGCGAGCGCGCCTGACCGCGCTGGTCAAGCGGCTGTCGGCGGCGGGCACGGACCGCCGCGGCACGCATCAACCGGATCAGCTGACCCGCCTCGATTCGACGCTGGACGTCCTGCAGCAGGATTACGCCGGCCTTGAGCCGGCAACCCCGAATACCGATCTCGAGCCGTTCGCCGACGTCCTGGACCAGCTCGGCGAAATCTTCGGCTTGGACGAGACGGACCGCGAGCTGCTGCTGATCGCCGCTGCGGCCGATCTGGATGCCAACATCGCGCTCGCCTATGGGCTGCTCCGCGGCGGCACCGCGCCGAGCCGGCCCAGCATCGGGCTCGCGTTGGAGCTGGTCGGGCTGTCGTCCCTGTCTGTGTCGGCGAGTGGACGGCTGGGTTCCGCGAGCCGTCTGCGCAGGGTGGCGCTGGTCGAGTCCGGTACCAGCGGCCCATGGCTGGCTCGGGAATTCTGGTGTCCGGATCGGGTGGTGTCGCATCTGCGTGGATTTGACCTGGCGGACCCGGACCTCGCGTCCGCGGTGCTCGACCCGGTACCGCTGCCGCTGGCCGGCGGGCATTTGCTGACCGCGGCGCTGGACAGCGGCGTCGGACTGGTCTGGCTGCAGGCCCCGCACGGTACCGCCGGGTTGACGATGGCCGTTGGTTCGCTGGCGGAGATAGGCGTCCGGACGTTGACGATGGCCGTGCCGATGGAACTGTCCGAAGGCCAGGCCGCGGTCTTCCTACGGTCGGCGGTCCGAGAGGCCGCACTCCTCGGCCGCTGCCTGCTCCTGGACGGTGCGCAGCGGCTGTTCACCGGCGACACCTTCGCCGTTGCGGCCGTCCTGACCGGGCCCGTTGTGCCGGTGATCGCGGTCGGGACCGGGCCGTGGGAGCCGGGCTGGGCGCCGTCCGTCAGCCCCCTGCAGTTGGACGCGCCGCGACTGACCCCCGACGATTCCGAACGTCTCTGGGCCGCCGTTGCCGGTGTCCCGATTCCGGCCGGAGCTCTTGACGGACTCCGGCTGTCGCCTGAAGCGCTCGCCCAGGCGGCCCGCTCCGCGAAACTGATCGCGACCAGCACCGATGGACCGCTGACCGCGGAACTCGTGCGGCAGGCCGCCCGGAGTGTGAGCGGCGCAGCGGTACCCATCCCGGCGCACGACGTCGGTTTCGCCGATCTGGTGCTCCCGGAACTTCTCAGCTCGTCGATCCGGCGACTGGTCGGCTGGGCACGGCATCGCGAGCGGTTGGTGGCGGGCGGGCTGATCGTCGAATCCGGCGGCAGCGGCGGCGGGATCACCGCGCTGTTCAGCGGCAGCCCAGGCACCGGAAAGACCCTCGCAGCACACGTGGTGGCCGCCGAACTCGGCATGGACATCGTCCGAGTTGACCTGTCTGCCATCGTCGACAAGTACATCGGCGAAACGCAGAAGAACCTGGAACGGGTCTTCCGGCAGGCCGAGAGTCTCAACGTCGTGCTGTTCTTCGACGAGGCGGACGCGCTTTTCGGTCGACGATCCGAGGTGAAGGACGCCCACGACCGGTACGCCAACCAGGAGGTCGCCTACCTGCTGCAGCGGATGGAACAGTTCGACGGCATCACGATTCTGGCCACCAATCTGCGGGGCAACCTGGACCCGGCCTTCAGCCGCCGGCTCAGTTTCATCCTGCATTTCCCCGACCCCGACATCCCCACCCGCCAGCGGCTCTGGGAGACCCACGCGGCCCGGTTGGGCGCCCAGGACCCGGCGGATCCGGTTGACGCCGGCCACCTCGCCACTGCGGTCGAACTGACCGGGGGCGATATCCGCAACATCGTGGTCGCCGCCGGGTACGACGCGGCCATCGAGGGTGTGCTGCCCGGAATGCGGCACGTCGTGACGGCCGCGGTGGGGGAGTACACCAAGCTCGGTCGGCGCATCCCCGCCGGTGCGTTTCGGTACGGCGGACCACTTCCGTCAACATAGGGCGATCGCCCGATGCACTCCGGCGAGCGCAATGGTGGGCTCGAACCGAATGCATCGAACAGCCGCGCCGGCCGTAGTCGGGGGCGCGGCTGGGCGGCGCGGTCGATACCCGTGAACCGTTCGGGGGGCCCGATGACGACACCGCTGTGCATCGGCGCCGAGCGCACGGCGGCACCAACCGCATGATCATCCCGATCGTCGATACCGGACTGGAAGCATTGCTGCGCAACGGGCTTCCGCTGCCAGAGGCGGTCGGGGACATCTCGTTCGAGTCACCTTCCGGTACCTGGTCGGCCCAGCTCAGCCGGATCACCGTCAACCTGTTCCTGTTCGGCGTCGGTCGCTCGTCGCAGCCGCCGCGGCCGACCGCCGACCGCACGGTGAACGGCCGACCGCAGCGCCGCCACCAGATCCCGATGCTCGAACTGCACTACCTGGTGTCAGCGTGGGCGGGTGTGGTGCGGGATGAGCATCAGTTGCTCGGGGATGCCCTGGCCTGCGTGATGAACAATCAGGTGCTGCCGCCGGAGCTGGTCGACAGCGAGTTGAACGCCAATATCCAGCTGACCATCGCCCCCTATGACAACACCCGAGCCAAGGACGTGTGGTCCACCGTCGGCGGCGCGATCAAGCCGTCGTTCGAACTGATCGTGACGACCGCGGGTGACGCCTCGCCGTTCTTCGACCTGCCGCCGAGTGTCGAGCGGGTCGCTGCGATGCTCGCCCCACTCCCAAGGCCCGGCGACTGAGAAGTGCGCGTCACAGCCGGATCCACGCTCATCGATCTCGACCCCGGTTCGTCGGCGGCCGTCGACCTCGATGTGATCAACACCGGTCCGGTGATCGACGGCATCACCGCGCGGGTCATCGGTCTGCCGACTCAGCAGGTCAGCACCTCCCCACCCGTGTTGGCGCTCTTCCCGGAGGCAACCGGCCGGCTCACGGTCAACCTGGGCGTTCCGGCCGCGTTCCCGGCCGGTCGGCATCCGGTCACCGTCGAGATCCATTCCCGGCAGGACGGGATCGGCCCGGAATATCTTGATCTCGACCTGATGGTGCCCACCAGGGCCGAGCACATCCTGGCGGTCCGGCCGCAGGTCGTCCGGGCGCATCGCAAGGCGCGATTCGTGGTGACGGTGACCAACACCGGCAACGTTCGGCTCGAGGTCGCGCTCGTTGCCGGCGACCCGGAAAAGATCATCACCCCGCAGGTCACGCCGCAGCGGTTGCTGCTCGAGGCCGGCCGGTCCTGCGACGTGCTGGTCGAGGTTCGCGGCCCCCGAATGATCCTCGGGTCCGAGATCGATCGACCGGTAGCAGTAACGGCGACGGCAACGGTGGACCGCGAATCGATGACGGTCGCCCTGCCGGTTGACGACCCAGAGGCGCCGGATGCTCCCGTGGTCGAGTCGGCGGACCCGGGTCCGCAGCCGCAGACCGTTGTCCTGATGCTCCGCCAGCGACCCTGGATCACCCGCGGCATGCTGACCGCGCTGATCCTGCTCGCGATCATCGCGTTGTGGGCAGCGGTGTTCCTGTTCGGACTGCGCCAGGTGTTCGCTGCCGATCCGCCGACCAAGACGGCGGCTACTTCCTTCTTCATCGCCGCCGACATCGCCCCTGTCGCGTACAGCGGCTCGGCCACCGGCCCGGCACCGTTGGGGGCATTGCCCAAGGACGGCAGCATGCCGTCCGGACTCGGCGGCACCATCGCCGGCACGGTCACCGCGACCAGCAGCGGCGGGCCGGTCGGTCGGGTCCTGGTCGACGCCCTGCGGCCGACCGCGGCCGGCGGCCTCGACCTGGCCAGCTCGTCGGCGACCCAGGCGGACGGGTCGTACCAGGTCGCCGGGCTCTTTCCGGGCGGATACCTCCTGCGGTTCACCGCACTGGGTTTCGATCCGATCTGGTATCCGGCGGCCCCCGATCAGGCCGGAGCCGTCCCGGTGAACACCGCATCCGCGATCGTCACCCCGAACATCAATGTGGTGATCACCGGTCAACCGGCGTCGATCACCGGTTCGGTCGACCGGGGCGACACCCTGCAACCGGTCGTCACCACCATCACCGCCCGCGCCACCCAGGGCGCCAACGCGGGCCAGGACCTCGCCACCACGACGACCGACGGCAACAACGCCTACACGCTGCAGGGCCTGCCGGCGCCCGCGGTCTACGAGCTCAGTTTCGCGGCGCCGGGATACCAGCCGTCGGTCGTGCAGACCACGGTGGATGGTGGCTCGCAACGGATCCAGCCGACGGTCCTGCTGACTGCCGGCCCCGGCCAGATCTCGGGCGTCGTCACCGACGGCAGTACACCGTTGGGTGGGGTCACCGTCAGCACAACGGTCAGCGGGAAACCGGTCACCACCGGTACACCGACCACCGGCGATGTCGGTCGGTTCGTGCTCGGGGACCTGCCGACCCCGGCGACCTATGTGCTGACCGTCAGCGGACCGGGTTTCGGTGGCACCACCGTCGTGGTGGACCTCGGGCCCGGCCAGCGGCGGGACGACCTGGCCGTGTCCCTGTCGTCCGGAACGGGACAGCTGAGCGGGGTTTTGGTGGGCTCCGACGGGGCCGGCATCGGTGGAGCGACCGTGACGGTCGGCGGCATGACGAACCCGCCAACCACCAGCACGCTCACCGCAGGCACCGTCGGGGGCTTCTCCTTCGCTGGGCTACCGGCCGGTGCCGCGCTGACCCTCACCTTCGACAAACCCGGTTTCGCGTCGACGACCGTTCCGGTCCAACTCGGTGCCACGAACCCCCCGCTCTCCGTCACGATGGCGGACTCGCTCGGCCGCATCACCGGCACCGTCACCGATTCGAACGGAACCCCGATCAGCGGCGCGACGGTCACCGCAACGGACGGGAAACGGTCCTGGCCGGTGACGTCGTCATCGGCCACTCCCGGTAGCGCCGCCGGCAGTTACGTGATCGCCGGCCTACCGACCGGTGCCTACACGGTGACGGCAGCCGATCCGTCCAGCCTCGCCCGCACCACCCTCGTCACGGTCACCGCGGGTGGTCAGGTCGCTGCCGATTTCGCCCTGCCACCGGATCCAGCTGTCCAGGGCGGCGGCTGACCATGCGGGTCTTCATCACCCCGGACCGGGTCGAACTGGACGACACCAACGCCGTCGAGATTCATGTGACGGTGCACAACACCGGCACCCTGATCGGCGGCTACCACCTGCGGGTCCTGGGCGCCGATCCGGAGTGGGTGACGCTGGAGACCGAGAACCTGTCGCTGTTCCCGGACGCGTCGGAGACGGTGCGGGCGGTGGTGCGGATCCCGCCTGGTGTTGCCGCCGGTGAACGCCGAATGGCCGTCCAGGTCCGGGAACTCACTCCACCGCAAGCGATTTCGATCGCCGAGATCGAACTCGTGGTGCCGGCCGCGGAGTCCCTGCGCGTCTCGCTGGCGCCGATGACGGTGATGGGTGGCAAATCGGGCACCTTCGGCGTCGTCCTGGAGAACACCGGCAACACCCCGATCACCGCGGAGCTGGCGGGCACCGACGCCGAGGACGTCATGCGGTTCGAGTTCGAACCGCCGCTGCTCTCGCTCGCCCCCGGCGATCAGGCGATCGCTGATCTGAAGGCGACGGGGCCGCGGCGGTGGTTCGGTCAACCGGTGGTCCGGACGTTCGGGCTGCTTGTTCGAATGCCGTCCGTAGCGGATTCCCAGCCTGCGCAGCCGGCCGACCCGCCGCCCGGCGAGCTGGTCGACCCGCCGCCCGGCGAGCTGGTCGGGCTGCCGTCCGGTGAGCAGGTCGGGCCGCCGCCCGGTGAGCAGGTCGGGCCGCCGCCCGAACCACTGGCCACCGGCACTCTGGTACAGAAGGCCAGGCTCAGCCGGGGCCTGTTGTCGCTACTCAGTCTGCTGTTCGCGGCCACCGTTTTCGCCACCGTCATCACCATCGCCCTGTCCGCCCTGGTCGGGCAGTCGGCGGCCGATCGGAATCTGGCCATCCAGGTGGCCGCCGCCCGGAACTCCGACGCGATGGCCGGCTCGTCGGCGCTGGGCGGCAGCGTGCTGTTGCTGACCAACGGTCAGCCGGTTGCCGGGGTCTCGGTCGAGCTGTTCGATGCGGCATCGACGACGACGCCGATCGCCAACACCGCCACCGGTGACGACGGCAAGTGGGCGATCGACAACCTGCCGGCCGGGAGCTACAAGTTCCGGGTCCGGGGTGCCGGCTTCGCCGAGATCTGGTACCAGAATGCGTTGACCGCGGCCGATGCGAAGGAGATCACGCTGAACGTCGGCCAGCAGATCACCGACCTGCAAATCACGCTCGGCGGCCTGCCCGCCTCGGTCGCCGGGCAGGTCATCGGTACCGACGTGGCCGGCGCGATCCTCACCGTCCAGGTTCCCGTTGACTTCCTGCCCGCCGCGCCGGCGGCGGTGACCGATCAGGAGGCGGCGGTCACCGGGGTCGCGCCGCCGGGCGCCGTGCTGCGGACCGTCCCGATCGGGTCGGACGGGTTGTTCGAGATCACCGATATCGCCTCACCCGGGGTGTACGACCTGGTGGTCAGCAAGACCGGGTTCGCCACCGAGTCGCAACGGGTCGACCTGACCGGTGGTGAATCGCGCACCGGGGTACAACTGCGACTGCGGACCGGTGACGGCGTGATCAGCGGGTCGGTGACCGGCCCGGACGGACCCCTGGGTGGGGCGGTCGTCACCGCGACAACAGGTACGACCAAGGTTGAAACGGTGTCATTGACCGATGGCGATGTCGGGGCGTTCATCCTCCGCGGACTCATCACGCCGGCCACCTACTCGGTGACGGTGAGCTCCGCCGGCTTCAGCCCGGAAACCACCTCGGTCTCGCTGGCCGACGGCCAGCAGTTGACCGGAGTGCAACTGGCCCTGGCCCGATCGTCGGGGTCGCTGTTCGGCGTGGTCACCACGCTGCCGGGAAACGTGCCAGCAGCAGGGGTGACGGTGAACGTGACCGCCGGGACCGCGACCGTGCAGACGGTGACCCAATCGACCGGGACCGTCGGTGCCTGGACGATCGCCGGGCTGGCCATCCCCAGTTCGTACACGGTCACCTTCAGCAGGCCCGATCTGCAATCCCAAACGGTCGCGGTGACCTTGGATGCGGCCGGGAATCTGAGCAACGGATCGTCCGGGTCGGGCGTCGGGCCGGGCGGCATCAGCGTGGCGATGACGTCTGCGTTCGCCAGTATCTCCGGCGTCGTCAGCCAGCGGGACCCGACCAACGGGAGCACGACGCCCGTCGGTGAAGCGGCCGTGACGCTGACCTCCGGCGCGGATACGTACAGCGTCGTCAGCGCTTCGGAGCCCGCCGGGTCGGTCGGTTCCTATCAGGTCGGTGGGGTGGTTCCCGGTACGTACACGCTGTCCGCCAGTCGGCGCGGGACGACCCCGACCAGCGTGATCGTCACTGTCGTCGCCGGGCAGTCGTTGGCCTACAACCCGGTGCTGATCCCGCCGGCCTCGATCACCGGCAAGGTGACCGATCAGGCGGGAAACCTGATGCCCAGCCTCGAGGTGGCGCTGTATCGCTCCTCGGAATATCCGGTGCAGTCGGTCCAACGCACCAACACGGATGCGACCGGCACCTACACCTTCGCCGACGTCGACGCCCCGCAGGCCTACGTTCTCGAGGTCCGCAGCAGCACCCTGGGTGCCCTCGGCTCGGCGACCCTGGTGCTGAACGCCAGCCAGGCGGCGGTGCTGAACATCGTCGTCGGGGACCGGCCGCCGGCCGGTACTGCGCCGTCGACCCAACCGACCACCGCGGTTCCGAACGTCCCGGTGGTTCCGAACGTGCCGGTGGTTCCGGTGCCGGTCGTTCCGAACGTGCCGGTCGTTCCGAACGTGCCGGTCGTTCCGAACAATCCGGTAGCCGGCCCATGAGCCCCGGACCCGGGGTGAACCCGGCCGCGCCGGAGGTCACCATCGCGCCGCAGATCTCCTGTGGTGCGGGGCTCGGAACGGTACTCGAGGTGCTGCTGCGGCACCCCGGACCGCAGCCGGCGCAACTCACACTGATGGTGCACGGGCTGGATCCGGGCTGGGTTCCACCGCCGATGTTGATCGCCCTGCAACCGGGCGAGGTGACCAGGATCGACCTGGAGATTCGGCCGGAAACCGGCGCGTTGAGCGCCAGTTACCCCTTCGTGGTGGCGGTCGAGTCCCTCGATCCGCTCGGCACCGCCGGCCCGGTGATGAGTACCGCGGAGTCCACCCTCGCCGTTGGCAGCCGGGAACGCGCCGTGCTGGCCATCGAACCGATCCAGGCAACCGCCGTCTTCCGCAGCAAGGCGCAGTTCAAGATCACCAACCCATCGCAGCAGGACCGCGAACTGTCCCTGCAACCCACTGTGCCGCAGGCGATTTCGCTGCAGCTCGAGCACGACGTCATCGACGTTCCAGCGGGTCGGACGGTCGGTGTCCGGGGCAAGATCCGGGTTCGCAAGCCGAGGATGTTCGGGACCAGCGAGGTCCATACCTATGCCCTCGCGGTCCGCGGGCAGGGCGCGCCGGTGGTCGTCGAGGCGACCGTGCGGGCCCGGCCGGTGTTCCGCAGTGCCCTGGTCCGGTCCCTCACGCTGGTGCTCGTAGTGGCGCTCTGGGTCGGTCTCGCGATCGTTGCCATCCCGCGGATCAGCGCGTACTTCACGGGGGATACCAGCAACACTGCCGGCAGCAGTACCGCCGCTGGCACACCAGGCACCGACGGGACGGCAGGTGCCGACGGCCAGCCCGGCGCGAGCGGTTCCGCGGGCGCCGACGGTTCGGCGGGCGCTGGCGGCGCACCCGGCGCGGACGGCCAGCCCGGCGCGGCGGGCACTCCTGCCGGTACTGCCACCGGCGAACGCCTGCGCGGTCTGGTCACCGGCCAGGACCCGGGCGGGGTGACGGTCATCCTCGCGCCCACCAGCCTGCTGGAGGCGGCCGCGGCCGGAGCGGAAGCCGCTGCTGGAGTCACCGACGCGGCGACGGCGTCCGGCCTGCGGGCGGCGAACGGCCCGTTCGGCAAGGTCCCCAGCACTGCGCTGCGACTGACCACGGCGGATGATCCGCCGACGGTCACCACCCAAACCGCGGATGACGGCTCGTTCTCCGTGGCGGGTATCCGGGCCCCGGGCTTCTACCTGCTGACGTTCGCGAGGGCGGGGTACCAGACCCAGCGGTACATCGTGAACTCCGAGACGCTGGCCGACGCCGATCCGCTCAAGGTCCAGCTCGTTGCCGGTCAGGGCACGCTGTCGGGAACGGTGAACAGCACCAACGGGCCGGTCGGGGCGGCAACCGTGACGATCACCGACGGCCGCGTCTCGTTGCAGACATCGACCGTGTCGCCGGGTGGGAATGGGACCCCGGGCAGCTGGAACGTCACCGGGTTGTCGACGCCCGGCACCTACCTGGTTTCGGTGGCCAGCCCGGGGTACGGCACCGCCTCGTCGCTGGTGGCGATGGGTGCGGCCGCGTCCGAGACTGCTGACCTCACCCTGGTGGCCGGCGTCGCGGCGATCACCGGGCAGGTTTCCGGTCAGGATCAGCTCGGCCAGCTGGGCGGGATCGGCGGGGTCGCGGTTGCGGTCACCGGCCAGTCGGGGGACGTCACGACGACGCGAACCGCGACCACTGTGACGTCCGGTCCGGTCGGCCGTTTCACGCTGCCGGACCTGCCCACCCCGGGTGACTACACGTTGACCGTGTCCGGATCCGGCTACCAGGATCAGGTCAGGCAGATCAGCCTTGCCGCCGGCGCCGGATCGGTCGACCTGGACATCAGCCTGACCAGGTCGGACGGCGTGGTCACCGGGACCGTTTCGGGTGACCCGGCCACGTCGACCAAACCCGCGGAGGGTGGACTGGTCGGCGCCGGTTTGCTGCTCACCGGCCCCGCGGGCTCCGTGAAGACGATGACGACGTCCGACCCGCCGGGATCGTTCCGATTCACCGGTGTCGCGCCCGGGGTTTATGTGCTGACGGGTTCGATGTTCGGGCGGGTCCCGTCATCGGTCACCGTCGAGGTCACCGCGGCCGGCGACGCGGTCGCAGATCTGACCCTGCTCAGTGCCGCCGACACCGAATTGCCGGCGACCGCGCACATCCAGGGCCGGGTCGTCGACGCCCGCACCGGCGGCACGCTGAACTGCGATCGGGCGCCGGACCCCAACGATCCCTGTACCGCCTTCACCGCGTCCGTTCAGGTTCCGGTTGTCGACCCCGCGACCGGGCAGATCGAGGTCAACGCACCGACCGAAACGATCTCGGCCCAGTACCCGCCGGTCGATCCGTATGTGCTGCCTGCTGACGGGGACACCGCGCATCCCGGGCTCGTTCCCGGTCTGTACACGGTGAACCTCACTGCCCCCGGATACGAGCCGGCCAGCGTGACGGTGCAGGTCGCGCAGGGCGCGATCACCACCGCTCCACAGGTCAGCATGGCCCCGCTGGGCATGATCGCCGGGCGGATCACCACCCAGGTCGGGTTCCCGACCGACCCCACCTGCGTGGTGGTCAGCTCGGCCGGTGCCTCGCCGCCACCGGCCGGGGCCACCTGTACGGCCGATGTCGCCGCAGGCACCTGCACCGTCGGAACCGATACCGCGTTCCGCTGCGGACTGGTGAAACCGGACGGCACCTATCAGGTACGTGGGCTGACCCATGGCGGATACACCGCCTATGTCCTGCTCAGTGACCCCGAATACCTCCCGCCTGCACCCTTCGACCTGCAAGTGGAGATCGCCAGTGACGCCACCTACAACCCAGTTCTCGACCGGCTGGGCCGGATTTCGGTGACCGTCGAGGAACCGAATCCGGACACGGCCGAACTGACGTTCGTGACCGGCGCGACCGTCGTCGCGCAAATCGCCAATGTCACCAAGGCGACCGCGACCAGTGGGGCAGATGGCATCGCGCTGTTGACCGGATTGCAGGGCATCTATTCTGTTTCCGCAACCGGCGACGCGGGAACGGCCACCATTGATCAGGAATCCGTTCAGCTCAATCAGACCATCGACGTCACCATGGTTCTGACGCGATCGATCGGCACGGTCATCGGCCAAATTGTGACGAATGCCGGGGAGCCCAGTCCCGTTGGTGTGAGCGGGGCGCAGGTCGTCGTCACCGGCGTTGTCGGCTACAACGGAATTACCCCGGTTTACGCAACGGCCACCCTCACCACCGACAACAACGGCTGTTTCGCCATCGTGCCCGACCCGTCGACCACCCCGCCGGCCGGCTCGACGGCGGGCTGTCCGGCGGGCGGAATCACCCAGGCATCGGCGATCGCCACGGTGAATGTCGCCGGTGCGTCCCTTGTTGCGCTGCCGGTGACGGTGTCTGTCTCGGAAACCGACCGGACCGAAAGCGCGCTGGGCGCGAAGCTGCAGATCCTGAACGACAACTCGCCGGTCAAAACACTTCCCGTCATCACCGTGACCGCGAAACCGTCGCCGACCACCGGTCTGACGTTGATCTCGAACCCGGTGAGTCCGAACCCTGCGCGACTCCCGGCGGCCATTACTGTGCTCAGCAAGCCGCCCGGCGCCGGTCAGGTCGCCATCACCGAAACTGCTGTGGCCGCCGATGGCACGGGCACCCTGCAATGGGTTGACCCCACGTATCCCGCGCCGAATCTGGCTGCGCCCGGTAAATACACGCTGCAGGCCAGTCTGTTGGGTTGGGGAACGTCGACCGCCGACGTAACCTGTCCGCTGGCCCTCCCGTGTTCCTTTGCATCGCCGTTCACCTTGGTCCGGAATCCCACCTTCAAGGGCACTGTGCAACTAGTGCCGAACCCTGTTGCCCCGGATCTGACCAATCCCTCGATGGCTACCTATTCGGTGCTATCCGGGCCGACGCCGCTGCCCTTCATTTCGCTGACTTCCGATACCGTCGGCAATTTGATCTGGCAAGAGGCTGGTGCACCTATTGGTTTGATCCGCCCAGGTACCTACCGGATTGCCGGCACGCTGGGTGGCTTTGAAAGTCAGCCACTGGAATTCACTTGCGGTAGTGGTCCGGGTGACTGCACCCCCCCGCCCCTGACCCTCAGCAGACTGGCGCAGTCAACACTGGAGCTCAGTAGCAGCGTCATCGGCGCCGGCTCGGTCCTGCCCATGGGTGCCGCAGTTCGATTGACCGGCAACTCCATCGGCGAGCAGAACCTGCTCGGACCGGCGAACTCCTCGTCGGTCGAGCTGCCGGCACTGTCCACCTTCGATACCAGCTATACCGTCCAGGTCCGGGCTGCGGGATTCCAAACCCGGACTGCGCAGTTGTCCGCGCTGACCTGTACCGACGCAGCGGGGCTGAACCCCACCAACGGCCTGCATCCCGGAGTCAACCGCTGTGCGCTGACGCTGACCCAGCTCGGCCGCATCCCGGTGCGGACATGGGCGGCCAGCGCCAGTTCTCCGACATCAGCTGTCCTGTCGTCGGTCTCGGTCTCGGCGCAACAGGTGGCGTCCGCGGACCCCGCCGCGCCGGCCATCGGAGATCCCTTCTCGATCACCACGGCGGCCAACGGCACGGGCCTGATCACGGGATCGAACAGCCGAGAAGGCCTGCTGTCCGGCTTCTACCGGATCACCGCGAGCCTGGCGGGCTACGAGAATGCGACGGGGACCGTGCAGATTGTCGGGACCACTTTGCTCCCCGGCACTTTCGCCGTCGACGGGACCGGGGCGTTGACGATCTCCCTGCAGGTCACGCCGTTGACCTTGCCGGTGCAGCTGGTCAGCGGCGGTGTCGCGATCCTGCCGGTCGGCGCTGTGACCGTCCGCGGCAACGGCGTCACCCGGACCTGCACACTGACGACCGTGGACGCAGCCACCTGCGATCCACCGGACGCCGGCACCAGCGTGGTCAGCAGTCCGACCAAGTCCATCAGTTACGCCGGGTTGATCCCCGCCGTCTACACCGTCTCGTTCACCTCGACAGATGACCGCTACCGGCCGGTCTCGCAGCAGGTCCAGCTGTTCGCCGGGACCGCTCCGCCCGCGGTGGTGCTCAACCTCGACCTTCGGGCCAGTGCCCAATCCGGGACGGTGCTGGACTCCGCCGGCCAGCCGTTGGCAGGCGCCGTGGTGTCGTTGCGGCAGGACGCCAACGTCGAAACTGTTGCCACCGACATCAACGGTCAACCACTGCCGGACGTGACCACCCCCGCCGCCGGAAGATTCACGTTCAACCAGGTCAAGGACGGCGTCTACCGGGTCATGGTCGACGCTCCCGGCTGGAATCGGGTCTTCTCCGGCACGATCATCCTGAACTCTGCGCTGACCACGACGCCACCGGATGTGTCGGTCAAGGTGACTGCCCGGATCACCAGGGCGGTGACGGTGACCTTGACCTCGACAGCCGATTCCGCGCTGCTCGCCGGAGCGCAGGTGACGTTCCAGCCGGTCGCCGATACCCAGCCCGTCGGGACGATCCCGCCGAACGCCCCGCTGTCCGGTTTCACCGTCTCCGCGACCAGCCCCTACGCGGTCACCGCGCCGCAGGTGCCGACGGGCAACTGGAGCGTGCGGGTCAGTCCGCCGACCGGTTCGGCGTTCGGGCCTTTCGAGACCACGACTTTCGCAGTGCCGGATCCGCCGCGCCCGACTCCTGCGCTGCCGCCGGACACGAATCCGCCGTCCGCTCCGGTCACCGTGTCGCGCGACCTGCAACAGGGACTGGCGACGTTGACCGTGACCTGGCCGGAGGGCTGCGCCGCCCAACCCGCCACCGGCACCCTGCCGATCGTGCTGACCCGTGACGGCGGGTCGACGGCAACTGTCGTCGGCAACGGTCACCCCGGGCGCTAACGGTTCCGGCACCGCTGTGGTCAGCGTGTTGCTGCCTTCTGGTCCCTCTGTCTATGCCTGGGCGCCCACGTTGACCGGTGGGTGGACTGTCAACCCCGATCCGGCGGGCACCTTCACGTTCACCGTGCCGGCCGGCGGGACCCCACCGGTGACCGTCAGCCGATCGGGAACGTTGCTGCCGCCGCAGGTGCCGGTCCAAGCGACGTTGACCGTCGACGGTGCCGCTGAAAGTTCGCCCACCATCGCGGCGTTGCCACCCGGCGGTGGACCTGCCGTCCCACCGACGGGAACCACTGCAGGTGTCGTCAGCTTCTGTCTGGCGCCGGGAGCCGGCTGGACGTTCCGGGTGCGCAATACGTCGATCACCCCGCAGTTGCTCGTCCCGGACCAGACCGGTGTGACGATCGACCGCGGGCCGAACACCGTGAGTTTCGTCGGCTCTACCTTCACCCCGACCGTGGCACTCACAGCGGTGGCAGGTCGAATTCCGGGCAGCCCGAGCCAGGCCGTCGCGTTGTCGATGCCGCTGGGCGACGGTAATACCTGGACCAGCACCGTGACTGTTCCGGCCGATGCGACCTCGGTGGTCGCTCCGCCGGTGATTCTCGGCGGCGGCACCAAGACGCTGACCGCGACGCCGGCCGGGACGATCTTCGGTGTTCAGACCTTGGCCGTTAATCCGGCGACAACGCCGACCCCGACGATCACGTTGCCATACAACGCGGTCACCCTCACAGTGACTGCCACGATCGGCGGCGCAGCAACCGCCGACGCGTTGGTCACTCTCACCCCGGCCGCCGGGACAACACCGCAGACCACCGACGCTTCTGGGGTCGCGATCTTCCGGGACATCCCGCCCGGCACATACTCGATCGAAGCGACGGTGACGGTGGCCGGGGTTGTCAACTCTGGAACGTTGGCCAACCAGGACCTGGCGGTGGGAGCACGGACACAGACCATCCCGATGGTGCCGCCCGCGCCCCCGCCGCCTGCTGTACCGCCTGCCGGGTAGCAGCAACTCCAGCGTCCTGGGGCACTGTGACATCCCCGCCCGTGAGCACCGTGACATCCCCGCCCTTGAGCACCGTGACATCCGGTGTACATCCATACCTCCCGAAGGTCGGTGACCGCCGCCTCCGGGAGGATCACTGCTGGCCTCGGCGCGGGTTCGCTCGGGATAGCGTTGACTCGTGTCCAACGCCGGTGCCCGACGTTTGCTGGTCGCCGCAGCGTCAGGCCTGGTCGGCCTGGTGGGCCCGGTCATGGCCGGTTGCGCCGCGCCCGGCGAGGTTTCCGGACCGTCGATTGTTTCTGTCGATGGTCAATCCTCGTCGGTCTCGTTGTCGGTTTCGCCGGCGGCTTCGGCCGGTCCTTCTGGGGCTTCAGCCGGTTTGTCGGGAGCCACACCTCGGCCCGGTTCCGTTGCTGCAGGTCCACCATCGCCCAGTTCACAGCCGTCAGGTCCGCCGCCGTCAGTTGTACAGCCGTCAGTTCCACTGCCGCTCCCCGTACGTCCTGAAGTTCCTTCCAGCCCGTCGCTCTTCCCTCGGGCCGACGGCACGTTGGCCGCGCAGACCGGTCCAGCTGGGTCGGCTCAACTGCACCCCAGCGATGGGCAAACCCGGGACGGAGATCCCTATCGGCCGCTTGTTTTCACCGCTTCCAACATGTGGCTCCACCCGACCGGCGGAACCACGGAGTTCGATCTCGCGATCGACGCCGGACAGACGGTCGGATCGGCCGCGCAAGTCCGTGTGTCGTTCGACCTGACCGGCGATGGTAGCTGGGACCGAGTGGAGACCTACCGGTATTTTGCGACCGATCCGGAACCGGGTAGCGAGCGCTATACCGAGGATGCGGGTCTGTTGAGCGAGCAAGGGCGGCTCGGTGAGCTGACCGGCGGAGTGATACAGCTGGAAATCTGGTCGGCATTGGGGGAAGGTGGGATGACCCTGGATCTGGCTGATTCGTCTGTCCTGCTCCCGTTCTCGTAGCCGCACCGGCGTTTTCGTAGTGGTTTTGCTCCCCGGGCGTGATGACGATGTGTCCATTGGCCACAATGGCTGCATGCCGTCGATGTATGCGTCCGCAACCGCCCCCCTCGCGCCGCCGCTGGCGGGCCGCGAGGCCATATTCACCGGCAGAGCGAGTGGGATTGGCCCGGCGTGCGTGCGAGCCTTGCCGCGATTGGCGGCGGCCGTGACCGCCGCCGATCTGAGCGACGCACGGGCGTCAGTTGTCGGATCAGAGATCGGCGGCACCGCCGGGGAGTCGAACCTCAGACCCCTGGAGCCGGACCGTCTCGGTCCCAGCAAGATCTTGCTGGCCGAGTCGTCGATCAAAAGGCTGGTCGAGCCCTCCGAAGTGGCGTCGTGGGTGGGCCCGGATTCGTCCATGGTGACCGGTGCGCCGCACACCATCGTCGGATGGATGACCCGATGACCATTCAGACTCGTTATCGGGCCATGGATGTGCCGGTTCGCGGTGGCGACCTGCGGGTCGGCGTATGGGAGCCGGAGCCCAGTGGCGTCGACGTTCCAGGTGCGCCAGCGGGCGCCGCCTCTGTGATCGCGATACATGGCGTGACTGCGACACATCGATGTTGGCTGTCGGTGACAGACCAACTGCCCGGCATCCGTGTGGTCGCGCCGGATCTCCGCGGCCGAGGTCGCTCCCGGGACCTGCCGGGGCCATACGGCATGGCCCAGCACGCGGACGACATTGTCGCCGCTATGGACTTTCTCGGAATTCCAACTGCCGTAGTCGTCGCGCATTCCATGGGCGCCTGGGTCGCCCTCGCGTTGTTCGACCGTCATCCGAATCGCGTCAGGTCGCTCGTGCTGGTGGACGGTGGATTGCCGTTGCCGACGCCGGAGGGCGTCACCGCCGAAGAACTCACAACGCTGCGGTTGGGGCCGGCGAAGGAACGGTTGTCGATGACCTTTCCCGATCGCGAAAGCTACCGACAGTTCTTTCGCGCTCACCCCGCCTTTGCCGGTGATTGGAACGACGCGGTGACCGACTATGTCGATTACGACCTGGTTGGTGAACCTCCACATCTGAGCGCCACCACCAAGTTTGCGGCAATGGCAGACGATTCCGCCGATCTGCAGGACAGCGAACGCTGGCTGCTCCCCGCTCTGCAGAGGCTGCCGCAAGGGACGCCGTTCCTCCGGGCACAACGGGGAATGTTGGGTGCGGAGCCAGGCCTGTATCCGCCCGACTGGATAGACGTGTGGCAGCAACGCCTCCCGAACATCGATTGCCAAGATGTCCTGGGTGTCAATCACTACACAATTCTGTTCAGCGAGATCGGCGCAGCAACGGTCGCTCGGGCAGTCCGCGGCGCATTCGGCTAGCCAGTTCGGGGACGTCTGGCTCGCGGATCCGTAGCCAGGACCGCAGCCCGAGGTGCTCCCTGAACCGATGGCTGATGGCATGCCGGGAAAGATCGTGTGTACTGATGCCTCGGCGAATGGGCCGACGAACACCTGCCCGCGTAGCCACGGGATTCGTAGGTTCCGAACCATGATCAGCCCTACCAACACCCGCCCTATTGCAGCAACGAACGACATCGATGCCCCCTTGTCGCCGCTACGGGAAGCGGTCGTCGCTTCCCCGATCGCTCTATCCTAGCCGCTCTTGTGCCTGGTGTCGAACATATGTACGATGAAATCCTGACCCGTTGGGAAGGGAGTTCAGATGAGCCACAGCAGTGACAACACGGAACTGCCGGATGAGACCACTGGAGTTCCCGGATTTCCTTCAGGGCCGGTCGATGACGATGATGCTGTCGGTTCGGCCCAGTTGGACTCCGACTTCGTTCGCTACTTTCTGGCCCTGCCTGAAGCACCTCAAGGTGAAGCCCTCGTCCCTGAGCAGACGTTCGAAGATCTGGTGGAGGAGGCTGAGACGATTCCCGGAGCGGATCGAGTCGCGGCCCGCGCCAGGAGGGAAGATCCGGGACCCGCGACTGCCCTGATGTTGGACGCGATCGCCAGGCGGCGGCTCTCGGCCACCGGACTCCTGGACGCGACATGCGCCGCCGAACGTTTGGCATCCTGGACCCAGGCCGTGCAGCACCGCTATCTCGCCGCTTTTGCCCGTCCAGAAGTCTGTGCGTCCACCAAGAACCTGACCGAATATGCGTCCGCACCGGGTCAACCTCTGCATCAGAAATCCGCCAGTCCTTCGGGTCCTCGGTCCGGCGCATCCGACCGTTCGGTCGCTACCGACGCCGAGGAGGATCTGAGCTGTTCTGGCGCTCAGGTCCACGGGGACCCAGCAACCAGTAGTGCGCTCCGCTTGGCGGCGTTCAAGGTTGCAGCCGCAGAGGTTGCCGCAGCGCTACGAGTATCACCGATCAGCGCCAACCGGCGGGTCAGTCAGGCTGTCGACTTCGCCGACGAATTGCCCGCCACGCTGACCGCACTGCAGTGCGGGGTGATCGACCGCGGGCGCTCGCTGGTTATCGCGGAGCGCACCCAGAACCTGCCACCAGGCCTGCGGCTACGGGTGGAGGACGTCGTCGTTCCCAAGGCAGCCAGCCGCAACGCGGGCCAGCTCCGTGGCATCGTCGACAGGGCCGTGATCGCTGCCGACCCCGCGGCCGCCAAGAAGCGCCAAGAGGCCGCTCGTCGCAACCGCGGCGTCTCCCTCCGCGCTGGTGAGGATGGGATGTCGGTGTTCCGTGCCGACCTACCCGCTGACAAGGCCTGTACAGCGTTCACCGTGATCGACCAGATCGCGCTCGTCAATTCACGTCGCGGTGCCGAAAAGCGCACCATCAATGCGCTCCGGGCCGACGCTTTCGCCGACATCTTCGACCAACTCGCCGACCACGGATCCGTGCACCTGCACACAGTTCTGGACAAGGGTCACACGAACGTTGATCCGAGGCGACCCTGTCCGAACCACACGGATTCCGCCGGGCCCGCGCCAGCTGACATTCGCTATGGCGCAGGTGTTTCCACTACTCCTAGTGACGCTGACAGCGATGTCCCCGCCGAAACCAAATCGGCCGGCAGCGATGCAGGCGCTGGCACCGATACCGATCGCAGCGGTGCTGTAACGACTGCTGAAGCAAACTCTGATACTGCTGCAGAGAACGCCACAGCCAACAGCAGTAGTACGCCCGTTGACAAATCCGCTACGGATTTCGGAACCGCCAACTGGGCCCGCGCCTCAGGCGCCATCGATAACAGCGTTGACGACCAAAATCAGCTGGACCGCACCGACGATACGATCCGGCTTGGCCGCGCGGCGCACCGACGATACGATCCGGCTTGGCCGCACTGACGATACGATCCAGGTTGGCCGTACCGACGACACGATCCAGCTTCACGACATCGCTGACACGAACCACGTTCACGATACTGACGACACCATCTCTGACGACACCATCTCTGACGACACCATCTCTGACGACACCGTCTCTGACGGCACCGTCTCTGACGACGACGGCATTGATCGACGAATTGAAGATCACCGTCGTGGCGGCAGGCCACAACTTGACGAAGCGCTCGTTGCCCGACCGGGTCGCCGTCTGGCAGCCACACCGCTCGCGACACATGGCGCTGGAAACCTGCCTGCAGCGGCGAATAGCAACTGCGGATGCTACGAAATGACCACCCCAGCAGCCACACCGCCGGTCTGGGGCCTTGGTACCCACCAGGGGCGTGCGACCGGCCTGAACGTCACTATCGCGGCGACCACCTTGGCCGGGCTCGACGACCTCCCCGGCGAACTCGACGGCCACGGCACGATCCCGGCGGATCTTGCCCGCACGCTGGCGGCCAGCGCCGCCACGATTACCGCCATCGCGGTCAACCCAACGTGCGGCACAGCGCTGGACCTCGGTCGTACCGCCTATCGGCCGCGCCAAGCCCAACGTGATTACGTCAACCAGCGAGATCAAACCTGCCGATTCCCCAGCTGTCGGCAGCCCGCTTGGCGATGCCAACTGGACCATTCCGACGAATTCTGCCCAGGCAAGCAAGACAGTGGCGTCACCTGTCCCTGCAATCTCGCCTGCCTCTGCAAGTTTCACCATGACCTGAAAACCTTTGGACTGTGGGACACCGAACATCACGCCGACGACAGCATCACGTTCACCAGTCCAATCGGCCGCACCTACACGACACACACCCGGGAATGGCTGACCGGGATGACCGACGGCCAAAGGGCCGAAGCAACTGTCGCCGCCGCCGGTGGCACCGTTCGCAGCACCGGCTACGGACCCGAAAAGTCCACCGATGACGACGACGACCCCCCGTTCTGACCGCGAATGCAGATCAACGAGAAACCACGTGCTGATCAGCGCAGAGAAAGCAAACCAACGAGAAGGGCAATCGCGACCAGAGCAGCAGTCGCTGCCACAATCCACCACCAGTCGAAGTTTTTCTCGGGCAACGGTTCTGGTTCAGGCTCGGGCTCAGGTGGCGCGATGACCACGGGTTCCGGCTCCGGGATATCTACGGGATGCAGACTCAGCGCGCAGCGTACGCAAATCTCGGCTGCCGGTGAATTCGGTTCGGAGCAGTGCGGGCAGATGAGTGCAGCCGTCGCCGCCCGGCCCACCGTTCCCGGCAGACGCCGCAGGGATGCCCCGGACTCCGCACCCTCCGGCGCGATCACAGTGCCCCGCGCCCAGAACAACGGGAAGTCGCAACGTCGGCAGAAGTCGTCAGCTTGCCTGCGTGCCATGTCGACTGTCGCCAGTTGGCCGCACTCCGGACATGTCACGACGTCGGTGCCCATCGCCGCTCGTGTCGGTTCGTTGGACACGGGAAACACAGCGGCCGGTCCGGATCCGAGCACAGCCTCTGGTCGCTCCGCCAGTGCGACGAACGGTCGGACCGGCACCTCGGCCATCGACGTGGTCGCCGATTCGGAATCCGCGGCGAGCGGCCCGCTGCCGCCCCCGAACGGCGCCCGGCCACCCGTCCAAGGTGCGGCCGCCGGACCCACACGCGGTGCCTTTTCCATCGAGGGGGGTGTGGAAATGGCCGGCTCTGGGTGGTCGGCGACCTTTGCGGGGCGATCGGCTGCCGCCGTCCGGTCGGCGGTGGACGCCTGCTCGTCGAGTGCCGGTGGTGTCCGGTCGACGGCTGGTGAGGTTTGGGCTGTGGTCGGCGCAGCCTGCTCGGCGATGGGCCGGGGTTGGTCGGTTGCTGGTTCGAGTTGCTGGGCCACTGGTCCGGGCTGCAGATCTCCGCCGTTGTCCACGAACAGCGGGCCGGGTGCGGACGGTGCCGGGTCGACGGTCGCGTCGATCGGAGAGCTTTTGTCCTCGTTGGGATCAAGCTGGCCCGTCATCGATCGTCCTCCATTGTTGACAACACCCGGCGCGTAGCGACCCACAGTTCAACCCGGACATGCGCCGGGACCTCATCCCGCACCAGGGCAACAAATTCGTCCTCAGAAAGATGTCCGGTGCCCGCCACCGTAATCGTCACCCAGGCCACATCGTTCGGAGCCTCACCTTCCGGCCAGATACCCCCTCCATCAACCACTTCCGCCGGCGCTCCGGACAGCATCTCGACAAAGCCGCGCAGCCCGGCAACCGTCCCTCGATGCGCCAGCGACCGCGAGGACGATCGGACGATCGTCCGTTGCAGGTCCTCCGGCAAGGACTTGTCGACAGACTCAACGCCGACCCAACCGGCCAGATACTGCAACATCGGCACCGGGGTCACGGTGACGTCGGCGACATGCTCCACCAGGTCGGCATCGTCCAGCAGGGTCGACGACATTTCCTGGAACAGTCCGACGAATCGCACGAAGAAGTCGCTCTGCACCATCCCAACCGGCAGTTGGTCGACCAGCCACCGAGGGTGTCGAGCCGGCCGGCTGACCCGCATTCCTCGGCGAACCGGAACACCAACGCCGGAAGCCGGAACGCCGACGGTGGGATGCACGCCAAGGGCAACCGCGGTCGCGGAAGGCGGGATGATCTCGACGGCCGTCGAAGGCTCAGCGGCCGAAGGCCCAGCGCTCTCCGATAACTGGTCAGAATCGGGCGGACCCGGATCGGGACCGGTCATCGAACGACCACTCGATGCGCCCCCGACAGGAACAACGAGTGTCGATCGAGCCTGATGACGTCGCGTCCGCCACCAATTCGCTGTCCCGTCCGGAGGTCGTATTCGAACAACTGCACCTCGTCGACCCGGTTGATCCCCTCGACGGTCTCCAGGAGCTGAGCGATCGCTGCCGCGTTCAGGTCGGCATCGAACAACCAGCCGGCGCCGTCGGCGCCGCCGGTGAGCGGATGGATATACCTGGTGAGTTCGTCGATTGCCCGTTGACGCACCAGTGCGAGGGGTCGTCCGGGCGGCGCGTGAACCAGCGCCGCGACCGAAACCCCCTGGTAGTAGGGAGTTCCCACTTCGACGGCGGTCCCGACGATGCGATGGGCATCGAGGTGTTCGGTGATCTTGCGCATCAATGGCGCGGCCAGCGCGAAGTCATCCAGCACCTGGGTCCGCGGATCCGTTCGGACGGCGGGCACCACCAACAGGCGTACCGGACCACGGCCGGTTGCCGCCGGTAGACAGCGTGCCCGGGCAACCTCGATCGAGGATTCCAAGGTCAGCCGCTCGAAATCACCTGCCGTCACAGCCCGCTGCCCGGTGCGCAGCGTCAATGGCCCGCGAACCTTTGCCTCCTCAACGGTTTCCGCGTCGACCCCACCCGTTGCTCCGCGCATGTTCACGCAACCGGAGATGTACGGAACCGAGCTCCGCAGGGCCGTCAGCGTCCTTGCCCCGACATTCCCGGCGGACCCGCCGCCGTACCGGTACCCGGTCACCGCAATCTCCGCACCGTCGCGGGGAATTCTGCCGTGCTGGCGAACGCTCCCGTCCGGATACCGAATCCGCGGGCCGAACCGGACGATGCCGGTGGCCGAATCCCACACGAAATGATGGTCCGTCGCGCCGGACCGCGAAAAGTCCTCCACCTCAAACCATTCCACCGAGCTGCCGGCATCAGTGATCCTGACCGTCTCGGAAGTTCGGCGCGGCAATACCGGCGGAAAGGTCACTTTGAATTCCTGCCCCGGGCTGCCGTCCGAACGCCCGAGCACCTCGGCGGGGGAACCGGATGCGTGCTCCGCCCGCACCGTCGCGCCGATGGTTGCAACCTGCAGATCATCAATGATCGGCGTCGCCTGATAGGTCGGCTGATGGGGTTGCGGGGTGGTCAGTCGCACCCGGATCCAGAACGCGGCAACACTTCCCAATGTCAGCAGCTCGTGCTCGCTGGGCACCATCAACACAATTTCGCCGGACCGGTTGAGGCCACCCGTGCTGTCGGAGAAGACGTCGGTGGCGATCCATGCCTCGCCGTTCCAGACCTCCCAGGCCAATGGTGGCCGCAGCGGGTCCACCCCGATACCCTGCGCCACGCAACTGATCGATAGCCGCAGGGCAACGCCGGCGAGCGAACGGGCAAAGCCCAGCATCAACGCATCGCCGGGCACCAGTGCACCGGAGGCATCAACGGTGCTGAAGCACTCCACCGACGAGCCCTCGTATCGCAGATCGTCGGTCACGTCGGTGAGCCGGACGGATCTTGCGTCGGTGGTAATCGCAGCGGTGAGTTCCGGCGGCCGGATGTCCAGTTTGCCGACGGTGGTGAACACCACGGGCTGTTCGCCGGCCGCTTCCCGCGCGGTCGTCACCTGCATACCGTCCGGAACGGTGACAGTGGTCTCCTGCGCGGCGGATAACCAGAAGGTGATGTCCGCGCGCGCTACCGACGGCGGAAAAGGTTCGATACCAACAAGATTCAGGAAATGCACGAAGAGCCGATCCGGAACCTGGTTGACCCGGAACAGCACCATTTCGCTCATCCAGGCAAACAGCTCGATCAGCGCAACGCCCGGATCGGACAGGTTGTGGTTGGTCCATTCCGGTGTGTACCTGGGGATGAGACGCTTTGCCTCGTCGACGATGTCCTGAAAGGTCCGGTCGTCCAAATTGGGTGCGGGCAGCGCCATCAGACCTCCTCATGGGGTATCACGTAGAACGGGTAGACGAGATTCCGACGGTCATTGGTCGCCTTGACGCGGTACTCGATGGTGATCATGACCAGGGCCGAGTCGCGTGCATCCGGCACCGCGTTGACCTGCTCGACCTCCACTCGGGGCTCCCATTGCGCCAACGCGTCGCGGACCGCCTGGGCCATCAGCCCCAGCACATTGGCGGTGACCGGCTCGAACAGCAGATCCCAGATCCGGCAACCGAACTGCGAACGCATGACCCGCTCTCCAGGGGCGGTTGCGAGGACAACCTGCATGGCAGCATCGATGTCGGTTGCGCCTTCAGTGAGCCGGATCGACCCAGTATGGTCGACCTGCATCGGCCAGAAGAACCCCTGCCCGACGAACGATGCGTTGGACTGGGCAGGCTCCATCGAGCCGCTCGGATCTACCACTTTCTCAGTCATCAGTTGACCGCCACCATCGCGCCTTTGAGGGTCAACGGCCCGCCCGCGGAGACCTCCCCGGTGGCAGAGGCCTTGACCTCGACCATGGTGCCGGAGATGGCCGATTTGACGTTGGCTTTTGCGGTGATGTTCAGGCCGGAGATCTCCACATCGGTCTTCGACTTGAGCGTGATCTTCTGGCCGGAAATGGTGATGGACCCGTCGTTGCCGATTTCGATCGACGCGTCACCGGATTTGACGGTAATCGGCACCCCGGCCGGAACCTTCGCATCGAGCCGATCCTTGCCGAGGCGAACCTGGTGATTCCCGCCCGCAAGGGTGAGACCGATGTGCTGGTTGGCCGGATCCGTGCCGTCGGCCAGCTCGACGAAATGTCCCAAACGCGAGGTGATCCGCCGTTTGCTGACCGTTCCATTTGCGACGCCGAACTCGACTGGGGTGTCCCGTCCGTTGTAGACGCCGCCCAGGATCACCGGACGGCGGGCATCCCCACCCTCGAAGCCGACGATCACCTCGTCATTGACCTCCGGTAGGAACGTCATGCCGCGTTGGGCGCCAGCACCAAGGGTCACCACCCGGGCCCAGTTGCTCTCCACCTGCCCGCCGAGCGAGGTGTACTTGACCTTGATGTCTCCCGCGGAACCCTGCGAATTGCCGACCGTCGTGACGATCCCGATCACCAGGCCATCCCGCCGGAAACTTGAGGACCGCTCGCCGGAAAGCATGTCGACCAGGCCGGATGGCCGCCGATCGCCTGCGGTGAAGCGGGTTTCGAAGCCTCGCCGGTTGTAGGTGTGTTCCACCTCGCTCACTTGATAGGTGCCTGATGCCGGCCCGGCGCCTTCGATCCTGACTGACCCGCCGGGAGTGATTCCGGGGTTGGAGGGACAGGACCCCTTGGCAGTGACGGCACCCGCTGTCCACCGCCCGACCAACCGATCGGCGAGGTTCCCGGCCTCATCCTGATCACCGGGCATGTCGGCGGTGCTGATGGTCTTGTTGGCGTTCCGGAGGTTGGCCGCCTGCAGATACGGCTGAACGAGATTGGCGTCCGCGCCGCTGGTCGAATTCGCACCGTCAGCGCTCACCGACTGCTTTGTTTTCGGCCACCACCCCCTGATGGTTGCTGTGCCGGGATGCAAGGCACTGGCTCGAACCGAGAACGAGTGCAGATCTTCGGCCGCGAGAATGATGGGTGTGGAGGCTGATTCGTAGGGCTGGACGACCAATGTTCGACCGTCGATCCACCAGTCGGATCCGGAACGGTCGGCAATCTCGTTGAGGAAGCCGAAGTCGCTGTCGGCCTGCATGAGGTAGTCGTGCCGCGGGGAGGTCAGACCGGTGACCGTGTTTTGCACGCCGTGCTCGCCCGCGATCTGTCCGATGACCTCGGAATAGCTGACCCGGGTGAAGGTCCGCACCTTGGTGCCGAGGGTGAGCTTGTAGGCAGGGTCGTCAGCGATGACGGTGAACTCCGGTTGTCCGTGCTCCAGGGTCATTTCCACGCCGGTGACCTCACCGACGAAGATCACCGTCTCATGCCCACTGATTTCCACCGTCGTCCCGATGGCGAAGACCTGGCCGGCCGCAATGGCGTAACCGATATCGGAGAAGCGCAGGGTGGCCCGGCCCGGCAACCGCAGCACCCTGGAGATCCGCAGATCGTCGAGCTGCATCAGGGCCAGCTCGGACAACGGTTGCCCGTTGACCTTGATGACCGGCGCGGTGGTCTGAATCAAGGGACTCGTCATTGGGTGGACCTCGGAATCGACAACAGTGAACCGGTCCGCAAGGCCAGGGGATCGACGACACCGTTGGCCTGCGCGATCGCCCGCCATTTCGTGGAGTCGCCGTAGTACTTGGCCGAGATGCGATCGAGCGTTTCACCGGGCTGGACGCGGTGCACCCGGTGCGGGTCGGGCGTTCCGGAGGTCGGGTTCTGCGGGCCGAATGCAGCCGATTCGGCGAACTGGGTCAGTAGCAGGTCGACCTGAGCCCGCAATGGGACACCGGTTGACGAGAAATACGTGAATCGCAGGTTGAGGTTGCTGACCACGGCCTTGAAGGAATGCAGGTTTCCCCAGTGGAAGATGACGTACGGCGGGCGTGCGTTGTTGGTTTGTGGGTCCGTTCCCGGCAGGGACTGGTCGACGTCCATCAGGGTGAGGACCTTGCCGGTGTGCCTGGTGACGGCATCACCGGTGTCGGTGGTGTCGAACGTCAGATGCAATGCCATCGCACCAGAAGCGGCCCCGAGGTATTTGATCTGCGGAACGCCCTTGCCTGCAATGGATGTGCCTGCCCATGTGTTGGATCTGCTGACCGCGAGTTCGGCGGGGTTGAACATGCAGGGGATGGTGGTGGTGCTGCCCTCGATCTCCAGAAAAGCCTTTTCGGTCAATGCCATGAGCGCTCCAGATATTCACTCGAAATCCTCGTCATGATCAGAAGACCCCCGGTGAGAACCGCCGGCCGCGACGGGCCAGCTCATCTCGCACCCGCTCCTCGATCCGTTCCACGACGAGATCGACCAATTGGTCCCACTCTCGTGGGCTGAGCGCCTCGGCCACCGGCTGGTCATATCGGTTCTCATTGACTTCGGTCATCGAACTCCCTTGTCGCAGTAACGCACTCAACGAACGCGGGCGTTCGGCGAGTTCTGTCGAGTGGGTGGGTGGATCCTGTGCGACCGGTGGATCACCCGGCAATTGGCCCGGTGGGCCGTCGGCGGTCGCATCCGGGGTATCGGCGAACCAGCTGCGGGCGCGTTCGAACAACTCCGAGGGTGAAGGCACGTCGAAGAAGCGCCTGATCGTCGTGTCGGGGGTTTGCGGACCGGACGTCGGAGGCCTGGCGCCCGCTGTGGCACCGGCGGCCGCGGCGAATCGCCGGGATAGCTGGGTGGTTCCGGTTGCGGCGGCACCAAACGCTGCCAGGTTCGCCGGTGTGAGGGTCCCGGGCAGCGGGCCGGCGGCGCCGGTTGCTGGGAGCGGTGGGGTTGCCCCACCCCGCGGGGTACCTACCGGAGGCGCCGCCGGTGATCGACGGATCACCGACGCGGTGGCCGGCTGGAACGTTGTTGCCGGGGCGATCACCTGGCGCAGCTGGAAGGGTGATCCGGCCACCCGTGAGCTGGCCAGGGCTGCCGCGGCTGCGGGATGGACGCCGGATCGAGTGGCCAACGGCCCGGCGGTAATGCCGGTCAACGGACTCGCCGGCGGCGGACTCGATGCGTGATGTGTTGCCGGTAAGGCTGTCTGGGTGGAGGGGCGATGCACGAAGTGGGCCAGTACTGATGTCGTCAGGCCGCTTGTCATCAGCGCGTAGGTGGCGGCCGGTGCCGGGCGACTGGTGGTGGGTGATGAGGGTGCGGGCGCAGCGTGAAAATTTCCTGTGACGCCATTGGCGTCAACCCGACCGCCGCTGGTGCTCCCCTTGTTGGTCCGGCGGATGGCGAGGCCCGGTGGTGGACCGCTGAACCTGATGCCGGAGACGATGCTGTGCCGGGTATCCACGTGCACCGATCTGTCGGGCAATGAATCTCGCGAGCGGGATGACCGGGCGTGGGTTGGCGGCTCGGATGGCCGGGCCGGAGCCAGCCTCGCGCCGACCATGCCCGCCGGTGGCAGCATTGCCGGCGGCAACGCGACCCTGATCAGGCCGGCAGGTGCCGGCCCTGGGGTGACAGCTGCTCCCGTGACAGATCGCTGGCGTGACCCGGATCTCTGGTGTGACCGGGACATCGAGGGTGCCGACGCTGTTGCCTGAGCTGCGCCGCGTGAAGAGCTCGCGCGCAGGAGGCTCCTGGCCGAAATCGCGCGTATGGGGTCCACCGAACGCGCCGCGGGTACTGCGCGGGCGGGGGAAATGTCGGTCCCGCTCAGGACAGAGCGGCGCAGAGTTGTCGATACGGCCGCGTTCCACGAGCCGGTGACGGTCGGGGTGCCGTTGGTGATCGAGGTCCCGGCGGCCGCCGAGGTGCCGGCGGCGGCGGCGGCGGGGATGAGAGGTGTGCCGAACCCGTTGGGTGAGCTGACGGCAGAGGGTGGGCTGACGGCGGGTCGTGCTCGGTCGGCTGGACCGGAAGCTGCCGGTGTCGAAGCTGCTGCGGCTGGGGCGCTGTGGGCCGTCCGAAGCGGTGACGCGGTGATCTGCCCGGGACGCAGATCGGCAACGGCGGTCTGCTGGAAGTGAAGCGGGGAGGCAGTTGGGTGTGCGCCGTCGGTTGCGGCTGCCGTCCGACGGATGGTCGCTCGCGCCGCGGCGGTCATCGCGCGCAACACGACCGGTCCTCGCCAACCGACCGGTGCGGACGCGGCTGTGCCGATGACGGCGATTTCCTGTGGATCGGCGAATCCCGAGATCGACGCACTGGCAACGGGAATGCCGGAAGGCAGGGACCGCCCTGCGAGCATTCTGCGGATGCGAGGGGAGCGGCCGCGGGCAGATCCGGACCCAACAGACTGTGCATGGTCGCCGTCGACCCAATCACCGGACAAGCCGTTCGGGCCAGAAGTGCTGACCCTGCCTGGCGGTGACGTTGGATCGATGGGCGGGTGGCTCTCGGACGTGCTCGCTGCGTCGCGCCGGATCACCCCTGCCGCGTCGGCGGGGGCAGTCAACGAGACAGGTTGTCCCGCAGCTGATTGCGTTGCCGCCGCAGCTGCGGCAGGGGCAGCCATCGTGGTGGAGTGGGCAGCGTGCGCTGTGGAGCGCGCTGGTGTGGACGTGCTGCCCGCGTCGGGGGTCGACGCGGGGGCGACGGCTGCGTCCAGGATCGACGCAGCCGGGTCAGTGGCCAGCCGCTGGACCGATGAAGCCGGGGACGCGGGCGCTGCAGCGGCTGGCGTGGGGGCGGTGACGGTGGGCGCGGCGGCAGCGCTGAACGGTGCTGAGGCAGCGGGGGAGGCGGGCGTAGCAGTGACCGGTGTGGGGGACCTGCCTGCGGTTGACATCAGTGCAGTAGCAACTGGTGTGGGCGGTGCGGGAGCGGACGGCGTCGAGGCAGGGGGAAACACGGGCGTGGGCGGCGCGGAGGCGGCGAGTGATCCGGGGGTGGGCGCGGCGGCAGCGAGCGAGGCGGGGGTGGGCGGCGCGGAGCCGGGTGCAGGCGGCGCGGAGGCGGCGAGTGATCCGGGAGTGGCGGATCCGGCGGTCCCGCGCACGGGCGCGGGCGCGGTGGTTGCGGCGGGAACCGAGGTGGGTGGGGCAATGGCCCGATTGCCGGCTGATTGCGTTGGGGGTGCGGCTGGGGCTGGGGCAGGAGCTGGGGTTGGGCCCGCCGTCATACGCGCGAGCGGCTGTCCGGGTGGAGCAGATACAGACGTTTCTCTGCCGGAACCTATTCTTCCGGCGGTTGGCGCGACGGACAGCTGCTGCACCCCACGCGCTCTGATGGATTGTGGGGCAGCGGTGCTGGTACCAAGTGTGCCCTTCCGATGTGTCAATCGATACAGCCCCGACTGTGCGGCTTGCGGACCGGGCAGGGAGTCGACCGCGAGTGGCAGGCGACCGCGCATCGTTCGTTGGCCGAGGGGGAGTCGACGGAGGGTCCCCGACACGGCTCCGGCCGTCGCGGGGTGCTCAACGAGGCTGGGCGAGGCCACGTCGGGCTCGGCAGCGGAACTGTTGATGTCGTAGGCACGGTGATCAGGTTGTTGTTGCGCTGAATGCGACGCCGTGGTCGTGGCTTCCGTTGTGGCAGTTGTTTCCGTTGTGGCAGTTGCATCCGGTGTGGCGGCGGAAGTCGGCGGCGCCGATGAAACTCGTCGAACGATGCCCGCTGACTCGGTTGGCGTGGATGAACCCTGGATGTGATGCTGCCCAGGTAACTGCCGATGGTCCGGGAGCAAGTGCTGGCGAATGGTTGTGCCAGAGGGATTTTCGGGTCTCGCAGGTAGAGCGACCCCTGGTGACGCGCTCGCAGGGCTGGTAGTAACACCGCTCGGCGACTCGCTGCGCCGGCCAACATCTGCCGGCTCAACGGTCGGTGGCTCCGGTACTGGTTTGGTCGGCGGCCGCGACCAGGCGCGTCGGACAACGCTAGCTGCGTCGGCGGCCGACTGCGATACACGTGCCGACTGCGATACGACAGCATGGGTGCGAGCGGCATCCGACCAACGATTCCGGATGTCAGGCTCCACCACCGACGTTGTCGAGCGCGCCGGCTGAGAACCCGCCGCCGAAACCTGTTGCCTACGTGCAGTTCCGACCAGTGCAGTTCCGACCCGTGCAGTTCCGACCCGTGCCGCGGATACCGCACCGAACCGGAGTGCTTCTGACCGGGGGACGGCGCCGGCGGCGGGCCGGTGCGGACCGCCGTCCCCCGCGATCGGCCCCGGTGGACCAGCCGCCTTCGAGAGCGGTGGGTTGGAGCGAGCTGTGTTCGGCGCGGAAACGTTGTTCCTGGGCGGAACCAGTTTGCTGGCAGCACCTTTCATGTTTCCGGAAAACGCCACTTCGGGAACTCGGCGGACCGGAATGGTCTTGCCGGCCATTGCGGCTGTCGCGGCTCCGGGGCGATGGTTTTGCAGCGTCGGCGTAGGGCCGACAGCGCGCCGCAGCAGCCGGCCGGTGCCGGCAGCGACAGTGGCGGTATTCGTCCCACCTGCGCTAGCAGAACCCCACGACGATTCCGTGCGCGCCGGAACGGGCACCCACCATCGCGGCGGCGCCACGTTGCCGGCCGCACCAGAGGCACCGGCCGCCCTGATCGGCTTCGGCCCGGCCAGTTGTCGTCGTACCTGGGGTACCTGACCCAGCCCAGCGGAAAACCTCACGGCCGCGGCGGCAACACTGCCGGGTGGCGCGGGTCGAGGGTGCGATCGCGGACCCGGCGGCGCCCAGCGGCTGGCCACAGCGTTGCCGAACACGGAGTTGACAGACACGGGAGTGCCGAACGGCGAGGTATCGGCCACCGCGCTCACCCGTTCGGCGCTGAGCTACGAAACCCGTGGTGCGTGATCTCGAGCTCCTCGGTGAGTGGGTCTTCCTTGCCGGCGCCGAAGTCCGGTCCTGTCCAGCGAACCGGAAAGACGCCTTCAAGGGACCATGCGCGCAGTCGATCTCCGTTGTTGGACATTGCCGTGATCGCGCCGGTGGACCGGGTCAACTTATTGCCGGCGGCCGCGAATCCTTCGCCGGAGACCTTGTTCATCCAGTCGAACAGTGCATCCGCATCCGTCAGCCCACGGGTGAAGGTGATGTTCGGCCATTCCAGCCGCCCCGGCAGCTTGTAGGCGTAGCCGTTCTGCCCGCCCTCGACGATGCTCTCGGTGCGTGAGGTTACCTGCAGACCCTTCACCGCGGAGAAGATGCCGATCTCGACACCGTCCACCTCGAAAAGGAACCGCGAGCCCAGGGTCGGCTCGCCACCCAGGTAACGGGCAGACTCAGGCGAACTCACGGACAACCTCCCACGCTCGCTCGTTCAGGCCCGCCACCGCGCGCACCAGCCGCACCCGGTCCATGTGCTCGAGGTCCAGTAGGTCGTCCATCGACCAGTGCAGGTGGTACGCCAGGTACGCGACCTCCTGCCAGAGCACGTCGACCGGGTAGCGCAACATCGCGGATCAGACCGGGACGCGGGGGATTTCCTCGACCCGCGCCCGTGGCGGACGTGGGACGAGCGACTCGGCCGGTGCGCCCGCGGACTCCGAATCGGCCGGAGGAGGCGGACTTGCCCTGGGAGCGCGGGGCTGCACACCGATCAGCGGCGCCGATTCCGCCTGTGCGGCAAGGAGTTCCTCGTATTCCTGCTGGTTGCCGAAGTTGATGACCCCGTAGAAGTCCTGCAGGAAGGCCAGATCGGCAGCGAACAACCCCTCGATCTCGTGTGGTGTTACCTGATCGAGAGTGCCGAGCGACTGCACCACCCTGGCCAGGATCAGCACCGTGAGCCGCGGGTCATCCGGTCCTTGAACCGTCGGATCGCGCAGCGGTTCCAGCTCGTCCCGCGCAGTCGCCAGTCGCATCAGGCCCTTGCGATGCACTTCACCTTCGCGATCGACATAACCGCGAGGCAAGGTGAACTCGTACTTGGTGGTTAGTTTCACTTGACCCGCGCCAGGCTCTCGATCGTCAGGGTGATGGTCTCCTTCACCGGATCGTTCGAGTCGACCGACAGTTGATCGGTGGAGATCTTGCTGGGCCAACCATTGGTGAAGTTGAACCGGGCCACCTCAACATGGGTCGAGTCGTACATCACGATCGACCCGCTCTTGCGGTTGTTCGTCCGGTCGGACAGCAGGATGCCCTTGTTCATGATGTCCATGAACCAACCCCACATCTTGTCCTGTGTCGAATCCGGCGGGGCCATCCGCACCAATGACAAATCGGGGGCCTTGTTCCGGCCGGCGAGGGTCTTGACGGTCTGGCTCTTGCCGTCCTTGCCGACCTGTTGCGTGGTCGCGACCTCCATTTCGACGTCAAGGCCGGACACACTGGCGAGGATCGACACCACCTCACCATCGATCTCGAGGAAGAAGTTCTGGGCGATCAGCGGATCGACGGCAATGAGGGCTTCATTGGGCATGCGGGGCTCCTGGTGGGAATGAGGTGAACAGGGCAGTCAGAGACGGAAAGGGCTGAGCCATTTGGGGAGCCCGGGTCAGTTCGCGACCTGCTTGTGCTGCGCAATACGGAACACCACGAATTCGGCGGGTTTCACTGGCGCGATACCGACCTCGACGATCAGCAATCCCTGATCGATGGATTCCGGCGGGTTGGTCTCGGCGTCGCATTTCACGTAGAAGGCCTGATCGGCGGACTGACCGAACAGCGCCCCAGTGCTCCACAACCCCCGCAGGAATGCATTGAGCGTCCGCTTGACGCCCTCCCACAGGGCAACGTCATTGGGCTCGAAGACCGCCCACTGGGTGCCCTCGGCGATGGTCGACTCGACCATGTTGAACAGCCGCCGGACATTGATGTAGCGCCAATCCGAATCACTGGCCAGCGTCCGCGCGCCCCAGATCCGAATGCCCCGGGTGCCGAACGGACGAATGCAGTTGATACCGATCGGGTTCAGGACGGCCTGTTCGTTCTGCGTGACGCCGTACGCGACGTCGAGGCAGCCGCGGATAGTGTCGTTGGCCGGCGCCTTCCATACCCCGCGGGTCTCATCGGTGCGGGCCCAGACGCCGGCGATGTGCCCGCTCGGCGGGATGAGTACCTCGGCGTCGCCGTTCACGCCGATCGGGTTCTCCACCTTGATCCACGGGTAGTACAGCGCGGCGTAGGCGGAGTCGTACATCGCCACATCGCTGCGCCAGTCCCGGATCTGCTGCGGCGTCATGCCGGGCGGGGCGTCGAGCACCGCCATCCGGTTGCCGTTCTGCTCACAGTGGCTGATCAACGACGTCTGCACGGCCTTCCACAGGCCAAGGTCGAGGGAGCCGTCGGCCTTGGTCGCTGCGGTCACCAGGTCGGGGACGATCACCATGGTCACGTCGTCCGCGACCGCCAGACCGTTGATGCCCTGACGGGTCGTCTCGGATCCGGCGAACTTCCGTCCGGTGACGGGAACCGGTGTGGGCGTTGCCTTTTCCAGGGAGTACAGGCCGGGGCGGAGCACCTCGATCTGGCTCGACAGGTCGGTCTTCTCATCGAGCAGGATGTTTACCTTGATCCGGGTGGACGTCCCGTTGATGACCGTCGCCACATTGCGCTTGCCCTTGTCCAGGGTCAGATCCGGGTAGGACTCGACGATCGTGGGTCCGGAGAGTACGTCGATGGAGAACGGACTCGGACCCTCCTCGTCGGTGTCGGCATTACTCACCTGGATCGTGATATCGGCGTCCGGTTCGATGCTCTCGACGGCGATGGGCAGGCCGAGAGCGCGGTCGGCTGCCGGCAGTTCGCGGCGGGAGGGCTCGCCTGACGGTGCGGTGTTCGGCACCCGGACGATGTAGGCCAGCGACCCGCCGTTGGCGAAGTAGCCATAGACCGACAGTGGCAACACCGCGCCCGGCGTGAAGCCGCCGAACAAGGCCTCGAACTGACCCCAACTGGTCACCAGCTTGGGAGCCAGGCCATCCGGATCGGTTGGATCGTCGGTCGGATAGCGCTCGGTGAAGCCGACAAAGGCCGCCACCGCTGTGGGTGCCGCGGATAGCACCTTCTGCGTTGACGCGACTTCTTCGACGTACACACCTGGTGCGGCGTAAGTCGGCATTCCCACTCCTGTCGTTGGGTAGAGCTAGGTCCGGGTCGGATGGAACAGGCAGTTCATGTCAGGCCGCCGTTGTTCGGACGGCGCCGGGCATCGTCAGCGAAATGGAACCGCCGAACGCACACACACAGGTGGCACCCGCAACCAGCACCGGGATGCCGCCGGCCGTCGTCTGCGGAGCCATCGGCGTCCAGGGCGCGGGAACGACCGGCACACAAGGCATCGGGGTCAGCACGCCGAGCGCGGCCGCCGTTGCGGCGGCCACAGTGGGGTTCGCCAGCGATTGGCACATGCCGAAGGGCGCGATGTTCGCCCCGGGTGCGACATCCGCGATGGTGGCGACCGGCCGACCCTCGACGATCGGGCGCGGCGCGACCACCGACAGCGTCGACGGCGCCAGGCCGAATGTGCACATGATCATGGCCCCGGACACCACGCACGGCTTACCCATACCGCACCTCCACTCCGATGGCGGCGGTCACAGTCGCGATTCCTTCACAGAGGCAGTCAATTCCGCGCCGGTGGTGGTGACGAAGCAGACCACGGCGCGATCGGTGTCCTGCTCCCAGCCGCGAGCCGACGGCATCAGGTAGGTGAAGAACAGCGACGAGTCGAGATAGCTGATCCCGACGTAGTCCTGGAAATCCTGCGCGCATTTCGCATCGGCAAACTGAGCGAGGGTCGCGGTTCCGGGAAAGGCGTTGCCCTGCACGCCTTCCGGCGGCTGGTAGTCAACGATGGCAAAAGCTTCCTGGCGGTGCGGCCCGTCACACGGGACCGAGGTCAGGGTGGAGAGTTCGCGTTGTACTTCCTGCTGCGGAGCAAAACACTGCCCGACCGTGACGTCGAAGACCGACACCTCGTCCGTGGGTGGCCCATCGTTGCTGCCGAACATCCCGGATACCCAACTACAGCCGCCGAGGGCCAGCAGCATGGCGGCGGCACCCAGGGTCTGGCCGGCCCGTCGTGCTCGCCGCACCTCTCGAACCAACGCCACCACCCCCGTCGGAACGAGCGCTCTTTCCCGCGCTGCCTGGCACGACACCGCTGGCAGTGAGCCCATCAGGATCGCCCGGGAGGGGCATCGGGCGATCGCCCTATTTCTGGCGTGAGCACCGACTGCCTTGCGAGGGTTTGCAGCAGGCCGGTTCGGTACGCCAGGGCGACGGCCTCGGCCCGGCCGCCGACCTCGAGCTTGCGGTAGATGCTGGTGCTGTGATGCATCACCGTCTTGGCCGACAGGAATAGCGCCGCCGCGATCTGTGCATTCGTTTGACCGCTGGCGATCGCGGACAGAATCTGCAATTCGCGGGCGGTGAGGTCGTGCCGATGTGCGGTTCGCGATTGCCGGGCTTGTCGCGCCGGGACCGGTTCGACCACAGCGGCCTGGCTGCTGATCTCGGTCGCGAGCTCCAGTGCGTGCGCCCGCAGCCAGCCCCATCCCCGGCCGTCGAATTGCCGGGTTGTCGGCAGACCGGCGGTGGCTCTGGCGGTCTCGATTGACTTGACGTAGTCGAGATAGATGTCCCGGGGCAACCCCCGTTCGACGAGACCGATGTGTTGGGCCAGTGCGTCGTCCATGGTGGCGGCGTCCCGGTGCATCCCAATCCGGGACGCCAGAAAGACAACTGTCCAGGCGCCATAGATCTCACCGTTGCCGTAGCCGATCCGTCGGGCCTCGGTCATGGCCTGACGGAGAAACCCGGCCGCCTGCACCACGTCCCCGAGTTCAACTTCGATCACCCCCATTGCGGTCATCGCGTCGACAGCGCCGGCCAGGTCGCCGGTTTCTCGGAGGTTGCTCAGGGCCGCCAGCATCGAGGATCGGGCGCCGGCCCAATCGCCCTTCGTCATCCGGCAGACGCCGACGAGTGCCTGGGACTTGGCGGCGATCCTTGGATGCATGCCGTCCCGGGAGACAGCAACGGCCTCTTCCGCGAAGGGCAGCGCGTCGAGGCGACCGGACATCCACTCCAATTGCGCGCGCAGAAACAGATAGTGGCTGAGCCAGTAGGACTCGTTCGAGGAGCCCGCCAGGGTGATTCCCTCGGCAACGAGCGCCAGGCACTCGTCGAGTGGGTCTGTTGGCGGTACGGCGTAAACCGGTGTGCTCGCGGACGCCGCGCCGAGCCCGCTGATCAGTTCGTAGATGAGGTGGTCGGTCGAGCGCAGCCAGAGCGCGGCCGAACACGGGTGTGCAACGACGGTTGTTCTGGCCGCCCTGGTTTCACCGGTGTCCGGCAGATCGCCGGACTCCATACCGAGTCGATTGGCCCAGCCGATCGCCACGGCCCGGAGCCGGTCGGGCAATCTGCCGCCGGCCCGGTCGATCGCCAGGAAGGTGCGGAACCACTGCAAGGCCTCGACCAGCGGGCCGCGGATGGTCCAGAAACCGGCGATGCCGGCCGCAAGCGTCACCCCTCGCGCGGCATCGGAGTCCTGGGCGAAGGCAGTCAGGGTGTGCCTGATCAGTGGTAGCTCGTCATCGATCCGACTGAGCCACCGCCGCTCATCGGCGGAGTAGATCCCGCGCTCGGCCCGCCGGGCGAAGTCCAGCGTCCATTCCTGCAGCCGAGCCTGGACTGCGCGTTGCTCGCCCGACATCTCCAGCAGTTCCAGCGCATAGGCGCGTGGAGCGCCGCTCATGGTGAACCGGGCGTCCTCCGGGTTCTCCGTCCCGGAGTCCGGCATAGGTGCGATGAGGTGCAGGTCGACCAGCGTCGCGATGCCGTTGAGCAACGCATCCGGGGCCAGCCAGCCGCCATCAGGGCCGACGCCCGTGCAGACTTGCTCAGCGGCGGCCAAGCAGAACGAGCTCGGGAACACACCAAGGCGGCGGAACAGTGTTTGCTGGGTGCCGTCCAGGAGTTGATAGCTCCAGGACATGGTGGCCCGCATGCTCACCTGCCGGGCGGGCAGGTCGACCGGACCGTGCGCCAGCAGGCCCAGGACGCGACCGTCGTCGGGTTGTCGCAACTGTCCGAGCAACGCGACGGGCGACATCACAGCGGTGCGGGCCGCAGCGAGCTCGATGGCCAGCGGTGCTCCACCCAGCAGGCGGCAGATCTCCACCACGGCCAATTCCGCGGGCACGGTACCGATGGCCCGATCACCGCCAACTCCCTGGCAACGCTCGTGGAACAACTGCACAGCGGGTCCGCCCGGCTCGACTGTGAGACCGGTCAACGGCACCACCCGCTCGTCGGTGAGCCCGAGCCGGCTGCGGCTGGTCACCAGCACGGCGAGATCGGGAATGGCGCCCTGAATCTGACTCACCAGGGTGGCGGCACCGCTGAGGTGTTCGAACGTGTCCAGCACCAGCACCAAAGGGTCGCGGGCGATTTCCTGCGCCAGCTCGGCCCACACGCCGTTCATGATGTGCGAGCCCGACGCGATCGGTCCGGACAGCCGGGAGCCGGTGCCTGCCGTGCAGGCCCGGAAGATGGCACCGGCAACGCCGGAGCGTTCCAGGTCGGCCAACGCAACGAAGACGACGCGGCGCGCTTGTCGTCGCGCCACCTCGATCGCCACTCTTGTCTTACCGATGCCGCCCGGCCCGGTGATGGTGACCAGGCGGCCTTCATCGAGGACTCGGCCGACGCTCAGCACCTCGATCTCCCGCCCGATCAGCGGCGTCCGAGGCAGCGGAAGTCCTTGTCGCACTGGGACTTCGCTGGTTCTGACGATGGTTGGGTGTTCGGTCATGAGGGTCGCAAGTGCCCGTTCTGTTACCCGTTGTCCGCGTAACGGTACCCGCAGGTCTCGCTACCGTCAGTCACAGTTTGACATCGATGCTCGAAAGGACCAGGGACCCTCGCAAATGGCATTCTGTGAGGTTGGCCCGCTCGATCGAGTCAGTCTTAACCCGCTTGGCTGGTCCCGCCACTCGGCGGTGTCGTCCGGCCGCTCGACCGCTGGTCGCGAGCGCCGGATGTGAACGGATGGGTATTGCGCTGGTGCTTGACGGATGCCGCTCGGGGGGCCACGCTTAGGACACGACGTCGGTCATATGCAGGGCCGCGTCCTTCGGACTCAACTGTCCGTCGGTTTGATGGTTTGGTGCGATTTGTCGCGCTCCTCGCCGATGGTGGTTCGGGCACGGAGGGTACGTCTAGACAGACGTGCGCTCTGGTGCTAAGCTGATTGTTTGCGCTGCCCTCTTTGTGCTGCCCAGGTTCTGGGATTCCCCGCCGATACGCGAGGAATCCCTGCTGACCTGGGCATATACACCGCGGGCCAGCAATGAGTCAGAGAAGCAGCCGCCCCCGACCAGCAGTCCCAGCACGACCAGAGCGTGTCCACACAGTGTTTGTCCTCGGAAGGACGCATCTTGGCAGTCAGCAGCATGTCCAGGTCAGCATCCGGAACGAAGCGAGTTTCCTTCGCCAAACTCCGTGAACCACTAGAAGTACCGAACCTCCTCGCACTACAAACCGATTCCTTCGACTGGCTTGTCGGCGGCCCAGTGTGGCGCGCCCGGCAGAGCGAGCCGACACCGAGCGGCCTGGACGAGATTCTCGACGAGATTTCGCCGATCGAAGATTTCTCCGGGAACCTCTCCCTGTCCTTCTCCGACCCGCGTTTCGACGAGGTCAAGGCGAACGAGGAGGAGTGCCGGGACAAGGACATGACCTACTCGGCACCGCTGTTCGTCACCGCCGAGTTCATGAACGGCGAGACCGGCGAGATCAAGTCGCAAACCGTCTTCATGGGCGACTTCCCGATGATGACGAGCAAGGGCACGTTCATCATCAACGGCACCGAGCGTGTCGTCGTGTCGCAGCTGGTCCGGTCCCCGGGCGTCTACTTCGACAAGAACCTGGACAAGACCGCCGGTAAGGACGTCTTCTCCGTCAAGGTCATTCCCTCGCGTGGTGCCTGGCTCGAGTTCGACATCGACAAGCGCGACACGATCGGCGTGCGCATCGACCGCAAGCGCCGCCAGCCGGTGACTGTGCTGCTGAAGGCCCTCGGCTGGGACGCCGACCGGATCCGCGAGCACTTCTCCTGGTCACCGGTGCTGCTGGCGACCCTGGAGAAGGACCACATCGGCGGCCAGGACGAGGCGCTGCTGGACATCTACCGCAAGCTGCGTCCGGGAGAGCCCCCCACCAAGGAAAGTGCACAGGCGCTGCTGGACAACCTGTTCTTCAAGGACAAGCGCTACGACCTGGCCAAGGTCGGCCGGTACAAGGTCAACAAGAAGTTGGGCGTCAACAAGGCGACCAGCGTCGGCACGCTCACCGAGGACGACCTGCTCTCCACCGTCGAGTACCTGCTGCGACTGCACCAGGGCGACGAGGAGTGGACCGTCAACGGCGAGCAGCGTCCCGTCGAGATCGATGACATCGACCACTTCGGGAACCGTCGCCTGCGCACCGTGGGCGAGCTGATCCAGAACCAGATCCGGGTCGGCCTGTCCCGCATGGAGCGCGTCGTCCGCGAGCGGATGACCACCCAGGACGTCGAGGCCATCACGCCGCAGACCCTGATCAACATCCGGCCCGTCGTCGCCTCCATCAAGGAGTTCTTCGGCACCAGCCAGCTGTCGCAGTTCATGGACCAGACCAACCCGCTCGCCGGGCTGACCCACAAGCGCCGGCTCTCGGCGCTCGGGCCGGGCGGTCTGTCCCGGGACCGCGCCTCGCTAGAGGTCCGGGACGTCCACCCGTCCCACTACGGCCGGATGTGTCCGATCGAAACCCCGGAAGGCCCGAACATCGGTCTGATCGGTTCGCTCGCCACCTTCGCCCGGGTCAACCCGTTCGGGTTCATCGAGACCCCGTACCGCAGGGTCACAGGCGGGATCGCCAGCGATGACATCCAGTACCTGACCGCGGATGAGGAGGACCGGTTCATCATCGCCCAGGCCAGCGCCAAGCTGGACGCCGAGGGCCGGTTCACCGAGACCCGGGTGCTGGTGCGCCGCAAGGGTTCCGGCGAGGTCGACCAGGTCCCGCCGGACGAGGTCGAGTACATGGACGTGTCCCCGCGGCAGACCGTTTCGGTCGCCACCGCGATGATTCCGTTCCTGGAGCACGACGAGGCCAACCGGGCGCTGATGGGCGCCAACATGCAGCGCCAGTCCGTCCCGCTGCTACGCAGCGAGGCGCCGCTGGTCGGCACCGGCATGGAGGCCCGCGCGGCCAAGGATGCCGGCGACGTCGTGATCGCAGAGAAGTCCGGTGTGGTCGAAGAAGCCACCGCCGACTACGTCTCGGTGATGAACGACGACGGCACCCACCGCACCTACCGGCTGAACAAGTTCCGTCGGTCGAACCAGGGCACCAGCTTCAACCAGAAGCCGATCGTCGACGAGGGCGTCCGGGTCGAAGAGGGCCAGGTCATCGCGGACGGTCCGTGCACCGACGGCGGTGAGATGGCGCTGGGCAAGAACATGCTCGTCGCGTTCATGCCGTGGGAGGGTCACAACTACGAGGACGCGATCATCCTGTCCCAGCGCATCGTCCAGGACGATGTGCTGACCTCGATCCACATCGAGGAGCACGAGATCGATGCCCGCGACACCAAGCTCGGGCCGGAGGAGATCACCCGGGACATCCCGAACGTCTCCGAGGACGTGCTGGCCGACCTCGACGAGCGCGGGATCATCCGCATCGGCGCCGAGGTGCAGGACGGCGACATCCTGGTCGGCAAGGTCACGCCCAAGGGCGAGACCGAACTGACGCCGGAGGAGCGGCTGCTGCGCGCGATCTTCGGCGAGAAGGCCCGCGAGGTCCGCGACACCTCTCTCAAGGTGCCGCACGGCGAGACCGGCAAGGTGATCGGCATCCGCGTGTTCAACCGCGAGGATGACGGCGCCGAGTTGCCCCCGGGCGTCAACGAGTTGGTCCGCGTGTACGTGGCCCAGAAGCGGAAGATCCAGGACGGCGACAAACTCGCCGGCCGGCACGGCAACAAGGGCGTCATCGGCAAGATCCTGCCCGCCGAGGATATGCCGTTCCTGCCCGACGGCACACCGGTCGACATCGTGCTCAACCCGCACGGCGTTCCCCGCCGGATGAACATCGGTCAGATCCTGGAGACCCACCTCGGGTGGGTCGCCGCGCAGGGCTGGAACATCGAGGGCGACCCCGACTGGGCGAAGAACCTGGGCGAGGATTCCCGCTCCGGTGAGCCGTTCACCAAGACCTCGACACCGGTGTTCTCCGGCGCCTCGGAGGCGGAGATCATCGGCCTGCTCGGCTCGACCACCCCGACCCGGGATGGCGACCGGCTCGTGCACACCGATGGCAAGGCAACGCTTTTCGACGGCCGTACCGGGGAACCGTTCCCGTACCCGGTCGCGGTGGGCTACATGTACATCATCAAACTGCTCCACCTGGTCGATGACAAGATCCACGCCCGCTCCACCGGTCCGTACTCGATGATCACCCAGCAGCCGCTCGGTGGTAAGGCGCAGTTCGGTGGACAGCGGTTCGGTGAGATGGAGTGCTGGGCGATGCAGGCCTACGGGGCTGCCTACACCCTGCAGGAACTGCTCACCATCAAGTCCGACGACATCGTTGGCCGCGTGAAGGTCTACGAGGCCATCGTCAAGGGCGAGAACATCCCGGAGCCCGGAATCCCGGAGTCCTTCAAGGTGTTGCTCAAGGAGCTCCAGGCGTTGTGCTTGAACGTCGAGGTGCTCTCCAGTGACGGTGTGGCCATCGAGATGCGTGACTCGGATGATGACGATCTCGAGCGCGCCGCTGCCAACCTTGGAATCAACCTGTCGCGCAACGAGTCGGCCTCGGTCGACGACTTGGTTAATTAATACAGCGAACTGATCGTTCTGCCGGAAAGCTCCTGTTGCGGAGCGGGACTCACCTCCCGCGAGCCCCGCTCCGCGACAGGCTTGTCTCTCCACCTCTGGTCCTCCGCGCCGACTTGCAGTTGCTGCGAGCTCGCGGTGGATCGCCTGAATTACTGACACAGACAGGGACGTGCCACCAGTGCTCGACGTCAACTTCTTCGACGAGTTGCGTATCGGTCTCGCCACCGCGGACGACATTCGCGCGTGGTCCCACGGCGAGGTCAAGAAGCCGGAAACCATCAACTACCGCACCCTCAAGCCGGAAAAGGACGGGCTCTTCTGCGAGAAGATCTTCGGCCCGACCCGGGACTGGGAGTGCGCCTGCGGCAAATACAAGCGTGTTCGGTTCAAGGGCATCATCTGCGAGCGTTGCGGCGTCGAGGTCACTCGCGCCAAGGTGCGTCGTGAGCGGATGGGTCACATCGAGCTGGCCGCGCCGGTCACCCATATCTGGTACTTCAAGGGCGTCCCGTCACGCCTGGGGTACCTGCTCGACCTGGCCCCGAAGGATCTCGAGAAGATCATCTACTTCGCGGCCTACCTGATCACCAGCGTGGACGACACGGCTCGGCACAATGACCTGCCGACCATCGAGGCCGAGATGTCGGTCGAGCGCAAGAACCTGGAAAACGCCCGGGACGCCGACATCGATGCCCGCGCCAAGAAGCTGGAAGGCGACCTGGCCGAGCTCGAGGCGGAGGGTGCCAAGTCCGATGTGCGCCGCAAGGTGCGCGAGGGCGGCGAGCGCGAGCAGCGGCAGATCCGCGACCGTGCGCAGCGGCAGATCGATCGCCTCGACGAGGTGCTCGATACCTTCCGCAAGCTCAAGGTTCGCGACCTGATCATCGACGAGGTGCTGTACCGCGAGCTGGAAGATCGTTTCGGCGACTACTTCCACGGCGGCATGGGTGCCGAGGCGCTCAAGCAGATCATCTCGGACTTCGACATCGATCGTGAGACCGAGATCCTGCGCGACACCATCAAGAACGGCAAGGGCCAGCGCAAGATCCGGGCGATCAAGCGGCTCAAGGTGGTTGCGGCGTTCCAGCAGACCTCGAATTCGCCGCTGGGCATGGTGCTGGACTGCGTCCCGGTGATCCCGCCGGAGCTGCGGCCGATGGTGCAGTTGGACGGTGGCCGCTTCGCGACCTCCGACCTCAATGACCTATACCGCCGGGTGATCAACCGGAACAACCGGTTGAAGCGACTGATCGACCTCGGCGCACCCGAGATCATCGTCAACAACGAGAAGCGGATGCTGCAGGAGGCCGTCGACGCACTGTTCGACAACGGTCGCCGTGGCCGTCCGGTCACCGGACCGGGCAACCGCCCGCTCAAGTCGCTGTCCGATCTGCTCAAGGGCAAGCAGGGCCGGTTCCGGCAGAACCTGCTCGGCAAGCGCGTCGACTACTCCGGCCGGTCGGTCATCGTGGTCGGCCCGCAGCTCAAGCTGCACCAGTGCGGCCTGCCCAAGCTGATGGCGCTCGAGCTGTTCAAGCCGTTCGTGATGAAGCGCCTGGTCGATCTCAACCACGCGCAGAACATCAAGTCCGCCAAGCGGATGGTCGAGCGTCAGCGCTCGCAGGTGTGGGACGTCCTGGAAGAGGTCATCTCCGCGCACCCGGTGCTGCTGAACCGCGCCCCGACCCTGCATCGCCTCGGCATCCAGGCCTTCGAACCGCAGTTGGTGGAAGGCAAGGCCATCCAGCTGCACCCGCTGGTCTGTGCCGCGTTCAACGCCGACTTCGACGGTGACCAGATGGCCGTGCACGTGCCACTGTCCGCCGAGGCGCAGGCCGAGGCGCGCGTGTTGATGCTGTCCAGCAACAACATTCTGTCCCCGGGCTCCGGCCGGCCGCTGGCCATGCCGTCCCTTGACCTCGTCACCGGGTTGTTCTACCTGTGCGGGCTCAAGCCGGAAGGCAAGGGTGCCGGTTGGGTGTTCTCCTCACCGGCCGAGGGCATCATGGCGCTCGACGCGGGTCACATCGACCTGCGGGCACCGATCAAGGTCCGGCTCTCCGGGTCCGTCGTGCCGGGTCCGGGTGTTGTCTTGCCCGAGGATCACGAGCCGGGGACGCCGTGGATCGCCGACACCACCCTTGGCCGGGTGCTGTTCAACGAGCTGCTGCCGACCGGCTACCCCTTCGTCAACGAGGAGCTGCCCAAGAAGCGGCAGGCTGCGATCGTCAACGACCTGGCGGAGCACTACCCGATGTCCGTGGTCGCGCAGACCCTGGACCGACTGAAGGAAGCCGGCTTCCACTGGGCGACCCGCTCGGGTATGACCGTCGCCATCGGTGACGTCATCATCCCGCCGGAGAAGGACGAGATCCTCGCCCGGCACGAAGTGCAGGCCGAACGCGTCGAGAAGGCTTACCAGCGAGGCAACCTCTCGCACGCGGAGCGCAACGACGACCTGGTGAAGATCTGGGAGGCGGCCACCAAGGAAATCGAGGAGGCCATCCCCGCGGCGTACCCGAAGGACAACCCGGTCTACATCCTGGTTGCCGCCGGTGCCGCCGGTAACTGGATCCAGGTCCGCTCGCTGGCCGGCATGAAGGGTGTCGTGGCCAACTCCAAGGGTCAGCAGATCCCGCGGCCGATTCGCTCCTCGTTCCGCGAGGGCCTGTCGGTGTTGGAGTACTTCATCAACACCCACTCCGCCCGTAAGGGTCTGGCCGATACGGCCCTGCGTACCGCAGAGTCCGGCTACCTGACCCGTCGGCTCGTCGACGTCTCACAGGACGTCATCGTGCGCGAGACGGACTGTGGCACTGAGCGTGGTGTCGATCAGCGGATGGCCGATCAGTACGCCGACGGCAGCCTGCACATCACCGAGTTCATCGAGACCTCGGTGCAGGGACGCGTTCTCGCGGTCGATCTGGTCTCCGCTGACGGCACTGTTGTGGTGCCGCGGGGCACGGACATGAAGGAGCAGCACGTCCGGGCGGCCACCGAAGCGGGCATCCTGAACGCCAAGGTGCGGTCGGTGCTGACCTGCGAGGCGGCCATCGGGACCTGTGCGACCTGCTACGGCCGGAGTTTGGCAACTGGCAATCTCGTTGATGTCGGCGAAGCGGTCGGCATTGTCGCCGCGCAGTCCATCGGCGAGCCGGGCACCCAGCTGACCATGCGTACCTTCCACACCGGTGCGGCTTCCGGGTCTTCGGACATCACGCAGGGTCTGCCCCGTGTGCAGGAGCTGTTCGAGGCCCGGATCCCCAAAGGCAAGGCGCCCATCGCCGACGCCGTTGGCCGGATCCGGATCGAGGACGCGGACAAGTTCATCAAGATGACCATCGTCCCGGACGATGGCTCGGAGGAGATCGTGTACGACAAGCTGCCTCGCACGCAGCGGCTCGCCACGATCACCGTCGATGGCTCCGAGCGACTGCTGGTCGACGGCGACACCGTCCAGGTCGGGGACCAGTTGCTGGAGGGCAACCCGGATCCGCACGAGGTGCTGCGCGTGATGGGCCCCCGCCAGGTGCAGTTGCACCTGGTCCGCGAGGTCCAGCAGGTGTACCGCTCACAGGGCGTGTCCATCCACGACAAGCACATCGAGGTGATCATTCGGCAGATGCTGCGCCGGGTGACCATCATCGACTCCGGCTCGACCGAGTTCCTGCCCGGTGCAGTGATCGAGCGCAAGGAGTTCGAGGCGTCCAACCGCCGGGTGCTCGCCGAGGGTGGGGAGCCGGCCGCCGGTCGTCCCGCGCTGATGGGCATCACCAAGGCATCGCTGGCCACCGAGTCCTGGCTCTCGGCCGCCTCCTTCCAGGAGACGACCCGGGTGCTCACCGACGCGGCGATCAACGCCAAGAGCGATCGCCTCGTCGGGCTCAAGGAGAACGTCATCATCGGCAAGCTGATCCCCGCCGGGACCGGCATCGCGCGGTACCGCGACATCACGGTGCAGCCGACCGAAGAGGCCAGGGCTGCGGCGTACACGCTGCCGACCTTCGACGACACCTACTACGGCGCGGACAGCTTCGGGGTCTCCGCCGGGGCGTCGGTGCCGCTGGATGACTTCGATCTGGGGCGCGACTACCGGTAGTTGTTGTTGTGTTCTGCCTGACGGGTCGGGCGCTTCTCCTGCGGGGGAGGTGCCCGGCCCGTTCGGCGTTCGGGGGTCGTGCGTAACCCAGACTCGCCTCGGCGCGCGCCTCGCCTCGCCGCGCCCCCTGTCTCGCGCGCCTCGCCTCGCCGCGCGCCCTGTCTCGCGCGCCCCTGTCTCGCGCCCCGTCTCGCGCGCCCCGTCTCGCGCCCGGCCCCGCCCGCGCCCCGATGCGGCCCCGCGGAACATTTTGTTGCGTGTAGCGGCCGGAGCATCCGCAGAGCGCGCTCGGGGGTGCGCCGTGTTTGCCGTGCGGAACATTTTGTTGCGTATAACGGCCGGATCATCCGCAGAGCGCGGCACGGGCTGCGGTCTGGCCTAACGGTCGACCGAGCACGCCGCGCTGCACCTTCGTGGACTCCCGGCCCAGCCGCCGAGTCTGAGCACGGCACCGACTTGGGCGGCTACCCCGCACGGATCGCCGACCACGTCCCGCCAGCCGTACCGGAGCGACGTGTCACCGGCGACGGCTGCGACGTTGTCCCGTCTCATGTCACGAAACGCCTCACCCGCCGGGTGTGCCTCCCGCCCATCCAGTTCGACGATGACATGCCATGGGCGGTAACGAACGTCGCGGTACCAATGGCCGCCGCGTCGTCCGTCCTCCATCTCGTTCCGGGTACCGGCCGGGAGGTGGTGCCGTTGCTCGACATCGCGTCGGTAGGCGAGCTCCAGGTTCGAGGCCACGCCGACCTGAACTTCGGCCAGGACGTCGAGCAAAAGGTAACGCCACCGCTGACGTTGCCGCGGCTGCATGCTGCGTCGCAACCGGTCGGGGGTTGTCGTCCGCCGTTGCGTTGCCCGAAGCACGAGATCGATGGCAGTAGGCGCGGCGACAAGGTCGCAGTGATCGAGCACCGCCTCCTCGACGCGTAGTCGATTCGGCTGCGCCGAAGGGTGAATCAGCGAGCTGATGTCGGGCTGGTCGAGAGCCCGTCTCCGATGCACCCGGAGGCCGGGCTGACGCAGCACCCTTCGTGATTCCGGAACGACACCGTCGATGACAGTGGGTGCCTCGTCGACCAACCGCCACAACCACAATGCGGTGCGGTGACTCGCCGCGGCGCGCCGCCCTGCGTACAGGAGCGCGGCCCACACCCGGCTGTGGAATCCGATCGGACCAGTGAACGTCGCGTACGCGCCGGGGAAGATTCGCTGCCACCTGCCGGTGTTGACGTCAGCCCTGGCCTCAGCAGCGCTGAGCCCCAGGTCCATCAGCTGGCCTCGGCTGATGACGCCGGATTGGAGCTCGGCGATGGCGGTCCAGTCCGCGTTTCGCAGGGCTGGGCGGCGCGGCATGGGTCATCTTGACGGACCGGTGGCTCCTGACGGTCGAGTTGTGCACAATTCGTCGACGGGCGGCCCTCTGCGGATCATCGGGGTGCCTGTTGCGGCCACATGCTCCGCGGTTATCCAGTGCAGCTTCTCCGGAAGGCAACGGGGCTGGCATCAGCAGCCCGTAGTGCGCTGGCATCATTGACCGGTGTCCAAGCGAAAGGCATCAGACCGCCGTCTCACTGTCGTCCCCGATGTGCAACCACCGGCAGTCGACGTAGGAGCGCCGCCCCGCGTGGCGGCTCGCGCACCGCGACCCGAACCTGGGTTGTTCGAGCTGAACGCCGGCGATACGTCCACGGGTCCGGCAGCCCCAGCACCGGAGAAAGGCGAAGCCGGCCCGCTGTCGGAAGGGATCACCACAGCCGACATCCTGCGTGAAATGGCCGAATTGGGGGCGCCGGCCGACGTGCTGGCCACCGCAGAGAGCTTCGGCGAGGACGTTGCGGCGCTGGTGTCGTGGCTCCGCGAGGTCACCGGAGACGACGCGCAGTCGGACTCACTCGACGCCCTGATGCAGAACTGGAAGGTGCTGCTCAAGCGCGGCACGACAGCGCTGGATGCCGAACTCTGCGCGGTGGAGTTCCTGATGATGTTCGAGGAGGTGATCGGTGACCTCGACCTCGTGGAGGGCGTCACTCACCTCATCGAGGAGGCCGCGGCGACCGGATCACCGGAGGCTCTGGCGATGTGTCGCGCGTTTGCCCACCTAGGACCGCCCGAGATCAAGGCGGCCGCCAACCGAGCGGCCAACACCCTGGCATCGGCCGGTGTCAAGGACAGGCCCTGGGTTCATTCGCTCGGCAAGGCCGAGTTCGTGGATGCCTACGGCTACTCCGATGACGAACACGCACAGCAATCGATCGCGCTGGAGTTTCGGTACAACAAGACCAAGCACGTACTGGTTGTGCTGATCGACCACGACCTCGGGGGTGGGATCAAAGACTGCTTCGTCAGCGACGACACCACCGGGATGGCCGCCGAGATGCGGATCGAGGCGCTGCGAAGCCGTCTGCAGTTGGTCCCCCACTCGCCTGAGGACGCATCCCTCATCTTGCATTCCGCACTTGCGCAGCGACCATGTCCCGTCGACCCGGACCAGTTGGAGGACCTGAGCATCTACCTACCCCTGTTGCGCGAACGACTGCGAACCATGCCGAGGCCGGCTCGGCCGGACATACTGTCGGTGTCGCCCGCCGACACCTGGGAATCGCCGATCGCCGTCAGTGACTTCACGAGATCAGGAAGTCGAACACCGTCAGCGGGTCGTTCCCGAGGCAACCGTGCATCGGTATCAGTTGTCCACCGCATCAAGGTCACGATTGCGGGATCGAAGCCGCCCATCTGGCGGCGCCTCGAAGTACCATCGGCGATCACGCTGGTTGGCCTCCACGAGGTCCTGCAGACCGCGTTCGAGTGGGAAGATTGTCATCTTTGGCACTTCGAGGCCGGCGCGGACACCTTCGGCGGCGGTGACCTGGGTACGCCCAGCAAGGACGTGCGGCGGGTGACGCTGGGACAGGCCGCCCCCCGCAAGGGATTCACGATGACCTACGTCTACGACTTCGGGGACGACTGGCGGCACAAGATCCAAGTGGAGGCCATCGGTGCGGCCGAGGCCGCGGTCACGTACCCCAGATGCCTGACGGGCAAGCGTGCCGCGCCGCCCGAGGACTGCGGCGGAGTCTGGGGCTATGCCGAACTGATCGATATCCTGGCCGACCCCGCGCATCCGGAGTACGAGGACCGACTGGACAGGTTGGGGTTGGATTCAGCGGACGAGTTCGATCCCGCGGAGTTCAGCGTCGACGAGGTCAACGAGATGCTGGCGCTGCTGGCGGACGCTCTGAGCCGCTGACTCCCGTCGGGGCAACGCCGTGCAGCGCGAATGCCCAGTGGGACCACTCGCGACTGCGGAAGATGCGCCGGGACGAAGCGACACCTACAACCCGGGTCGAGGTCCGCGCGACCGAAGGCCCGCGGATCAAGGACGATCACCACGTTGCCCCGTCAGACGCGGAGGGCCGCCGGGAGGCGATGCGCGCGCTGATCTCCGCTCCAGGGAAGGCGCTCGTCGTCGGCGCGACCAGGGAAATCTGTGCGCGGCTGTACGAGCAGATCATCGAACTACGCCCGGATTGGCATTCGCCAGATCTTCACCAGGGCCGGATCAAGGTCGTCTACTCCGGTGACGCATCGGACACCGAGTTGATCGGCCGCCACGTGCGCCGTGAGTCGGAGAACGCGGTGATCAAGGAACGGCTCCGTCAGGTGGACGACGAGCTAGAGATCGTCATCGTCAGGGACATGATGCTCACCGGCTACGACTCGCCGCCGCTGCACACCCCGTACCAGGCGCAGCAGGCGCGAAACCCGCAGCTGGCAATCGAGGCGCTCCGCAAGCTCGGTGCCGAGGAATCGGCCAAGGTGTCACGCAACAACCTGATCAGGCAGCGGGCGTTCTCGGAGCGGGTCACCGAGCTGATGATCAAATACACCAACCAGCAATTGACCTCGGCCGAGGTCATCGCTGAATTGGTCGAGCTGGCCCGGGAGGTCGCGGCCGAGAGCAACCGCGGTGCCCGTTTCACCCCGCCGATCACCAACGACGAACTCGCTTTCTACGACACGGTCGCGCAGAACGAATCCGCCGTCGACGTGATGGGTGAGGGCGTGCTGGCTCAGATAGCACGTACCCGCCGGATCAGCTGCCCGCCGCGATCAAGCTCGTCATGGAGCAGATGGAGTCCAATGCCCCCGCGATACGGGCTGCGGCGTCAGAACTCGGACGACTGAGGGCCCACTCTCGACCGCCAACTTGCCGGAGCGCGCCTCAGTCTGCAGCAGCGCCTCATTCCGTAGCGTTGGCCAACGAGGCCCCTTGCCCGCTTTCTAGCCCGGAGTCGTCCAGCTCATGACAATTGACCAGTCGTTGGAACTTGCTGAACCTGCCGCCGTCGCAGCGAACTGGTCGAAGATCGCCGAGGTGAGCCTCGGCCGGCTGATCGATCCCGGGACGTTTCGCCGAGCCAGGCAGTACGCGGATGTGGGTGCCGTCATCGAGGTCGGTCTTCGGGAGCGTCCCTTTCGACTGACCGGAACCGTGCGGGGTTCCCGGCGCGACCCTTACACCTGCACGGCGCTGCTGTCCCAGCGGACGTCGGGGATGGTCATCTCCCTGACCGGGGCGTGCTCGTGTCCCGTCGGCAGCAACTGCAAGCACGTGGTGGCGTTGGTGCTGACGGCGTTCCGGCAGATGCGGGCGCTTCGCCACGCCCCCGATGGCCGCTTGGTGTCGGTGAGCGTGAACGGGCGGTCCAAGCTGCGAGCAGCCCCAACTGCTCCGGCGGCAACCGCCGCGCCAATGCCGGCAAAGCCGGCGGCGACCCCGATCCTGCGGGCCGTGCCGCGGCAATCCGAGACCGTTGACACCAGTGCGGCGGCCCTCGCCCCGACGTCGAGACCGGCCCTGAACCCGACACAGGCTCCGACCCCGGCCGCCTGGGAACGCTCGATAGCGAAGCTGATCGGCAACCGAACAGCGACAGCCGAATCCCTCGGCACGCCGCTCGGACTGCAAATCGAACTGCTTCCCACTCCACCAATACCCGCGAGCCGGGGGCGCGCCGCGCAACTGCCGGCGGTCAGGGTGGGCCTTCGACCGGTTCTGCTGGGAGCCAGCGGAAAGTGGGTTCGCACCGGAATCGCCTGGGACAAACTCGGTGCCTATCACCCGCAAAGGGAGCGGCCCCGCACGGATCACGTTCAGCTCCTGAGGGAGATCAGCGCTCTCAATTCCGCGTCCAGGGCCGGCGGCCACTACGGGTACTACGAGACCTTCATCTTCCTGGAAAACCTGAACAGCCGGCGGATCTGGGATCTCCTGACGGATGCCCAGAACATCGGGATGGCGCTGGTGCAATCCGGCAAAGGGCAGCGGCCGGTCGCCCTTTTGGGCGGAGCCGGGGCTGTTGCGCTCGAAGTCGGCCGAGTCGAGGGCAACGTGGTCATCCAGCCGTCCATCTCGGTCGACAGGAGACCGATCGGGTCGACGAATATCGCGCTGCTCGGAACACCCCTCCACGGATTCGCGCTCTGGCCGGATCAGCTCGGGGCCGATCTCAACAGCTCTGGTCTGACATTGGTCCCGACCCAGCAAACGCTGACCCCGGAATTGCGTCGCTTCCTCGCTGAGGGTCGGGTCGAGATTCCGCCGGACGGCGTAGAGACCTTCATGAACGACTACCTGCCGCGGCTGGCCAGCTGGGTGCCGATGGTCTGTCGGGACGGCTCCCTGGAGATCCCCGCACCTCACCCTCCGGAACTGTGCTTGACAGTGACCGGGATGCCCGGTCACCGAGTGCGCCTGCAGTGGGAATGGTCGTACCGGATCGGCGACACCGCCACGGCGGTGCCCCTGTGGCCGACGGGCTCCGAGTCGATCCCTCGCAACCGCGACGATGAGCAGGCTGCCCTGGAATCGTTGTCCCTGTCGGAGGCCGACAGCGCCCGGCTGTGTGCGCCGACCCACTTCGGGACGAGGCTGGTTCCGGCCCTGACCCTCGAGGGCATCGATGCCGCCCGGTTCTTCGGCGAAACGTTGCCGCGGCTCCGCGAGGTGCAACGATTGTCGCTCACCGTCGTCAACGAGCTCTCGTACCGGGAAGCGGTCGAGGCGCCCGTCATCTCGATCTCGAACTCGCAGAACGCCGACGATCATGACTGGTTCGACCTCGGCATCACGGTCACGATCGAGAAAGAGGAAGTCCCGTTCAGCGGATTATTCATGGCGCTGGCCGCCGATGACGATTGCATGATCCTGCCCAGCGGGGTCTACTTCCCGTTGGACTGCGAGCCCTTTGTGACATTGCGCCGGCTGATCGACGAGGCTCGCGCCCTGGACGACCTGCCCGGTAGGACGTTGAAGATCAACCGGTTCCAAGCGGCGCTGTGGGACGAGTTGCAGGATCTCGGGGTGGTGACGGCCCAGGCCGAATCATGGAAGAAGTCGGTCGGCGGGCTACTGGCAGGCGATCAGATTATCGACCGCCCCATGCCGCAAGCTCTGCATGCCACACTTCGGCCATATCAGCAAACGGGTTTCAACTGGCTTGCCTTCCTGTTTGACCATGAACTCGGCGGGGTGCTGGCCGACGACATGGGTCTGGGCAAGACAGTGCAGACGCTGGCGCTGATCTGCCACGCCCGCGCCGAGCGACCCGAGGCCGAGCCGTTCCTGGTAGTGGCTCCCACCAGTGTGGTGGGCAATTGGGCCGCGGAGTGCCGGAAATTCGCGCCGGATCTTCGAGTGGTGGCTGTCACGGAAACGTTGGCCCGCGGCGGTGTCGAGCTGGCCGAGATGGTCGATGGCGCCGACATCATCGTCACCTCCTACGCGTTGTTCCGATTGGATTTTGCGGACTATTCCGATCAGCGCTGGGCGGGCCTGATTCTGGACGAGGCGCAATTCATCAAGAATCACCAGTCCAAGGGCTACCACTGTGCCAAGAAGCTCGCGACGCCCTTCAAACTCGCGATCACCGGCACACCGATGGAGAACAACCTGCTGGAGCTGTGGTCGATGTTCTCGGTGACGGCCCCCGGCCTGTTCTCCGTCGCGGGACGATTCAAGGAGTATTACCAGGGTCCGATCGAGAAGATGGGGGACTCCGACCGTCTCGGACAGTTGCGCCGGCGAATCCGCCCGCTGATGCTCCGGCGGACCAAGGAGCAGGTGGCGACCGACCTGCCGGAGAAGCAGGAACAGGTCATCGAACTGGAACTCAATCCCCAGCATCGCAAGGTGTATCAGCGACACCTGCAGCGGGAACGGCAGAAGGTTCTCGGCCTGATCGACGACATGACGACCAACAGGTTCGCCATATTCCGCTCACTGACCCTGCTCCGCCAGCTCAGTCTGGATGCGAGCCTGGTTGATCCGGCTTACGCGAGCATCCCCTCGACGAAACTCGATGCGCTGATGGAGCAGGTGGCCGACATTGCGGCAGAAGGACATCGGACGCTGGTCTTCAGCCAATTCACCGGATTCCTCGACAAGGCGCGGCAACGGATGGACGCCGCCGGTGTGGAGTACTGCTACCTTGACGGGTCCACCAGCAACCGCCCGGCGGTGCTGGCGCAATTCAAGTCGGGTACTGCCCCGGTTTTCCTGATCAGCCTCAAGGCCGGCGGGGTCGGCCTGAACCTGACCGAGGCCGACTACTGCATCCTTTTGGACCCGTGGTGGAATCCCGCCACCGAGGCGCAGGCCATCGACCGGATTCACCGGATCGGACAGACCAGGAACGTCATGGTCTACCGACTCGTCGCCAAGGACACCATCGAGGAAAAGGTGATGGCGCTCAAGGCCACCAAGGCGAAACTCTTCGGCAGTGTGATGGAATCCGGTTCGGCAGCGCCAACTGCCCTGACTGCTGCGGACATTCGAGAACTGCTGGGCTGAGCGCCGTGCCGTCCGCACCGATCCAGGTGCCGAACAGGTCAGCGCGGAACGTCCGGTCGGTTGCTGCGACAGAACTCTCCGCAGAACGCCAGGGCCGAGGCTGACCTCGGATTTCGCGAGCTCACCGGGCACGCTGCCAATCGTCCTTGAGCAGCTCGGCGAGCGCTCGTGCGCGCTGCCGTGCTGTTCTCTCGCTTGCCGCCCGTTTGGCGGGGTTGCCGTAGCGGGCTCCGACGATCCGGTCGATGTCAACGCCGTAGTCCTTGGCCAGATCGTCGATGTTCACGTCTTCGCCCAGCAGGTGATTGGTGGCTCGCTTCGGTCCGATGGTGATGCGTGCTGCCTGGCCACCAACAGTCGACGGAAGGAAGCCGGCGTTGCGAAGGGCGGTCAGCGTTGTCTCGGTGTTCTGCTGCGACAGCGCCACCGTGGGTGCGATCAGTTGTAGGCCAGGCTGTTTGAGTGATCGGTTAGCGCAGATCTCGCGAAGCAGGGTGGGGTCCTCGGCGCTGTGCAGAACGCTCAGACCAGCCGTCACAGTGACCGCACCGTAGCGGCGATCGATATCGTTGATCAGGTATTCCAGCGGTTGCGGCAGCGGGCCTCCGGCGATCTCGGTCAATGCGGACAGCAGTTCGGCGGCCGACGATCCTTCATCGAACGCCTGTCGGAGACTGGCCAGGCTGAACCGCCACAGGCTGGCGCTGCCACTGCTTTCCCGATCCGCGCAACCGTCCAGCAGGGTGCTGACCTGCGCTGTTGGTGATCCCGAAACGAGCACGGTCAGATCTGACCCGAAGGTGGCCGTCGTGGTCATCGTCGGCAGCGTGGCGCCTGCCGCCAGCCGACGGTCCGCGTCCTTGTTCGAGAAGAGCGCGAAAGCCAAGGGGCTGCAGCCTGTGCCTCCCAGAACACCGAGCTGTTGGGCCTCGGTAATGATCGCGGGTATCGCGGTGGACCGGCCGGCGACGAGAAGGGGATGATGCCAGGTGATGTTGGCGGCGCGTGCAGCAAGGTCGGTCACCGACTGCCCATCGCAGGAGTCGACAAAGGCCCGAATGGTTGCCTGCCGCAGGGTGCATTCGTCGCGGTGATGAACGGAGCTGCCGATCGTGGTGCCAGTTGCTTCCTCGGCTGTGGGCGGCAGGGTAGGGATGTACGGCAGCCGCCACCAGGCCGTCACCAGGTGCGCCAGCCGGACATTGGGCTCGTTCCGGTTCCAGGTCGGGAACTGCTCGGAAACGCCAACCCGTGAGGTCCGCTCGGACACCAGTCCGAGCTCGCGAGCCAGCGCTATCACGAGGGTGACCTGTTTCTCGCTCACCCGGGCAGCCTTTGCCACCCGGCGGATCTCCCTGACTCCCAACCCGCCGAGTTTCAAAGCCGCGGCCGGTTGCTTCGCCAGGATGCCCAATACCGATGTCGTCGCGGCGAGGAACGCCAACGCGGCAGAACCCGCCTCGCCCGTGAGCTGGGCGGCTGAGCTGGGGGTCGTCGGAATCTCGGCGGGTACCGGGTCGAACGGTGCCCGGAAGTCGTTCCCACGTAGAGCAAGTCGCAGCTGGCTGGGCATGACCACGCGGTAGTTGCTGTCGCGATAGAGCATTGCCCTGGCCGTTCCCCAGGATTCGACCTCGCGGGCGAGGCCGCGACGATCCTGCCCGTATCCGGAGGGTGTCACCCCGGTCTCGGCGGCTTCGGCTTCCAACTCGCGGCGAATCGCCGCTGGGGCGGCGGCGACTTGCGCGCGAATACCGTCCGCGTCGAGGTAGAACCCGCGCAGCGTCGCTTCCAGCTGCGACCGACTTCCGGTGCGCGGGAGTCCCAGTTCTCGCAGGGTGGTTTTCATCGTCTGGGCATTCATCCGGGCCAGCAACACGTCGCCGGACGGTCCCATGCCCAACGGCGATGGGATCAAGTAGTCGAAGCCCTTGGCCAGGTTGGAGTGAACACCGTCCCCCGACCACGCCAGCGCATCGGCGGCCAGCAGGCCGAGCAGGCCTTCCACCCACGCACGGTGCTGCTCGGGGCTGCCCGATGTGGTCAGGAAACCGCAAAGGGCATCGATCGTCACCGATCGGCCGAGCGTTGCGTGTGCCTCGATGACCTGCAACGCAGGCAAGGGCAGAGACGGCAGGGCGCCTTTCAAGGTCCAGGGGTTCTCCAACAGGTCGGCAAGAGCGTGCAGGTTGGTGACCCGGTAGCCGGCAAGGTAGTCGCGTCGGCGATACAACAGCTCCGCGAGGTCAGTCAGGTTGCGGTCGGCGAGCCAGCTGGCCAGGGGGAACGCGTGGATCACCGGGTCATTCAACACCGGCCGCTGGTCGGTGCTGCGCCATCGGTGCCGTCACATGCCCCGTACGGCGCGGGCGAAAGCGGTGCCGGCAGGTTCCGGCGGACCGTCGGGTTACGCCGGGCTTTTCGCGGGATCGCGTCGACCGGCGTGGCGGGCGTCATGCTCGGATCCGAGCCGTTGCACGATATGTTCCTTCGGCGGTACTGGCCACTGGTCGTCACAGGTGTGTCCACCGCTCGCTCGGCGTCGACCACGTGGTTGATCCCGAGCCCCAATGGAATCGATGAAAGGACAACGGCGTCCGTGCGGATAGGAATACCGACCGAAAGTCGTCCCGGCCAGACTGTTGTCGCGGCCACCCCGAAGACGGCGGCGCAGCTGGTCGCGCTCGGATACGAGGTGCTGGTCGAGGCCGGGGCGGGCGCGGACGCGAAGCTCCCGGATGAGGCCTACCTGGCCGCGGGTGCGACCATCGCGGCGTCGGACCAGGTGTGGGCCAGCGATGTCATCGTCAAGGTCGACGAGCCGAACCCGGATGAGATCGGCCGGCTGCGAAAGGGTGCGGCCGTCATCGCCCGCATCGGGCTGGGCGACCAACCGGAGCTCTTCGCGGCGCTGAACGCCCGGCGGGCAACCGGGCTGTCCCTGGACGCGATTCCGCGGATCTCGCGGGCGCAGTCGATGGACGTGTTGTCGACGATGTCCAACATTGCCGGGTACCGCGGCGTGATCGAGGCCGCGGAATCCTACGGCGGGATGTTCAGCGGGCAGGTCACTGCGGCTGGTAAGACACAGCCGGCCACCGTCTTCGTCATCGGCGCCGGTGTTGCCGGACTGGCCGCCATCGGTGCGGCCGGCAGCCTCGGCGCCGCTGTCCGGGCGTTCGACGTGCGCCCTGAGGTTGCCGAGCAGATCCAGTCCATGGGCGCGACGTTCGTCTCTGCCACCGGAGGCGTCCAGGAGGTCTCGACCGACGGGTACGCCAAGGAACTCACCCAGGACCAGGCCGCCCGAACCGCGCAGGTCTACGCGGAGGAATCGGCAAAGGCCGACATCGTCGTGACGACCGCGCTGGTGCGCGGTCAGGCGCCACGGACGATCACCAGCGAGATGGTCCGGAACATGAAGCCGGGCAGCGTCATCGTGGACCTCGCCGCGTCCGGGGGCGGCAACTGCGAGTCGACCGTGCCCGGGGAAAAGATCGTCACCGACAACGGGGTGACGATCATCGGCTACACCGATCTGACCAGCCGCATGCCCGCGCACACCTCGCAGCTGTACGGCACCAACATCGTGAACCTGCTCAAGCTGCTGACGCCCGGCAAAGACGGCCGGCTGCTGCTGGACATGGATGACGTCGTCCAGCGGTCGATCACCGTGACTGCGGACGGCGAGACATTGTGGCCACCGCCGCCCGTGCAGGTTGCCGCCGCCCCGAAGCCGGCCCCCGCCGCGGTCGACTCGGCGGTGGCGGTTCCCACCCAGGAGGAGCTGGCCGAGCGAGCGAAACTCAAGCAACAGCGCCGCTATGCGTTGTACGGGCTGGCTACGGTCGCGGTCGCCCTGGCCATCACGTTCTCGCCGCCGAGCTTCCTCGGCTACTTCACCGTGTTTGTGCTGGCGGTCTTCATCGGCTTCTACGTGATCAGCAACGTCAGCGCGTCGCTGCACACTCCGCTGATGGCGCAGACGAACGCCATCTCGGGGATCATCCTGGTCGGCGCGCTGCTGCAGCTGGGCAGCACCAACATCCTGGTCGTCGTGCTCGCCTTCGTCGCCGCCACCGTCGCCTCGATCAACATCTTTGGTGGCTTCGGCGTCGCCGGCCGGATGATCTCCATGTTCCGGAAGGACGCGTGAGCCGAGAATGAATTCCGACCACCAGACCTTGAGCTCCCTGATCCAGGCCGCATACTTGATCGCCGGCGTGCTGTTCATCCTGTCGCTGGCCGGCTTGTCGCATCAAAGCAGTGCGAAGGCCGGAAACACCGCCGGCAAGATCGGCATGGTCATCGCCCTGGCAGCCACCGTCGGGTTGTCGCTGCTGGAGTCGGATCAGAACCCTGGCGTCACCGCCGCATTGATCGCCGCAGCGTTGCTGATCGGGGCCGTCATCGGGACTCGGGTTGCCCGCCGGGTCGAAATGACGCAGATGCCCGAGATGATCGCGATCCTGCACAGCTTCGTGGGGCTGGCGGCAGTGCTGGTCGGGTTCAACTCCTATCTCACCGAGGAGTCCAGCGATGCCGTCCATCTCGTCGAGGTGTTCCTGGGAGTGTTCATCGGCGCGGTCACCTTCACCGGCTCGATCATCGCCTACCTGAAGCTGTCGGCGAAGATCAAGTCGGCACCGTTGACCCTGCCCGGCCGTAACTGGATGAACCTCGGCGCGCTGATCGCGAGTGCCGTGTTGCTGGGGTGGTATTTGGCGTCGCCGAGCATCTGGCCGTTGGTGATCATGACGGTCATCGCCCTGCTGCTCGGCCTGCACCTGGTCGCGGCGATCGGTGGCGGGGACATGCCGGTTGTTGTCTCGATGCTCAACTCGTACTCAGGGTGGGCGGCCGCGGCGGCCGGCTTCATGCTGAGCAACAACCTGTTGATCGTCACCGGGGCCCTGGTCGGGTCTTCCGGCGCGATCCTGTCGTACATCATGTGCAAGGCGATGAATCGTTCCTTTATAGCCGTGATCCTGGGTGGCTTCGGCAACGAGGTCGCAACGTCGTCAGCTGATCAGGACCTGGGGGAATACCACGAGACGACCGCGACCGCACTGGCCGAACTTCTCGAGGAATCGAAGACCATCGTCATCGCGCCCGGCTACGGCATGGCGGTTGCGAAGGCCCAAAACCAGGTTGCGGAGCTGACCGAAAAACTGCGCGCCATGGGCAAGCAGGTTCGGTTTGCGGTGCATCCGGTTGCCGGTCGACTGCCCGGACACATGAACGTGCTGCTCGCGGAGGCAAGGGTGCCCTACGACATCGTGTTGGAGATGGACGAGATCCAGGAAGAACTCCCTCAGACCGATGTGGTTCTCGTCATCGGCGCGAACGACACCGTGAATCCCGCCGCCGAGGACGATCCGGGCTCACCGATCGCCGGGATGCCCGTCCTGCAGGTCTGGAAGGCGAAACACGTCGTCATCTTCAAGCGGTCGATGGCGACCGGATACGCCGGAGTGCAGAACCCCCTCTTCTACATGGACAACGCGACGATGTTGTTCGGCGACGCCAAGGACCAGGTGGAGAAGGTCGCGCATGAGGTGAGTGCTGGGGAGCTGGCGCGGAACTGACGGATCGGTTGGTCAGACCACCCCCCACAGCGACAACGAGAACCACTCGCGCTCGTCGGTCCACCAGCCTCGCTCGGCGAAGCCGGCGGCCGTCAACTCGGCGGTCAGGCCAGACCGGCGGAACTTGGCGGAGATCTCGGTGCGGATCGATTCGCCCAGGTCCAGGTGGACGGAGAGGCCGACCCCGGGTACCTCGGCCACCATGTCCCGGCTCGCGCGCAGACGCATCTCGATCCACTCGTTCTCGGCGTCCCAGACGGCGACATGCTCGAAGGCGGCCCGATCGAAATCGGCATCCAGTCGCTGGTTCAGCACGTCGAGCAGGTTCAGGTTGAACGCCGCTGTCACCCCGGCTGCGTCGTCATACGCCGGAACCAGCACGTCCGGTGCCTTGACCAGGTCCGCACCCAGCAGGAAGCAGTCGTCCGGCCCGAGCCCGGCCCGCAGCGCCCGGAGGAACTCGGAACGCTCTGCCGGGTCGAAGTTGCCGATGGTGCTCCCGAGGAACGCCACCGTGCGCGCTCCGCCGGTTGGCAGCAGGTCCAACTGGTGGGTGAAATCCGCCCTCAGTGCGCCGACGCGGAGCCTCGGGTAGCTCGCGACCAGGCCGGCGCAGGCGGATCGCAGGGCGTCCTCGCTGACGTCCAGGGCGGTGTAGGCAGCGTCACCGGTCCGGTGGGTCAGCGCGTCGAGCAACAGCCTGGTCTTCTCCGAGGAACCGGAGCCCAGTTCGATCAACGTGTCGGTGCCGGCCGCGTCGATGATCTCGGCGGCGTGCTCGGTGAGGATGGATCGCTCGGTTCTGGTCGGGTAGTACTCCGGCAACCGGGTGATGTCCTCGAACAGCTCGCTGCCGACCTTGTCGTAGAACCACTTGGGCGGCAGCCATTTTCGTGGTGCGGTCAGACCGGCGACCACGTCGGCGCGCAGGCTGCGGTCGCTGAAGTCGGCGGGCAGGTGGTCGGCGTAGCGGTATCCGGTACTGGTCACTGGTGCACACTCCTTGGAGCGGGCCCTGAGAGGGTGCTCGTTGTAGGGACTCGGCGGGAGCCGGGGTGACGGCCTGAGTTGGTCGCCGTTCGACGGCCTTCATGACACTGCCGCCCCCGGTTCTCGCGGGGCTGTGGACCGGCAACAGAGGGACGCGCCGCAGAGCGCCAGTCAGTGACCGCCCGGTAATCGGCCTCCTCGCCGAGTCGTCGCTGCCACTGTGAGGAGTTGTTGAGTTGTCCCTGCCCGAATGCGATTTTTACGTCGGTATCGACTGGGCCGCTGAAATGCACGCCGTTTGCGTGCAGAACGCGGCCGGGGAGATTCTCGCCGAGTTCACGATCGAGCACACCGCCGACGGATTCGCCGCGCTGCTGGCCCGGCTGGGCCGGTTGACCGACGACCAGATGCTGGTCACGGTCGCGTTGGAGCGGCCGGACGGCCGGCTCGTCGATGCGTTGCTCGAGGCCGGTTACCCGGTGGTGCCGGTCAGCCCGAACGCGATCAAGACCTGGCGCGACGGCGAGGTCCTGTCCGGCGCGAAGTCTGACGCCGGTGACGCCGCGGTGATCGCCGAGTATCTGCGGCTGCGGTCGCACCGGCTGCGGCCGGCGACCCCGTTCACCGCGCAGACCAAAGCGCTGCGCACGGTCGTGCGCACCCGCGACGACATCGTGGCCATGCGGACCGCCGCGACGAACCAGCTGACCGCGTTGCTGGATGCCCACTGGCCCGGCGCCGTCAAGGTTTTCGCCGACATCGAGTCGCCGATCGCGTTGGAATTCCTGACCCGGTACCCGACCGCCAAGCACGCTGCCGGCCTGGGCGAAAAGCGAATGCAGGCGTTCTGCGTCAAGCACGGCTACTCCGGTCGCCGTTCGGCCGCCGAGCTGCTGGCCCGGTTGCGGTCCGCGCCGGCCGGCACCACCGACCCCGACCTGGTCGAGGCCATCCGAGACGCCGTGCTGGCCATGGTCGCCGTGCTGCGCACCCTCGGCGAGGCCCGCAAGAACTTGGACCGATCGGTCACCGCCCACCTCGGGGAGCACCCGGACGCCGCGATCTTCACGTCGCTGCCAAGGTCGGGTCAGATCAACGCCGCCCAGGTGCTCGCCGAGTGGGGCGATTCCCGGGAAGCCTACGACTCGCCCGACGCCGTGGCCGCGCTCGCCGGCCTCACCCCGGTCACCAAAGCGTCCGGGAAATACCGCGCCGTGCATTTCCGGTGGGCCTGCAACAAACGATTCCGCAAAGCGATGACGACATTCGCCGACAACAGCCGACACGAAAGTCCCTGGGCTGCCGACATCTACCGCAGAGCCATCCAACGCGGCCACGACCACCCACACGCCGTCCGCGTCCTGGCCCGCGCCTGGGTACGGGTGATCTACCGCTGCTGGATCGACCGGACACCGTACGACCCCGGCCGGCACGGCAACGCAATCAAGATCAACAACCCGGCCCTTGCGGCCTGAGGTTGACACAGGGGGTGTCATGAGGGGTCCTCCACAGGCGTCAGGTCAGCGACAAAAGGCAACGGCTCGATGCTGATTCCGGCGGCAGTCGCGACCAGCAGCGATTGGTCCGGGACGTCCACCCACGATGGCTCGTCGTCGTAGGGCTCGGAGGCAACGACGACCCCGCCGGGCAATCGGCGCCAGCACAGGCTGGTACCCCACGCTGTGGCGACGATGCGCTGCCCGTCGGTGAGCAGGAAGGTCAACCGGCCGCCGCCGGCCGCGGCAGTTCTGCCGATCACCTCCGTGAGCGCGGCCTCCGGGGTCTTCCCGCCGACGAGCAGGCCACGGGCGATGGCCCAGAGCAGGGCGGAGTCGGTGGGTGCCTCCAGCAGGGCCAGCGAACCGGGATCCAGGTCCCAGCCGAGTCGTCCGGCGACGGCCGGCCAGCCGGCGACGGCGCCGTTATGGCTGAACAACCACGGACCGGAGCGGAAGGGCGCGGCCGCCGCTTGACCGCCGGGCATGCCGACCGTGGCCGATCGGACCGCGGCCAGCAGGGCGCCGGTCCGGACCACCCTGGCGAGGTCGGCGAATGTCTCGTCCGACCAGATCGGCCCCGCGCTGCGGTGCCGCGCCGGTTCGGTGAGACCGTCGACGTACCAACCGATCCCGAATCCGTCTGCGTTGACGACGCCGTGCTGTTGGCGCCGCGGCGCCCACGACTGTCGGACCAGCGAGTGCGGTGGGTCGGTGAGTAGCTCACCCAGCCGCACCGGCTCGCCGACGTAGGCGAGATGTCGGCACACGGCTCAGCCCTCTCCGGGTGCGGCATCGCGGGCACACCGGAAGCCCGCGAAGATCTGCCGCCGGATCGGGTAGTCCCAGTTCCGGAACGTGCCGCGGCAGGCGACCCGGTCCGCGGCGAACGACCCGCCGCGCAACACCTTGTACTCGGGTCCGAAGAACACCTCGGAGTACTCCCGGTACGGCCAGCCGACGAAGCCCGGGTACGGGGAGAAATCGCTGGATGTCCACTCCCACACGTCACCGATGAGCTGGTGGATACCCAACGGCGAGACACCGGCCGGGTAGGCCCCGGCCGGTGCGGGCTGCAGGTGGTCCTGCCCCAGGTTGGCCCGCTCGGCGGTCGCGTCGTCGTCGCCCCAGGGGTACTGCCGGACCGTGTCCGTCGCCGGATCGTGCCGGGCCGCCTTCTCCCACTCCGATTCCGTCGGGAGGCGTTTGCCCGCCCATCGGGCGTAGGCGTCCGCCTCGTACCAGCTGACATGCATGACCGGTTCGTCTCCGGGGACAGGTTCGAGTCGGGAGAACCTGCGCCGTAACCATTCTCGCCCGTTCTGCTGCCAGAACAGGGGCGCTGTCAGCCCGGCCGTTTGCCGATGCTGCCAGCCAGTCGGGTGCCACCAACAGGGTTCGTCGTAACCACCGGCGGCGATGAACTGTTGGTAGTCGTCATTGGTCACCGGGGCGGTGTCGAGCCAGAACGGGGGCACCTGTACCTGATGGGCAGGGCGCTCGTTGTCCAGCGCCCACGGGTGTGCTGATGTGCCCATGACGAACGGGCCACCCGGTACCAACACCTCGGCGGGCAGGTCGGTGCTGACCGGTGCTTGCGGTGGGGGAGCGGTCAGTACCGGATCCCCCCGGCGCAATTGGTGGGTGGCCAGCATCGTCTCCGCATGTTGCTGCTCGTGCTGGGCGATCATGCCGAAGACGAAACCGCCCTCGGTCAGCCGTCGTCCGTGCAGTGGCGTGCGCTCCAGCAGGTCGATGACTTTCGTCCGCACATCGCCGACATAGCGCCGGGATGCGGCGGGGTCCAGCAGCGGAAGGGCCGGCCGGTCGGCGCGCGGATGTTGAAAGGCGTCATACAGCTGGTCGACCGTGTTGGGCAGTATCGGGTCCTTGCCGCCGACGTCACGCAGCAACCACAGTTCCTCCTGGTTGCCGATATGGGCGAGATCCCAGACCAGCGGCGACATCAGCCGGGAGTGCTGCTGCACCAGTTCGGCGTCGTCGAGTGCTTCGGTGAGCAGCTGGGTGCGGGCCCTGGCGCGGTCGAGGTCGGCGACGATCCGGTCCTTGATCTGGTCGTCGGTGAGTTCTCGCGTGCTACCGAGATCAATGGGCGCGGTCATTGTGATTCCCCCTGCTCGCTGTGATTGTTATAAATGTCGGTCGACTCCGGCGGGTCGTCGGCGGGACATCGACCCCGCGCCGTCCACCGCTCCAGGTAGGCCTCGACCTGCCCGGCCGGCTGCCCGTGATCCGGGCGGCGGTGCAGTGCAGCGGCGGCAATGCGCAAGGTGCGGCCGGCCGCGCGGCGCAGTTCGACGTCGTCCAGACCGACCCGTGCGGCATCCCGCCATCGACCCTCGATCGGTGCGCACGCGGCCCGCGCATCTTCAGCCGCGCAGGCATCGTCGAGCAGCGCTGCGATGACGGCCGGCGGGACACTCCACCACCGCCCGTGCTGTGCATCGATGAACCTGACCTCGAGGTGGCCCTTGGGTCTGACCTGCGGGAACAGGGTTGTCAGGTGGTAGGCGAGGTCGTCGGTCGTTGCCGGTGGCCGGTCGGGGATTGCCGTCTGCCCCAGCTGCAACCAGGTCCGGAATGTCAATCCCGGCGGCGCGGTCCAGGATCCGGGTGAGCGCCGGATCATCATCAGCGGAGCGTCGAGCACCCAACGGGCCCAGGCCGCCGGTAGATCCTCACCGGGTCTGCGCGAGGGAACGCCGGTCCGGGTCGGGTCGAGGTCCATCCAGACGGCCTGCCGGGTGCTCTTCCACCCGGTCACTCGCCCGTCGCGACGGGGTGAGTTGGCAAAGGCGGCCACCAGGGCCGGACCGATCGTGTGCAGCAGGTCCCAGCGTTCGGCGAACCCGGCAACCGGCACCGGTGTGCCGGATTGGAGACCGCTCGACGGATGGATCCCCGCCTCGACGTTGACCTGCACTGACGCCGTTGAGCACATCATGGTGCGGCCGGCCGGCCCCCAGCTGTCGAGATAATGCTCCATCGCGACGTATCTGGGCTCGTCGGTGATGCGTCGGGCCGGGCGGATCGGGTCGACGCCTACCCCGACCAGAGCGGCGCCGTGTCGGGCGGCGAGGCGGCGGAGTTCGGACAGATCATGACGCACGGCGTCGATGGTGTCCGGGAGATTCGAACCGGGGCGGGAGCTGAGCTCGACCTGCCCTCCGGGTTCAACGGTCAACCGGCCGTCCAGCTCGCCATGACCGAGTTCGGCGAGAAGCGCTGGGTAGCGGTGCCGCGGGTAGTGCGCCGCGAGGCCGTGCGGGTGCAGGGCGTCGGCGACCAGTAGTTCCACCTCGACCCCGATTTGGGTCGGGGGCCCGTTCTTGAAGCAGGTCCGCGGAATCCACGCCTCCGCTGCCGCCTCGGACAGCGGAGGCTCGATTGCGGTGGACACCGTGTTGATCGAGAGGCTTGGGGCGGTACGCATGTTGGACCTCCTGGGGACCATCGGCGAAGTACGTTCCACAGTGTGTCCCGTACCACCGACAGCGGTGACGAAACGTTCGATGAACAACTTCTTTCCCGTCGTTCACCGGCGTTGTCGGTGTGGCGTGCTGTGATCGGTACATGGATCAGCCGACGCCCGGGGAGTCGTTCGACAGATGACCGTTGACCGAACGAACGAGTTGCCGTCCGCTCTCAGTGATCGCTCGAGAGTGGCTGCCTTGAGCCTGGCGCGATTGACGGACCGAATGACGTTCTCGCGGGCGACGGACTATGTCGACACCGGCGCCGTCGTCGATGTTGCGCTCCACGAAAACCCGTTCCGGATCAGCGGGCGGGTGCAGGGGACCAGCCGCATGCCCTATACCTGTGCGGCCACCGTCGTTCTGGGCGCGTCGGGTCTTGTCACCTCGTTGAACGGCGTGTGCAGCTGCCCGGTCGTGACCAACTGCAAACACGTCTTTGCGATGGCCATCACCGCGTTCCGGGCGATGCGGACGCTGCAGGCGGCGTCCGACCGGCACCTGGCGCTGGCCGCGAGCGACGGTCGCATCCTGCTCCGGCCGGAGGCTGTCGCGCCACCGGCCGCGTGGCAGCGCTCGCTGTCGGAGCTGCTCCAGGTCCAAGCAGCGGACCAGGACGACCCCGGCGAGCCGTTGGGGCTGCAGGTAGAGCTGGTGCGCGTCACTGAGTCGAGCGGGCGGCGGATCGGCGCCGGTCCGGTGCCCTCCGTTCGGGTCGGGCTTCGGCCGGTGGTCCGGGGCCGCAAGGGTGGCTGGATCCGGACGGGTATTTCCTGGGACAAGATCGGTGTCGAACACCTGCGGCAGTTGGGGCCCCGGGCGGATCACGTCCGGCTGTTACGCGAGATCAACCTGCTCCATTCGCTGTCCACCGGTCCCCGGTACTACTCCTACGACCTCGCCTACCGCTATCTCGATGGGATCGGCAGCCGCCGGATATGGGACCTGCTGAACGAGGCACGCACTGCGGGGCTTGAGATCGTGCAGTCGGGCCGCGGGCAACTTCCGGTGACGGTTGCCGACGGTCGGGCGGAGATTGTGCTGGAGGCCGACCGGACGGCGGGTGAACTCGTCATCACGCCAACCGTCGCCGTCGATGGGCATTCGGTCGGACAGGTCGAGTTTGCCCTGCTGGGCGACCCGGTCCATGGCGTCGCCTATTGGCCGGTGGGTGGGGCGCTCAACTGTTCCGGCCTGACGCTGGTGCCGTCCAAACAGCCGGTGCCCCCCGAGCTGCGGCAGTTCCTGTCCGGCGGCGCTGTCCGCATCCCCCGTGATGACGAGCCGGACTTCGTCCGGGACTATCTGCCGGAGCTGACGCGCCGCGTGCCTGTGGTGTCCGCGAGCAGCGTCATCGCGATTCCGGAGACGCACCCGCCGACATTATCGTTGATCGTCACGGGTCTGCAGGGCAATCGGGTCGGCCTCGCGTGGGAGTGGCTCTACCGGCTCGGGGACAACAGCACAATGTTGCCGTTGTGGTCGCCCGGCTCGGATCCGGTGCCCCGTGATCGGGAAAGTGAACGGCTTGCGCTGCAGGCACTGTCTCTCACCTCGCAGGAGACGGAACGGCTCACCGGGCCGAGTCGGCTCGGCCGGCGACTGGCCGCCCGAGTGACTCTGGAGGGTCTCGCGGCCGTTGACTTCTTCTCCACGACGCTGCCCAGATTCCGCGAACTGCCGCGGCTGAACCTGACGGTGATCAACGAACTCTCGTTCCGGGAGGCCGATCAGGCGCCGGTCATTTCGCTGTCCCACTCCGAGGGTGACGATCGTGATTGGTTCAATCTCGGCATCACCGTCACGATCGACGGCGAGGAGGTTCCGTTCGACGAACTGTTCAAGGCACTGGCAGTTGCCGAGGAGTTCATGATCCTGCCGAGCGGCACCTACTTCGCGCTGGACGCCGGGCCATTCGAGAAGCTCCGGCGGCTGATCGAGGAGGCCAGGGGGATCGAGGATGTACCGGGCAGGACCCTGAAGCTCAGCCGGTTTCAGGCTTCGCTCTGGAACGACCTGCAGGATGTCGGGGTCGTCACGGCTCAGGCAGCGGCGTGGCAGAAGTCCGTCGGTGGGCTGCTGGCGGGTGACGAGGTCATCGACCTCGGGGTTCCTGCGACGCTGAAGGCCACCCTTCGGCCGTATCAGCAGGAGGGCTTCAACTGGCTCGCATTCCTGCACGACCATGGTCTCGGCGGTGTGCTGGCCGACGACATGGGCCTGGGGAAGACCGTGCAGACCCTCGCGTTGATCTGCCATGCGCGGCTCGAGCGGCCGGGCGACGAGCCCTTTCTGGTGGTTGCCCCGACGAGTGTGGTCGGCAACTGGGCCGCGGAATGCGCCAAGTTCGCTCCGGGTCTGCGAGTTGTCGCGATCACCGAAACTGCGGCCCGCTGCGGGATCGACCTGCCGATGCTGGTTCGTGGCGCCGATATCGTCGTGTCGTCGTACGCCCTGTTCCGACTGGACTTTGCGAAGTATTCTGCACTTACCTGGTCCGGATTGATTCTTGACGAGGCGCAGGTCGTCAAGAATCACCAATCAAAGGCCTTTCATTGCGCCATCAAGCTTTCGACGCCTTTCAAACTTGCGATCACCGGCACGCCGATGGAGAACAATCTTCTCGAGCTGTGGTCCATGTTTGCGGTGGCTGCACCCGGCCTGTTCCCGCAGTCCGCCCGTTTCCGGGAGTATTACCAAACGCCCATTGAGCGATCCGGCGACGCGGATCGGCTCGCGCAACTCCGCCGCAGGATTCGCCCGCTGATGCTTCGCCGGACCAAGGAAGAGGTCGCGAAGGACCTTCCGCCGAAGCAGGAGCAGGTCATCGAACTGGAGATGAATCCGCAGCACCGTAACGTGTACGAGACGCATCTGCAGCGGGAGCGGCAGAAGGTCCTCGGTCTGATCGACGACATGTCCAAGAACCGCTTCGAGATCTTCCGATCGCTGACCCTACTGCGGCAACTGAGCCTGGACGCCTCGCTGGTGGATGAGCAGTACGAGATGGTGCCCTCCACCAAACTGGATGCCCTGATGGACCAGGTCGGAGATATTGTCGCGGAGGGACACCGCACGTTGATCTTCAGTCAATTCACTGGTTTCCTCGACAAGGTTCGCAAACGAATGAGCGCGGCCGGGATCGAGTATTGCTATCTGGACGGAACCACCCGAAATCGGCCGGCGGTGATCGCCGAATTCAAGTCCGGCGCGGCGCCGGTTTTTCTGATCAGCCTGAAGGCCGGTGGCGTCGGGCTCAATCTGTCCGAAGCGGACTACTGCATCCTGCTGGATCCATGGTGGAATCCCGCGACCGAGGCCCAGGCCATCGATCGCATCCACCGGATCGGGCAGACGAAGAACGTGATGGTCTACCGCCTCGTCGCAAAGGACACCATCGAGGAGAAGGTGATGGCGCTCAAAGCGACCAAGGCGAAGCTGTTCAGCAGCGTGATGGACTCCGGGACGGCGCAGGCAACCGCGCTGACCGCCGCGGACATTCGGGAATTGCTCAGCTGACGATTCACCTGCCTGCTGTGACAAGCGGACAAACGGCCGGTTAACGGACTGTTTCGTCCATTGACACCGGGTCGGGACTGCCATGGACTGGCTACGTGGACTCTTCGGCCGGACCTGAAGTCGTCGTCATCGGCAATGTCGGAATCGACACGAACGTCAATCTGGCCGGTCCGCCCGATCTGATCGACGGCCTGCGAGAAGAGGGCCACTTCACCTCCACCATCGACTACGTCGGCCAGGCCGGCGGTTACACAGCCCGGGCCTTCGTCGGGCTGGGTTGGTCGACCGCGTTCGTCGGCCACGTCGGCGACGACCCGCTGGGTGCGTGGGTGCGGTCGGAGCTCGCTGCCGACGGGCTGGACCTGCGCGGGCTGGCCGTCGATCCCGCAGGCACGGCCCGCACCGTCAACCTGATGGGCCCGGACGGCTCGCGAATTTCCTTCTACGACGGGCGCGGCCACCGCGAGCTCGCCATCGACACCTCCCTTGCGACCGAGATCCTGGCCGGCAGTCGGCTGGCGCTCTTCCACCTGCCGGACTGGGCGCGCCAGCTCCTACCGATCGCGCGCCGGTCGGGTGCAGTCATTGCCTGCGACCTGCAGGACCTGCGGGATCCGGCTGACGACTACCTGCAGGACTTCATCACCGGTGCCGACGTGCTCTTCGTGTCCTCGGCCCATCACCTCAATCCGGCTCCGATGCTCAAGCAACTGGTGCGGAGCAGTGGCGGTTCGCTGGTGGTCTGCGGGCGCGGCGGGCTGGGCGTCGCCGTTGCGTCCGCGGACGGGATCCGGGTGTTCCGGCCGCCGCAGGCAGACCTGCCGGTTGTCGATCGGAACGGTGCTGGTGACGCCCTGGCCGTCGGATTCCTGATCGCGCACGAGCTGGAGGGCCGGCCGCTGGAGGAGGCCGTGCTCCGCGCTCAGCTGACCGCCAGGTGGACCTGTGCCCAGCCGGCGACCAGTGCCGGTTCGATCGCGCCGGATCAACTCGAGGTTTTGGTCGCGAAATCGGGCGCCGATCTGATCTCGGTGTAGACACTCGAGAATCCGCGCACCGACAACGGCCGATCAGCAAGAATTGCCATCGGCGGCGGACTTTTCTCGGCTGACTCTTTCGGTTGGATCGGACGCCGTCGAATTGTGAACTCACCTGGGCTCGGCAATGATGACCGTGTGACGACTCCGCTCACTGGTGTCCGGCAAAAGAAGAGGCCGGACGCCATTACTTCCGGTAGTAAGACGATGCCCGAGCCGGCCGCCCAGCCGGATCTCAGTGCAATGGTGCCGGTGAGCGGTTTGGCCCAAGGTCATGGGCCAACCGAATTCCTGCCGTTCGCAGCTCGGGGATCAACTGCCGGACTGGACGCGCTGCGCCGGCAGGCCGATCTGCTCGACGCGCCAGCGCAGCGTCCAGGTGACCCGGCCGGGATCAACCGATTGCGCCGCGGCAAAGCCGCGCCCGTGACGGGCCCCCGCACCGGAGTTATCCGACGGGCACCCATCCCGACCGAGACAAAGGGTCTGTTCTCAGATCCGGATGCGCCGGGGTTCTTGTTCATTTCGACCGGCCAGGGCAACGAGCACGATAACGAGTACGTCATCAAGGGCTCCAAGTTCAAGGTGTACTGGAATGCCGAGCAGGGGCGCTGGCTCAGCCCGGAAGGCTACGTGGTGGTCTTCGAGGACGCCACCGAAAAGAAGTCGGATGCCAAGGTGCCCACACGGGACTCGGTGATTATCGAGAATCCGCAGAAGCCCGGGAAGCCCGGGAAGTCCGAGAAACCGGCCCGAAAGCCGACGAGGGACGACCGGGACAAGAAGCCACAAAAGAATCCGGATAAGGCAAGGGCGAATGCCCGCGGGCAGGTGCCACCAAGAAAGAGCGGCAACAAAGAGAATCCGCTGTGGATCCACTATTCGCTGGAAATGGAGGACTTCGTCCAGCTCGGGCTGGGAGGCATGATGTCGAAAATTCGTGAGCTGGCGGACTCCTTCCAGATCACCACGCCGATCGAGAAATACTGGAATCAGACCAAGCCGCGCGACAAGGGCACCTTCTATCGCTACCACAAGTTCTCGATGCTGCCATCCGGTCAGCAAGACCTCGTCTTCGGCGGCGGCATCAACAAAACCGAGATCACCCCGGAGTGGCAGCGTGACAACCTGAAGGTCCTGCTCAGCGAGCGGTTCAATCTCCTGAAGAGCCTGAAGAGCGAAGTAGGCCCCGTGCAGGCCGCTGCGATGGAAATATTTCAGGCCAATGCGATGACAACGCCGTTCATTGCCACCACCTCGAATCTGGAGTACGCGGAGAAGCTGTTCACTCAATACCCGCCAACGGCGCATCAACATGCGGTGATCCTGGTGATCGAGGGCCCGATGAGCCACGCATTCGACTTCGAGAAGGAGTTCGCGGCGCTAGGGAAGAGCCAGGGCGGCCAGGCAAAATGGAACTTCCGATCGAGAGAGGACCGTGCCAAGGACGCCGATCAACTTGAGTTCGGATTGCCCGACCTGTACATACCGATGAAGGGCGTCAGTCCGTACGGCTTCCACATCGTCAAGGTCATCGAATGCGGTCTGCCGCCGCAGGTCGGTTTGGGTCCGCTGCTTGCCAACGATCCGTCCGCGGTCATCGTCCGGGAGCAGGAAGTCACGCTGGTATCGAATGGCTCGGCGAGCCAGGGTGACGGCACTTCAGACAAGAAGGACTGACCCGGCGGTGACCAGATCGACCGTCCCGACGATGATCTTGCGGAGTTTGTGCGTTTGAGCCAAACACTTCTCGGCGTCGCCGCGACCTTGCCGTACACAGCCGTCGACCCGGGTTCCAGCCGGCGCGGAATGTTTCTTCGAACCCACTGTCCCGGCTCTACCGGACAACAGAGGCGATGACGGCACCCTCGGTGAAGCCCTGCGACAGGCGGACCGGGCCACTGCGCTGGCGTCCGGCCGGCACGGTGCAATCGCCGCGACCTTGTCCGATGCAGCCGGGGCGCTCCGTCTGCGGCACGGTAGAGTCATCACAGAAGCACCCAGCGCTGAGGTCCGGCCCGCCACCGCAACGATTCTGACGACTCGTGCACGTGGGAGTCGAGCCGACGCCCGATGTCACCGATTCGAGTCCACCCTGGACTGAAGTCGATGCATCGTTGGCGTCCAGCCCTGACCGCACGGTCATGCGATTTGCAGGCTTACCGCTCCCGCGGGTAGTCTGATCAACTGGCCCGGTCCTGCTGGGTCATTGTCGTGTGCCTTGAGTCGGTGGCTGGATGTATCTGAGGTCAGTGCCTGCAGGTGGATGATGAGACCGCACGGCACACCGTCACACACACTTTTCGTCATGAGTTTGCCTCGTCGCGAAATCGCGAAGGAAGAAGTCGCCAGCACATGCCCACGATCCAGCAGTTGGTCCGCAAGGGCCGCACCGACAAGATCGGCAAGACCAAGACCCCGGCCCTCAAGGGGAGCCCGCAGCGGCGAGGTGTCTGCACCCGCGTTTACACGACCACCCCGAAGAAGCCCAACTCGGCGCTTCGCAAGGTCGCACGCGTCAAGCTCACCAGCCAGGTCGAGGTCACCGCCTACATCCCCGGTGAGGGCCACAACCTGCAGGAACACTCCATCGTGCTGGTGCGTGGCGGTCGGGTGAAGGACCTCCCCGGCGTTCGTTACAAGATCATCCGCGGATCGCTGGACACCCAGGGCGTCAAGAACCGCAAGCAGGCTCGCAGCCGTTACGGCGCGAAGAAGGAGAAGAGCTAATGCCCCGTAAGGGTCCAGCACCGCGTCGGCCGCTCGTCGCCGATCCGGTCTACAACTCGCCCCTGGTGACCCAGTTGGTGAACAAGGTGCTGATGGACGGCAAGCGCTCCATCGCCCAGTCCATCGTTTACGGCGCGCTCGAAGGTTGCCGCGAGAAGTCCGGCAGCGACCCGGTTGTCACGCTCAAGCGGGCACTGGACAACGTGAAGCCTGCCCTTGAGGTCAAGAGCCGCCGCGTCGGTGGCGCCACCTACCAGGTGCCGATCGAGGTCAAGCCGGGCCGTTCCACCACCCTGGCCCTGCGCTGGGTCGTCGGTTACTCGAAGGCGCGTCGCGAGAAGACCATGACAGAGCGGCTGATGAACGAGCTGCTCGATGCCTCCAACGGGCTCGGTGCCTCCGTCAAGCGGCGCGAGGACACGCACAAGATGGCCGAGTCGAACAAGGCTTTCGCGCACTACCGCTGGTAGTCGGCCCGCGGTGCTGAGCTGGGAATATCACCTCCCCGTTCGGCGCTGTACGTGTGCTGCCCTCGAACATCGAGCGTGCGGCCCACCCACCTTTTTGAGCGATGAGACGAGGAAGAAGCCACCGTGGCCACCAACGCCCTGGAGAAGGTCCGCAATATCGGGATCATGGCGCATATCGACGCGGGCAAGACCACCACGACCGAGCGCATCCTGTTCTACACCGGTATCACCTACAAGATCGGTGAGGTGCACGACGGCGGCGCCGTCATGGACTGGATGGACCAGGAGCAGGAGCGGGGGATCACCATCACCTCCGCCGCCACCACGACGTGGTGGAAAGGTCACAAGATCAACATCATCGACACCCCTGGTCACGTCGACTTCACGGTTGAGGTTGAAAGGTCACTGCGCGTTCTCGACGGTGCGGTTGCGGTGTTCGACGGTGTCGCCGGCGTCGAGCCGCAGACCGAGCAGGTCTGGCGGCAGGCGGAGAAGTACCACGTGCCGCGGATGTGCTTCGTCAACAAGCTCGACCGCACCGGTGCGAACTTCTTCCGCTGTGTCGACATGATGGTCGAACGCCTCGGGGCCACCCCGCTGGTACTGCAGATCCCGATCGGCGCCGAGGGCGATTTCATCGGCGTTGTCGACCTGCTGCAGATGCGGGCGCTGACTTGGCACGGTGAAACCGTGAAGGGCGAGGATTACTCCATCGAGGAGATCCCCGCCGATCTCGCCGAGCAGGCGGCGGAGTGGCGGGAAAAGCTGATCGAGACCATCTCGGAGAACGATGACGAGGCCATGGAGGCCTACCTCGTCGGCGAAGAGTTGACCCTCGACCAGCTGAATGCGGCGATCCGTCGGGCAACCCTTGCGGGCAAGGTCAACCCGGTCGTCACCGGCTCGGCATTCAAGAACAAGGGCGTGCAGCCCATGCTCGACGCCGTTGTCGAATACCTGCCGTCGCCGCTGGACGTCGGTGCGATCGAAGGCACCCTGACCGACGGTGAGACCCCGGCCGAGCGTCATCCGGACCCGAAGGACTTCTTCTCCGGGTTGGCGTTCAAGGTCGCGACCGACCCGCACCTGGGCAAGCTGACCTTCGTCCGCGTGTACTCCGGGACCTTGAACACCGGCACCCAGGTCGTCAACGCGACCAAGGACCGCAAGGAGCGGATCGGCAAGATCTACCAGATGCACGCCAACAAGCGTGAGGAGCTGGCCTCGGTCGGCGCCGGCGACATTGTTGCGGTCATGGGGCTCAAGCAGACGACCACCGGTGACACGCTGTCCGATCCGGCCCACCAGATCGTTCTCGAGTCGATGAACTTCCCGGACCCGGTCATCTCGGTGGCCATCGAGCCGAAGACCAAGAGTGACCAGGAAAAGCTGGGCACCGCGATCCAGAAGCTCGCCGAAGAGGACCCGACGTTCAAGGTCAAGAACGACGAGGAGACCGGTCAGACGGTCATCTCCGGGATGGGCGAGCTGCACCTGGACATCCTGGTCGAGCGCATGCGGCGTGAGTTCAGCGTCGACGCCAACATCGGCAAGCCGCAGGTCGCCTACCGCGAGACCATCCGCGGCACCGTGGAGAAGTACAGCTATGTCCACAAGAAGCAGACCGGTGGATCCGGGCAGTACGCCAAGATCCTGATCACGGTCGAGCCCTTGGACATGACGGCCACTGGGGACTCAGCAGGGGCAACGTATGAATTCGTCAACGCCGTCACCGGTGGGCGAATCCCGAAGGAGTACATCCCGTCGGTGGACGCCGGAGCGCAGGACGCCCTGCAGTACGGCATCCTGGCCGGCTACCCGGTTCTCGGGGTCAAGCTGACCCTGCTCGACGGTGCCTACCACGAGGTGGACTCGTCCGAAATGGCGTTCAAGATCGCGGGTTCCATCGCGATGAAGGAAGCCGCAAGGATGGCCAAGCCGGTCCTGCTGGAGCCGTTGATGAGCGTCGAGGTCGTCACCCCCGAGGAAAACATGGGTGACGTCATCGGTGACCTGAACTCCCGTCGTGGGCAGATCCAGGCCATGAGTGAGCGGTCAGGGGCCCGGGTGGTGACCGCGTTGGTTCCACTGTCGGAGATGTTCGGCTACGTCGGCGACCTCCGGTCGCGGACCCAGGGCCGCGCGTCCTACTCGATGGTCTTCGATCGCTACAGCGAGGTCCCGGCGAACGTCGCCAAGGAGATCATCGCGAAGCAGAACGGCGAGTAATTGCCGTCACCGAGCGGTACGGATTGGCCCGAATTCGTGGCCATCCGTACCCTCCACAGTCGTAGTCGGCGGGGCGCGAGTCCCACCGGCACGGGTCCTGGTTCGACAGCGAATCCGGTCCAGATCCAACCACCAACGCCCTGACGACCTGCATGACCGGAAGTCGCACGGCGCATCATCAAGTCCTGAGGAGGACCAGCAGTGGCGAAGGCGAAGTTCGACCGGAGCAAGCCGCACGTCAACATTGGCACCATTGGCCACGTTGACCACGGCAAAACCACCCTGACAGCGGCCATCACCAAGGTCCTGGCAGACAAGTACCCGACCCTCAACGAGGCGTCGGCTTTCGATCAGATCGACAAGGCGCCGGAAGAGCGTCAGCGCGGCATCACCATCAACATCGCGCACGTCGAGTACCAGACCGAGAAGCGCCACTACGCGCACGTCGACGCCCCTGGTCACGCTGACTACATCAAGAACATGATCACCGGCGCCGCCCAGATGGACGGCGCGATCCTGGTCGTGGCCGCCACCGACGGCCCGATGCCGCAGACCAAGGAGCACGTGCTCCTGGCCCGCCAGGTTGGTGTTCCTTACATTCTGGTCGCGCTGAACAAGGCCGACATGGTCGACGACGAGGAAATCCTGGAGCTCGTCGAGCTCGAGGTTCGCGAACTGCTCGCCGCCCAGGAGTTCGACGAGGACGCCCCGGTCATCCGGACCTCCGGCCTGAAGGCTCTCGAGGGTGACCCGAAGTGGGTCGAGACCGTCGTCGAGCTGATGGACGCCGTTGACAAGTCGATCCCGGAGCCCGTCCGCGACACCGAGAAGCCGTTCCTGATGCCGATCGAGGACGTTTTCACGATCACCGGTCGTGGCACCGTCGTCACCGGCAAGGTGGAGCGCGGCTCGATCAACGTGAACGCCACGGTCGAGATCGTCGGCATCAAGCCGAAGTCCTTCCAGACCACCGTCACCGGCATCGAAATGTTCCGCAAGCTGCTCGACTCGGCAACCGCCGGCGACAACGCCGGTCTGCTGCTTCGTGGCACCAAGCGGGAAGATGTCGAGCGCGGCCAGGTTGTCGTCAAGCCTGGCTCGATCACTCCGCACACGGAGTTCGAGGCGCAGGTCTACATCCTGGGCAAGGACGAGGGTGGCCGGCACACGCCGTTCTTCAACAACTACCGCCCGCAGTTCTTCTTCCGCACCACCGACGTGACCGGCGTTGTCCAGCTTCCCGAGGGCACCGAGATGGTCATGCCGGGCGACACCACCGAGATGTCCGTGACGCTGATCCAGCCGATCGCCATTGAAGAGGGGCTCCGCTTCGCGATCCGTGAAGGTGGCCGCACCGTCGGCGCCGGCTCGGTGACCAAGATCATCAAGTAGTCGCCTTTGGCGGGCCGTTGTCCGCCGCGCAGTACATCGGACCCCGTTCGCGATTCGTCGCGAGCGGGGTTCCTTGCTATCTGCGGGGTTCTGGACAACATCCGATGCGACCGGACAACGTCCCGCCGTTGTTCCGACGCATCCGATGTTGTCCAGAGGCCGGTGAATGGTCAGCGGGCTACCTGAATGGCGGGATCGACGGTCCAGGTGCCCTGAATGCCGCCGTGTTCGACCACCCTCCGGCCCACGCTCCAGACCAGCGTTGATCTTGGCGAGCAACGCGGCCGGATCCGAGAAGTCCGCCCAGACAAACCGAACCACGACGTACCCCATGTCACGGATCCGCTCTTCGCGGAGCTTCTCGGCGATGACGACCTCGGCGGCATCCTGTCCGGGTCGGAACGGTCTGCGGTACTTGACAAGTCCGTCGAACTCGAAGAGCACCCCGAGCTCCGGGTAGCCAAGGTCGACCCTGCCCAGGAAGGTGCCGTTCGGCGAGTAGATCCGCACCTGCAGCAAGGGCGGCGGCAGACGCAATTGCCGCATCGTCACTCGGATCATCGACTCCCCGGCACTCTCGGACCGACCGTCGGCAAACGTCAGAGCTCGCCGGCCGGCCGCCGCGCCGCGTCGGTGCTGGGTCGTTGACAACGCGTCGCCGAGCCCGGAAACCGACACCCAGCGGCGATGCAGCGCTGCATCCGCCGCGACGACGGTTGACGCGAACGACTCGGTGCAAGCGACATCGTTCATCGTGCGAGCAATCGAGGTCACCCGGAGATCGGCCACCCTGACGATCTGGGTCGCCGCAAGGTCCGCGGTGTGCACGATCCGCCCCGGTGCAGCGCGGCCGCCGCTGGTTCCGGACCGGGTGAGATGCACGGCATCGAGTCGGGCGTCCCACACCGGGAGGCCGAGCACTACTGCCGCGGAGATGTGGCTGATCACCAGGTGTGGGGAGCGGGCGCCGAGCGCCATGGCCCTGAGGTGATGATCCTGTTCCTTGGTCAGCCCTGCTGCCGGCGCCGCCTCGCAGTACGCCCCGCGAGCCAGGCTCTGCCACTGACCAGTCCGCCGGGACCGCTGGATCTCGTCGTTCGTCAGTCCGTCGGCGAGGAGCGCTGCACGATGCAGCACGGTCGGCAGGACCGTGGGATCCGGTGGTGGCATGCGCCGATGCTGGCGACTTGCAGCGTCCCGCGGTCGAGAATGCCGGGCTTGTGGATGGTTCGGGAGTGTGTGGACAAACCAGTGCCGTGCGAGTGGAGGGCTGGACAACACCTCAGCCGTCCGGACAACGCCTGGGACGTTGTCCGGATGCACCGGGTGTTGTCCAGACCCTTGACCCGGAGCGGAATGGGCCGGTTGGTGATGCGGGCTGGCACCTGGTTCTCCACCGCATAGGCCAGTTGGCGCTGTTCCACCGGGTCCAACTGCGAGCCGAACGCCTCGATGACGGCTTCGGTCTCGGATGGTTCGCGCCCGCTTCCGGCCCCCGCGGTGGTGGCCAGGAGCGACTCGGCGAGCTCGCGGAGGCCGCCTGCGGCACCGTTGCCGTTGCCGTTGCCGTTGCCGTTGCCGTTGCCGCGCCGACCGGACGGCTGAGAGTTCAACGCGCGCAACTGATCCACCATTCGCTGCGCAGTTGCCGACCCGTCGTCGAAAGCGGGCTGGCTGCGTGCCTGGCCGAGCTCAATGAGGCCGAACTCGTCGGCCGGGACCGGCAGGTATCCGGCGGCCCGCAGTGCGCCGAGCACCACCGACGGCTCGGCCTGGAACGCGACCACCGTAGGGGCGAGAACGGCGGGCCGCAGCGGGCGAAGGCTGCGGTAGGCAGCAACCCCGATCAGCAACGCCTCGTCGGCCGATCGCACACAACACAGCGCCGGCCGGACGACGAGGGTTCCGTGCCTTCGCTGTACGTCCACGATCAGGTAGGTCAGGGGCTGCGGAAGGTCAGTTTCGGCGATAGACCGGAGCGCGGCGACCAACTCGTCGGCATCGGCACCCTCGTCCAATGCCCGGCGGACGCTCGACGGGGAGAACCGCCAGACGACGGCCGCTCCCCGGCTCTCCCGGTCGGCGCAGGAATCGAGCAGTCCACTGACCGCAGCGGAGGGGGAACCCGCGACCATCACCGTCAGGTCCGAGCCGAACCGGCCAACGCTGGTCGCCGGGGCCGACAAGCCAACGGCGACGGCCAGCAGGGCCTCGGGATCGCGCTGCAGCAGCGCCTCGCCGATGGGGGTGAGCGCTCCTTGCGCCAGGACGCCGAGCGTGTGCGCTTCGGCCCAGATCGCGGTGATCGCCGGGTCTGCGGCTCGATCGTGCCTGGTTGCCGCCAGTTGAGGTACTCCGCCAGCGAGTCGAGCGAGGACAATCCGGTTCCGGATGCAAGTCCGCCGACAGTGTCGATCACGGCCCAGCGCAGCAGCATCGCCTCGCCGTCTGCGGCCCGGCCGGCGACTGCGGGAATCGCCTTGCCGTCCCCGTCATGGGTGACCGACGGCGTCACCGGCATAGACCAAGCTGGTCGGGCGAACGCGCAGCCAGCCAGGAGTTCAGGTCCGGGCCACCGTCTGTCACACGCCCATTCAACCCGCAGAACCATTGGGCTCACCCTGCGGGCCAGGGCTCCGAACCACCGTTGGGGGTCCAACTTGAACTCACCCCCCTCACTGAGGCATACTTCTCGGGTTGCCCTTCGGCGGGGCCGTGCCTTCGCGCGGCCTTGACTCGGTTGGCAGCCGCGAAGTATCAGCAGGAAACAGCAAGTGTCGCGCTCAGCCGAGCGCGGCCGGTCCACCAGCGTCCGCCAAGGATTCCGGGGCGGACGCGTGAGCTGTGAGGGCGACACGCCCGACCGCGTGGACCGGTGAACCCGGACAGATCAATAGTGACGGCGGATGTGTGTCCGCTGGCGAGCGGCACAGTGCCGATCGCCGGGCCAGGGCGCGCGTGCGTTCCAGACCGAGCAAGACAGGCGCGGGGTAACCCGCGAGTGGCGACAGCGCGGGAAACCGCAACAAATGAGAAGGACGGCAAGCGTGGCGGGACAGAAGATCCGCATCCGGCTCAAGGCCTACGACCATGAGGCGATCGATGCGTCAGCTCGCAAGATCGTCGAGACGGTGACCCGCACGGGCGCCCGCGTGGTCGGCCCGGTGCCGTTGCCAACGGAAAAGAACGTGTATTGCGTCATCCGCTCGCCGCACAAGTACAAGGACTCGCGCGAGCACTTCGAGATGCGCACGCACAAGCGGTTGATCGACATCCTCGACCCGACGCCGAAGACGGTTGACGCGCTCATGCGCATCGATCTGCCGGCATCCGTGGACGTCAACATCCAGTAAGGGGCTGTTTTTCGCCCTACTAGTTACGTCCAGACCGCCCCCCGGGGCGTATGTCACAGCACAGCACAGGAGATGGGTACTTCCAACATGGCAAACACGATCAAGGGAATCCTGGGCCGCAAGCTCGGGATGACCCAGGTCTTCGATGAGGCGAATCGGGTCGTCCCGGTCACCGTTATCGCTGCCGGCCCGGTCGTCGTCACCGCCGTCCGCACCCCGGAAACCGATGGCTACAGCGCGGTTCAGTTCGCGTTCGGCGCTGTTGATCCGCGCAAGGTGACCAAGCCTGAGGCCGGTCACTTCGCCAAGGCGGGCGTCACGCCACGCCGGCACATTGCCGAGCTGCGCACCGATGACATCAGCGGTTACACGGTCGGTCAGGAACTGACGGCGTCCGATGTCTTCGACGCCGGTGCGCTGGTCGATGTGACCGGAACGTCCAAGGGCAAGGGCTACGCGGGCGTCATGAAGCGGCATGGCTTCAAGGGCCTCGGCGCCGGTCACGGCGTGCAGCGCAAGCACCGCTCGCCGGGCTCCATCGGCGGCTGCTCGACCCCCGGCCGGGTGTTCAAGGGCATGCGGATGGCCGGGCGGATGGGTGGCGACAAGGTCACCACGCAGAATCTGACCGTGCATGCCGTTGACGCCGACAAGGGTCTGATGCTGATCCTCGGTGCCGTCCCCGGCCCCAAGAACGGCGTCGTGTTGATCAAGTCTGCCGTGAAGAACCACAGCAAGGTTGGTGTCTGATGACCTCCGTCCAGATCACCACTCCCGCCGGTGAAAAGGCCGAGCTGATCGCACTTCCTGATGACATCTTCAATGTGACGGCCAACATGCCGCTGATGCACCAGGTCGTGGTGGCTCAGCTGGCCGCCGCGCGCCAGGGCACGCACAAGACCAAGACCCGTGGCGAGGTGTCCGGTGGCGGCAAGAAGCCGTACCGGCAAAAAGGTACGGGTAGGGCACGCCAAGGTAGTACCCGCGCGCCGCAGTTCAATGGCGGCGGCGTCGTGCACGGGCCGACCGTGCACGGTTACGCGCAGCGCACCCCCAAGAAGATGAAGGCGGCCGCCCTGCGGGGTGCCCTCTCCGATCGGGCCCGCGGCGGCAACGTGCACGTGCTGTCCACGCTGGCGATCGACGGCACACCGTCGACCAAAACGGCGATGGGCGCACTGAAGGCGGTCTCCAGCGCGAAGAACATCCTCGTGGTGCTCAGCGCCGAGGACGTCTCCGGTTGGAAGAGCCTGCGCAACGTTCCCGAGGTGCACCTGATCACCTCCGGTCAGCTGAACACGTACGACGTGCTGATCAGCGACGACGTGGTCTTCACCCGGCAGGCGCTGGACGAATTCGTCGCCGCGGCCAGCAAGGGTGTCACGGTGTCGCTGGCAGTGGACACGGACGTTGACGCCGAAGCGGTTTCCGTCGGTCGGCACGCGGCTGCCGACGAGGCGACCGAGTCGTCCGTTTCGATCTCGAAAGAGGCATCCGAATGATCTACGACCCACGGGACATCATCGTGCGCCCGATCGTGTCCGAGAAGAGCTATGGCCTGCTGGAATCCGGCAGCTACACCTTCGAGGTACACCCGGACGCCAACAAGACGCAGGTGAAGATCGCCATCGAGAAGATCTTCGACGGGGTCAAGGTCATCTCGGTGAACACACTGAACCGGCAGGGCAAGCGCAAGCGCACCCGGGCCGGCTTCGGCCAGCGTCGTTCGACCAAGCGCGCCATCGTCACGCTGTCCAAGGACAGCAAGCCGATCGACGTCTTCTCGGGCGCCTGAGCGGGTTAGGGAAAAACCATGGGTATCCGTAAATACAAGCCGACGACCCCCGGTCGTCGTGGCGCCTCGGTGGCCGATTTCGCCGAGGTCACCCGCGACACCCCGGAGAAGTCGCTCGATCCGCCCGCTGCATTCCAAGGGTGGGCGCAACGTGCACGGGCGGGTCACTGCTCGGCACCAGGGCGGTGGGCACAAGCGTGCCTACCGGCTGATCGACTTCACCCGGTCCGAGAAGGACGGCGTGCCAGCCGTTGTCGCGCATATCGAGTACGACCCGAACCGCACGGCTCGGATCGCACTGCTGCATTTCGCCGATGGCGAGAAGCGCTACATCATCGCGCCGAACAAGCTGTCGCAGGGCGACCGGATCGAGACCGGCGCCGGCGCCGACATCAAGCCGGGTAACAACCTGCCACTGCGCAACATCCCGGTCGGTACGGTCGTGCACGCGATCGAGCTCCGCCCGGGCGGCGGCGCCAAGATTGCCCGTTCCGCGGGCACCAAGGTGCAGCTCGTCGCCAAGGACGGCCCCTACGCACAGCTGCGGATGCCGTCCGGCGAGATCCGCAACGTCGACGCGCGCTGCCGCGCCACCATCGGCGAGGTCGGCAACGCCGAGCAGGGCAACATCAACTGGGGCAAGGCCGGCCGCATGCGCTGGAAGGGCAAGCGCCCCTCCGTCCGCGGTGTCGCTATGAACCCGGTCGATCACCCGCACGGCGGTGGCGAGGGTAAGACCTCCGGTGGTCGTCACCCGGTGAACCCAGGTGGCAAGCCCGAGGGCCGAACGCGCCGGCCGAACAAGGCCAGCGACCAGCTGATCGTTCGCCGTCGTCGTAAGGGCGGCAAGAAGCGGTGACCGTGAAGACGACAGTCCAGCCGCGACACACCATCAACACAGCAGGAAGGTAGGCAAGAGATGCCCCGCAGTCTCAAGAAGGGCCCGTTCATTGACGACCACCTGCTCAAGAAGGTGGACGTAGCGAACGACAAAGGCTCCAAGGCAGTCATCAAGACCTGGTCCCGCCGCTCGACGATCATCCCCGACATGCTCGGGCACACGATTGCCGTGCACGACGGCCGCAAGCACGTCCCGGTGTTCGTCACCGAGTCGATGGTCGGGCACAAGCTCGGCGAGTTCGCGCCAACGCGGACCTTCAAGGGCCACATCAAAGACGACCGTCGCGCACGCAGGGGATGAGCACTGTGGCTGGGACGACATGGACGGAGTCCATCGATGAGTAGCAAGAAGCCGGCAGTGGAAGAACTGCCGCGAACCCGGGCCTCGGTGCGGTATGCGCGCCTGACCCCGATGAAGGCACGTCGGGTGGTCAACCTGATCCGCGGCCGGTCCGCCGCGGACGCCGCCGCGATCCTGCAGTTCGCTCCGCAGGCCGCCAGCGAGCCGGTTGCCAAGCTGCTCGCGTCCGCCGTGGCGAACGCCGAGAACAACCAGAGCCTGGATCCGGCCACCCTGATCGTCGACACGATCTTCGTGGACGAGGGTCCGACGCTCAAGCGGTTCCAACCGCGTGCCCAGGGCCGGGCCTTCCGGATCCGCAAACGGACGTGCCACATCACCATCGAGCTGGTCTCGGTTGATTTGAACTCGAGCCAGTCCAAGAGTGCGAAGGGAAGGACCCGCTAGTGGGTCAGAAAGTTAACCCGCATGGGTTCCGTCTCGGTATCACCACGGACTGGACCTCGCGCTGGTACGCCGACAAGGCTTATGCCGAATACGTGAACGAGGACGTGCAGATCCGCAAGCTCATGTCCAAGGGACTTGACCGCGCGGGGATCTCGAAGGTGGAGATCGAGCGCACCCGTGACCGGGTCCGGGTGGACATCCACACGGCCCGTCCCGGCATCGTCATCGGTCGCCGCGGCGCCGAGGCCGACCGCATCCGCGGCCAGCTGGAAAAGCTCACCGGTAAGCAGGTGCAGCTGAACATCCTCGAGGTGCGTAACCCCGAGTCCGATGCGCAGCTCGTTGCCCAGGGTGTTGCCGAGCAACTGTCCAACCGCGTGTCCTTCCGTCGCGCAATGCGCAAGTCCATGCAGTCCGCGCAGCGTTCGCCGCAGGTCAAAGGCATTCGGATCCAGTGCTCCGGACGTCTGGGTGGCGCCGAGATGAGCCGGTCGGAGTTCTATCGCGAGGGTCGGGTGCCGCTGCACACCCTGCGTGCAGACATCGACTACGGCTTCTTCGAGGCCAAGACGACCTTCGGCCGCATCGGCGTGAAGGTCTGGATCTACAAGGGTGACAAGTCCGGCACGCTCGGCGAGCAGCGCGCGGCAGACGCCGCGGCCGCTCAGCGGAGCGCCAGGGGCGACACCCGTCCCCGCGCGGATGACCGTGCGGAGCGCCCGGCCCGTCGCCGTTCAGGCTCGTCGGGCACCACGCCGACGTCCACCGACGCCGGCCGCGCCGCAGTCGAGGAAAGCCCTGAGGCCACCCCGGCAGGCGAAGAAACGACAGGGGTCTGATCGACGTGTTGATTCCCCGCAAGGTCAAGCACCGCAAGCAGCACCGCCCCAACCGGGTCGGCATGGCCAGCGGTGGTACCCAGGTCACCTTTGGTGATTTCGGCATCCAGGCGCTCGAACCGGCCTATGTCACGAACCGACAGATCGAGTCCGCCCGTATCGCCATCAACCGGCACATCAAGCGTGGCGGCAAGGTCTGGATCAACATCTACCCGGACCGCCCGCTCACCAAGAAGCCGGCCGAGACCCGCATGGGTTCCGGTAAGGGTTCGCCCGAGTGGTGGGTGGCCAACATCAAGCCGGGACGCGTCCTGTTCGAGATGAGCTACCCGACCGAAGCCGTCGCCCGCGAGGCCCTTCGCCGCGCAATCCACAAACTGCCGATGAAGTGCCGCATCGTGACCCGGGAGGGTGGTGATTCCTGATGGCGACAACTGACACGCAAGCCGGTGAGCTGCGCGAACTGGGCGCCGACGAGCTGGTGCTGCGTCTGCGCGAGTCCAAGGAGGAGCTGTTCAACCTCCGCTTCCAGATGGCCACCGGCCAGATGGACAACAACCGCCGGCTCCGTACGGTCCGGCACGACATCGCTCGGATCTACACCGTCATGCGCGAGCGTGAGCTCGGCCTGTCGACCGGTCCCGATGAACTTGCCAATGAAGGAGGTGCCGCGTGAGCGAGCAGCCAGAAGTGACGACTGACGAGACCGCGGTACCCGCCGTCCAGACCGCAGTCAAGAAGCGCGGCGACCGGAAGACCCGCGAGGGCATGGTCGTCTCGGACAAAATGGAGAAGACGATCGTCGTCGAGCTCGAGGACCGGGTCAAAACCCGCGCTACTCGAAGGTCATCCGCCGGACCACCAAGGTCAAGGCGCATGACGAGAACGGCACCGCCGGCGTCGGCGACCGCGTGCTGCTTGCCGAGACTCGCCCGTTGTCGGCCACCAAGCGCTGGCGCCTGGTGTCCGTCCTCGAGCGTGCGCAGTAGCACTCAGAAGATTGGTGCCGTTCGCTCACCGAGCGTTCGGCAATGAAATGGGAAACGAACCAGTACTTGCAGGCGGAGAACCCTCCGGCGAGTGCACATCGCAAAGGTTGGGACTGACGTGATTCAGCAGGAGTCCAGGCTCCGGGTCGCCGACAACACGGGCGCCAAAGAGATCCTGTGTATCCGCGTGCTCGGCGGCTCCGCCCGTCGGTACGCAGGCATCGGAGACATCATCGTGGCGACCGTCAAGGACGCCATCCCCGGTGCAGGTGTGAAGAAGGGCGACGTCGTCAAGGCCGTCATCGTGCGCACCGTCAAGGAAAAGCGTCGGGCTGATGGCTCGTACATCAAGTTCGACGAGAACGCCGCCGTGTTGCTCAAGACCGACGGCGACCCGCGTGGCACCCGCATCTTCGGGCCGGTCGGCCGTGAGCTGCGCGACAAGAGGTACATGAAGATCATTTCGTTGGCGCCGGAGGTGCTGTGATGGGTTTGAAGGTGAAAAAGGGCGACACCGTCCTGGTCATCGCCGGCAAGGACAAGGGCGCGCGGGGCAAGGTCATTCAGGCCTACCCGGAGCGCAGCCGGGTCCTGGTCGAGGGCGTCAACCGGATCAAGAAGCACACCAAGGTTTCCACCACCCAGCGTGGCGCGAAGTCCGGCGGCATCGTGACCCAGGAAGCGCCGATCCACATCTCGAACGTGCAGGTCGTCGACGGCGACAACAAGCCGACGCGGGTCGGCAAGCGCGTTGATTCTGAAGGCCGCAACGTCCGCGTCGCGCGCCGCACCGGTAAGGACCTGTAATGAGTGCACCCACTGTTGATATTGATTCGGCAGAACACGAAGCGGTCGTCAAGCCGCGGTTGAAGACCCGTTACAACGACGAGGTCCGCGCCGCGCTGCAGCAGCAGTTCGGTTTCGGCAACGTCATGCAGATACCCGGCGTCACCAAGGTGGTCGTCAACATGGGCGTCGGCGAGGCGGCTCGTGACGCGAAGCTGATCGAGGGCGCTGTCCGCGATCTGGCCACCATCACCGGGCAGAAGCCGGTCGTCCGCAAGGCCACCAAGTCCATCGCGCAGTTCAAGCTCCGCGAGGGCATGCCGATCGGCGCGAAGGTCACCCTGCGGGGCGACCGGATGTGGGAGTTCCTGGACCGGCTGCTGAACATCGCATTGCCCCGTATCCGCGACTTCCGCGGCCTGTCGGCCAAGCAGTTCGACGGCAACGGCAACTACACGTTCGGGCTGAACGAGCAGTCGATGTTCCACGAGATCGACATCGACCGGATCGATCGGCCGCGCGGCATGGATATCACGGTCGTCACCACGGCCACGACCGACGACCAGGGACGCGCGCTGCTCAAGCAGCTGGGCTTCCCCTTCAAGGAGAACTGATCATGGCCAAGACCGCGCTGATCATGAAGTCGAAGAAGAAGCCGAAGTTCGCCGTCCGCGGCTACACCCGCTGCAACCGCTGCGGGCGCCCGCACTCGGTCTACAAGAAGTTCGGCCTGTGCCGGATCTGCCTGCGCGAAATGGCGCACGCCGGCGAGCTGCCCGGCGTCACCAAGTCGAGCTGGTAGTCCACGCCGGACATCCGCCGCGCCGATCAACTTCTGCCGCGCGGGTGAAAGTGTTGACTTCCGTCCCACCAGTCCCAAATCCCGAACGTTCGTCCGCGCCGCCGAAGTTGATCGGCGCGAGCAGCGTGACATCGAGCGGTACAGATTCGTCCAGGCCCAACACCGGCGCTGCCGGCTGGGGAACCAGGCGAGAAAGGCACGACCGAACATGACCATGACCGACCCGATCGCGGATTTCCTCACCAGGATCCGCAACGCCAATTCGGCGTATCACGACGAGGTCGTCATGCCCTTCTCGAAGTTGAAGGGCAGCATCTCCGACATTCTTGTCAAGGAGGGCTACATCGCCTCCTGGACCACCGCCGATGCCACCGTTGGCAAGTCGTTGGTCGTCAAGCTCAAGTACGGCCCCAACCGTGAGCGGTCCATCGCCGGGGTTCGCCGGGTCTCCAAGCCCGGCCTGCGGGTGTACGCGCGCTCGACCGAACTGCCCAAGGTCCTCGGTGGCCTCGGTGTTGCGATCATCTCGACCTCGACCGGTCTGCTGACCGACCGTCAGGCCGCCAAGAAGAAGGTAGGCGGGGAAGTTCTCGCCTACGTCTGGTAGGGGAGGGAAGACATGTCACGAATCGGACGACTGCCGATTCCCGTTCCGGCGGGTGTCGACGTCACCATCGAAGGACCGCAGGTCACCGTCAAGGGGCCAAAGGGAACGCTCCGCCACGTGGTGGTTGAACCCATCACCGTGACCAAGGACAACGGCGAGCTGGTTGTCACTCGGCCGAACGACGAGCGGGACGCGCGCTCACGGCACGGACTGACCCGCACGCTGGTCAGCAACATGGTCGTGGGCGTGACCGAGGGCTACACCAAGTCGATGGAGATCGTCGGAGTCGGCTACCGGGTCGCGGCGAAGGGATCGGACCTCGAGTTCGCCCTCGGCTACTCGCATCCGGTGCCCGTCACCGCCCCTCCCGGCATCAAGTTCGTTGTCGAGTCCCCGATCAAGTTCCGCGTCGAGGGGATCGACAAGCAGCAGGTCGGCGAGGTCGCCGCGAACATCCGCAAGCTCCGTAAGCCCGACCCGTACAAGGGCAAGGGCGTGCGGTACGCCGGCGAGGTCGTCAGGCGCAAGGTCGGAAAGACAGGTAAGTGATGGCATCCTCCGTTTCCCAGGATCGGCGTAACGCACGCGCTCGGCGGCACTTCCGTTTGCGGAAGAAGGTCACCGGGACGGCTACCCGCCCGCGTCTGGTCGTCACCCGGTCGTCCCGGCACATCGCGGTGCAGCTGGTCGACGATTCCGTCGGTCGCACGCTGACCTCCGCCTCGACGCTGGAAGCGGACCTACGGGCCGCCGATGGCAAGAAGAGCGACAAGGCACGGACGGTCGGCGAGCTCGTCGGTCGTCGTGCGGTCGAGCTCGGCGTCACCACCGTGGTCTTCGACCGTGGCGGGGACTCCTACCACGGCCGGGTCGCGGCCCTCGCCGATGGCGCCCGTAGCGCCGGGCTGGAGTTCTGATGCACAACACCATTTTCGTAAGCATGATCGAGAGGGATATCTGATGCCCGGAGCACAGCGCACCGGCGGTTTCGGCGGCGGAGACCGAGCAGGCGGATCGGGCGACCGTCGCGATCGTCGTGGCGGTCGTGACGGCAATCGCCGTGACACCCCTGTCGAGAAGAACCCGTTGCTCGAGCGCATCGTCGTCACGAACCGGGTCGCCAAGGTCGTCAAGGGTGGACGTCGGTTCTCCTTCACCGCCCTGGTCGTCGTCGGTGACGGTGACGGCTCGGTCGGCGTCGGCTACGGCAAGGCCAAGGAAATTCCCGCGGCCATCGCCAAGGGCGTCGAAGAGGCCAAGAAGCACATGTTCAAGGTGCCGCGCATCGCGCTGACCATCCCGCACCCCGTGCAGGGTGAAGCTGCGGCGGGTGTTGTGCTGCTCCGTCCGGCCTCCCCGGGTACCGGCGTCATCGCCGGTGGTCCGGTGCGCGCAGTGCTGGAGTGCGCCGGCATCCATGACGTCTTGTCGAAGTCGCTCGGCTCGGACAACCCGATCAACATTGTGCACGCCACCATCCAGGCGCTGAAGAACCTGCAGCGCCCGGAAGAGGTCGCGGCCCGTCGCGGCCTGCCGATCGAGGACGTCGCCCCGGCGGCCATGTTGCGCGCCCGTGCCGGACAGGGGGTCTGAGATGGCTGATCTCAGGGTCACCCAGATCCGCTCCACCATCGGCAACAAGCGCCCGGCCCGCGAGTCGGTGCGTTCGCTCGGCCTCAAGCGGATCCACCACACGGTTGTCGTCCCGGACAACCCCACGAACCGCGGGTACATCAACCGGGCGACCCACCTGCTGTCGTTCGAAGAAGTTGACTCAGGAAGTGATTCGTAATGCCTATTAAGGTCCATCATCTTCGCCCGGCTCCCGGGTCGAAGACGGCCAAGACCCGCGTGGGTCGTGGCGAGGCGTCCAAGGGTAAGACGGCCGGCCGCGGTACCAAGGGCACCGGCGCTCGCAAGAACGTCCCCGCGAGCTTCGAGGGCGGCAACCTGCCGCTGCACATGCGGCTGCCGAAGCTCAAGGGCTTCAAGAACCGCTTCCGGGTCGAGTTCCAGGTCGTCAACCTGGGCCAGATCGCCACCCTTTTCCCCGCCGGTGGTTCGGTCGGCATCGAGGACCTGGTGTCCGCCGGTGCCGTCCGCAAGAACCAGCTGGTCAAGGTTCTCGGCGACGGCGACCTGGACGGCGTCACCCTGCAGGTGACCGCGAACGCGTTCTCCGGCTCCGCCAAGGAGAAGCTGGCCGCGGCCGGCGGGAGTGCCACCACAGTTTGATCCGTCGTGCTGGTCGAGTATCCCTTCGGCCAAACCGGCCACCCGCGACTGCCGTCCTGCGCGCCTCTTCCCGAGGCGGGTACGGACGGCAGTGGCGTGTGCGGGCCGGGTAGCCACAGATCGTGTCTTGGCCCGGTCGCCAACTGTTCGAATGCCTGTCGTCGGGTCTGGGTAGGTTAGAGTCGAAGGCTGCGGTCGGCGCCTCGCCGGTACTGCGATGATGCCTGCAGGATTTCGTCCTGGCACGTCGCGTGCCGACAAGACGTCACTGCCCCCGAACAACGCATGACCTAACAACGCAGTACCCAACAACGCAGCACCCATACAGTGCAGCGCAGGCAACACGTCAGGACACGGCGAGAGCCGTGATGGGAAGACGGAAAGTCCGGTGAATACCCGGGCTTCCGCCACCGGCCCGTCTCCATCGGGGCCGGTGTAGCCAGGAGGATCATTGCTCGCCGCTTTCGCCTCGGCGCTGAAGACGCCCGATCTGCGCAAGAAGATCCTCTTCACGCTCGCCATGGTCGCCGTCTACCGGTTGGGTGCCACCATCCCATCGCCGGGTGTTTCCTACCCCGCGATTCAGGTCTGCATCGATGAGGCAGGCACCGGAAACGACCTGTTCACCGTGCTCAACCTGTTCTCCGGTGGCGCGCTGCTGCGGCTGAGCGTCTTCGCGCTGGGCATCATGCCGTACATCACCGCGTCGATCATCGTGCAGTTGCTGACCGTCGTCATCCCACGGTTCGAGCAGTTGAAGAAGCAGGGCCAGGCAGGTCAGGCAAAGCTGACCCAGTACACCCGATACCTGACGATCGGCCTCGGCATCCTGCAGTCCACCGCCTTCCTGGCGCTGGCGATCAACGGGCAGATGTTCCCCGGCTGCTCCACCAACGACGTCATCATCCCGAACCAGAACGCGTTCGCCCTGATCACCCTTGTTCTGACGATGACCGCCGGAACCGCCGCCATCATGTGGATGGGTGAGCTGATCACCGACCGCGGCATCGGCAACGGCATGTCGATCCTGATCTTCACCTCGATCGCCGCCCGGATCCCGGCCGAGGGCAAGAACATTCTGGACAACCAGGGTCCGGTCGTTTTCGGTGTTGTCCTGGTGCTCGCACTTGCCATCATCGCCACGGTGGTGTTCGTCGAGCAGGGTCAACGGCGGCTCCCGGTCCAGTACGCCAAACGCATGATCGGCCGCAAGATGTACGGCGGGACGAACACCTACCTGCCGCTCAAGGTCAACCAGGCCGGCGTCATCCCCGTCATCTTCGCCACCTCGCTGCTGTACCTGCCGTTGCTGCTCGTGCAGCTGCTCGACCCGACCACGGTCAACGCCGACGGTACCCAGGCGGTCAGCGGCTGGGCGCAGTTCCTGCAGCTCTATGTGGTGAACCAGAGCAGCTGGGTGCACATCCTGCTGTACTTCGCCCTGATCATCTTCTTCACCTATTTCTATGTCGGCATCACGTTCAACCCCACCGAGCGGGCCGACGAGCTGAAGAAGTATGGCGGCTTCATCCCGGGCATCCGGCCGGGCCGGCCGACGGCGGAATACCTGGCCTACGTGCTCAACAGGATCACCCTGCCCGGCTCGATCTACCTCGGGATCATCGCCATCCTGCCCAACCTTTTCCTGGACCTCACCGGAAGCGGGAACAACCAGAACTTCCCGTTCGGGGGTACCGCTGTGCTCATCATGGTCGGCGTCGGGTTGGATACGGTCAAACAGATCGAAACCCAGCTGATGCAGCGTAACTATGAAGGGTTCCTCCGCTGATGAGAGTTCTGATCGTCGGACCGCAGGGCGCCGGCAAGGGTACCCAGGCCGCGTTGCTCGCCGATAACCTGCAGATCCCGCACATCTCCACCGGCGATATCTTCCGGGCGAACGTCACCGCGGGCACCGAGCTCGGGGTGCTGGCGAAGAAGTACATGGACGGCGGCGACCTCGTCCCGGATGAGGTGACCAGCGCGATGGTGAAGGCGAGGCTGGCCGAGCCCGACGCGGACGCGGGCTTCCTCCTCGACGGATTCCCCCGCACCGTGCCGCAGGCGCAGTGGCTCGACGGCGTGCTGCACGAGAACGCGCACGACCTGAACGCCGTGCTGTTGCTGGATGCGCCGGACGACGTGCTGATGGAGCGGATGCTGGCCCGCGGTCGTGCGGATGACACGGCGGAAGCGATCAGCCGCCGGCTGGAGCTGTACCACACGGAGACCAAGCCGCTACTCGATCACTACGCCGCAAAATTGGTCTCCATCAATGGCGTCGGTCCGGTCGACGAAGTGCAGCAGCGCGCGTTGACCGCGCTGAAGAGCTGACGGCTGTTGAGGTTGTGGTGGAGCAAGGCACGGTGGCGTAGGAGTGGCCGAGCGGGGGATTCAGCTCAAGTCAAGGGGTGAACTGCAGGCGATGCGCGCCTCCGGCCTGGTGCTGGCGGCGGCTATCGTAGCGGGCCGGGAGGCTGTCGCGCCCGGCGTGAGCACGCTCGATATCAACGACGCCGTTGCTGCCGTGATCGCGGCGGCCGGTGCCACCAGCAACTTCCTGCACTACGGCGCCCGTGGCGCCGACCCTGGGTTTCCGGCGACCATCTGCGCGTCGGTGAACGATGAGGTCGTGCACGGCATCCCGTCGTCGAGCCGGATCCTGCGCGAGGGGGACCTGCTGTCCATCGATGCCGGCTGCATCCTTGACGGCTGGCACTCCGACTCGGCAATCTCGGTGCACGTCGGCGAACCGCCCGACGGTGACAATGGGGCGGCGGAGGTCGACCTGATCACCGCCTGCAACCGAGCGATGTGGGCGGGCATCGCGGTCGCCCACGCACGCGGGCGGCTGGGTGACATCTCCTTCTCGATCGAGAATTCCGTCGCCCAGTCCGGTCATGAGGACGGCCGCCGCTACGGATCCGTCGAGGGCTACGGCGGGCACGGCATCGGCACTGCCATGCATATGGCACCTTTCGTCCCCAATCAGGGCAAACGCGGAAGGGGTCCGAAACTCGCGGCCGGGACCGCTCTCGCGATCGAGCCGATGATCACTCTCGGTCGGCCCGCGACCCGTCAACTGTCCGACGGCTGGACCGTCGTCACCAAGGACGGCGCCAGAGCAGCGCACACCGAACATTCCATCGCCATCACCGAGGACGGCATCTGCGTGCTGACCGCGGATGACGGCGGTCTTGCCGGGCTCGCCCCGTTCGGCGTCACACCCGTTTCGCTGGACTGAGTTGACCCTGTCGTCCGCGCCGCCGCCGACCGGCGCCACCGGGTTCCGGGCTGTGGTGGCCCGGCGTGCGCCGATCTTCGTGCTGATCACGGTGCTGTTGTGCGGTCTGACGCTGACCGCAGGGTTCGCGAACAAGGCCCGCTGCGTCGGCCCCTCGTTCGACAGCCTGGGCCGCAGTGCACCGGACTACGGGATCCGGATCGCTCGCGACGTCTGCTATTCCGACATCCAGCATCTGTGGATCGGCCGCGATATCGACCGGCATGTCTTCCCCTACGTGCACGGCGGCTACGACGCCTCCACCGAGCAGCTCTACGGCGGGGCGGTGGAGTACCCGGTGCTCACCGGGATGGCCATCTACCTGGCGGCAATTCCGTCATCCACCGACGGCGACTTTCTGATCTGGTCCGCGGTGCTGTTGGCGGTTGCCGGGCTGCTGACCGCCGCGCTGCTGGCCTGGTTGGCCGGGCTTCGGTCCTGGTGGTTCGCGCTGGCACCGCCGCTGGTGCTGTATGCCTTCCACAACTGGGACCTGTTCGCGGTCTGCGCCACCGTCATCGCCTTCTGGGCACTGCTACGGGCCAGTCGCGGGACCGGTGGGATCGGCCGCAAGGGACCGCTGGTGGTGGCGTCCGTCGCCCTGGGGGTCGGTGCCGCGTTCAAGATCTACCCGATGATGTTCGCGCTACCGATCGCATTGTGGCTGGGCTCCGGCGGCTGGCGGCCGCTCGGCCCCAGGGTCACGGCCGTCAGACGCTGGTTGGTGGCCGCCGCTTTCGCTGCCGGTTCGGCGGCGGTCTTCGTGGCGTTCAACGTGCCGTTCATGATCGCCGGGTGGTCCGGCTGGTGGGCATCGTTCCAGTTCCAGTGGAGCCGGCCGATCGACCTGACGACGAACACCATCTGGTTCTGGGGCTTCCGGCCGTACAGCAACTCGTCGAACCTCGCGGTGCAGCACAACCTGGAGTTGGCGGCCACCGCGACGACGCTGGCCGCGCTCCTGCTGGCCTGCGCACTGGGCTGGCTCCGATTCGGCCGAGGGCGTTCCTATCCCTGGCTCGCGGTGTGTGCGGCGATGGTGTGCGGATACCTGCTGTTCAACAAGGTGCACTCGCCGCAGTTCGCGCTCTGGCTGCTGCCGTTCTTCGTGTTGTTGCGGATCCGTCCCGGATGGATCCTCTCCTACTTCGCGGCAGATGCGGCGATCGGCATCGGGTTCTTCCGCTGGCAGTATCTGATCGGCAGCGGTGCGCCGAGCGGCGCCTACGACGCGCTGTCCCCGCAATTGGTACTGATCGGGGTCTGGGGCCGAGCAGCGCTGCTGGTGGCGCTGTTCGTGGTCTTCCTGCGGTCACAAGTCGTGGAGCTCCCGCCGGCCCTGCCCAGGGAGTCACCGTCGCATCAGGCGACGGTTCCGGAGCCGTTGGCCAGTGCGGCCAGGGGGGCAGCTCAGCCGCGTTGACCCGCCCACAGTTGGACCGGCGCAGCCCAGCTGCGGGGAATCTCCTGCGCCTCGTCAAACCCGGCGGCGATGAGCATCGCGGTAATTTCATCCGGCCGCCAGGGGTGGCCACCGGAGCGCACGATCCGCAGGTCGTTGAGCAGCTGGGACAGCCGGTCCTCGGGTCCGATGAACGTCCCGGGCAGCAGCCAGCCGCCGGGCCGCAGCGCACGGGCCGCGGCGGCGATCACCGGCTCGATGATCGCGCCGGGCAGAAATGGCAGGGGCAGCCAGATCACGTCGTACTGTGGGTCGGCGGGTAGCTGGGCGGCGTCCTGCTCGAGCAGTTCCAGTCGGCCGTCGAGACCGGCTTCCCGCACGTTCGTCCGGGCGAGATTCAAAGAGGGCTCGAAGATGTCGATGCCCGTCACGGCCAGGCCGGGATGCGATTGAGCCATCGCGATGGCCAGCCAACCGGTTCCGGTGCCGATATCGAGAAAGGTGCCATCCGCGGCACCCAGCCGCGCGCCGAGGTCGGGCAACAGTCGTTCTGCCGCCATGATGGCGCCGCTGATGGCCATCGACAGCCGGCCCATGCTCTGCAGCAGAGGCACATCGACCTGATCCCACGCGCCACTGCGGCCGGGATTCTCGATCAGCTCGGATGCCTGTCGCAGGAACGTGCGGGCCAGCCCGATGACCGGAGCCGACGTCGCCGGGTCCGGCGCCCCACGACCACCGACACCACTGCCGTCGACGAGTTCGGCGGCAATCTGTTGCAGGAGTGCGCGGATCGCGGGATCTGCCGGCAGGTCCTCGGTTTCCAGCCGGACGAATGCCGCGAGCGCGGCCAGCGCGTCGACCGACGCGCCGAGCCGCACTGCCGAAGCCATCAGTCGCTGGGATGTCATGTCGCACGCCTTTCTTGGCCACGCGGTCGTGACGGTACATTGCCTGGCCCAGCCCGGTTGGTAGCATAATGGGATGAAGGCAACCATTGATAGTGCCGGGAGATTGGTGATTCCTCGGGCATTGCGCGAACGGCTGGGTCTACGTCAGGGCACCGTTGATATCGAAGCTGATGGCGCCGACCTCCGCGTGCGGCCGGTTGCCGGTGACTCTCTCGAGGAGCACGACGGGTGGCTCGTCATACCTGCGACGGGTTCGCCGCTCACTGACGACGACGTACAAACGTTGCGGGATGCCGATCAACGATGACCGTGAGTGCCGATCCTGAGTTCCTGGTGGACACCAGCGTCGCGGTGGCGCTGAGCGCCATGGACCACGAAGGTCGCCCGGGGGCGCTGGCCGTCCTGAAGGGTCGGCGCGTCGGGCTCGCTGGGCATGCTGCGTACGAGACGTTTTCGGTATTGACCCGATTGCCCGGAACGGCCAGGCGAACTCCGGCGGCCGCAGCAAGAATGCTGGCCACCAATTTCCCCCACACCCGGTTTCTCAGTCAGGCCGGGGCGGCGGACCTGCTGGGGACGCTGGCCACGGCGGGGGTGTCCGGGGGCGCGGTCTACGACGCCCTGATCGGCGCGACGGCGGTTGAGTGTCGGGTACCGCTGGTGACCCGGGATCGCCGCGCGCTGGGGACCTATCGAGCGCTCGATGTGGACCTCATTGTTGTTCGGTAGCGGTCAGGGCTCAGGCGACGCCGGCGCGTCTTTCGACGTCCTCGGCGGCGGCATTCCAATCGGCCTTGGCTGCCCGCCAGCCCTCCTCGGTCGCCCCGGCGCGCCAGTAGCCGGAGATCGACACCCGATCCCTGGCCAGTTTCCGGTCGACCCGCAGGTGCCGGCGCAGGTCGGCGACGAAACCTGCTTCGCCGTGCACGAACGCCTGCACGTCCGAATCCGCGTTGCCATCCGGGAAGTCAACGGCGGCAACCCATTCCACCAATCGGGAGCCGAGCTTCGACGTCCCGGTGTGCACCCAGGTGAGTCCGACGTTCGCCGGCACGTTCAGCTCGATCTCGGACGCCGGTCCGGGCACCTCGATCAACACGTGGCCCCGCGCAGTCGGATCGAGCGCATCGATGGCCGAGGCGATCGCCGGTAGCGCACTCTCGTCACCGGCCAGCAGATGCCATGCCTGTTTGTCCGGTGCATAGGCGCCGCCGGGTCCGGTCAGGAAGATCCGGTCGCCCGGCTGGGCGGCCGCGGCCCAGGGTCCGGCGACACCGTGATCGCCTGCGACGAAGCCGTCAGGCGTCAATCCATTCGGCCCGCCGTGCACCACGAAGTCGATGGTCAGCTCGTGACGGTCCGGGTCCCATGCCCGCACCGTGTAGGTGCGCACGACCGGCCAGTCCGCCTGCGCGAAGGATGCCTGGATCTTGCCCATGTCCAGTGGTTCCGGATACTCAACTCCCGGTCGCGGGAACATCAGCTTGACGTAGGAGTCGGTGAATTCGGAGGCCCGGAACCGCTCGAGGTCGAGACCGCCGAAGGTGACCCGAACCATCGTCGGGGTGAGCCGACGGGTCGTCACCACAGTCACCGGCATCGGCGTGGGACGGCTGCGCTTGGTGGGGGCGGTGTCGCTCACGCGCGGCTCCAAAGATCGTTCGGATATCTGATCTGACCTAGTTAGGGTTACCTTACTCCAGCGTCGACCCGGGACCGCTGATCGGCAGGCAACCAGTCACTGACTCGCGAACGTGCGGATCTTCTCGCCCCAGTGCCGCATCACCGCGAACGCTTCATCCCGGTCGTCGTCATCGAACTCGACCAGGACGGCGTAGCCGACCGCGCGACCGGGACCACGGACGAGGCCGACATCGGCCCGAATCCCGGTGTCGGTGCCGGTCTTGTGTGCCAGCCACCAACCCCGGTCAGTGGCGGTGTGCGCCAGCGGATCCAGCCCGAAAGCGCCGGCAACCATGGACATGTCGGTGTCCAGATTCAGCCAACCGAGCACCATGGCACTGACCTCCGGGTTGACGACTGCCAGCCCGTGCAACCCGGCGAACAGCCCGGCGAGTTCGATCGCCGAGCCAGTTGACAGCGTCGCGGGATCCGCTGGGCCGCGCACGTCACGGACTCGATCGAGGAGCCGGGTTGCGGTCAGGCCGAGCTCGACGGCAATAGCCGTCACGGCCGGCAAGCCCACCTCGCGCAGCAGCACGTTCGTCGCCAGGTTGTCACTGACCGCCCCGACGAGCGCGGCCAGGTCCGCGGCGGGCAACGCGGGGATCGAAAGGTGTTGCCAGAGGCCGGAATCGGCGACCGTGTCCGTCGGTGTGCGGGGCAGCGCAGCGGAGCGATCGAGTTCGCCGCCGGCGAGCCTGCGAGCCACTTCGATGAGTAGCACGAGTTTCCCGACAGATGCCGTCGGCCGAACGCGGCCGGCATCCGCCGAGGCGAGTACCGTGCCGTTGTCCGCGTCGAGCACGCACAACGAAACGCTGGGGCCGGTCGCCGCGGTGATGTCCACCGGGCCATGCTCGCACCGGGCACTGCACGAAGACCACTGCGGATGCCCCGCCGCTGCGGCGTCACCGATCACCTCGCTCGAGGACCATTCGTCAAGTCGGTCACCGACTTCAAGGACCCTTCATGGGTTGATCACCATGAACGAGCGCCGTTGTCGAGCCACTGAGTAGGGTCAGCTTCGGGCCGCACCGCCGCGGTCTCCCCAAAAACCCTGCGGGAGGTTCGCCCGTGCAGACCGGTTCCAGCTGGTCACTTGCCCGCCGGATCCTCGCGTTGCAAGCCGTCGTTCTGGTGGTCGTCCTGGGAGCTCTGCTCGCGGCCCTGGTGGTGGACACCAACAGCGAAACCGAGCGTGCCACCGCCGACCGGGTGACCGCGGTCGCGTCGACGGTGGCTGCCGGGCCCGGCGTGCGGGCCGCGGTGACCGCGACATACCCGGCCGGCGAGGAGATCTCCGGCCCATCGGCGGAAATGCAGGGCTATGCGGAGGATGTCCGAGCGCAGACCGGAGCCGACTTCGTCGTCGTCATGACGCCGGCCGGCATTCGGTACACCCACCCCGATCCCAGCCAGATCGGGCAGGAATACCGAGGGAATCGGGACGCCGCACTGGCTGGTGGGGTCGGCATCGAGACCTATACCGGCACCCTCGGGCCATCGATCCGGGCCATCGTCCCGGTGCGGGACAACGGCGAAATCGTCGCGTTGGTCGCCGTCGGGGTGACCATTGATCACCTGGACGAGGCGACCCACCGACGGCTGTGGTTGATCGGCTTCGTTGCGCTCGGAGCCCTGTTGGTCGGCTTCGTCGGATCGCTGCTCATTGCGCGGTGGGTCCGCCGGCAAACCCTCGGCATGGGGCCACGTGAATTGGCGAGTCTGTTCACCTATTACGACGCCGTGCTCGCCTCTGTTCACGAGGGAATGGTGTTGCTGGACGGCGACGGCCGGATCGTCAGCGTCAACACCGAGGCCAGGCGGCTGCTCGGCCTGACCGACGACGCGGTCGGCCGGACCGCGGGCCAGGCGGGGCTGCCCGAGCAGGTGGCCGCGCTGATCGACGGCCCGGAGAACCTGACCGACGAATTGGCGCTGTCCGACGACCGGGTGCTGCTGATCAGCCGTCGCCCGGTACTGGTGCGGGGCAACCAATCCGGCGCCGTCATCACGCTGCGGGACCACACCGAACTGGAGTCGCTGACCGGCGAGCTCGATCGTGTGCAGGGATTCTCGGACGCGCTGCGGGCTCAGGCGCACGAATCGGCGAATCGGCTGCACACCGTGATCTCGTTGATCGAACTCGGCGAAACCGACCACGCCCTGACGTTCGCCGTTGCCGAACTGGAGACCGCACAGAACCTTGCCGACCGGGTGCTGACCGGCGTCGGCAACCCGGCGGTGGCCGCCCTGCTGCTCGCCAAATCCGCGCAGGCCGCCGAACGGGGCATCGAACTCAGCGTCCGGGCCGGCTCCTACCTGCCGCCCGATGCGGCGCCCGACCAGGAACTGGTGACAATCATCGGCAACCTGGTGGACAACGCGCTCGACGTCCTGACCACCATGACCGTCGCGGACGGAGACCGGCGGGTCGAGGTCGCCGGGGAAGTACTCGACGGGGCCGGCGACAACGAGATTCCGGGGGTGCGGATCACGGTCACCGATACCGGGCCCGGCCTGACCGAAGAGCAGGCCGATTGCGTTTTCGCCCGCGGCTGGTCGACCAAGACTGCCCGCGGCCCGGCCGGCGATCGCGGTCTTGGCCTGGCGCTGGTGGCCCAGGCCGTTGCGCGCTGCGGCGGGACGGTGACGGCGGAACCCGGCCGGGGTGCGCGGTTCCTGGTCTGGTTGCCGTACCGGGCGGCTGTTCAGGCGGCGGCCGCCCGATGATCCATGTGCTCGTCGTCGAGGACGAACCGATCGCCGCCCGTGCCCACAAGGCCTATGTGGAACGCGTCGCCGGCTTCTCGGTGGCGGCGGTAGTGCATTCCCGGATGGATGCCGAGCGAGCGCTGGGCCGTGGCGGCGTCGACCTGGTGCTGTTGGACCTGCACCTGCCCGACGGCAGCGGGCTCGATCTGTTCCGGCGGATCCGAGCGGCCGGGTCGACGGTCGACGTGATGGTGGTGTCATCGGCCCGGGACGCGGACGTTGTCCGATCGGCGGTGGCGCAGGGCGCCGTGCAGTACGTGATCAAGCCCTTCGCGTTCGGCACCCTGCGGGACCGGTTGCTGGCCTACCAGGAGTTCCGCAATCAGGTGGCCGGCGATTCCGACGTCGACCAGGCCGACGTCGATCGGGCATTGGGGATCCTGCGTTCACCGCCCGGCGGGTCACTGCCGAAGGGCATGACGAAGGAAACCCTCGCCATTGTGGTGGGAGCACTCCGCGAGTTCGGGGAGGCGTCGGCGACCCAGATCGCCGACTTCCTCGGTGTCTCCAGAATTACCGCGCGCCGCTACCTGGAACATCTGGCCGACACCAACGTCGCCGAGCGGAGCCTGCGGTACGGGCAGGTCGGGCGGCCGGAGACCCGGTACGGATTGAAGCGACTCGGCTGACACCCGCTCACGATGCGCTGGTCAACCCAGGGGGTGGGCCGGGCTCGCTGATCGGCAGTTCCGGCCTCCCGCGCGTCCGTCGCCAGAGCTGCCGCACCGTCAGGCACAGCGCCAACCAGGCCAACCCGGTCACCCACCCGCCGATGACGTCGGTCGCCCAGTGCACCCCGAGATAGAGCCGAGACAAGCCGATCGCCACCACGAAAAGACCGACTCCGACGACGATCCAGATCCTGGCGGCCCGGCTGCGGACCGACGGCAGCAGGACCACGAGGACGACCCCGAGAATGGCAGCGGACGCCAGGGCATGCCCGGACGGGAACGACTCGTTGGTTTCGGTGACCAGTCGGTAGTCGGCCGGCGGTCGCTGCCGCCCGACGGTGGCCTTGCCGAGCGTGACGAGCAGCCCGGCCCCGGCGGCGACCACTGCCACCAGCAGGGCATCACCACGCCGGCGCTTGATCAGCAGGAAAACGATCGTCCCGACCGCGATCACGGACATCGACACCGTGCTGCCGATATCGGTGACGAAGATGGCCGGACCGGTCAGCGCCGGGGAGCGGTGATCGACCATCCACTGCCAGACCGGCGGGTCGATCGATGCCAGCCCATTGCCCTCGGTCGCGCCGTCGGCCAGTCCGAGCACGATCGCAGCGAGGATGGCGAGCAGGGCGCCGCTGGTGATCAGCAGTTCGGCGGTCCCAGGCGACGAACCGCGCCAGCGGGCAGCGGCGACCGCGCCGAGGACGAGCAGGACGAGCGCGGCAACTGCGTAAGGCAGCCACACGTAGCCGTACTCGAAGAAAGTGTCGCTGGGGGAACTGATGACGGGCCTCCTCGGTCAGAAGTACCCATCATCTCCGGTGCGAATCTTCAGAACGCTCAGCCGAAGAATTCTTCCAGGAAGGTCTTCTTGCGCTTCTTGGTCTTGCGCACCTTGCGGTCCTCGCCGTACACCCGCTCGGAGCGTTTGCGGTCGTCGGACACCGGGCGGCGCGGCGCGTCATAATCTTTGATCGGCGGAAGTGCCGGCTCGGGGTCGACCGGCTCGAGCCCGAGGAAGCGTGCCTCCGCCGCGATCAGCAACTCCAGCTCTTCTCGATCCAGGAAGACCCCGCGGCACTCCTTGCATTGGTCAACGGTGACACCGCTGTGTTCGAAACTGCGCATCTTGTGTTGGCACCTGGGGCAGATCGGAGTCATGATCCCGCAACGGTAGCGCGCGCCACCGCCTTTGTGGGGGTCGCACGGTGAAGCCCAGGTTTCGGGCGAGTTGGAGGCGGCGCCGGACCGGCGTAGAGTAGAACGTCGGCGCGCGGGTCGTGTCGGCTTGGTGCTGCACGCGTCCGGTCGACATCGGATGAATGGCATCTGAGTGCGCCGGCCTCCCGGGGAGAAGCTGGTTCGGCTTGCTTGATTCAAGCGGCGCCGAACCGGTCGCTTCGTGCGGTGGAGCAGTGGATCGGACCCGTGCAGCGACAGTACTGCCAACGGAACGGATTGCGGAGGACATGGGCAAGAAGGACGGGGCCATCGAGGTCGAGGGTCGCGTGGTCGAGCCGTTGCCCAACGCGATGTTTCGGGTTGAGTTGGAAAACGGGCACCGCGTGCTCGCGCACATCAGCGGCAAGATGCGGCAGCACTACATCCGCATCCTGCCGGAGGACCGGGTGGTCGTTGAGCTTTCGCCCTACGACCTCTCGCGCGGTCGGATCGTCTACCGCTACAAGTAGTCAGCACCACAGGTTGTCAGCAGCACAGGTAGTCAGCAGTGCAATCCACCCCCGACTCAGGGGTGGGCCCGGGACAGGACCCGGGACGATCGGCCTCAAATCGCAGGACCGATAGGGAGCGCACCAACGGGTGCGCGTGGTCCGCCCCGATCTCGGGGCGGTACTAGAGAAGGCGGACAGCAGTGAAGGTTCAACCCAGCGTCAAGAAGATCTGCGAGCACTGCAAGGTGATCCGCCGTCACGGTCGCGTGATGGTCATCTGCAACAGCAACGCTCGCCACAAGCAACGCCAGGGCTGATCCCGGCGTTACCCCATCGCGTCGCCACCCGCATGATCCGGTCGTCAGCCCGGAACATCGCGGTACACCCCCGGACTACAGGCCGGGGCCCTGCCCACTGTGACATTCAGTGCAGGCAGGGACGGGACGCGACCGACACCTGTGGGAACGACAAAGGAGTACCGCGCCTCATGGCGAGACTCGTCGGCGTAGACCTGCCCCGCGACAAGCGGATGGAGATCGCGCTCACCTACATCTACGGAATCGGGCGTACCCGATCCCTCGAACTGCTGAAGGCCACCGGCATCAGCCCCGACCTGCGTTCCAAGGACCTGACCGACGAGGACGTGCTCACGCTGCGCGACGCCATCGATCAGGCCGACCTGAAGGTGGAAGGTGATCTGCGCCGCGAGGTGCAGGCCGACATCCGCCGGAAGATGGAGATCGGCTCCTACCAGGGACTGCGGCATCGCCGTCATCTCCCGGTCCGCGGCCAGCGCACGAAGACCAACGCGCGAACCCGTAAGGGACCGAAGAAGACGATCGCCGGCAAGAAGAAGGCCAGGTAACGACGATGCCCCCCAAAGCCCGTTCTGGAAATGCAGCCGTCAAAAAGGTGCGCCGCAAGGAGAAGAAGAACGTCTCCCACGGTCACGCTCATATCAAGAGCACCTTCAACAACACGATCGTCTCGATCACCGACCCCACCGGTGCGGTGATCTCCTGGGCGTCCGCCGGCCATGTCGGCTTCAAGGGCTCCCGCAAGTCCACCCCGTTCGCAGCGCAGATGGCGGCCGAGAACGCCGCCCGCCAGGCCATCGAGCACGGCATGCGCAAGGTGGATGTGTTCGTCAAGGGTCCAGGTTCGGGTCGGGAAACCGCGATCCGCTCGCTCCAGGCCGCCGGCCTGGAAGTTGGCGCGATCTCGGATGTCACCCCGCAGGCCCACAACGGAACCCGGCCGCCCAAGCGGCGTCGGGTCTGATCTGACGAACAGGAGGAATGGACAGTAATGGCTAGATATACCGGTCCCATGACCAAGAAGTCCCGTCGCCTGAAGACCGACCTCGTCGGTGGCGACCAGGCTTTTGAGCGCCGCCCCTTCCCGCCCGGCCAGCACGGTCGCGCGCGGACGAAGGAGAAGGAATACCTGACCCAGTTGCAGGAGAAGCAGAAGGCCCGCTTCACCTACGGCGTCATGGAGAAGCAGTTCCGTCGCTACTACGCGGAGGCCGCGTCCCGCCCCGGCAAGACCGGCGAGACCCTGTTGCAGATCCTTGAATCCCGGTTGGACAACGTCGTGTACCGCGCGGGCCTGGCCCGCACCCGGCGCGCGTCGCGTCAGCTGGTCACGCACGGCCACTTCCTGGTCAACGGCGTGCGGGTGGACGTCCCGTCCTACCGCGTCGAGCAGTACGACATCATCACGGTCCGCAAGCAGTCGACGGAGACCTTCCCGTTCGAACTCGCCCGGGCAACCTTCGGCGATCGGCCGACCCCAGCCTGGCTGAAGGTCATCCCCGAGTCGCTGACGATCCTGATCCATTCGGTGCCGGTGCGTGCGCAGATCGATTCGCAGATCACCGAGCAGTTGATCGTGGAGTTCTACTCCAAGTAACACCCCCGGCTCTGTGTTCGCGCCGATCAACTTCGCTTGCGCGGATGAACTTGTTGACTGCTGTCACACCAGTCCCATTTGGTGAAAGTTCGTCCGCGCGGTGGAAGTTGATCGGCGCGGAACCGGGCGCGACAACACGGCCGTTGGACCGGCCGTTGCACACAGCTACATGAAGTACCCCACAGTGACGTCATATGGCGGATGTCACCTGCGAAAGGAAAGAATCACCGTGCTGATTTCCCAGCGCCCAGCATTGACCGAAGAAGTTGTCGCCGAAAACCGCTCGCGATTCGTGATCGAGCCGCTCGAGCCTGGATTCGGCTACACCCTCGGAAACTCGCTCCGCCGCACCCTGCTGTCGTCCATTCCGGGCGCCAGCGTCACCAGCATCCGTGTCGACGGCGTGCTGCACGAGTTCACCACCGTCCCCGGCGTCAAGGAGGACATCACCGAGCTCATCCTGAACCTCAAGGAACTGGTGGTTTCTTCCGAGGACGACGAGCCCGTCACCATGTACCTGCGCAAGCAGGGCCCTGGTGACGTCACCGCCGCCGACATCGCGCCGCCCGCCGGCGTGACCGTGCACAACTCCGATCTGAAGCTGGCCACCCTGACCAAGAAGGGCAAGCTCGAGATCGAACTGGTCGTCGAGCGTGGCCGGGGCTACGTCCCGGCATCGCCGAACAAGGTCGTCGGCGCCGAGATCGGCCGCATCCCGGTCGACTCGATCTACTCGCCGGTGCTCAAGGTCACCTACCGCGTCGAGGCCACCCGGGTCGAGCAACGGACCGACTTCGACCGGCTGGTGCTCGATGTCGAGACCAAGCCGTCCATCTCCCCGCGGGACGCGCTGGCCTCGGCCGGCACCACCCTGGTGGAACTGTTCGGCCTCGCCCGCGAGCTGAACGTCGACGCGGAAGGCATCGAGATCGGACCGTCGCCGGCCGAGGCCGACCACATCGCCGCGTTCGGCCTGCCGATCGAGGAGATGGACCTCACCGTCCGCTCCTACAACTGCCTCAAGCGGGAGGGCATCCACACCGTCGGCGAACTGGTCTCCAGGACCGAGGCCGACCTGCTGGACATCCGCAACTTCGGGCAGAAGTCGATCGACGAGGTCAAGATCAAGCTCGCCGGCATGGGTCTGTCCCTGAAGGACTCGCCGGCCGGGTTCGACCCTGCAGCCGCTGCGCTGGCCTACAGCGACAACGACTGGAATGACGACACCGACGACACCACCTACGGCACGGTGGCCGCGGATAACACCGCGACCGCGGCGCCGTTCGCCGTCGACGACACCGACTACGCGGAGACCGAGCAGATCTAGTCTGCCGACTCTCCTGGTCCACTCGCATATCTCGGGTGGGCGGCGCGGCGTCCCGGCTCAGGTCGGGGCGGCGCACCGAACACGGATAGGAAACCGTCGGCGCCCGGGAGTTCGCTCCCGGGCGGCCGCCTCACCCGCGGATCTACCGCGGACAACGATCGAAGGAACACAACATGCCCACGCCCCCCAAGGGTCCCCGCCTCGGTGGATCACCGGCGCACGAGCGGCTGATCCTGGCCAACCTCGCGACTTCGCTGTTCGAGCACGGCAAGATCACCACTACCGAGACCAAGGCCAAGCGGCTCCGCCCCCACGCGGAGAAGCTGATCACCATTGCCAAGAAGGGCACCCTGCACTCGCGCCGCGAGGTCATGAAGACTGTCCGCGACAAGGACGTGGTGCACAAGCTTTTCGCCGAGATCGCGCCTTCGTTCGCGACCCGCGAGGGTGGCTACACCCGGATCATCAAGACGGCCCCGCGCAAGGGCGACAACGCCCCGATGGCGATCATTCAGCTCGTCGACGAGGAGTCGGTGTCCTCCGCGGCGTCCAAGGTTGCCCGCCGGGCCGCGAGTTCCCGCTCCGGTGACCGCAGCGCCCGCGTCGCCGCGTCGGCTGGTGCCGCTGGTGCTGCCGCGGTGGCCGTTGATGCCGCCGCCGAGGATGCACCGGACCGCGAAAGTGGTTCCGCGCAGGCCGTCGAGGCCGCCACCGAGGCCCCCGCCGAGGGTGCAGACGTCGACGTCGCTGCCCAGGAGACCGCTGAGGTCGCGGAGGCCGATGCCGAGGATGCTCCCGACCGCGAGAGCGGTTCGGCGCAGGCCGTCGAAGCTGCCACCGAGGCCCCGGCCGAGGGTGCAGACGAGAAGTAAGGCATGACGCGCGGCAGGGGCGGGTTGGCGGCGACGTCGACCCGCCCCTGCTGTGTCTGATGGGTTCGAGTCGCCAGTTGCGTGCCCATCCCGGCTCGCGAAGGGCACGCAACTGGCCACTGGATTGCAGGGAAGGTCTCGTGCGGCTGCGACTGGACATCTCCTATGACGGCACCGACTTCTCCGGCTGGGCGATCCAGCCGAACCTGCGCACGGTGGCCGGTGAGCTGACTACCGCGCTCCGGATGCTGCTCCGTCAACCGGTCAGCCTCGTCGTGGCGGGGCGCACCGATGCCGGGGTGCACGCCATCGGCCAGGTCGCGCACGTTGACGTGAGCCCCGAAGCCCTTCGCGCACTCGCGCCGCGCCGGGCCGCCGCACCCGGCGTAGAGGCTTCCCAAGCCTGGATCGATGACTTCAACGCCGGCCGAACAGGTCTGCTCCGCAGGCTCGCCGGCGTGCTGCCACTGGACGTCCGGGTGCGCGCCGTCACCTTGGCCCCGGACGGTTTCGACGCCCGATTCTCGGCGCTGCGCAGGCACTACCGATACCGGATCGGGACGGCCGAATGGGGGGTCGAGCCGGCTGCCCGGCGGTTCGTGATGTCCCGCCGCCGCACCCTGGATGTCGACGCCATGAACCTCGCCGCAACCGCGCTGATCGGGCTACGAGATTTCGCGGCGTTCTGCCGTCCCAGGGCGGGCGCCAGCACCATCCGCGAACTGCAGCAGCTGACGGTGCAGCGTTTCGGCGACGAGGTACTGGTCGACATCGCGGCGGATGCGTTCTGCCATTCGATGGTCCGCGCCGTGGTCGGCTCCCTCCTGGCCGTCGGGGAGCTCCGGGTCGAACCCGCACGGCCGGGGGAGTTGCTCCGCGGGGGACGGCGGGAATCCGAGATCCACGTCGCGCCGGCGCACGGCCTCACGCTGATGGCCGTGGACTACCCGCCCGATGCTCAGCTCGCCGAGCGCAGCGCGACCACCCGATCGACCCGCACCGGCGACCCGGTCGCGCGGGATTGAGCTCGAGTGTGCTGAAGCTGGGTCGTCCTGAGCTGTTGCCGCTGGTCACCGGGCGCATCCGCCGCGAGATGCTGCGGTCCGGCGTGACCGACGATGTCGCTGCCCGCAAGCTCGGTGTGTCCACAAGGACCGTCCGTCGGCGGGTGGCGGCCGTGATGGACCTGCTGGGCGCCTCCAGCCGCTTCGAGGCCGGTGTGCGAGCCGTCGAGGCGGGTTGGGTCTGACCCGAGTCGCAGCCTCAGGCAGCCTCGTAGCACCCGCCGCACAAGACGTTTCGGACCATCGCGCCAACCGGCGCGCGAAGCAGTCCCGGCGCCGGCACCGAGACCTGGACCGACCAAGCCGCAGTCGGCACCGTGGCGGTCACCACCGATGCCGAGCCGGCCTCGCTGCCGGCGGTGATCGCCGCCGCCTTGCTCTTCGCGAGTCGATTCGTCATATCGCTGTCCCCGCAGAGATCGCCAAGAACTCTTACCACCTGGACCATGACCGCCCTCGAGTCGGTTGGCCACCCACTTGGCAGCAATAGGACACCTCCGATCCCCGCTGTGGCCGGTTCCGGCCATCGGGCGGACAGCACGCGGGTGAGCTGGCTTACTGGCGGAGCGGCAGTGAGCCGGCAGTGCGCCAGTGGAATCCGGGAGGTGGGCGTCATGGAGGTAGAAACTCTGATCGGGCAGTGGGCGACCGGAGTCCGGCAGGAGCCGCGGGCCGGCCGGACCATGGTGATCGACGCCGATGAATGGATTCCCGCGCTGATCGCCGGGAATCTGCTGGAGGACTCCAGCCGGGTCTTCCACCGGGAAGCCGGCGGCCTGCCGACCGAGCTGCGCGGCCGCGCCGAGACCTTTGCCGGCCGCCTGCTCGGCGGCGACAGTGACCTGACGTTCGGTAACGGCCTCCTTGTGCGGCAGGGTCATTACGGCGGGTCCGAGTTCCTCTCGGTCGACGGACCGGTGATGCTGCGGGGCAGTGATGACGATGATTTCAGCGCCTTTCTCCGGGATGCCGACGTCGCCTGGACCGCCGGCCGCTTCAGTCGGGCCGTGACCAGCCCGCTGACGCTGATCGCCGATTTGTGTGGCCTCGGTGGGCCAGCGGATTCGGGCGGGCCGGGTGATCGGATCTTCGTTGCGGCGACCGGTGTGGTCAGTACCTCACCGACCGGGCGGCGGCTGGGAGTGGCGGGCGAGCCGTGGGAACTCATCCAGCAACGTTGGGACGACTTGAACGGCGCGAGTCGGCGCCCGTGCGCCGTCTGCCTCGCCGGCGTGCTCGACGAGCAGGACAGGGCCGATGCCTTGACCGAAAGACCCTGGTTGTCAAGGTATCTGGACGCGATTGCGGTCATCCGGACGATCCGGGCCGGACACCTGGAACCGTCGCAGGTTTCCGGTTTCGGTGGCCGCCTCAACAGCACTCTGCCCTGGGGTGCACCTGATGACCGGCGTGCGCCGATCCTCGGCGTGCTCGGCGTCCAGGGGTATCTGCTGTTCCGTCGGTGACCCGTGTGCCCCGAGTGACCCGAGTGACCGGTGACCCCGGCCGTCGCGGGATGCCTCGTCTGTTCCGCGGCCCTACGGTGTAGTCACCTAGGCACGAGAATGGGGTACCGGTGGTCGAAGGCGGCGACAAACCGGGTTCGCGGGTCGCTGCAAAGGCGTGGCTCGCCGGGATCCGTCCGCGCCGCAAGGATCTCAAGGCGGACGTGCTGGCCGGCCTGCCCGGCGCGATCAGTTCCGTCCCGGACGGCATGGCAACGGCGCTGCTGGCCGGGGTGAACCCGGCCTACGGGCTGTACGCCTCGTTCTCCGGCAAGATCGGCGGCGGCCTGTCGACCAGTACGAAGTTGATGGTCGTCACGACGACGACAGCCGCCTCGCTGGCCGCCGGTTCGGCGTTGGCCGATATCCCGGCGGAGAACCGGGACAGCGCCGTCATCACCCTGACGATCCTCACCGGCCTGGTGATGATCGTGTTCGGGCTGCTGCACCTGGGCCGGTACATCCGGTTCGTCTCCCGGTCGGTGATGCTCGGGTTCCTGACCGGAGTGGCCGTGAACATCCTCTTCGGGCAACTCCCCGGGCTGCTCGGGGCGCCGACCGAGGGCGGTGTCGCAGCACAGAAGGCCCTGTACGTCATCACGCATCCGGCGGGCGTCAACACTGCGTCGGCAATCGTCGGGGTATCGGCCCTGGCGGTGATGTTCCTGCTCGCTCGCACCAGGCTGGCGCTGTTCGCGACGTTGATCGCGGTCGTCATTCCGACGGTCGTGGTCGCGCTGATGGGGTTGACCGACGTGGCAACAGTGGCCGACGTCGGGGCGATCCCGAGTGGGCTCCCGCCGCTAGTGTTGCCGCACCTGTCGGATCTGACCGTCGGGGTGATCAGTGGCGCCTTCGCCATCGCCGCGATCGCCCTGATCCAGGGCGCCGGGGTGTCCGAGGCCGCGCCCAACCCGGACGGCTCGCCGTCGAAGACGAACCGCGACTTCATCGGCCAGGGCGTCGCGAACCTGGCGTCCGGGTTCTTCCATGGCACCCCCGTCGGCGGGTCCGTCAGCAGCACGGCGCTCAACGTCGCGGCCGGCGCTAGGAGCCGGTGGGCGTCGATCTGGGCCGGCATCTGGATGCTGCTGATCCTGGTCGCGCTATCCAGGGCCGTCGGGCTGGTGCCGATGCCGACCCTGGCCGCGGTGCTGATCTTCGCGGCAGTGTCCTCGCTGCGGTTCGGCGACATCGGGGTGGTCTGGAAGACCAGCTATACCGGCAAGATCGGGATGGTCGTGACGTTTGTTGCGACTCTCGCGCTGCCCGTTGCGGCGGCCGTCGGGGTCGGGCTGATCTGCTCACTGTTGCTGCAGCTGAACAAGGAACTGATGGACCTGCGCGTTGTCAGACTGGTCCGGAACGACGACGGGCTGTTCGTCGAACGGCCAGTGCCCGCGGTGCTACCGGACGCCGAGCCGGTCGTGCTGCATGTCTACGGCAGCCTGCTCTACGCGGGCGCCCGGACCTTAGGGACGCACCTGCCCGATCCCCGCGGCAGCAAGCGCCCGGTGGTCATCCTCCGGTTGCGCGGCCGGACCTCGCTGGGCTCGACGTTCTTCGGGGTCATCGCCGGGTACGCGGAGGCGCTCGAGGCGACAGGTGGGCGGCTCTACCTGTCCGGGGTGCAGGACGACATGGTGCATCGCTTCCACCACAGTCAGGTGCAGGACGTGCAGGGCCGGATCAAGATCTTCAACGCCACCGAGGTGCTCGGCGCCTCGACCATGGCTGCCGTCGACGACGCAACAACCTGGCTGGTCGGACAGTCGGTCGAGGATCCGGAAGAACCGAGCCAGTGACCGGGCGTCCCGACCCTAGCCAGGCGCGGTTTTGACCTTGTCGACGCCCGCGCGGTACTCTGCCTAGTCGGTGTGCCGCGCGGCTGCGTGCGGCGGTTTTTTTTGCGTGTGCATTGTCGCGTGCAGGGAATCCGCATTGTGCCCCGGCAAGACCCACCGTGGACGACCCACCTGATACTGAACGAAGAGGCATATCCGTGCGCACGTACAGCCCCAAGCCCGGCGATGTGACCCACGCCTGGCACGTGATCGACGCGACCGACGTCGTGCTCGGCAGGCTCGCCAGCCAGGCCGCGCAGCTGCTGCGTGGCAAGCACAAGGCGATCTACGCCCCGCATGTCGACACCGGTGATTTCGTCGTCATCATCAACGCCGGCAAGGTCGCCATCTCCGGCAACAAGCGGGACGGCAAGTTCCTCTACAGCCACTCCGGCTACCCGGGTGGCCTGCGCAAGCAGACCGTCGGCGAGGTGCTCGACAGCAAGCCGGATCGGCTCGTCGAGAAGGCCGTCATCGGGATGCTGCCGCACAACTCGCTGGGCCGGTCGATGGCCCGCAAGCTCAAGGTCTACGCGGGCCCGGAGCATCCGCACACCGCTCAGCAGCCGCAGCCGTTCGAGATCGTTCAGGTTGCTCAGTGATGGTGGCCGACCGCCGCCCTGCCCACATCCGTTGGGCGACCAGCCTTCAGCACACCACCCCAAGAACAGCGAGATGAGTCAGTCCGTGAGTCAGAACCCCGAAGCCGTCGTCTCCGAAGAACTCGAGCAGGCCGAAGAAGCCGAGATCGAGGCGGTTGTTGACGCCGAGATCGCTGAAGTCGCCGAGGCCACTGAGATCCTTGAGGACGAGGCGCCCGAGATCGTCCCCGCCGTCGTGGTGCCGATCGTCATGGAGCGCCCCATCCAGACTGTCGGTCGGCGCAAGGAAGCTGTCGTCCGGATCCGGCTCATGCCCGGCAACGGGACGTTCACGCTGAACGGCCGCACCATGGACAACTACTTCCCCAACAAGGTCCACCAGCAGCTCATCAAGGAGCCGTTGGTGATCCTGGAGAAGGCGGAGAGCTTCGACGTCATCGCCCGACTGCACGGCGGCGGCGTCTCCGGCCAGGCCGGTGCACTGCGCCTGGCGATTGCCCGCGCCCTGATCGAGCTGGACGAGACCGATCGCCCGCCGCTCAAGAAGGCCGGCTTCCTCACTCGTGACGCCCGCGCGACCGAACGAAAGAAGTACGGCCTGAAGAAGGCCCGGAAGGCTCCTCAGTACTCGAAGCGCTAACGGTCGTGGGGGGCCGACTGTTCGGCACCGATGGCGTACGAGGCCTGGCAAATGCCGACCTGACTCCGGAGCTCGCCCTGCGGCTGGCCACTGCAGCCGCGCAGGTCCTGGGCGAGCGCCGGAGTTTGGCGTCCCCGGCCCCGCCCGTCGAGCGTCGCACCCGGCCGGGTGGGCGTCGCCGCGGTGACGTTGCACGGGCCGTCGCAACCGCGGCCCGGCGGGCCAGCCCAGGTCGTCCGCTGGCCGTCCTCGGCCGGGACCCCCGGGCCAGCGGCGAGATGTTGGAGGCCGCCGTCGCGGCAGGCCTGGCCTCGGCCGGCGTGGATGTGGTTCTGCTGGGCGTCCTGCCAACTCCCGCAGTTGCCTTTCTCACCGTCGACATGGGCGCCGACCTCGGCATCGTCATCTCCGCGTCCCACAACGCTATGCCGGACAACGGCATCAAGATCTTCGCGGCCGGCGGGCTCAAACTCGATGACGCCGTCGAGGACGCGATCGAGGCCCGGATGGCAGACCCCGCGCCGTTGCCGACCGGCGAGGGCGTCGGGCGGATCACCCGCTCCGTCGACGCCGACCGTCGCTACCTCGATCACCTGCTGGTGGCCACGCCGAACCCGCTGGGCGGACTGCGGGTGGTGGTGGATTGCGCGCACGGTGCGGCGTCCGATCTGGCGCCGGAGGTGTATCGCCGCGCCGGTGCCGAGGTCGTCGTCATCGGCGGCAGCCCGGATGGACTGAACATCAACGCCGGAGTCGGGTCGACCTATCTGGCCGGCTTGCGGGCGGCGGTCATTTTGGAGCAGGCCGATCTTGGTATCGCACATGATGGGGACGCCGACCGATGCCTCGCGATCGCGGCGGACGGCTCCGATGTCGATGGCGATGTCATCCTGGCCCTGCTGGCGGTTTCCCTGCGGGACCGTGGCCGGTTGGTCGACGACACCGTGGTGGCCACCGTGATGGCCAACATCGGCTTCCACCAGGCGATGGAAAAGGAAGGCATCACGGTCCGCACGACAGGGGTCGGCGATCGCTATGTCCTGGAGGAGATGCGCGCCCACGGCTACTCGCTGGGCGGCGAGCAGTCCGGACACCTGATCCTGGCCGACCATGCCACCACCGGTGACGGATTGCTGTCTGCGTTGCACCTGATGGCAACGGTCGCCGCATCGGGAAAGCCGTTGGCCGAGTTGGCGACCCTGGTGACGAACTACCCGCAGGTGCTGATCAACGTCCGGGTGAGCGACAAGCGGGCGGTGGCCGCCTCACCGGCCGTCCTCGCCGCGGTCGCGCATGCCGAGGCCGAACTGGCCGGCTCGGGCCGGGTCCTGCTCCGACCCTCCGGGACCGAAGCCCTGGTCAGGGTGATGGTCGAGGCCGGTACCTCGGAGGACGCGCAGCGCATCGCCGAGCAGGTCGCAGGGGTCGTGTCGAACGTCTGAGCCGAGGGCACCGTGGGCGTGCGCTCAGACCAGGGCGGCGGCGGTGGCAATATCGGCTGGATCGAGCGGCCCGTCGAGGTCTGGATCCTGCAGGTCCTCGATGGTGGTGCCGCGGACCTTGTGCTCCATCTCGTCGGCGAGCTGATCGGCGTTCGTGAGATGTCGGATGAAGAACGCGGACGCCAATATCCGGGTTGCCTGCTGTACCCGCTTGTCGGAGTCCGCCCCGATGATGCCGTTGACGAAACTTTTGCCTTCTGACAAGCCGAGGTGCCCGGCGCCCTTGACCATCCGCAGCTGTGCCGGACCGGCGCAGGACCGGGCGATCTTGGCACCATCGGACTCGGCCATATCGTCCTTCGAGCCGACCAGATGCAGGCTCGGCACGACGACCTTGCCGGCCGCCTCGATCGCCGACGGCCTGGTCTCGGCGGCGGTCACCGTCACGACGGCCCGGATCTGATCGTCCTTGGCAGCGGCCAGAATCGCGGCGCCGCCACCGGTTGAATGCCCGAGAACCCCGAGTTTGCGCAGGTCGCCGCGTACCCGGCCGGCCCCGAGATCGCCGTAGGCGACGATCCGCAGGGCTCTTGACATGTCCAGCGCCAAGCCCTGGTGCGAGGAGAAGAAGCTGCGATGGGTGTTCGGGGCGACGACGATAATTCCCCAGGACGCCAGGTACCGCATGGTGTCCGCGTACCGCTCCGCCGACTGCAGCCAGCCGTGGCCGACCGCGACGATCGGCAACCGCCGACCGGATGTCGGGGCGAAAATCACTCCGGGCATGCCCGCCGGCGCCAGGTCGCCGATGGCGACGCGGTGCGGTCCCTTGTACGAGAAGTACTCGAACGTGGGGTTCTTGATGCTGGGGGGCGGGCGCTTGGCCATCGGCTCCTCCAATTCAGGCGTGCACAGGCGGGGGACCGGCGCAATTGCCCTCGTACAGTAGCCCGTGGCCGGGTGCGGTTCCCGGCGTGGGACTCGGTCCAATGAACGACACCGTGCATTGATACGACACGGTGCGATGACCAAGGGGCAAACCAACGTGGCAGACGACTTCGCGACCACCCTGCGCCGCCTGATCCGCGCCCGGTTCCCGTTGCTGTCCATCCAGACAGCCGAGGAGTCCAGGGCCCTTGCCGAGATCGCCGCGGTCGTCGGCAACCGGACCCAGGTGGCCCCCGCCCGGCAGGTTTACACCTGGTCGACCGCGAACGGATTCGCCGCGCTGGGGCAACCCGGGAACCAGGAAACCCGGACCCCGCACGCCGCGTTGACCGCGGCCGCCGCGCTCACCATGCCCAGCGTGGTGGTGCTGCTGGACCTGCATCCGTGGATGGGTTCCCATTCCACCCCGCCGGACACCCAACTCGTTCGGGCACTCAAGGACACCGTCCGGTATTACAAGGACGGCCCAGTGCCGCGGACGATGATCCTCATCTCGCCGACGCCGCGCATCCCGCCTGATCTGGAATCCCTGGTCACGCTCGTCGACTTCCCGCTTCCCACGGAGCCGCAGATCCGGGCGACCCTCGACGGAATGATCGCCCGCAACACGGCGGCCGGGGCGCTGAAGGTGGAGCTCGGGCCGGCCGGCGCCGAGCGGCTCGCCAAGGCTGCGTTGGGGCTGACGGCCTTCGAGGCGGAGAATGCCTTCGCCCGTTCGATGGTCGACGACGGCCGGCTCACCGATGACGACATCGCGCTGATCCAGGAGGAGAAGCGGCAGATCGTCCAGAAGTCCGGCGTCCTCGAGGTGGTGCGCGGGTCCGTCAAGATGGACGACATCGGCGGCCTGGAGAATCTCAAGACCTGGCTCCGCAAACGCAACGGCTCCTGGCTCGAAGAGGCTGCCGCCTACGGCCTGCCCGCACCGAAAGGTGTTCTGGTGACCGGTGTTCCGGGCTGCGGCAAGTCCCTGACCGCGAAGGCGATGGCCTCGGCCTGGTCGTTGCCGCTGGTTCGGTTGGACATCGGCCGGGTGTTCGGCGGGCTGGTCGGGGCCAGCGAACAGAACATGCGCAACGCCCTGGCGACGGCGGAGGCGGTCGCGCCGTGCGTCATGTGGATCGATGAGATCGAGAAGGGTTTCGCCGCCGGCGCTTCCGGTCAGGGGGACAGTGGGACGTCTGCTCGGGTGTTCGGCACGTTCCTGAGCTGGATGCAGGAGAAGACTGCCGCGGTGTTCGTCATCGCGACTGCCAACAACATCTCGCTGCTGCCGCCGGAGATGATGCGCAAGGGCCGCTTCGACGAGATCTTCTTCATCGACCTGCCCACCGACATCGAGCGCCGGGTGATCTTCACGATTCACCTCACGGCGCGGCTCAAGGCGGGCCCGGCGTTGGGTGGGTTGCCGGTGACGGATGAGTTGCTCGAACTGCTGTGCGCCGAAACCGAGGGATTCTCCGGGGCGGAGATCGAACAGGTGGTGATCTCGGCCTGCTTCGATGCGTTCAACGAACGGCGTGCCCTGACCGCCGACGACCTGTTGCACGAGATCGGCAACACCGTGCCGTTGTCGGTGACCCAGGCCGAGCAGATTGCCGCGCTCCGGGAGTGGGCCGATGTTCGTGCGGTTGCCGCCTCGACCCCGGAGGCCAGGGCAGGCTATTCCACCCCCGAACCGGGAGATGTGGCGCCGGTCGTTCCCGCCGAGGCCGTGCTGGCCAGGGGAGGCAGGGCCATCGAGGCCTGACGCGTTGGCCGGCTGCGGGCGCCGACCCGTTAATGTCTAACTCATGTGCGGCATCGTCGGATACACCGGTCCCCGTCAAGCCCTGCCATTTGTGCTGGAGGGGCTTCGTCGGCTGGAGTACCGCGGCTACGACTCCGCCGGGGTGGCCATTCTGGACGGTGCGGGTGGACTGAACACCGCCAAGAAGGCCGGGGCGTTGGCCAACCTCGAGGCGTACATCGACACCGGTGACGTCGCGCTCAACGGGCAGACCGGCATGGGGCACACGCGCTGGGCTACCCATGGCGGTCCGACGGACCGCAATGCGCACCCGCACACCGACGCCACCGGGCGGGTGGCTGTCATCCACAACGGCATCATCGAGAACTTCCCGGTGCTGCGGAAGGCACTGGAGGCCAAGGGTGTCGAGATGCACAGCGACACCGATACCGAGGTCGTCGCCCATCTGCTCGGCGCCGCGTTTTCGGCCGGCCCGACCGCAGGTGATCTGCCGGCCAGCATGGCGCAGGTCTGCCGAGGCCTGGATGGTGCCTTCACGCTTGTCGCCGTACATGCCGATGTCCCGGACATGCTGGTCGCCGCCCGCCGGAATTCGCCGTTGGTCGTTGGTGTCGGTGACGGCGAGATGTTCGTGGCCAGCGACGTCGCCGCATTCATCGCGCACACCCGGGACGCCATCGAACTCGGCCAGGACCAGCTGGTGGTGATCACCCCGGACGGCTACGACATCTCGTCCTTCACCGGCGGCGAGGTCATCTACACGCCGTTCCGGGTCGACTGGGACCTGTCCGCCGCCGAAAAGGGCGGCTACGACTTCTTCATGGACAAGGAGATCGCCGAACAACCGGCCGCGGTCGCCGATACCCTGCTGGGACACTTCGACGGCTCCGGGATCGTTCTGGACGAGCTGCGGCTGTCCGATGACGACCTGCGCACCATCGACAAGGTTTTCGTGGTGGCCTGTGGAACGGCGTTCCACTCCGGGTTGATCGCCAAGTACGCCATCGAACACTGGTGCCGGATCCCGGTCGAGGTCGAGGTGGCCAGCGAGTTCCGCTACCGCGACCCGGTTCTCGACCGGGACACGCTCGTCGTCGCGGTGAGCCAGTCCGGCGAGACGGCCGACACCCTGGAAGCGGTGCGGCATGCCCGGCGGCAGGGGGCGAGAGTTCTCGCGGTCTGCAACACCAACGGCTCGCAGATCCCCCGTGAATCCGACGCCGTGCTCTACACCCACGCCGGACCGGAGGTCGGGGTCGCGTCGACGAAGGCGTTTCTGGCCCAGTTGACGGCGAACTACCTCGTCGGGCTCGCCCTGGCGCAGGCCCGCGGCACCAAGTACCGGGACGAGATCAAGCGGGAATTCGAGCTGCTCTCCGAGATGCCGGCGGCGGTGGCCACGACGCTGACGTTGATGGACCCGGTCCGCAAGCTTGGGCAGGAGATCGCCCAGTCGAAGGCCGTGCTGTTCCTCGGCCGGCACGTTGGATACCCGATCGCACTCGAGGGTGCGCTCAAGCTCAAGGAACTGGCCTACATGCACGCCGAGGGCTTCGCGGCCGGCGAGCTGAAGCACGGCCCGATCGCATTGATCGAGGAGGGGCTGCCGGTCGTGGTCATCACCCCGTCGCCGGTCACCGATCCGCTGCTGCATTCCAAGCTGCTGTCCAACATCCGGGAGATCCAGGCCCGCGGCGCGCGGACGATCGTCATCGCCGAGGAGGGTGACGACACCGTCGCACCGTTCGCCGACTTCCTCGTCGAACTGCCGGTTGTGCCCAAGCTGTTTGCGCCGATCATCACCACCATTCCGCTGCAGGTGCTGGCCGCGGAGATCGCCAGGGCCAGGGGATACGACATCGACAAGCCGCGCAACCTGGCGAAATCCGTTACGGTGGAATAGGTACCGCATGACTTTGCCCGAGATGCCGCTGGGTGCAAGGGTTGTCTCGGTCGGTATCGACGTCGTCGCAGTTGAGCGGTTCGCGGCGTCGCTCGGCAGAACCCAGGGGTTGGCCAACCGGCTGTTCACCGCCCGCGAGCAGGTCACCGTGTCCGGACACCCTCGCGGGCCGGCGTCGCTGGCCGCCCGTTTCGCGGTCAAAGAGGCCGCCGCCAAGGCGCTCGGCGTGCCGACCGGGATGGACTGGCACGACTGCCAGGTGGTGTCCGAGGATTCCGGGAAGCCTCGACTGGAGGTCAGTGCCACCGTCGCCGAGGCGGCGGCGTCCATGGGCGTGACCGATTGGCGGATTTCCATCTCCCATGACGCCGGGATTGCCGCGGCCGTCGTCATCGCGCTCGGTTGATCATGGGCTTGTTCAGAGTGTGCCCATGACGACCACCGACCACCAGGAAACGGACTGGCCGCAAGGGCTGCCTCGATCGGTCGAAGCCGTTGTGCTGAAGGGCGGGATGATCTGCACCACCACCAGGGAGCGGCTGGCGGACGGCCGGGACGTCGTCGTCAAGAGGTGCCCCTATCCGGCCGAGATCGAGGCCGAAGGACTGCGGGCACTCGGCGCGGCCGGTGCCCCGGTGCCTGATGTGTTCGCCGCAGCCGGCCACGTTCTTGTCCTCGAATTCGTCGCAGGCCCACCCGCCTGGGGCGATCTGGGCCGGGCGATGGCCCGGGTGCACCGGGCCACGGCGGATCGCTACGGCTGGCACCGGAACAACCCGGCAGGCAACTTCGATCAGCAGAATGACTGGTGCGACGACTGGCCGACGTACTTCGTCAACAACCGGATCCTGGTGCACCTGCACGACCCGGCCGTCCCGAGGGTCATCGCCGACCGACTCCGCCGCGCCTGCGCCGGTCCGCTGCCCGACCTGCTTCCGGAGCACCCGCCCGCGTCGCTCACCCATGGCGACCTCTGGTTCGGCAACGTCGTCGACGGTCACTGGGTGGTCGACCCGGCCATCAGTTATGCCGACCGCGAGCTCGACCTGGCCTTCATGCAGACCGGCGGGCTGCCCGACGAGCTCTTCGAGGCCTACCAGCAGGAATGGCCCTACGAGCCTGGCTACGAGCAACGTCGGCCCGCGTTGCAACTGCACAAACTGCTCGTCGGCCTCCGGCATTTCGGTCCGGTCAGGGTGCCTCGGATCGAAGCGGTGTTGGACCACTACGGCTGGTGAGCTGAACCTCGGGACGCCCGGGGCAAGATGGACGAATGATCCAGGCGTATTCAGTCGACCAGATCCGGGCCGTCGAGGCGCTGGCGTTGGCCAGGGACGGGGACGGCACGCTGATGCGCCGGGCGTCGTACGCGATCTCGCTGGTCGTGGCCGAGCGCACGCCGTCCCCGCACCCTGGTCGGCAGGTGGTGTTGCTGGTCGGCTCCGGGAACAACGGCGGGGATGCGCTGTATGCCGGAGCCTTCCTGCGGGCGCGAGGGATGCGGGTGACGGCGATTCTGACCGCCCCCGACAAGGCCCATCAGGGCGGACTCAAGGCCTTGCACCGCACCAGGAGCAGGCTGCTGAGGCACGACGATCCGGCTGTGGCGGATGTCATCGACGGGGCAGATGTGATCATCGACGGCCTGGTCGGGCTGTCCGGGCAGCCGCCGCTCCGCGAGAACGCGGCGGATCTGGTGGGAAAGGCCAACGCGAGCAACGCTTTACGGGTCGCTGTCGATCTGCCCAGCGGCATCGAGCCGGATACCGGGCAGGTCCGGGGAGTGGCTTTCCTGGCCGATCTCACGGTGACCTTCGGGGGCATCAAGACCGGTCTGCTGATTGCCGACCAACAGGTCGGCACCATCGTCAACGTGCCGATCGGGATGGAGATGACGGACCAGCCTGCCGACCTGATCGCCATGACGGACGGCACCCTGCAACGACTGCTGCCGGGACCCGGCCCGGCTGCCGACAAGTTCACCGGCGGACTGGTCGGCATCGTCGCGGGGTCGCCGGGCTATCCGGGAGCGGCCGTGCTCTCCGTCGGCGGCGCCGTGCGGACCCGGCCGGGACTGGTCCGGTACGCCGGCGCGCAGGCCGCCGCCGTGCTGGGGCACTGGCCGGAGGTGGTGGCCGTCGCCAGCCCCGCCGACGCCGGGAAGGTGCAGGCGTGGGCCGTCGGGCCCGGACTCGGCACCGAGGGGCCGTCGATCGCGCTGTTGCGCTGGGTGCTGAATCAGGCCGTCCCGGTGCTGGTCGACGCGGACGGGCTGACGATACTGGCAGCGCTGCCGTCGCTGCTGTCCGCCCGCCGCCGGATGGGTCACGCCACGCTGCTCACCCCGCACGCCCGGGAGTTCGCCCGGGTGTTCCCCGACATCGACCTCGGCGACCGGCTGGCGGCGGTCCGCCGGGCGGCGAAGGTCAGCGGCGCGACCGTGTTGCTGAAGGGTCACCGCACACTGATCGCCGAGCCGGGCGGGCAGGCGGCGGTCAATCTGTCGGGGTCATCCTGGCTCGCCACCGCCGGGTCCGGCGACGTGCTGTCCGGGGTGATCGGGTCGCTGCTGGCAACCGGTCTGCCGCCGCTGATCGCCGCCGCGGCCGGGGCCCACTTGCATGGCCGGGCGGGGGAGCGGGCCGAACGCTCCGGATTATTCGGCGCGCAGGTGCTGTGGGAACACCTGAGCGCCAGAACGTGATTGCATCGTGGAGTGAACAACGCGCAGATCAGGGCCGAGGCGGTGATCGACACCGATGCGATCGCCGGCAACACCCGGTTCCTGCTGACCAAACTCCGGGAGCAGAACCCGGTCGCGGACCTGATGGCCGTGGTGAAGGCCGACGGCTACGGGCACGGCGGGGTCGAATCCGCACGGGCGGCCCTGCGCGGCGGGGCCGGCCGGCTGGGGGTCGCCACGCCGACCGAAGCGCTGGAACTCCGCGCTGCGGGCATCACCGCGCCGGTTCTCGCCTGGCTCTGGCCGGCAGGCGAGGACATTCGACCCGCAGTGTCCGCCGGCGTTGAACTAGGCATCTCCAGCCTCAGCCACCTCGACGCGGTACTCGCGACCGGACCCGGCGTACCGACGGTCCATCTGAAAATCGACACCGGGCTGGGTCGCAACGGCGTCGGACCGGATGAACTGGCCCCGCTGCTGGACGCGCTTGCCACGGCCCAGCTGGCCGGGCGGATCACCGTCGGTGGCCTGATGAGCCACCTGGCCAGCGCGGACGTGCCGGGCGACCCGTCGGTCGCCGAGCAGACCGCCGTTTTCCGGGACGTCATCGACCGTGCCGAGCGGGCGGGTGTCCGGGCCGCGACCAGGCACTTGGCGAACACTCCCGCCGTGCTCGACCATCCGGCGACCTATTTCGACCTCGGCCGCTGCGGCATCGGGATCTATGGGCTCAACCCGGTGACCACCCCAGCAGGACTTCGGCCCGCGATGACCCTGCGCGGCACAGTGGCGCTGACCAAACGGGTGCCCGCCGGCTACGGCATCTCCTACGGCCTGACCTACCGGACCGCCGCGGAAACCACGCTGGCCCTGGTGCCGCTGGGCTACGCCGACGGCATTCCGCGGGCGGCCAGTTCGGTGGGCGAGGTCCTGCTCGGTGGCAAGCGCCGGCGGATCGCCGGCCGGGTGGCGATGGACCAGGTGGTCGTCGACTGTGGCGACGACCCCGTCACGGCGGGGGCCGAGGTGATCATCTTCGGCCCCGGTGACCAGGGCGAACCCACCGCTGAGGACTGGGCGCAGGTGTGCGGCACCATCGGCTACGAGATCGTCACCCGGATCGGCCCGCGGGTTCCGCGGCGGTATGTGGGATCAATGTCGGCCCCGACCGACTCTTCGCTGGTGACGATCGGAGGCACGCAGCAATGAGTACCGTCGGCAGGATCCTCGGCGCCGCCGGCATCGCGACCGGCATCATCGGTGCCGCGGCGCTCGGCGGCGTCACGGCCCAGCGCATTTCCGTTCGCAAGTACCAGTCGGCTCAGTCGGCGCTGATGACGGACCCGCACCAGGAGGATGGATACGGACTGCTGAAGGCGGATCGGACGTACTCGGTGGACACCGACGACGGTGTCGCGCTGCACGTCGAGGAGGTCGGTCCGGTCACCGCGCCCATCACTGTGATCTTCGCGCACGGCTGGACGCTCCGGTCCGGAGCCTGGCACTACCAGCGGCTCGGCCTGGCCGGCCCGGGCTTCGGCGAGGCCCCCGATACCGCCGAACATGCCGCGCCCGCCGGCCAGGTACTGACGCCTGCGGCCAGGCTGATCTTCTACGACCATCGCTCGCACGGCAAATCCACCCGGTCGCCCGAGGACCACTCCACGATGGACTTCCTCGCCGCTGACCTGCGGAGCGTGATCGCCACCGCGGCACCCATCGGGCCGGTCGTGCTGATCGGGCATTCGATGGGCGGGATGGCGATCCTCGCGCTGGCCGCCGCCGACCCTGCTCTTTTCGCCGAACGGATCGCCGGGCTCGGGCTGGTCTGTACGGGCGCCACCTACCTCAAGGCCTCCGAGCTCAATCGGATGCTGATGGTGCCCGGCAACTCGGTGGTGCGGGCGATCACCAACGTGGCCGCCCGCTATCCCGCAGTGTTCGAACGTGGCCGGGCAAGTAGCCGGGACGCTGTCTGGTTGCTCACCCGAAGCCTGGGGTTCGCCCGCAAGGACGTCCAGGGCGAGTTGGTCGACTACCTCGACGAGATGATCTCCGGGACCTCGGTCGAGGTCATTGCCGAGTTCACCCCGGCGTTGTTCAGTCACGACCAGCGCGACGCCCTGCCGGCGCTCGCCGGCATCCCGACGGCCATCATTTGCGGCGACAAGGATCGGATGACGCCGATCGACCGGTCCCAGGCTATCGCTGACGTGCTGCCCGACGCCGAGTTCGTCATCGCAGAGGGTTCCGGGCACATGGCGATGATGGAGGACCCGACGTTGACCAACGACGCGTTGCGCCGGATGCTCGTGGCGGCCGTCGGCTATGCCGGGATCGGCGGCGTGAGCAATGACCCCGAGCAGCCGCCCGCCGGATCCCGCAAGGCCAGGGTGCCCAGGTGATGATCACCCTCGACTCGGTCGAGCAGACCCATGCATTGGGCTCCCAGCTCGGAAACCGTCTCCGGGCAGGCGATCTCGTCATTCTCAACGGATCGCTGGGAGCCGGGAAGACGACGCTGACCAAGGGCATTGCGTCCGGGATGGGGGTTGGCGGCCGAGTGACATCGCCGACCTTCGTCATCGCCCGGGTCCACCGCCCGACCGCCGACCACGGCCGAGCCGTCCCGCTGGTGCATGTCGACGCCTACCGGCTCGCCGGCGCCGTCGAACTCGATGATCTCGATCTGGACACCGATCTCGATGCCGCCGCGGTCGTTGTCGAGTGGGGTGCGGGGGTCGCGGAACGGTTGTCCGACGAACGGCTGATCATCGACCTGGTCCGGCTGCCGGATGACTCCCGCACCGCGCGACTGACTCCCGTCGGCGATTCCTGGCTCGCCAGGGTGACCCAGATCCTGACCGCGATGGCAGAGGTACCGGATTCCTTACGGTTCGGAGTAGGAATCGCAGATCGCTGGTGCAAGCGGTGCGCCCGGCCTACCGTGGGTCACGTGACCGGTCAGGCGCGGGTGTTGGTCGTCGATGACGACGACACCGTTCGAGAAGTGTTGCGCCGCTACCTGACTCGGGACGGTCACGAGGTCCTGGAGGCCGCCGACGGGATCACGGGGCTCGCCCTCGTCCGCACCGAAAATCCCGACCTACTGGTGCTCGATCTGATGTTGCCCGGGATGGACGGCCTCGAGGTGTGCCGGGAGATCCGCCGGACATCGACCGTCCCGGTGATCATGCTGACCGCGCTCGGTCAGGAATCGGACCGGGTGGTCGGGCTGGAGTACGGCGCCGACGACTATGTCGTCAAGCCGTTCAGTCCGCGCGAGCTGGCCCTGCGGGTCGCTCGGGTGCTGGACCGCAGCCGCGGCAGCCTTTCCGCCGGCGGGCAGGGCGCCGCATCGCTGGTTGTCAGTGCCGACGGCGAACTGTCCACCGACCCGGTGTCCCGGACTGCGCGGTGCCGCGGCGCTGAGCTGACGTTGACCAGCCGGGAGTTCGACCTTCTGCACTTCCTGCTGCAGCACCCCGGCCAGGTATTCGGTCGGGCCGAGATGATGGAGAAGGTCTGGGGCTGGTCGTTCGGGGACCAGTCGACGGTCACCGTGCACGTTCGGCGGCTGCGGGAGAAGATCGAACCCGACCCCGCGCGGCCCACCAGGATCGTCACCGTGTGGGGAGTCGGCTACCGACTCGACCCGAAAGTCCCGGGCGCGACTCCGGACGCCACAACCGGTCCCACCGTCCCCTGCCGACCGGACGGGACAGTGATGGACGACATTGTGCACATTCTGCCGTGGGCGCTATTGGCGGCGGTAGTGACCGGTGCAGTGGAGCTAGCGGTCCTGCAGGTACTCCGAAGACGTTCTGTCGCGGCCAATATCGCGGCGTTGGTGATCATCCCGATCGTTGCTGTGTTGATCTTCGTGGTGACCATCAGCGGGTTCATGTACACGTCCGCGCTGGCCGTGACGGCGACCGCCTGTGTGCTCATCGCGGTGGTCGTGATCCCCGTGGCGGTGCTTCTCGGCCGCCGGATCGCGCTCGGCGCGTTGGCCGCCGAGCAGGAGCGCGCCGCCGAACGCACGGCTGAAGCTTCCCGCCGTCAACTGGTCGCGTGGGTCAGTCACGACTTGCGCACGCCGCTCGCCGGGATTCGGGCAATGAGTGAGGCACTGGAGGACGCGGTGGTGGTGGACCCGGCTGAGGTCGCGGACTACGCCCGGCGGATCAGCCAGGAAACGACCCGACTGTCCACCATGGTCGATGACCTGTTCGAGTTGTCGAGGATCAACGCCGGAGCGCTGGCATTGACGTTCGGGCCGGTCTCCACCGAGGAGTTGGTCGCCCAGGCGATGGAAACCGCCGCGCCGGCGGCGCACCAGCGCGGTATCCACCTCACGGCGTCGGCAGATCCGCGTTGGCCGACGGTCCGCGGGTCCGATCACGAGCTGATCCGGGTGCTACGCAACCTGCTGGTCAACGCCATCCGGCACACGCCGTCGGACCAGACCATCGAGGTGGTCGCGGGCCAGACCGCCGATTACGCCTGGCTGGCCGTGCAGGACGCCTGCGGAGGTATCGACCCGGACGATCTGCCGCGGGTGTTCGACGTCGCCTTCCGGGGTGCGGCGGCCAGGTCACCGCAGCCCGCGCTGGCAGGTCATTCCGTTTCGACCGCAGAAACCGGAGCCGGCCTGGGGCTGGCCATCGCGCGGGGTCTGGTGCAGGCGCACGGCGGAGAGATCAGCGTCCGCAACCACGGCCACGGCTGCCGGTTCGAAGTGCGGCTACCTGTTGCCGGGTCATCCGGCCGGGAAGTCGCACGAGGGCGGCGGACGACTGATGTACTGGCCCAATGAACTCACCTACCGCCGTCGCCGGGAAGGTCGCCGGCCTGATGCCGGACCTGATCACCGAACTGTCCACGCTGGTTGCGATCCCCTCGGTCGCCTTCCCCGGCTTCCCGTCCGCGCCGGTGCACGCCATGAGCGAGGCCGTCGTCGATCTGTTGCGGCGCAGCGGAGCTGTGGACGCCCGACTGTTGGAGATCCCCGGTGGTTATCCGGCCGTGTGGGCCGAGATTCCCGCCCCCGCCGGCGCTCCGACGGTGCTGCTGTACGCGCACTACGACGTGCAACCCGCTCCCGTCGAGCAGGGCTGGGACACCGACCCGTTCGTCGCGACCACCGGACCGGACGGCCGGATCTACGGTCGCGGGGCGGCCGACGACAAGTCCGGTCTGATCATCCACGCCGGGACGCTGCAGACTTTGGGCGCCGAGATGCCTGTCGGGGTCAAGATTCTCATCGAGGGTGAGGAGGAGACCATCAGTCATCTGGAGGATTTCGTCGATTCCAACACGGAGATGTTCGACTGTGACGCCTTTGTCATTGCCGACATGGGGAACCAATCGGTGGGTCGACCGGCGCTGACGACCGCCCTGCGCGGTGAGGTCTCGTGCACCGTTCGGGTGCGGACGTTGGCCTTCCCCGTGCATTCCGGGGTCGCCGGTGGTGCCGCTCCCGATGCGCTGGTGGCGTTGATCAAAATCCTCGCAACCTTGCACGACGATGCCGGCAACACCATCGTCCCGGGGGTGGCTACCGGTGAATGGGCCGGGGCGGACGTCGACGAGGCGATGTACCGGGAGAGCTCGGGCGTGCTGGACGGCGTCGACCTGATCGGGACCGGAACGCTGGCCTCCCGGCTGTGGGCGAAGCCCTCGGTGACCGTCATCGGGATTGACGCACCGACCGTGCAGGCAGCGGCAAATGTGCTGATTCCCGAGGCGACGGCGAAGATTTCGATGCGGATCGTGCCCGGCGCCGACGCCGAGCGGGAACTCGCGCTGTTGATCGCACACCTGGCGTCGGTGGCGCCATGGCACGCCCAGGTCGAGGTCACGCCGCTCAAGGCCGGTTGGCCGTTCGCCGTCGATATGTCCGGAACGACGGTGCGGGCCGCGGAGGCTGGACTGACCGCCGCCTTCGGAACGCCGGTGGAAACCATCGGGTCCGGTGGGTCGATCCCGCTGATCAATTCGCTGAAGAATGCCTGCCCGCGGGCCGACGTCATCCTGTGGGGAGCCGAGGACACCAAGCTGTCCCGGATCCACGCGTCCAACGAATCGGTCGACCCGACCGAGATCGAGCGGATGATCGTGGCCCAGGTGCTGACCCTGCAGCAGTTGGGTTCGGCCGGAAGGGCCTGATCAGGCGGGAGTTCGCGTCGACCCGACCGCGGCCGGCCGCCGACGCCGGCGGATCGAGATCCGGACGGGGGGTATCCACTCAAGCTGTGCGGTCAGCCACCTCGCGCCGGGCCGTCGGCTCGGTGATCATCGATGGCGGGAGGTGATCCGCATGACGACCATCCGGGTGTTGATCGTCGACGATCAGGTGCCGTTCCGTCGGGCCGCTCAAGCGGTCGTCGAATCGACCGAGTCGTTCTTGGTGGTCGGCGCCGTCGACACCGGGGAGGATGCGTTGGTGGCCGTCGACTCTCTGCGACCCGACCTGATCCTGATGGACGTCAACCTTCCGGGTGTGGATGGGCTGGCGGCCAGCCGAAGTCTGCGGCGCACCCACCCGAAGATCGCCGTCATCCTGCTGTCGTCCTACGACGAGGCCGAGTTCGCCGATGTGACCGCCGACTGCGGCGCGGCGGCGTACGTCCCGAAGTCGGCCTTCGGACCGGACCGGCTGGAACAGGTCTGGTCCGCGATCACCGAAGCCGCCGGACGGCCCCGGTCCCAGGACCACGAAGGCACTTGACGAGTGTCACCGCCCAGCGAGTGTCACCGAACCCTGCTGAGATTCCATCGGCAACGGAATCTCAGCCCGGACGGCCGGCGTGCCGTCGTTCGCCTGCTCGATCAGTACTCTGCCGTCCAGGGCGGCTACCCGGTCCCGGGCGTGTTGCCACGATGGCCGCGCCGGCATTGACTGCCCGAGAACGGTGTCGCCGTCACCGCTGGCAATCTCGCTCGCGCGGATATCGGCTCCGATGACGGTGACGATCAGCCGGCCGTCATCGACCCGCAGTGCGATCAGACAAGGCCGATCGGTCGGCGCGACGTCGACACAGAATTGGTACCCGGCGGCCTCTGCGGCCCGATCCAGCCGGTGGTCGGCGCTATCTGCGACCTCGAGTCTGGCCATCGGACGAGTGCCGTCCAGTTGCGAGATCAGCGCAGGGACCAGCCCACGCCGTTCCAGCAGCGCCGGGAAGACGCCCCGGCAGACGTTGCGCAGCTCCTGCAGCGCGAGTTCGGTCTCCGCAATGAGCGGCTCCAGCCGTTCGGCCAGCAGGGTCGGGTCGGTCTTCGCCCCGCCGCCTGCCGCTTCAGCACCGTCCCGGGCGGCTGCGGTGAGGCCGGTATCCACCGCAGCCAGGTGTGGGACGACGCTGCGTCGGATCGCGGCGGCCAGTCGTTCCCGTGCCTCGTCCTCGACGCCGACCAACCGGCGCCGGGAGTTCGCGAGCTCGACCGACCGCGCCTCACCCTCGGCCACCCGGACGGCGAGCTCGGCCTCCAGCAGCGCATTGCGGAACGCGACACCGGCCTGCGCGGCGACGTCCTCGAGCAGTAGCCGCTCGAAGGTGCGCAAGTCCCGGCCCGGCGGCATGCACACCTCGAGGCTGCCGACCTGCTCGCCGAGGTCGCGTACGGGTAGGTGGAGCGTGGGCGTCTCGGCGGCCGCCCGGCCGTCGTCGGGCCACCTGGCCACCAGGACAGGGGCTCCGTCGTCGGGGGTGCCGAGGAAGACCACGGTTGCCGCCGCGCCCACCGCCCGGCCCGCAGCCTGGGCGACCCGGCCGGGCAATTCCTCCGGCGACGGACTGTCCGCGAGCCGTCGACTCAGCGTGGCCAACGCCTCGTACGGCGCGGCCCGGCTTCCGTACACCAGCTGGTCAGCCAGCCTGAGTACGTGCCGGCGGAGCGGTTGAAAGGCTGCGGCCACCAGGGCGCTGGCGACCAACGACGGCCAGTACGGCGTCGAACCGGACGTGGTGACGGCGGCCAACACACTGCCGATCGCGACCACCACCGCGATGTAGCCGACCGTGACGAAGACCGCGAGGGTGCCGAGAACAATTGCCCGGCTCAGAATCACGTCGATGTCGTAGAGCCGGTAGCGCAGGATCGCCACGCCGACCGCGACCGGCAGGAAGATGTACGCCAGCAGGGTCAGCTCGGTCAACAACCAGATTGCCGGGCCCTCCAGCAGCTGATCCAGCGCGAAGATGACGAAAAGCGCGGCCAGGGCCGCGCCGGCGGTGGAGATCCAGCGCAGCTGCAGCCGTTGCTGGCCGGTTGAACGGCGTAGCCGCAGCACCAGCGCCACCCCGCCGAGCACGAATGCGGCCAGCAGCGTGAAGAAGTTGAGCACCACCAACACCAGGCCCACCCCGCTGTACGGGATGGGCTCGCCCGGGACGAAGCTACTCGACGGCTGGCTGGCGATCGCTCCGAGGCGGAAGACGGCGGCGAGAATCGCGAGCCAGACCGCGGCCCACCAGCGCCGGGACAGCAGTTGCCCGTCGGGAACGATCATGAAGATGACCGACATGATGGCGACGGTGAAGGTCGCGTCCAGAAATTGGTCGATGTACAGGGCGATCCGCCCGGTCAACGGCGCGTCGACGGTTCCGTCGGCGACCAGAGCTGCGAACGCGGCGACGACCAGCCCGAATGCCTGACCGAGCTGGCTGACCAGGAACAGCCAGCCGATCACGTTGCGCGGGTAGCGGGAGACGATCAGCGCACCAACCCCCGCGCCGACGATCGCCCCGACGCCCAGCAACGGGAAGGCCAGCTCGACCAGGACGTATGCGGACAACAGCGGCGTGCTGGCCGCCGCGATCAGCACACCCTGCAGCACCACCATGACGCACGTCGCGACGAAGGCCAGCCACCCGAGCGCGCGCATGTCAGGCTCCTGCAACGATGGGGATGAGTGCCCGGACGGTGGTACCGGTGGGTACGTTCGAGACGATCGAGACGGTGCCCTGAACGGACTCGATCCGGTCGCGGATGTTGGCCAGCCCGCCGACGGAGGGTCGGTCCAGGGCGAACCCGCCCCCGTCATCGGTGACGGTCAGCTCGATGAGTCCACTCCCGCTGGGATTGCGGATGTCGATCGTGATCCGGCTCGCGCCGGAGTGTTTGGTGGCGTTCTGCACCGCCTCCAGTGCGCAGAAGTACATGGCCGCCTCCACCGCGGGTTCGCAGCGCGGCAGGTCACCGGACGTCAGGTCGACCGGGATCGGGCCGGATGCGACCGCGGCCGCGAGGGCCGCGACCGGGCCGGCGTCGGTGAGCAGCCGCGGGTAGAGCCCGCGGGACAGCGCGGTCAAGGTCTCGATGGTCGCCTTGGCCGCCGCGACCTGCTCGGAGAGCAGCCGGGCGCCGCGCTCCGGTGAGCGGCCCAACAACGTCTGGGCCAGCCGGAGGTTGACCAGCAACGCGATCACCTCCTGTTGGGCGCCGTCATGAATGTTGCGCTCGAGCCGCTTTCGCTCGGCGTCCTGGCGGGCCACCAGATCCCTGCGGGCCGTTCGCAATTCGGTGCTGCGTCGCTCCAGGTTCGCGAGCTGCTGCTCCAGTTCGGTGCGCAAACCGGCAACCCGCAGCGTCAGTCCGGATTGCGCGGCCAGCCCAGCGAACAGTCGCTCCTCGACCGGTGTCAGCTGTTGTCCCTCCCGCAGGACGACCGTGAGCCGACCGAGCAACTCGCCGCGTTCGCGGACGGCGAGGCTGCGCCGGCGGCCCTCGTCGACGATGAGCGGAGCCGCTGCGGGCCGTGGGGGCCACACCGCGGCCAGCTCCAGCCGACCGTGCACCGTCAGCCAGACCTCGGCCCGCTCCGCGCCGGTACCCTCGGCGAGCACCGCCGCCATCCGCCCGGGCAACTCCGCGGCCGGGAAGCTGCCGGTCACCGTCGCCGGGAACCGGGCGAGCACCTGATACGGCGCGACCCGGTCCTGGTGCAGTGCCCGGGCCAGCGACTGCCTGACGGCGCGCCGGACCGGCTCGAAGGCCATGGCGACGATCGCGGTGGCCAGCACCGACAACCACAGGCTGGGGGCGCCGCTGGTGCCGAGCAAGGTGCCGGCGCCCAACACGATCAGTGCGTAGACACCGACCACGAACACGGCCATGGCAAGGGCAGTGAGCAGACCCAATCCGCGGTCCTGCCGGATTCGATCCGCCGCCGTCCTGGCGACCGACCGGGTTCGCGCTCGCGCCATCGGCTCAGCATCCTCCGGCAGTCGGGTTTCGGGCAGTGCTGACATTTCGGGCATCCGCATGGACCAGGGCCCGCGGCCGAAGCTACGGGCCCTGGATGTGTGGTGGTAGGGGGCTATCCCTCGGGTATTGCGGGGTCACCCCCCTGTCGTCTGCGCTGACCGTGGCGGTCAGCGCGATTGGCGTGCGGACCGCAACACCGCTGCACCCGCCGTCGCGAGCAGCACGATCTCCAGTGCGCCGGCGGCCCGCTGCAGGATCCCCGGCGGCAACATCAGCTCCGGCAGCCCGATGACCCCGGGCATCCGGTTGAGGATCAGGGCCGTGCTGAGCGCCCCACTGAGCGCCGACAACAGACGCAGCGCGCTTGTCGTCGCGGTCCGCGCGAGGGTGTTCCGCTGGCAACGGGCCAGCAGCCACCCAGCAATCGGCAGCAGCGCGAAGACCACAGCGCCGGCGATCAGGTGAACGTTCGAGGAGAAGTTCTCCGGTGTGCCGCGCAGGTTGGTGGGGAAGACCGACAGCCCGAGCATCGCGGCCGCCCAGACGGCCAACAACAACCGCACGGCCCGGGTTCCGCCGATCGGGACCAGTCCGCGGGCCAGGGCCAACGCCCCGATGGCGAGCGCACCGGTCGTCATCCCGAACAGCGGAGTTCCGTAGGGCAGCGTCACGACGTAGTCGCTGATGGTCCAGGTCGCTGGCTCGACTGGTCCCGTTGCGCTCATGTGCAGGACGGTGATCGGCGGGACCGAGGCAATGGCACTCACCAGCGCGACCTTGGCCGGTCGTCCCGAGGTGGCGGGATTCTCGACGATGACCTGCTGCGTAGCGGACCGCCTGACCTGCGTGACGGCGATCGAACGAGACGCCTGTGAGCCGGTCCTGAGTAGTTCAACGGTGGTCATGTGCGGCTTCCTCGGTGATCGACATCCGACCTTCTTGCCGGACGTCGATGACGTTATGGATTGACAAAGCCGCAGGTCAGGGCGTTGACCGACCAAGTGGCGAGACGAGACCGCCATTCTTTTGGTGGTTCTTCCCGCCATCCCGGTGGGGGATTCCCGACCGTTCGGGGGTCGACGCCTACCGCCGAATGGGCTAGCCCCCGCGTGGGGTGGGGTTCACCGGAACTGCGCCCGTCCCGGCACGGATCTGTCCCGCCACCGGGATTTCGCCCTACCCTCGACTGATGACCGCTACTGTGGCCAGGCCGGTGTCAATGTCCCTGCTGCCGCACCTGCGGCGGGCGCGCGACCACATCGACCGGAACTACCGGCAACAGCTCGACCTCGATGACCTTGCGACCGTGGCCCGGGTGTCCAAGTTTCACTTCGCCAGGTCGTTCGCCGGTGTCTACGGTGAGACCCCGATCCGCTACCTCACCCGCAGGCGCATCGAGCGGGCGCAGGATCTGCTGCGGTCCGCCAATCTGACGGTGACCGAGATCTGCATGGCCGTGGGGTTTTCCAGCCTCGGGTCGTTCTCGTCCCGGTTCACCCAGCTGACCGGCGAGTCGCCGACCGGATACCGGAATCGATGGGCCGCGCACGGCGGACCGCGGGTTCCCGGCTGCTATTTGTTCATGTGCGGGGTGCTCGACCCGGTTCCGTCCGCTCCCCGCGCCGAGGATCGCGCAATCTGAGAGAAGCGATGGCACCGCACCCGGTTCTACCTTTCAACGATGATCACGAACATCTCTCTGACCACGGTGTATTGCCTCGACCAGGACGCAGCCCGGGACTTTTACGTCGACGTCCTCGGGTTCGTCCCGAACACCGACGTGATGATGGGCGAGGGCATGCGGTGGGTAACGATCAACCATCCGAACCAGCCGGAATTGGAGGTCACTCTGATGGCGCCGGGACCGCCGTTGGATGCCGACGCCGCCGAGTTCGTCCGACGGCAGCTCGAGATGGGCAAGATGGGCGGGCTAGGCCTCCGCGTCGACGATTGCCGCAAGGCTCACCTGGAGCTCAGTCAGAAGGGCGTGACCTTCCTCCAGGAACCGGCCGACCGGCCCTATGGCGTCGAAGCGGTCATCAGGGACAACTCCGGGAACTGGCTCGTCCTGGTGGAGCCGAAGGAATTCACCGCGGCGGACTTCGACTGACCGGTTGACCCACTGAGTTCTCGCGACGCTCTCTTGACCAGGGGTTCTCTCGACATTCTCTTGATCAGGGCTCAGCCGCGCCGCCCGGAACTTGTGGCCTCGAGGAAGGCGAGAACCGCCAGCACGCGGCGGTTCACCTCTCCCTCGTCGACCAGACCGAGCTTCTGGAAGACCACCCCGATGTGCTTTTCCACAGCCCGATCGCTGAGGAACAAGGCCTTTGCGATCGCCGCGTTGTTTCGTCCGGCGGCCATCTCGGCCAACACGTCTCGCTCCCGATCGGTCAGCCCGTTCAGCGGCGACTTCGCCTCTTTGGACCGCCGAGACATCAGTCCCTCAACGATCTTCGGGTCCAGCGCAGAACCGCCCCGACAGACTTCCTGCAATGCGCGGACGAGCTCATCAACCTGTGAGATGCGCTCCTTCAGGAGGTAGCCGAGACCCGCGACCCCGTCGGAGAGCAACTCGAATGCCAGGTCGTCCTCGGCGTACTGCGAGAGCACCACCACACCCACTTGCGGGTGATCGACCCGGATCCGCTTGGCCGCATCGATGCCCTCGGAGGTGAATGTGGGCGGCATTCGGATATCGGTCAGGACAGCATCCGGGCCGAGGTCTGCAACGGCCTTGAGCAGCGCCTGCGAGTCCTCGACAACACCGACGAGCTCAATCTCCGCCACCTCGGCGAGCAACGCGGAGGTGCCCTCGCGCACCAGATAATTGTCCTCGGCAAAGATCACTCGAAGCGGCACAGACCGGACTCTAGACCTGAGGACTCCGGGCAGCGATAGCTCCGCCGGACGGGATCCTGGACGGGATCACAGCGTGACCGCGGCCGACCCGAACGCGACATTGAACCGATCGCACCAGATGACGACGGAACTCAGTCCGGAAAGATCGGCCTCGGCTGGAATGGCGTAGTTCTGGTTGCCGTCGGTGCCCTTGAGGTTCCCCAGGGCAAGGTAGCGACCGTCGTCATACTTGCCCCAGTCGTCCCCGCCGGCCTGCTGGTCAGTCACCCAGACGTGCACGTCCGGGCCGTCGCTGGTCGAGAAACCCTCCAATCGAACGAATCTCGAGCCATCGGTCAATTGCAGAATGCTCGCGGTGCCGGAGGTCGAGTGCTCGCCGTCAACGAATGTTCCGGTGGAAAGCACGATCGGCTGGGTGGCGACAGTAGGCGTTTCCTGGGCTGGCTCCGCCGACGCTGGTGGTTCCACCGATGCGATCTGTTCCTCAGTTGCGGGAGATGGTGCTTCGGCCGGCTCGGCGACCGCGGGTGTCAGGGCCCGCGGGGCACCCGTCTCGGGCACGACGGCAACTGAGCTCATCGCTTCCGGTGTCATGGCCTGGACCTGGGGCGCCGCCGCGACCGGGAGCGCTTCGTCCACGGTGTTGCGCGTGAAGATCCGCCACGGTTGAAACAGCGCAAGCCCAACCGTGACGGCGATGACTGCAACGACTGCCAGTGCAATCCAGAGCGGCTTCCGCCGGAAGCGCGGGCCGCTGGGCGGCCGGGTATCGAGGTCGGTCACTGGTCACTCCTGGCTGGCTCGGGCTGCGCCGACTGGTGTGGGTCGGCGGCGTCCGTTCCAGGACACCCCAGAAGTTGAGAACCGATCAAGGTCGAAGCCATTACGGAAATCTGACGTACTCACGCTGTGTTCTTGGACGTCGATCCTTCGTCGATTGGCCTCCCATTCCTTCGTCGCGTGAGTCGAGACAGTCGTCAGGTCACCGTTGAAAACGGCGCACATCTGAAAACGGCGCACATCGCTCTCTCCCTTGGAGTCTTCAGTAACATTCGAACAGTCTAAACACATGTTCGAATCATGTCATCTGGCCTGTGTGGATAACCGGGTCGGCTGTCGGTGGTGTGTTGTAGGTTCTTGGGTATGGGGAGAACGACGAGGGTGCCGGCCGGGGGTGCGGCGCGGGTGTTGATCGATGAGTTGATCGGTGAGCGGAAGGTGCTGGGTAGGGCGCAGGCACGGAACGCGGAGTTGATGGTGGCGTTCGCGGACGCCCGCACCGGGGTGGATCGGCAGCGGATCTCGGGGTTGCGGGATGCGGGGGTCGATGCCCGGTACACCGCTGGGGAGTTCGCCGCGAACGAGGTCAGCATGGCGTGTTCGACATCGAAGTTCACCGCGCAACGGGTGATCGCGATGACCCGCCGGGTCCGGGCGCAGGCACCGGATGTGTGGGATGCGTGGCTGGCCGGTGATATTGATCAGGACAAGGTTGAACGAGTGAACCGGGCGTTACGCCGGTTGCAGTTGGACTCCTCGAAGGCGTTGTTGAACGCCCTGGTCGTTGATGTGGCGGTGTGTAAGTCCCCGGAGATCCTGGCCAGGTGGTTGAACCAGTTCATCCTGGAGACCGAGAAGAATTTGCAGGACGAACGGTTGCGACGGTCGCTGGACGACCGGTTTGTGTCGGTGCGGCCGGATCTGGATGGGATGAGTTTCCTGACCGCGGAGTTGTCCGCGGTGGACGCGCAGGCGATCGATCAGGTCCTCACCGCGTTGGCCGGGATCGCGGAACCGGGTGATACCCGCACGGTGCAGCAACGCCGCGCCGATGCCCTGGTCGATGTGTTGTTGGGGCGGGTCACGAACGGGTGTCATGTGGTGTGGGACACCAACACCGATATCGACGACCACCTCGACGACCCCGACACCGAGGCCCCCGGAACCGATACTCCCGACACCGATACTCCCGGAAGAGAAGCGGTCGACACCCAGGATGACCCGAACGCCACCGATGAGCCCCACACCGACGGCGGCGGCGGCAGCAGCAGCAGCAGCAGCAGCAGCAGCGACGACAGCGGCGACAGCGGCGACGGCGGCGACGGCAGCGACGACAGCAGCGACAGCAGCAGCAGCAGCAGCGACGACGGCGACGGCAGCAGCGACGGCAGCAGCGGCGACGGCAGCAGCAGCAGCGACGGCAGCAGCGGCGACGGCGACGGCGAGGCAGTTGATGACGCAGATCCACGGCCCGCAGACCGCACAACTACCGCCGCACCGCTGGACGGTGCCATCGCGACCGACACCGACACCGACACCGACACCGGGCCGGCCGGAGCCGCAGACTCCGACGACGCGACCGACTGTTCCGGGCAGGCGTGGGACGCCAACGACTGGGAGCAACCCGCATCAGCATTCCGCCCCGACCCACGCGCTGAAATCGCGCCCGCCCACCCCGACGGCACCGCACCACCCGAGACACCGCTACCCACAACCGGTTCCCGCTCCGCGACCTACCCGGCCGGCAGCACCAGGATCACCCCCTGCCCCGGCGGCGGACACCCACGCCCACTCCCGGTCACCATCGGCATCATCGTCACCGCCCCATCCCTGTTCGGGTTCAGCAACACCCCCGGCCAACTCATGGACCGATCAGCACCCGTAATCGCCGACCGGGTCCGGGAACTCGCCCAACAGAAAGGCACCCTGTTCTACCGACTCCTCACCGACGGCAACGGCAACCTCCTCGACGTCACCGAACTCGGCAGATTCCCCTCCCGGAAACTCGCCAACGCCGTGAAATTCCGCGACGGCACCTGCACCGGACCCACCTGCACCGTCCCAGCCACCCGCTCCGACCTCGACCACATCATCCCCGTCCCCGACGGACCAACCACCGCCGAGAACCTCGACGACAAATGCCGCAACGACCACCGCGCCAAAACCCACGGCGGGCACCACACCGCCAGAACCGGCCCACACACCACCACGTGGACCACCCCGACCGGACACACATACACCCACACCGACATGCCATTCCCCGTCGAAACCTGGCCCACCGATGACGACAAACAACAGGAATAGCGACCGCGGTGAAGACATGGCCAACGACTGCGCCACTCTCTGGTCGAACGGCTTTTCAGGACCGACGCGGCGTGCTGTCGCGGACAACGACCTCACCGGACACCGAAACCAGGATCGGCTCGCCCGCTGCGCCGTCGACGCTCGCGCCCGGCCCACCCAGAGCCAGCTCAAGAGCACGCCGTCCAATATCGACCAGCGGAAGTCGAACGGTGGTCAGGGCCGGCCGGACGTCGCGCAGTGTGGGAATGTCGTCGAAACCCGCCACCGACATGTCCCGGGGTACCTGATAACCCTGGTCGCGAAGTGCAGCGGTAGCCCCGACGGCCATCACGTCGTTGACCGCAAAAACCGCTTCGACCTCGATTTCCCGGTCCAGGAGCTCCGTCATCGCCACATAGCCACCGTCACGGGTGAACTGCGCCTCGATGATGTTCTCGTCGGGCAACTCCAGGTCCGCTTCGAGAATCGCGCGACGAAAACCCGCCACCCTGTCTTCCGACGTGATCAACGTTCCCGGCCCGGCCAGCACAGCGAATCTCTGGTACCCGAGCGAGACCAGGGCCTGCGCCAAACGTGCGGCGCCACCGTCATTGTCGATGAGGATCGTGTTCAGCGGCAGGGTGTGCTGACCGATGACCGCCACGTGCCCACCGCCGACCGAGAAGCCGAGCAACTCCTCTGCCAGTCGCTCGGAGGATTCCGCATCGTTGAACCGGGACCCGGCGAGGATCACCGCCTTTGCGCGCTGACTGCGCAATGCCTCCACATGCCGGATCTCCACAAACGGGTCGGACAGTGTGGACGCGATCGTCACGATCAGATCGCGCTCCGCCGCGGCCGCTATCACGCCCGACGCCAACGCGGCCGCCGATGGGTCGCCGATGTCGTGCACGATCAACCCAACGGTCGTGGTGGTGCCCCGAACGATGGCCTGGGCATTGGCGTTGGGGGAGTAGTTGAGTTCGGCGGCCGCGGCCCGGACCCTGGCCCGCATTTCCGGGCCGACCGTTCGCCCGGTCGACCCGTGCAGGGCCCGCGATGCGGTCGCCAACGAGACTCCGGCCCACCGTGCGACGTCGGCGAGGGTGACTTGTTCGGACAAGGTGGACCTCCTCGCGATGTCAGGCCGGGGCGCCCGGCGAATCGAGCCTATCCGCCCACGTCAGCCAGGCAGAGTGCTCCCGGACCCGGCCGCAGCGGTCCGCGTCCCGGCACAAGCTCCGTAGGATGGCTCATCGTGCTCGTGCTCGCCCTGGATACATCAACGCCGTCCGTCACCGCCGGTGTGGTGCGACTTTTGCAACCCCATGAGTTCGCCGCAGCTGTCGGTGGCAAAACGGCCGCCGCCCCGAAGCCAACGGAACTGCTGGCCGAGCAGTCGGTGACCGACCCTTACGCGCACGCCGAGCGTCTCATGCCGTTGGCCAGAGCGGCGCTCGCCGAAGCCGGGCAGACAATCAAGGACCTCGACGCTGTCGTCGTCGGGCTCGGGCCCGGCCCGTTCACCGGACTCCGGGTGGGTATCGCAACGGCGGCGGCACTGGGCGACGGGCTCGATATTCCGGTGCATGGGGTGCCCAGCCATGACGGAACGGCGCGGTCGCTCGCGACATCGCTGTCGACGAAATCTCCCCGTCAGCTCCTGGTGGTCACCGACGCGCGGCGTCGCGAGGTGTACCTCTCGGTGTACCGGTCGGACGGCGGCAGGGAACTTGGTCCACTGGTGGTCGCACCGGTAGAGATTCCGGCCCTGCTTGCACAGCGCGGCGTGACCGCGGACTTCATCACGGGGGCGGGCGCCCAGTTGGTGGAGCCGCATCGAGGTCCGTCCTTCGATCCGGAACCAATCGACAGTGCCGGCATCGCAATGAGTCTCGGTTTGGTCGAACGGGCGGCCATCGCCCTGCTGACGGGAGCCGTGCCCGGCCCGTTGACGCCCCTCTACCTGCGCCGCCCCGACGCGACCGAGCCAGGGGCCCGCAAGTCGGTGCTGGGGCGGTGATCTCGCAAATGGCTGTCCACCGCCGGGACATCCCGATCGAACCCGGCCTGGAGGTCCTCGACCCCGCGGACATCCCAGCGCTCGTCGTTCTGGAGGAGACCCTGTTCCCGGGTGACTCCCCGTGGACCTGGGGGATGTTCGCCTCCGAACTCGAGGTCGGCAACTACTACGTCGTGCACCGTGACAACGACGGCGTCATTGACGGCTACGCGGGTCTGGCGATCATCGGTGACGAGGCCGAGGTACACACCATCGGTGTGCGACCAGCTGCGCAAGGGCATGGATTGGGCCGAAAGCTGCTGCACCAGTTGATGTCCGCGGCTGGGGATCGACGCCTGCTGCTGGAGGTGCGCACGGACAACGTCGCAGCCATTGCGTTGTACGAATCGGAAGGTTTTACCAGGTTGGGCGTTCGGCGGCGGTACTACCAGCCGAGCGGTGCGGACGCCTACACGATGGCGAGGCCCCGATGACGGCGAATGCGGCGATCGGAACCATCGTCCTCGGCATCGAATCCTCCTGCGACGAAACCGGTGCCGGCCTGGTCCGCATCACCGACGGTGCCCCTGAACTGCTCGGTCAGGCGCTTGCCTCCAGCCAGGATGAGCACGCCCGGTTCGGGGGAGTGGTGCCCGAGATTGCCTCCCGGGCGCACCTGGAGGCGATGACCACAACCGTGCACGCCGCTTTCGCCGATGCCGGACTGAACTACCGAGATGTCGGCGCGGTCGCGGTCACTTCCGGCCCCGGCCTCGCCGGTGCCCTGTTGGTGGGGGTGGCCGCGGCAAAGGCCTACGCGGCAGCCTGGGACGTGCCGTTGTACGGCGTGAACCACCTCGCCGGGCACGTCGCCGCTGACACGTTGGAGCACGGTCCGCTACCGAAACCGACGCTGGCACTGCTGGTCTCGGGCGGCCACACCCAATTGCTGCGCGTGGACGACCTGGCCGGCGACATTACCGAGATCGGCAGCACCGTCGACGACGCCGCCGGTGAGGCCTACGACAAGGTCGCCCGGTTGCTCGGCCTGGGCTATCCCGGCGGGCCGGTCATCGACAAACTGGCAGCGGACGGCAACCCGGCCGCCGTCAAGTTTCCCCGCGGCCTCACCGGCCCCCGCGATGCCGCCTACGACTTCTCGTTCTCCGGCCTGAAAACTGCGGTCGCCCGCTACGTCGAGGCAGCGGAACGCGATGGTCGGGTGGCCGATATCCCAGATGTCTGCGCATCCTTCCAGGAGGCGGTCGTCGACGTCCTGACCGCAAAAACTGTCCGGGCCGCAACGGATCTCGGCATTGGGACCGTCGTCATAGCCGGTGGCGTCGCAGCCAACCGCCGGCTGCGCTCCCTGGCGGAACAGCGTTGTGCGGCAGCGGGTCTGCATCTTCGGGTGCCGAGAATTGGCCTGTGCACGGATAACGGCGCGATGATCGCCGCCGTCGGTGCCCACGTGATCGCGGCCCGGGGCCGACCGTCGAACGAACTACTCACCGGGGACCCCGGCCTGCCGGTGTCGGTCGTGCATGTCGCCTGAGGATTCCCACTTCACGACTCTCGGTGCCGGGCGGGCAGGAAGACCGAGACGCCGACAGCCGCCAGACCGCTGGCTGCGCAGCCACCCAAGAACCGGCACTCAGGCCGTCCACAGGGTCAGTGATGTGCCACTGAGCGCGTCCAGCAGACGCGAGCCGTAGATCGAATTCATCACCGACCCGACGATGGCGACGCCCAGCGTCCCGCCGATCTCCCGGGTGGTGTCATTGACGGCGGACCCGGCAGGCCGAATCCACTCCGGAACCGGCTTCCAGGACGAATCCGGAACTCATCAACGCAAGTCCGGCAGCGACGACGGCGGTGGTGCCGAATCAACGGGTCCGTCCGCCGTGCCTCCGGTGCTGACCCGCGGCTTCGACGCTTCCTTTCGCTGAGTGCTGGCAACCGATGTTGGTGCCGCGCTGTCGAGCCGTTCGCGGCTGACCGTGCCAGGCTGGTCCTGGCGGGCGCGACACCGACGTTGCGCTACCTGAAGGGAAAAACGCGATGGCGACAACGAGCCCTGGATATTCGATCACCGTTCGCGCGGAGGCCCCGTCGGCCATCGGCGCCACGGCGGATCTCGCACGCGCGGTGATGACAGCGGGCGGATCGCTGACTGCCCTGGACGTGGTGGAATCCGGCCCCGACTTCATCGTCGTCGACGTCACCTGCGACGCCGTCGATGCAACTCACGCCGACCATGTCACGAAATCCATCGAAGATCTGCCAGGGGTCAACGTGCGGAAGGTCAGCGACCGGACCTTCCTGCTGCATCTCGGGGGCAAGATCGAAGTCGTCCCGAAGGTTCCGCTCAAACATCGCGACGACCTGTCCCGCGCTTATACCCCCGGGGTGGCCAGGGTGTGCATGGCGATCGCCAAGAACCCGGCCGACGCCCGGCGCCTGACCATCAAACGGAACACCGTCGCGGTGGTCACCGACGGTTCCGCGGTGCTCGGGTTGGGCAACATCGGCCCGGCCGCCGCGATGCCGGTGATGGAAGGAAAGGCCGCACTGTTCAAGCAGTTCGGCGGGGTTGATGCCTGGCCGGTGGTGCTCGATACCCAGGATTCCGATGAAATCGTGATGATCGTCAAGGCCATTGCCCCCGGCTACGGCGGGATCAACCTGGAGGACATCGCCGCACCGCGCTGCTTCGAGATCGAGCGACGACTGCGGGAGGCGCTTGGATATCCCGGTGTTTCACGACGACCAGCACGGCACTGCCATCGTCGTGCTCGCGGCATTGACCAATGCGTTGCGGGTCGTGAAGAAGGAACCCAAGGACGTCCGGGTCGTCGTCAGTGGTGTCGGCGCCGCCGGGCGGGCGATCATCCAACTGCTGCACCACCAGGGTTTCGGCGACATCATCGGCTGCGACCGGCACGGTGCCATCCGCCCCGACAACCCCAACCTCGACGAGTACCGCAGATGGATCGCCGAGCGCACCAATCCCCGCGGCGCGCAGGGCACCCTCGCGGAGATGCTGGTCGGTGCAGACGTCTTCATCGGCGTTTCGGCGCCGAACCTGCTCACCGGTGACGACATTTCAAAGATGGCCGACCAGGCCATCGTGTTCGCACTGGCCAACCCGGACCCCGAGGTCGACCCCTTCGCGGCGAGCAAGCATGCGGCGATCGTCGCGACCGGCCGCTCGGACTACCCGAACCAGATCAACAACGTGCTGGCGTTCCCCGGCTTCTTCCGCGGCATGCTCGACTCCGGTGCGCACGAGATCACCGACGAGTGCCTGCTCGCGGCGGCGACCGCGATCGCCGACTGCGTCAAGACCGGTGAACTGAACGCCAACTACATCGTCCCGTCCGTCTTCGACCCCGCGGTGAGCGCCGCTGTCGCAGCCGCGGTCCGGAAGGCGACCATCAGCTGATCGGTGGGTCTGGGCCTACCCTGGCCTGTGGGCGGCCGCGACCCGGTCCGCCCAGGTGCAAAGGAGCCCAGATGAGCGCTGCAACTGCCCACGACCCCAACCACCCGTCGGCAAATCTCTTCCTCGGAACCGAGGCGGCCGTCGGGTTGCTCGCCGATCTCCGGCGCGGCACCGATGGTCGGACCGGTGACCGGCTGTCCGGTGCGATCCGCGCGGTCACCACATCCGGGACCACTCTCCCGGTCGCCGAGGTCGATGCCGCGATCGCGGCGATCACGTTGTTGCTGAACGAGTCCGACACGTCCTTGCTCGATGGGGCCGCCGATGAGGAGTCCCTGCGGCTCTGGCTGCATGACGTCGACACCGAACTGACGCCGGGCCGGCTGTTGGCGGCATCGGCGGCCCTCGCCCGAATCGAGCTGAGCCTGGACAACGAGTGGTTCGCGGCGCACGAGCAGGACGGAACCTTGTCGGTTGCCCTGCGTTCGCTGCACCGGCTCCGGGATGGTTTGGCCGACGCGAGCTGAGCGCCATTCGCGGTTGACTCGAGTATTTCCGGGCCCGGTGGTTGAGACCTGGCACTCGCATGGCTAGAGTGCTAGTCGAACGGCACAGTGACGGCCCGGCTCCCGCGACGACGGGCCCGATCCTCGCCGGGCACTTCAAGACAACCCACACGGCAGTGGCCGCAAGGCTGCTGCCGCAGAATCGAACCCCAGAAGGGGGAGGTCACACCGTGGCGAGCGTGAACATTAAGCCGCTCGAGGACAAGATCCTCGTCCAGGCCAACGAGGCTGAGACGACGACCGCGTCCGGCATCGTCATTCCTGACACTGCCAAGGAGAAGCCCCAGGAGGGCACCGTCCTTGCAGTCGGCCCAGGTCGTTATGACGACAATGGCAAGCGAATCCCGATCGACGTTGTCGAGGGTGACGTCGTCATCTACTCGAAGTACGGCGGCACCGAGGTCAAGTACAGCGGCAAGGAATACCTGCTGCTGTCCGCACGTGACGTGCTGGCGAAGGTTGCCAAATAGCACTGTGGTGATCTCGCTGTACTGATCAAAGCAGTATCGATACACCCGCGCCCCGGCGGCCCGCACCCGCGGGCGGTCGGGGCGCGTTTTTTGTGCCTCTGATCAAAACCCACCTGATCCCCACACTGACTTTCGACAGACTGGAAAACACATGGCGAAGCAGATCAGCTTCGATACTCAGGCCCGTTCCGCGCTGCAGCGCGGCGTGGACAAGCTGGCCGACGCGGTCAAGGTGACTCTCGGCCCGCGTGGCCGTTATGTGGTGCTGGACAAGAAGTTCGGCGGCCCCACCATCACCAACGACGGCGTGACGATCGCCCGCGATATCGATTTGGAAGACCCCGAGGAGAACCTCGGCGCGCAGTTGGCGAAGACCGCCGCGACGAAGACCAACGACGTCGCCGGTGACGGCACCACTACCGCCACCATCCTGACCCAGGCGCTCATCGCCGAGGGAATTCGCAACGTCACCGCCGGCGCCAACCCGCTGGCGCTCCGCTCGGGGATCACCCAGGCAGCCGACCGGGTCAACGAGTTGCTCACCGAGTGGGCGACTCCGGTGGCCGGCGACCGTGACGCCATCGCACAGGTCGGCACCATCGCCTCGCGTGACGAGCACATCGGTGCATTGCTCGGTGACGCACTGCAGCAGGTTGGCGCCGACGGTGTCGTTTCCGTCGAGGAGCACTCCGGCCTGACGACCGAGCTCGAGTACACCGACGGCGTGCAGTTCGACAAGGGCTACATCTCCCCGTACTTCGCGACCGATCCGGAGGCCGGCGAGGCCGTCCTGGAGAACACCTACGTGCTCCTGGTGCGGGAAAAGATCTCGGCTCTGGCCGACCTGCTGCCGTTGCTTGAGAAGGTCCTCGAGTCCAAGAAGCCCCTGCTGATCGTCGCCGAGGACGTGGAGGGTGAAGCTCTCTCCACCCTGACGGTCAACGCGATCCGTAAGACGTTCACGGTCGTCGCGGTGAAGTCGCCGTTCTTCGGTGACCGACGCAAGGCGTTCATCCAGGACCTCGCCATCGTTACCGGCGCCGAGGTCGTCTCCTCCGAGGTCGGGCTGAAGCTGTCCGAGGTCGGACTCGAGGTGCTGGGTACCGCGCGTCGGGTCACCGTCACCAAAGACGACACCACGCTGGTCGACGGTGGCGGTTCCGCCGAAGCGGTGGCCGAGCGTTCCGCGCAGCTGCGCAAGGACATCGAGACCACAGATTCCGACTGGGACCGGGAAAAGCTGCAGGAGCGGTTGGCCAAGCTGGCCGGCGGCGTCGCGGTGATCAAGGTCGGTGCAGCCACCGAGACCGAGGCCAAGGAACGCAAGCACCGCATCGAAGACGCAGTGCATGCCACCAAGGCAGCCGTTGCCGAGGGCATCATCGCCGGCGGCGGGGCGGCACTCGTGCACGCAGCAGCCAAGCTTGCCGAACTCGAGGCCCAGCTCACCGGTGACGAATCGACCGGCGTCGCGATCGTTCGTCGGGCGCTGTCGGCGCCCGCGTTCTGGATCGCCGCGAACGGTGGCGACGAAGGTGCGGTGGTCGTCAACGCGATCGCCGAACTGCCGATCGGACATGGGTATGACGCCAACACCGGCGAGTACCTCGACATGGTCAAGGCCGGAATCATTGATCCGGTCAAGGTCACCAAGTCCGCGGTCTCGAACGCGGCGTCGATCGCCGGAATGGTGCTCACCACGGAGTCGACGGTGACCGAGATCGTCAGCCACGAGCACGATTCGGCCGGTCAGGGCGGTCATCACGGCCACAGCCACTGAACGGGTGATGTGTGCCGGCAATGACGCTGTAACGGGTTGATACGCAGGGCGGGTGGTCACCGATGGTGGCCGCCCGCCTGTTCTCGTCTGGCCGGATGAGTGGGCCACTGCCGGGCGGCTCAGGGCAACGATCTGGTCTCGGTTACTCTTCGGCACCTCGGTAGAGCTGCCAACGGTGCGCGATTAGCCAATCGGAGCACTACCATTGAGTGATGGCGCGCTCAGGGGTGGTCCATTCGCGGACCGGACACCAACGGGTGCGCCCGTCTGGACGACAACGCTGGACTCGATCGGGTGGTACGCGGAATTCAGTGCGCGCCGGTGAGGGTCAGCATTTGGGCGCGTTCTCCCTCGGAGAGCCCGCCCCAGATGCCGTATGGCTCATGCACCTGCAAGGCGTGGGCCCGACAGGCGACCATCGCAGGACACTCGAAACACACCGCCTTGGCCTGTGCTTCGCGCCTGGCCCTCGCGGGTCCGCGTTCTCCCTCCGGATGGAAGAAGAACGAGCTGGCCATTCCGCGGCACGCGGCGTGCAGCTGCCAGTCCCACAGATCAGCATTCGGGCCGGGAAGGCGCCTGGTGTCCGCCACTTCGATCCCCTCTGGAGCGATCAGATCTCGAGTGTTCCGATTTGGCCTGGGGTCGGGGCGCGGTCGGTAACGCGATTCAGCCAGCAGGGAACCCCCCGGGCTGTGAAGTCCGGGCGAAGCCTGTGTGGTGTACCGCGTTGGGGCCGGATCCGCGCTGATCCCGGCGCTGATGTTGACCCGACACTAGATCGCTTCAGCCCCGGCGACAAGACCTTGATCTTGTTTTTTGTCGATCTTGGTGAAGATCCTTTTCGGGGTCCGCGGATCAGGGCCTCGCCGATCGGGAGCCCGACGGGGTGTGGTATCGCTCACACAATCAGGGGCGACCGGTTCGCGATCGGTTCGTGGCCATTGGTGCACCGGCGACTACTCTCCGCTGTAACAATCGGTGCAGAGGTGCATCTTTGTCCGGACTATCCCCTTTGGGGACCGTATCGTCGTATCGCCGAAGGTCAGGGGTCCGGCGATCCGAGCAGCACATCGATCGTCAAGAAGTCTGATGCATCATCCACAAGTTCCGCAGGGGGAATCACGTGACAAGCGTGCTGATTTGCGACGAGCGTCGGAGCGCTCGCGATGGTCTGACCAGGGTCATGACTGCTGTCCCGTCGGTCGACGGGGGCATCGATTGTGTGGGCAGCGGTGATGAGTTGCTCTCCCGGTACGGGCGCCAACCGGCTGATGTGGTGCTGATCGGGACGCAGCGGGCGCTCACCAGCGGGATCGAGGCCACGAGGCGACTGCTCGCCATTCATCCGTCGGCCGTGGTCATCGTTTTCGGCTCGCCGGATGACACCGCATCGATCGCCGCCGCGATCGCCTGCGGAGCGCGCGGGTTCCTGCGCTGGGACGCCACCCAGCCGGAGATCGTGGCCGCGCTGGCGGACACCCTGACCACGCCGCGGTTGCCCGCGTTGCGGGACTCGGTTGACGGCGAGGCGCCGCTGACCGAACGTGAGATGCAGGTGCTCCGCGGCATGAGCCAGGGCCAGTCCAATGGGGAGATCGGGCGGGAATTGTTCCTCTCGGAGGACACCGTGAAGACTCATGCGCGCCGACTGTTCCGCAAACTCGGCGCTCGTGACCGCGCGCAGGCGGTCGCGCTGGGTTTCCGGCGGGGCTTCGTGGCCTGATCTTTTGCAGGGTCATTCGGACGCTGAGTGGTTACGATGGGAGGACTGTGCCGTCGGGGCGCGTCGGTGAAGGAAATTCGTAACTTTCCGTCACTGGATGTAACGGGGGAGTCGCCCAAGGCGATGAAGCAGGTACATGATGCGGCTGATCAGAACGACCTGGAACAGCTGGTCGATCGAGCGGTCAACGGGGATGCGCTTGCGTTGGAGCGCGTCCTCGGGCGCATCCACCCTGTAGTCGTCAGGTACTGCCGTTCTCGCATGTCTGCTGGACACCGTTCGTCGGCGTCCGCGGACGACGTCGCCCAGGAGGTGTGCATGGCCGTCCTGACTGCCTTGCCCACGTTTCGTCACGAGGGCAAACCCTTCCTGGCCTTCGTGTACGGCATCTGCGCCCACAAGGTCGCCGATGCGCATCGGGCCGCCGCACGTTCCCGGACGCACCCCGTCGCGGAGGTCCCGGACGGCCCGTCGACCGCGCGTGGGCCGGAACAGTGCGTGGTCGCGAACTCAACGGCGTTGGTCGTCGATGACATGCTCAGCACCCTGCCGGAAACTCAACAGGAGATCCTTCGACTCCGGGTGGTCGTCGGGCTCAGTGCCGAGGAAACCGCAGAGGCGCTCGGCATGAGCGCCGGCGCCGTTCGGGTTTCCCAACACCGTGCGCTGGCCAAGCTTCGGCAGCTGCTTGCCAATGACGTCTTGCTGTCAGAGCAGTTGGTCTGATGGCCGGCCGGTCCGGGCGCCGACGGGTCGATCCTTGTTCCCCAGTGGTTGATCTGGATGCCGTCTTCGCTGATGACGCATTGATCGATGCGATTGCCGCTCAATCCTGGACTTCGGACCCGGGTCCGTTCGCCGGCGGTTCCTTGAGCGGTTCCGCGTCCGGCTCGCCGCGTGGCGTCCTGGTGGCCGTGAACCCGCTGACTGTCGACCCGTCGACGACTGTCGACCCGTTGACCGAAATTCTGGAGTCCTGGCGGCAGGAACTGGCCGTCGCACCGCTTCCCGCTCCACCTCGAGCGCTGCAGACGAACGTGCCGGTCCACCAGCGGCGGCCGCAGTCCAGGAGTCGGGCACTGCGCCCGGCTTTGGCCATCGCGGCGGCAATTGCGGCCCTGCTGGTCGGGTCCGCCTCCGTCGGTTCGAAGGACGCCCCACGGGACAGCCCGCTTTTTGCCCTGACCCAGGTCCTCTGGCCCAGTCGGGTCGCGTCCGTCGCCTCGGCGGATCAGGTGGGTGCCATTCTGGTCGAGGCGCGGTTCGCGCTGGACAACGGTCGGCAGCAGGATGCACAACTGGCGCTGCTCCGCGCTGCCGCCGAGTTGGGCCGGGTCGACGACGTCGACGGCAAGGGCGAGATGCAGCAGAAGGTTGCCACACTGTGGGTGGAGGCTGCACCGCTGGACCTGCCGGGCACGCGACCGCGTGACGAGGGACAGAGCAAGCCGACGCCCACCCGAACGCGTTCGTCCGGGTTGCAGGGCAGTTCCTCGCCGGCCACGGTCGCAGCGCAGTCCGCCGCAGCGCAGTCCGCCGCAGCGCAGTCCGCCGCAGCGCAGTCCGTCCCAGCACAGTCCGTCCCAGCACAGGCCGCCGCGCCAGCGGGGACCGCCGGGCCGCAGATCGACCCGTCGCCGACCGCGGCAGCACAGGTGTCGTCGGCAGGCATCCTGCTGGCCGCCTCCGGCACCGGGTCGCCGACCGGTTCGGCAGTCGCGCCGTCATCCATCGGCGGGTCGGTCGCGAGTGCGGTCGACACGCCGACCGCTTCCGCGGCGGCGATCAGTTCGGTAGCTCCCACGGCGGCGGCGGCGGCGGCACCGGCCGTGTCGTCCGCTCCATCCACCCCGCCGCAGCCCACCGTCCCGGCGGACCCGCCCGCCGAGCTGCCCCTGTCAGATCCGCCATCGGCGACCGAGCAGTCCCCGCCGTCCCCGACACCGTCCGGCTCAGCCTCGTCGGTCCTGACCATGGCGCCGGGCGGTTCCGGTCCGCTCTCGGTGGACACCGACGTGGCAAGCTCCGCGTCGAATCCGCCAACCAAGACACAGGTGCCGTCGATCCTCCAGGATCCGGCTGTGGTCGGCAGCGGCTGAGGGTTCGCTCGGTCCGGGCCGTCCGGGGGCCATCGCACGCTCGCCTACGATGAACAGACGCGTTGCCCGGGGAACAACACCCAGCTTTGGCCCGCGCGAACGTCAGCGGAAGGTGCGTCATGTCGTCGGAATTCGATGAAAAGTTCGCCACGGTCGGGTTGACCTATGACGACGTGCTGCTGCTCCCCGATGCCTCGGACCTGGTTCCCAGCGAGGCCGACACGAGCACCTGGCTGTCCAGGAACATCCGGCTCCGGGTTCCGCTGGTCTCCAGTGCGATGGACACCGTCACCGAATCCCGGATGGCCATCTCGATGGCCCGCGAAGGCGGCCTCGGCGTGCTGCACCGCAACCTTTCCATCGAGGACCAGGCGTCCCAGGTGGAGATCGTCAAGCGGTCCGAGGCCGGGATGGTCACCGACCCGGTGACCTGCCGGCCAGACGCGACACTGCGCGAGGCCGATGCGCTGTGTGCGAAGTTCCGGATTTCCGGGGTGCCCGTCACCGATTCCGACGGCCGACTGGTCGGCATCATCACCAACCGCGACATGCGGTTCGAGGTCGACATGACCAGGCCGGTCCGGGAGGTCATGACGCCGATGCCGCTGGTCACCGCGCCGGTCGGGGTGAGCGCGGAGGCCGCGCTCGGTCTGCTCCGCAAGCACAAGATCGAGAAGCTGCCGTTGGTTGACGGCGACGGCAAACTTCGCGGGCTGATCACCGTCAAGGATTTCGTCAAGACCGAGCAGTACCCGCAGGCCACCAAGGACGCGGACGGGCGGCTGCTCTGCGGCGCCGCGGTCGGCGTCGGCGAGGAGTCCTACAAGCGCGCCATGGCGCTGGTCGACGCAGGTATCGACGTGATCATGGTGGACACCGCGCACGGCCACTCGATGCGGGTGGTCGAGATGGTCGCCCGGTTGCGTGGCGACGTCGGCAAGCGGGTGGACATCGTCGGCGGCAACGTGGCCACCCGGGCGGGAGCGCAGGCGCTCGTGGATGCCGGGGTGGACGCGGTCAAGGTCGGGGTCGGACCGGGTTCGATCTGCACGACCCGCGTCGTCACCGGCATCGGGGTTCCGCAGGTCACCGCCATCTGGGAGGCGTCGAAGGCCTGCCGGCCGGCCGGGGTACCGGTGATCGGGGACGGCGGGCTGCAGTACTCCGGCGACATCGCCAAGGCAATCGCGGTCGGCGCCGACACGGTGATGCTCGGCTCGCTGCTGGCCGGTGTTGCGGAGTCACCCGGGGAATTGATCTTCGTGGCGGGCAAGCAGTACAAGACCTACCGGGGAATGGGCTCGCTCGGTGCGATGCAGTCCCGCGGTGAGGCCCGGTCGTATTCCAAGGACCGGTATTCCCAGGATGATGTGCTCTCCGACGACAAGCTCGTGCCCGAGGGCATCGAGGGCCGGGTGCCGTTCCGGGGTGGGCTCTCCGATGTCGCGCATCAACTGGTCGGCGGGCTGCGGGCCGCGATGGGCTACACCGGCTCGGCGACGATCGAGCAGCTCAAGGATGCCAAGTTGGTCCGGATCACCGCGGCCGGGCTGCGGGAATCGCACCCGCACGACATCGCGATCACCTCCGAGGCGCCGAACTACATCGACCGCTGACACCGCCGCGGTCGCCGCTGCGGGCGTTGGTGCGCGTGGCGGCCCGCGTCCCCTACCCTTGCCACGCGCAACTGTCCGCAACTGCGAGGAGCAACGGTGCCTGAGGTCGAGATCGGTATGGGGCGAACAGCCCGTTCGGCGTACGAACTTCAGGACGTGACCATCGTGCCGTCGCGCCGGACCCGCTCTTCATCTGATATCTCCACCGCCTGGCAGATCGACGCCTACCGGTTCGAGATCCCGTTGCTGACTCAGCCGACGGACTCGATCGTCTCGCCTGCCGTGGCGACGGCGGTGTCCGCGCTCGGTGGCCTTGGGGTGCTCGATGGCGAGGGGCTGTGGTCGCGGTACGCGGATCCGCAGCGGGTGATCGACGAACTGCTGGGGCTGGGCGCAGCCGCGGATGATCCGGACGAGATCATCGGCGCCCTGCAGAAGGTCTACTCGGCACCGGTGTCGCTGGACCTGCTGGTCGAAGCGATCCGGACCCTGCGCGACGGCGGCGGCACCGTGGCCATTCGGTTGTCGCCGCAAAACGCGTTCGCGCTGGCCGGACCGGCGATTGCGGCAGGTGTCGAAATGCTGATCATCCAGGGCACCATCGTCTCGGCGGAGCATGTCCAGGCGAACGGCAACGCGCTCAACCTGAAGTCGTTCATCGCGGACCTCGATGTTCCGGTCATCGTGGGCGGGTGTTCGAACTACCAAACCGCGACCCACCTGATGCGGACGGGGGCGGCCGGCGTCATCGTCGGGACCGGTCACGGGCGCACGACCACTACCGATGACGTGCTGGGCATCGCCGTCCCGATGGCCACCGCGATCGCGGATGCGGCGGCCGCCCGCCGCTCGTACCTGGACGAGACCGGCGGCCGGTACGTCCATGTGATCGCGGCCGGTGGGATCGACTCGAGCGCGGACATCGCCAAGGCCATCGCCTGTGGTGCGGATGCCGTGATGATCGGTGAACCGCTCAGCTGGGCCGCCGAGGCGCCGGCGGCGGGCTGGTACTGGCCGACGACGGCCGCGCACCCGGTGCTGCCGCGTGGGTTCGCCGCGCCGTGCGGGCCGGCAGACGTTCCGCTGCAGCAACTGTTGTTGGGCCCGGCGCTCGGCGCGGACGGGCGCACGAACCTGTTCGGTGCGCTGCGCCGGGCGATGGCCAAGGCCGGGTATTCCGACCTCAAGGAGTTTCAGAAGGTCGGGCTGAGCGTGCACGCCTGAGTAGTGGTTACAACCAGTCGCTGCGTTTGAACAGCACGAAAAGTGTGACGACCGCGCTGATCATCACCACGAGTGCGATCAGAAATCCGGTGCCCTGCTGAAAACCCGGGTACGGCACGTTCATTCCCATGAAGCCGGTGATCAGGGTCGGCACTGCAATGATCGCCGCCCAGGCGGAGAGCTTTTTCATGATCGTGTTCAGGTGCACGTCGGACAATGCCAGGTTTGTCTCGAAGGCGGAGTTCAGCATTTCCCGTAGCCCGCCGGTGCCCTCCGCGGCGTGTCGGGCGTGATCGGCGACATCGGAGAACCTGCGGGCGGTGGTGTTGCCGAGCAGTGTCGCGATGGGATCGTCCGCCTGTTCTTCCTTTGCCCGTGACGAGGCGCTGGCCAACGCTGCAGTGACCTCCGTCATCGGCGTCGCCACCTTGCGCAGCTTTCCAATCGCCTGGCGCAGCCGGAAAGCCCTGAGCTGCTCGGCCTTTCCCATCGGCTTGTCGTCGAACAGGGACGCCGTCAGGAGGTCCGTTGCCTCTTCCATGTCCTCCAGCGCGGCCGCGTAGCCGTTGACGAGGGACTCCAGGAGGATGTGCAGCCCGGCGGCGATGCCGTCGGTCCGCATTCGGGCTTCGCACTGATTGAGCAGCGGGATCAGCGTCTCCAGGGGGGCGTCATCGGCAATGACGACCAGGACGCGATCCGTTGCCAGAATGGACACCCGCTCGATGTCCAGTTCGGCGGGCGGCGCGTTGAACGACAGCGCTGCGCTCACCAAGATCATGGTGTCGCCAATGGTGTCCAGCTTCGGGGATTCGCGAGAGGCGAGGACGTCATCGATGGCGAACTGGTCGAGCGCCAACAGATCGGCCGTCCCGGCCAGTGCCGATGCGTTCCTCGGCAGGCACCACCAGGCCTTGGCGTCGGGATTCTTCGCGAGTTCGTCGGCTATCCGGTCCGCCGGCAGGTCGGACGCAACGGTGTGGCCGCCCTGCCAGACCACTGATCGCGGTGCCCGCCCGGACCCCGTGATCCGCTCGTGCGTCGTCACAGTCATCTGATCATGATGGACCGGGTATATGTGGGGTGGACATGACCAGCGGGAATCGGCCGGCTACCTGCGGTCTCGTTTGGGTCGGCGGAGGCCCGCGGCGCCGATCCGCTGCAGCAGCTCCCGGGAATCGACAGGTACGGCGCCGGCGGCGATCAGTAACCCGTAACGCTCGCCGGGGACGTCATAGTGGTCATGGTCGAATCCGCGCTCCGGTATTCCGTTCGCCGCCGCGAACGCGTGCAATTCGTCGTGCGAGGCGTCGCTGACCAGGTGCGACCACACCCGGCCGTGCGCGGGCCAGCGGGGCGGGTCGATCAGCACGGTCATGGCAGCATCAACATGTGACGAGGGTAGGGCGGTGACCGGGTCGGGTCGAGCGCACAGGGCGGGCCAGCGGCTTGGATACACTCCGGCGGCTGGGGGGAGTGCTCCGGCGGAGCAGACGCGCAAGACCTGGCTTGAAATTTTTGCGGCATGACGAAAGGCGGCCTTGTGCCCGGCGAAAACCCAGAGGGCCAGGCCCATCCGGTGTTGGTGATCGACTTCGGGGCGCAGTATGCCCAGCTGATCGCCCGCCGGGTTCGTGAGGCCAGCGTCTATTCCGAGATCGTGCCCTCCAGCATCACCGCAACCGAGATCGCCGCGATGGAGCCGGCGGCGATCATCCTGTCCGGTGGGCCGTCCAGCGTGTACGCGGACGGCGCGCCGAGCATCGATCCGGCGCTGTTCGACACCGGAGTGCCGGTGTTCGGGATCTGCTACGGCTTCCAGGTGATGGCCCAGGCCCTCGGTGGGCGGGTCGATCAGACCGGCCGCCGGGAGTACGGACCCACCGAGCTGACCGTCACCGACCCGACTGCCGCCCTGCTGCATGACATGCCCAGCACCCTCGGGGTCTGGATGAGCCACGGCGACGCGGTGTCCGAGGCGCCCGATGGATTCGCCGTGACGGCAGCGACGGCCGACACCCCGATCGCCGCCTTCGAGAACGTTGCACGCAGGTTGGCGGGGGTGCAGTACCACCCGGAGGTCGTGCACTCCCAGTTCGGTCAGGAGGTCCTCCGGCGGTTCCTGCACGACGTCGCCGGGATCGCTCCCGATTGGACTCCGACGGAGATCCTGCATGAGCAGGTGGCGGCGATCAGGGCGACCGTCGGGACGGACAAGGTGATCTGTGGGCTGTCCGGCGGGGTGGACTCCGCGGTGGCCGCCGCCCTGGTGCACCGTGCCGTCGGCGACCAGCTGACCTGCGTGTTCGTCGACCACGGCCTACTGCGAGCCGGCGAGCGTGAACAGGTCGAGCGCGACTACGTGGCCGCCACCGGGATCAAGCTGGTCACGGTCGACGCCAGCGAGCGGTTCCTGTCGGCGCTGGCCGGAATCACCGAGCCGGAGACCAAGCGCAAGATCATCGGCCGGGAGTTCATCCGGGTCTTCGAGGGCGCCGCCGCCCAGATCAGCGCGGAGGCCGGCGGAGTGAAGTTCCTGGTCCAGGGCACCCTGTACCCGGACGTCGTGGAGTCCGGCGGTGGCACCGGCACCGCCACCATCAAATCGCACCACAACGTCGGTGGGTTACCGGACGACCTGACGTTCGCGCTGGTCGAGCCGCTGCGGACGCTGTTCAAGGACGAGGTGCGCCTGCTCGGCGCTGAATTGGGGTTGCCCGCGGAGATCGTGCAGCGGCATCCCTTCCCGGGACCGGGTCTCGGGATCCGGATCATCGGCGCGGTGGACGCGCATCGCTTGGAGATCCTGCGGGCCGCCGACGCGATCGTCCGGCAGGAGATGACGGACGCCGGCGTCGACGACGAGATCTGGCAGTGCCCGGTGGTGCTGCTGGCCGACGTTCGCTCCGTCGGTGTTCAGGGTGACGGCCGCACGTACGGGCATCCGATCGTGCTGCGTCCGGTGTCCAGTGAGGATGCCATGACGGCCGACTGGTCCCGGTTGCCGTACGAGTTGCTGGCGAAGATCTCCAACCGGATCACCGGCGAGGTCCCCGAGGTCAACCGAGTGGTACTGGATGTGACGAGCAAGCCGCCGGGCACCATCGAGTGGGAGTGAGCGATCAGCCCGCTGGGAATCGGGGATCGGTCCGGCAGAACACCGGCGGCCTGTGGCTGATCATCACGCTCGGCGCCCTGTCGGGTTTCGGGCCGCTGTGCCTGGACATGTATCTGCCGGCGCTGCCGGCGTTGCCGGCCGCGCTGTCGTCCACCTCGTCCGCGGCGCAATTGACCCTGTCCGCGTGCATCGTCGGGCTGGCAGTCGGCCAGCTGATCACCGGCCCAATGTCCGACCGGCTCGGTCGGCGCGGACCGCTGCTGGTCGGCGTTGCGCTGTTCGTCGTCGCTTCGGTGATCTGCGCGGTCACCACCTCGATGACGCTGCTGATCGTTGTCCGGTTGGTGCAGGGCGCCGCCGGTGCGGCCGGCATTGTCGTCGGCCGGGCAGTGGTCGCCGACATGTTCACGGGGAAGGTTGCGGCAGCGTACTTCTCGGCCATCGCGACGATCAACGGGCTCGCTCCGATCCTGGCCCCGGTGGTCGGCGGGCAGGTGCTGCGGGTGGGGACTTGGCGGACGGTCTTCTGGGTACTAGCCGGGGTCGGGGTCGTCCTGCTGGTGCTGTCCGCGGTGGTGATCAAGGAAACCCTGCCGCCGGAGCGGCGATCGAGCGGCGGTTTCGGCGGCACACTGCGGGCGTTCGGCACGCTGCTGAGCGACCGTGGATATGTCGGCGCCGTGCTGGCCGGGTCGATGGTGACCGCGGCGATGTTCGGCTACATCTCGGCCTCGCCGTTCGTGCTGCAGGACCGGTTCGGGCTGTCTGCGCAATGGTTCAGCGCCTGCTTCGCGCTGAATGCCATCGGCATCGTCCTGGCCACCCAGATCGGCCGGATCCTGTTGCGCTGGACGACATCGTTCGCCCTGCTGGCCGTCGGTGTCGTACAGGCCCTGCTCGGCGCAACCCTGCTCACCGTGACCGTGCTGGCCGGCTGGGGACTGGCGATGATGCTGGTCTCGTTGTTCGTCATGGTGTCGGCGGTGGGGTTCGCGCTGCCGCACGCCTCGGCGATCGCGATGGACCGACACCGGGTCATCGCCGGCTCGGCGTCGGCGCTGCTCGGGTTGACCCAGTTCGCGCTCGGTGCGGTGACAGCGCCACTGGTGGGCATCGGCGACGTCACCAGCGGGCTCGCAATGGCCGTCACTGCGCTGATCGCGACGCTGATCGGGGTGGCTGCGCTGCTGTTCGCCCGGCCCGCCGTCACGCATCAGGAGCAGTTGCCGCACCACCTGGCGCCGATCACCGAGCAGGGGGGATAGTTTCACCGTCATGACCCCCCTCACGCCAACGACAGTCGACCTGAACAGCGATGTCGGTGAGTCGTTCGGACCCTGGGTGCTGGGTGATGATGCGGCCGTCCTGGCGTCGGTGACCAGCGCCAATGTTGCCTGTGGTTTCCACGCCGGCGACCCGACCACGCTCCGGCGGACCTGCGAACTCGCCGCGGCCGCCGGTGTGGTGGTGGGCGCGCAGGTCGGTTATCGGGACCTCGCCGGTTTCGGTCGCCGGTTCATCGACATGGATCCGCGTGAGCTCACCGACGACCTGATCTATCAGATCGGCGGACTCCAGGCGATTGCCACGGTCAGCGGCAGCTCCGTCCGCTACGTCAAACCGCACGGCGCGCTGTACAACGCGACAGTGCAGCACGAGGCCCAGGCGATGGCCGTCGTGGATGCGGTGCTGGCCGTCGATCCGGCTCTGCCGTTACTGGGATTGCCGGGGTCGGCGTTGCTGGCCATCGCGGTCGAGCGGGGATTGCGCGTGGTGCCGGAGGCATTCGCGGATCGCGGCTACACGGCCGCAGGCACCCTGGTGGCGCGGTCGGCGCCGGGGGCCTTGCTGTCCGACCCGGCCGAGGTCGCGCGGCGAGTCGTCCGGCTGGTCGTCGAGGGCACCATCCGAGCGGTCGACGGGACGGACGTCGACGTCCGGGCCGAGAGCATCTGTGTGCACGGCGACAGCCCGGGGGCGGTGCGGATGGCCCGCTCGGTGGTGGCCGCGCTGCAGGCGGCCGGGGTGACGGTGCGGGCGTTCGGATGAGGATGCGGGTGCTCGGATGAGGATGCGGGTGCTGCCCGCCGGTGACGCCGCGGTGCTGATCGAGGCCGCCGGCGACGAGCAATCCGGTACCGACGACGTGCTGGCGTTGACCGCGGCCCTGCAGGAAGCTGCGCTGAGCCAGGTGGTCGACCTGGTGCCGGCGGCGCGAACGGTGTTGCTGCAGCTGGCGCCCAGGACTGATCTGTCGGATCTGACATCGGCGATTGCGGTCATCGCCGATCGCGCCGTAGCGCGGACCGGCGCGGATTCCGAGGCTGACGACATTGTGATACCGGTGCGCTACGACGGTCCGGACCTGCCCGACGTTGCGCGGCTGACCGGGCTGAGCCGGCATGAGGTCGTCGCCCGACACGTCGGAACCCGTTGGCGGGCAGCATTTATCGGGTTTGCCCCCGGCTTCGCCTACCTGACCGCGGACGGGCCCGGGTTGGCTGTGCCGCGACGGGCCGAATCGCGGACCAGCGTGCCGGCGGGATCGGTCGCGCTGGCCGGTGGCTACAGCGCCGTGTACCCGAATGTCTCCCCGGGCGGCTGGCAGCTCATCGGCAGCACCGACGTTTCACTCTGGGACGTCGACCGCGATCCGCCGTCGTTGATCGGGCCCGGTCGGTGGGTGCGGTTTGCTGATGCTGGGTCGTCGGAGCACTCAACAGGTCCGGGCGCGGATGACGAGATCGTCAAGGGGGCCACCGGTATGCAGACTGCGGTCACCGGGGCGCTCGAGGTTGTCCGCACCGGGCCGCTGAGCCTGTTCCAGGACCTCGGTCGTAGCGGTCTCGCGGACGTGGGTGTCGGGCGCTCCGGGGCGGCGGACCGATCGTCATACCTGGCCGCGAACCGACTACTGGGCAACGCAGACAACGCCGTCGCCATCGAGTGTGTGCTCGGCGGGCTGTCCTTGCGCGCGATGTCGGACGTCCGGGTTGCGGTGACGGGGGCGTCGCCGCCGATCACCGTGGACGGCGAACCGATTCGGTACGGATCGCCGGTCGGTCTCGCTGCCGGACAGGTGATCAAGCTCGGGACGCCGAAAAGTGGTCTGCGTAGCTATCTTGCGGTGGGCGGGGGATTTGCCGTGCCACCGGTGCTGGGCTCCGGCAGCACCGATACATTGTCCGGCCTCGGCCCCAAGCCGTTGCAGCGAGGGGATCTGCTGCGCGTCGGGGCGATTGCCGAACCGGCGAAGGAGGGTGCGGCGCAGCGGGACAAGCGTCCGGCGGTGGCTGAGTGTGGGGTGCCGGAGTCGGGGGTGGTGACGCTGCGTGCTGTTCTCGGGCCTCGCGATGACTGGTTCGACTCGGCAGCCGACCTTGCCGTTGGTCAGTGGGTGGTCTCGCCGAACAGCAATCGCGTCGGAATCCGACTCGACCGGCCCGACGGGCCGCCAGGTCAGGATGCACCCATGTTGCGCCGCAAGGATTCTCGGGAACTTCCCAGCGAGGGACTCGCACTCGGGTCGGTTCAGGTCCCGCCCAGCGGGCAACCGGTGCTGTTCCTCGCCGACCACCCGGTCACCGGCGGCTACCCCGTCATTGCCGTCGTCCTGCAGGACGACGTCGACCTCGCAGCGCAGGTCCGGCCTGGTCAGCTACTCCGGTTTCACTGCCAACCGGAGTAGCTCAGATCTCCGTGCGATTCCGTCCGGGTAGCGCGGTGACGAGCAATCCGATCCCGACCACTGCCACGACACCGGCGACGACCCACTTGGTGGCCTCGTTCAGCAACCACCACGGGTCACCGGTGAAGCCGACAGAGGCGACGGCGAAGAACACCAGCGAGAACATCAGGCCGATGATGCTGACCCGGCGCTTCTGGGTCCTGGACGATCCGCCCGTCGGGCGAGTTGACTCAGCCATTGCGCACCTCCGCCTGTCCCGCGCCGACGTGGACGCTCAGATTGATCTGACCGTTGTCCGACGATCCCGGCTGGGTTGCTGTTGTTTCCTTGTGCAGACCGTTCTCGATCGTGCCGAGGCAGTTGACTTCGCCCGCGTTGGTGCTGCAGGTGACGTCGGCCTTCGTGTCGGCCGGCAACAGAACGGTCGCCTGACCGGCGCGGACCTCGACGTCGGTGGTGACCGTGTCACCCGCGGGCACCGCCAGATTCCGCAGGTCGAGCGTCCCCTGGCCGCCGTTGAGGACGTACTCGGTCTGCACGCCGCCCGTTGTGGTGGGCGTCCAGGTCTGCTGGCCGTAGCCCGATGTGCCGTCGATGCCGGTCACCGCCAGCGCGAGCGTGACCGCGGACAGGAAGATCCCGGGGCCGATCAACGAGTGCCCGCGTCCGCGGAGTGAACCGATCAGCAGTCCGATCGCCACCACGGTCAGGGCAATGGCCGCAACGCCCGCCCAGGTCAGGTGCCACCAGCCGGCGAGGGTGCCGACCGTTGCGAGCCCGCCGATCAGCAGGACAGCGCCCATGGTGACCCGGCCGACGACGCTGCGAGCCCGACGTGCCGGCGGCGCCGGTGGAAGTGGTGTCGGCTCTGGAAGATCCCAGGCGAACGGTGCCACGCCCAGCGGATCCCAGGCCGGCGGTGTGGGTGTGGCCGGCTCGCCAGGGGTGTCCTTGCTCAGGTTGACCCGGCTCGGGCCGGCGTCTTCGGTGCCGGCGCGGAATGTTGAGGTTTCCTCGTCCCAAAACGCTGGCTTGTCGAACGGCGACGCTGGGTCGGACTTCCGCGAGGGCTGCCCGGACCCGGGCGTACCCGACCAGGGCTGGCGAGCTACCCACTGCTCGGCCTGGGCCCCCCAGGACTCCGCCTTCTGGCTGACCTTCGCGGACCAGTCGTCCGCCCACTGCTGATGTCCGCCGACCTGCTGCCCGGGGTGAGCTCCGCCGGATGTCTGTTCGCGGCGGCCGGCGCAGTCGCCTTTTCGAGACCGCTTGCGCAGCACCGCAACGGCGATGAGGCCGCCGATCACCAGGGGCGCGACGGGCAGCCCCCAGCTGAAGATTCCACCGGCGAAGATGATGGCTGCAATGCCGAGTCCGACCGCAACCGCGGGTGGAGTCGACGATTGTCCGCGGCCCAGCAGCGATTCTGCCGGCGAGACCTCGTCACCGTCGGCGGGTAGCAGGAGCCAGCCCAACACGTACAGCAGCAGGCCGAATCCGGTGAACGCCAGAATCGCGAAGGCGACCCGGAACAGCACAGGGTCGACACCGAAGGCGCGGCCCAATCCACCTGCGACGCCCGCGATCTTGCGGTCGTTCATGGATCGACGGGGGCGCCGCGACCACCAGACTCCGCCTCCGCCTGGGCCGCCCGATCCTGCGGAGCGTTCGTGCTGTGTGTTACTCATGGTGTAAGCCTCGCCGTGCCGACCTGCCGACACCATCGGGGATCACCCTGGTTTGTCCTTCCAGGGTGAACCCCTATACCGCCGGGCGCGGCTCCGTGTGACCCTGGAGGGGTGAAGTTGCATCCGCCTGCCCGACGCGCGAACTGGGCCGGGACCGAGCCGGCCGACGGTGCGCGGACGGCCCCTGCGCCGACGGAATCGACGGATCAGAATCCACCGTCACAGCCCCAGGGTCAGCCCCTTCCGCCGCCAGGGCAACCGCCGCTGGGTCAGACTCTTCCGCCGCGCCCCGCCGGGCGTTTCACCCCGGATGGCATTCCGAAGCTGACCCGCCGGCGGGAGGGTTCGATCCTCGGCGGCGTCGCGGGCGGCATCGCGGAGCACCTCAAGGTGCCGGTGTTGTGGGTTCGGGTGACGTTTGCGGTACTGGCGATGATGGCGGGCTCCGGCGTCGTTGCCTATGCGTTGTTGTGGATCTTTGTCCCGCAGCGACCGGGCACCGATCAGGATCCGACCCTGCCGGCCGGCCCGCTGGAGCGGCGTCAGGCTTACGGAGTCGCGGCGCTGGGTATCGCGTTGCTGATCGTCGCCACGGCCCTTGGCTTCGGTCAGGCACTGACCTGGGTGTTGGGTCCGCTGGGGTTGGCCGCCATCGGCGCCGCCTTCATCTGGCGGGAGGCCGATGATGCGCGCCGGGCGCGCTGGCGCCGGACCGCGGCGGGGATCGTCGGGCCGAGTACGGGATCGTGGTGGCGACTGGTTGGCGGCTGTCTGCTCGTCATCGGTGGGTTGTCGGTGTTCGCCATCGGGCAGCTGGATTTCACCGCCGTGCGGTCCGCCCTGATTGCGGTCGTGCTGACCCTGGTGGGCGTCTCGATCATCACCATTCCGTGGTGGCTGCGGCTGGTCCGCGACCTCGGTGACGAGCGGCGCGGCCGCGTCCAGGAGCGTGAGCGTGCCGAGATCGCCGCGCACCTGCACGACTCGGTCCTGCAGACGCTTGCACTGATCCAACGACAGTCAGGCGACGCCAGGGAGGTGCAGCGGCTGGCCCGCAGTCAGGAGCGGCAGCTTCGGACCTGGCTTTATGGCCCGGCCGGATACGCGTCCGCCGGTGACGCGCCGACCCCGGCGTTCAGTTCGCTCGCGGTGTCGTTGGCGGAGGCGGCCGGCGAGATCGAGGACACGTACGCGATTTCCGTGACGCCGGTCATCGTCGGCGATGTGCCGATGGATCAGCACCTGGCAGCACTCGTTGCGGCCGCCAGGGAGGCCATGGTCAACGCCGCCAAGCACGCCGAGGTCGAAGAGATCAGTGTCTACGCCGAGGTCGAGGACGGCACCGTCAGCGTTTTCGTGCGGGATCGCGGTATCGGCTTCGACCAGGCGGATGTCGGCGCAGACCGCCGGGGCCTCGCGCAGTCCATTCGTGGCCGGATGGAGCGACACGGCGGGACTGCCACGGTCCAGTCGACGCCCGGTGCGGGTACCGAGGTCGAGCTCACCATGCCGGTGACGGTGACCACCGAAGCCGGCAATGCGTCGGGTGAAGCGTCCGACGGCGCCGATGCCGGTACCGTCAGGGCGCACGCCGACGCGAAGGGAGGATCGTGAGCAATCCGGTCAAGGTGTTCCTGGTCGACGATCATGCGTTGTTCCGTACCGGGGTGAAGGCCGAACTTGCCGGTCTGGACGACGACCGGATCGAGGTGGTCGGGGAGGCCGGTTCGGTCGGCGAGGCGGTGGTGCGGATCTCCTCGCAGCCGCCGGACGTGGTGTTGCTCGACGTGCACATGCCGGACGGCGGCGGTCGCGCCGTGCTGGAGCAGGTGCATGCGAAGCTACCGGACGTGGTGTTTCTCGCCCTCAGTGTTTCCGATGCGGCGGAAGACGTCATTGCCGTCATCCGCGCCGGAGCCCGCGGCTATGTCACCAAAACCATCTCGGGCCGGGAACTGGCCGACGCTGTGGTTCGGGTGGCCGCGGGAGACGCGGTCTTCTCGCCCCGGCTCGCGGGGTTCGTGCTGGACGCCTTCTCCGATCGCGGTGGCCCTGCTCCCGTCGCCGATCCAGAACTCGACCTGCTGTCGCCGCGCGAGCGGGAGGTGCTCAAATTGCTGGCCCGCGGTTACGCCTACAAGGAGATCGCGGCGCAGTTGTTCATCTCGATCAAGACCGTGGAGACCCATGTGTCGAGCGTCTTGCGGAAAACACAGAAGTCCAACCGGTACGAACTGTCCCGCTGGGCGACCGATCGCCGGCTGGTCTGATCACTTGCGCCCGAGCTTGCCCCTGCCCATCGCGAGCAGCAGCATGCCGAGGTCGGTACCGGCCGGCCCCAGTGCACGGAAACGCTCGAGGATCGCCATCTCCCGGCTGTAGACGATCTTCGGGCCACCGAGGGTCTTGCGGGCGGTACCGATCGCGTGCGAGATCGCGGTGCGATGCAGGATCAGTCGGACGAGTTCGGCGTCAACCGCGTCGATTTCCATCCGGAGCCTGTCGATTCCGGCCTGGTCGACCGGAGTCGGTACCTCCTCGGGTCCGTGCTCTGGGGTGGTGCCGTCGGGGGACGTCGCAGTGGCTTCGATGGCCTGCTCCAGGTTCGCTCGGGTTCGCTGGTGCACCGGGATGGTGGCGAGGGTGCTGGTCATGATGGATCCTCATTCTGCCCCGGTCCGCTGGAGCCGGGCACGAAAAACGCCCCGGGTCTTTGCGGACCTCGGGGCGTGTCGTGGGCGGGTGGCTCAGCCGCTAACAGGCACCGGGATCCGGTACCCATAAAAAAACTCGGGCTGCGCGAGTGCGCAGCGGGAGTTCGATTGGCTGGTCATGTTCGCCAGTACACCACATCTGCGGTGGCCGGCACCAGATCAAATGCCGCGCTGCCGGGACGGTGTGAGGGACGACGCACCGCGGCGCCTGTGGAGAACTGGGCGAGTCTGTCGGCTCGCCCAGGTAGCGTTGTGGCCGTCATGACGAGCCTTTTCGACCTCCCTTCCGCGGCGCTGAATCCCGTCGCGGCAGACGCCTCCGCGGACCGATCTCGAGAGCGTGCGGACCGCGCCCGGAAGCGGGCCGACGAATTGTTGGAGGGGCTCAACCCTCCGCAGCGAGCGGCAGTGGAGCATCGCGGTGCTCCGTTGCTGGTGGTGGCCGGTGCAGGTTCCGGTAAGACCCGGGTGTTGACCCGCCGGATCGCCTACCTGCTCGCCGCCGGTGGCGCCCAACCCGGCGAGATCCTGGCCATCACCTTCACCAACAAGGCCGCCCGGGAGATGAAGGAACGGGTCGGGGATCTGATCGGCAACCGGGCCCGCGCGATGTGGGTATCGACGTTCCACTCCATGTGCGTGCGGATACTTCGCGCCGAGGCCGGCCAGCTCGGGATGAAGTCGACCTTCACCATTTACGACTCGGCCGACTCCCAGCGACTGGCGCAGCTGGTGGCTTCGGGCCTGAACATCGACACCAAGAAGTACCCCGCACGATCGCTGGCCACCCAGATCTCGAACCTGAAGAACGAGCTGATCGACCCGGAGACAGCGCTGGAACGGGCGGAGTCCGACCAGGCCAAGATCGTCGCCAGGGTCTACGAGGGCTACCAGTCGCGGCTGAAGGCCGCGGCGGCGTTCGACTTCGACGATCTGATCATGCAGACCGTGTTTCTGCTGCAGGCCTTCCCGGCGGTTGCGGAGCACTACCGCCGCCGCTTCCGGCACGTCCTTGTCGATGAGTACCAGGACACCAACCACGCCCAGTACATGCTGGTCAAGGAACTCGTCGGCGGAACGCGCGACGTGCGCACCGCTGACGGCGAGCTCGTCCGCGGATTGGCCTCTGCGGTCCCGCCCGCCGAGCTGGTGGTCGTCGGTGATGCCGACCAATCGATCTACGCGTTCCGCGGCGCGACGATCCGCAACATCGTCGAATTCGAGCGGGACTACCCGAACGCCCGGACGATCATGCTGGAGCAGAATTACCGCTCAACGCAAACGATTCTGTCTGCGGCCAACGCGGTCATCGCCCGAAACCCGCAGCGCCGAGCCAAGAATTTGTGGACCGCGCAGGGCGGCGGGACGCAGATCGTCGGTTACGTCGGCGACAACGAGCACGACGAGGCGCAGTTCGTCGGCAAGGAGATCGACGCTCTGGTCGACTCCGGTGACGCGATCTTCGGTGACGTCGCGGTGTTCTACCGGACCAACTCCGCGTCCCGGGCGCTGGAGGACGTGTTCATCCGGACCGGGATGCCCTACCGGATCGTCGGTGGGGTGCGGTTCTACGAGCGCAAAGAGGTCAAGGACGCGCTCGCCTACCTGCGCGCGATCGCGAACCCGGATGACGAGATCAACCTGCGCCGGATCCTGAACACCCCGCGACGCGGGATCGGCGATCGGGCGGAAGCGTGCGTTGCAGTCTTCGCGGAGCGCGAACGCATCGGCTTCGGTGAAGCGCTGCAACGGATTCCGGAGATCCCCGGACTGGCCGCGCGGTCCGCGAACTCGCTGACGTCCTTCGGTGAACTCCTCGCCGGGTTGCGGTCGGAGGTCGGGTTCGGGATGGAGCCGGCGGACCTGCTCAGTGCGGTACTGGACCGCACCGGGTATCGCGCCGAGCTGGAAGCCTCGGACGACCCGCAGGACGGGTCCCGGCTGGAGAACCTCGACCAGTTGGTCAGTGTGCTCCGCGAAGCAACCGAAAATCTGGTGGCGGGCGCGGCTCTCGCCGCCGCGGAAGACGGCGTGGCGCGGCAAGGGAGCGCAGATGACGACGACGTTCCGCCCGATGCCGGTGACCTGCTGATCGCGGTGATGGAGCAACTTTCGTTGGTCGCCGATGCCGACGCGGTGCCGGACTCCGCGGACGGGGTCGTCACCCTGATGACACTGCACACCGCCAAGGGCCTGGAATTCCCGGTGGTCTTCCTGACCGGCTGGGAGGACGGGATTTTTCCGCACCAGCGATCACTGGGGGATGAGGTTGAGCTCGCCGAGGAACGCCGACTGGCCTACGTCGGGATCACCCGGGCCAAGCAGCGGCTCTACCTTTCCCGGGCGATGCTGCGGTCGGCGTGGGGACAGCCCGGTGCGAACCCTGCCTCCCGGTTCATCGATGACATCCCGGTGGATCTCATCGATTGGCGCCGCACCGACGTCGACGCCCGATCGGGTGGGTTCATCGGCGACAGCTCGTTCGAGGGCGACTTCGCCTACGGTGGAGGGGCTTTCGGCGGGCGCAGTGGATCCCGTACGTTCGGTTCCGGTTCGTCGACCTACGGCGGCCGGTCGGCCCCGGTCACCGCGAGCCGGTTCGGAGACAGGTCGCCGTCCCGAGCGGGTACCCGGCGACCGCTCGGATCCGGCCCGGTGCTCGAACTCGCGGTGGGGAATCGGGTCTCGCACGACAAGTACGGCCTCGGCACGGTTGTCGCGGTGGACGGGGTCGGGCAACGGGCCACCGCGACCATCGATTTCGGGACGACGGGCAAGGTCCGGCTGATGCTCATCGGCGGCGTCCCGATGACCAAGCTCTGAGCGTCAGGCGATCAGCGCTGCCGGCACAATCGTCACGGGGAAAGGCTTTTCGAGTGTAAGTGGGTCATCGGCGGATGCTTCGCCAACTATGCTGTAGTGGCCGTCCACGAGGTCCAGGGCCACGATCGAAGGGCCCTCCGGGTCGACAATCCAGTAACTCGCGATTCTCGAGTCTTCATATTTGGACCGCTTGTAGACAGCATCTTTGCGACGTGAGGACGGGGAGAGTACCTCGACGGCAAGGATCATCGAATCCTCGGCCGGCGATTCGAGGTTCCTGTCCGCCAGCACCAATACATCGGGCTGCAATGACGTGCGCTGGTCAGGTCGCCAATCCAACGGCGCGATCAAGACTTCCATTTCCGGCGGGCAAACAGCGGTCAGGACAATACTCAGTTGGAAAGCCGCGCGTTGGTGCCGCCTCGTGGGTGCCGGGCTCACGAGTAGTGTTCCGTCGAGGAGTTCGTAGCGCAGCCCGTCCTCGGGGAGCAGGTCGAGGTCCTGCACCGTCCACTCGATGGAATCACGGGGCATCACGGTCATAGGTGTCATGGTCCACTCCCGCGGCTGGGTTGTCACGAACGGTCACGCAGGGACAGTGGCAGAACGGGCGGATCCGGGAGTCCGGTTGTCCACAGGGACGAAAGTCAGCTTGCCGGTGCGGGTTCTTTCTCCTGCGCCCGGGTTTGCCACAGCCACATCAACCCGAGCACCGGCAGGATGATCGGCACGTAGCCGTATCCGGCGCCGAACCGGGACCAGACGGTGTCGTGCGGGAACGCGGTGGAGTCGAAGATCGAGGCAAGTCCGATTGTCACCACACCAACCATCTCGGTGCCGACGGCGGCCCAGGCAAGCGGCCTGGACCAGCGGCGATTGGTGACCAGGCCGATCGTTGCGGCGATGTAGACGAAGCCCGAGAACAGCGACAGCGAGTAGGCAAGCGGAGCCTCGTCGTACTTGGTGGCAATCTGCACGATGCCCCGGGCCGTCGCGGCGAGCGCGAAGACCGCGTACAGCGCGATCAGTACCCGACGCGGCCCGGTTGGCGGACTGTCGTCCTCCTGGGAAGGAGTTTCCGAGTCAACGGCCGGCTGCCCGGACACCGGCATATCAGACGGATGCTCAGCCAAGGGGGGCCTGCCAGAGCTGGATCAGCCGGAGGGTCATCACCGCTACCACCACTGCAGTGAAGCACAGCGACAGCGATCCCCATCGGGTCCGCTCGATCCGCGCGAGGTAGAAGCCGAGCGGCAGCGGCAGCAGAATGCCGACGGAGTAGGCGACGAAGGTCACTGGCTCGTTCAGTTCGTGCCCTCCGACCAGTTGGACGATGGCGATGACGGTCTGTACCAGCAGGGCCGCTTCCACGATGATGGCGCCGACCATCTGCGCTTCGGTGGTCGGTCGTCGCCGCCATCCCTGAATGCCCGTCCATGCGCCGAGCAACAGGCCCGCACACAGGACGCCGATGGCGAGGCCCTGGATCATCCCTCGATCATGACTGATCGCGCCGGGCTCCGGCATCAGCCGCCTGTCCGCCGGAGTTGCTACGGTCGGTTCCGTGCACAGTCGTCTGGTTCCGGTGCGTCCGCTGAAGGCAGCGACGTCGCGATGACGACCATGCCCTCGAACTCGAACTCGAACTCGAACTCGAACTCGAACTCGAACTCGAACTCGAACTCAGCGGATCAGCGGTACTCGCTGGTGTTGGCCGGGCTGTTGCTGGCCGCTGGTGTGCTGGTCGGGCTGAGCCCGCTGTTGGGAGTGGTGGTCACCGCGGACGCCTCGCCGACAACCGCCGCCACAGTTGCGGCGTTCGTCGCAGTGCTGCCGGGCGTGCTGGCGGTGGTGCTGGCGGTCTGGCGGCCATTGCTGGGTCTGGCGGCGACCGCAGGCGCGGGCGTGATCGGAGTTGTCCGGCTGCTCACTGATCTCGCGGTGGTCACCGAAGCCGACCGGATCACCCGGCCGGAACTATTCGCCGAGACAACTGACCGTGCCCGGCCGTTCTCGGCGGGTGCCGGTGGGTGGACGCTGGTGGCCGCCGACGTCCTGTGGTTGGTGGTCGGTGTGCTGGCCGCTGTCAGGACGGCCGCCCTCGTCTCGGGCGTGACCGGATCGCGATCGGATGTCATCTTCGGCGGTTTTGACGACGCGGCGAGTGACCGGTCGGCTGCTGGACCGGGGAACAAGGCCGACACCGATGGCCCCGCAGTGGCCGCGGCGTTGAGTGAGCCGCAGCCGGGTCGCCGTCCACTCAACCTGCCGATGGTGTCCGTTGGCTTCGTCGGCTCCGTGCTGTTGATGGTGGGCGCCCTCGGATCCCCCTATTCCGGCGGCTATCTCGCTCTTCGAGTGCTGCCATTCGGGTCCAGCATGACCGGTTTGCTGGCGGCCGTGTTGCTGGGGTTCCTGACCGCGGTCATTGTGGTGGTGGCCGGCGCACTGCCTCGGGCCATCGCCCGGGCGTTGCTGTGCGGCACCGCGCTGGCCGCGGCAGTCCCCGGCTTGACCGCTGTCGTTGCCGTGCTGACCGGTGCTCCGACGTCGCTCGCACCGGTGGTCTGGTGGGGGTTGGTCGGCTCGGTGATCCTGGCTCTCGCCGGGCTGCTGGCCCGCAGCGGAGCAGCGGCAGGGATGATCAGGGAGCCGGACGGCAGCCCCCCGCAGCCGTTGTTGACCGTAGGAACCGGGGCGCTTGCTCTGCTCGCCGCCGGCGCTCTCGTCGGGGCGTCCCAATCGGCCCTGCTGTACCTGGACGGCACCGCGCCGGACGGGGTTTCCGGTGTTGCCCTGGCGCCGGCGGGCCTCCCGCAGTTGATCGCGGCGATCCCGCTGGCCGTTGCCGGTGTGCTGGCGCTGATCCGACCGGTCGGGTCGGTCGGACGCGCCGGGGTGGCGGTGCTCTGGGCGGGTGCGATGTACGCCTTCGGTCAGGCCCTATGGGCCAGGTCCCTGGTGCTCGCCACGGCCGGCGACGCCAGTACCAACCAGCACAGTTGGACGGCAGGACCAGGTCAGTGGCTCGCGATACTCGGGACATTCCTCGCGCTGAGCGCTGCGGTGCTCGCGGTGCTCACTTCCCGCCGGCTCGAGCAGGCATCGCTGGATGTCGTCGACGACTCATCGCTCGCCGAATCCCGCGCCCGTCGACTGTGGCCGGGGGTCGTTCTCGCCCTGCTGATCGTCATTGCCCTCGCAGTACCGGTGCACAGCGACCTCACCGGTGCGGCGCCGACGTTGCTGCACGGATATGACCTGGACACCTGGGGGTTCTGGGCGCTCGCCATCGGTGGGGTCGGTGCCGTCGGGGCGGCTTCGCTGACCCGCTATCCCGGCGCTGCTGCGGCCTGGCTGGTGTCGGCGGCGGCCCTGGTGATCCAGCCCCTGATCGTGCCACCTGTCGTGCGCGACGGCGCCGGGTACGTGTGGAGCGCCGGACTGTGGGTGGGAATCGTCACCGTGGTCCTGCTACTCGCCGCGGCACCGTACTTCGTGGCGCTCACCAGGAAGGTGCGTGTCACGACCCCATCGCCGTTCGGTCAACAGCCCCACGGTCAGCAGTCACAACGCAAGGACTCCAGACCCGGCCGGACTCGGCCCGCCTCCATCGGACCGAAAGGCAGCTGATGCGACCGATCAGGGTGGTAGTCGCCAAGCCAGGGCTCGACGGGCATGATCGCGGGATCAAGGTGGTGGCCCGCGCGCTCCGGGACGCCGGCATGGAGGTCATTTACACCGGCCTGCACCAGACGCCGGAGCAGATCGTTGCCGCGGCACTGGCCGAAGATGCCGATGCTGTGGGCCTTTCGGTGCTGTCCGGTGCGCACATGACCCAGTTCCGTAGGGTGGTCGCGCTGCTGAAGGATGCCGACGCGGACGACATCGTGGTCTTCGGCGGGGGAATCATCCCGGCCGATGACATCAAGGAACTTGCCGAGATCGGAGTGACCGGAATCTTCACCCCGGGGGCCCCGACCACCGCCATCATCGATTGGCTCCGAGAAAAAGTGGCGCCCAGGCTAACCGACGACTGAACGTCGGCCCGGGCGAGATCAGTCTTTCCCCGGTCCGATCAGTCCGTCTTTCTGGCCAGCCGCGTCAGCAACAGGTCAATCGCTGCCGGGACCAGCGACACCGTTGGCAGCTCGCCGACTTCGTCCAGCGGCACCCACCGGGCCTCGTCGGACGAACCACCGACCTCATGGGTCAACACCCCGCCGACGGCCCTGGCCACATAGATGATCCGCAGCGCATGTAACCCCCGGCCGTTCGGCTCCCACCGGTCGGCCGGCTTGATGAACCTCGAGTCGATGCCCAACAACGTGACCAACTCGGCGTCATACCCCGTCTCTTCCCGGATCTCCCGAACGGCGGCATCCTCGGCCGTTTCGTAGTCCGCCAGGCCGCCGCCCGGCAGCGTCCAGCCGGTGTGTCCTTCCTCATTCCAATGGGTGAGCAGCAGCTCGCCGTCCTTGACGATGACCCCGTAAGCAGCGATTCGGACATCCACGAGGACTGACGATACGACCGACGTGGGAGAGGTCTCACGTCCCGGCCTGCCGTGACGTGAACCAGGGTCGCTAGGGTAACCACGATGGTCTACGGCGCCCGGGTCTTCGGCAGCGCCAGGCCCGATTCCGGCAAAAGCCGCCCTGCAAGGGAGAACACGTGGATCTGTACGAGTATCAGGCGAAGGAACTCTTTGCCGCGCATGGCGTTCCGGCTCCGGCCGGTGTCGTCGCCCGAACAGTCGATGAGGCGGTGGCGGCCGCCACCGAGCTGGGCACACCGGTGATGGTGAAGTCCCAGGTCAAGATCGGCGGCCGAGGCAAGGCCGGCGGGGTGAAGTTCGCCAAGACGCTGGACGATGTGCGGACCCATGCGGGGAACATCCTCGGCCTGGACATCAAGGGCCACATCACGACGCAGATCTTGATCACCCCGGCCAGCGAGATCGCCGAGGAGTATTACGTCTCGTTCCTGCTCGACCGGTCGAACCGTACCTTCCTGGCCATGGCCACCCATGAGGGCGGCATGGAGATCGAGCAGCTCGCGGTGGAGCGGCCGGACGCCCTGGCGAAGATCCAGGTGAACGCACTGACCGGGATCGACGCGGCGAAGGCGGCGGAGATCGCCGACGCCGGCAAGTTCTCCGCGGGGGTCCGCGACCAGATCATCGCTATCCTGATCGGGTTGTGGGACACCTTCGTCGGTGAGGACGCCACGTTGGTCGAGGTCAACCCACTGGTCAAGACCCCGGACGGCACCGTGCTGGCGCTGGACGGCAAGGTTTCCCTCGACGAGAACGCCGCCTTCCGGCACCCCGACCACGCGGCCCTGGAGGACAACGCGGCGGAGAACCAGCTCGAGGTCAGGGCCAAGGAGAAGGGCCTCAACTACGTCAAGCTGGACGGCCAGGTCGGCGTCATCGGCAACGGTGCGGGCCTGGTGATGTCCACCCTCGACGTAGTCGCCTACGCCGGCGAGGCGCACGGCGGTGTCACCCCGGCGAACTTCCTGGACATCGGCGGCGGCGCGAGCGCCGAGGTGATGGCCAACGGCCTGGAAATCATCCTGTCCGACCCGGACGTCAAATCCGTGTTCGTCAACGTCTTCGGCGGGATCACCTCCTGTGACGCGGTGGCCAAAGGCATCGTCGCGGCCCTGGGAATGTTGGGCGACAAAGAAACCAAGCCGCTCGTTGTCCGGCTCGACGGCAACAACGTCGAGGAGGGCCGGCGAATTCTGAACGAGGCCGCGCACCCGTTGGTGACGCAGGCACAAACCATGGACGAAGGCGCCGACAAGGCTGCCCAACTAGCTCACGCTGGAGTCTGACCCACAATGGCAATCTTTCTGACTGAGAACTCCCGCGTCATCGTGCAGGGCATGACCGGTTCCGAGGGCACCAAGCACACCAGGCGGATGCTCGCCTCCGGCACCCAGATCGTCGGCGGGGTGAATGCCCGAAAGGCCGGTACCACAGTCGATTTCGACGGTACCGAGCTGCCGGTCTTCGGCTCCGTTGCCGAGGCCATGAGCAAGACCGGCGCCGATGTGTCGGTCCTTTTCGTGCCGCCCGCCTTCACCAAGGACGCGATCATCGAGGCCATCGACGCGGAGATCGGGCTCGCCGTCGTCATCACCGAAGGCGTGCCCGTGCACGACTCGGCGAAGGCCTGGGCGCACGCCGTCGCGACCGGTAACAAAACCCGCATCATCGGCCCGAACTGCCCTGGCATCATCTCGCCGGGGAAGGCCAATGCCGGAATCATCCCGGCGAACATCACCGGTCCGGGCCGGATCGGGCTCGTGTCGAAGTCCGGCACCCTGACCTACCAAATGATGTACGAGCTCCGGGATCTCGGGTTCTCCACAGCCATCGGCATCGGTGGGGACCCGATCATCGGCACCACCCACATCGACGCGCTGGAGGCCTTCGAAGCCGACCCGGAAACCGACGCGATCGTGATGATCGGCGAAATCGGTGGCGACGCCGAGGAACGCGCCGCCGCGTTTATTGCCGCGAACGTGCGCAAGCCGGTCCTCGGTTATGTCGCCGGGTTCACCGCACCCGAGGGCAAGACAATGGGCCACGCGGGCGCCATCGTCTCCGGCTCGGCAGGCACCGCACAGGCGAAGAAGGAAGCCCTCGAAGCCGCAGGCGTGAAGGTCGGCAAGACGCCGTCCGAGACCGCCAGACTGCTGCGCGCCGCGATTGCCTGAGCATGAGCGGTCCTGACGGTCGCTACGGGCAGCTGCCCTACGGCCCAGCCCGGGATTCCGCCCAGCCGAAGCAGCCGTCCGGTCCGGACCCGGCGAAGCTCCTCGGATTGGCGGTGGCCGGTCTGGGTGGACTGAACTTCATCTGGGGGTTCCTGCCCGAGCTCAAGGCGCCGCGGATCGACGCGGACCTGTCGGTATTTGCGGTGGGGCCGGGCTATGTCCCGATCCTGCTGCTGATCGCCGGCCTGTTGGCGATGGCCGCATTCCTGCCCGGGAGTGAGCGGTCGCGGCTGGCGGTTGCCGCAGTGTCGGTCGGCGGCGCTGCGGGCGCGATTGTGTCGTTGGGCACGGCCGGTCCGGTGGAGTTGGTCGCGACCGGTCAGGTGAGCAAAGGGCTCGGCGCCATTCTGTTGGTGGTCTTCGGGATCGTTCAGGCGGTTGTCGCTATCGCCGGATACGTGGTCGGAGCGGACTTTTCGCAACGTGGACCCGGGAGTGTGCCCCCGCCAAGTTCACCCCTCGGACCGGTTCAGCCAACTGTTCAGCAGCCGTGGTGGCCGGCCCCAATGCCGGCCCGGATGCCGATGCCCGCCCGGATACCGATGCCGATGCCAGAACCGGATGAGGCAGTGACCGGGCCGCAGGTCGTCATCGGTCCTGAGTTTCGCCGGGACGGCGAGCAGCAGGGGCACTGAAACCAGGCCGGTGCCGGCCGGTCCCACGGTCCGTGCGGGCGATCACCGCGCTGATCTTGGGCACCGGCGGCGTGCCTGGGCGGCAACGGCAGATCCTCGTGTGACAGTTGCGAGGTGATTCGCCAGCTGGCTCCCGAACGCCCCGATGCGATGCAGCATGCCTCGGACGCGCCCAGCCCGACCGGACTTGTCGCTGCGGCCGCGGCCGTCCGTGCGGTAGCGGTGGGAGCATCCGGGCTCATTCTCGCGGCCGGCCTGGCCTTGGTGCTGTGGGCGGTCACGCCGTCGTCCGGTGCCGATGTCGGGATTGCGCTACAGGGCGGAGTTGTGGCCTTTGCCGCGGCAAACCTGATGCCGGTGCTGATCGGCGGGATCACGCTCACTCTGCCGCCGCTGTTGTTGACCCTTGCCATTGCTGCGCTGCTGGCGGCCACTGCACGCCGAGGCAGGTTCCTGCCGCAAGGTCGTTACCAGGAGACCGTATCGATTCTGGTCACCACGGTGGTCTACGGGATCGTGGTCGCCGCGGCTTGCCGTGGCCTCGGCCCGCCGGAGGCAGTTCCCGCTCGCTGGGTGTGGACGGCTCCCGCGTTGGCGTTTGTTGCGACGGCCTTGGGGATGCTTCGCCCCGGGTCGGCGTGGCACGGGTGGTGGATCGAGACGGCGCCCGGTTGGGCCAGGGTTGGTGTGCGGGGTGGTGGGATCGGTGTCGGTGTGCTGATCGCCGGCGGCGGGATTGCCTTGTCGGTCGGCCTGGTCGCTCATTTCGGTTCCGCCGTCGGGGTTGCGGCACTGGCTGCGCCCTCGTGGTTGGACGGACTCGGCCTGGCCATGTTGGGAATGGCCTACGTGCCCAACGCCGTGATCGCCGCGGCGGGATACGTCGCCGGCGTCGGCTTCGAGATGGGTGCCGGGACGTACTCGCCATTCGGCACCACCATTGTTGACCTGCCTGCCGTCCCGCTGCTCGCCGCTGCCCCGGATCAGGCTGGTCGATCCTGGATCGGACTGGCGTTCCTCGTCGTGCCGGCGATCGCCGGTTATCTGATTGCGCGTCCCGCGATCAAACACCTGTCGACCAGGTCCGATCGCGTTGTTGCCTCCGCGGTCGCCGCCGCGCTGACCGGTGGCCTACTGGCGGCCGTTGCCGCGATCGCCCGAGGGGGTGTCGGAGACGGCCGGTGGTCGGCCTTCGGTGTGCCGCCCGCGCTGCTGGGCGCCATTGTTGCCGTCGAGGTCGGCGCTATTGCGTTGCTCGTGGCGGGGTTGACCGGCGGACGCTCGGTGCCCTGGCGGCTGAGCTCACCGCAAACCGCCGAACTCGATGACGAATCAACCGGCGGGGACCAGGACGATCAGCTCGCGGCTGCCGACGTATCGGTCGATGCTCAGCCGGACGTCGATGTCGCATCGGACGAGGACATTCCCGAAGCCGAGATCGAGGACGACAGCGAGATCGAGGTCGACAGCGAGGTCGTTGCCGAGGTCGAGGACGATGCCGAGATGGACGACGACAGCGAGGTCGAGGTCGAGGTCGTTGCCGAGCTCGAGGACGATGCCGAGATGGACGACGACAGCGGGATCGACGACGTTGCCGAGACCGACGAATCCGCTCGTCAGACCGAAACCTGAAGCAGCCTTCAGCAGCTTGGCCGGCACAGCCGCTGGCCGACGGCGTCCAGGAAGATTTCGCCGATCTGCCGCGGGTCCTTCGACTCGTACGTGGCACCGCCGGTGGCCTTGCTGATCGCACTGAGCGACTGGACGTCGCTGTCCGGACCGAAGGCGATCGAGATCACCGGCACCGGCCGGTTGGCGTCCTGCTCGGCGGTCAAGGTGCTGATCAGACCGTCCAGGCTGATGCTGCCTTGGTCGTCGTTCTTGCCGTCCGTGAGGACCAGGACCACGTTCACTCGAGCCGGGTCGTAGGACGCACGCATTGTTCGGACGGCGTCGAGCACGGTGTCGTAGAGCCCGGTGCCGCCCTCGGGCACGGCCTGCAGGCCGGCCATTGCCTGGGCGAGCCGCTGGGCACCGGAGCTGCCCTGTCCGTCCGGTCCCAGCGAGCTGACCGGGATCAGTTCCCGATGGTCGCTGTCCGGAGTCAGGGTTCTGGAGAACTCCCACAATCCGATGTCGCTGTCCGGTCCGTAGAGCCCGAGGCCGCGAGTCGCCGCATCCTTCGCCAGCTCGAGTCGGGTCGCCCCGCCCGCACCCGGGACCACCCCGAGCATGGACCCGGAGATATCCATCACGGCCAGCATTCTGGTGGGTTCGTTGGTGATCTGAACACTGCGGATCGCGTCATCGACCTGCTGCGCGCCAGGTAATGGCGCGGTCACCCGCAGGGTTGGGTCGACACCGTTGTCGGATGTGATCGACGGTCCCGGAGTGCCGTCGGGGGCTCGGAACCCCGCGGCTCGTAGCGCCGACTGAGCTTCGGTACCCATCAGCAGGCGGACCAGGTCATTGGCGGCCGCGACGGTGTCGGAATCGGTCGCGAGGGTGACCACCGGGTAGTCCAACGCTGATTCGTCCTGGCCCAGGTAGACGGCGACCGCAGGTGTCGCGCCGGCAGCTGCGTTGTGGCGCATCAGCGCCCGCTCGCTGACCGGGACGGCGGTATTCGGGTCCGTCGTGAGCCGGTCGAGCAGGTCGCCGTCGTGAGTGGGCATCCCCGCGGGGCTGGACCGAACGGCCCAGGTCAACGCTGCACGAGCATCCGAGGTGCCGGTGACCGCGGCCCGGGTGGCCAGGATCGTGGCGACCGCCGCGGCCGATTTGGTCGGGTCAGGAAGGCCAACTCGGATCGGAGTGGCAGTGGCCCTGCTGGCCAGGATGCCGGCAACACTGGGACTCCCGGCGGCAGCCAGTGGCGCCGCGGCCGATGCGGACAGGGCCAGCACCACCGGACTAGTTGCAATCGAGGGGTTCTGCGCCGGGACCGTCATTCCCGCGGCTTTGGCCTCGTCGATCCACATGGAAGAGTCGGGGATCCAGACGGCTGCGCCCGACCCGCCGCCGGCCACGAAGTCCGCTGCATCGACCGGGGTGATCGCCACGGTACATCCGCCGGCAATCCCTTGCGATGAGGAACCGCTCGTTGTGATCAGTGGGTCGATGGCATCGGCGATGTCCGGCGAGACGGCGACTGTCAATGAGCCGCCGGGCAATGTGCAGCTGCTCTCGGTTCCGGACGTTTCGCTGGTTTGCATTGTGCTGGCACCACCGGAGGCGGCTGCTGCCCGACTGCCGGCCGACGAGGGCCGAGCCGAGTTGGTGGCAGCTGCGGTGCTCGTGCCCGCGCTGGTGGTCGGGTCCGACCTGACGAACCAGGTGATCACACCGGCAGCGGCGACGATGGCGACCACCAGAGCCAGGATGATCACCGTCCGGTTGCGGCCGGGCGTCCTATTGGGGGCGTCGCGATGGTGGCGGCCATGTTGGGGCTGACCACTCGGCGGTGGTTGCCCTTGGTCTTCGGTCATCGCGAATGTGTCACCCTTCGGGAGGCGGGCCACCGCCCATTCTCGGCGCTTGCTGTCGATTCCGCAGCCAGAAGGCTGTTTGACGTCCACCATGGAGATCGCAGCAGATGCCTGGCTGATACATCTTCAGCCCTCCTCGTCCGGGACAACCGGGCCGGTCGATTACATTGGACCCGCCTACCGCCCGCCCGATTCGGAGAGAAGTACCGGTGACGCTGGTCAAGAACGTGGTGGTCCTGGCATCGGGATCCGGCACCCTTTTGCAGGCCCTGCTCGATGACTCGGCGCCCAAGCCCTACCGGATCGCGGCTGTCGGCTCGGACCGGACCAGTTGCGGTGCGCTCGACCGGGCGGACGCCGCGGGTGTGCCGACGTTCTCCTGCCGCCTCGCCGACCATCCTGAGCGGGAATCGTGGAATCGCGGCCTGGCGGTGCTGACCGCGTCCTTCAACGCCGACCTGGTGGTCCTGGCCGGCTTCATGAAGCTGGTCGGTCCGGTTTTCCTGGCGGCCTTCCCCGATCGGGTCGTCAACGCGCACCCATCGCTGCTGCCCGCCTTTCCGGGCATGCACGCCCCCGCCGACGCCCTTTCCCATGGGGTGAAGCTCACCGGTTGCACCGTGTTTCTCGTGGACGGCGGTGTCGACGCCGGGCCGATCGTCGCGCAACGCGCTGTGCCCGTCCATGACGACGACGACGTCGCGGCACTGCACGAAAGGATCAAGGTGGCCGAGCGAACCCTGCTGGTCGAGGTCGTCTCGGCGTTGACCAGTGCGCCCTATGCCGTTGCCGGACGAAAGGTGAGGGTCGGATGACGACGGAAGGATTGACCCCAGCGATGAGCTCGGATCCGTCGGAGGCGAGCACCACCGATGCCGGCCGGCGGCCGATCAGGCGCGCCCTGCTGTCGGTGTCGGACAAGACCGGCCTGATCGAGCTGGCCAGGTTGCTGGACGGCGCCGGTGTTGCTCTGGTGTCCACCGGCGGCTCCGCGCGCGCGATCGCCGAGGCGGGGCTGCCGGTCACCCCGGTCGAGCAGGTCACCGGATTCCCCGAATGCCTGGACGGCCGAGTCAAGACCCTGCATCCGTCGATCCATGGCGGGTTGCTCGCCGACACCCGAATACCGGCGCACCTGCAGCAGATCGCGGACCTGGGCATCGAGCCGTTCGACCTGGTGGTCGTCAATCTGTACCCGTTTCGGGAGACGGTCGCCGCCGGTGGTTCGCAGGACGAGTGTGTTGAGCAGATCGACATCGGTGGTCCGGCGATGATCCGGGCAGCGGCGAAGAACCACCCGTCGGTGGCGGTGGTGGTCGATCCGTCGAAGTACTCAGCGATCGAAAAGGCAATCGTGGCGGGTGGTTTCACTCTAGCGGAGCGCACGGCGCTGGCGGCGGCGGCGTTCTCGCACACCGCGGCCTACGATGTCGCGGTCGCGTCATACCTCAACGGTGTCGTGAGTCCGGAGGATGGCTGGCCGGAATGGACCGGCGCCACCTGGGACAAGGTCTCCTCGCTCCGCTACGGCGAGAACCCGCACCAGCGGGCGGCTCTCTACCGACACTGGCGTCCAGGACTGGCCTCGGCCGAGCAATTGCACGGCAAGGAAATGAGCTACAACAACTATGTCGACGTCGACGCGGCCTGGCGTGCGGCGAGCGACTTTGCAGATCCGGCCGTCGCGATCATCAAACACGCCAACCCGTGTGGCATTGCCGCGGTGGCCGGTGGTGTCGATGCCGATGTGGCCATTGCCCACCAGCGAGCGCATGCCTGCGATCCGGTGTCCGCCTTCGGCGGCGTGATCGCCGTCAATCGTCCGGTGACAGCGGAACTGGCCGGTCAGATCGCCGACGTATTCACCGAAGTGCTGCTGGCGCCGGGGTTTTCGGAGGAAGCACTGGCCATCCTGACCCGCAAGAAGAACATCCGACTGCTGGTGATGCCAGCCGATAGCAGCGCGGATCCCGCAGAATTCCGGGCCATTTCCGGCGGTCTGCTGGTGCAGATGCGTGACCGGTTGAACGCGCCCGGAGACGATCCGGCGACCTGGACCCTTGTCGCCGGTCCCGCGGTGGACGCCGCGACGCTGAATGATCTCGACTTCGCCTGGCGGGCTTGCCGTTCGGTGAAGTCCAATGCGGTCCTGCTCGCCGCCGGCGGTGCCAGCGTCGGGATCGGGATGGGTCAGGTCAACCGGGTCGATTCAGCGCGACTGGCCGTGGAGCGGGCGGGGGAGCGGGCCACTGGTTCGGTTGGCGCATCCGATGCGTTCTTCCCGTTCGCCGACGGACTGGAAATCCTGATCGCCGGTGGTGTGCGGGCCGTTGTGCAACCTGGCGGCTCGGTGCGGGACGGCGAGGTGATCGCGGCGGCCGCGGCGGCCGGGGTCAGCATGTACGTCACCGGTACCCGACACTTCTTCCACTGAGATGACGCTGCAGCTGACCGAGAATGCTTACTCGGAAGAGGATTTCGCCGACGTCGACCTTACAGGGGAATCCCTCGAAGAGATCACTTTCAGCGACTGCGATTTCACCGATGCGTCATTGGTGGACGTCCGGACCCGGCGGGTGACGTTCGAGCGCTGCCGGTTCGTCGGCACCGAGCTCTACGGCAGTAGGCACCAGGCGAGCTCGTTCGCCTCCTGCACGTTCGAGCGGGCCGCGCTTCATGGTGCGTCCCTCACCGGTTGTCGGCTCACCGGTTCGACGTTCACCGACTGCCGGATGCTGCCGCTCACGCTGCGGGATTGCGACCTGACGCTGGTGTCGCTGGCTGGGGCGAAGCTCACCGGAACCGATCTCTCCGGCCTGCGGATGCGGGAGGCGAACCTGGTGCGCGCCAACCTTTCCGGCTGCAATCTGCGCGGTGCCGATCTGATGGGTGCGCGCACCGAGCGGTTGGACGTCACCGGCGCGGACCTGCGCGGGGCGCGGGTCGATGCAGGGTTGTGGGTGGGTGCGCGGTTGGCCGGGGCGATCGTGGACGTCGAGCAGGCGGTGCTGTTCGCCACCGCGCACGGCTTGGTGCTGCAGTCGCCGCAGGAACAGCCACGCGCGAGATAGCCTCTGATTACTCGGGTCGCGGATCCGTGCCTCGCCGGAACTGCGGACGCAGTCGACGCAAAACCCTTGTGATCAAGCCTGCTTCGGGCGCATCTGCAACGGCTGGCGGTGCGCTGTGGTCGATGGTCGCGGCGCGTTCGTGGAGTCGCGCCCGGACGTCTTCGGGAGTGTAGGCCCGACGCTGTCGTTCGTTCCGGGCGATCACCGCACCGGTGGCCGCGACGCCCGCCAGCCCGGCAACACCTATCAACTTCCAGACCCGCATGTCGATAACCTAGCCGGATGACCCACGTCCGACCCAGCAGTCGCCTGAGCCTGAGCGATGCCGTTGACCTCACCCGGACCGGGGATGTCTGGCTCTTCCGTGGATCGACGCCCGCCGACCGGGCGATCCAGACTCTGACCAACTCGCCCGTCAACCATGTCGGGATGGCGGTCGTGCTGGACGATCTGCCGCCGCTGCTGTGGCACGCGGAACTGGGCCGTTCGCTGCCGGACATGTGGACCGGTCAGCGGCAGCGCGGTGTGCAACTGCACGATCTCTCGGACGCGGTGACGGTGTGGAATGAGCGGTACCACGCGCGGGCGTGGATGCGCCAGTTGTCCTTCGACGTCAGCACAGAGATGGAGGACGCCGTACTCAAGACGATCGCCAGGCTGGACGGCAAGCCGTTCCCGACAACTCGTGGTTTGGCGCAGGGCTGGCTGACCGGACGATTGCGGTACCACCGGTCCGCCGAGACGATCTATTGCGCCGAACTGGTTGCGGTGACCTACCAGGCAATGGGCTTGTTGCCCGCGGAGCGCCCGCAGAACTGGTACGACCCCGGCAAATTCTGGAGCGGGGACCGGCTGGAATTCCTGCTCGATGCGAGCCTGGGTCACGAGATCGCGGTGGGGCAGCACGACTAATTGGCTTCGACTATACGAACGCGGATTTCCCCGTGATGGCGCGGCCGACGATCAGTGCGTTGATCTGCGCGGTGCCTTCGTACGAGTAGAGCGCCTCGGCATCAGCGAAGAACCGGACCGCGTCCCTGTCGAGCAGAATTCCGTTGCCGCCCATGATCTCTCGTGCCCACGCTGCCGTTTCCCGCAGCCTGGTGGTGGAATACCACTTTGCCAGCGCGGCCTGCTCGTCCCGAAAGATGCCCTGCTGTTGCAGTTGCGAGACCCGCACTGCCATCCCCAGTGAGGCGGTGATGTTGCCGAGCATTCGGGCGAGCAGGTCCTGGATCAGCTGAAAATGGCCGATCGGTTTGCCGAATTGGTGACGCTCCTTGGCGTACTCGACGGCCGCGTCATAGGCACCGATCTGGCAGCCGACCGCCGACCAGGTCACGCCGCCGCGGGTGGTCCGCAGGACCCGAGCGGTGTCCCGGAACGAATTTGCCTTCTGCAGCCGATTGGCCTCACTGACCCGGCAGTCCGTCAGTTCGATGTCGGCGTTCTGCACGGTTCGTAGCGACGCCTTGTTCTCGATCTTGGTGGCGACGAAGCCCGGAGTGTCCTTCTCGATGACGAATCCCTTGACGTGGTCGTCGTCGACATCCCGGGCCCAAATGACGGTCAGGTCGGCGAAGGTCGCATTGCCGATCCAGCGCTTTGCGCCGTTGATCACCCAATCATCGCCGGTTCTCTTGGCGGTGGTGCGCATCCCACCCGCGACGTCCGATCCGCCATCCGGCTCGGTCAAGCCGAAGGCGCCGATCAGTTCCATCCGCTGCATGGCGGGAAGCCAGCGATCGTGCTGCTCGGGCGAGCCGCACAGCACGATGGTGCCCATCGCCAGGCCGCTGTGCACGCCGATGAAGGTGGCGATCGACGGGTCGACCCTGGCGATCTCCAGCCCGACAAAACCCGTGAGCAGTTGGCTGGCGGCCGGCGCATTGTTGAGTCCGTAGGCCTGCCCGATGATGCCGACCTTGGCCAGCGGTTCGATGATCTGGAACGGAAACTCCGCGCGGGACCAGCATTCCTGCGCGATGGGTGCGACGTGTGTGGACATGAACTCGCGGGTTCGACGCACGACGTCCCACTCCTCGGCGGTCAGCATCGTCTCGTAGCCGAACAGGTCGGCGGTGAGCAGGTCCGGCGGTTGCTGGTCGAAGTCTGCCGATTTCGCGGGTTTGGTTTTGCTGAGTTCGGAAGGGGCGGCCATGTCCCCACGGTAGGGGTGGATGAGCTCAGCGGCCCGGGGTGGCCCCATTCGCCTCGGCGGACCTCGAGGCGATCGAAGTCGTCCGGCTTGCCCAGCGAACGACTTGCGAAAACCGCGCAGGCATACCAGATGAGCAAGGAGCAATCGGATACACATTTTCGATAAAGAGCTTGTAATTGCGCACATGGATTGGATAGAATCGAACACATGTTCGAGACGTTGGAGAGTGAGCGGCCCGGTACCGGGTTGTCCTCTGATGATCTCGCGGGCTGGGTGGCGCAACTGGCCGGGATCGATGTGCGGGTTGATGACGTGGAGCGGATCGATCGGATCCGTGAGTTGGAGCGGATCAAGTCGGCGTGCGCGGCGGCACAGGCGGAGTTGACGGTCGCGTTCGTGGCGTCGCAGACGGTGGGGTTGTCCACGCAGCGGGCCAAGGATGAGCGGTCCCGGCGGAGTGTGTCCGCGCAGGTCGCGTTGGCCAGGCGTGAGCCGCCGTTCCGCGGTGGCCGGCATGTTGGTCTGGCGAAGGTCCTGACCACCGAGATGCCGAACGTGTTGTCGGCGTTGCGGGCGGGGGCGATCAGTGAGTGGCAGGCCACCCTGGTCGTGCGGGAGACCGCGTGCCTGTCGGTGGAGGATCGGCGGCAGGTCGACAAGGAGTTGGTCGGGAAGCTGGGTGGGCTCAGCGACAAGCAGACAGCACAGGCGGCGGCCCGGATCGGGCAGCGGTTGGATCCTGGGCAGTATGTCGCGCGGGCGCGGAAGGCTGAGGGTGATCGGCGGGTGAGTTGCCGGCCGGCGCCGGACACGATGACCTATGTGACGGCGTTGGTGCCGGTGGCGTGGGGTGTTGCGGTGTATGCGGCGTTGGTCAAGCATGCAGCGGCCGCGAGGGCGGTGGGGGACCCGAGGTCGCGTGGGCAGTTGATGGCCGATGAGTTCGTGCACCGGATCACCGCCCCGAACACCGGTGCGGGTGCGGCCGGGGACCGAGCTCGCTCAGCCAGCTGCAGCCCAGCCAACTGCACACCAGGAAACCGCGCCCCGGCCGGCGGTGGCGCCAGCGCTGAGCATGGCACTCGGGCTGGCGCGGCCGCCGCCCCTGCCGAGTGGGCGGAGGCTGGTGCGTGCGTGGACGTCGGCGTTCGCCAGGACACCCGGGCTCCTGCCAAGAGTGGTACTGCTGCTGAGACTTGTGTTCGCGTTGAGCCTGGTGTTCCCGCGGCCGCCGGTTCGGATTCGGGGACGGGTGTGCCATCGGGCGGTGCGTCCGGCTCGGACACTGCCGCCACGGTCGAGGTCCCCGCCGCCGCTCCAGCCTCGGCTGCCGACAACGCCGTTGCCGACGCGGATTCCGGTGGTGATTCGGTGGGTTTGGGGGTGATCCCGCCCGGGGTGAACCTGGACATTCAGTTGGTGATGAGTGACCGGACGCTGTTCGATGGTGACAACGAGCCCGCGATCCTGACCGGGTACGGACCCATCCCGGCTCCGTTGGCCCGGCGCCTGGTTCGGGAGGCCTCGCCGAGGATCAAGTCCTGGATCCGCCGGCTGTACACCGATCCCGGGACCGGTCAGTTGATCGACGCGGATTCCCAACGCCGCACGTTCTCCCCTGCTGCCCGGCAGTTCCTGATCGCCCGGGATCAGACCTGCCGGAGCCCGTTCTGCGATGCCCCGATCCGGCATGCCGATCACGTGGTGTCCCACCAGAACGGTGGGCCGACCAGAACGGCCAACGGTCAAGGCCTGTGTGAGCGGTGCAACTACACCAAACAGGAGCCCGGCTGGCGCTCCGCGGTCGACCCGAACGGGATCACCGTCACCACCCCGACCGGGCACACCGTGCGGAGCGTCCCGCCGCTACCCCCACGATCCACGCCCTGGGCCGAAGACCGGCCCATCGAGTACCGGCCCATCGAGTACCGACCGATGCGACACCCGCATGCAGCGAGTCCTGTCGAACGCAGGCTACTCAGGCTGATCCGCACGGGGTAGGCACTTCTTCGCGGCTGGCGCTGGGTGGTTATCCACAATCCGGTCCATCGGATTTCTCTCTGTGCGTGACGATAGGTATCGTCACCCGATCGCGCTCGGGGCTCCGGTGGTAGTTCGGTGATGCCCTCGCGCGGTCCGACGGATCGAGGAAAAGTGCCGAAGGCGACGCGCTTGGTAGTGGTGGTGGCAGCGACTCTTGTCGCGCTGACCGCCTGCACGTCGAACTCCGCCGATCCGGGAACCACGTCAAACTCCGTCCCCGCGACGTCGAGTCCGGTCACGTCCTCGAGGCCGGCGACTTCTGCCTCAGCTACATCACCGTTGAGTTCATTCGTGAAGCCCACCCCGAGTGTTGTCGACCCGACGACGCCCAACCCCTGGCCTGCGGATCTCACGCCGGAGCAGGTGACGGATGCCCAAGCGGCGATCGAGGCCTATCGCAAGTATTGGAAAATGGTCGATATCGCGGGTACTCAGCCCGGCTCGAATTGGATTGAACAGGTTTCCTCGGTGGCAACAGGTCCAGCGAAAGAAGGTATTTTGCAGACCTTGAGCCAATTGGCAGATCGCGAGACGCAGGCTACTGGGACGACCGCAGTCTTTCCTGAGGTAGTCAATGTCGAGCCGGGTGTTGTCGTAATTTCGGATTGTGTGGATAAGACCGCGACCGATCTCTTGGACTCCGCTGGAAGGTCCGTGAAGGCCCCGGACGCGCCAGGCACATATTTTCGCCATGCTGTGACCGCCCAAATGGTCCAGACCAATGACGCCCATTGGGTTCTCGCTATCAAAACGGATGACTGGTCACAGACGTGCTAGGGCTGTATCTAGCTGCATCTATATTCGCTGCGGCCGCTTTCATCTTGAATGCTCCCGTCGGCGTAGAGCCTCCGCAGCCATGTTCAGATTTGGGATGCGACTTTCGATTAACGCAGAAGGGGACTGCCTCGACAACAGCACCCATCATTGCGGAAGAGAAGGTTGTGGGCCAAGTCGTAGAGGCTGCACCCGATCCTTGTCCATGGGTGGTAGTGGGGGATTTGGGCGCTAATTCGTCATGGTGGGGAGCAAATGACCCAAGCGCTGGCCATATGGAACTTAATAAGTGCGTTCTGGGCGACACAAGTATTCCAGACAGTGGCGGTCTGCAACTGCGCTTCGTTCCAAATGGGGTACCGGTTGCCGAGACACCCCCTCCACCGGATCCAGTAGTGCTGGCCCGCGAAGCGATCGGGCGCCTCTCAGTCCCGGAGCCGTCGATCGGGGTGGGGCCTGATCGGACGAAGCTCGCCGTGCAGCTTTGGACGTGGCTGTGGGTGGACAGTCCGGCACCTGCTCCTGTAACCGTCACGCTCGCTGGTGTATCGGTGACGGCAACCGCCACCTTGACCTCGACAACTTGGTCGCTCGGCGAGCCGGCAAGCACGGGCGACGGTTACCACCCGGGCTCACCTGTCACAGTGACCTGCACCGGCGCCGGCACCCCACCGCCGCCGGGCTACGACTGGAAAGCAGAACCGCTTTGCGGGCACATGTTCCATTGGCGATCGCTGAAGGAACGCACCGGCGGCACCGGGACCTGGCCGATCACCGCAACGACCAACTGGGCGGTCGCATGGCAGTCCAACACCGGTGCGGCCGGGACAGACTCACTCACCGCTACCTCGGCGGACCAATTCGATGTGGCCGAATATCGCATCGTGCTCGTCGGACCTGGTGGCTGAACGCCGGACTGCTGATCAGGACCGCCGCTCGGTAGGTGGCATCATGACTCCTCGTGACCGCGACGATCCTGGACGGCCGAGCGACCCTGGCCGCCATCAAGACCGAACTCCGTGGCAGGGTCCAGGCCCTCGCCGAGAGGGGCGTCGTCCCGGGACTCGGAACAGTGTTGGTCGGCGATGACCCGGCCAGTCGCTGGTACGTCTCGGCCAAGCATCGCGACTGCGCGGAACTGGGTATCGCCAGCATCCAGCGTGAACTACCCGCCGGCACCAGCCAGGCCGAGGTCGAGGCCGTCGTCGACGAACTCAACTCGGATCCGGCCTGTACGGCGTTCCTGGTGCAGCAACCCACCGGGCTGGACGAGTTCGCCATCCTCAGCCGGGTCGACCCGGCGAAGGACGTCGACGGACTGCATCCGTTCAACCTCGGGTCCCTGGTGCTCGGTAATCCGGCACCCCTGCCGTGCACGCCTATGGGCATCATCGAACTACTCCGCCGGTACGAGGTTCCGATCGACGGCGCGAACGCGGTCGTCGTTGGCCGAGGACTCACCGTAGGGCGGCCGATGGGTCTGCTACTGACCCGGCGCAGCGAGAACGCCACCGTGACCCTGTGCCACACCGGCACCAGGAATCTGCCGGCGATGATCTCGCAGGCGGACATCGTCATTGCCGCCGCCGGTGTCCCCTGGCTCATCACGGCTGACATGGTGAAGCCCGGTGCTGCGGTGCTTGACGTCGGGGTGAGCAGGGTGGACGGGCGCATCGTGGGCGACATTGCCCCGGAGGTCGCGGAGGTGGCCGGATTTGTCGCGCCCAATCCCGGCGGTGTCGGCCCGATGACAAGGGCGATGTTGTTGTCCAATGTGGTGGACGCAGCCGAAGCCTGCGCCGCCTGAAGTCCGAACCGGGCAGTAGACCCAGTAACAGGGACGGCGAGAGGATGCCATGGACGCCACGTCGCACCGGCCGATCCTGCGCGCCATTCCGATCACGGTGGTGCTGTCCATCGTCGCGGCGGCCCTGCTGCTGATCGCGCTCGACTACTGGCGGCGCGGAACATTCGCCCTCGGAGTTTCGATGTTGCTCGCTGCGGTGTTCCGGATGCTGCTCAGCGAGCGAACAATCGGCGTCTTGGCAGTCCGCGGCAAGAGATTTGATCTGTTCTTCTACTTCGCGACGGCGGCAATGATGCTCGCCTTGGCAGTCGGGATGCCCTGAATGCGAGTCAGCTGTGCGGCAGGTACCCGGCAGGGATGATGCCGAGTCGTCCGGCCTGATAGTCGGAAAACTTCTCTTGCAGTTCCTGGCCGGTGTTCATCGCGAACGGCCCGTACATTGCGGCCGGCTAGGCGTGATCGCTCTCGTCCAGCAGGCGCGCAAACACCTTGGCCAGGGTCGCGGCCTCTTCGTCGGTGATCCGCGAGGTGAACTCACGCTCGACCCCGGCAATGTGCACGATCGCCGCGCTCCGCAGCGCCGCGCGGCCGGATCTGGTCATCCGAACCAGCACGCCCCGACCGTCGTGCGGATCGGGCAGGCGCTCCACCAGGCCCTCATCCTCCATCCGCGCGACCTTGCGGGACAGGCCCGGCTGCGAGAGCAGCACGCGCTCGACCAGATCGCGGAGCCGGAGCCGCCCGCCGGCCTCGCTCAGTTGCACCAGCACGTCGTAGGTGTTGAGCGGAATCTTGCCTGCGTCATCGAGTTCCTGACCCAGCCGTTTCATCGTTCTCGCCTGGGAGGTCAACAGCCCGGTCCATGCTGCTTTGCGATCCCCTTCGAACCGAGAAGAACCCACGGCTTCGTCCCCCAGACGGTGCAAGCACAAGCCCCATCGCGGCCGGCCCCGACCCGCCGCGTACTACGTTCGAGCCCTGACGGTACGGTCAGCCGGGAGATTTCGCACACTATTGGCGTCCGCGTCGCTCAAGAAGTTGCGCAGGCGGTGATCAAACTGATGACGCCTTCGAAAGGGAACGACAGCTCATGTCGAAGATCAAGGTGACGGGCACGGTCGTCGAACTCGACGGCGACGAAATGACCCGCATCATCTGGCAGTTCATCAAGGAAAAGCTGATCCTGCCGTACCTGGACGTGAACCTGGAGTACTACGACCTCGGCATCGAGAGTCGGGACGACACCAACGACCAGATCACCATTGACTCGGCGCACGCCATCCAGAAGCACGGCGTCGGCGTGAAGTGCGCGACGATCACCCCGGATGAGGCGCGGGTCGAGGAGTTCGGCCTGAAGAAGATGTGGCGCTCGCCGAACGGGACGATCCGGAACATCCTCGGCGGCGTCATCTTCCGCGAGCCGATCATCATCTCGAACATTCCGCGGCTCGTCCCGGGTTGGACGAAGCCGATCATCGTAGGCCGTCATGCCTTCGGGGATCAGTACCGCGCCACCGACTTCAAGTTCCCCGGCAAGGGCAAGCTGATGATGTCCTTCATCCCAGAGGACGGATCGGCACCGATCGAGGCCCTGGTCTATGACGCGCCCGCGGCCGGTGTTGCGCTGGCCATGTACAACTTGGATGACTCGATCCGGGACTTCGCGAAGGCCTCGCTGAACTACGGCCTGGCCAGGAACTACCCGGTCTACCTGTCGACCAAGAACACGATCCTGAAGACCTATGACGGCCGGTTCAAGGACATCTTCCAGGAGGTGTTCGACGCCGAGTTCGCCGATCTGTACAAGAAGGCCGGACTCACGTACGAGCATCGGCTGATCGACGACATGGTTGCCTCCGCCCTGAAGTGGGAGGGCGGTTATGTCTGGGCCTGCAAGAACTACGACGGCGACGTCCAGTCAGACACCGTCGCGCAGGGCTTCGGCTCGCTCGGCCTCATGACGTCCGTCCTGTCGACGCCGGACGGCAGCGTCGTCGAGGCGGAGGCCGCGCACGGCACCGTCACCCGGCACTACCGCCAGCACCAGGCGGGCAAGCCGACCTCCACCAACCCGATCGCGTCCATTTACGCCTGGACCGGCGGCCTCAAGCACCGCGGCAAGCTCGACTCCAGCCCGGAGGTGATCGGCTTCGCCGACGCCTTGGAGGACGTGATCATCAAGACCGTCGAGAGCGGCGCGATGACCAAGGATCTCGCGGCCCTGGTCGGCCCGAACCAGGAATGGCAGACGACCGAGGACTTCCTGAACACCCTCGACGAGAATCTGCAGGCGCGGCTCGGTTGAGCTAGCCCGCCGGCACCACTGAGATGCCCCGCGAACCCTAGATCGGCCAGCGGGGCATTTCTGTGCCCTGCTCGAAGAACATCCACTCGTAACGGCTGGATCGCTCGAAGGCGGCGGCCATCGTCCCGAGTTGTTCGGCTGACGCGCTCGCGGCCGCCCGGTCGGTGAAGCCGATGGCCGCCGACGTGAGGGCGGCGAATTCCGGGTCCGCGTAGGTGTCGATCCAGGCGGCATACGGGTGGGCTGTCGCGGGCGCGGGTGAACCCGCGGTGGTCGCCTCGCGCCGCGACGCGACACGTTCGCCGATGTGCTGGTAGAGCCAGAAGCAGGGCAGCACGGCAGCGACCGCTTCCGGGTAGTCCCCCGTTGCGCAGGCCCGGTGCAGGTGGTCGATGTACGCCGCAGTGATGGGCGAGACATCAACTCCGACAAGGGTTTCGCCATGTTCGGCTGAGCAGCGCGCGGTGAAGCGACAGCTCTGCCGTCAGGGCGCCGGCGGAGGCATTCGCAAAGAATTCCTGGGCATCCTGATCGGGCGCAACCGCGGCCACCCGGGCCAGGCAGCGGGCGTATTCCCGGAGGTAGTGGGCGTCCTGTGCCAGGTAGAACCGAAAGTTCTGCCACGGCAGGCCGCCGTCGGCCAGCGCACGAATGAAGGGCATGGTTTCAATGGCCGCCCGGATCGGCGCGATCTGCGCCCACATCCGCTCGGAGAAGAACTCGGCGGTTTGGTCCGGTGCCCGCCACAGATGATGCATGTGGTGCACGGGTCCGGCGCCCGACCCGACGTCGAGCTGGTCCGAGGCGGCCAACGCACCGGAGAGCCATGCCTTGGCATCGGCCGCCGCGGTGACCCAGCTGTCCCGCTGCGGCCGCAGGGCGGCAAGGGCGGACGAGAGTGAGCAACCCGTGCCGTGGGTGTTGTTCGTCAGGATCCAGGGTCCGGACAACAACACATGGCTGCCGTCCGGGTCGACCAGTGCGTCGGTCGAAGTGGCTGCCGCGTCGGCAATGCCCGCGGTGCCGGCCGCGACCGGCAGGTGTCCGCCCTTGACCAGCACCCGGGCGCCAGTTCGGGTGGCCAGCCGGCGTCCTTGGTCGATCGCGGCATGCAGGTCGGCGGTGGGCTCCTCATTGACCAGCACCGCGAGTTCGGCGAGGTTCGGGGTGAGGACGTCGGCGAGCGGCAGCAGTGCGCGCATTGCCTGCTCGGCGTCCGGATCCAGCAGTCGGTCACCGCTGGTCGCCACCATCACCGGGTCGAGCACGACGAACGGCGGCCGATGCGCCGTCAACCAGCCCGCGACCACGGTGATGTTGTCGGCCGTCCCCAGCATGCCGATCTTGACCGCATCAACGGTGATGTCATCGCTGATCGCCTCGAGCTGCCGCGCGAGAAACTCTGCGGGCGGGGTGAAAACACCGCTCACGCCGCGGGTGTTCTGGGCCGTCAGCGACGCAATGGCCGCCATACCGTAGGCACCGTGCGCGGCGAACGACTTCAGGTCCGCCTGGATGCCCGCACCACCCGACGGGTCGGAGCCGGCGATCGCCAACGCCCGGACGATCATGCTTCACCCGGTGATAGTGCCTGCGGGACATCAGGGTTCGACCGGATGTCCAGTAGTACCGCAAAATCCATCACGAAATCCCGTCGCCAACATGATCCCGAGTCGGTCGGCAACCTACCAGGACGACCGACGAAGGAGGAGACGACCGTGCGCCCGCTGCTCGATTGCGACCGGTGAGCCGCGGACACACCGGGCACGGCCCTCGATCGTTGACACCCCTGGAGCGCTGCGTCGTACGATCGTCAACCGTGGACCCTCCATGAGTGCGCTGGTCTGGGACATTGCCGTTGTTCTGGTCTTCATTGTGATCGGCGGCGTCTTCAACGCGGCTGAGGTCGCGATGATCTCGCTGCGGGAGAGCCAGGTCGAACAGCTCGCCGCGACCAAGGGGCGGAACGGTCAACTCCTGGAAAAGCTGGTCTCCGACCCCACCCAGTTCCTGGCCGCGGTGCAGATCGGGGTCACCGTCGCGACGATGCTGTCCTCGGCGTTCGGTGCGGCAACCGTGTCGGAGAACGTTTCGGCGTGGCTGGTCGACATCGGGATGGAACCAACGGTTGCCCAGCCGGTCGCCCTGGTCGGCGTGACGTTGATCATCTCGTTCTGCTCCCTGGTGCTGGGCGAACTGACCCCCAAGCGACTCGGGCTGCAGCGCAGCGAGGCCATCGCACTGGCAGGTGCGCGTCCGCTGTCCGTGCTCGCCAGGTTGTTCACCCCGGTGGTGTGGTTGTTGGGCCGATCGTCCGACCTGTTCGTCAGACTGTTCGGCGGTGATCCGAAAGCTCGTGGCGAGGTGATGGGCCAGGAAGAACTGCAGTCCCTGGTGCTGGCGCACGAGTCGTTGACGAGTGTGGAGCGACGGATGATCGTCGACGTCTTCCATGCCGAGACCACCCGGGTGCGGGAGGTCATGGTGCCACGTCCGGACGTCGTTTTCCTGCCGGCGACGATGTCGCTGTCCAGGGCCTCCCGCATCTCCTTGACCCATCCGCACTCGCGCTATCCCGTCATCGGGCACGATTCCGACGAGGTGGTTGGGGTGGTGCATCTGCGTGATCTGCTCTCCCCGAGCCATCCGCTCGGCCGGGCCGCCTCGCGTGGGCGACGTCTGCCATCCGGTCACTGTGATGCCCGGCACCAAGGGTGTGCTCGACGCACTGCAGGAGATGCGGTCCTCGGGGAACCACCTGGGGGTGGTGGTCGACGAATACGGCGGCACCGACGGCATCGTGACGCTGGAGGACCTCGTCGAGGAAATCGTCGGCGAAATGGTCGAACAGGGGGAGCGCCGGGCCGGCGAGCCCCACGCCTCCGGCGGCCTGTTGGACGAGGTCGACGGGCGGCTGAACCTGGACGACTTCGCCGAGGTGACGGGCATCGTGCTGCCCGCCGGTCCGTACGATACGGCCGCCGGTTTTCTGATGGCCGGGCTGGGCCGCCTGCCGGCGGCCGGGGATTCAGTGTTGTGCGACGACCGGGTGCTGACCGTGACAGCAATGGAGGGCCGCCGGATCGCCCGCATCGAGATCCGTGCGGCGGCGGAATGAGCCCCGCGCGGATGGCAAGATCGCCTTCATGAGTGTGCCTGACGTCAAACCCGAACCAGCATCACAGCTCCCGCCCACGCATCGACCGCGCGTGTTGTCCGGTATCCAGCCCACCGCCGACTCGTTTCACGTTGGCAACTACCTCGGCGCGCTGCGGCAGTGGGTTGATCTGCAGGCCAGCCACCAGACGTTCTACTCGATCGTCGACTTGCACGCGATCACCGTCGAACAGGATCCGACGATCCTGCGGCAGCGCACCAGGGTGGCGGCCGCGCAGTTGCTGGCGTTGGGCATCGACCCGAAGCGCTCCACGTTGTTCGTCCAGTCCCAGGTGCCGGCGCACACCCAGCTGTCGTGGGTGATGGAGTGCATGACCGGATTCGGTGAGGCGGGCCGGATGACCCAGTTCAAGGACAAGTCGCAAAAGGGCGGCGCGGACCGCTCCAGCGTCGGGTTGTTCACCTACCCGATCCTGCAGGCCGCGGACATCCTGGCCTATCAGGCCGACGCCGTTCCGGTCGGTGAGGATCAGCGCCAACACCTCGAACTCACCCGCAACCTCGCGCAACGGTTCAACTCCCGTTATGGGCCGACGCTGACGGTGCCGGAGCCGTACATCCTCAAAGAGACTGCGAAGATCTACGACCTGTCCGAGCCGAGCGCGAAGATGAGCAAGTCATCGCCCGGCGGATCGCTGGACCTCCTCACCCCGGTCAAGGCATCGGTCAAGAAAATCAAGTCCGCGGTCACCGATGCCGAACGGGAGATCAGGTATGACGAGAAGGCCAAGCCGGGCGTGTCGAATCTGCTCTCGCTGCTGTCGGTTTTCACCGAAGTGTCCATCCCGGACCTGGAGAAACAGTACGAAGGGAAGGGGTACGGCGATCTGAAGGGCGACCTCGCCGACGTCTGGGTGGGATTTGTCGAGCCGGTGCAGGCCCAGGTGGCTGTTTACCTCAGCGATCAAGGGGAACTCGACAGGGTGCTGGCGGCCGGCGCTGGGCGGGCGCGGCAGGTGGCGGACGAGACGGTGGCCGCGGTGTACGACAAGGTGGGTTTGCTGCGGGGCTGAAATGGCCGCCGGCAGTGAATTGCAGCAGCAGCACCGACCAACCTGTTCGCGGATCCGCTACGAACCCGAGTCTGCGGAGATCATTGACCTGCTCGTGCAGCCCGACCCAGGAGGTTCCATGGCCGGCACCAACGGTTCGACCAAGGTTTCCAGTCGGAAGTCACCTCAGGAACCGATCCCTGCGAAGCCGTCGCTGATCGGACGGCTGATCCTGCGGGGCAAGCGCATCGCGTCCCAGAAGAGCGTCAAGCATCTGATCGAAGCAATCACCAGGTACGGCGATCGGCTGGGCAGCCAGTTCGCTGGTGCGATGACGTACTTCTCCTTCCTGTCGCTGGTGCCGATCCTGATGATCGGCTTCGCTATCGGCGGGATCGTGCTGCAGAACAATCAGGACCTGCTGACCGAACTGGAGAATCAGGTCGCCGTCCTGCTGCCGGAGGAACTGGCCGCACCGATCACCGGATTGATCGATAGCGTCGTCGCTAACCCACTTGGCGTCGGCATCACCGGTCTGCTGATTGCGACCTACTCGGGCATCGGCTGGATGGGCAACCTACGCAAGGCGACCAGGGCCATTTGGCGCCCGGAGTTCGAACAGGACAAGGCCACCGTCGACAACTTCTTCATCGCCACCATCAAGGACCTCGGCTCGCTGGCCGGCCTCGGCCTGGCGATCGTCATCTCGCTCGGACTGAGCACCTTCGGCCAGCAGTTCGCCACCCAGATTCTGGACTGGCTCGGGCTCGGCGAACAGACCTGGCTCGGCCCGATGATCACCATCCTCACCCTGCTGATCGCGATGGCCGCCGACGTGTTGATCTTCATGTGGGTCTACACGATGCTGCCCGGCAAGTACCTGCGGTCGCCGTTCAAGGCCCGGCTGCGCGGCTCGATTCTGGCGGCAGTGGGGTTCGAGGTTCTCAAGTACGCGTTGATCGTGCTGCTACCGGGAGCGGGTTCGACCTCGAAGACTGCGGCGGTCTTCGGACCGGTGATCGGGCTGCTGTTCTTCTTCAACCTGGTGGCCCAGTTGGTGCTCTTCGTCGCGGCCTGGATCGCCACCGCAGAAGGTGGGCCCGAGCCCGATGACGGGCCGCTGCCGGAGGTACCGGACGCCACATTGCTGGTTCGCAAGGATGTTTCGGCAACCCGTGCCGCCGCGCTGGTCGGCGTGGGTGCCGCCGTCGGCTGGGGTGCCGCGCGCCGGCGGCGCTGAGGGTCAGGGCTTCTCGCCTGGCTGTGGGTCGGCGCTTGGCGGTGTCGAGTCGGGGGGTGCTGGGTCGGGAGCTGCTGAGTCGGGCGGGTCGGGGGGTACTGGGTCGGGAGCTGCTGAGTCGGGCGGGTCGGCGGTCGGTGCGTCCTCCGCGCTTGGTTCGGTCGGCTCCGGCTCGGCTTGTTCGGTCGGCTCCGCCTCGGCTTGTTCGGTCGGCTGCGCCTCGGTGGGCTTTGCGTCCCCAGCAAATGTTGGGCGCTTGTTCAGGTGTCGCCGGCGCAGCAACAGCCCGATGCCGGCAATGACGATCAGCAGGCCGATACCGGCCAGGATCAGCGCGGTTGGGGTGCCGCTCGAGGTCGATGATTTCGTGCCCGGCGCCCCCTCGGAGGGGGTGGTGTCCGCGCCTGAGCTTGCGGTGCCGGTGCTGGACCCGGCCGAGGCCGAACTGGCCGGAGCGCCGGTGCTGGGGGTCGGCGTGGCGGCGACAGCGGTGGCCTCGGCCAACGACCTGACCAGTGTGCCGACCGGTGCAGTGCCGGCAGGCAGCGCGAATCCCCAGTCGAGCAGGGATGCGCCCTGCATCCATTGCCGCCGCGGCTGTTGAGTGCCGTGCATCATCGTGACGACGAGGCGCCGGCCATCCCGCCCGGCCATCCCGACGTAGGTGTTTCCGGCGTCGTCGGTGAAACCCGTCTTGCCGCCGAGTGCACCTGGATATTGATAGAGCAGTTGGTTGTCGTTGGCCGCGATGTACCCCTCGCCCTCGGCGGCGGGTACTCGCACGTCAACGCTGGACACGATTTCCGGGAACAACGGGCTGGCCATGTCCGCCTTGGCGAACAGCGCAAGGTCATAGGCGGACGTCGACTGTCCGGGGCCGTCCAGCCCGGAGACCGTGGCGGCACGGGTGTCCAGTGCGCCCAACGCCAGCGCGGTGGCGTTCATGTCGGCAACAGTCTTGTCGTAGCCGCCGTTCGCCCTGGCCAGCGCGTTCGCCGCGTCGTTGCCGGAGATGATGATCAAATACGTCAGTAACTGTCGGACCGTGTACTTGCCGCCGGCCTCGATGCCGACCCGGGTGCCGTCCTGTCCGGCGTCATTGTCGGTGCCTTCGACGATCAGATCGAGGTCCTTCAGGTTTTTCAGCAGCGGCTGCACGGTGAGCAGCTTCAGGGTGCTGGCGGGCCGGTACCGGCCGTGCGGATCCTTGGCGGCGAGCACCTTACCGGTGTCCAGGTCGGCGATCATCCAGGCGCCCGCGGAGATGTCCGACGGCAGCGGGGGAGCACCGTCCGGCACGACCAGCCCGCACTCGCCGAGCCGGCCCCCACCGACCGGGTTCGCCGGGACGGGTAACGGCACAGGTGCGGTCGCCCCGGGCGGAACGTCTTCCGACGTGTCCACCGCGGGCGGCGGTTGCGTGCGCTGTGCGCAATCGTCCGTCGACGGAGTTTCCACGGTGACGCTGGGTGGCACGTACGGGTCACCGTTCGGGACCGCGGACGCGGGTGCTGCGGCCAGCACTAACCCGGCCAGCAGTGAACCGGCCAGCGTGATGATCCCGACCAGGGCAACCATGGTCGACGACATCCGTCGGCCGCGCGGCATCGTCCGCTTCGCGGCGGGTCGGCCGCGCTCGGTGGGTGGTGCTGGTGACGTGCTCATCGGGGCCGACTGTAGCTGGGTCCGAATCAGGATTCGGTCAGCTCTGCGTTGACATCTCCGGCCCCACGCCCAACCGCACCACAAGGCCTGCAGCAAACGAAGGCCGGTCTCACGGCGACTCTCGTCACCGATCGACCGGCTTCGTCGACTCGAACAGGTCAGGCGTTCTGCTGTACGGCCCCGGCCTGGGCAGCCGCGACCTGGGCACGGACGTCATCCATGTCCAGGCCCTTGACGCCTTCGATCACCTGCTCCAGCTGAGCGGGCGCCAGGGCGCCCGGCTGGGAGAAGACCAGGATGCCGTCGCGGAAGGCCATCAGGGTCGGGATCGACCGGATCCCGGCAGCGCCGGCAAGCTCTTGCTCGGCCTCGGTGTCGACCTTGCCGAAGGTGATATCGGGGTGGTTCTCGGACGCCTTCTCGAATGTCGGCGCGAACCGCACACAGGGCCCGCACCAGGATGCCCAGAAATCAACGAGCACAATGCCGTCGCCGTCAACAGTCGGTTCAAAGGTGGACTTCGTCAATGCCTGCGTGGCCATGCCAGCGGTTCCTCTCGGTTGATTGCAGATTTGCTGTCTGTTTCAACCAAGTAGTGTCCGCAACTAATCCCGAGCGGCCGGCCGGCTCAGATGCGGCGGAACATCAGGGCGCGCTTGACCTCTTGGATCGCCTTCGTGACCTGGATGCCACGTGGGCAGGCATCGGTGCAATTGAAGGTGGTCCGGCAGCGCCAAACTCCCTCCGAATCGGACAGGATCTCCAGCCGTTCCTGTCCGCCCTCGTCGCGGGAGTCGAAGATGAACCGGTGGGCGTTGACGATGGCCGCGGGGCCGACGTAGGCGTCCTCGGACCAGTAGACCGGGCACGATGTGGTGCACGCCGCGCACAGGATGCACTTGGTGGTGTCGTCGAACCGCTCGCGGTCCCGCTGGGACTGGACGTGTTCCCGGGTCGGCTCGTGGCTGTGGGTGATCAGGAACGGCTTCACGGCCCGGTAGGCGTCGAAGAACGGCTCCATGTCGACGACCAGGTCCTTGAGCAGCGGCAGGCCCTTGATCGGTTCGACGGTCACCTCGTTCTTCTTGTCCCCGATCAGATCCTTGACCAACACCTTGCAACACAGGCGGTTTCGCCCATTGATGCGCATCGCGTCGGAGCCGCACACACCATGCGCGCAGGACCGGCGGAAGGTCAGGCTGCCGTCGATGTACCACTTGATGTAGTGCAGAACGTTGAGGAGTCGGTCCCCGGGCAGTGCCGGCACCCGATACGACTCGGTATGCGGCAGCTCGTCGATTTCCGGGTTGTACCGCTGGATGTGCACGGTCAGCATGACGGAGCCGGGCGGCACGGGCGGCAGGTTGGCCGGACCACCCGAATCGGCCGGTCGGTCGGTCTCCAGGACGGAAGTCATCAGTACTTTCGCTCCATCGGCTGGTAACGGGTCTGGACCACTGGCTTGTAGTCCAGGCGGATGTCGGCGGACAGTTCCATGCCCTGCTTGTAGGCCATGGTGTGCCGCATCCAGTTCGTATCGTCGCGATTCGGGTAGTCCTCCCGGGCGTGGCCGCCGCGGGATTCGGTGCGGACCAGGGCACCGACCACCAGGATTTCGGCAAGTTCCAGCAGGAATCCGAGTTCGACGGCCTCGAGTAGGTCGGTGTTGTAGCGGTGGCCCTTGTCCTGGATGGAGACCCGCCCGTAGCGCTCCTTGAACAGACGGATGTCGTTCAGCGCTTCTTTGAGGGAGGCCTCGGTGCGGTACACGGCGGCGTTGATGTCCATCGAGGTCTGCAGCGCGATGCGAATGTCGGCGACCCGCTCACTGCCGGTGGACTCCCGCAGTTTGGTGACCATGTCCACCACGATCGCGGCCGGCTCTTCCGGCAGCCCGGTGAAATCAGCGGTCGCATTGGCGTAGTCGGCGGCGGCGATGCCGGCCCGCCGGCCGAAGACGTTGATGTCGAGCAGCGAGTTGGTGCCCAGGCGGTTGGAGCCGTGCACCGAGACGCAGGCGCATTCCCCGGCCGCGAACAGTCCGGGAACGACGTCGGTGTTGTTGGCCAGCACCTGACCCTGGATGTTGGTCGGGATGCCGCCCATCACGTAATGACAGGTGGGGAAAACGGGCACCGGCTCGTCCAGTGGCTCGACGCCGAGGTAGGTGCGGGAGAACTCCGCGATGTCAGGCAGTTTCGTCTCCAGCACCTCCTTGCCGAGGTGAGTGACGTCGAGCAACACGTAGTCCTTGTTCGGCCCGGCGCCGCGGCCCTCGCGGACCTCGAGAACCATTGACCTGGCAACGATGTCGCGAGGAGCGAGGTCCTTGATGGTGGGGGCGTAGCGCTCCATGAAGCGTTCGCCATCGGCGTTGCGCAGAATTCCGCCTTCGCCGCGGACCGCCTCGGAAATCAGAATGCCAAGGCCCGCAAGGCCTGTCGGGTGGAACTGGAAGAACTCCATGTCCTCCAGCGGCAGTCCCTTGCGGAACACGATGCCCAGCCCATCGCCGGTCAGGGTGTGCGCATTCGAGGTGGTCTTGAAGATCTTCCCAGCACCGCCGGTGGCCAGCACGACCGACTTCGCCTGGAAGACATGGATTTCACCGGTCGCCAGCTCGTAGGCGACCACACCGGTGCAGACCTCGCCCTCGTCGGTCTTGGTCAGCAACAGATCCAGGACGTAGAACTCGTTGAAGAAGTTGATGCCCTGCTTGACGCAGTTCTGATACAGCGTCTGCAGGATCATGTGTCCGGTGCGGTCGGCCGCGTAACACGCGCGCCGGACGGCAGCTTCACCATGGTTGCGGGTATGCCCGCCGAACCGGCGCTGGTCGATCCGGCCCTCCGGGGTGCGGTTGAACGGCAGCCCCATCTTCTCCAGGTCCAGGACCGCGTCGATGGCTTCCTTGCACATCACCTCGGCGGCGTCCTGGTCGACCAGGTAGTCACCGCCCTTGACGGTGTCGAAGGTGTGCCACTCCCAGTTGTCGTCCTCGACGTTGGCCAGTGCGGCGCACATGCCGCCCTGGGCGGCGCCGGTGTGCGACCGGGTCGGGTACAGCTTGGTCAGCACGGCGGTGCGGGACCGCTTGCCGGACTCGATGGCGGCGCGCATGCCGGCACCGCCGGCACCGACAATCACCACGTCATATCTGTGGAACTGCATCTCGCCTCAGGCTCCCGTCAGCTCATGTTCGGATCGAAAGTGAAGATCACCAGGGTGCCGACCCCGAGGATGAGGACCACCGACGCGGCGAGCATCAACTGCAGCCAGAACCGGGTGCCGTCCTTGCGGGCGTAGTCGTTGATCACCGTGCGCAGGCCGTTGGCGCCGTGGATCTCGGCGAGCCAGAGCATCACCAGGTCCCAGACCTGCCAGAACGGGCTCGCCCACCGGCCGGCGACGAAGCCCCAGTTGATCCGGTGGACGCCTCCGTCCAGCACGTTCATGATCAGCAGGTGGCCGAGCACCAGGACGACCAGCACGATGCCGGACATCCGCATGAACATCCAGGAGTACATCTCGACGTTGCTGCGCCTGCCCAACACACGGCGGCGGGGGGCCCGCGGGGCCTCGATGCCCCGAGTGGCCGGCGGGTCGAAGGCGGCGGTCACGAGGCACCACCGAACAGATCGCTGACGGTGCGCTGGAGCATGAAGTAGACGCCCGGGATCATCACGATCAGCCAAATGCCCAGCAGGATCCACAGCATCAACCGCTGGTACCTCGCGCCCTGCGCCCAGAAGTCGATGAGCATGATCCGGATGCCGTTGAGTGCGTGGTAGAGCACTGCCCCGACCAGGCCGACCTCCATGAGGTTGACCAGTGGGTTCTTGTAGGTCTCGATGATCTTGTTGTAAGCCTCGGGCGACACCCGCACCAAGGCGGTGTCCAGCACATGGGCGAACAGGAAGAAGAAGGTCAGCACACCGGTGATCCGGTGGGCGACCCACGACCACATACCGGCGTCGCCGCGGTACACCGATCCGCGGCGCGGTTTCGGCACCCGCTCGCCGGAAGCGAATGCAGTGGGGTTGGACATGATCGTTCTCGACCTCCGGCATCGACGGCGGACGCGCCTGAATGGGGACCTGTTGAAAAAGACTGCTGTTCGGCGGTGCGACCGCCCGGGCCACCACGCAGCGATCTTCGCCAAGGCTAACCCTGAGTCCGCACCGTCAGCGACAGGGTGGCCGTGTGACGTGATCGACAGTAGGCGTGTGATGGCGCACAGTGTCGCCGGCGGAGCCATCGGGTGGCCCGCTTTCGACTGGATTGGCCCTGCACAGCGGAGGGCGTCCAGGACGCGGTGGTACATGCGATTACGTTGTGTGACGACATTTCACCCGACGGCGGCGGCCCATCAAACAGGTTTATCCCCTCCAGTGCGACAAAACGGGATTCTTTGCGGCAATGGTGGCAAATGGGCCCAGCTGAGGAACGATTCGGTTACGGAGCGAGATCGAGGCTCGCTCACACGACTACCGGCGAGTAGCGTCCGACTGGCCCATACCGCCGGCGTCGGCGTCGGCGGGTCTGCGTCCCCTGACCGGGAGACGTGCAGTGACGAACAGGAGAATCATCGTGCTTCGAGCTCACAGACTGAGGGTTGTCGCCGGATTGGCCGCGGCCGGCCTGGCCCTGGCGGCCTGCGGTAGCGCGCCGAGCAACGAAACCAGCAGCTCCACCTCGGCGGCGGCCACCAGTGCATCCGCGTCCAGCGGCACGTCGGCCGGCTCCGCCGCGTCCAGTGGCGGCGCCTCCGCGTCGTCGGTCGCACCATCCACATTTCCGCAGAACGCCGACTTCAAGGCTTGCATGGTCTCCGACGCAGGCGGGTTCGACGACAAGTCGTTCAACCAGATCGGTGCCGCCGGGCTGGACATGGCGGCGTCGGAAATCGGCGTGCAAGAAGTCAAGGTCGAGTCCGCGGACGGCAATGCCTATGCGCCGAACATCGACGGCCTGCTGGCGCAGAACTGCAACATGATCGTGACGGTCGGCTTCCTGCTCGCCGACGCCACCAAGGCCGCGGCGACCGCCAACCCGGACACCAATTTCGCCATCATCGACGACGGCTCCATCGACCTGCCGAACGTCAAGCCGCTGCTCTTCGACACGGCGCAGGCGGCCTACCTGGCCGGTTACACAGCTGCCGGGTACTCGAAAAGCGGCACCGTCGCCACCTTCGGTGGCGCGCCGATCCCACCGGTGACGATCTTCATGGACGGCTTCGTCGACGGTGTTGCCAAGTACAACACCGACAACGGCACATCGGTCACGGTGCTCGGCTGGGACAAGGCCGCGCAGAACGGTTCATTCACCGGTGACTTCGACACCCAGTCGAAGGGACAGGATCTCGCGCAGGGCTTTATCGACCAGGGCGCAGACGTGATCATGCCGGTCGCCGGTCCAGTCGGTCTGGGTGCCGCAACGGCAGCCAAGGCGGCCGGCGACGTGGTCATCATCGGTGTTGACGCCGATTGGTTCGAGACGGCGCCGGACTTCAAGGACATCGTCCTGACCTCCGTGCTGAAGAACATGGACGTCGCGGTGTTCGACGCGGTCGGCAACGCATCGGCCGGCAACTTCAGCAACACGCCTTATGTCGGGACGCTGGCCAACAACGGTGTCGGGCTCGCGCCGTTCCACGACGTCACGGTGACCCCTGAACTGGAGAGCCAGGTCGCCGCGCTGCAGCAGCAGATCATCTCCGGTGAGCTGACCGTGGAGTCGGTGAGTTCGCCGAAGTAGGCGATCCCAGCAGGAGCAACAGCGGCAGCGGGTCGGGCGAGTCTTCGCCCGACCCGTCGCTGTCGTGATCGGGCCTTGACCGGCAGTGCGCCCCGCTCCGGGGGATGCTGTCCTCACCGTCCCGACGATCACCAACAACGGCCCGCTGCGGAGGTGTGAGTCACGTGAAGCTGGAGCTCCGCGGGATCACCAAGAGGTTCGGCTCGTTGGTGGCCAACGACGCCATCGACCTGGTCATCGAGCCCGGCGAGATCCATGCCCTGCTCGGCGAGAACGGTGCAGGCAAGAGCACATTGATGAACGTCCTTTACGGGCTGTACGACCCGGACGACGGGGAGATCCTGATCGACGACAAGCCGGTCAGGTTTGCCGGACCCGGCGATGCGATGCGGTCCGGCATCGGCATGGTGCATCAACACTTCATGTTGGTACCCGTGTTCTCAGTGGCCGAGAACGTGGTGCTGGGTCACGAGCCGGTGACCGGAATGCGGATGATCTCGGCGGGCGAGGCGCGGAAGCGGGTCAAGCAGATCTCCGATCGGTTCGGCTTCGCTGTCGATCCGGACGCGATGATCGAAGACCTGCCGGTCGGCGTGCAGCAGCGGGTCGAGATCATCAAGGCACTGTCCCGGGACGCTGCTGTGCTGATCCTGGACGAGCCGACCGCGGTCCTCACCCCCCAGGAGACCAACGAGCTGATCCAGATCATGCGTCAGCTCAAGGCGTCCGGAACCTCGATCGTGTTCATCACCCACAAACTGCGGGAAGTCAGGGCTATCGCCGACCGGATCACGGTGATCCGGCGAGGCAAGGTGGTCGGCTCGGCCGGCCCGGAGTCCACCGAACCCGAACTCGCCTCCATGATGGTCGGCCGTGCGGTGGATCTGCAGGTGGCCAAGACGCAGTCGCAGCCAGGGGATCGGTCTTTCGTGGTGTCAGGACTGACCGTCATCGACGGGACCGGCGTCCGGCAGGTCGACGACCTCAGCCTTGACATCGCCCGTGGCGAGATCCTGGCCGTCGCCGGCGTCCAGGGCAACGGGCAGACAGAACTTGCCGAGACCATTCTCGGTGTGCGGACTCCGGTCCGCGGGTCGGTGACGTTGGACGGTGTCGAGCTCATCGGCCGCTCGGTGCGCGAGGTGCTTGCCGCCGGAGTCGGGTACATCCCGGAGGACCGCAGCACCGACGGCCTCATCTCCACGTTCTCCGTTGCCGAAAACCTGGTCCTGGACACCTTCACCCGGCCGCCGTTCTCGCGAGGCATCGCGCTCAACCTCGCGTCGGTCGCGGCCAACGCCGACACGCTGATGGCGGAGTTCGACGTCCGGGCCGGCTCCGCGGCCGCTTCGGCGGGCACGCTGTCCGGTGGCAACCAGCAGAAGGTCGTGGTCGCCCGGGAGATGTCGCGGGAACTGCGGCTGCTGATCGCCTCTCAACCCACCCGCGGGGTGGACGTCGGCTCGATCGAATTCATCCACTCGCGCATCGTGGCCGAACGCGACCTCGGCACTCCCGTGCTGATCGTCTCCACCGAGCTGGACGAAGTGGCTGCCCTCGCCGACCGGATCGCGGTGATGTATCGCGGCCGGATCGTCGGTGTCGTCGAGGGTGACACCGATCGGGACGTGCTGGGTCTGATGATGGCCGGTGTACCGCATGACGAGGCGATCGCCCATCACACCGCGCTCGGCGACACCGATCCCCAGGTCGCGACCGAACAGGTTGGGCAGCCGGATCCGCCCGCCGCCGCGCCGCGCACCGGACCGGGCCTGCCTGCCGATACCCATCACGAGGGGAAGTCGTGACGTCGCAGGAACTTCCACCGCCGCGGCCGGCGGCGGATCCGGCCGCTGACCTGACCGATCACGGCACCGTGCAGCAGCCGGGTTCCACGCCGGGGGAGCAATCGCCGTCGGTACTGGCCCAGATCCTGAACAGCTCTGCATTGATCTCGGTGCTGGCCGTGGTGCTCGCGCTGATCATCGGTGGAGTGCTGATCGCCGCAGCGGATCCGGATGTCCAGGCCGCTGCCGGCTACTTCTTCGCGAGGCCGATGGACCTGGTATCGGCCGTGTGGGACTCGGTCTCCAGTGCCTACATCGCCCTATTCCAAGGCGCCATCTACAACACGCAGGCAGATTCTCTTGCCGGCGGGCTGAAGTCGCTGAGCGACACCATGACGGCCTCCGTTCCGCTGATCTTCGCCGGCCTGGGCATCGGGATCGGTTTTCGGGCCGGGATGTTCAACATCGGGGCACAGGGGCAGATCATTCTCGGCGCGATCTTCGCCGGCTACATCGGTTTCGCCTTCCAGTTGCCGATCGGCGTGCACCTGCTGCTTGCGGTTGTCGGCGCCGCGATCGGTGGGGCACTGTGGGCCGGAATCGCCGGCGTACTGAAGGCCAGGACCGGGGCGAACGAGGTGATCGTCACGATCATGCTCAACTACATCGCCGTCTATCTGATCGCATATCTGTTGTCCACCAGTGCATTTCTGCGGCCGGGGTCGATCAACCCGAAGAGTCCGGGGATGGAACCCAGTGCCGTCTACCCGAAGCTGCTGGACCTGCCCGGCTGGCGGCTGCACTGGGGCTTTGTGCTCGCCATCGTCGCCGCGGTCGGCGTTTGGTGGTTGATGGACCGCTCGACCATCGGCTTCGCCTTCCGTGCGGTGGGGGCGAACCCCGAAGCGGCCAGGACGGCGGGTATCTCGGTTGGCGCGACGTACTTCTGGGTGATGGTGACGGCCGGCGCGCTCGCCGGGTTGGCCGGGTCCGCACAAATTCTCGGGCCGGTGTCCAACGGTCTCACGGCCGGTATCGCGGCCAGTTACGGATTCGACGCCATCACGGTGGCACTGCTCGGCCGGTCCAAGCCGTTCGGCACCGTGCTGGCCGGGCTGCTCTTCGGCGCCCTGCAGGCAGGCGGATACACCATGCAGTCGCTGACCGGCACCCCCATTGACGTCGTGCTGGTGTTGCAGTCGCTGATTGTCTTGTTGATCGCGGCTCCACCGCTGGTCAGGCGGGTGTTCTTCCTCCCGGGGCGGAAGAAGTCGAAGCGTAAGCAGCACAAACTGCAGGAGGCCAAGGCATGAGTACGACGCTGGTGGCGCCGAAAGCGCCGGACGACGACTTTCTCGCGACCCTGCAGCCGCCGAGTTATCAGGCGCCGATCGCCTACGGCATCGTGGCGGTGGTCGGCCTGCTGGTGTTCGGAATCCTGCCGCCGTCCGGCCAACAGACCACGTTCACCTTTGCTTCGGATTCGGACTTCTTCCAGATCGAACCCTTGACGGTGCCGTCGAAGGGAACGGCGCTGGTGCTGACCCTGATCGCGCTGGCGCTGGCCGTCTACTCGTTCATCAGCGCCCGCCGGCAGCGAAAGGTGGGACTGTGGCTGCCGATCGTATTCTCGTCACTGATCGTGGTCGCGTTCCTGACCTGGGCCGTCGCCGGGAAGGATTTGCCGCTGACCGTGACCGGCCTACTGCAAGGTGCGTTGTTCCTGTCGGTACCGCTGGTGTTCGGCTCGATGGCGGGTCTGGTGTGCGAGCGGGTCGGCATCATCAATATCGCGATCGAGGGGCAATTGCTCGCCGGCGCGTTCCTGGGCGCCGTGGTGGCGACGCTGGCCGACAATCCCTATGCCGGGTTGTTGGCCGCCCCGGTCGCCGGTGCACTGGTCGGGCTGCTGTTGGCCTGGTTCGCCATCTCCTATCGGGTCGATCAGATCATCGTCGGTGTCGTTCTCAACGTGCTGGTGATCGGCCTGACCAGCTACCTGTTCTCCACCGTGTTGACCGACAACTCGTCATTGTTGAACTCGCCGCCGCGGTTGCCGGTGATCGAGATTCCGCTGCTGTCCGACATTCCCGTCATCGGTCCGGTGCTGTTTCAGCACACGCTGCTGGTGTACGTGATGTTCGCTCTGGTGATCGGGCTGCAGATCATGGTCTTCCGTAGTCGCTGGGGGCTGCGGATGCGGGCCTGCGGTGAGCACCCGAAGGCTGCCGACACCGTCGGCATCCGGGTCAACACGACGCGGTTGCGGAACACCGTTCTCGGTGGGTCGATCGCCGGTTTGGGCGGGGCGTTCTTCACCATCGCTTCGGGCCTGGCCTTCGCCAAGGAGATGACCGGCGGTCAGGGCTTCATCGCGCTGGCCGCGATGATTCTTGGGCGCTGGAGTCCACGGGGCGCGTTCGTCGCTGCACTGCTCTTCGGGTTCGCGGCAAGTCTGCAGACCCGGCTCGGCATCATCGGCACGCCGATCCCGAGCCAGTTCATGCTGATGACGCCCTACCTGGCCACCATATTCGCGGTGGCCGGTCTGGTCGGCCGGGTGCGTCCACCGGCCGCGGAGGGGATTCCGTATGTCAAATAGCGCGCCCGCATGACGGCCGTGAATTGGGACTTGCTGCGATCGTTGGCCGTCGATGCGGCTGCCAATGCCTACTGCCCGTATTCCCACCTGCAGGTGGGCGCGGCCGCGCTGGTCGACGACGGCCGGATCATCACCGGCTGCAACGTCGAGAACGCCTCGTACGGGCTGGGTCTGTGCGCCGAATGCACGCTCGTCGGGCAACTCAGGTTGACCGGCGGCGGCCGGTTGGTCGCGCTGGCCTGCCGTTCGGGTACCGGCGACCTGCTGATGCCGTGTGGCCGGTGTCGTCAGGTGATCTACGAGTTCGGTGGTGCGGAACTGATGGTGGATACCCCGACCGGGCCGGAGCCGATGACCTGGGTCCTGCCGGCCGCGTTCGGGCCGGAGCACCTGCCGCCCGCCTGATGCCCCTACTTGGAGTTGATCATGGCAATAACTGTACGAATCGCCGACGACACACCGACAGCTTGGTGAGGATTGCCATGATCAACAAGCCAGGGTTGGACGGCGGATCGTTGTGACTGCGTTCGCCGCGGTGGACGTCATCATCGCCAAGCGCGACCGCCACGAGCTCACCGGCGAGCAGATCGACTGGGTGATCGACGCTTACACGCACGGCGAGGTCGCTGAGGAGCAGATGTCGGCGTTGTTGATGGCGATCGTGCTGAACGGCATGACCGGCGCCGAAATCGCATCGTGGACAACGGCGATGCTCAACTCCGGGATCCGGATGGACCTCTCGCGGGTGGGTCGGCCGACTGTCGACAAGCACTCCACGGGCGGTGTGGGGGACAAGATCTCGCTGCCACTGGCTCCGCTGGTCGCGGCCTGCGGGGCCGCGGTGCCGCAACTCTCCGGACGCGGGCTCGGACACACCGGCGGCACGCTGGACAAGATGGAGTCCATCCCTGGCTGGCGGGCGACGTTGGATCCGGCGGCGATGGCGGCGCAGCTGGCGTCCGTCGGTGCCGTCATCTGCGCCGCGTCAGCGGATCTGGCGCCCGCCGACCGCAAGCTGTACGCGCTGCGGGACGTGACCGGGACGGTGGAGTCGATCCCGATGATCGCCGCGTCGATCATGAGCAAGAAGATCGCCGAGGGCACGAGTTCGCTGGTGCTGGACGTCAAAGTGGGGTCCGGCGCGTTCATGAAGAACGCCGACCGGGCCGCTGAATTGGCCAGGACGATGGTGGAACTCGGTGCGCGGGAGGGGGTTCGGACCACGGCCTTGCTGACCGACATGTCGACCCCGCTGGGCGTCGCGGTCGGGAACGCCATCGAGGTGGCCGAATCGGTCGAGGTCCTCGCCGGTGGTGGACCGGCCGACGTCGTGCAGCTGACGCTCGCACTGGCCAGGGAAATGGTGGCGCTCGCCGGCCTGGACGTTGATCCGGCCGATGTGCTGGCCTCCGGTCGGGCCATGGACAGTTGGCGGGCCATGGTGGCCGCGCAGGGCGGTGATCCCGACGCCGCGTTACCGATCCCGAGGTTCCGGGAGATCGTCGTGGCGCAGACCGCCGGTGTTGTCTCCAACGTGGATGCCCTCTCGGTTGGCATCGCTGCCTGGCGGCTCGGTGCCGGTCGGGCCCGCCGAGAGAACCCGGTGCAACAGGCCGCCGGGATTCTGTGCCTGGCCAAGCCGGGTGACACCGTCGCGGTCGGGCAGCCGTTGTTCGAACTGCACACCGACACCCCGGAGCGGTTTCCCATCGCCTTTGGCCGACCTTGCCGACGCGCTGCACATTGCTCCGCCCGGGACACTCGTCGAGCCGACCGCCGTTGGTGCTGGACGTGATTCGCGGGAAATGATCGCGACCTCCGACACCAGGGGCCGTCGCCAGACCGGCGGAGGGATTTGTCGATGATTCCCCGATCTTCGGCTCAGGGTATTCAAGGGAATGTGGTCGTCAGCAGTATTCACCTGCGACAGGTAACGTCCGCCGGATGCCGACACCACTGACCGCCGACACCATCGCCACCGCACCGAAGGTATTGCTGCACGATCATTTGGACGGCGGCCTGCGGCCCGCGACACTGGTCGACCTGGCTGACCGGGACGGCTATGACGGACTGCCGACGACGATCGTTCCCGACCTGGCGCGCTGGTTCTCCGAGTCGGCCTACTCCGGGTCACTGGAGCGATATCTGGGAACGTTCGTCCACACCACTTCAGTTATGCAGACCCGGGAGTCCCTGATCCGAGTGGCCTCGGAGTGCGTCCAGGACCTGGCCGCCGATGGGGTGGTCTACGCCGAGATCCGGTTCGCCCCCGAATTGCACACCGAACGAAATCTGACGTTGAACGAGGTCGTGCAGGCGGTGCTGGACGGAGTGGCAGCCGGCACCACGGCTGCGGCGGAGGCCGGTCACGTGATCCGCGCCCGGATTCTGCTCACCGCCATGCGGCACGCCGCGCGCTCCCGGGAGATCGCCGAATTGTGTATCGCCTTTCGCGATCAGGAGGTTGCCGGATTCGACATCGCCGGAGCGGAGGCCGGTTTCCCACCCACCCGGCACCTGGATGCCTTTGAATACCTGCGCAGGGAGAACGCCCACTTCACCATCCACGCCGGGGAGGCGTTCGGGTTGCCGTCGATCTGGGAGGCAATTCAGTGGTGCGGGGCAGACCGGCTCGGGCATGGGGTCCGGATCGTCGACGACATCGACATCGCCCCGGACGGTACGGCCACGTTGGGCAGGTTGGCGGCCTACGTCCGGGACAAGCGTATTCCGCTGGAAATGGCACCGACGTCCAATGTGCAAACCGGCGCCGCCACCTCGATCGCCGACCACCCGATCGGCCTGCTGACGCGGCTGAAGTTCCGGGTCACGGTGAACACCGACAACCGGCTGATGTCCGGATGCTCGATGACGAGTGAGATGACTGCGCTCAGTGAGGCTTTCGGCTACGACTGGAACACCCTGCAGTGGTTCACGGTGAACGCGATGAAGTCGGCATTCCTGCCGTTTGCCGAGCGACTGGCAATCATCAACGAGGTGATCAAGCCTGGCTACGATCGATTGCGCGCTTGACGACCTCGGCCACATAGGTTCGCGGCGTTATCCCCGTTCGCCGTCCCAATCCAGCATGCCGGTGAACCGTTCTATCAGCACCGTCCAGGCCGCCACCTCGTCGTCAAAAGGCGGTGCAGGGGCCTGACGTTCGGGGTCCGGCCTGATGGTCGCGCCGACCAGATTTCCCAGCGGGCTGGCAGAACCGAGCGCGTCGATCGATTCCTGATCATCACGCTGGATGGCCGCATCGATGAGCAGTTCGACGGCCAGTTCGAGCTGCTTGCGGTCCACCCCCTCCGGGCCCTGGAGCAGACCGCGGTCGAGATCATCCATCAGGTAGGTGTTCTCGGGCCCGGCGAGGACGGCCGCCTCCCCGCCGACGACGGCCTTCCGGATGTCCGGCCAGACGGCCAGCGAGGCCAGCGCGTGGTCGGGATCGGTCTCGGTCAGGTAGTTCTCCAGGTCCTCCGGCAACGTGTAGATCTGAATGCGGCCGCGCTCGGAGAGAAAGACCGGCGTCTCGCCCAGGTAGCAGCGCAGGGTGTACCCGGTGCGGCCGCCGACTGTCACCTCCAGGCAGTCGACCCCGGTCTCGTCCCAGAATTCCAGGTCCTCGTCGCGGTCCTCGTCCGGCTCTTCCTCGGCTGCCGCATCCTGGGGTTGCTTCTCGGCGGCGCTGATCGCGGCCGCCTCGGCCTGACCCATCTCCAGGGCCTCGGTGTCCACCTCGGGTGTGGTGACGATCGCGTCCAGCGCGTCGACGACCTCGTCCCAGCGCTCGGCGACCACGGAACCGATCTCGGTCCAGAGCTTCTCGCCGTTGCGGCCGGTGAACGCCAGTTGTCCGGCCGAGAGCAGGTTGAAGCCCTCGGTGGCGTTCAGCACGTCGTCGACAGCGTCGAGACCACACACCTCCGACAGCGACCGAAGGATCGCGATCGTGTCGGTCAGCGCGGCCAGCGTCCAGATGTCGGCGGGCTCCGCAACCAGGTCCGGGACACCGACGATGTCGAAGCAGTGATCGTCATCGGGGGCCAGTTCGTCGACGAGGAGCTCGGAAGCCGTCTCCCACTCCGGGTGATCGAGCAGATCGTGCTCGGTGCTGGTCCGGATGAAGGCGGCCAGGTGGGCCGTGGTCGGGAAGACATAGAGATCGTCACCGTGACCGAGGAACGCCTCCCAGTCCTCGCCGTCCTCGCGCCAGCTCGGTGCCCACAGGGTCAACCCGTTCCCGGCGGTCAAGCCGAGTTCGATGGGAATGATGTCGGCTGCCACCGGTGGTCCTCTCAGTACTGATTTTGTGACTGGACAAGCGGGCGCCAGCCTAACCGGTCAACCTCTCGGTGAGGACGATCGGCGCTGTGCCGGGTCAATACGGCGGGCCGATGAAGTGGCCACCGGCCGCCGGATCAGGCAATGATGGGGTGGTTCGATGATGACGACGTTCGAGTAGTTGCAGCCTGGAGGCCCACCATGCCAGACGTATCCGCAGATCAGGATCCGGCCGGAAATCAAACGCCAGAAGAAGACGGGACCGAGGGGCCGGTGACGGAGTCGGCGAAGGAGATCTTCGCCGCGGCGCTGGAGAAGAAGAAGGCCGCCGGGCAGGCCCGGAGTGCGCACCTGGACGGCCACGGCGGCGTCGGCGGAGCGACGGCGAGCCACAAGGCCACCCGGACCTTCCGGCGGAAGTCCGGCTGAACAGGCCGCCGCGGTTCGTCGTCGACTAGCGGAAGACAATCAGAGCATGACGACGGACCGCAGCACCTCACCGCGATGCATCTTCTCGAACGCAGATTCGATGTCGGTGATGCCGATTTTCTCCGAGACGAACTTGTCCAGCGGCAGCCTGCCCTGCAGGAACAGTTCGCTGAGCACCGGAAAGTCCCTGCTGGGCAGGCAATCTCCGTACCAGGATGACTTGAGCGAGCCGCCGCGGCCGAAGAAGTCCAGCAGCGGCATTTCCAGTGTCATAGTCGGCGTCGGGACGCCGACAAGGACGACGGTGCCCGCCAGGTCGCGCCCGTAGAACGCCTGCTTCCAGGTTTCCGGGCGCCCGACCGCGTCGATCGCGACGTCCACCCCGAAGCCGCCGGTCAGTGCCTGGATTTGTTCGACGACGTCGCCGTCGGACACCAGCACGGTATGGGTGGCGCCGAATTCCTTGGCGATCTCCAGCTTCCGCGGATCGGTGTCGACCGCGATGATGGTGTGCGCGCCGACCAGGCTGGACCCGGCGATGGCTGCATCGCCGACACCGCCGCAGCCGATGACGGCTACCGAATCGTTCCGCGTCACGTTTCCGGTGTTGATGGCCGCGCCCATGCCGGCCATCACGCCGCAGCCCAGCAGGCCCGCGACCTCCGGTGGCACGGCCGGGTTCACCTTCGTGCACTGTCCCGCCGCCACCAATGTCTTTTCGACGAAGGCGCCGATGCCGAGGGCTGCGGACAGCTCGGTGCCGTCCGCCAGGGTCATCTTCTGGGCCGCGTTGTGCGTGTTGAAGCAGTACCACGGCCGGCCGCGTAGACAGGCCCGGCAGGAACCGCAGACTGCGCGCCAGTTCAGGACCACGTAGTCGCCGGGGGCGACATCAGTGACGCCGGCACCGACCGCCTCGACGATGCCGGCCGCCTCGTGACCGAGCAGGTAGGGATAGTCGTTCCCGATGCCGCCCTGCTTGTAATGCAGGTCCGTATGGCAGACCCCGCAGGCCTGCACGTTGACCAGCGCCTCCCCGGGCCCGGGATCTGGAACCAGGATGGTGGTCAGCTCGACCGGGGCGTCCTTGCTGCGGGAAATGACGCCCTGGACTTCGTGCACCATTGCTGACTCCTCTTGCCCGTAGCCGGGCACGCCGTGATCACTGTGGAAACCCACGCGAGGGTAACCGGTGACCGCGGCGTTGGTACCGCGTTCGGTCAGCCGCGGCCGGCGATCTCCGTCATCCCGGTGCGGGAGTGGTGCTTGATCCGCGTCCGGCCGTGCGGTGCACCGGACGCCAGTTCGTGTGCGTCCAGCCGATCCCAGCCGTCGAAGTCGGTCACCGGCAAACCTTTCGCGGCCAGCAGCGTGTCCACTGCGTGGGTGTCGCGCTGTGGGGCAGGCTGCAGTCCGGGGGCGTCGCTGAGCAGGTGCGCGACGGTCTCCGCGGCGTCGGACTTGGTGTGCCCGATGAGGCCGACAGGTCCGCGCTTGACCCAGCCCGTTGCGTAGATACCGGGCAGTGCGTCGCCGTCCAGATCGATGACCCGGCCGCCGTCATTCGGTAGGACGAATCTGCGAGTGTCGAAGGGCAGATCCTCGATCGCCTCGGAGCGGTAGCCCACCGCGCGGTAGACCGCCTGCACATCCCAGTCGGTGAATTCACCGGTGCCACGGACGTTGCCGTCGCCGGTCAATTCCTGCCGTTCGGTGCGCAGGCCCACCACCGCACCGTCGGCTCCGAGGATTTCGGTGGGGTTCTCCAGGAAGTGCAGGTGGATGCGGCGGTGTGGGCCCGGTTCGGGATCCCGCATGGCCCAATCGCTGAGCACGTCGACAACCATCCGCAGCGACTTGCTGGTGGACAGAGACGCTTGCGACCCAGCGTCGAACTCCATGCCCTCGGGGACGACGACGACCTGAACATTCGGCGAGTGATCGAGCTCGCGGAGTTCGACGGGGGTGAATTTGGCCTGCGCCGGCCCCCGGCGGGCGAATACGTGCACGTCGGTGACGGCTGAATTCGTCAGCACGTCATGCACATGCTGCGGAATGTCGGTGGACAGAAGTTCGTCGGCGGTCCTGGCCAGCATCCGGGCGACGTCCAGCCCGACGTTGCCGACACCGATGACCGCGACGGACTGCTGCTGAGACAGGTCCCAGGTCTGCTCGCGGTCGGGATGGGAGTCGTAGAACGACACAAAATCGGCCGCACCGTAAGAACCGCCGCAGGTCCTCGCCGGGGATCCGCAGCGAGCGGTCCCGCTCTGCACCGGTGGCGAAGATGATCGCGTCGTAGAACTGCCGCAGTTCGTCGACCTTGACATCAACGCCCACGTGTACGTTCCCGACGAAGCGGATGCGCTCGTTCTCCAGCACCCGGTGCAGGGCGACGATGATGGCCTTGATGCGCGGGTGGTCCGGTGCGACGCCGTAACGGATCAAGCCGTACGGGGTCGGCAGCCGGTCGAAGATGTCGACCGTCGCTTCGGGATCCTTCGTGGTGAGGATGTCGGCGGCGTAGATACCGGCCGGTCCGGCGCCGATGACGGCGACCCGTAGGGGCAGGGGCATAACGATTCTCCTCGCAGTCGCCTGCGACGAAGTCGTCAGGCGCGATACAACGAACGAGAGCAGGTCTGGCCGCCTTGCCAGAACTGCTCTCGTTAGGTAACCCTTCCAGGGTAGGGAGGCGTCGGTGATGCTCCGGTCCATCGTGATCAAGGTCGCAGGGTCGCTGAGCGTGCGCCGTGACGCCCGTCATACGGGCTTCGGCCGGCCCGGGGCCGCCATCAATGTGTAGCACATGAAGTGCTATTCTTTGTGGATGGAGCGAATCGGCGTTCGGGAGCTGCGGCAGAATGCCAGCAAGTACCTGGACAAGGTCAAGGCCGGCGAGACGGTCGAGGTCACGGAGCGCGGCCAGCTGGTCGCCCTGCTGGTACCGCCCAGCCCCGCGCTGACGGCCAGAGATCGGTTGATCGCCGAAGGCAAACTGTTGCCCTCGGAATCTGGCGGCCCGCTACGTCTCCCCATCCCCGTCCGCGTGCAGATGGATTCCGGCGCGGTGCTCGACGAATTACGTGAGGAGCGTTTTTGATCTACCTCGACTCCTCCGCGCTACTGAAATTGGTGTTCTTGGAGCCGGAGACGACGGAGCTGCGGCAATGGGTGATGGATCGAGCTGGATTGACGCTAACCAGCAGCGAATTGGCCAAAGTTGAGGTACAGCGGGGATGTCGGCGTGTTGACATCGGATTGCTGCCCGCGGCTCGGCAGCTCCTTTCAGGCATCAATCTCATTCCACTGTCCGGCGATGTGATCGACCAGGCGGGGGCGCTCGGCGATCCGATCTTGCGAAGCCTGGACGCGCTGCACCTGGCGAGCGCATTGTCTGTCGCCAGTGAGCTGACGGCCTTCGTCGCCTATGACCGCAGACTCGCTGCGGCGGCCGCGGCCGCCTCGCTGCAGACCGTCGCGCCCGGAGCGGTGTGACGCGAACATGGCCGGCGACATCTGGGGCCTGATCAGTAGCCGGTCCCGGCGCTCAGGGATACTGCCCCGGTGGGGTGCCAGACGGTCTTGATCTCCAGGAACGCCCGCAGCCTGCCGGTCCCCGGCAGTCGTGAGAAGTCCTGCGCGGCGGGTGCGTAGACCCGCTTGATGGTGCCGGCCGCCGACTTCTCCAGGGAAGTACGCAGAGCGCCGTCGGTTCCCGTCAGGTCGAGTGCGTTGACGTCGCCGTGCGCGGCCAGGTGCGGGGCGATCTCCGCCGGGTCGCCGGTCAGGATGTTGACCACACCACCCGGGACGTCGGAGGTGGCCAGCACCTCGGCGAGGGCGATCGCCGCAAGGGGCTGATCCTGGGATGCCATCAGCACCAGCGTATTTCCGGATGTGATGATCGGTGCGATCACGGACACCAGCCCGAGCAGCGGATCCTGCTGCGGTGCGATGGCCGCGACCACCCCGGTCGGCTCCGGTGTGGAGAACGAGAAATACGGCCCGGCAACGGGATTCGCCCCGCCGAAAACGGCAGCCAGCTTGTCGGTCCAGCCGGCGTAGTGCACAAGGCGGTCGACCGCGGCATCCACCGCTGCCACGTCGCCTGGACGCCCGCCGAGGAGGTCGATGAACTGGGCGCGACGCCCTTCGAGCATTTCGGCGATCCGGTAGATCACCTGACCCTTGTTGTACGCGGTCGAGGTCGACCAGCCCTTGAACGCCTTGCGGGCGGCGACCACCGCGTCCCGGGCATCCTTCCGGGAGCCCTGAGCGACATTCGCCGTCACGGACCCGTTGGGCCCGCCGGTTGCCTGATAGGTGCGGCCGGATTCGGAACGCGGGAAGGCGCCGCCGATGTAGAGCTTGTACGTCTTGGTGACGGGGACCCGGTCGACTGGTGCGGCGGCGACCGAGGCACCGGCCACGACCTCGACGGCATCGGCCAGTGCTGCGGCGTCCGACAATTCGTCGACGTCCGACGGCACCTTCGTCGGGTCGGTGCCGGCTGCGCGGGAAACAGTAGCCCTGCCGGGCTTTTCGATCCGCTGGATGGGCAGATCATCGTCGTCGGTGTTCAGGTAAGCACCCAGGCCCGACGGCCCGCCCTCACGGCCGAAGCCGGATTCCTTGTAACCGCCGAACGCCGCCGTCGGGTCGAACCTGTTGAACGTGTTCGCCCACACCACGCCTGCGCGCAGCGACGCTGCCATTCCCAGGATGCGTGAGCCTTTCTCGGTCCACACGCCGGCGGACAGGCCGTAGGGGGTGTTGTTGGCTTTTGCGAGGGCCTCATCCGGCGTGCGGAAGGTCAGCACCGACAGCACCGGCCCGAAGATCTCCTCCCGGGCGATCCGCATCGATTGTGACGACCTGGGTGAAAACTGTTGGCGGGAAATAGAATCCGCGTTCCGGGACGGGGCAGGGCGAGGTCCAGCGGAGCGCGCCCTCCGCCTCGCCGGTGTCGGCGAGGGAGCGGATCGTCGCCAACTGGGTCGACGAATTGATCGCGCCGATGTCGGTGTTCTTGTCCATCGGGTCGCCGAGTCGCAGGGTGGCGATTCGTGCGCGCAGTTTTTCGTTGACCTCGTCCGCGATCGATTCCTGCACCAGCAAGCGCGATCCCGCGCAGCAGACGTGGCCCTGGTTGAAGAAGATCCCGTTGACGATCCCCTCGACGGCCTGGTCGATCGGGGCGTCGTCGAAAACGATGTTCGCTGCCTTGCCGCCGAGTTCCAGGGTGATCTTGCGGCCGGTGCCGGCCAGCGAGGACTGGATCTGTCGGCCGACCTCCGTCGAACCGGTGAAGGCGACCTTGTCGATGCCGGGGTGATTGACCAACGCGGCGCCGATGTCGCCCGCCCCGGTGATGATGTTGACGACCCCGGCCGGCAGGCCGGCGTCCGCGATGATCTCGGCCAACACCAGGATCGACAACGGCGTGGTCTCAGCGGGTTTGATCACCACTGTGTTTCCTGCGGCAAGCGCGGGGGCGATCTTCCAGGCAGCCATCAGCAACGGGAAGTTCCACGGAATGACCTGGCCGGCCACGCCCAGCGATGCCGGGTTCGGGCCGAACCCGGCGTGCTGCACCTTGTCGGCCCAGCCCGCGTAGTAGAAGAAGTACGCCGCCGCGGTGGGCACGTCGACGTCCCGCGACTCCTTGATGGGTTTGCCATTGTCCAGCGTCTCGACAACGGCGAGCTCCCTGGCTCGCTCGGCGATGCCACGCGCAATGCGGTACAGGTACTTTCCGCGTTCTGCTGGCGAGATCCTCGACCAGAGGACGTCATAGGCGGACCGGGCAGCCCGGACCGCATCGTCGACATCAGCGGTACTGGCCGTGGTCACCGCGGCGAGTGGTTCTTCGGTCGCCGGGTTGACGGTCTTGACGTCATCGCCTCGGCCGTCGACAAACCTGCCGCCGACATACATTTGGTACCGATCGCGGACCCGGCCGATGGCCGCCGATTCGGGGGCCGGAGCGTAGTCCCAGTCCAGATGTGTTGGTGTGCTTGGTGTGCTCATTGGAAGCTTGCCCTTCATGTCACCGATCAGTCCACGGTCACATAGTCGGGCCCGGAATAGTGGCCCTGGAGTTGGGTGCGGCGCTGCATCAGCAGGTCGTTGAGCAGGCTGGACGCCCCGAACCGAAACAGGAAGGGGTCCAACCACTCCGGCCCGGCGACTTCTTTGACCGCGACCAGATACTTGATCGCGTCCTTGGTGTTTCGGATCCCGCCCGCCGGTTTCACCGCCCGGCGTTCCCTGGTCTGTTCATACCAATCCCGAACCGCCTGCAACATCACATGAGTCACCGGCAGCGTGGCCGCCGGAGAGATCTTGCCAGTGGAGGTCTTGATGAAATCGCCGCCCGCCAGCAGGGCGAGCCAGGACGCGCGACGGACGTTGTCGTAGGTGGCCAATTCGCCGGTTTCCAGGATGACCTTGAGCCGCGCGCCGCCGCACGCCCGCTTGACCGCGACAATGTCGTCAAATACTCGGCCGTAGTGACCGGCCAGGAAGGCGCCACGGTCGATCACCATGTCGATCTCGGTGGCGCCGGCGCTGACCGCGACCTCCGTGTCCGCCAACCGCACCGCCAGCGACGTCCGGCCGGTCGGGAAAGCCGTTGCCACCGAGGCGATTCCGACACCGGAGCCGGCCAACGCAGCGACCGCGACGGCGGCCATGTCCGGGTAGATACACAGCGCGGCGACGTGCGGGGTTTCCGGATTCTCCGGGTCGGGCCTGCGTGCCTTGGCGGCCAGCGTGCGGACCTTACCGGGGGTGTCCGAACCCTCCAGGGTGGTCAGGTCGACCATGGAAATGGCCAGGTCGATCGCGGCGAGCTTGGCGGCTTTCTTGATCGAGCGGGTGGCCAGGCCGGCGGAGCGCTGCTCCACCCCGACAGGATCCACCCCGGGCAAGCCGTGCAGGAACCGCCGGAGGGACGCCTCGTCGGTGGCGACGTCCCGCAGGTGCGGCGGCAGGGCCGGAGCCAGGTCACCGGTAGCTGGACCTGGAGGGGCGACGATGCTCATGTCAGTCATCCTAGAGTCGGACCCGACGAAGGAGGGGCCGCCAGTCAACACGGCAGGAGAGCATCGAATCAACCTGACGACGAAGGAGTCGGGTTATTCAGTGCACTCCCAGGGATGGCACGCCAGTTCGGTACGGCGTCGGCGGTGCGGATACGGTGCTGATCGAGAGGCGCGACGACCGATCCCGCCGAAAGTGAGTTTCGCCATGACTCCGCAGCAACTCGCGCCGCATGCGTTTCCCGAAGACCTCGATGTCACGGTCGTCGATCACCCACTGGCTACCGCCCGGCTGTCCACCATGCGTGATGCCCGGACCGACAACGCCGCGTTCCGGGCGGCCCTTCGCGAGCTCACCCTGATGTTGATCTACGAGGCGTCCCGCAGCCTGAAGACCGAGCAGGTGCCGATCCACACCCCGGTGGCCAGAACCACCGCAACCCGGTTGTCCAATCCACCGCTGCTGGTGCCGGTGTTGCGCGCCGGGCTCGGCATGGCTGACCAGGCCCACGCACTGATCCCGGAGGCGCAGATGGGTTTCGTCGGGCTGGCCAGGGACGAGGAAACCTTGCTGCCGACGCCTTACATGGTCTCGCTGCCGGAATCGCTGGCCGGCCGACCGGTGTACGTGCTCGACCCGATGCTGGCCACCGGCGGGTCGATGGTCCACACCATCGACTTGCTCATCGCCCGCGGCGCGACGGATGTCACCGCGATCTGCGCCCTGGCCGCGCCCGAGGGACTGGTCACACTGGCGGCCGCGAAGTTCGGGGTGCGGGTGGTCACTGCGTCGGTGGACGAGCGGCTGAACGATTCGGGCTACATCGTCCCGGGACTCGGTGATGCCGGCGATCGGCAGTTCGGCGCGGTGTGACGGCGAATCGGCCGGCTGCTGCAACGATCCGTTGAGGGCGATACGTCCTGGCTGTGAGTAGGTAGAAGTAGGACTGCGAAGTCCTGGAAATCGCAGTGAAGTGAGGCGTCCAGCGGGCGCACCCGCTCCCGATGGGGAGAGCGGAACCCAAGGCCGCGACCGCGGCGGAATGAGGGCATGGCACAGGTGAGGACGACGATCCGGACGACGAGTCTGTTGGGGGCTGCCGCAGCGATGGTGCTGCTGGCCGGGCTGACAGCGTGCGCCAGCAACAGCACAACACCGCCCGCCGCCGAGAGTTCTTCCGCTGCGGCCTCATCGGGCGCCAGTCCGTCATCGTCGACCGCGGGTTCGGCCACGGCCGGCGCCAGCGGTTCTGCAGCCGCATCCGACTCACTGGTGGGGACCACGTTCGTCGCCACCGAGGTGACCGGTTCCCGTTCGATTGCTCCCGGTTCGATGATCTCGCTGACCATCCTCGACGATCAGCGGCTGTCGGCAACGGCCGGGTGCAACACCATGAACGGGGCCTACACGATCACCGGCGACGTGCTCAGTGCACCGTTGCTCGCTTCGACCATGATGGCGTGCATGGGTGATGGCGTGATGGAGCAGGAGACCTGGTTCGCCGCCTTCCTTGCCTCCTCGCCCACCTACACCTACGTGGACGGGGTTCTGACGTTGACCAACGGCACCGACACCGTCACCTTCGGGGTGGCGCCCAGCGGGGCGGCGGCGGTGGAGGGTACCGGGTGGAAGCTGACGGACATCCTGACTGTTTCCGGCAGCACGGTCTCAGCGGTCGACCCGACGCTGAGCGCGTGGATCCGGTTCAACGCCGGCGAGGTCGCCTACAACAACTCCTGCAACACCGGTGGCGGGACGGCAGAGATCGGCGACACCGAAATCACTTTCGGTCCGCTGCGGAGCACCCTCATTTTCTGCGACGGTCCGAGCGGTGCGCTCGAGACGACCATGAACGCGGTCCTGCAGGGCGCCACACCCTACGAGGTGACGACCGATCCTGACGGCACTCGACTGAAGATCATGTCGACGGACGGCGTCACGGGCCTGTGGTTCGTCGCCGACCCGACAGTGGGAGCGGACGCCTTCCCGCCGGCGTCCGGATCGGCGACGGTCAGTTCGTCGGGCTGATCGCGCTGCGATTGCGGTTCAGAGCCCGATAGCCGATGCGATTTCGGCGGTGAGGGTGGCCATGTCGCCAGTTGCCGCGGCCCGCAGCGCCGAAAGATCGGCTCCGTCCGGAACGGGGGCGGTCAGCTGCAGATAGGCCTTGAGTTTCGGTTCCGTGCCGGACGGCCTGATGACAACCCGCACCCGCCCGGTGCGTAGCCGGAGCCCGTCGGTCAACGGCAGCAGGTCGGTCACCTCGGACACCGGTTCGTCGAGCAAGGTACCCGGTGGGTGCTGCCGCAGGTGCGACATCGCCGCCGAGATCTGGGTCAAGTCCTGCACCCGGACCGAATGCTGGCCGGTGATCCACAGCCCGTGGGTGCGCGCCAGGTCATCCAGCCGGTCCTGCAGTGTTTGCCCTTCCGCCCGCAGACCCGCCAACAGGTCGCAGGCCAGGACGGCCGCGGAAATGCCGTCCTTGTCCCGGACCCGGTCGGGGTCGACGCAGAGACCGAGCGCCTCCTCGTACCCGAAGACCAGACCCGTCCCGGCGCCGTCGCCGGCGCGGACGATCCATTTGAACCCGGTCAACGTCTCGTCGTAGCGGGCGTTGTGCCTGGCCGCGATCAGCCCGAGCAACTCACCGGAGACGATGGTGGTGGCCACCAGTGGATCCGGGTGGGCAGTCCGGTCCAGCGTCCGCAGGACATGATCGCCCAGCAGTGCGCCGCTCTCGTCGCCGGTCAGCATCCGCCACCCGCCGCCCGGCAGCGGGACGCCGAGGGCGCACCGATCAGCGTCCGGATCGAGGGCGATCGCTATATCGGCACCGACGGTGGCGGCGAGCGCGAGCAGCAGGTCGGTTGCTCCGTGTTCCTCGGGGTTGGGGAAGGGCACGGTGGGGAAATCGCCGTCCGGTGCGGCCTGTTCCGTGACCACGTGGACATCGGTGAAGCCGGCCAGATGCAATGCCTTGACGGCTGTTTCACCGCCCACCCCATGCATCGGGGTGATCGCCACCCGGATCCCGGCTGCCTGGCCCGGCGACGATCGGGCCAGTGAACCTGCCCGGTCGAGGTAGGACTGCAGCAGTTCCGGCGGCCACGGGGCCGGTCGGCCGTCGGCGTCGATGCTGTGCGCCGGCCGAGCCGCGGCGATGGCCGATTCGATCCGGGTGTCCTGTGGGCTGACCAGCTGGGCGCCCTGCGTCAGGTAGACCTTCAGACCGTTGTCCTGCGGGGGATTATGCGATGCGGTCACCTGAACTCCGGCGGCCGCGTTGAGCTGCCGAACCGCGAAGGCGGTGACCGGTGTGGGCAGCGCCGATGACGCCAACTGCACCGAGAAGCCAGCCGCAGCAAACACTCCGGCCGCATCCGCGGCGAATTCGGCGGAACGGTGGCGGCCGTCGTAGCCGACGACGACTCTCTGCCCGCGCCGCCCCTGCCCGACGAGGAACGCGGCGATCCCGGCCGCCGCGCGCCGTACCACGGCCAGATTAATCCCTGCCGGCCCTGCGCGCAGCGGCCCGCGGAGGCCCGCGGTGCCGAAGGCCAACGGAGCCTGCATGCGGTTCTGCAACTCCGCGACCGCCGTCGGCGCGCCGGCCATGGCGTTCGCCAGCACCGCCTGCAATTCCGCTCGGTCCGCAGGTGATGGATCGTCGGCGATCCACCGAATCGCCCGGTCCCGCAGCGCGGGCATCAGGTGCGGCGTCGGCTGAGCGGAGGACGTCATGCCGGCCCGCAAATCATTCGGGAGCGCCGACTCATGCCTGACCGATCAACTCGGCGAGCAGATCGCCCATCGCGGCGGCGGCAGCGCGCCCGGTGGCCAGGACCTCTTCGTGGTTCAGCGGCTCACCCGTCATCCCGGCCGCCATGTTGGTGACGAGGGATAGGCCGAAAACCTCCGCACCGGCCTCGCGGGCGGCGATCGCCTCCAGCACCGTCGACATCCCGACGAGATCGGCGCCCATCGTCCGCAACATCCGGATCTCGGCCGGGGTTTCGAAATGCGGCCCGGGGAGCTGGGCGTAGACCCCCTCGGCCAGTTCGGGGTTGATCGTCCTGGCCAGGGTGCGCAGGCGGGGGGAGTACAGGTCGGTGAGGTCGACGAAGTTCGCCCCGGCGATGGGCGAAACAGCGGTCAGGTTGAGATGATCGGCAATCAGCACCGGATCACCGGGCGACATCTCCTGCCGCAGCCCACCCGCCGCGTTTGTCAGCACCACCAACCGGGCGCCGGTGGCGACGGCCGCCCGGACTCCGTGTACTACCGCGCCGACCCCGCGCCCCTCGTACAAATGGGTTCGACCCAGCATCACCAGCGCCCGCTTGTCACCGATCGGGATCGACAGGATCCGTCCGGAGTGCCCGGCGACCACCGGTGCGGAGAAACCGGGCAGGGTCGACACGTCGATCTCCGCGGTTGGCTGCCCCAACCGCTCCGCGGCCGGCGCCCAGCCCGATCCCATCACCAGTGCGACGTCGTGATGCAACACCCCGGTCGCGCGGGCTATTGCGTCGGCGGCCTCTTCGGCCTTGGCGCGGGTTTCGGTCGCGGCGTCCACTGGCATTCCGGGAGCGTAGTCGGCGCCCTTGTCGCGCACTGCGTGACGGCTTCGTCGGGCCGCGTCGCGGCCGTAACTTTCTGTCAGGTCTCCGGGGCGGATCGCTGTCAGGGCATGGCAGTCGGCGACAGGAATCCGGTCGCCGATGCTGAGGGCGATGCGGCCGCAGCGCCCTCGGTGGCCATATCGGCAATCACCCGGACCCCGAAGAATCCGAGAACCGCAGCAACCACCGCGACCAGAATCACCGCGATCATGCGCCCCCGGTGCGGGGTCTCGGCTGCGGCCGCCGGGAGCGGGGCCAGCGCTGCAGAGTCCGACTGCGCCCACGGCGGCGGTGGCAGGGCAGGTGGAGCTGGTGCCGCGTATTGCACGAACGGTCGCGAGAGTTGTTGGGAATTCTGTGGATTCGCCGAACTGTCGATCGGTGGGACCGGTCGCGGCGGCGCGGGGTGCGCGGTACCGGTCGATCCGACCGCCGGGGCGCCCGGCGGGTGGGTGGAGGCGTCGGCCGGACTGGTGACCGGCGGCCGCGGGGTTGCGCGCAACGGGGTGCGGGGCCCACCGCCCTGCTGGGTGGACTGCATGGATCGGTCGGCCACCGGGGGTGACCCAGTGCGGCCACCGACGAATGACCCGGTTCCGGGCTGCGCTGAGGTCCCGGCGCCGTCCCGCGGGATTCGCGCGACGGCCGAAAGGTTGGTTCCAGATGGGTCGTCGGCGATGCCCCGCATGATCGCCAGTGCCCGGTCGGTCCGCATCCGCAGGTTGGGGGTCTTCACCAGGAGCCCGGACACCACCGCACCGAGCCTGCCCGAATGCGGGTGCGGCGGGACGGGATCCTTGACCACCGATGTCAGCGTTGCGATCGCCGTCCCCTGGTCGAACGGTGGCCGTCCCTCGACACTGGCGAACAACAAGCCACCCAGGCTCCAGGCGTCCGAGATAGGCCCGGCCGGAACACCATTGGCGACCTCGGGGGCGATGTAGGCAGGCGAGCCGAGCAGTAGTCCGGTTGCCGTCATGGTCTGGTCCGCGGAACTGCGGGCGATCCCGAAATCGGTCAGCTTGATCCGGCCGTCATCGCAGATCAGGACGTTGCCGGGTTTGACGTCCCGATGGGTGATGCCGGCCGAGTGCGCAGCCAGCAGACCCGACGCCACTGCGACGCCGATGGTGGCCGCCTGCCCGTCCGGTAGCCGGCCGACCTTGCGCAGGATCTCCGCCAGCGACCTGGAATGCAGCAGTTCCATCACGATCACCGGACCGTTGTCCAACGTCAGGATGTCGAAAAGCGTGATGACATAGGGGTTCGACAGGGCCGCAATCGCCCTGGCCTCGCGCAGCGTGCGATGTTCGAGCTGGGCTCGCTCGGCGGCCGGGGTGCCGACCGGGAAATCGATCTCCTTGATCGCCACCTGCCGGTGCAGGACCTGGTCGGTCGCGGACCAAACAGTCCCCATCGAGCCCTTGCCGATGACGGAGTCCAACCGGTAACGCCCGACCAGTACGCGCGGGTGATCGGCCGGTGACGGACCCCGAGCGGGCACGCCGCCGGCTCCCGGGAGGTCCGATGGCGGCGGGGCAGGCGTGGTCACTACGCCATCCTGCCAAACCTGCCTCGATTCAGATGCGGCCTGCATGCCGTGCGATCAGTGATGTCGCGCACGGCGCCGCCGGTCAGCAGCACGGCCCTCCGGTCAACGCTGAGAACGGAAACCGGCCGTCGTGCGTGCCGAGGGTGTGTTGCGCAGGGCGCTTCGTTCACGACTCGACGCGCTACGCACAACAACGTCAAGACGAAGGTATTGACCCAGCGGATCGGGCCGCTATAGCGTGCTACCACATCGACCCTGGAGTCGCACCGAATTGTTGATCTACGAAAGAACTGTACCGCCCGCTGTGAAATTCCTTCGGTTTGATCAATGACCGGTTTCAAAAGACCTGTAGCGCGAAACACCTGGTGGCGAGAAAGGCCGTTCGCTTGTCGGAGACAATGATTTGCGCCGTAACCACTGAGCGAGGCATTCGGTGAGGGTTGCCATACTCGGCAGTGGCAGAATGGCGCAGATGCGGGCATACGACCTGATGCTGCATGACCGGGTGGACTGGGTTGGGATCGGGAGCGACAACCGTGATCGCGCCGCTGCAGCCGTACGGGCCAGCGGGGCATCAATGTCCGGGACAGTTATGGATATCCTTTCTGCCGATATCGATGCGGTGGTCATCGCCGGTAGCAGCGACGATCATGCGACTCAGATTATTCGGGCGATCGACTACCGGGTCCCGATCCTTTGCGAAAAACCCATTGCTACTACTTTGAATGATGCTGTCAGGGTCACCAAGGCCGCACAAGATTCAAGTGTCGAATTGATGATTGGATTCCAGCGTCGATTCGATGTTGCCTTTGCGGCGACTCGGGACCGGATTCGCTCCGGCGACCTGGGCAACCTGTACCTCCTCCGGTTGCTCTCGCATGACCGGGTTCCACCCTCGCCGGCATTTCAGCAGGGCTCGGGGGGAATAATTCAGGATCTGATGGTCCACGACTTTGACCTGGTGCGCTGGTTGACCGATGACGAGATCTCGTCCGTTTTTGCCATAGGTAGCAATCGCACTGGCTTGGACTATATCGAACAGGCAGGTGACTTCGACGTGGCCGGCGTGATGCTGGAGATGAACAGCGGACTTCCGGTTCTGCTCAGCGCAGCACGGCACAGTCCCGGGGGGCATGATGTCCGAGCTGAAATATTCGGCTCGAAGGAGACCCTTGGCGTCGGGTTCGAGCGAGAGCGATCTGCGTTGTCCGACATCGTGGATGGCAGCAAGATCACCCGCGCTGCTGACCCGTTCGAAGACTTCATGCAGCGCTTCAGGCCGGCATTCGCGCTTCAGACCTTCGCCTTTGTGGACATGGCCACGGGCGAACGACCAAACCCGTCGCCGGCTGCTGACGGTGTTGCGGCGCAACAGGCCGCAGTCGCAACCTTGACTTCGATCGCTGAACATCGCCCAGTTGCAATGACGGAAGTCACCGTCCCACTCGACTGAAAAGCTGATCGTCAGCGGGTTGTTTCAACGTCGGAGTCGTTGAAAGACAGTACCGGCGGTGTCCGGTGCGCATAGACCGGGTCGAAGTAGGGCGGAATCGGCCTGTCGACTTCGCTGCCGGCCAGGAAGTTGAGAATCCACATGTTCGCGGCCGGCGCTGCGGTCGAGACGTGGTAGCCCCCGACGACAGGGATGAGCGAGCGGTCGGTGATGCAGAATGTCTCATCCTGTGACTCGTCGAAGTTGCGGTGGAACCCGAACCCGGATTCCTCCTGGAATCGGAAGTAGTAGGTCTCTTCCAGATAGGGAGACCCATGTATCCCATCGTGCCGGTGCGGTGGCCACCCAGCCCATTGGCCTGCCGGGACCACCGCCTCGTAGACCACCAATGATTCAGCAGGGAAGGGGTGGGTGAGCGTCGACACAACCTTCCGCCGGTACGAGCCCTCGCCGCGGACCTCGGCGGTCATGGTGTCGCGGTACCCGACAGCAGAGGAATACTTGCCGACTGCCGGAGCGCTACCGACGGCGATCTCGGTCGAAACGTCCGCGGTGATCTGGATATTCGCACCCGGCGCGACGTAGATGACGTCACCAACAGATCCGAACAGGTCGTCGCGGCTCATACGATGTGTCAGTGCGCCGGTGACTGAAATGGCACCATCGACCAGCACGACCGCAGCTTCTCGGTGGCGGTGGGTGATGTGGCGGGTTTCACCTGGCGCTAGGGTGATGATGTCGACAGTGAGGTATTGCCAACCGATTTCGCTTGCGACGATCGATCTCCGGCCCGCCGCGGGGGTGGCGCCACGCTGTCGCATCACGATTGGGGCAGCGTCATGAGCCAGCGTTGGCTGGTCTTTTCTTTTTCGTAGTCCTCGCGCGCTGCCTGTACCGCGGGCATCTCGCTGACCTCCGCTGTTGCCATGTCCCACCAGCACGTTGCGTAGCCAGGAACCCTTTCGTGCCAGTCTGTTTCGATCACGATGCACGAGGTGCGGTCCAAGGCGCGTGCATCGACGAGGGCCTTTTTGAACTGCTCGAGCGTGTGGGTGTGGAAGACCTCGGCGCCCAGGCCGCGGCAGATCTGTGCGATGTCGTGGTTGTGGACCGGTCCGCTGTAGGTGTTGTCCGCACCACGGGCGAGGTAGTGGCACCCGTAGCCCTCGCACCCCACCTGCTCGCTGACGCGGCCCACGCTGGAAAAGCCGTGGTTGTCGATGATGATGTTGATGATCTTGAGGTTTTCCTGGACAGCGGTGGAGATTTCCGAGTTCGCCATCAGGAAGTTGCCGTCGCCCACCATGACGTAGATCTCCCGGGACGGGTCGGCCATCTTCGCACCGAGCCCGGCCGGGATCTCGTACCCCATGACGGAGTTGCCGTACTCGACCTGGTAGCTCAGCGGTTCACGTGACCGCCACAGCTTCAGCAGATCTCCGGGGAGACTGCCGGCGGAGCTGATGACGACGTCCCTGGGGTCGGCGGACTCGACGACCGCGCCGATCAGCGAGCCCTGACTGGGCAGCGGCTCGCTACGTTCGGCGTAGACCCGGTCCACTTCGTCGATCCACCATTGCACGTGATCGGAGACTTCGAGTTGATAGTCCGAGCTGGTGTGGTGATCGCCGATCACCTCGTCCAGTTCGGTAATGGTGACCTTGGCGTCCCCGGTGACTGCGATCCCGGCATGTTTGTGGGCGTCCATCTCGAAGACGTTGATGTTGACGAATCGGATCTTCGGGTTCTGGAACGCTGACTTCGAGGCGGTGGCGAAGTCGGTGAAGCGCGTTCCGATACCGATGACCAGGTCGGCCGTTTCTGCCATCATGTTGGCGCCGCGGGAGCCGGCCACGCCGGCGCCGCCCAGGGCCTGCGGGTGGTCGTAGTTCAACGAGCCCTTACCGGCCTGGGTCTCGGCAACCGGGATGCCATGACGTGCGGCGAAGTCGGCGAGGGTGGCTTCGGCGTTGCTGTATCGGACGCCTCCGCCGGCGATGATCAGGGGACGGTCGGCCGCCCTGATCGCCGCTGCAGCTCGCTGGAGGGCGGCGACGTCGGCCCGGTTGCGAGGTATCGACCAGACCCGGGGTTCGAACATGTCCGTCGGGTAGTCGTAGGCATAGGTGGAGGTGTCCTGGGGCATCGCGATGAATGCTGCCCCAGTGTCGGCGGGTGAGGTCAGGACGCGCATTGCCTCCGGAAGTGACGTGATCAGCTGCTCCGCCCGCACGATGCGGTCCCAGTAACGGGTGACCGGGCGGAAGGCGTCATTGACGCTGACATCGGGGGAGTGCTCGAACTCCAGCTGTTGCAGCACCGGTGCCTGGACGCGCTCGGAAAACGAGTCACCTGCGAGGAGCAGCACTGGGATGTGGTTGATCGTCGCCGTGGCCGCGCCGGTCACCATGTTGGTCGCTCCGGGCCCGATGGAGGACAGACATACCTGAGTTTGCAGTCGGCGCTTCATCCGGGCGAAGGCGATGGCGCTGTGCACCATGCCCTGTTCGTTCCGAGCCAGGTAATACGGAAATTCCCGCTCGTACTGTTGAATGGCTTGGGCCAGGCCGCCGATGTTCCCGTGACCGAAGATCCCCCAAATACCGGCGAAGAACGGGGTGACCTCGCCGTCGGTTTCCACATTTTGGTTGATAAGGTAGCGGATCAGCGCTTGGCCAGCAGTGAGTCGAATAGTGGACACGTCAAAACTCCTTTGTTGGACGTCCGGGATCAAAAACTATGCGGCGCAGGAAGATCACGCCAAATGCCGGCGTGGGTTGCACTTGTTCACAGATGGATCGCGCCACTGCGCGGTCAGGTATGGGTATGCTGCTTTATTGTCCCGGTGAGGCGGGCTGCGGTGCAGGTACATTCGGAAAGCGTCGAGTCGAACCCATTGCTTGGGAAATGGCGTCCGCCGTCTTGACAACGTTTCGGGCGAGGCTGGGCAAGCGTGTCAGGGGAAATCTGATGGCCGGAGCGTCGATACCGACAGCACCGACGCAGTCCCCGCCGGGCCCGAACACCGGGGCCGAAAGGCAGCGGACACCGGAGTCGTTTTCTTCGTCGTCGAACGCATAGCCTTGTCGGCGTACGACCTCCAGGTGCTCGCTCATCTGTCGGACTTCGACGATGGTCTTCTCCGTGCGGTGGGCAAGTCGCTCGGGAACTGGCAGATTCTCAAATGCCAGCAGCACTTTGCCGGCGGACGTGCAATGCAGCGGTACACGCCGACCGGACTTCCCCACCACCCGAAGTGATTTGTCCGTTTCGACGTCCGCGATCACCAACGCGCACGGGTAGGCCGTGACGGCGGCGTGCGCGCACTCGCCGCTGATGTTGACCAGGTGTCGAAGTTGCGGATAGGACTGTTCCTGAAATGTGCGTTGCTGGGCCGTCAGATCTGCTGAACCCTTTAGTGCGGGTCCAGCTCCCCATCGCCGACTGCCCCGTGGTGAGGCATATCCGGCGCCGGCCAAGGTGCTCATCAACCGCGATGCAGTGCTCTTGTGGACGCCCAACTCTTCGGCCACCTGCTGTATTCCGATGCCCTTCCCTTGTCGGAGCACATCGAACTCGACCTCGGACAGCAAGTCCAGGATGCGAAGGCCCCGCTCGAGGGATTGCACCGTTGTCATCGTTGGATCACAACCCAGTCGCGGATGGGTGTCAACAGTACTGGAGCATTAAATGCAACTATCGGCCCAACTCCGGCGCACTATGCGCAACAATAATGCTGGAGCATTACGTGGAACGTCGGCAGCCGCGATGAATCTATCGGGAGCGCTATCCGGCCCAGGGTCATGTTGCGCAGGGCGCACCACTGCGACAAAAGCGCGCAGCGCGCAACGAGCCCCAGCCGAAATCTTGACCAGGCGCAACGCTCGTCGGTAACGTCCTGTCCTGGTAGGAGACCTGCCCATGCTCCTGCCCGGCACCAGAGTGGTGCTGTACCCGAACTCGGTGAATGCGCCGGTCGTGCACGGGCGGATATCACCAGACTTGATTCCCCTGGCCCGAACTGCTGGTTCGTGGTGGGCCTGACGGCAGTCCGTCTCGATGAAAAGCCTTTCAAACGAAGGAAAGTAGCGGCGCTATGAGAATCGGCATCGCCGGAACGGGACGCATCGGTGCCCGGCACGCCGGAGTGGTTGCCAACCATGCGGAGGTGGACACGCTGGTGCCTGGCCGATGGCCTGCCCGGCCGTGCCGATGCTGTCGCGGCAGGTCTGCCGAAGACTGAGGTGGCCGCCGGCATTGATGAGCTGTTCGCATCCCGCCTGGATGGTCTGGTCGTCGCTACCGCGACGGGAGCGCACGCCGATCTCATCGAGCGTGCCTGCGCGGCCGGAATTCCGGTGTTCTGCGAGAAGCCGTCGCGCTGGACGCCGAGCGCACCCGGCAGGTGGCAGCGACCGCATTTCGAACGGGCGTTCCGGTGCAAATCGGCTTTCAACGTCGGTTCGACCCTGGTTACCGGGAGGCTTGCCGCCGTGTCGTCAATGGTGACATCGGCGCCGTGCGTCGCGTCCATGTGGTCAGTGCCGACCCCGCTGCCCCCGATGCGTCGTTCATTCCAACATCGGGCGGCATCTTCGCCGACCTCCACATCCACGACTTCGACGTGATCCGCTGGGTGACGGGGCACGAGATCGTCGAGGTCTACGTCACCGGTGTGAGCCGCGGCGCCGACTACTTCGCCGCTTCGAACGACTTCGACGAGGCGGTCGCAGTTCTGACGCTTGACGACGAACTCTGGCAACGCTGCAGGGCTCGCGCTACAACGGTGCGGGTTACGACGTGCGCATGGAAGTCGCAGGCACCAAGGGCACCTACGTCGTAGGCCTGTGCGACCGGACGCCGGTGAGATCGACGGAGCCTGGAGAGAATTTTCCTGGCGGAGATCCGTGGGTGCTGTTCTACGACCGCTTCAACCACGCCTATACCGCCGAACTGAACGCCTTCATCGAGGTGGCAGCAGGACGATCGGCGAACCCGTCAACGGTGCAGGATGCGCTGGCCGCGTTCTACGTCGCGCAAGCGGCCGACCGGTCGAAGCGCAGTCTGCGACCCGAACGCGTTCAGCTCGTGACTTCGCGCCAGGGGAGTTGATATGACCGACATCAGTAGGCGGATTGCCGGCGCGCCGGCGACTTGGGGCATCTGTGAGGTGCCCGGATGGGGCTTTCAACTGTCTGCCGAGCGAGTGCTTTCGGACATGCAACAAATCGGTCTGACCTACACAGAATTGGGCCCGGACGATTTTGACCGCGGACCCCGACCACTGAAGAAGTTCCTGGCCGGATATCAGCTTCGTGCGCTAGGCGCGTTCTGTCCGATACCGCTGCACGGCGACGGCGGTGCGGTTCGCGAGCAGGGCAGGCGATCCTGTTAACTTTCGACGCTGTGGACGCCAGTGTCATGGCCATCTTGGCCGATGCGGGTTCGGAAAACTATGACGGCTACCGACCGTTGGACGATAATGAGTGGAAGCGACTGCTTGTCAACGTATCCGCTGTAGCGGAAATGGCCGCTGCGGCCGGTGTGACTGCCTGCGTCCACCCGCATATGGGCACGATGATCCAGACTCGGGCTGATATCGAACGTTTCCTGGACGGCTGCGACGTGCCGCTCTGCTCTGGACACCGGTCACCTGTTGATTGGCGGCACAGACCCGGTGCAGCTTGCGCTGGATGCACCCGAACGCATCGCCCACGTGCATTTCAAAGATGTCGATCCGGCCGTGCTGGCCACAGTTCGGTCCGGCAGGCGTAGCTACACCGAGGGCGTCCGGGATGGCATGTACCGCGTTCTCGGCCAAGGGGTCATCGACCTCCCGGCAATCGTGAATTCCTTGGAAGCATCCGGATACCGAGGTTGGTATGTACCCGAACAGGATCGGATTCTTGCCACGGAAGCCGACGGAGCCGACACCACCGCCGAGGCCAAGGCCAGCGTGAAATTCCTGGCCGGCCTTTGACCGAACCAACCTCACTGTGGGGCGATACGTCCCGCAGACCACGCATTCATCGTGGTGATTCCCGCACGATCAAGAACCGCACGAGGCCTGGAGTTGGCTGAACAGGTCCTGTGCCGCGGCAGCGGTCGCGGCGATGGACGAACCGAGCGCCGTCAAATTGTCCGCGGTGTTGCCGTTCCCAAGAGCGCCCGCCGCAGCCTGCAACTGCTGGAGTGCTGACTGCATGGCGTCCACCTGTGGACGGTAATCCTGCTGCGCCGCGGCGGACAGCGAGTTCAGGTCCGTTTGCACTTGGTCGACCGCGGCCTTGATCGCAGTCGTCCCCTCGGACAGCAGGCTGGTGCTGGTCAAGGCGGTCACCGAGGTCTGGAGCTGGCTACGCGCTGCACAGACCTGCTCCTTGCCGGCGGCCACGCTGGTACTGCCGGATAGTGAAGCCGGAGCCGAAGCCGTAGTCGTTGAGCTGGACAGGGACTCGCTGGACGAGGACAGGGCTGCCGACGACGAGGAGGTCGTCGAGGGTGCCGGCGTGCTGTTGGAGCAGCCCACCAGATGCCCCGAGCATGATCAGCACCGCGCACACGCCCATGCGGCGCGCTACCACGCTCCGCCGAGGTCGATCACGAAGAACGGTGTTCTCACCCCGTCGTCGGCCCCCGGCGAACGGGGTGAATTCGGTGCCCAGGGCGCACTGAGGACGGGGGGAGTCTGTTGATCTCGCGTGTTCCGCACCGACTCATCATGCGCGCCCGTCTGGGTTTTGGCCATATAGGGCCTATTGTCCGCTTGTTCGCCCAGGGAAGCCGCCACGATGACCGCGAGGTGGGCAGGATTCGTCCACGCGGTCATTCACTGTGCCGGCTTGATTGGTGCGTCGATATCCGTGACCAGACTGCGGATCTCGTCCTCGAAGAGCCGGTCGGTGTCGATATTCATTCCCGTGAAATGACCAGCCAGCTCAAGGCTGAGTACGCCGTGCAAACGGGTCCAGAATGTCACCGATCGAAGAAATGTGGGGGAGCCCGGACCGTTGTCCACCTGATCGCTTGCGCGGGTGGCGAAGCCGGCGAGGATCGGGGCAAAGATCCGCTTGGCCAGCTCGGTGGCCTCCGGTGGTGCGTGGTAGCCCGGAACGGGTGTGCCGTACACCAGCAGATAACGCTGCGGATTGGCGACGGCCCACTGTCGTAGTGTGTGCGCGATGTCGGTGAGCTGATGTGCCGGTGTGGTCTCGCTGTCGACCGCTGACTCCGTCAGCTCGGCAAGGTCCCGGTAGGTGCTGAGGATCAACTGGGTGAGTAGTTCGTCGCGGCTGGCGTAGTAGCGGTAGAGCGCCGGGGCAGTCATACCCAGCTGGGTGGCGATCGCTTTCAACGACAGCGCGGAGGCTCCCGCCTGGCTGATTTGCTCCCACGCTCGGACCTGCACCTCGTCTCGCACCTGCTGGCGGTACCGCGCACGTGGACCCGCAGTCGGTCGACTCACAGTTACTCCCTGTTCAGCTTATGAGGCCGACGCTACTAGCGTTATAGTCTATAACGAAAGCAACTAGTATTCACACAGATCGTCAATCGAAGAGGACATCGCCATGACAGCACCCCATGCCGCCGAGCCCAACATCGCCGCTCGGACCGAACCGGTGGTCGCCACCGAAGTGGTGATGCCCGGACTGGTGGAGCCCGATGGGCTGCAGATTCGGCAACGCACGGTGCCCGCGCTGACGGCGGGACAGGCACTTGTCCGGGTCGAGGCCACCGGCGTTTCATTCGCCGAGCAGGGCATGCGGCGTGGTCGTTACCCGGGCCAGCCGAAATTCCCGTTCGTCCCTGGGTACGACATGGTCGGAACCGTGACCGCCGTTGGCGCTGACGTGGACCGGGCGCTTGTCGGAACCAGGGTGGCGGCCGCCACCAAGATCGGCGGCTGGGCCAGTCACACCGTCGTGGCCGCCGCCGATCTGGTCGCCGTACCCGGCCGACTTGACCCCGCGGAGGTGGAAACCGTGGTGGTCAACGGCATCACCGCTTACCAGATGCTGCACCGAAGTGCCCGGGTCCGGCCCGGCCAAACGATCTTGGTTCATGGTGCCAGCGGCGGCGTCGGCAGCATTCTCGTGCAGTTGGCCAGCCACGACGGCATTCGGGTGCTGGGTACCGCGTCCCGGCGCAACCACGAATCGCTTCGGGCGCTGGGTGTCGAACCGATCGACTACCGCCAGGATGTGCGCGAACAGGTCCGCCGGCTCGCACCCCATGGAGTTGACGCCGTCTTCGACCATCTTGGGCTGGACAGCTTTCGGGTGTCCTTCTCACTATTGGCGCCGGGCGGCACGCTCGTCGCCTATGGCACGGCCGCTCGGCTGGATGACGACAATTCCCTGCTCATCATGTTCCTGGGCGTGATTGCTCGGCTCGCTACCTGGAATGTGCTGCCCAACAAGCGCCGGGCGAACTTTTACAACTTCTGGGCCGGACACTCGTTGTCGATCCGGAAGTTCCGGGGGCGTCAACACGCCGACCTGACTGCAGTTCTGGATCTGCTCGAACAGGGTGCGATCAGTCCACAGATCGCCGCCAGATTCCCGCTCACCGAGGCCGGTGCCGCCCTGACGCTGGCCGAGTCTCGGACGACCAGCGGCAAGGTGGTTCTTCTGCCGTAGTAGTCCAACATGGAAATGGCCGGGGGCGTCGAGCCCGCCCCCTCCCGCCAGCAGCCGGACCCCAACTCCACGCCGATCCGAGCACGGCCCGCTCAAGGTTCCGTCAAGAACAGCGGGGTGGCCGTCAAGAAGGCGTCAAGATCGTGGACCGCACACACGACCGCTCCTAGCGTGGCCGTGTCCGGTTCCCCCGGATACCGGATGCACCCGCAGGGACAGCTCACTGCGGGAACCTCGCAGAGAGTTGGGACAGCATGACCGTCGTCGCGGGCGTAGTCGCCCTGCTGTTGCTGGGCTACCTGGTGGTCGCCCTGGTCCATCCGGAGCGGTTCTGATGAGCCCCGCCCTCGCCGCCGGCCTGCAGATCGCTCTGGTGGTGACTGTGCTCGCACTGATCCACGTGCCGCTCGGCGACTACCTGGCTCGGATCTTCACCGCATCCAGGGACAACAAGGTCGAGAGAGGTCTTTACCGCGTGCTGCGGATCGATTCCGCGGCCGAGCAGCGGTGGACCACCTATCTGATTGCTGTGCTGGCGTTCACCGTTGTCTCGATCGCGATCCTCTGGGGACTGCTGTCGCTGCAGGGTTTGCTGCCGTTCGCCTCCGGCACCCCGAACATGCCTGCCGCGCAGGGGTTCAACACCGCCGTCAGCTTCGTCACGAACACCAACTGGCAGTCCTACGCCGGTGAATCCGCGCTCGGCTACACGGTGCAGGCCATCGGCCTCACCGTGCAGAACTTCCTCTCCGCCGCGGTGGGAATGGCGGTCGCCGCGGCACTGATCCGCGGGTTGGTTCGCCGGCACACCGACCGGCTGGGGAATTTCTGGGTCGATATCACCAGGATCAGCCTTCGGCTCCTGCTCCCGTTGTCGTTCCTGGCCGCTCTCGCATTCGTGGCGGCAGGGGTCATACAAAACCTCAACGCACCAACGGATATCGCTACGCTGGCTGGTTCGACACAAACCCTGCCCGGCGGGCTGGTGGCCTCCCAGGAGGCCATCAAGGAACTCGGCACCAACGGCGGCGGGTATTTCAACGCCAACTCCGCACATCCTTTCGAGAACCCCAACGCCGTGACCAACCTGCTGCAGATCGTGCTGTTGTTGGCGATCCCGTTCTCCCTGCCACGCACCTTTGGCCGAATGGTCGGCAGCCTCAAGCAGGGCTACGCCATCCTGACCGCAATGGTGGTGCTGTGGGGTGCTTCCGTCGCTGCCGTCATCTCGACCGAGAACGCCCACTCCGGAATTGCGAAGCAGGCGGCCGGCGCTGCCACTGAAGGACGCGAGGTTCGTTTCGGGACGCCGCTTTCCGCACTCTTCGCGGTCTCCACCACCATGACCTCCACCGGTGCGGTCGATTCTCTGCATTCCTCCTACACCGGATTCGGCGGCGGCGTTCTCTTGCTGAATATGTTGCTCGGTGAGGTCAGTCCCGGCGGAACGGGTTCCGGTCTCTACGGGATGCTGATCCTGGCGATGATCACCGTTTTCATCGCCGGACTGATGGTGGGCCGTACACCGACCTATCTCGGCAAACGGATCGGCGGCACCGAGATGAAGTTCGCCGCAGGCTACTTGCTGGTCACCCCCGCCGTTGTGCTGCTCGGTACCGCGAGCGCATTGTTGGTGCCGTCGGCCCGGGAGGCCGCGCTGAACGGCGGCCCGCACGCTCTGACGGAGATCGCCTACGCCTTCGGGTCGGCCGGCAACAACAACGGCTCGGCTTTCGCGGGACTGTCTGCCACGACAGATTTTTACAACAACGCGTTGGGTATCGCGATGCTGGTCGGCCGGTTGTTGCCGATCGCTCTCGTCCTCGGTCTCGCCGGATCCCTTGCCCGCCAGGGTGTTCGACCTGACGATTCGGGGACCCTACCCACCCACCGACCACAATTCGTGACGATGCTCGTCGCCGTTGTCCTGCTGGTGGCCGGGCTGACCTACCTGCCCGTGCTCGCCCTCGGACCCATCGCGGAAGGCCTGCTATGACAGCCCCGGTGCTGACCCCTCCTGCCCACCAACCGGAAAGTCCAACCGCCGGACGAGTCGGTGCGGGTGTCTTCAATCCCGCCAGCCTGGTCTCCGCGCTGCCCGACGCACTCCGGGCGCTGGACCCGCGGGTGATGGCGCACAACCCGGTGATGTTCGTCGTCGAGGTCGGCGCCCTGTTGAGCACTGTTCTGAGTGCCATTGAGCCGAACGTCTTCGTGATTTCGGTGACCGTCTGGTTGTGGCTCACCGTGCTGTTCGCGAACCTTGCCGACGCGGTGGCCGAGGGCCGCGGCAAGGCCCAGGCCGATTCGCTGCGGGCCGGCCGGGACACGGCCGTTGCTCGCCGGCTGGACGAGCAGGGCCCGAACCTTCCACCGCGTGAGACACGGGTGGCGGCTGCGGATCTCCGGGTGGGTGACCTGGTGGTGTGCGAGGCGGGTGACATCATTCCCGGTGACGGCGACATCGTCGAAGGTGTTGCCTCCGTTGATGAATCGGCCATCACCGGCGAGTCCGCTCCGGTGGTCCGGGAGTCCGGGGGTGACCGGTCGTCGGTCACCGGCGGTACCAGGGTGTTGTCCGACCGCATCGTCGTCCGGATCACGACCGGCCCTGGACAGTCTTTCGTCGACCGGATGATCGCACTGGTCGAAGGCTCCGTCCGGCAGAAGACGCCGAACGAGGTCGCGCTGAACATCCTGCTCGCCAGCCTGACCATTGTCTTCCTGCTGGTGGTGATCGCGCTGCAGCCGATGGCGAGCTTCGCCGGTTCACCGCAGTCCGTGATCGTTCTCGTTGCGCTGCTGGTCTGCCTGATTCCCACCACGATCGGCGCGCTGGTCTCGGCCATCGGCGTGGCCGGCATGGACCGGCTGGTGCAGCGCAACGTGCTCGCGATGAGCGGCCGGGCGGTCGAGGCCGCCGGTGACGTTTCCACCCTGCTGCTGGACAAGACCGGCACCATCACCTATGGCAATCGGCAGGCCGCGCGGCTCATCGCCGCCCCCGGAATCGACCCGGACGAGCTGGCGTCTTCGGCACTCGCCGCCAGTCTCGCGGACGAAACCCCGGAAGGCCGTTCGATTGTCGAGCTGTGCCGGCAGACTTACCACGTCGACCGGCACTGGGCGCGCGCCGCCGAACGAGACGGCGTCGTCATCGAATTCACTGCGCGCACCCGGATGAGCGGGATCGATATGCCACATCCGGCCGGTGGGCCTGATCGGGCGATCCGCAAGGGTGCCGTCTCCGCGGTGTCTGCCTGGGTTGTCGAACACGGCGGCAGCGTCCCCGCCGAGTCCCTTGCGGCCGCCGACGAGATCTCCAGTGACGGTGGAACTCCGCTCCTGGTAGCGGATTCGGGTCGGGTGTTGGGAGTCGTTCATCTCAAGGACGTCGTCAAACCGGCAATCGCCGAACGGTTCGCGGAGCTGCGCAGAATGGGCATTCGGACGGTGATGATCACCGGCGACAGCAAGCTCACGGCGCAGTCGATCGCGAAGGAGGCAGGCGTCGACGACTTCCTCGCCGAGGCCACCCCCGAGGACAAGCTCGCGTACATCAGGTCCGAGCAGACCGGCGGGCGGATCGTCGCGATGACAGGTGACGGCACGAACGACGCGCCCGCGCTTGCGCAGGCCGACGTCGGGGTGGCAATGAACTCCGGTACCACCGCGGCCAAGGAGGCCGGCAACATGGTGGATCTGGATTCCAGCCCCACCAAGCTGATCGACATCGTCGAGATCGGCAAGCAATTACTGATCACCCGCGGTGCATTGACCACATTCTCGCTGGCCAACGACGTTGCGAAGTACTTCGCGATCCTGCCGGCGATGTTCGTGGTCGCCTATCCGGGCCTGTCCGCGCTGAACGTCATGCAGTTGTCCTCACCGACGTCGGCGATCCTGTCGGCGGTGATCTTCAACGCGCTGATCATCATCGGGCTGATCCCGCTGGCCATGCGGGGCGTGCGGTACCGGCCGTCATCGGCGGCGAAGCTGTTGAACCGCAACCTTCTCGTCTATGGGGTCGGCGGGCTGATCGTGCCGTTCGTCGGGATCAAGCTCATTGACCTCGTCATCTCCTTGATTCCGGGAATTGGGTGACCCGCATGTCCATCAACACAAAGTCGTTCCAGGTAGCAACCGTGACGATTGACAAGCCCGCCAGCCCGCAGACCAGCCCAGCGCCCTCGGGTGGCGCCGTCGCGTCGATCGCCGGGCGGCAGCTGCTCGTGGCCCTGCGGTTTCTCGGTGCGATGACAATCGTGCTCGGCATCGCCTATCCCGCGATCGTTCTGGGTCTCGGCCAGCTGCTGAGCCCGTCGACGGCCAACGGCTCGTTGGTGACGGCACCGGATGGTGCTGTTGTCGGCTCCAGCCTGATCGGGCAGCAGTTCGATGGGGACAAGTGGTTCGCCGGCCGACCGTCGGCGGCCGGTGACGGGTATGACGCGATGTCCTCCGGCGGGTCGAACCTCGCCGCGGACAGCCCCGAGTTGCAGCAACTGATCGACCGGCGTCGCGCGGACATCGCGGCCGCCAACGGGGTTGACCCAGCGGCCGTGCCCGCCGATGCGGTGACCGCTTCTGCGTCCGGGCTCGACCCGGACATCAGCCCCGAGTACGCCCTCTTGCAGGTGAACCGGGTCGCGGCGGCGCGCGGGCTGCCGGCGGCGCAGGTGAATGATCTAGTGGAGGCACACATCCAGGGGCGCACCCTTGGCTTCATCGGACAGGAGCGGGTCAACGTGGTGGAGCTGAACCTCGCGCTCGCGGCGCTGCCGACCGGCTCGACGGTCGGCGCCGGGGGCTGATCCGGCCATGGCGGGTGTCCCGGAGCGTGCGCAGTCGCCCGACGAAGGCGGCCGTGGGGCGGAGCGATCCGGTAATACCCGTGCTCGCGGGCGGCTCCGGGTCTATCTCGGTGCCGCACCCGGCGTTGGCAAGACCGTTGCGATGCTGTCCGAGGGACGTCGCCGGGCCGAGCGCGGGACGAACGTGCTGGTCGCCGTGGTGGAGAGCCACGGGCGGGAGTTCACCGCCGAGCAGATCGGGCCGTTATCCGTTGTGGCGCGGCGGACCCTGTCACACCGCGGCGTTCAGCTGTCGGAGATGGATCTTCGCGCGGTGCTCGATGCGCGGCCGGATGTGGCGTTGGTCGATGAGCTCGCGCACACCAACGCGCCCGGATCGGGAAACGAGAAGCGTTGGCAGGACGTTGATGTGCTGCTCGCAGCGGGGATCGATGTGATCACCACGGTAAATATCCAGCACCTGGAATCGCTGAACGACGTGGTAGCCGCGATCACCGGCGTGGTGCAGTCGGAAACAGTGCCGGACGAGGTGGTCAGGGCCGCGGAGCAGATCGAGTTGGTGGATATGACGCCGCAGGCGCTGCGGCGCCGGATGGCTCACGGGCACATCTACCCGGCCGACCGGATCGACACCGCGCTCGGCAACTACTTCCGGGAGGGCAATCTCACTGCGCTGCGCGAGCTGGCGCTGCTGTGGGTGGCTGACCGGGTGGAAGAAGGTCTGGATCGCTACCGTGCCGAGCACGGGATCCGCGGCACCTGGGCCGCCAGGGACCGGGTCGTGGTCGCACTCACCGGCGGACCAGAGGGCCCCATGCTGTTGCGGCGTGGAGCCCGGATCGCCGGCCGGGTAGCCGGTCGGTCGCTGATCGCCGTGCACGTCGTGCGTTCTGACGGCAGCGTCGGGTCTTCGGTCAGCGAGATCGAGAAGCAACGACTGCTCGCCGAAAACCTCGGCGGCAGCCTGCAACTCGTCGTCGGGGACGATATCGCCGCCACTGTGCTGGAGTTCGCCAGGACCGTGAACGGCACGCAGATCGTGGTCGGTGCGTCGCGGCACGGCCGGTTCGCCCAGCTGGTGCGGCCGAGCACGTCCAACGCGATCGTCCGCGGTTCCGGCGATATCGACGTGTACGTGGTGACTCATCAGAAGGCCGCAGGCAGTCAGCCTGGATGGGCGTTCCCGCGGCTCGGTCGGGCCGGCCCATGGCCGTGGATCGCTGCGGTGCTCATTCCGGGGGTCCTGGCGGCGCTGGTGCTACCGCTGCGCCATGGCCTCGCGCTGTCCACGGTGCTGCTGATCTTTCTGCTCGGAGTGTTGGCCAACGCGCTGATCGGGGGGATGCTGCCGGCCGCGCTCGCCGCCATGATCGCAGGGTTACTGGCCAACCTGCTGTTCACCCCGCCGTACGGTTCGCTGACCATCGCTCAGCCGGAAAACGCCTTTGCCCTGGTGGTTTTCGTCGTTGTCGGGGTGACGGTGGCATCGGTGGTCGATCGCAGTGCGGTCCGCGCAAGCCAGGCAACACGAGGCCGGGCCGAGGCGCAATTGGTCGCGTCCGTCGCGACGAGCATCGTCTATGCCGCCGATGCCCTGCACGCAGTGCTGGATCAGGCCAGGGTCGGGTTCGGGATGAGGTCGGTGGTGCTGCTGTCAACGGCCGATCCGGGGCTGCCACGGCCGGTCAGCATCGCCGGCGTCGACATCCCGACAGCCGCAGATGGCGGCATCAACCCCGACGGTGCCGACGTCTCGGTGACGGCGGGCACCGATTGGATTCTGGCGTTGTACGGGCGGCCGTTGACGCCGTCGGACCGCACGCTGGTCGAGGTCTTCGCGGCACAGGCGGTACTCGCAGTCGAGCGGGATCGGCTGCTGGCGGAGGCCAGGCAGGGGGAGCGGCTCAAGCAGGCGGACCGGGTGCGGACCGCCGTGCTGGCCGCGCTGTCGCACGATCTGCGGACCCCGCTGGCCACTATCAAGGCGTCCGTCTCCAGCCTGCGAGACTCCTCGATCGCCTGGACCGAGGACGATCAGACCGAGTTGCTGGCGGCCACCGATGAGGCCGCGGATCAACTCGACGCGTTGCTGGCGAACCTGCTCGACCTGTCCCGTTTGCAGACCGGAGTTGTGGTGCCGCTGCGCCGGCCCACATCAGTTGACGAGGTGGTGCATCGCGCGCTGATCGGCATCCCGATCGGCCGGATCCACGACAAGATCCCGGACGACCTACCGTTGATCGACACCGATGCCGGACTGCTGGAGCGGGTGATCGCCAACATCACCGCGAACGCGGTGCGCCATTCCCCGGAGGGATCGCCGGTGCGATTGCTGGCCGGTCAGATATCGGACGAACAGGGCAGGCGGGTGCAGATCCGGGTGGTGGACAGTGGGCCTGGTGTTGCGCAGGTCGATCGGGAGGCGATGTTCGCCCCGTTCCAGCGACTCGGCGACGTTCCGCAGGGCTCAGGTATCGGGCTCGGCCTGGCCGTGGCCCGCGGGCTGGCCGAGGCGGTGGAGGCCACCATCGAGGTCGAGGACACCCCCGGCGGGGGTCTCACCATGATCGTCACCGTGCCGGTCGCGGGCACACAGAGCGCTGCAGTTCCGTCCGGTGCGGGCCCGCGCGCGGTCGCTTCATGATCCGGGTGCTGGTTGTTGACGACGATCGGCCGTTGGCCCGGGCACTCGCGATCAACCTCACGGCGCACGGCTACGAGGTCACCGTCGCGCATGACGGTCGCGCGGCGTTGACCGAGGTGGCCAGGGCGCATCCGGCGGTCGTTGTCCTCGACCTCGGCCTCCCGGACGTCGATGGCATCGAGGTGCTGGCCGGAATTCGCGGCTGGTCCGCGATCCCGGTGATAGTGCTGTCCGCCCGGTCGACCTCGGCGGAAAAGGTCGAGGCGCTCGATGCGGGTGCGGACGACTATGTGACGAAACCCTTTGGTATGGAGGAACTCCTGGCCAGGATCAGGGCGGCGGCGCGTCGGGCCGCACCGGCCGGATCGGATGTTGTCGACGTGGTGACGACCGACACGTTCACGGTGGATCTCAGCGCTCACCGGGTTTCGAGGGGAAATGACCCGGTCCGGCTGACTCCGACAGAATGGTCGCTGCTGGAACTATTGATCCGCAATCCAGGCAAGCTGGTCCCGCAGAAGCAGTTGTTGACCGAGGTCTGGGGGCCCGCGTATGAGCACGAGACCCATTACCTGCGAGTCTATCTCGCGCAGTTGCGGCGCAAGCTCGAGCCCGACCCGGCGCACCCGAGGTACCTGATCACCGAGCCAGGCGTCGGGTACCGGTTCGAGCCGTGAATTCCAGACGGTGAACCGGCCGACCTGAGCCTCAGCGCTTCGATACCCGGATCGGTACTGCCGCCGCGGGCCGCAGGGTCACCCGGTACTGAATCTCGGGGACGAGATCCGGGGCTGTGTGGAACCGCCACTTCGCGGCCATCACCGCCAGTGCAGTAGTCGCCTCCGCCCAGGAGAACTGCTCCCCGATGCAGGCCCGCGGCCCGGTGCCGAAGGGCAGATAGGCGTTTCTGGGCAAGGACTTTCGCCGCTCGCCGAGAAAACGATCCGGGTCGAACCGGTCGGGCTCCGGGAACCACCGCGGATCGCGGTGCAACAGCATCGGGCTCAATCCGACCAGGCTGCCGGTTGGGGCGTGCCAGCCGGCGAACTCTAACGGCTCCAGAATCGTGCGACCGATGAACCAGGCGGGCGGATACAGTCGCATCGCCTCGCTGACCACAGCCTTGGTGTAGGGCAGGTCCGGGAGATCTGCGAAAGTTGGTCCAGCGTCGGTGAAGTCGTGCACCTCGGCGTGCAGCCGGTCCTGCAGCTCCGGGTGTTTGCCCAGCAGGAACAGCGTCCACGTCAGGGCGTTGGCGGTCGTCTCATGGCCGGCCATCATCAGAGTCAGGACATGGTCGTGGATCTCGGCGGCGCTCATCCCGTCGCGAACGTCACCGTCGGACAGCAGTGCCGAGACCACGTCGCCGCGGTCGTCGGACGGATGTGCCCTGCGCTCGGCGATCACCTGGTCAACGATGGCGTGCAACGCGGAATCCGCCGGGTCCGGTGGTGGCTCTGCTCCGATGACGGGCGTGGTGCGCTTCACCAGCCGGCGTCCGTAGCGCAGCAGTCGACTCCGTGCCGGACCCTGCAGGCCGCCGCCCAGTATCGCCCCGCTGCCGATCTTGCCGAACCGGGCCAGCGCCGGCTCGAGAGATTCGCGGATCGTGGAGGTGCGGTCGGAAAGGTCAATCCCGAGCAGCGTCCGGCCGACAATATCCAGGGTGAGCGCTGCCATCTCGGTGCCAGAGTCCAGTTGTTGTCCGTCATGCCAGGTGCTCAGGTGGGCACGGGTAATGAGGGCAAAGGACTCGGTGTAACCGGCCAACCGGCGCGGCGAAAATGCCGGGGCGATCAAGCGTCTGGCCCGATCGTGGGCTGCCCCTTCGCTGGTCAACAATCCGTCGCCCAGCAGTTGCCGGGTGAGCTGCGTGCCCGGTCCCTTGGTGCTGACCGAGGCGTGGTCGATGAGTAGCTCGCCGACGAGCACCGGATCGAGTAGCAGCAGAATGTGCCGGCCGCGAACCCGGACGCCGACCGCGGTGTCCGCGCCGGCGGTGACAGTCCTTACCAGCGAACCGATGTCGCCAGTTCTGCGGGCGTCGCGCGTCCGCCACCAGAGCTGGGGTGCCCTCAGCCAACGGTCTGTTCGGGGTGCGATCACGGGACCTCCTGCGTCGCCACCGGCATGTCAATGGGCAGCCGGCAGGGTGTGTGAGCTACTTCGCTGCGTCGAGGAAAAACTAGCTGTCGAAGGCTCGCAGAATCGCATCTGCGGCGCTGGGCGCGGGAATGGTGTCAGCCAGCACCTCCGACCGCAGCCTCTCGGTGGCGGCAAGGACGGCCGGCGAGCGGCGTAGTCGCTGGTCCAGCTCATCCCGGACGAGCGCCCAGGTCAGCTCCCAGCGCTGACCGGATCGCTTGTCCGCCAGACCTTCCGCGCCCAGTGACACGCGGTGCTTCAGGACCGCCTGCCACAGCTCGGGCACACCGGCTCCGGTCAGCCCGGAGCAGGTCAGCACCGGTGGAATCCAGCCTGCATGGCCGCGGACCAGTCGCAGCGCGCCGGCCAGGTCCCGGGCCGCCGCCTTCGCTTCGGTGACCCGATCGCCATCGGCCTTGTTGATCGCGACGACGTCGGCGATCTCCAGTACGCCTTTCTTGATGCCCTGCAATTGGTCGCCCGACCGGGCCAGCCCCAGCAGCAGGAAGCTGTCGACCATGCCGGCGACGGTGGTCTCCGACTGGCCGACACCGACCGTCTCGACGAGCACGACGTCGTGCCCGCCGCCCTCCAGGATGGTGATGGTTTGCGCGGTTGCCCTGGCGACCCCACCGAGAGTGCCGGCCGTGGGGGAGGGCCGGATATAGGCGCTTGGATCGGCGGCCAGGGTGGGCATTCGGGTCTTGTCGCCCAGGACCGAACCTCGGGTCCGGACGCTGGACGGATCGACCGCCAGCACTCCCACCCGGTGACCGGCGGCGGTGAGCACGCCGCCGAGCGCCTCGACGAAGGTGGACTTTCCGACCCCAGGAACACCGGAGACGCCGACCCGGATGGCGCCGCCGCTGCTCGGCGCCAGTGCGATCAGCAGTTCCCGGGACGCCGCGCGGTGGTCGGCGCGGGTGGACTCGACCAGCGTGATCGCCCGGGACAGCGCTGTTCGGGAACCGGCGAGCACCGCAGCCGCCAGTTCGGCCGGGTCGGGTGTTGTCATCGGGACCGCCTGGTGTTCGGCCGCCGCGCAGCCCGTGCGCGGATGAACGTGCAGGTTTTGGGACGGGTGGGACAGAAGTCGCCGAGTTCGTCCGCGCAGTGGAAGTTGATCGGCGCGGCCAGGGGTTGGGCGGGCGGGGGCTGGGCTAGGGGTTGGGCGGGCGGGGGCTGGGCCAGGGGTGAGGCGGGCAGGGGTAGGGGTGAGGTGGGCACGAGTTGGGGGATCAGGTTGGTACTTCCCAGGTGTGCACCGGCTCGTTGGCATGCATGCCCTTCGAGTACAGCTTGAGCATCTCGGTCAGAGCGGCATCCCTTGTCAGACCACGTCTTTCGAATGCGGCCACCGCTTCGACCTGCCACCATGCACCGTTCCGTTGGGTCTTGCACCGATCCCGGACGATGCCGAGGTAGCGATCCCTGGCCTGCTGACTGACGCCCCACCTGGCCAGCCCCTCGTCCGCCTTGGGTAGCAGGTGGCGGAGCAGCAACTCGTCCCAGGTGACCTCACCGAACCCGGGCCAGTAGAAGACCGCGTCAACACCCAGTCGGGCACCGGCGTCGAAGTTCGCCTTCGCGGCGTCGAAGGACATTTTCGTCCAGACGGGCCGGTCCTCCGAGGTCAGCGTGGTCAGCGCCCCGTAATAGAAAGCGGCGTTCGCCAGTACATCGACAACCGTCGGACCCGCCGGCAGCACACGGTTCTCCACCCGCAGATGTGGTCGACCGTCGACGACGTCGTACACGGGTCTGTTCCACCGGTAGACGGTCCCGTTGTGCAGTCGCAACTCCTGCAACCGCGGCGCCTTTCCGGACGCCAGGACTGCCTCCGGGTCCTCGTCGGTCGTTTCCGGCAGTAGTGCCGGGAAGTAGCGAACGTTCTCCTCGAACAGGTCGAAGATCGAGGTGATCCACCGCTCGCCGAAGAACACCGGCGGCCGCACCCCCTGGTTCCGGAGTTCCAGCGAGCGGGTGTCGGTGGCCTGCAGGAAGAGCTCTGTCCTGGTCTCGGCCCACAGTTGTTTGCCGAACAGGAACGGCGAGTTCGCGCCAAGGGCCAGCTGCGGCCCCGCCAGCGCCTGCGCCGCGTTCCAGGTGGCCGGGAAATCGGCGGGCGATACCTGCAGGTGCAGCTGCACGGAGGTGCAGGCCGACTCCGGGGCGATCGTGTCGGCGAACATCTTCAGGTGCTCGTGGTCGGGTCCGGAGATGTCCAGCTCGAGGTCCTCGCGACGGGCGGCGAAGACCGCCTCGTCCAGCGCCTGGTAGCGCGGGTTGGCGCTCATCCACTCGGACTCGAAATGTTCGGTCCGCAGGGTCGGCAGGATGCCGATCATGATGATCTCGGAACCCGTCTCATTGGCCCGCGCCTCGGCGTGATCGAGCGAGGCCCGCAACATCTTCTCCAGGTCGAGCATCGAGTCGCCGGACAGCCCGCGGGGCGGCACGTTGAACTCGATGTTGTAGCGGCCGAGTTCGGTCTGAAAGTCCGGGTCGGCGATGGCCTCCAGCACTTCCGCGTTCGTCATATCCGGTTGCCAGTTCTCGTCGACCAGGTTCAGTTCGATCTCCAGGCCGGTCATCGGCTGCCCGAAATCGAACGAGTGCTCGACCAGCATCCGCTCGAACACATCCAGGCAACGGCGCACCTTGGCTCGGTAGGCCTGCCGCTGCTCGCGGGTGTAGACGCCTGACGAGATGTCGTCGCCCATGGGGGACCTCCTGCGCGGCGAGACTGGCGGAGCGGTCGCCGTAGCCAACCACACGGCCGTCCGTCCGTCCTGGGCGGGACCCAGGCGATCGATCCTGCCCCGGTCGGAAGGCTGCAGACTCCCGTCTAGGCTGAATGGGATGACTGACACCGTGACCGCCGTGGCATCGTCGGCGACCCCGGTTCCTGACGCCCACCTGGTGGCGGACCCGGGCGCCGGCCGGGGTCCGCGCTGGTTGGACGACATGCTGCGCACCGATCTGGCCGAATTCGTCGAACTGCGCCGGCGGGTCCATGCACACCCGGAGCTGGGTCACCGCGAGTCGGCCACCAGCGCGTTGATCATGCGCACGCTGGAGGCCGACGGGATCAAGGCCAGGATCCTCCCGACCGGGACCGGCGTCATCGCCGAACTGGGCACCGGCGACCACCTGGTCGGGCTACGCGCCGACATCGACGCGCTGCCGATCACCGAGGCCACCGGGCTGCCGTACGCATCGACGCTGCCGCAGGTGTCCCATGCCTGCGGCCACGACGTCCACCTCACCGTGCTGCTGGGCGCCGCCCGGGCGCTGGCCAGGGCGGGTGACATCGGCGGCCGCGTGCGGCTGATCTTCCAGCCGGCCGAGGAGGTCTTCCCCGGTGGCTCCCACGATGTGATTGCTGCCGGCGCGCTGGATGGAATGAGCCGACTGTTCGCGCTGCACTGCGATCCTCGGCTGCAGGTCGGGCGGGTCGGGCTCAAGGCCGGCGCCATCACCTCCACCTCGGACGTGGTGGATCTGCGAGTCTTCGGCCCGGGGGGTCACACGTCCCGGCCACACCTGACGACGGACCTGGTCTACGCACTCGGCACCGTCATCACCGGGCTGCCGGCCCTGCTCACCCGCCGGTTGGATCCCCGCGCCGCCGCGGTGCTGGTCTGGGGTGCCGTGCATTCCGGTGACGCGGCAAACGCGATCCCGCAGGACGGCGAACTGCGCGGGACGCTCCGGATGATGGATCGCGGTTCCTGGGACGTGGTGGAGCCGCTGGTCCGTGAGTTGGTCGCGGAGCTGCTGGCCCCGACCCAGGCGGGTTTCGAGCTGACCTACCACCGAGGGGTGCCGCCCGTCGACAACGAGTTGCTGTCCACCGAGATGTTGCGCGTCGCCGCTCAGCGCGCGCTCGGCTCCGACTCGGTCGCGCTGGCCGAACAGTCCACCGGGGCAGAGGATTTCGCGGTGTTCCTGGACCAGGTACCCGGCTCACTCGCCCGGCTCGGCGTGTGGGATGGGATCGGCCGGAAGGTCGACCTGCACTCGTCCGCCTTCACCGTCGACGAGCGGGCCGTCGCCGCCGGCATCCGGCTGATGACGCACACCGCAATGGCAGCGCTGCAGCAGTAGCTGCTGCGTGCCGAAGCCGACGATCGGCGCCACCGACGCCGTCACTTCGCCACCGGTCGGCGCGGTCTGGTTGGTCGCTGCCATGACCAGAAACGTCCTGGCGCGAGGGCCGTACTGCTACCGCCCCTGCGGCTCAGGACGATCATTGCCGGCGTCCCGGCGTTGTGCGGGCGGTATCAGCGTGCTGGTGAGCAGGGCGCAGGCCCCGGAAACGCTGCTGCCGAGGTATCGCCAGGGTTGCTGGTCCTGGGCCGGCTGTGTCTCGAAGGCGGTGCCGGCCAGGAACGCCGGAACGCCCAGCGCATCAATGGCCAGGACCGAGAGGATCGCCTGCGGAAGCCCCGGGGTCTCGGTGGCCATGACAACGACGGCGGCCGCATCGGCCGCCTGTGCGGCGATCGTCAGCATGAACGTCGAGGTCCGAGCACCCAGCAGTCTGCAGGGCCAGCGGCGAACCCGCAGCAGCAGCGCCAACGACTCGAGCTCTACCACGTGCCGTTCCCGTGGGCCGCAGGCCAGCAGGATCGGGCCGACTTCCCGCGGTGCGGGGGCGAACGATCCCTGACCGCTCAGCCAGGCTCTGATCGCCTCAGTTGCGATCAGGTCCAGAGCGGTCTCGCTGTGCCTCGTCGCTCGCCGGTGCCGCATTTCCCTGGTCGCTGGAATCACGATCTCGTCCACGCAACGATCAAGTCCGAGCACCGTCGCCGCCACATCCAACTGAACCTGGAGTCCGCGCGGATCAAGATCTTGCGCAGCTTGCAGGACAGTGCGAATGAGATGTGCGGCAGCGGCCTCGGCGCCGGGTGGCACTGACTGGGCCAGCTGGCTCCGGCCGGTGGTTGCGCCGCCCCCGACAGACGGCGCCCACTCCGACAAGGCTGGCCCCCTTCCGGCGAACGACCGCAGAGTCACAGTGATCCGGTCCACAGGGTTCTGTGCCATGCCCGTCCCAGGAGCCTGCCCTGTTCCACGGGTTGGTAGGGCTTTCGGGGCAACTTGCATAGTTTCTGGCCGGATGCAGGGGGCGTCGCGGCGAGGTCGCAGTGGCCCGCGTCCAGGTCAGGTGCGACGGTCGGGCGCCGGCCCGGGGTCGGTGGGCGTCAAGGTCTCGGTCAGCAGGTTGCAGGCGTGGTTGATGCTGACGCCGAGGTAGTGGCCCGGGACCCCGCGCCGGCTACGCGGGCTGGAGAACGCATTTCCGGCGTAGAAGACTTCGATGCCCAACTCGTGGACAGTGCGGATCGATTCGACGGCACGGAGTCGCCCGGTCGCCAAGTGGGACACCACGACGACGCCGGCAACCGCTGTGGCCCGAGCGGCGGCCGCGATCGTGACGGTCGATGTCCTGGCGCCGAGGACCCGGCAGGGCCACCCCCGATAGCGCAGCAACAGAGCTGTTGATTCCAGGCCGATGGTGTGCAGGTCGCTGGGTCCGCAGGCCAGCAGGATCGGCCGGTGCCGGCTCGGGGCCGGCGCGAAGGCACTGCGCCGGTCGATCCATGCGCGGACAGCTTCGGTGGCCATCTGTTCCTGCACGACATCGCAGTGACCGGCCGCCCACCACAGGCCGATCTGTCGCATGGCGGGCATCAGCACGTCATCGATGCAGGCCGCAAGGCCCAACGTTGCCGTCGCCTCATCGAGCCGGGCCCGGACCGCTGTGGCGTCCAGCTGTTCAGCAGCGTCGAGGATCTGCTGGATCAGCTCCTGCGCCGGTCCCTGCCCGCCCAACAGCCGGCGCACGGTCTGCGCGGCGATACCGGCCTGCTGGCCCCGCGCGATTTCGTCGCGCATCAACCGCAGGGCGTTGACCTCCGCCGGCAGATACCGGCGGTGTTGACCACGTCCGCGGGTCAAGGATGGAATGCCGTAGCGCAGCTCCCACGACCGGAGGGTGGGCATCGGCACGCCCAAGATCTGGGCCACGTCCTTGATCGGAACTCCCCGAGGATCGCCAAGAGCGATTTCAGGACTGTTCGACGCCTCCATGCGAGCCTCTCCGTCGACCCTGGCCGGATTGGATCGGGGGGTGCACCCCCGACCGACCTGCCCATTCCGACAATAGGCCCATACCACCCGGATTTCAGGATCTGGCGAACAGCGGCACGAGCCCACCGAGCAGATGTGCCGAGCCCAGTCAGCTACCTTCCCGTCGCGGTCGGCTACGGATGTCGATGACGTATTCGGCCGGCGCATCGGCCGCCTCGGCCGCGTCGGCGATAACGCCCAGGTAGCGGGCGGACGGCAGACCGCCCTCGAACGCCTGCAGGGCATACAGCCACGCCAGGACGTCACCGTCCAGGGTGTGCACCCGGAGCCGGATCTTGCTGTACAGCCCGAGGCCGGCCCCCTCCCAGGAATCGAGCAGACGCTCGTCGGAGTCGGCCATGTCGTAGAGCACGACGAACACCGACGAATCCGGGTCCTCGACTACGGTGGCCAGGGCGCCGTCCCAGCTCAGGTCCTCGCCGCCGAAGGTCAGCCGCCAGCCGGGCAGCCAGCCGGTACCGGCCACCGGTGACGAGGGGCACCGCTGGAGCATGTGGGCCGGATCCATGTTGGACCCGTAAGCCGCGTACAACGCCATGGGGCCAGAGCGTAGCCGGACCCCGGTGGGCGGGTTTTCCGATCTCCGCGGCCGACTACGGTTGGTCCATGACCAGGATCGTGATCATCGGCGGCGGGCCCGCCGGCTATGAGGCTGCGCTCGTCGCAGTCCAGTACGGCGCCGACGTCACCCTGATCGAGCAGGACGGGATCGGCGGGGCCTGCGTGTTGACCGACTGTGTGCCGTCGAAAACCTTCATCGCCTCCGCCGGCGGACGCACGGCGGTGCTGGCGGCGGGCAGTCTCGGGGTGATGGTCGATCCCGAACAAGTGGCGATGGACGTCGCCGTTGTCAACGGTCGCGTTGCCGGGTTGGCGCTCGCCCAGTCCGCGGACATCAGGTCCCACCTGCTGCAGAGCGGGGTGCGGATCGTTGCCGGAACTGCCGTGCTGTCCGACCCGCACCCGGGGTTGGCGTCGCACGAGGTCCAGGTCACGATGCCGGACGGGACGCTGACCGATTACACGGCGGAAGTGGTACTGATCGCCACCGGGGCCAGCCCCCGGATCCTGCCGGACGCGATCCCGGACGGCGAGCGGATCCTCACCTGGCGGCAGGTCTATTCGCTCACCGAACTGCCGGAACACCTGATCGTCATCGGGTCGGGTGTCACCGGCGCCGAGTTCGCCTCCGCCTACACCGAAATGGGCGTCATGGTCACCCTGGTGTCCAGCCGGGACCGGGTGCTGCCGAGCGAGGACGCGGACGCTGCCGCCGTCATCGAAGAGGTCTTCTCCTCCCGGGGCAGCGTGCTCGCCAGGCAGGCGAGGGCGAAATCGGTTCGGCGAGAGGGTGATGGGGTGGTCGTCGTCCTTGAGGACGGCCGGGAGGTCCGCGGTTCGCACGCCCTGATGACGGTCGGTGCCGTACCCAATACCGAGAACTTGGGGCTGGACGAGGTGGGTGTCGCCGTCGGTCGCGGCGGATTCATCGAGGTGGACAGGGTGTCACGAACCTCGGTGTCGGGCATCTACGCCGCAGGCGACTGCACAGGCGTGCTGATGCTTGCCTCGGTGGCCGCGATGCAAGGCCGGATCGCCATGTGGCATGCGCTCGGTGAGGGCGTCGCACCGCTGCGGCTCAAGACGGTCTGCTCCAACGTTTTCACCCATCCGGAGATCGCCACCGTCGGATATTCGGAGGTGGAGGCCGAGACCGGTCCGGCACTTGCCCAGACGCTGATGATCCCGCTGGCCACCAATGCCCGGGCGAAGATGCTGGGCCTCGAGGAGGGCTTCATCAAGATCATTTCCCGGCGGCTGACCGGGATCGTGATCGGCGGCGTTGTGGTCGCACCGGGGGCCTCCGAGCTGATCCTGCCCATCGCAGTCGCGGTGCAGAACCGTTTGACCGTAAAGGATCTCGCCTACACGTTCAGTGTCTACCCATCGTTGTCCGGGTCGATCACCGAACTGGGTCGGCGGCTGATGCACGTCGGCCAGGAGACGGTCTGAGTCCGCGCGGTTGCGGTGGCCCAGTCCGGCGGTAGCGTGGGTTTCGCTGGTTCGGTGATCATCTCCCGGGCAATTCCGGGCGGGGTCCGGGCCGGAGTTGTTCCATGGGCATCTGGACACCGCCGTCCAGGCCTTGCCCCGAGCAGGAGGGACGGATCAGATGACCGTCAACGTCGGTAGTGCTGGTCCGGGTAGTGCTGACCCCAGCGGTGCGAGCGCGCAGTTGGGTCCGGTCGAGAGGGCCGCCAGTTTCGAGCGGCTGGGCCGCGAAATGTTCGACGTCGTGGTGATCGGCGGCGGTGTCGTCGGCGCCGGAGCGGCCCTGGATGCCGTCACCCGCGGGCTTTCCGTGGCACTGGTTGAGGCCCGAGACCTTGCCTCCGGCACCTCTTCTCGATCGTCAAAGCTCTTTCACGGTGGCCTTCGCTACCTGGAGATGTTCGAGTTCGGGTTGGTCCGGGAGGCACTGCGGGAACGCGAATTGATGCTCACCAAGATCTGCCCGCACCTTGCCAAGCCGGTGTCCTTTCTCTACCCGCTGTCCAAGCACGTGATCGAGCGGCCGTATGTCGGCGCCGGGCTGATCATGTACGACTCGATGGGCGGGGCCAGGTCCGTCCCCGGGCACAAGCATCTGAGCAAGGCCGCGGCCCTGCGGCTGGTGCCGGGGCTTCGCCGGGATGCCCTCGTCGGCGGGATCAAGTACTACGACGGCCAGGTCGACGACGCCCGGCACACGATGACAGTCGCCCGCACCGCCGCCGCCTACGGTGCGGTGATCCGCACCTCGACCCAGGTCATCGGCTTCCTCAAGGAGTCGGACAGGGTCGCCGGCGTCCGGGTGCGGGACGTGGAAACCGGCGCCGAAACCGAGGTCCGGGCCCGGGTGGTGATCAACTCGACCGGGGTCTGGACCGACGAATTGCAGCGACTGTCCGGGGGACGCGGCCGGTTCCGGGTCCGCGCGTCCAAGGGCGTGCACCTGGTGGTGGCCCGGGACCGGATCACCTCGGAGAGCGGGATCATCCTGAAGACCGAGAAGTCGGTGCTGTTCGTCATCCCGTGGAAATCGCATTGGATCATCGGAACCACCGACACCGACTGGAATCTCGATCTCGCGCACCCCGCGGCGACCAAGGCGGACATCGACTACATCCTCGACCACGTCAACAAGGTGCTTGCCGTGCCGTTGACCCACGACGACATCGAGGGGGTCTATGCGGGCCTGCGCCCGCTGCTCGCGGGCGAGAGCGAACAGTCGTCCAAGCTGTCCCGCGAACATGCGGTGGCCAGGGTGGCACCCGGGCTGATCGCGATCGCCGGCGGCAAGTACACCACCTACCGGGTGATGGGCGCTGACGCCGTCGAGGCGTGCGCGGAGGATCTGCCCGGCCGGATCAACCCGTCCTGCACCGAGGATGTCCCGCTGATCGGCGCCAATGGCTACCAGGCGCTGGTCAACCAGGCGGACCGATTGGCCGCACAGCACGGCGTGCACCCCTACCGGATCCGGCACCTGCTGGACAGGTACGGCTCGCAGATCCACCAGGTGCTGGCGCCGGCGTCGGCGGATCCAGCTCTGCTGCAACCGATCCCCGGGGCGGGGGATTACCTGCAAGCGGAGGTGCTGTACGCGGTCACGCACGAAGGTGCGTTGCATCTGGAGGATGTGCTGGCCCGGCGGACCCGGATCTCCATCGAGTACGCGCACCGCGGCACCGAGTCGATGCAGCGGGTCGCCGACATCATGGCGCCGGTGCTGGGCTGGACGGACGCCCAGGCCGCACGTGAGGTCGAGGTCTACCGGGCCAGGGTGGAGGCCGAACGGCGCTCCCAGACCGAGCCGGACGACACCTCCGCCGAGAAGATGCGCCTGGAGGCTCCGGAGGTGCGGGACCTGATCACCTCGCCGGTGGCCTGATATTTCCCACCGGCGGGGACAGCGGGCCTCTCAGCGGCGTCGATCCCTGCCGCCGTCGTTACCCCACCAGGCGCCGGTGATTACGCCGACCAGTGCCGGCAGCAGAAATATGTACCAGGGCAGGTGCAACGCGAAGAACAGGATCGCCGCAATGATGCCAGAGGCGGCAACCGCGGTACCGGCCATCCGCTGCGCGACGGTCCTGGTGTCGGCCGGTCGGGCGACGTCAGAGGACGAACTCGACGGCGGCTGGAACCCCTGACGGACGGCCGGAACGGGGCCGGGGAGTGCCGGGTGTGGCGCGGGTAGGTCGGTGAACTGTGCCCGCAGGTCGGCGACCGTCCTGGCCTGGGAGACCATCGCGCTGCGCGTGCCGAACTCGTCCAGGTCGATCCGCCCGGAGGACAGGTGCTCACCGAGTGCGTCCATGGCCGAATTGCGCTCGGCGTCGCCGATGCGGATGTTGGACGGATCAGATCCGGGGAAGGCTGCAGTCACCCTTTGACTCTACGGCCGCGGCAGGAGCCAGCGACCGGCCGATTCCGCGCGCGCCGAGCTGGTGCCGACGGTCATCTCTTCCGAGGTGCTCGCGTAGCCCCGGTTCCGGACCTTCACGGCGTACAACGGCCGGCCATCAGCAGAGGAATTACTCGGCCGGCTGTGCGTCGCCGATCTCGGCGACGACGGCACCGGCGGTGACCGCGCCGCCGATCTCGACCGCTATCGACGTGACAACCCCATCCCGGTGCGCCGCGATGGGGTTCTCCATCTTCATCGCCTCGACGACCGCGACCACATCACCGGCCAACACGGCGTCGCCGACCGCGACGGCGACCTTGACCACAGTGCCCTGCATCGGGGCGACCACGGCATGGCCGCTGGCGGTGGGCGCGTTGTGCGCGGACTTTCCCCGTCGTGGCGTGGGTCTGCCGGTTCCGCCGGTGCGGGTGGCGAACTCGGCGGGCAGGCTGACGGTGACCCGGCGGCCGTTGACCTCGGCAACGATCTCCTGTCGCGGGCCGGGCGATTCGGGAGCCGCTGCCGCGCCGGTGAAAGGCTCGATGCGTGTTGACGAACTCGGTCTCGATCCACCTCGTATGCACGTCGAAGGCGCCGTCCGAGGCAGTGAATGCCGGATCCTGCAGCACCGCCCGGTGGAACGGCAACACCGTCGCCATGCCATCGACGGTCATCTCGGCCAACGCCCGGCGGGACCGCTCGATGGCCTGCTGCCGGTCGGCCCCGGTGACGATGACCTTGGCCAGCAATGAGTCGAACGAGCCAGAGATCACCGAGCCGGCCTCGACACCCGAATCGACCCGCACCCCCGGCCCGGCCGGTGGCGACAAATTTTGTGACGGTGCCGGGCGCGGGGAGGAAGCCGCGGCCCGGGTCCTCGCCGTTGATCCGGAACTCGATCGAGTGCCCGCGCGGTTCCAGATCAGTTGTCCAGCCGAGCTTCTCGCCATCGGCGATGCGGAACTGCGCACGGACCAAATCGATTCCGGCGGTCTCCTCCGACACCGGATGTTCCACCTGCAGTCTCGTATTGACCTCCAGGAACGACACCGAACCGTCCTGGCCGACCAGGAACTCCACCGTCCCGGCACCGTGATACCCGGCCTCCAGGCAGATCGCCCGCGCTGCCGAATGGATCTTGGCGCGCTGATCGTCGGTGAGGAACGGTGCCGGCGCCTCCTCGACGAGCTTTTGGTACCGCCGCTGCAGCGAGCAGTCCCGGGTACCGACAACGATCACCGTGCCGTGCTGGTCCGCGAGTATCTGGGCCTCGACGTGCCGCGGACGGTCCAGGTACCGCTCGACGAAGCATTCACCACGACCGAAGGCCGTCACTGCCTCCCGGACGGCCGAATCGAAGAGTTCCGGGATCTCTTCGATCGTGCGGGCCACCTTGAGACCCCGCCCGCCGCCGCCGAATGCGGCCTTGATGGCGACGGGCAGGCCGTGCTCGCGGGCGAACGCTAGGACCTCCGCGGAACCGGCGACGGGTTCGCTGGTCCCGGGCACCAGGGGAGCGCCGACGCGGAGCGCGATGTGCCGGGCAGTGACCTTGTCGCCCAGGTCGCGGATGGCCTGCGGGGTCGGGCCGATCCATGTCAACCCGGCGTCGATGACGGCCTGCGCGAAATCGGCGTTCTCGGAGAGGAACCCGTAGCCGGGATGCACTGCGTCGGCCCCGGACCGGGCAGCGACGTCGAGGAGCTTGCCGGCATCGAGGTAGGACTCGCCCGGGGTGGAACCGCCGAGCGAATAGGCCTCGTCGGCCATCCGGACATGCAGGGCGTCCCGGTCGGGGTCGGCGTACACCGCTACGGAGCGGAGGCCGGCATCGCGGCAGGCTCTGGCGACCCGGACGGCGATTTCGCCGCGGTTGGCGATCAGGACGGTCTGCACAGGGATTCCTTCGGGCGTGAGGGTCGGGTGGCGGCGTTGGCGTTGATCGACTGAACCGGGACCATCAGGCCGGCCGCCACAGATCGGTCACCTGTACGCCGATCTCGGCGAGCAGTTGCCTGGTCAGCGGCAGCGAGATTCCCAGCACGTTCGACGGATCGCCGCGCACGCTGTCAACGAACCAGCCACCGTAACCGTCGATGGTCAACGCGCCGGCGACGTTCATCGGTTCGCCGGTCGCGACATACGCGTTGATCTCGGCGGCGGTGGGCCGGCCCATCCGGACAATCGATGACCTGGTGGCTGAGGCCGATGCCAGTACCGCACCGCCGGTCACCCGGCGCAACGCATGGCCGGTGATCAACATGCCTCACGGCCGGACATCTGCGCCCATCTCGCCTTGGCCTGGGTCGGCAGTTGCCGGCTTGCCCTGAAGCTCGCCGTCGATCAGCAGCATCGAGTCGCAGCCGACGACAACGACGTCGCTGCCGGCGATGTCGGGCAGTTCGCCGTCGGATAAGCCGCTCACCACGGCGTCGGCCTTTGCTTCGGCGAGCGCCCTGATTTGGTCCTCGGGTTGCCGCTGCTAGCAGGCCGGCCAAGACCGCGTCCTCGTCGACCCCGGACACCGTGACGAATCGGGTCGAGCCCGGCCGTCCGGAGCACCGCGAGCCGGGCAGGCGAGGCCGACGCGAGCAGCACCGTCGTCATCGGGGCATTCCTGACGCCAACCATCCGGCGGCGGCCGGCCGCTCACACCCAACCGATATCGCGGGTCCCCCCACGACGTCGGCGCGGTCGGGGTTGTCGTGTCACCGGCCGAACTCGGGGTTGAGGCACAGAGTGCCGCAACGATGATCAACACGACGACGGAGTCCTCTTCGTCGCGTCGGGCAGCGCCCAATTGCGCGGCCGGCGTCCGATAGCGATTCGAGTGGTTCACAGGGGAATGTTTCCGTGCTTCTTCGGTGGCAATGTCTGGCGTTTCTCCGCGAGCATCCGCAGGGCGCTGGTGATGGCCGCCCGGGTCGACGACGGCCTGATGACCTCATCCACGTAGCCGCGCTCGGCGGCCATGTACGGGTTCACCAGGGTGTCCTCGTACTCGTTCTGCAGGCGTGTCCGCAGCGCGACGACCTCGGAACTATCGGCGCCGTGCTCCGCGGCGAGCGCGGCCAACTCCTTGCGGTACAACACGTTCACCGCACCGGCCGCACCCATCACGGCGATCTGCCCGGTCGGCCAGGCCAGGTTGACATCTGCGCCGAGGTGCTTTGACCCCATCACGTCGTAGGCACCCCCGTAGGCCTTACGGGTGATGATCGTGACCAGCGGAACCGTGGCCTCGGCGTACGCGTAGATCAGTTTCGCGCCGCGCCGGATGATCCCGTTCCATTCCTGGTCGGTACCCGGCAAGAAACCCGGGACATCGACAAAAGTGAGCACGGGAATGTTGAACGCATCGCAGGTCCGAACGAACCGCGCCGCCTTCTCCGCGGCATCGATGTCCAGCGTGCCGGCCAGGTGCATCGGTTGGTTCGCCACGACGCCCACGGATCGGCCGGCCACCCGGCCGAATCCGACGACGATGTTCTGTGCGAAGAGCTCGTGCACCTGCAGGAAGTCGCCGTCATCGAGCACCGCGTGCACGACGGTGGTCATGTCATACGGCTGGTTCGACGAATCCGGGATCAGCGTGTCGAGCGCGAGATCGGTTTCACTGACGTCGTTCTCGTCCTCGAAATCCGCGTCGCCCAGAACAGGGGGCATCGAGAGGTTGTTCGACGGAAGGTAGGAGAGCAGATCCTGGACGTAGGAGATGGCATCTGCCTCGTCCCTGGCCAGGTAGTGGGCCACGCCGGAGCGGGTGTTGTGGGTTCGAGCGCCGCCGAGTTCCTCCAGCGTCACCTGTTCCCCGGTCACCGCCCGCACGACGTCGGGCCCGGTGATGAACATCTGCGACTTGCCGTCGACCATCACGACGAAATCGGTCAGGGCGGGGGAGTAGACATGGCCGCCGGCATTCGCGCCCAAGATCAGCGAGATCTGCGGGACGACGCCGGACAAATGCACGTTCCGTTTGAAGATTTCCGCGTAGAGGCCGAGCGAGACAACGCCTTCCTGGATCCGGGCGCCGCCACCCTCGTTGATGCCGACGATCGGGCGCCCGGTCTTCAATGCGAAATCGAGGATCTTGACGATCTTCTCGCCGTAGACCTCGCCGAGCGAACCGCCGAATACCACGACGTCCTGGGAGAAGACGCAGATGTCACGGCCGTTCACTGTGCCGTAGCCGGTCACCACGCCATCGCCGTACGGGCGGTTGTCCACCAACCCGAAGTTCGTCGAGCGATGCCGGGCGAAGGCGTCGAACTCGACGAACGATCCGGGGTCGACCAAGAGTTCGATGCGTTCCCGGGCGGTGAGCTTGCCCTTGGCGTGCTGGCGTTCAACGGCCGCGGCGGAGGCGGCATGCACATGCTCGTCCATCCGGCGCTCGAGGTCGGCGAGTTTGCCGGCGGTGGTGTGCGGCGCCGTGCTGATTGTTGGTAGTGGCGTTTCCGAAATTGGTGCTGTGGTGGGTATTGGGCCGGGTGGCGGCGCCGTGCCAGGGGTCTGTCTCGATGTTGTGCTGGGCGCCCGCGGACCGACTCACCTGCTGGAGGTTACCCACCGCTCGGGGCCGCACGACGCAGGTGAGACGGAGCTAACCCCGGGATGACCCGGTCGGCGCCCGGTCGACGCCCCGCGTCGGTCCCGGTGGTTAGGGTGTCGTCGATGACCGTGCCGATCGACCCTGATGAGTCCGACAATGAGCTCGTCCGTGCGTCCAGGCTGCCGATCGACCCTGCCGAGGTCACCGGATTGCTGACCCGGCCCCGCGAATGGACGATCATCCACGTTCCCGTCACCGGATCCACCAATGCCGACACTTGCTGCCTCGGCCGGCGCGCCACACGGGCGGGTGCTGACCACCGAGGAGCAGTTGACCGGCCGCGGCCGATCAGGTCGGGATTGGTTCTGCCCTGAGGGCGCCGGCCTGATGTTCTCGGTGCTGCTGCGGATCCCGGAGATCCCACCCGAGCGCAGGGGATGGACCGGTGCGGTGCTGGGCTTGGCAATAGTCCGGGCCCTCGACCGGGCCGGCGGTGTGCACGCCAACCTGAAGTGGCCCAACGATGTGCTCATCGACGGCGCCAAATGTGCGGGCATCCTCGGCGAGGTGGCCGATGACGCACTCGTCATCGGCGCGGGAATCAACGTTTCCCTCCGTGCGGACGAGCTGCCCCGGGCCGATGCAACATCGTTGCTGCTGGCCGGCTCAGACCGGCTGGACCGCAGCGCGCTGCTCGCGGCGATCCTGGACGAATTCGGTGATCTGCTGCAGCGATGGGCGAAGGCCGGCGGAAATATCGAACTCAGTGGCCTGCGAGCGGACTACCTGGCCAACTGCTCGACCGTCGGATCCCGGGTGCGGTTGTTCCTTCCGAGTGGGCAGGAGATGCCGGCCCTGGCGGTCGATGTCGCCGCTGACGGTGCCCTGGTCGTTGCCGACGCCCACGGTCGGCGCCGGTCGTACACCGCCGCCGACGTCGTGCACCTACGGCCCGCTCCGGGCGACTGACCTTTCTCCGCACACGCTGCAGGGCTGTCCGGTCCGAAAGTGTCCTGTCACCTGATGCCAGCTGTCGATTCTTCTCTCGCCCGCGGCGGTGAGCGGTACGTCGGCGGGGTTCATTAGGGTCGTTCGTTATGGGTATCCCTGGCGATCCGATTCTCGAGCGGCTCGAGCGGGTGGCCGCCGAGATCGGCCGGGCGGCTACCGAAGCCGGCCGGGAGCCGGCCGACGTTCGACTGTTGCTGGCCACCAAGACGCAGTCGGCCGAGCGGATCAGCACCGTGCTGCGTGCCGGGTACTCGTTGATCGGGGAGAACCGCGTACAGGAGGTGGTCGCGAAAGCCGATGAGCTGGCGGCCTTTCCACATGAGATGCACTTCATCGGGCACCTGCAGGCGAACAAGGTCAACCAGGTGCTCGACCACATCAACTGCCTGCAGTCGCTGGACTCGGCGGATTTGGCGGCCCGGTTGGACTCCCGGCTGGAGGCCCGGGACCGGCAGTTGGACGTGCTGATTCAGGTGAACGTGTCCGGCGAGGTGTCGAAGAGTGGTGTCGCGCCGGATCGTGCGCTGGACCTGGTGGCGGAGGTTGCCCGATTTCCCCGGCTGACGGTCCGTGGATTCATGACGATCGGCCTCAATTCACCGGACACGTCGGCCGTCCGTGCCGGTTATCGGCGGTTGGCGGACCTTCGGGGCTCCGCGATCGCGCAGCGGGTGCCCGGCGCCGGGAACGCCACCGAATTGTCGATGGGGATGAGCGGAGACTTCGCCGTTGCGATTGCCGAGGGCGCGACCATGGTGCGACTCGGGTCCGCCGTGTTCGGGCGACGCGCTCCCGTCAGCTGATCACGCTTGCCTGATCGCGATTGCCTGATCACGATTGTCATCCATTTCGATCACGCTTGCCTGACCGGCGGGGTCCACCCCTCCGATGTCGGCCCGCGACGGTAGCGTGATCAACAGAGTGGCACATCCTCCTGCCGCGGACAGTCGGGGACCGCCCCGACCGATGAAAGGGCTCGTCATGGCCTACCCCGATAACCTGCTGGTGCAGGGCGAACGCGTGATCGTCCGGAAGCGGCCGCACTGGAAGGTGCTGATCCTGCCGACGGTCTTTTTCATCCTGATCATCGGCGGCGGGGTCGCGGTGGCGACGTGGATCAACAGCCGGGACTGGTCGAACGAGACGATCGTCGACTACGTCATCGTCGGCGTCGCCGTGATCGGACTGATCGTGCTGGTGTTGGTGCCGTTCATCCGTTGGCGCACCGAGCACTTCGTCATCACCAACCACCATGTCTTCTTCCGCTCCGGTCTGCTGCGTCGGCGGGAACACCAGATCCCGCTCGGTCAGATCGCGAACATGGAAACCGAGGTCACCTTCTGGGGTCGCCTGATGGGCTACGGCTCGCTGATCGTGGAATCCTCCGCGGACCAGCCGCTGAAGTTCCGCAACGTGGCCTCGCTGTCCAAGGTGCAAGCTCAGTTGAATCAGCTCATCCGGGACGAGCGTGAAGCCACCCACCGACGCGACGACGGACCGGCCGGCGGCTACCCGAACCAGGGTGGACCGGCCCAGGGTGGTCCGGACTACCCACCGCAGGGTTACCCCCAGCAGGCCTACCCGGCGCCACCGCAGCAGGTCTATTCCCCGCAGGGTCAGCCACCGCAGGGTCAGCCACAGCAGGGTTACCCGCAACAGGGATACCCGCAGCAAGGTGCGCGCGACGCAGGGCTACCAGCCTCCCCAGGGCTACCAGCCTCCCCAGGCGTACCAGTCGCCCCAGGCGTACCAGCCGCCACCCGGGTATCCGCCCGCCGGCCAGGCCCCGCCGGTCAGTCAGCCCACGCAGGCCGCTCAGTCGCCGGGCAATCCGGTCCCGCCGCCCCCGCCGTCACCGGCGCCCGGTGAGGGTCGTCCCGCGTCGCAGTCTTGAGTGATTCTGGGCCGGCGGTCGGGGATCGGGTCGCGGCGATCCGGGCCGGCGGTGCCGGGAAGTATCACGCCGCGAACGCCGCGAAGGGAAAGCTGTTCGCCCGCGAGCGGATCGCCCGGCTGGTCGATGACGGGTCGTTCGTCGAGGACGGGCTGTTCGCCAACGCCTGGCGGATGGCTTGCCTGCGGACGGCGTCGTCACGGGTCTGGCCACGGTCGACGGCCGCCGCATCTGCCTGATGGCCAACGACTCGACCGTCAAGGCCGGGTCGTGGGGCGCCCGGACGGTCGAGAAGATCATCCGGATCATCGAGCGCGCCTACTCGACCGGCGTCCCGATGATCTACCTCGTCGATTCCGCGGGCGCCCGGATCACCGATCAGGTCGAGTTGTTCCCCGGCCGCCGGGGCGCCGGAAAGATCTTTCATACCCAGGTGCGGGCGTCCGGCTCGATCCCGCAGGTGTGTGCGTTGTTCGGGCCGTCGGCGGCCGGCGGGGCGTACATCCCGGCGTTCTGCGACCTGGTGGTGATGGTCGAGGGCAACGCCTCGATGTACCTGGGCAGCGACCGGATGGTCGAGATGGTGACGGGCGAGAAGACCACGCTGGAGGAGATGGGCGGCGCGAGGATGCACACCACCGTCTCCGGGGTCGGGCACCTGCTGGTCGACTCCGATGACGCCGCGATCGACGCCGTCCGCCGCTACCTGTCGTACTTCCCGGACAACTTCTCGCTCGAACCGCCCATCGCCGCGCCGGCCGGTCCGGGCAAGGGCGACCTGCGGGCGCTGGTGCCCGAGTCGGAGCGGCAGGCGTTCGACATGCGTCGCTACGCCAAGGCCCTGCTCGACGACGGATCGGTCTTCGAGGTGCATCCCGGCTGGGCCCGCGAGGTGCTGGTCTGCCTCGGCCGGTTGGACGGGCGGGTGGTCGGCATCGTTGGCAACAACTCGGTCTTCAAGGGCGGCGTGCTGTTCGTCGACTCCGCCGACAAGGCAACGCATTTCGTGCAGCTGTGCGACGCCTTCAATATCCCGCTGATCTTCCTGGCGGACGTGCCCGGGTTCATGGTCGGTGCGGTTGTCGAGCGGCAGGGCATCATTCGGCACGGCGCGAAGATGATCACCGCCGTGTCCGAGGCGACGGTGCCGAAGATCTGCGTCGTGGTCCGCAAGGCCTACGGGGCCGGCCTGTATGCGATGGCCGGCCCGGGCTTCGACCCCGACGCGACCATCGCCCTGCCGACCGCGAAGATCGCCGTGATGGGCGCGGAGCCGGCGGTCAATGCGGTCTACGCCAACAAGATCGCGGCCATCGACGATCCCGACGAGCGGGCGGCCTTCGTTGCGGTGCGCCGCGAGGAGTACGAGCGCGACATCGACCTGGTCCACCTGGCCGCGGAACTCGTGGTCGACGCGATCGTCGAGCCGGAGGACTTGCGCGGCGAACTGATCGCCCGACTGGCGGCGGCTCACGGCAAGGACCGGAGCTTCTCCCGGCGCCGGCACGGGTGTCACACCGGTCTGAATCTGCGGCCCGTAGGGTGGTCGGCGTGACGATGGTGCTACTGGTCGAGGACGATCTGGCGATCGCCCATCCGTTGACGCGGGCGCTGCAGCGCGAAGGCTACCGGGTGCACCCGGTCCGCACCGGCGGGGCGGCGGTGGCCGCGTTCACCGATCTCGGCAGCGATATCACCCTGGTGATTCTCGATCTCGGATTGCCCGACCTGGATGGCCTCGAGGTCTGTCGACGGATCCGGTCCGCCGGGCGGGACGTCCCGGTCCTGATGCTGACCGCACGGACCGATGAGGCCGACTTCGTAGTCGGGCTGGACGCCGGCGCCGACGACTACGTCGCCAAGCCGTTCCGGATCGCGGAGTTGCTGGCCAGGGTGCGGGCGCTGCAGCGGCGCCGGATCCCGGCGCTGATGGACATCGGCGGGGTGCGGGTGGAAACCGGTTCCCGCAAGGTTGAGGTGGACGGGGTGGAAATTGCCCTGTCCAACAAGGAGTTCGAGCTGCTGCGGGTGATGATGAGCCGGGCGGGACAGGTCGTCACTCGTGAGGAAATTCTCTCCGAGGTGTGGAACGACCCGTCCATGAAGACCTCCAAGACGCTGGACATGCACATGTCGTGGCTGCGCCGAAAGCTTGCCGGGCAGGGCGCGGGATCGCTCGGCTCGGCCCGGACCGCCGACCAGCGGATTTCGACGGTTCGGGGCGTCGGCTTCCGGTTCGAAACGGACTGACTCCATGCGGTTGCCGCGATGAGAAGGCGCGTGCTGATCTCAATCCTGCTGGTGATCGCGGCGACCGTCCTGACGTTGGGCGTGCCGCTGTCGATCGTGTCGTGGCGGGTCGTTGACGACCTCATGCACAGTGACCTGTCCAGTCGGCTGGAGTCGATCGCCGCATCCATCGCGAACCAGTCCGGCTCGTCGGAGGTCGACCTCGGCCAGCTCGAAGCGGCCGTGCCGGCCGGTGGCCGGCTGGAGATCCGGATGGCCGGGCGGATCGACCAGTCGATCGGTGCCGCGCCAACGGATCAGGTGTACTCGGAGCAGCTGGCAATGGCCGGGGGCGGGTTGCTGCGGCTGTCCGTCCCGGAGTCCTACCTGCGGGCCGAGCAGTGGACCGCGCTGGCCCTGGTCGGGCTGGCGGTACTGCTGTCCGTCGTGGTCGGCGCCGGGGTTGCGGTGTTGACCGCGGGCCGCCTGGTCACCCCGATGACGGACGTCGCGCGCCGCGCCGCCCGGCTGGGATCGGGGGATTTCCGGACCTTCCGGCGCCGTTACGGAATCGCCGAGCTGGACCGGGTGGCGGACGTCCTCGACTCATCGGCGCAGGACATCGCCGCGCTCATCGCTCGGGAGCGGGACCTGGCCGGCGACATCTCGCATCAATTGCGGACCAGGTTGACCGGGCTGCGGCTGCGGCTCGAGGAACTGGCCGAGCACCCGGATCCGCTGGTCGTCGAGGAAGTGCAGGAGGCACTTGAGCAGACCGACCGGTTGGTCACCGTCGTCGACGACCTACTGGCCAATGCCAGATCGGAACGTGCCGCCGGCGCCAGCGAGGTGATGCTCGGCGACGAGCTGGCTGAGATCGAGGCGGAATGGAGTCCGCGGCTGCTGGAGGCCGGACGCACGCTGACGGTTCGTTGCCCGCGGGATGCCTGGGTGCACGCGACGCCCGGCCGGCTTCGGGAGGCGATCGGTGTGTTGGTGGAGAACTCGCTGCTGCACGGTGCCGGTGCCGTTGGCATCACGGTCCGCTCGACCGCCCGCGGCTCGGGTGGGATGGTCGTCCTCGAGGTCAGCGACGAGGGTCAAGGGGTTCCGGAAGGCCTGATCACACACGTCTTCGACCGGGGTGTCTCGACGGCGTCTTCGACCGGGATCGGGCTCGGGCTGGCCAGGGCGTTCATCGAATCCGACGGCGGTCGGCTCGAGCTGCGCAGGGCCGCGCCACCGATTTTCGCGATCTTCCTCGCGATTGGCCGACCCCCGGCGGTGGTCGAGCCAGACGGCCCGGTAGCCGTTCCGGCAGATGCTGCTGCTCCTACCGTGCCGAGTTCTGGTGTGCCGAACTCTACTGGGGCGTCACCGGTAGGTCAGTAGGACGTCGCCGGTCGTCGGGTTCGTGAGGGTGCACCCGAGCCTGCTTCTCCGCCTTGGCCTCGGCTTCGGCCCGCTCCTGCATCTCCGCCAGCGCGAGCGCTTCGTCAAGCAACTCCGGGTGCGGGCTGAGTTCCTCGGGGAAGACCCACTTCCGGTAGGCCCAGAAGCGGAAGGCCATGCCCAGGATCGTGCCGATGACGTTCGCCGAGATGAAGTTGGCGATGGTGACGGTCAACGAGGTGTAGTTCGACGTGTTGAACCCGAACACATACTGGGAAAGCGCGAGCGGGATCAGGTTCAGGCCGAGAGCAATGCCGTTGACCAGGAAGAAGAGCATCGCCTCGTGATGCTTCTCGCGGCCACCCCGCCGGCTGAACGACCACTCGCGGTTCAGGATGTAGCTCACCACGGTCGCGACCAGGATGGAAAACGCCTTCGCCGTGACGACCTTGTTTTCCAGCACCGTGTGCGAGAGCAGGCTGAAAAGGCCGACGTCGACAACGTACGAGGTGCCGCCGACCACGAGGAACTTGGCCAGCTCCCGGTACTTGACGGGTAGGTGCCGTCGCACGGTATCGATCAGACTCACGAAATGGAGTCTACGGGCGAAGATGTGAATCCCCGGGTTGTTGGGGTGGCTCCATGGCAAACGTCTCGTCAGTGCAACCAGTCGCCGTCAGAAACGTCGGGTCTGGCCGTCCGGCGCTGCTGCGCGGTTCAGTTGCCTCCTGGGACCGGTTCGCCAACGGAGCTGACGTCGGGCTCGACGCGCACCATCCACCCGACGCCGCTGCCGGCGGTGGTGGCCGCTGCCCCACCGGTTGCAGCGCTCGGAGCCGCTGCTATTGCGACGACGACAGTGACCGACTCGCCGGGTTCGATGCCGGGGAGACGGCACGACCGACTCTCGCAGATCGTGGTGCCGTTGATACGGACGTTCTGCACGCTGACGCCGGTCGGCAGGCTGACGTCAAACGTGGTCGGCGCGGATCGTTCGCCCCCGGTGTTGGTCGCGGTGAAGCGCAACGAACCGGTGCCGCCGGCCGTCAGGGCCTGGTCACCGGCCGGCGCGACGAGCAGCACCGCGGCCGGGTCGGGATGGACAACTGTCTGGCTGGTGGTCTCTCCGCTGGTGGCGGCCTGACCCGTCGATGTGCTGACCTCGGTCGGCGCAGCCGGTGCGGTGTTTGTTGGTGCGGTGTTTGTCGGTGCGGTGCCTTTCGGCGAAGTGTCGGTTGACGCAGCATCGGTTGACGCAGCATCGGTTGACGCAGCATCCGTTGAGGCCGTGTCGGTTGACGCAGCATCGGTTGACGCAGCATCGGTTGACGCGGGCCCGGCAGGTCCGGGCGACGGCGTGCTGGGCGAGCGACTGGCGTCGGTGGTCGGGCTCGGTTGCGGGGTGTCCGAGTCCTGAGGTGTTGCCGGAGCGGTCCCGGTCGGGTTCGCGTTGGTGGCGGGCACGTCAGTCCGGGATGGCTCGGTGGGCCCCGCCGGCGTCCCAGGCGGCTCGGACGACGGTGCGGGTGCGGGTGTTGTGGTCGCCGGGGCCAGCCCGAAGGCTTTGTCGAGATCGGACCCGATCGCGGGTTCCGGACCCGGTGTGGTGGTCCCGGCCGGCGCGGTCGCATCGCTCGGCGTGAGCAGTTCGAGGGTGAGGCCGGCGCCGACGATCTGCTTTTCCTTGGTGACGCCGTCGATGGTGACCTTGGCCGGTCCGGTGATGGCGCCGGTTCCAGCGGAGAAGCCGATGTACAGGGTCGCCGACCCCTTCGGGCTGATCGACCCCAAGGTGCATGGGGTGTTCGTGCAGACGGTGACCCGGAAGGCCGGCTCGAACACCGAAACGACGGCTCTGGTGGTGAACCCTCTTGGCAAGCTGATGTCGATGGGCATCGCTGAAGATGCTGTGTCCGCAGGGTTGGTGACCTTCAGCGAGATGGTCCCGGAGAGGTTCGGAACCTGAAGAACCGTCAGTTCCGAGACGTCAAGATGTTGCTGCGCCGCCACCACCGCAAACGGTTGGCGGTCGGCACCAAGGAGTTCTATCTGCCGATTGCCGGCGTCGGCGGCGGTCACCGGCAATTCGCCGGCCGACAGGCTTGCCGGGACGATCACAGTGAAGGTGAACTTGGTGCCCGTGCAGGTGATAATGCTGCCACCGTTCGCCGGCGTGCAGGTCTTCGATTCACCGAAGGTCACCCCGGCAGTTGCGGTCAGTCTGATCGGCCCGGCATCCGTGACGCCCTTCAGCAGCTCGGGTGCCACAGTGAGCTGAACAGTGCTGCCTGCGGTGATCGGGCCCTTTTCCGCTGCGACCAGCGAGGAAATGCCGGCACTGACGGCAAGCGGAATTGAGTCGCTGTCATCGGCCACGACGACCTTTGCGGCGCCAGGTTTCTCCGTCACCTCTGGGCGGGCGTCGAGGGCAATGACGACCGCGACCGACTCGTCGGGGTCGAGTTCGGGCAGCCCGCAGGTCGGTGCTCCCTGCAGGGCCGGGGTGCAGATCGACGAGTCGCCGATTGTCATGTCCATCAGTTGCACGCCGTCGGGGAGGTCAACCTTGATCGGCTGCTTTTCCGAGCGCCGGCCCCCGGTATTTCTCACCTGGACCGTGAGGTCGCCGGTCCCGCCGGCCAGCAGCGGCGTGCTGATCGCGAGCTTGTCCAGGTGCAGTGACGACAGTGCCCGCTCGATCACGAAGTCGTTGCCGGCCGCGTCCTTGAGGTCCAGTTTCCGGCCGCCGGCATCGGTCACCGTAACCGGGAGGTCGCCCGGCTGCTGCTGAGCCGAGATGGTGATGGACAAGCTGATCGAGGTGCCGTCGCAGACAATTGTGGACGTGCCGACCGGCGGGTTGCAGCCGGCCGACTTGTCGAACGTCACCCCGGTGCCGGTCGAGTAGAAGGTGATCGGTCCCGGCTTCTCGATCCTGGACTCGACCTCGATCGGCAGCGTCGTTGTCGAGCCGGTGTAGAGCGGGTTCTTCGCGCTGGTGGTCAGTGCGGTGATTCCGCTGTCGACGGTCAGGCGGACGGAGTCGCTGTTGGCCGGGCCGTCACCGATCGTCACCGTCGCAGTGCCGGGCTTTGAAACGGTCGTCGTAGGGACGGCCATTGTGATGACAAGAGTTCTGGCTTCGCCCGCTTCGAGTGCCGGAAGGGCACAGGTGATGCCTGCTTCATTCCTGCCACAGAGCTCGGACTTTCCGTCGGTGATGCGTGTGACGGTGATGCCGCTGTCGAGCGGCAGGCCGACGACGATCGACTGCTCGGGGGACGGCAGCGCGCCGGTGTTGGCCACCTCGACCGTGAGTTCGCCATTTCCACCGGCGATTGGCGGTTGGCTGACGGTGAGGCCGGTGACCTCGAGGTTCGCCGGTGCGGCGGCAACGATCGTGACTGTCGGAAATCCGAGGGGGCGCTGGCCTGCGTCGGCAGCGGTGATCTGCAGTGATCCTGCTGCGTGGTCAACCGGGATGATGATGTCCAGGTCGAACGGGCTGGTGGTGCACGTCACCGCGTTGGATTCGGCGGCCGGCGTGCAACCCGTTGAGGGGCCGAATGTCACGGTGTCGTCGGGCGAGGTCAGGGTGATCGGTCCGACGTCCGTGACGGTCTCTTGCAGTTCCGGGGTGACTGTGAGGGTGACCGGTTGGCCGGCGGTGAACGGGCCGGACGGTGCGGTGTCCAACGCAACGATCCCCGGCAGCACGGTCAGCGGCAGGGACGCACTGGTCAGGTTGCCGACGATGCTGACGGTGGTGGCGTCGGTCCCCTCTTGGGTTCTGGCGGTAGGGGCGACGTCGAGATCGATCAGAACGATGTCGGCTTGCCCAGGTTCCAGCGGGAGCAGCCGGCAGCTCGACGCAGCCGCGGCGACCAGAGCGTTCTCGGCCTGCGGGGCATCGCACACCGACGTTCCGTCGATCGTGATGTCGCTCAGTGACACCCCATCGGGCAGGCCGTCGACCGTGATCTCATCGGGGAGTGAGGTTTGCTGCCCGGTGTTGGTGACTACGACGGTGAGCCGGCCCGTCCCGCCTGCGATCAGTGGCTTGATCTCACTCAGTTCGCCGAGCGTCGGAGCGGCAGGGCTTGCCGCCTGAATCCGGAGTGGAGATGTGAACCTCAGCTGACGTTGACCTTCGTCCACCGCGTTGATGAGCAGGTCTCCGGTCGCGTGCGTTGCCGGAATTGCGATCGGGACGGTGAAGGAGCGGTTGCCGGGGCAGGTGACGGCATCGGCCTGCGGGGTCAGGTCACAGCCCGATACCGACCCGAACGTCACAGTGGGGTCATCCGACGTCAGGGTGACATTGCCGGCGTTGATGGTGTCCGGGACCTCGGGTGTCACGCTGAGTTGAAGCGGGCGGCCGGCGAGGAACGGGCCCGCCGGTGAGGTGTCGAGTCCGGTGATCCCGGCAACCACAGTCAACGATCCGAGTTCGCCGGCCAGGCTGCCGCCGATCGTCACGGAGGGTGCGACCGTCGGCGGCGCGGACGGTTGGACCTCCAGATCGATCAGCAGCGTGATGTCCTCGTCGGGGTTCAGCGGTGGGAGGGTGCAGGTCATCCCGGCTGCGACGCGTGCATTCTCGGCTGGTGGTTGATCGCACGTCGACGCTCCGGCAATCGTGATGTCGGTCGGTGTCACGCTGTCGGGAAGGCCGCCGACCTCGATCTCCTGGTCGATCGAAGCCTGTTGGCCATTGTTGCTGACATCGAGGGCCAGTTGGCCGTTCCCACCCGCCGTGGGCGTCATGACCTCACGAAAGTCAACGAACGTCAGCGCGGCCGGCGAGTTGACCTTCAGGATCAGTGAGACGGACTTACCCAGCACCGTGATCTTCAGGTCGCCGCCGGTCGCGGTCGAGGCCAGTTCGAGGGTCAGCGTGACGGTGATCTTCTGATGTGCTGCCACGGCAGGCAGGTCGACGGAGCAGCTGGTTGATGGCTCCGATAGGCACGGACCTGCGCGGAGCAGGCCAGCGGTTGCCCGCCGGAGCGCCGGGACTGGTGCACCGGCTGCAACGTCGGTGACCTGAACGCCGGTGGGAAGGACAAGGTCAATCGGTGTGACGCCCGACGCCGCGTCGCCGTTATTGGTCACCGTCATCGACACCGTCCCGGTGCCGCCGGCGTTCAGCGTCTGCGCGGTGAGGTCAGTGACGACCAGATCCGCGGTTGGTGGTGGCGGTGCAATCGTGGTCGATGTCGTTGCCGGTGCGGTGGTTGCCGGTGCGGTGGTCAGCGGTGCGGTGGTCAGCGGTGCGGTGGTTGGCGGTGCGGTGGAATCGGTTGCAGCGGGATCAGGTGTCGTTGGTACCGATGTGGTCGAGGCCGGGAGACCGGCGTCGGCCACCGATGTGTCCGGGACCGCTCCGCCAGTTGCCGGAGCAGTGGGCTGCGCGGTGGTGTTGACGACCGGGATCAGCACGCCATTCGGGGTGCCCGTCGTGCCGGGAACTCCGCCGGGAGCGACCGGCGCCGAGACCGCCGTGCCGGCGGCGCCCGGATCGGCGATGGAAATACCGGTAGCCGGGCCGGGGTCGTTCCCGGTTGGCGTGCCGGTGGCGCTGCTTTGCGCCAGGTCGCTCGCGCCGACGTCTTGACCTGCGGTGTTGGTGGTGTCCGGGGAATTGCCGGACACGACGAAGACCACGGCGGCAACGGCTGCGACCACGACGACAGCTCCGGCGGCCACCAAGCCGCCCACACCGAGGCTCGCGAAGATTCCGCCGGTCCCAGCGGCCGCAGTGCCTGCGCCGGCGGCGCCTCCAGCTGCCGCCGCACCGCCGCCACCCGCCGCACTTCCGCCGCCCGCCGCGCCGCCGGTCCCAGCCGAACCGGTCCCAGCGGTGGCTGCCGACGCACCCGCGCCGCCACTCGCCGCACCGCCGGCCCCAGCCGAACCGGTCCCAGCGGCGGCCGCCGACGCGCTGCCGGACGAACCCGTGGATGCCAGTGCGGCGAGTCCGATAGCCCCCGCCGCCGCCGCTGCCGCCGCGACTCCGGCCGCGGTTGCCGCAGCTGAGCCCGCTGCCGCCCCGCCAGCTGCGCCGGCACCCGCAGCACCGCCGGCACCCGCGCCACCGCCGGCACTCGCACCACCGCCTGCACCAGAACCACCTGCGCCGGAACCGCCTGCACCAGAACCGCCTGCACCAGAACCACCTGCGCCGGAACCGCCTGCGCCCGTGGACCCGGCGCCCGCGATTAGGGTGCCGGGCGCGGCCAGCGGTGCAACCGGGCCGAGCGTGGCCAGGTAGCCGGCCGCTGCCCCACCCAGCAGCAGCGGCGCCAACAACCCGCGCAGTCCGTGGTTGACCTCTTCCAGTTCCGCGGCAAGTGCGCGGCACCGGTCGCATGTCTCCAGGTGCGCGTCAACCTGGGTCTTCTCCCGCTTGGACAGGCCGCCGCGGGTCCAAGCGCCGAGTCGCTCGACCGTCGTCCGGCACTGCTCTGCTGCGGTCTCGGCAAGGTGCGCCTGCAGGTACGCCTCGCGGAGCCCTTCCCGGGCCCGGAACGCGAGCGAGGAAACCGCGCCGGGCGCCATTCCCAGCATGGCGCCGACCTGCGCGGGCGTTTCCCCCTCGACCTGGGTGTGCCACAGAACGGCCTGCCACCTTTCCGGGAGCTGCGCGAAAGCCGTTGCGACCAGGCCGCTTTCCATCTTCGCGAGCACAGGATCAGCACCGACGACGGCGATGTCATGCGGCGTCATGTCGTCGGTGAATTGCAGCCGCTTGTCCTTGCGGGTCCGGTCGTACGCCGTGTGCCGGATGGTGGTGAACAGGTAGGCGCGGAACGCGGTGTCCGGGCCCTTGCCGGCAAGCAGGTTGTCCAACACCCGGGCGAACGATTCGGACACCAGATCGTCGGATTCGGTCGCAGACCGGGCGAACTGCCGGGACAACGTCGTGGCCGCACCGGCGTGGCGTTTGTACAGTTCGCCGAACGCCTCGCGGTCGCCCGTGCGGACACGGGTGATCAGCTCGGGGTCGCTGACGACGTACTCGTCAGCCTCCTGGTCCGGCACGCCGTGCTCCTCCTCACTGCCATCCGCGGGCGCCATCGATCGCGGTCGGGTTACGGACACGCGACGCCCCGTCATTGTGGACTACAAACGCGCAGCGGGGGAGATGGGTCGACCGCCATGTTAACCCGATTGGTCTAGCGACGGGTTGCACGGCAAAGGGATTGCGTGCAGTTCGCCGAGACGCGTCAAAAATTCTTTCGAAGCTCGCGTGATGAACGAGTGATCCGGCCGTCTCTCAGTCAGGACCAAGGCCCCGAGGTGCCGTTTGCCGGCGATTCGGGCCACCTGGCACAGCGAATTCGGACGAATGATCGAAGGGCGGTTGGGACGTGGACCAACTCCATGGAACCACCATGCTGACCAGCACTGAACTGCAGGATCTGTGGTTTGCGCACTCCTCCAACACCGGCTGGGTCTTCGCCTCCGACTGGCACGAGCCGGCCATCGACGCGCTGTGTGAGGCCTGCCTGCGCGGCGAGAACCTCTGGCCCGCTGCACAACGACTCGGCGCATCGCGGGCCGCCGCCGGCGTGTCCCTCGGGGAGACGCTGGCCGACGTGGACGGACTGACCGCGGTACTGCCCGGATTGCCCATCGACGTGCTGCACCGCGGGGTTTCACTCGGCTGGGCCGACCGGATGATGGCGCCGCGACCGTCCGTCTTCGACCCGCTCACCGGTCTCGTGTCGCAGGACTATCTCCGGACCCGCATGGGCGAGGTCTATCGGGCGGCCGATGTCGCCGGGACCAAGGTCTCCGCCACCCACGCGATGGTGGTCGTTCGGGTCGACCTCACCGGCCGGAGCGGTTGGGATCGAATCACGCCGTTGATCCTTTCCGGCGACGCGATGCGCACCGTGTTCGACGGTGGTCAGACGCTAGCTCGGTTGGCCGACCACATGGCCGTTGTGCTCACCGAGCGTGAATTCAGGCTGGCCCGTCGCGCCCAACTGCTGACGGGGTTGGTCACGGAGCGACTGGCCCGCCCTGGACGTGATCCGCTCCCCGGTCCGCGGGTCTGGATCGAGCGACTCCCGGATTCGCTACGGGCCGCTACGGATCTGGTTGCGCAACTGGACCACTGAGCTTTTCCTACCACCACGGCACCTCATGGGACGCCGTGGGACAGATCCCGGGAGGGTGATCGGGCGCCGGGGATGGGCGCCCGAGGCCGCCGCGGTGATCGTCTCGAGCCTGCAACCGTGAAAGCCGGTTGTGCGGGGAGGGGACGATCACCGCGACTGCGGTTGCCACCTCGGCGACAATTGACCCGCTGACGGACCGGTCTGCAGGGTCGTGAGCGGGCTCTTGGCCGATTCTTGCTACGAAACGTGTAGTCGATCACGATTGCCGACGCCGGTGGACCGACAACCTCCGCCGGCCGATTACGCTTCGGCCCCGTGGACCCTCGCACCGGTATGCCCCGCGTTGGAATGGTCGGCGGCGGCCAGTTGGCGCGGATGACGCATCAGGCAGGCATCGCCCTCGGTCAGTCGCTTCGCGTGCTCTCGGTCTCCGCCGATGATTGCGCGGCCCTGGTCACCCCGGACGTGATGATCGGCGAGCACACTGATCTGGTCGCCCTGCGGGCGTTCGCCGATGGCTGCGACGTCGTCACGTTCGATCACGAACATGTTCCGGGTGAGCACATTCGCGCGCTTGCCGCCGACGGCCATTCCGTCTACCCCGGCGCTGACGCGCTGCAATTCGCTCAGGACAAGGCCCTCATGAGGGTCAGGCTCGCCGAGCTCGGCATACCGGTGCCCGCCTTTGCCGTCCTCGACCCGGCCGGCGATGCCGGCGCGATCGTTGCCGGCGTTGACGCGTTCGGCGCGGGGCACGGCTGGCCCGTTGTGGTGAAGACCGCTCGCGGCGGGTATGACGGTCGCGGGGTGTGGGTCGTCGACTCCCCGGACGCTCTCGCCCTGCTGGGCGCTGACCTGGCCGAGGCGGGACATCTCGTCGTCGAAACCTTCGTCCCACTGCAGCGCGAACTCGCCGCCCTGGTTGCCCGGTCGCCATTCGGCCAGGCGGCCGCCTGGCCCGTCGTGCAAACGGTTCAGCAGGACGGCATCTGTGTCGAGGTGATCGCCCCCGCCCCTGGGCTCGACGACGACATCGCCTCCGCGGCAAGCCGTCTCGCGCTGCGGGTCGCCGCTGATCTCGGTGTCGTCGGGGTGCTGGCGGTCGAACTCTTCCAGGTGCCGCCCGGTACGGAGGCGCCCGACGGATTGATGGTCAACGAACTCGCGATGCGCCCGCACAACTCCGGGCACTGGACGATGGACGGCTCGGTGACCAGCCAGTTCGAACAGCACCTGCGGGCGGTCCTCGACTACCCCCTCGGCCGCACCGATCTCCTCGCGCCGTTCGTCGTCATGGGCAATGTGCTCGGCGGTTCACCGGACCCCGACGGTGGGGCCCCGATGGGCATGGACGAACGGGTGCACCACCTGGCGGCCCGGTTCCCCGACGTCAAGGTCCACCTCTACGGCAAGGCCTTCCGGCCCGGGCGCAAGCTCGGGCACGTCAACGTCGTCGGATCCGATCTCGGCGACCTGCGGCGCCGTGCCCGACTGTCGGCCCGGTGGCTGGGCGACGGCGTGTGGCCGGACGGGTATGACATTCATCAGCTGCCGGACGACGGCCCACTGAGTTCTCGCGGCCCGGCTGCGGGGAATGCTGCTGCGGTAAACGATGCAATGGGGAATGGTGTCCAGGTCAATGCGCCGGTCGATGCGCCGGTCCGCGCCGCCGGGGCAGTCCGCAATGGAGAGGTAGTGCGATGACGGGCTCGGTCGGCAAACCCGCCGTGGTCGGGCTGATCATGGGATCGGACTCCGACTGGCGGGTGATGGCCGCGGCCGGCGAGCTGCTGGACGAGTTCGGGGTGGCCTACGAGGTCGGGGTCATCTCCGCGCATCGGACACCGCAACGGATGCTCGATTACGCCGGTTCGGCGGCCGATCGCGGGCTGCGGGTGATCATCGCCGGGGCCGGCGGGGCCGCCCACCTACCGGGGATGGTGGCGTCAGCCACGGTGTTGCCGGTGATCGGTGTTCCGGTGCCGCTGGCCACCCTCGATGGGATGGACTCGTTGCTGTCCATCGTGCAGATGCCGGCCGGCATCCCGGTCGCCTGCGTTTCGATCGGTGGCGCCCGCAACGCTGGACTGCTCGCGGTGCGGATTCTCGCCAGCTCGACGGGCGATGAGGAGCTGGCCGAGCGGTTGGCGATGTTCGCCGGCGACCTGGAGGCAACTGTGCTGGGCAAGCATGAGGCGCTGCGGGAGCGCAGCGGGCACTAGTAGCGCCGGCCTCTTGGCCGCCGGGCAACCTGAGGGGTCGGAATTGATCGAATTCACCCCCTGCTGGAACCGATTTCGGCGATGACTGCCTGGTGAACAGGGACTCGACCGTCCCCGGAGTCGATGTCACTCTGTGTAATTGGCGAAGGTCATCGTTGCACGTTATCCACTTTTGTGTAGTCAGTGTCGGCCAGATGTAACGTTTGTGCCGCTATGGCGTACGTTCGGGATCAGAATTGTTTCGGTAATAGGGCATACAGACCGGGTTGCCACAAATGGGCGATAACCCTTATGGGGCATCAATTCGCCAAAAATCGGTCGCCGAGCAGATGGGGAGGCTTGATGGCCGAGCAGTCCGAGGAATCCATGACCTCTCGCCGCCGACTTCTCCAGGCCGGTGCCTTGACCGTCGGAGTTGGCCTGCTCGGCGCCAGGGGGGCCACCGCCACCGCCGCCCTAGCCCCCGGTGGCGGGGCGGATGGAACCGGGGCCGGCGCGGACGGCGCGCCGCCACCGCCAGGGTCGCCGACGAACAGGCTGCTGGCCGCTGTGCCGACCGGACCAACCTCGTACAACGGCTGGACCGTCGGTACCCCGGGCTCGGCCATCGGGATTCTGAACTACACAGTGCCGGGGACATCCGTCGTTCTGCCAATCCGATCCGGCGACGTCACGACCGTTCTCGGCTACGTCGCAAAGCGTTTCAATGCCGAGGTCGAGCCGATCCTGAAGGGCCAGTGCTGGGGCTACGACTACCGGGCGAACGTGAACAACCCCAGTGTCTGGTCGAACCACGCCTCCGGGACTGCGATCGACCTGAACTCGCTGAAGCACCCCAACGGAGCCGCCGCGACCTTCACCTCGGCCAAAACCGCTGCGGTCCGGCGCATCCTCGACTTCTGCGGCGATGTGGTCTATTGGGGTCAGGATTATCGGGGGGTCGTCGATGGCATGCACTTCGAGATCGACGTCCCGCCGGGAGATCCGGCATTGGCGCGACTGGCCGCCAAGACCAGGCAGGTCATGGTCCCGCTCGGGTGCCTCGACGACGTCTCCTATCGTGGCAGTGGCAACGTGCGCGTCGCCGGATGGGCTTTCGACGGCGATGAGCCCACCACCGAGATTCCCATTGCGATATACGCCGATGGGACAGGAGTCGGTTGGTTTCCGACCGGAACGCCCAGGGCCGATGTGAACTCAGCCTACGGAATTAGCGGGCATCACGGTTACGAAGCGTTAATTCAGCTGGCTCCGGGGGAGCATTCGGTTCACGTTTACGCGATCAACGCGCCGTATGGTGGCAATCCGTTGATCGGCACCCGGACTGTTCTGGTGGGCGCCAACCCGCTCGGCGTTCTGGACGCAGCCACCCCGTACGGGCGAGCTGTGCAACTGGCTGGCTGGGCGTACGACCCGGATGACCCGCAGGCCGAGATTTCGGTTGCTGTCTATATCGACGGGGGTGGAATTTCCTGGTTTCCGACAGGTGGGTCCAGACCCGACGTGAACAACGCCTTCGGGATCACCGGCAAGCACGGCTTCGACATCACAGTCCCGTATGCGCCGGGTAAGCATGTTGTCGATGTCTACGCCATCAACGTCAAGGGCGGATCGGGGAATCCGCGCATCGGCTCCAGGGAGTTCACGATCTGATCGGTGGTGAAACGCAAACGACCGCGCGCAAGTCAGCTGATCGGCGGTGCGCCGACGGGGCCTAGGATGTGTTTGTTACCGGCGACTAACATCAACCGCGGATATCCGCGCCGCGGCTCGCCCCAGCCGCCCATTATCGAGGGACATCACGTGACGACCGAGCTGTTCACCCTGACCGACGACCACCAGGCGATACGCGAGGCGATCCGCGAGATCGCGGAGGGCGAGATTCTCCCGCACGCCGCCGATGTCGACGAGCACGAGCGGTATCCGGTCGAAGCACAGAAGGCGCTGACCGCTGCCGGGTTCCAGGCGGTGCACATCCCGGAGGTCTATGGCGGAGCAGGCGCCGACGCGGTGGCCACCGTCATCGTCATCGAAGAAGTGGCCAGGGTATGTGCCTCGTCCTCGTTGATCCCGGCGGTGAACAAGCTCGGCTCGATGCCGATCATGTTGTCCGGATCGGAGGAACTGAAGCAGCTGGTGCTGCCGTCGATCGCCGCCGGTGAGGCGATGATCTCCTACGCGCTGTCCGAGCGGGAGGCCGGTTCGGACGCTGCCGCCATGCGCACCAGGGCGATCGCCGACGGCGACGACTGGGTGCTGAACGGCACCAAGTGCTGGATCACCAACGCCGGAGTCTCCAGCTGGTACACCGTGATGGCGGTGACCGACCCGGACAAGCGGTCCAAGGGGATTTCGGCATTCGTCGTGCATGCGGACGACCCGGGCTTCGTGGTCGGCACCAAGGAACGCAAGCTCGGCATCAAGGGCTCGCCCACCAGGGAGATCCATTTCGAGAACTGTCGGATCCCGGGCAATCGGATCATCGGTGCGCCCGGCACCGGGTTCAGCACGGCGATGGCGACGCTCGACCACACCAGGCCGACGATTGGTGCGCAGGCGATCGGTATCGCGCAGGGCGCGCTCGACGTCGCTGTCGCATATGTCAAGGAGCGCAAGCAGTTCGGTAAGAAGCTCGCGGAATTCCAGGGTCTGCAGTTCATGATCGCCGACATGGCGATGGAGATCGAGGCGGCTCGCACGCTGGTCTACCAGTCGGCAGCAGCGGCGGAGCGCGGCGATGCGAACAAGACGTTCCTGTCGGCCGCCGCGAAGTGCCTGGCATCGGATGTCGCGATGAAGGTCACCGTCGACGCGGTGCAGCTGCTCGGCGGCGCCGGGTACACCAGGGATTTCCCGGTCGAGCGGATGATGCGGGACGCCAAGATCACCCAGATCTACGAGGGCACCAACCAGGTCCAGCGACTGGTGATGGCGCGCTCACTGTTGCGCTGACGCCGCGCACCCACTGACGGAATCGACCCGTCGGCAACGGCCCTACGGCAAGCGGTTCCAGGGCCGTTGGCGACGGATCGATCGGCCGGGTCCGGCTCAGTCGAGCCGGGGGAGCCCATCGATATCCACGCCAACGGTGACGGTGGCGCGCTCGTCGCGGGCAATCGCGGTCAGAGCGGCCTGATCGACGTGGGCCGCGTGCGTGACCTGGATCAGCGAGCCGTCGGCGGCGAGCGCGCCGAGCAGGGCCGTGCAGACCCGGTCGGGCAGGCTCAGGTCGGCAGTCGACAGCACCCGGCCGCCGCCGCCGATCTTCTCAGCGGCACGGGCCGCGCCGTCAAGCAGTTCGCGAATCGAGTAGCTGCCCGCTGTGGTGAGGACGGCGGCCGAATCGGCCGCGGCGGCCGGTTTGCGGGGGGTGAACCGATCCGCCTGCGGGAGCACCGCGTCGGCGACATGCCGTGCGTACTCGGAGATCTCGCCAGTGGCCAGGCCGAACGGATGGGACGACGCGACGATCACCTCGTCGGCCCCGGATTCATCGTCATCGTCGATGAAGGCGGCGACGGCCCGAGACTCGGCGGCCTCGTCGTACAGGTCCGTGACGACCATCCCCGCCCACCACGAGCCGAGTAGCAGCGGCACCGCCTGCCAGGACCGGCGGACCCGCCAGACGACGGTGCCGCCCGTTCGCCCACCCAGTTCGTCGACGAGCAGGCCCGCGGTCTTGGCCGACCAGTTCGCCAGCGATGCGGTGGACAGCTCGGTGCGACCCGCGCCGTGCCAGATCAGCCGGGGCCGGTGCGGGTCTGCGGCGACCAGCGGGCCCAGCAGAGCGGCAGTGATACCGCCCGGGGGGAGGGATGTGGTCATCGGGTGCTGGTCGTCAGTTGACGCATGGCACGGTCGACCCGGTCGCAGTCAGCGGTTCGGCGGCCGGCGCTGCCGCGGCGGCTGGTGACTCGGCGGCAGCGGCCGGCGTCGTCGCGTCGCCCGCCGCCGGCGATCCGGATATATCGAGATCGGTGCCGACGACCACCATGATGTGGCCGCTCTTGATCGCGTCGTCCTCGACCAGTTGACCAACGCCGAACGCGGCGGCCACCTGCTGGGCGGCGCCGGCGGCGTCGGCGGGGTAGTGGATCTCGGTGGTCAGTTGCTCGTTGCCGGACTTGGTACCGGACAGCACGCTGGCCCGGCCGAGCTCGAACCCGTTGTTGCGCACGACCTGGGTGGCGAAGGTGGTGACGCCGTCGGCCACGGTGCCGTCCTGGATATCGACGGTGATCGACGCCGGATCCACCGCGGCGGCCGTCCCAGGCGCTTCGGCGGCTTGCCCGCCCGAGATGACCCCGAAGAAGGCCTTGATCTGCGCGGGATCGGTAGCCAGCGCGTCCTTGTTGGTCGAGGGTTCCGGGCCCGTCGTCGGCAGCGTCTCGAAGTTGATGTTCCCCGAGGACAGGTCGGTGATCTGCTGGGCGAAGGTGAGCACCGAGAAGTTCTTGTCGAAGATCACCGAACGGTCGATGGCACCGATCAGGTCACTGAGCTTCGACGGGTTTGTCAGGGTGCCGACCGACAGTATCTTTTTGGCAGCTCCCGCGAGGAAGGCCTGCTGGCGGCGGACCCGGTCGAGGTCGCCGCCCGGCAACCCGTGCCGCTGCCGAACGAAGGCGAGCGCAGCGCTCCCCTGAACGTCCTGGGGACCGGCCTGGAAATTGGCCCCGGAGAAGTCGTCCTGAGTAGCCGCATTCAGGCAGACCGGAACACCGCCGATCGCGTTGGACAGCAGATAGAAGCCGAGCAGGTTGACCTCGGCGTAGTGGTCGATCTTCATCCCGCTGAAGGCCTGCACCACCCGGATCAGCATGGTGCGGCCGGCCTCGTTCGACTCCCGCTCGATCTGCGCCCTGTCGGTGACGCCCTGGCTGACCAGTCGCTGCTCGGTGTACGCCTTTGCCGTCGCGTAGTAGGAGTTGATCTTGTTGGGGTTGTAGGCGCCCTCAGTGCCGTCCGCGTACGGACCGACGACCTGGTCCATCACCTTCTTGCCCATCCAGGTGTCCCGCGGCAGGGAGACGGCGGTGGCCTTGCCGCCGCCTTCCGGGATGTGCACCAGCATGATCGTGTCGGTATTGACGCCGCCGCCGTCGTCCTGGGTCGACACCTGGGCCAGTTCCTCGGCGCTGAGCGGATTGCCGTCGGCGTCCGTCCGGGCATCCGACCCGACCAGCAAGATGGTCAGGCCGCCCTCGGAGATGACACCTGCGTTGCCCGCGTTACCGGCGGCGTTGGACGTTCCACTGTTCGACTGCAGGGCGCCGGTGATGCCCCAGGCCACCCCTGCGCCCACCAGCACGATCGCGGCGACCACGGCAGCGACGATCCGTGTCGCGAGTACAGCACCGGAGACCTTTCGACGCCGCGGCCCGCCGGGCCCACCGCCCGTTCGGGCGGGCGGACCGGGCGGGCGGCCACCGGGCGGGGTTCCACCGCCGTAGGCGGCGGGGACGGGCGTGGCGGCGGAGTAGCCGCGGGACACCGGTGCAATCGGCCGCCGGGGAGCGGGCTGCTCGGGGTAGATCGGGAACTTGGCAGTGGGTGGGTTGGTCTGCGACCACGCCGGGCCGGCAGGGGCCGACCAGGGAGCGGCCGGCCTCGGTGCGGCGGGTCGCGGCGGGTAGCCGTCCTGGCGGGGATAAATGGTGGTGGAGTCGTCGAAATCGTCATCCGTCGGCGGGACCGGCGGCCTACCCGAGCCCGCCGGGGACCCGGCGCTCGGCCCGTATCGGCGGGGTCCCCGCCGCGGATCCGAGCCATCCGAGTTCGTCATGCGACTACCTTTCCGCCACGGTCTTGTCCACAAACGCCATCGGGTTCGCTCCCGGTCCGTGCGCCGAGCGGCGCCGAGCAGGCACCCATGTGTTCAGACGCGCCCCTGACCTGTCAGGTTGCCCGGCAGTCGACATCGTGTCCATCGGGGGCGACCCGATCAACCATCGGATGGCTGCCAGGGTAACCGCGCCCGCCCCCCGGACCGGTGACCTCGGGGACGGCGTGTGGCCGCGTTCCGGGCGTCAGCGTCGATGCCAACGATTTGACCCGGGTACGGCACAATGGCTCACCATGCGCATTCTCGTGACCGGTGGTGCCGGGTTCATCGGGTCGGTATTCACTCGACATCTGCTCGCCGACGCCTTTCCCGGGCTGGAGGGTGCGGAGGTCACCGTCCTTGACAAGCTCACCTACGCGGGCAACCTCGCCAACCTCGCCGAGGTGGAGGACTCCGACCGCTACAGCTTCGAGCAGGGCGACATCTGCGATCCGGAGCTCACCAGCAAGCTGGTCGGCCGGGCTGATGCCGTCGTGCATTTCGCCGCGGAATCGCATGTCGATCGCTCGATCCTGGGCGGCGCGGACTTCGTGTTGACCAACGTGCTCGGTACCCAGACCCTGCTGCAGGCGGCGCTGGACACCAAACTGCAGAAGTTCGTCCATGTCTCCACCGACGAGGTCTACGGATCGATCGAGACCGGGTCATGGGATGAAAAGCAGCCGCTGGAGCCGAACTCGCCGTACTCCGCGTCCAAGGCGTCCTCGGATCTGATCGCCCGGGCCTACGCGAAGACCCATGGCGTGCCGGTCGCGATCACCCGCTGCTCCAACAACTACGGGCCGTACCAGTTCCCGGAAAAGGTCATCCCGCTGTTCGTGACCAACCTGATGGACGGCGCCACGGTGCCGCTGTACGGGGAGGGTTCGCAGGTCCGGGATTGGCTGCACGTCGACGACCACTGCCGGGGCATCGCCCTGGTGCTGGCCGGTGGCCGGCCCGGCGAGGTCTACAACATCGGCGGCGGTACGGAACTGACCAATGCCGAACTGACCATGAAGCTGATCGAGGCGACCGGGCGTGACGAGAGCTTCATCGAGCGGATCATCGATCCACGCGGTGGCGGGCACGATCAGCGGTACTCCGTGGATCACAGCAAGATTTCCGACGAGCTGGGTTACCAGCCGCAGGTGCCGTTCGACCAGGGGCTCGCCGACACCATCACCTGGTACCGGGAGAATCGGGACTGGTGGGAGCCGCTGAAGGCGCGCTCCGCGATCGACCGCTGAACCCGGCCGTCCGGTGTTCGGACGTACCAGGGCAGGCGCCCGTGGATCGGCGGGAACCCGCGGTGCGGTGCGTCGCGCACCGGGTGCCGAGGCCACACACGCAGCCTTTTTGAATGCGCTATCACGACATGACAGCCAGAGCGAAGGGTCGAGCAGAGTGACATCAGTGTTGATCACCGGGGCCCATGGCCAGCTCGGCTCCGACCTTGTCGCTGCTGCCGCCGCCGCGGGTATCCCGGCGCAGGCCTTCGGCTCGAAAGAACTGGACATCACCGACGCGGACGCCGTGCAATCGGCGCTGTCCGCGTTCGCGCGGGCGGCGACGGCGGACGACGTCACCGGTCGGGCGGTCGTGATCAATGCCGCCGCCTATACCGCCGTTGACGACGCGGAGGCCGATCCGGACGCCGCCTATGCGGTGAACGCCGCCGGCCCGACGCATCTTGCCAAGTCGGCGGCCGGGCTCGGGCTCGGCCTGATCCAGGTGTCCACCGATTACGTCTTCCCCGGCGACGGCACGCGGCCCTACGAGGTGGACGACCCGACCGGGCCGCACAGCGTGTACGGCGCATCGAAGCTGGCCGGCGAACTGGCAGTACTGCAGGCCCATCCGGAGGCCCATGTTGTGCGCACCGCCTGGGTGTGGGGAGCAACCGGCGGGAACTTCGTGAAGACCATGGCGAAGCTGGAGGCGGCCCGACCCACGCTCAGCGTCGTCGACGACCAGCGCGGGACCCCGACCTATTCCGCCGACCTCGCCGCCGGGCTGCTGGAGTTGGCCGGCGCCGACCTGCCGGGCGGCACCCTGCACGCGACGAACGCGGGCGAAACGACCTGGTTCGATTTCGCCAGGGCGATTTTCGCCGAGTTGGGGGCGGACCCGGAGCGGGTGCAGCCGACGACAACCGCGAATTTCCCCCGGCCGGCGCCGCGCCCCGCGTACTCGGTGCTGTCGGGAACGGCATGGGCGGCCGCCGGTCTCACCCCGCTCCGGGACTGGCGCGTCGCGTTGTCCGCGGCATTCGATCAGGCTCCGGAGGCTTTCCGGCCGGTCGGGCGCTGACCCGGCGGCTGCCGACCCGGGTTGGGACACGGGCTGGGACACGGGCTGGGACAGCCCGGCGCGCCTGGCCAAGTGTCCGAAATGTGAGCACTAGCGTGGGAGGTCACCTAGACCGCTGGAGCGCCATGTCTGCGACGAAATATGACATCGATGTCAACCTCGGGGATGAGGGGACGTCGCACCGGTACATGGTCGAGATGATCGGGTCGAACAAGACCGTCCTGGACGTCGGATGCGCGACCGGATATCTGGCGAAAACGCTGCGCGCCTTCCAGAACAGTGTGACGGGCGTCGAGTACGACCGGGAGGCGGCCGAGCGGGCCAGGGCTTTCGCCGAACGGGTCGTGGTGGCCGACCTCGATCATGTCGACCTCCGGCAGGCGCTGGACGGACAGACATTCGACGTCATTGTCTTCGGCGACGTGCTGGAGCATTTGCGCGATCCGCTGCCGCCGCTGCGGCAGGCCCGCTCGCTGCTCGCGCCGGGTGGCTACGTCGTCATCTCCATCCCGAACGTCGCGCACGGCGACGTGCGAATGTCGTTGTTGCTGGGGCGGTTTCCCTATCGGAATCTCGGCCTGCTGGACTCCACCCATCTGCGGTTCTTCACCAGGGCGAACCTGCGCGAGCTGTTGGAGGACGCCGGATTCGCGGCCATCGAAGTCCGCACGACGACGGCGCCGTTGTTCGGTACCGAGTTGGGCGTCGATCGCGCAGAGGTCGATCCCGCGGTGGTGGAGCTGATCAGCGCCGATCCGGACGCACTGGTCTATCAGTTCGTGCTGACCGCGGTGCCCAGGGATGCGACCACCATCGCCGCGGACACCGCCTGGGGGGCGCAGGAAGGCGCTGCGAAGCTGGCGGAGATGGCGGCTCGGGTTGCTCAGCTGGAAACGGAACTGGGCCGCGTGCACGCTGACCTGCTGCATGCTCAGGAGCTCAACGTCGGACTGCAGGCGCGGGTCGACGAGCTGACGGCACGGTCGGAGTTGACGGCACTGGCCGAGCGGGAACTCACCGCGCTGATGGCCACCAGGACACTCCGCACCCGATCTGCGGCGCTCCGCATGCTGCGCCGCGCCTGACCCGCGGTCGGGCGGTTGCCGGGTAGTCATGGACTAGCATCGACACGATGTGGGTGCTTCCGATATGAGTCTTTCGAGTGACCTTCGGGCGTCGAAGGAGATTTTGTCCAACCTGACGATGCGTGAGGTGCGGGGCAAATACAAGCGGAGTTTCCTGGGCCAAACCTGGTCCCTGTTGAATCCCATCGCATCGCTGACGATCTATACCATCGTTTTCGGTTTTGTGTTGAAGGCTCAGCCGCCGCCGGGTGAACCGAGTGGTATCGACGTATTCACCCTCTGGTTGGCCTGTGCGCTGCTGCCCTGGAACTTCTTCGCGTCGACCATGACCGGCGGGATGAATGCCCTGCTGGGCAACGCCGGACTGATACAGAAGGTCTATTTCCCCAGGTACACGCTGGTCGTGTCGAACATGCTTGCCAGTTTGGTGACGTTCGGATTCGAATTGCTGGTGCTGGCCGGCATTGCCGTGATCTTCGGCAGCAATATCTGGATCTGGATTCCGCTCGTCCTGGTCTTCGTGGCCTTACTGGCACTGTTCGGTCTTGGTATCGGCCTGATGCTCTCCATTGCCAACGTCTATTTCCGGGATACCGCGCAATTCATCGGAATTCTGATGCAGGTGTGGTTCTACGCAACTCCGATCGTGTACCCGGTGACGCTGATCGCCACAACCCAGGCGGAGTGGAAAGCGTCCGGAAATGATTTCCCGCTGCTCTGGTTCTATCAGCTCAATCCGATGGAGAGATTTGTCCAGATTTTCCGGGATCTCCTGTATGACAACCGGCTGCCACCATGGGGGGACATGGCGTACTGCCTTGGCGCAACCGCGGTCTCCCTCGGCCTCGGTGCCTGGGTCTTCAGCAAGTACCAGGCCAGGATTGCGGAGGAACTGTGAGCGAGGCCGCGATCAGCGTGGAGAACGTCTCCAAACGATTCCGGATGTACCGGGAGCGGAATCAGTCGCTCAAGGCCGCGTTGATGCGCGGCAAGCGTGCCGAATTCGAGGAGTTCTGGGCGTTGCGGGATGTCAGTTTCGACATTCCCCGAGGGTCGACCTTCGGGTTGATCGGCGAGAACGGCTCCGGCAAGTCGACGCTGCTCAAATGCATCGCGAAGATCCTGCAGCCGGACAAGGGACAGGTGACGTCCCGGGGCCGGCTGGCCGCGTTGCTGGAGCTCGGCTCCGGTTTCCATCCGGAACTGTCCGGCCGGGAGAACGTGTTCCTCAACGGGTCCATCCTGGGCCTGGGTCGCAAGGACCTCGAGGCCAAGTTCGACGAGATCGTCGACTTCTCCGGAATCGAGGCCTTCATCGACCAGCCGGTGAAGAACTACTCATCGGGTATGTATGTCCGGCTCGGGTTCGCCATCGCGATCAACATCGACCCGGAGATCCTGCTGGTCGACGAGATCCTCGCTGTCGGCGATGCGGCGTTCCAGCAGAAATGCATGGACAAATTCGCCGACTACCGGACGGCCGGCAAGACCGTGGTGATCGTCAGCCATGCGATGGGTTCGCTGCGCAGCATGTGTGACTCTGCAGCCTGGTTGCAGAAGGGTCGGTTGATCGAGGTCGGAAGCACCGCGCAGACGGTGGACGACTACATCGATGCCACCCACGTCGAACGCCCGGTCGAGGTTGCCGTCGACCCGAATCGTTGGGGGTCGGGTGAGGCGACGATCACCGACGTCGAGTTGATCAACGGGGACGGCGAGCGGACCTCGAGGTTCCGGACGGGCGAGAGGTTCACCGTTCGCATGGACTACGACTTCAAGCGACGGATCGACAAGCCGGTTTTCGGTCTGGCCATCACCACCCTCGATGGTGTGTACCTCTGGGCGTTGCACAGCCGGGACGGCGAGTTCGTGCCCGATTCCGTGGAGGGCAAGGGCAGTGTCGACATGACCGTCCCCCAGTTGATGCTGCAGCCGGGAACGTTCGAGGTCACGGCATCGATCGTGGACTACTCGACGACCCACACCTACGATTTCCTGCGGAACTGCACGCGCTTCGACGTCGACCTGGGGGAGCCGCGGGAATCGGGCGGCCCGGTAGCGCTGGGCGGCGCCTGGGGGAACCTTCGGCAGGGCGAGGGAGCCGCGTGAGCCTGCTACCGCACCACCGCAAGCCAGGTGTCGTTTCCGTTGTGCTGGTCAACTTCCGTGGCGCGGATGACACCATCACCTGCATCGCGGCCCTGCGCGAGTTGGACTGGCCCGCCGACCTGCTGGAAATCGTGTGCGTCGAGAACGGCTCCGGTGACGACAGTGCCGACCGGATCCGCGCTGCCGATGCAGGCGTCGTGCTGGTCGAATCCGCGGACAACCTCGGCTTCACCGGCGGCTGCAACCTCGGCGTGAAGCGCTCGTCCGGAGAGTTCGTCGCCTTTCTGAACAACGACGCACGGCCGGATCGCGCCTGGGTTCGGGCGGCGGTCGATGCCTTCAACACCGGCTCCGACATCGCCTCGGTGGCCTCCAAGGTGCTCGACTGGGACGGCAAGCTGGTCGACTTCGTCGACGCCGCCGTCACCTGGTTCGGGATGGGTTACAAGCCGTTCGCCGGCCAGGCCGACCCCGGCGACTACAACACGGCGCGGGATGTGCTGTTCGGCACCGGCGCCGCGATGTTCGTCCGGGCGGAGGTGTTCGAGTCGGTCGGTGGTTTCGACGAGCGGTACTTCATGTTCTACGAGGACGTCGACCTCGGCTGGCGACTGAACCTGCTCGGCTGGAAGGTGCGGTACGAGCCGGCCTCGCTGGCCTACCACAAGCACCACGCCTCGATGAAGAAGTTCGGCGCCTTCCGGGAGAGCTACCTGCTCGAGCGGAACGCGCTGTTCACGATGTACAAGAACCTGGACGACGAATCGCTGGCCAGGTACTTCCCGGGCGCCCTGCTGCTGGCGGTGCGCCGCGCCGTGGCCCGCGGTGACCTCGATTCCACCGAACTGGACCTGCGGCGCCCCGGCAATGACGACGCGCAGGATCGGCCCGTTTCCAAGGACACATTGGCCGGGATCTACGCGATCGACCAGTTCGTCGAACAGATCACGTCAATGACGGACACCCGACACGAGCTGCAACGGCGCCGCCGGGTGGCCGACTCCAGCCTGCGCCCGCTGTTCGGCAAGCTCCTCGAGCCCGCGTACCCCATTCCCAGGTATCTGGACGGCCACGAGGACATCATCAAGGCGCTGGACATCGAGGAGCCGGCCAGGAAGAAGCGGATCATCATCATCACCGGCGAACCGGTGTCCAAGGTGATGGCCGGCCCGGCGATCCGGTCGTGGAACATGGCCGAGCACCTCAGCCGCGAGCACGAGGTCCGGCTGCTGACCTTCGGCACGGTCGGGGTGTCGCCCAGCGCCTTCGAGGTGCTGACGATCTCGACGAAGGACTCGCACGCCGCGGATATCCATGTCGACTGGTGCGACGTGATCATCTTCCAGGGCCACGCGATGGCTGTGTTCCCGGCGATCCAGGACACCGACAAGGTGATCGTCGTCGACCTGTACGACCCGATGCACCTCGAGCAGCTCGAACAGGCGAAAGAAAAGGGCCCGAAGAAGTGGGCGCACGAGGTGGAGTCCGCCACCGAGGTGCTCAACCAGCAGATGGAGCGCGGGGACTTCTTCCTGTGCGCCAGCGAACGGCAGCGGCACTTCTGGCTCGGCCAGCTCGCCGCCCTCGGCCGCCTGAACCCGATGACCTACGGCGCCGACAGCTCGCTGAACAACCTGCTGGCGCTGGTGCCGTTCGGGTTGCCGTCCGCAGAGCCGGTCAGGACCGGCACCCGCGCTGCGGGGCGTCATTGACGGAATCGGGCTCGACGACAAGGTCATCATCTGGGGCGGTGGGATCTACAACTGGTTCGATCCGCTCAGCCTGATCACCGCGGTCGACCTGCTGGCCGGCACGCACCCGAACGTCCGACTGTTCTTCCTCGGTATGCAGCACCCGAACCCGAACGTGCCGGAGATGCAGATGGCCGTCCGGGCCCGGGAACTTGCCGACTCGCTGGGGCTGACCGGCCGGCACGTCTTCTTCAACGAGAAGTGGGTGCCGTACAACGACCGGCAGAACTTCCTGCTCGACGCCGATGTCGGGGTCAGCACGCATTTCGAGCACATCGAGACGACGTTCTCCTTCCGGACCCGGATCCTGGACTACCTGTGGACGCACCTGCCGATCGTCACCACCCGCGGCGACGGGTTCGGTGATCTGGTCATCGCCGAGGGCCTCGGCGTTGCGGTCCGGAATCGGATCCGCGCGCACTGGCCGACGCGCTGGAGCGGATGCTGTTCGACGACGAGGCGCGCGGGCGGGCCCGGGCGAACGTCGGCCGGGTCCGCCAGGACTTCACCTGGGACAAGGCGCTGGCGCCGCTGATCGAGTTCTGCCGGGATCCCCGGTCGGCCCCGGATCAGACTGCGGCTCGCGGACCCGTCGGAGCGGCAGGCCAGCGTCGCCCGCAGTTACTGCCGCGAAGGTCCGCAAGGACATCACAACTGCACAGAAAATACCTGGCCACCGAGGGTGTCAGTGGCATGACGGCGGCCATTACCGCACGGCTGCAACGGAACTCGGCAGCGCGCAAGCGCAAGGCAGCGCGGAGCTGAGTGGTGCGCGTCGCCCTTGACGGCACGCCGCTGCTCGGCCGGCGGACCGGTATCGGGCGATACACCGAGCACCTGCTGACCGCGCTGGCGGGCCGGGACGACGTCACCGTCTCGGCGACCGCATTCACGCTCCGCGGCGCGGGATCGCTGCGGGACGCGGTGCCGCCGGGAGTGGCGACGCAGGTCGCTGCCGGTCCCGGCCCGGTTGCTCCGGTCGGTGTGGACCCACCTGGAGGTCCCGTCCGCTTCGCTGTTCACCGGGCGTACCGACGTCTTCCATGCGACGAACTTCGTGCTCCCGCCAACGGGTCGGGCCGGCGGAGTTGTCACCATCCACGACCTCGCCTACCTGACGATGCCGGACACCGTCGACGCCACCAGCCGGGCGCTGCGCGAACTGGTGCCGCGCAGCCTGGCGCGGGCGGCTGTGGTCTGCACGCCGAGCCGAGCGATCGCCGATCAGGTCCTGGACGCCTACGGGCCCGCGGTCGCCGAACTCGTTGTCACGCCGCTGGGCGTCGACCAATCCTGGCTGGACGTCTCGGCTCCAGATGGCGATCAACGGCGGACGCTGGGCGTGCCGCCGGACTACTTCCTCTTCGTCGGTACCAGGGAACCGCGGAAGGATCTGGCCACGCTGATGGCCGCATATGCGGTTGTTTCGCGACGACTGGGCCCGGTCCGGCTCCACGACAACAGCGGGGGCGACCCGCCGGACCTGGTCCTGGTGGGACCGCAGGGCTGGGGTGCGGAGCAGCAGCCGACGCGCCGGGGTTCGACTGCTGGATTACGCCGCGCCCGAGGAGTTGCGCAGCATCGTGGCCGGGGCGCGCGCACTGGTGATGCCCTCCCGGGACGAGGGTTTCGGATTGCCCGTGCTGGAAGGGCTCGCGCGTCGGTACCGCGGTGATCGTCAGCACGGTTCCTGCCCTGCTCGAGGTGGCCGGCGGGCATGCCGCGGTGTTCGAGATCGGCGACGTGGACGGGTTGGCAGCCGCACTCTCCCACGCTGCGCTGTCGGTTGACGAATCCCTGAACAGCAAGTCAGGAGGCAACGCCGGGAGTACGCAGCCGGCTGGACCTGGCAACGCTGTGCCGAGGCCACCATGCGCGCCTACCGGATCGCCGCCGGCTGAGAATCGCTCGTCTGCCTCACGAACGAACCGGGTTGCGCTGGGTACAGTCAGTGAGCACCCTAGGTAACCAATCGGGAGGCTCCAGTGGTGGGTCTGGTCTGGGCAGGTGCCTTGCTGCTCGCCTTCGCCGGGCTGGCCAAGATCTTTCGTCCCGGTCCGACAGGCAAGGCCATCCGCGCGGCTTGGTCCCCGGTGCGGCTCCCTTGGGCACCACTGGCCACGGTGCGGGTGGCGGGACTCGTCGAAGTACTCGTCGGGACTGCGGTTCTCGGCGTGGGGGGGCCGATACCCGCTGCACTGCTGGCAGTCTCGTATCTGGTGTTGACCGTCATTGCAGCGATGATGATCAAGCGCGCCCCGACGACGGACTGCGGGTGCTTCGGCGGATCCGCCGAGCCGATCAGCCGCTGGCATATCGCGGTCAACGCCGCCTACACCCTGATCGCCGCCGCCGCCGTCGCCTGGCCGCAGAGCGGCGTCATCGGCGAGCTGGAAAACGTTGGCGCGACAGTTGTTCCGGTGCTCGGGCTGGCTGTCCTGCTCGCCTGGCTGAGCTATCAGTTGATGACGTCCCTTCCTGCACTGCTGGTTCTTCGAGCAAAGGTGGCCGCACCCAGATGACCGTGCTGATCGTGCTGGAAACAGTCGTGCTGGTGGTGCTCAGCGTGCTTGTTGTCGGGTTGCTGCGGTCCTACGCGACCGTTCTCGACCGGCTGCACCGGCTCGATGGTGGCGAGCAGGCCGACCCGGGCGTCCCGGCCGCGCGGCCGGAGTTCCGGACCGCCGACGGTGTCCCGCCGCCCGCCCCGGACACCAGTCGGTCGAGCGGGGGTCGAGTGGGCGCCGACCGCCGGCACTGGGCTGCGGCCCACGATGTGTCCGGCGAAGGCCTGTTCGGCGAGATCGTCTCCGTTCGAACGGTCGGTGTCGACCACGACACCGTCATCGTCTTCCTGTCCTCCGGCTGTTCGGGATGCACGACATTCTGGGAGCAACTTTCCGACCGGGGCGGGGTAGCCGCTGTCGGCAATGCCAGGGTGCTGGTGGTGACGAAGAGCCCGCAGGACGAGAGCGTTGGCCTGCTGCGGGAACTGCGCCCGGCAGGCGTCGATCTGATCATGTCCAGCCAGGCCTGGGTCGACTACGCCGTTCCCGGATCGCCCTACGTGATCGTGGTTGACGGACGATCCGGCCGGATCAAGGGCGAGGGCTCCGGCACTTCGCTGACCCAGGTCTCCGGGCTGATGCGGCAGGCCTACGGCGACGGCGCGTCGGCGCCGGCGCTGCGGTCGGTGACGAAACCGCGGGCGGACACCGAGCGGGAGGTCGACGTCGACCGGGCCCTGTTGGCGGCGGGTATCGGCCCCGGCCATCCCAGCCTGTATACGGACGGCGCGACCGGACACGCGGCGGCGCAGCCGACCACCAACTCCTCGACCTGACCGAAGCCCACCTCGCTCCGCAGAGTGACTTCGCCCGGTGGCTATCGGCCGGGATCCGGCTGATGCGCGGCGAGCCGACCATCGGCGGCCACGGCTTCACGGTAACCCTGCCGACGGATTGGGAGGGCCGGATCTACCAGCGGCCGACCCCGACCGCCGCGTTCACCCCGTTGAACCGGACGTCCGCCGCTCCGACAAAGGCGGCACCGGAACGGCCTGCCGGACGGGTTCGGGCTGGCTGGGCGAGCGGACCCGGCCCGTGCTGCACCTCGGCAACTTTGCGTTGCCGGCAGATCGGGGTGACTACGGATCGGGTGCCGTCGAGGGGATGGGCAACGGCAACACGTTCATCGCCATCGTGGAATTCGGCCCGGAATGTCTCGGTACCGCGCTCTACGGCTCCATCGGGCTACCTCGGGTGACGCCGGATCGGTTCGACCCCAACGGGTTACAGCGGCGGATTCCCGGGCAGTCGGGTTTCCAGGCCTTCTTCACCGAGCAGAGCAGGCCGATGTGCCTGTACGTGGTCGCTCGGGTCCCATCGCAATGTCGCCGCGTTGAGCAAGCAGGTCAACGCGGTCCTGGATCGAGTCAAGGTGACCGCCTGATGACGATGACGCTGACCGAACGACTGGTGCACACGGTCGGCTCCCGGCCGAGACGGAGCGGCACGTCGCGGCGCGGATTCCTCGGCGGCGCGGCCCTGGTCGGAGCGGCGCTGGCGGTCAATCCGTGGGGCTACCTGGTGCGTCCGGCGAGCGCCTATGCAAACGGTCTGCGGGTCCGAGGCGGCCTGCGCCGACGGGTATTCGGTGTTCTGCTGCACCATCAACAACGGCAGCAACTCGTGCCCGCCGAATTCCTTCATCGGCGGCTGGTGGAAGGCCGACAACTCGTCGTTCTGCGGCGGGTCGGCCCGGTACTACATCGACTGCAACGCCTTTCGGAACGGAGCCTGGCAGTGCCGGTGCGCCGAAGGCACCTGCGATCAGCGCCGGGTCGCCTGCAACCAGTTCCGCTACGGGCAGTGCAGCCTGGATGTCCCGGCATCGAACACCGGACCGGTGGTCTGCCGGGTGGTGTCCTGCACGCCGCCGTGGCAACAGTTCGGCGGCACCTGCACCAGTTCGAGCGCCACCGACAACCAGACGGCCACCCACTCCGCGCCGTGCCTCGGGCAGACCCCGGTGGGCAGTCTGGACCTGGTCGCGGCGTCCGGCGGGACGGTCCACCTGGGCGGCTGGGCGATGGATCCCGACCAGCCGGCGTACGGAAATCCAGGTCGCCGTCTATCTGGACGGCACCGGGGTCGGGTGGTTCAACACCGGCAAGGCCCGGGCGGATGTCAACGCCGCCTACGGTATCGGCGGGAACCACGGGTTCGACTTCCGGTTCGCCGCCGCCGGCGGCACCCACACCGTTCAGGTTTACGCCATCAACGTCGGTGGCGGCGTCGGAAACCCACTCCTGGGTAGCGGCCGGGTCACCGTCGGAGCGGCGCCCGTCGGCGTCCTGGACTCCGTGCGTCACCCAGCCCAACAGCAAGATCCGGATTCGGGGCTGGGCTCTTGACCAGGACCACCCGCCACCGAGATCAAGGTCGCCGTCTACCGGAATGGCGGCTTGGATCGGCTGGTTCCCCACCGGCGGTGCGCAGGCCCGATGTGAATGCCGTTCTCGGGGTCACCGGCCGTCATGGCTTCGACATCACCATCGATTCCCCGCCAGGTGACCAGTCCATCCAGGTGTTCGCAATCAACGTGGGCGGCGGGACCGGTAACCCGCTGCTCGGCCGGGGACAGGTCCGGGTCGGCATCCCGATGGGGTCGCTGGACGTCGTCACCGCCGCCGGTCAGATCGCTGAACGTGCAGGGCTGGGCCTTCGACCCGGACCAACCGGATGCCGAGATCCAGGTCGCCGTCTACCGGAACGGGGTCGGGGTCGGCTGGTTCCCGACCGGTGGAGCCCGCGGCCGGATGTGAACTCGGTCTTCGGGATCGGTGGCCGGCACGGCTTCAACATCCAGATCGACGCCCCGCCGGGCAACAACTCCGTGCAGGTGTACGCCATCAACGTCGGGCCGGCCGCCGGCAACCCGTTGATCGGCACCAGATCTGCGCGGGTGGTGTGATGGCCGGCTATCTGATCGTGATGACGGCGGTGGCGGTGGTCGCGGCCGTTCGGGGCGTGTGGTCGCCGTGCGGTTTGTCGATGATCTCGGCCATCAACCCGTTCACCGAACATTCCAGGGGCAACCGTTACGGCTTGACCTCGGCGTGGTTCATTGCGGGATCCGTTCTGGGCGGTGCGCTGCTCGGCGGTGTCGCGGCACTGGGCGCGCTCGCCTGGCGGGTACTGGACCGGCCGTTGGCCGACAGCGCTGCTGTCGCCGCATTGTGCTGCCTGATCGCGGTGGCCAGCGACAGCCCGGTCGTTCGCTTCCAGTTGCCGACCCACCCTCGGCAGGTCAACGAGCGCTGGCTCGGGCAGTACCGGCGCTGGGTCTACGCGGCCGGCTTCGGAGCGCAGATCGGTTCGGGTTTCGCCACCTACATCATGACCGCGGCGGTCTACCTGACGGCCGCCCTCGGCGTGCTGAGCGGGTCCCCGGCGATCGCCATCGGGGTCGGCCTGCTCTTCGGATCAGTGCGGGGGGCAGCGGTCCTGCTCAGCAGCGCGGCCAGGGACCCGGCGGCGCTCCGCCGGTTGCATCGACGGCTCGACCGGCTGGCACCGTGGTCGCTGCGAGCGGCCGTGCTGGTCGAGTCGATCGCCGGCGTGGTGTTGGCCGGGCTCGCCTTCGGGTCAGCTGGTGCCGCAGTCGGTTCTACTCATCCTGTTGGCCGGTTGCCTGGTGTGGTCCCGTCGGTCGGGTGCCGGTCGCCGGGGGGGTTTCGTGACACTGCAGCGGGTGCGGATGCGCTGGCTGACGGCGCTGGTGGCCGGCGCCGGTCTGGCGCTCGCCGGCTGCGCGGCTCCGGCTCCGGTCGCGACCGCCGCCGAGCAACGACCGGTTCCGGTCACCGGTTCCTCGATTCCGGCCAGCCGTCGCGAACATCGGCGGCCGGCAGTACGGTGCCGCCGCTCATCGACTGCGTCGGCGGCGCCCTGCCGACTCTTCAGTCGGGCACCATGACGATCGGAACCGGCTCCCCGGCAACGGATCCGTGGTTCGTCGCGGGAGCGCCGAGCAGCGGCGAAGGGTTGGAGTCGTCGGTCGGCTATGCTCTCGCCGCGTCCTTGGTTACGACCGTGATCAGGTCGTCTGGACCACGTCGACCGGCAGCGGGCCCTCGCCGGGCCGCGACCGGGTTCGACCTGGATCTGAATCAGTTCACCGCGCCGGATCCGGCACGCCGACCGTTGACTACTCGACGGGGTACTTCTCGGTCACCGACACTCTCGTAACGCTCGCGTCGACCACATCGCCGCCGGTCGAGTGTCGCCGCGTTGAAGGGCCAGCGGCTGGGCGCGGTCGCGGGCTCAACCGGCGCAGCCACCGTCACCCGGCTGACGGGATCCGAACCCGTCAGCTACCCCGATCAAGTGCCGGCGCTCGCGGCGCTGCCGCCGGCACCTCCACGCGGTGGTGCTTCCCACCCCGGCCGCAATCGCCGCTGCCCGGGCCGATCCCAGCCTGCTGCTGGTCGGCCAGTTGCCGACCGATCCCAGTGCTCAGGCCACCCAGTTCAAGGTATTGCTGCCCAAGGGCTCTGCTCTGACCGGCTGCGTATCCGGTGCGGTTGACCGGCTCCGGGTGGAGGGCACGCTCAAGAACTCGCCGCACCAGTGGGTGGATCCGGTGGTTCCGCAGCTCCGCTGACCCGATCGGTCCAAGAGCCGTCACGGCCGACCGTCACCGGATCATCTGGCCGGACCGTCACACTCTGCAGCCGAGGAACGTGTTGCCGGCACCGCCGCCGGTGGTGATGGCGTACATGCACACGTCGTGCCGCCCGCTTTCCACGGTCGGAACCTGCGCGCGGAAGCCGTGGTCGGCGCCGTACCCGGGGTTCGCGGCGGCAACGTCGGGCCGGCTCCCTGCGCTCAGGAAACCCGCATAGCCTCGGGTTCCCGGATGCACTTCGGTCATAGACGTGGATCTCGACATGTTCGGGCGGATTGTTGGGATTCAGCGCCCACCCCGTCGCGACGATGGTGCTACCCGCGACGCTGACGTTGTCGTCATTGTCCGAAGGCGTTGCGCACCTGGACCTGCCGGCAACCCAGCTTCGGGTGTTCCCGGCGCCGCCGCCGGTGGTATGGCGTAGCGCAGATCGTGTGCGGGCCGGCTCAATGCTCGGGATCGACCGCCCGGTAGCCATGGGCAGCGCCGTACCCGGGGAAGGCGGCTGCGACGTCGGGCCGGTTCCCACCCGCCAGGAACCCGACATAGCGCCGGTTCCGCTGGGGCCGCTGTCGTAGACATGAACCTGCACGACCGCTCGGCGGATTGTTCGGGTTCGCGGCCCAGCCACCGGCAATCAGTTGGGAGGTCGCCGAACCCACTGAATCCAGATACCGAAAGCATTTCGGACCTGGAACGACCGACAACCGATCCTCGGATTGGTGCGGGGAGGATTCACGTTGATCGCATAGACACAAACCGTGTTCAGGCCCGCGCCCCGCGTGGGTACCGAGCCGGCGAAACCGGTCGAGCCGCCCGCCCAGGGAAAACGGTGGCGACGTCGGGACGTCCTGTGTCGTGTAGTTGCCGGCATAACCGGCGTGCCAAGCGGTCCGGTCACATAGATGTGGACCTCTTCCCGTTGGCCCGGGCGCCGCGGGATCGGCCGCCCAGCCGACGACGGCCAACACGTTCAGGGCGGGGTTCGTGACCGAGTCGACCGACCCGATGGGTTGGGTTTGGCTGGTTGCCGCCTGGATCACTTGTGCGGCGTGGGTTGCGGTACCGCGCATGGGATCCGGATAGCCCGGGCCGACAGTTGCAGGACGGCAACGAATGTCGATCGGTGTAGCCGACGGAGTGGATCGCGCAGGTGGGCGAGGTGAAGTAGCTGTCGCAGCCCCAGCCCTGCTTGGACCCGTGGATGCCGCCGAGCGCATTGAGACCGAAGTGCTGATCGAACCCATCTGACCCGTTCGGCTCCGTCTGCGACATCACCTCGGACAACCACGGTCCGACGGCGGGATCGCGAAAGGCACCGAACAGAAACCGGGTCATGTCGCGCGGCGGTGATCCGGGCGGCGCCCCAGTGACCGACCGCAGTCGGTCGCGTTGCTGGTGTTGCTCAGTCCGTAGCGGCCGGCCATGGTGGGAATCGCATTTGCGCTGAACAGCGAGCTCGCGGTGGCATTGTCCGACACTCGCAACATGTAGCTGAGTCGGGCTTTCACCGAGTCCGGCGTATTCGTATAGCCCGGATAGATCGTTGTCAGGTAGTAGGTGGCCAACAGCAGCTTCATGATCGACTCGGAGGCGACCTGGCTGTTCGCATTCGCTGGTCTGCGCCAGTACGGCACCGGTGTCGCGATCCACCACGCTGATGAATTCGGTCACGGAGTTCGCCGCACCATAGGCGACCGAGTTGTTGACCGCGTCGGTCGCGCTCGCCGCGTTCGCTGTTCCGGATGGGCCGAGACCGGTTGCTGCCACTGCCACAGTCAGCAGGATGATCAACCGCTGAATCCGAGCCATGTAGCCCCCTTCGGGCGCTGCGGCCATCACGCTCAGCGAGGGCCCCGCAACAGATCGTATCCAGTGGCGATCAGCAGGTGCGGAAGGCGCCGCCGGTCATCAGAACGTTGCAGGACCCCGGCCGCTCTCGGTCATCAGGATCCGGGCCGGCCCGCGGGCCCGGGGATGCCGGTCGGCAGGATGGAGTCCGGGACCATCCGCGGGGACCGAGCCACCGCGACCCGCACCATCGAACCGCCGCCGCGGAAGTCCCCGGCCAGCAACAGCGTCGGGATCTTTGCCGCCGCATGCATTCTCGACGTCCAGTGCCGGCGCGCGGCCTTCGCGGCCCGCTGCCACCCGACCTGGGACATCGCGGCACCATCTCATCGAAGTACGCGATCTCCTCGGCGAATCGGGACCCGTCGTGCGCACCGGTCGAGGACAGGCTGGCGGCGTGCCGTCGGTATTCGATGCCCGGCTGCTCCAGCAGGATGCAAGTGCCGCCGGCGAGCAGCAGGTGTAAATACAGGTCGAGGTCGAGGACGATGTCGTATCCGGGTCGAAAGCCGATCTTCTGCAACATTGTTCGTTGGAACGCGCAGCTCGGAAAATACATCCAATTACCCTTGAGCAGCGAAACCGCAAGCTCCTCGCCGGCGATCTCCCGGTAACGGCTGATCTTGGGCATCGTCCGGTGTTTGACCCGGTCGGCCATCGGCAGGTGCGGATGTCCGTTGTCGTCGATGATTCGTGCCCCGGCATGGATCCAGGCGGTATCGGGGAATTCAGTGGTCTCCTTCCTGACCCGCGAGATGAACGACGGCAGCAGCCGGTCGTCGGCCCCCAGGATGACGACCCAGTCCGCGCTGCTCTCGTCCGCGCAGCGCTGGAAGTTTCGGTTGATGCCCAATCGCTGCGGATTGGCGAGGTAACGGACCCGGGGATCGCCGAGTCCCTGCAACCACTGGGCGAGTTGGCCGCTCTCGGTCGCCGCGGCATCGTCGATGACGGTAAGGCGCCAGCCATTGTCGTCCTGCGCAAGGACGCTGCCGATCGCTTCCCTGATCAACGGCCCGTCGCCGTACGCCGGAACCATGACGTCAACTTCCACAGCCACGGTCGAAGCGTAGCGGCGCCGTGCCGGCCTCGGCGTAATCCGCGCCGCTCGGCGGTTCGGGTGCGGTCCGGTCTCAACCGACGATGTGCCGACCCAAGCGCGGGACCGCATTCCAGCCGATAGCCCGCACCGCGCGGGGTAGGACAGTCACCGCATTCAGTCGGGACGACAAGTGCCAGCGGGCGACCCGCGCCGCCCGCGTCCAGCCCCGGTTGGTGAAGGCAACGGCCTGCCGCACGAAGAACTCCCGCTCCTCGTCGAATCGGCGGCCGTACAGGGCCCGCACCGACGAGTCCTGCTGCGGAGTGCCGCCGGTAGTGGAAGGTCACCGCGGGGTCGAAGATCAGGGACGCCGCCGGCCATCGCCAGATCCAGCAGGAGCGCCAGATCCTGAACGACGTCCAGCCCGGTCCGGAAGCCCACGCTGCGGACCGCTTCCGTTCGCCAGGCGATCGAGGGAAAGTAGGTCCAGTTCCCGCGCAACAGGCTGACCGCCAATCTCTTCGCCGGTCAGCACGGTTGCGATGGTCCATCGGACGGGGCGTAGAAGGCCTTCATCCGGTCGCCGAGCGGCTTGACCGGGTGCCGTGCTCGTCGATCACCCGGACCCCGGTCTGCACCATGGCGGCCGCCGGGATGCTGCTCGAAGATCTCGGTCACCACCCCGAGGTGATCGGGCAGCATCACGTCGTCGGCACCCATCATCAACATCAGCGGCGCGGTGGTCAGCTCGAGACACTTGCGGTAGTTGCCGTTCGCCCCGAGATTTTCCGCGTTCCGCAGGTAGCTGCACCCGCGGGTCGTCCAGCTCGGCGAACCAGCGCGCGGGTTCTGGGTCCGGGTAACCGTCGTCCACCACGATCAGCCGCCACTGCTCGATAGTGCTGGGCAAGCACGCTGCGGACGGCCGTCTTCATCAGCTCGACGTCCCCGTAGTACGGCAACAGGACGTCGATCGGCACGGTCATGCGCTCCTTCTGCTGGTCTAGCCCACTCGGCCCGAGCTTCACCTTGCCCACCAACTATGCCGGTGTGATCATGACGCCGCTTCACGAGCGTTTTTCCACGCCGCAGATCCTCGAAGGGTTCAAGGCGGGCATTCCTATGAACCGTCTGGGCGAGGCCGATGAATGTGCCGGCGCGTTCTTGTTTCTGGCATCACAACAAATGTCCGGCTACATCACCGGGCAGATCGTTGAAGTCAACGGTGGACAGTACATGCCGTGATGCGCGCTGCCGGCATGCTCGCGGCATCGCGGTACTGTTTCGAGAAGAAATCAGATAATCGGGAGGCGACGTGTTTGATCTCACAGGAAAAGTAGCACTGGTGACCGGTGCATCGCGTGGTCTGGGCTGGGCAATGGCGCAATCGCTTGCACAATGTGGCGCACACGTGTTGCTCAATGCGCGTGACGCGAGCGCGCTCGAAAAACGGGCTGCCGAACTCAAGTCGAAAAACCTGAGCGGGGAGGCGGTACCTTTTGACGTTACCGACCACGATGCCGCGGCAAGAGCCGTTGCTGATGCCGCGAGTACCCACGGCAGGTTCGACATTCTTGTTGCCAATGCCGGCATCCAGCATCGCAGTTCGATCACCGAATTTGAAACCGCCGACTTCGAGCGCGTCGTGTCGACCAATCTGACCGCTGTCTGGGCATTGGCGAAAGAGGCGTCGAAAGTGATGATCCCGGCAAAGCGCGGGCGCATCATCATGACCGGATCAATTACGGGGATGCTTGGTCGTCCGACGATTTCAGCTTACATCGCGTCAAAAGGCGCGGTGCACGCGTTGACCCGCCAACTTGCAGTCGAGCTGGCGAAACACGACATCACGGTCAATGCGATCGCGCCGGGATATTTTGCAACCGAGATGAATGCCGCGCTGATCAACGACAAGGAATTCAATGCCTGGGTGTGCGGGCGCACTCCGGCGGGGCGCTGGGGCCAGCTCGACGAAATTGGCCCCGCGGCGGTATTTCTCGCGTCGGATGAAGCGGCTTTCGTCAACGGTCACGTACTGGTTGTCGACGGCGCTTTCAGCGTTGCAATGTAAACACAGACCAACATAACAACATCGGCAGGAGGAGAACAGCATGGCGGGGAAATTTCGCGTAGGCATCAGTCAGGAGGTGGTGACCGCCGACGGCGGCACGATTTTCGGAGAGGATGCCATGAAGATACTGGACGATCCTTCGATCGAGTGGGAAATCCTGCCGGACCGTGTTCCGGCGCTGACGCAACAGCATGCCGCGCGTTACGATGCGTTTTGCCTGATGAGCGCAAAGGTCACGCGCGAAACATTGTCAGGCGCGGACCGGCGTCTGAAACTGATTGCCCGCTTCGGCGTCGGTTATGACTCGGTTGACGTCGCCGCGTGTACTGATAACGGTGTCATGGTCACGATTACCCCCGACGGTGTGCGCCGTCCTGTTGCGGCGTCCGTGATTGCGTATGTGCTCGCGCTCGCGCACCGCATGATTCTCAAGGACAGGCTGGTTCGCGAAGGACGCTGGACCGAGAAAGCGAATTTTCTTGGATCGGGGCTGATGGGACGCACCCTGGGCGTGATCGGCGTCGGCAACATCGGTGCCGAAATTTTCCGCCTTGCGCAGCCATTCGACATGCGCCTGCTCGGATGCGATCCGAACGTGCCGCAGTCGGCGGTTGATTCGCTCGGCGTGACCATGACCGATATGGACACGCTGTTGCGTGAATCTGATTTCATTTCGGTCAACTGCTTGCTAAACGAAAACACGCGCGGGTTGATCGGGGCACGCGAATTCGGGCTGATGAAGCCCGGTGCGTATTTCATCAATACCTCGCGCGGCCCGGTCGTGCAGGAAGATGCGCTCATCGATACCTTGCAAAACAAACGCATTGCCGGCGCGGCAATCGACGTGTTCGAGCAGGAACCGCTTGGCACCGGCAGCCCGCTGCTGAAACTGGATAACGTGATCCTGGCGCCGCATGCGATCTGTCACACCGACGAATGCATGCGCATCCTCGGCGAACGTGCGTTTCAGGCAGCGGTGGATCTGTGCCACGGCCGCAAGCCGGGGCATCTGGTGAATCCGCGAGTGTTGGAGCATGCTGACTGGGCCGGCAAGTGGTCAAAGTAAACGGCGAATAGCGGTAAATGGCGACTAAAGGGAGCGAAACAATGAGAACAAATCCGGTAAAAGAAAAACTCCTGTCGGGCAAGCCAGCGTTCGGCACGTTTGGCTGGGAGTTCCTGGTTCCGGGGTTGCCGCAGATCGTGAAATCCGTCGGTGCGGAATTTCTGCTGATCGACATGGAGCATGCCGGCACCAGTTATGAAACACTGAAGCAACAGGTCGCGCTGTGCCGCGGCATCGATGTCGTGCCGATGGTGCGGGTGCCGGCAAACCAGTATCACAACATATCGCGCGCGCTCGATCTCGGCGCAATGGGCATCATGGCACCGATGGTTGGCAGTGCCGAGGAAGCTGCACACATCGTATCGTGTACCCGTTATCCGCCGGACGGTCGCCGCGGCGCGGCGTTCGGATTTGCCTCCGACGATTATCTTGGCGGTCCGGTGGCGGACAAGATCAAGATCGCCAATGCGCGCACCCTGGTGATGTGTCTCATCGAGACCGAAGAAGGTGTGCGCAATGTTGACGAGATCGCCGCCGTGCCAGGCGTTGACGTTCTTTGGGTGGGCCATTTTGATCTGACCAATTTTCTCGGCATCCCCGCCCAGTTCGATCACCCCAGGTACATCGATGCGATCGATCGTGTGGTTGCGGCTGCGCGAAAACAAAACAAGGTACTGGGTTTCATGAGTGCGGACGATGAGTGGAGTCGCAGCTACTGGGAAAAAGGCTTTCGTCTGTTTGCCTACGGTGTGGACTCGATGTTGCTGCAAGGCGCGCTGGGCGCTGGCCTGGCGACGCTGCGCAAGCTCGAGAAGGGCTGATCCGCCGCGGCGTCGGGCGGCGTGTTTTCACACGTCGCGTTTACGATATCTAGCAAGACATCATCCAGAACGGAGCTTAAGGGCAGCGTGCGGCGGCCCCGCGGCTCCTGCCCTGATCACCCCAATGGCATCTTCCGCCATCGCGATAGAGCAAGCCAACAACCGCAAGGCAACGGCGGGCACGATTCAGTAGGCGCATATGGCAACGGCCTATCTTGAAGGGGCCGGGCGCACTGGCTTTGCTGACCCTGTGAGCGGTACGTCTGCTCGAGCGTGCTGACATCGGCCAGTCGCTTACCGAGCGCGGTATCTTTGTGCCGGTGGTCGCGTGAGACGAAGCGCCGGGTGTGCGGAACAAGCGCATTCCGGTGCTGCTCGAAAGCAGTGAGCTCGAAAGGCATGTCGGGCTGTCGCTGGGCCCGGAACACAGCCGCATCATGATCTGCGGCATTCCCGATATAGTCGAGGACACGCGCGGGTGGTTTGTCGAAAACGGCTATACCATCAGCCGCAAGGCAAGGCAAGGCCCTGGACACCTGGCTTTGGATAAATCTCTGGTCATCAGGAAACGGGTCGGCTGCCGAGTGGCAATGACGGATACCAAGTGAACAATTCAACCGGACTCGTTCTGTTCGGTCATGGCGCGAGCGATCAGCGCTGGCGCGAGCCGTTCGATCGTCTGCTGGCGTTGGTCGAGGCGCGCTATCCCGGCGCCGTGTCGCTGGCATTTCTAGATTCGATGTCACCGGACCTGGCTACGGCATGCGATGACCTGGCGCAGCGCGGTGCGCGAAGCATCGTTGTGGTGCCGCTGTTTCTCGGCACCGGTGGGCACCTGCGCGCGGACTTGCCGAAACTGGTCGCGGCCGTCCGGGATACGTGCGCGGTGCGGGTCAGTATCGTCGAGGCCGCTGGCGAAGACCGTCAGGTGCTCGAGGCGCTTGCTGACTACTGCCTGCGCTCCGTTGGTTGAATCATCGCCACGCTACCTGAAAACATTCTATAAAACAATACAATAGGTTTATCTCGTGCCGGCTCCGTCCGGATGACGAATCGAAGTGTTTACTTTACTAATGCGAATCACTATCATTCGCGTTACTGTTTCTGATGCGGCCAGCGTGTCGCTCGATCAATCAAAGGGCGCGCTTGCGTCGAAACAGCGCCTTGGAAAAAGAAGTGACACAACCAGAACCAAACGGGGGAAAGTGATGAAACAAGCGGTCGTTGCCGCATCCTTGATGCTGACATGCAGTCTTGCACTTGCTGATAAAACGAGCGACGCAATCGAACAGCGCATCGATGCATTGCAAAAGGAACTCGATGCGCTCAGGCAACAGGTAAAGGAATCCTCTGGTTCGACGCAATCCGATACGGCTAGCGCCGGTTCCGCCAGTGCCAGTTCCGATACAACCGAATCAGATGAGTCGGGTTCATCCCGGGCCGGTTCCGGTCAAACCGGTAGCGAAGTGGAACGTAAAAGTGTCTCGACAGTGGACGACACCTTCGAGACCTATCTGAAATACGTCAATGCGGCCGAAAACCCTGCTGAAGGAAAGACTTCACTCGGTGGATATGGCGAAATCAATTACAACAACTACAAGGACGGTGACAAGCGCGACGAGTTCGACCTTCAGCGCTTCATCCTGTTCATCGGCCATCGCTTCAGTGAGCGTACGCGCCTGTATTCCGAGATCGAATTCGAACACGCATTTGTCGAGGGCGGAGAAGACAGCGGTGAGGTCGCGATGGAGCAAGCGTACATCGAGCAGCGCCTGACCGATACCGGGAGCGCCAATCTCCTTGCCGGTTTGTTCTTGTTGCCGATCGGATTCATGAATGAGCACCATGAACCACCGGTGTATTACGGCGTCGAGCGTAACGAGGTCGAATCGCTGATTATCCCGACGACATGGCGCGAGATCGGTTTCGCTCTGAAGGGTCATGTTGCAAATGGCCTTGAATATAACGCTGGCATGAGCACGACCCCGGACGCGAGCCTGTACGACAACGCGTCCACCGGGTTCAGATCCATGCGAACCAATGGAAGCCAGGTCACGGCAAATGAATTCGGGTATTTTGCTGCGCTGAACTATCGAGGCATCCTCGGGTTGCTGTTGGGAGGCAGCGCGTGGAGTGGCAACACCGCGCAGGATGGACAGGGTAAAGGACCGGATCCGACTCCGTTGGAGGGAGCCAACGCCAATCTCACGATCTGGGAATTGCACGCCCGTTACGCAGTCGGCGGATGGGATCTGCGCGCTTTGTATTCACAAGCACACATCGACGACACGACCGCAATCAATGCCGCTGCAGGGATTTCACCCGGTTCCGATAACGCAGCGCCCGAATCCTTGTATGGCTGGTATGTCGAAGCTGCCCACAGCTTCTCACTCAAAGGCGATATGGCGATAGCGCCGTTCGTCCGCTACGCAAAATACGATACACAGAAAGAAGTTGCCGCCGGATACGCGATCAATCCGCTGAACAACGAGCAGGTGACGACAGTCGGCCTGAATTTCTATGTTCATCCTCAAGTCGTGTTGAAGGTCGACGTTCAGGACTATGACACCGACGACACCAAGGACCGCTTCGACTTCGGAATCGGATGGATGTTCTAGCCGCCGATTGAAACTACCCCCTTCCGGGCTTCGGCCGGGAATTTCAGCGGCGCCTCAAGGCGCCGTCTTTTTATTGCCGCAATGCGGTCGCCGGAATTTGAAATTGCATTGACTTGCAATTGCCGTCACCGCCGGCGGCGCGGGTTTCAGCGAGCGCAATTCGCAATCGGAAGCAGGATGTAAACCGCATTACTACATTTCGGGCGGTTGCCGGTCACTGACAGCGAGCGGGAAAAAAGAGTAGGATCAGATATGAGCAAGAGACAGATGTGATGACCGATACCAGACGATGGAAGCGCACCGCCGAGCGCATTGTTCGGCAACGAATTGCGCTGGATCCGATTGAAGCGTTGTCGCCGCGATCGCGCCCTCAGGATGAGGCGCAGGGATACGCTCTGCAGACTGAAGTCAACCGGCTGCTGTGTAAATCCGGACTCGGCCGTGTGGTCGGGCACAAAATCGGATGCACCACATCGGTCATGCAAGCGTTTCTGGGAATTCACAATCCGTGCGCCGGAGATGTTTTTGAGGAAACGGTTCGCCATGGTTCCGCGTCAGTGCCACGCTCGGGCTTCGTCAAGCTCGGTATCGAATGTGAGATTGCCGTCGAACTCGGCCGCAATGTATTTCCCACCGATGGCCCGTTTACGCGAGACACCATCGCGTCTGCCGTTCACGCTGTGATGCCTGCTATCGAAATCGTCGATGACCGCTACCGCAACTACAGCGAACTGGGCGTACCCACGCTGATCGGCGATGATTTTTTTGATAGCGGTTGCGTGCTTGGAGAGCCGGTGATCGACTGGCGTGAGCTGGACTTGTCAGCGATTCGCGGAAGGATGCTGATCAACGAGCAGGAAGTCGGTCGCGGCACCGGAGAACTGATCATGGGACACCCGTTCGAAGCGCTGGCGTGGCTGGCGCAATCGCGTGCGGCGCGCGGCATGGGGTTGAAACAGGGTGAGTTCGTGCTGCTCGGCAGCGTCGTCGAAACCAAGTGGCTCAATGCCGGTGACGATGCGCGCATCGAGATCGATTCTTTGGGAAGCGTTGATATCAGTGTGACCAGGTAGCCGGTGTTGCCCGGCAGGCTGGCCTGCCGGGCCGGCCGATTTCAGATTCCCCGCAATGACACACAATAAAAAACCGGCTGAGGTGACCCCAGCCGGTTTGAACGTACTGCCATGATGTTCTTCTTGGTTATTGCCTTTGTACTTCAACTGCGTTTCAGTCAAATCTGCCGGATTTTCCGGCAACTGAAATGCCTTGGTGTATCAGTACAGAACGACCGGGTTACCGGGTGATCCTGTACCACCGATGATACGCAGCGGAGACCAGACGAAAGCACCTTCCATGATGCCGTTGTCGACCAGTGACTTGGTGTCGACGTTTTCGAGGTTCCAGACACCGTAGCGCGTTTGCAGTTGCGTGTGGCATGGAACTGCCCAGCCTTCGACTTCGTTGCCAGGCTGCGCATCGTTGGCTGACGTATCACCCATGGTCAGTGCGATGTTGCGCGCGGCAAAGTAATCGCACGCGCTGATGCCGAAACCCGGCTCGCCTTTGGCAAAGATGGCGCGTGCTGCCGCACGCTCGTCCGAGGTCATCGACTTGTAACGGTCGTTGCTCCAGGTGTTGCCCTGGCCAGTGTGCAGTGCTACGCAGTCACCCGCCTTGATCGGGCCGACGCCTTGCATCTTGAGAATGCCCTCGATGTCCTCGGCGGTAACGATGCCACCGATGTCATTGGAGGTGTATGGAATTGGCAGCATCTCGGCGTTGGCCGGAATCTGGCCGATTTTCTTCTTGTAGGCAACTGCGTTGAGCACGACCATGCGACATACAAAGCCGAGCTCACCTTGATGCTCCACGCCGACCGCACCCATGCCGACCACCCGTCCGCCGGCACCACGCTGGTAACCGTTGTTCGGGTCCATCGGGTTGAAGCCGTTGTACATGAAAATGCCTTGCGACGTGTTGACACCGATGTGGCCCGGACCATCGAACTGGGTCTGGATCTGGCCGAGTTCGGTGGTGACCAACTCATCATGATAGATCAGCGCGTTTTTGCCAAACGGTCCGCCAGTCGGTGTGCCGGGAATGACCATGTTCCAGATGCGCGGGCCGAAAGCCGGTGCTTCACTGTGGTAGTACTTGCCGATGCTGATCGCCTTGTACTGCTTGACGTATGACAGCGCACGCTTGATGTTTGCGGAATTGCTAAAGTGATTCGCGCTACCGGCGAGGTCGTTCGCACCCCAGTACTTCGAGGGCGCCCATTTTTGCGTAATGGGCGCATCGTTGACGGGACCATCCAGCGGATCCGTGTGGCCCGCCAATGCCGTGCCAGCGCCGAAGCACAGGCTGACGGCTGCAGCAATTGCAGTGAGTTTCATTTGGGTATTCTCCTTCCCCTTAAATGCAGATTTCGAAACAGCAGCTAATTTAGATTTTGTCTGCCTTTTTCCGCGGGTATTCCGGTCAGAAACCGACAGGGCCGCACCCGCAGAAGGCTGCTACCTTGGCACAAGCAGGGGGAGCTTGCAAGGTTTTGCTGTCGATGTGCGCGTTGACATTGGCCGGTTGCGGTCGTAATGTCATTCGTGTTGCGTGCGCTTGTGTCATACGGGCCGGTCGCGACCCCGGTGCCGACGATGTTCAGAGTGCCGTGGCAGGAGATTTTCCCCCCTGGAAATGACCAAATTTCGCAGCGGCGGAACGCGTTGCTGCGCAAAAAAATTAACGCTGATTCGGAGTACCCAGACGTGCTGACTGAGACGCAACTTGATGCATACCGGGAGAATGGATTCGTCGTGGTGGAGAATGTTTTCGACCAGACGACGCTGCAACGGCTTCGTAGTGTTGTTGGCGAATTCATCGCCGATGCCGCAGGCATCACCGACCACACCGAGGTCTATGACCTGGAGCCTTCCCACACCGCCGATCAACCGCGTGTGCGCCGCATCAAAACGCCCCACAAGTGGCACCCGATTTTCTGGGAGATGGCAAAGTCGCCGAAACTGACTTCCGTTCTCCGGGCTCTTCTCGGGCCGAATGTGCGACTGCACGGCTCGAAGCTGAATATGAAGTTGCCGCACTGCGGCGCAGCAGTCGAATGGCACCAGGACTGGGCGTTCTACCCTCACACCAATGACGACATACTCGCCGTGGGGGTGATGATGGATGACATTGATGAAGACAACGGCCCGCTGCTGGTCATACCCGGCACGCATCGCATCCACAAGGTCTGGGACCATCACCAGGACGGGCGCTTTTGCGGTGCCATGGACCCGGTTGCAACACCGGATATTGACTATTCGAAAGCAGTCACCTGCACAGGCAAGGCCGGTTCGTGTTCGTTTCACCACGTTCGGCTGGTGCACGGCTCAGCGCAAAACGAGTCCGACAAGCCGCGCGGATTGCTGTTGTACGAATGCGCGGCGGCGGATGCCTGGCCGTTGTCCCGGTTCACGACGCTGGAAGAATACGACAGCCGAATGATTTGCGGGGAGTCGACCATCGAGCCGCGTACCGAGCGTGTTCCGGTTCGCATGCCGTTCCCTCCGGCGCTTGCCCAGGGCTCGATTTACGAGAATCAGACGGCTCTGCGGAATCGTTTCTTCGAGGCGCGTACTGCCGCGACCTGAGAAAGCGGCGTGCGAACCGGAACCTGTTGCCGACATCACAATGGCGGGCAATTCACGCTATTGGTTCTTCAGGAACAGTTCGCTTGCCCGGCGGAGAGGAATGCATGACCCGCCGGTAATAACAACGATGCAGATCAGAAAACAGAGGGGAGAGGATGCAGACGCGAGCAGCGGTGGCACACAAGGCGGGCGCGCCGCTAACGATAGAAACAGTGAATCTCGATGGTCCGAAAGCGGGCGAGGTGCTGGTCGAAATCAAGGCGACCGGTATTTGTCATACCGACGAGTTCACCTTGTCGGGCGCCGATCCGGAAGGGCTTTTCCCCTCTATTCTCGGACACGAAGGAGCCGGCATCGTAGTTGACGTCGGGCCGGGCGTGAAAAGCCTTGACAGGGGTGATCATGTGATTCCGCTCTACGTTCCCGAGTGCCGCGAATGCGAGTACTGCACTTCGCACAAGACCAATCTTTGCCAGGCAGTGCGCGAAACCCAGGGCCAGGGCCTCATGCCCGACGGCACCAGCCGCTTTTCCATCGGCAAGGAAAAGCTGCACCACTACATGGGCACATCGACATTTTCCAATTACACGGTTGTGCCGGAGATCGCTTTGGCGAAAATCCGCGAAGACGCGCCGTTCGACAAGGTCTGCTATATCGGTTGTGGCGTCACCACCGGCATCGGTGCCGTCATCAACACCGCGAAAGTCGAACCCGGGGCAAACGTTGTCGTGTTCGGTCTCGGCGGTATTGGCCTGAATGTAATTCAGGGCGCACGTCTTGCCGGCGCGTCGATGATCGTTGGCGTGGATATCAATCCGAAGCGCCAGGCGCTTGCCGAAAAATTCGGCATGACCCATTTCGTGAATCCGTCAGAAATGAAGCCGGAAGAGCTCGTTCCGTATCTCGTTAACCTGACCAGAGGTGGCGCCGATTACAGTTTCGAATGCATCGGCAATGTGAACGTGATGAGGCAAGCGCTCGAGTGCTGCCACAAGGGATGGGGCGAGTCGGTAATCATCGGCGTGGCGCCGGCGGGAGCGGAGATCTCAACGCGGCCGTTTCAGTTGGTCACGGGCCGGGTCTGGCGTGGTACCGCGTTTGGCGGCGCGCGCGGGCGCACCGACGTGCCAAGGATCGTTGACTGGTACATGGACGGCAAGATCAATATCGACGATCTGATAACGCACACCCTCTCGCTCGACGAAATCAACAAGGGCTTCGACCTGATGCACGCGGGTGAGTCGATCCGCTCGGTCGTGGTTTACTGATGATGCAGCGCCGGCTTGCGCATGTGGCAATAAGGCCGTAGCGCACACCGCGCAGCATCCCGTTTCGGCTCCGCTTTCGCCTGTAGCGGTTGCCGCAACGGGCCACGCTTGCGAGCGACTAACGCAGGAAACGCAAGGATTATGCAGAAACTTCTTGTTTACCAATCGCTGTGGGCGATGGAGCGCAGGCGGCCCGATGGCCTGGAATGGGCGCTTCCGGAAAAACTGGAAATGATCCGCGACGCGGGTTTCGATGGCTGCGGTGTGCGCTTTTTCGATTTCAACTACGCGAAAACGGTTAGCGAATTTCTCGGCAGAAATGGCATGAGCTGGCAGGCGCAGTGTTATCCGAAGACGGTCAAAGATCTCGAGGCCATTCTGGATCACGTCAGGCAACTCGGTGCCGAACATGTCAATCTGCAACCGGACGTCAAGCCGTACGACATCGAGGATTGCGTTCCGTATATTCAGGGCTGGTTGTCGCTCGCGGAACAAGCCGGTGTGGAATTGCACATCGAAACGCATCGTGATCGCATGACCACGGATTTGTTCTTCACCTTGCACCTGCTTGACCGCTTTCCGGACCTGCGTTTGACAGGGGACCTTTCGCACTACGTGGTCGGCCGTGAGTTTGCATGGCCGGTGAGTGAGGAAAACCATGGGTACATGCATCGCATTCTGGACAATTGCTGGGGATTTCACGGGCGCGTCGCCAGCCGCGAGCAAGCGCAGGTGCAGATCAGTTTTGCGCATCACAAGGATTGGCTCGACTTGTTCATGCGCTGGTGGGAGTATGGATTTCGTTCGTGGCGCAAGCGTGCGCCGCATGACGCGACACTGACTTTTCTGTGTGAACTGGGCCCGAAGGAATACGCGATGACCGGGCCGGACGGATATGAATTGTCGGATCGCTGGCAAGAAGCGTTGATGCTAAAGGACATGGTTCGGGATCTTTGGAAAAAGATCGAGGCTGATGACGCCGTCCCGACCGGTTCTGCCTGAAGGCGGACTGGGGCGTACAATCAGTGCAGAGGTCTGCTCATGAGGCGGATTGAAAGGGCGCAATCAATAGCGTCCGGTTTACTTGATCGGGAAACAATAACGAAGAACTATCAAGGAGGAAGTCATGAAAATGTTGCATCTTGTAAAGAAAAGTGCGCTTGTGCTTGGCGCCGCATTGGCGGTTTCGGCCAGCGTCTACGCAGACGATCCCGGATTTCCAGCGCCTGTCGGTGACAAGAATCTCGTCCCTGCCGGCGCCAGGCTCGATCGAATCTTCGACGGCGGTTGTATGCTCACGGTAGG
>CAVSRE010000008.1:0-10332 GCA_963730295.1 uncultured Actinomycetota bacterium | reverse complement strand
GATCGGGGTGCGGTGACGACCGCATGAGGCATCCAGCACCCGCCGGACCCTGATTCGATGGCAGTCGGTCACACCGTTTCGGTCAGTAGCGGTAGTGATCAGGCTTGTACGGGCCCTCGACGTCGACGCCGATGTACTCGGCCTGGTCCTTGGACAGCTTGGTCAGCTCTCCGCCGAGCGCCTCGACGTGGATCTTCGCGACCTTCTCGTCCAGGTGCTTCGGGAGCCGGTAGACCTCGTTGTCCCACTCGTCGGGCTTGGTGAACAGCTCGATCTGGGCGATCACCTGGTTGGAGAACGAGGCGCTCATCACGAAGGACGGGTGCCCGGTTGCGTTACCCAAGTTGAGCAACCGACCCTCGGACAGCACGATGATCGTGTGGCCGTCGGCGAATCGCCATTCGTCGACCTGCGGCTTGATCTCGATGCGGGACGCGCCCGAACGGGCCAGCCCGGCCATGTCGATCTCGTTGTCGAAGTGACCGATGTTGCCCAGGATCGCCTGATGCTTCATCCGCTTCATGTGGTCGAGGCCGATGATGTCCTTGTTGCCGGTGGTGGTGATGATGATGTCCGCCCGCCCGACCGCCTTCTCGACGGTGGTGACCTCGTACCCGTCCATCAACGCCTGCAATGCGCAGATCGGGTCGATCTCCGCGATGATCACCCGCGCGCCCTGGCCGCGCAGTGACTCAGCGGAGCCCTTGCCGACGTCGCCGTAGCCGACGACGACGGCGACCTTGCCGCCGATCAGGACGTCGGTGCCGCGGTTGATGCCGTCGATCAGCGAGTGCCGGACGCCGTACTTGTTGTCGAACTTGCTCTTTGTGACCGCGTCGTTGACGTTGATGGCCGGGAACAACAGCTCACCGGCGGCGGCCAGTTGGTACAGCCGGTTGACGCCGGTGGTGGTCTCCTCGGTGACTCCCTTGATGTCGGGCGCGGTATGTGTGTAGTACTGCGCGTCATTGGACAGCGACCGGCGCAGCAGATCGAGGACGACGGCGTATTCCTCTGAGTCATCGTCGGCCGTGGGCGGCACGATGCCGGCCTTTTCGAACTGGACGCCCTTGTGGATCAGCAGGGTGGCGTCGCCGCCGTCGTCCAGAATCATGTTGGGTCCCTGGGCCGTGCCGTCCGCTTTGGCGGGCCAGCGCAGCATCTGGTCCGTGCACCACCAGTACTCCGGCAACGATTCGCCCTTCCAGGCGAAAACGGGCACGCCCGACGGTGCCTCGGGGGTGCCGTACCGGCCGACGGCGATCGCTGCCGCTGCGTGGTCCTGGGTGGAGAAGATGTTGCAGGACGCCCAGCGGACGTCGGCGCCGAGATCGACCAGGGTCTCGATCAACACTGCGGTCTGCACGGTCATGTGCAGCGAGCCGGAGATGCGGGCCCCGGCCAGCGGCCGGACCTCGGAGTATTCGCGGCGCAGCGCCATCAGGCCGGGCATCTCGTGCTCGGCGAGGGTGATTTCCTTCCGGCCGAAATCAGCCAGCGCAAGGTCAGCGACCTTGTAGTCGAGATCGCCGAAGCGATCGACGGTCAGGGTGACGGCAGGCAGGGTTGACGCGGACAACAGTGCTCCTCAGGGGCTCGACGGCGCCGCTTATTGCGGACGCAAGGGCCGGACTCGGGTTCCACCCTGCACCGGACGCCCAGCCGGGCGTGCATGTCACCCGTCAGGGTACCGGGCCGAACAGGTTTCGCGGGCTCATTGCGGATGCTCGCCTCGTCCTCGGCCGGCGCGGCGGCTGCTGAACCGGCGCTGAACCGACCCATCTGCACCCTCCCGGGCCGCTGAACCACCCCACGAGCACCCTCCGCGGCTGCTGAACCACCCCACTAGCACCCTCCGCGGCTGCTGAACCGCCCCTTCAGCAGTCGAGCACACGCTTGGGTAGTGCTGCGGGCGTCCACAAGCGCACACAACGACCCAAGAGCGTGGCCCGCCCGAAGCGGGCCCGACCACCCGCGTGACCGACCACCCGCGGGCCCGACCACCCGCGGGCCCGACCACCCGCGTCACCGACCACCCGCGGGCCCGACCACCCGCGTCACCGACCACCCGCGTCACCGACCACCCGCGTCACCGACCACCCGCGTGACCGACCACCCGCGGGCCCGACCACCCGCGGGCCCGGCCGACGTCGTGACCGGGTGCGCCGGGGCGCGTCGGGCTCTGCGTGGGAGTGTCGCCTGCGGGCTAATCGTCGCTGGGCGTGTACTTCGGGCGCGTCAGGTAGAACCCGAGGGCGAGCCCGATCAGAGCGAAGATGACGGCGGGTATCGGAAAGCTGCCCATGACGATGGAGACGGCCACCCCAAGCAACAGGCCGGTGACGGTCCAGATCGCGATGGCCGGCGCCCGCGGTTCGCGCTCATCTGGATTACGTCTCACGCAACCACCGTAGCCGGGACGCGGACACCGTCGGGGACATCGAGGCGAATGCGGCTCCCGGGTTTGTCCGGCACGCAGTTGCAGCGAAGATGGATGTATGAGCCATCCCGAAACGGATCCCACCGGTGTCGACGGCAGCGCCGTCGAGCCGCCGCCGACCCCGATCGAGCCTGCGACTCAGGCTGGTCCGACGACCGACCACGGCCGGACGAAGCAACCGTCACCGCCTGCCGGCACCGACGGGTTGAGCAATTCCCGCAGGCCGGGCCGGGCCGGGCCGAAGGCGGCTGCTGCGGCAGCGTCTGCTGCCGCAGCCATGGGGATGAACACACCGGTGCAGGCGCGGCCCACCCGGCACCCGCAGAACTATGCGGCCGCCGTATACGGCTCCGTGCTCGCCGCATCGGTGGTGATCAGCGCGGGAGATCTGCGTGAGCCAGTGACCCTCGCAGCGCTGTTGATCTCCAGCGGCCTGGTGTTCTGGATCGCGCACGTCTACGCCGCCACCGTCGCCTCCGTGCACGGCGGGTGGCACTACGGAGCCATCCGGACCGGAATGGCGCACGAATGGCCCGTCGCGTTCGCCGCCATCCCGCCTGCCGCCGCCGCGCTGATCGCCGGCCTTATCCCTGACGTCACCCTCGCCGAGGGCGTCTGGGCCGCCCTGATAGTGGCACTCGCCGAGCAGCAACTGTGGGGCTACGCGGCCGTCAAGAACGCCAGACTCTCCGGATCGGCGCTGACCAGGACCATGCTGCTCAATGTCTTCATGGGCTTCATCATCGTTGCGTTGAAACTGGGTGTCGGGCACTGACCTGCCGGTCCACCTCCCGGGGCACGCCGCGGGCGTCAGTTCCGCGGTAGGGCGGCGGGCGTCAGTTCGCCGCGCGGCAGGGCAGGCGGCGCGTCAGTTCCGGTTTCCGCGCCGCCGGCGAAACGATTCCGGCGATGGCAACCAGCACCAGGACCATCAGCAGGGCGTTCAACAGGCCGAGGTGTTCGCCGACGAAGCCCACTAGCGGCGGTCCCACCAGGAACGCCAGGTAGCCGATGGTGGCCACCGCACTGACCCTGGCCGCTGCGTTACGGGGATCGTCCGCTGCCGCCGACATGCCGACCGGGAAGCCGAGAGCCGAACCCAGGCCCCACAGCACCACGCCGACGCCGGCCAGCCAGGCGACCGGCGCGAAGATCACCACCACGAGGCCGACCCCGGCGAACACCGCGGAAACCCGGAGCACCGACACCCTGCCGAACCGGTCAAGGAGATAGACGCCGAACACCCGGCCGACCGTCATCGCCGTCACGAAGATGCCGAAAACCAGTGCTCCGGTGGCGTTATCGACCCCGTGACCGTCAACCATGGCGAGCGCGAGCCAGTCGTTGGCGCTGCCCTCGGCAAACGCCATGCCCAGCACGATCAACCCGATCAGCAGGGTTCGGCGATCGCGCCAGATCCCGATCCTGGAACGCCAACCGGTGGTGGCGCCGCCGGCCTCGGCCTGTTGCGCGGCATGGGCAGCATCGGCTTCCGCCGCGGCCGGATCGGGCTGCAGGTAGCGAACGGCAATCAGCACGGTGACGATCATCAGTACGCCGATGATGCCGAGATGGATGGCGATCGCGATTCCAGCCAGCTCGGCCAACGCACCCAGGGCCGCACCCAGAATCGTCCCGCCACTGAACATGGCGTGGAACAGCGGCATCACTGTGCGGCCGAGTTGGCGCTCGTTGGCGGCGCCCTCGACGTTCATCGAGACGTCGCACATCCCGACACCGAGGCCGAACAGCGCGAGCCCGGTGACGACCAACGCCGGCATCGTCGCGGACGCACCGATGCCGGTCAGCGCCAGACCGAGCCCGGCGCCGATGACACTGGCCCTGATCGTGGCGGCGGAGCCGATGCGCGCGAGCACGTGACTGGATGTCGTCAGGCCGACGATCGAACCAGCGGCGAGCCCGAAAACGATCAGACCCATTTCGAATGTGCTCGCCCCCAACGCATCCCGGATGGACGGCGTCCTGGCAACCCAGCTGGCCAGTCCGATCCCGGACAGCGCAAAGATCACGAAAACGGCGTTGCGCCAGGCAACGATCTGCGACCGCGTGAGGGTCTCGGATCCGGCCGAGTGGCTGGATGCGGCAGCTGGGTGGGACACGGCGTTCCTCGGGTTCTACTTCGGCACGGAGCGGGAATTGACTTCGGTCATGCTGCGCACCTCGGCGTCGATGCGATCTTGCATCAATTGTCCAGGGTAACGCACCGATCGAATCGTTTCGATCGAATCGTTTCGATGACGATAGGCTCCGCTCCCCCAAACGGTCAAGACGTCACCGACGGCAATCACCGTTCTTCTTCCGTCCGGCGAGCCACCCGCGCTCCACTGCCCAGCCGCCGAACACAACGATCTCGAATCGTTTCGACTATCCTCAGACGCATGACAGTCACGGGAGTTGCTCGCCGACTATCGGGGTCCTGACCAGGCATGACCGCTCCCGAAGGTGCCGCACCCGCTGCCAAGCGGCCAACCCTGGCAGCGGTGGCAGCACATGCCGGCGTCTCGGTGTCGACAGCATCCCTCGCGTTCAGCGGGTCCGGTCCGGTCTCCGGCGCCACCCGAGCAAAGGTGCTGGCTGCGGCGGAGGAACTGCACTACGCCGGGCCCGATCCACGCGGCCGGTCCCTGCGCCAGGGCCGGTCCGGCATCATCGGCGTCGTCATGGAGGAGCGGGTACTGGCCGCCTTCCGTGACCCGATCCGCATTGCCGTCCTGGACGGTATCGCTCAGGAGACCACCGCCGACGGCCGCGGCCTGCTGCTGTTGACCGACGTCGGCGAGAGCGCGCTGGCGATGGAATCCGCCTCGATGGATGGGGTGATCCTGCTCGGTTGCAGCGGGCGCATCGCCCGGTCGATCGACATCCAACGCCGACGCGCCATCCCAGCGGTGGCGCTCGGCGGGCCGCCGTTCGAGGGCGTGATGACTATTTCGCTCGATGACGACTCGGCAAGCGAGCGGGCGGCACGACACCTGGCAGATCTCGGCCACACGGACGTGTCGATCGTGGCGCTTCCGCTGGACAGCCTCGACGGCATTGACGAGCGCGGGCCGCTGACCCCGGAGCGGGAACTGGCGGGCACCGTACAGGTGACCCTCGACCGACTGCGCGGCGTCCGCACCGTCTTCCCCAACAGTGGCGGGGTGGTGACAACGGGCAGCTACGTGGACGAGGGCATGCTCGCCGGTCACGCGTTGCTCGACAATCCGGCACATCGGCCCACCGCGATCCTGGCTCAGAGCGATCTGTTGGCAGCAGGCGTCATCCGAGCCGCCGAGGAACTCGGTTTGCAGGTACCGAACGATCTCAGCGTTGTCGGGTTCGATGGCATCGCACTCGACCGGATCATCCCGCACGATCTGACGACGCTAGTGCAGCCCGCGGCCGAGCAGGGCCGGGCTGCCGGGCGAGCGGTTCTCGACCTGGTTGACGGCGGCCGGCCTGAGTCGGTCCGGTTCAGCAGCACCTTTCACCTTGGCGGCACGACCGCACCGCCACGCTGAGCCATGCCCGTCCGCGCACGCTGTTTCAGCCCGGGGCAATGCCTGGCCGTTTGACCACCCTTGACCCGCCGCTGACCCGCCGCCGTACTCTGCAGGCCATGGGTGATAACAACTTTCGGCGCCTCGGGCGCTCCGGTCTCGCGGTGTCACCCACGGGACTGGGCTGTAATAACCTCGGTCGGCCACATACCGCCACGCAGACGCTGGAGGGCTCGCGAGCCGTCGTCCACGCAGCGATCGATGCCGGGATCACGCTTTTCGACGTCGCGGACATCTATGGCCAACCGGCTGGGCGCAGCGAGGAATTGTTGGGCGCGGCATTGGGCAGCCGTCGCGGTCACGTCATCGTGGCGACGAAGTTCGGGATGGACGCGCACGGCGCCAACGGGCCGGATTTCGGTGCCCGCGGCTCGCGACGTTACGTCCGCGCCGCGGTCGAGGCATCGCTTCGCCGGTTGAATACCGACTGGATCGATCTGTATCAGTTGCACCAACCGGATCCGCTGACTCCGGTCGAGGAGACGCTGGCCGCGCTTGACGAGCTGGTGGTGGCCGGAATGGTCCGCTACGTCGGGCATTCCAACTTCAGCGGCTGGCAGTTGGCGGATGCGGCCTGGGTGGCGCAGTCGTCGTGCCGGGCGCCGTTCATCTCTGCCCAGAACGAATACTCGTTGCTGAACAGGGCTATCGAGCGTGACCTCCTCCCGGCCGCTGAAGCATTCGGTGTTGGCGTGCTGCCGTTCTACCCATTGGCCAACGGACTGCTGTCCGGGAAGTACAGCCGCGCGGATGCGCCGGCCGGCAGCCGGTTGCGTGACCTGAAGCCGCAACTGTTGGACTCGGCCCCGTGGGATTCACTGGAGCAGCTGCAGGAATTCGCCGATCGGCGCGATGTGACCATGCTGCAGGTGGCGTTCGGCTGGTTGCTCGCCAGGCCGCGGGTGGCGTCGGTGATCGCGGGTGCGACCCGTCCGGAACAGGTGGTGGCGAATGCCGCCGCAGCGACGGCTTTCGCCCCAACACACGAAGACCTCGACGAGATCGACAAGATCTTCCCGCCGCCCGCGGAGTAGGCCGCTTCCACGGCCGGAGTCTCGCTCAAGGCGTCGAACTGACCCGGGGTCGAACTGGCCGGGTGCCGAAGTGGCCGGGTCGCCGATTGGCCCGGTCGAATTGGCCGGGTCGAATTGGCCGGGTCGAATTGGCCGGGTCGAATTGGCCGGGTCGAATTGGCCGGCTCGAATTGGCCGGGTCGAATTGGCCGGGTCGAATTGGCCGGCTCGCCGAACTGGCCGGGCGCCGAACTGGCCGGGCGCCGGTGCGACCGCGCACGTCAGCCGCTGATCGGCGGATCCGCCGATTCGGCCAACTTGCGAATCACGGTCAACCGCGAGTCCCATTGCTGTGCAACCCTGGTCATCCAATCGGCCGTCGCTGTCAGCCGCTCGGGCCGCACTGTGTAGCGGCGCTCCCGACCGACCCGCAGGCTTGCGACGAGCTCGACTTTTTCCAGCACCGCCAGGTGCTGAACGACGGCCTGTCGGGTTACCGGCAGCTCACCCGCCAGGACGGTCGCAGTCGTCTCCGCATGACTGGCGAGCAGGTCGAGAATTCGCCGGCGCATGGGATCGGCCAATGCGGCCAAAACATCGTCGACCCTGTGGACGCCGTCGCGACCATCCGCGGGCTCTGACACCAAAGGCACTGGCACTAAGGCTGTTCCGCGTATCGAGCCAGGTTCCCGGTGACCTCGAGCCAGCCCGCTGCGTGACCGCCGTAGCCAGCGGTGTCCTCTCGTTCCGGCGGGATGACCAGCGACGCAAAGCCGCTCTCGACGACGACCAACCGGGTCTTGTCACCGTCTGCCGTCAGCGTGAACTCCACCAATGTCGAGTTGTCCTCGGTGGCCGGCTCGCCGGGGAAACCGCTTGCCCATCGATACGAGAACCGGTGTGGCTCTTCCACTGTCACGATTCTCGTGGGGAAGAGCCCGTGCACACCATGATCAAGCACCATGGTGCCGCCCGGTCGTAGGTCGATGTCGGCCGGTTGCCCCTGGCCGAACCACAACCCGACATGTTCCGATGCTGTCAGTATCTGCCACACACGACCAACTGGCGCGGCAATGACGATTTCGCGTTCGATACGGTCCGGCTTCATGACGCCTCCATAGTTCCGCTGAATATGTGCAAGTCCAGCCTTGCACAACGAGGCAGCACGCGCAAGTTGTCACTTGCACATGCTGGTGTACTACCGGTAACCGAGGTCAGATACGCATTCTCGGTTGTCTCGGTGAAGGTGCGGCTCTGCACACGAGGTCGTCGCGACGGTGGGGTGCCCGCTCCCGACAGTGCACTGTGCCCGCTCCCGACAGTGCAGTGCCGACTCCCGACAGTGCAGTGCCGACTCCCGACAGTGCAGTGCCCGCTTCTGACGGTGCAGTGCTGGCTTCCGACGGTGCAGTGCTGGCTTCCCACGGTGCAGTGCTGGCTTCCGACGGTGCAGTGCTGGCTTCCGATGAACGTTTGGTCGGACAGGCCGATGGGCATACTGTTCGAATCTACTAGACACGTGTTCGAATCATAGGTTATGATGAGGTATGTTCGAGTCGCGGGTAGCTATCGGGGAGCGGGTCGCTGTGTGGCGGGCACCCAGTATCGAACCGGAGCCTCGCCTCCGGGTGCTGCTACCTGGACACGGGGCGTCGACCCGGGAACAGGCGAGCACAGCCACTTTTGTTCCATCCGTGCAGCGACCCACCCGGCGGGCACCAAGGGCCACCGGCGGCCACCGAACATCCAACGCGGCACGTCGCCGGGTGGTCCTGCCGGGCGAACCGACGGTGTCCGATGTCGCCTTCGCGCGGTGGCGTGGTCACCCCGGTGATGCCCGCACGGAGATCGACCGGGCGTTGCGGTTGGGTCTGATCAACGGTGTCACCGAGGTCGGTGCCGCGATGCTGGAGTTGGGGTGCTGGCGAACCCGGATCAGCGCCCTGCCACCAGGCCCGGACCTGGTCACCGCCCTGACCCAGCGCCCCGACGCCCTGGCCCCCGCACCGATCACCGACCCCGACGAAGCACTGGCCACGGCATGGGCCGCCCGCGACGGCGAGGTCGGGGAACGGGTCGTCACCGGGTGGGCCAACGCCGTCCTGGAATCCGTCACCGCCCGCGCCCGGGTGCTGTCCTGGCTACAGGCCGAGCAATACACCGACCTGGCGATGTTGTCCCGGAACTACCCCGGCCTGGCGGAAATGCTGCCGACCGAGGTCGGATTCGCGTTGCGGACCAGCGACGCCATCGCCGGGAACGCGATCAGCACCGCCCGGACCATGAGCATCCGCCTTCCCCGCACCCTGGAAGCGCTACGGGCCGGGTTGATCGACTCCGGGCACGCGATGGGCCTGGCGTCCGCCACCAGTACCACCACACCGCAGGTCGCCGCCGCGGTCGAGGCCGACCTCCTGCCGATCGTGACCGCGAAAGGCAGCACCATCACCGCCGAACAGCTCCGCCGCCGCGCGGTCCGCCGAGTCATCACCCGCGACCCCGACGGGGCAGCCGACCGGCACCGCACCGCCCGCACCGACCGGACAATGACCCGGTGGGCTGAGGAAGACGGCATGGCCGGGTTGAAGGTCCTGGCCCCGGCCCAACAGGTCGCTGCGATCTGGGAAGCAGCAACAGCGTTGGCCGACACCGCGAAAACCCCCGGCGACACCCGCACCCTCGGCGCGAGACGAGTCGACTCCATCACCGACGTCTGCCTAAACCTGCTCGCCGGGATGACACCCCCCGCACCAGGACCGCGTGATTGGACACCACCACCCGCACCGGCCCACCCCGCCACCAGACAACCCACCACGACGGGACCAGTCCCGGGACAACCCACCACGACGGGACCAGTCCCGGGACAACCCACCACGACGGGACCAGGCCCGACACGGCCGGCCTCGCCTCAGCCCGAGCCGAACCCGCCGGATACCGCGACACCGGCCCCCGAACCGTCAGAACCCTGCACACCCGTTTCCGGCGAACCGGCCTTTGCCGCAGCAGCGACTACCGGGCACGGTGATCCCGGCGCGGCCACCGACAGTCCCGGCACCGCAGCATCCCCACACCGCCACTCGGCGGCCAACACCGAAGTCGCCACCGCACCCGCCCCGGAGAAACGACTCGAACTGCCCGCCCTGCACGGCAGGCGACCACACATCCAGGTCCTCGTCCCCTACCAGGTCCTGCTCGGCTCCAACGACCCCTGCGAACTCGCCGGACACGGCGCCATCACCGCCGACCAAGCCCGCACCATCACCGCCGACGGCATCCTGCAACGACTCCTCTACGACCCCACCACCGGGATCGTCCT
>CAVSRE010000007.1:0-15539 GCA_963730295.1 uncultured Actinomycetota bacterium | reverse complement strand
AACAACCTCATACCGACAGGATGAGTGCAGCATCTTTGCTCGGCTGCAATCCGCGAGTCATGCTTTGTTCACCCTCGAGCCGCCCGACCCGGACCGGCGGAGGCCTCCGATCCCAATGCTCCGACGCCTGTTGCGTGCCATGGCGAAGTGTTGTGCATGCCGCCGACGAAGGTTCTGCGGGTGGTTCGATATTGTCGAATCCTCAGTGCTGACTCGTGGCCAGCGCCGAGGGTGTGTTGCGCGTCTCCTGCGTCGGGCGATCAGCTTCCCGAGTTCCCAGAGCAGGATCAGGACGACGGCGGGGACGAGGGCCAGCGCCCATCGGGCCAGGCGAGCTCGACATCTTCGCCGAACATCCGGCGCAGCACCTCCAGATGGGTGATGAGAACGGCGAGCACCAATTCGGCGACGGCGGTCCAGTTCAGGTTCCGGTTGTCGAAGGTGTCGACGGTGAATGCGGTGGCTGTCACGCTGCGGGCCTGGAAGGCGGCCACGATGATCAGCAGCGAGAACGCTGTGACACCCATGGAGGCACCGATGGCCAGGCTGTCGTAGTGGTTGGTGCCGTAGCTGATCAGTGCCAGGGTGCAGGCGGCCATGAACAGGCCGCGACGAGCCCGGCGGTGGTCAGCAGTCCCTTGGTCATGATCGTCGCGTCGCGGGACCGGGGTTTGAGGCTCATCAGGCCGGCGGCCTGCTTGTCCATGCCGAGCGCAACACCGGAGCCGGTGCGTTGACCAGGAAGTTGATGTACAGGATCTGGGACTGCGAGAACGGTTGTCCAGCAGCGATGTTCAGGATGCTGGCACCCAGGAACGCGACGATGTAGGCAACCAGTTCGACGATCACGTAGCGGATGAATTTGTTGAGGTTGTCGAAGACTTTCCGCCCTTGTTCGACCGCGCGCACGACGGCGGCGAAGTTGTCGTCGGACAGGATCATCCTGCTGGAGTTCTTCGCGACCTGGGTGCCGCTGCCCATGGCGATGCCGATGTCGGCGGCCTTGATCGCGGGTGCGTCGTTGACCCCGTCGCCGGTCATGGCGACGACCTCGCCCTTCTTCTTCAGGGTCTGGACCAGCAGCACTTTTGCGTCCGGGTGCGACACCTGCTCGACTACCCCACGCTGGGCGAATGCGGTCCACCGAGTTCCGTCGGCTCAGCGCGACGAAGACCGGGTGCCGAGCATCGCCTTGCCGGGGATACCCAACTGTTTGGCGATGGCGGCACCGGTGGTGACGTCGTCGCCGGGGCGCAGGATCCGCACCCGGATGTGGGCGTTCTGCGCGTCCCGGACGGCCGCCTTGGATTTGTCGCGCGGTGGGTCGACCATCGCGACCAGGGAGGTCAGTTCCAGGTCGGTGATGTGGAGCAGCAGATCGCCGGCGGGGTCCAAGGTGGTGGGGTCCAGGTCGCGGAAGGCGGCCGCCATCACCCGGTGCCCTGGAGTCTCCACCGCAGCATGGCCGCCTCGGCCCGTCCCTTCAGGCCGGCGTCCCAGGGGACGCTGGTTCCGGCGGCGAGAGCGGTTGCGGTGACGCTCCATCACGGCCGGGGCTGCGCCCTTCACGAAGCAGCGCACCACCTTCCGGCCGGACGAGTCGGTCGCTGAGTTGAAGGTCGCCATCAGCTTGTAGGTGGGGTCGAACGGCAGCGTAGCCAGGCGTGGGAACTTCTCGACGGGTCGCCTCGGTGTCCAAGTCCGGCCTTCGCGCCCAGGACCAGCAGTGCGCCCTCGGTCGGGTCGCCGACGACCTTTCCCTCCACCAGTTTCGCGTCACGGGCAAGGGAACGGAACGATCGCCCCTTCGATGGAGGTGGCATGTTCCTGCCGGATGGAGCACCTTGCCTTCCAGGCCGTAGCCGATCCCAGTGATCGTGTAGCGGTCCACCGGGTCGAGCACCTCGACGACCGTCATCTGGTTGATCCCTCGTCAGGGTGCCGGGGGCCTCGTTGGAGTCGATCGCGGATGTGGATCCGACCGCCTCCACCGAGACGAGGTCCTTGACGATCGCGTTCTCGCCGGCCAACTCCTTGGCGCCGGCCGAACAGGATCACCTGCAGCACGGTAGGTAGCGCGGTCGGGATCGCGGCGATGGCCAGCCCGACGGCCGTGATGAACAGTGCGTCGGCCGACTGCCCCCTCGACAGGCCCAGCGCGAACATGACGATCATGGTTCCGAGGGCGGCCGCACCGATCCACAGCGTCAGGGTGTTCAGCTGCTTGGTCAGCGGGGTCTGTTCCTTGGCCGGCTCCACGCCAACATGCCGGCAATCTTCCCGACCTGGCCGTCGCCGCCGACGGCGGTCACCAACATCGGTCCCGCTGCACCTGGTAGATGGGGTGTTCATGAACGCCATGTCGACCCCGGCCGCCGGGACCGAGGTCCTGGTCGGCGAAAGCGCAGCCGATCTCTTTCGATGACGGGGTGTCGACCGGTCAGGGCGGACTCGTCGATATCCAGCGAGCTGGCCTGGATGATCCTGCCGTCGGCCGCGACGTCGTCACCGGCGGTGAGCAGCAGAACGAGGTCGCCGATCATGTACTTGTTCGGGCGGGATGGACGAACCCACGCTGTCGCGGCGCACCCGTGTGTTCCGTTTGGTCAGCGGCTTCAGCGCGTCATCGCGCTTTCGGCCTTGCCCGCCTGACGTAGGCCCACCAAGGCATTGACCACGGTCAGCAGTGCGAGTACGGCACCAGTGCTCCACTCGCCGATGGCGAACGAGACGACTGCGGCGATGAGCAGGATGATCTGCATGTAGCTGCGGTACTCGTCGAGAAACCGGCGCCACCCCGGGATGGTTTTCTCCGCGGGCAGCGCGTTGGGCCCGTTCTGCTGCAACCGTTGCGCGGCCATCGCTGCTGTCAACCCGCCCGTTGGGTCGACACCGAGCCGCCCGGCGACATCGTCGGGCGGCAGCGCGTACCACCTGCGGCGGACGAAGCTGTCGATGTAGGAGCCTGAACGGACGTTGGCATGGTATTTCCTTTCGCGCATCGGCTGTGCGCCGGTGTCTTACTGGTGGGCAGCGACCGTCACTGGTGCGGGCGGGCGTGATCCGTTCTGCTCAGAACTGCTCCGGGATGTACCGCAGCGGGAGATCGGGTTCGACGTAGCCCCGGTCGATCTTCCGTTTGGGCAGGTCGACATCTCGGTGATCGAGGGGCTTGTACGGGATCTGACTGAGCAGATGCGAGATGATGTTCAGCCGGCCTCGCTTCTTATCGTCGGTGTGCGCGACAAACCATGGCGCCCAGGATGTGTCGGTAGCCCGGAACATGTCGTCGCGGGCCTCGGAGTACTCGGTCCACTTGGTGTAGGAAAGCAGGTCCATGTCAGAGAGCTTCCAGATCTTGCGGGGGTCGTTGATCCGCCCCTCCAGGCGCCTGGTCTGTCGTCGGGCCCGACCTCCAGCCAGTACTTGATCAGAATGATGCCGGAATCGACCATCGCCTTCTCGACAGCAGGGATCTGCTCGAGGAATTTGGCCGAAACCTCGGGTGTGCAGAAGCCCATCACCCGCTCGACGCCCGCCCTGTTGTACCAGGAACGGTCGAAAATGATCACCTCGCCGGCCGCCGGGAAGTGCGGCAGATACCGCTGGATGTACATCTGCGACTTCTCCCGGTCGGTGGGAGCAGGTAGGGCCACGATCCGGAACACCCGCGGACTGACCCGCTCGGTGATCCTCTTGATGGTGCCGCCCTTTCCTGCCGTATCCCGGCCCTCGAAGACGATGCAGACCTTCGCACCGGTCGTCTTGACCCATTCCTGCAGAGCGACCAGGTCACCGTGCAGCAGTCGCATCTCCCGCTCGTACGCCTTCGTCTTCATCTTGGGTTTCGTGGCGCCCGCTTCCCCCGAATCGTCAGCTGACCGCGCGACACCCGTCGGCCGCGGAGACTTTTTCGCATTGTTGGCCCGGTTCGACTTCTTCTTACTCATCGGTCCTGCCCCTTCTGTCAGTGAGCGCTGTGGCTGGTTGCACCGACCGGAGTGACGTTCCGGTTCTGTGGTCGGTGAGAATCGGACCCATGCCTTGATCGTGGAACAGCCTGCTCATCGATCGTCGTACCTGGCGGCGACCGGGGGACCATCCGATAGGTATGAGCCGACAGGCTTGATCGGCAGGCAACGCTCCCGGCGACCGCAACGGTCCGGATGCCGGACCGGCGAAAACGAAGCAAGGGTGACGACCCAGGTGCGGAAGACCAGAACGCCCAGGTGTCGATCGACCTACCCCTGGCGTCGGTCACCGTCCTCAACCGTGACCGGCGGGGCACGGCGCTTGGACTGATGGCACCCCTTCCCATCCTGAACGTATGAGGTGCCGGTGCCCGTCCTCGGTTCACAGTGAGGCGTGAGTGTGACGGTGATGGAGGCCGACCACCGGGGTACTGATCATCTGCGGCCGCGGGGCTGCCCAGCACCTGGTGGATGGACCCAGCCACGGGTCAGCAGCGCGAATGGAAGGGGTCGACATGGCCTTGAAGGTGATCGAGCACGCGAGCGTTGCCGACCGGCAAGCCATGGGTGTGGACGCGCGGCAGCGGACACCGTTGACCGGTCTCGCGGGGTGGGTCCCGGCTGCCGATCGGCCGGACCCGGTCGCGCTGCTGGAGGATCAGAACACCACCCGGGAGCCGGACCTGGTGCCGGTCCGGCACGGCCGGATGATGGTGTCCCCGTTCACGTTCTACCGGGGCGCGGCGAAGATCATGGCCACCGACCTGGCGAGCACCCCGACCGCGGGTCTGACCAGCCAGTTGTGCGGTGACGCCCACCTGTCGAACTTCGGGGTCTTCGCCTCCCCGGAGCGGCGACTGCTGTTCGACCTGAACGATTTCGACGAGACGCTGCCTGGGCCCTTCGAGTACGACGTGAAACGGATGGCGGCCAGCTTCACCATCGCCGCCCGGAACAACGGCCTCAGCCAGGCTGAGGGGAGGACGGTCACTACGGCGGCGGTGCGAGCTTATCGGGAGGCGATGGGTCAATTCGCCCGGATGGGCGTCATGGACCTGTGGTACGCGCGGCTGTCCGAGGATGACCTCCGGGCCGCGGTGAGCAACATTGCCACCGAGTCCAAGGGCGCCAAGGCCGGTAAGCCCGGTAAGGCCAAGGATGGAAGGGCCAAGGCGGGAAGGAAGACCGGTAAGGCGGCCAAGACCGCGAAGGTTGCCAAACCCGACCAACAGCACGACCGCGCGTCGGGTAGTGGGCAGTGGGCGGTCAAGCAAGCGGAGAAGAACCTGGCCAAGGCACGGACCCGGGACAGCCTGCAAGCGTTGTCCAAACTAGGCGAACGGGTCGACGGGCACTACCGGATCGTCAGCCAACCCCCAATCGTGGTGCCGTTGCGCGACCTGGGAGAGCAGTATGCGTTGGCACCTGAGTTTGTTCAGGACATGCTGCACAGCCAGTTCCGAGATTACCGGTCCACCCTGCAGGACGACCGGCGGTACCTGCTGGAGCGGTTCGAGATCATCGACATGGCCCGCAAGGTCGTCGGTGTGGGCAGCGTCGGCACGCGGGCGTTCATCGTTCTGCTGCAGGGACGCGACGACCAGGACCCCTTGTTCCTGCAGGTCAAGGAGGCCACCAGATCGGTGTTGGAGGACCACCTACCCAAGAGCAGGTACCGCAATCCCGGCGAACGAGTGGTGCGGGGCCAGCGGATGATGCAGGCCTCCAGCGACATCTACCTGGGCTGGACCAAAGGTGTGCAGGCCAACCGCTACCTGTACTGGCGTCAACTGCGGGACATGAAGGGCTCCGCGCTGGTCGACACCATGTCGGCGGTGGTGATGGAGAACTACGCCAGCATGTGCGGGTGGACCCTGGCCCGCGCCCACGCCCGGTCGGGCGACCCAGTGGCGATGGCCTCCTACCTCGGCGACGGTGACGAGTTCGACAAGTCGATCACCGACTTCTCCCAGCGGTACGCCGATCAGAACGAGATTGACTACCAGGCCTTCGTTGCGGCCGTCCGCAGCGGGCGGATTCCTGCGGTCGAAGGAGTCTGAAGCCGCCCGCCGTGGTCGCTCGGGTCAAGGAAGGGTCGGCAACCGGAAGTTGTTGCTGTCGGCGCTGAATGCCCCAGGTGACGTAACGTCGGACCTGACTGATCAAATAGCTGAGGAGCCCACGAAGTGGGCGGGGATGTTGAACGCGGGGACACCATGGCGATGGTCTGACACCAGTCCGTGCCGAGGATGAGCCCGATGCCAGCGCACCGCGATAACGCCGACGACGAGGTGCCTCAGCTTCGGATGGTCGTGCTCAGCCCGAAGACATCCATGCCGCCCGGCTCGGGCTGATTCACACCGGCGCGAACCGTCAGCCCGACTGGGCCCCGGTGATCCAGATGTCGATCGGTGCACCGCCGTGCGTGGTCAGTAGGTTGATGACGCGGAGCAGTTCGTCGGGGTCGGCGACTGTTCCCGCGAGCACGACGCTCGGGGGAACCGTCGTGATGGTGAAACCGGGCAGGAATGACCGGGCGACCGGCCCGATAGGTCCGGCGATGTGGATTTCGAAATCCATCACGGTGCGTGGTCCCGACTACGATCGGCGGGCTCCGGCGGTAGGTCCTGAGCGGGTGGGAGTTGTCGGACCCCGTGGAGTTCGATGCCCCAGCCCTGCAGTCGGTTGATGATGCCGATCAGTGCCGCCTGGTCTTGGACAGGCCCGCGGAGCACCGTCTCCACGGAGTGGGTGATGACCCGGACGTCGTCGAGTTCTTCCAGCACACTGGCGGGCACGGAACCGGCGACCCTGATTTCGTACTCCAGAGCGGTCATGGGTTGTTTCTCCGCGCGTCGATGAATGCTCCCTGTCCGGCAATGGTCCCGCTGCAGGCGAGGATGGGTATCATTCGTTCGGTATGGGATAAGGGACCAAAGACCGTACCGAGGGTCCGATTCCGTGGGGATCTTGGAAGCATGACGATGCAGGTGGTACCGGTCGACAGCTTCGTGGACCAGCCTGATCCTCCGGGCGGCACGTCGGTGCGTGAACAGTTCCTCGGCCAACTCCGGCTGCGGGCATTGCCGCCCGACGTTCCCGCGGGATACGTACGACGCCCACGCCTAGCGGAACGGTTGACGGCAGGTGCGGCGCACCCGGTGACGTTGATCAGCGCCGGGCCCGGCTACGGCAAGACGCTGACGGTGGCATCCTGGGCGGGCAGCGGGAATCCACCCGGCCGGGTGGCATGGCTGACGGTGGACGAGTCGGACAACAACCTTCAGGCGTTCTGGACGGACGTTTTGGGCGCACTCGCCATCAGCGGTGCCGTTCCACCCGGCAGCCCGCTGTCGGAGGTGGCACCGGCCGCCGGGTTCGGTGCCCAGGAGAACCGACTCGTCCGCACGGGCCTGGCAGGGTTGCCGGGTGTGGTGACCCTGGTGTTGGACGATTTCCACCGGATCAATGACCCGGGGGTGCTGGAGTCATTCGGTCAGCTGCTCGAGCATCAACCGCCTCAGTTGCGCCTGGTGCTGGCTACTCGCGCGGACCCGGCGCTGCGTTTGCACCGGCTGCGGGTCAACGGGGAGGTGACCGATATCCGGGCGGCGGACCTGGCCTTCACCCTCGCCGAGGCCGCGGAGTTGTTCGACGCCAATGGCATTCAGCTGTCCGGGGCTCAGCTACAGGGGATGTCCGACCGCACCCAGGGGTGGGTTGCGGGCCTGAGGTTGGCGCTGATGGGCTTGGACCCGACCGATGTCGACGGCGGGATAGCCCGTTTCGCCGGTAGCACCCCCCTGGTCGCCGAGTACCTCATCGAAGAGGTGATCGCGCGGCTGCCGGAGGTAGAACGGCAATTCCTGCTCAGCATCAGCGTGGCCGACCGGGTGAGCGCTGCCCTCGCGAACGAGTTGACCGGCCGCCGGGACAGTCAGCTGATCCTGGAAGGCGTCACCGCGCGGAACGCCCTGGTCGTCGGCCTGGCCGGGCGGAACGACTGGTTCAGCGTCCACCCGCTACTGCGGGAAATGCTGCTTCACCGGCTCGCCGTGGAACAGCCGGACGCCGTGGCAGACCTACACCTGCGGGCCTCCCGCTGGTTCGCCGCCCAGGGCGAACCGATCCCCGCGATCCGGTACGCCAGCGGGGCCCAGGCGTGGGACGAGGTAGGGCGGTTGACCGCACTCGCGATGCCCCAGCTGCTCACTCCCAACGCCGCGGCCCTGGTCGCCGCGCTCGCACCAGCTGCGGTCAGGGCCCGGCTGGAACCCAGCACCAGCACCCTGCTGGCCTCGGCCATCGGACACTTCCACCGGCACGACTACGAGTCGATGGGCCGGGACGCCGACGACGCTGCCGAGCTGATGAACGGCATCGCGCCGGACTATCGGTTGGCCGCCGAAATGGTCATCGCCGTGTTGCGGGTGGTGCATGCGAGGTTCGTCAACCCCGCGCGGATCGGGCCGGCCGCCGAGCAGCTGCTGGACCTGGTTGACCGGACCCCACGTCGTGACCTACCGACGACAGAGCAGTACCGGGTCATCGCCATGAACAACATCGGCGTCGGGCAGTTGTGGTCCGGTGACCTCGCCGAGGCCGAGCAGACACTGCTCTGGGTGCAGGCTCGGAGCCACGAGCTGGGCCTCGGCCTGATCGAGCTGAGCACGCACGCCCATCTCACGGTGCTCGACGTCATCCACGGGCGCCTCCCGCAGGCCGAGCAGGCAACCGCGGCCGCGCAAGATATCGCGAACCGCAAAGGGTGGGCATCGGAACCCCAGGCACTCGGACTGTATGCCGCCTCCGCGCTCACCCATCTGGAACGCGACCAACTCGCCGCCGCCCAGCAACAGCTCGCCGCTGGCATTGCCGTCAGCAACAGTGGGTCGGACGTGTCCTGCCGACTGGTTCTGGCGATCGCGGCCGTCGGTGTGGAGGTCGCCCGGCGAGACCCCGACACGGCCCGCGCCGCGGCGGCCCGGCTGAACCGTATACGGGCGGAGGCCGGAGATCTCCCACCGTTCCTGGCCCGGTGGTGCACCGTCGCCCATGCCGACGCACTCCTCGCCGCCGGTGAACCCGCCGCCGCGATCAGGCTGATCGGCGAGTCGCCTGAGCCCGAGGGTTACCCGGCAGCGCTGGAACGTGTCGCGCTGGCCAAGGCACGATTGATGCTGCATCAGCCCGAAGCCGCGCTCACAGTGCTCGACCCGTTGATCGGGACCGCTGTGCTCTACCGCGGGCCGGTGGTGGAAGCCGAAATCCTTGCCGCGTTGTCCGCGGACCTGATCCGCCGGGATACCGCCGCGATGACTGCGATCACCAACGCGGTCGACCTCGCCCACGACGTGGGCATGATCAGGCCGTTCCGGGTGCCCGATCCGCGAATGTCGGCGCTGATGACCCGCTACAGGCACGTCGTTGCCCGGCACCTGGACTTCACCGCAACGCTGACCATGGGAAGCAACGGCGAGACCCTCTCGGCCGGAACAGCATCGCCCCTGGTAGAACAGTTGACCGAACGAGAACATGCCGTTCTGCGGTATTTGCCGACCATGTTCAAGGCCGGCGAAATCGCCTCCGACCTGTTCATCACGGTCAATACCGTCAAATCACACCAACAGTCCCTCTACCGCAAACTTGGCGTCACCACCCGTCGAGCAGCCGTCGACCGAGCCCGAGACCTGAAAATGCTCTGATCCTCACCCCGACACGTCCGGCCTCGGTCGTCGAACGTCGCCGAGCACCTCACCGATGACGGCACGCCGGACCAAAACCGGCACGAAGGTCCGCACCCTGGCGTCGTCATATCCCGCCCACTCCCGCTCGACCAGTTCGCGGACCTTCACCACGTCGGCAGGGCCAGTCAGTTGGCGCTCCAGCATCTGCACAATCTCGATCACGATGTGATCCAGGTGCGGCTCAGCATCCGCCGCTGTCGCAACTCCCTCTGTCCGCATTCACGCCTCCCTCGGCTCGGTGTGCCGGCCGGGCCGCTCCGGGAGATGCCCTCGACGCCCAGGATCCTTGCGACACACGCCCACGGCATCATCTGAGGCGTATGACCTCGTGTCCCCCGCCGCATGACCGGCGGATCGGAACCGGCACAGCCGGTTTGATACCGCTCGTATGGTCAGGTCATCGCTCCGCCTGACCAGGATTGGTGCCGACAGTTCCACCCATTGAGGAGGTCCCGATGGTCACCGAACCGGGAGCAGCAATCGCGCCACCACTCAGCCCGATGACGCAGCGGTCGGCCTTACCGTCTTCGCCGGCGTCATGATGATCATGCGTGTACCAGACGGTCCAGGTCGCGGTCGCCCTGCTCAACGACACCCTCTACGTCGTCGGGCAGAAATGGAGATTCTCCTTCGACATCACGACCTGGGGTGGATCCACCTGCTCGTCGGTGTCCTGCTGATCGCCGCCGGGCAACCATCCGCGGTGCCCGCGGCCTCCTGCCTTGGTCTCCCGACCAGCCCTTGCCGGTGGGTCCCGGCCAAGGGAACGACCCGCTGACGCGGTGACCGACGGCAAACCAGAAAGTCCAGCAACATCGCGAGGGTCGACCCCGAAATGCGTATCAACGACAACCGGCACCATGGGCCGGCACGCCTTCACCGGACAGCCACCGAAACCGTCAGTCATCCGCTGCGACGTTCCAAGCACGGCCGGCGAACCGCCCACCCACACGGCTCGAGTTGACACGGGCGCAGGACTGCCACCGCTACCACCGTGGGGAATGCGTTCATGCACGAGTTTCTGACAGCGAATCCCCGGCACAACGCCATGACCGGGTGGGCAAATCGAGCGGATCGGGCTGTGGCACAGCAACCCACCGGCCAGGGCATACGCCGCCGAACGCAGGGCCCGTGGGAAACATGACGGCAGCATCGCCTGCGCGTGCCCCGGGGGCTCCCTCCGTGGTTCGGCCGTCACGGTGTGTCCGCCGGTCGGAATCATCGACCATAACTACGGCGAGCCCTAACACGCAGGATGTCGGCAAGGCCATGTCGCCTGGTTCAGTTGACGAACCGCAATCGGGACGCTGGCCGCCCGACTCTTGGCCTTCACGTCCATGATCATTCTCGTTCCGCAGGGGATCGACTTACGGGACCGCGACCGCTGGCTGGCCACCCTGGGTCCCGCTGGAGTAGGTCATCACCCGGCCGATCTTGGCGTTCTTCCCGTGGCCGTTGAAGCGGAAGAAGTGCCCCACGAGACTCTGGTTCCCGTCGGCACGTCGGAAGGTGCCACTGGCTGCGCAACCCTCGCCGTGGGACAAGATGTCGGTCACCGTGAACGAGTTTGCTGAGGGATCGGTGAGCTGGATCAACAGGGCGGCAAGATCTTCGCGGCCCGCGACCATCTCGCCTCCGGCGCCTCCCATTGGATGTCTTAATTAAGTCCAACTAAGGGCCCGCGAAGAAATAATGTAGGTGACCGTTAGGGCGTGTCGGGTGGCGTCAGGGCATAGTTCCAGTCGCCGTGGAAGTCGTGGCGGGTCAGCGGCAATGCGTCGATGTCGGCTTTCGTGTACTTGACGCCGATGGGGTACTCCCCGGTGTCCAGAACGCATTGGACGGTCAGGCCGGTGGTAGTGGTGGTCGCTGAGATGAGGTCGACGATGACCTGGTGGCTGATCAAAGGCCGGGCGCGCCAGTTCATGGTGATTTGCGAGAACAGCCTGTGCTCGATTTTATTCCATTTACTGGTGCCGGGCGGTAGGTGGCAGACGGTGATCTTCAGGCCCGTGTCGGCCGCGAATTTCGCCAACTCGACTTTCCAGGCCCGGACCCGCGACCCGTTGGAACCGCCGCCGTCTGCGCAGATCAACAACCGGTCGGCGTCGGGATACCTGGCACTGCCGATGGTGTCCCACCATCGGCGGAGCGTTTGGACAGCGAACGCGGAGGTGTCGTGGTCGGTGCCGACCGACACCCATCCAGCGTTCGCGGACACGTCGTAGATACCGTACGGGATCGCTTTTCCGAGTTCCTTGTCAGGAAAGTCGTGCACGTTCACCGGTTCCGGTGATTTCGCCGGTCGGTATTCCTTGCCACCGTTCTTGTAGGTGCCGACTAATTCTTTCTTTTTTGTGTCGACCGAAATGACGGGCTGACCCGTCGCGGCGTGTTCGGTGACCTGCCCGTGCAGATAGCGGAACTGTGCGTCCCGGTCGGCATGCTGCTTGCCTTCCAGGACCTTGGTGTTGCCCTGCAAACTGAATCCCAGATCGGTAAGCATCCGGGCCACCGTGCGATCACTGATCCGATGCCCTAGCTCGGTCAACGCATCGGCCAGGTTCCGCGTCGACTTCGTCGTCCACATCAGCAGCGACATCGGGTCCCCACGAGTCTCCGGATCCACGAAAGCCTTGAGCTGCAACAACAATTCTGGATCCGTCTCCGCCAGGCTCTTCCGGCCACCACCGGGTGCCCGCACCCGGACCGCCGGCTCCGTCTCACCCGCCAACTCACGAACCCCACGAGCGATCGTGTCAGGGTGCACGCCGGTAGCGGCCGCGACGACCTTGATCCCACCCCTGCCGAACTCCCGCGCCTCCGCGCCCAGGAACAGTCGACGCTGACGCTCATCCAGATGTGGCCGCAACACCACATATCTCCGCGCGACCGAGTCCACCGACTGCGTCCCGTCCGCCATACCACGAACCTAGCCGACAGGAACCCGAAAACCTAGGTTATTTCGTCGCGTGCCCTAAGCCGGGTCAACGCGCGGGTCTGCACAGGCGACCGAGGACGTCGCGCTGCACGGCGACACGTTGACTGCGCCACCGGCTGCTACCGGTTGTTCGTCGACTCTGCCTTTGGTGCTCTGGATGTCAGACCCGCGCTGACACTGGACCAGCTCCGACCGGTCGGCACCCTTTGATTGTCTTTGCGGTGAATGGGTCGGAGGCAGGCACCGCCAGGGCTTCTCCAGGCCAGGTGTAGGCCCGACCTTCGTGCCCAGGTCGCAGGATAATGCCCTTTCCCTGAAGCGGGTCTGCCGGATCGCTAGCAACGGAAAGGGTTTTTCGTCGTGAACATGTCCCGGACGATGCTTCGATCGGTGGAGTGGAGGATGGGGCTGTCGACAGCCCCCTACCCAGCACGCCATTCCTTGCCGATACCAGCTACGGCGGTAAGGGCGGCTTGTCGGAGCCTACGGATGTCGAATCGCGGAGTGCGATCTACCAGGCCGAGTACCGCGGTCGCGGAGCCTGGGCCGGCGATCGGCACGGCCAGGCAAGACCAGCCGAGGCGCACCTGCTCGTGCTCGATCGCCAGGCCCTCGCCGCTTGCCTGGGCGATCGCAGCATGCACCCGTCGTGGCTGGATCGCAGTGTGTCGCGTGAGCCTCGGGATCCCGCGCTCCAGGTGGGCTTCGACCCGACCGGGATGATCGGCGAGGACGGCCCGCCCGAGAGCGGTGGCCAGGATCCCGGGTTCGTCAAAGTTCCGAGGCCAGTCGTTCGAGTAGGGCAGCGAGGTGCGATCGAAGAGCGAGGCCATCAAGGTCGGTTGCTCGAATTGGTCCAGTTCGACCAACCAGACCACCCCCCGACTCCGGTCGAAGAGTTCCTGCAGGTAAGGCGTCGAGATCGGCCGAATCTTCTGTCGTTCCGCCGCTCGTGCGCCGAGAACCGCGAGCCGAGGCCCTGGGCTGTAGCCAAGATCGTTTTTGATCAGCAATCCGCGGCCGGTGAGGTTGACAGCCAGTCGTCTGACGGTGGGCTTCGGTATCTCGGCGAGCCGGCTGAGTTCGGCCAACGAAATCGGGGCGTCCACTGCGAGTGTGATGTCGATGATCGCCATGGCACGGCCGATAACTGTGTGATCGTCCCTCACGAAGACCCCCCAATCCGCCGATTTGCGTTGAGCGTGTCACTCAGTGACTCGCAGACCTAGCGCCGGAAGTGTGACTCCGAGGAAACTCTTGTCCGTTTCGTCGGCAAGGAGGCAACATGCTCAGGTTCCGTTCCTCGAAGCTGGTGACCATTGCCGCGGTGTGTCTCCAGTGGTTGACCAGCATCGCCGCCCCGGCTGCGGCGACAACCAATCGTCCCGCCCGGCCCGGGCGCTCCGGCCTTGGAGATCACCGATCCGGCCACCAGCAACATCAGACGAGTGGCCGGCCGGGGTGGCGGCGGGTGTCGCGATCGCGAACCCGACGGTCCCATGATGCGTGCCATGCTGCCATTCATGTCCCGGACGGAAGGAGCGATGCTGTGGCCGCTAGTAGAGGACGCCTGGTCGTTGTCGGTGCGCTGATCCTTCTACTGTCGGGGTGCGGTAGCAGCCAGGCAATCACCGACAGCAGTTCTGGTACGTCGGTCTCCGCGGTTTCGGCCATGACAGCGTCCGCATCACTGTCACCTCCAACGGTCTCGCAAAAAGTCGACATCGGTGGCGGCCGAACAATCTATGCGGAATGCGCCGGGGTGGGTTCACCCACCGTCCTGCTGGAGAGCGGTGATGAGGCTGACCACACACAATGGTCCCGCGTTGCTCCGACCGTGGCCGAACAAACCAGGACATGCAGCTACGACCGTCTGGGCACCGGTGAGAGCGATGATCCGGTTGGCTGTCGTGAGATGAAAGACCTGCGGGGCGATCTCGAAGCGGTCTTGAAAGATTTGGGGGAAGAAGGTCCATATGTGCTTGTTGGCACGTCTGGCGGGGGATTTCTGATGGCTGGTTTCGCCTACGAACACCCGACGGAGGTCGCTGGGATTGTTTTGGTGGAAACCCCGAAAGCCATCATTCCGGAAGAGGCCCCACTAGGAATCAAGTGCCAAAACAATGTTGAGCGCCGCGACTACGTCACGGTCGAGAACGATGCATGGAACAATCGGCATCTCGTAGGGGATATTCCGATGACGGTCATCACCAACGACTACGGCGACCGCACCAATGTCGAAGACCAAAAGGGCTGGCTGGTGCTGAGTCCGCAGGCAAAGCAGCTCATCGTGACCAACGGACACAATGTCCCAGCCACTGAGCCGGCGTTGGTCGCTGACGAGATCCTCAAAGTTGTGCAGACGGCTCGCGCTGGCTGATCAACTTCGACCCACCCGCCCGCTCACGGAAGCCGACGATTGACCATACGGATCGTTCAGGAGTGACTGAAGTCGCGAACGTGAAGTGTTGCGTGACTCGTGTACGCGTTACAACGTCTCATAACTGCCGTCAGCATTGCGACACGGGTCACGGACACTTGTCAACTAATCTAATCCATCGTTTGCTTGCCAACTGAAATACTTGGGAGATCCACAGTATTGCTCACGATCGCTGCCATCGCGGAGTCGCGTTGAGGGCGGCTACGCTCGCCCGTATCTGCCGCAGTCCGGCATGACTGAGGTGTATCTGAGTTCGTGAGAAAGATCGGGTGGAGATACCCAACCACCAGTGATCTTGTTCTCATGGCGCGGCCTGTCGTTGTGCTCGACGGTAGTCGATGCGGTTCTGGCGGGCCCGGTCCAGTCCATCGCGGCGGGCCTGGCGGATCGCGTCGCCGCGGCCCTCGTGTTCGTCATCGGGCGTCACATACCCGACCGCC
>CAVSRE010000006.1:0-1148652 GCA_963730295.1 uncultured Actinomycetota bacterium | reverse complement strand
GTCGAGCATGTCTGCTGTGGATTTCTGTACCGGTGGCTTTGGAATTGCCTGATGGGCGATTGGTATATTGACCGTCCTTGATCCTGCCGATGATGGCGTTGTTGCGTGTTACCATTGTGCCGGGTGTGGATTGACCCGCCCGGCTGGTTCGGGCGGGGCATTGGTTGTCGAGTGACGGCTGGTTGGCGGGGTGACGGCGCCGGGGTTGAGGCACCCCGGGTTTGGTGGAGGGTCGGTTTTCCCGCAAGCTCCTGCTACAGGTCAAGACGTTGCTCGCCGAACCCGGCGTGGACGGCGCACGCGCCGTCAGGGACACCGTCCTGCTCGCCCTGGCCTACGACACCGCCGCACGCGTTCAAGAACTCTGCGACCTCAACATCGCCGACATCCGCCGCACCAACACCATTATCGTGACAATCCACGGAAAGGGCTCCAAGTCCGGTACGTGCCCGTGATCGGCCCGACCGCCCAGCTCGTCACCGACTACCTGGAACACCGCGAACCGCACCCTGGGCTCGGCGCCGACGCGGACCCACTGTTTCACGGGCCGAACCACTCCAGGTTGACCCGATCCGGGATCGCCAAGCTCCTCGCCCGCCACGTGAGAGCCGTTCGGGCGCGCGACCCCGGCTGGGCCCCAGGCCTGCCGGTCACGCCCCACACCCTGCGGCGCAGCCGGGCGATGCACCTGGTCCAAGCCGGTATCAACCTGATTTACATCCGCGACCTGCTCGGCCACGCCGACATCTCCAGTAGCGATGAATGCCTTGTAATGAGGCAAGAGCAAAGGGGCCGGGCAGGTAGATCACCCAGCAGTCAACCCCTCGCCTTCGTAGAGGTAGCCGCGCAGCGCCTCGTAGCGGCGGTGGTTCGGCCCGGTCGGCCGGGCGAAGAACTCTCCACCCGGCCGGGCAGCTGCCGGAACGGCCTTTCGGGTGGGGTTGATTTCGCTGTACCAGGCACACATGTAGTTCAGCAGCTGTCGAAGCGTGGGTCAACCATATCCGCACTGGTGTGTCTTACATTGTTGTGAGTCAACGGATCTCGTCGCGCCCAGTTGAACCGCCACCACGGTAGTGCGCTGCAATTGACAGCGAGATCAACCCCTATCACTTGTCCAAAGCCACCACCCAAGTTTGTTCAGATTCCGTGCCAGGCAACGGATCTGACCGCCAGTCGCCGTGGCGCTCAGTTCAAACTCGTCATGCGAAAATCCGCGCTAAGCTGCCGCACCGACTGGCGGTGTAGCAACGGGGCCGCCCGGCGTACCGGCAAGGTCGCTCGGGACGGGGTGTTGCGAGACTTCGCGCAGGAAAGCTGGGCAAGAAATGGAACCCGGAACAGATCAGTCAAGCGCTGCGCGCCTAGTTCTCGGACCCGCCGGAACGGCACCTCGTGCACGGGACGATTTGCCAGCCGCTGTACCGACCCAACCCCAGCGGCCTCAGCCATGACCTCCCCAGGAAGGCGCTAAGAGCGGCACGGCGAAGGCGAAAACCCCACCGACACTCTGATTCTGGTCATCGACCATTCTTGGTCGACTGGCGCCGACAACCGCTCACGATCGGGACCCTGCTGAAGTCAACCCGCTACGGCAATGTCCGGCGCAACCTTGATCTGTGTCAGCCCGGTTCGCCACGTCCGCCCGCGCCTCGGACCCTCCGACCTACCGATCGGGTGACCCTGGCAGATCGAATCGCTCGGACGGGGGGAGCCTCAGCTATCGAGGTCCACAGTCCGGGTGAACCCCACGCGACGCCATCAGCGGTCAGACTTGGGCAACCCGCCCCCACTGACTGAATGGTTCCAGAATGTGAGATGCTGGATCGACGGAGGTGCCAGCAATCCTCTTTTGTCTGATCGGCTGGTATTGTTCGACCCGGAATGGCGGGATGGCGTACTTGAGAAAGCTCGGAGAATGGTCGATGAAAAACCTCACTATTGGCGGCCCCGCGAAGTGAGCAGCGAGCCGCGAATTCTGGTTTATGCCCCATGGTCCTTGAATGGGAGGGGACCTGGTCAGACTTGTGTGTGGATAGTGACTGGCTTTCCTGTCGGAGGAGTTCGGACGGAGTTGTTCACCGCCCGAACTCGAATACCGATCGCCAGGGAAATCATCGTGCACCAGTCATTGTCGCAACCGTGGCGGAGCTTGCCCTGGCGGATCGTAGCCACTCGCGCGCTTAGTCGCCTCGACAATATGTTTCGGCATGCTCTGAAGTTGGCAGATCCGGCCAACACAGTCGCCTATTTCTACCCGGACCCGCCAGTTGAGCTGGTTGAGTATGCGCGACGTCGAGGGATATTAACAGTGCGTGAGCTTGTCAATACGGCCTGCGCGACCTCCGGTCCGATCCTCAATCAGGCGTATGCGCGACTTGGCCTCCCGCCAAGTCACACAGTCACCGAGGATAAAATTGAAACCGAGACGCGCGAACTGCGGGCTTACGACTACTTCTTTGCACCCAACGCCGAGGTTGAGAAGTCGCTTGCGGATTTGGGATTTGCGGTGGAGCATCCTCCCAACTAGTTTTGGATGGAGTTCGGAACGGTTTCCGACTGCCACTAGACCGGACAGCAGCGCTGCGGCTCCGCGGTTCCTGTTTGTTGGAACGCTGAACGTTCGTAAGGGGGTGCCCGAACTCCTCGATGCATGGGAGGCCGTGGGTGCTCCCGGTGAACTCGTCTTGGCAGGACCTACGGACCCGAAGTGCCAAGATCGTTGAACGGCATGCCGCGTCCGAAAGCGTCTCTGCCCTGGGTTTCGTCGAGGACGTGGGCGCCCTGTTCCGGACTGCCGACGTATTCATCTTCCCCACCCACGAAGAGGGCGGGCCACAGGTTACGTATGAGGCAGCGAGCTGCGGTCTGCCGACAATCACGACGCCCATGGGAGCAGGACGAATAGTGCTCAATGGTAAGACCGGAATCGTCGTTGATGCTGGGTCAGTTCCGCAACTCGCCAACGCAATTGGCCTTATGGCATCTCGGGAAGACCTCCGAGTGACATACGGTAACAATGCACGCCAACGTGCAGAACAGTTTGAATACCATCACGTAGGGGCTGAGCGCTACTCATACCTACTCGACCTGCTAGCGAAGCACCGAAATGCTACGGACACACCGTGAATTGGTGATGATCGCTGTCCATCAAGACTGGGTTCGTCCGATCATCTGGATGATGCCTTCGGGACCTTTCGGGTGGACTCCTCGACTCCAGCCGAAGGGGGTCTGGGTAGCAGCATCGCCTATCGCCGAGACATCTCGGGAGCCGTTTGCATATCCATCTTCATTGCTTTCATTCGTCGTCGAACTATCCAGCGTTCAAGCCAGTAAACTGAACCAATCGTGAGAATTAGGCCGAGCAAACCTATCGCTCCAAGAGCACGTATCCGGCTTCCGGAGATATGAACAATGGTTGGATCGGTCGGCGAGGCGATCATGGTGACCCTGGACGATGGCGGGACGCCTATTGATTCCTGAACTCTGGACAGGATGTCCTTGAGTTCGGTTGTGACCTGCTGTACTTGGATTGCAACCTGTTCTGGGCTGCTATCGGCGACTTGAACGTCGATATTTGGTGAGGAGTAGACGGTTTGCCATTGTGTGCCGTGGTTCGGCATTCTAACCATGACACCGCTTCTGTCGCCCATGCCAAATATCGTTGTGTCGGACGAAGACGTCAGCAACGGCGGATTTGTGCCGTTGTATTCAGCGACTACAACCCCCGCAAGTGGTGTCAAAGCGTAGGGCGGGTCCTCAAGCTTGTTGGGAAATTCCTCAAAAGTTGGAGCGAGCAGTACGACGTTGGATTGTGCCCAATAGACGCCTTGAGGATTGGTTGTCGTTGCGGCAAATGCTAGCGTGATCGCGGTACCAGCCAATACCAGGTACCAACGCCTCAACATCAGAGCTAATAGTTCTCTTGATGTCATGATGTGCCCAGGATCGTCACGTCGTCTGCGCCTCATTTGGTCGAGTCGGTTTACTCTTGCCCAGTCTTAGCGGACCAACCTTCTGCGAGACTCGACCGGGTGAGTGTGCAGCACGGTAAATGGAAGCATCCGCTAGTACGAGACGCCGCAAGGCTCCGGCCATCCCGAGTAATAGGAAAAAGCAACCAGCGGATTGCGGAAAGCCAAAAGTGTCGAAGAAGGCGAGGCCGCTCGCCCCTGCGGCAATCGAGGCAATGATCGCCTGAGCAATGTCGCGGTCGAACGGACTGGCCGCCACCCGTCGGGCGCGTTTGGCCGCAAACATCGCCGTGACGATCAGCACGATCAGGCCGGCGAAGCCGAGTGCGCCACCCTCGATCATCAATCCGAGATAGCCGTTGTCCAGGATCCAATACTTCGGAAGGAAGGTGCCAAAGCCCCGGCCCAGGAGCGGGCTGTTGCTGATGAAGTGCGCCGCAATGTCGTAGCTACCGGTCCGCGAAGCGATACTCGGGTCCTCGGCAACGCCGGTAAACAGGCCTGTGACTGCGCCGAGCATGCCGGGCACGGCGACGTAGACCACGGTTCCAATGACACTGATGAATGCGAGCGCACGTATACGTGCCGCATTAGTCCAAGAGATTGAAAGAACAAGAAGGCCAACGACTGCGCAAAGAATCGCGGAGCGGGATATGGAAAGGAATATCGCAAAAGTGATGGCACAGAGAAATACTTGGTACAACCACCTTTGGGTCGGTGATCTGAGTGCGAAGGTGATTGCTAGGGGTAGAAACATCGTTAATACTACGCCGTATTCGATCGGATGGGTCGACGTACCGCTGGGTCGAGCGAATCCATTGCGCACGATCAATCCCTCTGTCAGGCCCCCCGTCAGTCCTGGGATGTGGATTCGGTCGACGAACAGTTGCTTCGTGACGTACTGGATCAAACCGAACGTGGCGATCAGGCCCGCCGCGACGACGAATCGGCCCAACAGCACTCTGTTGCGCTGAAGACTGGGGATACCGTCGTTTGCGACGAGTAGTATTCCTGCCATTCCGAGCAGTTTGAGCATTCCGCTGTCCGCGGGACTGATCTCATCGAACGGCATGGGCGACAACATGGCATGCGCGTATGCTGCCACCATGATGAACAGCCAACACAGCATGGCAATCCGCACCGGCTGCGGCCCGACATTTTCGGCCCGATTGCGCTGAATATGAAACCAGGACCACCAAAACAGCAATCCGATTGCCATGATATTCGAAGGAGCGCCGGCGCTGCCGAGTGGGCCCACAACCATCGAAGATGGGATAGCGAGAAGGAGCCAAAGATAGACCGTCAGCACGGATGTTGCGTCGAAACCAAGGCGCTTCGATTGTAAGAACTGATCATGGCTACCTAACACAACTCACCTGCGCTGCGCGGGATCAGCCGTGCTGTGCGAGCCGTTTCTCGTTGTTCGACTGTCGGAAACTTCACCTCGCGAACCGCCACTTGCTGAACGTGCGGCAGGATTCGTGGGAGACAACCGGGGTCGCAGTCGGTTAGCGGCAGCTCCAGTGGACCTTGCGGCCTTGGCTTTATCGGCCTGCTGTCCGGATGCCGCCTGCTTCGATCCAAAGTCGCGAAGTTTGCGGTTGCTGGCGAGTGGGAGTCCTCGTTGGGAGCCTGCGATTCCGAGGCCCTTGCCGAGTGCCTATTCCTACGTCGGCCCGATAGCAGACCGTCAATGAGACCGATGACGAGCAAGCCGAATCCGAGGGTGACGACCGCGGCGAGAACTGCAGCGCGGATCTGATCTTTGTGAACCGATTCCGGCCGCTGGTCGGCGATCAGCGGCTTGGACGTGATCACGGAGTTCGAGTCGAGGCCCAAGCCCTCCTGGAGTTTGGTCAAGGTCGTGGGTACTAGGCCCATGATGTTGGAGACGCCGTCCACGGCGGTATCGACGGCGGGCGATTCGACGGTGATGAGGATGATAGGCGCGTTGTTCATCACGTCCGGCGTGGCCACGTAGGTCGTACCCGGGTAATGACGATCGAACTCATCGGCAGTCTCTTTCGAGGTCAACTCGCGGATTACGATGTCGCGCGCTTGACTCACGCCGTCAAGCGCCAAAAAGGGGTTGCCTTGGGTCACAGTCTCTGCACCCCGCTCGACTGTCGCTACCGGCGGGAAGATCAACACGGCCCCTTGTGCTTCGTAGGTTGGGCCCACCTTGTTCGCTACGAAGAACGTTGCGCCAACTGTGCACAAGATGGCGAGGATGACAAAGTACCAACGGCGCGCCAAAACGGAAAAAATGACCTTCAGTTCCACGGAGCGTCCCCTCACCCTTGGCGCTAGTCAATGGTAGCAGAATGCTATACAGCGTGGTGAGAACGACGCGAATGGGTGATGATCTCTGCCGTTCAGCCCGGCAGGTTCCAAGGCCTGTCCTCGTTGCGCACACTATCCGGTCCCATAATGTTGGTTTGATTGTATCGATCGCCTGAGCTCGCGAGCGACGCATCGGTGGGACGACTACTTCTTGCGCAAGAAATTCAGCGAACGACCTCTGTTCGACCAGACACTATTCGAGCGAGCCGCAGACGATCATCGCCGCCAGGAGTACGTTGATCGCACTCAGATTTGGACTGCCAATATGGTTGAAACGACTGCGTGTCGATGAGTCGTTCGCGAGGCCCACTGACACGACCAGAGGCATCGGTCGCCTACGTGTGACAACCCGTTGCATCTGTGGAACTGAGACATGGATTGATAAGGATGCCGGACGAAGTGTATAAGTCTCTAGCTCTGGACGCCGATGAATCCGAGCGATGAACACGTGGCTGTAGTCGTCGTGACCTACAACAGCGCATCACTCCTGCCTGATTTCGTGGCGTCACTGGCCCCTGGGTTGGGGGATGTGAGTTGGGAGCTGATCGTCGCCGACAATGGCTCAACCGATTGCAGCGTTCCTACCGCTAGACGGCTCGCTCCTTCTGCCATGGTCATCGAACTCGGTCGAAATGCCGGGTACGCTGCCGGCATCAACGCGGCCGTTGGTTCGGTTGGATCCTGGACGGCGGTCCTGGCGCTCAACCCTGATGTGCGCTTGATGCCCAATTGTGTGCCCGAGTTGTTGAGGGCATTGCGCCATCCGGGTACAGGAATAGCCGTACCACGCTTGCTCGATGCGCAAGCCGAGTTGATCGAGTCCATGCGACGTGAGCCAACCGTTCGGCGTACGTTCGGAGAAGCGTTTGTGGGGGCTGGTATCGCGGGACGATCGACAACGTTCGGTGAGACTGTGACTGATGCCCGCCTCTATGAGACCGAGATGCTAGCGGACTGGGCCGAAGGGTCAGTGCAGCTCATCAGTCAGGATTGCTGGAACTCGTGCGGTCCTTGGGACGAGTCATTCTTCCTGTATTCAGAAGAGACCGATTTTGACTTGCGTGCTCGTGACTCTGGCTTTGCCACCAGGTTCGTTCCCACCGCGCAAGCGGTCCACCTGGAGGGCGGTTCCGCGAGTTCACCTCGATTGTGGCCACTGCTCGTGGTCAACCAGGTCCGCTTGTACCGCCGCCGCAACGGGCTTGTCCCGACAGTGCCCTTCTGGATCGCAACCTTCATGCGCGAGGTCCGGCGAGCGATTGTTGGTAAGCCGACGGGACGCGCGGGTGTCAGAGCTCTGCTGAGCCCGCGCCGCTTCCGGGAGAAGCCCGGGCCACACTCCGTACGGTAGCGCTGCTTGAACATCACATAGTTCGACGACTCGCCAAACAAAGCAGGGCACCCCGGCACGCCGAGTGCCGGGGTTCCTTGCCGTGCAGTTTTGCGCTTGCTCGGTTGGCTTTCACGTTTCGAGCCAGCCCTGGAGTGGTGTTAGTCGACGCTCTTTCCGGCGTTGCTGCCGTCAGCCCAGATGTTGCTGCTGTGAACGACGGGGGAGTCCACCGACGTGAGGGGTCCGTATGCCCCGCTGCGCGGGTAGACAACGGTGGAGAATCGGTTCTCGGTGATGGAGATGTTGCTCACCTTGGACAGGCTGTCGGTGCCCTTGATATCCGCCGTAGACGGTGTAAGCGCCACCGGCCAACAGGTTCCGCTTGATGGCGACGTTCCGCATTTCACTGGCGGACCCGGTGGACAGGATGATCGCGGAGGTGGCAGCGCCCTTGACGATGATGGTGTTGTGGCTGAGCGTCAAAGCGGTTGTGCCCAGTGACTGGACGCCGTCGTTGTGCGAGCCGGAGGTTTGACCAGGTCGTGGATGTAGGAGTCCTGGAAGACGACGTTCGACTGCGCTTTGACGCCATCGATCGTGCTGTGGATGTTGCAGCGAAGCAGGTGAGTCCGCCTCCGTTGATAGCGGAGTCGCCGCTGGTGTTGCCCTGTCCGTCGATCTCGACGTCGGTCAACTGCAGACCGGTGTTCCCGTTGTCAGACAGGAGGTTGAAGAAGCAACTCCGGACTGCAAACGGGAGTTCTTTATCACCACGTTGTTGGCTCTGATGACGATGCACCCGGTGATCAGTTTGGAGGCGATGACCGTACCTGCAGTGGTGATCGTCGTTGGCCCGTGTAGGGAGCGAGCGTGATGCCCGCCGCGAACGCCGGTGTTGTTAGGTCCCGGCCAACAACTACCCCACGAGTCGGCACCACCCGGCGAATTTGAAGGTCCACCACAGGCCACAGCCGGCTTCGCACTCGTTGTCACCGCGGCACACTTGTTGGGTTGGGGGTTGCTGTGCTGGTTGCAGTTGGCGCCGTGGGTGTGGTGCTCGCCGTGGGTGTGGTGCTCGCCGGGGTGTGGTGCTCAAGGTGTTGAAGACCACATCGACGTAGTAGTTGGCGTTCTTCCAAGTGGAACTAGGTACCCCGGAGCGATAGGTGTATACACCCTGGGTTGCCGTAAGGGCATTGGTGATCCTTGGCTGGTTGGGCGAAAGCCCGTCCATGTCGGCGGCATATCTTCCGTTGGGGGCACGGTAGGACGCGACATAGCTGGAGCCCGCCTTCACCTGAACAGGCGAGGCCATAGACTGCCTGTTGCCAGCCGGAAGCGCTCTCCCCTGCGAATGTCACGGACCCAAGGACTTGTCCGTCGGAGCTCCACAGCCGGCCCGTGTGGGTGCCCGTGTTCTGGGTTCCCTTATAGAAGCGGATGGCTGTAACCGATCCGCTGCTGGTGGGGGTGAACTTCACGCCGACTTCAACTGAGCTCGGATCTGGGTCTGATTGAACCTTGGGAACTGTACTCGAAGGCCACAGTGTGTAGGAAGTGGCTGCTGCCGATGCTGCAGATGTACTTGCAACTGACATTATTGTCGAGACTAGGGCGAGGCTGAGAATGGTCGCCATCGTAAACATCCGGCGCGAGAGCCGAATTTTGCCGGTAGGTCGGGCCGATCGATGTGAACTCAGTTCAGTACTTCTTCGGGGCCCGTGTTCGAACCGAGGCATGCTCTTCTGCATTTTGCTCCAAGCGTTGGGGCGTCTCCGAGAAGCAGCGGGAACGCGACTAATAGGGCAAAGGGGCAACGCGCCATGGGCAGGATGTTTGGGACAATTGCGTTGGCTGTATCACTGAAATCATCGCTGGATCGATTTCGAGCATCCTTTGCTGTGACTTGCAGCCACTGGAATAAGCTAGAAGATGACGCCCTGTTAGGGCAAGTCGCTCGTCATCCGTTTCGGTGGCAGCAATCCCAAAAGGACTCGTAATGAGTTTCTCATACACATCACAACTCGATAACGCACGAGATGGAGTAGCGCGCGACTACGCAGCGTGGCCTCTATCCCCGCCGATCAGGCTGATTCTCTGGCGTATGGGCGAACATGAACTAGATCACATCATAGATCGGTCAAAAGGGACATATGGGGTCTGGGCCGCAGGTGTCTTTCGCAACGTAGGGACCAACCTCCCTGTGTCATTGCCGCACGTTTACTAAAATTTGAGGCCCTCCTGTTGTTTTCATGGGTGATTTCTGTCCGGGGAGGGGTGGGCAAAGTCCGCCGCGGGTGAGCATGGCCATGGAGATGAGCGCTTCTGGGGTGTGGAATCCGTAGGCCCGGGTGGTCAGGGTTCGTAGATGCGTATTCGTCGCCTCCGAGCGGGCGTTGGACATTCCGTGGACCAACGTGTTCTTGATCAACGGCAGAAACTTGGTGATCGTCTTGGCGAGTTTGACGAACTCGGGGATCCGGCAGCGCCTGGCCCAGGCGATCCAGCCGGCGAGCAGGACCCGGCCGGGTTGCCCTTTCGCGGCGAACACCATCCGGAGCTGCTCCTTGAGCAGGTACGCCCGGTACAGCCGGGCGTTGGTCTTCGCGATGCCGGCCAGGGTGGTTCGTTGCCGGCCGGTGAGGTCCCGCGGATTTTTCACCAGGGCCCAGCGGGATCCCTTGAATGTTTTCGCGGCGCTGCTGTTCCCGCTGGAGCGGAGTTGGTTCCAGGTCTGCCGGCGGACCTCGTCCAGCGCCTTCGTGGCCCAGGCCACGATGTGGAAGGGATCCAAACACAGCGCCGCCTCCGGTGCCCGTTTGGTGACGACCGTGTGGATCCATTCGGCGCCGTCGGCGGTGACATGCGTGAGCTGGGAGCATCTTTCCGTCCCGAGCGCCTCGAAGAAGGCATCCAGGGTCTCGCTGTTCCGGCCCGGTGCCGCCCACACCAACCGCCCAGTGTCGTGATCCACCACGCAGGTCAGGTAGCGGTGCCCACGGCGATGCGCGATCTCGTCGATGCCGATGCGTTTGAGCCCAGCCGAGCATGTCAGTCCTACCGGCCCGGTCGGCGATCACCCGGTCCACCACCGCCGACACCGACCGCCACGTGATGCGGAGCAGCTCACAGACCACCGTCGCAGTGGTCCGGGCCGTCAGCCACGCGCAGGTGTCCTCGAAACTGCGGGTGAACCGTGCACCCGGCCTGGCCCACGGCACCGCCGCGACCACGACACCGTGCTCCCGGCAGGACACCCTCGGCGCCGGGGCCCTGCAGGAACACCCTGGTCGTTCCGAGTTCCAATGCCCGCCAGCGACGCACGCCGCCGCCCTTGTCGTAGCCGCGGCACCGCCGGTCGCACCGCGAACACCGCCCAGCCGCCGCCCGGGTGGGTCGCAGGTCGATGACCAGCACTTCGTCCTGTAGGTCGATGGCATCCATCACTTTGCCGACAACCAAGATCAAATTCCGGGTCCCAATCATTCCACGTCAGCAAACCCGCATGCGGTCCAGGCCTAGTCGTCGTGACCGAAGGAACTTTCAAGAACCGTGTTACCCTCCGCGCCAGCGCCGACTTGTCGGCCGAGTCGCCACGGTGCGGCCAAACACGGCGGCCCGCCGCGGTTCAGTCGATGCTCTTGCCGGCGTTTGGCCCGTCAATCCAGACGTTTCCGCTGTGAGTAACGATTGGCGCATCTATCGAAGTGAGCGGACCAAATGCTCCCCCGCGTGGGAATATTGCGGTGGAAATCCGATTCTCGGTAATGGAGATGTCACTCGCTCGCGCTGGGTCATCCTTTCCGGCCTGATAGCCACCATAGACCGTAAATGCCCCACCCGCGAGAAGATTGCGTGAGATTTGCACGTTGCGCATCTCCCAGTCGCTATTAGCATTCTGGCTGAAGATTATGCAGGAAGTCGCACCATCATCGACTATTGCCGTATTGTGGCGGATGGTCAACCCGTCCGCATCGAGCGCTTGTAGGGCGTCATTGTGTGAGTCGTTCGTAATATGGAGGTCATGTATGTAGGAATCCTGAATCAGCACATTACTGCCACCTTTTATTCCGTCCGCAGTACTGTGAATATTAACCCTCCTGAGCGTGTAGTGATTTCCAGCAATGCCAGCGTCACTATTGGCGAAGTCGTTGCCGTCAAGCTCAGAGTCAATGACTTGAAGACCCTTTGCGCCTGCGTCGTTCAGGATCAGTTTCGAGCAATTTGCCTTCACTCGGACGTTTCGGATGATTACGTTGTTCGCCCCCGCGGCAATGCTGATACAGCCTCTCACCTCGGTGTTCTCGAGAACATAGCCAGGCTGGGTAATTGTCAAGTCGCCGGTTGTGACGGTGAGCCTGACACCAGACGGAACCCCGGTATTGCTCGGACCAGGCCAGCAACCACCCCAGGGATCAGGTCCTCCTGGCTCCGCAGGCACTCCACTGCAGGCATCGGCACTTGCCACTGGGCCTGGTAGTGAGCCGGAGCTAGTTGCGGCTGTTGGACTGAGCTTGGCATAAATGAAGACGCCCGCGGCGGCGACAGCTACAACGAAGGCCGTTGCGCCCCAGAGGTACCCCGAGCGTCCAGTCATAACTGCGGCACCTAGGACCTGTTCTTGTCGACGAATTCGGTCAGGCTGCCTAGTGTCTCGAAGACATCACCGGTGAAGTCGTCGTCGTCGATCTGGAAGTCAAATTCTCCTCCAGCGCCGCGGCTAGCTCCACCACGCCGAGCGAGTCAAGCTCGGGAATGCTCCCGAACATTGGCGTCGAGGCTTCGAGGCTGTCTGCTCGGTCCTCGATTCCGAGAACCTTCACGACAATTCGCCTTTACACCGTCGAGTGTGTGGCGTTGACTTCCATCAGATGTCCTTTGCTTCGTCAAGGGAACTACACAAGTACTTCGATGGCCCTGGGATGACCGAGAAATGCACTGGGGCTGGCGGTAGCGCCGTATGCGCCGGCCTGGAAGATCGCGATCAGGTCCCCGACTCGGGCATCGGGGAGCATGACGTTGTCACCCAGGAGGTCGAGTGGTGTGCACAGGCAGCCGACCACCGTCACAGGGGTAACAGCTGCACTCGCTCACCCGATTCGCCACGGCCACCGGATAATTGCGCCGGATCACCTGGCCAAAGTTCCCGGATGCTGCGAGTTGGTGGTGCAATCCGCCGTCGACGACGAGATAGGTCTTGCCTCTTGAGACCTTCCGATCGACGATCGTGGTGACATACACGCCGCATTCGCCGACGATGTAGCGGCCGAGTTCGATGACAACTCTGGCGCCTGGCAAGTTGGGCGCGATGCGGTTGTCAATGAGTTCCGCCAAGTTGTCGCCGATCCTGGCCAGATCGAATGGCTCGTCCCGATCGAAGTAGGGGATGCCGAATCCGCCGCCGAGATTCACGTATTGCATCGGTGTGGAGGTGCTCGGCCAATGACAGTACCAGGTCGACTGTCTTGCGCTGGGCCTCTGCCACGATCTCGGCTCGGAGGTTCTGGGATCCCGCGAAGACGTGAAAACCGAGGAACTCGACATCCGCGGTCCCGATTCTGCCGAGCATGGCCGGCACCTTCTCGGCGTCGACCCCGAATTGCTGGGGTCCGCCACCCATCCGCATGCCCGACCCCTTGACGCTGAAGTCGGGATTCACCCGGATGGCGACACGCGGCCGGATGCCCTGGCTGCTCCCGCCTGCACGACCCGCTGCAATTCGGTTGATCGATTCCATTTCGATCGTGACTCCGGCGGCGACGGCTTGACGGATCTCCTTCGCCGTTTTGCCGGGACCGGCGAAACTGATGCGGTTCGACGGCGTCGGGCAGTTCCAACGCTGTACGCATCTCAAGGGCCGACGCCACGTCCAGCGAATCCGTCAGGCCCGCGATGTGCTGAACGACGGCGGGCATCGGGTTCGCCTTCACCGCGTAACTGAGGTCGATTGATTCGGGCAGGGTCTTCCTGAATACCTCCACTCTCCTGGTGAGGAGGGTGCGATCGTAGGCGAAGAATGGCGTCGCGCCGACCCGTTCGGCGAGTTGCTCGACCGGCATTCCGCCGATGCCAGTTGACCGTCCTTTGAGCCGAAGGTCGCCAGCCGCTCTTCGACGCTCACGATGCCAACTCCTGGCGGAGTCGTGCTCGATCGAATTTGCCGTTGGGCGAACGCGGTATCTCGTTCAGGACAACCACGGATGCCGGCACCATATAGAGGGGGAGCAGCGTCTCAACGTCGCGAGCAGCTCGTCGACGTGAAAGCTGCTTGCGTCCCGCGCGGCAACGACCAGAAGGACGTGCTGACCCAGTCTCTGGTCCTCGACGCCGAGCGCGACTGCGTCGCGGACCATGCCGGAGTCATAGACGACTTCCTCGATCTCCGTTGGGCTGACTCGGTACCCTGAAGTCTTGATCATTTCGTCCTTCCGGCCGACGAAATACAGAAATCCTTCCTCATCGGCGACAACTGCATCGCCCGACCACACGGCAAGCTCCGGTGCCCGCCAGGAGGATCGTCGCTCGGCAGCGGCCGGAATCGCACTGCTGTCCGCTCCGGGTCGTTCCAGTACCCGAGCGCTACCAAGGCGCCTCGATGGACGAGCTCTCCTTCCTCACCCGGATCACAGCGCGTGCCGTCGGGTCTCACCACAAGGATCTCGGCGTTCGGAATCGCCTTGCCGATGGAATCGGGCCGCCTATCGACCTGGCCAGGTTCGAGATAGGTCGACCGGAACGCCTCGGTGAGTCCGTACATGAGGAAGGGCTTGGCCAGAGGGAAAGTTGTGTCGGAGCTTGTCGAGGGTGGTCTTCGGCATCCGCCCGCCGGTGTTGGCGAAATACCGCAACCGATCGCCGACCTCTGTCGGCCACTTTTGATCCGCGATCTGCATCCATAGCGGAGGCACACAGGTGAGCCCCGTGACCTGGTGTTTTGCGCAGAGCTTCACGACGTCACCAGGCAGCAGGTAGTTCATCAGTACGACTTGGGCGCCGACGCTGAAGGCAGTGGTCAACTGGCTGAATCCGGCGTCAAAACTCAGAGGGAGGGCGGCCAGGATGACATCGTCCTCCGTGTTGCCGAGATAGTTGCTGACACTCTCCGCCCCGGCGATGAGATTGCGATGGCTCAGCACGACGCCCTTTGGTTTTCCGGTGCTCCCAGACGTGTAGAGGATCGCGGCGATGTCGACGTCGATTCTGGATATGTCAGGAAGGGCGGGGTTCAGTCCTTCGAACAGTTCGGACCAGGAATGCACGACGTAGTTATCACCGGCAGATCGCACCTCGCCGGTCACCTGATTCTCCACGAGCACGACATGCTCGACCGAGGGGCAGCGCTTGAGTTCCTCGATCAGGAGGCTCCATCGCTCACTAGTTGTAATGAGCACGCGAACGTCGCAGTCGGCCAGGATGTGGGCAACTTGTTGGGGTTTGAGAGCGGGGTTGACCGGCACGAAGGCGCATCCTGCCGCCGACGCACCGAACACTGATGCCACGGTCTCGTTCCGCTTGTCCAGGAAGACACCGACTCGATCTCCATCGCCGACTCCGACGTCCGACAAGCCATTGGCGACGCCAATGACCTTTCGCCACAGTTCGGAGTAGGTGAGTGTTTCCTTCTTATGGGTGACTGCAGCCGCCGCGCCGCGGCGATCCGCTTGCTGCTGAATCAGGTGATGAATATTCGATCTCATCCTCGGTGGTTCCTTCCCCCATTGACGGTAAATCCCTTCCCCATTGACAACGACCTCACCAGGCCACCCAGGCCAGCTCGCTGTACAGATAGTCAACCTGATCTGGCGCGAGTGCGTCGCTACGGAACATCTTCGGGCGAGGGGAGCGCAGCGCGAAGGAGGGTCGAGAACTTGCCCCTCCTACCAGTCGACGCTCGACCAGTGTCGCCGGAACCCTGTGTCTGAGGAGGAGGTGACGCTCGATGACCCGAACAGACGCCCGAAAGACCTCTGGATTGCTGACGTGGAGAAGCGATGCGAAGAGAGGCAGGTTCCGCCGACGATCGCGCCGGAACATCACGTAACACTGTTCTGCACCGCGGACGACGACAAAGTGTCGGGCCGCTGCAGATCTCCGATGATCGCGATAGATCTCCAGGTCCCGGCCATACAGCAAGCGGAAAATCCGATCCGGTCTGGACTCGATTCGCGTTCTCCGCGACCAGATTGGCCACGGCAGGTTGATGACCAGATCTGTGGCAGTGTCAAGTTCGCGGAACTTCATTCGGCGATTGAGCGCGACCACGTTGCCACTCGGGGACAGGTCCGTGAATTCGTATCCGCGTTGCGCGAGTAGCGCTCGGGCCAGTCGAAGCCCTTGCGATCGAAAGTCGTCGACGACGCACCACGCGGCGAGGTTGCAGATCTTCAACACTCGGCCGTCGAAAACACGCTCCGAGTAGAACGCGAGATAGACACCGACGATTGCGTCCCCTGACCGAAGCATGAACCCGTGGTTGGGTGGCGGTGACGTCGATGGAGAGAGCAAAGCCGCTCCCCAGGCCGATGCAGGTACCCGATCGTTGAGGTTGCGATGCAAGAAGTCGCCAACAGCCGATACGTCCGCATGGGTGATAGGGAGCAGGTCGATGCTGCCGCCAACTGCCATGATGTGAAGATTACGGCATGATTTGACCCAGCATGACACTGTTGGCGCTAAAATCTCCGAAAGCTGACTACGCTGGGTAGGTCTCGGTGGAAGGCAAGTCCGGTGGCGTCGGTGGATATCGTGACCTTACGTGGCAGACCGGGGGACAGTTCGCAATGACAAGTGTGGTGATCGCGGCGCACAACGAGGCAACGGTGATCGGTCGATGCCTCGATGCCTTGTTGAAGGAAGCCGAGCCGGATGAGTTCGAAGTCATCGTCGTGCCGAACGGGTGCGCCGATGACACCGCCAGAGTGGCGTCCGACCGTCAAGGCGTCACGGTCGTCGAGATCCCGGAAGCAAACAAATCCAAGGCTCTCAATGCCGGTGACTTTGCGACGATCGGGTTCCCCCGCATCTATCTGGACGCTGACATAGTTATGACAACCACACAAGCCAGATCGTTGCGCGACGCCGTGCGCGGGCGATCAGCAGGCGATAGGCCCAACGCGCTGGTTGCGGTGCCCGGGCGAACGCTGGATATCGACGGACGGCCGTTGATGGTTCGTGCCTTCTACGCGATCAACAGTCGACTGCCGGCATTTCGCGATGGGTTGTTCGGGCGAGGCGCAATCGCTCTGTCCGCGGAGGCCAGGGTCCGATTCGATGCCTTTCCGGACATGGTTGCCGACGACCTCTTCCTCGATTCGCTCTTCAGCGCAGCCGAGAGGGTCCAGGTGGCCGACTTCGCGACGACGGTTGCCGCCCCCAGGCGGACGCGCGACCTGGTCAGGCGACTGATTCGAGTCCGCCGCGGCAACGCTGCGATGCGAGCTGCCGGGCGAGCCGGAAAGGTTGACGCGACTGTTCGTCCGGCCGATCGATGGGCCTGGTTCACTTCGGTTGTCAAGCCCCACCCCCAGTTGGCTCCGGCCGCGGTGATCTATGTCGGAATCTCGGCGCTCTCGGCGGTTTTGGCGCGCAGATCGCCGCAGTCTGAGTCGTCATGGGGTCAGGACCAGTCGACCCGCACCGGCCTTTCCGGCCGAGAAGCAGGCATCCATGGGTGACCAGGCGGTGGTCAACGTCTGTTTCCATGGCATTGGGACTCCATCGCGCGAGCTCGAAGCGGGCGAATCGCGATATTGGGTCGCGAAGCAGCAGTTCGAATCCATCCTTGACGAAATCGCTTCGTGGCCGTTGGTGCAGATCAGCTTCGACGACGGCAATCAATCGGATGTCGAGTTCGGACTCCCTGCGCTCGTCGAGCGGGGCCTCACTGCGACGTTCTTCGTGCTTGCGGATCGACTGGACGCAGCAGGGAGTCTCTATCCGGCAGACGTCGTTGATCTGTGCAGAGCGGGTATGACCGTCGGGACGCACGGAATGAACCACCGAACTTGGCGCGGGATGGATGCCGATACACGACATCGAGAACTCGTCGTTGCCCGAGAGCGAATCGCCGAGGTCGCGGGCCGTTCTGTTGACCAGGCAGCCTTGCCGCTCGGACAGTACGATCGCCGACTCCTGTCGCACCTGAAGCGACTGGGCTATCAGTCCGTTCACACGAGTGATCGGCGACTGGCTCGAGGGGGGAGTTGGCTACAGCCCCGGTTCAGCGTCCGCAGTGACGACTCTCCTCAGACCATGCGCGAGGCCGTTCAAGCCGCTCAGCAGCCGCGCCGAAGGGTAAAGCTCGAGGCCGCAGGCTTGGCAAAGAGGCTCCGATAATCTGCCCATTCAGGTCAGCTGCATGCTGTGTACAGTCACCTTCGAGATCTGGCTGGCGTTGATTGGGGAATGGGTTGGTCGGTTCGGGTATGGCGAACTGGACGCGCGTCGGTCCTGTTTCCGCTGGATGGTCGCCCACATTGATCACCGAAGGACTGAGAGTCCTCTTCACGAGCGGACCAGAAATCTGCACTGGAGGTTGGGGCGAAGCCTCGATGGCTGATGTACGTCCTGCTGTTCGATGAAGCGCCGACCATCAGGTACTGATGTGACCCATGGTTCCGGCCCGCGACGGGGAAGGCCGGTGGTTGCCCAGGCACGCACTCGGGTCCGGCAGCGATTGATCGACGGAAATCTGCCAGGTCGTTCACGTCGACGATCGGGGGATCTGAATGGCGCTTCCTCCTTGGGTCGGCGGTTTCGGGCACCAGCGCGGATGAATGACTCTTTTCGCGTCATCGATCCTGCAAATGATCCCGCTGCATCCAGCGCCACAGCTGGATCGGTTTCCAGAACGCCCAAGCAACAGCGCTTCATCAACATCTTCGTCGGGATCGCTCTTGCTTTTGTCATCTACTCGTCGTTCGGACTCGAAACAGCAACGGTTTTCGCATTCGGCTACGCACTGGCTATGTTTCTTCCCCGCTGAAAGTCCAGACTGCGGGACTGCACTCCTCGGACTCCAACGGCCGTCGCCTGCAGTCGGTCGGTCTTGAGCCGCGGGGCTAATCGGCGCTGTCGCGCCGATGGCTAGTGCTCAGCGGGAAATCTTCTTTGACGCACGCACGCTACCTACAGTCACGAGACACCCTGTTCCGTGCAGCGTTGTGATTTCTGTCCCCCATATGGCACCATTGGGACCGCCTGCGATTACAGATCGTGGGACTCCGAGGGGGTCAATGCCGATGTCGTCAGTGCGAAGCCATGTCCTGATCATTGTTCAAAACCTGCCCGTGCCGCTGGACCGGCGCGTCTGGCTGGAATGCCAAGCGCTGACGGCAGCCGGATATCGAGGTCAGCGTGATCTGCCCGAAGGGCCCGGGGGATCCATCTCGCCAGGAGATCGACGGCGTCCAGATCTACAAGTACCGGCCCGCACCCGAGGCCAGGGCCTCCCGGGCTATGCCATCGAGTTCGGCTACTCGCTGGCTGCGGACCGCGTGGCTGTCCACCGGGTCTGGCGCCACACCGTTCCAGGTCATCCAGGCCTGCAACCCACCGGACACCTACTGGCTGCTGGCCCGGCTCTGGCGGCCCGGCAGGTGTCAAGTTCATCTTCGACCAGCACGACCTCAACCCCGAGCTCTTCCTCTCCCGATTCGGCCAGCCATTCGCTCCGGCAGCGGGTCGCAGTTCAGCGCGCTGCTGTGGCTTGGAGCGGATGACCTACCGCACCGCTGACCACGTCATCTCCACCAACGAGTCCTACAGCACGGATCGCCATCACACGCGGGCGTCATCGACCTGAGAACGTCACGGTCGTCCGCAGCGGGCCGGACACTCGGCGATGCGACCCGATCTACCCGAGCCTTGGCGATTCGACGGCGCCGCCGATTCATGCTGGCGTATCTCGGCATCATGGGTCCCCAGGACGGGGTCGACCTCGTTCTCGACGTGATGAACGAGCTGGTTCATCGGCGCGGGCGACGCGACGTCGATGCGACGCTGCTCGGATTCGGCGATTGCCTGAGCGGCCTGCGACAGCGCTGCCACCGAGCTCGGTCTCGACGATGTGGTCACCTTCACCGGGCGCGCGGACAGGTACAAGATCGCCGAACACCTCAGCGCCGCCGACGTCGGGCTGTGCCCGGATCTTAAGACGCCCCTAAACGACATCTCGACCATGAACAAGACGATGGAGTACATGGCTTACGCGCTGCCGTCGGTCTCCTTCGACCTGGTCGAAACCCGGGTCTCGGGCGAGGACCCGTGCTCTACGTCGCGTCAGGCGACGTCAGGGGCTTCGCCGACGCCGTGGAACGTCTGCTGGACGACCCTGACCTGCGGACCGCGATGGGGATGCGCGCCCGTCGGCGCGTTGTCGACGAACTGGATTGGCGGCCCCAGTCGGTCGCGTACGTCGGTGTCTATGACGAACTGACCGGCTCCGCTTCCAACAGGTCAGAAGTCCATGTTCAGGACGCGCTCGACGAGAAGGTTTGGGCGGACGCCCTCGGCCGCAGCTACGTCGATGTCGACGACCCGGACGAACTGGCAAGGTTCATCGTGAATCGCACACGGACCGCCCCACTGGCTATTGGCGGACCACGGCGGGCGATGACGCCTGCGGAATGAGCACCGCCGGCGCGCCGGTGCCGTTGGCGGGCACCTGCCAGATGTCCGTTGTGGTCGCCCCGGTGCCTTCGCGGGGGAGTGCGTACAGCACTGAGGAGTTGTTCAGCCACTCAACCTGATCATCAACACTGCGTGTCTCGGCAAGTACGGTCTCGGTGCCGGATGCCAGGTCGTAGACCGCGATGTGCCACTGCCCGGGCGCCGGGTTTCCCTGCCGGGTCTTGTACGCCACCCGGGTGTGGTCGGGGGAGATCGACGGGCATTCGGCGTCCGTGCGGATCGATGTCATGGTGCGCGCCGCGATGCTGCCCTTCATCAACCAGGTCTTGCCCATTGACGTCGACGCCCCAGTGGCGTAGAAGGTGTCGTCGTCGACAAAGGTGACGCCCCAATAGTTTCGGTCGACCGCGGTGAACGGCTGTCCGTCCACGGTTGCGGCGAAGGACTCGAGATCGCCGATCTCCTCACCGGTATCGCGCCGCAGCACAGTGGCGGTGGAGAAAGAACTCTCGGCGTAGGAATGACCGGTGACGAAAGTGGTCGTGGAGATCAACGAGCCGTCAGGGGATATCCGCGCCCGACTGGGCAGACCGGTGAGGTCTGAGCTGTTCTGCGGTGCCAAAGCGGCGTTGAGCTCGGTGATCCCGTATTTCGGCACGATCCCACGATCGGCGGTGATGCAGACCCCGTTCACCGCGGTGGCGTAGACGCGTTCGCAGCTCGTGTCCAGCACGGCTCGGTCCCCGGCGGGATCGGCCAACGACACCACGCTGAGCTTTCCGTAGCTCTCGCCGAGAGCGGTCGACCGGAAGACCACGTGATCCGCCGCCAGCAATGCGTCCAGGTCGGACGTCTGAGCCACAGCGGGAGCGTCGGCCATCTGCGCGTCGGCCGCTGACCTGGCGTAAGCGAAATACGCCATCGCACCGCCGATGGCCACAACGCAGATGACCGTCAGGGCAACCCATCTCACCCTGGTCGTCACCGCGCCCCACCCGCTTCGGCCGCCTCGCCGGCCGGACTATCGGACCGAACGCGCAGCAGCCACGCCGCGACGGCGATAGCAAGGATCAGGCCCACCGTCATCACTAGAACGGCCGTTGGCAGGCCGGCGAATTGCCACAGGACGCCGAATCCCACCGATGCAGCGAATCTCGCGAGCGCGACAACTGTTTGCGCAGCACTGATTCCGCTGGCCCTGCTCGCCTCGGGGACCAACATGCTGGCCAGCGCCGCCAGCACGCCGTCGGTAGCCGCGTAGAAGGTGCCCAAGAGCAGTAGGACCAGCAGCAGGCCGACGATCCCGCCCAGGTGGAGGCCGGCAATGACATAGCTGCACAGCAGCAGCAGGTAGCCGCCGACGAAGACGCGCGCGCGGCCGATCCGGTCGGCAAGCTTACCCATCGGGATGGCCAGCGAGAGATACGCAAGGTTGGTGCCGACGAAGAGCAGTGGGAAGTAGGAGTTCGGGATCTGCCCACCGTCCTGCAGCGCCAGGTAGAGGAAACCGTCCCCGATCGTCACCAGTGACAGCGCACCGGCCGCGATCAGCAGTCGGCGCAGACCCGGCTGGTTCAGGTCGGCCCATCGCGGGCCGGTTGCTGTCTTCTCCAGAGACTCTGCGGTGGCGGGATCTCCGGCTGTCGCCTGGTCCGAGATTCGCGCGAGGGCACGAGAATCCTGCCGGCGACGCAGATCTGGAACTGCGAGACCGAGGACCGCCAGACCGACCACAGCGAAGGCGAAGGAGAAGACGAAGATCGTTTGGTAGCCGGCGAGCCCAACCGGGAACGCGGCCAGCACGACGAAGGCCAGGAGCGGTCCGATCAGAGCGCCGGTGGTATCCATGGCGCGGTGCACGCCGAAATTTCGGCCCAGATGTTCTGGCTCCGAGGCGGTGGCGATCAACGCGTCGCGCGGCCCGGTGCGCAACCCCTTGCCCAATCGGTCGATGGCGACGACGGAGGTGATGGCCCAGAAGCCGTTGACCACCAACAGCCCGAACCGGGTGACCGCAGACAGTGCATAGCCGGCAAAGGCCACCCATTTCGGCCGGTCCGACCGATCCGCCCACCGCCCCCCGGCGATCCGGACGACCGCGCTGATGCCCTGATAGATGCCGTCGATGAAGCCGAAAGCCAGCGGCCCCAACCCGACCACCACGGTGATGTAGAGCGGCAGGATTGCGGCTACTGACTCGGAGGAGATATCGGTCAGCAGGCTGACGACGCCCAGCCCGATGACCGTCGGCGCAATGCGCGCGCGGCCGATACCTCGCTTCGGAGAGTCCGGATCGCCTGGCGAGCCCGACTCACCTTCGGGCGTCCCCCGGAGGGTGATGTACACGACCTATCCGTCCAGGTGAGATGAGCTGGAGGTGATCTCGGCGAGGCCACCGAACGCGTTCTCGTCTGGATCCCGCTCAAAGGTGCGCCCACACACTTTGCAGCTCAGCTCGTTCGTGAGGCGCTCGCCGCAGGTACACGCCCAGCCAATCCGGCGTGCGGGGTTGCCGACCATGAAGGCGTGTGCTGGAACGTCTTTCGCGACGACCGTGCCGGCGCCGACGAAGGCGTTCGCGCCCACCGTGATGCCGCAGACCACGACAACTCCGGCGCCCAGCGTGGCACCGCGGCGAACCATCGTCGGCAGTAGCGCATCCGGACCACGTTTGATGTGCGCCCTGGGGCGTAGGTCGTTGGTGAACACCATTGCGGGGCCGAGGAAGACATCATCCTCGATCGTGACCCCCTGAAAGATCAAAACCTGATTCTTGATCGTGACCCGGTCACCGACGATGGCACCACCCTCAACATAGGCACCGTCGCAGACATTGCAATCAGCTCCGACTACGGCGCCGGGTAGTACATGGGCGAAAGCCCAGACCCTGGTCCCCCGACCAACGTCTTGGCTTTCGCACAAGCCCGCCGGATGGACAAAAACTCCGGCCGGCGCCGACCCAGCGTTGCTTTGCATGAATCCCCTTCGTCATCTCGTCCCCGACGCTTTCGTTGATTGTCTCTGAAGGACTGAGGCTGCACAGGCGGTGCGATCCGCCGGCTATCTCCGAGCTTCGACTCTAGCCATCCGTGGTCGCGATGAGGGACCCCTGCATCCATCCGAGTGATCCGAAAGGGCCTGAGTCCGGCGCCATCGGCCCGCCGGTCTGGGTGGAGTGACTACTCCATTCGGGTGAAAATCGGTGGAGGTGTCAGAATCTGCGTCACCGTCGCGACACCCGCACGTCTCATGGGCAACCACGGTGTGTCGTGAGTATTTCGACTGACGACACTCTGTAGCCGAAAGTATTCGGGCATTCGCGTTCAGTCATCCCTTTGGACCCGAATAGCGGAATCTTGGCGGCGAAGGTGAGGTTGTGGGTGCTGGGGAAGTGACAGAATGATAGATTATTGATACGCCAATCGGAACAGTTCGTCTTATCCGGTTACACTGCGTAAGCAGTCATTCAGTCCAATACGGCAGGGGAGGATCAAGGTGACCACAATTCAGCAGTCCGTCATGCGTGCGGTCGGTGTTCCTCGTTCCTGGTACCTGGGCGACCAAACTGTTGGGCGGGCCGCCCACCCTTCGGGTGACGGAGGTCAATGTCCTCACAGTTCGTTCGGACAGGCAGCCAATACCCTGGTCAGTGTTACGACTAACCGCGCCGGTGCCCGCCAAACACCCGGAACTGAAAACGCTATGAACGGTGCACGCATATGATCTTGAGTTCCAACGACGCCGACCCGCTGCGCATAGCCCTGGTCGGCACACGTGGGGTTCCCGCCCGCTACGGCGGCTTCGAGACCTGCGTCGAAGAGGTCGGTTCCCGGCTGGTCGAACGCGGACACGAGGTCGTGGTGTACTGCCGCCGGTTTGATGATCGCGGAGTTGAACTGCCGTCCTACAAGGGCATGTCGCTGGTCCACCTCCCGGCGATGAAGAAGCGGTCGCTGGAGACACTGAGCCATACCGCGCTCTCCGTCCTGCACCTGGTGAGGCACCGCACGGACTCGGCCATCGTCTTCAACAGCGCCAATTCGCCCTTCCTGCCGGCTCTGCGCGCGGCCCGGATCCCGGTGGCGACCCACGTCGACGGACTGGAATGGAAGCGCGACAAGTGGGGGACAGCCGGCCGCAGGTACTACCAAATGGCGGAGCGACTTGCCGTCAAGTGGTCCGACGCATTGATCGCCGATGCGGTGGGTATCCAGGACTACTACCTGGAGAAGTTCAACAAACCAACCGATCTCATCACCTATGGGGCGCCGATCCTGGATGGCACCGGATCCGATCGACTCGCCGAACTCGGCTTGACTGCTAACGGGTACCACCTGGTGGTCGCGCGGTTCGAACCGGAGAACCACGTCGAGATGATTGTCGAGGGTTACACGGCGAGTTCAGCGGCCCTGCCGCTGATCGTCGTCGGATCCGCGCCATACGCCGACGCCTACACGCAGCGGGTGCGGGCAGCGAGCGACGAGCGGGTGAGGTTCCTCGGCGGGGTGTGGGACCAGCAACTCCTGGACCAGCTCTACGCAAACGCCTTCACCTACCTGCACGGTCATTCTGTTGGGGGCACCAACCCGTCGTTGCTTCGGGCACTGGGCGCATCGGCAGCCACCACCGCGTTCGACGTGGTGTTCAACCGCGAGGTGCTGGGTGAATCAGGCCGGTATTTCGGCAGCTCAGCGGACGTTCGTGAGCAGGTGGAGCGCTCGGAGAACGAACCTGTCGAGACCAGGATGCTCGGGTCACTCGCACGGCTGCGCGCCGACTCCTACGACTGGGACGAGGTCACCGACCGCTACGAGCGCCTCTGCCTGCGACTCGCGGGACGCGAAGCCGCTCCTGCGGTCACCATTGACGCGACCTCAACGGCGGAGATCGGGTTGCCGACCCGCCCCGAGCCGGCAACCGTCGTACATCCGTCGAGCCGCATCGCCGCGGGTCTCCCGGAGGGCTCCTCCAACACGCGAAGGGCCGATGCACGCCGATCGGCCCAAGTTCGCAGGCACCCGCCAGGACGTGGGACCTGTAGTGTCCCGCCGGCCACATAACTTGCTGCAGGGTGGCCTCGGGGACTGCGTGCCAAACGAGGGGAAATCGGAGTGATGGTCCGGATGCACTCGGGGACAAAACATTCCACGGCGAAATCCGTGGGCGCACTGGCACTGATCATGGTGCTCGCCCTCGGCACTGCATCCTGCTCGTCCGACGCCGGATCAGCCACGAGCCAGTCTGCGGCTTCGTCGTCGGCGAACGCGTCCACTGCTGCAGTCAGCGCCTCTGGCGGTGCGGCGGCCACCGAGAACTCCGATACGCCTACCGAGTCGGCGGGCACCGGTGATGCAAACACCCAGGACCGCCCAACCGAGTCCGCGGCACCGACGGATTCCGAGACCGCCCCGAGTACTGCGGAACCGGCGGCGCCGAGCGGCGCGGTCCTCGAGGGTGCGCCGACCACCAGGGCGCCTTCCATCGGCCTGACTGACACCGGTGACTTCGGCGGTTCTGTGACCGCCAGGCTCGCCCAGGTGAATCCCGTCCAGGCGGCTCCTATTGTCGGTGCCACTGAGGAGGCGGCTATCGCCGTCACGATCGAAATCGACAATGGCTCGGCCGCGCCGATCGGCCTGGACAGCGTCGCCGTGACCCTGACCGACTCCGCCGGCAATCCAGCCCCGCGCATCAACGACAGTTCCGCAGCTCCCTTCGCCGGGATGGTGGTCCAGGGTGGCAAGGCGCAGGCGAACTACGTGTTTGCGGTCCCCAACGACGCGCGCAATCCGGTGACCATCACGGTCGCCTACTCTCCCAGCGCCCTCACCCTTGCCTTCGCGGGGGAGATCGCCGGCAGCTGAGGCAGGGCGGGAACGGCGGGTCATAGGGCAAGCACGACCATGAGCCGTCAGCGCCGTACTTGACGATCGCGCTGCCCGCGGGAGTCTTCGCTGCGCACGCAGAGTAGTGGCAAGTTAGGACAGCCCGCCCCATTCAGGGTAACTTTCCGCCCTCCGGTTTACCCCGTCATCACTGCACGTTAGGTTAACTGGGCGGTCAGCGGGTCGAACCCACCTCGGCGTCGGGGATGCAGGTGGGACCTCGGTCCGTTCGTCCGCACGGGATAGGGGATTCACCAGTCAGTGCACCGAGTCACGCCGACCGGGTCATCCGGCTCAGCCGCTGGCGCGAGCAGTCACCAGATTTTCTGGTCAAGGGATGGACAACCATGGCGTTGACGACTGATCTCAACCCCGCCCAGAGGAAGAGAATCCGTCGCACGGTGGGTGGCGCCGGTGGACCTGTCGTCACAGTCTCCGGGCTCGCGGCCGACCTGAGACCTGCTGCCGACGGCGCCGGCAACACGGTTTCGGTGGTCAGCGTCGATATCAGTACGCCGTCCGGCGACGTGATCACTCAATCCGAACCCGTCCGACTGGCCGGGGTCGGCCCACTGGCCCCGGTCGATCCGCAGCCCGTCCATGGCTCGGCGGGTGAACCCGTTGTTGCCGTACCCGGCCGTCGAACCTGGAATCAGCGGTACGTCCGCAGATTGCTGATCACCGATATTCTTGCGCTGATCTCGGCCGGCATCGGGGTGCATCTGATCGCTGTGCCGTCCATACCGACGGCGGTGTCCAGCACGCCGGCGTACCCGCCGTTCATCGCTGCGACGATCGCCCTCGTCATCGCCTGGTTCTGCACGGTGACCTGGGCGGGCAGTCGCGATGTGAAGGTGGTGGGGCACGGACCGGTCGAATACAAGCGGGTGCTGCAAGCTTCGTTCGGCCTGTTCGGGCTGGTCGCGATCGGCTCCTTCCTATTTCAGCTGGATCTACCACGCAGCTATTTGTTGATCATGCTGCCTGTCGGGTTGGTTGCTCTGCTGGCCTCGCGGTACCTGTGGCGTCACTGGCTGCGCCGCAGGCGCGCCGAGGGACACTTCATGTCGCACGTGCTGGCCGTTGGTGATCAACACACAGTGGCGGAGCTGGTGCGGGACCTCAAGCGCGCTCCGCTGGCAGGCTACCGCGTCGTCGGTGTCTGCCTGGCGAAGGAAGGCGGTCGGGCGGATGACGATCCCATGCCAGGCACCGTCGAGGGCGTGCCGGTTCTCGGTGGTGTTGACGACATAGCCGGGATCGCCCGCACGTGCGCGGCTGACACCGTCGCCGTCACGTCATCGGCGGCGTTCGGTCCCGGCCGGGTGCGAAAGCTGAGCTGGGAACTGGAAGACACTGCCGCCGAACTGATCCTCGCTCCGGCGCTGACCAACATCGCCGGCCCCCGCGTGCACACCCAGCCGGTGGCGGGACTGCCGCTGATCCACGTCGACCGGCCGACCTACCGCGGCGCCAACCGGACACTGAAGAAATCCTTCGACGTGGTCTCCAGCGCCACGCTGTTGTTGCTGCTCTCGCCGGTGCTCATCGGTGTCGCCGTCGCGATCAAGCTCACGTCCAAGGGCCCGGTGTTCTTCCAGCAGGATCGCGTCGGACTCAACGGCGACATTTTCCGGATGATCAAGTTCCGCTCTATGCAGGTTGACGCAGAGACCCGATTGGCGAAACTGCAGGAAGCGCATCGAGATGCCGGCAATGTGGTGCTCTTCAAGCTCAAGAACGATCCACGAGTGACGTCCGTCGGGAGATTCATCAGGCGCTACAGCATCGATGAATTGCCGCAGCTGTTCAACGTCCTGATCGGGCAGATGAGCCTGGTCGGTCCAAGGCCGCCGCTCAAGGCCGAGGTCGAACAATACGAGGACGAAGCCCGCCGCCGTCTGCTGGTCAAGCCCGGGGTGACCGGGCTCTGGCAGGTCTCCGGACGCTCGGATCTGAGCTGGGACGACAGTGTGCGGCTGGACATCTATTACGTGGAGAACTGGTCGATCACCGGCGACATGGTCATCGTGTGCAAGACCGCGAAGGCCGTGCTGTCGTCCTCCGGAGCGTACTGAACGCCGAACCCCTCGACGGGTGTTTCGGTACGCAGGAGGGGGACGGTCGCCGTCGACGGGCCACCCCGCCTCGCAACTCGAGGTGAACTGCCGCTGATCGGCAAGAGTCGCGCCGCGTTCGGTGCGGAACCGCCTGGCTTCTTGTGCGCGTCGCGCAGTACGACGTTCAGCGCAGCAGGATGCTCGATGCGCAACCGACAGTCGCCATCGTCGCTGACCGGCCCCGCTCGAGTCGTCATAGTGCAGATGACTCATTGCCCTTGTGTCATTGCCAACTTCGCCTAGGTCAGGTGCGCCACAAAATAACGGCCAAATTGACCCATTCGCTGAGAGTAATTTAAGGACTACTCTGAGTTATAGCGAGTGGTAGCGGGATTGGCAGAAGGCTTGGGGGCGAGGAATATGTTGGTCGCACAGCGCACATTCTGCCGCCCGTCGCCACCTGGCCGATTTTTCATTCACGTTTGAAGCCGATGCCGGTCAGCACAGTAGAGGTGTCACCGGTTCAGAAGAACCAGGTGTTCGGGCCCTAGAAGCCAAGATCGCCTCAGCAATTATCACCAGACCTATCAGCAACCAGGGACGCAATTTTTTGCGTTACCCGGTCTAAGAAGGCTGAGTTCATCAACGCAAATTACTCGAATTGTCTCGTGGGTCCCGGTCCGGGGTTCGGTAGGCCATTCAATTTTGGGAGGGGTTTACCATGAGGGTATTGACGCGATTCTCACCACGAACCGCAGTACGCAGAATCGGGGCCGTTTCACTCACCGCAGCGATGGTTGTCGGCTTGGTCCTTGTGGGATCGGCGGCCGGCGCCGCGACCTCATCCGTATCCACTGTGACAGCGGAGGATAGTTTCGACCGTACTGTAGCGTCGGGTCTATCGACAGCGCCGATCGGTGGCGTCTACACCACGTTCGGCGAATCCATCCTCAGCGTCGCCTCCGGAGCGGCAAAAGTGAACGCGCTGCTGCCCGGGAAATCGGCCGGCGCCTTCCTCACGCAGGAGTCATTGGACACTACTGTTCAGTCCTCGGTAGTAGTGCCCAACCTTTCGGCAACCACGCTCTACTACGGGGTCGAAGCCCGCAAGCAGTTCGATGGTTCTGCCTATCGGGGCCGCGCCAGGATTACAACTTCTGGCCAGATCTCGGTCAGTTTCACCAGAACGCTCGTGAGCAACGAAACCAGTCTCGGCACAAAGAGTATCCCGCTCGTTCTCGGGAACAACCAAAAACTGATGCTCGAATTGGAGGTCACCGGAACGAACCCTGTTCATCTCGCGATTCGCGCATGGCTCGACGGTTCGGCGCAGCCGGCCTGGCAGTATCAGCTCGATGACCAGTCGGCGGCCAGGATCGCCAGCCCGGGCTCGGTGGGATTCTGGATGTACTCCTCGGGAAGTGGCAAATCCACCAGCCTATCGATTCCTGCGTTCCACGCATCTACCGCAATCGACCAGTTGGTCAAGCCCAGCGCGAGCACGACAGGTGTTCCTGCAGGGACGGTGCTCACCAACTACACCGGCCCGTTGACGATCACCCTTGACGGCACTGTGATCGACAGCAAACACGTTTACGGCGACCTGCGGGTGCAGGCGAAGAATGTGGTCATTCGCAACTCATATCTGCATGGCGGTGCGACCATTCCGAAGTCAAATACCGGAGTTATCGACGCCAATAGTGCCAATGTCTACAACCTGTTGATCGAGAACAATACAATCTATCCGGATCATCCTTCCTACTACCGCGACGGAATCGTTGGCCACGAGTTCACGGCTGTGGGCAATCACATCACCCGATCCAACGACGGAATCGGAATCTTCAATCGTCCTGGGGGCGCGCTGGCCGCCAACGTGAAGGTCGAGGAAAACTACATCCATGATCTGACTCACTGGAATAGTGACCCCGCACACAGCGACGGCACGCACAACGACGGCATCCAGATCCAGGGCGGGCAAAACATCCTGATTCGCGGCAATAACGTCGTCGGCTCGGTGGTGGCTGGAGACGGGCTCGGTGCGTTTGGATTGCATGGTGGCTCGGCACTCCTGGCAAAGCCCGACGTCTCGGAGTTCGCCAATCTCGTCATCGAGAACAATTGGTTCGACGATGCGCAGAACAGCGTCTGCCTGAACAATGGCAAGTACCCGACAATGGTTGTTACTTTCCAGAACAACTTCTTCGGTCGTCACCAGTACGCTTATTCAAACAACTCCACCTATCAGATCAGGATCTATGTGAAGTCGGCAACTCAGGCCACCGGTCTGGCCACCAACCGCTGGGAGGACACCAACGAGTTGCTGACCGAGGGTAGGGATACCGGCATTCGCTACAACGCACAGTAGGTCATGGCTCAGCGGAAGAGAGATCCTGCTCATCCATCAGAAACGCGGAGGACCCCCAAGGCTTTGGCCTCGGGGGGTCTTCCGGTGGTTGCGATGTGTCAGTGGCTGCCGGACTTCCGCATGCGGTTGCCGGCGATCAGGAGCGCCAAGCCGACAACGAGCACGACCGCACCAATCGCGATCGCGGTCCCGACGCTGAACCCGGCCCCTGTGCTCGCGAGGGCAGTGTTCTGAGCGTAGGCGACTGCGGTGTCGGTGGCCGGAGCCCAGGCAGCTGTTCCAGGGGTGACCGGGGGAGCAGGATATGGCGGGTTGGTCGCGGCCGAAGCAAGCACCGGCACGGCGAGCAGTCCGGCGACGACCAGCGACAGCGTGGCGGCGATTCTGCGGAACATGTAATCAGCCCATCTCGGAGAGTGATGTGGTCCCAATGCCGACTGGCCCGGAGCACCCTTATGGAGCAACTCTATCCTAGCAGTCACTACTGAGTGTAGGAATTGCGGCGCTATTGCTCGAATCACCCGTTAGGGAGAGCTGAATGCGACCTACCGTACCTGTTCGGTCCCGACGGAGGTTCGCTATCGCTTGGCATCAGCACGCCGGATGGATCAGACGTTTACCTATAGGCACGAGCTACGGCCGGCCGAGCGCCCGATAGATCCATCCGGCAGCCCGCCAGGCGGCCGGATCGAGGGCATTTCGACCGTCCAGCATGCGTCGCTGTGCGACAAACGTGCCGAAGGCCGTCGGGTCCAGGGTCTTGTACTGATCCCACTCGGTCAGCAGTAGCACCAGGTCGGCACCGGTGGCTGCTTCCTCGGCAGTCTCGGCATAGCGCAGATCGGGCCACTTGCGTTGCGCGTTCTCGACCGCCTGGGGATCGGTGACAACAACCGACGCACCCTGCAACTGCATCTGCGCCGCAACATTGAGCGCGGGTGAGTCCCGGATGTCGTCGCTGTCCGGCTTGAAGGCCAACCCGAGGACGGCGATCCGCCTGCCGGCGATCGAACCGCCGCAGACCTCGCGCGCCAGGTCGACCATTCGGACCCGGCGGCGCATGTTGATCGAATCGATCTCCCGGAGAAAGGCCAGCGCCTGATCGGCACCAAGTTCGCCGGCTCGCGCCATAAACGCTCGAATGTCCTTCGGAAGGCAACCGCCGCCAAAGCCCAAGCCTGCGTTCAGGAAGCGCCGACCGATGCGGGTGTCGTGTCCGATTGCGTCCGCCAATTGCACGACATCCGCACCGCTGGCCTCGCATACTTCTGCCATCGCGTTGATGAACGAGATCTTGGTGGCCAGAAAGGAATTCGCGGCGGCCTTGACCAATTCTGCAGTGGCGTAGTCGGTTACCACCAGCGGGACACCGTCGCCCAACGGCGCTGCGTAGACCTCGTCGAGCATGGCCTTGGCTCGGTCGCCGGCTGCTCCGGCAGGAACTCCATAGACCAACCGGTCCGGATGCAGGGTGTCCTGGACGGCGAAACCCTCCCGCAGGAACTCCGGATTCCAGGCCAACAAGGCTCCAGGCTCGGTCACCTGGATCAGGTCAGCCAGGCGGCGGGCTGTTCCAACCGGCACCGTTGACTTGCCGACAACGAGATTCCCCGGTGACAGATGCGGCGTCAGTGCGGTGACTGCGGCGTTGACGTAGGCCATGTCGGCTGCGTATTCATTGCGCTTCTGCGGGGTTCCCACGCAGACGAAGTGCACGTCACTGCCCTGTGCGGCGGACATGTCCGAGGTGAAGGACAAACGACCGCTGGTCAGGGCTGCCTGCAGTACGTCCTCGAAGCCGGGTTCGAAGAACGGGGTCCTACCGGAAGCGAGGAGTGCGACCTTCGGCGCATCGACATCGATGCCGATGACGTCATGGCCGAGTTGGGCCATACAAGCCGCGTGCACCGCTCCGAGATAGCCACAGCCAATCACGGTCAACTTCGTCATGGGTTTGTCGCTCCTGGGGCATCCGGTCTGGTCGACCATCGACAGCTCGAGCGCTGATACTCCCACGCCGCCAGCGGCTATCCCGTATTGCGCATCCCGGCAGCCACACCGTTGATCGTCAACAGCATGGCCCGCTGCAACTCCGGATCCGCAACGTCGTCCGACTGCAGAGACCGGAGGCGGTGCAACAGATCGACCTGCAGGTAGGAAATGGGGGCCAGGTAGGGCTCACGAACATCCAACGTGCGCTTGAGTTCTCGCTGTCCGTCCAGGAGTTCGCTTTCCCCGGTCACCCGGAGCACTTCGGCGACCGTCAGCGCGTGCTCGGCTCGGATGACATCGAACAGGTGCTGCAGGTTGTCCGGGACCAAGGCATCGACGTACAGTGCCGCGATCTCCATGTCCGTCTTGGCCAACGTCATCTCGACGTTCGAAATGAATGTCCGGAAGAAGTGCCAGTGCTCGTGCATCTCGGTGAGCACATCCTCTCCGCGGGCTTCCCGCGCGGCCTTGAGACCGGATCCGACACCGAACCACCCCGGCACGATCTGCCGCGACTGGGTCCAACCGAACACCCAGGGAATGGCCCGCAGCCCGGCTATTCCGCCGCCGGAATCGGGTCGCCTGGCCGGCCGGGACCCGATGTTCAGCGACCCGAGCTGCTCCACCGGGGTGGAGGCCAGGAAATAGTCGGGCAGGTCCGGGTGGTCGATCAGCTCGACATACGCGGCAAAGGCCGCTTCGCTGACTTTCTCCATCCAGCCGTCCCAGTCGAGCAGTTGCTGCGCTGTTTGCCGGGAATCCTGGTGCAACACCGACGCCCGCAGAGTCGCGGCGACCGTGAGCTCGAGGTTCTCCTTCGCCAGGTCGGGCAGTGCGTACTTGTCGCTGATCACCTCCCCCTGTTCGGTGAACTTGATCGCCCCCGCGATGACGCCGTGCGGCTGCGCGAGAATCGAGTCGTACGTCGGGCCACCGCCGCGACCGACGGTGCCGCCACGGCCGTGGAACAGGGTCAGCGAAACCCCGTGCTGCGCAGCCAGGTCGCGCAGCAGCCGTTCGGTCTTGTGAATTTCCCACTGGCTGGTGGTGATACCGGACTGCTTGTTCGAGTCGGAGTAGCCCAACATCACTTCCTGGACATTGCCGCGCAGCCGGACAATTTCCCGGTAGGTCGGGTCGCTGAGCAGTTCGTTGACCACCTCGGCCGATTTGCGCAATTCGTCGACGGTTTCCAGTAGGGGGGCGAAACCGATGTTCGCGAACGGGCCGCGATCCGGGTCGCCGGGGGTGCCGTAAATGTCGAGCAGGCCGGCCTCCCGGGCGAGCACGGCGGCTGCCAGGATGTCGTCCGATCCCATCGTCATCGAGGTGATGTAGGTGACGATCACCTCCGGCCCGTAGGTGGCCTGAGCGTCCTTGATCTCGGTGAACACCGAGAACGTCTTGGTGCCGGCGGCGTCCAGTGGTGCCGGGAGCGAGGTCAGCGGGCGATGTGAGGTCAATTCGGCGGACAACAGGTCCCGCCGTTCCTCGCGGCTGAAGTCGTTGTACGGCCGGTCCTGCTCGCCGATGCGGTCGACCAGTTGCGCTAGAACCTGGTGGTGGGCCTCCGAGTGTTCACGGATATCCATGTAGGCGGTGTTCAGTCCACTGACCGCGAGCGTCCGCTGCACGGTCGCCAGCATTCCGTTCGCCGCGAGCTCGCCGCCGTTCGCCAGCAGCGACCGGCGAACGATCGCGAGATCTGCCAGCAGCGCGCTTCGGCGTGCATAGTCCCGGCCGGGTTCATGTACCCGGCTCTTGGTCACCCGCGCGCGGGTGTTGATCAGCTTGGCCTTGACGCAGGTCAGTTTGAGCCGCAGCGGCTCCTCACTGTTGAGTTCCTTGACCCGGGGATCCAACAGGGGCAGATGCTCCAGATCGACCTCGATGGAGGCGAGCAACTCGTCCGATACTCCGACGATGGCAGTGGAACTCGACAACGCCGTCAGCAGGTCGTCAATCTTGTTGATGGCGATCTTGATTGCGGTCAGGTGCTGGAGTTGGAGCACCTCGTGGGTGATCGCGGCCGTCACGTTCGGGTTGCCGTCGCGGTCGCCGCCGATCCAGCTGCCGAGCAGCAATGGAGTCGCTTCCGGCGAGAGTTCGACGCCGTGTTCGGCCATCGCGATGGCGAGGTCGTCCGTCAGTTCCGGAATGGTCTGAGCGACCATCGGCTCCAGGTAGAACAGTGCGTTCCGTGCCTCGTCGACCGGGCTGGGCCGTGATTGGCGGAGTTCGTCGGTCTGCCAGATGAGATCGATGATCTCGGCGAGTTTGCGATCCTGGCGGGCCCTGGCGGCCGAATCGGCCGGGGTCAGCACAGCGAGAATATCGGACAACCCACGCAGCTTGAGTAGCACGGAACGTCGGCTCGCCTCGGTGGGGTGAGCGGTGAAGACCGGCTGCACGCAGAGAGCCTCGATGGCGGCGGCGAGCGCCTCAGGTCCGAAGGTCGTGGCAATCTCGGACACGACCGCGGCCAGCAGCCCCTCCGCGGCCGGGCGAGATCGCAAGGCCCGCACTCGGTGTACCTGCTCGGCGCGATTGGCCAGCTGGAAATACGTCGCGAAAGCGCGGACCAAAGCTGTCGCAACGGAGATCGGCAGGGCGGCAAGGATCCCCCGTACCTCTGCCGTTGCGGCGTCCCGGTCGGCGGCGGCTTCGGCTTCGCGTGCTTGCTTGGTCAGTTTGCGGACCTGTTCGACGAGGTCGAGCAGGTCCTGGCCGTTCTGCCGCACCAGGGTGTCGCCGAGCAGGGAACTGACTCTCCGCACGTCGGCCCGAAGTTCAACGGCTTGGTCGGAACTGCCCGACTCGCCCCCGCCGTTCGCATCAGCACGATTGTCGTTTGTCGCTGTCGACGTGGCGTTCGTGGCGCGGGTTGTCAGCGTGGTCTCAGACATGGCGGCGATCCTCTCCTACTTCTGTGACGCGCGCGTGACATGGGCTCCAGGTGAGCGCGAGGCGACGACGCGTCGAGCCGGACGGAAACACCTGAGTCGAACTCGAAACGGACCGCACCGCGGACATCGACCCGCTTCCCCAAGACGGGCCCGGTCGGTCCGCTTCCCCAAGACCGGCCCGGTCAGTTGTCGAACAGCGAGGTGACGGAGCCGTCCTCGAACACCTCGTGGATCGCCTTGGCGATCAACGGGGCGATCGAGAGCACGGTGAGCTGTTCGAATTGGTGCGCAGGGGGTATGGCCAGCGTGTTGGTCATGACGACCTCGCAGGCTCCGCTGGCGGCGAGGCGTTCGGCGGCCGGGTCGGAGAGCACACCGTGGGTGGCCGCGACGACAACCTTCTTGGCGCCGGCCTCCAGGACCTGCTTGACCGCCTTGGCGATCGTCCCGCCGGTGTCGATCATGTCGTCGACGATGATGCAGGTCCGGCCGTGCACGTCACCGACGACTCGATTGGCGACAACCTGGTTCGGTCTTGTTGGGTCCCTGGTCTTGTGGATGAAGGCGATGGGGGCACCGCCGAGTCGGTCGGCCCAGCGTTCCGCGGTACGGACCCTGCCCGAGTCGGGGGAGACCACGGTCAGATCGTCGTCGATGTACTTCCTTCCGACGTAACCGCCGAGAAGCGGCTGAGCGAAGAGGTGATCGACGGGGCCGTCGAAGAAGCCCTGGATCTGGTCGGTGTGCAGGTCCACGGTCATCAGCCGTTGCGCACCGGCGGTTTTGAGCAGGTCAGCGACCAGTCGAGCCGAGATCGGCTCGCGACCGCGGTGCTTCTTGTCCTGCCGCGCGTAGGGGTAGAACGGCAGGACAACCGTGATCCGCTTGGCGGACGCCCGCTTGAGGGCGTCGATCATGATCAGCGTCTCCATCACCCAGGTGTTGATGGGTACACCGCAGGACTGGATCAGGAAGGCATCCGATCCACGCACCGACTCCTCGAACCGCACGAAGATCTCGCCGTTGGCGAAGTCATAGGCGGATTGCGGGGTGACAGTGACGTCCAGGTACTTGCCCACCTCCTCGGCCAGCTCCGGGTAGGCACGCCCGGAGAACAGCATGAGGCTCTTGCGGGTCGTGATGGAGAGGGAACTCACGCCGGACGATCTCCTTGGGCCGAGGGAGTGGTGCTCGGCGAGTTGCCGGCGGGTAGCTGAACGGGTTCGTCGGCGATCGCTGCCTCAGCCGCGGCGGACGCCTTGGTGCCGATGCGCTTGCGGAGTACCCAACCCGGCACGGTGTGTTGCCGCCCCCTGGCGATGCCGAGTTCCCCGGGACCCAGGTCTGCGGTGATCGTCGAGCCGGCGGCAACATAGGCGCCGTCCTCGATGGTGACGGGGGCGACCAGCGTCGAGTCGCTGCCGATGAAGGCGTAGTCCCCGATCACGGTCGGGAACTTGTGGTCGCCGTCGTAATTGGCGGTGATCGTCCCCGCACCGATGTTCGTCCCGACCCCGATGGTGGCGTCGCCGACGTAAGAGAGGTGCGGAACCTTCGACCCCTCGCCGACAGCGGAGTTCTTGATCTCGACGAACGCTCCGGCCTTGCTGTTCGGGTGCAGGACGGCACCGGGCCGCAGGTAGCTGAAAGGCCCAACAGATGCGTGCCGCCCGATTGTCGCGCCGTGGCAGTGGGATCGGACAACGGTTGCCCCGTCCTCAACGGTGCAGGCAATCAGCGTGGTGTCCGGACCGATGGAACAGCCGCTGCCGATCGTCGTGCCGGCCTGCAATTGCGTGCCGGGCAGGATTTCGGTGTCCGGCCCGATGGCAACGTCGGCGTGGATCCAGGTGCTGGCGGGGTCGTGCACGGTGACGCCGCCCAGCTGCGCCTTGCGGATCAACCTGGCATTGAGCACCCGGGCCAGTTCCGCCAGCTGGACCCGGTCGTTGACGCCCTCGGTCTCGATGGCGTCTTCCGCGATCATCGAGCCGACGCGGCGACCATCGCCGGTTGCGATTCCGACGACATCGGTGAGGTAGCGCTCGCCGGCGGCGTTCGCATCCGTCAGTCTGCTGAGCGCGTCGGTCAGTACCGCCCCATCAAAGGCGTAGACGCCGGAGTTGACCTCGCTGATGGCGCGCTGAACGTCGTCGGCGTCCTTCTGCTCGACGATGCCGACCACGTCGCCCAGTTCATTGCGAATGATGCGGCCATAGCCGGTCGGGTCGGTGAGGGTCGCGGTCAGAATGGTGACGGCGTTGCCGCCGGTCTCGTGTTCGGTGACCAGCGCCCGCAGGGTTGACGCCTGCAACAGCGGCACGTCGCCGTAGGTCACCAGGACGGTGCCGGTCAGGTCGCCGGTCACGGCCAGCGCACAAGCGCAGGCATGCCCGGTACCCAACTGGCGGTCCTGCAGGGCGGTGGTGATCTCCGGCAGGTCGCTCGACGCGGCGAGAAACTCGCCGACCTGGTCCCGGCCGTGTCCGAGAACGGCGACCAATCGTGACGGTGACAGCGCAGCCGCGGAGTGCAATGCGTGCCACACCATCGGCTTTCCGGCCAACTCGTGCAACACCTTTGGTCGGCTGGACTTCATCCGGGTTCCCGCGCCGGCGGCCAGCACGATCACCGCGGAGACCGCTCCTGCAATCGATGGGCTGGACTGCGTTTGCGGGTTCGAGATCGGACCGTTTGGCGCTGGGGGCACAGCTCATCCCTCCTGCGAATGCACTTCGCGGGGTTCTGGCGGGCTCGTCGACAACTCCGAACATGGGCCGACCACGGTGGCAGACTGCCCGGCTCTGATGCTAGACCGGCAGCGGAACCCTCAGGAACCGCCGCCCCCGGTCGAGGAACGGCGCAGGGCCACATCGCCGGTGACCCGGTGGCCGGATCCGTGTGCTTCGGCGGTGCAATCCGCTCCGCCGCCAGGATTCGAACCTGAACCATTGGAACCAAAATCCAAGGTGCTGCCGTTACACCACGGCGGATCGCTTTGCCATCATCTCACGACGAGCGAACCACATGCCCGCACAAAGGTGGGCACATGGGCTGACTGGCCAGCATCCCCGGACCCGTCAGGTTGACTCCTCGGGAGCGAAAAATGAGTACCCGGCCGCGTAGGCTTGTCGGTGTCAACCCCTCGTCGCTTCGGCGGGGGGTTTCTGGCGTGAGCATGTCGATCAGGGGAGTGCTGTGAAGGTGAGTTCCGGCGCGCTGCGCGGGTTGTTGACGGCGGCATTGGCGGACCCGTTTTTTGCCTCGATCGCGGCTGCGAGTGGCTCGATCACCCATCGGGTCACCGGTCCGCCGGCGATCAGAGGGTTCGTCGCGTCGACGCTTGCAGCGGGTTTGCCGGGCTCCGTGGACGGGGTCCCGGTGCTGCTGGTCACCGCAACCGGCCGGGAAGCGGAGGCGGCGGCCGCCGGTATCGGCGACCTGATCGGTGAGGACAACGTGGTGCTCTTCCCGTCCTGGGAAACACTGCCGCACGAACGGCTCTCGCCACGGGCGGACACCGTCGGTCGGCGACTGGCGACCCTGCGCCGCATCGCGCATCCCGAACTGGACCCGGCGGGGTATCCCGCGGTTGTGGTAGCAACGGTGCGGTCGATGATCCAGCCGATGGCACCGCACCTCGGCGAGATGATCCCGGTGACTTTGCGCCTGGGTCAGGAGGCTGACCTGTCGATGCTGGTCGAACAACTGGTGTCGCTGGCCTATACCAGGGTCGACATGGTCGAGAAGCGCGGCGAGATCGCTGTCCGCGGCGGCATTCTCGATCTGTTCCCGCCCACGATCGATCACCCGGTCCGGATCGAGTTCTGGGGCGATGAGATCACCGACATCCGCACCTTCGGGGTGACCGATCAACGGTCGCTGACCGCGATCGACGTGGTCACCGCGCCGCCGTGCCGGGAGATCCTGCTGACGACCGAGGTACGGGCCCGGGCAGTGCACCTGTCTGCGCAGAACACCGGCGACCCGACGCTGGCGCAGATGCTCGACAACCTGGCCAACGGCATCAGCGTCGAGGGTATGGAGTCGCTGATCCCGGTGCTGGTGGGTGACGAACTGGAACTGTTGCCGAACCTGGTGCGGCCCGGGACGCATGTGCTGTTGGCCGATCCGGAGCGGATCCGGACCCGGGCGGCGGATCTGGTCCGGACGGGTAACGAATTCCTCGCGGCGTCCTGGATGGCGGCCGCGACGGGCGGTCGGGCACCGATCGACCTGGGGTCTTCGGCCTACCGGACCCTGGAGGACGCACTGGACGTGGTGCGGGACGCCGAACTGCCGATCTGGCGGATCGCGCCCTTTGACACCGGGGGCGCGGTTGCCGATGGGGAGGCCGCGGCTGCCCCTGAGCAGCCGCCGGTGGCGATGGCGCCGGCCTACCGCGGTGAGCTTGCCGTCGCCCTGCAGGATGCCCGCGAGCGGCAGTCCGCGGGCGGGTCCACCGTTCTTGTTGTTGCCGGGGCCGGCACGGCCGCTCGGGCGGGGGAGCGGTTGGCCGAGGCGGAGATGGGCGTGGTCGTCGCGGAGGGGCTGGCCGAGCCGCCGCGCACCGACGTCGTGACGGTGACCTGCGGGCGGCTGGAGAACGGGTTCGTGTTGCGGGACACGGGGCTGGCGATCATCACCGAGGCGGATCTCACCGGGACTCGCGGGGTGAGTCCGGAGGCGGTGTCCCGGTTGCCGGCCCGGCGGCGCAACGCGGTCGATCCGGTGTCGCTCAAGCCTGGCGATTATGTCGTGCACGCCCAGCACGGCATCGGTCGGTACGTCGACCTGGTGCAGCGCACGTCTGGCGGGGCGACCCGGGAGTACCTGGTGGTGGAGTACGGGCCGAGTAAGCGTGGGCAGCCCGGTGATCGGCTGTTCGTGCCGACCGATGCCCTTGACCTGCTGTCGCGGTATGTCGGCGGTGAGGTGCCGTCGCTGAACAAGTTGGGCGGTGCTGACTGGGCGAAGACGAAGGGTCGGGCGCGGAAGGCGGTTCGGCAGATCGCCGCCAAGCTGGTGCAGTTGTACGCGGCGCGGGCGTCGGCGCCCGGGTTTGCGTTTGGGTCGGACACGCCGTGGCAGCGTGAACTGGAGGATGCCTTCCCGTACACGGAGACTCGGGATCAGATGGCGGCCATCGACGAGGTGAAGGCCGACATGGAGAAGCCGGTCCCGATGGATCGGGTGATTTCCGGTGACGTCGGCTACGGCAAGACCGAGATCGCGGTGCGGGCGGCGTTCAAGGCGGTGCAGGACGGTAAGCAGGTGGTGATCCTGGTCCCGACAACCCTCCTGGCCCAACAACATTTGGCCACGTTTTCGGACCGGATGGAGCAGTTCCCGGTCACGGTGCGCGGGTTGTCCCGGTTCACCTCGACGGTGGACTCGGCGCAGACCATCAAGGGCCTGGCCGACGGCAGCGTGGACATCGTGATCGGGACGCACCGGTTGCTGCAGCCGACGATCAAGTACAAAGACCTCGGGCTGGTCGTCGTCGACGAGGAGCAGCGGTTCGGGGTTGAGCACAAGGAGCACATCACGGCGCTGCGGGCGCACGTGGACATGCTCACCATGTCCGCCACCCCGATCCCGCGGACCCTGGAGATGAGTCTGGCCGGGATTCGGGAGATGTCGACCATCACCACCCCGCCGGAGGAACGGCATCCGATCCTGACCTATGTCGGCGCCTATGACGACAAGTTGGTCGCCGCGGCCATCCGCCGGGAACTGCTCCGCGAGGGCCAGGTGTTCTATGTCCACAACCGGGTCGCGGACATCGAATCGGTGGCCAGGCGCATCCGGGAGGCCGTGCCGGAGGCCCGGATCGCCGTCGCGCACGGGCAGATGAACGAGGACCGGCTGGAGAAGATCATCGACGGGTTCTGGGCCCGGGAGTGGGATGTGTTGCTGTGCACGACGATTGTCGAGACCGGTCTGGACATCTCGAATGCGAACACCCTGATCGTCGATCACGCGGAGGTGCTCGGGCTGTCCCAGATGCACCAGTTGCGTGGGCGGGTCGGCCGTGGCCGGGAACGTGGCTACGCCTACTTCCTGTATCCGGGTGAGAAGCCGCTGACCGAGACCGCGCACGACCGGTTGGCCACCATTGCGCAGAATTCAGATCTCGGTGCCGGTATGGCGGTGGCGATGAAGGATCTGGAGATCCGCGGGGCCGGGTCGATCCTGGGTGCCGAACAGAGCGGGCACATTGCCGGCGTCGGGTTCGACCTGTATATCCGGCTCGTTGGTGAGGCGGTCACCGCCTTCAAGAAGGCCGCGTCGACCGCGGACGGTGCCGACGAGGTCGACGACGAACCGGCCGAGGTCAGGGTGGAACTACCGGTCGATGCGAACATTCCGCACGACTACATCCCGGTCGAGCGGCTCCGGCTGGACGCCTACCGACGCGTCGCCGGCGCTTTGTCTGCCCAGGACGTGGCAGCCGTTCGGGACGAACTGGTCGATCGATATGGTCCGCTCGGGGAGCAGGTGGAGAACCTGCTCGCGGTGGCCTCGTTCCGGCAGCTCTGCCGGTCGATGGGTGTCACCGAGGTCGCGGCGGGTCCGCAGGGCTTGCGGATGTCGCCGATCGTGCTGCCGGAGTCCGGGCAGATGCGCCTGGCGCGCCTGTATCCCGGCTCCAAATACCGCGCACTCACGTCGACTCTCACCTTGCGGCCGCCCACCGAGCACGGTCGGATCGGTGCGGAGCCGCTTCGGGACGGGGCGCTGCTGAAATACTGCGCCGAGGTGCTGCACGATCTAGTTCCGGAGCCGGTCACGGCCAGTTGAAGAAGCGCGAACCTGGGGATGACACGCACTATCCCTCCGGTGTGCGCGAATACGAGGTCTGCGGATCAAATATCACGCTCGACGGGTGAAATGACATCAGGTGTTATTTCCCACGACGATAGGATTACCTTGGTAAGGCCCCGAGGGATTTCACCGTCGGGAGTCACCGACAGTCCGGGGTGGAAATGGGCGGGCCTGAGAGTTCGGGAATCTCGCGACGCACGGCGCTTCGGACCCTGGGCATCGGCGCAACGACTGGGGCCATGGTCGTGTCCGGTTTGCTGACGGGGAGCTCGGCCTGGTCAGTCCCGGCGGTCCAGCGCACGCCGACAGTGCGGGAGTGGGCGGCCACGCGTGGTTCGCGGTACTACATCGCTCACCGTGGGTCCGGCGATGTTCTGCCCGAACACAGCATGGAGGCCTACCAGGCTGCCTTCGACTGGGGCGCTCCTTGTATGGAGATCAGCGTCGGGATGACTTCCGACGGCGTTCTGATCTGTATGCACGATGCGACGTACGACCGAACCACCAACCTGACCGGACGGCTGATCGATCAGCCGTCATCGGTCCTCGCCGATGCCGTTGTCTGGCAACCGCGGCTCGGTGAGTACTGGACGCGGAATGCACCGAAGATTCCGCTGTTCGAAGATGTTCTGCGCGCCTTCGGGCGGCGCGTTGTTCTTGCTGTCGAGGCAAAGAACGATCAGGCCTTCGCCCCGATGATGACGTTGATCAAACTGTATGGACTCAGCGATTCGGTGATCGTCAAATGCCACTACGCCAGTAAGCGCTGGGCTTCGGCGAAACTGGCAGGATTTCCGGTTTTTTGTTATTTCGGCAATGCAGCCGAGGCGACCGTCTCCGCGATCACCTCGATCGGGGCTCGACTTGATCCTGCTCGTGACTGCCTGGTGATCCCGGGGTTCGGTGGAAGCGGGCCCTACATCGGCGACGAGGTGGTGCGAGCGGCGGTCGCGACTGATGTGCCGGTGTGGGTCTTCCCCCTTCACCGGCGGTCGGATGCCGCCCACTTCTTTGGTCTCGGTGCGCAAGGCGCAATCTGTTCGAGTTTCGGCTACATCGCGAAGGCCATCGACCCGATCACTTCTGACACCTGGTCGAATCAAGCGATCCAGGCAGGGGAAATGAGCAAGGATCCGGCGTCGAACAGTTTCGCGCCCACGCTGTCCGCAAATGGCGAACTCGTGCTGGACGCCAAGGGAACCCAGCATTTCGTCACCGTTGGTCAGATGGCACCGATACCGAATGCTGCAGGTGGTTATGTCATCGAGGCCGACGCGTCTTGGCGAACTCTGCCGGCACGGTTGACAGACAACCTTTCTATTGCGTTCGGTCGTGACGACGACGTCTACTACCAGCACCGCCTGGGGCGGGGGAACGGCTATCACGCCATTGTGCGAGCCAATGGCGAAATGGGGCTGTACCGGCATCATGACGGCCAGGTCGCTGGGGAACAATTGGGGGCGACAGTCTCCTCGCCGGCCATGGTTCCTGGGCAAGCGGCTCATGTGTGCGTCGAGGTCAGTGAGAGTCAGGTCACCGTCACGCGAACAGACTCGGGTCACTCGATCTCGGTAGCGGACGCGAGCATGCGGGGCGGCTACTTTCACCTCGGACGGAGTTCCACAGACGGTGTCGGTACATTCCGTGGGCTGACAGTGGGGTAAGTTTGCGGCGTTGTCGCAGGCATCAACCGTTGTAACGGATACCGCCACTAGTTCCTTCGGTGAGGAGTTCCTTGGTGTCGGCCCACCGGTTTGTCATCAAACCATCCACTCGTGACGCGTATCTGGAGTAAATGCGTATCGGATACTTTGAGCCACCGCCGAAATCGTATTGGTTTCGACCGAGCCAATTGTTCTGAAGTGTGAGATGGATTTCCGGGTACTTTCCATTGTTGATGCAGACACTGTTCTGGGCATCATCCAACCAATTGTTCTCGATGATGAGATTGTTCACCGCCACCGTGTTCTGATTGACAAGTAGGGCGGCCCCGCCGTGCCGTCCAAACCTGCCCAGTCCGTCCCCAGCGACTACGGAACCTACCAGGTTGTTTCGACGGATGAATATATTCTGCCCGCCCTGTACCTGGATTGCGTCGTTATGAGTGCCGTCGGCGTGGGCGGGATCATTATTCCAGTGCGTCAGATCATGAATATAGTTGCCCTCGACGGTTACATTGGCTGCAGGTGATCCGCCCGGGCGGTTGAAGATGCCGATCCCATCGTTCGTTCTGCTGATGTTGTTGCCGATAGCAGTGAACTCGTGGCCGACGATGCCGTCTCGGTAGTAGGAGGGTGCGTCAGGCACAATGAGGTTGTTCTCGATGACAAGGTTGTACACTTCGGCACTGTTGGCATCAATGCATCCACTATTGCCCTTGGGGATTTCTGAACCGCAGTGCAGGTATGAGTTTCGAATAATGACGTTCCTGGCCTGAATTCGTAGGTCGCCATAGACGGCGTATCCGTCGATGACGGTGGAATCCTTCGTTATCGTCAGTGGCCCGGTGTACCGCTTGAGCGACGCCCGATCGATGACCCCGGTATTTGAGTCGCCAGGTTTCCCGTCGGTTGACGATGCCGGTGTCCCGGTTCCGTTCGCCTGTACGGTCGAGCAAGTTCCGACGGGGCCGTTGTTGCCCGATTGGCCGATGCCGTACGCGCAGACACGATTCGACCCTGCGCCAAGACTGACTGTTGCTGAAAAGCCGTGCCGTCCGGTAATCGAGAATGCTCGATTGACATCCGGGCGATCGAGGTTGGCGGTGAATACGTTCAGATTGTTCACCGAGCCCGCCGTGACGTAGATATGAACAGGAATTGAACTCGTCACTCGGCTGGGGTCGAATGTCCAGCCGCCGACGATCGCACGGGTGCCGACGACCGCGATGGAGTCGATGTGACCGACCGGGAGGACCGGTTGCACATTAACGCTCTTGCAGCCAATGTTCGGATTGGTCGCCGGTGGGTAGACGTTGATCGCGAAGACGCAGACGGTATTCAATCCGGTTCCCGAAGCCGGAACAGTTGCTGTGAAGCCTTGGTGGGATCCGGTCCAGCCGAGGGCTGCTGCGACGTCCGGACGGAACGCACCCGTAAAGATGCCGGCGGTTCCCCTGACGCCGTTCGGCCCGGTGACGTAGACATGCACTTCTTCGCGCAATCCCGGGGCGCGCGGATCTGCAGCCCATCCCACGACTTGTATCTGACCGCCCGCAGTCGCAGCAACCTGGTCAATCGTCCCGATTGGATCCCCTGCCCCGAGACTGCGAATTGCCGCCAAAGATCCGGCTGGGACTTCCTTCGCTGGAAGGTTGTCCAGGCGCGAATACGGAGCACGCGATCCGGTCGCCGATTCGGCGGATCGTGACTGGGCATCGGCGGGAGAGGTGATGAAGAGCAGGCCGGCGACGACGGATATCGTGAACGATCGCCGATATGCCGGCCGCTGGGGGAATGGCAAGGTAAGTCCCTGCATCGTTGTCACAGGATCCTTTCGGGTATGCCGGAACTCACCTCAACTGATCGGTTTGGCCTTTCGCCCGAAGGGCATGCGGCATCACAGGACCAGCAGCAGGAGAGTGGATCGGCCAGGCAGGGGAAAGAGGTCTCGGGTGGACCGGCAATGACTCGACGGCCTCAGCTCGCGCTCAACGTTCCGGGCCTGGACTCGTTAGCGCTGATCGGTGCGTGCCTTTTGGAATAGAGCCGGATGCGTGGTCGACTTGATCTGGGCAGGTGGCACCCGACTCACACGTTGGCCTTACGTGCGTGGTTCCTGTTGACGCTAAATTTCGGCCTAGGGGAAATATCGTGGAACGTACTTCCGGGGAAACGCGGACCGAACCCGGCTTGAGTTCGACTTCATGGTGGCACGTCCGATCTCTCCGAGTGGTCAACTGCTGGGATGGACAAGTGACAGGTATCCTAGATGACGATTGTTAGTGTATTTCGGGGTCAGCTAACCGTCCGTCACCGATGCGCCCTGGTTTCCTCGCGGTGATGGATCGATCGTTCGTTCATACGCAAACGAATAACGGTGAGTAGTAGATGGCCCGGTGAGCCGCAAAACGTTCACTCGAGGTTCAGTCGAAAGACTGAACCAAACCCCCCGGCCGAAATGCACAGCGGCCACATCGCCAATGGCGATGCGGCCGCTGAGGGTAGTGCTGGTTCGATCTGTCAGGGGGTGGTGGGGATGGTGCCGATCATGAGGTTGTCCAGCGACGCGACAGCGGGCGCGTTGGTCGCAGAACCTGCCAGGTAGGTCTGGATTCCGACAGCGCCGGCACCCTGCAGTGTCGACTCGGTGTCCGTTGTCGTATTTTGCCAGGCAGTCGGCTCGGACGAACCAACCTTCCACACCTTTGCGGACAGGGTCGTGGTTCCAGCACCCTGCGCCTGGAACGACAGCCTGAGCACATCGCCGGCATTCGCGATCAAGCCGGGGATCGTCTGAGTCCTCAGCGCGGTCTCGGTGCCATTGACGATTTTGCTGATCTGCACGTAGACCGATGTCGGCTGGATACGCACCTTGAATCGGTAGTCAGAGGTGCCGACCCTACGAACCGCGACACTGGTGTAGCTGCCGCCACCCGTTGCTGCCTTGTCGTACGAGAAGTCGATCGACCCTCGCAAGTCGGAAGCCGCAACAGTGTTCAGCCAGACCAGGGGTCCCGAGCCTGCGGAGTTGATTTTGATCTTGCCGACACCATCGGTGACGGAGAACAACGAACTGGAGCCGTTCAGTGTCCAGGTTCCGCCCAGATCAGCCGACCCGAACCCATTGGTCACGACCCGAGTGAAGGCATCCGTTGCAAAGGCGGTCGGGGTCGCGGGCGCCGTGACCGTGACCGCGTGGTCAATGGTATTGGTGGCGCCGTTGTTGTCAGTCACGGTCAGGCTGACCGTGTAGTTGCCGTCGGTCAGGTAGGAGTGCGAGACGGTCGCACCAGTGTCGGACGTGTTGTCGCCGAAGTCCCACGTGTAGGACGCAATGGTCCCGTCCGGATCCACGGACGAGGAGCCGTCCAGGTTCACCGTCAGGCCCGAAGTACCGGACGTGAACGCAGCCGTCGGTACGACGTTCGCTGGTGGCGGTGCGGATACGGTCACGGGCTTGCTCAGTGACGTCGACGCGTTGTCGTCATCGGTGACCGTGAGCGTGACCGAATAGGTCCCGGACAGCGCATATGTGTGCACGGTAGCGGCATCCGTCGAGGTTCCACCGTCGCCGAAGTCCCAGGAGTAGGACTTGATCGAACCATCGGAATCGCTCGATCCGCTTCCATCGACCGTGACGGCAAGCCCGGCCGCCGTGATGTCGAACAGTGCGGTCGGTGGGGAGTTCGGCGGCGGCGCGGTGACTATGACCGGGCTGGTCATGACGTTGGTCGCACCCTTGTCGTCGGTGACTGTGAGTGTCACCGTGTAGGTGCCGCTGGTGGCGTAGGTGTGCGAGGCGGTTGCCCCGGTCCCCGTTCCGCCGTCACCGAAGGTCCAGGCGTAGGACGCGACGGACCCGTCGGCGTCCGACGAGGTCGAGCCGTCGACGCTCACCGTGAGTTCCTGAACCCCGGCGGTGAAGTCCGCGGTCGGCGGCACGTTGGCCGGCGGTGCCGTGACCGTCGCCGAGGAGGTGACGGTGTTGGTCGCGCCCTGGTCGTCGGTGACGGTCAGGGCAATGGTGTAAGTGCCCGCCGCGGCGTAGGTGTGCGAGGTTGTCGGTCCGGTTCCGGTGGCGCCGTCGCCGAAGTTCCACGCGTAGCCGGCGACGGTGCCGTCGGGGTCGGTGGAGGTTGTTCCATCGACCGCAACGCTCAGACCCTGCGTCGACGTGGTGAACGCGGCCACCGGTGCGACGTTCGGCAAAGAACCGCCACCGAGCTGATAGTGCGCCGCAACCTGTTCCGGGCTCAGAACGGTCGGGTAGACGGCGGCCTCATCGATGGCTCCGGCAAAGAAGGCGCTCGAGCTGCCCCATGTGTTGTCGCCACCCACTCGCCAATAGCCGGTATAGGCCTGGGCCGACGTCTGGCGCGTTGGTGCCGACCAGCTGACCGTCGAGGTAGAGCTTCATTCCGTCGGTACCCTGGGTCGCCACCACGTGGTGCCACTGACCGTTGTTGTAGGCGGTCGGAGTGGTGATGGTATTTGTCTGACCGCGTCCAGATTCCGAAGACGATCTGGCCGTTGTCCTGCATGTAGACGTGCCGGTCGTAGCTGCCAGAAGTGCCCGGTTGCTGCTACCGAAACCGATGATCTTGCCGCCACGGTCGGTCGTTGTTGTGAACCAGGCCTCCTCCGAGTACTGGGTCGGGTTCGAGAAGCTGTTGTTCGAGGCGACAAGGCCGTTGGAGCCGTCAAAGGTGGCCGAAGCATTCCCGGACAGCACGCCCGCGGACCCCAGGGTCACTCCACCGCTGTAGGTCCCAGGGTTGAGCGCCGCGCTCGAATCAGCGGCCGTTGTTCCAGATGTCTCGTTGAACCGCCAGAACAGGTCGGGCTGATCGGCGTAGACGGCGGCGCCATAGGCGTCGGTCGGGGCAGCCGGGATCGGCGAGATACGTCCTGATGCCACGTACTGAGCCAGGACCTGATCCTTGGTCAGCTCGGTCGGGTAGATCGATACCTCATCGATGGATCCGTTGAGGTAGCTGCTCGAGGGCCGCGATGGCCAGCCAGCGAGGTTGTCGCCGCCGACCCGCCAGTAGCCGGCGTAGCTCTGACCACTGGTGACGTCGCTGCGATTCGCGACACGAAGTCCGTCAACAAACAGCGTCATGCCACCTGCCCCGAGACTGGTGACGATCTGGTGCCACTGACCGTCGTTGTAGGACTTCGTGGTGTTGATGGTGGCAACGCCGCCCGGGTACACGCCGAACCAAATACGGCCCAGATTGTCCATATAGACATGCCGGTCATAGCTGCCCGACGTCCCGGTCTGGGTATTGCCGAAGCCAAGAATCTTGCCGCCGGACGTTGAGGTCGTCTTGATCCAGGCCTCAGTGGTGTAAACGTCGGGACCGGTGACCGCTACCGGAGAGGACACCAGTCCATTGGCGGTTCCGTCGAAGGTCGATGCGCCATTGGCGTCGCCGATGACAGCGCCGGATGCTCCCCGTGAAACTCCGGTGGAGACGATGCCGTCGTTGAATCCGGCCCAGTCGTATGCCGTGGCGCCCGAATCCTCACCCAGCCGCCAGAAGGTCGTGGCGCCCATCTGCTCGACGGACTTGGCATAGTCGCTGGGCGCAGCGGTGTCCGAAACCACGACCGTTGCGGTGTCGCCCGCGACCTGATTGCCGTCGGCGTCAAGGACATACAACCGGTACCTGTAGGTCGCGCCGGGGGTCAGGCCGGTGTCGGTGAAACCGAGGCTCGGTCGGTTCCAGAAGGTCGAATCGGCGGTGGTGGTGAAAACCGGTGCCGCGGAGTTGCTGTTGCGGACGACCTTGTAGGTGAGTGTGGTGTCGTCCTGGTCCCAGTTCGCCTGGAAGGCGACCCGGACGGTACCGGAGCTGAGCGAGACGAGGCTGGGCATGAACTTGCTGCCGGTCACCATCGGCCCGCGCTTGCTCGGTGCGATGGGCTTCACGGCGAAACGGACAAGACCCTGCTGGGCAACGCCGTTGACGGTCGGGAACTCGCCACCGATGACGACGTACTGGCTGTTGCCGGTCACCGACCAGCCGGCCTGGCCCTGGCCGGTGAATGTGCCGGGCTTGAGCTCGGGGAACCAGTTGACGATCGACGGGCTGGGGTTGCCGTACCAGTCGAAGTAGCCGAGCGGATCGTGGTTGAGCGTTCCGGTCGCGTTGGAGGTGAACGCGAGGCTGAACCGCTGATTGATCGACCAGGGGGTGGTTTGCGGGAACCCGCCGACGTTGCCGCAATAGTGGGCGTGGCTCACGGTATAGACGGTGGCACCAGTGGCGTAGACACCGTAGGTGTCGCCGTGGCAGTCCTCGATCCAGTTGATGTTCCCGGTGTCCGGGTCCGCCGAGAAGGTGCCCTCGAGGTTGCCGCCGGAGCCGAAGACGTACCCGGTGCCGAGCACGCTGGTGCCGTCGGTGGTCAGCGACAGGATCGCGGCGTTGGTGCCGGCGTCCCGCACCTTCTGATTGGCTGCCCAGGGCAGCAGGCCGCCGCCTGCCGCGTCGACCGCGGCCAGTCCGTAGGCAGGCTGACCGCCGATGTTCTGGAACGCGCCGCCGACGATGACCTTGGACTGATCAGGCGTGACGACGAGCGCGTTGACGGTGTAGTCGGCACCGGGGTTCCAGCCGAGCAGGCCGCCATTGGCGGCGTTGAAGGCGGCCAGCCGGTTGCGGGCCACGCCGTTGGCGGCGCTGAACATGCCGCCGACGTACACGGTGGAGTTGGTGGCGACGACCGTCTTGACCCGGCTGCCGATGTTCACGTTGAAGGAGGTGATCAACGCCCCGGTCGCGGTGTCGAAGGCGGCGACACGGTTCTTCGTCGAGCCGTTGACGGTGGTGAATTCACCTGCCACGTACACCCGCGAGCCGTCCGGGGAGGCGGCCACGGACAGCACCTGACCGTTGATCACCGGTGCGAACGAGGTGATCAGGTTGCCGGTGGTGATGTCGTAGGCCAGCAGGTTGCTGCGCGGACTGGTGTTGACCCCGGCGGCGGCACCGGCCGGCCGGGCGTTGGTGAAGCTGCCCCCCGCGTAGACGGTGTTGCCGGCCACCGCCTGCGACCAGACGACTCCGTCGACCTGCACGGTGGGCAGCGCGTCAGCGGTGACGACGTTGTCGGTGCGCGCGGCCACCGGGCCGGGCTCGGCCGACGCGGCCGGCGCGGACAACACGGTCAGGCCGATCCCGGCCAGCGTCATGGCGACGACGCTCACGAGAGTGGTCAACCGGCGACGCCGGGGGTGTGCTGCTCCATGCTTGTTGTCCTTCGGTCTTCGGTGGTGCTGGACGTGGAGTTCCTGACGACGCGCGGTGCCGCGTCCGGCGGATGACCCTGGTGACGGCGTTGCGCCCGTGGGTATTACCCGCGTCGCGGGTGAGAACGACGTGCTTCGTTCTCGCCGGCCGGTTGCCCCGCAACCACCAGCCCGGCATTGAACAGGAAGACCCGCTGCTCGGCGGTCGCTGCGATAGTTCGGATCACGATGTCTCTCCCCTGAACGGACTCGGATCCGCAACGTGCAAGCGTGTAGCAGACCCCCCCGGTGGCGTAATGCTAACACTCAACGTCACAAATGAGCGGCTTGGGAAGCGTCCGAACGGGCTAGATCACCCTGAGGAGTGAACCGACATCCATACGAGTAGACGTCACGACGTCCGAGTTGCTACCGGATCGCCGGCACCCTCCCCGTCGGCCGGGTCGGATCGAGTGCCACGACACCCTGCAGCCGCGAACGATTGGTGCTGGTCAGGGCCACCATCGGGAGCAATACGGCGCCACGGTGGGGTCGAATGTCACGGCAGCGGAACACGCCGAACGAGTCGGGATGCGGCGCCGATCGGGCACAGCGTGACGGACGGCGGCGGCTGCGGCATGACCCGAATGGGCCAGCGCATCCGGCGCCGACCTGGGCTGAGGGCGAGCCGCGCGCGGTCACTGTCGGTGAGGCATCAGCACCGACGCCGTCATGGGCCCTCCTGGCCTCCCGCCCGCGTCATCGGTCGGGACGTCACAGAGGGCGAAGATCCGCGGCCAGCCGAGGATGTCTGCGCAAAATGGTGACGATACGCGGCCGTCGTCTGTGTCGAGAGTGACAAGCAACACTCTAAAGGGGGAAAGCCAGACGAGAAGTTCGCGATTAGTTGGGGCAACTGGTCACCGCTGGTTATATTGGACGCGTCCGAACGGTGCAGTGCTGCATGACAGGGGACGCAGCGACTGCCAAGGACTGGCCATGCATCACCGGTCATCGCAACAACACGAATCAGTCCAGGGGACTTGGTGACTTTTCACCGCGGAAGGCGGTCGCGGGGCAGGTCGCTAGGACCGTACGGAAACGATCCATACTGGTGGGGGAGCAGCACATGAGAACAACACTCAAGAGCGCGATCGGCTGGGGGACGCCGTCATGACCAGTACCGATCAATTGAACGGTGAAAAAATGACCACCGCGCGCGGGCACCAGTCGTCGAGCCACCCGTCGTCGAGTAATGCCGATCGCATGTCCTTCGGCGCGGCGATGCGGCAGTTACGGTCGGCCCAGAAGTCGTCAAAGGGCGCGCCGGCATACTCCCGGTTCGTCAATCGGCGGGCCGGTCGGGTCTTCGCCGCTGCCGCCTACCGGCTGGGAATGACGCCCAACATGGTCACGGCAGTCAGTGCCGCCTTCTCCTTCGCGGCGATCGCCGTGTTGGCGCTTGGCGCAGCCGTCCTGGCTGGTGGGGATCGTGGTGGCGCTCGGCCTGATGATCGGCTACGCGCTGGATTCGGCCGACGGCCAGCTCGCCCGGCTGCGCGGCGGCGGCAGCACCTCCGGCGAGTGGCTCGATCACATGATCGACGCAACCAAGATCTCCACGCTGCACCTGGCGGTGCTGGTCTGTGCCTACCGGTACTTCGACTTCTCGGCAGCCGGCTGGTTGTTGATCCCGATCGGCTTCACCATCGTGGCAGCGGTGTCGTTCTTCGGCATGATCCTGAACGAGCAGCTCAAGCGTGGGCGCGGTGCACCCGAGGAGCCGGTGTCGTCGTCGCCGCTGCGATCGTTGCTCGTGCTGCCCACCGACTACGGCGTGCTCTGCCTGATCTTCCTGGTGCTCGGTGCCCCGATGGTGTTCTTTGCCGCCTACACGGTGCTGTTCTTGGGAAGCGCGGGCTACCTGGCGCTGGCCTGCATCAAGTGGTTCAACGTGATGCGGAGTCTCGATCGTCGTCCCTCCGATACGTCCTCTACCGCGTCGAACCAAGGGACCCCACGATGACCGGGCTGGAGCGGCGGATCGCCGCGGTCCGCACCGCGATCGTCTGCGCCGTCGGGTGCACGCTGCTGTTCACGGCGGCCTGTACGTCGACGACGTCTGAGACGTCGTCGACCTCGGCGACCGCAACGACGACGTCCGGCGGACCAGGAGAAGCGTCGCAGATCCCGAGCTCGGAGTCCTATGCCGGTGGCACGCCCGCCGTTCCGTCTGACGGCGCTCCGGCGTCGGCGGCCGGCCCCTCGGCGGGTGCCACGACGACGGCGCCGCCCGTGTCCACCTCCGGCCCGGTACCCAGCACTGGGAACATCAACGAAGAGGTGCCGAGCCAGGACCTGGTGACGAACCCGGCCGTGCCGCTCGACGCGGTCGCAGACTTCGGCGGTCAGATCACCGCGAAACTTACTGACATCGCCGCCATTGATGCCCAGGCGCGGGTGCCCGGCGAGCTCAGTGGCCCTGCGCTGGCCATCACGATCGAGGTATCGAACGACTCGACCGACCCGATCGGCCTGGACAGCGTCAGCGTGAACGTGGAGGGGAACGGTGGCACGCCGGCCTCACCGATCACCACGGACCCTGCCGCGCCCTTCTCGGGCGTTCTGATGCCGGGCGAAAAAAAGACCGGTGTGTACGTATTCACTATTCCGGTCGAATCTCGAAGCGACCTGAGCGTCACCGTGCTCTATTCGGTGGGGTCACCCGTCGTCCTATTCACGGGCAGTGTTTCCGGGGGCTAGTTACGACACGCGATTTCCCGCACCGGATCTCGTGAATTGTCTCGACGGGACGGTGAACGGCGCGGCAGCACTGTTCTCCGTCACCGGCAGTGCCGCCCAGATGCGGATGGCCTCGGCCGGCGCCGGGCCGACCGCCTTCCTCAACGCCGTCTCGGCGGCCGACCTGGCCGGCAGCGTCGACGTCGCGATCGACAAGATGCCGACCGGCTCCGGGTTCCAGGGCAACACCATCGTGCGGCGGGTGGCCGGCACCGGCACCACGGTGACCGACTACCGGGTCAAGCTCCGGATGATGCCGACATCGACGTCGATCCAGCTCCCAAGGTGGTCAACAACGTCGAGACCGCGCTGGTCACCCAGGCAGGGCGGGGCCCTTCTCGAACTCGCTGCGCCACCGCTGATCGGCCGCGTCCCACCGTGGGACACCATGACAGACGTGTTCTTCCGGCAGATAGCGTCACCCCGATGAAGACAAGGCGGCACATGAACAGTCAAGGGACGGTTCTCATCTCGCATCCGAGTGCCGATCTGTACGGGTCCGACCGGGTGATGCTGTCTTCGGTGGAGGCGCTGGTCGGTGCCGGGCGGCGGGTGGTCGTGACGCTGCCGGCCGCAGGCCCACTGGTGCGCGAGATCGAACAGCGCGGCGCAACCGTTGCGCTGTGCCCTAGCCCGGTATTGCGCAAGAGCGCGATCCGGCCGGTCGGAATGGTGAAGTTGCTGATCGAAACGGCGCGGAGCCTGCCGAAGAGCATCGGTGTCGTTCGTCGTTCCGGCGCCGATGTCGTCTATGTCAACACCCTGACGATCCCGCTGTGGATCCTCGTCGGCCGGCTCACCGGCCGCCCCGTGCTCTGTCACGTGCACGAAGCCGAAGCGAGCGCGTCGCTGATCCTCCGGCGGCTGCTGACCCTGCCGCTGCTGTTCGCCAACCGGTTGGTGGTCAACAGCGAATTCAGCATGAACGTGATCGCCGGCGCCTTCCGTCGGCTGGCCACCAGGTCGGTGGTCATCTACAACGCGGTACCGGGGCCGGCGAATCTCCAGCAGTCCCGCAGCCGGCTCGATGGCCCCACCCGCCTGCTGTACGTGGGCCGGCTTTCGCCCCGCAAGGGCCCGGATGTCGCCATCGAGGCCGTCAACGATCTCAAGAAACGGGGAATCGCCGCTGAGCTCGATGTGGTCGGCGCCGAGTTTCCTGGCTACGAGTGGTTCACCGAAGGGTTGCGCGAACGGGTCCGGCAGGAGGGTCTCGCCGATCGGGTGCACTTCCACGGCTTTCAGCAGAACGTGTGGCCGTTTCTCGCGAGGACGGATATCGCGCTGGTCCCCTCGACTGTCGACGAGCCGTTCGGCAACACCGCCGTCGAGTCGGTGCTGGCGGCGCGGCCCTTGATCGTCAGCGCCACCAGCGGCCTGGTCGAGGCCGTGCACGGCTATACGTCGGTATGTCCGGTGGAGCCGAGCCGGCCAGAGCTGATTGCCGACGCCGTTGAGCAGATCGCCAACGATTGGCCGCACTACCGGGCAGCGGCGGTGCAGGATTGCGCCACAGCGGGCATCCGTCATGACGCCGGTAGATACGCGGCGCAGGTGGTGGCGGTGGTGGACTCGTTGAATGCGGTTCGGACCCCGACAGCAGCCGGCGATGGACCGGTGAGCGCGTCACATCGCCCGACCAGCGGCGAGGCGGCAGTCCGGACGGATTCCCCGGGGTTGGACGTTGTTGTCGCAATGGCGACATACCACCGGCCCGAAGAGTTGCTGCGCACGGTGCGCGACGTCCTGGCTCAGATCGACCTGGCACCGGCAGGGCTGGTGTCACCGCAGATCGGCGTCCTCGTTGTCGACAACGATCCGAAGGGCAGCGCCCGCGATGTCATCGATTCCATCGCAGACGATCGCGTCCGCTATCTGATCGAGGCAAGTCCGGGCATCGCGGCGGCCCGCAATCGTGCACTTGCTGAATCGTCGGACCGTGACGTGCTGATCTTCATCGACGACGATGAGCACCCCGAGTACGGATGGCTGGCGTCGCTGCTCGGTACGTTCGAGGCTCACCGGGCGGCCGCCGTGGTCGGTCCGGTTGTCTCGGTGTTCGAAACGAAGCTCGACCCATGGATTGCCGAGGGTGGCTACTTCGAACGCCGGCGACTGCGCACCGGGACCGCGGTGGAAGCCGCCGCCACCAACAACCTCCTGCTGGACCTGCGCGTCATCAGATCGCTGGGCCTGCACTTCGACGAGCGGTTCGGCCTTTCCGGTGGTTCGGACACCCTTTTCACCCGCTCACTGACCGCGGCAGGAGAATCGATCATCTGGTGTGACGAGGCGATCGTCGTCGATCACGTTCCGGCAGGCCGCGCCACCAAGGAATGGGTGACGCGAAGGGCCATGCGCTACGGCAACTCCTGGAGCCGGACATCGATAGCAATGAGTGACGGTGCGCGCGCACGTGTCCTCCAACGCGCGCGAATGGTCGGGCTCGGGGCCGCTCGGCTCGGTGTTGGAGCGACACGTTGGGGTGTCGGTGCGGTCACCGGGTCCGCGCGTCACCGCGCTCGAGGTGTGCGGACCAGCATGAAAGGGATCGGCTACATTCGGGGAGCTTGTGGCAGCACCTACGTCGAATACGCGCGGCCCTCGGAGTCACCCCGATCCGTCGTCGTCGCGCCAGCTCCGAACGGTGGGACGGCGCCGATAAGCTGAGTCCGGGAGCGCGAGCGCTCGAGGGGATTGACGACGAGCAGCACCTCGTCCCCTGCGACGGCTTTTCTCCATCGCTCTTTGTCAGGGAGGCGTAGTGCAGCTAGCGGCGTGGGTTGGACTCTGCCTGGCTGCGGCCGTGCTTCTGCGCAACCGATGCATCGTGTTGATCATCTCGTGCGTCGTTCTCTGGGCCGCGGTACCCGGAGTCGCTGCCGGTATGATCATCGGACAGGCACGCGGCGGATCGTTGGGCTTCCACCCCGCGACATGGCTGATCTTTTTGACACTCTTCGTGCAGTTCGTGCACGACCCACGCGCGGTTTTCGACGAGATCGCGCGGCGGGTCCTGGTCTACCTCGGTCTGACATTGTTCCTGTCGGTAGCCCTGTTGGCCACAAAAACTAGTGCGAGTGGTAGTGGGCTGGTGTTGTTCTTCAGCCAGATGGCTGCTCCCGTGATGCTCTTCCTGCTGATCAATGTGGAACTCTGGCGGCATCCGGACAACATTTTCCGGCTTCGCAACTGGCTCATCGGAATCGCCGCTGTCGAGTCGGTTCTTGCCATCATCGAGTGGCGCCGGGGCAGCGTGCTGCTCTATCGATCCTTCTATCAGACCCAGTATTGGTTCGACGAGGTAAGGTTTCCCCGTTGGATGGGCACGCTCGACCATTGGTTGACGTTGTCGCTCCTGCTCTGTGCGGTGGTTCCGCTGCTTGCCGGGGTGAGACGCATCTGGATCCAGCTGCCGCTACTGCTTGTCATGGCCGGCGGCGTCCTGGCCACCCAGTCGCGAACCGGTCTCGCCCTGGTCGCTGTCGGTATCCTTTACGTGCTGGTGACCTCGCGGATCCACCCGGCGGCGAAGGTCTTGTCCGTGGTCGTGGTTGTCGTTGCCGGGTTCCTCGCCGCGACCTCCGCGCTCATTAGCGGAGTCACCGAACGGTTGGCGAACGACACGGGATCCTCGCTCGCTCGAACCGCAGCGCTGGACTATTTCATCAACCATATTTGGCAATTCCTGTTCGCCGGCGGCGGCATCGGATCGAGCTACCAGGCGGCCGATGTAGCCGGCCTGACGACGAGCTTGGAAAGCTCGATCCTCATCTACGCGGTGGATATCGGGGTCGTGTTTGCCTTTCTCTACTTCGGCATCCAGTTGGTGATCGTGGCTCGGTCATTCGGCCGATCGACTGTTCCTGGTCTGGCGTTCGCCGGACTGGCCGTTGTGATCGTCCCGCAGACCTACAACGCCCTGGGGGCGCAGACTTTCGCTGGAATTCTGCTGTGGACGGTGCTGGGGATGGCCAGTTCGATGACGAGTGAGCGGGCCCGAATGGCGCTGGGGGACGACGCAATGAATGACGACGTCGGCCGGCGGGAGCGGGAACTGATTCGGTGGAGTGCCGCGAATCCGCGGCCGGCGACCGATGTTCCCGTCGGGCGGGATGTCGAGAACGGCAGAACGTCCATCGGCAGAGCGGCACTGTCACCTGTGCGGGTCGGCACAGCCGGCAGCGCTGACCGGCCTGCGCCTGGCCCGGCTACTCAGCACCCGCGATCTTCTCGATGATCGGGCCGGGGTAGGTCGCCAGAATCTGGCGGTCATTTCCCTGCGCCGCGACGTTTTCGTTCTGCAGTTTCTCGACCTGTGACCGTACGACGACGGGGTAGTGACGACCGCGCGGCCTTATTTGGCGGACCCCGATGCTGTTCTCCACCGCCATGTAGTGCAGCCACACGTCGTCGGCCCTTGGGCATTTTTTGGTGAACTCATCGCCCCGATCGCGCAACAGTTGCAGGAGCTTCGCAGGATAGATCACGCCGGAGACCCCCGTGGCGAAGATTCTCGCGCCGGCCACATCTGTCTTCGGACTTTCCCAATCCGTGTAGGACGCGAGTTCGGAACCTCGGAAAGTGATCAGGTGAGCTCGATGGCAGTGGACCATGTTCGGTGCGCGGCGATGCGCTGCCTGCAGCAGGCTCAGCCAGTTCGGCGGGTAGATGATGTCATCGTCGGCAGTAGCCAGTGCCGTATCCGCGGCCAAATGGTCGCAGACGTAGGGGTAGTACTTGGTGTGCGGCCCGTAGTTGGCCGAGAGTCGAATCTCGAGACCTCTTCCGACCAGGCGCTGCAAGCGCGGGTCGAGCTGCTCCAGGTCGGCTGCCGAATCGAGCCACAGCACCAGTCGGCTGGGCCGAACCTTACCGAGTCCTATCGATTCGATGGATGCAAAGGCGGTGGGAATCCGACGCCCGAAGGTGGTCAGCGAGACAGGGGGCCCATCGCCGAGCACTGCGGAACGACTGGTCCTGTTGAAGGACTCGAGCATCCGGAACGCCACCCGGGCCAACAGTTTCCGGCCACGGCCGTTCAGGCTCCGGAACCAGCGACTGTCGGGCTCGGTGAAGGGCCAGCCCAGCAGGTTGTCGATCGCTTGCACTGGCAGCAGAACCGATTTCACCATCCAGCCGGCCACGGCCATTGCGCAGGTCCTCTCTGTTGGTTCGCCTCGTTGGCTCGCGCATCGGGCGGGTGCGGACGTGCGCTGTCAGGGTGCAGATCGTGGGCCGGCCTTGGTGCGTCGCAGCATGCGCTTGCCGAATCGGACCGCAGTGCGGAAGTCGTCGCGACGGAATCCGTAGAACTCCCGCGGAGACATCCCGAAGATCCGCCAGAGAAAAAGGATGTTGGCGTTCGCGGCGATCAACGACCCGACGAGGGTCGCAACGGCTGCTCCCATGGCGCCGTAGGTAGGGACAACAAGGAAGAGCAGTATCACGTTGATCACGCACGAGACAACGAGAGACGTGCTCCGCAGACCCGGTCGACCCCGTGCCGACAGTCCGGCACCGGCGATCGACCCTGGAGTGCCGAGAACTGCTGCCAGCAGGAGAACCGCGGTGATCGGGATTGCGGGGCTGAAATCTGAGCCGAACAGCCATGGCAACCACCAGATCATGGTGATCGCGGTGAATATGCCCAACAGGGCCGACGCCGTGCTGGAGATCCGTGCGGAAGTTCCGAGTCTGGATTCGGTCGCCTCCGCTGCGTCGGCAGAGAAGGTGACGTCACGAACTGCCCTGTTGATGATGAGCGGGATGTCGGCAATCGTGGCCGCGACTGCGTACAGACCGAGTTCGTAGGACGACGACAGCGGCGTCATCAGTACCTGGTCAATTCTGGAGAGCAGGATTCCTGAAATCGCACCGACCCAAACCCTCATGCCGAAGCCCAAAATCTGTCTGGCACCGGTCTCGGGTTTCGACTGTGCGGAATGGCGCTCTCCCGGACCTCTCAGGTTCCAGTAGGCGACTGCTCCCAGCAGTGGCCCCACCGCAATGACGATGGTCGCCGAAGTGGGAGTGAGTTGCCCGGTCAGGGCCAGCGGTACGAGGGCGAGCACCCGGGCAAGGGCCGAGATGAATCGCTCCATCGACACCTTGCGCCACTGGTGCAGTCCCGATGCCGCACCTCGGAGGACTGCGACAACCAGACTTGGGACGATCGCGATCGAGGCGACCACGATCAGAGACTGGATCGTGGCATTGCCATCGCTGAGCCAGCTGGACGCCAGGATCACAGCGGCGGTCGCAGCCAGACCGGCGAACACAATGAGAACCAAAGCGGTGCGGGTTGCTCTGCGTAGTGCCGCCGGGGATCGTGCGACGACGTACTGGACGGCATCAGGGATGCCGAAGGTGGCTGCGGTAATGATCAAGGTCAGCGGCGCGGTCGCGGCCGCCACTTGGCCGCGGCCGTCGACGCCCAGCGAGTGGGCAAGAATCGGCGCCGTGATCAGCATCGCCAGCGGAGGGAAGAAGTTACCGATCAACGTCGCCAACATGTTGCTCGCAACATCGCCGGCACGGCCCTTGGGCTTGGCGTCGCTCACGGCGCGAGACTGCGAACGGTCAGCCACGTGTCTCACTTTCCTGCCTCCGACCGAACCACGCCGCGGAGCCGGTCATTCAAATGATGTCTGGTGAACGTTTGCCGGCGCATATTCAGCCAGGCTGAAGGTGTTTCTCCAGCGGCCCCCGAGGGTCCCTCAGGCCTCGGACCAACACCTGTGGTGGGTGGGCGGTTCAGCCCGGGAATTCCATCAAAACCCTCGCTAAGGATAGTAACAGAGCGTTGCGATCGAGACGAGTGGGTGACTGAATGTCTCATTCGGACCAACAGCCGGCACACCGAACTGTCGAAAGTGCTACATGAGCCGGTCATCGGTTGCGCCAGACGTGCTACTTCGATGAGAGGATTTTGCGGCTGGGACGCTCAGTAGTCGAGTAGTATCGGAAATCGGGAATTTTCCAAGTCCTGACCGCCAGACCGAGGGGATCAATCGGTGGATCTTCACGGCTACGTTCACGCCGTTCGCAAGTACTGGTGGCTGGTCCTGCTGGTGACGCTGGCGAGCATCGGGATCTCGATTGCCGTGACAGTGACGAGTAGCCCGAAGTACGAGAGTTCAGTGACCTTCTTTGTCTCGACTCCACCCAACGCAGACGGCACGGCACTTCAGGCAGACCAGTACGCTCAACGCCGGGTGAACTCCTACGTCGGTCTGCTGACCAGCGAGCGGCTGGCGAAGATGATCATTGACTCCACCAACGTCGACCTCAGCGTCTCCCAGGTGACAAACGCCATCACGGCATCAGCCGACCTCAACACAGTCCTCTTGAGCGCGACAGTCACCGATACCTCACCAGAGCGATCGTTGGCGATTGCTACGGCGCTGTCGACCGAGTTCAGCGCGATGGTGGACGAACTCGACAACCATGGCGCTGCCAAGAGCGGCAACGTCGTTTTGAACGTGGTTTCCGGCCCTACGCTCAATCCCACACCGGTTTCGCCCCGGGTAGCCTTGAACATCGGTCTCGGCATACTGGTGGGCCTGGCATTGGGCTTGGCAGCTGCGATCCTCCGCGAAGTTCTGGACACAACGATCCGGTCACCCCAACTGCTACGGAATCTCTCTGAGGGCCCGGTCCTGGGTGTCATCGCTTCGGACCGCTCGGCGAAGAAGTCGCCACTCATTCTCAACGACAATGCGCGATCGATTCGGGCTGAGGCCTTCCGGCAGTTGCGGACGAACCTGCAATTCATCGATGCCGCTCGACCGGTTGGCGTGCTCGTGGTGACGTCATCGATCGCTGAAGAGGGTAAATCAACGACAGCGACGAACTTGGCGCTGTCGTTCGCCGAATCCGGAAGGCGCGTCGTACTGATCGAAGCTGATCTGCGACGTCCGCGGGTCTCGGAGTACCTGGGTATCGAGGGATCAGTCGGCCTGACGAACGTTCTTGCCGGTCAGGTCGCTCTTCATGAGGTTCTCCAACAGTGGGGAGGGAGCGGCGGACTGGCAGTTCTGCCCAGTGGAACGATTCCGCCGAATCCATCGGAACTGCTGGGGGGGCCTGTGATGGAACAGCTCCTGGCCGAGCTTCGTCGTAGCTTCGACATGGTCATCATCGACACGCCACCGCTGCTGCCGGTGACCGATGCTGCCGTTGCCGCGAGACTTGCCGACGGCGCCGTCGTCATTGTGCGGTACGGCAAGACCACGCGGAGTCAATTGGCGACCGCCCTTCGGTCTTTGAACGCCGTCGATGCCAGACTCCTGGGGACCGTGCTGACGATGACCCCCGCCAAGGGCGCTGAGGCCTACTCGGCCTACGGGTATTACGAAAAGGACCCCAAGAAGTCCAAGAAGAAGCAGAAGACGTACAACGGCTCGACGGAGTCCGCCGAGGCTGGCTTCGACATTGTCTCGGAGGAGGATCCGGAGGCGACAGCGGTGCCAGCCGAGGAATCGAGTAAGTCTGCGGCCGCAAGCCAACGTTTGGGGCTACGCCAACCAAGCAACTAGCTGGGCCTGGGTGTTCCCGGTCTAGGTGATCGACCACTCCGGACCCCTTTGGTTCGTGCTCTGGTACCCGTATCACGGTGCTATCACTGTCTGATCACGGCGAGCGTTACGTGACGTTCGTCACATCTACAAATCGAATCCGACAAAAGAGACCATACCTTCTTAGGCCAACCGGGTGGCCTAGAGCCAACCCATTTGGGCTAAAGCCAGAGTACTCGCGGCCACGAGATGTCGCAGTAGGCCCGCCAGAGTTTTGCTGCCAATGGGTGTGGACTCGCCATGTGGCCTCGTTACGAAGGCGTGTTCGGGTGGTTGCTGAGGGTTATTGCGAGCATTCGGCACGTTTATGGCTGAGGCCATAACCCGCAAGTCTGGTCGATGCGGCTGCATCGGGATATTGTGCCCATAGTGAAAATCAGGCGATGGTGTATTCGGTCGCATGGAATTCACTGCTTGGTAAAGATTAGTCAAAGTCGGGTGAAATAGCTAGCACATCGTGGTGCCGTGATTGGCGTGCCGAGTGGTTGCCGTCTGTCCAAAAAGCGTCGCATGATCGACTCAGACGCTTCATTGTCAGCATTTTGGAATGACCGACGCACTACCTCGCTGTCCATTTCCAACCCAATTTCCGAGGATTTGCTGTCACCAGGGAGTGCTGAGTGAGTTTGCACAGTTTGCTGAAGTTGCGCCAGCGAAAAAGATCGGCCGGACTGCTCTGGCTCACGGTGGTCATGATTGCCGGTCTTGCAGTCATCGGCGCGCCGGCCAGTGCTGCGACCACCCAAATTGCGACCGACACGTTCGACCGCACCGTTGTGGGTGGCCTTTCCTCGGCGTCCATCGGTGGGCCGTACAGCACCTACCCAGCGGCCGCCGCTGCTTTGCTCAGTGTCTCGGGCGGAACGGCGAACGTGACGGGGCTGCAACCCGGCCGAACAGCAGCGGCCCTACTCCAGCAAACGTCATCGATCGATACCTCCGTCAAGTCGTCATTGGTGATACCGACGACCGCGCCGGGGGGATCGGACCTGATGTACTTCGGCCTTGAGGCTCGCAAACAGACGAATGGATCCGGCTACCGCGGTCGCCTCAAGGTTTCAGCCGGTGGCCTATTGGCTCTGAGCTTCAGCCGAACTGCTGGAAGTTCCGAAACGTTGCTGGGAACGAGCGGCCTTCCGCTGCGCCTCAAGAGGGGTCAGCGGATCAACCTGCAATTTCAGATCATGGGAACGAATCCGGTCCAGTTGCAGGCCAAGTCTTGGCTGGACGGGTCAACCGAACCCGGATGGCAGTACGAACTGGCCGATCCAAGCGCTGCCAGGATTGTCAATCCTGGTTCTGTGGGTTTCTGGTCCTATGCATCTTCGGCCGGGTCGCCCGTGACATTTTCGATACCTGACCTGAGCGCGGAGTCACTCTCTACGACGGTCACTACACCGAGCGCTCCTGCAGTGACAACGACCGCCCCTGCAGTGACAACGACCGCCCCTGCAACGACAACCGCCCCTGCCGTTGCTGTGACCGGCAAGCCTTCTGCGTCCAATACCGGGCTGCCCGCGGGAAAGGCGCTGACGACGTACTCAGGACCCACGACTATTACTGTCGATGGGACCGTCATCGATGGCAAGGCCATTTACAGTGATCTGAAGATTGCGGCGAAGAACGTGATCATCCGAAATTCTTATCTCCACTGTGGATCTGGGAATCCCGCCGGAAACTCCGGCTGCGTTGATGCCAACAGTGCCGGCGTCTACAATCTTCTCGTCGAAAACAATACGATTATCCCCGACCATCCCTCATACTATCGCGACGGCATTGTTGGGCACGAATTCATTGCACGAAAGAATCACATCAGTCGAACCAATGACGGGATCGGGATCTTCAATCGACCGGGTGGCTCTGTTCTTGCAAATGTAACCGTCGAAGGAAACTACATCCACGACCTCACGCACTGGACCAAGGACCCGGCACACAGCGACGGCACGCACAACGATGCGATTCAGATCCAAGGCGGCCAGAACATCTTCATTCGCAGCAACACCATCGTCGGATCGGTCGTTGCCGGCGATGGGTTCGGAACCTACGGCAAGCACGGCGGGTCCGCGATCATCCTCAATCAGAACGTGTCCAAGCTTGCGAACGTGATCATCGAAAAGAACTGGATCGATGATGGCCAGAATTCCGTTTGCATCACCAACGGCAAGTACTCGACAGTCGTCGTCACATTGCAGAACAACCTGTTCGGGAGGAACCAGTACGACTTCGGGGGCGGGTCCAAGTACCCGATCCGGATCTACTCCAAGTCGGCATCGATCGTTACGGGCCTTTACACCAACCGCTGGGAGGACACAAACCAACTCATGACCGAAGGCAAATTCTCGGGCATCCGCTTCAACGGCGCCTGACCAGTCGGTCCATGCACTCGGAGGTAGCCCTCAAGGGAACCTGGCGAGTGCCTGGGATGCCACCGCTGAGGCGGGCTGCGAGACCCACTCGGCGGTTTTGTCCAAGATGACCAACCCGATGACTTCTTGTCACTTCAGACGAGGAGCCATCGGGCCTTGGTCGTCTTCGGGTATCGGAACGGATCCTCCCGGCAAACGGCCGAGCCACCGTGGGTGTCGTCGCCGCACACGTTGGCTGGGTCACCGGTGTTGGCTTTCTGGCATCCTCGGTCCGGCAAAATCGCCGGACCGATCGAGTCTGCTCCTTTCGAGGGGAGCAACTCCTCGTATCGAAGAGTTTCGTCCGCATTGTCGACGTGACCAACCACACCGATGCCGAACTGGGTGAATCGATCTTCGGAAGGTCCCTGATTCGGCTACTATCAATGACGACAGCCGCGCGTTGGAGTGAGGCGTCCTCGACGAGGCGGATGGAGTGCGTCCGATCTTGCGGGTAACTGCAAATTGACCTCGGAGGAACGCCCGTGAGCTTGCGCATCGGCTATGCCCCTGGCGCCTATGACCTGTTCCACGTCGGGCACCTGAACATACTGCGCCACGCAAAGAGTCACTGTGACTACCTGATCGCAGGCGTTGTGTCCGATGAGATGTGTGAGCATGACCAAGGGCCGTCGGCCGGTGATCCCGTTGGCCGAGCGCCTGGAGATCGTGTCGCACATTTCGTACGTCGACCAGGCGGTCGCCGAAGTGGTGCCGGACAAGCTCGTAACCTGGGAGTCCGTGCGGTTCGACGTCCTATTCAAGGGTGACGACTGGCGTGGAACTGCCAAGGGTTTGAAGTTGGAGACCGACTTCGCCGCCGTCGGCGTCGAGGTGGTGTACTTCCCTTACACCATGCACACCTCCAGCAGCCTGCTACGTAAGGTGCTGGCCGGCATCGACGGCGAGCGCGACCGCTCGACGGCGACAGGTTAGGCTGTCTACGTAGTGCGACAAGATTGGTCGGTTCGAGATCGGTGCACTCACTCTAACGGGGGAGTCGGTGCGCAAAGACTTCCCTTTTTGGTTGCAGACAGTTAGGTTTACTGCATCAGGAGAGCGCGGGGGCGCTCTTTTGACTCGCACAGACGTTTGATGGGGAATTGTTCGCAACACCCCACTCGGACGGGTCTGGCCAGTCCGAACGGCCTTGCCGTTCACTCGCGTACCGCAGCAAGACATAGGGGATCAGACATGGCACTTACGACCGAACCGGTCGTATCAGGCAGACGCGCGATCAGGACGTTCTTCTCTCGGTCCACCGCTCCTGCCCGTGAACTGGATTCCTCACCCGCAGCGGTTGAGTCCGGTCAGGGCATTGTCGCGACGGGCGGGATTGCCAGCTCGAGGCGCCGTGGCTGGGGTCGTCGCTACTCCGCCCGCCTGCTGGTAACCGACTTCCTATCGTTGCTGGTTGCGGCGATCGTCGTCCACCTCGTTCGTTTTCCAGCGGTCACCGCGGATGGCGCCATCGACCCGATCTATGTGCCCTACGTCGCCCTGACTGCTGTGCTGCTGGTTGTCTGGATGCTCGGGCTGACCTGGTTCGGCAGCCGCGATCCCAAGACCATCGGCTACGGTGCCACCGAATACAAGCGGATCATGCACGCCACCTTCGCGGTGTTCGGTGCGGCCGCCATCGCCTCCTACCTCTTCAAGCTCGAACTGCCGCGCAGCTACTTGCTGGTGATGATGCCGGTCGGTCTTGCCGCGGTTCTCGGATCCCGATTCGGCTGGCGTCGGTGGTTGCACCGTCAGCGGGACGCCGGTCGCTACCAATCACAGGTCCTCGCGGTCGGCAACATCCACACCGTGACCGAGTTGCTCCGCGATCTGCGCCGCGCGCCGCAGGCCGGCTACCAGGTGATCGGCGTCTGCATCAGCAAGCCCGCCCAGGCCGTGGATTCGGACGGCGGTCGGCTCCTGGAGATCCACGGCGTTCCGGTTCTTGGCGGCTTCGACGATATCGCCGGAATCGTCCGATCCTGCGGCGCCGATACGGTCGCTGTCACCAGCACAGCTGCTTTCGGGCCGAGTCGGGTGCGGAAGCTCAGCTGGGAACTCGAAGACACCAATGCCGAACTCATACTGGCACCGGCCCTGACCAACATCGCCGGCCCTCGGGTGCACACCCATCCGGTTGCCGGCCTGCCTTTGATCCATGTGGATCGCCCGACCTACCACGGTGCCAACCAGATCCTGAAGAAGTCCTTCGACCTCATCGGCAGCTTGTTCCTGATCCTGCTGTTCTCGCCGGTGTTGCTCGGCTTCGCCATCGCCATCAAGCTCACCAGCAAGGGCCCCGTGTTCTTTCGTCAGGACCGCGTCGGCATCAACGGCGAGATCTTCCGGATGATCAAGTTCCGGTCGATGGTGGTGGACGCGGAGTCCCGCCTGGAGAAGTTGCAGGACGAGAATCGGGATGCCGGAAACGTCGTCCTGTTCAAGATGAAGAATGACCCGCGCATCACCAGAATCGGCAAGTTCATCCGGCGCTTCAGCATCGATGAACTTCCTCAGCTGTTCAATGTCGTCAAAGGCGACATGAGCCTGGTCGGGCCCCGCCCGCCGCTGAAGGCCGAGACCGATCTCTACGGGATCGAGGCTCGCCGGCGGCTGCTCGTCAAGCCCGGTATGACCGGCCTGTGGCAGGTGTCCGGTCGTTCCGATCTGACCTGGGACGACACCGTCCGCCTCGATGTCTACTACGTCGAGAACTGGTCCATCACCGGCGACATGGTGATCATTTGGAAGACGGCGAAGGCCGTCGTCTCCTCCTCCGGCGCTTACTGATCCACCGGGCTACCGGCGACAGCGAGCCCCATCGACTCTTTTGCAGGCGGGCGGGCGGTTGATTCACATCACCGCCCGCCCCACCACACCCGGTCCGCGGCCAAAATCGACTCGCCGCTGTGCAAAGGTGTCAGGGTGAGTTCACGCGCCAGGCACGTCCGGCGGCGGGCTCCCGGAACCCGGAAGGTGGCAGGAGTGCTATCTGCACGTCGATTCGTCACACGTCGATCTCTCACCGTGCTTGCGTGTGTGGCGGTCGTCGGTTTCAGCTCGGCCGGTTGCTCCACCCAGGCCACCGCAGCTGCCGAGGTCGGTGACGTCTCGATCTCCGAGGCGTTGATCTTCGACCGCACCTCCGCCCTGGTGCAGCAGGCGGTGGCGGCCGGGAATCCCGCGCCGGACGCATCGACCCTCGCCGAACTGAACCGTCGGCAGGCCACCTCCGCCATCCGCAGTGAATTGCTTGGACTCGCGGCCGATGATGCGGGCATCGTTGTCACCGATGAGCAGGTCAATGCTGCAGTGACCACGGCCATCGCCACCGACGCGGCCGCCCAGCTTGGCACCCCGGCGTCGATGGTTGACCAGACGGTGCGAGACCTGCTCCGCCTGGAAGGCCTGGTGTCAACGCAACCGGCGCAGGGCGCGCCGATCAAGAACGTGGTGGTCAATATCGACGGGGTGTCGGTCGCAACCCGGGACGAAGCGGTGGCCACCAGAACCCAGTTCCTGGCCGATCCGCAGGCCGTAGGGGGGTTGATCGCTGCCTCGCAGGCGCCCGTGAAACCGCAGACAGCCAGCGTGCTGACGACCCCCACCGTCGCCCCCACCGGCGTCTTCTATGCCAACCCGGGCGACGTCATCCTCTATCCCAACGCTAACGGCTACTATGTCGTGCGGGTTCTGGACCGGTCCGTCGAGGATGCGGTACTGACGCCGGCCGTCCTCAACCCGCAGGACCTCGGCGGCAAGTTCGACCTGGGCGCCCTGCTGCTCCAACCGTTCGCCGAAAAAGTAGGAGTTTCCGTCAATCCACGCCTGGGCGTCTGGGATCCGCTGACCCTTCAGGTGGTACCGGGCGGCAGCGGGCTGTGACCGGCGCCGTCGCCGGCGACTTGCCCCCTGTGCCGGCCGAGCCGAGCCCACCAACGACGGGAGAACGGCTGCTGGACGCGGTGGCCGTGATGGATCGATTGCGATCGCCCGGCGGCTGCCCTTGGGACGCGGAACAGACTCATTCCTCGCTCCTGCGGTACCTCATCGAGGAGTGCTACGAGCTGGTCGAAGCGGTCGAACTCGGTGATCCTGCCGCCATTCGCGAGGAACTCGGCGACGTCCTCCTGCAGGTTCTCTTTCACGCTCGGATCGCGGCCGAGACCGCCGCGGCACAGGGTGGTTTCACCATCGATGACGTTGCCGCCGACCTGGTCGACAAACTGGTGCGTCGGCATCCGCACGTCTTCCAGAGCGACGCCACACCCGTGTGGACGGCAGCCGATCAGCAGCAACGATGGGATGAGCTGAAGAAGACCGAGCAGGGCCGCTCCGGGGTGCTCGACGGCGTTGCGTTCGGGCAACCCGCGGTGGCGCTGGCTTCGAAGCTCGGGGCCCGTGCGGCGAAGTTCGCCGTCACGATCGATCCGCCGGTCGGTGAATCACCGGCCGAGGCGATGTTCCGGATTGCCTACGCTGCGGGTGCCCGTGGTGAGGACCCGGAGTCCGCGCTCCGGGCCGTTGCCATCGCGCACGCGAAGGCCCTTGCCGCGGCCGACAGCGCTGCCAGGTCCGACGGCTCCGACGGCGACGAGGGCCTGCTGCCCTGACGGTTCAGATCTCTGCACGCCCCGACTCCTGAAGCCGGCGATTCCGATAGCGATCAACACCGTCGCCATCGGAGCCAGCGCGGCGACCGGCGGCCGGCGGTTCTGCGGTGTGACGGTCGTGACCGTTGTCTGATGGCGCCGTCGTCGGCTATTCGCCGGGGTAGCGCACCCCCAGCTGTTCCCGGACAGCGTCGATCGTCCGCAGCACGGCCACGGTTTCGGCGAGCGGCAGCAGCGGCGATTCGGTGGCCCCCTCGCCGATCAGGACGGCGAAATGTGCCGCCTCGAAACACAGGCCGGTGTGCCCGGTGATCGCGTCCTTGTCCCGGATCAGCTGGTGGTCGTCATTGCCGGTCAGCGTCAGGACGCCCGGTCCGTAGAACGGGCCGGATATCTCCAACCTGGCCGCGGAGCCGGAGATCGATGCTGTGGTGGGCGTTTGCGCCAGCAAGGTGGTGTTCAGCACCGCCTGCGCCTGGCCGGTTGTCAGCACCATCGAAGCCTGGGCGTCCACGCCGGTGTCGGTGAGCGAGCCCGTCGACAGCACGCTGTCCGGATTGCCCAGGATGAACGAGGCGAAGGACACCGGGTAAACGCCGAGATCCAGCAATGCACCACCGGCGAGGCCGGGGTTGAACAGTCGGCCGGCGGGATCCGGTTCGAATGACTGTCCGTGGTCGGCAAGTACGGTGGTGACCTCGCCGAACGCACCGGCTGCGAGTAGTTGGCGGATCACGTCGGTCTGCGGTAGGAAGCGGGTCCACATCGCCTCCATGGCAAGTACTCCGGCGGATCGCGCGGCGTCGGCGACCTCTTGAGCCTCAGCGGCGTTCCTGGTGAAGGCCTTCTCGACCAGCACCGGTTTGCCGGCGGCGATGGCCAGCAGTGCCTGCGCCCGGTGCTCGCTGTGCGGCGAGGCGACGTACACCGCGTCGACGTCCGGATCGGCGACCAGTTCCTCGTACGAGGAATATGCCCGGTCTGCGCCGTGCGCGGTGGCGAAGGCCTGGGCGCGGTCGAGCGAGCGGGAGCCGACGGCCAACAACCGTTGCCTGGTGTGCCTGGACATCGCGTCGATGAATGACCCCGCGATCCGCCCCGGGGCCAGCACCCCCAGCGCAGCGGCGGCGCGTCCATCGGATCGGGGGTTCGGGCGGTCGGGAAGCTCGTGGGGAAGTCGCTCACGGGAGGATGCTGCCATGTCCGCACCGGCTGTGCACCGGCGCGCGGGCATTCGATCGGCCACAATCGGTTGTTCGCCGGCAAGATCACGGTCCGCAACTGGCTACTCGATAGCAGGGTTGCTGCAGGCCGGGTAGCAGACCGGCGGCGGACCGGCCCGGGAATGACGTCAGACGAGGTGGGCGATCGCCGCGCGGTTCGTGCCATCGGACGGTGCGCGCACCTCAATCCGGGGACACGGCGCCGGTCCGGGGACGGGAGCCGGTATCGGCCCCATGGGGTGGTTGTCGGCAGCCGACAACACGAGGTCGCTCACGCGTCGCTTGGCCTTGCGCAGCGAGCGGACCTGCTCGCGAGTGATGATCTCGTCGCGGTAATACAGCACCGCCCACAGGGCGCCCTGGGGATCCTGTTCTACCTGGCCGACATATGTCGCGGCACAATTGCTCATCTCACTCACCGCTCCTCAGTCCCCGCTCTGCTGGTCATCGCGAGGTCGACCCATTGGGAGGTCGGTCTCGATCGGTGACCGAATGCACCATTCGGCTCAACCAATTCTCTGCGACATCGCGCAACGACACCAGTCCCCGTCGGATTACACCTTGTCGGGCCGATGTGACGCACTGTGCCGGAATCCCCTCTAAGGAGCCGCGATTGACGAATTTTGTCCACTTCGGTGTGCAAAAGAGCGATGTGCTCCGCAAGAGCGGTCACAGCATGAGTTTCGGGACCAACTATCCGTTGACGGGCCAATCGCTCATCCCGCAGGTTTCGGGCACGACAATTGGTACATCCCGTTGGCACGTTCGATGGGTTCCGACAGGCCCGCGAACCCGACGATCAGCGCCAAGCGGCGATGACGGAAAATAGCAGGGTGAAATCGGGAGACCCCGCCGAAGCGGCGTCAGACTCCGACGACATCGACCGCCGATTTGACGTCAGCCGGTCGCGACGGCTCGCTATCCGGGCCGGCTTGCTCGGCCCCGCATTCGTCGCTGCCGTTGCCTATGTGGACCCCGGCAATGTCGCGGCGAATCTGCAAGCAGGCGCCCGCTACGGCTACCTGTTGGTGTGGGTGCTGGTTGTCGCGACGGCGTCCGCCGGTGTCGTGCAGTTCCTTTCCGCGAAGCTCGGCCTCGCCACCGGATTGTCGCTACCCGAACTCGTGGGGCGACGAATGGGCCGTCCCGCCCGGTTGAGCTATTGGTTGCAGGCCGAGGCGGTCGCCATGGCGACCGACCTTGCGGAGGTGATCGGCGGGGCGATCGCGCTGAACCTGCTGTTCGACATTCCTTTGCTGCTGGGTGGTTTGATCGCCGGATTGGTTTCGTTGGGTCTACTCGCGGTGCAGAACCGTCGCGGGCAGCGGCCGTTCGAGCGGATGATCACCGGATTCCTGTTGATCATCGCGATCGGCTTCCTGGCCGGCCTGTTCGTCGCGCCACCGTCACCGGCCGGAGTGGCGGCCGGCCTGATCCCCAGGTTCGACGGCATCGACTCGGTGCTGCTGGCCACCGCCATGCTCGGCGCCACCGTCATGCCGCACGTGGTCTACCTGCATTCGGCGCTGACTCGGGACCGGTTCGGGCACGTCGAAGCGGGCCCGGCGCGGGGCCGGCTGATCGGTGCGACCCGGACCGACGTTGTCTTCGCGATGATCCTGGCCGGCAGCGTGAACATCGCGATGTTGTTGCTCGCGGCCTCCGCGCTGCGCGGTCAGGAGGGTGTCGACACCATCGAGGGTGCGCACGCCGCGGTGACCAATACCCTCGGGCCGCTCGTCGGGGTGCTGTTTGCCGTCGGTCTGCTGGCCTCCGGCCTGGCCTCGACGTCGGTGGGCTGCTACGCGGGCAGCGTCATCATGGAAGGCCTGCTGCACCGCAAGGTCAACCTGATGCTGCGCCGCGTCGTCACCCTGATACCCGCCCTGATCGTCCTCGCCGTTGGGGCCGACGCGACGACGGTGCTGGTCATCTCGCAGGTGATTCTGTCGTTCGGGTTGCCGTTCGTGCTGATCCCGCTGCTCCGGCTGACGTCGGATCGTTCGCTGATGGGCAGGGACGCAAACGGCCGTGCAGTGAAGGCCGTGGGTTGGTTGATCACGGCCGGGATCACTGTGTTGAATGCCGTGCTGATCGTCGGCGTGTTCGCCGACCTGCGGACGTCCTGAGCCCGGCACCCGGCGGGCAAAGGCGGTTGGTGATCATTTAGGGTTTCGCGCATCCAGTAGCGGGAGGACAGCGGGAGGAGAGTGCCGTGCGCGCCCTGCTCTTCGTCATCGGCGGATTGTTCGTCTATTTTCTGCTGTTACTCACGACGAGCCGGTCGGACAAGGCCGCGATCGCGCGCATTTCGCTGATCTTCATCGTCGGGTGGTTCATCGTCGCGGTCGGCAACATGATCTACGGCGTGACCCGGGCCGGCTACGGGGTCTTCGAGGAATTGCCGATCGCGCTGCTGATCTTCCTCTTGCCGGCGATACCGGCGGCCGTGCTGTGGCAGCGGAATCGCCGAGGGTGACCACCCGTGTCGATGCGTATTCGATCCCGTCGTGTTTGGAGCCGGGCGCGGCGAATTCGCCTCGTTCAACCGTCGCCGCGGCGGCCGATGCTCGCTACAATCTGCCGCAGGTCTTGAGTTCCAGCGACAGCCCCGGCTTGCTGGGCGGCAACCCTCCACACGCGGTGGGGTGCCCCGGGTGATGACCAGGCGAATCACCGGCTGGTGTCGTCCGAGAAATGTCGGACGGTGACAATCCATGATGCGCAAGCGCGGGTCCGCGAACGTCGGACCCTGTCAGAAGAGATGTAGGCGATGACGCCGGACAGGAGTGCCGCGGTGCGGACGACCATGTGTTGTAGCGGCTGACCCATCCCAGCGGCTTCGCGCGCCGCACCCGGGTTCGCGAGAACCGATCGATGCCCGGAGTCGTACCCACCGGGGTGCAACCGTCGTGTTCAGCTGCGGTGGCGCGGTACCTGCCCGTCAGGGGCGTAGTTGTTTGTCACCAGTCCCACTCACCAGGTGGACACCCTCCACCACACCCAGGAGCGAATCCATGACCCCGAACTGGTCCTTCGAGACCCGCCAGATCCACGCCGGCCAGAGCCCGGACCCGACCACCAAGGCCCGGGCATTACCGATCTACCAGACGACGTCGTATGCCTTCGACTCGTCCGAACACGGCCGGAAGCTGTTCGCGCTCGAGGAACTCGGCAATATCTACACCCGGATCATGAACCCGACCCAGGCAGTCGTCGAGGACCGGATCAACTCACTCGAGGGCGGCGTCGGCGCGCTGCTGGTGGCGTCCGGCCAGTCGGCGGAGACCTTGGCCATCCTGAACATCGCCGAAGCAGGCGACCACATCGTGTCCTCGCCGCGGCTCTACGGCGGCACGTACAACCTGTTCCACTACACGCTGCCCAAACTGGGGATCAGCGTCGACTTCGTGGAAGACCCGGACGATCCGGCCTCCTGGACCGCCGCGGCGAAGCCGAATACCAAGGCCTTCTACGCCGAATCGATCTCCAATCCGATGCTCGACGTTCTCGACTTCCGTGCGGTGGCCGACGCCGCGCACGCCGTCGGTGTTCCGCTGATTGTCGACAACACCGTGCCCACACCGTATCTCGTCCGGCCGATCGAGCACGGCGCGGACATCGTGGTGCACTCGGCCACCAAGTATCTCGGGGGCCACGGGACCGCGATCGGCGGTGTCATCGTGGACTCCGGCAACTTCGACTGGGTCGCGAACGCCGAACGCTTCCCGAACTTCAACACTCCCGATCCGAGCTACAACAACCTGACCTGGGGCGTCGATCTCGGCCCGGAGGGCCTGTTCAAGTCCAACGTCGCGTTCATCTTCAAGGCCCGGTTGCAGGGGCTCCGCGACATCGGACCCGCCATCTCGCCGTTCAACGCCTTCCTGATCTCGCAGGGCATCGAAACACTGTCGCTGCGGATGGACCGGCACGTCAGCAACGCCACCAGGGTCGCCGAATGGCTCAATGGCCGCGACGAGGTGGCCTCGGTGTCCTACCCCGGACTGCAGTCGAGCCCCTGGCACGCGAACCAGCTGAAGTACGCGCCCAAGGGTGGCGGCCCGATCGTCGCCTTCGAGATCAAGGGCGGCGTCGAGACCGGTCAGGCCTTCACCGACGCACTGGAGTTGTTCACCAACCTGGCGAACATCGGCGATGTGCGGTCACTCGTCATTCACCCGGCGTCGACCACCCACGCTCAGCTCTCGGCGGCCGAGCAGCTGACCACCGGCGTCACACCGGGTCTGATCCGGCTGGCCGTCGGCACCGAGCACATCGATGACATCCTGGCCGATCTGGAGGCAGGCTTCACGGCCGCCAAGGGAGAGTGACTGTCCCCGTTAGTATTTCCGCCCCGCCGGGCAGCGCTCGGCGGTACGCGACGGTCGGCGCCATGGTGACCGAGTCCGGTGAACGGCTGGACTCGGTCACCCTGGCCTACCAGACCTGGGGCGAACTCACCCCCCGGCGGGACAACGCTGTCCTGGTGCTGCACGCCCTGACCGGTGATGCACACGTCGTCGGGCCGGCCGGACCCGATCAACCGACCTCGGGATGGTGGGACGGGTTGATCGGGCCGGGCACCCCGCTGGACACCGACCGGTACTTCGCGATCGCCGCCAACGTGCTCGGTGGGTGCCGGGGCAGCACCGGCCCGTCATCCATCGCGGCCGACGGAAACCGTTACGGCTCAAGGTTTCCGCGGATCACAGTCCGCGATCAGGTCGCCGCCGAGGCGGCGCTGGCCGACCTGCTGGGCATCGAGAGGTTCGCGGCGGTGCTCGGCGGGTCGATGGGCGGCATGCGGGCGCTGGAGTGGGCGGTTGGGTACCCGGATCGGGTGGGCAAGTCGATCGCGATCGCCACCTGCGCCTACTTCACCGGCGACCAGATCGCCTGGAGCGTGCCCCAACTCGCGGCGATCCGGGCGGACGGCAACTTTCGCGGCGGCGACTACTACGACGATGCACCGCCGCTGGCCGGGATGGCGGTGGCGCGGGAGATCGCACACACCACCTACCGGTCAGCGCTGGAGATGGACACCCGGTTCGGCCGGGCCCCCCAGGGCGAGGAGAACCCGCTGATCGGCGGTCGCTTCGCGGTGCAGTCGTACCTGGAGCACCACGGCCGCAAGCTCGGTCGTCGGTTCGACCCGAACTCGTACCTGGTGCTCACCGAGTCGATGAACTCGCACGACATCGGCCGGGGTCGCGGGGGGGTCGATGCGGCGCTGCAACGGATCTCCGCGGAGCTGACGGTTGCCGTGGTGGATTCCGACCGGCTGTTCCTGCCGGCCCAGGGCGAGCTGATGGCGACGGCGCCGACCGCCCGGCCGCTGCTCACCATTCATTCCGACTACGGGCATGACGGCTTCCTGATCGAGGCCGACGCCATCGCGAAGGTGGTCCGGGAAGCGCTCGCGGGCTGAAACCAATCGGCATGCGCGCTTCTTCGACCAGGGCGTAGGTGCAGCAGCAATCGGCAAAATTCCGCGCCGATCAAAGTCCACGGCGCGGACCAACATGGCCGTTTTGTGACGGGTGGTGCTCGAGTCAACAACTTCATCCGCGCCGTCGAACTTGATCGGCGCGGGACTGGCAGCGGGTGGCGTCAGGGCCCGCTGATCGAACCCGGCGCGGGCGAACCTGCGTGGGGCTGGTACCACTGACATCAGGCGGAGCCGCCCGAGTCAGGCGGCACGCGGCCAGTCCCACCGAGGAGATTTCATGCCATTGCGTTTGGGCTACAAGGCTTCTGCTGAGCAGTTCGGGCCGGTCGAGCTTGCCGATTTCGCGGTCGCCGCGGAACAGGCGGGTTTCGACTCGGTCTTCATCTCCGATCACCTGCAGCCGTGGCGGCATGACGGCGGGCACGCCCCGGCCGCGTTGCCGTGGCTCGGGGCAGTCGGTGCCCGAACCGAACGGGTGCTGCTCGGGACGTCGGTGCTCACCCCGACCTTCCGCTACCACCCGGCCGTCATCGCGCAGGCCTTTGCCACGCTGGGTGTGATGTACCCGGGGCGGCTGATCCTGGGCGTCGGGTCGGGGGAGTCGCTCAACGAGGTGCCGCTCGGCCTGGAATGGCCGGACGGCAAGGAGCGGTTCGCCCGGCTCAAGGAAGCCGTCACGCTGATCAAGGAACTCTGGTCCGGCGAGCGAGTCAGCTTCGAAGGTACCTACTACCGCACCGACAAAGCCACCATCTACGACCGGCCGGAAACCCCGGTGCCGATCTACATCGGTGCGTCCGGCCCGGCAGCCACCCGCCTGGCCGGGCGGATCGCCGACGGTTTCATCACCACCTCCGGCAAGGCGCCCACGCTGTACTCCGACACACTGCTGCCCGCGCTGGCCGAGGGTTCCGGCAAGGCCGGCCGGACACTGGACGACCTCGACCTGCTGATGGAGATGAAGGTGTCGTTCGACCCGGACCGCGCAAAGGCCCTGGCCGACACCAAGTACTGGGGCGCGCTGGCACTGACCCCCGAGCAGAAGAGCGGTGTCGAGGATCCGATCGAGATGCAGCGATTGGCGGACGCCCTCCCGGTGCAGCAGGCGGCGTCGCGGTGGATCGTTTCCACCGATCCCGACGAGCACGTCGAGAAGATCAAGGCCTACTACGACCTGGGCTTCCGGCACCTGGTCTTCCACGCCCCGGGTCCCGATCAGCAGCGGTTCCTCACCCTGTACGGCGAGCAGGTGTTGCCCCGGCTCCGTGCGCTCGAGCTGGGATAGCGGCCGTCGCGAGGCCCGAATCAGGGACCTCGGACCGCCCAAAACTCGCCCGGAACATCGGCGCGGGCGAGTCCGACAGGACCGCCGCGCCCTTCGCATCTAGGCTGAGTCCCGTCACGGGTCGAGACCGTCCTGTGATGTCACCGTCATCGACCTCACGACCCATCATCCATCCAGCACGACCACCCCGTAAGCGAAGGGATGTGCCCTGTGGCGGCCATCGAACTCATCGGAGCACGCGAGATCCTCGACTCCCGAGGCAACCCAACAGTCGAGGTGGAGGTGGCCCTGGACGACGGGTCACTGGCCCGCGCTGCGGTTCCCTCCGGAGCATCGACCGGCGAACACGAAGCCGTCGAACTGCGGGACGGCGACTCCGCCCGCTATCTCGGCAAGGGCGTCCTCAAGGCCGTCGAAGCAGTCCTGGAGGAGATCGGGCCGGCACTGATCGGGTATGACGCGATCGAGCAGCGGGTGATCGACCAGAAGCTGATCGACCTGGACGGCACGCCGGACAAGGGCCGGATCGGTGCCAACGCCATCCTCGGTGTCTCGCTGGCCGTCGCCAAGGCGGCCGCCGAGTCCGCCGAGCTCGAACTCTTCCGCTACATCGGTGGCCCGAACGCGCACATCCTGCCGGTCCCGATGATGAACATCGTCAACGGTGGCGCGCATGCCGACAGCGGCGTCGACGTCCAGGAATTCATGATCGCCCCGATCGGTGCGCCCACATTCCGGGAGGCCCTGCGCTGGGGTGCGGAGACCTACCACTCGCTCAAGTCCGTCCTGAAGAAGGCGGGCTTCTCCACCGCCCTCGGCGACGAGGGTGGCTTCGCGCCCGCAGCAGCTTCCAGCAAGGCGGCGCTCGACCTGATCTCCGAGGCGATCAGCAAGGCCGGCTTCACCTTCGGCACCGACGTCGTCCTGGCGATGGACGTAGCGGCCACCGAGTTCCATTCCGACGCCGGGTACATGTACGAGGGCGGCATCAAGTCCGCCGACGAGATGATCGCCATTTACACCGATCTCGTCGCCAACTACCCGATCGTCTCCATCGAGGACCCGCTGGGCGAGAACGATTGGGAGGGCTGGATCTCCATGACGACCCAGCTCGGTTCCAAGATCCAGATCGTCGGTGACGACCTGTTCGTCACCAACCCGGAGCGGCTGGAGGACGGCATCGCCCGCGGCGCGGCCAACGCACTGCTCGTCAAGGTCAACCAGATCGGCACCCTTTCCGAGACCCTCGACGCCGTGACGATGGCGCACAACGCCGGCTACCGCTGCATGATGAGCCACCGCAGCGGCGAGACCGAGGACGTCACCATCGCCGATCTTGCGGTGGCCACCGGGTGCGGCCAGATCAAGACCGGCGCGCCGGCCCGGTCGGAGCGGGTTGCCAAGTACAACCAGCTGCTGCGGATCGAGGAGAACCTCGGCGACGCGGCCCGCTACCTCGGCGAGCTGGCCTTCCCGCGTTACACCGCGGGGTCCTGACGCCCGCATGAGTCAGCATCCGCAGCGTCGCCCGGGACCGGGCTCTCGTGCCTCACGCACGTCCCGGGCGGGCGCTGCGGGCGACCGCACCGCACCAACCGGATCCACCCGGCGCGCCCGGTCGGGATCATCCAGGCCGGTCGCCGCCCGCCCGGCCACGGCACCGGCGGCATCCGCCACCGGTGTCGCCCGCCGATCCGGTCGCAAGGTCACGTTGCCCGCCATGCCCGGACGGAACCTGCTGCCGCAATCCACCCTCGCCAGGCAGGTGGCCATCCTCGGCTTGGTGCTGTGCGCCGTCGCACTGTCGGTCGCCTTCCCGCTGCGCAGCTACCTGGAACAGCGCACCGAACTGGCCAGGGCGGTTTCCGCACAGCAGGACCTGGAACAACAGCGGGACGAGCTGGAAGCGCGAAAAGTCGCCCTCTCCGACCCGGACTACATCGCGGCCGAGGCCCGTCGCCGACTGCAGTACGTGACTCCCGGCGACACTGTTTTCGTGGTCCATGCGCCCGCCCTGGCACCGTCCGCGGACGAAGTGGCCGCGGCTGCGAGCTCGGATCAGCCCTGGTACGGCACCCTCTGGAACACCCTGTCCCAGGACGGCAACCAGTAATCGTGCCACCCGAGGATCACCATGAGCCGCTGATCACGGGACGCCCGACGGGGCCACACTGGTGGGATTTCGTCACCGACAGTGACCGTGAACTGCTCACCCGAGAATTGGGCCGGCCGCCGCGTGGCCTGCTCGCCGTGGCCTACCGCTGCGATCACGGCGTCCCCGCGGTCGTCCAGACGTCACCGCGGCTGCCGGACGGCACACCCTTCCCGACGATGTTCTACCTGTGCTGTTCAGCGCTGAACTCCGCGGTGAGTCGGATGGAATCGGTGGGCGTCATGCGGGAAATGACCGCGCAGCTGGCCGCGGACCCAGAGCTCGCGGCGCACTACCGACTCGCGCACGAGTCCTACCTGCGGATGCGCAACGACCTCGACGATCTCGGGATCGCCGTCACCGCGGGCGGGATGCCTGATCGGGTGAAGTGCATCCACGTACTGGTGGCGCACTCGCTGGCCGTCGGCCGGGGTGTCAACCCGCTGGGGGACCAGGCAGTCGACGCGCTGCCGGACTATTTCCGCGGCCAGCCGGCTTGTGTCCGGCTCCCCCCACGCAGCCACAAAGGTCCCTGAACCGCTGCCCGTCCTCGATGATCAACATTTCGGGCCCTTTCACGTTGCGGTACAACGCGAAAGGGCCCCAGACGTTGATCAACTGGCTCGGACAGCCTCGGATCAACTGGCTGGGTGGGGGGTCACCGCGGCAACGATGCCAAGTGCGGTAGAGCCCGCGCCCGGCAGTTCGCCGTAGACGCGGTCACCGTGTCCGCCCAGTCGGGTTCGGCAGTAGAGCTCGGCGATATCGGTCGGAGCCTGGCGGATCAGCAATGACGCGGCGAAGGTGCGGGCGGCCAGCGAAGCCACCCGACGGGCATCCACCTGGTCGACGTCCGCGCTGAGCAGTGCGGTCAGAGCGCGAACCGCCCGGTCGTAGTCGGCGGAGCCGCCGGTCGCGGTCGCGAGTTCGGCCAGGAAGGCCTCCCTGGACGCCGGAGATTTGCCCAGGGCGCGCACGCCGTCGAGCGCGGTGACGGTGCCTGAGCCCTCCCAGATGCCGTTCAGCGGCGACTCCCGCAGCAGCCGGGCCATCGGGTAGGTCTCGACATACCCGTTGCCGCCCAGGCATTCCAGGGCCTCGGCGATCATCGGGACGGCGCGCTTGCAGACCCAGAACTTGCAGACCGGAAGCGCCAGTCGCAGCAGGGCCGTTGCCTGTTGGTCGCCGCCGAGGGACAGGTCGACCAACGTTGCCAGCCGGATCGCGGTGACGGTCGCGGCCCAGGATTCGACCGCCAGGTCGGCCAGTACCGCCGTCATCGCGGGCTGTTCGACAAGCCGGCGACCGAACGCGCCGCGCCGCGAAGCGTAGTGGGCCGCCTGCGACAAGGCGGCGCGCATCTGCCCGGCCGACCCGAGCACGCAGTCCAGCCGCGTCATCGTCACCATCTCGAGAATGGTTGGTACGCCGCGTCCCTCGTCCCCGACTCGCCAGCCAATCGCATCCTCGTACTCGATCTCGGCCGAGGCGTTGGCCCGGTTGCCGAGCTTGTCCTTCAGTCGTTGCAGCGCAATCGCGTTACGGGTTCCGTCCGGTAGCACCCGTGGCAACAGGAAGCAGGTCAAACCATCGGGCGCCTGCGCGAGGGTGAGGAACACGTCGTTCATCGGAGCCGAGGTGAACCACTTGTGGCCGGTCAAACGGAACCGATCGCCACCGGCGGAGTCCGGCACGGCCCGGGTGGTGCCGACGCGCAGATCCGAGCCACCCTGCTTCTCCGTCATCGACATGCCGGCCAACAGGCCGGTCTTCGTCTGCGGCGGCCGGAGGCCGAAGTCGTAGCTGCGGGACGTGAGCCCCGGTTCGTACTGCCGCGCCAGTTCTGGGTTGTGCCGCAGCGCCGGGATCGCTGAGTAGGTCATCGAGATCGGGCACAGGTGACCGGATTCGGTCTGGGTCCACAGGTAGAAGCCGGTGGCGCGCCGGAGGTGGGCGTTGTCGACCGACTCCAGCGCCCAGGGCGCCGCCTGCAACCCGGCGCCGACCGCCCGGGACATCAATGTGTGCCAAGCGGGGTGGTAGTCGACCTCGTCCACCCGGGCACCGCGCCGGTCGTGGGTGCGCAGCACTGGTGCATTCGTGTCTGCGAGGCGCACCGCCTCCGTGATCTCGGCCGAGCCGGCGTCGATGGCCAATGCGCGCAGGTCCTCGGTCAGCGGCGCCCCGGCGGCGGCAAGTGCAGCGTGCAGTGCGGGGTCGGCGGCGCTGACGTCATGCCCGACCAGTGGCGGGACCTGGTTGATGACTGCGTGGGTCGGCGGCACTGCCGATACCTCCTCGAGTGCAGTGGGTCAGATGGCGCAGGCGACCGGAGACGAAACATACGCTGCGGTACCGTCCGATCATGACCCACCGGCGTGCCGTATGACGGCCAGCAGCATCCGGGTGGCCGCGATCGACTGCGGAACGAACTCGATCCGGCTGCTTGTTGCCGACGTCGATGCCGGTCCGGACGGCGCTCCGGTGCTCGTTGACGTTCATCGCGAGATGCGGGTCGTGCGGCTCGGCGAGGGCGTCGATGCCACCGGCCGGATCTCCACCCATGCGTTGGATCGCACCTGGCGTGCGCTGGCCGACTACGCCGCGGTGGTCCGCGCGTCCGATGCGGTGCGGGTGCGGATGGTGGCAACGTCGGCGACCAGGGACGCGGCGAACCGCGATGATTTCGTCGAGATGGTGTCATCCACGCTGGGCCAGCAGCCCGAGGTGATCACCGGTGACGAGGAGGCGGAACTATCCTTTGCCGGTGCGGTCGGTGAGCTCGACCCGGCGACCGGGCCGTTCCTGGTTGTCGACATCGGCGGTGGCTCAACGGAATTGGTGATCGGCAGTCGGCATCGGGGGCAGCACCGGATCAGTGGGGCGATCAGTCTGGACATCGGTTGTGTGCGGATCACCGAGCGAATTCTTCGATCCGACCCACCCACCGCGGCTGAGCGGGACGAGGCAACCCAATGGGTCCGGTCGATGCTCATCGACGCACTCGATGTGCTGCCGATTTCGAGTGTTCGACGGTTGGTCCCGGTGTCCGGAACGGCGACGACCGTTGCCGCGGCGGCGCTCAAGCTCCCGACGTACGACCCCGCCCGGATTCACCTGTCACAAATCCCGGCCGATCAGGTGCACAAGGTCGCAAGATTCCTGATGGGTGCCAACCGGTCCCACCGAGCGGCGTTGGGGTACATGCACCCGGGCCGGGTGGACGTCATCGGCGGCGGAGCACTGATCCTGTCCACGATGGTGACGCTGGTCCAGGAACGGGCGCCGATCAGCGATATCACCGTCTCCGAACACGACATCCTCGACGGCATAGCGCTGTCCCTCGCGCCGGCGACCTGACACGGCCCGCTGCCTCCGCCACTGGCCTTGACGGCCCGGCCGGGAGACGCAGCGACCCCGGCTGTTCCCGCGGGGGGCGGTCTCCTACCCTGACGGTGCCGTTCTTGCGGTGCCGAGCGACGCCCCCGTAGCCCAATCGGCAGAGGCAGGCCACTTAAAATGGTTCCAGTGCGGGTTCGAATCCCGCCGGGGGCACGTCACGCTCGGAACGATCTGCAGGTCGGCAGCGCTGAAACCATGAAGCAGACGGACACGAGCAGCGTGAGTCGCTACTCGCCGGTGAGCTGAGTCCATTGGGCTGATCGCCGGGGGTGGGCAGCAGTGCGGGTGGGACGTTCCGCTGGAGGAGCGTTCCTGATGCCCGAAGCTCATCGCGGTGGGTGTGCCATTCGTCCCGTAGGGCGGGCAGTCGCTCGCTGAGGAGTGCTATTTCTCGAGGACTCGCCGTTGAAATCGATCACCGATCGGGAAGATCCTGTACGTCCGGCGGAGGGCGGAGGTCACTCAGAGCATGCGCAAGTAGCTCTGCGACGTCCGCCGACGGTGCTGCGGTCAAGGCGGGGAACGCGCCGTTGTTGCGGCCGACCGCAACACCGATGAAGGCTGCCGTGATGATCTCGGCCCGCAATCGGGCGTCCTGCGCTGTTGCATCGCCGCGCAGTCGCTGCTCCATGGGGTCGACGAACCGCTCGGTGAGCACTGCCCGTGCCTCGGCGTCGATGATCGGGTCCGAATGCGGACGCAGTGCCGCGTCGTAGATCGGCCCTGTTCCGCGCCGGCCGATCCGGTCGAGAAGCTCCAGCATGCGGGTGGGTTCGAGCAGGTCGCGGAGCGCCCCCGGCTCCTCGGCCGCGAAATCGGTGCGCAGGGTCGCCAGGTAGAGCGCAGCCTTGCTCCCGAAATAGCGGGTGATCAGCGTGGGATCCAATCCGGCGCGTTCGCCGATATCCCGGGTTGTCGACCGGTCGAAGCCACGCTCCGCGAAGAGCTCCCTGGCGGCTTCCAGCAGCGTCTGCCGGCTGTCGGCCGCGTTGCGCCGCCGGCGAGGCGCCGCGCCGGCGGCCGTGGCCACCGGCACTGAGGTCGTCATCGCCGGGCCGCGACGAGTTCACGAGTCGTCCCATTGCCGGCCATCGATCCGTCGCCGTCGGCTTCCGGGTCGACAGTGTCGGTGTTCACAGTGTCGGTGTTCTTTGTGTCGGTGTCGGTGTTCAGCAGCATGATGCCGCTGGCCGATCCGTCAACGCTCTCGTCCATCAACAGTTGCTCCTCCGCCGCGTCCACCGTGGACAGCTCGGTGTCTTTCGTCGCCCGGAGCGGCAGTACGAAGCTCAACACCGCCGTGAGCAGGCACAACGCTAGGCCAATCAGCGCCGAGACGCTGTAGCCCGCGTCGGTGGGCAGCGGGTCCGGCGCGACGGTGTGCCCGGTCAGGATCGCGGCTCCCAGTGCGCTGCCGATGGAGAAGCCGATCTGCCGAATCACCTGGTTGACGCCCAACGCACTGCCGGTTTCGCTGCCGGGCACCGACCGGACGATCAGCCCGGGGATGGCGGCGAAGATCAGACCGGTGCCGAGCCCGGCGACGCCCATGATCAGGAAGGACTCCCACAGCTCGGTCCTGGCGACCAGGAAGATCACCATCGAGGTCGCCAGGAACAGCGCTCCCAGCGGCAGCACCATCCGCCGACCCAGTCGGCGCGCCACCATCGGCAGCAGGCGACTGGCGGAAACACTGGTGATCGAGAACGGCAACAGGACCAGGCCGGCGATGACGACCGAAACGCCGAACCCGTACCCGGTCGAGGTGGGGGCCTGTACGTAGCGGGTCACCATGGGCAGCAGCATGTACATACCGAGCCCGGCGAACAGCCCGGTGGTGTTGGCGGTGAGGACCGCTCGGTTGCGCATCAGGCGCAGGTTCACCAGCGGGAATGACGTCCGGAGCTCATGCCGGACCCAGGTGGCGAGAATCAGCACTGCGACCAGCGCAATCAGCAGCAGCCGGCCGGAGGCCCAGCCCCACGTCTCACCCTCGCTCAGGCCCAGCAGGAGCCCGATCAGTCCCACGCTCAACAGGATCGCGCCGCCGCCGTCGAGTGGCCGCCGTTGGAGGTGGCTGCTGCCCGGCAAGACCATTGCGGCGAGGAGCAGGGCAAGACCGCTGATCGCTGCGCCGAACCAGAACGGTGCGTGGAGACCCCACTGGTCGGCGAACAGGCCGGTGAGCGGATAGCCAAGTCCGACGCCGGCCGACGCGGTGATCGACAGAATTCCGACCGTGCTGCGAGACCGGGCCGCCGGCAAATGGTCGCGGGCCAGCGTCATGGCCAGCGGCATCAGGCCGAGCCCAACACCCTGCATCCCGCGCCCGACCAGCAGCCAGCCGTAGCTCAGCGGCAGGGCGGCCAGGATGCTGCCGAGCATCACCAATCCGAGCGTGCCGAGCATCACGCGGCGACGATCGGGACCGTCACCCAGCCGTCCCAGAATCGGCGCGGTGACCGCGCCGACCAGCAACGCGATGGTCAGCGACCACTGGGCTCCGCCGACGCTGACGTTGTAGTCGACGGCAATGGAGGGGATCAGCGGGGCGCCAAGGCTGCTGACGACCGCAACGACCATGCCCATGAACATCAGCACCGGGACCAGGGCACTGTCCCGCCAGTTGAGTTGCGGGCGGACGGGCCTGCCGTGACCGCTGGTTGTGGTCGGGTCGATTGCGGCGGTGCCGGATGTGGGAGTCAATGACACGGGAACCCTCGATTGCGCTGATGTCTTCAGATGATGTCTTCAGATGATGACATAGATCGTTAGCCTGGCGCACGGATTGTGGTCGATGACACGACATGGAGTACGGCCAGCGTCGCTGTTCCGGGTCAGCGACCCATTCGCGCGAGGACGCCCAACACGTCGAGCTGCGCCCGGTTGGCGAGCCCGAGGTGATACAGGTGGAGTTCGTCGGCGCCGGCAGTTATCACCGCTCGGGCGTGATCCTGCACGCCGCCGAGATCGGCGGGTGGCAGCACCGTCACGTACGCCCCGACGGAGACCTCGGCCGGTGCGAGACGGCGGGCGGCGGTCACCGCCGCATAGCTGGCGGGGGTGGCCGGCCAGGCCGGAACCAGAACGGCGTCCGCTGCGCTGGCCGCTGTCCCGGTTACCGCCCCGGACATCGCCGGTGACGGACCGGTTGCCCAGGGGTCCGGCTGTCCGTGCAGGGTGATCCTGGAACCAGGTGCGGCAGCTGCCAATGAATCGAAAACCCTGGCGCGCAAGGCGCTTTGGCTGGCAAACCGGACCCTCAGTAGTTCGGCAGCGAGCTCGCCGCCGACGACCTCCTCCATGGTGGCGTCAGCGGCATGTGCGCCGTCCTGTACCGCGAGCAACCCGTCCCGCAGCCTGCCGACGACCTCCTGCGCGTCCAAACCATCTGCTGCCCAGGCCTTTTGGCAACCGTCGCAGCAACAAACCGAGAGGATCCGTTGGGCGGCAGGCCCATAGGCACCGTCGGTCTTCTCGTGCAGGCCATTGTGGGCGACACCCATCTGGCCGAGACCCTCGACGGACACTCCTGAAATGCCGACATCCCGCACTGCCTCGACCGCGAGAATTGTTGCGTAGTCGACGACCTCGCCCTTCGAGGGGCACAGTGCGTAGGAATACCGGTCGCCGAAACAGTTCCGGACCACCAGGTCCGGTCGCAGCGACCCCAGCCGGGAAGAGTGGGCGAGCACCACCCATGCGTTCACCCGCAAATCCCTGGCCGCCAGCAGCCCGGTAGCCGTAGCGAACGGGTCGGCCGAATCCATCCAGCTCGCCGAGACGGGGCGCAGGCTGCCTGCGGCCCAGGCGCTTTCCCTGACCGGTCGGTACAGGGCGGCATGCGGCGCCTCAACCAACCGGTGGGCCGGATGCAGCGGGGTGGCCGCCCGTGTCCCGTGGTAGGTCGCGGCCAGGCTGACCTCGTCCAGACCCAGGCCGATCACTCGATCCACGAACTCCGGATCCCCGATCACGTCCCACGGATAGGCGTGCCCCACCACCCGGGTCTGGCCCCGCTTCACCAGCTCAGCGTCGTTGTCGCACTCCATGAGTCGCACTATGGCAGATTTTCACTCTTGTCCGTTTCTCGAGGTGCTGCCCCTGACCTACAGCTTCAACGCCGCCCGGAGCCGGGAGACGTCCATCGTCCCCGGGCCGGAAGGGAACCCCTCGAACGAACTGAGCAATCGCAACAGGTCCTCGCGTCGCGTCGGGTCGCCCGCGGCCTGACGGGGCGTCAGCCCGGCGAGGGCCGGGAGGTCCATGTCCAGCCAACGGTTCTCATAGTCGGCGGTCACTTCAGCAAGCGCCTCAGCGATGGCCGGATCCGTTGGGTCCGCGAATGGCGACAACTCTTCCGTGGAATCGGCCGTGGACTGCCGCTGGGCGGCGACCTGCGCAAAGGGTGTGCGCGTCTCCGACAACACCCGGGCAGCCGGATCTGCGGCCCGCACCACCGCCATCGCCTCCTCGAAACGCCGTTCACTGCTCGACGTCACCTGCAATCGTGTCTCGGTCAAGGTCAGTGAGGCCAAGATCCGGGAGCCGATGGACGCCGGCGTGGTGACGTTCCAGTGGCTGATCGGCCGGGTTTCCGCACCGGTCGTGTCGGGAAGGGCGGCCGGCTCATCGGAGGTCTCGAACCGCTCGCTCAGCACCGCAACGACGTGATCGATTCCGGCGGGGGTGATCTCGAACTCTGCGGCGCACAGGACCAGCGGGTCGCCTTCTCCGGTGGTGAGCCGGGGCGGCGCGAACCGCGCGGACAGGACCGTGATCAGCTCGAACGGATCTACGGGCGTGTCGGCGGCGCCCAACACCTCCAAGGTCCGGTCCAACAGGTGCAGCGGAACGGGTTCCACACTGCTGTGAATCTCCACGCTGTCGCCGACCGGCAGCAGCCGGGTGCAGGCGAGATCGCCCTTCTTCACGGACCTACTGAGCATGACGTCGGGAACGTCATGCGTATCCCCGGTTCGCAGGTCCTGCAGGGTGACACCGGTTCCGGGTCGAGTATCGATGACCTCGAAGACAGAGCGCTCGACGAGCAGCCACGCGGCCGCGAGAATCTGCTCCGCGGCAGGCAGCAACATTCCTCGGGTTTTCAGGAAGCCGGCGAGGACGCCACCTTCGAAGAGCGTGACGTCGAGGACGGCCCGATCGCTGGTCGCCGCGACCGGGTCTCCGGCGAGCGCCGCTGCCCGGATGGCGGCCAACTCGAGCAGCAGTTCGCCCTGTGGTGCGTCGTGCGCGAAGTGCACTACCTTCTCGTACAACCAACCGGCCTGCTCCGACGGGCCGAGTTCGGCGCGGCCGAGGTGGCAACGCTTGTACTTGCGGCCAGAGCCGCACCAGCAGGGGTCGTTGCGACCGACGTCCGTGCGTTCGACCGGCAGGTATGCCCGGAGCTGAGCGACGATCGGGTCGTCGTCGGAGAATCCCGCCCGTTCGAGCAGCGAAATTGCTCGCGCCGCGTCGCCCCGGTCCGTGGCGTACCGCGCCATGTCGATCACTGCATTGACGAAAGTGGGATCCAGGGAGAGGCTTTCGTCGAACGCGGCCTCGGCCTGCAGAACGCTCCCGAGTCGTTCGAGACTTTTTCCGCGCAACCAGGCCAATGCGGGGCGCACTCGACGGGTGGCATGCGGCTCCCACGACTCCACCATCGTGCCAAGCGCGACGGCCTCTTTGACGCCTTCGCCGACCGTCTCCCAGAACACGGCCTCCGCGACGGCGGCGTCGGCGAGTTCCAGGGGAAGATCGGACGATCCCCGTTTGGGCCCGGCGCTGCCGCCGGCCGCCGCATCAACATCTGGCTCGCCGGAGGCATCAACATCTGGCTCGCCGGCGGCATCAACATCTGGCTCGCCGGCGGCATCAACATCTGGCTCGCTGGCGAAAAGCTGCTCGTCGAGCATTCGCAGGACGTCCAGGAACACGCTGCGAACCACCAGCACCGCCGCTGCCTGTCGGTCGGTGAGCTCGTAGTTGCGGGCGAGCTCCGCGAGCCGGGGGCCGACGCCCCAGGTACTGAAGTCGAATCCTGCCGGTGCCACAAGGTCGCCTGATCGCACCAAGCCCCAGGAGTCCAGTAGTTCCGTCAGCGGCGGGAGCGGCTCGACGAACGCCATGATGTCGTCGTGGCAGAGCCGCCAGATCAGCTCGTCGAGCATCACCGGCAGCCCGCCGTCGTCACCGTCTTCGGTATCGCTGCCTTCGGTATCGCTGTCTTGGGTGTCGTCGTCCTGGGTGTCGTCGCTGCCGAAAGTGGCGATCACGCGGGCCGCGAGGTCGGCGGGCGGAGCCGCAACCTCGCCGATCGGCTCGATGCGCAGCCCACCGGCGCCGACTCCGACTCCGATCAGATCACCCGGCCGGGCCGCCGACAGTGTGCCCGCCGGAACTCTCAAGGATCCGGCCGGATCAACCGACTCCCCACTGAACACCTCAACAATCGGCGACCCGTCCTCCAACCGGTCGAACGGCGCAGCATCGGTGAGCACCATCAACGGTTTGAGGTCGGGTTCAATGGCCAGCACACCTGCCGCAATCTCGCCTTCGGTGACCCGGTGGGTGAAGACCCGATCTTCCAAGAGGCTGTCCAGCGCGACCAACAACGACTCGTCGCCGTAGGTCAATTCCACGACGTGCGGTATCTCACCCGCATCGAGCAGGTCGTCGAGGTCGTCCTCGGACAGCGAAAAACCCAGCCGGCCCAGGGCCGCGATCAGTGCGTCGGAATTCTTCGGGCCACCGAAGAAGAGCTCCTGATGGATCGCAACGGCTCTCGGATCCGGCTGATCATCTCGGGTGGGGTGGTCGTCATCGGCGGGATTGGACATCGAAGTGGTCGGCACCGTCGACATTCTTCCGCAACGCTCAGCTGCTCATTGCCATCCGGCGATCAGTGCCTTCGTGCCGGGCGGGCCAGGATCGCGGCCGCATCCGCCTCGGCCAGTACGAGATCGGTAACCCGCCGCCGGCCGTGTCGGGCGGATCGAACGATCTCCCGCCTGACCGGCGACATCCTGCAGCCGGCGGGCTCCGCGTACAGAACCGCCCACAGGACTCCATCGCGGTCGCGTTCCAGCTGCCCCACGAAGGTGGGTGCAGCAGGATACCCGTGGCCGCCCATGGCCCAAGGGTGCACCACCAACACCAGCAGTGACTACCCGAAAAACGAATCCAGGGTGACCTCACCGATGTAGGCGCCCCGAGCAATCCCACCTGGAGGCGTCAGTCCTGGGCGGGCAACAAATGTTCCTTGTGCTTGTCGGTGGACAGGTCCAATGAGCAGATGTACGCGTCGTGCGCCTCGCACTTGACCATGTCGGGACGCTCGTACTCCTGGTGGCAGATGTGGCAGGTGAGCGTCTCGCCGGACGGGTTGCCGTCCTCGTCGAACATCGGCAGCGTCGATGCCGTCGTTGTCGCGTCGCAGATAGTACTTGCCCTTGGTGGCGATGGCGATCAACGGGGTCAGCACCAGGGCCAGCACGATCGCCACGATCGGCGAGTAGGGCTCGATCGCCGCAGCCGAAGGCGCCGAAGAACACCAGGATCGACAGCCCGGCGGACAGCAGACCGAGCCGAAGCCGACCGGATTGATCGCATAGAGCATGCCGCGGCGGAATTCCGGGACCTCGGGGAGATCTTCAAGAGGCTACTTGTTGATCACGATGTCCGCTGCGACGGTGACCACCCAGGCCATGGCGCAGTTGGCATAGAAGCCCAGGATCGTGTTCAGGACGCTGAACATGTTCGGCTCCATCAGGATCAGCGCGACGGCGAGGTTGAACAGCACGAACACCAACCGGCCGGGGTAGTGCTTGGTGACGCCGGGTGAAGCTGTTTGTCCAGGCCAGCGACCCGAGTAGGCGTTGGTGACGTTGATCTTGATCTGGCTGATCACGACGAGGCACGACGGCCAGTGTCATGGCCAGCCACTCCGGGCAGGAAGTTGCTCGTAGATCGCCAGGAACTGGTGCACCGGCTGGTTGGCGATGGCTGCGGCGTCCGGGCGAGCGTTGGCGATCAGGTAGACGGCGAGGAACAGGCCGACGACCTGCTTGATCGCACCGAAGATGACCCAGCCCGGCCGGCCAGGACCATCGCGCGTCCACCAGCTTGCGGTTGTCCTCCGGCGTCTCGCGGCGGCATGAACCGCAGGTAGTCGATCTGCTCGGCGATCTGCGCGATCAACGACAGACACACACCGGCGGCCAGCATCATCGACGCCGAAGTTGAGTGCGCCGTCGCCGTCCGCGCCCTGTAGGCGAAGAACGTGGCTCGACCGACTCCGGGTGACTGACCAGCAGGTAGACGAACGGCGACACCATCAGGATCAGCCACAGGGGCGTGGTCCACACCTGCAGCTTGGACAGCGCTTTCATCCCGTAGATCACCAGCGGGAAGATCATCAGTGTGGACACCGCGTAGCCGATCCACAGCGGGATGCCGCAGGCCGAGTTGCAGGCCCTGGGCCATGATCGAGCCCTCGAGCGCGAAGAAGATGAAGGTGAACGTCGCGAAGATCACGTTGGTGAGCACCGACCCGTAGTAGCCGAAGCCGGACTGCCGCGGGTGATCAGGTCCAGGTCGATGTTGTAGCGCGCGGCGTAGTAGGCCAGCGGGAAACCGGTCACGAAGATGATGACCGCGGCGATCAGGATGCCCCACAGCGCGTTGGTGGTGCCGTGGCGATGCCGATGTTGGCGCCGATGGCGAAGTCGGCGAGGTAGGCGATGCCGCCGAGCGCCGAGATGGCCGACCGACCCGGTGCCCCACCGCCGGTAGCTGCGCGGCGCGAACCGCAGCGTGTAGTCCTCCAGCGTTTCCTTGGTGGCCTTGCCCTCGAAATGCTCGGTCGGTGTGACGGTCGGGATCGGGCCCGGGTCGTAATGCTCGGCCGGCGGCGGCTCGGTGGATGCGCCGGCCGGGCCGGCCGGCTCCCCGGAAGCTTCGGTTTGGGTCACGGTGCATGTCCTCCTCGAGAACGTGTTCGCCCGACTCAGGACGACATGCTCTTGGTGTTTGGTGGCGCCTGACGACTGTGGCAAGGCGAGCAGGCCCGCTGGGTACTGGAGAAAGCGCACTTCGCGGAGCGAGGGGCGCTGAGCTGGAGCCTCACTCCCATGCGGAAGGTAGGAGGGGTCTGTTTCGCGGAAGGTGCGCGCTCCGTTACAGCAAGATCACAGAAAGCGTCGAACCGCTCGAATGGACATGAGCGGTGCTGTGGCCACGGTCATTTGCTGTGATCATTTGGCGGGAACTAGCGGCGCAGGAGATTCGTTGAACGAAGTGGAACCACGCCAAGGAACCCGACCCGGTCGTCATCGATCGGTGATCTTCCTCGGTTAGGTTCTTCCCAGTAGTGAGCAGTCAACAGGCAGAGTCAGCAGTCGTTACCATCACCGCCGCACCGGAGGTCACCGTGCAGAGCAGCAGTAACCCAGCCTTCAAGAACATGGACAAGGTCATCGGCGCGCAGCAGCAGGCTGCGCCGAGCGCCGAGTACCTCGATCAGATGTACGGCCAACCGGCCTATGAGGCGCCGCCACGCGAGCGTTTCCTGACCGTTGACGACGTGGTCACCAAGACCGCCGTCATCCTGGTGTTGGCCGCGGTTGCCGGTTTCGCCACCGCGTGGTCCGAGCTCTACTGGCTCGCGTTGCCGGCCGCGCTGATCGGCTTCGGCATCGCGATGTTCATCATCTTCAAGCGGACGATCAGCCCGCCGCTGATCGTCGCCTACGCCGTTGTCGAGGGTATTTTCCTCGGTGCCATTACCGGCGTGTTCAATCAGTACTACCCGGGTATCGCCGCCCAGGCGATCGTCGGCACCATGGGTGTCTTCGGCGGCATGCTCGTCGTTTACAAGACCGGGGCCATCCGGGTTACCCCGCGGCTGACCAAGATGATCATCGGCGGCATCATCGGCGTTGCCGTGTTGATGCTGTTCAACCTGGTGATGGGCCTGTTCGGGTTCAACGTGGGGCTTCGTGACGGCGGCACCATGGCGATCATTTTCTCCATCGTCTGCATCGCGTTGGCGGCGTTCAGTTTTCTGCTGGACTTCGATGCGATCGACAAGGCCATCAAGCAGGGCGCACCGGCGAACACCTCCTGGTACTTCGCCTTCGGCCTGATGGTGACGCTGGTCTGGCTGTACCTGGAGATCCTGCGCCTGCTCAGCTACATGCGGAGCTAGCGCCCCGTCCCACGGATCACAAAGGCCGGGCCCGAAGCTCGACGTTCAATCGTCGACTGCGGGCCCGGTTTTTTCCAGCGCTGCCGGTGGCAGGGCTATCCAGTTCGGGTGCTGAGTCTGTTCAGGCCGACAGGGGCTCCTGCTCGTCCAGGTTGCTCGGCAGCAAGGTCCGAGATCTGTCCGAAGGGCTCCAGTCAGCTTCGTCCGCGCCGACTTCCAACTCGCTGATCACCGTCGGCAATATCGCTGCCATCGCGCGGCCGTAGCCGGCGCCTGACGGGTGGAAGTGGTCCCGGGCGAACATTTCCGGCTTGCCGGCGAACTGTGGCCCGACCAGTCGGCCGAGGGACACTGTGGCGCCGCCGGCGTCGGTGACGGCGCGATGCTGCAGCGACGCAAGGCCCGTCGACCAGCCGCCGAGTAGTCCCCGTAGGGGTTGCGGGATTCCGATGATGACCCCGAAGTCCGGGCAGGTGCCGGCCACCACGGGAATGCCGAGCGTGGTCAGCCTGGTGACTGCCTCGCCGAGCAATGCGGCGGATCGCCACGGCGGAATCATGTCCCGCAGATCGTTGGCGCCGATGAGAATGACCGCGATATCCGGCTCCAGCGCAATGCAAATCTCCAGTTGGCGGGCGAGGTCGCTCGTCCGGGCACCAGTCAAGCCGACCGAGTGCATCCGAACCGGCCGGTTCAGTTGGCCGGCGACGCCGCGGGCAAGGATGACGCCGGGGAGTTCATCGGGGGTTTGCGTGCCGTACCCGACGGACGTCGAGTCGCCGAGCATCACCAGGGTCAGCGGGCGAATGTTGCCGTTCGCCGGGTCCGGAGCAAGTAGTTCGTACGCCTCTGCGCCGTCGGGATCGGCGTCCTGATCGCCGAGATAACGCCCGTCGGGCGCGTAGATGCCGTCGCCCTGAGGTAGTCGGACCTGAACCAGATGATCGGAAAGTCGCTGTTGCGCCCGGGTTCCGCCCGGTACCGATGGGGGGACCAGTGTGCCGTCCGCGAGCGCTGCCTCGATGGCCGCCGCCTCTATCGACTTGGTGGCACTGCGGGCCTGGCCGATCAGCGCGACAACTGCGCTACTCAAGCCGGCCAACACGCCGATGCCGGCCATCGCGGCGACCCCAAGGCCGGTGGAAGACCGGTCTGTCGGGTTCGGCTGACGCAGCCGGGTCACCGAACCCACTGTCGGGATGATGCTCATGACTGCCCCCTGACTCATTTGTCGCGCGCCGGGTATCAGGGACCGAGACACCGGCGGTGCTATTTTCAGCTCTTTCGTCCTGCTAAACGCCATCCGAAACAGTCCAACGCCGACCGGGCGAGGCTGTTCCATGCCTGCGCAACGTTTCTCTCAACATCTTCCGCCGTGAACCGTCATTAACAGTTGCCCTGAACGGTGGAGATCTGGTGACGCTTCGACAGCGTGGGGTCGGCCGTCACTCGGCCGGTCGTGCTGTCGGGTGGTGGGGACTGCTCTTGCGTTTTCAGAGTCATTTCCGGCCCCGCTGATACTCGCAGGCAAACCGCGGTTAACAATTGTCAACAGCGGTCACGCCGGTGTGCGGTGCGTGCGGCGGATAGCCTGATCCGGCAGCGCACGCGGGCGGCCATCGGGTCGCCATCGGGCGACCAATCTGTGACCACCACCGAGGAGAGCGTCCGTGCGCTACGCCCAGTCCGTCGTCGACCTGGTCGGCAACACCCCACTGGTCAAACTAGGCCCGCTGGCTCGTGACGTCGCGCCGCTGGTGCTGGCCAAGGTCGAGTACGTCAATCCGGGTGGGTCGGTCAAGGATCGGATCGCACTGAAGATGATCACCACCGCCGAGCAGTCGGGGGAGTTGGTGCCCGGCGGCACCATCGTCGAACCCACCAGCGGCAATACCGGGGTCGGCCTGGCCCTGGTCGCCCAACAACGCGGGTACCACTGCATCTTCGTGTGCCCGGACAAGGTCAGCGAGGACAAGCGGAACGTTCTGCGGGCCTACGGTGCCGAGGTCGTCGTCTGCCCGACCTCCGTCGCACCGGAGGACCCGGCCTCCTACTACTCGGTGTCCGACCGACTGGTCCGTCAGACGCCAAATGCCTGGAAGCCCGACCAGTATTCGAACCCGCAGAACCCGGCCAGCCATTACGAGACGACCGGTCCGGAGATCTGGGCCGATACCGATGGCCGGGTCACCCATTTCGTCGCCGGCGTCGGCACCGGCGGCACCATTTCCGGGACCGGCCGTTACCTCAAGGAGGTGTCCGGCGGGCGGGTCAAGGTCATCGGCGCCGACCCCGAGGGTTCGGTGTACTCCGGCGGCAGCGGCCGGCCCTACCTGGTGGAAGGCGTCGGCGAGGACTTCTGGCCGGACGCCTACGACCGGACCGTCACGGACGAGATCATCGCGATCTCGGATGCCGAATCCTTCGCGGTCACCCGCAGGCTGGCCCGGGAGGAAGGCCTGCTCGTCGGCGGTTCCTGCGGAATGGCGGTTGCCGCGGCGTTGCGGCTGGCCGGCCGGTTGACCGCCGACGATGTGGTCGTGGTGATCCTGCCGGATGGCGGCCGCGGGTACCTGTCGAAGATCTTCTCCGACGGCTGGATGGCGTCTTACGGCTTCCTCTCGCGCGATGGCGAGGCGACGGTCGGGCAGGTGCTGCGCGGCAAGAGCGGCCTGCTGCCGTCGCTGGTGCACACGCACCCCAAGGAGACCGTCCGCGACGCGGTCGAGATCATGCACGAGTACGGGGTCTCGCAGATGCCGGTGGTCAATGCCGAGCCCCCGGTGATGGCCGGCGAGGTGGTTGGCGCGGTGTCCGAACGGGAATTGCTGGACGCGTTGTTCGCCGGGACGGCGTCCTTGTTCGACGCCGTGTCCAGCCATATGGCCGCACCGTTCCCGCTGGTCGGGTCCGGGGAGAACATCGCCACAGTGCGTGCCGCACTGCACGACAGCGACGCTGTCATGGTGATCGACGACGGCAAGCCGGTCGGGGTGCTGACCAGAGCCGATTTGCTGGCCTTCCTGGCGGGGGACCGCGGATAGTCGCGCCCTCCGGCGCTGAGCACCTACCTCATCGGACTCACTGCTTCGTCGGCCGGCGGCGTTACGATGGACTTCCGAAGCGCGTGCGTTGGCTCAGGAGGTGTCGTGACGTACCTACCGGCTCCGTACGAGTCGCCGCAGCAGGACGATCTGTCCGCAACGCTGAGCGCGATCCTGACCACTACCGTCGGGCTGCTGACCTCCTGGGTGCTTGGGCAGCAGGCCTACCCGGTGGTCAAGGACTACATCGACGGAGCGATGGGCAATCTGAATTCCGATCAGCAAGAGGCGCTCAAGGCCTCGCTCGACACGGCCCTGGTGCCCGCCGTCGGCTGGGCCGTCGCCGCCGTGCTGATGGTGATCGGTTCGTTGCTGTTGTTGTTCCGGCGCGGTCGTGGCCTGCTGGTCTTCGGCGCGTTGATCGCGATCGCGACGACGGCCTGGGCGCAGTTCGGGCTCGGCTACGGCGGTGAGGGCGCGGCGATCCCGATCAGTCAATGGCCGCTGTACTGGGGCGGTGTGGCCGTTGTGGTGCTGGCGATGCTGCCAGCGACCACGCGCTGGCTGGGTCGCGGCGGTCAGACGCGGCAACAGTCGACTGTGATCGGGACGACCGAATCAGGCGCCATTTTGTGGCCTGGCATGTGATTATCCGGTTCGGAGCGATCCTTTCACTCGATTCGCCGGTGACCTTCTTTGACGGATGAACCTGAGCCACTAGTCTTGGCCCATGAGCCTGCCCTCTGATGACGGATTCTCCACCCGCGCCATCCATGCCGGCCAGGAGCCGGATCCGCTGACCGGTGCGGTCGCGGTGCCGATCTACCAGACATCCACCTACGTGCAGGACGTCGTCGGCGAAACACGTGCCGGATATGACTATTCGCGCGCCGGCAACCCCACCCGCACCGCCCTCGAGCAGGCATTGGCCAGCCTCGAGGGAGCTCGGCACGGGTACGCGTTCGCTTCGGGGATGGCGGCCTCGGACACCATGATCCGTGCCGTGCTGCGTCCGGGTGACCACTTGATCATCCCGGACGACGCCTACGGTGGAACCTTCCGGTTGATCGACAAGATCGGTGTGCCATGGGGTTTGGCGTATTCGACGGTCCCGCTCGGCGATCTCGACGCGGTCCGCGCCGCACTGCGCCCGGAGACCAAACTGATCTGGTGTGAAACGCCGACCAACCCGCTGCTGGGAATCGCCGACATTGCCGGACTGGCCGAGCTCGCCCATGGTGGTGCGGCGAAACTCCTGGTGGACAACACTTTCGCCTCGCCCTACCTGCAGCAGCCGTTGGCCTTGGGGGCGGATGTCGTACTGCATTCGACCACCAAGTACCTCGGCGGGCACTCCGACGTCGTCGGCGGTGCGTTGATCACCGACGATGACGAACTCGGCGAGGGGTTCGCCTTTCATGCCAAGTCGATGGGCGCCATTGCGGGCCCGTTCGATGCCTGGCTGACGCTGCGCGGCGTCAAGACCCTTGCCGTTCGGATGGATCGGCATTGCGACAACGCCGAGGCCGTGACCGATCTGCTGGTCGCTCATCCTCGCGTCGGGCGGGTGTACTACCCGGGCCTGCCGGCTCATCCGGGGCACCAGATCGCGGTGGATCAGATGCGGAGGTTCGGCGGCATGGTGTCGTTCGCCGTCGTCGGTGGGCAGGAGGAGGCGCTCAAGGTCTGTCAGCGGACCCGGTTGTTCACCCTGGGCGAGTCGCTCGGCGGGGTGGAATCGCTGATCGAGCACCCCGGCCTGATGACCCACGCGAGTGTTGCCGGATCGAGCCTGCAGGTGCCGAACGACCTGATCAGGCTATCCGTCGGTATCGAGGACATCGCTGATCTGTTGCAGGATCTGCAGGACGCGCTCGACTGATCGCTCCGTGCCGATGTGACCTGCCGGTCGATGACATCGGGCGACGGGCAGAATCAGCGAATGACCGCAGACAGTTCCCGCCGTGCCCTGGCCGTCGACATCGGCGGTACCAAGTTCGCTGCAGCAGTCGTCACCGGCGACGGGGACGTCCTCGTCAGCCGGCGGGTGGACACCCCCCGCGGCACCGACCCCGAGCTGCTGTTCGTGGCCCTGCAGACTGCGATCGACTCCACCCTGCAGGCGGCGGGTCTCGCCCTCGGTAGCGACGAACTGGCACCGGCCATCGGGGTCGGAACGGCCGCCCCACTCGATCTCACCAGCGGCACCGTCTCGCCGGTCAACATTCCCGGCTGGCGGTTGTTTCCGTTGCGGGACAGGCTGTCCGAGTGTTACGGCGTTCCGGTCGGGATGATCGGCGACGCTGTTGCGGTAGCAGTCGCCGAGCACTGGAAAGGCGCGGCCGGCGGGCACCGCAATGTGCTCGGCATGGTGGTTTCCACGGGGGTCGGTGGCGGGCTGATCCTGAACGGCAGAGCGATCACCGGCTCGACCGGCAACGCCGGGCACATCGGTCACATCAGCGTTGATCCGGCCGGACCGGACTGTGTTTGCGGTGGAAAGGGTTGCCTGGAAGCCATTTCCAGTGGGACCTCGCTGGCAGCGTGGGCGTCGGCGCATGGTTTCACTGGTGGTGACGGCACCGCACAAGCGGTCGCCGACGCGGCAGCACGTGGTGAAGCCGTTGCGCTGCAGGCATTCCGACGCTCAGGGGAGGCGTTGGGGCTGGCCATCGCGGGCGCCGTCACGCTGTTGGATCTTGACCTGGTGGTGATCGGTGGCGGGGTGGCCGCGGCCGGACCGCTGCTGTTCGAACCGCTGGAGCGGTCCTACAGCCGTTATGCCGCTTTGGGTTTCGCGGCCAAGCCGCGGGTGGTTCCGGCGCAACTGGGCAGCGCTGCCGGTCTGGTCGGAGCGGCCGCTGTCGTGTTGGCACCGGAGGCATACTGGCCGTCGGATCAGCCGGCGTGAGCGGCGACCGATCGGCACCGTGGCCGTCAGGCGGACCGACCGACACTCCGGCTGGCAGGATGCAGGCCATGGAGCAGGTCAGTGTGCAGGAGGTGCGGGCGGCCGCCGAACTGTTGCGCGGTGTCGCTCGCTACACCCCGATGGAGTCATCGCGGCCGCTCCAGCAGGCCGTTGGTGGACCGGTGTATCTCAAATGCGAAAACCTGCAGCGCACCGGGTCGTTCAAGATTCGCGGCGCCTATGTGCGGATCGCGCGGCTGACCGATGCGGAGAAGGCGAACGGGGTGGTCGCGGCGTCGGCCGGTAACCATGCCCAGGGCGTTGCGCTGGCAGCTTCCCTCATCGGCTCGACGGCCAAGGTGTACATGCCGGTCGGCGCCTCCATCGCGAAGCTGACCGCCACCCGCGCCTACGGTGCGGACGTCGAACTGGTGGGCGAATCGCTGGATGACGCACTGGAGGCGGCTCGTGCCTACGCGGCCCGGACGGGTGCGGTACTGGTCCACCCGTTCGACCATCCGGACGTGCTCCGCGGGCAGGGCACTGTCGGACTGGAGATCCTCGAGCAGGTGCCGGAGGTGGCGACCGTGGTGGTTGCGGCGGGCGGCGGCGGGCTGATCAGCGGGGTTGCTGCGGTGCTCCGCGAGTTGAAGCCCGAGGTGCGGATCGTCGGGGTTCAGGCCGAACAGGCCGCCGCCTGGCCCGGTTCGCTGCGGGCAGGTCGGCCGGTGCGATTGCGGGGGATGTCAACACTGGCCGACGGGATCGCCGTCGGTGAACCATCGGCGTTGACGTTTGCGCATGTCAGCGAGTTGGTCGATGAAATCGTGACGGTGTCGGAGGATCAGCTGTCGCAGGCGATGTTGCTGTGTCTGGAACGCGCGAAGCTGGTGGTCGAGCCGGCCGGCGTGGCTGCAGTGGCTGCGATCATGGCCTATCCCGAGATCTTCACGCCGCCGGTGGTCGCCGTGCTGTCCGGCGGCAACATCGACCCGCTGGTGCTGCTGCACGTCACCCAACACGGGTTGGTGGCCGCCCGGCGATTCCTGTCACTGCGCATCGAGATCATCGACCGGCCCGGATCGCTCGCATCCCTGCTCGCCCTGGTGGGCGGGCTGGGCGGGAATGTCGTCGACGTCGAACACTCGCGGGTCGGCTCGACGCTACCGCTCGGTGACGTCGAGGTCGCCCTGCGGTTGGAAACTCGCGGTTCGTCGCACTGCGATGAGATCGTCAAGGCGCTGACCGCGGGGGGATTCCGAGTGATCGAACAGCGGTAGTCGGTGACCGCCGATCGAACGGCGGTGGTCGATGACCGCCGCCGACCGCAGTCCGCGCGCCGCCGGTGCTACAGGTCTGGATCAGCCAGAGAAGGGCTTGGCGTCGAGCACGGCCACCTTCTGTACCTGGCCGTTCGGCAGGATGTACTCGCGGGATTCGCCCCGGCTGGCGCCCTGAATGGCCTGGCCCAGCGGTGATTGCGGGGAGTACACCTGCAAGGAACCGTGCACGCCCTCCTCGCGGGAGCCCAGCAGGAAGGTCTCCTGGTCGTCGTCGTCGCCGTCATAGGCGATGGTCACCACCATGCCGGGTTCGACGACGCCGTCATCAGCGGGCGAGACGCCGACCTGAGCGCTGCGCAGGATCTCCTGCAGGTGCCGGATTCTGGCCTCCTGCTTGGCCTGCTCGTCGCGGGCGGCGTGATAGCCACCGTTCTCCTTCAGGTCGCCTTCTTCGCGTCGATCGTTGATCTCGGCCGCGATTACCGGGCGATGAGCGACGAGCTGGTCGAGCTCGTGCTGCAGGCGGTCGTGTGCTTCCTGGGTCAGCCAGGTCACGACGGTGCCGGTCATGGCAACTCCTCACTACTACAGATAATCGCCGCAACACCGGGATCGGTGCAGCGGGGTGCGGCCGTGCCTTGTTTCCGCGAGCCGGTCGCGAGGCGCGTTGCCGCACTCATATTTGGCACAAGAAACACGTCACGGCCCCGTCGGGGGCCGTTGGCGTGAACCCATGCTAACACGGTCAGGCGGGTGGCAGTCCGATTTTGCGCCCTCGGTCGGCCCGGCGTCAGGCCGTCACGAGTGCCGATTGTCGACCGTCCGCAGTGTCCTGACCTGCGACGATGATACCCGTTGCGCACCCGTCCGGCAGCGCGTCATCGCACTGTCGGTGTGCAGTGGACAATGAGCATGTCCCGCGGCGTCGAGCGGGAACGGAAGGGATCGGCAGACCGTGACCAATGGCACGCCCATATCGACAGTCATATCCACAGCGGCGCCCGCCGCCCAGTCGGGCCCGGGCGACGATGTGGCGACGACAGCGGAACTGGTAGCGCCCGGCTCCGTGCTCGCTGAGGCCGCAGTCGCTCGATCCGACGCCGCCCAGCTGGCGCCCTTGCGGCTGATGGCGGTGCACGCCCACCCCGACGATGAGTCGAGCAAGGGAGCCGCCTCCCTCGCGAAGTACTCGGCCGAGGGGGCGGGCGTCGTTGTCGTCTCCTGCACCGGCGGCGAACGGGGCGACATCCTCAATCCCAAGCTGGACGTCGAAGGGGTCGACATTCCTTCCCTCCGCATCACCGAGATGGCAAGGGCCGCAGAGATTCTCGGAGTCGCTCACGTGTGGCTCGGGTACCACGACTCCGGCTACCACGAGGGCGCGCCGGAGACCTGGACGCTACCGGATGGCTGCTTCGGTGCCCTTGATCCGGACGAGGAAATCGCCGCGCTGGTCAAGGTCGTCCGGCAGTACCGACCGCATGTCATGACGACGTATGACGAGAACGGCGGCTACCCGCACCCGGATCACATCCGGTGCCATGTCGTCTCGGTGGGGGCGTTCGAGGCGGCCGGCGACCCTGAGGCCTATCCGGAGGCCGGCGAGCCGTGGCAGCCGCTGAAGCTCTACTACAACGTCGGCTTTTCCCGGGAGCGGATCCTGGCGATCAACAATGCGGTCAAGGAGCGCACGGGGGAAGGCCCGTTCGACGAGTGGATCCAGCGGTTCGCTGACAATCCGCGACCAGATCCGGCGAGCCGGATCACGACCAAGGTCCCGGTCGCAGAGTATTTCGGCGCCCGGGATGCGGCTTTGAAGGCACACGCCACCCAGATCGACCCCGATTCGCACTGGTTCGCCGTCCCCCATGATCTCGAGGCCGAGATCTGGGGAACGGATGACTACGAGTTGGCCCGGTCGCTGGTCGATTCCCCGGTGCCCGAGGATGACCTGTTCGCCGGAGTTCGGGAGGCGGTGCGGCAATGAGACCCCTGACTGCTGTGCTGGCGTTTGCGCCTGTTCCGCCGGCCGATGTGGACCCGAGCACCGGGAAGGGCCCGGAGTGGGGCAAGGCGGCACCGATCGGGTTGCTGGTCATCCTGCTGCTCGGCATCGCCGTCTTCTTCCTGCTCCGCTCCATGACGCGGCGGATCAACCGGGTGCCCGGCGAGTTCGTGGCACGGGAGAGCGTGGCGGCAGGTGTTGATCAGGTTGCCGATGATCCGCCGACGGCAAAGGCCGACCCGTCGCTGGTCAACGAGCAACCGGTGGCCACTGGGCCAACCGATCCGGACCCCGGTTCACCTGGGTTGGTCAACGAGCGATCCGGGTAGTCCTGAGGGAGGGCACGCTCCCGGTAGCAGGTCCCGCCGGGCGGCGCGCAAGATTCTCTCGGGTCTCGGCCGCAGCCATTCTTGGCTCCCCAGTTCACCCTTCGCGCTCCGGAAAGGCGTCCTGACCCGTGGCATCCCGGCTGGCTGGTTCCACATCCACCTATTTGGCACAGCATGCGGATAATCCCGTCGACTGGTGGCCGTGGTCACCGGAGGCGTTCGAACGAGCTCGCGAGCGTGACGTGCCGGTGTTGCTGTCCGTTGGCTACGCCTCGTGCCACTGGTGCCACGTCATGGCCCACGAGTCGTTCACCGACCCCGCCACCGCGGAACAACTGAACGCGAATTTCGTGGCCATCAAGGTGGATCGCGAAGAGCGCCCCGATGTCGATGCCGTCTATATGAGCGCAACCCAGGCGTTGACCGGCTCCGGGGGCTGGCCGATGACCTGCTTTCTGACCCCGGACGCGGAGCCGTTCTATGCCGGCACCTACTACCCCCCCGAGCCCAGGTCGGGGTTGCCGTCATTTCGGCAGCTGCTGACGGCGATCTCGGAGGCCTGGGTCGGCAATCGCGACGAGGTGCTCTCCGCGGCGGGCCGGATCGGTGACTCGCTGTCGGCCATGACCGGACCGCTCACCGCGGGCCTGGTCGGCGCGCCCGAACTGGCGGCGGCAGCGGCCGAGATGCTCGACCAATTCGACCCGGTCCATGGCGGGTTCGGCGGTGCACCCAAGTTTCCGCCGGCCATGGCCATCGAGTTCCTGCTCCGCCACCACGAGCGGACGGGTTCAGCGCAGGCGCTTGCCGCCGCCGACCTGACCCTGGACCGAATGGCGCGCGGCGGGATCTTCGACCAATTGGGCGGCGGATTCTCCCGGTACAGCGTTGATCGGACGTGGCATGTCCCGCATTTCGAGAAGATGCTGGACGACAACGCCCAATTGCTCCGGCTGTACGCCCACCACGCTCGACTGACCGGTTCGAACCTGTCGGACAGGGTCGCCACGCAGATCGCCGAGTTCCTGTTGCGGGATCTGTGCATGGAAACCGGAGCGTTCGCTGCGTCTCTGGATGCCGATACCGCGGGCGTCGAGGGTGCCACCTACCGGTGGACCCGGCAGCAGCTGGTCGACAGCCTCGGCGAGACCGACGCCAGCACTGCGGCAGAACTCTTCGCGCTACCGTCCGGTGGTCGGCGGGATGCCCCGGCTTCGCATGCCCATGGCGTCGCGGACGACCTCGAGGCCGAGGTGATCCGGCTGCCGAGCGATCCGGTTGATCCAGTCTGGTTCGACGCGATGCGGCGGCAATTGTTGACGGTCCGGGACCGCCGACCGCAACCCGGCCGCGACGACATCGTCGTGCTCCGGTCGAACGGACTGGTGATCACAGCACTGGCCGAGGCGGGGGCCGCGGCCGGGCAGCAGAACTGGGTTGATGCAGCCGGCCTAGCGGCCGACCACCTGCTCGCGGTGCATCGGGTCGACGGACACTGGTACCGCAGTTCGCGGGACGGCCTGGTCGGTCCCGGCCGCGCCGTGCTGGCCGATCTGGGCGACTTCGCATCAGGTTTGCTCGCCCTGCACCAGGCGACCGGCGACGTGCGATGGTTGGCGGAGGCGACCGCGGTCATCGATCACGTCGTCGAGCACTTTGCCGACCGCTCATCGGGGCCGGCCGACGGAGACTCCCTGACCGGCTTCTTCGACACCGCGGACACGGCCGATGCGGCCGGTCCGCTGATCTATCGACCTCGGGACCCCACTGACGGCGCAGCGCCGTCCGGCTTGTCGTCGATCACCCATGCGCTGATCACCGCTGCCGCGCTGTCCGGCAACTCCGATTACCGCGTCACGGCAGAGGCTGCCGTCGCGTCGGTGGCAGCCCTGGTGCAGCAATACCCCCGGTCGGCAGGTTGGCACTTGGCCGCCGCGGAGTCGTTGATCGCAGGCCCACTGCAGATCGCGGTGTCCGGTCAACCCGGTCCAGCCCGGGAGGCCCTGGCGGCCATCGCGCAGCGTCACGCGCCCGCCGGGTCGGTGATCGACGTTGGATGTCCGGATGAACCCGGCCATCAGTTGCTGGCCCATCGCCCGACGATCGACGCGCTGCCGACGGCTTACGTGTGCCGCGGCTTCGTCTGCGACCGGCCCGTCACCACTGCCGACGAGTTGACCTACCTGCTGAGGCAACCTGCCCTCTCGTAACGCCTGCAACGATCTGGGTGGAGCGCATTTCCGTGGTGCGCGCCGCACCTCGCAGGCTCGTCACCCCTCCGACGGTCCGGACCTCCCCGGCCGCGGAGAACCATCCCGGCGGCCCAGCCAGCTGTGACCGGGCTCACATGGCACCCGGAGCTTCTTCCGGAACAAACATCTCTATGACTACAGTTACAGCATGTGTAACGTTGTAATCAGTGCAACGTTCGGAGAGAGAAAGAGGATTCCCCATGAAGGGATACTTCGCAGCTTGGGGCGAGGGCGAACAGCCCGGCCCAGAAGAAAGAGGTCCACACGGTCGTGGCGGTCGAGGTGGTGGCCCGCGTCGTGAGGGCGGCCGAGAAGGCGGTCCTCACCGAGAAGGCAGCCGCGGCGGCCCCGGTGGCTATGGCCCTGGCCGTGGATTTGGTCCGCGTGGCCGAGGTCGAGGCGGAGCTCCGGAGGCACTCGATGCTTCCGATGCGGCCGCATGGTTTACCGGCAGGCTTCCGGAACAGTGGTTCACGTCAGCGCCGACCGTGAGTGTCGATCGTGACGAGATCATCGTCCTCGGGGAACTTCCCGCATTGACCGACGAGTTCGCCGACGACGCAGCCCGGGCGGCCGCCGAGGCCGGACGGATCTCCCGGTTCCGGGAGAGCACGCGTGAACAGCGCATCGAGATAGCCCGGCAGGGTCAGCATCGCTATGGTCGCGAGATCTCCTGGGGTGCTCGCCTCGGTGGGTCCGAGGAGTTGTTCACCACCCTGTCGGCACCGGTGATGACGCGGCTGCGTCAGTCGGAACGTCAGATCCTGGACACGCTGGTCGACTCCGGGGTTGCCCGGTCCCGTTCGGATGCCGTGGTCTGGGCAGTTCGGCTACTCGGCCAGAACGCCGACGCCTGGCTGGGAGACCTGCGCAAGGCGATGGAAGAGGTCAACCGGCTTCGTGACCAGGGGCCTGACCTGGGCTGATGCCGGCCCGAGACAGTGACTACGGTCGGGGCCGGCGCCGGTGCCCCCGCGTCACGACCGGACACCATGCGCGCCGGAATTCAGCTGACATTGAAGAGCAGCAGCCAGATCGCGACACAGTGACATAGCGCGGCGAGTGACACGCAGGCGTGAAAATACTCGTGGTACCCGAAGGTCTTCGGCCAGGTGTTGGGCCGCTTGGTGGCATAGAAAACGGCGCCGACCGAATACAGCAGGCCGCCTGCCGCGATCAGCACCAGCACCGCAGGTCCGCCGGCAGCCAGGATGTCGGAGAGGACGAAGACCGCCACCCAACCAAGCGCCAGGTAGAACGGAACGCCGAGCCAGCGGGGGGCATGCGGCCACAGCATCTTCAGCGCGACGCCGCCGGCAGCTCCCGCCCAGACCACGATCAGTACGACGGTGCTGGTCGGTGGGTGCAGCGCCAGTACCGCCAGCGGTGTGTACGACCCGGCGATGAACACGAAGATCATCGAATGGTCGGCCCGCTTCATCCAGGTTCGGGCTCGCTCAGAGGTCCAAACATGCCGGTGATAGGTCGCGCTCACGGTGAACAGACCGATCAGGGTGATGGCATACACGGTGCAGGCAAGCGCAGCGCCCGGTCCGACGAAGACGAAGGCCACTGGGATCAGCGCCAGGCCCATCGCGGTGGCGGCGATCGCCGAGTACACGTGGATCCAGCCACGGGCGCGGGGCCGGCCCAGCCCAGGCGACGGCGCAAGGTCGGTCATCGTCATGACTCCATCGTCCCGGACAGGTGCCGATTTGCCCAGGGATCCGGGTGGTGATCCCGATCCCTGCGCCCGCACTGAGCGGAGTCTGCCAAGTCCGGGCGGACTCCGATCCTCGGCGTCGGCGGGCACCCGCTGCCTCGTCGCGTGCGGGGCCGCGCAAGTAGGGTCAACACCCGTGAGACTCCCGTCGTTGGTCTACCGCGTCTACGAACGCAAGTTGACCCGCGAACTCGCCGGAGCGCAAATTCCGCACCACGTCGGTGTGATGTTGGACGGCAACCGCCGTTGGGCCCGCAAGGCCGGCTTCACCAATCCGACCGAAGGTCATCGGGCCGGTGCGGAGCACATCGCCGATCTGCTCGAGTGGTCCCAGGAGTCGGGCATCGGGATGGTCACCCTGTGGCTGCTGTCCACGGAGAACCTGCACCGCGCCGACGACGAACTGCAGCCACTACTGGAGATCATCACCGACGTCGTCGACGAACTCGCGGCGCCCGGCCAACCGTGGAAGCTGCGCATGGTCGGGGCCCTGGACATGCTGCCGCCGCCGATGACGACCAGGCTCACCGCCGCTGAGATGCGGACCGGCACCCGCACCGGTCTCCAGGTCAACATCGCGGTCGGCTACGGCGGCCGTCAGGAGATCGTTGACGCGGTCAAGTCGATTCTGGAATCAGGTCTCGAAGAAGGGCGCGGGATTCGCGAGGTGATCGACTCGCTCGAGGTCGAGACCATCGGTGAGCACCTCTATACCTCCGGTCAGCCCGACCCCGATCTGGTCATCCGGACGTCGGGTGAACAGCGGTTGTCCGGGTTCCTGTTGTGGCAGAGCGCCCATTCGGAGTTCTGGTTCTGCGAGGCCTACTGGCCCGATTTCCGCCGGGTGGACTTCCTGCGCGCACTTCGGGACTACGCCGCCCGGCACCGCCGCTACGGCGAATAGCCGACGGGCGCGCGGCCCTGCGGGTTCAGCCCCCGACTTCGCGCGGATCATCTTCGCCCGCGCGGCTCAACTCGTTGACAACCGTCACTCCTGTCACATTCGCGAGCAGTTCGTCCGCGCAGCGGAAGTTGATCGGCGCGGGCCGGGGCGGCGCGGGCAGTGGGGGTAGTTGATCGGCGCGGGCCGGGACAGTGGGGGTAGTTGATCGGCGCGGCCCGGGGCAGTTGGGGTAGCTGATCACCTCGGCGCCGGGCAGCTGGGGTGCTGGACGGGCAGGGGATCGGGCGGGCCGGGCAGGCGCCGTTAATCTGACCGGATGGATCTGGTCACCGAATACCTCAAGCTCGGCCTGCGCTTCGACCGGGTCGTCGACGGGTTTGTCGACGCCTACACCGGTGACCCGGCCCTCAAGCGCGAGGTGGCGGGCGAACCCGCCCCGCAACCGGCCGACCTCGCCAAACAGGCTGCGGCGCTGTCGGCGGAAGTATCGAATTCCGACCTCACCGCCGACCGAGCGGCGTTCCTCACGGCGCATCTGGACGCACTCGAGGTCGCCGGGCGGCGACTGGCCGGCCAGGAGATGTCGTTCATCGACGAAGTGCAGAGCTACTTTCAGGTGCGGATCAGCGAGATCGACACCGAGGTCTACGCGGCAGCGCATCAGGAGATTTCCGACCTGCTCGGCGGGTCCGGTCCGCTTGACGAGCGGCTGCACAAGGTTCGGGCCGCGGAAACATGTCCGCCCGAGCTGGTCGAAACGGTCGTCACGACCGTGGCGGCCGCACTGCGGGATCGGGTGGTCGGACCGACCGGGCTCGCCGACCTGCCGGAGCACATCGACTTCGAGATCGCCCGTGACGTGGCGTGGAGCGGGTTCAACTACTACCTGGGCGGATTCGCTTCCCGGGTCGCGGTGAACGCCGACATCGGGCACCGGATGAGCCAATTCGGGGTGCTGGTGGCCCACGAGTGCTACCCGGGTCACCACACCGAGCACTGCCGAAAGGAAGACCTGCTGGTCAACCGGGGTGGGCAGGTCGAGCACACGATCTTCCTGGTGAACACCCCGCAATGCCTGATGGCCGAGGGCCTTGGGGACCTCGCGTTGACCGCCGCGGTCGGTCCCGGTTGGGGACGCTGGCTCGCCGAAGTGCTGGACGGCGTCGTCAATCAGCACGGTGGGCCGGCCTTCGACCCCGACCTGATCGAGGCCCTTGAGTTGGCGTCCCGGCCGCTGAACACGGTTCGGCAGAACGCGGCCATCATGCTGCACGACCGCGGCGTCGACCCGGAGGACGTCGTTGCCTATCAACGACGGTGGTCGCTGGCGAGCGAGGAGCAGGCGCGGCAACGGATGCGCTTCATGACCGATCCGCTCTGGCGCGCCTACACATCGACCTACGTCGAAGGTGATCGGTTGCTCCGCCCATGGCTGGCAACCCGGGAACCCGGAACGACTGCGCTGCAGCGATTCCAGCGACTGCTCGACGAGCCGTTGACGCCGGCCGTCATTCAGGCGGAGCTGGCCGTCCCGGCGTGAACGCGGGTGGCGACGAATCGCGTCGCGGGTTCCCGGCTGGTCGGGAGAGGAGCGGTTGAGTTGGACCGCTAATTGACCGGAGCGGCCCGTCATCGGCTCTCATGCCTCGTTCCCATGGGATTCTTCCCGGTGTCAGGTCCGATTCTGATGAAGTAATCGCCGAAGCTGCGCAGTGCTGCCCGTCGGGCGGCACTCCCGAGAAGGAAGTTCCCCCATGACTGGTCAGGCCCGATTGCTGGTGGTTGATGACGAACCGTCATTGCAGGACATCGTCGCAACCTCGATGCGGTTCCTCGGCTACCAGGTCGCCGTCGCGGCCACGGGCCGGGAAGCGGTCCGGCTGGCTACCGATACTCACCCCGACCTGATCATTCTCGACGTCATGCTGCCTGACTTCGACGGCCTCGAAGTGATGAAGCGGGTGCGGGCGGCCGGCGTCGCGTCCGGAGTGGTCTTTCTGTCCGCCCGGGATACTCCGGCGGACAAGATCGCCGGACTGACCGCCGGCGGTGACGACTACGTCACCAAGCCGTTCGGGTTGGAGGAGCTGGCGGCCCGGGTGGCCGCCGTACTGCGACGTACCCGGCCGGACGCGGACGACGACGGCGTGCTCCGGGTCGCCGATCTGCAGCTCGACCCGGAGACCTATCAGGTCACCCGGGGGGACACTCCGATCGAACTCGCGCCCACCGAGTACAAGATGCTGCGCCACATGATGATCAACGCGAACGTGGTGCTCTCCAGGCAGCAATTGCTCGACGCCGTGTGGGGGACGGACTTCTACGGCGACGATTCGGTCGTCGCGACGTACATCTCCTACCTGCGACGCAAGATCGACGCTTCCGGTGAGCCCTTGATTCACACCCACCGCGGTTTCGGGTACGTGCTGCGCGGGCAGCGGCACTGATCCGATGGAGGCATAACCACGATGGTGGACACCGAGGGCTGGTCGGCGCCGCAGCCGGGACCGCCCACCGGCGGATCAACCGCCGGGGTAGCGCATGCCGGGGCAGCGACCCCCATCGGAGTGGCTGCACCGGTGAACGACCCGGAGCCGGCGGTCGGCCCGCGCCGCGACGCCTACCCCGTCCAGCCCCGCCGATGGAGTCTCCGGGCCAGGCTGATCGCCCTGGTGGTCGCCACCGCGGCGATTGCCCTGGTGGCCGTCAACATCGTGCTACCGCTGGTGGTGCGCACGGCTGCGATCGATGCCAAGGACGCGACACTCGGCGCGGTGATCAGTGCGATCAGCCGCTCCCGGGTCAACGCGCAGGACCTCAGCAACCTCAGCAACCTTGCCGAGTTGCGCGGCGAGATCGGCTGGTCGACGATCTCCGAATCCGGCATCTCGCAGGTCCAGGTACCGACGATCAGCGATGCCGAGGCCAACCCGGACCTCAGCGACAACGAGGACTGGTTGCTCGAGGCGGTCACCGTTCCGGATTCCACGGACGCCAACAAGCGGTATCGAGCACAGGGCGTGCCGTTCAGGTCGACACAGGGCGACGGCTACCTGGTCGCCTGGGTGTCGTTGAGCGATGTCGACAAGACCTTTCAACGGGTCATTTTGGTGGAGCTGCTGGTCACGGCGGGTCTGCTGATACTGCTCGGGGTGACGGCGAGCCTGGTGATCCGCCGGGAGCTGCGCCCGCTGGAATCGATGGCAACGGCCGCTGACGACATTGCCAGGGGCGACTTGAAACGGCGGGTGGACGAGTCGGATCCCAGCACCGAGATCGGCCGGCTGGGTTTCGCCTTCAACGACATGCTGGACGGCATCTCAACCCTGCTGGACGAGCGGCGCCGTAGCGAGCACCGGTTGCGGCAGTTCGTCGCGGACGCCTCCCACGAACTGCGCACCCCGGTTGCCGCCGTCCGCGGCTACACCGACCTTTATGCGGCCGGTGCCCTGCCGGACGACGCCGCCGTCGACCGCGCGATGCAGCGGATGGGGTTCGAGTCCCGGCGGATGGGTGCGCTGGTCGACGACCTGCTGACCCTGATCCAGGCGGACGCCGAACGCACGCTGACGCGCGAAAGGGTCGATCTTTCAGACCTGCTGACCGGTGTCGTCGATGACGCCGCCGTTATCGACCCGACCCGCACCTGGCGCCTCGCGGGCAGTCATGCGCCGGCCGTCGTCCTGGGTGACCGGTTGCGTCTGCATCAGCTCTTCGCCAACCTGCTGGCGAATATCCGTACCCACACCCCGACCGGGACCGTTGCCACGGTTGCCGTCCTGACGGGGGTCGAGGATATCGCGATCAGCGTCAGTGACAACGGGCCGGGCGTGTCCGACGAGGCACTGCAAAGGCTGTTCGATCGCTTCTTCCGGGTCGACGCGTCCCGCAGCAGGGAGAACGGTGGCACCGGCCTCGGACTCTCGATCGTCGCGGCGATCGTGCGCTCGCACGGTGGCCAGATCCTGGCCTCCCATACCCCGGGCGGTGGCCTGACCATGACGGTGGTGCTGCCGCGACCGACCGGAACAGCCGCAGTCCCGCCGCCCGGTGCCGGCCCCGAAAACGGCCCTGTCCCACCGGCGGACGTGAGTCCGGTCAACCGCCACCCCGATGACGCAGGCGCCGGCCGCGCTGCGCGGCGTGACAGCCCGGAAACCTGATGTTCACCGGGATGTTCGCGTGTTTGGCCAGTCCGGCGTTTCCGCCCAGGTAGCGTCCGATACGTGAGCCGCACCAGACGCGGCCCATACGGGAGGCCCCGATCGTGCGTGCCGCTAGCGCAGCACCGAGCACGAGGGGGCCGGCACCGGGCCCCCGTGCCCACCGACAATCTGTCGGTATGGGCCACAGGGACACCGCCGGCCCTTCTCGTAGAACCGGACGTGGTGGTTCGCGTCCGACTGGGAGCCGCTCGTGGTCACACGTAGTTCCGCCTCAGCATCGAGCAACAACGAATCAGGGGTGACGGCAGCAACCGATCCAGCCCCAATATCCCAGCTGGGCAGCACGTCACCCGGTGCCATTCCCGATGCGCCGCCCGGTCAGTCCGCGGGTCGCGACCGGCTCACCTACGTCATCGATACCTCGGTCCTGCTGTCCGATCCGTGGGCCCTGAACCGGTTCGACGAGCACGAGGTCATCCTGCCGCTGGTGGTGATCGGTGAACTCGAGGCCAAGCGGCACCATCCGGAGCTGGGCTACTTCGCGCGGCAGGCCTTGCGCATCCTTGATGAACTCCGGGTCGAACACGGCCGACTGGACTCGCCCGTCCCGGTCGGATCGCCCGGTGGGACCCTGCATGTCGAGCTGAACCACACCGATTCGACGGTGTTACCGGCGGGTTTTCGCAATGACAGCAATGACTCCCGGATCCTTGCCTGTGCGCTCAACCTCGCGTTGGAACGGCCGACCGGCCGGGTCACGCTGGTCACCAAGGACATGCCGCTGCGGGTCAAGGCGTCCGCCGTCGGACTGGCGGCGGACGAATACCGCGCGCAGGACATCGTGCCGTCGGGTTGGACCGGGATGGCTGAGCTGCAGGTACCCGCCGAGCAGGTCGACACCTTGTTCCATGCCGGGCTGATCGACTCCGATGAAGCCAGGGAGCTGCCCTGCCATACCGGCGTCAAGCTGGTCACCCCGTCGAGTTCGGCGCTGGGCAGAGTCACCCCGGGCAAGCAGATCAGGCTGGTTCGCGGCGAGCGGGAGGCCTTCGGCCTGCGTGGCAGGTCCGCCGAACAGCGGATCGCCCTGGACCTGCTGATGGACGACGAGATCGGCATCGTCTCCCTCGGTGGCCGGGCGGGTACCGGTAAGTCCGCGATGGCCCTGTGCGCGGGGCTCGAACTGGTGATGGAACGCCGGGCACATCGCAAGGTCGTCGTCTTCCGTCCGCTGTATGCCGTTGGCGGGCAGGAGCTCGGCTATCTGCCGGGCAGCGAGAACGACAAGATGCAGCCGTGGGCGCAGGCGGTGTTCGACACCCTGTCGGCGGTCGCCTCGCCGGCCGTCATCGAGGAAGTGATCGCCCGCGGGATGCTCGAGGTGCTGCCGCTCACGCATATTCGCGGGCGGTCCTTGCACGACTCCTTCGTGATCGTCGACGAGGCGCAGTCCCTGGAACGCAACGTCCTGCTGACCGTGCTGTCCCGGTTGGGCACCAACTCGCGGGTCGTGCTCACCCATGACGTGGCGCAACGGGACAACCTGCGGGTAGGCCGACACGACGGCATCGCAGCGGTGATCGAGACCCTCAAGGGGCATCCGTTGTTCGCACACGTCACGCTCACCCGGTCCGAGCGGTCACCGATTGCGGCCCTGGTCACCGAGATGCTGGAGTTGCCGGACCTGCCGTAGTCAGCCAGAGGCCAGACGGAACGGCCACCCCATCGATCCGCCGACGCGCAGCAACGTCCCGGCCGGGCGCTGGTCGTGTCGGCGTGCACAGGGCTGGGTCAACCGGCACAGTGACAGACGCACCGGCGTTCGGTCGACGGTCGAGGCATGGCACAGTGACACGCTCCGCACACAGGGACACGCTCCGCACAGGGACAGTTGGGAAAGGTACCGATGAGTCGAACTCGATATGCGGCAGCGGCATTGGCCGCGATCACCACGGGCGCCGCGGCCCTGTTCGTGACGCTGGTCCCCGCGGAGGCGGCCGCGCCCAATATTGGTGCGGGAGCAGCACCGGTGATCCAAGCGGTTCCGACGACCGTCACCGGTGCCGATGGCAAGCCCGGGCTGGTCATCGACCCCACCAGCAATCTGGCGGCGAGCGGCGCTTCGATCACCCTGACGGGCGCAAGGTTTGACCCGACGAACGATCTCTATCTCGGTATCTGCGCCGCCGATATGGAGTCTCCCGTCGACTTGACGGACTGTGTGGGCGGGGCGATCCCGGGAGCCAACCCGACGACGGCGTGGGCGCACGTCGGCACGATCACCCCAGCGACCGGGGGTGTCCCAGTCGCCTGGGTTGACCAGGGTTTCAACGTCAAACTGACGCTGCCGTCGGTCAGCGACGGCAAACCCGACTGTGTGACTGCCGCCTGTTCGCTCTATACCGTCTATGCCGGCAGCGACGGAAAGACAGTCTCAGCCGGGCTCGACCCCGTTCCGCTCACCTTCGCGGCGCCACCGCCATCGTCCAGTTCGGTGCCCGCCACGCCCGGAACGGCGATTGTGCAGAGCGTCGCGACGCCGTCGATCGTCCCCGGCGCCACCCAGAACGTGCTGTTCTCCGGCTTCACCGCCGGTGAGCAGGTCAACCTGACCCTCTTCTCCGCCCCGGTCACGCTGTCCCCGGTGACCGCGGACGGCACCGGAGTTGCAAACGTCTCGTTCGTGGTCCCGGCCGACTCCGAGATCGGCACCCACCGACTGGAGGCCGTCGGTCAACAGTCCGGCACCCTCGGGGTCGCCACCTTCCAGGTCATCGCGCCACCGGTGCCGCCAAGCCCGACGCCGACGCCGTCGCCAACCCCGTCGCCCACCCCGACCCCGTCACCGACCAGCAGCAGCGTGGTGGCCAGCAGCAGCGCCCCGGCGTCAGCCAGTGCCGTGACATCGAGCAGTGCGGCGGCCGCGACCGCTGACGACAGCGGCAGCAGCTTCTGGTGGCTGTGGCTGATCCTTGGCATCGTGGTGGTCGCCGGGATCATCACCTGGATCGTTGTCTACCGGCGCAATCAGCAGGCCCAGCGCGAGCAGGAGGAGAAGGACATCGCCGACGCGGCCGCCCAGGCGCAGAGTGCAGGTGCCCCGGGTGATCCGTATGCGGACGCGCCGACCGTCTTCCTGCCACCCGTCCCGCCCGGGCCGGGTGGACCACCGCCGGGTGCGGACCCCTATGGCCTGCTGTCCGGCCACGATCACCCCGACAGTCCGACCCTGTACTCGGGCGACCCCGCGGGGCCAACCGATGTGATCGGGCAGGATCCGGGCCGGCCGCCATACGGTCAGCCGCTCGGTCAGGGCGGACCGGCGCAGGGTTATGGCCCGAACCCCGACTACCCACCGCCCGCCTTCGGCGGTCCGCCGCCCGCCGAGCCCGCCGGGGGGCCGCCCACCGAGGCGATGCCGCCCACCGGGCCCGGCGATGCAGACGGTCCCGGCACCCAGGCGTGGGCACCGGACCTCGATGACACCGACACCGGTGAACCAGGAACAGGCAGTCCCGGTGACGCCACCGATGGCCCGACCGGTGGCACCAAGAAGTGACAAAACCCCTCGTTCGGCGGACCCGTTCGGGACGCCGGCCGAGCGGGAGAACGCGCCGGACAACGGCCAGGCGGACGTCATCCGCGAAGCGGTCGACGGTTCTGTGCGGGAGTAAGTAACAGGCATCGACCCCGCGCGCGATCGGCCGGGTCGATACCTGCTATTTCAGCGCGCTCTCAGGGATGGGTCATCGACAGCACGTCGAGCGCGGCATCCAGCTGTTCCGCGGTCAACGTTCCGTTCGAGACGTGCCCCCGTTCCAGTACAACGGTCTTGATCGTCTTGTTCTCCCGCAGGGCCTGCTTGGCGATCTTGGCGGCCTCTTCGTATCCGATGTACTTGTTCAGCGGGGTGACGATCGACGGTGACGATTCGGCGTAGGCGCGGAGCCGCTCCACGTTGGCGACGATGCCGACGATGCACTTGTCGACGAGCACCCGAATCACGTTCGACAGCAGGTTGATCGATTCCAGCAGGTTCCGGCCGATCACCGGGAACATCACGTTCAACTCGAAGTTGCCCTGGGTGCCGGCAAAGGCGACGGTGGTGTCGTTGCCGAGGATCTGTGCGCAGACCATCATGGTCGCCTCCGGCAGCACCGGATTCACCTTGCCCGGCATGATGGATGAGCCCGGCTGCAGGTCGGGGAGCTGGATCTCGCCGAGCCCGGCGGTCGGCCCGGAGCCCATCCAGCGCAGGTCGTTGCAGATCTTGAAAAGGCTGACCGCGATGCCGCGCAGTTGGCCCGACGCCTCAACAAGGCCATCCCGGGAGGCCTGCGCCTCGAAATGGTTCCGGGCCTCGGTGAAGGAGAGGCCGGTTGCGTCGTTCAGCTCGTCGATCACCGCAGCGGCGAACCCGGGTGGGGTGTTGATCCCGGTGCCGACGGCAGTGCCGCCGAGCGGCAGCTCGGCGATGCGCGGGAGAGAGGCATACAGCCGCTCCTGACCATTGCGGATCTGCGCGGCGTAGCCACCGAACTCCTGCCCGAGGGTGACCGGTGTGGCGTCCATCAGGTGGGTGCGCCCCGACTTCACCACGGTCGCCCATTGGGTCGACTTGGCTTCCAGTGCCCCCTCCAGATGCACGAGCGCGGGAATCAGATTGCGGACGATGGACTCGGTCGCCGCCACGTGGATCGACGTCGGGAAGACGTCGTTCGACGACTGCGAGGCGTTCACGTGGTCGTTCGGGTGCACTTTGCCGCCCAGCAACTCGGCCGCCAGCGTGCCGATCACCTCGTTGGCGTTCATGTTCGAGCTGGTGCCGGACCCGGTCTGGAAGACATCGAGCGGGAAATCGTCGTAGTACTCGCCGACCGCGACCCTGTCGGCGGAGACGACGATGGCGTCCGCGATGTCCTGCGGAATGACACCGAGGCGCGCGTTCACCTTCGCCGCAGCCGATTTGATCAACGCCAGCGCCCGAATCTGCGAGCGCTCGAGAGTGCGGAACGAGATAGGAAAGTTTTCCACCGCTCGTTGGGTCTGCGCCTGGTACTTGGCGTCCTTCGGAACGCGTACCTCGCCCATGGTGTCGTGTTCGATGCGGTACTCCGCCTCGGGTGCCGTCCCGTTTGGTGCTGAAGCCGCGGGTGGAGCCGTCGTGGGCTGGAACTCGCCGTTGTGTTCTGCCATGCCGCCACGCTAGTGGGGGCGATTGCCGCCGGACCAGCAGACGGGGCCCCGATTCCGTCACATTGGTGACTCGGTCGCCCCTGGCCCACCCACTTCAGCTCATCGGACCGGCCGATGCGCTGAACATCGCAGCGCGTCCGGCGCCGGACACGGGCCGTGTCACGATGGTGGGGTGGCAGACCGGCGACCCAAGACGTTGCGTGACATCACCATCTCGATGGTCCTGCTCGCGGTTGTCGCGCTGGTGCTGGTCGGGATGTACGGGGGGGTGAGTTTCTCCCCCGGGGGGGCGACCGACGGCCGGACGCCGACGGCCGACGTCACCGGCGGTCTGCAGCGAGCGGCCCCGCTGATGGGGTTTCCGGTAGTGATCCCCGCAGGCCTGCCCGACAGCTGGAACCCGAGTTCGTTCTCCTTCACCGACCAGTCGGCCGCCACCGCGGATCAGCCGGCCGCCGTCCGCGCCGGCTGGCTGACCGACCAGGGACGGTTCATCACCGTCGTGCAGTCCGACGGGGTCGTCGCCGACATCCTGGCCGCCGAACTCGGAACTGTCCCGCCGCCGCGGGGCACCGAGCAGGTGGGCGGTGCCGAATGGACCGTCACCAGCGGCCGGCGCGAGGAGGCGGCGTGGCTGCGCAGTGTCGGCGACGTCACCTTCCTGATCACCGGGACCGCGTCGCCGGAGGACTTCCGAACGCTCGCCATCGCGGTGGGCGGAGCCGGCTGACGATCGGCATCCGTCAGCCGGAATCGCGCCCATGGTCATCTGGTGAGCCGCGGCGGCGTAGTCGCGCCTACGCGCTCTGCGTCAATCGATGAGCCGAGCGCCAGGTGACCTCATCTCGTCGTGTGGACGCGCGCCGAATCGAGCAAGAACCCATAGCCTTGACCGATGCTGGGGCGAATGTAGGTGGTCCGCGTGAGCAACGAGCAGATGGATGGTCGAACGAATGCGGCGCCGTCCGACATTGCGATCGGGTATTCGACGCCGCCTTTCGGCACCTTCCGCTATGACGCCCGGAACGGGCGAATGTGGTGGTCGGAGGAATTCAGCGCCATCCTGGGCTTCGTCGGCGGGGATATCGTGCCCAGCCTGGAAGTGCTTTCCGCACATCAACATCCGGACGACCGCGCCCAGCTGAGTGAGGGGCTCGGGCAGCTGTTGGAAACGGGGGAGCCCCTCGCCCGCCGGTACCGAGTGGTTGATGCCCGCCGTCAGGTCCGGTTCGTGCTGGCGACCGGTTCCGCGGAGCTGGGCGGGGACGGCAAGGTCGTCGCCGTCAGTGGATTCCTGGTGGACCTGACCGAGGGTCTGCGCGACTACAACGCCGACCAGGTCACCCGCGCCGTGCTGAGGTCCGCCGAGTCCAGGCCGACCATCGAGCAGGCCAAGGGCATCCTCATGGGCGGCTTCGATCTGACCGACGAGCAGGCCTTCAATCTGCTGCGGCTGCACTCGTCGTATTCGAACGTGAAGCTGCGCGACGTGGCGGCCGCCGTTGTCCACGGAATTGCCGACCCGGCATTGGCGGCGCTCCCGCCGCGGCCCAGGGTGGCAAGCATTCTCGCCACCCTCGCCGGTGATCGGCTGCCGGTGTTGCCGGTGCCCCGCGACCCGCTGACCGCGCCCGACCTGGACGCCGCCGCCCAGTCCGTCGGCCGGGGACTGGCATCGGCCGATCTCTCCGCGGACCCTCGTCCGGGCCGTCGCCGGCGCCGGTCTGAGCATCACGATCGCCGATTTCCTGGCGCCCGATCACCCGCTGGTGTATGTGAATGATGCCTTCGTCCAGCTGACCGGATACTCCGCCGAGGAGATCGTCGGGAGAAATTGCCGATTTCTGCAGGGTCCGGACACGGACCGCGCCGCGATCGCCGATTTGCGGAGGGCACTCGCCCGCGGTGCGGATGTGCTCACGGTGGTGCGGAACTACCGGCGGGACGGCAGTCCGTTTTGGAACGAGCTGCATCTCGCGGCGGTCCGCGACGCGACCGGCCTGGTCACTCACTACATCGGCTATCAACTGGACGTATCGGACCGGGTCGAACGGGAGCAACAGCTGCGCCAATTGGCCCACTTCGACCTGCCGGCCGGCGACTAGTGCCTGCCCGCCACGTACGGGCAGGCATGCTCTCCCGTCCGGGATGGCGCCCGACATCTTCGTGGCGGGCGACTTAGTTTCGGGCAGCCCAACTCAGCAGCTTCTCCACCGGCCAGGTGTTCACGATCCGGTCGATCGGCACCTGGCACTCGGCCGCCCTCGCGCACCCGTACGGTTGCCAATCGAGTTGCCCTGGTGCGTGCGCGTCGGTGTCGATACTGAACAGGCACCCTGCGTCCACCGCCTGCCGGAGCAGCCGGCGCGGCGGGTCCAGCCGTTCGGGTCGGCTGTTGATCTCGACGGCCACCCCGTACTCGGCGCAGGCGGCGAACACCCGGGCAGCGTCGAACTGGCTCTCCGGTCGGGTTCCCCGGCCGCCGGTGACGAGTCGGCCGGTGCAGTGCCCGAGGATGTCGGTGTGCGGGCTTTCGATCGCCCGCAGCATCCGCCGGGTCATCGCTCCGGAATCCGACCGCAGCTTGGAATGCACCGAGGCGACGACGATGTCGACCCGACCGAGCAGTTCGTCGGTCTGATCCAGGGTGCCGTCCTCGTTGATGTCGCACTCGATGCCGGACAGCAGACGGAAGTCACCGAGGTGCTTGTTCAGGGTTGCGACGATCTCGAGCTGCTCCCGCAGCCGATGCTGGTCGAGGCCGTTGGCCACCGTCAACCGCGGTGAATGGTCGGTCAACGCCTGGTACTCGTGGCCGATCTCGACCGCCGTCACGGCCATGTCCTGGATCGGGCTGCCGCCGTCGCTCCAGTCGCTGTGTGAATGCAGGTCACCGCGGAGCGCCGCCATGATTTCTTCGCCGCCCTCGACGAGCGGTGCGTAGGTCTTCTCCAGATCCGCCAGATAGTCGGGTACCCGACCGTCCAATGCCTGGCTGATCACCAGCGAAGTCTTCGGCCCGATTCCCGCAAGCTCAGTGAGACTGCCTGTTCGGGAACGGTTCTCAACTTCACCAGGCTTGAGTGCCGCCACTGTGAGAGCGGCCGTGCGGAACGCCTTCACTCGATAGGTGGGCTCCCGGGAGCGCTCCAGCAGGAACCCGATCCGGCGCAGCGCAGCTATCGGGTCCATGCCGGCGACGCTATCCGGGCAGCGCCCCGACCGCGAGCCATGGGAGGCTCGGCGTGTGCAGAAATCCTCGCCGATCCCGGGCCGGAGCAGGATCGCCGTCGTCACGGGCGCGGGCAGTGGGATCGGCGCTGCGACGTCGCTCGCGCTGGCCGGCGACGGCTGGCAGGTGCTGCTCGCCGGCCGGCGGGTGGGTGCACTCACCGAGGTGGCCACTCGCGGCGCCGATCTGCCCGGTGGGCTGCATCCGGTGCCGACGGACGTCACCGATGAGGACTCCGTCGCGGCGCTTTTCCACCGGGCGGTCGCCGACCACGGCCGGGTCGACCTGCTGTTCAACAACGCGGGAATGTTCACTCCGGCCCGGGAACCGGACGAGATATCCCTCGCCGAATGGAATTCCATCGTCGCGGTCAACCTGACCGGCGCGTTCCTGTGCACCAGGGCAGCCTTCGGGGTGATGCGCAACCAGGATCCGCAGGGCGGCCGGATCATCAACAACGGCTCGATCTCCGCGCACGTTCCCAGGCCGGGATCGACCGGTTACACGGTGACGAAACACGCCATCAGCGGTCTGACCAAGTCCATATCACTGGACGGTCGCCCGTACGACATCGCATGCGGGCAAATAGATGTCGGCAACGCGGCGACCGGGCTGGCAAGCTTCGGGGACGGTATGCGGCAGCCCGACGGCAGCATCCGCCCGGAGCCGAGCATCGACGTCGACGACGTGGGCCGCGCGGTGCTGTACATGGCGAGCCTGCCGCTCGGCGCCAATGTCCCGACGATGACGGTGATGGCCACCAAGATGCCGTTCGTCGGCCGCGGCTGACCGCTCCGGCAGGTCCCTGGCTTGCGGGGGCCGCCCGGCCCGCTCGGTCCAGGGTGTGACCACGTTCACCCGCAGGACCCGGTCCGGTCGTGTGATCCTTGACTGCACCCGAATTCCGCGGCGTTTGCAGCCGGATCCTGTGCTGGGAGGCACCGATGCTCCGTCCGATGCTCATCGGCAAGATCCACCGTGCCACCGTTACGGCGGCGGACCTCGACTACGTCGGCTCCATCACCATCGACGCCGATCTGCTCGACGCCGCGGATCTGCTGCCCGGGCAGCAGGTTGACGTCGTCGACGTCACCAACGGTGCTCGGCTGACGACCTACGTGATCGCCGGTGAGCGGGGCCAGGGTGGTGTCGGGATCAACGGTGCCGCCGCGCATCTGGTGCACCCCGGTGACATCGTCATCGTCATCGGGTACGGCATGCTGACCGATGCCGAAGCTCGCGAGCGGGCACCGCGCGTGGTCTTCGTGGACGCCGACAACCGGATCGTCGAACTCGGCACCGACCCGGGGGACGTCCCGCTCGGCTTCGGCCTGATGCCATCGGGTATCGGCCGGTCATAGCCGGCCACGGGCGGCCGGCATTTGCTCGGTGATGTTTGGTCTCGGTCTCAGCCCGTGCGGGTGAAGGTGCCCAGGCCATAGGTGTCCAGGAGTTCGATCTGGATCGTTTGTGCGGCCGCCCCGGCGGCACCGCCAAAGGTGACGGCCGAGACCGGGTCCCCGTTTCCGCCGGGTGCCAGCCAGCTGAAGACGTCCCCGTCGTAGTGGGTCAGCGGTGCGTTGAGACCTTTCGGCCCGACCTGAACGGTCAGCGTGTCCCCGCTCGCCGTCACGACGACGTCGCCCGCATAGTCGTTGGTGTAGGTGCCGACGTAGTCGGCGGTGTCCCGAGGTGGTGCAGGGCTGGTCGGTGCCGGCTCGGCCACCGGGCTCGGGTTGACGAACAACGTCTGGAACATCGGGCCGTAGTAACCCAGCCAGTCACGCTCGACAGTTCCGGTCCGCACCAGATCGGAGAAGCTCGTGGTCACCGCCTCGGCGGCTCCGACGGGCGAGGCATTGGTGAGCACCACGATGCCGACGTCGGCGCCCGGGATCATCGCGAACGCAGTGGCAGCGCCGACAAAGAACGCCCCCGAATGCCCCCACTTCACCTGACCGGTCGAGGTCGTCTCGATGTTGAACCCGTACCCGTAGAAGCGGCTGCGGGCATCGGCGTCCTTGGCCGGGATGCTGGTGATCTGCGGGGTGTGCGCTGCCTGCAGGACTTTCGGGTCGATCAGCTGCTTGCCGTCCACCTCTCCGGAGGCGAGGTTCATGTTCATCCACTTCGCCAGATCTGCGACGGTGGAACTGACCCCGCCCGCGGGTGACTCAGGGTCGGCGTCACGGATGTACAGCGGCTTGAACGTGCCGGAGTCGCTGAAGTGCAGGGTGGCTCGATCTGCACGGCTGAGGAAATCCGCGTAGGTCGAACTGGTCGAGGTCATTCCGAGCGGTTCGTACAGTTCCTTCGCAGACAGCTCCTCCCAGGGCATACCGGCCGCGGTGGCCACCGCCTCCCCACCGGTCGTCATGCCGAAGTTGGTGTAGCCGTAGCTGACCCGGAACGGGTTCAGCGGGAAGAGCCGGAGCCTGTCGATGATCTGCTCGCGGGTGAAACCGATCCCTTCGAGGTCGTCGCCGGCGGTGGTCGGTATGCCACTGCGGTGGGAGTACAGATCACCGATCGTCACCATCGGTGTGACGGCCGGATCGGACAACTGGAAGCTCGGCAGGTACTTGACCACCGGATCGGTCCATTTCACGATGCCCTCGCTGACCGCGTGGGCGACAACCGTGCTCCCGATGGATTTGGACAGCGAGGCCAGTTGAAAGACGGTGTTCTCGTCGACGAGATCCGGTTTCCCGACCTCCCGCACCCCATAGCCCTTGGCGAAGACGACCTTGCCGCCGTGCACGACGGCGACCGCCATTCCGGGCACGCCACTACGGCTCAGCACATCCTGCGCAATCCCATCAACCTTGTCGATGGCGGCGGTGATCTGCGATTCCGGGATCGGGACGGCGGAATATCGATCCGGGGCGACCTGTCCGGCGGGTGCATCAGTTGGCTGGTCCATCCCCGAGCTCGAAGGTCCGTCGACCGGTGCAGCGGTGGGAGTCGACGTGGTTGTGCCGGGCCCGGAGTTCACCCCGGTACAGGCGCCCAGCAACAGCAGGACGGCGGCCAGACCGGAGGTTCGGATGTGTCGAAATCGTCGTCGATCGGCCATGTTCGCACCCCTGGGTGGTAGATCGGCGCCGAGCGTTCGTCGAACGTCGGGTCGTGATCAGCAGACTGCCGCAGCGGATGGAACTCCTTGGGCAGGTCGGGCAGCAGGGAGCCCGACCGACTCAACCCTCGTTCTCGGCCGCCGATTGCTTCAGCGCCGTTTCCACACGCTCGCGGGCACCATCCAGGAAACGGGTACAAACGGCCGCGAGATGCTCGCCGCGCTCCCACAGCACCAGGGACTCGTCCAAGGATAGACCGCCCGATTCGAGCTTCCCGACCACGGCCGCCAACTCGTCCCGCGCGTGCTCGTAACTGGCGGCGTCGCCGGTGCCGGATCCCGCCTCTTTGACCGCTTTGCTCATGAAAACTCCACTACTGCAATGGTTGTCAACTGTTCGATGCTGATCATTCTGCCCGCTCAACCCCCGAACTGACGGCCAGGACGGAACCGTCGGCCACCCGAATTCGGAGTTCGGTGCCCTCAGGTGCGTCCCCGATGGCCCGCACGACCCCGATTCCAGCCTGCACCACGGCGTACCCCCGGGCGAGCGTCGCGGCCGGCCCGAGAGCCGACAGTTGGGCCCGCCGGTGCGCAATGTCGCGGTCGATCCGCTCGAGGACCACCCCCACCTGCACCCGGCCGCGTTCCCGGAGCCGGCCGATCTCGCCGGCCCGGACGGCGATCGGGGTCAATGGGTCGGCAAGTACGGTCGCTGACGTCAAGCGCCGCAGCCGGGCCTGCTCGGTGCTCACCCAGCCCGTCAGGGCACGCCGCGCCCGGGCGCGAAGCTGGTCGACCTGCCGGAGTTCGGCGGCGGCGTCCGGCACCACTCGCTTGCCCGCGTCGGTCGGGGTGGAGCACCGAACGTCCGCGACGTCGTCGATGATCGGGTGATCTGGTTCGTGGCCGATCGCGGACACCACCGGCGTGCGGCAGTTGGCCACCGCGCGACACAGAGCCTCATCCGAGAAGGGCAACAGATCTTCCACACTGCCGCCGCCGCGGGCGATGACGATGACGTCTACTTCGGGGTCGGCGTCCAGCCTGGCCAGCGACTCCAGTAGTTGCGGGACGGCCGAGACGCCCTGGACTGCCGGGTTCTCCACCCGGAACCTGACCGCCGGCCATCTGGCCCTGGCATTGGCCAGCACGTCGGACTCAGCAGCGCTGGCCCGGCCGGTGATCACACCGACCACACCCGGCAGGAATGGCAGCTTCTTCTTCCGTTCCGGAGCCGTCAGTCCTTCGGCGGCCAGCAGCTGTCGGAGTCGTTCCAACCGGGCGAGGAGCTCGCCGAGGCCGACGGGATGCATCTGGTCAACCCGGAAGGACAACGATCCTCGTGCCGGGTAGAACTCGAACCTGCCGTGGACGACGACCCGGGAGCCCTCGCTGGGCGGCGGCGTGAGCGCAGTCAGGACGGATCGAGCGCACACCACTTGCAGGGACATGGAGACGGAAGGATCCCGCAACGTCAGGAACGACATCTGGGACCCGGACCGCATCGACACCTGGGCGAGTTGACCCTCGACCCAGGCGGCCGGCGCCTTGGCCACGTAGTCCGCCATTCGTTGGGCGAGAGCTCTTACGGGCCAGGGGTTTTCCCTGGTAGTGTCACCGGCCTTGGCAGGCGGGCCGATCCGATCGGGCGCTCCCTGGCGGGCAGGCATGCTCACTGGTTGTTGGCGTCCAGGGTGACGAGTCGATTGCTCAGCAGGGTGAGGAACGGTGGTCGGGCGTCACCGTCCTGCTCGTACCGCAGCAGTTCGGCCACGTCATCCGAACTCAGTTCGCGGAGGTGGCCGCGAACCTGTGCGAGCGTCATCCGGTCGTAATCGGGCAGTGCGTCCGGGCCGTCGGCCTCTTCGACCTCGGTCGTTTCAGCGACCTCATCCAGCAGTTCGGTAGGCACCGGGAGAGCCTCGGTCAGCTCGCCGGTTTCCTCGAAGACAACTGGGTTCTCGGTGAAGTCCTCCGGATCCACGGGGGCGGCCCCGATCGGTGCAGCCCCGGCGGGTTGTGCGTCCTGCGCGGCCTCAGTACCTTCGGTCGCGAGTTCCTGCGTGACGGCGTCTTCCAGCGCCTCGGCGGCATCGGCAGCGACCTCGAGGGCAACGGCGTCCTCGAGCGCCTCGGTGACTTCCGCGGCGACCTCGAGGGCAATGGCTTCTTCCAGAGCCTCGGTGACTTCGGCCGCGACCTCGACATCAACCGCCTCTTGCAGTGTCGCCCCCTCCGGCGCGGCGGCATCGTCAACGGCGACAAAGGCCTCCTCGATCACCGCATCCGCGACCTCGATTGCGGCGTCCATCGCGGTCGTGGTGACCGGCGGCATTGACGTGGCTTCCGGCGTGGTCAGGGTCGGTGCGTCATCAACAGGCTGCGCAGGCTCGGGGTCAACCGGTGTGTCCGCACCCACGGCCTTTCCCGACTGTGACGTTCCCGACTGTGACGTTCCCGGTTGGGCGTTCGGGGCGGGTTTACTCGCTGCCCGCCGACCAGAGGTTGGCTTCTCGGAGGTTGCGCCGGTATCCGCATCCTCGGTTTTCCCGGGCTGCGGTGAGGTCTTCAGCTTGCTGACCGGCCGAACCGGCCGAACCGGTCGAACCGGCCGGACTGGCTCGTCGTCGTCGAACTTTGCCCAGGCAGGATTCTCTTCCGGTCCACCGATGATGCCACCGAGCAGTTCATCGCCGCGGGTGGCAAGGGTGGCGATCTCCTGCTGGACCTTGATGGACAGCTTCATCGCGTTGCCGACCAGGGTGACCGGCAGCGCTGGGATTTCGTCCGGCAGCGAACGCACCAGGTCGATTCCGGTGCCGAGAATGCCGGCGGCAACGCGAAAGGGCAGGGGGAGCGTGATGGCCATGGCACCAGCCTGCCCCATGGCGGCCGGGAGTGGGACGGCGACCTTCCTCGTGGCCTGGCTACGCCCGGCTCCGACGCGTCACCCGGGTCACGGCAGCGTCCGAAGTGGTCCGCATTGCGCCCTCCCCGCCTACCATGAAGGGATGTCCCCGACGACTCTTGAACCATCCCCGCCCGCCCGTCGCGTGCTGCTGGCCAGCCCGCGCGGTTACTGCGCGGGAGTCGATCGGGCCGTCGTGACGGTCGAGAAGGCACTCGAGCAGTACGGTGCGCCCGTCTACGTGCGCAAACAGATCGTGCACAACAAGCACGTGGTGGCCGGGCTGGAGGCCCGCGGCGCGATCTTCGTCGAGGAGACCACTGAAGTACCCGAGGGCGCGCTGGTGGTGTTTTCCGCGCACGGTGTGTCACCTGCAGTCCACGAAGAGGCAGCAGCTCGTCAACTGCAGGTCATCGACGCCACTTGCCCGCTGGTCACCAAGGTGCACAAGGAGGCAAAGCGGTTCGCCGCGGAGGACTACGACATCCTGCTGATCGGTCACCGCGGCCACGAAGAGGTCGAAGGCACCCAGGGCGAGGCGCCGGAGTCCATTCAGGTGATCAACGATCAGTCTGACGTCGACAACGTGGTGATCCGCGACCCTGACAGGGTGATCTGGCTCTCCCAGACCACCCTGTCGGTGGATGAGACGCTCGACACCGTCGGGTTGCTGCGTCAGCGATTCCCGTTGATGACGGCTCCGCCCAGTGACGACATTTGTTACGCCACCCAGAACCGCCAGGAAGTGGTGAAGCAGATCGCCCCCGACTGTGACCTGGTCATCGTCGTCGGGTCGAAGAACTCCTCGAACTCCGTCCGGCTGGTGGAAGTCGCGCTCGACGCCGGTGCGCGGTCGTCCTATTTAGTCGATGATGCCGAGGAGATCGACGAGGACTGGTTGACCGGGGTGCGCACCGTCGGTGTGACCAGCGGCGCGTCGGTGCCCGACGATCTGGTGTCGGGCGTGCTGGATTTCCTCGTCGAACGTGGCTATCCGCAGGCCGAGGAGTTCACCGCCGCCACCGAGACCCTGACGTTCTCGTTGCCGAAGGAACTCCGCAAGGATCTCCGCCCGACCACCGCGTAGCGCTCAGCTCCAGGGCCGCCCGATCAGCTCGAGAACCGTTGCAGGACAACGATGTTGGTCGCCCACCCCAAGCTCAGGCGTGCGAGGGCGGTGTGCGTACGCCTGACCGGGAAGTCGAGCGCAGCGGCTGGGCGACGATCCTGATCAGTCCGATCAGGACGGCCGCAGCTGTCCCCAATGCCATGGTGGGGAAGGTGCCGATGATCTTCAGTGCCGTCCCGTACAGCCCGCCGGCGTTGGTGAACAGCATCCCGCCGACGACGATCCCGACCACCACGACCAGTGGCGGTTGCACCATCGCGGTGAAGATCGACCGCCGCCGAACCAGCAACGCGGCGCCGATGACACCGAGATAGAAGCCGATCCGCAAGCCCCAGGCCAGCACGCCAGTGGTGGCGCCGTCGATGGCGGTGCCTGCGAGGGTCAGGGCCAGGGCCAGGACGATGACCGCCCACGACGGCCACCCCCGAACGCTCGGGAAAACCGAGGCATCGGCCGGGGCGAGGCGGGTAGCAGTTCGCGTGGTCACCCCTCAACGGTAGCGTCCCAGGCCCGTCTGTCGGCACTTCTCAGGGGCGTCACCTGCGCAGCGTCGGCCGGTTCAGCCGCAAACTCGGCGGCTTGTGGCCGTCGTGGCATCGTGTCGACCGGTTCCGAGCTCGGTATTTCCTCGCCCGTGACACCGAGATCCACGAATCGCCGGGCTGTCACCAGGACCCGGGTCTCCATCGAGCGCACCGTGTGGTTGTACGACTGGACGGCACGCTCCAGTCCGGTGCCCAGACTGTTGAGATGACCGGCAACTGTGCCCAGCCGGCCATGCAGTTCGCGGCCGAGGGCATGCACCTCGGCCGCCGACGCGGACAGCCGTTCCTGTCGCCAGGTGAAGGCGATCGTCCGAAGCAACGCTATGAGTGAGGTCGGTGTTGCGATCACCACCTGGCGCCCGAACGCATGGTCGGAGAGTCCGGGATCCACGGCGAGGGCGGCGTCCAGCAGCGGTTCGCCGGGCACGAACAGCACCACAAACTCGGGCGCGGGCTGAAAATGCCGCCAGTAGGCCTTTGCGGCAAGAGCGTCGACGTGTCCGCGGAGGGCGCGCGCATGCGCTGCCATGAGCGCGCCGCGGCGGCGCTCGTCGACGCAGTCCAACGCCTCCAGCCAGGCTGCGAACGGGACTTTGGCGTCAACCGGTATCTGCCGCCCACCCGACAGCTTGATGATCATGTCCGGGCGCACCGCGCTGCCGTCCACACCACTGGCCCGAGCGCTCACCTGGGTATCGAAGTCGCAGTGCTCTACCATCCCGGCCAGCTCGACCACCCGTTGCAGCTGGACCTCACCCCAACGGCCGCGTATCTGCGGCGCCCGCAGCGCGCCCACCAGGGACCTGGTCTGGGTACCCAGGTCGGCCGACGTCCGGTGCAACGCAGCGACCTGCTCGCGGAGCCCCGCGTACGCCCCGACCCGATCGCGTTCGACCTCCTGCAGTCGATGCTCGACCCGCACCAGGGCATCGGACGCAGGGCCGAGCAGGGTGGCCACATCACCAACGGATCCGGGTTGCGCGCCGCCGCGAATCGACGAGCGTCCGATCAGCAGCCCCAACACCAGTCCGACGACCAAGAGCGAAGCCCCGACGAGTAGCGCGGTGGAGTCCATGGACAACAGCATGACCGGGCGCACCGACAGTGCCCCGTCCGCGAGCCGATATCAGGTCTGCGTGTCCGGCGCCGAGGGGATGTCCGCCGCCGTGACGATCAATGTCGACGCGTTGAGGTCGTCCATCAGCCTGCTGGCCTGCAGCTCTATCACCGTCTCGAACTGGGTCCGGGCGACACGGCCATTGCCGAAATGCGCGTCCCGCCCGCTGTAGAGCCGCTCGAAGAGTGCGCGGGCCGCGCGGTCGGCGTCCTCCCGGAGCTGCAGTCCAGCCTCGTGGCAGCACCGTACGAAGATCGCCGTCAGCTCGTTGGGGGTGTAGTCCGCGAAGTGCAACACCCGGGTGAAGCGGGAGACCAGGCCCGGGTTGGACCCGATGAAGGCCTCGATCGGGCCGGTGTACCCGGCGACGATCACACAGAGCCGCTCGCGGTTGTCCTCCATGGCAGGCAGCAGGGTATCGATGGCTTCCTGGCCGAAGTCGTGGCCCTGGCCGTGGCCCTGAGTGAGTGTGTACGCCTCGTCGATGAACAGCACGCCGTCCAGCGCCGACTTCACCACGTCGGTCGTCTTGAGCGCGGTTTGCCCAACATAGCCCGCCACCAGGGCTTCTCGCTTGGCTTCGACGAGCTGGCCACGCCGTAGCAACCCCAGCCCGGCAAAGATCTTCCCGACCAGTCGGGCCACGGTGGTCTTGCCCGTGCCCGGATTGCCGGAGAACACCATGTGCAGGCTCACCGGAATGACCCGCTGTCCCTCGCGAACCCGCCGTTCGTTGAGTCGCACCAGCGCGACCAGCTTGCGGATCTCCATCTTGACCTCGACCAGGCCAACCATGCCGTCGAGTTCGGCGAGTAGACCGTCGACGTCCGCGACGGGTCCGGCCGGCTCGTCGGAGATGTCCTCGGGGAGAATCAGCTGCCAGTCGAGGGCGCCGTCGTCGGCGGAACCCGACAGTCGCCTGGCCTGCCGGCCGACGATCTGCTCGAAGAGTTCACGCATCGCCCGTCCGTTGCCGAACAGCGGATCGCGCCGTCGCTGCACGTCGGCGATATAGCGGGTGAGCGCGGCGTCGGCTTCGGGCGAGACGACGAGGCCGGCGGCGGCCAACGAGACGTCGAGAATCTGCCGGAGCTCCAGTGGCCCGTAGTCGTCGAACTCGATGTAGCGGGTGAACCGCGATTGCAGGCCGGGGTTCGCGTCGATGAACTTCCGCATGGGCGCCGTGTACCCGGCAACGATGACGGCCAGCCGCTGCCGGTTGTTCTCCATCGCGATCAGCAGGGTGTCGATGGCCTCCTTTCCGAAGGCGTTGGCGCCCAAGCCATCGCCGCCACTGCCATCCGGCGCGAGGGAGTACGCCTCATCAATGAACAGCACACCGTCCAGGGCCTGCTGGACCGCTTCGTTCGTCTTGATCGCCGTCTGCCCCAGATGAGCCGCGACGAGCTGGGACCTCTCGGTCTCCACCGTATGCCCACGCCGCAAGAGGCCCAGCCCGGCCAGTATCCGGCCCACCAAGCGGGCGACGGTGGTCTTCCCGGTGCCCGGGTTACCCGTGAAGACCATGTGCAGGCTGACCGGGATCGCGTCCCGCCCCTCGCGCTCCCGGCGTTCGTTGAGCCGAACCACGTCGACCAACTGCCGAATCTCCCGCTTGACCCGGTCGAGGCCGATCATCGCGTCGAGCTCGGCGAGCAGCCCGTCCACGTCCGCGACGACGGCGGCCCGGTCGTCGGGTACGTCGGCGGCGGTGATCACTTGCAGTGCGGCCGGCGCCGCACCCGGGCCGGTGGCCAGCCGCTGGGCCTGGTGCTCGGTGACCTTCTGGAAGAGCTCGCGCATCGCTCGCCCGTTGCCGAACGTCGCACTGCGGTCGCGATATAGGTCGGCGATGACCTTGGCCAGCTTCTCCCCGGCCGCCGGCTCGACGACGAATCCATCTGCGGCGAACGAGGAGTCCAGGATCTGCCGAAGCTCCCCGGGCCGGTAGTCCTCGAACTCGACATAGCGGGTGAATCGTGATTGGAGCCCGGGGTTGGCGTCGATGAATTTCCGCATCGGCGCCGTATACCCCGCGACGATGACGGCAAGCCGGTCCCGCTGGTCCTCCATCGCCTTGAGCAGAGTGTCGATCGCCTCACCGCCGAAATCATTCACCGATCCCTTGTCGGCAGCCAGGGCGTAGGCCTCGTCGATGAACAGGACACCCCCCAACGCCTCCGTGATCTTTTCGGTGGTCTTCACGGCCGTCTTGCCGATGTGCTCACCGACCAGAGCGCTCCTGTCCACCTCGACAAGGTGCCCTGAGCTGAGCAGCCCGGCGTTGGCGTAGATCTCGCCGACGATCCGCGCGACTGTTGTCTTGCCGGTGCCGGGGTTGCCGGTGAAGACCAGGTGCAGGGTGGTCGCTGAGGTTGCCAACCCCTGAGTTCTGCGCTGCTGCTGCACGGTGGCGAAGTCCATCAGCCGTCGCATCTCGGTCTTGACGCCGGCGAGCCCGACGAGGGCGTCCAGCCGCTTCAGGCCGGCGGCGGCGCCGATCGGGCCGTCCGGCACCGGCAGCCCGTTGAAGGTGCATCCCGTCGCGGTGATCGCCGCGCGACCTTCCACGCTGACCGCGGTGTCCAGGTCGGTGCCCGTGAGCGCCACTCCGGTCATCGCTACCTGGCCGCCCTCGGCGGTCACCAGCACCCCGGTGCTTCCCGCGAGTGCGCAGTTCTCCAGGACGGCGTGCGTGTTCCGCCCCGCGCGCAGCGCCGGGGCGCAGTCCTGTACCCGGGTGGAGCGCAGCGTGATGCTGGCCTCGTCGTTCACCAGGATCCCTGGCCCCTCCTGGCCGCACCGCTGGACCAGGGACTGCTCGACGGTTGCCCTCGAGCCCGGGCCGGTGGCCGCCACGGCGGGAAGTGCACTGTCGGTGAAGGTGCTGCCGGCGACCGTCGCTACGGCAGTCGCGGTCACGAAGACGCCGTTGCCGCGTAGATCGTGGAAACGGCAACCGGTAACGGCCGCCGAGGATCGCGCCAGGACCGCGATCGCGGACAGCGCGTCCCGGAACTCGCAGTCGACCGCGTGCACCTCACTGGCGTGTTCGGCTTGAACGGCACTGTTCGGAAAACCATGGAACACGGACCTGGCGAGCAAGATCTTCCCGCCACGGTTGGCGAGGGCGGCCGCGCCGCCGCAGGACGATATTCGGCTGTCCCGCACGTCCAGCACGGAACCGTCGACGACTTCCGCCCCGTTACTGGGGACGTCGTGCAGGTGGCTCTGCGACAGCACGATCGTGCTGCCCTCCTCGATGAACAGCGCCGGATGGGTGGTGGACGAACCGCTGAGGTCGCAACCGACGAGAACGGCCTGGCTGTAGCCGCGGGCAACCAGCAGATTGTCCGCGGCGTTACCCAGTACCGACTGGGAGATCGTCACCTGCGCCTGGTCCTTGAGATTGATCCGGCCATCGATCCGGAGGCCGGTGATCGTGGTCTGGCCGAGGAGCGTCAGGTGCCCCTTGATCGTTGCCGTGCCCGACCTGGCCCCGCCGAGATTCACGTTGTTCAGCCAGATGTCGCCGACGACGTGCTCGCCGGCCGCGAATTCGATCCGGTCTCCCGGACTGAGCTGATCCAACACGGACTTCACTGTCGCTGACCGGAACATCCCGCTGCCGATCTTGTGCGTCGCCACGGCGCTCCTGCCCTCACCCGAAACAACCGCCTGGGGTCGCGGAGTGTCCCCAGCGACGATCTGACGAATTTACTCGGCATCGCGCGGCGAGCCGTCGAACGGCGGGAGGCTGGCATCATCTCGTGCTGTGAGCGCAACCCTGCTGGCCCGCGACCTGGCCGCCGGCCATGGCACCACAGTGCTGTTCGAGGGCCTGGACCTGGTGGTCGCGCCGGGCGACGTGGTCGGGCTGGTCGGGGTCAACGGCGCCGGCAAGTCGACGCTGCTTCGCCTGCTGGCCGGCGTAGATAAGCCGGCGGCCGGACGGATCACGCTGAGCCCGCCGGATGCCACTGTCGGCTACCTGCCACAGGAGGTCGAGCGGCGACCGGGGGAGTCGGTGGGTGGCAATGTCGCCCGCCGAACCGGGGTCGCGGCTGCTGAACTGGCAATGGACGAGGCAGCACTGGCCCTCACCGATGGCGGCGACGGGGCGGACGACACGTATTCCGCGGCACTGGAACGCTGGCTCGCGCTCGGCGGCCCCGACCTGGTCGAACGGACCGGAGCGGTGTTGGCCGATCTCGGGCTCGCCGTTGATCCGGAGATGCCGATGACGGGCCTGTCCGGCGGGCAGGCTGCCCGGGTGGGGCTGGCGGCCCTGCTGCTCTCCAGGTTCGACGTGCTGCTGCTCGACGAGCCGACCAACGATCTCGATATGGACGGGCTGCAGCGGTTGGAATCGTTCGTGACCGGCCAGCGAGTGGGCATGGTGGTCGTCTCCCACGACCGCGAGTTCCTGGCCCGCTGCGTGACAACGGTCGTCGAACTCGATCTCGCGCAACAATCGGTGAGTGTCTACGGCGGTGGCTACGAGGCGTATCTGGCCGAGCGTGAGGTCGCTCGCCGACATGCGCGGGAGGCCTACGAGGAGTACGCCGACCGGAAGTCCGGCCTGGAGGAACGCGGGCGCACACAGCGGGCCTGGATGGACGCCGGCGTGCGCAAGGCAACGAAGAACCGCAAGGACAACGACAAGATCGGCCGCAACTTTCGGATCGAACAGACCGAGAAACAAGCCGCCAAGGCCAGACAGACCGAGCGGCTGATCGAGCGGCTGCCAGAGGTGGTCGAGCCGCGCAAGGAATGGGAGCTGCAGTACTCCATTGCCAGCCGGCGCCGCGGTCCGGCAGCGTGGTGGCGGTAGCCAACCGGCGGTCGTGACGCGCGGCGATTTCACCCTCGGCCCGGTACGCTCCAAGTCGACGTCGGCGATCGGATCGGCGTGACGGGACCTAACGGCAGTGGCAAATCGACCTTGCTCGCGCTGTTGCTCGGCCGGCTGGATCCGGCGGCCGGGTCCGCGTCGTTGGGGTCCGGGGTGGCCGTCGGCGAGGTCGATCAAGCTCGCGGGCTGTTGCTCGGACCGACCACCGTGCTGCGGACGTTCGCCGATCTGGTCCCGGACTGGGCGGAATCCGATGTGCGGACGCTGCTCGCGAAGTTCGGCCTGAAATCCGAGCATGTGCTGCGACCGGCCAGGTCGCTCTCACCCGGGGAGAGGACCCGGGCGGCCCTCGCACTGTTGCAGGCGCGAGGGGTCAACCTGCTGGTGCTGGACGAGCCGACCAACCACCTCGATCTGCCGGCCATCGAGCAGCTCGAGCAGGCGCTGGAGGCTTACACCGGGACGTTGCTACTGGTCACCCACGACCGACGGATGCTCGAGTCGGTTCGGCTCACCCGACAATGGCGCGTCGCGGACGGTGTCGTCCACCAGGACTGACCCGCGGCGGAGCTGCCGGCGGCGCCGCGGTCAGTCCTGATGACGATCTACTTCGGGATGTAGTTGAACTCGTCCGGGTTCGGCCCCGTGCGCTCGTCCTTGTTGAGGGCAGAGATCAACGCCAGGTCGCCATCAGCGAGTTCGAAGTCGAAGATCTCGAAGTTCTCCTGCACGCGACTCGCGGTCGTCGACTTCGGGAACACGATGTTGCCGAGCTGGATGTGCCAGCGAAGCACGACCTGTGCGGCCGATTTGCCGTAGCTGCGGCCCAATTCGGTGATGACCGGATCCCCGAGAACGCCGCCCTGCGCGATGGGCGACCAAGCCTCGGTCGCGATCCCGTGCTCGGCGTCGAAGGCCCGCAGTTCGTCCTGGGTGAGGTAGGGGTGCACCTCGATCTGGTTGACGGCCGGAATGACGGTGGTTTCCTCATGCAGCCGACGCAGGTGGTTGGCCTGGAAGTTGGACACCCCGATGGCCCGTGCACGACCCTCGGAGTAGATCCGCTCGAGTGCCCGCCAGGTCTCGACGTAGTCGCCGACCTCGGGCAGCGGCCAATGGATCAGAAAGAGGTCGATCTTCTCCAGGCCCAGGTCGGCCAGCGTCCTGTCGAAGGCATTGAGCGCGTCGTCGAACGCATGGAATCCGTTGTTCAGCTTGCTGGTGACGAAGATGTCAGCCGGGTCGAGATCGGACTCGGCGATTGCCTGGCCGACCTGCTTTTCGTTGCCGTACATCTCGGCGGTGTCAATGTGCCGGTAGCCGACCTCAAGGGCCGCGGTCACCGCCGCGACGGTCTCAGCAGGCTTGATCTGGAACACCCCGAAACCCAATTGGGGGATCTGTACGCCGTTGTTCAGGGCAATGTTCGGTACTCGGGACGTGGCGTTCACTGTCTCGGTCAAGTCGAGCTCCTGTCGTGTCGATTCATCGTGAGTTCGTCGTTTCCGTGCGAATGGGCAGCCCCGGAAAAGGGACGGGCCATTCACCGAACGACGACCGGTAACACCAAGGGTCTGTGCCCAGGTCCGCACAGTGCGAAACGGCGATGAACCCGTGAGCATTCCCGCTCGGGTCCGGGTCCCCGGCGGATCAATCACCCATTGCGCCGACCGTGGGGGCTGACCGTAGGGGTGGGATGAGGATGTCGGGTTCCACGGTATGCTCTCCGTGTGTCTGCCCAGGGAGTGGTCTTGGTGTGCTGCCGCGAGGTCGACCTCGTGCGCGTTGCCAGCGCTGCCTGTTGTTCCGCCGCCTAACATCCCGCCGCTCGTTGCGCCGGGCTGTTATGTCGGCGCGCTGACCCCCGGTCGCGGGTTCTTCGTGTTGGTGTGACGGCTACCCGGCCTATCCGCAAGGATCCCTGTGCCCACTGTTCAGCATGAAACTCAGACCTCATCCGACTACGCTGCGCGTTCGACCGACCCCGCACAGCAAGCTACTGCTCCGCCCGCGGCAGGTCGGCCCGCCCGTCGACCACGCCCCACGGTGCCCCGCGGACAGGGTCAGTGGGCGCTCGGGCACCGGGAACCGCTGAATGCCAACGAGCGGCTGAAGAAGGACGACGACGGCCTGCACGTTCGTCAGCGCATCGAAACCCGCTACCGCTACACCGGTTACGACGGCATCGATCCGGGTGATCTGCGCGGTCGGATGCGCTGGTGGGGCCTGTACACGCAGCGCGCTCCCGGTATCGACGGCGGCCGCACCGCGGTCCTGGAGCCGGCGGAACTGGAAGACAAGTTCTTCATGATGCGGGTCCGGATCGATGGCGGGCAGTTGACCACCAGTGCGCTGCGCACCATCGGCGAGGTGTCCACCAGGTACGCCCGGGACACCGCGGACCTCACCGATCGGCAGAACGTCCAGCTGCACTGGGTGCGGATCGAGGACGTCCCGGACATCTGGCAGGCACTGGAAGGCGCCGGCCTGAGTACCGCAGAGGCCTGTGGCGACGTCCCCAGGGTCATCCTCGGCTCCCCGGTCGCCGGCATCGCCTCGGACGAGATCATCGACGGCACCCCAGCGGTCCACGAAATCGTTCAACGCTTCATCGGCAGCGAAGAATTCTCCAACCTGCCGCGCAAATTCAAAACCGCGATCTCCGGTTCGCCCCGCCAGGACGTGGCCCATGAAATCCACGACATCGCATTCTTGGGCGTGGTGCATCCAGAGTTCGGCCCCGGTTTCGACCTCTGGGTCGGTGGCGGGTTGTCCACCAACCCCATGCTCGGCCAACGGCTCGGCACCTGGGTACCACTCGACGAGGTGGCCGAGGTCTGGGCCGGTGTGATCTCGATCTTCCGTGACTACGGCTACCGCCGTTTGCGCAACAGGGCGCGACTGAAGTTCCTGGTCGCGGACTGGGGCGTCGAGAAGTTCCGTGAGGTGCTGGAACAGCAGTACCTCAAGCGGACACTCATCGACGGCCCGGCCCCCGAGCTGCCGACCGGCCCGCGTGATCACGTCGGCGTGCATCCGCAGAACGACGGCAAGTTCTACGTCGGCATCAACCCGACGGTCGGCCGGGTTTCCGGCACCCTGCTGACTCAGCTCGCGGATGTTGCCGAGGCCCATGGCTCCCAACGGATCAGGACCACCACCGACCAGGGCGTTGTCATTCTCGACATCGAACCGGACCGGGTTGATTCGATCACCGCGGCACTCGACGAGCTGGGTCTGTCCGTCAAGCCCTCCACCTTCCGGCGGAACATGATGGCCTGCACCGGGCTCGAGTTCTGCAAGCTCGCGATCGTCGAGACCAAGGCCCGCGGTATCGCGCTGGTCGACGAGCTGGAGAAGCGGATCGGCGACCTGGACGTGCCGCTGACGATCAACATCAACGGTTGCCCGAACGCCTGCGCCAGAACCCAGATCGCGGACATCGGCCTGAAGGGCATGATCGTCACCGACGCCGGTGGTGCCCAGGTCGAAGGTTTCCAGGTGCATCTGGGCGGCGGCCTCGGGCTGGACGCCGGCTTCGGGCGAAAGGTTCGCGGCCACAAGGTCACCGGGGACGATCTGGCCGACTATGTCGAGCGTGTCATCAAGACCTTCGATGCCCAGCGCGAAGACGGCGAGCGGTTCGCCCAGTGGGTCGCCCGTGCCGACGAAGAGGCACTGGTATGAGCGCAGTGCGCGCGAAGTGGGGTCGGGAAGTTGAGTGAGAACCGCGCGCCCGCGCAGTACTGCCCGTATTGCGGCGGGACAAACCTGTGGCCGCACGAGGATTCGCATGGCGCCTGGACGTGCCGGGACTGCAACCGGGTCTTTGCGGTGCGGTTCATCGGTATCGCCGGCCGCTCGTCGTCACCGGCAACTTCTTCCGGTCAACCGGATGCGGTGACGTGATGATCACGTCCCTGCGCAGCGGCGCGGAACTACGTGCGGTGGCCGAGCGCGCCGCGGTAGAACTGGCCGAGGCTCCGGCCGAGGAAATACTCCGTTGGGCGGCAACAGAATTCGGCAGCGGCCTTGCGGTCACCGCATCGATGCAGGACACGGTCCTGGTGCATCTGGCATCGAAGGCCCTGCCGGGGATCGACGTACTGTTCCTGGAGACCGGCTACCACTTCGTCGAAACCATCGGCACCGCAGACGCTGTCGAGGCGGTTTACGACGTCAGCCTGCGTCGGTTGCTTCCGTTGCAGACAGTCGAGCAGCAGGACGCCGAGTACGGTAAGGACCTGTTCGCGCGGGATCCAGACCTGTGCTGCGCCCTGCGCAAGGTCGCCCCGCTGAACATGGCGCTGAAGGACTACGAAGCCTGGGCCACCGGGGTCCGCCGGGCAGAATCGGTCACCCGGGCCGACACGCCGGTCGTGACGTATGACGCCACGCGCGGCCGGATCAAGATCGCCCCACTGGCCGGCTGGTCCGACGACGACGTCGCCGACTACATCACCAAGAACAACGTGCTGGTCAATCCGTTGCTGGGAGCGGACTATCCCTCGATCGGCTGCGAACCCTGTACTCGGCGGGTGCTGCCCGGGCAGGACTCCAGGGCCGGCCGCTGGGCCGGATTGGCCAAGTCCGAATGTGGGATCAACGTATGACGACAACTCAGAACGCCCCGGCGGCAACGGTATCGGGGACGCCGGGCAGCGGCACCGGTGCCACCCTGTGGCTGACCGGGCTGCCGAGCGCTGGCAAGAGCACGTTGGCGCAGGGGTTGGCGCAGGTGTTGGCGCAGCGTGGACGGGCCACCGAGATCCTCGACGGAGACGAGGTCCGAACCCACCTTTCCGCCGGGCTCGGATTCTCCCGGGCGGACCGCGAGACCCAGGTCACCCGAATCGGTTTCGTCGCCGAGCTGTTGGCCCGGCATGGCGTCATCGTGCTGGTGCCGGTGATTGCGCCGTATGCCGACGCGAGGGAAAAGGTGCGCGCCCATCACGACCAGCACGGGAGTGTCCTGCTTCAGGTGCACCTCTCGACGCCGGTCGAGGTGTGTGCCGACCGTGACGTCAAGGGCCTGTACGCAAAGGCGTTCCGCGGCGAGATCAGCTCCATGACCGGGGTGGACGACCCCTACGAAATTCCGGATAGCCCGGATCTGCGGATGGACACGTCCACCAGCAGTACCGACGAATCCGTGACCGCCCTGCTCGACCTGCTCATCGAAAGAGGCCTGGCATGACGACCATCGAGTCCGTGCAGACTATTCCCCGAGCCCGGGTGGCCAGTCCGCACTTGCAGGCGTTGGAGTCCGAGGCCATCCATATCCTGCGGGAAGTCGCCGGCCAGTTCGACAAGCCGGTGATTCTGTTTTCCGCAGGCAAGGACTCGGTGCTGGTGCTGCATCTTGCGCTGAAAGCGTTCTACCCTGCGCCGCTGCCGTTCTCGCTGCTGCACGTGGACACCGGCCACAACTTTCCGGAGGTCCTCGCCTACCGGGATCGCGTCGTCGCGGAGGGTGGACTACGCCTGCAGGTCGCCAAGGTGCAGGACTGGATCGACGACGGCCGGCTCACCGAACGACCGGATGGCACCCGCAATCCGCTACAGACCGTTCCGCTCGTTGACACCATCGCCGACGCGCAGTTCGACGCCGTGATCGGCGGGGCTCGCCGTGACGAAGAGCGGTCAAGGGCGAAGGAACGGATCTTCTCGTTGCGAGATTCGTTCGGCGGCTGGGACCCCCGGCGGCAGCGGCCGGAACTGTGGGGGCTCTACAACGGCCGGCACGCCCCCGGAGAACATGTGCGGGTCTTCCCGTTGTCCAACTGGACCGAGTTGGACGTCTGGAACTACATCGAGACCGAGGGCATTGACCTGCCCGAGATCTACTACGCGCACGAGCGGGAAGTGTTCCAGCGGCAGGGAATGTGGCTGGCTCCCGGTGAGTGGGGTGGCCCCACCGGCCGGGAGAAACTGGAACGCCGGCAGGTCAGGTACCGAACCGTGGGGGACATGTCGTGCACCGGTGCCGTGGAATCCGATGCCACTGATGTGCGTTCCGTCATCGAAGAAATCATCGTCACCCGGATCACCGAGCGAGGCGCCACCCGCGCCGACGACAAACTCGGCGAGGCCGCCATGGAAGACCGAAAGCGCGAGGGGTACTTCTAATGAGTTCTGTTGTCCTACTACCCGCCCTCAATGGCATCGAGGGCGGCGGATCCAAGTCGGGCGTGAGCGCCGGCGGTTACGACGCCCACGAGCTCGCCCAAGAGCTCTCCACCGCGAGGGGTTTGCTCCGGTTCGCCACTGCCGGCTCCGTCGATGACGGCAAGTCGACCCTGGTCGGCCGGCTGTTGCACGACTCCAAATCGGTCCTGTCGGACACTCTGGATGCCGTTCAGCGCACATCGGAGGCCAGAGGTCTTGACACCGTTGATCTCTCGTTGCTGGTCGACGGTTTGCGGGCGGAGCGTGAACAGGGCATCACCATCGATGTCGCCTACCGGTATTTCGCCACCCCGTCGCGCACATTCATCCTGGCGGACACCCCGGGCCACGTGCAGTACACCCGGAACACCGTCACCGGGGCTTCAACGGCCGACCTGGTGGTGATCCTCACCGATGCCCGAACGGGCGTGGTTGACCAAACCCGCAGGCACGCAGCGGTTGCCGCGCTGCTGGGCGTCCCACATCTCCTGCTGGCGGTGAACAAGATCGACCTGGTCAATTTCGACCAGCAGGTCTTCGACGCCATCGCCACCGAATTCTCCGCCTACGCCAAGGAACTCGGGATTCACGAGGTCACCGCGATTCCGGTCTCCGCGTTGCACGGCGACAACGTGGTGACCCGCTCGGAGCGAATCCCCTGGTACACCGGCAACAGTGTGCTCGAGCACCTGGAGAATGTCGATCTCACCGATGATTCCGCGCAGGGCTCACTGAGATTCCCGGTGCAGTACGTAATCCGGCCGCGTTCGGATGCCCTGCCGGACTATCGCGGCTACGCCGGCCGGATTGCCGCCGGCACTGTCCGGCCCGGCGACGAAATCGTCGCGCTGCCGTCCGGCCTGCGGTCGGTCGTCACAGTCATCGACACCGCCGACGGGAAAAAGGATGTCGCGGTCGCGGGGGAGTCGGTGACCCTGCTGCTCGACGGCGACGTCGACCTGTCCCGTGGTGACCTGATCTCCGGCCCGGAAGACGCCCCGGAGCCGGTCACCGAGTTCACCGCAACGGTGACGCAACTGGCCGAGCGTCCGCTGCGGGCGGGCACACGAGCGTTGTTGCGGTACGGGACTTCGACCACCCGGGTTGTCGTTTCGTCGATCGAACACCTGCTGGAGATCGACACCCTGACCTACGTCGACGCGCCGAAAGCACTGGCGCTCAACGACATCGCGCAGATCACCCTGCGGACCGCCGACCCACTTCCGATCGAGGCCTACCGGCCCGGCGGTGCCGTCGGGTCCCTACTGATCATCGATCCCGCCGACGGCACCACCCTGTCCGCCGGGATGGTCGGCGACCGCCGTGCCGCGCTGCACCCGGCAGTCGCCGACACCACGACACAGGAGGAATCAGCGTCATGAGCCTGCACACTGTGGACCGGACTCCCGCTCTGGGGCGATGTCCGCGCCCGGCCCGTACCGGCCGCGTTTCGACCGTGTCCGGCACATACGACCGGACGCGTTCGACCGCTCCGATGGCGCCTGGCGACTTCGTCGCGGGCGACTATGCGCTCAATCCCTGCAACGCCCACACCCCCGGCCCCTGAGGCCCGGGAGTTCCCGCAAAGGATGACCCGTGTCGATCTTCCGCACCGCCCGGCTCAAACCCACTGCAGTGATGGCAGTCGCCGTGATCGCTGCCGTCGGAACCATCACCACCGCATGCTCCGCCAGCACCACGGCCGGCGGGTCGACAACCGGCGACGCAGCTTCTGCTGCCGGGTCCGCCGCTGATGCCGCGCCGGCCGCCGGCGCCGAAACCCTCCGCCTCGGCTACTTCCCCAACGTCACACATGCCTCCGCCGTCCTCGGCGTCGCCAACGGGACCTTCCAGGAAACCCTCGGCGACACCACGCTCGAGACCACGGCGTTCAACGCCGGACCCGCCGCCATCGAGTCCCTGCTGTCCGGCGCCATCGACGCCACGTTCATCGGGCCGAACCCGGCGATCAACGCCTACGTGAAGTCCAATGGCGATGCGCTGCGCATCGTGTCCGGCGCCACCAATAACGGTGCCGCCCTGGTTGTCAAGACCGACATCAACGGTCCCGGAGACCTCAAGGGCAAAACCCTCGCGACCCCGCAGTTGGGCGGCACCCAGGACGTTGCACTCCGTAAGTGGTTGCTGGACAACGGTTTGAAGGTGCAGACGACCGGGGGGGCCGACGTCGACATCGTGAACCAGGAGAACGCCCAGACCCTCGATCTGTTCAAGTCCGGCGAGATCGACGGTGCCTGGCTCCCGGAGCCGTGGGCGTCCCGACTGGTCCTGGAAGCCGGTGCCAAGACCCTGCTGGACGAGACGAGCCTATGGCCGGACGAGCAGTTCCCGACCACCATCCTGATCTCCTCACGGCAGTTCCTGGAAGATCACCCGGAGACCATCGAAGCACTGATCAAGGGCGAGATCGCTGAGACCGAGGCCATCGAGGCGAATCCCGCCCGGGCGCAGAAGGACCTGAACCTGGCCATTGCCGACCTGACCGGAAAGCCATTGGCGGACGACACCATGCAGGCCGCCTTCGCGAACATCCGGCCGACCTGGGACCCGCTGGCCGGCACGCTCAACACCATCGCGGCAAACGGTGTCGAAGCCGGCACCCTCGCCGAGGCCCCGGATCTGACGGGCATCTACGACCTCACCCCCTTGAACAAGGTGCTCGTCGCTGCAGGAAAACCGCCGGTGGCCGCTGCCGGTCTCGGCACGGAGTAGGGGAAACACACATGACGACATCGGTCACCGATCACCCGGCCGGCGAGTCCGACCTCGATTACCACGACGACGACCCCAGGGTTGTCCCGCTGCTGCCCGAACAGGATCACCGCGGCGATGCCGCGGTCACCATCGACTCGGTGACCAAGGTTTTCACCGGTCGTCGCGGCAAGGTGGCCGCCCTGGACAACATCAGTCTGTCCGTGGCTCCCGGTGAATTCGTCTGCCTGCTGGGCGCGTCCGGGTGCGGGAAGTCCACCCTGCTGAACCTGATCAGCAGGCTGGACGTCCCCACCACGGGGACGGTGACGTCGGTCGGGCGGCCGGCGCTGATGTTCCAGGAGGCTGCCCTGTTCCCATGGCTCACCGCTGGCCACAACGTCGCCCTGGCACTGAAGTACGCGGGAGTGCCCAAGAAGCAGACCAAGGCCAAGATCAACGAACTCTTGGACCTGGTGCGGCTGTCCGGCCACGCCGACCGCCGGGTGCACGAACTGTCCGGCGGCCAGCGGCAGCGGGTGTCGCTGGCCAGGGCGCTCGGCCAGAACAGCGACGTGCTGTTGATGGACGAGCCGTTCGCGGCGCTCGACGCCATCACCCGCGACGTCATGCACGACGAATTGACCCGGGTCTGGAAAGCAACCGGGAACAGCATCATCTTCGTGACGCACAACGTCCGGGAAGCGGTCCGTCTCGGCCAGCGGGTGGTGCTGCTCTCGTCGCGGCCCGGTCGCGTCGTTGGGGAATGGAAGGTCCACATCAAGGGACCCCGGACCATCGAGCACCCGGCGGTCGGAGCTCTCGCCGCAGAAATCACCCTGCGACTGCGTGAGGAGATCGCCAGCCATGCGCGAACCAGCTGACCCGCCCGCAGCCGGCCGACCTGACTGGAAGGACGGGGCCGACCATGCCCGCTCTTGACGATTCGGTGATCACCAAGGACGAGGTCGAACGCGAGGACACCGCCGCCGTGGGTGCGGGCCTGGACGTGCTCGAAGAGGAGGACAGCTACCGCGAGCCGTGGTGGCGGCGGCTGGGTAGTTCGGTCATCCCGCCGATCCTGGCGATGGGTGTGGTCCTGGTCATCTGGGAGATCGTCTACCTGTTGAAGCTGAAGCCCGAGGTGATGCTGCCGTCACCGGCCGCGGTCTTCACGGAATTGGGACGGCTGCTGGAGGGCGGCCAAGCTTGGCAAACCATCTGGACCAGTCTGTCCAGGGGGTTGTTCGGTTTTCTGCTGGCAATCGTCATCGGCGTGCCGATCGGTCTCGCCATCGCCCGATTCAGTTGGCTCCGTGCATCTTTCGGCCCCCTACTGTCCGGGCTGCAGTCCATGCCGTCCGTCGCCTGGGTGCCATTGGCGATCCTGTGGTTCCAGATCAGCCCGGCGATGATGTACATGGTGGTGCTGCTCGGCGCAGTGCCGTCCATTGCCAACGGGCTCATCGCGGGTATCGATCAGGTACCACCGCTGTATTCGCGTGTCGGCCACGTTCTCGGGTTGAACTGGTGGGCGCAAACCAGGCACGTTCTCATTCCCGCTGCCCTGCCCGGTTTCCTGGCCGGCCTGCGTCAGGGCTGGGCATTCTCCTGGCGCTCACTGATGGCGGCCGAACTGATTGTCACCTCGTCCAAGCTCGGTTTCGGGCTCGGCCAGTTGATGAACCAGGGTCGCGATCTGTCTGATGCGCCGTTGCTGTACTCGGGTCTGATCCTGATCTTCGTCGTCGGCGTCGGCGTTGAACTGACCATTTTCCGGCCGTTGGAGCGGGCCATTCTCGATGCCCGCGGATTGTCCACCAAGAAGCGATAGTCCCGTTGTCATGCTGTGTCGGCCCGGACCGCATGGCCTTGCGGGCCCACACGTCTCGACCTGGGCCGGTGGCGCTCGTCTGGTGTTCGTCCGCTGACCAGGTGGGACGACTAGCCTTGACGTATGCCGCCTCACCTGCCCCCGCTGATCGGTCTAGCCCACGGCAGCCGGGATCCGCGTGCGGCGCGAATGATCACTGAGGTGATGCGCGCCGTGCGGGCATTGCGACCGGGCCTGATAGCGGTGCCTGCGTTCCTTGATCTCTCCGAGCCCGACCTCACCGGTGCAGTGGCGGCATTACAGGAGGACGCGCCGATCGCGGAGGCGATCGTGCTGCCGTTGTTGTTCACCGAAGCATTCCACGCGAGCGTGGACGCACCCACTGCGGTCCGCGTGGCCGCAGATGCGACCGGGGTCGAGCTTCGGCTGGGTTGCATCCTCGGCATGGGCGAGGATGTGCTGGAGGCGCTGGAGGATTCCGCGGGTCGTGCGCACATCGGTGCGCACGAGGCCATCCTGCTGCTGGCCGTCGGGTCGAGCAGGGACGGCGCGAACGAGGCCGTCAGGGACTTGGCCGACCGGTGGAGCAGGTTGCGACCCGGACCGGTCTGGGCCGGCTTCGCGACGACCGGTGAACCGCCGGCTGCAGCGGTGCTCGAGCGGGCGACCAAGGAGCGCCGCCGGCTCGGCGTAGTTCCGCTGTTCTTGGCGCCTGGACTGCTCCTGGATGCCACCGCTCGGCAGGCGATGGAACTGGACATGGAGGTCGCGGAGCCGCTGGGTACCGCACTTGCCGGACTTGTCCTGCGACGCTACGACGAGGCACTCGCCCTCGCCCGCGCCTAACTCTGCTCCCCGCCGGGCCGCTGAACACTAGTTCCCGGTCGAACTCCCGGTCGTCACGACGACGATGACGATGATCAACGCCAACGCGAGTACGACGGCGACGGCGATCGTTCCCCAGAACATGACCCTGGGCCTGGCCTCGACCTCGGCCCCGATCCACTCGATCTCCTCTGCTGGAGTTCGATGATGTTCCTGGCTGGGGTCGGCGGCGTGCTCGTCGCCCGGGGATGTGCTCACGGTGCGAAGTCTATCGAAGAGACCGCTCGCCAAGGACTTTTCCGGTGACGCCGCCCTTCCCGTTCCTCGGGGGTGCGGGCGATATCCGACTCCTGGCTTCGGCCTTCTTGCGTGCGGCTTCGGCCAGGGCAACCCTCCACAGGTGCATCCCGGCGTAAGACCGGTAGGGCCGCCACATCGCCGAGTGCCGGAGTAGCTCAGGTGGTCGTCCCGGGAGACCTAGCAAGCCGGCGCCTGCCCGGATTACCAGGTCGCCCGTCAGCAGGACATCCGGATCGGCGAGCAGTCGCATCGCGACGTAGCCGGCGGTCCACGGGCCAATACCGGGGCGCGCCAGCAGATCCGCGGTGAGCTCAGCGGTGCTCCGTTCCGGGTCGACGACCAGTGATCCGTCGGCCATGGCCGCTGCCGCATCGCAGACCGATTGGGCGCGGCGCCGGGGACCGGCGATCAACCCGGGCCCGAGGTCGGCGATCGCGGCCGGTGATGGGAACAGGTGGGTCAGTTCCCCTTGCGGGGCGGAAAGGCGATCGTCCGCCGCGATCGTCAGTCGAGCGGCGGCGGTCTGCGCCCCGGCGACCGACACCTGCTGCCCCAACATCGCGCGGATGAGCATCTCGGGCCCATTCACCGCCCCGGATACGCGTAAACCGGGCGTCGCGGCGATCGAAGCAGCCAGCGCAGGGTCTGACCCCAGCGCGGCGTCGACAGCAACGGGATCAGAATTGAGATCCAAGACCCTCCGGCAGATCGCGACCGCAGTCACGAGATCGGTCGGGTCGTCGAGCCTGACCATTGCTCCGACGGTGCCGACATGACCTTGCGGCGGGAGCGTCAGGGCGATTGTTCCGGTCCCCGACGGCAGTCGGAGCGCCCGGTAGTAGGTGCGGGCCCGGACGTGCTCAACGCCTGCCACCGAATGCGTCGCCAGGAAGGCCAGCATGGCGTCGGCGGCGAAGGGTCTCGGGATCTCCAGTCGGACGAGTTGGCTGATCACCACCACAACTGTGCCAGCAGGGCGTACCTGCATGAGCGCGGTCGGCATGCCATCATGCGGCCATGACGACACCGCGTCTCGATCCGCCGCCCACCCGCTGGGAGCAGACCGTCACCGGCGATCGGTGGGACTTCTACGTCAACCGCTTTGCCCGAGAGTTCTCTGATGGAACCGACCTGGAGGGCGAGGCGCGGTTCGTCGATGTGTTGGCACCCCGGCACGGCCGCCTCCTCGATGCGGGGTGCGGCACGGGCCGGATCGCCGCCGCCCTGCACAGGATGGGCCACCACGCCATCGGGGCCGATCGGGACTGCGGTTTGGTCGAGATCGCCATCGGACGTTACCCCGGGCCCTCATTCGTGATCGCCGACCTGCTGTCCCTGACGCCCGAGATCCTCAGTGCTGCAGGCGGTCCGGAGATCCTCGACGTGATCGTGCTGGCCGGCAACGTGATGGTGTACCTCGCGCCCGGCACCGAACGCGATGTCCTGCGCACACTCACCGCACTGCTCGTCCCTGGCGGCCTCATGGTGACCGGGTTCGCCACGGATCGGGACTACACGGTTGCCGACCTCGACCGGGACGCAGCAGCGGTCGGCCTGATCACCCAGCACCGGTTCGCCTCCTGGCACCTCGATCCCTGGGTGGCGGACGCCGATTGGGCCGTGACGGTGCTGCGGCGGAGGGACTGACCCGCCCGCGACCGTAGACTGACGCCTCGTGAGTCTCACCCTCGGCATCGTCGGCCTGCCCAATGTCGGCAAGTCCACCGTGTTCAACGCCCTGACCCGAGCCAACGTGCTGGCGGCGAACTACCCGTTCGCCACCATCGAGCCGAACGTCGGTGTGGTGCCGATCCCCGATCCCCGACTGGGCCAACTTGCCGAGGTCTTCCATTCGGTGAAGACCGTGCCGGCCGTGGTGTCCTTCGTCGACATCGCCGGCATCGTCAAGGGAGCCAGCGAGGGCGCGGGCCTGGGTAACAAGTTCCTCGCCAATATCCGTGAGGCCGACGCGATCTGCCAGGTGGTCCGGGTGTTCGCCGATGACGACGTCGTCCATGTCGACGGCCGGGTCGACCCACTCGCCGATGTCGAGACAATCAACACCGAACTGATCCTTGCCGACCTGCAGACCCTGGAGAAGGCGCTGCCCCGGTTGGAGAAGGAGGCCCGCAATGCCAAGGACCGCAAGCCGGTCCTTGCGGCCGCGCAGGAGGCGAGCGTCCTGCTCGACCAGGGAAGGACGCTGTTCTCCGCTCGCGCGACGCTGGATCTCGATGTGCTGAAAGAACTTTCACTGCTGACCGCGAAACCCTTTCTGTATGTGTTCAACGCTGATGAAGCCGTGCTGACCGATGATGCCAAGCGGGCGGAATTGGCGGCCTCGGTCGCGCCGGCCGACTCGGTCTTCCTGGACGCCAAGGTCGAATTCGAGCTGCTGGAATTGGACGACGAGTCCGCAGCGGAATTGCTGGAATCGGTCGGTCAGTCAGAGCCGGGACTGCATTCCCTGGCGCGCGCCGGGTTTCACACCCTGGGTTTGCAGACCTATTTGACCGCCGGACCGAAGGAATCGCGCGCCTGGACCATCAAGAAGGGCGCGACCGCGCCGCAGGCGGCCGGTGTGATCCACACCGACTTCGAGCGCGGTTTCATCAAGGCCGAGGTTGTTTCCTTCGCCGATTTGATGTCCTACAAATCCATGGCCGCTGCCAAGGCTGCCGGCAAGGTGCGGATCGAGGGCAAGGACTATGTGATGACCGACGGTGACGTGGTCGAATTCCGCTTCAATGTGTGACGCAGTGCCTTCGCGAGGTTGACCGGCCGGTCGTTCACGATGATGTGGCACGGCATGCCCTGGGAACTCATGCGTAGACCAACCGGGATACCGTTCGGTATACTTATTGGATGACGACCACGATCAAGGTGCCGGTCGAGCTTCGCGACCGAATCAACCGGGATGCAAAGGAGCGGGGTGTGACTGCGGCCGGTCTGATCGAGAAGCTGCTCGATGGCTATGAGCGGCGCAGGCGCATGGAGGCCTTTGGGCGCGCGTTCCGCGGTGCCGACCAGGAGTACAGAGACGAGTTTGCCGAATGGGACGTCGCGCTGGCCGATGGACAAGATGGCAGCTGATCTCCGGCGAGGGAGCGTGGTGTGGGCCGAACTCGACCCCGTGCGCGGACGGGAGCAGGCCGGACGCCGGCCCGTGCTCGTGATCGCGAGTGATCTCTACCTGGAACAGGCCGACACGCTCGCGATCATCATCCCGGTGACCACGAATAATCGTGGATGGCCGAACCACGTGCTCATGAAGGGCCCGGATCTGGCGCTCGATCGGCCGAGCTTTGCAGTGACCGAACAGCCGCGGACGGTCACCCGCGACCGACTCTTCGACCTGGCGGGCACCGTCGATGGGGCGACGATGAAGGAGGTCGACGAGTGGCTTCGTGACTTCCTGGCACTGCCTTGATGAGCGCGAGAGGTTGCTTCGTCGCGGAATGTGGTCGAGTTCCGCTTCAACGTCTGAGAGTCGATTCCTTCTGCCCGCAACGGTCACGATTCATCAACCCGTGCATCACAGTATGATGCAGTGGTGCGAACCACCGTTGACCTTCCTCCCGCTGCCCTTCGACGGGCCAGGGAGATTGCCGCCCGCACCGGCCAATCTCTGTCCAGTGTGATTGCTGAGCTGGCGCTGCGCGGCCTCGCGGCCACCGACGAAGAGCAGCGATTGATGACCCACCAGGCGACGGGTTTCCCCACGGTGAGCGTGGGCCGCAGGGTCGATGCCGAGGATGTGGCGACGCTCTGGGATGAGGGGTGAGCGAACGCCCGCGAGCACGCCGTTGGCTGGGTGACGGTCATCCGTGCGGGACGAGCGGAGTGCCTGCATGAACCTGCCGGCACCGGATCTCACCTATCTGCTGGACGCCAATGTGCTGATCGCGCTGGCAGTCAGAGAACATGATTTCCATCGGGCCGCACAAGAATGGCTCGACAGCGTTGCGCAGGTGGCGGTGTGCCCGGTGACCGAGGGTGCCTTGGTGCGGTTCCTGCTCCGTGAAGGCGAGTCTGCGACGGTCGCGCAGGCGCTGGTCGCGGCCATCGGAGGGTTCGCCAAGTGTGAGTTCTGGCCCGACGACCTGTCGTATCGCGACATCGACCTGAGCGGAACCTACGGTCATCGGCAGGTGACCGACTCCTACCTCGTCGGACTGACAGTCGCACGTCCGAACAGTCTGTTGGCGACCTTTGATCGCGCACTTGCGGCGCGGCACTCGCAGCGTTGCCAATTGCTGACCGCGGATCGGATCTGAACTCCGTCAGGCCCGACGTCGGGTACACCTGAGTGGACAAGGAGTGAGTCGGGAGGCCTGGTGCACGGAGACGGTAACGGCTGGGTTCGGTGCAGCCAGGGCCATCGCCATTGGGGTGTCAACGGTGCGGCCGGCCTTCTTCTTCGACGCATCGACCCAGATGGCCAGGTCGCCGTTCTGATGCAGCACCGGGCCACGTGGACCAGTGACGGGGACACCTGGGGCATCCCCGGGGGTGCCAGGGACAGTCATGAAACTCCGGTCGAGGCTGCCATGCGCGAAGCCGCCGAGGAAGCGGGCATCGACGCGGCCGCGGTAGCCGTCAGGTGCGAGCGAGTGGATGACCACGGCGGCTGGGTGTACGTCACGGTCGTAGCGGATGTCGTGCACCCACTGAGCGTGGTGCCGAATGCGGAAAGCGCGGAGCTGCGCTGGGTGACCGAGTCGGCGGTCACAGGACTGGCCCTGCATCCTGGGTTCGCCGGCAGTTGGCCGGCCCTGCGGACCGATCGGCCGGTGACTTGATCTGCGCCTCAGCGGGTTGACAAGAGTTCCGGCGGCGGTGATTGTTAGTGACGTGTCCACCGCGATGAACCACCGATCGCGAGCGTGCTGCGTGCTGGTCCGCTGCCGCTACCTCGACAACATGCGCGCTTGCGCAGCGCTCTGTCGATAGAACCACTCTCGGGCGCGTCGTCGCCTGACCCCCCCGCACGCCACGTTGCAGCAGCGGTCTGCTGCCATCTGGGTGCCGGCCCGCATGCACCCGACTTGACCCTGTCCAACAGATTCACCCGACGCATCAGGTCCCGAAGGATTCACCCAAATGACTTTGACAGATGAGTTGCTGATCAACGCGGACGGTGGCGCCGCCTTCCGTGCGGCCCCGCTGCCTGTCCACGGCCCGCTCACGCTGATCGAGGGCGGAACCAGATGACGAGTTCTTCACCGCGTAGGCTCCTGGCCTTCCCGAACCCGGTCAACGAGTACGCCGCGCGTTCGGTAGCCGGGATGGTCGTGCTGTTGTCGCTCGTCGTTCTGACGTTCCAGACTCCGTGGCTGTTGTGGGTACTTGCGCTCGGATTCGTGGCCAGAGTTGCTTCGGGACCGAGATTCTCGCCGTTCGGGCAGTTGGCCACCAGGGTCATCGCTCCGCGATTCGGTCCGCCGAAGCTGGTGCCCGGTCCGCCCAAGCGGTTCGCCCAGAGCATTGGCGCGACGCTGTCGGTTGCAGCATTGGCCACCTTCTATCTCGGCGATCCGACCGTGTCGTGGGTCTTGGTCGGCCTGATCACCGTGGCCGCCACTCTTGAATCGGTGTTCGGCTTCTGCCTGGGCTGCGCGATCTTCGGCCGGCTGCAGTCGATCGGTGTGATTCCGCCATCGGTCTGTGCGGCCTGCAACGACATCCGCTTACGCAAAGGTGCTTCGGTGATCGGCTGAGTACGGGTCTCGCCGACGAGAAGGTTGCCGAATCCAGGTGCGCGCGCCGGAGGCCTTCCGTCCGGCTTGCCGAACGCCGTCGAGGCGGCCGGAGAACGGCTGCCCGGTGGGTGATTTCAGGCTGAGGGTGAACCCTGACTCTTGTCGATCTTTGCCACGGTGAGCAGCACAACCGCATCCTCCAGGGCCAGCAGGGAGTGGCGGCTGGGCGGCATGAACAGCAGATCGCCCTGCCGGCCCTCCCACTGGTTTCCGTCCGCGTCCAGCCGGACCCGCCCGAGCATCACCTGGAGGGTGGCCTCGCCGGGATTCTCGTGCTCGGACATGGACGAGTTCGCGATCAGTGCGATCAATGTCTGTCTCAGGACGTGTTCGTGTCCACCCCATACCGTTCGGGCGCTCCGCCCGCTGGAAGCGGCTGCCGCCAACTCCTGCTGCTCGCGAGCCAGTGCCTGCAACGACATCTTCTGCATGTGCCCCAGTGTGACCGGATGCCGGCCGCCGCGCTGAGCAGGCGGCACCTGCGCCGTGTCGTCTTCGGGGGGACACGATGCTGTCGTCACGGCTCCACCGACCTCCGTGTGATGCACTGCCAGCGTGATTCTCGCCGAGGTTCCGCCGGAACGCGGCCGTGTCGCCCTCTTCGGCGACGTCGGCGGTCAGGCGAGACCGTTCCGGCAGGCGCTCGTCGCGCTGGGTGCCGATGCGGACACGTTGCGGCTGCCGGCAGATCTGACCGTTGTGCAAGTGGGCGATCTCGTCCATCGCGGCCCTGATTCGCCCGGTGTCCTCGACATTGTGCGGACCGCGATGGCAACCCAGCCGCGGCAGTGGGTCCAGTTGGCCGGCAACCACGAGGCCCAGTACCTGACGCCACCGAAGTTCCATTGGCCGGAGCGGTTACCCGAGGATGACCTCGAGATGCTGTTCGAATGGTGGCGGACGAAGAAGATGCGTGTGGCCGCGGCCTTCGACGTCGGCGCAGATTGCGACTATCTGGTGACCCACGCCGGCTTGACCGAGGGGTTCTGGCGGCACTTCGTCGGGATGCCGGAGAGCGCACTGGAGGCAGCCAAGGCGGTGAACGGCCTGGTTGGGCGCTTGCACGAAAATTGGGTCTACCGGCCCGGAGTGATGCTCACCGGTGACGTCGACCTGTCGGCCGGACCGCTGTGGGCGTCCGCTCCTGACGAACTGCTGCCATCCTGGCTACAGTCCTCCGCGCCCGCTCCGTTCCATCAGGTCCATGGCCACAGCAGCACCATCGACTGGGTCACCGGGCGCCATTACGGAAGACCCGACCGGCCCGTCGACATCACCGAGGACCCTGAACTCCGGCATGCGAGCGCGGTCATCGAAGGCCGGATCATCGTCGGCATCGACCCTGGTCACGGCCGTCGGCCGGCGAAGCAGTGGGGCCCGTTGGTGTTCGAGAACGCACGAGTGCTGTAGCACGACGACCGTGTCCGCCCCGAAACCGACCTCCAGGTGGGTTCACGATGAGCCGGACAAATCCGCACGATCAAGCAACCAGTGTGACGGCCGTTCCCTCGGGGACGCCAAGGTGTTCAACGACCTTGTTGAGTTCGAATTGGTAGTACAGCGGTGTCAGGCCGAAGATGAACAACAGGATGAATCCGATCCAAGGATTCGCTGTCGGTGTCAGACCGGCCGCGCGCTGGGCGTTGGCAATGCGGTTGGCCGCGTTGAAGTAGGACACAAAGGGCGGGACGATGATGATCCAGCCGAAGAGAATGGTCAGCAGTGAGCCCGTTGGATTGATCGCCTGGCGTGGGTCGAGGCGCAGCATCTCGCTATGAATCTTGTAATACCAGACGAAGTGATAGATGCCCAAGGTCAGTACGGGCCAGACGAGCCAGACCAGGAAAGGATTCCGCAGCTTCATCTGCCGTGAGGTGCCGCCGGGTGCACCGGGTCCGAGATATCCCCCGACGGGGCCTTGGGGCGGCACGGCGCCCGGACTGTTCCAATTGGTCCCGTCGTTCGTCGTCATCCTGATCCCCCGTGGTCTGGCCATTGACATGGTTCGATGGTTTCGACACCTGGAGCCGAACCCCTTTGGCGGTATCCTCCCGGCGTACAGCAGCGACTTCGACGGGTGTCCTCGACCGAGGGTGGCTCCATCCGTCACCGACCAGCCGAGTTGTCCCCGATCGGGTCCACGCCAGCCCTACGATCAGCGGGCGGACCGACGGCGACACCAGGTCGAAGACGGGTACCGCCGGATGGAGGTCGGTTCGTCGTGCTCGCCGCGCTGCAACGGTTTGTCGCATCGTCGTGGGCACCGTGGGCCCTACTGGCCGTCACCGGGGTCTTGCATGTGCTGGCCACGCTGGCCGGTGGTGACCCGTTCCTGATGGTTGACCTTGCCGTCTACGTCGACGGTGCCCGCCATCTGACCGACGGCACGCTCTACGACTTCTTCTCCGAACCGCTGCATTTACCGTTCACCTACCCGACGTTCTCGGCGATCATCTTCACCCCGATGACCTGGCTGCCCTGGACCCTGCTGCGGGTCCTCTGGCAGCTCGCCTCCTTCGGTGCGATCGGGTTGATGGCGTACTCGACCCTGCGGCTTCTGGGCCGGGCCGGACCCAAAGCGCCGCGACCGCTGCAGCACGTCCGGGGCATCGTCGTCACCGTCACGGCACTGGGACTGTGGCTCGAACCCGTGCGCACCACCTTCAACTACGGCCAGATCAACCTGTTCCTCTGCGCCCTGCTGCTGGCGGGGGCGGTTGCCGGTAAGGAATGGATGGCCGGTGCCTCGGTGGGCATCGCGGCCGGCGTCAAGCTCACCCCGGCCATCACCGGCTTGTACTACCTGCTGCAAAAACGCTGGTCAGCGGTCATCTGGTCGATTGTCTTCTTCGCGGGCACCGTCGCGGTCGGGTTGGCCGTGCTGCCGGCCGAGACCTGGCGATTTTTCACCAAGTTGATGCTCGATCCCGCCCGCACCGGCCCGGTGTGGTCGGCGATCAACCAGTCGTTGCGCGGCGCGATCGCCCGGATCGCCGGCGCCGATCTGACGGCTGTCTGGTTCGTCTTCGCGGCGGCCGCCGCGGTGCTCGGGGTGTGGGCGGCCTGGGTCGGCCTGCGCGCCGGGGATCGCACGGCCGGGCTGCTGGCAGTGCAGTTCACCGGTTTGCTGATCTCGCCGATTTCCTGGTCGCATCACTGGGTGTGGGTGCTTCCGCTGCTGCTCTGGTGCCTGTTCGGGCCGCGCCAGCGGCTCACCTCGGTCCGGGTGCTGGCCATTGCCTGGCTGGTCGGCACCCTCAGCTACCTGGTCAGCATCCTGATCGCCATGCAGTACATCGGCCAGTTGGCATCGCGTCCGTGGTGGCAGGCCTGGCTCGGGTCGATCTATCCCGTGCTCGGGGTGGTCACGCTCGTGCTGCTCGCCGTGGTCAACCTGCGAGTCCGGACAGCCGATGCCGGTGCGGAGCGCTCCCCGGCGCTGCCGCCGTAGCCGGGCATCGCCTCGCAGTCCTAGACTGAGCCGCGACACGGGAGTCCGGTGCGCCGGGCTGAGAGCGGGACACGAAGTCCTGGACCGTCGAACCTGATCCGGATCATGCCGGCGCAGGAACGTCCTCTCCTCATCACACCCGTGCTGACTCCGCGCAGGCGGGAGAGGCACAGCATGAACAAGAACCACGGCACTACAAGACACCGCCGGATGACGATGGGGCTGGCAGCGGCCGCGCTGGCCGGCCTCCTGCTGGCTGCCTGTGGAACGTCCGCCGGCAGCTCCGCCGGGACGTCCGCAGGCGCAGCTGAGTCCACGGTGGATTCCACGACAGGATCGGGCGTCGGGACCGCGGGCGGTGCCGCTGCTGGTGCCGGCGAGGTCACCCTGGTCACCCACGACTCGTTCGTCGTCGACGAGCAGCTGCTCGCCGACTTCGAGGCGAAGTCGGGCCTGACCGTCACCGTCCTGGCCCAGGGCGACGCCGGAGCAATGGTGAATCAGCTCCTGCTCACCGCCGGAAACCCGCTCGGTGACGTGGTTTTCGGCATCGACAACACGTTCGCGTCCAGGGCATTGGACGCCGGGATTCTCCAGCCCTACACCTCGCCGGAGGCCACGAACGGTGCTGCCACATTCAGCGCCGGCGACGATCGGCTGACCGCGGTCGATTACGGCGACGTCTGCGTCAATGTCGACCATGCCTATTTCGCCGCCAAGGGTCTCGCCGAGCCGGCCACCTTCGAGGACCTTGCCAAGCCGGAATACCGGGACCTGTTGGTCGTGGAATCACCGGCCACGTCCTCACCCGGATTGGCGTTCCTGCTGGGCACGGTCGCGCACTTCGGCGAGGACGGCTGGCAGTCGTACTGGACCCAACTGGAGGACAACGGGGTCAAGGTCACCGGCGGCTGGACCGACGCGTACACCGTCGACTTCTCCGGATCTTCCGGCAAGGGTGCGAGGCCACTCGTCGTTTCCTATGCTTCCTCGCCGCCCGCAGAAGTGACCGACTCCGGTACCGCCGCTGCGCCGACCGGAGCATTGCTGGACACCTGCTTCCGGCAGGTCGAGTATGCCGGCGTCCTGGAAGGCGCCAAGAATCCGGCCGGCGCCGAGCAGGTCGTCGATTTCCTGCTCTCGCCGGAATTCCAGGCCTCGGTGCCGGACGGAATGTATGTGTATCCGGTCGATTCCGCCGCGCCGTTGCCTGCGGCCTGGCAGCAGTTCGCACCGGTTGCAACCGCGCCGGCCGAGCTGGACCCGGCTGTCATCGCGGCCAACCGGGAGGCCTGGATATCCGCCTGGTCGGACCTGTTGGAAGGCTGAGCAGGCGCCGATGACGGCTACGGCAGCGACAACCCCGCGGCGCGCGCCCCGCCCGCCGGGGGCGTCCGCGGACGGTCCACCGACGGGCAGCACCCCGTGGTGGATCAGCAGCGCTGGAAGGGCGCTGGGCTGGCTGGTCGTCGCCGGTATCCCGGTGACCATGTTCGCGCTGTTCTTCTTCTATCCGGTCGGGTCATTGGTCAGTCGGGGGCTGATCCCCGCCGGCGCGGTCGATCTTCCGGGGATGGTCGACGTGCTCGGCAAACCGCGGGTGCAGCGCGTCGCGCTGTTCACCGTTTGGCAGGCCGCGGCGTCCGCGGCGTTTGCCGTGGCACTGGGCCTGCCCGGTGCATATGTGTTGTACCGCTGCCGCTTTCGCGGGCGGGCGGCGGTCCGTGCCCTGGTCACCGTGCCGTTCGTGCTGCCCACCATTGTGGTGGCGCTGGCGTTTCGCACCCTGTTCGCCGCGGACGGCCCGCTCGGATCGTGGGGGTGGGACGGTTCGATCGCGGTGATCCTCACCGCGCACGTTTTCCTCAACTATGCGGTGGTGGTGCGCACCGTCGGATCGAGTTGGGCGCACCTGGACACCCGACCGGCGGAAGCCGCGCGCAGCCTCGGTGCCGGACCGGTCCGGGTCTTCGCGACCGTGACCCTGCCCTCGCTCCTGCCTGCAATCGCGGCGGCCTTCGTCATGGTATTCCTGTTCTGCGCCACCAGTTTCGGCATCATGCTGATACTCGGCGGCTCCCGGTACGGCACGTTGGAGACCGAGATCTATCGGCAGACGGCGCAAATCGGTGATCTCCGGGCGGCGGCCGTGCTGTCAATTCTGCAGCTCGTTCTTGTCGTTGCGGTGCTGGTGGTGACCGCAGCCGTTCGCCGTCGATCGGAGGCTACCCTGCGGCTGCGAGCTTCGGTGGATCTTGCCCGCCCGTTGCGCCGGGCCGACCTGCCGGCCGTGCTGGTGACCGCCGCGGTCGGCGTGTTGTTGATGGCGCCGTTGGTGGTGCTGGTCGTGCGTTCGCTCCGGACGCCGAGCGGTTGGGGTATCGACAACTATCGCGCCTTGTCCGGAATCGGCGAGAACCACGTGCTGGTCACGCCGGTGACCACTGCACTGGGTCTATCGCTGCGCACAGCACTTGCTGCTGCGGCATTGTCGCTGCTGGTCGGGGTCCTGTTGTCGGTCGTGCTCGCCCGCCGCCCGCGCGAGCGACTGACCAGGCGAGCGGTCGGCACCCTGGATGCCATGGTCATGCTGCCGCTCGGAATCAGTGCGGTGACAGTCGGTTTCGGATTCCTGATCGCGTTGGATGCGCCGCCACTGGACCTGCGGTCGTCGCCGTTGCTGATCCCGATCGCCCAGGCGATGGTGACCATTCCGCTGGTGGTGCGGATGGTGCTGCCGGTCCTGCGCGCCGCCGATGACCGGCTGCGGCAGGCCGCGGCGGTCCTTGGTGCCGGTCCAATTCGGGTGTGGTGGTCCGTTGACCTGCCCATCATGTCCCGGGCGCTGACCGGCGCCGGCGCGTTCGCCTTCGCGGTGGCGTTGGGTGAGTTCGGTGCAACGACATTCATTGCCAGACCGGAAAATCCGACGTTACCGGTGGTGATCGGGCGGCTGATTTCCCGGCCGGGGTCAACGAATGCCGGAATGGCTCTCGCCGCCGCGGTCATCCTGGCCGGGCTCTGTGCCGTGTCGGTCCTGCTGGTCGACTCGGCCTTCGGTGGACGGCGCGGCGAACCGGGGATCGGCGGCTTCTGATGCTCGAGATTCGTTCGGTCACGGTCAGCTATCAAGGTCCGGCAGGCGCCGTGACGGCGGTGTCGGGGGTCAGCCTGGAGGTGCTGGACCGCGGCGTACTGGCGCTGCTCGGGCCGTCGGGCTGCGGGAAATCCACCCTGCTGCGGGCGATCGCTGGTCTCGAGCCGGTCGCGGGCGGTCAGATCTGTTGGGACGGTGACGATCTGAGTCGGGTGCCGGCGCACAAGAGGGGTTTCGGGCTGATGTTTCAGGACGGGGTCCTGTTCCCGCACCGGGACGTGGCCGGCAACATCGCCTACGGTCTACGCCGGGCCGGGTTGGACCGGGTGCAGATCGATGCAAGAGTCGGCGACCTGCTCGAACTTGTCGGCTTGCCGGGCTACGGCCGGCGGCGGGTGACGACGTTGTCCGGGGGCGAGGCGCAACGGGTGGCGCTGGCCCGCGCACTGGCGCCTGAGCCACGACTGCTGTTGCTGGACGAGCCGCTGGCCGCCCTGGATCGGTCGCTACGGGATCGCCTGCTGACCGACCTGAGCGTTGCGCTGACCAGTACCGGGACCACGGCGGTGTTCGTCACACACGACCAGGCGGAGGCTTTCGCCATTGCCGATCGGATTGCCGTGATGCGGGCGGGAAAGGTGCGGCAGGTCGGCTCGGCCAGGGACGTGTTCGCGCAGCCGGTAGACACCTGGGTGGCCGGATTCATCGGATACAGCTCGGTCCTCGAGTCCGGTGCGGCCAGGTCCATCGGCATGCACGTGGTGGGCGGCGAGCTGGTCGGGTTGCGGCGAACGGCGCTGATACTCGACATTGCTGGTCCCCTGCGCGGCCGGGTGTTGATCGCCGTGCCATCACCCGAGGGGGTGCGAGTGTCGGTGCAGATCGATGACGTCGGGACGGTGCAGGCCATCGGGCCGGTGGACGCCGACGTCGTCGCCGGTGACACCGTGCGGATGCGACTCGAACCGAAACAGACGGCGATCGTCGGCGGAATTCGTCCTGGGCCGCACGCCGACAGCCCAACCGTGGGAACGACCGCAAGCTGAACCACTCGCCTGGCCGCAGCCTTCGGCGCCCGGGATGCGCTGGTGCTCGTAGGCTGGACCACCGTGACTGCCCCGCGCGCCGTTGTTCCGTTGCGCGGCACCATGTTGATCGAGGCCCCGGAGGCTGCCGTCCGCCGGGCTCTTGCCCGGGCCGATGTCTGGACCAGAACTGCGCGAGCGGCGGGAGCCCGGCTGGAGATCTCCGCACCGGCCGGAATGTCCCGGGGCGGTGGTCCGCGCTCACCATTACGCGCGGGGGAACTCCTCCGGGTGCGACGGGAAGGACGTGGGCCCGACGCCGACCCGGTCGTCGGCGCATCGACGGACGGCCGTGGCCGGCTGTGGCCCGCCCGCTCGCTCATCCTTCGGGTCGAGGCCGATCCAGATTCCATCGACCCTGGTAGGCCCGGACCAGCACTGCCGGTGCTGGTCTACGTCGCCGGGCCGCTGAAATCCTGCCGAATCAGTCTGACCACCGTGCCGACGGGTGCGGGCACACTGGTCACCGTCGACTGCCGGGTGCGGGCGTCGCCAGAGTTCCTGACACCGCTGCTGCGTCGTCGGATTCTCGGTACAACACAGTTGCTGCTCGGCATCGCGACGCTGGTGGCCCGGGAGATCCAGGTGGTCGTTGCCGGTGCGGTCGTGCAGAACGGCGCGGTGCTCTCGGCCCGGCGGTCCGGCCCGCCGGAATTGGCCGGCCGATGGGAACTGCCCGGGGGCAAGGTCGAGCCGGGGGAGACCGACCAGGTCGCGCTGGTGCGTGAGCTCGCGGAGGAGCTGGGATCGACGGTCACCGTTGGTGGCCGGATCGGCGGCGACATCGACCTGGGTGAGAACAGGGTGCTGCGGTGCTACCTGGCGGAGATCATCTGCGGCGAGCCGAGTCCGACAGACCACGATGCCCTGCGCTGGGTTGCTGCGGACGAGCTGGACAGCGTCGACTGGCTCGATGCCGACAGGGCGCTGTTGCCGGAGCTGCGTCGCCGGCTCAAACCGTGAATCACCGGGCGAAGCGCGCGCGGCGGTGCTCTGACCCGGCCTCTCGTGGCGCGACGACGTCGTCGGGCGCCATTGACTACCGGAGAGCGTGTCTGCCATGCGGCAGGCAGGCCCTAGAGTGATTGTCGTGTCCACAGGAAAGATCAGCGGACGCACCGCACGCGACATCGTGGAGAGCGTCGAGACCGCTGTGCAGGACGGCGGGCTGGGTGTCGGGGAGATCCTCCCGTCCGTGCGGGCGCTGGCCGGCGAACTCGGTATCAGCCCCGCAACGGTGGGTTCGGCGTATCGGGATCTTCGGTTGCGCGGAGTGGTCGCATCGCAGCCTGGTCAGGGGACGAGAGTCGCGGCGCGCCCGCCGTTGCTGACGCCGGCCCGCGCGATAGTCGTCGAACCCGGAACCCGGGATATCAGCCAGGCGAACCCCGATCCGGCGCTGCTGCCCGACCTCGGCCGCGCGTTACGAAGCATTTCGACCGGTCACGTGCTCTACGGCGAGCCGACCCTGGACCCGCAAATGGTCGCGCTCGCGACCCGATGGCTGGCCGACGTGCTGGCCGAGCATGACGAGGTGGACACCGAGATCTGTTTGTCCGGCGGTGCTCTCGATGGGATCGAGCGCATCCTGCGGGCCCGGACCAGGGCCAACGACGAAGTTGCGGTTGAAGACCCCTGCTATTCGGGGGTTCTCGATCTGGTACGCGGAATCGGCCTGCGCCCGGTTCCGGTCGGCATGGATCAGGAGGGTCCATCGGCCGCCGATCTCGCGGCAGCACTGAACCGCGGTGTACGGATCGCGATTCTGACGCCGCGGGCGCAGAACCCGACCGGAGCGGCGCTGACCAAGCACCGGGCGGGACAGCTCCGGCAGGTGCTGCGCCGCCACTCCGACGTCCATGTTGTCGAGAACGACTATCTCGCAGACCTTTCCGGTGTGCCGTACCTGGGTCTGTCGGCCGGGCGCTCGTCCTGGACCGTCGTCCGGTCGTTCAGCAAGGCACTTGGCCCTGATCTGCGGATCGCCGTGCTTGCCGGCGACCGGCGGACGGTCAGCCGCGTGCAGGGCCACCAACACCTCGGAACCGACTGGGTGAGCCACATCCTGCAGCGGATTGCCGTCAACCTGATGGCGGATCCCGAAACCGGCAGACTGCTCGATCAGGCCAGTACGCTGTACCGCGAGCGTCGCGACTACCTCATCGCAGCGCTTGCCGCGCAAGGCATCCCGGCTGTCGGCCGGTCCGGGCTGAACGTCATGGTGCCCGTCGTCGAAGAGGTTCCGGTGATGCAGGCCTTGCGAAGGGCCGGCTGGGAGGTACGCGCCGGCGAACGTCACCGGATCGATTCGGGTCCGTTCATCCGCATCACCTCGGCAACGCTGAATCAGGCCGACGCCACCCGGTTCGCCGCTGACCTGGCGGCCGCATTGGTACCGGGCGCCGTCAGCCACTCCGCGTAACAGCTGTCGCGCCGCGATCAACCGCGGCAGCGGACGAAGCCGGTCAGCCCCTACGTTCTGCCAGAATCTCGGCCAAGGCGGCGACCGCCAGGTCGATTTCGTCCCTGGTGATGACGATCGGCGGTGCGAAACGCAGGGTGCTGTCGTGGGTTTCCTTGACCAGTACCCCGCGGGCGGCCATCGCTTCGCTGACCGCGCGTCCGCTGCCGATCTCCGGGGCCAGTTCGACACCGGCCCAGAGGCCCCGGCCGCGGACCTCGGACACCCCGTGACCCACCAGGGCGTTGAGGCGGCGGTGCAGGTGCTCGCCCAGTTCGGTCGCTCGCCGTTGCATCTCCCCGGTCGCCAACAACGCGATGACCGCCCGACCGACGGCGCAGGCCAGCGGATTCCCGCCGAACGTGGACCCGTGGGTGCCGGGTGTCAGGACGCCGAGCACATCGCGCCGCCCGACCACCGCTGACACCGGCATGATCCCGCCGCCCAGCGCCTTGCCGAGCGTGTAAAGGTCTGCCCGGACGCCCTCATGATTCAGTGCCAGGGTCTCGCCCGTCCGGCCGAGACCGGACTGGATCTCGTCGGCGATCATGACGATCTGGTTCCGGTCGCACAGGGCGCGGATGCCGGCCAGATAGCCGGGCGGCGGTACGACGACACCCGCCTCGCCCTGGATGGGCTCGAGCAGCACGGCCGCCGTATTCGGGGTGATGGCGCGTTCGAAGGCACGGAGATCCCCGTAGGGGACGCCGACGAAACCGGGGGTGAACGGGCCGTAGTCGGCCGTGGCGACGGGATCGTCGGAGAACGACACGATCGATATCGTGCGGCCGTGAAAATTGCCGCCGACGGTGATGATTTGCGCGGCGTTCACCGGAACACCCTTCACCCGGTAGGCCCACTTGCGCGCAACCTTCAACGCGGCTTCGACGGCCTCGGCCCCCGAATTCATCGGCAGCACCATTTCGGTCCCGGTCAGGGCCGCCAATTCCGCACAGAACAGGCCCAATTGATCGTGGTGGAAAGCCCGTGACGTCAAGGTCACCCGACCGAGCTGCTCGATCGCCGCCGCGATCAGATCGGGATGTCGGTGGCCGAAGTTGAGGGATGAATAACCGGCCAGGAAGTCCAGGTAGCTCTTGCCGTCGACGTCTGTCACCCAGGAGCCGGACGCGGTGGCAACCACAACCGGCAGCGGGTGGTAGTTGTGCGCGCACCACTGATCGTCCAGCGCCAGATAGTCGGCGGCGAGCATCTGCGGACTGTTGTCGCTGAGCATCTGCGCACTGGGAACCTGCGGGTGCAGAACCTGCGTTGCGGTCACTACTGATTCCTCCTGAACTGGGGCACCTGCGGTTGGCGAAACAAGTCCACTGGTGGGCTGGTGCTCGACCCGTTCTGGATGCTATCGTACTAGTACACCAATAGACAACGTACTAGTACGGTGCTCGCAGTCAGCGCATACAATTGACTGAGTGAATCCTTTGGTTGCCTTCCCTGCTTCGTGCTGTTGATATCCGTTGCAACGCAATCTGATCCGCATGCTGGGAGACCGATGAACGTGCCCGCCCTGCTGGTGCCCGAGCATTCACCGGCACTCCTCGACTCCGGAGTTGCGACCCGGCCGACCGCCCGCACGAGCGCAACTTTCGGGCATCGTCGGGCAACGGCCCGCGAGTACCTGATGTGCCCACCGCGATACTTCGACGTCACCTATGCCATCAACGAATGGATGAGCATGGATGTCCCGGTCGACCGGGAACTGGCGGGCCAACAGTGGCGACTGCTCGTCGATATCTACCGAGATCTGGGGCACACCGTGCACACCATTGAGCCGGTGCCGGGCCTGCCGGACATGGTCTTCGCTGCCAACAGTTGCATCATGGTCGACGGTCAGGTCCTGGGCGCCCGCTTCCGGCATCCCGAGCGAGCCGCGGAGGCCCCGGCCTATCGCGCATGGTTCGAGGCCAACGAGGTCGGTGTTTTCCATGAACCCGTCGTACAGAACGAGGGCGAGGGTGATTTCGCCGCCGTTGGCGAGATGATCCTCGCCGGTACCGGCTTTCGTACGGACTATGCGGCACATGCGGAGGCTCAGGAGACCTTCGGTCATCCGGTCATTTCGCTCAAGTTGCGAAATCCCGCCTACTACCATCTCGACGTCGCGCTGTTCGCGCTCGACGACCACAACATTGCCTACTATCCCGACGCCTTCTCCGACGGGAGTCGCAGCGCTCTGGAACGGTTGTTTCCGGATGCAGTGATCGCCACCAGGGCCGACGCCGAGGCGTTCGGCCTGAATTCCGTGTCCGACGGGTACAACGTGGTCGTTGCCCGGGAGGCCGTTGCGCTGATCGAACAACTCGCTGACCGGGGCTATCGGCCGGTGCCGGTCGATCTGTCGGAGTTCCGCAAGGCGGGCGGCGGAGCAAAATGTTGCACGCAGGAGATCCGACGGGGGACTGCACCGGAACCCGGTATGCGGACACGATTGTCGGAATCCGGTGTCGTTGCCGTTCTGTGATCGAAAGTGCGTGATTCGGTAACGATCGCCCCATGACTGCGTGTGCTGCTACCTGCACAGACAGTCGTGAACCACCCTCAACGACAGTGTCAATTGGGCGAATCCTGACTGAAACAGCCGGTTCTGTCGGTTCATGCGAAGGTTTCGGTGTTGTATTTGTTTCGTCATCGTCACATTAGCTGTACAGCCAACGTGGCAGGATGCCACGGATGCAGTAATGCGGAGGGTCCCGACCGGGGTTCCTCGTCAACGTCTCACTGGGAGTGATCTTGAAGGACAGCCCTCGACGTAATCTGCGATTCGCCCTGATTGCCGCCACCGCGGCCGGTGCGCTCGTACTTTCCGCCTGCAGTTCCAGCAGTACGACCGACAGTTCCTCCACCTCGGCTGCGGAGACCTCGGCCGCGGGTGGCTCCGCCGCCGCCGGCGGCGGCGATGTCGAAGCCGCCAAGGCCGCGCTGATCGATCCGAGCGCCCTCACGATGTGTACCTCCCTGTCCTACAAGCCGTTCGAATTCACCGACGGTGATCAGGTCGTCGGGTTCGACGTCGACCTGGTGCAGCTGGCCGGCGACGCGATGGGCCTGCAGGTGAAGGTCATCGATACCCCGTTCGAGGGCATCAAGACCGGTGATGCGATGGCCACCGGTAAGTGCGACCTCGCGGCGGCGGCCATGACGATCAATCCCGAGCGGCAGAAGGTCATCCTCTTCTCGGTTCCGTACTTCGACGCAACCCAGGCGATGGTCGTGCCGGCCGACAGCACCGCAACCAGCCTGGCCGATCTGAAGGGCAAGCGCGTCGCCGGGCAGACCGGAACAACGGGCCTTGACTACCTGAAGGCCAACGCGGATGCCAACGGGTACGAGATCGTCGAGTACGCGGACTTCCCGTCCGAGTCTGATTCGCTGCTGACCGGGCAGGTCGACGCGGCGGTGCAGGACCTGCCGGTGTTCAATCAGTTCGTCAAGGACAACGAGGGCAAGGTCAAGGTCGCCGCGCAGTTCAATACTGGTGAGCAGTACGGCATCGGCATGAAGCTCGGCAACGATGCACTGAAGAGTGTCGTGGATACCGCGATCACCGAGTCCAGGTCCAACGGCAAGTACGACGAGATCTACGCCAAGTGGATCGGTGGCACCCCGCCACCAGTCAGTGGCGCGAGCAGCGCAGCTCCCTCCAGCAACTGATCTGCCCGCTACCGGTGGCCGGACAACCGGCCACCGGTAGCGGTCTTTGGACAGTCCTGCAGTGCTCGCCCCCGGTTGAATGAGTACAGGGAGATTCGATGGCTCTCACGCGTCGTCAACGCGCCAAATACTTCCGCTGGATCCAGTACGCGATCGGCATCATCATCCTGATCGTCATCGCCCTCCTGGCTGATTGGTCAGCTTTCGCAAAAGCGTTCTTGAACGTCGATGTCGCGGTCGAGATGTTCCCCGAGGTGGTGACCACGGGTCTCAAGAACACACTGATCTACACCGTTCTGGCGTTCCTCTTCGGCCTGGTCTTCGGCGTGATCATTGCGCTGATGCGACTCTCCGATGTCCGGGTCTACCGGATCGTCGGCGGGGCCTATGTCGAATTGTTCCGCGGCCTGCCCTCGCTGCTGGTGTTGTTCCTGGTCGCCCTCGGCATCCCCCGGGCATTCCCGGGATTCCAATTTCCCGGTGGCTTCTACGGTCAGGTGACCGTCGGCCTCGGGCTCACCGCCGCCGCCTACATGGCGGAGACCATTCGGGCCGGCATCCAGGCCGTGCCGAAGGGCCAGGTGGAAGCGGCCCGCACCCTCGGCTTCTCACCTGCCCGGACCTTGCGGGTCATCGTGCTGCCGCAGGCGTTCCGGATCGTCATTCCCCCGTTGACCAACGAGATCATTCTCTTGGTCAAGGATTCCTCGCTGGTCTATGTCCTGGGCGTCACACTGGGCCAGTACGAGTTGACGAAGTTCAGCCAGAGCAAGGTGGTCGAGTACGCCAGCTCAACACCGCTGGTCGTCGGCGGCCTGCTGTACCTGGTGATCACCCTGCCGCTGTCCCAGCTCGTCCGCCGTCTCGAGATCCGCCATGCAAAGGCCAGGTGACGAACCATGACAACTTCTTCGCCCACCAAGACCCCGGCAATTTCCATCCAGGGTCTGGTGAAGTCGTTCGGGCCCATCGAGGTGCTCAAGGACATCAATCTCGACATCTATTCCGGTGAGGTGGTCTGCGTCATCGGGCCTTCGGGGTCCGGGAAGTCCACGCTGCTGCGCTGCGTGAACATGCTGGAAACACCGACCGGCGGCAAGGTCTTCATCGGCGACGACGAGATGACCGATCCCGATGTCGATCTCGACAAGGTGCGGACGCACATCGGGATGTGTTTCCAGAACTTCAACCTGTTCCCGCATCTGAATGTGTTGAAGAACCTGACCATCGCGCAGACCCAGATCCTGAAGCGGTCCAAGGAAGAGGCCGAGAAGGTTGCCCGGGTGAACCTGGAGCGCGTCGGCATGGCCCACAAGGAAGAGTCGTTTCCGGCCCAGCTCTCCGGCGGCCAGCAGCAGCGCATCGCGATCGCCCGGTCGTTGTCGATGACACCGAACCTGATGTTGTTCGACGAGCCCACCTCCGCACTCGATCCCGAGTTGGTCGGTGAGGTGCTCGCCGTGATGAAGGGCCTGGCCAAGGACGGCATGACGATGATGGTCGTCACGCACGAAATGGCTTTCGCCCGCGACGTCGCCGACCGGGTCGTGTTCATGGACGGCGGCTACATCGTCGAGGAGGGTCCACCCGAGAACGTCATCGGCAACCCCCAGCACAAACGGACGAAGTCGTTCCTGCGGCGCGTGCTGAACCCGACAGAGGACACAGCGGACGACGAAGGCCCGCCACCACGGTGACCGCGGAACCGGCGACCGCGACGGAGTTCGTCGACGGCGAGGTCAATCCGATGCCCGGGTTCCCGAGCACCAGACCCCCGAACTAGCCGACCGAGCAGCTGGCCAGCGGCCCGTATCGCACCCAATGTGGTGCGGTTCGGGCCGTTCGTCACCTCTGGTCGATTCACCGGTGTCGGAGCGATGCCCGACGGCAAAACAGCGGCCGAGCTCACGCATGGCCGACCAGCCGCCATCGGCCCAGCCGGCAGCGGCCGAAGCCGTCAGCCGCCATCGGCCGCTGTCGGGTCCGTCCGCTCCAGGTCTGCAAGCTCCTCCTCCGGTCGCGGCGGGATGTTCTCGTCGTCCTCGAGCACCCGCAGCGGCAGATCGGGGAGGCCATCCGGGCCAAGGGGAAAGTCGGACCGAGCGGGTTCTTGGGCCATCGGGAACTCCTGATTTGCCTGCAGAATCGCAGGTCTGCCGTCGGTTGACCGGGCTGTGCACCGGCTGCGAATGCACCGGAATGTAATGGACAACACCGGGCGATCGCTCGCTGCGACGCCCGGGTGAGTCCGCCCCGGTAGACTGGGAAGGCTGCACTGCGTCGGTCATACCGGGTGGGTGGCCGATCCAACGCTCCTGCGCGCGCATCACCGGCGCTGCCGGAGCGTCACCCGAACCCGAGGAGTACTTCAGTCGTGGCTGCCCGTTCGATTCGTTCTGACCTGCGCAACGTCGCCATTGTGGCGCACGTCGACCACGGCAAGACCACCCTGGTCGACGCCATGCTCTGGCAATCCGGGGCCTTCCGGATCGGCTCGGCGCACACCGACCGAGTGATGGACTCGAACGATCTGGAGCGCGAAAAGGGCATCACCATCCTGGCCAAGAACACCGCAGTTCGGCGGGGCGACATGGTCATCAACATCGTCGACACCCCGGGGCACGCCGACTTCGGCGGCGAGGTGGAGCGGGCGCTGATGATGGTCGACGGCGTCGTGCTGCTGGTCGACGCTTCCGAGGGCCCCCTGCCGCAGACCCGTTTCGTCCTCCGCAAGGCGCTGCAGGCGCACCTGCCTGTCGTGCTGGTGATCAATAAGACCGACCGGCCGGACGCCCGGATCGACGAGGTCGTCGACGAGACCTATGCCCTGTTCATCGACCTGGACGCCACCGACGAGCAGATCGAGTTCCCCATCGTCTACTGCGCATCGCGGGCCGGCCGGGCCTCGATGAACAAGCCCGGCAATGGCGAAATGCCGGACCACGAGAACCTCGACCCGCTCTTCGACACGCTGCTGGCGACCATTCCCGCACCGGAGTACACCGAGGGTGCGTCATTGCAGGCGCAGGTGACCAACATCGACGCGTCGCCGTTCCTCGGCCGAATCGGCATGTGCCGGGTCATCGAAGGCGTCATCACCAAGGGCCAGCAGGTGGCCTGGATGAAGGCCGATGGCACCATCGCCCGCACCAAGATCACCGAACTGCTGATCACCGAGGCGCTGGACCGGATCCCGGTCGAGTCGGCCTACGCCGGCGACCTGATCGCGGTGGCCGGGATGGCCGAGATCACCATCGGTGAGACCCTCGCCGACCCGGAGAATCCGGTAGCGCTGCCCCCGATCACCGTTGACGAACCAGCGATCTCGATGACGGTCGGGATCAACACCTCCCCGCTCGCCGGCCGGGACGGCGGCACCAAGCTGACCGCCCGTCAGGTGAAGAACCGACTCGATGCCGAACTCGTCGGCAACGTCTCGATCCGGGTGCTGACCACCGAGCGACCGGACACCTGGGAGGTACAGGGCCGCGGTGAGTTGGCACTGGCCATCCTGGTCGAAACCATGCGCCGGGAAGGCTTCGAACTCACCATCGGCAAGCCCCAGGTGGTCACCAGGATCGTCGACGGCAAGACCCACGAGCCGTTCGAGCGGCTCACCATCGACGTCCCGGAGGAGTACCTCGGCAACGTCACGCAGCTGTTGGCGATCCGCAAGGGCCGGATGGAGGGCATGACGAACCACGGCACCGGCTGGGTCCGGCTGGAATTCCACGTGCCGTCCCGCGGCCTGATCGGGTTCCGCACCGACTTCCTCACCGACACCCGCGGCACCGGCATCGCCTCGGCGATCTTCGACGGCTACGGCCCGTGGGCCGGTGCGCTACGTGGCCGGCCGACGGGCTCTCTGGTCGCTGACCGCCCGGGCAAGGCGACCCCGTTCGCCATGTTCGCGCTGCAGGAGCGCGGCACGATGCTGATCCCGCCGACCACCGAGGTCTACGAGGGCATGATCATCGGCGAGAACTCCCGCTCGGACGACATGGACGTGAACATCACCAAGGAGAAGAAGCTCACCAACATGCGCCAGTCCAGTGGCGACGAGCTCGTCCACCTGGTCCCGCCGCGGTCGCTGTCCTTGGAGCAGGCGCTGGAGTTCTGTGCCGACGACGAATGTGTGGAGGTCACGCCGAAGGGTGCGCGGATCCGCAAGGTCGCGTTGACCGCGACCGAGCGGGCCAAGACCCGGTCGAGGAACAAGGTTTCGGCGGGCTGACCGAGCCCAGCAGCCTTGATCGACCGGCACATTGTTTATCACCTACCTCACCCATGCTGTTCCGTAGGGTGAGGCCGTGGTAGCCCTTGTTTCGCAGCGACGCGGCGGTCGGTCGCCCGCCCGCCCGGCGCGGGCGTGGCGCACCTTGTTGTATGGCGTCGTCGCTCTGCTGCTCACCGGGTGCACGCCGCCCGGACTTCCCGACCCGATCACGCCATCGGGGGTCACCTCGGTGCCCACCTCGCCGCCGGACGCGGGCACCATCGTGATCGGATTGGACGGCACGGCGGGTCGGATCCCCGGCTTCAACCCGTATTCGATCGCTGACTTCTCCCCGGCTTCCCAGGCCGCGGCGTCCTTGGTGCTCCCGTCCGCTTTTGTGGTAGCCGCCGACGGGACCCTGGTCCCCGATCTCGACGTGATCGACAAGGCGGAGGTCACCACGCAGGATCCGTTCACCGTCACCTACACCCTGGACCGGAAGGCGTCCTGGTCCGACGGCACACCGATCACAGCGGAGGATTTCTCCTACCTGCGGGACCAGTTGGTGGTTCAGCCCGGCACGGTCAATCCGGCCGGCTACCAATTGATCAGCCAGATCCGGTCGCGGGACGCCGGCAAGCAGGTGGAGGTCGAGTTCAGCGAGCAGTTTCCGGACTGGCCGACACTGTTCTCGCCGCTGTTGCCCAGTCATCTGATGAAGGATTTCCCCGGCGGCTGGAGCGCCGCGCTCGGCGCCGACCTTCCGGTGTCCGCGAACCGTTTCAAGATGAACTCCTACGACCCCGTTACCGGGCAAGTCTCCTTGGCGCGCAACGACAAGTATTGGGGGACCCCGCCTCAGCCGGCGGCCGTCGTGTTGCGGCTGGGCGACCCCACGGACCTGCTGGAGGCGTTCTCCCGGGGTGACGTCCAGGCATTGTGGTTCGCACCGACCGGTTCGACGGCGTCGTCCCTGCAGGAGGCAGTGCCGGCCGACCTGCGCACCGTCGTGCCCATTCCGGCGTCGACGCAACTGATCTTCAACACCACCTCGGGACCCACCCAGGTCCAGTCAATTCGGACAGCCATCGCGGCCGGGGTCACGCAATCCGTGGTGGCCGCGGACCTCACCGGGGGATGGCCGGACGGCGGCAGCACTGTGACGTCTCAGGTGCGGCTGCCATCGGAGGCCGGGGACGCTGCGGGTCCTGACGGGGATACGGTCGCGCAGTCGCCGGTGGTGACCGGCGAGCAGGCGGCGAGCAGCGCCCTGGCCGGCGCCGGGTACCTCCGCAACGGGTTGTACGTCTCCCGGGCCGGGGAGGTGCTGCGGTTGACCTTGGGATATCCGAGCGGCGATCCGCGATTGGCGGCCGCAGCCAGGACCATCCAACGACAACTCGGCGCCATCGGCATCGAAATCGATCTGTTGCCGGACGCCACCGCGAACCTTGTCGACACCCGAATCGCCTCCGGCGCAATCGATCTCGCTCTACTATCGCGGCCGCGGGGGATATCGGACGCGGCCTCGGCCGCGTCTGCCTTCGGGTGCCCGACAGACAACGCCCTGGGGATCGGCTCCACCGTCACGACCAGCGCACCACCAACCGACACCACCGCTCAAACGACCGACAACGGGTCAACCAGGTCGCCCGCAGACCCCGCCATCCCCTCGACAACCGCGACGACGCCCGACACCAGCGACGATTCCACGCCGGTCCTGCGCACCGGCAATCTGTCCGGCTACTGCCGCCCCGAGACCCAGGCAATCCTGACCGATGCCCTGGTCGGCCGGGAGGCGGTGACCGCCGCAGACCCGTTGCTGTGGGCGGATCTGCCCGTGCTGCCGCTGACCCAGCAGTCTGCTGTCTTCGCCGTCGCGGAACCACTCCGCAGCGTGCTCGCCGGACCGCACCAGGGGTGGAACTGGAGCGGTCCGCTCAGTGGGCTGTCCGGCTGGCCAGTGAGTTGATGCCGGCCGGGATGCATTCTTCTTCTGCAGCGGGCGGGCCGGGACGCTTATTACGCACCTCGCACGCGGCGACCAAGTGGCGTCGGGTAGCGGTCTGGTCACTCAGAGTCGTGCGGACACCCCTGAACGGTCACAATGTGTTAAACGCGCCGTGACGTAAAATATCCCGCGACACTCCTAATTGAGTGAAGTGTCTCCCGTGGCGCCACTCATCGGAGCATGATCGCCCGAATTATACCGATCTCGTCACCGCGGTTGTTAACCTTCGGTCACAATTTCGCAAGGTGATGCAACCAGATGTTGAGACAGATCGTAAGGTCGTGAGGTCAGACACGTAGGTGATGCGCGTCGCATTCCAGTAAGGGTCGCCCTACCTGGGACCTCCCGCGGGATGCGGACGGTGTCACGAGGAGGATTGTCAATGAGGAAATCTCGGGTAGTGGGTCTCACTGCCCTGGCAGCTGCGGCAGCCCTGGTCATCTCGGCCTGTAGCGGCACACCTGGTCAGGCGACCAGCAGCACCGCGGCGCCGGCCGAGTCATCGGGTAGTGAGACGGCCAGTAGCGGTTCGGCGGGCTCCGGTTCCGACATCACCGCCTCGCCCGCGGCCGCGGAGGTCGGCAAGGTCGGCGGCTCCGGCTGCGGCATCCCGCACGGCCCGTACCAGGAGCCTGCTACCAAGGGCGGCGACGTGCGAGTGGCCTGGAACGATCCGCCACTGTCCTTCAACAACAACACCACGCACGCCAATGCGACCGCCAACCAGAACATCCAGTACCTGACGAATACCGGATTCACCTATTTCGACCAGGACCTGAACCTGATCAACAACGATCAGTTCGGCACCTGTGAGGTGGTCTCGCTGGACCCCTTGACGGTCAAGTACACCGTGAACGAGGGCGTCACCTGGTCCGACGGCGTGCAGATCGGCGCGGCCGACATGGTGCTGTCGTGGGGCGCGCAGAGCAACAACTTCAATGACGAGGAGGCGCAGACCGACGCAGACGGGAACCTGCTCCCATCGGCCGGCGTGTCCTTCGACAAGACCGACCCGTCGTTGTCGCTGATCAAGGACTTCCCGACCATCGGCGACGACGGCCGCTCGGCGACCTTCGTCTGGTCTCAGTTCTACGTCGATTATCAGCAGGCCGGTCCGATCAACAGCGGCTCGTCGGGCACGCTCATCCCGGCCCATGTGGTCGGTGCGAAGGCATTGAACCTGACCGACCCGGCCGCCGCCGACCAGGCGGTGATCGACGCCTTCCAGAAGAATGACAAGGCCGCCCTCAAGCCGATCGCGGACTTCTGGAACACCGGTTTCGACACCGACCAACTGCCGTCGGATCCCAGCTTGTACCTGTCCAGCGGTCCCTACGTGGTCACCGCCTACACGCAGCGGGCCAACCTGCAGCTGGAACGCAATCCCATGTACAACTGGGGGCCGATCCCGTCGGTCGACAAGATCAGCTACTCGATCATCGGCGACCCCACCGCGGCCGTGCAGGCGCTCACCAATGAGGAGATCGACCTGATCTCGCCGCAGGCCACCGCAGATATCTACCTGGCGGTGACCGGCTTGGCCAGTCGCGGCATCGAGGTGAAGCCCGGATTCGAGGGCACCTACGAGCATGTCGACCTGGTGTTCCCCAACGGTGGCCCGTTCGACCCGGCGACCTACGGCGGCGACGCAGACAAGGCGCTCAAGGTCCGGCAGGCCTTCCTGAAGACCGTCCCGCGGCAGGACATCGTCGACCGGCTGATCAAACCGATCAACCCGGACTCGACCGTTCGCAACTCCTACACCACAGTCCCGGGGTCGCCGCGCTACGACACGATCGAGCAGCAGAACGGCATGCAGGAGCAGTACGGCACCGTCGACGTCCCGGGCGCCAAGGCCCTGCTCGCCGAGGCGGGAGTGACCACCCCGGTGAATGTGCGGCTCAAGTTCGCGGCCAACAACCCGCGGCGGTCCAATGAGTACGACCTGATGAAGGCGTCCGCCCTGGACGCCGGGTTCAACCTCATCGATGGCAGCAGTGCAAGCTGGGGCACCGAGCTCCCGGCGATCGAGGGTTATGACGCGTCGCTCTTCGGGTGGCAGTCCACCTCAACCGGGGTGTCCGAATCAGAGGCGAATTTCGTGACCGACGGGGCGAACAACTACGGCAAGTTCAGTAGCCAGGCCGTCGACGACGCCTACAGCACCATCACCGGCAAGGTGCTGGAGCCGGACGCGTTGACCTCGGAGCTGGTCACCGTCGAGAAGACCCTGGTGGACAACGCCTTCGGCGTGACCCTCTACCAGTTCCCGGGCGTGACGTCCTGGAACGGCAACCGGGTCAGCGGGGTCTCCACGATCCCGTTGTCGCCCGGTCCGTTCTTCAACTTCTGGGACTGGCAAGCTGTCGGATGATGTGATCAGTGGGTGAGATGAGGGGTGCCGGACCGGCTTCAGTGTGGTCCGGCACCCTCCGCCTTTGACGACAACTTGAGATCTCACCCCACAGTGGTGCGGGAAACGGCCGCTGGATGTCCTGGCCGGTGCCGAATGCCAGTCGGGCATAAAGTCTGCAGACGGGTCGCGAGCGGCCCACGTTGCCTTGTGAAGGGGTGTGATGCTCCATGGCGATGTACGTCGTTCGACGTCTGATTGCCGGATTCTTCGTCGTCCTCGGCGCCTCGTTCATCGTGTACATCCTGGTGGCCAACGCCGGTGATCCCCTGACCTCTTCCTATGGCATCACCGACCCGGTGGCCAGGCAGCAGCGGATCGCGTCGCTGACCGCGTCGTTGAACCTCGACGTCAATCCGGTGTTCCGATACTTCCTGTGGCTCAAGGGTGTTGCGGGCTGCGTCGTCGGGCAGTGCGACTTCGGGCTGTCGATCACCACGAACCAGCCGGTCGCCGCCGACCTGGTCGGTCGGGTACTGATCACGCTGAAGCTGGTGCTGGCCGCCACCGTGCTGGCCGTGCTGATCGGTATCGCCATCGGCATCGTCACCGCCCTGCGGCAGTACTCCGGCTTCGACTACACCGTCACCTTCTTCACCTTCGTGTTCTTCTCGCTGCCGGTCTTCTTCGCCGCGGTCTTGCTCAAGGAGTTCGTGGCAATCCAGTTCAACGACTTCCTCGCCGAGGGCGGGCGAATACCCTGGTGGTTCATCTGGATAGCCGCGATCATCGCGGGCCTGACGGCGTACTCGTTGACCGCCGGTGAGCTGCCCCGCCGGTTGCTGTTCGGCGGCGGCGCAGCGCTCCTCATCGGTGGGATCTTCTACTACATGTCGGTGACACAATGGCTGCTCGACCCCGGACTGGGACCGATCGTGATCGCCGTCCTGGGGATGGCAATTGCGCTGGGTATCACCGAACTCACCGCCGGTCTGAAGAACAGGAAGGCGCTCAGTACCGCCCTCACCGTGGCCGCGGTCGGTCTTGTGCTGTGGTATCCGCTCCAGTTCGTGTTCTACGAGGGCATGACGATCTGGCTGATGTTCGGCCTGGCCGCGCTCGCCATCGCGGTCGGTATCGCGATCGGCTACCTGTGGGGCGGCGACGACCGGGGACTGTCGGCCCGAACCGGCGCACTCACCGCGGTCTGTATGGCCGCCGTCATCTTTCTCGACCGCAGCCTGCAGGCCTGGAGCGCCTACACCAACTCGCCGTCGATCCGCGGGCGGCCGATCAAAACCATCGGTGACGCGCAGCGCGGCCTGCAGGGTGATTTCTGGATCAATACCGTCGACGTGTTCACCCACCTGCTGCTCCCGACGTTGGCGTTGATCCTCATCTCGTTGGCCAGCTACACCCGGTACACCCGCGCCAGCATGCTCGAGGTGCTCAACCAGGACTACATCCGGACGGCCAGGGCCAAGGGCCTCACCGAGCGGACGGTGGTCATGCGACATGCCTTCCGCAACGCTCTCATCCCGCTCGCCACGATCGTGGCCTTCGACATCGGCGGCCTGCTCGGCGGCGCCGTGATCACCGAGACCGTCTTCCAGTGGGACGCCATGGGCAGGCTGTTCCAGACGGGTCTGCTGAACAGCGATCCCAACCCGGTAATGGCCTTCTTCCTGATCGTCGCGATCATCGCGGTCGTCTTCAACATCATCGCCGACCTGCTGTACGCGGCGCTGGATCCGAGAATCAGGGTAGGACAATGACATCGACTCCTGGAGTGCCCGACGTGGAGAACGTCTCCGGTGACGATGCCGAACCCGAGCCGGATGAGGTCAGCTTCGAGCAGAAGGAGACTGTCGGGCTTTCCCAGGCGCAGATCGTCCGGCGCCGGTTCTTCCGGCACAAGGGCGCGATGATCTCGCTGTTCGTGCTGGTCTTCATTTTGCTGCTCTCGGTGACCAGCATCGGCATCGGCCCGATCCCCGGTTGGTGGCAGTGGACCCCGTACGACCGACCCGTACCGCTGAATCCGCGGGGTGAACCGACCCTGTCGTTGCCGTTCTTCGGCGGCAGCGGATTCGAGATCGGCTCCCATCCCATGGGCCAGGATCAAACCGGCCGGGATCTTTTCGCGGCCATCATGCGCGGCGTGCAGAACACCATGGTGGTCATCGTCGTGCTGGCGATTCTGTCCACCACGTTGGGTGTCGTCATCGGCGCTGTCTCCGGCTACTACGGCGGCTGGTGGGATGCGGTCCTCATGCGATTGACCGACGTCATCATCATCATCCCGGTCATCCTGATCACGGCCGTCGCCGGTTACGCCCTCGGCGCCAGCGGCGTTTTCACGGTGGCGATCGTGATGGGGCTGTTCTTCTGGGTCGGGTTGGCGAGGCTGGTCCGGGCCGAATTCCTGGCCCTGCGTGAGCGGGAGTTCGTCGATGCCGCGCGGGTGGCCGGCGCGTCGTCGGGCCGGATCATCTTCAAGCACATCCTGCCCAACACCGTCGGCGTCATTGTCGTCAACATGACGCTGTTGCTCGGCGCGGGCATCCTCACCGAGGTCGCGCTGAGCTTCCTCGGTTTCGGCATCCGTCCGCCGGACATCTCGCTGGGATCATTGATCTCGGAGTACCAGGGAGCGCTGACCACCCGTCCTTGGCTCTTCATCTGGCCCGGTGTTTTCGTGATCGTCATCGTGCTGTGCATCCAGTTCATCGGTGACGGACTTCGCGATGCCTTCGACCCCCGGCAAAAGCGGATCCCGAAGCAGAAGGACCTCAAGGAAGCATCAGGGGACGCAGCAGCGCGAACGGCGGGCAAGGACTCGTGATGGTCGAACACCATCCGGGTGTCGGCTCAGAGCAGCACGCCCGCCGCGCCCGCGGCGATCAACGCCGCGATGGCCGCGATGGTGCCGACATGCCAGCGGATCGGGACGCGATCGAACTCCAGTCGCGGGTTGTCCAGATATCCGGCGGCGCGCAGTGCCTCCCAGCGCTGCCGGATTGCCAGCGCGGCCCGGCCACTCGGGCTACTGACCGTGTCACCGGGCCGCACGCTCCTGCCGACCCCGAAGGTCGAGTCAGGCAGGTGCTCGAGGTCCTGTTCGGTGAGGTCGCGGGTGGCATGGCGCCCCGGCGCGGGCGCCGCCCACGCGGCGAACGAGCCATAGCTGGTGCGCAATGTCAGCGACCATTTGGTGTCGATGTCCTGGATCGACGGCCAGGGCACCGTGATAGTCCGAAACACGTTGACCAGAACCACTCCGGAGTCGTCAACCTCGATTCTGGGGTTGACGAACAGCGCCCAGACAAGGACGGCAACCGCGCCGACCCACCCGCCGTAGCGCACCACACCGCCGATACCGCCGTCGACGGTGAGCGCGATCAGGCCGATCGCGCAGATCACGAGGATCGCGCCGGCCAGCACTCGGCTCGCACCCGGCCGATAGACGGTCGCCATCGCCCCATCGTTGCATTCCCTGGGAGGGTGATTCAGCCGTGACCACCACGATTGGTGCCCCGGTTCTGACGGTCCGGGATCTGGAGATCGACTTCTGGGTCGACGGCGTTTGGTACCCGGCGGTGGTGGGTGCGAACTTCGACTTGACCAGGGGCGAGGTGCTGGCCATCGTCGGTGAGTCCGGCTCGGGCAAGTCCACCATTGCGATGTCGCTGCTCGGCCTGTTGCCCAAGAACAGCCACGTACGTGGCTCGATCGAACTCGGCGGCCGGCAACTCGTCGGCGCCGACCAGCGGGAGTTGCGCTCGATCCGCGGCCGCGAGGTCTCGGTGATCTTCCAGGAGCCGATGACCGCCCTGAACCCCGTCTACACCATCGGATTCCAGATCGGCGAGATGCTGCGCAGTCACAACGCGATGTCGCCCAAGGCCGCCCGGGTGCGGGCGATCGAACTGCTGAAGCTCGTCGAGATTCCCGAGCCGGAAAGGCGCATCGACTCGTATCCGCATCAGCTCTCCGGTGGCCAACGGCAGCGGGCGATGATCGCGCAGTCGCTGGCGTGCGACCCGGAGTTGCTGATCGCCGACGAGCCGACCACCGCACTGGACGTCACCGTGCAGGCCGAGATCCTGAAACTGATGCGCGATCTGAAGAACCGGATCGACGCCGCCATCGTGCTGATCACCCACGACATGGGCGTGGTGGCCGACATGGCCGATCGCCTCCTGGTGATGAAGGACGGCCGGATCGTCGAATCGGGCACCGCGGACGAGGTCTTCAACCGGCCCATCGACCCGTACACGGTTCAGTTGCTCAATGCCGTCCCGCACCTGGGCGCGGTGACCAACGCCGACGAGCTGGAAACGATCGCCCAGCTGGCCCCAGCACAGGGGGCGCCCGACGTATCCGGGACTCTCACCAAGCCCGTGGCAGCGACTCGCGAGGTGCACCGAGCCGGACTCGCGGAGGGCGTGGACCCGATCGTCGACCTGGTCGACATCGCCATCGAATACCCCAAACGCGGTCGCACGCCGGCCTTCCGCGCAGTCGAGGGGGTGACCCTGCAACTGGGCGTCGGCGAGGTGATGGGCCTGGTGGGTGAGTCCGGCTCGGGGAAGACGACCATCGGCCGAGCGCTCGTCGGGCTGCTGCCGATCGTGCAGGGATCGGCGAGCGTGGTCGGCTCCAGCCTGGTCGGGGTGAACACCAAGGATCTGCGCACGGTTCGTCGCGACGTCAGCTTCGTCTTCCAGGACCCGGGCTCGTCGCTGAACCCGCGGCTGCCCATCGGTGAATCGATCGGCGAACCGCTGCTACTGCATGGCCAGGCGAAGGGCGCGGCGCTCAGCAAGCGGGTCGAGGACCTGCTCGACCGGGTGCAACTGCCCAGGTCGATGCGCAACCGTTACCCGCACGAACTTTCGGGAGGTCAACGCCAGCGGGTCGGCATCGCAAGAGCTCTCGCGCTCGAGCCCAAACTGTTGATCGCCGATGAACCCACGTCGGCATTGGATGTCTCCGTGCAGGCCAAGGTGCTCGATCTTCTTCAGGAGTTGCAGAAGGAGAAGGGTTTCGCCTGCCTGTTCATCTCGCACGATCTGGCAGTGGTGGAAATTCTCTCCCGCCGAATCGCCGTCATGCACCACGGGCATCTGGTGGAGCTGGGCACGCGCGAACAGATTCTCAACGATCCCGCGCAGCCGTACACGAAGCGGCTGATCGCGGCCGTGCCCGTGCCCGATCCGGACGAACAACGTCGCCGCCGAATTGAGCGTGATGCCATTCTCGCGGCCGGTACCGGATCGGACGACCAGGACGCCGAAGACGGTGTGATGGCCGACATCACCGAGCAGGAGGCCCGCACTCGCGCCAAGGAGGCGCAGTCAACACAGGGCCCGGGACCGCACCTCGGTGGCCTCTGACTCTCGTTCGGTCAGCGTGGTCGCCGCACTCCCGGCGGCGCTCGGACCGTCGTTGGCGGCCGAGTGACCCGCGCGGACTGATTTAGGCTCGGTGTCGTGCCCCGTCATCTGCTCGCCGTCCACGCGCATCCTGACGACGAGTCGTTGACGATGGCAGGCACTCTTGCGCTGACGGTTGCCCGCGGCGCGCGGGTGACGTTGGTCACCGCGACGCTCGGGGAGCAGGGCGAGGTCATCGGCGAGGAGCTGGCCGGGCTGGTCGCGGACCGGGCGGATCAGCTCGGCGGGTACCGGCTGACCGAGTTGCGGGCGGCCTGCGCGGCGTTGGGCATCACGGACCAGCGGATGCTGGGCGGGGTGGGGGAGTTCCGCGATTCCGGCATGGTCGGGACGCCGAGCGCGGCGCATCCGCGGGCCTTCGCCCGTGCGGTCCCCGGCGGGCCGGATCATCGCCGGGCCGTCACCGCGCTGGCCGCCGTCATCGACCAGACGCGCCCCGATGTGTTGCTGACCTATGACGCCGACGGGGGCTACGGGCATCCGGATCACGTTGCGGCGCATCAGGTTGCGCTGGCCGCAGTGGCGGTTGCGAGCTGGCGGATCCCGCGGGTGCTCGGCGTGATTCGCCCCAGCAGCGCGATGCGCGATGCGTTTGCGGCCTTCACCGTTCCGGCCGGTTACCTGACCGCCCGCGCGGACGAGGTCGGCTTCCTCGCGCCCGATGAAACCGTCGCCGTGGCCGTCCCCGTCCAGTCCGTGACGGCAAAGCGGCGGCTGGCGTTGACCGCTCACGCGACCCAGGTCGAACTGCTGCCGGATGGTTTCGCGCTGTCCAATCGGATCGGTCAACCGTTGCCCGGCACCGAGTACTTCCGGCTGTTGGTGGGCGAGCAGGTGCCGCGGCGGTCGGACGGCTCGCCGGTGGACGACGTGTTCGCGGGTCTGGAATGACGGCGGCGGCCGACTCGGCAAGCTCGGGCCCGGGGAGCTCCGATCCAGCCCGCGCGTCGGTTGACATGGCCGAGAGCGGTGTCATTGCAGACGATCTGGCAGACCCGGTCACTGACGGGGCCGGTGGGGCACCGCCTGCCGGGCCAGCGCCCGGGGCGCCGCTCGACTGGCTCGTGGTGGCGCTGATCACCGTGCTCACCGCCTGGGCTGCGGTCATCGGGATGGCCTATCTCCCGTTGTACATCGGCTCCATTCCGTTCCCCATCAGCGCGCTGGTCGGGGTGGCGGCGATGATTCTCGCGCCCCGGGCGTGCTACCGGCTGACCGGTTCGATGATTGCCGCACTGCTGCCGGTCGTGGCCTGGTTCGGGGTCTCGGTCTACCTGGTGTTGGCCAGGAACAGCCTGATGGGTGGTCTGCCGGTGACCGTCGTCAACGGGCAATGGCGGGTCATGGTGCTGCTCGGGTTGGGATCGCTGGCCGCGGCCGCGACCGTCGGGCTGATCTGGGGCGACCGGCTCCGGGACCGACTGGCGGCCGAGCGGGCGGCCGCGCAGGCCCGTGACGATGCTGCCGAGCGGGCCGCAGAGGCAGAATTGCGCGGAGGATGACATCAACCGCGTGGCTCCACCGACCGGCGAGTTCGGCGGAACGGCCATCGAGGGTGATACTTGTCCGTGCCCTCTCGGCCGCCACCATGGCGGCCTGACCCGAGCGTGGAGAACCGCCGTGACCTATGTGATCGCTGAGCCGTGTGTGGACCTTCTTGACCGTGCCTGCGTCGAGGAATGTCCCGTCGACTGCATTTACGAAGGTGGTCGGATGCTCTACATCCACCCCGACGAGTGTGTCGACTGCGGCGCCTGCGAACCCGTATGTCCGGTGGAAGCCATCTTTTACGAGGACGACGTCCCCGCCGAGTGGGCCGACTACACGCGCGCGAATGTCGACTTCTTCGACGATCTCGGGTCGCCCGGCGGCGCCTCCAAGGTCGGCAAGATTGCCAAGGACGACCCGCTGATCGCCGCCCTCCCGCCGATGGGGGAGGAGAACTGACCCCGCCCGATGGCGACCGGCCAGGCGCGGACTCCGTGCGGGCCGATGACCGTCAGCCGGTCACCCTGAATCCGGCAGCCGCGAATCCGCGCGGGCTGTCCGGCGGTAGGGCGGGCGCTTCGCCCATCAACCGGTTGCCCGACTTCCCGTGGGACAGCCTGCTGCCGGCCAGGGCCGCGGCCGCGAAGCACCCCGAGGGTCTGGTCGACCTGTCCGTCGGCACCCCGGTCGACCGGGTGCCGCTGCCCGTGCGCACCGCGCTCGGTGATGCTTCGGAGGCGCCCGGCTATCCGATGGTGCACGGCACCGCCGCCGTGCGGCAGGCCTACAGCGAATGGCTCAGCCGTGCGCACGGGGTGCCCGACCTCGATCCGGTGAACGTCCTGCCGACCATCGGTTCCAAGGAACTCGTCGCCTCGCTGCCCACCCAGCTGGGGCTCCGGGCGGGTGATGTGGTCGTCGTCCCAGAGCTGGCCTACCCGACCTACGAGATCGGCGCGATCATGGCCGGCGCGACGACCGTCCGGGCCGATTCGCTGACGGCGCTCGGGCCGGAACGGGTTGCGCTGCTGTGGATCAACTCGCCGTCGAACCCGACAGGCCGGGTGCTGCCGGTGGAGCATCTGGCCAAGATCGTCGATTGGGCCAGGTCACGGGGCACCATCGTGGCGTCCGACGAGTGCTACATCGACCTCGGCTGGGAATCGACGCCCGTGTCGATCCTGCATCCCGACATTTGCCGCGGCGATCACTCAGGTCTGCTCGCGGTGCACTCACTGTCCAAACGATCGAACATGGCCGGCTATCGGGCCGGCTTCGTCTCCGGGGATCCGGTGCTGGTGGCCGCGCTGGTGGCGATCCGGCGGCACCTCGGCGCGATGGTCCCCACCCCGGTGCAGGCCGCGGCGCGTGCCGCACTGGAGGACGACGGCCACGTCCTGGCCCAGCGGAGCCGCTACGGTCACCGCCGCGAATTACTCCGGGATGCGTTGGACGCCGCCGGATTCCAGATCGTGAATTCCGAGGCGGGACTGTACCTGTGGTGTACCAGGAACGAGCCGGCGATGCGGTCCGTCGACTGGTTCGCCGAGCACGGGATTCTGGTAGCTCCCGGGACTGTCTACGGTCCGGCCGGGGCGAACTTCATCCGGGTCGCGCTCACGGCCTCGGACGAGCGGGTGGCTTCGGCGGCCGGGCGGCTGGCGAAGAAGTCCCGCCGCAGGTAGAGCCGGTCTGCTGGTGGCTCTCACTGGTGCGCGGTCGGCAGATTGCTGGGCACGTTGTACGGGGTGACCACCTGTATCGCCGAGAACGCCGAGCGTGGCGTTCCGGGCAGTGCTCGATGCGCCTGCATGATCAGCCGGCAGGCGCGGCGAATGTCTTCGCGAAGGTCGTGATGCAGCACGGCGGAGAGTTTGCCGTCCGCCAGCAGGCGCCGTCCTCGCCGCGAAACGAACCGTTCCCCATTTCGCGCTGATCAACTTCGACAGCGCTGATCAACTGAGACGTTTTGGGACAGGTGTGACGCGAGTCAACAAGTTCAGCCGCGCTGTGGAAGTTGATCGGCGCGGGGAGGGCTTGGCGGGCATGCTCAACTGTTTGCGGGATCGGCCGCGGCCAAGAGGATTTCACCGACGGCTGTCTCCAGCGCGCGGTCGAGTCCGAGCGCCTGCAAGTGGGAGATCCGCACGGAGAGCGGTCGATCCGACGTCGCGATGGTGTGAATCTGCGTCTTGACCTCGTAGTCGATGTGCGCCCGGTCGAGCATGGTGAACAGCCGGCCGCTCACATCGTTGGCCGCGAGTTGCGGGCGGGGCCCAACAGTGATCCGCAGGGTGTCGGTGACGGGTAGGTCACAGACGGAAACCGAAACCCGGCCGGCTTCGCGGCTGACGTCGGTGTCCAGCGGTGCATCGTTCCGGCTGGCGACCGGGTTGGCGGCCGAACCCAGCCCGAGAAATGTCACCGTCCAAACCCGGTCCGCCGGTAGGCAACCCAGCGCGCCCGATGCCGGACCCACTGTCACGGTTCCACTGTCCTGATCGAACGAGATCGGTGTTCTGGCGACAGTTTCCGGCTCCAATCCGGAACCGGAGCCGGCATCCTCGATCAGCTCGAACGCACCGTCAGCGCCGACGACCACCAGCACTTCCAGGGCTGACGGATTGTCCGGGGAATTCCCGGGGATCAGGTCCCCGGACAGCGGAATGATCGCCCCTGGTGCGGCGAGCACCGGGATCTGCGACAGATCGCGGTGCAGCACCACTTGCCGCCCGCCGTCGTACACCAGAGCTGTGAACAGGTCGATCCAGCTTCCGGCCGGCAGCCAGGCCCGAACGCTGCCCAGCTGTGTTCCGGCGTCCTTCGGTGAGGTGATCGGGGCGACGAGGAGTTCGGTGCCGAAGGCGAACTGGTTCGGAACCTGATAGGCAAGGCTGTCCCGCGGGTGCAACCAATACATCGGCTGCACCAACGGTGCCCCATCGCGGGCCGCCCGGTGGTTCATCGTGTGCAGATAAGGCAACAAACGATGCCGCAGCCGCAAATAGTGCGTCATCACCGACTGAGCCTGCGCGCCGAACCGCCATGGTTCCTTGGTGTTGAAGGGGCTGAGGCCTGAATGCAGTCGCAGGATCGGTGAGAACACACCGAGTTGAACCCATCTGGTGGCGAGTTCGTCATCCTTGCCGCCGAACATGTGGCCGCCGATGTCGTGGCTCCACCACCCGTAGCCGATGTTCGACGCGGTTGCCGTGAAATACGGCTGGAAATCCAGCGACGCCCAGGTCACCAGCGTGTCGCCGGAGAATCCGACCGGGTAGCGATGGCTGCCTGGCCCGGCGTACCGGGAGAAGGTCAAGGGGCGCTTGCCATCCCGGGCATTGTCCAGGAAATGGAAATGGTTGAGCATCCACAACGGATCGATACCGGCGACCCGTGAGTGTGGGCCGGACTGCCAATCGATCCACCAGAAATCCACCCCGTCCCGTTCCAGCGAGCGGTGCAGGATCTCGAAGTACGCGGTGAGGAAGGCCTGATCGGTGACGTCGAACGAAATCGCGTCGCCGCTCGCCGGATCCACACCCAAAGCCTTTGCCATCTCGGAGTAGCTGTCCTCGAAAGCGCGCACCCCGTCGGCGGGGTGCACGTTGAGGGTCACCCGTAGGCCCTGCTCGTGCAGCCAACTCAGGAATTGTTCCGGCTCCGGGAACAATTCCCGGTTCCAGCTGTAACCGGTCCAGCCGCTGCCGTACTTCGCCTCGACATCGACCAGGTGCCAATCCATGTCGAGCACACTGACCGAGAACGGAATGCCGTCGGCCGCAAAACGCCTGATCAGGTCGATGTATTCCGGTGCGGTGTAGCGGTAATACCGGCTCCACCAGTTTCCGAGGGCGAACCGCGGGAGTACCGGGGTGGGGCCGGACACCGCGTAAAGCGCCTTGACGGCGTCCGGGTAATCCCAGCCGTAGCCGAAGAAGTACAGGTCGGTCCTGGTCCCGTCCCGCGGGGTGACCCACCCGTCATCGTCGAGGACCAGGGTGCGGGAGTCGTCCAGCACCGCGAAACCCAGGCGAGAGACCACACCGGATTCGAGAGGTACTGCGCCGTCGGCCATGTCGAGCGTACGAGCGGTTCCGTGCAGGTCACCTGGCGCATCGCCATAGCGCCAGACGCTGTGGTAGGAGCTGATGTTGCCGCGGACCTGGATGCTGAGCCCGCTCGTGCTGAAGGGCCCGCGGTCGTACACCAGGTGCACGCGGTCGGTCAGCACCTCCAGCTGGTGCTGGCCATCGATGACGCGGAACCGCGGCACCGAGAGGTCGCGGAACAGGGCGAGGGCGCTGGCCCGGTCCTCGAAGATCCCGTCGTCGGAGTACTCGAGTCTGAGTAACCCGTCGGTCAGCACGGTGATCCGGAACTTCTCGCCCCGGATGACCGCCGCCGGGTCGGCGACGGGTCGGGTCGGAATGCGGTAGTCCTGATTCATTACCTGCCCTCGAGACGAATCACGCCGAACGCGGTGGCTCTCGGTTCCAGCAACTCAGCCGGCAAATGCCTTGCGGCCGGCGGCTTCCGCCTTCTTCCAAGCGGCCGGGTACGCAGCGCGGGCGGCGACGCGCCGTTCATGGCAGCCCTGGATGACCCGTCCGGCGGCGATCCCGGCACGCGGATCCCCGGATTCCTCGACGAGTTCGCGGAGCCTGTCTTCCAATACACAGGCGTCCTGATGGTCGCCGAGAACCTCCTGGAATGCGGCCAGTGCCTCGAGAAAGCTGCTGACGGCGCCTTTGTCGTGCAGCAGCTCGGCGGCGTAGCGGGCTCGTTTGCCGTAGATCCGGAGTTCGTGCAGTTCGTCGTCAGGCGGGTTCTTGCCGAAGTTGCGATGCAACTTCCGGTGGGCCTTGTCCAGCACCCACCACTCGTCGGCGGCCAGCTCATGCAGGTCCGCCCAGGGGTCGGCGACCGGCGGTTGTAGCGCGGCCTCTTCGAGTTCGGCCAGCAGTGCGGTGTACGAAGGGTCGTCCAACTCGTTGATCAGCTGGTTTCGCCCGGCGATGCGTTCGGTGTCGAGTCGGGTGATCAGGTGCTCGAGCGCGCCGGTGTCGGGATCGCCGAGCCGCCCCGCTTCGATGTGCAGCCGGTGAATCATCACATCGTGATCCCGGATCACGCCGAGCGTGCCGGCAAGTTCCCGGACGTCCGCGCGCAGGCGATCAGTGGCCACCCGATCGAGCGCCGGCCGAGCGGCCTTGAGGTAAGCCCGCACCCGGCGGGTCGCGACGCGCATCTTGTGCACGTCCTCGATGTCGCCGCCGCGCCGGCTGCCGTCCGCATGGGCCTTGATGTCGGCGATGGCCTTGCCGAGCACGGGGCCGATGGTGTCGGCGATGTCAGTGGGGATCAGTCCCGGGCGGCGTGGCGCCGGCAGGGGGGGCGCGAGCAACGGATGCTCGAGTTCGTCGGCAACAACCTCGACGGATTGGTCCGGGATCGACTGCGGTGGGTGCGCACTCCCGTTGCTGGTCGTCTTCGCGGCGGCCGTCGGGGTGACGTCCTTGCCGTTGGTCCGGCGCCGTTTGCGACTACGGTTCGCCTTCGGTCGCTCGTGTAACGCTTCTTCGGTGTACATGTCCTGATGAACGACGGGTGCCGGCCGCGGGCTGGCTCGACCTCGGGTTCTTGTTGGCACCCGTCAAGTATTCCGTACCCAGGGGGTGAGGGCGGTCGGACCCGCCGCAGTGGCACCGCGGCAACCGGGGGTTCGCCGGCCGGGTCGACCTACTGTGCGTGCAGCGAGGTGTTCAGGCCGCCCCAACTACCGGACCGGGTCACGGCCTCGACTCCACCGGTCATCGAGTTCCGCCGATACAGCAGGCCGGCTGCGCCGGACAGCTCCCGGGCCTTGACGACGCGTTCCGTGCCGTCGGCCTTCAGGGTCAGCTTCGTACCGGCGGTCAGGTAGAGCCCCGCTTCGACAATGCACTCGTCACCCAGGGAGATTCCGACCCCGGAATTCGCGCCGAGCAGGCAGCCCGCCCCGATGGTGACCTGCTCCTTGCCGCCACCGGACAGCGTGCCCATGATCGACGCGCCGCCGCCGACATCGCTCCCGTCACCGACCATGACGCCCTGCGAGATGCGTCCCTCGACCATCGAGGTGCCGACGGTCCCGGCGTTGTAATTGACGAAACCTTCGTGCATGACGGTGGTGCCGGCAGCGAGATACGCACCGAGACGAACCCGATCGGCGTGCGCGATCCGGACCCCGGACGGCAGCACGTAGTCCGTCATTCGGGGGAATTTGTCGACGCCGAACACCGACAGCCGGATGCCTGCGTTGACCGCCTCGAGCCGCACCCGCTCGAGATCATCCGCCGGGACCGGGCCGAGCGAGGTCCAGGCGTTGTTCGGCAGGACGGCGAAGATGCCGTCCAGGTTGATCGACCGGGGTTGAACCAGCCGCGCGGACAGCAGGTGCAGCCGAAGGTAGGCGTCGGCTGTGCTGACCGGGGCATCCGCGAGGGAGGCGATCCGGGCCTGGATGATCGTCAACCGGACTCCCCGGATGTCGTCGGTCCGTTCGGCCAGCCGCAGTTCCGGCTGCTCGGTGATGGGTGCGGCCGAGGAGAACAGTGCCGGCGTCGGGTACCAGACATCGAGCACGGTCTCGTCCGGTGTGACGGTGGCCAGGCCCGTTCCGTAGGCACCATCGGTGATCAATTCGGTCATCCGGCGAGCCTATCGGCAGTGACAGGGCCCCGAATTCACCCGACTCCCCACTGGTCGCGGCCAACGGCGGCATTGCCGAAGCATCGGGGGCGGGTCCGACTACCTCTCGGTCGACCGGCGCGCGCCAGCACGGCGTGCACATCACTGGGCGACCGTGATCACGACCTGGGCTGGATCGGCGATCGGGCCGGCCGAGACCCACTCGTGGTCGACCCAGTGCCGGTCCTGGACGGCAACCTCCGTCACGTTCATTCCTATCCCGTGGGCGACGCCCCAGGTCGCCAGGCTGCGACCAGCGGCCGTGGGCGTCAGATCCGGCACGGTGACGTTCGACGGTCGCCGTCATCCCGTCGTCGGAAACCTTGTCCACCGTGAGGCCACCGAGTTCGGCCTGCGCGGCCGCGAGGGCTGCGGTCAGATCCGGGGTGGCTGCGTCGGTGCCGGCCAGTGGCGGCCGTTGGGGGGCTTCCGAGGTCGGCATCCGTGAGCCCGAGCTGCACGTGAGGTCCGGGACCGTCGTCCCGCTCAGGCCCCGGACCAGGGTCGTGGCCTGCGGTTCCCACTTGGCGTAGGCGTCCGGAAAGGCGGAGTACTGCACAGCCTGCGCGGCCTGCGTGAGCGTCATGTCCTGCCAGCCCGGGATCTGCAGCAAAGCGTCGTAGAACTTCCCGGACGAATACACCGGGTCGATGATCTGATCCGCCGTACCCCAGCCCTGCGAAGGGCGCTGTTGGAACAAGCCAACCGAATCCCGGTCGCCATTGGGCCGGTTCCGCAGGCTGGATTCCTGATAGGCGGTGGCCACCGCGATGATCCGGCCCGGTTCGGAGATCCCCCTGGACAGCCCCACCGCGTTGATCGTGGACGCGTGCTGCAACTGCACAACGGTGAGTTCAACGGTAGGCACGGCGCCGGTATTGGCGGAGTCGCCGGGCACGGTGCATTCCGGGCCCGACAGGAAGGCGGGTCGCCAGAGCAGGAGACCAGCGGCGACCGCAGCGACCAGGACGACCACCAAGCCCACCACGGCGAGGCTGATCTTCACCGACTTGCGCACGCCAACGACGGTACTGTGCGCAGCGTGTCCGCATCCCCCACCTCAGCCAGGTCCACCGCCGCGGTTCCGTCGACGACAGTCGCCCCGTCCGCAACCGTCCCGGCGCTTGATCTGCGATCCGATCCGGCCGCGTTGACCGCGGCGTTGGTCGATATCCCGTCGGTATCGGGTACCGAGGGTCCGATCGCCGATGCGATCGAGGCCGCCCTGCGAAGCCAGACCACCCTGGAGGTGGAGCGGCTGGGAAATGTGGTCCTCGCCCGCACCAACCTCGGCCGGTCGACCAGAGTGCTGCTGGCCGGGCACATCGACACCGTGCCGATCGCGGACAACGTGCCGTCCCGATCGGCCGGTGACACCCTGCACGGCTGCGGCACCACGGACATGAAATCCGGTGACGCGATGCTGCTGCACCTGGCGGCCACCCTGCCGGCGCCGGCCCGCGACCTGACCTTCGTCTTCTATGACTGCGAGGAAATCGAATACGACCGCAACGGGCTGACCAGGGTGCAGGCGGAACGTATCGAGTGGCTGGCGGCCGACCTGGCGATCCTCGCGGAACCGACGAACGGTCATGTCGAGGCCGGTTGTCAGGGCACCGCCGCGGTCGCCCTGACGATCCGCGGCCGCCGCTCGCACTCGGCGCGATCATGGTTGGGGGACAACGCGATTCACAAATCGGCGGATGTGCTGGAGCGGCTCGCTGCCTTCGATGCGCGGATCGTGGATATCGACGGATGCGAGTACCACGAGGGGCTCAACGCGGTGTCCATCGAGGGTGGTGTCGCGTCGAATGTCATTCCCGACGAATGCACGATCCGGGTCAACTTCCGGTTCGCTCCCGACCGCAGCGCAGCGGACGCCGTCGCGGTTCTGCAGGAACTGTTCGCCGACGTCGAGCTGACGGTGCTGGACGTCGCGGCCGGCGCCCTACCGGGGCTGTCCGCCCCGGCGGCCGCCGAGTTCGTTGCTGCGGCCGGCGGCTCGGCGCAGGCGAAATTCGGCTGGACCGATGTCTCCCGATTCGCCGCACTGGGGATTCCAGCGGTGAACTACGGGCCGGGCGATCCCTCGCTGGCGCACACCCGCGAGGAGTGGGTGTCGATGAGCCAGATCCGTGAGATGACCGAAGTTCTCAGAGGTTTCCTGACCTGAGCCGCGCGGTCGAATGTGCTCAGCGCGGCGGGGTGGGGTGGACCCCGGCGCGGCCCGATGAATGCCCGGTGAACGTGACGCGACAACTCCATGCCTCGCTCGGGGACCGCGACCGAGGCTTGCCCTGCGTCACTACTGTGGCCGGTGTGACTGAATTCGAAGACCCGCTGGACCCGCCCGCTGACGGGCAGGTATCCGAGCGATTCCGCGGCCCGGTGCGGCTGCGCGGCGACCAACGTGACCAGACCAGCACCACCGACCAGCGATTGCTCGACTCCCGCGGACCCAGCGACTGGGTACACACCGATCCGTGGCGGGTGCTGCGCATCCAGGCCGAGTTCGTCGAAGGCTTCGGCGCACTCGCCGGCCTCCCGCGCGCGGTCACCGTCTTCGGCAGTGCCCGCACCAAACCGGGGACCAAGTACTACGGCAGGGCCGAGGAGATCGGTGCCGCGCTGGCCGAGGAGGGCTTCGCCGTCATCACCGGTGGTGGTCCGGGGATCATGGAAGCCGCGAACAAGGGCGCCAAGCAGGCGGGTGGCATGTCCGTCGGGCTGGGCATCGAGTTGCCGTTCGAGCAGGGGCTCAACCGTTATGTGGACCTCGGCATCAATTTCCGCTACTTCTTCGCCCGCAAGACGATGTTCGTCAAGTATTCGCAGGCGTACGTGTGCCTGCCAGGCGGCTTCGGCACGCTGGACGAGCTGTTCGAGGCGCTGACCCTGGTGCAGACCAAGAAGGTCACCAAGTTCCCGGTCGTGCTGTTCGGGTCGGAGTACTGGGGCGGGTTGGCCGACTGGATCGAGCGGACGGTCGCCGATTCCGGCAATATCTCCGCGCCCGACCTGAACCTGCTGCATGTCACCGATGATGTCGACGACGCGATCCGCGTTGTGCACGATGCCTACGCGGCCTGGGTGGCCGCCCACTAGATTTCGCCGAATCGACCCGGCACCTGCGGCCCTCCCGTCGCACGGGGAGGGGCCGCAAGTGACGTCTCGAATCCGGGGGACGGTCGCACTGCGCCCCTCACTCGTGGCGGCGTGGGAGGATGGCGCGCGTGTTGCGCTGGCTCACCGCAGGTGAATCTCATGGTCCCGCACTGGTTGCCGTCCTCGAAGGACTGCCGGCCGGTGTTCCGGTGACGACGTCCGACATCGCCACCCAGCTCGCCCGGCGTCGCCTGGGCTACGGCCGCGGCGCGCGGATGAAGTTCGAGCAGGACCAGGTGACCCTGCTCGGCGGGGTGCGTCATGGCATCTCGATGGGCGGTCCGATCGCCGTGCAGATCGGCAACACCGAGTGGCCGAAGTGGGAGCAGATCATGGCTGCCGACCCGACCCGAAGACGAGGCCGCCGCTGAGGCGCTGCGAAATCTGGCCCGCAACGCGCCGCTGACCAGGCCGCGACCCGGGCACGCCGACCTGGCCGGAATGCAGAAGTACGGATTCGATGACGCCCGACCGGTGCTGGAGCGGGCCTCCGCGCGGGAAACCGCCGCCCGGGTGGCGCTCGGCACGGTTGCCCAGCAGTTCCTTCGGGCCGTGCTCGGTGCCGAGGTGGTCTCCCACGTGGTGTCCATCGGCGAGGGCGACGCGGTGGATGGGCCGCTGCCGACGCCGGCCGATCGGGACGCGATCGACGCGTCCCCGGTGCGCGCCCTGCACCCGGATTCCGCGGCGGCGATGATCGCCGAGATCGAGGCAGCCAAGGCCGATGGCGACACTCTCGGCGGCGTCGTCGAGGTGCTGGTCTACGGCCTGCCGCCGGGGCTCGGCTCGTTCGTGCACATGGATCGCAAGCTGGACGCGCGGCTGGCCGCCGCTGTGATGGGCATCCAAGCCATCAAGGGCGTCGAGATCGGTGACGGTTTCCTGACCGCCCGGCGGCGTGGCTCCCAAGCGCATGACGAGATCGATCCGCGGCATCCCGGGGTCACCAGGCGGTCGAACCGCGCCGGCGGCATCGAGGGCGGGATGACGAACGGCGAGGTGCTGCGGGTGCGCGCCGCGATGAAGCCGATCTCGACGGTCCCGCGGGCCCTGGCCACCCTTGATGTGGCGACCGGCGAACAGGCTGTTGCGATTCATCAGCGCAGCGACGTCTGCGCGGTGCCCGCTGCGGGCGTCGTCGCCGAGGCCATGGTCGCGCTGGTCGTGGCCGACGCGGTGACCGAGAAGTTCGGCGGTGATTCGGTACCGGAGGTCCGGCGCAATGTGCAGGCCTACCTGGCGACCCTTGCCGACACCCTGCCGATGTCCGCTGAGTCAACGTCATCCGGGGCAGTTCCTGCCGGGCCAACTGCCGTTGGGCCCCTGTCACGGGACGACGCAGCGCTGTCCGCGGTACAGGCTCGATGACGCCGGTGGTGGTGCTGGTCGGCCCGCCCGGTTCGGGTAAGACATCGGTCGGTGTCGCGCTGTCGCGGATCACCGGCCGACCATTGCGGGACACCGACGCGGACATCGTGGCCAGCGCCGGCCGGCCCATCTCGGACATCTTCGTCAACGACGGCGAACCGGCTTTCCGGGCGATGGAGCGGGAGGCGGTCGCGACCGCCCTGATCGAGCACGATGGGGTGCTCGCGCTGGGCGGTGGGTCGATCCTCGCCGAGCAGACCCGGACGGCACTGGCCGAGCACACCGTGGTGTTCCTCAGCCTGACCATGCCAACCGGGGTCAAGCGCACCGGCCTGGCATCGAACCGTCCGCTGCTTGTCGGGGTGAACCCACGAGCCACCTACAAGGCCATGCTGGCCGCCCGGCTTCCGTTGTACGAGGAGGTCGCGTCGCTCGTTGTGCAGACCGACGACCTCCAGGTCGACGAGGTCGCCGCTGTCATCGTCAGGAAACTGGGTATCGAGACGTTGGATTCGCAATGAGTGAGGCATTCGCCGGACCCGGTTTCTCGGCACAGCCCGGCCATGTCCCGGCCGCAGGGCCGGGCCTGCAGGCAGAACCGGCCCCGGAGGCAGAACCGGGCCTGGCGGCAGAACCTGAGCGCGGTCCGATCCTGTCCGGGCCGGTCATCGTTCGGGTGGAGTCCGGATCTCCGTATGACGTCGTCATCGGGCGCGGACTGCTCGACGAATTGGTGCTGGCCGTCGCGGCAACCGGGGCAGCCAAGGTTGCGCTGATCCACCCGCCCCCGCTTGCGGCGACTGCGGAGGTGATCCGGGTCGCACTGGCCGGCGCCGGCCTGGATGCTCACCTGTTACAGGTACCGGACGCCGAGGAGGCCAAGAACCTCACGGTGCTGGGGTTCTGCTGGAACGTATTCGGCCAGATCGGCATTGACCGGCGGGATGTGGTGATCGGGCTGGGCGGCGGTTCCGTCACCGACGTCGCCGGGTTCGCGGCGGCCACCTGGATGCGGGGCGTCAAGGTCATCCAGGTCCCGACCACCCTGCTCGGCATGGTCGATGCAGCGGTCGGCGGGAAGACCGGGATCAACACCGACGCCGGCAAGAACATGGTGGGTGCGTTCTACGAACCGACCGTGGTCATCGCGGACATCGCCACCCTGGAGACGCTGGCCCCGCACGAGTTGGTTGCCGGGATGGCCGAGGTGGTCAAATGCGGGTTCATCGCTGACCCCGAGATCCTGACGATCATCGAGGCCGACGCCTCGGCCGCCGTGGATCCCAGCACGCCGCAGTTGGCCGACCTGATCCGTAGGGCGGTCGCGGTCAAGGCCGGCGTGGTGGCCGCTGACCTGCGGGAATCGGATCTCCGGGAGATCCTCAACTACGGGCACACCATGGCCCACGCCATCGAGAAGCGGGAACGCTACCGCTGGCGTCATGGCGCTGCCGTTTCGGTGGGTCTGGTCTTCGCGGCGGAGCTGGCCAGGGCCGCCGGCCGATTGGACGACGAAACGGCCGACCGGCACCTGACCGTGCTGCACACCCTCGGGCTGCCGACCACCTACGACCCGGACGCCCTTGGCGAGTTGGTGAAGATCATGGGATCGGACAAGAAAACCCGTTCGGGCACCTTGCGTTTCGTGATTCTGGACGCGCTAGCGAAGCCCACCCGGCTGGTCGGGCCCGACCCGTCCCTGCTCGCCGCCGCCTACTCGGTGATCGCGGGTCAGCAGTCGAGTGCCCGCACCATCGACCTGTAGAACCAGCGAGCCGGGCCGACCGAGTTGGACCGGCTGGTCACCCGACGGTGGGGCGGGCCGGTCGCTGTTGGGGCGCAGTGGTTGGTGCAGCAGGGCTGCAGGCGGCATCAAGCGTTCACTCATCCGCTGAAGCAGTTCGTCAGCTGCGACGCCTACCATCTGCTTCGTGACCAACGAGACGCATCAACGACGTCGGGCGCTGCTGCGAGCCACGCTGGCCCATTCCGGCTTCGATGCGCTGCTGGTCACGGACCTGATCAACATCCGTTACCTCACCGGGTTCACCGGGTCGAATGCGGCGCTGCTGGTGCTGGCCTCGGATGACGAATCCGGTGACCCGGAGACTCTTGGTGAATCCGACCGGCCGTCCAGCGATCCCCGCACCCTGTTCTGCACGGACGGCCGCTACACCACCCAGTCGGAGGAGGAGGTGCCCGACCTTCCCCGGCTGATTTCCCGGCCCTGTGACCTCGCCCTGTTGCGGCGGGCGCCCGAGGGCACCATCGGGTTCGAGGCGATGTCGGTCACCGTGGCGGCCCACGACGCGATGGCGGTGACCGCCGACGAGAACCAGGCAGGGATCGACCTCACCCCGACCATCGACGTCGTCGAGGGGCTCAGGGCAGTGAAGGACGACGACGAGATCGAGTCGCTGCTGCGGGCCTGTGCGGTGGCGGACCTGGCTCTCGCGGAGTTGATCGAGGCGGGCGGTATCCGTCCGGGCCGGACCGAGCGCCAGGTGGGGCTCGATCTCGACCAGCGGATGCGCCAGCTCGGCGCGAGCGATCCGTCCTTCGAATCGATAGTTGCGGCCGGCCCGAACAGCGCCGTCCCGCACCACCGGCCGACGGGTGCCGCCCTGGCGGTCGGCGACTTCGTGAAATTGGACTTCGGTGCGACCGTCGACGGCTACCACTCGGACATGACCCGCACGTTCGTGCTCGGTGCCGCCGCCGACTGGCAGCGGGAGATCTTTTCGCTCGTCGAACAGGCACAGGCGGCGGGCCGAGCGGCCTGTGTGGCCGGCGCTATCGGCGACGCGATCGATGCGGCCGCCCGCGATCTGATCACCTCGGCAGGTTACGGGCCGCAGTTCTCGCACGGCCTTGGGCACGGCATCGGGCTGCAGGTACATGAAGCGCCGAGTTTGGCACGCGGTTCGGCAAGTATCATGGTCCCGGACATGTGCGTGACGGTTGAGCCCGGGGTCTATCTTCCGGGGCGCGGCGGTGTGCGCATCGAGGACAGCGGCGTGATCCGCGCGGACGGGTATGACGTCCTCACGATGACCTCCAAGGACCTGATCGTGCTTGCGTGAATCACTGGGGCGCGCCCGAGTCACATGAGCACAGACAGCGTCACGAACTCCCGCCCGAGCCGGCTTCCCGGCTGGGTAGAGAAGAAAGGCACAACGGACTCCACCATGGCTTCCACCAGCGACTTCAAGAACGGCCTCGTGCTCAATCTCGAGGGCCAGCTCTGGACCATCACCGAGTTTCAGCACGTCAAGCCGGGTAAGGGCCCGGCCTTCGTGCGGACGACACTCAAGAACGTGATGACCGGAAAGGTCGTCGACAAGACGTTCAACGCGGGGATCAAGGTGGAAACGGCAACCGTCGACAAGCGGGACATGACGTTCCTCTACAAGGACAGCGGCGATTTCGTGTTCATGGACGGTGACACCTTCGACCAGATCACCGTCCCGCAGGCCACCGTCGGCGATGTGGCCAATTTCCTGTTGGAGAACCAGGAGGCGATGGTCGCGCAGAATGACGGGGTCGTGCTGTACGTCGAACTGCCGGCTTCGGTCGAGCTGCTCGTCTCGCACACCGACCCCGGGTTGCAGGGCGACCGGTCCACCGGTGGCACCAAGCCGGCCACCCTGGAAACCGGTGCCGAGATCAACGTTCCGCTGTTCCTGAACACCGGCGACAAGATCAAGGTCGACACCCGCGACGGCCGGTACCTCGGCCGCGTCAACAGCTGAGACCTGCTCCACTCTCCCCGACCCGCACAGTTATCAGGAAAGAGCCGGCCCACAGTTGTCCGCCCGCAGCAAGTCCCGCAAACGCGCACTCGACGTGCTGTACGCCGCCGAGGCTCGTGGCGTCGACCCGTTGGTGGTGCTCGCCGAACGGATGGAGCCGCCGACGGGTCCCGACCTGCACTCCTATGCGGTGATGGGGGACTACGCCGAATCGATCGTCCGCGGCGTGGTCGCGAACCAGGGCCGGGTCGACGCATTGCTGTCCGAGCATTCGCGGGGCTGGACCCTGGAGCGGATGCCGGCCGTCGACCGGGCGATCCTGCGGATTGCGGTCTACGAGTTGCTGTACTCCCTGGACGTCCCACCGGCGGTCGTGGTGAACGAGGCCGTGGACGCCGCGAAGCTGTTGTCCACCGACGACTCCCCGAAGTTCGTCAACGGCGTACTGGGGCAGATCGCGGTGATCACCCCGCAGTTGCGCGGCGCGTGACGGAAGGATGTTGATCATGGCAATCGCTGCCGAGGTTTTGGGCGTGTTGCCGGTGTGTCGGACAGTGTTCGTCATGATCAACTCTGGGCAGGACCGCTCCAGTGCCCGATGATCTGCTGATCGCACGCAACCCCGAGCCGGACTCCACGCTGCCGTTCCTGGTGCGCATCCCGCTCGGGCCGCGGGGCATCGTGGTCAAAGCCAAACAGACCTGGCCACGGGAAAAGAAGATCTACTGTCATCGCGCCGAAGGCTGGCCGGCGGACGCGGAGATCGTCGAACGATTCGAGGTGCGGTCCTGCATCCGCCGCGGACCGGCCATCGATCTGGTGTTGGCTCGGGCGCGGGAGAACCGCTCGCAGTTCGTCATTGCCCAGGCCCGGGGGCGGGAGATGATCTTCTGGCAGTCCCCACGAACGGCCAAGCAGGCCAGGCCGGCAGTGCGGATTCCGACGGCCCGGGCGCACGGTCAAGTGCTCGAGATCGTCGTCGATACGGCCGAGAAATACCCGTACACGTTCAACGGGCAGCAGGCGACCACCAGCCGGCGTCGCTTGCCCGCCGGCGATTATGGCGTGCTGATCGGTGAACAGGTGGTCGCCGCGGTCGAGCGGAAGACGATCGAGGACCTGTCGTCCAGCCTGCTGTCCGGCAAGCTCACCTACGCGCTCGCCGAGCTGACGGCGCTGCCGCGGGCCGCGGTGGTCGTCGAGGACCGGTACAGCAGGCTGTTCAAGTTGGAATATGCCCCGGGCGCTCGCGTCGCCGAAGCACTCGCCGAGGCCCAAGCGCGGTTTCCCACGGTGCCGATCGTGTTTTGCGAAACCCGGCCACTGGCGCAGGAATGGACCTACCGCTGGTTGGGCGCCTGCCTGGCCGAACTGACCGCTGCACAAGACCACCAGGACCTGGAGAGCACGTTCGCCGCAGGGGCGCCGGTGATGTTGCGGCCGGCCAAGGTCACCAAGCCCAAGCCGGAGTTCGAACCCGCCACGATCCGCGCCTGGGCAATTGACATGGGGCACCAGGTCAGCGACCGGGGCCGGATTCCGGCCGACCTGGTAGAGGCATTTCGGAACCGCGAGAGCACTCCGCAGCGGGGTCCGGCCAGCTCCGGCACACCGTGACACCGCGTCATCGAGGCCTGGCGGCCGGTGATCGCGGGCTCCTCAGTCGAGTTCGGTACCCATCGGCAGGACGCCCCAGCCCATCAACTGGTCGGTCAAATCCTCGGCGGTCATGTCGTAGATCACGGCGAGTGACCGCAGATCTTCGGACCTGATGGTGAGGATCTTGCCGTTGTAATCGCCGCGCTGGGACTGGATGGCCGCCGCGTACCGGGCCAGCGGCCCGGCCTGGTGGGTGGGGAGCTCGGCCAGCCGTTGCAGGTCGATGACCAGCTTCGGGCTCGGTGATCCCCGCCTGGTCGCGCGTGCGTCCGGGAGCAGTTCAGCCACTGGAACGCCGTAGAACTCGGCGAGTTCGGCCAGCTTGGCGACGGTGACCGCCCGATCGCCGCGTTCGTACGAACCGACGACAACGGCCTTCCATCGGCCCTCGGATTTCTCCTCGACACCGTGCAGGCTCAAGCCTTGCTGTGCGCGGATTGCGCGAAGGCGCGCACCCAGGGCATGCGCATAGTCCTGAGACATAGTGACTCCTTGTTGCGCCTCGTCCGAAAATTCTGCCGCTGTGTACGCAGAGTAGTCGTACTCGGCAGATTGCTGCTAATTGGACGCGCCGACCACCGATGCCAACTCCGGTGTCGGGCTCTCGGCAGGTCCGTGGGACCGGGTGCCGGGCACACCGGCGGCGGCCTGAGCATCCACTTGACGTTGGTAGCATTGCGCGGAGCATCCGGCGGTGGGTTCGCGAACAGCACCCGTTGTCGATGTCCCAGACATCCTTTAAGGACCGTCCAGTGAGGCGGGAAAGGAGGTCTCGAGTTGGCGCACCCACGCCCCGCTCAGGCCAGTACCCAGCGCGTATCCGCTTCGGCACCGCCAGTTCAGCCGTCTCCCCCCGGCCAGGCGTCAGGGCCCGTGCACGCCGAGATTCTCACCGAAATTCTCAGCCAGGCCGACCTCGCCAGGACGATTGACCGGATCGCGCACCAGATCCTGGAGCGCAACGGCGATCGTCCGGTCGTCTTGCTGGGCATCCCCACCAGGGGGGTCTACCTGGCCCGCCGGCTCGCCGAGCGGCTGACCGCGTTCGCCGATCGACCCACCGCCGTCGGATCGCTGGACATCACGCTCTACCGGGACGATCTGCGCCTGCATCCACCACGCGCGCTGGAGGAAACCCGCCTGCCGGTGGGCGGCGTCGATGACGCCATCGTGATCCTGGTGGACGACGTCCTGTACTCCGGACGCACGATCCGCGCCGCGCTCGACGCACTGCGCGATCATGGCCGGCCGGCCGTCGTTCAGTTGGCGGTCCTGGTCGATCGTGGCCACCGGCAGTTGCCCATCCGGGCCGACTACGTCGGCAAGAACATCCCGACGGCCTTCGGTGACGACGTCGCCGTGCATCTGGTCGAGATCGACGGCATGGACAGCGTTGAACTGGCTCGTGCGGTACCAACTGCCGGCCACGAACGCCAGGGAGCGTCATGACGACAACCGTGCGACCGGCCGAATCACCGAGCAACGCGGTGACAACCACCGATTCGTCGACCGAAGCAGCGGCGTCAGCTGCTCCGATCAACCTGCCACGGCACCTGTTGTCCGCCGGCGACCTGGACCGGGCGAGCGCAGAGCACATCCTGTCCACGGCCGAGCGGCTCGAGCAGGCCATCGCCGGACGCGAGGTCCGCAAATTGCCGACACTGCGGGGGCGCACCGTGGTCAACCTGTTCTTCGAGGATTCGACCCGGACCCGCATCTCCTTCGAACTGGCCGCGAAGCGGCTCTCGGCCGACGTCATCACCTTCTCGGCCAAGGGTTCATCGGTGTCCAAGGGCGAATCGTTGAAGGACACCGCTTGGACGCTGCAGGCGATGGGCGCCGATGCCGTTGTCTGCCGGCACTCGTCATCCGGTGCGCCGCAGCAGCTCTCGGCCTGGGTGGACGGGCACGTGATCAACGCCGGGGACGGCACCCATGAGCACCCCACGCAGGCACTGCTCGATGCCTACACGCTGCGCCGGCACCTGGGGTCGCTGGTCGGGCGGCGGATCGTCGTCGTCGGTGACGTCCTGCACTCGCGGGTCGCGCGGTCCAACGTGCTGCTGCTGTCCACCCTGGGCGCGCAGGTCACGTTGGTGGCGCCGCCGACGCTGTTGCCGGTCGGCGTCGGTGCCTGGCCGGTCGAGGTCTCCTACGACCTGGACGCCGCACTGGTCGGTGCCGACGCGGTGATGATGCTGCGCGTGCAGCGCGAACGGATGGGCGGTGCGTTCTTTCCGACGGCCCGCGAGTACAGCAGGTCCTACGGCCTGGATTCCCGGCGCCGCGACCTGATCGCACCGCACGGCATCGTGCTGCACCCCGGCCCGATGAACCGCGGCATGGAGATCACCCCGCAGGTCGCGGACGGCGCCGGTTCGGTGATCGTGGAACAGGTGGCCAACGGGGTCACGGTCCGGATGGCGGTGCTGTATCTGCTGCTGTCGGGCGAGATCGAGACCAGCACACCCGGAGGAAACACGTGACCGCGGTACTGATCAGGGGCGCCGCACCTTACGGCGAGCAGGTCGTCGACCTGCTGCTGGCCGACGGCGTCATCGCCGCAACAGGTGCCGCGGCGGCCACCGATCCGCGTGCCGCCGATGCCGAGATCATCGACGGCACAGGCCTTGTCGTACTGCCGGGGCTGGTCGACCTGCACACCCACCTGCGCGAACCCGGACGTGAGGACGCCGAAACCGTGGAAACCGGTTCGGCCGCAGCGGCTCTCGGTGGTTACACCGCCGTCTTCGCCATGCCGAACACCGACCCGACCGCGGACACCGCAGGCGTCGTCGAGCAGGTGTACCGACTCGGCCGCGACGTCGGCCTGGTCGACGTCGTCCCGATCGGCGCCGTCACCGTCGGCCGCAAGGGTGAGCGGCTGGCCGAACTCGGCGCCATGGCGAACTCCGCGGCGCGGGTCAGGGTGTTCTCCGACGACGGCGACTGCGTGTCCGACGCGCTGCTGATGCGCCGCGCGCTCGAATACGTCAAGGCGTTCGACGGCGTCATCGCGCAGCACTCGCAGGAGCCGCGGCTGACCCAGGGCGCGCAGATGCACGAGGGCGAGGTCTCCGCGCGGCTCGGGCTGACCGGGTGGCCGGCCGTTGCCGAGGAGGCGATCATCGCCCGCGACTGCCTGCTCACCGATCATGTCGGTTCGCGCCTGCACGTGTGCCACCTGTCGACGGCGGGCTCGGTCGAGGTGGTTGCTGCCGCCAAGAAGCGCGGGACCGCGGTGACGGCCGAGGTGACGCCCCACCATTTGCTGCTGACCGACGAGCGGGCGGTCGGTTACGACCCGGTTTTTAAGGTCAATCCGCCGTTGCGCACGGCCGGCGACGTCACCGCACTGCGGCAGGCGTTGGCCGACGGCGTGATCGACATCGTCGCCACCGACCACGCGCCACATGCCAGCCAGGACAAGGAAACCGAGTGGGACAACGCCAGTCCGGGCATGCTCGGTCTGCAGACCGCGTTGTCGATCGTGATCCAGACAATGCTGATTCCGGGCTTGCTCGACTGGCGGGGTGTTGCCCGGGTGATGTCGGAGGCGCCCGCGCGGATCGGCGGGCTGACCGATCACGGCCGGCCCATCGCCGCCGGTGAGCCGGCCAACGTGGTGCTGATCGACCCGGCTGCCACGTGGACCGTCGACGTGGCGTCGCTGGCATCACTGTCCAGCAACACACCGTTCGCGGGTATGGAGTTGCCCGGTCGGGTCGTCGCCACCTATCTGCGCGGGCGGTGCACGGTGTCCGCCGGTGCGCTGGCCGTCGGCTGAGGAGCGGATATGGAACGCGCAGTCCTGGTCATCTTCCTGGTCGCAGTCTGCCTGCTGGCGATGTTCGGGCTCTACGCCGGCTGGCGGCATCGGGCGGCCGGGCAATCCGATCTGGCCGAATTGCCCCCCACGCCGGCCGATCTCAGCCCGGATCTGGTCGAGCCGGTCACCGGCATGTATGTCTCGACCACGACTGCCGGGAACTGGCAGGACCGGATCGTCGCGCAGGGACTCGGGCGCCGAGCCAATGGCGCGATCAGGCTGTCCGCCGAGGGTGTCTGCATCGAGCGGGACGGGGAGAGCGACATCTTTGTCCCGGTCGGTGATCTGCGCGCTGTCACCACGGCGCCCGGCATCGCGGGGAAGGTCATGGGAATGGCCAACGGGGTACTGATCGTTCGCTGGTCGTTGGGCGGTGTGTCGGTGGACAGCGGCTTCCGGTCGAACGACTCGGCAGCCCAGGACGACTTCATCGACGCCGCCCAAGCCCTGATCACGAAGGGCCAGGGCGGCGGACAGCCCGCCGACTCACCCAGCACCAACGGAGCACCATCATGAGCACGGTTCCCGCCCCGGCAGTACTGATCCTCGAGGACGGCAGCGTCCACCACGGTTACGCGTTCGGCGCCGAAGGTGCGGCATTCGGCGAGGCCGTGTTCAGCACCGGGATGACGGGCTACCAGGAGACGCTGACGGATCCGTCCTACCGCCGCCAGGTGGTGATCGCCACGGCACCGCAAATCGGCAACACCGGCTGGGTGGCCGGATCCGGGCCCGACTCGGCCGGCGTCGATGGGTTTCTCGGTCTCTCGGACAACGAGTCGGACAGGATCTGGGTTGCCGGGTACGTCATCCGCGATCTGGCGCCCCGCCCGTCCAACTACCGCGCCACTTCGTCCCTGCCTGCGGAGATGGAACGGCAAGGGATAGTGGGGATCTCGGGTGTCGACACGCGCGCACTGACTCGGCTGCTGCGGACCTCCGGGGCAATGCGTTGCGGCATCTTCTCGAGTACCGCGGTTACCTCGGTGCCGGCGATGCTGGCCCAGGTCCGCGCACAACCATCCATGGCGGGCGCCGATCTGACCGGCGACGTCACCACCGAATCTGGATACACAGTGCCCGCCGACGGCGAGGAGATCTTCTCGGTCGCCGCGATCGACCTCGGGATCAAGGCGAACACCCCGCGAATGCTGGCCGCCCGCGGCATCCGGACGCACGTGCTGCCCGCGACCACCACCATCGCGGAGATCACATCACTCGGTGTCGACGGCGTGTTCCTGTCGAACGGGCCGGGTGACCCGGCAACCGCCGACGCCATGGTGGAGTTGACCCGCAGCGTTCTGAGCAGCCGGATCCCGCTGTTCGGCATCTGCTTCGGCAACCAGATCCTCGGCCGGGCTTTGGGTTTCGGTACCTACAAGCTGAAATTCGGGCATCGCGGGATCAACCAACCGGTGCGTGACCATTCGACGGGGCGGGTTCTGGTGACCTCGCACAATCACGGCTTCGCCGTTGATGCCCCACTGGACAAGATCACCGACACCGAGTTCGGCCGGGTGCAGGTCGCCTTCAGTTGCCTGAACGACGGGGTTGTCGAAGGACTGGAATGCCTTGACCGGCTGGCGTTCTCCGTGCAGTTCCACCCCGAAGCAGCTGCCGGCCCGCATGACGCCGGATACCTGTTCGACCGGTTCGTCGACCTGATGGTCGAAGATACGGGCAAGGTTGCTCGCCGGGTCGGCCCCAGTTGGAATGTCACCGCCTGGCAGGTCACCGCCTGATGTCCGCAGGTAGAGACGCGGCCACTCGCATCGTCGCCCATCTGGTCCGCCCGAGTTGGAAGGTCACCGCCTGATGCCCCGCCGCACCGACATCTCGCACGTCCTCGTCATCGGGTCCGGCCCGATCGTCATCGGACAGGCCTGCGAATTCGACTATTCCGGTACCCAGGCCTGCCGGGTGCTGCGGGACGAGGGGATCCGCGTTTCGCTGATCAACTCCAATCCGGCGACGATCATGACCGACCCTGAGTTCGCTGACGCCACCTATATCGAGCCGATCAACGCGGAGTTCGTGGAGAAGGTCCTTGCCGACCAAGCGGCGCAGGGCTTTCCGGTCGATGCGGTGCTCGCCACGTTGGGCGGTCAGACCGCGTTGAATACCGCGATCGCGCTGGACGAGCGCGGTGTGCTGGAGAAGTACGGGGTCGAATTGATCGGCGCCGATATCCCGGCGATCAACCGCGGCGAGGACCGGCAGATCTTCAAGGACGTCGTTCGATCCATCGGCGGCGATGTGCCACGCTCCGCGGTCTGCCACACCATGGACGAGGTCCGCGCCGCGGTGGCCGACCTCGGCCTACCTGTCGTCGTTCGCCCTTCGTTCACCATGGGCGGTCTGGGCTCCGGAATGGCTTACACCCTTGACGATCTCGAACGGATCGCCGGCCGCGGCCTGGCCGCGTCCCAGGCGTCCTTCGGACCGGCCAATGACGGCCCGGCCAAATCCGCCGGGCACGCAACGGGTCACGGTGTCGATTCGTTGGGGGGCAATGTGCACGCCTCGGTATTGATCGAGGAAAGCGTGCTGGGCTGGAAGGAATACGAACTGGAATTGATGCGGGACGGCAAGGACAACGCCGTCGTCGTCTGCTCGATCGAGAACCTCGACCCGATGGGTGTGCACACCGGCGACTCGATCACCGTCGCACCGGCGATGACGCTGACCGACCGCGAATACCAACGAATGCGCGACCTGGGTCTGGCCATTCTGCGCGAGGTCGGTGTCGCGACCGGCGGGTGCAACATCCAGTTCGCCATCAACCCGGTGAACGGCCGGATCATCGTCATCGAGATGAACCCGCGGGTCTCCCGGTCGAGCGCGTTGGCGTCCAAGGCAACGGGATTCCCGATCGCGAAGATCGCCGCCAAGTTGGCCATCGGTTACACCCTCGATGAGATCGCGAACGACATCACGAAGGCCACCCCGGCGGCGTTCGAGCCATCCCTGGACTACGTCGTGGTGAAGATCCCGCGGTTCGCGTTCGAGAAGTTCCCGGGTGCGGATCCGACGCTGACCACCACCATGAAGTCGGTGGGCGAGGCAATGTCGATCGGTCGGTCGTTCGCCCAGGCCCTGGGCAAGGCGATGCGATCCATGGAGACCAAGCTCTCCGGTTTCTGGACGGGACCGGAGGTAGCGGCGGGCGACGACAGTGATCTCGGCGCGCTGCTCGAGGAGCTGAGGGTTCCGCTGGACGGCCGGATCTACACCATCGAGCGCGCCCTCGGTTGGGGCGCCACCGTCGAGCAGGTCCATGAGGCCACCGGTATCGACCCGTGGTTCCTTGACCAGATCGACCTGATCAGGGGCACCGGCAACAAGGTGCACGACGCCGCCGAACTCACCCCCGAGCTGCTCAGGGAGGCCAAGCACTACGGGCTGTCCGATCTGCAGATCAGTGCGTTGCGGCCGGAGTTCGGATCCGAGAAGGCGGTCCGTGAATTTCGCTGGGCCAACGACATTCGCCCGGTGTTCAAGACCGTGGATACTTGTGCCGCTGAATTCGCGGCCAGCACGCCCTACCATTATTCGGCGTACGAGACCGATCCCGCTGCCGAATCAGAGGTCGCGCCGCAGACCGAGCGGCAGAAGGTGATCATCCTGGGTTCGGGGCCCAACCGGATCGGGCAGGGGATCGAGTTCGACTACTCCTGCGTGCACGCCGCTCTCGCGTTGCGGGACGCCGGATACGAGACCGTGATGGTCAACTGCAATCCGGAGACGGTGTCCACCGACTACGACACCTCCGACCGGTTGTACTTCGAACCGCTGACCATCGAAGACGTCCTGGAAGTCATTCACGTCGAACAGCTTTCGGGCACGGTGGCCGGCGTCATTCCGACGCTCGGCGGCCAGACCCCACTCAAACTTGCGCAGGAATTGCTGGACAGCGGCGTGACGATTCTCGGCACCTCACCGGACGCCATCGATCTGGCAGAGGATCGTGGGCGGTTCGGCGAGCTGCTGACTGCCGCCAATTTGCCGGCCCCGGCCTTCGGTCTCGCGACGTCGTTCGAGCAGGCCCGCGCGGTCGCCGCTCGGATCAGCTACCCGGTGCTGGTCCGGCCGTCCTACGTGCTGGGTGGTCGGGGGATGGAGATCGTCTACGACGAGCCATCGCTCGCCGATTACATCGACCGGGCGACCGAAATCACCGACGACCACCCGGTTCTCGTCGACCGGTTCCTCGACGACGCGATCGAGATCGATGTCGACGCGCTGTGTGACGGTACCGAGGTGTACCTCGGTGGGGTGATGGAGCACATCGAGGAGGCCGGAATCCATTCCGGTGACTCGGCGTGCGTGCTGCCGCCGATCACGTTGGGCCGCAGCGATGTTGCCACCGTGCGGGCGCACACCGAGGCCATAGCACTGGGGGTCGGGGTACGGGGCTTGCTGAACGTGCAGTACGCGCTGAAGGACGAGACGCTCTATGTGCTGGAGGCCAACCCACGGGCGTCTCGCACGGTCCCGTTCTCGTCCAAGGCGACGGCGGTACCGCTGGCGATGGCGGCAGCACGGATCATGCTGGGCGCCACCATCGCCGAACTGCGGGCCGAGGGCATGTTGCCGGCCCGGGGCGACGGCGGTTCGCTCCCGGCCGGGGCGCCGGTGGCCGTCAAGGAGGCCGTGCTCCCGTTTCATCGGTTCCGTCGCCCGGACGGCACTGGTGTTGATTCGTTGTTGGGCCCCGAAATGCGCTCCACCGGTGAGGTGATGGGCATCGACACGGCCTTCGGCCCGGCGTTCGCCAAGTCGCAGACCGCCTCCTACGGTTCGCTGCCGACCAAGGGCACAGTGTTCGTCTCGGTGGCCAACGCCGACAAGCGGGCCATGGTCTTTCCGGTGAAGCGACTGGCGGACCTGGGCTTCCGCATCGTGGCGACCGAGGGCACCGCAGAAATGTTGCAGCGCAACGGCATGGACGTCGAGGTGGTTTCCAAGTACTTCGAGGGTGAGGGCACCGGGGAAGGGACGGTCGTTGAGCTGATCCGCGCCGGGCAGATCGACCTGGTGATCAACACCCCCTACGGGCAGTCCGGACCGCGGGTCGACGGGTACGAGATTCGCACCGCCGCCGTCTCGGCCGACATCCCGTGCATCACCACCGTCGCCGGTGCCGCTGCCGCGATTCAGGGCATCGAGGCGCTCACCAGATCCGACGTCGGCGTTGCGCCGCTGCAGATCCTGCATGCCCGGCTGCGGGTCAGCCGGGAGCGGGAGGCAGGATAGTCGGCGATGCGCAACGACTCGGGGGATTGGTCATGGGGGTGACCCCGTGGGGGTAGCGGGGTTGGCCTACCGGCACCTGGCTCGACCGGTGCTGTTCCGGGTCGGCAAGGGTGACGCGGAAACGGCGCACGACCGCACGTTGCGCGCGCTCTCCCGGGTGTCCCGATCGAAGCGGGCGGTCGCCGTGCTGGGTGCGTTGCGCAAGGAACATCCGGCGCCACGCACCGTGTTCGGGGTCGATTTCCCATCGGCGGTGGGCCTTGCGGCAGGCATGGACAAGGACGGCGCTGCACTGAAGGCCTGGCCTGCGCTGGGCTTCGGGTTCGTCGAGGTCGGGACGGTGACCGCGCATGCGCAGACCGGCAATCCGCGCCCACGGCTGTTCCGGCTGACCGAGTCCGAATCGATCATCAACCGGATGGGTTTCAACAACTCCGGTGCGGCCGAGCTGGCTTCGAATCTGCGGAAGATCGGGAACATTGGTGTACCGCTGGGGATCTCGCTCGGCAAGTCCAAGGTCACGCCGGTCGAGTCCGCGGTCGGCGACTACTTGACCTCGTTGCGGGCGGTGTATCAATACGCCGACTACATCGCGGTGAACGTCTCCAGCCCGAACACGCCGGGGCTGCGTGGTCTGCAGGACAAGGGGCCGTTGGACGAGCTGCTCGGGGCGCTCACGGCGGAGGCGGGGAGCCTGGCGTGGACCCATCACCGGGACGACAATCCGGTGCCGGTGCTGGTCAAGATCGCGCCCGACCTGTCCGATGAGGCCATCGGAGAGCTGCTGGAGGTGTGCGCCGATCGGGACATCGCCGGGGTGATCGCGACCAATACGACTGTCGATCGGCACGGGGTCACCGAGGCCGAGACGGTGGTGGCGGCGGAAGCCGGCGGGCTGTCGGGTCGGCCGCTCGCGGAGCGCGCGCTGGAGGTCGTCCGCTTCGTGACTTCGCATTGCGATCTGCCGGTGATCGGGGTCGGCGGTATTTCCAGCGCGCAGGATGGGCTGCGGATGCTGGATGCTGGTGCCAGTCTGTTGCAGCTGTACACGGGGTTCATCTATTCGGGCCCTCCTTTGCTGTCCGAGCTGAATCGAGCAATCGCCCGACGCAGCTGAGTTCTCGCCGAGTAGGGGTAGGTCAGTTGTCCATCATGGAACCGTTCGGGCATCGGTTGGTGACCGCGATCGACAACCGCGGACCGCTGTGCGTTGGTATCGATCCGCATCCGGGCCTCTTGCAGGAGTGGGGCCTGCCGGCATCGGTCCAGGGGCTCGAGCGGTTCGCGATGACGGTGGTCGAGGCGCTCGGCCCGACGGTGGCGGTGCTCAAGCCGCAGTCGGCGTTCTTCGAGTCTTATGGGTCGGCCGGAATCGCGGTGCTGGAAAGGGTTCTCGCCGATACCAGGGAAGCAGGGGCGCTGGTTCTGCTGGATGCGAAGCGTGGCGACATCGGGTCGACGATGGCCGCCTATGCGGCGGCTTATTTGACCGCGACATCGCCGTTGGTGGCCGATGCGCTGACGGTGTCGCCGTATCTCGGCTTCGGGTCCTTGTTGCCAGCAATGGATGTCGCGCTCGCCGAGGGCCGTGGCCTGTTCGTGCTGGCGTTGACGTCCAACCCCGAGGGCAAGCAGGTGCAGCACGCCCGGCACGATGACGAGAAGACGGTCGCGCAGTCGATCGTCGACCAGGTCGGCGCGGTGAACGCGGGGGATTACCCGATCGGGTCGATTGGGTTGGTCGTCGGCGCGACCATCGGCAAGACCGGGGTCGATCTGTCCGGGGTGAACGGGCCGATTCTTGCGCCTGGGCTCGGCGCCCAGGGTGCCACTGCCGCTGACCTCAAGCTGGTCTTCGCCGATGCGCACGGAGCGCTGCTGCCCACCACCAGCCGCGGGGTGCTCGGTGCCGGACCGACTGTCGCCGGACTTCGCGAGGCCGCGCAGCGGACGGTGGATGAGGTGCAGGCAGCCCTTGGCTGACTGGGACCTCTCGGCGTCCCGCGCCGCCCAGTACCCTTGGGTTGACGAGGGATCCCGGGCTTCCGATCCTGGTTCCCCTTCATCAGAATGGTGGCTCGCTCTTCGAATGGGGCGATGTTGTTGCTGTCCGGGTCCGTCGGGTTGTTCGGTCCCGATTCGATGCCGGAGGCTCCGGTGGGTGAGGTGCGTCTGAGTTCGCCGGCGGAGCGGATGAGTTGGTCCCTGATTGGCGGTGGACGTCGGTGGTTTTCCTGAGTTCTGGGGGAACCGGTCGGCGAGGTCTGCTGTGTCGTGGTCGTGGTCGTGGTCGTGGTCGGTGGGGTCGGTGATGTGTGGTGGTGGCTTGGTGTATTTCCGGCCGAGTGGTGTTTCCCAGTGGGTGGTGCCGTTGGGGTCGCGGGTGTTGAGGAATCCGCCGCCGTCTTTGGCGCGGTGATGATGTCGACATTTGGAGTCGAGGTTGGTGTGGCGGGTCTGTCCGCCGGTGGGTTTGCCGGGTCGGAAGGGTTCGATGTGGTCGATGTCGCAGCGTTCGGCGGGTTGGAGGCAGCCGGGGGTGCGGCAGGTTCGGTCTCTGGCGATGATGAATTGTTGGAGGGTTTCTGGTGGTTCGTACCGGGTGCGGCCGTAGTCCAGACGCCGCGGGCGAGACTCTCCCGCGGCGGAAGCGGCCTACTCCGCGGGTGGCGGGAAGATCTTGTCGATCTCCTTGAGGTCTTCCTGCGTTGGCGCGAATGCCGTCGCTGCGGCGGCATTCGCCACCACCTGTTCCGGACGTGTCGCGCCCGCGATCACCGAGGCCACCCGCGGCCTGGCGAGCAACCAGCCGAATGCCACCTGCAGCATGGTCACATCGCGCCGATCGGCGAATTCCTGCAGCTGCTCGAGCGAATCCCACGGCGCCGAGTCCAACAGTTGCGGCTTCAGATCACGCAACCGGCTGCCGACCGGCGCATCCGCGCGGCTGTACTTCCCGGTCAGCAGCCCGTTGGCCAACGGGTAGAACGGCAGCACGCCGACTCCGAATGCCTCAGCGGCTGGGAGGAGGTCCCGCTCGATAGCCCTGTTCAGCAAAGAGTATTCGTTCTGGGCCGAGATGAAAGGCGCCCGGGACGACGACCGCGCCTCCCAGGCCGATCCGCCAACAGCCAGCCGCTGAAGTTGGAATGCCCGACGTATCGGACGATTCCGGCCACCACCAGCTCATCAAGCGCGGCCAGGGTCTCCTCGATCGGAGTCAGCGGATCCGGTTGGTGCAACTGGTACAGATCGATCCAGTCGGTATTCAACCGGCGCAGCGATGCCTCGACCGCGGCGCGGACGTAGCGTCGGGAGCCTCGGGCACCAAAATCCGGCCCGTTGGCGCCGTGCGCGTCCATCCCGAACTTCGTCGCAACGATGACGTCCCTGCGACGGCTGCCCAATGCCGCGCCCAACAATTCCTCGCTGCGCCCAGCGGGTTGGCCATAGATGTCGGCGACGTCGAAAAGCGTGATTCCGGCGTCGATCGCTGCGTCGACGACGGCGCGGGAGCCTTCGAGTGTCTGGGTGGCGGTATGTGGCCGACCGAGGTTGTTGCAGCCAAGTCCAGTTGGTGAAACCGCGAGACCGGAGCGCCCGAGGCGCCGAAAGTTGTTCTCACCCATGGCCGCAGAATCCGGCGGCAGGTCAGGGGCGGCTCACAGGTGGTCCGACGACCCGGAAGGGCATTGGCCCCAGCCTGAACTCGCGTGCGCGGGTCAGCTTGTTTCAGCGTGGCGGTGCGGTCGTGCCGCCGAGGTGAAAGGTGCTACTGAACCGGACCGACTCGGCCGGCCGCCGTCAACGAGATCGAGAATGGCGCGCCCGGCCGCCCGGCCCTGCTCGGCCGCGGGCTGCACCAAGGTCGTCAAGTCGTGCGGGATGATCCTGTCCAGCGCGATCCCGTCGAATCCGACAACGCTCAGATCGCTCGGGACGTGCAGCCCGAGTTCTTCCCCCGCCCTGATGACACCTGCTGCCAGCAAATCACTCTGGGCCAAGATCGCGGTCGGCCGATGTGCGGGATCGTCGAGCAGGGCGTGACCGGCGAGCATTCCCTCGTCCACGAGACTGCCCCTTGCTACCACCCCGCCGCTGTCGGGAAGACCGCCCGAACGCCACGCAATCGGTCGAGGGTGACCTGGATGGTGCCGGTACGTTCGCGCTCGGGGGTGAGCGGGCCGCGCTCGTCAATGCCGTTGACGCTGTCCAGCGGGAGCGCGACGATCGCGACGTTCGTGTGGCCGAGGTCGGCCAGATGTCGCGCTGCGCGCTCGCTCGCGGATTCGTCATCGAGCGAAATCGTCAGGACGCCGTCGAAGGGCGGTCCGCCCAGCGCCACTGCGGGAATGGCGCGACGGCGTTGGATGTCGATCGACTTGGCGACGCGAGCGCTGCACCCGAGCAGGATCACCCCGTCCATCGACGCGGACTCCATGGCCAGGGCACTTTCGCCGACGTCGGTCAGCAACAGCAGGCCGCGGCCATCGGCGGTGGTTTCCTGCGCGATGCCGTCCAGGACGGCGATCCGGATGGGGTCACGGAACGCGGCCAGCACCCGTTCCTCCATGACCACGCCGATGATGCCGGATCGACCCTGGCGCAGCGAACGACCCCGGGGATCTGGCCCGGCGTAGTGCAGTTCTTCGGCGGCGGCCAGCACTTTGTCCCGAGTGGCCCCGGAAACCGGACCGGAACCGCTGAACGCCAGCGACGCTGTCGACACCGAGACACCGGCCAACGCGGCCACCGCTGCCAGGGTTGGTCGCTTGGCGGCCGGTGGGCGGCCTTCTGGGACGGTCATGCCTGGGCAGCCCCTGCGGGTTGTCGGTGCTGGGCCCGGCCCCGACCGATCATTCCGGTCACTGTCATGACGCGAGAATAGTCGAAACGATTCGAGTTGGTCGGATTGCAGTGCTGGGCACTGGTCGGGTCCTGGCGGCCGAGCGTAGATCTGTGACTTCCACCGGCGTCGCCTTGACCGTCCGGCGGGGGGGCTCTATCGTAATCGAAACGATTCGATCGGATCCGACAGCCTGACGGCCGATGCCTGGTCGCACCGGCACCGAGCGTCATAGCGTCTCCGATGACAAGTCCCAGACCGTCCCTGAGCAGAACCCGAGGAATGCCGTGTCCCACCCAGTACCCGCTTCCAGCCACCCGGCCGGATCCGAGGCACTCACCCGCTCGCAGATCGTCGCCTGGCGCAACGCCGTCTTCGTGATCTTTGCGTTGTCCGGGATCGGGTTGGCCAGCTGGGTTGCCCGGACGCCGTCCATCCGGGATGCGTTGGGGGCGAGCACGTTCGAGATGGGTCTGATCGTTTTCGGGCTCGCCGCTGGTTCGATCGTCGGCCTGACGACATCCAGTCACGTACTGGCGCGCATCGGTTCGGCCGCCACCATCAGAGCCAGCGTCATCGGTGCCGGGGTCGGTCTCGCGGTGACCGGTATCGGCGCGTCCGTCACCATGCCGGTGCTGGTCGTCTCCGGTCTGGCGCTCTTCGGCCTCGGTGTCGGAATGTGCGACGTCTCGATGAACGTCGAGGGTGCCGCCAACGAACGCCAACTCGGCCGCACGGTGATGCCGCTGTTCCACGCCATGTTCAGCGGCGGGACCATTGTGGGTGCGGCGTTGGGCGCGTCAGCCGAACTGGCCGGGATCGCGATCGCCATCCATCTCGGCATCATCGGTCGTACTGATGATCGTCACTGTGCTGGTTTCGGTCCGCTACTTGCAGCCCGATCCCGCCGCCGCGGAAGCCGAAGCGGCCCATGCCGCCCAGCAGGTGGAGGCCGGCGCGGCCACCACCGGCTGGCGCTCACGGATCGGGATCTGGCGTGACAGCCGCACCCTGCTGATCGGGTTGATCGTGCTGGGCATGGCGTTTGCCGAGGGCAGCGCCAACGACTGGCTCGCGCTCGCCATGGTTGACGGCCACGGGGTCGCCAACGCCACCGGAGCACTGGTTTTCGGCATTTTCGTCGACGGCGATGACGGTCGGCCGGGTGTTCGGCGTCTATCTCCTCGACCGGTTCGGCAGGGTGCCCGTGCTGCGGGTTTCCGCGGTATTCGCCGGGGTCGGCCTCGTGGTGGTGATCTTCGCGCCGGTCGCCTGGCTGGCCTGCATCGGCGTCGTGCTGTGGGGTCTGGGTTCCGCTCTCGGCTTCCCGGTCGGCATGTCGGCGGCAGCGGATGATCCCCGTAACGCAGCGGCCAGGGTCAGTGCGGTCGCCACCATCGGCTACCTGGCGTTCCTGGTGGGACCGCCGTTAGTGGGCTTCGTCGGCGAACACCTCGGCCTGTTGAACGCCCTGCTGATGGTCCTGGTGCTGGTTGCCATCGCCGGGATCGTCTCGCCGGCGGCCCGGAAACCGGAACTGACGCCCGCAGCCCTACCGCGGAACTGACGCCCGCGGCGTGCGGAACCGCCCGCGGGTTGCCCGGCGGCTGCATCGACAGGTCAGTGCCCGACACCCAGTTTCAACGCAACGATGATGAAGCCCATGAAGACATTGAGCAGCATGGTCCTGGTCAGCGCCGATCCGGAGAGTCTGGCGTTCTTGACGGCCGCGTAACCCCACAGTTGCTGCTCGGCGAGTGCCACGATCAGGGCAGCCCAGACGCCCTCGGCGAGGGTGACGTCAGGGATAAGGCCGGCGATCAGCGCGGCGGCGGCAGGCGGGATGGCGGCGAACGCGACGGGCCATTCGTGCGCCATTCCGGTCCGGATGGCTCCGTAGTGCCACCCGCCGTGCACGGAGGCGACGGTGGCGGCGTAGACGTGCGCGATCCAGAACACCAGGCCGCTGGAGATCAACAGCGCTGCGAGGGTCACTGGCTCACGCAGATCTCCCGCGCTGATCACCACCGATGCGGCGAGCACGGAGCCGTATACGGCGGCCGCATAGTTCTGCGGGTGCCGGGTGGGCCGCGCCTGCACCGGTGTGTTCATCCCCATGGCTGCGGCAGCAGACGCTGCCGCAGCAGCCGCCTTCGGCCCGGCCCGGCCCGGCCTGCGGGAATTGCTCAACCCGTCGGTGCCGGCAGGCGGTGACGGTTGCTTCGTCCGGCCGTGGTCGGTCGTCGGACCAGCCTGAGTCGCAGGCTCGATCGGGGTCGGCGGCGGCTCGACGGCGCTGCCGTCGACACCGGTGGGATCCGTTTCGGGATGGCTCATATCATCCATCTTCGCTGCAACTGCGTGCCGGACAAACCCGGGAGCCGCATTCGCCTCGATGTCCCCGACGGTGTCCGCGTCCCGGCTACGGTGGTTGCGTGAGACGTAATCCAGATGAGCGCGAACCGCGGGCGCCGGCCATCGCGATCTGGACCGTCACCGGCCTGTTGCTTGGGGTGGCCGTCTCCATCGTCATGGGCAGCTTTCCGATACCCGCCGTCATCTTCGCTCTGATCGGGCTCGCCCTCGGGTTCTACCTGACGCGCCCGAAGTACACGCCCAGCGACGATTAGCCCGCAGGCGACACTCCCACGCAGAGCCCGACGCGCCCCGGCGCACCCGGTCACGACGTCGGCCGGGCCCGCGGGTGGTCGGGCCCGCGGGTGGTCGGTCACGCGGGTGGTCGGTGACGCGGGTGGTCGGTGACGCGGGTGGTCGGGCACGCGGGTGGTCGGTGACGCGGGTGGTCGGTGACGCGGGTGGTCGATCACGCGGGTGGTCGGGCCCGCTTCGGGCGGGCCACGCTCTTGGGTCGTTGTCTGCGCTTGTGGACGCCCGCAGCACTACCGAAGCGTGTGCTCGACTGCTGAAGGGGCGGTTCAGCAGCCGCGGAGGGTGCTAGTGGGGTGGTTCAGCGGCTGCCGGGGGTGGTTCAGCGGCCCAGTGCAGAGGGTCGGTTAGCGCAGTTCTGCAGCCGCCCGCCGGCCGAGGACGCGGCGAGCGTCCGCAATGAGCCCGCGAAAGCTGTTCGGCCCGGTACCCTGACGGGTGACATGCACGCCCGGCTGGGCGTCCGGTGCAGGGTGGAACCCGAGTCCGGCCCTTGCGTCCGCAATAAGCGGCGCCGTCGAGCCCCTGAGGAGCACTGTTGTCCGCTTCAACCCTGCCTGCCGTCACCCTGACCGTCGATCGCTTCGGCGATCTCGACTACAAGGTCGCTGACCTTGCGCTGGCTGATTTCGGCCGGAAGGAAATCACCCTCGCCGAGCACGAGATGCCCGGCCTGATGGCGCTGCGCCGCGAATACTCCGAGGTCCGGCCGCTGGCCGGGGCCCGCATCTCCGGCTCGCTGCACATGACCGTGCAGACCGCAGTGTTGATCGAGACCCTGGTCGATCTCGGCGCCGACGTCCGCTGGGCGTCCTGCAACATCTTCTCCACCCAGGACCACGCAGCGGCAGCGATCGCCGTCGGCCGGTACGGCACCCCCGAGGCACCGTCGGGCGTGCCCGTTTTCGCCTGGAAGGGCGAATCGTTGCCGGAGTACTGGTGGTGCACGGACCAGATGCTGCGCTGGCCCGCCAAAGCGGACGGCACGGCCCAGGGACCCAACATGATTCTGGACGACGGCGGCGACGCCACCCTGCTGATCCACAAGGGCGTCCAGTTCGAAAAGGCCGGCATCGTGCCGCCCACGGCCGACGATGACTCAGAGGAATACGCCGTCGTCCTCGATCTGCTGCGCCGGTCGCTGTCCAATGACGCGCAGTACTACACACATACCGCGCCCGACATCAAGGGAGTCACCGAGGAGACCACCACCGGCGTCAACCGGCTGTACCAACTGGCCGCCGCCGGTGAGCTGTTGTTCCCGGCCATCAACGTCAACGACGCGGTCACAAAGAGCAAGTTCGACAACAAGTACGGCGTCCGGCACTCGCTGATCGACGGCATCAACCGCGGCACCGACGTCCTGATCGGCGGCAAGGTCGCCGTCGTCGTCGGCTACGGCGACGTCGGCAAGGGCTCCGCTGAGTCACTGCGCGGCCAGGGCGCGCGGGTGATCATCGCGGAGATCGACCCGATCTGCGCATTGCAGGCGTTGATGGACGGGTACGAGGTCACCACCGTCGAGAAGGCGGTCGGGCGGGCGGACATCATCATCACCACCACCGGCAACAAGGACATCATCGGCCTCGACCACATGAAGCGGATGAAGCATCAGGCGATCCTGGGCAACATCGGTCACTTCGACAACGAGATCGACATGGCCGGGCTGGCCCGTTCGGGCGCGTCCCGCATCGAGATCAAGCCGCAGGTCGACGAATGGCGATTCGCCGACGGCCACACGATCATCGTGCTGTCCGAGGGTCGGTTGCTCAACCTGGGTAACGCAACCGGGCACCCGTCCTTCGTGATGAGCGCCTCGTTCTCCAACCAGGTGATCGCCCAGATCGAGCTGTTCACCAAGCCCGACGAGTGGGACAACGAGGTCTACCGGCTCCCGAAGCACCTGGACGAGAAGGTCGCGAAGATCCACGTCGAGGCGCTCGGCGGAGAGCTGACCAAGCTGTCCAAGGACCAGGCCGAGTACATCGGCGTCGACGTCGAGGGCCCGTACAAGCCTGATCACTACCGCTACTGACCGAAACGGTGTGACCGACTGCCATCGAATCAGGGTCCGGCGGGTGCTGGATGCCTCATGCGGTCGTCACCGCACCCCGATCTGATGGCACTCGAGGGAGCGCCCACCATGCGAAAGGCCCGCCACCTGGGAATCTCAGGGGGCGGGCCTTCGTCGTCGAAGAGGCGTCGTTGCGGGGCAGGTGACTGCTACTTCACGTCCAGCAGGTCGATGACGAAGATCAGGGTCTGGCCGCTCAACCGGTGACCGCCGCCCTTGGGGCCGTAGGCGAGCTCCGGGGGAATGGTGAGCTGCCGGCGGCCGCCGACCTTCATCCCCGGGATGCCGTCCTGCCAGCCCTTGATCAGGCCGCGGAGCGGGAATTCGATGGATTCACCGCGGTTCCAGGACGAGTCGAATTCCTCGCCGGAGGCGAACTCGACGCCCAGGTAATGAACCCGGACGGTGCCGCCGGGCTTGGCTTCGGCGCCTTCGCCGACGGTGATGTCAACGATTTCGAGCTCGGCTGGTGCCTCACCGTTGGGGAAATCGATGACCGGTTTTGCTGAGTTGGCTGCTGACATGCGATCCATCCAACACGACGGCACCCGGGTCGGCCTACCTGACGCCGCTCATCAGCTTGCGGATGGGCGCGGTGAAGACGATCAACACGATCCCGACCACGATCGCGATCCCGCCCAGAACGCCGAAGTACGCGACCTGATCCTCGTCGTTGTAGTACTCGGCCAGGACACCGGCCATTGCGGTACCCAGCGCGATCGACAGGAACAGCAGTGCCACCATCTGGGTCTGAAAGACCTCCGGTGCCAGTCTGGTGGCAAGGGAGAGGCTGACCGGCGAGATCAGCAGTTCGGCCACGGTGAACACGAACAGCACCCCGACGAGCCCGAGCAGCGGTGCACTGTTCGGCACGGTGCTGGCCATCGGGATGAAGAGCAGGAAGGCAACACCCATCACGATGACGCCGGCCGCGAACTTGATCGGGGTCGGCGGCTGCCGGGTGCCCATTTTGGTCCAGATCCAGGCGAACACCAGCGACAGGATCATCACGAAGACCGGGTTGATCGACTGCACCCAGCTGACCGGCATGACCCAGCCGAAGATCTCCCGATTCAGCTGCTTGTCGGAATACTCGGTGACCACGGTGAACTGCTGTTGGTACAGCGACCAGAAGACGGCGCTGACGATGAACATCGGAATGAACGAATAGACCCGACGCCGCTCGATCTTCGTGATCTTCTTGCTGCTCAGAATCACCAGGAAATAGATGATCGCGGCGACGATCGTGATGAACACGACGATGGTTGCCAGGCGGTCAGCGCTGAGCACGCCCGTCAGTGCGAGCACCGTGATCAGCACGATGGCGGCGACCGCTCCGCCGATCACCAGCCCACGCTTGTCGGCCGGCAACGGGTTCGGGATGTGGTGCGCGCTCTCCGGCAGGTTCTTCCGCCCGATCGCATAGATCGTCAGCCCAATCGCCATGCCGACCGCCGCCAGGCCGAAGCCCCAATGGAAACCTGCGTTCGTCTGCAACAGTCCCGTCAACAACGGCCCGAGGAAGGCGCCGAGGTTGATCCCGAAGTAGTAGATCGAGAATCCGGCGTCGCGCCGTGGATCGTCGGCGGAATAGAGCGTGCCGACCAGTGAAGTGGCGTTGGCCTTGACCCCGCCGCTGCCGAATGCGATCAGTACCAGCCCGACGCCGACACCGGTAATCCCCGGGATCAGGGACAGGGCGATATGCCCGCACATCACCAGCGCGGCCGCGTAGAACAGTGTCCTTTCCGCGCCGATGATCCGATCGGCCAGCCAGGCGCCGAGGATCGTGGAGAGGTAGACCAGGCCGCCGTATGCCCCGACAATGCTGGTCGACGCGACCCGGTCCAGCCCGAGCCCGCCGTCGGAGATCGAGTAGTAGAGGTAGATCAGCAGGATGCCCTGCATGCCGTAGAAGGAGAATCGCTCCCACATCTCGACCGAGAACAGCGTCGCGAGTTGGCGCGGCTGGCCGAAGAACGTTTTGTGGTACTCCGGGGTCGGCGGTGTGGCTGGAGTCTGGATCGTCACGTTCTGAGCCTGCCACCGGTGCAACGGCGTGACCAGTGACACACCGTGCTGGTCCGATCACCATTTCGCTATGGACGGCGGGGTATTTCGCCAAGCGACCAAGCCGCCCAGGGGACGAAGCCGCCTGGTTCCGCACGTAGGGTCCTCGCCGTGGGACAACTGATTGTCATCGAAGGACTCGACGGGTCCGGCAAGCGAACCTTGACCGAGTCGCTTGCTGCCCGGTGGCGCGCTGCCGGGCGAACGGTTGCCACCATGGCGTTCCCGCGGTACGGCGTCGACGTGCATGCCGACCTGGTGCGGGATGCCCTCTACGGCCGGCTCGGCGACCTTTCCGAGTCAGTCCACGGGCCGGCATTGTTGTTCGCGCTGGACCGGCGGGCGGCCGCCCCAGAGATCCGTGACCTGGTCGCCGGCCACGACGTGCTGCTGCTTGATCGCTACGTGACGTCCAATGCGGCCTATGGATCGGCGCGGCTGGGCGGGCCAACCGTCGACACCGGGTTCGCCGACTGGGTCAGGCAGTTGGAGGTCGACCGATTCGGTGTTCCGCTGCCGGATCGGCAGATCCTGCTCGCCACTCCGCTGGCGGTCGCCGCGGAGCGGGCGAGGGACAGGGCAGTCAGCAATGCGGATCGGGCGTTGGACAGTTTCGAGGCAGATGCGGGACTGCAACGACGAACCGGCGCGATGTACCGGCTGTTGGCTACACAGCGTTACCTTTCACCCTGGACCGTGCTGACACCGGGAGCCGACGGGGCGCTCAGTATCCCGGCTGAATTGGCGGGTTGATCCGGCCGAGGTCGGCAGCGGCGGCGGATCGCAACGCCTGGTCGAGGTGCTCGGTGCGGATTCGCACGTCGATGTACAGCAGCGCCACTGCCGCCCCCGTCCAGGCCGCCGCAAGCCCACTGACGACAACGCCGACCAGCTGGGTGATGACCAGGACGGTCACCGCATCGGACTGGGCGACGAGTCCGGCGAACAGCGTGGAGATGACGGCACTGGCGACCGCGCCGGAGATCATGGTCACCGCGATGGTGCCGAGGACGCGGCCACGGTGCCCCCTGGTGAGCAGCCCGCTACGGCGCAGCGATTGCGGGACCGATGCGCGTTCCATCACCACTGCCGGCCCGGCGAACACCCAGATCAGATACGCGATGACGCCGGGAATGAGCAACACCATCAACCCGACCGCGACCGATGTGCCGACAATCGCGGCCGTGCCGAGGAGGACACCCCAGCGCCCGCGCAGGCGCTCGGTGAGAGCTCCGCGGCCGTCCCGGCCGAGCGCCTGAGCACCCGCGTACGCGGTCGCCATGCCGGCCACCACCGGGCCGCCGATGGTCGTCACCAGCAGTCCGACGAACACCGAAATGACCAGGCCGCTCGGCAGTGAGGTGGAGACGCCGTCCAGCAGATCCTGCACCCAGGCGCCCTCCGCGTAGGTCTGCAGGGCCCCGGTGCCGGCCAGCAGGCCAAGTGTGCCCACCGTGGACAGCAGCCCGACCAGCATGGCGGCCCCGCCGAGCGGGACGATGTGGCGTCGCACGACGGTGACGGCGGCGCCCAGGACCTCGCCGACCGTCAGTGGCCGGAGCGGGATCAGGCCCGGCTGCTCCCAGGAACTTCGGGTGCCGGGTCTGCCATATTGCTCTGGGCTGGGAAATTGCGGCAGGCTCACCCGTCCATGGTTGCACGGGCAGCGCAAGCGGCGTCCCGATCGGCCGAATCTGAGCCATCTCGCCGACAGCCATCCCGTTCCCGCGCGGTGAAGACCGCGCTCACCTGCGGGGGATGTCACCATGGAGAGCATGAGAGCGCGTGTGTTAGTGGTCGACGACGACCCTGCCCTGGCCGAGATGCTGACCATCGTGCTGCGCGGGGAGGGTTTCGACACTGCGGTGGTGCGGGACGGTTCCAAGGCGCTCGACGCTTTCCGGGAGGTGCACCCGGACCTCGTGCTGCTGGATCTGATGCTGCCCGGGTTGTCCGGTTTGGACGTGTGCAAGGAGATCAGGGGGGAATCCGGCATCCCGATCATCATGTTGACCGCCAAGACGGACACCGTCGACGTGGTCCTCGGCCTGGAGTCCGGGGCGGACGACTACGTGATGAAGCCGTTCAAGCCGAAGGAGTTGACGGCCCGGATCAGGGCCCGGCTGCGTAGGGCGGACGTCGGATCGGCGGAGCGGTTGCGCGTCGCCGACGTCGAGGTCGACGTTCCCGGCCATCAGGTCACCCGGGAGGGGGAACCCATCTCGTTGACCCCGTTGGAGTTCGACCTGCTGGTGGCGCTGGCCCGTAAGCCGCGCCAGGTGTTCACCCGCGAGGTGCTGCTGGAACAGGTGTGGGGCTACCGGCACGCCGCCGACACCCGGTTGGTCAACGTGCACGTGCAGCGGCTGCGTTCGAAGATCGAGAAGGACCCGGAGCACCCCGAGGTGGTGGTCACGGTCCGCGGAGTGGGATACCGGGCCGGCACGTCGTGATGGATGGCACGTCGTGAAGGCGGGCAGTCGGGAAGGCGGGCACCGTATGACGCCCCCGCGCCCATGACGCAGGGCGCGTCATGACAGAGCGGTCGACGGGCGATCTGGCGTCGGCCGAGGAGCCGGGCGGAAGTGCCGGCGACCTGGACGCGCCGCCGATCGCGCCGCTCGACGCGGAAGCAGGACCCGACTACACCCACACCGGGCTGCGCGGCAAGGCCCGCGGGGCGTTCGATCGGGTGCGGGTGCGGGTGGGTTTCTGGAGTCGCTCGCTGCTGGTCAGGGTCGTGGTGCTGACCCTGTCGTTGTCCACCGTGGTCATGCTGACCCTGGGCCTGATCCTGCAGCAGCAGATCATCAACGGCTTGCTCCGTTCCAAGATCGACGCGGCCACCGCCGAAATCGACAGCGCCCGGCAAACAGTGCAGAGCAGCCTGTCCGGTGCCGATTCCGATCCGAGCTCGCTGCGGGAGCAGCTCCGTCTTGCACTGGCCGAGATCGGCCGGGCAGACGGATCGACCGGGGCCCAGGGGTCAACGGCCGGCGTCTTCGAACCCGTGATCGTGCCCAGCCGGGTCGGTTCCGAATCCGATCTCGCGATCACCCAGCCGACCGGCGACGTGCCGGCGGAGCTGCGTGCCCGCATCGATCAGGGCCAGATCGCCTACCAGTACACGACGATCAGTCGTGATGGGCAGAACATTCCGGCATTGGTGATGGGCAGCCCCGCCCGGACCAGCACCGATTCGTTCGAGGTGTATCTGATCTTCCCGTTGGCCGGTGAAGTCAGCACCGTGCAGGTCGTGCAACGGACCCTGCTGGTTGGCGGCATCGTCCTGGCCATGGCCCTGACCATGATCTCGGCACTTGTTGCGTTCCAGGTGGCTCGGCCGGTCGGCAGGGCTGCGGCAAGCGCCCGCAGACTTGCCGCCGGCGATCTGGCCGAGCGGATGCCGGTCACCGGGCCGATCGAGCTGACGACGCTGGCCCGTTCGTTCAACGGCATGGCCGAGGCCATCAGGGTGCAGATCCGTCAGCTGGAAGAATTCGGAAAGCTGCAGCGCCGCTTCACCTCTGACGTTTCCCATGAGCTGCGCACCCCGCTGACGACGGTCCGGATGGCGGCCGACGTCTTGCATGCCGGACGAGCGGACTTCCCGCCGCACCTGTCACGGGCCACCGAGTTGATGGTCGACGAACTCGATCGTTTCGAATCGCTGCTCGGGGATCTGCTGGAGATCAGTCGGTATGACGCCGGGATGGCCGAGCTCAGTGCCGAACGGATCGACATCAGATCGAGTATCAACAACAGCATCACGGCGGGGGCGCCGCTGGCCGAGCAATTCGGCGTCCAGATCGTCACGACCGTGCCCGACCACCCGGTGGTCGCCGAGATCGACACCAGGCGGGTGGACCGGATCCTGCGCAACCTGATCTACAACGCGATCGACCATGCCGACGGCAAACCGGTTGAGCTGGAGTTGGCTGCCGATGACGAGGTGCTGGCCATCACGGTGACCGACCACGGCGTCGGCCTGCGCCCCGGCGAGGCGGGCCTGGTGTTCAACCGGTTCTGGCGGGCCGACCCGTCCCGGCAGCGCCAGACCGGCGGAACCGGTCTGGGCCTTGCCATCTCGCTGGAGGACGCGCGGTTGCACGGCGGCTGGTTGCAGGCCTCCGGCGCGCCGGGCGAGGGCGCGCGGTTCCGGCTCACCCTGCCGCGGCGGCGGGGTGGGCTGATCACCCAGTCGCCGTTGCCGTTGCGGACGGGTTCGGACCCGCAGCAGGTCGGCGCCAGGCTCCTGGTCGCGGCCCCGGGCGACCCGCGACCGCCGGTGGAGGGCGTCCGGATGATGGTCGAGGACGGAACGCTCAAACCCGTCCCGAGCGATGACGAACTGCATCCGGCGTCGGTGCCCGAGGCCGGACCCACGGCTGCCCTGTCGTCCACCGAACAGTCGGTCGCTGCGCCGGCCGCCACTCCCGCAAGTGGCGCGACGTGAGGGGCGCACGACGGTCCGGTGCCGGCCGGTTGTCGTTGGGTGGCCCGGGTGGTCGCGGTCGCCTTGTCGCGCTCGCGGTCGTGATCCTGCTCGCCGTCGTGGGGGTGACGGCCTGCTCCGGAGTGCCGGGGTCGAGTGCCGCGTTCGACGTCACCCAGATCGCCGAACAGGTCGCGCCCGCCGGTCCGGACGCCCCGACACCCGGCCAGCAACCCGACCAGATCGTCCGCGGCTTCATTGCGGCCAGCGCCAGGCCGGACCTTGACTCCGGGTCCGGGTCGAGTTTTGCGGCCGCCCGCGAGTACCTCAGCCCGGATGCGCAGAAGGACTGGTTGCCGAGCACCCTGCCGGTGGTGGTGCTCGGTGACGGCTACCGGACCATCACGGACCCGACCAGACCGGGAACCGTGACGGTGACCGGCGTGTCCCGGGGTCTGCTGGACGTCGAGGGGTCCTTCCACACTGATGCGGCGAACCCCTATTCCTGGGACATGAACCTGGTCGAGGTCGACGGCGAGTGGCGGATCGACAATCCGCCCCCGGAGCTCCTGCTGACCAGTTCGGAGTTTTCCACCGCGTTCCGGCAACGGGTGCTGTACTTCCTGGACCGCTCGGGCACCGTGGTGGTGCCGGACGTCCGGCACGTCGTCGTGGGGCAGACCACGGCCAACCGGGCCAATCGGCTGCTCGCCCTGTTGATCAACGGGCCGAGCCAGGCTTTGAAGGGTGCAGTCGACTCCCAGTTCACCGCCAAGTCCCAATTGCGTTCGAACCCGTCCGTCGATCCCGAGGGTGTCCTGCAGGTTGATCTCACCGGGGTCGATGTGTCGACGATCCAAGCGCGGTGGGCCTTGGCGGCGCAGATCGTCTGGACGTTGTCGCCGACGTCCCCGCGGATCGCGATCACCGTCGACGGGGAGTCGCTCGATCCGGCGCAGCCGGTCTACACCATCAATACGGTGTCCTCCTTCGACCCGGACCGGGTGGCCGGCACCGGGCAGGTGGCCTCCGATCCCTTCTACGTCACGGCGAGCGGCGCGATTGTCGGCCTACTGGACCAACAACCGATCCCCGGTGAACTGGGCCGCGGAACGCTGGGGGTGACCAGCGCGGCGAAGTCCGCGGCAACCGGCACCATCGCGGCGGTCGCCGACGTCACGGGCGGTGGCCAGCAACTATTGATGGCCCGCACGCAGGAGACCGACCGGGCCGATCCAGTCCTCAAGGCCGACACCCTGACGCTGCCCAGTTTCACCCACGCCGGCGACGAGGCATGGGTGGTCCAGAATGGCGCGACAAAGCCTGAGGTGTACCGGGTCTCGGCCACGGGAAATTCCAGCCGGGACCGGGTCGGGTCGGACGCGCTGACCGGCAAGGGAGCTGTGACGGCGCTCGCCCTCTCCCCGGACGGTGTCCGGGTCGCGATCGTCGCCGGTGAGCGGCTGTACCTCGGCGTGGTGGCGCCGGCGCCGGACGAGGCTCCGGCCGCGACGGCTACCACCGGGGCCGAGCCGACTCCAGATCCGGGCGCCGATGCCACTTCGGCGCTGAACCAACTCGTCATCACCAACCTGACCCTGCTGCGGCCCGATCTGCTGCATGCCGGCCCGGTCACCTTCGCGAACTCCCGCGAAATCATGGTCGCGGCCTCGACCGCCCCGAACACCTACCGCTCGGTGTGGGACGTGTCCATCGACGGGTTCGAGTCGCGGAAGATCACCGACCAAGGGGTTTTCGGCGACATCGACGGGCTGGCCGTCGCCGTCGGGGAACCGATGCTGATCACCTTCGGTGGCCGGGTCTGGCAACTGCAGGGCAACCAGACCGACGGGCAGTGGACCTCGCCGCTGCCCGACCAGCCGTTCCTGAACGGCTCATCGCCGTTCTACCCCAGTTGACCGCGCTCCGGCGAAAGGCTCGAACGACCAGATGATCTCCGTTGAACTCGCCTCGTCGTTGCAGGCCGCCGGGCTGGTGTGGCACCCGGCCACCGGCGACCGGTTCACCCTGCTGACGGGCGCATTCGACGGCGAGGTCTTCACCCTGAGCGACATGGTCGTCGAAGCCCACGAGTCGCGGACCGGGACGGTCCTCGGGTTCAACGGCACGACGGAGTGGGCGCTGGACGCGACGGAGGCAACCGATGCGTTGTGGTTGCCACGGGAGGACCAATTGCGTGGCTTGCTGGGTGCGTCCTTCCGATCGCTCGAACGCATCGACGCGGGCTATCGGGTGACGTCGGTGCTGCCCGGTGACGTGGGTACGACCGACGATGCATCGGCGTACTGGGGGGACGAGCCCGCCGAGGCCTATGGTCGGGCGCTGCTCGCCCTGGTCCGGCGTGCCACGGATTGACACCAGGCACGTCCAACGCGAGGGTCGAAGGGCTGCCCAGCGGGACCTGGCCGATGCCACAACGTGAAAGATGATGTCTATTGCCGCGAGCGAGGCCCGCGCAAGGCTGCTCATCGCGGACCTGGTCGATCCCCACAACCCTGAGTTGTCCACATTCGCCCGGCCTTCGGCTGTGACTCAGCTTGCCCTGGCAGGGTTCGGCCATGGCACCCGACCGGCCGACGGCGATCAGCATGCTGCGCGGCGTGGTGGCGTCGGCGATGGATCTCGTCCTGCCCCGGCCGTGCCCTGGTTGCGGTGGGCCCGGACCGTGGTGTGACGGCTGCGCCGTGACCCTGCTGGGTCGCCCTCGTCAGGTGAAACTACCCGAAATACCCAGCGGCCCAGGTGCATTGCTGCCGACGGTGTGGGCGCTCACCCGGTACACCGACCCGGTTCGGTCGGCCATCCTGGCGGGTAAGGAGCGCGGCCGCCGGGACCTGCCCGGATCGCTCGGACTGGCCCTCGGCCGGGCGGTGGTGCGACTGCACCGGCTGGCCCTCCTACCGGACACGGTCTGGTTGGTGCCCGCGCCCAGTCGGCGGTCGGCGGCCCGCGAGCGCGGCGGGGATCCGGTGACGGTGATGGCCAGGGCGGCCGCCGAACTGGCCGCGGGTCGCGGCCTGCCGACCGGGGTGGCGCCGTGCCTGGTGACGGCCGGCTCGGCCCGCGACTCGGTCGGTCTGGACGCCGCCTCCCGTGCCGCCAACCTTGCCGACCGGGTGCGCTGGCTGCCCCGCGGTGCTCCGCCGGTTGGCGCGAAGGTTCTCGTCATCGACGACGTCTTCACCACCGGTGCCACCACGGCTGCGTCCTGTGCGGTACTGCGAACCGCGGGCGTAGCGGTGGCGGGTGTGTTGGTGCTGGCCGCGGTGCCCGGGTTTGCAGCGACCCGTTGAGCAGGCGCCTCAGCCGTACCAGACTGTCGCGGCAGCCGACTTTCTCAGTAGTCCACGGCATCCCTGATGATGGGACACGTCATGCAGTGCCCGCCGCCGCGTCCGCGACCCAGTTCCGCGCCCACGATGGTGACCACCTCGATACCGGCGTTGCGCAACAACGTGTTGGTATAGGTGTTGCGGTCGTAGGCGAACACGACCCCCGGCGAGGCGCAGACGAGGTTGGCGCCGCTGTCCCACTGCGTGCGTTCCCGCTGGTAGTCGTTACCGCCGGTCTCGACGACCCGCAGCTTTTTGAGATTGAGCGCGCCGGCCACCACATCGACGAACGGCTTCTCCTCCTTGTGCAGATCAAGACCGTTGGGGCCATCGCTCGGCCGGTAGGAGAAGGCGCTGATGTTGTTCACGATGTCCGGGTACAGCAGCACACAGTCCCGGTCCGCGAAGGTGAAAATCGTGTCCAGGTGCATGGCGGCCCGCAGTTTCGGCAACGCAGCAACGATCACCCGGTCAGCGACCTGCTTGTCGAACAACGCCGCGGCGACTTGGCTGATCGCCTGCCGGGACGTGCGTTCACCCATGCCGATCAGCACAGCGCCGTTGCCGATCGGCATGACGTCGCCACCCTCGAGCGATGCGAGTCCCCAATCCTGGGTCGGGTCGCCCCACCACACGTTGACCTTTCCGGCGAAGTCGGGGTGGTAGGTGTAGATCGCGGTGGCGAGAATCGTCTCCTCGTGGCGGGCCGGCCAATACAGGGGATTCAGCGTGACGCCGCCATAGATCCAACACGTCGTATCCCTGGTGTACAGGGTGTTCGGCAGCGGTGGCATCAGGTATTCGGTGACGCCGGCGGCCTCACGCACCAGTGTGATGGTCTCCCCACCGAAGGTCTCCGGGAATTCTTCGGTCGACAGTCCGCCGATCAGCGTTTCCGCGAGATCCCGCGACGTCAGGCTTTCCAGGTAGCTCCGAACTTCATTGACCAACCCGACACCAACCTGGTTGGGGACGATCTGGTTATCCAGAATCCACGCCCGGGCTTCGGGTATTGCCACTGTTTCGGCCAGCAAATTGTGCATTTCCACGACGTCGACGCCACGGTCGCGCAATTTCTGGACGAAGTCGAGGTGGTCGCGTTTCGCGTTGTCCACCCACATCACGTCGTCGAACAACAGGGTGTCGCAGTTCGATGGGGTCAGCCGCTGGTGTGCCCGGCCGGGCGCGCAGACCATCACCTTCCGCAAGTGTCCGACCTCCGAATGGACGCCGAACTGGGGCTCGACAGTTGTCACTGACGCCTCCTGGTTGCGCTGACGCACCAATTGCTCCCGGCCGCCGGCGCGCCGAGTGCCGAATGTGCTGACCGGTCAGAGCATGCGGCCATCACGACCGGTCGCGCAACAGCAGGCCTCGCGTCCCGGCGACGGTGAACATTGGGAAAAAGGGAACAGCAAAACCGCCCCCATCCGGCCCGCCCGGTGCGATCGGCATTGACGGAATCACGGCTCTGCCGGTCGCCGATACCAGCAATTGCCGACTGCGCGGTTTGCCCCTCCATTGCGGCCCACGGGCCAGGGCCGATCCGCCGGTTTTCGCGACGGAATCCGGGCTGCGGGCTGACCGAGTCGACCCCTCACCCATCCGTGGCGACTCAGCGCCCTCGGTGGGCGGAACCCTGTTGCAGGGCGTCAGGATGACCGGATCATTGGTGCGGACGGTCGGATCACCTCGCCCCGCTCTTGCGGGTTGACGGCCGGAAGGTAGGTTCGTTGTCATCCCGGGCAAGCCCGGAAAGGCATGCCGGCTGGTCGGGACAGCTCTTTTCCCGCGCGCGCCGGCAGGGTTTGCAGTTCCCTGCCAGACAGGAGGACTTGTGGACATTGTCGTCAAGGGCCGAAATGTGGAGGTTCCCGAGCATTTCCGCGTTCACGTCGCGGAGAAGCTGACCCGCAGCGAACGGTACGACCCGAAGATCATCAGGGTGGACGTCGAGCTCTCCCACGAGACCAATCGGCGGCAGTCCAAGACCTGCCAACGGGTGCAGATCACGCTGGCCAGCAAGGGTCCTGCGGTACGGGCGGAGGCCACCGCAGACAGCTTTTACGCCGCCCTCGATGCGGCGGTGACCAAACTCGAGAACCGGCTGCGGCGCTCGGCGGATCGCAGGCACGATCACCAGCACGGCCGGACACCCATCACCGCCATCGCGGCGACCCCCGAAGAAATCCTGGGCGGGACAGCGCCGGTGCACAGCGGCACCACCACCGCCGTGCTGGAAGGCCAGCATGTTGCGGGCGCCTGGCTCAACTCCGCGGCCGGGGCGGCCGAGGTGGTCGAGGACGACGGACTCGAGGACGCCTGGGCGGCTGCCGCCGATGGCGGACCCGGCCGCGTGGTGCGGATCAAGGAGCATGCCGCCGAACCGATCACCGTGGACCAGGCCCTGTTCCAGATGGAACTCGTCGGCCATGATTTCTATCTCTTCCTCGACGCGGATACCCAGCTGCCATCCGTTGTGTACCGGCGCAAGGGCTTTGACTATGGGCTGCTGCGGCTGACCTGACGGAGGTGGCCGCCACCTGCTGACGGCAGCCGGCGAAATGAGAACCAGGTGCGAATGCGCACCCTCCCGGCCGGGGAGAACCCCGCACCCAGGGTGGTGCGCCTACCATGGTCACCGCTGGGCCCAACTCCGAGCCCGGTCGACTGCAGCACCCGGCGCCTTGCGTGGCTGGCGGCTGCCGGTCCGGTAGTTCCCGTCGATACCAGCGGCGGGGCGCGATCCAACCGAGGGTGACACACGTGGTTCTTGGCAGACTGCTCCGAGTCGGCGAGGCGAAGACACTCAAGCGTCTGCGCACCATCGCCAACCATGTCAACGATGTGGAAGACACCTACATCGCGATGTCCGACGACGAACTGCGCGGCCAGACCGCTGCCTTCAAGGAACGCGTCGCCGCTGGTGAAACCGTTGATGACCTCCTCATCGAGGCCTTCGCGGTCGTGCGGGAGGCCGCCAAGCGGACGCTCGGCCAGCGGCACTTCGACGTCCAGCTGATGGGCGGCGCTGCCCTGCACCTCGGCGACATCGCCGAAATGAAGACCGGTGAGGGCAAGACCCTGGTGTCCACCCTGCCCGCCTACCTCAACGCCCTCGAGGGCAAGGGCGTCCACGTCGTCACCGTCAACGACTACCTGGCCAAGCGGGACAGCGAGTGGATGGGCCGGGTACACCGCTTCCTCGGGCTGGATGTCGGCGTCATCCTGTCCCAGCAGACCCCCGAGGTTCGCAAGGCCGCCTACGCCGCCGATATCACCTACGGCACCAACAACGAGTTCGGCTTCGACTTCCTCCGCGACAACATGGCCTGGTCGAAGAACGACCTGGTGCAACGAGGCCACCACTTCGGGATCGTCGACGAGGTCGACTCAATCCTGATCGACGAGGCGCGGACCCCGCTGATCATCTCCGGACCGGCCGACTCCTCGTCGAAGTGGTACTCCGAATTCGCCCGCCTGGTGCCCAGGCTCCGCAAGGGCGGCGAGGGCGGCACCGACGGAGACTACGAGGTTGACGAGTCCAAGCGCACCGTCGGTGTCAGCGAGGAAGGTGTCGCCAAGGTCGAGCAGGCCCTCGGTATCGAGAACCTCTACGAGTCCGTGAACACACCGCTCGTCGGGTTCCTGAACAACGCGCTCAAGGCCAAGGAACTCTACAAGAGGGACCGCGACTACATCGTGGTGTCCGGCGAGGTGCTGATCGTCGACGAGTTCACCGGTCGGGTGCTGCACGGCCGCCGGTACAACGAGGGCATGCACCAGGCCATCGAAGCCAAAGAAGGCGTCGAGATCAAGGCCGAGAACCAGACCCTGGCCACCATCACCCTGCAGAATTACTTCCGGCTGTACGAGAAGCTCTCCGGAATGACGGGCACCGCGCAGACCGAGGCCGCCGAGCTGCACCAGACCTACGGGCTCGGCGTCGTGCCGATTCCGTCCAACCGCCCCATTCAGCGGGCCGACGAGGCGGACCTGATCTACAAGACCGAGGACGCCAAGTTCGGCGCCGTCGTGCAGGATCTCGCCGAGCGGCACGAGAAGGGCCAACCGGTGCTGGTCGGTACCGCGTCGGTGGAGAAATCCGAACTGCTGAGCAAGCTGCTGCTGCGCGCCGGTGTCCCGCATGAGGTGCTCAACGCCAAGAACCACGCCCGGGAAGCGGCGATCATCGCCCAGGCCGGAAGGTCCGGCGCCGTCACCGTCGCCACCAACATGGCCGGCCGCGGCACCGACATCATCCTCGGCGGCAACGTGGACTTCAGCGCCGACTTCGAGCTCCGGGCAAAGGGTTTGACCCCGACCGAGACACCGGAGGAGTACGAGGCAGCCTGGCCGGAGGCGGTCGAGGAATCCAAGAAGCGGACCGAGAGCGAGGCCGAGAAGGTCCGTGCCGCCGGCGGCCTGTACGTGCTGGGCACCGAACGGCACGAGTCCCGACGGATCGACAACCAGCTGCGCGGCCGGGCCGGCCGGCAGGGCGACCCGGGGGAGTCGCGGTTCTACCTGTCCCTGGGTGACGACCTGATGCGCCGGGTCGGCGGCGGCACCGTCGAGATGTTGATGACCCGACTGCGGATGCCCGACGACGTCCCCATCGAGCACAATTTCGTCTCCAAGGCGATCAAGAGCGCGCAGACCCAGGTCGAGCAGCAGAACTTCGAGATCCGCAAGAACGTGCTCAAGTACGACGAGGTGATGAACAAGCAGCGCACCGTCATCTATGACGAGCGGCGCCGGGTGCTGGACGGCGAGGATCTGCACCTCCAGGTGCAGAACATGATCACCGATGTGGTGACTGCCTACGTGGACGGCGCGACCGCACAGGGCTACGCGGAGGACTGGGATACCGACACCTTGTGGACGGCGCTCAAGACGCTGTACCCGATCTCGGTGACCCCCGACTCCATCGCCGCCTCGCACGGCGATCTCACCCGCGCGTCGCTCAAGGAAGCCGTGCTCGCCGATGCCCGCAAGGTCTGGGCGACCCGCGAAGAGACGCTGACCCCGCCGATCACCCGTGAACTCGAGCGGCGGGTCGTGCTGTCCGTGCTGGACCGGAAATGGCGCGAACACCTCTACGAGATGGACTACCTCAAGGAGGGCATCGGCCTGCGGGCGATGGCCCAGCGCGATCCGCTGGTCGAGTACCAGCGGGAGGGCTTCGACATGTTCGCCGCGATGCTCGACTCGCTCAAGGAGGAGTCGGTCGGCTTCCTGTACAACCTGCAGGTCCAAGTGGTGCCGACCGCCGAACAAGGAGCAGCTTCGGCACCGGCCGGCGCCGCCCCCGGTGCTCCGGTCCTCACCGCCGCATCGGCAGCAGCAACGGCGACATCGGCAGCGGGTGCCGCGCTGACCAACGGCGGCACACCGGCGACCGATGCGCCCGCGGCGGCTCCCGCGGCGCCGGCGGCGGCTCCCGCCGCGCCGGTCCGGCGCCGCGTGCGGCCGATCGAGCCGCTACCGACGCAACAGGCAGCTGCCGCCGCCGTCAGCACCAAGACCGCCAGCCCGGTCGCACTCGGCGGCAAGGGGCTGGGTGGCCCGGCGAAGGCAACACCCCTGACCTACAGCGGCCCACGTGAGGACGGCGGCACCGAGACCCGTGGTGGAAACGGGTCTGCCGCCCGGCAGGGCACCGCAACGGCGACCGGCTCCAAGGAGCCGGCACGTAATGCGCCGTGCCCCTGCGGGTCCGGCAAGAAGTACAAGCTGTGCCACGGTCGGCCGGGCACAGTCTGAGATCCTGGCTCGCCCCGGCAAGGGCCGGGCTGCCCGCGGGAGGCCCGGCCCGCTGCGGGCCGTTGTTGCGCCCGTGTGAGTTTCGCCCGTGTGCACCCTGCGTTCGACGTCGTGCCGGAACCGGTGAATGCTTGTCGTCATGAGCGACGCCAACCGCGAATCCGACAGGCTGCCAGCTGCCCCGGAAAACCAGACCATCGACCAGTGGGCACAACACGGGGTCGAGGAGCTGACCGAGCGGGAGGCCGAGGAACGGGCCGAGCTCGGCGTGCCGGCGGACGAGCCTGCCGGCGGCTGATTGTCGCTCTTGCTGAAGGAAGGGACCAAAGTCCCGTTCGGGGAAGTCGATAGGCCCTGCGGGGATACTCGTCTGGCGCGGATGGTGGACCTCGGAGCCGGACACGCCGGGTGCCCGCCACGCGCGAGGAGTCTCCATGGATGCGACCTATGTGTCGGCCGGTGTCGCGGATCCTGCCACCTACCTGAGCTGGGGATGGATCTCCATCTCCGTCCCGAACCTGATCGTCATCCTGCTGATGATCGTCATCTTCGTGCTGGCGCTGGTGCTGCCCTTCCCGAAGGACCGGGATCCGTCATGACGGCCACCATGCCGGCCCCGGGGGTCCCCGACGTCCCCGACGTCCCGGACGCGGAGCCGGGTGCCGTCGACCCGGAATCGACCATGTGGACCTCGCGGCTCCGCAGGGCCTGGCTGCGCAAGCTCCCACCGGACAAGCTGCTGCCGGATCGCCAGCCTGCATATGTGGCGTCCTGGATCTATGTCTTCGGCGTGCTCACGATGGCCGCATTCCTGGTGGTCATCGTGACGGGCCTGGTGCTCGCCTTCGCCGGCCCGGCCTGGTACCACACCTCGTCGCTGGGCAGGTTGACCAACAGCCTGCACTTCTGGAGCGTGCAGTTGTTCTTCGTCTTCATGGTCATCCACTTGTGGGGGAAGTTCTGGATGGCGGCCTGGCGCGGCAGGCGGGCCATGACCTGGATCACCGGTGCCGTCGCGTTTCTCGCCTCGATCGGCACCGCCTTCACCGGCTATCTGGTGCAGACCAATTTCGATTCCCAATGGATCTCGTTCGAGGCCAAGGACGGGCTGAACGCGGTCGGCATCGGCGCGTTCTTCAACGTCACCGACCTCGGGCAGATGCTGTTGCTGCACGCCTGCCTGCTACCGCTGGTCGTCGGCGTCATCGTGGTGTGGCATGTGCTGCTGGTGCGTCGTCGTGGTGTCGTTCCGCCCCTGGACGCGGTTGGCCCGGATCCGGTTGGCCAGGATCCGGTTGGCCGGGACGCGATCGAAAGCGCGCCCGCCCCAACGGCTCCGGCCGCGGGCAAGCACGAGCAGGCGACTGAGGCCCGGCCATGACCACGCAGACTCAGGACCGTGGCAAGGCCCCGGATCTCGACGCTCGCGAATGGCAGGGCCCGTGGCGCCGCTACGACATCATCAAGGAAGGCGTCATCGCCGTCGTCGTGGTGAGCATCCTGACGGTGCTGTTGGCGGCGGTCTTCAGCTCGCCCGACGAGCCGCAACTGACGTTCAAGGGCTGGGCGACGAGCGCACCGGACAACTTCTATGCCACTGCCGTCCAGGAACTGGCCGGCACCAGTGAATCCGCCGGATACGGACCCCCGTACAACACCGCCGCCGACGGCATCTCGGTCGGACCACTCGCCCCGCAACAGTGGTTCGGCGTCACCCACCCGGTGGACGCGGCCAACGACTTCGTCATCACCCCGCTGCGCAGCCAGCAGCAATCGTCCGATGTGACCGCCGCGCTGGCCGTCTGGGACGGGGCCGGCGCCGACCAGCAGGCCGCGTGGGCCACCGCCTACGACACCGCACTCACCGACGCCGAGGGCGACGCGACCGCCGTCGCCGCCGGCGACTACGGTCCGGTACCGGTCCTGGCCCAGAGCCTCACCGACATGGCCGCGGCGGGTGCGCTCGACGGCATCCTGATCTCGCAGGGCAACTTCTACCAGACCGATTTCACCAAGCAGATCCTGTTCCTCGGGGACGGTTCCTACCTCGACGATGCCGCCACGGCGGCAAACCTGCAGGGCAACACCTGGGGAATGATGAACGAGACCGGCAGCTACCCGGGCCAGGCGTGGCTGTGGCTGTACTCGTTCTGGTACCAGATCCCACAAACCAACTCCGACAACCCCGATGACTACCTGACCAGCCATGCCGACGCGATCATCTTCTACGTCATGGCGCTGCTGTCCATCGGGCTGGTGCTGGTGCCGTTCATCCCCGGCGTCCGGTCCCTGCCGCGGTGGATCCCGATCCACCGGCTCATCTGGCGCGACTACTACCGGAGCCAGCATCGCCCTGGCTGAGTCCCAGGCGCCGCGCCGCTTGCCGGGAAGCCCTTCGTGAACGTGGGGCGTACCCGGTCAGGTCGGCCAGGTGCTGGTGATCTGGAGTCCGCCGGATGCAGACGCCGCTGCGATGGCGTCACCGCCGGCGGCGCGGCCGCACTCACGGACGAGGGCCAGCCCGAGGCCGCTACCGCCGGGCTGTGCATCGGAGCCGCGGGCGAACCGTTCGAATAGCTTCTCCCGCTCCTGGGCCGCAATTCCCGGACCATCGTCGGCAACTGTCAGCTCTACCTGACCGGCGGTCCGGGTGAGGCGCACTTCGACCTTGTCATTGGCGTACCGCAGGGCGTTGCCGACGAGTTCGTCGACCACCCGATCGAGTACGCCGACCGGCGCGTGCACCACAAGGTCGGGTTTCACGGCCGCCTCGAGTCGAATCCCGTCCTGGTCGGCGGCTGCCTGCCAGGTTGCGATCCGGTCTTTGACGATCGCAGAGGCATGGATCCGGGCCTTGGCCGGGTTGGCGTCGTTTCGCGCAAGCTCGAGCACCTGGTCGAGTGATCGGGCCAACCGATCCACTTCGGACAGGGCGGCTGATGCATTGAGCTGAACCTGCGCCTCGCCGGTGAGGTCCTCAATGGCCTCCAGGCGTAGCCGAACGCCGGTGAATGGGGTGCGCAAGTGGTGGGAGACTTCGGCAGCCACCTGCTGCTGCCGGTGCAACATTTCGCTGAGCCGTCCAGCGGTCGCATTGAGCGCCGTCGCGACCTGCCGGACCTCACCCGGTCCGTGAGTGACATCGCAGCGCAGGGTGAGATCATCCGGCAGCCGACGGGCGACGCCGGCGAGCCGATGCAACGGGGTGGCGAGCGAATGGGCCAACCGCCACGCCACCAGGGCGGCGGCGAGCACCACGCTGACAATGAACAGCACCAGCGAGCGGCTGGTGGCTGCCACGATGGTGTCCACCTCGCTTTCGGGCAGCGTGAGCCGCACCGCGGCGACGATCTGACCCCCGAGGACGACGGGCGCCGCGACATACCGCAGGCTGCCGCCCAGGGTGTTCGAGTTCCGGACGTCGGAGGCCAGCTCACCCCTGAGTGCCTGCTGGATTTCCGGGCGGTCGAAGGGGCTGTCCGGCTCACTGAGGTCGGAGTCGGCCGCCAGGGTGTTATCGCCCCGTACCACGACGATCCGCGCCCCGGTTCGCTCGGCGCCGGCCGCCACCGTGGCCTGCCAACTCCCCTCCGGGACGGCAGCCAGCTGCGACGCGGTCAACAGCGTGTCAACCTGCAACCCGGAGATGAAATCGGCTCGCTGATCGCGGTTGACCATGAAGGCCAACGGAACCGCGAGCGCGATCGCCGTGGCAGCGGTCAACGCCACCAGGGCGATCATCAGTCGTTTGGTCATTCCAGTGTCTCGATCAGGCGATACCCCACCCCGCGAACCGTTTCGATCAGCCCGGGGTCGCCGAGTTTGCGTCGCACCACCGAAACGTGGACATCCAGCGACTTGCCGCTGCCGTGCCAGACCGGGTCCCAGACCCGCGCCAGCAGTTCGGAACGTGGAACGACCCGACCCGGCTCCTCGGCGAGCACCGCCACCAGGTCGAACTCCTTGGCAGTGAGTTCTACGGGCACCCCGTCGAGCAGGGTCAGCCGCCGCACCCGGTCGACGCGCAGTCGGCCCGTTTCCAGCGAGGTCTCGATCCGTCGTCGACGGGTGATCGCGCGAATTCGCGCACTGAGCTCTCGTACCGAGAACGGCTTGACCACGTAGTCGTCGGCCCCGAGCTCGAGGCCGACAACGAGATCGGTCTCCTCGGCTCTGGCAGTGACCACGATGACCGGGACGTCGCTGGACTGCCGCAATTCCCGGAGTACGTCCAGGCCGTCCCCATCGGGAAGTCCCAGGTCCAGCAGAACGACGTCGACGTGGTACGCAGCGGGCAGCACGTCGGTGGCTGTGCGAGCGTGTTCGGCCTCAATTCCGTTGCGCCGCAGCCCTTCGAGCATGGGCACTGCAACAGCGGGATCATCCTCGACGACGAGTACTTTCATCGGTGCCGCCTCCGTCCTGGTCGGTCCCCACGCATCATCATGCACGCACATGGACTTTGGTTCCGTTCCAGTCGTGATGATCGGCGTGCGTCCGGTGACCATGTGGTGGGCGCTTCCCCCCGACGGGAGCGCCCACCACAGCCAGTCGCGACCACTCGTCGCACCCGATGGAGCGGTCGGCCGTTTCGGTATCAGTCACGGGGCCGCCGGTCGGACGTCGTTGAATCTCAACGCACGTCGTGGGCAGCCGCGGACGGCCCGCACCGCGGCCCGCGCGTCACTACCGGCCACCGTCCCGACGGGGATCACGGGATAGCCCCAGGGGTCCAGATGAAGCAGCGCGGGCGCCAGGTGCGCACACATTCCGATCCCTTCACACGCCACCGGGTCGATCTGTAGGCGCCCCTGCGTGTCGGCCTTTGTCCTCTTCTCGAATGTCCTCATGTCGAATGTCCTCCTGTCGAACTCGCCCTTCCTGACGTGATGCACCGCCCGCGCAGGTGCGCCGCCACTTCGGCGTCGAAGGTCTGCAGTGCGCTACGGATCATCCGCACCGCACCGTCGGGCAGCTTGCAGGCGCCACGGCCGTCGACGAGCCCGAGATGCTCGTGCAGGCGCTTCAGGTCCCGTCGGCTCGGGTGCCCCGCCAGGCGCTCGGCGAGGGTGGCGACCACGGGCAGGCCGAACCGGCACGATCCACATTGGCCGGTCGACTCCTCGGCCAGCCATGCGGTGATGGGGCTGGTTGCCCGCAGCCCACAGTGGCCGTGCGGCAGGGTGATCAGAATTCCGGCACCCAACGACCGCCCGGCGTCCTGCAACGCCTGCGGATCGACCCGCAACCCGGCCAGCTCCGGCCAACTCACCCATTCGCCGCCGTATCCGCCGAGCAGCACCGCCTGCGGTGCGGGCACCGCAGCCTTGGCGAACATCTGGGCGAACGTCTCCCCGGAAGGGACGTCGATCACCAGGCGACGATTCCCGTCCGTCAGCGTGACCAGCGAACTGGCGGCATGAAACTCCGCACCGGTTCGGGCGAGCAGGCCGAGCCGGGCGAGGGTCTCGACGTTGTGCACCAGCACCGGTGGGCCGCCGGCCCACGACTTGCCACGATCGAACGTGGTGCGCGGGAGCGCCGGACCGCCCTGGATGGCATGGATGATGGATGACGACTCGCCGGAGACGTACCGCTCGTTGGTGGTCACCACTTCGGGTTGCGGCCCGGGCCGGAGGGCCCGCTCGGCGATGGCGAGCCGCATGCTGCGCACCGAGGCCCCGGCCTGTTCGGCCAGCCAGATCACAATGCGCCGGGCCCCGACCATGTCGGCCGCGACCTCTGCGCCGTCGAGCACGAGATGGGGTCGCAGTTGCAGCAGGGCGGCGTCCTTTCCGGACGCGGGCTCCCCCTCGGCGCCGTTGGCCACCAGGGTCCAGCCGTCGACCGACGCCCGATGCGCTGACGCCCACTTGTTGGCGACCGGGAAATGCGCTCCACCGCGTCCGGTGAGGGCGACGGCCCGCACCTGCCGGTCAAGCCACCTCGGGTCGATCCCCGCAGGCAGCCGGCCGAACGTGTGGTCGTGCTCGGCCAGGCCCTGTCGTCGATGGGTGAGGTGAGGTTCGCTGCCCTGGATCACCTGGTTGCCCAGTATTCCCGCGGGCGCCGTCAGCGCAGTCATCGCTGACCCCGGCCGGCCGGCACGGGCTGCGGGACCGCGTTCTCGGTGTAGTCGATCGACGGCTTGGCTGCATATCGCCACCACGCCGCACCCAGCACCGCGATGCCCATCGCGACATAGGCAATGACCCACAGTCCGGTATCGGAGCCGGCGAGAACGGCGTGCCCCCAGGCCGCCACCCACGCGAGGGCCGCGAACCGGTGCAGGCCGCGCCACCAGCTGATCCTGACCCGCCCGGAAAGCGCAGCGGTCAGCCCGGCGGCGGCCCCGGACCATAGCGAGATGACGCCGAGCGTCGCCGTGACGGGACGACCGGCGGCCGCGAAGGGCAGCAGCGCGCCGGCCCAACCGATGTTGAACTGCGGGTCGACGGCGACGACCAGAACATGGAGAGCGGTGAACACCAGGGCGAAGACCGCGGTACTGACATGCAATCGCACCCGGGTGGCTGGAGCCGGCCAACGCAGCCGGGCCCGGCCGGGGTGCGAGAGCACGATTCCGGCGACAGTTGCGGTCGTCAGCAGTACCACCGCGCAGGCTCCGGTTGCCCGGGCGACCAACCACAGCGCATCGTCATCGCTGCCCGTTTGCTGCCACACAAACCCGGTGAGCGCCCCGCACACGGTCGCGGTCGCGACGATCACGATCACCTGGCCCGTTGCCCGCACGACCTCACGAAGCGACATAGTGCACCTGCCCCTGCGTCAGCGCAGGCGAATGGCTTGCGCCGACCGCCGCTGCCCGTGCCGGTGTTGGCGTCAGGTTTGCCACCCGGGGGTGGTGTCCGTTGACGAACAGCGTTGCCAGGGCCAGCAGCGCCAGTGAGCTGACGGCCACCAGTGCCAGCGGCCACCAGGTGGCCTGGTTGGAGCGGCCGCTAGTCATCCCGGCCGCCTGAGTCGTGCTCGGCAGTGTGTCGGGTGTCCCGGACCTGGGTGGGGGGATTCTCGGTGGAACCGTCGGCTTCTGACCGGGTGCGCGGTTCGTGGGCCACCGGCGGTGTGGAGCCGGCGAGTGGTGCCGGTGCCACAGTCGACGACGATCCCTCCGGCGTGGACGCCTGGTCAGGCGCCGCCGAGAGCATTTCGGGGGCGGGGTTGTCCGGCTCCCAGTTCTCCGGCGCCAGGTCCTCCGGGGTCGAATCCGTGAGGGGCGACGTGGCCGATGGCTGGTCTTCCATCGTCGACGCTGCGGCTTCGCCCGTGCTGCTGCAGTTGAACCTCCGACGCGGCCAACTGTTGCCGCGCTGAGACAAGCTGGGCCGCCATGTCCCGGAGTTCCCGATCCGGGTCGGTTCGCGGATGCTCGGTGGGACTGACGACACTCGCTGCGGTGGGTTCGGATTCCGGCGGGATCGCGGCGCCGGCCAGGGTCCATGCCCCGCCGGTGAGAGCGCCTGCTACCGCCAGCGTTGCGATGGTCACTCGGCTCGCTCGAATCACGGATGTTCCTCTCGTCGGGTGTGCCACTAGCAAAACCCGTGCGAGGCAAAGCGAACCCTGGGCCATCCTGAAGCCGAGGTAAAGAGTTCGTCGGCCCGGAAAAGCCGACTTTGGCCGCTGGACTAGCGGCTGGCTCCGGCGGGGCTGGAGAAGTGTCCCGCCGGTCGGTTGATCCACGACGATGCGGTCGGGAGGAGCGCGGTCGCGGCACCGACGCCAACCACCAACGCAACCACGATGGCGGTGTAGCGCCAGCGGCGTCGCCGCGCGGCGGGCCCGCGCAACGAACCACGCAGTTCCGACCAGGACGTCACTGCCGCCTCCCACAGGTGACCGAGCACGTGCACCGTCATCAGCGCGAACCAGATCCAGAAGCACGTTTGGTGGGCCGTCAGCAACGCACCGGACCCGGTTGTGCCGGCGACGACCAGTGCAATCCCGGTACCCAGGAGCGCGAGACTGGCCAGGATCACCAGCGGCCCGATCACCCGGAGCACCAGATGCGGCGGGCCCTTCTTTCGGTAGTTCGGTGCACCCGTGTAGTACCTGGTGAACCGGTACATGGTGGTTCCGGTCTTGAGCAGGACCGGTCCGAGCAGCAGCACACCGACGAAGATGTGCAGGGTGATCATCTGCCGCACGCTCAAGATCGTGACGCCCTCGACGGCGAGCAGCACCAACAGCACCATCCCGGTCGCCGACGTCAATTTGGTGTTGCCTTCGACGCCTGGCGCTGTTTCCGGGTCGGTGACCGTGTCAACCTGGCTGAGGGTGGGAGTTGCGATCCATCCGGGCATATTCATGAGCAACTCCCGAGGTGATCTTGATGGGTCCACTCGGTCAGGCTGCTCCTGATATCTCAGAGAATCCTCAACGGCCCGCGGACCTCCGCAGTGTGGTTGCCACACCCACGTGATGTCGGTATCCGGCAGAGGAAAGTTGTTTGTCCGGATCGTGCCGGTCCGACATGATGGACCATCTGCAGAAGGCCGGCAGGCCGTTCGACATTCCTGGGGTGACGAATGAACGGGTCGCAACAACAGTGGGATCAGCGGCCCGACGCTCGCGACCGTGACGAGCTTTCGGCCGAACACCTCGAACAGCTTCGGCCGTACATCGTGAACCTCACCCTCGGTGAATTCTCCGGCGACGGGATCATGCAGACCACCAAGGAGGATGTCGACGCGATCTTCGACGTGCACCTGCCGACTTTCCTCGAACGAGCTCACGCGGCCGGCGCAACAGATCCGGTCCCGCTGGTCTTCTGGGCGCACGGCGGTGTCGTCTCCGAGCGGGCCGGGCTGCTGATCGCCGCCAACCAGGTGCCGTGGTGGCTTGCCAACGGGGCATACCCACTGCACTTCGTCTGGGAGACAGGGTTTGTCGAGACCCTCAAGCAATTGTTCGGGCTGCGTCGGAGCCGCGAACGCACCGCGGGCGACGTGGCCGATGTCCCGGAACTCCAGTCCGGACCCGTCGGCTGGGGACTCTGGTCGGCAATCAAGGAGAGTGCTGCCCTCGCCTCTGCGCCCGGGGGCGGCGCGCGCTACCTGGGAGAGCGACTCGCGCAGTTCTGCGCGGACAACCGGGGCCGGGTGTCCGTGCACGCCGCGGGTCACTCTGCGGGGGCAATTTTCCACTCCCACTTCATCCCGACGGCCCGGCGGCTCGGCGCGCCGAGCTTTGCCAGCCTGCAGTTGTTGGCGCCCGCGCTTCGGGTGGACGGATTCCGATCCCAGTTACTCCCGATGGTGGACAACGACATCAACAAGATCACCGTCTACACCATGAACATGCAGGCCGAGAACGATGACAATTGTTTCCAGATCTACCGGAAATCGTTGCTGTACATGGTGAGTCAGATTTTTGAGCCGGAAGATGATGCGCCGATCCTCGGCTTGGAACAATCCATCCGCAATGACCCCGAACTCACGGTCGCTTTCGGTCTGACCCCTGGAGTGCCGGGGTGCGTTGAGGTGGTCTGGTCGCCGACCGAACAGGACGCGCAACCGGACAGCCGGAGTAGTGCGACGTCGCACGGAGGATTCGACAACGACCCCGACACCATGAACAGCGTCGCCCGGCGAATTCTGCGGCGCGCGGACATCGTCGAGTTCACCGACAACGGGCCTCGACTCGGTGGGGCGTTGGAGTCGGCAATGGCGGCTCCGCCCGGGTGGGCCGGTGCCCCCCGATCGGCGGCGCCCGATGGTCCCGCAACTGCCCCCGACGCCGCGGACGCCCTCGGCCGCGGGTCGTCGATCGAGGCTTCGGCGCCCGCGAACGCCTGACGTTCGCCGGCTTGGGTGCTGCGCCGAACGGTCAGTTGCTGATGGCGGGCGCGGCGTGGACGAACGTGGTGTCGGTCAGTTGCGCGATGAGAAAGGCCGCGATGTCGGTGCGGGTCATCGTGGAGAAGATCTTGTCCCGGCCCAGGAAGCCGACCCGGAGCGTGCCCGTTCCGGGCCGGTCGACCGGATTGGTGATTCGCACGATCGTCCAGTCCAGGTCGGACCTGGTGACTGCCGCCGTCATCGCACGAAGTTCGCGTAAGGCTTGGGGATACCGGACTTTCGCGATGAGCGGCAGAAGCCTGGCCCTCATGGTTCGGCCGTCGCGCCGGTCGGGGACGCTTGGCGTGGCGAGGCCGATGTAGCGCCGGACTCCCGCCTCATCCATCGCGGCGACAATGGCCCGGGTCCCATCGGAGACCGCTGTGCCGGTGGTACCGCGCTTGCGTGATGGACCGAGCGCGCTGATCACGGCCACGCTGCCGGTCACCGCTCGCCGGATGGACACCGCATCCGACAGGTCGCCGACGACGACGGTCAGTCGGGGATGTGTCCATGGGATCCCCGACGAATCCCGGACGTAGGCCACAACGTCGGTGCCGTCATCCAGCAAACGGTCGACGACGAGACGACCGATCTTCCCACTCGCGCCGAAAACCGTGACTCTCATCCAGCTACCGTTTCACTCAATCGTGCGGGCACGTTTGCGGTAGCGGGATGAGGTGGCGGGGGTAGCTCAGCTGCCGAGCGCGTCGATTTCCTTCTTGAGCGAATCCGTGTCCGCCTGCACCTCTTTCTTGAGCGTCTTCTTCGCGCGAACCAGAGCTTTGTCGATACGGGCCTGGACGTCGGTCGCGGCAATGAGGATCAACGCGCTGCCGCCTTCATCCAGCAACTCACCGAGATCCTTCAGATCCGACCGGCTCATCCCGCCTGAGGCATGCCCGGCGATCGCGCCGACTCCGGCGCCCGCGGCGCTGCCGACCAGCATTCCGGCGCCGAGGAGGACGGCCGGAAAAACAGCGACCAGCGCCCCCACCGCGAGCCCGACATAAAGGCCTTTGACCGCACCATCTCTCGTTGGCTGTTCGTGCTTCTTCTCGATCTTGACCTTGCCGTCGGCGCTCCTGCTGATGACGGCAGCGTCGTAGGTGTCGATGATGTCGAGCTCTTCGTAGACATAGCGCACCGCGTCGTAGTCGGCGATCGCATCGTCGAGTTCGTCGTACTGGGCAGCCACCAGGACGAAGGTGTCCAGTGCCATGAGGTTTCCTCCAGAAGATGTTCGTTCGCGCGATTGCGCCCGTCGACCTCATCCTCGCCCGAAAGCCGGCACCTCGCAGGGTCGAATCTGCCAGGTGCCACGGGATGTTGTGTTCGCGGCGCCGCCGGCGGCCGAGCTGGAGTGCCGCCGGTAGGACGAGCTTGGGCCTCACCCACCAGGCCGTCTGGGCTGGTTCCACCCGGCGATGCGATGATCGGCGGCAACTGTGGTGGTCCTGACGTTTCGGGAGCACCCGAGTACGTCAAAATTCATCCGACTGCAAGGGAAGATCACTGATGTTGCGACGACGTCGACGGCCACGAGTGTTGGGCACCGTTGCCCGGACCGCTGTGGTGGCGGGCACCGCCTCCGCTACCGCCGGCGCGGTGAACCGGCACCAGGCGCAGAAGCAGGCCGAGAAGCAGGCATACGCGGACCAGCAGGCGGCCGAACAGGCACCGCCGCCCCAGCCTGTTGAGCAGGCTCCGCCGCCGCAGCCCGTTGAGCAGCCACCGCCGCCGCCGCCGTTATCCGCCGCCGCCTGCTCCCGCTGAAGCGCCGGCGGGGGACGACCTGGTCGGGAGGATCCAGCAACTCGCCGGCCTTCGTGATGCCGGTGTGCTCTCTGACGCTGAATTCGCTGCGGCCAAGGGCAAGCTGCTCGGTCTCTGACCGGATCGTGCGTCTGCCGCCTGGATCAGCCGAGCTGCAACGCGGTGATCCGCCACCGACCGTCGACTCCCTCGATGCGAAATGCCATGGCCCGCACGCGCTCTGCGCGACGGAAGGCGACACTCACCTCGGCGACCCCGTCGGCCGGCTCGCAGACACGAACGGTCAAGACGTGCGGGAGGGCCTGCTGACCGGTGAACGGCCGCGCCAGTAGCCCGGCATAGATCTCCGGCGCACAGTGCACGCGGAGCTGGGCCACAGGACGCTGGCCGGACAGGATCTCGACCAGCGCCCGGGCCAACACCCGGGCCGCCCGCTGGGCGTCCGGCAGATGCTCGGTGGCAGTCCTCTGCACTCCGATGTCGGCCTCTGAAGACCATGGGGGGATTCCCGGTGACGAGATGGTCGTCGGGCGGTTGCTGCGGGGCGGTGCGAGCACCGATCCGCTCGCTGCAGAGGTCCGACCGGGCACTGCGGGTCGTTCCCGATGCGCACCTCTGGCCGGGCTGCCCGGTGATTCGCGGGTCCGGCTCGCCGGCGCCGTGCCGGGGTTGGCGAGTGCGGCGGCCATGGCCGACTGGGGTACCGAAGGCGGTTGGGCGGTGGCCGCGAGCGGTTCGCGGCCGGGTGGCGGGAGCGGTTGGTCGGCTGGCGGGAGCGGTGGGACGGAGGTCGGCGTCGGTTGGGCTGCCGGTGGTCGCTGCGCGGCCGTCGGCCCGCTCGGCACCACCATCGACCCGGATTGCCCGGCCCACCCGCGCACTCGACTCCAGGTCGGTGGTCTCGAGCTCGTCATCGAACGGCGGCTCGCAGTCGGGCACCGGAACCAGGCGAGGCATCCGGCGCTCCCGGCGCGCGGGTGGGCCGAGTGTGCCTACCCCGCCGGCTGAGGAGTTCGCCGGACTCGACTGCGGGGGAATGGCAATGCCGGATGCGTGGCCGCCGGATGTGAGCTCGCCGGATGCGAGGGCGCCGGATGCGTGGTCGCCGGATGCGACGGTGCCAGTGCGGCGGGAGCCACGGCTGCGGTCATGATCAATGCCCCATTTCGGGATCGGGAGGCAGCAGCAACTGCCCGGGTTGAATCAGGTCGGGGTCTGCGCCGATGACCTGAACGTTCGCGGAATACCAAGCGCGCCAGGCGGTATCGATTTCTTGATCGGTGGCGTCGGGGGTCAGGTGGTGCTGGGCGACGGACCACAGGGTGTCGCCGGCCCGCACAGTCACGCCGGCGGACGAATCCGCGCCGGCCCGCACAGTCACGCCGGCGGAGAATCCGCGCCGGCCCGCACAGTCCCGGGCGCAGAAGATGTCTGTGCCGAACTCGTCGCCGGCTCCGGGGCATCGGAACCGTCCGGTTGGACCGGCCCGGCGTCGACTGTGCCGGGTGCCGGGTCGTCAACAACCGGCGGCGGGCTCGTGGTGGTGGGGCCCGCGGTGTCCACCGGCCGTGAGGTCTCTACCTGCGGTGTCGGGGCTGCCGGGGCCGCCTGGGCCGCCGGGGCTGCCGGGGCTGCCGGGGCCGCCGGCGCCGTGGTGCCTACCGTGCTGGATGGGGCAGCCACGGCCGGCCAGTCGATGCTGATCGATGCCAGGACGTCGTCCAGCTGACTCACGCCGGCCGTCGTTGTTGATGTGGCCGGCGCAGTGCTCGTCGCGGAATCAACCACTCCCGCCCCGCCCCCGAGCGAGGCGGGAGTGGAAGCGGTGGTGGACGCGCTGGCAACCTCGGCGCTCGGGTCCGATCCGAGGTCATCCATGACCGGGGCGGCGCAGGCACTCGTCCCCGCCAGCAGTGACACTCCGACAGCCGTGGCGATGATCCGGCCGGCGGCGGCCGGGGCGATCCGGCGCACTATTGCCCGCCCGTACCGTCCGGGTGCCCCCGGGAGTCGACCCGCGACCGCGGCGATCCAGACGGCGAGCACCCACACCAGCAGCGCCCAGGCCAATGCCGCCGCGATGACCAGGATGGCGGCTTCTGCGGCCGCGCCGACAGCGACCAGACCCGGCGTCCCGGCGTGGATTCCGCTGACCAGCCGGGCCCAGCTTCCCGGGCCCGGCAACACGACGGTCAGTCCGACCAGGCCGAGGACGCACCCGAGAAGTTGCAGCACGGCTGAGGTCGGTTCCGTCACGGGTAGCGGGGACTGATGGTCGTCGATCTCGGAAGATCGCCAATCAGTCCATTTGACATCGTTTGCCATGAGGTGAAGTGAAATAGAGGGTGATGGGGTTTGTCAAGTCGCTTTGGCGTCAGATTGACCGGTGACGTTCGGGTGGTCAGGGTGGGCGCATGCGATGGGACCGACTGTTCACCGATCTGGAGGCACGCTTCGACGAACTCGCGGACGCCGAGTCGGCCGCGGAATCGGCCGATCGTGAGCGGGTGGCCGTCGGCGTCGTCCGGACGATCCAGCGGCTCTCCGGCTCGATTGACCGACCGATCAGGGTTCGCCTGGCCGGTGGGGGATCGGTCGGTGGCGTGCTGCGCGCGGTCGGCCCTGATTGGCTGCTGCTGACCGAGGGGCAGGGTCGGGACTGCCTGGTGGCGCTCTCCGCGGTGACCGCGGTGGAGGGTCTGACGGCCTCGACGGGACCCGAGATCAGCGGTCTCGCACTGCGTCTCGACCTGCGGCGGGCGTTGCGCGGCCTCGCCCGGGATCGGTCGCCGGTTGCGGTGGCACTGACCGGGTGGGCGGCCGGATCTTCCGGGTCCGATGCCGGCGCCTACGGTCCGATCGGTGCGGGTGAACTGACCGGGACCATCGATCGAGTGGGTGCTGACTTCATCGAACTGGCCGCCCATGCCGCGTGGGAGCCGCGGCGGGCGGGCACGGTGCGCTCGGTCGCATTGGTCCCGCTCAGTGGGATTGTGCTGGTGCGGGCCCTGCCACTCGGGTGATGGCCCGGATGCGGGGCCGGTCCCGGGTTCGGCCCTGCTCCGTTGGCTGCGACGCTCAGGCGTCGCTGGGTAGCGTCGACGGCAGATCCGCGAGGCTGACCTCGGTGCGGTGGTACGCCTGGTCGATGTACTCCTCGAGTTTGCTTCGTTCGACCCGCCACTGATTGCGCCCGCCGATCTGGATGCCCTGCAGTTCTCCGCTGCGGACCAGGGCGTACGACTGGGACGACGAGATGTTCAAGATCTCGGCCACGTCGGCAAGTGTCAGGAACCTCTCGTTGGTCACTCGCAGCGCATCCTTTCTGGTGCTTGCCCAATGTCGATCGGGGTGCTCACTGACGACGTGTCGCTCGCCGGCGAACCGTGCGGCCTTCAACGGGACGGTTGTGCACAACCCTTCCGGGCCTGTTGATTCCTGGTTCGAATGCTTTTGACACTGATTGGTCAACGATGATGTAGTTTGCCACGAAGCAGTCTGCCATAGCCCGCCGCCCCCCACATCGGCTTGTCCCGCGGTGGGGAGGATGCGGACGTCCAGCACGAGCGCCACAAGGGGGGAGGCACCGCCGATGGCGTCACCCCCTGCACCGACCCCGCGCCGACTGTCGCGGCCGAGATGGCTCAACATCCGGGTGGTCGGCGGGCTCCTGTTGGTGATCGCTGCCGTCGTGATCGGGGCCAGAGTCATTGGTGCCAGCGCGCAGACGACCGCGGTCTGGGCGGCCGATCGTGACCTCGCCGGCGGAACCGTGCTCCATGAAGCCGACCTGACCAGTGTCGAGGTCAATCTCGGCGACAACGCGGGTCTGTATCTCTCGCCCGGTTCTGCCTCCCCGGTCGGAATGACGATCCTCACTCCGATTGCAGCCGGCGAACTGCTCGCCGCGTCCTCGGTCAAAGAGTCGGGCACCGGTCGGATCGTGGCCATTGGCGTCGAGCCCGGAAAGATGCCGCCGGGCGTGGCGCACGGCTCCACCATTGACCTCTACCTGACAACCGGCGGCGTCGCGGGTTCGGAGGCCCAGGCCAAGACCGAACTCATCGGGCGGGACATCACCGTCCAGTCCGTCACCGCACCGGCGTCGGGTGGTCTGTCCGGTGCGACCTCGAACCGATATCAGCTCTCGGTGCTGTTACCCGCCGACGTCGCCGACAAGCTCGTCCGGATCCTGCCGACCGGGGAACCCATCGTCGTTCTGGTGAGCGGCGGGTGAACACCGGGTTGCTGACCGCGGGCAGCGGCCAGGGCTGGGAGAACGACCTGGTCGCCGCCCTGGATCGGCCCGGATCATCGATGACGGTGCTCCGCCGGTGCGTCGACATCGCAGACGTGCTGGCCATTGCAACCACCGGCCAAGCCGCGGTCGCGATCGTCTCGGCCGACCTTCGACGGTTGGATACCGAAGCCGTCGCCAGGCTGCGGACGTCCGGCGTCGCCGTTGTCGGGGTGCATCCGGCCGGCGACGAGCGGGCCCGTACCCGGCTCGAGCGCATCGGGATCACCGCGCTGGTACCCGACGACGCCGGAACCGAAGCGGTGCTGACCGCTGTGCGGGCCGCCGTCACCGATCTGGCCGCCTGGCACGAGCCGGCCCCGGGTCTGTCCGACCCGCGGACCGCGCTGCCGCCGACAGCAAACGTCGTCGACGTCGAGGTGCTGGACGGTCCGGTCCGGCGTGGCCAGGTGGTTGCGGTGTGGGGGCCGACCGGCGCCCCTGGCCGGACAACGGTCGCCAGCTGCCTGGCTGTCGAGTCGGCGCAATTGGGCCTGCCGACTTTGCTGATCGATGCGGACGTCTATGGCGGGGTTGCGGCGTCCGCGTTCGGGCTGCTGGACGAATCACCGGGTTTGGCCGGCGCCTGTCGGATGGCGGCCAACGGGCGGCTCGATCTCGGATCGTTGACCTCCCTGTGCTGGTCCCTCGGCGACGACCTGCGACTGCTGACCGGAATTGCCCGTGCGGACCGGTGGCCCGAGGTGCGGCCGTCCGCCATTCCAGGGGTACTGGGGGTCGCCAGGGAAATGGCGCCGCTGACCGTCGTCGACTGCGCCTTCGCTGTCGAGGCGGACGAGGAGATCTCGTTCGACACGATGGCGCCACGGCGGAACGGGGCCACTCTTGCGCTGTTGGCCGACGCGGACCTCGTGCTCGCCGTCGGGTCCTGCGACCCGCCCGGACTCGAGCGGCTGATTCGCGGACTCGCCGAACTCGCCGATGCGGTGCCGGAGGTCAACCCGCAAGTGGTGCTGAATCGCTGCCGATCAGCTGTCGGCTCGACGGCGGAGGCCGAGGCAGCCCTCGACCGGTTCGCGGGCGTGCAGGTGATGGCCAGGCTCCCGGAGGACCGGCCCGCCACCGACAGGGCCTGGCGTCGGGGGGTTTCGCTCGCCGAGGCCGCGCCGCGGTCCCCGCTGCGGACGGCGGCCCGTGACCTGGCGCGGATGCTGCTGCCGGTGCCGGATCGCGTGCGCCGGTGAGCACGCTTTCGGCTGTTCACCCGGTGCGGGTGGCGAAAGCGGGCACTGCGTTCGGGATACTCCATGCTGTGGCCGAACGAGTGATCTCATGAGCGCTGGGCGCGCGACAGGCTCGCGGCCGACCCGGGAACTGTTCGACGTCCCGCCGGGTGCGCAGCCGGCGGAGGCCGGCGGGCGGGGCCCGTTCGTCAGCCGAGTGCGTTGGCAGCATCCCGATGGCTCGACTGCGACCTGGGAATCCCGCACAGCTCGCAAACGCGGCTTCATCGAGGTGGTACGGGACGGCATTGTCGAGCGGATCCGGGCCCGGCCCGCGGTCGCCATCCGGTTGGGCAGATGCAACACCTTGTCGGGCATCTCGTTCTTTCTCGGTGGCGGTTTGTTCACGCTCGGCGCGGTGCTCAGCCAACTGGGGGACACCCCGCCCGCAACGCTGAACTGGGTCTTTCTTGCCGGTGGGTTCTTCTTCTCCACGGGTGCCTATGCAGCGCTGGTGCAGGAGCTGAATTCTCCGCGAGGTATCGACGCGGACGGTGCGCTGACCGAGAACCGTTGGCGCTGGTGGGCCTACGAGCCGAATCGGCCCGGGTGGGTGGCGGCGTTCGTGCTCTTCTGCGGCACCCTGGCCTTTGCCGTCAGCCTGGTCGACGTCTTCCTCAACGACCTGGACGCGCAACAAGTCAATCGCCTGATCTGGGCACCGGAAATGCTCGGTTGCGTGCTGTTCCTGGTGTCCGGCCGCATCGGGATCATCGAGGTCTGCCACGGCAGGCTCCGGCTGCTGCCGAGTTCGCTCGGCTGGTGGATCGTCATCGTCAACCAGATCGGGTCGTGGCTCTTCTTGGCCTCCGGTCTCGCCGCATTCGTCCGTCCCGCGACGGGTGAGGTGATCAGCATCTCGATCATCAATTGGGGTACCGCGCTCGGCGCTGCGTGCTTCAGCCTGGCCGGTCTTGCGCAGCTGTTCGAGCGTCCGGACACCTCGGCGGAGACGAAGGCGAGTGAGCATCGTAGGCGCGCCGGCGCCGAGGAGCGGATCGAGCCGAGAGTCGACCAGTGAGCGCGGAGACGACGGCGAGTGAGCATCGCAGGCGCGCCGGCGCCGAGGAGCGGATCGAGCCGAGAGTCGACCAGTGAGCGCGGAGACGACGGCGAGTGAGCATCGTAGGCGCGCCGGCGCCGAGGAGCGGATCGAGCCGAGAGTCGACCAGTGAGCGCGGAGACGACGGCGAGTGAGCATCGCAGGCGCGCCGGCGCCGAGGAGCGGAACGAGCCGAGAGTCGACCAGTGAGCGCGGAGCCGAGAGTCGACCGGTGAGAATAGTGCCGGCCGCAGCGGCGGCGCCCACTCCTCAGCCGACCGGGCCGAAGGCGACTCTGTGACCGGCAGGCGTTGCTGTGCCACCATGGCGGGATGACCGACCGGCTCTCAGCGACGGATGCCTCTTTCCTGTACGCCGAAGACGCCGGCACACCGATGCACGTCGGTGGCGTCGTCATCCTCAGGCCCGACGCGGACGGCCCGGAGTTCCAGTACTCGGAAATTGTCGACTTGATCGAATCGCGGCTGGACCTGGTGCCCCGGTACCGGCAGAAGGTTCGCTTCGTGCCCGGGCGGTTGGCCCGGCCGGTCTGGGTCGACGATGAAGACTTCGACATCACCTACCACGTGCGGCGTTCCGCGATTCCCAAGCCCGGAACGGACGTCGAACTGGACGAATTGGTCGGCAGGCTGATCTCCCGCCCGCTGGATCGGACCCGCCCGCTCTGGGAGGTCTACGTCATCGAGGGGCTGACGGGTGGCCGGATCGCCCTGGTCAACAAGACCCACCATGCGATGGTCGACCGGATCGGTGCCGTCGACGTGGCCGCAGCGATCCTGGACGTCAACCGGCGTTCGCGGGACCTGCCCGAGCAACCGTGGATCCCGAACCCGTCGCCCAGTGACATCGACCTGGTGGTCGACGCCGTCGCCGACCTGACCAGCCGGCCCAGCGAGGTTCTGGACATTGCCCGGCTCGCCGCGCAGGACGTCGGTGCGGTGATGACGAAGGTGCTCAGCGCGGCGGGCAGCGCGTTCGAGGTGCTCAGGCGGACGGTGAGCCCCGCCCCGCGGTCGTTGCTGAACGACGCGAAGAGCGGGCAGCGTCGGTTCGCCACCCTGCACGCGGACCTCGCGGACTTCAAGACGGTGCGGCAGGCGCACGGCGGCTCGGTGAACGACGTCGTGTTGACGGTGATCACCGGTGCGTTGCGGTCGTGGCTGCTGTCCCGGGCCGAGGCGGTCACCGCGCATACGGTCGTCCGGGCGATGGTGCCGATGTCCGTTGCGGCCGCGCCCGGCGAGGAAGGCGGCTCCGTCGCGTCCTATCTCATTGATCTGCCGGTGTCCGAGCCGAATCCGGTGATGCGGCTGCACCAGGTGTCGTTCGCGATGGGCGCCTTCGTCGAATCCGGGCAGCAGGTCGGTGCCGACGCGCTGGTCGAGCTGGGCCGGTTTTCGCCGCCGACGCTGCACGCGCTGGGCGCCCGAGTCGCCGGCCAGCTGTCCCGCCGGATGTACAACGTGCTGATCACCAACGTCCCCGGTCCGCAGGTGCCGCTGTACGCGGCCGGGTTCCCGGTGGATGCCATGTACCCGGTTGCTCCGCTCGGACTCGGGCAGGCGCTTGCAGTGTCGTGTACGTCGTACAACGGGGGAGTGTATTTCGGCATGACCGCCGACCGGGACGCGATCCCGGACGTCGAGGAATTCGCCGTGCAGATCCGCGAGGCCATCGAGGAACTCGGATCGACGGTGCCGCACGAATCGGGGACGCCCGTCCCGGGCTCGCGACGGGCACGGCGCTCCAGGTCGTCGTCCTGAGTGCGGTTTCTTGCGACACCAGCCCTGGACCGGCTTACCGTGAAGGATTCGTCGGCTCACAGCCACTCGATCCTTCACGATCACGCCCCAAGCCTCGTGAGGATGTCAATGATGAGGATCTATTTGCCGTCCACCATGTCGGGGATTCGCACAGCGCTCGCGGCGGGCTCGATTGCCGTGCGTTCGGGCGTCGGCTTCGCCGTCACCGCACCGCTGCGCCTGGAATACCCGGATTGGTCCGAGGAGGAACTCGAATACCTCGCCATGCAGGACGCGTCCCGGGCCTCGCTCCGACTGCTGGCCGCCGCCGACGATGACGAGCCGCCGCTGCGAGTGGTGATCGCGGCCGAGGTCGACGATTCGGTGGCGACCCCGCGGCCCGAGGCAGACCGCGCGGTGGTCGCCGTGCGCGGGACGGTGGACTTCTCCCTCGTTGCCGCCGTTCATATCGACGGCGCCGATGCGGGTCCGGCCGTCCGGGAGGCTTCGGCCGCCATCGACGCCGCGGACCTCGGCGACCACGATGCTGAGTTTATTTTGGGATCGGCCGAAGATTTTGACCTGGCCTGGTACGCGCCTGGGGAGATCAGGTATTTCGTGGAGGAGGTCGACTCCGCGTAGCGGCCGAAACGATCGGCCGAAGATTTTGACCTGGCTTGGTACGCGCCTGGGGAGATCAGGTATTTTCGTGGAGGAGGTCGACTCCGCGTAGCGGCCGAAACGATCGGCCGAAGATTTTGACCTGGCTTGGTACGCGCCTGGGGAGATCAGGTACTTCGTGGAGGAGGTCGACTCCCCGTAGCCGCGCCCAGATCTCTGCTGAAACACAAAGCCCGGCTGACGGATTCGGCAGCCGGGCTTGTGTGTATTCGACCTCCGAGCGGCACCCCTCATGGGAGATGCTCCAGCCGCTCGCGAGGACCCTGCAACTCAGGTAGCGCGCAGTGCGATTACCTAGTACCCAAAACTACGCGTTCTTGACGAACTCGAGCTCGAGGTCGATCTCGACCTTGTCGGCGACAACAGCGTTGCCCGCACCGAAGGCCGCTTCGAAGCTCACGCCATAGGACTTGCGGCTGATGGAGGTCTTGGCGGAGAAGCCCGCGCGCGTCGCGCCGTAGGCGTCGACCGTCTCGCCGAGGAACTCGACGGCCAGCTCGACCGGCTGGGTGGTGCTGCGGATGGTCAGATCGCCGTTGAGGACGAAGTCGTCGCCGTCCTGGCTCTTGATGCCGGTGGAGACGAAGGTCAGGATCGGGTGGTTCTCGACGTCCAGGAAGTCTGCCGAACGAACGTGCGCGTCACGCTGCTCATGCTTGGTGTCGACGCTGGCGGCATCGATCTCGGCGGTGACGGCGTGTGTGCCGTTCTCGTCGACGACCAGGGTGGCGGACTTCAGGGCGAAGGTGCCCCTGGCCTTGCCGACCGCCATGTGGCGGACCTTGAACGAGACGTCCGAGTGAACGGCGTCAGCGGTCCAGGTGCCGGCGGTGAGGACTGGAGTGGTGACTGAGGTGGTCATCGTGGTTCCTTCCGAGTAGTGGTTGCTTGAATGTTCAACAACACTGCGGCAAGCATATTCCAAAGAAGTGGACTCGTCATCTATCTTTCGCTCCGAACCCAGGGTGACCCTGGTCACACCCGCCGTGACCAGCGGGAGGGTCAGTCGGATTCGGGGTAGCCGTCGTTGCCGGACCGCGAGGCGAGCAGTCGCCGGAAGGACGCCAACCTGCCCGGGCTCGAACCGCCGGCAGCAACGAAGGCATCCAACGCGCAGCCGGTGCCAGTCGTATCGGCTCCGCCATCCGGGCCGGTGTGATCACAGTTCGGCGGGCAGTCGACGGTTCCCGGCAGCAGATCGTCGAACGTCTCCAGCAGGTCGTCGGGTGTGACGTGGGCCAGACCAAAGGAGCGGACACCCGGCGTGTCGATCACCCACCCGCCCGCGCGCAGCGGCAGCGCGATCGCCGACGTGGAGGTGTGCCGTCCCTTGCCGACTCCGGTGACGCTGCCGATTGCCCGCTTCGCGTCCGGCACCAGTGCGTTCACCAGGGTCGACTTCCCGACCCCGGAATGCCCGATCATCACCGACACCGAACGGTCCAGTCGCTCGCGCACCGCGTCGATGCCGTCGACCACCCGAGAACCGTCGGCGGAAACCCCACGCCTCGTCACCAGGATCGGTAGGTCGAGGTCGGCATAGATCTCCTGCAGGAACGTCGGGTCGGCAAGGTCTGCCTTGGTGAGCACCAGCACCGCAGCCAGATTGCCGGTGTAGGCCGCGACCAGGCAGCGGTCGATGAACCCGGTCCTCGGCACCGGATCGACCAGGGCGCAGACGATCACCAGTTGATCCGCGTTGGCCACCAGGACCCGCTCGGCCGGGTCGGTGTCGTCCGCCGAACGGCGCAGGAAACTGCGCCGCGGCGTGATCCGGACGATCCGGGCCAGCGTGTCGGGAGCGCCATCGGTATCGCCGACCAGGTCGACCAGATCACCGACAGCGACCGCCCGGCGGCCCAATTCCCTGGCGCGCATCGCCGTCACCACGTGCGCCCGTGTGGTGCCCTCCTCGACCAGGCAGGTGTAGCGACCGCGATCGACGGTCGTCACGAACCCACTGACCGCATCGGTGTGACTCGGCCTGGTCTTGGTGCGTGGCCGGGACCCGCCGCGGGTGGGCCGGACCCGGACGTCGTCGTTCTCCCAGTTCTCGCCGAGTGTGCTCAGTGGGCCACCACCGGTGCGCCGGCCAGCATTCGGCGCCACATGCCGGCAAAACCGGGCAAAGTCTTTGCGGTGGTGTCGATGTCGTCGACCAGTACGCCGTCGACGCGCAGTCCGACGATGGCACCCGCCGTCGCCATCCGGTGGTCGGCGTAGGCCGCCCAGTGTCCCCCGTGCAAGGGCCGCGGGGTGATCGTCAGCGAGTCCGCGGTCTGGTCGACCTGCCCGCCGAGCGCGGCGACGTCCGCGGCAATGGCCGCGAGCCGGTCGGTCTCGTGACCGCGCAGGTGGCCGATCCCGCGCAGCCGACTGACCCCGTCGGCGAACACCGCCATCGCGACGATCGTCGGGGTCAGTTCGCCGACGTCGTGCAGGTCGACGTCGATACCGTGCAGTGCGTCGGGCCCGGTGACGGTGAGGCCCGTTGAATCCAGTCGGACCGATGCACCCATCGAGGTGAGGATTCCGCGGATCGCATCACCGGCCTGATTCGTCTTCGCCGGCCAGTGCGGGACCGTCACGGTTCCGCCGGTGACCGCGGCCGCGGCCAGGAACGGGGTGGCGTTGGACAGGTCCGGTTCGATGACGGTGGCCCAGGGCGCAACCGGGCCGGGCGCCACCCGCCATTCGTTCGGCCGGCTGTCGTCGACCAGCACGCCGACCGACCGCAGGGTTTCTACCGTCATCTCGATATGCGGCAGGGACGGCACCGCGGCGCCCTCGTGCAGCACGGCGACGCCATCGTTAAAAGACGGTGCGGCGAGCAGCAACCCGGAAACGAACTGGGATGACGCGCTCGCGTCGATCCGGACAGTGCCGCCCCGCAGTGCCCCCGCTCCCCGGATTGTGAATGGCAGCGCATCGCCTTCGATGTCCGCGCCGAGAGCGCGGAGCGCGTCCAGCACGGTGCCCATCGGCCGGCGGCGGGCCGCCTCGTCGCCGTCAAGGGTGATGGTCCCGGTCGCCGTTGCGGCCAAGGCGGGCACGAATCGCATCACGGTGCCGGCCAGCCCGCAGTCGATGGTCGCCGGCCCGGCCAGTCGCGCGGGCGTCACCAGAGTGTTGTCCCCATCATCGACGATGGCGGTGCCGAGTGCTCGCAATGCGGACGCCATCAGGTCGGTGTCCCGGCTGCGCAGCGGGGCAACGATCAACGAGGGGCCGGTGGCCTGGGCGGCCAGGATCAGCGCCCGATTGGTCAACGACTTCGAGCCCGGAACCGGCACCGTGGCGCGCACTGGGCGCTGGCTCACCGGCGCCTCCCAGCGTGCAGGTGTGGGCGGGACGTGAGTGGTGGTGGCGGCGATCACCAACTCATGATCGCGCATCGGGCCCGGATTGCCGGTCTGTGTCCTGCGCCCGGCCCCAGAATGCCCAGGCGTCTCGCAGGTCGCAGGCTGTGATCGATCGGCAACCCGAATGCGTCTCCCCCGACTCGCCCACCCCGCAGTGGTCCCGGACGCGTCGTTTCATCCGCCAAGGACTGACTGTGCGTTAAGTCCAAACGTGGAAGCCAATCGCCTGAATGATAGCGTGGTGTAGGTTCCCCTAATGGCATTCGGGTGATATTGCGCGGACACAAGGGACTAAAGCCCCTATCTGACCACGTAGCGCACGAGTTGAGTGCGACCCGAAGAGACTTGTCCGGTGGTTCAGCGCTAGGGGTGGAGCCCGTCATGATCCGAAAGACACTCGTGGCCACATTGGCCGCGGTCGTGCTCGTGCAAATGACTGCGCTGGCCGTGCCCGCGTGGGGCGAACCTGCGCTCAACAGCGCCGCGGTCACGGCCGGGCAGTTGGAGGGTGCGGTGGCTGCTGCTGTTGCCCCGGAGGCGTCCGCCGCGGCTCCGGCCCCAGCGGCTGCGCCCGCACCGGCCGTTTCGAGTGCTCCCGCCAGCCCCACCGACGAGTCGAAGGTGCCGCATTACTTCGGCCCGTATCCGAACTGGGCCAACAGTCCGCAGGTGCTGTCCGACGCGCTGGTGACGATCAGTCTCGGGACGCCGACGCCGGTCTCCTACGGAAACCCGCTGACCCAGCGAGCTTTTGCGACGGACTACGCCACCCCCCCGGGCGCGCTCGGCCCGGTCATGGTCGTTCTCGCCAACTCCAAGCTCCCGGCCGGCAAGCTGAACAGCTTCCAGACCTGGAATCAAGCCACGACCGGGGGAAGCCCGACCCCATCTGCCGGTGGTGTGCTGCACGCCTACCTGCTGCGCCCGACTGCGACGGCCGACCAGTACACAGTCGTCTACGACAGCGGACTGCAGACGGTGCCGGCCCTGACGGGCGCAACAGGCGAAGTTGCCACGTTCACCGTTCCGGACGTCACCGTCAATGCCGATGACGTGATCGGCTTCTACGGCGAAGGTGTACCGCTCGATACGGCCATCCCGGCCAACGGCGACACCTTCAGCTACCCGGCGACCGCGGATCCGACGCTCGCCACCAACGTCGCGCCGGCGCAGGACAGCACCCTCTCGTTGGGCACCGATCCCGGCTTCCCGATCTACTCGAGGGACCGCACCTACTCCTTCTCGGCCACCGTCACCCCGACGGTCACCGATCCAGGTTCCGGCGCGGAGGCAACGGCCAGCGTCAACCCGAAGACCGGGGGCATCTCGGGAGTGACCGTCACCAGCCCGGGCAGCGGCTACGTGTCCGTGCCGGCCGTCTCGATCGACACCGCGGGCCTGGCACCATCGCCCAAGGCTGCCGCCAGGGCAACAATCTCCAGCGGCGTCCTGAAGAGCATCGAAGTCAACGAAACCGGATTCGGCTTCGCCGCACCGGCCGTCACCCTGACCGGCGGCGGGTTCGACGCCCGGGCGACGGCGACCGCGAGCGGCGGCGTTGACAACCTCACACTGACGGCCCCGGGTCTCGGTTACCCGAATCAGGCGATTCTGAAGTTCTCCCTCCCGGATCTGCCCGACGGCACCACGGCGACCGGGAAAGCGACGATCGATGCCGATGGCGCCGTGACGTCGGTCGAGGTCGTGGAACCGGGCAGCGGTTACACGAAGGCGCCGACCGTTTCAATTGTCGACGCCACCATCGGGCGCACCCCGACGGAGTACGCGACCGCAACGGCGACGATCAACATCGGCCAGATCGATGTGACCGACGGCGGTCACGGCTATGACTCCGCGCCAACGGTGGTGATCGCCGACACGGTCGGCGCAGCCGACAAGGGCGCCTCCGCAACGGCTACGGTTGCAGTCAAGGGGTCCGTCACCGGTATCACGGTCACTTCCCCGGGAGCCGGGTACCTGACTCCGGGTCTGAAGAAGTTCGTCGACACCTTAGCCGGAATGGGACCCGACCAGAAGAACAATCTTGACGAGTACATCCCGACCGCTGTACCCGATACCACCACCTACCCGGGCAGCGACTACTACGAGATCGCCGTCGTGCAGTACCGGCACAAGTTCGCGTCGAGCCTGCCGGCGACGCTGCTCCGCGGGTACGTCCAGCTCTCCACCAGCGTCGTGCCCGGTAAGCATGCCCAGCTGACGAACGCCAACCTGGACCCGACCGTTCCCGACGCCCCGATCGACGGATTCTTCGGCGTCGATGGTCCTCATTACCTCGGGCCGACAGTCGTCGCCCAGAAGAACAGGCCGGTTCGGGTCTTGTTCCGCAACCTGCTACCGACGGGCGTCGGCGGGGATCTGTTCCTGCCGGTCGACACCTCGCTGATGGGATCGGGTCCCGGCCCGGACATGATGAAACTCGACGCCAACGGCGTTCCCATCGACATGGCGGCGGACCAGGGCAGTGTGCTGGACGGCGTGCGGAACCCGGTGTGCGCCAACACCACCCCCAAGCCGACGACCTGCTACTCGGAGAACCGGGCCGACGTGCACCTGCACGGCGGCGTCACCCCGTGGATCAGTGACGGCACCCCCCACCAGTGGATCACCCCGGCCGGCGAAAACACTGCGTATCCCAAGGGCGTCAGTGTCACCTCTGTTCCGGACATGCCAGACCCCGGCCCAGGTGCGCAGACCTTCTTCTACACCAACCAGCAAAGTGCCCGACTGATGTGGACGCACGACCACGCGTGGGGCATCACCCGGCTCAACGTCTACGCCGGCGAGGCCGCCGGGTACCTGCTGACCGATGACACCGAGCAGAAACTGATCGGCGACGGCGGCGCCCTGGCGGGACTGGGTACCGGCACCGTCCTGAACATCCAGGACAAGACCTTCCTGCCCGACGCGGCGACGGTGGCCAAGGTCGATCCGACCTGGAACTACGCGAAGTGGGGCGGCGAGGGCAGCCTGTGGGCACCGCACGTCTACATGCCGGCACAGAACCCCGGCGATCCCAGCGGAATGAGCGCGTTCGGCCGGTGGATGTACGGCCCCTGGTTCTGGCCGCCGGCAAAGGACGTCAAGTACCCGCCGATCGACAACCCCTACTACGACCCGGCCTGTGACCCCGACGTCGAGCCGTTCTGTGAACCGGCGCTGATCCCGTCCACCCCGAACGTCTCGGTCGGCATGGAGGCCTTCAACGACACCCCGGTCATCAACGGCACGGCCTACCCGACGACCACGGTCGATCCGAAGGCCTACCGCTACCGGATCATCAACGACGCCAACGACCGGTTCTGGAACCTGTCCTGGTACGTCGCCGATCCGAGCACAGGGACGCTCAGCGAGGTCGCGCTGAATCCCACCGAACTCGCCGCGGCGCAGACCGATCCGAACGTCGCCCCGACACCGGACACCAGCAAGAGCCCGGCAGGGCCGAACTGGATCCAGATCGGCAACGAGGGTGGCTTCCTGCCCGCTCCGGTCATCGTCCCGGCCCAACCGACGACGTACATCACGGATCCGACCCGGTTTGACGTCGGCAACGTCGACAAGCACTCCTTGTTGCTGTCGCCGGCCGAACGCGCTGACGTCGTCGTCGACTTCTCCCAGTACCGGGGCAAGACGCTGATCATGTACAACGACGCGCCGGCCGCCTTCCCGGCACGCGTTCCTGGGTACGACTACTACACCGGTGGGCCGGATCTCACCCCGGCCGGCGCCCCGACCACCCTTGCCGGCTATGGCCCCAACACGCGGACCGTCATGCAGGTCAAGGTGTCGAACGCTGCTCCTGCGGTCGCTTTCGACCGGCCGAATACCACCGACGACCGGATGGGCGCACTCAACACCGCGTTCGCCCACCACACCGACGGTTCCGGTGTGTTCGAATCCGGCCAGGACCCGATCATCGTGGGCCAGGCTGCCTACAACGGTGCTCTCGGCACCAACTTCGTGACGAACGGCTGGTGCAATGCCCCGATCCACGCCAGCGCCAGGTGTGACGGTTTCGCCCGGATCCAGGAGGGCTCACAACCAACCGACAAGTTCGGGTTCAACACTCTCGCGGCGCCGAACGCCAAGATGCAAATACCCTTTGAACCCAAGGGATTGCATGACGAGATGAACTCGGCGAGCTTCGATGAATGGGGGCGAATGACCGCCAACCTGGGACTTGAGGCGCCCGGTGCGACCCCACTGACCCAAAACATCATTCTGTATCCCTATGTGAACCCGGCAACCGAAGTACTTGATTCGACGGGGCTGCCGAGCAGTCTGAAAGTCACTCCGATCTCATCCGGGACGGACGGCACCCAGATATGGAAGATCACCCACAACGGGGTGGATACCCACCCAATACATTTCCACCTACAAAGCGTGCAGGTGATCAACCGGGTGACGTGGGACAACATCATCATCCCGCCCGAACCCGCTGAACTCGGCTGGAAGGAAACCGTGCGGGTCAGCCCGCTCGAGGACACCATCGTCGCGGTGCGCCCGATCGTGCCAACCCTTCCGTTCGGTGTCACGGACAGCCACCGGCCGCTCAACCCGGCGATGCCGATCGGCGCCAGGGGCGACCTCAATGCCCTGCAGGGAGTTCAGGCCGGCTTCAACAACACCGATACCAACGGCCAACCCATGACGACGCCGATCGTGAACCAGGTCGTGGACTTCGGCTGGGAGTACGTCTTCCACTGCCACATCCTGAGCCACGAGGAAATGGACATGATGCGGCCGGTGACGGTGCACGCCGCCAGAAACCTGCCGATAAAACCCACCCTGACGCTCACCGGCGGCAGTCCGAATCTCGCCTTCAGCTGGACCGATGGCACACCCGTCGACTACGCAAATCCAGCCAGCTGGACCAACCCGGGCACCGCTGAAGTCGGGTACCGCATCGAGCGGTCCGTAGTGACAAATGGCAAGGCCGGGCCATACACCCAGATCGGTACCGCGCTGGCCAATGCCACCACGTTCACCGACACGTCACCCACCGACCGGACGGTGACGAACACCTACCGGGTCTCCGCCTGGAATGCGGCCGGGGCTTCCTCCTCGAACGTGATCACGCTCCCCGCACTGGGTACGACACCTATTGGGGTCGTTGACAACGCCTCGGCCGGGCCCAACAGCACCATTCACCTGGGTGGATGGGCATTGGACGGGAAGGCTCCCAGCACCTCTATTCAGGTCGCGGTCTATGTGGACGGCGCCGGGATCGGCTGGTTCCCGACGAATACGCTCCGCGGGGATGTCAACTCCGCATTCTCGGTCACCGGCAATCACGGATTCAACATCAACGTGACCACCACGCCGGGTAATCACACTGTTCAGGTCTACCTCATTAACTCGGCCTACCCCAATGGGCCGAATCCGCTGATCGCCACCAAACAGGTCACGGTCGGGATTCCGCTTGGGGTACTGGATAGCGTCGTGGCGACCGGCGCCCGGGAAGGTGACCATCCAGGGCTGGGCGTTCGATCCGGATAATCCCAGCATCTCGATCCCGTCACCGCATTCCGGACAGGACAGGCGCACACGAGATATCCCACCGACGTGTTTCGCCCTGATGTCAACCTCGTGTACGGCATCACCGGGAATCATGGGTTCAACATCCAGTTGACCTCGCCGCCCGGAACGCAGACATTTTATGTGTACGCGACAATATCTGGTCCAGCGATGCCCGGCAACGCCTGGCGCAGATCTGTTGGGGATGGTCACGGTGACCGTGACCTGACGGCTCGACTGAGTTCGGTTAGTCGGGGGTGGCCTCGGCGGCGCACGTACCGAACAGCAGGGGGCGGTGAGGGTCAGGCTCCGCCCCGTCCGCATGTCTCTTCGCGTGTGCCAACGCGAGCTCCCCCGGCATGCACGGTGATGTGGCCGACTCTGCGTCCGACGGCAGCGCTGTCCGCCTGTCGGACCTCGATGGCACCATGGCGGCATGTGCGGTCGGTATGCGTTGACGATGGAACCGGAGTCCCTCTACGGGCTGTTCGAGGCCGAGCCGGACCCGCGGGCCGGTGGCGCCGGGGGTCTGTACGGGGGTGATCCCGTGCGGCCCCGGTACAACATCGCACCCACCGTCACGGTGCCGGTCGTCCGACTCGAACCCAAGGTCGCCCCGGAGGATGCGCTCCGGCAGATCGAGCCGATGCGGTGGGGGCTGGTGCCGTCCTGGGCGAAGGACCTGTCGGCCGGGAACCGGATGTTCAATGCCCGGGCCGAGTCGCTCGCGGAGAAGGGGGCGTTCCGCACGGCGCTGGCGAAGCGTCGCTGCCTGATCCCGGCGAGCGGGTACTTCGAATGGAAGCTGCTCGGGCACACGTCCCAGGCGTCCGGTGGTTCCCGGAAGAGCCGTCCGAAACCCGTCAAGCAGCCGTACTTCATGACGCCGCGGGATGGTTCGGTGATGGCCTTCGCCGGACTGTGGGAGTACTGGCGGCCCGCGGACGGTGACCCGGTGGTCTCGATGACGATCATCACCACCGACTCGGTCGGTCCATTGCGGGACATTCACGATCGGATGCCGCTGATCCTGCCGGCCTCGGAATGGGCCGCCTGGCTCGATCCGCGGGTCGAGCCGGAGTCGATGCTGCCCCCGCCGGCCGAGGACCTGGTTGCGGCGCTGGAACTGCGGCCAGTGGGCGGGCTTGTCGGCAACGTGGCCAATGACGACCCGAGCCTGCTCGAGCGGGTGCTGGCGATGGAACCCGTTCGCGTCCAGGAGGAGGCGCCGACGCTGATCTGACCAAACGAACGAGGGGCGTCAGGCAATGCAGGGGTGGTGCCGGGACCGGTGGGCGCGCATCCCGTCGGGCGCGGAGACGCGGAGACCGAGCCTTGACAGCACCGAATGGGTCCGACCCTCGACGGAATCGTCGCGACGGTGCGATCGCCGCGGATCATGTCGCACCACCGGGTATCTGGACGGGCGAGGCGTCACTCCTTTGGATGGCCTCGGGCGTGACGTTGCCACGAGGCGTGACAGTGGCGCTCGGCCTTGGTTATGGTTCATCATCGGGACAAATCTCGGATGGGGGTACGGCACGTGGTCTTCGCCGCGGGCGAGGAATTCGCCGGCTACACCATCGAATCGGTGCTCGGAACGGGTGGCATGGGCGCCGTTTACCTGGCCAAACACCCGCGGCTGCCGCGACGGGACGCACTCAAGCTGCTGAACCCGGCATTCTCGGGCGACCCCAATTTCCGGACCCGTTTCGAGCGCGAAGCGGACCTGGCGTCGGGCCTGATCCACCGCAACATCGTCGCGGTCTACGACCGCGGCGCGGTCGACGGGCAACTGTGGATCTCCATGCAATACGTCGCCGGCGTCGACGCATCGGTCGCGTCCCGGGCCGGGGACGGGTCGATGACACCGCACCGGGTGGTGCACATCATCAGCGAGACCGGCGCCGGCCTGGACTTCGCGCATCGGTCCGGGCTGCTGCACCGCGACGTCAAGCCCGCGAACATCCTGCTGGCCGCGCCCGATGACCCGAGCGAGCCCGAGCACGTCCTGCTGACCGATTTCGGCATCGCCAAGTCCACCGACGAGGTGCAACACCTCACCGGCACGGGCAACCTGTTGGCGACGCTGGCCTACGCCTCACCGGAGCAGATCGAGGCCAAGCCGCTCGACCACCGGGTCGACATCTACGCGCTTGGTTGTGTGTTGTACGAATTGCTCACCGGCAGCGTGCCGTTCCCGGAGGCGTCGCCGTTCGCCACCATGACGGCCCACCTGAAGACCCCCCCGCCGCGCCCGACGGAGAAGGTGTCCTGGCTGCCGCCGGGCTTCGACGCGGTCGTGGCAAAGGCGATGGCCAAGGACCCCGACGATCGGTACAACAGTTGCCGGGAGTTGAGCCTCGCCGCACGTGCAGCGCTGGTTTCGGCCGACCCGTCGGCCTCCACCCCCACCCGCGCCGAGACGGCGGTGCCGCCGGTCGTCGCACCGGTGGGGGAGCGCGAACACACATCGGTGGAATCGGCCACCCCCGCGCCGGGCGCGACCGGTGCGGACGATCCCATCGAGTCTGTGTCACTGACCACGCCGCGGCCGCCGTACACGGTTTCCGTTCGCCGAACGTCGGAGGCGTCGGGCACGGTCTCCGAACTCGGCCCGGTCAGCACCAACTACCTGGGCGCCACCAACCGGATCGAGCTGGAGGAACTGCTGCACCGATCGCGGTTCTTCGACCTGCCGCCCCGCCTGCCGCTCGTCGAGGTGGTCCCCGGTGACGTCCTGCAGGAGATCACCGTCGGCAACAACGACGTCACCAGAACAGTCGTGTACGAGCGCGATGGTGCGCGGCGCCCCAAGGAGCTCGATGAGATCGTCATCCTGCTCGAGCGGCTCGCCGGCTGGCAGACGATCCGCCCGTCGGCGGCCCTGCCGCGCTCGTCGGCGGCGCCCTGGACGCCGACCGGCACCGTCCCGCCGCTGGGCGCCGGTTCCGTCCGGCCCACCGAGGCCTACCCGCCACCGGCCGTCGTTGGCGCCCGCGGCACCGGGCCGGTCGGCGCCGGTTTCTATCCGACCGGTCCCACCGGGGCAACCGGCCCTGGCGGTCCGCCGATGGGTGGCCCGCCACCTGGCGGGAACTACCAGTCGGGACCGCACCCCGGCTATTCGCAGCAGTTCGCGGCCGTCCAGCAGACCGGGCCCGCCACTGCGATGACCAGCCCGTCCAGCGGGTCGAAGAAGTGGATCCTGATCGGGCTGGTTGCCGTGCTGGTCATCCTCGGCGGCGCGACCGCCGGCTATTTCCTGACCAGGGACAACACCCCGGTCGTGGCCGCACCGGCCACCCCGACCGGCCTCACCGCGACGGCGGACGGCCGCGACGTCTCCGTGACCTGGGCCGGCACGACCGGCGCAACGGGGTACACGCTGCGCCGCAGTGGCGACACGGTGTATGTCGGCGTCGCCACGAAGTTCACCGATGTGAACGTGTTGCCCGGGAAATACGATTACACGGTCACCGCAACGAATGCGGCCGGTTTGGAGTCGGCGCAGACGGTGCCGGTCCACGCGACGGTGACCGGTCCGTGGGGGCCGGTGACCGCGTTGGTGGACGCATTCCCGGACCTGCTGCCCGCGACGCCGACCGCGACCGGGTACGACTCGGCGTCCTGCTCGATCGGCAGTGACCTGGACAACAGCAACGCGGACGCCATCATCGCGTGCAACGATCCGAACGGCGTCTATTTCGAGGTCGATCACTTCGTGTCCGAGGCCGACAAGGACGCCTACCTGGAGCGCGACTGGTCAGGGGCGCCGGTCATCGAGCCGTGGAACATCAGCGGTGACGAGAAGGGCAAGCTCTATCGATCCGCGGATGACGAGGCAGCCCTGCCCTACATCATCACCACGTTCACCGACCCCGCCCGGGCGCAGTACCTGCTGTACGTGCACTGGAAGGACCACACCATGACGGACCTGATGGACAAGTGGTGGAAGCCGGCTGCCTTCTAAAGGCCCGTGGCTCTCATGGTTGCCGAGGTGTCGCGACCATGGGTCGTCAGCGCATCGGTGGGTCGGCGTCATCGGCGCGGTGAATTTCGCATAGGATCCGTCAGGGTTTGGGGGATATCCACCCCCTTTTGGACGGGCTTCCCTGCGCCGTCTCCACCTGTGCCGCCCTCTCTCTCGACCCGAAGGAACTGCCATGTCCAACTTCTGGGACATCATCGCCGACATCTTCTACATCTTCATTTTCGTGGCGTACCTGATGGTGCTCTTCCGAATCTTCATCGACATCTTCGGCGATCATCAGCTGGCCGGTGGGTGGAAAGCGGTCTGGATCATCGCGCTGATCTTCGCTCCGCTCATTTCCGCGCTGGTCTACCTGATCGCCCGTGGACGCGGCATGGCCGAGCGGCAGGTCGCCGCAATGCGTCAGCAGCAGAGCGCGACCAACGCCTACATCAAGCAGGTCGCGGGCTCCGGCGGCGGCAAGTCCTCCGCGGAGCAGATCGCGGACGCCAAGGCGCTGCTGGACAACGGCACGGTGACCCAGGCCGAGTTCAACACCCTCAAGGCCAAGGCCCTCGCGTCGGTGTGATGTCGCGGTCGGCCGGGGCGCCGACCTGCGCAGTCTGACGGCCGGTGCTGGAGCGAACAGCTCCGGCACCGGCCGTGCCGCATCTCGGGGACCGGAAATCCGGTGGTCAGCCGTTGGTCGTCGCCCGCAGCGTCGCGATTCGATCGGCCACGTCGAGGGCCGTCACCGGGCGTTCCTCCGGCGCAGCCAGGCAGGCCAGGACCAGGGCGGCCTCGGCCGGTGTGAGCGCGGGATCAAGGGTCGGCGTACTGGTCTGCACCCGGCGGATCGCCAGCAGCGGCTGCCGTTCGGGTAACTCGCCGTAGAGCCCCTTGCCCGTCAGAGCCCGGTGCAAGGTTGCGCCCAGGGCCCAGATGTCGGTGGACCTGGAGGGCGGATCGCCGAGCAGCAGCGACGGGTCGAGGTACTCCACAGACGTCTCCGGCGCCATCCCGGTCAAGGCGGCACCGGCGGTGAACACCCGGGCCAGGCCCAGGTCCGACAGCTTGCCGCCGGCGTCGTGCAGCATCACGTTCCCGGGTTTGACGTCGCCGTGCGCGAGGCCCGCCTCGTGCAGCGCGTGCACCGCCCGCGCCGCATGCTCGACGGCACGCAGCACCTCGTCCCGGCCGAGCGGCCGGGCGGGCGCCGCCAAGGAGCCGAGCGGAAAGTACTCCATTGCGTAGAGGAAGTTGTCCTCCAGCACCGCGTCGTAGACCCGGGCCAGGTAAGGCGAATCCACTGCGGCGAACGCTCGCAGTTCCCGGGTGCCCCGGCGATAGGCGTCCTCGCTGCATTGCCCGGCGAAGACCTTGACCGCGACGAACTCGTCCGGGATGCCGAGTCGGGCGGGCGGCTGCGCGAGGTAGAAGCGACCGTGGTTGCCCTCACCGATCAACCGGACGACCCGGAAGTCGGCGAGCACGGGTACGGATTGAACTGGGGTGTCCTGCAGCACCACGTCGGACCCTCACAGACACTCGGGCGCACTCGTGCCGGACGAGCCGCCGAAATCAACCGGCACGGCGTTGCTGATCCTAACGGGCGAACCCGGAGACCCGCAGAACCATGTCGATGACAGTTCGTCGACCGGGCCGGAGTGTGACACGGACGACTGAATCTGGGTGGTTGCCGGTATCCCGAAGCCGGGTCTGCTTCACACTGAGTGACGACATCCGCCACGCCCAGACAGGACTGCGCCGCATGCACATCGCCGGGCTGGTCTTCATCGACATCGCGATCATCATGATCGTTGCGCGGGTCTTCGGGCGGTTGGCCAGGGCGGTCGGTCAGCCTCCCGTCGTGGGCGAGATCATCGCCGGAATCGCCCTCGGGCCCAGCCTGCTGGGGCTGTTGCCGGGCGATCTGGACGGCAAGCTGTTCCCGCCCGAAGTGTTGCCCTACCTGAACATTCTGGCCCAACTCGGGCTGGTGCTGTTCATGTTCATCGTCGGGCTGGAACTGGACATGCTGCTGATCAGGGGCCGGGAGCGGCTCGCCGGCACCATCTCAGCCGCCTCGGTTGCCCTGCCCTTCGCGCTCGGCGCGGCCTTGTCGATGCTGCTCTACCCGAGCCACGACGAGACCGCCACCGGTCCGGTGGCGCCGCTCGCGCTCGCGCTGTTCCTCGGCGTGGCGATGTCCATCACCGCGTTCCCGGTGCTGGCCAGGATCCTCACCGACCGGGGCATGCACCGCACCTCAACCGGTGTACTCGCGCTGGCCTGCGCGGCCGTCGACGACATCATTGCCTGGACGCTGCTGGCCTTCGTCGTCGCGGTGGTGCAGGGCAACGGGCCGCTGGATGTGCTGCGGATCGTCGCGCTCACCGCCGTGTTCGCCGGGATCATGTTCGGACTTGTCCGGCCGGCCTTGAAGAGGCTCAACGACTGGTACCACCGGGTCGGCCGGCTGACGCCGGACATCCTGGCCGTCGTGCTGATCGGTGTGCTGGCATCGGCGTACATCACCGAGATCATCGGCATCCACGCCATTTTCGGGGCGTTCATTTTCGGGGCGATCATGCCGCGGCAGGGTGCCGCGGAGATGACCACCGAGATCCTCGAGCGGCTGGAACAGGTCAGTGTCCTGTTGCTGCTGCCGTTGTTCTTCGTCATCACGGGTCTGAGCACCAACATCGGCGGGATCACCGGATCGGGGCTGTGGCAGCTCGCCCTGATCCTGCTGGTGGCAGTCGGGGGCAAATTCTTCGGCGCCTTTGCCGCGGCCAGGGCGATGAAGGTACCCAGCAGGCAATCGGCGGCCATCGGCGTGTTGATGAACACCAGGGGGCTCACCGAGCTGGTGATCCTGAACGTCGGCAAGCAGCTCGGAGTGCTCGACGATGAGTTGTTCACCATGCTGGTGCTGATGGCCCTGATCACCACGGCGATGACCGGCCCACTGTTGAAACGGGTGTACTCGGACCGGGTGATGCAGCGCGACATCGAAGCCGCCGAACGCGCGGCGCTGGGCGTCATCGACTCCTACCGGGTCCTGGTGCTGGTTGATGATCAGCAACGCGCCCGGGCGATGGCGGCCGTGGGTGCCGCGCTGCTGGGCACCGGCCGACCGGCCGAAGTGGTGCTCAGCCGGCTGATCACCCGGCCGAAGGCCCCGCTGGAGGTGGGTGCGTCACTGGTGCCGGACCTGGCTCGAATGGCCAGCACAGTGGATGAGCTGGGTCAGCTGTCCGCAGAGCTGACCGGCCGCGGCGTGAAATGCTCCGTGCTGACGAGATTCACCTCGGACCCGTGGAGTGACCTGGTCGCGCAGGCGATCGCGGTCGAGGCCGACGTCGTGCTGGTCGATCGGCTGTTCGTGGACCAGCCATCCGGGGGTTCGCTGCCGCCGGTCGACCCGGTCTTCACGCTGGCCATCGCCCACCTCGGGGGTGCGGTTCTGACGGCGGGTGATGCCGTCGGGGTGGTCGTCGACAATGACGCGGACGGCCGGACGGCGCTCGTGTTGGGCTCGGCGGCCGCCGGCCATCTGCGCGCGCCCCTGCTCGTTGCGGCACCGGAAGGGGGCCGATCCGCCCGGCGGGTGACCGCCGCGCTGGAGCCGCTGCGCGCGGCAGGGCTGCAGGTGCAGATGCTGGACGGGACGCCGACCGTCGCCTCCGCGCCGTTGGTGCTGGTGGGGGCATCGTCAGACCGGGCCGCGACGCTGCTCACCGGTCCCGGGACGACCGTCACCGTGCGGGCCGGCCTGGATGACCGGGATGCGGAACTCGTGGCGCAGTTGGCCAAGCTCGCCTCGATGGACTGAAGTCGGCCGCCCGGGTTCACCGCCGCCCGGGTTCACTGCCGCCCGATTCACCGCCGGAAGTTCACAGCCGGGCGTGCGCGGATTCGAAGGTGAACATCCGGCGCCCGGTACGGACATGGGTCCCCGGGGAGAGAACGACCGGGGTGTTCGGGGCCAACCGGTTCCAGCCCGCTTGACCGCCGGCGGCGATGTAGGTGCCGTTGGCCGAACCCCGGTCGATGAGCAGCACGTCCCAGCCTTCGAGCCGGATCTCCGCATGCACCCGGGACAGGGTTCCGCTGTCGTCGTCGAGCCGGATCGGTCGCAGCCGGCTGCGGATGACCGCCTCGTCGACCTCCGGATTGCGGCCGAGCAGATAGTTGTCGTCCAGAACGAACGTCGACCCGATATCCAGCACCAGCAGGCCCAGCGGTGGCCTGCGGCCGTCGATCAGGACGCCGGTGCGCTGATCCATCCGGATTCCGCAGACCGAGCAGAACGACACCCGGGGGTCGTTGTGGTGGTTGCGTGAGCAGCGGAAACCCTTGACGACGACGTGCGCCGGCTGGTCCTTGGCGCCGGGCCGCGGGGCGGGTGGTTTGACGCCGGCGATCGGCAGCGGCGGGCGGCGTGCCTCGTGCACGTGCGAGCCGTGGATCTGCTCGGACACCCTGGGTGGGCGGAGCTTCGGCGGAGCGGCACCCGGCGGCGGTGGCGGAGGCGCCGCCGAGACGGGCGGTTGGCCGGCACCCCGTGGCGACGGGTCCGGGATGGGTGGGGGCGCAGCCGGGGTCGGTGGGGGCGCGGCCGGGGTCAGAGGAGGCGCGATCGGCGCCGACGGTGGGGGTGCAGCCGGGGCCGGCGGGGGCGCGACCGGGGTCGGCGGGGGCGCGACCGGGGTCGGCGGGGGCGCGACCGGGGTCGGCGGTGCGACCGGTACCGGTGGGAGATTCGGTTGGCGGTCGGGCCGGGCGGCCGGGTGCTCCTGCGTCGCTTCCAACGCTGGTTCCGGCACCGGCGTGTCGTGCACCTGCGGGTGCTGCACCGGCGCCGGCGGCATCGGCGAGTGATGCCGCCCGCCGCCGTGCGTACCGCGCACTGTGCTGCGGGCGCCGAGCACGATCCCGTCGCCGGGCACCAGGCCCTCGACCAGTCCGGACCAGCCCAGCACGCCGATCGCCGTGCTGCCACCCTCTGGATCAGGAGTGGCACCCGCGGCCAGCACCAAAGGACCGGCCGGCCAGGGCAACAGGTGATCCACGGTGAACGCGGCGGTCCGTCCGGACAGGTGCAGCAGGTCGCTCGCTGCCGCCGCACCGGCCACCACCTGGGCAACAGGCAGTTCCGAGACGCTGACGTCGCCGTGCAGGAACACCGCGATGCCCTCTTCGGTGGCCGCGATGGTGCCGAAGCCGGGGACGGCGCTCGTCGTCACCACCCATTCGGTGAGCAGCCGGGCCAGGTCCCGGCCGGGGGCCGGCGATCCGTCCTGGGCGGCTTGTCTGATCAGCGCGAGCAGGTCTGCCGATGACGCCTGACCGGCGCCTTCGTCACGTCGGATGACGACCACGATGCCGGGCACCCTGGCCACCAGATGCCCACCGGGCAGCACCTCGCCGCGAATGTCGTCGAAGCTGACGTTCACCAGAATCGCCCTCCCCGGAATCGCCAGCGCGTGAAGAAGATCTGCACCGGACCATTGGCCACCAGCCATACCACCAGCCAGGTGGTGATGAATTGGATCAGAAACGCCGACAGCGGGACGTCACCGACCCCTGGTACCAGGCCACCGGAGATGACCAGCCACACCACGATGCCCTCGTTGATCAAGGTGAGCAAACCGAAGAACGTCGGCCAGTCCTTCTCCCACCGGAACTGCTGCAGCCCGTGGTAGATGAACTCCCAGATGATGCCCAGCACCAACACCGTCAGCAGCACCAGAAACGTTGTCTGGTAGGACTTCCCGAGCCCTTCCCCGGTCGGCAGGAATGGCGTGATGAGCAATGTCCAGATGCCGCCGACGACGATCAGCAACACGATGCGCGTCTGGATCCGCCCGTACAGAGTGGGTACCACGGCTGCCCTGCCCTAGATCTTCTTGTGGCGCGCCCAGCGCCACCATTGCTTGGTCGAGGCGACCACCCCGAATTTCTTGCAGAACCCCAACTTGGCCAGATCGTCGCAGATTTCCTGGGCCGCGATCTGCAGGCCGAGAAAGGTGTCGACGCCCGGGAAATAGCCGCCGAGGGTGGCGCTGCCCGACGCGTAGAGCTTGCCGGGCTGGCTCCGTGCGCCGATCACTTCGAAGTTGCGGTCCACATCGAGCCGCCCGCTGGGGTTGCGGCCGACGCCGCTGTGGTCCATCAGGTCGGCCAGCACCCGGTGTTCGCGGATGTCGGCCTCCAGACCGGTGCAGTCGATGACGAAGTCGGAGTACACCTCGACCGGTCCCTGCGCGGTCTTCAGATCGGTCACGACGCCCTGGTTGCTCCGGCCCGGCCGGAGTTCGGTGACCTCGCCGGTGATGGTCCGGTACCAGCCCTCCGCGCGGCCCCGCTTGAGCTGGGACTGCCACAGCTTGCGGATCGGGGTGTTGGTGCCGCCCATCAGCTTGTAGGCCTCGGCCCGTTCCTCGCCCTCCAGATCCCGGATCTTCGCCTTCAGTTGGCCGCCCCACACGGATTTCGGGTAGTTGAAGCCCTGGTAGGCCCACCCGTCACCGCCCTTGCGGCGCATGAAGATGTTGGGCCCGTGCGCGCCGGTGATGTACGTGCGGAAGACGTGGATGATCTGCGTCTGCAGGCCCAGCTTGTCCCGGTCGTCGATCAGCCGCTGCAGCACCCGGGAGGCCACGATGCCGCCGCCGCGGATCACCACCGTGCCGGGCCGCAGGGCCAGTTGCTGGTAGACGTGTTCGTGCGGTTCGTAGGCGTTGACCACCTTCGACGGGTCGCGGTAGTACTCCCGGTACCGCTGCAGGTCGGGCAGCAGCTTGAGCCCTGGGTAGCCGATCGCCACGTGCACATACGGGCTGCGGTAGGCGAGTCGGCGGGTCGGCGTCGCACCCTGCGGCGGGGTCAGGATGGTGAAATAGCCGCCGTCGCGACGCCGCCGGACCATCCGCACCTGGCCCTTGCGGACGCACTGCGGGTAGCCGATCCGGTCGTGCTCCCGTTCCATCGTCTCGAACGCCTGCCCGGCTTTCGGGGTGTAATAGTCCGACAGGATCGGCTCGGTGAGCACGTTCCACAGTGGCGCGACGAACTCCTTCACGGATGTGGCGCCGAAGGCCTCGCGGACCGCGTAACTCGGGAATCCCCAGATGTTGTCGGGTGTCGACTTGGAATCGGAGCGCAGCCGCTCCTTGCGCGGAATCTGCGAGACCCGGGTCAGGTACTCATAACTCGACCACGGCGTGTCCAATTGGGTCAGCACGGTGATGTCGGATGCTGGCACGCCGTAAATCCGCAGGAAATCCACGGTGACGAACGAGCCGATGCCGCCGCCGACGGTGACGAATTTGGTGTCGATGATCGGAATGCCGGCCCTGGCCAGCATCTCATCGGTCCAGGTATCGGTGTCGATGAGCTCCTGGGTGAGGTCCCCCTGAACCTGTTGCGGCTGTTGCGGTGTCCCGCCCTGCCGCGGGTTGGACTGCGCAGGTGGGCCCGCTGGTCCACCGTGGCGGGCGTCGGGCCGGCCCGCAGGCACGGTGGTGCTGTTCGGTGACGGTGTCATGGACCGAACGGGCGGCTGGCTCATCCGGATCCCCCTTCTGCTGCGCTGGTCGGTCGTCCTGACACCCCGAATCGGGGAGTTCCTGAGGTTGGAACGGACGGAACCACGTGATCATCACTCATCCGGACGCGCAGGGCCAGACATATCACCCGTCAGGTCAGTCAGCGGCGATGTCCGCGACCGTCGCCCGGCACTGGGCGACGAGGTCGGCCGGTGCGAGTTCGACCTGGAGTCCGCGCTTACCCGCGCTGACCATGATCGTCGGGTAGCTGTTCGCGCTGGCGTCCAGGACGGTGCGGAGCGCCTTGCGCTGGCCGAGCGGTGAGATCCCGCCCGCCACATACCCCGACGACCGTTCGGCGTCCGCGACCTTGGCCATGCTCGCCTTCTTTCCACCCGCGGCTGCGGCCAGCGCCTTCATGTCCAGGTGCGCGGCAACCGGGACGATCCCGACGACGAGCGAGCCGTCGACCGAGGCAACCAGCGTCTTGAACACCCGTGCCGGGTCCCACTGCAGGGCTGCGACCACCTCGTCGCCGAACGCCGTGGTCGCCGGGTCGTGGTGGTAGGGGTGCAGGGTGTGCGTGACCTTTGCGCGGATCAGCGCGGCGATCGCCGGGGTCGGTGCGGCTGGCATCCGCAGAGGGTAGCGCCGGGTACTCGGCCGGGTCCGTTCGGCGTGACAGTGGAACTCGGGTGCCGGTTCGAGCGGGGCATCCACGCTCAGCTCGACGTCCAGCGGGGATCCGACTCTCTGCGCCGGGCACTGGATGAGGAACGCCGAACGGGCCGGCCCCCAGGGTGGGAACCGGCCCGTGGCCGAGGATTACTGCCGGTGATCCTGACCGGAGCACCGGTGTCGCGGTGAATCAGCCGGTGATGTTCGCCGCTACCCATTCCTGAGCGACCTGGGCAGAATCCTGCTTGTCCACCTGAACCTTGGTGAGCAGCCCGATCAGGGTCTCGGTGTCCAGCTTCGCCGAGACCGCGTTCAGTGCCGCCGTGACCTCCGGTGTCGCCAACGAAGTGGTGATCAGTGGGAGCACGTTCTGCGCGGCAAAGTTGTTGTTCGGGTCTTCCAGCACCACCAGGTTGTTGGCTTCGATGGCTGGGTCGGTGGTGAACAGGTCCCCGGCCTGGATCTGATCGCTGGTCAGCGCACCGACGGTCAACGGGCCGCCGACGTCCAGGGACTTGAACTCCTTGAATTTCAGGCCGTACTTGGCCTCGAGTCCGGGGACGCCGTCCGGCCGGGTCTGGAACTCCGGCGGTCCGCCGAGCACGAAGGTCGGTGCGAGCGGGGCCAGATCGGCGATGGACTTCAGATTATTGGCGTCCGCGGTCTCCTTGGTGACGACGATCGCGTCCTTGTCTTCGGCGGCGGACTTCTCCAGCACCGAAAGGCCGCTGGGCAGGGTGGCTTTGAGGGCGGTGTAGACGTCCTCGGAGGACGACTGGGTTGCCGCGGTGTCGAAGTACTGCAACAGGACGCCGGTGTATTCCGGGACGAGCCCGATGGATCCGTCTTCCAGGGCCTTGATGTAGACCTCACGACTGCCGATGTTCAGGTTGGTGCTGACATCGACGCCCTTGGCCTTCAGGGCCTCGGCGTAGATATTGGCGATGAGTGCGCTCTCCGGGAAGTTCGCCGAACCGATGACGATCGGCCCGCCGGCAGCGGCGGAGCCGGAACCGGAGTCCGATCCGGACGCCGCTTCGGTTGCTGCCGAGCTCGACGAACTGGCCAGTGGGTCGGATGAGCCACAGGCGGACAGAGCGAGAGTGGCGGCGAGGCCAACAGCGACCACCGCGCTACCTCGGGTGAGCAGGGAACGAATTGACACGAGTACTCCTTGATCGGGGTCGGGCGGCGATGGTGCCGACCGGAACTGACAGTGTTCGGATGACGTGTGCTGGTTACCGAAAGGTGCCGGGGAAGCGGCAACATCGGTGGAGGAGGCATCGACCGTGGTGCCGGTGGAAGGCCATCACCCCGCCCCAGCGGTGTTGGCGGACCCGAGCACGACCATGTCCGCCGTGGTGGCCCGGGCGCGTACCTTGCGACCGGTCAAGCCGGGCGACACCGCGAAGTGCCCGATGATCGCCAGGATCCGGTCACCGATGATCGCCAGCAGACCGACGAGGAACGCGCCGGCCACCATCATCGAATAGTTCTGCTGCGACAGACCGTCGAGGACATACCGGCCGAAGCCGCCCAAGGAGACCACCGCGGCAATGGTCGCCGTTGCGACCACCTGCAGGAAGGCTGATCGCAAACCGGAAATGATCAGCGGCGCCGCGACCGGCAGTTCGACCTTGAACAGCACCTCCCGGCCTTCCATGCCCATGCCTTTGGCCGCGTCCAGCACCGCCGGATCGACGTTGGCGATCCCGGCGTAGGTGTTCGACAGGATGGGCGGCACGGCCAGGATGACCAGCACGACGATCGCCGGCCCGAGAAACGCGAGGTTGCCCTTGAGTGTGCCGAGCCCCCACAGGGCCAGCAGGATCAACAGGCCCAGCGACGGCAGCGCGCGCAGCGCGTTGGCCAGTCCGGAAACCAGGCCGGTCAGCCTGCCGGTGTGCCCGATCCAGGCCCCGAGTGGCAGCGCGATCGCCGCTGCGATCGCCAGGGCCAACATCGTGTACCACAGGTGCTCCAGCAGTCTCGCCCAGACGCCGCTGGACCCGGACCAGTTCGACCCGGTCGTCAGCCAGATGAAGGCTCCGTTCATCGCGCCTTCACCACCCGTTGCCATGGCGTGGCGAACCGCACGATCAGCTGGATGGCGATGTCGAAGAGTGCGGCCAGCACCAGACACAGCACAATCCCGGCGATGATCGGCGTGTAGAAGTTGAGCTGGAAGCCGGTGGTGAACAACTGGCCGAGTTGCGGAATACCCAACAGTGCCGCAACCGACACCAGGCTCACGTTCGACACGGCGGCGACCCGCAGGCCGGCCCCGATCACCGGGACCGCCAACGGCAATTGGACCGTGATCAGGGAACGCAGCGGGCGGTAGCCCATCGCGGACGCACTCTGCACCACCAGCGGCGGGACCGAATCCAGCGCGTCCGCGACCACTCTGACCAGGAGGGCCAGCGTGTAGAGCGTGAGCGCGACGACCACATTCAACGGGTCGAGGATGCGGGTGCCCAGGATGGCCGGCAGCACGACGAACAACGCAATCGACGGGATCGTATACAGCAGGCCGGCCAGCGTGATCAGCGTTGCGTAGGACCACCGGTAGCGGTGGGCAATAGCCCCGATCGGCAGCGCAATCAGCAATCCGAGGACGGTCGGGATCAACGCCAGCCAGAAGTGCGCCACCAGCCAGGACAGAATCTGATCGGCGTTGTTCTGCAGCCACACCCAGTTCACGAGGTTGTCACCGACGTGCTGATCGGATCACCGGCACCGGTCGCGACTTCGTCGAGAACGTCTGAGCTGCGGGACTTCTCGATGGCGTCCAGGACATCGCGAGCCGCCACCGTGCCGATCACCTGGCCGTCGACGTCGACGGCAACGCCGCGACCGGATGGCGAGGACAGCGCCGCATCCAGGGCGGTCCGGAGCGATGACTCCGGCCCCGCGAGCGAACCCCCCAGGACCAGATCGTCGACACCGACCAGATGACCGGTCGGCACTGTCAGGCAGTCCACCCAGCCCCGTGGTTGGTGCTGCTCGTCGACCACCAACAGCCATTGGCCGTGCACGTCGCCGATACCCTCAGCCGCTGAGCCGGCGCCGGGCGGCACCGGCTCACCCATCGGCAGGGTCGGTTCGGGGTGCAACGGAAGGTCCGCGGCCTCGACGAACGACAACGCCCGGTAGCCGCGGTCACGACCCACGAAATCCGCCACGAAATCGTCGGCGGGCCGGCTGAGTACTTCGGACGGTTCGGCATACTGCGCCAACCGGCCACCGACCGCGAAGACCGCGATCCGGTCGCCGAGCTTGACCGCCTCGTCGATGTCGTGGGTGACGAACACGATGGTCTTGCCCAGCTCCGCCTGCAGCCGGACCAGTTCGTCCTGCAGCTGCAGTGCGGACTACCGGGTCGACTGCGGAAAACGGCTCGTCCATCAGCAGCACCGGCGGGTCGGCGGCCAGTGCCCTCGCGACCCCGACCCTTTGCTGTTGTCCGCCGGACAGCTGGGCCGGGTACCGGTTACCCATTGCGGCGTCCAGTCCGACCCTGGCCAGCAGTTCGGCTGCCGCAGCCCTGGCGGCCCGCTTGTTCTGCCCCTGCAGCACCGGGACGGTCGCAACGTTGTCGAGCACGGTCCGATGCGGGAAGAGCCCGGCGCTTTGAATGACGTATCCGATGCCGCGGCGCAACGCCGGTGCGTCGATGCTGCGGGTGTCCTGACCGTCGATCAGCACCACCCCGGCGGTCGGCTCGATCATCCGGTTGATCATCCGCAGCGACGTGGTCTTCCCGCAGCCGGACGGTCCGACGAACACGGTGATCTTGCCGGTGGGGATCTCGATTGTCAGGTCTTCGACGGCGGGCGTGCCGTCCGGGTAGACCTTCGACACTGACTCGAAGCTGATCACGGCGGTCCCTCTCGGGTAGGCCTGTGGTGCGGGGCGGCTACTCGCACCGGCGGATCCGGAGCGCAATGTCGTACCTAGGGCCGACCCTCCCGGTGGGAGACTCGGTTCAGGTGAAGCGGCGGCGGTCGCCATTGACGCCATGACGACCCTGGCAACTGGCCGGTGGTCGCTCGACGCAGACAGTACCCGGTAGTGCCGACAGTGAACCTGAACAGGGCTGAGACGTCCGAGTTGTCCGTTTTCCCGAACTCTGATGTGTGCTTGGCCGGCCCGGCCCGGGCCAGCGGCCGGTTGGTCCCGCGTGGCGACCCGCGCGGGGCAACGGCGACACTGTGCAGGTGATCGAACTGGGCACCGGCACGCTCACGTGTGAGCAGATCGTGGCGATCGCCCGGGACGGTGAGCGGGTCGCCCTGGCACCCGAGGTGGGGGGGCGGCTGGTCGACAGCCACGCTGCGGTGCTGCAGCTCGCGGCGGATGGACCGGTGTACGGCAGGTCAACCGGGGTCGGCGCCCTGCTCACCGCACGCCTGATGGATGACTCGACGGCAGCGCCCGCCGCGGCGCCGACGACTCCGCCGAACCCTGCAGCGACCGACCTCTCGGACGGCCTGCTCCGAAGTCATGCGACAACGGCCGGTCCGCCGCTGCCCGTGGAGCAGATCAGGTCCATGACGGCAGTGCGCATCGAGCAGATTGCGGTCGGACGCAGCGGCCTCGGCCCTGGCACAGCAGCTGCGCTGGTCGACCTGCTCAACGACAACCGCATGCCCACAGTCGGCCGTTTCAACTCCCTGGGCACCGGCGATGTCGCGCCGCTGGCCCGGCTCGCCCTCACCCTGCCCGACAACGCCCTCGACCAGGGCGACGGCCTGGCACTGATGTCCTCCAATGCGTTGACGATCGGCCGGGCCGCGCTGGCGGTTGTCGACCTGGACCGACTGCTGGCCGCGGCCACCGTCGTCACGGCCTTGACCTATCTGGCCAGGGATGGCGCCGCCGGCGCGCTTCACGCGCAGGCGGCCGGGCCTTTCCCGGGCCCGCAGCGGATCGCGCGGGTACTGCGCCGGCTCGGTGCCGGCAGCCCGATGCCCGCCCGACTGCAGGATCAGTACGGGCTGCGGGCGGCGCCACAGACCCTCGGCATCGCCGTGGATGGCACCGCAACCCTGCGCGAGGTCGCCACCGCCCTGGCCGCGGCCGGACTGGAGAATCCGCTGGTCATGAGCCGGTCCGCCGGCATCGGTCGTGCATCACGGCGGGTTCCATGCCGTGCACCTGACCGCCGCTCTGGACGGTGCCGCCCTCGGCCTTGCCCGCGCCGCAGTCGGCTCGATAAACCGGCTCGCGCTGCTCACCGAGCCTGCCGCCGCGTCCGCTGACCAGCCGTTACCGGGCAGCACGACCAAACAGGCACGCGCGTTCCTGGCCGGCGGGCCACTGACCGCCTCCGGCATCATGGTCCTGGAGTACACGGCCGCCGCCGCCCTCGGCACGGTTCGCGCCGCCGCCGTCCCCGCCGCAACGCAGACCGCAGGGCTGTCCCGCGGGATCGAACAGGACGCCACCTACGCGCCGCTCGCCGCTGATCAGCTGGAAGCGGCCATCGGCGCCGCCCGGGTTGTGGTCGCGGTCGAGCTGGTTGCGGCGGTCCGGGCGATCCGGCTCCGCGCCCTGCCCATTCCGGCCGCGCTCTCGCAGACCTGGCAGGTCTGCACGGAGTTGCCCACCGAGATGGACGACCGGGATCTCACTGACGATGTCCGGCTCGCCGAACGGCTGCTGGACCTGCTCGCACCGTTGGGTGCGGACACGGGGGACCATCTAGAGCAGCCCCCGCAAACATCCCGCATCACACATCCCCACAGTCAGGACGGCCCGCAGTGACCGATGCCCTTCATTTCCCGCTGATGTTCTCCCGGGACGGGTTGGACCCGATCGCCGAGCTCGGCGAACGCCGGGCCACCGAACCGGTCTCCAAACTGGAGCTGCCGTTCGGCATCACGGCCTGGCTGGTCACCGGGTACGACGCGGCCAAGGAGGTGCTCGGCGACCCGACGTCGTTCAGTAATGCCTTCGGCAACCTGACCACCTCCGGTACCGATGACGAGCAGGATCCCGGCGGTCTCGGCATGACGGACCCGCCGTACCACACGCGGTTGCGCAAGATGCTGACGCCGGAATTCACCATGCGACGGCTGAATCGCCTGAAACCGCGGATCGTTGCGATCGTCGATCAGCAGCTGGACGCCATCGAACAGGCGGGTCAGCCCGCGGATCTGGTCGACACCTTCGCGATGCCGATTCCGTCATTGGTGATCTGCGAATTGCTCGGCGTTCCCTATGCCGATCGCGAGGGATTCCAGGCCTTGAGTACCGCCCGGTTCGATCTCGGCGACGATTCGCCGCTGGACGTCATCGGCACGTCACTGGATTACCTGCAGGGACTGGTGGTCGCGGAGCGGGCGAACCCGGGGGAGGGCCTGCTGGGGATGCTGATCCGCGAGCACGGCGATGACATCAACGACCGGGAGTTGGCCGGGCTGGCCGACGGCCTACTGACCGGCGGCCACGAGACGACGGCAAGCTCGCTGTCGCTGGGTGCGCTGGCCCTCATGCAGAGCCCGGAGTACTTCGCCCGGCTGGGGGACGCCGACGAGCAGACCGCACACCTCGCCGTCGAAGAGCTGCTCCGCTACCTGACGGTTGTTCAGGTCGCCTTTCCGCGCTTCTCCAAGACCGAGGTGGTGATCGGCGGTCAACAAATACCGGCCGGCGCGCTGGTGCTCGTGTCGTTGTCCGCGGCCGACCGGGATGCCGTGCTGGCCACTCGAGGGGGCGAACACCCGGACATGGAGGCATTCGACCCCACCCGCCCGGCAACCTCCCACCTGGCATTCGGCTACGGCATCCACCGGTGCGTTGGCGCCGAATTGGCCCGGATGGAACTGCGGATCGCGTTCCCGGCGCTCGCCCGGCGATTCCCCACCATGCGGCCGGCTGTACCGATGAACGAACTGAGCTTCCGCGACTCATCGATCGTCTACAGCGCAGAGACGATGCCGGTTATCTGGTAACTGCCTGGTGCGGTACCCGACACACCCGCACCGACTCGGTGCCGGACGGCGCAGAATTCTCGGTAGCCCTGCAAAAGAAATTCCTGCAGTCCACATCACGCACAGGAGGCCGTAGCCATGTCAGCCGATCCCAATTACCTTCCCGGGGCGAGCCAGTCGGCCAACGACCAAGTCCGTGACTACGAAGCCACCGACGGCGTCAAGGCGTGGGACATGCGGGGTGTCCCGGTCGTCATCCTGACCACCCGTGGTCGGAAGAGCGGCGCGCTGCGAAAGGCGCCGCTGATGCGGGTGACGGATGGCGAGAAGTACGCCGTCGTGGCATCCATGGGTGGGGCGCCCGAGCATCCCGTGTGGTACCTCAACTTGCTGGCCGACCCCGAGGTCACGTTGCAGGACAAGGCAGTCAAGCGCAAATACCTCGCGCACACCGCTACGGGTGCAGAGCGGGCGCAGTGGTGGGCGCGGGCCGCCGAGATCTGGCCGGACTACAACAAGTACCAAACCAAGACCGACCGGGAGATCCCGATCGTGATCCTGGAACCCGTGATCTGACGCGCTCGTCCGCTGCCGTCCAGGGGTGTTGTCCGTGTGCCGGTTGGCCAATTCCCCCAGGTCACCGGAATAGCCTCCCGTCGTGCGACGTTGCCACGATGAGGAGCCGGGTCCACCGGCACGCGAGGACTCGGAGGCTGCGCATATGACGGTTCTGCTCGCCGACACCGACACCACGGTGGCAGCGGCGGCGTCCCGCGCCACCCGGGCGGTGCCTCGGATCACGTCACCGGGTCGCCTGACCGGTCCGTCGCGCCAGGTACCCTCAACGCTGCGCCGTGGTTCACGCGACGCGGGGATCCGGACCCGGCCGGCGGTAGCAAGGCAGGTGAATCACGTGGCCACAAGGTCAGTTGACCCCGCCGTTGACGACGACTTGGGGCAGCGGTTCACCGACCAGGCAATGCCGTTGCTCGACCAGTTGTACGCCGCGGCCCTGCGGATGACGCGAAATCCGGCCGATGCCGAGGACCTCGTCCAGGAAACGTATTTGAAGGCGTTCGCCGCCTTCAAGAGCTTCACCCAGGGCACCAACCTGCGGGCGTGGTTGTACCGGATCCTGACGAACACGTACATCAACGGCTACCGCAAGAAGCAGCGGCAGCCCATCGTCAGCCCGACCGACGACATCACCGACTGGCAGCTGGCAGCTGCCGAATCGCACACATCGACCGGGCTTCGCTCGGCGGAGATGGACGCGCTGGATCGGCTGCCGGATTCGGACGTCAAGGAAGCGCTGCAGGAATTGCCGGAGGATTTCCGGCTTGCTGTCTACCTGGCCGACGTCGAAGGATTTGCCTACAAGGAAATCGCCGAGATCATGGGCACCCCGCTGGGGACCGTGATGTCGCGGCTGCACCGCGGTCGACGGCAACTTCGTGAGCTGCTGACCGACTACGCCAAGGAGCGCGGTTTCCTGCGTCCCCCGCGTGGCGCAGCTGCGGCCGAGTCAACGATTTCCGTTGCAGACAGTGCGGTGCCGGTGGGCCTCGACAGGGCTGCTAGCACGGGGGACGAATCCAGCGTCGGGGACGATGGAAGGGATGGTCGCGGCAATGGCTTGCGGTGACCCGATGGATCTGACGGACGAGGACAACCACTGCTCTGGTGTCTTGCGTGACGTGTGGTTGTTCCTCGACGACGAAATGGACCCGGACAACCGGGCGAAGGTGCAGCAGCACCTGGACGAATGCTCGCCGTGCCTGGTCGAGGCGGGCCTGGACCAGAAGCTGAAAGAGTTGCTGCACAAGAAATGTGGCGGCGACCGGGCGCCCGAACACCTCCGACAGCGGCTGGTGGCCAACCTGCACTCGGTCCGGGTGACCAGCGTGACGGACGAAGGTATCGAGCAGCTGACCGTGCAGTCGGCACAGGTGACGCGCGGTCCGGCGGGCTGACCGACGCTTGGTCGTGCGGGACCATCGCACTCCGCGAGCTCGCGCCGCGCTCGAGGCTGGGGTGGAGGTTCGGCCCGCTCGCCCGCGCCATGCCGGCGGCGGGCGACCCTCCGGGGCCGAGCCCACTCCCTCGCTCAATTCATGTGCTGAGCTGGGGGACGAAAACTCAGAACGGCCGTCAGGAGTTGGGACGGTTGCCGTGGTTCGCGCTGTTCTTCTTGCGGGACTTCTTCTTGCGACCGCGCTTGCTCATCCAATTCTCCGATGCTGATATCGCGGCGGGGGCTCGGAACCGAAGACACCCGCGCAGCGATGCTTGCCGTAGTACTGCAGCCGACGACCAGGTTGGTCGCAGCGTCGGTCTCATTTTGCCACGTCGCGGGGACGGTACCGGCCGCCTCGGCTACACCGCAGCAGTGACGCGAGTGCCCCCTGGGGATGGAAGGATGGCGGTCAGACCCCGACGGCGGCCGCCGGCTGCCAGGGGAGGGCGCGTCGACGATGCACCCGTACCCCCGCGAACGAGAGGAACGGCGATGGCCGAAGAAGTCCGCGCCGAGATGGTCGCCAACGTCTGGAAGGTGCTGGTTGCCGAGGGCGATGCCGTCGTCGACGGGGACACCCTGGTCATCCTGGAGTCCATGAAGATGGAGATTCCGGTGTTGGCCGAGGTCGACGGCACCGTCTCCAAGGTTGCCGTCGCCGAAGGTGGCCTGGTCCAGGAGGGCGACCTGATCGCGGAGATCTCCTGACCGCCTCGCCCTGACCCGCCCCGCCTTCCCGCAAGCCCGCTCCGCCTTCCCGCAAGGTTGTCGCCCGATCCGTTGGGCGGTGCACCCGGCCGGACAACGACCTCAAGCCAATGGTCACCGCCCGCCCGACGATGACATCTGGATCCGCCCACCATGTCGACCCTGTCCGACGTACTTGCCGAGCACTCCGTGCTGTCCGGTTCCGCCGTTGCGCACCTGCAGACCGTCGCCTCGGAATGGCAGCTGCTCGCCGACCTGTCCTTCTCGGATCTGCTGCTGTGGGTGCCGACCCGGGATGACTGGTTGGTCTGTGCCGCGCAGGCCCGCCCAACCACTGGTGTGACGGCGTTCGGCGACGACCGGGTGTCGGCCACCAGGCGGTTCTCCGACTTCCCGCTGCTGCGGCATGCCTGGGAAGAGGAACGGGTGATGTCCGAAGAGCCGCCGGTCGACGCGCCGGGCAGGTGGATCCGCCGGCAGGTCATACCGGTGCGCTACCTCGAGGAGGTCATCGCGGTGATCGAACGGGACACCAGCAGCATGGTCGGCCGGGAGAGCAGCCTGCTGGAGACCGCATATGTGGACGCGGCGGACGACCTGTTCCAGATGGTGTCCGACGGCACTTTCCCGCCCGCGGAGAATCCGGGTGAGATGCATACCGGGCCGCGGGCCGGTGATGGACTGCTCCGGCTGGACGCGGACGGCAAGGTGGTCTACGTCAGCCCCAACGCGTTGTCGGCCTACCACCGGCTCGCCTACAACGGCGAGGTCCTGGGGCAGAAGCTTTCCGCGTTGACCCGCCCGTTGATCGATGATCCGTTCGATGCCACCGAATTGGTGGAGCGCATCGGCGGTGCGGTGGACGGCCGCGCCAGTTTGCGGATGGAGGTCGATGCGAAGGCTGCGACCGTGCTGTTCCGCGCACTGCCGCTGCGCCCGATGGGTCGTCCCTCTGGCGCGTTGGTGCTGGTCCGCGATGTGACGGAGGTGCGGCGTCGGGACCGGGCGTTGTTATCGAAGGACGCCACGATCCGGGAGATCCATCACCGGGTGAAGAACAACCTGCAGACAGTCGCCGCGCTGCTGCGGATGCAGGCCAGACGGTCGGGCGACCCCTCGGTGCGGCAGGCGCTCAGTGAATCGGTGCGCCGCGTCGCATCGATCGCGATGGTGCACGAAACACTGTCGACGTCGCCGGATGACCGCGTCGACCTCGATCAGATCGTCGATCGGCTGGTACCGATGATCTCCGACGTCGCCGCGGCGGAAACGTCCGCGCGGGTCCGCCGGATCGGCACCTTCGGCATCCTCGGAGCCGAACTGGCGACCCCGCTGGTCATGGTGCTCGCCGAAGTCGTGCAGAATGCACTGCAACACGCTTTCGGGCCGGAATCGCCCGGGGGTTTGGTGATCATCACGGTCAACCGCTCGGCGAAGCAGCTCGACATCGTGGTATCCGACGACGGGACCGGTCTGCCCGAAGGGTTCTCCGTGGAGAACGCCTCCGGGCTCGGCCTGCAGATCGTTCGGACGTTGGTCGAGGCGGAACTGCTCGGCTCGATCGACATGGGAAACCGCGATGATTCGTGGGGTACGTCGGTGCGGATCATCGTGCCGTTGCGCGGGCGCAGTTGACCGTGCGGGAATCCGCAGGGTGCGCTGGCTCCGGTAGTCGTCGAGAAGGGGGTGGGTTGCTGGGAGTGGTTACAGGCTCCTGGCCCGTGCGCGAGCCCGGCGGCGCTTGAGGGAACGACGCTCGTCTTCGCTCATCGCGCCCCAGACGCCGGCGTCCTGTCCGGTTTCCAACGCCCAGCTCAAGCACTCGCTCGTCACGGGGCAACGCTGGCATACGGCCTTGGCCTCTGCGATTTGCAGCAGAGCCGGACCGGAGTTGCCGACGGGAAAAAAGAGCTCGGGATCTTCGTCGCGACAGATCGCGCGGTGACGCCAGTCCATTGGGTGTACTCCTCAGTGCATCGCCGGAGTCGTGTTCCGGCTGGATATCGGAGGTCGCATATACGGGGTGCACCGCACGACCTTGTGAATGGTTTCACATGAGACGGTAGTGTCAAGGGTTTGTCACGCCGGGGTTACGGACGTCACGCCTGGGCGGTCAGCTCGTGTCCCCGGCCACCATGATGCCTGGTCATCACGATTCAGAACAGAGCTGGACGGAAAATGCCGAACACGTCACTGGACTCGGCTTCTGAACTCAGAGTACTAAGCGGAGGGCATTCGGGACAGAGGTGAACTCCACGGAGTTCTTTTTGCCGAGGTAATCACCGTCTGCTTGCATTCCGATGGGAGCACTGGTCCTGACGGTTGCCCAGGGCTCGTCATGGGCGCGAATGATTTTTTTCGAGTTCCCTTGCCGGCCGGTGAGGATCTCACCGACCGCCCGCAGCCCGGTGGGCACGCTCATGCTCGTCACGGCGAAAACCCCGAGTCCGGTCGAGATGGACGTTCCGGGGTTGGTCCGGATCGGATGGTTCCCGAAGTACGTCCAGGGGTCGACGTTGGAGACGAACACCATGTGCACGCCGGTGATCGGATCCCGGCCGGGCAACTCCAGGGTGAGTCGAGGGTGCCGCCGGTCAGAGCGGAAGTAGCGGGAGATCGTCGCCCGCGCGTGCATGGCGTTGGAGATCTCACTACCCGCCCGCCGGCGGTTCTCGACGGCGTGCACCGCCTCGGCGTCCAGGCCGAGGCCGGCGTTGAAGGTGAAGTAGCGGTCGCCGGCCCGACCCAGCGAGACGGTCAACGACCGGTTGTTGGCCAGCGCCTCGAGGATCTGTTCGGTGGCAACGGTCGGATCGGCATCGATCCCCAGCGCCCTGGCGAAGACGTTCGTTGATCCGCCGGGCACCACGGCAAGCAGCGGGGTGTCCAGCCGAACCCCGCGGTACATCAGCCCGTTCACCACCTCGTTGACCGTGCCGTCACCACCGTGCACCACGACGACATCCACACCACTGTCGGCGGCCGCGGCGGCGAGCCGCATGGCGTGGCCTCGGCTCTCGGTGCGGGCCACCTGCAGTGACATCTCGCCGGCCAGGGCGTGCGCGAGCAAGTCACGCCGCCGCTCGTTGGTCGAGGTCGCGTGGGGATTGACGATCAGCAGTGCGCGCATCGTCGGGCAGCCTACGTCCAAAGGGGCGCCGGTTCGGTCAACCGGTCGGTAGCGTGATCGATGTGAGCTACTCAGCGGATCAGCAGTACAGCGACCCGCCGCCGATCAGCATCCCGCCGCCGCGCCCCGTTGTGGTGGCCGCGGTGCTCGTCCTGGTCGAGGCCGTCGGGTTGCTCTTCCTGGCCGGCACCACGCTGGTTTCCGGGCTGGCCGAAGACATCGCGGTCGGCCGAACCCTGGCCCAGACCGGCTATTACGTGGTGCTCGCCGCGCTGTTGGCGCTGTGTGCGGGCGCTGTGCTCCGCGGACGCCGATGGGGCCGGACCCCGTGCCTGGTGACGCAGATCGTGCTCGTGCTGATCGGCGTGTGGCTGATCGCACCCAGCGGTCAGTTCGGCTGGGGGATCGGGTTGATCGCGCTGGGTGGAGTTTCGGGGTATCTGCTGATCAGCAAGCCGGCGAACGCCTGGATCAACCGATTTCCGCTGCCTTTCGCAGAGCCGGACCAGTGAGCCGGAAGACCGTCCAGCCGTCCATCGGTTCCGCACCGAGGGATCGGTAGAACTCGATCGACGGGGCGTTCCAGTCCAGCACCGACCATTCCACTCTGGCGTAGCCGCGGTCGTTGGCGACGCCGGCCAAAGCGGTCAGCAGCGCGCGGCCCAGGCCGGACCCGCGCTGCTCCGGCCGGACGTACAGGTCCTCCAGGTAGATCCCGTGCACGCCCTCCCAGGTGGAGAAGTTCAGGAAGTACAGCGCATACCCGACAACCCTGCCCTCGTCGATCGCCACCAGTCCGGACAGCGCAGGTGACGGCGCGAACAGCGCCGCGGTCAGCTGGTCCTCGGTGAGGTGGCACAGCTCGATCAGGCGCTCGTATTCGGCGAGCTCGTAGACCAGCGCGACGACGGCGGGCACGTCATCCGCGGTGATTGCCCTGATCCGTGGGTCAGGCATGCCCCAGTCCAACGCCGCCGCTGGGGGCTGCCTCGTCCTCGTCGTCCTCTTCGTCCAACGCCTGACTGATGTGCGGCGGGCGGAACGGCACGACGTTGGCGTGCTCGATGCAGGGGGCGTCGTGGTAGTGGCCGAGGACGGTGATCGCGGCGGGATTCATCAGGATCATCCCGCCGTTCGCCACCGGCAGCCCGACCCAGCGCATCGCCAGCACCCGGGAAATGTGCCCGTGACAGAACAACGCTACGTCGCCGCGGTGCAACTTCTCCTTGGCCTTGGCCAGGACCCGATCGCAGCGAGCGGCCACATCCTCAGGCGATTCACCGCCGGGAGCGCCGTCGGTGAAGACCGACCAGCCGGGGTCCGTCTGGTGGATCACCTTGCTGGTGATTCCCTCGTAGTCGCCGTACGCCCACTCGGCAAGATCGTCGACGATCTTGTTGACGTGCAGACCGGCCAGCGCCGCGGTGCGCTGGGCACGCAGCCGAGGGCTGCTCCACACTGTCGCCGGCGCCAGATCCAAGCCCCACAGCAGGTTGGGGATCGTCATCGCCTGGTGGACACCCTCGTCAGTCAGGTCGATGTCCGTCGTTGAGGTGTGCTGGCCGCTCCTGCTCCACTCGGTCTGACCGTGTCTGACCAGTGCAATCCTGTGTGCCATGTCATTCTCCGCATCGTTGCGTGTGGGTGGGTGGGGCACTGGTCTTCACCAGAGCAGTCCGGGCAGGTCAGGTCAAGGTCGCGATGTACTTGCGGCAAGCGTCCCAGCCGGGCAGCAGGCCGCTGTCAGCCCCCTGCGCCAGCGTCGGCGCGGCAGCGTCCTTGTCGGACAACAGGAAGTCGACGCCTTCGGGCAGCGGCAGCGCCAGGGCGGGGTCGAGCGGGTTGATGCCGTGCTCCCGGCCGGGGGCGTAGCCGGTGGAGCACAGGTAGGTGAGCGTCGAGTTGTCCTCCAAGGCGAGGAAGGCATGCCCCAAGCCCTCGGAAAGATAGACCGCCCGCCGGTGTTCGGAGTCCAACCTGACCACATCGACGAAGCCGAACGTCGGCGACCCGACCCGGACATCCACGATGAAATCGAGGACGGCTCCGCGCGGGCAGGTGACGTATTTGGCCTGCCCAGGGGGGACATCCGCGAAATGGACGCCACGCAGGGTGGCGGCCTTCGACACGGAGAGGTTCGCCTGGGCGAGTGTCAACGGGTGCCCGACGACCTCCACCAGTTTCTCGATCTTGAACCATTCAAGGAACAGCCCCCGGTCGTCGCCGTGCTGGACGGGCGTGAATTCGAATGCCCCTGGCACCAAGAGTTCGCGAACATGCATGGTCGCGGATCCTATCGGGATGGGCCCTGCCGACCCGCGGGCCGACACCGGAACAGCGGCCGGTCGCCGTCCGGACAGGTGACCGGCCTTGACCCGGATGGCCGCCCCAGGGCAGCGTAAGGATCATGACCTTGCTCAGCTCGACCGAGATCGCTGACTCGCTGGAGAAGCTCCCGGGATGGGGTGGCAGTACCGACGACATCCGCTGCCGCTACACCGCGCCCGATTTCCTGGCCGGAATCCGGCTTGTCGACGCCGTTGCGCTGGCCGCCGAAGCGGTCGGCCACCATCCCGACATCGACATTCGCTGGCGCGACGTGCTCTTTGTGCTCGCAACGCATTCCGAAGGCGGTGTCACCGCGAAGGACATCGAACTCGCCGTGCAGATCGACACCTTGGCGCGCGAGGCGTCCGTCGGAACCGCCACCGGCTGATCGGAGCCTGGCCGGCTGCCAAAACCCGGGTGTTCCGCGCGGCGATTGGGATTCGCGGCCCTCGTCCGGCATCATGATGGGCACCCCGTTAGAACCCGCACCACCTGTGAATCACCCGAACAGCCCGATGGACCGATCAGGCCCAGCGGCGCCGACAGTCGATGTCCCACCGTGACCGACCTGTCGCTGCCGAACGGAGCGATTTGCGGCCGCACGCCCATCAGCGTCCGGTCGCGAGCTCCCACTCCTCGCAGGGTTTCGCTGCCGTCATGGCGACCTGCCGCGAACGACGATTCGTCGACGCGGAATGTCCAAGTGCGGCACGGCCCAGCGGTTTCCCGCCTGCTCTCGAGTCACCGGAGTCGAAATGCTCACGACCAGCGATCCCAGTACCGACGCGACCACCATGCCGGCCGGCGCGGCCACCCATCCCCGCCTGCAGCGCTCGCCCCGACGAGCGGATTTCACCGCCGAGGACGTGCTCGCCGCACACCGCGGCGGCAAGTTGTCCGTCTCACTGCGGGCCCCGCTCGCCGATCGACGGGACCTGTCGATGCTGTACACCCCCGGGGTGGCCGGGGTCTCCAGCCTGATCGCGACCGATCCGGCCGCCGCCCGTGAATACACCTGGGCGTCCCGGGTGGTGGCGGTGATCTCCGACGGCACCGCCGTGCTGGGGCTCGGGAATATCGGACCGAAGGCCTCGCTGCCCGTCATGGAGGGCAAATCCGCGCTGATGAAGTCCTTCGCCGGGCTGGACTCCGTGCCGATCGTGCTCAGCACCACCGACCCGGACGAGATCGTGGCCGCCGTCACCGCGATCGCTCCCTCCTTCGGTGCGATCAATCTCGAGGACATCTCCGCCCCGCGCTGCTTCGAGGTGGAGCGACGACTCGTCGAGGCGTTGGACATCCCGGTGATGCACGACGACCAGCACGGCACCGCGGTCGTGGTGCTGGCCGCCCTGATGAACGCCTCTTCGGTGATCCAACGGGTGATGGTCGACCTGCGAGTGGTGATCGCGGGAGCCGGGCGCCGCCGGTATCGCCTGCGCAAAGATCCTGCTGGCCGCCGGCATCCGGGACCTGATCCTCGTCGACTCGAAGGGCGTGCTCTCCGTCGGCCGCGACGGAATGCACACGGTGAAGGCCGAGATGGCCGCCCTGAGCAACCCTCGTGGCGTCACCGGCAGCCTTGCGGACGCCATGGTGGGTGCCGATGTCTTCATCGGGGTGTCCGGCGGCAGCGTCGATCCTGCGCTGGTCGAGAAGATGGGTGAGCGACCGATCGTTTTCGCGCTCGCCAACCCCACCCCCGAGATCGACCCGGCCGAGGCGATCGCGCACGGTGCGGCCGTCGTCGCCACCGGTCGCAGCGACTTCGCGAACCAGATCAACAACGTGCTCGCCTTCCCGGGGATCTTCCTCGGCGCGCTGGACTGCGGCGCCCGACGGATCACCGAGGGCATGAAGGTGGCCGCCTCCGGCGCCATCTGCGCGGCGGTGCCCGGTCGGGCGACCGCCGACCGGATCGTCCCTGATCCGTTCACCCCCGGGCTCGCCAGGATGGTTGCCGACGCGGTCATCGCCGCGGCGCGCGCCGAGGGCGTCGCCGAGTAGCTCACTTGACGCAGGAGCGGGTGGGCGCGCGTGGTGGCAGGGCCTGGCCACGCCGAGTGCCATCGGGTCAGGGCAAATAGGGGCATAACGGCCCGATCCGCGGGTGTGGACCCTGATCAGGTGGCAGTCGACGGGCGGCTGGCTGCGCCCACAGGTCATACCGGCGCTCTGCCGCCGATCGCCGCGGTGACCTCGTGGGCGCTTCTGCGAACATGCCCGGCCAGGTCCGCGAAATCCTGATCGCAACCGTCTTCCTCGGGTGCGCTGCATCGGTGCCCGATCGTCACCCCGACAGCCGCGATCGGGACCGAGCTGTGGTCGAACACCGGTGCGGCGACGGACGCGGTGCCGGCCGACACCCGGCCGTCCTCGATGGCCCAACCCCGACGCCGGACCGCGGCCAGATCGCGTCGCAGCGCGGGCAGCGAGTCGGGGCCGCGTCCCGTCCGGTCCACAAATGCCAGTCGATTCGGGAACAGCGCCCGTACCTGTTCTGCCGGCAGGTGGGCGAGGATCGACAGTCCGGTGGCCGTCAGCGCGGCCGGCAGCCGGACCCCGACGTCGGTGACCAGGGTCGGACTACCCAACCCCGCCTTGTCCTTGGCGAGGTACAACGTCTGCGCCCCGTGCAGCACTCCCAAATGAGCGGTCGCTGCCGACCGCACGCACAGCCTGGCCAGGACAGGTCGTCCGGCACGTTCCAGCGGCTCCCCGCGCAGGTACGCCGTACCGATCTCGAAGGCAACGAGTCCCAGGCCCCAGCGACGCTCGGTCGGCAGGTGCACAGCGAAGCCGGCGACGGCCAGCTCGGTCAGCAATTCATAGGTCGTCGAACGGGGCAGACCGAGCTCCCGGGCGATGGCGCCCGCCGAGACCGGGGTGGCCCTGGACGCCAGCAGCCGAAGGACGGCCAAGCCGCGGCGCAGGGCCGGGGCGGGGTTCGCCGCGGCACGGCCGAGCGAACCGCCCGATGAAACGACGGCTCCTTCGGTCCGGTCCGGACGAGCGCCCTCGGCGTCGAACCGCGGAGTTCCGGCTCCCGCCCTGCCAGACCCGTCATGCCGTTCTTCCTGCATCTGTCCGGTATACCGGACACAACCCTTGGTCGCCCTCTCGCGTCGGAGGGCAGAACGGCATCAAATGAAGGTGTGACAGTCCACTATCAAACCCAGCCACCCGTCCAGCAGTCGACGCACTCTCACCTGGCACCGGTCCGGCTGGGGACAACCCCGCTGGACTTCGATCAGGTCGTCGGCATCGCCCGGCACGGCCGGACGGTCGAAATCGACCCTGCCGCGACCGCGGCGATGGCTGCGAGCCGGGCCATCGTGGAGCGGCTGGCCGGTGACACCCAACCGCACTACGGCATCTCGACCGGTTTCGGTGCGTTGGCCACCACCTCCATCCCACCGCACCGCAGGGCCGCGTTGCAGACCTCGCTGATCCGGTCGCACGCGGCCGGTAGCGGAGAGCCCGTCGAACGCGAGGTTGTCCGCGCGCTGATGCTGCTGCGGCTGGCAACGCTCGCCAGGGGTCGGACCGGTATCCGTCCGCAGACCGCGTCGGCCCTGGCCGCGATGCTCAGCGCCGGGATCACCCCGATCGTCCCGGAATACGGATCCCTCGGCTGCTCGGGCGATCTGGCGCCATTGGCGACTGTGGCGCTGGCGTTGATCGGTGAGGGCGAGGTGATCGACCCCCGCGGCCTGCGCAGGCCCGCCGCCCAGGCGCTCGCCGAGCAGGGGCTGACCCCGGTGGTGCTGGCCGAGAAGGAGGGCTTGGCCTTGATCAACGGCACCGACGGCATGCTGGGCATGCTGGTGATGGCGCTCACCGACCTCGACATGCTCTTGGATGCAGCAGATCTCGCGGCAGCCATGTCGGTGGAAGCGCTGATGGGCACCGACCGGGTCTTCGCCGCAGACCTGCAGGCGCTGCGCCCGCAGACCGGTCAGGCGATCAGTGCAGCGCGGATCGCCGCCGCCCTGGCCGGATCGGAGATCGTCGCCTCGCACTCCGGCGACAAGGATGCCCGGGTGCAGGACGCCTACTCGCTCCGATGCTCGCCGGCCGTGCACGGAACAGCCAGGGACACGGTCGCCCATGCCACCATGATCGCGGGTCGAGAACTGGCCAGTTCCATCGACAATCCGGTCGTGCTGCCGGACGGTCGGGTGGAATCCAACGGCAATTTCCACGGCGCGCCAGTCGCTGCGGTGCTGGACTTCCTGGCCATTTCGGTCGCCGACGTCGCAGGCATCGCCGAGCGTCGCACCGACCGGATGCTCGACGCGTCCCGCTCCCAGGGGCTGCCGCCCTTCCTCGCCCACGAAGTCGGCGTCGACTCCGGGCACATGATCGCCCAGTACACCCAGGCCGGGATCGTTTCGGAACTGAAGCGGCTGGCCACGCCGGCGTCGGTGGATTCGATCCCGTCGTCAGCGATGCAGGAGGACCACGTGTCGATGGGCTGGCATGCCGGGCGCAAACTGCGTCGCGCCATCGACGGCCTTCGTCGGGTCATTGCCATCGAGATTCTCACCGCGGCAAGGGCTCTGGACTTCCGGGGACCGCTGACGCCCAGCCCGGTGACCGCCGCCGTGCGGGACGCGGTCAGGACCAGGGTGGCCGGTCCCGGTCCGGACCGGCACCTGGCAGTGGAAATCGAAGCCGTTGTCGAACTGCTCGGCGCCGGTGTCATCACCACGGCAGCCGAACGAGTCAGCTCGGCCTAGCGGCGCCGAATTGCGCCCCGGCTGCGCCGGTGCGAGCAGACGCAGGCCGGCCGACCTCCGCACCCATCAGCCGCCAGCACATCAGATCCACCACACCACACCTGCAAGGCAAGGAGAACACCGTGTCCACCCCCACTTCTGTTTCCAACCCCACTTCTGTTTCCAACCCCACTTCTGTTTCCAACACTGCCGGGCCGCGTCCGGTCCGGGCCGCCCGTGGCAGCACGCTGACCGCGAAAAGCTGGTCCACCGAGGCGCCGATGCGCATGCTGTGCAACAACCTCGATCCCGAGGTCGCCGAAGAACCCGACAAGCTCGTCGTCTACGGCGGCACCGGTAAGGCCGTCCGCAACTGGGCCAGCTTCGACGCGATCTGCCGGGAGCTGACCACGCTCGAGCAGGACGAGACGCTGCTGGTCCAGTCCGGCAAACCCGTTGGGGTGCTGCAGACCCACGAGTGGGCGCCGCGGGTGCTGATCGCGAACTCGAACCTGGTGGGGGACTGGGCGAACTGGCCGGAGTTCCGCCGACTGGAGGCCATGGGCCTGACCATGTACGGCCAGATGACGGCCGGGTCGTGGATCTACATCGGGTCGCAGGGCATCGTGCAGGGCACCTACGAGACGTTCTCCGCGGTCGCCGAGAAACTGGCGGCGGCGCGGGCGGACAACGGTGGCACCGGCGGGGCCGGCCTGGAAGGCACCCTGACCGTCACCGCCGGGCTGGGCGGCATGGGCGGCGCACAACCCCTCGCAGTCACGATGAACGGCGGGACCGTGCTGTGCATCGAGTGCGACCCGATCCGCGCTCAGCGCCGGCTGACCACCCGCTATCTGGATGTGCTGGCCGAAACCCTCGACGAGGGCATTGCTCTCGCGCTCGACGCCAAGCGCAAGCACAAGGCGATCTCGATCGGCGTCATCGGTAATGCCGCCGAGGTCCTGCCCGAATTGCTGCGCCGCGGCGTGGACATCGATATCGTCACCGACCAGACCAGTGCCCACGACCCGCTGGCCTACCTGCCGATCGGGGTCGCACTGGAGGACTGGCACGACTATGCCGCCGCCAAACCGGAGGAGTTCACCGATCGGGCAAGGACGTCCATGGCAACCCATGTCGAGGCCATGGTCGGATTCCAGGACGCCGGCGCCGAGGTCTTCGACTACGGCAACTCCATCCGCGGCGAGGCGCAACTGGCCGGTTACGAAAGGGCCTTCGACTTTCCGGGATTCGTCCCGGCCTACATCCGGCCGCTGTTCTGCGCCGGGAAAGGCCCATTCCGCTGGGCCGCGCTGTCCGGCGATCCCGCTGACATCCACGCCACCGACAAGGCCGTCCGGCGGCTGTTCCCGGAGAACGACAGCCTGCAGCGCTGGATGCGACTCGCGCCGGAACGCATTGCGTTCCAGGGCCTTCCGGCCCGGATCTGCTGGCTCGGCGCCGGTGAACGGGACATGGCCGGTCTCGAGTTCAACTCCATGGTGGCCTCCGGCGAACTGTCCGCGCCCGTGGTGATCGGCCGCGATCACCTGGACGCCGGGTCCGTCGCGTCGCCGTATCGGGAGACCGAGTCCATGGCCGACGGTAGCGACGCGATCGCCGACTGGCCGCTGCTCAACGCCCTGGTCAGCACGGCCTCCGGTGCCAGCTGGGTGTCCATCCACCAGGGCGGCGGGGTTGGCATGGGACGCTCCATCCACGCCGGCCAGGTGACCGTCGCCGACGGCACCCCGCTGGCCGCGGCCAAGGTTGAACGGGTGCTGACCAACGACCCGGCGATGGGTGTCCTGCGGCACGTCGACGCCGGCTACCCGGAGGCTGAGCAGGCCGCCGAAGCCCAGCAGCTGACCATCCCGATGAACCCAGCACTCTCGGCAGGGAGAAACACGTGAGATTCGGTCTGCAGCCCGCCGATGCCAGCCGGTTCGCCTCCGCGTGGTCGGATCTGGCGGGTGTCGGTCGGGATCGGCTGCGGGGCGGCTACTCCCGGCACGCCTTCGACGATGCGGACATGCAGCTGCGGCACTGGTTCGTCGACCAGGCGGAGCGCCGCGGCCTCGAGGTCGAGAACGACCGCAACGGCAACATCTGGGCCTGGTGGGGCCCACCCGGCACCGACGCCGTCGTCACCGGTTCGCACCTGGATTCGGTACCCGGTGGGGGCGCCTTCGACGGGCCGCTCGGCGTGGTCTCCGGACTGCTGGCCATCGACGAGCTACGGGTACGAGGGGTCTCGCCGGCCCGGCCGTTGGCCGTCGCGTGTTTCGCAGAGGAGGAGGGCGGCCGGTTCGGCCTGCCGTGCATGGGTTCTCGGCTGATGACGGGTGCCATCGACGCGGACCAGGTGCGGCGCCTGCACGACGGCGACGGTGTCTCGGTCGCCGACGCCGCCCGCAAGGTCGGGTTCGATCCGTCCACGATGGGCCCCGACCCGGCGCGACTCGCCGCGATCGGGACCTTCGTCGAACTCCATGTCGAACAGGGGCGGTTGCTGCGGACGGCCGATGCGGCGGCGATCGTCGGGGTCGGCTCGGAGATTCTGGCGCACGGCCGGTGGCGAATCACCGTCACCGGGCAGGGCAATCACGCCGGCACCACCCGTCCGGCTGATCGCAAGGATCCGATGATCCCGGCCGCTGCGGCGGTCTTCGCCGCCCGTCGAGCCATCACCGAGCACGATGGTGCGGTTGCCACGGTCGGCCGGATCAACCCCATCCCCGGCGGTACCAACGTCATCGCCTCCGCAGTGCAGCTCTGGCTCGACGTCCGGCACGAGTCCGGCACGGTGACCGCGGCGATCGTGGATTCCGTCGTCGGTGCGGTCCGGGACGAGGCGGCTGCGGAGGGCTGCACCGTGATGGTGCAGCGGGAGTCCATGGTGGACCGGGTCTCCTTCGACCCGGGCCTCGGCCTGCAACTGTCGGAACTGCTGGCCGCGCCGGTGATCCCGACCGGAGCCGGACATGACGCCGGGGTGCTGTCGGCCCATGTGCCGACCGCGATGCTGTTCGTTCGGAACCCCAGCGGGGTGTCGCACGCACCCGATGAGCACGCTGACGCGGCGGACTGCCTGGTGGGTATCGGCGCACTGGCCGATGTGCTGGAGAACTTGGTCTTGTGACGAGTAGCCAAACGACCAGGATTGTGCCACCGACCACTTTTCGCTGCGATGCCGCCTGGATCGACGGCCGGGTCCACGACAAGGTCGATATCACCTGTGTGGCAGGCATGATCACGTCGATTTCACACTCAGATTCGGCGCACCGCACGGCCGGCGGGTTGGTCGAGCACCTTCCGGGATTGGTGGTCCCCGGGTTCGCCGACGCGCACTCGCACATCTTCCACCGCGGCCTTCGTGGCCGAACCCATGACGGCACAGGAACTTTCTGGACCTGGCGCGACCGGATGTACGAACTCGCCGGTCGCCTCGACCCGGACAGCCTGCGGGAACTGGCCTTTGCCGGCTACCTGGAGATGCTGTGTGCCGGGTACACCGCGGTCGGCGAGTTCCACTACCTGCACCACCCCCCGGGTGGCGGCCGGTACGACGACCCCAACGCGATGGGGCTGGCGCTGGCGGCGGCCGCCGACGAGACCGGTATCGGTCTCACTCTGCTGGACATCGCCTACCTGGCAGGTGGGTTCGGGGTGCCGGTTTCTCCGGTCCAGCAACGATTCTCGGACGGCTCCGCGACCGCCTGGGCGGAGCGGGTCGCCCGGCTGCCCACCGACCTGCGGGTAGGAGTCGGCATCCACTCCGTCCGGGCCGTGCCCGTGCCGGAGTTGCCGATGGTGGCGGCCGCCGCCGGCCCCGATCGCGTGCTGCACGTGCACCTGTCCGAGCAGCCGGCCGAGAACGCCGATGCGCTGGCCGCAACCGGTCGTACGCCGACTCAGTTGCTGGCGGACGCCGGCGCCATCGGTCCGCGCACCGCCCTCGTCCACGGCACCCACCTGACCGACGGTGACATCGACATCCTCGGCGCCGGTGAATCTTTCGTGGTGATCTGCCCGACCACCGAGGCCGATCTGGCCGACGGCCTGCCCGCGGCGGGTCGCCTCGCCGCGGCGGGCGCCCGGTTGTCGCTCGGCGGTGATCAGCAGGTGGTGGTCGACCCGTTCGCGCAGGCGCGCGGCCTGGAGTACGGCGAGCGGTTGGCCGGCGGCCGGCGCGGGGTGTTCCCACCCGCTGCTCTGTGGTCGGCTGCGCTGGGATCGTCGCATGCCGCGATCGGCTCACCCGGTGGGGTGCTGGCCGTCGGGGCCCCGGCCGATCTGGTCGCGATTCGCACCGACAGCGCCCGAACCGCCGGCGCGGATCTGGACCAGCTGGTTTTGTGCGCCTCGGCGCAGGACGTCGATGTCGTCGTGGTCGGGGGATTGATCACGGTGCGGTCCGGGAACCATGTCCGGTACGGAGATCCGGGGCCCCTGCTGGCCGCCGCGATCGACAAGGCCTGGAGATGACTATGCCCCTGCTCGAAGAAGCGCCCGCTCGCGCTCGATCCACTCTGCTGCACGGCATCTCGGAGCTGGTCAGCAACGTTCCCGGCGCCGGGCCCGGGTTGCTCGGCATCGTGCAGAACGCGGCCGTTGTGCTGCAGGACGAGCAGATCGCGTGGGTCGGACCGGCCGCATCGGCGCCCGCAGCCGATACGGCCGTCGATCTCGGCGGCCGGGCGGTCCTGCCCGGCTGGGTCGATTCCCACTCCCACGTCGTGTTCGCCGGGGACCGGGCCGCTGAATTCGCCGCCCGGATGGCCGGCCAGCCGTACCGGGCCGGCGGCATGCAGTCGACGGTGTCGGCAACCAGGCAGGCACCGGACGCCGAACTGTTGGCCATTGCCCGCAGACACCGCAGGGAAATGCTCGCCGGCGGGACCACCTGCATGGAGACCAAGACCGGGTACGGCCTGACCGTGCACGACGAAATCCGCTCCGCGAGCACGGCCGAGGCCGTCGGATTCGACGAGATCTCCTTCCTGGGAGCGCACGTCGTTCCCGCCGAGTACGCGGGGGATGCCGACGGGTACCTCGATCTGGTGTGCGGCCCGATGCTCGATGCCGTCGCACCGCACGTGCGGTGGATCGACGTGTTCTGTGAGGACGGTGCCTTCGACGAGGCTCAGACCCGGCGGGTGCTCGCCGCAGGACGACGAAAAGGGTTGGGCCTGCGGGTGCATGGCAACCAACTGTCGGCCGGCCCGGGGGTACGGATCGCCGTTGACGTCGGTGCGGCGTCGGTGGATCACTGCACGTACCTGGCAGACCGCGACATCGCCGCGCTTGCCGGTTCATCCACGGTGGCCACCCTGCTGCCCGCGTGCGACCTGTCGACCAGGCAGCCGCCGGCGCCGGGCCGTGCGCTCATCGACGCCGGTGCCCGGATTGCCCTGGCGTCCAACTGCAATCCGGGATCTTCCTACACGTCGTCGATGAATCTCGTTGTTGCCCTTGGTGTTCTGCTCTGCAAGCTGTCCACCCAGGAGGCGGTTTACGCCGCGACCGCGGGTGGGGCCGCCGCGTTGCTCCGAACCGACGTCGGAGTGGTCGCCGTCGGTGCACGTGCCGATCTGCACGTTCTCGATGCGCCGTCCCACGAATACCTGGCTTACCGGGTCGGTGTGCCGCTCACGCATGCCGTGTATCGCAAGGGCGTCCTGGCGTCCCCCTCCGACGTGGGCTGATCCAGCCCGGGTCGATCGACCAACAACGGGCCGAATCCGAGTTCGATCAGGTGGCCGGCACCGCACACGAGTCGTCCTCGCACACGACGCCGGCGTCGCCGGCGACGGTCAATGGCTGCGCATCCGACCAGGCCTTGTCGAGCACCTCGGTGAAGAGGGCGGTTTCCTGCGCCCCGGACACGGCGTACTTCCGGTCGAACACGAAGAACGGCACACCGCTGGCCCCGAATCCCGTGGCCAGCGCGATATCGGCGTTGACCTCGGCCGTGAAGGCGGAACCGTCGAGGACCTCGGCCGCCGCCGCCTCCGCCAGGCCGACCTCAACCGCGAGCCGGAGGAGCTCATCCCGGTGACCGATCCGGACGCCCTCGGAGAAGTACCCGCGCATCAGGCGCTCGGTCAGCTCGTTGCCCAGATCCTTGGTGGCCGCGAAATGCAACAGCCGGTGGGCCCGGAAGGTATTGGCGGGATGCGCGTCCTGCAGGTGGAAGTCCAGGCCAACGGTGGCAGCCATGTCCGAGACCCGGTCGTTCATCGTCCGCGCCTGTTCCAGGCTCTGCCCGTATTTCTGCGCCAGCAGTTGCTCGAGGGACAGCTCCGACGTCTCGGGGCTGGACGGGTCGAGTTGGAAGGAACGGTAGGTGACGGTCACCTGGTCGGAATGGCCGAACCCGTCCAGGGCCTCCTCCAGTCGCCGCTTGCCGATGTAGCAGAACGGGCACACCACGTCCGAGAACACTTCGATCTGCATGCTGAAGGACTCCTCCTCTCAACCGGAACCGAGCGCAGGTGCCGATCGCGATGAACCTCGCGCCGCGGGCTCGCATTCCGCCGGGTCGACGCGCGCCTACTTCTTCGCGAACGCCGCGCCGATCACCGCTGCCTGCTCGACTTCGTGGACCCGGGCGGAGCCGGCCGATGGTGCGGCCATCGCCCGACGGGAGCAGCGCTTGATGCCCGTGAGCCTGGGAATCATCTCCGGCAGGGCGAGCGCCAGGAACGTCCAGGAGCCCTGGTTCGCCGGCTCCTCCTGTACCCAGCGGAAGTCGCTGACCCCCGGGTAGGCGTCCAGTAGGTGCGCGAGCTTGCGGCGGGGTACCGGGTAGATCTGTTCCAGTCGGACGATGGCCGTGTCGGTGATCTTGTGGGCCTTGCGGTAGGCGTCGAGCTCGTAGTAGAGCTTGCCGCTGGTCAGCAGAACGGTCTTCACCTCGGACGCGTCGACCGTGTGGTCGGCGATCACCGATTCGAACTTGCCGCCGGTGAAATCCTCCACCGACGACACCGCGGCCTTGTTGCGCAGCATCGACTTCGGGGTGAAGACCACCATCGGCCGGTGCACGCCGTCCAGGACGTGCCGGCGCAGTAGATGGAAGTAGTTCGCCGGTGTGGACGGCACCGCGATGGTCATCGAACCTTCGGCGCACAGTTGCAGGAACCGCTCGATCCGGCCGGAGGTGTGGTCCGGGCCCTGACCCTCGTGGGCGTGCGGAAGCAGCAGCACGACCCCGGACTGCTGTCCCCACTTGGCCTCGCCGGAAGACAGGTACTCGTCGATGACGGACTGGGCCCCGTTGACGAAGTCGCCGAACTGGGCCTCCCACATCACCATGGCATCGCGGTTGGCCACCGAGTAGCCATACTCGAAACCGAGCGCCGCATACTCGGTCAGCGCCGAGTCGTAGATCAGCACCCGCGCCTGATCCTCTGAGAGATGCTGCAGCGGAAGGTATTCGGCACCGGTCTTGTGATCGATCAGCACGGAGTGCCGCTGTACGAAGGTGCCGCGTCTGGTGTCCTGGCCGGACAGCCGGACGAGTCGGCCCTCCATCGCGATGGAGCCGAGCGCGATCAATTCGCCGAACGCCCAATCGATCCCACCCTTGCGGGACATCTCGACCCGGCGTTCCAGCACCGACTTCACCCGTGGGTGCGGGGTGAACCCCGCCGGGAACTGCACGGCAACGTCCGCGACCCGCTGCAGCATGGCCGGGCTGATCTTGGTCTCCACCTTCGGCGGAATCTGCTGCTCGGCCTCCACGGACGGGGATGGGGTCGCGACCGCCTTCTCCAGGTCGCGGACCTCGTTGAACACCCGTTCCAGCTGGGTGTGGTAGTCCCGCAGCGCCTCTTCGGCATCCTCGGGCGAGAGGTCGCCGCGGCCGATCAGAGCCTCGGTGTAGATCCGTCGGACGGACCGCTTACCGTCGATGATCTGGTACATCAGCGGGTTCGTCATGGACGGGTCGTCGCCCTCGTTGTGCCCGCGGCGGCGGTAGCAGACCATGTCGATGACGACGTCCCGGCCGAACGTCTGCCGGTATTCGACAGCCAGCCGGGCGACCCAGACGGCGGCCTCGGGGTCGTCGCCGTTCACGTGGAAGATCGGCGCCTGGATCATCTTGGCGACGTCGGTGCAGTACTCGCTGGACCGGGAGGCCTCGGGGGCGGTGGTGAAGCCGACCTGGTTGTTGATGATCACGTGCAGCGTGCCGCCGGTGCGGTACCCACGGAGCAGCGACAGTTGCAGGGTTTCGGCGACGACGCCCTGGCCGGCGAACGCCGCATCACCGTGCAACGCGATCGGCATCACGGTGAAGCCTTCTTCACCGAGGTTGAGCATGTCCTGCTTGGCCCGGGCAACACCTTCCAGCACCGGGTCGACGACCTCCAGGTGCGAGGGGTTCGCAACCAGCGTGACGTCGACCTGTCCGTCACCGAACGGGCGGATGTACTTGCCCTCGGCACCCAGGTGGTACTTCACGTCACCGGAACCGTGGGCCTGCCCGGGGTCCATGTTGCCCTCGAACTCGCGGAAGATCTGCGAGTAGGGCTTGCCGACGATGTTGGCCAGCACGTTCAACCGGCCGCGGTGGGCCATCCCGAGCACGACCTCGTCCATGCCGTACTCGGCCGCCTTGTTCAGCGCCGCGTCCAGCAGGGCGATGACGGTCTCCCCACCTTCGAGGGAGAACCGCTTCTGCCCGATGTATTTCGTCTGCAGGAAGGTCTCGAAGGCCTCGGCGCTGTTCAACCGGCCCAGGATGTACTTCTGCTCGTCGATCGGCGGCTTCTCGTGCTTGACCTCGACCCGCTGCTGGATCCATTTGCGCTGGGTCGGATCCATGATGTGCATGTACTCGACACCGACGGTCCGGCAGTAGGAATCACGCAGCACCCCGAGAACATCGCGGAGCTTCATGAACTGCTGGTCGTTGAACCCGCCGACCGGGAATTCCCGGTCCAGGTCCCACAAGGTCAGCCCGTGGGAGAGCACGTCCAGGTCCGGGTGCCGGCGCTGCCGGTAGTTCAGCGGGTCCGTATCGGCCATCAGATGCCCGCGGGTGCGGTAGGCATCGATGATCTCCAGGACCCGCGCGGTCTTGTCGACCTGGCCGTGCCGGCCGACGTCGAGGTCCTTGACCCAGCGCACCGGCTCGTACGGCAGGCGCAGCGAGGTGAAGACGTCGTCGTAGAAGCCGTCCGCGCCGATCAGCAACTGGTGGATCCGGCGGAGGAACTCGCCGGATTCGGCGCCCTGGATGACCCGGTGGTCATAGGTCGACGTCAGCGTCATGATCTTGGAGATGCCGAGCTCGGACAGGGTCTGATCGCTGGCGCCCTGGAACTCGGCGGGGTATTCCAGGGCCCCGACGCCGACGATGGCGCTCTGCCCGGACATCAACCGCGGGACGGAATGGTTCGTGCCGATGCCGCCGGGGTTGGTCAGCGAGATGGTGGTCCCCGCGTAGTCTTCCGCGGTCAATGTGCCGGCGCGGGCCTTGCGCACGACCTGCTCGTAAGCAGCTCCAGAACTGGGTGAAGCTCATTGCCTCGGCGCTCTTGATCGGTACCACGACGAGGTTCCGGCCACCGCCCTTGGCCGGCAGGTCGATCGCGAGGCCGAGGTTGACGTGCGCCGGTGTGACCATCTGCGGTTTGCCGTCCGTCACCGTGAAGTGCCGGTTCATGTTCGGGTAGTCGCCGATGGCCCGGACGATCGCGTACCCGATCAGGTGGGTGAAGGAGATCTTCCCGCCGCGGTTGCGCTTGAGGAAGTTGTTGATCACGATCCGGTTGTCGGCCATCAACTTCGCCGGCACCGCACGCACGGAGGTGGCCGTTGGCACCTCGAGCGAGGACGTCATATTTTTTACGACCGCCGCCGCCACGCCACGCAACGGGGTCGTCGTCACGCCGGTGCCCTCAGCGTCCTGCGCTGCCTTTGCCGCCTTCGCAGCTTTCGCCGCGACCATGTCGCCGGGGTTTGCCGTGGTGGCCGGCCTGGCGGGTCGGGCGGCCGGTGGGGACGTGTCGGTCGACTCCTTGCCGCCCACTCGCGGCTGTGCTGCGGGCTGGGACACCGAGGCGATCGTCGGTGAGCGGGTTGCTGCCGCCGGCCCGTTCGCCGCGGCCGGCGCAGTGGGGGCCGGCGCAGTGGGGGCCGGCGCCGCGACTCGCGCTCGGGTCGGTGGGGGTGGCGGTGGCGGGCTCGATGGGCGGGTTGAGCTGGTCATGGCGGGGGCCGTCTTTGCTTGTGGTGCGGGAGCCGCCTTCGCGGGCGACGCGGTTGCTGGTGGAGCTGTGGTTATTGATGCCGGCGCCGTCGCAGGTGTGGCGGTCACTGCCGTGGCGCTGCGCGGGGCAGTGGTGACGGCCGCGGAGGCGCCGCCGTTGCCGACCGGATCCCCGCTGCGGGTCCTGTTCCCCGATCCGTTGTCAGCAAAAAAATCGCGCCAGATGAGGTCCACACTCTCCGGGTCGGCGAGAAACTGCTGATACTTCTCCTCGACAAACCAGTCGTTCGGACCGAATTCGGGCACTGCTGCTGACGACACGGTCGTAGTCCGCCTGTTCTGAGAGTCGGGGTTGGCCAATTCAGGCTAAACCTCACGGGCCCGCCTTGGATGAGCGGTCATGGTGTCGTCCGTGACAATTCGGTGTGTCGACGGGTGATTCACCTGGATGCGGGCCTCGAAAGGGTGGGCTTCGGGGGAGTAGGTGAGGGTTTGACGACGATCGGTGCCGGTACCTCGGCCGTCGGCCCGGCCTCCTGGTACAACCGGGCGTAGGCGCCACCCCGCCGTAACAATTCGTCATGTTGGCCGATCTCCGCCACTCGGCCGTGATCCATCACAACGATGCGGTCGGCCCGGGCCGCTGTGGTGAGTCGATGGGCGACGACCACGGTCGTCCGCCCCCTGGCCAGTCGATCGGTGGCGGCGAGCACCGCGGATTCCGCCGCCGGGTCGAGGGCCGCGGTCGCCTCGTCCAACAGCAGGATGTCGGGATCGACGAGTTCCGCCCTGGCCAGCGAGATCAACTGTCGTTGCCCCGCGGACAGGTTGCGGCCACGTTCGGCGATCGGGTGATGGAACCCGCCGGCCAGGCCAGCGATCGCGTTCAGCGCCCCGACGGCCCGGGCCGCAGCCTCGATCTGCGCCTTGGACGCGTCCGGACGGCCATAGGCAATGTTGTCCCGGACCGTTCCGATGAACAGGTGCGGTTCTTGCGGCACGACACCCAATCGCCGACGGTAGGCGCCGAGCTCGAAGCTGCGGATATCGGTGCCGTCGACGGTGATCGAACCCGCGGTGGTGTCGTAGAACCGGGCGATGAGCTTGACCAGCGTGGACTTCCCGGCCCCGGTGGCCCCGACCACGGCGACGGTCTGGCCGGCAGCGATCTGCAGGTCGACCCCGATCAGGGCAGGTTCGGCCCCGGCGTCGGCCGTCGAGTAGCTGAATCCGACACCGACCGCCCCGATGTCGCCGGACAGCGGGGGGACCGGCAGCGGGTGCTCGGCCGCCGGCGTTGAGGTCGGGGTGTCCAGGAGTTCGCCGATCCGCACCAGCCCGACCTGTGCCTGCTGGTAGGAATCGAACACCTGGGACAGCTGCTGGATCGGTGTGAAGAACGAGTCCAGGTACAGCACGAAAGCGATCAACGTGCCCACCGTCATGGTGCCGGCCACCACCCGCACGACACCGGAACCCAGTACCGCCGCCGCGGCCAACTCGGACAGCAACGCGACGAACGGGAAGTAGATCGAGATCGCCGTCTGCGCCCGCATCCGGGACCGGCGGTAGTCGTCACTACGCGCGGCGAACCCGTCGGCGTTGGCCTGCTGCCGGCCCAGCGCCTGCGAAACCCGAAGACCGGCAACGTTTTCCTGCAGGTCGGCATTGACGATGCTGACCTTCTCGCGGGCATCGGTGTACGCCCGGGTGGAGAACCGCCGAAAGATCACGGTGGCGATCGCGACGAACGGCAGCGCCAGGAACGCGATCAGCGCGAGCCCGGCGTCCATCACCACGAGCACGACCGCAATGCCGGCGAATGTCGCCAGCGAGACGACGGAGGTGACCAGCCCGGTCTGCAGGAAGCTGGACAGTGCGTCGACGTCGGTCGTCATCCGGGTCATGATCCGGCCGGCCATTTCCCGTTCGTAGTAGTCAAGGCCGAGTCGTTGCAGGTGGGCGAATTCCCGCAACCGGAGTTGATAGAGAACGTTCTCGCCGGCCCGACCGGCGACGAGCATCTGGAAGCGCTGGATCAGGTAGTCGGCACCCACGACAACCAGTGCCACCCCGGACGCGGCCCACACCACGGAAGCCGCACCGGCCGAGACACCGTTGTCGACGCCGTAGCGGATCAGCATCGGGAGCATCAGGTTCGCGATGGCGTCGGCGGCCACCAGGATCAGCGCGACGATGAGCAGGCCGAGCACCGGCCGGAGAGTGCGGTTGAGACTGAACTTGCGGGTTTCCGGTGGGATCTCCCTGGGTTGATCAACCGGCGGCGGCAATGCCGCGACCTGCGCCATCAGCTCTGGGGTCGCCGGCCCGGCACCGAGCATGCCGCCCATCATCCCGCCGCCGCCCATGCCGCCACCGCGGGCGCCGGAGCGCGCCCCCACCCGGTCCGCTGCGGCGGCCGCAAGCCGTGCCGAAAGGTCGGCGGAGTTGCCTGCGTCAACGCCGGAGTCCGTCGGCCACAGCTCGGGCGTGACACCGTCCGGGCCGGGCGTCCCGGCGTAGGTCACTGGGGCAGCACTCGCTTGCCCGACACCAGGCACCCGGTCGGATCCGTCGATTGCCGCCGGCTCGCCCGCGGCGTCCGCCGCCAGATCCCCGCCCAGCAGGAAACGGTACTGGGCGCACCGGGCAACCAGCTCGTCGTGCGTGCCGACATCGACGACGCGGCCGGCCACGACAACCGCGATCTGATCGGCCAGGGCCAACGTCGACCGCCGGTGGGCAATCAGAATCGTTGTCCGGTCCGCGGTGACCCGGCGCAGGGTGGCGTGGATCGCGGCCTCGGTGATCGGGTCGACGGCGCTCGTCGCGTCATCCAGCACCAGCACCCTCGGATCGGTGATCAAGGCCCTGGCCAGGGCCAGGCGCTGCCGCTGCCCTCCGGACAGGGTCAGGCCGCGTTCGCCGATCACCGTGGCGTACCCGTCGGGTAGCGCCTCGATGAAGTCGGCGGCCTCCGCGCCGATCGCGGCCGCCCGGATCTCCGCGTCCGTCGCGTCCGGGCGGCCGTAGCCGATGTTCGCGGCGATGCTGTCGGAGAACAGGAACGCCTCCTCGAACACCACGCCGACCGCGCCGCGCAGGTCCTTCATCGCGACGTCACGAACGTCCAGCCCGCCGACCCGCAGCACGCCGTCCTGGGGGTCGTAGAAGCGGGGGAGCAGTAATGAGACTGTCGACTTGCCCGACCCGGACGCGCCGACCAAGGCCACCGTCACGCCCGCCGGAACCCGCAGGTCGAAGGACTTCAGGACCGGATCGTCCGGTGCGTAGCCGAAACGTGCGCCGCTGAACTCGACGGAGAGCGGGCCGCTGGGCAACGCCACCGGATCGGTCCGTTCGGTGATCTCGGGGAGGGAGTCGATGATTTCCAGCACCCGTTCCACCGACGCCCTTGCCTGCTGGCCGAGGACCAGCAGCATGGTCAGCATCCTGGTCGGCGCGACCAACTGGGCGAGGTAGAGCGTGAAGGCCAGGAAGGTGCCGAGCGAGATGGTGCCGATCAGCGCGAGATAGCCGCCGAGCGCCAGCACGCCGACCTGGCCCAATGCCGTCAGCGCCTGGAGGCCGGGACTGATCTTCGCGGTGAGCCGGACGGCACGCATCCGGTTCGAGTAGAGCCTGCGGGCGCCCTCTCGCAGCCGACCCAACTCGCGATCCTCCTGGCCGAAGCCTTTCACCACCCGGACGCCGGTGACATCCTCCTCGACGATCTCGGCGACCTCGGCGGCCGACTGTTGTGCCGCCCAGGTCGCCGGGAACAGCACGGTTCTCGTTGCCCTGGTCACCAGCACGACGGCAGGTACGACGATCAAGGCCATCAGAGTGAGCAGCGGCGAGAGCCACAGCATGATCGCCAGCGAAACCACGAACAGCACAACCTGCCCGGCGGAGAGCGGAACCATCGCGAGTAGCGACTGCACCATCTGCAGGTCGGTGGTGGCCCGCGACACCACCTGGCCGGTGCGCAGCCTGTCCTGACCCGAGCCATCCAGTCGCTGGAGCGAGGAGAAGACGTCCTGCCGCATATCGTGCTGGACATCCAGCGACAGCCGGCCGCCCGCCCAGCGGCGCAGGAACGACGAGCCGAACCTGATCAGCGCAAGGGCGACCAAACCGGCGATCACCCAGCCGAGACTGTCGGTGGTCCCGCTCGTGGCGTCGTCGACGGCGATCTGGGTGAGCAGCGGGGTCAACGCCCCGAGTCCGACACCGCCCACCGCGGACAGCCCGGCGAGCAGGGTGATCCGTGGGTGCCGCCAGCAGTAGCCGAACAGTCGGCGAAGCCAGCGCGGAGCCGGCGGCTGACCTTCCGCAGCCAACGGTGTGCCCCGTGGGTCATCGCGGCCGCCTGCGCTGGCATCGGTCGCTGTCGTCGTCGTAGGAGGCACGAATATCACGGTAGACGCGCGTACCGACACCCGGTGACAAGCCGCTGTCCGGTCATTCCGACCTGCGGGCCGTGGTGTCGGACGAGTCCGGCCCACGGCGCTGGGCCCGTCCGTGACAGGGTGGGCGACGTGCACGAGGAGGTGGCCAGGAGCCCGTGGTGGCGGCAGGGCAAGGTGTGGTGGCGCATCACGCGTGACGTCATTTCCATCGCCCTGGCCGTTGTGCTGCTCGCCTGGGGACTGCCAAGGGTTGCCGGTGTCGGCTGGACCGAAATAGTGGAACCGCTCCGTGGGCTGAATCCCGGCGCACTGTTGTTGCTGGCCGGTCTGCAACTCACGGCCCTGCTCGCCTTCACCTTCACCATTACCGGTGCGCTGCCGGGGATTTCCCACAGGCGGGCGCTGACGGTGAACCTGGCCGGTTCGCTGGTCGCCAACACCTTGCCCTTCGGCGGCGCCCTGGCGATAGGTGCCACCTACGCGATCTGCCGGTCGTGGGGCTTCTCCCGCGCTGCGATCGGCATCTCGATCGTGCTCGGCGGTGTCTTCGCCACGGCGGGCAAGGTGCTGTTACCGATGGTTGGCCTTGCCGCGCTGCTCCTGCAGGGTGGGCACATCAGTCCCGGGCTCCGGGATGCCGCATTCTTCGGGGTGCTCACCCTGGTCGGGGTGCTGGTGCTGTTCGTCACGGTCATGGTCAGCAGCCGGGCGGCGCAGGCAGTCGGCGGGTTCATCCAGTGGGTTTCGGAGGCCGTGCTCCGGTTGATTCGCAAGCCGCGCGAGTTGGGCTGGAAAACTGCCATCGCCCGGCTTCGGGACCAGACCCAGGGATGTCGTGCGGACCGGTTGGTTGTCCATGACGCTGGGCACGATCGGGTACTTCACCATCTACTTCGTGTTGTTCTGGCTGTGCCTGCACATTTGCGGCTTGGTCATCGGGGTGGGCACCCTGCTGGCGGCCTTCGCGCTCGGCCGGTTGCTGACCTCGGTCGCTGTGACGCCCGGTGGCCTCGGGGTGGTCGAGGCCGGATCTGTCGCGCTGTTGGTGGCGATGGGTGCGGCACCGGCCCAGGCGGCGAGCGGGGTCCTGCTGTTCACGATCTTCACCCACATCCTGGAAATCCCGTTCGGCGTGCTGGCCTGGCTGTCCTGGCTGTTCGGCCGGGGCGCCAACGGCAAACGGCAAGGGGTCGGCACCGTCCGCGACCGGGCAAAGGCCGTTGCGGCCGGAGTCGACGAAGCCACAGCGGTGCGATCGGAGTCATCGCCCGGCGCAGACGGCGGGGCCGGGCCGGCGCCCGGACCTTGATCACGGCAGAGTGTCGAACACCCCCGTGAAGCGTTTGCCACCGGACTTGTGCACTCCCGACTGCCGGTACCACTCCCGGCCGAAGACCCAGCCGAACAGCGGCGGCGGAATCCGGGTGAAGACGCCAAGCGTTCGGGGACCGCTGTCGGCGGTGGCCTGACTGGCATGGGCCCGCATCGACGCGCGACGCGCCCTGGCCTGGCCGCGGACATCGATGCAATGGGTGATGTCGGCCGCACCCGAGTAGGCATGCGACCACGGCGTCAGGTCGACTTTCCGGGAGCGGGGCAGGAGCCGGTTGACCGCACGGGCTGCCGCCAGCAACTGATCACGCGGCACAGTCGCCTGCAGCACGACCGGTGTCGCGGCCAATGCAGCCGCCAGCGCGCCGGCCCGGTGTACCGCCAGGTGATCCGGATGCCCGTAGCCGCCGTTGGCGTCATAGCTGGTGAGCACACTCGCCCGTTCCGAGATCAGGATCTCGGCAACCTGCGCCGCCACGGTGTCGATGTCCGCGTCGGTGAACCGGGGAAGGTGCCCCGCCGGTGGTTGGGCGGTCGGTGCGTCGGCGAGCCCGGAATCTGCGTAGCCCAGCACCTCGAGCCGGCTGACTCCGACCTGCCGCGCCGATGCGTCGAGTTCGGCCAGTCGGCGGGTGCCCAATTCGCCATCGGCGCGGAGCCTGTCGGCGGCGAGGCCGGCCTCGCCGGCCGTTGCGACGACCAGCACCACCCGGTGACCCTGTGCTGACAGCTTCGCCATGGTCCCGGAAGTGAGCAGGGCCTCGTCGTCAGGATGGGCGTGGAAGAAGACGACGGTGTGCGGCACCGGGCTAGCATGTCGCAGGGTTCGATCGAGCGGACCCGCGGCCTGAACGTCCATCAGGTCGCGCAACATCTCGGGCATCGGTGAGGCGGGTGGGGTGGTGCGGATTGCACACATCTCCGACTGCTTCGTTCCCCGGCTCGGTGGTATCGAAATGCAGGTCAATGACCTGACCAGGCGGCAAAAGGAGATCGGACTGGCGCCAGAGGTGATCACTGCCACCCCGCTGCCCCGTCGAATGCGCTCGCGTGAATTTGCCGTGCCGGTGCACCGCTACGGAATTCCGGTCCCCGCGGAGATCGCGAACAATCCGCTACCCTCGCGCCCTATCGAAAAGGCCCTCCGGCGCGGCAACTTCGATGTGGTGCACGTTCACGCGGGCGTCGGGTCGCCCTTTGCGGCCGCTGGCGTTCGGGTGGCCCTGAAGATGGGCTTTCCCGTGACCGTCACCGTGCACTGCCTGCCGGCCACGTTCCGACTTCCCGCCTGGCTGACACCCTGGAGTACACCGCACATCGCTCGACGCATCGCACTCAACGCGGTGAGTGAGGCTGCGGCGGCACCGCTTCGGGCCGGCACCGGGACGACGGTGACCGTGGTGCCCAACGGGTTGGACCCGCAGGATTGGGCGGTTGATCCGGCCGAGCACGACCCTGCCGTTGTCCATGCCGTCTCCACGATGCGACTGTCGGTCCGCAAACGTCCGCTGCCGCTGCTGGCTGCGGTGCTGTCGGCGCAGCGCCAACTTGCCGAGTCGGGATCGCCTGTCAGGTTGAAGCTCTCGATCTTCGGTGACGGAAAGCTGATGCCCCGCATGCAGCGATTCATCTCCCGGAATTCGATGGCTGACACGGTGACCCTTGCGGGTCGGGTCGATCGCGAAGAGTTGAAGACGATGTATCGGCAGGCCGATCTCTTCGTCGCGCCGGCCTTCCTGGAGTCGTTCGGAATCGCTGCGCTGGAGGCCAGATGTGCCGGCCTGCCGGTGCTCGCGATGCGCGGCACGGGAATCACCGAATTCGTGGCCGACCGCCGGGAGGGTCTGTTGGCCGACGGTGACGGCGCAATGGCAGCGGCGCTCGTCGAGATTTCCGCCAACACCGAACTGCGCCGGTCGATCGCCGAGCACAACCGGACCAGCTATCCGCCAACGGCGTGGCCTACGGTGCTCGAGCGGGTCACCGACGAGTACGCCAGAGCCGTCACGATTCGTGCCGCAGTTGCCTGACCGGACATGCGCGAGTCCGCGATGCCCGCGAGGGCGTCCGACAGCACGCGGGATGAGGGGGGAGAATAAAAACCCGACCCGAGGTGCCCATGGTGGTCACCACTCGCGGCCGTCGACGAGGAGCTGACAATCGGTGAGTACGCCTGACGTCGTCGTCATCGGAGGTGGCCACAATGGTCTGGTGGCAGCGATTCTCGCCGCGCGGGCCGGTAAGGTGGTGACCCTGCTGGAACGCTCCGCGCAGCCCGGCGGTGCCACCGCGGGTCAGCGGTTGTTCCCGCCCCACCAGGCTCGGGTGAGCCGCTACTCCTACTTGATCGCGCTACTGCCCGATGAGCTGATCCAGCGGCTGGGCATCAGTCTCGCCTTCGCCTCCCGGACGATCTCCTCCTACACCCCGGTCCGGCGCGGCGGCCTTCCCAGCGGATTGTTGGTGGAGCGCGAGCCGGGTGCGGCGACCGAGGAATCTTTCCGGAGTTTCACCGGATCCGACCAGGAGTATCGCAGCTGGCGGGACTTCTATGCCGAGATGCACGCTATGGCAGAGGTTGTCGCCCCCGCGCTCCTCGGTCCGCTGCGCCGTCGATCCGAGGTCCGGGACGCGGTCGTTGCCGCTGCCGGCGAGCAGATCTGGACCGACGTCGTCGACAAACCGATCGGCGAGATGATCGTGCGCCGCTTCCGCGACGACACCGTCAGAGGAGTGGTCGCCACCGACGGGGTGATCGGAACACACACGTCTGTCTTCGATCCAGAACTGCTGGCCAATAGGTGTTTTCTCTATCACCTGATCGGTCGGGGGTCCGGCGAATGGCTGGTACCGATCGGCGGGATGGGAGCTCTGACCGATGTACTCACCGCCCGGGCCCGCTCGCTCGGCGTCGAGATCCGTTGCGGCGTAGATGTCATCAACGTCGAGGAGAGTGCGACCTCCGCAACCGTGACCGGCAACGTGGACGGCAACGAGACCACATTGACCGCACCCTACGTGCTGGCCGCGGTCGCGCCGGCGGTGATCGACGGTTGGCTCGGCCGGGAGCAGCAGACCCCGACCGGTGCCCAGATCAAGGTCAACATGTTGCTGGACAGGTTGCCGAAACTGGCATCGGGAATTGACCCGACCATCGCCTTTGCCGGCACCATGCATCTCGAGGAGAGCTTCTGGGATATCGAAACGGCTTACGCGACAACGGCTGCCGGCAACCTACCGGCGGTTGTGCCGAGCGAGGTCTACTGCCACTCGTTGGCCGATCCGTCGATCCTGAACGGCCATCCCGGTGCGACGCTGACCTTGTTCGGCCTGCACACCCCGGTCGAGTTGTTCCGGTCGGATCCGGCGGCCAGTCGGGCGCAGGCCGCGCAGGCCGCGTTGACCGCCCTGCAGAAGCACCTTGCCGAGCCGCTCCTGGATTGCCTGGCCCGCGACGCGGACGGCCAACCGTGCCTGGACATCTCGTCGCCGCTCGATCTGGAACGGACAATCGGAATGCCCGGCGGCAATATCTTCCACGATGATCTCAGCTGGCCGTGGCTCGCCGACCACTATCCTGCGGATAATCCAGCGGCGCGTCATGGTGTCGAAATCCTGGGCAGTAAAAGGATTCTGCTGGCCGGAGCCGGGAGTCGGCGGGGCGGTGGGGTATCCGGGCTGGGCGGCGCGGCCGCCGTCGATGCGCTCCTGGAGATGGGCTGACGAAGCCCGTTCGGCCCGTGACGCCCCTCGCTGGGTCAGCGGTGCCGTCGTGCAGCGCACCGAGTCGTCCGTCGTCGTACCAGAACCAGCGGCACGACCCGCCGGGTACCGTTGCCCGGAGTTCGAACCCCTGATCACCGTTTGAAAAGCCGGAGGTCCCAGTGAGCGCTGCGTTGTCCCCCGATGCAATGTATTTGGCCGCGGCCGTCCGCGCGGCAAAACAGGGATTGTCGGAGGGCGGTATCCCGATCGGCGCCGCGTTGGTGGTCGACGGGGGAGTACTGGCCACCGGCTGGAACAAGCGGGTTCAGCTTGGCAGTGCTATTCGACACGGCGAGACCGACTGCCTGGAAAATGCCGGTCGGTTGCCGGCCACGGTTTACGCGAGATCCACGATGGTGACGACACTCTCGCCTTGCGATATGTGCACCGGCGCAATCCTGCTCTATAAGATCCCGCGCGTTGTGATCGGTGAGAACCGGACGTTCCTTGGTGCGGAGGATCTGCTGCGGTCCCGCGGGGTCGAGGTCGTTGTGCTCGATGACGACGAATGCACCCTGATGATGACCGAGTTCATCTCGGACCGCCCGTCGTTGTGGAACGAGGACATCGGCGTCCCGGACTGACTGTGACGCTGCCCGGCGGGCCGGAGCAGGTTCAGCCGACGAGGGTCTCGAGCCAGAGATTCCGATACCCACGGGCGTCGACGGTCAACGCGACGTCCACCATGGTCGGCTCGGCGTGCAATGGATGGGCCGCCATCTGATCCGGCCAGGCCCGGCGATCGACGACCGTCTGGCCCCGGGTGTAGCCATGGCCGAGTTCGACGCGAACCCCGAGGCGTTCGGTGCCGAGCCCGTCCGGATCGGCGATCGCGCAGACGGTGCCGGCGTCGCCGATGGTGGCGGTGTCCGCGCCCTTGGCTCTGGCGATGATCAGCGCGCCGGCCAATTGACACGCCGGGTCCAGTCGGGACCGCAACATCGCCGCGTCGGCCAGATCCACCTGCACCTGTTCGAAGACGTCCAAGCCGTACATGGTGACCGGGATATCCAGGTCCCTGGCCGCGGCCAGGGTGATGGCCGCGGCCTCCGGGTCATGGAACACGTTGAATTCGGCGACAGCCGTGACGTTGCCCGACGATGCCGAGCCACCCATGAAGACGATGCGCTCGATCCCGGCAGCGACTTCCGGATGGGTGCGCAGCAGCAGTGCGATGTTGGTCTGTGGCCCGGTCGCAACGACCGTCACCAGTTCCCCGTTGCCGATCGCCGCCGACAGTTCGTGGTGCAGCAGGTCGACGGCCGCGAGCGGGGAGGTGCGGCGGTCCGACGGCCTGGAGAACCCACCGAGCCCGTCCTTCCCGTGAAAGTGCCCGGTGTCCGGAACCGGGGACAGCAGGGGTGCCGTCGCCCCGCGGCCCACCGGGATGTTGTCGGCGCCGGCGGCATCCAGTACGTAGCAGGTATTGGCGACGACGTGGTCCACGGTCGAGTTGCCGGCGACACAGGTCACTGCGCGCAGGTCGATGCCGGGATGACGGACGGCGAACATCAACGCGAACGCGTCGTCGATACCGGTGTCGACATCCATGATGATCGGCACCGGGGTCATCGGCACCGGGGACACCTGCGGGGAATCCTGCGATCCGGTCACAGCATGGCGCCGTGCAGCGCCCGGCGCATCCGCCTGGCCCGCCGGATCCGGATCGTCGCCAGGACGACCAACACGATCGTGAACACCGCCGGGATCACCCACCAGATGACCGGTGCCTGAAACGTGATGACCAGGCAGAGCGAGAAGAACGCAACCATCAGGCTGCCGAGCATGATGTTGCTGGACGCTGGAACGGTGGACATGCCGCCAAGCCTGCCACCAACGGGCGGCGGCGAAGTCGTCAGGAGCACGCACCCGTTCGAAAGACGCGTAAGCTACTCACCAGTAACTTAGCCGGGACGGGTGCAGGACCACGCACAGGGCATGATGAATCGGGCCGTCACAGGGCAGGCAGCGACATCGACCGAGCACCCACTCGGACAAACTTGGCACCATCCGCAGCACCAACGCTTCTCGTCAGACGATGAGTTCACAGAAGGGCAATCCCAGGCGATGAACATCGCAGTGTTGATCAAGCAGGTACCGGACACCTGGTCCGAGCGAACTCTCCGGGAAACGGATTGGACCCTTGATCGGGACGCCGCCGACGCGGTGATCGACGAGATCGATACCCGGGGTGTCGAGGCCGCATTGCAGTTGGTGGAGAAGCACGGTGGCGAGGTCACCGTCGTGACGATGGGACCGGACCGGGCAACGGACGCCCTGCGCAAGGCGCTGGCGATGGGTGCCGACAAGGCAGTGCACATCAACGACGACGGCCTGGCCGGATCGGACGCGCTGCAGACCTCTGCCGCACTGGCCGCGGCCATTCGCACGCTCTCCGTCGATCTCGTGATCACCGGCAACGAATCCACCGACGGCCGCACGGGATCGATGCCGTCCATGTTGGCCGAACGCCTCGGGCTACCGCAGATCACCTCGATCCGAACCCTGGACATCGACGGGACCACCCTGCGGGCCGAGCGGGTCCGCGACGGCGGCTACAGCGAGGTCACCGCGACCCTGCCGGCCGTCATCTCGGTCACCGAGAAGATCAACGAGCCGCGGTACCCCGGGTTCAAGGGCATCATGGCCGCGAAGAAGAAGCCCGTCACCACCCTCGGGATCGACGACCTCGGCCTGGACGCGGCGAGCACCGGCCTGGCCAACGCCTCGACGATCGTGGTCGACGGCGCACCCCGGCCGCCTCGGACCTCCGGCGAGAAGATCACCGACGACGGCGCCGGTGGCACCAGGGTCGCCGACTTCCTGGTTGCCGCCAGGCTCATCTGACACACCGTCGATTCACCCACACTTGCCCGTCAGCGGGGAAAGGAATACCACAGATGTCCGAGGTACTGGTTCTGGTCGAGCACCATGACGGTGCGATCGCCAAGGTCACCGGCGAGTTGTTGACCGCAGCCGCCCGGTTGGGCAGCCCCGCAGCAGTCGTCATCGGCAAGCCCGGCACAGCAGAATCGTTGGCCGGCGAGCTCGGCGCGCTCGGCGCCGCCACCGTCTACGCGGCCGAGTCCGACGAAGCCGCAGGCTTTCTGGTGACGCCCGCCGTTGCCGGTCTTGCCGCTGCCGCCGCCGCTGGGTCGCCGACCGCGATCCTGCTGTCCGCGACCGTCGAAGGCCGGGAGATCGCCGGTCGATTGGCCGTCCGGTTGGAGTCCGGACTGCTGGCCGACGCCGTCGACGTGGCCCTGGAGGACGGGGTCGTGGTGGCCACCCAATCGGTGTTCGGCGGCGCCTACACGGTTCGCTACCGGATTGCCGTTGGTACGCCGATCATCTCGATTCGCCCCGGCGCGATCGAAGCGGCGCCGGTGGCCGCGACGCCGCAGGTGGTGACGGTTGACGTCGTCATCGATCCGGCCATTTCATCGGTCGTGGTTGCCGACCATCCAGAACCAGTCGGGGATCGTCCGGATCTGACCGGTGCCGCCGTTGTGGTTTCGGGTGGACGCGGTGTCGGGTCGGCGGAGAACTTCCGGGTCGTCGAGGAACTTGCCGATTCGCTCGGCGCTGCCGTCGGCGCCTCCCGGGCCGCCGTCGACTCCGGGTACTACCCACCGCAGTTCCAGGTCGGGCAGACCGGCACCACCGTCTCGCCACAGGTCTATATCGCGCTCGGAATCTCCGGCGCGATCCAGCACCGGGCAGGCATGCAGACGTCGAAGACGATCATCGCGGTCAACAAGGATGCCGACGCGCCGATCTTCGAGATCGCCGACTTCGGTGTGGTGGGCGACCTGTTCAAGGTGACCCCGCAGTTGACCGGCGCAGTCAACGAGCGCAAGGGCTGACGGACAGCCCACCGCCGACAGCGCCACCCCTGGCCGGGGCAGTGCCGCGCCGGCCGGCGGTGGTTCTGTCGAACGTGCCTGATCGCTCACAAGGGCTGACGGACAGCCCACCGCCGACAGCGCCACCCCTGGCCGGGGCAGTGCCGCGCCGGCCGGCGGTGGTTCTGTCGAACGTGCCTGATCGCTCAAGGGTTCACCGGAGCGTCACGCGCTATCCACCCGACCGCCGGACTCTGCTTGCCGGGAGGCCGAATGATCGGGAGACGTGACCACGAACCAGTTGCTTCTTGACCAACCGCAACACCTTGGACACCGCACCCATGGCTCTGAGCCTCCGGGTTACCACGTCCGGCTCGCCACCACGGCGGACGATGTTCTTGCCGCGCAACGCCTCCGCGGGCAGGTGTGCACGCTGCGGCGGGCCGGCGGAACCCCGTGCCCTGACGGCCCGGCCAACCACTACGACGCCGCCGCCGACGAGTTCGACGACCGCTGCGATCACTTGATTGTCTGGTATCAGAGCCGTACGGGAGCGCCCGAGGCGGTCGCCACCTGCAGGCTGCTCCCGCCGCACAGCAACGACTCGGCGCCGCGCGGTTCGGGCCTGTCCGCGGACCGGGTATTCGGCCTGATGCCGTTGGAGCGGTTGCTCGACTCGGCCGTGGAAGCCGGTGCAGCATGTGTGCACCCCGATCACCGTGCGGGCGCACCGGTTTCACTGTTGATGGGCGGTGTGGCCCGGTATTTGCATCTGACCGGCTACCGCTACCTTCTTGCCGCGGTACCGATGGAGTTGGACGACGGTGGGCGGAACGCCGCGTCGTTCTGGGACTTTGCGCTGTCCGGGCACCTCGCGCCGGCCGAGCGACGATGCCGACCCCGGGAACCGATTGCCATCGGCGGTCTGGAACGCGCGGTCGGCCTCCGGGTTCCGGCGCTGCTGCGCGGCTGCCTGCGGCTCGGGGCGAAGGTCTGCGGTCCACCGGGGTACGACGAGACGTACGGTGCGGCAGGCTTTCTCATCCTTCTCGACACCGAGAACACGAACCCGCGCTACCTTCGCCGCCTGCTCAACACCGATGGCTGAGCAGGAGCGGACGGTCCTTCGAGCCGCCGGACGCTGCGCTCTTGTCGCCGTGGCGCTGCCAGTCGGCATGGTTGGGGTGCGTCTGCTGACCGCGGTGCCCGGGTACGGCCGCACCCGCCGCGGAGCGATGGCGCTGCAGGGATTCTCCCGAATAGCACTGCGCGCGTTGGGAATTCGGGTGGTCAGCCAGGGTTCTCCAGGACCGAGCCCGTCATTGGTGGTCGCGAATCATGTTTGCTGGGTTGATGTTCTGGTCATGGCGGCTACCGGCCCGATCGTTCCACTTCTCGATGAGGCCGTGCGGCAGCGGCCGGTGGTCGGGTCAATGGCAAGCAGGATCGGCGCGATGTTCTTTCGACCAGGGGTATCCCGGGACCTTTCCGCAACCGTCCAGCAGGTCACCGCCACCCTCCGGGGCGGTCATCGCGTCCTGGTCTTCCCCAACGTCCAACAGCCCGGGTGCGCGAGCGAACCCTTCGCCCGGGCGGCCTTTCAGGCGGCCGTCGATGCCGCGGTTGTCATCTCGCCGGTCGCACTCAGCTACGGCATCTCGCCGGCAACGTCGACCCAGCAGGGCGTTTTCGGCTTGCTCTGGCAGATCCTGCGGGCCGGACCGCTCCCGGTGCGGGTGACCTGGTTACCGGTGATCCCAGCGGTCGCCGGTCCCGGTCATCGTGCCGGCCATCGGGACGCCGCGGCACGGCGGACCGAATGGGCAATTGCCCGCGCACAGGGCGAGCGGGTGCCGAAGCGTCCGGAACCGATCCCGGTCGTCGTGCCGGACCGGGGACCCGCGCTCGCCCTCTTGCCCTAGCGCCGGGTTTCGCGCGGATCACCGTCCACCGCGCGGCTGAACTCATTGACATTCGTCACACTGTCCCCGAATGGTCGACGATGTGCCGCGCCGGGGAAGTTGATCGGCGCGGCCGAGGTCCCCGGATTGCGGCACCGGCCCTCGCCGATTGCGGCGCCGCCGCCCGTCGATTGAGGCGCAGGCACCCGTCGATTGGGGCGTAGGCGCCTGCGCGACTTACCCTGGAGTGCGATGACCTACCTCGACCACGCCGCCACCACCCCGGTTCTGCCGGAGGTGGTCGCCGCCATGGCCCAGGCAATGCGTCTGACGGGCAACGCCTCGTCGCTGCACAGCTCCGGCCGGGCCGCGCGGCGCCGGGTGGAGGAGTCCAGGGAGAGCATCGCGGCAGCGCTCGGTGCCCGGCCGAGCGAGGTCATCTTCACCTCCGGTGGCACCGAATCGGACAATCTGGCTGTCGCCGGCATCTTCCGTGCACGTCGCTCCGCTGACCCGCTGCGACGCCGGATCATCGCGCCGGCTCTTGAGCACCATGCGGTGCTGGACGTCATCGATTTTCTGGTCGACAACGAGGCCGCTCTGGTGACCTGGCTCGAGCTCGACGACTTCGGCCGGGTGCACGCCGACACCCTTGCGGCCGCGATTGCCGAGAACCCGACCGACGTCGCCCTCGTCACGGTGATGTGGGCGAACAACGAGGTGGGCACCGTCAACCCGATCCGGGAGCTCGCGGCCGTCGCCCGCGGACATGGCATTCCCTTCCATACCGATGCCGTGCAGGCGTTGGGGCAGCTATCGCTGGATTTCAACACCAGCGGGGTCGACGCGATGACGGTCACCGGGCACAAGGTCGGAGGACCGACAGGCAACGGCGTCCTGCTGCTCCGCAGGGAGATCGCAGTGGTGCCGCTGCTGCAGGGCGGTGGTCAGGAGCGCGGTGTGCGGTCGGGCACGCTTGACGTCGCCGGAATTGTCGGCCTCGCCGTCGCAATCCGGGATGCCGTCACCCATCGCGCAAATCGTGCGGCAGAGTTGATAGTTCTCCGTGATGAGTTGATCGAAGCGGTCACCGCCATCGTCCCGGACGCGGTGCTCTCCGGCGACCCCGGACAGTCGCTGGTGGATGGCGGGCCGTCCCGGCTGCCGGGCAACGCCCACTTGCGGTTCCCCGGGTGCGAGGGCGACTCGCTGCTGATGTTGTTGGACGCCAACGGCATCGAATGCTCGACCGGGTCGGCGTGTACCGCGGGGGTGGCCCGGCCGTCCCATGTGCTGCTGGCGATGGGACTGGACGAGCAGGATGCGCGCAGGGCCCTGCGGTTCTCCTTCGGGCACACCTCGACAGCCGACGACGTCGCCGCCGTTGCCGAGGCCATCGGGCCGGTCGTGCAGCGCGCGCGAAAAGCGGCACTCGCCGGTGCACGGCGGCGATGACGATGATCTGTGTGATGGGACTGACCGGAGCGCTCGGCTGATGCGCGTGCTGGCCGCGATGAGCGGCGGGGTGGACTCGGCGGTTGCCGCAGCACTGGCGGTGGACGCCGGTCATGACGTTGTCGGCGTGCACATGGCGCTGTCCCGTAACCCCGGGACGCTGCGGACCGGGTCTCGCGGATGCTGCACCGTCGAGGACGCGTTCGATGCCCGTCGGGTCTGCGACCTACTCGGGATCCCCTACTACGTCTGGGATCTGAGCGAAGACTTCATCGAGGACGTGGTCGCGGATTTCCTGTCCGAGTATTCGGCGGGGCGCACACCGAATCCGTGCCTGCGGTGTAACGAGAAGATCAAGTTCGCCGCGTTGCTCGACCGGGCCATTGCTCTCGGTTTCGACACGGTGGCGACCGGCCACCACGTCCGGCTGCAGGACGGCGTCCTACAGCGGAGCGTCGACAGGGCCAAGGACCAGTCCTACGTTCTGGCCGTACTCAGAGCAGACCAGTTGGCGCACAGCATGTTCCCGCTCGGTGAAATGACCAAGCAGCAAGTGCGGGCGGAGGCTGCACGCCGCGGATTCGCGGTCGCGGCCAAGCCGGACTCCTACGACATCTGCTTCATCCCGGACGGCGACACTCACGGCTACCTCGTCGACAAGCTCGGTGCCCGAACGGGTTCGGTGGTCGACTCGGAGTCCGGTGAGGTGCTCGGCGAGCACGACGGGGCTTTCGCCTTCACGATCGGCCAACGCAAGGGACTCAAATTGGAGCGGCCCGCGCCCGACGGCCGGCCGCGCTACGTGCTGGGCATCGAACCGGTCTCGGGGACGGTCACCGTCGGCCCGGCCAGCGGCTTGGATGTCAGGCTGATCACCGCCGAGCGGGTGGTTTTCTCCAGCGGTGAACCGCCGCAGTTCCCGTTGCGGACCGTGGCTCAACTACGGGCCCACGGCGGGATCGTTCGCGGCTCGGCGGATCTGGTCGATGGCCGGATCCGGTTGACCCTGGACGAACCGATCAGGGCGGTTGCGCCCGGGCAGACCGTGGTGCTCTATGACGCTGCGGACGAGTACGTCATCGGTGCCGGCACCATCGTGCGGGCAGCCTGATGACCGAAAGCCGGGCGAGACTTGAGATGCCGGTGGGTGGCGAGCGGGCACCGCTGGCCGAACTCTTCCCGGTCCGCCGAGCCTGGAACCTCACGGCGGCAACGGGTGTCGGGTCACTGCCCGGCACCTCACCGATCGAGGCAGCCGGCATGGTGGCCGGTGAACTGCCTGCCCTGCCGCACCTCGTTGAACTCCCGGATCGCGGTGTCGGTGCAGACATGGTCGGCCGAGCGATCGGGATGCTGGTCGACATCTACGGCGAGGTGGTGCCGTCGGGTTGGCGGATCTCGCGTCGTCCGGGCCGGGACACCGGTCGGGCCAAGGACTTCCTGTCCTGGGATGCGGATGCCGCGCAACAGCAGTACGCCGGTGCCGAGTGGGTCAAGGTGCAGGTGTGCGGACCCTGGACGCTGGCGGCCATGCTCGAGGTGCCGTCCGGACATCGGGCGCTGACCGATTTCGGCGCCGTCGACGATATCGCTACCTCGCTGGCCGAGGGACTGATCGCGCACGTCTCGGACATTGCCAAGCGGGTGCCGGGGGCCGGCATTGTCGTGCAGATCGATGAACCATCGCTGCCTGCGGTGCTGACCGGGAACCTGCCCACCGCAAGCGGGTTCGGTACCGTTCCGGCGGTGCAAGCGGTCCGGGCGATCGATGTGCTGTCCCGGATCACCGACGCCCTCGGCGAGCATCCGTCGATCGCACACTGCTGCCATGCCGCCGCCCCGCTGCGCCTGTTCCGCGCGGCCGGGTTTGACGCACTCTCGGTCGATATGACGATCCTGGGCAGCTCGGCGGCCACCCTCGACCCGATCGGTGAGGCCGTCGAAACCGGAGCGATCCTGCTGGCCGGCACCGTGCCGTCGGTCGTGCCGGCGAACCCAAGGGCGCCGCTGAAGACCTGGGCAACACCGATCCTGCAGACTTGGGATCGGTTGGGTTTTCCCCGAGAGCAGTTGGCCCGCATCGTTGTCCCAACGCCGGCTTGTGGGTTGGCCGGTGCCGACCGGGAGTGGGCGTTGCGCGCCATGAAGCTGACCGCGGAATTGGGCCAGGCACTGCAGGACCTGCCCGAAGGCTGGTGACCGCCAGGACCTGTCGGCTTTCGGGCGGGTCCCGGTCCCGGCGACAGGACGTCGCTCTGGTTGACCGGGCGCCGGGCGCTCGTGGCTGTGGTGCGAGGCGGTGGTCGACTTCGTCGGCAAGGGCGGGGCACTCGCGACTGATTCAGTTGCTAGCGCGGGCTGCGCCGAAGCTCCTGGGCCACGAGTTCTGCGACCTCGGCTCTACTGGGGCGCCAGCCCTCGTAGTAGCCGACGGACAGCCGGGCGATCAAACCACGGCGGCGGCGACTACTCAAGGGCGCCAACAGGTCCGCAAAGCGGTCGGCAATGTTGGGTGTCGCTCCGGCCCGCATGGGGGCCGGCTGACCGGAATGATCGTCGTCGGCCGGCATGCCGGGGAAGTAACTGAGCTCGCTGCTCACTTTTCTCGCGCTCCTCGCCGACGGTAGGGGATGAATGACGTTTGATCAGATATTCGAGAACTCGACCATGGCGTTCAATCCACAGACGCCCGGGGGCCGATGGCCCCCGGGCGTCCGGGGCTCGTGGTGTCGCGACGGCATCGGGATGAGCGGGCCGCGACCGGCAGTGCAGGTGAATTACTCAGCCGGCGTGAGCACGGCGATCAGCTTGGCGGTGGTCGCACGCTGCTGGGCAAGCACCTTCTCGGCGAAGTCGAACGTGGCGGAGGTCATGTCACCGGCGCTGGGCAGGTCAACCTTGGGGAGCTCGACGGCCGGCTTCGGGAGTGCCGGAACCTGCTTGACGAAGGTCTCGACGGCCTTGACGTACTCTTCCTGAGCCTTCGCCAGGGTCGCGAGGTACTGCTCGGTGGCCTTGTTGGTCTCTGCAATGTAGTCGGTCATGGGGCTACTTCCTCTCGGGTCTGCCTATCTGGACATTGCCCAGTCTGCCGCGCAAACTATGGTTTGTCAAGCATGGTGCTTGGTTGATCAAGCAGACCCCTTGAGAGTCCGGTACATGTGCAGCAGCGCGTCCTTCTTGTCCTGCGTCAGTGACTCATCAAGGCGGATCGCCTCCTCGACGGTGGCTTTCGGCGCCTGTTCGGTGTCCGTATCCAAAAGGCCGAACTGGTTGAACAGCGCAGCGGGTGCCATGCCAAGCGCCTGAGCGATGCCGCGCAACACTTCTGCGGAAGGTCGGTATTGGCCGCGTTCGATCTGACTGAGGTACGAATCGGACATTCCGCTGGCTTTCGCCAGTTGTCGCTGAGAAATATTCGCCAACTGCCTTTGCGCCTTCACGAAGGCCCCGAAGGCCTCGGCCATGTCGCTCGACTTGTCCATGAGTTAAGATCGTAGGGTCGATTGCGATGCATGCCAAGCAAGCTCACAGACAGTCACCGCGGCCGCCACCCCAGTGCAGATTCACCACAGTGCAGCAGATTCACCGCAGTGCCGTGTCTTGCCGAACGGCCCGCGGACGCGTTCATCCTGAGCGCGGAGGCCGTGCCTCCACCAGCAGAGACACGGCCAACGCGTCGAGTGGCGTCCGCCGACGTCGGGGCAGGCGACCAGGGAGAGATCAGGTGCACGATGAGCCAGGCGACGCGTCGGTCGACCGCAACTACCGCCGCGAGTGTGGACGACGGCGCGACAACTACCGGCTCGAACGTTGGTGAAGCCGCCGAAGACAAGGGCAAGGTACTCGAGCTGAGCCATACCGAGCCGGCCGGTGCTCGCGCCTACCACCTCTTCGTGCCGTCCGGCTATCGCGGAGAACCGGTTCCACTCATTGTGATGTTGCATGGCGGTGAGCAAAAGGCCGCCGACTTTGCAGCCGGCACCGGCATGAACGATCTCGCCGAGCAGCACACGTTTCTGGTCGCCTACCCAGAACAATCCAAGGAAGCCAATCGGGATGGCCTGTGGAATTGGTTCCGCGCCGGTGACCAGCGTCCGGGCGAGGGTGAGCCGTCCATTCTCGCGGGAATAACCGCACAAATACAGCGTGACTATGTTGTCGACCCGGCGCGGGTTTTCGTGGCCGGCCTGTCCGCGGGTGGCGCGATGGCGGCAATCATGGCCGTCGCCTACCCCGAGCTGTATGCGGGTGTGGGAGTGCATTCCGGACTTGCCTATGGGGCCGCGACCGATGTCGGCTCGGCGATGATGGCGATGATGACCGGCGGGTCCGGCACGAAAGGTGCGGCGCTGCCGCTGATCGTGTTCCACGGCGACAGTGACTCCATTGTTGCCGTTGCCAACGCCGAGAACCTTGTCACCGCAGGTCTTTCCGAGTGGGGAATGCCGTCCAGGAAAGCCGATCGAGTGGCCAGCACCAGCACCCGAATTGAGGTCGACGGTGCCCGCCCGCACACCAGGACTGTGCACGCGGATAACGAGGGGCGGGTGGTCATCGAGGCCTGGATTGTGCACGGCGGCGGGCACGCCTGGTCCGGCGGCGTTGCCGGCGCCGGGTACACCGACCCGCAGGGCCCGAACGCTTCGGCCGAAATGGTCAGGTTTTTCCTGGCACCCGACGTCGATCCCTCAATTGTCGCTGACTGACGGTCCGGGTTTCCGGGTTGGCCTCATGCGTGGCCCATCACCTTGTCCACGGTGATGGTCAGCACCACCCGGCGGGGGTTGATCCGCGGTATTCGGTATCGCAGTCCGTAGCGCCGCTCGGCGTCTGCGACCTGGTCGGGATCGCGACTGATTCCCGCGGCTCCCTCCAAGGTGAGCCATCGCCGGCCATCGACCTGACACACGGCCGCCCGACTCGGCGAGCCATCGCCGGCCCGGCGTTCTGCATTGCGTACCTTCACCGATCCGTCGCTCGTGATCACCCGCGCGATGCCCGATTCCCGATCAAAGGTGAAGCCCACCGCAATGACGTGCGGCGAACCGTCCCGGCGCAACGTCGTCAACGTAGCCAGGTGTCGCTCGGTGAGGAATTCCAGAACCGAGTCGTTGAGGTCGCGAGGGTCGAAGGTCACCCGTTCAGCGTGCCATCGCCGTGCTCGGCAATTCGCCTGCTCGGCGATGGCTCGCTCATGGTCGTCAGCCGGCGAGGGTGAGCGCCGCGCGCCGTGGGGCCAGTTCGGCGTCGAGGCGGGCAAGTTCGGCGAGCATCGCGGCGACGTTCCCCGAGTCGGCCTGGGTGGGCACGAACTCACCGTCAACGACCTGCCGGTTGGCCCGCGCGATCGCAACCGTGTGCCGCGCGCAAGCCATTCCGAGCTGGCTGGTGACCGGCAACAGCATGTCGGCCGCGCGGGCGCCGCCGCCCAGTCCACCGCCGTAGCTGACCATACCGAGCGCTTTGTTCAGCCACTCTGCGTGCAGAAAGTCCAGCGCGTTCTTCAGCGGGGCCGGGTAGCCACCGTTGTATTCGGGGGTGATGATCACCAGCGCGTCCGCCGTGTCGATGTCGTTTGCCCAGGCCACAGTGTGTGGCTTGGTGTACCGACCGAGCTTGGGGTGATGAGGTTCGTCCAGGAAGGGCAGGTTGATCTCCCCCAGATCGAGTATCTCCACCTCGTCGAAGTCACCCAGCTGCCGGGCCTGCCCGGCCACCCAATCGCCGATCGCCGGCGCGATACTGCCGGGCCGGGTCGAACCAAGGATGATCTTCAAAGTGCTCATCGTCATCGTCCTCCAAGAGATGTACCGACCACTGACGAAAGCCGGCGACCTCCGAGACGAGTGCAACCGACTTACATGAACGTTCAACAGAATCGGTCAAGAAATGTTCCTGCGGCCGAGGTGATCTGCTTCACCGTTGCCCGGGTTTGCAGATGGTGGCGCAGGGTTGTCTTGGCGCGGTCGCTGTCGGTGGCCGGTTCTAGTGTGTTGGGGTGACGAAGACCTCCCGAACACCGGCCGAAGCCGACCCGGCCACTGCAGAACCGACTGTCCGGGAGACCACTGGCGTCGCCGAGTCGTTGGTCGGCGTACCCACGGTCGACGCCCCGCCGGACGCCGCCCAGCGGCACGCCCAGCTCGCCGAGAAGATCGGTGACGCGCAGTTCCGGTACTACGTGCTGGACGAACCGACCATGGCGGACGGCGAATTCGATGATCTGCTGAAAGTGCTGGAGGAGCTGGAGGCGCGCTATCCGTCCCTGCTGACACCGGACTCACCGAGCCAACGGGTGGGCGGTGGCTTTGCCACCGGGTTCGCCGCGGTGGAGCATGTCGAGCAGATGCTCAGCCTGGACAACGTCTTCTCGGCGGACGAGCTTGCGAGCTGGCTGGAGCGTACGGCGCGGGACGCGGGTGCGCCGGTCAGTTGGTTGACCGAAGTGAAGATCGACGGACTCGCCGTCAACCTCACCTATCGGCAGGGCCGGCTCGTCCGGGCGGCCACGCGCGGCGACGGGCGGGTCGGGGAGGACGTCACGCTCAACGTCCGCACCATCAAGGCCATCCCGCACCGACTGCGCGACGACGGAGCCCACAGCGTCCCCGAGCTCGTCGAGATCCGCGGTGAGGTGTTCTTCCCACTGGAAGGTTTCGCCGAGCTCAATGCCTCCCTGGTCGCCGCAGGCAAGGCTCCGTTCGCCAATCCGCGCAACACGGCGGCGGGATCGTTGCGACAGAAGGACCCGCGGGTCACCAGGTCACGTGGGCTGACGATGCTCTGTCACGGCATCGGCGCCCGGATCGGTTTCGACATCGAACGGCAATCGGAGGCGTACGAGCGACTGCGGTCCTGGGGACTGCCGATCTCCGAGAACAACAAGGTCGTGCACACCGCAGCGCAGGTCGCGGACCGGATCGCGTACTGGAACGAGCACCGGCACGACCTCTCGCACGACATCGACGGCCTGGTCGTCAAGGTCGACGAGATCGCCCTGCAGCGGCGGCTGGGGTCGACCTCGCGTGCGCCGCGGTGGGCGATCGCCTACAAATACCCGCCGGAGGAGGCGACCACCCTGCTCAAGGACATCAGGGTCAACGTCGGTCGCACCGGTCGGGTGACGCCCTTTGCTTTCCTGGAGCCCGTGGTGATCGCAGGATCGACGGTCGGCCTGGCGACCCTGCACAATGCCGACGAGGTCATCCGAAAAGGGGTGAAAATCGGCGACACGGTGGTTGTCCGCAAGGCCGGCGACGTGATCCCCGAGGTACTCGGGCCGGTGGTCGGGCTGCGGGACGACGGCCGGGTGCTGCGGGACTTCGTGATGCCGACACAGTGCCCGGAGTGCGGGACCGAGCTGCGGGCCATGCGTGAAGGTGACGTCGACATCCGCTGTCCCAATGCCCGCAGCTGCCCGGCGCAGTTGCGGGAGCGGGTCTTCCACCTGGCCGGTCGCGGCGCGTTCGACATCGAGGGGATGGGTTACGAGGCGTCCAGTGCCCTGCTCAACGCCGGGGCGATCACCGATGAGGGTGATATTTTCCCGGGCCTCGATGAGGACGGGCAACGGTTCGGTCTGGACGAGCCGACCCTGCTCACCGTCCCGCTGTTCACCACGAAGGCGGGTGCGCTGTCGGCCAACGGTGGGAAGTTGCTGAAGAACCTCGAACACCAGAAGAACCAGCCGCTGTGGCGGGTACTCGTGGCACTGTCGATCCGGCACGTCGGCCCGACCGCGGCGCGCGCGCTGGCGCAGCAATTCGGCTCGATTCCGGCGATCCGGTCCGCTTCCGAGGAGGCCCTCGCCGCCGCCGAAGGAGTGGGTCCGACCATTGCCGAGGCGGTCAAGGAATGGTTCTCGATCGACTGGCACCAGGTCATCGTCGCCCGCTGGGCAGCTGCCGGAGTGCGCATGCAGGACGACCGGACCGACCGACCCGAACAGACGCTCGCCGGCCTGTCGATCGTCGTCACCGGTGGGCTGGAGGGACTTTCGCGTGATGAGGCCAAGGCCGCACTGCTGGAGCGCGGGGCAAAGGCCGCCGGGTCGGTGTCGTCCAAAACGGCATTCGTGGTGGTGGGGGAGAACCCCGGCACCAAATACGACAAGGCGATTTCCTTGAACGTGCCGATCCTCGACGAGGCCGGATTCCTGATCCTGCTCGCCGACGGCCCCGACGCCGCCCGAGCCGTCGCGCAGATCGGCGGAGCGACGGAGTCGGGCGACGAGACCGTCGCAGAAGGCTCACCTGGCGAGGATGCCTGACGTTTCCGCACCCGCCGGCCGAGGTCGCAGACATGATCGGCTGCCACCAGCCGTTCTTCGTCATTCGCGGGCTGACCGCACTGCTCGTCGAAGTGCGCTGAGCCCGCGTGAGATCCCGGCGGTCACGTCCCGCACGGGTAGCGTTGCCGACGTGTCCGACGACTTTGTGCCCGACCAGCAGATCAGCCGACCCCACCGAGGCGTTCTGCTCGACGTCGGCACCCCACAGCCGATGAAGGCGATGGCCTTCAACAGTTGGCCGTTGATCGTCGGCGTGCTGCTCCTGTCGTATCTGGTCGCGGTGTTCTTCCCCGCGATCGGTGGATTGCTGTTGATCGTGATGCCGGTTGCCGTCGTCGCAGCGTTGGTGGCCGGCGGGTTCCGGGCCAAGAAGATCCGCCTGACGGTGACCGAGGACATGATCAAGGTGTCCAACGGAAAGGACGGCAATGCGTGTGACCGGTCGCACGTGCAGTCAGCGGTTCTGGTGGAGAGTTTCGCTCGTCGCCGGTGGAGCCCGCGCACCGAAACGCTGATCCTGCTGGACCGGGACGGCCGCAACGCTCTCCTGCTCTCCGGCTTCCTGTGGCCACCGGCGGTCCTGGAGGAGGTCATCGACCTCATGCCCGACGTGCCGGTGGAACGGCTCGAAGGGACCCAATCGCCGGACTCACTCGCGGCGCGCTACCCCAAAATCCTGCAGAACACCGACGGCAATGAAACGGGACCGACCCGAGACTAGTAGTCGTTGATTCGGCCCCGGACTGCGAGCGCCACGGCCCACATGCTGAAATTTGTGTCATGGATTTGTTGCCGATCTATCGCAGCGCGGTGCGCCAATTCGATTCCCGGGCCCGGGCGATTCGTCCCGAGCAATGGACCGTCAGCACCCCCGACACCGACTGGGACGTCCAACGCCTGGTGCGGCACGTCATCGTCGGCCAGGCCACCGTCCCCGACGTGTTGGCCGGCCGGGCACCGGCACGCCTGCCCATCGATGCGCAGACCGCGGGCACGGAACTCGTGGAGCACTGGGCAACAGCCGCTGCCGCTGCGGTTGCCGCGCTGACCGCCCTGAATTCGCTGGACACGCCGATCGAGCTACCGGACGGCCGGGCAACGGCCGAGGAACTGGGCTGGCGGCTCGCCATTGACCTCACCGTGCATGCGTGGGACCTGGCACGGGCGATCAACGCGCCCGACGAGTTCCCCAACGACCTGCTGGCCCATGTCCTTGATCAGGCGAAACAGTCAGCCGGCCGGTGGTTCCCCGCGGAGCGCTACGCGACGCCGATCCCGGTGCCCGGTTGCACCGATGACCTCACGGAGTTGCTGGCGTTGACGGGCCGGAACCGGTGGTGGCGGCGGCAGACCTGACCGACGTGCGCGGGGGCTTGCGGGGAAGGCCGGACTTCAGGATCCGCTCCACCGCCTGGGCCGCGCGCCGTTCCCGGGTGAGGGGCCGCTTGGCCTCGCCCACCCACTCCGCATACTCGCGGGTGTGACTGAAGGACAACCCTTCGAAGGCGATGATCGCGTCCGGGTTGGCAGCCAACGCCGCAGCCAGTTCGGGCGGCACCTCGGCCACTCTGGGGACCTGGTCCAGCTCCACCGTCATGGTGATCTCGTCGCCCTCACCGACCATCAGGTCCTCGCGCTGGGCCTTGCGAAGCCCGATCCAGCCCTGCCCGCCGTAGCTGGCGACGGTGGTGCGGAACGGCTCGTGTCCCGGGACGGTGACCACGACCGGCGCGCGTGCCCGCCCGAATACCTCGACGGAATCGAAGGGCACCGCGACCGCGTGGCCAGGGCCCTCGTCGGGGCACAGCACCGTTGCTGTGAACGTGCGAGAGATCACGCCAATCACCGAGCCTTCGAGGTAAACCGTAGGTAGTAGCCGTCTGGATCCAATACCCGGAAGTCCTGAAGTCCCCAGGGTCTGCGCATGATGTCCTCTACGATCGGCCATCCGGCGTGCCGGAGCCGATCCCGTTCGGCGTGCAAGTAGTCGACTTCGAGCACGATCTCCACCCCGGTGGGTGGCTGCCGGTGTGCCATGCTGCCTCCCGGAACGGTGACCGCACCGATCCGGACGTCACCGCGTTGCAACGCCAGGTACGGGAGAGCGTCCGACCGACGATCGGAGACCAGCGCAAACCCGAGCAGGTCAACGTAGAACCGGACCGTCGCGTTCAGATCTGCTGGGAAGATCTCAAGGCGCAGGCTGGTTGGCACTGTTCGACTCTCTCACGCATCGGCGCTGTACCCGGCCGTCACCGTCCCAGCAGTTCGGACTGTAACCGTCCGAGTAGTTCGGACTGGGAGATCGAAGGAGATCCAGCGGGCGCTAGTCGTCGGGTCGGGAAGCCTTCGGATGCCGCCCGATAAACCAGTATCAAGCCATTGCATCAGGAGAACGCCCGTGAAGCGAACCGCCGGCCTTCGGGTCGAACTGCCCGTCACCGGCAGAGAGGTAGTGGTGGTCGGCGGCGGACCGGCAGCGCTCGGCAAGATCGCCCTGCTCCGCAGCAATGAGGCGAATGTGACCGTCGTCGCGCCGACCGCGATGGCCTCGATCGCGGACTTGGCCGAGCGGGGTCTCATCCGCTGGCACCAGCGCCGGCTGCGCCCTGCCGACCTCGATGACTGCTGGTTGGTGTACTCGGCGACCGGTGACGACGCTGCCGATGCCGAGGTGGTCGAACAGGCCGCCGCGCGGCAGCGGTTCTGCCTACCCGGCTCGGGCGGTGTCGCAGCACCGGAACACCCAGCCCGGAGGAGGGTGGGCGGACGGGTGGTGCTGGTCGGCGGCGGCCCGGGTGATCCGGGCCTGATCACCGTGACGGGGCTCACGGCGATCCGCGAGGCGGACGTCGTTGTGCATGATCGGCTGGCCCCGCTGGCCGTGCTGGACGAGGTGCGCGAAGGCGCCGTCGTCATCGACGTCTCCAAGATCCCCGGGGGTGCGACAACGCCCCAGGAGGAGATCAACCGGGTGCTCATCGAACACGCTTCCGCGGGAAGAAGCGTCGTCCGGCTCAAGGGCGGCGACAACTTCGTCTTCGGTCGGGGTGGTGAGGAGTGGCAGGCCTGCGCGGCCGCCGGCATCGAGGTGCAGATCGTGCCGGGCGTCAGCTCCGCGCTGGCGGTGCCGGCGCTGGCCGGGATTCCGCTGACCCATCGGACCGCGAATCAGGGGTTCACGGTCATCACCGGTCATGTGCCGCCGGGCGACCCGCGGTCGATGCTCGACTACGCAGCCCTCGCTCGTTCCCGCACCGCAGCTGGTGATCATGATGGGGGTCGGCAATCTGGCCGCCATCGCAGGCGAACTCATCGCGCAGGGGCTGGATCCGTTGACACCTGCCGTCACCATCGCCGATGGCAGCCTGCCCGGGCAGCGCGCAGTCTCGGCGTCGTTGGCCGAGATCGGCGCCGCCACCGCGGCGGCCGGGGTCCGGCCGCCCGCGATCACCGTCATCGGCTCCGTCGCGGCTTTTGACCCGCTGACAGTGCCCTGACCTGCGGCGCCACAGTCACCGCGTGCCCTGCCACCGGCCCCGGCGCGGGAATCAATCAGCCAGGATGCCCAGCGGATTTCGGCCCGTGACGACCGACGTCAGGCCGGCCAGGTGCGCCAGCCTCGCGACCTCGGAGTCGCGCATCGCCGGCCCGCCAGGACGCCCGACGATCACTGCGGTATCCGGATCCCAGAGCGGGGCGGCGGCCATTTCGGTGCCGATCGCCTTCCAGTCGTCCGGCACCCACGACGCCTCGCTGTCCAGCACCGTCGCCTTGTCGACCGGTGCCCAGCCGGGGATGATGCCCGTCAAGGTGGGCACGCCACCACCGCCCGCGAGCAGTTTGACGGTGCGGCCGTCACCGTTGGTGGCGGCGGCTCCACCTGCATCAACTCGGACGACCATGGCCCACCCGGCGCGCAGTACCTGCGGCAGCATTCGGGCGAGGATCGCCACCGCGTCCTTCGGATCGGCCGCGATCGCCTCGACCAGTTCCCATTCGCGGTGCCTGGCGGCAACCCCGGGGTCGGGCCGGACGGACTCGACCCGGACGCCCGGCACGGTCTCAGCGGCGGTGATCAGCACATCCGGCTGGCGGCCGGACGGCAGCGAAACGACGATGTCGTCGACCGCCTGCTTCGGCGAGCGTTCGACGATGTCCATCGCGAGGATGTCGGCGTCCACCAGACCCAACGCCGTGGCCACGGCCCCCAATGTGCCCGGCCGATCAGGTAGCAGCAGACGCATTACATATGACATGGCGGTTCGCTCGCCTCCCAGGTGGCGGCCGTGGTGCACGCTGTACGCCGATCAGCCCGTGTGGTTCGGGCTCGGCCGGGTACCTGTCGCGGCCCATCTTGTCGGAATTGCGTTTCGATCAGATCACCTCTGTGCTTCCTCCGCGATTCCCGGCCGGATCCATCCGGTCAGCAACGGCCCCAAGGCTGGTGAACGAGGGCCGTTGGCGACCGGTTCGATCCTGGCAGCGAGCCGCGCCCCGACTAGGATGAGACGTCCGCCTGGGAAGTGAATGCCGACCGCGGCTCACCGACGCTCGTGACCAGCCCAGTCCGACGTGCCAACCGTTACCGAACCGCCCGGGAGACCAGTGTCCAGCGCCCCACCACCCAGTGACGATCAACCAGCCGGTGACCTCCCAGTAGCCACTGGGTCAGGGGCAGGCACGACACTCACCCGCGACGACGTTGCGCATCTCGCTCACCTGGCACGACTCGATTTGAGCGATGACGAACTCGACCTCTATCGCGGTCAGCTCTCGGTGATCCTGGACTCGGTGGCGACAGTCAGCGCTGTTGCCGCCGCCGACGCCGACATCGAGCCGACCAGCCACGCGGTGCCGCTCACGAACGTGTTCCGCGAGGACGTCGTGCGGCCCGGCCTCACCCACGAGGCCGCGCTGGCGGGCGCACCGGCCACCGAGGATGACCGCTTCCGCGTGCCGCAGATTTGGGAGAAGAGCAGTGAGCGAGCCTCGGCGAGCGAATCATCGGCACTGTGCCGGCCATCTGCGAGGAACGAGCGGAGGGCGGCGAGCGAGCCTCGGCGAGCGAATCAGTCGGCACAGTGCCGGCCATCTGCGAGGAACGAGCGGAGGGCAGGCATGAGCAGCTGAGTTGACCAGGATGACCGCACAGAGGTTGGCCGGGGCCATCGCCGACGGCAAAGTCAGCGCCGAAGAGGTGACCCGCGCCCACCTGGATCGCATCGCGGGTGTCGACGGTGCCGTGCACGCCTTTCTGCACGTGTCGACCGAGTCCGCCCTCGCCCAGGCCCGAGCGGTGGACAAGGCGAGGGTGAACGGCGCGGACCCGGCCTCACCGCTGGCCGGTGTGCCCTTGGCACTCAAGGACATCGTCGTGCAGAAGGGCGTTCCGACGACCGCCGGTTCGAGGATCCTCGAGGGCTGGATCCCGCCCTATGACGCAACGGTCACCACCAGGTTGCTGGACGCGGGCGTGGTGATCCTGGGCAAGACGAACCTTGACGAGTTTGCGATGGGCTCGTCCACCGAGAACTCCGCGTACGGACCGACCCGCAATCCCTGGGACCTGTCGAAGATCCCCGGCGGCTCCGGTGGCGGCTCCGCAGCCGCGCTGGCCGCCTTCGAAGCACCGCTCGCGATCGGCACCGACACCGGCGGCTCGATCCGGCAGCCGGCCGCCGTCACCGGCACCGTCGGCACCAAGCCCACCTACGGCGGGGTTTCCCGCTACGGCGTCATCGCGCTCGCGTCCTCTCTCGATCAGGTCGGGCCGTGCGCCCGGACCGTCACCGACACCGCACTGTTGCACGAGGTGATCGCCGGGTACGACCCCCGCGATTCGACGTCGATCCCGCAGCCGGTGCCGCGGGTGCTGGACGCGGTCCGTCTCGGACAGCGCGACGGCGTCGCCGGCGTGCGCATCGGCGTGGTCAAGCAGTTGCGCGGCAAGGGTTACCAGGCCGGCGTACTGGAGTCCTTCGACACTGCGGTGGCCACTCTCGAAGCGGCCGGGGCCGAGATCGTCGAGGTCGATTGCCCGCACTTCCGGTACGCGCTGGCCGCGTACTACCTGATTCTGCCGAGCGAGTGCTCGTCCAATCTGGCCCGGTTCGACGCCATGCGGTACGGACTTCGGGTCGGTGATGACGGGAACGCCTCCGCCGAGGAGGTGATGTCGTTGACCCGAGGTCAAGGATTTGGTGCAGAAGTGAAGCGGCGCATCATTCTTGGTACCTACGCGCTGTCCGCCGGGTACTACGACGCCTACTACGGCTCGGCGCAGAAGGTCCGGACGCTGATCAAGCAGGACTTCGAGAACGCCTTCGCCACAGCTGATGTGCTGATCTCTCCGGCGTCACCGGTGACGGCCTTCCCGATCGGGGAGAAGGTCGACGATCCGCTGGCCATGTACGCCAACGACCTCGCGACGATTCCCGGGTCGCTGGCGGGTATCCCGGCGATGAGCGTGCCCAGCGGCCTCGCGTCGGACACCGGCCTGCCGGTCGGCCTGCAGATCATGGGTCCGGCGCTGGGTGAGGAGCGGATCTATCGGGTCGCCGCCGCTTTCGAGAACGCCTATGCAGCAGCACATTCCGGACTTGTTCCGGATTCCGCACCGGAATTGGGGGTAACAGTCCAATGACTGTGACATCGAGAGAAACCCTGCGAGCCCCTGACGGTCTGATGGAGTACGACGAGGCCATCGAACGCTACGACCCGGTGCTCGGCCTCGAGGTGCACGTCGAGCTCGGCACCGCGACCAAAATGTTCTGTGCTTGCCCGACGGAGTTCGGCGCGCCGCCGAACACCCAGGTCTGCCCGGTGTGTCTGGCGTTGCCGGGGGCGATGCCGACGATCAACAGGACCGCGGTCGAGTACGCGATCAGGATCGGATTGGCACTGAACTGCACGATCGCGTCCTGGTGCCGGTTCGCCAGGAAGAACTATTTCTACCCGGACATGCCGAAGAACTTTCAGACCTCCCAGTACGACGAGCCGATCGCCTACGACGGGTATCTGGACGTCGATGTCGACGGCGAGATCGTGCGGATCGAGATCGAACGCGCGCACATGGAGGAGGACACCGGGAAGTCGCTGCACGTCGGCGGGCTGACCGGCCGGATCTCCGGTGCCGAGTATTCACTGCTCGACTACAACCGGGCCGGTGTGCCGCTGGTCGAGATCGTCACGAAGATGGTGACCGGGACGAAGGCGGCGGCCCCCGCGGTGGCCAAGGCCTACGTTGCTGCGCTGCGGGACCTGCTGAAGTCCCTTGGGGTGTCGGATGTTCGGATGGACCAGGGATCGCTGCGCTGTGACGCGAACCTCTCGCTGACGCCGGCCGGCAGCCCGGTCCTCGGCACCCGCACCGAGACCAAGAACGTCAACTCGTTGCGGTCCGTCGACCGCGCGGTGCGCTACGAGATCACCCGGCAGGCCGCCCGACTGGCCGCCGGGGGAGTGATCAAACAGGAGACCAGGCATTTCGACGAGTCGACCGGGACCACGGCGTCCGGCCGTTCCAAGGAGACCGCGGAGGACTACCGGTATTTCCCCGAACCCGATCTGGTGCCGCTTGCTCCCGCGCCGGAATGGGTGGAGGAAATTCGCGCCGCGCTGCCCGAATTTCCCTGGTTGCGGCGTCACCGGCTGCAAGCCGCCTGGGGCATCACCGATATGGAGATGCGCGACCTGGTCGCCGCGGACGCCGTCGAACTGGTGGCGGCGACGGTGGACGCGGGAGCGTCCCCATCGGAGGCCAAGTCCTGGTGGGCGTCCTACCTCGGGCAGCAGGCGAACACCCTCGGGGTGCCGCTCGATGAGTTGCCGATCACCCCGGCGCAGTTGGCCGACGTCATCGGGAAGGTGTCATCCGGGACACTGACCACGAAGATGGCGCGGCAGGTCGTCGACGGCGTACTGGCCGGCGAGGGCAGCCCGGACGAGGTGATCGCCGCCCGCGGGCTGGCGGTCGTATCGGACGATTCGTCGTTGCAGAAGGCTGTTGACGACGCGCTGGCAGCGCAGCCCGCGGTCGCCGACAAGATCCGGTCCGGCAAACTACAGGCGGTAGGCGCCATCGTCGGCGCCGTGATGAAGGCGACCAGGGGCCAGGCCGACGCGGCCAGGGTCCGGGAGTTGGTGCTCAGGACGCTGGGTATCGAACGCTGACAGCCGGCACCCGCGTGCTGGCGTCCGGCGACGGCCGCCCGACTACCGACGGCTCACGATCGGCGGTCGGTGACCGCGGATGAACCCTGGCGGCCGAGGATGTGCAGTCGTCAACCGGCACTGGAGAATCGGTGCCTGACAGGAAGGTCATGACGTGCGGATCGCCCTTGCACAAGTCGTCAGCAGCATCGACCCCGAGCGCAATCTGGGCCTGGTCGCCGATGCCGCGCAGCAGGCCGCAGCGGCGGGCGCCCGGCTGGTGGTGCTGCCGGAGGCGACGATGTGTGCCTTCGGGGTGTCCCTTGCCCCGGTTGCCGAGCCGCTGGACGGACCGTGGGCCGACGCGGTCCGGGTGATCGCCGCGAAGAACGAGATCACCGTCGTCGCGGGGATGTTCACCCCGGGCTCGGGTGGTCGGGTGCGGAATACCTTGCTGGCAACGGGTCAGGGGGTCGAGGCGTCCTACGACAAGATTCACCTGTTCGACGCCTTCGGGTTTCGCGAATCAAGGACGGTTGCGCCGGGAGTCGACCCGGTGACCATTGACGTCGACGGCGTCACCATCGGTCTGGCGACCTGTTATGACGTGCGCTTTCCCGGCCTTTTCCAGGCGCTGGCCGACCGCGGCGCGTTGATGACGCTGTTGCCGGCCTCCTGGGGCGCGGGCGCTGGTAAACGTGCGCAATGGGACCTGCTGACCAGGGCCAGGGCGTTGGACAGCACCTCTTTCCTCTTCGCTGCGGCCCAAGCGGATCCGGCGACGGTCGGTATCAGTCCGCGAGGCTCCGCGCCCACCGGAATCGGTGCCAGCGTTGCTGTTTCGCCGCTCGGGGAGGTCATTGCCCAACTCGATGAGCGGCCCGGCCTGCTGGTGGTGGACGCGGATCCGCGGCGGGCCATCGACGCCCGGGCCGAGCTCCCGGTGTTGGCGAACCGCCGCTTTTGAGGTAACCCGCGCAGATCGGCGCAAAACCCGTACGGCGTAGGCAGCGCACTGCGGGTCAGCACCCGCAAGGTCAGACCCTCCGCCATCGCCTGAACGATGAGCATCCGATCGAACGCGTCGCGATGGTGCCACGGCAGGTCGCCAGCAGGGTTGCGTGGTGACCGGTGAAGGGCAACCAGGAAGCCGGCCTCGACCAGGGCAAGGAGAGCGGACAGCTTCGTCTTCGCCTCGTAGACAGTGACAGTTGTCGTCATACACCCGGCCTACGCAGGTTGGTCTGATCTGGTCAGATCAGTCCGGCCCGCCCTCGCCGCCGCTGCTGCCGGATGGCACGACAACGACCCGATCGTCGCTCGACACCGGTGTGCCGAGACCGTCCTTGTTCGAGGTGGTGAGCCACAGCAGACCCTGCGTATCGCCGATGACGGTCAACAGCCGCCCGTATCGGTTGTCGAGCAGGACCTCCGGCGACCCGGTGAACGTGCCGCCGGCACCCAATTGGACGGCCGTGAGTTGTTGCTTGTCCAGCGAGGTACTCGCCAGCACGCCAGTGTTCATCGAGCAGTCGGCGGCGCCACCGTCGGCCGCTGTCCACGTCCAGAGAGCCTCGCCGTCGGCGACCGCGGCATAGTTCTTTCCGGCGGTGAGCGGCAGCAGCAGATCCTCGGTGGTCCGTTGGTCGAGGGCGGCGACCGTGCCATCACTCCTCGGACACATGCCGGCCACCTGGGTGAACCCGGATGCGTAGACCGCCGAGTCGGGAGTCGGGTTGGATTCGACCGGTTTGCCGAACTCGTCCAGCCGCAACACCTTTCCGGCCAGCGATGTCGGGTCGACGGCCAGGGCGGGCACACCGGTGTCGCCGGTGCCGACGTACAGCGCGCGGTCGGCCGCGAAGGCAATCCGGCCGCCGTTGTGGGTAGCGCCGCGCGGAATCCCGGTAAAGATCGCCTTCGGGACGTCGCCCCTGGCGACCCGAACAATGCGGTTGTCGGTCGCGGTGGTGACGTAGGCGTAGATCAGGCCGTCCTCGTCATACGACGGTGACAGCGCGATGCCGAGCAGACCGCCGTCACCGCTGGCGTCGACGCCGTCGATCTGCGCGACCAGCACCGGCTCGGTGTCCTTGGCGACCTGCAGGATCCGGCCGGTGGTTCGCTCACCGACCAGGGCCGATTTCCCGTCGGCCATCGGGGCAAGCCCCCACGGTGCGCTCAGGCAGGTGGCGATGACGGCCGCGTCTGTCGGCGCACAGGGGTCCACGGGTGCCCCGGACCCGCTCGGCGGGGGACTGTTCGGAGCGGAGCCGGAGCCAGTGCTGGGCGGTGATGTGCTGAACGGGGATCTCGGTGAGGTTTCATTGGGCACTGCTGCGCGGGCAGTGAGCGATGGTTGGACGGTGAAAGTGGATGCCTCGCTGGAAAAGTCGGCGCAGCCGGCGGTCAAGGTCAGCAGGAGCGCACACAGTACCGCGGCCGCGCCGCGGTGCGGTGACCGTGGGTTGCGGGTGCGCGGGGTCCCGTCGGTGGGGGCTGGTGACGACGTCATCGCTGTCCAAGGTACGGCCAGCGGGTGTCTGGTCGGTGTAACGCACCCCCGGCGGCCATCACTGTGCGACGACCGATTCGGTGCGGCCGGTCGCAGTCGGGGCCACTTGGTCAATCGTCGCCGAATCGGCCGGCCCCGCACGGCCGACCACGCGAACCAGTAGGAGGGCGTCGTCATCGGGCATGTACCGCATCTTCGCGACACGGCCGGAGGAGAATCTCATCTTGAACCCCGCCACGCGCGCTCTGGCCTTCCATGGCGAGCTTGACCATTCGGTGCTCTGTACGCCACTGCGGTGCGCGATCACCGTGTTGCGGGTGGTGAGCCGCCGCCACCGGAGCGCCACCGAATCATCGTCGACCGCCCACCTGGCCTCCCGCGGCCTGGCGTAACCGAGCGCAAAACTCAGCGGCAAGGGGAGAACTGCCAGCAGTCGCCACCAGCCCGGAAGCAGCAGCAGCAGGAGGGTGAAGCCCATCCCGTATTCGAGCGGGACGGTGAAATAGCGGCGATACACCCGGGTGGGCAACCGCAACAACGGCTCACTGGGCCAAGGCAGTTCCGGAAGCGCGCGACGGATCATCGCCTCCGCGCGTTCGGTTCGGACCAGCGGAAAGAGCATGCGCTGGTTGGTGTTTGCCCGCCCGATCCCGGCGACCTCCATTTGCAGGCTGCAATAACCAAGGGGCAACCGCCAAAACCCCTCGACGATGCGAACGGCCTGAATCCGCCTGATCGGGATGGTCGCGGACTGTTTACCCAGCAACCCGCGCCTGTTCCGGAGTACGTCGCCGTCCCGAATGAGGGTGAATTGATTCAGCCGGAGCGCACCGAACACGACGCCGCCGACAACAGCGACGACGATCAGCGCGATCAGGACCGCGAGAATCCCACGCGGCTCGACGGTCTCGTTCATGAACTCGGCCGCCCGACTCGGGACGACTTGCGAGAACCGGAACCAGACCACCAGTGCGGTAGCGAAAATCAGTGCTATCGCGTTGTTGGTGACGGCGGCGATCAGCATTTCGGAGGTCTTCAACACTGCGATCACGTCCGGGCCGGACCGCACCGACGAGGTCCGTCGCCACGCGAGATAGCGCTGGATGGTCGACGACGGGCGATCAGATCCAGTCTCCTTCACCGGCTCCCCCTCCGGCCGTGCGGCCTGTTCGGGTAGATGACCGGACTCCAGGACGTCCCGCAGTTGATCGAGCCGCGACCCGGAAAGGCAACCAAGGATGAGCGCGGCCCCTTTGCCGTCGCCCGGCGATTGAACGGCGAGCCTCCAGACCCCGACGAGGCGTTGGGTCAGTGATTGCGATGCCGCCATGGCGGTGATCCTGGTGATCGGTACCACCCGGATCGATCTGTTCACCAGCCCACTGCGCAGCCGAAGCACGCCGCTGATCACCGAATACTTCTTGACGTGCCACTGGGCGATCGCGATCACCATGATCAGTGCGAACAGGATCGTGTTGATCCACCAGGGGGCGCCGCCGAGGATCGTCACCACCAGGAAAGGGATGGCCGACCGGACCGTTCTCGCGGTTTCGATGATCAGGTAGATCGGATGCAGGCGGGTGTCGGGAATGGCCGCGCCGCCTGGCCTGTCGGCGGCTGGATCGGACCTGGGCCGGTCGGACCCGGGATGCGCGGAACTGGGCTGCTCAACCATCGTGACCATGTGCTCAACCATCGTCAGTGCTCAGACATCGTCGGCGACGTCGGACAACCTGCTGATCCGGTCGCAGAGTTCGTTGGCCTCGACCCGGTCCAGGCCGCTGATGGTGACCGACCCTGCGGCGGTGCGGATCTTCAGGTTCGTCATTTGATAGTGATCGGCCATCGGCCCGCGCTCGGTCCGCAGGTTCTGCACCCGGCGCATCGGGACGACGCTGCGTTTGATGAAGATGATGCCGTGCTGGATATCGATTTCGGTGAGGGAGATGGCGTACCAGAACACCCGATATCGGATATGGGGCACGAAGGTCACTCCGACGACGATCAGTGCGAGGACGATCCCGACAATCCCCCAGCGGACCCACGACGATCCCCATGGGATGACGATCGCCAGACTGGTCAGGAGCAGCAGGAGCGGCACCCCTCCGAACAAGGCTCGCCAGCGCCAATATCTGGTGACGCGCCTCGGCAGTCGGTGCCGTTCGGCGGGGATGTCGCCGGCCAGTGGGGTGGAGGCCGGTGCGGTGACGTCGGGCGCTGTGTCCATCGCCGGTTTGTCGGCATCTGGAGTCGGCCGACCAGCGGCGACAGCACGCACCGTCGCCGGTGTCGAGTGGGGTGACACGGTGCCGACTGGTGCTTGGCGGTCTTGACCGGCCGACCGCGCACCGGGTGTCAGCCCGGTCACAGGTCGGCTCGTCACGGGGATCAGCGTACGGTGCCCTGGGCTCGGCAGGGACGGGTCAACTCCGCGGCGGTACCGGTTGCGGTTCGCCGTCGGTCGAGGAGACGTCGGTGCCGGGTGTCGGGGTGTCGGCCGCTGACCGGTCGACCACCGGGTCGGGTGCGGTACCCGTTCCCGCGGCTCGCGGATCGGCGGCGTCCAGCAGGAGGCTGCCGCCGGATACAGCCGTGAGTGCCGGGAGGTCGCGCGGCCGGACCATCGGCAGTCGCAATCGCCGACCGTCGGTGCCCACCGCAATCGCCCATCGGGAATCGCGGAACTCCAGCCCGTCCATTTCGGACCAGGCCATCGATGTGGATCCCAGCAACCCGTGTGCCGTCACGCCATTGGCGGTGGCCGTTGTGCGGGTGATCAATACCCAGACCAGCGCCCCGGCAGGCACCGCGAACAGCAGGCCCCACCACGGACCCGCCGTTGCGAGCGGAGTGATGCAGAAGAGCAGCAGAATCGGCAGGAACAACGCGACTGCCGGCAGCCGGAACACTGCGCGGTCGGGACGGGACATGACGTCCATGGTGACACCCCGCGGCGCGGGCCCGTGCCCACGGCGGTCGCCGGACTGTTGGCACGCTTGGCGTGTCCACATGTTGGGACGTGCGTCTCGTCTGGTTGACATCGGATCAAACGGCGTCCTACCCTTCGAGTGTGTCCCAGATCCTCGTAATCAGCTAGCGCGTCCCCGCCAACAGGCGGAGGCGCGCAACCCCTTGGTCACCCACCGGTGACGAGGGGTTTTTTGTTGTCCGGGGCCGGTCACAAGCCAGGTCGGGGCAGCAAAGCATCGCTGATCGAGCACTGAGCAATGCTGTACAGCGCCACCCAGTGCCACCCAGTTTCTCAAGGTAGTGCCGCATCAACTCGCTGAAGAGAAGGTTCCGATGACGCAGGGCCGCATCGCCGAAAGTCGACAGACCGTCGTTCCCACCATCGCGACGACGGGATCCCCGGCGGTCGCGCCGGCCACCCGGCCGGTCGAGTACCTCACCGGTGCCGCCTCGGTGGTCCGGTCCCTGGAAGAGGTAGGGGTCGAGATCGTCTTCGGCATCCCCGGCGGTGCGGTGCTCCCGGTCTACGACCCGCTGCTGGACTCCACCAAGGTGCGGCACGTGCTGGTCCGGCACGAACAGGGAGCCGGCCACGCGGCCACGGGGTATGCCCAGGCGTCCGGCAAGGTCGGTGTCTGCATGGCGACATCCGGGCCGGGCGCCACCAACCTCGTCACGCCGATCGCCGACGCCCAGATGGATTCCGTCCCGATGGTGGCGATCACCGGCCAGGTTGGCCGTTCGATGATCGGCACCGACGGCTTCCAGGAGGCCGATATCTGCGGCATCACCATGCCGATCACCAAGCACAACTTCCTCGTCACCGATCCGGCCGAGATCCCACAAACGATCGCGGCCGCATTCCACCTGGCATCGACCGGCCGACCCGGCGTCGTGCTGGTGGACATCCCGAAGGACGTGCTGCAGGCGGAGACCACCTTCGTCTGGCCGCAGGACATCCATCTGCCCGGGTACCGGCCGACCATGCGACCGCATTCGGGTCAGATCACCGCCGCGGCCAAGCTGATCGCCGCCGCGCGCCGCCCGGTCCTCTATGTCGGTGGCGGGGTGTTGAAGGCTGCGGCAACCGACGTCCTTCGCCAGCTGGCCGAGCTGACCGGTATTCCGGTCGTCACCACGCTGATGGCCCGCGGCGCGTTCCCGGATTCGCACGTCCAGCACCTGGGGATGCCCGGAATGCACGGCACCGTGGCGGCAGTGGGAGCAATGCAGCGCGCCGATGTCATCGTTGCGCTCGGCGCCCGGTTCGACGATCGGGTCACCGGCCAGTTGTCGACGTTCGCGCCCGGCGCCACGGTCATTCACGCCGACATCGACCCTGCCGAGATCGGCAAGAACCGGGTCGCCGATGTGCCGATCGTCGGTGACGCCCGGGAGGTGATCACCGAACTGCTGGCGGCTGTCACCGCCGAGCAGAAGGCCGGTGTGGTGGCCGATCTCACCGCCTGGTGGGCCGAAATGGACGGGCTGCGGGAGACCTTCCCGCTCGGCTACGACTGGCCCACCGACGGCTCCCTGTCCCCGCAGTACGTCATCGAACGGCTGGGCAAGATCGCCGGACCGGACGCGATCTACGCGGCCGGTGTCGGGCAGCATCAGATGTGGGCCGCGCAGTTCATCTCCTACGAGAAGCCCGGAACCTGGCTCAACTCAGGCGGTTTGGGCACCATGGGGTACGCGGTTCCGGCCGCGATGGGTGCCAAGATGGGCCGCCCGGAGGCAACGGTGTGGGCCATTGACGGCGACGGCTGTTTCCAGATGACGAATCAGGAATTGGCCACCTGCGCCATCGAGGGCATCCCGATCAAGGTCGCGATCATCAACAACGGCAACCTCGGAATGGTCCGGCAGTGGCAGACCCTGTTCTATGGCGAGCGCTACTCGCAGACCGATCTTGGCACCCACAAGCACCGGATCCCGGACTTCAAGATGCTGGCCGAGGCCTATGGCTGCGTCGGCCTGCGTTGCGAATCGCGGGAGGACGTCGACAAGACGATCGAAGCGGCGATGGTGGTCAACGACCGGCCCGTTGTCGTCGACTTCGTGGTCGGCGCCGACGCCCAGGTGTGGCCGATGGTCGCCGCCGGGACCGGCAACGACCAGATCATGGCCGCCCGCGGCATCCGGCCGCTCTTCGACGACGAATGAGTGCAGTGAGCTCGCTTCCGGTATTGGCGAAACCTGAGCTGAGAGTAAAACTGGCCACCTCGCTGCCTGGACATTCGCCGTGGCCCCGGGTACTCACCGAGGCGTCGTACCGCGCCCACCCGGCGCCGTTCAACGCTGCCCATCCAGCCGAGGCGCCCGCGCGCCAGGACCCGCTGTCCCCGTCCATAGGAGTGAATGTCGCTGTGACCCGCCATACGCTGTCGGTCCTGGTGGAGAACAAACCCGGTGTGCTGGCACGGGTTTCGTCGTTGTTCTCCCGTCGCGGATTCAACATCCACTCGCTGGCCGTCGGCCCGACGGAGAACCCAGAGGTCTCCAGGATGACGATTGTCGTCGCCGTCGAGGGATTACCGCTCGAGCAGGTGACCAAGCAGCTGAACAAACTGATCAACGTGCTCAAGATCGTCGAGCTGTCGCCGACCCAGGCGGTGCAGCGCGAGCTGTTGTTGATCAAGTTGCGCTCCGACGGCGCCACCCGGCCGCAGATCGTCTCGATCGTGGAGATGTTCCGCGCGCGGATCATCGACATCACGCCGGATGCGGTGACCGTCGAGGCAACCGGCACCAGCGACAAGCTGGAGGCGCTGGTCAAGATGCTCGAGCCGTTCGGGGTGCGCGAGCTGGTGCAGTCCGGCATGGTGGCCCTGGGCCGCGGGCCGCGGTCGATCACTTCGGCCAGCAGTCGCGCAGAGTAGTTCGTGTCTGCGAAAAAGCGGCAGACACGATCTACTGGCCCGATGGTGCCTGGCGACTTCGTCGCAGGCGACTAGCAACGCGCAGCACACACAACAGTCGGACGGGCGCTAGTGTCCGGCCCGGACAAACCCATCGATGGATCAATCAGAAAGCAGGAACACCAGCAATGGCCGTGGACATTTTCTATGACGACGATGCCGACCTCTCGATCATTCAGGGGCGCAAGGTCGCCGTCATCGGCTACGGCTCGCAGGGCCACGCGCACTCGCTGAGCCTGCGCGATTCGGGCGTCGACGTCCGCGTCGGGCTGCCCGAGGGCTCGAAGTCCAGGGTCAAGGCCACCGATCAGGGGTTGCGCGTTGTCACGCCGGCCGAAGCGGCCCAGGAAGCCGACCTGATCATGATCCTGACCCCGGACCACGTGCAGCGGCACGTTTACGCCGAGTCCATCGAGCCCCATCTGACCGCGGGCAAGGCATTGGCCTTCGGCCACGGCTTCAACATCCGGTTCGGCTACATCAAGCCGCCGGCCGACGTCGACGTCATCATGATTGCGCCGAAGGGCCCAGGTCACCTCGTCCGCCGCGAGTTCGTCGACGGCAAGGGAGTGCCCTGCCTGATCGCCGTCGAGCAGGACTACACCGGCGGCGCCAAGGCCCTCGCCCTGTCATACGCGCGCGGCATCGGTGGCGCCCGGGCCGGCGTCATCGGCACCACCTTCACCGAGGAGACCGAAACCGACCTGTTCGGCGAGCAGGCCGTGCTCTGCGGCGGTATGTCGCGGCTGGTCCAGCTCGGCTTCGAGACCCTGGTGAACGCCGGCTACCAGCCGGAGATCGCCTACTTCGAGTGCCTGCACGAGCTCAAGCTGATCGTCGACCTGATGTACGAGGGTGGTATCGCCAAGCAGCGCTGGTCGGTGTCCGACACGGCGGAGTACGGCGATTATGTTTCCGGTCCCCGTGTTATTGATGACCACGTCGCCGAGAACATGCGGGGCGTCCTCGCCGACATCAAGGACGGCACCTTTGCCGCCCGGTTCATCGCCGACCAGGATGCCGGCGCGCCGGAGTTCAAGAAGTTCCGCGCCGAGCAGGAGCAGCACCCCATCGAAGAGACCGGGCGCAAGCTGCGCGGGCTGATGAGCTGGGTGGCCAAGGAAGACGACTACACCGGCACCGCCAACCGGGGGTGATCGCACCGCCGCCCAGTGATGACCGCGAAGGCACAATAATCGGGCCGGCGTCGCTGTTCGGCGCCCCGCGTGATGAGGGCAGGCGAGATGTGCTGTCGTGGTAGCGTGCCGAGAATTGGCGTCGGTCCAAGGTTCCTGTTTGTGCTCCCAACGACCCGGGGTAGGAAATGACGACAAACAACAGTCAACAAAAGAGCTTCTTCGCAACGCTTTTCGATTTCGGATTCACCTCGTTCGTGACTTTGAGATTCCTGAAGGTCATTTACGCGATCATGGTTGTCCTCATCCTGCTCGGGGGGTTGTTCTTCCTCATCGCGGGTCTGAGTACGGGAAACTCGTTGGGTATTCTCGGGGCGATCATATTTGCGCCGCTCGTCACGCTGGTGTATCTGGTTCTGGCGCGGATCAGTTTCGAAGTGATCGCGATGTTCTTCAGGATCGGGGAGAACACCTTCACGGTTGTGCAGCTGTTGAGAGGCGCCAACCCCGGTCAGCCGAACCCGGGCGCGCAGCCAGGTTATGGACTGCCACCTGACTACGGTAACCAGGCAGTACCCGGTGCTCCTTGGAATTACGGGCAGGGCAGTGACCCCGCCACCGCTCCGACCGCTCAGCCGCCCTATGGCACGCCGCAGGGCAACTACGGGCCGCCACCAGATGCCCCGCGCGGTCAGCAGGGTCAGCCACCGGAAGCCCCGCCCTCCTCGTCGGGGCCGCAGGGCTAGCAGGACCTGAACCCGAAACGCCCCCCGCGCGTTGCGCCGGGGGCCGTTTTCGTTTGACGACTACTACTTTTTGCGCTTGTTTCCTCGGCTGGGTGCGTTGGCCGGCTTGCGGATGGTGACCGAGATCGGACTGAGCTTCCGTGGGGGAGGCACCACCACCGGCTGGTGCCTGGTGCCGTACCGCTGGACGGACGCCACCGCAGCCACCAACGCCGCCACGAACGCGACGGTCGCGCCAACGATCGTCCCGCCGGTGATCGGCCGAGATGCCACCAGCAGGAAGATTGCCACCACGAGCTCGAGGGCGGCCAAGATGGCCAGCGTCAGATACGTCGCCAGGTGCGCTCGTAGCGCGCGGACCGCGAAGATCGTCAGGGCAGCGGCGAGAATCGCCAACGGCGGAACCATGATCCACAGGCCGGTTTCGTTGCCGACCCAGGCGAGCACCATCAGGAAGAAGACAGCCAGCGTGACGGGGACGGCAACGATCAGGCCCAGCACACCGGCAGCGATGCGCAGGGCCCGATCGGATCGCGGATTCATGCTCAGAACGTCTTGCCGCCCTTCACCTTGAACCAGGCCTTCGATGCTGCGTTGAGCATGAAGACCACAATCAGTACCGGAATGACGAACCCGAGCAACGAGGTGAACCCGAATCCGGATCCGATGAGGGACAGAATAGCCAGCGCGGCGTAGGCCGCGCAGGCGATCACCAGGATCTGGCCGTTCTTGCCGTTCATGGCGACAACGCCACCCCAGATCATCAGGCCGGCGATGACGATGGTGCCGATCGTGATGATGATCAGGAACGGCCCGATACTGGTGACGGAGTTACAGGTGGCCGAGTCGCTGGCGGTCAGCGAACTGTCGTTACAGATCACGCTGCTTGCCGAGGTGATGAAGGTGCCGGCCGCGAGGCCGATCAGACCGAACAGAATCCCGAGACCACTCCAGATAAACGCGAGAACGGCCGCTGCAGTGACCATTCCAGGGCGGGTGCCAGGTGTCGGTCCGTAGCCCGGCTGAGCGTAGGGATTGGGGGCTGGGTAGGCCGCGGTCGGTGCCGGGTACTGGGCGTACTGATCCGGCGACGGGTAATTGCCGGGCTGCTGATGGGGGGGCTGGCCCGCCGGGGGATACGAACCGGGGCCACTCGACGGGTGGTGGACGCCGGGCTGCTGGCCCGCCGTGCCGTATGGATCGTTGTTTCCCGGGTAGCCGGACGGTGTGGTCATGGCTGGTTCCGTTCTGCTCGCCGCTCCTGGTCGACCCGGTGTCGACCTGGTGTCTTCGGTGATGGCCCTGCGGAGTGATCCATACGGTGGTGATCGACGCGTGGTGTCCGACGCGCGGTGATGACGCGCTGTGATTCAGGCAACTCGCCTCAGTGTCACGGATGGACGATAACGCCGCAGATCACTTTGAGGAGGGTTTCGAGGCCATCTTGATACCGCCACTGGAGTGAATCACCCGACCGTGCACGCGCGGGGCGGACGGGTGGCCAGGACCGGTTAGCATGGTCCGCCGGGCATTGCCGACCCAGCGTTCCCTCCCGGAACGCTGACGCAATGTTCGCGGTGCCGCCGGATACGTCCGGCCACGCGCCCGGCACCGCCCAAACATGTAACGGAGATGACCAGCTGTGCCCAAGCCCGTCGTGCTGATCGCCGAGCAACTCGCCCAATCCGCGATCGATGTGCTCGGTCCGGAAGTCGAGATCCGGCACGTCGACGGCGCCGACCGGGCGGCGCTGCTGCCCGCGCTGGCCGATGCCGACGCCATCCTGATCCGGTCAGCGACCAACATGGACGCAGAGGCGTTGGCCGCTGCGCCGGGCCTCAAGGTGGTCGCGAGGGCCGGCATCGGCCTGGACAACGTCGATGTACCAGCCGCGACGGCTCGTGGGGTGCTGGTCGTCAACGCCCCGCAGTCGAACATCATCACTGCTGCCGAACATGCCCTGGCGTTGCTGCTCTCCGTCGCCAGGATGATCCCGGCGGCGGACGCGTCGCTGCGGGCTGGGGACTGGAAGCGGAGCCAGTTCACCGGCGTGGAGATCGCCGACAAGACCGTCGGTGTGGTCGGCCTCGGCCGGATCGGCCAGCTGTTCGCCGCCAGGGTCGCCGCGTTCGGCACCACGGTCATCGCCTACGACCCTTACCTGCAGCCGGCCCGCGCCGCCGCGCTCGGCGTTCGATTGGTCGACCTGCCGACGCTGTTGGCGACGGCGGACATCATCTCGATCCATCTGCCACGCACGCCGGAGACGCTGGGACTGATCGGCGCCGCCGAGCTGGCCACCGTCAAGCCCGGTGTGCTGATCGTCAACGCCGCCCGCGGCGGCTTGATCGACGAGCAGGCGCTGGCCGATGCACTGACAACGGGCCGGGTGGCCGGTGCGGGGATCGACGTCTACGTGAAGGAACCGTTGGGCGCGGACAGCCCGCTGCGGACCGCGCCGAACACCGTGCTGACCCCGCACCTCGGGGCGTCGACGGCGGAGGCGCAGGACAAGGCCGGAACTGCCGTCGCAAAGTCGGTCAAGCTGGCCCTCCGTGGCGACTTCGTCCCGGACGCGGTCAATGTGCAGGCGGCCGGGCCGGTGAACGACGACCTGCAGCCCTGGATCCCACTGGTCTCCCGGCTCGGCACCATCCTGACCGCGGTCACCGGTGGCGTTCCGAGCGAGGTCGTCGTGGAGGTGCGCGGCGACCTTGCCGCGCAGGACACCTCGATCCTGCAGTTGGCCGCCGTCCGCGGCATTTTCGGTGGCGTCATCACCGAGGCGGTGACCTTTGTCAACGCTCCCGCGCTCGCCGCGGAGCACGGGCTGACGCTCACCGGCACATCGACCGAGGAGACCGGCGACTACCGCTCCTCAGTGAAACTGCGGGCCGCAATGGCCGACGGCGACTCCAGGACGGTGTCCGGAACCCTGTCCGGAAGGAATCAGGTCGCCAAGCTGATCGAAATCAACAATCGCCATTTCGATCTCCGCGCGGAAGGCAATCTGCTGGTGGTCGCGTACGCGGACCGACCCGGTGTGATGGGAACCGTCGGCGCGCTGCTGGGTCAGCAGCAGATCAACATCGAGGCCGCGCAGCTTTCTCAGGAGCTCGACGGTCGAGCCTCCATCATGGTGCTCAGGGTCGATCGGGTGCCGGATCATGCCCTGCTGGAGCAGATCGGCGATGTGGTCGATGCCAGCGCCATTCGGGGCATTCCTGCGCACTAGAGCCGCCCGCGACGAAGTCGTCGGACGTCATCCGAAACCGGTGAGCGTGTCTGCCCGCACTTTGGCAGACCGCTCTCATCGGTGCGGGTCTTGACCGCAAAACGCGCGCCGGTTGCGGAAAGCGACGGTGGGGCGGATACCCTGACCCGGGCCAGGAATGGCTGACCGCCGAGTCGTGCCCTAATCGCGTTGCTCACCGGCAGTGATTCCGTACCGAACATCGACCACCGAAGAACACCACCCAGCGAACACACCAGAACGGCGGCCAGCGGGTCGCCCTCCGCGGTTAGCGCGGCAGAGAGGTCAACGATGAAGCTCGCGGTCATCCCCGGTGATGGCATCGGTCCCGAGGTAGTTGCCGAGGGTCTCAAGGTGCTGCGCGGCGTCGTGCCCGGCGTTCAGACCACTGAATACGACCTGGGCGCCGCCCGCTGGCACCGGACCGGTGAGCTGCTCCCGGACTCGGTCCTTCGCGAACTGCGCGATCATGACGCGATCCTGCTCGGCGCCGTCGGGGACCCGACCGTGCCGTCCGGGATTCTCGAACGGGGACTGCTGCTGCGGATCAGATTCGAGCTCGACCACCACGTGAACCTGCGCCCGGCGCGCCTGTACCCGGGTGTCCCTGGCCCGCTGGCCGGGGACAAGGCGATCGACCTGGTGGTGCTCCGCGAGGGCACCGAGGGCCCGTACGCCGGCAACGGCGGTTTGCTGCGCAAGGACACGATCCACGAGATCGCCACCGAGGTCTCGATCAACACCTACTTCGGTGTCGAGCGGGTCGTCCGGGACGCCTTCGAGCGGGCCGCCCGCCGACCACGCAAGCACCTCACGCTGATCCACAAGACGAACGTGCTGGTGCATTCCGGTCAGTTGTGGAGTCGGGTCGTCGAAGAGGTCTCCATGGAGTACCCCGACGTTTCGGTGGCCTATTCGCACATCGATGCCGCGATGATCCACCTGGTCACCGATCCGGGCCGGTTCGACGTCGTCGTCACCGACAATCTGTTCGGTGACATCTTCACCGATCTTGCCGCGGCCGTTTCCGGTGGCATCGGCCTTGCCGCGTCCGGCAACCTCGACGTGTCGCGGACCAACCCGAGCATGTTCGAGCCGGTGCACGGCTCCGCTCCGGACATCGCCGGCACCGGAACCGCGGATCCGACCGCGACGGTGCTGTCGATCGCCCTGCTGCTGGACCACCTGGGGCTGCCCGAGGCCGCCCGCCGGGTCGAGGCCGCCGTTGCCTTCGACCTGGCAACCAGGCAGAGCGGGTCCATTTCCAGGACGTCCGCAGTTGGCGACCGGCTGTCTGCGCTCGCTTCGAGCTGACCAGCGACTTCCCGGCACAAAAGATGAAGTGAAGATGAAACCACACATGATCAGCTCAACGATGAGCCAAGGACGGCGCAGTTCACCCCTCGGTGACGCGTTCCATGTCTTCGACACGACGCTGCGGGACGGTGCCCAACGGGAGGGCATCACGTACTCCGTTGCCGACAAGATCGCCGTGGCCACCCTGCTGGACGAGCTCGGGGTCGGCTTCATCGAAGGCGGCTGGCCGGGGGCCATGCCCAAGGACACCGAGTTCTTCGCGCGGGCGTCGGCCGGTGAGCTGGACCTGCGGACCGCGGCGCTGGTGGCGTTCGGGGCGACCCGGAAGCCCGGCATCCGGGCGGCCGACGACCCGCAGGTGAGAGCTTTGCTCGATTCCGGCGCCCAGGTCATCACCCTGGTCGCCAAATCCGACGTCAGGCACGTCGAGCGGGCGCTGCGGACCACGCCGGAAGAGAACCTGTCGATGGTGTCCGACACCGTGCAGTTGCTGGTGGACGACGGACGTCGGGTTTTCCTTGACTGCGAACACTTTTTCGACGGCTATCTGTTCGACCGGGACTACGGCGTCCGGGTACAGGAGGCCGCGGTCAAGGCCGGCGCCGACGTCGTCGTCATGTGTGACACCAACGGCGGCATGCTGCCGATGTCCGTCGAACGAATCGTCGGGGAAGTGCGCGACCGGACCGGTTTCCGGCTCGGCATCCACTGCCAGGACGACACCAGTTGTGCGGTTGCCAATACCGTGGCCGCGGTGCAGGCAGGTGCGACCCATGTGCAGTGCACGGCAAACGGGTACGGCGAGCGGGCCGGTAACGCTGACCTGTTCGCCGTGGTCGGCAATCTGATGACCAAGATGGGTCTGCCGGTCCTGCCGGACGGCGCGCTGGCCGACATGATGCGTGTCTCTCATGCGCTGGCCGAGTTGGCCAACATCACCCCTAACACCCACCAGGCCTACGTCGGCTCCTCCGCGTTCTCGCACAAGGCCGGACTGCATGCCTCCGCCATCAAGGTCGATCCCGAGCTCTACAACCATCTGGACCCGACCAGGGTGGGCAATGACATGCACATCCTGATCACCGAAATGGCGGGCCGGGCGTCCGTCGAGCTGAAGGCCCGCGAACTGGGTGTTGATCTGTCCCGGCATCCCGAGGCGGTCGGCCGGATCGTCGACACGGTCAAGTCACGTGAGGCGCAGGGTTGGTCGTACGAGGCCGCCGACGCGAGCTTTGAATTGCTGGTCCGGGATGAGATTGCGACCGAGGCGGCCGATACGCAGGCGCCGCGAGCGTTCCGGCTCGAGTCCTACCGCGTCATCGTCGAAAACACCGCGAACAACGGCGTCAGCACTGTGACATCAGAGGCGACCGTCAAGGTGCACGTCGGCGGAAAGCGGATCATCGCGACCGCTGAGGGCAACGGTCCGGTCAACGCGCTGGATTCGGCGCTGCGCAGCGCCGTCGCCGAGCAGTTCCCGGAGTTCAACAGGGTGGAATTGGTCGACTACAAGGTGCGCATCCTGGCCGGGTCCGCCGGAACCGATTCCATCACCCGGGTCCTGGTGTCCTCTGCCCGCGGCGGCAAGGAATGGACCACCGTCGGCGTGCACGCCAATGTCGTCGAGGCGTCCTGGCAGGCCCTGGTCGACGCGCTGATCTACGCGCTGCAGCCGGCGGAGCCCGAATCGAGCACCGACCTGACCGTGCCCGAGAGTGTTTTCCCCGCACACGTCTGACGATCGAATTCCCTGCGCCCGCGGTCGCCGGCCAGATAGCAGTCATCGAGATCGAGGAGCGTTCCATGCGCCTGGCCAGGATCGCCCACCCCGAGGGCGTCGCGTTCGTCCAGGTCGATGGCCGCGAGGGCGCCGAGACGGCCAGGGAGATCGAGGACCACCCGTTCGGCAGCCCGACATTCACCGGCCGCAGTTGGCCATTGGCCGACACCCGGCTGTTGGCGCCAATTCTGCCGTCCAAGGTGGTGGCGATCGGACGCAATTACGCCGACCACGCGGCCGAACTTGGCAATGCCGTGCCATTATCGCCGATCATCTTCATCAAGCCGTCCACCTCGGTGATCGGCCCACGCGTGCCGATCCAGCTGCCGGCTTCATCGGAACGGGTCGACTTCGAGGGCGAACTCGCTGTCGTCATCGGCACACCATGTCGCGACGTCAAGGCCGAGAACGCCAAGTCGGTGATCCTGGGCTACACGATCGCCAACGACGTCACCGCGCGGGACCAGCAGCGCGCCGACGTGCAGTTCACCCGTGGCAAGGGATACGACACCTTCTGCCCCTTGGGTCCGTGGATCGAAACCGAGCTCGACCCGTCGGATCTCGAGGTGTCCACCGAGCTGGACGGCGACGTCATGCAGGACGGACGGACGTCCGACATGGTCTTCACGGTGGGGGAGATCATCGAGTTCGTCTCCGGCATCATGACGTTGCTGCCCGGAGACGTGCTGCTGACCGGCACCCCGGCCGGGGTCGCCCGGATGGTCGCCGGCCAGACGGTCTCGGTGACCGTGGAGGGCATCGGGACGCTGACCAATCCGGTGGTCGCGCGGCGCTGACCCGGGTGCGCCGAGTAGTACCTGGCCAGCGCATTAGGGTGGTCGTGCCATGACAGATATTGACCCATCCCAGCCCACCCAGCCCACCCCGCCCACCCCGCCCACCCAGCCCACCCGGCCCACCCCGCCCACTCCGGCAACCTCTCCCACCCGCCCGGTCCGCGCCCGCTTCTGCCCGTCACCTACCGGCACCCCGCATGTCGGGCTGGCGCGGACCGCGCTGTTCAACTGGGCGTTCGCGCGGCATCACGGCGGCACCTTCGTGTTCCGCATCGAGGACACCGACGCCGCCCGCGACTCCGAGGAGTCGTACGAGGCGATCGTCGACGCGTTGACCTGGCTCGGCCTCGACTGGGACGAGGGCCCGAACGTCGGTGGCCCGCATGCGCCCTACCGGCAGAGCCGGCGCGGCGCGATCTACCGGGAGGTCGCGGCCGAACTACTCGCGGCCGGCCATCTCTACGAGTCATATTCGATGAACGACGACGTGACGGCCCGGCACCTCGCAGCCGGGCGCGATCCCAAGCTCGGCTACGACAACTACGACCGCACACCGGATCCCGTGCTCATCGAGGCCGCAGTCGCTGCCGGTCGATCGCCGGTGCTTCGACTTCGGGTACCGGACCGGGACATCAGCTTCAATGACCTGGTCCGCGGTCCCATCACCTTCCCGGCCGGCAGCGTGCCGGACCCGGTGCTCGTCCGCGGAACCGGCGACCCGCTCTACACGCTGGTGAACCCCGTCGATGACGCGCTGATGGGCATCACCCACGTGCTGCGCGGGGAGGATCTCCTGCCGTCGACGCCCCGGCAGATCGCGCTGTACGAGGCGCTGATCGCGATCGGCCGGGCCGAGATCGTCCCGCAGTTCGGTCATCTGCCGTTCGTCACCGGGGAGGGCAACCGCAAGCTCTCCAAGCGGGACCCGCAGTCGAACCTGTTCCAGTACCGCGACGACGGCTTCATCACCGAAGGCATGGTGAACTACCTGGCCCTGCTGGGCTGGTCGATCGGCGACGACCGGGACATCTTCACCCCCGCCGAACTGGTGGCTGCGTTCGATGGACTCCGGATCTCCGGGAACCCAGCCCGGTTCGACCGCAAGAAGGCGGAGTCGATCAACGGCGCGCACCTGCGACTGCTGGCGCCGGATGATTTCGCCGGCCGGTTGCTGGGCTATCTGGTGGCACGGGGTGACTTGCCCGCTGAGCCGTCGGACCAGCAGGTTGCGTTGGTGACGGCGGCGGCACCCCTGGTGCAGGAGCGCTCGGCGCTGCTGTCGGAGGCCGCCCTGATGATCCGGTTCCTGATCACCGCTGACTTTGCGGTGGACCCGGCAGCGGCGTCGAAGGTACTGACGGCCGCGGCGCTTCCGGTGCTGGCCTCGACCGTCGCCACTGTGCAGGCGCTGCCGGAGTTCTCCGCGGCCACCCTGGAACCGGCCCTGAAATCGACTCTCGTTGACGAACTCGGGTTCAAGCCGAAGGTGGCCTTCGCGCCCGTCAGGGTGGCCGTCACCGGCCGGACGATCTCGCCACCGCTCTACGAGTCGATGGAACTCCTGGGTCGTGAGATCACGTTGCAGCGACTGCAAGCCGCACTCGACATGGTGACCGACCTGACGCCCGCGACGGGTACCTGACCTCGGAGGACGTCCGCCGGCGGCCGAGTTGTTCGACGTCGACGGAACCCCGATGGACCTCGGCGCGGCATCCGACTTGCGACAAGGTGTTCCACGAAGGATTTCTCCACAGGGCCGCACGCGGGTAGTATCGTTCCTCGGCGCCCAGCCCGGCAGAGTCTGTCGAGGGCCCTTTGGGGTATGGTGTAATTGGCAACACTAGGGATTCTGATTCCCTCATTCTAGGTTCGAGTCCTAGTACCCCAGCTGGTTGTGTGAGTGATCATGGTGCTGCCCAGGCAGCGGGTCATGTAACATTTCCAAGCGGACTCAGGCAGGTACTGCTGGGTCCACAGTGTTTCTGTGACAACTATTTCTAGGGCCCCGTCGTCTAGCGGCCTAGGACGCCGCCCTCTCACGGCGGTAGCGAGGGTTCGAATCCCTTCGGGGCTACAGCAAGTCCATCCCGGCAGCGCACAACGCGCGCCGGGATTTCTTGTCTCCGCGCACGTGTTGCCCCCCGCTCCCCGTCCCCCGTCACACGTGTTGCCCCCGCCCCCCGTCACACGTGTTGATCATGACGTTGGCTGTCGAACACGCCGATGACTCGCCGAAATCTTGGCAGCCAACGTCATGATCAACATCGCCTTGAGTCCGCCTAGAGTCCGCCTAGAGTCGGGCAGTCAGGGCATCTGCAGCCTCGACCAGGTCCCCGGCCCAGCGTGCGCCGGGCCGGCGACCGATCCGCTCGACCGGCCCGGACACCGACACCGCCGCGATGACGGCGCCTTTGACGTTGCGCACCGGTGCCGACACCGAGGCGACCCCCGGCTCCCGCTCGGCGACGGACTGCGCCCAGCCCCGCCGCCGAACCTCCGCGAGGGTGCGCTCGGTGAACGATGCCTCGGCCAGCACTGCCCGCTGGGTCGACGCGTCTGCCCAGGCGGTCAGCACCTTGGCGCCGGAGCCGGCGTTCATCGGCAGCCTGGAGCCCAGTTGGACGGTGTCCCGCAGCCCCGATGTCGGTTCCGCGACGGCGATGCAGATGCGGGACAGCCCATCCGGCCGGTACACCTGCACGCTCTCCCCGGTGCGATCCCGCAGTCGCGGCAGCACATCAGCGGATGCGGTCACCAGCGGGTCGGGGGCGCCGGCCGCGAGCACGGCGAGTAGCGGGCCCGGGCACCAGCGCCCGTTCGAATCCCGGGCGAGCAGTCCGTGTACCTCGAGGCCGACGGCCAGGCGGTGCGCGGTTGCCCGAGGAAGTCCGGTGGCCGCGCACAGGTCGGCAAGGCCGATGGGGGCGACCGAGGCAACCCGGAGCACCTGAACCGCTTTGTCCAAGACCCCGATGCCGCTAGACTTTCCCATGGAGCGATACTAGATTCTCGCATGCTGAGATGCCAACGACGCCGGGTCGCCGCTCGTCGGGTCGTGGCGCCGAAGTAGAACGCCCGCCGCATGCAGCGGGCCCGGTCATCGTGAGGAAGGTCGGCAATGGGGCAGACGCTCGCCGAGAAGGTTTGGGACGCACACATCGTGCACGCCGCGGAAGGTGAACCCGATCTGCTCTACATCGACCTGCATCTGGTGCACGAGGTCACCAGTCCGCAAGCCTTCGAAGGCCTCCGGTTGACCGGCCGCACCGTTCGCCGGCCGGATCTCACACTTGCCACCGAGGATCACAACGTCCCGACGGAATTCGGCGGCGGCTCCATGCCCCGCGGCCCGTTCATCGGCAGCAATTTGCTGATCAAGGACCCGATTTCGCGTTTGCAGGTCGACACCCTCCGCGCGAACTGCCAGGAATTCGGCGTGCCGCTGTATCCGATGGGTGATCTGGAGCAGGGCATCGTGCACGTTGTCGGGCCGCAATTGGGCCTGACGCAACCCGGAATGACGATCGTGTGTGGCGATTCGCACACCTCGACGCACGGCGCTTTCGGCGCGTTGGCATTCGGCATCGGCACCAGCGAGGTGGAACACGTGCTGGCCACCCAGACGTTGCCACTGAAGCCATTCAAGACAATGGCAATCACCGTCGAGGGCACGCTCGCGCCGGGCGTCACGGCCAAGGACATCGTGCTGGCCGTCATTGCGAAAATCGGCACCGGCGGTGGCCAGGGCTATGTGTTGGAATACCGCGGCGAGGCCATCAGGGCACTGTCCATGGAAGGGCGGATGACGATCTGCAACATGTCCATCGAGGCCGGTGCTCGCGCCGGAATGATCGCCCCCGATGAGACCACCTTCGGCTATGTGAAGGGCCGCGACCACGCGCCCAAGGGTGACCAGTGGACTGCGGCGGTTGACTACTGGTCGTCGTTGATCACCGATGACGATGCAGTTTTCGACGCCGAGGTGATCATCGACGGCGACGCGCTCACGCCGTTCGTCACCTGGGGGACCAACCCCGGACAGGGGCTGCCACTGTCGGCGTCCGTGCCGGACCCGGAACTGATCGGCGACGACAACGAACGCAGTGCTGCTGAGCGGGCACTGGAATACATGGGCCTGACGGCCGGTACCCCGCTGCGCGACATTCACGTTGACACGGTATTTCTCGGGTCCTGCACCAACGGCCGCATCGAGGACCTGCGAGCCGCCGCGGAAATCCTGCGCGGTCGGCACGTCGACCCGACCTTGCGGATGCTCGTCGTGCCCGGCTCCATGCGGGTGAAGGCACAGGCCGAGGAAGAAGGCCTGGACGCCGTTTTCACCGCCGCCGGCGCGGAATGGCGCAGCGCGGGCTGCTCCATGTGCCTGGGAATGAATCCCGATCAACTCGCACCCGGCGAGCGCAGCGCATCCACGTCCAACCGGAATTTCGAGGGCAGGCAGGGCAAGGGTGGTCGCACGCACCTCGTCTCCCCGCTGGTCGCCGCCGCCACCGCGATCCGCGGAACCCTTTCCTCACCCGGAGATCTCGAGCCGCTACCGGCGTTGTCCGGTGCGGGTCGCTAGAAGGTGTCTGCGAAAGGCCGCAGACACTCTCCAGTCGTAGTGATGGCGCCCGGCGCCTTCGTCGCAGGCGACCAGCAGCCGAACAATTCGGCGTAACCCCGCTCCCCGTTCCCACCTTCGAAACCACGTTTCAGGAGCAAAGATGGACGCGTTCCACACGCACACCGGAGTCGGAATTCCGCTGCGCCGCAGCAACGTCGACACGGACCAGATCATCCCGGCCGTTTACCTCAAGCGCATCGCTCGAACAGGTTTCGAGGACGGATTGTTCTCCGCCTGGCGCGCGGACCCCACCTTTGTGCTGAACCACCCGGCCTTCGCCGCCGGATCCGTGCTGGTCGCCGGAGCCGACTTCGGGACGGGATCCTCGCGAGAGCACGCGGTCTGGGCGTTGATGGATTACGGCATCAGAGTCGTTATCTCACCGAGATTCGCCGACATCTTCCGCGGCAACTCCGGCAAGGGCGGCCTGCTCGCCGCCGAGGTCACCCAGGACGATGTCGAGTTGTTGTGGAAGCTGCTGGAAAACGAGCCGGGCACCGAGGTAACGGTCGACCTAGAGCAGCAGACGATCTCGGCCAAGTCCCTGGTGATCGGTTTCCAGATCGACCCCTACATCCGCTGGCGACTCCTCGAAGGGTGGGACGACATCTCTTTGACCCTCCGGCACGCCGAAGAAATCAACAATTTTGAGGCGGGTCGTCCGGCCTTCGCGCCGGTCACCGGCTGACCGCGGGATCACTCCTGATCAGATCGGTTTAGCAAGCGAAAGCCGTTGTGAAGTAAGGTCTTTGGCGGGGGCCGGAGATGTCCTTCCGGCCCTGGGGTCTCGGTCGAAAGCCCGGGTATCCGGGCCTGTGGGCAGTGAGAACCGTTAGAACACAGAGACTCCTGTGCGTGGCGGGCTGGCGCTCCGACGTTTTTGCGCCTACCGTGAGCGACCAATCGGCCCCCACCTGCCGTGGGCCGGAGAGTCCTGGGAGGGACAGTGAACAAGACCGATCTGATCAACCAGCTCGCCGAGCGGTTGGACGGGGACAAGAAGGCCGCGCAGGCCGCGGTCGAAGGCTTCATCGACCTTGTCCAGCGTGAGGTTCAAAAGGGCCGAAGCGTTTCCATCTCCGGCTTTGGTGTCTTCGAAAAGCGGTTGCGGGCGGCGCGTACCGCCCGCAACCCGCGAACCGGCGAAGCCGTCAAGGTGAAGAAGACGACTGTCCCCGCATTCCGTCCGGGAAAGTATTTCAAGGATGTCATCGCCGGGACGGTCAAGCTGCCCAAGCCGACGGGCAAGCCCACCAGTGCGCGTGCCGCCGCGGCGGCCGCAAAGGCGCCGGCAACCGCCGCCGCCAAACCCGCCACCGCGCGGGCGTCACGTGCAGCGGCCGCGCCCAAGGCGGCTACCACCGCTACGCCACGGGCAAGGGCAGCTGCGAAGCCTGCCGCGTCCACTGCGACGAGCTCGACCCGCACCAGAGCTGTGAAGGCTGCGACCGCGGCGCCCGCCAAGGCGACAACCACCCGTGCACCACGCGCGACAGCAGCCAAGACCGGTACTGCGGCAAAGGCGGCCGCAGCACCGAAGGCGGCAGCCGCGGCCAAGCCTGCGGCGCGTCGTACGACGAAGGCCAAGGTCTGAGGATTTGAGGAGTGGGTAACCCGCTCTTCGGTTCGATGATGCCGTCAGATTCGGCGGGTAGCAGCGGTTCTCCAGCTACCCGCCGAATTTGTCTTGGCGACTCAGACGTTCGGAGATGGGTAGGAGTCTGCCTGGACCAACCGCCGACCATCGAAGGACAGGAACCAGTACGCGGCTTTCGGCGTGCTGACCTCCCCGATCGGCACGTCGGATCGACCGGCCAGCGATTTGACCACCCCGGGAATCACCCCGCCCTGACTGCAGACGACGATGCTGCCGCCGTCGACCTCGGCACATGCCAGTTCGACCAGTCGGCGTCTGGCGCCGGCCGGATCATCGCGGTAGGCATCCTCGGCCAGCACCGGCTCGACATACACGTCCTGGCCCAAGGATTGCGCCAACGGGGCGACCGTCCCGCGGCATCGCTCCAGCGGCGCGCTGCGCACGGCGTTCGGCAGGAAGACGCCCAGCTCACCGACCAGCGCGTCGGCCTGCCGACGGCCCTTCGCGTCCAGCGGCCGCATCTCGTCAGGCCCGTCATACTCCTCTCGGTGACCGGCTCGCGCATGCCGCAACAGCACGACGCCGCTCAACGCGGCCGGCTCCAGCGCGAATGTACTCAGCACGGCTTGGTCGAACTCGTACGTCATCCGCTCGGCCGCCTTTGCGGCAGGCAGCCATTCCAGCCGGTCGACTTCCTTGTTCGGCGTGAAAATCCCGTCCATTCGACGGGCGGCGAAGTATTGCACCGTCTTCGGGCCGCCGTTGGCCTTGTACGACACGGTTGTCAGGCAGCGACCGATGGCCGCGCGAAAACCCGTCTCCTCCTCCACCTCCCGGGCTGCGGTGACCGGCGGAACCTCGCCGAGCTCCGCTTTGCCCTTGGGAAGCGACCAGTCGTCATAGCGTGGTCGGTGCACGAGGGCAACGCGCACGCCGTAGCGGCGGGAGGGACGCCACAGCACCGCCCCCGCCGCCCGAATCACCGTGCCGGTAGCGTCATTCCCCACGCGCGACGTCCCGCTTGAGCAGCTCTTCCTGGATGTCCTTGCCGGATCCGTCCGCAGGGGAGGGTGCCCAGCCGTCGGGTCCCAGTGTCCAGCAACGGGTATCGGGCCGGGCGATCAGCTCCAGCAGCGCCGCCATCCGATCGGTGGCCGCCTTGTCCTTGACCTGCACGAGCGCCTCGACCCGTCGATCGAGGTTGCGGTGCATCATGTCCGCGCTGCCGATCCAGTACTCCTCAGCGCTGACCGGCGGCTCAGCGCCCTCCACCGCATCGGGGGTCCCGCCGTTGCGGAAGTAGAAGATCCGGGAGTGCTCCAGGAATCGGCCGACAATCGAACGCACGGTGATGTTCTCGCTCAGACCCGGCACGCCGGCGCGCAGCGCGCAGATCCCGCGCACAGTGACGTCGACCTGCACCCCGGCCCGGGAAGCGCGGTAGAGCGCGTCGATGACGCCCTCGTCGACGATGGAGTTCATCTTCAACCGGACCAGTCCGCCGCGGCCCGCTCGATGATGCTCGATCTCCCGCTCGATCCGCGCGACGACGCCGCTGCGGATGGAATGCGGCGCGACCAGGAGGTTCCGGTACTCGGTCTGCCTGGAGTAGCCGGTCAGCACGTTGAACAGGTCGGTGAGATCCGCGCCGATGTCCGGGTCGGCGGTCAGCAGGCCGAGATCCTCGTAGATCCGGGCGGTCTTGGGGTTGTAGTTGCCGGTGCCGATATGGCAGTAGCGGCGCAGCGTCTTGCCCTCCTGACGGATCACCAGCGCCGTCTTGCAATGTGTCTTGAGGCCGACCAGGCCGTAGACCACGTGCACGCCAGCACGTTCCAGGGCCTTCGCCCAGGAAATGTTCGCCTGTTCGTCGAACCGGGCCTTGATCTCGACCAGTGCGACGACCTGTTTGCCTGCCGCCGCAGCGGAAATAAGCGCATCCACGATGGGCGAGTCGCCCGAAGTGCGATACAGCGTCTGCTTGATCGCCAGCACTCGCGGATCGGCGGCGGCCTGCTCGATGAAGCGCTGCACCGTGGTGGCGAACGACTCATAAGGGTGATGCAGCAGCACATCTCCGTCCCGAAGCGTGGCAAAGACGCTCTTGGGGGTCTCACCCTCGGCGAATGCAGGGTTGGTCGCCGGGACGAACGGCGGGTCCTTCAGCACTGGGCGGTCCAGCCCGTACAGCTGCCACAGGCTTGAAAGATCCAGCAGACCAGGTACTTCCAACGCGTCCGCCGGATCGACATCCAGCTCACCGAGCAGCAGGTTCATCACCCGCTCACTGGTGGTGTCGGTGATCTCCAGGCGGACCGGCGGGCCGAACCGGCGGCGGGCCAGTTCCCGCTCGAGTGCCTGCAGAAGGTCCTCGTCGCGGTCCTCCTCGACTTCCAGGTCGGCGTTCCTGGTGACCCGGAAAACCTGGTGTTCCACCACATCCATGCCCGGGAACAGTTCCGCAAGGTGCGCAGCGATGAGATCCTCCAGGGGGAGGAAATCATTGACGCCGCTGCGCACCCGGACGAAACGGTCAACGTTGTTGGGCACCTTGACCCGGGCGAACCGTTCGGCCTTGGTCTCCGGATTTCGGACGATGATCGCCATGTTCAGGCTCAGTCCCGATATGTACGGGAACGGGTGCGCGGGATCGACGGCGAGCGGGGTGAGGACCGGAAAAATCTGTGCGGTGAAGTACTCGGCAAGTCGATCGCGATCCTCGGGATCAATGGAACCCCAGTGCACGATCCGAATACCGGCCTCGGCCAGCGCGGGCATGATGTCGTCGGTGAAGCAGCGACCCTGCCGGTCGACCAGCTCCTGGGTGCGGGTGGAGATCAGCGCGAGTTGCTCGGAGGCAGTGAGCCCGTCAGCACTCGTTATCGACAGACCCATGTCCCGGCGGCGCTTGAGTCCCGCGACCCTAACCATGTAGAACTCGTCAAGGTTGGAGGCGAAGATCGCCAGAAACTTGGCCCGTTCGAGCAGTCGCTGCCGCTTGTCCTCGGCAAGTGCCAGCACTCGCGCGTTGAAATCCAGCCAGCTCAGCTCCCGGTTCGAGAATCGATCCGCCGGCAGCGGGTCCTCCTCGATCTGCGACTCGTGGACTGCCTCGGACGGGCCGCCGTGAAACGGCTCGATCGCCGCCTCTTCCACCAGCAGGCGCCTGGCGAAGGCACCGACGCCGTCAGCCTGAGGCGGTTCGCCATCGGTCTTTTTCGGGGCGTTGCGTGGGGATCGTCCGGTCCGCGGGGAGTCGCCGGTCCTGTTGCCTGTCGATCTGGAATTTCTGCTGGCTGTCACCAGGCCATTCTGGCGGGTCCGGGACCCGGATTGCCACAGCGCGGCGTGAACAGCGGGTATCGGCTCGATCCTGCTGTCCGCGCAGACCCGCCACCGCCGAAGGCGGCCGGGCAAGGCCCTGACGGAATCCGGCAGCGAGGTGTCCGGCACATGCGGTCGGTCGCCCTGTCTGTGCCGAATGTCGGCCCCTGCTTCGTCGGGTCCGTCTAGGGTGACTGGAAGCATGCCGGCGCGGGCTCTGCAGAAAATCTCGCCGGCCCTGGCGCTGGCGAAGGAGCGGATGGTGGCGCGCAAACCAGCGGTACACGAAAAGGGCAACGCCTGGCTGACCTTCTGTCAGGCGGTCATGTATCCGTTGTCGTTTCTACTGGGCCGGAGAAAGACCTCTGGCCGCAAGAATGTCGAGATCGAGGGCGGCTACCTGCTGGTGGCGAACCACATCTCGCACCTCGACCCGCTGTACGACTCCGTCGCCGTCCGCAAATCCGGCCGGGTGCCGCGGTTCATGGCGAAAGCCTCGCTGTGGAAGGTCCCGGTGCTGGGCAGGGCGCTGGCCGGCTCGGATCAAATCCCGGTCGAGCGCAGCGGAGCCGGCGCGGGTCAGCAGGCGCTCGAACTGGCCACCGAGGCGCTGAACGACGGCAAGGTCGTGCTCATCTACCCGGAAGGCACCGTCACCCGTGACCCGGGGCATTGGCCGATGAAGCCGCGCCCGGGGATTGGATCGCTCGCGCTCGCCGGTGACTTTCCGGTTATCCCCATGGCGCACTGGGGCTCGCATCAGGTGTACGCGTCCTACGTCGAGGGACGCAGGTTCAAACCATTGCCCCGCAAGGACGTTTACACCGTCTTCGGCGAACCGATCGACCTGACCGAACTTCGGTCCCGGCCCGTCGACGCCCGGTCGATCCGGGACGCCTCGCTGCTGATCATGACGGTGGTGCGGGACATGGTCGCAGAGATTCGCGGCGAGGAGCCGCCGGTGGAGTTCTACGACCAGAAGAAGGCAGAGCGACTGGCGAAGCGAGCGGCCGACGCCGGGTCGGGCGGCCAGGCGCCGGTCGCTGCCGCCGACGTCGCAGCGGCGAAGTCCGCAGCGGCGAAGTCCGAGGGCCCAACGGGCGGGTCGGCGCCTGCGGATCGGGCGAACAGTTGACCCCTTCGACGGGGCCGATCGAACGGGTCGCGGTGTTGGGGGCCGGGTCCTGGGGGACCACCTATGCCAAGGTGCTCGCTGATGCCGGTCGCTCGGTGACCCTGTGGGCCAGGCGGGAATCCGTTGCCGCGTCAGTGCGCCGGGAGCACCTGAACAGTGATTACCTCCCGGGGGTTCGACTGCCCGAGAACGTTGGCGCCACTTCCGATTTCGACGAGGCACTGGAGGACGTCGACGCCGTTGTGCTCGGCGTGCCGAGTCAGGCGCTGCGGGAGAACCTGCGGGTTTTCCGGGATTCCCTCCCGCCCGCGGTGCCGATCGTGTCCCTGGCGAAGGGGGTGGAGATCGGCACCGGCTTGCGGATGAGCGAGGTCATCGCCAGGGTGGGCCAGGTGGATCCGGATCGGATCGTGGTGCTGACGGGGCCGAACCTGGCAGTCGAGATTGCCCTGGGCCGACCGACGGCAACCGTGATGGCCTGCACGGACCACGACCGCGCCTTCGCCGTTCAGGTGGCCAGCGCCACCCCGTACTTCCGGCCGTACACGATCACCGATGTCATCGGGGCCGAGATCGCCGGCACCGGAAAGAACATCGTCGCGTTGGCCTGCGGCATCGCCGATGGGCTAGGGCTCGGACTGAATGCGTCCGCCTCGCTGATCACCCGCGGACTCAACGAGGTTTCCCGGCTCGGAGTCGAGCTGGGTGCATCACCCGCCACCTTCGCCGGCCTCGCCGGCCTCGGCGACCTGGTGGCTACCTGCTGGTCACCGTTGTCCCGGAACCGCACCCTCGGTGGCCGGTTGGCGGCGGGTATCGGCCTCGACGCGGCCATGCAGGCAACGGGCGGTCAGGTGGCCGAGGGCGTCGTCAGCTGTCGCTCGGTGCGCGACCTGGCGCTCCGGCACAAGATCGACATGCCGATCACCGAATCGGTGTACCAGGTCTGCTACCGGCACCTGCCGCCGACGCAGATGATGAACTACCTCATGGATCAGCCGCACAGCCAGGAGTAGCGAGCGGGTTTGATCGGACCGAAACGAACCGACCCAGCCCGTCGCGGCGAACCGCCGACGTCACACCGATCATCTAGGGTTTGACGCCATGACCTCCGAGCGGATCCGGGTGGCCGTCGTCTTCGGTGGTCGCAGCGGTGAACATCCCGTCTCCTGCATCTCGGCTGCGGGTGTGCTGGGCAATATCGACTCCGATGCCTTCGACGTCACAGCCATCGGCATCACGCCGGAGGGCAGCTGGCTCCGCATGGACCCCGCAGCGATTCCGGCCGCGTCCGGGCGCGAATTACCCAAGGTCAGCCACGGATCCGCCGTTGCCATGCCGGCCGACCCCACCGCCGCCGCCATGGTCTCGCTGGTGCCCGGCGACCCGACCGACCCCACTCTGGACGTGGACGTGGTCTTTCCCGTCCTGCACGGCCCGTATGGCGAGGACGGCACGATCCAGGGCTTGTTGGAGCTGGCAGGAGTGCCCTACGTGGGTGCAGGCGTGCTCGCCTCGGCGACCGCCATGGACAAGGAGTTCACCAAGAAGCTGCTGGCCGCCGAAGACCTACCGGTCGGCAATTGGGCGGTCCTTCGACCGGGTGTGAAGACCCTTACCGAGTCCGACCGGAACCGTTTGGGGCTACCGGTTTTCGTCAAGCCCGCCCGTGCGGGGTCCTCCCTCGGAGTCAGCCGGGTCGACTCCTGGGCCGATCTGGAACGGGCGATCGACTACGCCCGCCACACCGACCCGAAGGTACTGGTCGAGGCGGCCGTACTGGGCCGGGAGATCGAATGTGGCGTGCTGGAGTATCCGGACGGCCGGATCGAGGCATCGCCGACGGCCGAGATCCACGTCGGCGGCGACCATGAGTTCTACGACTTCGACGCCAAGTATCTCGATGACGCCGCAGCAACTTTCGACATCCCGGCGTTCCTCTCCGACGACGTGACGGCCCGCATCAAGGACCTGTCCCGCCGCGCCTTCTCCGCGCTCGACGCGCAGGGGCTCGCCCGGGTGGATTTCTTCGTCCGGCCCGACGGAGACGTGGTGATCAACGAGGTGAACACCCTCCCTGGTTTCACCCCGATCTCGATGTACCCGCGGATGTGGGCTGCGGGTGGCATCTCCTACAGCGAACTCATCACCGTGCTGATCCGGACCGCGCTGGTCAGGGGCACCGGGCTGCGGTGATTGCCGGGATGCAGGCGACAGGTACTACCGGAACGGATGAGCCGCGGGTGTGCCGGACTGTTCAGCCACCGTCCGGAGCGGCAGGCACCCCGTCGACACAGATCGGGCGCTGCGCCAGTGTTGCGCTGATGATCTTCGACATCTCCTGCCAGGGACCGGTACTCGTGCCGTCCGGGATGGTGAGCGCGATTCGGACCGGCCGGTCGACGGCGAGGTAGGTCGTGACTCCGGAGCCGTACAGCGGGAGCCAGGCGACGCCGTCGACCACCTGAACCGCTGCCGAGCAGGTCAGCTCTTGCGGTGTCGGGGTACCGCAGCGCAGGATCACCGCCGGCTCACCCCAGGCCGCCACGGCCGCCAGCAGCGGGTCGTCGCTCTGCACCAACTGCCGGCGCGGCAGCTGTCCCAGCGGATCGGGGAGCGCCGCCATCAGCGTCGTGCATGCGGCGCTCGTCGCGTCAGGTGCTTCCACCGACGAGACGGCAAGCGGATCGGTGACGTCGGTCACCGGACGCGAATTGATGACACCGGCGAGGACCACGATTGCGATGATGGCCGTCACCGGTAGGGCGATGGCCGCCACCAGGCGCCATTTCGGCAGCCCGTCCCTGGTCGCCCGCCGCGAGGTTTCGGGTTGGTCAGCCGCCTGGCGTGATCCGGACGATGGCATTGGCAGTCCCGCTGGGGGGCGGTCGGCGAGGCCGGGCCGGGTCAGAGGTGGACGACCGGGCAGGTCAGCGTGCGGGTGATCCCCGGAACCGACTGCACCCGTGCGACGACCAGTTTGCCCAGCTCGTCGACCGTGTTGGCCTCGGCGCGCACGATGACGTCGTACGGGCCGGTGACGTCCTCGGCACTGGTGACCCCGGGGAGCTCAGCGATCGCCTGGGCCACCGCTGCTGCCTGCCCGACCTCGGTCTGGATGAGGATGAACGCCTGCACCACGGTGTGCCCCTTTCGCCTGACTCGCGACCTGTTCGCCGCCCGAGCCTAGCGGCCCGTGCCGTGCGTCCGCGAACAGGCTGCTACGCGCGCAGATCCGGCTGTGGCCGCCTCCCGGGAGTGGTCGGCGGCGAGCGCGATGTCAGGCACGATGGGAGGGCACGCAGCCGCGACGCGTCACCGCAGTGGCGTCATTCAAGTGAGGTGCCACATCAGCACACCCCAAGGCCCCGGCGACCGGATCGTCCGCAGCCCACCATCCGCGGCACCGCCGGGGCAGGCAGCGAGTGCACCAGCGAATCCCGAAGGGTCGGGCACCATGGCCTCGGCCGGCGAGTTCGCCGTCATCGACGCCGTGACCGCCGGCATCCTGCAACCGGCCAGCACCCTGCTGGGTCCCGGTGACGACTGCGCGGTGATCGCCGCTCCGGACGGCCGGGTTGCCGCGAGCATCGACGTGCTGGTCGACGGCGTGCACTTCCGGACGGATTGGGCGACCGGCGAACAGATCGGCCAGCGTGCCGCGCTGGCCGCGATGGCGGACGTTGCCGCGATGGGCGCGGCGCCGACCGCGCTACTGGTCGGGTTGAGCGCTCCGCCCAGCATTCCGGTCGACCTGGTCACCGCGATCGGCCGGGGGTTGAACCAGGCAGCGGCCAAGGCCGGAGCCGGGGTGGTGGGCGGCGACCTGACCCGCTCGGACGTCCTCACCATCGCGGTCACTGCGCTCGGCGACCTCCGCGGCGCCGACCCGGTGCTGCGCTCCGGAGCGCGAGTGGGTGACGTCGTTGCGGTGGTCGGCCGGTTGGGTTGGGCCGCCGCCGGACTTGCGGTGCTCTCCAGGGGTTTTCGATCCCCGGCCGCAGCGGTCGGGGCCTATCGGGTGCCGGAGCCGCCGCTGGCGGCCGGGATCGTCGCGGCGGCATCCGGGGCGACGTCGATGATCGACGTCTCGGACGGTCTGCTGGCCGATCTGGGGCACATCGCCGACTCCTCGGGTGTCGCGATCAACGTTGTGACCTCGTCGCTGCCCGTCAATCCGCGGCTCGTCGAGGTCGCATCGGCGCTCGGCCGGGACCATGTGGAATGGGCACTGACCGGCGGGGACGATCACGCGCTGGCCGCGACCTTCCCGCGTGGTGCGGAACTGCCGCCGGGCTGGACCGCCATCGGTTCGGTATCAGCGGGCAGCGGGATCTCGGTCAACGGTTCGCCGTGGCAGGCCGCGGGCGGCTGGGACCATTTCGGGTAGGCCGTGTCCCCAAGAACCGGCGACTCCCAGACGGGGCCCATGCTCCTGACGACTCCGTCGCAGCCCGTCGACCGGGTGACTCTGTTCCGCGAACGGAACGGCCCGGTAGCCTGCCGCCATGCCGGTTCCGTTGCGCACCATCATCGATGACGACTGGGCGGCGGCACTGGAACCGGTTGCCGTCCGGATCGCGGCGATGGGCGACTTCCTGCGGGCGGAGGTGGCAGCGGGGCGCCACTACCTGCCTGCCGGACCGCTTGTGCTGCGGGCCTTCGAACGCCCGATGGCCCAGCTCAAGGTGTTGATCGTCGGCCAGGATCCGTATCCGACCCCTGGCCACCCCATCGGCCTGTCGTTCGCGGTCGATCGGCACGTCCGGCCCGTACCCCGCTCACTGGGCAACATCTACAAGGAACTGCGAGCGGACCTGGGAATCGTTCCGCCGACGCACGGCGACCTGACCGCGTGGTCCGACCAGGGTGTCCTGCTGCTCAACAGGGTGCTGACGGTCGAACCGGGCCGCCCCGCATCGCACCGCGGCAAGGGCTGGGAGCCGATCACCGAGGCCGCGATCAGGGCACTGGTCGCCAGGGGCGGCCCATTGGTCGCGGTGTTGTGGGGCAAGGACGCACAGACCCTGCAGCCGCTGCTGGCCGACACACCGATCATCGCCTCAGCGCATCCGTCGCCGATGTCCGCCGACCGGGGATTCTTCGGCTCGAAACCCTTCTCCCGAGCAAACGCGCTACTCGTCGAGCGAGGCGGCGAGCCCGTCGACTGGGGCTTGTGACGCCGGCAGAGTCGGATTCGCGGCGGTTGACGGCCGCACTGTTCGCGGGCGGTGTCGCCACCTTTGCCGAGCTGTATGCGGTGCAGGCCGTCCTGCCTGCCCTGGCTGCGGAATGGGAGCTGACCGAGTCGACGGTGTCGCTGGCGATTTCGGTGGCGACCGGGGCGCTCGCCCTCTCGGTGCTGCCCTGGGCCGCCGTCGCCGACCGGATCGGTCGGGCCAGGGCGATGACGATCTCCGCCGCTATCGCGGCTTCGGCGGGCATGCTGGTACCGCTCGCACCGTCGTTTGCCGTGCTGTTGGCCCTGCGTGGCGTGTCCGGCTTGGCCCTCGGTGCGCTGCCGGCGCTGGCGATGGCGCATCTGGTTGCACAGGCCCGACCCGGCAGGGTGTCGGCGATCGGCGGCCTCTACATCGCGGGCACGACGATCGGCGGGTTGACCGGCCGGGTGCTCACCGGCGCGGTCGGCGGGGTGGCCGGCTGGCGGTGGGGGCTGGCGACAACCGGCACGCTGGTGGTTCTCGCCGCGATCGTCTTCGTCATCCTGCTGCCGCGCGATCGTCCCGGTACAGAAGCCCGACGGCCGAGCGCCCACCGCAACCGGGGACGCATCCGGCTGGCGTTGGCCGATCGCACCGTGTGGGTCTTCTACGCGCAGGCGTTTCTGCTGATGGGCGGATTCGTCACGATCTACAACCTGCTCGCATTCCGGCTGCTGGACGACCCGTACCGGCTCCCCGCCTCGATCGTCAGCCTGCTGTTTCTGACCTACCTGGTGGGTACGGTCGGATCATCGGGGGTCGGCCGGATGGTGGGGCGGTTCGGGCGTAAGGCGGTCCTGGGCGCCGCCGGTTACGGGATGGCCGTCGGCGCGGCCCTGACCATGGCGACGCCGCTGTGGTGGGTGCTGGCCGGACTCGTGGTCGCGACATTCTGCTTCTTCGTCGCCCATGCGATCGCGGCGACCTGGGCGGGTGAGCGGGTGCCGTCGGCCAGGTCGCAAGCCTCCGCGCTCTACTCGCTGTCGTACTACGCCGGGTCGAGCCTGGTCGGCTTCCTGGGCGCGGTGGTGTTCGACCGTTTCGGCTGGGCCGGGGCGATGGCGATGGTGATCGCCGCAGCGGCGCTGGCGGCGACGCTTGCCGTGCTCGGCGCGCCGCGCTTGGTCCGGGATGGGAGGGCGCGAGAGGGTTCCTGAGTATGACCGATCTGCCGGATGTGCCCGCCTCCCGAAGCGAGATGTTGAAGGTCGGCCTCGGTGTGCTAGTACGGGTGACCCTGTCCATCACGCTGATGTTCGTTGCCTACTACCTGATCCCGACCAGGGGGGACGGCGGCGAATCGGATCTGCCCTGGCTGATCCTCGATTTGGTGGTCTTCGCCATCGTTGTCGCCGTTCAGGTGCCCGCCATTGTCAAATCTGACTACCCGGTCATGCGAGCAATCGAGGTCCTGTCGGTGATCATTCCGCTGTTCCTGCTGATTTTCTCGCGGCTCTATCTGTCCAATTCGCTGGCCGATCCGGCGTCCTTTACCCAGCAACTTGATCACACCACGGCCTTCTACTTCACGGTGACAGTGTTCGCCACCGTCGGGTTCGGCGATATCGTCGCGACGACCAACAGCATGAAGGTGCTCGTTACGATCCAAATGCTGTTGAACCTCGCCGTCCTCGGGGCGGTGATCAGGGTGGTGACGTCGGCCGCTCAGCGGGGGGTGGCTCGTAAGAAGGAGCTGGGCACTCATCAGAACGAACCGCCGGCGGCCTGAAGCCGGTCAGCTGAAGGAAATTCCCGGTTGTACCGAGCATCGGTGACTGTGGCGACAGCTCGGCGTCAGCCCGTGGGACGCTTCGCACCAGCAGGTAGCAGGTCCGGTTGCTTCGGCCCCGGTGTCGGCAGCACCATCGTGATGACGAAGGCGACGGCCACCGCGATGATGACCTGCGGCGTGACCGAAACACCGTCCGCGCCGAGCAGCACGGTCGCCAGCAGGGCCGAGGTCAGGGGCAGTCGAAGCATGGTGGCGCACATGGCGCCGATCCCCATCCCGATTGCGGGGGCCAGGCTCATTCCCGGCAGCCCACTGGCCGCGATGCCCATGGCGGCCCCGATCAACATCGACGGGAACACGGGTCCGCCGCGGAAGGCACTCAAGGAGATGCCGTAGGCGGCCCCTTTGCAGACGATCAGCAGGACGAGGACACCGACCGAGTACTCCGAGGCATTCGCGACGAGGTCGGGCATGAAGTCCTGGCCGGAGAACAGCACCTGGGTCGAGCTGTTGTCCGTGACAAGTTGATAGGTCATCGCGATCAGCCCGATCAGGAGGCCGAGACCCGCCGTCACCAGCACGCGGTTGAGATGAACGACCGGTCGGAGAGATAACCCGATCCACCGGATGACCCAGCCGAGAAGTGCGCCGACGACTCCCATCGCCAGCGCCCAGCCCATGGTGGCCAAGGTGGGATTGACTGCCGGCGGCACCGTGACCAAGGCGAGGGAGAAGCTGCCCAGCCCGGTGTAGGAATCCAGCCCGACAAAGATCAACGCGCCGATTCCGGACGCCAGCAGGCCGGGTAGCGCGACCAGGCTCAGAGTGACGCCGCTGATGCCGGCGGCCTCCATGATCAGGAAGGCACCCAGTAGCGGTGAGCCGAGCAGGGTGCTGATGGCCGCGAAGCTGCCCGCCGAGGCGAGGACCGTCGCGGCCATGGGCGGCGCGTCCTTCTTCGCCAGGTGGATCGCCAGCGCCCCGAGCCCGCCGCCGATCGCGATCAATGGCGCTTCCGGTCCGAGCACCGCGCCCAGACTCAACGTGGTGAGGGCGGCCAGGAAAACGCCCAACAGTTCCGGCCCCGCAGGTGCACCGCCGCCGGCCTTGAACCCGAATGCAGGCGAATGGCCCGCGTTGCCCGGCAGGTAACGAATCGTCAACCCGGTGAGCAGGCCGCTGAGCACCAGCCAGGGCAGTGGCCACCAGGCAGGGGCCGGCCCGCCGGTGACCTGGGTCGGCAGGTCATCGAACACGTAGTGCTGGATCTTCGAGATCGATGCGAGAAAGCCGTAGGCGATGGCGGAGACGGGGATGCCGAGGATCGCGGCGAAGATCAGCGCCGCCAGGTACGGCTTCGACCGGATGATCGCGACCGGGTCCATATTCGGTGGGCCACCGGCCGCGGCGCCGGCCGGTAGGCCCCCGGTGGAGGGGGCCATGCCTGCGGCGCCGTGCGAGTCGGTCATCAGATGTGCCTCTCCTGACGAGAACGGTCCGGCCACCGCGTCCACCCAGCAGGCCAAGTGACCGGTAGTGGCGAGTGCGTCGTTGTGCCGGCCAACTGGACAATGCGCGGTAAACATAGCGCCCGACCGTGTCGGTGCTCGGCAGAGCGTGGCTAATCACCTGATGTGGGTGAGCCGGCCCAACGAGCGCGACATGGTTTCGCGCCCGACGACTTCGTCGCGGGCGATTACTAGAGCAGGTTGGCGTCCCACGCGGTGATCGCTGACGTCGATCGGGCCGCTCCCGCCAGCGTGCGGTCGATGTCGTCGAAGGCTTGCGCGGCCGCAGCCAGTGCGGGTACCACCAGCAGCGCGCCGACCCCGGAATGCCCGGTAATGGACCAGTCGGTGAGCGGCTCCCGGCCGAGCAGTTCGAGCAGCCGGCGGTGCCCGCGGTCGGGGGCCAGAGACGTTGCCAGCAGGTAGTTGTCGACACCGGGAGCGAGCCGGTGGGCCAGCACGGCGGCGACCGTGCTCGGCATGTCGTGAATCATCACCGGGGTCCGGCGAATGGCCGATTGGGCGATGAAACCGGTCAGTGCGGCAAGGTCAGGCCCACCGCCGGTCCTGAGCATGCTGAGGACGTCCGTCTCGCCGCGCCGGACGCGGAAGAGTGCATCCCGTACCGCTGCCGCCTTCCGGATCCAGGCCGCGTCGTCGATGCCCGACCCACGGGATGTGGCATCCACCGGTTCCATTCCGGTCAGCACCGCGGTGAGGACAGCAACCGGCGTACTCACTCCGACCCCGCAGACCGCGCCCATCAGCAGGTCGGCGCCGGCGTCGACCTCGGCGTCGGCGACCCGGCGACCCGCGCCGATGGCTGCCAGCAGCTCGTCGCCGGTCATCGCGTCCTGGTTGTCGATTCGCCGGCTGGGGCGGGCGATCGGATCCCGATCCGGCACTGCCTCGCTGGGTGCGGACATCCCCACGTCGACAACCCTGACGCCCACCCCGGCCGCGTGGGCCAGTGCGGCCGGCAGACCGGTCCGGCCGGCGAGGTCATTGGCGCGGCGGACCGTCTCGTCCGGTACCGCGGCAGAGAGGCCGATCTCGGCGATGTCGTGGTCGGCGGCGAACACCACCAACTGCGGCCGCCCGGGGGCCAGCGGACCCGCCGCTGAACCGGCTGCAGCCGCCAGCAGGTCGATCACGGCGCCCCAGACGCCCAGTGCGCCAACCGGTAGGTACTGACGGACCTCCAATGACGCCGCGGCGGCCGCGGCATCGAGCGGTGGAACGTCCGGCAGATCCAACGACATGGGGCGCTCCAGGGCTGGGTGGGTGGGAAGCGTGGTCGGGACGGGTCGGGTCGTTGGATGGAAGTCATGGTGTCGGCCGGTGGAGCCGGCCCGCACTCCCTATCGGTACCGGACTGTGACTCCGGTGGCCCGCGTGGGTCCCTGTCATAGCGGCCGGTGGGTACGACGGTAAACGGATATGAAAGCCCGCACCTCACGACCACTACGCGACCGCGCGGGTTACCGTCAAATCACCGGTCCAAGGCGACCGCAACATTGTGAACAGGAGTGCGAAATGGTGTACCTGTGGCGCTACGCGGACGAAGCCGGTGTCGTCGCAGACGGTCCCGCGATGTCGTTCGGGTCGCAGGAGGAAGCGGAGTCCTGGCTGACCGAGAGCTACGTCGATCTGCTGGACGAGGGCATCTCCGCGGTCTCGTTGTTCAACGATTTGCAGGCCGTCTACGGACCCATGGCGTTGGCCGAATAGCGCCGCCGACCGTTCGTGGCCAGCGGGGTTCCACCCGATTGTGATCCGCGTCACCCTGGGCTTGTTAACCGCGGTTCACATATGACATGGTGATTTCACCATGACCGACTTTGCCGAACCCATCGAATATGCCGACCTTCGGGCAGCCATTCGCGAGATCACCCTGACGCATGGCCCCGCCGAGTACGCCGAACATGGCCGGACATCCACGCCGATGTCCGGCCTGTGGTGTGACCTGGGAAAGGCTGGGTTCATCGGCATCAACGTGCCCGCAGAGTTCGGTGGCGGTGGCGCCGGGATGGCCGAACTCGCGATGGTCGCGGAAGAATCCGCAGCGGCCGGCTGCCCGCTGCTGACGTTGCTGGTGTCCAGCGCCATCGGGGTGGAGATTATCCGGCGGCACGGCACAGCCGAGCAGCAGCAGGAGTGGTTGACCAGACTGGCCGACGGCGAAACAAAGATCGTCTTCGCGATTACCGAGCCGGATGCGGGTTCCAACTCGCACCACATCACCACCACCGCCCGGCGTGACGGCGACGACTACCTGATCAGCGGGCAGAAGTACTACATCTCCGGGGTCGACGAAGCCGCCGCGATCATCACCGTGACCCGGACCGGCACCGACCCGGTGACCGGCAAGGCGGAGCTGTCGCTGTTTCTCGTTCCGGTCGATGCGCCGGGACTGAGCTGGAATCGCCTCGACGTCGCGGCCCAGATCCCCGATCGGCAGTACACCGTCTTTTACGACGGGGTCCGGGTGCCGGCGACTGCCCTGATCGGCGAGGAGGGCAAGGGCTGGGCACCGCTGTTCGATGGCCTCAACCCCGAACGGATCGCCGCGGCCGCGATCGGTGTCGGCATCGGCCGGTACGCCGTCGAGACGGCCGCCGCCTATGCCCGGACCAGGAACGTGTGGGGCCGGCCGATCGGCTCCCATCAGGCGGTCTCCCACCCGCTGGCGAAGGCGAAGATCCAGGTCGAACTGGCCGCCCTGATGACCGCAAAGGCGGCGTGGCTGTACGACCGGGGTCTGCCGGCCGGCGAGGCGTCGAACATGGCAAAGTACGCCGCTGCTGAAGCGGCGGTGGCCGCTGTGGATGCCGCCATCCAGGTACACGGCGGCAACGGGCTATCCGTCGAATACGGGCTGATGCCACTGTGGGGGATGGCCAGGCTGCTGAGAATTGCGCCGGTGAACAGCGAGATGGTTCTCAATTATGTCGCCCAGCACAGCCTGAAGCTGCCCAGGTCGTACTGAGAAAACCGGGCCACGGTGGTGGTGATCGGGGGCTCAGTGCGAGTTCGCCTGCGTGTCGGAGGCAGAATTTCATGATCAACATCGAGGGGTGCGGCCATTCGTCGATGGTGAGCGGCGACGCCGGAAAATGCACCCCGCCGCCGCACCTAAACTGGGCGCGTGACTACCACCGCCGATCGTGACGAGCTGCCGGGCCAGGACATGGCCGGCAGGGAACTGGCAACGCAGTACGACCCGGCGGCGGTCGAGGTACCCCTGTACCAACGCTGGCTGGCGGCCGGATACTTCCATGCGGACGAGCAACAGGTGCTCAGTGGCGCGAAGATGCCCTTCTCGATCGTGCTGCCGCCGCCCAATGTGACCGGAAACCTGCACGTCGGGCATGCCCTCGACCACACACTGATGGACGTGCTCGCCCGTTGGCACCGGATGTCGGGCGATGAGGTCTTGTGGCTGCCCGGGATGGACCACGCCGGCATCGCCACGCAGACCCTGGTGGAGCGCCGGCTGGCTGTCGACGGCAAGACCAAGCACGACTTCGGTCGCGAGCTGTTCGTGCAGAAGGTCTGGGACTGGAAGCAGGAATATGGCGGCGCGATCCTCGGCCAGATGAAGCGACTCGGCGACTCGGTCGACTGGGAACGGGAACGATTCACCCTCGACGATGGCCTGTCCGGTACCGTTCAGACCGTCTTCAAGCGGATGTATGACGACGGCCTGGTCTACCGCGCCAAGCGAATCATCAACTGGTGCCCCGGTTGTCGGACCGCACTGTCCGATATCGAGGTGGAGCATTCCGAGGACGCCGGCGAACTGGTGTCGATCCGCTACGGGGACGGGTCGGATTCCGTCGTCGTCGCCACCACCCGGGTGGAAACCATGCTGGGCGACACGGCGATCGCGGTCCACCCCGATGACGAGCGCTATCGCCATCTGGTCGGGCGCACGGTGTTGTTGCCGATCATGAATCGCCAGATCCCAGTGGTGGCCGACGAGCATGTCGACCCGAAGTTCGGTACCGGCGCCGTGAAGGTCACCCCCGCACATGACCCCAACGACTTCGAGATCGGTCGCCGGCATGACCTGCCGGCACCTACCATCCTCGACGAGGGCGCCCAGATCATCGACACCGGAACACGTTTCGACGGGATGGACCGCTTTGTGGCGCGAGTGGCCGTCAAGGAGGAACTTCGCGCGCAAGGCCGAATCGTTGCCGAGAAGGTCCCGTACATCCACGCCGTCGGGCACTGCTCGCGGTCCGATGACGTCATCGAACCGCGGCTTTCCACCCAATGGTTCGTGAAGGTGGCGCCACTGGCGAAGGCCGCCGGTGACGCGGTGCGTGACGGACGGACGGTCATTCATCCGACGGAACTGGCGCCCAGGTATTTCGACTGGGTCGACAACATGCACGACTGGTGCATCTCCCGGCAGCTGTGGTGGGGGCATCGGATTCCCGTCTGGTACGGACCCGGCGGCGAGATCCGTTGCGTTGGAGCGGATGAGGAGGCGCCGGGCGAGGGCTGGACCCAGGACCCCGATGTCCTGGACACCTGGTTCTCCTCCGGCATGTGGCCGTTCTCGACCATGGGCTGGCCCGAGCAGACCGACACGTTGAAGGCGTTCTATCCGACCTCTGTGCTGGTCACCGGTTACGACATCCTGTTCTTCTGGGTTGTCCGGATGATGATGTTCGGGCTTATGCGACCCGCGATGATGACGCGCAGCCTCAAGTGCCGTTCCACACCGTCGCGCTGCACGGGTTGGTCCGCGACCGGTACGGCAAAAAAATGTCGAAGTCCAAGGGCAACACCGTTGATCCGTTGCAGTGGATCGAGGACTACGGCGCGGATGCTGTGCGCTTCACCCTGGCCCGCGGGTCGAACCCGGGCGCCGATCAGGCCATCGCCACCGAGTGGATCGCCGGATCCGGCAGGTTCTGCGCAAAATTGTTCAATGCCACCAAGTTCGCGCTGAAGAACGGCGCCGTGGCTCCGACGGAGCCGCTGAACACCGCAGCACTCACCCCCGCCGACCGGTGGATCCTGGACCGACTGGACGAGGTCATCGTCCAGACCACGGACCTACTGGGCGATTTCCAGTTCGGCAAGGCCGCGGAAGGTCTCTACCACTTCGCCTGGGACGAGGTCTGCGACTGGTACCTGGAACTGGCCAAGGTGCAGATCCCGGCCAAGGATTCCGATCCTGATCGGATCCGGACCACCCAACAGGTGCTCGGCACGGTCCTCGACGGGTTGTTCCGGTTGCTGCATCCCTTCGTGCCGTTTGTGACGGAAACACTGTGGACCGCCCTGACCGGCGGTGAATCACTCGTCATTGCCGCATGGCCGACGCCATCCGGGCGGGGGAAAGACCAGGCTGCTGCCGCCTGGTTGTCCGATATCGACCAGCTGGCAACCGAAATCAGACGGTTCCGGGCCGCTCAAGGGCTGCCGCCGGGCCAACGCGTGCCGGCAGTATTGGATTTCCACCAGCGCGATGGCGATGCGTCGGCCGATCTGCTGTCCTACGGTGCCGTGCTCACCCGATTGGAACCGGCCGGCGAATCGTTTGCCGCGAGCGCCACCCTGCAAGTCGCCCTCGCCACCGCGGGCACCGTGACAGTTGCCGTCGACACCTCGTCAACGATCGACGTTGCCGCCGAGATTGCCAGGACGGTCAAGGATCTCGCCACTGCCGAGAAGGAGGTTGCCGACACGGCGGCCAAATTGGGCAATGCGGCGTTCGTCGGGAAGGCTCCGGAGAAGGTCGTGCAGAAGATCCGGGAGCGGTCGGCCAGGGCCCATACCGATGTGGCGAGGTTGACCCAGCGGTTGGGGCAACTGCGCGGCGAAACATCGTGACGAACGGCCCGACGGACCCGGACGGTGACCTGCCTGTGGACCCGGACGATCCTGTCGACCAAGGCGGTATCGCCTGGGATGCGGGCAATCTCGGTGCCCCGGCCGACTCTTCCGATGCTGTGCAGGACGACCCGACTGGGGAGATCGCCGCCGCAACCGCCGATCTCGACGAGGATGTGCCGGTCGGAACGACCACCATCGTCCCGGATGCGCCGCCGCTGTCGCTCGGCATGGTGGAGGCCGTGCTCGACCGGCGGCGCAGCGAGGTGCAGATCTCGCCCACGCTGGAGCGGATCACAGCACTGTTGGATCTGCTGGGCAATCCGCAGACGTCCTACCCGGTGATCCAGATCGCCGGGACCAATGGAAAGACGTCCACCGCACGGATGATCGACGCGTTACTGGACCGCTCGGGACTGCGCGCCGGTAGGTTCACCTCGCCGCACCTGCAGTCGGTCACCGAGCGGATTGCCATTGACGGGGCGCCGATCTCGGCCGATCAGTACGTGGAGTTCTACACCGACATCGCGCCCTACATCGATATGGTCGACGCGGACTCGGCGCTGACCGATGGCCTGCCGCTGTCCAAGTTCGAGATCCTCACCGCCATGGCCTACGCCGCCTTCGCCGACATCCCCGTCGACGCCGCGGTGATCGAGGTCGGGCTGGGCGGGACCTGGGATTCGACCAACGTGGTCGACGCGAAAATTGCGGTGATCACCCCGATCGGCATCGACCACACCGACTACCTGGGTGACACGCTGACCGAGATTGCCGGTAACAAGGCGGGAATCATCAAGGCGGACTCGATCGCCGTCGTCGGCCCGCAGGAACCCGAGGCGCTGAACGCCATCCTGCGCCGGACCATCGAGGTCGACGCCTTCGTGGCCCGGTTCGGTAGCGAATTCTCCGTGCTGGACCGGGCATTCGCGGTCGGCGGACAGCGGCTCACGTTGCAGGGGCTCGGCGGAGTGTACGAGGACATCTTCCTGCCGTTGGCCGGTGAACACCAGGCAACGAACGCCGCGGTGGCGTTGGCCGCCGTCGAGGCGTTCTTCGGCGCAGGTGCCAACCGGCAGCTCGATATCGCCTCGGTGCAGGATGGTTTCGCTGCAGTGGCGTCGCCCGGGAGGCTGGAAAGGGTGCGCACGTCGCCGACGATCATGGTCGACGCCGCGCACAATCCGCACGGCGCAACCGCTCTCGCCGCGGCACTGGCTGCTGAATTCTCCTTCACCCGACTGGTCGGGGTGCTCGCCGTGATGGCCGACAAGGATGCCCGCGGCATCCTGGAAGCACTGGCCGATTCCTTCGACGAGGTGGTCGTCACCCGGAATTCATCACCACGCTCGATGGGGCCGATGGAACTCGCCGAGCTGGCGATCGACGTCTTCGGCGAGGAGAAGGTGCATGTGGCCGGCCGAATGGATGAGGCAATCGCGATGGCCGTGGATCTCGCGGAAACCGACACCTACGACGTCACCGGGACCGGCGTGATCATCACCGGCTCCGTGGTGTCGGCCGGTGACGGGCGGACACTCACCGGAGCGGCGCCGGCATGAGCGACCTGGTTGTCAGCGGGATTCAGGTGGTCCCCGAGGGACGGGAGAGCGATCATGAGCGAGCCAATACCTTCCACTGACCCCGACAACAGCGCCCCTGAGATCAGCACGTCGGAGGGCCCGGCCGGCCGGCCCGCGCCGCAACGGCGGCCGCCGGACCCGGAGAAGGGCCTGCGCGGGATCATGTCCGCGACGCTGGTGCTGGAGGCGATCACCGTCCTGCTGGCGATTCCGGTCGCCGCGAACACCGGCGGCGGTGCAGGCCCGGTCGGCATCACGGTGATCTGCCTGCTCGCCGTGCTGCTGATCGCCGCCTGCGCCATCGTCTCCAAGCCGTACGCCCTGCAGGTCATCCTCGGCCTGCAGGTGGTGATGGTCGCCTGCTGGCTGATCACCCCGACACTGGGCGTCATGGGGATCATTTTCGGCTTGGTGTGGTCGGTCATCCTGTGGTTCCGCGGCGAATTCCGGCGACGGCTCGCTGCCGGTACGCTGCCTGGGCCGCCGCAACCGAGCGGCCGGTAGTCGACCCCCCGTCGGCCCACGGAATGCACCACCAGCGCGGCCGCCCGGCCGCCCGAAGCAAGGGAGCTCCTGCTCAATGTCGGAACGAACTCTGGTCCTGATCAAGCCCGACGGAGTCGAGCGGGGACTGGTCGGTGAGGTCATCTCCCGGATCGAGCGCAAGGGTCTGACCTTGGTCGCGCTCGAGCTCAAGGTTGTCGAGCTGGTCGTCGCGCAGGAGCACTACGTCGAGCACGTCGGCAAGGGTTTCTATGACGGCCTGCTGGAGTTCATCACCGGCGGCCCGCTCGTCGCGATCGTGGCCGAAGGCCCCCGCGCCATCGCTGCCTTCCGACAGCTGGCCGGCGGCACCGACCCGGTCGAAAAGGCAGCGACCGGCAGCATTCGCGGCGACTTCGGGCTGGAGACCCAGTTCAACCTGGTGCACGGCTCGGACTCTCCGGAGTCCGCCGCCCGGGAGATCGCGCTGTGGTTCCCGGAGCTGTGACCGGAGCGGGTGCGCCGGAAAACGGTGCGTCGCCCGCGTTGTCACATGCCGCCGCAGATCACATCGCAGCTGACCACATCGCAGCTGATGACGCCGTAGATCACGACGCCGTAGATCACGACGCCGTAGATCACGACGCCGTAGATCACGACGCCGTAGATCACGACGACGAACCGGTGCTCCGGATCGACCGGGCGGGTCCCGGCGGCGGTGTGCCATCGGACAACGCGTTCGGGGTCGCCCTCGTCTCCTTGTGGCAACGGTCGATCGAGGCGGGTGGCCTGGTCGGGTTCGCCCCGCCGGTCGTCCGCCCCGAGGTGGCTGCCCGCGCTGCCGCCCTGGTGGACGAGATCCGCACCGGCCGGGTCATCGCCGTGGCGGCCAACAGGTCTCACCGGCTCATCGGCGCGGCGCTGCTGCGCCCCGGCCGGGGTAGTGCCGCACACACCGGTCACCTGGAGCTGATCCTGGTCGACCCTGCGCACACCAGGGCCGGGATCGGCAGTCGATTGCTGGCCGAACTGCTCCGGCTGGCCCGGGACCGAGGACTGGAGCGACTCGACCTCGACGCCGCGGACGGTGCGGGCCTGGACGCATTCGTCGGCCGGTTCGGGTTCGAGCAGTGGGGCCGCCGGCCAGGCTGGATCCGCAGCGGACCCGACGACAATCATGACGAAATTGTCTGGGGACTGACGTTATGACCAGTTCCGGACAGTCCGGTGCAGCAGCGGTGCCTCGGCGGATTGTCGATCTCTCGCACGTCATCACCGACGGTCTGGTGACCTACCCCGGGATCCCCGGCCCGGTCATCGGTGCGCACCTGACGTTCGACGAGTCGGCATCGCACTACGCGGCCGGAACCGAGTTCTCGATCGGCACCATCAGCATGGCGGCCAACACCGGGACGTACCTGGACACGCCGGCGCACCGGTATCGGGACGGCGCGGATCTGTCCGCGCTGAGCCTCGACCGGATGGTCGACCTCGAAGGTGTGGTGGCCAGGGTGCGGGTGCGTCCCGGCGCAGGCGGACGGGCAATCGACGAGTCAGACCTGCTCAGAGCGCTCGACGGGGTCGCCTTGACGGGTGGAGAACTGGCCGGTCGCGCCGTGTTGATCGACACCGGACACAGTGATCATTGGGGGACGCCGGCTTACTTTGCCGAGCACCCGTATCTGACCGATGACGCCGTCGAATACCTGCTCTCGGTGAAGCCGGCGCTGGTGGGCATCGACTCGCTGAACATCGACTCGACGCACACCGGGCGGCGCCCTGCGCACAGTTGGCTGCTGGCCGCTCAGGTCCCGATCGTCGAGCACCTGACCAGCCTCGACGAGTTGCCGGACACCGGGTTTCGGTTCACTGCTGCGCCACCGGCGGTCCGGGGGATGGGCACCTTTCCGGTACGGGCGTTTGCTGTGCTTGCCTGAGTGAAGTCTGCTGGAGGGACAGGAATGACGGGCTGGGTGGGCCTTGTCGTGGTGTTGACGCGCCCAGTCGGTCAGCGGTGCTGCCCGCGCCGTCCGGTGGCCAGGAAGGCCCACCCAACCATCACCGTGCCGAGCAGCAGGGCGACCAGGCCGATCACGATCGGCACGGTGATGTCCAGACCAGTGCTCGCCAGCATCATCGGCCCGGTAGTCGGTGAATCCGTCACGACGACCGGAGCTTCCCGCAGATCGGCGGCCGCCGTCGGTGCCGCCAGCAGGGCGACAGCCAGGCTCACCAGCGCAAGCGCGCCGACCGTGAGCCAGTTCCGGAGGGAGCGGGAACCGCTCATCGCCGTCTCCACCTCCCTGCCGTAGTGACCTGCCTCAACTGACTGGCCCGGGTCGGACCGCCGAGACGCCCGCCCGGATCCGGGCAGGGCGCACCTGACGATCGATAGACGTTCGTCACGACGTCCGGGTTGCGCACATGTCGGCCTTACGGGTGAATTTCCTCCAGGGTAGCCACGTTGCTGTCGGCCGGGTGCAAACCGCGCGAGCTGGGCAGGGGGTCGGCGGGCGGTGTGGCGGGACCGGGAAAACCGACGGTGCCTGTCGTAGCCCCCGGGTAGCGTCGGTCACCGTGAAGTCTTGGAGTTCGCCGGGCCGCGGCACCCGAGCCGCGGCGGGCTCGCAAGCGGTCCCCCTCGGCGCACCCGCCGCCGACAAACCGTTTGAACGCCCCGGACCGATGATCGTGGCCAGCAACCTTCGCAAGAGCTTTCCGGTGAAGTCCGGTGCCGATGTCGAGGCGGTCAAGGGCATCGACCTGCAGGTGGGGCGGGGCGAGTCCTTCGGGTTTCTGGGCCCGAATGGTGCGGGCAAGTCATCCACCATGCGGATGATCGCGTGTGTGTCGCCCCGCACCGGTGGCGAGCTGAGCATTCTAGGTCTCGACCCGGACCTGGACGGGGTGCGGATCCGGGGCAGGCTCGGCGTGGTCCCGCAGCAGGACAACCTGGATGACGAACTGACGGTGCGCGAGAACCTGATCGTCTACGGTCGCTACTTCGGCATATCGCGGGCGGAATGCCGGCGTCGGGCGGTGGAGTTGCTGGACTTCGCCCAATTGGTCGAGAAGGCCGATACCAAGGTCGAGACGCTCTCCGGCGGCATGAAGCGCCGCCTCACCATCGCCCGGTCGCTGATCAACGATCCTGAGTTGCTGCTGCTTGACGAGCCGACCACCGGCCTCGATCCTCAGGCGCGACATGTGCTGTGGGACAGGTTGTTTCGACTCAAACATCAGGGGGTGACACTGGTTGTCACCACCCACTACATGGACGAGGCCGAGCAGCTCTGCGATCGGTTGGTGGTGATGGACGGCGGCAAGATCGTCGCGCAGGGGTCGCCGGCCGAGCTCATCGCGGCGCACTCATCCAGGGAGGTGCTGGAGCTGCGATTCCGGCCCGGCGCGCAGGACGCGGCGCAGGGGCAGGTCGAGGGTCTCGTCGAACGGATCGAGGTGCTGCCGGACCGTCTGCTGCTCTACACAGACGACGGTGACGTCACGTTGACCGATGTGCAGGCGCTCGGTCTGCGGCCGTCGACGACCCTGGTGCGCCGGTCGACGCTGGAGGACGTCTTCCTGCGGTTGACCGGACGGAGCCTGGCCGACTGATGGTGTTCAGCCCAATACCCCGCACCTCCGCTGCAACCCCTGGCGGTCGCTACCTGGTCTGGGAGTACCTGACCCGCTGCTGGCGCCGGTACCTGCTGTCCAGCCTGGCGGAGGCCGTTGGTACCCCATTGCTGTACCTGCTGGCGCTCGGTGTCGGGCTCGGCTCGCTGATCGATTCCGGGTCGGACCCGGCCGCGCTGGGCGGCACCAGCTACCTCGACTACATCGCCCCAGCCCTGCTCGTCGCGGCGGCCGTTCAGGTTGCCGTTGGCGAGTCGTCCTACCCGGCGTACAGCCGGTTCAAGTGGAGTCGGGTCTTCTGGGGGGTGACCGCCACCCCGGTGACCCCGGCCCAGGTCTGCGAAGGGGAGGTGCTGTTCATCGCGACCCGGATGGCCGCCGGGTCGAGCCTGTACTACCTGGTGCTGCTGGCATTCGGGGCCGCCGGCGGCGCTACCGGGTTACTGATGATCCCGATTGCGATGCTCACCGGGTTGGCGTGTGGGGTGTGGGTGCTCGCGTTGGGCGCTCGGATGCGGTCCGAGGGCGGGGCGTTCAACGTCCTGTTCCGGTTTGTCATCGTCCCGATGACGCTGTTCTCCGGGTCTTTCTTCCCGATCACCGAAATGCCATTGGCAGTCCGCTGGCTGGCCTGGATCTCACCGCTGTGGCACGGCAACGAACTGGCCCGCGGTGCCGCGCTGGGTGGGCTCGGATTCTGGTCGGCGATCGGGCACCTGGCCTATCTCATCGCCCTACTGATCGCGGGAATCATCCTCGCCCGACGCTGCTATCGAGTGCGGCTGATCGTATGAACGGCTCAGTGGAAAAGATGGCCGGCAACGGCCGGCGAACCGTGCCGCTGGTGCTCAGGGTGATCCCGCTGCAGTTGTACGCCGGCCGCGCCTCCGTGGTATTGGAGCGCAACCTGCGGGTCTACCGGCGCGCCTGGTTGATCATCGTCTCCGGCTTCTTCGAGCCGGTGTTCTACTTGCTGGCCCTTGGGGCCGGCCTCGGCTCACTGGTCGGAACCGTCGACGCCGGTGCCGGCCCGGTCAGCTATACCGCCTACATCGCACCCGGGCTGCTGGCAACCTCCGCGATGAACGGTGCGCTGTACGACTCGACCGTCAACGTCTTCTTCAAGATGAGGTTCGCCAAGCTCTACGACGCGATGCTGGCAACCTCGCTGGGCCCGATGGACGTCGCACTCGGTGAAATCGCCTGGTCGCTGCTGCGCGGCGGGATCTACTCGGCCGGCTTCGTCACCGTCATGCTGTTGATGGGTCTGCTCGAATCATGGTGGGCGGTGCTGGCGGTGCCGGTGGCGCTGTTGATCGCACTGGGCTTCGGCGCGGTCGGGATGGCGATCACGTCCTTCATGAAGACCTTCCAGCAGCTGGACTGGATCAATACTGCGATCCTGCCGATGTTCCTGTTCTCGACGACGTTCTACCCGCTGAGCGTGTACCCGCCGGCGATCCAGGTGGTGGTGCGCTGCCTGCCGCTGTACCAGGGCATCGAGCTGATGCGTGGGCTGTGCCTTGGCATCGTGAGCTGGGGGCTGCTCTGGCATGTGCTGTATTTCCTGGTGATGGCCGCGGTGGGGATCCTGCTGACCTCCCGCAGGCTCGAACGGTTGTTGTTGCGCTGACGGGGCAACAGTGTTCGCTGACCGGGCAAGGGTGGAGACGACCTGCGGTGCCGTCGGGAATGACACCCGGAACCGCCGGGCGAAGCCTCGCCTTGCTGCCTATCACCCCGCGTGTGGGATACTCGGAAGCGGTTCGGCGTCGCGCACAGTGGCGGCGAGCCCGGGCATGGTGGGTGGCGGCGGCTCGTTACTGGCCTCGGTGGGTGTGACACCGGGCGCGAATGTACGGCTGCTGCGGAACCGATCGGCCCGACAACCACCCAGACTTCCCGTGGTGACAGCTCGAATCAATCGGGCATTCGCCGCGGGCAAACGAAATGTACGAAGCCCCTGTGCGGACGCGTCCAGTACGCGCCCGGGGGCTTCGGAGAGGAACCGTCTCAATGACACCTACCCTGGAATCCGCACTATCCGGGTTGCCCGCGAAGCCGAGAGTGCACGAGCTCTCCAAGCGCATCGGCATCAGCAACAAGGAACTGCTCGCGGCGCTCGCCACCCGCGGCCTGGCCGTCAGCAGTGCGTCGTCCTCGGTGCCGTTGGCCGTCGCTCAAGAGGTCATCGAGTCCCTACTCGGCGGGCAGGAAGGGGACACAGCGGGGGCCGCCAGTGGCGAACCGGCTGTCCTTGCGACTCCGGCCGAACCGCCCGTCGCAGAAAAACCCGGCGATTCACCCGGCCAATCCGGGCATGAGATCAACCCGCTGTTCCTGCCGCCGGCCGAGTTCGACAGTGCCCGCAAGCAGCAGGGACCGGTCCTGCGCGACCAGAATGCCGCCGATTTCGACGGTGATCCGACGCTGCAGGGCAGGGGCCAACTCGATCAGGACGCGCCCCAGGGCGAGTCCGGCCCGCCGGCCCGCTCCGGGTCGTCCCGTCGGCGGCGCGGCCGGTCCGGCGGCGGGCGGCGTGCCCAGGACGGCACCGACAAGGACGCACCGCCGGCTGACGATGCAGCCGCGGCCGTGGTCGCCGACGGAGCGCTCGACGAGCAGGCGGCTGCCGTCGGCGACGCCACTGACAACCCGAACTCAGGCAACCTGAACTCAGGCAACCTGACTACCGAAGGTGGGGACGCCGACGGGGGCCGGCCCGCGGAGACGCCGAGCACCGACGCGTCCGCGGAGACGTCGAGCACCGAGACGCCGAGCGCCGACACCGGCAGCGATGGGGATGGCGATGACGATTCCGGGTCGCGCGGCCGACGCAGGCGACGCGGCCGTCGTGGGCGGGGCCGGGTTTCCGACACCGACGATCGAGCCGAGGATCAGGGTTCGGGCGTCGGGCCGGCATCGTCGGACGAGGTTGTTGCGGCAGCCCCGGCGGCTGTGCCCGCCGGCCCGGCCGAGGCGTCGTCGGAAGATTCCGATGAGGACTCCGACGACGATTCCGACACCGACGGCGACGCCGGGTCGGGCAGCACGGGCGGCAACCGTCGGCGGCGTCGTCGCCGCCGCCGCTCGACCGGGGACGAAGCCCCCCGCGAGGACGATCCCGACAACACCGTCGTGCATGTCCGGGAACCGCGGCTGTCGCAGGCGGGTTCGTCGGCCGGCGCACCCTCGAACGAGGTACAGGCCGTCCGGGGGTCCACCCGATTGGAGGCCAAGCGGCAGCGCAGGCGCGATTCGCGGGACTCCTCCCGCAGGCGTCCGCAGATCCTGACCGAGGCCGAGTTCCTGGCCCGCAGGGAGTCCGTGGAACGCGTCATGGCGGTCCGGCAGCGCGGCGACCTTGCGCAGGTGGCGCTCCTCGAGGACGGCATCCTGGTCGAGCATTTCGTCTCGCAGACCGGGTCCGATTCGATGATCGGCAGCGTCTTCCTCGGCAAGGTGCAGAACGTGCTGCCGTCGATGGAGGCCGCGTTCTGCGACATCGGCCGCGGCCGGAACGCCGTCATCTACGCCGGCGAGGTGAACTGGGACGCCGCGGGCCTGAACGGCAAGGCGCGCCGGATCGAGACCGCGCTGTCCAGCGGCGACACCATTCTGGCCCAGGTCTCGAAGGATCCGGTCGGGCACAAGGGTGCCCGGCTGACCACGCAGATCTCGCTGCCCGGCCGCTTCGTCGTCTACGTGCCGGGTGGCGGCGCGACCGGGATCTCCCGGAAATTGCCGGACACCGAACGCAAGCGCCTGAAGTCGATCATGGACCGGATCGTTCCCGACGATGCGGGCGTCATCATCAGGACCGCTGCCGAGGGCATTGCCGAGGATGAACTGGCCCGCGACGTCGAGCGCCTGCAGTCCCAATGGGCGGAGATCACCCGCCGGGCCGCGGAAAAGACCAGTGCGCCGACCCAGCTCTACGCGGAGCCGGGCACGTTGATCAAGGTCATCCGTGATCTTTTCAACTCCGATATCACCCGGCTCGTCATCGACGGTGACGAGGCCTACGAGCCGGTCGCGGAGTACATCAACGCTGTCGCGCCGGAGCTTGCGGACAGATTGGTGAAGTACGAGACCAACCGCCCGGGTGGACCCGACGTCTTTGCCGCCTACCGGATCGACGAGCAGATCGCCAAGGCGCTGGAGCGCAAGGTGCACCTGCCGTCCGGCGGTTCGCTGGTCATCGACCGGACCGAGGCGATGACGGTTGTCGACGTCAACACCGGCAAGTACACCGGATCCGGCGGCAACCTCGAGGAGACCGTCACCAAGAACAACCTGGAGGCGGCCGAGGAAATGGTCCGCCAGCTGCGGCTGCGGGACATCGGCGGCATCATCGTCATCGACTTCATCGACATGGTGCTGGAATCCAATCGTGAACTCGTGTTGCGCCGGTTGACCGAGGCGCTCGGTCGTGACCGCACCCGTCATCAGGTCGCCGAGGTGACCTCGCTCGGGTTGGTGCAGATGACCCGGAAGCGGATGGGTACCGGGCTGGTGGAGGCATTCTCCGAACCCTGCCCGAATTGTGGGGGCCGCGGCCTGTTGTTGCACGACATGCCGGTGGTCGCGTCGCCGACCGAGGACAACGCCAGTGATCGACGGTCCGGGAAGGCCGCCCGGCGGCGCGCCCGCGACGAGGACCGCGTCGAAGAGATCGTGGTCCCACGAGTGGTCGAGCAGGCCGTCGGGCGTCGTCCGGACCCGCGTGGACCGAAGCCGCCGATCGCTGCTGCGCTCGGTGGTGGAAGCCAGGACGTCGGCGCGGGCAATGGCGGCGACTCAGGTCCGACCGGTGAGGTTGCGCCGACCGGTGAGGAAGCGCCGATCGTTGCGGAGGGCGCCGAGGTCGACTGGATCGAGGCGGCCGCGTCGGCCGGGATCCAGGCCGCGGAGAATGCCGACGAGGACGGTTTCGAGGCGCATCAGCCGGTTTCCCGCGACGGCGACGTTGACATCGCGCCCGCGGAGGTCCAGGAGATCGTCGTCGAGTTGGCCGGTGACGGGCGTGCTCCTGGCGAAGGCATCGCCGGCCAGGACGACCCGGGAGCGCAGCCTCCCGGGCCGGGAGACTCCGCACCGGAAGACGTGACGCCGGCCGACTCCGAGCCACAGCCGGCGGAGCCTGCCCCGGCAGCTCCGGCGCGGCGCCGTGGTCGGCGCAGCGCCGGCCGGCCGGCCGGCGCTCCGCCCGCTGCGCAGCCCGTCGACATGGTCATCCGGGAGGCCGTGCCGGAACCCCAGCAGCCGTGGACGGCACCGTCAGCCGAGGTGGCGAGCGATGATCATGCGACCAACGGCCACGATGAGCAGTCGGCACCGACGGACCGCGACGGCTCGGCAGAAGCTCCGGCCGTAGCGGCCGAGCCGCCCGCGCCGCCACCGCGCCGACGCCGCGCGGCGTCCAGGCCGGCGGGACCCGCGGCCGGCGAGTCGGCCTCGGAACCGGTGGTCATCTCGATGCCGGCCGAGTCGGTCGCCGCGGAGCAGCCGGTGAGTTGACGCGTTCAGTTTGCCCCTGCACTGCCAGGCCGCGTACTGTGGGCGATCGGCACGCTGCTGCGCAGCGGGCTTTGCGGTGCCCTGGTTCGCTCGTCCCGTACTGGCGGATCGAACTCCCTTTGTTGTGCCGGGAGTTCGTCGGGGGCGCCACCGACTCTGATCGCCTGACGCACCTCGGGTTGTCCCGCGGTGCGGATGGCGGCGGGCGTCGGGGGAGACCCTGGACGGCCAGCTCAGCAGTACGTATGACGCATGATCAGTACGACGACAAGTAGTCCACCGAAACCGGGCAACACCGGCATCACAACAGGCAGGAAGGCGCGTCCACGATGTACGCGATCGTCAAGACCGGCGGCAAGCAATACAAGGTCGCCGAGGGCGACGTCATCGAGATCGAGAAGCTCGACGGCGATCCCGGTGCCGCAATCACCCTGCCCGCGGTGCTGCTGGTTGATGGCTCCGCTGTCACCGCCACGCTCGACGCACTTGCGGCGGTCACGGTCTCCGGTGAGGTCGTCGCCCACACCAAGGGCCCGAAGATCATCATCCACAAGTTCAAAAACAAGACCGGCTACCACAAGCGCCAGGGCCATCGTCAGCCGCTGACGCAGGTCAAGGTCACCGGGATCTCGGTCGGGTCGGCCAAGGCCGATACCGCCAGTTGAGCACATTCACTAGAAAGGCGCCACCACCATGGCACACAAAAAGGGCGCATCCAGCTCCCGGAACGGCCGCGATTCCAACGCTCAGCGGCTCGGGATCAAGCGCTTCGGCGGCCAAGAGGTCAACGCCGGCGAGATCCTGATCCGTCAGCGCGGCACCAAGTTTCACCCGGGCGAGGGCGTCGGCCGCGGCAAGGACGACACCTTGTTCGCGCTGATCCCCGGTGCGGTGGAGTTCGGTAGCAAGCGCGGTCGCAAGACCGTCAACATCGTCACGAAGGTTGCCGCCACGGTGGCTTCAGCGGACGACGTCGCTGTTCCGGCCGGGGTCTGACCCCTCGGCGCATTGTGATCATCCCTGCGAGGGGCGGACCCGATACACCGGGACCGCCCCTTGCGGCATGTTTACGGCTGTGTCGGTTGTTGCACCATTGGTTTGTTGTTTCATATCTGATCGTTGAATTTCCAGGAGGTGACCGTGGCCAGGTTCGTCGACCGCGCCGTCCTGCATCTGCAAGCCGGCGACGGTGGCCACGGGTGCGCGTCGGTGCATCGGGAGAAGTTCAAGCCGTTGGGTGGACCGGACGGTGGCGACGGCGGTAACGGCGGGGACGTGACGCTGGTCGTGGACGACAATGTCCACACCCTGTTGGATTTCCACTTCCGCCCGCATGCGAAGGCCGGTAGCGGCCGGCCGGGGCAGGGTGACGACAAGGACGGCGCCAACGGCGAGGGACTCGAATTGCGGGTCCCGTCCGGCACCGTTGTGCTCTCCGAGGATGGCGCGGTACTCGCCGACCTGGTCGGGCCTGGTGCCACGTACACGGCCGCCCGTGGCGGCCGTGGCGGACTCGGCAACGGCGCATTGGCTTCCCGTGCGCGCAAGGCCCCGGGGTTCGCGTTGCTCGGTGAACCGGGCGAGGCCGCAGACGTCATCCTCGAGCTCAAGTCCGTCGCCGACGTCGGTCTGGTCGGCTTCCCCAGCGCGGGGAAGTCCTCGCTGGTGTCCGTGTTGTCGGCAGCGCGGCCGAAGATCGCCGACTACCCCTTCACCACGTTGGAGCCCAACCTCGGCGTGGTCACGGCCGGCTCAGAGGTGTACACGGTCGCCGACGTGCCCGGTCTGATCCCGGGCGCCAGCCAGGGCAAGGGGCTGGGCCTGGAGTTCCTCCGGCACATCGAGCGCTGCGCAGTGCTGGTGCACGTCATCGACTGCGCCACCTACGAAACGGGCCGCGACCCGCTGTCGGACATCATGGCACTGGAATTCGAGCTCTCCGAATACACACCGGCCCTGGCCACCGACTTCGCCGCCAAGCCGAGACTGGTGGTGCTGAACAAGATCGACGTCCCCGAGGCCCGCGAGCTGGCGGAATTCGTCACTCCCGATCTGGAGGCCGCGCGGGCATCGCGTCATCGCGATTTCTGCCGTGACCCATGAGGGGTTGCCCGAGCTGCGCTTCGCGCTCGCCGAGGTGGTCGCAGCGGACCGCGCCGCGAAGCCCACCGCGCCCGCTCCCCGGATCGTGGTCCGGCCGAAGGCGATCGACTCCGAGCAGTTCCAGGTCGAGCCGGATCCCGAGGTCGACGGTGGCTTCATCGTCCGGGGATCCCGCCCGGAACGCTGGATCCTGCAGACCGACTTCAACAATGACGAGGCCGTCGGCTTCCTCGCCGACCGGCTGGCCCGGCTCGGTGTCGAGGCACAGCTGGCCAGCCGCGGCGCCCGTCCCGGCGCGCCGGTCACCATCGGCAACGTCACGTTCGACTGGGAGCCGACCACGCTGGCCGGCGTCGATGTCGTTCCGACCGGCCGCGGCACCGATCTGCGCCTGGACCAGGTGGAGCGTATCGGCGCCTCGGAACGCAAGGTGCTGCACCGGTTGCGCCGCGGCCTTGACGTCGAGGGGCACAGTCTCGAGGAATTCGGCAGCGACGCTGCCCGGCGTGACATCGACGGGCGTGACGACGATGCCGGCGAGGACGGCAATTCGTGAACGGTTCGGCGGCCGGCGCGATCCAATCGGCACGCGAGCGGGCTGCTGACGCTGATTGCGGGCCTGCCACGGCGCTATCGGCCGCACGGCTGGCCGTGGGGCGCGCCAAGGTCGTCGTGGTCAAGGTCGGTTCGTCCTCGCTGACCACCGCGGCGGGCGGTCTGGACCCGAACCGTCTTGATGCTCTCGTGGACGCCGTCGCGGGCCGGGTGGCCACGGGATCGCAGGTCGTCCTGGTGTCCTCAGGTGCCATTGCCGCCGGATTGGCCCCACTGGGCCTTGGTCGCCGTCCCCGTGATCTCGCCACCCAGCAGGCGGCGGCGTCGGTCGGGCAGCAGTTGTTGGCGCAGCGGTATGCCGGATCGTTCGCTCGGCACCGGCTCACCGTCGGCCAGATCCTTTTGACCAGCGACGATGTCGTCAGGCGGGCGCACTACCGGAACGCGCAGCGGACGTTCGGAAAGCTGCTGTCCTTCGGGGTGGTTCCCGTCGTGAACGAGAACGACACCGTCGCCACCGCCGAGATCCGGTTCGGCGACAACGACCGGCTCGCCGCGCTGGTCGCCCATCTGGTCGGGGCCGGCGCATTGATCCTGCTGTCCGATGTCGATGCGCTCTACACCGGCGACCCGCGGCTCGCGACCTCGACTGCGGTGCGTGAGGTGCTGGACGCCGCCGCCCTGGCCGACGTCGGAATCGCCGCACCGGGCAGCGAAGTCGGCACCGGCGGGATGGAATCCAAACTGACCTCCGCACTGACCGCCACCGGCGCGGGCATTCCGGTCCTGCTCGCCTCCGCCGCGGATGCCGTTGCAGCGCTGCGGGTTGCGCCCCCGTCCGACGACACCGATGGCCCGATTGTCGGCACGGCGTTCGCGCCCGCGACGAGGCGGACCAGCGCCCGGCTGTTCTGGCTCCGGCACGCGGCCACCGCCGCGGGATCGATCGGTCTGGACCACGGCGCTGTTGCCGCGGTGCTCAACCGCCGGAAGTCCTTGCTGCCGGCCGGGATCACCGCCTTTTACGGCGACTTCGAATCCGGCGACGTTGTCGACCTGCTGGCTCCGGATGGCGAGATTGTCGCGCGCGGATTTGTCGGCCACGACGCCGCGGAAATGCCCGGCATTATCGGCCGGTCCCTGTCGGAGTTGCCGACCGAGCTGCGACACCCGGTTGTCCATGCCGATGATCTGATCGCGGCGCGTGCAACCGGTGGCAGCACGAAACCACCTGACGCTGAATCCACTTGACGCAATGAATCACTCGGCGAATGAAGGAGCCTAGCCATGTCCGTCATTGATCAGCAGAGTCAGCCGCCCGGTCGCCGAAACCCCGGACCCGTCGGCAGCAGCAGACGGTTCCGGGCGACCCGTGAGCAGGTCCTCGAATCCGCCGCTCGATCCCAGGGTGCTGCCGCCGAGCTCGCCCTGCTGAACCGGGCGGTGAAGGACCGTGCACTGCTGGCGATGGCCGACGCGCTGCTGGATCGGCGCGCCGAGATCCTGGCCGCGAACGAGCTCGACGTGCGCGCCGCGATCGACGTCAGGAACCGCGGACTCGCTGGTGGACCGCCTGCGGCTCAACCCTTCTCGGGTGGACGGAATGGCTGCCGGGCTGCGCGAACTGGCCGGCCTGCCGGATCCGATCGGTACCGTCGTTCGCGGTTCGGTACTGCCCAACGGGCTGCACCTGACCCAGGTCCGGGTGCCGCTCGGCGTCGTCGCGATCATCTATGAGGCGCGACCCAACGTGACGGTCGACGCGGCCGGGATCGCACTGAAGGCCGGAAACGCCGCCCTGCTGCGGGGTTCCGCGTCCGCCCACCAGTCCAACCGGGTACTCGTCGGGATTCTCGCCGACGCGGCCGTTGGTGCCGGGTTGCCCGCCGACGCCGTGCAGCTGGTGCCGGGCACGGACCGGGAATCGGTGAAACACCTGATGACCGCACGCGGCCTTGTCGACGTGATCATCCCGCGCGGTGGTGCCGGCCTGATCCAAGCCGTCGTCAACGGCTCCACCGTCCCCGTCATCGAAACCGGCGTCGGCAACTGCCACGTCTATGTCGACGCCACTGCCGACCAGACCATGGCGCTGGAAATCCTGCTCAACTCCAAGGCCCGCCGCCCGTCGGTGTGCAACGCGGCCGAGACCCTGCTGGTGCACGCCGATGTCGCCGCCACGTTCATCCCGGCGGCTGTCGCGGCGCTGCGGGAGGCCGGCGTCACGCTGCACGCAGATCCCACGGTGATCGAGATGGTCGGTGACGTCACGGGTGTCGTGCCGGTCGACCGCCGAGGACTTCGACACCGAATACCTGTCGCTGGACATCGCGGTCGCGGTGGTCGCGGACTTGGGTGAAGCGATCGCCCACATCGCGCAGCACGGCACCGGCCACACCGAGGCGATCGTCACGTCCTCGGTGGCGGCGGCGAACGAATTCGTCGCCCGGATCGATGCGGCCGCGGTGATGGTCAACGCCTCCACCGCTTTCACTGACGGCGGAGAGTTCGGCTTCGGCGCCGAAATCGGGATCTCGACCCAGAAGCTGCACGCCCGCGGGCCGATGGGGTTGGCCGAACTGACCAGCACCAAGTACGTCGTCACCGGCAACGGGCAGATCCGGGCGTCCTCGTGAGCTCGTTCTCGTGGGGTCGCGCGGTGTTCGGTGGCTGATACCGGCCGACGAATCGGCGTGATGGGCGGCACGTTCGACCCCATCCATCATGGGCATCTGGTTGCGGCGTCCGAGGTCGCCGACCAGTTCGGGCTCGACGAAGTCATTTTCGTGCCGACCGGCCAGCCGTGGCAGAAGAGCGGCGAGAGCCAGGCCGAACACCGGTACCTGATGACCGTGATCGCGACCGCCGCGAATCCGCGGTTCACGGTGTCGCGGGTGGACATCGACCGTCCGGGACCGACGTACACGAAAGACACTCTGACCGATCTGCGGGCGGCCGAACCCGGTGCGGAGTGGTTCTTCATTACCGGCGCCGACGCGCTCGCCGCGATCGTGTCGTGGAAGGACGTCGACCAGCTGTTCACCCTGGCGCATTTCGTCGGCGTGACCCGGCCGGGTTACACGCTGCATGACCTGCAGTTGCCGGACGGATCGGTGACGTTGGTGGAGGTTCCTGCGCTGGCGATCTCGTCCACCGATTGCCGGCAACGGGTGATCAGCGGGGCGCCGGTCTGGTATCTGGTACCCGACGGCGTCGTCCAGTACATCGCCAAACATGGCCTGTATCAGGAGAACCTGTATCAGGCGGAGTCGTGACCACCATTCCATTCGGCAGCGCGGCCGCCGCATGCCGCAGACGCTCCATTTCGACGAACGCAAACACGCAGGGAGAAACATGACCGCCACCGATACCGCTATGACGCTCGCCCGGGTGGCCGCCGCAGGCGGCCGCCGACAAGCTGGCGAAAGACATTCTGCTGGTGGATGTCTCCGACAGGCTTGCGATCACCGACGTCTTTGTGATCGTCACGGGTGCGAACGAGCGCCAGGTCGGCGCCATCGTCGACTCCGTCGAGGAGAAGATGCGGGCCGCCGGTTCCAAGCCACCGCGCCGCGAGGGTGAGCGGGACGGCCGGTGGGTGCTGCTCGACTTCGTCGACGTCATCGTGCATGTGCAGCACGCCGAGGAGCGGGTTTTCTACGCCCTCGACCGGCTGTGGAAGGACTGCCCGACGGTGGCCTTCGTTGATGCCGCCGGGTCCGCTGGGGAGGTTTCCGGCGGGACGGCGTCACCCGCAGATTCCGCCGAGCCGGCCGATGTCGTGGCGGGGCCATGACGTTGGAACATCTGATCCTGCTGCGCCACGGTCAGACGGACTGGAACCGGGACCAACGTCTGCAGGGCCACCGGGACATCGCGCTGAACGCGGTTGGCCTTCACCAGGCGATAGCCGCCGCGCCGTCGATCGTCGCTCTGCGGCCGGATGTCGTCGTTTGCTCAGACTTGCAGCGGGCGCGGGAAACGGCCTCCGCCGTCACGGTTCTCACTGATGTCGAGGCAACCTTCGACGAACGGTTGCGGGAAACGTCGATGGGCCTGTGGGAGGGGCTGACCCGGGACGAGGTGGTCGCCGCCTGGCCGGATGAGTGGGACCGGTGGCGTACCACGTCGGCGCATGCCGCGCCGCCACAGGGAGAATCCCGTTGGCAGGTCGCGCAGCGCGCCAACGAGGTGGTCACCGAACTCGATGCCGGAACAGCTACCCGGGCGCTGATCGTGTCCCACGGCGGGCTGATCGTCGGTCTCACCGGGTGTCTGCTCGCATTGCCGGAGGACAGCTGGGGGACGCTGATCGGAGTCGGGAACTGTCACTGGGTGGTGCTGCACCGGTTCGCCGGTGCCTGGCGGCTGCATTCGTACAACGCCGGCCTCGGTGGAGTGGTGCTGCCCAGAGGCGAGGACGAGGTCGCGGGAACGTAGCTGCATGCGGACTGACGGCGCAGTACCAGCAGCTCGAAGGCGCTGCATCGCACGTTCGGCGACCGGGGTTTCACGGTCCTGGGACTGCCTTCGTTGACCTACTTCTCGGGTCGGCGGTAGCGGAGCAGGACGACACCGTTGCCGAAGGTCCGTGTCTCGACGAGTTGCAGATTGACTTGCTGGTCCGACGGCCGGAACAGGGGCTTCCCTTGCCCGAGAACGATCGGGTGCACGTAGAGCCGGTACTCGTCGATCAGGTCGAGTTGCCGGAATGATTCAGCAAGATCCGCTCCGCCCAGGGCCAGGTCGCCACCGGGCTGCGCCTTGAGCTGCTGTACGTCGTCGACGACGACCTCGCGGACGACTGTGGTGTTCCAGTCGGCCTTCTCCAGGGTTGTCGAGTACACGATCTTGGGCATGTCTCGCCAAATCCGGGAGAACTCGGCCATCGGGCCGGCGTTCGCGGGATCCTGGTCGGCGGTCGGCCAGAACTGCGCCATCAATTCGTAGGTGACGCGGCCGTCGAGGAACGCGCCCATCGTGGCCAGTTCTTCGTTGAAATGGCTGTGCAGCTCGTCATCGACCAGGTGCCAGTCGATCTCGCGATTCGGTCCCTCGAAGAAGCCATCGATGGACACGGAAATCATCAGGATGATCCTTCGCATGATGGTCTCGCTTTCGCCGGTCATTGGGGCCTGGGGCTCAGAGGTAGACCGATGGCGCGCTTGCCGTTCATCGGTGCAGGAGGAGTATCCGAGCCAGGAATCAACTGGTGCCCGCATGACTGCGAGACCGGCTCCGCTCTTGAATGAAGTAGCTTTGCGCGGCCCGTAACGGCTCCATGAGTGGTGTGCCGGCCACCAGTCGCTCGTAGTACTCGTCCCGCTGGTGTGGTTTGTACCTCCGGCCCGGGGCAGGAAGGTGTTGTCGTTTCGGCCACAGGACTTCGTCAACGAGCACCAGGTGACCGTCGGCGACGCTCCTGACCATGAGCGGCTGCGGAGCGCTGTCGTCCCCGGCGATCGCGAATGGCTTGAAGAGGCGGACACGAACCTCGGCGTCATGCAGCAGAATCAGCCCGCGCAGCCAGATGAGACCACCCACGATCTGACCGGCGGTCGAGTTGCCGCGGTGGCGGTAGTAGGCGAGGTCGTCGGCCTGCTTCTCCTGTTCCTCGAACCTGTACAGGCAGGTCAGGACCCTCCGAATGCCAGCCCATGCCGCGTCCTCATCCCCCCGGTCGTCAGCCGACTCAAGTGCGTCCATCGATGCGTCCAGAGCGTTGATCAGGCGCGCTCGGGAGGACATGTTCCGGACCATAGCAACCTGGACCGGGACGCGATGACAAGATCGACGTCAGGAACGGCGACCGGCCGGTGTTGCTCGAATCGCCGGTTGTCCACATGTCCGATTTCTGTCCACACGTTGCCCGTCACGCGCCGGCAATTCCGGGCCGATCCCTAGCGTCCAGGTGGTGCGCCCCCGTCCGGATCCGATGAGCCGCCTCACGGCGCTACGGCGCCCCCTGGAAACCGGGGCAGATAGCAGCACCTCGTCGAGCGTAGATTCAGGTCCGAGCGGATTCGCCGGCCCGCCGGCCCGGCCAAGCTCACCGGATGCCAGGTCAGGGTGGGTCCCGGAGTCGGCCGTCGTCCGGGTCGCTGATGAGGGCAGCGAGACCCCTGAATCCGTCTCATGGGTGCCGCCCGGCCGTCATCGATCGGCGAATGACGATGATCCCATCGCCGAGCGCCGCACCGTGGCTGACCGGTCTTCGGGTTCGGCTGCATCCAGCGCCACGATCCGCCGCGCTTCCCGGCTTCGGCCACCGGCGGGCGGCTGGGTGCCGGGCGCGGACGCCGGACCGTTGACAGTCAATCCCGACCGTCAGTCGGTGGCGACCCCCGGGGTGAGTTTCGGCCAGGTCGGGGAAGACCCATCGTTGTGGCAAGACGCCGAGGATGTAGGGGACGACGGCGAGTGGCGCGACGCTGAGCCCGGCCCCGTCTCCGGTCGGCCGGAATCCGCGGATCGGTCGGATCGAGTTGAGTCCTCGAGTCGGAAGAAGGTGCCAGCAGCTCACGAGCCGGTCTCCCGCGGCACCGAAGTCCCTGACCCGGACGCCGATGTCAGCGAGAATCCAGTCCTGTCGCACAAGCCGCTCGGCGTGCGCCGGATAGGCCGGCATTGGGGACGGTTCGCCGAACTGTGGGTCCCGGAAACGCTGCGGGACGCGCGGGTCGACCCCGGCCGGCGCGGTGCGCTGATCCTTTTGCTGGTCGCGGCACTTGCGGCCGCGGTGACCGCGGCCGGCGTCTGGCGGGATCGGCCCGAGCCGCGGGCTGTCGAAACGTCGGCGATCGCTGCCCTGGCGGGAGCGCCGGCCCCGGCAGAGACAGGTACGGCGGCTGGGACCGCCAACACCGGTGCTGTTGGCGCGGAAATGTCGGGGACGAATGCGCCCGGCCTCGCCTCTTCGACGAGCATCAGCGCCCCTTCCGAGATTGTCGTCTCGGTCACCGGTCTCGTCGGGCGACCTGGTCTGGTGACGTTGCCGGCCGGGGCCCGGGTGGCCGATGCCATCGCGGCAGCAGGCGGCGCCAGCAGCGACGCCGACCTCACCGGTGTGAACCTGGCTGCCCGGCTTTCCGACAGTGATTCGGTGGTGGTCGCAAGTACGCCCGCGCCGGGAAATGTCGCTTCCGCGGTCACCCGAGGCGACGGAAAGTCCAGTGCGACAACGGATAATGGAGCCGCCGGGTCGGGTCTGGTTGATCTGAACACCGCCGACGAGGCGGCCCTGGACGCACTGCCGGGGGTAGGCCCGGTGATGGCGCAGAACATCCTCGGCTGGCGGGAGGCGAATGGGAAGTTCACCAGCATCGAGCAATTGCAGGAGATCAGCGGCATCGGGCAGTCCCGGTACGCGCAGATTTCTCCACTCGTGACGGTGTCGTGACGTGGTGTTCGGCACGGTGGCTCGGATCCGGCGGCGCGAATGAGCGCCGCCCACAGCCGAAAATGGACTGAGGACGAATCACCACCGCCCGCCGATCTCCGACTCGTCCCCGCTGCTGCTGCGCTGTGGGCCGGCTCGCTGATCGGGCTGCTCGCCGTTCAAATCGCCTGGTGGACCGCAGGGCTGGCACTGGCGGTGCTGATCGGGTTGAGCCTGGCCCGGGTGAAGTGGCGACCGGGATGGCTGGTGATCGCCGCCTGCCTGGCGGCTGCCGTGGTCATGTCGGCTCTGCGCGCTGGGTCGCAATCCAACGACCCGCTGACCGATGCGGCCACTCATGGCTCATGGGCAACGTTGACGGTGTCTGCAGCAGGATTCCCACGTGCCGTTGACCCGGGGTTCGTTGTCCCGGACAACGGAAACAATGACGAAGCGCAACCGGACCAATCGCGGTGGCGAGTTGACGTGGTCACCGAGCAGGCTCAGGTCGCCGGCCGGTCATGGGCGCAGCAGGACAGGTTGACCATCTACGGGAAGGGGAGCGCCTGGTCGACCGTCACCCCGGGTGAACAACTGGTCACCTCGGGCAGGCTCGCTGAGCAGCAGTTCGGGCCAGCCGGGCAGACTGTGCTGCACGCCCGTGATCCGCCGCACGTCACCGGGTCGGCGCCCTGGTGGAACACGGTCGCCCTGCGGATTCGAGATGATCTGTCGGACAACGCCTCCCGACTCGACGGCGACGCCGCCGGCCTGCTACCCGGGCTGGTCGTCGGAGACACCAGCGGCATCAGCGATCGACTCGACGCCGACGGGAAGGCCACAGGACTGACGCACCTCCTGGCCGTTTCGGGATCCCATTTCGCGATCCTGTGCGGCATGGTCGTCGTGGTGCTGCGCCGATTCGGGCCGCGGACCGCAGCGGTCGGCGGCACCCTCACCCTGGTCGGTCTGGTGATCCTGGTTGGTCCGGCGCCGTCGGTCCTGCGGGCCGCGGTGATGGGCGCGATCGCGATGCTCGGCCTGCTTGCCGGTCGGACACGATCGTGCGTACCAGCGCTGGCCGCGGCGGTGATCGTACTACTGCTCATTGCGCCCGAGTTGGCGGTCAGTGTCGGGTTCACACTGTCGGTACTGGCGACCGGTGGGCTCATCCTCATCGCGCCCACGTGGTCGGAATCATTGCAGCGCAAAGGATTTCCGCAGGGTTGGGCGGATCTGCTGGTCGTTCCCGTTGCCGCGCAGATCGTGACAATGCCGGTCATTGTGTTGATCAGTGGTTCCGTTTCTGTTGTCGGCGTGCTGGCCAACTTGCTGGTTGCCCCGGTGGTCGCACCGGCGTTGGTGCTGGGGATGCTGTGCGCGCTGACCGGCCCGTGGTGGCCGGGGGGTGCCGTCGTATCAGCGCAGCTGGTAACACCGTTGCTGTCCTGGATTGCCGGCGTTGCCCACACCCTGGCCCGTTGGCCCAACGCCACAGTTCCGTGGCCGGCGACTCCGGCAGGGGCGCTCCTGCTCGCGGGGTTGTCGGTGGCCGCGGTGATGGTGTTGCGGTATCGCCGGCTTCGAGTCCTGTTCGCCGCGGTTGCTGCCGGCATGGTGCTGGTTCTTGTTGCCTCCCGGGTCGCCGCCCCGACGTGGCCGGGGTCGGACTGGCTGTTGACCGCCTGCGAGGTCGGCCAGGGCGACGCCATGGTGCTTTCGACCGGGGAGGCGGGGACCGCGGTCGTCGTCGACACCGGTCCCGACCCTTCGTTGGTCGACTCCTGTCTCGATCGGTTGGGCATCGCAACGATTGCGTTACTGATCCTGACGCACCTGCACGCCGACCACGTCGACGGACTGTCCGGCGCGATGGACGGACGTTCTGTTGGTGCGATTGCCGTCGGGCCCGGACGCGAACCGCGGACGGCGTGGCAGGACGTGCAACGGCAGGCAACCGATCGAGGAATACCCGTTGTCCAACTCGAGCCCGGAATGCGTTGGGCCGGTGGGGAATTGACGTTGACTGTGCTCGGACCGAAGAAGGAGTTCCGGGGGACGGACTCCGATCCCAACAACGACTCGGCCGTGGTGATGGCAGACCGGGACGGCGAACGAATTTTGATGACCGGCGATATCGAGATCGAGGCGCAACAGGCGTTGCTGAATTTCGGCGTTGACCTGGACGCGGACGTACTCAAGGTCCCGCACCACGGGTCGGCCAAGCTGCTGGACCGATTCGTCCGGGCGGTGTCGCCGGGCGTCGCCGTGATCGGAGTGGGCGCCGACAACGACTATGGCCACCCGAGTCCGAAGGCGCTCGATCTACTGGCGCGGGACGGTGTCACGACCATTCTTCGCACGGACCTGCAGGGCGATGTGTCGGTCGGTCTGGTCGACGGCGCGCTCACGGCAGCCACGCGGGGTCCGCTGACCAGGACTCGGTAAATCACCGGGCGGGTGTCGGTGGCGAACGCGGTCGCCTTCGGATGCCCAGACGCCAGATCGTACGAGCACCGAGACTGCACGGCGCCGATTCAGGACTGTGAGAACGCCGCTGAATCAGGCCTCTTTCAAATCCGTTCGGCACAGGTCGCGGAGGGTGACCGATCCGCCGGCCAGGTCGGGCGACCAGAACGTCACGGTGTAGGAGTAGAGGCCCATTCCGGTCATCGACACGATCTCACCGGGGGTGCCTGCCTTGATGGGCGGCGAGAACCTCTGGAGGAGGTCGTGGGCCGCCTTGACGGGGATGGTGCTCTGTTGCGTCATGCGCGCTCCTTCGAAACTCGGCGATGATCACACTGAGTGTAGAAGTGAAGCGCGAACGGGTGATAGGCCTCGAACGGGTAGGCAATGCCCTCGAAAGGATGACTTAGGGTCATCTAATTGACTTATCCAAGGCCGGCCCGCATGGTTTGCCCGGGGGTCCGCCAGTGGACTGTCGACCTACCCCTACTGATAGCCGGGCAAGGCCTCCAATTCCGCTCGGACTGTGGCCAGCTCGGCCGCCAGGGCATCGGCTCGTGCCTGTGCGGCCTTGCGTTGCTCGTCCAGAATTCCGCCAACCGCAGCGATCAGCGTCGGCTCCTCAAGTTGTTTGACCAACTCCCACACGCGGGCCGGTGACACCGATCCGGAGCGCAGCACCACCCGTGCGCCGACTCGGGCCTCGATCCGCCACTGGGTGGGTTCGGCGTCAGTGGTGGCGATGCTGATCGACACCGGCGGGGTGCGGCGGGCGCCGCGGGTGGACTTGGCCCGCGTGGCGGTGGCGCCACTGGTCCTGGCTGGCGAGTTCACGCGGGGCGGTACGGCAGGGACAGTGGCTGTGGCTGTGGGCTGTGTGGTGCGGCTGTGGGTGCGGGCGCCGACGTACTTCTCGCCCGAGGCTCCGGAATTCCGGACGCCGGAGCCTGTGCGTCCGATGCTGCGGTAGTTCCTGGGCTGCGGGTCGGAATCACTCGTGCGGCAGGTGGTGCGACGACCGGTTCCGGGACCGGCTTCGCGCGGGTGGCCGGCGTCAGGTCCGCCGGGGTGAACGGCAGGATGTCCCGGGTGCCGTTGAGGCTGACCTCGACCTGGACGAACTCCTCGCCGTCGACCTCGGGGTTGCCGACATGCCGCACCCGGCCGGTGCCGCCCTCCGGGAACTGTGCGGACCGGCTGATCCCGACTCGAACGATCTTGCCCTCCGTGAGTTTTCGGCGGACCGCCTCGACATCGATCGGAATCGGGGCTGGCGCACGGCGGCGGGGAGGCATGCCGCTGATCCTGCCACCGAGGACCGACAGGACGTCAGAGCCGGTCGGTGCGTGGTCCCCCTGCTGTGCTCAGTTCGCGGCGACCAGCTCCCGCGCGACGATCGCGGCTATCCCAGTGCCACCGCGGCGGCCCGTGCAGCCGCCGGCAACGCCGCCGCTATGCGGTCGAGCGCCTGCTGATCATGGGCCGCAGAGACGAACCACGCCTCGAACGCCGACGGCGGCAGGTAGACGCCGGCACCGAGCATTCCGTGGAAGAAGGCCGCGTAGGCCTCGACGGATTGATGTCGAGCGTGGTCGTAGTTCTCGACCTTGCCGTCCGCGAAGAAGATCGAGAACAGGTTGCCGGCCCGTTGCAACCGGTGCGGAACACCCGCCTGGGACAACGCAGCGGAGGCCAGATCGCCGACAGTCATGGCAGTTTCATTGAGATGGGCGTAGACGGCCGCATCGCAGCCGCGTAGATTCGCCAGCCCGGCTGCGGTGGCGATGGGATTACCGGACAGCGTCCCCGCCTGATACACCGGCCCGATGGGTGCCAGATAGCCCATGATGTCCGCACGTCCACCGAAGGCACCGACCGGCAAGCCACCACCGATGACCTTGCCAAAGGTCATCAGGTCCGGTCGCCAGCCCTCGACACCGGCGTCCAGCCCGAACATCCCGGACGGGCTCAACCGGAATCCGGTCATCACCTCGTCCGAGATGAACAGCGCACCGCCGGAATGTGCGACCTCCGCCAAGGAGCCGTTGAATCCGGGCTCTGGTGGGATCACACCCATGTTGGCCGCGGCGGCCTCGGTGATGATCGCTGCGATCTCGCCGGGGTGGGCGGCGAAAGCCGCCCGCACGGAGTCGATGTCGTTGTACGGAACGACGATCACCTCGGCCGTTGTGGCGGCGGTGACGCCGGCGGAATCCGGGAGCGCGAAGGTTGCCACCCCGGAACCGGCGGAGGCCAGCAGGGCGTCGACGTGCCCGTGGTAGCAACCGGCAAACTTGATGATCTTGGAGCGTCCGGTGAATCCGCGGGCCAGCCTGATGGCGGACATGGTCGCCTCGGTGCCCGAGGACACCAGGCGAACCTGTTCCACCGCTGGAACTCTCGAAACGATCTCCTCGGCCAGCAGCACCTCGCCCCGGCCTGGCGTGCCAAAGGAAAGACCGTGGGACACGGCGGCAGCAACGGCCTCGATCACCGCAGGGTGGGAATGTCCGAGGATCATCGGGCCCCAGGATCCGACGAGGTCGATGTAGCTGTTGCCATCGGCATCGGTGATCTCCGCACCCTTGCCTGAAGCCATGAAACGTGGCGTGCCGCCAACGGATCGGAACGCCCGGACGGGGGAGTTCACCCCGCCGGGGGTGACGCGCAGGGCGCGCTGGAACAGCCCGACGCTGGCCGCCGCCCCGGCATCCAGGTCGACCATCGCAACGACCCGTTCCTGGGCCACCGTGTCCTCGCCGTCTGCGTACGTTGCGTCGGTCATAGTTCCTGTCCCTTATGGAGTTTCTCCGCGATTTCGGTGGCCCAGTAGGTGAGCACGATCTGCGCGCCGGCGCGCCGGATCGATGTGATGGACTCCACGATGGCGCGGTCCCGGTCGATCCAGCCGTTTGCCGCAGCGGCCTCGATCATCGCGTATTCACCCGAGACCTGGTATGCGGCAACCGGAACAGTGACGGAGGATGCAACGTCGGCGAGCACGTCCAGATACGACATCGCGGGCTTGACCATCACCAGGTCCGCCCCCTCGGCAAGGTCCAACGCCACCTCGCGAGCGGCTTCACGGCGGTTCGCCGGGTCCTGCTGGTAGGACCGCCGGTCGCCGACCAGTGCCGAGTCCACCGCCTCCCGGAACGGACCGTAGAACGCCGAGGCGTATTTCGCCGCGTAGGCGAAGACGGCGGTGTCGGTGTATGCGGCGTCATCGAGTGCCTGCCGAACGGCCCCTACCTGACCGTCCATCATCCCGGACGTCCCGACGAAGTCGGCACCGGAAACCGCTTGGGCGAGTGCCATCTCGCGATAGCGGATGAGTGTCGCGTCGTTGTCCACGGCGCCGGACGGGGTGAGAACGCCACAGTGGCCATGGTCGGTGAACTCGTCCAGACACAGGTCGGCCATCAGGACGGTGTCTGCGCCGACCTCGGCGCGCAGGTCCGCGAGGGCGAGGTTGAGAATCCCGTCCGGATCGGTGGCCTGCGAGCCGACAGCGTCCCGAACCGCGGGAATCCCGAAGATCATCAGCCCCCCGACACCGGCCGAAACGGCCTCCACCGCTGCTGCTTTCAGTGAATCGCGGGTGTGCTGCAGGATGCCCGGCATCGAGCTCAAGGCTGCCGGTTCGGTCAGTGTCTCCTTGACGAACATCGGCAGCACGAGCTCGGCCGGGTGCAGTCGGGTTTGCGCGACAAGCCGGCGGATGGCCGGGGTGCGGCGCAGGCGTCGGGGGCGAACGGTCGGAAAGGAACCGAAAAAGGTCATGAAATCACTCGCGTTTCGGAAGTGCTCGGTGGGTGTCGGAAGTGCTCGGTGGGCGCGCGGACTGCACGGGTAGGGCCTTGGCGGCTCGATGACGCGCGGCGTCGACCAGTCCGTCAACCAGCGCGGCCGCGGTGGGCTGCGCCGCAACGAAGGCGACGGGGCGGCCTGCGGACTCTGCTGCTCTGGCGGTAGGTTGGCCGATTGCGCCGAGCACTACGGCCGGCCCGACGAGCGCGCCGGTCAGCGCAGTCACGGTGCTCGGCGAGGTGAGCAGGATGGCGTCGAATCTGTCGGCCCGCAGTTCCGCCGTCAACGCCGCTGGCAGGGGCAGCACCACCGTCCGGTAGGCGTTCACCGCCTCCACGCGATAACCCTTGGCCAGCAGCGCATCCGGCAGCGCCGGCCGGGCAATATCCGATCGCGGCAGGAGCACCGTTTCGCCGGGCCGCGCGGTTGGCCAGGTGGCGGCGATGGCGTCCGCGGATCCCTTGCCGGTTGGGACGAGATCGACGGGCAGTCCGTGCCGACGGAGTGTGGCTGCGGTGCCCGGGCCGACGGCTGCCACCCTGGTGTCCGCCGGAACCGAGGGGTTGATCCCCAATTCCGCGGACCGCCGAACGACGGCGTCGACCGCGTTCGCCGATGTGAAGCCGACCCAGCTGAACCTGCTGGTCCCGAGATCGACCAGCGCGAGGTCGAGCGGCCCGAGATCCACCGGCGGCGCTATGGCAATCAATGGCACCGCAACAGGTTCCGCGCCAAGGGCGTGCAGCAGCGAACTCAGTTCTGCGGCTTGATCGACCGGTCGTGGAATCAATACCCGCCATCCGGCCAACGGGCCGGTTGTGGCCGCCCCGGTCATCCGGGTACCGCCCGGATTGGCTGGACCGAAAGGGTCTGCCATGACTGCCCACTCACCTGGCCGCTCCGAGCAAACCGGCAGCGCCGCGAGAAAGCAACTCCAGCGCCAGGTCTCGACCGATGTCCGCCGCGTCACCGGCTCCGCCGGACAGCTCGCCGGCGACCTGCGTGCTGCCGTCGACCGCGATCACCGCGCCGGTCAGCGTCAGGACGTCGTCCGTCACTCGTGCCCAGGCGCCGACCGGCGCGATGCACCCGGCCTCCAAGGTGGCCAGCATCGCCCGCTCTGCGGCGGCGGCGGCTCGACTGTCGACGCAGTTCAGCGCCCGCACCGCAGATCCGTACCAGGCGGTGTCGAGGTCGGTCGTGCGGCATTCGACGGCCAACGCGCCCTGCGCGGGCGCCGGCAGCATCAGGTCCGGGGTGAAGGTCTGGGTGATCGCGCCGGTCCGGCCCAGCCGGGCCAACCCGGCAACCGCCAACACAACGGCGTCGACCGCGCCGTCGGTGACCAGGCGCAGTCGGGTGTCGACGTTGCCGCGGACCGGGACCACCCGCAGGTCGGGCCGGTGCAGCAGCAATTGCGCAGCCCGGCGCGGTGAACCGGTACCCACCTGCGCGCCGCCGGGCAGGGTGGCCAGGGTGTGCCCGTCCCTGGCGCAGAGCGCGTCGGATGGGTTCTCCCGCTCGGGGACAGCGGCCAGGGCGAGTCCCGGCGGGGGCGCGGTGGGCAGATCCTTGAACGAGTGCACGATGACGTCGACCCGGCCGTCGGCCAGCGCCGCCCGGACAGCGGTGACGAAGATGCCGGTCCCGCCGATTGCTGCCAGCGGTCCGCCATTGACGTCACCCTCGGTCTTCACCCGGACGAGTTCGCTCTCGGAGTCGGCATTCTCGACTATCCGAGCCGCGACCGCGCCCGATTGCGCGAGGGCCAGTGCGCTGCCTCTGGTGCCGACGCGCAGGACCCTGTCGGTCACCGGCTCACCGCTTCGACGTCCCGCGGATCCCCGAGGCGACCAGTAGCGCTGTATCGACGTCGAGCCCGCGCCAGTCCGCCGCGGAATCGACTGCAGCCGTGGTTGGCCTGGTGGTCCGGGAGTTTGCGCAGCACCGGGAAGCGCAGAAATCGGGTCGGCGGACCGCGCCGGGCAGTACGTCGTCGACGGCCGGACCGAGGCCGAGGCGTTCGGTGATCAGATCCGCGAGGTCGCTGACAAACCGGGGGTCGACGCCCGGGGTCCGGACGCGGGCGAAATGCAGTCCGCGCTGCGCGGCGGTGTCGGCGGCTTCGTTGTCCAGGTCCCAGACCACCTCGACGTGGTCGGACACGAAGCCGATGGGCACCACGACGACGGACCGGCGACCGGCGGCGGCGAGGTCGTCGATCACGTCGTTGATGTCGGGGTCCAGCCACGGCATCGACGGCGGGCCGGACCGGGACTGGTAGGCCAATTGCCAGGTCGGGGACTCGCCGAGTTCACTGCGCAGGTGATCCATCACGGCATGGGCGACGGCCAGATGCTGGGTGACGTAGGCACCGCCCGGGCGGTGATCGTCGAGCTCGGCTGACCCTGAGGTGTCGGCCATCGTCAGCGGAACCGAGTGCGTGGTGAAAACCACTTCTAGGTCGGTGATGTCGATCCCGGCGTCGATCGCGTCGCGGACCGCGGTGACCGTGCCCTCGGCGAACGGCAGCCGAAATCCGGGCCGGTCGAAATAGGGCCGCACCTTGTCGATGCGGACCGATCCGACGAGGCCGGTGTCGGCCAGCGCCATCCCGAAGTCCTCGCGGTACTGCCGGCATGACGAGTAGGACGAGTACGCAGAGGTGGCCAGACCCAGCAACCTGACCTGGCCGTCGCGATGGGCCGCCGTCACGACATCGGCAAGGTACGGTGCCCAGTTCCGGTTGCCCCACAAGACCGGAACGGTGACCCCCCGACGCTCGAGTTCGGCCTGCAACGTCGTTCGCAGTAGACGGTTCTGCTCGTTGATCGGGGAGCGGCCGCCGAGGGCCTGGTAGTGCTGGGAAACCTCGACCAGCCGTTCCTCGGGGATGCCGCGGCCGCGAGTGACGTTGCGCAGGAACGGCATCACGTCATCCGGGCCCTCCGGGCCGCCGAATCCGGCGAGCAGCACTGCGTCATACCCCGGCAATTGCGGATCGGCCACGGCAGCCACTGATTCAGCGCGCACAGTGGGAGTGACGCTGCTCACAGCAGCACCTCGACGACGCCCGCCTCGTCGATGCGGCGACCGGAGAAGAACGGAATCTCCTCCCGCACATGCATTCTCGCTCCAGATGCGCGCAGATGCCGCATGAGATCGACGGTGTCGTGCAGTTCGTCGGCTTCCAGTGCGAGGAGCCATTCGTAGTCACCGAGGGCGAACGCGGCGACGGTGTTGGACAGCACCTGGTTGTACTCGCGGCCCATCATCCCGTGTTCGACGAGCAGGCCGCGGCGCTCCGCGTCCGGCAGCAGGTACCACTCGTACGACCGGACGAACGGATACACCGTTGCCCAGTTCTTGGCGGCGGCACCGGCGAGGAACGCCGGGACATGCCCCTTGTTGAACTCGGCCGGCCTGTGCAGGCCCATCGCGGACCAGGATGGTGACAGGGTTCGCCCGACAGCGGTCCGACGCAGCGACCGGGCGGCCGCCTGCAAAGCATCGGCGGTCGGAGCGTGCCACCACACCATCAGGTCCGCATTCGCCCGCAGCGCGGAGACGTCGTAGAAGCCGCGCAGCGTGACGCCGCGCTCGGTCAGCTCGGCAACCAGGTCGACCAGCTCGGCGGTTGCCTTGTCGGCGGGTGCGTCGAGGTCGCTCGCCCGGGAGTACACGGCGAAGGCGGTGTAGACGATCTGCGCGTTGACCTCCCGAGCGGTCGGCTTGCTGGCGGGCCGGCTCTCGTGATTTGCGGTCTCGGTTGCGTTGGTGGGGTCGGATTCTTTGCTCACGAGTCCATCCTCCCCCACGCGGCGACCGGGATCAGGTCAGCGGTCGGTGACAGTTGCGCGATACCGAACACACGCCGTCCTGCATCCGGGCCGGTGCCGCCTCAACGCGGCCGCCTCCCGGCGTGCAGCCTCGCCGCCTCCCGGCGTGCGTCACCGACCACCGCGGCCAGTCCGCTGCCGGCGACGACGGCCCCAACGATGGCCAGATGTCCTCCGTCGAGGTCCGTTCGCAGGGCCTTCACCGCCTCGGCATGGCCCGGTCTGGGTGCGGGCAGGGCCGAGGGCCAGCGGACAACCGCACGGTCGACCACGTCCGCCGGGCGCAGGGCTACGCCGAGCAGTTCGGCGGCGTCGGCCAGCGCGACCGCGGATACCTCCGATTCGGCTGGAAGGTCAGTCCCGTCGTCCCTGCCGTACGACAGGCGCAGCACATGCCGGCCCGGTCCGGCGAGTTCCGCCAGCCAGCGCCACTTGGCAGTTGCATGGGTCAGCGCCTTGGCCCGGACGCCGGAGGCATGAGCCGACACCAGGACACCGGTCCCGCGTGGCGCCGGGTCGAGGCGGTGGTCGTCGATGACCAGGGTGCAGACCAGGACGGCCGTGATCGGCGCGTGCAGCACCGTTGTGCTCGCCGTTGGCCCCGCCGATTCCATCAATTGCGCCGCCGCTGCCGCCGGCAGCGCGATCACCACCAGATCGGCGAGAAGCGTTGTACCATCGATGATCTCGATGAGCCAGCCGGCCGTTCCGCGGCTCAGGCGGGCCACGTGCTTCCCGGTGCAGACCACTCCGCCGGCCGCGCCGATGGCAGCGAGGAGGGGATCGATGAGCGTGTGCAGCCCGCCCTTCAGCGTGGCAACCGCAGACCCGGGACGCTCGCCGCCACCGCGGAGCGACCGGGCCGCACCGGCCAACGAGCCTGTCGTGACCATGGCTGCGGACAGGCCCGGAGCCACCGTAGCGACCTCCAAGGTGTCCGGATCCGCCGCGTACACGCCGCCGGCGACCGGTTCCACCAACCGGTCGAGCACTCGCCGACCCATGCGGGACCGGACCACCATGCCGAGGCTCGTTCCCGTGGCAAGGCCGGCGCCGGTGGGCAGCACCCTGTCCAGTCCACACCGAACGGCACCCGGCAGCCCGATCACCCGGCGCACGTCGGCTGCCCAGGGATGACCCGGAATTCCGAGGAATCCGCTGGCGGGTAATGGGGCGGTTCCGGCCCGGTGGCGTACCCAGGCGCCCGTGGGGTTCGGTCCGACCACCCGGTCGGCGAGCCCGAGCTCGGCGATCAGGTCCGCGACTGCAGGGCGTGCGGTGGCGAAGGATTCCGCACCGGCATCGAGCGTCAGACCGGCCACCTGGTGTGCGGAAACCACCCCGCCACCGGTGTTGGCAGCCTCCAGCACGATCGGCCGAAGTCCCGCTTTCGCCAGATCGAGCGCTGTCACCAAACCGGCCATTCCACCGCCGATCACCACGACCTGCCGGACAGTCCTGTCCAGCGAACCCGCGGGAACGTCCTGCGGTTCGGTCATTCCAGGCCGGTCATGTCAGGCCGTGGACGAACTCGACCAACCGGGTCAGTACGTCCGGATCGGTGTCCGGCGGAACTCCATGGCCGAGGTTCACCACATGGCCGGGCGCCTGCACGCCACGCCGGATGACGTCCGCGGTCTGAGCGTGCAGTGCGTCCGGTCCCGCGAACAACAGTGCGGGATCGATGTTGCCCTGCAACGGAGTTCGGCCACCCAGCCGATCGTTGGCAACATCCAGCGGTACCCGGTGGTCGATGCCCATGACGTCCGCACCGGCGTCCCGCATCGCGACCAACAACTCGCCGGTGCCGACCCCGAAGTGCACCCGGGGGACACCCAGATCGGCCACCGAACTCAGCACTGCTGCCGAGTGCGGTGCGACGAAGCGGGTGTAGTCGGGCAAGGAGAGCCCGCCGGCCCAGGAGTCGAACAGTTGCAGAGCAGAAGCCCCGGCGAGAGCCTGGGCACGGAGGAATGCGGACGTCACCTGAGCGACCCAGGCGGCCAGGGCGTGCCAGGTCTCCGGGTCGCCGTGCATCATCGCCTTGGTACGCAGGTGCTCGCGGCTCGGACCGCCCTCTACCAGGTAGGACGCAAGGGTGAACGGGGCGCCGGCGAACCCGATCAGGGGAGTCGAGCCGAGCTCGGCCACGGTTGCGCCCGCCGCTCGGATGATCGGTGACAGGGCGGCCGGATCCAGCGGCGGGAGGGCTGCGACGTCCGCCGAGGTGCGGACCGGGTGAGCCACCACCGGACCGGTGCCCGGGACGATCTCCACCTCGACGCCGGCCAGCTTCAGCGGGATCACGATGTCGCTGAACAGGATCGCCGCATCGACCAGATGTCGCCGGACGGGTTGCAGAGTGATCTCCGCGGCCAGGTCAGGGGTCAGGCAGGCCTCGAGCATTCCGGTGCGCCCGCGCGCCTTCAGGTACTCGGGAAGGGATCGCCCGGCCTGGCGCATGAACCACACCGGTCGGGTTGTCGGAGTCCGGCCCCGGTACGCGGCGAGCAGAGCGGAACCCGCAGTGCGCCCATCACGCAGTGGGTGGGTCGACGGCAGAGCATCGATCGGCGGCTCAGCATCGGTCGGCGGCACAGCGGTGGCGGCTGTCGACGTGGCGGGGGATGCAGTCATGATCGGTCCATGGTGTCACCCCGTCCGCAGGGAGTCCGCCAACGGCGACCAAAGGATGGCGGAACGCACCTCACGTTCCGCCATAGCCGCAGGTCAGGGCTTTGCAGACGGGCGAGGTAAGGCTGGCCTACATACCGAAAAGGGTTGCCCCACCGATACTATGAATCACATGCTCATGGTTCTGGGTGCGAGCCACCACGATCTCGGGCTGACGCAATTGGACCGGCTCACCGGAAACCCCGATCTGCTCAGCCGATCGTTGCGCGCCCTCGCAGCGCGCGAGGACTCGCCGCTCACCGGTGTCGTCGTTGTCGCGACGTGCAACCGCCTGGAGATCTATCTGGACGCTGTCCGATTCCACGACGCGATCGACGGGGTGACAGCCGTCATCGCGGAGACCACCGGGGTCAGCGCCGACGAAGTCAGCAGCTCGCTGAAGGTCCGCGTCGGGGCCCCGGTTGCCGCGCATCTGTTCACCGTCGCCGCGGGCCTGGATTCCATGGTCGTGGGTGAGGCCGAGATCGGCGGGCAGATCGCCCGCTCGTTCCGGGATTCGCAGACCGAGGGCGCCGCGTCCCCGGCGATCAACCTGCTCTTCCAATACGCGGCTCGGACCGCCAAACAGGTCGCCACGGACACCGGTCTTGGCGCGGCGGGCCGTTCGGTCGCGTCGGTGGCCCTGGATATCGCTGCCCAGTCCGTCGAGCTGACCACTGCCCGCGCGGTGGTGGTCGGGACCGGCGCGTATGCCAGGGTCGTCGCCGCCGAACTCCGCGCCCGCGGGTGCGGCGAGCTGTCGGTCTTCTCGCCGAGCGGTCGGGCCGCCGGATTCGCCGACCGTCATCGGGCCGTTCCGATCGAGGCTGATGCTCTTGTCGAGGCCCTGTCAGTGGCAGATCTGGTGGTGACCTGCAGCGGTACGACGACCCGGGTCATCGACGAGGAACTGCTCACCGACGCCGTTGCGTCGCGCGAGAAGCCCTTACCGATCATCGATCTCGCCCTCCATTCGGACGTCTCGGCCGCAGCCCGCGCGGTCCCGGGAATACGGGTCATCGATCTGCACACCGTCGCCGAGCAGGCCGACCCCGCTCATCTATCCGCGGTCAGGGCGGCCCAGGACATCGTGATCGCCGGGGTCGCCGCGTTCGAGGAGCGGCTCGCGATCCGGCGGATGGATCCCGCTGTTGTTGCGCTGCGCCAACACATCTCGGGCGCGGTGGAAAAGGAGATGGTCCGCCTGCGGGCCAAGTACCCCAGCGATGTGGCGGCCGACGTGGAGCTGGCCCTGCACCGGGTGACGCAGTCACTGCTGCACACCCCGACGCTCCGGGCCAAGGAACTGGCGCGCAGCGGCGACGGCGCGGGGTATGTCCAGGCGCTGCACACCGTCTTCGGAATCGACATCACCGAGACCGATTCCGAGCACCACAGTCGCACCGGCTGATCCGGTTCATCCACCGCGCCCTGAAGCACATCCTGCTGCCCTCTCCCGATGCGCTTGGCGCGCGAGAACCGCCGGTTAGCGTTCGGGCAACGCCTCATTGCGAACCTTGCTGGGTGGTCGTCACCAGGACCGCCACCGCATCACCGAGATGATGCGAATCCACGGTAGGGGGAGTCATGGCATTCGGTAAGACGAAGGACGTTGCGATCAAATTCATCAACGCAACGGGTCAGACGGTGAGCATCGCGCGGGAGGGCCATCGGGTGAAGAACCCTGGCCTCGGCGGCGACGGGTGGGGGGACTTCGTCCTGGGTGGGTCCATCAACGACCTCGCGAACGGTGACTCCCGGACCGTGGTCCAGGACCTGAATGTCAACAGGGACGACGACATTCAGTTCGAGATCCATTGGGGCGCCGCCGGGGACCGCGACTATGTCCAGGTGTTCAGCGGGAAGGACATCAACGACAAGAACGCGACCCTGAAACTCACCAGCCACTGATCGCGCGTCGCTGACGGCGGAGCGCCCGGGCCGAGATGGTCCGGGCGCTCCGTTGGTGCGTATCACCTTCCTCATCTCCGGCCACCTCTGAGGGATGCTCCAGATCGGTGGTCGGCGCGGCGTGGACATCCCCTTGATATTCCGCCGGAATCCGTGATTCCGGTTCGGCGCCCTCGCTGAGCGATCCGGTCATTGCTGCGACTCGGTGAGGAAATGCGTCTATGAATCTGCGTGACGTTCGAGAACTCGACGAATATCCCGGCGAAATGCGCAGGCTGTGGATTCTGTCCATGGCCGTACTCGCCGTGCTCATCGGGTCCTACGAGGCGCAGATCGCGCCCGTCGTTCCGCTCCTGCTGTCGGACCTCCGCATCTCGCTGCCCACCTACGGCGCGGTGTCGGCCGCAGCCACCGTCGCCGGGGCGATCGCCGCCGGGATCGGTGGCCGGCTCACCGACCATTTCGGTCGCGTTCGCCTGCTGGTGCCGTTGCTGCTGCTCACCGCAGTGTGTTGCCTGGCGATGACCCTGGTGGGTTCCGCGAGGGACCTGCTGCTGGTCAGGGTCGTTCTCGCGGTCGTGGACGGCATGGCCCTGGCCTGCACGGCACCGCTGGTCCGCGACTTCGCCCCGCGATCCGGCAGAGCGCAGGCGTTCGGGTTCTGGACCTGGGGTCCGGTCGGTGCGAGCCTGCTCGCAGCGACGTTGGCCGCCTGGACGCTGCCCTACTTCGACGACTCCTGGCGCTCGCAGTTCGTCATCATGGCGGTCATTTCGTTGGTGATGTCGATCGTCATCGCAGCGAACATCGCCGACCTGTCCCCGCGACTCCGGGCGCAGATTCTGCACGCCCGGCAGGAAGCCGCCGCGCCGGCCCCATTGACAACCGCGGCCTGTGGGCGTGATCTGCTCCGGCGCCGCCGCCTGTGGGCGCATTGGCTGGGGATTTCACTGTGGCTCGTGCTGTATCTGACGTTGGCAATGTACGGCCCGACCATGCTGGTGGGCGCTTTCGGGATGAGCGCTGCGGATGCCTCCAGGATCATGACGGCGTTCTGGGTCTCGGACCTGGTGGTGCTGATCGTTGTCGGTCGGCTCTCGGACCGACTTCGGGTGCGCAAGCCATTCGCCCTCGGCGGCACGGTGCTGGCGGTCGTGGTGGCGGGTTACCTGGTCCTGCTCGCGAGTCGAGGCACTGCGTCGACGGCCCACCTGACGGCCACCTTTGCCGCCCTCGGTGGCTGCCTCGCGGCGGCGTACGCGCCCTGGATGGCGAACTACTCCGAGGACTCGGAGGATGCGGACCCACGGCTTCAAGGAACAGCGTGGGGTGTCTTCGGATTCCTCAGCAGGATCACCGCTGTGTTGGTGTTGGTGATCGTGCCGGGCGTCGTTGCCGCGGTTGGCTGGCACAGCTGGCTGGCGATCTCATCGGTGTGCCTGTTGTTGTTCGTGCCGGCGGTCTTCGGGTTCGGGGGTCGGTGGCGGAATACCAGGATACCGACCCCGGCGGACGATCTCAGCCGGTGCGCCGCCGCGCCATCCCGGCCGGGCCGCCGCCGAATCTGATCTGATCGCGAGCACCGAGCAACGTCGATAACTGTTGCAGCAAGATGGATGTCGCTGTGTCCGGGGATATTCCCAACTCTTGCAACGCCGCGCAGACCAGGCGCCGAGCTCGCGTCATCTGTACCGGATTTCGACCGCGGAGCGCGGCCGCCAGGGCGAGCCGGTGCCCACGGGAATCGAAGGGTTCGAGCGACAGCACCCGTTCGCCGAGCGTAAAGGCCGTTCCGTGATCGCCGGATACCAGGGACAACTCGCCCAGGTCCAGGAGTTGTTCGACGTGTCTGATCCTGACCTGGTCGATGAGGCCGGCGACGCCAGGGTGGGACACCGCTTCCAGGTCGGGCAGCGGTTCGCCGCGAAACAGGTCGATGGCCGCAGTGAGAAGTTCCGCCGCTCGGTCGATGTCGCCGCGGGAGCGCGCCTGTCGGACATCCGCGTCCAGCTGGCCGAACGTCCAGAGGTCGACCGTCAGCGCGGCCGATGGTACGAGGCGGATTTCCTCACCCGCGGTCTGCAGGTGGTAGGACGCGGTGCCGCCGACGCGATCGGGTTCGAGCAGATGGCGCAGATGGGTGAGGGTGACCCGGAGGTTTCTGGCTGCGCTGGTCCCGTCGAGCCCCGGCCAGAGCATGTCCATCACCCGGTCGCGGGACAGGGAACGGTGCAGGACCAACGCACCCAGTAGCTGTCGGACCCGGGTCCGCCGCAACTCGGGGGCGTCCACCTCGATACCGTCTCTGGTCAATCGCAGCGGCCCCAGGACTTGGAGGCCGAGCACGTGCGTCGGCGGGGCGGGCAGCGCCGCCGCCAACTCGGTGGCTCCGCCGGCGATGCCCTGGTCGTCTGAGCGGATGGCCGCCGAGAGTTGGCGGTGAAACGCGGGGCCGATCGTGTCGGCAAGCCAACCACCCAGTTGGACGCCTTGCTGCTGGCCGGACGAGGTGAGCCGGGCGGACAGCTCCACCGACCACGGCAGCGGCAGAAAACACAGCGCGTGTTCGGTCGGCAGTCCGGCAGCGACGGTCATGTCGCCCTCACGGGCGCCCAGCAGGGCGCGGCCGGCCGTGCGGGCCAGTGCATGCGCGGGTCCGAGATCGACCGCATCCCAGAGGGTTCGCAGTTGTGGGCAGAGGATGTAGCCAAGGGTCAGGAAGCGCCGAAGATGCCGCTCGGTGAACCGATCCGTTGGTGGCCAGGTCCGCAGAAGGCGGTCGTAGGCGTTGGCTCCGGCGCGGTCGTCACCCCGTGCGACCGCGACTGCGGCCTCGGCGGCGCAGGCCAGAACGGCGTCGCGGGCGTTTGGATGGTCCAGCGCATGACCGCACGGCAGCGATGGCATCTGCGACGCCTCACCGCACGAAGCCGCCACCACGGACGCCAGCGCCGTCGTCACGAAGGCTTCTCGTGCGGTTGTCGGGTGCTGACCTGATCCGGGGTGGGCGGGATGGTCGATCACCGATGACCCGAGCTCGCGGAGCCGGGGTAGCTGGGATGCATCGCCGGCGAACCACCGGGCCATCGGTCCGGACAGTCTGACTCGTGGGTCACTGGAATCGGCGAGGGTGCGGTCGGCAAGGTCGGCTGCTTCCAGCCCGCGCCCGCACATGTTCAGGCAATGGAACTGGAATCGCAGCGTGGACAGGGCCAACGGTCGCGGGACGTCGGTGATCGGCGCCAGGGTGAAGTGGCCAAGTGCCGTCTCGGGATCACCGCTGACCTCGGCCAGCACGCCCGCAACGCTATGCCGCAGCAACGACGGCAACGGGCCCGCCGCATCGCTCAAACTGCTTCCCCATTGCGCGATCTCGACCAATCGGGGGATATCCGCCCGGGTGTGTGCGGTGATCGCAGCCTGCCCGAGAACGGCCGCCGCGCCGCGCTCGTCCTGACGTTCGAGCATGCCGAGCCATGCTCGGTCGAGCGTCCCGTCGATGCCCGGGTCGGTGAAATTGTCGGCATGCGCGGCCGCCGCGGCGAGCAACAAAAAGGCGGGCTCGTCGTGCACGGTCGACGGAATCGCGGCCAGCCACCGACGGGCGACAGTGGTGGGGAGGGTGGACAACGTCGAGTGCACGAGCGTGACGGCCAGCTCCGTGAGCAGTTCCCAGTCCTGCCCCTGGCACGCCAGAGCGCCGGCCCTGGCCAGGTCGCCCCGTGCCGCCAGGACACCGGTCGCACGGTGCCGTGTCGTCCGCTGCTGTTGCGTGGTGAACATTCTCGACACCGCGTCGGCCCACAGATCATGGGCGCGAAAGATGCCGTCGTCCAACACGGCCACCAGCGGTATTCGAGCGGCGAGGTCCGCAAGGTCGGCGGGGGCGCCGGTCACGTCCTCGACCTCGCGGGCCGTGGCGGTGCCGAGAGCGGCGAGTGCGGCCAGGGCGAGACGCTGCGGACCCTGCAGGCGGCTCAGGATCTCCTCGCGCGCATAGTGGGCCGGTGTTGAGGGTCCGGCAGCGAAGGCCAGTCGGACCAGGGCGGGCCAGCCGTGCAACGTCTCGGCGAGGCCGGGGGTGCTGCCCAGTCGCCGGGCCAGCGAGTCGACCTCGACATCGGTGAAGGCGAGGTCGTCGGCTCCGACCCGCAGCACCTCGCCCGCCGCCTCGAGGCGCGCCAGCGGCAGATCCGGTGTGCCGCGGCCGGCCAGCACCAGATGAACGGTGGTCGGGAGCATCTTCAACAGCGTGGCCAACAGGGCCGCACCGGGCGAGCCCGGGGGGATTTCGTGGACGTCGTCCAGGATCAGGCAGACCTCCGTCGGTGCCTTTCCGGTGAGCTCGGCGATGACTTCCCGGGCGCCGGGGGGTTGTCGAGCAGGCCCTGTCGGGGCTGCCTGCCCGGGTGAGATCGCCTGCAGCATCGCCAGGGCCAGGCGTTCGGAGCCCTCGTACTCGGCCGAGCAACTGACCCAGGCGTCGAGTCCGCGTGGTTCCAACTGGTGCGCCCTGACGGCTTGGGCCAGCAGGGTCGTCTTGCCGAAGCCGGGCCCGGCGGACACGACCGTCACCGTGTGTTCCCAGCGTTCGTCGAGTCGACGCAAGAGCCGAAGACGTGGCAGCTCGATGTCCAGCGGCCGGGGTGGGCCAGGTGAAACCCATTCCGGACCAACAACAGTGGGGTCGTAGCCGGCCTGGTGATCGCTCGATGGCTGGGCATGCGTCGTCGTGACGATCGGTGATTTCACGTCCTCAGGAGGGCGTCAAGGCCGGTCGCGATACGCGCTGCGGAGGGGTCAGCGACGGTCAGGCGAGGCCGGCGGCTTCGAAGGCTGTGAGAGTCGGCGCGATGGTGGCCGTCGGTCCGACCACATCGGCGATCGCGTCCAACGTCTTGAGCCCGTCACCGGTGTTGAAGGCCACGGTCTCGGCGTCCGGATCGAGCTGACCGGTGGCCAGCAGCTTCTTCAAGACCGCGATCGTGACGCCACCTGCTGTTTCGGCGAAGATGCCCTCTGTGCGGGCGAGCAGCTTGATGGCCTCGATGACCTCGTCGTCGCTGACGTCCTCGACGCCGCCGCCGGTCCGGCGGGTGACGTCCAGCACGTACGGGCCGTCGGCCGGGTTACCGATCGCCAGCGACTTGGCGATGGTGTCCGGGCGAACCGGCCGGACCGTGTCCTCGCCCGCCTTGAAGGCCGCGGACACCGGGGAACACCCGGTCGCCTGTGCACCGAAGACCTTGTACGGCGTTGGCTCGACCAAGCCGAGCTCAGCCAATTCGGTGAACCCCTTGTCGATCTTGACCAGCTGCGCGCCGGACGCGATCGGGATGACGAGTTGTTCCGGCAGGCGCCAGCCGAGCTGTTCGGCAACCTCGAAACCGAGGGTCTTGGAACCTTCCGCGTAGTACGGCCGGACGTTGACATTGACGAACGCCCAGTCCTCCTGCTCAGCGGCGATCTGGCCGGCGAGCCGGTTGATGTCGTCATAGTTGCCGTCGACGGCAACCAGCGTGCCGCCGTACGCCGCGGTGGTGAGGATCTTCTGCTGTTCCAGGTTGCTCGGCACCAGCACCACCGAACGGATGCCGGCCCGCGCGGCGGCGGCGGCGACGGCGTTGGCGAGATTGCCGGTGGACGGGCAGGCGAGCACCGAGAAACCGAGCTCGCGGGCGGCGGCCAGCGCGACGGCGACGACACGGTCCTTGAACGAGTGTGTCGGGTTACCCGAATCGTCCTTGACCCACAGCGTTTTCATGCCGAGTTCGCGAGCCAGGTTGTCGGCGCGGATCAGTTTGGTGTTGCCCGGGTTCATGTTCCGGGTCTCGGCGACACCGGCGGGTACCGGCAGCAGCGGCGCATAGCGCCAGATGTTGTTGGGTCCGGCTTCGATCTGCCGGCGCAGAGCCGCGCCGGAAAGGGCGAACCGGTAGGCGACCTCCAGCGGACCGAAACACTCGGTACACGCGTAGTACGGCCCGAGCTCGATGCGGTGACCGCATTCACGACAGGACAGCGCGACGGCAGGGCCGAGGTCAACTCCGGCCTTGGGTGCAGCGGAGTCGATAGATCCGGGGGTGGGCAGCACAGTAGTCATGGCGAGGCCTTTCCTCATCTTCCCCGCTGGTGCGGGACGGATGTGGCACCTACTGTCGATCGGCCTCGCTCGGGCTGACGCCGTCACGAGAAAATGATCATCGACAGTGGTTGCCGGGGCTTCATCGGGCCGTGTCCCTCTGCCCCTCTGGATGAGTGGGTTGATGCAGTTGTGCGGACATCGTAGCGCACGGATCGGATGCGTCGGGCTCGGCGCCGGTGCGTCCGTCAGTCCGCGATGGTGATGGTGGAAATGGTCACTGGCTCGGCCGGCGCCCCGTCGCTGCCGCCGCTCGAGGTGCCCTTGGCGGCGATACCGGTCAGGACATTCAGACCCTGCGTAATGGTGCCGAAGACTGTGTAGGACGGTGGCAGGCTCGAGTCCGCGTAGACCAGGAAGAACTGCGAGCCATTCGTATCCGGTCCGCCGTTGGCCATCGCGACAGTGCCTGCTGGATAGACCATGCCGGGGTTGGTCTCGTCGGCGTAGCTGTATCCGGGACCGCCGCTACCGGTCCCCGAGGGATCCCCGCACTGCAGCACGCTCAGGGCCGGGGACGACGTCAGGCGGTGGCAGGGGGTGTCGTCGTAATAGCCGGCCCCGGACAAGAACGCGAAGCTACCGACCGTGCAGGGCGCCGTTTCCCGGTCCAACGCGATCTGCACGGTGCCGCCGGTCAGGGCGATGCTTGCTGTTGATGTGCCGGTAGCCGGTTCCTGTGCAGGCGGAAGGCCGACGTCTTTCGCGGCCGCCCGACGGCTCGGTACGTAGGTGCAGTCGGCAGTACCAGCGGCCGCGGTGGCTGCGCCCGCTGTGGTTGCGCCCGCCGTGGTTGCGCCCGCGGTGGCGGCGCTCGCCGACTCCGAGGACGGCGCGGCGCTCGATGTCGTGGTTCCGGTCGACGATCCGCAGCCCGCGACGCCCAGTACGACGACGCCCACCGCGATGATGCTCAGCGTCCGGTTCATGACGGACGGCTGGCGGGACGTGAACAAGTGTGAGCGCAAGGCGAATCCTCATCGGCCGGGGTCTTCATCTGGTGTGCGACTGGCAGCCTATCGAGGCGAGACCGCGACGCCCCACCCGACAGGTGGTGCAGTCGGGCGGTGTCGGTACCACCTGGCACGATGACGGAATGGCAGGCGCTGGCGATCCGGACGCATCAGCGGGACTGCCGACCCTGGTGCTGATCAGCGGCGAGGAGTCGCTGTTGGTGGATCGCGCGGTGTCGCGGGCGACGGCCGCTGCCCGTCGAGTTGATCCAGGTGTGGAGCGCCGGGACGCTGTCGCGGCGGGCCTCGGGCCTGGCGAGTTCTGGGATCTCGTCGCACCGAGCCTGTTCGCCGAGCCCCGACTGGTGGTGATCAGGGGCGCACAGGAGTCGGCCAAGGACCTGGCGTCGGCGCTGGTGTCGTATTGCGCCGAGCCGGTCGAGGGCGTGACGCTCCTGGTCCATCACGTCGGTGGAGCGCGCAACAAGGCGCTGGCCGACGCGCTGACCAGGTCCGGCGCATCCGTTGTCATCTGCAACAAGATCACCAAACCGGCGGAGCGCAGTGATTTCGTTAGGTCCGAGATTCGCCGGGCGGGTGGCGCCACCACGCCGGACGCGGTGGCCGCGCTGGTTGACGCGGTCGGCTCCGACCTCCGGGAACTCGCCTCGGCGGCAAGCCAATTGGTCGCCGACACCGGCGGATTGGTCGATGAGAGTGCGGTGCATCGCTATCACACGGGTCGGGCCGACGTCACCGGCTTCACGGTCGCCGATGCCGCCATGGCAGGTGATCTGCCCGGTGCGTTGGAGTCACTGCGCTGGGCCTACGGCGTCGGGGTGGCGCCGGTGCTGGTTGCGGACGCTCTGGCCGACGGCGTCCGGACGGTCGCGAAGGTGTCCGGGGCCAGGGGAGGCAACTCCTATGCGCTCGCGTCCCAACTCGGCATGCCGCCATGGAAGATCGACAAGGCCAGGCAGGCGGGTCGCGGTTGGTCCTCCGCTGGGCTCGTCGCCGGGATGGGCGTCGTTTCCGAGCTGAACGCGGCCGTCAAGGGAGGGGCCGTCGACCCTGAGTACGCGCTGGAGAAGGCCGTCATGGACCTGGTCGCAGCGCGGCACCGCCGCTGACCGGGCCGACGAAATGCGCAATCGACGGGCTGTTTTGCGCGCACGGGAAAGTCGCAAGAAACATGAATGATCCGGAGACAACAAAGCTCAGCCGGCGGAAATGCTCGGCTGAGCATGGTGTGCGGGTTCCGCCCCGACGGCACGTGCCGCCGGTGGCCCGCAGCAGAACGACCTAGAGCGAGTTGACCAGGCTGGCCAGCGCCGACTTGCGGTTGGCGGCCTGGTTGTGGTGAATGACGCCCTTGGATGCGGCCTTGTCCAGGCTGCGTGAGGCGGCGACGAGCTCGACCTGGGCCGCTGCCTTGTCGCCCGCGTCGGCGGCGCTCCGAACGCGGCGAACAGCCGTCTTGAGCGCGGACTTCACCGACTTGTTGCGCAGTCGCGCAGCCTCGTTGGTGCGGATGCGCTTGATCTGGGACTTGATATTGGCCACGCCGGATTGCCTTCATTTCGTCGGGGGGATAATTCTTGCGATGCCGTGCCCCGGGATCCGGCGCACACGATCTTCGAGGTTACCAGTTGGGCGGAGCCCCGCCCAAATCCACGACGGACCGGAGACGTTGCCTCAGCAAGGTCGGTGCGGCGAATGGTTGGCGTGGCGGTCAAGCGTCCAGTGGATGTCGAGTCCTGCCGCCAGGTCAGCGGCAGGACAGCGTGGCCGGGTCCGGCGCTCCGCCGCCGTTCAGCGCGTCAACCGTCCAGGCGATCACTCCGGGGTCGGCAGGCAGCGCGATGTGGTCGACGACCTCGCCGGGGCACTGATCCTGGACGAGGACGGACCGGACCCGATCGGCTGGTCCGTCGGGGACCTGCGACGCCACGGGCGTCACCACGGTGTCATCGAGGCTCGACACGACCGCATACCTGACGTCGCCGTCGAGATCGCCGCTGGCATCGAGTTCGGTCAGCAGCGCGGAACCGGCGGCCTGATCGGCACAGGCCGGGCATGCTCCGGCCGGTAGCGCGTCGAGCAGAGTCGAGGTGCTGCCGTGAATGCTCGGGGCGATCAGGACTGCGACGGCGACCTTCCCGGACAGGCCGTCCTGCCGCAGGGCGGTTCGCAGCACCAGCCCGCCCTGGGAGAAGCCGACGACGTCCACCTGTTCGGCGCCGGTCACGGTGAGTACCTCGTCAATGAATGCCGTCACCGCTTCGGCCGACTGTCGAACCGGTCGCAGTCCGCCCGACCCGTAGTCGATGCCGAAGACGCACCGGCCGGCGGCCCGCAGTGCCGGCGCCATCGCCGCAAAGTTCGATGTGACCGTCGAGAACGTGCCGTGCAGCAGGACGACGGGCCGTCGCTCGGAGTTGCAGGAAGGATCGTTCACCCCTGGCAGGCCAACCGGGCCCAGTGGCGACGGTGCAAGGGTCGAGGTGGCCGTGGGCGGCGCGATTGGACTGACCCGGGTTGCTGCCGGCGGCGGCGCGGTTGTTGTCGAGGGCGTTGCTGCGTTGGGCGTGGCTGCCGAGGGCGTTGCTGTCAAGGGCGTTGCGGCGTTGGGCGTGGCTGTTGCGGGCGTTGCTGCGGTGGTGGGCGTTGCTGCGGTGGTGGGCGCAGAGACGGTGCCGCTGGTTGAGCAGGACGTCAGGATCAGCAGGCTCGCGAACGTGGCCGCCTGGAAAAATGCTCGTCGCCGCCCGAATGTTCCCATCGCCTGCCACGTTAGAAGGGCACCATGGACGGGTGATCACCACCCGCCGGATCAGGTTGTTCCTGATCGCGATTCTCAGCATGTCCGGAGTCCTGCATTTTGGCCGACCCGGGCCGTTCATCGCGATCGTGCCGCGATCGCTGCCGCGCAGAGCCGAACTGGTCGCCATCAGCGGGGCCGCCGAACTCGCCTGCGCCGGGATGCTCGCGTACCCGGCGGCCAGGGGGATCGGCGGCCCGATCACCGCCGCGCTGTTCGTCGCAGTCTTCCCCGCCAACGTGTCCATGGCGCTACGGTCCGGCGCCCGGTCACCCTGGTACCGGGCCGTTCTGTGGCTGCGGCTGCCATTGCAGATCCCAGTGGTGCTCGGGGCCCTGCGGGTGGGCCGGGAATCCGCCGTTTGACCGATCGGACTCGATCGGTCACGTCCGCACGTGTCCCAGCCGGGCGGCCTCGCCATAGGAGTAGACCTCGCGGCCGGCGATGTACACGTGCAACGCCCGCTGCATGACGTCCAACGGGTCCCCGCTCCACAGCACCAGGTCGGCGTCCTTGCCCACCGCAATCGAGCCGAGCCGGCTGTCCAAGCCCAGCACCCGGGCCGGGTTGATGGTGATCGCGCGGAGGGCGGTGTCCCGATGCAGGCCCTCCTTGACCGACAGCGTCGCCTGATGCACCAGGAAATGAATCGGCACCACCGGGTGATCGGTGATGATAGAGATTTCCACCCCGGCCGCCGCCAGCCGTCCGGGATTGGCGAGCGACCGGTTCCGTAGTTCGACCTTCGACCTGGACGTCATCAACGGTCCGATCAGAACCGGAATTCCCTTGCGCACCAACAGGTCCGCGATCAGGTGTGCCTCAGTGCCGTGATCGATGACGAGCCGGTAGCCGAATTCGTCGGCAATTCGGACCGCAGTGGCGATGTCGTCCGCCCGATGGCAGTGCTGGCGCCAGGGGATCGAGCCCGTCAACACCAGGCCCAACGCCTCGGAGGTCAGGTTCCTGGCCGGCGGCTGTTTCCCGGATTCGGCGAACTCCTGTGCGTTCAGGTAGTTGCGGGCATCGACGAACGCTTGCCGGATCACCGCAGCGGTGCCCAGCCGGGTGGACGGGGTCTTCTTCTGATCGCCGTAGACCCGCTTGGGATTCTCGCCCAGTGCCGACTTCAATCCGGACGGCGAACGCAGCACCATCTCGTCCACCGTGCGGCCGTGGGTGTGAACGGCCACCGTCAGCCCGCCGATCGGGTTGCCCGAACCGGGATTGACGTTGACGGTGGTGATGCCGCCGGAGAGAGCATCGGCGAACGCGAGGTCGGCGGGGTTGATGGCGTCCAGGGCGCGAACTCCGGCCGTCACCGGGTCGGTCAGCTCGTTCGTGTCGGTGCCGGCCCAGCCCTCGGCCTCTTCATGCAGCCCGACATGGGTATGTGCGTCGATGAAGCCGGGGAGCAGCCACTTGCCGGCCGCGTCGACGACCGTAGCGCCGGCCGGGACGTTGATTTTCGAGCCGAGCGCAACGATCCTGCCGTCCCGCACGCGCACCATCCCGTTGAACGGTTCACCGTCGATGGGCACGATGTGCGCGTTGACGAACGCCAAATCGGTCATGGACCGACTCTGCCATGCGGTGTCGGGGTTCGAACGATGACATGGCGACCGGCACCGGTCGTGCTCATGAGGACAAGGCGCGCTGCATCGAGAGGGTGCGGGTGATCAACGAACTGCAGCTGCAGGTGGCGGGCCCGTGCCCGCCTCATGGGTGTTTGCCGGCAGACGCCCGTGGGACGATGGGACGTCCGCTCGTCCTGCCAAGAAAGATTCCTGTGACCTCTGGAAGCCTCGCGTCGCGTGCGCACCGAACGTTCACCCCGCCGGAGCTGATCCGGAACTTCTGCATCATCGCGCACATCGACCACGGCAAGTCCACCCTGGCCGACCGCATGCTGCAGCTCACCGGGGTGGTCGAAGGACGCGATATGCGCGCGCAGTACCTGGACCGGATGGACATCGAACGCGAGCGCGGCATCACCATCAAGTCGCAGGCGGTCCGACTGCCCTGGGGCATTCAGGGACCCGGCGGCGGCAACCAGGACTACGTGCTGAACCTGATCGACACCCCTGGGCACGTCGACTTCACCTACGAGGTGTCCCGCTCGCTCGCCGCCTGCGAGGGCGCCGTGCTGCTGGTCGACGCCGCGCAGGGCATTGAGGCGCAGACGCTGGCAAACCTGTATCTCGCGCTGGAGAACGACCTGCACGTGATCCCCGTGCTGAACAAGATCGACCTGCCCGCCGCGCAGCCGGAGCGGTACGCGGAGGAGATCGCGCACATCATCGGCGGCTCGCCTGATGACGTGCTGCGGGTCTCCGGGAAGACCGGCGCCGGTGTCAAGGAATTGCTGGACAAGGTGGTCGCGGATATTCCGCACCCGGTCGGCGATGCCAATGCCCCGGCCCGGGCGATGATCTTCGATTCCGTCTACGACATCTACCGCGGCGTCATCACCTACATCCGGGTCATCGACGGCAAGATCACCCCGCGCGAGCGGATTCAGATGATGTCCACCAGGGCGATCCACGAACTGCTCGAGGTCGGCGTCATTTCGCCGGAACCGATCCCCACCGTCGGCCTCGGAGTCGGCGAGGTCGGGTACCTGATCACAGGGGTGAAGGACGTCCGACAGTCCAAGGTCGGCGACACCATCACCTCCGCCGCCAAGGGAGCCACCATCCCGCTCGGCGGGTACCGCGAGCCCCGACCGATGGTCTACTCGGGGCTCTACCCGCTGGACGGGTCGGAATACCCCTTGCTGCGCGATGCGCTGGACAAACTGCGGCTCAACGACGCTGCGCTGACCTACGAGCCCGAGACTTCCGCTGCGCTCGGTTTCGGCTACCGCTGCGGCTATCTCGGTCTGCTGCACCTGGAAATCACCCGCGATCGGCTCGAGCGGGAATTCGGGCTGGACCTGATTTCCACCGCGCCGAACGTCGTTTACAACATCAAGATGGAGGACGGTGCCGAGCACATCGTCACGAACCCGTCGGACTGGCCGGCGGGCAAGATCTCGACCATCAGCGAGCCGATCGTCAAGTGCACGATCATCACCCCGAGCGAGTACATCGGCACGATCATGGAGCTGTGCCAGGCGCGCCGAGGTGCGTTGGGCGGCATGGACTATCTGTCCGAGTCGCGGGTTGAGCTGCGATACACGATGCCGCTCGGCGAGATCATTTTCGACTTCTTCGACGCCCTGAAATCCCGCACCCGGGGATACGCATCACTGGACTACGAAGAGATCGGCATGCAGCCCGCCGACCTGGTCAAGGTCGACATCCTGCTGCAGGGGGAGCCGGTGGATGCGTTCTCCGCCATCGTGCATCGCGATTCCGCCTACGGCTACGGCGTTTCGATGACGGCCAAGCTTCGCGAGTTGATCCCGCGGCAGCAATTCGAGGTGCCGATCCAGGCCGCGGTCGGATCGAGAGTGATTGCCCGCGAGACGATCCGCGCGATGCGCAAGGACGTTCTGGCCAAGTGCTACGGCGGCGACATCACTCGCAAACGCAAGTTGCTGGAGAAGCAGAAGGAAGGCAAAAAACGGATGAAGATGGTCGGTCGGGTCGAGGTGCCGCAGGAGGCATTCATCGCCGCGCTGTCCAGCGAGCCCGCTGGCTCGGCCGGCGGCCGGGAAAGAAAGTAGCTGCGAGTCCGCCCGGCTGCCTGGTGGGGAAACGTGGACCGGCAGACGTGGTCAGATGTATCTCGGTAGTAAATCGACGAAACCGGTATCACGACCGGTTTCGGCACGTCAGTACTCGTAGAAGGCCTCGGGACGTCCAGACGTCCTCCGAACCATGACCTCGGGAGTGCTGTATTGGCATGGCTGAGTCTGCGGATGTGTCCGAACTCGTGGCGGCCGCTGCCAATGGCGACCACTTGGCCTGGAACCGCCTGGTTGATCGATACATGCCGTTGGTGGTGGCCACCATCCGACGATTTCGACTAGAGGCCAAGGATGCGGAAGATGTCAGTCAAACCGTCTGGCTTCGATTGGTCGAGCATCTCGCGGCGATCAGGGAGCCGAGAGCATTGCCGGGTTGGCTCGTCGTGACGACCAGGAACGAGGCAGTGCGCGTCCTGCGCGGCCAGCGGGGTCGCTACCAGACGATTCCAGTGGATCCCATCGCCTCCGACCAGCTCGACAGTGTCAGCGACAATTGGGCGGTGGACGACGGCATCTTGTTGAGCGAGCGTCGGTCCGCCGTCCGCGCCGGCCTCGCCGAGCTCACCGAGAAACAGCGAAACTTCCTGTTGTTGCTGGCCGCGGATCCACCGATAACCTATGACGAGATCAGCCGGCGAACCGGCATGGCGATTGGCAGTATCGGTCCGACCCGGTCCCGATGCCTGGCGAAGCTTCGAGAAACCGATTCGCTCCGCGCTCTTATGGAGGTCGAAGAGCTGGACCTTACCGGGGGGAGGTCGCGATGAAGACGCCGGGATGGGCGAATGATGACGACATTCTGCAGGCCATGATCGTGGATGCGCTGAAGCCGGATGAGTCGGCGCTCGCTCCCGCGCCCGTGGATGATCACATGGTGCGGGCCGCGAAAGCCGCTTTTACCTGGCGAACGGTGGATCAGGAACTGGAGCGTTTGACGATGGCTGCGCAGACCCAGGTCGACGCGGTCTTGCGGACGTGGCGGAACGCTCGGCTGGTGGAATTCCGTGGCGAGAGCCTGAGCATTGAGCTGGAAATTGACGAACAGTCCATTATCGGCCAGGTGTATCCCGCGGGATCCGGTCTCATCACGTTCATCCCGGCCACCGGGTCCGACGTCGACGCCACTATTGACGAACTTGGCTGCTTCACGATCAACAGGGTTGTCGACGGGCCTTTCCGGCTGCGCTGTGTCACAACAGATGGCAGCGTCGTGACCGAATGGATGACCTGACCCACGGTGCGGCCGGATGGTTCAGGAATGACTCAACGGCAACCCCGGCCGTCCCAATGGAGATATCCTAGGATGGAGATATCCTAGGATGGAGATATCACAGTTGGAGATATCACAGTTGGAGATACCTGGGCGTCAGTGGTCCGGCGGAATTGGTCCTTTCCGCGACGAGCTGTGACCGCAGTTCGGCCCACGCCTGGCGGGCGGACAGCCGACCGGGAACTGTCAAAGCGGCGATTGCTCCGGTGACTTGGGCAGCGGCGAAAGAGGTACCCGCCCAGGACGCATATCCGTCTGATTGGTTCGTGCCAATTCCGCCGACGACAATGCTGACCGGGTTGCCCGGTGCAAGCACATCGAGCCAGGGGCCCTTTTGGCTGTACGGTGCCCGACGGTGATCGGCATCCGCCGCGGCGACGGCAATGACGCCGTCGAGTGCGGCCGGCCAGGCCGGAGCCGAGGACAGATCGATGTCACCATGGGGGGTCGGCACCGGCCGATGGTTCTCGCCCTCGTTACCGGCCGCGGCGACCACGACGATGTCAGGGTCGAGGCACTCGATCGCCCGCGCCAAGGCGAGTGGCGGCATCCCGTCGGCCGTGTAACAGGCCAGCGACAGGTTGATGACATGGATGCCGCGTCGGCCGCATTCGGCGATTCCCTTGGCGACATTCCACGAATCGGCCCGGCCCTCTTCGTCCAGCACACCGAGGACATCGATACCGGCTGCCGGCGCTCGGGTGAGAACCAAACCGGTTACAAACGTGGCATGACCGGCCCGGTAGGACAGGCCGGACCCGACCGGCGCAGCGGCCGGCGATACCCAGGCGCCTTGCAGCCATTCGTGTTCCCGCAGTTCGGTATCGACAATTCCCACCCGTACGCCGCCACCGCGGCGGCTGAAGTCGGAAGGAGCCCACTTCCCCCCGTCACCCCGCTTGCGGAAGAATTCGCCACTGGTGGCAACCGGCTTGTTCAGCCCGACAATGATTCGGCCGTTCGTACCGTTGACGTGCCCGACGAGCCGATTGCGGCCGATGGTCGGCACCCAGCCCCACTGTCTGTCGCCGCGGATGCGATTCTTGATTTCATCGAGCGCCGCACCCATTGGATCGACGGAATCCGGGAATCGCCTGGCCAGATCGGCCGAATCAACTGTGAGCTGGGCGAGATCGAGGTCAGCGTCGTTGTCCGCTTCGGATGCCGAGATGTTCATCCCGAGCAGGGTTCGGATGACGAGTTGTGCGTGCCCGGAAGAAACCAGCAACTCGGTCGGCCGACTGTCGACGTGATCCTGAACAGCTTCCTCTGGGTTGTTGGGGTCGTGCGACTGAGCCATATCCGGCAGCTTAGTAAGGTCGCGCATTGGATGTATAGGCTTCCCGGATCCACGGGATCATCGTTGTGTGCGCTTGTTCGGTATTTGGAGGTGCCACCGTGGACTCGGAGCGCCCGCCCACTGACAGCGAATTGTTGAGCGCCGCGAGCGAGGCGCTGGAGTTGGCAGCGAGCGATCCCCGCCGCTCCCTGACCAGGGCCACCGAACTTGCGGAGCTGGCTCGGCTGGGCAAGGACTGGGCCGCGTTGAGCGTCGCCGCTCATTCAGTGGGGATCTCGGCCAAGCACCTCGATGACCTCGACACCTCGTTCACGGCCCTCCAGGAGGCCATTCGGGCCGGTCGGCGGGCCGGTTCCGCCGTCCTGCCCGCGCAGGCGCAGGTCAGTCTGGCCGGCACGCTCAGCCTGATGGGCCGGCCAGGTCGCGCCCTGCGGGCGATCGGCACGGCGATCGACAACCTGCACGGCGTGGACAAGGCAAAGGCCCGGACCCAACAGGCCGCGATTCTGCAGTTCGTCGGACGTGCCGACGAGGCGATGAATGTGTTGCGGCTTGCGTTGCCGATCCTGCGGAGGTCCGGCGAGGCCGACTGGACGACCAGGGCCCTGTCGAACCGAAGTCTGCTGCACATCGTCCGTCGGTCGTTCCGCGCCGCGGAGGCCGACCTCGAGGAAGCCAGACTGCTGTCCGAGCGCCATTCGCTGTCCACCTGGGCCGCCTACGTCGAACAGAACCTGGGATGGCTGAAGGCGAGCCGCGGCGAAGTGGTGGCCGCACTCGAACACTACGAAAACGCCGACGAAAGGTACCGAATTCTCGGGGCGGAGGTGGGATCGCTCAGGGAGGCAAAGGCCCGCCTGCTGCTGTCCGTGCGGCTGGTTGCCGAGGCGCGGGCGGCGGCTGAGTCAGCCGTGCAGATCCATCGCAGTCAGCAGCGGCGGATGGAGGTCGTCGACGCCCAACTCCTGCTCTCCACCGTTGCGTTGGTGCAGGGCGACGTCGCCGAGGCGCAGCGAGCAGCACGACAGGCCGCCCAGGGTTTCCGCAGGCTGAACCGTCCCGCGGGGGCGGCGCTGGCCCGGTACGCGAGCCTGCAGGCGCAGGTCGCCGAGCGCCCCGTCGGGGTGACCGCAGCGCAGGCCCGTCGCTGTGCCGACGACCTGGCCAAGGCTGGCTGGCTGGTGCCGTCGCTGGAGGCACGGATCCTCGCCGGACGGTTGGCTCTCCTGCGGGGGAACCGGGCGGCCGCCCACCACGACCTGGCCCTGGCGGCCCGGGCCCGTCGCACCGGCCCTGCGGATTGCCGCGCCAGGGCGTGGCTGGCGGAGGCGTTGCTGCGGGAGGCGGAGGGGCGTCGGACGTCGGCGAAGTCCGCGATCTCGGCCGGACTGCGCATCGTCGAGAACTATCAGGCAACGCTGGGTGCAACCGAACTGCGTGCGCACGTCTCCATCCATCGGGGAGCGCTGGCCGCCACCGGACTGAGGTTGGCGGTGGAAGACGGCAACGCGCGGGCCGTGCTGTCCTTCGTCGAACGCGGTCGCGCGAGCGCTCTCCTGTACCGACCACCCCGGCCGCCGCAGGATCCCGTGCTGTCGGCCGATCTGGAAGAACTTCGGATGGCGGTCACCGAGATCGAGCAGAGACGCTCCGCCGGACGGTCCGCCGGTGAGCTCATCCAGCGGCAGGTCCGCATCGAACGGGCCATCGCAGATCGCTGCCGCCGCTTCCCCGCGCTGGCCGGCGGCCAACGGCTGAAGGCCAGGAAGATCGCCGAGCTCGACGAGGCCCTGGGCGAGATGGCACTGGTCGAATACGTCGAACACGATCAGGTGTTGTCCGCGGTGACTGTTGTCGACGGCCGGGCCAGGTTGACCGAACTCGGCTCGGCCGATCTCGCGTCGACGCTGAAGCATGTCTCATTTGCGTTGCGGCGCATGGCGAACGCCGAATCCCGGCCGGAAAGCCGGGCGGCGGCCGCGGCGACACTCGGCAGGCTCAGGGGGCAGCTCGACGGCCTGCTGTTCACGCCGATTCGGGACCAGATCGGTGATCGTGCACTGGTTCTCGTGCCCTCGGCGGCCTTGCAGTCGCTGCCCTGGTCGGTCGTTCCGACCTGCTGGGGTCGACCAGTCAGCGTCGTGCCGTCCGCGAGATTCTGGCTGATGGCGACCGAACACCGGCGTCGGTCGTCGCCGGGCGCAGCGGTGGTGGTGGCCGGACCAGGTCTGGCCGGGGCCTCCGCGGAGGCCGATGCGGTTGCTGCGCTGTATCCGGGGGCCATCGAACTGGTCGGTGACACCGGTGGCGCGGCAGCGGTTCTCGCTGCGATAGACGGCGCGATGGTGGCACACATCGCCGCTCATGGACTGCTGCGATCCGACAACCCGTTCTTCTCCGCGCTACTGCTGTCCGACGGGCCGTTGACGCTGTACGAGCTCGAACGCCTCGGTCGGTCGCCCTTTCACGTCGTACTGGCCGCCTGTGAAGCGGCCGCACACCGGGTGGTGGCGATCGACGAGGTGCTGGGTCTGGCGACTGTGTTGCTCGCCAAGGGCACTGCGTCGTTGGTTGCTCCGGTGGTGGCCGTCCTCGATGAAGCGATCGTGGGTCTGATGGTGCGCTATCACCATGGACTGCAAGCGGGCATCGCCCCGGCGGCGGCGTTGGCCGGAGCGCAGGAGAAGGCGGCCGCTGACGGCGACACCGCCTGGGCGGCCGGGGCGGGGTTCGTCTGCATGGGAGCCGGCCATCTGACGGTCAACGTCTCTGTTGCCGGCCCGCTGAGCCTCGGCGAGCCGGACCCGGGGACGAAAACCGTCAACCGCCGTCCATCGGCCGCGCGGCGATCTCGGTCATCCGCTCGCGGGACGCCACCTTGACCCGGTCCCGACCCGCATCGGCTCCGAGACTGCGTTCGTGCGCATCCAGACGATTCCAACCATCAAAGTCGGTGATCGCCAGACCCTTCGACCGCAGCAAACCGTCGACCGCCGACCGGGTCGGGTGCGCGGCCCGCTGCAGGATGCCGGCGTCGGCCAGCAGCTTGGCGACTGTCTCGGCGGCGTCTGACTTGGTGTGGCCGATCAAACCGATCGGGCCGCGTTTGACCCAACCAGTGGTGTAGATGGCCGCCAGCGGCCGTCCGTCGAGGTCCAGCACCCGGCCACCGTCGTTGGGCAGGGTGAACGTCATCGGGTCGAACGGCAGGTCTTCGATCGACTCGGAGCGGTAGCCGACGGCGCGATAGACCGCTTGCACGGCCCAGTCGGTCATCTCCCCGGTGCCGCGGACCCCGCCGTCCCCCGTCAGCTCCTGGCGTTCGGTCCTGAGCCCGCAGACGGCGCCGTCGGAGCCGTGGATCTCGACCGGATTCTGCAGGAAATGCAGATGGACCCGCCGCCCAGGGCCGGGCCGTGGCTCCCGCACCGCCCAGTCACTGAGTACGTCGACCACCATCCGCAGCGATCGCGAGTCGCGCAGGTCCCGTTCCGATTGCTCGTCGAATTCCACGCCCTCGGGATCGACCAGCACCTGCATGTCTGGCGATTGGTCGAGCTCCCGCAGTTCGACCGGCGTGAACCTGGCCTGGGCCGGGCCGCGGCGCGCGAACAGGTGCACATCTGTGACCGCGGACTTCGCCCACACCTGTTCGACCTGCTCCGGCACGTCGGTTCGTCGCAGCTCCGCCGCGCTTCGGGCCAGCATCCGCGCGGTGTCCAGCCCGACATTGCCGGCGCCGATGACCGCCACCGCAGGTGCGTCGGACAAATCCCACTTCGCTGGTCGGTCCGGGTGGGCGTTGTAGAATGACACGAAAGACGCCGCACCGTAGCTTCGATGCAGGTGCTCACCCGGGATCCCGAGGTCCCGGTCCAGCTCGGCGCCGGTTGCGAGAATGATTGCGTCATAATAGTCGCGCAGCTCGTCGATCTTCAGGTCGTTGCCGACCTGCACATTGCCCATGAAACGAATCCGGTCGCTGGCCAGCACCTGATGGAGCGCCGTGATGATCTGTCTGATGCGCGGGTGGTCCGGCGCCACCCCGTAGCGAATGAGACCGTACGGCGTCGGCAATCGGTCATACAGATCGACCGTCGCATCGGGACTATTTTGGGTGAGAATGCTGGCGGCGTAAATTCCCGCCGGTCCGGCGCCAATAATGGCGACCCGCAGTGCTTCAGTCATATCAAGATACCTTCGCCTTCACTATTCGAATCCGTATGCGGATTGATCAGCTGCGACATTGCCCGTCGCGAGTTGCGACCCTCAGGCGGCCAGTCGCCCGCTGATCCGCGCCGACGTCGGGCCCTGCTCGTCGGCGGCCATGCCGCCGGCCCCCACGGCCCGGTACACGTGGCCCAGGTGGGTCACCGCGCCGTCCCAGTCCTGGACCGGCTTCGGCCGGGCCAGCTCCGGGTGATCGAGTTGGGCGACACCGACGATTTCGGCGGCAATCTCGTGCATCAGGGCGAGGTTGCCGCGGAGCAGCTTGGCCACACCGATGGTGGGCTGGTCGGCGAGATGGGAGATGAGCTCGGAGGCCGTCCCCACCTTGCTGGTGTCGACGAAACCCGGCCGGACCTGGCCCTGATCCACGGCGTCCCAGGAGCGGAAGAAGGCCTGCATCGTGGTGTTCAACGCGACGGCCTTGTCCAGCGTCCGGCGGGCGGCGACCAATGTCGGGATGGACGTCAGCTTGCCGGCGAAATAGAGCGGCCCACCAACACACCAGTAGAAGCAGATGTCCCAGAGCACCTTGACCGGCATCACCTTCGGGTTTCCGAACAACGGGTACTGCCCCTTGTAGATGTCCAGGCCGGTGCTGAACAGGGTCTGGTAGACCAATTCGAACACCTTGGTGGCGATCCGGATGCCGTGGCCGTCGAGTTGTTTGTGCACCAATTCGGTGATGTAGGTGTTGCTGATGGCGATGAAGTCGCTGCCTGGGGAATAGAAGGGGTCCAGGAACAATCCCGCGTCACCGGTGCAGGCCCAGCGATTCGCCGAGAACACCTGCTTGCTGCCGTGCGAGAAGTGTTTGAGCACCTTGTAGTCCTGCAGGTTGGCGCCGCCGGCGATGGCATCGCGGACGGCTTTCGCCACGCGCGGCTCGTGCAGGTTCAGCCAGTCCATCGCCTTGTCGAAGGTGGGGAACTGATCCAACTTGTGGTGCGAGGGGTCGGTGACGATCCCGACGCTGGTGGAGCCGGAGGACAGCGGAATCAGCCACACCCAATATCCGCGACCCATGAGGTGGTTGGTGGACAGGCGGCGGGGCTCGCCGTCCGCCATCCGCGTGTGCCACTCCGGGTCATCGCTGAAGGTTTCGATATCGATGACCGCGTCGACCCGGAACCAGGCCGCGTTCGGGTCGTGACCGTTGTCGCGGGTCAGGTCGAGCTGATGCCGCAGGATCGCCCGCCGGCCGGAGGCGTCCAGCACCCACCGGGTCCGCACGGTGGCGGGCTCCTTTCCGCCGTCGCCCAGCCCGACAGTGACCTCGTGGTCCGCGGATCCGGACCCGAGGGTGACGGCGGTGACACGCGCCCCGTCGATCAGGGTGATGCCGTTGTCGATGGCCAGTTGGGCCAGGTGGTTCTCGAAGGTGCCGCGGTCGAGCTGATAGGACGGCGCCGGGGGGGCTACCGACCAGCCCCACTCCAGGCCGGACTCCATGGGCGCGTTCGGTTCTGGCTTCCAGAAGAACCGCAGCCCGTTCTTGGGGAGCTGTTCGCCCAGGATGTGGTCCTTGAGGCCGAGCACTCCGGTGAAGTATTCGGCGGAGATTTCCACGGTGGATTCGCCGACCTTGTGGGCTGCGGTCGGCATCGGGAAGGACCGGCGTTCCAGTACCAGGATGCTGGTGTCCGGCCTTGCCTTGCGCAGTTGCAGTGCGAGGGTGAGGCCGGCCAGGCCGCCGCCGAGCACCACGGTGTCGTAGCGGGCGGCGAGGGTCCTGGGCGCGGGGACGGGGGTGGCTGCGGACGGGGATGGCATGGTGATCCTCCTGGGTTTTGGCCGTGGTCGTATGGGGGTGTCGTCGGCTGTCGACGGGGCGGGCGCGGTGGCCTCGGGCGCCGCCCGTGGGCGTCGGGACCTGCGGGTGCTGGGCATGATCAGGGAGAGCAGCGGTGTCGTGGCTGCGGTGGTCAACAGGGCCATAACGACGAGCAGCCCGTAGAGGTCCTTGGGGATCGCGCCGAGCTGCAGGCCGATCCCGAGGATGACCAGCTCGGTCAGCCCGCGGGTGTTCATCAGCACCCCGAGCGCTGTGGAGTCCCGCCACGGCATGCCCAGGCCCCGTGCGGTGAGGCTGATCGCGCCCAGCTTCCCGCCGACGGCGGCGAGCATGATGAGACCGAATGCCCCCCAGGCCGCTCGCGGATCGCCCGCGACCGCCAGCAGATCGGTGTGTAGCCCGGTCGCCGCGAAGAAGGCCGGAAGCAGCAGCACTGATGTGAGCGTCCCGATCCGACCGTGCATCGCCTCGACGACCGGCATCCGCAGCGGCAACACCGCACCGAACATGAAGGCGCCGAAAATGGCATGGATGCCGATGGTCTCGGTGGTCAAGGCGGAGGCGAGCAGGCCCACGACCACCAGCGCCATGGCGCCCGGAGTGACCCGTTCGTCCGGCAGGTAGCGAGACACCAAGCGCCGCAGGAGGGGACGCACCACCAGCATCATCGCCACCGCGAAGGTGACGGCCAGCGCACCGGTGATGGCTGCGTCGGCCGGCGACGTCGCCCGCACCACGGCCACGACGGCGGCAAGCAGGAACCACGCGGTCACGTCGTCGACCGCGGCGCAGGTGAGTGCCAGGGCGCCCAGCGGGCGTCGGGACAGGCCGCGTTCGGTGAGGATCCCCGCGAGGACCGGGAAGGCCGTGATGGCCATGGAGGCACCGAGGAACAGGGCGAAGGGCGCGAAAGGGATGTCCCCGCCGAAGGTCGGGTGCAGGGCGAGCGCGATCCCGACACCGAGAGTGAAGGGCACGACCATGCCTACGTTCGACAACACGGCGGCCTGGTGACCCTGCCGCCGGATGAGCGACGTGTCCAGCTCGAGCCCGACGAGGAACATGAACAGCACCAGCCCGAGCTGCGCGAAGGCGTCCAACGCCGGCAGCGCCTCCGGAGGGATCAGCCAGGCGGACACCTCCGGCGCCAGCGCGCCGAGCACGGTCGGCCCCAGCAGAAAGCCGCCGACGATCTCACCGACCACTCGCGGCTGGCCGATTCGCAGGGCCAGCGCTCCGGTGCCCCGGGCCACCGCGACGACGACCAACGCGGCGAGCAGCACCTTGGCCAACAGGCCACCCTGGCCCACAGCGCCCGCCGAGGCGCTGCCGCCGTCAACCCCGCCGATGTTCGTCGCGGACCTCTCGCCCAGTTCCAGGACGAGGCGGACGAGCAGCACCCCCACTCCGACGACCACCAGCTGGACCGCCGTGAGCCGAAGGACCCTGCGCCACGTTGCCGGTCGGGTGAGAAGCGTTGTCCGAGGGAACGTTGCGGTCATGGGGGTTCTCCTATGGGAAGAGGGACGAACCGTGAATCGCCCGGATGGGATGTCGCCGGCCAAGCGGCCTCGCGGTGCCGGGTCTGGGATTTCGTCTGCTCAAGCGGAGCATCAGGGGACAGCGAGTGATACCTACGTCAGTTGCTGGACCAGCCGATTTCGGTGACGGGTCAGGGCGCGGGTGTTGGGCCGGCTATCCGCAGCATTTGCGTTGCGATGCCTGGCTTTTCAGTGCACGGGCTAATTCGTGGACGGCAGCGGTCTTTCCAACGGGGAAATGTGGGAATGTTTCGGCCCCTGCGTCCTGGCGGCGGGCGGCTGCCCGGCCGGAGCTGAGTCGCCCTCGTGCAGGCCGAACCGCCGGTGCACCGCCCGCAGCGGCCGCGGAGCCCACCAGTTGGCCTTCCCGGCCAATCGCATGACGGCGGGGACCAGGATCGCCCTAATCAGCGTGGCGTCCATGACGACCGCAAGCCCCAGTCCGACACCAACCAGCTTCAACACGCTGAGCTGCGAGGTGGCGAAGGCGACCATCACGATGACGAACAGCAGCGCCGCGTAGGTGACCAGGCGGCCGGTCTTCTCCAGCCCGGAGGCCACTGCCGCGGTGTTGTCGCCGAGCCGGTGATATTCCTCCTTGATGCGGGACAGCAGGAACAGTTCGTAATCCATCGAGAGACCGAAGGCGATCGCGAACAACAAGATTGGCGTCGTCAGCTCCAGAGCACCGTTGGTCTGGAAGTCGCCGAGCAGACTCTTCAGGTTGCCGTTCTGGAAGATCCACACCGCAGCGCCGAACGTCGCGGTCAGGCTCAACAGGTTGAGCACCACCGCTTTGATCGGGATCAGCACGCTGCCGGTGAACAGGAACAGCAGCACCAGGGTGGATCCGGCGACGATGGCCAGGGCGTAGGGCAGGGCCGCGGCGAGCGTCGCCTGGGTGTCCACCAGATGCGCGGCGACCCCGCCGACGAGAACAGTGGTGGGTGCGGCCACCTCACGGACGTCGTCGACGGCTGTTGTGGCCTGCTCACTTTGCGGGTCACCCGTCAATCCCACGCTCAGCCAGGATGCCGAGGGCCCATTGAAGATCGCCGCCGCTTCCGCGGTGGCGGGCAGAATCTGCGCCCCATCGACAAAGGTGCCGGCGGAGGACTGCACCGAAGAAACGCCATCGACCTCCGACAGTGCGGTCGCGTAGGCGGTGGTCTGCTCCGGGGTGAGTTGCTCGTCCGGCGCCACGACGTACATGGCATCGGTGCTCAGCTGGGGGAAGTCGGATTGCAACTGGGCGACCGCCTGACTGCTCTCGCTGTCGGCGGGCAGGTTGGACACGTCTGGCAGCGCGAACCGAACGCCCAGGAACGGGGAGCCGAGCACGATCAGCACGGTAACCACCGCCAGCGCGAGTACCCCTGGATGCCGCATCACGAACAGCGCGAGCCGATGCCAGCGACCTGCGCCCGAGCGGCTGAGCCGGCCACCGGTCGCGTCCGCGAGGCGGCGGTGCCGGCCCATCCGGTAGCGCCGCAGCCGGCCCACCTCGCCGTTCCGGAACCGAGCGAAACCCTTTGCCACGTCGAGTTTGTCGACCCGGTGACCGACCAGCATCAGGACCGCCGGTAGGATGACGACCGCACTCAAGCCGGCGAATGCGACGACCGCGATGCCCGCGTACGCGAAGGAGCGCAGGTAGTACAGCGGGAACACAAGCAGGGCCGCCAGCGACAGGGCGACGGTAATCGCCGAGAACAGCACCGTCCGCCCGGCCGTCCGGATGGTGGTCGAAATGGCGGCCGGAACGGTCGCGCCGGTATCCAGTTCCTCGCGGTACCGGGTGACGACGAACAACCCGTAGTCGATCGCCAGCCCCAGGCTCAACGCCGTGGCAATGTTCAGCGAGTACAACGAGACCTCGGTGAACATCGTCAGGACGCGCAGGGTGACCAGGGTTCCGACGATCGCGGTCAATCCAATCACCAGCGGCAGCAGGCTGGACACGATGCTGCCGAAGACGAACACGAGGATCAACGCGATCACCGGGGCCGCCAGCAGTTCCATCCTCTTCAGGTCTTCCTGACTGCTCGCGGTCACCTCCCGTTCGACCGCCGGCTGCCCCCCGGGCTTGAGCAGCAGGCCGTCGTGCTCACCGTTGATCCGGTCGAAGATCCGGAGCAGCGTCGCCTTGCGCTGGTCCTCGTTACCCATGATCCGGGCCAGGACCAGAGCGGTTTGGCCGTCGCTCGACCGCAGCCTGGGGTCCTGGCCCGCCCAATAGGAAACGACGGTGTTGATGCCCTCCTGCTGCTGCAGGTATTCGGTGAGTTCGATGCCCGCCTGCGTCGTCGACGCGGAGTCGACGGCGGCGACTGCTGCGCTGCCCGCGTCGGTGCTCGTGGCGAGCACGACCAGGTTGTGCGGGCCTGCCGGCAGCGCTTCGTCGAAGGCCCCATCCGCCTGCGTCGATTCGTCGCCGGGTGCGTAGAAGCCGCCGACACCCAGCTGGTCGGCGACACCGATGCCGAAGATCCCGCCGGCGACGATGAACAGACCGGCGATGACCAGGACGAGCCGGTGCCTGCGCTCGACAAAAACCCCTAGAAGGCTGAACATCTAACATCCTCGCGTTGGTCACGGACGGGTGTCGAAGGTGTCGATCAATTCAGGCAGGGACAGCGACTCTCGCCCGCTCGAAATGCAGCACGCTGTCCTCGACCGGGTCGGTCAGCAGCAGCTTGGAGTCCTTCGCGTAGTCCATCAGTACCTTCCACGGCAGCTTCGTTCCCTGCCGCGGCATGATGTCCTTTGCTCGCTGCACGTAGCCGGATTTCAGCTGGTCGAACATCCCGACATTCGTCGCGCAACCGTCTGTGTCGTGGGCCGTCGCGACGTCAAAGCCGTTGTCGTCCATGTGCTGCAGCAGCCGGCACAGGTAAGCCCCGGCGATGTCGGACTTGAGCGTCCACGGAGCATTGGGATAACCGAAGATGACCGCCAGGTTGGGAACGTCCTGCGCCAGGACGGCCTTGTAGGTCATCCCCCGGCCCAGATCGCGTGGCTCACCGTCAACCGACAACTGCATGCCGCCCAGCATCTGCACGTCCAGCCCGGTTGCCGTGACGATGACGTCAGCCTCGATCTCGCGTCCCGACTTCAGCAGAATCCCTGTCTTGGTGAGTGTTTCGATGTGATCGGTGACCACCGACGCCTCGCCCGACCGCAGCACCTTGAACAGATCGCCATCGGGCACCGCGCACAGCCGCTCGTCCCACGGCATGTACCTGGGGGTGAAATGGCTCATGTCGAAATCAGGCCCGACGCGGCGGCGCACCTGCGCCAGGAGGAATCGGCGCATCTGCTTCGGCCAGCGACGGGCCGCCTTATACATCTGGCGCTGAATCAGGATGTTGCGCTTGCGCCCGAGCGCGTAGACCCAGTTCTCCGGCAGGAACCGACCCAGCACCGCGGAAATCTTGTCGAATTCGGGAATCGACACCACGTACGACGGCGAGCGCTGCAGCATCGTGACGTGCTCGGCCTCGCCGGCGATCGCCGGTATCAGGGTGACCGCCGTCGAGCCGCTGCCGATCACGACCACCTTCTTGCCACGGTAGTCCAGGTCCTCCGGCCAGTGCTGGGGGTGCACGTAGCGCCCGGTGAACTGCTCCACGCCCGGAAAGGTCGGCAGATAGCCGGCGTCGTAGCTGTAGTAGCCGGTGCAGCTGATCAGGTAACCGCAGGTGTACTGGACGGTCTCGCCGGTCGCCTCGTGCACGGCGGTGACGCTCCATCGGCTTTCGGCGCTGGACCAGTCGGCGCCGAGGATCTTCAGGCCGTAATGGATCTTCTTGTCGACGCCGTGCGCGACGGCGGTGTCGGCGATGTACTGGCGGATTGACGGGCCGTCAGCCAGCACCTTCAACTCATGCCACGGACGGAATTTGTACCCGAACGTGAGCATGTCGAAATCGCAGCGAATTCCCGGGTAGCGAAACAAGTCCCAAGTGCCGCCCAGCCGTTCTCGCCGCTCCAGTACCGCAATGGTCTTGTGCGGGAACTGGGCCGTCAACTGGCAGGCAGTGCCGATCCCGGACAGGCCGGCACCGATGATCACAACGTCAAAATGTTGAACAGTCATGGTTGGAACCTCGATCTCTTGGTTTCACGGAACTGTCAGTGGGACGGATGGCCCGGACAGAGTGCTTGATACACGACAAAGGTGATGAACGACCCGCCCCGCCGGCGACGAGTAGTCGGCGACCGGGCGGGGTGACGTGCATTCAGGCGGCGAGCCGGCCGGCGGTCTCGGTGGACGCCGGCTTGCTGGCGCCCATGCCGCCGGCGCCGACGGCCCGGTACACGTGGCCCAGGTGTGTCACCCTGCCGTCCCATTCCTGGACCGGCTTCGGTCGGGTCAGTTCGGGGTGGTCGAGCTGGGCGACACCGACGATCTCGGCAGCCATCTCGTGCATCAGGCCGAGGTTCCCGCGGAGCAGCTTGGCGACCCCGTTCGGGGGTTCGTCGGTGAGCCGGGTGATGAGGTCCAGTGCGGTTTCGACCTTGACCGGGTCGATGAAGCCGCGGCGGATCTCGCCCTTGTCGACGGCGTCCCAGGAGCGGAAGAAGGCCTGCATCGTGGTGTTCAACGCGACGGCCTTGTCCAGCGTCCGGCGGGCGGCGACCAGGGTCGGGACGGACGTCAGTTTGCCGGCGAAGTAGATCGGCCCGGCGAGGGACCAGTAGTAGCAGATGTCCCAGAGCACCTTGACCGGCATCACCTTCGGGTTTCCGAACATCGGGTACTGGTCCTGGTAAATGCTCAGCCCGGTGCTGAACAGGGTCTGGTAGACCATTTCGAAAAGTTTGGCAGCGATCCGAATGCCGTGGCCGTCGAGTTGTTTGTGCACCAGTTCGGTGATGTAGGTGTTGCTGATGGCGACGAAGTCGCTGCCGGGGGAATAGAACGGGTCCAGGAACAGGCCGGCGTCACCGGTGCAGGCCCAGCGGTTCGCCGAGAACACCTGCTTGCTGCCATGCGAGAAGTGTTTGAGCACCTTGTAGTCCTGCAGGGTGGCGCCGCCGGCGATGGCATCGCGGACGCCTTTCGCGACGTGCGGTTCGTGCTCCTCGAGCCAGTCCATCGCCTTGTCGAAGGTCGGGAATTGATCGAGCGAATGGTAATTCGGCTCGGTGACGATCCCGATGCTGGTGGAGCCGGAGGACAACGGGATCAGCCACACCCAATAGCCGCGGCCCATGATGTGGTTGGTGGACAGGTAACGGGGATCGCCGTCCACCATCCGGGCGCGCCACTCCGCATCCTCGCTGAAGGTCTCGACGTCGACGACCGCGTCGACCCGGAACCAGGCCGCGTTGGGGTTGTGGGCGTTGTCGCGGGTCAGGTCGAGCTGATGCCGCAGGATCGCCCGCCGGCCGGAGGCGTCCAGCACCCACCGGGCGCGCACGGTGGTCAGGTCGGTGCCTTTCGCGCCCAGCCCGACGGTGACCTCGTGGTCCGCATTTCCCTGTCCGAGGGTGACGGCCGTGACGCGTGCCCCGTCGACCAGCGTGATGCCGTGCTCGATGACCTGCTGTGCCAGGTAATTCTCGAAGATGCCGCGGTCCAGCTGATAGGAGGCCGCCGGCGAGGTTGTCCCGAAGCCCAGCTCGAGGGCTGACTCCATCGGTGCCTCCGGGTCGGTCCAGAAGAACCGCAGCCCGTTCTTCGGAAGCTGGTCATTCAGGATGTGGTCCTTGAGGCCGAGCACGTTGGTGAAGTATTCGGCGGAGATTTCCACGGTGGATTCGCCGACCTTGTGGGCCGCGGTCGGCATCGGGAAGGACCGGCGTTCCAGTACCAGGATGCTGGTGCCTGGCCGGGCCTTGCGCAGTTGCAGTGCGAGGGTGAGGCCGGCCAGGCCGCCGCCGAGCACCACGGTGTCGTACCGGGCGGCGAGGGTCCTGGGCGCAGGGACGGGGGTGGCTGCGGACGGGGATGGCATGGTAATCCTCCTGGATTGTGCCGTTGGACGGGGATCGGTGTGGTTGGCGGTCGCGGGTGGGGTCTCGGATAACCGCGAGGCCCGGGCGCTTGCGGGTGCCGGGCAGGGTCGGGCGATCAGGGCGACAGGGTGAGGCTGTCGACGGAATCGGGCACCGTGTCCGACTGGTCGACCAGCTGAACGGTGGGGCCGAACATCCCGTGGATGATCGCCAGGGTGTTGTCCAGCAGCGTGCGGGACGCGATCGGCTCGAGGACGTCGGCGAGGGTCGGCATGCCCATGTCGATGCGCGCCGAGAAGCGAACGCTGGCCCCGCCATCGGCCGTCGGCCGAACCTCCCAACCGCCTTCGAACTGATCGACGTCCCCCTCGACCTGCTGGAACGTGATGGTCCCGGTGGCGGGCGACAGGGTGTCCAGTTCGGTCCATCGCAGGAGGCCGTTGCGGAAGGCGACCTCCCAGGTCGAACGCTGGTCGGTCTCGGATTCCGTGACGACGACGCTGCGCACGGCCGCGCTGTGTTTCGGGTACGAGGCGAAGTCGGCGATGGCGGCGAACGCATCGGCGGCGCTGCGGTGGGCGACAAGGACGGTCAGGCAGACGTTGCGCATGTTGTGCTCCGGGGTGGGTGCAGGGACGGGGGACGGAAGGTCGGCAGCCGGCGGTGATCGCGGGTCAGGCCGCTCGTCGGCCACTGGCGGGTCGTGGGTGGCGGCGGGCGAGGTCGACCGCGGACGCCCGGATGGCGGTCGAGAGCCATCCGAGGTCGTCCTCGTCGAGGGTTGCCGGCGGTGTCAGGCGGACGACCGAGTGCGTATTGAGCGAGTAGGACGTCACCACGTGCTGCTCGACCATGGACATCAGGAATTCCGCGGCGACGGACGCCTCGGCGAAGTCGAGGCCAATGAGCAACCCGCGGCCGCGGACCTCGCGGACCAACCAGGGACAGTGCTCACCGAGGATCTCGCCCGCGTCGGTCCTGATGCGCTCGCCGAGCTGGGCCGACCTCGTCACCAGCTCCTCGTCGCGGATGGTCCGGATTGTCGCCGTCACCGCCGCTGCCGCCAGCGGGTTTCCGCCGTAGGTGGAGGAGTGCAGCAGCGGATCGGCATCGAGCGGGGCGAAGACCTCGGAGGTGGCGATCACCGCCCCGACCGGGATGACGCCGCCGGACAGCACCTTGCCGGAGAGCAGCACGTCGGGCCGGACGCCCTCGGTGTCGGCGCCCCACCACGTGCCGAGGCGCCCGAGCCCGGTCTGGATCTCGTCGAGCACCAGCAGTGCTTCCGCTGCCGTGCACAGCCTGCGGACCGCGGACAGGTAGCCCGCGGGCGGGATGACGACGCCGCCCTCGCCCTGCACCGGTTCGAGTATCACCGCGGTGGTTGAGCCTTCGTGGGCGAGCGCTGCGGCGAGCGCGTCGGCGTCCCCGAACGGGATGAACTCGACCCCCGGCAGCAGCGGCCGGAACGGTGCCCGGTAGAACTCGCGCCCGGTCACCGACAGCGCGCCGAGCGTCTTGCCGTGAAAGCCACCCGTCATCGCCACGACCCGCGTGCGGCCGGCGAGCCGGGCCAGCTTGAGCCCCAGCTCCGTGGCTTCCGCGCCGGAGTTGGTCAGAACCACGTGATCCAGACCCGGCGGCGCGATCGACGCAAGGATTTCGGCCGCCTCCGCCAGTTGCGGGGTGAGGAAGAGCTTTGTCGCGAGCGTGTGCCTGCCGAGCTGGCGCTGCACCGCATCGATGACGACTGGGTGCCGGTGCCCGAGTAGGAAGACGCCGTACCCCCCGCAGTCCAGGTAAGGGGTGTCCTGTTCGTCGTACACGCGTGTGCCCGACGAACGGACTTCCATTGGGGCACCGAGGATCTCGGCGATGGTGGCCTGCGAGGTGCTGATGTGCGCCCGGTACTGGGCGAGAACTGTTGCCCGGGTGGGTGTTCGGCTGCCGTAGGGGGTGGCGGTTTGGTCGTTCGTCATGCCACGGCCCGGGTTGCGCGATCTTGTTGGCGGCCGGAGTACCAGTGGTGCAGGCTGCGTTTGAGGCTTTCGGCCAGGTCGGGCATGGCGGTGACGCCTTGTTGTTCGAGAGCTGGCAGTGACGACGGGAGTGGGTCGTCCCGGTCCAGGTAGACGGCGAAGAAGTCGAGCAGCCGGGTGATGGTGATGCGCATTCTGGTTGGTAGTGCCGGGAGGAATACCGGGGCGATGATCCGGTCGAATTGTTCGGGGGAAACGAATCGTGGGGTCTCGACCTTGATGCCCATCTGGCGTCCGGTCGCCACGAGCACGTCAACGGCCTGGGCGAGGGTCAGTGCCTGGTGTCCAGCGGTGATCCACAGTTCTTCGCCGGTGCGGTCGTTCTCAACGATGCCGGCGATGGTGTCGGCGACGATGTCCTGCGGGATGAAGTCGAAGGGCCAGGACGCGCCGAACGGGAGGATCGGGGCGATGCCGGACAGCACGGCTCCGGCTGCCCGGTGCAAGCCCTGGGCGGAAGACATTGCCCCGGTTCGTGAGTCGCCGATGACGATCGACGGGCGCACGATGCTGTGTGCCACGCCGCTGGTCTTGACGACGGCCTCGGCTGCGTGTTTGGAAGCGGCGTATCGCGCGGCGATGTGCCCTCGCTGACCCTCGCCGCGGGCGTGCAGGTACGCGGTGCTGACATGCACGAACTGGGCCCCCGCGGCGTCGGCCAGGGCCAGCGCGTGCCCGGTGCCGTCGACGTTGATGCGTTGCAGGGTCTCGTCCGGGCCGCCGAAGTCGGTCATCGCCGCGGCGTGCACGATCGAGTCGATGCGGGCGGCCAGTTCGCCGTACTCCAGGGCGCCGAGCCCGAGGTCCGGCTGGGACACGTCGCCGTGGACGGTGCTGACGCTGCCGGCGTTCCGTCTGCGGGGGCGTTCGTCCACGGTCGAGCGGTGGGTCAGGCAGATGACGTCCGCTGCCCCGTCGTCGACGAGCCGTGGGATCAGGGCCTGCCCGACGACACCGGTGGCGCCGGTGACCAGCACGGTTCGACGCCCGCGGTCGGATCTGGGTGCCGGGTTCGTCATCCGACGGGACGTTGCGGTCATGGGTTTCTCCTCAGGGAAGGGGGACGAACCGTGAATCGCCCGGTTGGGACCTCGTCGGCCAATTGGGACGCGGTGTCAGGATTGGGATTCGTCTGTTCAAGCGGAGCATCACGCACCAACCCGTGATACCGAGTGCACCCGAAATGGTGTGGGCCGACAAAGCTTTGCCTGATCAGGCAAAGCTGCCGGGTCACCGCGTAGTCCGGCGAATCCCGCCCGCTCGGCGGCCGGGAGAGGAACGAGGCCGCCTTCACATGACAACCTGGAGAGTTAACGGAAAGGAAAGTCAACGGAGACTTTCCACTATGGAAACTCAATCGGAGGCCGGCGACGCCCGTCGCCTGGCCATCATCAACCCGGTGACCGCCGCCAGCGCGATCCTGGCGCTGAACGGATTTGGCCGGCTGAGCAAGCAATCGGCAGTCCTGATGGATGCCAAGTACGTCGCGCGGGGGGTCCCGCAGCGCCGCCACCCGGCGGGTTGGCGGGCGTTCGCCTACTTCGTGATCAAGAACGTGCCGGCGCCGGTGACCTTCGCGGCGGCGGTCAGCGTGTACGCGGCCGGGCTCGGCGCGATCAGCTACCCGCTGTGGCGGCCCTATCTGCCCGCCCAACGGGCAGCCGACGGCAGCTGGCAACGGGGAACGCAGTGGTCGCCGGACTTCTTCGTCGACAGCTGGGGAAGCATGGCATTGCTCGCCGTCCTCGGTGTCGGGGTGCTCTGGTGCGCGCCGCAAATCGTCGGCTTTCTCACCACCATCGACCGCATCCTGATCTGCGCCCTGCTCATTGCGGGTTCGACTCGTCGACCGCCTGCCAGATGTGCGATTCCGGCGGCAGGACCAGCGGACCGAACGCCAGCAGCCCGATCGCGACCAGCACCGTCAACAGCGGCATCCCCAGCCCCAACGTGATGTCCGCCACGGGAATCGCCGCGACCGCGAAGCCGCTGAACCCGACGGCGATCATGCTGCATCGGCGCCGACCGATCCAGTCGATCAGCGCGCCGCCGAACATCGCAGACAACACGATCGGCACGATCGCGGCCGGCCGCCGCCGCACTGCCGGTCCGCTCCAGCACCAGCCACGGCACTGCGAGCGCGACAACGTGTTCGTCGTCACCGGGTGAGCACCAGTTTTCCCGGCGAACCGGTCTCCAGCAGTTCCAGCGCATCCCGGCCGTGTTCGAGCGGGAACGCCTGATCCACCACCGGACGCAGCTCGCTCGCCGAGCACAGCGCGATCAGCCGGCCGAACTCGGCCAGCGTGCCCATCGTCGACCCGATGACCGAGATCTGCAGGAAGAACAGCCGCTGCAGGTCGGCGGACGGATCGGGCCCGCTGGTCGCGCCGCAGCAGACGATCACGCCGCCCGGCCGGACGGCCCGCATCGAATGGGCCCAGGTCGCCATGCCGACCGATTCGAAGACGCCGTCGACCCGTTCCGGCAGGCGGGCCCCCGTCTCGAACACCTGGTGGGCGCCCAGGCCGGTCCCGCGGTCCCGGCCCCGCTCGGTTCGTGACGTCGCCCAGACCCGCATCCCGAGCGCCCTGCCCAGTTGGATCAGCGCGGTGGACACGCCGCCGGTGGTGCCCTGGACCAGGATCGTCGACCCGGCGGGCAGCCCGCTGCGGACCGCGAGCATCCGGTACGCCGTCAGGTAGGTGGTGCCCAGGGTCGCGGCCCGCTCGAACGACAGGCCGTCGGGCAGCGGCAGCAGATTGCGGTCCGGGACGGCCACGTACTCGGCGAACGTGCCCTGGTACCGCTCGGTGAGCAGCGTCCGGCCGGGGTCGAACGTCTCGTCGCCGGTGAACCCGGGCGACCCGATCACCGGATAGATCAGCACCTCCCGGCCGTCGTCGGTGACGCCCGCGCCGTCGCAGCCCAGGATCATCGGGAACTTGTCGGCGGTGATTCCGACTCCGCGCAGCGTCCACAGGTCATGCCGGTTCAGCGATGCCGCCTTCACCCGGATCCGGGTCCAGCCCTCGGGGACCTCCGGCTCGGGTCGCTCGGCGACCCGGACAGCGTCGAGCGGAGCATCGGGCAGGGGTTCGACAGCGAAGGCGGCCAGCATCCGGCCACCGTAGACGGCTGCTCCAGGTCGCCGGTGTCAACGGCCCCGGGTGGGGAACGGGACGGCTGACGGCGGCAGTTGCAACGGCGCAGGCAGTGCTGGCGGCGATTGCGGCGGACTTGGCGGCCACGCCATGGGCATCGGTGGTGGTGGCGGCGTTTGCGGGGGGCGCGGCGGCCAGGCAGGCGGTTCGACCGGTCGGACCGGTGGGCGCGTCGAGCCCGGCGCCTGCGCGTGGACCGGAGCCGCTGTGGTCACCGACTGCTGTTCGTCGGCGACGCTGATTCCGAAGTCGGTGGCGAGGCCGGCCAGTCCGGAGGCGTATCCCTGTCCGACTGCCCGGAACTTCCACCCACCGGCGCGTCGGTAGAACTCACCGAACACGAACGCGGTTTCCGTTGTGGCGTCGGTGATTTCGAAGAGTGCGAGCCGGCCGCCGTCGCCGTCATGCACCGTCAGGGCCAGATCAGGGACGGCTCCGAAGGTGCCACCGTCCGCGGATGCGGCGATCAGCACGGAACCGACGGCCGCCTCCACCGCGCCCAGGTCGACCCGGATGACGTCGGTCAGCACGGACCCGGCGGCCGACTTCCCGCCGTGTGACACCGCGCCCGATGCGTGGCGTGGCTGGTTGTAGAAGACGAAGTCGTGGTCGCTGCGGACCCGTCCCAAGTCGGTGAGCAACAGCGCCGACACATCGACATCGGGTATCCCGGGGCCTGCTGTCCAGGTCAGCGCGGCACGGACCGACGAGGCCGTCACCGGCATGTTCGCGCCCTTGTTCATCGCTGGCCCGTTCGACGCCGGGGTAGTGAACGCAGTCATGCCGACCATGGTGCCTGGCCGGCCAGGTGACCGCCGGACCAGCCTGGCCTCGCGGCTTCCGGCTTCGGCACCGCCCGGCCCGGCCGACCGATAGCCTGACGGGGTGAGCTGGCAGACCGTTCTCGACGTGATCGACGCGATCGAGTCGTGGATTGCCGGCCAGTCGTACTGGGTCCAGGTGATCGTGTTGCTGGGCGTGCTGGGGCCCCTGTGTTATCTACTCGCCGGAGGAATCGATCGGGTCGTCGAAGCCGTACTCGCCTGGCACGGCAGGCGCGAGCAAGCTGCCGGCTCGGCCGGAGTGGACCACATGAGCCAGTCCCCAGGCGGTCAATCATGAGCCGGCGCCCACTGCCGGTCCTCACTCGCCGCTGGATGACGTTCGCACTGGTCGCTCTGATGTTCGTCGCGGTGGTGGTCGCGGTCAGTCGTTGAGCACCCAGTTCGCTGGCCGTTTCTCGGTGAACGATCGGCCACCCTCCCGGGCCTCCGCCGAGGCGAACTGGCTGGCCGAGATGTCGAGCAATCGGCCGTATCGCTCCTCTGAGTCGTCCAGCCCGGCCTGCAGCAGCGCCTTCGTCCCGGCCAGCGCCGTCGGGCCACCCGCCAGCAGCGAGCGCACGTAGCGGCTGACGCGTTCGTCGACGTCGTCATCGACCGCATTGACCAACCCGATCTCCATGGCCCGCTCGGACCCGAACACCTCGCCCGTGAGCAGCAACTCCCGGGCCGCCCACGGTGCGACCCGGTGCAGCACAGGCACTGTGATGACGGCCGGGATCAAGCCGATCCGCACCTCGGTGAAGGAAAAGGTCGCCGACCGCGTGGCCACCACGATGTCGGCCGCCGCGAGCAGGCCGATGCCGCCAGCCCGGGCCGGACCGCCGATCCGGGCGACGACCGGTTTCGGGCACCGGGAGATCCGGCGCAGGATCGCCGGCAGTTCGCGAACCCCCTGCCGGCCGGGCCCGGCAACCGCCTCCTCCTTGAGGTCCATCCCCGAGCAGAACACCGGTCCGCGATGGGTGAGCACGACGACCCGCACTGCCGGATCCGACGTCGCGGTGTCCAGAGCCAGCGTCAGTCCGGCGCGAACCGCTGCGGAGAGCGCATTGCGGTTGGCCGGGGAATCCAGGGTGATCGTCCCGACAGCATCGGCGATCTGCAGCGTAACGGGGTCGGCACCACCGGCATCGGCACCGCGACTGCTGTCGTCCATCGGGACCTCCGGACTGGTTCAGACTGAGTGGGTGCCATCTACCTTGCCCGACGGCGACCCGGTTCCCACCGACGGGTCGCTACCCGATCAGGTGTACGCGGCGATGGCCGGCCGAAGTCTGTCGTTCTATCTTCATGTGCCGTTCTGTGCGACCCGTTGCGGGTACTGCGACTTCAACACCTATACCGCAGGCGAGTTGGGCTCGGCTGCCTCCCCGCAGTCCTGGTTGGCTGCCGCTCTGCGTGAAATCGATCTGGCAGCAAAGGTTCTCGCTGCGAAAGGGGACCGGAGGCAGGTGTCGACGGTCTTCGTCGGCGGCGGTACTCCGTCCCTGGTGGGCGCAGGCCCGCTGACGAGCATGCTGGCGGCCGTCCGGGACGGGTTCGGTCTGGCGCCCGATGCCGAGGTGACGACCGAGGCCAATCCGGAGTCCACCGATCCCGAACTGCTGGCCGCCCTGCGAGCCGCCGGCTACACCAGGTTGTCGCTCGGGATGCAGTCGACGTCGGCCCGGGTGCTGCAGATTCTGGACCGCAGGCATACCGCGGGCCGGGCGTTGGAGGTGGTTGGTTGGGCCCGCGAGGAGGGTTTCGAGCACGTCAACCTCGACCTGATCTACGGCACACCGGGCGAGACCGACGCCGAGTTCGGTGCATCCCTGCGCGCCGCAGTGGACAGTGGAGTTGACCACGTTTCGGCGTACTCACTGATCGTCGAACCCGGCACCCGGTTGGCCCGACAGGTACGCGCCGGGGCTCTGCCGATGCCAGACGAGGACGTGCTGGCGGACCGATACCTCCTTGCGGACAGGATGCTGACCGACTCCGGCCTGTCCTGGTACGAAGTGTCGAACTGGGCTCGGGATGATGCCGCACGATGCCGGCACAACCTGGCCTACTGGACCGGCGGCGACTGGTGGGGGATTGGACCCGGGGCGCATTCGCACGTCGGCGGGGTGCGCTGGTGGAACGTCAAACATCCTGTCGCCTACGCCGCGGCCATCGCCGACGGCCGGAGCCCGGGGCACGCCAGGGAGGTGCTGGACGCCGACGCCCGGCGGATGGAGGACGTCTTGCTGCGTCTCCGGTTGGCGGGCGGTCTTGACCTCCGGATGCTCACCACCAACGGGGTCGCCACCGCCCGGCAAGCGGCGCGGGACGGACTGCTCGAACCCGATCAACTGACCGACGGCCGGGCCGTGCTCACCCTGCGCGGACGACTGCTGGCCGATGGAATCGCACTGGGATTGATCGACTAGCCGAATGGCGACCCACATTTGCTGTGGGTAGCGAATTGACTTGCCACCGGCAATGCATCGTCCTTGCAACGTGGCGTCTCGTAACCTTTGTCACACAGGGTCGCCATGGCGGCGGCCGGTGAGGGGAAGGCGACAGGCATTTCTTCCGACCGGCAGTCCGCGTATCAGCGCAGACATTTCCCGCGTTGTCGCGTTCATTCCGATCGCCTCATTCATCCGGCATTACCCACACCCCAGGAGGAATTTCATGAAGGCAGCAGTCGTCACGGATTTCAGCAAGACTTTGACCATCGGCGAGGTGCCCAAGCCGGTACCTGCGCCCGGCGAGGTGCTGGTCAAGGTCGAAACATCCGGTCTGTGCCACACCGACATCCACGCCGCGCATGGCGATTGGCCGGTTCGGCCCAGCCTGCCGCTGATCCCCGGCCACGAGGGCGTCGGCATCGTCGAGGAGGTCGGCGACGGGGTCACGCTGGTCAAGGTCGGGGATCGGGTGGCAATGCCGTGGCTGGGTTCGGCTTGCGGGGTGTGCCAGTACTGCGTCGACGGATGGGAGACCCTCTGCGAGCAGCAGGTCAACACCGGGTACGGACGCGACGGTGGCTATGCCGAGTACGCAACGGCCGACGCCCGCTACGTGGCCAAGGTCCCCGACTCCGTCGACCCACTGGACGCCTCCGTGCTGACCTGTGCGGGCGTCACCACCTACAAAGCCGTGCAGGTCGCCGGTGCCCGTCCCGGCCAACTGGTCGCCATCTTCGGCATCGGTGGACTCGGTCACCTTGCGCTGCAATACGCCAAGATCGCCGGTGCGACCGTCATCGCGGTCGATGTGGTCGACGAAAAGCTCGAGCTGGCAAGGGAACTGGGTGCGGACTACGTAGTCAACGCACTTACCGAGGATCCGGTTGCGGCCATCAAGGCACTCGGCGGTGCCCACGCCGCCATCTCGGTTGCGGTGGCGCCCAAGGCGTTCGAGCAGGCGTTCGGGTCGCTGCGCCGCCACGGCACCCTGGTGTTCGTTGCCCTGCCGGCTGACAACTTCGTCAAGCTGCCCATCTTCGAAACCGTGCTCAACGGCATCAGCATCATCGGGTCGATCGTCGGAACCCGGAAGGACCTCGCCGAGGTGTATGCGCTGCATGCCCACGGCAGGACGACGGTCATCCGCGAAACCCGCAGGCTCGACGAAGTCAACGAGTGCTTCGAAGAGGTCGAGAAGGGCACCGTGAAGGCCCGCATCGTCTTCGACCTGCGCTGAGCCAGGCGCCGAGGGAGTCATTGAATCTGTCGTCACCGAATGCCGTGCTGGCCGGTGGGGTCGCGACGTCGTCGCCCCACCGGCCCCTGGTCGCCCGACGCGTACTGCTCAGCTGCTGGCCGCCGGTTGCCGGCGCGGGGGTTGGGGTGGCGCGGGCGGCGGTGCCTGCCCGGGAACCGGGTGGGCCGATGCTTCGATCACGTCGGCGCCCGCCCGCAGGGCATCCAGGTTCAGAATGCGGACGTGGATGACCGTGCGCTGCTGCAAGGCCGCCCGGAGCGCCCGATGCAGGCCGTCCTCGAGATAGATCTCGCCTTCCCAGCGCACCGCGTGTCCGAAGAGGTCACCGTAAAAAGTCGAGTCCTCGTCCAACAGCGCGTCCAGTCGCAACTCGCGCTTGGTGGTGATCAACTCATCCATCCGGATCTGCCGCGGCGGGATTCGGGCCCAGTCGCGCATCGACAGGCCGTGCTCCGGGTAGGGCCGCCCGTCGTGCACGTCCTTGAAGATCATCGGCCGGCCTCCAGTTGCGTTCGGCGCACCCAGCGTAACCGTCGCGAATATCACCTGCCGTTCTGGTGCGATCGCGCCTGCGCGACCCAGTCCCCTGGCGCGCGTTGGTTGTGCTCGGGGACTGGGTCGGACCGCCCCTTTCGGGCCCTGGTCCGTTGGCGTGACCTCGCTGTGCCCCAGCGGCAGCCGGCTGGCGATTACACTTGGCAGGCCAGTGGCAGGAGTGCCAACCGTGTCCACCGGTGATCCGACCGTGGTGGCCGCTGCCCGCTGCGGCAGAACTCTCACGACCCGGAGGTGATGATGACGGCAGATGACAGGCGTTTCGAGGTCCTCCGGGCCATCGTCTCCGACTACGTCGCCACCCGCGAGCCGGTCGGTTCCAAGTCTCTGGTCGATCGGCACCACCTCGGCGTCTCACCTGCGACCATCCGCAACGATATGGCCGTCCTGGAGGACGAGGGGTACATCGCGCAACCGCACACCTCGGCCGGCAGGGTCCCTACCGACAAGGGCTACCGGATGTTCGTGGACCGGTTGTCCCAGGTCAAGCCGTTGTCGGCGGGGGAGCGGAAGGCGATTCAGGCGTTCCTGTCCGAAGCGGTTGACCTCGACGACGTGCTGCGCCGGTCAGTCCGGCTGCTGGCCCAGCTGACCCGACAGGTGGCGGTCGTGCAATACCCGACCCTGGCCCGCTCGCTGGTTCGTCATGTCGAGGCGGTGGCGCTGGACCAACGGCGGCTGCTGTTGGTCGTGATCACCGATACCGGGCGGGTCGAGCAACGACTGGTCGAACTCGATGACGACATCACCGATGACGCGCTGACCACGCTGCGATCCCTGCTGGCCAACCAGGTATCCGGTCGCCGGCTCGCCGATGCCGCGTCCGCCGTCACGAACCTCGCCGCGATGGCCGACCCTGCCGTTCGGCATGTTGTCGTACCGTCCGTCGGCGTGCTGCTCGACGCGCTCGTCGAGCATCCGGAGGAGCGGCTGGTGTTGTCCGGAACCTCGCACGCCACCGGCGCCTGGGCCGATTCCCCGTCCAGCCTGCACGGCGTGCTGGAGGCACTGGACGAGCAGGTGACGTTACTCAAATTGCTGGCGGCACTGGAGAGCCCCGATGCCGTCATGGTGTCCATCGGCCGGGAGAACGCGGACGTGAACCTCGCCACCTCGGCCCTGGTTTCGGCGGGGTATGGCAGCGGGAACACCCTGATGGGCGGGCTGGCGGTGGTCGGACCGACCCGGATGGATTACCCGGGAACCATGGCCGCTGTCCGGGCGGTTGCCCGCTATGTCGGAGAGATCGTCTCCGGTCGGTGACAATCACCAGGTGAGGTACGGCATCCGCGCGGCGGATGCGGGTGCAAGGTAAGGACGAAGCGTCGGGGCGCGAGCCCGGATAGCGAGCGTTGTGCGGGCCAGACCCGCAGGAAAGGCAACTGGTGCAGAGGGTGGCACGGGACTACTACGGCCTGCTCGGCGTGGCCAAAGGCGCGTCGGCGGACGACATCAAGCGGGCCTACCGCAAGTTGGCGCGGGAACTGCATCCCGACGTCAACCCTGATCCGGCTGCCCAGCAGAAGTTCAAAGAGGTCACGGCAGCGTACGAGGTGCTGTCCGATCCGGCGAAGCGTCAGGTTGTCGACCTCGGCGGCGACCCGTTGGGTGGCAATGGCCAACCCGGCGGTGGCGGCGCAGCCGGCGGCATGGGCGATCCGTTCGGCGGGATGGGCCTCGGCGACATCATGGACGCCTTCTTCGGTGGCGGTGGTGGCGGCCGCGCTCGCGGCCCCCGATCCCGCGTCCGCCAGGGTGACGATGCACTGATCCCGATCGAACTGACCCTCGAGGAATGCGCGACCGGCGTCGCCAAGGATCTGGCCGTCGACACCGCAACCCTGTGTTCGACGTGTCACGGCAACGGGTGCGCCGAGGGCACCAGGCCGGCGACGTGCGACATGTGCAAGGGGTCCGGGGAGGTCCAGCAGATTCAGCGTTCGCTGCTCGGGCAGGTGGTGACGTCGCGGCCGTGCCCGGTATGCCGCGGATTCGGCGAGGTCATTCCCGATCCCTGCCGGCAGTGCAACGGCGAGGGCCGCGTGCGGGCTCGCCGAACGGTTCGGGCGAACATTCCGGCAGGTGTCGGCGACGGTATCCGGGTGCGGCTCGCCGGCCAGGGTGAGGTCGGCCCCGGCGGCGGCGCCCCCGGTGACCTGTACGTCGAGGTCCAGGAACTGCAGCACGACCGGTTCACCAGGGACGGCATCGACCTGCATTGCACCGTCCATGTACCGATGTCGGCGGCCGCCCTCGGCACTTCGATGGGCCTGCAGACCCTGCACGGGGTCGAGGACCTGGACATCCAGCCGGGTACCCAGTCCTCCACCGTGATCACGATGCGGGGCCAGGGCATGCCGCGGCTGCGCGGGACGGGCATCGGCAACCTGCACGTGCACATCGAGGTCGTCACCCCCACCAAGGTGGACGGTCGGCAGGCCGAACTGCTCAGGGAGCTGGCCACCCTCCGCGGGGAGGAGCAACCCGAGCTGGCCGCGCGAGCCCACAACGGCGGCTTCTTCTCCCGTATCCGCGACTCGTTTGTCGGGAAGTGACGGCTGGTTCCGGGCGCCGTTCCACGGCGGCAACGGACGGCGCGTCGCGGGGTCGACGCGCCGACCTGGGCGTGCCGTATTTTCTGGTCGACCGCCTGCCGGAGCCCGGTCCCTTCGCGCTGACCGGGACCGAGGGGCGGCACGCTGCGACGGTGCGCCGGTTGCGGTTGGGCGAATCCCTCGTCCTGACGAACGGCCGCGGCGGTGTCGCCACGGGCACCGTGACCGAAGTCGGCCGGGGCGAGCTGTCCGTGCTGGTCGATCTGGTTGAGCTGCACGACCCGCCGGCGGTACAGGTCACGCTCGTGCAGGCGATCCCCAAGGGCGATCGGGGAGAGCTGGCCGTCGAGCTGGCCACCGAAGCCGGCGTCGACGCCCTGGTGCCGTGGGCGGCGCAGCGGTGCGTCGTGCGCTGGAGCGCTGACCGAGCCCAGCACGGTGTCGAGAAGTGGCGGTCGGCCGCTCGTGCCGCGGCCAAACAATCGCGTCGGTCATTCGTCCCGCAGGTCGGGGACCTTGCTTCGACCGATGATGTTGCCGGCCTGGTCGGCCGATCCAGTGCAGCGCTCGTGCTGCACGACGCGGCGTCGTCAGCACTGCGGACCGTGCAGTTCCCCGAATCCGGTGACGTGGTAATCATTGTCGGGCCAGAAGGTGGCCTGACGGAGGAGGAGCTCACGGTGTTCCGGACGGCCGGGGCTGAGCCGGTGCGGTTGGGCCCGCAGGTGCTCCGAACCTCAACCGCCGGTGCGGTGGCGCTCGGCGCGCTCGGGGTGCTGACCGGGCGGTGGACATGATCGTCGAAACGCACCAGTACCAGTACGGGCCGCATCCCAGCCAGACTGTCCGCCTGTATCTGCCGACGGGTGGCCATCTGCCGGTGGCGGTCGTGATCCACGGTGGTTACTGGCGTTCCACCTACGGCATGGAGCTGGCCGAGCCGCTCGGCCGCGACCTGACCAGGTTCGGCGTGGCCGCGGCGGTCATCGAGTACCGGCGGGTGGGTGAGGGCGGCCGGTGGCCGACCACGTTGGCCGACGCCGCACGTGCGGTCGACTCCCTCGCCGGTCCCGGGCAACAACTGGCGGAGGGTCGGCTGCTGCTCGACCGGGTCGCCGCGGTCGGTCATTCCGCGGGCGGACATCTGGCGGCCTGGCTCGCCCACCGCGGATCGCTCCGCTCCGGCACCGCCGGCTCGGTGGGCCCGGGGGAGTCACATGTGCCCATCGTCGGGGCGGTGACGCAGGCCGGGTTGCTCGATCTGGTGTCGGCGTCCAACGAGGGACTCGGCAACGGCGCGGTGACCGCTTTGATGGAGGGGGAGGCCAGGTCCCTGCCGCAGCGTTATCACCACGCCTCACCGTTGGCCCAGGTCGGGGACGGGGCGCGGGTCGTGTGTGTGCACGGTGATGCCGACGACACGGTGCCGCTCTCGCAATCCGAACGCTATGTCGAGGCGGCATTGCGGGCCGGCGATCCGGCCAAACTGATCGTGCTGCCCAGGATCGGGCATTTCGAGCTCATCGATGTGCGCCACCCGGCCTGGGACGCCTGTCGCGACCAGGTCCTGCGAATGGTCTGAGCCACGGCAGCTGTCGAACGGTGATTTGCAGTGCCCCGCATGGTGAGTACTGAGCCGAGTTCGATGTTGATCCTGCACGGCTGGCAGAACCACCGGCCGGTCGGCCACTGGCAACACTTCCTGGCCGACGAACTGGTTGCGACCGGCGTCGACGTCCGATACCCGCAAACTTCCCCACATCGCCCGAGAACGGTTCCGCCAGTGCGCATGTCACCGTGAACAGGAATTGGGTCAGCGGACCATTCCGCTGGTCGAGTCCAGGGATGGCGTGCTGCGCCCGGTACGCAGCACAATGACAGCGGGAATTGCGACGCCGATCAGTATGGCGGCCAACGCCGTGAGGGTGAGGGCGTCCGGCCTGACGATCGACTGACCGCGAAGAGCCTGCCAGGTGACAAGCCCAACGATCGCCGCGTACCCGGCCGTCGCCAGCCACATCAACCGGGCGCGGACGGCGCCGTCGGTGAGCACGACGATGCGCCTGGACAGCACCTCGAGAACAATCAACAACAGTGGAAGTAGTTGCAGCGCATGCATTCCCACGAAATGCGGGATCCGAAGGTCGCCGCCGACAGTGCTCCAGCCGAGCAGCGGCAATCCGGGTCCACCGTCATCCAGGCCGACAGTGTGCGCGCCGACGATGCCCGACCGCGTCTGCGCCGCGGAGGGAATCGCCATCAGAAAGCCCAGAGCCATCCCGATCATGGAGATGACCGCCCCTGCGCGGATCGCCAGGTTGCGTGCCCGGTCCGGGCCCGGATTGGCGAACAGCAGCACGCTGATCACCAGGGTGGCCGCCCACACCAGTGCGATCGAGTTGCCCATCACCCGCCACAGCGCGGCGTCCAGCGGTGTGCCGACATTGAAATGACTGGTGGTGTAGCGCAGGGCCTGTCCGACGATGATGACCATCTCGACGGCCAGGAAGACCGCGGCGACGGTGCCGGCCCACCAGGCGACGCGCCGGCCCCGACGTAGCTGGCCGATCAACCAGCCGAAGGTCAGCGAGTAGATGCCAATGGAGATGGCGAACTTCAGCGGCTTGTCCCACAGTGGCAGGCCGGTGATGGTCCGATCGTCAACAAAGAGTCCGACGAGGGCGATCACGGCCGTCACCGCCATCGCCGCCGCGAGCAGGAAGAGTGGGCGGTGGGCGCGGACGCCGGAGCCGATTGAGGTGGCTGTCGGTACCGGGACGACGGTGATCATGAGGTTCCTCCTGAAGGCAGGGCAGGGCAGCAGCAAGCGCGGTGAGGGTGATGCTCAGCTGGGCTGAACCGGTGGTGCGAGGTACTGCGGTGGTCAGTCTGCGGATCCGGGCGATCCCGCGGCATCGCGCGCAGCTGCCGAATCGGCTGCGTGGCGCGGTGAAAGACGTTGCGAGGAAACATGTTCCTGGGCCATTCTGCGCAGGTGCAGGGTGAGCGCCTCGCCGACGGCCATGGCGATGACTGCGGTTTCCACCATGGCGTCGCGATCATCGGCGGCGGCGATCGCGTCCAGGTCGGCCCGGGCAGCGATCTCGGCAGCCCGGGCGTACGGCTCCAGGACTTCGGCAAGGCGCGGCTGATGCAGCGCCTCCAGGGTGGTCAGGACGGCCGCGGCGCCGTCCCGTCCCGCGTTTTCGTCCGAGACCCGCCAGCCCAGCCGGTCCACCAGATCATCGACCTGCCGGCGGGCGGTGCCGAACTCCGCGGTTTCCGGGATGACAACTGGCGGTGCCATGGCCTCCTGGGCCAGGCCGAGGACGCTGTGCACGCTCTGGCCGGGCAGATCGGTCACCCCGATGACGCCCCGGGCCGCGGCCACACTGAGACCGCCAACCTCGATCAGCGCACGGATCAACCGGATGCGCCGTAGGTGCACGTCGCCGTAGACCGACTGATTGGGGTGGGTGCGCTCGCCGGCAGGCAGTAGGCGTTCCCGTTGATAGAACTTGATGGTGGCAACCGGAACCCCGCTGGCCTCGGACAGTTCCTTCATTCGCATGTGATGGATAGTAGCACTATCGGATAGTAAGCGTATCTATCCGGGATGACCCTGAATCTGGTCAGGGTGACCCCGGTCGATAGGTTGGTCGCATGCCGTACACCCGCGACGACTGCCTGTTTTGCAAGATTGTCGCCGGGTCCATCCCGGCGGACGTGGTGCACCGCGACGATCATGTCGTGGCCTTCAGGGACATCAACCCGCAAGCGCCCACACATATCTTGCTGGTACCGACCACCCACTACGAGAACGCCGCCGAGGTCGCCGCCGACGATCCGCACGGGTGGGCCGCGCTGATGGTGACCGCCAGGGCGCTTGCCGAGGCGGACGGTATCGACCGGTCGGGCTACCGGTTGCTGTCCAATACCGGCGCCGACGCCGGCCAGGCGGTGTTCCATGCCCACCTGCATCTGCTCGGCGGACGGACGATGACCTGGCCGCCCGGCTGATCGGACAGCGGTTTCGGACTCTTCGGACCTACTCGTCGGACAAGCCGAATGTCGACGCATTCTTGGCACTCGGCCTGGAGACGACCGTGATTCGTGTCGATCAAGTAGTCGATCAATACGTGCCCTGCTGTCGGTGCCCGACGGTAGAATCATCGGACAGCCCCGAGCTCCACCACCGATCAAGACCAGCGAAAGTAGGCAGTGCACCAGGTGCCGGATTCCCCGTCGGCCGCAGCGCGGTCCGACCTTCCTCGCGGTGTCGCCCCCACCGTCACTGCCCCCGCTCCCGTCAGTTCTGCGAATCCGGTGCCCAGCGCCGCGCAGCTTTCTGCCCGTACGCCCGACCGGACGGTCGGTGAGTCGACCCTGGTGGTGGCCGACGAGAAACAGATGATGGGTCTGCTCGGGTCGCGCGACTCGCTACTGCGCCTCCTCGAGGAGAATCTCGCTGCGGACATCCACGTCCGGGGGAACCGGATCACCCTGCGCGGACCAGCTCAGGACGTGGCGTTCGCCGAGCGAACACTTCGTGAACTGCTCGCACTGCAGGAGTCAGGTTCGGTCGTCACACCTGATGCGGTGCACCGCACGATCGGGATGCTGGCGGACCCCGGCCCCAACGGCGATCCCGCCGAGTCGCCGAGTCAGGTGCTCGGGCTGAACATCATCTCCCGCCGTGGTCGGACCATCCGGCCCAAGACGCTGAACCAGAAGCGGTACGTCGACGCGATCGACGAGCACACCATCGTCTTCGGGATCGGGCCTGCCGGTACCGGCAAGACGTACCTGGCGATGGCCAAGGCCGTGCAATCACTGCAGGCCAAGCAGGTCACCAGGATCATTCTCACCCGACCGGCGGTCGAGGCGGGCGAGCGGTTGGGCTTCCTGCCCGGCACCCTGTCCGACAAGATCGACCCGTACCTTCGTCCCCTTTATGACGCACTGCACGACATGCTCGACCCGGAGTCGATCCCGCGGCTGATGGCGGCCGGAACGATCGAGGTCGCCCCGCTGGCCTACATGCGGGGGCGCACGCTCAATGATGCGTTCATCATCCTGGACGAGGCGCAGAACACCACGCCCGAGCAGATGAAGATGTTCCTGACCCGGCTCGGTTTCGGTTCCAAGATCGTCGTCACGGGCGATGTCACGCAGGTCGACCTGCCCGGTGGTCAGCGATCGGGGCTCCAGGTGGTCCGGGAGATTCTGGCCGACGTCGATGATGTCAACTTCTCGTTACTGACCTCGTCCGACGTGGTACGGCATCGGTTGGTCGGGCGGATCGTGGACGCCTACGAGCGTTGGGATGCGGGGAATGAGGGCGCACCCGACGGTCAGCAGCGTCGGCTCGGGCGGCCGGATCAGCGGGGTCAGCGCGGCGGCCAGGCACTGGGCAACAAGCGGGAGTCCGGCCGATGACGATCGAGGTCGCCAACGAGTCCGGTGTCGGAATCGACGAAATCGAATTGGTGTCGGTGGCGCGGTACGTGCTCGACCGGATGCGGATCAACGCACTGGCCGAGCTGTCGATCCTGTTGCTCGACATTCCGGCGATGACCGAGCTGCACGTCAAGTGGATGGATGAACCCGGTCCGACGGACGTCATGAGCTTTCCGATGGACGAACTCGACACCGCTCGCCGCCCGGACGAGGCGGGCCCTGGGCCGGCACTGCTCGGCGACGTGGTGCTGTGTCCCGCGGTCGCCGCGGACCAGGCAGCCCAGGCGGGCCACAGCCTCAACGATGAGCTGCATTTGCTGACCGTGCACGGCTGCCTGCACCTGTTGGGGTATGACCACGCGGAGCCGGCCGAGGAGCGCGAGATGTTCCGGCTGCAGAACGAACTGCTGGACACGTGGCGGGACCATCGCGCGGCTCTCGCCCGACGGGCCAGGTTGGCGGCGGTGGACAGCGCAGTACTCGACACCGTTGGGTTGCGACACGAAGGCGACGTCGATTCGGGCGGACGGGGCTGATCCGGACGTGGACAGCATGGATGTGCTGTTGCTCGTCGTCGCCGCAGCGCTGGTTCCGATCGCGGGGCTGCTGGCGGCGGCCGACGCTGCAATCACGATGGTTTCGCCGGCCCGGCTCGAGGAGATGGCCAGGGAAGGCCGGCGCGGGGCAGCTGCCCTGCACACGATCACCGAGGACCGACCCCGGTACACCAACCTGTTGCTGTTGCTCAGGACGGTTGCGGAGATCACGGCGACGGTGATGGTCGCCAAGGTCGCGCTCAGTACCTGGGGATTCCAGTTGTGGGTCGGTGTCGCGCTGGTGACGATCATGGTGGTGATCACCTACGTCGCGATCGGTGTGCTGCCGAGAACTCTCGGCCGGCAGCATCCCTACGCGGTCGGACTCGCGCTCGCCGGGGCGACCCGAGGGCTGGCCAAGGTCCTGTCGCCGGTCGCTTCACTGCTGATTCTGATCGGCAACGCGATCACCCCTGGCCGCGGTTTCCGGGAAGGCCCCTTCTCTTCCGACATCGAACTGCGGGAGCTCGTCGACATCGCGGGTAGCCGCGGGGTTGTGGAGGAGACCGAGCGCGAAATGCTGCAGAGTGTCTTCGATCTCGGCGACACCATTGTTCGTGAGGTGATGGTCCCGCGGACCGAGGTGGTGTGGATCGAGGAGAACAAGTCGCTGCGACAGGCCCTGCATTTGGCCACCCGATCGGGCTTCTCCCGCATCCCCGTGGTCGGCGAGGATTTCGACGATGTACTCGGCGTGGCATACATCAAGGACTTGATCGCGCGGGCGTTGGCGCTTGAGCCCGGCGAGCGCGGGCCGATGCTCGGTGAAGTGATGCGAGCCCCGGTGTTCGTCCCCGAGTCCAAGAACGTGGACGCGCTGTTGCGGGAGATGCAGCGGGACCGCACGCACTTTTCGATCGTCGTGGACGAGTACGGCGGCACGGCCGGAATCGTCACCATCGAGGATCTGCTCGAAGAGATCGTCGGGGAGATCACCGACGAGTACGACGCCGAAACCCCGGCGCCGTTCACCGCGCTGCCCGACGGCGCCTACCGGGTGTCGGCGCGATTGCCGGTGGAAGATCTCGGGGAGCTGTTTGACGTCGAATTACCCGATGACGATGTCGACACGGTCGGTGGCCTGTTGGCTCAATTGCTCGGTCGCGTTCCGCTGCCCGGCTCGGAGGCTTCGGTCAGCACCCTGCATTTGCTCGGGGAGCCCGGCGTTGACCGCCGCGGTCGCCCCTATGTGCAGACGTTGTTGGTGCGGCGGTTGACCGCGCAGGAGTTGGGCCTGGACGACGAGGACGAGCAGAACGGACGTCGCGAGAACGGCCGATCCGACAAGTCCGAGAAGGCCGACAAGTCCGAGAAGGCCGATCGCGCAGAGAAGGCCGAGAAGGCTGATCGGGCCGAGAAGGCTGATCGGGCCGAGAAGGCTGATCGGGCCGAGAAGGCAGACCGGGCAGAGAAGGCCGACCGCGCGGAAAAGACGACCAAGGCCGAGCGGGTAGCCAAGGCGCAGAAGGCCGCCAAGGCCGATCGGTCCGGCGGATCGGAAGCGCCGGAGCGGCGACCCGCTGAGCAGTCGGCCACGGACTCGGGTGTGCAGGTCGAGGCATCGAGCAATTCCACCGCCAGAAGCACCGAAGAACGGAATGTGACCAGATGACTGAGCGAGCATGACCGAGCGGGCGGCGGAACCTGGCGGGTCGGAGGGTTTGGTCCTCGACGCCGAGGACGCGAAGTTGGTGACGCTGGCCCGTGGTGCCAGGGGGCGGGCCGGTGGTACCGAAGGCGCGGCGGTGCGCGACGGTGACGGCCGGACGTACGCTGCGGCGACGGTGGATCTACCGTCCTTGCGGCTCACCGCCTTGCAGGCGGCAGTAGCAGCGGCTGTTTCCTCCGGTGCACAGGCCCTTGAGGCGGTCGCGGTGGTCGGAGCCGGGGAACGCTTGGACAGTGCATCGACAGCGGCGGCGGCCGACCTGGGCGCCGCAGTGATCATCCTGGCGGCGCCCGACGGCAGCATCCGCTCCCGGATCAGCGGATGACATCACCGGATCTCACCGGCGGCGGTTCGAATGATCGACGCGGCACCGGTGCCACGAAGGCCGCCCATTCGAAGTCCGCCAATTCGGCGGCGGCCGGTTCGGCAGCGTCCGAGCATCGTTCCGGCTTCGCGTGTTTCGTCGGCAGACCGAACGCCGGCAAGTCAACCCTGCTCAACGCGATGGTGGGCGAGAAAATCGCGATCACCTCGGACAAGCCACAGACGACCCGTCGGGCCGTTCGAGGCATCGTGACCCGGCCGCAGGCGCAGTTGGTCATCGTCGACACTCCGGGCATGCACCGCCCGCGCACCTTGCTCGGGGAACGACTGGGCGATCTGGTGCGGACAGTGTGGTCCGATGTCGACGTGATCGGTTTCTGCCTGCCGGCCGACGAGCAGGTGGGGCCGGGCGATCGGCGGATCGCCGCGGAACTCGCCGAACAGGCCAGCAGCACGCCGGTGATCGGCATCGTCACCAAGACCGACCGGGTGTCCAGGCAACGGGTGGCAGAGCAATTGCTGGCGGTGTCCGGGTTGGCGGACTTCGCCGACATCATTCCGGTATCGGCGGTGGCTGATGAGCAGGTCGATCTTCTCACCGACCTGCTCGTCGCTCGACTGCCGGTCGGCGAGAGGCTGTATCCGGACGCGGAGATCACCGACGAGCCGCTCGAAACCCGCATCGCTGAACTGGTTCGTGAAGCGGCCTTGGATGGGGTCCGCGAAGAATTGCCGCACTCGCTTGCCGCATTGGTCACCGAAATCGTGCCGGCGGGTTCGATGGGCGATGAATCGTCGAGAGCGGTCACAAAGGTTTTCGCAACAATCTTCGTGGAGCGATCCTCGCAGAAGGCAATCATCCTGGGGCACAAGGGAACTCGCTTGGCCGACGTGGGGCGGCGGGCGCGTTTGCAGATCGAGCCGCTGCTCGGAACCAGGGTCTATCTTGATCTGCACATCGCGGTCGCCAAGGATTGGCAACGTGACCCCAAACAATTGCGTAAGCTGGGATTCGATGGCTAGGCCGATCAGCTGCAATTGAGCGCCCGAAATTCCCGGCCGCAATTTTCGATGACCTGCGAAAACTCTTGCGAACCTGCGAGTACTCCCGACCCGAAGGCTCGCGAACCCTTGCGTTGCTGTATCGATTCAACGGCCGAAGTAAAAGCGATGTCGCTCGAATACTCCATGGCGTATTTCCTCGTGTTTGCTAGAAACCCAACTCGCTCAGTGCGGGGTGATCATCCGGCCGCCGGCCCAGGGGCCAGAAATAGCGGCGCTCGTTCTCGCTGATGGGGGCATCGTTGATGCTGGCGATGCGCAATTGCATCAGCCCTTCACTATTGAACTCCCAATTCTCGTTGCCGTAGCTGCGAAACCAGTTGCCCGCATCGTCATGCCACTCATAAGCAAAGCGCACCGCGATGCGGTTGTCGCGAAAAGCCCACAGTTCCTTGATCAGGCGGTAGTCGAGTTCGCGGCTCCACTTCCGGACCAGGAAGGCTTCAATGGCTTCGCGGCCCTGTATGAATTCAGCTCGATTGCGCCAGCGGCTGTCGAGTGTGTAAGCCAGCGCCACGCGGGACGGGTCGCGGGAGTTCCAGCCATCTTCGGCCAGCCGCACTTTCTGACTTGCCGTTTCCAGGTTGAAGGGAGGAAGTGGGGGTTTGCTCATCGGTTTTCTCCTGGTCAGGTTCCGATTCAAACAGCGATCCTTCAGCTGGACCTACGCAACTCGACAACGGGGAAATCAATGTCGGTTTGTGCGACTTCGTTGATGTAGTTGGTCCAGGTGTTCAGTGCAACGTGCTGCACGATTTCGATCACCTCGGCATCAGTGTAGCCCGCTGACTTTACCGCCTGCAGGTCAGCATCGCTGATATGGCCACGCTGCACTGCTGACGGATGCACTGGACGATCCCGGTACCGACCTGGACGATCCCGGTACCGACCTGGACGACGTGCGCACCGTGTTCGCCGATCACCTCGCCGCCGTTGTGCCTTCATTTCTCGGTGTGACAGTCACACTGACCCTCGACGGTGTCGAGGTCGTGCTCACTGATCATGACTTTGCGCTGACCTCCAACGCTTCCTTGAACCTGGTGTGTTCTCGGAGTTGGTCCCGGACGTCGCCGACGTCCCCGACGTCCTGGACTGCACGATGATGTTCTACGCCGCCGAGGTGGGCTCATTCACTGACCTGGCCGCTGTCGTCACCAGATCGGCGGGTGACGGCGAGCATCTGCCCGCGTGGGAACGTGTCCCCGGCCGCGTCCCGGGCACTCGCTGGCGGTGAGCGGCCTTGCCGAATTCTCCGCTCACAACCAGTCGGTCGGAGTGCTGATCGACCGGGGCTACACCCCTGATGAGGCGCGGATCGAGCTCCGCTGCCGCTAGACCCGTGACGAGGTGACCGTGGATGGGTGCAACCGGGTTGGTTCGTGAACTGTCGGTGCCGGCATGCGTCCCCTCGCCGGTATCGCCCCACCGCGAGTCCGTGAGTCTGCGATTCCGCGATTCCCGCCGGCTTCCTGGGCGTGGTCGACGATGACCGCGCCCGGGGAGATTTCCAGCCAGAGTGGTGGCCGAATGGAATTTCCCGATCCTTCGGTAGTCAACGAGGGGAGGTCGGGGGCACGGGTTTCCGGGCCACGGGTTCGGGTTTCCGGGCCGTGCTAGACACCGCGATCACCTGTTTGGACTGGCAGGCATTTCACTCCTGGCAGGAGGACGACCAGGCATTCACCGGGGTTATCACCGTCGTAGATGACCACGGCGGGCAACAGTCCATGGCGGATTGGTCCTGTCCCACCGATGCCGCCGCCGACATCTCCCGGGGAAACACCCGGCTGGCAGCGGGTCGGGCCGTGGAATTCGGACCACGATGGTCGGCGCAGCGCACCGGTCTGCCGGCCACCGGACTACCGCGCCGCGGGGCGGACGTCATGACCGCTGGCAACGGAGCGACCCACCAGCAGGGTACGTACAGGCAGAACCCTCATCCAGGTCCGACGGACGACGAGGGCATCATCGTGGACGGTCAGCACCAATCGGCCCGGTCCACCAGGAGCCCCGGCCAAGACATCGAGGACGTGCCGATGCTGGCATGGCCCGCGTTCGACGCACAGGAATTGGCCCCTGTCAGTCAACGGCCCCGAACCGGTTCGCGCCGGCCGCCCGACCGGTTCGGGCGGCACCGGAAGGGTCGAGGATGTGGACCGGAGCGCAGTGGTCGGCAGGAAACCAGCATCGAGAGGCGCCCTACCGCGATGCACCGTTTTGTGAACGTCCATCCCTGGCCTGTCGACCAGCCAGGGATTGTCGATGACCGCACAGATCATCGACCCCTGCCACCGCTGGGCATGGTCACTCACCGCTCAATCGGTGTCATGCCAGCGACCAGGAATGACAGCGCCGCCACCCACGCCTCGGCGACAACGTTGGAGAAGGGCCCCGGTCCCAGGCATATCAAACCCGACCATGCAGAGGGCCGTGGGTCAGTGTGTCGTGACCGTCGCGGCTGGTCGGTGGTAACTGCTGCAGCCCAACAGAAGCGGGGTATGCCCGCCCTCGGATGCAAAGGGCGGGCACGCTCGTTGCGGCTGGGACACCGGCTTACCCTCCTGCGCGGTGCGCCCGGAACTGCCACTTCCCACGGTAGCCCTCAACGTCAGCCACCGGGTGCGATCACCGAAGATGGCTAACGGACCCAGCCATGAGACACCCACGGGTGCGCGTCAAATGCCTGCTTAGCAACGGGTCTCGGCACGGAAACGCCGATCATGGGAGAATCAACCATCTGTCGCTGTTGCGCCGGACTTACCTCCTTGAGTCGCAGTAGGGCGAGCCGTCGCTTGTTGACTGACCAACGGCGAAGTCCATCGGTGGTCAAGGCGTCGAGCCACTTGCTCGATTCCGCCCAGCCGACGGGTGCCCGGATCCACCGGCTTGGAATCACCCTGGGTGAATCCGCCCGCGCGTGCAACGCCTGCTGATTTCGGTTGGGGTGCCCTTGCTTCCGATCGGTTCCCGGGACCCGACTCGGACGTGACGACTAGTGCGTGCCAGGCACCAGCATCCCGCGAATGGCGGTGGGTCCTACACCGTGATCCACGAAGAGACGCTATCCGCCGACTGCAAAATGAGGGCCGGCTGGTCGATGTGCTTGGCCGGGCAATGGCGGTGCCGACCGATACCGCTGGCGATCTCTTGCGACAGATTGCCGGCGGCCAGGTCGACCAGCCCGTTTTCGGCGCAGACAACCCGCCAGCCGCGGTACAGGCCGTGACCGGGGCGCTGCCCCTCGGCGGCTGGCGTCATGAGCTCGCCGAGGCAACTCGGCGCGCGCAGTTGAACACGTTGCTGAATAGCTACCCCGAGGGTGCAGAACCGGGAAACTCGGGCGCCAGAATCGGGGTCGTGTGTCATTATCCCGGTATGGGGAGACATGCCCGGGGGGCTGCTCATCTGCGGGTTTCGGTGTCGACGGTCGTTCTGGGAACGTTGATCGTCACGGTTGTCGCGGTGGGATCATTGTTGAGTTCGCACGCGCAGCCAACGCCGATGGCCGCGGACGGTGCGGCGGAGAGTGGTGACGGCACTGCTGTTGTGGTGTCGTCGTTGGCGTGCCAAGACGGCGCCGGCGGCACCCAGGTGGATGTCCTGAGCCCGGCCGGTCTGCCCGTCGGGACGACGGTGCGGGCGACACTCGATGCCTGCGGCTACCAGGAAGGCGAGCAGCTCTTCGTGCGGTTCGCGGCGAACGATCCAACCAAGGTCGCGTTGCTCGGCAATGCGGTCGACGAGACCACGGCAGGTGGTCGACTGCTGCCCTACGGCTTGGTGTCGGCCGCTCTTCTCGCGGCGGGGGCGGCGGCGGCCGTCTTCCTCGACGCCCGTCGAGGTCGTCGAACCCGTGCCCTGACCCCGCGGGCCAACGACATCGATCCCGATGGGTCCGAGTCCGGTCTGTCCGTGGACAGTTCGATCGAGGCCGGCGCAAGCGGGAACAGTTGGTCCACCCCTGCGGTCGGTGCGCTCGGCGAGACGATGCTGCGCTCCGCGAACGAATCGCCCGACCCGGCGGATTCGCACCGTCGTCCAGTGGGCCGACATGCCCGCCAGAACACCGATCGCGGTGAACGGACCGCAATCGACCACTCCCCGCCCGCGTCACCGCCCCGCCTGCTGATGTCGCACCTTCCTGTTGCCGTCATCGAACCGGAAGAGCCCGTCGACCGAGCGAAGTCCGGTGATCGAGAACCAACCACCGTCGACCTGTCGTTTCCGTTCACTGTGAGCCTCTCCGACTGCCTGCGTGACGAGCTGTTCACCCACCGCACCGTCCGATCCTGACGCCGTTCGAGATCACCCGTCGAGCGGGCGGCGCACGACGACGTGGTCGCAGGCAACCAAGCGCGGCGATTTCGGTCGTCTGCACGCGGTTAGGGTGAGGCAGTGACTCCCACCGCAACAACCACCCGCACAAAGCGGCCGGTGGTTCGTATCCCACGGGCCGATTACCCGGTAGAACGCTTGCAGTTGGCCAACGGGCTTCGGGTCCTGCTGGCCCCGGACAAGGGGGCCGGTGTCGTCGGTGTCGCCGTACATTATGACGTCGGCTTCCGGTCGGAACCCGAGGGGCGGACGGGTTTTGCCCACCTGTTCGAGCACTTGATGTTCCAGGGCAGTGAATCATTGCCCAAGCTCGAACACTTCCGCCTCGTGCAGTCCTCCGGCGGGGTCTTCAACGGGTCCACCCACACCGATTACACCGACTACTTCGAGGTCGTCCCGGCCGGGGCCCTCGAACGCGGGCTGTTCCTGGAGGCCGACCGGATGCGGGCGCCGCGCATCACCGCTGAGAACCTGACCAATCAGGTGGACGTGGTGAGTGAGGAGATCCGCCTCAATGTGCTCAACCGCCCCTATGGCGGTTTTCCCTGGATTCAACTGCCGGCAATTCTTTTCGACTCGTTCCCCAACGCGCACAACGGATACGGTGATTTCGTCGATCTGCAGGCCGCCACGGTTGCCGACTGCGCGGAATTCTTCGAGACCTATTACACACCCGCCAATTCGGTGTTGACGGTGTGCGGCGATTTCGATGTCACGGTGGCCACCGAGCTGATCCATCGGCATTTCGACGACATTCCCTTCCGGCCCGCACCGGTCCGGCCGTCATTCGACGAACCTTGGCCGACGTCGGTCCGCGAGGTTGAACACATCGACCAGCATGCGCCGTCACCGGCGCTTGCCGTTGGTTGGCGCCTACCGGACCCGGTTGCCGACCTGCCCGGGTATCTGGCGTTCGTCGTGCTGGCGAGCATCCTGTCCGATGGTGAGTCGTCCCGGTTACAATCGACAGTGATCGCGAAAGCGGGTGTGGCGACGGATATTTGGGCCAACCCGGGGCTTCTCGGTGGCGCCCTCGACTCCCGTGATCCGGATGTCTTCGTGATCGGAGCCATTCACCAGATCGATGTGCCGGCGTCTGCGGTCATTGACGCCGCGAATGAGCAGATCCGCCAGCTGGCCACCGACGGTCCCGCAGACCAAGAGATGCAGCGAGCCCGGGCGCGGTTCACATCTGCGCTGTACCGGGAAAATGACGGGGTCGCCAGCCGCACGAGGTCGCTCGGCTCACTGGAATTACTGCACGGCCGGGCCGAACTGCTCAGCGAACTACCGGACCTGCTGTCGGCCGTGACCGCCGAGCAGGTCGCGGACGCCGCCCGGTCCCTTCATCCCGGTCGGTGCGCCGTGCTCCGCGTCGTCCCCGCGCAGGCCAACTGATGACGCCCCGCACCGCCGAGGAAATCGGCCAGAGCCCAATCGGTCCGCGACAGATCCCGCCGATGACCTTGGCCACGCGCACCAGGTCGCCGTCGCTCGCGCGGGCGGAGCTGGACTCCGGCCTGACCGTCGTCGCGGTCCGTAAGCCGCGTACTCCGCTGGTTGAGGTCCGGCTGCGGGTGCCGTTCGCCGGGACCACGCCGTTGCACGCGGCGCGCGCCGAGATGCTGGTAGCGACCATACTTCTGGGAACCATCACCCGAGACCGGGAGCAGGTCGACGCCGACCTTGCGCTGGTCGGTGGTCACCTGGACGCCTCGGTCGACCCGCAGCGACTGATGATCACCGGGTCTGTTCTCTCGACCGGCCTTCCGGTGCTGCTGGAAGTCCTGGCGGACTGCCTCAACGACGCGGCTTACCGCAAGAATGACGTCCTCGGCGAGCGCGAGAGACTCGTCGAGCACCTGGCAATCTCGGCGACACAGCCGTCCACCGTCGCCCACAGATTCCTGCAGCAGCGCCGGTTCGGCGACCACCCAGCCGCCTGGGACATGCCGGCGGCGGAACTGGTCGCCGGGGTCGGCCCCGCCGCGTTGCGCGGGTTGCACGGCAGGGCGCTGGTGCCGCGCGGCTCCACCCTGGTGCTGGTCGGCGACCTGAGCCCGACCAGGGCCATCGCGGCGGCGGGCGCGGCGTTGGCGGGGTGGTCGGGCGGGCCGGATGCCAGGGCTCGGACGTTGACCGCACCACCGGCGATCGTCGGTGACGACCTACTCGCCCATCACCGGGACGGCGCGGTCCAGTCGCAGATCCGATTGTCCGGCGCGGCTGTGCCGAGGACCGACCCGACCTATCCGGCACACCAATTGGCCAACCTGGTCTATGGCGGGTATTTCTCCTCCAGGCTGGTCGAGAACATCAGGGAGGACAAGGGTTACACCTACAGTGCCCGTTCCTCGCTGGAGTTCTGGCCCGGCACTGCAGCGGTGACAATCGCTTTCGACACCACCACGCCGTCCACCGCACCTGCGCTACTCGAGGCCCGGTACGAGCTCGGCAAGATCAGCCTGCTGGCGCCGACGGCGGACGAGGTCAACTCCGCACGTAACTACGCCCTCGGGTCGCTTGCCACCTCACTGTCCACGCAGTCCGGTCTGGCGTCGACGCTGTCCATGCTCGCCGGATTGGGGCTGGACGAGACCTGGCTGCGAGATCATCCGGGCAATCTGGCCGCCGTCACGGTGGACGATGTCGCCGCTGCGGCCGCGTCGATGCTGGCACCCGCGCGTTTCACCGGCGTCGTCGTCGGCGATCTGGGGGTGCTGAACGCGGAACTGCTCGGCCTGGGGAATGTGAGTTTCGCGTGACCGAGCAATCTGCCGGAACCCGGCAAGTGGGTGAGGCGTGGTCCAGGGAGCCGTCACCACCGGCGCCTCCGGCAACGCCGACCAGCTTCACGATGGCCACCCCCACGCTCTCCCGGGGTAACGCCGACCGCTCGGAGGATCTGCGTGAACCGGGCCGGCTACACGAGAAGTGGTCCCGGGCAAGGGTGTTGACCATGGGCGGCGGTGGCCGGGTGCAGTTGGACCCGGCCGGCGAGCGGCTGCAGTTTCTGGCGGCCGCTTCGGTGGCCCAGACGCCACCCCACGGGGCGGTGCTGCTGGGTGCCGTCGACGGTGTCGATCATTGGGCGCTGCCGGGTGATGTCGCGCAGGGCAGCGGTCTGCGGGAACTGGGCTCCTTGTTGTCCGACACCGACGCCGGACTGTTGGTCACCGCGACGGCGCTGCTGACCTGGCATGCCGCCGCCGGGTTCTGTCCGCGGTGCGGATTGCCCAGCGCATCGACGCCGGCCGGCTGGTCACGCATCTGTCCGAATGGCCATGAGGACTTTCCGCGGACCGACCCGGCCGTCATCGTCCTGGTCCATGACGGCGAGGGTTCGATTGTCCTTGCTCGGCAGCCAATCTGGCCCAAGGGTCGGGTGTCTGTGCTGGCCGGGTTCGTCGAGGCAGGGGAATCCCTGGAGGGTACCGTCGCTCGGGAGATCCTCGAGGAGATCGGAGTGCATGTCACCGATGTCAGCTACCTCGGATCGCAGCCCTGGCCCTTCCCGCGCTCCCTGATGGTCGGATTTGCCGCCCGTGCCGAGCAGGGTGCCGAGCTTCGGCCCCGAGCCGGCGAGATCGAGGAGGCGCATTGGTACGACCGCGCGGCGGTGCGCGCCATGATCGCCGCCGAAGACCCGGCCGTCGCGGACAACTGGGGCTCCGCGGCGCCGGTGGTCGGCCGTGGCGACGGCTCAGCCTTCACCATCGTGCTGCCCGGTCCGGTATCGATTGCCCGACGGATGATCGAAGGCTGGGCAGCACAGGAGTGATCGGTTCCGAACCGGGCGCAATCCGGGGTGTGGGCAACAACATTTCGTCGTACAGGTGTGCGAGCATGTTCCGGTGATAGTGGATGTCCTGGCCGGCCTCGACGACGGGCAGCGTTCGGCGGTGCTGGCACCGTCCGGCCCGGTGTGCGTGCTCGCGGGGGCGGGGACCGGTAAGACACGGACCATCACGCACCGCATCGCACACCTGATCGGCACCGGTGCGCACCAGTCGTCGGAGGTGCTGGCTGTCACCTTCACCACCCGGGCAGCGGGTGAGATGCGCGTCCGGCTGCGCTCGCTCGGCGTTCCCGGGGTTCAGGCCCGGACCTTCCATTCGGCCGCGCTGAAGCAACTGCGGTACTTCTGGCCACGGTCGGTCGGGGGTCAGCTGTGGCCGGTGTTGGAACACAAGTTGCGGTTGGTGGCGATCGCTGCGCGGCGGGCCAACGCCGGCACCGACGCCGCGACCCTGCGCGACCTGGCCAGCGAGATCGAGTGGTCGAAAGCGACGCTGGCCGGTCCCAAGGACTACCTGGCGGCGGTCGCGAAACATCAACGGGACACCCCGCTACCTGCCGAGACGGTGGCGAAGGTGTTCGAGATCTACGAGTCGGTCAAGCAGGACGCGCAGCAGCTGGATTTCGACGATCTGCTGCTGCACACCTGCGCCGTGCTCGAGGACGATGAGCAGGTCGCCCGCGAGTTCCGTTCCCGCTACCGGTGTTTCGTCGTCGATGAATATCAGGACGTGACCCCCCTGCAACAGCGGACCCTCGATGCCTGGCTCGGCGGACGGGACCATGTGACGGTCGTCGGCGACGCCAACCAGACCATCTACTCGTTCGCCGGCGCCTCGCCCGGCTATCTGCTCGGGTTCGAGCGAAAATATCCGAACGCCACCGTGGTACGCCTGGAACGGGACTACCGGTCAACGCCACAGGTGGTCTCTCTCGCCAACCGGATCATCGCCGGCTCCACCGGAGTGGCGTCGAAGTACCGGCTCAAGCTGACTGCGGTCCTGCCCGATGGCCCGCCGGCCACCTTCAACGAATATCCCGACGAGCCGACCGAGGCGAACGCGGTCGCCTCCGCGGCCGCCGCGTTGATCGAAGGCGGTGTGCCCCCTTCTGGGATCGCCGTCCTGTACCGGATCAATGCCCAGTCCGAGGTCTACGAGGCCGCACTGACCGGCAATGCCGTGCCGTACGTCGTCCGGGGCGGCGAGCGCTTTTTTGCCAGAGCCGAGGTGCGGCAGGCGCTGGTGGTCATTCGATCCGCCGCGCAACGCGGCGAGCCCGGTGAGGTGGCGGAGGTCCAGGTCGAACCAGTGATGCCTGATGACGTGCCCGGGGTGGTCCCGGTCTCCACTCTGGTGCCCACGGTGCGCGCCGTGCTGAGCACCATCGGACTCAGTGACGATCCGCCGCCACCCGGGGCGCTGCGCGACAAGTGGGATTCGCTGGTCGCCATCGTGACGGTGGCGGAGGAACTCGCGGACGCGGATCCCGCGGCGACATTGGCGACACTGGCGGCCGAACTCGATCAACGTGCAGAGGCGCAGCACGCACCGACGGTCGAAGGAGTGACCCTCGCCTCCTTGCATGCGGCCAAGGGTCTGGAGTGGGACGCCGTCTTTCTGGTTGGCCTGACCGACGGCACGATGCCGATCCAACATGCCGAGACGCCCGAGGAAATCGAGGAAGAGCGGCGGCTGTTCTACGTCGGCGTCACCCGCGCCCGAACCCGACTTGCCTTGTCCTGGGCGTTGTCCCGGAACGAGGGCGGTCGGCGACCTCGCCGCCGGAGCCGATTCCTGACCGGCATCGCCCCGGATTCCGCGACTCCGAGTCCGCGTGGCGCGCCGGGCCGCTGCCGGCAGTGCGGCGGCCGACTGCTGACCCCCGCGCAGGTGAAGCTCGGCCGTTGCGCGGATTGCCCGTCCTCGGCCGACCCCGATCTGGTCGACGCCCTGCGGACCTGGCGTAAAACCCGGTCGACGGAGGCGTCGGTACCCGCCTTCGTCGTTTTTTCCGACGCTACGCTGTTGGCCATCGCCGAACGCCGGCCGACGGACAATGCCGCGCTGCTGTCCATCCCGGGTATCGGCCGGGCAAAGCTGGATGCCTACGGCCAGGACGTCATCGGAATCGTGAGCCGGACCCGCTGACCTGCTTCGTGAGAACTTTCTGAAATTTCTGCATAAATGAGTTGCGAGGGCGCCCTGCCGAACCCTAATGTCATTTCCGGTTGGTGCAACGGCAGGTCCAAAGGGGTCGCCGGAGATTGACCGGAGCAAAGGTAGTGAGAGCGGCAGCGGTCATCAGGATCGCTGCGAGCTTCCCGCAAGGCGGGCCGCGTACGCAGAGGAGGTGCCGAATGTACAACGTGACGATGATCGACGGTTGGCTCGGTGCCGGCGTCGCGGACCTTGCGGTGATCGGTGGCACGGCCACCGCCACGGCGCGTCCGCGCGACGGGCAGGTTGTTGTCTTCGGCGACGGCCAGGCCCGACGGTCCGGAGTGCAGCAGCAGGCCTAGCAAGCCCTTCGCTCGCCCCCGGCCGCGGATCCGCCCAATTGGGACAGATTTCCGCGGCATCGGTGTATCTACCGGTCCGTTCCCAGGCTCCGACCCCTATACCGGGCCGATCCAGGCTCGGTTCACCACCCATTCCTCTCACGGAGAAGAGACACCCGTGATGCAACTGCTAGAAGTTTCCGACCAGATCATCATCGAAAACCTGCCCTGCCACTCGGGCGACCCGGACCTGTTCTTTGCGGAACGGCCGGACGAACTCGAGCAGGCAAAGGCCCTGTGTGTCGACTGCCCGATCCGCCTGCAGTGCCTGGCCGCCGCCCTCGACCGCGGTGAGCCCTGGGGTGTCTGGGGTGGAGAGATCTTCGACCACGGAGTCGTGATCGCCCGCAAGCGGCCCAGAGGACGTCCGCGGAAGATTGCGGCATGACGCCGATGACCAGGAAACAGGGGGGTGGCCGCGCAACGCGGGCCCTTATCACACCCGATACCGTTGTGCTGCAACGACATCAGCGAAAAAACAATGACAGCAGCCGTTTTCCGCACGGGACCACCAGTGCGGCACTGCCTTGGAGGCACGACATGAGTTTATTGATCGAAGATCTCGCCCGCGACCGAATGCGTGAGATCCAGCGGGACAGCGAGCGATCACGGCAGATCCGGCAGGCGCGGCGGGCGCGCCGGACGGCAACGGCCACCTCGAAAAGGTGATCGCGTGCGGCGGCACCTCCCGCGTCGCCGGACCCTGGTGTCCCCAGCTGAGGCCGGGTCTCCTCGCGAAGGAGACTCGGCCTTACGCCTCTCTGCCTGACCAATGATCTTGAAGCTGAACGACTATCGTGCGGAGATGACCGCTCCGGATTCAACGGGCACGAGTTGCTCGATGTGTGGGACCACCGTCGCCGAGCCCCCGATGACCTGGATGCTGGAAACCGATGCGCGTCGTGGACCTGTCTGGGTGTGCGGCAACTGCGCACGGGAGAATCTGCGAGCCATCGAATCAAAACTCGACCAGGCCTGGTGGTGACCGCCAGTGCCAGGCCCTAACCGGGTTCGGAGAATCCGGGCAGATACCGCATGACGATTTCCCGGAACGGCGCTTTCGCGTCGAGCTGGCAGAGCACGCCGATGGAGCCGAACGTCACCCGGTGGATCAACAGGTAGGACGGCGGCAGGTTCAGCCGCCTGGCCATCTTGGATTCCTCGCTGGAGAAATTGGACATCCGGGCGGCCTGCTCCTGCATCCAGCTGCGGGTGAAGTGAAAGGTCTCGTGCCGTAGCGGTTCGATGAACGGGACGACGTAGTTCATCAGCATTTCCGGGTCGGGGAAGTAATCAGCAGCGACAAATCCTTCGTCGCGCAAGGCCTCCAGAACGGCGGTGGCCCGCCCGTCGAGTGCGAGCCTGGTGACCCTGCCGACGATCTTCGGAGCGCCGTCCGGCAGTCTCGCGACAGAGCCGAAGTCGATGACGGCGAGTCGGCCGTCCTCGGTCAGCATGTAGTTGCCGGGATGTGGGTCGGCATGCAACAAACCCACCCGCTCCGGCGCGGCGAAATGCAGCTCGGTCAGCAGGGTGCCGGCCCGGTCGCGTTGGTCGGTGGTGCCGGACGCGATGATCTTGCCCAGCGAGGTGCCGTCCACCCATTCCGACACGATGACCTTCGGTGCGCTGGCCACGACGCGGGGGACGACGAAATCCTCATCACCGGCATAACCGGCGGCGAAGGCACGTTGGTTGTCCGCTTCCTGTGCGTAGTCCAGTTCTTCGAGAATCCGGTCCCGCAGCTCCGCCAGCAGCGGCCGGATCTGCATGCCCGGCACGACGACGCCGATCAGTGGTGCGACCCGGAACAACTGATCGAGGTCGGCCCGCAGGGCCGCTTCCGCCCCCGGGTACTGAAGCTTGACCGCGACCTCCCGGCCGTCCCTCCAGATGCCCCGGTGGACCTGGCCGATGCTTGCGGCCGCGGCCGCGGTGTCGTCGAACTCGATGAACCGTGAGGTCCATCCCGTACCGAACTGCTGGGCCATCAGCCTGTGCACGGTGGCGGCCGGCATCGGCGGTGCCGCGTTCTGCAGTTTGGTCAGCGCTTCGCGATAGGGCGCTGCGTACTCATCCGGGATGGCGGCTTCATAGACACTCAGGGCCTGGCCGAACTTCATGGCCCCACCCTTGAGGGTGCCGAGCACCTCGAACAGCTGCTCTGCGGTTCGTCGCTGCAATTCGGTCGAAATCTCGTCCCGATCGCGACCGACCAACCGTTGCCCGAGACCGAGCGTCGCGCGCCCCGCGGCGGACAGGGGCAGGCTTGCCAAGCGCGCCGTTCGGCTCAAAGCGCCCCGCGGAATGTCAGCCACTTGTCCATTGTGACAAAGCCTGCCGCGGGCAACGGGATCATTGCGGCCGGGCGGGCAGCGCACGCGGCAATCTTGGTTCCCGGCCCGCCCATGGCCCGCCACAGCAGGCGATGACGCGTGCCGCACATCTCCCTCAGCCGTTCGCGGCGGCTGGTTCTGACGGGTCAGCGGGGGTCAGCGGGTCGCAATTCGGCAGCCACATTCGGGGTGTGCGGTCCAGCTGCGCCGCCGCGGTGCGAGGTCGCCCGAAAGCCATTCGAGAGTGCCGTCGACCGTCCTGGGCTTGCTGATGCCGTCGATGTGCTCGAGCACCTCGCCGACCGCCAGCCATGCAGCCGCGGTCGTGAGCAGGGCCGAGGTGCGGGGTGGGTCGTCGGCGAGTTGCCTGGCCACCATTGGCCACTCGGGGTCGGCATCTGTCCGGTGACGATGTGCGCAGGACAGGCAACTTGACCGGCCGGGCAGCACCAGCGGCCCGACGACTATCCGCGCAACGCCGCCGGCCACGGTCAGGTGCGGAACGTGGCTGCGCACGAAAATCGCTGCCAGGCTCAGATCCGGGACGGCATCGCCGGCCATCACAACGATCGTGGGGTGCTGGTGAGCGGCCGGGCGATGGACCCGGACCGTTGGGTAGGCGTCGCGAAGCCGGGCGCTGAGGTGGCTGCCCTGGCGGGAGACCGGAACGCGCCGCCGACCTGTGGGGCCACCCGGCACAGCACCCGGTGCCGACTGAGTTGTTTCTGTTGGCTCGTGATGTATGTGGCCGATGCCCGCCGCCGCCAGGCCGGTCGCGATGGCTGCAACTATCGGGGAATTGCCGCGTACCACCACCAGTGCGTCGTCCCGCGTCTGCAGGATCCGTACCGCGGCGGCATCTCCGTACCGATGAGCGAGCCCGGAGCGCTCGCCGGACAGATGCGCCCCGGGAACAGCCGGGATGTGTGTCCGATCGAGCTGCTCGACCGGTATCAGTAGATCCGCTCCCACCAACTGATCCAGCAGCGAACTCCAAACCAGGGGGTCCGCGCCGTGTTCGAGGAGCACCTGCGCGACGGTGCTCCTGCCGTCCAGGCCGCCAAGGACGGGACCGGAGTCCTGCGGGGCGTCCATCACGACGACGCACCGAGGAGCGTCGGTGCCGATTTGCACCGAACTGCCGGAGCGCGAGATCACCCGCGCACCGGCCGACAATGTGTACCGGCGACTCATGTCGATTCGCTCGGGCCGATTCTGTTTCACGTTGGTCATCACCCCGCCCGACAGGGTGCCGCATCGATCATGCGCTGCTTGCAAGTTGTCCACAGCCGGCCGCCGAACACCGACGATGCCGCACAGTGTCCACAGGTCCGTGTCCGGCGCGAATGACAAGGTGCATCGTGCGGAGTGCCGTGCCTGTGTCTGCACGGTGGAAATCATCGCCGCCCGGCCGCGTGCCGGGCGGCGCTTCGTGCTTGCTGGATCAGGCCTTGCCGAGAATCCGGTTCATCTTCGTTCCGCACACGGGGCAGATTCCCTTGGCCATGCGGCGTCCGTTCGTCTCGTGGACCTCGCCCTCGAAGTCACGCTTTTCCTTGCATTTGACGCAGTAGCCGTTATAGGTCTCGGCCATCGGCCTTCCTTTCGTCGGGGTGCCGTGTCGCAGAGGATGGCACCGGAGTTCACAGCCTGTAGCCAGAGATCCGTCAATCGGACCGGCGCCAACCGTACCCGCCGCTGAGCGTGGAAATGGGGATTTCTGTGCTCGGCGGGCCCGGCAATGTCGGGCAGTCCACCCACCTGACGACCTCGAGGCACCAGTTTGCAGGATGCCGCAGGTGGTCACCGCACTGGCTCGGGGAGTTGCTGCAAGACTGAGCGCATGAGCTATCTCGCCGATTCGAATCGTTACGACGCCGCCATGCCCTACCGCCGGGTCGGCCGGAGCGGTCTTCACCTCCCGGCGGTGTCCGTCGGGCTGTGGCAGAACTTCGGGGACGTTGACCCGCTCGCGAACCAGCGCGCAATCCTGCGTCGTGCATTCGACCTCGGAGTCACCCATTTCGATCTGGCCAATAACTACGGGCCGCCTTACGGTTCCGCCGAGACGAACTTCGGCCGGCTGATGGCCGAGGACTTCAAGCCGTACCGGGACGAACTGGTGATCTCCACCAAGGCCGGCTACGACATGTGGCCCGGTCCCTACGGCGACTTTGGTTCTCGTAAGTACCTGCTGGCTTCGCTGGACGCGTCTCTTGCCCGGATGGGCATCGACTACGTCGACATCTTCTATTCGCATCGAGCCGACCCGGAGACCCCGCTCGAGGAAACGATGGGCGCACTGCACACCGCGGTGACCTCGGGCCGTGCGCTGTACGCGGGTATTTCGTCATACTCCCCGGAGCGGACAGAGCGCGCCGCCGCGATCCTCGCCGACCTGGGGACGCCGTTGCTGATCCATCAGCCGTCGTACTCCATGCTGAACCGGTGGGTCGAAGGCGGCCTGCTCGACACTCTTGGCGCTCTCGGGGTCGGCTGCATCGCGTTTTCCCCGTTGGCCCAGGGCATGCTCACCGATCGGTATCTCGACGGCATTCCAGCCGATTCCAGGGCATCGCGCGAAGGTTCGCTGTCCAGGAAACTGCTCACTGACGAAGCCCTCTCGCACATCAGGTCGCTCAACGACATCGCCAAGGGGCGTGGGCAATCACTGGCTCAGATGGCGCTGTCCTGGGCGCTGCGCGACCCACGTGTGACATCAGTGCTGGTGGGCGCATCGTCGGTGCAGCAACTCGAGGACAACCTGGCTGCGGTCGGAAACCTCGCCTTCGACGCCGACGAACTGTCCGCCATCGAGAAGCACGCCGTGGACTCCGGGATCAACCTCTGGAGCCCCTCCAGCGCGGTGTGAGTCGAGCAGGACGGGAGAACCCGAACCGAAGCCGCGGCCACCAGGGGCCGCCGGCGCTCTGCCGGACGTGGTGCCTTCGCAGATGTAGCGGCTCAGACGGGACGTGGTGCGGGGCCGTCGTCCGGGCCCTTGTCATCGTCGGCTGGGGGTCCATCGGGACCATCGGCCGACGCGGGCTGATCGCCCAGCAGTTGCGACTCGACGTCGTCCAGCCCGGCCAACAACGCGGCGAACTGCTTGTCCCGGTCGACAAAACCTGCGGGATCATCGAGATCCTTGCCGGTGGGCAGCAGGTCAGGATGGGCCCAGAGCGCGTCCCGGCCATCCGAGCCACGTGCCGTGGTGATCTCCCGCCACAGGTCGGCAGCGGCGCGCAGTCGGCGCGGGCGGAGCTCCAACCCGATCAGCGTGGCAAAGGTCTGCTCCGCCGGCCCGCCGGTCGCCCGGCGGCGACGCAGTGTCTCGCGCAGAGCCGGAGCACCGGGCAGCCGATCGCCCACCGCGTCGGCGACGACGGTGTCCACCCAACCCTCGACAAGGGCCAACAGTGTCTCCAACTCGGCCATCGCGGCCTGCTGGCCGGGCGTGATCGTAGGTTCGAACATCCCCTGCCCGAGGGCGGCCTCGATGCTGGCCGGATCATTCGGGTCGATCGAGGACGCCAGCTGCTCGACGGCGGAGAAGTCCACCGAGATGGCCTTCGCGTAGTCGGTGATCAGCGCGATGACCCGATCCCGCAGCCACACAGTGCCGGCGTAGAGCCGGTGATGCGCGGCCTCCCGGGTGGCCAGGTACAGCCGGACCTGGTCATCGGGGAGGTTCAGTCCTGATCCGAATTCGGAGATGGACAACGGCAGCAGTGCCGCGGTGCCCACCGGTCCGAGCGGAAGGCCGATATCAGTGGAGGTGAGAACTTCACCGGACAGCTGGGCAAGCCCCTGGCCGAGCTGGGATCCGAAGGCCATCCCGCCCATCGAGCCCATCATTGCGAGCAGCGGACCCGCCTGGGCCTTGGCCTCCGCGGGAAGGCCGTCGACCCAGGCACGGGAGACCTGCTCTGCGATGGGGGAGCACAACTTCTCCCAGGTCGGCATGGTTGCGTCGATCCATTGCCTGGGGGTCCACGCGGTCGACGTCTTGACCGCGGCAGGCAGTGAGGTTGCGCCGTCGAGCCACACCTCGGCGAGCGCAATCGCGTCGGCGACCTTGGCCACGTCGACGGACGACGCCGGGTGCGACGCCGGGACCTGCGAGGTTGCGATCTGTCGAGCCAGGTCGTAGTTGACGGGCCCCGATGAACCGCCCGTTGCTCCTGCCTGGGACATCATCTGACCCAGCTGCGAGAGCATGGAGCCGAGTTGGTTGAGGTCGAAACCGGCGGGGCCACCTGGACCTTGGTTCGGCTTGCCTTCGGGGTCGTCATCGCCGGAGGAGGAGAAGCCGAACGGCAGATTCGTCATACACACCACGGTACTGAAGATCCGCGGCTGTCGGTGACGTGGATGTGACCTGATCGCCACGGGCGAAACGTGATTGTGAGGACCGAAGTCAATGTGAACCGAAGCTGAGTCCGGCGGCTCCAGCACAGCAGCGCCCGGCAGACGCGCAGCAACCCCCTACGCTCGTGAGCCAGGTCCTGTGTCTTGTTTTGCACGCGGGCTATCCGAGCGTCAGAGACAGGGAACAGCCGTGAGAAACACTGCCGTGATCAGCACCGACACCGGTCGGCTCGAGGCACGCGGTCGCCGGGGTGCGTCGTGAAGAGTCCAGCATGGTTTGCCGGAATGACCCTGCGCGGCCGCACGGTCCTCGTGGGTTCGACCTTGACCGCCGTGTTGATGGTGGCTGCGGCGGCCATCCCCATTCCGTACGTTGCGATCGGGCCCGGTGTCACCTACGACACACTTGGTGCTGTCGATGGCACCGAGGTCATCAGCTTCAGCGGGAACGACATCCCGGCCTCCGCGACGCAGGACCCACCCGGTCGCGGCCACCTCAACATGACGACCATCTCCATCACCGACAACGTTCCGCTCTTCGAGGCCCTTGGCCTGTGGGCGACGGGCCGATACGCATTGGCCCCACGGGAGGATTACTTTCCGCCGGACAAGACGGTCGAGCAGGTCCAGGCCCAGGACGCGCAAGCGTTCAAGGACTCCCAGTCGGCAGCCGAGATCGCCTCGCTGCGGTATCTCGGCTATCCGAATGTGACGTACGTCGGCGAGATTCCGGACGGATCGCCGAGTTCGGGGGTATTGGAGCCGCAGGACCAGATCGTCGACGTGGACGGCACCCCGGTCACCGATTTCGCGTCCCTGCAGGCCGTCCTGGCGGACACCACCCCCGGCCAGATCGTCGCGGTGACCGTGCTGCGCAACGGCGAGAACGTCACCGAAAAGGTCACCCTGGGGAGCAACCCGGACGTCGGTGACCACGGTTTCCTGGGTGTTGGCGCGGTTGAACGGCCGGTCGCGCCCTTCACGACATCAATTTCGCTCGAACGCATCGGAGGTCCATCGGCCGGCCTGATGTTCACCCTGGGCATCATTGACAAGCTCACCGATGGCGACCTGACAGGCGGTCGGTTCATCGCCGGCACGGGCACGATGGACCCCGACGGCATGGTCGGACCGATCGGCGGTGTGCTGCTGAAACTGATCACCGCCCGTGACGTCGGAGCCACTGTTTTCCTGGTGCCGGCCGACAATTGCGCCGAAGCCGTCACCCAGATCCCCGACGGCCTGCAGTTGGTCAAGGTCGCTTCGCTGAATGACGCGATGACTGCGCTGGACACCCTCAAATCGGGCGGCACGCCGCCTGGCTGCTGAGCGCCGGCCCTGCCCGAGCGACTGTGGGTGCCTGTTTGCGCAGGTCCCAGCTCGGCAGCGGACGGTCAGGCTTCGAAGGTCAACTTGAGGGCGGCGAGCAGATTCGGCGCCAGATCGCCGCCCCGTAAGGGAGCGTCGTCGTGTTCGCCTCGCATCCGCATCAGGCAGGCGCCCCCCGGGCCGTCCCGGAGTACACCGGCAGCCAGCCGTGCCTCCGTCCGCTGCGGGTGCTGGGCGGCCTGTTCAGCAGCAGTTTCCGGGTCCTCCGACAGGCTCGGCTCCGCGCCGGGCGGGAGTACCACGATCTCCTGCACGAGCACGCAACCGGCAACCTCGTCCGGCCAGGAGATCTGCGCGAGGGCCTCCGACAGCTCGCCCTCAGGCAGCGAGTCCTGCGCGATCGGGGTGTAGACCGTGGAGCCCAGCGACTCCGCCAACCCCGGTTGTGCGGCCAGCAGATCGGCAGTGTTCACCAGTGCGAACAGTTGTGCAGGCGCATCCCAACCGGCGGTACCGGCAAACTCCTCGACCTCGGCGACGGCGACCGCGAGGTCGGCGTCCTCCCACCACTCCGGAGTCCCTGGTGCGCTCACGTCGATGATCTTTGCACGCGGCTCACAGGTGGTTCGACTACGCGGATGGTCCACTGCTTCGAGTCCGCAGGATGTGCCAACCATTAATGAACCACGTGCTCGGCGGCGCTGATCTCGGACTCTCGCAGTACAACGATCCTGTTCCGACCGGCCTGGGGCGCCAGGGAACCTCTGGGCTGTGCTTACAGTTGAGAAGGCGGGGCGTCCGACCATTCACCCCGCAGACCGTCCGTGGGCGTGAGTTCGACCTTCGCGGCGGGCTGACTGCATCAAGAGTTTCGACCTGAGGAGTTCACCTGTGGCCATGCGGCCCCCCGTCGGTTTGCCAACGATGTCCAAACGCGCCAAACGGGTACTGATTGCCCTGGTCAGCCTGGCCGTTCTTGGAATCCTGTGGTTCCAGTTCGTCGGCATCTACGTCGACTGGCTCTGGTTCGGTGAGGTGGGATTCCGCGAGGTCTTCACCACCCAGGCGATCAGCCGGATCATCATGTTCCTGGTCGCGGCCATCGGCGGTGGTGGGCTGGTCTTCCTGTCGCTGTACCTGGCCTACAAGTCCAGGCCGGTCTTCGTTCCCACCAACGAGGTCGATCCGTTGGCGCCGTACCGCACGATCGTCACTGCGCGACCGAAGCATTTCGCCTTCGGGATCTCGGGCCTGATCGCCCTGATCTTCGGCCTGTCTGCTCAATCGGACTGGTCCATCGTGCTGTTGTGGCTCAATGGCGGTGACTTCGGGACGGTCGATCCGCAGTTCGGAAACGACGTCGGCTTCTACATCTTCACACTGCCGATGATCCAGCTGGTCCTGGGCTGGCTGTTCGTCATCATTTCCATCTGCTTCATCTGCGTTGCGGTCGTGCAGTACCTGTTCGGTGGCATCCGGTTGTCCGGTCCCGGCCGCAAGATCACCTCCCAGGCCACCCTGCAGCTGTCCCTCCTGGTTGCTGCGTTCGTGCTGCTCAAGGCGGTCCAATACTGGTACGACCGGTACGAATTGCTCTTCTCCAACCGCGGCGGCACCTTCACCGGCGCGTCGTACACCGACATCAACGCTGTCCTGCCGGCCAAGCTGATCCTGATGCTGATCGCGGCGATCTGTGCGATCGGCTTCGTGGTCGGGGCGTTCACCCGTTCGATCAAGCTGCCGGCGATCGCCCTCGGCCTGCTGGTCCTGTCCAGCGTGCTGATCGGCGGTGTGTGGCCGCTGGTCCTGCAGCAGGTTGTCGTCAACCCCAACGGCATCAACCGTGAGCCGGAGTACATCGCGCGCAACATCGACGCGACTCGCACGGCCTATCAGATTCGTGACGACCAAATCACGTACGTGGACTACAACGGCGAGCTGACCAGCAGTCCGTTGACGATCGTGAATGACCAGGACACCGTTCCCAACGCGCGGTTGCTCGACCCCAACGTGTTGTCGCCGACCTTCACGCAACAACAGCAACTGCGGAACTTCTATGGCTTCCCCGATCAGCTGGCGATGGACCGCTACACCGTGAACGGTAAGACCCGGGACTATGTGGTCGCTGTGCGGGAGCTGAACGCCAACGGGCTCAATGACGCGCAGAAGAACTGGATCAACGAGCACATGGTGTTCACCCACGGCGACGGGTTCGTCGCTGCGCCGGCGAACACTGTGGTCAACGGGTACCCCGACTACACGATCTCCGACATCTCCCAACAGGGGGACATCCCCGTCGACCAGCCGCGTACCTACTATGGCCAGCAGTCGCCGGACTACGCGATCGTCGGCGCCGAAGGTGGTGCCGCCCGTGAGTACGACACCGACGCCTCCCGGTACACCTACACCGGCGCCGGCGGCGTTGGTGTAGGGAACCTGTTCCAGCGCGCGGTCTTCGCGACCGAGTACGGCGAGGCGAACTTCCTGTTCTCCTCCGAAATCAACTCGAACTCCAAGATCCTGTACAACCGCGACCCGATCGAGCGGGTGCAGAAGGCGGCGCCGTTCCTGACCACGGACACCAAGGCGTACCCGGCCGTGGTGAAGGGGCGCATCGTGTGGATCGTCGACGGGTACACCACGGCGACGAACTATCCGTACGCCCAGGCCGTCACGCTGTCCGATGCGACCAACAACTCGTTGGCTGCCCGTGGTGCAGTGGGGCAGGCGGCCACTCAGGTGTCTTACATCAGGAACTCGGTCAAGGCAACGGTCGACGCCTATGACGGCACGGTGACCCTGTACGCGGTCGACGAACAGGATCCCGTTCTCAAGGCATGGGAAGGTGTGTTCCCGAACCTGGTCAAGTCGAATTCCGACGTTTCGACCGAACTGCGCGAGCACTTCAAGTACCCGCAGGACCTGTTCGAGGTGCAGCGATCGCTGCTGGTGCGCTACCACGTGGACGATCCGGTCAACTTCTTCCAGAGTTCCGGTTTCTGGAAGGTGCCCAACGACCCGACCGTCAGCGAGGCTGTGCAGGCGCCGCAACCGCCGTATTACCTGCAGATCAAACTGCCGGGGTCGACAGAACCGGAATTCCAGTTGACCTCTGTGCTGACCGGATTCCAACGCGAGTTCATGAGCGCGTATGTCGCCGCGTCGTCCGACCCAGCGACCTATGGCCAACTCACGGTGCTGCGCTTGCCGACGTCGACACAGACGCCCGGCCCGACCCAGGTCCAACAGCTGTTCCGAACGACCCAGGAGATCAGTTCGCTGGTCACCCTGTCGACGCAGCAGGGTGGTTCCAGGGTGATCTTCGGCAACCTGCTGACGCTGCCGGTGAACGATGGGTTGCTCTACGTTGAGCCCTTCTATATCCAAGGCCAGGCGTCATCGACCTCCTTCCCGCAGCTCAACCGCGTGCTCGTCTGGTACGCGGGGCGGGTCGGCGTCGGCCAAACACTCCAACAGGCGCTCACCAGAGCAGCGCAGAGTGCTCCGGTGCAAACACCCGCGGTCGGTGATGCGGGAATAGGTGCAGGTGGTACCGATCAACCGGCAACCACAGCGCCGCCCGCGACGAGCGCGCCACCGCCCGCGGACCAGGAGGCCGCACTGATTGCCATGGACGATGCCGCGAAGGCACTGGACGCAGCCAAGGCATCGGGTGATCTGGGGCAGATCGGTACTGCCAGCCAGAATCTGGCCGACGCGGTGCAGAACTACCTCAATCTGACGTCGGTGCCCAGCGCCAACCTGGCGCCGGCGCCCACGTCAGGCGGGTAGACCGAGCTACGGTTGATGACCCTGGCCGGCAGCGGAACGCAGCTGCCGGCCAGGTCACAATCGGTTGGGCCGCAGTCGATTTGGTCCTGATGACAGATGCTTGTTACAGTGATGTCATCACCACAGCGCGGGGTGGAGCAGCTCGGTAGCTCGCTGGGCTCATAACCCAGAGGTCGCAGGTTCGAATCCTGCCCCCGCTACCACATGTGATCAGGCAAATCGGCCTCCGGACTTAGTCCGGGGGCCGTTTTCTTGCCGTTTGGTGCCCGGGGGCCTCTGCGTGGCGGGCGTTACCCCGGCTACACGTAGCCCCACGACAGCGCTCGGGCTACCGTCTCATTCACGGTGGTCGGCCAGGATGGGTGCACCGCTCTGTCGGCTTGAGAAGGAACGGCGTGGAGTCTGGTGGACCGGGGGACGCCCCGACGATGGCGTCGGTCGCCCCCGCGCTGTTCCCGGCGAAGCTCGCCCCCCAGCGGATGCCCCGCGGTGCCATCCGGCGACCGGCGCTGGTCGAGATCCTCGGCCAAAGCGGGGGCGCCACCCTGACCCTGATCTGCGCGCCCGCAGGCTTCGGCAAGACCACGCTGCTGACCGAGTGGGTGCAGACGGCGCGCACATCGGCCCCCGCGACTGCTTTCGCGTGGGTGACGCTCGACTCCAGGGACACCGAGCCGGTGCGCTTCTGGAGACATGTCATCGCAGCTCTGGCCGGAGCCGCTATTGGGGTGGGTGAGCGTTCGCTCGAGGCAATGAGGGCCGGTCCGGACCGGATCCTGGACGCTGCGCTGCCGTTGCTGCTCGACGACCTCGGGCGTGTCGGGGCGCCGATCGTGCTGATCCTCGACGACTACTACCGCGCCGAGACGCTCGAGATCGACATCGCTGTGGAACAAGTCCTGTCCTACCGCCCAGAGGGCCTGCACATCGTCGTGGCGACCCGATCCGACCCGGCGCTGGGGATCGCCCGGTTGAGGGCGTCGGGGAGCCTGGTCGAGCTGCGGGCCGATTCGTTGGCGTTCTCCGACGACGAGGCGAGCCGGTTCCTCCTCGGGATGGGAGTCACCGGCCTGAGCGAACAGGACGAGCGGAGCCTCCTGCGTCGCGCCGGTGGATGGCCGGCTCCGCTGCGGATCGCAGCCCTTCTGATGCCCGCGAGCGGGCGGCAGGAGTTCATCGCGTCCTTCAGCGGCGGCCAGCGCCAGGTGGTCGACTATCTCACCAGTGACGTGCTGGACCTCCTCCCGCCCGATCGCAGGGAGTTCCTGCTCCAGGTGTCGGTCCTGCGGCGGATGAACGGGTCGCTGTGTGATGCCGTGGCCGCGACGTCGGGATCGGGGGCCGTCCTCGCCGATCTGGAGCGGTCGGGCCTGTTCATCTCGGTGGACGTTGCCGGGGAGTGGTACGAGAGCCACCAACTGTTCCATGAAGCGCTGCAGGTCGAGCTGGCCCGCACCCGGCCCGAGCTCGTCCCCCTTCTCCATTCGCGGGCGGCGGCCTGGTTCGAGCAGCTCGGAGACCTCGAGCCGGCGACGGACCACGCCATCGCCGCGCGCGACGTCAGCCAAGCGGGCCGCCTGCTCGCCGCGCAGGCGCAGCCGATGGCAGCAAGAGGTCGCCGGGACAGGATTCGTCGGTGGATTTCGGAGCTGTCCTGGCCGGAAGCCCAGCGCGATCCGGAGCTTGCCTACGCCAGGGCCGTGGATGCCAGCGTGCACAACGACCTTGACGGCGCCGGCCACTGGCTGGATCTTGCGGCCACCGGACCACCGGACCAGCAAGAAGGCCAAGGGCTTCCGCTCTCCTTCCGGGTCGACTACCTGCGGGCGGTCACCAGCATCAACGATGTCGGCAGGGCCGAGGAAGCCGGTCGACGCGCCGCAAGTTCTGCGCCCTCCGCAAGATGGGAGGGCATGGCCTGGTGCGGTGTCGGCCAGGCGCTCTACCTCCAGGACCGGTTCGACGAGGCCCGCGTCTGCCTGCACAGAGCGGTCGCTCTCACCCCCGAGGAGAACCCGATCCTGCTGTGCGTCGCGCGGGCGAACCTGGCCCTGGTAGAGGCCGCGAACGCAACGGAGCCAGTTTCAGATCGCGTCTTGGACGGAGCCCTGGAGCTTCTGCGCCGCACCGGCGCGGACAACACGCCGTCGGCCGCCCTCATCGAGATGGCCTGGGGCGAGGTTCGGCGTACCCGGGGCGAGCTGCAGGACGCGGTCGTGCACTTCGAAGCCACTCTCGAGATCCTGGGCGCGGGCACCCCCTCCTGCTTGCATGCCAACACCTACCTGCTGCTCAGCCGGGTCCAGTACGCATTGGGCGACTCGGCTCTCGCGCTTCGATCGCTCGATGCCGCGGACTTGATCCTCAGCCGGCAGCGGGACCCGGGTGCGCTGCCGGATCGGGCTCGACGGCTGCGCCAAACCCTGGGCACACCCCGGCGGGCGGCCGTGTACGGGGAGGTTCTGACCGAGCGGGAGTCCGCGGTCCTGAACCTGCTGGCCGAGGGCCGCAGCCAGCGGGAGATCGCGACGTCGCTGTTCATCTCGCACAACACGGTGAAGACGCACCTCAAGAGCGTGTACCGCAAGCTTGGGGTGACGTCGCGGGACGCAGCCGTCGAGCAGCTGTCTTCCCGGGGGAGGACCGCCGCTTCTGCAGATCTCACCCGGGTGAGATCTGCAGAAGGGTGATGCCTGGGTCCGTCGCCTCGAGAAAGCTCCATGGTGTGCTGCTATCGGGTTCCCTCCCGATCTCGGCACAGGAGCACACCGCTCCGCGACGAGAAGGAGCAGCACCATGCCCAGGATGTTGAGACGAGCCGCAGTGCTCGGAACGACCGCGAAGGTCGCGTCCAACCGAGGCGCGGCCCAGGCCGCGGCCGCGCAGCAGCAGGCGGAACCCGTCGCTGCAGCCCCTGTTGCTGCAGCCCCCGCTGCACCGCCGGCCGCGCCAGCGTCGCCGACGGACTCCTACGCCCAGCTGACCAAGCTCAAGGAGCTCTTCGACGCCGGGATCCTGACCCAGGACGAGTTCGACGCCGAGAAGAAGAAGATCCTGTCGGCCTGAGCCACGTGTCATCCACCGACCCCGTCACAGCCCGCCTCGACCCGGGAGCACAACATGCCCATCGGACCCGTCCAACTGCTTGTCCTCAGCTTCCCTGAGCCGAACTTCTCCGGGGAGATCATTGCGGAGCTCGAGCGGCTTCGCGGGCAAGACTTCCTCCGCCTTATCGACGCCCTCGCGGTCCAGAAGAACAGCGACGGCACCCTGGTCGCGCTGCAGTGGAGCGACCTCTCGGTCGACGAGGCGCAGGACCTGGGCGCCACCGTCGGCGCCCTGATCGGGCTGGGACTCGGCACCGAAATGGACGTCGCCGCGCTCGCGATCGCGGGCGCTGAGGCGGGCTCGGACGGCCACCTCATCGACGACGCGGAGCTGTGGACCGTCGCCGATTCGATCCCCGAAGGCGGTGCCGCCGCCCTGGCGCTGATCGAGCATGTTTGGGCCGCGCCGCTTCGTGACGCGGTCGTTCGCGCCGGTGGTGTCCCGGTCAGCGACGGCTGGATTCATCCGAAGGACCTGGTCGAGGTCGGTCTGCTCGCGGCGGTCGAAGGCTGATCCCGACCGTTCCGAGATGTGACTCGCAGGTGGGAATCTGCCGGGCGGCCTTGCCCGGTTTTCGTTGGCGACCAGGGAGTGCTCAGTGGACCGTTCGATCCTTCCGATTCCGGACAAGCCGTATTCCGGTCCCGTCTATGACGACGCAAAGGACCCCCGGGCGGTGTTCGAGCCGATCGTCCCGGTGCGGCCCCCGGACGGTGCGCCCAACGTGCTGGTGATCCTGCTGGACGACGTCGGCTTCGGGGCGGCGAGCACCTTCGGCGGCCCCTGCCGTACTCCGACCGCCGAGCGGCTGGCGGGCAATGGCTTGTCCTTTTCCCGGTTCCACACCACCGCGCTGTGCGCGCCCACGCGGCAGGCGCTCCTGACGGGCCGCAACCATCACGCCGTCGGGATGGGCGCGATCACCGAGATCGCCACCTCGGCCCCGGGGTACACCTCCGTCCGTCCGCAGTCGGCGGCTCCGTTGGCGGAGGTGCTGCGGCTCAACGGATATTCCACGGGCCAGTTCGGCAAGTGCCACGAGGTCCCCGTGTGGCAGACCAGCCCGGTCGGGCCCTTCGACGCGTGGCCCACCGGTGGTGGTGGCTTCGAGCACTTCTTCGGCTTCCTGGGCGGGGAGACCAACCAGTACGCGCCCGCGCTGTTCAGCGGCACGACCCCGATCGAGCAGGACAAGTCCGCTGCGCAGGGGTACCACTTCACCGAGGACATGACCGATCGCGCGATCGGCTGGGTCCGTCAGCAGTCGGCGCTGACTCCGGATCGCCCGTTCTTCATGTACTACGCACCCGGTGCGACGCATGCGCCGCACCACGTTCCGCTGGAGTGGGCGGACAGGTACCGGGGCGAGTTCGACGACGGCTGGGACGCGCTGCGGGAACGGATCTTCGCCGAGCAGAAGCGTCGAGGCGTAGTCCCCGACGACGCCGAGCTGACAGCCCGTCATGACGAGATCCCGGCGTGGGATGACATGCCCGCCGAGCTGAAGCCGGTGCTGGCGCGCCAGATGGAGGTGTACGCGGGCTTTCTGGAGCACACCGACCATCACATCGGGCGGCTGGTCGACGCTCTGGATGCCCTGGGCGCTCTGGACAACACCCTGGTGTTCTACGTGATCGGAGACAACGGTGCCTCGGCCGAAGGCCACATCAACGGCAGCTTCAACGAGTACCTGTTCTTCAACGGAGCGGCCGCGCTGGAGACCCCTGAGTTCATGGCTGCCCGCATCGACCGGTTCGGCACAGCTGAGGCCTACAACCACTTCTCGGTCGGGTGGGCGCACGCCATGGACACGCCGTACCAGTGGACGAAGCAGGTGGCGTCCCACTGGGGCGGCACCAGGAACGGGACGGTGGTCCACTGGCCGCAGGGGATCCGGTCGACCGGCGTCCGCCACCAGTTCCATCACGTGATCGACATCGCCCCCACCATTCTCGATGTCGCGGGCATTCCGCATCCCGAGCGGGTCAATGGGGCGGAGCAGATCCCGCTGCACGGCGTCAGCATGCGGTACACCTTCGACGACGCGGAGGCACCGGACCGGCACACGACGCAGTACTTCGAGATCGGCGGCAACAGGGGGGTCTACCACGAGGGCTGGACGGCGGTCACCAAGCACGCCACCCCGTGGATCGCAATTGCGGAGCTGCCGGCGTTCGTCGACGACGTGTGGGAGCTGTACGCACCCAGCGACTGGACACAGGCAGACGATCTGGCCGGGCGGATGCCGGACAAGCTGCGAGAGTTGCAGGGGCTGTTCCTGGTCGAGGCGCGGAAGTACAACGTGCTGCCGTTGGACGACCGCCGGGTCGAGCGGTTCGACGCCACCATCGCGGGTCGTCCGCAGCTGATAGCAGGACGTCGGCAGATCTTCTACGGCGGCATGAGCAGGCTGACCGAGGCGACGGTCATCAACACCAAGAATGTCTCGCACGCGGTGGCCGCCGACATCGAGGTGCCGGCCGGGGGCGCCGCGGGCGTCATCATCGCGCAGGGCGGGGCATTCGGAGGGTGGAGCCTGTACCTGCGCCATGACGGCGTTCCCGTGTACTGCTACAACCTCATGGGCCTTCAGGTCACGAAGGTCGCCGGTTCCGACCCACTCACGGCTGGCTCCCACCGGGTTGTCATGGCCTTCACCTACGACGGTGGCGGACCGGGGCGCGGCGGAGACATCGAGCTCAAGGTCGACGGGGAGACCATGGCGCAGGGCCGGCTCGACCGCACGGTGCCGCTCGTTTTCTCGCTCGACGAGACCTGCGACGTGGGCCAGGACGGCGGACTGCCGGTCAGCGACGACTACCGCGCTGAGGACAGCGAGTTCACCGGCACGGTGGAGTCGGTGCTCATCGAGCTGTCCGATGGCGATGACGACTTCAACCACCTGATCGACCCGCAGCTGCGGCTGTCAGTAGCGATATCGCGCCAATGACGTCCAGGGTGCCGGCGCTTCCCAGCCCCCGGACACTGTCCGGGGGGCTGCTTGATCTTCCGGGTTTGGGACCAGATTCGTGGTCAGCTCGCTCATAGCTCGTCTTCTTCTGCGACCCGCACAGCCCGTGGAAGCGGGGCCGGACGAAGACACGAACGACCTTCTGCGGCAGTACTTCCCTAAGAGCGCGACTTGACCATCCCCGGGGCCCGGTACTCCTCAGCGCGCCACCGGTTGCAGCCGATGGTCGCGCCGCTCGCCTCCCCGGTGGACAAAGGGAAGCGAGCGGCGGTGGAGTGCGACCGGGGGGTGCTGCTAGCTGGCTGCCCGGATCTCCACGGCGGCCAGGGTCCAGCGGTCCTTGGTTGGCGCGGTGTCCTTGACGATGACGGCGGTGCCCAGGGTTGTTGGTGTGTCGACCTTCTGAGTCCAGAAGGAGTCATGCACCCGCTTGTCCACGAACTGGTGAACGAGTGTTTGGCCGGTGGCTGCGACCGCAACGGTATTGTGCGTCCAGTCATGCCCGGATGCCCAGACCAGTGAGTTGCAGCCGAGGGGAGTGAGCGTCGCAGTGGGTTGGCCGGTGGTTCCGGCGCCGGTTGCGGTGGCTCCGACGCTGTTCGCCGCGCCCTGGAATGCGGTGATCGTGATCGAGCCGTCGTAGGCGCTGGCCAGCTTGGCGGTCACTACGGCGTTGGACAATGGGCTGGTGGCGTAGGCCTGCCATACCTCGGTGGTTCCCCAGGTGCTGTTCGATCGGGAGGCCATAGTCCACGTGAGACCGCCGCCGGTGACGCCCTTGACCTTTTGGGTGGGCGAGGTCGGACCATCAGCCTGGATAAAGGCCAAGACCAGCTCGTTGGCACCGGTGGTCACTGTCCCGGACCGCAACTTCGACGCCGGGGTCGTCTGATCGGCCGACACCGTCACGTCCACCGTCGGGGCGGTTGATATGCACCCGGCTGTGGCAGGGGTGACGGTGATGCTCACAGTGGCCGGTGCGGAGTCGGCCATGCCGTCGTTCGCCTTGTAGGTGAATGAGTCCGGTCCGCTGTAGCCGGCGGTCGGGGTGTAGGTCAGGTTCGCTCCGGTGCCGGCCAGGGTGCCGTTGACGGGACCGGTGACGACCGCGAAGGTCAGGGGGTCACTGTCCGGGTCCGTTCCGGTCAGCGTGACTCCGACCGGCGTGTCCTGAGGGGTGGTGACTGACTTGTCATCGGCCGTCGGCGGACTGTTGACCGCAGTAGTCCAGACTTGTGATGCGGTTGCGTGTTCGGTGGTGCCCGACACGGTGATGCTGGCGTTGATCGTGTCTGTTCCAGCGCCATTGGTGTCAGGATAGGTGAAGACGACCTGCCCGGTGCTGTCGGACTGGCAGCTCGCCGGGGCGCAGGTTCCGGGCACGCCCGCGTTCTGACCGGTGATGGTGAACGAGACAAGTTGTCCGGTGACTGGGGCACCCGACGTCGTGACGGTCGCCGTCACGGTATGCGAACCACCGACCGGATCGGAGTTCGTGGCCGGGGTGAGCGCCAGATCAGGCGCGGTGACGACAATCCCACGACCGGCTACCAGCACGTACGCCTCGCCGCAGGCGGTGGTCCCGGTGATCGGATCGGTCCCGCAGGTCGGTTTGGTTGGTGCATCCGTCGCGACGGCCAAAGGCTGCCAGTCGGGGGGATAGGTGGGATAGGTGGTGTGATCCGAGCAGTTCCACCCCTGAATGTCTGTGTCCGTCACTTGCGAGAACACCGGGTTCGACGCGATCAGTTGCACGCTGCCACCGCACGGAGGACTGGTGTTCTGGCTGAAGCCGGAGCCCGTGGAACTCAACGAGTTCAGTACCGAAATCGCGGATCCGTTGTCGCCGCAGGTGGTGTCGAAGTAGACTCCGGTGGCTCCGGAAACGCCTCCGGCGTAAGCGATTCCGCTTTCCACCAAATGCTCGGCACCGGCCGTCGAGGGATCACCCGGCGTCGTTGGCGCACCGCCGGACAGGTAATGGTATTCGGGATCGGTTCCGACCAGGGTCCGGTTTCCGACCTCGGTGTTCAGGCCTGACGTGCCCATCACCACTGACGCCCAGGTGGAGGCATTGGCGGTCGCGGAGGTGGGAATTGTCGAACAGATGGGATCGCCGATGATCAACACCTGGTAATTTGCGAAATCCGCTGCGGTCATCGCGCTCCACTGAGCACCGGTGACCACAGTGACCGTGAAGCCTGCGCGTTCGGCCGCGTATTGCTCGAGGCTGATCGGCGTGCCGGCGCCGTTGGTGATGCCGTCCGACGTGGTCACGGAATCCCCGTTGATCAGTGCACTCAGCGGAACATACGTAGTCGGTGCGGCGGATGCGGGTGCGGCCAGCACCACCGAGGATGCGAGCACCGCCGCGGACGCGATCGTCACTATCGGCCACCTCCGATGCGAACCAGGCGGTCGCACCCTGGAGTACGGGGGCTGGGGCATTCGCCGGGCGGAGACGAACTGGGTGATCCGACAGGTCAGCGATGGGCGCATGGCAGCACCTTTCTTACCCTTTACCGCCGCGGCCTTCGCGACGGAAAAATGCAGCATGAAAAAACCGAATAGAAGAATCCCCCGGCCGCTCGACCAATGCGCGAAAATGCGTCAGCCGCCAACACCCCGTTGAACGCTGCCACGCCAGAAGAAGATTAGCGACGAGTGTTCGGCTTGGTCAACTGTGTCACTCTTCATGGTCGCTGATTACCCATATGCGCGTCAGTTCGGCCCTCGGTGGGAATCAGTGGCCACCAAATTGATCTGTCGGGCAGTAACAGTCACACTGTTGGTCCCGGACCCACTGGGACTACTCTTCGCAACGCCAAGAGGCGGAGGTCGGGAGTAATAGTCGCAGCTCCTGCCGCCAAACCTCGAAAATCGCGCCTTGGGTGTGTGGCGGCTTTCCGGTCCGCGAATCTCATCATAGGTGTCCTTCCCGCTGTGGGTAGGTGTGTTGGCCCGGTGTCGCTGTGCCGGGTCATTGGGACGGGTTCACCGGTGGTACCGGAACATATTCCGCTCACGCCGCTATGGGGTGACACTCGCGTGAAAGTCGCTGCAGCGAAGTCCTTCTCTGAATGCGCGTTGACCGGTGGTATCAAACGCCCAGCGATCAGCTTTGGGCAAGAACGGTCTGACTTCAACGTCAGAAGAGGCTCCTGAACGTGGTGTCAATGATTGCTCAGCGAGACCTATTCGCCCAGCTCAGAGTGCCCTTTGCTCTGATCAACACAGGATCAAACCGTTCCCGCAGCACAGTGGCAGGCTGGCGCTGCGCTTTGGACCCAATTCCTTGACGGAACGGTCAGCTTCCGGTGTACGACTTGTCACTTTAAGCATCCGCACGCTCACTCAGCGGATAATTACGCTTGCGGCCGCGCATCAGGATTACTGCGCGTTGACAGATCTGCACTGTGGTGGGACGCTCTCATTCGGCATCTAGGAGTGTGGGACTATGCGCCGGTCGGGCATCGTCCTAGCTGTACCAATATTTCTTCTCTCCTTCGTCATGTTCGCGCCGTAAGCGGCAGCTGTTGGGTGAGAAGTCCGAATTCGCATGCCATTGAGTGGCAATTTCGCCGCCCCTGTGGAATCCACAACCGTATTGGTATTGCCCTGGAGACGGAACCGCGGGGCAGGCACAAGATGGCCAAATACCGCCACCTGCAGATCACCGACAGCAACCTGACGATCACCATCGATCAGCAGAGCATCAACGCTGAAACAGCTCTCGACGTGATCTACGTGCTCCGCAGCACGATCCCGGTCGAGGAGGGGACACCGCCGGGGTCATTCGCGCCGACAAGAAGCTCGCGAACCTGGAAAAGAACTTCAGGTCCCTCAATGCCATCGACGTCGACCTGCGCCCGGTACTGCACCACCTGGAGCCCGGGTTCGGGATCACATTACCTGTGAGTCCTCGCCGCGCACCTCACCTGGCACCCTCCATGGAAACCTCGCTGAACTCAACCAGACCGACGAAAGCCCACCGACCCGAACAGATCCGTCGCACCTGCCACCAGAAGCAAAGCCGCGCAAACCAGAACGAACCCCCGAGCCAGCACCCACGGGCTGCCCGAGCACTCCTGCCAATGTCTGTTCGCCACCTTTGGCATCGGCCCAGATCCGCGGATCGGTAGCGCAGCTTCACCAGCGGGCCCGCCCGACCTCCCCTACGGTTGGGTCGAATGGCCGGGCGAGCATCGCCGCGACCGGCACAGGGAGGGAGACTCGCATGCCGGACCTCGGCCACGAGCTGACGTTTGGCGTGTTCCTGCCCAATCCGGCATCCCAGGCAGCCACCGTTGTCCGGCTCGCACAACTTGCTGAGCAGCATGGGCTCGATCTCGTCGGGATCCAGGACCATCCGTACAACCCGGACCTGCTCGACACCTGGACGCTGCTGGCGCACCTTGCCGCGGCCACTGACACGATCCGGTTGTTCCCGGACGTCGCGTGCCTGCCGCTGCGACCGGCAGCGATGCTGGCCCGCGCTGCCGCCAGCCTCGACCTGCTCTCGGACGGGCGGGTCGAACTGGGCCTGGGGGCCGGGTACTTCCTCGGCCCGATCGCCGGGATGGGCGGGCCGCGGCTGACGACAGGCGAGTCGGTGGACGCACTGGGGGAGGCCATCGCCGTCATCCGGGCGATCTGGACGTCGGACGTCCCGATCACCCTGCCCGGCCGGTTTCACCACCTGGAGCACGCGTCGCCGGGTCCGACGCCATCGCATGACATCGGGATCTGGGTGGGCGCGTACAAGAGCCGGATGCTGTCGTTGACCGCACGGCTTGCCGACGGCTGGGTGCCATCCCAGGCCTATGCGTCACCGGTGGAGACCGAACGGCTCAATGAGCGGCTGGACGTGCTCGCGCAGGATGCCGGCCGTGAACCTGCTGACATTCTCCGCATCTACAACGTCAACGGCCGGTTCGCGCCGAACGGGCGTGGGTTCCTCGACGGGCCACCGGCCCAGTGGGCCGAGCAACTCGCCGAACTGGTGCTGAAGCAGGGATTCTCGTCGTTCGTGCTCGGCTCGTCCGGCGACATCATTGCCTCCATCAGCACCTTTGCTGACGAAGTCGTGCCGGATGTCCGGGCGCGGGTGCTCGCAGAACGTTATGGGGCATCGATCGGAGCTCCTGTTGGCTCGGACACTGTTGATGTGATCGTCGTCGGCGGCGGTGCCGAGCCGGGCGAGCCACCCGGCGGGGTCAAGCTGGAGCGCGAAGGACATTGGGGGAGCGCCGGTGGCTTGCCGGTGGCCGACCGCCCCCGGGCTGTGCGAGTCGAAACAGGTTCGGGGGCAAACGGTTCCGCTGCAATGGGCGCGGTCAACCCGGCGGCGCGGGACAACCACCGCAATCTGGTCGCGATCCATGATCATCTGCGTTCGGAGCTGGAGCAGATCGGTCAGGCCGTCAACCAGGTGGCCACCGGCGAACTCACCCCGGCGGCCGCGCGGTCGCTGATCGCCCGGATGACCCTCCGCCAGAACCATTGGACGCTGGGCTCATTTTGCGCGTCCTACTGTCGCATTGTCACGATTCACCATGCGGTCGAAGACACCCACATGTTCCCGTCGCTATCGGCGGCTGGCGCCGTCTTTGCAGCCGGTGCTCGATCGGCTGGAAGCGGAGCATCTCGTGATTGCCGGTGTGCTGGAACGATTCGACCGCGCCTTGGTGGATCTGGTTCGGGAGGATGAAGAGACGGCGGTGCCCATTCGCGCCGGGATCGACGAGATCGATGAACTGGCAAAAGAACTCGGCGACATCCTGCTGTCGCACCTGGCCTACGAGGAAGATGAACTTGTCGAAGGGCTCGCCCTGATGCCCAGCCCGATCTGACCGCCGGTGTGATCGAGACTGCGGCGACCGTCTGCCTACGCCGCCGGGTCTGCCGATCGGCGCCAGCGGATGCCGGCCTCGATGAACTCGTCGATCTCCCCGTCGAACACCGCGGACGGGTTGCCGACCTCGAAATTCGTCCGCAGGTCCTTGACCATCTGGTACGGGTGCAGGACGTAGGAGCGCATCTGGTTGCCCCAGGAGTTGCCGCCGTCCTTGAGGGCGTCCATGGTGGCCTTCTCCTCCTGCCGGCGCCGGGCGAGGAGCTTGGCCTGGAGCACGGTCATCGCGGAGGCCCTGTTCTGGATCTGCGAGCGCTCGTTCTGGCAGGACACGACGATGCCGGTGGGGATGTGGGTGATCCGGACCGCGGAGTCGGTGGTGTTGACGCCCTGCCCGCCCGGACCCGAGGAGCGGTAGACGTCGACCCGCAGTTCCTTCTCGTCGATCTCGACGTGGTCGCTGGTCTCCACCACCGGGGCGACCTCGACGCCGGCGAAGGACGTCTGCCGACGGCCCTGGTTGTCGAACGGAGAGATACGGACCAGCCGGTGGGTGCCCTGTTCGACGGAGAGGGTGCCGTAGGCGTAGGGCGCCTTGACCTGGAAGGTGGCGGACTTGATGCCGGCCTCTTCCGCGTAGGACGTGTCGTAGACCTCGGTCGGGTACCCATGACGCTCCGACCAGCGCAGGTACATCCGCAACAGCATCTCGGCGAAGTCCGCTGCGTCAACGCCACCGGCCTCGGAGCGGATGGTGACCAGGGCCTCGCGCTCGTCGTACTCACCGGACAGCAGGGTACGCACCTCTTGGGCGTCGATCTCCCTGCTGCAGGGAGATCAGCTCCTCCTGGGCCTCGACCAGTGTCTCCTCGTCCTCGTCGCCGAGTTCGAACATGACGTCCAGGTCGTCCAGGCGCTGCCGCAACTCCTGGATCCGCTTGAGTTCGCGCCTGCGCGTGCGAGAGCTTGCTGGTGACCTTCTGCGCGTTGTCCTGGTCGTTCCACAGGTCGGGAGCGCTGGCTTCCTCGGACAGCTGATCAATGGTCGCCTTGATTTTCTCGACGTCCATGACTGCCTCGATGCTCGTCAAGGTGGTGTCCAAGGCCTTCAATGCAGCTGCGTCGTCGAGATTCACAAGGTGTCAGCCTACGCGGCTCATGGTGTGACCCCGTCCGAACAGGTGCCACCAGCGAGCCTTCGCCGGCCCGTAGATCCTACGGAAATGGCTCTAGGTCGGGGACCTTTGGCCCTGCTCCCGGTGCCTGCCCCGGCTTACCGTCTGGGCTATCGAGGGCTCAACCTGCAGCCCAGACACACGAGGAGAAAGCCATGACCACCCACGGTGCTACCGGAATCGTTGTCGGCATCGAGGGCACAGTGGCCAGCCAGGGTGCCCTGGAATGGGCGATCCGCGAGGCCGCCATGCGGGAATGTGAGCTGACCGTCGTCCATGCCTGGGACTACGTGCCGGCGCGTGACGCCGGCCGGATGTCCGAGCACGAGGAACGGACCGCATCGGATTGCATGCTCGATGCAGCAGTCGCGTCCGCGATCAGGGCGGCTGGGGTCTCGCCCGTCGTCAGCGTGCGCAGCGTGCGGGATTCGGCGGCCAAGTATTGCTGCAGCAGGCCGAGTTCGCCCAGTTGCTGGTGTTGGGGCGCGGGCACCGGAGCGGCGCCATTGATGTCCTTCGGCATTCCGTCACGGCCGAATGCGTCCGTCGGGCAGTGTGCCCGGTGGTGGTCATTCCCAACGTCCCGGCTCCCGTGCATGCACATGCCGCTGGCTAGGTTTCCAATGCTGGTCCAAGCCAGATCAAGGTCCCTTCGGGGTCGGCTGGAACACGAGCCTGATCAAAGGTTTCAACGCCAACCGATGCGTTGAGCTTGAGAATCGGTTGGCTGCTGGCTGTCGTCGTGCGGGGGATGGTGGGGAATCCGAAGAGGGCGCCGAAAGTGATCGGTGCCTCGTTATCACATCGTGCGCTGATGCGGTCGACACCGATGGTCACGACGGCACCGACATCAGGTCCGCGCACGCGCAGGTATTCGTTCGCGGCAGCGACGGGGTCGGCCTGCCGCACAGCCGCACTCGACGACCGATTCGGATTCACCACACCAACCGCCGCCGCAACTGCGCCGTCACACAGGCGCTGCAGTCGTTGGCCGGCCAGGAAAGCCGAGCCTGCCGCCGTGACTCCAGCGGTCAGCACCAGTAGGCAGACCATCATGCCCAGCACCAGCGGCGTGACCGATCCTCGGTCCGTGACCAGGGCGGCAGCCCGATCGGAACCGGGTTCCGGCGTGCGAGTGGGGCTACCCAGGTGAGGGGCGGGCAACCTCACGCTCCCTCCCGAAAGTCGCCGACGTGCAGCGTGAAGACGCCGGTGACCGTGTTCTGGCTGCCGGTCACCACCGACGGCACGCCGGGAAAGGTCACCAGCGCGACCACGCACACGTCGTACACGTCGCCGGGATTCAAGCTGGGTGCGATCTGCGGTCCCGAAACACAATCCGCTCCGGTCGACACAAAGCGCAGTTGAAGGCCGTCGGCGGGCACGCGCTGGTCGGACAGCGCCAATTGGGCGATCTGCTCGGCTCGTGCGACTCCGGCGGCCACCGTTGGTGCCGAGTCGATGACCCGGCCGGCGTCCCGCGCAGCTTGCGAGACTGCGAAGGTCGCTGCCTGGATCCGCATCACCGAGGCCAGGATGTAGACCGTCGGGATCAGAATGAGCACGGCCAGGAAGACGACCTCGATCATCGCCCGGCCGGAATCGCGATCCTCGCTCGATGCGCGAGCCTCGGCCGTCGTCATCCGAGGGATTCCTTGGCAGAGTGCACCCGTCACTTCCAGGGTGGGCATGACGCCGTTGAGCAGGCCGATGATTCCGGGGGCCTCCATCGTGCAGTTGACCGTGACGAGCAGGCCCTCGACACCCGACGTGCACGCCAGGGTCGATCGGGTCGCGCCGGTCACCCCGTTTCCCAGCAGGTCGGACACCTGGGCGGTGGCAGCGGCGGACGGTGAGTCGTAGTTCGCAGCGATCCGTGCGGCGTCCGCTGCCGCCGAGGTCAGCAACGTGCGGGAATACGCCCACAGTCCGACCGACATCAAAGCCAGGAACAGCATCAACAGCAGGACCAGGACCAATGCGAACTCGGCGACTGCCGAACCCCGGTCGTGCTCATCGCGAACGGCGGACCGATCGCGCATACCCGTGCGCTCGACGAACAGCCGGTTGCTCAGCCGGCGCCGGACACAGATTGGAAGGCATTGGTCACGGCATCGATCACCTGCGTGCGAAACACTCCCAAGAGCGCGATCACAACAATCGCCGTCATGACGGTGATCATCACCCAGCCCGGGACGTCGCCCCGGTCGTTCTCGTCCGACCCGCCTGCTTCCGTGCTGGTCGGAGTGTTCAGCTGAGCAATGAACGTCAGCGTCGTTGCCAGCCAGAGCTGCGTGGCATGGGTGATCTTGGTGGTCATCTTGGCCTCCGGGGTGATCGGCCGCTGGTGCGGCGCGGTCATGTGAATGGGTGAGGGACGAGAGGTGGCGGAATCTGGCCTGTCGGGCAAAAATGCCTGGAGTGCGTCGTCATTGGGCGACCGCGGTAATGGCCAGCAGGCCTGGATAAAGGGCGAAAAGAATGGTGATCGGTAGAACCAGAAAAACAACCGGAACCATCATCGCAATTTCTTTGCGTCCGCCGGATTCCAGCAGTTGGCGTTTACCCAGGGCGCGAACGTCCGCGGCCTGGGCGCGAAGGACGTCGGCCAGTGGTGTGCCGCGTTCGATGGCGACGGCCATCCCGTCCAGGAACCTGGCGAGTGGTTCGAGACGGGTTCGGTCGCGCAGATGCGTGATCGACGTCAGAAACGTCGTACCGGAACGGGTTTCCGCCAGGATGCCAGCGAGTTGGTCGACCAATGGCCCCTGCGCGAGGCGCGTGATGCGGTCGATGGCGCTCATTGGGCCCTCGCCGGCGGTGACAGCGAGGGCGAGCATTTCCGCGACGACCGGGAATTCCGCGATGATTTCTTCGTCGCGCTTGCCGACGGCCTGGCTGAGCCACCAATCTCGGCCGAGTACGCCACCGGCGGCGCTAGCGACGATCAGCAACACCAGGATCAATGGATTCGACTGTCCGAGGAAGACGGCGAGCAGGCCCACCGCGGCTCCGGTGGCCGCACCGAACGCGCCCCAGAGCACCTGTTCGATGCGGAACTGGTCGACCGTCAGGGGCGAATCCAGGGCGGCGAGCCTGCGTTCGACGGACGCCCGACCACCCAGGACCTTGTCGATGAACCGGACTGCGTCCCGGACAAGCGGCGCTGTGAGCCGACTGATGGCCGACCCGGTTCCACCCGAAGCCGTCCCCGTCAGCAGTCGGGAAGGCCGGGTCGCATCGGTCAAATACGGGGCGATGCGGTCGGCCATGGTCGGCCGGCGCATCGGGGGCGTCGCGAACACGGAGATCAGCAGACCGGCTGCGGCCAGTCCGCCCACCAACGCGCCGATCATGGCGAGGTTCATCGAAGGACCCGCCGGTCCTCGGGCAGTCGGCCGATCCGGATCATCAGCCGGTACGCGACCAGTGACAACGCGGCTCCGGCCGCCAGGATGAAGGTTCCGGTCGGGGTGTCGTACGCCTGCAGCGTCTCCTTCTGGGTAGCCAACAGGAGCAGTACCAACCACGGCGCGGCCACCGCCATCCGTGCGGCGTTCACCGACCACGACTGTCTGGCGAGGAGCTCGGCCCTGGTGCGGGCGTCGTCCCGCAGAAACCCGGACAGGGTCGACAGCAAACGACCGAGATCGGTGCCGCCAACCTCACGGGCGACCCGCAGGGATTCGCAAACCCGATCGCCGACCGGGTCCGCGAGTGAGTCCTTGAGGCGATCGAGGCAGTCGTTGAACCGGCCGGTGGTGCGGTAGTCGGAGCCGAATTGCTTGAACGGCTCCCGCAGTTGTTCGGGTCCGCGGATGCCGATCGCGGAGAGCGCCTCGGGTAAGGACAGCCCGGCCCGCACACCGGAGGTGAGGTTGTCCACCACCTCGGGCCAGAGTTCGCGGAGATCTGCCTGCCGTTTGTGGCGGAGTCGGGAGACAACGAGCCGTGGAACGCTGGCGGCAAAGAGTGCGAAGACGGCCGTGACGCTCAAGGATTGGGTGAGAGCAAGGCCCAGCACGCCGACCAGCAGGAATGCCAGCACCTGTAGCGAGATCAACTGAGCGGGCGTCACGCCGGGTAGGCCCGCCTGAATCAGATGTTCGCGGGCACGGGTCGACCTGACCCTCGGACGGGACACCGAGGTGCGTGCAGTGAGGCCGTGCCAGACGAGCAATACACCCAGCCCGGCGATAAGGCCAAGAAAGGCTCCCACTAGGCTGCACCCCTTCACGTCGGTGGGCGTGATCGGGTGACCTTACCTATGGAGTGGGTGGAGAATAAACCTCACTCTGCGTAGTGTGGATAACTCCGGATCCTGAATGCGGAAATGGAACGCCTCTTCTGCCCGCACCGCGGTGTCCGCCGCCGCTGTTCGGGTCGACTGCACACTCTGGAATGTAGGTCGTCCGGTGCGTGCGGCGATATGCCGGAGACCGGGACGTTCGCGCGCAGGTGGTTGCCACATCGGGCACTCAGGGTGTCGACCCTGCCTACGGGTCAGGGTCGTGGGGGTCCTGCGTCGATTCGGGCCCGATGACGCTGTACCGCGTCCGGGCCCATTGACCAGTCGGATTCCACCCACCAGGTCGCTCCGGCCGCCGCCCACTTCCGGACCTGGTCGTCACCTGCCGGACCGGGCTCGCTGATTCCCTCGGCCACCACGTCGTATCCCTCCCAGCTCAGGCCGGCGGCCTCCCGCAGCGGTCGCACGGCTGCCACCACGTCAGCCAGATCACCAGGCCCGAATGGCGTCTCGGCAGCGAACCCGACCTTGGTGGACAGCAGGCCGTCCCACTTCGCAGCCCTGTTCAGCGACTTCGCCGATGGATAGGCGCCGACCACCCAAACCGGAACTCGGGGTCGCTGGACGTGCGGCGGGGGGGTCAGGAAGTCAGTCGGATGCACCTGATAATGCTTGCCGGAGAACGAATATGGCTGGCCGTGCATGAGCCCGTCGTAGATCGCCAGCCCCTCGTCCAGCTTCTCGGCCCGGACCTTGCGACCCTCATCGGCCTCGAACGCCAGCCATCCGGGATGCAGCGCACCCATCCCCACTGCCAGTTGCACCCGGCCACCGGACAAGTTGTCCAGCGTGGCGACTTTTCCGGCCAGCTCCCAGGGCCGATTGCGGGGCAACGGAGTCAGCATGGTGCCGACCCGGATCTGCTCGGTCACCATGGCAGCGGCGGTCAGGGTGATCCAGGCGTCCTGTCCCCAGATCGCCTCGAAGGTGAAGATCGCATCCCAGCCGGCCCGCTCGGCCGCAACAGCGAGGTCGGCGAACTCGCGGGGAGTCCCGGCGCTGATCACGATTCCGCTCCGTAGGTGCGTCATGCCGGCACCATCCCACGGGGCACCGACAGTGGCAGCCGGCGTGGAAACGGCCCGTTCGCAGAGGCTTTTTCGGGGCGAAACAGCGCTAATCCGGTAGGACGGGCATCGATACCCCCTGATCACGACCGAGCAGGACCGCCCGGGTGACGGCTGACGAGCCGAAGCGGTCGCGCACGTCGTCAAGTGCGGCGTCCAAGTCGCGGCCACCGCTGGTATCAACAGCGCTTCTATGAGCACCGCTTCGATCGAAGCTGCGTCGGTCGAAGGGCAATTCGAGCTGCAGGGATTCGTGATCGTCGAGGTTGCCCACCGCGATGCCGACGAGGGTGAGACCGCGAGCCTCGATCATCGGCGTGGCCGCGGCCACCAACCCGCGAACCGTCGCCAGGATGATGTCGGTGTGCGCGGTGGCCCGGAGCAAGGTGTGCGAGCGGCTGACCCGGGTGAAATCGTCGAACCGCAGCCGCAGGACGACAGTCCGTCCGGTGCGCTCGGCGGTCCGCATCCGCCGGGTGACCCGGTCAACGAGGCCGACAACGACGGCATCGATGTCGGCAGGTTGGTGTCGCGACCGACCCATCGCGTGCTGCGACCCGATCGAGCGCCGACGGTGCCCGACCCTGACCCGCCGTGGATCCCGGTTGTGGGCAAGCGCATGCAGGTGACGGCCGGAGGCCTGACCCAGAATCGAGATCAGCCCGGCCTCACCCATTCCGGCAACCTGGCCGACGGTGTAGATGCCGATCGCCTGCAATTTGGCGGTGTTCTTCGGTCCGACCCCCCAGAGTTTCTGCACCGGCAGCGGATGCAGGAATTCCAGTTCGCTTCCCGGCGGAACAACGAGCAGCCCGTCCGGCTTGGCCACCCCGCTGGCGACCTTGGCGAGGAACTTCGTCACGGCGATACCGACCGTGATCCGCAGGCCGACCTTTGCGAGCACGTCACGACGCAACCGAACGGCGATTTCCGTCGGCGTCCCGGAGACCCGGCGGAGCCCGCCGACGTCCAGGAACGCCTCGTCGATGGACACGCCTTCCACCAGCGGAGTAGTGCCGCGGAACACCTCGAAGACGTCCTTGCTGGCCTTGGTGTAGGCCGACATCCGGGGCTCCACCACGATCGCTTCCGGGCAGAGCCCGCGTGCCCTGGCCCCGCCCATGGCGCCGCGGACACCCCGGGCCCGCGCCTCGTAGCTGGCGGCCAGCACCACTCCGCCGCCGACGATCACCGGCCGACCGCGCAGCCGCGGGTTGTCCCGCTGCTCGACGGAGGCAAAGAACGCGTCGAGATCGGCATGCAGGATCGTCGCATCACCGGACACGAACATATGTTCGCATCAAGTGACGGGAAATGCGAGCCCTGCCCCACACGGAGTCCCGACCGCGGGCCCGGGTGTCAGCCCGTGATGTCTGCGCCCCGGTAGGTACCCACGCTCCAGGCGTTGCCCTCCGGGTCGAGGAAGGCGAACTCCCGGCTGCCGTAATCGGTCTCGGCAAGCGATCGCAGCACCTCCCAGCCTGCCCCGGTGACCCGACCGGCGAGGCCTTCGACGTCGTCGATGGACAGGTACGCCGTACCGGTGCCCGGTCCGCCGGTCTGCTTCGACCACCGCTCACCGGTCGGCTCGGAGCCGAACATGATGCCACCGCCGTCGGGCCAGCGCAGTTCCGCATGCGCGATCGGTCGGTCCGGATCACCGCGATGGACCACGGCCTCGGTGAAGCCGACAACGTCCACCAGATAGCGCAGCGCCGCTTCGGCGTCGCGGTAGGACAGGGTCGGCCAGACACCGGGGTGCCGGGTACCTGTCGCCGGGTCGGTGGGGGTCGTGGCGGGCGTTGAGGTCGTCATGAGCAGAGCATGATCGCCTGCCGACGGTCATGTCTTGGAAAAATGTGACCTGTCGGCGTCGTGATGATCGGGCGCTACCAGCGAAGGCAGCTCCTCTGCCATCCACCGGCCCGGCGTGCAGCCGGCGAACTCGTGCCACTCGGCGGTCAGGTGCGATTGATCGGCGAACCCGCAGTCAACCGCGACGTCCACCAATGGCAGATCGGCCGACATCATCAACGACCTGGATCGCTGGAACCTGCTCATCCGCGCGAGATCCTTTGCACCGAAACCAGTCTCGGCGCGCAATCGGGCGGTCAGGTGACGGCGGGACCAGCCGACGTCGTCGGCGACGTCACCGATCCGGCAGCGTCCACCGGATCCGACGATCAGCTGCCAGGCCCGGAGCAGTTCGGCAGGCCGCTTCGTCGGCGGTGCTGCGGACAGTCGCCGGTGGAGCCATCCGGTCACCACGGCGGCCGCCATCGGCCCGTCGACGTCGTCGTCGAACCTCTCGCTCGGAGCACCCCCGTCACGGACGAGGTCTGTCAGTTCCACGACCTGTCCGGTCAGCTCGCTGGCCGGGAGTCCGAACAAAGCGCGGGCTGCGAACGGGTGGACGGCCAGTTGGATGCCGCGCTGCACCGGCACGGCGAGACCCTGCGCGTCAACGACGGGCGGGAGCAGTACCGGCCGCGTATGTAGGCCGCCGACCGGCGCCCGGAACGTGCCGGACCGCAACCGACCGCCCTCCGGCACCTGGATGGGCAGCGGCCCGTTCAGGGAGAACACCAGCGTGAGGTAGGGGCTCGGCAGACCGCGGTGCACCCCCGGCATCTGCGGCATTCGGTAGCCGAACATCCCGGGTACCGCCGCTGCCGCGATTCGGGAGCGGTGCAGCGACGCGAGCCCGCCGGGTTCGGGAGCGTCGCGCGTCATGTCACCACGCTAGGCGGAATCCCGACCTTTGGCCTTGGCCAGGCGCGATGCCGACTCTGTGCGGCGCTGCCTGGTCGCCGGCCTTCGCCCGACACGGCTTACTCTGCGGGTGCACGCCCAGGGTGGGTTCTCGTGCGTCCACTCAGATGAGAAACACTGGTGGTGAGCGCGGATTGGTTGGCAGAGCGCGGGAGCGACGCCAGAGCACCGAGTACAGACACAGGAAGGACGTAGCCGTGGCCCCGGAATCGCCATCGCTGTTCTCGCCCGGATCCTGGGCCGAGGGCAGCCGCATCACCGCAGTGTTACGCAAGGAGACCGTCGGCGGCGCCCTGTTGCTGGTGGCCACGGTCATCGCGCTGGTCTGGGCCAATGTCTGGACGGACAGCTACTTCAATCTGCTGGACGTCGAGGTCGGACCGGCCGCGCTGCACCTGAATCTCACCCTCGCGACCTGGGCAGCGGACGGCCTGTTGGCGATCTTCTTCTTCGTCGCCGGCCTGGAGCTCAAGCGCGAATTCGTCGCGGGCGACCTGCGTGATCCCAAACGCGCGGTGGTCCCGGTTGCTGCCGCGGTCGGCGGAATGATCATCCCGGCCCTGGTCTACTTCGCCATTGCCGGGAGCACGGGCCCGAAGGGCTGGGCGATTCCCACCGCGACCGACATCGCTTTCGCGCTGGCCGTCCTGGCCGTGATCTCCACCCACCTGCCGACCGCCCTGCGGACGTTCCTGCTCACCCTCGCCGTGGTGGACGACCTGCTCGCCATCACGGTGATCGCACTGTTCTACTCCAAGGATCTGCAGCTGCAGTGGTTCCTGCTGGCGCTGCTCCCGCTGGCGCTGTTCGCGTTGCTCGTCCAGCGGGGCATCAGTCATTGGTATCTGCTGCTGCCGCTGGCGTTTGCCACCTGGGCGCTGGTGCACGCCTCGGGTATCCACGCGACGGTCGCGGGGGTGCTGCTCGGCTTCATGGTCCCGGTTCGACCGCGCCGGCCGAAGTCCGGCAAGCAGACCGCCGCGACCGAGAACGGCATGGCCGAACATTTCGAGCATGCGGTTCGACCGGTGTCTGCTGGTTTCGCGGTCCCCGTTTTTGCCTTCTTCTCCGCCGGCGTGGTGCTCGGCGGGATCGCCGGGCTGCAATCGGCGCTGGCGGACCCGATTGCGATCGGGATCATTGCCGGGCTGTTGGTGGGCAAGCCGATCGGCATCGTGCTGGCCACCTTCGTCACCTCGAAGGTCACGAAGCAGCCGTTGCAGCGCGGCCTGACGTGGCCGGACGTCACTGGGGTCGCCATTCTCGGCGGCATCGGGTTCACGGTGTCGTTGCTGATCGGGGAGCTCGCGTTCGGCGGCAGTTCGGAGGCCGACGATCACGTCAAGATCGCGGTGTTGGCCGGCTCCGTCGCGGCAGCCCTGGTCGCAGGCATCCTGCTGCGGATCCGGAACAAGCACTATCGGGAGCTCTGGGAGGAAGAGAACGAGGACACCGATCACGACGGCATCCCGGACATCTATCAACGGGAGTAGTTTCCGGTGCCGCTCAACGATCCGACTGCCCGCCCACCACAGTCCAGGAGAACGACCATGAGCTTGTCCCGCAATGCCCTCATCCGCCAACCGTCGCCGCGCCTGGCCGATGGTCTGATCACCCACATTGACCGGGTTCCGGTGAACGCCGACCGGGCTCGAGAGCAATGGGTCGGATATGTCGGCGCGCTGACCGACGCGGGCTGGCAGACGGTGGAGGTCCCCGCTGCCGATGATTGCCCGGACAGTGTCTTCGTCGAGGACACCGTGGTGATGGCCGGCGAGACCGCCGTGCTCAGCCGTCCGGGGGCTGACCAGCGTAAGCCCGAGATTGATGGAACTGCCGTCACCCTGACGGCCCTGGGCTACCCCATCGAGCGAATCACCGGCGGCACGCTGGATGGCGGAGATGTCCTCAAGGTCGGTTCGACGATCTACGTCGGGCGCACACTGCGGACCAGTGCGGCGGGCATCGCGGAGTTCCGCGGGATCTGTGAGCCGCTCGGATTCACTGTCATCGCGGTTCCGGTGAACAAAGTGCTGCACCTGAAATCGGCGGTCACCGCGCTCCCGGATGGCACCATCATCGGCTACCCACCGCTGGTCGACGATCCGTCGTTCTGGCCGCATTTCCGGCCGATGCCAGAGGAATCAGGTTCGCACGTCGTGGATCTCGGCGCGGGGCGGCTGTTGATGGCCTCGTCAGCACCACGGTCGGCCGAGCTGATGTCCGATCTCGGGTACACACCCGTCACCGTGGACATCTCGGAGTTCGAGAAGCTCGAGGGTTGTGTGACCTGCCTGTCCGTGCGGTTGCGGTTCGCTCCGCCGATCTGAGACCTGACGGCCGAGACAGGGGCGAGAAAGCTGACACCCGAGGAGAACACGGAGCGAAATCCAGCCCGCCGAGCCAGGTCTGCCATGGCAGGAGACGCCGGACGGGTGCAAGATCGGCTGGAGGCAGTACGGCGACCGGTCGCCTGCGACGAAGTCGTCAGGCGCCATGAGATTCAGCGGCCGGGTCTCCCGTTTTCTCGGGAGACACGGGCGAAGGCGGGTCGTCGGGTCTGTTCATCAGCCAGGTTCCCATCAGCGTCGAGAGGACTGTCGTGAAAAAGATCATCAACGATCCGACCACCGTTACTTCGGAGGCCCTGCAGGGGATGGCTGAGGCACACGCGGATCTGGTCACCGTGCGACTTGATCCAGCCTTCATTGCGCGCGCGGATGCGCCGGTCAAGGGCAAGGTCGCGCTGGTGTCCGGTGGCGGTAGCGGGCATGAACCGCTGCACGGCGGGTTCGTCGGCGAGGGGATGCTGGCCGCCGCGGTACCCGGGCCGGTTTTCACCTCGCCCACTCCCGATCAGGTCATCGCCGCTACCCAGGCTGTCGACGGTGGGGCCGGCGTCCTGCTCATCGTGAAGAACTACACGGGCGACGTACTCAATTTCGAAACGGCTGCGGAATTGGCGGAGGCCGAGGGCATCGAGGTCAAGTCCGTGGTGATCGCCGATGACGTCGCCGTCAAGGACTCCACCTGGACCGCGGGCCGGCGCGGGGTCGGCGGAACCGTGCTCGTCGAGAAGATCGCCGGCGGCTCGGCGGCGCGCGGCGACGATCTTGCGGCGGTGACCGCGGTGGCCGAACGGGTCAGCGCCAACGTCCGGTCGATGGGCATGGCCCTGACCCCCTGCACCGTGCCGCATTCGGGTGAGCCGTCGTTCACCCTGGCCGAAGACGAGATGGAAATGGGTGTCGGCATTCATGGAGAGCCGGGCCGCGAGCGGGTCAAGCTCACCAGCGCCGACGAGATCGTCAGCACACTGCTCGACGCGATCGTCGGCGACCTGCCCTTCGCTTCCGGCGATAACACGCTGCTGTTCGTCAACGGCATGGGGGGCACACCGCAGATCGAGCTCTACCTCGCCTACCATTCGGCCCGGAAGTATCTGGCGGAAAAGGGTATCGGAGTGACCCGATCGCTGGTCGGCAACTACATCACTTCGCTGGAGATGCAGGGCATGTCAATCACTTTGCTGAAGCTGGACGACGAGATGACCGAACTGTGGGATGCGCCCGTGCACACCGTCGCGTTGCGTTGGGGCGTGTGACTCGATGACCTGCGATGCCGCCGGGACGGTGGCCGCGATCCGCGCGGTCGCGGCGACGATTGCCGAGCACAGGGTGGAGCTGACCCACCTTGATCGGGAGATCGGTGACGGTGACCACGGGGAGAACATGGCCCGCGGGTTCACCGCGGTGCTGACCAAGCTCGACGCCCTGGATGAGAAGTCGGCGCCCGCCACGCCCGGTGCTGTGCTCAAACTGGTTGCCACCACACTGATCTCAACGGTCGGTGGGGCCGCCGGTCCGCTCTTCGGGACCGCGTTCCTGCGGGCGTCGACGGCGGTGGGCGCGGCTGAGACACTCGACGCTGCGGCGGTCGTCACCGCGTTGACCGCCGCCAGGGATGGGGTCGTCGCGCGAGGCAAGGCGGAAGCCAACGACAAGACGATGGTCGATGCGATGACCCCGGCGGTGACCGCGGCCAAGACGGCTTCGGCCGGCGGCGGCGGAGTCAGCGATGTGCTGGCGGCAGCCGCTGATGCCGCCACGGCCGGTGCCGTGGCGACTATCCCGCTGCAGGCCAGGAAGGGCCGGGCGAGCTACCTCGGAGAGCGGTCCATCGGGCACCAGGATCCGGGCGCGACAAGCACTGCATATCTACTGCGGGCGTTGGCAGACACCGCGGCCGTTTGACCCGGTATCCCGCGCGGGACCGGTCCGAAGAGTTCTTGATGACGGAAAGGTAGCCTCAGTGACCGTTGGTCTCATCCTGGTGTCGCACAGCCGTGAATTGGCCCGTGGCCTTGCCGATGTCGCGGGCCAGATGGCGCCTTCAGTCACGATCGCGCCCGCCGGTGGCCTCGAGGACGGCACGATCGGGACGTCGTTCGAACTGATCACCGCCGCCATCGCGAGCGCTGACTCCGGTGATGGCGCGGTGCTGCTCTACGACCTGGGCAGCGGGTATCTGACGGCAGAAACCGCAGTTGAGTTTCTCGAGCCAGACCAGGTCGAACGGGTCGTCATCGTCGATGCGCCGTTCGTCCTGGGCGCGGTGTCCGCCGCGATCGCCGCGCAGGTCGGCGGCGATCTACGGGCGGTCATCGCCGCATCGTTGGATGCGCGCACCGCCAACGGGCCGGGTGGGGTGCGCACACTGGAGGGCTGATGGTGCAGTTCAGCCATCGCGTCGCATGAGAGCATGGCGGTCGGCAACGACATGGTCATGGTTGTGCGAGCTCGATCGCCAACCCGAGTGCTGTCAGTACCGCGTGGGCATTGGCGACGCTCGCGCCGTAACTGGCAATGGCCGGCGCAGCAACGCCGTCGAGGCCCGCGATGCCCATCTCGACCGCCACCGCTGATGGCTGAAACCCTCGAACCTGTTGCAGCACCAGCGCCATCCAGTCGTGGCGATGAATATCCCGGGTCAGCACCAGCACCGCGTCGGCCGCCCGGATCGCCGTCTGCGGGAGTGGTTCTCCTGGCCGGACGCCAAACTCCCGCACAGTACCCGGCACGCTGTCCCGCGTTGGCCCCTTCTGGGCCCGCGTAGCCGCGGCCATTCCCCACGGGATGTCACCGACCGCAAGGTTGGTGACGTCGTCACAGCGCAATACCAGCACCGACCCGCTGACCTGGGGGAGAGGTCCGGCGATCCGCAGGGCTGCGGTAGCGACCGCAGAACTGGCGAGCGGATCCATGGTCCGCTCGGCGCTTCGGGTCGGCCCGACTGCGAGTCGGCGGACCCTGGACACGGCGTCCCGGAGTCGATCGACGCGCAATCGGCCATCCCGGACGGCGTTCACAATCGCGTCCCGTACCTCGTCGAGCATCGGCTCGCCGGCGTCCTCGCCGCCCAGGCACAACAAATCGGCGCCGGCGTTGAGCGCCATCACAGCGCCCTCGGTGATCCCGTACGTTCGGTGAATGGCCGCCATTTCCAGCGCATCGGTGACCACGACTCCGTCGAAACCCATTTCCTCACGGAGGATCTCGGTGAGCCAGCGATGGGAGACACTGGCGGCCAGGTCATCAACGGCCGGAACGACTAGATGGCCGGCCATCACGCACGTGACATGCGCGGCAATCGCTGCGCGAAATGGCGGCAGCGCAACGGTTTCCAGTCCGCGCAGGTCGGTGTCCACGACGGCCATCGAGGTGTGCGAATCGGCTGCTGTGTCACCGTGGCCGGGGAAGTGCTTGACGCAGGCATGGGTGCCCGCTGCCTGATGACCGGCGATGAAAGCCGCAGTGTGCCGGGAGACCAGGGCTGCCCTGTCGCCGAATGATCGCGTCCCGATCACCGGGTTCGTCTGGTCGACGGCGACATCGGCACTGGGTGCGAAGTTCAGTGTGATGCCGGCGTCGCGGAGCAGCGAACCGACCTGGTATCCGATCTCCTCGGTCAGGTGCACGTCATCGGCCTGGCCAAGGGCCGCCGCTCCGGGGAATCGGGATCCCGTTGCCGCGTCCATCCTGGTGACATCGCCGGCCTCCTCGTCGATCGCGACGACCAGGTCTCCGCGCCGCGCTCGCAGCTCGGCCGTCAGCGCGCGCACCTGCTCGGGTGAGCCGATGTTTCCGGAGAACAGGCAGACGCCACCCAGCGATCCGGATGTTCTGCGCAGCAGCCATTCCGGCGCGCTGACACCGTCGAAGCAGGGCATCAGCACCCCGTCGGCCAGCCGTGACACGTCATCAGGGGGGGCCAAGGCGGTCCCCTCCAGTGCGTCCATGACAGTGGGGTCATCCCTTCGCCGCGCTGGCGGCCTTGCGCTGGATTTTCGAACAGACGCAGCAGGTCTTCGCGGACGCCGCGTTCCGGTCGCCGGTCGACTTGCGTGGCACGATTCCGAGCTTGGCGCCGCCTATTGTGCAACCGCCAGACAGAACGCGAGCAGACCGGCGGTGACCTCCTCGATGATGGGGACCATGTCCGCGTAGTCGGGATGAAAACTCTTCGGCACGGTGGGACGCGCCCGTCCCCATTCAATGGTGTAGCCCAGTACCTTGCCCTTGGTTGCGTCGACAATGCTGCGCGACAGCGCATAGTCGTCGGAAGTGCCCGATGTCGGGTACAGCCCGATCGCACCCTGCACGCTGTACTGCCGACCATGCGCGGCCGCAATTGCGTCCCGCATCGTCGCGCCGAGGGCTTGCACTGTCGAGAGATCCTGGGCCGGAAGGTATTCGCGGTAGTTCTCGGGATCTCCGCCGGGTGTGCTGTCCGGTATGCCGCGCTGACCGTCATACACCGGGTTGTTGAAGTTCATGGTCGGGTCGATGCTCTGATCGTCGTCGTCACCCCAGTTGTAGAGGATGTCCTCCCCGAACGAGTGGATGTCGATGAAGAAATTCACCGACGGCGAACGGTCCAGCAGCCAGACGACGTTCTGGGTTTCCGGCTCCGAATGCGGCGCGGGTCCTCGGTAGATCTCGCTGCAGGGATCGGTCGAGGTTTGGATCGGTGCCTGTGGGCTGAACTTGACGGGGAAGTCCCAGACGAAGTCATAGTTGCGGTTCAGGTCGACGCCCGGTCCGTTGCCGCCGCCGACCGCACAGCGAGAGGCGCCAGGAGCGGCACGGCGGCGGTTCTTTCGCCACATCGGGTCGACCGTCATCGAGTAGTGCCGGCCGTCGGGGTTTGCCTGCGGGAAAACCACCAGGTCCAGCGTGTCCACGATGGCGCGAACGTCATCGGCGTCGAAAGTCTTGCCGCCCTGGGTGATTCCGTTGCCGTCCCGGTAGGCATCGGTCACCAGTTGGATCAGATTGACCAGGATGTCGGAGCTACCCCATTCCCGGGCGTGGATGCCGCCGAGCAGATAAACGCCGCGGCTAGCGGCCCCACCCTGATGAATGCGGATTGCCTTGCTGGTTCGTCCCTCCCACGTCTCATGTGGCAGGGCGATCAACTCGGTGAAGGTCGCGTTGGCCGGGCCGGTGGTGAGAGTGGTTGCGGTCTCTACTTCCTCGACATTGAGGTAGGGCATGACGGGTCACTCCCCAGCGGCTTGGCGGTAGCGATTGCCGGTGCCGACCTCGCTGAGACTGTCCTGCGCCGCCTCGTCGACGTCCTCGTGTCGGTCCACCGTGTATCCCGCGGCGCGGAGCGTGCGGATCATCTCGTCGTCGGCGATGGCGTCGACCTGACAGGTCGCGGGCCGCTCCTGCAACGTCTGGCCGTACACCCTGGCCCCATGTAAGCGAACCAGGTCGGCCATCGAGTTGCGATCGGTGCCATGAACGGTGACGTGGTAATTGGGCATGATGGCCTCCATCGTGTCGTCACGATCGGGGAGCGGCGATGCGCCGGCTCCTCCGGGCCAACTGTAGCCACCGGTGGCGGGACAGGCTGGGGAGCTGCCCGCGGATCGGAGCCTTCGCATCGCCGACGGCCCATCGGTGCTTTCGTTCTTCTGCGCAGAGAAATCCGGGCGCCCTCTTCGCAGAATCGCGTCATCGATGGCGCCGTCCGGTGAGCCTGCTTCGGCGGTCGGATCGCCCGGTTGGAACGGCGCGTGGGCTACCGAGCGGGCTTCTCGGTGGAGGACGCGGAAGACTGGCCCGGCGGATTGGCGCGGTCCTGGATGAGTTCGTCGACACCCGCGCGCAACGTGGTACCCGGCCCGTGCATGGCGGGATCTTCGTGCTCGACCGTCTCGCGGAAGGACCGTCGCATCACATGACAATCCCGTCATCATCGTCTACTGGTCGTAGCTGCCCGGCTAGCATCACAGCGTTGAACAACTGACAGGGCACCGATTTGGGTCAACGGTCGTGTGTCTGATAAATGCTTCCATGGTGCTGTAATTCCGAACGTCTGCGTTGCTCGAATTCGAGTCAGCGGAAAGGGTGATAGTTCGTGACGACTCGGGGTCCTTGTCGGTGATGACAATGACCTCGCCAGAAAAGACGCTGGCCTTACTTCTGCAAAAGACCGGTAGCCCAGCGAATTTGTCGAGCCACGCTCGCGCAACCGCATCCAGCGGAACGCCCTGACCCAACGCTGATGCCCACCGATGGACCTCAGGTGGACAGCGTCCTGCGTAAGTCTCCATCGAAGAACTTTTGGGCTCTGAGGCACGTGCTCGCTTCATTCCATACGGCTGCGAAGTGAAAGCCTCTGCACAGCAACACATTCACGATAAGAGCTGCAGCACATGACATATACTCCGGCCTGTCGACTTGAGTCGACGTGCGCCGGAGACATCCCCTTTCGCCAGCGGCTCCTTCTGAATGGATTCTCCGTTGGCCGGCGAATGAAGTCGCCCCGCCGCATGCGGATCACCAAGGGTGACGGGGAGTGCTCAATCCGACACACTCTGGCAAGTTTGTCACCCCATTGCGGTGGTTCTCATGACAAGCTCGTCATAAAACGGGTCAAGTTCACATGTATCCCTCACCTTTTGCTGTAGCCGCTTTCGTGCGGACGCTTCCTGCCAAATCGAGGGGACCTCTGGTGAACCTTCATCCGACAACTAAGCGGCGGTCAGTTGCGGCCGTGGCGGCCATGAGCCTGATCGTGGCGCTCATCTCGGTGGTGCCATCGGTCGTCGCTACCGCGTCGACCGTGGCTCCGGCGGTGGCTGCTGCCGCGGCCCCCAGTCCCGGCAGTATCACCCTGCACGTCCAGAGCGCCCGGGATGTGAACACGCTCCCCGGTTTCGTGCATAAGGGCGACGCGGTCACGGAGTACAAGTGGCTGATCAACGAGGACGACACCGGTGATCCTGGATCACTGACCAACCAGGGCACGGAGAACTGTCTGCCCTCGACAGCTGCTGGGGGTAACACGTCCGACCCGAACTATGCCGACATGTGCCAGTGGCCGTCGGTTCGCAATACATCGGGTTTGGCACCCATCGTGGCCCAAGGCGACCAGACCGACCTCAACGGCAAGACGGCGCTGGCCAATCTGCCCGGTGGTAAGTACTTGATCTCGGTCACCGCTGACGGATTCAAGATCGACGGCCAGCATTTCACCGTCAATGGCGACAGCCAGGAGGTGGTCGTCGAGATGAACCCGACGCCACTGCCTTTGACAACGCTGCGCATTGAGGTCTTCAACGACAACACACCGGTGGATGCCACCTACGAGGTCGACGCGGAGAAGGGACTGGCCGGCTTCACCGCACACCTGTCGGACGTCATGGGCACTGTGAGTACTGACTACTACGGCAACGCCCTGTGCACGAAGTACATGCACACGAGGGCCAATGGCTCGCTCGCGACCGACGCCCAGCAGCCGAATCGGCCCATCGCTTTCGCCGACGGGAAGCCCGTGATCGACCCGGCGTCGACGGGCGTCTGCACCAGCGACAAGAACGGCCTGATCGTTATCCCGAACATGGGGCCCAACCGTTTCGCGGCCACCATCACCCCGCCCGCAGGTCAGGCGGGCTGGGTGCAGACCACCACGCTGGAAGGTGGCCATGACCACGACATCTGGAGTCAGGAGGGCGCCACCGGCTTCGACACCGAGCAGACCAAGGGTGCCGAACTGGTGCCGTCGGTGCAGTTCGGTTTCGTCCGGACCCAGGCGATCACGATTCCCCGGCGCAATGTGCCTACCGGAGAGATCAAGGGGGTGGCGATCGCCGGACTGCCCTACATCGGTGGTCAGAACGGCCAGGTCGTTCCGGAGACCGGATTCGCCGGCGCCAAGTCCGCCGGACCGATCAAACAACCCTGGATCGCGCTGTCCGACCTGGGCGCCGGTGACGCGCAAATCTATGTCGGCCGGGGCAATGACAACGGCTCTTTCGACATCAAGAACGTCCCGGACGGGACCTACCAACTGTCCATCTGGGACGACGATCAGGACTACATCCTCTGGAGCTTCAACGTCGAGGTGAGCGGCGGCGAACTGACTGATGTCGGCAACAAGATGCTCGTCGGGTGGTTCACTCATATCCACGGCACCGTGTTCATCGACGACAATGGCAACGGCAAGCAGGATCCGGGCGAGAAGGGTGTGCCGCAGTTCGGGTTGACCGTCCGGGAACGGGACAACTCGCTGATGGACCAGGCCACGAACACCGTGTCGACGGACAACAACGGCGCCTACAACATTGCTGAGACCTATCCCCTGGGTAAGTGGCTCGTCCTCGAGGCGTTCAATACCCGCTACCAGACGACCGGCATCACCTACCAGGGCGAGAACGAGACCTCCGCCACCACCCAGATCGGCAGCCTGGTCGACCTGGACTTCCTGCCGATCATCGGCCTCGGCGGCGAGATCAACTGGGGCGTGCAGCCTTACAACAATGGCGGCAACGGTGGCATCGTCGGCACGGTCACCTACGACACCACACGCAACGAACTCGATCCGGCGGACGCGGCGACCGAGCCCTACCAGCCGGGCATCCCCGACATTCCGGTCAACCTGTATCTCACGATGCCATGCACGGCAGAGCCGGCGGACCAGGCCAACGAGTGCCGGCAGGGCCACGCCATCGTCCCCCTGCAGGTTCACGATCCGGGCTATGTTCCGGACCCGACCGATCAGACCGCTCCGGCGTTCATGTTGATCAAGAACCCTGCTCCCGATCGCGGCGCCTTCGTCAAGGGTCCCCTGGTGCAGGACACGGTCTCGGAGACCTGGGCGCCGCCGCGCGGCTGTACGGCCCGTCAGTACGACGGCGAGGAGTTGCTCGACCAGCAGGCACTGCCTCGCTTCGGCACCGAGGAAAACCGGATGTGTGTGGAGGCGCCGATGATGGGCGTCGCCACCGGCCCGAGCGACACCGAACCCAACAACGCCGGCCAGACCGTCAACGGCAATTACGGTTTCGGCACCTCGAAGATCAACTTGATAGCGCCGTCAAAGCCCGGGAACCCGACCGGGTCGATGCCGCTGTACGCCCCGCTGCATTGCAAGTCCAACCCCGTGCTTCCGGACGTGCGCGATTCGGCCTGTGCCGAGAACACCGACTACGACTACCCGGAACAGGATCTGCCGGCCCTTGACTACATCGTGTCGGTCGACATCCCCACCAACAAGGTTGGCGGCGGCCCGATGTACAAGGCCACTAGCGAGGAGGACGTGAACGTCTTCGACGGCGATTCGTACCTGCCGCAGCTGAACTACCCGCCTGCGACTCCCGACTTGGCTGTCAACGCGCCGGACCCGGTGCCTGCGACCCCGACGGAACCGAGCCAGCCCCCTTCCCAACAAGCCGGAATCGTCTCGTCGTGCGCGGGTGCTCTGCACACGGTCACAGTGCCTGACGGCGCCTTCAAGGATGGCGGCGGCAGCCCGTTCGAGGGTCTTGATCGGCCGTCCTGCGCCGACAAGCTGGTGACCGTCCGCAGCGGGCAATCCACTGCACCCAACTTCAATCTCTTCACCGAGGTGCCGATCCCCACGCACTTCTGGGGGCTCACCCTCAACGACCTCGGGCTGACCCTGGACAAGCGCAGCGTGAATTACGGTGAGGCGCAGGGACTTCCGTTTGTGCCGGTCGGCCTGTACGACTGGGCGGGGCGGTTGGTGGACACCACGCACACCGACTTCAATGGTCTCTATGAGGCTTTGGAGCCGTCCACCGGCACGTTCAATTGCCCGGTGCCGGCGGGGCCGTGCCCCAACATGTATCGCTTCGTCGGGAACGATCCGGGTCAGCCCGGCGCGCTGAATCCCGACTACAACCCCAGGTTCCGCACCATTGCAACCAACTTCCAGGGTTGGCCAGGGCTCTACACAGTGACCGACGAGGCGCCGACCCAGGTCGCCGCGACGGCGCTGGCACCCGACACCACCGTCGCCAACCCGACCGTCTGTGACCTCGGTCAGGACGCGCCACAACTGCTCGCTGTCGACCGGCCGTACGTCCGGAAGGACGACGCCAACCGGACCGTGAGTATTACCGGGTTCGGATTCGGGTCAACGGCCGGATCTCTCAAAGTCGGGACGGCCGCGATCACGCTCGTCAGCTGGTCGGACACGAATATTGTGTTTGACATACCGTCGGCCTCAACGTTGGGTCCGGCCCCGATCAGCATCACCAGATCGGACGGGACGGTCGGCTACAACGGGCTGACAATCCAGATCCTGGACAAAGCCTCGGCGACCAACTCTGCAACCAATCCGATGCTGATCGAGATCGGCCCGGGCAAGGCCTACGCGACCGTCCAGGCCGGGCTGGAAGTTGCCAAACCGGCGAGCGGCAAGAACGGCAACAAGTACTGGCTGGTCGTGGTCTGGCCGAACGCGCAGACTTCCGACAACCCGCAGGGTGAGTACACCGAGAACCTGATCGTCCATCACCAGGTGCGCATCCAGGGCGTCGGACCGGGCGGCTTCAAACCGGACGGAACCTTCGTCCCCGGCTCGATCCTCGACGGCGCCGGGTTCAACCCCGACACTGCAAGCGGGACAAACTGGATCACGTTGCTGGGCGGCCTCACCTATTCGGGGAACCCAGCCGTCCCGGATGCTGCCGTGGTAACGGTGCTTGACGACCCAGCAGCGCCGAAAATCTCTGACTACCCGCCATCGATCGACGGGTTCACCATCACAGGGGGCGCGCAGTCAGATTTCCCGGCAAACATCAACGAAATTGCTGGCGGAATAACAACTCCCTACGGCGCGAACGGTGCCTTGATCACCCAGGGCGGCGGGATTTACGTGCACAACAATGTTCAAAATCTGCAGCTGACGGACAACATCATCCGCGGCAATAGCGGCTCCTACGGCGGCGCGGTACGCGTCGGTACCCCCTATGTGGGCAGCAACCAGAACTACAATCTCACCCTCTCCCGCAATCAGATCCGCGACAACGGCGGCACCAATCTAGCCGGCGGCATCGGCCTCTTCACCGGCAGCGACGGATATCAGATCACCGGAAACGCCATCTGCGGGAACTTCTCCGCAGAATATGGCGGAGCGATCTCGGCTTTCGGGTATCAGGTACACAAGGGCAGTAATCACCAATTCAATCGCCAGGAATCGGATTTGGTTCAACGCCTCGTATGACGAGGGCGGCGGGATCATGATCGCCGGGGAGCTGCCGGCAAACCCCAACAAATTGTCCGAGGGACCGGGCCGGTCACGATCGACGGCAACGTCATCCAGGCCAACCTGGCCAGCGACGACGGCGGCGGGATCCGGCTCCTACAGGTCAGTGGCTCGCACATCACCAGAGGCAACCCCGGGACGATATCCATCACCAACAACACTATCGCCAACAATGTCTCGGCCCACGAGGGTGGCGGTATCGCCCTGGACGACGCGGCTTTCGTCAACATCGTGAACAACACCGTGGCAAAGAATCTGACCACCGCCACTGCGGTGACCAGTGACGGCCGGCCCGCACCTGCCGGATTGTCAACCGCAGCCAACAGCGACGCGTTGCAGACCCGGCTTCAGGACACCAGTGCTGTTCTCGGGTTCCTGCCACCCTTGCCGCGACACCTGTTCAGCAAGCCGACGTTGCTCGAACGACGTGTTCTGGGACAACCGGGCCGGCACGTTCAACGGAGGTTTGGTGACCGGCATCGACGGCGAGCCGAGCACGCCTTACCACTGGGACATGGGCGTGATGGATAACGTCCCAGGGGCGTTGCTCACGCCTACCCATACCGTGTTGCAGGACGGCCAGGATTCGACCGCCCTGGGAACGGTGCAGGCCGATCCGACCAACAGCACGGTCGACCCGCTGTTCCGGTCGGGGTACGACGTGACGGTCAACATCCTCGCATCCAGGATGTATCCGGCCTTCCGGCAATCGGTGATCGTCGCGGAGCTGCTGCCACCCACCCTGATGGGTGACTACCACCTGGCCGACAGCCCGCCGTCGGTCGCACGCGGCCTCGGTGCCGCGGACGTGGCCGTGCACTGGGGCACAGTCAACAACAAGGACGCTTGGTCCGGCTGGACCTATACCGTGTCTGCTCCCACATCCGATATCGACGGTCAGGCTCGTCCCACTGCCGGTCGGTACGACGCGGGCTCAGATCAGCAGTCGCCATGACCAGCGCGGCCCCGTTGATCAGCCACTCCCACCATCGCGCCACCGCCGTATCCCGCACCAGCATGCTTCGGAGGTCACAATGAGTTCCATTCCGCACCAGGGGATGTCCCGACGGTCGTTCCTCGTCGGCGGCACCGGTATTGTCGCCGGCACGCTGATCGGGGCGGATGTGCTGACCCGCTCGTCAGCGCTGGCCTCGACGGCTCCGACCGCGCGGGTCGCTGCCGCAGCCGCGGTGGAGCACCCGACGAAGCTGGTCCATCTCGTCGGCACCGATGGCTGGGTGGCGATGCCGTCGAACGCACCCGCCGACCCGCCGTTCTTTCCCGACTCGCTGGCGCCGAACCCCTTCAACACCTATGTTTTCGGGTTCCGCGACGTCACCGGGCTCACCGCAGCCCAGGTCGCGGCACAGCGTGGCAAGGCGCAGATCAGCGCGCCGATGATGTCGTTCGACGAGGAGGACGACGTCTACCTGACCCTGACCAACCTCGGGTTGCTGGTGCGCCCCGACCTGTTCGACGGACACACCCTGCACTGGCACGGATTCGTCAATGCCATCCCGCTGTTCGACGGTGTGCCCGAGCTCTCGCTGGCAGTTCCGGTAGGCCGAGACCTGACCTACTTTTACCGTCCGCACGATGCCGGGACGTATATGTACCACTGTCATTTCGAGGACGTCGAACACGTCCAGATGGGCATGACCGGAATGGTCTTCGTCCGGCCGAAGCAGAACAAGACCCCAATCGCGGGCGACCCGGTCGATTCGAAATATGCCTACAACGACGGCGATGGCTCGACCCGCTACGACCGGGAATTCGCCTTTATGATCACCGAACTCTGGTCGGCCGCTCACTACCGCGACGCGCACATCCAGGTCAACGACTGGACCGATTTCGACCCGAGCTTCTGGTTGCTGAACGGCCGGGCCTATCCGGACACGCTGGCGGCCAACGGTAATCCGCTCCTCACGAAGGCGGGGAGCCTTCAGTACCAGCCGATCTCATCCTTGATCCAGTGCAACGCCGGCGACCGGGTGTTGCTGCGGCTGTCGAGCCTTGGCTACCAGAACCATTCCATGACGGTCGACAACATCGATCTGACAGTCGTCGCCAAGGACGCCAGCCTGCTGAAGGGGCGGGACGGCACCGTGAACTACATCACCACGAACACCGTTGATGTCGGGCCCGGCGAGAGCCGTGACGTGATCTTCGTGGCCCCGTCGACACCCGGTACCTACCTCCTCTACGACCGCAAGTACTCGTACCTGGAAAACGGCGGTGGCACCGGCTACGGCGGAATGATGACCGAGATCGTCGTTGCCGAACCAGGTTTCTATCCTACCCAGCTCACAGCGAACACCTGATCGGCAAGGAGGAGATCGGAATGAGATTCACCGGATCAATTCGCCGTCATCGGCTGCGGGCCGCCACCGCGACTGTCGGGCTCGTGCTCGGTTCGATGGTGCTCGCGACATCGCCGGCGGCGGCTGCCCAACCGGTCGGCGCGATCTGTGACACCGACCCGAACCAGACGTTCTCCCTGACCGCGCGGCGAGGGCTACATCTCCACGCCGGATGGCAACTCCATCTACATGTGGAGTTACGCCAACAGCCAGCGGAGCTTCCAGTTGCCCGGCCCGACGCTGTGCGTGACATCCGGCGAGCTGGTCACCGTGGTGCTGCACAACTCGCTGCCGGAGGCGACGTCGATCCTCTTCCCGGGGCAGAAGGGGGTCAAGGCCAACGGAAATCCCGCCCAACCGCAGTTCGACGACGGTGGATCGCTCACCTCCATGGTGCAGGCCGCCCCACGCCACCAGTGGCTCGGTGACCTACACCTTCACCGCAGGCTCGCCGGGCACCTACCTCTACGAGAGCGGGACCGACGTTGACAAGCAGGTCCAGATGGGCATGTACGGCGCGCTGGTCGTCCGGCCGGCCGGCCACCCGAACCAGGTCAACGACCGCAGCGATTCGGCCTTCACTGCTGGCCAGGACTACGTGTTCCTGCTCTCCGAGATCGACCCCGAGGTGCACCTCGCGGTCGAGACGGGCCGAGCCGATCGACTGGAGCGCCTACACTGCAAGGTACTTCCTGATCAACGGCCGCAGCATGCCGGACACCCTGGCGCCGAACAACGCCTCCTGGCTGCCCGACTCAGCCGTACTCGGCGTTCGTCCATATCCGGCCGTACGACGCGTCGACTAACCCGCTGCCGGCCACCATTCGCTACCTGAACGCGGGCACGGTCAACTATCCGTTCCACCCGCACGGCAGCGACGAGCGGGTGATCAACCGCGACGGCCACGCCCTGGAGGGCCCGGACGGCCAGGACCTGTCGTACCTCAAGTACGACCTCGACGTCCAGCCCGGCCAAACCCTCGACGTGCTGATGGACTGGCGGGACGTCGAGCAGCTGGGATGCGACCACACAACCCGATCCCAACCCAGATTCCGGCAATCACCGATCAGCTACTGGTCGGGGCCGACACCTGGTTCAGCGAGAGCGGCTACCTCGGCACCAAGAACCCGCTGCCCACCAACATCACGTCCAACAACGAGTGCGGCGAGTACTACCACATCGCGCACAGCCACGCGCTGCGAGCAGGCGACCAACTACGGAGCAGCATTCGGGGGAATGATGACGGTCTACCGCATCGATCCGCCCGCCGGCTGCCCAGCACAGTGAGGGCCGGACCGATGATAACCAGCAACTGCACACAAATCCGTGGCCGGCGTCGCGGGATCGCTGACCGCACTGACCGCAGCGGCCTTGTTGGGCACGAGCGTGCTGGTGCCGGCGACGGTCGAGGCGGCGCCGTTGTCGGGCGCCGTCCCGATGGCCGGTCTGGCGCCGCTGCCCTCCGCGGCCGTCGCCACTGCGGCAGCAGCCGGCAAGCTGAGCCCACAGGGATGCGCAATCACGCAGGCTGCGAACCCGGAGGCCGTCGCGTGCGACATCTACGCGATGACCGGAACCGCCACGATGGTCGGCACGCCCGTCCCGATCTGGGGCTTCTCCAGCAGCGACGCCGCCGCGTCGGCCACCGCGCCGGGCCCGGTACTCGTGGTGCGTCAAGGGGACGCAGTCAGCATCATTCTGCACAACAACCTTGCGGGCGAACAATGTCGCTGGCGCTGCCCGGTCAGGCGGCGGCTGCGTTCAACGGGACCCCCGGTGACGACCTGTCGGGGGTTGCCACCGGGGAATCCCGGACATATTCGTTCACCGCCGACCGGCCGGGCACCTTCCTCTACGAGGCGGGGCACACCCCGAACGGTGCCCGGCAGGTAGCCATGGGGCTGGCCGGCGCGCTTGTCGTCTTGCCGGCGGACGGAACTGCCTACGGCACCGTCACCGACCGACCGAGCACGGCCTACGACGACGACGCCGTGCTGGTGCTCAGCGAGATCGACCCGGCGCTCAATGCCAACCCCACGACTTTCGACATGCGCAATTTTTCGCCTAAGTATCGGATGTTCAACGGGAAGCCCTTCCCTGACGCGAAGGTGATTGGCACCGACCAGAACCACACGGTGCTGCTGCGGTACATCAACGTCGGATCCCAGTCGCACGCGATGAACGTGCTCGGCGCCGACCAGATCGAGATCGCCCAAGGCGGCCATCCGATGAACTTCACCATGACGGTGGCAGCCGAAACTGTCCTGCCCGGGCAGACTCTCGACACGCTGGTGAAAATGCCGAGCGGTCCAGAAGCAAAGCTGGCGCTGTACGAGCCGGCCATGCACCTGGACAACAACGGTCAACACGCCGACGACCCCCTGCAGACCGCTTTCGGTGGAATGCTGACATTCCTGGACACCAACGCCCCGCCGCCCAGTTCCGATGGCGTGGGCCCGGTGTCCGCGAACATCAACGTCACGCCCAACCCGTCAGATGCCAAGATCGCGGTCACCGTCACGGCCGACCTCAGCGATTTCACCACGGGTGGGAGCTTGGTGACTCAAGCCGAGTTCGTCGTTGATGACGCCGTATCCACCGCCCCTGGGCACGGCGAACCCATGACGTCGGGAGATTTTGATGCGGTTGACGTCACCGGTGCGTCCGGGACCATCCCGGCAGAGGCTGCTGGACCATGCGATCCGGACCCCGGCATTGCGCCGCCGGTCGCGCTCGACTGCCTCAGTGCAGGCAAGCACACAGTGTTCGTCCGCGCACTTGATAGCGAACACAACTGGGGAGTTGTCGGTTCGGTGATTTTCAATCTGCCCAAGACCGGACCGCAGACCACCGCCGGCTCTGTGACCAGTTCCCCGGCCAACGGGGCGACTGCGGTATCGATCTCGGCCACCGGTGACGACTCCGCGGCGGGTGGCACGATCACCGCTGCCGAGTACTTCATCGCCGACGACATCGGTGATGTCGGGACGGACGGATCGGGTGTCAAGATGGACCGCAACCGAACCAGCACCGTGGTGGCCGAAAGTGCCACATTGAGCGCGGCCACGGTCAACGCGCTCCCAGAGGGCACCCGCCACCTGTGGGTACACAGCCAGGACTCCTTGGGTTTGTGGGGACCGTTCTTGGATATCCCGCTGATCATCGACAAGACCGGCCCCGTAGTGACCGACGCTTCCGTCGGACCCGAATCCGACCAACGGCATCCTGACCAATAAAAGCAACCCGGGCTATCTCTACATCTCCGGTTTGATCACGGACAAGGACGCGCAGGGTGGCCTGCAGAGCAACCTGCGGAGGGCCGAAGCGTTCCTCGATTCGAAGGTAGCCAATCCGACCGGCGGCACCGGGCTGCAATTGATTGCCGTGGACGGCAAACTCGACTCGACCAGTGAGTCGGTCTACGGACTGCTACCCATCACGCAGGTCAAGGCGCTGACGAACGGCGAGCATCAGGTTGCCGTCCGCGGTCAGGACCAGGCCGGCAACTGGGGCCCGCTGGAGGTCATCAAACTGGTTGTCGACAAGGTGGCGCCGGTGCTCGGTGCGGCGCTCGTCGGAACCCCGAACCCGACCAATGGCGTGGCAAACCTGACGCTGACCGCACCGGTCACCGAGAGCGTTGGTCTCGGCAACGCCGAGTTCTGGCTCGGTACCACTGACCCCGGGGTCGGCAAGGGCACCTCGGTATCGGTCGGCTTCGACAATAACGGCAACGCAGTTGCCACTGTTCCGCTCGCCGGCCTTCCCCTCGGGACGCAACGGTTCAACCTGCGGGTGCAGGACACCGCCGGCAACTGGAGCAATGCGGTCAACACGATGGTGACGGTGAGCAAGCCCAACGCGATCTTCTCCGGGCTGTTCGAGGTTGGCACGAGTCCGTTCGGGTGGTCGTCGGCGACCGGAAGCGTGTCGACGAGCACTGCGGCCAAGCAGTCGACTGCCATCGAGTCGGGATCGACCATGGGACTGGCGGCCACCGTCGGCACCAGTGGCGGTGCGGCGGCGCGGCTCAGCTATGTCAGCGATACCACCCCGGCGGCCGAAACCAGTTACCACGCCCAGTTTGCTTTCAACCGGAATTCTCTGACCTCCGGTGCGGCGAACAATGTGCTGACGATCTTCGAGGGCAGGGCGGCCAACGACAGCCAGGTCTTCGCTGTGCAGTTCCGGATGAATGGATCGACTCCACAGGTTCGCGCGGTGCTCGGGCTCAACAAGAAGTCAGTGACTGGGGCATGGGTGAATCTCGGCAACGGTTCGCACGTCCTGCAGGTCGACTGGGTGGCGGGGTCCACCGGCAGTCTCGTGCTGGAGGTCGACGCTGCCGCGCAACCCGCCCTCACCGGCAACACCGGCAACCGCACGGTCGAGACCGCGGTGCTGGGTGTGACCGGTGGTACGACGAATAAGGCCAACGCTCCGTCGGGGACGGCCTGGTTCGACAGTTTCGTCTCCACCCGCTTCACGCTGTAGCTGCAAGGCCCCTGGGGCGTCCGATACCGGCCGCCCCAGGGGCCTTCGCGGAATCCGTTCCACTTCCTTCTTACTGGTCAATTGAATGAGGGGAAACGCCATGGGCAACAGGGTCATCAGCCGGCTTCGTGAATTTCCGCGGAAATGGCTGCGGGTAGTCGCCGTCGGTGCGGTGCTGGTGATCGCCGGTGCTGTCGTCGGCGGCTACGCCCTTGCTCGGTCGGCGCCGACGAGCACCGAGTTCCCGCAGAACGCGGCGATGGAAGATCAATTCGGGGTGCGTTTTTCGCGAGTAGCAGTAGTCGGTGACGGTGGCCTCATCACGGTCAGCTATGTCGTCCTCGACAGTGAAAAGGCATCACGATTCCAGTCCGACACTGCGCACCCGCCGGAATTGATCAGTGAAGCTCGAGCGGAAAGCACCAAACGGGTATCGGTGATGAAACAGGGCCACGCGCTGCTCGCGGGCCAGACCTATTACTTCGTGTACCAGAATACGCACGCCGCACTCCGGCCCGGGGAGCAGGCAACGATCGTGGAGGGGGACGTGCAGCTCGAGCACGTCCCGGTGCTGTGATTGGCAAAGGCGTTGCGGCCCCGCGGGGTCGGCGCTCACGACGATTGCTCGCGCTGGCCGGATCCATTGCCGCAATGATGGTTTTCCTGCCGCTGCCCTCGGCCAGCGCACACGCCTTCCTGATGAGCAGTACGCCAAGCGACGGGGAGTCGCTCACCGCGGCACCGAGCGAGATTCATTTGAGCTTCAGCGAATCGGTGGTGCTCGAAGCAATGGTGATCGACATCGTCGACAGCGAAGGTCGCCACTATCAGCCGACAGCGATCGAACTCGCCGACGCGGCGGGTGCGGAGGCGGCCGACACCGAAGAGCCCGTTGAAGTAGTGGCAAGCCTGCCCGCTCTCGGTCGTGACACCTATCGGATCTCCTGGGAGACCCTGTCCAGCGACGACCTGCACCTGGCCAATGGAATCCTGGTCTTCGGGATCGGGGAGACGCCGACAGCAGCAGGCTCGGTGGAACCGGCGCCGCGTCTGGAGGAAACGACTTTGCGGGCAGTCATTTTCCTGTCGCTGGCGACTGCCCTGGGCGGTCTATTGGCTGCCCGTTTGCTCGACCGCTCCGGTGGCGACGGTCAAACTGCGCGAGCCGCTCGGCGGTGTCGAAGGGCGGCCGTTATCGGAGCGGCTGCGGGCGCCGTATCCTGCGTTGGACTGCTCCTTGATCAGGTGCTGACCGGCGGGCTGTCGGTCGGCGACGTTTTGTTGAGTGGTTACGGTGAGCGGTTCTTTATGCGGGAATGTGGCTTCGTTCTACTGCTCGTCGGAGCAATCGCGGTAAGCCGTAACATTTTTCCAGCACATGTCCGGACGGCCACGATCGCGGCCGGGGCAGCCTTGGCCGGCGTTGGCACCGCATTGCTGGGGCATTCCGCCGCAAACCCCGTATCGGCCGCCACCCGGGTAGCGGCCGATACGGCTCATCTCCTCGCCGCGGCGACGTGGTCCGGAACGCTGTTGCTCGCGACGCTTGTTGTCTTGCCGCTGGTTCGCCGCGGTGCGGCGACCTCCGTCGGGAGCATGCTCCGAGCCTTCGCGCTCCCCGCGGTCGGGTGTTTCGCGGTGATGGTGGTCAGTGGTCTCTATCTGGCCAGCGGAGTCGTCGGTTCCGTCGATGCCCTGCTGCTGACGCTCTATGGGCGCACACTGCTGTTCAAGGTGATCCTGGTCGGCGTGATCGGTGCTCTCGCCCTGGTCAACACACTGGCGCTGCGTGATGCGGCAAGGCCTCGAATCCCTCGCCGGACCGTCATCATCGAAGCGGGGGCTGCCGTCGTCGTGCTTGGCCTGGCGGCACTGCTGACCAGCAGCCAGCCTGCCACTGAACCGGAATTCGTTGCGACACAACAGGCACCGGTTGTCGGATTGCGGGACGCCGCCGTCGGCGACCTGCAGGAGGCGCTGACGATCCGGCCCAATACGCCGGGGCGGAATGTGGTGTTGGTCGATGTTTTCGACACCCGCCGGCCGGCCGTCGCACCGATCAGATCGGTGCTGATCAGTGTTGTCGGTTCGGACGGTACCAGCGGAATACCCGTGGTCGCCGAAAGTTTGGGGGAGGGCCATTGGTCGGTTGCGACCGACCTGGATCGATCGGTGTCCGCCGTCGTCGTGACCGTACAACGGCCGGGCCTTGCGGATGAGACGTACCAGTATCCCTGGACGGTGGTGCAGGCGCCTGGCGTTGTCCGTGCGGCTACCGTCTCGAACTCACCGATCGGTGGGTATCTCACCATGGCGGCGGCCGTCCTGCTGGTCATCGTTGTCGGCATCGGTATCGGAACTGTCATCCGGCGCCGGCGACACCGAGCGGTCGTCGACCGCGATGTACCTGCATCACCGCGCGAGATGGCGGCGTCCGGAGTCGAATAAGGGGCTCTGCGAATCTGGTTCGAATCCGGGCTGCTCCACTGAACCCGGAACTGGTCCAGTGATGTGGACCCGCCGGCGGTGGGCGTCGTCGCCGGGGACCGGATGGTGACCTGATCGAGGGATGTGCGGATCGGTCCGGCGCCGATCAGTGCTGTTGTGACACAGGCCCGATGGCGCTGCCGGGGTGGCGAAAGGTCTTGAACGAGGCGTTGCCCCCATCAGAACCCGGCTCGTGCCCCGGGCCGCCGACCGCGCACGCCAGCAGGCCGCCGTATCAGAACGTTGATGACTGTCGACCGGTCCACGGTCGCTGCCGCCCACAACGAGACCAACCCGGTTCGCCAGACGCAGAACGTAGCTCGACCGGTTCGACGTCAGCCTGGTCGATCTGGGCGTAGCTTGGCGGGTTGCTCGAGGCAGGTCGTCGGCCACAGTTTGAAGGCGGTTGGCACCGGACCCTGCAACTTCTCGGCGCGTGGTCGAGCGGGTCCCGTCAGGCGTCTACGACCACTGATGTCGGAATACTGTCCACCCATTTCATGTTCGGCTTGCTCGGCAGCGTGAAGGTCGGCTTGTTCGGCGGCAGGAGGGTGGGCCTGTTCGGCAGCGGGAAGGTGAGGGTGAAACACGTCCCCTGGCCGAGCGTGCTATCCACCGCGACAGTTCCGCCGCGGGCCTCGGTGATGGTTCTGACGATCGCGAGGCCGAGCCCGCTCCCAGCCCGTTCGCCGGCGTTGCTGCTGGTCTCGAAGATGTCGAAGACCTTGCCCAACTCCGCGGGTGGAACGCCCTGACCACTGTCGCGGACCTTCAGCACCAGGTTCAAATCCGTCACGCTGGCCTCGACAACGATGTCGTCGCCGATCTCGGTGAACTTGACGGCATTCTCCAGCAGGCAATCCAACATCGCCTCCAGCCGTTCAGCGTCGGCCTGAACGACACCGACAGCGCTCAGCGCCTGCCACTGCCGATTGGCGGTGATTGACCAGCGGCGGACCACCACCTCGATCAGATCGTCGACATCGACCGGAGCCAGCTTCGGTGCTTGTGTGACCCGGACGAGGGTGAGCAGATTGGTGGCCAACGCGGATGCCTTGTCCAGCTCACGAACGACGACGTCGGCGTCCGACCTGATGCTGGTGTCGGCAGTGGAGTCGGCGATCAGCTGGGCGAACCCTCGGGCGATGGTCAATCTGGTTCGCACTTCATGCGAGCCGAACCGGGTGGCTATTTCCCGCTGCTCGGTCTGCATGCGTTCTTTCTCCTGGATCGCCACCAGCCGATCACGAGCGGCCCATTGCCGGTTGACGTGCCAAATCAGCAACGAAAGTACCACGCCCATCAGAACAATTTCACTGCATTCCGACCAGCCGATCGCGCCGTCATTGGCGTGCATGATTAGCGGTATTGCAGTCACGACCGTGATCAATCCGAAGATGCTCCAGGTCAACGTTTTTGGCCACGGCCAGAGCCCGTAGAGCAACGCGAAGCTCGCCCAGATGATGTGATAGGGAATTGTTTCCTCACCCACCAGTACAAATACTAGAATAGCGTTCACCACGGCGCAAACCACCCACGCCGCAGAGATCAGGATTCTAGTGCGAGACAAGGCGATACCCCACATTTCGGACGGTTTCTATCTTGCCATTCGTCAGTTTCCACCTCAAACGCTTGACGCAAACATCAACGACGTTGGTTCCACCATCGAAAGATGTTCCCCAGACGCCCTCCATCAGCTCTGCTCGCGAGCAGACCGCGGGTGCTCGTTGCAAGAGGTAGGACAACAGCACGAACTCACGCTGTGTCAGTTCGATTCTCTTGCCGCCTGAAATGATTTCCCGTCGCTCGAGGTCGAGCTCAAGACCGCCGCGACGCAAATGGCGGGGCCAATCGGACTCCGGGGGTAAATTCTCATCCGTCCGAATGCGCGCTTTGACCCGGGCGAGCAGTTCGGCGTTGGCAAAGGGTTTGGCCAGAAAGTCAACGGCTCCGCCCTCCAGGACCCCCACCCTCGTCGCGATCTGTGTCACGGAGGACAGCACCAGCACTCGACTGCCGGGCCGGGTTGCCATCAATTCGGTGAGGACCGACTCGCCCCGCATATCCGGAAGAATCAGATCCAGGATCACCAAGTCAGGGTCGGTAGCTCGAACGGCACGCAGTGCCGCTGTGCCAGTGGCCGCTCCGGTGACTGCGAACCCGGCCGCAGTCAGAATCCGGGACAGCAACCGGGCCAGCGACGGTTCGTCCTCGACCACCAGAATCTGACGCATTCCACCTACCCCCTTGCGCGATGTCTGGGCCATCAGTGCGATGTCGGTCACATTGCGTGCAGTGGTAATAGCACAACTTCGGCATAGTGGACAAGGCGTCCTGATCATATGGGTTAACCGAGAATTGCGCTGCCCCCGACATCACACTGAGTAACAGATCGTGGACCCTTCTGGGTTACGACGCTGTCAGAAATGGTGACAGGGGCCAATCGCCCTTGGATGCTGCTAGTACACGTACTTCGGCCCACCCGAGGAACCCCATGCAAAAGCGAGCCCTGGGCTTCGTCGTTCATCGAACCGGCCGCCGTGGCGCGCATCGGCCGTGGCGGTGACGATCACCGCAGCCACGGGCGTGACCCACCCCGCCGGACCCGCCCACGGAAGGCACCGCGCAAAAGCCGGGGGTTCTGCGCACCCACGAAAGTGGTTGATGCGCTGGCTTCGCCGGATCGGTGCGGTCGTGGTGATCGCGGTTCTTCTCACCGATCCGGTCGGCGCCAGAGCGGGAGTTGATCCCTCGACGCCGGCCAGGAGCGGACCGGTTGGCCTGACGTCAGGCGACGGAGCAGGCGATGCCCAGGACGGTCTCCTGTCGTTGAATCGCCAGGCCGCGCACACCCTCGCCGAAGCGCCTTTGGCCGGCGGCGCCAGCGCGCGGTCGGCCCCCGCGGTGCGCACGACCGGTGTCGATCCGTGCCCGGCTGCCCAGGAAACGGTTGGTGTGGACCTGATCGGTAACCCCGCCGCCACCACGGGTTGTCGAACTGGGGCCCCAGTGGCAACCGTCGGCCCATCCACTCCCACCGCGGAGACTTTCGATGCCGGGAACATCATCTCCGATGCCGTGTTCGATGACTCCCGGTCGATGGGTGACGGTCAGCTTGCGGATTTCCTGGCGGCACGCGGCGCTTCCTGTCGCGGCGCGTGGTGCCTGAGTCACTTGCTGGTTGATTCGGTGGATCAGCCCGCGGACCAATTCTGCAACGGATACGCCGGCGGCCAGCAGGAAACGGCAGCAACGGTGATCGGCAAGGTATCCCGGGCCTGTGGGATCAACCCGCAGGTCATGGTGACGACGTTGCAGAAAGAGTCCGGCCTCGTGGATAGTCCCGGTCCTTCCGAGTCAAGCTATGCCGCGGCCTGGGGCTGGCACTGTCCTGACACCGGGCCGGGTGGAACGGCCAATTGTGATCCCGCCTTTGCGGGATTCTTCAACCAGCTGTACGGGATGGCCAAACAATGGGCCCGTTACCGGGTCACTCCCGACAACTACCGGTACCACGCCGGCGAGACCGCTCAGATCCTGTGGAATGTCGCCGATTCCGGCTGTGGCTCCGCACCGGTAGCGATCATCAACAGGGCGACAGCTGCGCTGTACAACTACACGCCCTATCAACCGAACGCCGCTTCCTTGGTGTCATATCCGGGTGTCGGTGACGCCTGCTCCTCCTACGGGAATCGAAACTTCTACGTCCTCTTCACCCGCTATTTCGGATCAACTGGGGGCGGTCAGCAGGTCAGCGCCGCCGCCGTCACCAAATTTCAGCAGACACCGGTCAGGATTCCCGCGAGCCGCGACGTGGCAGCCAGAGCGGCCGGTCGAACAATCCTGGCACCGTCCGCGGCGGTTGCCCGGGGGCTGCTCGCCGGGTTCAGTTCGCTTGGTATGCCCTATGTTTGGGGTGGCGGCGGTTCCGGGGCCGGTCCGGACAACGGTTGTGTGCGTGGGGCTGGGCAATTCAACAGTTGCGGAGCGGAAATCGGCTTCGATTGCTCGGGTCTGACCGCGTATGTGTTGGGGCGGGCCGGCTTTCCGATTCCCGGCGATTCGGCCAATCAGCGCCACTCGGGCGTGCGCATAGGCTGGGATCGCGCGCTGCCCGGTGACATTGTCGGCTTCCCAGGCCATGTCGCCGTCTACCTGGGCGAGATCGACAAGGTCCGCTACATCCTCGAGGCGTCCTGGGTCGGCCACCCGGTTCATCTCGTCCCGCTGACCCGCACCGATTTCGACCCGATGGTCTATCGATATTGGGCCGGTACTGCGCAGGCCGTTGGAGGGGCCGGGCACGGGCTCGTATCCGCTACCGTGGTTCCCGCCTTCGACGCATTGTTCGCCGCGTCGCCCAGGGTGCCGCAGACCTGGACCCCGACGATTCCGCTCCTGAATGCCGTTCCGGCCATGACGGAGTCCAGCGCTGCGGTCTCCGAACGTACGACCTCCCTGCCGCCGGCAGGGACCTCTCCGCCGACGGCAGATGCCACCACCAGCAACACGTCCAACGCCGGCGCGTCGACGATCGGTCCCAGCATGACGACGGCCCGCGGTACCGCCGTGCTGACAACAGCCAGCCCTCCGCCGACGTCGTTGTGGTCTTCGTCGTTCTCGACCTCGACCTCGTCGAGCCAGGTGGCGACTGGACCTTTGCTGACCACCGCATCGTCCGTCGGGCCGAGCAGCACAGCATCATCGCCGCCGCCCGCTCTGGAAGCCTGCGTTCCGATCGGAAGCCTGGCTGAGAACGCGACTGCGCCCGAGACCTCGACCGCATTGGCGACTGAGACCGCGACGGGCCCAGCGATGACGACCTCGAGCATGGTGGCCGCGACGACCAACCCGGACCCGACGGCAGTGGCCACTCACACCAGTTCATTGATGGCCATGGCGGCCCTTACCCCGGTGACACCGGGGACAGACAACAATCCGGCTGGTGCCGGGGTGGCCTGCGGTAGCCCCGCAACCGGCCCCTGACGGCTTGCCTTCCAGGTCGAGCGGGACCGGATGCCCGCGTTCGCAACTGAGGGAACGGTTCGGCGACAGCAGTTTGTAGGTTAGCCTCACCACACTGCGACGGCTGACCGGAGGGCTTCATCGATGGGTGCACGGTCCAAGAAGCGGAAGTCCTCGCGAGCGGGGAAGCCCAAGAAGGAATGTTGCATCTCGAAGCCCAAGTGTGGTCGGTGTCCGCTGCGGATGTTGGCCGAGGGAACCCTCCCGGATGGCTACACGGTCAAGCGGCGCAAACTCGTCAAGGTCTGATATCACCGAGGCTGTCATGGGTCGGAACGTGCTCGCCACCTCGTCCGGTCAACAACGAGGCGAGGTCGATGCCGTACTGCTCGAACCGGTCCGGATGCGGTGGAAATCCCTGTGCGCGAACAAGTTTGCCGTCGACCGAGGTGAAGATGTCCTCGGTCTCGACCACGCCACCCTCGACCCGTCCGGGCAGGGCGACGATCTCGCGGACCCGCCGGGAACCATTTGGTTCGACGCCGATCTGCACCACCAGGTCGATACATGACGCCACCGTTGGCACCACGAACTGGCTGGTGACGTTTTCCCCGGCCAGCAATGGCAGGGTGCAGAGTTTGATCACCGCCTCGCGGGCCGAGTTGGCGTGCACGCTGCACATCCCGGGTAGGCCTGAGTTCAGCGCGATCAGCAGGTCGAGCGACTCCTCCTGACGGACCTCGCCGACGATCATCCGACTGGGCCGCATCCGCAGCGCCTCCTTCACCAGGCGGCGTAGCCGGATCTCCCCGTGACCCTCCAGGTTGGGCTGCCTGGTCTGCATCGCGACCACGTCAGGCAGATTCGGGCGGAGTTCGAATACCTCCTCACAGGTGATCACTCGCTCCCGAGCGGGGATGGAGTTGATCAGAGTATTGAGAAGTGTCGTCTTCCCTGCCTGGGTTCCGCCGGCCACGATCACGTTGAGGCCGGCGGTGACGGACGCTTCCAGAAATCGGGCCGCGTGGGCGGTGATCGTGCCCAGTGAGACCAGATCCTCCAACTCGTTGGCGGCGACCACGAACTTTCGGATGTTCAGGCTGAGGTGTTCGCGAGTGATGTCGGGGATGACGGCGTGCAGTCGGCTGCCGTCCGGCAGCAGCGCGTCGACGAACGGTGATGACAGGTCCAGTCGGCGCCCGGAAGGCTTGAGCATCCGTTCGACCAGGTCGCGCACGTCATCGGAGGACAGCACGACGGTGGTGAGTTCTGACCGGCCACTACGGGCGATGAAGACCCGGCCGGGTTGGTTGATCCAGATCTCCTCGACCGTTGGATCGTCCAGAAAGCGTTGCAGCGGACCGAATCCGGCCAATGAATCGAAGACATGCCGGACGGCGCCGGCCCGATCCAGCAGTGGTGGCAGCGACGAGAGCGGCACCCGCTCGTCGTAGTGCGTGATGACTTCGTCGATCAGCATCCGGGTGGACCGGTGGTCGGTCGACCGGGTCGATGCCGCGTCGCCGGATCAGCTCTTTGACCTCGTCATGTATCAGTTCGGTGGCGGTCGTCGCGACCATCGGCGTTGCCCCCGGGTGTGAACGGCTCAGGTGGAGTTATCGCTGACCGTAACCCGACCCTGGGGTCGGCAGGCGCAGCTATCCACAGTCCACCGCGGCCGGCCGGCAGCACCGCGATCGATCCGCACACCGGTCCGCCGACACCTTCGAGTGGGTCGATCACAAGGACAGTTGTCACGCTTGTCAGAATCAGCAGATGGCGATACAGACCGCACCGGCCAACGGGATCACCCTCGCCTACGAAACATTCGGCGATGCCGCGGATGTGCCGATTGTGTTGGTGATGGGTCTCGGCACCCAGATGCTCGCCTGGCGGGACGGCTTCTGCCAGATGCTCGCCGACCGCGGGCACTACGTCATTCGTTTCGACAACCGGGATATCGGCCTGTCGACGCATCTCGATGACGAACCGCCGGGCAAACCGATCGCCGCCTTCCTCGGTCGCAAGCCGGCCTACCTGGTGTCCGACATGGCAGAAGACACAGCGGGTCTCATCGATCGGCTCGGTATCGGCAGTGCGCATGTCGTTGGTGTTTCGATGGGCGGCTGCATCAGCCAGACGCTGTCCATTGCGCACCCGGAACGTGTCCGCAGCCTGACCTCGATCTCGTCCAGCACCGGATCTCGCAGGGTGGGGAGGCCCCGATTCGACATCGCCAGGTTCATGATCGTTCGGCGACCGGCCAAGGATCGCGACGAGGCGATCGCGCTGAGCGTCGAGACCTGGCGACGGATCGGCTCGCCCGGCTACCCGTTCGACCTGACGCTGGTCCAGCAGCTGGCCGGCGAGGCCTATGACCGTCGCTACGACCCAGCAGGCGGGGCCCGACAGTTCGCCGCCATCCTTGGTTCGCCCGATCGAACGGCCGCGTTGCACTCGATCGATGCGCCCACGCTGGTGCTGCACGGCGATGCGGATCCGCTGATCACCGTCTCCGGCGGGGTGGCAACGGCCGCCGCAGTCCCGGGAGCCCGCTTGGTGACCTACCCCGGCATGGCCCACGACCTGCCGGAAGCGCTGTGGCCGAGCTTCGTCGAGGAGATCAGCAAGGTCGTCGCGGATGGCGAAGCGCGGCGCACCCCGTGAGTCGCAGCCATCCGATGGCCCTATCCCACCCGCGATGGCAAGGGGTCGCCTCTTCCGAGGTGAAGCCCGTGGGCGGACTCGCCAGCGGCAGTCCTTGCCTTGATATCGGTCCCCGGCGTTCGGCCTGGTGACCACCGGCGTGGACGCCACTGGCCGACAGGTTGTGCCCGGCCACCGCCGAGCGACTGAACGCGCCCGTGTGGACGGCCGACACCGCATGGGGCACAGTAGAACCGGTCCGACGAGTCAGATGAGTGATCGAGCGCCGCAGCCCATACTCTTGCCCAATGCCGACCTCGCCGATGCAGAGCGCCAGCCAGACACTGCGGGACGATCTCGCGCTCGCGCTGCGACTGGCCGACGCGGCCGATGCGATCAGCCTGCCCCGGTTCCGAGCCGCCGATCTGCAAGTGACCGCCAAACCCGATCTCACCCCCGTTTCCGATGCCGATCTTGCCGTCGAGCGGTCGGTCCGTTCGGTGCTGGCGATCGAGCGGCCCGATGACGCGATCGTGGGGGAGGAGTTCGGGGAATCCAACCCCTTTGCGGCGTCGAAGTCGAATCGGCGCTGGGTGGTCGACCCGATCGACGGTACGAAGAATTACGTCCGCGGTGTCCCGGTCTGGGCAACGCTGATTGCCCTGTTCGACGGCGACGATGCGGTGGTGGGAGTTGTCTCGGCGCCGGCCCTCGCGCGGCGCTGGTGGGCGTCGTCCGGTTCCGGTGCCTTCGGGCAGTTCGGTCAGGAGCAGCCACGCCGGTGCCGGGTGTCGGCCGTCGCCGAGCTTTCCGACGCCTCGCTGTCGTACTCAGAGCCGGCGGAATGGCGGTTGGCCGGCCGCGAATCGGGGTTCAACGCACTGTGCGAGAGCTGCTGGCGGACCAGGGCGTACGGCGACTTCTACTCCTACATGCTGGTGGCCGAGGGTGCGGTTGATGTTGCCGCCGAGCCTGAGCTCAGCCTGTGGGACGTGGCGGCGCTGGTCCCGATTGTCACCGAGGCAGGCGGCAGGTTTTCGGCAATCGACGGTCAGCCATCCGGCGGCAGACTGCGTAGTGCGCTGGCCTCGAACGGACTGCTACACGGTCAGGCGCTGATGCTGCTGAACAGGTGAACAACACCGCGCAGGAGCTTCTTGTGGGCGACGAAGTCCGCGAATCGACGGTATCCGGGCACGTTTCGCTATGTCCGTTCGGAGCTCAGATTACGTAAGGATAACGACTCACCGTTTACACTGCGTGCTTGTGATTCATTTGTCGCACGTCTCCAAGTTCTACAAGGCCTCGACCAGGCCGGCCCTCGACGACGTCACCATCGACGTCGACAAGGGCGAATTTGCCTTTGTCATCGGCCCATCCGGATCCGGCAAGTCAACGTTCCTGCGCCTGCTGATCCGTGAGGATGTGCCAACGTCGGGCTCGATCGAGGTGGACGGAAACGACCTGGTCCACCTGCGCCGGTCGAAGGTTGCTGCGCACCGCAGGCGCCTCGGGTGCGTGTTCCAGGACTTCCGGCTGCTGACGAACAAGACCGTCGAGCAGAACGTCGGCTTCGCACTGGAGGTGATCGGCCGCTCCCGGGCGTCGATCAAGCAGGTGGTGCCCGAGGTGCTGGAAATGGTCGGCCTGGAAGGTAAGGCCAACCGGCTGCCGCACGAGCTGTCCGGTGGAGAGCAGCAGCGCGTCGCAATCGCCAGGGCTTTCGCGAACCGGCCAATGCTGCTGCTCGCGGACGAGCCGACCGGCAACCTGGACCCGGACACCAGCGCCGACATCATGTTGTTGCTCGAGCGGATCAATCGCACCGGTACCACCGTGCTGATGGCCACCCACGACAACACCATCGTCGACTCCATGCGGCGCAGAGTGATCGAATTGCAGCTGGGCAAGGTTGTCCGGGACGAGGCTCGCGGGGTTTACGGGGTGGGTAGGTAGCACGGCGGGACGGATCCGTCCCCCGTTGATTGAAGCAGTCGATTCACGCTATCGATTCACCGCATGCAGGCGGCACACGAGAGGAACCCATGCGCGCCGGATTTGTCGTCACCGAAGTCCTGAACGGATTTCGACGAAATATCACCATGACCATCGCGATGATCCTGACCACCGCGATTTCGCTCGGTCTGCTGGGCGGCGGGCTGATCATCGCCCGGATGACCGACCAGATGCGCGACATCTACGGCGACAAGGTTGAGGTCACCATCTACCTGACGCCCGACGTGTCGGCGCAGGACCCGGACTGCCGGAATTCGCCGTGCCAGGACATCAACAAGGCGTTGCAGGCCAACACCGATGTCGAAAGTATCGACTTCGAGAGCCAGGCCGCTGCTTTCGAGCGGTACAAGCAACAGTTCGCCGGGCAGCCGGAGCTGTTGGAGATCGGGACCGCCGAGGCTCTGTCCGCCTCCTTCCACGTCAAGCTCTTCGACCCGCAGCGCTACCGGGTGATTGCCGAACAGTTCACCGGGAAGCCCGGTGTGCAGTCGGTGGCCGACCAGAGTGCTTTCCTGGACCGGCTGTTCAGCCTGCTGAACGGCATCCGCAACGCGACGATCATCGTCGCGCTGGTGCAGGCGCTGGCCGCGCTGCTGTTGATCTCGAACATGGTTCAGATCGCCGCCTACACGCGGCGGACGGAGACAGCAATCATGCGGCTGGTGGGTGCCTCCCGGTGGCGAACCCAACTTCCGTTCATGCTCGAGGCGGTGATCGCCGGGTTGATCGGTGCCGGGCTGGCCATCGCCGGTTTGGTGGCGGCCAAGTTCCTGTTCGTCGATCAGGCGCTGGGTCCGGTGATCAGATCCGGGATCCTGCCGGAGATCGATGGGGCGACGTTGGTCTGGGTGTCGCCGATCCTGTTGGCCATCGGCGCCGGGCTGGCCGCCGTCTCGGCCTACGTGACCCTGCGGTTGTACGTCAAGGTGTAGCACTGCGCTGTCAGGCCGACGAAAGCCGGTGGCGTCAGCAACTATCCTCAATAGGCCATGGCCACGAACAGCGCACCGACCAGACCGACCCGCAGCAGCAACCGACCCGCGGGCCGGCAAAACATCGCAGCCAACCGCAAGGCCTACCACGACTACTCGATCCTGGACACCTATGAGGCCGGGATCGCGTTGACCGGCACGGAGGTCAAGTCGCTGCGGGCCGGCCGGGCCTCGCTCGTCGACGGCTTCGCCAGCGTCAGTAACGGCGAGCTGTGGCTGCGCAACGTGCACATCGCGGAATATGCCGAGGGCACCTGGACCAACCACGCGCCTCGGCGGGCCCGCAAGCTGCTGCTGCACCGGCTGGAGATCGACCGGATCGCCGGCCGGCTCCGCGAGGGTGGGCTGGCGCTGGTGCCACTGTCGATGTACTTCACCAACGGCCGCGTCAAGGTCGAACTCGGACTCGCCCGGGGCAAGAAGGAATACGACAAGCGGCAGACGATGGCCAAACGGGACGCCGACCGGGAGCTCGAGCGGTACGCCGGCCGTCGCTCCAAGGGCATGACCGATTGATGGTGTCCGTATCTCCAGTGATCAGGCGGCACCCGGCTCGATGGGTCGCAGACAGTGGTGCCGGGCATCGGCGCGCTGGTCCCCGGTCAGGATTGCTGGCCAAGCTGAACCTTTAACGGCGGCAGAACAGGTATGATGAAAGAGCTGTTCTCCCCTCGGGGGTGATCGGTCTCGACAGCGTTAGTCGAGTGTGGGGAAGCGGGCCGAGGAAGGCAACGATGATCTCGTTAACCATCCGTTGCAAAAAAACAAATGCCGCTAACAAGCAGCAAGCTTTCTCCCTCGCCGCCTGAGCGAGTAGGGAAGCCGTCAGACCGGGAGTTCCTCCGAACCGGATTCTGACGTCATCAAGGGGGATTACCGCAAGACCCGGTCGCGGGATCTTGTGGGACAACAAACAGCGACTGGGCCTGTCGCACCAGCACGTTCGCAAGACTGGTGAGGCCGAGTAGGGACGACGCGAACTGCGCCCGGAGAAGCCCTCACGAAGCAACGTTGGACGCGGGTTCAATTCCCGCCACCTCCACGAGCATCGTGGATGCACAGAAGGTCGGCCCCGCCGCCGTGATCACATCACGGTGGCGGGGCCGTTTCTCGTTGATGCCAGGCGGTCCCGGCCAGTCGACCGCCCTGCACTGTCGGGTTCGCCACCCGGACCGCCGCCGCCAGAACCTCCAGCAATTCCTCCCGACGAAACGTGTATTCCCAGGTCGTCCTGACCACCGCCAGGTCGGCGTCGGCCGGCCACCTCTCGGCCCTGGACCACACCAGCACCGTGGCACGCACGCCGCGCTCCGTCAGCGCCTCGGCGAGCAGCGCGGTGTCCAGGTCGTCGATGAGGAAGCGATTCGGCGATCAACAGCAGTACGGCGGCACCCGGGGGTCTTCCAGGTGGCCGGTCAGTTCCCGGTCGGCTCTCCGCTGTCGCCGGCCTGGAACGGATCATGATCGACGACGGTGGGCTGGTCACCGGGGACCTTGTCGGGTTCGACGTCGGGGTAGGGATCCTTGTGCCGCCTGGCCTGCGGCGCCGGTGCTTTCGAAGGAGATTTCGAGCGACCCTTGCCCTTGTGGGGTGCGCGTTTGGCCGGCTTGTCGGTGGACCCCGGGTTGGCCATCTCGTCGAGGTCCGTGCGCAGCCGGTCGAGTTCGCCGCGGAGATAGTCACGGGTCGCGACCTCCCCGATCGCCACTCGCAGCGCAGCAAGCTCGCGGGCCAGGAACTCGGTGTCCGCCTTGGTCTGCGCCGACCGGTTGCGGTCCTCTTCCAACGTGATCCGGTCGCGGTCATCCTGCCGGTTCTGGGCCAGCAGGATCAACGGCGCCGCATACGCGGCCTGGGTGGAGAACGCCAGGTTCAGCAGGATGAACGGGTACGGGTCCCAGCCGAAGCCGACACCGACCACGTTCAGGGTGATCCAGATGACGACCAGCAATGTCTGCCAGAACAGGAACGTTCCGGTGCCCATGAATCGGGCCAGGCTCTCGGAGAACCGGCCGAAGCTTTCCGGGTCGATGTCGACGGCGAATCGTCGCGCACTGCGCGGTTGATCCAGCCGGCGACGAGCGTGGGTGTCAGCCACGTCCACCTCCGCGGGCGGGCCCGGGCGGTCCGGGTGCGCGATCGGCCTCGCCGCGGGCGGCGATCGACCTCAGGACGGCCCTGCTGCCGCCGGTGCGATGAGCGCCGGGCGGCAGCTCGCCGCGTTCGGCGTCGGACTGCCCGGTGTCCAGGCCGTCGTCCCGCCAATTGTCGGGCAGTAGGTGATCGAGCACGTCGTCCACGGTGACGGCGCCGAGAAGGTGATCCTCGTCGTCGACGACGGGGGCGCAGACCAAGTTGTAGGACGCGAAGAACCTGGTGACCTCGGTCAGTGCGGCATCCGGCGACAGCCGGGCCATTTCGGTGTCCAGTGCGCCGGCCACCAATTCGAACGGCGGCTCGCGAAGCAGCCGCTGGGTGTGCACGCAGCCCAGGTAGCGACCGGTCGGGGTTGCCTGCGGTGGGCGGCAGACGAACACCATCGAGGCAAGCGCGGGGGTCAGATCGGGCGACCTGATACGGGCAAGCGCCTCCGCAATGGTGGCGTCGGGGGTGAGGACGACCGGCTCCGGCGTCATCAGACCGCCGGCCGATTCCGAGGAGTATTGCAGCAGCCGCCGCACCGGAGCGGATTCTTCCGGTTCCATCAGCCCGAGCAGCCGTTCTTGAATGCCCTCGGGAAGTTCGGCGAGCAGATCGGCCGCGTCGTCCGGGTCCATCGCCTCCAGGATGTCGGCCGCTCGGGCCTCGTCCAGGTGGGCGAGCAGTTCCTGCTGGTCGTCCTCGGACAGCTCCTGGATGACGTCGGCGAGCCTGTCGTCGTCCATCGCGTCCGCGACCTCGTACCGAAGTTCGGCATCCAGGTCCCGCAGGATGGCGGCGGCATCCGCAGCACGCAGGCCCTCGAACGAGGCCAGCACCTGCTGGGCGCCCCGAATCGTGTGCCCGGTGAGTTCGGAGGGGTCCATTCCGCGGACGTCCGTCCAGCCGACGACCTGCACCGGGGCGCGCCGGACGATCCGCCTGGTCCGCTCCCGGACGGCCAACCGGGACACCACCCAGTCCCGGCTTCTGGTCCGGTCGATCGCGACATCGACGACAACAGCGGAGCTGGCAGTGGTGGCCAGCTGAACCCGCACCCCGAGCAGTTGCGCGATGATCCGCAGTTCGAGCGTGCGCTGCTCGAAGCGACGCAGACTGACCGACCCGGTGGACAGGGCAATGGCACGTGATTCCAGGCTGCCAACCCGCAGCATCGGCACGAAGATGGGCCGCCGAGTGGGCAGGTCGACGACGAGCCCCAGCACCCGGGGTGGTTTTCGATCGAGCCGAAGGGCGACGACGATGTCCCGAACCTTGCCGATCGACTCCCCGCTCGGCCCGAACACCGGCAGCCCGGCGAGCTGCGCGACGAAGACCCTGGTGTTTGGCGGCACGAGGATCAGGTTAGGGCGCGGGGCGGAGAAACTGTCACCGGGCGGTGGGTGGGAGTGTCACCGGGCGGCGGGAGCAGACCTCGGAGCGGATGAGTTCCCGGGGCGGTGCCGCCGTCCATGGCTCGCCGGTGCAGCACACAGTGAGTGAACAGCTCAGGTGCGTAGGGTTGCGGATTGTTGTCCGGTCGTCGCCGATTCGTCCGATCGCCCGCTTTATGCCCCATTGTCGAGAACCGAGGACTTCTGATGCGCCTGCGCGCCCTGTTATTTGCCGTTCCGCTGATCATCCTTGCTGCCTGTTCGTCGGGGACCGCAACGGCAGATTCCTCCACCGATGCCTCGAGTGCCGCCGACGCGTCCGCATCGGGGTCGTCGAGCGTGGCCGCGACGCTCGGGCCGGCGGTACCGCCCGCCACGGCGGTCGCCGCAGCGGTGCCGGCCGAGCAGTTACCCACCGCCACCGGCGCTTTCGGGGAGAAGCCGACGCTGACGTTCCCGGCCGGCAACCCGGTGCCGAGCCTGCAGCGGGTGATCCTTTCCGAGGGCACCGGGCCGGTCACCGAGGCCAACCAGTGGTTGATCGTCAACTACCTCGGCCAGGTTTGGGGCGGCGACGTCTTCGACAACTCCTATGACAAGGGCAGCACCTTCGCTTTCCAATTGGGCGCACGGAAAGTGGTGCCGGGATGGGATACCGCGCTGGTCGGCGTACCGGTCGGCAGCCGGGTGATGTTGAGCCTGCCGCCCGCGGACGGGTATGGCTCCACGGGTAATACCAGTGCGAGCATCAAGGGCACTGACACCTTGGTCTTCATTGTCGACATCGTCAATGCCATCGCGGCGAACGCCGGCGGTCAGACGGACGCGACGGTGCAGCCGGCGCCGGCCGGTGGGCCAGTGGTGACCGGAGATCTCGGGGTTGCCGCAACTGTCACGATTCCCGCAGGTCTCGCCGAGCCGACCGCACCTGTCATCACGGTGCTGGCGACGGGAACGGGCGCGCCGGTCGCACTGGGCAACGTCCTGGTTCAGTACACCGCTGTCACCTGGGCCGGGGAATCGGCGGGCACGACGTGGCCCGGTACGGACCCGGCCAACAGCGGAACCGGCCCGCAGGAGCTGCCGGTGGCGACCGCCGGTCCGTTTGCCGGGCTGGTCGGGATCCCGCTCGGCAGCCGTGTGCTCGTTCAGGTTCCCGCACAGTCGGATGCTGCGTCGGGACAAACCTCGCCGGCGATCGCCGCCGTTGTCGATCTCCTGCTGCAGACGTCCACCAGCACGGGCTGATCCCCTGGACGGAACTGCCTGGATCGGCGCGGGGGCCGTCTTCAGTGGCGACGTTCTGACTGCCCATAGATCGGCAACGGTGACCCGTTGTCCGACTCATAGCCGACGAAGGTGACACCACGTGAATGTGAAAGGTATTACCGGGGAAACTGCAGGTGCACCCGAGGGATGGGAATCGGTCGTTAGGCTGGTGCGGTGAACTCGACGCGGACCGTTTCCACGGGCGGGTTGGTCCGTGATGTGGTCGGTCTGCTGGCCAGATTCGGGCTGGCGAGCGTGTGGCTGAGCTCGGGATATCTGAAGGCAGTTGACCCCAGAAACACGGTCGTCGCCGTCCGCGGGTACCAGATCTTCCCCGAGCCGCTGGTCGTCCCGTTCGCGTCCGTGTTGCCCTATCTGGAGATCGCGCTGGGACTGCTGCTGCTCGCGGGTCTGGCCACCCGGCTGACTGCTGTGTTGTCGGCGGTCGTCCTTGTCGCGTTCATCGGGGGCGTGATTTCGGCCGCAGTCCGGGGGCTGTCGATCGATTGCGGCTGCTTCGGTGGGGGAGGCGATGTCGGGGCCGGTCAGACCGCATATCTCCAGGAGATCCTGCGCGACGTCGGGTTCCTGGCGCTCGCCGGATACCTCATCATTCGGCCCGATACGCCGGTTTCCTTGGATCGCTGGGTCCGTGGCCGATCCGGACAACCGGCATAGTTGACCTCACAACCGGCACATTTGATCTGCGGCCTCGGCACCGAGTCGCGTGGGCAGGACGAGAGGACGCGCAGTGGCGCAGGACGGCAACAAGAACGGCAAAGGCAAGTCGGGTAGTGGTAGCGGCGCCAATCGACCGGCGTCCAAGGGCGGCCCGGCGCGAAAGCCGGCCGGCCGGCAGTCCGTCGCAGCAGCGCGAAAGTCCTCGAACGGCTCGAACCGCACCCAACTGATCATCGGTGCCGTTGCGATCGCGGTGATCCTGGTGATCGTGATCGTCGGTGTGGTGATCACGCAGCGCCAATCCCAGGTGCAGGGGGACGGATACGGCCCGTCGACCCAATCGGTGGCCACCGCGTCCCCCGATGGTGTTGTTCTCGTCGCCAAGCCCGATAGCACGCCCAAGGTGACGATCGACATCTTCGAGGACGCCCTGTGCCCGGTCTGCGGCGCCTTCGAGACCCAGTTCGGTCAGCAGATCGGCCGGGAGCTCGACGCCGGAAACTTGGCGGTGAACTACCACATGCTCAATTTCCTGAACTCGAGGTCGTTCTCCGGCGACTACTCCACCCGGGCCGCGGGGGCACTGCTGTGCGTGGCTCAGAAGAGCGGATCACAGCCGGGGCTGTACTTGGCCTTCCACTCGGCGTTGTTCGACACCGCCAACCAGCCCGCGGAGAGCGGCACCGCAGACCTCACGAATGAGCAGTTGGCGAGCCTGGCCACCTCCGTCGGCGCTCCGGCTGCCGCCACGACGTGCATCAGCTCCGGTCAGAACGTCGATGCCGCGGCCGCCTCTGCGACAACGTCGAGCGCGACGCTGAGCGCGGCGACAAACGGGAAGATCGCCACCCCGACGGTGTTGGTCGCGGGCACACCGGTCAAGCAACTGACGGCCGACTGGCTCAGTACGCTGCTCGCGCAGTCCTGACCGGCCGACGCTGGCAGCCGCCCGGATCCGGCCGCGCCGCGCCGGATGGCGTCGGGCGGATCGAGGCGGATCTCGATTAGGTCGGTGCCGGGGTGCTTGATAACCTTCTCGGGCAGCTTGGGGCTGTGGCGCAGCTGGTAGCGCACCACACTGGCAGTGTGGGGGTCAGGGGTTCGAGTCCCCTCAGCTCCACTCATTGGTGGCCCCGGATTCTCGGGGCCGCCATTCTTGTTCCGGCCCGCCGGGAGGGCAGATGCTCGACAGCCTTCCGCTGGTTGCAGTTGTCTTCGCCCTGCTGGCCGCGGCGATTCACGTCATGTTCTTCGTCCTTGAGTCGCTGCTGTTCCGGCGGCCCTTTGCCTGGCAGACGTTCGGCATCCGTTCGCAGCAGGACGCAGAGACGACCAGGGACTGGGCACTGAATCAGGGCTTCTATAACTTGTTCCTGGCCGTCGGTGCCATCGTCGGTGTGGTGCTCTCGGCATCCAGCGATCCGGCGACCGCCGGCGCCGGGGTGGGGATGGTGCTGCTGGCCATGGCATCGATGCTCGGGGCGGCGATAGTGCTGTTGGTCACGAAACCGGCACTGCTGCGTGGCGTTGCGATACAGGGAGCTGCGCCGCTGGTGGCCATCCTCGCTATCGCGGTGCTCTGAACGCGGTGCTCTGAACGCGGTGCTCTGAACACAGCCAAAACTGCATTCTCCTGCGTTCACCGAGTGTCGGTTGCCGCGTTTGGTCACGACGCGGAGACAACTGTGGCAAGAACCGCCCCCCTGGCACGGTGTTCTACGCAGTGTCGGACTAACATCGACTCGTCGCGGGTCTGCCCGGGATAAGTGCTTGCGCCAACCCGCTGGAGGCCAATTTGACCGCCGTCGCTCCCCGTCCCGTGGTGACTCGGCCGTACCCGGTTCAACGCGCTCCGCGCGGGGCCAAGTTCCTGCAGTACCTGCACACCACGGACCCCAAGGTCCTTGGCGTCATGTACATCGCGACGTCCTTCGCATGGTTCATGATCGGCGGCCTGATGGCCCTGTTCATGCGCGCGGAGTTGGCCCGCCCTGGCATGCAGTTCCTGACCCCGGAGCAGTACAACCAGCTGTTCACCATGCACGGCACGATCATGTTGCTGTTCTACGCAACCGCGGTCGTCTTCGGGTTCGCGAACTTCGTGCTGCCCCTTCAGATCGGCGCCCCGGACGTCGCGTTCCCGCGGCTGAACGCCTTCTCCTACTGGCTGTACTTCTTCGGCGCGATCATCTCCACCTCCGGCTTTTTCACCCCGAACGGCGCCGCGGCCTTCGGCTGGACCGCCTACCCGCCGCTGTCCAGCGTCGCGCACTCGCCCGGCGTCGGCGGCGACCTGTGGATCATGGGTCTGGCGGTTTCCGGGCTCGGCACAATCCTCGGTGGGGTCAACATGATCACCACCGTGATCTGCATGCGCGCACCCGGCATGACGATGTGGCGGGTTCCGATCTTCACCTGGGCCATCTTGGTGACCTCGGTGCTGATCCTGATCGCCTTTCCCGTGCTGACCGCGGCGTTGATGGCGCTGGCCTCGGATAGACATTTCGGGTCGCACGTCTTTGACCCGGCCAACGGCGGAGCCATCCTCTATCAGCATTTATTCTGGTTCTTCGGGCATCCGGAGGTGTACATCATCGCCTTGCCCTTCTTCGGCATCATCTCGGAAATCATGCCGGTGTTCTCTCGAAAACCCCTGTTCGGCTATCGAGGGATGATCTATGCCCTGTTGGCCATCGCGGCGCTGTCCATCGCGGTGTGGGCACACCACATGTTCGCCACGGGTGCGGTCTTGCTGCCCTTCTTCAGCTTCATGACGTTCCTCATCGCGATACCGACCGGGCTGAAGTTCTTCAACTGGATCGGCACCATGTGGAAGGGGCAGATCAGCTTCGAAACACCGATGCTGTTCGCCTGCGGTTTCCTGGTGACATTCCTGTTCGGTGGTCTGACCGGCGTCATCCTGGCCGCGCCCGCCCTGGATTTCCACGTGTCTGACACGTACTTCGTGGTGGCGCACTTCCACTACGTGCTGTTCGGCACCATCGTGTTCGCCACCTACGCCGGCATCTACTTCTGGTTCCCGAAGATGACGGGCCGCTTCCTGGACGAACGACTCGGCCGGTTGCACTTCTGGACCACCTTCATCGGGTTTCACATGACGTTCCTGATCCAGCACTGGCTCGGCGTGATCGGCATGCCGCGGCGTTACCCGGACTACCTGCCGACCGACGGGTTCACCACGTTCAACACCTTCTCCACCATCGGCGCGTTCGTGTTGGGTGCCTCCACGCTGCCGTTCATCTGGAATGTCATCCGGTCCTGGCGGTACGGCGAGATCACCACCGCCGACGACCCATGGGGCTACGGCAACTCGCTGGAGTGGGCGACGAGTTCACCGCCGCCGCGGCACAACTTCACCTCCCTGCCCCGGATCCGTTCCGAGCGTCCGGCGTTCGAACTACATCACCCATACATGATCGAGCGGATGAAGTCCGAAGCACACCCGGCTCGTGGCTGGAAGGCCTTGGACGAGGCGGAGGCGAGTGCACACCTGAAGATTCATGAGGGCAATGGCTCCGGGTCTAGGACCGCGCCGTTCGGGGAGTGACTCACCGGTTCGCGTTCGGCGAGTTTCGGGTCTGACGAACTGGGTTCGGGTGTGAGATGTCATCGGTGCTGATCACCGTTACCGGCCCCGACCGACCAGGTGTCACCGGGGTGCTGTTCACCGCGTTGGCCGCCCAGTCGGTGGATGTGCTGGACATTGACCAAGCGGTCATCCGCGGGCAGTTGACGCTTGGCGTGTTGGTGGGCACGGCCGAGGATCCGGTGGCTCTGCAACACGACGTAGAGCGGGCCATGGATACGCTCGGGATGAGTGTCCGGGTTGCCATCGACCAACCCGGCGACGACCGGCGGCGGTTCCCGACCCATGCGATCGTGGTGCTGGGCCGGCCGCTGCAGGCCAGGGCCATCGGCGAACTGGCCTTGCGGTTCGGGCGCCTCGGGGTGAACATCGAGGCGATCAAGCGCATCGCCGACTATCCGGTGACCGGGCTCGAACTGTCCGTGCTCGCCCCCGATGACGAGGCCCTGCGGGCCGCGGTTGTCGAGGTCGGGGCGGCGGCCGGGGTCGATATCGCCGTGGAACGGGTCGGGATCGCCCGGCGGGCAAAACGACTCATCGTTTTCGATGTCGACTCGACGTTGATTACCGGCGAGGTGATCGAGATGCTCGCCGCGCATACCGGCACTCTCGCCGAGGTGGAGCACATCACCGCGGCCGCGATGCGGGGCGAACTCGACTTCGCCGAATCGCTGCGCGCCAGGGTGGCGATGCTCGAAGGCCTCGACGCGTCGGTGTTGGACGAGGTGGGTGCGGCGCTGGTGCTCACTCCCGGTGCGCGCACCACGGTCCGCACCCTCAAACGGCTCGGCTACCGGTGCGGCATTGTCTCCGGCGGGTTCACTCAGGTCACCAGGCATCTCGTCGACGATCTCGAACTCGACTTCGTCGCGGCCAACACCCTGGAGGTAGTGGACGGCAAGCTCACCGGAAAGGTGGTCGGCGACATCGTCGACCGGGCCGGAAAGGCACGGGCGCTCGAGCGGTTCGCCGCCCAGTTCGGGGTCGGGCTCGGCCAGACGGTCGCCGTCGGCGACGGGGCCAACGACATCGACATGCTGTCCGCCGCGGGTCTTGGCATCGCCTTCAACGCCAAGCCCGTCGTCGCCGGATTCGCCGATACCACCCTGAACCAGCCGTTCCTGGATCCGGTGCTGTTCATCCTCGGCATCTCCCGGGACGAGATCGAGGCCGCCGACGCCGCCGACGGAACACTGCGTCGGGTGCCCCTTGACTGATCCTGTTGCGCCGATCGGTGCCGCGCTGGCGCCGCTGCGGTTGCGCTACGCACAGTGGATGGGATTGGACCCCGACTCGGTGCTCGCCGACCGGGAAGAACCAGCCGACGAGATCCGGGCCATGCAACTCATTGTCCGAATCGAGCGGGCGGAACCGCCGTCCTGGACGTTGGCGCTCGCAGCGGCGGCGACCGGCGCGGCCCTGGTCTGCCTGGACAGCAGGAGTGAGCCCGGCGGCGAATGGTTCGACGCCGTCGCCGCGTATTGCAACGGGCACATCCGAAAGGTCACCCGCAGAGCAAGGGCGGGCCAGTGGGTGGCCAGCGCCGACCTGCCCGGCCTGACGGTGGCGCAGGTCGGCGTCAACACCGCAGCACCGGCCGGCCAAGGGCCGCCGGGCCAACGAGATGGAGCCGACTCGCTGGCCCGGCCGCAACAATCGGCAGCACCGGCCGAGCCGGCTGAACTGACCGTACCGGCGGTCCGCGCTGAGGTTCGCGTGCTGGTCCCCGGACTCGTCACCGAATTGGATTCGCGGATCAGCCGACTGCAGGTCGGCGGAACCGATGTGCCGACCGACGCGGCGGCCGTGCCGGGTCTCGATCCAGGGTCGGCGCTGCACATCTGGCTGCCGGCGGAGCCGCAGATGACCCTGGGGAAGACGATGGCACAGACCGGACACGCCGGGATGATCGCTGCCGCCCTGATGACCGGCGATGATCAGGCGGCGACCAGGCGGTGGCGGGAGCACGGCTGCCCCACCATCGTGCACGGACGCAGTGGGGACTGGCAGGCGCTGAGTGCAGCGGTTCGGGACGCTGCCATCGGCTGGCGGGACGAGCGGTTGCTGGCTGTCCGGGATGCGGGATTCACCGAGATCGCACCCGGCACGGTCACCGTGATTGCCCGGGCGCCGCGCGCGACCTGACTCCGCGCGGTGCCCGGGTACGTTGCGGCAGGCCCGTCAGGACGCGTCGGCGACCAGCCAGAGGACCCCATAGGGATGTAGCCAGACGTTGCCGTCGGGTCCCGGGTGAATACGGTTGCCGCTCAGGGCATCCCGGGCACCGACCAGGCCAAGTTCGTCGAGCCGCCAGCCGGGGAAAGACCGCCAGTCGTCGGTGACGTTGAACAATTCGAGCAACGGACCGAGCGGGTGTCGGCGCAGCACCGGCAGGATCCCGGGATCGGATAGCAGTGGTACCTCAGCGGCAACCGCCGACTCCAAATGCGGTAGGGACGCGCGGACCTGGATGAGGTGCTTGAGGCCGAGGAAGACCCGGCCCTCGACCGTGTGCAGTTCGTGCCGCCGCTCGGCGCGGGCCCAGTCCATCCGCGGCCGGTGCGCCCACCGGTTGTCGCTCTCATGGCCCGGTTCGGCGGCCCAGTCCGGGTCGTTGACCATGGCGATCTCGTCGCCCATCCAGATCACCGGGATTCCGCCCCAGCCCATGATGATGGCGTGCGCCAGGTACAGCCGGCCGACGACAAGGTCGAGTTCGTCCGGTGTTGAACTGCTTTCCAGTCCGGCCAGGCTCGCGGCGGTGCCGCTGATCCGGCGGTCTTTGGTCACCGGGTTGGCTTGAAAAACCAACCCCCGGGCGGGGGAGCCGGGGTGTACGCCGGAGTAGTAGTCGGACAGGAACGATTGATGCCAGAACCCGCTCAGCCCGACCGCGGCGGCATCGGCGGAGTCGATGGCCCAGCCGATATCGTCGTGACAACGGATGTAGGTCACCCAGGTCGTGGTCGACGGTACCGGCGGAATCGCGCGTAACGCGTGCGCCGCGAGGGTTGCTTCCTGGGTGGCGAGCATGGACCAGATCTGCACCATCAGGCTGTTGTGGTAGGCGATGTCGCTGACCTTGCCGTGATGCGCCCCCTGGCCGAGGTAGTGCACCAGGTCCTGCGGGGCGACAATCGCCTCGGCCTTGAAAAGAACTGCGGGACAGGCGATCCGGGCGATCGCTCGGAGGGCCTGAGTGATCGGGTGGACCTCCGGTTGGTTCTGGCAGTTTGTGCCGAGCCGCTTCCAGACGAACGCGATCGCGTCCAGCCGCAGGACTTCCACGCCGGCATTGGCCAGGAACAGGATGATGTCGGCGTACTCCGCGAACACATCCGGATTCGACCAGTTGGTATCCCATTGCCAGGTGTTGAACGTCGTCCACACCCAGCCCTGTAGCTCCTCGGAATAGCTGAAACTGCCCGGAGCGAAGTCGGGAAAAACCTCCGGCAGGGTCGCTTCGTAGCGATCTGGTTCGGTGCGATCCGGGAATACGTAAAAGTACTCGCGATACTTCGGATCGCCTGCCCGCGCCGCTTCCGCCCATTCATGTTCGGCGGCAACATGATTCAGCACCAGGTCCATGACCAGGCTGATGCCGTTGGCGCGCAGGTCGGCCGCCAGCTTGCGCAGGTCGTCCATCGTGCCGAGATCACTGCGGACCCGGCGGTAGTCGGCCACCGCGTACCCGCCGTCGCTGTCGCCGTCCCGCGGCTGCAACAGCGGCATCAGGTGCAGGTAGCTGACCCCGAGTTCCTTGAGGTAGTGGATCTTCGCGGTGATGCCGGTCAGGTCCCCTGCGAATCGCTCCGCGTAGGCGGCGTAGCCGAGCATGGATTCGTCCTGGAACCAGGCAGGATCGAGGGTCCGTTGCATGTCCAGTCGGCGCAGGTCGGGATCGCGATCACCGAATGCTGCCGCCGCCAGCGTGACGAGGCGGCTTTCCAGTTCCGCGACCTGGTCCGGCCGGTAGACCGCGGACAGGCCGTCGTGCAGATCTCGCCACCAGCGGTCCAGCCGCAGCTTGAACAGCTCGCGAGCGTGACCGGGTTCGTCTGACAGGTGCTGGTCGGCAAGAGCGTGGATGTGGGCCGGCGCGATCTGCATGGCGAGATTGTGCACCAGCGCCGATCAGCCCGCGCCCCGCGCCGACCAGCAGTGGCCGACACGAGGATGCAGTGCCACAGTTCAGGGCGGGTGAGCTGACATTCTCTCAGCTGTCCGCCGGGATGAGGGGATTCACCACGGCGGTGTTCGGTCCGTCGACAGAGACGACGTCAGGTGAGTTCCGTGCCGGAAGTGCGACAACCACCGGAAGGGCCAGGCGATGGCTGACAGGTTGCGGCGACCCACGATGAATGATGTGGCCCGGGCGGCCGGGGTGAGCCTCAAGTCGGTCTCGCGGGTGATCAACGAGGAGGTCGGCGCGTCGCCGGAGACCCGTGAGCGCGTCCAGCAGGCGGCTAGCCGGCTCGGGTACCGGCGAAACGACGCAGCTCATGCCTTGCGCCGCTCCGACGGCCGGTCGGCGTCGATCGGGCTGGTCCTGGAGGACATCAGCAATCCCTTCGCCTCCGTACTGAACCGGTCCGTCGAACGGGTGGCAAGTACGCAGGGCAGCCTCGTCCTGGCCGTCAGCACCAACGCCGATCCGGACCGCGAGGAATACCTGGTCCACCGGCTACTGGCGCGGGCCGTCGACGGCCTGCTGATCATGTCCGCACGGCGCGACCACGAGTACCTGCAACCCGAACTCGATCGGGGGGTGCCGATCGTCTTCGTCGACCGTCCACCCCGCCGGCTCGCCTGCCCGACAGTCCGGGTCGCCAACAGCAAGGGCGCCCATGGCGCCACCGCGCACCTGATCGAACATGGCCATCATCGGATTGCCTTCCTCGGCGATCGGCCCGGGCTGTACACGGCGGACGAACGCCAGCGCGGGTACATCCGCGCACTGCACGAGGCCGGACTGCAAGCCGATCCGGACATGCAGTGGCGAGGCCGGGCCGATCCGGACCCGGCAGCTGCTGCATTATCGGCAATGCTCGATTTGGCCGACCCGCCGACGGCGGTGTTCGCAGGCAACAACATCGTCGCCGTCGGGGTGCTGGCCGCACTCCGGCGACGCAAGCTACTGGGGAAGATCGCGGTCGTCGGATTTGACGATCTCGACCTGGCCACCGTGGTGGAGCCACCCCTTTCCGTCATCGACCAGGACCCCGACACCATCGGCAGGATCGCCGCGGAGGAGATCTTCGGCTGGCTCGGCGGAGCGGTGCCGACCAAGGACGTGGTGGTGCCCGTCCGGCTCGTCGAGCGTGGTTCCGGTGAAATCCCGGGTCCGTTCCTGCTGTCCTGATATCGCTCGACAGTCAGTCGATCAGGGTGACTCCGGCGGCCCGCATCTGCGCGATCGCCCGCTCGGTATCACCGGGCTCCAGCTCGACGAATCTGGTCAGCGCCAGCGGCACCGTGACCCGGTAGCCCAACCGAATGCCATCCATGGCAGTGGATTTCACGCACCAGTCACCCGCCAGGCCGACAATGGTGATCGCCATGATGCCGTTCTCGTCGAGCAGGGCTGACAGGTCGGTCTCCCGATTCTGGCCGGTGGGCAGATGTAACACCGAAAAGCCGCTGTAACCGTCCTCGGGGCCAGAACCCTTGCGCACCACCGGTCCGTCAACCGGGATGCCGGGGAGTATGTCCGCCCCAGCGGACTCGATCACGCAGTGCACCGGCCAGAGCCCACCGAAATCGGCGAAATGCGGTGTCACCGCCGGATGCCAGTCCTGGGTGTACACGACATAGCAACCGGCAGAACGGGTGTCGACGATCGCCCGGGCGACAGGAGCGACGATGTCCTCGGCACCCTTGACGTACAGCGATCCGTTCGGATCACCGAAATCGTGCTGCATATCCACCACGATCAGGGCGTGCTCGGCGCGGTCCGGAATTCCGAGATTCGTCGTCACGATGGCGCACCTTGCTTGCGGTCGAGCGCGGGAGAACTCGGGGTGATCAGGGTGGTCGGGATGGCCGGTTCGCCGGCGGCGATCGTCAAACCCTCCCATGGCAGGCCGACCATTGACTGCCGCAGGTGCGCGCGCGACTGCTCGAGGGTGGGCAGGTCGTCGACCGGACGGCCGGCGCGCATGAGCGGTACCTGCAACACCCGGTCGGTCTCCCGGAGGTCGGACACAACGGCGCCGACCACCACGATGAGTTCCTCAGTGGCGGTCCCGCTGGCCTTGTGCCTGCGCAGCGCCGATTTGCGCCCACCGTGGGATTGCTTGTCGGTACTGCGTTTTTCCACCGGCCGGCCGTCCACGGCAACGAGCTTGTAGACCATCCCGGCGGTCGGCGCACCGGACCCGGTGACCAGCGAAGTGCCGACCCCATAGACATCGACCGGGTCTGCCCGCAGGGCGGCGATCGCGTATTCGTCAAGGTCGCCGGACAGCACGATCTTGGTCCCGGTCGCACCCAGTTCGTCCAATTGCCTGCGGGCTGCCCTGGTCAGTACCGCGAGATCCCCGGAGTCGATGCGCACGGCACCCAGTTCCGGCCCCGCGACCCGCACAGCCGTCTCGATCCCGGCGGTGATGTCGTAGGTGTCCACCAGCAAGGTCGTGCCGACGCCCAGCGTGGCGACCTGTGAGGCGAAGGCGGCCGCCTCCGAATCGTGCAGCAGGGTGAACGCATGCGCCGCAGTGCCGGCCGTCGGGATGCCGAAACGCCGGCCGGCCTCGAGATTCGACGTGGCCGAGAACCCGGCGAGGTACGCCGCCCGGGAGGCGGCGACGGCCGACTCCTCGTGCGTGCGCCTGGTGCCCATCTCGATCAACGGCCGGTCGCCGGCAGCCCAGGACATCCTGGCCGCCGCCGAGGCGATGGCGCAGTCGTGATTCAGGATCGAGAGGACCAATGTCTCCAGGATCACCGCGGTCCCGAACGAGCCGTTGATGCTCAGCACCGGCGAGCCGGGAAAATACAGCTCTCCCTCCGGGTATCCGTCGATGTCACCGTCGAAGCGATAGGCCGCAAGGTAATCGATGGTCGCGGGATCGAGAAATGGCCGCAGCAAGGCCAACTCGTGCTCACCGAAGGTGAAATCGATGATCGCCTCGACCAGTCGGCCGGTGCCGGCGACCACCCCGTACCGGCGTCCGGCGGGTAGCCGTCGGGCGAAGACCTCGAACACGCAGGTCCGGTCGACGGTCCCGTCCGCGATGGCGGCCTGCAGCATCGTCAGCTCGTACCGGTCGGTGAACAGTCCGGTGGAGCCTGCCCGGGTCGACGCCGCCGGACGCGCGGGCACCGCTCCCGGCGTGGTGGGGGTGTCAGACGGTGGGCTCTGAGCCGAGACGGTCATCACAAAAGACTATGCAATGCCGCCGGTGACCGTCCCAGGGCGCCGCTCGGGGTTGTGCATCGACGACGACGCGCAGCGCATCTTGCCGATGGTGTTCCGGTCCCGGCTTCGGGGTGCGAAAATGGAGTCGTGTTCGGCATGGATCAGCAGATTGTCCACAGCGCAGCGGCTGGCGTACCGGTGGCGACGGCGGAAACGGCCGACAAACGCACAGGGGCGGTGCTGACAGTCCCCGCGCTCACACTGTCTCCTGCTGTCGCAGTGTCTCCCGCTATAACAGTGTCTCCCGCTCTAACAGTGTCTCCCGCGGTCGCGGTGATTCCCGCTCTCGCGGCGGCGCCCGCACCGCAGAAGACCGAGTACACCGAGCCGGTCACCGAAGCCGAGGTGCCGTGGGTGACGATCGTCTGGAACGACCCGGTCAATTTGATGTCGTACGTCACGCTGGTCTTCCAGAAATTGCTCGGCCACCCGCGGCCGAAGGCCGAAGCGCTGATGCTCGACGTGCACCACAAGGGCCGGGCCACTGTGTCCAATGGTCCCCGCGAGCAGATGGAGGCCGATGTCGCGAAGCTCCAGGGCGCGGGCCTCTGGGCGACGATGGCCAAGGACAGCTGACCGGTGCGTCCGTTCCACCGCAGGTTCGGCCGCTACACCGGCTGGCTCGAGCCGGCCGAGGCATCCCTGATCGCGGACCTGGTCGATCAGGTCCGGCAGTTGCTTGCCAACCGTCGCACCGAGAGCCCGGCGGACCCGTTGGCTGCGCTGACCGGGATGACCCTCGGTCCGTCGACCCGACCGGAGGACCCGGCCGTCGCCCGGCTGTTGCCCGATTTCCATGCCGATGACGCCGAGTTGTCCGCGGGATTGCGGGTGCTGCACGAACCGGACCTGATCGCGGCGAAGGACGCCGCGGCGGTAGCACTGCTCGATTCGCTTCCGCGAGGGGGTGGTCAGGTGCGCTTGGATGAGGAAGCGGCGAACTGCTGGATCTCCGCGCTCAATGACGTCCGACTGGCGCTCGGCGTCCGTTTGGAGATCACCCAGGACGACGCGTTGCCGCCGGGCGCCGAGGACCCGGAAAGCGCCGAGGCAGCGATGTACAACACCTACCGCTGGCTCTCCGCGGTGCAGGACTCGCTGGTCACCGCCCTGCTGGACTGACCTCGCGAGAAGTTCAGGTCGGCTGAAGATCATGGATAGGCTGACCGGCGTGTTACGTATCCCCACCCAGATGGTGGACGCCATCGTTGCCCACGCACGCGCCGACCATCCCGACGAGGCCTGCGGCATCATCGCCGGCCCGGCCGGCAGCGACGTTCCGACGCGGATGGTGCCGATGACGAACGCCGAGCGTTCGCCGACGTTCTACCGCTTCGATTCCCTCGAACAATTGCAGCTGTACAAGCAGATGGACGCGGCCGACGAGGAAGTGGTCGTCGTCTACCACTCGCATACCGGCACCGAGGCCTACCCGAGCCGGACCGACATCTCCTACGCCGGCGAACCGCAGGCGCATTACGTGCTCGTCTCCACCCGGGAACCGGACACCCATGAGTTCCGGTCGTACCGGATCGTGGACGGTGTCGTCGCCGAGGAACCCGTGGAGATTGTGGAGAGCTGATCACGCCCGGTCAGATTGCGCCGGCAGAACTGGTCATCACATTCGGAAATCAAAGCAGCAGTTCCTGACGTTGCAACCAACGGGGATTAAATGCCCGGGCACCAGTAGTCCGATGGCACCGTTCCGATCAGCGACAATATTGAGCAGACGATTGCTGTGACAGACACGGCAACACCACTGAGGAGAATCTTGATGAGCGTTTCGGTGTCCGTGCCGACGATCCTGCGACCGGTCACGAAGGGGGAGAAGACGGTCTCCGCCGAGGGTGCCACCCTCTCCGAGGTGATCACCGACCTCGACAGCCGGTACTCCGGGATGGGCGACAAACTGATCAAGAACGGTGTCCTGCACCGTTTCGTGAACATTTACGTCAACGATGAGGACGTCCGATTCACCGGTGGCCTGGAAACGACCGTCGGCGAGGGCGACAACGTGACGATCCTGCCCGCCGTCGCCGGTGGTTCGGGTAGCTGATTCACCGTGGCCCGCTTCAGCAGTCTGATCGACTCGGTGGGGGGCACCCCGCTGGTGGGTCTGCCCCGGCTGTCGCCGTCCCCGTCGGTCCGGCTGTGGGCCAAGCTCGAGGACCACAACCCCACCGGGTCGATCAAGGACCGGCCGGCGTTGGCCATGGTGGCGGCCGCGGAGGAGCAGGGGCTGCTCCGTCCCGGCTGCACCGTCATCGAGCCGACCAGCGGTAACACCGGAATCTCGCTGGCCATGGTGTGCCGGGTCAAGGGCTACCGGTTGATCTGCGTGATGCCGGAGAACACCTCGGAGGAACGCCGACTGCTGCTCCGGGCCTACGGCGCCCAGATCATCTCCTCGCCGGCCGCGGGCGGCTCGAACGCCGCCGTTGCGATGGCCAAGGAGCTGGCTGCCGACCACCCCGACTGGGTCATGCTCTACCAGTACGGCAACCCGGAGAACGCCGGTTCGCACTACGCGACCACCGGCCCTGAGTTGCTGGCCGACCTGCCGACGATCACCCACTTCGTCGCGGGTCTCGGCACCACCGGCACCCTGATGGGCGTCGGTCGGTACCTGCGGGAGAAGGTGCCCGACATTTCGATCGTAGCCGCGGAACCCCGGTACGGTGAGCTGGTCTACGGGCTGCGGAACCTGGACGAGGGCTTCGTTCCCGAGTTGTACGACGCGTCCGTCCTGACCTCCCGGTTCTCGGTCGGCCCGGAGGATGCGGTGCGCCGCACCCGGGAGTTGCTGGAGGTCGAGGGCATCTTCGCCGGCATTTCTACCGGTGCGATCCTGCATGCGGCTCTTGGCATTGCGGCGCGGATTGTTCGAGACGGCGGCTCGGACGCCAGTGCCGATATCGCCTTCATCGTCTGTGACGGCGGCTGGAAGTACCTGTCGACCGGCGTGTACGAGGCCGGCGACGATGCATCGGCCGCGCACGGCCTCGAGGGCCAGCTCTGGGCGTAGGGCCCGGCACCCCGATCGAATGGGGGTTTAACCCCGAGTCAGTCCGGGTGTCCGGTCGGTAGCCTTGAGGAATGAGCACGCCGACGCCGGATTCCTCGCTTCCGTTCAATTTTCCGCTGCCGTCGTCGCCGTCGGAGCCATCGGCTTCGAGCTACGGGCCCGCCGGTAGCTACGGGCCCACCGGTAGCTACGGGCTCACTCCGAGTCCTTCGACCCCGCCCGCGAAACGGCCCTCTCCGATGGCCCAACGGGTGAAGCCCGCTGTCATCACGATCGGCGTGCTGGCCGCGGTGATGATCATCGTGCAGACCATCAACTGGGCGATGGACTATCGGCTCGACGCGTGGGGGATCGATCCGCGTAGCTGGGAAGGCCTGCTCGGCGTGCTGTTCGCCCCGTTCCTGCACGGCTCGTGGGCGCATCTGTGGTCGAACCTGGTGCCGCTGGTGGTCATGGGTGTCCTGATCATGCTGAGCGGCATGCGGCAGTTCGTCGCGGTGACGGTGCTCGTCTGGTTGGTTTCCGGTCTCGGGGTGTGGCTGGTCGCGCCGGCCAACACCACAACGGTCGGAGCGTCCGGCATCGTGTTCGGCTGGCTCGCGTTCCTGATTGTTCGGGGGATCTGGACCAGGACCTGGCAGCACATCGTGCTCGGTCTGGTTCTGCTGGCCCTCTACGGCAGCCTGTTCTGGACCGGCATCGTCAAGGTTGCCGCCGCCGATATCACCGGGGTGGTCACGGTTTCCTGGCAGGCACACCTGTTCGGCGCGATCGGCGGTGTGCTCGCGGCATTCCTGGTCGCGAAAGCCGACGCTCCGCGCCGCGCCGCGGCGAAGGCGGCGATCCGGTCCTGATCCGGATCGGCGGCCGGTAGCGTCGTACCGGTGACGACTGGGTCGAACTTTTCGGGACTTGATGTCGACGCGCCGATCGGGATCTTCGATTCCGGAGTCGGCGGCCTGACCGTTGCCCGGGCGATCATCGATCAACTGCCCGGTGAACGGGTCCGCTATGTGGGCGACACCGCAAACGGCCCCTACGGCCCGTTGCCCATCGCCGAGGTCCGCCGGCATGCCCTGGCGATCGGTGATCAGCTGGTCGCAAGCGGCGTCAAAATGCTGGTCATCGCCTGTAACACCGCGTCCGCGGCCTCCCTGGCCGACGCCAGGGAGCGCTACGACGTCCCCGTCATCGAAGTGATCAGGCCCGCGGTCCGGCGCGCCGTGGCCGTCACCCGGACCGGTGACGTCGGGGTGATCGGGACGTCGGCCACCATCGAATCCGGCGCCTACCAGGACGCCTTCGACGCGGCGGCCGGAGTCCGGGTCCATGCCGTTGCGTGTCCGTCCTTCGTCGACTTCGTCGAGCGCGGCATCACATCGGGGCGTCAGGTGATCGGCCTCGCGCAGGCCTACCTGGCCCCGTTGCAGCGCACCGGACTCGACACCCTGGTGCTGGGCTGCACCCACTATCCGCTGCTCACCGGGGCGTTGTCGCTGGTGATGGGGGATCAGGTCACGTTGGTGTCCAGCGCGGAGGAGACCGCGAAGGACGTCTATCGCCGGCTCACCGAACTGGACCTGCTCTCGGCCGGAACGACGCCGTCGGCCCCCCACGAATTCCTGGCCACCGGCGACCCCGAACCGTTTGCCCGGCTCGGGCAACGATTTCTCGGGCCGGAGATCAGTTCGGTCAGCGGAATGAGCCTGCCTGTGTCGTGACGAATCGATTCGCCACTTTCGGCTGCTCACCGACACCGGCAAGAGCGTTTTGTGGCGAATCGATCCGCGGTGCGCGGTGTCTGAACCCCTTGCGCGCGTGAGTGCCTGTCAGATCTGGGCATTAACCTTCAGGGCATGAACAGAGCTGACGGTAGAGCCGACGACGAACTTCGCCCGGTGCGTTTCACCCGCGGATTCCAGCAGCACCCAGCTGGGTCCGTGCTCGTGGAGTTCGGCGGCACGAAGGTGCTCTGCGCGGCATCGGTGACAAATGGCGTGCCCCGCTGGCGCAAGGGTTCGGGCCTGGGTTGGCTGACTGCCGAGTACGCGATGTTGCCCTCGGCCACCCACGAGCGCAGCGACCGCGAGTCCGTCAAGGGTCGGATCGGCGGCCGGACCCACGAGATCTCCCGGTTGATCGGCCGTTCCCTGCGAGCCTGCGTCGATTTGCGGGCGCTGGGGGAAAACACCATCGCCGTCGACTGCGACGTGCTGCAGGCGGACGGCGGCACCCGGACCGCGGCGATCACCGGCGCCTATGTTGCCCTCGCCGACGCTGTCGCCTACCTACGGGAGCGCGGCAAACTGCACGATCCCCAACCGCTGTCTTGCCAGATCGCGGCCGTGTCCGTCGGAGTCGTCGGTGGGCGGGTACGGCTGGACCTGCCCTACGAGGAGGATGCCAGGGCCGAGGTGGACATGAACGTCGTCGCCACCGACGCCGGCACCCTGGTGGAGGTGCAGGGTACCGCTGAGGGCGCGACCTTCTCCCGCAAGACACTGGACGCCATGATGGACTCCGCGTTGGCCGGGATCGAGCGGTTGACGATCCTGCAGCACGAGACGCTTGCCCAGCCGTTGCCCGCCCGGACTCCTCACGTCGTGTCGTGAGCCGGGTCCTGCTGGCCAGCCGGAACGTCAAGAAGCTCGCCGAACTGCAACGGATCCTCGGCCCGCATGTCACGGTGCTCGGGCTGGGTGACGTCCCGCCGTATGACGAGGAACCAGAGACCGGCGCGACATTCGAGGAGAACGCAACCGCCAAGGCCGTGCAAGCCGCGCGGGAGAGTGGTGAGATCAGCCTCGCCGACGACTCCGGGTTGGTGGTCGATGCGCTGAACGGGATGCCGGGAGTGCTGTCCGCGCGCTGGTCCGGTCGGCACGGCGACGACCTGGCCAATACCGCTCTGTTGCTGGCCCAGATCGCGGACGTGCCGGACGAGCGGCGTGGCGCCGCGTTCGTCTGCGCACTCGCGTTGGCCGTGCCCGGCGACGACGTGCGGCTCAGGCGCGGTGAATGGCAGGGCCGGATTGTTCGGGAGCCCAAGGGCAGCAACGGTTTCGGCTACGACCCGGTGTTCGTGCCGGTGGAGAGCGACGAGGCCGGGGACGGCCGCAGCTCGGCTGAACTCATCCCAGCCGAGAAGGATGCGTTGTCGCACCGCGGCCGTGCGCTTGCGCTGATGCTGCCGGAACTGACCGAGGTGCTGGGCCGAACCCGGTAACGCGAAACGGCGGGTGAGCGCACCCGGTCGGGCAACACCCACCCGCCGTCCGGCGAGCATGTCGAGCAGTGATTACGGACGACCCCGGCGCCGTCCGGTGGCCCGGGCGATGATCACAGCGCCACTGGCTCCGAGCAGCATCAGTCCGAGGACCAACATCCAGCCAGTGATGCCCCAGACAACCATCTCCGGCCGGGCGAACATCCGGTCGATAGTGCTCGCCACCCGGTCGGCACCGTCATACCACGCGATGGACCACACGCCGGCGGCGGTGAGGGCCAGGCCGGGGACGAGCGTCGCCCATGGTGACCAGCCGTTCAGCAGCATGGCGATGAAGATCAGCCCGGCACCGGTGGACGTCCAGACGATGTCCCACGTCGCGGGCTGGCCACCGACGTTGAGCATCACGTCGAAGATCCGGAACCCGAACTCGCCGATCAGGTACAGCCCACCGGCAATCAGCAAGGTGCCGAGCCCCGCGCTGACCAGGCCGGCGATCGCGCGGGACTTGGTCCGCCTGCCGTTGCTGACCGGGCCGGACGGAGCCGCATCAGGAGCCGGTGCCAGCGTCATCGGCGTGGCGTTCGCCTCGCCGTAACTGTCGTAGGAGGTCGCCGGGTACTCCGTGGAATCCGAGGGCAACGGCTCGTACGGACTGCCGGTCCATGTCGAGGAGGCGGAGCCCTTCGCGGCTCCATAGGGACTGTTGGGTGAATCGTCGGAGAACGGCGTCGCGGCCGGGAAGTCCGACGAGTGCGTGGCGGTCGTGACGCCCCCGGCGGAGTCCACGCCGTAATCCGCGTCCCCGTCGTTACCACCCGACGGCTTCGAGATGTCCGGTCCGGTCATGTTTACCCCTCTGTGAACGACTTGGTGCCCCCACCTGCATGGTGGAGGCACCTCCTATCGTCCAACGCTGCGGCGAGCGGGTGCGGGAGCACGGCCCCGCGTGTTGCGATTGGTTGTGCCATCCGGCGGATCGATCCAGCTCCGAGCGCACAGATCCGGCCCTGGGCGCCCACGCCCAGGGCCGGATCTGTGCACAGCGAGGTCAACGACCTGGCCGTCCGTTCAGCCGATGGCGTTGTAGAAGGTGAACAACTGGTTGTTGTGGCCAGTGGGGTACCACTGGTCGATCCAGGCGCCTGCCTTGGCGCTTTCACCGGCCACGTCCGCCATCAACCCGGAGCTGCGGCTCTTCAGCGTCCCGGTGCTGAAACCGAGGTTGCTGGTTCCGCCACTGAACAGCCACTGCTGGTTGGCGCCACCGAAGCACGGGTACTGCACGAGCGGCGCGGGACCGGCCTGGTTGCCGTAGACGGACAGGCACTGGCCGCTGTTGCGGCTTACGATTTCCGCGTAGCCGCTATCGGTGGGCAGGACGTACCACTGCTGGTTGAAACCACGGTTCAACCCCCACTGGACGACGTGGGTGTCCGGTGCCTGCGAGGCGTTGTACACGTCGAAGAACATCGGTTCGTCGTACCAGTGCTCCTGGTTGGAGATGTAATAGGTGCCGGGGTTGAAGAAGTTCGCCACCGAAGCCAACGCGCCCTGGCCGCCCTGGCCGATGGCCTGCAAGGCGTTGTAGGTCGTGGCCGCGCTGTTGCCGAAGGCGTTCTTGGCGGCAGCGACGATCTGATCGCTCGTGGCACCGGCCTGGTTCAATCCGGTGGCGATATCGCCGATGGTGGCACTGCCCCACGCCCTGACCGCCTGCGCCGTCTGGTCAGCGGTATAGCCGGCCCGGTACAGCGCGGACGTCACCTGCGCGTTGGTCTCGTTCAGGCCCTGGCCGATGCCCTTGGCGACATCGTTGGCGGTGAACCTCAGCGACTTGAGCTCCTGAGCGATCTTCACGTCGGTCCAGCCGTAGAGCTGGCGGAAGGTGCTGGCCACGATGTTCGGTGCCTGGGACAGTTGCTGCCACAACGCTCCCGCACTGGAGGTGTAGCTGAAGGACACGTCGCCCAGGTCCTGCGTATAAGCGACGAGCAACTTGACGCGGCCGGCGGCGCCGAAGCTGAAGCCGGCGCTGGGGCTGAACGACACCTGGCCCGTGAGGTCGGCCTGCGCGACGAGGTAACTCGGCTGACCGCCGGCGATGTGCAGGGCGATCGCGGCGTTGGCGAGTTGGGTGGAGACGCCCAATTCGATCTTGCCGCCGAACCTGATGTTGGTGGCCTTGTCGGTGAAACCACCGGCGAGCATGAAGCTGGCCTCGGGCTTGGTGGGGTCGACACTGATGTGCAGGCTGCCGGTGTCGAAGGTGACCGGGCCGACAGCGAACGAGCCGACCGATGCATCGGCGCTGAACTGCGGAGTGGTCAGGCCGACGCTGGCGTAGATGTGGGCCGGAACTCCGCCGAACACCCCGTCGAAGACCAGGGTTGCCCCCGCCTTGACGGTCTTGCCGGCCGCGTCCTTACCGCCCAGCGGGGCCAACAGGAACTCTGCATTCTTGATCTCGATGGAGTTCTGCGCCGAGCTGATCGCAGGGTAGTTCTTGGCGAAGCTCAGAGGCCGAAGCGCAACGTCCTTACCGTTGTTCGGTCCGACGATCGAGAAATGCACGATCGGTTGATCGACATCCATCGCCAGGCTCAGTGAGATCTTGGTGTTGGCGGTCACCCCGAGCGGCGCCGCCAGTGCGGGCGGCAACTGCAGGTCACTCACGAGGAATGACAGGGTTGGCACCGGTAGCCCGCCGGTTTCGGCGCCGATCTTGATCCCGATCTTTCCGGCCACCTGCTGCACGGTCATCTCCGGAATGCCGAATGCGTTCGTCCATCCCTCGGTGGAGGCGAGGGTGAACCCGATGCTGACCCCGACGGAATCTGGCGTCAGCGACAGCGAGCCGGTGAGGGAAACTTCAACGGCAGAACCCGATGCCTGGCCGGGGTCCAGCGGAGGCAGGGTCAGGTACGCGGAGCCGGACACGCTGATCGACGCGTTGGTCGCGCTGAGATTGACGCCGAGGGACAGCGAGTTCAGGCTCAGGGTGGCGCCCCCGGGTGTGGACTTGCCGAGCAGTTGCGCTCCGCTCTGTCCCGCACCGAAGGTGGCTGCCACGGTGCCGGAGAAGCCGCTTTGGGACAGTGTGACAACGGTGCGGATCGTCTTCGGTGCAGGCAGTTTCAGGTAGCTGAAGACCCTGGTGACGTCTGTCGACGGCTGGGCATCCAGCACCAGGGTGACCCCCTGCGCCAGGTCGATCTTGTCGCCCGCCGTGCCGTAGTCGTAGTTCGTGACGTCCTTGCTGGCGACGTAGACCGCGGCGGTGCCGGTGCCGAGCCTGAGATCGGCGAGGTTGACCGAGCCGGTGGCGACGAAGCTGCCGTCACTGTCGAAGCTGATGCTGACCGCGATCGGCTTCGGGGTGGTGCCGTCCGGCAGACCCGCGGTGATGTTCAGTGTTCCGGTGGCGGAGACCGCGACGGTGCCGCTGGTGTCCCGGGAAACGGTGAGCTGGGCGTTGTCGATGCTGAAGCCGGCCGAACCCGGGAGCAGGCTGTTCGGTGCGTTCGCGGTGATCGTGAACGTCTTGTTCGAGACATTCACGCACGCATCGGCGCCGGCGTTCAGCTTGATGGCGTCGTCGGTGAGACTGCCCTTGAAGTCGAACCACACATCCCCGTCGGCGATCGCCGAGCAGGCCTGCCCGTCAACGGGTTTCGTGTTGGAGACCTCGACGGTCTGCAGCGCCAACGTCACCGGACCCGTTGTCCAGGAGCCGGTCTCGTTGCTGCTGAGGTCGAAGCGGACGATTCCGGCAGTCTCGGTGATCGTGCCGGCGAAGGTCGGCGTGATCGTCAACCCATCGATCGGGTTGAACGACTGATCGGTGGCGACGCTGACGCCCATCGACCACGTCTTCGGGTCGTGGACCTCGCCCTTGACGCCGACGGTGAAGGCGGAGGCTCCGGATCCGACCAGCGCCGCACCGTCGATCGTGAAGCCGTCGGTGCTGGACAGGGTGATGGTGCTGCCGGACGTGATCGTCAGCGTGTTGGCCGCCACGACCGCGTCGGCGGCCAGGGTGCCGGTCAGCGACACTGCAGGCTTGCCGCCGCTGAAGGACATCGTCCCGGTCAGATCGACCACCGTGCCCAGCACCGGCACGCCGGTGATCGTCACCGTCGCGCTCAGGTCGGCGGTCGGTCCGGTGCCGGTCAGGTCCGTGGAGGAGACGTTGCCGATGGTCACGGCCAGGGTCGCCGTCACGCCGTTGTCCGACGTGGCCGACCCGGAAAGGGTCAACGACTTCGTCGCCTCGTCAATCGTCAGCGTGGCTCCGGAGAAGGCCAACGGGTGCATGCCGACGGGCGGGGTGATCGGCAGCGCGGGTGCGCCGACGGCGACCGTCAGGGTTGATCCGTTCAGGGTGCCCGTGACGGGCCCATCCGGCAGCGAGATGTTCAGGCCGGCCAGGAAGGACTTCACGGCGGAGGACACCGAGTAGCTGGTCGACGGGGTGGTGCCCGGATCGACGGCAGCCGGTACGTCGGGAGCGATGATGGCGGCATTCGGTGCGGCTGCCGGCAGTACCGCAGCCGGTGCCGAAGCAATCGGGTCACTGGTCGGCGTGGAGATCGCGGTGCCGGCGGGCACCTCGATCGGGGTGTCTGCCGGCGTACTCGCCGGTGCCGGTGCCGGTGCCGGTGCCGGTGCCGGGGCCGGGGCCGGGGCCGGGGCAGCTGGCGGCGGCGTCACGTCTGGCGGCACAGCCGGGTCGGGTGGGGGGAGCGCGTTGTCGCCGACCGATGCCGGCGTCATCGATGCCGGCGCCATCGACGGTAGGGCGGCGGCGAGTGCCTGCTGGACGGACGCGATGGACGGATCCCCGGTTTGCGCGAAGGCGGTCGAGGTGGAGATCACCTCCGCAGTCGGAACCGTCAACATCATTGCGGTCAGCAGGATCAGGCAGCGGATGCCGAGTGCACGGATCCAGGTGCCGATTCGGGCGAGTAGGGTCGTGGGCGGGGTTGCGGTACTGGTGGACATCGGACTTCCTTAGGACGGAGAAATGTGGTCCTGGTAAGGGTCCGATTTGTATGCCTTTGTGGCGACGGTGCGTACATGCCTCCTTGCTCGGGGGTGCACGCCTTCCCGCCGAACGGGTTCACCCGGTCGAGCGCAGTCAGCTTCCGATCCGGGGTAGGTTCCAGCCCTGCCGATGGCTGATGAGGCGCATCAGGAAACACACGGCGAACCCCAAGACCAGCGCAATCGCCCGCGGCGCACCCAAGCGCAGCGCGATGACAGTGCCGGCCGCGCCGGTGAGGGCCCCGAAGGCGATCGTCGGGTACCAGGCACCGCGCAGCGATGCGGGGGGTGCAGCCGGTCAACACATCCCGCAAGATGCCGCCGACCAGGGCAGTCACGAACGCGATCACCAGAATGCCGAACAGATCGAGGCCACTCGCGGCGGCTACCAGGGCGCCTTCGATGGGGAACAGGAAGGTCGCCGCCTGGTCCGCGATGGTCAGGAGTCGACCCGCACTGATGCGTACGGGCGGGACCGTAACGTCCCGGACGGGGTGGGGCCGGAGGGACTCGAACCCTCACTGGCACGGACCTAAACCGTGTGCCTCTGCCAATTGGGCTACGGCCCCGTCAGCGTCGATCGGGCCGCCCAGCATCCGGCGGCCCGAGCAACGCCTGCTCAGCTTGCCAGACCGAGTTCTTTCAGCACCCGCGCCACGTGGCCGGTGGCCTTGACGTTCCGCCAGGCCTGCTCGATCCGCCCGTCGGCGCCGACCACGAAGGTCGACCTGATGACGCCTTCGACGGTCTTGCCGTAGAGCTTCTTCTCACCGAACGCCCCGTAGGCGTCCATCACGGACTTGTCCGCGTCGGACAGCAGGGTGATCGTCAGATCCTCCTTGTCCCGGAACTTCGCGAGCTTCTCCGGTTTGTCCGGCGAGATGCCGAGGACGACGAACCCGCCGCCGTCCAGTGGGGTGCGGGCACTGCTGAAGTCGCAGGCCTCGGTGGTGCAGCCGGGGGTCATCGCGGCCGGATAGAAGTACACGATCACCGGCTTGCCGGCGAAGTCGCCGAGCGAGACGGAGTTGCCGTCGGCGTCGGGCAAGGTGAAGGGCGGGGCAATGTCGCCCACTTCCAGGGTTGAGCTGTCCATGCCGCTAGGGTAAACACCCCCGGGACACATGCGAACCGGCTTGAGTGTTTGTTGTCCGAGTACTTGAGTGTTTGTCTGGGTATCTGAGTGATCAGACCCGCTGACCGAAGCAAGGGAGGCCGCAGTGGCCCGCGATGCGGAAACCATCCAGTCCGAAATCGAGCGCGCACGTGACTCGCTCGCCATGGCGGTGGATGAGCTGACGACCCGGGCGAATCCCAAGCGGGTTGTCGAGGAGGGTAGGCGCACCCTGACGGCAACGTTGCAGGAGCCGAAGGTCAAGTATTCGCTGATCGCAGTGGGTGCGCTGCTCGCCGTGGTGGTCGTTCGTCGACTGTTCCGGTAGCGGAACCATGGTCTGCCGAACGTGGGCAGGCCACCGCTCGAACGGCATGCTCCCGCCGCGGGCGCGCGCTCGAGTTCACGCGGTTGGAACGTAGGCTCGGGTTACCCTGGGCGTTGGCCGGAACTCGGATCGGCTGCCGTGGCGATGGGCTGTCCCTGTCCGCGGACATTCCCTGCGATAGGGCGGAACATGATGATGGGTGCGCGCAAGAACGCGCTGAGCAGGAACACGCCGCGGAGATTGGTGCTGGCCATCGTTGCCATGCTGGCGGTGCTTGCCGGTTGCAGCAGCGGCTCACTGTCCGGCACCACCACCGTGACATCGACGGCAGGTGCACCGGACTCGCAGGGGTCCAGCGCGAGCGGGCAGTCGTCCTCGGCGGGATCATCGTCGTCCAGCGCTTCGCCGACACCGACGGTCGTCCCCCCGGTCGCCTCGATCACCGCGACGCCGGCGCTGAATTCCACCGGCTTGTCGCCGATCACGCCGATCTCGTTCACCGTCGCCAAGGGCACCATCGACGACGCCACCCTCACCAACCCGGAGGGCAAGGTCGTCGTCGCGACCATCTCGCCGGACCGCACCACCTTCACCGTCGGTGAGGTCCTCGGGTTCGGCAAGACCTACACGCTGGCCGGCACCGCCACCGGCACCGACGGGAAGCAGATCCCGATCGCCGGCACCTACGCCACAGTCGGCGCGGACACCCAGGTCCGGACCACCGTCAGCCCCGGTGATGGGGCCGTCGTCGGCGTCGCCGCTCCGATCAACGTCGCGTTCGGCGTCGAGCCGGAGGACCGCGCCGCCATTCAGAAGCTCGTCACCATCACCACGGTCCCAGCGGTCGAGGGCGCCTGGGGATGGGTTCCAGCAGGATGACGGTCGGTGGGCGTTGGTCTACCGGACCAGGGACTATTGGCCGGCCGGCACCACTGTGCACGTCGACGCGAAGCTCTACGGGGTCAAGTTCAACGACACCTCGTACGGAGCGTCGGACATCACCAGCGACTTCACCATCGGCCGCAATCAGGTCGTCATCGCCGACGTGAACTCGCACGAGCTGGTGGTCCAGCAGAACGGCGCCACCGTTGCCAGCTACCCGGCCTCCTACGGCCGCGGTGAGGACACCGGCGATCCCAATCTGATCACCCGGTCCGGGATCCACGTTGTCAATGAGTTCTTCGAGACCAAGCTGATGAGCAACCCGCGGTATGGCTACTCCAACCTCCCGGAGAAGTGGGCGGTCCGGATCAGCAACAACGGCGAGTTCATCCACGCGAACCCGAACAGCACTGCAGCGCAGGGTTCCAGCAACGTGACCCACGGCTGCGTCAACCTGTCGCTGGCCGATGCGGACGCCTATTACCATTCGGCGATCTGGGGTGATCCGGTCGAGGTGAGCGGCACGTCGGTGACTCTCGGACCGGCCGACGGCGAGATCTACATCTGGGCGATGCCGTTCGACGAGTTCAAGACCCTGTCGGCTCTGTGACCCTGCGGTCCTGACGGTTCGCCGGACGAATTCCTCGCAGCCGACTCATCGGCACGGCAGCTCACTCACGGAACGGAACGGTGTGACCTCGGAGATCAGGATCATCGGCACAACGGTGGTTGCCGATCCCGGGACCGTACTGGCGAATGCGGAGATCGCGCTGTCGCCGACGACCGGATTGATCACCTATGTCGGCCCGCTGCGCGGCCCTGGTTGCCCCGCCGACGTCGACGGTTCCGGGCGGATCGTCGCACCTGGCCTGATCAACGGGCACACGCACGCAGGAATCAGTTTGCTGCGTGGGCACAGCGACGACGAGTCGCTGCAGCAATGGCTGACCCACATCAGGGCGTTCGAGGTGCGGATGACCCGGGACGACATCCGGGCGGGGCTCTTGCTGTCGATGGCAGAGATGATCAAGTCGGGGACCGTCGGTTTCCTGGACATGTTCCACTGGGACAGCGGTCTGCTCGCCGACGTGAGCGCGGCGGGATTGCGGGTGCAGGCAGCGCCCGCGGTCTTCGGGTATGACGCCGTCGGCTACCCGCTGGTCAGCACCCTGACCGGCGCACAGGTGCTCGACGGCACCCGCTCGCTGGCCGCGGAGTTCGCCGGCGACGAGCTGATCTGCGTCAGCTACGGCCCGCACGCCCCCTACAGTTGCGGCCGAGAACTACTGGCCGACGTCGCCCGACGGGCCGCCGACGACGGGTTGGGCGTGCATATCCACCTGTCCGAAACTCGGATCGAGGTCGCGGACAGCCTGACCGCGCACGGCCTTTCGCCGATCGCGCTGGTGGCGGACCTCGGGCTGTTCGACGGGCGAACGCATGTCGCGCACGCCGTTCACCCGGAGGCCGGCGACGTCGCCCTCCTCGCCGCCGACACCGTGACGGTGTCGCACAACCCGATCTCCAACCTCAAGCTGGGCGCCGGCATCGCGCCGGTGCCGCACTACCTCGAGGCGGGGATCACCCTTGCGCTCGGCACCGACTCGATGGCGTCCAACAATTCGGCGGATCTGTTCGAAGAAATCAAACTCGGGGCGCTGCTGCAGCGCGGCCTGCACCACGACCCGGCGCTGCTCAGCGGGGTGCAGACGCTGACGATGGCCACCGCCGGTGGTGCCCGGGCGATGGGCAACGGGCTGTCTGGACGGCTCGCGGTCGGTGAACCGGCGGACCTGATTCTGCTGGACACCGCCGGCTTGACGGCCAGCCCGTTGCCGGACCCGTTGGCCTTCCTGAGCTATGCGGCCCGTGGCGGCGACGTCACCGATGTCTTCGTGGCCGGCCGCCGGTTGCTCGCGGACCGTCGGCTGACCACCCTGGATGAAGAAGCGATCAGGGCGGACGTCATGGAGCGGGTGTCTCGGATTCGTGCCGAGCTCGGCCTGTCCTGAGTGGACCGAACCTGCGGCGGCCGACGCCGGCCCCGGCCGAGCACGGGCCGACCCGAACCGCCCGCCGGGTCGGCCTTCTCATGGTGTTCCGCTACTTCTTGGACTTGACCAGCGACGCCGCGTGATCCGGGACGTACTTGAACTCATCCCGTGGTGGCCGGACGTAGTTCGTCGCCTTCGGCCGCTTCGGAATGGTGACCGGCTCCGGCTTGATGTGCTCGTAGGGAACCTTCGACAACAGGTGTGAGATGACGTTGATCCGCGAGCGCTTCTTGTCCTCGCTCTCGACTGTCCACCAGGGAGCCTCGGGAATGTCGGTGTGCACGAACATCTCGTCCTTGGCACGGGAGTACTCCTCCCACTTGCTGATGGACTGCACGTCCATCGGTGAGAGCTTCCAGCGCCGGTTGGGGTCGGTCAGCCGCGACTGGAACCGCCGCTCCTGTTCGACGTCGGACACCGAGAACCAGTACTTGAAAACCAGAATGCCGTCCTCGACCAGGAGGCGCTCGAAGATCGGGGCCTGGTGCAGGAACCGACGGTATTCATCCGGCGTGCAGAACCCCATGACCCGCTCCACGCCGGCCCGGTTGTACCAGGAGCGGTCCATGAAAACGATCTCGCCGGCGGACGGTAGATGCTGGATGTACCGCTGGAAGTACCACTGGGTGCGTTCCCGTTCGGTGGGCGCGGGTAGCGCGACGATCCGGGCGAGCCGCGGATTGAGTCGCTCGGTGAAGCGTTTGATCGCGGAGCCCTTACCGGCGGCGTCCCGGCCCTCAAAAATCACCAGGACCCGCGTGCCGGAGTCCTTGACCCATTGCTGCATGGTGACCAATCCCGTTTGCAGCCGGCCGAGTTCGGTGTTGTAGGCCTTCTTCTTGATCTTGGGCAGCTTGGCGATTTCGTCGTTGCCGGTTGAGTCCTGCGGGGCCATCGGGTTGCTCCATCCAGCGGGTGCCGTCGTGGTGGTGCGCGGCGCCGCGCGAGGCCGCAGGTTGAGTTTTCCACGCACCCCGGTGGCACCGCAGCGCGGGTCCGGTCGTGGATCCGGCCGGTTTCAGGCCTGCTACGCGGTATTTGTGCTGACCTTCGGATGCCGCGCCCAGAAGAAGCAGTAGATGCCGAAGGCAATCAGACCGAGTGCCATAAGCGTCAACAGGACGGCGCCGAAGGGCGCGTTGTGCACGGTTCGCAGCGCGTCATCGAGCCCGCCTGCCTTCTTCGCGTCATAGGTGATGCCCGCCCAGCCGAAGAGCCCACCAACGATGGCGAAGGCAATCCCCTTGACGATGTATCCCGCCTGCCCCAGGCGCACGACATTCTGATCCACGCCGCCGGCAAGGTCTTCGGTGAACTTCTTCTTGATTCCGCGCCGGGCCAGTCGCACACCCAGCACGATGATCGCGATGCCAATGGCGATGACCACCAACCGTCCGAAGGCATTTGACATCAGCCGGGCGGAGAGGCTCTCCTCACTGGCGTCGCCGGAGCTTGCGCTGCCCGCGGCGGTGCTGATCGCGGCAATTGCGATCACCGCATAGGAAACTGCTCGACCCGCGGACCCGATGCGCTTACGGATGCGTTTGATCCCCGCCGGTCGGTCGCGATGCCCCCAGATCGCCTCGATGCCCTGCCAGATGGTCAATGCGAAAAGGCCAACGACGACGATCCACAGCAGCGCTGCACCGAAGGGTTGACCGGACAGCTCGGCCAACGCTCCCTTCTTGGATGCTTCCTGGCTTTCGCCTCTGCTGCTCCACGCGATCTGCAGCGCGATCCACCCGATCAGGATGTGCACCACGCCGTAACAGATCAGCCCGACGGTCAGCAGCACCCGGAACGGCTTGCTGTCCATCGCCTCTTGGCCGGCCTCCTCGGCCGAATCGGCTACCTGCTTGCCGGCCTCCTCGGCCGAATCGGCTACCTGCTTGCCGGCGTCCTTGGCCGAATCGGCAGCATCAGGAGCCTTTGCGGCCGAGCCGCCCAGGCTCATGACGGGTCCTTGTCGAGGGACTGCGGCTTGTGCACGGCATCCCGGCCCGACTTCGCGCTCCGCACCAGATATTGGGGATCGTCGTCGTCGGCGCGGACCGTGCGCCCTGCAACCTCGGTGTCCGAGGTGATCTCCCGTTCGACGGTGCCGGTGGTGGTGGTGCCGTGGGTATGCCAGGTGACCTGGTCGCCCTGGTGTAGTTCGGTGTCATCAGCCATGAGCGATCAGTACCCATTGACGCCCGGACCAATCGCGCCGGCCGCCCTTCATCCACGATCGGCCGCCCGACCGCCGGGTGGATGCGCGTCGCAGGTGTTGTGATGAGAGGCGACCGGGGCGAGGTGGAGGACGAATGACGGACACAGAGACGCCGCCGACGGTCGGTGCACCCGTTGTCGGGCTCGGTCGGCTCCGGCAGGCCGGCATCTATGCACGCGGGGTCTTCGGAGTGAAGCCGAGGATCCCGACCAGCTGGCCCGACCTGAATCGGCTTGCCCAGCGCAAGCTTTCCGCCCGGGCCTACGGCTATGTGGCGGGCGGCGCGGGCTCCGAGCACACCATGCGCGCCGACCGGGCGGCGTTTGATCGTTGGCAACTGGTCCCGCGGATGTTGCGGGATGTCTCGGCGCGGGACACGTCGGTTGAGTTGTTCGGCCGGCGGCTACCGGTGCCGATCCTGCTGGCGCCGATCGGCGCCCTGGGGATCGTGCATCCGGCTGCGGATGTCGCGGTGGCCGAGGCCGCCGCCGAACATGGTGTGCCGTATATCTTCTCGAACCAGGCGTCGCGCTCGATGGAGGACTGTGCCGCGGCCATGGGAAACGCCACTCGCTGGTTCCAGCTCTACTGGTCGACCTCGGATGAGTTGGTGGCGAGCCTGGTCGGGCGGGCGGAAGCGGCCGGCTGTGCGGCGATCGTGGTCACCCTGGACACCACGATGCTCGGTTGGCGGCCACGGGATCTGAACCAGGGGTATCTGCCGTTTGCGCTGGCGGACGGCATCGCTCAATACACCAGCGACCCGGCTTTCAACCGGCTGGCGGCCCAGCCGCGTCCCGGCCCAGCACCGGCAGCGCCGCGATTGCACCAGCTCCCCGCTCTGGTCAGGTCGTTGGCTCGGGTGTCGGCGAACGTACCGGGCCGGCGGGTCACCAACCTCGGTGCCGCCCGTGCCGCGGTGCGGACCTTCCTGGAGACGTACTCGCGGCCGTCCCTCACCTGGGATGACCTATCGACGTTGCGCGCCTTGACGTCCCTACCGATCGTGCTGAAGGGAATTCAACGCAGCGACGACGCCCGCCGGGCCGTCGACGCCGGAGCGAACGGAATCATCGTCTCGACCCACGGCGGTCGGCAGGTGGACGGCGGACGCGGATCACTGGACAGCCTGCCGGGTGTGGTTGCCGCGGTGGACGGTGCTATCCCGGTGCTGATGGATTCCGGGATTCGTGGTGGTGCAGACGTTCTCAAAGCGCTGGCAGTGGGCGCGACGGCAGTCTGCCTCGGCCGGCCGTACGCGCTCGGCCTCGGCCTGGCCGGCCGGGCCGGGGTGAGTGAGGTGCTGGCGAACGTCATCGCCGAATTCGATCTGACCCTGGGCCTGTGCGGGTATTCTTCGGTCGCCGAGGTCGATCACGACGCGCTCCGCGCCGCGCCGAGCTAGCCGCCGTCGGCGAAATCCTCTGCAGTGACGTCGATCTGGACCGGATAGCCCGCGGCGAGCGCGGCCAGGCTGAAGGGCGGCGTGATGACGTCCGCCTGGCCGCCGACGGGGCGGGGGAGCGGCGGACGGTACCCCTGCGCGGACCAGGGAATGACGGCGTCGCCAAGAATCAGCACCGGTGTGCCGTCGAGCAGGACGAAGGCTCCGTCCGGCAACACCGCCCATTGACGGATGTGCAGCCGCCGGCGATGGGTTCGGCGGACCAGTCGCTCGGCGTGCAGTCGGCGGTCGAGGTCCTTGGCGCTCATCGGCTGTGAGCCATCGGTTGCCGCATCGCGGAATGCCCGATAGTCCCTGCGACGACAGAGCGCGCACGGGCGGTGCCCAGCGGCAAGGGCAACGGCCTCGTCGTGGAAGAACAGCACCGTGTAATGCCCTGGTGCCCACTGCGCTGCCCGCCAGTCCCGGTACTCGAGCGCGCACGTGATCCACAGGTCGCTGCCGTGAAAGCTGACAATCTCGGTGCCGTGGTGCAGGATCCCGCGGTTACCCATCCAACGGCCGCGCAACGGGGTTTCGACGATGTCGCCGAGTGGGGTGACGCGGTTCCGGTGCACGCCGAAAGTGTCCCCGGAACGCCGGCCGGGGGCGATCGGCGGGGTTCTCGTTCTTCGGGTGGCCCCCGCGGGGACCGCCGCGATCGTTGTTCGCGTTCGCGGGGCACGGTCTCAGCCGAGCGGAGCCTGGCTGGACGATTGCTTTCGGTTCGGCTTCGCCACCGGCGGATAGTACTCGAGCAGCGCATTGTTGAACTGCGCGCCGATGATGATGGCCATCGAGATGAAGTAGTAGAAGAGCAGGAACGTGATCGGCGTCGCGAGTGCGCCGTAGGTCAGTCCGTGGCTGTAGACGTAAGACACGTAAAGCCGCAGGCCGGTGCCGGCAACCAAGAACACGGCTGCCGCAAGTGCCGCCCCCGGAAGTCCCCGGTAGAACGCATGTTTCCGCTTCGGTGCAACCTTGTACAGGATCGTCACGATCAGGATCAGGCCAAGTGCCAGACCGGGGTAATAGATGTATCCCATGACGAGATCGACCGCGGGCCGCACGGCTTCCGGAAACAACTGAGGTATCTGCTCGGGCCCGATGGCCAGCAGCGGCACGATCACGATCTGGGCGGACAGTGCCATCACGTACAGGCCCAAGGCGAACAACCGCTCGAGTACTGGATGACGCACCTCGTGTTGGCCATAGGCGATGGTGATCGCCTCGATGAAGGCCGAAATCGCCGACGACCCGGCCCACAGGCTGATGATCAGCCCGACCGAAATGATCTGACTGGTCTCAGTGTCCAAAATGGTGTCGATGGTGCTGCCGAGCAGACTATTGGCCACCTCCTCGTTGAACACAGTATTGAGAAATTCCATGGCCTGGGTTCGGATCGCCGCCGTGCCGTCCGGGCCGAACAGCCAGCGGGCGAAGAAACCGGACAAGCCCAGCAGTGCCAGCAGGAACGGCGCGGTCGACATGGCCGACCAGAACGCCGCTTGCGAACTCATCCCGAAAAGCGAATCCTCCCAGCACTTGCTCAGGGTTCGGACGATGATCTTGCGCCAGCGGTTGGCCACCGGGCCGTCAGCGGTCGGCCCCTGGTCGGCGCCATCCGGATGCCACGGAACGATGGCCAGCACGGGTGGTCCGGGCGCCGTGGTCGGGCGTTCAGTCGTCACGGGGTCAGCGGTCCCGTGTTCGGTGGCCACCGGCTCGGCGATCACCGACGGGACGTCATCGGATCCGCTGCCGGCTCGATGTGCGTCGGACTCGGTGATGTCGGCGCCCCCATCGCCGACCGCGACGGTGCCCTGCGTTGAGCGCTGGGCCGCCGATTCACCGGTGTCGGGCCTGACCATCGACGGAGTCCTCCAAACCTTTCCCCTTTACCGGCGCGCCTCGACGAACCTGGCTGGCTCCTGTGACCACGAAGGTAACCCGATTCTGCCCGGCTTTCTCGATCGTTCCGGGCCCCATCGGCGTGGCATCGCCCCGCTGGCGGGCTTCCGGCGGGACCATACGGACACACACGAGACGAAGGAAGGTGCGGCATGCGACGAGTGGTCGCGATTGCCAATGGCAAGGGCGGGGTTGGCAAGACCACCTTGACCGCCGGTCTCGCCGGCCAGTTCGCCGCAGCGGGCCTTCGGGTGCTGGTGGTCGATACCGACCCGCAGGGCAACATGGGACGCGACCTGGGCTATGGACTGCAGGACGGCAGCAGTTTGGGCCTGGCAATCACGCACGGACTCCCGTTGGCGGTCAGTCGCGGCGTTCGCGACCGGCTCGACGTCGTCGCCGGCGGACCCGCCCTGTGGGATGTTGCTGCTGCGTTCACTTCTCGTGGCGCGCGTGGAGCGTCCCTGCCGGGACTGCGACCGGCTCTTGATCTGCTCCGACCGGACGGCACCGATGACGACTACGACATGGTGCTCATCGACACCCCGCCCGGCGAGCCGATCCTCCAGGAACTCGTCTTCGCCGCCTCGGATTACTTGATCATCCCGACCCGTTCGGACGAGGCGAGCTTGGACGGTTTGGTCGTTGTTGCGCAGCGATTCGCGGCGGCACGTGCCGTCAACCCCGATCTGACCCTGCTCGGGGTGGCGCTGTTCGGCGTTCGCGCAGGCAGTACCCGCCTGATGGGTCGGGTCCGCTCCGCATTGACGGAAACCCTTGGTGGCGCTGCCCCGGTTTTCGGCACGTCGATCCGCTATCTGGAAAGTGCCGCGGTTGACATGCGCAGCCGCGGTCTGCTGCCGCATGAACTGGAGCAGGTGCATCGCGGGGACAAGTCGCTCCGGATCAAACGCCTGCGCAAGGGAGTCAAGGTCGACACCGGCGACAGCCTGTTGAGTCGGGATTCCTCGGCCGCGGGGCTCGCGGCTGACTACGCGGACCTCGCCAAGGAGATGCTCGAAGCGATCGCCGAGCAGCAGCACTCGGCCAGAATTGAGGTCGCCGTATGAGCGAGCGTCAGCGAGCGAACGGTGGGCCAGGTCCGGGCCACCCGCGAGTGACGAGCGGGGGGCCCGGATGAGTGCCAGCCCGCGTCCCAATCTGGGCGGACTGTTCAACGGCAGCACCTCACCGGAACGGTCCAGCAGCGTCGCCGGGGCCTTCGAACCGAGGTTGCTCAGGCAGTTGCCGGCCGTCGAGCAGGTTGGCGAGGTTCCCCCCGAGCCCGAGCTCAATGCCGGCACCACGTCTTCCGGAGTACCGACATCGGCGACCGACGCGCAAGTGTCGGCCGGACAACGCGAGCGGTGGAATGTTCTGAGCCTGATCGACCCGATCAGGATCGTCGAGCAGTACTTCGCGTTTCTGCAGGCCGTGCTGGATACCAATCGCGATGTGGCGGTGGCGCTGACCAGTACCGTCATGTCCCTGCCGAAGCGCGGACGCTCCCGCTAGCAGTCGCCCCTGGTTCTATGGCAGCAATGTGGAATCGGTTGCCTGGAAGTGTTTCTCATCCCTGCGTAGCGGGTGATGCTGCCGTCGCAGTTCGCCGACGCAGGCCTCGGTGCGGTGACTTTTCCGGACACGGATATTGCTGGTGGTTGGCGGAGGCTTTCCGCGGTCGCTGAACACCATTCGGGCGACCCCGCCGCGACTCCCGTTACTCAGGGTTCACTGTGGTGGGCGGCCTCGTACGGAATCCCCGACGCCGGTGGACCGGCCTCCGACCCTCTGGTCCGGCTCAGGCTGCGCCGGCGATCCTCAGCGTGATCGCCCTGGCGACATCTCGCATGGAACTGCGCCGATCCATGGCCGTGCGCTGGATGAAGCGGAACGCATCCTGCTCCGTCAGTCTTTCGTGGGTCATCAGAAGTCCCTTCGCGCGTTCCACGACCTTTCGGGTGTCCAACCGGTCCCTGATGTCGGTGATCGTCGCCTGCAAGGTAGCGACGTCAGCGTTCCGTGCAGCGGCGAGCTCCAGCGTCGGAATCAGCCGTTCCGACGTGAAGGGCGCAACCACGAAGCCCATTGCCCCAGCGGCGACGGCACGCAGGACCAGTTCCGGATCTGCGGTGTCGGCCAGCACAACAAGCGGCATTCCCAGCTGGGCACCCGCGAACAACCCGGGCAGATTGTCGTCCGTACCGACATGGACCAAGACACTGTCCGGTCGGCAGGTCGCTGCCAATCCAAGGGCGTCGTCGGTCGCCATGGTCTGGCCGACGACATCAACTCCGGCCTTGCTCAACGTCCCGGCCAGACCTCTTGTTGCGGACGACTTGTTGATCATCAGTAGCGAGCGATGCCGCGCGGCATTCTCTGTCGGGGTGCGTTGGCCGCTGTCCGTCACTGACGAGCGCGGCGCCGTTGTGGCGACGGCGGAGAAGGAGGTTGGTGGGCTGTGGTGCTGGTCGGTCTGCGTCATGTACTCCCAATCACTGGATCGATACAGAAATTCTACGTCTCGTAGTCGTTCCAATGCGTACGGGTCTTGACGATCATGTTACGACTCGAGTCCGAGAGTGCCGGAGGACCGGACATAGAGATCCCACCGGTCATTTCGGCGTGACCTGCTCCACGCAGATCAACGTTGTCCAGGTCGAGGGCGCGGGGTCGTCCGGTTCCGCCAGTAAAGCCTTGGTCAGGCCGCTGTCGCACCCTTCAGCCACGGCAGGTCCTCGGTGTGGTGCCCGGGTCCGGGGGTCCATGACATGCGGCCACGCGCCAGCGTGCAGGCCGATTGCAGGAACTCGTCAGCCAGCGTTGGGGAGAACTCGGACTCGGCCATGGTCAACGGAGCGGGTGCCGGTTCGATCATGTCGTAAGGGCGCGTCGGGTTCTCGGGCATGATTTCGTTTCCCTCCTTCGGCGTTGGCATCGTCGAGCACTGCCGGGCCGGTTCGCGTCGACGACAACAGGCCGGGTTGGTCCGGCATGTTCGTGCCGACCACTGGTTCGTGCCGAGCACTGTTAGCAGATTAGCTGACATCAGTGCTAATCAGCTAACACTGCAAAATAGCCTGCCATGTGACGGTGCTCATATGAGGGTTGATGCCGGTCCCGATCACCCAGCCAGTAGCAGCCGGTCCGGAATGGCGCTGAGCCGGGTGGTCAGTCCGCTGCCAAACGTTGGGGAGCGACCGGCACCGGGTGAGGCGCTGGCTCTCGAGAGGGCACACTGACCCCTGAGCGGAGGTGGTCGTGGCAGCACCATTGCTGGAGACCAAGTTCCATCTGCCGAGGCGGCGGCGCGGTCTGGTTGCGCGCGCCAGGCTGAACGAACGCCTGAGCCTGGGAGCGGAGTCGGCGCTGACGCTCGTCTCGGCTCCGGCCGGCTTCGGTAAGACGACGCTGCTGGCCGAGTGGCTCGCAGCCGCGTCGGTCGATGGGCGGTCCGCGGCGTGGCTGTCCCTCGACCAACGCGACAACGATCCCGTGTTGTTCTGGACGTACCTGATCACCGCGCTGAGGACGGCGGCGCCGGGGGTTGGCGAAGGTGCCCTGGCGCTCCTGCACTCTCCCCAGCCACCGATCGAAGCAGTCATTGCCTTGCTGCTCAACGACCTCGACACCGTCGAAAACGATGTCGTGCTGGTGCTCGACGACTTCCATCTCGTCGATGCCAGGGATGTGCAGGAGGCAATGGCCTTCCTGCTCGAGCACCTGCCACCGCAGACACACCTGATCATTGCGGGTCGAGCCGACCCGGCATTGCCGCTGGCGCGGTTGCGGGCCCGTGGCGAACTCGTCGAGATCCGCGCGGCCGAATTGCGTTTCACGCCCGACGAGGCCGCGGCCTACCTCAACGAGGTGATGGGTTTGGCGCTGACCGCGCAGAACGTTGCAGCACTGGAGGGTCGCACCGAAGGGTGGATCGCCGCGCTGCAGTTGGCCGCGCTCTCGCTGCGGGGGCGGGCAGACGTCGCATCGTTCATCGCGGGCTTCGCCGGTGACGACCGGTACATCGTCGACTACCTGGCCGAGGAGGTGCTGAACCGCCAGCCCGACGAAGTCCAGAGATTCCTGTTGCAAACCTCGATCCTGGACCGGCTCACAGGCCCGCTGTGCGATGCCGTCACGGGCCAGGAGGGTGGTAAGGCCATGCTGGCGGCGTTGGAGCGAGGGAACCTCTTTCTGGTCGCGCTCGATGATCGACGCCAGTGGTATCGCTATCACCAACTCTTCGCAGACGTGCTGCACGCGCATTTGCTGGACGAGCAGTCGGACCAGGTCGCTGATCTGCATGGGCGCGCGAGCATCTGGTACGAGCACAACAATGAGCCGTCCGGTGCGATCCGGCACGCTCTCGCCGCCGAGGATTTCCAGCGGGCGGCCGACCTCGTCGAGTTGGCGATTCCGGCGATGAGCAGGACTCGGCAGGAAGCCATGGTCCACGGCTGGATCACCATGTTCCCCGACAATGTGGTCCGAACGCGGCCCGTGCTCAACATCGGGTTCGCCGGAGCGATGCTGTCCGTCGGTGAGCTGGAAGGAGTTGAGGCCAGGCTGCAGGCGGCCGAACGGTTGCTGACCACATCGGAAGGTCCGGCTCGGGATACGTTCGTCATCGACCAACGGGAGATGCCGTCAGCGGAAATGGTGCTGGTCGACGAGCAGGAATACCGTCGCCTCCGCGGGATGATCGAGCTCTACCGTGCAGCGCTCGGCCTGGCCCGGGGTGACGTGCCCGGCACCGTGCAACACGCCCAGCAGGCCCTCGACACCTCTCCACCGGACGACCCGCTGATCCGGGCCGCGGCCGCCGGATTACTGGGGCTCGCGTACTGGGCGGGTGGAGATCTCGAGGCGGGGCATGTCGCGTACTCCGCGTGCATGTCCGGGCTGTACGTGGCCGGGCACGTCGCCGACACCTTCGGCTGCGCCATCGCGCTGGCGGATATTCGCCGGACGCAGGGGCGTCTCGGCGACGCCCTGCACACCTACCAGCAGGCATTGCAGCGGGCCGCTGAGCAAGGCGGGCCGGTGCTCCGGGGAGCTGCCGACATGTATGTCGGAATGGGTGAGCTTGCTCTCGAACGGGACGACATTCCCTCCGCCACAGAGCACTTGGTGCGCAGTCAGCGGCTCGGCGAGCACAACGGACTACCCCAGAATCCCTATCGCCGGCGGGTGGCGATGGCCCGGATACGTCAGGCGGAGGGAGATTTGGACGCCGCGCTCGATCTGCTCGCCGACGCGGAACGCCGCTATGTCGGTGACTTATTCCCCAACGTGCGGCCGATACCTGCACTCCGGGCGCGGGTGTGGGTCGCTCAGGGCGCGGTGGACAAGGCGCTCGGCTGGGTGCGCGAGCGCGGGCTGTCCACTGACGACGAACTCGGCTACCTGCAGGAGTTCGAGCACATCACCCTCGCTCGAGTACTCATGGCTCAATCATCCCGGGAGCAACCGGCGGACCTTGACGGTTTCCTGGAGCGCCTCCGGCGAGCGGCCCAGGACGGCTCCCGGACCGGGAGCGTCATCGAAATCCTTGTGCTGCAGGCGCTTTCCCGTCGGGCGACGGGTGACACCGCAGCTGCGCTTGCGTCGCTGCAACGCGCACTGACGCTGGCTGAGCCGGAGGGCTATGTGCGAATCTTCGTGGATGAGGGCGCGCCGATGAGCGCCCTACTGAGAGCGACCGCGAAACACGGTGTCGCGACGGGCTATGTGCACCGACTCCTGGCCGCCTTGGGCAACAGTGGCGAGAACCGCGGATCCGGCAATCCGGTCAAACAAGCACTGGTCGACCCGTTGAGCACGCGCGAACTGGACGTGCTTCGGCTGCTGGGCACCGACCTGGACGGGCCGGACATCGCTCGTCAGCTCTTCGTGTCCCTGAACACCATTCGAACGCACACCAAGAACATCTACGCCAAGCTCGGTGTGAACAACCGACGGGAGGCGGTTCGCCGCGGCAAGGAGCTCGGGCTGATGTCCGCAGCGCACGTCGACGGCGGGTAAACAGGGTGCCGCCGGCGCAACGGAATAGGGGAGGGCGCCGGCGATGTTGAGCACGCCGAGATCCTTTGCGTTGTTGTCCCTGTCGGGTCGAACGTCGGCGACGAGGGCGAGATCGACGGCGACGTACAGTCCGAATCCGGTCCCCCCGTTGGCCATGCCGACGAGGAAGGAATTGAAGTTGCTGGCAATGGCAATGGCAAACATCGCCAGCCCGAACACGATCGCGGCGACGAGGACAAAGATCTTCCGCCGACCCGTCCGGTCGGAGAGTTTGCCACCGATGAGAGAAGCGATGACGATGAAAACGGCCTGCACCAGCGTGCAGAGAAATATCTGTTGCGGCACAACCGCTTCGGCACTTCCGATCTTGTCCAGCAGATAATAGGCCTGGTACGTGGTCAGGAATGCGTAGGCGAGAACGAACAGGAAGCGGCTGGCAAAGGCCCAGGTGAAGTCCGGGCTTCTCCGCGGGTTGAGGTAGAACGTGCTGGCGAATTCTCGCAATGACCAATTCGGCTTATCTTTGCCGGCAAGCCGGCGGTCGTTCAAGATGACGACAAAGAGCAGAATGAAGAACCCGCTGATCGCGCACGGAGCCAGAAACATCGCGAGCTCATTGCCGGTGAACAATTGCATCAGAAAGGTGCCGGTCACCGTCACCAGCGCGAGGCTGTTCGGTGCCTGGTCGATCCCGACGAGCGAGTTGACTTTCAGCGCCAGGGTCACCAACACGGGGGCGAGGAACAGCAGGCAGGTGCCCATGTACGCGAGGGCGTACAGCGAAATGAAGACCCAGCCGACCCGGCGTACCACGGAGATTTCGGGCATGGCGCCTTCTCTGGGACCGTATCGAGCCCGCGGCCGACAGCCGCTTCGTCGTTGCCACTCGTGGTCAGGCCGTCAAGGGCCACAACTCGTTCGTCAAAGACTCCCACCCCGATAGGGATGAAACAACCGAGCAATATGACCGTTTTGCGATGGTGCTGCCTGGTGGCACTCAAAAGGTGCTTTGTGGTGGCAGAAGTTCCTCCCCGACACTCCGCTGACGGTCCGGCCGCTTGTCGGCGTGGCATGCTGAACTGCAGAAACAGCGACTCACCCGCACTGGCTCTGGGCCGACGATCGGCGCTGGAGACCCGCGCGAACAATGGATTGGAAAGGCCAGCACCATGTCCCACGCCGTCACCCTGGTCACCGACGATCGGAACCGGGTCCGGGCGCAATGCCGCTGCGCCTGGCAATCACCGTGGATCACCCCGGACCAGCACTCCCAACCGCGGAAAACTGTTGCCGAGCGGGTCGCCGGCCGGCATTTGCATGAGACGGCCCGCTGACTCGTTCCCGGTCGCGCCGACCATGACATTGTCCACTGGGCTGTCGTCATCAACACCAGCACATTGTTTCGTTGTTCGAGCTCTGTAATCCCCGCCTGATGGCGGTCCACAGTGCGGGCCGGAATCCCCGTCATCGGCACCGACCTCGCACTGCCCGGTCGGGTCCGACGAGCCTGGGTAGTGGCCCGGCGGAACGACTCTCGACGAGGTTATGCTGCCGAGAACGCGACGCTATTGGCGTCACTCCAGACAACGGAGGCACTGCATGGGAACGATCACCACGACAGATGGCACCGAGATCTTCTACAAGGACTGGGGTACCGGCCAGCCGATCGTCTTCAGCCACGGTTGGCCCCTGTCGGCCGACGACTGGGACACCCAGATGCTGTTCTTCCTCCAGCACGGCTACCGGGTCATCGCTCATGACAGGCGCGGGCATGGGCGGTCCACCCAAACCAGTGAAGGTCACGACATGGACCACTATGCCGACGACCTGGCTGAGCTGACGGCACATCTCGACCTTTCCGGCGCCGTCCACGTCGGGCACTCCACCGGCGGCGGCGAGGTCGCGCACTACATCGCCCGGCACGGCGAGAGCCGGGTCGCGAAAGCGGTCTTGATCAGTGCGGTGCCACCGCTGATGATGCAGACCGACGCCAACCCCGGTGGCCTGCCCAAGAGCGTGTTCGACGGACTACAGGCCCAGTTGGCCGCCAACCGTTCCGAGTTCTACCGGGCACTCCCGTCGGGTCCGTTCTACGGCTTCAACCGGCCCGGCGTTGAATCCTCGGAGGCGATCATCCAGAACTGGTGGCGCCAGGGAATGATGGGCGGGGCAAAGGCGCATTACGACGGCGTCGTTGCCTTCTCCCAAACCGATTTCACCGAGGATCTGAAGAAGATCACGGTGCCGGTTCTGGTAATGCACGGCGACGACGACCAGATCGTTCCCTACGCCGACTCCGGGCCGCTGTCCGCGAAGCTGCTACAGAACGGGACATTGAAGACCTACCCAGGATTCCCGCACGGCATGCCCACGACGGAGGCAGCGACGATCAACGCTGATCTGTTGGCCTTCATCCAGTCCTGACCTGCAGGCCGCTGGCAGCCCGGCCAGCACGGATCGGCTGAGCTGCGCCGGGCAGTCGGTCAGGACCCCGTTGGAAGTCTTTGGTATGGGCCAGCTCTCGCCTGAACCTCGAACGAGGCTCACAGGTCATCTGACCGTGATGATGACCTTGCCTCGTGCATGTCCGGTTTCGACGTATCGCAACGCATCCGCCGTCTCGGTCAACGGGTACGACCGGTCGATGACCGGGCGGAGGGTGCCGGCGTCGACCAATTCGGCAACGTTGACCATGTCGTCCCGGCACTGCGAAGTCGGGACGAACGTGATCTTTTGGCGGACGAATAGATTGAGGACGGCCGCGCGCAGGATGCTGCCGACTGCACCAATGACGCGACCGGGCGATCCGCCGCCGTTCAGGAGGATCATCCCAGTGGGGATCACGGCGCGCCGGAGATCGCGGATCGTCCGGTTTCCTACGTTGTCCAGAATGACGTCATAGCTGGTTGTCCCGTCGGCACAGTCCTCCGATGCGTAGTCGATCACCTTGGCAGCGCCGATCGACCGCACCAGGTCGGCGTTCCGGGCACTGCACACTCCGGTGACCTCGGCGCCGAGCGCGGTCGCGATCTGAATGGCGCAGGTTCCGACGCCGCCAGCGGCGCCGTTCACCAGCACCCGCTGCCCGGATTGGACATGGCCGCGATCCCGGATCGCATGCAGAGCGGTCACGGCCGCCATCGGCAATGCGGCCGCCTGCTCGAACGACAGGCCGGCCGGCTTCGGCACCAGCAGAGCCGCATCGGCGGCGGCGTATTCGGCGAAGGCGCCGCGGGCGAACCCGAAAACCTCATCGCCGGGCCGGAGGCCGCGGACCTCGGTGCCGACCGCCTCCACCCGGCCGGCGACGTCGACGCCCGCTATTCGGGCCTTCGGCCTGATCAGGCCGACACCGCCCATCAGGCGGGCGATGCGCGGGTCGCCCCGCAGGATGTGCCAGTCATACGGATTGACCGCGGCGGCGTGCACCTCGAGAAGTACTTCACCCGCGTCGATCTCGGGCCTATTGTCATCGACCAGTTGGAGTACGTCGGGCGGACCGAACCGGTCCTGCACAATCGTTTTCATCGGGGCCACTCCGTGGATGAGTCGACAGCATTGGGTTCGTCAGGTCAATTGCGACGGTAGGGGGCGGCCGTCTCCGCCACATCGGGGACAACCCCGACACCGGAGCAGGTCGGCCCTGGCCGCCGAGGCGGGTATCAATGACGTCGACGCCGGGATCGGCATTCGATCCCGGCGTAGATGTCGGGCTGACATTTGGCTCAGGTCAGGCGTCGACACTGCGCAGCCGCCAGGCAGCGAACCCGATCAGGACGACCGCGTAGCCGCACAGCAGGCCGAACCCGGTCCAGGGCCCCAGCGGGTGGGCCAGACCGGAGGTGCTGCCGGTCAACACTCCGCCGAGGTTGGACGGCAGGTACTGCACAAAGTGGTCCGTCACGGAGGCGGGGAGCAGGAGCGTCAGTGTGGGGACCACGAAGAACACCGCGACAAACGTGGTGATCGCGGCCGCGGTATTCCGCAGCAGTGCACCCAAAGCGAGAGCCGTTATCCCCGCGACGGTCACGTACAACGCCGCGCCGACCACCGCCCGCAGCGCACCCGGGTCGGACAACGACGCGTCCAACTGCTGTCCACTGAGCACCGCCTGGCCCGCCAAGAACGCCGCGAAACTGGCAACCAGCATGGTCAACAGCGCCACTCCGGCGAAAACCGCCAACTTCGCCCACAACATCGGCAGTCGCCGGGGCACCACCGTCAACGAGGAACGGATCATGCCGGTGCTGTACTCACCGGTGATCAGCAGGACTCCCAGCACGCCGATCGCCAACTGCGCGAAGAACATTCCGGAGAGCGACAGCGAGACCGAGGATTCGCCGGGTTGGATTCCACCGGGCTGATTCGCAGTGATGGCCGTGATCATGGCACCCAGACCGATCATGAACACGACGGCCATCAGCAGCGTGTAGACGGTGGAGCGCAGCGAACGGAACTTCGTCCACTCGGACCGCACGACCCGCGGCGCGGTCACCCGCAACCGGGTCGGAGCGGAGTCGATTCCCGATACGGGGGCGAGTGTGTCCGTCATGACGTCACCGCTGTACTTGTTGTCACGGCGGCGTTCGTCGGCGAAGCAATCTCGGTGGAACGGTATTCGACGGAGTCATTGGTCAGGGTCATGAACGCTTCCTCCAGGGAGGCCTGTTGGACGGTCAGCTCGAAAATGGGTATCTGGTTCTGCCAGGCGATGGTGCCGATGTGTTCGGCGGTCAGTCCGTCGACCCCCAGCACATCGTGGTGTTCTGTGGTGACAGAGATGTCCGGCCCGATCAGCAGGTCCCGCAGTCGGGTGGCCTCGGGCGTCCGGACGGTCACGGAATGGTTGGAGGCGCCGGCGACAAATTCATCGACGGTGGTGTCGGCGATCAGCCGGCCACGGCCGATGACGACCAGACGTGTTGCGGTTTGTGCCATCTCGCTCATCAGATGGGAGGAAACGAAGACGGTATGGCCGTCCGCGGCGAGATCCTTGAGCATGGTCCGCATCCACCGGACACCCTCTGGGTCCAGACCGTTGACCGGTTCGTCCAGGACCACCGTCTGCGGGTTGCCCAGCAGGGCCGATGCCACCCCCAACCGTTGGCCCATACCGAGGGAGAACCCGCCGACCCGTTTGCCGGCGACCTCCCGCAGGCCGACGATATCGATCACGGCGTCCACCCGGCCCGTTCTGATGCCGTTGGTCTGGGCAAGCGCAAGCAAGTGATTTCGGGCCGAGCGCCCGGTGTGCACCGCCTTGGCCTCCAGGAGTACCCCGAGTTCGGCCATCGGGGCGGCTGAGGTCCGGTAGTCGCGGCCGTTCACGGTGACCCGGCCGGCGGTGGGCTTGTCGAGTCCGGCGATCATCCGCATGGTGGTGGATTTCCCGGAACCGTTCGGGCCGAGGAAACCGGTGACGACTCCGGGTTGCACCACGAAATTCAGTCCGTCGACCGCTAGTTTATTGCCGTATCGCTTGCTGAGATTCTCTACTTCGATCATTTCTTTTGCCTTTCAACACGATTGCGGACTGATTCAGCCGAAGCAGAACGAGAGTCAGACGGTGACTTCGCGGTGGGCTGCCGAATCGCTCTCTGCGGTCATTTCGGCTGTGATTCGGCACTGCTTGAAGCCTTTGAAGGTCAGGTAGATGCCGAGCGAGAACTCCCACACGGCGATCAGGAGTGCCCCGAGCGCCGACCACACGGACAGCTCGTCGTAGAGACCGAAGTACTTTGCCAGGACTGAGGCGAAGATGATGGGCGCTCCGACGAGGCCCAGGATCGGCAGGATCCGGGGGACGAGCCCGGACTTGTACATCAGGGATCCCAGCAACACGGCGTTGATCCCCGGCAGCAGAGCTTGTCCGAGAGTGAACATCCAGTGGTACTGGGCGGTCAGCACCTGACCGGCGACCACCGCGTCTGGTCCGGCGCCGGCTTGTCGTACGGTCGTGACCGACAGCAGGCTCATCACGCCGACGAAGATGGTGGCGGCTTCCAGGGTCCGCATGGTGACGAAGCCCAGCGCGACTGATTGGTTCTGCCTTTTCACCACCGGGTACAGCGTGACGGCGGTGCCGATGCCGGCCAGGGCCACGATGATTTCCAGCAGGCCGCCGATGAGGACCTGGGTGTCCGGGCCGGAGCCGACAACGTAGTTGGCCTCCTTCACTGCGGCGTACAGGCCGAAGGTCGGGATCGAGACGAAGGTGATCAGGTAGAAAATGCCCGCGGTGAGCGAGGTCTTCCTCAGTGAGCTCATCGGAACTCGTTTCGTTCCTGTGGCTTTCGTGGACGGTGCGGTGGTCGTCATCACATTCTCCTTTTGGTTGACTGCTGGTTATCGGGGCTGGGTGGTCGGTGACAGGTGCTCCGCGGGGGAATCTGACGAACCTGTCTGAGCGGATTCGACACGGGTCACCGAAAGAAGTGGCAAGCCCAAGTCGCGCACCTTCTGGAGCAGGCCGTGCAGCGCGGACTGGTCGGCGACGGGGCCGCGAATGACGGTGGTGCCATCACACTGCTTGGTGAGGTCCAGTCCGTCGAACCAACTGGCCCATCGGGGATCGAGGTGCCCCTCGAGGCGAATTTCGTACCGTCCGCCCCCGTTGGCGGTCGATGTCTCACTCATGGCGCTCTCCCCTCATGCTGGCTGCCGTGATCAATCTCCCGCCCGGATCTCGGACGTTCTTTGATGATCGAAAGGTAGAAGCAGATGTGATGACCGGGCATCACCACATGTGGTGATTGATGTGATGACCCGCCGAGGTATGGATGCCGGCGTCAGCCGAGAACAAGGAGCGAGGATGGCCTACGAAACTGATTGGCGTGCCACCAGTCGAGCGCGGAGTCGATGCAGGCGCGGCATCACTGCATACATCACGATGGGCACAGCGGTAGTGGCGAGGATGAAGGTCCGCAGGACGATCGGTAGGTCCGTCAACAGGTTGCTGAATGCGATGTTGAGAACGAGTAGCGTCGGGAAGACGGCGATCCAGATCATCAGCGCCAGTTGGTGTTTGGACGGCGGCGGAAGCTGGGTGTTGCGAGATTCCATTGCGGCGGAGAACGTCCCATCAGCGGCGACATTGACCGCGCGTTCGACATCTTCGTGCACCAGGTCGGCGTTGATGGCGATCGCCGCAGCGGATCCGGCGCCGGCCGAGGTGATCACCTGGGCCCGCGGGTCCACCACATTGCCGGCGGCCCAGACGCCGGGGGCCGTTGTGCGTCCGGTGGCGTCGACAATCACGAAACCGGCCGCGGTGACCTCGCAACCCAGTCCGGCCGAAAGGCCGTCAGCGTGCGGAACGTTGCCGGGTCGGACGAATACCGCTGACCGGGCAATCACCCGACCGTCGGCCAGCTCGACGCCGGACAGCCGATCGGCCTGCACCACCAGCCGTGCGACGTCGCCGATCACCACCGGAATCGCGCGCGCAGACAGCTGGCCCCGCTCGTCTGGGCTCAGGTCGTAGGTATGGGCGAAGAACACCACGTCGTCGGACCACTGCCGCACAAGCAGGGCATGTTGCACGGAGCCGGGATGGGTGCCGAGAACTCCGACAGGCTGGTCGCGGACCTCCCATCCGTGGCAGTACGGGCAGTGCAACAGATCTCGGCCCCATCGCGCACGGACCCCGGGGATATCCGGCAGCTCGTCGCTGACACCGGTCGCGAGCAATATCCGCCGTGCGGCCAACATCTGGCCGCCGCTCAGTCGAACGACGAACCCGCTCTCGATCCCCACGACACGATCCCGGACCAACGTCACACCGTAGCGGGTCACTTCAGCCCGCCCGACGGCGAGCAGGTCCGCCGGCGGCATGCCGTCGCGAGACAAGAATCCCTGCAGATGAGCCGCGGGCGCGTTGCGAGGTTCTCCGGTATCGATCACGGCGACCCGGCGCCGCGCTCTGCCCAGAACCAGCGCCGCGCTCAAGCCGGCTGCGCCGCCCCCGACCACCACCACGTCATAGATCGTCTTCGCCTCCATGGCGATCACCTCCACCCGAAGGGTTGTTCAAACGGCGCGAAATCGACAACGTTTGTTGCTATTTCCGGGAATCGGTAGTCCACTGACGGTGTGCAGAACTCGCCGGCCCTCACCGCTGCCCTTGCCGAAGTCGGCCCCCGCCTCAAGCGGGTACGCGCCCAACGCGGCATCACCTTGACCGATCTCGCGGCAGCAACGGGGATCTCCAAGAGCACCCTGTCTCGGCTGGAATCGGGTCAACGCAGACCCAGCCTCGAACTCCTCCTCCCGATAGCCCAGGCCCATCAAATACCGCTGGACGAATTGGTCGGCGCGCCCGAGGTCGGCGACCCGCGGGTAAGGTTCACTCCGCGCAACCGCAACGGCCGCATCGTGGTTCCGTTGACCCGACAGCCGGGTGGGATTCAGGCCTGGAAAGCGATCATCCCACCGGAACAGAACGAACCCGAACTCCGCACGCACGAGGGTCACGAATGGCTGTACGTCCTGTCCGGACAACTCCGTCTGATCCTGGCCGACCACGACATCACCATGGGCCCAGGGGAAGTCGCGGAATTCGACACTCGACTGCCGCATTGGTTCGGACCCGCGGGCAACCAGCCCGTCGAGATTCTCAGCCTGCTCGGCAAACAGGGCGAGCGCATCCACGTGCGGGCCGCAGCCCGCGCCAAGGCCAACGACGCAACCACTGGTACGGACCCCGTAGCAGGACGGAATGGTCGACGATCACCGCGTTGAATATCACCGGCGTAGCTGCGGTTCACCGACTCGCGAATTGGTCAAACGTGTGGTCATCGGGGCGATGAGTACGGCGCCGACGACCGGTCTGCCAGCTGAGACCGTCCGGGCCTGGGCGGGGAATAGGAGAACGGCATGGCGAAGGTAATTGCGGGAATGACGATGTCGCTGGACGGCTTCATCGAGGACGCCGCCGGCAGCGCTGCCGCGCTCTACCCAGATCTCGCGGAACTGCAGGACTCGCCCTACATGAAGGCGCTACAGGACGAGACCGGCGCGGTGTTGATGGGCCGCCGGACCTTCGAGATGGCCGACGATGTGGACAGCTACGCCGATACCTACGAGTTCCAGGTGCCGATTTTCGTCCTCACTCACAGACCGCCGGCGGTGACACCCAAGCGCAATGAGCGACTCTTCTTCACTTTTGTCACCGATGGCGTCCGGCGCGCCGCGGCGCGGGCGACCCAGGCAGCTGGGGATCGCGCCGTGACGGTCGTCGGTGGAGCCGACCTCACCAGGCAATTACTCGCCGCCGGCCTGGTCCATGAGCTGCGAGTCGATGTCATGCCGGTGATCCTCGGCGCCGGTCTGCGGCTGTTCGAAAACACCGGGCCACTTGCTGTGGAGAAGCTGGGCGTCGATGAGGTGGGTGCACGCACCACCTTGCGATTCCGCATGGGGTCGTCCGGGTAAGCGTTCGGCTCCTGTCGGTTGTTCTTCCCGACAGCTGGAGCCGAGTGTCCAGCAATCAGCGGTGGGACGAGGACGTGGCGGCGTTGCAGCGAAATGGTCGGTCGCCGAACCTACGCAACCGTGCATTGACGTACCGGCGCACGTTCGGTAAGACTTTACCGAACGTTCGGTTTGTCAAAGGTTGGAGATGCACTGATGCTGCTCACGGCGGCCGCTCCCGTCGGAGTGGTCGGCTCCGGGACGATGGGTGCGGGGATCGCCCAGATCGCCGCGCTTGCCGGTCACCCGGTGCTGGTTCTGGACGCCGTTCCCGGACGCGCCCAGGAGGCCGTCACCGGCATCGGGGCCCAGTTGGACCGACTGGTGACCAAGAGTCGGCTTGAACCGGCTGCTGCGGCTGTCGCGCGCGCCACAATGCGGGCTGCCACGGATGTCGCCGACCTGGCGGGTTGTGAGCTGGTGATCGAAGCTGCGGTCGAATCCCTTGACGTCAAGCGAAGCATCTTCGCCGGCTTGGAGGCCGTCGTCGATGATCAGTGCGTGTTGGCCAGCAACACGTCGTCGTTGTCCATCACCGCGGTGGCCGCGACCATGCGACGCCCGGAACGTTGTGTCGGAATGCATTTCTTCAACCCGGCGCCGGTGATGCGGCTGGTGGAGGTGGTGTCCGGGCTCGCCACCGATCCGCACGTGGCGGCAGCCGTGGCCGCCCTCGCCGCCGTGTGGGGGAAGGTCGCCGTTCGCGTCGCTTCGACGCCCGGTTTCATCGTCAATCGGGTGGCTCGGCCCTACTACGGTGAAGCACTGCGCGCACTGGAGGAAGGCGCGGCCGATCCGGCCACGATCGACGCCGTGCTGCGAGAGGCGGGCGGATTCCGGATGGGCCCGTTGGAGCTGACCGACCTGATCGGACAAGACGTCAATCTGGCCGTCAGCCGGTCGGTGTGGGAGCTGTTTTTCCAGGACCCCAGGTACGCGCCGTCGCTGACTCAGCAGGCCTTGGTCGACGCCGGCCGGCTCGGGCGCAAGACCGGGCACGGATTCTATTCGTACGCGAAAGATGCTGCGCCGCCGGTCCCCGCGGCCACGCACCCCGCCGCCGCACCGTCGGAGGTCGGCGTGACGGGGGACTGGGGACCGTGGCGTGCGGTGTGGAATCGTCTGGCGCACCGAGGGATTCAGATTGTCGACGCCGGTACCGCGCAGCATCCGCAGGCGGAATTGCCCGGTGGCGCCCTGCTGATCCCGTCCGACGGCAGAACAGCGACCGAGCACGCCCACCGGGCCGGTCGCCCGGTCATCGTGCTGGATCTGGCACTGAATCCGGCGACCGCGACCCGATTTGCGATTGCACCATCGGACGGGTGCCCGATGGGCCAAGTGACCGAAGCGGCCGGCCTGCTCCAGGCATCGGGTGCGGCGGTCAGCGTGCTGGACGACGTGCCCGGCTTGCTGGTCGCCCGCACCGCCGGGATGCTCGTGAATGAAGCCGCCGACGTGGTGGGCCGGAAAGTGGCCTCCGCAGCAGATGTCGACACCGCGATGCGACTCGGTGTCGGCTACCCGATCGGCCCGCTGGAGTGGGGAGACCGAATCGGGCCCGCCCGCATCGTCGGTCTGCTGGACGCGCTGTCCAGGGCATACGGCGATGGCCGGTATCGGGTCTGCACGACGCTGCGCCGAGCAGCCTGGAGCGGAAGGTCCCTTCGTGAACTCTGAGCCGGCCGCGACCGCGGGCACCCGAGCACTGGACCTCGCGCAACGCTGCGCCGCGGAGTTGTGGGCGGAGGATCGGGCCAGCCGTGGTCTCGGCATGCAACTGCTGGACGTCGGTCCTGGGCGGTCGAGGTTGTCCATGACCGTGCGGGACGACATGGTCAACGGACACGGCAGCTGCCATGGAGGCTTCATCGCGACCCTGGCCGACAGTGCATTCGCCTTCGCCTGCAACACCTATGACGACGTCACGGTGGCGGCAGGCTTCGACATCGTGTTCGTCGCCGCTGCCCGACTGGGCGAGGAACTCGTCGCCACCGCGGTCGAACGCGCCCGGTTCGGGCGCAGCGGCGTGTACGACGTCACCATCACCCGTCGCCACGGCAGCGAGCAGGCGGTCATCGCCGAATTCCGCGGGCGCAGCCGGTCCCTTCGCCGGCCGCACCTTCGTGGTGGCGGCGGTGAAACCCACATGCTCGTCACCGAAACACCTCTCGGAAGGGGGAGCCCGTGACAAACGCCTATCTCGTCCGCGGTGTGCGAACACCCATCGGCCGCTATGCCGGCGCATTGGCCCGAGTTCGGCCGGACGATATGGCAGCCCACGTCATTCGCGCACTGGCCGACCAACTCCCATCCGTTGACTGGTCGAGGGTCGATGACGTCCTCCTGGGTTGCGCGAACCAGGCGGGGGAGGACAACCGGAACATCGCGCGGATGGCGGCCCTGCTCGCCGGATTGCCCATCGACGCCCCCGGCGGCACGATCAACCGGCTGTGCGGATCGGGTCTCGACGCGGTGGGCATGGCCGCCCGTGCGATTCGCGCCGGTGACGCCGATCTGATCGTCGCCGGTGGTGTCGAGAGCATGAGCCGGGCCCCATTCGTGCTGCCCAAACCGGAAACCGCGTACTCCCGGAACGCCGAGATCGCCGACACCACCATCGGTTGGCGGTTCGTCAACCCGAAAATGCAGGACAGCTACGGCACCGACACCATGCCGCAGACCGCGGAGAATGTCGCCCGCGACTACAACATCTCCCGAGCAGATCAGGACACGTTCGCGCTCCGGTCACAGGACCGCGCGGCAAGGGCGATCGCGGGCGGCCGGATGGCACGGGAAATCATCGGAATCCCGGTACCACAGCGAAAGGGCCCTGCGCTGCTGGTCGAGCGGGATGAACATCCCCGGGACACCTCCCAGGAGGCACTGGCGAAACTGCGGCCACTGTTCCCCGGTGGCACCGTCACCGCCGGCAACTCCTCCGGCATCAACGATGGCGCCGCCGCGTTGCTGATCGCGTCCGAGAAGGCCCTCAATGACTACGATCTCACCCCGCTGGCCCGCGTCACAGGTCTTGCGTCGGTGGGGGTGCCGCCTCGAATCATGGGAATCGGACCGGAACCGGCGACCCGTCGCCTGCTGGCTAGAGCCGGTCTCACCGTCTCCGATATCGACCTTTTCGAACTCAATGAGGCCTTCGCTTCGCAGTCCCTGGCCGTCATGCGCGGGCTCGGTCTTGCCTCGGACAGCGACGTGGTCAATCCCAACGGCGGCGCGATCGCGTTCGGGCACCCGCTGGGTATGAGCGGAGCGCGGCTGGCACTGTCCGCAGCCATCGACCTTTCCGACCGCGCTGAGCAAGGTGCCCGGCGTGCGGTGGCAACCATGTGCATCGGCGTCGGAATGGGAATCGCTCTGCTGCTCGAAACAATCTGATCAGCAAGCAGTCTCGCTATTGGCTCGGGCGCTGAGCCTGCAAACCCTGCAGAGCCATGCTGACGACGGCGTCGACGGTGTTCGTCCTCGACGGTGTTCGCGTACCCGGCCGATACCACTCGGTCATCGAGTTGACCATGCCGAACAGCAGTCGGCTCACCAGTCGGGGGTCGATGTCGTTCCGGATTTCCCGCGCGTCAACAGCTGCCTTCACCAGGTCCGCAAGCCGGGCGTCAATAGCCCGCCGCCGCATTAATGCCTGCCGCTCGACGTCCGTATTGCCCCGCACCCGCAGCAGCAGTGTGACATAGGGAAGTTCCGCGATGAGGACCTCGGTGGTCCGCCGAACGGCGTCTTCGAGTTGATCGACCGCCCTGCCATCGACGCCGACAGACTCATCCAATGCCGCCGACAATGCGTCCAGCGCCCGGTTCACCGCCATCCGCAGCAGTTCCTCCTTGCCCGAGACATGATGGTAAAAGGTCGATTTCGTGAAACCGCTTGCCTTGGCGAGGTCTTCCATGCTGGCGGCTTCGTAGCCGCGCTCGTTGAATACCCCGACGACCAGTTCCAGTAGTCGTTCCCTGGTGTATCGCGCCGGACGGCCACGTCCGCCGGGCGAAGGCGCCGTGGCCTCGACCGGCATGCCGGCCTTCTCGCCAGAGACTGTTGACATGCGCCCATTGTGCCCTACATAATTTACTGACCGTTCGTTCGGTAAGGACGCTTCGGACGCGTCAGGCAAGGAGGCCGCGATGTACGGCAACGTCGACAGGATCGAATCCGCGGACGGGACAGCCCCCGAAGGTTTCCAGGAAAGGTTCGACCAACTGATCGCCGATGATCAGCGGATCGAACCGCGGGACTGGATGCCCGACGGCTACCGAAAGACGTTGATCAGGCAGATCGCGCAACATGCACACTCGGAGATCATCGGTATGCAGCCGGAAGGCAACTGGATCACCCGGGCACCTAGTTTGCGGCGCAAGGCCATCCTGCTGGCCAAGGTCCAGGACGAGGCCGGCCACGGGCTCTACCTCTATTCGGCCGCGGAAACCCTGGGCGTCGACCGGGAGGACCTGCTCGACCTGTTGCATTCGGGAAAGCAGAAGTACTCCAGCATCTTCAACTATCCGACTTTGAGCTGGGCGGACATGGGCGCGATCGGCTGGCTGGTGGACGGCGCCGCGATCATGAACCAGGTCCCGCTGTGCCGGTGCTCCTACGGGCCCTACGGCCGGGCCATGGTCCGGGTCTGCAAGGAGGAATCGTTCCACCAACGCCAGGGTTTTGAGATCCTGCACACCTTGTCGCACGGCACGGCGGCGCAGCATGCGATGGCGCAGGATGCGGTGGACCGGTTCTGGTGGCCATCGCTGATGATGTTCGGCCCACCCGACACGGACTCGCCGAACTCCGAGCAGTCCACGGCATGGGGGATCAAGCGGTTCAGCAATGACGAACTGCGGCAACGGTTCGTCGACATGTGCGTGTCTCAGGCGCAGGCATTGGACCTGAAACTGCCCGACCCGGATCTGGCCTGGAACGAAGAACGCCAGCACTACGACTTCGGTGCGATCGACTTCTCGGAACTGACCAGGGTGATCAAGGGCGACGGGCCGTGCAACGCGCAGCGAATTGCCCGCCGGGTCTCCGCCCACGAAGAGGGGCGTTGGGTACGGGAGGCAGCACAGGCCTACGCCGCCAAACGCAGCATCGACAAGGTCGGGTCCGCAGCATGACCACCACCAACGGATCGACCCCGACCAGCGTCTCGCGGAAGGGCTGGCCGCTCTGGGAGGTCTTCATTCGCGCTCGCCGCGGGTTGTCCCATCAGCACGTCGGCAGCCTGCATGCTCCGGACGAGGCGATGGCATTGCGAAATGCCCGTGACGTCTACACCCGCCGCGGGGAAGGTGTCTCCATCTGGATCGTGCGGTCGTCGGCGATCACGGCGTCCAGCCCGGACGAAAAGGACCCGTTCTTCGACCCGGCGATGGACAAGGCCTACCGGCATCCGACCTTCTACGACGTCCCCGAGGGAGTGGCCCACCTGTGACGGCAGCCTTCCGCGACACCGACCCCCTGGCCAACCAGAGCGCGCTCGCTGCATATGTTCTCGGACTGGGGGATGACGCGCTGATCCTCGCCCAACGGCTGTCGGAGTGGATCACCCGGGCGCCGCAGATCGAAGAGGACATCGCGTTGGGCAATATCGCGCTCGACCTGTTGGGGCAGGCCCGGACGCTGCTCAGCTACGCCGGTGACGTCGACGGCATGAGGACCGGAACGGCCCGGGACGAGGACGATCTGGCCTTCCTGCGAGACGAGCGGGAGTTCCGCAACGTGCATCTCGTGGAGATCGAGAACGGTGATTTTGCCGTCACGATGGCCCGGCAATTGATCTTCTCGGCGTACCAGTACGAGCTGTACACCGCATTGCTGACCTCGGCAGACGCAACCCTGGCCGCGCTGGCCGCGAAGGCCGTCAAAGAGGTTGACTACCACCGGGACCACGCCACCCAATGGGTGCTTCGACTCGGCGACGGCACCACGGAATCCCATGAGCGGATGCAAGCCGCGCTGAATGGCACCTGGCCCTATGTCGACGAACTCTTCGAGACCACGAATACCGTCACCGCGCTACCGGGAATCGCTGCCGACCCGGCCGCGCTGCGCCCGGCCTGGTTCGGCTACGTCCAAAGTGTCCTCACAGCAGCAACATTGACCCTGCCAACTCCGACCTGGCGGGCGCGGGGCGGTCGCGGTGGTTACCACTCCGAACACCTCGGCCACCTGCTGCCCACCATGCAGAATCTGCACCGTTCACACCCCGGAGCGAACTGGTGACAATCAGCTTCGACCACACTGCACCTGTCGCAGCGGAATCGGCGGTGGAGCCGCTGACGGTGGATCGGCTTCGCGGGATAGCAGGGTCGGTGCCCGACCCGGAGATCCCGGTGGTGACGCTGCAGGACCTGGGCATCTTGCGGGACGTGCGGATTGCCGCCGACGGAACCGTCGAGGTCACCCTCACCCCGACCTACACCGGCTGCCCGGCGACCGCGGTGATCGCCGGTGATGTCGACACCGCCCTGCGGGCGGCAGGTGTCGAGCGACTCGTCATCCGCACCGTGCTCTCCCCGGCCTGGACGACAGACTGGATGAGCGAGGAAGGCAAAAGCAAGCTCCTTGAGTACGGCATCGCCCCGCCCGGTGCCTGCCGGCCGCCGTCCGCAGAACCGCGGCCCGTCGGACTCACCTTGTCGGCGAGATGCCCGCGCTGTGGATCGATGAAAACCCGGGAAATCAGCCGATTCGGCTCCACCCCCTGCAAATCGTTGTGGTCCTGCCTGGCCTGCGCCGAACCCTTCGACTCCTTCAAGGCGATCTGATGACGACCACACACACCGCATCACCGGTGCGCCGGCACGCGGTCTTCCATCCGCTGCGGGTGGCTTCGGTGGATCGGCTCACCGAGGACTCGGTGGCCATCACCTTCGATGTGCCGCCGGAGCTACGCGCCGAGTTCCGGTTCAATCCCGGCCAGCATCTGTCGGTCCGGACCGCCGCGCTCGGTGCGGACGTCCGACGGAACTATTCCATCTGCGCGGCGGCGACCGGCGGTCCGTTGCGGATCGGGGTGAAACGTATTCCGGATGGGGTGTTCTCCAGCTACGCCGCCGAGCACCTCCGGCCCGGTGACGTTCTGGACGTGATGACCCCGAGTGGGACGTTTTCCACTCCCTTGGACGCCGCGAATGCCAAGCGATACGTGGCCGTTGCCGCCGGGTCAGGCATCACTCCGGTGCTGTCGATCTTGGCCACCGCTCTCGAGGTGGAACCGCTGAGCACCGCAGCCCTCATCTACGTCAATCGGCGCACGTCAACCATCATGTTCCTGGAAGAACTGGAAGACCTGAAAAACCGCTTCCCGGAAAGGTTTCAGCTCATTCATGTGCTCGGCCAGGAGATGTCGGAAGTCGAGATGCTCTCCGGACGGCTGGACGTCGAGCGGCTGGGCCGCATCCTGGACACCATTGTCCCTGTCGATGACGTCGACGAATGGTTCCTGTGTGGGCCGCTGGCGATGACCGACTCGGTCCGTGGGGTGTTGGTCGACCGGAATGTCGACAGCACTCACGTGCATCGGGAGCTGTTCCACGTGGGTGCGCCGATCACCCGGCGGCGGCAGGTGGCCGAGCCGGGAACCCCGGTGACCGGTTCAGCCGTGACAGTCATCCTGGACGGCCGGTCGCTGACCTTCACGTTGCCCCGGGATGGCGATTCGATACTCGAGCACACCCTGAGTGCCCGATCGGACGCCCCTTATGCGTGCAAGAACGCGGTGTGCGGCACCTGTCGGGCGAAGGTCGTTGCCGGCGAGGTGGAAATGGACTCGAACTACGCGCTCGAACCCGACGAGGTGGCCCGTGGTTATGTGCTGACCTGCCAGTCCCACCCGGTCACCGATCAGGTGATCGTGGACTTCGACCAGTGACCGGCGCCCAGGGAAGCGGAACTACAGCACACGCCGCAACGAATGTGGTCCGGATCGAACGTAGGGACAGTGCCTTTCTACTGGGCCTGAACCGACCGGGCAAACACAACGCCCTCGACGAGGCCATGGTCGAGGACATTGATGCGGCCCTGACCGAGGCTCGGCGAACACCGTGTGTCCTGATCGTGCACTCCACCACCCCGGGGATCTTCGCGGCCGGCGCCGATATCGCCGAACTGGTCGAGAGGGACGCCGACGCCGCGCTCCGCGGCATCAACGCCGGCCTGTTCGACCGGCTGGCGGCGCACCGCTGGCCGAGCATCGCCGTCATCGACGGTCCCGCATTCGGCGGCGGATGCGAACTTGCCCTGGCCTGTGACCTGCGCATCGCGTCACCCCGGGCAAGGTTCGCGCAACCAGAGCTGGGGTTGGGCATCCTGGCCGGAGCCGGCGCCAACTGGCGACTCCCGCAGACCGCAGGCCTGCAAACGGCGCGCCGCATGCTCTATGCCGGGGACGCGCTGACCGCCGACGAGGCGCTGAACACTGCCCTTGTCGATGCGGTATATCCCGCGGAAAGCGTGGTGGAACGGGCCATCTCACTGGCCGATCGGATCGCGACCCGGTCGTGGCGGGCGCTTGAACTGACCAAACTCGCACTTCGCCAACACCGCCCTGCGACCACCTCCTTCGACGTCGCCGCACAAGCGGTGCTGTTCGACAGCGAGGACAAACGGCAACGGATGAACTCGTTCCTCGACGATCGAGCCCGACGGCGCCGGCACCGAGCAACCGAAACGACACCCATGTCGACCACCGTCGCCGGACCGAGTTCGCCCGGTACGCGGCCCGCGGAGCCCGGGCCCGACGTTGCCGATCCGGTAGGCCCGTTCCGAGTGAGGCAGCTGACCATCGAGGACGGTTTGGACCTTGCCAGTTGGAGCCGACCCGGTGCCTGGCACATCGAAGATGCCCTGGAAGCACCGGAACCGGACGAGGGGTATTGGGCCGTCGTCGACAGCAACGACATCCTGCTGGGGTTCTGTTGTGTCGGGGGCGCGGCCCGAGTCTCGGGAGCACCGCGTGACACCTACGTGCTGGACGTAGCCATCGGCATCCGACCGCAACTGGCAGGCCGTGGCTGGAGCGCCGAACTCGGTCACGCAGCCGTTGACTATGCGGCGTCGGTGGCGCTGGACCGCCGGTTGCGGACCACCATCCCGGACTGGAATGAGGTCGGCCGGCGCGCTGCCCAGCAGGCCGGGTTCACGTGGGTCGCGACCCGGACCTGGAATCACCAGCAATACGAAGTCTTCGAGCAGTAAGGAGCCAGGTCAATGAACATGGTCGTCGAAAGTTATGTGGCGGGCCGATGGCTCGGACCGGTCGGGGAGCGCGTCGACCTGCTGAACGCAGCAACCGCGGAGCCGGTCGCCGTCATCGGCACCGACCCGATCGACATGGTCCCCGTGCTCGATCACGCCAGGTCCGTTGGTGGGCCGGCATTGCGGGAGATGCCCTTCCATGAGCGGGCGCTGGCGCTCAAGGCACTTGCAAGCCACCTGAACGGGAAACGCGAACAGTTCTACGCCATTTCGGCATGGACCGGCGCCACCAAGCGCGACTCCTTCGTCGACATCGACGGCGGCATCGGGGTGCTGTTCACCTATGCCAGCAAGGGTCGTCGGGAGCTCCCGAATTCCACGGTCCTGATCGATGGACCATTGGAACGACTGGGTGCGGCCGGTCAGTTTGTCGGTCAGCACATCTACACACCGCGGCGCGGTGTTGCCCTGCAGATCAACGCGTTCAACTTCCCGGTCTGGGGCATGTTGGAGAAGCTCGCACCGGCGTTGCTGGCCGGAGTGCCCACGGTGGTGAAACCTGCATCCCAGGCCGCATACCTGGCTGAGGCCGTGGTGAAGGAGATCATTGCCTCCGGGTTGCTGCCAGCGGGCAGTCTGCAACTGGTGGCGGGCGGGTCCAGGGGCCTGCTCGACCTGTTGACCGAGCAGGACACCGTCGCCTTCACCGGCTCCGCCTCGACCGCCGCATTGCTGCGCTCGCATCGCTCGGTGCAGCAAAACGGTGTCCGGTTCAGTTCCGAGGCGGATTCCCTGAACTTCTCCGTGTTGGGCATTGATGTCGCATCCGGATCCGCGGAATTCGACCTGTACGTCCGGCAGTTGGTCACCGAGATCACATCCAAAGCCGGGCAGAAGTGCACCGCCATCCGGCGCGCTCTGGTCCCGGATGCGCTGGTCCCGGATGTCATTGACGCGGTGCGCGCCCGGATCGCGGACAAGGTCCGGGTCGGAGACCCGGCCGCGGACGGCGTCACCATGGGGGCGCTCGTCGGGCTTGCGCAGCGGGAGGACGTCCGCAAGAACCTGGCCGAGTTGGCCGGTGCGGCGGAGGTGGTGATCGGCGACCCCGACCACTTCGACGTCATCGGTGCCGATGCGGAGCGCGGCGCCTTCCTGCCGCCGATGCTGTTGTGGGCTAGGGATTCCAGCCGCAGCGAACCGCACGACATCGAGGTGTTCGGCCCGGTCAGTACGGTGCTGGGCTACCGGGACTCCGAGCAGGCCGTCGACCTGGCCGCCCGTGGCCGGGGGAGCCTGGTCGGGTCGGTGGTTTCCGCCGACCCGGGCGTGGTGCGAAACCTGGTCCTGGGTGTCGCGCCGTGGCATGGTCGGGTGCTGGTGTTGGACCAGGATTCCGCCGCCGAGTCAACCGGGCACGGCTCCCCGTTGCCGCACCTGGTGCACGGCGGTCCCGGTCGGGCCGGGGACGGTGAAGAACTCGGCGGTATTCGCGGGGTTCTGCACTACATGCAGCGCACCGCGATCCAGGGTTCGCCGTCGGCGGTCTCGGCGGTCACCGGTATGTGGGTCACCGGGGCGCCACGGAACACCCGAGGCAAGCACCCGTTTCAGAAGAGCCTCGCCGAGTTGCGGGTCGGCGACGCGGTCGTTGCCGGCCCGCGGACCGTCACGCTGGATGACATCGACGCTTTCGCGGACTTGTCCGGCGACAAGTTCTACGCCCACATGGACCAGCAGGCGGCGGCGGCGAGCCCGTTTTTCGAGGGCAGGGTCGCGCACGGCTACTTTGTTGTCTCGCTCGCCGCGGGGCTTTTCGTCGAACCAACCTACGGGCCGGTGCTGACCAATTACGGCCTGGAGAACCTGCGGTTCACCGTCCCGGTCTATCCGGGCGACGCCCTGACCGTCACGCTGACGGCCAAGAGCATCTCCCCGCGAGCGGACGCTGACTACGGCGAAGTCGTCTGGGACACGGTCGTTGTCAACCAACGCGACGAGTCGGTGGCGACCTATGACGTGCTCACCCTGGTCGCCAGGAACTGGCCCGTTTGAGCGCCTGCACGGCACGGCACTTCCGGCGCCGGACGGGCGCCGGCCGACGATTGCAGCCGCCCTCGGCTGCCAGTTTGCTGCCTGACACTCAAGGAGGAGACATGGACGACCGCGCGCCCACCCAGGAATCATTGGACCCCATCGAACGTGCATCGATCGATGAACTGCGCGCTCTTCAGGTGGAGCGCTTGCAATGGTCGTTGCGACACGCCTACGACAAGGTCCCGCACTACCGAAGGGCTTTTGACGCCGCCGGTATTCACCCGGACGATTTCAGGGAGCTCGCCGACCTGGCGAAGTTCCCGATGACCAGCAAGTCCGATCTTCGGGAGAATTACCCGTTCGGGATGTTCGCGGTTCCCAGGGAGCAGATTTCCCGGCTGCATGCCTCATCCGGCAGCACCGGCCAGCCGACGGTGGTCGGCTATTCCGCGAATGACATCGACATGTGGGCCGATGTCATGGCCAGGTCGATTCGTGCGGCCGGTGGGAGGCCCGGGGACCGGGCCCATATCGCTTACGGCTACGGCCTTTTCACCGGTGGACTGGGAGCCCACTATGGGGCGGAAAGGTTGGGTTGTACCGTCATTCCGATTTCCGGCGGCATGACCGAGCGCCAGGTCACGCTGATCAGGGATTTCGAACCGGACTTCATCATGGTCACGCCGTCCTACATGCTCTCGATCGTCGACGAGATGGAACGACAAGGCATCGACCCGGCCAAGACGTCACTCAAACTCGGGATCTTCGGTGCCGAGCCCTGGACGAACGACATGCGGACGGAAATGGAGACCCGACTGGATATGCACGCCATCGACATCTACGGGCTGTCCGAAGTCATCGGGCCCGGCGTCGGAGTCGAATGTGTCGACACCAAGGATGGGCTGCACGTCTGGGAGGACCATTTCTACCCGGAGATCATCGACCCGATGACCGGTGACGTCCTTCCCGACGGGTCCTACGGCGAGTTGGTCTTCACGTCATTGACCAAGGAGGCAATGCCGGTCATCCGTTACCGCACCCGGGACCTGACCAGACTGCTACCGGGAACGGCACGACCGATGCGCCGCATGGAGAAGATCACTGGCCGCACCGACGACATGATCATTCTGCGCGGAGTGAATCTGTTCCCGACCCAGATCGAGGAGCTCATCCTGCGGGTGCCCTCGCTGTCTCCGCATTTCCAATGCCACCTCAGCCGCCCCGGCCGGATGGACCAGATGACGGTCCGGGTGGAACGTCGCCCGGGAATCGACCCGGTCGTCGGTGACCAGGGCGGCGCGGCGTTGTGCAAACTGGTCAAGAACCAGATCGGCGTCACCGTGGGTGTTGATGTGGTCGACCCGGGTGGGATCGAACGGTCGGTCGGAAAGATGCGGCGCATCGTCGACAATCGGCCCAAGGTCGTGTAGTTGCATGAGACATGAAGAAGATCGGGTTCCTGTCGTTCGGGCACTGGACGGCGTCGCCGCAGTCGCAGACCCGCTCAGCCGCTGACGCTTTGCTCCAGTCCATCGACCTCGCGGTCGCCGCGGAGGAACTCGGGGCCGACGGCGCCTATTTCCGGGTGCATCACTTTGCCAACCAGCTCGCAGGTCCGTTCCCGCTGCTCGCGGCAATCGGGGCCAGCACCAGCCGGATCGAGATCGGAACCGGCGTGATCGATATGCGCTATGAGAACCCGCTCTACATGGCGGAGGACGCGGGGGCCGCGGACCTGATCTCGGGTGGCCGGCTGCAACTGGGCATCAGCCGGGGCTCTCCGGAACAGGTCATCGATGGATTTCGCTACTTCGGCTATGAACCTGCTGCCGGCTCCGACCACGCCGCGATGGCCCGTGATCACACGCGGGTGTTTCTCGATGTGATCAAGGGCAAGGGTTTCGCGGAGCCCAACCCTCGACCGATGTTTCCGAACCCGCCCGGCCTGCTCCGGCTGGAGCCGCATTCGGCGGGTCTTCGGGACCGGATCTGGTGGGGTGCGGGCACCCGCGCGACCGCCGAATGGACCGCGGAGCAGGGCATGAACCTGATGAGTTCGACCCTGCTCACCGAGGATACGGGGGTAGCGTTCCACCAGCTCCAGGCCGAACAGATCCTGCGGTTCCGGGACGCCTGGAAGGCCGCCGGCCACGGCCGTGAGCCGCGAGTCTCCGTCAGTCGCAGCATCTTCCCGGTGGTCAGCGATATTGACCGCCTGTACTTCGGTCGCGAAACCGGCAGCCAGGATCAGGTCGGCCAACTGGACGGAGGTCGTGCCAGGTTCGGCAAGACCTACGCGGGTGAGCCGGATCGACTGGTCAAGGACCTCGCCGAGGACGAGGCGATCGCGTCCGCTGACACGCTCCTGCTGACGATTCCGAACCAGCTGGGCGTCGAGTACAACGCACACCTGCTGGACAGCGTGTTGCGCTACGTCGCGCCGCTGCTCGGCTGGCGGTGAGGTGTTACCCGGCGGGCTCTTGACGTTCCAACCCAGCCGGCGGACATTTCACTACCGACTGCTGGGCTTGTCGCTTCAGTCGAGGAGCCCGCTGTCGGGGCTTTGGTCGTGTCTTGCGTCATGCCAGGGAGAGTAGGTCACTATCCGGACGGATCACTTCCGGATTGGTGTTCGGCTATTGATGACGTGATGTCGGACGTCCTGGTAGCCAAAAACTATGCAAGTTGCGCTGGACGGCTCAAAAACCCGCTGAGCAAGGCAATGTTGTCTCCAGCGAGTTGTGTGGTGGCCGGCACCATCTCAGACCACGACCGGGTCACAACGCTCGTACCCGACCACCCGTGTCCGCGCCATCCCAGGCCGCGCGGACACGGGTCACCAGGTCCCCAACTCAACCCAGGACCCGTGGTGAAGCACCCCCGTCACCGTCAGTTGGGCATCGAGTACGACCAGGTCGGCAGCTGAGCCGACGGCCAGGCCGGCTTCTGGCAGGCCCAATGCCCGTGCCGGGTTGACCGAGGACTGCCGGACCGCGGCCAGCAACGCATCGTCGCGGGGGATTCCGCTGTTGGTGACCGCGTACCGGAAGACGTGGTCCATCGTCGCTGTACTCCCCGCGATGGTGTCCGTTCCGGCCACTCGGGCGACTCCGCCGACGACGTCCACTGCCAACGATCCGAGCCGGTATGCCCCATCGGCCATCCCGGCCGCGGCCATCGCGTCGGTCACGAGGGCCACCCTGTCCGGTCCCGCGCTGCGGCTCACATCCCGATAGAGCGCGGGATGCAGATGCACTCCATCGGTAATCAGCTCCAGGGTCACCCGGGGATCTTCCATCAGGGCGAGCACCGGACCGGGCTCACGGTGATGCACCGGCCGCATCGCGTTGAAAAGGTGGGTGGCCACGGTCGCGCCCGCGTCGATCGCGGCCCGGGCGTGGGCGTAGGTCGCCTCCGTGTGCCCGACAGCGGCAACCGCACCGGCGTCCACAATTCGCCGAATAGCGGCCAGGCCACCCTTCCGTTCCGGGGCCAGGGTGACCATCCGGATAGTACCGTCACCGGCCGCCAGTACCCGATCCAGCTCATCCGGATCCGGGTCACGTAGCGCCGAGAGTTCATGGGCGCCACAGCGTTCTGCCGCCAACCAGGGGCCTTCGAGGTGAATACCCGCGACCTGGCCGGATTGCACCTGTTCGGCCATCCCGCGCACCTGCGCCAGCAGTTCGACCGGATGCGCGGTCACCAGGGAGGCGATCATCGTTGTGGTGCCGTGCCGGCGGTGGAGAATGACGGCCGTGGCTGTTGCACCTGCCATCTCCGCCGGATCGGTGGTCGGAAACATTCCACCCCCGCCACCGTGCACGTGCATGTCCACAAACCCCGGCACCACGGTGACGGCCCCCAGCTCGAGGTCTGCCCGCCGGGGCGGTTCGCCCGCTCCCACCCCTTGCAGCAGACCTCGGTCGACCTCGATCCACCCCGGTCGCAGCAGTTCTCGACCGGTGACGACGGTTTCGGCAGTGATCAACATGCTTTAAGTTCCTTGTGCTCGACGATGGTCAGTGGGGAGAGCGAGTCTGGAACCCCCCGCGCTCTTTGTGCCCGGCCGCCTGCGAACTTCGTCGCAGGCGGCCGGGCGGTCAGATGGCCTGCCAAGCCGGCTTGGCCCGGTAGGTCTCCCGGTAGTAGTCGGCCAGCTGCAGCCGGCTCGCGGCCGCGCCGTCCAGCAGCACCGTCGCGTGCGGATGATGCTGCAGGATGGTCGCCGGCCATAGCGCGCTGACCGGTCCTTCGACCAGGTGATGCACCGCCTCCGCCTTACCCGGGCCGGTCGCGACCAGCACGACGTGGCGGGCGGACATGATCGTGGCCAGTCCCTGGGTCAAGCAATGGGTGGGAACCGCGTCCAGGTTGCCGTCGAAGAATCGGGCGTTGTCGACCCGAGTCTGCCGGGTCAACGTCTTGATCCGGGTCCGCGACGCCAGCGAGGAGCCGGGTTCGTTGAACCCGATGTGCCCGTCGGTGCCGATCCCGAGGATCTGCAGGTCCACCCCACCGGCCTGCGCGATGGCGGACTCGTAGGCCGCGCACGCCGCCGGGATGTCCTGCGGCCAACCCGTCCGGGCCCTGGATGGCGCCCGGCGCGAAGTCCACCCGCGAGACGAAGTCCTTGTCGATCACGTTCCGGTAGGACTCCGGGTGGTCGGCGGGCAGCCCGACGTACTCATCGAGGGTGAAACCGGAGGCCTGCGCAAAGGACAACTCGCCGACACCGCAGCGCGCGGCCAGCTCGTCGTAGATCGCCAGCGGCGAGGAGCCGGTGGCCAGGCCGAGTACGGCGTCGGGCCTGCGCTGCAGCAGGTTCCCGATGGCGTCCGCGGCCAGGCTGCCGATCGCCGCGGTGTCCGGAGAGAATGACGATTTCCATTGGTCGTCCTTCTTCTTGATCGACAGTGCTGGTGGTGAAGGGTGGGTGCGGCGCCGCCGGGTGGGTACATCCGGCGGCGCCGCGGGTGGTGAGTGTGTGCGTGAGTTGGCTCAGCTCTTGACGGTGAACAGCCCCTGTTCGGACGCCACCTGGCCGCCGGTCTCGATCACGTCCTCCAGGGTGATGTCCGCCGGCTTCTTGTCCATGACGACGACGGGAATGATCGGATTGCGGCCGGCCGCGACGATCGCCGGCACGTCGTAGGTGATGACGGGCTGGCCGGCCTCGACGTGGTCGCCTCTCGCCACGAGCGCGGTGAAGCCCTCGCCCTTCAGCTCGACGGTGTCCAGGCCCAGGTGCACCAGCACGCCCACGTTGTCGGCGCTGACGATGATGTAGGCATGCGGCAGCATCTGCAGCACGGTGCCGCTGATCGGCGCGATAGCGTCGACGATCTCGCGGGGCGGGTCGATGGCAGCGCCGTAGCCGACAATGCCCTGGGCGAACGTCGGGTCCGGCACGTTGGCGAGGGCCACGGCGCGGCCGCGGGCCGGGGCGAGAACACTTGTGGTGGTGCCGGTCCGGCTCTCCACGACAGGTGCGTTCGGGACGGGTGCCGCCGGCGCCGCTGCTGCCGGGGCGACCGCCGTCGGCGCCGGTGCGGGCCCTTCAAGGGCGTCGTTGATGTCGCTCTTCAAGCTCTCGGCTTGCGTACCGAAGATCGCTTGGACGTTGTTGCCGACCTCGATCACGCCCGCTGCGCCCAGGGCGCGGAGCCGGGCCTTGTCGACCTGGCTCTTGTCGGCGACCTCCATCCGCAGGCGGGTGATGCACGCGTCGACATTGACCAGGTTGTCCCGGCCGCCGAAGGCGGCGATCAGCTGCTCGGCCTTGCTGTCGACGACCGGCCTGGTTGCCAGCGCGGTCCCGCCGCCCATTGTCAGGGCGGACCCCGGGGACACGGTGGTCGAACCGGAGCCGTCGGTGAGGTTGGCCGCCTGCTCTGCGTCGAATTCGTCCTCCGGCTCGCGGCCCGGCGTCCGCATGTTCCAGCGCTTGATCACGAACCGGAACAGGAAGTAGTACACGAGGAAGAAGCCGATGCCCATGATGATCAGCAGCGGGATGTTCTTCGCGGCGGGGGCGGTGCCGTAGAGCAGGAAGTCGATCAAGCCCGCGGAGAACGAGAAGCCGAGGTGGATGTCGAGCTGGTACGCGATCGCCAGCGACAAGCCGGTGAGCACGGCGTGCACCACGTACAGCGGGAACGCCACGAACATGAAAGCGAACTCCAGCGGCTCCGTCACTCCGGTGAGGAACGCGGTCAGTCCGGCCGCTCCAAGGATGCCCAGGGCCAGCTTCTTCTGCCGGGGCTTGGCGAGTTGGATCATGGCCAGCGCCGCTGCCGGCAGGCCAAACATCAGGATCGGGTAGAAGCCGGAGGTCAGCAGTCCCGCGGTCGTGTCGCCGGCCGCGAATCGGGTGAGTTCGCCGGTGACGACGGTGCCGGCAGGTGTCGTGTAGTCGCCATACAGGAACCAGACGTAGGTGTTCAGGATGTGGTGCAGGCCGACCGGGATGAGCATTCTGTTGGCGAAACCGTAGGTGAACGCCCCGAACGCCCCGGACCCACCAATGAACTGGCCCACCGAGGTAAGGCCGGCGTCGAAGATCGGGTAGAAGTAGCTCAACGCGAAGCCCATGATCAGGCTGGCGACCGAAACTGCGATCGGCACAAAGCGCCGGCCACCGAAGAAGCCGAGATATGAAGGCAACTGGATCGTGTGGTACCGGTCGAACAGAAACGCGGTGACCAGGCCGACCAGGATGCCGGCGAACACGCTGTAGTTGATCTGTGCCTGCTCACCGACCTGATCCAGCATTCCCTCGAGCACGACCGGCGACATCGTCTTGAAGACCGCCTCGATCACCAGGTAGCCGGCAGCCGCGGCCAGCGCCGTGGAACCGTCGGCCTTCTTGGCGAAACCGATGGCCACGCCGATGGCGAAGAGCAGCGGCAGATGGGCGAAGATCGCGCCACCCGCCGCGCTCATCGCCTCGAAGAACGGGCCGATGACCGGCGCTTTGATCCCGCCCAGCAGATCGGGCTGGCCCAACCGCAGCAGAATGCCGGCGGCGGGCAGGAGCGCGATCGGCAGCATGAGGCTCTTGCCCAGTCGCTGCAGCTGCGCGAACCCGGGGATGCGCAGCCCCGACTTCTTCTTCTCCGCCACTTTGGCCTTACTCATCTCCAACTACCTCCGCTTTCGTCGGCCCCGGATGTGCGCACTCGCAACATCGGGAATCCTGGGTTGAGCCCCCGGCTGCCGTTGTGGCCGGCGGGGCCGTAACACGTGTGGACGAGCCACCGCTCGTCATCCGCAATGACAAGTTCCATGAACTTCTCCTCCACGTCGATCGATGGGTGTCGACCGCGACGCGTATTGGTATAGACCAACTGGGATAGATTGGCATAGACCAATCGGTCAGGTCAAGAGCCCAGTCAGTATGACGTGGATCACATCGACACAACGGTCGAGGCAGTCAGGCCGGCGGTCCGGCGCGCCGTGGCCGGCCAACATCGCCGCCGATTGGTCTATGCCAATACGGCTCATCAGGACACTGAGAGCGGGGCTGACGGCCAGGGTGGTGTCGAGGTTTCCACTCAGGCAATGGCGGACGATCTCGCAGCCGATTCCGAAGCCTGCGCTGAACCTCGAGATTCGCAGCGGACCTACCGCCCGGAGTCTCGGGCGTACCTCTTTGCGGGGCTACCGGGAGCGAAGCGGTGGGCGCCTGGTTCCGTGGTCGACAGGATTACCGACACCGTGTATCAATTCGTGGCCACTGGTGCCGGAGCGGATCTCGCCGCTCCTGCGATGGTCGCTGCGGCACCGAAAGGCCTTGCCTGGCAGGAGAACCGCGACAGTAGGTGCTGGCCGCGCAGGCGTGACTGCACCAGCCGGGATCAGTTGCTGCTGGCTGTTGCCGAAGCCGAAGCCGAAGCCGAAGCTGAAGCCGGGGTCTTGATGGGCGTTCCGTCCACTCCGACAACCCACCACATTCCGCCCTGCTGGGTAAGTCCCTGCCCCGTCGTCTGTCCCGGCATCGCATCTTGCGCGTAGGTGTACAACGGGTGCCCGTAGTACCGCACCTGGGTGATCCCGTCGGACCGGGTCGATGTCGACAGCTCCTTCTGGTCGACATCCCCGGCTGCGGTGGGTGCACCGGTGGTGGCCAGCGGGGGCCAGGCTGTCGCGCAGGTGTCGTAGCACTCGGAGGTACCTTCAGGATCAGCGTCGAACATGTACAGCGTCCTGCCCCGACCGTCGACCAGGAAGACGCCCAAGCTGTCGCTGGTGGTGCTCACCTGCGTACTGGCCGAAGCGGCGGCGTCCGATCCGGACGGCGTCGGCGTTGACCTCGCGGTCGGTGACGTGCTGCCGCACCCCGTCACTAACAGGGCTGCGACGGTCATCGCGCCGACCAAGCCGGCGACCGATCGCAAACCGCTCCGCCTACCGAACATGTTTGGTTCCTCCCGCTAGCCCAACGCTCTGCGCAGCAGCCTATTCGAGCCACGGCGAGCAATGAACCGCGGCCGAAACCGGCTTCGAGCTGCAGGCAACCACCTGCGTCGACGAACTCCGCTCCCTGCGGGTCGTCGGATCGGTCGGAGGTGGCCATCACGTCTCCCATTCGAGCCTGCGGTAACCGCTGGCGGAAGTCAGCACATCGAGGTGAGCACGAGAGTGAATTGTCCGGGGTGATCTGAACGTTGTCGACGCCGCGGATGACGGCGTCCGTCCTGCGACGGTGGAGCGAGCGCGGCGTAGGGGTGGCCCACGCGACAGTTCCGGCGATGGGAGTCGGGACTTTAGTCCGTAGTGCCGACAGTCCGACGAAAATACCATCGGGGGTATGAGTCGGCGCTGACGCTCGACGTCAGCAGTCCCGACATAGCAGTGGAGAGGACCTTGTCATGTCGAACGATCTTGTTGTCCACCATCTCGATGGTGACCGCTTCGCGATCGATGTGCGAGGGCACACACTGCTGGTCGATCAGCCGGCCGAACTCGGGGGTAGCGATACGGCTCCGACACCCACCGAGCTCTTCGTCGGCGGACTCGCCAGCTGTGTCGCCTTCTATGCGCGCCGCTACCTGGCGCGGCATCAGATCGACGCGGCGGGGCTGACCGTGTCGGCGAGCTACGAGATCGGCGGCAGGCCCAACAAGGTCCAACGGATGGTCATCACCGTCACGCCCCCCGCCGACCTACCCGCCGGACGGCGCGACGCCTTCCTGGCGGTGGCATCACACTGCACGGTGCACAACACGCTGACCGAGCCGGCAGATATCGAGATCGCCCTTGCCGCAGCGGTTGCCGCACTGAACTGACGCTCCGCGCCGGGACGGCTGACGCTGCCAACGCTGGAAGACGGGGCATCGAGGCCCCACTGAGGAGATGTTGTCGTGAAGAGACTCTTGGTTCTGGGCGGCGGCACCGCCGGAACGATGATCGTGAACAAGCTGCGGCGCAGCCTGGATGCTGCGGAGTGGGAGATGACGATCGTCGATCAGGACGATGCGCACCACTACCAGCCCGGCTACCTGTTCCTCCCGTTCGGCACCTACACCCCTGATCAGGTGACCCGGTCGCGGCATGCCTTCCTGCCCGACGGGGTCGACTTCGTCGTCGGTGAGGTTGACATCATCGATGCTGCTGCGGGAACAGTTTCGCTCGCTGACGGCCGGTCACTGCCGTATGACTACCTGGTCATCGCCACCGGCGTGACTCCCCGGCCCGATCAGACACCAGGAATGCTCGGTGAACAGTGGCGGAAGAGCATCTTCGACTTCTACAGCCTCGACGGTGCTCAGGCCCTCACGACGGCGCTGGAGAATTTCGACGGTGGCCGATTCGTCGTGCACATCACCGATATGCCGATCAAGTGCCCCGTAGCGCCGCTGGAGTTCACGTTCCTGGCGGACGACTACTTCCGCCGCCGGGGCATGCGGGATCGGGTCGAGATGGTCTATGTGACACCGCTGTCCGGTGCGTTCACCAAGCCCATCTCCTCCGCACGGCTGGGCACGATGCTGGACGAACGGAAGGTTGCTGTCGAGACCGACTTCCTGGTCGAACACATCGACCAGGACGCGTTGACGCTGGTCTCCTACGACGAACGGGAGATTCCTTTCGACCTGCTGGTCACCATTCCGTTGAACATGGGCGCAGATTTCATCGCCCGCTCCGGCCTCGGTGACGAACTCAACTACGTGCCCGTGAACAAGGAAACGCTCCAATCCACTGTCTATCCGAACATCTTCGCCGTTGGCGACGCCTCTGACATCCCGGCCTCCAAGGCCGGCTCCGTTGCGCACTTCTCGGTGGAGATCTTCTGCGACAACTTCCTGCAACTGGTCGCCGGCAAGCCGATGACCGGTGCCTTCGACGGGCACGCGAACTGCTTCATCGAATCCGGCAACGGCAAAGGCCTGCTGATCGATTTCAACTACGACACCGAACCGATGACCGGCAAGTACCCCGTTCCGATCGTCGGTCCGTTCAGCCTGCTCGAAGAGACCAGGGCGAACCACCTGGGCAAGCTCGCATTCCGGTGGATGTATTGGAACCTTCTACTCCCGGGCAGACCCATTCCGTTGCCATCGCACATGTCCATGGTCGGCAAGACCACCCCGAATCCCGATACCGAAAACTAAGGAGCAGCAACAATGCCTGTCACCACGCTGGACGGACGCCAGATCCACGTCAATGACGAAGGATTCCTCACCGACCCGACCGAATGGAATGAAAAACTGGGCGACACGCTCGCCGCCCAGATCGGCATCACCCTCACCGAACCGCACTGGAAGGCCATCCACTTCCTGCGCGACGACTACGCGGTGAAGGGCGAAACACCGACCATCCGCCGAGTCTCGACATCGGGCGGAATTCCGGTCAAGGAACTGTTCAAGCTCTTCCCGCAGAAGCCCGCGAAGAAGATGGCTTACGTCGCGGGGCTTCCCAAGCCACACGGCTGCGTCTGAAACTTCTCCACACCGACCGTGACCACAACCCTTCGACCCGGAGTGAACCCATGACCATCACCGAACCCGCAGCCGCGATCGTCCCGCAATTCGACAGCGAGGACAACGGCCGCAAACTCGCCATCATCTGCTCCAAAGGCACGCTGGACATGGCCTACCCAGGTCTGGTGCTTGCCAACGCCGCGCTCGGCGAAGGTATCGAGACCCACCTGTTCTTCACCTTCTGGGGTTTCGAGATGATCAATAAGAAGACGATGAACGATCTGCAGTTCACCATGCTCGGCAACCCAGCAACGCACATGCCACAGGGGCTCGGCGGCCTGCCGTGGATGACCGCGATGGCCACCTCCAAGCTGAAGAAGTCCATCGCCGAGGTCGGTGTCCCGGAGATTCCCGAGTTCCTCGAACAAATCGTTGCCTCGGGCGGCCATCTCTGGGCGTGCCGGATGTCGGCCGACATGAATCACCTCACCAAGGATGACCTGTACGACGAGGTCGAGGACATCATCAGCGCCTCGGACTTCATCGAGAAGACCGAAGGAGCCCAGATGCTGTTCATCTGAGGGCTCGGGCGACGCGGTACCAGCACGTCGACGACGTGGTCACTCAGAACGGGGGAGAGGCTGTGCGCGAGGTGCTGGTCGTGGACGACGAGCCACAGATCCGGCGGGTTCTTCGCGGGTTTCTGGAGGCCGCGGGATTCCGGGTGAGCGAGGCCGGCACCGGCACCGAAGCACTGGCCAGCCTACGGCTCGCGCCACCGGATCTGGTGCTGCTGGACGTCATGCTCCCCGACATCGATGGCATCGAGGTGCTGCGCCGCCTCCGCACGTTCTCCGACGTCTACGTCGTGCTGGTGACGGCACGTACGGAGGAGATGGACAAGCTGGTCGGCTTGGCTGTCGGTGCCGACGACTACATCACCAAACCGTTCAGTCCCCGGGAGGTCACGGCCCGGGTCAACGCGGTCCTGCGGCGCACCCGGTCGGCAGCATCCGACCAGCGCCGGGACTTCGACGGCCTGGCAATGGATCTGGATCGCCGCGAGGTGGCTGTCGCCGGGCGGCCGGTGACCCTTTCGGCGCTGGAATTCGACCTGCTGGCTGCGTTCACCGAGGCGCCAGGGCGGGTCTACTCCCGTCGCCAATTGTTGGAACGGGTGTGGGGATACGACTTCTACGGCGACGAGCGTGTGGTCGACGTGCACATCCGAAGTCTCCGGCAGCATCTGGGTGACGACGCCGGCGACCCGCATGTGATCGGGACCGTCCGTGGCGTCGGGTACAAACTCCTGTTGACGCCGTCATGAATCGGTTGCCTGTTCGGCTGTTCGTCACCCATGTCGTCGTGGCCCTGGTCGGGGCCGCGACGACGTATGTGTTGGTGCAACTGCTCGCGCCGCGGCTGTTCGACAGCGGGACGGCCGGGATGACCGGGATGAACGGGATGGGCAGGGGTCAGGGGCAGGACGTCCGCGCGGCATTCGCCAGTGCGATCAACACCGCTCTGCTGATCGGCCTTGGCATTGCGGTGCTGACGGCGGCCACTGCCGGCGGCATTGCCGCGTATCGGCTGTCGCGTCCACTCGAGCAGGTCAGGGCCGCCACCCGGCGCCTTTCACAGGGCCACTACGACGAGGTCATCCCGCTGCCCCGCGAGGTCGAACTCGCCGAGTTGGCCCGGGACGTCAACTCGCTCGGCGCAGCGTTGGCGCAGACGGAACAGCGCCGCGTCCGATTGCTGTCGGAAGTTGCGCATGAGATGCGAACACCGCTGACCGTGATCGACGGCTACGTCGAAGGAATGATCGACGAGGTGTTTCCGGCCGATCCGGAAACCCTCGGCGAGGTCAGTGTCGAGGTGGGTCGGCTCCGGAGGCTGGCCGAGGATCTCAGTGCCCTCTCACAGGCCGAGGAGGGGCGACTGGACCTGCGCACTCGACCGATGGATCTGTCTGTCGTCGGGGCACACGCGGCGGAACGTCTCCGACCGCAATTGCAGGATGCGGGCGTCGGGTTGATCATCGCCGCCGCCGAGGAACCGCTGGTGGTTGCCGGCGATTCCGACCGGCTCGGGCAGGTGGTGACCAACCTGGTCGGCAATGCGTTGGCCGCCACGCGGTCCGGTGGCACCGTCCGGGTCGATACCCGGCGGGCCGGTGATCGGGCGATGCTCAGCGTCACGGACACCGGTGTCGGGCTGGCTGCGGACGAGGTGGAGCGGGTATTCGAGCGGTTCTACCGAGCAGGGGGATCGACACCGCGCGCGGGCGGCGGCACCGGGATCGGGCTGACGATCGCCCGGGGCATCGCCCGTGCGCACGGCGGTGACCTCACTGCGACATCGCCCGGGTTGGGTTCCGGCGCAACCTTTACCCTGAACATGCCGATCGCCCTCGCCGGTGAGGGCGGAGGGCGATCGACGCTGTGCGAGAGTTGACTGCGGTCAGCTGCGACCACGGCCCATGCCGGTGCCATCGGCAGCCTTGACAGGCCCGGTGCCATCCGCAACGCCCATCCCGCTCATGGCGCCCATCTGGTCACCGGTGCCGTCGCAGACTGTGCCGGCGGCACTGTTGGTGAACGCAGTGAGGTGGTGGCGGGAGGCCGTCAGCAAGCGGTTGAACACCTGCTGGACATCGGCGTCGGTGCTACGCGCGACAAGTGCTTCCAGATCGGCGATGTCAGCCTGTTCCAAGGCCACACCGACCCCGAGGGCAGCGTCGAGCGACTGCATGCCCTCTGCCTTCCATTGGTCGTACAGCTTCTGGATCTCGGCGTTGGCGTACGTGCCGGCCGGCTGGTCGACTGCTGGATCAGCGACGCTGTAGGTGGTCAACAAGGTGCCGACCGCGTCGAAATGCTGCTGCTCGCTCGCTGCGATCCGATCGAAGATCGGCGCGTCATAGGTTTGCCCGAACAGGGTGTACAGATCGAGCGCCATCCGCTCCTCGTCCCGGCTGTAGGTCAGATCGGCGGTCCGGCTCTCGTCGGTCGCCATTGCCACAGTGGACGTCCCGACGTTCGGCGCCGACTGCGACGCGATCGCGGTGCCCGCCAGTCCCGCACCGAGCAACAACGCCATACCGCCTGCCAAAATTGCCGTGCTGATTGTCCTCATTGTCCTGCCGCCTTTCGTTGATTCCGCATTCTTTGCGGACAACTCCATTCAACGGTCGGGCGATGAAGCCAAGGCGACGCCGATCATGAAGGCTCCGTGAAGCCTGCGGTCGACGGCACCGCCGATCGGCCCGGGCAGGGCTGCAGGTGCCACGTCCCGAGGGTGCGTCCGGGCGACACTCGGTCCCTCTGCTAGAATCGAACAAATACCCCTCTGGGTATTTGCCCCAGGTCCGGGACCAGTATGCCGTCAGTGATCGATTTTGTGCTCAACATGTCTCACTGGACTGCGCGTCGCTGACCTCAGCTGATCCCGGTACCGATGAGGAGCCTCATGAAGATCGTCGTTGTCGGTGGTGTCGCGGCCGGGATGTCCTGCGCGGCAAGAGCCCGGCGGCTGGATGAGTTCGCGGACATCGTTGTTTTCGAACGGGCGCAACATGTCTCGTTCGCCAATTGTGGCCTGCCGTATCACATCGGCGAGGTGATCAAGGACCGCAGCCGGTTGTTGCTGCAGACCCCGGAAAGCCTGCACGAGTCGCTGGCGATCGACGTTCGCAACGCCACCGAGGTTCTGGGCATCCATCCCGAGAGCAAGACCGTCACCGTCAGGGATCTCGATACGGGACGGGAGTACGAGGAGCCGTACGACAAATTGGCGCTGTGCCCCGGCGCCGCTCCGGTCACGCCGCCGCTGCCCGGTGTCGACCATCCGGACATTCACGTGTTGCGGCGGATCGGCGACATGGACGTCATCAAGGCGGCGGTCGATGGCCGCGGCCCGTCGGGCCGTCCGCCGATCAAGCATGCGGTCGTCATCGGGGCCGGGTACATCGGTCTGGAGATGGCGGAGAACCTACACGAACGCGGCGTGCAGGTGGTGGTCGTCGAGATGGCCGACCAGATCATCCCGCCGCTGGACCGTGAGCTGACCACCACCATGGAGTCCTATGTCCGGGCCCACGGCATCATCTTGCAGTTGGGCACCCAGGCCGCCGCGTTCAGCCAGGCGCCGAACGGCCGTCTCCGGGTCGAACTGAAGAACGGCGAGTTCGTCGAGACCGACCTCGTACTGCTCGCCGCCGGCGTGCGCCCGAACACCGAGCTGGCCACGGCCGCCGGGATCGAGCTCGGCCCGCGCGGTGGTATCAAGGTCGACGCCCACATGCGCACCAGCATCGGAGATATCTTCGCCGCAGGTGACGCCGTCGAGGTCGAGCATCTGGTGCTGCCCGGGACCTGGCTGATCCCGCTGGCCGGCCCGGCCAACCGGCAGGGCCGGGTGGCTGCCGAGAACATCTGCGGACGGGACACCACTTTCGACCCCGTGCAGGGCACCTCGATCGTCAAGATGTTCGACATGGTGGCCGGCGGCACCGGGGCCAACCAGCGGCAACTCGACGCGGCCGGGATCCCCTACGAGAGGGTGCAGATTCACCCGTCCGGCCACGCCGGCTACTACCCGGGTACCGCGAAGATGCAGCTGAAAGTGCTTTTCGAGCCCGTGACCGGCAAGCTGCTCGGCGCCGGGATCGTCGGCTTCGACGGGGTCGACAAGCGGTTGGACGTGCTTGCCACCGCACTGCGAGCCGGAATGACCGTGCATGACCTGGAGAGCCTGGAGCTCGCCTACGCCCCACCGTTCGGCTCGGCCAAGGACCCGATCAACATGGCCGGCTTCGTGGCCTCGAACGTGCTCAAGAAGGACCTGCGACTCTGGTACCCGAGCGAGTACCCGGGCGCCACCGACGGCGCCAGGATCATCGACGTCCGCGGTCCGCAGGAATATGCGATCTGGCATCTGCCCGGTGCCGAGAACGTCCCACTGCCGACCATGCGCGAGGCCCAGCAGGAGTGGGACCGGGACCAGCCGATCCGGTTGTACTGCGCGGTCGGGTTCCGCAGCTACCTCGCCTACCGGGCGCTGGTGCAGCGTGGCTTCACCGACGTCAAAACTCTGTCCGGCGGGATGACGACATTCCGCTCCTACCATGATGTTCCGTCGGAGACTGCGGTCGACACCGCGGAGCCGGTGGTCAACTACGGGGAAGATCTCACCGGGATCAACACCCATCGGACCGCTGCCAACGGGCCGGTCGCGGCCTCCGGTGTGTCGGTCGATCTGGACTGCACCGGGCTTGCCTGCCCCGGGCCGATCATGGCCCTGCAGTCGAAGATGGCCGAACTCGCTGCGGGGGACGAGGTGTTGGCGCATGTCTCGGACCCGGGGTTCCGGCTGGACGCCCCGGTCTGGGCCGCCAAGAACGGGCACTCGATGCTCGACCTGGTGCCGGAGGGTCCCGGCTACGCGGCCCGGTTCCGTAAGGGCGGCAGCGAGGTTGCCGCCGGCGGACCGGCCGCCCGGTTGAAGGACAAGAAGTCCTTCGTCGTGTTCTCCGGGGAGTTCGACCGGGTGCTGGCCTCTTTCATCCTGGCGAACGCGGCCGCGTCGATGGGCGACGAGGTCTCGATGTTCTTCACCTTCTGGGGGCTCAACGCGTTGCGCCGCGAGGACCCCCCGACCCGTGCGAAGACGGCGATCGACCGGGCGTTCGCCACCATGTTGCCATCCGGTCCCAACAGCCTCCCGCTGTCCACGATGAACATGCTGGGCGGTGGGCCCGCGCTGATCAAGAAGATCATGAAGGACCATCACGTGCCGAGCCTGCCGCAGCTCATCGCCTCGGCGCAGCAGAGCGGGGTCCGGCTGATTGCCTGCACCATGACCATGGACCTGCTCGGGATCGCCGAGGACGACCTGATCGACAGCGTGGAGCTGGGCGGAGCCGCCATGTTCTTCGGCGAGGCCAACGAGTCGAACGGGGCGTTCTTCATCTGAACCGCCCGGGCGACGGGACTCCGAGAACTCCCCGCGTGCCTTGATGATGCGCACGCGGTGTTGTCCAGGGCCGCACACCTGTGGTCCACTGAGGGGGTGTCGACCACAGTTCGGACCGCGCGGCCCCCGTTTCGGGTGTGCCTGCTGACGGTCACGCTGCTGTCGGTTGACGACCGGCTCTGTCTGCGCGGCTAACCGGACGCACCGCCTGGAAGGGGGGTCGGCCGGGCATCCGCTCACCTGCCGACCCATACCCCAGGACATGCCGACGTGATCGAATCATCGCCCCCTGCCGCGCCCGACCATCCGCAGCCCACGACTGCGCCCGCCACCGCTGGGCCTCTCACCTGTGCGCTCCGCTGCACTCGGCAGACGGGGAAACCCGCTGTCACCGATGGTCGGATCCAGAGAAGTGGGCCGACTGAGCCGCTGGGCGGCCGCCGTCCGCGAAGCGCATCGTGCGGGCGTCCCGTTCTGACCGAGATCGCCCGCTTCACAGCAGTTGCCGGGCTGGCACAGCAGTTCAGGCCAGGGACAGGAAGAGCTTTTCCATCACTTTGGTGTCCAGGGTTTCCTCGCCGCCGGACTCGACGAGGCATTGCTTGAGGCCGGCCGCGATGACCGCGAAACCGGCGCGATCGAATGCCTTGCTGACGGCCGCGAGTTGGGTGACGATGTCCTGGCAGTCCCGACCGTCCTCGATCATCTTCAGGATCCCGCCGATCTGACCCTGGGCTCGGCGGAGTCTGTTCGACCACCGTGCCCATGGTTTCCGGTGCGAGTTCAACCATGAATGCTCTCCTTTGCCGGGACGGGGACGGTCGGTCCTACAGTGATTCCAGGGCCGCGATGAGTCGAACTCGGGCTTCGTCGGCGACCGGCGCCAGCTTCGGGTTGTTCGTCAGGCTGACCATCTCCTCCGGGTCCAGGGTCTCGACCACCGTGGTGCTCTCGTCAAGGGCGCGGACGACGACGTTGCATGGCAGCAGCATGCCGATGGAGGGTTCCGCCTGTAATGCGGCGTAGGCCAGCGGCGGCCGGCAGGCGCCCAGGATGACCTGTTGCCTGATTTCCACGTCCAGCTTGGTTTTCAGGGTGGCCCGCATGTCGATTTCAGTGAGAACGCCGAATCCGTTCTCGGCCAACGCCTTTCGGGTGGAGGAGAGTGTCTGGTCGAACGGGGTGGGACACGGTGGTCCTGATTGCGGACTTGGACGCGACGGCGTGGCTCATTTGGTGGTCTCCCGCTCGGGGGGCGATCATGCGGACTGAGTACTCGCCGCGGCAACCTGGCCGCGGACGTCGTCCATGTCCAACTCCTGCACGGCGGTGATGACCTGCTCCAGCGCTGGCGCGGGCAGCGCGCCGGGCTGGGAGAAGACCAGGATGCCGTCGCGGAAGGCCATCAGGGTGGGGATGGACCGGATACCGGCCGCCCCGGCCAGGCGCTGCTCCGCCTCGGTGTCGACCTTGCCGAAGACGATGTCGGGGTGGGCGTTCGATGCCTTCTCGAAGACCGGGGCGAATGCCCGGCACGGTCCGCACCAGGACGCCCAGAAGTCGACCAGAACGATTCCGTCACCGGTCACTGCCTGCTCGAACGTGCCTTCGGTCAGTGCTGTGGTTGCCATGTCGCGTAGTTCCTCTCCGCTCGGAATATATACCTCTGGGGGTATCAACCGCGAAGAGCCGCCGATTTGTTCCCGAGACGCAGCCGCATACCCTCCCTGGTATCCGTTGCGGACGGACGGAATAGTGCGGGACGCGCTACAGTTGACAGGTATAGATACCCCCCTAGGTATGACTGACGAAACCGGAAGAGGTGCCCGGCGATGCGCGAGGCGACGATATCCGGAATCGTGTCATGTCCAGCACTGATCTCCACCGCCCATCAGCACACCGACGACACGGCGGCAGAGCAGCCCGAGGAACGGGCAGCGCGAACGCCGACCATTGTCCCGATCGACACTCCCACCCTCGGTGACCGCAGCTACCTGGTCCATGACGGTCAGGTCGCCTTCGTGGTGGACCCGCAGCGGGACACCGACCGGGTGCTCGACCTGGTCCGCGACAGTGGGGTCCGGATCACCCATATCTTCGAAACGCACATTCACAACGATTACGTCACGGGCGGTCTGGCCCTGGCCCACGAAACCGGCGCCACCTACCACGTCAACGCGGCCGACCCCGTCGCCTACGAGCGAACAGGGGTGCGGGACGGTGATGTCATCGACGTCGGTCCGGTGATGCGGGTCCGCGTGTTGGCCACCCCGGGCCACACCTTCACCCACTTGTCCTACGTCCTCGAGCACGATGGCGAAACCGTCGCGGTGTTCTCCGGCGGTTCCCTCCTGTTCGGCTCCACCGGCCGCCCCGACCTGCTGGGTCCCGACCACTCGCAGACCCTGGTGCACCGCCAGTACGCATCGGCGCACCGACTGGCCGATGAACTGCCCGATCACACCCACCTTTTTCCCACGCACGGATTCGGCAGCTTCTGTTCCTCGACCCAGTCGGAGGCCACCGCATCCACCATCGGTGCCGAGAAGGCGACCAATCCAGTCCTCACCCAGGACGAGGAGCGTTACGTCGCTGAGCTTCTCGCCGGACTGGATGCGTTCCCGGCTTACTACGCCAAAATGGGTCCGGCCAATACTGCCGGTCCCGGTGCGATGGATCTGAGCCAACCGGAACTTGCAGACGCCGGTGAGCTGCGCCGGCGACTCGAGGGCGGGGAGTGGTTGGTCGATCTGCGCACGCGTTCCGCCTTTGCGGCCGGACACGTGCCCGGGACCTTGAACTTCGGGCTCGACGGTGCCTTTGCCACTTACCTGGGCTGGTTGATCCCCTGGGGGACCCCCGTCACCCTGCTCGGGGACACCCCGGGCCAGGTGGCGGAAGCGCAGCGAGAGCTGGTCAGGATCGGCATCGACCGGCCCGCCGCCGCCGCGACCGGGGGTCCGCAGGACTGGACCGACGGACCCCTCGGATTGCTGGAGCGGGCCAATTTCGCCGACCTCTCGCATGTCCGTCACCACCGACCGGTCATCGTGCTGGACGTACGACGGAACCTGGAATGGGCGGAGTCGCACATCGAAGGTGCGGTTCATGTGCCGCTGCACGAATTGCTCGATCGCATCGCCGATGTACCTACCGGCGAGGTCTGGGTGCACTGCGGAGCCGGTTACCGAGCCTCGATCGCTGCCTCCCTGCTGCTCAGCCGCGGCCATCGGGTGGTTGCCGTTGATGATGACTTCGAGAATGCCGCGACGGCCGGGCTGCCGATCGTGGCCAAGGGTGGCCGGCCCGGGACCGTCGACTGATGGTGTTCCTCGCGATTCCCGTCGGCCTGCTCATCGGGCTGAGCCTCGGCGCCCTGGGCGGCGGTGGATCCATCCTGACCGTCCCCGCGCTCGTCTACCTGATGGGGATGGACGCCAGGGCCGCGACCACCGGTTCGCTGATCATCGTCGGCGTCACCGCGTTGATGGGAATGTTCGCGCACCGGCGCCACGGCCGGGTCAAGGTCACCCAGGGCATCGTCTTCGGTCTCATCGGCACCATCGGCGCCGTCGCCGGAACACGGCTGTCACTCGCCGTCCCGCCGGATGTGCTGCTGGCGGGGTTCTCGGTGCTGATGCTCGCCGTTGCGGCGCTGATGCTGACCCGCAAGCGGGTCCCCGTGGGCGGCGGCAAGCCGGAGGGCGAAGAGCCGGTGCCCTGGGACGTGCCGATCATCAGTTTCACTCCGCGATTCGTCTGCGTCTGCCCCAGGGCCGCCAAGGTTGTGGTCGCGGCAGTGGCCGTCGGGCTGATGACCGGATTCTTCGGTGTCGGGGGAGGGTTCCTGGTTGTCCCCGCCCTGGTGCTCGCGCTGGACTTCCCGATGCCCATCGCGGTGGGCACCTCACTGCTGGTCATCTCCATCAACAGTGCAACGTCACTGGCCGCCAGGATGGGAACCGGAATCGAGATCGACTGGCTCATCATCGGTGTGTTCACGATCGCGGCCGTGCTGGGTAGCCTGCTCGGCACCAGGATCGCCACCCGGGCGCGTCCGGAGACCCTGCGCACCGGGTTCGCCGTGCTGATCACCGTCGTCGGTCTGTACACCGCCGCCAGCAGCATCGCAGCCCTGCTGGCGTGACGCCGGAGCGCCGACGGTGATTCGGCGTCACGCCCCGCCAGTCAATTCCTGGTCATTCGGAGGTGTTGTCTCCCATCGGGTCTACGGGCAGGCTGAGCGGTCGGACGCCGGGCGGCAGGCCGCCGTGCCGTTGCCGGTAGGCGTCGAGGTAGGCCGCGACCGCCGTCGGGAGGGTGGGAAAAATCAGCTCGGCACCTACTGTCTCGACCAGTCCGGCCCGAACCAGGTCCGCTCGCAGGTCCTGCTTTACCCGGGCCATGGCGAAGACGACCCCGCGCGAATCGACCTCCCTTCGCAGTTGCTCCAGCGCGTCGGCCGCCGTGATGTCGATTTCCACATTCGCCTCGGCATTGAGCACGAACCATTCGACCGTGCCGCCGGCGTCGTCGGCCGGATGGGCCGAGCTGTCAACCGGGGCGCCGGTGTCGTCCAACGAGGTGCCCGCGGAATCAACCGCGGCCAGCGCCCGACGGCGGAAATCCTCAGCATTGGCGAAGCACAGCGGTGCGTCGTAGCGGTACACGACCAGTCCTGGGACCTGCCGGGCCGTCGGATAGTCGTCGACGTCGTGCATGCCGGAGATGCCCGGCACGTACCCGAGGATCGAGTCATGTGGCCGAGCCACCCTGCGCAATAGATCGACGATGGACAGACCGACGGCCGCCAGGACGCCGGACAGCACGCCGAGGCCGAGGACGGCGACCGTGGTCAACGCCGCCAACAGCAGCTCGCTGCGCCGGAACCTGGCGATCCGGCGAATCTCCGCGACGTCGATCAGCCGGACCGCAGCGAAGATCACCAGGGCCCCGAGCGCGGCCTTCGGGAAGCTTGCCAGCAACGGGCCGGCCACCACGAGCGTCAGCAGAACCAAGGCCAGGACGACGACGGAGTACAACTGGGTCCGGCTGCCGAGAGCGGCGCCCAACGCGGTTCTGCTTGCGCTGCAACTGATCGGGAAGCCGTGGAACAGCGACGATGCGACGTTACCGGCGCCGAGTGCGGTCCATTCCTGGTTCGCGTCGATCGTTTGTCCCTGTTTGAGGGCGAAAGCTCTTGCGGTGAGGACATTGTCGGTATACCCGACGATGGCGATGCCGAGTGCGGGCAGGATCAACATGGAGAGGTCGGCGAGGTTGGGGCTGGGGATCGCCGGCACCGGCAGGCCGCCGGGTACCGTGCCGACCACCTGGATCCCGACATCCTGCAGGGAGAACAACGCGACCACCAAGGCCGCGAGGGCCACGACGATGAGCGGGCCGGGCAACCGGGGCGCCACTCGGCTCAACGTGAACAGCAGCACCACCAGGACAACGCCCAGGATCGCCGTCGGCCAATGCACCTGATCAAGCCCGCGGATGAAGGAGCTGAGTTGCGGTACGAACTCACTTCCCTCGACCGGCACGCCCGTCACCTTGGCCAGCTGCCCGGCGATCATGATCACCGAAACGCCTGCCATATAGCCGACCAGCACAGGCTTCGACAGCAAATCGGCCAGGAATCCCAATCGAGCCAGCCGGCCAAGCAGGCAGATCGCGCCGACCAACAGGGCCAGGGTGACCGCCAGGGCTCCGTACCGGGCCGGGTCGCCGGCCGCGATCGGCATCAGCACAACAGCGGTCATCAGCGCTGTCGTTGACTCCGGGCCGATCGAAAGTTGCCTGGACGAGCCGAGTACTGCGTAGACAGCGAGTGGGCCGAGGGTGGCCCAGAGCCCGACCACCGGCGGCAGGCCGGCGACCTCGGCGTACGCCATGACCTGCGGTACCAGGTATGCGGCCACAGTGACACCGGCGAGGATGTCGCCGCGCAACCAGCTGCGCCGGTAGTGGCGAAACTGAATCAGGCCGGGGAGCACCTGCTGATCATGCCCGGCCAGGTTTCAGGACGCCGATCGTCCGGCGCCGACGCGGCGGCCGCACGGTCACAGTCCCAGGGTGTGCAGCCGCTCGGTGTAGTCGTCGGTGTTCATCTCGCCGCGTGCGTAGCGCTCGTCCAGGAGCTGCCGGGTCCGCTCGCGTCCGCTGGTGTTCCCCGATACCGGGGCCTCGGTGCCGGCCGCCGAGTGACGCGGGCGGTTGATGGTGGTGATGACCGCCCACACCGCGAGCCCGATCAGGACCAGCACGCCGAGCGCCACCACGGCGACGAACCCCCACATCCAGCCGCCACCGCCGTCATAGCCGTAGCCCATCATGACCCTCGCCTCGGTTCTGTGGTTTGGGGGCCTCGGGCCTGGCCGAGAAGGTCAGGCGGTTGAGCCCCCGCCCCTTCGATGCTGCTGTTCGGTTGCGGTTGTCGCCAGGGCCGAACGTCCCGATCATCAACGCTTCTCGGGGGCATCCCGGCCACGAGTTGGGGGGCGCCCGCAGTCCCCGCACCATCGATTTCCCCTCCGGAATGTCTTCGCTGAAACGGGTACCACCTCGCGCAGCGACCTCGCGAGGCTCACCCTCGGATAGCGGCGGCCGTGGCCGTCAGCGAACCCCGAACACTGACGGGCCCACCACGCGGGGGCCCGACCTGCTGGCACGGATCGCTGAGGCCGTCGTCGCTACCGTGATGTGATTGCGGCCCCGCCCCGGTTGCCGAAACGATTCATCTGAACGGGTGAAGAAGTTTCGGCACATTGACACCCCTCCAGGGCCTGCGTCAGTCTATTCACGTCAACGATGCCGAACCGATTGGGCTTCCGATGGATCTCCGCAGGCCGAGCACCATCAAGGACGTGGCGTCGTTGGCTGGGGTTTCTACGACAACCGTGTCGGACGTCTTGAATGAGGTGCCGGGTAGGAGGATCAATTCCGGGACCCGGGATCGGGTCAAGGCGGCCGCTGATGAGTTGTCCTACAGCCCGAATCGGTTGGCTCGAGGTCTGCGGCTGCAGCGCACCCATACCTTCGGGTTTGTCAGCGACGCTATCGGTGCGACCCCGTATGCCGGCCTGACCATTCTGGGTGCACAGCGGGCAGCTGCTGAAAACGGGTCAATGCTGATGTTCATGAACTCGGGGTTGGACCCGGATTTGGAGGAACGGGAGATTCGGGCGCTGTTGGACCGCCGGGTCGACGGCATCATTTTTGCCTCCGACTACCACCGGCAGGTGAAGATGCCGGCCTCGATACGCAGGACGGCAGCGGTCCTGGTGGATGCGACATCAGATGATCCTTCGATTTCGTCGGTGGTTCCCGATGAGGTCGGCGGGGCGTTGTCGGCGGTCCGCGAGCTGGCCGCGCATGGGCACCGGGTGATCGGGTTCTTGAACAACGTGGACGACATCCCTGCCACCCGTTTACGTTTGGCGGGTTTCCGGCGCGGCTTGGAGGAGGTCGGAGTGCAGGTCGATCCGGGGATCGTGATCTCCGGGAAGTCGGACGCGGCGGCTGGTTATGGCGCGGCAATGAGCCTTCTTGATCGGCCGGGTCGTCCGACCGGGGTGTTCTGCTTCAACGACAGGATCGCGATGGGCACGTACCAGGCGGCGGCCGATCTTGGTTTGCGGATCCCGGACGACCTGTCCGTCGTGGGGTTCGACAATCAGGAGCACGTCGCTGACGGACTCCGGCCGGGTCTGACCACACTGGCTCTACCGCATTACGAGATGGGTCAATGGGCGGTCCGGACGCTCATTGATCTTGTCGAGGCTCGCACCCAACAACCTGTCCCGGAGGTTGTGACGCTGCCGTGCCCACTGGTGCGTCGCGCATCGGTGGGTTCGCCGCCCGGTCGGTAGGACCGGTGCGACGAGCACTTCACCACTGGTAGTAATCGGCCCGTTGTCAGCGGGCGATCCAGTCCGGAAAGTCCGGACGTCAATCAATTGGAGGACTCCGTGGTTCCGCACACCCTGAAGCGCCTCGCAGCGGTGAGTTTAGCCGCTGCGCTGGCACTATCCCTGACCGCTTGCGGTAAGGGCGGCAGTAGCAGCAGTGACAGCACCGACAGCAATGGGACCGCCACGCTGAAGTTGTGGACGCACAATGCCGGCAACGACAAGGAACTAGGGCGCGATCAACCAGATCGTGTCCGACTACAACGGCAGCCAGACCAAGTACAAGGTCGAGGTGCAGGCGTTCCCGCAGGACTCCTACAACCAGTCGGTGACGGCTGCGGCGGCGTCGAAGACGTTGCCGTGCATCCTGGACATCGATGGCCCGAACGTGCCGAACTGGGCGTGGGGTGGATATCTCGCCCCGCTGGACGGGTTGGACGACACGCTGTCCAAATTCCTGCCCAGCACCGTCGGTACCTACGAGGGTAAGAACTATTCCGCCGGCTTTTATGATGTCGCATTGGCGATGTATGCGCGGAAGTCGGTGTTGGAGCAGAACAACATTCGTATCCCGACCATCGATGAGCCGTGGACGGGCGAGGAGTTCAACGCTGCCTTGGCAACGTTGAAAGCCACCGGGCAGTGGACCAACCCGTTGGACCTGGCGACGGCGAACACCGGTGAATGGTGGCCGTACGCGTATTCGCCGTTCCTGCAGTCCTTCGGCGGGGATCTGATCAACCGCGACGGGTACAAGACCGCCGACGGCACCCTGAACGGGCCGGAGGCGCTGGCATGGGCGAAGTGGTTCCAGGGTCTGGTGACCGACGGTTACATGGCGGCAAAGTCAGGTAAGGACGCCGGCGCTGATTTCCTCAACGGGAAGAGCGCGATCGTCTGGAACGGTTCGTGGGGTGCCGAGGCAGCCCGGACCGCATTGGGTGATGACGTCGAGTTCCTGCCGCCGCCGGACTTCGGCAACGGGCCCAAAATCGGTGGCGGTTCCTGGCAGTGGGGGCTGAGTTCCGGATGTGACAACCCGGCGGGCGCCCTCGACTACCTGAAGTTCTCGTTGCAGGACAAGTACGTCGCCGCGGTGTCCGAGGCGACCGGCACCATCCCGGCCACCGACGCTGCTGCTGCGATGGTCAAGGGCTACGAGGCCGGTGGAGTGAACGACATCTTCCGGCAGTACTCGAAGAAGTTCGCCGAGGTCCGCCCGCAAACACCCGGATACCCCTTCATCGCCACCACCTTCACCAAGGCGGCGCAGGACATCGTGAACGGCGGCGACCCGCAGGCCGCGCTCGATCAGGCAGTGGCCGATATCGACGCGAACCAGCAGTCCAACAACTTCTTCCAGCAGCAGTAGTCACCCCATCAGCCGGCCGTGCGGGGCGCGGGGGCGCTCCGCGCCTCGCACGGTCCCAGGGCCCCACCAGGAGAGTCCTCATGACACAAACTGCAACACTTGAACCTCCCGTCCCAGAGACCGCGCTGAGCCACCGGCAACGCCGGACCGGCCGCACCCATGGCCGCGCCGCGGCCTGGCTGGTCGCACCAGCTGTCGTACTGATGGCGACATTCGTGCTCATTCCCATCGCATTGACCTTCGCGCTGGCCTTCACCAACGCGAAACTTGTTTCCCCTGAACCGGCTTCGTTCGTCGGGATCGACAACTTCACCCGGTTGTTCCAGGACCCGGTGTTCTTCAAGTCGTTGCGGAACACCATCCTGTTCGCCGTTTTCGTCGTCCCACTACAGGCCGGGATTGCGCTGTGCCTGGCCTTGCTGATCAACGTGAAAGTCCGGGGCGTGAACTTCTTCCGCACCGTGTACTTCCTCCCGGTCGTGACGTCCATGGTCGTGATCTCCATGCTCTGGCAGTTCATGTACCAACCGGACGGGTTGATCAACTCGTTCCTGCGCACCATTTCCGGCGGCGCCATCCAGGGCACCGACTGGCTCGGCAACCCCAGCACCGCCCTCGGCGCGATCCTATTCATGTCGATCTGGCAGGGCGTCGGTTTCCACATGGTCATCTGGCTCTCCGGCCTACAAACCATCCCCGGCGACCTCTATGAGGCCTCCGCCCTGGACGGAGCGAGCACCTGGCAGAACTTCCGGTACGTGACCTGGCCGGCACTGCGGCAGACCCGCACCTTCATCCTGGTCACCATCAGCATCTCGGCGTTCAGCCTGTTCACCCAGGTACAGGTGATGACCCAGGGTGGCCCGTTGGATTCCACCACAACCGTTGTCTACCAGGCAGTCCGGGCCGGGTTTGCGCAGCAGCAAACCGGCTACGCCTCGGCGATCTCGCTGGTGTTCTTCGTTCTCGTACTGACTGTTTCCCTGATCCAGCGCTACCTGACCCGCGATAAGGATGTGCAGAAATGAGCGACACCTTCGCCGACGTCGCCGAAACAACCACCACAACCGGACCCGAACAAGCACACCCTGGCCGCGGCCGGCGGATCGGTGGACTGGCCCTGCGGATCGCGCTCTGCTTCGTGTTCGGCCTGCCATTGGTGTTCATGCTGGTGTCCTCCCTCAAACCCGATATCCAGATCTTCGGGGACCTCACCTCGGTGAAGGCCTTTATCCCGGTCGGCGACATCTCCCTGAACAACTACACCGAGGTGTTCAACCGGGTCCCGTTCTGGCGGTTCCTGACGAACTCCATCCTCATTGCCGCGCTCACCGTCATACTCGGCCTGATCGTGAACAGCATGGCCGCATTCGCGTTGGCCCGCTTGAGGTTCCGCGGCCGGAAGGTCCTTCTCGCCGTCATCATCGCCACCCTGATCGTCCCCTTCGAAACCCTCGCCCTGCCACTGCTGTGGTGGGTCAACAAACTCCCCTACTACGACGGCACCATCGGCTGGCTGGACACCTACGAGGTGCAGATCATCCCGTTCATCGCCAATGCCTTCTCGATCTACCTGTTCTACCAATACTTCGATTCCATCCCGAAAGAACTCGACGAGGCCGCGATCGTCGACGGCGCCGGCTGGTTCACCATCTACCGCAAGATCGTGATGCCGCTGTCCGGGCCGGCCATCGCCACCGTCGCGATCCTGACGTTCCTGCCCGCCTGGAATTCCTACCTCTGGCCCCTGATGGTGGTGCAGACAGAGGAACTCCGGCCGGTCATGGTCGGTATCGACTACTTCAAACAGCTCAACACCTCATGGGGCCAGATCATGGCCTACGCCTCACTGATCACCATCCCGATCCTGGCGTTGTTCATCGCCTTCCAACGCTCCTTCATCAACAGCATCGCCTCCTCCGGCGTGAAAGGCTGACATGTTCACCCTCCCCGACTCCTGGCTGTGGGACTTCTGGCTCGCCGAAGACCACGGCACCTACCACTTGTTCTTCCTGCACGCCTCCCGCGCCCTGCACGACCCCGACCGGCGGCACCTGCGCGCCGCCATCGGACACGCCACCTCCACCGACCTGATCCACTGGGAACAGGTCACCGACGCCCTCGTCCACGGCGAACCGGGCGAGTTCGACGCCACCGCGACCTGGACCGGATCCGTCGTGCAGGGCCCCGACGACCGGTGGTACATGTTCTACACCGGCACAACGGCCACCGAGGCCGGCCTGATCCAACAAATCGGCCTGGCCACCTCCACCGACCTGCACCACTGGGTCAAGGACGAACGAAACCCCCTGGTGCAGGCCGATGCCCGCTGGTACGAAACCCTCGGCGGCCCCGCCCCCTGGCAGGACGAACACTGGCGCGACCCCTGGGTGTTCCCCGACCCCGACGGCAACGGCTGGCACATGCTCATCACCGCCCGCGCGAACACCGGCCCCCTGGACGACCGCGGCATCGTCGGGCACGCCTACTCCACCGACCTGCTCCACTGGCAGGTACAGCCGCCACTGTCCCAACCCGGCAACGGCTTCGGACAACTCGAAGTGTTCCAGGTCGAAGAGGTCGACGGCCGGCACGTACTGATCTTCAACAGCCTCGCCGGCGAGCTGGCCGGCGCCCGCCGCACGGACACTGCCACCGGTGGCATCTGGGTGGCTCCCGCCCGCTCCGTCCTCGGTCCGTTCGACCTTGCCGCAGCGTCCCCGGTCACCGACGACAGCCTCTATGTCGGAAAACTCGTCCGCGACCCCAGCGGCGCGTGGGTCATGCTTGCTTTCCACAACAAGGACACCGACGGCCAGTTCGGCGGCACACTCACCAACCCCATCCCCGTGAAATGGGACGGCAACACCCTCATCATCGACCCACCAGGGAACGGGGCCACCAGCCCCCGTCTGGGCTTGCCGCTGGGTGCCGGGATCGCCGGCTCGGCCTGACGAGGCATGGACAACCGCCCCCTGTGGGGTCAGACCCTGGAGAATTCGCTGGCACGGCGGAGTTGGTCCGGCGTTGGCCTGATTCCTGTGTAGAGGACGAATTGTTCCGCTGCTTGCAGGGCGATGACCTCGGCGCCGCTGATGGTCCTCTTCCCCAGGTTGTCGGCCAGCGTGATGAGCGGGGTGGTGGCGGGGAAGGCGACGACATCGAAGACGGTGTCGGCGCTGGTGACCACATCGGGGTCGAAGGGCAGGTGGTCAGCGTTGGGGCCGCCGGTCATGCCGATGGGAGTGGCGTTGATGATCAGGCTGGGCCGCAGGTCACCGATCGAGGTGCTGGATCGGAAGCCGTACTGGTCGGCCAGAGTGTGTCCGGCGTGCTCGTCGCGGGCGATGACGTGCCCGCTGCGGAACCCGCTGTCCCGCAGGGCGGCGACGACGGCCTTGGCCATGCCGCCGCTGCCAAGGACGACGAAATCACTATCGGTGGGAACCTGGTGCGAGGCGAGAACCTTTGTGACGGCGACGTAGTCAGTGTTGTAGGCGCGGAGGTGGCCGTCGGTGTTGACGATCGTGTTCACGGAGTGGATGGCCGCCGCGGAGGCGTCCAGCACGTCGACGAGCGCGATCACCAGTTCTTTGAAGGGCATTGAGACAGCGCAACCACGGATGCCGAGGGCCCGGACTCCGGAGATGGCGCCTGCGATGTCGGTGGGGGCGAAGGATTTGTACAGGTAGTCGAGACCGAGCTCGTCGTAGAGGAAGTTGTGGAATCGGGTGCCGATGTTGCTCGGCCGGGCGGCCAACGAGATACAGAGCGTGGTCTCACGGGTGATGGTTTCTGTGCTGGGCACTGGACAATCCTTGTCGGCTATTTGGGAGGTGGTTGGTGGCGCAACGATGTGATCAATAATGGCGGGCTCAAGAACACCGGTGAATGGTGGATCACCGAACAGCTTGGCGGGTTCGGCCGGGCCGTCGGCGTGTTTCAGACCGCGGCAACCTCGGCGATCTCTTCGGCGTGGGCGAGCGTCCAGGGTCTTCTTGGCGTCCAGGCTCATCAGAATGATGGTCAGCGCGGCGGTGATTGCCGCGCCGATGGCGACCGCGAGCAGGTTGGGCACTGGCTTGGAGATCAGCGCGATGACCCAGAGTCCACCGTGCGGGGCGCGGAGTTCGCTACCGAAGCCCATGACCAGGCAGCCACTGACCCAGGTGGCGACTGCCCTTGGTCTGTCCACCGCGACCGTGTCACATGCTTCAACCGACCGGATCGGTTGTCACCGGCAACGCGAGCGCGGGTGCTGGCCATGGCGGAGACGATGGGTTACTCGGGGCCTGACCCGGCTGCCCGGCAGCTGCGTCGGGGACGAGCGGACGCTTTGGGTGTGCTGTTCACCGACGCGCTCGGCTTCGCCTTCGACGATCCGGCCACGGTGGCCACTCTGGGCGGTCTGGCCCGGGCCTGTGAAACCCAAGCGCTGAACCTGCTACTCATTCCGGCCGGGCCACCGCGACCGGAAGCGCGCCACACCAGCGTTGGCAGTGCTGTCGTGGACGGCTTCGTCGTCTACTCCGTGCCGGACGGCGACGTCCACCTGAAGGAGGTCCTCAGGCGCGGCCTGCCGACCGTCATCATCGACTGCCCACGGGACACCCCGGTGGGCGGACTGGGTCGGCCTCGACCGTGCGGAGCTCGCGCCTTCGGCGAACATCCTGCGGCACAGGGACATCGACGGATCGGCATCATCGCCCCCAGACTCAGGGCCGCCGCCCGTCGGCGCGCAGGACACACCGCCGATCCCGAGCCCCGTCGGACGTCTGGTTCGCAGAGATGTGACCAACCGGGGGTGCGTGCACTCGCATTGTTCGAAAAATAGCCTGTTGATGCTGAAAGTGCGCCATCAGGGACTCGAACCCCGAACCCGCTGATTAAGAGTCAGCTGCTCTGCCAATTGAGCTAATGGCGCATGATCCACCCGGCTGGAAGGACCGGCGGTAACTCTACATGCCACCCCCACCGACCAGTAAACCTGCAGGTCACAGGACTATTGCCAACTGCAGGTATGGTGAGGACCATCGCCGCGGGCGTCCATCGTTGCTGCCTGCGTCTTCGAGGAGGGTGGCTATGGTGGCACCAGAGGTCGTTGCCAGGCCCGCCTCCGGGTCACCGGTGATCGCTCCCATCAAGGCAGCCGGCCCGTTCCGGGCTCTCCCGAGCGGTTCAACGCCGCGCAGTCAGCGTGGGCAGTTGGAGCGGGCTTACGACGACTTCATCACCACCGGCTCCGTCGCCAACTTGCGGCCCGTCGTCGCCGACTCCTGGCGGCTGTCCCGGGCCAGCGGGGTCAGCCCGGACCAAGTGCTGCCCGCCGTCGACATGCTCGATGCAGAGCTTGAGGCCTACCGCTCCGCTCACCCGTTGGCCGCCGTGATGCCGCTGATCCGGCGCCTGCTGATCGAGGAGACCGAGGATGCCGGGGCGATCGTGGTGGTCGCCGACGCCGACTCCCGGCTGCTGTGGGTCGAGGGTGACCCCACGTTGCGCCGGCTCGCCGAACGCATGAACTGGGTGGCCGGTTCTCGCTGGGACGAGCGGACCACCGGCACCAATGCGCCGGCGGCGGCGATGCGGCTGAACCACGCGTTGCAGGTCTTCGCCCGCGAGCATTACGCCAGCAACGTCGCTGCTTGGTCATGCACGGCCGCACCCATTCACGACCCGATAACCGGTCGGATCCTCGGCGCCCTCGACATCACCGGCCGGGATGAGGTTGCCGCGCCTGCTGTACTCGGTCTGGTCCGGGCCGCCGTGGCCGCCGCCGAGTCCGAGCTCCGGATGCGTGCGATGTATCAGCCGGCCGCCCGCAGGGTGGTCGAAAAGCGCTCGGCCCCAACACGACCCGGGTCGCCACAACTGCTGTCCGTGCTCGGCCGTGATCGGGCTGGTTTGGCGCCGGATTCCACCGGCGGTGCGGGGATCGAGCTGTCCATCCGGCACTCTGAGTTGCTGTTCCTGCTTGCCCAGCACCCGAAGGGCTACACCGCCGATCAATTGGCGATCGCGCTGCATGAGCGGGATGTCCCGGCGGTCACGGTGCGGGCCGAGCTGAGCCGGCTGCGCTCCCAGCTGCCGGAGCTGGCCCTGACGGGACGGCCCTACCGGATTGCGGCGAGTGTGCACACGGACGTCGCCGCTGTGCGGTCGCGACTGTCCGCGGGAGATGTTGCCGGTGCCGTCGGTGCCTATCCCGGACCCATCCTGCCGTCATCGGAATCACCTGAGGTGCAGGCCGAGCGGGATCTGTTGCACCGCGAGATTCGTTCGGCCGTACTTCGGTCCAAGGACCCCGCCGCCGTCCTGACCTTCGCCAACGGTTCCTCCAGCCGGGAAGACGCCCTCGTGTGGCGGCATGCGGTCGAGCTTGCGGATCCCGCCACTCGCCCGGTGCTGCTGGAGCAGCTGCGCCGGATCGAACGCGAATTCGGCGCCTGACAGTCGAGCTTCAGCAACCGTTTCGGCCGCCATGGGCGTTGGTTTGGCGGGACCGAAACTCCAAGTGACCCAGCTCACCTCATCGCAACGTTGTCGCAACTGTCGAGTTTCTAAGTTGTAGTCATCAGGCGGCTCGTTGCGGGTCCGCTCCAACTCGACAAGGAGGTCGAATGACCGTATACGTCCCACCCGGCCAGCCGGGCAGTGTGGTCAGCTTCGAAGCCCGTTACGACAATTGGATCGGTGGCGAGCGTGTCGCACCGGTCAAGGGCCAGTACTTCGAGAATGTCTCCCCGGTCAACGGTCAGGTGTTCTGCGAGGTCGCCCGCTCGACAGCCGAAGATGTCGACCTCGCCCTGGACGCGGCCCATGAGGCTGCGCCGGCCTGGGGTAGAACTCCCGCCGCCGAACGAGCGGTGATCCTGAACAAGATTGCGGACCGGATCGAGCAGAACCTCGAGAAGATCGCGATCGCGGAAAGCTGGGACAACGGCAAGCCGGTCCGCGAGACCATCGGCGCCGACATCCCCTTGGCCGTCGATCATTTCCGCTACTTCGCGGGCGCAATCCGGGCCCAGGAGGGCTCGCTGTCGCAGATCGACGAGGACACCGTCGCCTACCACTTCCATGAGCCGCTGGGTGTTGTCGGGCAGATCATTCCCTGGAACTTCCCGATCCTGATGGCAGTCTGGAAGTTGGCGCCCGCGCTCGCCGCCGGCAACGCGATTGTGCTCAAGCCCGCCGAGCAAACGCCCGCCTCGATCATGCTGCTGATGGACATCATCGGTGACCTGCTGCCGCCGGGGGTGCTGAACATCGTCAACGGTTTCGGTGTGGAATGCGGGAAGCCGCTGGCGTCGTCCAACCGGATCCGCAAGATCGCCTTCACCGGCGAAACCACCACTGGCCGGCTGATCATGCAGTACGCGTCGGAGAATCTCATTCCGGTGACCCTTGAACTCGGCGGAAAATCGGCCAACGTGTTCTTCGCTGACGTGGCCCGCGAGCGAGATGCGTTCTACGACAAGGCACTCGAAGGCTTCAACATGTTCGCCTTCAATCAGGGTGAGGTCTGCACCTGCCCGTCCCGGGCCTTGATCCAGAACTCGATGTACTCGGAGTTCATGGCCGACGCCATCGCGCGGACCGAGAAGATCATCCAGGGCAACCCGCTGGACACCACCACCATGCTCGGGGCCCAGGCGTCCAACGATCAGCTCGAGAAGATCCTGTCCTACATCGAGATCGGCAAGGCCGAGGGCGCCAAGGTGCTCACCGGCGGGCACCGCGCCGAACTGCCCGGTGACCTGGCGGGTGGCTACTACGTCCAGCCCACCGTGTTCGAGGGCGACAACTCGATGCGGATCTTCCAGGAGGAGATCTTCGGGCCGGTCCTTTCGGTGACCTCGTTCGACAACGAGGCCGACGCGCTCAAGATCGCGAACGACACCCTGTACGGGCTTGGGGCCGGCGTTTGGTCGCGCGACAACGCGACCGCGTATCAAATGGGACGCGGCATTCAAGCCGGACGGGTGTGGACGAACAACTACCACACCTACCCGGCGCACGCGGCCTTCGGCGGCTACAAGCAGTCGGGCATCGGTCGGGAGAACCACAAGATGATGCTGGATCACTACCAGCAGACCAAGAACCTGTTGGTCTCGTACTCGCAGAACCCTGCCGGTTTCTTCTGATGAAGTCCGCCTCGGAGACGGATCGGATCGCCCGGGTCGAGCTGTCCGAGAAGGCCGTTGCGCTGCTGCAGCAATTGACCCAGATCCACGGCCCGTTGATGTTTCATCAGTCCGGTGGGTGCTGCGACGGGTCGTCACCGATGTGCTACCCGGACGGCGAGTTCCGCATCGGGGCAGTCGATGTCCGGCTCGGTGAGCTTGATGTCGGCCTGCCACAGACGATTCCGTTCTGGATGTCGGAATCGCAGTTCGCGTACTGGAGCCACACTCACCTCACAGTGGATGTGGTGCCGGGCCGGGGGAGTGGGTTCAGCGTCGAATCACCCACCGGGCAACGCTTTCTGATCCGCTCGCGGTTGTTCACGGATGAGGAGTCTGCACACCTTCTCGAGGTGACGCACGGCGGCTGAACCACAGCCGCGGAGTGTTCTGGCAAAACACGGCCAGACGCACTCTTCGGTGCCGATTTCCTCTGACGACTGCCCCGGAGACGACCAGAGGCACGACCGCATCGCCATGGCCCTGAGCGGCTGTGGCGGTGCGGTCGATCCATGTCCGGGAACCAGTTCGACTTCAGCGGGAAAGGTCTCGACGACCGTCGTGCGGATCCGCTGCATCATCGATCGTCGTCGGGTTGCCGACCCCTATTGGATCTGGCGTCTCCGCCCGGTACGGCAACCGCCCCGAAGAATTGGAACACAAAAGGGTGTTCCGGTTCCCGAGGCTCTGCTACCGTCTCGGCCCATGACATCTCTTCACCAGTCCTGGTGGCGGACCGCTTAACGGCGATCCGTGATGTCCCCGACTCCGGCCGCCGATGAGCGGCCGGGTCGTTTGCTCCTTTTCTGCAGGACGCTCCGGTTTCATCGGTGGCCGGCCCATCCGAAGGAGCCCCACCATGGCCACCGCCGTGCAATCCCTTGTTCATCGGCAAGGCGATTCTGAGAATGCCTCGGTGACAACCGATGTCGATCCAGTGATGGGTCGGGTTGTCACCGGGGACCGGCCAACCGGGCCGCTGCATCTGGGTCACTACCTGGGCACGCTCGCCCACCGGGTGCGAATGCAGGACGCCGGTCTGCCGGTCACCGTGATCATCGCCGACTATCAGGTGATCACCGATCGGGACGATACCGGCCCGCTTCGGTCAAGGGTCCGCAACCTAATTGCCGAATATCTCGCCGCCGGCATCGATCCCGACCGATCGACGATTTTCGCCCATTCACTGGTACCCGCGTTGAACCAGCTCATGTTGCCCTTCCTGTCGTTGGTGACCGAGGCCGAACTACACCGCAACCCCACCGTCAAGGCCGAATCACTGGCTTCCCGGCGCTCACTGAGCGGACTTCTGCTCACCTATCCGGTGCACCAGGCGGCCGACATCCTCGCTTTGGCAGGCACTGTCGTGCCCGTGGGGAAGGACCAACTGCCGCACATCGAACTGACCAGGCTGATCGCGCGCCGGTTCAATACCCGGTACGGCGCCGTCTTCGACGAACCGGTGGCGCTGCTGTCGGCGGCGCCGGCCGTGCTCGGCATCGACGGAGCCCGAATGTCCAAAACGCGAGGGAACACCATCCCACTCGGCGCAGGGGAGGACGAGACGGCCGAGATGATCCGCTCGGCGCGAACAGATGCGCTGCGACACATCACCTTTGACCCAATCGGCAGACCCCAGGTGGCGAACCTGCTGACCATTATCGGCGCGCTGACCGGCAACGAACCGGCGCTGGTCGCCGAGCGGGTCGGCGACGGCGGCTCGGTCGCGTTGAAGCGCCTCGCGACCGAAGTGGTCAACGAATCACTGCGTGGGCTTCGCGATCGCCGCCGTGACCTTCTGGCCGATCCCGGCTACCTGGACGGAGTCCTGCTCGACGGCACCGCCCGGGCCACGCGGGCGGCCGTCGAGACACTGCACACTGTGCAGCGGGCGATGGGCATGGACTATTTGGGAGGGAGGACGTTACCTGCAAGTTATCGGACGGAGTGAAATGCCGATGCGACCCGGGAGCTTTGAGAGGACAATTTGCCGCGATGCTCATCATCGGAGCAAACCAGGACTCGAGCTGAGAAAGTGCTGGCGATGACGCACGCGAAACCAGGAGAACCTTCCGACCCGGGACCGGCGATCTGGCCGAAGAAGCGTTTGGTGACCAGTGGTGGCCGGCGAGCCGGTAACGCCGTCGTCGCAGCCCTCACCCGCTGGGGACTGGTGCCACACACCTACGTGATGACGACGATCGGTCGCAAGACCGGCCAGCCCCGCCGCACTCCGGTGACCCTGGTCGAAAACGACGACAATCGATGGCTGGTGGCACCTTACGGACCGGTTTCGTGGGTGTTGAATGCCCGCGCGGCCGGCCGCGTGAAAATCAGCCGGCGCGGGCGCACGCAGGACTACGCCATCACCGAACTCGACTCCGAGCGGGCCGGGCCGATCCTCAAGGAATACCTCAAGATCGCCGGCGCAACCAAGACCTACTTCGAGGCGACCAAGGGCTCACCGGTCGCTGACTTCACCGCAGAGGCGAGTCGTCATCCGGTATTTGAGCTCACCCTGATCGCCGATCCGCGCGGATGAAGTTGTTCACTCTGGTCCCACGGTTACCATTTCGGCCATGTTCGGCCGCGCTGTGGAAGATGATCGGCGCGGAAACGGGGGTGGGGGAGTGCGCGGGGCTTCGGAGTGGGCAGTGGCTTGGCGTCGGAGTGGGCGGGGCGTCGGAGTGGGCGGGGCGGTGGAGTGGGCAGGGCGTCGGAGTGGGCAGGGCGTCGGAGTGGGCAGCGGGTCAGCGGCCGGCGCGCTCACGGAGCACCGCAGACGCGGCACCGGACCGCTGGGCCAGATCGGTGATGTCGGCGTGCACGAGTTGTTCGTGCTCGACGATCGGCGAGCCGCCGACCAGCAGCAGCTCCAACGGCGAGCGGGTGCCGAAGACGAGAGTGCAGACAGGGTCGGTGATGTCGATGCCGGAAACCCCATCCACCCGCCACAACGCGATATCGGCCAGCTTCCCGACCTCCAGCGAACCGAGGTCGTTCTGCCGACCGAGCACCCTGGCGCCACCCATCGTTGCCATCGCGAGCACCTGACGGGCGCTCATCGAGGTCGACCCGCTGCGCAGCCGGGCCACCAACAACGCCTGGTGCAGCTCGTCGTCCATCCGGCCCGATTCGTTGGACGCGGAGCCGTCGACGCCGATGCCGACCGGCACCCCCGCAGCGAGCATGTCCGCGATCGGTGCGATCCCGGAGCCCAACCGACCGTTGGACGTGGGGCAGTGCGCGACCGCGGTGCCGGTGGCCGCGAACCGGGCGATGTCCTGCGTCGTCGGCCAGACCACGTGCGCGAACCAGACGTCCGGGCCCAGCCAGCCGAGATCCTCCACGTACTCGCCGGGCTTGCGACCGTACTTCTCCAGGCAGAACGCCTCCTCGTCGAGCGTTTCGCAGAGGTGGGTGTGCATTCGGGCGCCGTGCGCGCGAGCGATCTGGGCCGCCCCGGTCATCAGTTCGCGGGTCACCGAGAATGGGGAGCAGGGGGCGACGGCGATCTGCAGCATCGACTCCGGTGACGGGTCGTGCCAGCGGCCGATGGCAGCCTCGGTGGCGGCGAGGGCAACGTCGGTCGTCTCGACGACGGACTGCGGCGGTAGTCCGCCCGAGTCCGTCCCGAGGTCCATCGAGCCGCGGGTGGGGTGGAAGCGCAATCCGATCGTCTGCGCGCCGGTGATCGTCGCGCCGAGCACGTCGCCGCCCGCCTGCGGGAAGACGTAATGGTGATCGGTGGTCAGCGTGGTGCCCGACAACGCCATCCAGCCGAGGTTCGCCGCCGCGGACGCCCCCACCGTCTCCTCGTCGATGCCGGCCCACACCGGGTACAGCGCGGTCAGCCACTCGAACAAGGTGCCGTCCTGGGCGTACCCGCGGGTGATCCACTGGTAGAGGTGGTGGTGGGTGTTCACCAGTCCGGGCGTGGCGAGCATGCCCGTTCCGTCGACCCAGCGATCCGTCCGCTCCCGCCAGGACGGGTCTGCGGCGCCGGCGCCGACGGCGATGATCCGACTGCCTTCGACGACCAGATGCCCGGTCGAGTATTCGGTGCCGAGGGGGTCGACGGTGGCAATCGCGCATCCGGAAATGACGGTCACCGACGGCACGGCTGCACACACAGGGGCCTCCTGGGCTGAGTCCTGACGAGCTGCGCATGGCAGCAAGTTCGTCTGGACCTTTCCATCAGAGCAGGTCGGCCGCATGTCGAGCGCGCTGCGCGATGATGACTGCGGCATCGGCAATCGAGGGCCACGGGATCCGGGTCCAGGAACGGGCCGGGGGTGAATTGCCCCGCTGCCGTGGCACTCGGCTTCTCAGCTCAACACGACAGGCCCCCGACACGAGGTCGAGGGCCTGACGAACATGGGGTGAGCGACGGGACTCGAACCCGCGACCACCGGCACCACAAGCCGGAGCTCTACCAGCTGAGCTACGCCCACCATGCCCCTTGCCGACCGACCCAGCAGGGCCCGGTGGCGCGCGGACCGAGGAAGTCTAACTGATCCGCGAGGGTGGACCGTCCGCACCGAACACACAGCTCAGGTCAGACCGGATACCGGCCCGAAACTTCGGTGGCGACGGCGTGCACCTGATCGGTGTTGGGTCCTGGCGAGGGGACGAACGCGGTTCCGCGGTAGTAGGCGAGTTCACGGATCGACTCGGTGATGTCGGCGAGCGCCCGGTGGGTCATCTGTTTCGGTGGCTGCCCGAAGTAGACCCGCGGGTACCAACGCCGGCTGAGCTCCTTGATGCTGGAAACGTCGATCATTCGGTAGTGCAAATAGTTGTCCAGTGTCTCCATGTCGCGACTGATGAAGCCGCGGTCAGTGGCAATGGAATTCCCGCACAGCGGTGCGGTGTTCGGTTCCGGGACGTGTTCGCGGACATAGTCCAGGACCAACTGCTCAGCCTGCTCGAGCGTGATCGTCGACTCCCGAACCCGTTCGGTCAGCCCCGACTTGGCGTGCATCGCGACGACCACCTCCGGCATGCCCGCCAGAGCCTCGTCGTCGGCATGGATCACCACGTCGATGCCGTCGCCGAGGATGTTCAAGTCACTATCGGTCACCAGGGCAGCAATCTCGATCAGTTTGTCCGTCCGCACGCTCAGGCCGGTCATCTCGCAGTCCACCCACACCAGTCGGTCATTCACGGCTCGGACCCTAGTCGCTCAGCCCGACAGCGGGCCCCTCGCCTGCGTCGTATGTGCCTCCTGGACCCCTGGACCTTAGGCTCCTGGGATGCCCGACCCGGGGGGAAACAGATGACCACGACGTCAACTGCCGCCAGCGATGACGGAGCCGCCCAACGGATCGCGAGTGGCTACAACAGCACGTCGGGCACCGTCACGCTCGGGTCGGTGGTGATCGACGGTGTAGCCGACCCCACCGCCCTGGTCCGGATCCCACTGGCAATGTTCAACCGGCATGGTCTCGTCGCCGGCGCCACCGGAACCGGCAAAACGGTGACGCTGCAGGTCATTGCCGAGCAACTCTCAGCCGCCGGGGTTCCGGTACTGATGCCGGACGTCAAGGGCGATCTCACCGGCCTTTTCGCCCCCGGCGTTCCGGGGGACCGGATCACCCGGCGCGCCGCGGAGACCGGCGACAGCTGGACCCCGGCGTCATACCCGGTCGACTTCGTCTGCCTGGCCGGGCAGGGCAAGGGGGCGCCGATTCGGGCAACGATTGATTCGTTCGGGCCGATCCTGCTGTCGAAGGTGTTGGGGCTCAACGACACTCAGGAATCTACCCTCGGGTTGATTTTCCACTGGGCCGACCAGCGAACCCTCCCGCTGCTGGACCTGAAGGACCTGCGAGCGGTGATCATGCACCTGACAAGCGGTGCGGGAAAGGAGGATCTCCGCGAACTGGGTGGGGTATCCAAGGCAACCGCAGGGGTGATCCTGCGGGCCGTGACGAACCTGGACGCGCAGGGCGGCGACGAGTTCTTCGGTGAGCCGGAACTCGAGGCGTCCGATCTGCTGCGGGTGGCCGACGACGGCCGCGGGATAGTCACGCTGTTCGCCGCCTCCGGGTTGCAGACCAACCCGACCCTTTTCTCGACGTTCCTGATGTGGCTGCTGGCCGAGCTTTTCGAGCAACTCCCCGAAGTCGGGGACATCGACAAGCCCAAGCTGGTGTTCCTATTCGACGAGGCGCACCTGCTGTTCGCGGACGCGTCAAAGGCATTCCTGCAGGCCGTCCAAATGACGGTGAAGCTGATCCGGTCCAAGGGCGTCGGGGTGTTTTTCTGCACCCAGATGCCCACGGATGTGCCGGGCGCGGTGCTCTCCCAGTTGGGTGCGCGTATCCAGCACGCGCTCCGGGCGTTCACGCCGGACGACCAGAAGGCGCTGTCCGCGACCGTCAAGACCTATCCGATCACCAAGGACTACAACCTCTCCACTGCGCTGACCAGCCTGGGCACGGGCGAGGCGATCGTCACGGTGCTGTCTGAGACAGGCGCGCCGACGCCTGTCGCGTGGACCAGGGTCCGCGCACCGCGGTCGCTGATGGCGGCGGCCCCACCGGACGCCATCGCGACCGCGACCGCGGCCTCGCCGTTGATGACCAAGTACGGTCAGGCCGTCGATCGGCAGTCCGCCTACGAGATGCTCACCGCCAAGATCGCGCCGCCCGGCACGGCGCCCGCCAGCATCCCCACCGTCCCCAACGCCCCACCCGTCCCGGCACCGACCATCGGTACGGATGGCTGGCCGTCGCTGACGCCCGAGCCGTACAACCCCTACCTGGACGACACCCCGACGACCCCGGCACCGCAGCTAGCGCCCCAGACGCACGGGAAACCCAGCAGCTCCCCGGAGCCGGGCGGCATCGGCGAGATGCTGAACAATCCGGTGGTGACGTCATTCATGAAGTCCCTCGGCACGTCACTGGGGGGTGCGCTGGGACGATCGGTGTTCGGCACCCGGAAACGCCGGCGCTGATCTCGGGTGATCGGCCGGAACCGCGACTGACGGAACGTTCCCCTGCGCCGGGACGTTGGCCTCACAGACGGCAACGGTGGTTGTCGATGCGCATGGCTGCCGTTGCGGTTCACCGCCAATGCCGAAGACCTATCGCGTGCAGTGAATGAACGAGCAGTGAATGAATGAGCAGTGAATGAACGAGCAGTGAATGAAGGAGCACGAAGCACCGTTCCGAGAGGGAACATTTGAGGAAAGGATCCCCATGAGCACACTTCTCTGGATCGTGATTATTGCCGTCATCGTTGGTGGCGGTTTCTACTACGTCCGTCAGCGCGGAGTTGTCGCAGCTCGATCGCTGGAGGACTCGCGTGCCGAGGCGAGGCGCTGGGTCGAAATGCTCGGCGGCCAGGTCTATTCACTCGACGCCAGGGACGACCCGGCCGCCCGGCAGGCCCTGGCCGACGCGTCCGAGCGGTTCAACGCGGCGGGCGCTCAAGTCGAGCAGGCCAACTCGGTGCAGCAGTACAGGTTGGCGCAACAGTCCGCCTACGAAGGCCTCTACTACGTCCGCGCCGCACGTACCTCACTCGGCCTCGATCCCGGCCCCGCCCTGCCGCCCATCCCCGGGCAGCAGCGGGCCGGCCAGGTATCCGAGGACCGTTCGGTCAACGTCGGGGGCCGCGAGTACGAGGCCTCGCCGAAGCCAGGTCCGAATACCCGGCACTACTACCCCGGCGGCATGGTGGCCGGTCGGCCCGTGCCGCAGGGTTGGTACTCCGAGCCTTGGTGGAAGCCGGCCGTGGTCGCGGGTGCTTGGGGCGTTGGGAGCTATCTCGTCGCGTCCATGCTGTTCTCCGGCATGGCCGGGATGGGCGGCTCCTACGCCTATGACTCGGGGTATGACGCCGGGTTTGCCGATGCCGGCGGAACGGATGGTGGCGGGGACTACTCCGGTGGCGACGGCGGTGGTGATTACTCGGGCGGTGATTACTCCGGCGGTGGGGACTTCGGTGGTGGTGGCGACTTCGGTGGCGGAGATTTCGGCTTCTGAGCCGGCCAATTCCCGGGCACACCAACTCTGGCAATGAGCGGGCCAACATGACGGTGATCGTCATCGGCGGGTTGGCCGATTACGCCGGGATGCGGCGACTTGTCGGCGTCAAGGACGGATCATGAACACCGCAGCCGCACCTGAGGATGATCCCCCGGGCGGGCAGGCCGGTCAGGTCGGTGGCAGAACTGTCGTCGTCCTCGATGCAGTGGGCCCACCGATCGGCAGCAGTCAGGACGCCCTGGACATCATCGGGCAGATCTGGCACAGCCGGTCCGATCTGGTCGCGATCCCGGCAGCACGATTAGACGGGGGTTTCTTCATGCTGAGGACCGGTCTCGCAGGGGAGTTCATTCAGAAGTTGGTCAACTATCGACTGTCCGTCGCGATCATCGGTGACATCACCGAACATCTGCGGGCCAGTTCCGCGCTCCGTGCCTTTGTCCACGAATCCAACAACGGACGCCAGTTGTGGTTCCTGGACGATCTGGATCAACTGGACGTCCGGCTGAGCCGGTAGGGCATCTCTGCCAACCGGCAGACTCCCTGTCCGGTGTCGGGATGGCGCCTGGCCAGGGCAATTCGACGCCGATGGGCCGGTTCTCCGTTTCCGGGAAACACGGCCTAGGGTCACCATGGTGACCGAGCAGACCATCACCCGGCCCTGGTATGTCCCGATGCGCGCCCGGCGGCCCGACGAACGCCACCGGGTCGCCACCCCGCTGGAATTGTTGTTCGACCTGTGTTTCGTCCTGGCGGTCGCCCAGGGCGCGGCGAACCTGGACCACTCCGTTGTCGAGAACCATGTCGGAGCAGGGGTGCTCAGCTACGCGATGGTGTTCTTCGCCATCTGGTGGGCCTGGATGAACTTCACCTGGTTTGCCTCGGCCTACGACAACGACGATGTGCCCTACCGGTTGACGGTGCTGGTGCAGATCGCCGGGTCGTTGGTGATGGCCGCCGGCATCTCCAGGTTGTTCAACGACGGCGACACCTTGGTCGTCGTCATCGGTTACGTGATCATGCGGCTGGCCATGGTGACCCAGTGGTTGCGGGCTGCCGCGTCGGATCCACCCAGGCGAGCGACCGCCCTGCGGTACGCGGTGGGGGTGACGGTGGTCCAGTTGGGTTGGCTGGTCACGATTGTCGTACCGTCTAACATGCTTGTCCCGGTATTCCTGCTGCTCGTCGCCGCCGAACTCGCGGTGCCGGTGATCGCGGAACGCGCCAGCAAGACGACCTTCCACCCGCACCACATCACCGAGCGCTACGGCCTTTTCACCGTCATCGTGCTCGGGGAGTCGGTCACCGCGGCGGCGCTGGCCTTTCAGGCGGCGCTGGACGACACGGAGAACGCGGGAACGCTGATCGGCATGGCGGTTGCCGGGATCGTAACCTTGTTCTGCCTGTGGTGGATCTACTTCGACCACGAGGCAACGCCGCGGCTGGACACCGCGCGGGCATCGTTCGGCTGGGGGTACGGGCACTACTTCGTGTTCGCCTCCGCCGCCGCGGTGGGCGCCGGTCTGGTGGTCGCGGTGGCCTACGAAAGGCACGAGACGCACGGCCTCGGACCCGTGGTGGCCGCCATGGCAACCACCGTGCCGGTGGCGATCTACCTGATCACCGTCGTTCTGTTGCATGCGAATCCTGGACGCCCGCGGATCCTCCCGTTGTCCGTCGGGATTGCCGCCGTCCTGGTGCTGGCGGATTCGTTCATTCCGGCGCCGCTGTACGTCACGGCGGCCATACTGGCGGTGCTGGTGGCCGTGCTGACTGCGGTGACCCGAACCCGGGCCGGCGCCGACGAATCACTGGTCGGTTGAGGACCGGTTGCCATCGGTCCGACGAATTGATCCGGCAATCCTCTTGCACAACGTGTTTCGCGGAATGCCCTGATTGCTGCTCCGAGTGCCGCCGACCACCCGCCGACCCTCATCGACAGGTGGTCCGCGACGTCCGGTACGAGGTGCTATCCGCGCAACGCCGACGCGAAGATCCCGGGCAGCTTGAGTGCACTGGGCGCCGCGGCGAAGGCGGTCAGCCCCCGGCCGGTACTGGCCGCCGTGCGGTTGGTGACGAACCACGGTGGCTTGGGGGAGATCGCCATCTCGCCGTTGACCAGCGACCGGGGTGATGGTCGGAACGGTCCCCGGACAACGGTTCGCTCGGGATCATCGAGCAACAGCGCGTTGTGCACGACACCGATGCCGCTCTGCACGTCGTCCAGGGTGTGTCCGGGGAACGCGCCCCAACTGGCCCCCGCCGTCAGGAATCCCAGCCCGGTCCAGGTGTTGACGGCGATGCAGCCGTAGCGCAGGTCGGCCAGCGCCGCCTCGAACCTTGCGCCCAGGTGCTTGATGGTGCGGGGATGGGCGATCAGGTTCACGCCGAGGGTGCCGACGAAGTCCTCATTGGCCGTCCGGACTGCGGTGGCGAGGAAGTCGGTGCCCGGCAGTTCGATGACGCCCAGAACGGGGGCGAAGGATTCGTTCTGCAGCAGGTAGGTCCGGTCCTCGGCGCCCGCGACAAGCACGCGGCCGGCGATGTTCTCGGCCCCCGGGTACGCGTCGCAGGCCCCGGCCACCCGAGTGTCACTGCCCGGGTAGTACGCCTGCCGAGCAGGCGTCCGCTGCATGGCAGCACGGATCTCGGCGACGAATGCATCCTTCTGCGGCCAGTCCGCGGACAGCACGACCACCTGTCCGGCGACGCAGTTGTAGCCGCCGTTGTGCAGGCGCATGGTGGCCACGTGTTCGGCCTGGAACTTCAGGTCTGCCTTCGACCAGGTTCCCGGCAGCACGATGACCGGGGACACCCCGCCCAGTTCGCTGGTGATCGGGGTGGACAGCAGCGGCTCGTTGTTCGCCTTGCGGCGCGCGGCGTCTGGGCCATTGCCCCAGACGATCGCATCGTGGGTGGCTGAGCTGCCCGTGATGTGCACATGGTCGACCAGCTCATGCCGGACCAGGTAGCCACCGACATCCGCTGCGCCCGTGAAGATTTCCAACAGCCCCAGGTCGATGAGCGGCGCGAAGACGGCCCGGAAGACGGGCAGCATTGCGTCCATGATCGGGTTGAGTTTCAACGCGACGACCCGGTTGTGCGCGTACAGCTCGGACAGGACGTCGAGCGGGGCGATGGAGGTGATGTTGCCGGCCCCCAGTACCGCACCGACCCCGTTGGTGCGGGCGGGGTCTCGCTGCGCCAATCCCGCCTGTCGACGTACTGCGTCCGCGGAGATACCGGGCTTCATCCAGACCTCGGCGGAGAAGCCGTTCAGCAGCAAACGGTCGTAGATGGTGTGCGGCAGCACCTTCACCGTGACGCGGCCGCCGGGCGCCGCTCCCATGCGGTAGCCGTCGACCGGACTGCCGCCGTTCTCCAGTGCCGCAAGACTCGCCGCCAGGGTGCCGAGCCCGGTCAGCATGGCCCAGGGTCCGGAGATCCACTCCTCGCCGACCAGTGGCGAGTCCGTTGGCAGACCTTTGAGGCCAGCCGCCGCATCCACCCAGGCCTGCGCATGTCGGCCGACCAACCCGTGCATGCGATCCAGCAGTTCGCGTCGCCTGCCGAGAGGGGTTCCGGCCCAGACTTTCTCGCCGCGGTGCAGACTTGCCAGCGCGGTATCCATGGGCCGTGCCCAGTTCGCTGGTGCATCGACCGTCATCTCCGTCATGCCAGCCCTCCGTTCGTTCCTTGTTGATGATCGGCACTGTGCCGAAGATTCGCTCGCTTGCGGTCGCTCATGTCGGATCTCCGGTGAGAATCATCTCGGCGGCCTTCTCCGCGATCATGATCGTCGGTGCATTGGTATTGCCCCGCGGCACGGAGGGCATGACGGACGCATCCACCACCCGGATGCCTTGCAGACCAAGCACTCTCAAGTCTGAGTCGACCACGGATCCGATCGCGCAGGTGGATGTCGGGTGGTACAGCGTCATGCCGGATCGCTGGGCGAAGGCCAGCAAGTCGACCTCCTGGTCGGAACTGGGAACGTCGAAGGTACCGGTGATGACGTCCTTCAGCGCCGTCTGGCCGGCGATCTGCAGGGCCATCCGAATCCCCGCGACCATGCACGCCCGGTCCGCTTCCGTGGTGAGGTAGTTGTGGGTGATCCGGGGTGCCGACTCCGGATTGGGCGATCGGAGCGTGACCGAACCGCGACTGGTCGGCGCCAGCACGCAGGGACCGATGGCCAGTCCGTGCTCGGTGACGGCGCCCAAACCCTGCTGGTGGAACAACACGGGGGCGACGTGGAATTGCACATCGGGCGCGGTCATGCCGTCGCCCGACCTGGCGAAGCCGCCCGCTTCGCCGATGTTGGAGGTCAGCGGACCTCTGCCCTGCGTTTGCAGGAGCTCGACATTCGCCGGTGTGAGCGCCGTCATGAGTGATTCGACGTCGGTGGTGTAGTTGAGCATCGTCATGTAATGGTCCTGCAGGCCCTGGCCGACGGGCAGATCGGCCACGACCTCGATGCCGAACAACGGCAAAGCCTGGGCCGGTCCTACGCCGGAGAGCATCAGCAGTTTCGGCGACTCGTAGGCGCCGGCGGACAGGATCACCTCGCGGTCGGCGGTGATGGTCTCGATCTCCTCGCCGCGGCTGATCTCCACACCGACGGCCCGGGTGCCGTCGAAGACCACCCGGTGCGCGGTCGAGGAGGCAAGAACGGTTAGATTCGGACGGCCCAGCGCGGGGTGCAGATAGCCGACGGAAGCACTGCAGCGCATACCGTTTCGCTGGGTCAGTTGGTAGAATCCAACGCCCTCCTGCTGGGCGCCATTGAAGTCGTCGTTGCGGGGGTGGCCCGCCTGCACCGATGCCTCGACGAACGCCGAGGCCAATGCGTGTGATGAGCGGGACGCGCTGACCGCCAGCGGCCCACCGACGCCATGGAATTCGCTCTCGCCGGCCTCGTGGTCCTCCGCCCTGATGAAATAGGGCAGCACCTCGTCCCAGCTCCAGCCCTCGCCCCAGGCGTCATAGTCCTCGCGGTTTCCGCGCATGTAGATCATTGCGTTCATCGAGCTGCACCCGCCGAACATCTTGCCGCGCGGTAGGTAGGCCCTCCGTCCGTCCAGGCCGGGTTCGGGCTCGCTGTCCAGGTCCCAATCCAGCGGGCTCTTGAACAACTGGGCGAACGCGACCGGGATATGGATCTCCTGAGCGGTGTCGGCGCCGCCCGCCTCGATCAGCGCCACCGTGACGTTCGGGTCCGCGGACAGGCGGTTGGCCAACACACAGCCAGCAGAACCTGCGCCGACGACGACGTAGTCGAAACCCATCATGTTCTCCTTTGAACATCGATTCCCGGGCAGCTGATGTTGTGGCACTGCCCAACACCGAGAGACCCACCCGCATTGTCCGGTTCTCATCGTGGCGCAAAACTCGTGAGCCGCGCCATAGGCGTGGGAAGCGGTTTTCGTCCCGCTAGTTGTGCCGCCGCACAACGGCAACACGGTGCGTGACGCTGGTTCGGCGTACCGTCGCAGCATGGAATCCGTCACCGTCATCGAGCGAACCGGAGTGCCGGGGGCCGCCCATTTGGCCGCCGAGCTGCTGGACAATGTCGATGTTCTGACCGGGCGCCTGGTCGACAACATTCTTGCTGGGGATTTCTCGTATACGGAGGGGACGCTGCTGACCCTCGAGCAGTTGACCTCGGCGGTGCACGACAACCTGTTCTCGCTGCTGTCCACCCTGAGCGGGCAAGGAGCGGCGTCGCTGGACGCCGCCAGCGCGGCCGGCCGGCTCAAGGCCCGACAGGGGGTTCCGCTCGCGGCTCTGCTGCATGCCTACCGGCTGGCCGGGCGGCTGATCTGGGCCGAGTTGGTAGCGCTGGCGGCCGAACAGGACAGCGCAGAATCCCTGGTGCACCTCGCTTCTGATGTCTGGGCGATCATCGACGACTTCTCCGGTGCCGCCGCCGACGCGTACCGGGAGTTCGTCGCCGACCAGACCCGGCAGGGCGTCACGTCGCGCGGCGTCATGCTGACCGCGTTGCTGGACGGCACCGTCAACAGCAGTGCACGGGCGCGGGAAATCATGCGACTGCTGAACCTCGCCGACCGCGCCGGCTACGTGGTCGTCTGCGCCGAGATCGGCAGCGGCGGCGCCGAACCGCTGCCGGGTATCGAGGACCGACTACTCGCCCGCGAGGTCTCGTCGGCCTGGATTCAGCACACCGGGCAGATGCTGGGCCTGCTCGGGATTCCGGCGGGAAGGACCTTCGACCCGGTGTATCCGGTCCTTGCGGCGACCGCCCGGGCGCGCGTCGGAGTCAGCCGGGTCTTCACCTCGCCCGACGCCGCGGCCGGCGGCCGGCGGGAGGCGCAGCTGGCGGCCAGGTGTCTGCCGCCGGGGGAGCGGGGGAGTCACGTGTACGGAGCGTCGGCCCTGGCCCTGCTGATCGCCACCGCACCCGATGCTGCCCAGGAACTCACCGCGACGGTGCTCGGGCCCGTGATGGAACTTCCGGCCGCTGAGTCCGCGCTGCTGTTGGGCACCCTGCAGGCCTGGTTCGACGCCCGAGGGTCCTCGGCGAAGGCGGCGCACGTGCTGCACTGCCACCGCAACACCGTGCTGTATCGACTGAATCGTCTCGGTGAACTGAACGGCCGCGCCGTGACCGACCCGCTGGCCGGGGCCGAACTTCGGCTGGCTCTGGAGACCATTCGGCTGTCCGGCAGTTCGGTGCTCGACGTGGGGTAGTGGCCGGACCCGTCGGGCGACCCGCGACGGAGTGTTGCGCGCCCGGCAGGATTCGAACCTGCGACCTGAGGATTAGAAGTCCCCTGCTCTATCCAGCTGAGCTACGAGCGCTTGTGCCTGTGACCTGCGGAATGCTACAACGTGAGCACTTCCGTGCCACCGACGTGCAACTCGGAACGGAAAACTTTGGTGCTCCGGCCGACACGCACAGGAGAGCTTACGGTGTCCGATGTCGAGTTCGGTGTGCGCTTTCCCCTGGGTGGTAGCGGGTCACGTGGTCGCACCACAACAAACCCGATCGAGTACGCCGTCGACACCCCCTCGAACGAACGTGTCGCATGAACGCCCCCCGGCAGCACTCAAGTCGGCGTCCCACACCGTCGTGGATCACCTACCGCGATAGCATCGGCGACCGCTCCGGCCTGTTCGGCGCACTGAGCACGATGTGGCATCCGACGAAGGCGCTCTACCCAGGCAGTTACCTCGACCTGTCGCCATCGACGGCCATCCCATCGGTCACCTACGTCGACACCGATCGCCGCGCCGCGCGCTACTTCGCCGACGACGCGCTGGTGGCGGCCGAACTCCAGGGGCGCACACTGCCCAGCGCCGGCGCCGACATCGCATTCCTGCACACCGATTACACCAAGCCGCTCCCGTTCCCCCCGGCCAGCTTTGACCTGCTCATCTCGCTGTATGCGGGTCCAGTCTGGGAGTCCTGCCGGCAGTACCTCTCACCTCAGGGGTGGTTCCTGGCCAACACCAGCCATGGGGACGCCAGCCTCGCCGCACTCGATCCGACCCTCCGGCCCGCAGCCGCCGTACACCAGCGAGCCGGCAAGTACAGCCTCGACACCGAAAACCTCGACAGCTACCTCATCCCCAAGCGGCCATCAGCAGCGGACCCCGACACGATCCGCCGCCAGGGCCGCGGAATCGCATACACCAGGACCGCCTTCGCTTACGTCTTCAAATCAGTTCCGAACCACCGCTGATCTACAGGTCTTGACGAATTAAGCCGCGTTCCGCGATCGAAAGACACGCCGATCGCGAGGGTGCCGCGAAGATCGCGGTCGGTGGTTTGCCTTCGTTCATGAGCGCGAGAGTGGTGTCGTAGCATCGAGTTCGGAGTCCAGTGAGTGGACCACGTGCGGTTCGTAGCCTTCGTTTCCCATTGGCGCGACGTCGGAGATGCAGGGTCGCTTCTTCGCGGTCGCGTCGACCTGTTCCGACATTCTTCAGGTGGCTGTTCAACTCGACCGGCGACCGGCTCGTCGGGACCCGGGAACGGCCCCTGGGACTCTCGGCTGGACACGAGTTCTCCTGGGTTGCGGGGGTTGGGGTGGACACCCACCATGCATGTGACATTTCGGACATATCAGGGAGATGTGATGGCTGATCGATCGAATGACTTCTCGGACCTGAAGGCGCTGTTCATCAACACGACGTTGACCAGATCCCCGGGACCCAGCCACACCCAACTGCTGATCGATATCAGTGCCGGCATCATGTCCAGGCAGGGCGTCACTGTGGACCAGTTCCGCGCCGTCGATCACCAGATCGCGACCGGCGTCTACCCGGATATGCGAACGCGGGGATGGGATGTCGACGAGTGGCCGGACCTGTTCCCTCGGGTGCTGGCAGCCGACATCCTGGTGATCGGCGGCCCAATCTGGTTGGGCGACAACAGCAGTGAGACCAAGAAGATCATCGAGCGGTTGTACGCGCACTCCGGCGAACTCAACGACAGGGGCCAGTGGCTCTACTACGGCCGGGTCGGCGGCTGCCTGATCACCGGCAACGAGGACGGCATCAAGCACTGCACGTCCAACGTGCTCTATAGCCTGCAGCACATCGGCTACAGCATCCCGCCGCAGGCAGACGCCGGCTGGATCGGCGAGGCCGGACCAGGTCCCAGTTACGGCGACGTACTGGACGACGGCACCCGCGCCGGGCTGAACAACGATTTCACCAACCGCAACACGACCTTCATGACCTGGAACCTGCTGCAGCTGGCCCGAATATTGAAGGACACGGGAGGATTCCCCGCCTACGGGAATCAGCGGAAAGAATGGGATGCAGGCACGCGTTTCGACTTCGAGAATCCCGAATACCGATCCTGACCACCGCTGACCCCAACGGACATGCTGATCCTCGGTGGTATCAGACCCGTGCACGGGCCAGCAGGGATCCTCGGCGCAGGTAGAAGAACCAGGTGACCAGGACGCACAGGACGTAGAAGCCGCAGAACGATGCCAGGGCGGTCGCGACCCCGCCGGTTGCGGTGTAGGAGTTGGAGATCACCCGTGGAATGAACACGGCGCCGAGTGCGCCGACCGCGGAGATGATGCCGACGGCGGCTGCGGAATCCCGGCGGGCGCGATAGCGGGTTTGGGCCTGGTCCTCACCCCGGCGGTTCGCGTTCTCCTCCGCTTCGGTGCGGAAGATGATCGGGATCATCCGGTAGGTCGAGCCGTTGGTCATGCCCACGATGGTGAACAGCACCAGGAAGCTGAGCAGGAAGCCGATGAAGCTGCCGATGTTTGGCATGACCGCGATGGAACGGTGTGCGCACAGCGCTCGGTACGGAGTGTGAATTTCCGGAGGCGCTGAGGACGACCGAACGCTTCCTCGCCCGCTTGACCCCACTCCACCTCCGCCCAGCCCAACAAAGATGGGGTTGACGAGTGATGTGTTAGTAACTAACCTATGTTAGTAGCTAACAAGTGATAGTCACTAACAGGAGATGCGGCATGGATAGCGATCGAAGTGCTGGTGGTGGGTGCGGGCCCGACGGGACTGGCGACCGCGTGCGCATTGCTCGCACAACGGAGTCAGTGTCCGGCTGATCGACCGGGCGGCCGGACCGGCCGTCACGTCGCGGGCATTGGGTCTGCAGCCCCGGGGCGCCGAGGTTCTCGGACGGCTCGGTGCTCTTGGCGACCTGCCGGATCGGGCGCTGCCGATCCATCAGGTCGTGGTGAACGTCGAAGGCCGCGAACTGGGCAGGCTCGCTGTCGGACAGCCCACGGCGCTCGTCCAGCGACCCGGGCTGCTCGCCTCGCAGACCGCCGTTGAGGGTGCACTCCGCGATCGGTTCACCGCTCTGGGCGGGACGGTCGAATGGGGGCGGTCGATGACGAACCTGCGACCGGTTGCCAACGGCGTGCAGGTGGAATTCGATGACGGGACGGCGCTGCTGGCGCGTTGGCTGGTGGGTTCCGACGGCGCCCATAGTCAGGTCCGGTCGGGCATCGGCATCGAGTTCCCCGGCGTTCCGCTCGTGGAACGATTCCTGCTGGCCGACATGCATGTCGATCTTCCTCTGCCCCGCGACGCGGTCGCCGTCTGGTTGCGCGGAGCGCAGATGCTCGCCGCCTTCCCGCTGCCGGGACTGGACTTGTGGCGGGTGATGGCCCCCGCGCCGGCGGGGACGGAAGTGGACGACGATGACGTCCTTGGTGTACTCACGGACATGCTTGCCGACAACACCGGCACCTTGCCGGCGGTCAGCGGCTGCGACTGGACATCGACGTTCCGGATCCACCGTCGGTTGGCCACCACCTATCGTCGTGGACATGTGCTGCTGGCCGGGGATGCCGCGCACATCCACAGCCCGTTCGGCGGGCAGGGCATGAACACCGGACTTGGTGACGCGGAGAATCTGGCCTGGAAGCTCGCGTTGGTCGTGCGCGGCCTGGCTGGGGAGCCATTGCTCGACACCTATGAGGCAGAGCGTCGGCCGGTGGCGGAGGAGGTTCTGGCCTCCACGAGCTCGCTGACCGGTCTCGTGCTCGGTGGTAGCGCCGTGGCCAGGGTGCTGCGTGATCGCGTGCTCGTCCCGCTGATGAACTCGCCGCGGGTGCAGCGGTTGATCTGGGAACAAGCCTCGCAGTTGAAGGTGAGCTACCGGTCCGGCCCGCTCGGTGGTCGCTCGTGGCGTCCGGGATCACGGTCGGGACCACGGCCCGGAGACCGGATCGCCGATGTTCGGGCAGTCACCGACGCGGGGCGGTCGACCCGGTTGCACGCAGAACTGGGTGGTGCCCGATGGGTGGTTCTGGCCCCGGCGACCGTCGATGCCGCGGCCTGCACGGCGGCCGTGCGTCGCTTCCTCGGCGCCGAGCGGGTCACCCGACTGGTGGCGGCCGAACCCTCCGACCGGATCCGGCTGGTCCGTCCCGATGCGCATCTGGCCTGGTCGGGCAGCGACCCGGTGTCGCTGACCAGGTGGCTCACCGCTGCCCTCGACGCGCCACTGCACGGTCGGCCGACTGACCCGCAGGCTCCCCGGCAGTCTCCGCCATCGGCTCCACAGTCAGTGCCATCGGCCCCGCAGTCAGTGCCCGAACCGGTCGGGGCTGGTCCGAGGGTGAGCGAGGAGTCCGCAGCGCTCGGTCAAAAAACCGACCGGCGCCAGCAGCGCAAACAACAGACTCGCAAGGCCATCCAGGAACAGGCGCTGCGGCTGTTCCTGGCCGACGGCTTCGAGTCGACGACGGTTGAACGCATCGCGGACGCGGCCGGCGTCTCCCACATGACGTTCTTCCGGCACTTCCCGACCAAGGAATCCGTCGTCACAGATGACGACTTCGACCCGCTCATCGCTGCATTGATCCGGGACCGGCCGGCCGGCGAAGCCCCACTGACCGCGATCAGGCGAGCGATCGTCGGCGTCCTTCGCGCACTGCCCGCGCAGGAGCAGGACGCCATCCGGGTGCGGACCCGGCTGATGGTGCAGACCCCGGCCTTGCGGGCGCGACTGTGGCAGAACCAGATCAGCACCCAGGAACTGTTCGCCGCCGCGCTCGCCGAGCGCGAGGGTGGTGACGGCGCGCAGCCCGGGCTGCGGCTCCGGGTGTTGGCCGGCGTCGCACTGGTCACCGTCACCACCGCGTTGAGCGACTGGGCCACCGGCCCGAACGACGACGTACTGGCCGACGTCATCGAGGAGGCCTTTTCCGCCCTGGACAGCTGACCTGCGCATCCCTCGGTCTCGTTTTAAGCACGGCCGGGTTGATCGTGATTGTTGGTCGTATGTTAGGGGTACCGCCGTCTGAGATGCCGAATGCCTCGGACGCAGTGGGAAAGGCGGAATGTGATGCAGTGGTGGGTGTGGTTGATCATCGTGGTGGTCGTTGTGGTGGTGGCAGTGGGAGGTTTCCTCCTGGTGCAGGCCCGCCGGCGATCGGGTGGCGTCATCATCAGTGACCGGAAAAAGGGCCAGGCCCGCTGATGAGCGTTTTGCTGCGGTCGAGCGAGATCATCAAGCTGCCGGTCGTCACCACTGGTGGTGAGGACATCGCCCAGGTCAAGGACGTCGTGTATGCCGCCAACGGTGGCCAGGTGGGCGGCTTCACCTTGAATGGCCGCGGGCTGTTCGCCGGTCCCATGAACAGGGCGCTGCCGTGGTCGGCGGTGATCGGGCTGGGACCGGACGCGATGATCATCCCTGGCGAGGACGCGCTGACCGACATCGATTCCTTACTGGCCGGAACTGCCTCGTCGGGCGCCGGCGGGGACATCCTGGGTTCGCAGGTGTTGACCGATGACGGGACCTCGCTGGGAGTGGTCGTCGATGTGGTAGTCGAGGTCAGCGGCGGCGGGGAGAGCCAGGCTGATGTCGTCGGCTATGAGATCGACCCCGCCGAGGCCCTGGGCGGTGGGCGGAACAGGTTGCTGATCCCGTTGCCGGACACCTTGTCCGCGTCGGGTGAGCACCTGATGGTGCCGGCGGCGGCACGAGAATTCGTGACCGATGACCTCGCCGGCTTCGGTGCCGCCGTGGATGACTTCCGCAGGCACCTGAGCGGGGGAGTGGGCTGATGCTGTTTTCCGAGGTGGCCGGTCACAAGGTGGTCAGTACCGACTCCGCAGACACGGTGGGCAAGATCGATGCTTTTGTGGTGGACCCCGCGCTGCCGGGGATCGTTGCGTTCACCGTGGCCAAGTCGCCGAACCTGGGTAGTGCACTGCCCTGGGCGAACCTCGGCGCCGTCGGGCCGGACGCCGTGACGGTGGCCTCGTCCGAGGCGATCATCGTCCCGGACGAGCGGCTGGCCGAACTCGCCGACAAGTCCCACGCGTTGATCGGCAAGCGGGTACTGTCCACCGCCGGTGTTGAGTTGGGGACCCTGCGCGATGTCGATTTCGATCCCGCCACCGGGCGGCTCGCGGCGCTACTGCTCGACACCGGCACCGTCGAAGGAGACCGGATCATGGGGGCCGGGTCGTACGCGGTCGTCGTCCGGTCCTGATACCACAGCTTCCCGATAGAACGTCACATCCCGACAGCGCCTCGGCCGCGGCTGTACTCGGAGACATCACATCACGTCGCGGCGCCGGAATCCGGCAACACCGAGCAGCACCAGGACCGCGGCGACGGCCAATTCGACAAGAACAGGCGCCCAACGCATGTCGCCGGTCGGAAGGGCGGGCATGTGGGTGTACGGGGACAGATCCAGCAGTGCCTGCGGCAGTTCGAGAAGCCTGCCCAGCAGCCCGAAGGTGAGCGCGAGGCCGAGCGCGACCCAGGCCACCGCGGACAGCCGGGGCCACCATCCGTAGATCGCCATCGCCAGTCCGCCCATGATCAGCACTGGCGGGATCTGGATCAGCATGGCCATCAAGGCCTTGTCCAGGCCGGTCGGAAGATCGCCGATCCGGGCCCCGTGCAACAGTCCGGCGGCAAGTCCGGACAGTGCCAACAGCATCACTGCCCCGCCGAGCGCGAAGGCCAGGTGGCCGCGCGAGCCATCTGGTCCGGCCGACCGGTGTGGCCAGGATGGGGCTCACCCTTTCCGCGGTCTCCTCACCGTGCATCCGCAAGACGGCCGAGATCGCGTAGGCACCACCGAGCAATCCGGCGTAGGCGCCGAGTGCGGCCAGGAACGAATCGATCAGCACACCCGCCCCGCCCATCCGATTGATGATTTCGGCGAGTTGTGGACTGCTGTTGATCAGGTCGCCGGCACTGGCTGCTATTCCGCCGGTGATCGCGCCGAACGCCACGAACCCGACCGCCCATCCGGTGAGCGATCCGCGATGCAGTCGGATGGCCAACGAACCGGCGGAGGTCAGCCGCGGGTTCCCGGGCGGACCGAGCCGCGCCGGGAACATTGCCAATCCGACATCCCGGCGGTGCAAGAGAATCTCGGCGACGGCCACCAGTGCGAGGAAGGCGATCAAGAACAGGCCGAGCACGGCCAGCTCATTGGATCCGTAGGCGTTCACCCGGGTCACCCAACCCTGCGGGCTCAGCCACTCCAGCCAGCCCAATCCGTCGACGGTGTCGGCCACGGCTCGGACCGCATAACCCACGCCCAAGACAGCGCCGGCCATCGCGGTTGCGGCGCGGGCACTTTCGGCAAGTTGCGCGGTCACCGCCGCAACACCGGCGAAGACCCATCCGCAACCGGCGAAGGCTGCGCCGAGCGCGATCGCACCGGTTGCTGGTGTCCCGCCCGCGATCCCGGCGGCCGTGACCGCCAGTCCGACGACCACGGCTGCCCCGCAGGCGGTGATCAGGGCGGCCGCGAGCTGAGCGGACCGGCCGACGACACCGGCCATCAACAGTTCGGTGCGGCCGGCCTCCTCGTCCGCCCGGGTGCGACGGACCACGGTGAAGATCGTCATCAGCGCGATCATGGTCGAGGCGATGATCCCGATTCGCCATGCCGTCAGGCCGCCGACCGAGGTGGAGTTCACCGGTCCGAGCATGGCCAGGAATGCCGGGTTGCTGGTGATCGAGTTGGCCAACGCGGCCCGTTCGGCCTCGTTCGGATACAGCGTTTCGATCGCCGAGAACGTCGACGCCGCAACCGCACTCAATCCGACGATCCAGATCAGCAGCGGAATCCGCTCGCGCCGCAGGTTAAGCCCGATCAATGCTCGAGACCGACCAATTCCCCGTGCCTGCGCGGCTGAGCCGGCGTGACGGGGGCCGCGGCGGACGGCTTGGTGGCCGTACTCACCTCGCACCCCGCGATGACCTCGTGAGGCCATGACGCGGCGGGACAGTGGTCGTTTCATCGTCGCCCGGCGACGGGACGCGTTCGCCGTAATGCCGCAAGAAGAGTTCCTCCAGCGTCGGTGGGGTCGCGGTCAGCGATACCACCCCGCCGCCGGTGAGGATCCCCAGCACCGAGTCGAGCTGAGCGGTATCCACATCGAAGCGGACCCGGTTGCCGTCGATGAGCAGGTCGTGCACCCCTGAGGCGGTCGAGAGAGCCGTTGTCGGCTGCCGGGTCTCGGCGACGATGGTCGTTCGGGTCAGGTGTCGCAATTGGGTGAGGGTGCCGGTCTCGACGACAGTGCCGGCCCGGATGATGCTCACCCGGTCGCACAGTGCCTCCACCTCGGAGAGGATGTGGCTGGACAGCAGGAGGGTACGGCCCCGTTCGCGTTCCTGGCGAATGCAGTCCTGAAACACCGCTTCCATCAACGGATCCAACCCGGTGGTCGGCTCGTCCATGATCAGCAACTCGACTTCGGAGCACAGCGCGGCCACGATGGCCACCTTCTGCCTGTTCCCCTTGGAATAGGTTCGGCACTTCTTCCGTGGGTCGAGTTCGAACTGCGCCAGCAGCTTGTCCCGTCGCGCGGTGTCGAGTCCGCCGCGTAACCGTCCGAGCAAATCGATCACTTCGCCGCCGGACAGGTTGGGCCACAACGAGACATCCCCTGGCACGTAGGCGATCCGGCGATGCAGGGCAACCGCGTCGGTCCAGGGATTCCCGCCGAGGACGCGTGCCCGGCCGCTGTCGGCGCGCATCAGGCCGAGCAGAATTCGGATTGCGGTGGACTTGCCGGACCCGTTCGGTCCGAGGAACCCGTGCACCTCGCCGGTACGCACGCTCAGGTCGAGCCCATCCAAGGCCCTGGTGGCGCCGAAAGTCTTGACGATGTCTGTCGCCTCGATTGCCGACGATGGTGCGCGGTCGCCGGTCTCGGCGGCGGCCGGGCGCGCGATCGTGGTGGATTGATGGTGACCGGTCGGGGTGGGCACGGACGGATTTTCAACGCTCATGATGGTTCGGTCTTTCGCGTCGGAGGGATGATCGACATGCCGTGGGCTCATTGTTGCGGCACGGAAGGTAACCAACCGGATGATCGATGCCCGCAGGATCACGCGGCCGGTTGCGATGGTGGGTTCTGCTCGTCGCCCGCGGCCGCCGGTGGGTCTCCAGCGGGTGCGTTCGGTTCGGTGCGATGCGGCCGTCCCGCAGACCCGGCAGGGGAATCGCCATCGGCACGACCCAACTGGTCCCGATAGGCAGTCAAGATGTCGGTCGACGTGTACAGGCCCTGAGTGAAGACCTCGAGGGCCGGCACGGTGAACCGTCGTTGCAACTCCTGCACCCGACCCTCGGGGGTGTCGGCGGAGACCAGATACTGCGCGAGCAGCTGGGAGCCAAGACTGAAGGACGTGAGCATCTCAGCGCGGCCGCGCTCGTCCTCCGAGGGACGGATCGTGCCCTGGGCAACGGCTGCCCGCAGATAGCGCTCGGTGTCGTCCACCATCCTGCTGAACATGCGGCGCCCCAGATCACCGCCCTCCGCCAGTGCCCGGATCAGGTATGGCACCAAGGGTGCCAGTTCGAGTTTCTTCGACATCTCACCCAGCAGGTCATACGGCTGCAGGTTGGCTGTCGCCCGCTCGATGGCTTCGTGGATCCGGTCGCCGACATACTGCTCGCATTCCGCGCGTAGTCCGTCCTTGGACCCGAAATGGTGAATCACCAGCCCAGGGGAGACACCGGCTGTTTCGGCGACCGCCCGGATCTTGACGTTGTCGAACCCGTCGAGCCCGATCAGCTCGACGGCGGCATCGCGGATCCGGGCACGAGCCGTCAGGTCGTCCGGGATCCGTCCGGTTGAACGCATGAGCAACATACTAAACATCTGTTTAAACGATCGCAAGACAATGACGGGGTTCGAACAAGGATTCCCGCCGCAGCGCGTCACCGAAGGTGAGGATTCGCACGCTGGATGCTCCGTGACGGGACTGCTACCTTGCGTGAATGCTGAGACGGCTGCTGGCGACGATGGTCGTCGGTGCGATGGGCTATCTGCTGTCGATGTGGGGGTCGTCGGCGGCAGCCGCGGTGGTTGATCCGGCCGGCTGTCGCACCATTCCCGTCGACGCGGACGCGCCATTGCGGTCCGCGGAGGCGCGCGAGTTGTTCGGTGTCGACGGGACAGGCGTTGCGGTGGGAGTAATCTCGAATTCGTTCGCCACCGATCCGACGGCGAGGACAACTCCCGAGGAGGACATCGCCGCCGGTGCGCTACCCGGCCCGGGGAATCCCTGTGGGCGTGATCAGCCGGTGACCGTGCTCGTCGATGGCACCGACACCGGGACCGACGAAGGCCGCGCCATGCTCCAGCTCGTGCACGGGATAGCCCCCGGGGCCGATCTGCTGTTCACAGCCGACGCCGGCGATCAGTTCGTGATGGCGCAGCGCATCGTCGACCTGGCCGCGGCCGGCGCCGACATCATCGTCGATGACATCGGCTTTACCGAAGAGCCGACCTACCAGGTCGGGCCGCTCGAACTGGCGATCCAGGACGTTCGTGAGCAGGGAGTCGTGTACCTGTCGGCGGCGGGCAACAACAATGTCGTGGGGAGCGATGACGGTCCGAGCGCTGGCCAACTCATCGGATCCTGGGAGACCCTGGAGTACCGGCCGACGGCCTGTCCCGACGCGCTTGCCCTGGGACCCGGGTACGACTGCCTCGACTTCGATCCCGGTCCCGATGCGGACCCGACGATGGAATTCGGGGTGGGGGCCGGAATGTCGTCCGAGGCGCGGCTGACCGGCGCCCTGAATTGGGGTGAACCCTGGTACGGCGTGCAGCAGGAGTTCCAGGTGCTGGTTCTGCAGGGCGACCAGCAGGTCGGCGAGAGCACCGTACTGGGCGGAGTGTTTGCCACCGTCGAATGGTCCGCCCAGGAACTGGTGGCAGGAGCGGCCGCCGAGCTGTCCGTCGTCGTCGTCCGCAAGACGCCCGAAGCCGGCGCGCCGCTGCTGCGGGTCAAGTTCGATTTCCGGGGGACGGACGGCCCTACCCCACCTACCTGGAGTACGACCAGTCAACCGACACCGACCTCATCGGCCGGAACGCCACCGGTCACAACGCCGGCGTCGGAGTGATCAGCGTTGCCGCGGCCAACTACCAGACGCCGACCGTCCCGGAAATATTCTCCAACCACGGCCCCCGCACCCTGCTTTTCGAACCCGTCGACGGTACGGTGCCCGCGGCCGCCTTGAGTTCTCCGGAGCTCGTTGCCGCTCCGAGCGTGATGTCGGTGGACGGGGTGCACACCACCTTCTTGGGGAAACCGTCGCCGGACGGCGGCTGGGTCTTCTCCGGTACCTCGGCCGCGGCGCCGAACGCAGCGGCCGTGGTGGCGCTGGGCCGCCAGCTGCGACCGGACGCCGACCCGGACGAACTCACCTTGGCCCTGCTGGACAGCGCGACACCGGTCGAAAGCCCCTGGCCCGCAGTGCCTGCCGAATACGTCGCCGGGGCGGGACTCGTCGACGCGACAGGATTCCTGGAAGGACTCCTGCAAGTGCCCACCGCACCGCTGAACGTCCAGGCCATCGCCGGGCGCGAGCCGGGCACAGCGACAGTCAGCTTCGCCGCACCGGCGCTGACCGGTACCTCCCCGATCCTGAGCTACACCGTCAGCTGCGACGGCGGCGGGATCACCAGCACGCCGATGACCATCACCGACTCACCCGCGACGGTGACCGGTCTCGCGCCGGGGGTGACGACGTGCTCGGTCACGGCGGTGAACGCACAGGGCCCCGGCGCGGCAGCCATGTCCGCCCCCTTCGACGTCACCGCGGCGCCGGCGACGACCACGCCGGTGACGACGGCACCGGAAAGCGACGGCACCGGAAACGACGGCACCCGGAACGACAATCACCGAGACTACCGCGGTCCAGCAGAGCTCTACCGGCACCACCACCGTCCTCATCCTGTACGCGAACAGACCGGCACAGACCGCGGCACTCGCCGCCACCGGGACCCACGCGGCAACGCTCACGGCGGCGGGATCCCTCCTGCTGATGCTCGGCACCGTACTGCTGATAGCTGCCCGGCGCCGCGACCGCAGCAGCGTCTGATCAGCCACCCCGTGCACACTCATGGTGTGGCGACGCGGGAAGGGCATCGGCTTTCGGGGTGACTTCGGGTTCGGCGTAGGGCCCTGACGATCGGTGCGGGCTGCGGCGGAGCCGATTAGGTTGGGTTGATGGCTGTTGGTTGGTCTCGGCTCATGGCCGTGGCCCTGTTTGCGCTGTCCGTTGCGGCTGCTTCCTGCGGTGCGGAACTGTCCGGATCACCACCCCCGACGCCGGGCGGATCCTCGGACGCGGCAAGCACCGTGGCCGCGCCCAGCGCACCAGGAGTCGCCGCCTCCAGTGCACCGGGAGTCGCGGCCGCTTCCAGCACACCAGGAGTTGCCGACAATGCCACCCTGGTCTGGTCCGGCACCGTCGATGTCACGGCCATCCCGCTCGGGGACGGCAAGGTGTCGACGACTCCCCGGTCTGGGTACGTCGATTCCTGTTCCACCACCTTCCGACAGGGTGGCGCCCAACACAGTGGTGACTGGATCGATGGATCGAACAACACCTGGAACATGACCGAGAAGGTCGTCGTCGAGGGCGCCGTGAGCTGGCCGGCGGCACACTACGACGTCACCATGTCCGGCGGCATTCGGACACTGACCACGAACGATCTGCCCGATCGTTTCACCACCGGCATCTTTCCCATCCAGGTCACGGATCCGGCGTTCCGCTACGACCCGAACCCCAATCACATTGCGGCACAGGAGGTTACCTTCCGCGTGCCGGTCGACCCCGCGCCAGCGGACGTTCCGACCTGTACCGGGCTCGGGCCGATCGGTGTGCTGGATGACGGGGTGCTGCTCTACAACGCGCTCGACGACGCGGGACGCGACGCGGTCGCCCACGAGACCCAGGACAGCTGCAACGGGCACCCCGACGGCCGCGAGCGCTACCACCACCACGACGTCCCGTCGTGCATCGTCAACACGTCGACCGACCCGTCCACGCTGATCGGTTTCGCGCTCGACGGTTTCGGCATCTATGTCGAGCGCGACGCCAACGGCAATCTGCCCAGCAACGCCGATCTCGACGAATGCCACGGACGAACGAGCGAGGTGATGTGGGACGGTGCGCTACGGACGATGTATCACTATGACGCGACCCTGGAGTACCCGTACACCGTCGGGTGCTTCCGCGGAACACCGACAGGACGTTGATGATGGTCCTTTCGGGCCATCAGGCGGTTCTCGTCTCAGCACGTTCCGTCGGGGTTCGGCGGAGTCGACGATCCAGCTGACGTCGTACCGCGGTAGTTCTGGCGGTTGCGGCACTCCGCGTTCTTTCGCGGTCAACACCCGGAAGTGCCCGGGCAGGCCCAGCTCTTCGCAGCCGGTCTCCCAGTTCGCACACCAGATGCCCAGCGCGACGGCGGCGTAGTAGCGGGACGCGGTCGATGCGCAGAAGTCGAAACGGGCAGGCCGCGCCGTGCCGTCGATGACCTCGGTGACGGCGGCGCACCTGGTGGTCTGGCCGTTGTAGGACGAGGGGGACCACTGGCACACCTCATAGCAGCGGCCGTACGCGGCGAACGGTCCGTCCTGGACGTCCAGCGCCTCACGGAAGTGCGGGTCGGCGAAGAAGAGCGACGCCAAGGGCCGGCGGCGATGCTGGCCGACCTGCATGAGCCGGATGAACAGCGGTAGGAATCGGGAGCGGTAGCCGACGGCACAGACACAGATCACATGGTCCCGCTCGGGGTCGAACCGGTCGCCCAGCTGCTGCACGATGCTCTTCTGGTCGGCGCCGGGCCCGATCCAGCAGCTGGCCAGCCCCATTCGGGTGGCATCCAGAACGACCTTCTGCAGGCTGTGGCCGACGTCGATGACAGCCATCCGGTCGTAGTCGTGCGGAGCGATCGCGACCAGGAACTCATGGGCGCCGACCACGGGCCAGACCGTCAACGGGGCCGCGATGTACTCCAGCCGGATCGGGCCGTCGCCGATCAACACGTCCGACCGGGTATGCGCCGCAACAGATCCCAGCAGCTCCGTGCGGTCGGCTGCGGTGAGGTCTCGGGACTGGAACGATCGGCACGACCGCCGTACGCGCATCAGGTCGAAAGCATCCATGTGGTCCCTGCGTGGGGGTCGTGCCTCGGTCGGGCGCAGGCCCAGCTTCACCGTGACCAGGTCGAAAACCAGAACCACCAGCAGCACCGAGCCCAGTGCCGCCAAGACCCAGGTGATCGACCGAGCGCCGAAGAGCGCTGCGATCGCCGCGGCGAGGAAGACCACGAGTACGGCGACGGCATTGGGACCGTACTGGAGCCAGCCGGTGAACTGCAGTCGAACCTTCAGTCGCCACAGGGCCGAGTCCTGGATATCCCACGCCGGCTTGCCCTTGCCGCGCCTGTGCACGTCCGTGTCCGTCACCGCCGCACCTGCCCTTGGCCGCATTGTCGAGCGGTCCGACCATTGGTCGGCCTCCCGTTCCCTGCGAATCACGGTAGATAGCTGCCGTAATTATTGCAAGTCATCACTTACAATAAATCTTGACCCTTCAGCCCGTCGAGTGGAGCCAGATGCCCAAGGTGATCGATGTCGACAACCTCTTCGAGGTCACGGTCCGGGCCTTCGCCGAGCTGGGATACAGCGCGGCCACGATGAAGGAGATCGCCCTGCGGGCGGGCATCAACGAAGTGACACTTTTTCGCCGCTACAACAGCAAGGCGGCACTGATCCGGGCCGCACTGGCTCATTGCCTGTCGAGATCGCCCTTCAGCCAGGTCGTTGCCACCGAGGATGTCCGGGCCGACCTCGCGGCGATCGTCGACAGCTTCAACCAGACGAGCCGGGCCTACGGCGGGGCCGTGGTGACCCTGTTGACGGAGATCCCGCGGCATCCGGAGTTGCGGGGTGCTATGGCGGCGTTGGTGCCGAATCTGCAAAGGGCGGCGCAGATCATCGCCGAACATCAGGATCGGGGCCAGCTCAAGCCGTTCGAGCCGCTGCAGGGCGTGGCGCTCCTGCTCGCCCCGCTGGTGGCGCAGGGTCTGTGGACGCGGGCGGGAACCGACCTGCTCGTGTTCGACCTCGATCCGATGGTCATGGTGGATCACTTCCTGAACGGGCATCGCCCCGCGTAACTCCAAGCACCGCAGCGCATTTCGACGCCGCACCAGGCGCGGCAGCAGGCGGCGGCATCGAGCGTCCGGCGTCGGTCGATGCTCGGGCTTTCAGACCGGTAGGACGCTCGCCATCGAGTCGATACCGAGGGCGGCGAGCGACGCGGCCACCCGCTGGGACCGGCCCGCCGCCGTCGCCGCCCGATAGTAGTCCGGATCCTGGACAAGCGCCGCCAGGACGCTGGGGAATGCGAGCGCGGCGCCCACCCGGAAGTCCGCGAACGCGGTCGTGTCGTCGTAGTCCTCGACCCCGTGCGTCCGCAGTTCTTCCGCCCAGACGGCGCAGGCCCATTGCAGGTACTCCTCGGTTGGGAGCCCGGCGCTGCTGGTGCAGGCGAGCCGGGCCGCGTCATATGCGCCGAACCCGGTGAACGCGAGTCCCCAGTCGAGCACAGCGACCTCGTCGCCGAGAAACCGCAGGTTGTCGGCGTAGTCGTCGCCGTGAACGAGGGTGTGCGGTCGCTCGCGAGCCCAGGTGAGCACGGCGGTGTAGGGTCGCCACGAAGTCGTCACCCGCCGCCGCCAGGGCGGGTTCGACGGCGGTCAGGTAGGGCCGGATCTCGTTCCAGTGAGCGGCAGATGCGGAGTCCGTAGGGTAGTCCGCCGGCCGGCAGCCGAGCGAGCCGCGGCCGTGCGATGTTCCAGCCCCAGGCGTGCAGCCGGGCACATGTCCGCAAGCCCAGCGCCATCCGCTGATCGGGCAGCCCCGCCCGGCCATCGACCACCTCCCACGTTCCGAGGTCCTCCAAGACGAGAGCCCCGCGATAGCCGTCATCGGCCACTTCCGCGTGGTAGCAGCGGGCCGTACGCACCGGCGGGGCATCGACCGCGAAGATCTGGTGGACGGTCGCGGCCCGCGCGAACGGTTGGCCGTAGCCCGCCTCGGCGGCCAGCACGTCCAACGATCTCTTCACGATCACCGACGATGGACCCGCCCCCGGCGGGTCGTAGGTGACGTGAATCCGGTCGACCCGAGAGGCATGACCCTGCGCTTCACCCAGGGGCAGGATGTCGATCGCCGTGACGTGACCGGAACCGGGTAGGGCGCCGTCCAGTGCCACGCCGAGCCCCTCGACGGTCAGCAGGTTTGCTTCCTGCGCACCGTTCACACCGCCGGTACTGCTGACGGCCGGGCCGGTACTGCTGACGGTCTGAAGGATGCTGCTGCCGGCCGGGGCGGCACCCTTTCCGGCGATGCCCTCAGCGCCCGCCGTATCCCGGCTCATCCGCCGCCCCACACGTCTTCGATGTAGCGGTCGGCGGCGGTGAGCTGTTCGACCCAGGCCGCACCGGACTCGCCGGTGCGCTCGGTGTGCAGGTCGGCGAACGCCGAGCGCACCTCCGGCGCCATCGTCAGCCGACTGCCGCAGACATACACGACCGCCCCTTGATCCATCAGCGGCAGCAGCGTCGCGCCCTGCTCGCGGACGACGTCCTGGACGTAGTGACCCGGCCCCTGGACCGGGCGGGAGTATGCCTCGTGCAGGTCCAGCCACCCCTGGTCGGCCCAGGTATCGAGCTCGTCGCCGAAGATCCGGTCCTGGTCCGGTCGGCGGCAGCCCCGGAACAGTACAGTCGGCCCGACCGGCCGGCCGATCGCCCGCTCCGCGGCGCGCTCCTGCAGAAAGCCGCGGAAGGGCGCAATTCCGGTGCCCGCGCACACCATGATGATCGGCGTCCGAGGTTCGCCGGGCGGGTGGAACAGTGGCCCGGGATCCGAGACGCGAGCAAGCATCCGAACACCGGCGCCGAGCGTGGTGAGGTAGCCGGACGTGACTCCGTAGTACAGACCGTGTCCCGACAAGGCCGGACCGGAAACGAATCCCGCGGTAATACAGGCGTGGTTCGGCTCGCCGATCGGGGCGGAGGAAATTGAATACGGCCGCGGTTTGACATCGGGAACGCCTCGATGACCAGGGCTGGTGGGATCGGCTCGTCCGGCGGGTACTCGGTCGCCAGGTCGAGCAGGGAAGCGCGGCGGGCGAGCACGCCGCCGGCGTAGGCTTCGTCGTCCTCCGCCATGGCCAACAGCGGGCCCCGTCTGGCCCGGCTGTCGATGTGCGACGCGAGGATCTCGATTCCCTGCGTGTCGCGGGCGCGCGGAGGTCGCAGTAGCTGCGCAGCAGGTCGTACATCATCACCGGTTGGCCGAGCGGGAGGCTGGTCTCGACCGGTGTGGTCGCGTGCAGCGCGATGACGAGCGACGGTTCGAAGCGCAGTGTCTTCGCCGCCCGCCAGATGATGGTCTGCCGGTTCTGCGGGAGGACCAGCAGATGGTCGCCCGGCCGGTAGGTGCTGGACGGCCCCAGGTCGAGGTCCAGGTGCAGGGTGAGTCGATCCGAGGGGTCGGCGCCGGCCACGCGTTGCAGCTGCCTCGATGCGAGGACCCAGGTCTCGCGCATCCCGAAGCTTTCGGCCGGCCCGTCGGCGGGTGATCGACCGACCTCGGTCGCGACGTAGCGCCCGATCGGATTCTTGCGTTCCCTGTGCGGGCCCGGGTTGGCATCGTCGAGCACATGCCACAGCTGACGGCTCCAACGGGCGAACTCGCCGTTCAGGTCGCGCGACGAGTCGCCCTCGCCGCGCTTCAGTAGTCGTTGCCCGCCAAGGCGTTCGAGCTCGTGGTCGATCAGCGTGGGAACGGCCTGGTAGGTGGTCGACCAGTTGTGGTCGCCGCAACCGAAGACGGCATAGCGAACCCCCTGCGCCGCGTCGTCGGGCGCTGTCGCCAACCACGACACGAAGTCGCGCGCGCCTTCCGCTGGTTGCCCGTTGTAGGAGGCGGTGATGACGACCAGGGGGCGGTCCGTCGGGAGGCGCTCGACCAGGGCATTGAGCTCGACGCTCTCCACGGTGTCGCCGGCGGTGACGGCCTCGTGCGCGAGATCGTGACCGAGGTGACGCGCCGTTCCGCCGTCGGAGGTCGAGGCGACCAGGAGCCGCTGGTGTTGGCTGCCGCCGATCGGCAAGGGGTCGTTCCCTCGGCGCCGTCCGTCTGCCGCGCGTTCGGGGCCACAGCGGTTGCCGGGACGGTGCTTGCCGGGCAGGCGCCTGTCGGGATAGTGCTTGTCGGGATGGTGGTTGCCGGAGTGGTGCCTGCCGGGACCGTGCCGGTCGGGACGGTCCCGACCCCCGCGCCATCCCGACGTGCCAGGAAGCGCAGCTTCAGGTTTTTCGGCTTGAGCGAGAGGTGGACGGCAATCTCGAGCGGGGCCTGGTGGGCGTCAACGATCCGGAAACGATGCAGCAGCGTGGCCAGGGTGGCCCTTGCCTCGGTCAGCGCGAACAGCCGGCCGATGCAACCGCGGACACCGACCCCGAAAGGCTGGTACGCCCCCGGCGGGAGTGCTCCCACCGACTCCCAGCGGCCGGGCCGGAACGTCTCGGCGTCGGGCCCCCAGATCGTCGGGTCGAGATGGACCTTCGGGAGTGCGATAGGATCGTGCTGCCCGATTCCAGGGGGTAGCGGCCCCCGATGGTCGTCGGCCGGCGGGGGTGCCGCATCAGCACCGGGGCCGTGGGATGCAGGCGGAGGGTCTCATCGAGAACCACGTGCAGCCGGTCGAGCCGATCGAGTTGCTCGAGGGTGGGTGTGACGGTGCGGTCGGCGCCGAGAACCTCGTCGATCTGCTCGCGCGCCCAGTCCTGGATGTCGGGGTTGGCGGCCAGGTGATATAGCGCGAAAGCCAGGCTGCCGCTGGTGGTCTCGTGACCGGCGATGAGCAGGGTCAGCGTCTGCTGGCGAACCTCGATGTCGCTCAGTCGTGCGCCGGTCTCCGGATCGGTCGCGGTGAGCATGTGCTGGAGCAGGTCCTTCGGCGCGTGCTCCGTCCCCAGCGCCCGCCGTCGCTTGACGAAGTCGTCCACGAAGAGAATCAACCGCTCCGAGGAGTCCCGCAGCTCGCGCGCGGCGTGCGGGTGCGTGTAGGCATACAGGTCCTTCTTGCCCGACCCGGAGGCGAGCAGCGTCAGGGCGCGGTCCAGCGATTGCAGGAAGGGCGTCGGGGTACTGGTGTAAAGGCCGCCGAACCGGTGGGAGAACGAGCAGAGGCCGACGACCTCGAGCGTCATCGCGCTGGTCAGCGTCGGCACGTCCAGGTCCGCACCCGGCTCGACCCGCACCAGCCGCTCCGCCAACTGCTCGACCGGGTTGACCATGCTCGGGTACAGCGTGGCGATCGCCTCGCGGGTGAAGGCCGGGGCGATGATGCGATGGCCTCGGTGCCACTGGGGCTGTCGGTGAACGCGGTGAAAAGGCCGTCCCCGACCATGCCCGGATCCGCGCTGCCGGCGACTTGTCGAACCGTGCGTCGTCGGCGACCTCGCCGGTCAGCAGGTGTTCGGACAGGACGACCGCATCACGGTAGCCGGGCATGTCCAGCGCGTAGATCGGTCCCAACTCGTCGGCCAGATTCTGCAGGTCGAAGAAGGCCGTCGCCGGATGGACCGCGACCAACGCATTACCGAGGATCGGGACCGACCTCGGCCGGGGGATTTCTCCCTTGTCCGTCATACCCGTTCCCCTTCCCACGGCGATCTCGGTGCGAGATCGCTGCCCGGACCGGCGACGCCCGCCGGAGCACGATGATGGCGACGACCACCAGGACGCCGGCACCGACGAGACACGCGACCGAGTTACCACTGAGGAAGGCGTCGCTCGCGATCTGGGCGACGCTCGGCCCGGCCGCCGCGTCGACCTTGCTCACGTCGCCGGCCAGCACCTCGGTCAACAACGAGTCCTGCTGCGCGGCCGGCACAGTGCTCGAGCGCCAGGCGCTGGTGGTGACCGCGGCGGTGAGGGCAGCAAAGCCGGCCACTCCGATCGCCTGGCCGAGATGCTGGGCGAGCCCGAGGCCACCGGAGACGGCGCCCCGATCGTCCTCGGGAGCACCGGCGAGGGCGGCAGCCCACAGACCCGGCAGGGCAAGCCCGAGGCCGAGACCGAGCATCAGGTCACCGACGGCGAGCTGCGGAATGCCGTGGTCGTTGACCGTCGCGAGCACGCCCAGGCCGGCGGCGCCGAGAAACAGGCCGGTGGCAGTCAGTCGAGCCAGCCCGAAGCGCTTGGTGTACCGGGGAGATGCCCCCGCACCGACGATGAACAGCGCGGTGATCGGGATCGAGAGCAGCCCCGCGACCAACGGCGTGAGCCCGAGTACCGACTGAGCGACGATCTGCTGCAGGAACAGCGCGCCGGTCAAGGCCAGGGTGACGGTGAAGCCGACCACGAGCGCGAGTGGTACCGGACAGCGCCGGAGGGCTTTCGGGTCGACCAGCGGAACGCGCGCGGTGAGCAGTCGGGCGACGAACGCGGCACCGAGGACGATGCCGAGACCGACCAGGAGCAGAGCGGCCCCACCGCCCTCCTGGCCCAGGTCGATGATGCCTTTGGAAAACAGCGTCACCGCGGCGGCGACGAGCACCGCGCCGACCCAGTCCAGCGAGCGCAGCGTGCGTGCTCGCGATTCGCCGACGACCCGAACGGCGGCCACGCCGGCCACGACGGCCAGCGGAACGGACGTCCAGAAGACGCTTCGCCAGCCGAGAAGCGCAACCAGCAGCGCCCCGACGAGCGGGCCGATGGCAGTCCCCGCCGCCGAGGCGCTGGACCGGATCGCCACTGCCTGCTGCAGACGTGCGGGTGCGACGACGGTCGCCAGCAGAGCGAACGAGGACGGTTGCGCCAGCCCGGCGCCGATGCCCTGGATCGCCCGCCCCACCACCAGCATCTCGGCTCCTTGGGAGACCGATCCGAGGAGTGCGCCACCGGCGAATACGGTGATACCGATCAGATAGACGCGGCGGCGGCCGAACCGGTCGGCGAGCGCACCCCCCGGGATCGACATCGCCGCGTAGCCGATCGGGAAGACGGCGGCGGCCCACTGCAGGCTCGCCAGTGAAACGTCAAGGTCGTCCTGAATGGTCGGGATGGCCACCGACAGGGCGCCGACGTCGACGGCCGCCAGGATGCGGGCGAGCGCCAAAGCCACGGAAGCCCGGCGTTCGACCGCGGTGAGCGGCTCGGTCACGCCAACCTGGCCCGGCCGACCAGCGATCCGTGCCCTGTCAGGACGGCGTCCATCCCGGGACGCGGCCGAACGGACTACCGGGCCCACTGCGGGCCTTGGTGAAGGCGCCTTCGAGCTCGGTCCGGTCGAAGGGGCCAAGGACGGAGTCCTCGGTGGCGAAGCGGAACAATGCCACCTTGAACACGGTGGTGATGGTGGTTTGCAGCAGCACGGTCATGGCGATGATCAGCACCCCGATCGAGATCGTCACCGCAGCCTGCGTGGTCTGCGAATTCTGCGCCATGCCCATACCGATTCCGATCAGCAGGGCGGCGGGCATGAAGGCCACCACGAAGGCGACCAGGCCGATGGCTGTCGTCCCGGTCAATCCCTCGCCCCAGCGGGTCTTGATCAGCCCCGTCGAACGCTTCAGCGCATCCTTCGGGCTCAGGCCCTCCAGGGCGATGCTGGGGATCACAAAGAAGGTGGCGATCGTCCAGGCGAAGTTGGCCAGTCCGCCGACAATCGTCCCGACCACCTGCCCGGCGCCCTGGCGAATGGCCGACTGGATCACCGAGATCACCGTGCCGACAACGAGTTGAACCGCGGCCCATTTCAGGATCAGCCCGAGCCGGGACCCGGCCGCGCCGAGGCCCTGCGCGATCGTGGTCCGCCGGCCGTCGAGCGCAGCGGTCGCGCAGGAGGCCAGGGCGACGCTGCAGAACACGCTGATCGTGATCAGGACATAGAACCCGAGCAATGCCACCGGGATGGCGAGCCAGTCGGCGTCGGTCGCCACCACGATGCTCGCACCGGCCCAAAAAAACCCCACCGCACAGAGTAGGCCAGCAATTCCCGCGATGACGGTAAAGCCGAGCAGGGAGCCGTCCCCCTTCACCACCGACCAGCTCTTCTTGGTCAGTGACCAGCCACGCCCGATACGACTCATGGAAAACAACAATACGAAGACCTGCTGCTGAGGCAACTCGGGTACTGGTGTCTTCGCGTGCTCGCCACCGAATTGTCAGGTAATCGTTATATTTGGCGGGTTCAGGTCGGGGAATGATGGCCGACGGTGGGCGGCACGAGTGACCGGCCAAACTGGGGCCGTCACAGAGTCTTTCGGGCCCCTTGGCGGGCCCTTGTGAGCCAGCGTGTGGCGATTGGGGGCGCTCATGCGAACCACTGGAGCCTGCCACTTTCCTCTATGAGTCAGCGAGCACCCGCCGGGCCGACGAGGGGTGGCTCAGGCCGATGGTTGGCCCATCCGATGGTGCCGCTCGGATTGCAGTCGGTCGCCATCGGTCGCTGACAGGTCGCCGCCCGAGAGCCCCGGGACAACGCGTTCGCCACCATGCCCCGCCACGCGGAGAGTTGGGCGGCCTGTTTGAATTCCCTTTCCTAACGCATCCCGCAACCGCTTGGAGTGAGTTCGTATGACCGCACCGATCACGATCGACGAGATTCCGGGTCCCAAGGGGCTTCCGCTGCTGGGCAACATGTTCGACATCGACACGCACAGTCCGATCGACGGCTTTATCGCCATGGCCAAGGAGTACGGGCCGATCTTCAAGTTGACCCTCCCGGCCGGTGCCAGATATGGTGTCGGGTGCCGATCTGGTCGACCAAATGTGCGACGACACGACCTTCGACAAGAAGATCGGTGCCGGCCTGAAGGCCCTGCAGAAGAGCGTGGCCGGTCCCGGTTTTTCACCAGCGAAACGACGGATCCGATGTGGCATCGGGCGCACAACATCCTGATGGCCCCCTTCAGCCAGCAGGCGATGCGGGAGTACATGCCCCGGATGCTCGACATCGCCGGGCAGTTGATGGGCAAATGGTCCCGGCTCAATCCGGACGAGGAGGTCAACGTCCCTGTCGACATGACAGCCTTACCCTGGACACCATCGCGCTCTGCGGGTTCGACTACCGGTTCAACTCCTACTACCGGGACACCCAGCATCCGTTCGTCCAGCGATGGTCCGGGTACTGCCGGAGGCCCAAACACGGGCCACCCAGCCGAAAATCCCGCAGCGGTTTCGAATCAAGGCCACCCGGCAGATGCTGGAGGACCAGGAGTTCCTGAGCGAACATGGTCAGGGCCTGGTCGAGGACCGCCGACGGCAGGGCGACGCCGCGGACAACACGGACCTGTTGGGCCGCATGCTGACCGGGATCGACAAGAAGTCCGGCGCGGGCCTGACCGATGAGAACATCATCGCGCAGTGCCTGACCTTCATGGTCGCTGGTCATGAGACGACCAGTGGGTTGCTGTCCTTCGCGATCTATTACCTGATGAAGCACCCGCAGTTGCGGCTCGGGCCAGGGCCGAGGTGGACGAGGTGTTGGGCGACGACGCCGAGCCGACCTACGAGCAGGTGCGCCGACTGACGTACGTCGCGCAGGTGCTGGATGAGACGTTGCGGTTGTGGCCGACGGCCCCGATCTTCACCCGGGCGCCCCGCGAGCGACACCGTGATCGTCGGTCAGTACGCGATACCCGCGGGGACCGCCATGTCCGTGCTGATTCCCAGCTTGCACCGGGATCAGTCGGTGTGGGGTGCGGACGCCGACGAGTTCAACCCGGATCACTTCTCGCCGGAGAACAAGGCGGCCATCCCACCGAACGCCTACCGGCCCTTCGGTTTCGGGATGCGGTCGTGCATCGGCCGGCAGTTCGCCCTGCAGGAGGCGACCCTGGTGTTGGGGATGCTGCTGCAGCGGTTCGAGTTCATCGACCACCGCAACTACCAGTTGCACACCATGACGGCCCTGACCATCAAGCCGCAGGACATTACATCAAGATTCGGCCCCGGGCCGACCGGAAACTGGTGCACCGGGAGAAGGCGACCGCCGCGGCGACCCCCGTTGCGCAGCCGGCGGCCGGCCCGGCGGTGGCCGGGCACGGCACACCGTTGCTGGTGTTGTTCGGCTCGAATCTGGGCACCGCGGAGGGCATCGCGAACAAGCTGGCCGGTGAGGGCACCGAACGCGGGTTCCAGGTGACGGTCGGTGCCCTGGACGACCACGTCGGAGCGTTGCCCACCGCCGGTGCGGTGGTGATGGTGTGTGCGTCCTACAACGGGCAGCCCCCGGAGAATGCGGAGAGCTTCGTGGCCTGGTTGCGCGACCCCGCGCTGCCGGGCGATGCCTTCGCCGGAGTGAAGTACACCGTCTTCGGCTGCGGCGACACCGACTGGGCCGCAACCTATCAGGCGGTACCGACCCTGCTTGACGTGGAACTGGAACGCCGCGGCGCGAGCCGGGTGCACCCGCGCGGTGCCGGTGACGCGCACGCCGATTTCGACGACCAGTACCGGTCGTGGCACACAACGTTGTGGTCCGACCTGGCCGCCGCGTTGGACCTGCCGGCCACCGCCGCCGACCCGGTCACCGCCGGCCCGCGGTTGTCCATCACCCTCGTCAACCGGGCGTTGGCGAACCCGGTTCTGCTGTCCTACGAGGCCACTGCGGCGCGGGTTCGCCAGAATCGGGAACTCACCCAGGTCGGGCCGCCCGCACCCGGTGTCCGGTCGACCCGGCACCTGGACGTGGCGTTGCCCGAGGGAGTGCAGTATCGGGCGGGTGACCACCTCGGTGTGTTGCCGCGGAACAGCATCGCGTTGATCCGCCGGGTGATGTTCCGGTTCACCCTGGACGCCGGCATGTACGTGACGATCGTGCCGAACAGCGGCACCCACACGCACCTGCCGGTGGACGAACCCACTCCGTTGCTGAGCGTGCTGGGCAGCTGTGTGGAACTCCAGGCTCCCGCCAGCCGCGCGGACATCGAGGTGCTGGCCAGCTACACCGACGACCCGGCGCAGCAGGCCGAACTGCAGGCGCTGATCGGGGACGACCCCGAGTCCCGCACCCGGTACCGGGAACAGGTTGCCGGGTCGAACGTGTCGGTGTTGGACCTGTTGGAGCGGTACCCGGGTTGCGCCGTGCCGTTCGCGGTGTACCTGGACCTGTTGCCGGCGCTGCAGCCCAGGTACTACTCGATCTCGTCCTCGCCCCTGGTCAGCCCCGACGTCTGCAGCATCACCGCCGGTGTGCTGCGGGCGCCGGCCCGCGGCGGCGACCGGGAATTCGCCGGCGTGTGTTCGAATTACCTGGCGTCCATGGCGCCGAACAGCACGATCTTCGTGTTCCGTCGCGAACCGACCATTCCGTTCCGGCCACCGACGGACCCCGGTATCGGCATGATCATGGTCGGCGCCGGGACCGGGCTGGCGCCGTTCCGCGGATTCCTGCAGGAACGGGCCGCGCAGAAGGCACGCGGTGAATCACTGGCTCCGTCGTTGCTGTTCTTCGGGTGCCGCAACCCCGACACCGACAATCTCTACGCCGATGAGATGGCCGAATTCGAGAAGACTGCGGACGTCCGGGTCTACACGTCGTTTTCCCGGCAACCCCGCGACGGTCGTAAGTATGCCCAGGACGAGATGCTCGCCCACCAGGACGAGATCTGGGACCTGATCGAGAAGAACGCGTCGATCTTCGTCTGCGGCAACGCCCGCACCCTGGCACCCGGGGTGCGGGCCGCGCTCACCCAGATCGCCGCCAGCAAGACCGGGCAGTCCGCCGACGAATGCCAAACCTGGCTGACCAACCTCCGCACCGAACACCGCTTCCTGGAAGACATCTGGGGCGCAGGCTGACCGCACAACGCTGACGGCGCCGAGCCGGTTTGCGGCTCGGCGCCGTGACTCGTCCCGGACGGAACAACGGTCACCAACCCTGCCTGGTGATCCTCGATCGAAAATTCTGTCCAGCGAATCACCTCGGCCACGGTTGACGGCCGCACTATCAGAAGGAATGTCCATGGGTTCGTGATCGGACAGATACTGCCGCTGGCGGTGGGCATCGCAATTTCGCCGGTGCCGATCATCGCCGCGATACTGATGTTGTTGTCACCGCGGGCGAGCGGGAACGGCGGCGGGTTCCTGCTCGGGTGGATCATCGGCGTCGTGGTCGTGACGGCGATCATGATCGCGCTGTCCGGGAGCCTGCACACCGGCGGCGGCCCGCCGCCGGTGTGGGCGTCCTGGACGAAGATCATTCTCGGGGTGTTGCTGCTCGTCCGGGGCGTTGGCCGGTGGCGGGGTCGCGGTGAGGTACGGGACACGCCGAAGTGGATGAAGGCCATCGACGACTTCACCTTCGGCAAGTCGCTCGGAGTGGGGATGCTGCTGTCCGCGGTGAATCCGAAGAATCTGATCCTGGCCGTCGCGGCCGGTCTGGCCATCGGCACCGCCGGACTCCCGATCGGGCAGGAGGTCGTCGTCGTCGCGGTCTTCACCATCATCGCCTCCTCGACGGTGGCGATACCGGTGGTCGGCTACCTGCTGGCCGGGCAGAAGATGCGGCCGACCCTGGACCGGATGAAGGTGTGGTTGCAGACCAACAACGCCGGAATGATGGCCGTCCTGATTCTGATCCTCAGCGCCGTCCTGATCGGCAAGGGCATCGAAGCGCTGGCCAGTTGATCGGCCTTGCCGGACCTTTCGTGCCATCACCCGCGACTCCGCAGTGCCTGCCGCGATTCCGCGGTGTCTGAACCGCGATTCCGCCGTGCCATGAAACACGAATCCTCACAACCGGTAGACGCGCTCCGCGTTTTCCGAGCCGATCATCCGGACCACCCTGCTGGCATCGGTGAGCGACCAGTCGCTCTCCCGCACCCAGCGGCCCAGTACCCGGGCCATCCCGCGCCGCCACAGCACCGAGCCCAGCAGGTGCAACTCCGGTGGGCCGTACCCATCGGAGGAGTAGAGCTGCTTGGCGAACGGCGCCAGTTCCAGGGATTCGGCGACGCAGTTCGGTCGCGCGGGCACCCAGGTAGCTCGCGGCGAGCCCGACGTCGAAGTACACATTGTCGAAAGCCTGCGCGAGGTAACCGGCCTGCCGGTGGAACGGGTAGCAGTGCAACAGCAGGATCGGTACCCGCCGGATAGTCGGCTGTCGAAGCAGTGGCAGCAGCAGCATCGGGTCGACGCGGTGCAGGTCGAGGTCGCGGTCGCCGAGCCCCACGTGGATCTGGATGGGCAGGCCGGCGGCCGCGGCGGCGTGAATCCCGAACGCGGCCAGCACCGGCGACGTCAGCCGAGGCCACCCACCGGACATCCGCGCCGCCCAGGCCGCCACCTCGGCGTTGGCCTGTGCATCCGAGGGCTCGGTCCAATCGATCGTGAACCCACACCGATACCCGACAATGGATTTCACGCCAACCGTTGCGCGGCCCGAGGTCCGCCAGTCGCGCCCGGAATTGCTGTCGCGTATTGCCGCGGCGAGACCGTCTTCCACCAGCAGGGACTCGGCCAACGTTTCCAGCCGGAGGATCTCTTTGGCACGGCCGCCCGCCCAGTCGGCCAGCGTCGCCGGCGAGGTCAGCCGATCCCTCGTCCGGCCCGTGTCGACGAGCCAGCTGCGCACGCCCGCGGCCGGCAGCAGTGTGCGGGCCGCGCCGGAATCTTCCAGTTCGGATCGTCGGCGCCAGTAGTCATCCGGTGTGGCGTGGCGGGGCAAGCCCAACAGTGGCGCGCACCACCGCCTGATGGCGATGCCGACCTGGCTGTCGAACTGCGTCATGTAGTCCGGGATCGGGCCGGTGGAGCCCTCGTTGATCGCCTCCTCGAACTGCGCGATTCACCGGTCCGAGGAACGAGCCGTGGACGTGGTGGTCGACAAGGGGAAGGGACAGCGCCTCGGCCAGACCGTCCGGCACCGAATCCAGGCCGGTCCAGAATGCAGGCAAACCGGCTGCTGTTGTTTCGGGGCCGGTTGTTTCGGCACCGATTGTATCGATATCGGGGCTCGATTCGCTCAACAGCTGAACGCCTGCCGGAAAATGTCTGCGACGTCCTCCGTGTCGGCCTTTCCGTAGGTGCGCTGCTCATACCTGCGGACCGCGACCGTCCCGTCCACGATCAGGTCGCCCATCAGGTCACGGGCGAGCGGGGAGCGATCAAGCGCGTCGATGACGGCTCGCAATATCGGTCGACAGGGCCAAATCCGCTCGTTGCGACTCCGACAGGGTCGCGGGATCCACGGTGACCTCCACCGGGAGTGGGAGCCCGCGTTCCACGCCGTCCAGCGCCAACCCCAGGAAGGCGGCGGCCGCAAGGTACGGGTTGGCACTGCCGTCGATCACCTTGAGTTCGATGGTGGCGCCGTGCGGGATTCCCCGGCGTGTTAGCGATGAGACGGACTGCCGCCTCACGGTTCTCCAGGCCCCAGCAGGCAAATGCGCCGGCCCAGTTTCCGGGCTTGAGCCGCAAGGGGGACATCACCGAACCGGCCAGCATTCCCTGGAGCTCGGAAAGTCCCTGCACGACACCGGCAATCGCCGCCCCGCCAGCCACGGTGAGGCCGTGCGGCCCTTCGCCACCGGACAGCAGGGGCCCCGTGTCGTCGACCAGCGACAGGTGCAGATGTGCTCCGTTGCCGGCTCCGCCGGCAAACGGCACCGGCGAGAAGGACACCCCCAAACCGTGTCTCGCGGTGGCGCGACCGATCAGTGTTCTGGCAAGGATGGTCCGGTCCGCCGTCGTCACCGGATCGGCTGGTGGGAGCGAAATCTCGAACTGATCGGCGCCGTACTCGGCGTGCAGCTGTTCGATCGGCATCCCCGCGTCGGCGAAACTCTCGGTCAGTTCCGCCAGCAGGGGTGCGACGTCCAGGACCGACCGCACCCCGTAGCCCTGCCAGTGGCCGCGAATCCTCGGTGCGCCGTCGGGTTCGGTCAGCATGAACTCCAGTTCCGCACCCGTCCGCGCGGTCAGCCCGGCGGCCGCGAGCCTGGCGACCACGTCCTTGAGTCGCCCGCGGGGACAACCGGCGAAGCGTTCGCCGTCCTGCGTGAAGAGCTCCCCGGGAGCCCAGGCAACCCCGGGCTCGACGATCGTTGTCAGAGCCGGGTCGATCCGCAACCGTAGGTCGCCGGTCACACCGAGCTCAGGGGTAAAGGCGATGCCGAAGTCCGCGCAGAACACCACCCACGACGGCGAGGCGCCCATGCCCTGCTCCACGAACACCGGGAATCGCTCCACCGGAACACCTTTGGCGCGGGTGACTCCACCCAGATCGACCACCGTGCCGAGCACGAAGCGCACTCCATGATCGACCAACCGGGCCGCGGATGCCTGGGTGGAACCGCCAACGGCTTGGCCGCTCACATCAGTCACAACGTCCCCCGCAACGATGATCACTTGTCCCGCTGGGATCGCGGCCACGCCCGGTTCGTGGTCAACGGTTCAGTCGGGCCACCCGCGGTGCTGTCCATTCGACACCATCGGCGCCCATCCCGCAGCGGCACTCGTCCGGCTCGAGTCAGGATCCCCAGCGCAGCCTCGGAAACATCGCGCAGGACCTGCTCATCGGGCGCGGGTGGGTATTGATCTTGAATGGCTCGACGGGCATGCTGGCAGGCCAATGAAACCTGCGACGACGTGGAGGGAAGGAATTTTGGACACTCTCCAACTCACCGACGGACGGGTCCTGACCTACGACACTTACGGGGATCCGAACGGTAGGCCGGTGCTCTTCAACCATGGGTTCTCCGATTCGCGGCTGATCCGCAACCCCGACGGCGCGCTGACAGCATCCTTGGGCGTCCAGGATAATCGTCGCCGATCAACCGGGGGTCGGTGGATCGTCACCGCTCAAGGATCGCCGGATGGTCGACTGGGGTGCCGACATGGAGCAGTTGGTCGATGCGCTGGCCGTCGATGAATTCACCGTCGCCGGCCACTCCGGAGGCGGTCCGCACGCGCTGGCCGTCGCACACCGCTTGCCGGATCGCGCGACGAAAGTCGTTCTTGCTTCACCGGTGTCGCCGTTGTCCGAGAAGGGCATGGCCAAGATGCTGATCAACAAGGATCTGAAGTTGATCGCCAAACTGCATCACCTGCACCGGCTCATCGCCCTGGCGTCCAATTCAGCGGCGAAGAAGGCCCTGAAGGACATGCCGAGCTTCGTGGAGGCGACCGCAGAGGACGACCCATCGGATGCGAACACCTTCCTGAGCGATCCGGCGCAGCGGGAAATGTTCGAAGCGTCCTTCACCGCCGGCATGCAGCAGGCCGGCGAGGGGATGTACGAAATGACCATGGCACTGTGGGACTGGGGCTTCGAGCCCGAGGACATCACCCAGCCCGTTGTCCTTTTCTACGGCGACGCCGACGACATCCTCGATCCGCGGATGCCGCAGCACCTTGCCCAGCGGCTCCCGCGCTGCACCACCCATGTCTGGCCGGGTGCCGGTCACTACGGTTTCGTCGACCGGGACCGATGGATCCAGTTCCTCACCGCGGCAGCAGACCTCGATGAGTTCGGTTAGAGCGTGTCGGCCGGGGAGACCGCATCGGGGCATCGATGACGCGGCCGCGGTCGTTCCCTGTCAGTGGCCGCGATGAAAACCGTGGTGCGGGACACCCGTCGGTTGGCTGGGTTGATCGTCGCCGCGGCCGGGGTCGTTTCCCGTCAGTGGCCGCGATGAAAACCGTGGTGCGGGACACCCGTCGGTTGGCTGGGTTGATCGTCGCCGCCGCCGTGGGTGGTCTGCTGCTGGGCTGGCTGACCGCCGGCTTCTTCTGGGCGATCGACGAGCTGATCGCACTGGTCTGGACCGATCTACCCGATGCGCTCGGCGTCTCGACCTCCTGGTACGCGCTGGTGGTCTGCTCTGTCGGCGGCCTCCTGGTCGGGCTGGGGCAGCGCTTCTTCGGCGATCATCCACCACCCCTGAGTGAGCTGCTCTCTCGCGAAGAGGGCACCCAGAGTTTCGACATCAAGATCCTGCCGCAAGCGGTCTATCTGCTGGCGGTGTCCTTGGCATTTGGGGGCGCGTTGGGCCCCGAACTCGGTCTGGTGTTCCTCAGCGGGACCATCGGGATCGCCCTCGCCGGGTTGCTGCGCCGGGCGGAAGCCGTCGCCATCGCCCGGGACATTGCCGTCGCCGCGGTGTTCGCGACCCTGTTCGCCTCGCCGCTCGGTGGAGCCGCCACCGCTGCCGAAGACGTTGGTGACACCAAGCTTCCGCGGATCCAACGGGTACTGCTCGCCCTGTCCGCCGGGCTGGCCGCCCTCGCCGCGTTTGCCATGGTTCCCACCCCGGGCCTGGTCGTCGAAGCCAACTGGCCCGTGTCCGGATCGACCGTGCCGGCCACCGACGTCCTGTGGGCGGTGCCGCTGGGCCTGCTGGGGGCCGCCATCGGCCTGCTCTACCAGCGGGTGCACTCGTTGTTCGACCTGGTGCGCGGCAAGATCGGCGGCGCGGTGCTGCCCGCCACCGTCGCCGGTCTGGTCCTCGGACTGCTCGGATCGTGGGACTCGCTGGTGTTGTTCTCCGGCCAGGACGGAATCGAGGAGCTGGTCAACTCGCTGTCGGCCTGGTCGGCCTGGGAATTGGCGCTGCTGGCCGCGGTCAAACTGCTGCTGATCGCGTTGCTGTTGGCGGCCGGCTGGAAGGGCGGTCACTTCTATCCGATGCTGTTCGTGGCCACCGCGGCCGGACTGTGCATCTCGCAGTTCGTCGGCGCGATCAGCCCGGTCGTCGCGGTCGCGGCGGTCAGTGCTGGGGTGCTGGCCGCGGTACTGCGGCGGGTGGTGGCAGCGGCTTTCCTGGTGCTGCTGATGGTGCCGGCGAACATGCTCGTGGTCTCGTCGGTGGCGGCGGTAGTGGCCTTTCTGCTGCTCAAGCTGATGGTCGAGCCCGCTCCGTCAACTCCGCCCGCTCCGTCAACACCGCCCACTTGAGCCAAATGCAGCTTCGCCGGGTTACGGAAGCTGCGTTTGGCTCAAGTCGGCGGGGGGCTGGGGTGTGGAAGCTGCGTTTGGCTCAAGTCGACGGGGGGTTGGGGGAGTCGTCGGCCGGTTCGTCGTGAGGTGCTTCGTCGCGGGGAGCTTCGTCGTCTTCCTCCGCATGCCGCGTGGGAAATGACCGCAGTGCGGACGAGACTTTGTCGTGCCAGTGCGGTGTTTCGTCGGGCTCGTCGAACCAACGGGCAACCAGGACGTCGGTGGAGGAATGCGCCAGGATCGACAGCACAATCGTCAGTGCGACGAGGTGGAAGACCACGTCGGCCTCAGGAATCTGCGATTCCAGCACCAGCAGGCCGTACACGACGGCGGCGAACCCCTTCGGCCCGAACCACGCCGCAGCGACCTGTTCCCGGGCATTGAGCCCCGAGCCGAGGAACGAGACGGCCAGCGCGGCCGGCCGCGCGACGACCAGGGCGAGGATGGCGAAAACCCATCCCCCCCAGGAGATCTCGCCGAGGAAGGCCGGCGAGATCAGTGCCCCGAAGACGAGCAGTGCCGCGAGCTTGAACAATTCGGCCAGCAGTTCGCCGAACTCTTCGAAGGATTCCCGTTGCCGGGGGCCGCAGGTGGCGATGGTGATCCCGGCAGCGAACGCCGCGAGGTAGAGGTTGCCGTGGGTCGCCTGGCTGAGCGCAAACACCAGCAGGCCGATGGCAAAGGCGTTCAGCGGCTGGTAATTCGCCGCGGCGGAGAAGTATTTCGTCGCCTCCAGACGGATCGCCAGGTAGGGCACCACCACACCTATCGCCAGGCCGACGACGAGCTCACCGGCGAGTGCAGCCAGGTGCAGACTGGGATCGCCCGACGCCGTCGCCAGGAAGATCAGCACGAACGGAAGCGCGAGCCCGTCATTGACGCCCGACTCGACGTTCAACAGGTGCCGTAGCCGGGCGGGCACCTTCTCGTTGCCGACCAGGGCCGCCGCGAAGACCGGGTCCGTGGGCGCGAGCACCGCTCCGATCAGCAGCGAGTCGATCCAGCCCAGACCGGCGACCCAGTGCGCGAAGGCGGCGGTGATGATCAGGGTGAGCGGCAGGCCGAGCAGCAGCGCCCTGCCCGGTAGCTTCCAGGCGGATCGCAGATCATTCCAGCCCACTCGCATGCCGTCGGTGAAGAGCACCGAGAACAGCGCCAGCTCGGCCAGCGTGCCGACGATCGGGTCCGTCGGGCCCAGCGGGATCAGCCCGGTGACCCCTTCGCCGCAGATGAAGCCGGCGACCAGGAAGATCACCGCGGTGGACAGGATCGTCCTTTTCGCCATGTTCGACACCAGGACGGCCAACAACAACACGGAAGCGAAGACCAGCAGCAGCGTCGTCATCGGACCATCATTGTCAGAGCGACACCACCGGGTCGTACCGGGACACCCTTGGCGGTTCGATCCGAGCGGTTCCGCCCCAGGACCTCAGAGTTCGAGACGACCCCATCGCTGACCGGTGACTGTCAGGCGGTCCGTGGGTGGCCGGTCAGTGCAGGTCGAGCCGTTTGAAGGCCAGACTCGCCGCCCCCAGGAGCACCACAGCGGTCACGCACAGGGCGACAGCGGAGCCGAACGGCAATCCGTTCTCGAGCGGATTGTTGCCCAACGCCCAGTAGAACGGTGAGGCGTACCGGAACGGGCTCAGCCAGCTGATCGCCGGCGCCAAAGAGCTGATCAGATAGGACGCAGCTGCGACGACGGACGACACGCTCAGGGCAAGGCCGCGGCTACCGGTCAGCGCGCCGAGCAGCAGCGCGAGCGCACCGAAATCGATGGCCAGCAACAGCAGTGCCACCGAGGTTCCGACCAGCGCTCCGCCGTCGACCTGCAGGTCGAATCCGCGGCCGGCGAGGACGCACAGATAGGTCACCAGCACCGCGGGAGCGGCCTGGACGGTCAGCGCCAGAGATTTGTCCGCGATCATTCGGCGGCGGGTAGTCGGGAGCGTTGCGGTCAGCGACAGAGTGCCGGCCTCGTCCTGTCCGCCAACGCACCAGGCTCCGTATCCCACCGTCAGGACGATCACGATCAGCGGGACGAAGTTGTTGAACAGGTTGGCGTTGAGCCAGCCGGTGGGTGAGGTCAGCGATCCGCTGACACCGAAGGCGGCCATCAGGGTGGAGCTGGACTGGGCGAGCTCGTCGAGGCCGGTGTCGTTCTTGAATGAGGGGTACAGCGCGACGATCGCGAACGCGTACGCCCCGAGCCCCAGGGCGTAACCGATGATGGCCCGCCGACGCAGGCGCAGGTCGAGCAGGGCGATGGCGTGGTTCATCGTGGTTCTCCCGTCCGTGCCAGGGTGGCGTTGGGCCGGTAATACCGCAGGAAGAGCTCGTCGAGATCGGCCGGTCGGGCCGTCATGTCGATGGGATCGAGAGCGGCCGCCGCCGCCAGCACCGGCGCGAGAGGTCCGGTGAGGGCCAGCCGGACGAGTCCGTCCCGGTTGGACATGACCTCGACCCCGGGTAGACCGGAGAAGGCTGCGGACTCGACGGGCGTCCCGAACTGAAACTCGACCGTTCGTGGCGCGCTGCTGCGCAGCCCCTCGACGGTATCGACCAGCACGAGTCGGCCGTCCTTGATGATCGCCACCCGGTCGGCCGCCCGCTGTACCTCGTCCAGCTCGTGCGAGGACAAGAACACCGTGCGCCCGTCGTCGACGGTCTCGCGGAGCAGGTGGGCGAATTCGTCCTGTAACAACGGGTCCAGACCTGATGTCGGCTCGTCCAAGATGAGCAGGTGAGGTCGATGGAAGAACGCCAGGATGATGCCGATCTTCTGGCGGTTGCCCTTCGAGAGGGTGCGGACCGGGCGGTCGAGTTCGGCGCCGAAACGCTCCGCCAACTCATCACGCACAGTCATGTCCGTGATGCCCCGACCGCGGGCAAACCAGTCCAGGTGCTGGCGGCCGGTCATCCTCGGATAGAGGGCCAGCTCACCGGGCAGGTAGCCGACATCCCGGTGCACGGCGATCGGTTCGCTGGTCGGATCGTGGCCCAGGGCCCGCACCTGCCCGGCCGTGGGGCGGTAGAGGCCGAGGATGAGCCGGATCGTGGTGGATTTGCCGGCGCCATTGGGCCCGAGGAATCCGAACACCTGGCCCTGGTCCACGGTGAAGCTGACGTCTTCGATGCCGCGATTCCGGCCGAACGTCTTCGTCAACGCCGAGACCTCGATTGGTGCACTCATGTCTTCGTCCCATCCGTCTCGTCGGGAACGTCAAATGCTCCGTCGCGGTAGATCTCCATCACGGTGCTTCCCCACCTCCGCAGACCCGCCCGGCTGAACGGATCAACACCCAGCACCCGGGCCACCTCGTCGCGGAACAGGACGACGGCAAGGTCGTTGATCAGCAGGAACGCGGCACGCGCCGGAGCGTCCGCGGTCGGCCGGACAACGCCGGCCGACTCGAGGGCGGCCATCATGGCCTCCGTCGCCGCGTACAACGCGTCGAAGAGCGCGTTCGCGGCAGGCCCACCGTCGATCAGCAGCCGTCGCATGTACGCCAGCACTGCGCTATCGGGACCGACCTGATCCTGGAACGCGGCCGCGATAGACGTGAACTGGCCGTCCTGCAGGTCGGTGTCGGTGAACTGCCCGATCAGCTGGGCGAACGCTTCGGTGACCCGGGCGTCCACCGCCTCGCGTAGCCGGGCCTTGGTGCCGAAGTGGTGAACGACCAACGACGAGGAAACGCCGGCGGCCGTGCGATGTCCCGGATCGAGACTGCCGCCCACCCCTTTTCGGCAGTCAGCCGCATCGCGGTCTCCCTGATCAACGCCAGACCGGTCAAGTCCCCTACTGCACGCATGTGCAGACTATAACATGAGTTGTGCAGTTCAGTGAGTATGTTGTGCAGGAGATAGCTACCAGGTTCGAGCAGCACCGCAAACGTCGTCGGGCGTCGGACAGGCTTGGTTTCGGTCGGGCCGCTTGCGTCTCACGCTCGGCCCTGTCACTCTCGAGACATTAACTCCACACCTGTGGAATTAGTTGGTCGACGGGACAGGCGGACGATGGCCGAATCGAATCTGGACAGTGCGCCAATTGACGTGGGGGTCTCCGCGTCGCTGGTCGTCGACCTTGCGGAGTTGTCGGCGGACCGGCTTGCCGAGGTCGGCGGCAAGGCCGCGAACCTCGGCGAGATGATCAAGGCGGGGTTCGACGTGCCGCCCGGGTTCTGCGTGACCACGCAGGCCTATCGGCGGGTCGTCCGGGGAACCGCGATCGCTGATGGGTCCACTCCTGATGCGGTTGCGGCCCGCGGGGCGGTACTCGGAGCGTCGTTCCCGGTCGAGGTCGCCGAGGCCGTTCGAGAGGCGTACGCGCGCTTGGGTTCCGAGTCGGAGGTGGCGGTGGCTGTGCGTTCGTCGGCGACCGCCGAGGATCTGCCCGGGGCCAGTTTCGCCGGCCAGCAGGACACCTATCTGAACATCGTCGGCATCGACAACGTGCTCGACGCGGTCCATCGCTGCTGGGCGTCGTTGTGGACCGACCGAGCCGTCGCCTACCGCTCGGCGCAGGGCATCGACGGCACCGGTGTGGCGCTGGCCGTCGTGGTGCAGCGGATGGTCGACGCGACGACCGCGGGCGTGCTGTTCACCGCCGACCCGGTGACCGGGCGGCGGCGTCAGGCGGTCATTGACGCCGCACCGGGCCTGGGCGAGTCGGTGGTCTCGGGTTCGGTGGATCCTGACCGGTTTGTGGTGGACACTGCGACCGGCAGGGTGCTGGATCGGCGGCACGGAGGCGAGCCCGAGTTCTGCCTGTCCACCGCACAGGTCGTCACACTTGCCCGGCTCGGCGATCAGGTCGAAGCCTCGTTCGGCAGGCCGCAGGACATCGAGTTCGCGTTCGACGCCGCGGGACATCCCTGGCTGACCCAGTCACGGCCGATCACCACCCTCTTCCCGATCCCGGAACGCCGGGCGGGGTTGCCTCCCGGTGAGGTTCGGGCCTTCTTTTGTGTCAGCCTGGCCCAAGGACTGCAACGGCCGATGACCCCGATCGGCATCGCCACGTTCCGGGTGCTCGGTTCGGCCTTGCTGGGGCTTGCCGGCCGGGCACCGGGCCGGCTCGTCGACGGCCCGGCCGGTTTCGCGGTGGCCGCCGGCCGGATCTTCATGGACGCCACCCCGGCGCTGCGGTCCTCGGTCGGTCGGGCGATCATGCCCCGACTGCTCGACATCATGGAGGCCAGGTCCGCTGTCGTGGTCCGGCGGCTGTTCGAGGACTCTCGGTTCGCCGTGCTGCCTGGTTCCCGGCGGCGGACACTGCCGCCGATCGCGCGGTTGGCGTGGAGCTGCCGGGCCCCGCTGGTCGCCGCCGGCGCGCTGCTGAGGCCTCGGGAACAGCACCGGCAGGCCGTCCGGATGCTCGACGATCTTCGTCGCGGGCCGATGTCCTCCACGGGTGGGAGTGTGCCGCAGCGGGTCGACGGCGTTGTCGAGTATCTGGCCGGCGCGCTGCCGACTGCGCCGCGAATGCTTCCGGCCGCCGCGGCGGGGTTCGCCGCGCTGGGGGTGGCGGGGTGGTTGCTCCGGGGGGCCGCCGACCGTGGCGACCTCGAGGCGGTGCTGCGCAGCGTACCGAACAACGTGACCACCGAGATGAATCTGGAGTTGTGGCAGCTTGCGGTCCGGATCCGCACAGACCCCGCATCGTCGGCGGCTTTCGATGGCACGGCCGCCGACGAGTTGGCGGCCCGCTACCTGGCCGGTGAGTTACCCGGGGTGCTCCAGGACGGGATGGCCGAGTTCCTTGCCGGATACGGGCAGCGGTCTGTCGCCGAGATCGACCTCGGCATGCCACGTTGGGCGGAGGATCCGGCGCACCTGTTCGGCGTTCTTGCCGGCTACCTGCGGTTGCCGGATGAGCAGACAGCACCGGATCGACATTTCGCCCAGGGTGCCCAGGACGCTGCGGCGATGGTCGACACCCTCGTCGGTCGCGCCCGGCGGCGTGGCCGGGTTCGTGGCGCGATCGTGCAGTTCTGCCTGCGCCGCACGCGAGCACTGGCCGGCCTGCGGGAGATGCCGAAGTTCCTGATCATCACCGCCGTCGCGCAGGCCCGCACCGCATTGCTGGACATCGGCGAGGAACTGCAGCGATCAGGTGTCCTCGCCGATCCGGCCGACGTGTTCTTCCTGGACTTCGACGAGATCACCGCAGCGTCGGAGGGGGTGGAAGTTCGAACCCGCGTCGCTCGGCGTCGGGACGACTACCGGGACGAACTGCACCGCAGGCACGTCCCGCGGATGGTGCTGTCGGATGGCACTGAACCCGAGGCGGTCAGCGCGGCGACAGCATCGTCGGAGCCGGGGACGCTGGCCGGTACCCCGGCGTCCGCTGGCCTGGTCACGGCACCGGCGCGGGTTGTGCTCGATCCCACGGATGCCCGGCTGATGCCTGGCGAGATCCTCATCGCTCCGTCCACCGATCCGGGGTGGACCCCGCTCTTCCTCACCGCCGGTGGGCTGGTGATGGAGATGGGCGGGGCGAACAGCCATGGCGCCGTGGTGGCCAGGGAGTACGGCATTCCGGCGGTAGTCGGGGTGGCGGGAGCGACGGGCATGATCACCACCGGCATGCGGCTCACCGTTGACGGCGCGAGCGGGCTGGTGAGATTACCGGTCCCTGACGCGACGCCGCCCGCCGCACACGCTGCCCGGTGACCGCACCATCGGCTCGGCGGCCGGGGCGGCCGTCGGGCGGCACAAATACCCGGGACCTTGTGCTGGCGGCGGCCCGGCGAGTCTTCACCGAAAAGGGTTACAACGCAGCATCTCTTCGTCAGATCGCCGGCGACGCCGGAGTCGACCAGGGAATGGTGCGGCACTTCTTCACCGACAAAGCCGGCTTGTTCCGAGCGGCGATGGAACTGCCGATCGACCCGCAGGCCGTCCTTCCCGAACTGCTGGCGGGTCCGCGCGACGGTCTGGGTGAGCGCCTGCTGCGCTGGTTCCTCGAACAATGGGACGCTGCGGGGGAGCACAGCCCGATGGTGATGCTGGTGCGATCGGCCGTCACTCACGAGGAATCGACCCGGTTGCTCCGTGAGTTCGTCACCGAGCAGGTGCTCGGTCGGCTGGCCGAGGCGATGGACGCTCCCGACCGCGCGTTGCGGGCCAGCCTGGTCGGAAGCCAGATGATCGGACTGATCATGGCTCGATACGTCGTGCGGGTGGAGCCACTGGCCTCCGCGAACCGGGAGACACTCATCGCCGCTGTGGCACCCACCGCTGCAGCGTTATCTGACGGGGCCGATCGGACCAGCCGGCAATCGTCAGCTGTTCGTCAGGTGAAGATCCTTTTTCCGCAGCGAGGATGTGAGTGATACCCGCGAGTAGGAGGGGGGCCGAGACGATGAGTGTCGTTGACTGCGGGGATTTCGCCATCGACCGCGAGATCGAGATTCTGATCGCTGACCTGGCCGGCTCAGCGCCGACCGACGTGGTCAGGGAGGTGGTGTTGGCAGCGCGGCACGATCTCGATGGGCAAATCCCGGCGGAAGCGTTGCCGGAGTTGCTCCATCGATCTGCGGTACAGCGACTGATCGACCGCCGACTGGGCGATCGGTGAGCCGCCGAGTGGTCGTGGCCGGCACGGCACCCGCGCATCGGATCCGTTCGAACGACATCGTTGCCGTCGACCAGGTCGTCCGAGCGGTGTCGACGGCCTTCTCCGTCGGAGCAGTGACGAGGACCGAAATGTTGGCCACAGCGGTTGCCGCGCAGGCCCCCACCGTCGTGTTCGACGTTCTGCTGCGCCTGCCGGAGCGCCGCTATCACGACGTGTTCGATTTGCGCGGCCAGTTGCTGTCGATGACCGGCTGAGGGGGTCGGTGGCATCGGTCTCGATGAAATAGGGGCACCCTGGGGGGATGGAAATCATCGGTGATGCTGCGACGGTTTCGCCGAAACCGTCGGCTGCGGTGGCTACCCGGGTGCTGCTGGTCGAGGACGATCAGCGAATCCGGCTGGCGCTGGGGCTTGCGCTGGACGACATGGGTTTCGACGTGGTCGATGCCGCTTCGGGCGAATTGGCGTTCGAGAAGCTCGAAGTGGCGACCGTGGACGTGGTGCTGCTGGACCTGATGTTGCCCGGGGTTGACGGGCTGACAGTGTGTCGGGTGCTCCGGTCCCGGGGAGATCTGCCGATCATCATCATCACCGCACGATCTGACACCACCGATGTGATCGAAGGACTGGAGGCCGGGGCGGACGATTACATGACCAAACCATTGGTCGCAAGTGAGCTCGCCGCTCGGATCAGGGCGCTCTTACGTCGTCGCCGGCCGGTTGGCGAGGGCAACGGCAGATCCCGGGTTCAGATCGCGGACCTGGAGGTGTGGCTCACGGAGGGTGTGGTGCGCCGCGGCGGAACTGAAGTGCATCTGACTCGTACCGAATTCCGGTTGCTCGCCGAGTTGGTATCGGCCGGCGGGGTCGTGGTGACCCGGGAAGAGCTGTTGCAGCGGGTGTGGGGGTACGACTACTTCGGGGATACCAGGTTGCTGGACGTCCACGTCCGGCGGCTGCGGCGCAAGATCGAACCCCAGCCGGATGACCCTTCGCTGCTGACGACGGTTCGCGGTATCGGCTACCGGTTCGGTCCGGCGCGGTGAGACGGGCCATCACCACGTGATCAAGTTCAAGAGGTTCCAGCTCTCCTTGCGCTGGCGGGTTGCGGTCGCGTTCGGCCTGGCTTCGGTCGCGGTGGCCAGCCTGATCGGCATTGCGACGTGGCGGCTCGCGACGACGTACATGCTCGAGCAACGCCGGCAGAGTGCGACCCTGCAGGCGACGGTGAACGCCAGGCTCGTCGATGCCTCGTTGCGGTCCGGTTCGGGAAGCCTCGACGAGTTGCTCAGTGGGTTGGTCGTCGATCCCGGTTCATCGATCCTGCTGGCCAGACCGGATGGCCTGCTCACCAGCGGACGGGCGATACGGACCTCCGACCTGCCGCCGCAACTGCTCGCGCCCGCTCCCGGCGCTGCAACGTGGCTCGCCACCACCATCGACGGGATCCCCGTCCTGGCGATTTCGCTGGAGGGTGTCTCCGCGAACACGGTGTTCGTCCAACTGTTCCCCCTCGTCGAGTTGGAACGGATCCAACGATTCCTGATCCTCGTCCTCATTGCCGGTGCAGCCGCCAGTGGCCTGCTCGGCGTCGGCATCGGGTGGTGGACCAGTAAGCGGGCACTACGGCCGCTGACCGAACTGACGGCGTCCGCGGCCCGGTTCGCCGCCGGCGACCTGCAGGTCAGGCTGCCTGATCAGGGTGATCCGGACCTCGCTCCACTGGCGTCCACGTTCAATGCAACCGTGGAAGCACTTGAGCGGCGAGTCCGCTTGGATGCCCGCTTTGCCGGGGACGTCAGCCACGAACTTCGCTCACCGCTGACCACGATGGTCAATGCCATCGAGGTGCTCCGGCACCGGCAGGCCGCCATGCCGCCGGTGGCCAGCCAAGCTGTCGACCTGCTCGGCAGTGAGGTCGAGCGATTTCAGAAGATGCTGCTCGACCTGTTGGAGATCTCCCGCGCAGACCAGGATGTCGACGTCCGGACGATGGAGTCGGTCGACTTGGCGGTCTTGGTCGCCAAGGTCAATCAGACCAGGTCTGACGGAATCCCGCCGATCGTCGAGGGTCCGGCGCCACTGGTTTTCGCTGACCGTCGTCGATTGGTACGGGTCGTGGCGAACCTCTTGGACAACGCGGAGCGGCACGGTGGGGGTGTCACTCAGGTGAGAGTCAGCGAACGGCACGGCGTGGCGCGATTGGAGGTCGACGATCACGGTCCTGGAGTGCCTGTCGAACTGCGGGCCCAGGTCTTCGAGCGTTTCGCCCGCGGTCGACATGCCGGCGAGCGCGGCGACGAGACCGGCAGCGGACTGGGCCTCGCGCTGGTGGCTCAGCATGTCCGGCTGCATTCCGGCGCTGTCTGGGTCGAAGACGCTCCAGGGGGCGGCGCCCGATTTGTCGTCGAGTTGCCGACGGTCGAGGGCCTCCGAGCTGTCGTATCCAGTGTGCAGGACCCGAAGGTCGACAAGCAGTTGATGCCCGGCCCGCCGTTGCCCGGGGACGATTCCCTGACTGTCGGTTGATCGCCTACTGGCGGAACAGTATCCGCGGTGTCACTACCAGCGGATCGGGGACAGCGGTGGGAAGTATCGCGTTCACCGGGTAGCTGTAGGTGTCGCCCACTTGATCGACGAGGGTGACGAGGTCGGCATGCCGACGGAGTTCTGTCACTGTGCGCGGCCGCTCTGTCGGTTCGGGCCGCCACATGTCACCCGGGGCGAGGTGCCCGGCGTGGTGGCTTGTGCAGGTGAATCCGCCAGCAAGTGTCGGTGCGGTGCGGTGGTCGAGCACCTCGGCTGCATTCGCGAGAGTGAGGCACATGTGAATCTCCTCTAGTCGGCTGCCCCGATGAATTGGTGGCATGGCGGCACTGACATTCTTCACCGTTCTTCTCTCACCCCATCATGACATTTCGCCGGGGATCGGCAAATGTGGCAAAGGGGACCATTTCGGGCAGGCAGAATGACGATAATTACTCTGCGTCAACGTCAGCCATCGGGTCGTTACCATTGATTGTCGCCCGCCGTGCGGGGCTGCCGGTGCTCGCAGGTGCAGTGCCCCAGCGGGTCGAGGTGGCGGTTCAGCCAGTCCGAAAGTGGTGCTGTATAGCTCGCAGCCAGCCACCTGACCTGCGAAAACGCTGTCTCTCCCACTGTGCAGCGGCGGGCAGCTCGCACCCGGCGCTGGAAGGGTGCGGTGCGCCTGATCAACCTGAGCGAGCCACCACGGGCGTGCAGCGACCGGAAATCTGCACGAGTGCTCCGAAACAGCGGGCTTCGGCACAGACCGCTGGGCAGTCGAAATTGAGTTACTCGCATTGTCAGGTATTCGTAAGGTTGCCGACTTGTCGCGGTCGTGCCGACGGCTTATCACCTCGACAGTGGTCGTGCTCTGGTATTGCGGCACTCGGTCGGCACTCGGTCGACGGCGCCCCGGCTCACCCGGTGGTGGATGCGACCGTTGTTTCGGGAGTGGTCGCATCGGTCTGGTCGGCGGTGCCCGTGCTCGACGTCGGCGAACCGGGCAGACTGCTCGCGACGGTGACCCCGTTCGGCAGCTTCGTGGTGACCTTGCACGCGTTGACATCGTCGAGCAGGGTGGTCCGAAGTGGCTGCAGTCGCCGGATGATCGAATCGAGTTCCGCGGCATTGAAGGTTCTCGCCGCTTCGCCGATGTCCTGGAAGGCGGTGAGTGCACTCTGCGCGGCGTTGACGGCACGAAGGCACGCGTCGTTCACGATCACCTCGGCCGTTGCGCCGGAAGCCGCGGTTGAGTCGACCGTGCTGGTGGGTCCGGTGCTGCCCGCTGCCGACGACGCTGCCTCCGCCTGCTGCTGGCTCAGGGATGGAGACCCCTCACTCAGCAGACCAACGGTGATCGCACCGAGCACGAGACCGACCACCAGAGCCCCGGCGGCCAACCACCATTGACCGGCCCGGTTCAGGCCGGCCCCGCCCGAATGTGCTCGCTTCGGAGTCTTGGCCACCCAGCAACCTCCTCGGTTGGGCGCGGATCATCGCGTTGCGCCTCCTGCAGACCCTACGGAGGTCCCACGGTGATCGGTGCAGCGAGTCGGGAGACTTTCGGACAGGATGAGCAGGGGCGGCGGGCGCCACGCGGTGATGTTCCGTCCGCCCCGAGGCGGAAGGGTCGGTCGAACCACTGATCGGAACCACCGGCATGCTGAAACGGGCGTCGACCCGGCTCCGATCGGCGTACCGTTTCGTCGTCATCCGTGGACGCTGGATCGTGCTCGGAACGTGGCTTGCGATCATCACCGGGCTGATGCTGCTCGTCCCCGGCGGTGGCGGCGGTGGTGGCGCGGACATCGGCGACCTGTTGCCACCCGGAAGTCCGGCCGTGGTGATCCAGCAGCGATCCCTGGCCCAGTTCGCGGTGCCGGTGGTGTCGCAGACGTCTGTCGTCGTGCATCGTGCGGGCGGCCTGGATCCGATGACGCTGGCCGACGTCGGCCTGTGGGCATTGGCGCACGTCCAAGCGATGCAACGCGGCGCTGTGCCGCCGGGATCCAATCAGATCATCGCCGCGGTCCCCATTCCCACGTCGGCTCCGGACACTGCGGTCACCTATCTCTACATGTCCGACGGAACCGGGCTGGACGAGGCAGTCACCCTGGCCGACCGGTACGCAGCGCATTTCCACAACCAACGATCAGTGCAGACGTATGTCACCGGCCTGGGGCCGGCACAGTCCCAACAGGGTGCGTACCTTCGGGATTGGATCGGTGTGTTCGAGGTGGCGACCCTGGTGCTGATCGGGACTGTGGTGGCGATCGTGTTCCAGTCACTGATCGCGCCGGTGGCCGTTCTTCTCGTCGCCGGTCTCGGTTACCTGGTATCGCTCAAGCTGCTCGGCCTGCTTGCCGGCGCCCTCGGATTCGCGTTACCCGATCAACTCACCCCGCTGCTCGCCGCGCTGCTGCTCGGGGTCGTGACGGACTATTGCGTGCTGTTCTTCTTCGCGTTTCGCGATCAGTTGCTCAGCGGTAGGGGTCGGCTCGATGCGGCCGCGAAAGCGACCGGGTCGGCGGGTGCCATCATCGCCGTTGCCGGGCTGACGGTGGCGGCGGGGACGGCGTCACTGTTGGCGGCCAATTTTCAGCTCTTCCGCGCCTTCGGTCCGGCGATGTCGTTGACCGTGCTGATCGCCCTGGTGGTCTCGCTGACGCTGGTGCCGGCGCTGATGGCCATCATCGGAGGGTGGCTGTTCTTCCCCGGCACGCTGCTCCGCGACGTCCATCGGGGCCGTCAGGGCCCGACGCCGAACCGGCTGCTGCTGGCTGTCACGCAGCCCCGGGGGGCCGCGGTGGCTACCGCGGCCGGCGTGTCGGTCCTGCTGCTGCTCTCGTTGCCGGTGGCGAATCTGCGGTTGGATTTGTCGTTCACGTCGGCTCTGCCGTCGGACAATGAGGTGCAGCAGGGGGCCCAGGTGCTGGCCGGTTCAGTGATCAGGGGCATCACCGCCCCGACGGAGGTGCTGGTGGAAGGACCGGGCGTGTCCGAGCAGCGTGCCGCGCTGGGCCGATTGCAGCGCTTGGTGGAGGCGGAACCGGGTGTTGCCGCCGTGATCGGACCGGACCAGAACCCACTTCCCGACAGCTACGGCGTCGTTTTCTCCAAGTCGGGCGATGCCGCGCGGCTGGTCGTCATCTTCGATTCCGATCCGCTCGGCAGCGACGCGATCGCCACGTTGGCCGCCCTGAACCGCAGGCTGCCGGTCCTGGCCGAGCAAGCGGGCGTTCAGGGCGCGACGCTGGCCAGTACCGGGCAAACTGCGATCGCCGCCGAACTCGCGGTGATCACCCGGGAGAATCTGGTCATCATCCTGGTCGTGGCATTGTTGGTCGAGATGCTCATCCTGGTGCTGTACCTGCGGGCGCTGATCGCGCCGCTCATCCTGCTCGCCTGCAGCGCCCTCGGGGTCGGCGCTGCGCTGGGCCTGAGCGTGATCGTCTTCCAGGGCGTGGCCGGCGATCCCGGATTGGCCTTCTACGTGCCGTTCGCCACCGCCGTGCTGTTGTTGGCGCTCGGCTCGGACTACAACGTCTTCACCGTCGGTTCGATCTGGGAACACGCCGACCGGTACCCCTTGCGGCGGGCGATCCGATTGTCGATGCCGGCGACGTCACGCGCGGTGCTGTCGGCGGGCGTGATCCTCGCGGCGAGCTTCGCGATGGTGGCCGTCATTCCGCTGGGCACGTTCCGACAGGTCGCCTTCATCATGGCTGTCGGACTGCTCATCGACACCTTCGTCATCAGGCCCATACTGACTCCTGCCATGCTGACTCTGCTCGGACCGAAGGCCGGCTGGCCGGGACGCCGCTTCCGGACCGTTTCCGACGCCTCTCGAGTGGAGCAGTCCGACACGACGCCACCGGATTCCCAGCACCGGGACCTTCACCGATGAGTGAGGTTCGCGCTTCCGCATCCGAGTCCGTGCCGACCCCGCAGCGGCGGAGAACCGGGCGCCTACGCATCCGCAAGCGCCGGACGGTTGCGGTGGCCCTGTCCGTCATTCTCGGGAGCATGCTGCTGTTCTGGGGTGCGGACTGGCTCGCACGACTGGGCGCGCAATCGCTGCTGGCTTCCAGCATCGCGGACTACACCGGCTCCCGAGACTCGCCGACCGTTCGGATCGGCGGCGGCTTCTTCCTGCCGCAGGTCATCAGGGGCCGCTACGACCACGTCGAGGTCGCGATGGACAGCATTTCCGACGGACCGCTGCGGCTGGAGTCACTGACCGCCGATCTGTACGGCGTGCACGTGCCCTTCCACGACATCCTGGTTGGCCAGTCGAATTCGGTTGCCATCGACCGCACGCACGAGGCAGCCCTGCTCAGGTGGGAGGACCTGAACAGCTACTTGGAATTCACCGGCCGGACGGTCCGGATCGAACCGTCCGGCGATGGCCAGGTGTTGCTGACGGCCACGACCAACCTGCTCGGTAACTCGGTGTCGGCGTCGGCCGAGGCCGAATTATCGGCCGAAGACGGAGGGATCGCCGTCCACCCCCGCCGCCTGCAGACGCAAAGTCCGATCGATTCGGCCAGCGAACTGCTGCTCGGCCGACGGTTCACGTTCATCATCCCGCTCGACCCGCTGCCTTTCGGGCAGACCGTCACCGAGATCGGTGTGCGCGACGATGGCCTGTTGGTGCAAGCCCAGGGTGTCAATATCGTGGTGATTCCCTGATCGGCCGTCTGGCAACCACTCCCGCCCGGCTAGCTCCCGATCCTGGTGCCGATCGAGTCGGTGCGGGGAGCCGGGCCCGGGAGCGCCGGCGCGGTCGATCGATGACCAGAGCAACGACCAGGAGTGCGGCGTGAAAGACCTGCCCGGCGTACGCCGTCACGTTGGCCAGCGAGAGGCCGTTATCGATGATGGAAATCATCAATAGGGCCAGTAGGGTGCCGGCGACCGAGCCACGACCGCCGGCCAAGCGTCCGCCGCCGAGCAGCACAGCGGTCACCACGGTGAGCTCGATGCCGATGGCGGCCGTGGGCAGACCAGTACCGAGTTGGGAGGTCCTGATCAGCCCGACGAATGCGGCAGAGAGCCCGGAGACGACGAACAACGCAATCACCCAGTGCCCTCTCCCGCTGTCCATCCAGCCGTTCCGCCGCCGGAATCAGGCCGGTGTCGCGGCTCCGTCGGCCAACGGTGGATCTCGACAGGAGCACGGCAACCAGCGCAGCAGCACCGAAGATCAGCGTGGGCAACGCGATTCCCAGAACGGGCCTGGTGTTGCCGAGTGACCGGAAGCCGGACAGTGTGATTGCCAGTCCACTCGGCACCAGGTAGGCCAGCCCGCGCAGCAGAGCCATCGTCGCGAAGGTCGCGGCAATGCTGTCCACCACGCCGACCGTCACGAGTAATCCGTTGACGACCCCGATCAGCAGGCCGGTGCCGACGGCGAGCAGCACGGCCGTCAGTAGTCCCGCACCCGGCGCCGTCGCGGCCAGGACGATCCCGACGAACGCCGCCGTGGCTCCGACGGACAGGTCCACCTGACCGCTCATGATCAGGAACGTCGCCGGCATGGCAACGATCCCGGCCAGTGCCAGCTCGTTCAGCAGGTTGATCAGGTTGTCGACCGACAAGAAGTACGGGATGGAGGAGGAGAACATGACGAAGGCGAGGACGCAGGTCACGGCCAGGACAGCCCGGGTCAGAACGGTCCGGCGGCCCGACAGCTCGGAGGTCGTCGTCACTGACAATCGCTGATGTCGTAGTAGTTGGCCAGCGAGGCAGCGGTGACAAAGGTCGTCTCGATGTACATGTTGCGGGGAATCTCCTGTCCCTGGAGTGCGTCGAGCAGGGCCGGAACGGCGATCTCGCCGTAGCGATCGGGGAACAACGCCGCGTCGCCCACCCAATGTGGATTGGCGAGGATCTCGCAGCGGGCGCGTGGATCGGCTCCGATGGCGGCTACCGTGATGCTCCCGGCGCGGGCACTCGGTATCGCGGCGACGGCGCCGAGCGCCGAACTGTCGTCGATCGCGGCCACCAGGACAGTCACGTCGTCCGGTACGCCGCTGAGAGCGTTCGTGAAGGCGAGATAGGCGCCGTCCTGCGTCGATGCGTCCAGCAGGACCTCATTGCTCAGTGGCCCTGGGCATTCGGCGGTGAAGCCGGCCCGGATCCCGGCGGTTCGCTGCGAGTCGTGGGTGTGTGTGGCTCCGTCGGCAACGATCACGAGTGTGTCGTCAGCACAGGCGGAACGGAGTTGCGAGTTCTGTCCCAGAGCCATCCCGACGAGGAATCCCGCCCGTCGGTCGTCCGCACCAACCTCGGCCGTTTCGCAACTCACCGGCGCCGCTGCGATCGCGATCAGCGGTACGTCCTGTGGGCCGGCGGCGCACAAGGCCTCGCCGACATCGCCGGGTTGCACCGTGATCCATCCATCGACCTGCTGGGTGGCCAACCGGCGGGCGCAGTCCAGCACCAGTGTTGCGTTGCCAACGGGATCGCAGCTGATGAGTTCGGCTCCCGCTGCCTTCACCTGGGTCACGATCGAATCCGTGACCTCCCTGCTGAACGTATCCGTACCCGTCGATGCGATCAGCCCGATGCGTTGACCGACGGCGCTGCCAGGTTCAACGGTGCGGAACGGGACCACCGTTCCCGGTGGTTCTGTTGCAGCGGTCGCCGTGCTGGTCGACGTCGACGGACGTGGCGTGCTCACGGTCGAGGAGTGTCGACGGGGAGGTCGTGGATGAAGTTGTCGAGGAGGTCGTGGGGGTACTGCTCTGGTCCGGGACGCTCGGATCGCTCGGAGCAGTGCTGGAGCAGCTGGAAAGCACAGCGGCGATGACCGCCGTGCACAGAGCGCCGGCGAACGCCTTGCTCCGATGCCGCCGACGGTAGGTACTGCGGGGCCCGGCCCGGATGGAAAAGTACATTGACAGCACCTGACACTCTCCCTGCCGTGTTCGGTTCTCGGCGTGTTACCCACTCAATCAGAATCGGGGACGGTTATGCGCACCGGTCGACTCGCACGGTTGCTGGCCGTGTTGTTGGCGGGTGCTGTGGTGGCCGGATGTGGCGCGCAAGTGCCGTCGGAACAACCTGCGGTCGACGCTCTGGTGGGGTTCTACGACCTGCGCAGCGGTGTTTGGCCGACCACGGGGTGGTGGAACAGCGCGAACGCGTTGAACGCACTGACCAACTACATGATCGTCTCGGGTGACCACCGGTACGTCTGGGTCGTCGAGAACACCTTTGCCAAAAAGAGTCTCGCCGCGGGCGGCAACTTCATCAATGATTTTACCGACGACACCGGGTGGTGGGCGCTCGCCTGGATCAGCGCCTACGACCTCACCGGCGACACCCGGTACCTGCAGACCGCCCAGCGCGACGTCGACTTCATGTGGAGCAACCACGACGACACGTGCGGCGGCGGTCTGTGGTGGACCGTCAATCGCGGATACAAGAACGCCATTTCCAACGAACTGTTCGTCCAGGCCGCCGCCGAACTGTCCCAGCGTCTGGGGGAGGCCGGCTCGGTCTACCGCGAACGAGCGGTCTCGGTGTGGAACTGGTTCGAGGCGTCCGGGATGATCAATGACGACCTGCTGGTCAACGATGGGCTCGACGCTGCCACCTGCCGCAACAACCGGGACACCACCTGGACCTACAACCAGGGCGTTCTGCTCGGTGGCCTGGTCGCCTTGGCCCGGACGACCGGTGACGACCGGTATCTCGAGCGGGCCAGGGAATTGGCCGACGCCTCCACCACCTCAGAGACACTCAATATCGACGGCGTCCTCACCGAGCCGTGCGAGGCGTCCGGCTGCGACGTCAACGGCCCGAGCTTCAAGGGCATCTACGTTCGTAACCTCGGCGAGCTCAATCGCGCCCTGGACGATCACCCCTACAGTGGCTACCTCGCCGACCAGGCAAGGACCGCCTACGACCACAACCGCACTCCGAAAGATGAATACGGGCTGCACTGGGCCGGACCGATCACGCAGGTCAGCGGCGCCACCCAACAGAGTGCAGTTGACCTCCTGGTCGCAGCCCAACCGGTGGAAGACCCACCGGAGACGTCAGTCAGTTCCTCGCAATGAGGCATCGGTCTTCTTGTTCACCGGGTCCAGGATCCGGTAGGCAAGCAGCTTGATGCGGTCACTGAGCAGCGCCCAGATCAGGGCGTAGCCCCAGACGAACGCCGCCCAACCCCACCCGATGGGTGACATGAACAGCCCGTAGACGGCGATCAACGTCGCGACGCACTGGGTGCCGAGCACGGCGATGAGCAAGATGCGGGCGGGGGGAATGGACCAGAACGGCCCGCGGGTACGGGTGAGGAAGATCGTCAGGTGGCCGGCGACGGACAGCAGCAGATACATCAGGGTCTGCAGCTGTGGGTGGTCGAAGTGAAAGAAGTGGTCGCCGAGGTAGAACAAGCCGAAGGCGGCGATCGGACCGATGACGCCGAGCACCGTGGAGATGCCGAGCACCAGCCGCATGTTCCAGGCTTCGGGCTCGTTCTTGTAGTGGACATTGTCGTACGCGATTGACAGGATCGCGGCGTCGTTGAGCAGCGCGAGCATCACGATCATGATCGCGGTGACCGGGTAGAAGTTGAAGACCAGGATCGCGAGGGTCATGAACAGCAGCACGCGCAGAGTTTCGGCGATGCGGTACATCGCGTAGCTGTTCATCCGCTGAAAGATTCGTCGGCTTTCCTTGATCGCGTCGATGATCACCGACAGACCCGGGGTCAGCAGCACGATGTCGGCGGCGGTACGGGCGGCATCGGTGGCTCCGGACACGGCAATGCCGCAGTCGGCCTTCTTCAGCGCCGGGGCATCGTTCACTCCGTCGCCGGTCATCCCGACGATGTGGCCGCGCTGCTGCAGGACGTCCACGATGTGGTATTTGTGCTCGGGGAACACCTGGGCGAAACCGTCTGCGTTCTCGATGGATTCGGCGACCGCGGTGGTTTCTTTCTTCTTCACCTCGCCGAGGCCGGCGGCGTCGAGAACGTTCGTCCCGAGGCCCACCTTCCCGGCTGTTTCCTTCGCGATGGCCAGCGCATCCCCGGTGACCATTTTCACGGTCACTCCCATCGCCCGGGCGGTGGCGATCGTGGTTGTCGCATCGTCGCGGGGCGGGTCGAACAATGGCAGCACGCCCAGGAACCGCCAGTCCCCGTCCCCGTCGGCGCGGGCCACGCCCAGGGAGCGGAAGCCGCGCGCGGCGAAATCGTTGACCGCAGTGTCCACGTCGGATTTGATCTCCGCCGTGTTGGCCGCCAAGGCCAGGATGACCTGCGGGGCGCCCTTGGCGACCGAGAACGTGGTGTTGTCGGAAGCCGTGACGGTGGCCTGAGTGCGTTTGTGGACCGGGTCGAAGGGTTCGAAATGCGTGACGGTGTAGGCCTGCAAGGCTTTGGTGTCGGTCAGGCCGCCCAATACGGCGAGGTCCATCGGGTCGTCGTTGTCCGCGCGGGAGGCCAGCGCGCCGTTCAGGATCACATCGGCCGCGGTGACGTCACCGATGCTGAACGGGTCCCCCAGGGTGAGCGAGTTCTGCGTCAGGGTGCCGGTCTTGTCCGCGCACAACACGTCCACCCCGGCGAGTTCCTCGATGGCGACGAGCCGACTCACGATGGCCTGTTTCGTGGCCAGCAGGCGCGCCCCGACGGCCATCGTCACGGACAGCACGGTCGGCATCGCGACCGGGATGGCAGCGACCGTGAGGACCAGGGCGAACTGCAGGGTGGTCAGGAGCGGGTCGCCGCGCAGGGTCGCGACGACGATGATCACGCTGACGAGTGCGACGGCGAGGATGATCAGGTAGTTGCCGATCTTGAGCACGGCGCGTTGGAAGTGGCTGACGGTGTGCGCGTCCTGCACCAGCTCGGCGGTCTTGCCGAAGTACGTGTGGGTACCGGTGGCGTAGACCAGGGCGCCGATCTCGCCGCGTCGGATGATCGAGCCGGAGAACACGGCGTCACCCGGTGCGCAGGTGGCGGGCAGCGACTCCCCGGTCAGGGCGGACTGATCGACCTCGATCTCGTCGCCGTCCAGTAGCCGGGCGTCGGCTGGAACAATGTCACCCAGGCGCAGCCGGATGACATCGCCGGGCACCAGTTCCCGTGCGGGCGGGCTGACCCATTCGCCGTCCCGGATGACCCTGGCGTTGATGGCCAGTTTGGCCTTCAACGCGTCGATGGCGTTGCCGGCCTGGCGTTCCTCGGTGTAGCCGACGACACCGTTCGCGAGCAACAGCAGCGCGATGATGAAGAAGTCCGGCCAGTGCCCGACGGCGCCGGACAGGATGACGGCGATTTCGATCATCCAGGGGATCGGGCCCCAGAAGTAGGACAGGAACTTCAGCAGCGGGTTCCTCTGGTGTTCGGCGATCTCGTTCGGTCCGTACTGCGCCAACCGCTTCGTCGCTTCGGCCTGGCTCAGCCCGTCCGGTGAGGTCCCGAGTTGCTCCTGAACCTGCGCAACCGGCAGGGATTTCAGGTCGTGCTCGGGGTCGGGCTCGACCGCTGCGGAGTGCGGCGGCGCGGGCCGCATGCTGCCCGTCGTCATGAGTGGTGCCTCGCTGTTCGTGGGTCATTGCGGTGGGACGGCGTCGCAGGTTCTGCAGGACTGGATCCTGGTCACCCGAGCTCCGGGTCCGGGCGGTCACGGGGTTTCCAACCGCACACGGAGACGCACCCGCCGGCGCCGCAACTGTCCTGCCGCAGCCAGGGTCCGGGGCCGTCAGCGAGGTCTCATGGTGTCTCTTGCGCGAGCAATCGCCGACACGCCCGGTTGCGCGCTGGATGCGTCCTCACCGGCCGACAACGGAAGCGGGCCGGTGGTTCCGGGCTGGCTGGGATGTCCAGTCACTGACGACGTTACGCCGCCTTTGCGTGCATTGAACCAGGACGTTCCGTTCCGCCGGGGTGGGCTCGGCGGGTCCCCACGCCGGTGTCGCCGGCTCTTACCTGACTCGAACCCTCCCGCAGTCCGGCGCTTGTTCAGGGAGGCGATGATCGAGTCATCGGTGGACCGGTGATCACCGCGGCAGCTGATCGAGACCCGATCAGGCCCGGACGGCGAACTGAACGCCACCGTCGCGGGCGTCCATGGGTGTTTGCTGACTATCGGGGGCGGGTCAGGATGGGGTTATGACGTGTCGGGTGTTGGTTGCTGATGACGACCGGGCGATCCGGGAGTCCCTTGAGCGTGCCCTGGAATTGGAGGGGTACTCGGTGCTGGCGGTACCCGACGGGGTGCAGGCGTTGTCGGCGGCCCGGCGGGAGGACCCGGACGTGATCGTGTTGGACGTGATGATGCCGGGGGTCGACGGGTTGGGGGTGTGTCAGGTGCTCCGCGCGGACGGCGTGCGGACACCGATCCTGATGCTGACCGCGCGGGTGGAGTTGACCGACCGGGTGGCGGGGCTGGACGCCGGCGCGGATGACTATCTGGCCAAGCCGTTCGAGCTGGATGAGTTGCTGGCCCGGTTGCGGGCGTTGCTGCGCCGGACCCGGTTCGGTCCCGCGGATGAGCCTGCCGACCCGGCCGGTGCTGGACTGCAAGCACAAGCCCTGCGGGTTGATCCGGACGCGCGGCGGGCGTGGTGGAACGGCAGCGAACTGGAGCTGTCCAAGACGGAGTTCGACCTGTTGGAGATGCTGGTCCGCAACTCGGGGATCGTGCTGTCCCACTCGACGATCTACGACCAGATCTGGGGGTACGACTTCGGCCCGGATTCGAAGAACCTCGCCGTGTACATCAGTTATCTGCGCCGCAAACTGGAGTCCGCCGGGGCGCCGCCGGCGTTGATCCGGACGGTCCGTGGGGTCGGCTACAGCGTGACACCGGGGTGATGACCCGGTGACGATCCGGCAGAAGTTCGTGGTCGCGTTCGCGACCGTCGCCCTGGTGGTCGCGGCCGTTGTCGGCGTGTTCAGTTACGGCATCACCGCAAGGAACCTGCGGATCGAGGCCGATCGGTCGCTGGAGGCAGCGGCGGTGACGCTGTCCGCGGGCGGCACCACCACGGTGAACACCGCCGCCACCGGAGCACTGACCGGGGCGGCGGAGTCCGGGGCCCCGGAGTCCGGGCCCGGCAGCGCCGAGGGCATCATCCAGACCGCGAGGACGATCGCCGCGGATGGCTCGGTCAGCCCGGTCCTGGGCGCGGATGTGGGCCTCCCGGTCAGCGCCGCGGCCCGGGCGCTGGCCGCGACCGGCGCCACTGCCGGGACCCGATTGGTCGAGGACGTCACGGTCGGCAGCACTTCCTATCGGGTCCTCACCCAGGCCCTCGGCGGTGGGAAGGGCGCAATCCAGGTGGCCCGCGACCTGAGTGAGACCGCCCGGGTGCTCAGCACTCTCGCGGTGACGACTGCGCTGGTCGGGCTTGGTGTGCTGCTGGCGGCGGCGCTGGCCGGGTGGCTGGTGGCCCGGCAGCTCACCCGCCGGCTGACGGGGTTGACCGAGGTCGCCGAGCAGGTCAGCTCCACCGGTCACCTGGACGTTGACATCCCGGCCGGCGGCCGGGATGAGGTGAGCCGGCTCAGCACCTCGATGCAGTCCATGCTGACCGAGCTCGCGAGGGCCCGGGACGATCAGCATCGGTTGCTGCAGGACGCCGGTCATGAGTTGCGCACACCCTTGACCAGCCTGCGCACCAACGTTCGGGTGCTGCGCCGGTTCGATGAGCTGTCGTCGACCTCGCGGGCGCGGTTGCTCGACGACGTGGACGGGGAGACCCGGGAGCTGACCAACCTGGTCAATGAGCTCGTCGAACTGGCCACCGACCGCCGCGATGCCGAACAGCCGGAACCGGTCGACCTCGCGATGCTCGCCGACCGGGCCGCGGAGCGGTTCCGGCGGCGCAGTGGACGCACCATCACCGTCGACGCCGAGCCGGGTGTGGTGACGGCCCGCCCGCACGCCGTCGAGCGCGCCCTGTCGAACCTGCTGGACAACGCCATCAAGTTCGACCCGGTCGGAACCGAACCGATCGGAGTGCGGGTGTACGGCGGCACCGTCGAGGTGCTGGACCGCGGACCCGGCCTGGCCCAGCAGGACACCGACCGGATCTTCGACCGCTTCTACCGCTCATCGGCCGCCCGGGCCATGCCCGGATCAGGATTGGGATTGTCGATCGTCCGGGACGTCGCGGCCGCCCACGGCGGCACCGTCACCGCGGCCCCCCGACCGGGCGGGGGCGCCGTGATCGGGTTCACCCTCACTCCTGCCGACGGCGCGGTCCCGAGCCCGAAACCCTTGGCAGCCGAGCATGTTTCGAGCGGGATGAGCCCGGAGCCGCAGTCCCCGGCCGGCTGATCCTGCGGGATCGTGGCCACAGCCCGGTCTTGCCAACACCCCCGCCGAGTCAGGTGCTTCCGGATGGGGAGGTCGCCGGTCGAGGTGGTCCTTCGACCCACCCGGGACCTTCATCAGCGGCTCCCCGGCGGTGTCGGTGGGTCCTCTTACCGAAATCACAACCGCAGGCAACGAACGGCTAGTAGTGCCTGCCGATGATCAGGATGACGGCCGAACTGGAGGTTCCCGATGAGCAGCACCGCCCCCGCGATCAGCATCGACCCGTTGTCGCTGCGCCCGGTTCCGGCTGTGATCGGGCGACGTCGCGGGTGGCTGCGGGCGGCCCAGCTGGTGCTGGGTGTGCTGGTCGTCGCGATGCTGACCACCGAGCTGGTGCTGGTCGGGCCGACCGTTGGATCGGCGGTCGCGGACCTGGCCCAGTCCTCGGTCGGGTGGCTGGCCGTCGCCGTAGCCGCCGCGGTGGCGTCGATGGTCGCGTTCGCCGCGGTCCGCCGGCAGACCCTGCGAGCCGCCGGGATCACGGTGCCGCTGCGGACATCATTGACCGTCTCCTATGCCGCCGGGGCCGTGCACACCACCATGCCGGGCGGCACGGTCCTGTCCAGCGCGTACGCGTTCCGGCGGCTGCGCACCTGGGGTGCCTCTACCGTCGTGGCGACCTGGAGCCTGACCGTGACCGGTCTGCTGGCCACGGCCACCCTGTCCGTCATCGGCCTGACCGGGCTGCTGCTAGGCGGCGGCGCCGGGTCGCTGGCCGGGTCGTTGGCCGAGATCGCCATCGTGCTGGTGGGGATGGCCGGCATCGTCCGGCTGACCCGCAATCCGGACCGGCTCGGCCTGGCCGCCGGGCACACGTTGCGGTGGATCAACCGGCTGCGCCACCGGCCCGCCGAGGCGGGGTTCGCGGTCCTGGCCGCCTTGATCAGCGACCTGCAGACGATCCGCCCGACCCGCTGGGCGTGGCTGCAGGTGTGGGTGCTGTCAATGCTGAACTGGGTGTTCGACGCCGCCTGCCTGGCCGCGTGCCTGGCCGCCCTCTGGGTGCATGTCGGGTTCGCCGCGTTGCTGCTCACTTACACCGCGGGGATGGCGGCGTCCAGCCTGACCGCGGTTCCCGGCGGGCTCGGGGTGGTCGAGGCCGCCCTGACCCTCGGGCTGACCACCGCAGGGGTGCCGTTCGCAGCTGCCCTGGGCGCCGTGCTGGTGTACCGGATCCTGTCCCTGGGCGGTGTCGTGGTCATCGGTTGGACCGTGCTGGCCGGCCAACGGTTGCGGGCGGGCGCGCCGGCGCAACGCACGGCACCCACCGACCCGACGCAAGCGGAGCGGAACCCACTGCCCAGGAGCCTGTTTCGCGGGCCGGCAGCCGCACCCGCCGCCGACGCGCGGGCAGTGCCGGTCGTGCGGGCCGGCGAGGTGATGACCCGCAACCCCGACCACGTCACATCCACCGACAGCTGGCAGCAGGTGGCCCGCACCATGCGCGATCGGCAGGCCACCACCCTGCCGGTGTGCGACGAGCACGGCAATCTCTGCGGCATCATCGACTACCAGAACATTGGGTTGCGGTGTCTGGCCGAGGGCGGATCCGCTGCCACCGCCCGAACCCTGACCCGGGACACCCCGTTCACCATCGGGATCGACGACCCCGTCGCCGGCATCACGCAACGGATGGCCGAAACGAAGGCCTGGCTGATCCCCGTACTCGACGGGCGAAGCCTGGTCGGAGTCATCCACTATGCCGACATGCTCTCCCACACCACCGCGGCCGGCGCGATGACGCCCACCCGCGTGCTCACCGCCGCCTGAGGCTCGCCCGGGTCCGGTTCGATCATCCACGTCTCCGCCGTGGCACGGGATATCGGCCGCGTCGCGCGCGTCGAGTCAGCCGGTGCCGATGATGGCAGCCGCTCGCTGCTCGAGCTGATCCGCAACGGGAGTGCACGGTCGACGCAGCAGGAGGATTGTCCGCACCGTGCCCCAGCCGATCGCGAGGGTCAGGGCGATGACGATCAACAACCCGGAATCGGGGCCGTATCGAATGACGCCCTGCAGCGAACTCTCGAAGTATGCAGGCAGGTACCACACCACGAACGTGACGATCGCGACGTCGAAGGCCAGCGGAACAAGCAGCGCCGCCCTGCGCCGCCTCGCCGGAACCCGGATCCCGGTCCGAGAACGCCGACGCAGCAGCCAGATCGACCACCACATCAGGGCGAGCTGCATGGCCACCAGGACCAGGCCCACCCACGCTCCGTAGCGAACCAGGAAATCCGCGTCGTCCTCCGCGAACCGCGTCGGCTGATCGAGCAGCACCCTCCAGAGATTGCGATCCACCGCCGCCAAGCGAGATTCTGCGCCCGTGTCGTTGCCGTTGACGAGCAGCACGATTCCAGTCCCGCTGGCCGGCACGTAGCTGATGTAGGTGTGAGTGTTGGTCCAGCTGCCGTTGTGTTCGATCACCCGTGCCGTGGCGGCGTCGGCGACCGGGTCGCCCGGGTCGGCGGACAGCTCCCGCTGCGGCCGGTTGACCCAGCCCATCCCATACGTCACCCCGGGGAGGCCCATCTCAACGCCGGAGGACCGCATGGTGACCACACTGTCCGGGGACAGGACGGTGGCGCCGTCGTACTGTCCTTTCTGCAGGTTCATCTGGATGACGTGCGCGAGGTCTTCGGCCGAGGAGAACAACATCGCGGAGGGCGCAAAGCCCACCGGGGTGGCGATGGTCTCCGGGACATAGACCGCCCCGAACCAGCTGTAGTACCCCTGGGCGCCGCCGTCCGCCAGCGACTGCGACACCGTCCCGTGGCTGTGGGTCATCGTCAACGGGACAAAGATGTGCTCGTCGACGTAGTCGGCGAATCGTTGCCCGGACACCTCCTCGACGATCATGCCGAGGGTGTTGTACCCGGTGTTGGCGTACTCGAAGGCCGCGCCGGGAGGGTGGCGCAGTTCGACGGCGGCGAGCGCGCGCACCCCCGCCTCGAGCGAGGCCGGGTCCTGGTCGTCACCCAGCACGTCCGAGACGACGTTGTCTGCGGTATCCGGCAGCCCACTGGTGTGGTGCAACAACTGCTCGACAGTGATCCGGGCGGACAGCACCGGGTCCGCGACCCGGAACCACGGTAGGTAACGCTGCACCGGCGCGGACAGCTCGACGGTGCCGGCTTCCACCAGTTGCATGATTGCCGTCGCCGTGAATTGCTTGCTCACCGACGCCAGCAACACCGGAGTCTGTGGAGTCATCGACCGCCCCGAATCGTCGGCCTCGCCGAACGCCGCAAGGTGTTCGATCGAGCCATTCCTGATGATCGCCAGCGCGGCGCCCGGCAGTCGCAGTTCCTCGATCTCGCTGCGCAGGTAGGCGTCGACGGCGGCAGCTGAGTCATCTTCCGCCGGCAGGGTCGAACCGAACGGCCGTGATGGCGAGGACGGCGCCGATGAGGGCGTCATCACCGTCGCCGCCTGCGCCGGGGTCGCCAGGAGAACGAGCGGCACAGCAAGGATCACCAACCAGCGGCCGACGCGATGAGCTGTTGTCGACATGACGACTCCCTCCGGGCGCATCACCTCGCCGTACCCCGGACGGATAGCCGCTTCCTGTCAGCGGGCCGAGTTCCTGCCGACCGATGTCAGCCCGGCGCGCACCCTTGTTGTGCATGGTCGTTGTTGATGATTTCGCGGAACTCCGACTCGGTAAAGGGGGTTCTTGTCGGGTGCAGTGGCTCGGGCACCCGGGTGGCATGCAGCATGCTGCGGGGGATCAGGCCGACGACGTGGGCTGGAACATTTCGTAGCTCACAATGCCGCCCCGGAAATCCTCGCAGCTTCCGAGGCGAGCAACTTGCCGCAAAGGTGTTGTTGGGCATTGGTTGTCGCTATCCGGCGGCCTGCCTGATCACCGGCAGGAGTGCTTTCACTGCAGGATTGTCGTTGCTTCGTCGCCAGGCGACGCTGAGCTCCACGAGGTCGGTGGGTAGGTCCAGCACGGGCCGGAGCACTACACCGTCGAAGTGCAGTGCGGACGCGGCAGCGGGCACCATCGCAAGGCCCAGTTCGGCCTTGACCATGGCCAGCATGGTGTGGATCTGGCTGACGTACTGGGCGTAGACCGGGCGGACACCGGCCGCGCGGAAAATACCGACGAGAATCTCGTAGAAGTAGCGGGCTTCAGCGGGTGAATAGCCGATGAATTGCTCGCCATCGAAGTCGGCGATGGTCGGGAGGTTGTCGCGTTCCGCGAGCCGGTGTCCGGCAGGTATGGCAGCGAGCAGCGTTTCGCTGAACAGGTGACGGCTGACGATGTCCGCGCCGGTGACCGGTGGGCGGATCATGCCGATGTCGATGGTGCCGGCGTGCAAGGCCTCGAGCTGGGCCGGGGTGACCATTTCCCGGAGCACCAGCTCAACCTCGGGCAGCTCGGTGTTGGCGGCGGACACCACCGTTTCCAGGAAGGTGTATGCACTGGCAGCCGTGAAACCTATTGTCACGAGGCCGATTTCCCCTCGCGGGGTGCGTCTGGCGGACAACGCCGCCTGCTGCGCGAGGGTGAGGATCTTCCGCGCGTCGGCCAGGAACACCCGCCCGGCCGGGGTGAGTTTCACGGCTCGGCGCGACCGGTCGAACAGGTCGACGCCCAGCTGTTCCTCCAGCAATTGGATGCGCCGGCTCAGCGGTGGTTGGGTGATGTGCAGGCGGGTCGCGGCCCGGCCGAAGTGCTGCTCCTCGGCCACCGCGACGAAGCTTTCCAGCTGGTCCATGGAGAACACCGCTGCCTCCTTTGCGTTCCTGACGTCAAGTCATTTTGAGCATCGTTGCATGCGAAAAGAGTGTTGGACGTGGATCGGTCGGCCTTCGTATGGTGAACCAGGTCACCAGAACTGAACCGATCGGCCAGCCGGAAGATAACTCGTAACGGCCCGGTTGAACGGCCCGTTACCGGCGAGATTCATTCCTCGCAGCACCTTTTCAACCGTCAAGTCCCCACGTTCATGTCCATTCATCAGCAAAGGAGCTGTTCATGTCTGCCAGCCTTGCCAATGCGATCCCGGTCCCAGCGGCCAGTGGTGTCGCCGCCCAGGCCCTCACCGCGGGCGCGGCCACGATCGACCGGATTCGATCGGTCAAGTTGTCGTCGATCACTTTGCCGCTGGCCACCCCGATCAGTGACGCGAAGGTCTTCACCGGCCGGCAGAAGCCGATGACGGAGGTTGCCTTCCTGTTCGCGGAGATCCTGACCGAGGACGGTCACGAGGGCATCGGTTTCAGCTACTCCAAGCGCGCCGGCGGCCCCGGCCAGTTCGCCCACGCCCAGGAGATCGCGCCGGTGCTGATCGGCGAGGACCCCAGCGACATCGGCAAGATCTGGACGAAGCTGGTCTGGGCCGGCGCATCCGTCGGCCGCAGCGGGCTGTCCACCCAGGCCATCGCCGCGTTCGACGTCGCACTCTGGGACCTCAAGGCCAAGCGGGCCGGCCTGCCGTTGGCGAAACTCCTTGGTGCTCATCGGGATTCGGTGCGCACCTACAACACCTCGGGTGGATTCCTGCACAACCCGATCGAACAGGTTGTGGAGAACGCCAGCAACGCGCTGGCCTCCGGGATCGGCGGCATCAAGATCAAGGTGGGGCAACCGGACTGGAAGACCGACATCGCCCGGGTCGAGCGGACCCGTGAGCACCTGGGTGACGACGTGCCGTTGATGGTCGACGCCAACCAGCAGTGGGACCGGGCCACCGCGCAGCGGATGGGCCGCCTGCTGGAGAAGTACAACCTGGTCTGGATCGAGGAACCGCTCGATGCCTACGACGCGGAGGGCCACGCCCAACTCGCCCGGTCCCTGGACACCCCGATCGCGACCGGCGAAATGCTGGCCAGTGTGGCCGAGCACGTCCGGCTGATCGACGCCGGCGCCGCCGACATCGTGCAGCCGGACGCACCCCGCATCGGCGGCATCACCCAATTCCTCAAACTCGCCGCCTACGCCGAATCCAAGCACCTCGAGCTGGCCCCGCACTTCGCGATGGAGATCCACGTCCACCTGGCCGCCGCATACCCGATCGAGCCGTGGGTCGAGCACTTCGACTGGCTCGACCCGTTGTTCAACGAACGCCTGGAGATCTCCAGCGGCCGGATGCACGTCTCCAACCGGCCCGGACTCGGCTTCACCCTCAGCGAGCAGGCACATGCCTGGACCATCGGCACCGCGACATTCGGTCGCTGACAACAACAGACTCCCGCTGCCGGGCGCTTTACGCCGAAACGCCCGGCAGCGGTGCACACCTGAGCAGTCCCATCCGACAGTTCCGAGGAGTTCTTGATATGACCACCGTGGCATTCATCGGCCTGGGCATCATGGGTGCCCCGATGGCCGGTCACCTCGTCGATGCGGGTTTCGACGTCATCGGGTACAACCGCAGTCCAGCCAAGGTCGCCGCGCTCGTCGAGAAGGGTGGCAAGGGCGCCACCTCGGTAGCCGATGCGGTGCGGGACGCCGACATCGTCGCGGTGATGGTGCCCGACTCGCCGGACGTCACCGAGGTGCTCGCCGGGGATGGCGGAGTCTTCGAGACCGCCAAGCCCGGCACCCTGATCATCGATTTCTCCAGCATCCGACCAGACGTCAGCACCGAGCTGGCCGCGCAGGCGACCAGTCGCGGGTTCGGCATCCTTGACGCCCCGGTCTCCGGTGGCGAGGCCGGCGCCATCAACGGCGCCCTTTCCATCATGGTGGGCGGCGCGGCCGTCGACTTCGAGGCCGCCGCATCCGTCTTCGCGGCCGTGGGGAAGACCATCGTGCACGTCGGTCCGTCCGGCGCCGGCCAAACCGTGAAGGCGGCGAACCAGCTCATCGTGGCCGGCAACATTCAACTGCTCGCCGAAGCCGTGGCGTTCGTGGAGGCCTACGGCGTGGACACCGAGGCCGCGCTGCGCGTCCTGGGTGGGGGTTTGGCCGGCAGTACGGTGCTGGACCAGAAGGGCGCCAACATGCGCAACCGGACTTTCGCCCCGGGATTTCGGATCGACCTGCACCACAAGGACCTCGGCATCGTGACCGCCGCCGCCCGCGAGGCCGGCGTCGTCATCCCCCTCGGTGCCGTTGTCGCCCAACTCATGGCCTCCGCCAAGGCCAACGGTGACGGTGGACTGGACCACTCCGCACTGCTGCGGGGGGTGCTCCGCCTCTCCGGTCAGGACCCGGACGTCGTGTCCTGAACTTCGCCCACCCCGCCAGTCAAGTCGACCCGAGAGGAGCAGTGACCATGAAGGTTCTCATCGCCCCAGACAAGTTCAAAGGCTCCCTTCCGGCGGCCGACGTGGCCGCGCACCTCGCCGCTGGCCTGAGTAGGGCGGACCCCGATCTCGACATCGTGTGCGTGCCCGTCGCCGACGGCGGGGACGGCACCCTCGCGGCAGCGGTGAGTGCCGGATACCGGCACGTGCCGGTCCGTGTGCACGGTCCGCTCGGCGGCACCGTGGACTCCGGTTACGCCCGGCTCGGCGACACGGCCGTTGTCGAGCTGGCCGACGCCTGCGGTCTGAGCCGGCTCCCGGGTGGCACCCTGGCCCCGCTGACCTCGACCAGCCTGGGGTTCGGTGAGCTCATCCGCGCCGCTCTCGACGACGGGTGCCGCCACCTGGTCCTGGCAGTGGGGGGCAGCGCAAGTACCGACGGCGGCGCCGGAATGCTCGCAGCGCTCGGCGCGCGCCTGCTGGACGGGGACGGCAATGACGTTCCACCGACGGGGGGGCAGCTGTCCGCGATCGACCACACCGACCTGACCGGTCTGCACCCGGGCGTTGCCGCAGCCACCGTCGTCCTTGCCTGCGACGTGGACAACCCACTCCTCGGACCACAGGGCGCAGCATCCATCTATGGTCCGCAGAAGGGCTGCAGCACAGCAGATATCGCAGCACTCGAGGCCGGCCTGCGGCACTGGTCCACACTCCTGGACACCAGCGGTACGCCGGGTCCCGACGGTCATCCCGCCGCGGCGGCGCCCGGCTCCGGTGCGGCCGGCGGGGTGGGCTTTGCTGCCCTCGCCGTGCTGGGCGCCACCGCGGAATCCGGGATCGACCTGCTCCTCCAACTCACCGGTTTCCACCGGCACCTTCCCGGTACGGACCTGGTGATCACCGGCGAGGGCTGCCTGGATGAGCAAACCCTGCACGGCAAGGCACCGGCGGGTGTCGCGGCCGCCGCCCGACAGGCCGGCATCCCGGCGATCGCCGTCGCCGGCCGCAGCCTGCTGACCCGGGGTCAACTCGCCGAATCAGGAATCACCGCCGCACACACCCTGCTGGAGATCGAACCCGACATCACCCGCTGCCTGGCCGAACCCGGCCCCTTACTGGAACGGCTCGCCACTGAGCGAATCGCCGACCAACTCGGCAGGGCCACGACATCCCGTCCTCACCTCCCGGTCCGGATCGGTACCACCGCCCCACTGACATCCGCCGGACAAACAATCCGGCCCACCACCAGGCCGCACCCACCATCCACCAGTAACAGTCAACGGAGACTCACCATGACCACGATCACCTGGAAAGAGAAGGTCCGCGCCGCGGAACCCGGAATCGGCACGTTCCTGGGGATGGGTTCCGCCGTCGCCGCGGAGGTCTGCGCGCTGAGTGGATTCGACTGGTTGTTGGTCGACCTGGAACACGGCGCCGGGGGAGAGGATGCCCTGCTCGGGCAAATCCTCGCGGCCGCTACGCACGGTGTCCCGCTGGTCGTCCGCGCGGAGTCCGCGGACCGGATCAGGGCCGGGCGGATCCTGGACATGGGTGCCGCGGGCGTGATGTTCCCCCGACTCGACACGCCCGCCCAGGTTGCCGAGGCGATCGCGCACCTTCGGTACCCACCGCAGGGTGACCGCGGCGTCGCCGGCTACAACCGGGCTCGGCTCTTCGGCGCGGACGGCCTGACCGCCGAGCAGGTCAACGACACCATCGTCGGCATCGTGCAGATCGAGACCCTCAGCGCCCTGAACAATGTCGAACAGATCGCGGCCATTCCCGGTGTCGATGTGCTGTTCGTCGGCCCGGCCGATCTGTCGACCGCACTCGGCGTTCCCGGGCAACTCGACGCGCCGGCCTACCGCTCCGCGGTCGCCAGGGTCGTGACGGCAGCCGGTGCGGCGGGTATCGGCGCCGGCATCCTGGCCCGCAACACCGAGCACGCCAATACCTGCCTCGATGACGGTTTCACCTTCGTCGGCGTCGGGTCCGACGCCACCCTCCTCGCTTCCGCAGCCAAGGCGGTTACCGCCAAGGCCGCACCGGCTGTCTGAAGACGGCGAGCTGTCTGAGGACAGCGAGCACCTGTCAATCCCACTACGCGCTCCAGGGTCGGCGGATGACCCGGAACCGTACCCACATGTGATCACCGGTCGCGACTGGACGGCACCAGCCGATTCAGCCGGCGCATGACACGGCAATTCTCATTCTCATTCTTCGGCCTTTTCGGCGCGCCCGGTGGCGGCACCCCTCACCGGCCATGATGCAAGGGAGCATCACCCATGACGATCACCATGAAACAGGCGCGGTTGAGCTTCAAGGAGAAACTCTCCTACGGCTTGGGCGACTTCGGTAATGGATTCATGTTCGACCTCGGGCAGGCCTATCTGCTCAAGTTCTACACCGACGTCGCGGGATTACCGGGAACGGTCGCCGGCAGCGTCTTCCTGATCACCAAACTCTTCGACGCCTGCATGGACCCGCTCGCCGGGACCTGGATCGACCAACGCCGCAAAATCGGCAGACACGGACGATTCCGCGGCGTCATGCTGTATTCGGCGATTGCACTTGCCGTCCTGACCGTGTTCACCTTCCTCACTCCGGGGCAGATGCAGGGCGCGAACCTGGCCTACGCCTACGCCTCCTACATGGCCTGGGGAGTGCTCTACTCCTTCACCAACATTCCCTACGGCTCACTGGGCTCGGTGATCACCCAAGAAGCCACCGACCGCGCCCGGTTGGCGTCGTTCCGGCAGGCCGGGTCCGTCGGGGCGCTGTTGGTCACCGGGGTGGCGTTCCTGCCGATCGCGCATGCATTCTCCACCGATCGGATCGGATTCCCCGTCGCCGCCGGCGTCATGGCCCTGATCGGCGTGTTGGCCTTCTATGCCTGCTTCCGCGGCACCCGGGAACGGGTGGAACCGGTCCGTACCCACGTCAAACTGACTCCGGCGATTTTCGTCAAGACCATCGTCACCAATCGCCCACTGCTGGTGCTGATCCTGATGACGCTGTTCTCCATCTCGGCCTACAACATCAAAACCGCCATGGTCATCTATTACACCCAGTACTACCTGGGCGATGCCAGTGTGCTGCCGTACGTCAACTTCATCGCGATCGGCGCCTCGATCATCGGCATTCTCGCGATGCCTTCGCTGGTCAAGCGGTTCGGAAAGAAATGGACCGCAATCGGCGGGTTCGTGTTGGCCGGGACAGCCGACGGTTTGAACTTCATCCTGCCGTCGAACACCGTGATTTTCACCATTCTGCTGGCATTCTCGTTCATCGGAGTGGCCATCCCGAACGGCATTGTGTGGGCGATGGTGTCCGACGTCATCGACTTCGGTAACTGGCACAACGGCATCCGCCGCGAAGGCATTACCTACTCGATGTTCAACTTCTCGAGAAAGATCGGTCAGTCGATCGCCGGTGGATTCGCCGGATTCGGGCTCAGCATCGTCGGATACGTCGCGAACGCCCAACAAACCAGCGGCACCCTGCTCGGCATCAAGGCCCTGCAGACCCTCTATCCGTGCATTGCCTTCCTCGCTGCCGCCGCGGTGCTGCTGTTCCTGTACAAGTTGACCGACGCGCGGCACGCCGAGATCGTCGAGGACCTGCACGTGGGGCGGTACGCCCCGGAAGCCCCCACCGCAGGCGGGGCACAACCGAGCAGGGCCTGACAGCCACCGGCGACGTCACCGTCGATGAGCATGTTCTGGCAACCAATCGCCCGCCAACGGACTGAAGGACCGACACCATGAACAACGACGTGACCGAGCGGATCCTGATCACCGGGGCCGGCGGCAACATGGGCAGGATGCTCCGCGCCCGGCTGGCGGCCCCTGGCCGGGTCCTGCGCCTGCTCAACCGATCCCCGATCACCGCTGCCGCCCCCGGCGAGGCGGTGGAGATCGTCACCGCCACCGTCACCGATCTCGACGCCATGATCGCCGCAACCGAAGGCGTGGACGCCGTCATCCACCTCGGCGGCATCAGCCAGGAAGCGCCCTTCGAGGAGATCCTGCAGGCGAACGTCGCGGGGAGCTACTGCGTGCTGGAGGCCGCCCGCCGGCAGGGAGTGCGGCGGGTGTTGCTCGCCTCCAGTAACCACGCCGTCGGCTACAGCAGTCGCGACGACGCCCCAGCCGCGGGGCTGCCCGCCGACCTGCCGCCGCGTCCGGACTCCTACTACGGGTGGGGCAAGACGGCGATGGAATCCCTGGGCAGGCTCTACGTCGACACCTACGGGATCGACGTGTTCAGCCTGCGGATCGGATCGTGTTTCGAGGAACCCCTGGACGTCAGAACTCTCGCGACCTGGATGTCGCCCGACGACGCGGCCAGGCTGGTGGAAGCCTGCCTGAGCACCGACCACGGCGGCTACCAGATGATCTGGGGTGTGTCCAGGAACTCCCGCCGATGGTGGTCACTGGAGGCCGGGAAAAAGATCGGCTACCACCCGGTGGACAACGCGGAGGCCTTCGCCGGTCCGCTGCTCGCCGAGTTCGGAGAACCGGACCTCGACCAGCCGGTGCACCGGCTGGTCGGCGGGCAGACCTGTGCGGTGCCGCTCGGGCAACGAGTGAACTGATAGTGCCCACCGTCGCCAGATCGACGGGTGCGGGCGCGCTGACCGTTGGGCCTGCAGTCCCTTCGGGTTCATTGCCGGAGTTTGCGGAGCAGCCGGGAGCCTTGCCGGGCGGTGAGGTGGGGGAGGTAGGACTTGGTGATGGCGTTGGCGATAGCGGGGAGGGCGGCGGGGTCGGGGTAGGCCATCCAGAGTGGTTGGTAGGTGGGTTGGAATTTTGCTTTGAAGTCGAGCAGGGTTCGGAATCCGTAGACGGGTTCGAGGACTCGGCCGAGCATGTCGAGCAGTCGTTGTACGGCGTCGGGGTCGTGGCCGCGGTCGATGCGGGCCAGTGGTGCACCGGACAGGCTGAGGAATTCCGCCCCGTCGTCCCGGAATTGCAGTGCGGCGGTGGCGATGAGGAATTCCATGACGCCGGGGAAGCCGGTGGTCCGTCGGCGCATGAAGTCCAGGGTCCAGCCGATGATGTGTCCGTCCCGGTAGACGGGCAGGAAGCTGGTGATGCCGTGCACCATGTGGTCGGTGTCGATGGCGATCAGGCAGCGGACCCGTTCGTCGTTGAGTTCGTCGAGTCCGCCGAGGGTGAAACCCATTTCGGGTAGGCCCTTGTCGGCGACCCATTCCTCGGAGATGTTCTTGATTTGCTCGGTGATACTGAGCGGGGCGTGGGGGTAGGTCCACCATTGCGCGGTGATCCCGGTTTTGGCGGCCTTGTTCATTGCGGTGCGGACGTCCTGCCATTTCTTGCCGGTGAATGCGAGTTCTGGTAGGTGCAGCACTGTTTCTTCGGCGACTTGCACGGACCGCCAGTCCAGTGCGCTTTCGGCGGCGGATTTGATGTCGGTTCCGATGCTGTACAGGCAGGGTGTGAGACCGTGCTCGGTGCAGAATCGGGCGAAGTCGGTGACTGCGACGAGACGGGATTCCGGGACTCCGACCGGGCCGGTGACGCTGACCGCGACGGTGCCGACGACCCGGTAGGCGACGAATGCCCCTCCGTCGGGAGTGAAGTGGTAGCTGTTGCCGGGCCACTGGGTCATGTAGGACAGCGAGGACCCGCCGTGCGCCTCCAGGAGGGCGCGGGCACGGGCCAGGTCGGTCGCTGTGCCGGCGGGCTGGTTGCGTCGGAAGGAGAGCAGCAGGGCCGCGGTCAGCACGGTGAGGAACACCACCCCCGTCCATTCGTACAGCACGGTGGCCGCCGGCCCGACGGGCAGGAACAACGGGTCGATCTCGCCGAGGTAGCCGGGTGGGATGAACCGGGTGGGGAAATGCCGGAGCAACTGGCCGGCGGTGGGTGGGTGGTCGAACTGGTTGCGGGCCAGGTATCCGCCGATCACGTAGGTCCCGCCGAGTAGCAGCAGGGCGCCGCCCGCGATGGCGCCCAGGGTGCGGTAGGTGCCGCGGGGGGCATGTACGTCGAACGAGCTGCGGGTGGCCAGCAGGAGTCCCGCGACCAGCAGGGGCAGGGTGAGCGGCAGCAGGATCGCCAGCAGGGTCTGGGTGCTGCTGAGCCCGCCGAACACCATCAGCTGTTCCCGCGGGGTGCCGAACAGTTCGGTGGCGAGCAGCACGGCCATCGCGGCAAGGGCGAGGTTCAGGATGAGCGCCGCCCACCACGCGGCCCGTCGGCCGCGGCGCAGTCCGACGGCGGTGACGAGCAGCAGCACGACGGGGAGCAGGGTCATGATCGCGGGGCCGACACCGGTGAGCCGTAGTTGGGCGCGGATGGCCCGGCAGTCGTCGATGGTGGCCGGGTCGGCGCAGATCTGTTGCACGGTGGTGGCGTCGGGCGGCGGCGTCAGCAGCAGGTACCGCAGTACTGACAGGGGCCCGATGGGGGCGTCGGCCAGGGCCGCGATGACCGGTCCGACCGCGGTCGCCGCCACCACGAGCGCGACCAGAACCCTGCGCTCGGAACGGGACGTGACCAGAGGCGCGGCCCGTGGTGACCGGCCGAGCAGCACCGGCCCGACCAGCAGCCCGGTCAGGCCGGCTGCGAGGCGGAGCACGTCCAGCAAGGTTCCGGAGTAGGCGACCAGCAGCAGCAGGGAGAGCAGTAGCAGCAGCCGGAGTCTGCGGCGCCAGAGCGCCGAAAGCCTGCTGGTCATGGCCAGGCCGACCCCGATGGCGGCGGGGCTGGCGCCGACCGCGAGACCGGCGGCCAGTTGTTCGGTCCATTCATCACCCGCGACGGATCCGAGTTGGACGATGGCCGAGCCCGCAAGGGTCCCGACGACTTGGCTGATGAGCAGCAGCAGGCCGGTCTTCGCGGCGCCGAAGCGGTGTTCGGCGGGCGCGACCAGGGTGAGCAGCAGGCCGGTGGTGACGAGGTACCCGGTGAGGTCGGTGCACCACAGCGCTGAGGTGACCGGGGTCCACCATCGGCCGCCGGCGAGTGCGGCGGGTCCGACGCCGACCACCCGCAGCAACGCTTCGGATGGGCCGGCGAGGAGGCTGCCGGTCGCGGCGCCGACGATCCACACGGCGGCGACGAACGTGACGGTGAGCGGGGCGTGCCGTAGGAGTGCCCCGATCTGGGCTGTCACTCCGGTCAGTCGCGGCACCCAGACCCGATGGCGGATGCGTTCGTCGGGCGTCGTGTGGCGGCTCATCACCCGAGTGTCACCGGTTCCCTGGGGGTGAGTTGGGTGGCGGACGCGCCGCGGGCGCGGAGCAGGGCCCGTTCAGTGCGGCGGCGGGCGGCGCCACCCCGCGGCCATGTTCGAACGACGCGGCCCACGGGCACCCACCACCGACCAGGGGGCCCTCGATCACAGCGGCCGCACAGGCGTCGCTCCTACCGTGGAGATCAGCCGCCGGAGATCAGTGGCCCATCGACGCGTTCGGCCCGATCGTGTCACCAGGAAACGGGGGACCCCGCAATGAGGTTGACGTCCCGCCTGGCGGCCGCGGTCGCTGTCCTGGCTCTGCTCACGGGGTGCGCCGTGATCGGTACCGCCCGCCCTGTCCCGGCGGCACCGGTCGCCGCGCCCGGGTTCGCCGCGGCGAACCCGGCCGGCACCGACCCGACGGGATCGGGTGCCCCACCGCTCGTTGTTCAGAACCCCGGGACCGCCCCACCGGTGGGCGGGGTTGTCGAATCAATGGTGTGGGTTCCGGCCGGGGATCACCGGGTTCCCGGCACGCTGGCGCTGCCCGCCGGGCCGACGGGGCGGCCGGTGCCGGTGGTGCTGCTGCTGCACGGGGATCTGAGCAGCCGCAACGAGAACGGCGACCTGTTCACCCGGCTGGCCGCGGACCTGGCAGGTCGGGGCATCGCATCACTGCGAATCGACTTCGCCGGTTCCGGCGACTCGACGCAACCCGATCTGGCCCTGGACTATCCCGGGATGGTCGCCGACGCCACCGCATCGCTGAACTACCTGCTGGGCGACCCACGGATCGACCCGGACAGGGTCGCGGTGCTGGGCCTGTCCCGGGGCGGGGCGATCGCGGCCACCCTGGCCGGGACCGTCCCCGGTGTTGCCGCCTTGGCAGAGTGGTCCGGCGCGGTCTACAACGGGTACGACGAGGACCCCGAAGCCCACGACCAGGCCCGCGCCGACGGATACGTCACCGTCGACGGGAATGCCGGCCCGTTCCGGTTGTCCCTGAACTGGTTCGACTCCATCGAGCAGTCCCATCCGCTGGACGACGTCGCCGGCTACACCGGCCCGGTACTCGCGGTCACCGGCTCCGCGGATGACGTTGTGCCTCCCGAGGTTTCAGATGTGTTCGTGCAGACCGTGGCCAGCACGGACACCACCCGGTACATCGTCGACGGCGCGGACCACGAGTTCGACGCCACCTCTGATGACCAATCACACGCAGAGGAAGCCCTCGCGGTGACCACCGACTGGCTGAGTTCACGACTCGGCGCCGGTGCGTAGCGGCTCACCGAGCCAGAGTCATCCAGGTCATTTCGGCATGCTCGAAACCGGCGTGGATCTGTACTGCGCAGGCCAGGGTGGCCAGGACCGTGGCGACCAGCAGGGTGATCACCGAGACGGTCGTTGCCGTCCCCCGTGGGGCGGGGGCGAGCAACGCGCGGGCCCGGTGGGTGACATGGGAGGTCACGGCCCCGAGCACCGGCACGACCGGCCTGGTATTTCCGACCGTTCCGCGGCGTAGCGCTGCCCGGATCAGTGCGGTCCTGGCCAGGGTCGCAGCGGCTGCGCCGCGGTTCCCGGTGCACAGCGCTGCGTCCTCGTCGGCCCATCGTTCGACGCCGAGGCGCACCTCGTCTGCCGCCCTGAAGAGCAGGGGGTTGGCGGCCACCGCGAGGTCGACGGCGTGCACGTAGAGGTGATGCCGGCGACGCAGGTGGGACAGTTCGTGCCCGGTCAACATCTGCCGTTCCAGCGGTCCCAGCGCGTCCAGCAGGCCGCGGCTGATCACCACGCAACCTCGTAACCCGGCCAGCGTGAAGGCGTCGGCAGCATCGTCATCAACGATGACGATCGGCCCGCCGCCGCCCCGCAGTCGCCGACCGAGCTGTTCGGATCGGCCCAGTAGCACCACAATCCGTCCGGCGCGCCACAGCGACCGAGTGATCAGCACCACGGCGATCCCGGCAGCCACAACGCCTACCGCGGGTGGTACGGGGACGGCGATTTCAAGAGTGTCGACCGACCAGCCCCCCAGGTCGGCCACGAAGGGGATACGACCCAGCACAGCGAGGGCGAGCAGTCCCAGCACCACCCCGACCGACGCCGCGCTGATCAGCGAGCCGGCCGCGAGCAGCGGCACAACGGTCGACGGTCGGACGCGGCTCACCAGCGGCAGCGCCGCAACGGGCACAGCGGCAGCGGCCGCCAGCAGAACAGTCACCACCAAGAGTAGGTCGGTCACGGCGGGTCGCCAGGCCCTGGGCCGTGGGTGCGCCCGAGCAGTTCGGCAAGTAATCGTTCATCGCTCTCGTCGAGTTCGGCGACGAACCGGGCCAGCACAGCGGCCCGGTCACCGCCGTCGCCGAGCAGTCGGCGCATCTGGCGGGCGGTCAGGGCGTCGTCGATCGACCCGGCCGGTGCTGCCAGTTCGTAGCTGAACGCGCGCCCGTCGCGAATCTGCCGAAGAGCACCCTTCTTCGCCAGCCGCGCGAGGGTGCTCATGACGGTGGTGTAGGCAGGGTCAGCCGGCAGTTGCGCCTGCACTTGCGACACCGTCAACGGTGCCGAAGCCGCGGCAACGACGGCAAGGACCGCCGACTCCAAACGCCCGAGTTCGGGTCGTCGTCCGTTCATGTTCATAGCCCCTCCGATGTAGGCCCATCATGACCGATCGGCGACTCCCTGATCGACCCCACGGTGTGGTCGATTCACAGCGACGTCACACCCTTCTCTACTACTACCAAACTAGTAGTTACCGGAAGGATAGTCGGCCGTGCGGGATACGCACCAGTGATACCGGGAGGGCTGTCGTGAAGATGAGGAAGGTTCGTCGCCGCTTGGTGCGGGTGACGCGGCACGCCGGCCGCGACCTCGCCCGCTGGCGGCCGACCCTCGTGGTGGGTGCACTCCTGGTGGGTGCGGTTCTCGGTGTCAGCGCGACCGGGGCGATCGCGGCAGTGTCGGGCTCGGACGAAGCCCGAGCTGATCGCGGAGTGATCACGCAGCATTTCGAATCAGGCGCCGACCACTGGCACCCCGGTCAAGGGGAAAGGCGGTGAAAGACCCCGAGGAAAACGCGTCGGACTCCCATCTACTACTATTGCGATAGTAGATGACGAGCGGCCGGATCGTGGACGCCCTGACAGCGAGGAGACCGTCCATGTCCGTGACCAGGGGTAGCTCCCGGGCCGCCCGATGAACCCGCTTGATGCGTCGAGCATCATCACCGCCACTGGCCTGATCGGGATCTTCGTGGTGCTGGTCGCCGAGACCGGTTTGCTGGTCGGGTTTTTCCTGCCCGGGGATTCGCTGTTGTTCACCGCGGGTCTGCTCGCGGCGTCGCAGGGTCCGGCCCGGTTGCCGCTCGGGCCGCTGCTCGCCGTGGCAGCGGCGGGGGCGTTGATCGGCGCTCAACTGGGGTACGTGATCGGCAAGCGGCTCGGTACCCGGTTGCTGGCCAGGGCCACCCGGCCGGCCTTGCACCGAGGGGTGGCCCGGTCCAAGGAGGCCATCGACCGGTACGGCCCGGCGAAGGCGGTCGTGCTGGCCCGGTTCATTCCCATCGTGCGGACCGTGATGAACCCGATGGCCGGCGTGCTCGCGGTGCCGACGCGGACGTTCACCGTCGCGCAGGTCTTGGGCGGGGTGGTGTGGACGACCGGGATCATCCTGGCCGGGTACTGGTTGGGTAACCGGATCCCCGGTATCGACACCTACCTGCTACCGATCATCGGGGTGATCATCGCCGCGTCACTGATTCCGGTGGCGCTCGAGGTCCGCCGGATGCGGCGGACCGCCCGTTCCATCCCACCGTCGGGTACCCCGGTGGAGGCCACCACGGCGAGCCCGGCGGTCGACCGATGAGCCTGTCCTACATGGAGGCCGTCGTCGTCGGCGCCCTGCAGGGCATCACCGAACTGTTCCCGGTGTCCAGCCTGGGACACTCGGTCATCCTGCCGGCGGTGATCGGCGGCCAGTGGGCCACCGACCTGGACGTGTCCTCCCCCGAATCGCCGTACCTGGCGTTCATCGTGGGCCTGCACGTGGCCACCGCGGCCGCGCTGCTGGTGTTCTTCTGGCGGGACTGGGTGCGGATTGTCGGCGGGTTCTTCTCCTCGATCCGGTACCGCCGGGTCAGCACGGCCAGTGAGCGGTTGGCCTGGCTGATCATTCTGGCGACCATTCCCATCGGGCTGGCCGGGCTTTTGCTGGAGCACACCTTCCGCACCGTGCTGGGTCGGCCGATACCCGCCGCGGCGTTCCTGCTCGCCAACGGGGTGATCCTGCTGGTCGGTGAGCGGCTCCGCCGCCGCGCCCTGGAACGGGCACCGGTGATGGCCGGCAGCGGATCGACACCAATCGCCGCATCGGGAGTCGACCCTGACCCCGACGCGGGTATCGAAGGGCCTGAGGCGGATCTGCGCTCGGACCAGCGGCTCGCCGGATTGTCGATGAAACGTGGTGTGCTGATAGGTGCCTCGCAGATCCTGGCCCTGATGCCCGGGTTCAGCCGGTCCGGGGTTGCCATGGTCGCGGGATTGACGCAGGGCCTGTCCCACCGGGACGCCGCGCGGTTCTCCTTCCTGCTCGCCACCCCGGTCATTTTGGCCGCCGGCGTGCTCAAGATCCCGGACCTGACCGGCCCGCTCGGCGCCGGCATCACCGCGCAGATCCTGGTCGGCAGCGCAGCGTCGTTCGTCTGTGCCTATCTATCGGTCCGGTTCCTGGAGCGGTATTTCCGGACCCGGACACTGATGCCGTTCGCGATCTACTCGCTGATCGTCGGTGCCGGCGCGTTGGTCTGGCTGTCCTTGCCATAACCCCGGCCGTGATCCTGAAACAGCGGGACGCCTGACCGGCCGGTGACGCCAACCCACCGTTGATCCGGCGCCCAACCAGCCTCGGGGTCGTCGGGTGATCACCCGGCCGGCGTCTCGGGACGCACAGCAACCTCACATCCCGTTCAACTATCGCCGTGGTAGTAGTTAGGTCAACGTTCCGCTGGCATGAGGCGCTCACCGAGTCTTTTCTTGGCGGGCCGGACGTGCAGCCGTGGATCGGAGTCCGCGTCGGGGAGGTGATCGTGAATTTCGCCCATCCACCCTCCTTCACATCTTCGGCGACTCTGGGCAGGCGGGCCCGGGCGGGCGGCCGATGAGCAGACGTCAATCGCTCGAACCCGACGCGGCCCTCGTCCGAGCCGCCGGCCGCAGGATGGCCTGGCAGGTCTCCATCGCCTGCGTCGTCGTCGTGTTGATCGTCGCGGTGCTGACCTTCCTGGTGGGGCCGCTGCTTCATCCGGGAAACCCGGCCGACGCCGCCACCGGTGACGACGATGACGCCTTGCTGCGTGATGGGCTGTTGGTCGCGGGGAGCGTCGGCATCCTGGTTGCCGGGCTCGTCGGTTTCCTCGCCGCCGGGCGAGCGGTCGCGCCCCTGGAGAATGCCCTCGCGCTGCAGCGCCGCTTCGTCGCGGACGCCGGGCACGAACTGCGGACCCCGCTCGCCGTGCTGCACACCCGGGCGCAACTGCTGGCACGACGACTACCACCAGCCGACCCAGCGCGACCATTGGCGGATCAACTCCTCGCAGATTCCCGAGTACTCGGCGGGATCGTCGAGGAGATGCTGGCCAGCGCCCAGCTGGCCACCGACGCCGGCGCCCGGGAACTGATCGATCCTGGCGGCCTCGCCACCGAGATCGTCACCAGCATGAGCGTGCTCGCCGTCGATGCGGGAATCACACTGAATGCGTCCGCAGGCAGCAGCCGAATGGTGGGTGGCTCGCGGACAGCACTGCGCAGGGCGCTGTCTGCCCTGGTGGATAACGCGTTGGCCCACACCGCATCCGGCGGCCACATCACTGTGGCCACGGCCGATGATGGCCGGGGGGTGCTACTCATCGTCAGCGACGACGGGGAAGGCCTGGCAGGGCAGGACGTCGAGCGGTTGACGGAACGTTTCGCGCGAGGTCGTGAATCGGGCTCAGGAGTCGGGGGCGGACGCCGCTTCGGTCTCGGACTCGCACTGGCCCGCGAGGTTGCCGCCGCCCATGGGGGAACGCTCACCCTGAGCGGCACACCCCCACCAGGAGTTCGCGCAACCCTGCGACTGCCGGCGGTGACGCCCGTCGATCATTCTTGACGCGCACTCACTGCGCGGGGCCGCGTACTCACTGCGCGGGCCGCGTACTCACTGCGCGGGCCGCGGCGAGACAGCTGCCCGCGACACCGCGAACCCGACCAGACCGTGAACGTCGCATGGCGTCGCGCCGCCGTCATCCTCAACGGCTCCCTGGTGCTCAGCGCGCACTGGCCGCAACAGGTCGTCCTGACATCGTGACGGGAATCTGAGCGGGACGATTCTGCTCGCCCAGGTACCAACCGGGATCACGCGATCACGAAAGTCAACGCCGCAGCGCGCTATTAGTGCAGATGCATCACTCGCTCGTAGGGCACCTGCACAACAAAACTTCGGGGTTGCCGACTCATGCACATTCAGTAATCAACCGACTACTATTAGTAATAGGCAGATCGTGTAGATCTCCAGACCTGCTAATAGGGCCCTCCACAAACAAGAGGACGAACCCCGCCATTCCGGGGTCTATTTCCTGTACCCGTAGAAAGCGGGTGGCCCGGCGTACAGGACGCCATTTCGAGCATTCTATTCGGCTGCTTTACAGGCCAACAGGAGTCTTCGGTGAAGCTATCAGCGATAAGCAAATCCATTCAGCACTGGCCCCAATTTGCAATGTTGTCGCTGCTGGTTTCCGTGGCCATGCTGCTGGCGCTCGTTGGCCTGCCGGCATACAGCGCCCATGCCCAGCCCGCCACCGCACCTCGGCCGACCATGGCCGCTGCAGCAGCCACCAGCGATGTGATCGGGCACCTCGACGGCGTCAGCCAAACGACATTCGGCCAGATTAGGGTCGCGGGCTGGGCCGCCGATCCGCGCACGCCCAACGCTTCCTTGCAGGTGCACGTGTACATCACCGGCCCTAATGGCACGCAGGGCTTCGCCGGGAATTACACCGGCTTGGCTCGCGCTGATGTCGCGAGTGCGCTTGGCTGGCCCGGCAGCAGGACCGGCTTCAACGCCGTCCTTCCCACCAGCGGCGTCGGCGATGGCAGCAACTCGGTGTGCGTGTACGCCATCAGCATCGCGGCGCCGCTGACCAACCCGCTGCTCGGGTGCCTCACACTCACCACCGTTCGTCCCGCGCCGCAGGGCGTTGTCGATTCCGTCGTAGTCAATGGCGACAGCGCTGTCGTCACAGGCTGGACATTCGACCCCAACCGTCGTGACGTCTCGAATCAGGTGCACATTTACGTCAGCAACGCAGGGGTCAACCGGGGCGTCTCGTTTGCCGCAGACCATCCGCGTTCAGACGTTGATTCGGCTTTCGGGATCACGGGTCTGCACGGCTTCAGCGAAACAGTAGCGCTGGGCTCCGGTTCGAATACCATCGGCGTGTATGGCATCGGGGAAAACAACAACAATTCGATGATCGGGAGTCGTACCGTGATACAGGGATCGGCACCGGCACCGGCACCGGCACCGGCACCGGCACCGGCACCGACACCGACACCGACACCGACACCGACACCGACACCGACACCGACACCGACACCGACACCGACACCGACACCAGTTCCGGCCAGCGGCAAGCCTGACGCATCAAACACCGGAGTCCCCGCCGGCACCACGCTCACCGACTACACCGGCCCGCTGACCATCACCACCGATGGCACCGTCATCGACAGCAAATCCGTCTACGGCGACCTGCGCATCGCGGCCAAGAACGTCGTCATCCGAAATTCCTACCTGCACGGCGGGTCCGGTATCACCTCGGGTAACTCCGGTGTCATCGATGCCAACAGTTCGGCTGTCTACAACTTGCTCATCGAGAACAACACCATCAAACCCGATCACCCCTCCTACTACCGCGACGGCATCGTCGGACATGAATTCACCGCCCGTGGCAACCACATCACCCGCTCCAACGACGGCATCGGCATCTTTAATCTGCCGGGCGGCTCCGTTCAGGCCAATGTGACGGTCGAGGGCAACTACATCCACGACATGACCTTCTGGACCAACGACCCAGCCCACAGTGACGGCACCCACAATGACGGCATCCAGATCCAGGGCGGGGAGAACATCTTCATCCGCAACAACAACATCGTTGGCTCCGTCGTCGCCGGTGATGGACTCGGCAGGTTCGGGAATCACGCCGGAAGTGCCATCATCGTGGTGCAGAACGTCGCGAAGAACGCCAACCTGATCATCGAGAACAACTGGCTCGACGACGCCCAGAACTCCGTCTGCATCAACAACGGCAAATACGCCAACGTGATGCTCACCCTGCAGGGCAACCTCTTCGGCCGGAACCAGTTCGATTTCGGTAACGACTCCACCTACCAGATCCGGATTTACTCCAGGTCAATGTCCACCGTCACCGGCCTCGCCACGAACAAGTGGGCAGACAGCGGGGTTCTGCTTACCGAGGGCCGCGACACCGGCATCAGGTACAACGCCGAGTAATTCGCCCAGGGCTCCCGTCGACCACAGTTGATCGTCGCGGGGCCCGAAAGGCGGCAACGCCGTTCAGTTGGCACCTGACGAGATGGACGTAGCCACCGAAAGTCGATTCCCCCCGATCGTCGTGACTGTTGAACCGGAATCGGTTCTGGTCACGGCGATCTCGTTGCGAGGAAATCCATCTCGAGCCTCACCCCTTGACCGCGGATCGTGCCGGGTCTGGGCGGGTGGGCCAGAAGTTCGCCGTCCGCCTGCCCGTCCGGTGCTGGAAGACGCCGAGCATGCCAGGGTTTTGTGTTTCCGGCAATGGTGCTGGCGGTGGGCGATTGACTGGCAGCGACTATCCAACACCCAAATCCTCGTCGGACTCACGCCCGAAATGCTCGTAGGTATCGTACTATGGTTGCAGCTTCTCAGGCGCAGCACATTCTCGCGAGTAACCAATAACGAAGCGCCTTGAAATGGCGCGACCGACGTTGCTGCCGGCGCTGACCTCAGATACGAAATCAAGCACGCCGACTGGTAGCGACTTGAGCCCACGGACTCAACCCTGAGCGCGTGTCCGGAGTTTCGCCCGGCGGCAGTAATTGTTGCTTCCTGGTTTTCCGCCTGGAGTGGGGGGCGAGATGTCGCGCTACTCTTCGCCCCCAGCTTCCTGGGGATATCTCGGCCGTCCAGTGGACGCACTTACGGGTGGGATTCTCACCAGTCGTGCACATGTTCGGGGGAAGATTCCTGGAACGAGATACTCTCCGTGACCATACGGGACGGGCTGTCTTCTTTCGGTCCATTACGTGGCCATTTGCCGCTATCAATGTCTATCGAATTTCTGATTCTTCGTTGTTATACCATGCTACTTTTGGCCCGGTGGCCCTATCCGGGGGGCCGCTCCCTCGAATGTCATTCGAAGTGGCTGCATGCCCTCGGTACACCGGAAAGAAAGGCCATCATGGTCGTCCAGCGAATTTCCCGGTTCAGAAAGACCATTGTCATCGCCGCCGCAGTTGCCCTGACCCTGGGCGGGGCCGGTGTGGCGTTTGCGTACTGGACCTCCGGGGGTACCGGCTCGGGTGCAGCGGCGACCGGTACGAGTTCCCCGTTTACGATCACCAGTGAAGACTCCGGTCGGCACTCTCGCGCCCGGCGAGCGCCGGCCAGACGGTCGCATTCACGGTGACCAACGACGGGCCGGGCACGCAGTACCTGGCCTATAGTCACCGTCGCTGTCGCCGGACTCGCATCGGCGTCGCGTGGGTACCGCCCGACACGTTGTCTCGCCGCCGACTACTCCGCGTGATCAGTACCGCTCCCACATTACGGACCGATAGCAGAGGGCGATTCCGTGACCGGCACGGCGACAGTGACTCTTGGCGAACACCGCGCAGAACCAGGACGATTGCCAGGGCCGGCCGTTCCGCTCTACTTCGTGGCGTCCTGACCCTCGACCGCTGCGCCGGGTGGTCCGCCTGAGGCGGTCCACCCGGGCTTCGTTGCCTCGGCATATGAGCGCCGGCCGCCGGCCCAGCGGTCGCCGCCACCTCGCCAACAGATTGCTGTCGCGCAATGGCCATATCCCGCAGGCGGATTCGTGCTCATCTCGAATCCCACGCCGCCCGCAGGGCCAGCGTCATGGTCGCCCTGCTGGCCCTCATAGCGGTCGTCACGACGGCCGTCGCCACCCCGGCCTGGGGGTACTGGACCGCGACCGGGTCGGCGTCTGGGACAGCAGTGACCGGGACGCTCAGCCCACCAACCGATGTGACGGTTCCCGCCACTTCGGCCGGCGATGTCTCGGTCAGCTGGACCCCCGGCGCCGGCGGCGTCCCTGCCGCCGGGTATTTCGTCACCCGCGACGACGGGGTGACCGTCACGCCGGCCTGCGCGAGCAGCCCCGAAATTCCGATCGTTGCCACATCCTGCACTGACTCAGCCGTTCCCGACGGCACTTTCAGCTATGTCGCCACCGCGGTCTACAACACGTGGACCGCACCGAGCGCACCCAGCGGGACCGTCACGGTGGAAGCTCCGTTTCTCGGTGCCGCGCAGAGCTTCTCGATTTTGGGCACGGCGGTAACGAACACTGGGACGTCAACAGTGAGCGGGGACGTCGGCGTGAGTCCAGCGGGGATCATGACCGGCTTGCCCGACAGCAGTGTCGGCGGCGACACATACGTGAATGACGCGACTGCCGCCGCCGCTCAGGCCGCCCTGCTCGCCGCCTACACCGACCTGAAGAACCGGACACCGGTCGACGAGGTCGCTGACATCAGCGGTCTCACCATCTTCCCGGGCGTTCATCACAGCGGGGCAGCGCTTACGGTGACCACCACCGTCACGCTGGACGCAAAAGGCGACCCGAACGCGGTCTTCATCTTCCAGGGCGACGCCGCGTTCAACACAGCGGCCAATAGCAGCGTGCTGCTGACCAATGGCGCCCAGGCCGCCAACGTCTACTGGGTCATCTTCGGTGCAGTCGGAACGGGCGCCGACAGCAGCCTGTACGGCAGCATCCTCACCGTCGGCGCGATCACTCTCGGCGCGGGGACGACGCTGATTGGCCGGGCTCTCTCCCGGGCCGCGGTCACGATGGCGGGAAACACCGTCCGGTTCACCGACGCGCTTCCGCCGACCATCACCATCGACGGCGGTGTCGCCGCCACCACCAAGGTAGCCACGCCAACGGTCACCGGGACCAGCGATGCACCGGAATCGAGCCCGGTCACCGTGCGCGTTGCTGGACAGATCCTCTCCACGACCGTCGGCAGCGACACGACGTGGAGCGTGACAGCAGCGGCACTCGCCGCGGGCAGGTACGACGTGGTGGCCAGAGTCCGTGACCCCGCCGGCAACGGCTCCGTCGTGACTCAGGCGCTGACCGTCGAGCTGAACCCAGACCCGGTCGACCTCGGCACGGCGGGTAGCTACGCGGTGCTGGCACGTGGCTCTGTGGTGAACACCGGCATAACCGTGGTGAACGGCGACCTGGGCGTCACCCCTGGCCTCAGCCCTGGCGCCGTGACCGGGTTCCCACCAGGCATTGTCAGCGGCACCCAGCATGTCGACGACCCCGCCGCCATTTCGGCGCAGGTCGACCTGCTCGCCGCCATCACCGACCTTTCCGCGCGTACCCCGCACACCGAGATCGTCGGGGATCTGGGCGGCAAGACATTCCACCTCGGAGTGCACCACCAGCTTGCCGCCCTTGCCCTCACCGGGACCGTCACCCTGGACGCCGAAGGCCGCCCGGACGCCATTTTCATCTTCCAGACCGGCGCCGCGTTCAACACCGCGGCGAGCAGCAGCGTGAACCTGATCAACGGCGCACAGGCCGCCAACGTCTACTGGGTCGTCGGCGGTGCAGCCGGAACGGGCGCCGACACCTTGATGGCCGGCACCATCCTCGCCACCGGCGCGATCACTCTCGGCGACGGCACGTTACTCGCTGGCCGGGCCCTCTCGCGCGAAGCCGTCACGCTGACAACGAGCACCATCACCACGCCCCTTCTCGCCCCCCTCGCCCGCCAGGGGCTGATAGTCATGGAAGCCCCGGTCGGCGGCGGCCTCTCCGTCACCGCGGACAAGACCGCGCCAGCCCCAGCGGCCGAGACTCTGCCCGAATCAACTGCCGGCCGCCACCCTGCCCGAGCCCACAGTGCCCAACGCCACCCTGCCCGACACAGCACCGCCTGGCACGGCACTGTCTGGCACGGCACTGCCTGGCACGGCACTGCCTGGCACGGCACTGCCCGGCACAGCACTGCCGGACTTGGCACCGCTCGACCCCCAACCGCCGCCCGACACCACAGTTCTCGGTCCCGACCCGCTCGTCCCCGCACCGGCCGGTCCCGCACCGGCCGACCCCGCACCGCTCGGTCCCGCACCGCTCGTCCCTGCACCGCCCGACCCCGCACAGCCCGGGTCGAGCGAGCTCACGGCACCATCCGCGGGCGCTGTCAAGCCCGTGGTACCCACCGGACCCGCACTCTCACCCGGTCCGACGCCCGGCGGCAGCGTGCCGACGGAGGTGACACCGCAATGATCTGCGAACCGCTCGCATACACCGGACCCGGTGCGCCGCTCGGCCCGTTGCTGACCTTGGCGATCGCCTGCTTGGTGATCGGCGCCGTGCTCCTGCTGCTGACACGGCGACAGGGCGGCCGGGTGGTCACGATCGCGTTGCTGCTCCTCGTTGGCGGTGCCGCGGGGTCGATCACCACGGCACCGCCCGCGCTGGCCGGTGGCGATGCCGTTGCCGTGGATCCCGACTGTCTCCCGGCCGACAACTCCCTGACCATCTACCAGACTTCGGTCATGGAAGGTTTGGCACCCGGAATCGCGCCCGTGGCCATCACGGGCGTCGTCTCCAACAACGGGACCGACGGCACCGACATCATCGCGATCGATGTCGAGATCACCGGAGTCCTCACCGCCCCCGGTTCAGCACCGGGAGTATGCGAAGCCAGCGATTACCTCCTGCTGAACTCTCGAATGCCGGTCGGGCGGACCCTTGCGCCCGGAGGCTCCACGGCGTTCGGGGGAGCAGCCATCGGCTTCAACAACAAGTCCACCAACCAGGACGCGTGTAAGAGCAGCACCATCTTGCTGCTGTACACGGCCAACCCGAACTGACGGCGGTCTGTTTCTCGGTACCACTGCCCGCGGGAGATGTATGAGTCGGTGGCCGGGAACGCTGCGCCGGTGAATCACGTCAGGAAACGTCGCCGGAGTCAGTGCCTGCCCGGCCCCCGGCGGGCGTTGCGGCCACTGCCACCAGGGCTTGCAGGTCATGGACCTGCGCAGACAGGGCGTCAACCTGGGTCTGCGTGGCGGCTTCAGCGGCATCCTCGCGGGCGCTCACGCTCTCGACGAGCCAGGACGCGATGGTCGCGGTGACAGTACCGAGCAGGGCGATACCGCAGACCATCATCACGACCGCGACGCACCGCCCTTCCAAGGTGACCGGTGACAGGTCGCCGTACCCGACAGTGGTGATCGTGACGCGCGCCCACCACGGCGCGTCACCGAAGGTGGTGATGTCGGCGCCGGGCGCGCCACGTTCGGCTTGGTAGACCGCCAATGCCGCGATAAAGACCAGCAGGGTGGTCGTGGAGGCCGCGCAGATCACGACCCGGCCGCGCAACGCGGTACCCGCCGCCCGCTGGAACACGGTGAACAGGGTCAGCAACCGCACCAGACGTAGCGGCCGGAGGATGGGTAGCACGACGACAAAGGTGCGACCGGCGTTGCCGCCACGCAGGGACGGCTGCGGGTGACGGAATCGGCGAAGTGTTGCAGGGACCCAGTCGGAATCGGCCGAGGGCATTGATCAGCAGGCTTGGAGTCGGGACCTACGGCACTGTCCGGCCCGGGGATCGCGGCGGAGCCTGATCCGAATGGCCTGGTATTTCCACGTTGTTGAGCACGAGGACCACTCGTGGCACTGCAGCCACGGCAGGCATGTCTTCGACGTGCACAGCACGCTGGTCGAGGCCATCGATCACATCACCGTCCTGGCCGCGGCTCAACGGCCGGCGGAGGTGTTCGTCCACTGGCACGACGGCCACGCCGAAAGACTCGGACCGGCATGAGGCCGAGGGTCGTCGGCCAGGCGTCGATTTTGCGGCGTGGGGGCCATCCGTCGACCCCGGGCCGTCACAGCCAGCCGCGTTCGCGGGCTCGCCGGGCCGCGGCGATGCGGTTGCCGGCCCCGAGTTTGTGGGTGGCTTCGGACAGGTAGTTGCGGACCGTCCCCTCCGACAGGTGCAGGCGTCCGGCGATGTCGGCGTTGGCCAGGCCGTCACCGGCCAGTCGCAGGACCTGGCGTTCCCGGTCGGTGAGTGGGTCCGGTTCGCCCCAGGCATCGGCGGCGAGGTCGGGGTCGATAGCGCGACCGCCGGCGTGCACGGTGCGGATGGCTGCCGCCAGGGTTGACGACGGCGCGTCCTTGAGCAGGTAGCCGACGGCGCCGGCGTCCAGGGCGCGCCGCAGGTAGCCCGAGCGAGCGAACGTGGTCAGGATGACCACCCGGGTCGCTAGACCATCTCGTTTGACCTCGCCGGCCACGTCGAGCCCGGTATGGCCGGGCATTTCGATGTCGGTCAGCAGCACGTCGGGCCGCAGCGTCCGGACCAGTCGTAGCGCCTCGTTGCCGTCGGGTGCGGTTCCGATGACGTCGATGTCGGGTTCCAGCCCGAGCAGCGTGCCGAGAGCCCCTAGCACCATGAGTTGGTCCTCGGCGAGCACGACGGTGATGCTCATGGCTGAACCGCCTTGGTGTCCGTCGAATGGGTGGTGTCCGTCGAATGGGTGACAGGGCCGTTGCGTGGCAGGGTCACCCGGACCAGCGTGCCTGAGCCGTTGTCGGTCGCGGACCCGGTCACTCGGGTGACCCCGCCACCCAGGGCCGAGATGCGTTCGCGCATTCCGGTGAGGCCGGCGCCGTCGGGTGTGTGGCCGCCGCGCCCGTCATCGGACACCTCGACCACCACGTCGTCGGTCGTGCTGTTGATCCGGATGCTGGCGTGCCGGGCTTGGGCGTGGCGCAGCACGTTGGTGACCGACTCCCGGACAGCGAAGGCCAAGGCCGATTCCTGCGCTGCATTCAGCTCTGGCAGGTTCACCTGGAGTTGCGGTGTCGATGCCGGCCGCGTCCAGGACCCGTCGGGCGTTGGCGAGTTCGCCGCCCAGTCCGGTCGCGCGGTATCCGGTGACTGCGGCGCGAACCTCGGTGAGGGCCGTTCGTGCGGTGTGTTCGATGTCGTGCACTTCCTGCTCGGCCCGGCCCGGGTCGATGGTGATCAGGCGGGCGGCCAACTCGGACTTCAGCACGATGACCGAGAGGGTGTGGCCGAGCAGGTCGTGCAGGTCCCGTGCGATGCGTTCCCGCTCGGCGATGGTCGCCAGCCGTTCGATCTCCTCGTCCGCCCGGCGCAGCCGCCGCTGCGCTCGGCCCGCTCCGCGTCGAAGATGCCCGCTGCGCCGACGACCAGGGTGAACACGAATTCCGGCGCCACCAACATGATGCGCCAGGGCATCTGGACCTGGGAGATCAGGTAGATCAGGCCGGTGACGCCGGCGAGGGCGATGATCACCCAGACGGCCCGCCGGACCGGTTGCAGGCGACCGGCAAGCGCTGCGGCATAGACGACGAAGACACTGGCCCCGGTGTTGACCACCGAACCGATGACCGCGAGCAGCACGAACGCGGCCATCAGCATCATCAGTCGGCGCTGGTCGCTGGTATGTGACCGCGGCCCGGTAGAGCGGCAGGAAGATGGCGATCAGCACGGCGACGGCGAGCCAGTCCAGGACACCCGCCGACGGGTCGAAGGCAGGCTGGAAGAACAGCGCGGCCAAGTACACCAGCCAGATGTATGGCAGGTACTTGGCCCCGCGGTTCGGGTTCTCGCTCACCGCCATCGCCTCATCCGTAGGTTCGTCCCTCATCGCGCCGGTAGCCCCAGGCTGCCACGGCCAGGAAGCCCACGGTGAAGGCGAGCAGGACGGCCAGGTGCATGGCCGGTGATCCACCTTCCGACGCCCCGAGCGTGCCAAGGGCCAGCTGCACGAAATGGTAGGGCGGCAGGTACCCGGCGATCGACTGCACGAAGTCGGGTAGCTGGCTGATCGGGATCCACAGCCCGGACGCGAACGCCATCGGCAACCAGGCCAGGTTCAGCACGGCCGGTGCGGAGTTGGGTCCCACCAGGTAGCCGAACGCCAGGCCCATCGCCGAGAAGGGCAGCGCACCCGCGACGAGGGTGAAGCCCAGAGCGACCCACTGCGTCGGGGGCATCCGGACCCCGCCGATGCTCGCGCCGAGCACGAACATCAACGCGACGATGATTGCGGCGACGGTGACACTGGTGATCACCTTTGCCACGAAGTAGGCCATCGGCGGCATCGGTGAGACCCGCTTGAGTTTCATCCAGCCCTGGCCGCGTTCGACGGCGACGGAGATGCCGAAGCCGAACAGGGCCGCCCCGATCACCCCGAAGGCACCGTAGGTGGCGAGCATGTAGGTGGTGACCCCGACGCCGCCGGCCTGCTGTCCGGCGAAGGTGATGCCGAAGATCACGTAGAACATCAGCGGCAGGGCGACGGTGGTGGCCGCGAAGATCGGCAGCCGGATGAGTTTGAGGAACTCCTGACGCGCCTCCATGCGGTACAGCCGGAACGTGCTGGGCCCGGTGGACTGCCGGGTGGCGGTCGGCGGGATCATGGTCTGGATGGTGGTCATGCTGCACTCTCCGTTCGGTCGGTCAGGGTCAGGAATGCCTCTTCGAGGCTGGTTTCGGTGACGGTCAGTCCGGACACCTGCGGGTCCCTGTTCAGCAGTGCGCCCAGGACCGGTTCGGGGGTGCCGACCAGCAGCGTCAGCCACGGGCCTTCCCGCGATGCGCTGCGCACCTCGGGCCACTGCTGAGCTTCGGCGACGCTCACGCCGGTTCGCGCCGTGATCCGCCGGCCTTGCACGAGGGACTTGATCGCGGCAGGTGTCCCGTCGGCGATGATTGTTCCGCGGTCCAGGACGACGACCCGGTCGGCGAGAGCGTCGGCCTCCTCGAGGTAGTGGGTGGTGAGGACCACGCCGCGGCCCGAAGCCGCCAGCTCCCGCAGGGTCGCCCAGAGCGTGCGGCGGATCTCGGGGTCAAGGCCGGTCGTCGGCTCGTCGAAGAACAGCAGTTCGGGGTTGCCGCACAGCGCGATGCCGAACAGCACCCGGCGCTGCTGGCCCCCGGACAGGGCGCCGAACAGCCGCTTCTCCAGTCCGGCCAGTCCGGCCGCGGCGATCACGGTCTCCATGGGGAGCGGATCGGCGTAGTAGCCGCGGAACGCGGTCAGCAGTTCTCGCACCCGGAGTGTCTCCGGGACACCCGAGGCCTGCAGCATCACCCCGATCCGTTGCCGCGCGGCGGTGCTGCGGGGGTCCTGACCGAACAGCAGCGCCGTGCCGCTGGTGGGTGCGGTCAGTCCCGTGAGCATGCTGATCGCGGTGGATTTTCCGGCGCCGTTCGGACCCAGGACGGCCAGCAGTTCACCGGGCCGAACGGAAAGGTCGAGGTCGCGGACGGCCGTCACGGCCTTCCCGCCTTTGCCGTATGTCTTGGACGCGCCCCGAAGCTCTGCCAGGACGGGCAGGTCCGGCCGGTTGGGTGCGGGGACGAAAGTTGGTGGTCGTGTCGTTGTCATGCCAGAAGTCTCGCGTTGTGATGGCGCTGCCAGTAGTGCAGCGAATCACCACCTGGAGATGACAATCGTCATGTCGGTGATCCCGGCCGCCGCAGGGCGGAGTGGACCTGGAATACCCTGAGCAACCTGCCTCGGTCAATGCCAGCCCGCAGACCACGCAAAGGACCGAACCCGCCCCGGTCACGCCGGCCCCGACGGCTGTGCCATCGCGGCGCCGCGGTTTGGCGAGACGATCGCAGGCGGGCGAGGGAGCGAGCGAGCGGGCGGACCAGCGGGTGGGCGACTGCGGCCGAGCGGGCGGACCAGCGGGCGGGCGTGCGGGCGGACTAGCGGCTCAGCAGGCGTGCGGGTGGGCGAGCGGGCGGACCAGCGTGCGGGCGGACCAGCGGCTCAGCAGGCGAGCGGACCGAAGATCGGTCGAGCGTGCGGGCGGTCTTGGACGTCAATTGCACCGGCGCTGCCAATCAGAATGGCGGTTCGTCCGGCAGGTCTGGATCTTCGTCGAAGTCGAAGCGGTCGTCGGGGCCGGGCGAATGGTCGTCGGCACTGTCGGGGCGGTTGTCGCGATCGCTGTGGGGCTGTTCTGTGGCAGACCTGTCCCACACTGTTTCGTCAGCCTGGAAATGCAGTGGGGGTTGGTTGAGGTGGTGCCGCAGGAGCAGGTCGGTGGCGAGTTCTTCGACAGTGCTTGCTGGTGTCGGGTCGCCAATGGTGCTGACGTCGTTGAAGGCGGTCAGGTTGTCGAGTTGTTCGGCGATTGCGGTTCCGGGGTTGGTGAGGTGCGCGGTCATGTTTCGCACGTCGGGGACCGCGGCTGGTCGGGGTTTCGTTGCGTACCGATGGCCGGTGGGACTTGTCCATTCCAGGGTGAATCGCTCCGGGCTGACCCGGATCTGCCAGTCGGTGTGGTGTTTGAGCAGGTGATGACGGCGGCAAAATGGCCCGGTGTTTTCTTGGTCGGTCCGCCCGCCTGCTTTTGGGTTCTGGTGGTCGAAGGGTTGCCGGTGGTCGATGTCGCAGCGCCAGACGGGTTGTCGGCAGGACGGGAATTGGCAGGTGTTCAGTAGTGCGGCCACTTTGTCCCGCAGTGGTTGGGTGGGGCGGTAGGTAAGTGCTCCGGCGTCGGTCGCGACCCCGGTGGACGGGTCGGTGATGAGCGCGGTGACGGTACCGGCTGAGGTGGCGATGGCCCGGGCGAGGCAGGCTGGGATGGCGCCGAAGCCGGCGAGTTTGCCGGGCAGTTCGTTGAGTCCGGCGAGGGTGTCCAGGCCGATCGTGACGGATAGGTGCGGGCGGCGGCCCTGCCGGGTGAAAACGCGCCGGGATCGACCGGCGGACGCGTTTCGGGCGGGGGCTGCGGGCATCTCAGGTGCCGACGACGTAGTGCGGGCATGGGACGGGATCACTGGCTGAGTGGGAGTCACTGGCTGAGTGGGAGTCACTGGCTGAGTGGGAGTCACTGGCTGAGTGGGAGTCACTGGCTGAGTGGGAGTCACCGGCAGAGCGGGAGTCACCGGCAGAGCGGGAGTCACCGACTGAGCCGGCGTCGCAGAAGGGCGGGTAACCGGGGAATGGGCGGCAGCGGGGTTGCCGGACACGTCCTCATCGGACGGACCGAAGCAGACACCATCAGACACCTGCGATTCCAGACCGGTGTCGGAAGGGCCACAGCCGAAGCCAGCCAGCTCTTGGGATTCCGGATCTGGGTCGGTGAGGTCGCTGCCGAGACCTTCCGGCCCTTGGGATTCCGGATCCGTGTCGGGTAGATCGCTGCAAAAGTCGCCCAGGCCTTCGGATTCCGGATCTGGGTCCACGTTGGTGGTGTCAGCGTGGGTGGTGTTCTGGGTTTCGGCGCGGTCGTTGGCGTCACCGGGTGCGCGAGGGGTGGTGCTGTCGGGGATGGGTTGGCCGATGAAGTCGGCGATGTCGAGGTACCCGTGGGTGATCAACTGGTCGGCGATGTCGACCAGGGCGTCGATGCGGCGGGCGCCGATGCCTCGGGGGTCACCGGCCATACCAGCGGTGCTGGTGGCCAGCAGATCACTGATTTGGAAGATCTTGACCGCCCCGTCGGCGGTGAGGAACGCATTCAGGGTGGCCATGGCGTCGGGTTGGGCCCGCAGGGTGAGGTCGCGTCGGGCGGCGGCGGCGCGGTGTCGGTCCGCTGATCCGTCGGGGTCGACGATGATGACTGCTTCGCCGGCGAGTTCGCGGAGTTCACTGGTGCTCAGTTCCGCGGCGTCGGGGAGCACGAGTTCCTGCAGCTGTGCGGTGTTTTCGGGGGTGAGGGGTTGGCAGTGTTCGGTAATGATGCGGGCCTTCCCCCGGTCGAGCAGCCCGGCTTCGAGTGCCTGCAGGGTGGGCGAGAGCACTGTTGTCATGGTGGTCGCTTCGCGGACCCGGATACCGCCGGTGACCGGTGAGATCCGCAGTGCGGCGGCGATCTCGGACGCGGCGAGGCAGGTCGCGGCCTCTTCGACGAACATTTGCACGTTCTCCGGGTCGTCGTCACCGGTGATGCAGTTCTTGCGGGCCATCCGGCCGGCCAACCGCATGGGGTCGCCGGCCACAAAGGGTACGGCCAGCGCGGCCATCAGTCGCATCTGCTGGCCGGCGAGCAGGGAGAGAGCTTTCTCGCTCGCGATGACGGCATCGACCAGATCAGCGCCGGTGAGCTCGCAGGCTTGGGTGGTGGCCAGTGCGGTGAGGGTTTCCGGGTCGGCGGGGTGCGCGGCGCGGGTCGCCCATGTCCGTTGCGGGGCGGACCCGTCGTCACTGCTCATCGAGACTCCTCCCGCTGGTAGACGCCTGTTCGAATTATATGCTGCCAACAGTGTCTTAGCAACTACTATTTCCGAGAGTGGACACCATCCCTGGACTGACTGGCCCGATCGGCGGCAATAACGCGGCGACCCGGGTCGTCCTCGGACACGCCGGCGTGCGTCGCTGCGGTGGGTACCGGAACGCCGGCGCCGACGGTCCACCGGATGGGGTTGGAGCCGCCTCCCCGACGGTCCACCGGATGGGTTGGAGCCGCTGGCGCCGACGGTCCACCGGATGGGTTGGAGCCGCTGGCGCCGACGGTCCACCGGATGGGTTGGAGCCGCTGGCGCCGACGGTCCACCGGATGGGTTGGAGCCGCTGGCGCCGACGGTCCACCGGATGGGTTGGAGCCGCTGGCGCCGACGGTCCACCGGATGGGTTGGAGCCGCTGGCGCCGACGGTCCACCGGATGGGTTGTCGCCGCCTTCGCCCAAGCGGTTTGGGTCCGCGATGTCAGCCGGCACGTCGCGTCGAGTAGCTGGACGCAGTGGAATCGCTCACCCTCTCCGTCGTCGGGACCCGCCCGATGGAACTGAATCCGGGCGACGTTTTTGTCGCCAGAACCGTCGCAACCACTCGACACTCGCTCCGCAGCCGGGAGCGATCACCCGTGACATGATCGGCGGACGCGGACGCCGCACCGGGTTCCGCCGGAGACGGGAGCGGACCTTGGCGAGCACCAGCGCAGACGGCAGCAGGAGTGCGGGCGGTTCAGCCGGCACGGCTACGACGCCCGCCCCCCGGCCGAACATTCTGCTGATCAGCTGCGATCAGTACCGCTTCCCGCGCTTTCCGTACGGCGCAGATGGCGGCTTCGCCGAGCCGCTGAAGGAGATCCTCGGGTTCCAGGGCACGATCGGGCCGGACAATCCCTATGCGAAGTTCTTCCCGGGCCTGCTGCGGCTCCGGGAGAACGCGGTCGTGCTCCGCAATCACACCATCGCGGCCAGCGCCTGCACCCCGAGCCGAACGGCGATCTATACCGGGCAATACGGCACCAGGACCGGCGCCACCCAGACGGACGGGCTGTTCAAGAATGGGGATTCGGAGAATTTCCCCTGGCTGGCCGCGGACGGTATTCCGACGTTGGGCAGCTGGATGCGCGCGGCCGGCTATTCGACCCACTACTTCGGCAAATGGCATGTCTCGAACCCACCCGACCATTCACTGCAGCGCTACGGCTTCGACGATTGGAAGGAGTCCTTTCCAGAGCCGCACGGCGCGCAGGCGAATAATCTCGGCAGCTACCGGGATCCGGAGTTCGCCAGCGGTGCCGCGAACTTCCTGCGCCGCAAGGGTCTTGCCGCCAATTACAACTACGCCTATGCCTCGATGGTGGCGCAGGACCCGACCTCGACCGGGCCGGTGGTCGCCGACATCCCGCCGTGGTTCGCGGTCGCCTCCTTCGCCAATCCGCACGACATCGCGGCCTATCCCGGGGTGATCGCCCAGGCATTGCCCGATCCCGATGCGAAGACCGGCACCCAGTCGGTTTTCGGCCCGCTGACCGTGCCGACCACGGGTGAGGTGACGCCGCCGCCCACCGCCGGTACCGCGCGGATTCCGCTCAACCCAAAGGGATTTCCCCAGGATTGCGCCAGTCCATCGCCGACCCAGGGCGAATCGCTGGCCGACAAGCCGACCTGCCAGCACGAGGCGGCCTACAAGGTCGGGCTGGGACTCGCCGCCAAGGGTGGGTTCAACATCGCGGCCGGGCTGGCCGGCGCGGCGCCGGGCAGCGGCAGTGACCCGAGCGGCCCTGACCCGAGCGGCGACGATTCGATGGCTGCCGCCGTTGCCTTGTCGCTGCGGAGCTGCATCCCCTTCCAGCTCGCCGGCGATCCGGGTCCCGACCAGAACTGCCTGCAGTTCCTGCAGCTCTATGCCTGGCTGCATGCGGCGGTCGATGTACAGATCAACGCGGTTTTGCAGGCACTGGAAGAATCTGGCCAGGCCGATAACACGATCGTCATCCTGCTGGCCGATCACGGTGAATACGGTGCCGCCCACGGCATGATGCTGGAGAAATGGCACGCCGCCTATCAGGAGGCGGTTCACGTGCCGTTCGTGGTGAAATTCCCCGGCGGCGACACCGGGTCCGCCCAACCTGGGACCCTCGGTCCGGAGCCCGCGCAGATCGACGCGCTGACCAGTCATATCGACGTCGTTCCGACGGTGCTCGGCCTGGCCGGGGTGAGTGCCACCGAGATGAAGCAGATTGCGCAGCAACTCGCCCAGACCCGGCCGGTGCCGCCGCTGCCCGGCGTCGACCTGTCCGGGCTGATCGCAAACGCTGCTAGTGGCAACGGCTCGCAGGAGCCGATCATCGAGCACGACGGCGAGGTCCGCGAGGGCGTGCTGTTCATCACCGATGACGAGATCACCGCGCCACTTCCACCGGCCAGAACCGCGACCGAGCAGCGGTCCTACCAGGAATTCGCGGTCTACGAAAAGGTCGTCGAGTCGGTGATTCACGGCATCGGCGGAAAGGGGCCGGTCGCGCTGACGCCCGGTTCGGTGAAGCAGCCCAACCACATCCGCGCCGTCCGAACGCTCGACCACAAACTCGCGCGCTACTTCGACCCCTCGGGCCGGGAAGCGCAAGAATGGGAGATGTACGATCTCAACGCCGATCCCAACGAGGCGGTCAATCTCGTCGAGGTCGGTACGACGCCGCCGACTGCACGCCCCGACCTCCCGGATTCGGCGAAGGTGCAGGCGGCCGCTGACCGGCTGGCGCGGCTGCTGGAGAAGCTGGAACGGCGAGATCTGTAGTCGCACATCAATGGGAAGGGTGGGCTCGAGCCCCTTGTCGACAGTGCCTGCTCCGCTCGACAAGCACAGCGTCTCGCCCGGCGGGCCGCCGGGTGAATCCGGCTCGGACATGAGCGAAACCGCCGCTCGCACAATGGCTTTGCCCGGCGGCGAGTTCGCCATGGGCTCGGCGCAGTTCTATGCCGACGAGTCACCGGTGCACCTGGTGCGAGTGGATCCGTTCGAGATCGATCGCTATCCGGTCACCAACGCCGAGTTCGCCGAGTTCGTCACCGCCACCGGCTACCTCACGGTCGCCGAACGACCGCTCAACCCCACCGACTATCCGGGCGTTCCGACCGCCGACCTGGTCCCCGGTGCACTGGTCTTCACTCCTACACCCGGACCGGTGAACCTGCGGGACTACTCCCAGTGGTGGAGATGGGTGCCGGGCACCCGCTGGTCGGAGCCGGCCGGCCCGGGTTCCACCCTCGTGGGCAAGGAGAACCACCCCGTCGTACAGGTGAGTTTCGACGATGCCGCCGCCTACGCCCGGTGGGCGGGAAAGGACCTGCCGACCGAGGCCGAATGGGAATACGCGGCGCGCGGTGGACTGGACCAGGCCACCTACAGTTGGGGGGAGGAACTCCGGCCCGACGGCAGGCTGATGGCCAACACCTGGCAGGGAAATTTTCCCTTCGACAACCGCGGTGCAAGCGGCTGGATCGGAACGTCACCCGTCGGATCCTTCCCGCCCAACGGGTTCGGCCTGTATGACATGACCGGCAACGTGTGGGAGTGGACCATCGACTACTACCACCCCCAACACGATGCACCGACCGATTCCTGTTGCGCACCAGCCAATCCCCGCGTCGCCGATCCAGCGGGCAGTGCCGAGTACGGATCATCCATCCCACGCCGGGTCCTCAAGGGCGGATCACATCTGTGCTCGCCGGAATACTGCCTTCGGTACCGCCCGGCCGCCCGATCGCCCCAGGCCGTGGAGACGGCGACCAGTCACATCGGGTTTCGCTGCATCCGACGTACTAGTCGTGTTGGTCGAACATAAGGGTGTTGCCGTCCGGGTCCAGGACGATGAAGTTCGTCGGCCCGGTGGCCCCTTCGGTGCGTGAGACCGGCTGGCTCCCACTCTCGATGAGGGATGCCTCGACGGCCCGAGCATCCGGTGGGTTGAAGGTCAGGATGTTGTGGTCGAACATGCCCTGGAAGAGCCCGACTTTCGTGGCGTCGTTGCGCATCATCAGCCACGTCTGCTCGTCCCCGTCGAACACCTCGAACCCGATGCCTTCATAGAAGGCTCGCGATACACCGAGGTCGGCGACGGTCAGACTGATCGAGAATGTGCCCAGGTCCATGCGCGCTGTCCTTTCCCTGGCGGCCCACCATGAGCCCAACGGTTGAACTCAGCGTAGGCATCACACTGGCCAGCCGGAGCAGCACCGCCCGGCAATGAGCAGAAGTGACCGGTGTCGAAACGGCTCGGTTGGTCGGGTACGCCTGCGACGATCGAGACCTGGTCACGGCCCGCGAACCCGGCATTCGGGTGACCCAGGCCTCCGCCACAACCCTTTTGGGGGTGTACAGGCGACGCAGCGCCACCCCCCGTGACAATGACCGATTTGTCGGTTAGGTTGATAGTGGTTGGAATCGCAGCCGCCCATCGGCTCCCGGGCGTGCGTGGTCAACTTTCCCGTGCCTGGTTGTTGGTTGCGTGCTGCCCATTTGACCCAGAGGACGACCATTCATGCTGCTCCACCGCCGATACCGGAAGCCCGCCGTTGTTCCGGCCTGGTCGACGACGAAGGGCGCGCCGCCGCCATTGCCTCGGCTCCGCGCCATCCCGCGACAGGACCCGCCCGCGGAGTCGCCGCGGGTGATTCGGTGGGTTGGCAGATGGCACGAACAGCCATGATTGCCGGTCCGACCGCGGTCGACACCGTCCCGCCGGTCCGGTCCCATTTCCTGGGATGCGCCCGTCCGGCCCTGACTCACAGCAAGCCAGTTCCCAGCCCCCGGGCGCGGCCCTCCGCCGCGCCCGGAGGATCACTCTGCGGGAGGCGGACGTGCACGCCGGAATAGCCACACCCAGGTAACCCCACCCAACGACCAGACCGACATTCGAGGGGTTCACGCGAGTCCCGCGAGGCCATCACCGCCATGGGCTTCGCGGGACTCGCTCGAATCGTCATGCTCAGCTGTGTCGGTCAGGAACGCAAAACAGGACGTCACAGGCGCTCTTGCCGGGCGGTCAGTGGTGATCGCCGGGTACCACTTCCGGCCGCGTCCACCAGTCCGAGTTCGGAGAAGAGGGACACCAGGCCTTCCTGGTGCGGCCCTGGAGCAACGCGGTCGGCGACTTTCAGTACGCGAGGGTCGCTGCCCTCGATCGCGACGGCCGTCCCGGCGAACTCGAGCATCTCGAGGTCGTTGAGGCCATCGCCGATGGCGACGACCTGCTCACGGCCGATCCCGAGGTGGTCGATCACAGTCTGGATACCGAGGGCTTTGTGGATCCAGGACAGGTAGAGCTCGCCGGCGGAATCGCCCATGTCGGGAATTGAGCTGGGCAGCGCGGCGACGTCGGGTCCGATCTGTTCGGCGATCGAGGCGATGGGTACCGGGGAGTCGAAGCAGGTGATCTTGCCGAAGGAGGCGCCGGTGAGGTCGTCAGACATGCGCAGCGCATCGAGGATGTCCCGTGGCCCCTCTCGGTCCGGATGGTCGGAGGACCGTAGGTGGCCGAGAAGCAAGGCGGCCAGCCGACGATCAACTCCCGGCGGACCGTACACCGCCTCCGGTGCCTCCAACAGGTACGCGACGTCGTGCTCATCGAGTAGCGAGACCGCCTGCGCGGCCAGTTCCACCGGAAACCGTTGATCGGCCAAGACTTTTCCGCCGAACTCGACGTACCCGCCGGCCGCCGCGACGCATCCGTCCAGCTCGGCGAGCACCGACGAAAGGACCATCGACAGGGGCCGACCGGTGCACAGGAACACCAGGTGCCCGCCCGCCCGGGCCGCCCGCACGGCGCGGACGTGGCCGTCCGGCACGATTCCGTGGTCTGCGTAGGTTCCGTCGTAATCGACAAAGACGGCCCGCTGCCCGGAGTTTGTTCCCGCGTTCGTTGCTGCCTGCATGCCTCCGGACGCTACCTCGTGCGCTCCAGCGGTTGAGCCCCGTCAGGTAGAGCGCCCAGCACCATGGCTTGCATCGTGAGCACCATGTTGTGTCCGATGAACGCGAGCCCCGCGACATTGGCCGCCCTTGACACCTGCCAGTTCCCGTGGCGTTCGCTGCCTCGGCGCATCGCTCGTCAAGGACTCGGCCGGCCGCCCATCAGATGCGACCCGGCTGTGCGCGGCTCCGCACTGTCGGCGGCAGATCGGAACACCCGGGGTTGGCTACCATCGCTCGGGTGCCGTCAAACACCCAGCCACCGACCCTGCCCGACGGGCCCGGTGGGAGCCTCCAGGGTGGGATCGGACCAGGCAGTGTGCTGGATGGCCGGTATCGGTTGGAGAGACTGGTTGGGCTGGGCGGCACGGCGACGGTGTTCAGGGCGACGGACGCGCTGCTCGGTCGGACCGTCGCGGTCAAGGTCTTCGCACCACACCTGACTGATTCGGTTGTGCGTACCCGTCAACGCAGGGAGATGCGGGTTGTCGCGGGATTGCAGCATCCTCATTTGGTCGCCGTGTTCGACGCCCGGATGGCAGACGTCCTGGGCACCAGGCTGGGTAGCGATCCCGGGTATCTGGTGCTGGAGTTCGTGGATGGGCCGAGCCTCGCCGAACGGCTCAACCGGGACGCGTTGAGCCATGCAGAGGTGGTCGGCATCGGTGGCGCGATTGCGTCGGCGTTGGACCTGGTGCACGCCAGGGGTCTGGTGCATCGGGATATCAAGCCGGGAAACATCCTGCTCACCCCCACCGGCGAACCGAAACTTTCCGACTTCGGGATCGCCCGGGCGTTACACGCCGAACCGTTGACCAGTTCTGCGGATGTGCTCGGCACTGCGCCCTACCTGAGCCCCGAGCAGGCCCGCGGAGGTGACGTGGGCCCGGCCACCGACATCTACGCGCTGGGGCTGGTGTTGCTGGAATGCCTCACCGGCCACCGGGAGTATCCGGGACCGGCGGTCGAGGCAGCCGTTGCGCGATTGCTCCGCAACCCCGTCATCCCAGATACGCTGACCCCACCCTGGCCGGACCTGCTGCGCGCAATGACCTCAGCACAACCCGAGACCAGGCCCACCGCCGCGGACGTTGCCGCTATCCTCGCCGGCGAACACCACAGCAACGTCGCCGGAACACCCGATGGTGACAGCCACCAACGTCTGCACACGCCGTCCGCGGCACCGCCCACCATCGTGGACGCCGTCCCGGCACCGCCCACCCCCACCCGTACCGCTCTCCCGCGCAGAGCCTGTCGGCCGGCGCCGACGACGACCCAGAGCCTTGATCCTGACGAGCGCAGTCATCGGAACGCTCGCGGTGGCGGCGCTGCTCGCGGTCACCGCCACACGGGACCAATCCACGAACCCGAGCCCGGACGCCGGCGCATCGGTCAGCAGCTCCACCGCCACCACGCCTGGCACCGTGACGGTCGGACAACCGGTGGTCGTGGTCACCGTCACCAATCCACCGGCGGATTCGACCGCCATCGAACCACCGCCAACGACCAGCCGACAAATCGCCCCGACTGCGAACATCGCCCCCGAAAACATCGCCCCCGAAAACACCGACCCAGGTAGCGGAAATAGTGGAAACGGAGGGAACAACGGAAACGGGGGGAACAACGGAAACGGGGGAAACAACGGAAACGGAGGGAATAGCGGAAACGGAGGGAACAACGGAAACGGAGGAAATAACGGAAACGGAGGGAATAGCGGAAACGGAGGGAATAGCGGAAACAATGGGAACGGAGCGAACAGGAACGGGGGGAACGGCGGGTAGACAAGCAACGCCGCAGCGCGTCTCGGCCAGGTTGGCCGGGCGAGGAGCCCGAATCACGTCACCGATGCGATCGACTGCTGCGCAACCGGGATGTCGACCCGTTGATAGCCACCGAGGTACCGACAATTCACCGTGAAACCACAACTCGTCACAGTCACGGCCCTGTGAGCCTCTCGATGTGTGACCGGACGCGATGTCACCCTTTGAACCCTATTCCCGGCGACACTCGCACGCCGTTCGTGGTCCGACGACCGCTGTGATGCGGGTGATGACGACGGGTGACTCGCGCGGTAGGTGCCTCCGCCGGGCCGCTTGCTGCTTGTCAGGCGCAAACCCGGGTCGCGATGGTTCGCGGAATCCGGGACCTTCGGCCCGAGCACAGTCCGGTCATCGCCACTACGGTCACCGCCATGGTTGACAATTCCCGTCGTCGGAACGCGTGCGTCATCGTCGGGGCGGGTGAGGCCGGAGCGAGCCCGACCGACGCCCGTCCGATCTCCCAGCACGAACTCGATTTCTTGACGGTCGCAGCCCTCGAGTTGCGCACCGTCGCCAACCGCTTCGGGCGCTAGCTGCCGTCGCGCCATGCTCGACATCCTGGCAAGTAGTGAGCTGCTGACGATCATGGTCGTGGTCGCGCTGGGCACCTTGGTGGGCGTCATCCCGTTCGGGCCGGTCAAGATCGGTCCGGCGGGCGCGTTGTTCGTCGGACTGGCCTTCGGCGCCATGGACCCCCGGCTCGGACAGGGGCTTGACCTGATCCGGCCACTCGGCCTGGCGCTGTTCGTCTACACCGTGGGCCTTGCCTCCGGGTCCACCTTTTTCAGCACCATTCGCCGCCAGCTGCCGATGATGCTGAGCGCGGTGGTGGTGCTGGCGATCTCGACGGGCCTGATCATCGTGGTCGGCAAGATGATCGGGCTGACCTCCGCATTGCAGGGTGGCACTTTTGCCGGTTCGCTGACCAGTACCCCGGCGCTGGCTGCTGCGACGGCCAAGGCGGGTAGCAACGATCCGGCGGTCGGATACGCCTTGACTTACCCGTTCGGCGTCGTGATCACCATCGTGGCTGTCTCGATCATCCTCAACCGCACCTGGGCCGCACCCAAGGACCCGCCGCCCGTGGCCGGGCAGCACCTGGTCGATTTCACCATTGTGGTGGAGCACCCAGCACGAATGCAGGACGTCCCCGGTTTCACCCAGAATCTGGTCCGGTTCTCGTACCTGTGCCGGGACGGCGCGTGCCGAGTCGTCCGCGAGGACGAGGAGTTCGAACTGGGCGATCGAGTGGTGATCATCGGGCCGGCGGAGCCGGCGGCGGCTGCTACCGATTTCCTCGGCCGAAAGGACGCACGACACCTTGCGCACGACCGTTCCGATGTCGATTACCGGCGGATCCTCATTTCCAACCCGATGATCGCCGGTCGCACCATCGGCAGCCTGGACATCCCGCACCGCTACGACGGCATCATCACCCGCGTCCGCCGTGGTGACACCGAGTTCCTCGCCGACGACGACCTCGTCGTGGAACTCGGTGATCGGCTTCGGGTGGTCGTACCCCGCAAGCAGATGGCCAACGTCGGGCACTACCTCGGCGACTCCGAACGCAAGGTCAGTGAGATCGATGCCCTCAGCCTGGGCATCGGCTTGGCCACCGGACTGGCCGTCGGGCTGATCACGGTCCCGTTTCCCGGCGGCATCAAGCTCAGCCTCGGTGCAGCGGCCGGACCGCTGATCGTCGGCATGGTGCTGGGCAGGATGGAACGCACCGGGCCGATTGTCTGGGGGCTGCCGACCTCGGCCAACCTGACCATCCGGCAGCTCGGATTACTGCTGTTCCTGTCCGCGACCGGGCTCGCGTCCGGCCAGGGGTTCGCATCCCAGGCGTTCACCGGCCTCGGACTGAAGATCGTGATCGCGGGAGTGATCCTGGTGGTGATCACCGACATCATCATGATCGTCGTGTCGAGGCTGTTCGGTGTCAGTCCGATGCGCGCCGCCGGGCTGCTGTCCGGGTTCATCAGCCAGCCGGCGATCCTCGCCTACGCCAATTCCAAGGTCGACGACGAACGGGTGGTCGCCGGATTCAGCGCCGTCTTCGCCATCGAGATGATCGCCAAGGTGTTGCTGGTGCAGATCGTCGTGGGCCTGTAACGCCAAGGTGGGTCGGTCAAGCGGTTTCGCGGAGCTGTTGCGATGCTTCCGCTGGAGCCTGTTGGTCACCCACCCGCACGCGGAAGTCGTCGATCACCTCGATCTGAACCCGCATCAGGCACCTAACCTTTTTCGTTCAGCACCTTGAAACGGAGCGGACGAATATTCTGATGTCGTACCAGATCCCTGCCGCCGCTAGGAGGCCGGTGCTGCCCACACGCACGTTGGGTCCAAGCACGCCCAGCCGTCGAGGGTATCGGCCGGTCGGGTGCGGGCGCCGCAGGTGGGGCAGGCGGTCGGCGCGCCGAGCCTGATCAGCTGGGTGGCATCGGCCGAGTCCTGGGCAGACCCGCGCCGCGGACGGGGGGCCGGAATGTTGCCGGATGTCATCAATTCTCCCTTGGCTGAGACTGCGGCGAGCGCCGCTGCATTCGGTGGTGGACGTCGTGACCGGCGCGCACGTTGCCCCGGATCCGCTCATCTCACAGTCTGCTCGGAACGACGGGCCAGCGGCTCGACCCAATACCGACGCAAACCCAACCCGGGATATACGATCACCTGACGCCAGTACGCGAGAAAGTGCGCCCCTGAGCTCAGCGAAGCGAAAGCGTCGGGCGACAGCTGCCCGCGTGGCGAACTGTTGAATCCCCGTTTCGTCGCGGCGCGGACTGGTGGCCGAGAGTTCCACTCGATCCAGGAGGCAGCGATGACGGTGGTAGTCGGATATGTGCCGACGCAGACAGGATTCTCGGCAGTGACCGAGGCCGAACGCCAGGCACGCTGGCGTGATGTCCCGGTCGTGATCGTCAACATCGTCGGCGCCGCCGGATACCTCGTCCCCACCGCCGCCGATCAGCCTGACCTCGACGCGGTGGTCGCCCATCTGACGGCGAACGGCGTGCGAAATTCGTTGCGTCAGGTGACGGACGACGCTGCGCCCTCAGAGATCATTGTCCGGGTCGCTCGTGAGGTCGATGCGTCGCTGATCGTGCTGGGGCTCCATCAACGGTCTTGGCTCGCAAAGCGGGTGCTCGGCAGCACGGCACGGTCAGTCGTGTTGGCCGCCGAGTGCCCGGTGCTGATCGTGCCCGACATCGACCAACACAGCACAGAGCCGCCGCTGCTGATCACCGGGGAAACCCCGCCATGGACACCGTACAAACCGCACGAGGAAGGCCCGCACTAGCCCGCAGGGGCACCGGATCAGCGGAACGGCACAGGTTCTCGACAAGCAATAGCGCCGGGCGGATCAATTATCCTCCCGGCGCCATGGCGGTCACTCCGGCCCGGCCGAAGTGACTAGTTCGTGTCTAGTCCATGCCTGAACCAGGCGCGGACCTGGGCCTCGTGGTCGATGTCGCGGTCTCCCGACACGTCGTCGACGACCTTGTCGATCGATCCGCCGGTGAAGCGGAACGGCGCCGTGTAATCGCTAGTGATGGGGGAGGCGTCGTCCCGACCGACGGTGATCCCGTCACCGACGGCACAGAAATAACCGGGCTGGGTGACGCCGGTCCTTGACGTACAGACGATGGCCGCCTGCGACGCCACCGTGTGCATAGAGGACGCCTTCGGCGTCCACCGAGTCGAGGGTGACTCCCGCCGCGATGGTGTAGGACTGGCGCAATTCGGTGTCGTTCGAGGAGGGCCGGCGGTGGATCGCGGCGCTCGCCGACCGGGACCTGGCGGCCCGAGACCAGTTGTGGTGGTTGGTCCTGCAGGCCGACATCGGGCTCGGTGCCGGCGACCCGCGTCGCATGGTCGAGGTCACCGATGCCGCGATCGACCTCGGGTCGGCGGCGGGTGACCCGGCCGGTGTCGTCATCGCCATGGTGTACCGGGGGATGGTGCAGCTGGTCAGGCCCTCGGACGCGGTCGAGCGGCTCGACCGGGCCAGTGAGCGGGCCCGGCAGTTGCACGAGCCTGCGCTTGACCGGCTGGCCCGCGCGGTCCGGGTGGTGGCGCTGCTGCAGTTGGGTCGGAGGTCGAGGCTGAGTTGCGTGCCATCGCAAAGGGTGACGACACGACTGACTATGACCACTACATCGCGTTGTGGGCGTCGTGGGTGGTTGCCCTGGCCGACCTGGACGGTCCACGACTACGCCGGATTCAGGACACCCAGCTCGACAGCCTGCGGGCCAGCGGCTTACTGGACAACTGGCTGACGATGTTCTGCGACGCCCTCACGATGATCGGTGAGGCCCGGGAGTACCTGCCTCAATTGCGGCGCGCCCGTCGCCGGGCCGAGGCGGAGGGTCGCCGCGCCGACGCGGACTGCGTCCTGGCTCTCGGTTTGGCGGCCGTGTGCGCCGGTGCGCCGGTGAGCCGGTGCGAGCGGCAGAGTTGGTCGGCGCCTCCGGTGGCGCGTCGTTCCACGACACCGCGAACTTCGTGCATCACCTCGTCGTTCGCGATCAGGTGGTCCGGCCCCGGCTGAACCCGGACACCTTTGCGGCCGCCATGGCCCGCGGCGCCACGTGGTCGATCGAACGGGTCCTTCTCGACCACGACCTGTGAGGCGAGCGCGAGGCTGACCAAACCAGCAGCAGTGGGCTCGGAACGATCGTGTTGATCCAGCCGAAATCCGATGGACGAATGTCTGCCGAGACACGCCCAAGCGGGCCGCCGGGTGGGGACGCTGTGTTTACCGCATGATCTGTCGATGGGCCTAATTGAACGAGTGCTGCCGGACGCGCAACGTCGGACGATCGGCGAGCTGACTGAGGATTTGGACATGTCTGCGGGCGATACCGCGGCAAAGCGCTCGGCCTTCTGGACGATGCTCACCCTCTCGTCGATCATTGCTTCCGCGGGGGTGTTGTCGGATTCCACCGCTACCGTGATCGGCGCGATGATCATCGCGCCGCTGTCGACCCCGATCATGGGGATGGCGTTGGGCATCGCGAAACGCGAATCCGGGTCGCTGTGGCGGTCCGGCCGGTACGTCCTGGGTGGATCCATCCTGGTCTTCGCGATCGGGGTGGTGTTCGCGCTGGTCGTGCCCAGCACGTTCAATCTGTTGGGCAACAGTCAGATCAGTGGCCGCACCTCTCCGGGCCTGACCGACCTGGTCGCTGCCGTCGCCACCGGTTTCGCCGGCGCGATCGCGTTGGCCCGCCGGGACGTGGCGGCGGTGCTGCCCGGGGTGGCGATCGCGATCTCGTTGGTCCCGCCGTTGGCCGTCGTTGGTGTGTGCCTTGGCCAGGGTGCGGTGGTGCTGGCGCTGGGTGCGTTGGTGTTGTTCCTGTCGAACCTGATCGCTCTGGTCCTGGCCGGCACCCTGGTCTACACCGTGATCGGTGCCGGCCGGCAGGTCGGCGTCGCGGGCCGCCAGCGGCGCCGCGCGACCCTGGTGGTCGGCATCATGCTCGTTCTCGTGGGGATCCCGCTGGTCGCCAATACCGTCGGTGCCATCATCATCAGCCTGCTGACCTCCCGCGCGCAGAACGTCGCCCAGGAGTGGATCGGCACGGTCCCCGGTGCCCAACTCCAGTCAGTGAGTTTCGCTTCCAACGACCTGTACATCGCCGTGCAGACACCCGACAATCAACTGCCGTCGACCGATGCTCTGATGGCCTCGCTGGATGACCAACTCCCCAGCGGGATCACCGTTATTGTGAACGGCTCCCTCGGGTCCAGCGTGACCGCCGGCGAAACGTCCTGACCCGGGCGGCGGGGGCACCCGGCCGTCCGACGTCAAGGTGCGTCCAGCGGGCACGCGAAGAAAGGGTCCAACGGACCTGTCGATTGCGGGCGGTCCTATTCGTCACTGGGATGAGGGGCGGGAAGGGCCCGCCTCGGTGAGGAGCGCCAGCATGACGCAGTACCTGTTGTCCGTCCACAGCGTCGCCGGCGATCCCAGCGAGCCGGTGACCTCCGAGCCGGTCACGCCCGAGCAGATGCAGCAGATGATGGAGCAGGTCTACGCGCTGCAAGCGGAGATGAAGGCTGCGGGCGCGTGGGTGTTCGGTGGACGTCTGACCGAACCGGCGACCGCCACCGTCGTCCGCCGCTCGGGCAGCGACGTGCTGACCACCGATGGTCCGTTCGTTGAGGCGAGGGAGCATCTCGGCGGCTTCTACATCATCGAAGCAGCGGACCTCGACGCAGCGCTGGACTGGGCCTCGAAAACCGTCGCCGTGATCGGGGCGCCGATCGAGGTGCGCCCGTTCTGGGACGAACCAGGGGCCTGACGCCGTGCCCGGGGCCAGTAGCGGGCCCGGCGCGGCCGGCGCGTCACCCGTCGACGACGCGCAGGTCGGGCGGATCTTCCGGGAGGCGTCGGGCCGATCGGTGGCCACCCTGATCCGCATCCTCGGCGACATCGACCTTGCCGAGGATGCCGTGCAGGAGGCGTTCGCCCTCGCGCTGCGCAGGTGGCCGGGCGACGGCCTGCCACTGAACCCCGGAGGGTGGATCACGACGACCGCCCGGCACCTCGCCATTGACAAGCTGCGTCGCGAATCGCGGGGGCGGGAGTTGATCCGCGACGTCGCGGTGCTTCGCCGCGGTGAGGACCACCGCCACCTCGAGGAGGTGGGGTCGGTGCAGGACGACCGGCTCCGGCTGATCTTCATCTGCTGCCATCCCGCGCTCTCGACCGAGGCGCAGGTCGCGTTGACGCTGCGCCTGCTCGGGGGACTGTCCACCGCAGAGGTCGCCCGGGCCTTCCTCGTCGCCGAACCGACCATGGCGCAACGCCTCGTCCGGGCGAAGCGCAAGATCACCGCCGCGCGAATCCCCTACCGGGTGCCGTCGGCGGCGGACCTCCCGCGACGCCTCCGTCCCGTGCTCGCTGTCCTTTACCTCATCTACAACGCGGGAGCCGAGAAACCGGCCGCTGCGGAGGGGGATGTGCTCTGCGGCGAGGCGATTCGGCTGACGCGGCTGGTCGCCTCGTCGATCGCGGACGAGCCCGAGGTCGCCGGCCTGCTCGCACTGCTGCTGCTCACCGAGTCAAGACGCCGCACCCGGATCGCCGTCGACGGCGGCCTCGTTCTGCTTCGTGACCAGGACCGCGCCCGGTGGGACCGGTCGATGATCTCCGAGGGCCAGGAGATCGTCCGCGCGTGCCTGCGCCGCGACCAGCCAGGCCCCTACCAGCTCCAGGCCGCCATCAACGCCGTGCACACCGACGCCGACTCCACCGAGGCGACCGACTGGTCGCAGATCGTCGCGCTCTATGACCAACTCCTCACCTTCACGCCGACGCCCGTTGTCGTCCTGAACCGGGCCATCGCCGTTGGCGAACTCGCCGGCCCCGGCCCGGCCCTCGCCCTGATCGACGGTCTCGACCTCGCCAACTACCACCTGTTCCATGCCACCCGCGCCGATCTGCTCCGACGACTGCAACGCCGCGACGAGGCCATCAATGCCTACGAAACGGCGGCTTTGCTTGCACCCACCGAGATCGAACGAAACTTCCTGACTCGGCAGGCGCGACTGCTCGCGCATTCCTGACGACGACGCATTGCCCACGCGAGGCCCACTGGTGTCGATCCTCGACTCCCTACGGCGTCGTTCGGCAGGCAACGGTTGTGGTGCCGGAGTTCAGCTGCCGCCGATCTTTTTGCCGCCGATCGTCGCCGCCAGCGACCTCGTTGTCATGACGCGAGTCGATCCGTTCGGGCGTTCGGGAGGGGGCCGAGTGCTGCCAGGTAGTCCCATTCGGCGCGAATGGCGCTGCTCATGTGTAGTTGTGCGCGTTGCAGGCTTTGGGTGTCCCAGGTGTAGGACGCGGCGTGCTCGAGGGGCGGGATCATCGGGTCGATCAGCTGCCGGCGTTGCTTGTCGGAGGCGGACAGTACGTGCTCCTGGGTGCCGGTGGCGATCTGCAGGACGCTGCGGGCCAGCACCTCGGCGCTGATCAGCGCGTCGGTCATGCCGTGGGCGCTGATCAGCGCGTCGGTCATGCCGTGGGCGCTGATCGGGTCCCCGGAAAAGCGGATCCTGGACCTGAACTCGTTGTCCGGCAACGGGGTTCGGCCGGTCGGCCGGTTGGTCGGGGTCGCCGGCGGACGGGTGCAGTTCTCCGGCGGGTTGGCGAACCAGGTCGCCGCGGCCGACCTCAAACAGAACCGGTTGCTGGACCGCGTCGACGAGTTCATCGCCGCGCAGGGCGGCGCGGGGGTCCCGGCAACCGGAACACGACCGGCACCGACGGTGATCGGCAACGCCCCGACCGAGGTGAACCTGGACCGGTTCGGCACCGTCGTCTGGGCCACCGGGTACCGCCCCCAGTGCCCGTGGCTGGACCCGGCCCTACTCGATCGGCGGGGCGGGATCCGGCACAACGGCGGGGTGATGACCGTCCCGGGCATGTACGTCCTCGGGCTGCCATTCACCCGGCGCCGCAAGTCCAACTTCATCGACGGTGTCGGACCCGACGCCCAAGAACTCAGCGCCCTGCTCATCGACCGTCTCGAACCCGTCACCGCGGCGGCCGCCTGACCGGGAAAGCGACGTTCGACCCCTCTCGCGACAAATGCCGCAGCTGCGCCTACCGTCGGGTGATGCGAGCGATGATCGTCAAAGAGTTCCGTGAATTGCGCCGAGACCGGCGGACCCTGGCCATGATGATCGCAATGCCCCTGCTGTTGCTCGTGGTGTTCGGCTACGCGGCCAACTTCTTCGTCTCGACCGTGCCGACCGCAGTGGTCGGACCGCAGGCCACCAAGGTGGCCGCGACCCTGCCGGGTGCGTTCGACATCACCGTGCTCGATGCCGGCGGCGATCGGGCTACCGCCGCGCAGTTGTTGCAGGACAACGCGGTGAGCGCCGCCATCGTCACCGGCGGACAACCGATGTCGGCGCTCGTCGACGGGTCGAACCTGTTCGCCGCGCAGACGGTGGTGTCGGTGTTGAACAGACTGGGCGACTCGGTGCAGACCGAGATCCTCTACAACCCGGAGTTGAAAACGTCCTGGGTGATGATCCCGGCCATCATCGGACTCATCCTGACTTTCATCGGAACCATCGTCACCAGCATCGGGCTGGTCCGGGAACGCGAGTCGGGCACCCTCGAGCAATTGGCGGTGATGCCGATCACCCCGGCGACCGTGATCATCGGCAAGATCGCGCCGTACTTCCTGGTTGCTTCCGTCGACCTGGCCATCATCACGGTGCTCGGCATGATGTTGTTCGGCGTGCCGATGAACGGCAGTCCGTTGGTGCTGGCGCTCGGCGCGGCACTCTTCCTGTTCGTCGTGCTCGGGCTCGGTGTCTTCATCTCCACCATTTCGCAGACCACCGGCCAGGCCATTCAGACCGCGTTCTTCTTCCTGCTCCCACAAATCCTGCTGTCGGGGATGATCTTCCCGCTGGAGGCGATGGCGGCCGGCGTGCGCTGGATCGGTTACCTGCTGCCGCTGACCTATTTCACGATGATCTCCAAGGGGGTCATGCTCAGGGGCGCCTCCTTGACATCACTGTGGCTGCCGTTCCTCGTCCTGACCGTGATGGCCGTGGTCGTTTTCGCCGGGGCGACGCTGCGCTTCCGCCGGGACCTCGCGCCCGCCAGACGCCGAGACAAGGGTGCCGGCACGGGCGCCGTCGAGCCGAGCGTGCAGGGCCGGCATTCGGGCAGCGCGGTGTGACGTACGGCCTGCGATCGGTGACCGTGCGGTTCGGCGACGTCGTTGCACTGGCAGACGTGAGCGCCGGTGTCGAACCGGGGTCCGTGCTGGCGGTTGTCGGTGGCGACGGCGCCGGCAAGACGACGCTGCTGCGTTGCCTGGTCGGGGCCGCCCGACCGGAGCAGGGGGCTGTCGACGCGCCGCCGACGGCGGAAGTCGGCTACCTGCCTGCCACCGCGGGCAGTTGGTCCGCGCTCTCGGTCGTGCAGAACATGGACTTCGTGGGCGGCATCTACGGCCTGTCGGGGGCCGAGCTGGCCGCTCGTCGCGATGAGCTGCTGGACAGGGCCGCACTGATCGACGTGGCCGACCGGCTGTCCAGTCAGCTGTCCGGCGGGATGCGTCGCAAGCTCGCCTTCAGCATGGCCATGCTGCACCGCCCGCGGCTGCTGGTCCTCGACGAGCCGAGCACCGGTGTTGACCCGGTCAGCCGGGTGGACCTCTGGCGGATGGTCTCCGAGGCCGCGGCGATGGGCGCTGCCGTCGTCATGTCGACCACCTATCTCGATGAGGCCGAGCGGGCCGCCACCCTGCTCGCACTCGAGGGCGGCCGGACCATCGCCCGGGGCACTCTGGCCGACGTGCTCGGCTCCTTCACCGGCACCATCACCCGCACCACGGCGCCCCGCCGACGGCAGTGGGCCTGGCGGCGGGGCCGCGAGTACCACGAGTACTGGCCACCAGAGGAGAGGGTGCCCACCGGCCACGCGACTGTCCCGGCCGATCTCACTGACGCCCTGATCACCCTGTCCAAGCTCGACCGACGCCCCGACGAGCCGGCCCCATGACCGATCACCAGCTCGGCGGCCGGCATTCCGCGCTGCTCAGCGCCGACCGGGTCAGCCGAACCTTCGGGTCCTTCACTGCCGTCGACGACGTGACCCTGTCCGTCCGCCCAGGCGAGGTCGTCGGCCTGCTCGGCGCCAACGGCGCAGGCAAGACGACGGTGATCCGGATGCTGCTCGGATTGCTCCCGACCACCTCCGGAACCGTTCAACTGCTGGGTGGCCCACCCGATCGGGAGCGACGTCGGCTGCTGGGCTACGTGCCGCAGGGGCTGGGGCTGTATCGCGACCTCACCGTCCGGCAGAATCTGGAATTCACCGCCGATGCCTACGACGTCCAGGTTCCGGACCTGCCCACCGCGCTGCACCCGGCCGCGGATCGCCTGGTGGGTGACCTGCCGCTCGGCCTGCAACGGCAGCTGGCCTTCCTGGCGGCACTCGCCCACGATCCGGAGGTGCTGGTGCTCGACGAGCCGACCTCCGGGGTCAACGCAATCGCCCGGGCGGACCTGTGGGACACCATCCACGAGCGGGCCGAGCGCGGAGTCGGGGTGCTCGTCACCACCCATGACATGAGCGAGGCCGAGCAGTGCGATCGACTGCTGCTGATGTCGAGGGCGCGGCTGGTCGCGCAGGGCGGTGCGGCTGACATCATCGCCGGCACCAGCGCCGTCCAGGTCCGGACCGGCGACTGGGCGCGGGCGTTCGCGGTGCTCAACGCCGCCGGGCAGCCGGTCATGCTGGCCGGTCGCGATGTCCGGGTGGCCGACGCCGACGCGGCACTGGTGCGCAGCATCCTGGCCGGCGCCGGGCTGGCCGCCGAAGTCGTCGCGGTGCCGGCGACCATCGAAGAACGGATGATGGTGCTGGCTCGTTCATCGACGACATCGCCCGGACAGCGCTGAGGCGTGCAGGCAATCACCCGATGGGCTTCCCGCCGGGAGCGCGCTGGTGGGTGACTCCGGCCGACCGCCGGGACGACCGACGCCGTCAGCCGACCGGCATGCTGCGCAGCTCTCGCAGAACAGCCTCGGCAGCGACCGCGGTCGTGCGACTCAAGGCCCTCGCGCCCAGGCGATCTCCGCGTCGGCGCCCAGGGCGGCCCGCGCCCGGGCGAGGCAGGCGTCGATGCGCTCGGCCTCGGCGCCGTAGGCGGGGCGTGAGCCGGCGGCGGCGGCCAGCGCAGCCACCAGTTCGACCACGGCCGTGTGCGCCTGGAACCGCCCCAGCAGCGGCACCACGTTGCGCAGGCAGGTGACGAGCAGGTTCTCGCTGCCGGAGCCCAGCCACATCTCGATCGTTTGGCAGGTGCGCTCGACCGTCTCGGCATCCAGTGCGCCGACCCGCGCCCGTAGTGCGGTCTCGGCGATCATCGAGACCCCGCGGAACAGGTGATTGCCGACCGTGCCCGCGAGTTCGGCCGCACGGACCAGCTGTCGCAGGGCCCACACCGGGCTGGTCTCGGCGGTCACCTCCCCCTCGCAGTACCAGCAGATCGCCAAACTCGTCGGGTTGTCCAGGGGTGCGGTGAGCTCGCGCAGCCGGGCCAGCTCGATGCCGGTCGGCCTTCCGGCGTAGGTGAGGGTGAGCAGCATCCCGCTGGCACCGATGGCCGCATCGACGGGATGCCCGCGTTCGGTCGACAGCAGGCTGGAGCGGGTGAAGGCGGACAGGGCGAGATCGAGGTCACCGACCGCCATGGCGGCATCGCCGAGCGCGTCCTGCGACCGCGCCGCCGCCGGGGCCGTTGCACCCCCGGCCGCGGCGATACCGGCCTCGGCATACCGTCGTGACTCGTCGAAGCGGCCGACCATCCAGCAATGGTTGGCGGCCGCCGCGTAGACGTCCGGAACGACGTGGTCGGCATCGAGGGCCAGGACATCCTCGGACCACCCGAGTACGTCGGGCCGGACCCGGTGGTATGCCCATCGGCGCAGGGAAGCGACCAGGGATCCTGCGGTGGTCGCCGCGCCCGCGGCTACCGCCCACCGGAATGCGGTGTTCAGATCGGGCAGCGACCGCTCGATCTCGGCCGACCACCACGCCTCGTCCGAGCCCACCAGACCGGCATCGGCCCGAGCAGCGAGGTCAGCGGCCCACGCTGCGTGTGCGCGGCTCAGTCGCTCGCCGTCGGCACCGTCCAGACGGGCGCGGGCGAAGGCCCGCAGGGTCTCCAGCAGGCGGTATCTACCCGGCCCGGTCGGGCCGGGTCGCACGACGAGCGACCGATCGACCAGATCGGCGACCAGGGCGGCGGCGTCCGGGCCCAGGACGGCGGACACCGCCTGGAGGTCGAACGACCCGGCGAACACCGACAACCCCACGAATGTCTGTTGCTCGTCGGAGGTGAGCAGATCGAAGGACCATTCGATGGTGGCCGCGAGGGTGCGATGCCTGGCGTGGGTTCGCCGCGAGCCCGTCCGGAGCAGGTCGAGCCGCCCGGACAGCGAGGCGCGCAGGTCGCCCAGCGTCACCGACCCCACCCGTCCGGCCGCGAGCTCGATCGCCAGCGGCAGGCCGTCCAATGCCCGCACCAGCGCCACCATGTCTGCGACGGTGTCCGGGTCGAGCCGCAGGTCCGGCGCCGCGGCCGTCGCGCGTTCCATGAACAGGGTCAGCGCGGGCCCTGAAGGGTCGGGCTCCGGCGAGTCGGCCGCCGGAAGCTGCAGCGGGGGCAGCGGGAACACGTGCTCTCCGTTGACGCCCAGCCGTTCCCGACTGGTCGCCAGGACAGTCACCGCGCTATTCCAGCCGAGGATGTCGGCGACCAGATCGCCGGTTTCGGCCAGCAGATGCTCGCAGTTGTCGAGCACCAGCAGACCGGTGGCCAATTCGAGGCGGCCGCGCAGGGCGGCCTCGAGGGTGGCGCCGGGGAAGGCCAGTGCCTCGACCGCGTCCGCCACCGCTGCCCGCACCCCCGAGGGATGGCCGACGCTGGTGAGATCGACCCACCACACCTGGTCGCCGCCCGAGTACCCGCGGGCGATTTCGGCGGCGATGCTGGTCTTCCCGACGCCGCCCGGTCCGATGACGGTGACACAGCGGTGCCTGCCCACCATCGAGCGGATGGCGGCCAGCTGACCCTCCCGACCGTAGAGTTCGACGATCGGCAGCGACGGCGCCCGGGGGCGGGCGACCGGCGTTGGTGTGGGTGGTTTCTGAACGGCGCGCCGCAGCACCTGCTGGTGCAGGGCCGCCAGCTCCGCCGACGGGTCGAGCCCGAGCTGGTCGGCCAACTGGTCGCGGTGGGTGTCGTACGTTGACAACGCTTCGGCGACGTTGCCGGCCGCGTGCTGGGCGCGCATCAGGAGCCCGACGGAGCGTTCCCGCAGGGGTTCCTCGGACACCAGCACCCGCAGGTCGGCGATCGCCTCGCCGAGCCGGCCGGTGCGCAGCAGGGCGTCGGCGCGGCCTTCGCGGACGTTGCGACGTTCTTCCTCCAGCCGCACCGCCTCGCCATGTGCGATGTCCTGGTCCAGACCCGCCCAGGCCGGACCCCGCCACCAGGCCAGGGCCCGGTCGAACGCGGCAACCTCGCCGGCGGCGCCCGCCTCGGCCGCGGCGGCCAGGAAAAGATCGGCATCGACGCTCACCCCGTCCCGCCTCAACAGGTAACCGGCCGGTTGCCGGGCCACCAGGTCCGAGGCCGAGCGCAGGGCATGCCGGGCCCGTTTGACGGTGGTGTGCAGCGCGGCTCGCGAGTCAGCCGGCGCCTCCTCGCCCCAGATCAGGTCGACCAGTCGGTCGGCCCCGACAACCCGTCCGCGGGCGAGCACCAACACCGCCAGCAGCCGCCCCGGACGGCCCGCCGGCAGTGGATTCTGCTGACCGCCGACCAGCAGGGTGGGTGGCCCGAGCACCGAGACATGCAACCGGCCGGCAGGCGGGGTCACGGTGAGCACGCACGCCAGCATGCCCGACGTCCGCGTCCGAAAAAATGCCACCCGGCAACATTCCTGGTTCGTTGGTCAGCCCGCTGTCAGCGAGGTGTCAGTGCAGGCCCTGATTCTCGAATGACCAGCGGCCCACGGCCGAAACCGCGAACCGATTCGAGGAGAAGACCATGACCACCCAGACAGCCGACATCCGGACAGCGGCCACCGAGACATCCACCGGCCAGGCGCCGGTCATCGAGACATCCACCGGCCAGGCGTCGGTCGCGACACCGGCCACCGAGCGGGACACCGAGGCCTTCGCGGGTCACTTGTTCGAATCGGTGCTCGGCGCGTTCGACATGTTGACAGTTGGCATCGGCGACCGGTTGGGCCTCTACGACACCCTCCACCAGCACGGCCCGGTGACCTTCTCGGAGCTCGCGCAACTGGCCGGCATCCACCCTCGGTATGCGCGGGAGTGGCTGGAGCAGCAGACCGTGGCGAGCATCCTGGCGGTGGACGACGCCGCACGGCCCGCCGACGAGCGCCGCTATTCGGTGCCCGCGGAGCATGTCCCGGTCCTGGTCGACCAGGACAGCCTGTTCTTCTTCCGGCCGATCCTGACCTCGATCTCCGCCGCGGCAGTCCAACTGCCGGCCATCGTCGATGCCTACCGGACGGGCGGGGGCGTGCCGTGGGAGCAGTACGGCCCCGTCATGCGCAGCGCGCAGGCCCACGCGAATCGGCCGTTGTTCCTCAACGTGCTGGGCCAGGAGTGGCTGCCGTCCATCCCCGACGTGCACGCCACGTTGACGGCGGGAGGTCGGGTCGCGGACATCGGCTGCGGCGACGGGTGGTCCAGTATCGGGATGGCCCTGGCCTACCCGGAAATCACCGTCGACGGGTTCGACATCGACAAGGCCTCAGTTGACGCGGCCAACGCCAACGCAGCGGACTACGGCGTTGCCGACCGGGTCCGGGCCTACCACGTGGACGGTGCGGATGCGGACAGTTACGGAACCTATGGCCTGGTCACCGCCTTCGAGTGCATCCACGACATGGGTGACCCCGTTGCCACCCTGGCGGCGATGCGCAAGCTGGTCGCCGCTGACGGTGCGGTCCTGGTGATGGACGAACGGGTACCGGAGACGTTCACCGGACCCGGTGACCCGGTGGAGCAGATGTTCTACGGTTTCTCGCTGCTGATCTGCCTGCCCGACGGCATGTCCCACGAGTCGTCGGCCGGAACAGGCACCGTGATGCGGCCGGAGGTGCTGCACGGTTATGCGTCCCGGGCCGGTTTCGGTTCGACCCAGGTGCTGCCCATCGAGCACGACGGCTTCCGCTTCTACCGGCTGCACCAGTGAGCGAGCGACAGCGAGTGAGCAGTGGGCCAGTTGCCGGCCGTCTGCGAGGAACGAGCGGAGGACCGGCATGAGCGAGCGACAGCGAGTGAGCAGTGGGCCAGTTGCCGGCCGTCTGCGAGGAACGAGCGGAGGACCGGCATGAGTACCGGGCACGCGGAACGGGTGTCGCTGACCACCGGGTGGGAGCCCGACGTGGCGGTCGAGGACACGCTGCTGCGGCGGTACCTGTTCCACTGGGCGGCCTACTGCGCGGCCTATGCGCGGGCCGCCGGTGGTGTGGTGGCCCAGAACGACGCAGTCGCGGTCGCCGACCTGCGCCGTCCTTCCGGCTACTTCAACTCCGTGACGTTGTTGCGCCCGCCCGGGCCCGATTTCGCCGATGTGCTCAGCGATGTCGGCCGCCTCGTGGCGGGTGGCCGCGGCGAGGTGCTGCTGTGGAGTGCGTGGCCCACGCAAGACCTGCGCCGGTACGGCTGGGAACTGATGGGACACCCGCCGCTGCTGGTCCGGCCGCCGGCGACAGTGCTGCCACCACCGGCGGCGCCCGCAGTCGATGTTCGCCGGGTCACCGACCCGCGGTCGCTCGCCGAGTGGGAGCGGGTGGCCATCGAGGGCTACCCGCTCCCGGAGCTCGAGGGCGCAAAGTCCGGGGACCTGGCGAGCCCGCGACTGCTGGATGACGAGCGGTTCGCGTTCTGGATCGGTCGGGACGACACGGGCGGCGCCGTCAGCCTCGGCACGTCCTTCGTCGAGCACGGCATCGGCAGCTTCGCATTGGGTGTGACTCGGCCCGAGGCCCGCCGCCATGGGCACTGGCTGCGGCACGCCGTCGCGCGCCTGGAGCACTCGCCCGATGTGTGGATGACGGGTGTGTTCAGCGACTTCAGTCGGCCCGGTGCGGAGGCGATCGGGTTTGTGCCGATCGTCCGCCTGACGTTGTGGTCGTTGGCCCGGTCCTGATCCGGGTCGCCGGGGTCCCGTCATGCCGAATCCGGCCGCGGTACGGCCCCGGCTGAACCCGGACACCCTTGCGGCAGCAATTGCCCGCGGAAGCACTGGTCCATCGACGGGTTGTTCTCGACCACGAACTATGAGGCGAGCGCGCCGCGTGGTCTGACCGGCGCAACGCTCCGCCAGCTGGACCTGTTGCTGGCCGCCGCGGACGGCTACCACGCCATGACCGAGCCACGGCCGTACCGAGAACCGCTGCCACCCGACCTGGCCGCAGCGCAGTTGACCGCGGACGTCCGCGCCGGCCGACTGGACGGGGACGCGGCGGACGCAGTGTTGACCGCGGCCGGCCGGCCCACCCGGGCCCGGAGATCCTTTCCGAACGGGTTGACGGCCCGCGAGGTCGAGGTGCTCGGCCCGCTCGCCCGGGGGCAGTCGAACAAGCAGATCGCCCGCGACTGTGCCGCCGAGTTTGTCACAACGGCAACCGGGGCGACCACCCTGACCAGCGGCCGGGTCGGACAGCGTGACCCTGATCCGTGAGGCGGGGCCTGAGATCGACAACGACGGCTGCGGTGTCAGCGCTGGATCGTGTGCAGCCGCACCGTGACGACATCTCCTGCCTCGATGCCTTCAGCGCGGCGGACCGCCTTCTTGATGGGCAGCGCGTAGTTGCCGTCCTCGCCGGGGAAGACCGAGGTCTGCCAGGTTGAGCCGCCGATGGTCACCGAGACCGGCACGGACCCGAACCCGGCCCTCGGTCGGCTGGCGGCGAATCCGCGGATCTCCTCCGACGCCGCCGGCGGCAGGCTGACGAAGGTCCAGCCTTCCTCCTTGCGGGCATCCCAGATCCACAACTGTGCTGAGAACTCGAAGCTACCCATCGTCCTCCTCGGGGCCGTCGCAACAATCTCAGCGCCCGGGTACCAGGAGCCCTCAAATAGGACGCCTGACAGCGCCCGGGGCTTCACACCTTCACCTTCACCGCCTGACACCTGGCCGGCCCGCGTAGACCGCTCGGTTCACCCGGTCGGCACCTCAAGCCAGTGCAGGGCGAATGGGACCGGCTGTGGGATATCGGGCACCCGCTCGACATAGCTCGACGGGGGCCGGTCCAGGGTCGACTCGGGCCGCCACCGGGTCGGCACTGCGGCGGTTGACTCCGGCTCGGCCCCGGTCACCTCGACATACTCGTCCAGGTCGCGGATATCCGGGCTCAGCAGGTAGGGACGGTAGCCGTTGGCCCGGATCCGTTCCGCCACGGCGGGCAGGCTCTGCGGGGTCACGGCCGTCCCGGCGGCGGCCACCGGCACACCGCACCAATTGCGCACCGACTGGGGCAGCGCGTAGCCACCGAATTCGCCAAGCACGATGATGGCCGCGTCGGGGCGGACGGCCTGACAGGTCTGCAGCAGCGGCGCCAGGTACCCGGCCTGGAGCCGCAGTTGCACCAGCGGGGCGGTCGTCAGCGCAGCCGGCACGAGCAGCAGGGCCGCGGTCACCCCCGCCACGGCGGCCCGCGCCGGCGCCGTGCGCCCCGCGATCATCGGCCGACGGAGCAGCAGGGCGAACGCGGCAGTGCTCCACAGGGCCAGTGACGGCAGGATCGCGGGCACAAAGCGACGGGAAGCCCACAACTGATCCGGGGTGATGTTGGGGTCGTAGAAGTACAGGGCGCCGGACCCCAGGCACAGCACCAGCAAGGCGAGCACGGCTGGCTCGGCCCGGCCGCGAAGGGCCCGCCAGGTCGCCCACGTGAGACCACCGATGGCGGCGACCAGGGCGACCGGACCCAGATACCAGGCCATCCACTGCAGGGACTGCTCGGCGTAGCTGCGGGTTGGATCAACCGGCTGGCCCGTCGTGCGCTGGATGCTCGCGGCGATGCCGGAGGAGGAACTGAGCCGGCCGATCTGCAGGTGCGGGCGGACCAGCCAGCCGAGCAACAGGGCCCCGGCGACCACCACGGCACCGGCCACCGCGGCACCGGCGCTCAGCCTCTGGGCGGCGTGCCGGATCTGCGGCACCAGTAACCAGCCGGCCAGCCCCACCGCGCTGATCACGGCAGCGGCGACCAACCCCCACCGCAGCGGACCGAGCATGGCGGCATGCTGGGCGGCATAATCGCCGCTGCGCTCGGCGAGGTCGTACCAGCCCAGCGCACCTACCACCGCGACCGCCAACAGCGTCACACCCCAGGCACGGACCCGCGCCAGGCGCAGCGCCGCGGGACCTGCTGCCGCGAGCGACACCGCGACCAAGGGGAACAGCAGCCCGACGTAGAGCAGGGAATCGATCCGGGTACACACCAGCGCACCGAGCAGCGCGCCACCGACGACCGCCATCGACGCCCGGGGTCGGCGATGCAGTCCGACCAGACATAGCACAGCCCCCCACAGCAACGCGAAGGCGAATGACTCGGAGTAGGTGTTGCGTGCCACGTACAGCAGCGGCAGCGACACCGCGAACAGCGCCATGGCCAGCAGCGAGACGTCGGGCCGGTGGGTCACCCGCACCGTGACCGCATACAGGGCGAGCAGCGCCAGCGCGGTCACCAGGGCCGGCAATCGGAACATCAGCCACTGCGTGCCCACGTCGTAAGCCACGGCCAGCTCCACCGCGGCGAGGTGGTTGAACTGGGGCTCGATGAGCCCGGACTCGAACTCCTCGTCCGCGGCGCTCTGCGGCACCAGGGCGTCCTGGAACGCGGGCGCGGGATCGCGATACGGATCCCCCATGTCGTACACGGCGGCCCCGGAAAACTGCAGCCCGCCGATGCCCGCGAACGCCGCGCCGCGGGCGTCGACCTCCAGCGCGCCCTCCCGCACGAGCTGCCGGGCGGTGGTCAAGTACGCGCCACCGTCCCGGTTGACCACGACGTTCTCCGACGGCGTGGACCCGGCCAGCACCGCATAGCCGATGCCGATCGCGAGCGCGACCGCGGCGCACAACCTAGCCCGGCGGGTCTGCCCACCGCGGGGAAGACCGCGCCGCAGCATGACGACCGCGACCGCGGCAACCGGCAGCCCGACGGCCAGCGTGGCGACCGTGGAGTACCGACCGATCACGGCGAACAGCAGGCCGGCCACCCCCACCGCGGCGAGGGTGACGATGCCGGCCAGTGTGAGCAGCTCGAACCAGGGCGGGGCGCTGTCGTCCTCGGCCCCGCCGGTGGCCGCACTCGCTGGCACGATCGCCGGGTCCGGATCGGATATCTGGTCCCCGGCGACGGTGGTCACTGAACCACCAGCGACAACCCGGGTCGGTCCCGACGGCACGGCTTGACCAAGCCCGGGTCGGATGTTCGGCACGAGAACACCGTACGTGGACTCAGCGCGGGGCACGCCGTCGCGGCGCGCCAGAACGGGTACTGAAGTGATCATCGGGGCGCCCCGAACTGAACGCCCCGAACTCGACGGGAGGTAGACCGACCCGGTCAGCCGGGATTCGGGCAGAGGCGAGTGGTTCGTCAGGGCTGGGTTGACCGATCGGGCACGATGAAGCCGGTCTCGTAGGCCAGAACGACGGCCTGGACCCGGTCGCGGAGCCCCAGCGTCGTCAGGACCCGGCCGACGTGGGTCTTCACCGTGCTGTCCTCGACGACCAGTTCCCGGGCGATCTCCTGATTGGACGCCCCGGTCGCGATCAACCGCAGCACGTCCAGTTCGGGGCGGTGAGGTGACGCAGTTTGGGCACGCCGGGCGCGGGCTGCAGGGCCCGGGTGAATCGGCCGATCAGCCGGCGGGTGACCGACGGGTCGATCAGCGCGTCACCGGCAGCGACACAGCGGACGGCGGCCAGTAACTGTTCGGCGGGCGCGTCCTTGCTGTGTGGGACCCACCGCCATCGACGTCATGAACGAGGCCGCACCAGCGGCGGGATGGCCCGGCGAGCAGTACCCCCCGGGAGTCGAGCCAGCGGCTGTGCCACTGAGCCGCAGTGGCGCCGGTCGGGGCCCTGGCCGACGGGGTTCGCGAACGTGTCACCGCACTCGGCGGCCGGGTCACCTGGGGACCAACTCCCGCCGGCGGATGGCGGGTCACCGCCCACGTGCCCACCGGAGTTGCGGCGAAGGAACGACGTGCTGATTCAGCCGGAACAGATCGCTCCGACCCCACCCTCGGCGCAGCAGAGTCGAGCTGATCGATCAGCCCCGCTCGGTCGTTGGAACCCCTTTCGGTTCGGCGATCGCCAGTACCTCGTCAAGACCCTCCTCGAAACACTCCATCAGGACAGACAGGTCCTCGACGGCGTCGCCGTCCACGTTGAAACCGATGCAACAGACGCCTGCGTGGGTCGTCATCGCGACCATGATCGCCACCCCCGGTAACGGACCGAAGGCGAAGATGCGCTCGACCTTGGCCCCGGCCAGGAACGACTCGTAGGGCAGCCCCGGGACGTTGGACGCGGACATGTCCGCCGACGAGCCGAGCCGCCAGGCCGCGGCGCCCACCGCGGACGGCAGCAGATTCACCATGGGCGCGAACAGCCCGAACGAGTCCAGCGCCGGTTCGGTGCGCAGCGAGAGCACAGTGCCGCGGATGACCGCGATCCGTTCGACCGGGTCGGTGATCCCGACCGGCCCGGCCAGCAGGGCTCCGGCGAACTTGTTGCCGCCCATCGGGTCGTCGCCGCGGCGCAGCGACACGGGCATGGCCATCGGCAGGCTGTCCACCGGTGTGCCGTGCCGCTCGTGGTAGCGGCGTAGCCCGCCGAGCAGAGCGGCAATGTACGCGTCGTTGACCGAGCCGCTCGCCGCCTTCGCGGCCGCCCGTAACCGCTTGAACTCGCATTCCAGCACGCCGAACCGCCAGTTCCGGCCCTTCCGGCCCGTCAACAGCGGCGAGGGAGGTGCGGGTGGCGGCGGCAGCATCCGGCGCAGCGACGCGGAGAACCGGACCGCCGCCTCGCCGGCCTGCAGCGGGTCGGACAGGACGGTGCCACCGAACTTCAGCGATCGCAGCAGCAGGTCGGGGGCCTGCCCGACCCGGGATGCCAGTTGCCGGGTGGCCAACACGGCCGGATTCAGCGCACCGGGCGACGTGCCGGCCCTGGACGCCGGCTTGTCGGCGGTGTGCTCCCGGGTTCGGCTCTGAACCAGGGACAGCAGCTGGATGCCGCCGAGTCCGTCGGTGACGGAGTGGTGCAGCTTGAGCAGGTACGCGGCCCGGCCGCCGGTGAGACCCTCGGCCAGCACCGCCTCCCACAGCGGCCGGCGGCGGTTGAGCGGGTCCAGCGCGAAACGCTCCGCGTACGCGAGCAGCGTCGCCTGGCTGTCGCCACCGTCCCTGTCGCCACCGTCCAGCCGGGTCCGGCGAAGGTGGTTCTCGAGCTTGAACTTCTCGTCCACAACCCACACCGGCGGACCGACCGGCAGCACGGGCTCCTGAACGCGTTCCCGGGTGCGGCGGATCAGCCCGACCGCCCACTCGTGGGCCGCCCACAGCCGGTCCCAGTCCGGGACGGTGTCCAGCAGCATCACAGCGACGATGGTCGACGACAGCTCGGGATGCCGCTCGGACCGCCACATGAGCGTCTCGAGTTCGCTCATCGACCCCTCGAGCCCCCACTGCTCGGCGGCCGCCCAGGCCTTCCGGTTCAGCTCGTCGGGGCTCGGCATCACCGGGCCGCCGACGGGACGATCAGCAGTCATCAGTAGGCCTCCGGCCAGTCGGCGAGGGTGGCGACGAAACGGTCGCGCACGTCGCTGCAATGGTCGTTGATCGTGTCCGGCGTCCAGCTGTCGGTGGGAATCGGCTCGAGGACGGCGATCTGGATGGTGCCCGAATGCAAGAGCTTGGAATTGCGCCACATCAGCTCGGCGGCGTTGCGGACCACGATCGGCACGATCGGCACCCCCGCCTGCATGGCCAGGTGGAAGGCGCCCTTCTTGAACGGCAGGACATTCGGGGTGGGCGACCGGGTGCCCTCCGGCATGATCATCACCGACGTGCCGCCCCGGATCCGGTCGGCCAACGCGGCCAGGTCCCGCTTCGCCGACTCCGGGTGGGATCGGTCGATGTACGCGGGGTCCACGAACAGTCCGGCGATCGCCAATCGCGGGTCGTACTGCGCCTCCTTCTTGGCGACCCCGGTGAAGTCCCGCCGCAGCAGCGCCCCCATCAGCGGGGCGTCCAGCGAACTCTGGTGATTGGCGACGAAGACGGCCGGCCTGGCCGCCCACAGGTTCTCCTCGCCGATGATCTCCAGCTTCACCCCGGCCAGCGCGAGGGCCAGGTCGCAGGCCAGCGGCACGCCGATGTTCCGGCCGACCCGGGAGTCACCGGTCAACACACTTGCCGCCGCGCCCAGAACCAGGCCGACGTTGAACCCGCCCAATGCCGCAGCGGTGCCGGCCAGGGCCCGCAGGCTCCCGTTGCGCGGCTCCTGCAGGGTCAGGATGGGCCAGTCGAAGGTCTTGGCGGCCACCATCAGCCCGGCGTGCGGGTTGAGCGGGTAGGGGTTGCCGACCGAGGCGAGGAAGGCCACGTCCTCGTCGCCGTTGCCGTAGGCGTAGCTGACCGTCAGGTCGACGCCGTGCTCCCGGGCGAAGGCCCGGACGGCAGCACCCTTGGGCTCCCCCCACAGCATCGGCCCCGCCAGCTTGCCGGTGATCACCTCGTCGACGACCTCCACCTCGGTGCACAGCACGTTGCTGATGCCGAGATCACGGGCCAGTGGCTCGATCTGGAAGCGGGTGGCCGCCGAGGCGACGACCACAGTGTGCTTCATCCGCTGATGGGCGCGGACGAGCTCGCGGGCCTGCGGCCGGACCGCGGCGGCGATCTTCTGGGTGAACAGTCGCTCGCCCAGCTCCATCACGGTGTCCGCGTCGCGTCCGGCCATCGCGGCGACCCCGTGTTTTCCGATAGCGGTCGGATCGCCGCCGAATGCACCGTCGACCGCGGACAGTAGGGAGCGGGCGACGTCGCCGGGGGCGATGTCGCGTCGGCGGATGCTGTCGGTGAAGAACGTGCTGGCCGTGTACCCCTCGACCAGGGTGCCGTCCAAGTCGAAGAACGCCCCGATGTGCGGTCCGCTCGGGCCGGCCAACACCGCCCGGATCGCCTCGTCGGCGGTGAGCGTGCTGGTCATGCCTGCTCTCCGCTCGTTCCTCGCGGATTGCCGGCAACTGGCCCACAGCTCGCTCGCTGACGCTCGCTCATGCCTGCTCTCCGCTCGTTCCTCGCGGATTGCCGGCAACTGGCCCACAGCTCGCTCGCTGACGCTCGCTCATGCCTGCTCTCCGCTCGTTCCTCGCGGATTGCCGGCAACTGGCCCACAGCTCGCTCGCTGACGCTCGCTCATGGCTGCCCTTTCCTGGCCAGTTCGGCGATGTCGTCGGCCCGAGCGACATCGGCGGCAACCTCGTCGGCGAAATCCTGACGCTTGCGGGCGTCCGCGTCACTGACCAGCAGGCCGCGCTTGTCGGCCACCCGCAGCGCCGTCCGGAACAGCTCCAGGGACACCGACTCGGCGCTGGTGATCCGGTTTTGCAGCAGCCATTGTTGGCCGACGGCCAGGCAGTCGGTCAGCAGGCGCTGCTCGTCGACGGGCGCGGGGTCGGGTGGTTCGGCCGCCAACCGGTTGGCGACCACGAGGTAGGCGTCCAGGTAGGGACGCAGCACCAGATGGGCGAGGAGCATGTCGGTGCCGGTGAGCAGGGCGGCCGCCTCGTCCGGGGCGCACCGCCACGACTGGTCGGCGGGATGCGCACCGATCAGTCGTAGTTCGGTGAGGACCTCGTCCCCGAACTGCTCGCTGGAGGGGAAGTAGAACTCGAACTTGAGCAGCGTCCGCAGCCGTTTCGCTTCGTCGAAGACGTTCGCCGCGCCGTTCTCGACGACCGCCCGCAGCGCGAGTTCGGTGATGGCCCGCTGGACCAGCGCATGGACGATGGTGTTCCGGTAGAACGCGGCGACCAGATGCCGGCCGGGGGCGATCTGCCAGATCGGTTCGGTCCCTTCATCGAACGCGGCGATCAGGTGTGAGGCCACCATCTCGTCCAGGGTGCGGCGGATGGTGGCCCGGTCGGTGAGATTCAAGGCCCCGGCCACCGACCACCCCTGCCGGCTGAGGTAGCGGGCCAGCGGGCCCAACGTCGCGAGTAGTTCCTCCAGGGTCAGCGCCCGGTCGGCACCCAGCAGCGCCAGGCAGATCACGGCCGTGGCGGTGACCGGGGTGGCCCGGTTGATGCGGTGCGACACGTCGAGCGCGATGCGCTCCACCTCATGACTCCCGGTGGCCGGGTCGGCCCGCAGTTCGGTCAGCCGTTGGCTCAGCGGGATCGGTTCACCGAAGTTGAGATAGACGCGGCCCAACCGCCTGCCTTGCTGCCGGGCCAGGTGTACCAGCCAGCGCAGGTTCTCCGGGCTTTTCCCGGCGCCGCGCGCCTCTTTGGTCATCAGCGGTACTTCGTGCAGCTGGTCGTAGACGATGGACACACCGATCAGCTGGATGTCGATGCCTGGGGACACGTGATCGGCGGTCTGGGCAGCCTCATCGAGGCCATCGACCAGGTAGCGGAGGATGCCGAACGTCGGGGGGCGGAGCTTGCCGGTCCGGGTGCGTCCACCCTCGATGGACCAGGCGACGTTGCCGCGGCTGCGGACCAGTTCGGCGATGTAGGACCGCAGGGCGAGCCGGTAGACGGGCAGCTCACGGATGTTTCGGCGGATGAACACCACGCCGGACCGGCTGGCCCAGGTCCCGAACGGGAAAAGATTCAGGTTCGACCCACCCAGCGTGTAGACCGGCGTGAGTCGCTTCGCCGAGATGACCTCGGGGACGACGAAGCCATCCAGGTAGGACCGGTGGGAGAAGGCGAAGGCCAGTGACGACCGTCGGTCCAATTCGCGCAGCCGCTGCACCTGGTCGTCGTCGACGTAGACGTCATAGGCCCGCAGGAACCATCGGCCGAACGCGCGCCAGGCGTTGGTCGCGCGGGTCTCGTGGGTGGCCGCCATCTCCCGCAGGTAGCCGACGGCCTCCTCACGCACCTGCGCGGGGGGGCGCTTCAGCTGGTCGGCCAATGCTCGCAGCCGAGTGTTGAACCACGGGGCACCCAGCAGTTCGTCGACCTCGGGGCTGACCTGTCGAATGGAACCGGTCATCTCGCTGAAGCCTGCCCAGCGCCAGGTAGTGCCCGCTTCGTCACCGTCACGGCCCGATCATCACATCCCACGGTTGATGCCGCCGTCTGAGCTGACCAACCAACCGGTCGCTGGGCGCGGCCCTGACGCGGATTTGTACAGGCCCGGCCGCCACCCCGCCCTGCACGGACCCGGGATTTTGCACGTCGAGCCGTTCCTCAGTCGACGTACAGCTTGTCCAGCTCGGTCAGGTACTTCTTCTCGACGACCTTGCGGCGGACTTTCATCGAGGGGGTCAGCTCGCCGTCCTCGATGGTCAGGTCCTGCGGCAACAGAACGAATTTCTTGATCGTCTCCCACCGCTCCAACTGACTGTTGAGGGTGTCGACGTGTTCCTGGAACATGGCGATCACCGCGGGTTCCTTGGCCAGCTCGTCCAGAGACTTGCCGGCCATACCGTTTTCATTCGCCCACTGGGTCATCATCTCGGGGTCCATGGTGATCAGGGCGGAGGCGAACTTTCGGCCCTCGCCGTGGACGACGATGTGCCCGGCCCATGGGCATTCGGCGCTGAAGATGACCTCGACCTTCTGCGGCGCAACGTATTTGCCGCCGGAGGTCTTGATCAGGTCCTTCTTGCGGTCGGTCACCCGCAGGTAGCCGTCGGTCAGCTCACCGATGTCACCGGTGTGGAACCAGCCGTCATCGGTGAACACCTCGGCGGTGGCCTCCGGGTTGTTGTGATAGCCGCGCATGACGCCGCCGCCGCGCAGCATGATCTCGCCGTCCTCGGCGATGCGGAACTCCGAGCCCGGCAGCGCCGGGCCGACGGTGCCGATCCTGGTGTCGCCGGGCAGGTTCACCGAGGCCGCTGCGCTGGATTCGGTGAGCCCGTAGCCCTCCAGGATCGTCATGCCGACGGCGTCGAACCATTCGGCGACATCTTTGGCCAGGGGCGCGGAACCGGAGACGAAGAACCTGATCCGGCCGCCGAGGCGCTCCCGGATCGTGCTCAACACCAGCTTGTCGGCGATTGCCAGCTGGGTCTTCAGCAGGATGCCGGGCTCCTTCTTCTGCTGTCGCACCCGGGACGCCTGGATGCCGACGTCGATGGCCCAGTCGTAGATTTTCGCTTTCAGCCCGCCGCCGCCCTGCGCGGTGAGCGTCACCTTCGCCCGGACCTTTTCGAAGATGCGTGGTGCGCCGCCCATGAACGTCGGCTTGATGACGCCGAGGTTTTCCACGATCCGGGTCAGGTCACCGTCCACGGCTGTGCTGAAGCCGAACTCCAACTGCAGCGCGGAGAGCACCTTGCCCAGCACATGGGACAACGGCAACCACAGGTACTGCACGTCAGTAGGTCCGAGAATGCCAAGCGCTGCAACGGCTTTGCCCTCGTAGGTCCAGTTGTCGTGGACGAGCCGGACGCCCTTGGGGCGGCCGGTCGTGCCGGAGGTGTAGATCAGCGTCGCCAGATCCTCCGGGCCGCAGTCGGCGATCCGCTTGTCGACGAGGTCGGGCTCGTTCTGCAGGCGCGCCTTCCCGCGGGCGGTCAGTTCATCGAGGGTCAGCACGGTGACATCCGCCGTGCCGTCGGCTGTGCCGTCGAACAGCACAATCGCCTTCAGGCGGGGCAGCTCCGCCGTCAGCACCTTCGTTGCCTGGTCCGGGTTCTCGGCGAACACGACGACCGACTCGGAGTCCCCGAGGATGTAGGCCACATCCCCGGCCGCTGTCGACGGGTACACCGTGGTGGTGGCCCCGCCGGCACACAGGATGGCCAGATCGGCCAGGATCCACTCGATTCGGGTCGTCGATGCGATCGCGACCCGTTCCTGCGGCTCCAGGCCGAGGTCGACAAGGCCGGCAGCGAGGTTGAACACCCGGTCCCTGGTCTGCGACCAGGTCAAAGATTTCCAGTCGTCACCGACCCGGTAGCGAAACGCTTCGCCCTGCGGCGTCTTGTCGACCCGATCCACAAACAGGTGTCCGAACGACTGTGCTCGCTCGGTCAACGTCGCGGTCATTGCGTGTCCTCCTTGACGGGCCGGATCACGCGACGCCGACACCTGTACGGCGCGCTCCTGATAGTCCGGGTTTGGGAACGACCCTACGTGGCCCAGGTCACAGTTGTCCCCATCGGGTCGACGCCGAAGCGGATTTCGGCAAGCAACTTGGCTGGGACCTTGACGTGGATACGGGCATTGCCGAAATCAACAGGGCACCTCGGCCCGAGGTGGTCAGGACCGGTTTCAACCGGCCAGGGCCGGGGTGCACGAACGCACCTGGCAGGCAGAGTCCGATCGGGAAGGGGCTTCAACCAGGCCCGGCGATATCGTTCAGTACGACGGTGACGAACCCGAGTTGTCCCCGGTAGCCATCGATCCAGCCGTCACGATGCTGCCGGGCGACCTGCAAGGCTTCTTTGCGATCCTGCTCGGTGGGCGCCTCGTGGAGTGCCCAGGTGGTCAACGAACCGGTCCAACTCCATTCGTAGTCGTCCCATTCTTCGACGGTGCTGATGTGCCCGAAGCTTGGCTCGAAATCATGATCGCGGACCTGCGCGAGAAGCCCTGGGAGATCAGGGAACTCGCCCGGTCCGGCGTCTAGTGCTTGTTGGGCGGCGAGGCTCGGGGGAACCTCCCAGATGGCGTCACCGAGCACCACCTGGCCACCCGGAGTCACGTGCTGCCGAAGCACTCCCAACGTGTCATCGAGGCCGCCGAAGGCGTGGCTGGCTCCGACGCAGATGACGACATCGAACGGCCCATCCGACCACCCCGCCACACCGGCCTGCTCCCACCGAACACGATCGGTCAGGCTGTATTGCGCTGTCCTGCTCGCGGTCTCGGGCGGGAGATGCAGATCGACACCCACGCCGGTGATGTCGCGGTGCAGCTGAAGCAATGTGAGAAGCCATTCACCCCAGCCACACCCCAGGTCGAGGGCCCGCCCGCCCTTGGCCGGCTGCAGTCGGCTCAGCAATTGCGCAACCCGGGCCGCTCCCAGCGGCGCCGCGATCGGGTGGTCGCGGTGGGCGATGCGGCTGATCTCGGCGCGTTCCATCCCCGACATACTTCCGTGATCGGGTTACACGGGCACTCCGAAGGGCGGGGGTGAACAAGCTCCCGGCCGGCCCCGAGCAGCCTTGCCAGCAGCCACCGATGTAGCCACCGTCCGCCGCGTCTGCCGGGAGGATCACCACCCCGGCGTCGGTGGCTTCGTGGCGACCCGAACGACGAAGACGTGTCCCTGTGCCACTTTCGGCCCTATTCCTCGTCGATAACCCGATCGAAAACCTTGGCGGGCCGCGGCGGACGCTGCAATCGATTCGCGAATGGGCGGCGCCGGCGGGCCGCGGTTGTCGCTTTGACGAGCTCGTATCAGCCCATCTTGCCGATTTGTCCTTTTATTCGCGAACCAACTTCCTTCGAAGACATGGAGCCAATCATGGGAATGACCCGCACCGTCACCGCAGCCGCCGCCGGACTGGCGTTGATCACCACGCTCGCCGCCTGCGGTGGCGGGGGTGTCGAAGGTTCCGCCCAAGCCGCCGCCAACAGCATTCAGGCCGCCATCAGTGCGAATCAGGAGGCCGCGGGCTCGGGCGACGACGGGGGAGCTGCCGAGAGCAGTGAGCCGGGCGCCCGCACCAGCGAAGCCGACGCGAGTACCGCACCCGCTCCGCCGGTCACCCGGACGATCGGAAAGACGGGCTGGTACGACGGTTTCGCCATTACCGTCGACGACGTCACCGCCGAGCAGGGCTTCGGCGACGGAGTCGACGTGACGGTCAACTTCACCTACCAGAACCTCGGAACCGAGGGCGGCTCCCCGCCCGACGCCGACGTCCAGGTCGACGGTCTATCGCAGGAGGGCTCCTTCGACAGCCCTGGAATTCCGGGCGGCGGAAAGGCAAAAGGGACCGGCGTTCTGACCGTGGTACCCGAGAAAGCCTCTGACACCCTTACTTTCGACCAGGCCATCGACAAGGTGGCCCTCGTCTACGGCGATGCGGCAGACAATCAGACCACCATCCCGCTGGCCGAATCCGGCAAGGTCGACAGCGTGGAACCCAAGGTCTTGACCGCAGCGGGAACCCTGTCCCAGGGACAGATGAACATTGAGGTGGTCAGCGGGACTCTCGCCCCGAGCTACAAATCGGGGGAGAAGGGTGATGCCCTGCTCAATCTGCGGATCAAGTTGACCTGCGCCGCGGGCTGTCAGGCAGCGGGCTACCTCGCACTCCTGGACGAGTTCTCGATCACCGGTCCCGACGGATCATCGGTGTTGGCCGACAGTCGCAGCGGTTACTGCTGCGACGCGATCTATCCGACGACCGTCTCCGACAACGAGCAGAACATCCTCACCTTCGTCGTTCCTTCTCCCGGTACCGGTGCTTACACACTCACCTACAGCAACGCCTACCTCACCTCGACCGGGGTTGCGCCGGCGACCTTCGACTTCACCGCCTGAGAATCACCGTCACAGGCGTGCCGGGCGACCGGGGGTGGCGTTGTTGCACCCCCGGTCGCCAGAGCACCTACAGGGTCGCAGCGACCTCGGCCGGGATGAGGACCGCATCGATCACGTGGATGACGCCGTTGGACGCCGCGACATCGACCGCGGTCACGGTAGTCGTGCCGTTGATCATCACCCCGTTATCGGTGGTGATGGCGATGTTCGATCCTTCGACGGTCGCCACGTCGCCCGCGGTCACCAGGTCGGAGGTGACCTCGCCGGGGACCACGTGGTAGGTCAGGACCTTGACGAGGGTGTCCTTGTTCTCCGGCAGGAGCAGCATGTCCAGCACGCCGGCGGGCAGCGCCTCGAAGGCCTCATTGGTCGGGGCGAACACCGTGAAAGGACCGTCCCCGGAGAGTGTTTCGACCAGGCCTGCAGCGTCCACCGCCGCGACCAGGGTGCTGAAGTCGGGATTCCCCGCCGCTACATCCACGATCGTGCCGGCTTCCTCCGCACCGGCTTCCATCGTGTCGGACTGCATCGCCTCGGATTCCATGGCCTCGGCGGACGTGGTAGCCGCCGCGGATGTGGTGGACGCAGCTTCCCCGGAATCAGTGCTGCTGGAGCAGCCGGTGAGGATCAGCAGGGCGGCAACGCCACCGGTCACCGCTGTCTTGATTTTCATCTTGGCTCCCGAACTCTGGTTGAAGCCGCCGTGCGCGGCTCTCCCTACCTATTCCGATCGACAGCAGCTATTGGATGCAGCTGGCAGGAAGTTTTTGTTCGGCTTGGCGAAGATGTCAGCCCAAATCCTGGAACCACTTCGTGATTCTTGTGACGCGCATGATCCAGTTGTCCATTTTCGATCTGTTGACCTGTTGTCCGGACATCGCGGCTTCCATTGACGTCGGTGACCGGGCGGGCGGCGGCACCCGCGCTTGTGCAAGTCACTGAGTTGCCGTTACTGCCTCTACTGCAACAGCTCTCGAAAAATTGCTCTAACGGCTACCGCCGGCGATCGCAGCGGACCCAGTCGCGATTGCCGGCAGTGGCCAACGAGGGGCGCCCCTGTATCGACTCCTGCGCGACGTGGAATTCTTCATGCCAATTGCATGAACAGGGCACGCGAGCGCAGGGGTATATCGGCCGATGGTGATCGCCGATTCGGCGCATACAGGTAACGATCTCATATCATTTCGCGGTCAGCAATTCCCTATGCCTTGGCCGAGTAGTCGAATTCCCGAGCGGTGGAACGCTCAGCTTCAACGCCCGGATGGTTGTACCCGGGCAGGGATCATCGAACGCCGGAAGGCCGGGGATGCCAGCGGGCGCACCTCTGGTGCTGCTCGTGCCACTCCACGAACGCTGTACCCCGCAGAACCCGCCGCCCCGGAGGACTGGGACCGATCAGGCGAGCGGGAGTCCTGGGAGGCAGCGGTCGCTGACGGACTGACCTGATGCGCCGCGGCGAGGTCCGAATTTTTGATCTCGACCCCGCCAGGGGTAGCGAGGCCAACAAGCGCCGACCGGCCGTGGTTGTCAGCAACGATCGGGCCAACGCGGCCGAACGTTGGGGACGAGGCGTGGTCACGGTCGTGCCGCTGACCAGCAACACGGCGCGGGTCTTTCCCTTCCAGGTCCTGATTCCCGCTGAGGACGGCGGCCTGCGCATCGCATCAAAGGCGCAGGCCGAACAGGTCCGTTCAATCGCGATCGAGCGACTCGGGCCGGCTCTCGGTCAGCTACCGGCCCCGCTGATGACGAAGATCGATGAGGCCCTGCGTCTTCATCTCGACCTGTAGCCGGGCCAGACCGCGAATGGGCTGACACGGCCGTTGGGAGAGCCCAGCCGGTCTCGCCGGCCCCGCGACAGCTGCCGTCGTCGTCATGCCAGCAGCAGGCGGGTCCAGGCATCGGCGAGCCAGGCCGCGAATTGGTCTGCTGTCCACGACCGCTCGCGAACCAGCAGCACCCAGTATTCGGCGGCGTTCATGCTCCAGATGATGTCGGCGACCTGGTCGTCAGTCAGGTCGGCACGTAGGTCCCCGGTTTGCCGAAGACCGGCGGCCAAGCGACGCATGTTCGCGGCGCGGCGCTGGGAGATCTCGGCCCAGAGGGCCGAGCAGTCCGGGTCGGTCACTGCGGCGTCCCGCAGGGCGATGAAAACCGGGGCCAGTCGCTGCTGGATGCCGCTGATCGCCTCCGCGTAGATGACCAATTTCTCCCGAGCGGTACCGGCCGCGTTCATCCGAGTCACGTAGTCGCGTTCTTCGGCGGGCACTGCCTGGTCGGAACCTGAGATCGAGGTCTCCACCAACTCGCGGAGCAACTCCGGTTTTCGGCCCACTGTGGCGTACACGGTGTCGACGGAAACTCTTGCCTGCGCTGCGATCTGCGCCACCGTGGTGGCGGTGTATCCGGAACTGATGAACAGTTCCCGGGCGGCGGCCAGGACGGCACGTCGGGTCTCGGCGGCCTGTTCGACCCGGCGCGGCGAGTGATAGGCGCGTTTGCCCGGTGAATTGCTCTTGACGTCTCGCACCATCGGTCGTACCGTCACCTTATTCATCCGAAGTCAGTTCGGATCAATCTATCAGGAGTTGAAATCATGGTCTACGCCTACCTGCAGGATGTGCCGGTCGATGAGGTTCTCTACCGCCGCATTGTCGAGGAGATCGGGCCGGAGCCGATGCCCGGTCTGATCCTGCACCTGTGCATCCGGGAGCCCGAGGGTGGATTGCGGTACATCGACGTGTGGGAATCCGAGCAGGCCTGTAACCGGGGGTTCGACGAGCGGATTCATCCCGCGGTCGACGCCGCGTTCGGTGGGAGCCGACCGGGCACCGAACCCACTGTGCACCGCCTGGATGTCCTGCACGCCAGTGGTAATCGGCTGGAACCGGCTTGGTCATGACCGCTATCGCCAGCGGCCTGACCAACACACCGACCCTCGGCATGGCGCGCTGGTGCCGTGGATACCACCACCGATGTACTTCGCTGCGGGCCTGGCCGGCGGCCTCTCGCTGAATGCGGCGGCCGTCGCGCTACCGATCAGGGGCCGGTCCGCAATCGCTGTGCTCCTGTCCCTCGCCCCGGACGTGGCGGCGTCGTTCGGAGGTGCCGAGCCGCCCGGGGCGGCGAAGGGGCAACGGGAGGTCGAGCTGCCGCCCTGGTCGAAGGGTCGGTACGGCACCGCGCTCGACGACGGAACGATCGTCGAGGGCTTCGTCGACCTGATGTATCGGGAGGACGACGGATCCAACGTCATCATCGACTACAAGACCGACGACATTCCCGACACTGCGATACCCCGTGCGGGCCGAGTACTACCAGCCGCAGATCCAGGCCCACCTGGGCTGTGCGCAAGCAGTCGGCCTGGCTCCGGTCGCCTGATGATCGTGCTTGATCACTCTCCCGAGCGATCGCCCGCCCACCACAAATCCAGGGTCCGTAAAGGGCTCAAGTAGATCGTCGACCTCGAAGGCTCAGTAATGGCCGTCCTCGTCATCGCCGCCGTTTCGTGATGTGATCGTGATCGTGATCGTGATCGTCGTGGATACCGAGTTGATTCAGCGTCTGCACGGCCATCGCTGCTTCTCCTGCGGTGTTCGGGTGGACCGGGTCGGCGTTGATCGGCCCATTGGCCGGCTCGATCCAGCGCTGACTCGCGGGCTGGCAGGCGTCGCGATCTGCGGAACTCGGGCCCATGTCGATGTAGCGCGCGCCGGTCTCGACGGCGGCCTTCTCGACGGCGTCGTTGAGTGCATCCTCCCAGGCATTGACGTAGGGGACGTCGCCCATCGAGATCGGCATTGCGGGGTAGCACGCCGGAACACCGGTGACGGGCATGACGCGGGGGTAACCCAGGATGACGACGGTGGCGCGAGGGGCTCGTTGACGGACCGCGTTGAGCGCCTTGACGAGGTTGGGGTAGGTCACGTTGGCGACGATGTCGGTGAAGGTCGAGCCGAACTGCTGCTCGCAGGGGTTCCCATCCATCGAGCCAGAGGCCATCGAGGCGCCGATGCACCCGTAGAGGATCCTGCTGAACGCCCCGTCGTCGTTGCCGCCGATCGTCATCGTCACCAGGCGGGTCTTCTTCGTGACGGCGTCCAACTGGGGGGCGACGCCCGGCGCCTGCGAGGAGAAGAAGTCCGATGTCCGGGCGCCCGAGCAGGTGACGTCGGTGAAGGACTCGGCCTCCGTGACCTTGGCGATGACGTGGGCGAAGTTTTTCAGCGATCGGCTGCACGTGACCGGTGCACCCGGAACCTGTGGATGCACGCCCGCCGCAGATGAGTAGCTGTCGCCAAGAGCGACATAGGGCGAGGTCTTGATGGAATGACCCGAAGCGGTTGGCGGTGTGGGCTTCGCGGCGGCGGGGACGGCGGTGACTATCCCGGCCGCGGCAACGAGGATTGCTGTGACCAGGGCGGTGACGGTGCGACGCATGACGAACTCCGATGTCCGGGCCGGCACCGGGCCGACCGGTGGAACAGGCGCCGTGGACGTCGAGTCGCGCGGGTCCCCTCAAGCCCCGTAACGGTAAGGCGTTTCGCCCGGGACCGCTCGTCGGCGACCTGCCGCGGTTCGCCCCGGCCGTGATCGCGCCTTGCTCGGCGTCCCGTCGGTACGCGTACTCACGGCCGTTCGCTCGAGGGCTCGAATCACGCCGGGTACCCAGGTGTTCTGACGGAGCGGGTTCCCCGCCGTGCTGGGGTGAGCCACCACATGCTTGTTCGGGCCTGCGGTTGGCCATCAGCGAAGACCCTCGCTGCTCGGCGGGCGGGGCGAGGTCAGCGGCCGCGGTGAGCAGTCCCAGGATGTCCCGGCCGCCGTCCTCCGCAGCCACATTCGTTGCGGCGGTGAAGGTGTCGCCGATTCGGTCGCCCGCCGTAGCCTTGACCGTCTCGCGGTCGTGCTCGGGTTGCCCGTCCGGGCCCTCGATCGCCAGGTCGACGGCGGCGACTTCGCGGGCCGGGCCACCCGAGGACTTGACGACCACCAACCTGCCCCCGCCGTCACCCGCGAGATCGACGGACGAGTCGGTGACCGCATCGCGGATCGTCGCCAACCCGTTGCCGGCCACGTTGGCGTCCTCGGCGATCAGGACGGCGATGGTGCCGAAATCGGCGCGGGCCGGCCGCTGGATGGCGACCAGAACGCCCACGACTACCGCGGCCGCGACGAGTCCGCCGATCCAGCGTGCCCAGACCGGGATCCCGCCGGGAGTCCCGCCGCGAACGGTGCGGCCCCGTGCGGCGGGCCGACGACGACTGGGCCGGTGGGTGCGGCGGGTCTCCCGCGGGTGGCGGGTCGGGTCTTCGTGTAGGTCATGGCTGATCTCCGGTGGATGTCAGGTGGGGCTGGAGGCGGCCGTCACGGATGGTGACGGCCCTGCCAGCAGGGTTAGGCTGATTGTGCAACGAGGGTCCGACGCTGGCCTCGAATCGGCCTCTGATCGCGCGAGTATGAGATTCAAGCAGCGCAAATGGGTGGATCCGGCCAGGTGGACGAAGGTTCGATTACCTGGCGTGATCAGGCGTCGTGAGCGAGGCGGCCGCCTACCGGTGCAGTAGCCGGGTCATCGATGCGACCGTCAGACAGTCGGGGGAGGACTGTCGGCGATGCAGTTCTCGGTTCTCTGCTGCAAGCGCAGACGTATCGGCATACGGACGCTGTATGCTCGTATGCATGCGAACGTCGATGAATCTTCCCGATGCTCTGCTCGCCGCGGCGAAGCAGCGGGCCGCACGGGACGGCCGGACGGTCACCAGCCTGGTCGAGGAAGCACTTCGCGATCTGCTGGACAGGCACCCGAGTCGGATGACCGTGGAGCCGTTGCCCACCTACGCGGCGCCCGACTCCCGCCTGCTGGTCGACATCGTTGATCGTGAAGCGCTTTACGCCGCCCTTGATGCCGACGGCGCGAAGTGATCCTGCCCGATGTCAATATCTTGATCTATGCGTTCCACGAAGCCGCGCCGAAGCACCGGCTGTATTCGGATTGGCTCGACAGTGTCCGACAGTCTGGGGATGATCTGCTGCTGCCCGCGGCCGTGCTGACCGGGTTCCTGCGTATCGTCACCAATCCGCGGGTCATTGCCGCACCCCCTTCGGCGGCGCAGGCGATGACGTTCGTAACGGCGTTGATTCGTGGTGTCGGGGTGCGCCAGGTGTTCGATGAAAGTGCAGTGTGGCAAAGCTTCTCGGGTCTGATCGATGGTGATCCGCAGATCCGGGGCAATCTTGTCCCGGACGCCTACCTGGCCGCCGTGGCCATCAGTCATGGAGCACTGTTGGCCAGCAATGACCGCGGGTTCGCGCGTTTCCTCGGCCTGCGCTGGTTCGATCCCGCATCGATCCCGCAGTAGCGCCCGGCGGTCTGCCATGGCGACGCCGTCAGGCGGGTTGTCGGCGAGAATTCGTCGCCACAGCACCTCACCGGCACCTGCGGTCACGCGCGGGTAGGTCGACAGATCGAATGTTCAACATCGTTGAGTTCCGTGCCGAAGCCTCCGCAATCAGTAACGGGTGGAACGACTCGCTGCAGACGGCGTGGTGGGCGATCACCCATGCGGATCACCCGATCGATGCCAGGCAGCTGGGTTCAGCGTTGGAACTGGCCGTCCGGGCGGGCGGTGACACCGACACCACCGCCGCGATCGCCGGTGCTCTGCTCGGCGCCCGCTGGGGTGCCTCCGCGGTACCCGCGGCATGGCGGCGGATTCTGCACGGCTGGCCGGGGATGGACGCACGGGACCTCGTGCGGCTGGCGGCTCTCACGGCGGATGGTGGGCGGGAAGACCAGGACGGTTGGCCGTCGGTCGAACGCCTCGACTACGCCGCCCATGGGTGGCGCACCGGTGAGGGCCCGGTACGGCACCCGCACGACGACGGTGTCTGGGTCGGCGGGTACGACGCGGTGTTCGGGGTCGGTCCGGGTGGCGGCTACGACGCGGTGATCAGCCTGTGCCGCATGGGTTCTGAGCGGCTCGATGCCGAGCACATCGAGTTCTGGTTGATCGATGACGGCCCGGCGGCCAACCCCAACCTGGAGTTCCTGATCGACGACGCCGCCCGCACCATTCGCGCGCTGCGCGGCGAGGGCAAGAGCGTGCTCGTGCACTGGTGGCCAAGGGATTGTCGAACGGCAACGGCTTCTCACGGCTGCTCGTCGCTGTGGTGACGGTTTTGAATGTCGCCGGCGGAATCTGGATCGCCGTCTCCCAGTCCAGCGGCTCTCGCTGGTCCGGAGTCGGCACCATATTGCTCGGGTTGATCGTGCTGGCCATCTTGTACTCGCCGCGCTCGAACGCGTTCTTCCGCACCAACTGAACCGGAAGCCCCCCGGTCGGCCCACTGTCAAGATTCCGAGATGGCCGGGCCGTTCGACAATGGCAACCATGCCTGACCGCGAAGGGCTTTTCACCCGGGCCTTCCTCATGCTGACGGCGTCCGAGATGGCGTACTTCCTGGCCGCGGGTGCGGTATTGGGAGTCACCCCGTTCTTCGTGACCGGACCGCTGGGTGCCGGCCTCGGAGCCGTGGGGATAGTCATCGGTGCGTTCAGCGTCACGACCCTGATGATCCGCCCGTGGGTCGGGCGCTGGTCCGACACATTCGGCCGCCGGCCACTGCTGGTCGGCGGCGCAGCGCTGGTCGGCGTTCTGATTCTGCTTCATCTGGCGGTCACCGAATTGTGGGTTCTGCTCGTCGTGCGGATGCTGCTCGGTGTCGCCGAAGGTGCCTATTTCGTGGCCGGCTTCGCAGCCCTTGCCGACCTGGCTCCACCGGGGCGGGAGGGCGAGGCACTGAGCCTGAGCTCGGTGTCGCTATACCTGGGGATCGCCCTCGGTCCCGGTGATCGGCCAGTCAATGTTGGACGCCGGTGGATTTCGACGCGGTGTGGCGCGCGGTGGCCGGCCTGGCCGCTCTGGCCACGATGCTGGCGGTCGGCGTCGGCGAGACACGATCGGCACAGGAATTCCCCGAGCCCCGCCCGTCGCTGATCTATCGGCCGGCGGTCCGGCCCGGTCTCGGCCTGATCTGCGGGGTCGCGGCGTCTGCGGGCTTCGTTCCCTTCGCCGGGCTGTATGCCGACGGACTGGGGCTCTCGCAATGGAGTTCGGTGCTGTTCCTCTACGGCGCGGTCGTTGTGGGTGGACGTGTCGTGCTCGCGAAGGCGGTCGACCGATGGCCGGGTCTGCTCGTCGCCGGCGTGGCGCTGGGGGTGTCGGCCGCGGGTCTGCTCGTCGTCGCCGTGGTCCCGTCCATTGCCGGTGTGGTCGCCGGCGCGGTCCTGCTCGCCGTCTGCGTGGTACTGCTGACACCGGCGATCTTCGCGGCCATCTTCTCCCGGGTCGAGCCGGCCCGGCGGGGGGTTGCGGCCGCCACCGCGTCGGTCTTCATCGACCTCGGTCTGAGCCTCGGGCCGATGCTCATCGGAATTGTGGTGCGGCAGTTCGGCTTTGCGGTCGGCTTCAGTGCCGCCGGCGCCGTCGCACCCGCCGGGGCGATGATCGTCCTCGGGCCACGGTCGTCGGCGAGGGTCGCGTAGTCAGGTGTCACGGGGGGTGTCACGGTCCCTGCCCCGGACCCGCCACCGCGCCCCACCGCCCCGGACGGACCCGCCGCCTCCCCGCCGCCCCGGACGGACCCGCCGCCTCCCGGGCCCGCCACCGCGCCCCACCGCCGACTTGAGCCATATGCAGGTTCCGGAGGACACCGAACCTGCTAATGGCTCAAGTCGATGCGGGCTTGGCAGATGCCAGCTGATTGTGCTCACGATCTTGCGCTCGCCGTGCTCGAAAGGCGTTTTCCGCACCAACTCGACCGCGAGCACCCGTCGACCCAACCGTCAGGATTCCGGATCCTCCCCGCGCTCCAGCCATGGTTTGCCCAATGGCACGACCCGGCGTCCGATTGTCAGCCAGTAGAACTTCTCGACCAGCATGTACGCGGCCAGCGCAGACGCCGCTATCAGCACGTAGGACCCGAGCTCGACGGCCAGCTCGGACCCCGAAAACGCGCCCGCTGATTGGAACGCGAGCCCGACCGACACGAACAGCAGCGTGATCGGAAGCACCGAGTTGTGGGTGGCCCCGGCCGGCACGAACATCAAGGCGAGGACGGCGAAGGTCAACGCGAACAGGCCTCGGGCCGGCCCTGTCGCCTCGAAGAAGCCGAGCTCCTGACCGAGCAGGAACCCTGGCACGACGATCCAGTACCAGCCGAACGAGTTGTAGACGATGAAGTGAAAATTGTCGCCCTGGAAGTACGACAGCATGCCGGCGGTCACCTGCACGACGCCACCGAAAACCGCGCCCACCCAGAACACGGGCCCTTCGTTCTGTACCCCCAGGTGCTCGAGCTGCGCGGTCATCGTGGCGATCACGAAACCCAGCAGGCCGATCAGCCCCGGGTCGGCCACGCGAGGACCCATCGCCTTGATACCGGTCATCCGTCGTCTCCCCAGTCGATTCATCGCTGTCGATTTCCGCGCCAACTGTTGTCCGTCGGACCTGGTCGCGCCACTCGGGGGCCGCCGTTGCGCACGGCCTCCGTGCCGCTGATGGCGATAGCGGTTCCGGCACCACAATCGTGCAGCCGGGTGCATCGGCCAGCCCCCAGACCCCGCCGACTTGAGCCATATGCAGGGTCCGCACGCACCTGAACCTGCATATGGCTCAAGTCGAACCGGGAGGTCGGGGGACCGAGCGGGGGGCGGCGTGGGGCGTCCAGCCACCTGCAACCAATGCCCGGCGGACCCGGACGACCACGTCCTGCGGATTGCGGAACAACGCTTGCCCGCCGATCCGCACCACCCGCCACCCATGGGCGGTGAGGTCGTCGAGCCGCCGCAGGTCTCGGTCGAACTGCGCCTGGTCGGTGCGGTGCTGGTCGCCGTCATACTCGACGACCACCCGGTGCTTCCGGTAGAGCATGTCGACCCGGGCCAGAAACTCACCGCTCATGCCGTACAGCCCAACGTTCAGTTCGGGTTCGGGGAGTCCGGCGTCCACCAGCAGCAGCCGGGTCAGGCTCTCCGGTCGCGACTCGGCCCCGGGCCTGAGCAGACTCAGCGCCTCGGCCGCCCGACGTTTGCCGCGACCGCGGTAGAGGTTGACCCGCGCAGTCAGCAGGTCCAGCGGCACCGGCGCCCGTTGGTCCGCCGTGGGGTAGACCGACTCGAGGATCAGCGCATCGCCAACGGCCACCAGGTCCGGGACCGACAGCTCCAAGGCGAGGTGGCAGAACAGCGTCGGCAGGTCGACCGTCGGTAGGTCGGACACGAAGACCTGGTGGGCGTTGCGGTCGGTCAACTGGCGCCCGTTGACTGCCGCGCGATTCGGCGCGCGGTCGGGATACCGGATCAAGGTGTGGATTGTCTCGTCCTGCCGCCACTTCATCGGCAGCGGCAACGCCCACAACCGAGCGGCGGTGATGGACCCGAAGAAGGAACCGGGCGCGATGACGCGGAGCAGGGCCCGGCAACGGATCCGTAGCGCTTCGTCCGTCGGGCGGTCCCGCCAGTCACCGGGGCTGCCGGCGATTGCCCGCACCCCGTGGAACATGTGCAGTACGTCGGGCCCGGACATCCGGCCACGCTTGAGCGAATGGTCGAATGCCGTGAAGGGTTGTGCGCGTAGCCATTCGGGGAGGTCCTGCCGCGGGCGCATGGGCCATGGTGGCTGATGGGGGGTCCGTGCCCGGAGTTGTCCACATTCCCTGCCCTCGACTTGAGCCATCTGCAGGTTGGTCGCGGTCCGGAAGCTGCAAATGGCTCAAGTCGGCAGACGGGCGGGGGCGGCAGACGCGGGCGCGCCCGGAGGCCGGGGCGACCGGCGACCGGCGACCGGCGACCGGCGACCGGGGGCCGGCGACCGGGGCCGGGGGCCGGGGCGTGCCGCAGGCCTGGGCGGCGGGGCGCGCTGAGGGGCCGGGGGCGGTGGGTGGCGGCAGAATCGGGCGGGCCGCGGGCTGCGTCGACCGACGCGTCAGGCTGCTTGCCCCAGGAGGGCCAGGGTTTCCACTTCCTCGGTCATCGCGGAGGACATCTGGCGCAGCACGTCACTCTGCGATCCAGGTCCCACCCGAAGGAGGCGATCTCATCGGAGGCCGCTACGAAGCGCTCCTTCCCCCGACCTTCCCCTCGGCCGGGGTGCGATCGTTGGCGGGGGAAGGTCCGAGGAAGGCCGGGCGCGGACTCTTCTCGGTCATGGACACCTTCAATGACAGCGATCAGTGGAATCAGGCTTCGGCCGAACTGGGCACCCTGCTCGGTGTCTGGGCCCACCCGGATGACGAGGCGTATCTGACGGCCGGCCTGATGGCAGTGGCCAGGGCCGCCGGAAACCGGGTTGTCGTGGCGACCGCCACCAAGGGTGAGGCCGGAACCGATGACCCCGCGGCGTGGCCGCCGGAAAAACTTGGGCGGGCCCGTGAGCGGGAGACCGCCGAGAGCCTGGCGGCGGTCGACGTCACCGAACACCGGTGGCTGGGACACCGGGACGGCACGCTGCACCGGGTGTCGTCGGCGCGGGGTGTGGCCCAGGTGGCCCAGCTCATCGCGGAGATCCGGCCGGACACGATCGTCACCTTCGGACCCGACGGCATGACCGGGCACCACGATCACCGAACGGTGTCCGACTGGACGACGACCGCCTGGTTGCGGGCGGGCCGGCCAGGAAGGCTTTGGTACGCAACGGTTACTCCTGAGTTTCATCGGACCTGGGGGTCGGTGAACGAGGAGATCGGTTTCTGGTTCGAGGGTTCGACGCCGCCGTCGGATCCGCCGTCGGACCTCGCTTACGACGTGCACTGCGCCGGCGAGGTTCTCGAGCGAAAGTTCGCCGCGCTCTCCGCCCACCGCACCCAGACGGCCGGCCTGATCAACCTTCTCGGTCCGGAGCGGTACCGGCAATGGTGGGCCAGGGAATCGTTCGTGCACGCCGACCAGCGGCTCGACCAGCGTAGGGTGGCCTAGCTAGCATGAAGATCGGTGACGTCGCCCGCCGAACCCGGCAGGTTCAACAGGAGGACATCGAGCTCTTCGCCTCGATGACCGGGGACCGCAACCCCTTGCACTTCGATCCAGAACTCGCCGCGCGCAGTCGGTTTGGCGGAATCGTCGTCCAGGGCGGGGTGACCAGTGGCCTGCTCAACGCGCTGGTCGCCCAGGATCTACCCGGTCCCGGCAGCGTCTTCCTACACACCGACTGGAACTACCTGGCGCCCGTACGGCCGGGCGACGTGCTCACCGCGGAGGCCGTCGTACTCGATCTGCGATCAGACAAGCCGATCAGCACCTTGCGCACCACGATCAAGAATCACGACGGCGTGATTGTGCTCGACGGGACGGCCGTCGTCTGGCGCGATCCGCACGTCGCTGCGCTGACAGATCGCTGATCTTTGGGGATCTCGGCGACGCAATGAGCGACACAACGCCCCGTGCAGAATGGCGCAGCCCAGGGCGGACGCCGAGCACCTCCTGCAGGACGCCATGCTGCGCATCCACCGGCACGAGCATCGAACTCGACCGGCGCGCCGTGACCGGCTTCCATCCGCGCCACGACCAGTGCGCCGGCTGTAGCTGACCAAATCAACCAGCTATTACCCGAAAGGCGTCTCAACGGCAAGATCAACGAGATGATCTGGGCCACTGGGGGTTTCATCCCGGAGATTCAAGGACGCTCTTGAGCAGCTGCAGATCCTTGTGGTTCGCTCGGCGCATCGCCGAGGCCATCATCGGGGCCGCCATCTTGCCGAAACCGCTGGGCTCGCCGGCGTTTCGCAGAGTCATCAGGGTCCCGCCGGACGGGGTGTCCTGCCAGGTGTAAGTGGTCTCCATCGGGAACGGCCCCTGGGCGGTGGCCATGACAAATCTTTCATTATGGACGATATCGCGGACCTCGTAGGTATAGGCGATCTGCCGACCGAGGAACTGGGCCACGAATGCAATCCGTGAACCCACGACCGCCGGTGGAGTCGTCTGCCAGTTGATCGACTTGATGTTGACGTACCACTTCGTCGCGTTAGCAACGGGTGTCCCGAACGATGTTTGCCGACTACTACGCCCCCGCCAGTCGCCGAGCGATGGCATGGCGTGCGCGTTCGATCGGCTCGGCTGATCGGGAGACACTGTGTTGCGCGTTCGCCAGGAACAGGGCCGCCTCCAGGTCGAAGGCGAGCTGGCCAGGATCCAATTCGGGCTTGATCGAGCCTTCGGCCTGCGCCTCGCGAATCATCGCCTCGAGCCGGCGCAGCCAGTCGGCCAAGAAGTCGACCAGCCGGTCGCGGACCGCTCCGGGCTGCATGCTCATCTCGACCAGGGTCGAGCCGAAGAAGCACCCGCCCGGAAAGACGTCGTTTTCGACGTAGCGCAGGTAGTTCTCGGTGATGTCGTGAAGACGTTGGAGCGCGTCGGAGGCAACTGCCGCGGGTTCGATCACCTGCGTGTTGAAGATGGCCTCGGCGCTTTCGATGGTGGCGAGCTGCAATTCCTCTTTGGAGCCGAAGTGCGCGAACAGGCCGCTCTTGCTCATCCCGACGGCGTTGGCAAGCCCCGCGATGGAGAGACCGGACAGGCCGTCGACGGTTGCCAACCGGGCGGCCTCGTCCAGGATTGCGGCTCGGCTCCGCTCGCCGTCGCTGCGCTTCCTGGTTCTTGGCCTGCGCTGATTCTGGGCGTTCGTCGAATTCACCCTTGCCACGGTAGCACGACCGGTCGTACTATCGAGGGAGCACGAACGGTCGTGCGAAGTACTTCTAGAGGAGTTGTCAATGTCAACAGCATTCCCGGCCATCGGGCATGTCGCACTCACCGTGAGAGACCTCGAGGCCAGCGTTCCCTGGTACGCCGAGCTTTTCGATGGCGAGCCAGTGCTGGATGAGGACACCGGGCCTTTCCGGCACGTGGTCTGGCTGGTGGGCGGGACACTGTTCGGACTGCATCAGTTCCCGGACGCCGATACCACCGTGGTGTTCAACGAGCGTCGCGTCGGCCTGGACCACGTCGCGTTCGGAGTGTCGGATCGCGCAGAGCTCGAGGTATGGGAAAAGCGCCTCGATCAGCTCGCGATCACTCACGGCGGGATCAAGGACGCGGCCTACGGCTCCGGACTGTCCTTCCGGGATCCTGACGGGTTGCCGCTGGAGTTCTTCGCAGCGCCTGCCTGACATCGAGGTGCTGGTCCCTGCCGATCGCATTTTCGGCTCCACCAAGCGGCGCTGGTACGCGACCGTCCGGGACCAGCCGCCCGGGACCGGCACCCCGGGACGGCCGCCCGGGACCGACAGCCCCGGGACCGGCCGCTCGGGACCGGCCGCCCGGACCGGCCGCCCGGGACGGCCGCCCGGACCGGCCGCCCGGGACCGGCTGCGCAACGGCGCCGAGGTCCTCGCTCCGGTTCTCGCCGGCCAGCCGAATTTGGGTGGACGCGCGACGGCCGGACGACAGAAGATTCAGCGGATTTGCCCACCGTCATTCGGGCCTGAACCGGACCCCTTGTCGTGTGCCGACCAAGGGGAGCTGACGTGAGCGGAACAAGTGCGAAAGGCGCCGACAACCACGGGCCTCCGGGGCAACGGCTTCGGAGTAACCCGGCATTTCGACGACTCTGGGTCTCCCGGATGGTCTCGTCGTTCGGGGACTCGCTGAGCCTGGTGGCGCTGACCCTGTTCGTCGCCGACTCGGCCGGGGCCGCCTTCGCCGTGGCGGCGTTGCTGCTCGTCGGCGATTTCGCGCCGTCGCTGCTCGGACCGGTGGCCGGCGCGTTGGCCGACCGTTTCGATCGCCGCCGGGTGCTGCTGCTCAGCGAGCTGATTCAGGCGTTCGCGGTGTTGTTGATTGCCCTGACATTGCCGGCGCTTCCGGTGTTGTTGGGCCTGGTCGCGTTGCGTGCCATCGCGTTTCAGGTCCTGCAGCCCGCATCGCGGGCGGCCGTACCGATACTCGTCGCCGACCAGCATCTGGAACGGGCCAACTCGGCGTTGGGGTTCGGCGCCAACGGCACGGAAGCGATCGGGCCGCTCGCCGCGGCCGCGCTATTACCCCTCATCGGCATCCGCGGTGTCCTGCTGGTCGACGTGGCAACGTTCCTGTTGTCCGCCGCCGTGCTCGTCGGGTTGCGCGCGATTCCGGTCGAGTCATCCGATGGCGCCCGGCACTCACTGTTCGCCGACACCCGCGCCGGGTTGCAGTTCGTGGCCGGCGCGCCGTGGATCCGGGCCTTGGTGTTCGGATTCGTGGCCGTCGTCGCAGCCAACGGTATCGACGATGTCGCGCTCGTCTTCCTGGCCACCGATTCCCTCGCGGCCGGCCCGTCGGCGGTCGCACTTCTGTACGCGGCAGTGGGTGTCGGTCTACTGGTGGGATACCTGGTGTTGGCCCGCGGCCAGGCCCGTCGATCCATGGTCACGGTGTTCCTGCTCGGCTGCGCGGTGAGTAGTGCCGGCAACCTGCTCACCGGGCTGGCCTGGGCGGTCGGCGCCGCGTTCACCATCCAACTCATTCGCGGCATCGGGCTCAGCGCCATGGACGTCGGCGTCAACACACTGCTGCAACGGACCGTTCCGGCCGCGCTGACGGGCCGGGTCTTCGGCGCGGTGTACGGCGGGGTCGGCGTCGCCGCAGCGCTGTTCCTATTTACTGGGCGCCGGACTGCTGGAACTGACCGACCCCCGGGTGACGTTCATCGTCGCGGGCGCCCTTGGCCTGCTGGCCACCGCGATGACGGTCCCTGCGCTGACCCGGCGTCAACCACCCGAATCGGCCCCTGAGTCCGGGCCCACCGACCAGTGAATCTCAACCGCCACCGGTGGATCCGGGCCTTGCACGTTTCCCGAGCCCCCCGACCCGGGAAACAGCAGGTCAGCGCCGGGGGGCGGACTAGGCGAAACGGCGCAGCCTGGTCACCGCGAGCGAGGGCGGCCCGCCGGCCCGGCGCTGCCGCAGCGCCGCCCGGATCAGCCGTTGCAGTTCGAGTTCACCGCTGCACCGCCAGCACTCCCGCAGATGGGCCCGCACCCGCGCTTCCAGGGCCGGGTCGAGTTCTCCGTCCAGGTAGGGTCCGAGGCGGGGGCCGAGCAGCAGGTGACGGACGGGATGCACGCCAGTGGAAACCCGACGCGGACCCGACTGATTCCGCAGTGACCACAGCGACGACCACAGCGGTGACCACAGCGACGACCGATGGAATCACCCAGAGGGGCCGGCGGGTTGCCATGGTTGTGAGCGGTACACCGAGCGGGAAGCAGCACAGCGCTTTCGACGAGCACGTCGTGCCGCAGATCGACGTGCTGTACCGGGTGGCGCTGGCGATGACCGGGCAACCGGCCGACGCCGAGGACCTGGTACAGGACACCCTGGTGCGGGCGTTCCGGGCAATCGACGGATTCGACGGCGCGCACCCGCGGGCCTGGCTGCTGACCATTCTGCGCAACACCCACATCAACCGAGGCCGCCGCGGGCGCCCGGTACTGCTCAGCGATGGGGAGCAGGCCGCCCGAACCCTGGAATTGGTCGGGCCCTCGGCGCCCGCAGCCGAGGAAGTGGTGGTCGGCGAGCTGTTCGAGGCGGTGGTCGCCGACGCACTGGCGGCGCTGCCGGACAAGCACCGGGCGGTGGTGACGTTGGTCGACATCGAGGGTCTGAGCTACCAGCAGGCCGCGGACGCCCTGGGGGTTCCGCGGGGCACGGTGATGAGCAGGTTGCACCGGGCCAGGGCCCGGATCCGGGGCCGCCTTGTGACGGCCGGGTTCCTGCCCAACGGGAGGGCGATGTGAAGATGTTGATGGGCGACATGAAGATGTTGATCGGCCGGTTGACCCGGTCGGAGTGCTCTCGGGTGGCCAGGGTGCTACAGAGCTACCTGGACGGCGAGGTCGATCCGCCGACCGCGGCGATGGTGACGGCCCACCTGGAGTTCTGCCGCCGCTGCGGCCTCGAGGCGAGCACGTACCGGTCGATCAAGACGGCCATCGCGGCCACCGGACCGGCCGACGTCGACCAGGCCGCCGATCGGGCGGTTGCAGGCGTTCGCCGCGGGCCTGGACCTCCCTGAAGACTCAGTGACCATATGAATCGTGGTCCACCGCGCCGCCGGGTCCGAAAAGTGTTCATGCAGCAGGGGTTTCCGCGTATAGGGGAGTGATCCGGGATGACTGTTCGACCGTCGGTCGTGGTGTTCGATGTCAACGAAACCCTGTCGGACATGAAGCCGTTGGGCGGCCGGTTCGCCGAGATCGGGGCGCCGCCGGAGTTGCTGCGGGTGTGGTTCGCGGGGCTGCTGCGGGACGGGTTCGCGTTGACCGCCGTTGACGCCAGTGAGTCGTTCGCGGTGCTGGCCGCGGAGGGTCTGCGGACGGTGCTGCACGGGGTGCCGCTGGACCGGGACCTGAACGCCGCCGTTGACCATGTGCTGGCCGGGTTCGCCGAGCTGGAGGTCCACCCGGATGTGCCGGACGGGCTCCGCGCGCTCCGGTCCGCCGGCTACCGGTTGGTCACCTTGTCCAACGGTGCCGCCGAGGTCGCCGACCGGCTGCTGACCCGGGCCGGGGTGCGCGGCGAGTTCGAACGACTGCTGTCGGTGGAGGATGCCGGCGCCTGGAAGCCGGCACCTCGGGCATACGCCTACGCGGCGCGGATATGCGGGGTGGACCCCGCAGACATGATGCTCGTCGCCGTGCACCCGTGGGATATCGACGGTGCCCGGCGGGCCGGCCTGCAGGCCGCCTGGATCGACCGCACCGGCGTGCCGTATCCGGCGTATTTCACCCGCCCGTCGGTCACCGCGTCCAGTCTTCCCGACCTGGCCAGCAAGGTCGGGAACGCGGCCGGCTGACTGTCGTCGAGCGCACCGCCGCGGTGGTTGCGCCGCGGACGTGACGACCCGGCGGTGACGACCCGGCGGTTGCGCCGTGGACGTGACGACCCGGCGGTGACGACCTAGTAGTGACGACCCGGTGGTGACGACCCGGCAGTGACGACCCGGCGGGGTCGGGTCCGGGACAGGGGTCCTTTTCCTCTGGTAGCTGAGCCTGGCTGCGGGACAGGCTGAATTGTGTCGCTTTCAGAGGTCTCGTCGCCGTCCACCGCCCATCACCAGCTGGCCGCTCACGATGTTGTGTTGATGCAGGAGACCGACGCGCACCGCGGGCTGACCGCGGAGGAGGCTGCCGCTCGGCTGGATCGCTTCGGGCCGAATGTGTTGCCTGCCGCGTCCCGTGGTGGCCTGCTGGCCCGCATCGCCGGGCAGGTGCGCCATCCGTTGATCTACGTGCTGATCGCCGCCGGGGTGATCACGGCGGTGTTGGGCGAGTACATCGACTCGATCGTCATCTTCGGGGTCGTGCTGGTCAATGTTGTGGTGGGCGTCATCCAGGAATCGAAGGCCGAAGCCGCGCTGGACAGCCTGCGAGCGATGGTGCACACGCGGGCCACGGTCATGCGGGACGGTCGGCCGGTTGAGGTGTCCTCGGAGGATCTCGTCCCCGGTGATCTGGTGGTGCTGGGCGCGGGCGACAAGGTGCCCGCCGACCTACGGCTGATCAGGATGGCAGATCTGCACGTCGACGAGTCGACACTGACCGGTGAATCGGTCCCGGTGGTGAAGGACGAGGTGGCGCTGCCCGAGGAGACCCCGGTGGCCGACCGGCGGAACATGGTCTATTCCGGCACATTGGTGACCGCCGGACATGGCGCCGGCATCGTCGTGGCAACGGGCGTGGAAACCGAACTCGGGGAGATCCACCGACTGGTCGGTTCGGCGCAGACCCTGGACACACCGCTTACCGTGAAACTGGCCCGGTTCAGCAAGCTGTTGACGGTGGCCATCCTGGCCATGGCGGCGGTGACGTTCGGGATCGGACTCGTCCGCGGGCAGGACGCGGTGCAGACCTTCACCGCAGCGATCGCCCTGGCGGTCGGGGCGATCCCCGAAGGGCTGCCGGCCGCGGTCACCATCACCCTGGCCATCGGGGTCTCCCGGATGGCGAAGCGGCGCGCCGTGGTCCGCCGGTTGCCCGTGGTGGAAACGCTGGGCAGCACCACGGTCATCTGTTCGGACAAGACCGGCACCCTGACCGAGAACCGGATGACGGTCCAGGCGGTCTGGACACCCGACGGCGCCTTCCAGGTGACCGGTCCCGGCACCAGCCCGGACGGCGAACTGCGAGATTCGAGCGACGCCGCCGTGACCGCGGCGGCCAGTCGTTCATTGCGCTGGTGCCTGCTCGCCGGGTCCGCCTGCAACGACGCCGCTTTCAGCCGCCAGGGCGATACCTGGGTGCTGTCCGGGGACCCGACCGAGGGGGCGCTGCTGGTCGTTGCCGCCAAGGCCGGCGTCGATCCCGGAGAGATCGCCGACGCCTATCCACGGGAAGCGACGATCCCCTTCAGCTCCGACCGGCAGTACATGGCAACCCTGCACCTGCAGGGCGACGGCAATCACGTCGCAATGGCCAAGGGTGCGACCGAGCGCGTGCTCTCACTGTGCACCGCCCAGATGAGCACAACCGGCACCCTCGAGCCGCTCGACGCCGGCGCAGCACTGCTGGCCGCGGAGGACCTCGCCGGCCGTGGACTGCGGGTGCTGGCCACCGCCATTCACCCGTCAACGGATCCGGAGACCTTCGAGGAGCAGGGTGCGGTCAACCTGGTGTTCACCGGGTTGCTCGCCATGCACGACCCGCCCCGCGCCGCGGCAGCCGCCGCGGTCCGTGCCTGCCACACCGCAGGCATCGAGGTCAAGATGATCACCGGCGACCACGCGGCCACGGCCACGGCGATCGCCGAGCATCTCGGCCTGCTGGACAACCGCGCTGCAGGGCAGGTACTCGTCGGTGGGGACCTCAGCACGATCCCCGCCGAGGAATTCCCGGACGCGGTCAACCGGGCGAAGGTGTTCGCCAGGGTGTCCCCGGAACAGAAGCTGCGGCTGGTCGAAGCGCTGCAGACCCGCGGTCATGTGGTCGCGATGACCGGTGACGGCGTCAACGACGCACCTGCCCTCCGGCGGGCCAACATCGGGGTAGCGATGGGCAGCGGCGGGACCGAGGTCGCCAAGGACGCCTCCGACATGGTGCTCACCGACGACGATTTCGCGACCATCGAGGCCGGCGTGGAAGAGGGTCGGAGCGTCTTCGACAACCTGACCAAGTTCATCGTCTGGACCCTGCCGACGAACATGGGTGAGGGTCTGATCATCCTGATGGCGATCCTGCTCGGCGCGACCCTGCCAATCCTGCCCACGCAGATTCTGTGGATCAACATGACCACCGCCGTCGCGCTCGGCCTGATGTTGGCGTTCGAACCGAAGGAGGCCGGCATCATGAACCGGCCACCCCGGGACCCCGGTCAGCAGTTGCTGACCGGTGCCCTGCTCGTTCGGATCCTGCTGGTCGGCGCGTTGTTGGTCGCGGGCGGGTGGTGGCTGTTCGAGTGGGAGGTCGCCAACGGGGCGACGCTCGAACAGGCGCGCACCGCTGCGGTGAATCTGTTCGTTGTCGTCGAGACGTTCTATCTGTTCAGTTGCCGGTCGCTGACCCACTCCATGTGGCATGTGGGGCCGTTCAGCAACCGGTGGATCATCGTCGGCGTGACGGCCCAGCTGATCGGCCAACTGGCCCTGACCTACCTGCCCGGCATGAACAGGTTGTTCCAGACCGCGCCGATCACGGGCGAGGCCTGGCTCCGGATCATCGGTGTCGCCGCGCTCACCTCGCTTGTCGTTGCCATCGACAAGTACCTGCGCCGCCGGTACACGGATCGGGTCCAGGTCCGAGCGGGCCGCGGATAACAACCCTGCGACGGTGCGTCCAGCCGGGTGAGAAGGCCCGCGTTCCAGGCGGTTTGCGTTTGCGGTCGTGATTCCCGTTGCTACCCCTGGCGGCCCGGGTCGGTGGCCAGGACCACCCCGGCCGCCCGGGGCACTGCGACGGTGATGGGTGCACCGAGCTGCACGGAGATCGTCACCGGGGCGTGCACGGTCACCAGCGGGCCGCCGGTCAGCTGGATGTCGACGGCCAGATGGGTGCCGGCGAACCTGGCCGCGACCGGGACCCCGCTCATCGTGTCGTCGTCACCGGAAGGGCTTGTCAGGGTGATGGTTTCGGGCCGGATGACGAGTACTGCGGGACCGTCGGGCATTGTTGTCGGCCGGCGCAGCCCGGTGGTGTCGGCGGTGAACAGGCCCGCGCGGACGGTGCCGGGGAGTTCGTTGGTGACGCCGAAGAACCGGGCCGCGGCCAGCGACGGTGGTGCGGTGTAGAACATCTCGGGGTCGCCCTGGCCCTCCAGCCGTCCGTCGAGCATCAGCGCGATGGTGTCGGCGACCTCGACGGCCTCGGCCTGGTCGTGGGTCACGAACACCGTGGTCACCCCGGATTCGGTGTGCAGATCCTTGACCAGGCAACGCATCTCGGCCCGCAGGGTGGCGTCGAGCTGGGAGAACGGTTCGTCCAGCAGCAGCACCCGCGGCGCCAGTACCAGAGCGCGGGCCAGCGCGACCCGCTGCTCCTGGCCGCCGGAGAGTTCCCCGACCCGCCGCCGCGCCACCGCGGTCAGCTGCACCCGGTCCAGGATCGCCGCGACCCGGTCCCGGGTCTGGCCGCGGTCCAGCCGTCGCATCCGCAACCCGAACGCGACGTTCTGCTCCACGTTCAGGTGCGGGAACAGCAGAGGCTTCTGGAACACCAGCCCCGCCGGGCGGCGTTCGGCGGGGACGTCCAGTTGCGAGCGACCGTCGAACCGGATGTCCCCGGAGTCCGGGTGCAGCAGTCCGCCGATCATGGCCAGGGTGGTGCTCTTCCCGCAGCCCGACGGGCCGAGCAGTGCGGTGAACGACCCGGCCGGAATGTCGGTGGTCAGGTCGTGCACAGCCGGGGTGTCGCCGAACATCTTGTGCACCCCGGTCAGGGTGATCGCCGTGCCGGTCACAGCCGACCGAACCCGACCGCGCCGCCGGAACGGCCGGTCAACAACCGGGTTGCGGCCACGACCAGCAGCAGCGGCGGCGCGATCACCAGCACCGCGAGGGCGGCCGCCGCGGTGGTGTCCGACGACCCGATTGCGGCGAACAGCAGCAACGGCAACGTCTTCACCTGCCCGCCGCCCACCAGCAGGGTGAGCACGTACTCGCTCCAGGAGATCAGGAACGTCAGCAGCGCGGCGACCGCGATCGCCGGGCGGAGCAGCGGAACGGTGACGAACAGCAGCACCCGCAGCGGGCCGGCGCCGAGGGCCCTGGCCTGCCGCTCGTAGTCGATGTCCAGGTTGGCGAACGCCGCGCCCAGGATGATCGCTGCGTAGGGGACGGTGGGCATCAGTTGCACCAGGATCACCCCCAGGATGGTGTCGGACAGGTGGTAGCGGACGAAGAACACCTGGATGCCCAGAGTGACCGCCAACCCGGGGACGATCACCGGGGCCAGCAGCAGGAACTGCACCGCCCGGCGGCCGCGGAACCGGTACAGCCCGATCGCCCGACCCGCGGGGAAACCGATCAGACAGGCCAGGGCCGCGACGGCCGCGGCGATGCCCGCCGACGTGGCCAGGCCCTGCAGGATGTCCGACCGCGGGTCGATCAGCAGTTCCACCCCGCGCAGGCTGAGCTGCTGCGGGAGCAGTGCGGGGTAGCGCCATTGCCCGGCGACCGCCCAGATCAGCAACGGAACCAGCGGCAGCAGCACCGCGACCAGCAGCAGGCCGACCAGGATCCGATGCCAGACCCGGGTCGGGAGTGGTTGCCGGGCAACGGGTCCGGTGGGTACCGGTGGTTTCGGTGGGTCCGGTGGGTCCGGTGGGTCCGGTGGTTTCGGGGGTGGCAGTGCCGCCCGCGGGCGCCGGCCGGGTCGGGGTCGGGGTCGTGGTGGTCGGGGTCGTGGTGGTCGGGGTCGGGGGCGTGGTGGTCGGGGTCTTGGTATTCACAGCGGCCTGCGGGCCAGGCGTCCGGCGATGAACAGGTAGGCCGCGACCAGCAGTCCGCTCAGCACGGTGATCAACACCGCGACCGCCATGGCTTCCGGTCGGGCGGTCAGGTCGGTGGAGTTGTAGTACTGCAGCGCCACCACCGGCAGGGTCGCTGGGTAGGGCCGGCCGAGCAGGTACGGCACCTCGTAGGACCCGGCGGTGAACGCGAACACCAGCACGGCCCCACCGGCCACCGCCGGCGTGATGACGGGCAGCGTCACATGCACCAACCGCTGCCACGGCCGGGCGCCCAGGCTGCGGGCGGCGTTCTCCAGGTCGTCGACGCCACGGCCCAGCGCGGCCAGCGCGATGACCGTCAGGAACGGGGTTTCCTTCCACACGTACGCGGCGATGATGGCCCAGCCGAACTCGTCGCCGGTCAACGCCGGGAACGCCGCCGGGGTGTCGGTGAACCCCGCGGCGTGGCTGAGCCGCGACAGCAGCCCACCCTGGGACAGCAGCAGCAGCATGCACAGCGCCCCGACCAGATGCGGCACGGCCAGATTCGCCTGGAAGATCCCGCTCACCCAGTTCCGGGACCGACCCAGGCGGCGGATCAGCAACGCGGCCGACACCCCCAGCACTGCCGACAGCACGGTCGGGATGATCGCGATCCGGGCGGTGAGCAGCAGCGAGGCGCGCACCGCCGGGTCGGTGAGCAGGGCTTGGTACGCATCCAGGGACAGCTGCCAGTAGGGCAGGAACGGTTGGTAGCCAAGGCTTTGCGCGACGGCCTGGGTGATGCCGGTGAGGAAGAAGACCCCGACGACCAGCAGGGCCGGGGCCAGCAACACGGCGATCCGGATGCCGCGCGGCACCGTCGGCCCGCGTCGACTCGACTGGCGACGGAGCAGGCCGCGTCGCAGCGGCGGGACCGGCGGGCGGCGGACGGCTCTGCAGCTGGGGCTGGGTCATTGCCGTTGCAGGACGTTGGTGGTCCAGTCCTGCTCGATCCGGGATAGGTAGCCGGCGGCGAGTTCCGGTTGCACGTTCTCGGTCAGGGCCGCCAGGGGCAGCACCGACGGGTGGACCGGGACGGCGGCGAACTGCGCCTGCACCTGCGGGGTGGTCTTGGCCACGTCGATCCCGGGGTAGATGCCTTCGCTGGTGAACAGCTCCAACTGGGTCTGCGGGTCCTGCAGGACGTTCGCCAAGCACCATGGCGGCGGCCTGGTGGGCGGCGTTCGCGGGGATCGCGATGAAGCTGCGGTTGCCGATGTTGCCGCCGGCCAGCACGGCTTCCCGGGTGCTGGCCGGGTACAGGCCCTTGTCGACCTGGTCGCCGACGGCGCCCGGGCCGTAGGTGAAGAACGCGCTGATTTCGCCGTCGCTGTAGAGCTTCTCGACCGCGCTCTGGGACTGCGGGTAGGTTTGTCCGCCCCGCCACAGGGACCCGGCGATGTCCTTCAATCGTGGCCACAGCTGCGCGGTGGCCGTGGCGTATTTGGTCTCGTCGAACGGTCCGGCCAGGGCTGCCGGGCCGCCGATGGTGTCGTACAGGATGGTCCGCACGGCCATCGAACCGGTGAAGTCCGGCGGTGCCGGGTAGGTGAACTGGCCGGGGTTCGCCCGGGCCCAGTCGAACAGGGTGGACACTGACCTGACATCTGCGACGTCGAGTTCGGCGCTGTCATAGACCAGGGCCGAGTCGGCCTGCTGCCAGACGGCCTCGCAGCCGTTGACCGGGATTCCGAAGTCGTTGGCGACGGCGGGGTCGGTGAAGTCGACGAACTGGGAGTTCGGCAGGGTCCTGTCCCACCCGCAGGCCCACAGGTTGGCCTGCACCCCGGTGGCGAAGTTCTCCCCGTTGACCCAGATCGCGTCCACCGACCCGTCGGTGGTGCGGCCGGCCTGCTTCTCGCCGAGGACCTTGTTGACGGCGTCGACGGTGTCGGTGATCTTCACCTGGTTCAGCGTCACGCCCGCTGTGCCGAGTTGGTCGGCGACGTAGCCGGTGACGAAGGCGTTGAGGGTGTCGTCACCGCCGTACATGTACCAGTTCACCGTCTGCCCCTTGGCCTGCGCCAGTACCCCGTCCCAGGCCCCGACGCCCACGGGGAGTGTCGCAACCGAGGTCGAGGAGTCAGCGCCGGCGGAGCCGCAGGCGGTGACGGTCAGGGCCATCGCCATGGCCAGCACCGCGAATCGGGCGCGGGGGACACGAGCGGGTCTGCGGGAGCGCATCAGGTTTCCTGTCTTGCGGTGGCTGGGGTGCCCGGTGCCGGGTGATTGGAAGCAGGGTGGTCGGGGGCAGGGTGGTAGGACGCCGTCCGGTCGGGGACGGGTCGGCGCAGGATCTGCACGCCGTACCCGATGCGTTGGGCCGCGGTGACCGCGACGGCGGCCGCGAAGACCCACGCGATGAGCGCGGCGTGGGTGGGGAACAGGCAGAACAGGACGTACACGATGACGGTTTCGGTGCCCTCGGCCAGGCCACCGACGAACCGCAGCGACCGTCCGTCATCGCCGCCCGATCACTGCTGCTCTGATCACTGCTGCTCTGATCACTGCTGTCCCGATCACTGCTGCTCCCGATCACTGCTCTGATCACTACGGCTCTGATGACTACCGCGGCGTTCGATCAGCGACGACAACGCCAGAAACGCGGTCCCGGACACGTAGTAGGCGGTCAACAGCGCGAGCGCCGCGACCCGGGCGTCCGGCACGGCCACGGCGACGGCGAGGACGAAGCCCGCGTAGATGCTGAAGTCGGCGACGATGTCGAGGAACCCGCCGAGGTCCGTCGCGCCGCGGCGCCGGGCGACCGGACCGTCCAACCCGTCCAGCAGTCGGTTCAGCAGCCACAACAGCAAACCGAGGGTCCACTGCCCGAACCCGACCGCGACGCAGGCGCCGACCCCGGCGACCCACCCGGCGCCGGTCACCGCCAACGGCCGCACCCCGGCCGCCGCCAACCGGCCGCCCACAGCGTCCAGGGCCGGCGCCAGCAGCCGCCGGACCTGCCGGTCAAGCATCGACACCCGCCCGGGGCGGTGCGGGCGCTGACCGGTGCGTGCCGGATCCGGTTGTTGGTCACCGGGGCCAGCGGGAGGAGCGTGCGCAGCGCGAGGTTCTCCTGCGGATCCAGCACGCCGTGCTGCACGCAGGCCGGGACGAGTTCACCGGTTTCGGGATGTGCCATCGCATACGAGCAGGCCTGCAGCCGCTCCTGCGTCGCCCGCAGCCGCGGATCGGTCAGCTCCTCACCGCGCTGCATGGCCGCCCAGGCCGGCGCCACCGCGTCGGCGTCCATGAAGGAATGCATCACGAAGCTGACCGGGCGGACCCGCCGGGTCAGCAACCGGCGCACACCAACGGTCCGGACGGTCCGGGCCGTCCAGCCGGCGAACACCACCGCGACCGAAGGATGCCGGGCGATCACCCGGGCCAGCTTGCCGAGCAGCAGCGGGATCGGTGTCCCGGAGAAATTCACCCCACCGAGGTACCGGTAGAACACGTCCCGGACATGCAGGTCGACGGGGTTCTCGTCATCCAGGATCGGGTACCACCGGTCACCGACGTAGAACCCGTAGGCGGTGCGGTTGCACCGTTCGTCGCCGTGCTGGAACACCCGGAACGGCAGCCTGGTCCCGGCGCCGGCCTCGATCTGCGCCCACACCGCGTCAGCGCTGATGTCCCGGTACCCGTCGTGCCAGCGGCGGTCGTCACCGACGAACGCCGCGGGTTGGAAGGAGAACATCCCGAACCCGTAGTCGTGGCACTCCCGGACTACCGTCGGCGATCTGGTCGACATTGCGGGGGGTCACGGTCATGTTGTGCGCCAGGAAGTACCGCACCCCGTGGTCCTTCTTGAGCCGGGCGAACATGTCGGCGAACCGCTTGCGGTACGGGTTCAGCGACGCCTCGTCCGGTGGCCGTTCGATGCCGCGGCGCCCGAACATCAGCATGTCGAAATGCCCGGCGAAGGACAGTCGCGGCAGCCGCGGTGTGCCGTCCGGGCCCAACGCCAGGGCCAGCAGGTAGTCGTCGTCGAAGTCGCCGTGCGTCATGCTCATCGGTTCCCGGCCGTGCTCCCGCATGATCTGCAGGGTCGCCGCGTGATCCTCCGGTGGCAGCAGGCTCACCTCGCCGCCGATCAGCTGCGCGTGCGCCCGCGGGCCGCGGACCCGGTGCAGCAGCGCCATCTGCTCGCGTGACTTCGGACCGGGTGTGCTCGCCGCTGATCGCGACCCGGTTCGCGTCCCGGGAGTGGTAGCACGGGGTGCAGGCCAGGTTGCATTTCGGGAACACCCCGTGGGTGCCCTCGCAGCCCACCGCGTGCCGGCCCAGGGTCTGCGCCGGGGTCCGCGCACCGGCGGGGAGTTCGGCCCAGCGGCGGTCCAACGCGGCCTTGGTGTCCGGGTGGACCGGTCGGGTCGACTCCGCCAGGCGTCGCACCCAGTTCGGCATCCTCACGTGTTGTCCACCACCCGGACCGGGCCCCAGAAGGCGACCCGGTTCTTGATCCTGCATGCCGGCTCTCCCCATCCCTGCTCCATGCGTTGCCGGGGGGGCCGGCATCGCTCTCAGCCCCGGGAACCCGGTCACGGTGCCGTTCGCTTCCCGTTGCGGCAAGGTCCCGGCCGAATCCTTGACCCATTGTCGGGTGAATGGCATTCAGGGTCGGCCCTGCCCTCGTCGCATCGGCCGGGTCAGCCACCACGCCGCTGCCGCGAGGGCGATGAAGCCCCAGCTGAGGGTGCCTTGGCCCTGCCGGGCGGCGGCAACGCCGGCCACGATGAACCCGATCGTCGGCAGCCAGGACGCGATCCACCGGACCGTAGCGACCCAGTCGAGCGTGGCGGGTCCGGGCGGGCTGCTCCCGCTCGGCTGTTGGGGGAGCGGTTGGTCGCCGGCCAGTAGTCGGGCGACCTGTGTGCCGCTGGGGTTGGTCACCGTGGTCGACCCGACGCGGACCGTCGGGACGGTCTCGTTGCCGTTGTTCACGCTGCGGACGAAGGCTCGGGCCTGCTCGTCGGCCCAGATGTTGTGCCAGATGGCGGGCACGTCCCGCCGTTCGAGGTCGCGTCGCAGCGCCGAGCAGTAGGGACAGCCTGGGCGCCAGTAGATCTCGGCAGTGGGCGTCGACGACTCCGGGACGGCGGTCATCGCCCGGTCACCCCTGCTGCGCACAACAACGTTGCCAGCGCGACAGGAGTTGATCGCCGCACCGGTCCTGCGCGTCGAGCAAGTCGGCGCTCACTGCGACTCGCAGTCGATCATGGGAAGCTCCTCATGCTTGTCGCGGGAAAGGCAGTTCTGAACGGCTCAGCCCTAGTCGAGTCCGCTGCAGTGATTCACACCCATCAACAGGGGACTCCGCACGCCCGATCCTTCAATGACGATCGGGCCGCGATCGCGGCGGTGGGTGTTGCTGGTGGAACCCGCCAGCAGGTCAACCGTGTTCCCTTCAGTACCGCGCAGTTCAACCCACCCTGTCCAATGAACCCCCAGTCCGGCCGCGGCCGTCCATGATCGGAGCCCACGGTGTCGGTCCCGGCCCGGTATACGGTCTCCGCCCGGTTCTACGACGTCGTGTCGCTGGAGTGGCCGGTGTACCGGGCGGGACGGGTCACCGCGATCCGCGCCATGGGGCTGCGCCCGGGAATGCGGGTACTCGACCTGGGCTGCGGCACCGGCCTGAACCACCCACTGCTGCAAGACGCGGTCGGCCCCACCGGAACGGTGATCGGGGTGGATTCCAGCCGGCAGATGCTGGCCCAGGCCCGCCGCCGAGCCAACCGCCACGGCTGGCGCAACGTGGAGTTGCGGCTGGCAGACATGACCCAGGTAGACGGGCTCGGCACGGTCGACGCGGTGATCGCGACCTACACCCTGTCCGTGGTCCCCGGTTGGGAGCAGGCGTGGGCGCGGGCCATGGCGGCCACCCGCCCTGGCGGGTGGATGGCCGTGGTGGATATGCAACTGCCCGTCGGGCTCGCCAGGGTGGCCGCCCCGCTGGCCCGGCTGGCCTGTGCGGTCGGCGGTTCGGACATCCACGCGCACCCGTGGACAGCGGTCGAGCGGGACTGCACCGAGGTCACGGCCGTGAGCCTGCGGTGTGGGCATGTGCAGGTGCGGGTCGGTACCCGGCCATGACGCCTCCGGTGTCGCGCAGCCGGTGTGGCTCGGCCGGCCGATGCGGCCGGCGTGCAGTGTGACCAAGATGGAAGCATTCTCGGCGCAGCCGGGTTTCGTCGATCATGAATCTCCTGCAACGATCGATTCGGCGCGGCGGACTGGTTCTGTTCGCGGTGGTCGTGGGGGCACTGTCGGCCTGTTCCGCGGCCACGGGCCCCACCGCGACTGCAACAACCGGCCCCACCACGTCCGCGACCGTGGGCACAACTGTGCGCGAAGCCGACGCGCCGGATCAGGGCGGCGGTGTCCTCGACTTCACCGGCACCACCCTGGACGGCACGACGCTGAACGCGGCCACCCTCGACGGAACGCCGGTGGCACTGTGGTTCTGGGCGCCGTGGTGCACGATCTGCCGGGCCGAGGCCCCCGACGTGGCGCAGATTGCCGCCGAGTTCGAGGGCCGGGTCCGGGTGCTGGGGGTACCGGGTCGCGGCGAGGTGGATGCCATGCGGGGCTTCGTCTCCGCGACCGGCACCGATGCCATGACGCATGTCGCCGACTCTGACGGGACACTGTGGACCCGCTTCGGAGTGGTATCGCAGCCCTCGTTCGTGTTTGTCGACCGTTCCGGTGCGGCGCAATCCATCGCCGGGTCGTTGGACAGCGAACAGCTGCGCGCGATCCTCGACGATTTGGCCTGAGGCGGCAGCGGTGGTGGACCAGGCCGTTCTCGCGCTGGCCTTGGTGGCCGGCGCGGTGGCCGCGTTCAACCCGTGCGGGTTCGCGTTGCTGCCGGCCTATCTCGGCTTGCTCGTCGTGCAGGAGGGCTCGGTCGGTTCGGGTCGGGCCGCGACGATGCGCCGTGCGGCGCGGTTCGCCGGTGGGATGACCGTCGGTTTCGTCGCGGTCTTCGGGTTGGTGGGTGCGGTGCTGACCCCCCTCGCGCTCTCGATCGAGCGTTATCTGCCGATCGTCACCGTTGTGGTGGGTGTGGTGCTGATCGGGACCGGTGCCTGGTTGCTCGCCGGTCGCGAGTTGGCTATCCCGGGTCTGGCGGGTCACGGATCGGCGCCGAGCGCGGCGAGTTGGTTCTCGCAGATCGGGTACGGAGCGTCCTTCGCTTTGGCGTCGCTGTCCTGCACGATCGCCCCGTTCCTGGCCGTCACGGCGGGGTCGCTCAGGGCCGGCGGCGCGGCCGGGGTCGCGGTGACCTTTGTCGCGTACGCGATCGGCATGGGGACCGTAGTGCTGGTCCTCGCGCTGGCCGTGGCCGCGGCGCGGACCTCGATGGTCGGGGTGATGCGGCGCGCCGGGGCGACGATCACCCGCGGCAGCGGTGCGCTGCTGGTCGTCGCCGGCGCTTATGTGGCCTGGTACGGCTGGTTTGAGATCCGGGTCCTGGCCGGCGACGTGACATCCGACCCGGTGATCGCGACTGGGATCGCGGTGCAGTCAGCGATCACCAGATCGGTGATCGGGCTCGGGACCGGCGGCCTGCTTGGGATTGCGGCGGGAGTGGCAGTCGCGGTGGTAGCCGCCGTCCTGGTCGGTGCTGGGCGATCACGGAGGCGGACCAGGCCGGGTCCGTGAACAGGCGATGGGTTCCGCTCGGCGTGCGGGCCTTGGCTGCGCGGTCGCCGTCGCTGGAGACCGGTGGCTTGCAGACCACCAGGGCTCGGCGGGAGGTGTGGGCGCGAGCAGCTGGCGTTCGCCGCGTTCGGGTTGGCATCCGGTTGACGCTCAGACTGCCGGCGTAACGTCACCCGCAACCGACCGGATGTACTGGTGGGGATCCGGTCCGGGGAGAGCTGAGGAGGTGCGTCATGTTCGCGTCATCATTGTTCGATCGCATTGTCGCTTCTGTTCAACGGTTCCGAGAGCGTCCGTCGGCCTACCAGAACCGCCGGACCTGCGTCGACATCGACCGAGTTCTCGGACCGGTACCTCCGGGCGACCCTGGTGCCGATCGACCGCCGATCAGCCGCGACGGAGCCGACGCAGCACAGCCGTGACCAGTCGCGCGATCGGGGATGCCAACCGGTCGCGGACATCGGCGATGGCGGCGTTCCACGGCCCGTCCCCGTAGGTGGGGTAGGGGTGGATGGTGCCGGCGAGGTCGGCGGTGCTGAGCTGCTTGCGGACGGCCAGGGTGAGCTCGGCCAGGGTTTCCCCGGCCCGCGGCCCGACGACGGTGGCGCCCACGATCCGGGACCGTTTGCCCAGGGTCAGCCTGCTGAATCCGTCGGTCCGGTCGTCCACCACGGCCCGGTCGACCCGCGCATTCCCGCGGGTCACGGTTCTGGGGGCCGGGTCGCCGTCGTCGGCCCAGGTGGGGCGGCCGACCGCCGCGACCTCCGGGTCGGTGAAGGTGACCCGGGGCACGGCGGACAGGTCGACGGTGCGGCGCAGGCCCAGCACCGCGTTGGTGGCGGCGAGGCTGCCGAACACGCCTGCGGTGTGGGTGAACGGGGGCAGCGGGGTGACGTCGCCGGCGGCCCAGATCCGCGGGTTGCTGGTCCGCAGGTGATCGTCAACCCGCACGAAGCCGCGGTCATCCAGCTCGCACCCCGGCCGCATTCGGTTCCAGGCCGGAGGTATTCGGGCGGCGGCCGACCGCGACCAACAACTCGTCGAACTCGATGGTGCTGGTCCCGGACGGTCCGTCCAGCACAACAGTCCCGTCCTGGCCGGCGCCGCCGTGGACGCCGACCACGGTGTGCCCGGCCAGCACCCGTATCCCGTCCCGGTCGCATGCGTCCCGGACCAGCCGGGCCGCGTCGGGGTCCTCCCGGGCCAGGATCCGCGGCAGCGCCTCGACCAGGGTCACCCGGGAACCCAGTCGCGCGAACGCCTGCCCGAGTTCGCAGCCGATCGAGCCGGCGCCGAGGACGACCAGCCGGTCGGGCAGTCCTTCCAGGTCCCATAAAGAGTTGCTGGTCAGCGGTTTCGCCTCGCGTAACCCCGGCACCGGCGGCACCGCCGGCAGCCGCGCCGGTGGTGATGATCGCCCGTCGGAACCGTAACTGCTGGCCGTCCACGTCCAGGGTGTCCGGCCCGGTGAACCGCGCCGACCCGGTGAGCACCTGGACCCCGCTGGCTTGCATCGCCTCCGCGGAGTCTTCCGGTGCGATCGCGGCGATCGCGCCTTTGACGTGGGCCATGACAGCGGCGAAGTCGACGACGGGTGGCGCAGCAGTGACCCCGAACCCGGTGGCGACCCCGAACTCGGTGGCCCGGCGGGTGGCGGTGACCTGATGCGCGGCCGCGATCAGCGCCTTGCTCGGCACGCACCCCGTCCACAGGCAATCGCCACCCAGTGCGGCGCGTTCCACCAGCGCGACCCTGGCTCCGAGCCCGGCCGCCGTCCGGGACGCCACGATCCCGGCGGTCCCCCCGCCGATCACCACCAGGTCCCACCGCTTACCGGTTCGGCTCACTCTTGCCCCCCATTTCCCTACTCTGCGCACACGGCCCATCGCCGGGTCTGTGTCTGGCAAACCCGGTCCGGACTGCCGAGGCTTCCATCCCGACCGAACTCCGGGACGATCCCGCACTGTCCCTCCCGACGGCAGGGATGAGGTGTTTGCCGTGCCGCCGCCGTCGGGAGCGTGCTGCGGGTCGAGCCGTTGGCCGGCGGTTTGGCCATGCTGTGGTCACTCGCGGGTGGCTGACCAGGTCCCCACGTCGTCGCCACAGGCGGGTCCGGACTGGTAGTTGCCGCTCATGGAATCGGCTTGGATCGTCCCGTCGAAGGCGACTGTCTCGGCCGCCTTGACCGCGCCGAAGGTGATGGTGTCGCCGGTGAGTTGCCCGGTGACAGTGCCCTGGTCGACGCATTGACTGGAAACCATGATCGTTCCCGCGATCGCGCTCAGGTCCTGGGTGAAGGTGACGGTGAAGGTGCCCTGGGTGTCCGAGAATTTGCTGCTCTGGTAGGTGCCGGCCCATGTTCCGGCAATCGTGACGGCCGGCGCCCCATCAGTGGCGGTGGTGGCCGTTGCCGGAGGCTGGGCCGACGTGGATTGCGCCGGTGCCGGCGTCGGCGGGGCGGTCGAGGTCGAGGTCGACGTGGTTGGTGCTGAGGGACTGCTCGATGCCATCGGCGGGGTGACAGCGGTTGCCGTCGTCGACACCTGGGTGTCTGACGGTGTTGTCTGGCTGCTGCAGGAGGTGCAGGCAACCGCGGCGAGCAGCAGGATCCCGGCGGCCGTCGTGCGGTAGCGGAACTGCATGGCGCCTCCCCGTCCTCGGCGGTAGGCGGTGCAAAGTCGGGGGCATCGCACCGAATGATGTTGTACCACCGAGGGCGCGAACCAGGGAAGCGCCGTTGTCGGTCCTCGGCCGGATACCCCGGTTTCTCGTTCGTACCGGCCGGCCCCGCCGTTCGGTCGATGGCGAGCGCTCCAGCCGGGAGGACGAACCTGTGGGTCAAGACTGGACTTGACAACTTTCGACCCAGGGGGTGGGCTACGTCACGTCCGGCCCGTCACGGAGTGGTCACGGGTCGTGATCGCCAGTTCGGTCGACAGGAACCGGGCACGCGCCGGTCGCCACTCGTGGAGTGCTCGATATGCGACCAGTTTCTCGCCGGATTCGACCCGCCTATCGCCGGACAACCATCGCCGCGGTGATGGTGTTGATCACCGGCGTGGTCGCTACGCCGGCTCAGGCGGCGGGCAATGGACCAACCACTCCACCGGCCGTGCAGGATGCACCCGGCGGGCCCGGCGCGATGTCGCATTTCGACCTCGCCCGCAAGGACTGCCTCGGCACCGCGCGGAACAGCACCTCGAAGGTGTGGTTCACCGTCGCGAACGGCGTTCTATCGGACGTCTATTACCCGACCATCGACAACACCAACAACGAGACCCTGCAGTTCGTCGTCACCGACGGCAAGACGTTCACGGACCTACAGACCCGCGACATGACCTACCAGGTCAGTGCTCTCGACGATTCCGGGATGTCCTGCCGGGTCACCTCAACGGCCAGGAACGGCCTCTACACGCTGACCACCGACTACTTCACCGACCCGCGACGGGACAGCGTGGTGATCAGCACCCGACTCAAGGCGTCCAAGGGGAACGCCCACTATCAGCTCTACGCCCGGTTCGACGGCACGATCAACGGCAATGGCGGTGGCGGCACCGGAGACAACACGAACGGCGGAGCCGACGACGCCGTCATCGATACCAGCACCGGATCGCCGGTACCGGTCTCGATCGACACGGTGACCGCGACCAACGCCGCGAACCGGGACTACGCGACGCCGGTGTATGCCGCGCTGCGCGCCGATCGGCCGTTCCTCGCCGCCTCCAGCGGGTTCGCCGGTACCGCCAGTGACGGATTGACCCAATTGGACGCCGACCACCGGCTGGCCACGACCTACACGAACGCGTCCAAGGGCAACGTCGTGCAGACAGCGCAGCTCGATGTCCACAACGGCCGATCGGTGACCCTCGCCCTTGGCTTCGGCAGCACCCAGGCCGCTGCGGTGGCCACCGCAGGCGCCACCGCCGGCGCCGATGCAGGCAAGACGCTCGACAACTATCAGCGTGGCTGGAAGTCGTACGACAAGGGCTTGCACGAACCGGCGAACGGGCACGGGTTGCCCAGCGCGCAGCGAAAGCAGCTCGCCCGGACCTACTACTTGTCCGCGAACGTGCTGAAGGCCAGCGAGGACAAGACCTTCCCGGGCGCCGTTGTCGCGTCGCTGGCCAGCCCGTGGGGGCAGGCGGTCGCCGCGGGTGACTCGACAAACACCTACTTCGGTTCCTATCGCGAGGTTTTCGCGCGGGACCTGTACGAGTCGTTCACCGGGTTGATCGCGTCCGGTGACGTCGCCACCGCGAAGGACACTGTCCGGTTCCTGTTCGAGCGGCAACAGCAACCCGACGGGTCGATGCCGCGGAACAGCCTGGTCAACGGCAAGCTCGCGCCCGATTCGTTCGGGGTGCAGCTCGATGAGGTCGCCTACCCGATTCTGATGGCCCGAACGGTCGGACTGACCGACAACGCCTTCTACCTGGCGCACATCAAGCGGGCCGCCGACTACGTGGTGGCCCATGGCCCGGCGTTCGGCAACGAACGCTGGGAGGAGCAGGCGGGCTACTCGCCGTCGACGATCGCGGCCGAGATCGCCGGCCTCGCCGCGGCCGGGGCGATCGCCGCCCGGAATGGGGACGCCGCCGGGGCCAGGATCTACCGCGGGACGGCCGACCAGTACCAGCGGATGATCAAGGCCTGGACCGTGACGACGACCGGACCGCTCAGCACCGAGCCGTACTTCATTCGGCTGTCCAAGACCGGCGATCCGAACGCGGCGAGCAGCTACAACCTCGGCAATGGCGGGCCGGACGCCGACCAGCGGGCCGTCATGGACGCCGGCTTCCTCGAACTGTCCAGGCTTGGCGTTCTGCCCGCCGCCGATCCGACGATCGCCAACTCCCTGCCGCTCGTCGACCAGGTGATCGGTAAGACCACCAGCAGCGGACAAGGCTTCTACCGGTACGGCGTCAACACACCGGGCACCGAGGACGGATACGGCGACTGCAACGTCGATGACTCGACATCCTGCACGGTGCAGGGCAAGCCGTGGGCCGGGACATGTGGGGCCCAGGGGCAGAACCAGGGGTCCGGCCACCTCTGGCCGGTGCTGGCCGGCGAACGGGCCGAGCACGAGATCGCCACCGGCAACGCACCGGCGGCCGTCGACCTGTGGGGCAGCATGGCCGCCACCGCATCCGGCGTCGGGTTGATCCCCGAGCAGGCCTGGGAAAACCCTGATCTTGCCGCGTCGCCGTTCGGAACGGCGCCGGAATGCGCGTCGATCGGGTTCCAGAATGGCAAGGCCGCCGGCAGTGCCTCCCCGTTGACCTGGTCCGCGGCCCAGTTCGTTCGGCTGTCCGCGAACATCCGGGCCGGACGGCTGACCGAGCAGCCAATCGACACCACCAGGCGCTACATCAGGAACACCCAGACCGAGACGACCCTCACTCTCACCGCGCCGGCCGACAACTCTGTGGTCAACGGCGATCCCGTGACGATCGCCGGCGGCACCGCGCCGAACGCGACCGTGGACGTCCTCGCCGTCAACACCGACGGCAACGGCGACGCTGTCATCGGCACGACCACCGCCGGTAGCGACGGGTCCTTCTCGTTGGACGTCACACCACCGGTCGGCACCGTCACCCTGACGGTCATCGCCACCGCCCCGGACGGGGCGACCGGCTTCGCGCAGCGCACCGTCGTGAACGACGTCGTCCCCGGCACCCTGGTCTTCGACCTGACCGACCCCGCCGGTGACGACAACGGCCCCGGCACCTACGCCTACCCGACGTCGGACAACTTCAAGCCCGGGGCCTACGACCTGCGCGACTTCCAGGTCTACGACAACGGCGCCGACGTGATCTTCCGGGTGCAGACCGCCGACCTGACGCCGACCTTCGGCAGCCCGCTCGGCGCCCAACTGGTGGACCTCTACGTCGCCAATCCGGGCGGCGGTGCCACATCTACCGCGGGGTCCTACCCGACCCGCAACTACACACTCCAGACCGGCTGGAACCGGTTGATCGAGGTACAGGGCTTCGGGCAACGCTTCATCGACGCCGCCGGCACCACGATGGGTTCCGTCGACATCAAGGCCTCCGCGATCACCCGCTACATCACCTTCACCGTTCCGGCTGCGGCGCTGGGCGGCACACCCGGTCCGGGGTGGAGCTTCGCGGTCACCCTGACCGGTCAGGACGGGTTCTCCAGCGACCAAGCCCGCGGTTTTCAAGCAACGGCGCAGGATTACCAGTTCGGCGTCTGCACCGCGGCAGCGGTCGCGGCCGGGAATCCGATCTGCGGCGTGTCCCCGACAACCGTGCCGAAGGCAGTCGATATCTACACACCGGACGGGGTCTCGCAAACCAGCGTGCTGGATCCCCGGCAACCGCAGGTCGTCATTCCGAGCGTGACGATCCCTTGAGTTTTCGTTCCCGTCGGCTGTCCATCGACCTGGACGGCCGGGCCTCGGCCGGAGGCGCAGACCCGCTGTTCTGATCGGGGACCGGTCGAGGCACGCAGCTCATCGATCGACCGTGCGAGTCGCTGGGTTTGCGGGCAGGCATTGCGGGTAAGACTGCGGGTATGTCGGAGATCGCGGGGCTGGCGAGCATGGCCGTGGTGGCGCTTCTCGGTGTCGCCGGCCTGTTCGTGGTGCAGCGGGCGATGTCCGGTGGCTGGACGACTGGCGCGGAACAACCGCCGTACCTGTCCGGAATGGAGCCGACCGAACATGCGCTGTCCCGGTACCACGCACGCTGGTACCCGCTGACGTTGCTGTTCCTGGCCTTCGACGTGGAGATGTTGTTCATGTACCCCTGGGCGGTGGTGGTCGCCCGGGTTGGCAGCAGCGCGATCGTCGAGATGTTCGTCTTCCTTGGCCTGTTGATGGTCGGCGTGCTGTGGGCCTGGCGGGAGGGGGCGTTGCGGTGGGTGTGAGCGCCGGGCCGGGTTGGCTCAGCCGGACCGCAGTGCGTGGCACCCATGTTCTGATCGTCGAGGTGCCCGGCTGGGCGCTGACCAGGATCGCGATCGAACGGGCCGTCGCCGTCCGGGGGTGGCGACCGGCGTTGACCCCGGCGGCGGCCGACGTCCTGGTGGTGTGTGGGCAGCCCGGCGACCCCTGGCGTCCGGTCATCGATCGGCTCTGGGCGCAGCTGCCCGGGCCTCGGGCCCGGGTCGATGTTGACCGCCCGGACCAGGTTCGGCAGGCGCTCGACCTGGCGGCGACGACCCTGCTGGCCGATCAGCCCCACCGGTCCCGGCCGCTGGATCACGACGGGTCCGGCCGGGCGGACCAGGACGGCGCCGACGGTATGGATGAAGCGGACGGCGCGAACGGCATGGCGGACGGCATGAACGACGCCGACGGTGTGGACGACGCGAACGGCATGGACGGCGCCGATGGTATGGACCACGCGAACGGCATGGACGGCATGGACGGCATGGAAATGCCGATGCCGGGCGGCATCCCGTTGGCGGGCGGCGCCGAGGACCGGGATGGGTTGGAGATGGACGTGCTGTCGGTCCCGCTCGGCCCGGTGCTGCCCGCCTGGCCGGCCGGGCTGGTTCTGCGGTGCGCGCTACACGGCGACGTGATCGCGCAGGCCCAGGTGACAACCCTGCCCGGACGGCCACGGGCCGATGGTCCGGCCCACGAGGATGGCCGGACCCGGGCGGCGCTGGACTGCGACGCAGTGGCCCGATTGCTGACCTTGGCCGGCAGCAACGGCGCCGCCATCGGGTTCCGCGGTGTTCGAGATGACCTGCTCGACGGCGCATCGTTCGCGGACTGCGCCAGCGCGGTGCAATCGTTGACCGGACGCGTGCGGCGATCCCGGTTATTGCGGTGGTCGCTGCGCGGAATAGGTGTGCTCGATTCGTCCGGGCGGGCCGAACGCGGTGTGACCGACGCCCTGGCCGGCGACGTGCATGACCGGCTGTTGGCCCGGATGGCGGGCATCGGCAGCCGGCTGTTGTCCGCGGGCCCGGTGGCGGAAGCGGAAGCCGACCGGGGCAGGGAGGCACGAGCCGCGATGGATCTACTGCCGTCGTTGGTGACCGGGCTGGATCTTGGTGCGGCCCGGTTGGTGGTCGCCTCCATTGACCCGGATGTCGCCGCCATCGAGGGCAAGGCGCCGGCCCATGGGTGAGTTGCCGCTGCTGTCGACGGTGCTGGTCGCGGCCGCGCTGGTGGTGCTGGCAACGCTGACCGCGGCTCTGGACGCCGGATTGAACCCGGTGACCACACGCGGTCGGGACGCCGGTTCCTCGGCTCGCCGCTGGGGTGCCGCGCTCCGGCTACCGGTGGTCCAGACGGCCCGGCTGTTGCGGCAACGCCGCCGGACCACCATTGCCGCCGATCGCCTGCTGTGGCGGGTCGGGGTGATCGGGCTGCCGGTGGTCGCGTTGCTGATGGCGGCGTTGGTCCCGATCGGCCCTGCGACCGTTGCCGACTCGTCGGTGGGGATCGTCTGGTTCAACGCCCTGGACGTGACGGTATGGGCGTTGGTGTGGATGGCCGGGTGGGGCCCGAACAGCGTGTTCGGCCTGGTCGGGGGCTACCGGTTCCTGGCGCAGGCGCTGGCCTACGAGTTGCCGTTGATGTTCGCGCTGACTGCGCCGGCGGTGGCTGCGGGCAGCCTGCGGCTGTCCGACGTGGTGGCCGCGCAGGACGGGTTGTGGTTCGTGGTGTGGATGCCGGTCGCGTTCGTGGTGTTCTGCCTCGCCGTCACCGGGTTCGCCGTCTGGGGGCCGCTGAGCCACCCGGCCGGTGGCGATATCGCGGGCGGGGTATTCGCCGAGCTGTCCGGGGTGGATCGACTGCTGATGCTGGCCGGCCGATACGCCCTGCTGACCGCCGGAGCGGCGATCGGGGTGACGTTGTTCCTGGGTGGCGGGTCCGGTCCGGTGCTGCCGGAGTGGTTGTGGCTGGCGGTGAAGACGCTGCTGCTCAGCGCCGCCCTGATCGGGCTGGGCCGCCGGTTGCCGACGTTGCGGGCGGATCGGTTCGTCGAGATCGGCTGGCTGATCCTGCTACCGGCCACCCTGCTGCAGGTCCTGGTGGTGGCCGTGATCGCCACCGGGCAGGGGGGCGGGTGATGAGCATCGGGATTGCCGGCGCGGTCGTCTTCTGGGTGCTGGCGGTGATCGCCGTGCTGGCCGGCGCCGCGGTGTTCCGGGTGGATTCCATGGCCCGGGCCACCTATGCGCTGGCGGTGTCGTTCGTCGCGGTCGGGATCCAGGTGCTGCTGCTGGGGCTTGTCCTACATCGGCGTGATCACCGTGCTGATGATGATCATGGAAATGGCGATCATGGCCGTCTACATGATCATGTTCATGGGGATGAACCCGGCGTTGATGCCGATGAACATGGTGCACGGCAACCGGACCTCCATGGCGACCGCAGGCGGGGTGTTCGTCGCCCTGACGGCCGGCATCCTGCTGGCCCCGTGGCCCGCCCGCAGCGGGGAACCCGGGCCGGACCCGACGGCCGCCCTGGGTGAGGCGCTGATGGGGTCGAAGATGCTGGTGATGATCATCGTCAGCGCGGTGCTGTTGGCGACCGTGATCGCCGCGCTGGTGCTGGCGTTGCCCCGGGGTCGGTACGACCGGTTCGGTGACGACCTGCGGCGCCGCCCACCCACCGATCCACAACCGGGCGGGGTGGGCCGGTGACGCTGCAACTGGTACTCGTGGTGGCCGCCGCGCTGTTCAGCGTCGGGTTGTACGGGGCGCTGTCCCAGCAGGTCGTGGTGATGGTGATGATGGGTCTGGAGCTGATGCTGAACGGCGTGATCCTGGCCGCCGTCGCCTGTTACTGGTTCCTCACCCCGACCCCGACCGCCCAGGTGGTGCTGCTGGTGGTGATCGCGGCGATGACGGTGGAGATGGCCATGGGGTTCGCCGTGGCGACCCTGTTGCACCGCTCCCGGAACTCCGACATGACCGACATGGCAACGGATCTGAGCGGATGAGCCCGGTCTACCTGTGGGTGCTGATCACCCTGCCCGCAGTGCTGGGGGCCGGCCCTGTGCCTGGCCGGCCGGCGCACCGACCGGGTCGCCGGATCGGTGGGGGTGAGCGCCGCCGCTGTGGTCGCGGTGCTGGCGATCGTGGTGGCGCTGGGTCGTCCGGCGGTGGCGGCGCCGTTCGTGGCCGGCAGCGACTTCGCCCTGCAGGTCGACGCCTTGGCCGCGGTGGTGCTGCCCACCGTCGCCGTGGTCGCGCTGCTGGTGCTGGGCTTCGCGGCTTCCGAGCGGGGCGGCGACGTGCCTCTTGCCCCGTCCCGGTTCTTCGGGTTGATGCTGTTGTTCCTGGCCGCGGTGTTGATCACCGCGGCGGCCGCCACGCTGCCGGCGCTGGTGCTGGGCTGGGAGGTGATGGGCGCTACCTCCTACGCGTTGATCGGGTTCCGCTGGCAGGACGTGGACCGGGTCGGCGGCGGCACGACGGCGCTGCTGACCACCAGGGCCGCCGACCTGGGGCTGTATCTCGCGGCCGGTGCGGCACTGGCGGGTGGCTCTGCGTTGGAGCTGACCGGGCTGCCCGCGCTGCCCGCGCCGTGGCGGGACGTGGCCGCCGCCGGGGTGCTGATTGCCGCGCTGGGAAAGGCTGCGCAGCTGCCGTTCTCGTTCTGGCTGTCCCGCGCCATGCTCGGGCCCAGCCCGGTCAGCGCGTTGCTGCATTCCGCGGCGATGGTGGCGATGGGCGGCTATCTGCTGCTCCGGCTGGCCCCGCTGCTGGCCGCGACCGGTTGGGCGGCAACGGTTGCGGCCTGGACGGGTGCGCTCACCGCGCTGGTGCTGGGCGCGGTGGCGGTGGCCCAACAGGACCTCAAGCAGCTGCTGGCCGCGTCCACTGCGGCGCAGCTCGGGTTCGTCGTGCTGGCCGCCGGGGTGTCCGCCCCCGGGGGTGGGACCGCGCACCTGGTCGCGCACGCGGCCACCAAGGCGTTGCTGTTCCTGGTGGCGGGAGCGTGGCTGACCGCGTTGGGCACCAAGCAACTCGGCGCGCTGCGCGGCGCGGCCCGGCGATGGCCGGTCGTCGGGGTGTGCGCCACGGTCGGATTGCTGGCGCTGGCCGGTGCGCCGCCGTTGTCGCTGTGGGCCACCAAGGACGAGATCCTCGCCGCCGTCCGGGAAATTTCCCCGGCGTTGGCGGTGGTCACCCTGGCCGCTGCGGCGGTGTCCGCCGCGTATGCGGGCAAGGTGCTGGTCCTGCTGTGGCTCCGCCCATCGGCCGACGTGGCCCGCGAGGCGGAGCATCTGTTCGACACCGAGGAACCGGGGACCCGCCGGGTCCCACGGGCGGCGCAGGCGGTGTTGATCCCGCTCGCCATCGGTGCCGCGGTCCTGGGGGTGCTGGCGCTGCCGCCGCTGGCCGCGGAGCTGGCGACCGCGTTGGGCGCCGCCGGGGAACCCGAGTCGACGCCGGTAGAGCTGGTCGGGTCGGGGGTGCTGGCCCTGCTGGTGCTGGCGGCGGTGGCCCGGTGGGGAACCCCCGCACCGGGCTGGGCGGCCAACTGGCTCTACCTGGATCGAATGGTCACCCGGCTGGTCGTCGACCCGATGCTGTGGCTGGCCGCTACGTTGGCCAGGTTCGACGACAGGGTTGTCGACCGGGGCGTGACGGGCGCCGGCGCGCTGCTGGTGAGCGGCGGTCGGCGGCTCGCCCGGTTCGACGACCGGGCGGTCGACCGCGTCGTGCAGGATTCCGCGGCCGGCACCGTCTGGGTGGCGGACCAGGCTGAGCGGATCGAGGCTGACCGGGATCGACGCCGGCGTGCGGGGCGTCGCGGCGGCGGTCCGGCGGTTGGCCCGACAGTCCCGGCGACCGCAAACCGGCCAGCTGTACCAGTACTACGTCCAGGTGATCGCGCTGCTGCTGGTCGCCGCCCTGCTGTTGATTCTGGTGACCTGACGTGCTCAGTCTGCTGATCTTCCTGCCGCTGCTGGCCGCGGCGATCCTGGCCGTGGTCCGGATGCCCGACCGGGCCGCCGGCATCGGCTGGCTGGCCGTCAGCGGCGCCGAACTGGTGCTGCTGGTGCTGCTCTGGACCGGATACCGGACGCCGCCGGCCGGGCAGCTGGCGTTCGCCCAGCAGGTGCCGTGGCTACCCGGGGTGGGTAGCAGCTATTCGGTCGGGGTGGACGGACTGTCCCTGCCGTTGGTGGCGTTGACGGTCGTGGTGTTCGCGGCCTGCGCGGTGTACGCGTGGCGGGAACAGCGCCGGCCGCGGGCGCAGGCGGCGCTGTTCTGCTTCCTGCAGTCGATGTGTCTTGGCGTGTTCGCCGCGCAGGACCTCGTGGTGTTCTTCGTGTTCTTCGACCTGTCCATCGTGGGGATGTACTTCGCCATCCTCGGCTGGGGACACGGGCAGCCGGCTCGGTCCGCGTTGAAGTTCTTCCTCTACACGTTCCTCGGGTCGCTGGTGCTACTGCTGGGGTTCATTGGCCTGTACGTCGCGGCCGACCCGCACACGTTCGACATGGTCGAGCTGACCCGGCAGGCGCCGTTGCAGGACAGCGGTTGGGTCGGTGGCGTGGTGCTGGCCGCCGTGCTGATCGGGTTGGCGATCAAGACCCCGACCGTGCCGTTCCACACCTGGTTGCCGCCCGCGCACACCGACGCCCCGGCGATCGGGTCCGCGGTCCTGGCGGGGGTACTGCTGAAGATGGGCACGTACGGGTTCGTCCGGATCGCGATGCCGATGCTGCCGCAGGCCTGGCGGGCGTGGGCCTGGGTGATCATCGCGGTCGGGATCGTGTCCGTGCTCTACGGAGCGCTGGTGGCCCTGGCCCAGACCAACCTGAAACGGATGATCGCCTACACATCGGTCAATCACATGGGGTACGTGGTCCTCGCCGTCGGTGCTGCCGGGGTGCTGAGCGGTGATGCCAACGGACGCCAGGTCGCGGTGACCGGTGCCGTCACCCAGATGGTCAGCCACGGCCTGATCACCGCGGCGCTGTTCCTGCTTGCCGGAATCCTGCACGAGCGACGCGGCAGCTACCTGATCGATGACTACGGCGGCCTCGCGGAGCCGGCCCCGCGGTTCGCCGGCCTGCTCGCGGTCGCGGCGTTCGCCTCGCTCGGGATTCCCGCGTTCAGCGGCTTCATCGCGGAGTTCCAGATCTTCACCGGCAGCATCGGCGCCGCACCGGTCACCGCCCTCGCGCTGCCCGGCATCCTGATCGTCGCAGCCCTGTTCCTGCGTGCGCTGCAGCAACTGCTGACCGGGCCGACCAAGGGGAAATCGATCGACTTCCTGGACGTCCGGACCTCCGAGACCCTCGCGGTGGCACCGCTGCTGATCGGATCGCTGATCATCGGACTGTTGCCGCGTTTCCTGCTGGACGTGATCGAACCGGCCTCCCGGGCCGTGGTCGACCTGGTCAGTCGATAGCTGCCGGTGATGGAATCGATGTCGGGGCAGCTGCCACCGCTGCTGCCGGAGATCTTCCTGCTGTTCGGTGCGGTCGCGGCCCTGCTGGCCGGGTCCTTCCTGCCCAGACACCGACAGTGGGTGGCGAGGCTCATCGCCGTCGCGGCCCTGGCCGCAGCGGGGGTGGCCGCCGGTGTCGGTCTTGCCGGCGCGGACACGACGGTGTTCGACATGACCTACGCGGTGGACACGTCCACCGGCTTCGCCCGGTTGGTGATCATCTCCGCGACGCTGCTGGTGATCGGTCTTGGCGTGGACGAACTCGCCGGCAACCCGCGCGAGAGCGAAACCTACGCACTGCTGCTGCTGGGGGCACTCGGCGCGGTGGTGGTGGCCGGCGCCGACGATCTGCTCGTGCTCGCCGTCGGGTTCCTGCTCGCCAGCATCCCGCTGTACGCGTTGATCGGGATGACGCGCACTGCCGGCAGCGCCGAGGCCGCGATGAAGACCTATCTGCTCGGCGCCCTGCTCGGCATCGTGCTGTTGGCCGGTGTCACCCTGCTCGGCGGCCTCGGTGGCAGCACCCGGTACACCGACCTGATCGGCACCCTGGCCGGGGTACCGACCGGGCTGGTCGCGGTCGGCGCGGTGGCCGTCCTCGGCGGGCTGATGTTCAAGGCCGGCGGCGTCCCCGGCCACTTCTGGGTACCGGACGCCGCGCAGGGCGCCGGCGCCACCGCCGCCGCGTTCGTCACCACGGTGCCCAAGATCGGCGCGATGATCGCGATCTACCGACTGGTCGACACCATCCCCGACGCGGTGCAGCTGCGGCTGCTGGTCGCCGCGATCGCCGCCCTCAGCATGACCCTGGGCAACCTCGCCGCGTTCAATCAGGACGATCCGCGCCGACTGCTGGGCTGGTCGACGGTCAGCCAGGTCGGCTACCTGCTGGTCCCGGTGGCTGTTGCCGGGGACAGCGAACTGGCGTTGCCGTCACTGCTGATCTACCTGGCCGGGTACGCGGTCAGCAACGTCACGGCCTTCGCGGTCACCGCTGCCCTCCCGCGCCGCCGGGCCCTGGCCGACTACCGCGGACTCGCCGCGGCCCACCCATGGCTGACCGGCGCGCTGCTGGTCAGCCTGCTCAGCCTGGTCGGCACCCCGCCCACCGCGGTCTTCGTCGGGAAACTGACCACGTTCACTGCCGGCTGGGACGGTGGCCTGGAATGGCTGGTCCTGCTGGCGGTGCTGAACTCGGTGGCCAGCCTGTTCTACTACCTGCGGTGGATCGTCCCGACCATCCAGCGACCCACTGCCGCCGGCACGACCGCCGCCGGCACGACCGCCGCCGGCACCACAGCCGCCGGCACCACTCGCCGGCACGGCACCCGCCGGCACGGCACCCGCCGGCACGACAGCCGCCGGCACGACAGCCGCGGGCGCCCAAGGCGGGGGCACCCCACGCCGGTGGGCAACTGCCACCGCCGTCATCGGCGGCACTGCCGTGCTGGTCATCGGCATCAGCGCCGGGCTGGCGTTCGCGCTGGCCTCGACTGGATGACCACCGGTGGCGGCTCCGGCGCGGTCCCTGGATCAGCGACGGGCGATGAGGTGGCTAGGCCTCGGGATGACCTGATTCGCCGCGTGCCCTGGTCCCGACCTGTCGCCGCAGCCCGACGGCGACAATGGCGAGAGAGGCGATGATCAGGGCGGCGTAGACGACTTTGGCGATGGCGTGTTCGGAGTTCGTGACGCCCATCAGGGCGAACAGGAACAGCACGACGCCGATGGTGATGACGGCCCACTTGGGGAGTCGGTTCACGGGATCACGGGTCCTTCCGGATCGGGGGTTGTTGATCGTTGACGTGCTGGGACGGTGCGGCTCACCCGTTGAGGGTGATGTCGAGAGTGGTTGAGCCGTCAGGGTTGTCGGTGTAATGGATCTCGCCGCGGGCGGAGCGGTACCGCCCGGTGCCGCCGGTGATCGCGGCGGTGCCTGCGTCCAGCGGCGGTTCCTCGAGCCCGGTGGCGGCGATCTGGTCGACGCCGATGACGACGAGTGCGTTGAGTGCGAGTTCGCCGGGACCGTCGGTGGTGAAGGGGGTCACGCCGACGGACTGGAGAGCGAAGTGACCAACCTTGTGACCGGTCGGGTCGTATAGGTCACCGGCGTCGATCTGGGTGCCGCCGATGTGTGCGCCGTCGGGTTGGCCGGCCAGGACGCAGGTGGGGCAAGGGATGAACAGGCTGCTCGTGGTGGACCGGGAGGTCAGTCGAAGGACGTGATCGTTCGCCGTCGCTGTCGACGCGGTCACCAGAGCCGCGGTGACGGCGAGTCCGAAGGCTGCGGTGGCAGCGAGCAGGGTTCGGGTGGGTCGCATGGCGGTCCTTCCGTCGGCGCGTTGAGCGCTGCTGATGTCGCCCTGACGGTAGGAACTCCACGCGGGCCACCGCATCGGGGCGACCACCCGGATCGGCCTGGGTGCTGGCACTCATGTGGGTCGGGTCACCGCGGGTCCACACTTCAACAGTGACCAAGGCACGCCTGGCGGCGGTGGCCCTCGCTGGGGCAGGGGTCCTGCTCTTCCTGGGCTGGACGTGGTTGTCGCTGGTTCCGTGGAATCCCGCAGGGCGACCGCCGACCCTGGACCTGGTCGCGAACTGGGTGTCGATGGGGTTGCTCGCGCTTCTCGGGCTGCGGATCGTGCAACGGGACTCGCATCACCCGATCGGCTGGATCATGGTGTCGCTGGTCGCCCTCGACGGCCTCGTGACCTTCGCGGAGGCCTACGCCCAGGTCGGACTGCTGCGGCCCGGCGCACCCCTGCCGGCTGCCGCTGCGGCCCTGGTTGTCTCCGATGCCTCGTGGGTGCTCGCCTTCGCGGGGCTGACCATCCTCGTGCTGCTGTTCCCCGATGGCCGGCTACCGGGTCCGCGCTGGCGTGCGCTCATCTCGGTGAGTGGGGTGGCCTTCGTCGGGTCGTGGTGGGGGGCGACGTTCCAGCCAGGCACCCTCGATGCGCCGTTCGAGGGGTTGCAGAACCCGGTTGGGGTTTCCTGGCTCGGCGGGGCCGGTCAGATCGCCGTCGGGGCGTTCGTCATCGCCATGTTCGGCTGCACGCTCGCGACGACCGTCGCTGCCGTGCTCCGCTACCGGCGATCGGTCGGGGTCGAGCGACTGCAGCTGCGCTGGCTCGCCTACGGCGCGGGACTGCTCCCACTGGCGTTGGGCGTGTGCATCGTGATCCAGGCGCTGACGGGCGCGGTCGATGCGGTGTCGGTCGCGTTCGACCTGGCGATCGTCACCATCCCCGCCGCGGTCGGTGTCGCGGTGCTGCGCTACCACCTCTACGACATCGACCGGCTGATCAGCCGGACCGTGCTCTACGCCGCACTCTCGGTGCTGCTGTTCACTGCGTTCGTCATCACCGCTGCGCTTGTCGGCGTCGCGACCGGCCGCGGGCCCACCTGGGCAACCGCGATCGCGGCCGCGGTCACCGTCGCGGTGCTCCGGCCGCTACGGAATCGACTCCAGGTACCGATCGACCGCCGATTCGACCGTGCCCGTTTCGACCGGTTGACCATCGTGGACCGGTTCCTCGACGACCTACGAGCAGACCGTGCCGACCCGGAAGGCCTGGAGGACGTGCTGCGACGCGCCCTGGGCGACCCGGGCCTGCGGGTCTGGCTCTGGCTCCCGGCGCGCGGAGCCTGGGTCGACATCCACGGTCGCCCTGCGGCCGACCCCGATCACCACCCGGACGATGCCGTCACCCGACTGGACCACGGCGGTGTTCCGCTGGCGAACATCGCCCACGGCCCGTCCTCGAGCGCTCGGCCCGACATCCTCGCCGGTGTGCTGGAACGTGCCACGCTGGCGATCGAGATCGTCCGCCTCCGTGCCGAGGTATCCGCCACCGTTGACGACGTCGAGCAGTCCCGCAAACGCATCATCGAAGCGGGATACGAAGAGCGCCGCCGCCTCGAACGAGACCTGCACGACGGAGCCCAACAACGGCTCGTCTCCCTCGGCCTCTCACTGCGGCGCCTCGAACGTTCGCTCCCGACCCAGGCCCGGATCCTGGAACCCGCCCTCGATCAAGCCGTCGCCGAGATCGGACACGCCATCGCGGACCTGCGCAGGATCGCTTCCGGAGTCCGGCCCGCACGCCTGGACGACGGGCTCGCCGCCGCCCTGGAAGACCTCGCCCGGCACACGCCCATCCCGGTCGCCATCAACGTCCCCACCCAGCGAGTGCCAGCAACCGTCGAGGCCGCCGCGTACTACGTCGCCTGCGAAGCCATCACCAACGCCGTCAAACACGCCGACGCCACCCACATCACCGTCAACGCCGAACGACGCAACGGATCCCTGCACCTGTTGGTCGCTGACGACGGCATCGGCGGCGCCCGGATCCGCCCAGGATCCGGGCTGGCCGGGCTCATCGACCGTGTCTCCGCCCACGGCGGCACCCTCGCGCTGGACAGCGATCCCGGGGCCGGCACCCGGATGGAGGCACTCCTGCCATGCGAATTGTGATCGCCGAGGACACCGTCCTGCTCCGCGAAGGACTGGCCGGGCTGATGGAAGACGCCGGGCATGACGTCGTGGCCAAGGTCGGGGACGGCGACTCCCTCATCGCGGTCGTCGCCGAACACGAACCCGACCTCGCCGTCGTCGACGTCCGGATGCCGCCGAACTACCAGGACGAAGGGCTCATTGCCGCGGCAACCATCCGATCCCACTACCGGGCGACCGCCGTCCTCGTCCTGTCCCAACACATCGAAACCCGCCATGCCATCGATCTCGTCACCACCGGTGGTGGATTCGGCTACCTGCTCAAAGATCGGGTCCTGGACGTCGACGACTTCCTCGACGCCGCCAACCGCGTCGCCCGTGGCGGCACAGCCCTCGACCCCGAGGTCGTCACGGCCCTGCTGACCCCCCGCCCCAGCACATCGGGGCCGCTGGACACCCTCACCGACCGCGAGAGCCAGGTGCTGGCGCTGATGGCGGAAGGCCGCACCAACGGCGGGATCGCGCGACGACTCTGGCTAACTGAGAAGACCGTCGAGAACCACGTCCGGGCCATCATGACCAAACTCGCCCTCGACGACTCCGTCGACGACAACCGACGCGTACTCGCGGTCCTGACCTACCTGAGAGCCACTCCCAGAACCAGGCGCTGACGTTGCGGTGTTTCGCTCCCGGGTCGGGTCGGCCGGTCACGATCCGGTTGGCGGACCCGCCGGTCTGGGCGAAGCGAGAATCGTTACCCCATCCCGTCATCCGTTCGATCGGTCCGACGAGTTCGCGGCCCGCGGCTGAGAACTGCACCTGATGAACAGCTCTCGCGCCACCGGCGATGCCCGCCGCGCAAGTCGCCGCCGACCGCGACGGGTCGGCGGAGCAAGCGCGCGTCGCTCGCCGCGGTGCGCCGGGCCGCCTGGATCGTCAGGTAGTTGTCAGGCGCGCTCGGCTCGTTCTCGGGGAAGATGTGATCAACAGGGTGGGGCATCGAACAGTGGTGGAGGGAGCGAGAAATCGTGGATTCGCCGGAGGCCGGTAGGTCGTTCAGTCTTGTGCGGCAAGGCTGTTGGACGCCATGAACGATCCGGTTCCTGCCTCTCGACGCGATACCTGCGCATGCTGTGCGATCTCATATTCGCCCGGAACGTTGATCGCGTGGGACAGATCGGTGGGCGGCTGGGTTCTGAGCACGCACCGCAGCGTCGCGAGCAACACCCTGCCGTCGGGGTTCCGCTCACCATTTCGGAGATAGGTTCGACCCTCCGGCAGGTTTTCCAGCGTGTCGGTCGCCAGCCGCCCCAACGGGCGCGCGGCCTCGCCGCCGCGGACCGCCCGGCGAACCTTGCCACCGAACACTCCAGTTGAGTTGGAGGGCAGCCCGGTCGGATCGCGGCCGGTGCCGCATCGTCGTCGAACGGGTCCCGCCCGATGTCCGCAGCGCGTTCATCGCCGAGCACAGGACCGCGCAGAGCGAGGCGAACACCATCAATGCGTTCGCGAAACAGTCCTGCGGCGTCTCCTGATCGGCAGGGCTGCGCCCGTTGATACCGGGTAGATCGCGCCCGAGTTGAGGTTCAGCATTATCGTCACCCGAATGCGGAGTGGGACGGGTCGGTGAGCACCGGCCGGGGTGGTCGCGGCCGGTCGGGGGTGCGGTTCCGGCATCCCGCGCAAGTGGTGGTCACGGGGTTCGCGGCCGCGGTGGCCGTTGGCACGGGGCTGTTGATGCTGCCGATCGCCGAGTCCGGACCGGGTGGGGCCGGTTTCGTGACGGCGTTGTTCACCTCGACCAGCGCGGTCTGTGTGACCGGTTTGACGGTGGTGGACACCCCGACGTACTGGACCGGGTTCGGGCAGGTGGTCATCCTGGTCCTGATTCAGGTCGGCGGGTTCGGGATCATGACCTTGGCGTCCCTGCTGAGTCTGGCGGTGGCGCGCCGGATGGGGTTGCGGTCTCGGCTGACCGCGGCCGCGGAAACCCGCAGCGTCGGCATCGGTGATGTCCGCCGGGTGCTACTGGGGGTCGGCGACCATCGGCGCGGTGGTGGAATCGGCGGTCGCGGTGGTGCTGACCGCCCGATTCGCCCTGGCCTATGACGAACCGTTCCCGCGTGCGGTGTATCTGGGGGTGTTCCACGCGGTGTCGGCGTTCAACAACGCGGGGTTCGCGCTGTACTCGGACAGCATGGTCGGGTTCGCCACCGATCCGTGGATCTGCCTGCCGATCGCGGGTGCGGTGATCATCGGGGGAATCGGTTTCCCGGTGATCCTGGAGTTGCGTCGGGAGCTACGGCGCCCCCGGAAATGGAGCGTGCACACCAAGATCACGGTGTCGGTGACCGCCGTGCTGTTGGTGCTGTCCACCGCCTTTATGACGGTTTCGGAGTGGTTCAACCCGCGAACCCTGGGGGGCCTCACGGCGGGCGGGCGCGTGTTGGCCGGGTTCTTCCAGGCCGTGGTGCTGCGGACCGCGGGGTTCAACAGTGTGGATGTCGGGGCGATGCAGGACAACACCTGGTTGGGCATGGATGTGTTCATGTTCATCGGAGGCGGGTCTGCCGGCACCGCCGGTGGGATCAAGGTCACCACCTTCGCGTTGTTGTTCTTCGTGATCTGGTCCGAGGTGCGAGGCGAGACCGCGACCACGGTGTTCCGCCGGCGCATCGACACCCGGGCGCAACGTCAGGCGTTGACCGTGGCGTTGCTGTCGGTGGCTGCGGTGGTGTCCGCGACGATCGTGCTGGCCGAATTGACCGAGCTGAGCACCGACCAGGTGCTGTTCGAGTCCGTGTCGGCCTTCGCCACGGTCGGGCTCAGCATCGGGATCACCCCGGGTTTGCCCACCTCTGGTCAGCTTCTGGTGGTCGGCTTGATGTTCTTGGGCCGGTTGGGTCCGGTGACGTTGGTGTCCGCGCTGGCGCTGCGGGAGAGTAGGCGTCGCTACGAGTTCCCGGAAGGCAGGCCCCTCATTGGCTAAGGACAGTGGTCGGAACAGCAGCGGTGTCGTGGTCATCGGCCTCGGCCGGTTCGGCTCGGCCCTGGCACTGGAGTTGGTGGAGCAGGACATCGAGGTGCTGGGCATCGATGGGCGCCGCAAGATCGTGCAGGAACTGGCCGCGCAGTTGACGCACGTGGTGGTGGCCGATTCCACCGATGAGCAGGCGTTGCGGCAGTTGTCGGTGCACGAGTTCGAGCAAGTGGTCATCGGCATCGGCAACGATGTGGAGGCCAGCATCCTCACGGCGTCGCTGGTGCTGGAAATGGGGGTGCCGGATATTTGGGCGAAGGCGGTCAGTGCGCCACACGCCAGGATCCTGACCCAGCTGGGTGTACATCACGTGGTTCGCCCCGAACACGACATGGGTCAACGGGTCGCGCACGTGGTGGGCGGACGGATGCTCGACTACATCGAGTTCGATGAGGACTTCGCGATGACGAAGACGTCACCGCCCGCGGCGATCCTGGGTCATCCGCTCGGTCAGACCACCGTCAGGTCCCATCACGGCGTGACCGTTGTGGCCGTGAAGTCGCGGGGGGAAGACTTCACCTATGCCACCGAGAACACCGTCCTGCATCCGACCGACCTGATCATCGTGTCGGGAACCCACGACGACATCGCCAGGTTCAGCGAACTCGAATAGGCCGCCACACGGTACTGAAGGTCTTTCCTGATGCCGGCCACTGGGTGGTTCGGCCGATTCAGCCAAACCCCCGCTCGGGCCGGTGATCGGCGTTTCGCTCGCCCTGTTCGGCGGGGCGGCCGCGGGAAAAGAGAGTGCGGGCGGTATTGATCAGCGGGACGTGGCTGAAGGCTTGGGGGAAGTTTCCGACCAGTCTTCCGGTTCTCGGATCGTATTCCTCCGAGAGGAGTCCGAGGTCGTTGCGTAACGAGAGGAGTCGCTCGAAGAGGGTGATCGCCTCGTCGGTGCGGCCGAGGAGTGCGTAATTGTCCGCGAGCCAAAACGTGCAGGCGAGGAACGCCCCTTCCCCGGCCGGCAGACCATCCGTGGTGGTCCCCGCATGCTGGGTGTATCGCTGCACGAAACCGTCGACCAGGAGTTCATTCTCGATCGCCGCCACGGTTCCCGTTACCCGCTCGTCGTCGGCGGGGAGAAACCCGACCAACGGAATCATCAGCAGTGCTGCATCGAGCTCTGCGGACCCGTAGTACTGGGTGAACGTCCGCCGAACAGGGTCATATCCATGTTGCAGGATGTCGGACCGGATCTCCGCGCGGAGCTGGCGCCACTGATCGATCGGACCCTGGAGACCGAACTTTTCGACACTGCGGACGGCCCGGTCGACCGCGACCCAGGCCATCAGTTTCGAATGAGTGAATTGTCGTTTGCCGCCGCGCATTTCCCAAATGCCCTCGTCGGGCTCGCGCCACCGTTCGGCGACAATTCTCATGAGCGCCTTCTGCAGCGCCCAGGTATTCACGTCGTCGCTGACCCCGGTGTTGCGGGCCTGAAAAAGGGCGTCCATCACCTCGCCGTAGACGTCGAGCTGAAATTGGTCGACGGCCTGGTTCCCGACCCGGACCGGCGCTCCGTCATATCCGGGCAGCCAGTCGACCACGTATTCCGGAAGTCGGCGTTCGCCGGCCACCCCGTACATGATCTGTACCTCGGCCGGGTCGCCGGCGACCGACCGCAGTAGCCATTGGCGCCAGTCTCGGGCCTCATCGTCGAAACCCGCGTACATCAGGGCCTGCAAGGTGATGGTGGCGTCCCGGAGCCAGCAGAATCGGTAGTCCCAGTTCCGCACACCACCGAGCCGCTCGGGCAGTGAAGTTGTCGGGGCTGCGACGATTCCTCCGGTTGGGGCGTAGGTGAGCGCCTTCAGGGTGATCAGCGACCGGATCACCGCATCTCGCCACTGACCGTCGTAGGTGCACTGGGACAGCCAGCGAGTCCAGTACTCCCGGGTGTCCTGTAGGGCGTGGTCCGGGTGAATGGGGCGGGGCGGTGGCAGGTGCGATTCCCGCCAGGTCAAGACGAACGGCACGCGGTCGCCCGGTTCGACCACGAACTCCGCGACGGTCGTGAGATCCTGCCCGTGGCATTTCACCGGGGTATGCAGCCAGCATGAATCCGGCCCCGCCACGGCGACCACCGCTCCGCCGTCCTGACGAACCCACGGCACGACCCGCCCGTAATCGAATCGCAACCGCAGCTCCATCCGCACGGTGACTCGGCCGGCTACCCCCTCGACGATCCGCACGACATCCGGTGCCTCACCCCTTGGCGGCATGAAGTCAACCAGCCTGACCGTGCCGTCTTCGGTGTCCATTTCGGTCTCCAGGATCAACGTGTCGCCCTGGTAGGTGCGCCGGGTTCCGGTCGCTGGGCCGGCCGGACTGATCAGCCATCGACCGTGCTCCTCAGTCCCGAGCAGCGCCGCAAACACTGCGCCACTGTCGAAACGTGGCAAACAGAGCCAGTCGATCGACCCGTTGCATCCGACCAACGCCGCGGATTGGGTATCACCCAGCAGGCCGTAGTCCTTGATCGGCAAAGCCACGACGTCTCCTTCCGTCAGGTCGGCACCCGGATTGGATCGTGAAACGGCTCGGGCCGGCCAGTGGGAGAGCTGGTCGGTGACGAACATTGCGGTGTTGCCAGGGTAGGAGGAGAACTCGGATGGGTACTTCTTCGACGGGTGATCGCAGCTCACTCACCGCAGCTCACTCTCGGCGGGACTCAACTCCCAACCCGGATCTCGGCCCGCTGCGGAATGAGAACTTTTCGACTGCAAGGACAATGAGAAGGAGACCCCGATGTTCTATGACGGCTGGCAAGGACCGCTACGGGTTGTCGTGGTCGGCGTGGCGGCCTATGTCAGCCTCGTTGTGTTGCTGCGGATCTCCGGCAAACGAACACTGGCCAAGCTCAACGCCTTCGATTTCGTGGTGACCGTCGCCCTGGGATCGATTCTGGCAACCGTGTTGTTGTCCTCCGATGTCGCACTGGCCGAAGGTGTGACGGCGTTGGCGTTGCTGGTCGGGCTGCAGTTCGTGGTCGCCTGGGCATCCGTCCGTCACCGGCGCGTTGAGCGCCTGGTCAAGTCCGAACCCACCCTTGTCTACCGGGACGGATTCCTGCACGCCGCCATGCGGAAGGAGCGGGTCACCGCTGATGAGTTGCGTCAAGCCGCCCGGGGTCAGGGCCAACCGGACCTCACCGAGGTGGCGGCGATCGTCGTCGAAACAGACGGCACGTTGAGCATTTTGAGTGCCGCGCCACCCGCGCTGACCGCGGACTCCGGGTGATCGGCGGACTCCACGTGAGCAAGGGAAGGGTCGGCCGTCCTGACGGCCCCGCCACCGTCCCAGGCGCTCCCACTTTGCCGTCCGACGTGGACATGGGCCGCCGGGCGTCATGGTCGGCGGTGCAACGCTGTCCGTGCGGCCTTGACCGCGGCCCCGGCGCTGACCGCGAACAGCACCGCAATGGCGGCGCCGGCGGCAAGTTGCGCCGGCCGGCCCGGAGGTCGTGGTCGACCCGCAGCCGGGTCATCGTTCGGGTTCTCACCAACGGTTTCGCCCCGCTGAGCGAGCTCGAGGGTTTCGGCGAGATGCACGGCTTCGCGGCCGCCGCTGTCCAATTCGTGGATCTGGGTGCGGCAGCTGAACCCGTCGGCCATGATCAGGGTCTGGTCGTCGGTGCCTCGGACGGCGGGCAGCAGCACCCGTTCGGCGCAGTCCCTGCTGACCTGGAGGTGGCCGGGTTGGAAGCCGAAGTTCCCGGCGAGCCCGCAGCAGCCGGAGTCGAGCGCGTCCGGGGACATGCCCATCTCCTTCATGATGGCCATGTCCGGCTCGTGCCCGAGGATCGCATGTTGGTGGCAGTGCACCTGAATCAGCGCGTCCCGCTGCAGCCGCGGTGGGCGCCATCCGGGGGTGTGCTGGTGGAGTAGCTCGGCCAGTGTCACGACATGGTCGGCGACCAGTCGGGCGTCGGGGTCGTCCGCAAGCAGGTCCTTCAGGTCGGATCGGAACACCGCCGTGCAGCTGGGTTCGAGTCCGACGATGAGGCCGCCGCTGCGGGCGTGGTCGGCAATGGTCCGCAGGGTGCGGGTGAGTACCTTCTTGGCGATGTCGAGTTGCCCGGTGGAGATCCAGGTCAGGCCGCAGCACAGCGGCTGGTCGGGGATGGTGACCCGCCACCCGGCGGCCTCGAGCACGCGAACTGCGGCTTGTCCGACGTGCGGGTGCAGGGTGTTGGTAAAGGTGTCGGGCCAGAGCAGGACGGTGCCCCGATCACCGGTCCCGCTCGGTCGGCGACGGGCGAACCACTGCTGGAGGGATTGCGCGGCGAACAGCGGCACCTCGCGGTGTTCGACGCCGGCCAGCAGGGTCGCGATGCGGTGCAGCCCTGGCGTGTGGGTGAGCGTGTTGATGACCGGTCCGAGGTGCAGGCGGGTGATCAGGCCGGCGGCCACCGGGAGAAAGCCCATGGCGTAGTCGGAGCGCGGCCGTAGCCGGCCCTTCCAGTAGTGGGCCAGGAATTCGGCCTTGTAGGTGGCCATGTCCACATCGACCGGGCAGTCCTTCTTGCAGCCCTTGCAGGCCAGGCACAGATCCAGGGCATCGTGGACGTCGTCGGACCGCCAGCCGTCGGTGATCGGGCCGTCGCGGTGTCCGTTGAGCATTTCGAACAGCAGCCGGGCGCGGCCGCGGGTGGCATGTTCCTCCTCGTGCAGCACCTGGAACGACGGGCACATCACCGCGCCGCCGTCGGTGCTGTGTTGCCGGCACTTGCCAACCCCGACGCAGCGGGTGGCGGCCTTCACAAAGGAACCGTCGTCGTCCGGGTAGGAAAAGTGCAGCGGCCCGAGATCGATCGGCCGCCAGCTGCTTCCGATGCGGAGGTGCTCATCGAAGAGGTAGGGGTCGACGACCTTGCCCGGGTTCATCCTGTTATCGGGGTCGAAGATGGCCTTGAGGTGGCCGAAGGCCCGCAGGAGTTCCGGCCCGAACATCTTGCCGAGCAACTCGCCGCGTTGCTGCCCGTCGCCGTGCTCCCCGGACAGGCTGCCGCCGTAGGAGCAGACCAGGTCGGCGGCGCGTTCCAGGAACCGCCGGTACTGGGCGGTACCGGCCTCGTCGTGCAGGGCGAACGGGATCCTGGTGTGCACACACCCCTGCCCGAAGTGGCCGTACAGGCTGGCCTGGGTGTACCCGAACTCCACGTACAGGGCTTGCAGATCCCGCAAGTAGTCACCCAGCCGGTCGGGTGCGACGGCGGAGTCCTCCCAGCCCGGCCAGGTGTCGGGTTTTCCGGGCAGGTGGGCGGTGGCGCCGAGCCCGGATTCGCGCACCGTCCACAGCTCCCGCTCCCTGGCCGGGTCGTCGAAGAAGGCGTGGGAGGGAGGGTTTTCGGACGTGCCCAGGTAGTCGATCAGGGCCTGTGCGGCCGAGTCCGCGTCGGCTTGGGTGTCGCCACCGAACTGCGCCAGCAGCCAGCCCGCCCCGGCCGGCAGCAGGTCCAACGCCGCAGAGTTCATGCCCTTGTCGCGTTCGAAGCCGATCAGTTTGTCGTCCATGCCCTCCAGTGCGATCGGCTGGTGTGGCAGCACGGCCGGGACGGCGTCGGCGGCCCGGTCCACCGAGGGGTAGCCGAGGACCACTAGGGACCGATGGGTGATCACCGGAACCAGGGTGAGTTCGGCGCGCAGGACGGTGACCAGGGTGGATTCGCTGCCCACCAGGGCAGCGGCGACATTGAAGTGCTGCTCCGGTAGCAGTGAGTCCAGGTTGTAACCGGACACCCGTCGGGGAATGTGCGGGTAGCCGGTCCGGATCTGCCCGAGGTACCCGTCGCGGAGTTCGCGCAGTTCACGGTAGATCTGCGCCTGCCGGTCGGTGCCGGAGGCGATGGCGGCGTACTCCTCGTCCGAGGTCGGGCCGCACCAGAACCTGGTTCCGTCGTAGAGCAGTACCTCGAGCCGGGCGATGTTGTCGACGACCTTGCCGGTGCGTTGCGCTGTGGCGCCGCAGGAGTTGTTCCCGATCATCCCGCCGAGTGTGCAGTTGTAGTGGGTGGCAGGTTCCGGGCCGTACCGCAGGCCGTGCGTGGCCAACTGCCGGTTCAGGACGTCCAGGACGATGCCCGGTTCCACCACGCAGGTGCGGTGCGTGACGTCGACTTCGGTCAACGCATCGCAATACTTCGACCAGTCGAGCACGACCGCGGTGTTGCAGCACTGCCCGGCCAGGCTCGTCCCACCGCCGCGGGACAACACCGGAGCACCGAATTCCCGGCACACCGCTATCGCCTGCACTGCCGCGTCCACGGTGCGGGGCGCGATCACCCCGATCGGGGTCTGTCGGAAGTTCGAGGCATCGGTCGAATAGGCGGCCCGGCTACCCGGGTCGAACCGGACCTCCCCGTTCACCCGCTCCCGCAACACGCTTTCAAGAGCGGGCGCGTCGATCCCCATGCCGGGCATCCCGGGCCTGGGTGTCGGGATCGGCAGTGCGACGCTCATCGCTGGCCGGCCCGGTCGACGTGGTCGGAAACTTCGGCGTCCTGCTCGCTGGTGTGCATGGCTGGTTCATCGTCCTTCCGGTCGGTGGTGGCGTCTGAATCGGCCGACGGTGCTGCGGCCACCGCCGTGAACTGTTCGCGGGCGTAGTTGGCGATGACCTGAACGGTGGCGAGGGTTGGCGCCGCGAGCAGGGCGCCGACGATGCCGTAGAGGGTGCCGCCGAGGGTCACCGCGAGCAGAATGATCGCGGGGTGGATCCGTAACGTGCGGCCGACCAGGAGCGGCTGGAGAATGTTGCCCTCGACGTTCTGCACCACGATGACCCATCCGAGAACGGCTGCAGCCACCCATATTCCGCCGGACACCAGACCGACCAGGGTGGCGACTCCGCCGGCGACGGTGGCACCGACGATGGGGATGAACCCGCCGAAGAAGGTCAACACGGCGATCGGGAGGGCGTAGGGCAACCCGAAGATCGCCACGAACAGGCCGATCAGGATGGCGTCCACCGCGGCGACGGCGGCCTGGGACCACACGTAGCGGCCGAGCGCTGTCCACACCCGACCGGTTACCTCCGCGGTGTGTCGGCCGAACCCTTTGCCCACCCAGGTCCGCAGCCACGGCAGGAACGACGGCCCGTCCTTGAGGGAGAAGAAGGTCAGCACCAGGGCCAGGACGAGGGTCAGCGCGATGGAGCCGATCGCGCCCAGACTGTTGAGGACGAATCCGGCGATGGCCTGACTGTTACCGGCCAGTTGCTGGGCGGCCTGGTCGACGAGGGTGGTCAGGGTCTGATTGCGCAGGTTCAGGGGTGGGCCGGTCAGCCAATCGCGGAGCGTCTCGAGCCCGGCGGAAGCCTGTCCGGCCAAACCGGTTGTCTCGTTGGCGATCAACGGCAACAGCAAGGCTGCCCCGGCCGCCAATGCGGCCAGCACCATGAGGACGCCCAGCAGCGCGGCGATCGCGTTGGGCAGATGCCGGCGAAGCCGTTTCACCACCGGCCACAGCACGGCACTGATCAGCAGGGCGAGGAACAGCGGAAGCAGCACCGTCCAGAGCAGCCCGGCCAGGTAGAACAGCAACCACAGGCCGGCGGCCACGATCAGCAGGCGCAACGTCCACTCGGCCACCAAGGACATCTGCCGCCGCAGCACCGCTCGGGGGGATGGCCGTGTTCGTGACCCGTTGTTGCGCCGGTCAGGGGAGTGCTTGGTCACGGTCATCACCTCTGGGTGTCGCGGATGGTCCGGCGTTTTCCGGGCAGGCGTGCGGCGCAGCCCGGCAGGGGTGCCGCGCCGCTGCTCCCTCCGGATCGTGGCGAATCGTGCCCCTTACTGATGCTCGGCAACGTAGGTATCCGGGTCCTGGTCCGTGCTGGTGACGCCGTCGGCATGTGCCGATTCGTAGGCAATGAATTCGACGGCGATGTCGTGGCGCAGTTGCAGGTCGGCGTGCCGGCGGAAATCGGCGAGGTCGTCGCGTTCCTCCTCCGCCATGTGGTCGCCGTTCGCGGTGCGGGTGGCGCGGACTCCGGCCCACCAGTCCTGGCTGCCGACCGGGTGGCCGTCGGTCGTGGCGATGGCATCCCGGATCTCGTTGTGATCCTTGATGGCGTCGGCGGTCTCATCGGCCGGGCCGTCCTCGCTCTTGGGCCCGGCGCCGATCCGCAGCAGTTCGGGGTAGAAGAACAACTCCTCCGCCTTGGCGTGTACCTCCAGCAGGATCTTCAGTCGTTGCCAGACTGCCGACAGCGTGGCCGGGTCGCCGGGGTGAAGGTCATCGAGCAGGGCGAACATCCGGCGCTGCTCGTGGTGTTGGGTCAGGATCACTTCAGTGATGTCCATCAGGCTGCCTGTTCTTTCGGGTGTAGGTGCGGACGGGGGCGAAGCGGTGCTGGGCGAGTGCGGCTCGCGCGGCGTTGGCGCCGCAGTCGCCGTGCACCCCGCCACCGGGGTGCACGGCCGATCCCCGCAGCCGGGTGCCGGTGAGGGTGCGGGAGGGTTCGAGCAGCATGCGGATGAAGGGCGGCCGCGAGGGGGTAGAAGGAGCTGAAGGTGTCATGGGTGAATCCGTGGCGGACGTCGCTGCCACTGGACGGCACCGCCGACCCGGTCCTGTGCTTCCAGCACCAGGATGCGCCAGTCGGCGTCGGCGAGGACGTTGCCGGCGACCAGGCCGTTCGGCCCGGCCCCGATGATCACTGCGTCGTAGTCGCGCATGTCAGGTTTTCCCTTGGTTGGCTGCCGTCGGCGTGGCCAACTGGGCCGCGGCCTGCAGGTGCAGGGCGTGGACGAATGCCTGCGGGAGGTTCCCGCGGAGTTGGTGCTGGTTGACGTCGAACTCCTCGGAGTACAGCTCCGGGGGCCCTGCGCTGGCTCGGGTGCGTTCGTACCAGCGGGCCGCTTCCACCGGGCGGTGCTGTTGCTGCAGAGCGAGGGCGACCAGGAATCCGCAGAGGGTGAAGGAGCCTTCCGCGTCGGCCAGCGGCCGGTCGTCGTGCCGGAACCGGTAGGCATACCCGTCGCGGGTGAGGTCGGTCAGGTACCCGGCGAGGGTCGCGGTGCTGCGGGGGTCGTCGGCGGGGACCGCACCACGCAGCGCCGGCAGCAACAGCGCGGCGTCCGTCCCCTGGTCGTGCGGGGAGCGCTGCCACCGTCCGCTGGGGTGTACCGCATTCGCTGCGGTGTCGGCGACGATCCGGTCGGCCAGGGCGAGCCACTCACCGGCGGTCGCGCCGGCGTGCGGGAGACGGGCGATGGCCCGCAGCCCGGCGGCGCAGGTCAACCGGCTGTGCGTCCAGGCCTGGTTGTCGATCTCCCAGATCCCGGCGTCCGGTTCGGTCCACCGGTCGGCGATGGCATCGGCGGCCAGGACGACCGCTTTCCAGTGGTCGGTGACGAGCCGTTCGGCCCGGCCGGCCGCGGCGTACAGCAGCAGGGATTCGCCGAATGCGTCGAGCTGGAACTGCCGGTTGGCCCAGTTGCCGATCAGATTGCTGCCGCCAGGATATCCGGGCAGTTTCAGCGACTGCTGGTCCGGGACGGCCCCGCCCAGGGTGGTGTAGGCAGGTTTGAGGTCCGGGCCGTGATCGAGGATCCGGGCGGTGACGAACCGGGCGGCATCGTCGAGCAGGGTGGTCGCGCCGGCGGCGGCGGAGGCTTGCCCGGCGTAGCACTGGTCGCGGATCCACACGTACCGGTAGTCGTAGTTCCGGCCGGCCTCCGCCCGTTCGGGCAGGCTGGTGGTGGCGGCGGCGACCATGCCGCCGCTGGTCGAGGTCAACCCGCGGAGCACCGCATAGGACCGGCGGGCATCTCGCGGCTCCAGGCAGGCATCCATTCGGGGAACGGCTGCGGCCCAGGCGGTTTCGGTCGCGAGCCAGCAATCTGTTGGGTCCGGGGGCTGGTCCGGGAGAACCTCGTCGCTGATTTCCAGAACCAGGTCGTGGTGTTGGCCGGCGGGCACCACCAGACCGGCGGTCAGGCCCTTGTGCCGGTCGACCGGGCGGGCCGATCCCGGCGGGCCACTCCAGCGTAGGTGTAGGCCGCCGCTCCGGCCGGACCAGGTTCCGTCGTGATCGTGGAGTCCGGTCAGGCCGTGCCGGCCGAAACCCGCCCGTGGCTCCAGATCGACTCGCACCGCCGCGTCGCCGCGGACCGCGATCACCCGGCGGAGCAGGACGGCGCGGTGCTCCGCACCGGGGAAGGCCAATGCCTCGCGGCACTCGATGATGCCGTGGTTGGTCACCCACCGGCTGCGCCAGATCATGCTGCCCTCTTCGTAGAACCCGCCCCAGACGAACCGGTCCACCGGGGTGATCGAGTATCCGCCCGGGCCGTCCAGCAGTGCCGAGAAGACCGCGTCGTTGTCCCACCGTGGTGCGCACATCCACACGATGTCGCCGCGCGGGCCGACGACGGCGCCCCGCTCCCCGTCGGCGAGCAGGGCGTATTCGCGCAACACATGCGGCGGGAACCTGTCCGGCTCGGAGTTGGCCGCGGGTTTTCCGGTCACGGGCGTGGGGTCGTGCGCAGGATCAGCACCGCACCGACCGCCGAGGTCCCCGCGACCGCGGCGCTGGCCAGCGCCGCGCGGCGGTAGCCCGGCCAGATGGCCGCCGCCGCCAGCATGGTGGTGGCGTGCAGGACGTCGACCGTGAGCCCGCCGATCACGAGCAGTGCCGTGGGGCGGATCAGCACCGCGGTGCCCTGCAACAGTTGCCGCCCACCCAGGATCCTGATTACGGCAGCGTCCGGGGTCGGCCCGGTACCGCTGACCAGCCCGGCCACCGCCTGTGGACGCAGCAGGGTCACCGCGCCGGCCGCGGCAGTGGCGGCCCCCCAGATTCGAGTGGCAACCGGGGCGGCGCCCGAGAGTTGCATGCTCATCTGCGCCGCCCGAGCAGCACCGCGACCCCGGTCGCGGCGACGGCCGCCGCGCCGCCGGCCAGCAGACCGTGGTGATGGGACGCCCACAGTTGCGGCGCTGCGTTCTTGGCTTTGCCGTCGAAAATGCCGTGCGCGCCGAAATCCTTGCCGTCGGGTCCGTCGGCCGGTTCCCACAGGTTGACCGGTGCGTCCGGCTCTTGTCGCTGGTCGGTCTGTTGGGACTTGAATCCCGTTCGCGCCAGGTACCGGTCCAACAGGCCAGGGGCAATCGCGTTGCCGGCCAGCGTGCCGGCGGTACTCGCACCGACCCAGTACTCCCGTCGCCTCGGGTGATCGGCTGCATACAGCACACCGCGAGCGGCGACCTCCGGTTGGTAGATCGGCGGCACCGGCTGCGCATGGCGGGGGAGCCGGGACAACACCCAGGAGAACTGGGGCGTGTTCACCGCCGGCATCTGCACCATGGTGACGCGCACTCCGCTCTTGTCGTGCAGCAATTCGCAGCGCAGCGCCTCATGAAATCCCTGGATGGCGTGCTTCGCGCCACAGTAGGCCGTCTGCAAAGGGATCCCCCGATAAGCGAGCGCGGAACCGACCTGCACGATCGTTCCCCGGTCGCGGGGTTTCATCTTCTGCAGTGCGGCCATCGTGCCGTACACGTAGCCGAGATAGCTGACCTCGGTGACTCGACGGTATTCGTCCGGGTGAATCTTCTCGAACGGGGAGAACACGGAGGTGAACGCCACGTTCACCCACACATCAATGGGCCCGAGTTCGGCCTCCACCCGGTCGGCGGCAGCGAAGACCTGCGTCTGGTCGGCCACATCGGTGGGGATCACCAACGCCCGGCCGCCGCCGTCGCGGACGCCCTGCGCTGCTCCGGCCAGACCCTTCTCGCCGCGGGCCAACAGGGCCACGGCCGCTCCGCGGGCGCCGAACGCCGCGGCTACCGCCCGCCCGATACCGCCGCTGGCCCCAGTGACAACTACCACCTGTGCATTCATTTGGTGACCTCCGAAGTTCACGTCGACACGAATCCATGACGACGAGTGTCCGAATTGCTCAGACTGCCTGTACCCGGATTTCCCGCAGTTAACCGTGCTAAACGAGTCGAGCGGGCGGCCGCCGGCGGCCGATCCGCTGCCGTTCAGTGCAGCGGATCGGGCCGTCGACAGTGTGCGGACGTCGTCAGGCCTTGGCCTGCATGCCTTCTCGGGCCGGGTTGGCCTGCTGGACCGCCTTGGGGTCCTTCTCGTCCTGCTTGTCGCGGACGCCTTGCTCGATCCGATCACCGAGGGTCTTGTCGACATTGCGCCAGTACTCGAAGGCACGCAGCAGAACGGGCTCGCTCACTGCGTTCAGCAGGTGGCCGACGATGTTGGTGACCAGTCGTTCCCGGGCCGCGTCGTCCAGGACCTCGCGGACCAAGGTGCCGGCCTGGCCCCAGTCGTCGTCCTCGGCGCGCAGCGTGTACGCGGTGCGCACCATGTCACCGTCGGCGTACCAGGTTCCGCCGTCGTCGGTCCGGGTCGGATCGGCCGCCGGGCCGCCGTAGGAGTTCGGCGCATAGACCGGGTCGGAGACCGGCGTGATCCGCATGGCGCCGTCCTTGGAGTAGCTGTGCACCGGCGCCTTGGGTGTGTTGACCGGGATCTGCCGGTAATTGACGCCCAGCCGGGCGCGGTGCGCATCGGAGTAGGAGAACCCTCGGGCCAGCAGCATCTTGTCCGGCGACAGGCCCGTTCCGGCGACCATGTTGTTGGGTTCGAATGCTGCCTGTTCGATCTGCGAGTGGTAGTCGGTGACGTTGCGGTTCAACGTCATTCGGCCGACCTCGTGCAGCGGGTAGTCACTGTGCGGCCACACCTTGGTCAGGTCGAACGGGTTGAACCGGTAGTTCTTGGCGTCCTCGAACGGCATGATCTGCATCTTCAGCGTCCAACTGGGGTACTGGCCGGCCTCGATGTGCTCGTACAGGTCGCGCTGGTGGTAATCGGTATCGACGGCGGCCATCTGGTCGCCCTCGTCCTGGGTGAAGTACTCGATGCCCTGGTCGGTCTTGAAGTGGTACTTGACCCAGAATTTTTCGCCGTCGGCGTTGATCCACATGTAGGTGTGGCTGGAATAGCCGTTCATGTGCCGCCAGGTGCGGGGGATGCCGCGGTCGCCCATCAGCCAGGTCACCTGGTGCGCCGATTCCGGGGACAGCGTCCAGAAGTCCCACTGCATGTCGTGGTCGCGAAGGTTGTTCGCGGCGCGGCGCTTCTGCGAGCGGATGAAGTGCTGGAACTTCAGCGGATCCCGGATGAAGAACACCGGGGTGTTGTTCCCGACGAGGTCGAAATTGCCCTCCGACGTGTAGAACTTGAGCGAGAAACCCCTTGGGTCACGCCAGGTGTCGGGGCTGCCCCGCTCGCCGGCGACCGTCGAGAAGCGCGCCACCAGCTCGGTTTCGGTGCCCGGCTGGAACACCGCGGCCCGGGTGAAGGCGCTGACGTCCTGGGTCACCTGAAAAACGCCGAACGCCCCGCCGCCCTTGGCATGCGGCTGCCGCTCCGGGATGCGCTCCCGGTTGAAGTTCGCCATCTGCTCCAACAGGTAATGATCCTGCAGCAGCAGCGGACCGTCCGGTCCGATGGACAGCGAGTGTTCGTCACTGGCCACCGGTATCCCGGCGTCCGTGGTCGTTGCCGGTCGCGTTTCTGGTGCGTTCATCTGTTTCCCACTCCCTCGCCGCTGGGGTGCGTGAATCAACCCGGACTCACCCTCGACGAGGGGGCTCCGGGACGATCTGGGTCTGGTCGACCCCCTGAACGATTACCCGGCCACCGACGGGCCAAACCAATCGAAACGAGTCGAGTCATTGGCCGGCGGGGCGGTCCGGCTTGCTGCGCTGCTGCTGTGGCCGGGCGAGGGTGCTCTCGACGAGGTCGCCGAGGGCCCGGAGGTAGGCCCGCTCGGTGTCGTCGAAATTCTGGCCATCGGCGGTCGCGCGGAGCCTGGCGAGTTGCCCGGCGATGGCTTGGCGTTGCTCGACCGCTGTTGCGGTCCAGGCGATCTCGTCGAGCAGCCGGACCAGTCGGATGAGCACATCCGGGTCCGCCGCGCCGTACCGACGGGGTTGACCGACGGCGAGTTCCAGCAGGTCGCCGAAGGAGGCACGGTGCAGCACCACCCTGATCCTGCCCTCTTCGTCGCGGAGCAGTCGGGGTCCGAGGTCCCTTTTGGCGAGCTCGCACAGCAGGCTCGAGGAGTGGCCGAGCGCGTGCACGGCCGTCGTCGGATCGTTGATGCCGGGGGACAGTGCCTTGATGGCGACGTCGGTGAGTTGACGCAGACCGAAGGCGACGTCCACCGCCGCCGTCCGCTCCTTGCCGGTGCGGACCGCTCGCCCGACCGATGACCTGAGCGATTCCAGTTCATCGGTCTCGAAGAACCGGCCAGAGCTCGGCCAGGTGACACCGACCGGCGTGCCAACGACCAGGGAACTGCCAGGTGGGCGGTCGATCACCAGCACCGCATCGGCCGTCGTTGCTGCTGCCAGCATGGCCGATTCGTCGATGCGGACCAGGAATCCGGAGGAACCGGCCATCACCGGCACTGCCTCGCCGGGTGGCTCCGGGAGCGGGTCGGCTCCGGCACCCGGGTCGTCGGCAGACAGGACACGATTCACGGTGTCGGTGGCGTCCTGGTGGACGTTGGCGAGCATCGTCTCGGCACGGATCTCCGTGGTCAGATGGGCCAGGAAGAGCACCAGGCCGATCACGCTGGCGACGGTCAGCCCGAATGCGACGGTGACCGCCATTTGCGGGACGAACAGTCGCTGATCGTCGGCGGGTGTTCGGACCGTCCTCAGCACGGTCAGTGCGTAGGTGAACGTTCCCAGCAGCAACGCCAAGGTGGCCTGGACGAACCGGTCGCTGCTGAAGGTGCGCAGCAGCCTGGGCGAGTACTGGCTGCTGGCCAGTTGCAGAGTGACGACGGTCAACGAGAACGTCAACGCAGTGACGGTGATGAGGGAACCGGCGATGGTTTCCAGGACCGCTCGGGCGGCCGCGGCACCGCCACCGAACAGGTAATCGGTGACCGTGGGGGGGAGGTCGTCGTCGATCGCGCCGTCCAGCCGCGGCAACAGCACCCCAGCCGCGACGGCGATCACGATTCCTACCGTGGGCAGCGGCCATAGTTGGGTCCGGACCGTGTCGCGGAACGAATTCCAGCCGCCGCGGTCGCCTCGGGGACTCATGGCCGTCCTGTGGGTTCGCCGAGCAGCGTGCACCCAGTCATCGCTGGTCGCCGTGAACGACGCGAGCCAGGATTGACGCCGGTCTCGACGGGTGATTGACGGTCATCATCTTCGGGTACCCACGCTCCACGATGTTGAATCCCCGTCGGTCCAGGAGAGATCGGCGAGCCTGATCAGCGGCCGATCTGCCGTTGACCGCCGGCGCCTTTTCCGGGTCGATCGTCTGGCAGGTTTGCTTCATCATCCCGAACGGCCCACTGGTCAGGTGCGGCGGCGCCCAGGTCCTGCGCGGAGCCCGACGAACGTGCCGGTCAGGACGGTGACCCAGCCCAGCGCGAGGATCACACCCAGTATGAGGCCGATGGCTTCCACAAGTCCGGACTCCCAGCGTCGGGCCAGGGTGAGCGTCGCGATGACCATTGCCCCGGCTCCTGATGGGGGTGACCGGTGGGTCAGGACGCCGGTGCCTGGATCGGTGGGGGCAGTGCAACCGCCGGGTTCGCGGCCCGAAGCAGTTGCCGGATCAGTGTTTCGGTGTGCTCGTAGTCGCCCTCACCGTATTTGACGTACCGCAGGGTTCCGGTGGCGTCAATCAGGTACGCGGCGGGCCAGTAGCTGTTGTGGTAATTCCGCCAGGTCGCCGACGAGTTGTCCAAGCCAACGGGGTAGTGGATCGACTCGCTGACGACAGCTTCGCGGACATTGTCCGGGTCGTGTTCGAAGGCGAATTCCGGGGTGTGCACCCCGATCACCTCGAGTCCGGCGGCGCGGTAGGTGTCGTACCAGGCGGTGACGGCGGGCAGCACGTGCTGGCAGTTGATGCAGGCGAAGGTCCAGAAGTCGACCAGCACCACCTTCCCCTGCAACCCGGACACGCTGACCGGGGCTCCGTCGGGCGTGTTGATCCAGGTGTCGATCCCGATCAGGTCCGGCGCCGGCCCACAATTGGCCAGTGTTTCCGCTGCCGACCGGCAGGTTTCCACCGGGCCGGACGGGTCCGGCGCTGCGGTATCCGTCGGGGTGGCCGCGGTGCCGTTGCCCGGTGCGGGTTGCGGTGTGGTCAGCTGTCGGAGCGCTTGCTGGGCGGCGTCATTGCCCTCGACGGCGTCCTGGATGGCCGCGGTGTAGGTCGGCACCCACCGCTGCAGGTCATCGACCAGGTTGAAGGTCAACGCGATCGCGAGCGTCATCATGACCGCACCGCCGGCGATCCGGAACCGGCGGGCCCCGGCTCGGACGCTGGACATCCGGCGACCGATGTATTGCCCGGCGTAGGCGAACAGCAGCAGTGGGATGGCGGTGCCGATCGAGAACGCCGCCGTCAACACCAGGACGCCCTGGTCCACCCGGCCGGTGGCGCCGGCGATCGCGATGGCCGCGATCACCGGCCCGGCGCACGGCACATAGAGGGCGCCAAGGGCGAGGCCGAGCACGAAAGGACCGACCGCCCCGGAAGCGTCGGGCTGCGGCAGCCGGGTGAACGGGTATTGCAGCACCCGTTGCACCGCGGGCACCGCCAGGCCCAGGCCCGCGAGAAAGAGGACGATCAGCCCGGCCACGCGGAGCACGCCCGCAGGGAGGTGCAGCGCGTTCACCACCACCGACCCGGTCAGCGTCAGGACCGCGAAGCCGAGGACCAGACCCAGGACGATCCGTACCGCACCATCCCGACGTGCGACCGCGCCGGCGACCACAGTGGCCGCTCCTGTCGCGACGTTGGTCGAGGCTCCGGGCCCGGCCGGAGTGGATCCGCCGGCACCGAAGAAGACGGCAGGCAGCACGGGCAGTACGCAGGGCGACACCGCCGTGACGGCACCCGCCAGTACGCCGATCAGCACCAGGGTCAGCACGATTGATCACACCGCTGGTTGCCCATGGCTTCTTTGTAGCCTGCCCCGCGGCGCAGATCGTCGGGGTAATTCTTACGAAGTGAGGTCCGTTTGGGGTCGTGGGCCCACGGCATCGATCGGTCGGCCATCGGCGGCGGGGACGGGAATGGGGACGTCGATCGGACGGCCGTTGCCCCGGTTGACCCCGGTCAGGCGAGGACGAAGTAGCGCAGCCACAGGTAGGGCCAGGCGATGAGCACAGTGGTGGTGGTCACGATGATGCCGTACCGGGTGAAGGTGCCGAAGGAGATGGGGTGACCTTCCCGGGCGGCGATGCCGGTGACGACGACGTTGGCGCTGGCGCCGATCGCGGTGGCGTTGCCGCCCAGGCCGGCGCCCAGGGCCAACGCCCACCACAGGGACATGGTTGAGGGGCCGGTGCCGCTGCCGACCAGGTCGGCGACCAGCGGGGTGAGGGTCGCGACGTAGGGGATGTTGTCGATGATCCCGGAGATCACCGCGGAACCGAACAGCAACACCGTCGCCGCGAGGAGGAAATGCCCACCGACGGCGTCGATGGCCTGCTGGCCGAGCCAGTCGATGACTCCGATGTTGACCAGGGCGCCGACCATCACGAACAGGCCGACGAAGAAGGCCAGGGTCTCCCATTCCACGTCCTCCAGGAATTCGGCCCGGGAAGCGCGGCTGACCACGATCATCGCGCCGGCGCCGAGCAGGGCCACCACGGACGGGTCCAGGCCCAGGAAGCTGTGCAGGGTGAACGCGGTCAGGATCACCGCGAGGACGGCCAGCACCCTGCGGAGCAGGGCGGGGTCGCGGATCGCGCGGCGTTCGTCCAACGCCGACACGTCCTGCGCCAGGTCGGGATCGACCCGGAACGCGGACCGGAACAGGAACCTGGCCAGCAACAGGAACACCCCCACCAGCAGCACCGCCAGCGGTGCAAGGTTGGTGAGGAAGTCGTTGAACGTCAGTCCGGCGCGGCTGCCGATGATGATGTTCGGGGGGTCACCGATCAGGGTGCCGACCCCGCCGATGTTGCTGGCCATGGCGGTGGCGACGAGGAACAGCTCGGGGCGGACCCCGAGCCGGGAGCACACCAGCAGCGTGACCGGGGCGATCAGCAGAACTGTGGTGACGTTGTCCAGCATCGCGGACGCGACGGCGGTGATCAGGCAGAGCAGCACCAGCAGCCGGTACGGCCGGCCTTTGGCACGTTTACCGGCCCAAATGGCGAGGTACTCGAACAACCCGGTCTGCTTGACCACGCTGATCACCACCATCATCCCGAACAGCAGCAGGATGACGTTCCAATCGATGCCGGTCTCCGCGCTGAAGAACGCTTCCTGACCGGTGGTGGCGCCGAGTAGGAACATCACCGCCGCCCCACCCAGGGCGGCCCGGACCCGGTGCACCCACTCAGTGGCGATCAACACATAGGCACCGACGAAGACGGTGATCGCGGTAGCGACCACCCACGGACTCGGGTCGGTCACCGGCGCGGAAGCAGCGCGCCGAGCAGGCGATGCACGGTGATGACGCCGAGCACCGTGTTGTCCTGCACGACAGCGACGATCGGGGAATGCTGCCGGCTCATCACCGATGCAACCTGCATCGCGGTCGCTTCCGGATCGACGATCGGCCGGTCCCGGTCGTGTTGAGGGAGGTAGGCGGGGCCGGGCATCAACTGCGCGACGGTGCGGCCGGACAGGGCCGCACACAACTCGTCGGCCTCCGCTTCGGGAAACACCGCAGCCAACGTGGGGTCGTCCTCCACGTAGTCGGGCAATGCGAACCGCAACACCTGGGAACCTGGCAATACCACCAGCGGCAGGCCCGCGGAGTCCAGCACCACCAGCCCGGGCAGTCCCCGGTCGACCAGCAACCGAGTCGCCACCAACGCGTCAGTGTTCTTACTGACCAGGGGAAAGTCTTCCATCAGATCCCGCGCTCGCACACGTGGACATTACCCGTGGCCGCCGGCCGGGGAGTCGTCACGCGGATCGCGCGTCGGGCGGCCGGGCCGGGCTGGAGTGAAGACCACGGCATGGACCGCGGTGAGGTCGGTGTCCTGCGGGTCGGCCGGCAAACCGAGGATCGGCGCGATGCGCTTCCACGCCTTCGGGTGCGCCCGCTGGTACGTGCGCAACAACTCGCTCGTGTCCTTCGCGTCCAGGAACCGGTGATCCGGTCGCAGCCAGATCTGGGTTGAGATGCGGACCGCCACCGCCGGTCCGGCCTTGAGGTTGAGGTACCAGTCGGGGTGTCGACCCCAGGCGGCCACCACCGCGACCTCCGGGACATCGGGCAGGTACCGGACGACTTCCACGACGACTTCGCGGCGCACATTGGTCCGTCGCCTGCGGTGCGCGATGTCAACGAATCGGTGTCAGTCCTTACGGTCCGGTGACATCGAGTGCCGGAGCGTGGGTGGTGCGGGGTGTTCGCCCTACGGTCAAGGCATGCGACGTTCATTGATCCTGCTCACCCTGATCGCGGTACCGCTCACCGCCTGCGGCACCGGAGCGACGACACCCGCGGATCAGTCGACGAGCGGGTCTGCGGCGATGTCGTCCGGTGAGTCGGCCATGACCGAAGCCATGACGGACGCCATGACCGAGGCGATGACGTCCGATGTGGGTTCCGCGGGCGCAATGGTGGAGCCGTCGGGATCGATGGATGACTCGGAATCGATGATGACCGAGGACTCCGCGGACCCTGCATCGGAGGCGATGACCGCGGAAGCACCCGCTGGTACCGGTCCCGGCGTCACGATCACGGCCGCGGACAGCGATTTCGGGCAGGTCCTGTTCGACGGCACCGGGCAGGCGATCTACCTTTTTGACAAGGAAACCACCGCCACCCCGGACTGCTACGACGATTGTGCCGTTGCCTGGCCGCCTGTACTGACCGACGGGTCCCCGATCGCCGGCGGCGGCGCGATGGGCGATCTGCTGGGCACCACGCCTCGCAGTGACGGGTCCACCCAGGTCAGCTATGCCGGGCATCCGCTGTATTACTACGCACACGAGGGCAAGAACGTCGTGACCTGTCACAACGTCAGCGAGTTCGGCGGGCTTTGGCTCGTGATCATGCCCACCGGGCAGGCGGCGGCCTAACGGTTAGGCTCGGTCGGTCAGCAGGATCAAGGAGGGTCGACCGACCGTGAATGCCGCACAGCAGGAACTGTCCACCACCCGTCGGGCGCTGCACGCGGTTGCGGAGCTGCTGATCGCAGGTCCCCAGTACGAAGCGGCTGGTGACATTCGACTCGCCGCTCGATCGGGTGGATTCGGCGGCTGGGTCGCCGCTGCACCCGGCGCGGTGTCCGGCACCGAGCTGATCACCGCAACTGACCGGTTCCCGTTGGGCGGCAGCGTGAACGACCTTGCGCGGCGGGCCGGGATCACCCCGCGCGCACTGCGTGACGTCTACACCGGCGGTCCCGAATTCTCCGTCGATGAACCCACCGAGGTCACGCCGTGGGCGGCAGCGGTGCTGCTGCGGGCGTTCACCGATGGCGATGCCGCGCTGCGCTTGTTGGATCCCGGACAGGTGCCGACGCTGTGGCCCGAGCATTTTGACATCGGCATCTCGCTGGCGGAGGTCAACTACGGGGTATCGCCCGGAGACGCCGCGATCGGCGAACCGTACGCGTATGTCGGGCCCTGGCGGGTGCCGGCCGGCGCGTTCTGGAACGAATCCTTTGGCGCCGCCCGCCCGTTATCTCAACTTGCTGCGCCACAGGCGATTCTGGAGTTCTTCCTGGAGGGTCGACACGTCGCCGCCGATGCATCCGGCGGAAACGAACCGAAGCGGCGGAACTAGAGACCACGGCGCCCGGCGGGCCGGGCCGCACGGCGGCCGATGTCTGCGAATTGGTCGGATAGTGTTTGTGGCGGTGCGCCGGGAAGTCTGGTCGGCAATTCTGCAGCCGACCGCACGTGAGGACTCATTTCTATGGCGACCTCTCCATCGTTCTTGTTCTCCCCGGGCACCTGGGCGGAGAACGGCCGCATTGCCCAGGTGCTCCGCAAGGAAACCGTCGGGGGCGCACTGCTGCTGCTGGCCACTCTCATCGCCCTGGTCTGGGCGAACACCTCCATCGCGGACAGCTACTTCACCCTGCTGGCCACCGAGATCGGCCCCGCCTCGCTGCACCTGAACCTGACTGTCGCGGAATGGGCCGGCGACGGACTGTTGGCGATCTTTTTCTTCGTCGCCGGGCTGGAACTGAAGCGGGAATTCGTCGCCGGCGACCTGCGCGATCCGAAACGGGCGGTCGTGCCGGTGGCAGCGGCGGTCGGCGGGATGATCATCCCCGCGGTCCTGTACCTGGCCATCGCCGGCGGCACCGGACCGCGCGGGTGGGCCATCCCGACCGCCACCGATATCGCTTTCGCGGTCGCTGTTCTCGCGGTCATCTCCACCCACCTGCCGGTCGCGCTACGCACATTCCTGCTCACCCTGGCCGTGGTCGACGACCTGCTCGCGATCACCGTGATAGCCCTTTTCTACTCCGACGACCTACAACCGGTCTGGCTACTCGGCGCACTGCTGCCGTTGGGTTTGTTCACGCTGTTGGTGCAACGTCGAGTCGACGCATGGTGGGCCCTGCTGCCACTGGCATTCGCGACCTGGGGGCTGCTCCACGCGTCCGGGGTGCACGCCACCGTCGCGGGGGTCCTGCTCGGCTTCGCGGTCCCCGTCCGGGCACGGAGCATCGCCGGAAAGGACGATGACCGGCCCGGGTTGGCGGAACATTTCGAACATCTCTGGCGCCCCATCTCCGCCGGGGTCGCGGTGCCGCTGTTCGCGCTGTGCTCCGCCGGTGTCGCGATCGGCGGATGGACCGGGCTGCAGTCCGCCCTCAGCGACCCCATCGCGATCGGCATCATCGTCGCCTTGGTGCTCGGCAAACCGATCGGGATTCTGGCCGGGACCTTCCTGACCTCCAAACTCCTCCGGCGTCCCCTGCAGAAGGGTCTGACCTGGCCCGACCTGACCGGGGTCGCCCTGCTCGGCGGGATCGGGTTCACCGTGTCCCTGCTGATCGGCGAACTCGCCTTCGCCGGCGACAGCGCCGCCGATGACCACGTCAAGATCGCCGTCCTCACCGGTTCCGTCGCGGCCGCCATGTTCGCGGCGATCCTGCTGCGCATCAGGAACCGGCGCTACATGGCAATGTGCGCGGAAGAAGAACGCGACGACAACAACGATGGCATCCCCGACATCTACCAACAACAACAATGACCGGCACTGCCGAACGGCGGAAAGTGGGCGTCGCGGACCCGTGAACCGCCTGGCCCGCTACGCCTGGACGAGCCACAACCCGACCGGCACACTGGCTCAATGCCGACCGTGTACAAGAACGCTCGCGGTCAACAGACGGTGCGGCAGTGGTGTTCAGAAGCTTTGGCGAACACAGACTTTCCCCTGACCAACATGACCTTGAACACCAGCGTCGGCAGTGTGGAACTCACCTCCGCCGGTACTGGCCGGCCGCGGATCGTCATGGTGCCCGGGACCGGCTTCAACGCTGCGGTGTCGCTGCCGTGGCTGCGGGCATTGTCGGTCCACTGGGCGACCACAGTGGTGGATCTTCCTGGTCAACCCGGACTCAGTGATCCGCGTCGGCCTCGCCGGGACCGGCTCGCCTGGTACGGCCGAGTGCTCGATGAGATTCTGGCGGCGATGGATGCCAACGGGATTGTGTTGGTGGGCAATTCACTGGGCGCCGCTGTGGCCCTGGCCGCCGAATCGCCCCGAATCACGGCGCGGGCGCTGGTCTCACCTGCTGGCTTCATCGGACTCACTGTGGACCCGAAACTCGTGCTGACCTCGGCTGTTTGGCTGCTCAGTCCCACCACCGAACACACCCGAAGGATGCTCCGGTTGTTCGTTGCGCCGGGTGCGGAACCGACTGAGACCGAGGTGGAATGGATGGCCCTGACGGCCACCTGCTGCCGCACGACGCTGGCTCCTCCGGCCCTGCCGGCTGGTCTACTGGCCCGTCGCGCCGACCGGCCGTGTGTCGTCGGGGTCGGCGAACACGACCGGTTCCTGCCGCCTCATCGATTGGTGCCAGCAGTGCGGCGAACCATGGACCTCGACGTTCGAGTCTTCTCCGGCGTCGGCCACCTGACCACCCCAGCTGACCTCCACGAGGTGGTGTCCCTGGTGGCCGAGGTCGTCGATCCGCCCGCCCATTGAGCCGGCCCAGTCAGGTGCAGTGATCGACCGCCCACCGGGCGAACACTGGTTCGCACCGACTGACGCCCGAATACCAGGTCGTACTCGCCCAGGGCTTGTGCCGCAGGCTGAACACAAGTCGTGTCAGAATTCGAATTCTTCCGGGTTTGCGGGTCGATCTCTGGTGAGATCGTCGATCTACAGGTCGATGGCGAGGTCCTGCAGCGGTGTCGAGCAGCAGATGAGGGCGTTTCCGTCCGCGGGCGGGTCGATCGGGGCCGGGTCGTAGGTGACCGAACCGGTGAGAAGTCCGACCTCGCAGGTGTGGCAAACACCGGTGCGGCAGGACCAGCGGGTCGGTATGTCGCAGGCTTCGGCGAATTCCAGCAGGCTGGTCATGTCCTCCCGCCAGGGCGCGGTGAGGCCACTGCGGGTGAAGGTCACCGGTCGTCCGGTGCCCGCCGGCCCGGCAGGAGGGTGGGGTGCAATGGTCGGGCTCGCTGAGATGCCCGGGGTCATGGCCGGTCCGGCGCCGAACGCCTCCGTCCGAACCTGACCTGGGTCCAGCCCGAGATCCACTAGCGCCGAAGTGATGTCGTCCATGAACACTGCGGGCCCGCACAGGTAGGCGCTGGCATCTCGGGGCAGCTCCAGGCGCCTCAAGAGGTCGGCAGTCAACCGGCCCCGAATGGTGTAGTCAGTGCCGAGCTGGTCGGCCGGCCGCGGTGCGCTGTAACAGATCTCGGCCCTGGTGTTCGGCAGCCCCGCGAGCAGCCCGCGTACTTCGTCGGCAAAGGGGTGGTCTGCGGAGTTGCGCGCACCGTGCAGCCACCAGATCTGCCGGTTCGACTTTTTCGCGGCCAGCGCGGAGAGCATCGCCAGAACGGGCGTGGCGCCGATGCCGGCGGAGATCAGCAGGACCGGATTGGTGCCATCCTGGAGGATGAAACCGCCACGCGGGGCGGCGATCTCGACCAGTGCCCCGGCCATGAGGCTGGTGTGTACGAAATGGCTGACCGATCCGCCCGGCTCCCGCTTGACGCTGACCCGGTACTGCGCCGACCCCGGCGCGCTCGACAATGAATAGCTGCGGGTCGCCGTTGGTCCGGAGTCGCCCAGTAGTACGCGCATCGCGACGAACTGACCCGGCAGGGCGGGGGGCAACGACGAGCCGTCAACCGAGGCCAGCCGAATCGAGGTGACGCTGTCGCTTTCCGGGTCGAGGCCGACCACCCGCAGGGGACGGAAACCCGGCCACGCGACCGGCGGCGCCGCTGCCGCCTCGGTCAATCCAACGTTCCCGGTCGTCCCCGTACTATCCGCCAGCATTGCGGTGAAAGATTCTTTCCAACCCGGACTCAGCGCGCTGATGCCCACTGCTCGGCCCATCGCGTCCCGATCGTGCCCGGGCAGGTAGAGCAGTGCGTCGATGGCGGACACCGTCATCCGACCCGGTCCGGCAGCCACCTGAATGATTGGATCACCGGCTCGGACGACACCCTCCCGCAGGACGCGCAGGTAGAACCCGGGTCGCCGGTGGCTCACCAGCAGCGCAGGCAATTGCGGCTCGCCGAGCCGCATGCCGACGCGGTAGCAGGTGACCCGCGGTTGGCTCACTTCGAACAGGGCCTGGCCGATCTCGTAGCGGTCACCAACGCATACCTCGTCGTCGGAAAGCCCTTCGACCGTGAAGTTCTCGCCGAATCCGCCGTATTCGAGGTCGTCCCGACCCAGCTGTGCCCGCCAGTAGTCGTACGACGCGAGTTGGTACACCATCACCGCCCGATGCGGCCCACCATGACCTCCGAGATCGCCCTGACCGTCACCGTCGATGTTCAACGTCCGGACCATCTGTGGCCCTTCGACTGGGTGCTTCCACACGCCGGTGTGCACAATCCGTCCACGCCATGACACATCCTTGGGCAGCCCTACATTCACCGCGATCAACCGACCAACCAGTGACGGGCCGCCGGTGCGTTCGGAAGCCCTCGTTTGCCCTACCAAGACGTGACCCGCTCCTCGTTCAACAGTCCATGACACGACCGACGCCGGAACCTGCCAACAGCTTTAGTAGTGTGCGCCTCGGCCTGCCGGTTGTCATCGGCCGTTCCAGCGTGAATGGTCGAGCAGTGGCCGGTGGCGGTCGATTACCCGGCCGTTCTGATCGGGGACCCGGCCGCCGCAGCTGCCTGCTGTCCCGCGCCGGATCGGGATCGCCCTGGAACGGCCCCTCGGTCAGCGTCACGCCGGCTTTCGGCCGTGGACAAGACCGAGCCAGCCGACCGCGGTGGGCCGCCGGGTCAGGTCGACCGCCCCGGCGTCGTGGGCGAGGGTGACGATCTCAGTGAGGTCGTTGTCGGCCATCGCGTGCCCGAAGAGGTGCCGGGTGAGAGACCGGCTGATCGGCCGGCTCGGGGCCTGAAATTCCGCGATCAGCAGTTCCCCGCCGGGCCGCAACACGCGTAACAGCTCGCGGACGGCCAGGGGACGGTCGGCTTCGGGCACATGGTGGATGGTCAGGCTGGTCGTGACGGCGTCAAAGGTCTCATCTGCGAATGGCAGCGCTTGGGCAGCAGCGACCGCGAATTGAAGGTCGATGTTCTTCCGAGAAGCCTTCGCCTGCGCGGCATTGATCATCTCCGGCGAGGCATCAACCCCGGCAGCCGACCCGCCGGGCATGACTCGCCCGGCCAAATACAGTGCGAGAGTTCCAGTACCGCAACCGACGTCGAGAACACTCTGGCCAGGTATCAGGCCGATGGTGTCGGCGATGGTCGCGCGGACCCGCCGGCCGCGGCCGGCGAACAACACCGAGGCGAGCAGGTCGTACCGGCGCGGCCAGTGGATCAGCGCCCCGGGTTCCCGGACCGCGCCACCGGATCCGGATTGCTGATGAGTGTGTGGCATGAAGTGCTCCGTTCAGACGGTTGCGGCGGCGGCGGTGGGTGGGGGTGGCTCGGAGTGAATTCCGGCCGGGCTGGTGTGGATGGTCGCGGTAGTCAGGCGTCGGACTCCGCTGGTCAGGTGACGCTGGGCGTGGTGGGCGATGTCGTGGGCCTGCGCTGCGGTGAGCGTCGGGTCGATCTCCACATCAGCCTCCGCACGCAACGAATGCCCGAGCCAACGCAGGTGCAGATCCCGCACACCGACGACGCCGGGCGTGGCGAGCAACGCCCGTTCGGCGTCGTCGACCACTGCTGGATCGACGCCATCAAGCAGCCTCCTGAAGACGTCCCGCGCGGCGGTCCGCAGCATCGCAAGAATGGCGATGGTGATCAGTAGACCGATGAGCGGATCGACGGCCGGCCAACCGAGGGCGACACCGGCGGCACCGAACACCACGGCCAGCGACGTGAGCCCGTCGGTTCTCGCGTGCAGTCCGTCGGCCATCAGTGCCACGGATCCAATGCGGCGGCCCACTCGGATTCGGTAGACGGCGACGAGTTCGTTGCCGGCGAATCCGATGAGCCCGGCGGCGGCGACCCAACCGAGGTAGTGCACCGGGGACGGGTTGAGCAGCCGGTCGATGGCCTCCCAGCCGGCGATGACGGCGGACAACGCGATCATCGCGACGATTAACAATCCGGCAAGGTCCTCGGCCCTGCCCAATCCGTAGGTGTACCTGCGGGACGCCGCTCGTCGCGAGAGCACGAACGCGATCCACAGGGGAATGGCGGTCAGTGCGTCGGAGAAGTTGTGAATGGTATCGGCCAACAGCGCGATCGACCCGCTGATGATGACGACCAAGACCTGCAAGAGCGCGGTGATGCCCAGTGCGACGAGGCTGATCTTGACCGCTCTGATGCCCTGCGCACTGGCCTCCAGTTCGGAGTCGACTGAATCGGCACTGTCGTGGCTGTGCGGAACAAAGACCGCTGCGACCGTGCCACGCCACCCTGATCGATGCTCGTGGGGATGACTGTGATCATGGTCGTGGACCTGTGTTCGCTGGTGCTTGGGTGGTGGTGCGTCGGGTGGTGGTGTGTCGGGTGGTGGTGTGTCGTGTTGTGTTGTGCCACAGGTGGTTTCGTGACGTTGCATGGGTCCGCTGGGTCGGGTCACATCAGGTTCCCGTCTCCATGCGAGTGGCGCCACCAGGGGTGATCGTGCCGATCTCGCCGCGGTCGAGGTGGTGTGCTGGGATCGCCGGGCCGGCGTGTTCCACATTGTGGATCGCATCGAGGATGAGTTGTCGTACATGGTCGTTCTCCAACTGGTAGAACACCTGGTTCCCTTCCCGCCGGGTGCGGACCAACCGGCCCATTCGCAGCTTGGCCAGGTGCTGCGACACCGATGGTCCGGGCTTGCCGACGGTTTCGGCCAGTTCGTTCACCGGCATCTCCCGGTCGAGCAACGCCCACAGAATCTGGATCCGGGTGCCCTCGGCGATCATTCGGAAAACCTCGACCGTCAAGGCGACCTGGTCGGCCGGCAACATCGATCTGCGCGCCTGCTTATCTGCATCCATACGCAGATAATAGACCCTTGCTGCCCGAGTCGAGCACTGTCCCGGCCGAATTGCTCTCGGCGGGCGCACGGGGGAGCGCGATCGGGAAGCGTTGTCATGCCCCGGGTCATCGTGATGGTCGTTGTCATGGTCCCGGGCAGCGGGGTGGCGGCTCAAGCTGGGCCTTGGTAACGACCTGCGACTTCCCGCATCCCGGCTACCTTGTCGCGTCTGCCACGGACATCGATGCTGCGTCCTTGCCGGCCGTTACGTTGGATGCCGCGGTCGCGCCGAGTGCAGTCCCGATGAAGGTGAAGACAGCAAGCACGACAGTGAGCCACGTCGGTTGGCCTTGTGCGGCGGCGGAGAATCCGACCTGAGTCGCACCCAACATCAACCCGATCAAGGCGTACCCGAAGTAGATTTTCTGCCGGATGCCGGGGGTCAGCACGTCTACGAGTGGATTTCCCATGGTCTTCTCCTCCAGAGCAGGCTCCCCTTGCTTGACAGAGGGTTCGGCTCCAGGAGAAATACCCGGAGTTCTTACTGCTCAGCTTTCTTTGTGACATCGAGCGAGGCCACCACACCGCCCGGCAGCTCCCTGATCGTGCGTCGAAGGGTGGGCGTTCGAGGTCGAGCGGATTCCAGCGCCTGACGTCGAGATCCTGACGGGTTGACTCTGCCGGCGGTCGGTGGCACCCCACCGACCGAGGTCGGTGGGGGCGCTGCCAGCCAAGCCGTGCGTAGGACGGACCCGCGTAGGCGTGGTCGCTTCACCGGTGAGCCGGCGTGTGTTGGGTGGATCCCAGCTGATCAGGTCGAACAGACCGGCACGCTCCGGTCGCGACCAGCATCATTGACAGCCGATCAGCTTGCCAGGGCCTTCGCCTTGATCTGTTCGAACTCTGCCTGGGTGATCGTGCCGCTGTCGAGCAAGCCTTTTGCGGAGACGATCTGGTCAGCGGCACCTGTTGAGGGACCGGCGGCCACTGACTTGATGTACTCGGTCTGGGCTCGCTGGATCGCTTGGGCCTGCTCCAGTTGGCGTTCGTGCATGCCTTTCCCGCGGGCGATCAGGTACACAAGGATGCCCAGCCACGGAATGAGGATCACGAACAGCACCCAGAAAGTCTTGCCGCCGCCGCCCAAGTCCTTGCTGCGGAAGATGTCGCCGAAGATCCAGAAAAGGCACATGAACCAGGCGAAGAACAGGAAGAACTCCAGCAGTGCGAGAAGGAACGATCCGTTGTCGTTGAACATCATTCAGCCTTTCAGTACAGCCAGTTCGATCGCCCGATCCGGGCCCGCACCAATCCTTGCTGGTACTGAATCCCCTGGCATCCACCTATCCGGGTGAGAGTTGGGACGCGCCCACCGACAGGCACGGCCGCCGCGGTTCTGCCGTCGAAATGACAAGCTTCCGCCACCGTCGAAACCCGTTTCCCGTGGGTGCGCGGCTACCCAACGTGACGGTGAATGTCGGCCCTGCCACCATCGGGCATTCCCCGGCTGGGCCGACGGGTGTTGAGCAGTATCGTGAAGCCGTGACTGATGTGACGTCGACGGGCGCCGGCGACGCCGCAAACGCAGCTGCACGATTCTCCGCTTCGTCGACCGCAACTGGCGATCATCTGGGGCAGCCCGACGCGGGATCCAGCGTCAGTGAGCCCGCAGGATCCGGAAACCATCGCGACCCCTGGACCGTGACCGCGGTCGTCATCGCAGCGGTCTTGATCGCCGGGTGTGTTGCTGCCGCGCTGGCGGCCATCGTTCCGTCCCGGACATATGTTCCGGGCCTGCCCAGCGCAGGCACCATCACCGACCTGCTGCTGCCCGCAGTCAAGGCAATCTTCGACCTCTCCGCCGCGCTGACCATCGGATGGCTGCTGGCGGCGGTCTGGCTGGTCCCGCCACAACGTTCGGGGATTTTCGACGTCGGCGGATATCGGGCGATCAAGGCGGCCTCGCTGGCGGCGGCGGTGTGGTCGGCTGCCGGATTCGCCCTCATCCCGCTCATCCTTTCCGACACCCTCGGCAAACCGATCGGCGAGGCCATTTCGGCGGACTGGTTGATCAGCGGCATCTCCATCCTCGACAGCGTCCGCAGTGCCCTGATCGCCGCGATCCTTGCAGCGCTCATCGCCGTGCTCGCCCGTATCGTCCTGCACCCCGGCTGGGCCGCCGTCTTGTTGGCCGGCGCGCTCGTCGGCGTGATCGCGCAGAGCACCACCGGTCATGCCGCCGGCAGCACCGACCATGACGTCGCGATCGACACCATGGTCTTCCACCTGGTCGGCATCAGCCTCTGGGTGGGTGGGCTGGTCGCGTTTCTCGGCCTTGCCCGCCAACATGTCAGGCACCTGCCCGTCATCGCCCACCGCTATTCGGCGATCGCGTTCTGGGCGTTCATCGCGGTCGCGCTGTCCGGATTCGGCAATGCCTGGGTGCGGGTCTACTACCTGTCCGACATGTGGATGACCGACTACGGCCGGTTGATGCTGCTGAAGGCGGGCCTGCTGCTGAGCCTCGGCGCCATCGGGTACGTGCACCGCAAGCGCACGTTGCCGTTGATCACCGATGACGGTGACCGGCGACCGCTGATTCGGTTGGCGGTGGTCGAGGTCGGCATCATGGCCGTCACCATCGGGGTGGCGTCGGCGCTGGCCCGGACGGCGACACCGCCGCCCTCGGGGGTGGCCCCGACAGATATCGAACTCGCCCTCGGCTACGACATCGCCGGCCCGCCGACATTCCTGCGGTTGCTCACCGACTGGCGCTTCGACTGGATCCTGGGCGTCGCCGCCATCGTCGCCGCCGTGCTGTATCTCCTTGCCGTTCGCCGACTGCACCGCAGGGGTGACAGCTGGCCCCCGGGCCGCACGGTGGCCTGGGTCATCGGCTGTGCGATGGTGCTGCTGGCGACATCGTCCGGGCTCGGCCGGTACGCCGAGGCCCAGTTCTCGATCCACATGATGGTGCACATGCTGCTCGGGATGATGGCGCCGATCCTGCTGGCGCTGGGTGGCCCGGTGACGCTTGCCCTGCGGGCCCTTCCGGCAGCCGGTCGCGGGGATGTCCCCGGGCTCCGGGAGCACATTGTCAACGGATTGCACAGCTGGCCGGCGCGGTTCCTCACCCACCCGCTGGTCGTCTTCCCGCTGTTCATCCTGTCGTTCTACGCGCTGTACTTCACCTCGCTCTTCGACGTGATGATCTCCTCGCACCTCGGCCACCTGGCGATGAACCTGCATTTCCTGGTCGTCGGATACCTGTACTACTGGGTGATCATCGGGGTCGATCCGTCGCCGCGGCAGGTGCAGCCGATGGTCAAACTGGCCATGTTGCTGGGGGCGTTGCCGTTCCACGCGTTCTTCGGGCTGGCGCTGATGAACTCGCACCGGGCGATGGCGACCGACTACTACAACACGCTGGCCTTGCCCTGGGTCACGGATCTGGTCGGCGACCAGCGGCTCGGCGGCGCGATCGCCTGGGGCGCAACCGAGATCCCGATGATCATCGTGATGATCGCGCTGGTCTCCCAGTGGGCCCGCAGCGACGAACGCGACGCCCGCCGGTCCGACCGGGCGGGCGACCGAAAGACCGACGAAGAACTCGATGCCTACAACCGGATGCTGGCCGGGCTGGCCGAACGGGACCGGGCGACGGCGCCTCGGCCGGTCGATGAACTGATTGCGGAGCCCACCGGGGAATGGGACGAAACCGTTCGGTGACGTTGCAGATCAGGCCCGAATCGGCCGCCGACTGCTCGGCGGTGCAGGCCCTGATCGAGCTCGCCTTTGCGCCGGTCGAGCCCACCGGGGAGCCGGTGGTCGAGGCCGTGCTGAACGACGAACTGCGTCGGGACCCGGCATCGGTACCGGAGTTGACGTTGATCGCCCAGCTGGCCGGAGAGATCGTCGGCCAGGTCACCAGCAGCTACGGCACGCTGATCGCCGCCGGTGGCGGCCGGCGGCGGATGGTCGGCGTGGGTCCGGTCAGTGTGCTGCCGCGTTGGCAGGGTCAGGGCATTGGTGGTCGGCTCATGCGAGCCTTGATCGACGCCGCCGACAGGGCGGGGGAGCCCGCCCTTGTGCTGCTGGGGTCGCCTGACTTCTACGGTCGGTTCGGCTTTGTCACCGCCTCGGACGTCCGGATCGAGGCGCCGGACCCCACCTGGGGTCGGTATTTTCAGGTCCGCCCGCTGACGGCATTCAACCCGGCGATGGTCGGGAAATACCGATACCCGGCTCCTTTCGAACGGCTGTGAGTGAGTCGGCGACAACACCGTTGAGTTGTCCCCATGACCGATTTTCACTCACATTCTGTCGGCCTCGCTGTTGCCGGGTCATGCGCGCTGGCACGGTTTTGGCAGGCCGATGTGCCGGACGGGCCGGGCCAGCAGGTCCAGCCACAATGACAAGGGGATTGACGATGAGCATGAACGCAGCTTCGGTGACGATGGTCGGTAGGGCGGCGGCGCACCCGCAGGTTTCCGTCGGGTCGACCGGGGATCGGGTGAGTTTCCGGGTGGTGGCGACCGAGCGATATTTCGACAAGGCTGTCAACGATTGGGTCAGTGGGGACGAATTCGGCGTCACGGTCGTCTGCTGGCGGACCCTCGGCACCGCGGTGCTGACCACTGTCCGGAAGGGCGATCCGGTCATCGTCTCGGGCCGCATCGCCACCCGCCGATTCGAGAAGGACGGCACCACGCAGTACTTCACCGAGGTCAAGGCCGAATTCGTCGGCCTCGATGTCGCGAAGGCCGGCAATCGCTTCACGCGCAATCCGATGGAACCCCGGGAGAGCGGTGGGCCGTCGACGCACTTGGTCGAATCGGAGTCGACCGAACCCGTCGCCGGGCGCCCGGTCGCGGAGCAGCTCGAGCCGGCGGACGAAGACAATGACCGCGCTCCGTGGGAGGACGAGGACGAGCAGTCGGGCGGCCGGAACAGCGAGTTGGTCGCCGTGGATTAGCGGACGGCGTCCTCCGGATCGGCGGGCTGCGGAGCCAACTCGACCAACTGAGCGCCGGCTTTGGGCCAAATTAATCGGTCGGCCGCCGGGTCAGCGGCCGGCCGGGTCGGCGGTCCGCCCACAATTGCGGCTCAACCACCGGTTGGAGTCCGGCAGACTGTAGGACGGCGTCGATCCGCCCACCGCGGTCATGTGGTGGGGGGATCGCGCTGCGCGACATCGAACGGCGCGGGTAAGTGCACCGGCCGGTCGACCACTGAGAAGTGAAGCTGTGAGCCGACGCGTTGACAACAGTGACGCGTCAAGCAGCGCCGCGCGCCGACCTGCAGACAGTTGCGAGAGGACCCTGAAGTGCCCGAATTTATCTACACCATGAAGAAGGCCCGCAAGGCCGTGGGCGACAAGGTCATCCTCGATGACGTCACGATGTCGTTCTTCCCCGGCGCCAAGATCGGCGTCGTCGGTCCCAACGGCGCCGGTAAGTCGACGATCCTGAAGATCATGGCCGGGCTGGACACCCCGAGCAACGGCGAGGCGTACATCACGCCCGGGTACTCGGTCGGCATCCTGATGCAGGAGCCGCAGCTGGACGAGAGCAAGACGGTGCTGGAGAACATCCAGCTGGCGTTCGGCAACATCAACGCCAAGATGGCGCGGTACAACGAGGTACTGGTCCTGGCGGAGACCGATTACGAGAACGAACAGCTGATGACCGAGATGGGCGAGCTCGGCGAGGAGCTCGACCATGCCGGCGCCTGGGACCTGGACGCCAAGATCGACCAGGCGATGGACGCGCTGCGGTGCCCGCCCGGCGATTCCCCGGTCGACATCCTTTCCGGCGGTGAACGTCGTCGCGTCGCGCTCTGCCAACTGCTGCTGTCCGCGCCCGACCTGCTGCTCCTGGACGAACCCACCAACCACCTGGACGCCGAGTCCGTGCAGTGGCTGGAGCAGTTCCTGGCGTCCTACCCGGGCGCCGTCCTCGCGGTCACCCACGATCGCTACTTCCTGGACAACGTCGCGCAGTGGATCGCCGAGGTGGACCGCGGCCGGCTCATCCCCTACGAGGGCAACTACTCCACCTACCTGGAGAAGAAGTCGGACCGGATGACGGTCGAGGGCCGCAAAGACGTCAAGCTCGCGAAGCGACTCAAGGAGGAGCTGGCCTGGGTCCGGTCCGGTGCCAAGGCCAGGCAGGCGAAGTCCAAGTCCCGGCTCGCCCGGTACGAGGAGATGGCGGCCGAGGCGGAGCGCACCCGCAAGCTCGACTTCGAGGAGATCCAGATCCCGCCCGGCCCGCGGCTGGGCTCGATCGTGGTCGAGACGCATGATCTGAAGAAGGGCTTCGACGACCGGGTGCTGATCGACGACCTGTCGTTCACCCTGCCGCGGAACGGCATCGTCGGCGTCATCGGCCCCAACGGCGTCGGCAAGACCACCCTGTTCAAGACGATTGTCGGGCTGGAGGAGCCGGACGCCGGCACGGTCAAGATCGGCGAAACGGTCAAGCTGTCCTACGTCGACCAGAACCGCGGTGGGCTCGACCCGAAGAAGAACGTCTGGGAGGTCGTCTCCGACGGTCTGGACTACATCAAGGTCGGCCACGTCGAAATGCCTTCCCGGGCCTATGTCTCCGCATTCGGCTTCAAGGGCCCGGACCAGCAGAAGCCGTCCGGGGTGCTGTCCGGCGGTGAGCGGAACCGGCTCAACCTGGCGCTGACCCTCAAGGTCGGCGGCAACCTGATCCTGCTCGACGAACCCACCAACGACCTCGACGTGGAGACCCTCGGCTCGCTGGAGAATGCACTCGAACAGTTTCCCGGCTGCGCCGTGGTGATCTCCCACGATCGTTGGTTCCTGGACCGGACGTGCACGCACATCCTGGCCTGGGAGGGCACCGACGAGGACGAATCGAAGTGGTATTTCTTCGAGGGCAACTTCTCCGACTACGAGAAGAACAAGGTCAGCCGGCTCGGCGTCGACGCCGCCCGGCCGCACCGGGTTACCCACCGGAAGCTCACCAGGGACTGAGCCGGCGATCCGCCCCGAAAGCGGCCGCCCGGATGCAGCTCCGCGGTGGGTTGCGTTCGGGCGAGAACAATCACCATCCACCGGCCGAACCGCGATGCGAAGGCGGTCGAGGGCATAGGCTCGCTCCCGGACCGGATCGCAGCGTCGCGCCCGGGATGGGGCGCGCCTGTGCCCGGAGGTGGAGGGGCAGCATGATCGGGTTCGACCGATGACTCAGACGGACATCCCAGCGATCGCGCCGGTTCTGGCACCGCCAGGCGACCAGGAGTTGGATCCGGAATCGGCGGCAGCACTTGCGGCGACGCTCCGGCCCGACCGCGCGGCGATGATCGATGCCTACTTCCGGCACGTGCCGGCCGAGGACCAGCCGAGGACCGCGCAGGACGTGCTCGGCGTTGTCGACGGTCACTGGCGGGTCGGCCAGCACCGCCAACCCGGTGAGGTTCGGATCCGTGTCTTCAACCCGGCACCGTCCGCGGCCGAGGGCACCGCCGGCTGGACCGACACCAAGACCGTCATCGACATCGTCACCGACGACATGCCGTCCCTGGTGGATTCCGTCATCGGCGCTCTCACCATGCAAAACGTGACGGTGCACCGGGTGTTGCATCCGATCATGCTCGGTTGCCGGGACTCGGGCGGTGAACTGCTGAAGGTCGCCGAGGACTCCGGCCGAGCGCCCGAGCACGGCTTCATCTTCCGCGAGTCCTGGATGCACATCCTGATCGACCGGCTGTCGGACGCAGAGCGGGCCGAGACGATCGAGGACGCGCTGCGTCTTGCGCTGGACAACGTCCGGTCGGTCGTCGGTGACGGCGGCGCACTCACCGGTGCTGCCGCTTCCGTTGCCGCCGAATTGCGCGGCACCTTCTCGCCGCGCTCGGCCCAGGAAGTGTCCGAGGCCGCGGACTTCTTGTACTGGCTGATCAGTGGAAACATGACCTTCTTCGGATATTGCCGACACGAGGCCGTGCCCGGCTCGGCCGGTTCGACGCTGGCGCCCGTACCCGGTTCGGGTCTGGGCATCCTCCGGGATTCAGTCAACGGAGCGACCGACGACCGCTCCGATCAGCTGATGGCGATCGCCGGTGATCATCCATCCCATCTGCTCCTGACCCAGGCCTCCGCCGGGTCCGCGTTGACCAGGGACGTGCCGCCGTTCGAGGTGCGCGCCCGGATCCTCGGATCGGACGGCCGCGTGCGCACCGAGCACCGGTTCCTCGGGGTACTGACGCCCCGCGCGCTGAACGCCGAGATCACCACAACACCGGTGTTGCGGCTCATCGTGCAATCGGTGCTGTCGACCCTGGGTGCGGCACCCGACACCTACACCGGCCAGCGAGCGATGGACCTGCTCGCGACCTTCCCGCGGGCCGAGCTGTTCTGGGCGGACCCGAACCAGGTCGTCGAGGTGGTCAGCAGTGTGCTGCAACTGGCCAGCCGGCGTCGGTTGCGGGCGTTCCTGCAGCCGGACCCGTTCGGTCGCTTCGTTTCCGTGATGGTCTACCTGCCCAGGGACCGGTACACCACCGATTGTCGGTTGGCGATGCAGCAGATCCTGCTGGACGCGTTCAACGGCAGCGGCATCCGGTACACCGCCCGGGTTGGCGATTCCCTTTTGGCTGCAGTTCATTTCACTGTCAGTACCGATCCGGCGAACCCGGTTCAGCCGGATCTCACGGCCCTGACCAAGGCGCTCCGCGGCACCATCCGCACCTGGGACGACCGGCTGGTCGCCGCCGTGGTCGGTGGCGGCGACGAGGACCTGGACACCGCCGGTGCGCTGTCCCGGTACGCGGACGCGTTTGACGAGGGCTACAAGGAGAGCTATCAGGTCGACGACGCCGTTGCCGACCTGCGACTGCTGGATCAGCTGAAAGGTCCCGACGACCTCGCGCTCAAGATGACCCGCAGCGACGCGGAAACGGTCGGTGATTGGCGGCTCAAGCTGTACGTCACCGGCGGTGCGGTCACGCTGTCGCGTGCCCTTCCGGTGTTGCAGACCCTCGGCGCCGACGTGCTGGACGAGCGGCCGTTCGAGGTCCGCCAGTCCGACGGAACCCTTTCCCGGATCTACGATTTCGGCCTGCGATTCCCCGTAGAGGACGTGTCGAAGGGTGCCGACGACCCGGCGCTCCGAACCCGGTTCTCGGAGGCGTTCATCGCCGCCTGGTCCGGCAACAGCGAGGTCGACGGCTTCAATCAGTTGGTGCTGGGCGCCGGCCTGAACTGGCGCGAGGTGGCGACGCTACGGTCCTACGCCCACTATCTGCGGCAGATCGGAACCCCCTACACCCAAAAGTATGTCGAGCAGGTCCTGTGTTCGCACCCGCAGTTGGCGGCTGACCTGGCGGGCCTGTTCGCAGCACAGTTTGATCCGGACTTGTTCGCCGATTCGGCTGCCGGTCGGGCCGACCGGGCGGACGAGGTGACGCGATTGGTGGCCGGCATGACTGCGGCGCTGGACGCGGTGACCAGTCTTGATGCCGACCGGATCCTGCGCACCCTGCTGAGCGTCATCACGGCCACCTCCCGGACCAACGAGTACCGGCTCGACGAGCACGGCAACCGCCGCGAGTTCCAGTCGGTGAAGCTCGATCCGCACGGGATCCCCGGCATGCCCAAACCTGTTCCCGCCCATGAGATCTGGGTCTACTCGCCGCGGCTTGAGGGCGTCCACCTCAGGTTCGGTGACGTTGCCCGCGGCGGCCTGCGCTGGTCGGACCGGCCGGAAGACTTCCGTACCGAGATCCTCGGCTTGGTCAAGGCGCAGGAGGTCAAGAACGCCGTCATCGTCCCGGTCGGGGCGAAGGGTGGATTCGTGGTCAAGCGTGCGCCGACGCCCATCGGTGATCCGCAGGTTGATCGCGAACGGCAGCTCGCCGAGGGGGTCGCGTGCTACCGCATGTTCATCGCCGGTCTGCTCGACCTGACCGACAATCGTCATGGCGGGGCCATCGTTCCGCCGGATCGGGTGATCCGGCGCGATGACGACGACTCCTACCTGGTCGTCGCCGCCGACAAGGGCACGGCGACCTTCTCCGACATCGCCAACGGGGTCGCTCACGACTACGGGTTCTGGCTGGACGACGCCTTCGCCTCCGGCGGCAGCGTCGGCTACGACCACAAGGCGATGGGCATCACCGCACGCGGAGCCTGGGAATCGGTCAAGCACCACTTCCGTGAACTCGGGATCGACACCCAGGCCGAGGATTTCACCTGCGTGGGCGTTGGCGACATGTCCGGCGACGTGTTCGGCAACGGGATGCTGCTGTCCCAGCACATCCGGCTGATCGCCGCGTTCGACCACCGGCACATCTTCATCGACCCGACCCCGGACGTCGGCGATTCGTTCGTCGAACGTCTGCGGCTCTTCGAGCTGCCCCGCTCCTCGTGGGCCGACTACGACACCTCACTGATCTCGGCCGGCGGCGGCGTCTTCCCGCGGACCGCCAAGTCGATCCCGATCACCGAACAGATGCGGGACGCGTTGGGTCTCGACCTGGAGATCACGGACCCGAACACTGCGGCGATGTCGCCCACCGAGCTGATGCACGCGATCCTGCTCGCACCCGCCGACCTGCTGTGGAACGGCGGCATCGGTACCTACATCAAGGCCTCCACCGAGGCGAATACCGCGGTGGGGGACAAGGCCAATGACGCGCTACGGGTGGATGGCGCAGAACTTCGGGTCAAGGTCGTCGGGGAGGGCGGCAATCTTGGCGTCACCCAGTTGGGCCGGATCGAGTTCGCCCGCGCCGGCGGCCGGATCAACACCGACGCCATCGACAACTCGGCCGGCGTGGACACCTCCGACCACGAGGTCAACATCAAGATCGCCCTGCAGCACCGGATGGAGGCCGGAGACCTCGACGAGGCCGGTCGCCGCGAACTCCTGACCTCGATGACGGACGAGGTTGCCGAGCTTGTACTGGCCGACAACCGTGGCCAGAACCGGGTTCTCGGCGCATCCCGGCTGCATTCCGCGTCGATGTTGACCGTCCACTCGCGGTTGATCGACGCGATGGTGGACAGCGGGCAGCTCGACCGGAACCTGGAGTTCCTGCCCAACCATCAGCAGATCAACGCCAGGGTGGCAGCCGGTGAGGGGTTGGCCGGACCAGAACTCGCCGTGCTGCTGGCGTACGTCAAGGCCGGGCTCAGCCGGGCGATGCTCGCCGGTGACCTCCCCGACGACCCCGCCTACGCGGCCACCCTGCCGGCCTACTTCCCCAGCCAGATGCGGGACGGCTCATCCGCGGCCGAAAAATCGATCACGGCGCATCCGCTGGCCCGGGAGATCGTCACCACCGAGACGGTGAACGAACTGGTCAACCGTGCCGGTATCTCGTATTCCTTCCGGCTGGAGGAGGAGATGGCCGCGACACCGGAGGACGCCATCCGGGCGTACACGATCACCAGCGCCGTCTTCGATCTGCCGGCCGCATGGGCAGCGGTTGCAGCGATGAACAACCGGGCAGCAGCGCAGACCCAGGACACAGTGATCCTGCGCACTCGGCGCCTGCTGGACCGATCCACCCGCTGGTTGCTCACCCGACGTCCGCAGCCGCTCGAAGTTGTCGCCGAGATCGCCAGGTACCAGCAGCCGGTGGCCGATCTGACGCCGCTGTTGCCGCGTTTGGTCTGTGGCGAGGACAGGGCCAGTGTCGAACGGGAGATCGAAGAACTGGTCGGGATGGGCACTCCGGCCGACCTGGCGACACGGTGGCCTACTCGCTGCACACGTTCAGCCTCCTCGACGCGGTGGATGTCGCTGCCGACACCGGACGGGACCTGCTGGAGTGTGCCGAGCTGCTCTACGCACTGTCCGCGCATCTCGATTTCGATCGACTAGCTGTCGGCCGTCACGGGATTGAACCGGGGTGATCGCTGGCACGCGTTGGCACGGCAAGCCTTGCGGGACGACCTGTACCGGTCGCTGCGGATGCTGACCGCAGATGTCCTGTCCACGACATCGGGTGCCCAGGACGCGTTCAGCAAGATCAATCAATGGGAAGCGGAGAACGCCTCCAGGTTGGCCAGGGCGCGACGCACCTTGGGCGAGATTGCGAACGCTGCCGGCGGCGACCTGGCGCCGCTGTCGGTGGCGGCCAGGGAGATTCGCTCGATGATTCGCTGAGTGATGTACCGAGGTCAACGCCCGGCGATATCCAGTCACGCCGCCGCGGTTCACGCACTGTCTCTGCACCTGCTCGGCCGTGTGTCGGAGTGTCCGCCGATTCAGTTCGAGCCTTTTCCGGCCGTGATTCCACCCCGCAGGTCCGCGGGACTTCCGGTCCAACGTCTGGACTCGACCGGGCGTCGCCGGACCGTCGCCGCGCCGGAGCAGTGGCGACGTGGTCTTCTGCCGGGCGCTCGTGCGGCAGACTGCTGACGGCGATCAAGAGGGAGCGTGGAATGAGTCGACGGTATGTGACACAGGTGCGGGTGCGGTGGTCGGACCTCGACGCCTTCCGGCACGTCAACAACGCCAGGACGGTGACCCTGCTGGAAGAGGCCCGAGTCGACTGGTTGTTCTCCGAAGCCGCCCGGCACGGCGTCGAACGGCTCACCGAGGGGATCGTGGTGGCTCGACTGGAGATCGACTACAAGCGGCCGATCGGCATGGAGCTGCCGGTCACGGTGTCGATGGGACTGACCAAACTGGGTCCAGGCATCGATGACGGTCGACTACCTGGTCACAGTGGCGGGCACGACGATGGCGACGGCGCTGTCCGTGCTCGTCCCGGTTGATCCGGTCACCTTTCGGCCGCGGCGGCTCGATGATCGGGAGCGAACCTTCTTGACGCAGTACCTGCATCCACCGCTGCCCGAGGGCGCAGAACAGTGCCCGAGCGCAGCCTGGGCGAGCCGCCGGAGGCACCGTGCCCCGACAATCGACGGTGGCTGAGCGATGGCGATTCTGACGCCGGCTGAGCAGGCCGACCGCGATGATGCGACCGCATTCACCGGCCGGGTGGCCCGGTGGGACCCGGCCGGGTTGATCCGGCTGCGAGTCAGACGGCGACCAGGTCCGAATGTGGGCCGGAACGCCGTTCGACGTCCTCGTCACCCGCGCGATCCGCGGCGCGACTCACCCCGAACGATGTGACGGTGCATGCCGGAAACCTGTTGTCCGGCTTGGCTATCGGACTTGCCCAGGACGTCGACCCCGGGCAGCGTGTCGACGCTGCCTGGCGATCCCAGTTGCCGCCGGCCGGCGGCTGGGTGCAGGTGGACGAGGTACCGGCGACGGTGCTTGCGGCGCTTGCCGAGGAGGGCGCCACCGGCGCCCGCGACCGCCCGGACCCACGGGCGCCGCCTCGACCGCATTATTGGACACCGAGGTGCTCACCGTGTCCGGGGCCGGCATGAAGGTCGTGCTCGAGCCTGCGAATGGTGTTTGCGCTGTCCGGGATGGGGTTCGCGCCGGCCGACTCCCGACGAGGTGGTCCGGGTCAGCGCCACCGATTCCTGGGCTCGGATCGACGCCCGTTACGGGGCCGTCGTCCGGCGCCGGCACGCTTTGCTGCCACTGCTGATGTAGGCAGGTCCGGCGGTCGCCTACCCGGCCGGGTCGGGGGGCATTGCGGCCACGGTGTAGCCGGCGGCCTGCAGCCCCCCGATGATTCCCGGCAGCGCGGCCAGCGTTTGCTCCCGGTCGGTGCCGCCGCCGTCGTGCAGCAGAATCACCGCGCCGGGAGAGACAGCAGTCAGCACGTTGGCGACGATGGCCTCGACGCCCGGTTTGCGCCAGTCCAGCGAATCGACCCCCCAGCCGAGCGGGATCGTCCTGGCGCGCTGAGCGGCCTGCAGGACTGTTCCGCCGGTTGCGCCGAAGGCGCCTTCCGGGGCGCGAAAGTATCGCGCGCCGCTGCCGACGGCCGCGATGAACGCGTCCTGGGTGCGACCGATCTGGCCGTCGAGGTCCGCGGGCGTCAGGGTGTCGAAGGGCGAATGGTGATCCCAGGAGTGATTGCACAAGGTGTGCCCCTCGGCCACCACCCGGCGGGTGAGGGCCGGGGCCTCGGCGACCCGCTGGCCGACCTCGCAGAACGTTGCCTGCACGCCGCTGGCCGCCAGGATGTCCAGCACCCGGCCGGTGGCCGGGCCGGGGCCGTCATCGAAGGTCAGATAGGCGACCTTTGAGTCACCGTGCCAGCCGATCACGGTCGCGTAGGGGGCGACGACCGGCACGTCGGCCGGGGGAGCCGGGGTAGCAGGCGCCGGTCCTGCGGGCGCCGCCGGTGGGGTCGCGGCTGCGGCTGCGGCTGCGGCTGCGGCTGCGGCTGCGGCTGCGGTTGCCGCTGCGGTCTCGGGCGCTGGGACTGACGACGCCGGCGAAGCCTCCACGGATGTCAATGCGGGCACCGTCACCATCGGCGCCGCTGCGGCGGGGGAACTTGGCGGGCCGGCGGGCGGTACAGCCGAGCCGGGAGAATCGGCCGCGCCATCAGTGCCGGGACTGACGGACGGTACCGGTGCGGTGGTGGAGGTTGCCAGCGCGGCGAGCGTGCCGGCGGGCGCCGCCGATCCGCCGGCCAGCGCGAGGCCGGTCGCTGCCGTCCCGAGCACGACGACCGTGCACAGGAGCACAGCCAGAAGTGGTGACCGCCGCATATCTCATGGGACCACCGGCCGGCCCACCGCGTGCTGTACGCCACGCCGGTGATCCACCGTCGGCGGGTCTCGCGACCGCGCGAGTCAGCTCAGTGAGTTCACCATGCTGTCGGCGGCCATTTCCAGGTACGCCCACAGGCGTTCGCGGTGCTGTTCGGCGAGTTCTGCACCGTCAACGGCGGTGCGCATCGCCGCGAGCCAGGCATCCCGCTCGCGCAGGCCGATCACAAAGGGCGCGTGCCGCATCCGCAGACGCGGGTGTCCGCGCAGGTCCGAGTAGGTGCGAGGGCCGCCCCAGTACTGCTCGAGGAACATCCGGAGACGCACCTCGGCGGGCCCGAGGTCGACCTCGGGATACAGCGGCCGCAGGAGCGGGTCGACGGCGACGGCGGCGTAGAAGCGTTCGACGATGCCGGCGAACACCGGGTGTCCGCCGATCTCGTCATAAAAGGATGCGGGTGCGGTCACTCCGCTATTGTCCCGCACGGTTCGGGGCTGCCGTAACGCGTCTGACGAGGCGGTTTTCAGACGCGGCCCACCCAGTCGATTCCGCCGGCCAGTGCCGCCGGCGCAGTCCCGTCCGACGATGTCCTCGAGCGCGGTTCCGTACTGGTGGCCGGGGTCTCCCGGTTGGGCAAACGCGGCCAACACGCGACGGCTGATCCGGTCGGCGATCTCGCCGAGTCCGGCCGGTTATTCTCATCATGCGGCCGACTCGATCGCGTCGTACCGAAGCTGGAATATCACCGCGCACCATCGCAGGACAACCGGTCAGCTGCGCTGTCCGGGAGTCCGTCCGTCGGGGTTGACCTCCGACACGGCATCGTTACTTGGCTCCGCGTTCGCGCCGGAGGTGGGAATGGACGTCACAGGCCCTGTTGGTCGCGGGCCCATTCCGGTGCGCCCGCCGGGTCACCATCGCGGTCGACCGGACGGTGAACACGCCGGGGTCGTCGCGCTGGTGAAGGTGTTGTTGCTGAACGCCAGTCATGAGCCACTTGCCGTCGTGACGGGTCGACGTGCATTGGTGCTGGTGGTCGCCGGAAAAGCTGACTGTGTGCTGGAGCGGCCGAATGGCGCGCTCGTCAGGTCGCCGTCGGTGGCCGTTGCCATTCCGGCAGTTGTTCGGCTCCGCCGCTATGTGCGAGTGCCGTATCCGGCGCCTCCTGCGGTGACCAGGACGGGCATCCTGCGCCGGGATTCCCGGCGCTGCGCCTACTGCCATGGCCGTGGCGACACCGTCGATCATGTGCTGCCGAAGAGCCGAGGTGGCGAGCACTCATGGGAGAACTGCGTCGCTTGTTGCGTGCGGTGTAACACCCGCAAGGCTGATCGCCTCTTGGTCGAACTGGGTTGGTCTTTGCTGTTTGTCCCTGGACCGCCGGGTCGTGGAGCCTTCGGCCGTCTGTGGTCGACCGATGACGCTGATCCGGCTTGGGGACCCTGGCTGTCTGTTGCTGCCTAGCGGCATTGGTGGTCGGGGCAAATCGGTAATTGATACCAAAAGGACATGTATCACGCAGAGTGCTCATCGTCACCCGGACGGGTGAGGGTCGATCTTGGATCAGCCGATGCGGGTGCCGCGTCCGATGCGTGTTCCACGGCCGATACGAGTGCCGCGTCCGATGCGGGTTCCACGGCCGATGCGTGTTCCACGGCCGATGCGGGTTCCACGGGTGCTGTTCATGGTGTTCTCCAGTGTGTGCTTGGCGCCTGCGGAGCAGGAATGACGAATGGGTGGATGACGCTGCCGAACGGGGGGGCTCGTATTACTCAGTGCAACGTGGCTGCAATTCCGGGGCCGAGAAAGTCCTTGCTTTCCTAAACCCGTTGGGCCACAATGACTGTGGGGATCCGGCTAAACTTGGCTTGCAACTTCAATATAGGTCGTCATTTGCGGCTGCTCCCTGAATGGCGGAGTAGGGGTTTTACTGAGCGTGACGAAGTGCGGGGCCCTGGCGATGCAATTGAGGGTCCTACTTTGGCATGCGAGTGAAACAAGCCATTTGGCCCAACCTCATTGGGGCGATCGATTCACTCGAAAGCGGATTCCATCAGATGGAACGAACCGTGGATCCTGCTGTTTCGTGCTATTCGGGATGCCGGATCAGCGGTCGTGCCGCGACATCCGCGTGACATTGGCCCAACCGAGTTCTGTGGCAGTCTGTTATCGAACGAGTACAGAGTGTCGGTTTGGCGCCGCAAGTGGTGACCTCGAGGCATCCGGGGGAGGTCACCAACGTGCCGCACGAACCAGGGCAGGACCAACCAGGGCCAGACCAACGGGAGAAGAGCGTGCGGGGGCGGACCTCATCGACGTCGACCGTGGCTGCGCTTCCCGCGTCTTTCAGGCGGTTGGTGCTTGCCTGGGCCGGCTCGCTGACCGGCGACGGTCTACGGGTGATTGCGCTGCCACTGCTTGCCGTCTCGGTGGACTCATCCCCGGCCTCGGTGGCTGCCGTCGCGGTTGCCTCGACGCTGCCTTGGCTGCTGATCGCCATCCCGGCCGGTGCCCTGGTCGATCGCCTCAACCCGGCGAAGGTGATGGCGACCGCCCACCTGGTGCGGGCACTGCTCACCCTGGGACTGGTGGCACTGGTCATCACCGGCGGGGCCACCATCGCGTTGCTCTGCGCCATCGGTTTTGCGATCACCTCGGCCGAGACGTTTGCGGACGGATCCGCTCAGTCGTTGCTGGTACGCATCGTGCCGCGCTCGCATCTGGAACGAGCGAATGCGCGATTCGTCACGGTTGAGACGCTGGCGCTCGACCTGGCGGGCCCGCTGGCGGCCGGCGTGCTGTTTCTGATCGCGCCATGGTCACCGTTTGCGGTTTCCGCCGGCTGTTTCCTGGTCGCGGCAGCCACTGTCGGCACGATCAGGACGCCCTCGATCCCCGGTAAGTCGTCGGCGGTGCCGGCGGAGACTGTGCCGACGGAGACTGTGCCGACGGAGACTGTGCCGACGGAGACTGTGCCGACAGAGACTGTGCCGGCGGAGACGGTGCCGGCGGAGACTGTGCCGGCGGAGACTGTGCCGGCGGACCCAGCTGAACCCGAGACGGTCCAGACAACGACCGTCGGCACGGCAGCGCTTGGTGCGGTCCCGGTGGGGTCAGTCCCGGACGCGGGAGACGACACCGACCCGGCCCGGCCGGGCGACGCAACCGGATCCGGAGAGTCGGAGTCGGAGTCCGTCCGGGATGCCGCTGACCACCGGGCGGGACCGTTTGCGCAGATCCGGGCCGGGTTGGCCCGGCTGGTCGGCGATCGGGTGCTCCGCGTGTTGGTGATCACGGTGGCGATCATGGTGATTGCCAACGCCGCCACCGATGCCGTGTTGGTCCTCTACGGCACCGAAACGTTGGGTATGTCCGAGGCCTTCTACCCAACCTTGTTGGTGGCGTACTCGATCGGCACGCTCGTCGCCGCGACCCTGGTAGGTCGCCGGAACTCCCGACTGCGCGGCGGACAGGTGATGATGGTTGCGCTCTTCGGGATCAGCGCGACGATGTTCGTCCTGGGAATTTTCCCCAACGTTGTCGCTGCGCTGATCGCCTACGCGGTGATGGGTCTCGCGGGGGGCACTTGGAATGTGTTGTCGGCGACCAGGCGGCAACGGCGAACTCCGCACGCGATGATCGGCCGGGTCTCCAGTGCGTTCCGGGTCGTTGCCTGGGGGGTGATTCCCATTGGTGCCGCCCTCGGCGGACTGGTGGGCGAGCGGTGGGGCATCACGTGGGTTTTTCTGGTGGCGGGCGGTGTCATAGCGCTGCTCGGGTTGGTCGTCGTCCGGTCCTTCGTGACCACCGAACCCGGCCAACAGGCCGTCGAGGCCTGACTGACGATCCGGTGAACGGTGGTACCAATCGCCGCACGAGGGCAGGTTCCCGCCGACTCGAGCCGGGTTCCTGAGCCGGGCCGACAGGGGTCCGATACCGTGATCACCGTGACCATCCTTGAGACGCTGGCGGTGTTCGTCGGGATCCCGGTGTTGATCTACGGCCTGATCGCGGTTTTGACGCTGATACCGGGCCGAGCCAAGAGGCGGCCCCGTTACCGACCTGGGCAGCCGTGGGAGTACCCGGCGCAGTGGTGGGCCGGGGATCAGCCGGTCGTAGCGGCAGCCGACGTCGCAGGTTCGAACGGAGGTGGCGCACATGGCACATGGTGAGTTGAGCACGGTCGAGCCGGCGACGGGCGTGACGCCGTGGGACCAGGCCCCGCGGATGGGACCAGCAGGCGAGGTGGATCAGCCCCTGACGACGGCGCAGTTGGAATTGCTGGACGACGTCATCCGAGAGGCTGAACGATTCACCGGCCTGCGGTTCTCTGCCTATCTCGGTGACCTCGGCAGCAATACCGGCAGCTACGCCGAGAGCCTGCTGGCCGGGCTCGGCGCCGATGCCCCGACCGCCGTGCTGCTGGCCGTTTCACCTGGGCAGCGGGTGGTCGAGGTGGTGACAGGCCCAGAGGCAGCCCGGCGGGTGAGCGATCGCGCAGCGCGGTTGGCTGTACTCGCTGTGGTGTCCTCGTGCACCGACGGCGACATTTCCGGTGCCCTGGTCACCGGGATCAGGATTCTCGCTGATCAGGCGGGCACCCTCCCCGAGCGCTCCACCTGGTAGGCCCGGCCTTTCGCGCGGATCCGCGCGGTCTGGGCTCCGCGTCGCCGAGCGGAGCCGGTGCCCGGTTGATCCGCCGGGCCCCAGTCCTCCCTCGCACGCTCTAGCGTGCTGACGACTGGGTCCGGCCGGGTCGGTCGTCAGCTCCCCGCGGCGTCGGCTGCGCGGGCGCGTAGGGCGCGTTCGGTACCGGAGCGGCCCTCGGAGACCAGCCGACGCAACGCGGGTGGGTGATTCCCGTTGTCCCACTCGACGGCCAGATCCACCGTCCGCTGGTCCGTCGCCCACCGCGGGTACAGCCCGACCGCGACCTTCTGGGCCACCTCGATGGAGCGCCGCTCCCAGACCCCGGCGACCTCGGCGAAGTACTTCTCGACATACGGCGCCATGAGTTCGCGCTGGGCGGGGTGCGAGAAACCGGCAATGGCAGCGTCCTGCAGGGCGTTGGCCATGCCGTCGTCGTTCATCAACCGCTCCCACACCGCGGCTTTGTTCGCGGCATCGGGTAGCAGCGCGCGCACCGTGGTGGCGCGCCGCATGCCGGATGCCGTCGGGTCGGCGGCCGCGGCGGCATCGATCTCCTCGGTGCCGGCCGCACCGTGCGCCACCTGGGCCGCCAGCAGCGTCCAGGACAGATCGGTGTCGACGGTCAGCCCGGGAAGCGGTGCGGAACCGTCGCGCCAGCCGGCAATTTCGGCCAACTGGGTCGCGTCGAGCTTCGCGCCGGCGAAAGCCTGCACCGCCGCGAGTTGGGTATCGCTGCCCTGCGTGCCCGACACTGCCAGGTCGCGGAGCGCGGCGGACACCAGCGGCCAACCGGTCGACTCGGCCCAGGCCGGGTCGGCGTAGGACCCGACAGCGACCTGAAGCTGGGCCAGAACCCTTTGCAGCACACCGATCTGGTCTTCGGTGCCCATGCCGCGGACGGCCAGTGTGACGAAATCCCGGGCGCGCATCAACGCATCCCGGGTCATCTCCCAGACCGCCGACCACAGCAGGGTTCTCGGCAGCGACTCAGTGACCAGCGCGATCCCGTCGATGACCGTCGACAACGATGTCGGATCCAGCCGGGCCTTGCAGTACGTCAGGTCGTCGTCATTGAGCAGCACCAACGCACCGCGGTTGACGCCCACCAGGCCAGGTACCGGGGTCCGTTCCTCGACGACATCGAGCTCCACCCGGTGGGTACGGACGAACCGGCCGCCGTCCGCACGGTCATAGACACCGACTGCGAGCCGATGCGGCCGGCGCTCGCCGGCGCCCGGTGCGGCGCCGGACTGCAGGATCTCGAACCGGGTGATCACCCCGGCTTCGTCGACGTCCAGATCCGCGCTGATGGTGTTCAGTCCGGTCGGTTTCAGCCAGGCATCCGCCCAGGCCTGCAGGTTCCGGCCGGACGTCTCCTCCAGGGCGGTCAGCAGGTCGACCAGCGTGGCATTGCCGAAGGCATGCGCGGCGAAATAGGCCCGGAGCCCGGTGAGGAATTCCTCGAACCCGACGTATGCCGCGAGCTGCTTGAGCACGCTCGCGCCCTTGGCGTAGGTGATGCCGTCGAAGTTCACTTCCACCGCGGCCAGGTCGACCATGTCGGCCGCGATCGGGTGGGTGGACGGCAGCTGGTCCTGTACGTAGGCCCAGGACTTCTCGACGTTCGCGAACGTCGTCCATGCGTTGTCGTATTCGGTGGCCGACACCTGCGCAACGACGGAGGCCCAGGTGGCGAAGGACTCGTTGAGCCACAGGTCATCCCACCAGCGCATGGTGACCAGATCGCCGAACCACATGTGCGCCATCTCGTGCAGGATCGTCTCGCAGCGCCGCTCGTACAGGTAGCCGGTGACCCTGGAGCGGAAGACGTAGTCCTCCTTGAAGGTCACCGCACCCGCGTTCTCCATCGCGCCGGCATTGAATTCCGGGACGAAGAGCTGGTCGTACTTGCCGAACGGATACCGGAGTCCGAAAGCGCCGTGATAGAAGTCGAAGCCCTGCTTCGTCTCGGTGAACAGCCGCTCGGCATCAAGGTGCTCGGCCAGCGACGACCGACAGAAGATGCCGAGATCGATGCCGTCGTGGCGGTCCCGGACGACGTGGTAAGGCCCGGCGACGAGCGCGGTGACGTAGGTACTCATCGGTTCGGTGGTGGCGAAGCGATGCACCGTCGCGCCGCCCGCGCCCGGTTCGGTCGATGTCGTTGCGCCGTTGGACACCACTTGCCAGTCGGTCGGTGCAGTGACCGTCATGGTGAATCTGGCCTTCAGGTCGGGCTGGTCGAAGCACGCAAAAAGCCTCTTGGCATCGGCGGTCTCGAACTGCGAATACAGGTAGATCGCATTGTCGACCGGGTCGACGAACTGGTGCAGGCCTTCGCCGGTGTTGGTGTACAGCCCGACGGCGTCGATCACGAGTTCGTTCGAGGCGGCCAGGTCGTCCAGCGGCAGGCCACCGGTGCTGGTCCAGCTGTCGACGTCGAGCTCGCGGCCGTTCAACGTCGCCACGGCGATGCCGTCACCGACGAAATCGACGAAGGTGCTCGATCCCGGGACAGCATCGAACGTGATGACGGCCCGCGTGCGGTAGGTCTTCTCACCGGGTCCGCCCGCGCCGTCGGTGACGTCAACGGCGATGTCATACGCCGACGTCGTGATGGTGGCCGAGCGCTCAGCAGCCTGTGCGCGGGTCAGATTTGGCGGCTGGGACATGCGGGTCCTTCCGGGGAGTTCAGGCAGCGATCGGCTCATGATGACGCAGGTCACGGAGTGTAACGCCCGGCGACATGGGCAATCGGGGAACAATGTCGCCGCAGTGGTGTTGACTCGGATAAAGGTATTCGTCCGTGGTGTTGCCCCGCATTGACCGGGGTAAACCCAGGACAAGGCATCGACGGTCCGGCACGGTCACCGTCGAGCGAACAACAAGGAGTTCTTGATGACCCAGTCTGTTTCAATGTTCAGCGACCTGCCCGGATCCGGGCCCAACCTCGCGCAGGGCGCGGGGGGCGGGAAGCCGGCCACGCGGGACCGGGTGGATTTCTGGTTCGATCCCGCCTGTCCCTTCGCCTGGGTGACGTCCCGGTGGGTTCTCGAGGCCGAAAAAGTCCGCAATATCGACGTCCATTTCCACGTCATGAGCCTGGCGGTGCTGAACGAGAACCGGGGGATCAGCGACGACTACCGGCAGCGTCTGCAGTCCGCGTGGGGACCGGTCCGGGTGGTCATCGCCGCAGCGCAGGCGCACGGCGACAAGGTTCTCGCGCCGTTGTACACCGCGATGGGCACCAAGATCCACAACGAGAAGATCGACGACCGGTCCGTCGTCATCCAGCAATCGCTGGCCGACCTCGGACTGCCGGCCGAACTGGCAGCGGCCGCGACGTCCACCGACTACGACGAGGCAGTGCGGGCCAGCCACCACGCCGGCATGGACGCCGTCGGCGACGACGTCGGGACCCCAACCATTCACATCAACGGCAGCGCGTTCTTCGGCCCGGTCATCACCCGGATCCCGCGAGGAGAAGAGGCCGGCGAACTGTGGGATGCGGCCGTCAAGCTGGCGTCCTTCCCGTACTTCTTCGAGATCAAGCGCACCAGGACCGAGTCGCCGCAGTTCGACTGACTGCCGTGCCGGCATCGCCGCGTGGACAGTCGCAACCGTGATCTGTTTGTGCCACCGTGGAAGACAGCATTCGTCGTGCGCGTCGGGTTTGATTACGTCGTGCGATTGCACGAGCTGACGACCAGGCCCGGAGGCATTCATGAGCGAGCGCCAGCGAGCGACCAGTAGGCGCAGTCATGCCGCTTCCGCACGAGGAACGAGTGAGGGAGAGGCATGAGCGAGCGCCAGCGAGCGACCATTGAGCGCAGTCATGCTGCTTCCGCAGGGGGAACGAGTGAGGGAGAGGCAGCATGAGCGCGATACCCCAGGACCCGATCCCAGATCTACGGCCCGATGCAGCGCCGGGGGCCGCCGGTCCGACTCCGACCGCGGACCGGTCCAGGCCCGACCCGGGGGTCTCACCGCAAGGCATACCGCTCCCGCTCGACCTGCGCAGCGGCCCGATCGTCGCGGGTGTCGACGATGCGGTGGCCTGCGGACGACCGCTCCGCGCAGCTGTCTTCCTGTCCAGAGCCACCGGTCGCCCACTGCTGCTGGTGCATGTCCGCCGCAGGGCGATGCCGATGGTCGAGGGCTACGTGCCGATCCCCGAGGAGATCGGGGTGAACGACGAGGCCGAGGACGCGGTCGAGGCCGAACTCGTCCGGGCGCTGACCGCTTCCGGGGACCTGACCGGCGTCGACTGGGAATTGCTGTCCACGACCGGCGAGGCCGGCGCTGAACTGGTCCGGATCGCCGACGAGCGGGACGCAGCCTGCGTGGTGGTCGGCAAACGGCACACAGGATTTTCCGAGTTTCTCCATCGCATTGCGTCCGGCTCGGTATCCCGGGCCGTCGTCGCACGGCAGAAGTTCCCGGTTCTGGTCGTGCCGTAGCAGCCTTGTCGGTCCGCGAATGAGGCCGAGGGTTTGCTGTCTGCGCCGCGCACCGCAACGATCATCATGTGCCCGCTCATGGGAATCCGTACGGCGACCTGATGGTCGGCCCATCCCTGAGCATCCCCGCCAACGCGTTGGACTGGAACTTCTCCCGCTCGTCCGGGCCGGGAGGTCAGGGCGTCAATACCGCGGACTCCCGCGTCGAGCTCTCGGTCCACCTGCCGTCGCTGCCGGGCTGGCCGGAATCGATGCTGGCGCTGGCCACCCAGCGGCTGGCCGGTCGCTTGGTGGACGGAACACTGACGGTCAGCGCCTCCGAGCACCGGCAGCAGATCCGCAATCGGGAGGCCGCCCGCGTCCGGCTGGCGTCGATCCTGCGCGCGGCGGTCGCACCGGAGGGCCCGAAGCGACGACCGACCCGGCCCAGCGCCGGAGCGCGGCAGCGCCGGTTGGACGCGAAACGGCGCCGATCCGAGATCAAGAGCGGCCGCCGGCACTGGACCGATTGACGTGCCGAATCCGCCGTCTGGACAACGCCTGCGGGCACCGGACAACGTCCCGGAACCTGTTGTTTTTGGGGGCTGCGGGTTTGCGTGTCGAATGGGCTCTGATGCGATGAAGGAGCGGGGCCTCGCTCCTCGTGGGACTCCGCAGTGGGTTAACACTGGCGGTGCTCACGTCCATTACGACGAAGGAGGCCCCTGTGAGCGAATCCTATTCCGGTCGGCAGTTCGTGGGAATCGATCTGCACCGGCGACGGTCGGTGATCGTCCGGATGACCACCGACGGCGACCCGTTGGAGTGCATCCGGATCAGCAACGACGTCGAGAGGCTGTCCACGGTGATGGCCCGGGCCGGCGAAGCCCCCGAGGTGGTACTCGAGGCCACCTACGGCTGGTACTGGGCGGTCGACGCCCTGCAAGACCTGGGCGCCCACGTGCACCTGGCACATCCGTTGGGCGTCAAGGCATTCGAGTACCGGCGAGTCAAGAACGACGAACGAGACGCCCGCGATCTTGCCGACCTGCTGCGGATGGGACGGTTGCCCGAGGCGTGGATCGCCCCACCCGCGACCCGGGAACTGAGGGAACTGGTGCGGCACCGGGCCAAGCTGGTCGGCATCCGCAGCAACTGCAAGGCACAGATCCACGCGGTGCTGGCCAAGTGCGGCATCCAGATCTCGATGACCGACCTGTTCGGCCTGGCCGGCACCGAACTGCTGGACCGGCTCGAGCTGCCCAAGCCCTACGCGGCGCGGATCGCCTCGCTACGAAGGATCATCACCGCTCTGGATTTCGAGATCGACGCGTTCGCCGGACAGGTCCGGGCCCGGCTGGCCCGCGATCCCGGGTTCGTCGCGGTGCAGGCCATCCCTGGCATCGGCCCGATCCTGGGAGCGGTGTTCGTGGCTGAGGTCGGTGACGTGCACCGCTTCGCCCGGGCCGAGGAGCTCACCTGCTGGGCCGGGTTGACGCCCAAGCACCACGAGTCCGACAAGCACGTGCACCGCGGCCGGATCACCAAGCAGGGTTCCCGGCTGGTCCGCTGGGCCGCAATCGAGTCCGTGCAGATCCTGCCCAAGACCAGCATGGTCGGCCAGATCCGGGACCGGGTCGGAGACCGGCGCGGCCGCAACATCGGGGTGGTCGCGGCCGCCCGCCGGCAACTCGAGTTCGTTTACTACGCCCTGCGCGACCACCATGTCCGCGCGCTGCAGGGCACCCGACCGGTGGCGGCATGACACGCCGTCACCCGAACAGCTGGCCGGTGCGGGTCGTGCAGGTCATGACCCCCACCCTGGCGTGGTCGCTCCCTCTGATTGACCCCACCGGCCAGCAAGGCACCGCGAACCCCATCATGCCGCCGACCTGCGCGGCGAAGGGATGACGAGCAGCCCGTTCGACGGCTGCGATCTGCCGGGACACCGGCATTGATGAGAGCAACGCCCCCCAACCCTTCGACACGAACAGAGGCCGCCCCACACCCCTTCTCCGTTGCCCATGCTGCGCCGAACGGCGCCGGCGTCAAGGCCCTCCGGGCCGCTACGCGGTCGGGCTACGCCCGAGCCTTGACCCCGACGCCTAACTTCGGCGTGCCCGGCACCTACGGAGAAAGCCAAAGAAAGACCAGCCGTACCCCTTGACCGGCCCCGTTCCTTCAGGGATGACCTGCGGCGACACGACTCGGACGAAAGTCGTATTGCGAACGATCCCTTACTTGCCTGTGTCCGCATGCCGTGTACGAATGGTTTGAGAAGGGGTCATTCGGACACGGGTTATGAGACACATTGACGCTCGGTGAGGACGCGCGCCAAGCAATCCTTTTGCAGGGCCGACGCACTGATCCGGTATGTGCGCCCCAGTTCGAAGGATTGGAGCGAAGCGTCCCGGATGACGGGTCAACCCGACTGCATACTCAGGGTGTGCGTGGCCGGTACTGCAGCTCATGAAAGTTTCGACATTGATGTATTGGGCGGCCTGCCGCACGCGCTGACCCTTACCTCCATGGCCACCATCAAACGCCACCAAACGATGCGCTGACTTCCAGCAGAACGCGCGCGACGACGGTTGATAACCACGTTCCAAAGACCAGGGTCCGAGATTTGGTTCGGCGTTAAATATTTGCTGGTTTCCAGTCGGCTTGTTCGACCAGAACAACCTGCTTGAGCAGGGTGGCCGCCCGGCGGACACCCTCGACCGAGTTCAGCAGGGTGTCCTCGTGCTCGATGTTGAGGGTGCCGTCGTACCCGACGGCACGGAGGTTGTAGACGAAGTCGGCCCAGAAGGTCGCACCGGCGGGGTGTCCCAGGCCGAGGGTGACGTAGTTCCAGGCCCGCTCGTTGGCCTGCGTGATGGGCAGAGTGTCGAGCAGTCCGTCACGGTTGGCCTGGGGGCGTTGGATTCGGATGTCTTTGGCGTGCACGTGGAAAATGGCTGACCCTAGGCCGTGGATGACGGTGGGGATGTCGGCGCCCATCCACATCAGGTGGGACGGATCGAGGTTGGCGCCGACGACGTCGTCACCGACCGCGTCGATGAGCCGGAGCATGGTCGACACGTTGTAGACAAGCTGTCCGCCGCAGGCTTCGATGGCCAGGCGGACGCCCTTATCGCGGGCGAATGCCGCGAGGTCCTTCCAATACGGGATCGCGACTTCGGTCCACTGGTAGTCGAGCACCCGCAGGGTCTCCGGCGGCCAGGAGGTGGTGATCCAGTTCGGGGTGGAATCACCGCGTGCACCCGGAAGGCCGGACATCATGACGACTGTGGGAACGCCGAGGCGACTGGCCAGCTGGATCGTGTCCCGGACAACCCTGTCATGCTCCGCCCCCTCGGCGGGGTGCAACTGGTTGCCGTTGGCATTCAACGCGCTCAGCTGCAGACCACGTGATGAGATCTTCTCCGCGAACTCTGCGCGGGCATCCGCCGACGACACCAACAGGGGCAGGTCGGCGTGCGGGGCTTCGGACCAGTTGCCGGTGGCGACCTCAACTGAGCCGAGCCCGAGGTCGTTGGCCAGGTCCAATGCGCCCTCGAAGGGCAGGTGTCCGACGGAGTCGGTGATCAGGCCGATCTGCATGGTCGCATCATCCTTCTGTAACGGTTGGCCGGGCTGAGGAGTGGTTCGGAATGAAGCGGAATCAAGTCGAAGATGGCCATCGCGCAAGGGGTTTGATGACTACCGTCCGGTCGCCTGGAGCGACTTGGTCGGCCTTCGACCGGCTAACGGGCGGTTCGACGGTATCCGGCGTAGACCGCTTTCCAACCCGTCCGCTCGTCGTGGTCGACGGTGTAGGAGTGGCCCAGGAACCGCAGCTCGCGCCGTATCTCGACGCTGCGATGGGTCACCAGGAATCGTGCACCGTCGTGCGCTCCGCCCCACACAGAGACCGCAACCATGGGCTTCGTCACCACTTGGACCTCCGTCTAGAACGTTCTATTCTGCTGGTGACAACTTAGGTCTTGTCGACAGCTTTGTCAATACATAGTCGGGGTGAACGGGGTGATGCCTCAACGACACCCTTCGCGCAGCGGACTGCTGAGAAGCTCGGCATCTGCCATCCAATGGCGAGACCTCAACCCAAGAAACGGGAGAGTCAACCGGACAATTTGGGGCTGTAGTGACCACTGAGGATCCTGTGACTTGCGTTGCGGTAGTGAATCTGTCGCATAAGTCGTGTACGCGTTACTTTGTAACGCAACCCACGGTCCCATTCGTACACGGGTTGCTTTACATCGCTACGACCGAGTAATGCGAACCATCCTTTACGTGCCTGTATGCGATTGCCGTGTCCGAATGCTCTGTGAGAGGTCATTTGGACACGGGTTATGAGACACTTCCGGCCCGTGGATGACCCGCTCGGCCGTGATGGATCTCGGTTCAAGAGATACAGCAGGTCGTTGGGCCGCTTGCAGATGTGCGTGATCACGGAAGTGTGAGAGTTGAGGCGTCCCGCCCGCAGGTGGGTGTCTGCGGGCGGGACGGGGTTGGGTGCGGGTGGGTCAGGGGGAGAGTTCCTCGAGGATTTGGCCTTTGGTTTCGATGCCGAAGAACTTGGTGGTGAGGCCGCCGATGATGGCGATGCCGGCGAAGAGCACAAAGACGTATTGGATGCCGACGCCGGCGACTATGAATCCGACGAGGACGGGGCCGATGGAGGATCCGGCGCGAAGCCAGGCGCTGCCGAATCCGGTGCCGATGGCGCGGAGCCGGGTGGGGTAGAGCTCGGCGGAGTACAGGTACAGGGAGAACGCGATGGTCTGCAGGATGGCGTAGGCGATGGTGGCGCCGACGAGGATCTGTACGGCGGAGGTGGCGCCGAGCAGAGCGAGCGCGACCAGTGGGACCACGGCGAGCAGGAACGCCACGGTGTACCAGCGTTTGCGGCCGACCTTGTCGATGAGCAGGGCGCAGGCGACGGAAGCGGCGACACCGAACGCGGAGGTGGTCCACCCGTACAGCAGGCTGGTCTGCAGCGGCAGGTCGAACACCTTTGTGTACAGGGTCGGCAGCCAGGTGATCATCCCGTTGTTGATGGTGTAGACGGCGATCCACAGCACCCAGATCATCAGGGTGCGTTTGAGGTAGATGCCCTTGAACAGTTCCCGCCAGTCCGACTTCTGGGTGGCCCGCAGGTCCACAGGGCGGATCTCGGGTTCGGGGAGGGGTTTGCCTTCCTTGACGGCTTCGTTCTCCAGCATGGAGACGATCTTGTCGGCCTTGAGAAAGCGGCCTTTGGAGGCGAGCCAGCGGGGGGATTCGGGCATCAGGACGCGCAGCGGGATCATGATCAGTGCGGGGATGATGCCGACGATGAACAGTGCTTTCCAGCCGAAGTTCGGGACCAGGAAGTAGGCGGAGATACCGGCGAACAACAGCCCGATGGGGAAGATCAGTTCGTAGAGCAGGAAGAACCGGCCCCGTTTCTTGGCGCCGATGAATTCGTTGATGTACGCGGAGGCGACGGGGACTTCACCGCCGGTGCCGATGCCCTGCAGGAACCGGAACAGCATCATCGATGCGCCGCTGAAGGCGAACAGGCACGCGATGTCCATCGAGACGAACAGCACGATGGTGATCAGCAGGACTGGGAGTCGGCCGATGCGTTCGGCGAGCCAGCCGAAGCCGATGGCGCCGACAAGTTGCCCGACGTACCCGGCCGACAGGATCAGTCCGACCTCGCCCGGTGTGAGGTTCCACAGTTTGACCAGTTGCGGCATCGCGAACGCGATGACCAGCACGGTGTAGGCGTCGAAGAAGGTGGCGGAGCCGATGATGACCCGGATCCACAGCAATCGTTTGGTGACCGGGATCCGTTCCAGCCGGCCCACCAGAACGGCGTTGGCGTCGGCGTTGGCTGCTGCCTCGCCGGTGAGATGAGTTGTCATGATGATTTGGGTTTCCTCGCCCTCCGCCGGGCGCGGAGTCCGTCGGGACTGCATTGTCACCGAACCGGGGTCCCTCAAGCATGGCGGCAGAGTGCCTGTCGCAAAAGGGGTGTGGTCCCCGGTGGGTGGGGCCGCCGCGGCTGGCGGCGGCCCCACTCCGTGATCCGCCGGCGCTTGGGCCGGACGCGGATCGGTGCAGGGGCGCGGTCGACCGGCCCGGGCGGCATGCCCAGGGCCGATCAGGACCGGCCGGACCATCAGGGGGCGGTCGGCCTCACCGATGGATCACTTGGTGGGTCAGATGATGCCGGCGGCCTTGAGCGCGTCGGCGATCTCGATGTCGGCGCCGGCCGCTAGGGGCAGCAGGGGGCTGCGGACGGTGGCGTGCGGCAGGATGCCGCGGGCGACCAGGGCGTGCTTGAGGGCGACGGTGCCCTCCATGTGCGAGCCCCGGTGGTACACGGCCTTGGTGACCGGCAGCAGCTGGTCGTGGATTTTCTTCGCGGCGGTCCAGTCCTGCGCTTTGCCGGCCTTGATGAACTCGACCAGCAGTTCGGGGGCGATGTTGCCGTAGCCGACGAGCAGGCCGTCGACGTCCATGATGGTGTGCAGCAGGTATTCGTCGTGGCAGGAGAAGATCTGCAGGTCGGGGTACTCGCGGCGGAGCACCGGGATCTCGGTGTCCCAGCGGCGCATGTTCCGCACCCCGTTCTTGGTCCAGAACACGCCCTCTTGGGCGGCGATCTCCAACTGGGTGTCGAGGTTGTAGGTGGCCTTGGTGTTGTCCGGGTACTGGAACAGGATCTGCGGCAAACCGGCCTCTTCCCAGATGGCGCGGTAACGGTCCTGCGGGGCGCCGTCCTGGTAACCGAACCGCAGCCACCCGTGTGACGGGTAGGTCAGCGCGGCCTTGGCGCCGGCGGCGACGGCCCGCTGGGCCTCCTCGACGGCGACCTTGGTGCCCTCGGCGGTGATGCCGGCGACGATCGCGACCTGGTCACCGACCTCGTGCACCAGGGTCTCGATGACCTTGACCTGCTCGTCCTGGGTCAGGAAGGTGCCCTCCCCGGCGTGCCCGAGCACCACCAGCGACTTCACCCCGTCGACCGAGGCCAGGAACTTGCCCAGGCTGGCCAGTGCGGCGTAATCCACGTCGCCGTCGACCGTGAACGGGGTGACCGGAGCGGGGTTCAGGCCACGCAGGTCCAGATTTCCGAGAGACATCGTCGGCTCCTCCTTGGGAAGCTTTGCGGGAACGTTCCGGTCACAGTGAGACCTTGACTGCTGGAACGTTTACGGGAACGATTGCAACTATGGCCGTTGAGCGATCCGACGTCAACCCCCACTTCGACGAGACTGTCGTCACACCGATTAGGCTCGCCGGTGTGGTGACCCTGCGGGATGTGGCCCGGGTGGCCGGCGTGAGCGTCTCCACCGCATCCCGGGTGCTGGACGAACGGCTACCGTCGTCCCGCACCGCGGCCGCGGAACGGGTCCGGGTGGCCGCCGCCGATCTCGGCTACGTGCGTGACCCTCTGGCGTCCGCTATGCGCCGGTCCGGCACCAGCACCATCGGGGTGATCGTGCCCCGGCTCACCGACACCGTGATGGCCATGCTCTACGAAGAGATCGCCGCCGCGGCCGCGGCACGCGGCCTGTTCGCGGTGGTCGCCACCACCGGAGACCGGCCCGAGGCAGAACGCGTGGCGGTGCAGTCCCTGCTGCACCGCCGGGTCGACGGGATCATCCGCGCCACCGCCCGCATCGGCTCCCCGCTGAGCTTCAACGGCGATGCCCGGCAGGTCCTGGTCCTGCGCACCGACGGCATCCACCCCGCCTCGATCGGCGACGACCACCTCGGCGGCTACCTGGCCACCCGCACACTGATCGACCACGGCCACCGCCGGATCGGCCTGATCATGGGCCCCGAATATGCCACCACCGCGGTGCAACGCCGAGCCGGTTACCGGGCCGCCCTCACCGAAGCCGGTATCCCGCTGGACGACTCGCTGATCGCCGGGGACGCGTTCTCCATGGAAGCCGGCGAGGCCGCCGCCAGTATCCTGCTCGACCGACCTGATCCGCCTACCGCGATCTTCGCCGTCAACGACAACAACGCGATCGGCGCTATGGCCACCGCCGCCGCCCGCGGCCTCGTAATTCCCGACGATCTGTCGATCATCGGCTACAACGACATCCCCGTGGTCAGCCGGCTACCCGTCCCGCTGACCACCATCCGCGAACCGTTCAACCACATCGCCCGGGGCGCCATCGACCTCCTGCTCGACGAAACCCCCAACCACACCGGCGAAGTCCCCACCATCGTCGCCACCCCCACCCTCATCCCACGCAAATCCATCGCCGCACCCCGGACCCCCTAACCGGCACGAACGAGCCGGGCTGCCTCATCGAAGCGCGGGGATGAACAGCGCAATCTTCATGCCGGACACCGAGAAGGTCTGCACCTGCTTCCCTATTGCACAAGGGCCTGTGAAGCAAGTGACACCCCGGAATGACCGCGGGCCCAGCTTGGGCATGTGACCCCCCGGCGCGACGGTTGACCAGTCCCCGGCGGCATCATCACCACCGTGGCGCGGCCAGCTGGGTCCGGTATGTGTCATCGAAACCTGACATAATGTGGACTATCGGCGGTCGCATGCGTGTGCCCGAAGCCCCTGCGCCGCATGGTCTTTCGACCACAAGCACGACCCGTTAATGTCACGGTGACGTTATGGACTGGCGCCTCGTCCCGCCGGCTACGGATGCCTTGGCCGTGGCCGTTGTGGCAGCCTTCTGCAACCGGGTGACACCGGCGTCGGCCGGTTGGTGCTCATCGGCGTTCGCCCGCCGGTTGGTTACCCGCCGGTGATCGCATAAACGCCGGTGGCATCGTTTCCGGTCGGGGTGACGTCGGTTGGGTTCAAGACCGACCCGATGGCCCGGCAGGACGGTTGCGTGGTGGCGTTGCCGTCCGCGCAGTTGGTTTTGACGTAGAACGAGAGGAAACCGCCCGGACCGGCGACCAGGCCCTGGTAGTCACCCAGGAAGTAGCCCCGGGACACGGGGGCGGCGAGATTGTTGAACGGGCCGTCCAGCACGGTCGAGGCGTCGAAGGTCGGGCCCGTCGCGCTGCTACCGGGGGTGGTGGAGTGCCGGATCCGCAGGGTGGTGGGCTCCTGCCCGGGGCTGGTAGGCGCCCATTGCAGGTAGCTGACCGCCAGTACACCCGCCGTGTTCACCGACACGCTGGGGTTGTAGGCGGGCTGCCCGGTGTGCTCGTTCACCAGGGCCGGTGGGCTCCAGGTGGCGCCGCCGTTGCTGGACGTGGACACCATGACCTCGTCGTTGCTGAAGCCGTTGAACCGGCTGTCCTGCCAGACCACGTACAGCTGGCCGGTGCTCGGGTTGATCGCCGGTTCCGGGATGATGTCACCGGTCCGCGACCCTGCGGGTGGGGTACCGGTGAGCGGGTCCGGGTTGTTCGGGTCGTTGACCCCCGCGGTCTGCAGGGCTGCCACCACCGTGGGACGACTCCACGTCGCACCGGCGTCGGTGGACTTCACGAACGCCACGTTGTACCCGCGGTTCCCGCCCGCGTTCGAGGTGTTCTGGATCAGGTTGAAGAAGTCATACAGGTCACCGTTGCGGCGGTCCACGACGATCTGGTTACCGATGGTCTGCTGCTGGGACGGCGTCCCCACGATGACCTGTGGTGTGCTCCAGGTCTTCCCGAAATCGGTTGTCTTGGACAGCAGCGCCGGGCCGAAGTACGCCCGCTCGCGTTGGAACCCTGTTGGGCTCGCCGGTGGGGCGACCAACCGGTCCCACACCGCGTAGGCCACGCCCGGGCGCAGGGGGTCAGCGGTCACCGACTGCTTGTCGTTGAACAGGTACGACCGGGCGTTGTTGCACTGGTAACCGGGCCCGGACGGTGTGCCCTGAATGCACGGGTCGGCGATGATCGTTTGGACGTTCGACCAGGTCGCACCACCGTCGTAGGAAGTAGCCGCCCCGACCGCGTTCTTCAGCGCGTTCGGATCCCCGGCGAACGGGGTTTGGTCGAAGGAGATCGACACCGAGTACACGGTGCTACCGGCCGGTGATCCGGCCGGGGCACCCGGGCCGATCGACACCCATGGATCGGAGGCCCGCTGGTAATTCAGGAACGCGCCCGGGTAGCCGGACGCGTGGTAGCAGGCGGTGAATGGTTGCGGGCTGACCGCCCAATGGGCGCCCCCGTCGGTCGAGAACCCGGCGACCAGGCCGTGCGCGCCGCCGTCGGACCACCGGTCCTGTTGCCATGCACCGACCAGGTGCGACGGATCGGTCGGATCGCTCGCGACCTGCGGCTCGACCTCGGAGTTCAGGTAATTCAACGACCCCGGCTGGTTGTCCAACGCCAGACACCCTGCTGTGGCGAACGGGCTCGTGTCAGGTGAGACGGCCGCCGGTGGCGATGCCGCGGCCGCCGGACCCGCGGTCGCGGTGAGCAAAGTGGCCACTGCCAGCAGAACGACTGCCGGGATGCCCGCGGTGTGCCTGGTCATGTGGTGTTCCTCCCGACGACGCGTCACCAGCGATTGCCGTGACGACTCCCCCGAGCCCCACACACTGTCCTCCCGGCCGACCCGGCCGGCAACCGGACACAGGCCTGAACCGGGTACCGGAACATCCCGCGCCGGCAGGTGGCCGCCGACCCGATCACCGCCACCACCCGCCCGGGGCATTCGGGTGAACCCGGTCCGGCGAAACCCGTTGGGGGAGCATTGGTCACGCGACGTCACGCCCCGTGACAATGACCGATTTGTCGGTTAGGTTGAACGTGGTTGGAACCGCAGCCGCCCATCGGTTTGCGGGCGTGCACGGTCGGCCTTCCCTATCAGGTTGCTGGCTGCGTGCTGCCCATTTGACGCAGAGGACAATCATTCATGCTGCCCCGCCATCGTCACCGGAAGAACAACATCATCCCGGGCAGCGCCCGGACACTGGCCGCACCGCCGGCCGCCCCACCACCCCCGGTGCCGGGGCGGCCCGGCGTCGCACTCCCGCAGTGGTGGCCCGTTGAGCAGCAGCGCGTTTTTCGACGAGTGGGCAGGTGTCAGGACCAGCCATGACGATCACCCCGACCCGGGTCGACACCGGCCGGTCAGCCATTCCCGAACAACGAACCGGCCCGGCCGCTGCGGGCTGTGATGACTCCCCGTGTGCCCAAACCCTTTGGGACGCGCTGATTCTGACCAGGGTGACCTCGCCGGTGATCAGCGCCGCAGCGGACGCGGTGTTCCGGTTCTACCTGCCGCTGGCCCACACCCTGGCCCGCCAGCACGCCAGCCCTTCCGCGGATGCCGCGCTGGCCGACCTGGTTGCGCAGGCCGCGGAACTCGGGCTGGCCAATGCGGTGTTGGCCTGGCGGCACCCGGACAGTCGCGAGTTCACCGCGTTCGCCCGCGGTGCGATCACCGCCCAGATCCGGCGCACCCAGGACACCCGGTGGCTGGGTCCCTGGCCGCTCGTGCCGCCCAAGGCCGCCGGAAACACAGCGGTCCCGATCTGACCTCCGAAGCCGGACACCCCAGCCTCCGGGCGCGGCCCCGACCCGCGCCCGGAGGATCAACTGAGCAGTAGGAGGTGGGCATGCGCCCCGGAACAACACCACCCGCGACGAGATCCAGCACCCGCTACCGTGCCGTTCAACAGGACACCCCGGCCTGCGTCGATTGGCAGGTCTTCCACGGCTGGACCGAGGGCGACGCCAACTTCACCGGGACCGTGACCGTGCTGGACGGCAGCAACGGCCAGTTGGCCAGCATCACCTGGCCATCGCCCACCGACACCGCCGCCGACCAGGGCCTGCACCGCGCGGGTTGGCACCGCACCGGGCCCTGGCACGCCGACTGGAACGGCCGCCGCACCGCGCCCGTCACCAAGACCACCCTCGAGATTCCACACCCACCACACGGCTGACCGCGAGGGTTCACGCGGCCCCCCGAGGTGCAAAACGCGCCATCTACCCGACGTGATGTGGCCTACCGGCTGTGTTGCTAGGTCCCTAAATCCGTTGCACCGCATGGTCTTTTGCGATATCGGAATCCCAGCCGACGGCCGGAGGTCCTGCGCGTATTTGGCGGGCGATTCCGTTCGATCCCCCGTCCGACGCCCGTTGAGGGTCCTCAGGGCCGAGATCAGGAGCGTGGTGGTGCCCCTGGTTCGCGGCCAAGGTCAGCAGACAGGTGTTGATCGACGGGCAATTGTCGTGTTGATGGTCCGACATTGGGATCCAAAACTATGCAAATCGCCCCAGAAGTCCCGTGAACCCGGCCAGCAGGGCAATCTTGCCAGGGCGCACACCGGGAGAGTGCGAGGCCCACCGTGACTGTTCATGGGAACCGGATGTCTCACCTCGAGCGATGGGCCTTTGCAGGTCAAGGGCCAAGACAAGGAAACGTTCCGACCCGAACTGGAGCCAACCCATGCTGATCGAGAACCCTGAGCCGCTGCTCACCCCAGGCGAGGTGGCCCTGATGTTCAATGTTGCCCCCAAGACGGTGACCCGGTGGGCGTCGAAGGGCCGAATCGGATCCATCCGAACCCCCGGGGGACACCGCCGGTTCCGGGAGTCAGAGATCCATGGTCTCCTCGCCGACTTGACCGTTCACTCATCGGTGTCCACCGCCTGAACACCACCCGCTCGCTGTGGCCGGTCAGTGCCACGCCGAGAAGCCGGATCGCGTGAGCGGATTTACTCGCCTGTCAGCGCTGATGAACCGCTCGATGATGAGCGTGCTGCATCATCTTGGGCGGCGCTTACGAAAAGTGTCCTGTCACGATAACCCGTGATCTGGCCCATCGGCGGCAGGCTCGTGGAATCCGGACCCACTGCGCCGCATAGGTTGTCGGCGGCGGATGGACCGTGGTATGTCACTGTGGCGTTGCTAGTTCAAGCCGTCGTCACCGTTACGCGTCATAGCCACCGGCTCAGTGCGCTTCGTCGAACGCATGCTGAACGGCGCGGAGATGCGTGCTCGTTCGGAGACTTTCGACGCCGTTGTTGCGCGCCCACTGTCGGATGGCCTGGGTGTCTGTTCCCGGCCGACCGCCGCCGACCTCGCGGCATTACGCGTCGTTCGCAATGATACTGGGCCGGCAGGCACCCGCACGGACCCGCAACACCCGGCCCAGCCGTCGCTGACCGACACCCGGCCTGTTCCCCCGATCCACACCGCGAGATCCATCCACATTCTGCGGAACGGACTCGACCACCACCCGGCACCACGACAGCATCGGAATCACGAAACCCATTCGGGCCGAGAAGACAGGAACCCAGCCATGTACACCATCACCAGCACCCCCGGCGGTCGCGTCAACACCGCCGACACCATCCCAGAAGCACTGGCAGCACTCGCATCTCAGCTCACAGCTCAACTACCCAAAGGCCCGGTCGCCTGGAGCATCATTGACCCGGCCGGCACCCAGCACCGCGGCCGCGACGTACTCAACGGCCGGCTCGACCTGCTCACCACCGCCGTCGACGAACTCCTCGACGAGCTCTACCCCCAACTGCACCGGTCAGCGGACGGGGGGTCACACGTCGCCAGGAGATAACGCCCTCTATCCTGCGGTCGATTCAGTGGATGCCGCCCAGGCCTTCGACGATTGGTTCTGTGCCACTTCCGGTTTCCGGCGGCGCCCAGCACAGCACCGAGTAACCATGTGGATCACTCACCGGCAGATAAACCGCACCCCGGTCGTCCACGACGAACTGCGCTGGATCGGTGCGGCTCTCCCGTCGGTCCAACTCGGCTGCTGCCTGATCGCCGGTGAGTGAAGGGCGGGTCTGACTGCCCTGCGCGTCCAGGAAGAGCAGCTGTCCGGGCTCACGCTCCGAGCCATCGGCCTGGAAGACGAACACCGGCCCCTCATCGACAGCCACGAGGACGTGCTCGCCCGTTGCCGCGGTGGTGTCGATCGGGACGAGCCAGCGACGACGCCCCTCGGCCCCGAACTCGGACACCGCAACGGTTCTGGTTTCTGGATTCATCGGATCCGCGATGATGACTGGGCCGTTTGCCGGCGCCACCACGACGCCGGCAACGCGCAACAGTGTGCGAGTCGTCCCGTCGGGATACAGGCAGCGGACGCCATCTCGTGTCCGGGCGAGTACCCGGCCCTGACGGTCCACGCCGGCCAGGTGAAGCAACGGCACCGGGCCATAGTCAACGTACGACGTCTGGCCAGAGCTCAGATCCAGCACAGCGAGCAGCGGATAGCGATGACCGCTGTCGGCGTCAGCCATCCGACCGTAGTAGGCGCGGCCCTGCGCGGAGACGATGGGATTCGCGACGTCGAGATCCATCGACCGGGTGCCAACCAGGTCGCCTGTTGCCGAGTCGAACTCGGCCAGCCCGCTGCTCGTCAATCGCGGGACCAACCACAGCCCCCCCTCGTCGGTGAGGTGCAAGCTCAGGAAGACGCCGCGCAGCCCAGCCGGGTCGCTGTTGCGGTGATCGACGGGACCGGTTCTGCTCCAGAGCGTCCGGCCGCTGGAATCGATGTACCGGAGCTGATTGGTCGGCTCACTGTTGAGCACAAACTCCAGCAGGAAAACGCCGCCCGACCCGTCCGGTACGAAGTCGACGACCGCCCGCCCACCGGGCGGCGGCGGAGCGGAGTCGAGCAACAGTGACCGGGTGCCGACACGATCGATGACGACAAACCGCAGGGCCACGGCCGGATCGTCATCGACCAAGACAGTCAGGCGAGCGGACCGATCTGGGCGCAGCCGCGGTAACGGCCGCAGTGGGCGACCCCCGCGGGAATCGGCGCGGTTGCCCAGCGCGGGTTCTGCGACATCGCGCCGCGGCACATCCAGTTCGCCGGCTCCCCAGGAAAGCCTGGCGACCACGCTCGGGCCCATCTCCAGATCGTCCATCAGCTCGATGTCTACCACGGCGGGGGTCCGTACTCGATGACGGATGTCGTGGGCTCGTGGGTGACTTCTTCGACGGATGTTTCCTGCACCACGCCGTAGGACGTCGCTTTGTTGAGCGGTACCGAGGTAGGTAGATGAGCAGGGAAGATCCAGAGGCTGAGCACTCGCATCCGACCCGATCCATCGCGCGACCCTCGGCTCAGCACGACGTGATTGAGGCCGTCGATGAAGACGATGTTCCCGGCGGGAATGTCCGGAGTACCAACCCCCGTTGAGGGGGCGATGGTGTATGTCTTGAGTGCTCCGGTGTGCATCCTTGCCTGCAATGTGGTGTACCAGGCCTTGGCTTTCTTGGCTGGGTCTGGACTTGCCGTCGTCACTGCCGCCGTTGTCGCGGCCTGGTGCATGTCGTCCAAGAACGTCTTGGGAATGACGCCGGCTTTGTACCCGAAGAACAGCACCGCCTCCCAGCAGTTCATCGTGCTCGTCGGCGTTGGTTCCGGCCCCGTTCCACGTATCCAACGGGCGAAGTCGTCCTGCTTATCCCAGTTGGTCCTCTCACTCAGCTGGTAGCCGGCGCTCGGGTCTGGCCCCTGACCTCCACGCCATTTCAAGTCACCGACCAGGGCGGCACCGGCATCGATCACGGCCCCGCTGATGCGTTGGTCGGCGGCGTTGACGACGCGACCGGCCGTTCCCGGCAGCGAAGCCAGGGCGCCCTGCTTCAGATCCCGCAGCCGGTCGATGGCCAGGGCCGCAACCAGGGTGACGAGTTCGCCGTCGCCGAAACCGTTCAGTGCCACCGCGGCCGGCCCCCAACTGTTCGCGGACACCGCAAAATCCCAGTTGGCGCGGAGCACTACCCCCGGGTTGATGGCCTTGACCGCCGTGATGATCCTTGCGCCCCCTCCTGCACCGCCCTGCAGACAGCCATGCACAAGGCCGGCCAGCTGGGGCCCGCTCAACTCCGCCACCTTGTCGCCGAGTTCGACGTCGCCGAAGCCGATCAGCGCCACGGCCGCCGGTCCCCAGGTGCTTGCGGCCACCGCCTCATCCCAATCGGTGTGCAGCCGGCCGAGGCGCTCGGCCTCCGCGTCCTCGGCCTTCACCAATTCGGTGATACTCGGGGCCCACGCCGGCCGGCCTTTGAGGCAGGCGCGGACGAGGCAGACCCGCTGGACGCGGCTCAGACGAGCAATTCGCTGCTCCTTGCTTTGCTTGGTGAACTGCCGCAGCGAGGTGGCGACATCGCTCCAGCGTTCGTTCGAGACTGCTGCGGCATACTCGGCCAGCCGTTCACGAGTCCCGGCGCCGGTTCGTCGCAGGGTGATCGCCGCGGATGAGGTTCTGAGAAGGCCGATGACGCGCTGGTTGTTGGCCATCTGCTGCCGTTGCCGCAGCATCGGATCCTGGTGCGTCAGCGGTGGAGAAGACTGCTCGTCAGCTGACGATGTATTTGCGACATGGTGATCCGGGGAGCTTCGCCATCGCTGGATCGTGCTTCGCCGGAGCCGGGTGTCGTCCTTCTCCCGGACGGTCCGCAGGGCGACGTCCGCGATGGCGTCGGCCTGGGCCTCGGCGGGGTCGGCAGCATGGCCGATGGTCAGCGCACCACCGCTGACGTTTGTTCCGGCGTGTTGTTGGGAGACGTGCGCCAATTCGTGTGCAAGTAATCGCTCTCCCTTGTTGGTCGAGGGTGCGTAGCTGCCCGGCGAGAAGTAGATGTCCGAGCCGAGGGTGAAGGCGGTGGACTGCATCTGCCCGGCGAGGTCACCGGCTTCCGGGTCGGTGTGGACTCGCACTTTGTCCAGCGGAATTCCGAGTCCGGATTCCATGCTGCTGGCGATCGGTGGGGGTAACGGCGATCCGCGACCGCGTAGGCGCGAAAGAACCCCCAGGGTCGACGACGGTACCTCGGTGCCGCCCAGCACGTCACCGACCACCGTGCTGCGGCGAACGCTTCCGATCAGCCCGGGCACCGGCACCGGGGCGAACGAGTCGATCGCAGGTGCCGCGATGGAAACGGCAGCTTCGGAGGGTGGCGTATCGCGACGGGCCTGATCGCGGTCGGCCTGCACAGGTCTGGTCATCGCTCATCCAGAAAGGTGCGCGACGTCCCCACGGCCATATCCGGCCCCCAAAATTCACGCGACGTAGGAGTGCTCTCACGCACGGTACAGCCGGGGGCGGGAACGCACCATATGTCCGAATGACCCTGCGAAATCGCCGATCGACTGACCACTATCAGACCTTTGGGCGAGACCGACGAGGTACGAATTCGGCCAGTCGATCCGCCGAACCGGCCTGACTTCAGCTCGCGGCCGGTCTCGCGCGGAGCGCGGGCCTCATAACCGGCCTGCTTGTCTTTGCGGCAGCAAGCGGCGGTGCTCTCCTGGGGCGGTCTTCTGTCACGTGGTGCTGAGCGACGACGGATCCGAGCCGAGGACGAAGGGCGCTCGTGTGGAGGTCCGCAGCATTGGACGCCCAACACTCGACAGATCGGTTCGCGTGCCCTTCACCTCGGTCTTAGCGTCGGCTCCTGCTTGAACGATTGGATCATCGGCGCGACCCCGCCAGCCCAACCATGCGCGCGCCGTCATCACGCGATTCTGCCTACGAACGTCGTGTTCGTCCATGAGGTCACTCGGTGGTGGACAGTGGAACAGTGACGCGCAGGGCGTATTTCGGCTCGGCCTCGGTACCGGACAGTTCGATGGTCATTTCCGCGTCCATCGGAACGTCTTGGCGGACGCATTCCGCGAGCAGGTCCCGGACGTGTTGGAGCGCGATGACGCTTACCGCTACGCGGGCATTCCTACGTGAGGCACGGAGAGCGTTTCGCGGGCAGTTTTCGTGAGTCGCGCCGCTGCATGGATATTCGACTGCCTTTGCGCCACAATTGTGTCCATGACTACTGAACCGCTGCGCTCGGTTCGCGACCATCTGTCCGAAGTTGTCGATCGGGTGGAACACCAGCACGAGCGTGTCATCATCACGCGCAATGGGCGCGACGCGGCCGTGGTGATCAGTCCCGCGGATCTCGCCGAGCTCGAGGAGACCATCGCCGTTCTGAGCGACCCCGACGCATTGGCCGACATCCGCGAGGCCGATGCCGCCTACGCCAACGGCGATGTTGTCCGCGGCATCGACGCCGTCCGCCGCCTCGCCCGTTGACCCAGCAGGAACCGTACGAGCTTGTTCTTACTCCGCCTGCTCGTCGCGCACTGACCGATCGACTTACCGATGCGGTCGCTACCGCAGTGATCGACTTCCTCACCACCGCCCTGGTGGAAAACACACGACGTGTCGGCAAACCGTTGCGGGGTGACCTGGCCGGCATTTGGTCGGCCCGTCGTGGTACCTACCGAGTGCTGTACCGACTTCGCGAAGACACCCGTGAGGTGATCGTCATCCGCGTCGACCACCGAAAAGGCGCGTACCGACCCGCTGAGAAATACCCCGCACAAGGTCCGGCGGCCGCCCGCTCTGCGGTGGTTGATTGGTCACGCTGCCTCGCCGCAATGACAAATGTGGTGATGAGCCTGTCGCGGATGGCGTCGGTCGACTATCTGGTCGGCCACGTCGCCGCCGGCGACGGTCGGGGACCGTCGGCGGGGTCGCCGATGACCCGGTACTACACGGCCGAGGGTTACCCGCCGGGCACCTGGCTCGGCACCGGTCTGACGTCGTTGGGAGCGGCGGAGCGGGCCGGCACGGAGGTCACCGAGGAGCAGTTGCGGGCGCTGTTCGAGGACGCCCGGAGCCCGTTCGACGGCACCCCGCTGGGCAGGCCGCCGGTGAAGTACCCGACCCGGCAGGACCGGATCGCGCGGCGGGTCGGCGCGTTGCCGGAGTCGATGACTGCGCAGGACCGGGCCGCGATGGTCGAGAAGATCACCGCAGAGGAGCAGGACACGAAGACCCGGGCCGCGGTCGCGGGGTTCGATCTGACGTTCTCGGTGCCGAAGTCGGTGTCGGCGTTGTGGGCGGTGGGCGACCACCCGTTGCAGGAGCAGCTGTACCTGGCGCACCGGGCGGCCGTGGCCTCAACCCTTGGCCTGCTCGAGGCCGAGGCGGTGTTCACCCGCACTGGTGCCCGCGGCGCCCGCCGGGTCCGCACCAATGGGATGATCGCCGCCGCGTTCGATCATTGGGATTCCCGCAAGGGTGACCCGCAGCTGCACACCCACGTCACGATCGCGAACCGCGTCCAGGGACCGGACGGTGAGTGGCGCACCGTGGATTCCGCGACGCTGCACCGGACCGTGGTCGCCTACTCGGAGACCTACAACCAGCTGATCGCCGACGAGGTCACCCGCCGCACCGGGCTCGGCTGGGAACAGCGCGAACGGGGTGGCCGCGGTCGTCGCCCGGCCCGGGAACTCGCCGGCGTCCCGGACGAGTTGATCGCCGCGTTCTCGCAGCGCTCGGCCGACATCGAGGCGGCGGTCGACACGGCGATCGACCGGACCAGGGAGACGACTGGGCGGCACCCGTCGACCAGGTCGTTGAACCGGATCCGGCAGCACATCACCCTGGCCACCCGGGACCGGAAGAAAGCCGCGTCTCTGTCGGCCGCCGTGCAGGACTGGCAGGCCACAGCCAGTGCTGTCCTTGGAACCGACCCCACCCAGTGGGCCCGCACCCTCGCCGGCGGGCCCACCGAACCTGCGGGGATGCTCCACGCCGCCGACGTAACGAGCGTCACCTGTGAGCACTGCGCCCCGTTCGACCCGGCCGTGTTCGGCGGCGACCCGCAGACCCCACCCGTACCGATGGTGATCTGCTGGGACGAGCTGGACCCGGCCGGGTACGCACGCACCCTGCGTGACCTCGCCGACTGGCTCGACTGGCTGCGCGGCACCTACCGCCTCCCCGCCGCACACGTACTCAGCGGCTATGGTCTGGACCCGGAAGGACTTCGTGGGCAGCTTCCACAGGGCTTCGCCGACCCCGGCGCCGGCGACGACTTCCCGTAACACGGGTTGCCCCCGGTCCCGCAGCAACTCCGCTGTGTAGCCGGCGTCCCGTGCTCGTTGCGTGTCGGGGTTGCCGTGCGCGTCGGCGTGGGTCGGCTCCACCATGGCCGATCCCCGGTATGGGCAGCGGATCTTCGTTTATGACGAGGCCTGGCGGATCATCTCCGGCGAAGCACAGCTGGACCGGATGAACGCCGACCTGCGGTTGTCCCGCTTCTACGGCATCGCGAACATCATTGCGATGCATGCACTGTCCGACCCGGACAAGGTCGGGCACGCCGATTCCGCTGCCGTGAAGAAGGCCCGCGGGCTGCTGTCGTTGTGCGATACCCGGGTGGTGTTCCGGCAGGCGCCCGGCGAACTGGACCGGGGGTTGGGGATTGGTCCTCCCGATCAGGTGTTCCATCCTGGAACACCTTGCAGCGACACCATTTCGCGGTGCACCGTGCCGACACCGACGCCGAGCAGGCTGGCGATGGCTCGGACTGACAGCCGAACGCCGGCCAGTGCGGCGACGGCCCGCTGGCGGTGCCGCCAGGGGATTGGGCCGTGATCCAGTCTTCTGGGATCGCTGACGGGTCCGTTCCGGCCAGGTCGCAGACTCAGCGTCGCTGATAGATCTCCCGGCGATGCCCGGCGCTCAGGACGAGCACGAGGAGGCGGTCGTCCTGGATCTCGTAGACGATCCGGTAGTCACCGGTTCGGACTCTCCACTCGCCGGCGCCGCCGACGAGTTGCGTTGCTGCTGGAGGTCGGGGTTCGGTCGCGAGCAGCTCCATGGCTGCTTGGAGGCGACGGCGGACCTGCGGATCGAACTTGCGCAACTGCCGCGCCGCGGTCGGGGCCAGGGCAACCTGGTAAGTCATGCCAGGCCGAGATCGGCCTTGACCTCGTCCCACGGTATCGGTATCACGCCCGTCGACAGCATCTCGGCACGTGCCTGCTCCGCGGCGCGGATGTCGGCCATGTCCTCGGCTAATTCGAGGATGCGGTCGAGGTCATCGGCGTCAATGACGGCCGCTATTCGACGTCCATGGCGAGTGACGTAGACCGGTTGGTGGTCGGTGCGAGCGCGATCGATGATCGCTGCTAGCTGCATGCGTGCATCGGTGATGCTGAGCGCTCCAGGATCGGACATGTACTAACAGTACAGTGAGCGCTACACGAGTACCAAGGATCGGATTTCTGTACAGACGCGTCTCAGGATTCCGATCGTGTTCACAGCCGACGGGCGGCCGTTTCAGTGGCAGGTGATTGGTCACGCTCCGACGCCGCAATGACAGGTGTGGTGATGAGCCTGTCGCGGATGCCGTCGGTCGACTATCTAATACCGGGTCATCGGCGTCCCGGCCGACAGTCCCCGACCGCCGCCGGCGACGTGGCCGATTAGATACGGCCCTGACCGCCCTCCGGCAACGCCAGACCATGCAGCACACCGCACCAGGCGTGTCGGCGCAGCGGTCCAGCGCGGGGCGCGATCTGTAACTCGATCCCGATCGATGGGGGTTGCGGCAAACGGCGGCGGGAGCCTTTTGCGGCGTCAGATGCGGCCGGTCTCGTGGGCCCACATGGCGACCTCGACGCGGTTTCGGGCGCCGAGCTTTCGCATGAGGCTGGCGAGGTGGGCTTTGACGGTGCTTGGGGTGATGTAGAGCTCGCTGGCGATCTCATTGTTGGTGCGGCCTTGGGCTACCGGCACGAGGACTTCCTCCTCGCGGGCGGTGAGCGGTTCTATCGGCTGCCTCGGTGGTGAGGTCTGCGCGTGGGCGAACGCTGCGAGCAGTCGGACAGTCACGCTGGGTGCGATCAGTGCGTCTCCGTCGGCGGCGGCGTGGATGGCCTGGGTCAGCAGGGCGGGTCCGGCGTCCTTGAGCAGGAACCCGCGGGCGCCGGCTTTGAGCGCCCCGTGGACATACTCGTCGAGGTCGAAGGTGGTGATGACCACGATCGGCAGGGGGTCGGTGACGTCGGGGCCGGCGAGGCGTCGGGTGGCTTCGATGCCGTCCATCAGCGGCATTCGGATGTCGAACAGGCCGACGTCGGGGCGCAGCTGGAGCGCCAGGCGGACTGCCTCGCGCCCGTCGGCGGCCGCGCCGACCACTTCGATGTCGGGTTGGGCGTCGAGCAGCATCGTCAGCCCGGTGCGCACGATGGGCTGGTCGTCGGCGATGAGGACCCTGATGGTCATCGTGGCGTCCCGGTTCGGGGCAGGACCGCCTCTACCCGCCAGCCCCGCTCGGCGTCGGGGCCTGCGTGGAAGGTGCCGCCGAGCATGCAGGCGCGTTCCCGCATGCCCACCAGGCCGTAGCCTGCTGGGGCGCGGCCGCCAGCGGCCGAGCCGTCGTCGTCGATGGTCAGCCGTACCTGGTCGGCGTCGCCTGTGACGGCGACGGTGACCTGGGTCGCGTGGCGGGCGTGCCGTCGAGCGTTGGTGATGGACTCCTGGGCTAGGCGGTAGATCGCGGCCCCGACCGCCGGGCTGAGGTCGTCGAACTCGCCGAATAGCGTCACCTCGACGCAGGGACGCGTCTGGCCATCGGTCGCGAGCTGCTCGACCTCGGCCACACCGGGCTGCGGCGCGAACTCGGTGTCCTGCGTGGCGCGGAGCACGCCGACGATGGCGCGCAGCTCGGTGAGGGTGCGGGTCGCTGCGTCCTCGATGATGGCCAGGGTCTCGATGGCACGCTCGGGGTGGGAGGCCGCGATGGCACGTCCTGCTTGGGCCTGGATGGCGATGCCCGAGACGTGGTGGGCGACGGTGTCGTGGAGCTCGCGAGCGAGCTGTTCGCGTTCGCGAGCCTTGGCTTGGTCGATGTCGCGGATACGGATCTTCGTGCGATAGCGGATCGCGGCGCCGAGCGCGGCGGCGAACAGGAAGAACGCGTATCCCGCGACCGCCTCCGCCAGGCTGGTGGGGTCGGCGCCGTGGATGGTGATGGGCAGCCAGAGCAGGATGACGCCGAGGCCGCTTGCGGCTTCCCGACCGGAGCCCCACCGGAACAGGGCGTAGGTCAGGATCAGCGTCGCGGAGGTGCTGTTCAGCAGGGCGCCTTGCGACCCGGTGAGGATTCTGACGATGTCGACGATCGTCAACGTGCCGAAGGAGACCGCAACCGCGACGAGCGGGTGCGTGCGTCGCCACAGCAGGGGGCCGAGGACCGCGAGCGTCGCGAGTAGCAGCAGCGGGCGCGGCGCCAGGTCCTGGCGAAGCACCACTTCCACCACGGACCAGCAGGTCAGTACTGCGACCAAGGCCCAGTCCCGCGGCCCCCGGTCCGGGGCATTCGTGGGTCGAGGTTCGGCCCACAGCGAGCGGAGTGCGCTGGTGGCCATCTGATCAGCCTAGGCAGCCTGCGTGCTCGGCGTATCCGCCGAAAGTACAAGAGCTCGACTGTGCCAACGGCCAGGTCGAATCAGGCTCCGGGGCTGATGTGCCCGCCGCCGGCATCCGTGAAGGTGGAAGCACCCACCCGATCAAGGCAAGGAGCAATGTGATGAGAACGCCTCAATCCCACACCGCACCAGAGAATCCGCCGTCCCGCAGCGCGCTGGAAGATCTGCGCATGCCCGTGCAGGCCAAGCTCGCAGCAGCATGGACGAGCTTCATGTTCCTCGTACATCTACGTCGACTACTTCGCACCTCTACCAGCCCGGCGTCATCGACGAAATCCGGGGTGGCGGCATCTTTGAGTTCGACATCACCCCGACGTTGTTGACCATATTCGCTCGCGGTCATAGGCGATCCCGGCCCTGATGGTCATGCTCTCCATGACGCTGCCCGCCCGGGTGAACCGCACCACGAACCTCGTCGTGGCATCGCTCTACATCCCCGTCATCGATGTTCAACGCGGCAGGGGCGTCCTGGGACTGGGCCTTCTACTACGGCCTCTCCATCGGACTCGAGGTGCTGCTCCTGGCCTTCATCCTGCGCTCCGCCTGGACCTGGCCACGCCGCACCGCATCGCCGGCGACCCTGGCAGCCAGCCTCGACAGCGAGCCACTCCGCGCGCCGCAGCAGGCGTGACTGCCCGCCCCGCGCCCGACCATCCTTCGCTCGCCCCACCCGCGCGCACGGTCACCTGTTTCAGCGTTCGCTGCTGAGCACTCCGTCCCACCCCATCCCCCAGGACGGTCCCGGTCATGATCGAGGCATTCGAGCTCACCAAGCGCTACGGCGACACCACCGCCGTGCACTCCCTCAGCTTCACGATCGCGCCCGGGCCCGTCACCGGGTTCCTCGGCCCGAACGGCGCCGGCAAGTCCACGACCATGCGCATGATCATGGGACTGGACCGGCCGACGTCGGGCACCGTCACCGTCAACGGCAAGCCCTACCGGCAGCACCGTGCCCCCCTACGCGCGGTCGGCGCCCTGCTGGAGGCAAGCGCCGTGCTTGCCAGCTAACAGGTCCGGTGGTCCTGATCAGGTGATGGATGCCCGGTAGATGCTCTCGATGGAGATGTCCAGCACGGCATTGAACTCAGCGGGCGTCTGCTGCGCGCTGAGCCCCGCCGTCAGTGCACGGGAGAAGCTGGCCACCACGCCGTGGTTGCGGGACAACCGGGCATTGGCCTCGTCGCGGCTATAGCCGCCGGACAGCGCCACTACCTGAAGCACGTTGGGGTGCTTGACCAGGTCGATGTAGAAGTCGTCCTCCTCCGGCGGGGTCAGCTTCAGCATGACGAGCTGGTCAGCGGAGAGCCGATCGAGCTCGTCCACCACAGCGGACCTCAGCAGTCCCTCCGCGGCGGTCTTCTCCGGGCTGTGGATGTCGACCTCCGGCTCGATGATCGGGACCAGGTCGGCTGCGAGAATCTGCCGGGCCACCTCGAACTGCTGGCCGACGACGGCCTTGACGCCGGCCGCTTTGGCCAGTTTGATCACCGAGCGCATCTTGGTACCGAACACGTCGTGCGTCTTCGCGCGGGTGAGCAGGGCGGCAAGTTCGGGCATCGGCTTCATCACCTGCGAGCCGTCCGCCTCTGCGGCCAGTCCCTTGTCGACCTTCACGAACGGGACGACACCCTTGTCCTGCCAGAGATATTCTGCCGAGCCTTTGCCCTCGATTGTCCGGTCCATCGTCATCTCGAACAGGATCGCGCCGAGGATGCGGTCGCCGGTGAAGGAGGGGCTGGTGATGATGCGCGTGCGCATCTCGTGCATCCGGTCGAACATCTCGCTGTTGTTCGAGTAGGCGGACTCGTCGACCCCGTACAACTCCAGGGCCGCGGGCGTGCTGCCACCGCTCTGGTCCAGGGCTGCGATGAAGCCGTTCCCAGCCTCGATCTTCTTCAGTTGCTCGTTGTTCAAGGATCCTCCTTGGGTTTCGCCCATCGTGGCGTCGGTTCACGCTGCTGCACAGGGCCTTTGGTCACGATCCCCGGTGTTTGAGCTCAGCACCTCAGTCAGCGCCTCGGTCGAACCGATCGGTGCGCAACACCGGAATAGAGTTCACACCGCTGTTGCGCAGGCGTCGCAACGTGACCAGCAGATCACGAAACGGTGACATATGGTCACCTCGAGTAGTGGCCCACGCGACGGCGGGGCACACTAGCGGCTTGCCGGATCCCCAGGGGATCACACCGAGCCAAGACGAACACCGCCAGAACCGACCGATTCGCGGCAGGAGCGCCAATGTCCTCAATTCTCATCGGCATCGACAGCAGCGAGGCGAGCGACCGAGCGCTCGCGTGCGGGCTGGAGCTGGCCGCCGCCGGCAAACAGCTGGCGGTCATCGTCCATGCGATCCCGTGGTCCCCCTATTCGTTCACCACTCAGGAGGAGAACGAGCACCGGGCGGGGGTGCGCGACCAGGAACTCGCGGCGGCGCAGGAGCAACTGCTGGACCCCGCGCTGGCCAAGGCCGCCGCGGCAGGGATCACTGCGGAGGGCATCGTTCGGCACGCCCATCCGGTGGAACTACTCATCGACATTGCCGAGGAACGCGGGGTGAACCACATCGTGATCGGTCGCACGGGCGAGAGCCGGATCAAGCACCTGATGTACGGCGGTGTGCCGGGCCGGCTCATCATGGCCGCCTCCGTACCGGTGACGGTGGTCCCATGAGTAGCACAGCACTGGCGGCCGCCGCCGAGGCCGAACCGTCGGGCATCGACCAGGCGGTCAACGACACCGTCGGTCCGATCGCTGACTGGGTCACCGGCATCGTCTTCTATCAGTTCACTCTGTTCGGGGTCGGCGTCCCGGTCATCGTGGTCTGGCTGATCACCGGAGCCGTGTTCTTCACGTTCTACCTGGGCTTCAAGAACGTCACCGGGTTCAAGCACGCGATCGACCTGGTCCGCGGCCGCTACTCCAATCCCGATGACGCAGGCGAGGTCTCCCATTTCCAGGCTCTGACGACGGCCGTTTCCGGAACCGTCGGGCTGGGCAACATCGCCGGCGTGGCCGTGGCCATCAGCATCGGTGGACCGGGCGCGACGTTCTGGATGATCGTCGCCGGCTTCTTCGGGATGAGCCTGAAGATGGCCGAGTGCACGCTGGGCGTGAAGTACCGACACGAGCATCCGGACGGGTCCGTCTCGGGCGGACCCATGTACTACCTGCGCGACGGCGTGGGAAAGCTCACCAGCCCCGGGCTGGGCAAGTTCCTCGCCGCGTTGTTCGCCGTGTGTTGCATCGGCGGATCGCTCGGCGGCGGCAACATGTTCCAGTCCAACCAGGCCACTGCATTGATCGTGGACGTGTCGGGCGGTGCCCTCGACGGCTACCGCTGGGCGATCGGGTTGGTGTTCGCGGTTGGCGTGGCGCTGGTCATCATCGGCGGGATCAAGTCCATCGCCCGGGTCACCGACAAGGTCGTGCCCTTCATGGCCGTCCTGTACGTCTCGGCATGCCTGATCGTCATCGGCGCCAATATCAGTGCTGTCCCGGCGGCCTTCGGCGAGATCATCTCGGGCGCTTTCTCGCCGGAGGGGATCACCGGCGGCGTGATCGGCGTGCTGATCGTCGGCTTCCAGCGGGCGGCTTTCTCCAACGAGGCGGGCGTGGGCTCGGCCTCGATCGCGCACTCCGCTGTGCGGACCAAGCAGCCGTCCACCGAGGGCTACGTCTCGCTGCTCGAGCCGTTCATCGACACGATCGTCATCTGCACCATGACCGCGCTGACCATCGTGATCACCGGGGTCTGGGCCGAGCCGGAGGCATCCGAACTCGGCGGGGTCGGGCTGACCACTGAGTCGTTCCAGACGGTGCTGCCGTGGTTCCAGTACGTGCTCGTGGTTGCGGTGACGCTGTTCGCCTTCTCCACGATGATCGCCTGGTCGTACTACGGCATGAAGGCCACCGGGTTCCTGTTCGGGGACAGCGCCAAGGCGGAGAACGTCTTCAAGGCCATCTTCTGCGTGTTCACCCTGATCGGCGCGATGCTCTCGCTCGGCCCGGTGATCGGGTTCTCCGATTCGATGATCTTCCTCATGTCGATCCCGAACGTCATCGGCCTGTACATCCTGGCCAGAGTGCTCAAGCGGGAGGTCACACAGTACGACCAGAAGATCGCCTCCGGGGAGATCGAGATGGTCGACAAGCACTGACCTCAACACTCAGCGGACATCACCACTGCGGGCCCCCGTCATCGGGCACGCGGCCGGTGATCATGCCCCCGGGCGCCCGGGTCCGGCAGGCGTCCATCCACACGGTCCATCCACACCGACCGTTCACACCGATGGCAGCCGGCCGATCAACCAGCGGACGCTGCCGTCACCGGCGAGTGCGGGAAAGTCCCCGAGCAGTGCGTCGCAGAGCGCGGTGAGTTGTTCCTTTTTCGGCGTCGTGTCCTCGAAGCGGTAGTAGCCGAACGTTGGCGCCGCGTTGAGTCCGTCCCGTCCCGGTTGGCGCACGAGCAGGTCCGCGATCGGGTAGAGCAGCCCGCCCATCGCGGCGATGAACGTGCGCTCGAGGCCGTAGCGTTCACTCTGCTCGCCGGGGATGACGGTCTTGTTGGTCGAGCAGTAAATGGCGTCGATCATGCACAGCACGTAGCAGTAGGCGGCGTCGAAGAGCTCGGCGAGCGCGGCGACCGGACCGTCGAAGTCCGACCGCTGCGGGTTTGTCGGGACAGGCCACATCCGCCCGATGACGTCGACGCCCTCGGCGATCCGCTGGAACTTGGCGAAGTGCGATAGCTCCTCGAACCCGAACGACGGATCGGCTGGGTTCATCGGCACCTCGTCGTCGCCGGGCGCCGCGCCCTCACCCTGCTCCACGATGGTGGTGATCGCGTCCAGCGCACTGGGCAGATCCGTGACCACCAAAGGCTTTCCGCCGCCGTCCTGGTTCCAATAGGCGCGGTTGTACTGCAGGTCGGGGTGCGGATCGCGCCACAACTCCGGCCCGGACAGCGTCTCGAAGCCGAGCACGATGGCGTCGTAGAACTGCCCGATGGTGTTGTACTGCTCGGCTTGCGCGGGCGCCGCCGCCTTCGCGGGCAGCTCCAGCGGCATGAAGACGTCACGCATGAGGTCCGTCGTGCAGGGCTCGAGCTGCAGGATCAACGTCGGCACCCGATGCAGCATCGGCGACGGGTAGGTCGGCATGATCGCCTCGTCGTAGAGGCGGAAATCGTCGCCTCCGCCGATCGCGGTGAGCAGATTGCGCACCAGGCACAGGTGCAGCATCTCCTCGATCACGACGCTGCGGATCGTCCGGAAGGCCGACATTCCGGCGGCCCACTGGTAGGTGCCCTGGGTCTGGATCGAATAAGCCGCGTACAGGTACAGCGGGATCGTCGACAGCTCCAGCTCCGCCGCCTGACGCAGGTGGTTGCGGAGCTCGGAGACCGTGGTGATCGGCTTCTGCGCGTTGACCGGGCTCGTGGTCAGGGTCGTCGTCATGAGAACACCTCTGTGGTCGTCATCGGGCCACCGTCGTCGGGTTGTCGATCGCCTGTAGGAAGCCGTGGGCCGCCCAGCCGCGCACCAGGCGCCATAGTTCGGGGACGCCACAGCCCGCGATCCGCGCGGCGCCCGCGAGCCGCTCACCGCCGGCGAGCGCGGCGAGCGCGGCGTGCTCGCCGGGCGGCAGTTCGGTGAGCGTCACCACCCAGTCCCGGCGGTTGACCACCACGAACGACTCGGCCGGCGCCGGCAACGGTGGGTCCTCGCCGCTGCGCACAGCGCCGAGGTACCTGGCGACCGGGAAGCGAAAGTGCGACAGATGCAGGCACGCCACCGGCCGCACTGTCAGGGCCCCCCACGGCCCGCTGGGCAGATCGGCTGGCCGCACAATCGGTTGACCTTCGACGCCGGGCCCGTCGTACACGTCCTGAAAGACGCTCTCGAGGTGAGCCAGATCGACCAGGAAGTCCGGCCATCGCTCGCGCTGCTCGAAGTCGCGATCGGGTCGGGTCGCCTCCAGATGCGCCGACCAGTGCGCGCCGAGGTGCCCGAGGGTGTAGCTGCGAGAGGGGTGTGCGGCGAGGTAGTCCAGCGCGAACGCGTCGAAGACCTCGGCGCCGAGCGCGTGCCGCAGTCCTGGATGGGTCTTACGCAGGCAGTCGACGAGGCGCGCTCGATAGCCCCGGCGGTAGATCTCGATGCGTTGCGACGCCGACAGGGCGGTTGAGCCCGCGACGACGTCCCCGGCAAGCATGTCGCCGACCTGGTCGCCGTCGACGGTGATCGCCGCCAGCATCCAGCGCTGCGTCGCGTCAAGGTCTGCCGCCGTGTCAGGCATTCGTCCCGGCCAGCACTGCGTCCGCGAAATCGCGCGCCTTCAGCGCCTCCGCGTGGACCTCGGGAAACGTCGGCAACCGGTCGTCCCACTCGATCAGGGTGGACACGCCGCCGGTCAATTCGACGGCGAGCCGATACAGCTCCCAAACCTCGTCGGGAACGGGCCTGTCGTGGGTGTCGATGATGTGGGTGCCCAGGTCGTCATGGCCGGCGAGGTGGATCTGGACGATCCGTTCGTGCGGCAACGCGCGGAGGTATTCCGTCGCATCGAAGTCGTGATTGACCGCCGACGCCCGCATGTTCGCCACGTCGAGGAGCAGCCCGCAGTCGGCATCGTCGGCCATCCGGACGAGAAACTCCCACTCCGTCATCGTCGAAGCCACGTACGTCACGTACGAGGTCGGGTTCTCCAGCACCAGGGGGCGCTCGAGGATGTCCTGCACGATCCGGATGCGCTGCACCACATGGGTCAACGACTCCTCGGAGAAGGGGATCGGCACCAGGTCGTGCGTGTTGATCCCGGCGACTCCGGTCCAACAGACGTGGTCGGAGACCCACACCGCCCCGACCTGGTCGACGAATCGCTTCAGTCGAGTCAAGTAATCGACATCGAGCGGGTCAGTGCTGCCGATCGACATCGACACCCCATGGGCGACAACGGGATAGCGTGCGACAACCTCATCGAGCACATGACGCGGCCGACCCCTGGAGTCCATGAAGTTCTCCGAGATCACCTCGAACCAGTCGACCTGCGGCCAGCTCGACTCGAGATACGCGTAGTGGCCGGACCGCAGACCGACCCCGAAACCGAGGTTCGGCAAACCCATCCGAGGCGGGGTCACTCGATCCCGCCGCCCGGCACCAGGTCGTCGGAATAGCCCTCGCCGGGTGCCGGCCCGAACACGACGCCGGCGTCGTACATGCGCTGTTCGAAGATCTGCCGGGCAAGCCGCCACACACTCTTACCCTTGTTCGGACCCGCCGAGCTGACACGGCTGACATTGATCGGGCTCGCGCAGCTCCCGTTGGCGTTGCACGACTGGTCGCCGGGCTTCATCTGTTCGAACTCGCTGCCGGCATAGCCGCAGCCGCCCTGGCCACGGCAGGCATTGTCGCCGTGACACGCGTGGAAGATCGTCGCGCAGCTTCCCATGCCGGCCATCGGCGCTGTGCCGTCGGGATCGTGGCGCGTGGTGTCCGTCGCGGCGCAGGAGTTCAACCCCATGCAGACGTGCAATTCCACCAGTTGCTGGTCGGCGGGCCCTGGCACCTGGGTGCCGCCCGTCGCCTCCCCGGAGTGCGTGCCGTGGATGCCGGCTTCGTGCGCCTTCGCGCGCCGCGCCGCGGCAAACCCACCGCCGATCATGTCGGGTTTACCGGTCATCCGCGTTTCCCCTCCGCGCCCGTCGGGCGCCACCGAACCCGCCACTGGTCGTCACGCTGCCTGGACGCTGCGCCGCCGGCCGTAGACGCCACCCGAGCTGTAACTCGCGATGTCGAATGCGATGGCCAGGCCCATCCACACCCAGTCGAATCCGGTGACACCGCCGGGCGCGACCAGCACGTACATCAGTGTGGTCCACGGCGCGAGCAGGAACCCGATGAACGGAACCCAGAAGCTGGAAAACGTCACGTCGAAACGCAACGAGTCGAAGATCCACCACAGCGCGATTGCCGAACGCGGCCCGAAGAACAACAGAACGACGAAAACGCACATGATCCAGTCCTCTCGCGCAGACAAGTCAGCCCCGCCGGGATCAGCATTCCGCTCCGGCTGCATCAGCCGCAACCGCCGCGCCGGGTAGCGCGGCTGAAGATCGAAAATCGCCTGTCGACTTGTGCGAGGGTCAGCCCGCTGAATAATGCGGGACACGCTCGACGTCCTCGACGGAAGTCAGCTGACCTACGGGTAGCTCACTGCCCGCCGGGCCCAGGTGTTGTCGAGAAAGGTGTTGTCGCTGTTCACCTCGAGGCGTGCCGGTCGTTGGGATGGGTCCGACGATTCAGGTGCCCAGGTGCTCAAGGTCGCTTGACGTATTGCTCGTCGAGTGCTCCATGACCACTCGCTGTCAGCATCCGCTGCCCCAACACCCGCGCGGTCTGCTGGAGCTCCACGCACCCGACGATTCGGTACGACGCCGGAATCTTCACGAGCTGTTCGGCGTACCACCACGGGTTGCCGGTGCTGCCCACCAACCTGGTCCTGCCGTCGTCGAGCGCCTCGAGCCGGCCGAGTGCCCGGGAAACGCAACGCCCGACCGTGTCGGCGGGTGCGTCGATGACGACCTCGACGTCGTACTCCCAGCCGACCGCGAGATGCTCCTCCAACATCTCGACAGCGTTGAGATCGATTGGTGGCTCGAACGTGTCGTTGAGCACCTCGACCTCGCGGACCCTGTCGATCCGGTAGGCACGGCGGGCATCCTTGGCAGGTGACCGGCAGAGCAGGTACCACCGCCCATGCCGGACGACGACCGCCCACGGGTCGACGTCCATGACCCACTCGGAGCCGGCCTCGGAGCGGTAGTCGATGCGTACCCGCCGGTGGTTGCTGCAGGCCCGCACGAGGTCGGCGGTCGTGCCGGGATCGGGCCGGGCCGCTGCGTGGTCGGGGGCGGGCGCCGTGGTCTGCCGAACCGCCTCGACCTGGGTCGACACCGATTCCGGTAGGGCCCGGACGATCTTGCCGATCGCGCTGCCGACCGGGTCGGTGGGATCGCTGACCTGGTGGTGGCCGTCGAGAACGGCCATCACCAGGGCGAGGGCCTCGGTGGCGCTGAACATCAGCGGTGGCAGCCGGACGCCGCGGCCGATGCGGTAGCCGCCGTAGGGGCCGCGGACCGACTCGATCGGGATACCGGCCTCGCGGAGGATCTCGACGTATCGACGGGCGGCCCGCCCCGTGACACCCAGTTTGTCGGCGAGCCGATCGGCGGTGATGCCCGGCCTGTCCTGGACCAGTTCGAGGGCGAGCAGCGCCCGTGCGGTGGGGCTCGTGTCGAGCTTCATCGAAAATCCCGCAATCCGGAAGGAGAACGTCCGGAATGGAAATTAGCATGCTGAAGATGACCAACGACACGCCCCTGGACACCTCGATCACCGAGCCGGCACTGACGGCCGGCGAACTCGACACGCTGCTCTTCGCCCTGCAGCGGTCACGGGCGACGTTCGCCTGGAAGACCGGTGGGCTGGACACGGAAGCGCTCAACAAGAGGCACCCCCCATCGACGATGACCCTCGGCGGCCTCATCAAGCACCTCGCTTTCGTCGACGACTGGACGGCGGTGCGACTGACGGGACGGGTTCAGCAGATGCCGGCCCCGTGGAGGACCGTCGACACGGATGACTACGACACCTACCCGTGGCGATCCGCGGCCGATGATTCGCCCGAGGAGCTGTACCGACTGTGGAGCGACGCGGCTGGGCGGTGCCGGGCGGCGGTCGACGAGGTGATCGCCGAAGGTGGGCTCGACCGGCCGGTCCGATTCGCCTTCGATCCGAGCTGGATGCCGAACGCCCGGCGCATCCTGGTCGACCTGCACGACGAGTACGCCCGCCACGTCGGTCACGCCGACCTGTTCCGCGAAGCGATCGACGGTCTGGTCGGCGAAGACCCGCCGCAGTGACCCCGGCAAGCTTCCGCGGCTGGCAATCCCGGTGCGGCAATCCCGGTGCGGCAATATGCATGTGCCGTGTCGAGCCCGAGAATCACTGTGCAGGCGGGATCTTTGCCTACGGTGCAGGCATGGCGGTCAATCGGAGTCGTAGGGCCAGGATCGCGCGCCGGCGGAAGACCAGGATGGCTCGCGTCGAGCACGACCTGAGCGCCGAGCAGTGGGCCGCGCTCAAGGTGGCCTGGGGCGGTTGTGCGTACTGCGGCGCGACCGACATCTCGCTGCAGCGAGATTGCGTGCAGGCGATTTCCCGCGGTGGGCGTTACACGCTGGACAACATCGCGCCGGCCTGCGGTCCCTGTAACGCCAGCAAATGCAACGAGGAGGTCACCGGTTGGCTGCGGCGAAAGCGACTGGACGAGCGGGCTTTCCTGTTGCGCCACATGGAGATCACCGCCGAACTCACGGCGCGGTTCACCGCGGGACCTGATTTCGACCCGGAGAGCACTGGATCCGACGGTCGCCGACGGCCCGGAAGATTCCCCCCGAATAGCCGGTCACTCAGCTAATCTTGACTCAATCCAAGAAGCACGACAGACTGCCAGGGATGGCAACGACGACGGACTACCAGGAGATGCTGCGCGGCGCCGCATTACGGGTGACGCGTCCGCGGTTGGCCGTGCTGAACGCGGTTCATCGCAATCCGCATGTCGACACGGACTCGATCATCGTTGCCCTCCAAACGACCGACCCGGAGGTATCCCGCCAGTCCGTCTACAACTCGCTGCACGCACTGGCCGACGCGGGCCTGTTGCGGCGCATCCAACCGGCCGGATCGGTTGCCCGGTACGAGGCCCGGATCGGCGACAATCACCATCACTTGGTGTGCCGGTCGTGCGGAGTCGTCGTCGACGTGGATTGCGCGATCGGAGAGTCGCCGTGCCTGATCGCCTCCGATGATGGCGGGTTTTCCATCGACGAGGCAGAAGTCATCTACTGGGGCCGCTGCCCCGCCTGCACGGCCGCGCAGAACTCCTGACTATTCCACCGCCCGCTAGCCACCGGACCTGCCCTCGACGCACGGCAGCAGTTCGTGACCGACTTCGTGGCCGCGTGGGTCAAGGTGATGAACCTCGACAGGTTCGACGTCAGCTGATTCCGGTCAAAGCGACGTCCAGGTCCGCCCCACAGGTAAAAGCCCCACAGGGCCGGCCTGGACGTCGTCGGGTTGCAGTGTTCACAGGGACAGATCGAACGGATGCCCGGCCGGGTCCGCCAAGGTCCGGAACCGCTGGCCGCTGGAGTCGAGCACGGTCGCACCCAACTCGAGGGCGCGCGCCTGCGCCGAATCCAGGTCGTCCACGAGGATGTCCAGGTGCGCCTGCTGCGGGTGCGCCGGATCCGGCCACTGGGGCGGAGTGTAGGTGGCGACCTGCTGGAACATCACACTCTTGCCGCTGCCGGTGATGAGCGACCCCTCTCGGCCTTCGTAGGTGACCTCCATGCCGAGCAGATCTGCATAGAACTTGGCGAGCCCCGTTGCGTCGGGTGCGTCGATGGTGACCGCGAACAAACCCATTGTCGGGCCGATGCCCTTCCGCTGACAGATGTCGAACGGGTGCCCGGCCGGATCGGCCAAGGTGATCCAGGAAGCGCCCTCCGCCAACCGGGTGGCACCGAGAGCCACGGCCCGTTCCGCAGCTGCTTCGTGACCGTCGATCAACAGGTCGAGGTGGAACTGCTGCGGGAGTTCCTGCCCGGGCCACTGGGGCGAAACATGGCTCGCCACCTGCTGAAAGCCGATTTGCTGGCCGTCGGCGGTTTGCACCGTGACCCAGTCGGGGACGGTGCGGACAACCTCCCAACCGGCGAGTTGGACGTAGAAGTCAGCGAGCTTCTGCACATCCACGGTGTCGAAGGCGACGAGTTCGAGCTTTCCGGTGACAGTCATGCCGACATCGTGCACCCGGGCACCGACAGCGGCAGCTGGTCGTACGGCCGACCGGCACCCACCGGGAGCGCCCGCATCCTTGGTCAGCCAGTCGCCCCCAGCGGCGCCGGTCGGCCCGGTGACCGGCCGTTTCCGCCGGCCAGGGCGGCGGCGGAAAGAAGCTCCTGGGTCGCCGCGTCGATGCCGGCGCAGAGCACCCCGAGGTCGGGGACCGCGTTCGCGTCGCCGGTGACCCCGTAGGCGACGCGCCCGTTGTAGGACATGATCCCGATGGTGATGCGCAGTCCATAGGCGAGCGGGATGTACGGGATCATCTCCAGCATGCGTTGCCCGAGTAGGTACAGCGGCAATTGCGGGCCCGGGACATTCGTGGTCACGGTGCTGATGGAGCGTTGCGGGAGCCGTGCGGTGATCCGCGCCCCCAGGGCGAACAGGGTGAGCGGGACCATTTCCGTGGCGTCCAGGATGGTCTCCACTCCCATCGCCATGCCGTGCGATTTGAGCCCGGACAGCTGATCGGTCAGCGCTCGCAGCCGTTGTACGGGATCGGCGATTCCCACCGGCAGGTCCGCGAAGACGGCCGAGACCTGGTTTCCCAGGGTCGGCGGTTGTTCGGGGCGGCGCAGGGACACGGGCACCATGGTGCGAATGGTGCGGCCGTCGAGGTCTTCATCCCTGGCCAGCAGCAACGTCCGGAACGCGCCCGTGATGACCGCCAGCACCACGTCGTTGACGGTGCCGCCGAACGTGTTCTTGATCGTCTTGATGTCGCGGAGGTCCCCGCGGGCCCAACCCCAACTCCGGCGCGGCCCGATCGGTCCGTCCAGGACGGTTTCCAGCCGAACGGCCTTGCGGCCGAGCGCGGCGAGGCCGCCGACCTCGATGGCGACATCACGCAGCGCCCGGGTCGGGCTGGCCAGCGCGTGGGTGACCGTTTTGGTCCGCTCGATCGACTCGTGCACGGAGTCCAGGAGCGCCGAAGCAGCGAGTTGTGCGCTCGATGGCTCCGGTGCGCTGTGCCACGAGGAGGGCGGCGGCGCTTTCGTCTGCCGCTGATCGTCAAGCAAGACCCCCATCAGGCCGGTTCCGGAAACACCGTCCATCAGCGCATGGTGGGACTTGTTCAGCAGCGCCCACCGGCCGTCGGAGAGCCCGTCCACCAGCCACATCTGCCACAACGGACGATCGAGGTCCAAGGGTTGCGACATGATGTCTCCGGCCAACTCGCGGAGCTGGCCATCGGTGCCGGGCGCGGGCAGGGCGGCGTGCCGCACGTGGTGCTCGATCCGGAAATGCTCGTCGTCGATCCAGACCGGACGCCCCAGTTCGAGAGGAACGCGGCGAAACCGTTGCCGGTAGCGGGGGGCCCGGTCCAGGCGAGCGGAGATGCTGGCGCACAGTTCGTCGTAGCCGGGGGCCGGCCCGGCGAACAGCAACGCCGATCCGACGTGCAACTGTTGGTTGCTGCGCTCGAGTTGCAGGAACCATGCGTCGAGCGGGCTCATCCTGTCCATGACGTCAGCGTCGAACATCCGTGCGCGGTCCGGTAGGGCTGAAGGACCCTGCTCAGCGGTGCGCTTCAGTTTTCGACAGTGCCACCGGGGCTGGAGGTCGAGCTGGCGGTGGGGGTGCCTTTGCCGGTGGCAGCGTCGGCGGGGGTGGCGTGGCCAGCCCTGCGGTGCTGAGCCAGTCGAGGATGGCGTCGACGGTCCAGTCCGGCGCTTCCAGTTGCGGAACGTGCCCCACGTTCCTGGCGATCGCGAAGCGCCACGACGGGTTCGCACGGGCGACCAGCCGGGCCGAGGCCAGCGATACCAGCCGGTCCTTGTCGCCGTGCAGGAGCAGGACGGGCGTGCGGATCGTCTGCATCTTCGCCTCGTAGGACTTGTGGGTGGTCAGCACCCACATCAGGCTGCGGGCGGCGCCGAGGAATTCCGAATCGGTCCCGGGATAGCTACTGCGTTCGCGGGTCAGCGCGACCGAGGCCCGCACGACATCGCGAGGGACGCGAGAGGGGTCGACGCAGCACAGTCGGAGCATCCCGTCGACGGCGTGCTCCGCGGTGTTGCGGCGTCGTCCCGCCAGGAACGCGCGGCCGATGCCCGGTACCGCGAACGCCGCGAAGGCGGCGGCCACTCGCGGATCCGGTCTGGTCAGGCGCACCTGCGGCAGCGCCGGATCGACGAGAACCAGTCCGGTCACCGTCTCGGGATGCGCGGCCGCCTGCAGGATCGAGATCATCCCGCCCATCGAGTTGCCGACCAGGACGGTCGGGCCGTCGCAGATCTCGGTGAGAAACCGGTGCAGCAGGCGCTGGTCCGCCTTCACGGTGGTTGACCGCCCCAGCGCGCGGGTCCGGCCGTGACCCGGCAGGTCAAGAGCCAGCACCCGGCAGGTGCGGGTGAGCCGCGGGGCGATGGCGGCCCAGTTGACGTGGGACCCCCCGAGCCCGTGCACGCACACCAGCAGCGGGCCGGCCGCCGGTCCACCGTGATCGACGTAGTGGGTCGGCCCGTCCAGGTCGACCCACCGGGACACCGGTACGGCAGGAGGCCGAGGTGCTGCGCGACCCGAGGATGTCGCGGTGGCGGGTGGGCGTAGCACTGATGGCTCCAACCTGGGGTGGGCGGTGATCAGTCAGGGTACGTCGGGGGTGCGCACGCCGACGAGGATCTCGGGCAGGCTCGTTCGACCACATTTCGCGGAACCGTGGATCGCCCCGCGATTCACGGCACCGATCATTCATCGGCGACGTGCGGGTGGTGTTCACCGGCCCGCCGGACGAGTAGCGTCAGGGGCGCTGACAAACAGCCGGAAATGGGATCGACATCGTCGCCGCAGAGGCCGCTGTGCCGTCTGGAGTTTCGCCGCCCATGATCATTTTTCGGGTTCACGAGGAATTGTTTCATCGGGGTGAACTCGGCTCCCAGGGCTGTGCACGCGCCGTGCGCCGCGGCGCGAAAGAGTGCGCAAGTCGTTGCGACAGAGAGATTTTCGCACGAGATGGCTACCAACCGGGTCAGCGTCGCCAGCTGTAGGAATTGCCGGAGCTTCGTATTCCACCGGTCGCCCGGGGGAGCGGTTGGTCCACCCGAATGTCGAATGTGCGGCCAAGAATTCGCATGTCGACATCACCACCGGTTGACGTCATCACCGGTTAAGGAGCGTCATGTCCACACCTCCGGCGAAACTGTCCAAGGGTCTCAAGCAGCGGCATCTGACAATGATCGCGATCGGCGGCGTGATCGGCGCCGGGCTGTTCGTGGGCTCGGGGGTGGTGATTGCCGACACCGGTCCGGCTGCGTTTCTTGGTTATGCCCTGACCGGCGTCCTCATCGTGCTGGTGATGCGGATGCTGGGTGAGATGGCCGCGGCCCACCCCTCCACCGGCTCGTTCGCCGACTATGCCCGGCGCGCTCTCGGTGGGTGGGCAGGATTCTCCGTCGGCTGGCTGTACTGGTACTTCTGGGTCATCGTCGTGGGCTTCGAGGCCGTGGCCGGGGCGAAGATCCTGACCTATTGGATCGATGCCCCGCTGTGGTTGCTGTCCCTTGGGTTGATGATCCTGATGACCGCCACCAACCTCTTCTCGGTCTCCTCGTTCGGCGAGTTCGAGTTCTGGTTCGCCGGCATCAAGGTTTTCGCCATCATCGCCTTTCTGCTGCTCGGCACGTTGTTTGCCATCGGCTTGTGGCCGAGCAAGGGATTCGATTTCAGCAATCTCACCGCCTACGGCGGGTTCTTTCCGCTGGGGGTCGGCGCGATCTTCTCCAGCATCGTGGTGGTCATCTTTTCGATGGTCGGACCCGAAATTGCCACCATCGCGGCGGCGGAATCCGATGATCCGGCGCGGGCCGTCGTCAAGGCCACCAATTCCGTGGTCGCCCGAATCGCTGTCTTCTTCGTCGGCTCCGTTTTCCTGCTGGCGGTGATCCTGCCCTGGAATTCCACCGAACTCGCCGCGTCCCCGTATGTCAGTGCCTTCGACGTGATGGGCATTCCGTACGCCGCCGACATCATGAACGCGGTGGTCCTGACCGCTGTGCTCTCCTGCTCGAATTCCGGCCTCTACACCGCGTCCCGGATGCTCTTCGTGCTGGCGGCGCGTCGCGAGGCGCCGGTCCGCCTCATCGCGGTCAGCCGCCGGGGCGTCCCGATGGCGGCCATCCTGACCTCGACCGTGGTCGGTTTCCTCTGTGTCCTGGCCGCCGCCATCTCTCCGATCGACGGTCTTTCTCTTCCTGCTCAACTCGTCCGGCGCGGTCATTCTCTTCGTCTACCTGCTGATCGCGATCTCGCAGCTCATCCTGCGCAGGGGGCTCGCACCCGAGCAGCTCAAGGTCAAGATGTGGTTCTACCCGTGGCTGACCCTGCTGTCGATCGCCGGGATCCTGGCCGTCCTGGTGATGATGTTCTTCGACACGAGCACCCGCGAGCAGTTGTTGCTCAGCCTGCTCGCCTGGGCCGTCTTCATCGGCCTGTACGCGATCACGAAGTGGCGAGGCGGCTCGGTGGACGCCGACTCCGAAGATTCGCGACCGCAGAGCGGCGCCACCCACGTCCTGGTGTTGGCCAACGAGACAGTCGGTGCCGAGGAATTGCTCAGTGAACTGCGGGCCATCGACGAGGAAGGCAGCGCCGAGTACTACGTGTGCGTTCCGGCGAACCCCGTCGACACCGGTCAGGCCGAACGCAAAGGCGCCGTGTGGGTGTGGGAGGCGACCGTGCAGGCAGCGCAGGCCCGGCTGGACGCAACCCTGGAAACCCTTCGCGCCCAGGGGCTGACGGCCCAGGGCGGGGTGGGCGACTACCGACCGTTGCGAGCCCTCGCAACGGTCGCCGAGACCTTCCATCCGGACCGCATCGTCATCTCGACGCACCCGGAAAGCCGGTCGACGTGGCTCGGTCAGGATGTGGTCGGCAAGGTCCGGGGCAGCTATGACGTGCCTGTCCGGCACATCATCTCGACGGTTCCGCCGCCCGCCAACCCCCCGGCCAACCCCCCGGCCGGCAGTCCTCCGCTGCCGTTACCCCCCGTGCCCGTCCCCTGACGCACCAGGTGCCCAATGGAGCCTGGCGACGTTACCGGAGGCGACCAGGCCTGCTGCGGTCGGACAGCCCGCCGACCTCACCGCGGGACCCGGGCACCGGGCACGGCAAGATCACCTCGACCACTCCGATGGAAGGACCCTTGATGCTGCAGCTGGGAACGTCGACAACGCTGGCCAACTGGCAGGACGCGCCCCACAATCGCTGGAGTTTCCTGCACGTCGACCAGATCCTGCCGACTGTCCCGGTCACCCGGAACGGCGCGCCGACCGACGCGCTCGTCGTTGCCCCGCGACCGATTCTGCAGCTCCCGGTCCCGAGAGCGGCCGGCGGAATCGGCACGGTCGCCGACGTCCTGGACGACACCGAGACCGACGCCTTCCTCGTCGTGCACGACGGCCGACTGGCGCACGAAAGCTACTCATCGTCGATGACCGCCGACACCAGGCACCTGCTGATGTCGGTCAGCAAGTCCTTCATCGGCGCCGTCGCCGGGATCCTCGCCGACCGCGGCGTCCTCGATCTCGACGGGCAGGTCTCCGCGTACGTGCCCGAGGTGATCGGGTTCGGCTATCAGGGCGCCACGGTCCGCAATCTGCTCGACATGCGTTCCGGTATCGCCTTTTCCGAGACCTACCTCAATCCGGACTCCGAGATCCGGGTCCTGGAGCACCTCGCCGGCTGGCGGCCCAACGAGGTGGGGGCGCCCAGCTCGACCTACGATTATCTGGCCCGGCTGCCCGCCGACCGACCCCATGGCGGGGGATTCAAATACCGGTCCTGCGAAACCGACATGCTGGGCTGGGTCTGCGAACGGGCCGGCGGGACCGACATGGCCGCGCTGCTGTCCGAGTTGATCTGGCAGCGGCTCGGAATGGGCAACGACGCGTACCTCGCTGTCGACCTGGCCGGCGCAGCGATCCACGACGGTGGCCTCTGCGCAACGGCACGTGATGTCGCCCGGTTCGGCCGGCTGTTGCTCGATGACGGACGCGCCAGCTCGGGCGAGCAGGTCCTGCCGGACTGGTGGACCCAGGACGTACTGACCGGCGCGGCCGACGCCAAGGACGCATTCGCGCACACCAGCAGCTTCGAGACCGGGATGCCCGGCGGCCACTACCGGCACCAGCTCTGGGTGCCATTCGCAGACCGTCGGGTGGTCGTGGCGCTCGGCATCCACGGACAGATGGTGTACGTCGACCAGGCGACCCGGACGGTCGGGGTGAAGCTCTCTACCTGGCCGCTGCCGCAGAGCGCGCCCCGCTTCCACGACACCCTCACCGCCTTCGGAGTGATCGCCGCGCACCTCGCCGAAACCCCGACGGTGCCGTCGACAGCATCCGCCACACCCGCAACTCGAACAGTTGCACCCGACACAGCCGCACCCGACACAGCCGCACCTGACACAGCCGCACACCCCGATCCAGGCCCAGCCCAGGAGACGCCATGACCTCGACCCGCCACACCCTGCGCAACATCGCGGAGATCCGGAGCTTCTTCCGCACCAACGACGAGCCCATCTACTTCGTCGGCCCAACCGCTTTCAATCTGCTCGGGATCGACCGCTGGGTCCGGCACTTCAACTACATCACCTACTACGACGCCTGGGACGGCGCGCACCCCCGGATGATCACCCCCAAGAACGGGCGGGAGGCGGAGTTCACCTCGTCGGAGGACATCGTCAATTTCCTGCTGCGGCACCCTGAGGTACAGGCCCGGCTGAAGGCCGACGGCGGCCGGCCGAGAATCGCGACGGTCTTCTTCGACGAGGAGACCGAGGCGATCTGCGCGGAGCTCGGCTACCGGTTGATCCTGCCGCCGCACGCGCTGCGCACCCGGCTCGACTCCAAGCTCACCACCACCCGGCTGGGCAACGAGGCGGGTGCGCCGAGCGTGCCCAACGTGCTCGCCGTGGCAACCGACTATCACGATCTGCTGCGGATTGCCCGGGAGGCACGGCTCGGCGACGACCTGGTGATCCAAATGCCTTATGGGGACTCCGGAAAGACGACGTTCTTCATCGCCGACGTCGCCGGATGGAACCGGCACGCAGAGGCCATCGCCGGTCATGAGGCGAAGATCATGAAGCGGATCGCCCGGAACGCGGCGATCGCCGTCGAGGCGGTCATCACCCGGCACGGAACAATTGTCGGCCCGTTCATGACCGACCTGACCGGCTACAAGGAGCTGACGCCGTATCACGGCGGATGGTGCGGCAACGACCTGTTCCCCGGTGCGCTCGGCCCAGACCACCGGGTCAAGGCGATCGACCTCATCCGGCGGCTGGGCGACCGGCTGGGCGAGGAGGGCTACCTGGGCTTCTTCGAGGTGGACATCATGGTTGACCTCGACGTCGACGAGGTCTACCTGGGCGAATTGAACCCGCGGATCTCCGGGGCGTCATCGATGACGAATGTGACGGCGGGTGCGTACGCCGACATACCGTTGTTCCTGTTCCACCTTCTGGAATACATGGACGTCGACTACACCATCGACGTCGATGACATCAACGAGCGGTGGCGGAAACTCGCGGCGGTCGACGTGTGGAGCCAGCTGATCATGAAAGAGCCGACAGGTCCGGTGAAATTGATCCAGTCCGCGCCGCGGACCGGGCAATACAAATTGGAAACCGACGGCACGATGACGTTCATGCGGCCCGCCTGGGATTGGCACGGTCTGCAGGACGCGACCGAATTCTACTTCGTCCGGGTCTACGGCCCGGGCGACTACCTCTTCAAGGGAGCCGATCTGGGCCAACTGATCACCAAAGGCCGGCTGCAGACCGATGATCCCAAAGACCTCAACGACCGGTGCCGAACGTTGATCGACGGTATCCGATCGCTGTTCGTCACCAGCCCGCTCGTCGAGCCAGTGACACCGGTACCGATGATCAGCCTGAAAGGCTGAGGGTGACAGATGTTCGCGGCGTCGGTTTCGACGGTGGTGTTGTCACGATGATCCGAATTGCGGCAGCTCCCCCGAGGGAGCAGGCCCAGGCGCGGGAGGTCGAATGGTCGTCGGTGTCTCGGTTCGGTGGCTGACCGGGCAACGGCCACTCGGATTGACGGTTCTCGCCGGCTCTCGGGGTCTCGACCGGCGCATCGAATGGGCGCACAGCATCGAGTTGGCCGACCCGTCGCCGTGGCTACGCGGCGGGGAATTGTTGTTGACGACGGGACTGCGGTTGCCGGCGACGGATTCGCCCGATCCGCCCAAGGACGACGAGTTCCGCGCGTACATCGAACGGCTGGACCGGGCCGGAGCGGCAGCACTCGGTTTCGGGGTCGGCCTCTCGCACGACCGGGTGCCCGACGCCATGGTCGCGGCGGCCGAGGCAGCGGGGCTCCCGCTGTTGCAGGTGCCGTTGCCGACGCCGTTCATCGCCGTCATCCGAGCGGTCAGCGAACGCATCGCCGAGCAGCAGTACGAGGGCGTCACCCGCGCCGCGCGCGTTCAGCCGCGGATGACCAGGGCGGCCCTGCACGGCGGCAATCGGGCCGTACTCAGAGAACTGGCCGCCGCGACCGGAGGAACGGTGCTGCAACTCGGAGCCGACAGCGACGTCATCGCCGCATATCCGGCCGCCGGTGCCGGCCTCGCCGAGTCGGTCATCGACGAACTCGGGCTGGGTGCGGATGCCGGCGGCCCGGTGGCGAGCATGTCCAGTTCCGGCCCGACCGGCGTGCTGACCGCCCACCGCTTGCAGGTGGGTCGCCATCTGCACGGGTACCTCGCCCTGATCACCCCGATCGCGCCGGCACCGATCGATCACCTGCTGCTCGGCCACGCCGCCTCGCTCATCTGTCTCGAACAGGAGAAGCCGCTGCGGCTACGGGAGGCGCAGAACAGGTTCAACGAGATGCTGGTGGGGCTGCTGCTCGACGGCACACTCACCGGTCCGCAGACGGCAGAGCACCTGCGGATCGCGGGGCTGCCGGTCGGCGCCGGCGTCGTTGCGCTGGCCATCGGCGGAGCGGAGCCGCGCGGCGTTCTGACGGCCATTGATGGTGCGCTGCAACGGCGAGAACTGCCGTGCATCGGTGCGGTCCGCGATGGCCATGCGGTCGTGGTGTTGCCGTCGGAGCCGCCGACGCTGACCGACGAGGTGCTGGCCGCGATTCCCGGCGGTCCGGCCACCCCCGCTCCGGCGGGCATCTGCCGGACCGGAGTTGATGTTGACATTGCGGACGCTCTGCACCGGGCAATCACCGCGGCCCGGGTCGCGGGGCTGCGGGGGGCGCCACTGGTCAACGCCGACTCGATGGCCGGCCACGCCCTTCTCGCCCAACCGGCGGCGAGAGCTGCCCTTGCCGCGCTGGCTCAGGAGCGGCTGGGTCCGCTGGCGGCCGGCGATCGGACGGCCGACGCCGACCTGCTCGAGACGTTGCGTGCCTTCCTGGAGCACCACGGTCATTGGGAGGCGGCGTCGACGGCGCTTGGCATCCATCGGCACACCCTGCACAAGCGGGTCGACCGGATCCAGCTGTTGCTCGGCGCCGACCTCCGCTCCGCCCATGTCCGCGCCGAACTGTTGTTGTGCCTGTCCGCCTGGTCCGCGGACGGGCGGGCACCGAGCATCGAAAGTTGAGCCGCGATCGCCAACGGCCACCGTGGGGTTTACCACACTGTCTGGCTGACGCACGATCACGCATGACGGCCGGTATGGTAGCGATACGCACAGGTCAGCGATTGACGGTGAACGGATGCGCCGGAGATCAGCGTGACCGATTCTTCGTTGAACAATGCCCATCGGCCAACCCTGGCCCCTTCAGCCTCAGAGTATGCCCCGGTGTCGACCACACAGGTTCGGCACTGACTGGGTGAGCGGCCCGAACGCCCCACCGCTTGCGGGAAGTATCGCGTGTGGTGAACTCGTTGTTTGTCACCGCGATATTGCTGATCTTTGAACTGGCATCCGTTCCTGCTTGGTATCCGCCGTACACGGTGAAAGTTGCCACCGCCGAGTAGGTTCCCGTCGATCGCGACGTTCCATGCTATTTCGGACGCCGACCCGGTGGACAGGATGACGTTCGCCGACGTCGCCCCTCAGCGATGATGATCGTGTTGTGGAGGATCTGCAGCGATCTGGTGCCAAGCGATTGGATGTACCGTCGTTGTGTGACCGGTTGGTTATCGTCAGGTCGTGAATCCATGAGTCCCGCACGACCATGTTGGATTGAGCTTTGATCACCGTCTAACGGTGCCGTGCAGGTTTCACCGTAGACAGGTGAACCCGTCCACCGTTGATAGCTGAATCCCCGGTGCTGTTGTTCTGCCCGTCGATCTCCACATCAACCAGTTGCAGACCGGTGTTCCGGTTGTCGGACAGGACGTTGAAGAAGCACCCATTGGTTTGCAACAGGCTATTTCTGATGGTGACGTTGTTGGCCTGGATGACGTACGCACCCGGTGATCTTTTTGCTGTCGATGACGGTCCCAGCTGTGGTGATCGTCGATCGGCCCGGTGTGGTTCATGGGACAGTCCCACTGGGGACGCCGGTATTAGTCGCATCAGGGAATCCGCCACGCTGAACGGTGCGGCAGCTGATGAGGGTGTTGCCGTTGCCGATGGTGGAGACGGCGTAGGCGCAGATGTTGTTCGTTCCGGCTGGTAGCGGGAGGGTGGCTTTGAAGCCGTGGGTGCCGGTGGCGCCGTAGGCGTTGTTGACGTCGGTTCGCATGGTGGTGGTGTTCAGGGCGTAGCCGGTGGCATTGATGTAGACGTGGACCTGGGTGGTGGCGGAGGTGTTGGAGGGTTCCAGGGACCAGCCGGCGACGGTGACGGTGTCACCGTAGGGGGTTGCGGCGTCGAAGTATCCGATGGGTGGGGCGGTGCGGGTGACGGTGCGGGTGACGGTGCGGCAGCTGATGAGGGTGTTGCCGTTGCCGATGGTGGAGACGGCGTAGGCGCAGATGTTGTTCGTTCCGGCTGGTAGCGGGAGGGTGGCTTTGAAGCCGTGGGTGCCGGTGGCGCCGTAGGCGTTGTTGACGTCGGTTCGCATGGTGGTGGTGTTGAGGGCGTAGCCGGTGGCATTGATGTAGACGTGGACCTGGGTGGTGGCGGAGGTGTTGGAGGGTTCCAGGGACCAGCCGGCGACGGTGACGGTGTCACCGTAGGGGGTTGCGGCGTCGAAGTATCCGATGGGTGGGGCGGCGCGGGTGACGGTGCGGGTGACGGTGCGGCAGCTGATGAGGGTGTTGCCGTTGCCGATGGTGGAGACGGCGTAGGCGCAGATGTTGTTCGTTCCGGGGGGTAGCGGGAGGGTGGCTTTGAAGCCGTGGGTGCCGGTGGCGCCGTAGGCGTTGTTGACGTCGGTTCGCATGGTGGTGGTGTTCAGGGCGTAGCCGGTGGCATTGATGTAGACGTGGACCTGGGTGGTGGCGGAGGTGTTGGAGGGTTCCAGGGACCAGCCGGCGACGGTGACGGTGTCACCGTAGGGAGTTGCGGCATCGAAGGACCCGATCGGTGCCTGATGGACCGCGGCGTCGACGCTATTGGTGAAGTCCTGCGTGTTGAATGCCCCACCAGCACTGTTGGCGACGCTGGCGACCCCGACGTATCGATAGGACGGGTTCAGGATATTCGCCCGGTGCCCGGGCGATGCCATGTAGCCGTTGAAGATTGCCTGGGCCGAGTACGAGCCGGCTGGCGACCAGGACGCCACGTTCTCGGCCCATGCGGTCGCGCTTGCTGCACCGTAGCTCGACAGTTGGGCCTGGTAGTCGGGGTTGTGTTGCAGTACTCCGCCGGTCGCGCCGCTGGCCATGCTGTCCGACCAACGTAGCGCGAGGCTGCGCAATCCGGGTGCGGCCGTCAGTGGTGATGCTCCGGCGCCCGCGCGCGCTCCGTTCAGCAAACCGAGCAACTGTTGGTCGAATTGTTCCAGCACAGTGTTCGCCGCAGCAGACTCGACCATCGCGGGCTGCTGGACAGTGATCGCGTGCGCAGCGGCAGTCGGCGACATCACTACCAAGAGTGTCAACAGAATCACCAAGAGGCGCCGCACGTGTGAGCGGACAGTGACCGCGGTGGAGGGGCCGGCCATGTGGTGAGCCGTGCGCAGATGTCGCAGTGCGTTGGGGGTCATACCCCAGTACACGCGCGAATCGTCGAGCAATGATGGCTAACGCGGGGTGAAAACGGGAGCCTTTGGGAGGTAATGACGACTACTCAGAGTAGCTCCGGGCAGGCTGACTCGAAGAGCCGCAGGGAAGTTTGGAATTACTTTCGGTAACCGGGCCCGATCTCAGCAGCGATGGCGTCACCCAGGACCTGCAACCCTTCCGCCAGCAGCGCGTCCGGGATCGACAGCGGCGGCAAGAAGCGCAGCACGTTGCCCCAGCTGCCTGCGGTGAGGACGAGCACCCCCTGCTGGTGACACCGTCGCGCGATGCGGCCGGTGAGGGCCGCATCCGGGGTGCGGTCGCCATCGCCCGTCACCAGCTCGACGGCCATCATGGCGCCCCGGCCACGGACGTCGCCGATGACGTCGAACCGGCTCTGCAGATCCAGTAGACCGGCTCGCAACACCCCTCCGACCTGGGCGGCCCTGGCCAGCAGATCGCCCTGCTCGATCTCCTCGAGCACACCAAGTGCCGCCTCGCAGGACACCGGGTTGCCGCTGAACGTGCCGCCCAGCCCGCCGGCCGGGACGGCATCCATCAGCTCGGCACGCCCGGTCAGTGCGGCGATCGGCAGCCCGCCGCCCAGGCCCTTGGCCATCGTGATCAGGTCGGGGTGCAGTCCCTCGTGTTCGCTGGCGAACCAATCACCCGTGCGGGCGATGCCGGCCTGCACCTCGTCGGCGATCAGCAGGATGCCGCGCTCCGCGCAGATCCGCGCGACCGCCGGGAGGAACCCGGGGGCGGGCACCACACAGCCACCCTCACCCTGGATCGGCTCGACGAGCACGGCGGCAACGTTCTCTGCGCCGATCTGCCGGTCCAGCAGGTCGGTGAGCAGTTCGGCGGCCTCCCGGGCGCAGTTCTCCGGCCCGGTCGGCCACCGGTAGGGGTAGGCCATGGGTGTGCGGTAGACCTCGGGGGCGAACGGCCCGAAGCCCTGCTTGTAGGGCCGGTTCTTGGCCGTGAGCGACATCGTCAGCAGGGTCCGCCCGTGGTAAGCGTGATCCAGAGCGACGATCGCCGGACGGCCGGTCGCGGTTCGGGCGACCTTGATCGCGTTCTCCACTGCCTCCGAGCCAGTGTTGAACAGCACGGTCCGGGCCGGCCCGGCGATCGGTGCGAGCCGGTTCAGCTGCTCGCAGACCTCGATGTAGGACTCGTAGGGGTTGACCAGGAAGCAGGTGTGGCTGAACCGCTGCAACTGCCGGGAGGCCCGCTGCACCACCCGGGGAGCCGCGTTACCGACCGTGGTGACGGCGATCCCGCTCCCGAGGTCGATGAACGAGTTGCCGTCGGCGTCGACAACGACTCCGCCACCGGCAGCTTCGACGAACACCGGCAGCACCGACCCGACGCCGGCCGGCAGCGCAGTCCGCTGCCGCTCCAGCAGTGCCAGCGAGCGCGGACCCGGGACCTCCGTGCCGACCCGGCGGACCTGCGGCAGTTCCGGGCCGCCGACAACCCGGTCGGTGTCTTCGAGGGCGAGCGTCATGGTGGTCTCCGGATCCGGTGCGAGGTGCAGGCGGGTGGCGCGAGACTCAAGGCAATCAGCGCATCGGGACTCCGTCGATGGCCGGTTCGGCACTCCGGTGCGGGATTTCGGGCCGTTTCGTCCACTGCGTTACCCGCACCGGCCGGCCCACTCTGGAGTGCTGAGCATGGCCAGCACCCAGTGGACGGAGTACGCAGTGACCCAGACCGCGAACGAACCAATCATGCGGATGGCCGATCACGGTCGACCGATCGAACCGCAGCCGTTGCAGCACCTGGTGGCCGGCCGTTGGCGCAGCGGCGCGGGCGCCGAATTGCTGGACCTCAATCCCGCACGGCCGAACGAGATCGTTGCCGCGGGTCGGTTGGCCCGACCCGCGGATGTCGATGACGCCGTTGCCGTCGCGGGGACGGCCTTCCCTGGCTGGGCGTCGATGCCGCACGCGGCGCGCGGCGAGATCCTGCTTCGGGCGGCGGAGGTGTTGGGCCGCAACTCCGATGCCTGGGGTGTCGAACTGGCCCGCGAGGAGGGCAAGACCAGGGCAGAGGCCGTCGGCGAGGTTCGACGGGCCGCCGAGATCTTCCGGTTCTTCGCGACCGAATCGTCGCGACCGGTCGGCGAGGTCTATGCCTCACCGCGAGCCGGTGAGCAGATCCAGGTGATCCGCCGTCCGGTCGGCGTCGTCGCCGTCGTCACGCCGTTCAACTTCCCGATCGCCATCCCGGCGTGGAAAATCGCGCCGGCCCTGAGCTACGGGAACACGGTCGTCTGGAAGCCGGCGAGCACCGTTCCGCTGCTCGCCGTCCGGTTGGCGCAGGCGCTGGTGGAGGCCGGACTTCCGGACGGGGTGCTGTCCCTGCTGCTCGGTGACGGCGCCGTCGGTGGACAGCTGGTTGAGCACCCCGGAGTTCACGCGGTGACCTTCACCGGATCGACCTCGGTCGGGCGGCGGCTGATCGCCCGCTGTGGGGAGCTGGCGCGTCCCATCCAGGTCGAGATGGGCGGCAAGAACGCCGCGGCGGTGTTGGCCGACGCGGACCTCGAGCTGGCGGTCACCGAGGTGATGGCCGGGGCCTTCCGCTCCGCCGGGCAGAAATGCACGGCGACGTCACGGGTGATCGTCGCCGACCGGATCGCCGACGACTTTCTCGGCACACTGGTCGAACGGACCGAGGCACTGCGAGTGGGCGACCCGCTGCATCCCGACACCCAGATCGGCCCGGTGATCAGCACCGCGGCGCGCGGGGACATCGAGCGCGCCATCAACGAGGGACTGGACCGAAGCCACGTCCGACTACTCGCCGGGGGCCGTCGCTACCCGGACGGCGACCGAGCGGTCGGGGCCTACGTCCGACCGACCGTCGTGGAAATCACCGGCACGGCAGCGTCTGCCGACGCCCAGCTGCTGGAAACACTGCAGCTCGAGCCACTCTGGACCGACGAGCTGTTCGGGCCGGTGCTGACGGTGGTCCGGGCACGGGACGATGAACAGGCCCTCGAGCTCATCAACGCCAGCCCCTTCGGACTGTCCGCGTCGGTGTTCACCGACGACCTGCGGGCGGTGACCGCGGCCATCGAGCGGGTCGACGTCGGCGTGCTGCACATCAATTCAGAAACCGCGGGGGCCGACCCGCACGTGCCCTTCGGCGGCGCGAAGCAGAGCGGCTTCGGGCCCAAGGAACAGGGCGGCGCCGCTCGGGAGTTCTTCACCACCACCAAGACCCTCTATCTGCGGGCATCGGGCGGGTTGCGCAGATGACCGGAGGCACGTCGCTGGCCGGCCTGCTGGTCGCCGACTTCAGCCGGGTGCTCGCCGGTCCCTACGCCACCATGTTGCTGGGCGATCTCGGCGCGGACGTCGTCAAGATCGAGCATCCGGACCGCGGGGACGACACCCGTTCCTGGGGGCCGCCTTTCGCCGGCGACGCAGCCACCTACTTCCTGTCGGTCAATCGCAACAAACGCTCCCTGGCGGTCGATCTCGGTGACCCGACGAGCCTGCGGCGGGTGCGCGAACTGGTCCGCCGGGCCGACGTCCTGGTCGAGAACTTCCGGCCCGGCACCATGGCCAAGCACGGTCTGTCCTACGCCGAGATGCACGCCATCAACCCGCGGCTCGTGTACTGCTCGATCACCGGATTCGGGGCCGGCAAGGGTGCCGCCCTGCCGGGGTACGACCTGCTGGTGCAGGCGGTCGGCGGGCTGATGAGCGTCACCGGCCCGGGTCCGGAACAACCGGTGAAGGTCGGGGTGGCGCTGGTCGATGTCCTCACCGGGCTGCACGCCGTCGTCGGGGTCCTGGCCGCGCTGCGGGACAGGGCGGCGACCGGGCAGGGTCAGTGGGTCGAGGTGAACCTGTTGAACACCCTGCTGTCCAGCCTGGTGAACCAGGGCGCCGGGTACACCGCCGCAGGAGAGGTGCCCGGCATTCTCGGCAACCGGCACCCGTCGATCGCGCCCTACGAGGTCTTCCCGACCAAGGACCGCCCGCTGGTGCTGGCGGTGGGCAACGACCGCCAGTTCGGCGCCTTGTGCGCGGGCCTCGAAGTGCCGAAGGTCGCCAGCGACAGCCGGTTTCGGACCAACACCGACCGGGTCGCGCACGTCGACGAGCTCGCCTCCGTACTGACGGCGCGGTTGATCACCCGCCCGGCCGCGGAATGGATGGATCTGCTGTCGCCGCGCGGCGTGCCCTGCGGCCCCGTCAACGATGTCGCCGGTGCGTTCGAACTCGCCGAAAGTCTCGGCCTGCAGCCCGCTGTCGGGGTCGGTGCCGGTACTGAGGAGATCCGGCTCGCGGCAAACCCGATCGGCCTCAGCGCCACTCCGGTGCGCTACCGGACCCGCCCGCCGGGCCTCGGCGAGCACACCGCGGACATCTCAGCCTGGCTCGACCAGCCGCTGCCGGACCCACCCACCAATGACCACCCACCAGCAACCACCCCGGGAGAACACCATGACCGCCGCCACGCCGATGCGCGATCCACTTGACCTGCTGGACATTTCGTCGGTACTCACCCCGGAGGAACGCGACATCCAGTCCGTCGTAGCCAGTTTCGTGACGGACAACGTCCGACCGCATGTCGGTGCGTGGTTCGAGGATGGCCATTTCCCCCGTGAGCTGGTCGCCGAGCTGGGTGGGCTCGGAGTCCTCGGGATGCACCTGGACGGCTACGGCTGCGCCGGGGTCAACGCCGTCAGCTATGGGCTGGCCTGTCTGGAACTGGAGGCCGCCGACTCTGCGTTCCGCAGCTTCGTCTCGGTCCAGGGTTCGCTGTCGATGTTCTCGATCTGGCGGTTCGGGTCCGAGGAACAGAAACTCCAGTGGCTTCCGCAACTCGCCGCGGGCACCGCGATCGGCTGCTTCGGACTGACCGAACCGGACTTCGGCAGCAACCCCTCCGACATGCGGACGCGCGCTGTGCAGGAGGGCAGTGACTGGATCCTCAACGGCAGCAAGATGTGGATCACCAACGGCTCGATCGCCGACGTGGCAACGGTATGGGCGAACACTCAGGATGGGGTTCGCGGATTCCTGGTGCCGCGGGGAACACCGGGATTCACCACAACGGACGTCAAACACAAGATGTCCCTGCGCGCCTCGATCACCTCGGAACTCGCGTTCGACGACGTCCGACTGCCGGCCGCCGCGATGCTGCCGGAGGCCAAGGGTCTCGGCGCACCGTTGGCCTGTCTGAACGAGGCCCGCTTCGGCATCCTGTTCGGGGCGGTCGGCGCCGCGCGCGATTGCCTGCAGTCGGCACTGAGCTACGCGGACTCCCGGGTGCAGTTCGGCCAGCCGATCAGTGGTTTCCAGCTGACCCAGAAGAAGTTCGCGGACATGGCAGTCGCGCTGAACTCGGCGATGCTGCTCGCGATCCACCTCGGCCGGCTCAAGGAGGCCGGCCGGATCAAGCCGGCGCAGATCAGTGTGGGCAAGCTGAACAACGTGCGGGAGGCCATCGCCATCGCCCGGGAATGCCGAACCATCCTCGGCGCCAACGGGATCTCGCTGGAGTACCCGCCGCTGCGGCACGCGAACAACCTGGAATCGGTGCTCACATATGAGGGGACCAGTGAGATCCACACCCTGGTCATCGGGCAGGCATTGACCGGGCTGCCGGCCTACCGCTGATTCGCCGGATTTGGAAGGTGATGGTCAGCGGCCAATGACGACGTGACGCGGTCTGTCGTCATTGGCCAGCAAACCTCCTGACCTGAAATTGTCAGTGAGGACCCGACTCGTATGTCAGGCGTTGAGCATCACCTTCAGGGCCTTGGTCTCCGCCGCGCGACCGAACACGTCGTAGGCCTCGATGATGTCGTCGAGGGCAAAGGTGTGACTGATGAAGTGCTCCGCGGGGATCTTCTGCTGAGCGACCAGCTTCAACAGCGTGCCAAGGGTGTTGGTGTTGACCAGACCCATGCTGATCACGATGTTCGAGATCCAGAGGTCCTGCAACGGCAACTCGACGGCCTTGCCGTGGACGCCGACGTTGGCGACATGCCCCGCGGGCCGGACGATGTCAACGCACATGCCGAAGGTGGCCGGGATGCCGACCGCCTCGATGGCAACGTCGACGCCGAGCCCGTCGGTCAGCGCGATGACCTGCTGCTTCCAATCGGGGTCGCTGGACAGCACGCCGTCGGTCGCGCCGAACTTCCGTGCCTGCTCGATGCGGTTGGCGTCGAGATCGATGGCAATGATCCGGCTGGGTCCGTAGAGGCCGGCGGTGGCGATTGCCGCCAGACCGACTGGCCCCGTGCCGACCACCGCGACCACGTCGCCGGCCCGGACGTGGCCGTACTGGACTCCGATCTCGTGTCCGGTTGGCAGGATGTCGGACAGGAGTGTGCCCAATTGTGGGCTGACCCCGGCAGGCAGTTTGTACACCGAGGTCTCGGCGTAGGGGACGCGTACATACTCGGCCTGGGTGCCATCGATCAGGTGCCCGAAGATCCAGCCGATCCCCGAGGCGCCCTCCGTGCCGAGGCAGTGCGAGTACACCCCCTGCTTACAGAACTCGCAGTGCCCGCACGCTGAGACGCAGGACAGGATCACCTGGTCGCCGATCGCGAGATCGCTGACGGCGGAGCCCACCTCGGTGATGGTGCCGACGCCCTCATGGCCGAGGATCCGGCCCGGCACGACCGCGGGCACGTCGCCCTTGAGGATGTGCAGGTCGGTGCCACAGATCGTGGTGGTGTCGATCTTGACGATGACATCGGTTGCCTCGACGATCGTGGGGTTCGGTACTTCCTCCCACGACTTGGAGCCTGGACCCTGGTACACGAGTGCCTTCATTGGCGTTCTCCTTTGAACGATTGATGGGTGGTTGCGGGCTTTGGCATGGACGAGATTTCGCTGAGCATTGTCGCCCACTTCATCAGGTGCAGGTCGGGAAGGAACTGAGCGGCCCGGTCGGCGGCGGACGCGCCCAGCGAGGATGCCAGCTCGGGTTCATCCAATAGCTTCCTGACGAGTCGACCGAACTCCGGCAGGTCCGTCGGGTCGGCCACCATCAGTCCGCTGTCGCCGTCGACGATCTGGTCGCGGATTCCGCCCACGGCGCTGGCAACGATCGGGCGGCCCTTCCACATCGCCTCCAGGACGGTCAGTCCGAATCCCTCGGCCAGGCTCTTCTGGACGACGACAGCGGCGTGACGCTGGAGTGCATTGACGATGAAAGCGTTCTCCTCGATGTCCGCGACGGGCAGGCAGGCGAGATGAATGCGCTGCCGGGCCGAATGGGGCAGGCCGCGCCAGGTCTCGATGCAGGTCTCCAGGTCCTGCGCACCCTCGGGATCGTCGGTGACTCCACTGACGTTCGGTCCGGCGAGCATCAGGTGTCCGGGTCCGGTGGTCGCGACATGATCGGCGAATCCGATCATGACGCCGACCATGTCCTTGAGCCGATCCCAGCGGGAGACCTGCACGACCAGCGGCTCGTCCGGTGGGGCCGGCGGACCGAGCTGGATGACGTCGGCGCGCCGCTCCAGGCGTTTCGGGGAGCCGTCGCGCTGGGAAAATACCAGCGGTGTGGGCGACGGATCGCCCTGGATCAGTCCGGTGTAGGCGAGCACGGAGCGAACATCTGCCCCGGAGATGGGCCGGTTCTTCGCGCACAGCGGATCCAGCGACGGCGTGATGATTCGGACGCGTTCTTGGGCAATGCGTTCGGGCCGGAAGCCGGCCCGGGTGAAGACGAACCTGTCCACGTCGTCCAGATAGGGCTCGAGAAACGTCCAGGCGTCGTCTGTCTCGGCATTCGGTGAGTCGGTGCCGATATGGCAACGCCAGACCGTGAGCACTCCGTTGCGGTGCAGCAGCGGAGCCAGTCCCAGGGTCTGCGGATCATGGAGTACCGCGAGATCGCCGGGCTGGAGAATTGTCAGCAGGTCGGCCGCACTATCGGCCAGGACATTTTCGTAGCTGATCCGCTCGTCTTGTCCGAGGGCACCGCCATCGCCGTCATCGCCGTGCAGGCGGTTGTGCAAGCGCTTGGTGATCGCGAAGAACGGCGGTGTTCCGGTGACCACCCGCCACCTGGCGTCGATGCCTGAACCACGCGCGTAGCCGAGCAGGGTGGGCAGCATCTCGGCGACGCCGCCGCCGGTCGCTGTCGAGTTGACGTGCAAGAGGACCCGGCCGGCGAGCGCAGCACGCGCGGCATCGCTGGCGGCGGTCAGTGCGGCGTGGCGGTCCTCGCCGATGATGGGGCCGAGTTCGTCGAGGTTCAGCGGGAGGACCGGAACGGGTTGCGTCACAATCGGCCCGCCTTCCGTCAGGTGATCCGCTGCGACCTGCGGATCTGGGTGTCGGCATTCAGCTCATCACCCGACGTGAGCTGCCCGGAAGGGTACAACGACCCCAGTGAAGACGACCCATAGAACGACCCCAGTGAAGAACGACCCAGTGAAGGGCGCCTGACACCGATGGCCGGCCCGCTCGCACTGAGACCGGGAGCACCCGCTCTGACACCAGGCGATGGTCCGGACCCGTGCGGGTCCGATTCCTGCACTGCTCGGGACCTTTTGCCCTGGGGTTTCGCGGCCGGAGCCAGTTGACTGGACAAGGACGGGCTGCGTTGTAGTGCAGTTTTCGGTGCCGAACGGTCACCCCCGTCATGCTCGATACGGAAAGAAGGGGTCGCCATGCCGCTGTCTGAGCGCGAGCAACGCACACTCGACGAAATGGAGCAGGCGCTCCACCTCGACGACCCCACGTTCGCGGCCGATGTCGATCTCGATCATCTTCGGCTGCACAGGTGGGTGATCCGGGGGTCGGTGTTCCTGGCCGGGATGGTCCTGCTGGTGATCGGCGCGGTCCTGTCGATGGCTGTGCTGACCGTCGGGGTGGTGACCAGCGTGATCGGGTTCCTGGTGATGGCGGCGTCCCCGACCGTTGCATCCGGCCGTTGGGGCGACGGCTGACCGGACGCGAGGTTGGATCCGGAGTCTCATCGACCCTGCAGAACGGCAGAGACTTCGCCCAGGATGCCGCCCCGGGGCGGCCGGATCCCCTCGGGGCACATCGCACCGACAACGGCACCAATTTCTCCGTCTGGTCCCGTACGGCGGCTCAGCTCGATCTGCTGCTGTTCGACCACGTCGACGACTCCCGCCCGTCGCGCACCATCCCGCTCGATCCCCGGCTGAACAGAACAGCGTCGTACTGGCATGTCCTGGTACCCGGGCTGGAGCCGGGGCAGGTCTACGCCTGGCGCTCGCACGGCGCCTTCGACCCCGCCGCCGGGCTGCGGCACGACGCGTCCGCCCTCCTGCTCGACCCTTATGGTGTCGCCGTTGCTGTGCCGACCGGCTACGACCGGATGGCCGGTGCGCGACGCGGCCGGGATCCGTCAACGGCGATGAAGAGCGTGGTCGCCGATCTCGGGGCCTACGACTGGGAGGGCGACACGCCGCTCGGGCGACCGTTCTCCCGCACGGTCATCTACGAAATGCACGTTCGCGGTTTCACCGCCCATCCCGCCAGCGGTGTGCATCCCGGACTGGCCGGGAGCTACGCCGGCCTGGTGGCCAAGATCCCCTATCTGCAATCTCTCGGGATCACCGCGGTCGAGCTGATGCCCGTCCAGTCCTTCGACCCCCAGGATGCGCCACCCGGACTGGCCAATTACTGGGGTTACAGCCCCGTCTCCTTCTTCGCCCCGCACGCGGCCTACGCCTCGGTCAGTGACCCGCTCGGCGCACTGGACGAGTTCCGCACCATGGTCAAGGAGCTGCACCGCGCCGGCATCGAGGTGATCCTGGACGTGGTCTTCAACCACACCGCTGAGGCCGGTGCCGACGGCCCGACCTTCTGTTGGCGCGGTTTGGACAACCGGGCCTACTACCTGCTCGATGGGGCGGACCAGGCGCAATACCAGGACTTCACCGGGTGCGGGAACACGCTCAATGCGAACCACTCCGTCGTGCGCCGGATGACCCTGGACGCGTTGCGTCATTGGGTCGGCAACATGCACGTGGACGGGTTCCGCTTCGACCTGGCCTCGATCATGTCGCGGAATACCGACGGTTCGCCGATGCCCAACGCGCCGGTCATCTGGCAGATCGAGGGTGACCCGGTCCTGGCCGGCACCAAGCTGATCGCCGAGGCCTGGGATGCCGGTGGCCTGTACGAGGTGGGAACCTTCGTCGGCGATCGCTGGCGTGAGTGGAACGGCCGGTTCCGTGACGACGTCCGCCGGTTCGCTCGCGGCGACACCGGCACCGTGCCGGCCCTGCCCAACCGGCTGCTGGCAAGCCCCGATCTGTTCGGGGGTCGACCGTCGGAGGTCGAGCACAGCGTCAACTTCGTCGCCTGTCACGACGGGTTCACCCTCAACGACCTCGTCAGCTACGGGTGCAAACACAACGAAGCCAACCTCGAGAGCAACCGGGACGGCACCGACGCGGACTACTCGACGAACTGCGGCGTCGAAGGGCCTAGCGCCGACCCGGCCATCGAGCGGCTGCGCAACCGCAGGGTGAAGAACCTGCTGGCCATCACGTTGATCTCCATGGGTGTCCCGATGATCGGCATGGGCGACGAGGTCCGACGCACCCAACTGGGCAACAACAACGCCTACTGCCAGGACAACGAGACCAGCTGGTTCGATTGGTCGTTGACCGAGCGGCACGCCGACCTGCGCCGCTTCGTCCGCGGGCTCATCGACGTGCGGCTCGAGTTGGATATGACCCAGGTCATGCATGGGCTGCCGCTGAAGGAGTTCCTGGCGCGGTCGCTGGTGGAGTTCCACGGCGTGCGGCTGTACCAGCCGGACTGGTCGCCGGACTCGCACACCCTCGCGTTGACCGTGCGCAGCGTGATCGGTACGCGGATGGTGCACGCGATCCTCAACGGGTGGGAGCGTGCCCTTGACTTCGAGCTGCCGCCGGTCGCGACGGGGTCAGCACCCTGGCGGCGGTTGGTCGACACGAGTCTCGATTCGCCCGACGACGTCACCGGTCTACCGGGTGGACCGCCGATCCGGGAGCTCACCTATCTGGCCGGCGCACACTCCGTGGTGCTGCTCAGCGCTGAACTGCACTGACGGACGAGGGTCGCATGTCCGACCTCACCAGGCCTGACGGTGACACCGCCCAGCCCTGTCCGCCGTCGGATGCTGTCGATCGCGCGGTCACCGAAGGGTCCGATCACGACACCGCGATACCCAGCACGGCCGAGATTGTCCGGACCACGCCGTTGTCCGAATTGGGCGGAGCGATGTAGCGTGCCCGCGCCCGCAACTCGGGATGCGCGTTGTCCATGGCGAAGGAGTAGTCGGCGGCGTCCATCATCTCCAGGTCATTGAGGAAGTCGCCGAACACCATCGTCTGCGCCGGGGTGATGCCGAAGGCGTCCTGCAGGTGCCTGATCGCCTGACCCTTGTTCGCGGTCTTGCTGTTGACGTCCAACCAGTGCTCGCCGGACACCGTGACCTTGACGATGTCCTGGAACTCGGCCAGTGCCGGCAGGATGTTTCGTTCGGCGGAGTCGAGGTCGTAGACGGCGATCTTGAGGACGTCGTCGTCGATGACGGCCAGCAGGTCCTCGACAATCTCCAGGCGCCGGTAGTACGGGTCGACGCCCGAGAAGAAGGCCGAGTCCGATCGCTCGACGAACGCGGACCGCTTGCCGCACACCACAACTCCGGCGTCGGCACCGGCGGCAATCGTCTCGCGAAGGGTGGTCACCAGTCGGCGCGCGTCGACGTCCTGCAGGCAGTCGGAGCTGATCTCGACACCACGGCGCATCACGCAGGAGCCGTTCTCGGCGATGAAGACCATCTCGTCCGCAATGTCGGCGAACTGGTCCAGGAGTGTGTAGTACTGCCGGCCGCTGGCCGGGCTGAACAGCACTCCGCGCCGGTGCAGTTCGTGGACCAATGGCCAGAAGTGCTCGTGCAGCTCTTTGGCCTCGTCCAGCAGCGTGCCGTCCATGTCGGCCACGATCAGTCGGATGTCCGGTCGCGGGTCGAAGACCGGGATCTCCACTGGTTCCATGAGCAACAAGATTGGCATCCTTCGTGATGGTGCACTCAGCGACGCCGGATTCCGGCGATCGGGACGTGCGGGTGTTGACCCGTCCATCAGGACGACGTCGGCGCTCCCCCCGGGGTTGTGGCGGTGTGACTGCGGTCCCTCGCGCCACTGCGTCCGTCGCGGCGAACGCCGCTCGGGGCAGGCTCGGTTTTTGCGCGGACTCAGGGATGATGAAGACATGACTCGACGAGCACGTGTCGACGACGTCCATGAGATCGCAGGTGGCCTGCCCCATGTCACCGTCGAACACGGGTCCGGGGAGAACCCGGTCTACCAGGTGGGCGGCAAGTCGTTCGTGTTCTTTCGCACCCCGCGGCCCGACGCCGTCGATCCTGACACGGGCGAGCGGTACCCGGATGTGATCGTGCTCTGGGTGCCGTCCGACGAGGACAAACACGCGCTGGTGCAGGACCCGTCGTCGCCGTTCTTCACCACTTCGCACTTCAACGGCCACCGCTCGGTCCTCGTCCGGGCGAGCCGGATCGGCGAGCTCAGCCGGCAGGAACTCGCCGAGGTCATCCAGGACGCGTGGCTCTCCCGGGCCTCCGCGCGCCGCGCCGCCGTCTGGCTGAACGCCCAGGCGGTCGACGTCGAGAACAAACCCGCAGGCGACCAGTCGCTGGCGAGGAAGTCGCCAAGCCGCTGAGCGGGGCCGAGTTGGCCACCCCGCGCGACCGCGACCGGACGGCGCAGTTCATGCTGGACGACATGCGATCCAGCAGCGCAAGATCAGGCCCAACGAGTTGATGTCCGCGGGCACCGGAGACACCGACTCGATCGTCGAGCAGATCCTGCGCACCTACGACGTGATCACCGTCGTCGGCGCCAGCAACGCCGATCACAAGGCGGCCCACTACGTACCGCAGCACATGCAAACGCACGGCTGGCGCATCATCCCGGTCAACCTCACCGCGACCCGGATCCTCGGCGAACCGGCGTATCCCTCGCTCGCCGACGTTCCCGAGCAGGTGGGCCTGGTCGACGTCTTCAGGCCGTCCGAGGACACGCCGGACATTGCCAGGCAGGCGGTCGCGGCCGGCGCCAGTGCACTGTGGCTGCAACTGGGCATCGCCTCCGCGCAGGCCCGAGACATCGCCAGCGCAGCGGGTCTGCTCTACGTCGAGAACCGGTGTCTGATCATCGAGCAGCGCAGACTGCGGATCGACGCCCCTCGGACGTGACGGCCCGCGTCGGTTTCCCGGCGTCAGCATCGGGCCCGGTTCGACCGGCGGGACCAACGACTCTGTTCCGGGTGAGGGTCGTCGAAGGACGCTGTGATCCGACGCGCCCCGACTGGGCAGCCGCTGTGTCGACCGGCCTGCGGCGTCGACGTGATGACGCGGAAGGCGGCCGACCCGACATGGATGCGTTGTCACGGCTGCAACGGCCGGAATCGATGGCGGCCTGAGCATGCCGGACGACTCTGCGCCGCGACCGTCGAACACCCGCCGCCGGCGCCCGCTGCGGAGACTGCTGGTCACCGCCGACAGCTACGGCTTCATCCTGCTTCTCGTCGTGATCACGTACATCGTGGCGGTGGCCCTCCCGGCCGGTCACGGCCAGTCGGCGGTCATGGCCGTCCAGATCGCGACCGTCTGGTTGACAATGCGGACGGCGCAGGCTCCCCGCGCGGTGCGGGTCGTGGCCGCCACGACCTTCGCCGGCATCGCCGTCCTGGCCCTGCTCGACATCTTTCTCCCGGTAGACGGACCGGCACTCGCTGCCGCGTTCATCTCGAGTGCCCTGCTGTATCTCCTCGCTCCGGTGATGGTGGTACGGGATCTCGGTAGCCGCCGCACGGTGGACCGGGAGACGGTACTCGGCGCGATCGCCGGGTACCTGTTCGTCGGCATGTGCTTTGCCTTCGTCTATCGCGCGATCGGTATCGTCCAAACGACCCCGTTCTTCGGCGTGAACGGCCCCGGCGATTCCGCCCAGGTGCTGTTCTTCAGCTTTATCACCCTCACCACGACCGGCTACGGCGACCTCGTCCCGGCGACCAACCCCGGCCAGTCGCTCGCGGTGCTGGAGGCGGTGCTGGGCCAACTGTTCCTGGTGACGGCGGTCGCGAAGATCATCACCGCCTGGCAGCCAAGGGGCTGGCACGCGCCCGACGGACCGGACCATCGGTAGGGCGAACTGCCCGGGAGAACGACTCTGGTGATCCTGCTCGTTCGGTCAGGACAGGGTGCTCTCCAGCCGCTTGGACAGGGTGGCGACGAACTTGGCGGGTTCCGCCAACTCGCCGCCCTCGGCAAGCAGCGCCATCCCGTAGAGCAGGTGCGCCGTGTCGGCCAGTCCGGGGTCGTCCGCGCGGGACTCCTGAGCGGCCTTGAGCCCGGTGACGAGAGCGTGTTTCGGGTTCAGTTCCAAGGTCCGCTTGACCTTCGGCAGCGGTTGGCCCATCGCCCGGTACATCTTCTCCAGGGTCGGGGTCAGGTCGCCCGGATCCCCGACCAGCACGGCCGCGGAATCAACGAGCCGGTGGGAGAGCCGGACCTCCTTGACATCGTCGGCCAGGGTCGCAGCCATCCAGGTCGTCAGATCACCGAAACCCTTCTTGAGGTCCTCGTCGACGTCGTCGCCGCCCAGGTCCACCTCGCCCTTGGCGATCGAGGCGAGCTGTTTGCCCTCGAACGACGGGACGGCGTCGATCCACACCTCGTCGACCTGATCGGTCAGCAGCAGCACCTCGTAGCCCTTCGCCCGGAAGGCCTCCATGTGCGGCGAGTTCTCCAGCGCGGCCCGGGATTCTCCGGTCGCGTAGTAGATCGACTCCTGGCCTTCCGGCATCCGCTCGAGGTAGCCGCGCAGGGTCGTGGGCTTCTCGGGGTCGTTGGTCGACGGGAACGAACAGATCTCCAGGATCGCGTCCCGGTTGTCGTAGTCGGAGATCAGCCCTTCCTTGACCGCTCGACCGAGTTCGGACCAGAACGTCGCGTACTTCTCCGGCTCGTCGGCCTGCATGGTCTTGACGGTGGAGAGCACCTTTTTCACCAGCCGTTTGCGGATCAGCTGGATTTGCCGGTCCTGCTGCAGAATCTCCCGAGAAATGTTCAGCGACAAGTCATTCGCGTCAACGACACCCTTGACGAAACGCAGGTACTCCGGGACCAGCGCCTCGCAGTCGTCCATGATGAACACCCGCTTGACGTACAGCTGGACCCCGCGCTTGCTGTCCCGCATGAACAGGTCCATCGGCGCGTGGCTGGGCACGAACAGCAGGGCCTGATATTCGAAGGTCCCTTCGGCGGACAGTCGGATGGTCTCCAGCGGCGGCTGCCAGTCGTGGCTGACGTGGTGGTAGAACTCGGTGTACTCCTCCTCGGACACCTCACTCTGCGCACGTGCCCATAGCGCCTTGCGGGAGTTGATGACGACGGGTTCCGGCGCGGCGTCGATCGTTGCGTCGTCCTCGCCGCCGTCCTCGCCGTCGGCTTTCGGCTGAGCGGGGATGGCATCCGGCAGCATCCGGATCGGCCAGGTGATGAAGTCCGAGTAGCGCTTGACAGTGCTACGGACGGTCGCCGGCTCGGTGAAGTCGTGCAGTGCGTCCTCGGTGTCCTCGGGCTTGAGATGCAGAGTCACGGACGTGCCCTGCGGCGCATCAGGCTCTTCGGCGACGGTGTAGGTGCCCTCGCCGGCGGACTCCCAGCGGACCCCGGTGTGCGCGCCGGCCTTGCGGGTGACCAGGGTGACCCGGTCGGCGACCATGAAGCTGGAGTAGAAGCCGACACCGAACTGTCCGATCAGCTCGGTCGTTTGCTCCTCGGATGCGCTCCCGGCTTCTCGGGCCTGCCGCAGTTTCGCCAGCATCTCTGCGGTGCCCGACTTGGCGATCGTGCCGATGAGGTCGATCACCTCGTCGCGGGACATGCCGATGCCGTTGTCGCGAATGGTCAGTGCGTGCCCGGCGGGGTCGGTCTCGATCGAGATGTGCAGGTCGGAGGTGTCAACCTCGAGCTCCTTGTCCTGGTAGGCGGCGAGCCGCAGCTTGTCCAGGGCGTCGGAGGCATTGGAGATGAGCTCCCGGAGGAAGACATCCTTGGTCGAGTAGATCGAGTGGATCATCAGCTGTAAGAGCTGACGAGCCTCCGCCTGGAACTCGATCGTCTCGGTTGGCACAGTTTCGGTCGACATCGCTGACAGCCCTCTCAAACCCGCTCGGATTGGTGCACCGGCAACCATAGTCGGCAGCTGGCCCCGCTCGAGCTGCACCTCGTCGGCCGAGTCACGTGAACCCTCGGGGCGTTGCGCTTTTGCCAGGCAGTACCACGCGACGCCCGAAGGGTGCAAGATGGTCGCGTGGCCGAGACTGTCACGTTCTGCCCGCTCTGCGTCTCGAGATGCGGCGCGACGGCAACGGTCGAGGACGGCCGGCTGCTGGCCCTGCGGCCGGCGCCCGGGCACCCGACCGGGCAGGCGCTGTGCGTCAAGGGCAAGGCCGCGCCCGCAATCGTCGACCATCCGGACCGGCTGCTTCGCCCGATGCGGCGAACCGCCCCGAAGGGCGCCTCCGACCCGGGCTGGGAGCCGATCGGCTGGGACGAAGCGCTCGACACCATCGCCACAAAGTTGACCACGATAGCCGAGGAGTCCGGTCCCGAGGCGGTGGTCTTCGGCAGCGCCTCGCCGTCCACGTCCGCCATGTCCGACTCCGTCGACTGGGTGGTCCGTCTCAAGCGCGCGTTCGGCAGCCCCAACTTCTGCTCGTACATGGAACTGTGTGGGTGGGGCCGCTTCATGGCCTCGATCTACACCTACGGTGAACCGGTCCCCGGTGTCTACCTGCCCGACCTCGACAATGCGGACTGCATCCTGTTCTGGGGCTACAACCCCTCAGTCGCGCGGCTGGCCCACGCGACGGCGACGACTGCAGCCCTGCGGCGGGGCGCCAAGCTGATCGTGGTCGACCCGCGCCGGGCCGGACTCGCCAGCAAGGCCGAGCAATGGTTGCGGGTGCGGCCGGGCACGGACTGCGCGCTCGCCCTGTCGGTCACGCACGTGATGCTCGAGCGCGGCTGGTACGACGCCGAGTTCCTTCGTGACTGGACGAACGCGTTCGACGTCGTCGACGGGCGGGTCGTCCTCGACCTGATCAAGGCTGAGTGTGCGCGGTTCGCGCCGCCGGCCGCTGCCGGCATCACGGGTGTGCCGGCGGAGCAGATCGTCGCCACTGCTCGGCTGTTGTGGGAAGCACGGCCGGTCGCGTTCTACACCTGGAGCGGGCTGGAGCAGCACAGTAACGCGACCCAGACGGCGCGCGCGATCGGCCAGCTCTACGCACTCACGGGCTGCATCGACGCGCCCGGCGGGAACGTGTTGTTCACGCCCGTCCCGACCAACCCGATCGACGGTGCGGAGTTGCTCAGCCCGCAGCAGCGGGCCAAAACGATCGGCCTGCAGGACCGCCCCATCGGCCCGGCCCGCTTCGAGGCCATCACGGGCGAGGACCTGTACCGGGCCGCCATCGACCACGTCCCCTACCGGGCCCGCGCGCTGGTGAACTTCGGCGCCAACCTCGTCATGGGGCACGGCAACAGCGCTCGGGGGCGCGACGCGCTGGCCGCCCTCGACTTCTTCGTGCACGCGGACCTTTTCATGAGCCCGACTGCCGAGCAGGCCGACATCGTGCTGCCGGTGACGAGCGCGTTCGAGTCGGCAGCATTGCGCGTCGGCTTCGAGATAAGCCAGGACGCCCAGTCGACCGTGCAGCTGCGCATGCCCCTGGCGCAGCGGCGAGGCGAGGCGCGCTCGGACCTGCAGATCGTCTTTGCCCTGGCCGTTCGGCTGGGACTGGGCGATAAGTTCTTCGGTGGCGACATCGAGGCGGCATGGCGCCACCAGCTCGCTCCGAGCGGGGTCACCCTCGAGCAGTTGCGCGAGCAGCCCGAGGGCGTCCGGTTGCCGTTGCAGACGCAGCACCGCAAGTATCTGGACCGCGGTTTCCGCACGCCGACGGGCAAGGTCGAGCTGTACTCGCCGGCCTTCGCAGCCGCCGGCTACCCGCCGATTCCGACGTATGCCGAGCCGAGCATCGGACCGCTCTCCCGGCCGGATCTGACGGCCGAGTTCCCGCTCGTCCTCACCTGCGCCAAGTCGCTGTTCTTTTGCGAGTCCCAGCACCGCCAGGTCGCGAGCCTCCGCGCATCGGCTCGCCAGCCACAAGTCGAGGTGCACCCCGAGGCCGCCGCCGCCCGTGGGATCGCCGCGGGGGACTGGGTGCGGCTGTCCACGCCGAGCGGCAGCGTCCGCGCGCGGGCGAAGCTGAACGCGAACCTGGCCCCGAACGTCGTCGTCGGCCAGCACGGCTGGTGGCAGGCGTGCCCCGAACTCGGGTTGGAGGGTTACCCACCCTTCGGTGACGACAGCGCGAACCTGAACCTCATTCTCGATCAGGGGCCGAGTGACCCGGTGAGCGGAAGCTCACCACTGCGTGCGTCGCTGTGCGAACTGAGGGTGCTGGCACCCCAGCCGGGGTATTCCACCGGCGTCGACGGCGCGGCGGCAGCGCCGAGGAAGCGCATCAGGTGATGGACCCGGGCCGACCGCCCTTGGCGACGACGGGGAGGCCGGCGGACGACCATGCCCGCATTCCACCGGACAGGTTGAGCACGGTCAGGCCGTCGGCGGCGAGAATCCCTGCGGCGCGGGAGGAACGGTTCCCGGACCGGCATACCGTGATGATTTCCCGGCCGGCGGGAAGCTCTTTGCGGCGCCGGTCGAGGTCGTTCAGCGGGATGTGCCGGGCCTTCGGTGCGTGCCCGGACCGCCATTCCGAGGACTCCCGCACGTCGAGCAGCACCGCGCCCGCATCGACCCGGCGCTGGGCGTCGACCGGGCCGATCGAGGCGTACTTGCGGCCGAACAGCCCGGATAGGAAACTCATCGACCTTCGCCTCCGTGGTCAGCTGAAGATGTGATGGGCATGCCTGCCGTGGCGGCGTTGGCGTAGTCGTCGTCGACGGCGATAACTCGGTGGCCCCGGGCCAGCAGGACCGACGTGGCGATCGACGCCCGGTAGCCCGCTGCGCAGTGCACCCACAGTTCCCCAGGGGGAACCTCGTCGGCACGCTGCAGCAGTTCGTGCAGCGGGATGTGCACGGCGCCGTCGATGTGCGACTCGGCCCATTCCAGGTGGCGCCGCACATCCAGCACGGCGACATGGCGGTGGTGGCGCACCTGGGCCAGGTCGGCGAAGGTCGCCCTTTCGACAGTGCGAAGTGGCCCGTCGGTCCACTGCTCCGGGCCGCCCGTGGCCGCGGCCGCGGGTCGGTCGATGCCGATGCGGACCATCTCCCGTTGCGCCTGCGCGACCTGGTCGGCCGTCTCGCCCAGCAGGGTGACCGGGGTGCCCCACGGGATCAACCAGCCCAGATAGGTGGCGAACGACCCGTCGATCCCGAAATTCAGCGTCCCAGGGGCATGGCCGGCGGCGAAGGCGGTCCGGGTCCGCAGATCGACCAGCCACTCCCCGTTTTCCAGCCGCTCGCGCAGCTGCCGGGCATCCGCCGCCTCCGGTGGGCTCAGGTCCGCCGGTGCCGGGCCGGCGGAATTGGCCGGGCCCATGTGCGCGTAGTAGGCCGGGAAAGCGTCCAGGCCGTCGAGAAGTTCGGTGACGTAGCGCTGCTCGCCATGGGTGAGCACAGGATTGGTGGTCTTCTCCACCCCGATCGTGGACGCGGTGGCCTCGGACTGGGTCGCGGAGCAGAAGCTGCCGAACCCGTGGGTCGGCATGACCCGGGTCTGGTCGGGCAGTTCCGCGGCGAGCCGCTGGGCCGAGGCGAACTGGTGATGCACCAGATCGTGGGTGTGATCGGGTCCGAGCAGGTCCGGGCGTCCGGTAGAGCCGAACAGCAGGGACCCGCCGGAGAACACCGCGGTCGCTGTGCCGCGCTCCTCCAGCACATACGACAGGTGGGTGTAGGTGTGACCCGGAGTCGCCAGCACCCGTACCCGTAGTGCCGGGCTGACGTCGATGACGTCACCGTCCCGCACCCCGGTCCGCTCGTACGCCACGGGGTCGTCGGCGTTCACGTGGTACGCCGCGCCGGTCGCGCGCGCCAGCGCCAATCCGCCGGTGACATAGTCGTTGTGGATGTGGGTTTCGAAGATGTGGGTGATCCGGACGCCAGCGGTTCGAGCGAGGTCAAGGACCCGGTCGATGTCACGTTGCGGGTCGATGACGAGCGCGACCCGCCCGTCGTGGATCAGGTAGCTGCGGTCTCCCAGGGTCGGCGTCTCGATCGGCAGTATCGTGGCCCCGGCGGGCCCGGCCAGCAATGGTGCTCCGGTGGCGGCCGGCCGGTTGGTCATCTCGACTGGTATGGCTTCAGTAACGGACACGGTCACCGCCCACGACAGGGTTTCCGGCCTTGACCCACCCGCTGGTTCCGCCGAGCACCGAACAGGCGTCATACCCGGCGTGGATCAGCATCCCGGTGGCGATCAGGCTGCCGTTGCCTGCGGCGCACACCACGTACACCGGTGCGTCCCGGCGGATCTGGGTGCGGGCAGCCGCCAGATCCCGCGACATGTCCTGCAGCGGGAGGGACACCGCTCCCGGGACGTGACCTCTGTTGTAGACCTCGACCTCGTCCACGTCGATCACCGCGGCCCCCGCCGCATGGGCCTTCACGAACGCTGACATTGACACCTCACGCATCGCCTGAGCACCTCACCTTCCTGGATAAATACCCGGTGGGGTATCTGTCAGAGCCAACCGTACTCCGGCCCGCGGTATTCCAGGGCTCGCGGGGGATGCCCCACCGGACCCGCGGATCGCGGGGGTGGGGAACATTTCGGGCCGCTGACTCGTTGATACCCCCAGGGGTACGCAAACATTGATGGAGAGGATCGATCCGACCATGGCGACAACAGCGTTGACCGAGGGCACGTTCGAGCAGGTCGTGACGGGCGAGGGGATCGTGCTGGTGGACGTCTGGGCCGCCTCGTCCGCGTCGCCATGCTGACCGACTCCAGCTCCGAGACACCCGGAGGAACCGGCGCGGTCGGACTGCCCCCGGAAACCGTGGGAACCGTGGTGAACCGGCTGCGCCGCGCGCAGGGTCAGATCGGCGGCGTGCTGCGGATGATCGAAGAAGGCCGGGACTGCCAGGACATCGTCACTCAACTCGCCGCCGTCAGCCGGGCCGTTGACCGTGCCGGCTTCGCCGTCGTCGGCGCCGGCCTCAAGCAGTGCCTTGTCGAATCCGACGGTCAGGACACCCCGGACACCAAGAGCATGGAGAAAATGTTCCTGTCCCTGGCCTGATCACACCACACCTGCAAGGCCCCGGAACAGTCGACCGAAACGCGCCGATATCTGGTGTCAGCGGGACGCGAGGCAGCCGGCGGGAAGGTCGAACCAACGCAGGTGTTCGAAGTCTTCGGACACCGAGCGAAACGGGCCGCCGGCAGCCTGCCGAGCAGGTCGGTCGGCAGCGGCGAACAGGGTAGAAGCGTCCTGGAGGTATCGCCCGAGATCGGTCTCCGGGGCGCGGTCGTGACGGCGCGGATAGCACATGGCTCCGGTTTCGTCGTAGGAGATCTGGGGGAGCCGCAGCGGCGGCTCGGCGGGACCCCGGTGGTGTCGCCACAGGCCGGTGGCCGGATCGAAGCGGTAGTCCTGAAGGAGCCGCCATCCCTGGCGGGCGATGAGCAGCACCGCGTCGACGAGGTACTCGAAGACGGGTTCGGAGATGAAGTAGTTGAAGTTGATCCGCACCCAGCCCGGTTTGATGCCCTCACAGCCGTGCCCGATCTCGCGTTCGAATTCGTGGGACCGGTCCAGGTCGATACCCAACAGTCGATGCCCGTACGGACCGGCGCAGGAACAGCCCCCGCGGGACTGGATCCCGAAGAGGTCGTTGAGCAGCGCAACCACGTAGTTGTGATGGAGGTACCGCCCGCTCGGTGCGCGCACCACGAACGACACGATGGACAACCGCTCCGCGTCGGGGTTGCCGAGGATCTCGATTGCCGGTTCACCCTGCCAGGCCGTGATCGCGCGCCGCAGGAAGTGCTCCTCCCGCCCGCGGATCACCTCGACACCGACCGCCTGTTTGAGCTGGACCACCAAACCGGCGCGGATCGACTCGACGATGGCCGGGGTGCCACCCTCCTCCCGCTGAACCGCGTCATCGAGATAGCGGTGCTCGGTCGGGTTGACGTAGGCGACGGTGCCACCACCTGGGACGTCCGGCACCCGGTTGCGGAGCAGTTCCCGGCGGACGGCCAGCACCCCCGGCGTGCTCGGCCCCCCGATGAACTTGTGCGGGCTCAGGAACACCGCGTCCTTGTAGGCCAACGGGTCCCGGCCAGAGCCCCCGTACATCTCGATGTCGACGTACGGTGCGGCGGCGGCGAAGTCCCAGAACGACAACGCGCCATGAGCGTGCAGCAGCGCCGAAATGCGGTGGGTATCGGTCACGATGCCGGTGACATTGCTGGCGGCCGAGAACGATCCGATCTTCAACGGCCGCGCCGCGAAGCCGATGAGTTCGGTTTCCAGCCGTGCGGCGTCGATGTGCCCGTCCGGGTCCTGGGGAATGACCACGACGTCTGCGATGGATTCCCGCCACGGCAGTTCGTTCGAGTGATGCTCGAACGGTCCGATGAAGACCACCGGCCGCTGATCGGGCGGGATCGCATCACTCAAGTGATAGCGGTCATCCAGTTCGGCGGGGATGCGCAGCCCGAGGATGCCGATCAGCTTGTCGATCGCGCCGGTGCAGCCGGACCCCGCGAAGATCACCACGGTGTCGGCATCGCCGCCGAGCGCGTCGACGATGATCGCCCGGGCGTCCTCGCGGAGCCTGGTGGTTTGCAGACCGGTACCGCTGGACTCGGTATGAGTGTTGGCATAACGAGGCAGCACCTCGTCCCGGATGAAATCCTCCAGGAAACTCAGCGCCCGACCCGAGGCGGTGTAGTCGGCGTAGGTGACCCGCCGCGGCCCATACGGTCCGGGCATCACCTGGTCATCGCCGATGACGGATTCCCGGATGCGTCGCAGCAACGGAGTGTCGAGGAACTCTTGGGTGCTCACCTGTCCGAGCGTAAGGATGAAAAGCCTGCGCGGCCCAGGCAACCTCACCCGGGACCGCATGCCCCGGTGTCGGGGAGGCAGCAGGGCCACCGACAGTAACGCCCGACCACTCGGATCCGGATCAGCCGACTGCTGAGCCGGCCGTGCTGGCGCGGAGCCGGGCACCGACGAACGGCAGGCGGAACAGCGGCGCGAACACACACACATCCAGAATCCCGGCGGCCAGCGGAACCAGGCCAACGACCGCGAGCGCCCACCATCCGCCGCCGAACACCACCCCCAGGACGATCAGCACAATGCCCGCGACGATCCGGGTGATCCGGCCGGCCGTACTTGCCATGAACGCGAAGAACGATGTCATCTCACAACCTCCATCAGGAGTTGCTCACAAAGGCCTTCAGGGACGCGACGATCGGCCACGACGATCACGTCGGCGCCCCCGTCCCTGCGAGTGATACCCAGGGGGGTATCTAGCTCGACTATAGTCCCGAACGCACCTGGCGTGCCGCCGGAACCGTCCCCAGGACCCTGATGTCGCGAATGTCACCGGCCCGCCCAGGGATTTCGCGGTCCGTCCCGGTCCGTCCCGGTCGGTGTCAGGTCGCGAATGAAGGGCATCGCGTGGCCGATCCGCCGTGGGCGCTTACCGTCGTCGCTGCTCGGCGAGCTGATCGACGAGGCGGGCCAGCGCCGGTAACGCCTTTTCGATGGCGGTGCGGTCCGTCGTGGGCAGCTCGCCCAGCGCGTCGCCGATGCGTTGCTGGTGTGCGCGGTCCCAATCGCTGAGCTGACGTCGGCCCGCGTCGGTCAGGCTGACGACGGCGACCCGCCGGTCCGCGGCGTCCGGTCCCCGGTTGACGAAGCCTGCCTCGACCAGCTGCTGGACCAGGGTGCTGACGGTGTTGCCGGCGAGCCGCAGTCTGGTGGCGAGTTCGCCGACCCTGCTGGGCTGCTCCTGCAGCGCCATCAGCAGTTCGATCTGCGCCATCGGCAGGGTTTCCCACGGGTAGTCGGCGCGGATGCTGGTCCGCAGTGTCCGCCGCAGGCGGGTGATGACCTCGGTCAGCACCCGGGTGGTCGCCGGGTCGACCCGACCCCTGTCGTTGTCCGGCATGCCCGTCAGCCTAACCAAGGTTTCATCTGCTACCGAGTAGCTCTGTAGCAGAGGTAATGTGGCGGGGGGATCGATGAACGGTGGTGAACCGATGATGCTGTCCTACCTGATGGTCCGCCGCCCGCGCGCGACCGGTGACGACGAGGCGGGTTCAGCCACCGGGGCCGCGCCAGATCTTGTGGCCTCGGCGCCCGATCGCAGCGGCCCGGACGATCCGCCGACCCGATGAGCGAGCCCGATCCACCCGGACCGGTCGACAGTCGGCCGCTGGGCGGCGGATCGGCGCACTGGTTCCTGCGCGAACCGGCCAGGCCGCGATGGGTCGCATCGTCGCCGCGGGCGCCATGGATGGTCGTCGGGACGGTCTGTATCGGGGCGTTCATCGGGCAGCTCGACGCCAGCATCGTCTCCATCGCGCTGCCGGCGATCGGCCGCGACCTCGGCGGCAGCACCGGGCAGGTCGAGTGGGTCGCCTTGTCCTACCTGCTGACCCTGGTCGCACTGGTCGCTCCGATCGGCCGGCTGGCCGACTCGGTAGGCCGAAAACTGCTGTACACCTACGGGTTCGCGGTGTTCGCCGCGGCGTCGCTTGGCTGTGCGTTGGCCGACAGCCTCATCGTCCTGGACGGGTTCCGGGTGCTGCAGGCGGTGGGCGCGGCAATGCTGCAGGCCAACAGCGTGGCCCTGATCGCCGTCGCCGTCCCCCGCGCCCGGCTGGGCCGGGCCATCGGCGTACAGGGCGCCGCGCAGGCCATCGGCCTCGCATTGGGGCCCGCGGTCGGTGGTCTGCTGCTGGAGATCGGCAGCTGGCGGTTGCTGTTCTTCGTGAACCTCCCCGCCTCGTTGCTGGGTCTGGTCACCGCGTGGATCTTCCTGCCCCGCAGCCGTTCCCTATCGCCACGTCACCGGATGGACTGGGTCGGGCTTGCCCTGTTCGTGCCGGCCGTCTCCGCGGTCATGCTCGGGCTTTCAGTGGCGACGGAGGACCCGGCGCGGTGGGTGCCGGTCGCCCTTGCCGCGGTCTCGGTACTGCTGGGGGCCGGGTTCGTCCGGCACGCCCGCCGGCACCCCAGTCCCGCGCTGGACATCACCCTGTTCCGCAGCTTCCGGTTCAACGCGGGCCTGGCCAGCGGCCTGCTCTCCTACACGGCCATGTTCGGCTTGCTGTTCACCTCGCCACGGTTCCTGGAAGCCACCTACGGCCTGTCGCAGGGTGCGGCGGGGCTCGCGCTGACCAGCCTGCCCGCGGCCCTCGCCCTGGCAGCCCCGCTCGCCGGCGGGCTGGCCGACCGGTTCGGTGCGCGGCGGATCACCACCGCCGGGATGCTGCTGGCCACCGGGGGCCTTCTGCTGATCACCACGGAACCGGCGCTACCGGCACTGCTCGGCGCCTACGCCCTGATCGGTGTCGGCATGGCGCTGTTCACCCCGGCCAACAACGCCGCCATCATGGACTCGGCACCGGCCGCCCGGTCCGGTGCGGCCGCCGGCATCCTGAACATGACCCGCGGGATGGGCACCGCCCTCGGCGTCGCCGCTGGGACGCTGGTGTTCACCGCCGCCGCCGGAGCCGGCAACCCCATCACGATCAGCGCTGGCGACGCCGCTCGCGGCGCCGCCGTCACCGCCGCGGTGCTGGCCGGGCTGACCCTGACCGCCGCCGTCATCACCGCCCTCCCGGATCCCCGCCGCTCCTCCCCGGCGCCGGCCTGACAGGGCCGCGACCAATTCACCAGCCTGCTCCCCTTGATACCCCCCTGGGTATTTGCTAGATTCAAGTACGTCGCCCTCGGAGCTCCGCATCGGTAGACGTTCACAGCCATGCGAAGGTCCATCCGAGGGTCGTCGGTCCGGATTATCAACTCCTCGAAAGGGCAAAAACCCATGTGCAGTCCCGCCACGTGCCGTACCTGCGGCAAGGCCAGCTACACCGGATGCGGTCAACACGTTGATCAGGTCCTCGCCGGTGTACCGCAGCAGCAGCGATGCAGCTGCGCACCCAACGCCCGCTCCGCCGGCGGCGGATCTGTGCTGTCGCGGCTGTTCGGGCGCTGAACCGACCGCGCGCAGCACGTCGGAGCTGCGAACCACAGGGTCCGGCGTACTGCGCGGCAGCCGCTTGGTCCAGGTCGACCTGCCCGGGGTGAGCCCGGACCCGGTCGACCTGGAACTGGGGGTTGTCAGGTCAACGCCGGGGATCCCCGGGTCATCGCCGGAGGTAGTGACGCCACGGTCCGCGGATGGCGAAGACGTGGCCGGGTTCTTGGACGTTGCCGAACAGCACGGAACCGTCGGGCGCGAAATTCGGCCCCGTCATTTCGCTGTACACATTGCCGCCCAGGGCGCTTTGCTCCAGAACGATCAAGTTGCGAGCGATGGCCTGGGCGCCGGTTTCTTGAGTCCAGCTCAGCAGGTGGTTCGCGGTGTTGCCGTCCTCGCTGAGAACGAGGCTGCCGTACGGGGAGACATGGCAGCCGTCGGGACCGTCGAACGCCAGGTCCAGGCTGGCGCCGAGCGAGGTTTCCCACCCCGGGGTTTCTTGGTGGAGCGTTTCGTTGTAGGGGAAGTAGGCGACCAGGGTCAGCGTCTGATCGGAGTAGGTGTAGTGCCAGAGCTGGCCGTCGTGCCTGGTGGCGTTGGCCGGGAGATCTGCCGCGCCGAAAGCGAAGCTGGCCACGAAGTAGAGGCCCTTGTCGTCACCCCAGGCGCCTTCGAGCTTCTTCGAGTGGGTGACCAGACCGGGGTCGAACTGCTTCCGCAGGGAAGTGGTGCTGGCGTGCCGGTCGGGCACATCGACCCATTTTGTGGTGAAGGGGCGGCCAATCTGGGCAGCCGTGACATAGGCAAGGTCGGGTAGCACGCTGCCGTCGCTGGTGAGCACCGCGAGCGCCTCCAGGGCGCCGTCGTCGGACTTGAGGGACTGCGCAATGTAGGGCTTGAGCTTGAACCCGTCCGGGGCGGTCCACCGGTACAGCAGTCCTGTGGGGTTGCTCGCATCCTCGGTCAGGTAGACCCGCCGGCGATTCGGTTCGACGACGACTGCTTCGTGCGCGGCGCGGCCCCACGCGGTGATGGGCAGCGGTGACTGCTTGCCCGGGACGTCGGCGAAGACCTCGAAGACGTAGCCGTGGTCCTTCTGCAGTGTCCCGGTGCCGGCTTTGGCCTCGGTTTCCTCGCACGTCAACCAGCTACCCCACGGCGTGGGCCCGCCGGCGCAATTGCTGTATGTCCCGGAAAGTCCGACCCATTCTGAGCCGCGCCGCCCATCCCGGGCGGTCTCGATCACGGTGCACCCACCGCCGAGGGCACCCGGGTCGTACACGGTGCCGGCGACGAGCGGTACCGGGAACTGTGCACCCGGGCGGGCCTCGTGATTCTGGATCAGCCGTAGGTTTCGACCGCTCACCACGGAGGTTGTCCCGTCGGGACGTTCCGGGGTTTTCCCGATGACTGTGCCGGTGCCGTCATGGATGTCGGTTTCACCGGAAACGGCCACCACCGTGCAGGAGAAGCCGGCCGGCAGGGCCAGGAGATCACCCGGCCCGGATTGCAATGGCGGGAACAGCGGATTGGGCCGCCGCGAGTCGTCGGACTGCGCCCGCGTGGCCGCCGTCTCGGCTGCAGCACCGGTAGCCAGCAACCCCGAAGATGCGGTGAGCAGCGCGGCCCCGGTCAGCGCCGTGGTACCCAGCATTTGCCGACGATTGATGGTCATCATTTCCTCCAATTTGCAGCGCCGTGCGCACCGATCGACGCTTCGATCGGGTGACGCCGGCTATCGAAGTGGGCGGTCAGTTGGTGAAAGGAACCCGGTGGAAGGTCAAAACATCGGGGCTGCGTCGATCGAATCCGCACAGCATTCTCCTTTGCCCGTCACAGGAACCCGGGCAAAGATCCACCCCCCTGGTGAACAGAAGCACTGCCTTTGTCGACCGCTCGATGAACAGGTGGGCGCGGCAACCCAGTTGAATCCGAACCGGCCGCGCTGTGGGCAAATCGGTGTGAACAGGGTCTGTCCCTGTCCATGCACCGCGACCCGCAAGCCCGGCATGCTGTAGCGGTGACTGATCCGCCAGCACCACGCCAACCCGATAGGGGTGATCGGTTGACCGTCATCCTGACCAGGGACGGCCCGCGCGGCGGGCGCTCTATCCGTCCGCCGGCGGATCTGGTCGATCCCGCAGACGGGACAGCAGCACCGCAAGGCCGGGCGCGATCAGCAACATCACGAAGATCCGCAGCACCTGGACGGCAAGCACGAAGGTGGCATTCGTGTCGGTTTCAGCGGCGATCGCCAGGACCGCGAACAACCCGCCGGGTGTCGTCGCCAGATAGCCGGCCAGCCCGCTCTGGCCTGTTGCGGATGCCAGAAACGCACCCATCCCGGCGCACCCGAGGATGATCAACACCGTCAGGCCGAGCGCGGCGGGTAGGACCCGACCGAGTAGCCGCAGGCTCGCCCGGGTGAATCCCAGTCCGATACGCAAACCGATTGCTCCGTAGGCGATCTGGGCCAGCCAGGCGGGTGGGTGGGCATCGAGCGACCAGCCGGCCAGGGTGAGGGTGGCGGTCAGCACCAGCGGTCCCAGCAGAGTGCCGGCCGGCACCTTCAACCGGATCGCGAGCAGCGAACCGGCCAGTGCGCAGAACAGGGTGAAGCCCAGGTCAACCGCCCAGCCGGCCTCGTTGCCGGCGCCACCGGTCCCCGGCGCCGATGGTCCGGGGTGAAAGACGAACGCGGTGATCAGCGGCAGGGTGGACACGATCAGCACGACTCGCAGGTACTGGATGACGGCCACCATCCGCTCGTCCGCGCCGAGCTCCCGGCTCATCGAAGTGACTCCGGCGGCGCCGCCGGCGCTCAGGCTGAGCGAACCGGTGATCGCGCTGACCGGCGTCCACCGCCCCATCAGCAGTCCGGCGACGATGCTCAGCGCCAGCGTTCCGATGATGACGACGGCGACCGGTAGCCAATCGTCGCCGAGGCTGATCAGGGTGCTCAGCTCCAACAGGCCGCCAATGACGACACCGATCACCGCCTGCGCGGCGGTGTTCACCGAGGCAGGAAGGATCGTCGACTTCCTGGTCGTCAGCGCGACGAACATCCCGGTGATCAGCCCGCCGAACAATGCCGGCGAGGGCACCTCAAACACGGCGAACAGGGCCGTGATGGCACCGGTGGCCGTCACGATGATCGCCCAGCGCGCAGCCAACAGCCAGCCCGTACGGCCGCGGCCGGGCCGTGTCGTCATGGTGCTGCCCGCGCGTTCGGTGTCGTCGTCATCCCGCCCGCGTCGCCCCTGATCGAACTCTGAACAGCGTCCGGTTCCCCAGCCGGGGGTTCCCCACGGCCAGGACGGGCAGTTCGAACCCGCGCTGCGTTCAGCTGGGTGTGCCCTGACCGGACGATTCTGGCCCGGCCGAGGCTTCGCTGGAGTCGCCCGGTGAGGTGAGGTGCGGGATCAACTGGTACCGCCGGCCGTAGGTTTCGACGATCGAGACCACGACTGCGGCGATGGGTACCCCGATGATGGCGCCGATCGGCCCCCAGATCGCGGCGCCGATGAAGACCGCCGCCAACGCGATGGCCGGGTTGACGTGCATGGTCCGCCGGGAGATCCGCGGAGTGAGGATGTACGTCTCGATTTGCTGGTAGACGATGGCGAACAGGACGATCCACACCGCGATGACTGGTTTCTCGGCCAACGCCACCAGCACGGGAACCGCCACCCCGATATAGGTGCCGATCACCGGAATGAATTGCGCGGTAATACCGGCCAGCAGCCCCAACGGCAACCACCCCGGCAGCCCGATCGCCCAGAAGAAGACTCCGTGGAAGAACGCCGAGATGGCCGCCAGAACGACCTTGGAAGCGACGTAGCCACCGGTCTTCTGCTCGGCGGTGTCCCACACCGCGACGAGCACCAGCTGCCGGTCCGGCGGCAGCCACACCGCCAACTGCTGAACCAGTTTCGGTCCGGCGGCCGCAATATAGAACGCGAAAACCACCACGGTGACCAGATCGACGGCGACGGACAGCAGCGAGCCGAACCACGCCAGGATGCCCACTGCGAGATCGTTGGCAACGCCCTGGATCTCGTTGGGTTGCAGCCTCAGCGAGTCGGTGATCTGAACCGCATCCAGGTGCAATCCAAAGGTCGAGTTGAGCTGATCGACAACGCTGGTCACGGTGGCCGGCAGGGACTGCACCAGTTGGGCTGATTGGTCGAACAGCGCCCGCTCGAAGAGAACCGCCAGACCCGCGATCACCACGATCAGGCAGGTTCCGACGATCGCTGTTGCCCGCGATCGGCTGATTCCCCGGCGGAGAAACCACCGGGTCGCCGGCTCGGCAGCGATTGCCAGGAGCCACGCGAGCAGGATGAGAAACAGAAAATGTTGGGCGACTCCCACCACCCATGCGGCAGCCAGCCAGGCGGAGATGATCAGCAGGATCCGGACGGTCGCGATGCGAATCTCCCGTTGATCCAGCGAGATCTTTACCCGCCGGACGGGTGGCGACTCGGCCGCCGGATCTCGCGGCAGGTCCGCGACGAGACTCCCCTCGGGCTCATCACTGGCCGGGTGTTGCCGTCGGCGAGCAAAATGCGACGTCACCGTGCGACTCCGTCACCGTGAACTTGTTGGGATGGCTGGCGCCCGTCGACTTCCGCGCAGGCGACAGGCCGAATGGTGTTGTCGGGCATCGCCACTCCCAAGGCGGCATCGAGCGAATCGCTGAACGGGGTGCCGATCAAGTCCAACGTCATCAAACGTAGCGCGGCTGCCCGTTCTCGGCCATGAGGCGGGGGTACCTCCCCGGAACAGGGTTCCCCGAGCCGCTACCTGCGGAATATCCGATTGACCCAATCGCCGACGCTGAGTCCCAGAACGACGCCCAGCGCAATCGAGACGATGGTGATGCCCGCGCCGAGGATCGCCGATACTCCATCCACCCGCGCGTCGCTCATCACTTGCGTGACACCGACCAGCGCGATGGCACCGGGAACGAGCAACCAGAACGCCGGCAGAAAGGTGATGAGTGTCGGCGGTCCGGTGCGCTGGGTGGCCACGAATCCAGCGACCGGCGTCATCACGGCCGCACCGACGAAGGCCGACAGTGAGCTGCCGAAGAGCACGCCGCCGATGACTTGACCCGCGTACGCGACGTACAGCACGAGCAGCATCCAGCCCAGTGCGCCGGGTCGACCCGAGTAGCTCGAGCAACACCCCGACCCCGAACACGAACACCCCGATCCAGGGTGCGATGGCAGCGATCAGAGTCCCGTTGGACGCGGCGACGGTGATGGCCGGGATGCCGACCAGTTGCAGACCGCCGACGATGCCAAGGGACAGCAGCACCAATTGCAGGCTCCCGTAGACGAAACGGCTCGCTCCGGAGATCATCTGCGCAGTCGCAAGTTCGATGACGGCCGTCGTGAGCAACCCTCCGGGGATGAAGGTCACCAGAGCCCCGAGGATCGGCGGGAGCACGCTCAGGTCGAGCTCGGTGCGGCCCAGCAGGGCAACCGTCGCCCCGACCAGGAAAGCACAGGAGACCGGCAGGAACACCTGGATGGCCAACCTCCGCTGGGCCGCCCACTGTTTGATGCCGCCCACCGCTGCTCCGAGCACCGCGGCGACGCCGATGTCCGTCCAGCCACCGGCGAGGATGACCGCAAGCCCCACGGCGATGACGGCGTGTCCGGCGACGATCACCGCCGGTCCGAACGACGGCGGCAGGGTTCGTGCCGCGCGCAGGTCGATCAATGCGGTCCGCGGGCCGATGTCCCCGCGCACGGCGGCATCTGCGACGGTGAAGACCGCCTCCACCTGGTCCAGTCGCAGTTTCGACTCACCGGTGGACGCGACCTCGGTGCGGGAATCCTGCATCCCCGGCAGCGTGATGATCAGCGCGGTCGGTAGCACGATGACCTCGGCGCCGCTCACGCCATTGGCCCGCGCCACCCGCACGAGACAGTCCCTGACATGAGTGACCGGATCACCGGAATCGACCATGGTGTCGCCCAGGTCGACCAGCAACGCCATCAGTTCGCCCAATGAGGAGCCGTCGATCGGTGACGACCAGCCCCCCGCGGCGACCGTTGGTCGATCGGATCCCGGGGCGGCGACGGGCGCCTGCGTTGTTGGTGTCTGGGTTGTTGGTGTCTGGGTTGCTGCTGTCTGGGTTGTGGGAGTGGGCGTTGTGCCGTTGACCGGCACCGCCGTGCCGGAGCGCCGCCGTCTCCGGGTGCCGACGACGACCAGCGTCAGCACCGCAACGGCGATCAGCAGTACCCCGAGCGCGATCAGCACGGTTCCACGGCTGATTTCCGATTGGACCGCAGCCGGTGGGGTCGCCGGCGCCACCGTCGCACCGACGGAGGTGATGGGTGCCGCTGTCGAACCCTCAGTGGTGCTCGGTGCTGCGCTGCTCGGCGCCGTTGGCGACGCACTTGGCGTGGATTCGCCACTGTCCGCGGATGGGGTCGAAACGGCACCAGAAGTCGGCGATTGCGAAATGGAACCAGTTGGGGATGAGGAACTCGCGACCGGCGAGCTCGACGAGCGGCTATCGGTCTGCTGGCCGGTCGGGGACGCCGAGTCGGCACTCAGGTCCAGGGCGGACACCGTGGGCGCCGCCAGGAGTGACCGGGCCGGCGCGGTCGCCTCCGCGGCGCCGGTCGACCCGGCAATGACCAGGACGGCCGTGAGAGTCGACAGAACCGCAAGCAGGGCGGCAGCGACCCGGGGGGAGGGCGTTCGCCGTGTTGGTTCCATCCGTGCACTCCTCCGTCACCGGACGCACCGCATGTCCGGTGACGGAGATGAGTATCCGCGTAGCCTCAGCGGTCGACCTGTACCGGGCCCTGAGACCTCTGGGGTGCGATTCGGTGCGAAGACCGGTCGAAGGCCGGGTCGTTGGCCAGGTCGCGGTGCCGGGTCTGCGAATAGGTGCCGACCGCGACGATGGTGATCAGCGCCGACAGATCGCCCTCACCTGCTCGGACAGCGACGATCCACTGGGCAGCGCGCCGGATACCTCGGCGACGATGCCGGCCGCCTGCTCGTACGAGCTCCGGTAGATATCCCCATCCGATGACGGCGAGCCTTGGACGGCCTGCGCGGCGGCCCAGGGAGACATCGTGCGCCAGCCAGGCACCCGCACGAGCTCATCGAAGAACAGCCCAGCTGACTTCGCCGGGTCGATGAGAATCTCGGGTGGGCCCCAGCCGGCCATCGGCCGCTGCTGGAAGAGTCCGACCGAATCCAGATTGTTTCCCACCTCGTCGTGTGGATGGTTCAACGATCTGCGCGCCACCGCCCGCTCGTTGTCGGTGAGTTGGCGTCCCTCCAAGGAGCCGATCAACGTCGACGTGCCGTCATTCGCGAGGTTCAGCAGGTTCGACTCGGCGAGCGCCGCCGCCACCCCGATGGCTGCTCCGGTGTCGCCGAGGTCGCGAGCCCGGGCGACGACGGTGATGATCTTCGCGTTCCGTTCCTGCGCGGGGCTCAAGTCGGTCACACGGTCGGTGAGCCATGGGCAGTCCGGACCGGATCGGCCATCACCCGGCGCGGCTTCACCCGCCCCGACGATCCCGCTGGTGGCGCCGAGCAGTACCACAGCACCGACGGTCACGGCAACCGCAACGACCACCCGGACAGGTAGCTGACGGGCCCGGCGAACGGTGCGAACAGATTGCACCGCAAAGGTTTTGATGAGCTCGGTCTGCGAAAGCGGTCCAACGGAAGGCGGGTTGGCGGCTGTGCTGCGAGTTCTCGCCGGGACGGAGTTGGGGTGCGATCGTTCGCGACGCTCCCGCCCTTGGCGCTGTGGACGGGGTTGATCAGGGTGCTGGTGGTCCGGATGGCCCTGGTCCGGCCGACGGTGGTCTGACCGTTGGCCTTCCGGGCGGGCGGTGTCCGATCGTGATATCGACCACTGCGAGGTTCTGGGTGGGGTCACGGAGCGGCTCAGATCGCCGGCACGTCGGACGTCGCGGCTCGCGCCGGCGAGCTGAATGACGCCAATGCGCGCGAAGCCACCACAGTCGTGCCCTTCGTTGGGTGTCAGGTCCAGAATCGAAATCCGACAATGTGTGACCCTTGCAGCGTGATCTCACCGTGATAACGGTGGCGCAGATGATAAACACACCATTGCGAACTACTACCTCGTTCGGGACGACGCGCCGCAAGTATTCATCCATTCGGCCGCAACTGCGCATGGGCCGCTACGCAACGTGAGATAGCGCGGATCGGTTGCGACGCTAGGCAGCGGGCTTTCGACCGAAAACCGAGTACATGGTGAGGGACATGAAGATCCGATCCCGGAGGGCGGCATTCTCGATTTCCGTGATGAATCGATCGGCTGTGTCCCGGTCGAGAAGACCGGCGTCCGCGAGTTGTGGAAGGACGAACCGGATCGGGAAGAAGCCGGTGACGTCCGGGCCGGCGTCCGGGTCCCAGGTGGTCCAGACATGGGTGGCGGCCGCGCAGTCGGTTTCGACCAGGCCGAGCTCGCGGAATATGTTCAGCAGGTGGGCACCGACCCGGAAACCCGGCCCACGAGCGGCGTGCATGGCGCGCAGGACGGAATCGGCGAGGTCCGGGTCCGGTAGATCCAGCGTCAGGCTGCCCCAGTCGGTGTCGGTGACCACAAGCTTGCCGCCCGGCCGCAATACCCGGACGAGTTCGCTTGCTGCTCCTTCGATGTCCGGAACCCATTGCAGCATCCGCTCCGATCGACAGGCATCAACTGTTCCGGTGGCCAACGGCAGGGACAAGGCGTCGGCTACCTGGAACTCGACCACTGCGCCGGCATCGGTGGCCCTGCGGCGGGCCTGTTGGACCATCGCGTCACTGATATCCAGACCCAGCGCCGATCCGGTCGGGAACACGTCGGACGACAGCTCGATGACGACGGTGCCGGGACCACAGCCGACGTCCACCAGGCGTTGGCCCTGGAGCAGGTCGAGACGGTCGCGCTCCCAGGCCCGCAATTGGCGGACCGCGGGCCATCGGGCCGTGGTGTCCATGCCGATCATCAGGGGCGTTGCGTTCGGCTGGGCGTCGACCGATCGGTAGCCGATCAACAAATCCGGCGCCACCTCTTTGTCCGCCCCTACCATGTCCACGAACGGTACTCCGATGAGACCCGAGCGACCCACGAGTTTTGGGGCCCTGCGAACGCGGCCCGGCCATTGTGTCCAGGGCGCTCGGCTCGGCCGGACGGCGGATGCAGCGCGGTCCCGGACGAGGAGGCTGCCGCGTCGATCGCGGCGGTGATCGCCGAGGTACAGCCGGAAACCGTGCTCACCTTCGGACCCGATGGTGGCACCGGGCATCAGGACCACATCGCCGCCTGCCGGTGGGCAACGATGGCCTTCGATCGAGCAGCGCCGGCGGGATCCCGGCTGTTGTACTCAACAAGCACCCGGCAGTGGGATGAACGATTCCTGGCCACCGTCGATCGCAGCACGATGATGATGCTCGGCGATCTGGAGGCCGAGATGACCGACCCGGGTGAGCTTGCTGTCTGGTTTTCCTGCGACGAGCCGATGCGGGCCCGCAAGGTGGCGGCACTTCGATCTCAGGTCAGCCGGATCGAGCCCCTCGTCGCCACCGTCAGCGTCGAATTCTTCCGCGAACTGGTCCGCGAAGAATTCTACCGGGAACGCCGTCCGAGCGACCAGGAGTTCATCGACCGGGCAAAGCGGTGGTGGGCCTGAGCCGGCCACTGTCGCGCGCCGCTGCGTGAGTCCGACTCGCCGCTGCCGCGAGTCGCTCAGCCGACCCGAACCGGCGCCACGTCCCAGATCCGGTCGAGGTAATCGCGGATCGACCGGTCGCTGGAGAAGTATCCGCACCGCGCGACGTTCAGTACGGCGCTGCGGGTCCAGGCCCGCGAATCGCGGTAGGCGACTTCGACCAGATCCTGGGCGTCGACGTAGGCCTGGTAGTCGGCGAGGGCCAGGAAACGATCGTCGTCGAGCAGGGAATCCACCAACGGTGAGAACGTCTCCCGGTCACCGCCGGAGAACTCGCCGGAGGCGATGGCCTCGAGCGCCTTGCGGAGCGTCGGGTTGTTCTCGTAGTGCTTCTGCGGCTGGTAACCCGAATTCGTCAGGTCCTGAACCTCGGGCTCGGTGAGGCCGAACAGGAAGAAGTTGTCCTCCCCGACCAGTCGGAGGATTTCGACGTTCGCGCCGTCCAGAGTCCCGATCGTCAACGCGCCGTTGAGGGCCAGTTTCATGTTGCCGGTGCCGGACGCCTCCTTTCCGGCGAGGGAGATCTGCTCCGACAGATCGGCTGCCGGGATCAAGGTCTCGGCAAGGGTGACGTTGTAGTTGGCCGGGAAGGCCACCCGTAGCCGACCGGCGACCAACGGATCCGCGTCCAGCACCCTGGCCACCGAGTTGATCAGCGCAATGGTTTCCTTGGCGATCCGGTAGCCGGGCGCGGCCTTGGCCCCGAAAATGGCGACCCTGGGCACCAGGTCGATGTCCGGGTTCTCCTGAATACGCTGGTAGAGCGTGATGATGTGCAGCAGTTTCAGCGTCTGCCGCTTGTACTCGTGCAGCCGCTTGACCATGACGTCGTACAAGGCGACCTCGGGCAGCACGATGCCGTCGCGACGTTCGAGAAGTGTTGCCAGTCGTACCTTGTTCGACGACTTGATCGCGGCGAACGCATCCAGGAACGAGCTGTCCTCGGCGTAGGGCTCCAGTTCCTGGAGCCGTTCCAGGTCGCTGAGCCAGCCTTCGCCGATGGTGTCGGTGATGAGTGACGATAGGCCGGGATTGGCCAGAGCCATGAACCGGCGCGGGGTGACGCCGTTGGTGACGTTGGTGAACTTCTCCGGCCAGTGCGCCGAGAAGTCGGCAAGCACCTTGTCGCGGAGCAGTTGGCTGTGTAGCTCGGCGACGCCGTTGACCTTCGACCCGCCAACGGTTGCCAGGAAGGCCATCCGGATGGCCCGCTCCGGGTGCTCCTGGATGATCGACATCCGCCGGACCCGGAGCTCATCGTCGGGGTAGGCCTCCCGCAGTTCGACCAGGAACTCTTCGTTGATCCGGTAGATGATCTCCAGGTGCCGGGGGAGCAGTCGACCGAGCAGCTCGACGGGCCAGACCTCCAGCGCCTCGGGCAGCAGGGTGTGGCAGGTATAGGCAAAGCACTTGCGGGAGATGTCCCAGGCCTCGTCCCAGGGGATGCCGCTTTCGTCCACCAGGATCCGCATCAGCTCGGGAATGGCGATCACCGGGTGCGTGTCGTTGAGCTGGAAAATCACCCGCTCGTGCAGCTTGCGCAGGTTGAAGCCGCGCGGCAGCGTGTTGTCGATGTAATCGCGCAGCGAACAGGCCACGAAGAAATACTGCTGCTGTAGCCGGAGCTCCTTGCCTTGTGGGGTGGAGTCCTCCGGGTACAGCACCTTGCTGATGTTCTCGGCGAACGCCTGCGAACGGACGGCCTGCAGGTAGTCGCCGTTGTTGAACACCTCGAGGTCGAAGGCCTGGGTGGCTCTGGCGCTCCACAGGCGCAGGGTGTTCACGTTGCCGGTCCGGTACCCGGGAACCATGTAGTTGTAAGGGATCCCGTTGACTTCCCAACCGTGCACCCAGCGGGTGCGGGGCTTGCCGTTCTCGTCCTCGTACAGCTCGGTGTGCCCGGCGAAGCGGACCTTCACCCGCATTTCCGGATGCGGGAATTCCCACGGAGATCCGTTCTGCAGCCAGGAGTCCGGCTGCTCCACCTGATTGCCGTCGACAAAAGTCTGCCGGAAAATGCCGTACTCGTAACGGATCCCGTAGCCGACGGCCGGAATTCTCAGGGTGGCCAGGGAATCGATGTAGCAGGCCGCGAGCCGGCCGAGACCGCCGTTGCCCAGACCCGGTTCGACCTCGACGGCGCGGACGCTGTCCAGGTCGATGCCCAGCGAACGCATCGACTCCTCGGCAGTCTCGGTGAGGCCTGAGGAGAGCAACGCGTTGTCCAGTTGGCTGCCGAGCAGGTACTCGGCCGACAGGTAGGCAACGGCCTTCGCCTTGGCCTGCATCTGCGAACCGAGCGTCTCCAGCCAGCGGGACATCAGCTGCTGGCGGACGGTCCGGGCGAGGGCGAAGTAGAGGTCATTCTTGGTGGCGCGGGCCAGCGCCACCCCCTGCCCGAACTGCAGCCGTTTGAGGAACTCCTTGGTGAACCGGCCGACGTCTTCGAGGTCGGACTGGACGATGGCGGAGGGCTTGGTCTCGGTCACCCACGGATCGTAGTCACCGTTGGCTGTTCCCTCCCTGAGGGACTGGCGAAGGCGCCGGCAGGACGCCGCTCTTGGCCCTTGGTCGGCACCGGATCACCGTCGATCAGAACGGCACTGGTGACGTCATGGTGATGTCGGTGTGGTGTTCGGCTTCGTCATTGTGCTGATTGCGTTGGGGTCGGCGACGCTTCGTCGGCGGACCCCGTAGGGGATAAGGCGCCTCTCCTCTCCTAACAATCCTTACTGTAAGTATAGTTAGGGCATGCAGCTCAGCGGACGTCCGCTTCTGGACAATACGGCGGACCAGGCCCTGTTTGTCGGCCGGGAGGAGATCCTGAGCAAGATCGATGGATCGCTGCGAACCGGCTTGAACTGCCTTGTTGTCGGTGATCCGGGCGGCGGCAAGACATCCCTGGTCCGGGCGCTGATGTACCGCACCCAGGTATCCGACCGGCCGCTGCAGGTCACCTATGTCCGGGCCAACGGGGCACGGACCGCGGGTGACCTGCTGGCGTCCGTGCTGGCAGCCCTGCGGGTCGAGGTTCCCGGACCGCTGCCGGCCCTCGAACTGGTGGATGTGCTGGCCGGCGCAGTCTTGACGGCGAACGATTCCGGAGCTGGGAACCGGGTGATCGTGGCGGAGGACGTTTCCGGCGATGCCGGTGCCGAGCTGTTCGGCGCACTACGCGACGAGGTGTGGCAGGTCGAGGCGCAGTGGCTGGTGACGACATCGACCGCCCAGGCACTGAGCCTGCTACGGCCGCCGGCGGATGTGTTCTTCGAGACCCGGATCCAACTCGGTCCGCTTCCTGCTGAGCAGGCGGTCGAGCTGCTGCGCCGGCGGCTGGATCGCCCGGAAACAGCGGATGTCAGCGGCCTCGTCGAAGCGGCGGACAGTGCTCGGGAAACCCCGCGCCGGCTGCTCGAGGTGGCCAGAGAGCTGTCCGCCGAACCCCCTGTCGGGGGTCTGCTGTTGACTACGGTGGCAGGTCGCAAGGCACGGTCAGCGGCGTTGGAGCAGGTCAGCCGACCAGCTCGGATGCTCGCCACCGAGCTGGAGTCGTTGGGGTGGGCCGGCGCATCGGACGAGCGGTTGCTCGACCGGATGGGTTGGACCAGGTCGCGGGTCGTACAGGTGGTTGCTGAGTTGGAGAGCAGGGGGTTGGTCCAGATGCGTGAGGAGAACACCGGTCGTGGCCGGCCACGCAAGCTCTACCGGCTCACTCCTGCCGCGGATTTCACCGACGTGCCCAGTGCCGGGTGCGATGCCGACCCCGCTCCCCGGGCGGAGCCGACATGACCCGCGAGAATCTGGAAATCCTGCACGACAGTGGCGCGTTCAACCCGTCACCGCGCCACCAGGAGCTGCTCGCCACCCATGTCCCGTTCGACACCATGACCGGCACTCGTGGGTGCGAGCATGCATTGGCCTCAGCCCTACGGCGCAGCGAACGGGTCACCCTGGTCGGCACGAGCGGGGCTGGGAAGTCGAGCGTCATCGCCGCGACCCTGCACCCGATGGTGGAGGACCTCGTTCCGCTACCCATTCCGGTTGCCGTCGAGCGACCGGCCGTGGCCGGTGATCCGGTCGCCTTCGTCCGTCACCTCGTGCAGGTGGTCAGCCGGCTCGTCCAGCTCAGCGAACCCGATCACGCCAAGCGGGCCCGCCGCATCGAGAGTGAGACGCACCCGAAGGTCAAGCGGGGTAAGGCGTTCAGCGTCGCGCCCGGGCTGGTCGGGATGTCGGTGCGGCTCGCCTACGAGTTGGAGGCGGCGGTCCAGGAGCCGAGTACGACCAGTGACCAGATCATGGATCAGGGCCGGCAGATCCTCGACCTGTTCCGCTCCCGGGGGCTGACGCCGGTCCTGGTGCTGGACGACACGGACCGCTGGCTGACCGCGACCTGGCTACCGGACAGCCGCGCAACCCGGGCCGCGTTCTTCACCACCATCCCCCGATTGCTGTCCGAGGAACTGGACGCGAGCGCCGTCATCGCCGTCCATCCGACGTACCTGGATGACGACGCCTATCGCGCTGCCCGAGGATTCCTGTCCCGGACGATCGCGGTCCCCACCGTGCCGTCCGCCGGCGCGGTCGCGGCGATCCTGCACCGGCGGATCGCGCTGGCCTTCGGGGCCCGGGACATGCCGGCGATCGAGGTGCACGACGTGCTGGCCAACCCTGCCCTGGTGACCGTGCACGACTACTACGCCAGTCGACCGTCCGACGTCCGGCGCAACCTGCTGCTGATCCTGCACGCCGCGCTGACCCTCGCGGTCGACGACCCGGACGCGCTGCGCATCGAACGCGGGCACATCGAGCTGGCCATCGCTGAAGGCGAGGGCTGACAGCACAGTCGCGTGCGTCGATGAGTTGTACTGCCCTGCAAGGTCTGCAGTGAAGTTCCAGCAACGCACACGATCTCAGGGAGAACGACGATGACAGCAACGGCGGCGCCCACCGATTCCGGGTATGCACCAGTCAATGGGCTGCGGCTCTACTTCGAGTCCCACGGCGAGGGCGGGACTCCGTTGATCCTGCTGCACGGCGGTTTCGGGTTGACGGGAATGTTCGGCGACCTGCCCGCGCGGCTGTCCGAGCAGCGCCGGGTCGTTGCCGTCGACCTGCAGGGTCACGGACGGACGGCGGACATCGACCGCCCGCTGACGATGCACGCAATGGCAGACGACATCGCTTCGCTCATCGGTTTTCTCGAGCTCGGCCGGGTCGACGTCATGGGCTACTCGTTGGGCGGCGGGGTTGCCCTGCGCACCGCGATCCAGCACCCGGACCTGGTCCGGAAGTTGGTGCTGGTGTCGACGCCGTTCCGGAAGGCCGGTTGGTACCCGGACGTCGGCGCCCAGATGGGTGGTGTGAACCGCAGTGGGTTCGAGATGATGCGGCAGACGCCGATGTTCGCTGCTTATGCGGAGGTCGCGCCTAACCCGGACGCCTTCCCCGACCTGATGGACAAGGTTGGTGCGCTGTTGGGCCCCGACTACGACTGGACCGACGACGTGAAGGACCTGACCCTGCCGACGCTGTTGATCTACGGCGACGCGGACAGCATCTCCCCGTCGCATGCGACCGAGTTCTTCGGGCTGCTCGGCGGCGGACACCGGGACGGCGGCTGGGATGGCTCTGGCAAGTCGTCCTCCCGTTTGGCGGTCCTGCCGGACACCACGCACTACGACATCTTTCGCTCGCCGTTGCTCGCGCGGATCGTCCCGCCGTTCCTGGCGACATAGCGACTGCAGTCGACCAGGTTGACAGGTGCCCGCGCGCCTTTCCGCATCTGCCTGGCGCTATCGGGTAGCGGCACTCTGCACTGTTGGTACCCCGAAAGGGCTTGCGCGCTAGCGCCGGCGGGTCGGCGCATCCTGTTTGCGTGCCACCTCAACCAGCCGGCACAGCGCGTTCACCCGCCGCAGCTGCTCGGGCGTGCGCACGGCGGCGTCGAGCAATCCGGGGTTCAACACGACCACCGCAAGGGCCCGGGCGCGGGAGACGGCGACGTTCAGCCGGTGGGTGTCATAGAGGAAATCGATGCCGCGGGGCGCGTCCTCGGCGGTCGAACTGGTCATCGAATACACGACGACAGAAGCTTCCTGACCCTGGAACTTGTCAACCGTGCCGACCCGTGCGGCCGGCAGCAGTCTGCGGATCTCGGCGACCTGGTTGTTGTAGGGCGCGACGATCACGATGTCCTGCGGGCCCATCGGCCGGGAAGACCCGTCCGCATCGACGTGTCCGACGCCCTGCAGTGAATGCCAGAGATCATGGATCGCCCGCGCCTCCTCCGGTGACTTCGCCGCCTTTCCGACGTGCGCCACCTCCAGCACCCGGATCCCGCTTCCCCAGACCCGGCCGCCGGCAAGTACTTCCTGACGTTCCCTGCCCGGAGCGGAGCTGAGACGTTCGTCGTAGGCGAGTTCGGAGATGAATGAGGTGATGGCCGGATGCATCCGCCACGAGGTGTCCAGGAAGACGCCGCGGTCGGCGGGCACCGTGTCGTGCCCGTCCAGTAGGTGCTCGAGTGCCGACGCTCCGGCGCCGTCCGGGTGCACCGCCTGGGATGGCTGGGCGAGTTGTTGTGGGTCGCCGAGCAGCACCATGGACCGGGCGCCGCCGGCGACGGCAACAGCGTTCGCGAGGGAGAACTGACCGGCCTCGTCGACCACGAGAACGTCTACTGCTGATGCCATCTCGCTGCGCGCCCACAGCCAGGCCGTGCCGCCGACCAGCTTCACCCGGCCCGAAACGACGGCGTCCAGCACCGCTGTGTTGGACGCAGCTCTGGTGATCAAACTGGACCCGTTGTGCTGATCCGCGTCGCACTTGTGCAGGGCCGGCCGGCCGACCGCCGACAGCAGGTGGCCGATCACCGAGTGCGAGGTCGCAGTCACACCAACGGTCTTGCCGTCGTCCAACAACGCCCGGATCAGCCGCGCGCCGACTGTGGTCTTCCCGCTGCCGGGCGGCCCCTGCACCGCGAGCACGTTCCCGGCCAGCCCGCGGCCGATGCGGACCACCGCGTCGGCGGCCGACTCATCGGGTTCGCGCAGCGTGCCGGGTACCTGCCGGGCCAGCAGCGCGTGCGCCAGCGTTGACCGGCCCTCGAGCAATGCCTCTCCCGCCGAGGCGATCGACTCGCGGAGCGGCTCGTCCCCGATCGGTCCCGGTGGCCCGAATGCCCGCGAGGACTTGGGCGGTTCCTTGGCCCCGCGTTTGACGATGACGAAACCGCCGACCGCGTCGAGCTCGACCACGGTGCCCGCAGAATCGTGATCCATCACGTCGAACACCGGCTTCTGGGCTCGGACCCGGGTGTCCTGGGGCTCGAAGGTATAGCGCCACAACAGGCTTCGTTTATGCGAGCCGATCTGGATCGGGGCAGAAAGTGGGCCGAGCGCACTGGCGTCGTCGACGAACTCGTCATCCTGCAGGTCGTCGAGCCGGAAGAATTCCCACCACGCCGGCCGCGCCTCGCGGCGGTGCCACTGCACCAGGTCCCCGAGCAGTTGGTGGCCCGCCGCCTGCAGCCGCTGCGCGAGGTCCGCCTCCGCGACTTCGATGTCGCTCTTGCGCTGGTCCGGCTCGACGTCCAACTGTTCGGGCCGCGGTAGTTGCCCGTGCATGGCGAACAACTCGTTGCGGCGGCCTTCCAGCCAATGGTGCAGGTCGTGGGTGGACCGGACGTCGTCGTGGTTGTAGTCCTCGATCTGGGCGAGGGTCGTCGCGTCCCGATGGACAAGCCAGCGTTCGTACGCGACAACGCTGCCAATCGCGTCGGCGACGCCGCCGTTCCGGCTCCGCGCGGTGTCGACTTCCCCGCCTCGCTCGCGGCCGCCTTCCCCGCTTCGCTCGCGGCCGACTTTCCCGCCTCGCGCGGTGTCGACCTTTTCGCTTCGCTCAGTGTCGACCTTTTCGCTTCGCTCAGAAGCCCAGTAGAACGCCTCCAACTTCTTGATCGAATAGGACGGTTTGCTGATCCGCAGCCCCTGGCGCACCACGGCGTACAGGTCGACGAAGACCTCCGCGCGCAGTAGCTGGTCCAGTTCGAATTCGCGGACGCCGTGCTTGGCGGTCAGCCGTTTCAGGGCTGCCGTCTCGTAGGGCGCGTAGTGGTAGACGTGCATGGCCGGGTGTTCCCGCCAGCGCGCAGTCAGGAGATCGAGAAGGTCGACGGTGAGTTGCCGCTCCTCCTGTGCGCTGTGCGCCCACAGCGCGGTAAAGGCCCCCGACCGGTCCCCGAGGCCGGCCAGGTACTCGCGACCCGCTCCGCCGTCGGCGTACGGATCGCCCTCGAAGTCCAGGTACAGGTCGCCCGGGTTCGGCTGCGGCAACCGCAGCAGGCCGGTCCGATGTGCCGGCGGCAGCAGCAGGTAGGAGGGCTGCCCGGTGCTCCGTTCCCGCTGTTGTTCGGCGGCCTGCTGCACCAGGCGTGTTCGTGATGATTGTCCGATGCTTCGCGGAAGTTCGGCAGGATCGGAGTTCGCGAGTGCGCCGAGGGTGGAAATGCCTTGGGCACGAAGCGCTTCGCGATGGTCGCGGCTCATGAACGCGACCAGCGAGAGATCATCGTCACGCTGCCAGCCGGCCATGCAGTGCGCCTGCCACCGGCACTGCTGGCAATGGGTGACCGGCACCGGCTCGGTCTCCGGGCCATCGTCGAGGAAGCCACTCAACCTCGACCGGATCCGGCTCGCGTACGCGGCCACATCCAGCAGGCGCCAGGGCTGGTTCTCGCCGTCGCCGGTAATAACATGCAACTGGCGCGGTTCGGCTCCCTGCAACTGCCCGAGTCGTTCGGCATACAACGCCATCTGCATCAGCGCCGGAACTCTCAACTGCCGGGCAAGTCCGGTGTCCGCCACTTCGTACGACCAGGAGCCGAGGTTCGACGGTGTTTCGACGCGTAGCAGGAAATCGGCCCGGCCGCCCCAAACGCCGTCGACCAGGGTGGCCTGGTAGATCACCTCGGCACCGGCGCGCATTGCCTCGAGTGTCAGCTGCTCGGCTGCGGCCCGTCCCGCGAAAACATCTGTCATTCGGGGGATATCGACGATGGTCCGGCCCGCGGCCCGCAGCCACTCGAGATATCGCCCTTCATGCGCCGAGCCCGTTGCGACGATCAGGTCAAGCTCGTCCATTGTGCGCGGGGCCTGAAGCATTGATCGCGCAACCGCTACGTCGAGGGTGGTGATATGCGCGCAGGCAACGTGTTTGGTGAGGTCGGTCGGGCTGAGTGCCCACTGCCCGCCTACCCGTTTCACGTCATCTCCCACCAGTCTGCGAGCTCGTCGCGAGCCGTTCACACCGTAGGCCGATCAAACCTGTAGGCCGGTCAACCTGTGGGCCGGTCGCGGTGGAGTGCGGCGATGCCAGAAATCCTAGCGAGCCGGTGGGTTCATGCCGAGATCACCCCTCCTGCTGCACCGGGGCATCGATGGCCAGAACTTTGGCGTAGCCGTCGAAAATTTCCTGGTAGCCGTGCTCCATCGCGAAATCCGGGGCCGGCTATTCGCCCCTCGCCGCGGAGGGGATCCGCCACCGCACTGCGTCCAGTCGTCGTTCCACGATCGCCCCGATCGGGAAGCCGTCGGCCAGATCCGCCAGCTCGCCGGCCATGGCGATGGCGCTGCGCGTCGGCAGGCCCTGGGCCTTCAGGCTGGATCGCAGGGCCTCCGCGTAGTGCGCGAAGTCGAGGCCAACGTCCGCGACCCGAACGGTGGTGGTCGCCTGGTGGGAGTTCATACCCGCAAACGATCGCCCACAACCGCAGCCGCCGTCCGGATCGCTCCGGTCCGTCGCGCAGACCACACCGATCCAGACGAGCTCACCCTCAATGCAATAGTCGAAGTCATTGTTGCGCTCGCCCTGCGTCTGGGCCGTCGCTACCAGAACCTTCATGTTTCCCCCGAGGAATTCGGACCGGGCCCAATGCCCGTGTCGTCTGCCGATAGGAGTAGCACCGGCCACCGACAGCGATACCCGAGCGGTCCTCGACGATCCGAACAGGTCACTCGGAGGTTGCGTTTGCCTCGCGTGTGCTGATCACTGCTGACAGCTGGACCCGCGACGTCACGCCCAACTTGGGGAACAGTCGGTAGAGATGTGAGCCGACGGTGCGGTGGGACAGGAACAGCCGTTGGCCGATCTCCCGGTTGGACATTCCCTCGGCCGCCATTCTTGCGATCTGCAGCTCTTGTGAAGTGAGCAGCGACCAGGCTTCGGGTACCCGTTGGGTACTCGCCTCGCCGGATGCACGGAGTTCCTGGTGGGCGCGGGCGGCCCAGCCGGTGACGCCCAGCGTTTCGAAGGCGTCGATGGCGGCGCGCAGCGGTGGGCGGGAATCGGCGACTCGACGCTGGCGGCGCAGCCAGATACCGTACTGCAGAAGCAGTCTCGCCCGGTAGACGGGCCAGTGCGAGAGGTCGGCGCCGAGCGCGTCCTCGAACAATCGCTCGACGTCCGCGTCCTGCGCCAGCAGCGGCCGCCCGTACAACAGCCCGACCTGCAGCCAGGGGCTGTGCATGGTGTGCGCCTGCGCCTCCAGTTCGGCCAGCACCGCCCGTCCCTGGTCCCGATGACCACTGTGCAGCGCCGCCTCAGCGAAATCGCCGACGCCCCATAGGCTTTGAAAGTGGTGGTAGCTCGGGTCCCGCCGGTCGAGCATCCGCCGCAGCTCCTCGTAGGCGGTACCGTATCGACCCGCGGCCAGGGCAGCGACGCCGCGGGTCAGCCGGATGCCGGCCAGCATCGACGACGCCCTGGTCGGCAATGCGATCGACTCGGCCGCCCGACTCTCGGCGTCCGCCTTTTCGTAGTCACCGCGCAGGCCGGCGAGCATCGCAATGGCGGTCTGGGCGCCGACCCCCCACAGGGGCTGGCCGACGTCCTCGGCCAGTCGCACGGACTCCTCGGCGGCCGGGACGGCGATCGCCCAGTCCATGGTGTTGATCGCCGTCCACGCCTGGTGTGTCAGCACCAGTGGCAGCCGGCCCAGGCGCCCCTGATCACGGAGCCCGGCGACCGCGGCAGCCAGGAAGGATGCCGACAGATCGAAGGCGCCGACGACGTTGAGCGAGGCTCCCAGCAGCGCGGCCGACTCGGGGTCCAGCTGCCCGGTGGTGATCGCGGTGGCGCGTTCCACGATCAGGGCGCCGTACTCCTCGGGTTCGGCGAAGGCCAGGATCGCGAGCAGGCGCGCGTCGTCGGGGCGAACGGTGACCCGCAACGCGGCGACACTCACCGCGGAGCGGGCCGGTTTACCGGGGTCCGCGAGGTTGGCCTGGGTCGCCGCGACCTCCAGGAACCGCAGTGCAAGGTCGACGTGCCCGTCGTCGGCGAGGCCCTGGCCGGTTGCCACGAGCCAGAGCACCTTGGCCGGATCGCCGGGGATGAGTGGTTCGGTCGAGGTGCGAAGCAGCTGCAGCTGGGCCTGTTCCGAGCGGGTGAGCCGGTCGGTATCCACCCCGCGGAGCAGGCTGTCGACCCGGCGTGGCGCGCCGATCTGAAAGGCCAGGTCGGCGGCGTGCAGCAACCGTCGAGCGCGCTCGCCGGCGTCGGCACTGAGCTCGGCGGACCGAGCAAATGCATCGATGGCTACCGTCAGCCCGCCCTGCGCCTCGGCCCGCTCCGCGGCTCGGGATATCTCGTCCGCGATGGTCTGGTCCGGAGCGATGACCGACGCGGCGAGTTGCCAGGCCCGCCGGTCGGGGTAGGCACCAAGGGCGTCGGCAAGCGCGCCGTGCACCCGACGCCGGTCCGTCAGCGTCGCTGTTTGATAGACGGCGGATCGCACCAGTGGGTGCCGGAATCGCACCCGCGTCAGGTCGATCTCGATCAGGCCGGCGGCAACGGCGGGCTCGAAGGTCCCGGTGGAGACTGCCACGTCACCGAGTCCGGCCGCGGCGAGTAATGGCTCGGCCAGAGAGTCCTCGTCGTTGGCGGCTGCGACCAGCAGCAGCAGCCTGGTTGCGTCCGGCAGGTCGGCCAATCGGGCGGTGAAGGCGCGCTGCAGTCGCTCGGTCAGCGGCAAATGGTCGGCGAATAGGCCAGCACTACCTGGCGTGTGGAGGCCGACCGGTAGCTCCACCAATGCCAGCGGGTTACCGGCCGCGGCGGCGAGGATGCGGCCACGGGCTCGGGGCGCGAGGAGGGGGTTGTGCCGGTGGAGCAGGGCGGAGCAGGAGTCCGCGTCAAGGGGGGCCAAGTCCACCTGCGGGAGATGCGTCCCGGTCAGCATGGTCGGATGGCCGGCGCGGACGGCGATGAGCAAGATGATCGGTTCTGCGTGGATCCGCCGGGCGATGAAGCCGAGCGCTTCGACAGTGGGGGTGTCGAGCCACTGGGCGTCGTCGATGATGACCAGTTGGGGCTGCACATGAGCTGCGTCGGCGAGCATTTCCAACGCCGCCAGTGCGGTGAGGAACCGGTCGGCTACCTCGCTGTCCCGCATTCCGAAGGCGGCCAGCAGTGCGTGGCGCAGCTGTGCCGGCAATTGTGGAACGCCATCCAGCATGGGTCGCAAGAGCTGATGCAGGCCGGCGTAGGGCAAGTTCGCCTCGGACTCAACGCCCGTCGCGGCCAGCACCCTGAGCCCGTGCCCACTGGCCATGTCACGGGCCTTGTCGAGCAGGGCGGACTTGCCGATTCCGGCGTCACCCCTGAGCACCAGGACACCACCGCGCTGGGTGGCGCCGGCCAGCAGCAGGTCGATGGCGGCGATTTCCATTGCGCGGCCGACAAGCTCGTTCTTTGCTCGCCCTGACGGACCGGTGGTCACGAATCGATAGGCTCGCTGCTGCGGGCCGGAAATGCAAGTCATTCCCGGCAGTCCCGCGACCCCCCGCGTCACTTTGGCTACTCACGCACAATGAGCACCGTCTTACCTGCCGGACGATGCCACGATTGACCGCTTTCGAAGGCTGACCGGCCATCCGTCAACGGGAAGGTTGCGGCGACCGTGACCTGCAAAGCGCCGCAGTCCACCAGTTGGGCCAACTCCGAGAGCTCGTCCTGGTCCGGTGTGACAATGAAAAACATTGCCCTGGCCTGATATTCCGCAGCCCGCTCGGCGGACGGCGGGACGGCCAGGGTCACCAACCGTCCACCCGGGCGTAGCAGCGGGTACGAACGCTCCAGGGTTTCCCCCCCGACCGTGTCCAGGACGACGTCGTATCGGGCCGGCCCGGCGTCAAACGCCGTGTTCCCGACATCGATGACTCGGCGGGCGCCCAACTGGCGAGCAATCTCTGCGTCGTCGGCACCCCGGACCGTGGCAGTGACTCTCGCGCCTGCCTGAGCGGCCAACTGCACCGCGAACCCGCCGACCGCGCCGGCGCCGCCATGGACGAGCACTTCGTCGTCCGGTCGCAGGCCCGCGTGATCATGCAGCCCCTGCCACCCGGTCAAGCCGGCGAGCGGGAGCGCCGCCGCGAGAACGTGGGAAATCTGGCGGGGCCGGCGGGCCAGGTCGACGGCCGGCACGGTCACGTATTCGGCGGCTGCGCCCAGCCGATCGAATCGGATCAGTCCGAACACCTGGTCACCGTCGGACAGGTCCGTCACACCCGGGCCGCACGCCGCTACCACTCCGGACATCTCGTGGGACGGGATCATCGGTCGATGGGTCCAGCTCTCCGGCCACCCGAGCTCGGCGAACGTGATGGCCGCGGCGTGCACCTCGACAAGTACCTCACCCGGTCCAGGTTCCGGGCGGGCCACCGTCTCCATTCGCAGCTGCTCGGGACCGCCCTGCTCGTAGGCGACCAGCGCCTGCATCATTGCCATGGTCACCGACCGTAGTAACCGGCCGACCCTGGTTGATTGCGTCAGCAGACTGCAATCGCCTGGCCGGTGACTGACGTTCCCGAGGTGCGCTCAGGAACAGTCGGATGACTCACGCCCCGAACGAGCCAGCCGCGGCACGCTTACGCGGTACTCGCCGACGCTCATCGATTGGATGCCGCTATGAACGAAACCCGTCCACCCGTTGTGTTCATCCACGGCCTCTGGCTGCATTCGACGTCGTGGCAGCCATGGATCGACCTTTTCGCCGGGCACGGCTACTCGTGTTCGGCACCGGGATGGCCGGGTGAACCGGACACGGTCGCCGCCGCCCGGGAACAGCCGGATGCTGTCGCCGATATCGGTATAGACGATGTCGTTGATCACTATGCATCGCTGATATCCAGCCTGCCAACACCACCGGTGCTGATCGGACACAGCTTCGGCGGGATGATCGCCGAAAAGCTATTGGGCAATGACATTGCGGCGGCGGCGATCGCTATTGATGCGGCACAGATCAAGGGGGTCCTGCCATTGCCGCTTTCGGCTTTGCGCTCGACACTTCCGGTGTTCAAGAATCCGGCGAATAAGCATCGTTCCGTAGCATTGACCGCCGATCAGTTTCGGTACGGATTCGGCAATGCCATACCGGCCGAGGAGTCCGATGCCATCTGGGAGCGGTGGGCGGTGCCGTCACCGGGTAAACCGCTCTTCGAGGCGGCCACCGCGAATTTTTCCCCGCATTCTCCGGCGAAGGTCAACACCGATAACGAAGGCCGCGGGCCGCTGCTGCTGATGATGGGCGGCCAGGATCACACGGTGCCCGAAGCGATCACGAAGGCGACGCTCAAACAGTATCGGCACTCGGACGCGAAGACGGAGCTGGTGGAGTTCGCGGACCGCGGTCATTCGCTGGTGGTGGACCACGGCTGGCGCGAGATCGCCGACGGTTGTCTGTCGTGGTTGAAGGACAACGGCATGTAGTCCTGCGCCTCCCAACTTGACCGTGAGCACCCAGACGTCGAGCGAAGTCATTCACCAGGAGGAAATCATGAACCGTGTGCCCGACTCCGAACTGACCAAAATCCCGGGCGGGACTCTTATCACCGAAACACCCGAGCTCGGCCGAGCCCTCGCATTCGCCATCGCCCGGCACACCATCCATAACATTCAGCCCGATCTCGATGTTCTCGGCGGTGGCCGACCAAATTATTCGACGACCCCCGAGACCCTCATCGCGGCCGGCCATGTCGTGGCCATCGAATTCCAGACGATCGCGGCCGCGAACAATTACTGGCGTTCGTGACATTGGGCCGACCGCTCCCACCGCCCGGTGGCCGTAGCAGAAGCTGGCCGCCGCCGATTCCTGCTCCCGGGTGAAGCCAGCTACCTGGTCAATGCAAGCCGGGCGAATTCGGCGCCTTCCGGTGTGATCGACCCCCTTGCCGACCTGGGAAGCCGGCGTAGGGCACCGAGGTGGACCAGCACCGTTTCCGTCGGCTCTGCGGTCAGGTTGGCCAGCATCGCGCTGATCGGTTGACCGTCGTGGTCCCGCCAACCGAGACCGGACAACACGTCGGCAACAAGTTGATCGGTCGGTCGGGCCGGGCCTGCGCCATCCTGCGGGCCGAGCGCGCAGATCACCGTGAGCAAGGCCAGGCCGGCGTCCTTTTCCTGCAGGCTTCTTCCCAGCGGCAGCCGGCTGGCGATCCACTCGAGTAGGGCACCGGGTTCGCCCGCCACCGATGAGCCGGCCTTGGTCCGCAGCAAACGGCCGTTCGACTTGCGGAGCAATCCCAGCTTCTGGGCGCTCTCCCGCAGGAGCAGAACCGGGAGCGAGTGCACCTCGCGATTGCCGGTGCCGATCCATTCGTTGCCCAGATCCAGCTCGGTAAAAGCCGCCGACACGTCGAGGGGCTTGAGATAGCCGGCCGCCGTCAGCGGAATGCCTGTGCTTCCGACCCGCTGCAGAAGCCACGTGTAGCGGTGTGCCAGTTGTTCGGTGGCAGTCGGCGACAGCGAGATCGACGCCGCGAAGTCAATATGGGTGAGTAGATCGGCGAGGGTTGAGCCCGCCGGACCGGTGGTGCGGCTCAACAGGACCGTGAGTGGCGCCGGCAGGCCGACCGTGGCGCCGACCGGCAAGTTCCTTGGTGTTGCTGCACTGGTCGCCGGCGGTGGCGCTGCCCGATCGATGTCCAGCAGGGTCAGGTCGTCATTCATCTCGGCAACGTCGGAGGCGTCCGGATCGTCGAGCAGTTCGCCCCGCTCCCCCAGATCCCGGTAGCTCTGCTGTCCGCTCTGAAAACGGCCGTCCCGGCTGAATTGACCGATGCGATCCATCAACGCCGCGACGTCGTCGGGGGTCAGGGAGCTGAGGTCGACGAGTGGGAATGGCCAACCCGGGACCGACGCGGGTCCGGTTGCACTGTCGAGACCCTGCAGCGCCGGTGGCGCGGGTGGCGCGTGGCTCTGCGGTGCCGCCGGGTCGCGCGTCGCGTCGACGTCCGCTCCGGTTGGCACCGAATGCAGCCTGCGTAGCTTGCGGGTCATAGGAGGAACGGTAGCGAGAAATCAGGAATGACCGCGGATCAGATCGGCTGTCGGCTGCCACGGCTACCCTCGGGCCCATGCTGATGCTCGGTGTCCATGTCGGTGCGCGCGAGGACGACGCCGACCCCATAGACGAGGCGAAGCGCTCCGGTGCCGACGGCGTGCAGATCTTCCTCGCCGACCCCCAAGGCTGGAAGGCGCCGAAGCCGCACCCGATGGCCGAACAGCTACTTGCAGCCGACCTGACGATCTTCGTGCACGCGCCCTACGTGCTGAATGTTGCGACGACGAACAACCGCATCCGGATCCCGAGTCGAAAGCTGCTCGGTGCGCACGCTACGGCTGCTGCGGCTCTCGGCGCCAAGGGGATGATCGTGCACGGCGGCCACGTCACCGCCGACGCGGATCCGGCGGTCGGCGTCGACAACTGGCGGAAGGTGTTCGCTCGGCAGGCGGAGGACGGTGGCTTCCCGCTGCCGATCCTGATCGAGAACACCGCGGGCGGCGACAAGGCGATGGCCCGTCACTTGGAGGCGATCGCCCGGCTCTGGGACGCGGTCGGCGAGTTCGGCCCGGGTTTTGTCTTGGATACCTGCCATGCGCACGCGTCCGGCATCGACCTCGGGACAGCGGTCGCGGACATCAAAGCGATCACCGGACGCATCGATCTTGTGCACTGCAACAACTCTCGCGACGATGCCGGCTCCGGTCGGGATCGTCATGCGCCGCTCGCCGACGGCGAGATCCCGACGCAGGCGCTGATCGACATCGTCAAGGCGGCTGGTGCGCCGGTCATTCTGGAGACTCCCGGCGGGCCCGCTGAACGGGCCGAGGAGATCAAGCTGCTCCGAGCGGGGATCTAGTCGGGCCATGGTGCTGTGCGGCCTGCGAGTCGGTGGGCGACGGACCTGGTGGGGACGACTGGGGGGCCGGTGCTCGTGGGGCTTTGCGGTTGCTTGGGGTGTGCTGCGGTCGTGCCGGTGCGGCAGATCTGCCCCATCAGTACTGTTTCAGCACGCGCGTCTGCCATCCAGCACGCGCGTCTGCCATCCAGCACGCGCGTCTACCATCCAGCACGCCTCAGCACCGGCTCAGCACGCGCTTCAGCACGGCGGGGGATCCCGCTCGGCACCGCGACTTGCGGTGCCGAGCGCACCCCACGTCAGTCCTCGATCTCGAAGGTGCGTCGAATCGGATGGTTGGCGACCATCACCGCGTCGGGGTCATAGGCGGACTTGACCGCCACCAGCCGGCCCCAGGAGACCGGGTCATAACCCACGCTCGCATCGGTCGGCTGCTCGACGAAGTTGAGGTATTGCCGCGCGGACGCGTACGGCGCCAGCGCGTCGACCAGGGCGTCGGCGTCCCGCTGTCCGGCCGCCGCCATTTCCGGCGTGGCGGCGATCCCGGTACCGAACAGCAGGAACTGGCCGTCGAGCATTGGCAGTGCACCTGCGCCGGGGTGCGGGCGACTCAGCGCACCGCCCAGCTGCCGGATCTCGTTGACCAGCAGAGTGGAGGTCGAATCCGGGCCGGCCAGCTCGACGAAGGTCATGATGGCGGCCTCCGGCAGCTCGGTCAACATCGCGGAGCTCGAAACGGCTGGTGTCGGACCCTCGGGGTCCATGTGCAGCCGGGCCAGTGCGGCCACGGGAACTCTGGCGAACGTGTCCATCTCGGGGCCGAGCGACCGCAGCGCGGCGAGGATCTCGACACCCCGTTCGTCCGAGTCCAGCACCGCACCGTCGATGACGACGAGCTGGCGCCCTCGGAACGGCTCCGGGATATCCGGTAACGGCGGCAGGTTCAGCACCCGGAACGACGTGGTGACCTCGTCCGGAGCGGTGCCGGCCCACTGGGCCCAGGCGCGGAGCACCCGCTCGGTTTCGGTGCGGTCCCAGACCAGCATCCCGGCGTAGGCGTCCTGGAACGGGAAGACGGTGAACTCCAGCGAGGTGACGATGCCGAAGTTGCCGCCCCCGCCGCGCACTGCCCAGAACAACTCGGTGTTCTCGGTGCCGCTGGCCCACACGATGGACCCGGTGGCGGTGACCAGCTCAACCCCGGTGATGTTGTTGGTCTGCAGGCCGAGCTTGCGGGAGTACGTGAAGACCCCACCGCCGAGCGAGTAGCCGGCCACCCCGACGTCGGGCGACGAGCCGTGCAACACGGCGAATCCCTGAGCCGCTGCTGCCTCGACCACCGGCAACCAGAGCGCACCGCCGCCCACCCGGGCGCGTTGCCGGACCGGGTCGATGTCAATGTGGGTCATTCCCGACGTTCTGACGATGACGACATCGTCGAGCCGACCAAGGGGACCGGCACTGTGCCCGGTGCTCTGCGGGGCGACCCGCAGGCCGGCGGCCACGGCGGCGCGAACCAACTGTGCGGTCTCCACGGCGTTTGCCGGATAGGCAACGGCGGCCGGTCGCTGGTCGACCGCCACATTCCACGGGGTCCGGGCCTCGTCGTACCCGGCGTCACCCGGCAGGTAGACGGCGCCGCCGCACAGTCCGCGCAGCGAATCCGCGCCGGCCAGGTGCGCAGTGTCCGCTCGGGCGATGTCTTGAATGCTCATGTTCTCCAGAACCTCCGGTTGGTTGTCTCGAGCGCGTCTGCGACATACGGGGCAGCCGCGCTCACCTGTGCTCGATGGGCCCGACGACTTCCTCGCCGGCGACCTTGGTGACGTGACCACAGTGGATCCAGGTGGTTGAAAAAGACTGAAAGGACGCTTGAACCCCGGCCGACTTCGTCCGTCAGCCGCCTTCAAGTGCAGGTCAGAGGCCCTTGCTGCACGTCATTGGGCCGCGACGGCGGTCCGCAACTGCTGCGCCGAAGTCACCCCGAGCCGCCCACGGACGGCGTCGAGAGTCTGCCGCACCGTTGGTGTGGTGATGAAAAGTGCCTGCGCGATTTCCTGGTCGAACGCGCCGTCCAAGGACATCTCGACGATCCGGCGCTCGGTCGTGGTCAGCGAGGTTCGCTCCGGAAGCTGTGGAACCTCGACTCCGTGCCGGGCGAGCTGCCGTCCGACCTCACGCTGGAGCGTCACCGCGCCGGAATCAGCGGCCAGCAGGAACGCGGAGCGCAAGGACGCCAGCGCTGCCGCTGATGGAGCGGAGCCCTCATTCGACAAGACCGCCCCGAGCGCCGCGTTCGCCTTCGCCAATTCGAGTTTCGCGGCACCGGACTGCAGGACGATGATCGACTCCCGCAGCTCGTCGATACCCGCGGCGCCCCGGGTCTGGCCCAGGATCCGCAACGTTCGCCCGATTCCGCGGGACGTGCCCCATCGCTGTGCCTGCGTCAGGTCTACCTCCAGCAACTCGATGGCCGCGCCCGTCCTGCCGGTAGCTGCGTAGACGACGGCCCGGTCGGTCTGTGGGGATCGCCATGCGGGGTTGCTGATGCCTTTGCTGAGTTCGTCGACATTGTCGAGCACAGACAGCGCCCCGGAGAATTGCCCTGAGTGGAAAAGTGTTCTCGCGCGGGCAGTTTCGAGCAGAGCATGTCCTTCACTGACCAACTGCCAATACGACCGATCGGTGGCCAGCAGGGCCTGCGCTGCTGCGAGATCACCACGTTCCAACAGCACTTCGACCATGAAAGCGTCGGTATAGGTCTGCCCGATCTGCTGGGCACCCCACAGGTCGTTCTGCTCGGTGCAATTACGCAGCCACTGGACGGCCTCGTCGAGTTCCCCACGCTGCCAATGGGCGTACCCACCCCAGACCTGGGCGCCGAGCACCGCGAACAGGCTGCCCTTGTGGTAGGCCTTCGCCAGGGCGTCATCCCATTGATGTGCAGGAGCGGCCTCGGAAATCTGCAGGATGTTGCGCGCGACGACCCCCATGAAGGGGAGATCAACGTCATCCAACACGTCACCGGTCAGTGCGAACTGAGCCAGTTCGACGGCATGCCGGCGATCTGCGCCGGCCACCGTCGCCTCCCATCCGAGGGTGGCTGCCAGGCTGCGAGCGCCCGGTCCGGCGCCGATGATCTCCGGTGCATCCTCGGTCGGCGCGCCGAGTGCGTGCATGTGCATGCTGATCCGCGACATTGCCTGCAGCCATTGGCGTTCGTCGTCGTACCCGGTGGGGAGCTGGTCGATGATCGATTCGGTCGTGCGCCGGGCATTCCCACGGGTGCCGGCAAAGATCTCGACCCGGCCGAGCATCACGGCGGCCTGCGCCCGTTCGCGCACGTCGGTCAGTAGCTGGTTGGCCGCGGTCAGGTGCTCCAAGGCGGCCGGGACGTCGGTCATCGTCTCAACCCGCCCCAACTCGAGATACAGCTGCGGCAACACTGCGGGCGTGGGGGGTTCGAGCAGGGCGCGGCGGAGATAGGTCGCCGCCCCGTCGGGCGCGCCCTGCATGACGCTGCGGGCAGCAGCCGCGCGCAGGATCTCGACCGTCCGCTGATCGCCGCGAGGCGAGCTTTTCAGGAGTTGGGCGGCTACCTGTTCGGCCGGCGCGCCGGCATCAGCGAGCTGACGCGCCGCCAGCTCGTGCTGGATTTCCCTTGTTCCCAAGGGAATATCGCCGTAGACCGCGTCCCGGACCAACGGGTGAACGAACTCCAGCGGATATTCGTGACGCATCACCTCGGCCCTGGCCAGCGCACCGATCGCTTCGGCGACGGCGTGCTGATCCAGACCGGTCAACGCCGCGACCCTCGGCACCGAGGCGCCGTCCCCGAGAATGGCCACCGCCCGGGCGGCGGCGCGGCTCTCGGTGGGCATCCGGGCGAATCGCCGCAGCACCAGGCTGGACACCGCCCTTGAGCCGATGGCCCGGACGGTGTCCACGTTCGACGCGGTCGGCCGAATGCCGTCCGACTCCAGGGCGCGGAGCAGTTGGCGCAGCAGCAGCGGGTTCCCACCCGTCGCCCGGCGACAGGCCGCGACGAAGGCCTCATCCGGGTCGTCGCCGAGCCCGGCACGGACCAGCTCGTCTACCCCGGAGCTGCTCAGCGGTCGCGGGGTGACGACGAGAACGCCTTCCTCCGAGACGATCTCGCTGAGCAGATCCTCGTTGTCGTGCTGTTCGCCGGTGCGCAGGGCCACCACCAGTGCGGCCGATTGTCCCTCCAAGCGGTGCGCGAGGAAGCCAAGGAAGCGAAGCGAACCGACGTCGCACCACTGCACGTCGTCCACAGTGATGATGATCGGCGCGCGGGCAGCGAGGCCGGCGGTCAGCCAGTACAGACCGTGCAGCACACCGAAAGTGGTGTCTACGCCGGGCGCTGCCGAATCCTGCTGGGTCTGGAACACCGATCGGGCCGACGCGGCGGCACCGGCGAACAGCTCATCCTGATCTGCGCCGGCGACGATCGGCTCGAACAGTTGCCGGATCACCCCGAACCCGTACTCCCGCTCCGATTGGCTCCCCCTGGCGGCCAGTACCGTCGCCCTGCCTGCCCTGGACCGCACCTCCCGCAGCAGTCGGGTCTTGCCGATCCCGGCTGGCCCCTCGATCAACACCACCCGGCCGTCGCCATCGATGCCGGACCGCAATGCTTGCTGAATGCTCGCCAGCTCGCGATCCCGGTCTACCACGGTGTTGCCGTCGTCACCTGCGGCGGCGAGCTTCGTCGATGCGACCGGCGCAGTGCTGTCCGTTGAAGACACTGGCGCCACCACAACGTCCGTCGCGGGCGGTGCCAAGGGCAGGGCCACCGATTGGGTGAGGACCTCGGACTCCAACGATCGCAGCGCCGGACCGGGGTCGACCCCGAGTTCGTCGGCCAACAGGCTGCGGACCCGGCGCAGCGCGGCCAGTGCGTCCGCCTGCCGGTGCGCCCGGTACAGCGCGAGCACCAGCAGTCGCCAGCGCTCCTCCCGCAACGGCGACTGCGCCACCAGTGCTTCCAATTCCGGAACCAGCACTGCGCTCTCGCCCCGGTCCAGGCGCAGACCGAGCAGCTGTTCGCGAGCCACCGACCGCAGCTCCGACCAGCGTTCCGCGGTGGCCCTGGCCCACTGTTCGTCCGCGAACCCGGCCAGCGCTTCACCCCGCCACTGCGAAAGCGCCTCGGTCAGCAGCGCAGCCCGGTCCGCTTCCCGTTCTGCGGCGGCAGCGAACATCGACTCGAATCGCCAGGCATCGACCACATCGTCCGACGCCCGCAACGAATAGCCCGGTCCCACCCGCTCGATGATCTCCTCCCGCTGCCCCGGCGATGCGGATGGATCCAGACGTTTGCGCAGATGGGAGACGTGCGCCAGCAACGACGGCAGGGGCTGGGCGGGCTTTGCCGCCGGCCAGATCGCATCGACCAGCGCATCGACCGACACCACCCGGCCGTGCTCGACGACCAAGGCCACCAGCACTGCCGCCTCCCGGCGGCCGCCCAGCACGATCCGGCGGCCGTGCCGGTGCACCGTCAGTGGACCCAGTACGCCGATCCGCAACCCGGCGCCGGGCGCACTTTCGGTCTCGGTCACGTCATCTCCGCTGGTCAGGCAGGTATTTCAGGAGAACCTTAAGGTTGCAGACCCGCCCAACGCCAGTATGCGTACGCATGGTGAAGAACCGTCACCTCGCGCAACGAGCAGGCGTTGACACGCGAGCCCGGTGATCACTTGGCCCCGCGCCAGGTCCGCTCGAACGGCAGCCGCCACGCGTGCGGGGCGATGAGCTGGTGGATGGCGTTCGGTCCCCAGCGACCCGGGCGTGTAGGGCTTGACCGGTGGCGGGTCGTCGAGCAGCGGAATCGAGCGCTCCCACAGGCTCTCGATGCCCTCGGCGGTGGTGAACAGCGTGTGGTCACCGCGCATCGCATCGAGAATGAGCCGCTCGTAGGCCTCCAGGACGTCGTTGGCGTGCGTGGTGTCGTGGGTGGAGAACTGCATGCTCAGTTTGTCCAGCTTCATCCCCGGTCCGGGACGCTTGCCGTAGAACGACAGCGACACCTTGGTCTCGTCGGCCAGGTCGAACGTCAGGTGGTCGGGCCCTTGGGTACCGACCCCTGAGCCGGTCGGGAACATCGACTTCGGTGCCTCCTTGAAGGCGATGGAAATGATCCGCTGACCCTCTGGCATCTTCTTGCCGGTCCGCAGGTAGAACGGCACACCCGCCCAGCGCCAGTTGTCGATCCTGACCTTCAGCGCGATGAAGGTCTCGGTGTCCGACTCGGGGGACACCCCCTCCTCGTCCCGGTAGCCGAGGTACTGGCCGCGGACGACATTGTGCGTTTCGATCGGCAACAGCGACCGGAAGACCTTGTTCTTCTCCTCGCTGATGGCCCGCGGCTCCAGGGCGGTCGGCGGCTCCATCGCAACGAACGCCATGACCTGGAACAGGTGCGTGACGATCATGTCCTTGTAGGCGCCGGTGGCCTCGTAGAAGCCCGCCCGTCGGTCCAAACCGAGGGTCTCCGGGATATCGATCTGGATGTGGTCGATGAAATTGCGGTTCCAGATGGGCTCGAACAAGCCATTGGCGAACCGGAAGGCGAGGATGTTCTGTGCGGCTTCCTTGCCGAGGAAGTGGTCGATACGGAAGACCTGACTTTCCCGGAACACCCCGTGCACCTGGTCGTTCAGCTCGATCGCGCTTTCCAGATCGGTGCCGAACGGCTTCTCCATCACCACCCGGGACCGCTCCACCAGGCCGGCGTTCTTCAGCATCGTGACCACCGCGAGGGCGGCCCTGGGTGGCACGCTGAAGATAGTGCAGACGGAGCGCGTCGTCGCCGAGTTCCAGCTCGGCCTCGGCGACCGCGGCGGCAAGCGCGTCCGGGCCGGCGCTCTGCGGGACGTAGCGCAGCTTGCCGGCGAAGGTCGCCCACTGCGCCTCGTCCAGCGGCCTGGTGCTGAACTCGGTGACCGCCTGGTGGGCGAAATTCCGGAATGCTCGCTGTCCATGTCCTCGAGCGAGGTTGCGACGACCTGGACGTCGGGGGTCAGCTCGGACAGCGCGAGGTGGGTCAGGCCGGGGAGCAGTTTGCGCCGCGACAGGTCACCGGTGGCGCCGAACAGCACGATGACGTGGGGATCGAGGTGCTCGGCTTCCCGTCGGGACGGCCTGGAACCGAGGGCGGGGTAGGCGATGTTCTGCGCGGGGGCGGCGGTCATGCGTCAGATGATCTCACCGAGCCCCAGGACCGCGTGGGCAGGCCGTTTCGTCGAGGTAAACCCTGAGAGGTCAGCACCGGGCCGCGGCTCGCCGACGTTCTGGCGGACATTCTCAGACCCCTTTGTCGGCGACTGGCGATGCTGGCACGAGCCTCGTCACTGGTCGCGGACCCACTGTGCCGCAGCCAGTTTCCGCTGCAGGCGACGCGACGTGATCAGAGACCGGCCATCAGGTCGGTCTCGGTGATGCCCGGCCCCTGACCGGCGCGGATGCCCCATTCCGTACCGAAGGCGTAGCGGAACGCCTCGTCCGGAATGGCCAGGAAAATGGACTGCTCGCCGATCTGGCTGGCATGTGCCCGCATGGCCGCCCGCTTGGAATCGACGTATTCCGAGACGTCGACCGCCACGGTGATCTCGGATTCGGGTTTGCCCATGGTGTTGCCGCCCCGGTCGCCGTCCGGATTCGGTTCGCCCGGATTCGGTTCGCCCGGATTCTCTCCATCGGGCATCTTGATTCCCGCGGCTCTGGCCTGCTCGCGAAACATCGCCATACCCCGCTGCATGTGGTCGCGATTCGCGGTCAGTTGGTAGACCCGCTCGGTACCCGCCAGTTCAGCGGCCCGCAGGCCGACGCGGTGTACCTGGATGTGATCGGGATGCCCATAGTTCCCGTTGTCGTCATAGATCGTCAGCACGTCGGCATGCTCTTCGCGCAGGATCGCGGCCAGTCGCTGGGCCGCTTCTTCGAGCGGTGCTGTCCAGAACGCCCCGGGCAGTTCGTTGGTCGGCTCGCCCATCATCCCGGAATCGACGTATCCGAGAAACTCTGTCCGGCCGGCTCCGAGGATGCTTGCCGCGGAGTGGGTTTCGATGACCCGGCGCTGCCACAATTCCTCGCCGTCGGCGAGAAATCCTGGGTCGACCTCGCCGTGCTCGCCGCGGGTGGCCACCACCAGCACAACTCGGTGCCCCTGGTCCGCGGCCTTGCGCATGATCCCACCGGCCACAATGCACTCGTCGTCGGGATGCGCGTGAAAGGTCACCAAGGTCGCCACCGGCCCCACGCTACGACAACGTCGCAAGGTGGGGCCGGGGCGGTCCTGAATGATGACGTCGTCGCCGGCGATCGGCCCGGGTCAAGCCACCGCAGGCATTTCGCGCGGGGCCTCTACCGGCATCATGCCGACCCATTGCAAATCGGCCATCAGGCTAGCGGTCTTTTCCAGCAGTCGTGCGGCGACCATCACGTCCATCGTTTCCTCGGCCAGGTCCCAATGCAGTGCGGTCCGGTACTTGGCAAAGGTGATGAGCGTCGGGTCGATGCCCTCGACGCAGAACAGCGTGCTGGCGATTCGCCTGATATCCCGGCGCCGACCCTCGCGTACTTCAGCACGCTCGAGCCAGCGCATCGCCGGGACCGACGAAATTGTCTGGAACGCCTCGTCGTAGGCGGGTTGATTCAAGGGATCCTCAATCCTCCGGGCAGCTCGACGGGCGGTGCCGACGACGCCGGTGAGCGGTGGTCGCGTCAGGTGATCAACAGGGCGGTAACCCCGAGCAGTGCGGCAACGGCCAGCATTGACCCGACGGCAATGACGAGACCGGGTGCTGCCCGGAACATCTGGCGAATGTCGTTCAAGTAGGAGTGCTCCTCAGGTTTCGGTGCGTGGGTGCGACAGGTACGTCCGATGACGCACGACGTCCGCGTCGTAAGTGACGGTGATGTCCCTGGCGCCGGCCATCCAGAGCCGGCGCAGGTGTTCGGTGGTGGCGGCACTGAGGTCCTTGGTGGTGTCGTCATCGACCTCGGTGAGGCTGTAGGTGGGTTCGGAATCAGGATCTCGATGGCTGGTTGCACGGGCGTCATTGCTGGCTGGAACCCCTTGGTCAGGGGTATCCGGGGTGACAGTGTCCTTCAAGTAGTGACAGCCTTCAAATGAAATCGACGACGCGGCGACGCGTTCGACGGGAACAGGGGCTTCCTCGCCCCCAAGGGCCGCCCATGATGCAAGATTCGGGCGGTCTGGATCGATCCAGTAATTCCAGTGTACGAGCGGAATCGGCCTTCGCCGCAGACGACGGGCCGGTGTGGACGTGACGGTCGCCACCGCCGTTGTTCGGTGCCTAGCCCGGGGTGATCTCGCCGCTGCCGGATGAATCCTTGTCGACCTGGGTGGGGTTGCCGGTGTACGTGACGTTGCCGCTACCGGCTGTGGTCGCGGACAACCGGCCGGACACGTCGACCGACACGCTGCCGGAGCCGGTTGCCTCGACGTCGGCCTGCTCGCTCGCCAGCGCCGAACCGTCGTAGTTGCCCGACCCGGTGACGGTCACCCGCTGGCTGGTTGCCCTACCCGCGAGTTGCGCTCCACCCGAACCCGAGAGGTCGACCGTCAGGCCGGTCAGATCGAGGCCGGTCAGGTTGGCCGAACCGGATCCGGTCACGGTCAGTGTGGCGTCGCCCCGCAGCACCCCGGTGCCCTCGGCGTTGCCGGATCCGCTGAGCGCCAGGCTGTCCACCGGTGCGACGGTCAGCGCATAGCTGATGTCGCCGCTGATGGTGTTCGAGGACTTGTTGTCCAGGATGAGCGTGCCGTCGATGACCTGGGACGTCAGGCCAACGAGCTGATTCGCCCCGGCGGTGACGGTGAGCTTCTCCGGCGAGCCGACCGTGACGGTCAGGTTGCCGCTGGTCAGCAGGCGTACCGCGCTGACGTTCTGGATCGCCCGGTCCTCGGTGGTCTGCGCGCCGGCATCCCGGAAGAAGCCGCAACCGCCGAGCATCACCAGGAGCCCGATGACGGCAAGCCCGATCATTTTGGTGGCCAACCACTGTCGCTTCATCGTGCATGTCCCATCAGCAGGTGTGTGGTCCCCAGGCAACGGTAGGGCCCGATGGCAACGCTGTCAGTAGGCCCAGGCCCACGTTTGGCCGGGGCTCTGCAGCCCTTCCCGCGCCTACCGATCGGTCCGGCAGCCACGACGACCGCGGTGCCGGCGCGCGGACCCCGATCACCGACCTGCCGCACGTCGTCAGCCGGGTCAGGGCCTGCCGGCGATACCCTGTCGAGGACGGACAAAGATGTCCCCTGACAGGGTGGCCAGATGGCAATGCGTGATCGTTTCCTGCTGCGGAACATCTACCTGTATCTGGTGTGCCTGATCTCTTTGGTCATCACCATCTTTGCTGCGGTCAACCTGGTCAGCGCCATCGTTCAGCTGGTGTATCCGGATCCCGGGTACTACCTCTACGCACCGGTGAAAGAGCCGGGTGTCGATCCTGCCGAGATGGCAGCCCGCGAGTCTGCGGCCCTGGACTCGGCCACCCGACAGGCAGTGCTGAGCCTGGTGAGTGCGGGCACGATGCTGCTGATCGCGGTGCCCGTGTACCTCTACCACTGGCGTCGGGTGCAGCGGGAGAACCGCGTGCTCACCACCGAAGCGCAGGAGGGCGAGGGCTAGGCCTTCAGTCGACCAGCTGCGCCAGCAGCCGGTCGAGGAAGACCATTTGGCCCTTGACGAGCTTGCTCCGTGCTTCGTGCACGGTGAACCACTCGGCCCGATCAACCTCCGGAAACGCCTGGATCCGCCCGGATCTGGGCGGCCACTCCAGCTCGAAGGTGTTGCTGACGCACGTCGAGGCGTCGAAGTCGGCGGCGCGCGCATAGGCAAGTACTGACTTGCCGCTCTGGGTGGTCGATCCCAGGTCGAACTCGGGCCCATCCGGGAGCGGTGAACCGAGCTCCTCGGCGAACTCGCGCGCCGCGACGTCATGCGGGAGTTCGTCGTCGGAATACTCGCCTTTGGGAATGGACCAGGCGTGCTCGTCCTTGCGCGCCCAGAACGGTCCGCCCATGTGTACGAGTAGGACGTGCACACCGCGTTCCGAAGAACCTGGTCCGGCAGCGTCGTCAGGTGCTGCGAAGCCAACCTTGAAGAGCAGGGTGCCCGCGCTGCGCCTCACTGTGCGTCTGCCGAGGTCATGACCGCTATCCTGCCCGCCGCGGTCACTTGCGGACATGCCACGATCCTGCGGAAGGAGTGAGGCCGATGACGCAAGACGACCCCCCGCCGGGCAGTCAGACCCCGATCGTCACCCTGGGGTCGAGCGCTTCCCGGACGAGCCGGGCTCGGAGAGCACCCTGACGGTGCTGATCGCCTTCGGTGCGAACTTCCTGGTCGCGATCGCCAAATCGTGGGCTGCGGTGCTGACGGGGTCGGCCTCACTGGTCGCCGAGGCGGCCCATTCCTGGGCTGACACCGGCAACGAGATCTTCCTGATGATCGCCAACAAGCGCTCTTCCCGACCGGCCGGTCCGGGCCATCCGCTCGGTTACGGCCGGGAGGCCTACGTCTGGTCATTATTCGCCGCCCTCGGCCTGTTCGTCGCCGGTTCAGCGGTGTCGATCACCCACGGAATCCACGAGTTGCTCGATCCCGAACCGGCCACCGACTTCCTCATCGGGTACATCGTGCTCGGGGTGTCGTCCTGCTCGAGGGTTTCTCCTTCCTGCAGTCGGTGCGGCAGGCGCGGCGCGAGGCCAGGGCTTTGCACCGGGATCTGATCGATCACGTGTTGGCGACCTCCGACCCGACGCTGCGAGCGGTATTTGCCGAGGATGCCGCGGCGCTCACCGGTCTGGTCATCGCCGCCACCGGCCTGGCCCTGCACGAGATCACCGGTTCCGCGGCCCCGGACGCCATCGGATCGATCCTGGTCGGAGTGCTGCTCGGGGTGGTGGCCGTGATCCTGATCAACCGGAATCGGCAGTTCCTCATCGGGCAGGAAGTAAGCCCGGCGGCGCGTTCAGCGGCGCTGACGGCTCTGTTGGCACTGCCCGACGTCGACCGGGTGACCGCGCTCCGACTGGAATTCGTCGGTCCGCGGCAGGTCTACGTGGTGGCCGACGTCGACCTGACCGGTGACGATTTCGAGACCCATCTCGCGCTCCGGTTGCGGGCGCTCGAAGCAAAGATCCGGCAGTCGCCGGCCGTCGTCGATTGCACTCTGAGCCTGTCGGCGCCGGACGAGGCGAACCTGCTCCCTTGACCTGACGGCCGCCTTGACCTGACGGCCGCGCCGGTCAGCTGCAGGGCCGCTCAGAGGTCCGGTCGCTCGGTGGCGGCGGGCGTCGTTCCGCTGGTGCAGGTCGCACACACACCGAACAGTTCCAGCTCGTGGTTGATGTCGGTGTAGCCGTAGTGGGCCGCGACCGTTCTGGCCCACTTCTCGACGCTCGGCGCCTCGATCTCCTGGGTGCGCCCGCACTGCCTGCACACCAGGTGATGATGATGTGCCGGTTGCACGCACTGCCGGTACAGCACCTCGCCGGTCTGATTGCGGACCGTGTCAAGGTCGCCACCCCCGGCCATGTCCTGCAGCGCGCGGTAAACGGTCGCCAGTCCGATGGTCGAACCTGACAGTCGCAACGCACTGTGCAGATCCTGCGCCGACACGAACTCATCGGTACCGGCCAGTACCTGGAGGATCGCCGCACGCTGCGTGGTGTTCCGTCGTTGCGTGACGACCATGTCGGCTCTCTCTGCAGCAGTTGACTTTCCGTGCCGATCCGCCCGCCGGTGCGGGTGAACGAGTGTTCCTACCCGCCCGCCGAGGGTACTCGGCCATTCGAACGGCCGGCCGGAAGCGATTCGGCCGGAAGCGATTCGGGGGGAGCGACATCCGGCCTGACCACCTCTACCCGCTGCGCGACCGACCGGCGGAATGATTTCCTGGGCACAATCAGCAGCGCAGGTCGCAGCCCCCGACCAGACGTCACCGCTACGGTGATCGGCATGATCGCGCCAACCGGTACGCCCCGGGCACAGCGCCAGATGGCTGTACCTGCCTGTCGGCGCCGCGTTGGTGGCCGCTGCCCTTTCCGGCTGTTCGTCAGCCGGGACCGACTCCGCAAGCAGTCCACCGCCACCGTCCACCACGACGATCACGGCCGGAACGCTGACCAAAACCGTGCCCACCACGCTGACCTCGACGGTCGCGGGCAGCTTGATCTTGGCGTCGCCGCCGCCGCCCACTGCGGAGCCCCCGCCGGTGGATGGCACTTGCCCGTATCTGTCCGACATTGTCGGTGGCCGACATCAACGGTCAGCACACCGGCACCACCCAGGTCATCGACGTCGCGCCGTACCCGATCTGCGTCTTCATCCGCAGCGACGGCGGCCCGATGGCCTCGATTCGGATCATCCAGGCGGATACCCCGCAGGCCGCGGTGGCGGCGGTCGACGCACACGTCCCGATCGAGGGCTCCGACCCGGCCAGCCAGCCGCCCGGCTGGACCGGTGGGTCGATGGTGACCGATACCGGCTCCATCTATGCGGTCTCCAAGGGCAACATCGCGATCGTCGCCGAGTCCAATCAACAGCAGTCCATCAAGGGCCGGCAGATGGTCATCCAGGCCGTGACCAACCTCGGCCTGTAGCGGCCCGGGAGGCCGGCTTCGTCAGCGGTGAATCGGTCCTTGCAGCCCGCCGTGGCAGGATGGTTCACCGTGAGCAACCTTTACGCGACCCTGCACACCAATCGCGGCGACATCCGGATCGAGCTGTTCCCTTTCCATGCGCCCGAAGACGGTGAAGAACTTCGTCGGCCTGGCCAAGGGAACGGCGAAGTACACGACCAAGAACGCCTCGGGGGAGACCTCCGGCCCGTTCTACGACGGTGCGATCTTCCACCGGGTGATCTCCGGCTTCATGCTCCAGGGCGGCGACCCGACCGGCACCGGCCGCGGCGGTCCCGGGTACGAGTTCGGCGACGAATTCCACCCGGAACTGACGTTCAACAAGCCGTACCTGCTGGCCATGGCGAACGCCGGACCCGGCACGAACGGCTCGCAGTTCTTCATCACTGTCGGCCCGACGCCGCACCTCAACCGCAAGCACACGATCTTCGGCGAGGTGGCCGATCAGCCGTCCCGCGATGTCGTCGACGCCATCGATGCCACCAAGACGGATCGCTTCGACAGGCCGGCCGACGACGTGGTCATCAACTCGATCAGCATCTCCGAGCCCGACGCGGCACCTGCCGATTCGGCCTGATCCGCCACCCTGATTCGGGACAGCAGCAGGAACGGGTGAGCACGCCGCCGCCGTCGTACCCGGCTCAGGGTCCGGCGGGATATCCCGCACAGCCGATGGCCGTGTGCTCCTGGCACCCCGATCGGCAGACCGCACTGACCTGCACCCGGTGCGGCCGGCCGGCCTGCCCGGAGTGTCTGACACCGGCCAGCGTGGGTTTCCATTGCCGGGCCTGCGTGGCGGAGGCCAAGGCCACCCAGCGTCCGGTCCGCACCGTGGCGGGCGCGCGGGTTGGCCAGAAGCCGATCGTCTCGACGATTCTGATCGGGATCAACCTCGCGGTCTTCCTGGTGACGGCGCTGCAGGCCAGATCGGCAATGAACCTGTCACTGTCGCGCCTGTACGTGCAGGGCAGCCTGATCCCGGCCGAGGTCGCCTCCGGGGAGTACTGGCGGCTGGTGACCGCCGGCTTCCTGCACGGCGGTCTGATTCATATCGCGACCAACATGATCTCGCTGTACATCCTCGGGCTGCCGTTGGAACGGATGCTGGGCCGAGGCCGCTTCCTGACGATCTACCTGCTCAGCCTGCTGGGTTCGTCGGTCAGCGTGATGCTGTTCAGTCCTGCGTTCAGCCCCACCATCGGGGCGTCCGGTGCGATCTACGGCCTGATGGGCGCGTTGGTGGTGACGTTCAAACGCTTCGGGTTCGACCTGCGGCAGTTGCTGGTCGTGGTGGCGCTCAACGTCTACATCACTTTTCAGGTTCCAGGTATCTCCTGGCAGGGACACCTGGGCGGCCTGGTGGTCGGCGCGATCGTCGGGGCAGCCATGGTCTATCCGCCCCCGGCAAAGCGCAAGGAATGGCTGTGGGGCACCTCGATCACCCTCGTGGTCGTTTTGGTCGCCCTGCTGGTCTATCGGGACGCGCAGATCGGCGAGTGGTTCTGCGTCTACAGACCAGACGGAAGCGGCGGGTGCGTTCCGGCGCATTGAGCCTGCACGCGCAACAGCACGGTCACCGCTGAGGGGCGAAGTCCCGCAGAACGGCCAGCACGACCTCGGGGTCGGCACCCAGGTCGGTGCGGCCGAAGATCAGCAGATCGTCGTCGATCAGGTCAACCTCGATCGTGGTGCTGGCCAGCCCGAATCGGCGTGAGGTTGCGGTGTCGATCCCTCGGACCTGCGACCACGGGACCATCCGTCGACCCCCGAAACCGCAGATCAGCAGCCCGCGCGGTCCGCCGATCACCCGCCGGCGCCACCCGGCCACCGCGAGCACGACCAAAATGACGGCGATGACGACACCGACGACCAGATCCATCGGGTCCGAGGTCAGCACCACCCAGACAGCGGCCGCGACAGCGGCCGCAGCGGCCAGTGCGACGAGCATGGGCTTGGGCCGCCAGGTCTGGGATCCGGGTCCCGGGAAGTCGGAACCGGCGGTCACCGGCTCACCGGCACGGCGCTTGTCCACACGAGTAGTCCACAGTGGGGATGAATCACAACCGTGTCGTTCACGCCCGTCGAGCGGACGGTCAGCGCCACCGCATGGTCATCAGCAGACCGGCGATCATCAGTGAGAACCCGATGGCGAAGTTCCAGTTACCCAGGTCGGCGATGAACGGGATGCTGGCGCCCCACAGGTAGTAGACGACCAGCCAGAGCAAGCCGAGCACCATCAGCCCGAGCATGATGCCGATGTACAACGGCGAGGACGGCGCCGCGACGTGCGCGCGGGCGGCGGCGGCCGCTGCAGAGTTGGCCTCGGTCATCTCCCGTGCGGTGCTGGTCGCGACCTTCTTGCGAACCTTGGACTTGGGCACGACGTTCCTCCACGATCTACGCTGCGTGACGCCCTCGGATCACCGGGACCGTACGCCTGACCTACTAGCCTACGGGGTGAACGGTGAGAGCCATTCGCGATTGCCGGGGAGAATTCTTGACAACTGGTCCGACGAGTGCGGGACGAGGGCTCGTGGGAGTGATCGGTCCGGTTCGGCGGTGGCGAATACGAGTTCTCACCAGGCATGGAGAAGGGTGTCGGACTTTCCGGCGGGTGGGCTGAATGCAGATTCGGCGAAGGGGGTGACAGGTGGAATCGACTGACGCCGAGAGCTCGCGGCCGCGGCGGTTTCGTTGGCGTCCCCGGACGACACGGTGGCAGATCGGCGTCGTCGTGGTCTGCCTGATCGCGGGCGTGCTGCTCGGCACCGCGCGGGCCTACTCGCAGGGCGAGGACATCAGCAACCGATCGGTCGACCTCTCGGCCGTCGTCCAGGACGCCGAGAAGCGGGTGCTGGCCGCCGATGCGCTGGCCGCCGATCTCCAGTCGCAGATCGATGCTGCCGGTGTCGGAGACGTCTCCCCGCAGATCGAGGCTGCTCGCGCCGATGTCACCGCTCTGGAACCCGCCGCCGGCCTGATCCCCGTCGTCGGGCCCGGCCTGCAGGTCTCGATGTCCGATGCGCCCCGGGATGCCGACGGCAACTATCCCATCGGCGTCGATCCCGACGATCTGGTCGTGCATCAGCAGGACGTGCAATCGGTGGTCAATGCCCTGTGGGCGGGTGGCGCCGAGGCGATGATGATCATGGACCAGCGCGTACTCACCACCTCGGCGGTCCGCTGCATCGGCAACACCCTGCTGCTGCAGGGCCGTACCTACTCGCCGCCGTTCGTGGTGACCGCCATCGGTGACACCGCCGGCATGTCGGCCGCACTCGATGAGGAACCGGGAGTGCAGTTGCTGCTGCAGTACGTCGAGAAATTCAATCTGGGGTATGAGGTCAAGGTCGTCGATCCGGTCGAACTCCCCGCCTATGACGGCACCATCCGGATGATGACCGCTCGTCAGGAGGGCCCGTGAGCGGCCCTACGACTCAGGCGCCGCCACGGAAGCGGACCGGCGGTGACGTGGCGCGCACGGTGCTGCGGGGGATCGGCCAGGCGCTGATCACCCTTGGGGTCGTCGTGTTGCTCTTCGTCGTCTACGAGGTCTACATCACCGACCTGTTCGGCGAGCAGAAGCAGGCCGCGGCCACCACCGCCGTCGACGAGGTCTGGGCCAGTGCTGAGGCCAGCGCCACCAGCACCGTCGTTGTCGACAATCCGGACCAACTGGTCACCGACCCGCGGCAGCGGACCCCCACCTACACCCCACTCGGCGGTGCGGGTTTCGCCAAGATTCGGATCCCCGCCCTCGGCGCCGACTACGTCTTCACCGTCGTCGAGGGCACCAACTCCGACGACCTCTACATTGGTCCCGGCCACTACGACAACACCCAGCTCCCCGGCCAGCAGGGCAACTTTGCTCTTGCCGGTCACCGGGTTTCCAAGGGCTCGCCGTTCAACGACCTGGGCCTGCTGGCCTCCTGCGACGCCGTTGTGGTCGAGACCCAGGACGACTGGTTCGTCTATCGGGTGCTGCCGATGGAGGAGGAGACGGCGACCTGGGCCGCCACCCCGCGGGCGCAATTGCGACGGTGTCGCCGTCCAGACCGGTCAGTACACCGGGGTCTTCGGCCGGGAGATCACCGTGCCGTCGGACTATGCGCAGGTGCTGCCCGTCCCGCACGTCAACAACACCGTCGTGCCCGCGGACGCCGAACGGTTGATCACCCTGACCACCTGCCATCCGCAGTTCTCGGACGCCGAACGGATGATCATCCACGGGGTACTGGTGAAGAGCTACTCGAAGTCGCCCGGATTCCTGCCGCCCGAACTGACGGAGAGCTGAGCGATGTACACCTGGATCTGGCGTCATCTCCCGGGACCGACAGCGGTCCGGACCGCGCAGGCGCTGCTGCTGTTCGTGCTGGTGGTCGCCCTGCTGTTCTTCGTGGTCTTCCCATGGCTGGAGCCGTACCTGCCGTTCGACCGGGTTTCCCAGGGCTGACGACGTCCGCTTGCCGTTTGCTCTTGCGTCGCAAGAGCCTGCTGGTCGGGTATGCGAGGCTGATCGGCGTGACGACCATTCTCGTCGTGGACAACTACGACTCCTTCGTTTTCAACCTGGTGCAGTACCTCGAGCAGCTCGGGGCCGACTGCATCGTCCGCCGGAACGACGCCATCACCACCGACGAGGTCCCGGATCTCGGCGTGGACGGGGTGCTGCTCTCGCCCGGTCCGGGAACACCGGCCGATGCGGGCGTGACGGAGGAAATGGTCCGCTGGGCGGCCGGTCGGCTCCCGGTGTTCGGTGTCTGCCTGGGTCACCAGGCCATCGCCGAGGTTTACGGGGCAGTGGTCGATCGCGCTGAGGAGCTCCTGCACGGTCGCACCTCGCTGGTCGAGCACGCCGGCGCCGGCGTCCTCGCCGGCCTGCCCGACCCGTTCACCGCAACCAGGTACCACTCGCTGGCCGTTGTCGACGGCACTGTCCCGGCCGCACTCGAGGTGACGGCTCGCACCACCGGCGGGGTGATCATGGGCCTGCGGCACCGGGAGTACGCGATCGAGGGTGTGCAGTTCCACCCCGAATCCGTGCTCACCCAGGGTGGCCACCGGATGCTCGGCAATTGGCTCGCCACCTGCGGTGACCTGACGGCCGCCGACCTGGTGCCGCCGTTGGAGTCCGATGTCGAACGGCTCCGACTCAGCGCGGTGTGACGCCCGGCACCCGCGGACACGGTCGCGATCGCCGCCTGTCGACGCCGGGATTGCGCTCCGCCGGACCGACCCAGTCAGAACAGCGCCGGTGACCCTTGGTCACCGGCGCTGTTCGTCGTTCGCGGGTGGTGTCCGCGTGATCGGTCCGTCACCGATCAGTTCGCGGTGGCCGACCCCAGTGTCACGGTGACCGTGTTGGTTTCACCGTTCCGCACATAGGTGACCTGGGTGGTCCCGTTCGGGGTGGACGACCGCACCGCGGCGATGAGTGCGTCTGCACTTTCGACGCTCTGGTTGTTGAAACCGGTGATCACGTCGCCGGCCTGGAGCCCGGCTGCCTCCGCGCCGCCACCAGGGACGATGCTGGCGATCTTGGCGCCGATCGAGATCTGGCTGCTCGCCCCGGCCGCATCGCCGACGGAGGCCCCCAGCACTGCGTGCGTCGCCTTGCCGGTGTCGATGATCTCTTGAGCGATCCGCTTGGCCTGGTCGACAGGAATGGCGAAGCCGACGCCGATCGAACCGGGCTGGCTACCGTTGCTGGACTGCGACAGTGACGCGATCGCGGAGTTGATGCCGATGACGGCACCGTTCATGTCGACCAACGCACCGCCGGAGTTACCGGGATTGATCGCCGCGTCGGTCTGTACCGCGTTGATGACGGTGTCCTGCCCGGCGCCACTCGCCGTGGCCTCGCCGGACGTCCGTACGGGACGGTTGAGCGCGGAGACGATACCTGACGTCACGGTCGCGGACAGCCCGAGCGGGGACCCGATGGCGACGACGGGCTGACCGACCTGCAGGTCGGCCGAGTTGCCGAGAACGGCGGGCGTCAGACCGGAGACTCCATCTGCCTTGATGACGGCGAGGTCGTCGGTGGCGGTGGTGCCAACGACCTTTGCCGTGGCGGTGGTGCCATCGTTGAACCGGACCTCCAGGTCGGTGGCGCCGGCGACGACGTGGTTGTTGGTCAGGATCAGGCCATCCGCGGTCAGGATGATGCCGGAGCCCTCACCGCCACTCTGAGCGGAACTGGCCAACACCGACACGGTGGACGGCAGGACCTTTGCCGCGACTTCCTGCACGGATCCGGCGGGTGCCGGGGTCCGGTTCTCTGCGACGGCGGCGCTGGTGTTCAGCTGGCTGAGCGAACTGTCGGACGCACTGGACGAGTTGGAGCTGAGCTGGGCGCCAACCAGTCCGCCACCGAAGCCGGCGAGCAGTGCGAGCGCTGCGGTGGTGGCGACGATCACCGACGTGCGTCGACCCTTGGTACCGGTCGCCGTCTGCTGAGCAGGGGGCCTGGTTGCAGTCGTCACGCCATAACCCTGCGCGGGGTATCCGGGCGCGCCAAAACCCTGGGCGGGCGGGGGGAAGGCCCGGGTTCCGTTCGCACCGGTGGCCGGCCCGGCACCGGTCCGGGGGGCGCCGGCATTCCAGCCGGGGGTTGACCAGGCGCCGCTCGGGCGGGGCTCCCACCAGGCCTGGTCCGGGTTGGCGTTCTGCGGCAGAACAGGGCCGGTGTCCCGGTTCATGTCGCCTTGGCTACCGGCCTGACTCCATGCCTGGTTGGCCGCCGGAACCTGACCCTGCGGAGGCATCGGCGGCAACGAGGTGGGTCGATCGGCCGGCGACGGGGCCGAGTAGGTCGGGGAGTAGGCGGTCTGGCCTGAGGCGGCGGGCTCGTTGTTGTCCGAACGTGCGGGGCCGTTGGTGGCGGGCAGATCGCCGGGGCGTGGGGTCATGTCCTGGCTCATGGTTCTCACAGTGGCGTAGGTGCTTGTGGAATGGGTGAGCGCCGTTTGCACCGCCCCGGTGAAACTCTGTACTCGGCGTGTGAATCGGCGACGGAACGGATGCGCACCGCCGCCGCAGACGCCGAACTGCCGGAGGTCGCTAGCCCCCTGGCGCCGGCGTGGCGGGCGGTGGTGCCGCGGCCGGGGGTGTCGTAGCTGGTGGTGTCGGGGGCGCCTCGGGGCCGTAGACGTTCACCGTCACCGCGGTTCCGACGGGGACGTTCCCAGCCGCGGTTTGGCCCTGGACAATGCCTGCCTGCCCGGGCGGCGTTCCGCCGACGGTCGCAAAGGTGACGTTGGGTACGCCGTCCATGATCTTCCGCGCCTCCGCCTCCGGCTTCCCGACAACGTTCGGGATGTTCACCTGCACCGCGACACCCACCGACACCCGAACCGCTGTGCCGGTCTTGGGAACCACCGAGCCGGCGGCCGGCGACTGATCGACGATCACGCCGACGAGGCCGGGGTTCGTCACCGGCGTCGTCGAACTGCTCAGGGTGTCGGCGTTACCGCTCCAGCCTTGATCATTGAGGATCGATACGGCCTGGTTCCGCGTGTTGTTCTTCAGGTTGGGCATCACCATCAGGCTGTTGTTGGAGACCGTCAGGGTCACCGGGGTGCCCTCCTGCACCCTGGCGCCGGGCGCCGGGTCCATCTGGGTGACCTGGTTGGCGGGTTCGGTACCGTCGGCCTCCTGGGAGACCGCGGTCAACTTGGCGGCCGCCAGGAGGGCTGTCGCCTCGTCGAGGCTCTTGCCGACCAGGCCGTCCGGGACCTGCACCGTCTCCAGGCCGGTTCCCACCGTCACCTTGACCGTGCTTCCGGGCACGACCTGGGTCTGTGGGACCGGGTCCTGGGCCAGGGCCTTGCCCTTGTCGGCGTCCGAGGAGGATTGCGGCACCTCCTGGTACTGCAGGTTCGCGTCGTTCAGCGCCTTCTGCGCCTCCTGCGGGGTGTAGCTCACCACGTTGGGCACGCTGACCAGGCTGACCCCTTTGCCGATCTCCAGGTTCACCGCGGAATCCTGCGCGACCTGGGTCTGGCTGGAGGGGCGCTGGTTGACGACCTTGTCCTTGTTGTCATCAGTGGACTCGACGTTGTCCACCGTGCCCAGCGTCAGCCTGCTGTCCCGTAGCTGAGCAGTCGCCTGCTCCAGTGACATCCCGGAGAGGTCGGGTACCGCGACCAGGGCTGCCGGGGGTGGGGCGCTGATCACCCGCAGGGTCAACCAGATGGCGCCGGCGAGCAGGGCAACACAGAGCACGCCGATGCCGACGAATCCCCAGACCCGCTTGGAGCGGTCGCCGTCATCGGGCTCCCAGTCCTCGTCGATGACGGTCCCGCGATTCGGCGGCGCCAGCAATGGCGGCGAGGCAAGGCCGACCCTGGCCGGTGCGGCCCGCATCAGTTCGGTCCGCTCGTCGTCACTCATCAGTGGGGTGGCCTGAACGGCCTGCCCGGAGAGTGCTCTGACCAGGTCGGAACGCATCTCGGCAGCCGTTTGGTAGCGGTTCAACGGATTCTTGTTGAGCGCCTTCAGGACGATGGCGTCCATTTCCTTCGGCAGCCCGGGCTTGGTCTCGCTGGGCGGCTTCGGGGCTTCCCGGACGTGCTGGTAGGCAATCGCGACCGGTGAGTCCCCGGTGAAGGGCGGTGCTCCGCACAGCAACTCGTACAGCACGCAGCCGGTCGCATAGACGTCGCTGCGGGCATCCACCGCCTCACCGCGGGCCTGCTCGGGTGACAGGTACTGCGCTGTGCCGATGACGGCCGCGGTGGCGGTCATCGTCGCCTGGCCGTCGGCGACCGAGCGTGCGATGCCGAAGTCCATCACCTTGACAGCGCCGGCCCGGTTCAACATCACGTTCGCCGGTTTGATGTCGCGGTGCACGATGCCGTGTCGGTGCGAGAAGTCCAGGGCCGCGCAGATGTCGGCGACGATCTCCATCGCCCGCCGCGGCTGCAGCGGGCCCTCCTTCTTCAACACGTCGCGCAGGGTGTCACCGTCGACGTACTCCATGACGATGTAGGGAACCGTTCCGGTCTCGCCCTTGGTCTCGCCGGTGTCATATACCGCGACGATCGCCGGGTGGTTCAACGAGGCCGCGTTCTGTGCCTCCCGGCGGAATCGCGCCTGGAAGGACGGGTCGCGGGCGAGGTCGGCCCGCAGCACCTTGATGGCCACGTCCCGGCCAAGGCGCAGGTCGCGGCCACGGTGCACCTCGGACATGCCGCCGAAGCCGAGGGTGTCCCCGACTTGGTAGCGATCGCCGAACAGGTATCCCGTCATTGCCGTCCCTTGTTGCCCGTGAGTGGTGCAGGTGTTGTGTGCGGCGGTGATGCCGCCCGTGCTCGACGCCAGGACCGCCTGCCGACCGGCCGCTCGCGGTGGTCGCAGACGCACCACGTCTCTCCGAAGGATGCGGACCTTGGCCGTCGGGTTGCGTCAAACGAGTGTTTTTCGGCTCGATCGCCGGTATCCCTGGTCACAGCGACGGCACCGAATCCAGGCGTGCCATGGCCGACTGCGAGGCACAGTGTTCCATCTTTGATGATCATGAGAGGCCGACCGTCGCGACCGCTTGCTGGGCAGGCGACGCCGGGACCGTGGCATACCCGGCCCGGATGGACCCGGTCGCGGAGAGCTCGCCCACCAGCTGATTGACGACGACCAACACCAATCCGGCAAGCACCAGCACGATCAGCGCGAGCAGCACGGACAGTCCGGTCCGCCGACTCGATCGGTTGGCCGGCGCCGCCGGCCCCGATGCGCCGTGATGCGGTGCGCCCTGCTGTGGTGCGACGGGGTAAGCGGGGGGCGGCGTGCGGTTGGCGGTGACGGTTCCCGGCCCGTATCCGGACCGTCCGCCCGCGGCGACCGGGCGGCGGGGCGGCGGGGCTGCTTGCTGCACCCGGGTGACCGGTGGCCGGGGTGCAGGGGCCGGGGGCCTGCTTGCGGGCGGAGCCGGCGACCGGCCCGCGGGGGTCACTTGGGCCGGCGACACGGCGACGGCTCTGGTCCTGGCCGGTGGGCTCGACGTCCCGGACCGGCCGCCGGCGCGAACCTGACCGACCGCCTGGGCCAGAGCGGCACCGTTCGGGAAGCGGGTCGCCGGATCCTTCACCAGCATCTGCATCACCAGCGCGGCGACGGCCGGCGGGATGTCCGGCGGCAGCGGCCGGGGCGCGTCCCGGACGTGCGCGAGGGCCATCGCGACGGCGTTCTCGTTCGGGAAGGGCAGGATGCCGGCCAAGCATTCGTAGGCGACGACACCGAGCGAGTAGATGTCCGACGCCGGGACGGCTTCCTGCCCGGCCGCCTGCTCGGGGGAGATGTACTGGGCGGTGCCCATCACCATTCCCATCCGGGTCACCGGCGCCTGATGGGCGACCTTGGCGATGCCGAAGTCGGTGATCTTGACCTGGCCGCCGGGCGTGATCAGCAGGTTGCCCGGCTTGATGTCCCGGTGCACCAGCGAACGGGTGTGCGCGTGCTGCAGCGCCCGTCCGGTCTGGTCGAGGACGTCCAGGGTGCGGGGCGCGGACAGTCGCCCGGTGCGGGCCAGCACCGCGGACAACGATTCGCCGCGCGATCAGTTCCATGACCAGGTAGGCGGTGCCGCTCAGGTAGGGACCGGCACCACCGGTGACCTCGCCGTAGTCGTACACGGAGGCGATGCCGGGGTGATTGAGCGAGGCAGTGATCCGGGCCTCGGTGCGGAAACGCTCGACGAACTCGGGGTCGCCGGTCAGCTCTGGGCGCAGGATCTTCAGCGCGACGATCCTGGCCAGCCTGATGTCGTCGGCCGACCACACCTCACCCATGCCACCGACGGCAATCCGGCGGTTCAGCCGGTACCGCCCGGACAGCAGCAACCCTGGTGCCGACATCACGGGCCCCCGGCCAGCGCGGCGGCGATCACGCTGCGCCCGATGGGTCCGGCGACCTTGGCGCCGGTGGCGTCCAGGCCGAGATCTCCGCCGTTCTCGACCATCACCGCGACGGCCACCCGGGGTTTGTCGGCCGGCGCAAACGCCACATACCAGGCATGCGGCGGGGTGTTCTTGGGGTCTGCGCCATGTTCGGCGGTGCCCGTCTTGGACGCGATGACCAGGTCCGCGATGCCGCCGGAGCCGGGGGTTTCCTTCTCGGACTCGATCATCATGTCGCGCAGTTCGTCCGCGACGGCGATCGGAATCGCCTGGCCCAGCGACTCCGGCTGCGTCTCGGAAATGACCGTCAGGTCGGGTTTGGTGGTCTTGGCGATCAGGTGCGGCGCCATCTTGTCCCCGCGGTTGGCGATGGTGGCGGTGATCCAGGCCATTTGGAACGGGGTGACCGCCACATCCCGCTGGCCGATGCCGGTCTGCGCGAGGGCAGCGGTGTCCGGGATATCGCCGAGCCTGGATCCGACAACGTCAATGCCGATGTCCATCCCCTGACCATCGATGCCGAGCGCCTCGGCCTGCTTCTGCACCGGCACCTTGCCCAGGCTCATCGCGACCTCGGCAAATGCGGTGTTGCAGGAGAACGCCAAGGCATCGGTGAGCGGGACGTCGGAACCGCCGCTGTTGGCGCAGGTTTCGCCGCCGTAGTTCGACAGGGTGGCCCCGCCGGTGTCCGGCAGGTTGATGGTCGCCTCGCCGGTGACCAGGGTTTGCGGGGTGTACTCCGCCTGCAGTGCAGCGGCGGCGATGACCAGCTTGAACGTCGAACCCGGCGGGTAGACGGCAGCGACCGCCCGGTTCAGCAACGGGCTCGGATCGGCGTTCACCAGGTCGTTGTAGGCCTGCCGTTGCACCGCATCGGAATGACTGGCCAGGGGGTTCGGGTCGTAGGACGGCGTCGACACCATCGCCAGCACCTTGCCGGTCGATGGCTCGATCGCAACAACGGCGCCCACGTAGTTCTTCTGCGTCATCGCGTCGTAGGCGGCCTGCTGGACGGCAGGTTGCACGGTGATTTCGACGTTGCCGCCCCGCGGGTCCCGCCCGGTGATCAGGTCCGACAGCTGACCGGCGATCAGTTCGGGAGCCTCACCGGAGAGGATCTCGTTCTGGTTGCGCTCCAGACCGGTCGGTCCATAGCGCATCGAGTAATAGCCCGTCAGGTCGGCATAGGTGGGTCCACCCGGGTAGACGCGCTGGTAGCTGTACTGGTCATCCACCGGGTCCGAGCGAGCCAGCACCACCCCGCCGGCCGCGGTGATCTGGCCGCGTTGCCGGCTGTACTCGGCGACCAGCGTCCGTTTGTTGTTCGGGTCGGCGCGATAGTCGTCGGCCTTGATGACCTGGGTCCAGGCAATGTTGGCGAGCAGCAGACCGATCATCACGATGACGGCCATGCCCAACCGGCGGAGCGGGCGCTTCACTGCGCATCACCCTGGGTGTCCGATGCGTTCGATGCAGCCTTGTTCCCCGCCCGGTGGGATTCCTTGTTCCCCGAACGGTGGGATTCCTTGTCCGACGACGCGTTCAGTGCGGCGCTGCTCAACAGGGGAACCATCTCGGTGTTCGCCTCCGCCAACGGCACCGGCTTGATAGCCCGGGGCACCTTGGGTTCCGGCGGCCGACGCGACGAATCCGAAATCCGCACCAGCAGCGCCAGGATGACGTAGTTGGCCAGCAGCGACGAGCCGCCGTAGGACAGGAACGGGGTGGTCAGCCCGGTGAGCGGGATGAGCCTGGTGACGCCCCCGACCACGATGAAAGTCTGCAGGGCCAGCGAGAAGGACAATCCGCCGGCAAGGAGCGTGCCGAAGCCGTCCTTGGCGGCGAGTCCGGTGCGGATGCCGCGGGCCGTCAACAGCAGGTAGCAGAGCAGGATCGCGGTGACGCCGACCAGCCCGAGTTCCTCGCCCAGCGCCGCCATGATGAAGTCGGTGGACGCGAACGGCACGATGTCGGGGCGGCCGGCACCCAGGCCGGTGCCGAATATGCCGCCCGTGCCGAGGCCGAACAACGACTGGACCAGCTGGTAACCGGACCCCAGCGGATCGCCGAACGGGTCGAGCCAGATGTCGACCCGAACCCGGACATGACTGAACAGCCGGTAGGCCAGGTAGGCGCCGCCGGCGAAGCCGAGCACGCCGATGATCAGCCAGGACACCCGGCCGGTGGCGACGTAGATCATCGCCAGCAAGGTGCCGAACAGCAGCAGCGCGGTACCCAGATCCTTGCCGCGGACGAGCACCAGCAAGGCCAGCAACAGCGCCACCAGCAACGGGCCGAGGTCGCGGGCCCGAGGCAGCACCAGCCCGAAGATCCGCTTCCCGGCGGTGGACAGTACGGTGCGTTTCGAGACCAGGAACGCCGCCGCGAAAATGATCAGGGCGATCTTCGCGAACTCCGCCGGTTGGATGGAGAACAGCCCCGGCACCTTGATCCAGATCTGCGCGCCGTTCACCTCGGACAGGCTCGCCGGCAGCACCGCGGGGACGGCCAGGAACAGCACCCCGACCAGCGCCAGGGTGTAGGCGTAGGACTGCAGCACCGTGTGGTCGCGGACGACGAGCAGCACGACCAGGAAGAACACCAGGGCGACAGCCGTCCACACCAGCTGAAGGGAGGCCTGCGCCGTCGGCACCTCCTCGCCGCGGTTGACGGCGCTGATTGCCCTGGCCAGGTCGAGCCGGTAGATCATCACCAGTCCGATGCCGTTGAGCAGGGCGACGATCGGCAGCAGAAGTGGATCTGCGTACGGGGCGTATCGCCGGATCAGCAGGTGCGCGATCGCCAGGGCCAGCATGTAACCGCCGCCGTAAAAGGCGAGCGTCCAGCTCAGGGTGCGGTTCTGGTTGAGTTCGACGATCACCAGGGCCGACGTCACGATGACCGCAGCGAAGATCAACATCCACAGCTCGGCCCGGCGCCCGGTCCGCTGCTTCTTCGTCGGGGCCGCTGCTGGATTCGCCGAGGAGTCTGCTGCTTCGACCTGGTGGGTCACTTGACCACCCGGCAGGTCACTCCCGGTTCCGGGGCCCGGGTGGACAACGGTGTTCCGGTCGCCGCGGGGCTGGTCGTCCCGTTCTGACCGGTTACCACGCTGCCATTGGGCAACGTGCTCAGCAGAGCGCCGGAGCCCAGCGGAACCGCGGATCCGGTCGCACCGGTGGGATTGACCGCGGAACCGGTCGCGCCGGTGGGATTGACGGGGGTGCCCGCTGCCGGCGAGGTGGGCGGAATGGGAGTGGTGACGGTTCCGGCACCCGACGCGGCTGGTGGCGGGATCGCGGTGGCCCTGGTGAGGGCGCTGCCGCCGGTGCCGGTTGTCCCACCGGAGCTGGATGGGGGCAACACCTGCGGGCTGGTGGACGGCGTCGGCGTTGTTGTCGCAACCGGGCAGAGCGGCAACATCTGACCGGCGAGCCGGGTGATGACGTTGCGGGCGTCGTCCAGCGTGCCCGCCTGGATGCCGGCCGTCACCTGGGCCTGGGCCGCCGGCACCAGGTCCTCGACCTTGAGCGGTGTACACAGTTGCAGGCCGGGCTCGCAGGACTCCTCCTCGAAGGAGGAGAGCTGCACCCCGAGAACCGATCCGTTGAGGCCGCGGTAGACGACAACCACCCCGTCCTCGGCACCGACGAAGTATTGGCTGCGGACCCAGAAGTAGGAGCCGATGATCGCGGCGACGGCCAGCACCACGACGCCGGCCACCAGCCACCAGGCGCCGCGCCGACGCACGGACCGACCGGCCGGGGGCGGTCCGGACATCGCCTCCTCCTCCGCCGTCGCCGACGACGCCTGATCGGTCTCGTCGGCCGGTACGTACTCGGCGCGGGCCGGGACGTCCTCGGGTATCGGCGGCAACGGGACCCTGGGCATCTCCTGCGTCATCCGGACGGACGCCGACGGTACCGATCGGCCCGGTGGCGTCCGGATCGAAATCGGCGCCGGCATCCGTCGGTCCGCTGCCGACACCGGTGTCCATGACGTCCGCGACGATCACGGTGATGTTGTCCGGTCCGCCGCCGACCAGGGCCAACTGGATCAGCGCGTCGGCGGTGACTCCGGGATCCGGGTTCGCCAGCGCCTCGGCGATGGCCTCCGCGGACACCACACCGGGGAGCCCGTCCGAGCAGATCAGGTAGCGGTCGCCCGCGGTGACCTCCCGGATGGTCAACGACGGATCGACCTCAGTGCCGTTCAGCGCCCGCAGCAGCAGCGAGCGCTGGGGGTGGTGGGCGGCCTCCTCCTGGGTGATGCGACCGTCGTCGATGAGCGATTGCACGAAGGTGTCGTCATGGGTGAGTTGATGCAGGACGCCATTGCGATACAAGTAGGCGCGGGAGTCGCCGACATGCGCCATCCCGAGCCGGCCGCCGTCGAAGAGCAGCGCCGTCACCGTGGTGCCCATGCCGTCGAGTTCGGGGTTCTCATGGACGACGTCGGCGATCGCGGCGTTGCCGTCCCGCGTCGCCTTTGCCAACGCGCGCAACAGGTCTCCGCCGGCGTCCCGATCGTCCAGGGGCACGAAGGCCGCCACCACCAGGCGGGATGCCATGTCACCGGCCGCGTGTCCACCCATGCCGTCGGCGACCACCAGCAACGTGTTGCCGGCGAACACCGAATCTTGGTTACTGGACCGGATCAAGCCACGATCGCTGCGCGCCGCGAAGGCGAGCTGATGCGTCATGGGCGCAGCTCGATGACGGTCCGCCCGATCCGGATCGGCACGCCGATCGGCACCGGGGTGGGAGTGGTCACGCGAACCCGGTCCAGGTAGGTGCCGTTGGTCGAGCCGAGGTCCTCCAGGAAGTACTCCTGACCCTGCTGGGTGAGGCGGGCGTGTCGGGTGGACGCGTAGTCGTCATCCAGTACCAGTGTGGAGTCCTCCGCACGCCCGATCAGAATGGGCCCCGAACCGAGGCGGAGCCGGGTCCCGGACAATGACCCGGCCGTCACCACCAGGATCGTCGGGTGCAACCGGCCCGCCGGGGCCTGTCGTTGGTCTTGTTGGCGGCCCCGCGACCGGCCGCTACCGGCCTCGCCTCGCGGTTCTGCCGCATATCGCAGGTCCGAGCGTACGACGCGCATTGCGGCCAGCACAAACAGGCAGAGCAGGATGAGAAAACCGATCCTGGTCAGCTGGAGGATGAGTGCGGGCACGTTGTGGGGTCCGGCTTCTCTAGTCGCCTGCGACGAAGTCGTCAGGCGCCGTTGGGCAGCATTGGGAGCGGGTCTGACCGCCTTTGTCGGACACGCTCTCAGTACCGGCTGCTGAACACGACCGTCGAATGACCGATGTGGATCACGTCGCCGTCCGCGAGTTGCCAGGTTTGGACGGAGGAGCCGTTGACCGTGGTGCCATTCGTCGAGCCGAGGTCATGCAGCACGGCGGACTGCCCGTCGAAGTAGACATCGACGTGCCGGCGGGACACCGACGTGTCGGCGAGGCGGAACGAGGCGTCCTGCCCCCGGCCGATGACATTCGAGCCGCGCTGCAACTGATGACTGCGGCCGGAGCCGTCATCGATGGACAAGGAGGCGGTGATCTCTTGCTGGGCGGCCGCCGGCTGGCCGTAGTTCTGGCCGTAGTTCTGCTGGTACTGGCCTTGCTGGCCCTGCTGCGGGTATCCCTGCTGGTAGCCCTGTTGGTCCCACGGCTGCGGCGGACCCGGCTGGTAGGGCTGCTGCGGTGGGTATCCCTGCTGGTACGGCGGTTGCTGGGGTTGCTGGCCGTACTGCTGCTCCCACTGCTGACCCTGTTGGTCCCAGACTCGCTGGCCGTAGCCGGGTGCGTCGTAGGGCTGCGGCGGGTAGCCGGGGTTCTGCCCCTGGTAGTTCTGATCCTGTGGGCCGTACTGTCCGGGCCCGCCGTAGCCGGGCGGCAGGTCCTGCTGACCGTCGTGTGGGTCCTGGCCCCTCGGCGGTTGGGGCTCACCGCGATGGTCGGATTGGCGGGCGTCCGGTCGGCCGGGATCTCCTGGCTGGGTCATGCGTCCCTCTCCTGCCCCTTGGTGCGGCGAACGTCGACCAACGTCGGGATCGACGATCGAGCTGATGCGGAACTGCCCGGTGTGCAGGGACTCGGACTGCTCAAGGCTGACGGCGACATCCCCGAAGGTTTGCCATCCCTGCTCGTCCAGATACTCCCGGATCATGTCCGACAACGCAGTGGCGACACTCTCTTCGTCCGAGCCAAGACCCTGCCGATCGGTCGGACCGAGGCGCACACGGTAGTAATTCGGGGCGATTTCCGCGCTGCCCTGCCGCTGAACATGCTCGGCAGCCTCCTTCTGGAGGGCGTCGGCGACTTCGGCCGGCTGGACCTTGCCGCCGAAAAGGCGCGCGAAAGTGTTCCCGACGGCGCCTTGCAGTCGCCGTTCGAAGCTCTGTATGACGCGCATCGTCACCTCCTGCGTCCGCACTCCACGGGTCGAGCATGAGTCACTCGGCACGGGCCACCGTCACCGGGGGCGCGCACCATCAATCACACCTTCAACGTTTGATCGTAGTGGGGACGCCTCGCGGTGGTACCGGTTGCTTGCGCTGAGCGAGGGTTGCAGTTCTGTGTCATTGCTGGTGGGCTCGTCGGGAATTGCGGCAGCACAGCCTCAGTGGGTGCTTTCTGACTGCGGGTCAGGCACGTCGAGCAGGATGACGTCGCCGAACTCGATGGCCGCTCGACCTGCTGTGTGTTCAGCGAGCCACCGCGCGAAGGCTTGCGTGTCCAGCGTGGGGACGAGGACCGTCAGTCGCACCATGCTGCCGTATTCGATGTCCGTGATCTTGTGTCCTGAGGTGCGAAGTTCGTTGTCCAGCCTGCCTGCCGTCGGGTGGTCGACGGTGACCTCGACGGTGGTGTGCGGCACGCGAAGGACGGTGCCGACGTGGTCCAGCGTCTCGGCGACCGCCCGGCCGTAGGCGCGGACCAGGCCGCCCGCGCCCAACTTGGTTCCGCCGAAGTACCTGGTCACGACGGCGACCGTGTCGGTGATCTCCCGGCGGGCGAGGACCTCGAGCATCGGGACGCCGGCCGTTCCGGCGGGTTCGCCATCGTCGTTGGACCGTTGTTGTTCGGCGTCGGGCCCGACCCGGAAGGCGGCGCAGTTGTGGGTGGCGTCCCAGTGTTGCTTCCGGATGGCCGCGATGAAGTCCGTTGCCTGCTCCGGTGTTTCGACGCGGGCCACGCTGCACAGGAACCGGGAGCGCTGAATCTCCAGCTCGTGAGCTCCACCCCGCGCGATCGACCGCATGGGTGTGACGGTAGGCGGTGCGAGCGGGTTGGACGCCGCTGACGCCGGGATCTGGTTGCCGGGCGCCTGCCTGTGGAGCCGGGCGCCAACTAAAGCAGGCGCCCGGCTCTGAGTCGGGGCGCCGCGCCGCTCGAGGTGGCCGAGTGTGCTTCCGGCACTGCCGTTCGAAGCGGTCGAACTTGCCCAGATCTGCGTGTTAACCTTTTTGGCGTCGCTTGGGCGAGTGGCGAAATGGCAGACGCGCACGGTTCAGGTCCGTGTCCTGGAAACGGGGTGGGGGTTCAACTCCCCCCTCGCCCACTCTGGTTGAGACAGACGACGAAGGCCCCGCAGGCATCCACAGCCGCGGGGCCTTCGTCGTCGCAGTCGCAGTCGCGCAGTCGCAGCCGGAGCCGGAGTCGTCGTCGGAGTCAGCGTCCGGCTGCGGCGGCATATCGGCGGCTGAGCCGGGACGCGGCGTCCTTGAGTTCGGGCGGGCCAACGATCTCGATATCGACGTCGAACATTCCGACCCAGGCGGCGAGTCGGTCCCATGACCACGATCCGGCGAGCACCCGGCAACGGCCGGTTCCCAGCGATTCCACCACCGCCTGCCGGCGCACCCAGGCGGCGATTTCGGTGGCCGGCGCGTGCAGGACGAACTCGCCGCGGCATGGCCACTCGCCGCCGCGGAAGGACGCGTCGATATAGGCGGCCACATCCCCGCCGGGCAGCTCGCGCGGCGAGAAGCGCGGCCCGGTCGGCGTCTTCGGCGTCATCCGGTCGACCCGAAAGGTGCGCCAGTCGTCTCCTGTCCAGGTCCCAGGAAATCAAATACCAGCGGCCGCCCCAGGTGACCAGGTGGTGTGGCTCCACCCGCCGCGGCGGCTGCGACGGCCGGTCCTCGCCGGTCCAGTTCGGTGCGTCGTAATCGAAACGCAGAATCTCGCGCGCCTGGACCGCGGTGCCGATCGCGATGAGATGTTCGGTGTCCACCTTCGGGCGTTGCGGGTCGTCCCGGGTGACGGCGGTGACCTGCAGGGCGTCCACCCGTTGCCGCAGCCGGGCTGGCATCACCTGCCGGATCGTCGCCAGGGCTCGCAGCGCTCCCTCTTCGATTCCGGCGACGGTCGACGTCGCCGTCTGCAGTGCGACGGCGACCGCGACCGCCTGCTCGTCGTCGAAAAGCAGTGGCGGCAGGTCGGCACCGGCATCGAGCCGGTAGCCGCCGTCCGGTCCTTTAGTCGCTCGCACCGGATAGCCCAGCTCGCGCAGCCGGTCGACATCGCGACGGACGGTCCGCGGACTTACTTCGAGCCGGTGGGCCAGGGCGTTACCCGGCCAATCACGGCGGGCCTGCAGCAGCGACAGCAACCGCAGTAGCCGCCCGGATGTGCCTGGAACCTCTGTCACGAAACCCAGAATGCCGGAAGTAGCGGACAGAAGCTGGCCGCTTCTGACAGAAGAGTGCTTTGTGGTCCGATGACGATCATGCTGACCAACCATTACCTCGACGAGGCAGATTCGATTGCCGCCCGAGTGGCGGTCCTCGAACACGGCAAGGTGATCGCCGACGACACCGCGGAGGCTTCCACTGAATTGGCGGGGATGCCCCGGGTCGGGGATGCCCTGGGTGCAGTGCGTCCCCGCTGGATTCGCCAGCGCTAGCTGCTAGCGAGAAGCGGCTTGTCGCTTGGCGCGGTTGGCGTCAATGGCGTTCCCGATGCGGTTGAGCAGCGCCCGCATGTCGTTCTTGTTGTATTCCGCCGGCAGTTCCTGAGAGACGAGCTGGGCGATCTCCGCCTGCTCGTCCAGCAGCACCTGATGGTCGCGGTCGAATTGTTGGACGCTCGTGCCGTCGCCCCGGGCTTCGATGGCCGCGACGATGATCGCAACCTCTTGAACATCGGGCAGGTCGTCCATGACACCTCTTCAGTAGTCGCACGCCGGTTGCGGCAAGGGCCGCAGAGTGGGCCGAATTCGACTCTCTCACCGCGAACCTGAGCGTAGCCGTCGCTCAAATCGGACAACCGTCGACAGGGCCCGCCCGGTGGCCGCTTACGATCGGTGAGTATGGGTACCGACTTCACCGTGACACCACACAAAATCTCGCCGATCACCGCCACTGCCGACCGGCTGCTCGACAAGCTGGTGATTCCCGGTTACAGCTCCATCGGTCCGTTCCTGCGCAAGCACTGGTGGCCGGCCGATCCAGCGCCATTCACCCGTCCGGTCGACATCGTGGTCACCGGTGGCAGCTCCGGCATCGGCGCTGCGACCGCGGCCGGGTTGACCGCCCTCGGCGCGCGGGTACACCTGATCGGCCGGACCGCGGAGCGGCTGCAGGTCGCGGCATCGAAGATCAGACTGCAGCAGCCGGATGCCGAATTGTTCGTCCACGAGTGCGACATCAGCGACCTGGATTCCGTCCGCGAACTCACTGACGAACTGACCGGCGACCTGGACGCCCTTCATGGGTTGGTGCATTGCGCGGGCATCATGCCGCCGGAGCGCAAGGAGACCGAGCAGGGTCACGAGTTGGCGTTCGCCACGCACATCCTCGGCCCGTTCTTACTGACCGTGGGCCTGCGTCCGCTGTTGCAGGCCGATGGCGACGGCCGGGTGGTGTTCGTGTCCTCTGGCGGGATGTACACGTCGGGGTTGGAATCCGACCTGGAGTACACCGACGGCGAGTACAAGGGCGTACGTGCCTACGCCCGGACCAAGCGCATGCAGGTGGTGCTCACCGAGCAGCTCGGCACAGCGTTCAGCGCCCCCGACGACCCGGTCGTGCACAGCATGCATCCGGGCTGGGTTGCCACTCCGGGGGTGAGCGATTCGATCCCGGGCTTCGAGAAGGTGGCGGGGCCAATCCTGCGCACCCCCGAACTCGGTGCCGACACCATCGTCTGGCTGGTCGCCTCGCCGGAGGCAACGCTGCGCACCGGGCTGTTCTGGTGCGATCGCAGGCCCCGGCCGACCCACTACCTGCCCTGGCAGCAGGATGACCCGGCCGCCAGGCAGGGGTTGTGGGACGCCTGCCTGGCGGACACCGCAGCAGTCATCGCCTGACCGCAGTCGCGACCCTCGGCGCCACCGACGGTGATGTCGGCGATGAGCGGGACAGGTGTGTCCCTGCCGATCAGCCGACGGGCACCAAGGCGCCGGCCAGGCCGTCGGCCAACGGCGTGGTCGGGCGACCGATGAGGTCTCGCAGGTCGGTCGAGGAGGAGTCCAACGCGCCATCGCGGATGTTGGCGTCGAGAGCTGCGATGAAACCAGCCGTCGCCACGTCCAGTCCGAACCCCTTCAGGATCTCGATGTGCTGCTCGGTCGTCACCGATCGGTAGCTCACCGGGCGACCGGCAAGATCGCTGAGCACGGCGGCCAAATCGTCAAAGGTCCAAGAGACGTCGCCGGCCAGCTCGTAGGTGCGGCCCTGATGGCCGTCTGTGCTGAGCACGACGGCCGCTGCGGACGCGAAGTCGGCCCGGCTGGCGCTGGCCACCCGTCCATCACCGGCGCTGCCGACGATTTCGCCGGTGGCGATGGCCTGCTTCGCCGTGTCCAGGTAGTTCTCGGTGTACCAGTTGTTCCGCAAGACGGTGAAGGGTAGCGACGACTCCCTGATCAGCGCCTCGGTGGCGGCGTGCTCCGGTGCCAACACCAGCGGCGTGCTGTCGGCCCTGGGTGCGCTGGTGTACACGAGGTGCCCGACGCCCGCGACCGTTGCGGCGTCGATCACTGCTTCGTGCTGGGCGACCCGATCGCCCACGGCGGTGCCCGAGATCAGCAGCACCTTGTCGGCGCCGACGAAGGCTGCGGCGAGACTCGCGGGGTCGTTGTAGTCGATGTTCGCGGTACGAACGCCGAGCCCGGCGAGTTCTCGGAGAGCGTCGGCGTTGCGACCGGCGGCGACGACGTCGGTCGCGGCGACACCTCGGTCGAGGAGCGCTTTGACGGTCAGTCGGCCGAGATGACCGGTGGCTCCGGTGATGACGATGGTCATGTTGGGTTCCTTTCGACGGGTGCTGAAGGCCTGCGTTCACGTCAACCGGGCCTTGTTCCCAATACTTCCCGTTCGCAGGTACCCACCTTTTGGTAAGTTAGTGGAATGAAGGTAAGTCAGGCTGTCGCGCCATTGCTGACGCCGGCATTGGACCGTGCAGCGTTGGACCGAGCTGGGGTGGACAGGGCTGGGGTGGACCGTGCTGGGTCGGATCGGGTCGCAGTTGATCGGCCTGGGTTCACCGATGGCGTGCTGCCGGCCGCCTGTCCCACCCGGGTGGTGCTGGACCACGTCACCAGCAAATGGGGGGTGCTGGTGCTGATCGCGCTCAGCGAGAACTCGTTGCGATGGGGCGAGCTTCGCCGCGTTGTGCAGGGGATCAGCGAGAAGATGCTGGCGCAGACCCTTCGGGTGCTCGAAGCCGACGGTTTCGTCCTGCGCGCGGCGCAGCCGACGATTCCGCCGCGGGTCGACTACAGCCTGACAACACGCGGCCGCGAGCTCGCCGGGCACTTGCAGCCATTGCTGGAGTGGATTGCCGCGAACGCCGCCGAGATCGTGCCGGTGCGGTAGGCCGGCATTCGGTGCCCGGTTGAAATCGCATGTCAATGGACTGTCGGTGGCCGGTGAGAGGCTGCTGTCGAGCAAGGATGAATCGATGACGGACGGGTACGGTGCCAGTCTGCCGTGGTTCGCGACTCAGACCGTGTCTGCCACATTCGGGCAGACACGGTCTGCTGTACCGGATGGCGCCCGACGATTTTGTCGGGGGCGACTCGACAAATTCCTCGGGGGCGAGAGATGAGTGACAAGGATCTGACTCGGATTGCGGCACTGTTGCGCAAGGCCGAGGGCACCGACAACGAGCACGAGGCGGACGCCTACCTGCAGGCCGCGCAGCGCCTGGCGACCCTGGCGTCCGTCGACCTGGCCGTCGCCAGGTCACACACCCACCGGCAGGAGCGACGTGCGGTGCCGACGCAGCGCTCCATCGTCATCGGTGAATCGGGCAAGCGCGGGCTGCGAACCTACGTGCAGCTCTTCCTGGCGATCGGCCGGGCGAACAACCTGACCTGCGATATCGCGCGGGATTCCTCCCGGGTCTACGCGTTCGGGTTCGACACGGACATCGACATGGTCGAGACGTTGTACGCCTCGCTGGTCGTGCAGATGGTCCGGGCGTCGGACAGCTACATCAAGTCGGGGGATTACGCGAAGGAGATGGTCGCCAAACGGGTTCCGGTCGAATCCGGCCGAACCGATCGGTGGGGCCGGCCGAAATCCGGCTATCAGTGGGTGGACCGACCGGTGCACGCGACGACGGCCCGGATCAACTTCCAGCAGGCCTTCGCGGGGCGAATCGGCGAGCGACTCAAGGCGGCCCGACAGGAGGCCGAACAGCAGGTCGTCGCTTGGGCCCCCGTCGCCGAGCGCTCCGGTGTCGAGCTGGTTCTGCGCAACAAGGAGGTCGAGCTCGTCAACCACTACAAGTCCAACTCGACCGCACGGGGGTCCTGGGGTGGCAATCGGGCGACCGCCGGATACTCAGAGCGGTCAAGCCGGGCCGGTGACCGGGCGGGGCAACTGGCCAGGCTGGGCGCGGAGCGGTCGATCGGTGGACAACGGACGGGTATCGGCGGCGGATGACGGTGGTCGAGAACCGGTGAGCGGGCCACCCACATCAATGCGGGCCACATCAATGCCGGCCAAATCCACGCACCCCACAACCACGCTTCGGGACTTTCAGCGGTCCCGGGTCTACGACGCCGAGCACTTGGTGCACCGGATCTTCGACCGGTCCGCCGAATTCCCCGTGGTCGACGTTGCCGGCTCGCGGCTCACCCTGCCGGTTGAGCGCAAGTTCGGGTCGATCGACGCGGTGCAGCGGTACGTCGACGGTGCGCTGGCCCTGGCCTGGGTGGCTGCGACGTGGGAACGGGCTGTTACCCCGGTGCACGTCCGGGAACGCTCGGGCGGGGTGCAGGCGCACTACCAGCGGATCGGGTCGATCATGGCGGTGCCCGGGTATCGAGCTGGTTCGGGCTGGGCGTTGCGTGAACTGGTCATCCTGCACGAACTCGCGCACCACCTGGCGCCCGACATCGAAAGTGCCCATGGCGGGCCGTTTGTCGACCGGTTGCTGAAGTTGGTCGACGGCATCGTCGGGCCGGAGGCCGCACTGCTGCTCCGGGTGACGATGCTGGATGTCGGGGTGCGGATCGGCTGACTCGGCGCGGCCTTTCGGGTCTACCCTCGATCGGGTGACGAATGTCGAGTTGGATCCTGCGGAGGTCGTCTGCAAGACCCGATCCCGGGAAACTGCCGGCAACGGGTCCCCAGGCCCGGGTGAGTTGGAAATTCTCGAGCCGCGGGACGTGCCGCTCGGCGGGCTGCGTGCGATGACCGTCCGGCGAACGCTGCCGCAGAAGTCGAGGTCGCTGATCGGCGCCTGGTGTTTCGCCGATCATTACGGACCGCAGTCGGTAGCAGACAGCGGAGGCATGAGAGTCGCACCGCACCCACATACCGGCCTGCAGACTGTCAGCTGGTTGTTCGAAGGGGAGATCGAGCATCGGGACAGCATCGGGTCACATGCCATGGTCCGGCCCGGCGAGCTCAACCTGATGACGGCCGGCGCTGGCATCGCTCATTCGGAGGTCTCGACGCCGGAAACGTCTGTGCTGCACGGGGTTCAGCTGTGGGTCGCACTTCCGGAAGGCGCCCGTGAGATGTCCCCGGCCTTCGAACATGTGGTGCCGCAGGAAGCCGCCGACGAGGGCGTCAGCTGCAAGGTGTTCATCGGGTCCTGGCTCGGCCAGACGTCCCCGGCGGCCGTGCACACGCCATTGCTCGGCGCCGAACTTGTTCTGCAGCCCGGGATGTCGGTTGATCTGCCGCTCGAGCGCGACTTTGAGCACGGGGTGCTGGTCGACTCCGGTGACGTCACGGTCAGCGGTGCGCCGGTCGGCCGGGCCGCGCTGGCCTACCTACCGCCGGGGACCCGTTCGCTCGCACTGACCGCCGGTGACGCTCCTGCTCGGTTGGTCCTGCTCGGCGGCCTGCCACTGGACGAGGAGATCCTGATGTGGTGGAACTTCATCGGCCGATCGCACGACGAGATCGTCGAGTACCGCCGGCAGTGGCAGTCGGAGATAGCCGCCTTCGCTGCCGGCGAGCCGGCGTCGACGGCCTTCGGTCGGGTGCGTGACTATCCGGGAAATCCGTTGCCGGCGCCTGAGATGCCGGGAGTGCGGCTCCGGCCCAGGCCCAGGCCGAGCGGCTGAGAGATCGGACCTGCTCGTCGTCCCGCCTCCCGGGTGAACCATGCCGGATTCGGGGACGTACCGCAGCTGGCCGGCCGCGATCCGTGCACCTGCGGCGTTTCGTCACTCAGAAGATTCGCGCGGCTCAATAGCGAAAGGACGGCAGGGTGGCGCGGTAGCCCTCGTCGGTGAGCCACTCCCGGGCCCGCCCGCGCTGACGATCGTCGGAGAACGCGTGCCAGCGGGTGAAGTCCTCGGGCCACCTGTCCAGGACATTCTTGAAACGACGGAAGGCGCCGCGTCCCTCGATGGCGATAGTCAGCCGGTCCGCCTTACCGGAGTCGTCGAGCGTCTCGATGAAGTCCTCCATGTCCCGGTAGCCAGGACGTGAACCGATCCCGTTGATCCACAGGTAGCGCTCCGGGTCGTCGCTGGCATCCTCATCCTCTTCACCTTCATCCCGTGCGTACTCGATTGCCACCAGAGGCCAGACCTCACCCGACGTGATGTCCAACCGCCCGCCGCTCTCCACCGGATCACCCTCGAGTGTGCGGGCCAGTTCCTCCAGGTCGACCGGCAACGACTTGAGCAATGGAGTCGGCACCTTTCCCAGGCCGGCAAGGAGTTCGACGGCAAGCTCCCGATCACCGTCCCAGCCGCGTTCGGCCAGCAGTTCGGCGCAGCTATCGGCGAGCCCGGAGGCACCGGGCACCAGCTGAGCGAGAGCGACCAGCACGCCGTCGCCGATGAGCTGCAACGCGTGGTCCGGCCACTGGTTGCCCCGCAGTAGCGCCACCACAGCGGGCCCGTCGGCGTCATAGACAGCGATTCGCAGTGCTGTACGTTGCTCATCCCACGACATGGCTGCCGACCTTACGGTGAATTCTCCGGCCCACCGGGCCGGTCCGACGAGACGACAACAGCCCGGACCACATCAGGCAGCGTCATCCAGGATCCGGCGCAGCACCACCGGCAGCTCCCCGGTGTGCACGACGGTCAACCGCTGGGTGCTGCGGGTGAGCGCGACGTAGAGGTCGGACAAACCGCGTTCGGACTCGTTGATGATGCCGCCCGGGTCCGCGACGATGACGCTGTCGAACTCCAGACCCTTGACCTCGGGCACAGTCAGCACGACGACGTGCCGGCGCAGCTCCTTGCCGTGGTGTTCGGTGTCGAACTCGCCATCGTGGTTCACGCCGAACAGTGACGGCGGCTCGTTCGGGTCGCCCGCCGCGGCGGCGGCTCGTGCTGCCTCCGACGTCGTCACTGCCGCCGCGACCTCATCGCGCCGCGATCGGGACACGATGACGGCAAGTGTCCCGCTGCTGTCCAACAGTTCGTCGTCAACAACCGCTCGGGCCACTTCGGCCGGCAGCTCAGCAGCCCCGGACCGCCGGTGGGTGGGCGATACACCCGCATCCCGAACGGATGTCGGCGCCGTCAAGCCGGGATCGATGGCGGCGAGAACCGGCTCAGCGACCGTCATGATCTCCGCCGGGGTGCGGTAGTTCACCGTCAACTCCTCGACCCGGAAGCCCTGCCGGGCGTACGGCCGGAGCACCCTGGCCCAGGACGACGCACCTGCCGGGTCAGAGGTCTGCGCGAGGTCACCGACCAACGTCATCGACCGCATCGGGCAGCGTCGCATCACCATTCGCCAAGCCATCGCGGAGAGCTCCTGCGCCTCGTCGACGATGACGTGGCCATAAGTCCACTCGCGATCCGAGGCAGCGCGATCCGACGTGGACGTCCAATCGGCGACCTCGGCGTGCAGGTCCGCCAGATTGGCCGCGCTCAACATGCTGACCAGGCCCACCTCATCCGAATGGGTCTCGTCGGCGTTCTCGCCGCCGCCCATCAGGTCGAGCACCTCGGAGGCATAGTCCAGGTCGGCGGCGGCCACGGCCGCACCCGGCGACAGGTCGATCGGGCCCAGCACCTCGGCCGCCTCGTCCAGCAGTGGCACGTCCGCCACCGTCCATTGCGCCGGGGCGACCGGCCGCGCCAGCAGTGCCCGATCCCCGGCCGTCAGTGACTCGGCCGCGAAGGCGATGCGTTCGGGGGAGGCATACAGGTCGGCGAGCAATCGTTGCGCCGTCAGCACCGGCCAGACGTCACGCAGTGCTTCTCGCAGGCCCTCGTGCTCGCGCAGGTCATTCCGCAGCGCCTCGCGATCGTCTGCGGTTGCCAGGCTCTGGCCGTCGGGGGTGGTTCCCATGCGCTCGGCCAGCTGACCGACCAGGCCGTCCATGATGCGTTTGACGAACACCGAACGAGCCTTGTTGTGCGGCCGGCGGGAGGCCCAGGCCCGGTCACGGGCGGCGATCAGCAATCGACGATCGAGCAGCAGCCGGCCGTCCGGTGCACCGTCGAACCGCACCTTGATCGGTCCGGCCGGAATTGCCTGCCGGTGCAGCACCGCGTTCGCGATCACCGTCGTCATGGCTGTCCGGCCCTTGATCCGGGCCACCGCTGGTTCCTCGGTCGCTCGCGCGGAGACCCCCGGGAACAGGTCGGCAACCGTGGACAGCACAACGGCGTTCTCACCGAGCGAGGGCAGCACCTGGCTGATGTAACCCAGGAACGTCGGGTTCGGGCCGATGATCAGCACCCCCCGCTGCTCCAGTTGGGCGCGGTGGTTGTACAGCAGATAGGCCGCGCGGTGCAGCGCCACGGCGGTCTTTCCGGTGCCGGGACCACCTTGAACGACGATGATCCCGGCCTGGTCCGCCCGGATGATCCGGTCCTGCTCGGCTTGGATGGTGGCCACGATGTCGGCCATCCGGCCGGTGCGGGGGGCCTGCACGGCGGCCAACAGCGCCGCCTCGCCCGCGGGCCCGATCGGGGCCGCGGCGGCCGCCGCGGCCATTTCCGGGTCGGTGAGGTCCAGGTACTCGTCGTTGACCGCCTCGACCACCCGGCGGCGGGTTCGGATATAGCGACGGCGGCGCAAGCCGAGCGGGTTCGCCGCGGTAGCGACATAGAAGGGACGGGATGACGGCGCCCGCCAGTCCATCAGCAGCTGCCGCTGGTCGCCGGAGTCGTCGAAGATCCCCATCCGGCCGATGTGCATCGACTCACCGTCGGTGCTGTCCAGCCGGCCGAAGCAAAGCTTGTCCTCGGCGGCGTTGAGCTGCTGCACCGCTGCCGCGTGCATGGCGTACGACAGATCCCGCTCGACCCGGCCGCCCGGCGTGTTGTCGCTGTGCCGGATGTAGCGGTCGCGCAGGCCGATCCGCTCCAGCCGCAACGCGTCCAGCCGCCGGTACAGCAGGGCGAGGTGCTCCTGCTCCTCCACGATCGGCGGGACCGACGCAGTGGGGGCCGGGTTTGCCGGGCCACCGTTGGCGACGCGATCTCCTCCGGACGTTCCGCCGGGCCTGTCTCGGGAGGTCAGGTCGGAGGCGCTGCCAGGCTCTCGTTGTCCCACGGCTCCGCCCCTCCTCTCATCCATTCGCCACGGTTGCGGCCGTCGCTTGCCGGCCCGGTTGGTGTGGTCGCCCGGTTTTGCCGGACAGAACAGGCTACTCCGGGGACGGCGGCTGATCCTCTTCTTGCTGGTCACGCCCGACGGCGCGGTGGTCGCGGCCAGGTCGGCTCGCCGGCGAAACCTGAGTCCGTGCAACGCCGAGCGGAACAACGTCGGCACCCTTCGGGTTGCCTACCGACATGACAACAATCGGATTCATCGGCAGTGGCAACATCGGCGGAACCGTTGCCGGCCTGGCCGTGGCGGCCGGCCATACCGTCGTGCTCAGCAACTCGCGCGGCCCGGAAACCCTCGGCGATCTGGTCGCGGAGCTCGGGCCCAGCGCGTCCGCCGACAGCCGGATCGGAGCCGCCGACAAGGGGGAGATCGTGGTGGTCAGCATCCCGCTGCACAGCTACCGCGAGGTCCCCGTTGAGCCGTTGGCCGGCAAGGTCGTCATCGACACCAACAACTACTACTGGCAGCGGGACGGGCACGTCGCCGAGCTCGACGACGGCACAACCACCAGTGCCGGCCTGCTCCAGGCTCATCTCCCGACATCCCGGGTGGTCAAGGCGTTCAACCACATTCGATCCACCGAGCTCGCCGTGGACGGCACCCCACCCGGCACGCCGGGCCGACGGGCACTGGTGATCGCCGGTGACGATGCCGACGCCAAGGCCGTCGTGACCGATCTACTCGACAGCTTCGGCTACGACGTCGTCGATTCCGGTGCACTTGCCGAGAGTTGGCGGTTCGAGCCGGACCACCCCGCGTACGGGCCCACACTGACCAGCCACGAGATGACCGCCGCGCTGGCCGCCGGGACTCGCCGGTCGAGTGCACGGCGTGATGGCTGAATCCCTGTCAAAGGTGCAGCGTCCAGGGTGCAGCGTCCAGGGGGGCAATCCGCTGACGTGGACAAGACCGCTGGGTCCAACAGCTCAGCACGAATGCGCAGGCGCCCGCGCCGCTGTTCGGCGCCGCCCGTTACCGTGACCGCATGTCCGAGACCGATGCAATAACGCCGGAACGTGACACCTATGACGTGATCGTCATCGGCGGTGGGCCGCCTGGTGAGATCGCCGCGCAGTACGCCATCCAGGGCAGCGATCGCACCGCGGTGATCGTCGAGCACGAACTGCTCGGTGGCGAGTGTTCGTACTGGGCGTGCATGCCGAGCAAGGCGCTACTCCGACCGGTCGAGGTCCTCGAGGCCGCTCGACACATGCCAGGGGTATCCAGCATCGTCGGCGACCACAGCATCGATACCGCGGCTGTCCTGCGCCGACGGGATTCGTTCACCCACGATCACGACGAGACCAGCCAGGTGACCTGGGCACACGCCACCGGCATCGATGTCATCAAGGGTCACGGCCGGCTGGCCGGTGAGAAGTCGGTCGAGGTCGTCGGCACCGACGGCTGGTCGCGGACACTGATCGCCCGGTACGCGGTTGTCATCGCCACCGGGACGACCGCGACCATCCCGACCATCCCCGGGCTGCGGGAAGCCCTGCCCTGGACGTCCCGCGACGTGACCAACCTGCATGTCATCCCGCGCCGGATGGCCGTCATCGGCGGTGGGGTGGTGGCCTGCGAGTCGGCCTGCTGGCTCGACGGCCTCGGCGTCGACGAGCTGACCATCATCGGGTCGGCCCCCGGACTGCTCGCGCGGAACGAGCCGTTCGCCGGCGAGTTCGTGGCCAACGCCTTCCTCGACCACGGTGTGCAGGTCGTGCTCGGGGCCACCGTCGACCGGGTCCACCGCATCGATCCGGAGGCCACCGGCGAGGGCCATGTCCATGGCGGTGCCGTCACCGTGAGTTTCGGGGACAGCAGCATCCAGGTGGACGAGGTCGTCGTCGCCACCGGGCGCACCCCGACCAGTTCGGACATCGGACTGGAGACCGTCGGCGTGGATGTCAGCGGGAACCGGGGCTTCATCAAGACCGACGACCAACTCGCGGTGCTCGGCGTGCCGGGCGATTGGCTCTATGCCGTCGGCGACATCACCGGGCGGGCCCTGCTGACCCACATGGGCAAGTACCAGGCGCGGATCTGCGGGGCGGTGATCGCTGCTCGCGCAGAAGGCAAGCCGGCCATCGGGCCCCGGTTCACCGACCTCGCCGACGCAGGCAAAGTGCCGCAGGTGACGTTCACCGACCCACAGGTCGCCTCCGTCGGGGTGAGCGAGAAGCAAGCAAGGGCTGCAGGTCTCGACATCGAGACCGTCGAGTACGACATGGCCGGCTATGCGGGCACCTCGTTGCTGCGGGACGGTTACGTCGGTCGGGCCAAGCTGGTGATCGATTCCGGCACCGACACTTTGGTGGGTGCGACATTTGTCGGAGCGGATGTCGCAGAACTGGTGCACGCGGCCACTGTCGCGATGGTCGGCGGGGTCACCATGGAAGAGCTCTGGCACGCGGTGCCGTCCTACCCCACGATGAGCGAGATCTGGCTGAAGTTGTTGGAGGCAAGGGGATCTCAATGAGGCAGGCTGAGGAGAAGTAGATTTCGGTCGGTGCGACACCCGAGGCTCATCTCCCAGCCCTTCGCTCCTCGAGGATCGCGCACCCTCGTCCGACATTCCCACATCAGGCGCAAACCAGGATCATTCGAACTGTATGGAATACGGGACCAAAGTCCGTACCGAACGGCATGGTGTCTGGCCATCGTGGAAGGGTGACGATCCTCGAGTTTCCGGTCGGTCTGGCGGCAGATGTCCAGGCGAGGATCCCGTCGAGCGCCTCGACGCGGGAGCAGTTCTTCGATCAACTCCGCCTGCGGGCGCTGCCGCCGGCGGTGTCGGCCGGGTTCGTTCGCCGCCCCCGGCTGGAGGATCGGTTGACCGCTGGGACTGCGCACCCGGTGACCCTGATCAGCGCCGGCCCCGGCTACGGCAAGACGCTGACGGTGGCTTCATGGGCACGCAAGGGGAGATCAGCCGGCGCGCTGGTATGGCTGACCGTGGATGAGACGGACAACAACCTACCGGCGTTCTGGGCCGACGTGCTTGGCGCCCTCGCCATCTGTGGTGCCCTTCCGCACCACAGCGCGCTGCGGGACATCGTGCCGGCTGCGGGTTTCGGCGCGCAGGAAGCTCGACTCGTCCGCAGCGGTCTGTGCGGATTGCCGCGCGTGACGACCCTGGTGTTGGACGATTTCCACCGGATCACCGACCCGGGCGTGCTCGAGTCGATCGGCCAATTGATCGAGCACCAGCCGCCGCAGCTTCGCTTGGTGCTGGCGGCCCGTTCCGACCCGCCCCTGCGCCTGCATCGGCGCCGGGTCAACGGTGACGTCGCCGACATCCGTTCCGCGGAACTGGCTTTCACCCTCGCAGAGACCACGGAGCTGTTCACCGCGAACGGCATCCAGTTGTCAGACACTCAACAACGTCGGGTGATCGAGCGGACCCAGGGGTGGCCGGCCGGCCTCCGGTTGGCGCTGCTGAGCCTTGATCCGACTGACATCGACGCCGGAATCGCCCGCTTCGCCGGCAGCACACCCCTGGTTGCCGAATACCTCATCGAAGAGGTGATCGACCGGCTAACAGCGACGGACCGGGAGTTCTTGCTGACGACCAGCGTCGCCGACCGGATCAGCGCCGGACTGGCGAACGAACTGACCGGCCGTACGGACAGCCAGCTGATCCTCGAACGTCTGGCCATGCAGCACGCGCTGGTCGATGGTCTTGCCGACCGGAACGACTGGTTCAGCGTCCACCCGCTGCTGCGGGACATGCTGCGGCATCGGCTGGCCGCGGAACGGCCTGATGCCGTTGTTGACCTGCATGTTCGGGCCGCTGGCTGGTTCGCCGCGCGGGGCGAACCGATTCCGGCGATCCGACACGCCAGCCTGGCGCAGCAGTGGGACGAGGTCGGGCGGTTGACCGCGCTCGCACTGCCGCAGCTATTCACGCCCAACGCGCAGGCACTGGTCGCGGCGCTGGGACCTGCGGCGGTCAGGGCCCAGGTAGCGCCCACCACCTGCACTCTGCTCGCTGCGGCCATCGGCCACTTCCACCGACACGATGATGAATCGATGGTCAGAGTCACCGACGACGCCATGGAACTGATGGACGGGGTCGCGCCGGTGTGCCGGCCCGCCGCGGAACTGGTGACCGCGGTCCTGCAGGTGGCGTGCCGCCGCTTCCGCAATCCCGCGAGGATCGGGCTCGCCGCCCACCGACTGCGCGACCTGATCGACGATGTCCCCCGGCGCCAGCTGCCGGCCGCCGAGCAGTACCGGGTGATCGCCGACAGCAACGTCGGCCTCGGGCAGTTGTGGTCCGGTGAGTTGGCTGCTGCCGAGGCCGTTCTGCGTCAGGTGCTGGCGCGAAGTCAGGAGGTGGGCCTCGGCCTGCTCGAGCTGAGCACCAGGGCTCATCTCGCGGTGCTCGACGTCATTCGTGGGCGCCTTCCGCGAGCCGACCGCGCCACCACGGCGACGCGGGAGGTCGCGATCAGACGGGGCTGGGCCTCGGAACCGCAGGCACTCGGGCTGTACGCCGCTTCAGCGATGACCTACCTGGAGTGGGGCCGGCTTGACGAGGCTCAGCAGCAGATCGAGTCGGGGTTGGCCGTCAGTAACAGCGGTTCGGACGTTGCCTGCCGGCTGGTCCTGGGCATTGCCGCGATCGGCGTCGCGGTGACCGGCGGTGACCCGATTGCCGTCCGCACGGCGGCGTCGCGGCTCGCGAGTATTCGGGCACAGGCGGGTGAGCTGCCGCCGTTCCTGGCCGGCTGGTGCGCCGTCGCCACAGCGGACGCCCACCTGGCCCTCGGTGCACCCCAGTCCGCGATCCAGGTGATCGGCGACGCATCGGCACTCGGGGGTTACCCGGGGGCGCTCGGGCGCGTCGCGTCGGCCAAGGCCAGATTGCTGCTCCATCAGCCGGCCGTCGCCCTCGAGGTGCTCGACCCGGTGGTCGGGACCGTGGCGGCGTACCGCGGGCCGGCGGTCGAGGCCAGAATCGTGGCCGCTCTGGCAGCAGACCGGATGCACCGAGACGTGGCCGCCATGACAAAGATGGCCGAAGCGATCGACCTCGCGCAGAGTGTTGGCCTGATCAGGCCGTTCCAGGTTGCCGGGCCTCGAGCGGCGATGCTGATCGCCCGGCACCGGCATATCGTCGGTCGGCACCTCGACTTCACCGCACCGCTGGCTGCCGGGCACACCGGGCCGACCGGGGCGGTCGTCAACTCGCCAGCTTGCGAACCGTTGACCGAACGGGAGCTCGCCGTCCTCCAGTACCTGCCGACCATGTTCAAGGCCGGGGAGATCGCCAACGACCTCTTCATCACCGTCAACACCGTGAAATCCCATCAGCAGTCGCTCTACCGCAAGCTCGGTGCCACGACCCGACGCGCGGCCGTGAATCGTGCCCGCGAACTCAAACTGCTGTGATTCTCAACTGCTGTGATTCTCAACTGCTGTGATTCTCAACTGCTGTGATTCTCAACTGCTGTGATCGCCGGGTCTCGGTGGCCGCTCGCCGTCGAGAAAGGTGGCGACGACGGCGCGCCGGACCAACACCGGCACGAAGGTCTGCACCCGGGCATCGCGGTAACGTGCCCATTCCCGATCAACCAACTCGCGCACGGTCGTGGTGTCGACGGGCGTGACCTGATGGAGCTCGAGTGTCTGCACGACGTCGAGAACGACCTGATCGATGTGCGGATCCGTCCCGGCCACGACCCGCGTCGCCTCGATCGTCATCCCGCTCCTCGGCTGGGCAGTCCAGCCCACCCGAGGGTTCGGGAAGGCCTTGGTCGCCAGCGTGCCGACGGGGCGGGCGCCGCGGCATCACCCGAGTTGGATGACCCTGTTGCCGCAACCAACCCGACTGGTGCTCACCCAGCCGGTCGCCGGTTCATACCGGCAGCATGATCTGTCGTCTTCTCCATCGGACGAAGATGAAGAAACAGGTTCCGTCCATCAAGGAGGTCACGATGGTCACCGATCACCGCACCGCAACCAGCACCACTGCCACCGCCCCGCCCAACGGGTTCGCGGTCGGCCTGACCGTCTTCGCCGGCGTCATGATGATCATGGTGGGGGTGTTCCAGGCGATCCAGGGCCTCGTCGCCCTGTTCAACGACACCTTCTACGTCGTCGGGGAGAAATGGACGTTCCAGTTCGACATCACCACCTGGGGCTGGATCCATCTGCTCGTCGGCGTGCTGCTGGTCCTGGCGGGGTTCTTCCTGTTCACCGGCGCGGTCTGGGCACGCGCCATCGGCATCGCAGCGGTCGCCGGCAGCGCCGTGCTCAACTTCATGTGGCTGCCCTACTACCCGATGTGGGGCGTCCTGGTCATCGCGCTGGATGTCTTCGTCATCTGGGCGCTCACCGTCCACGGCCGCGATGTCGCCAAGTGACGGATTCTCGCCGACTGGGTTGCTGTCGAACAACAGGCACGCATGACCGCCACGCCGATGCCGGCAGCACCCAACCCCGACTGCGAAATCGCGACGGTATGAATCGTTGCTGTGCAGCACCACAAAGCCTTCAAAGGGACGTGAGTCATGACGGAATCGATCGACGAGCTGGGAGCTGTCGACTACCTGGTCATCGAGTTCCCGGGCAGTGATTTCAGGGGCGAGATCCTTCCTGAGTTGGCCGATCTCGCCAAGCACGGGATCGTCCGCGTGCTTGACCTCGTGTGATCAAGAAGGACGAGGACGGCAGTTTCGAGGCGTTCGAGTTCGGTGCCCCCGAAGCCGGCGCGCTCGGCGAGATCCGAGAACTGGAAAGGGAGATTGCCGATCTGCTCAGCGAGGACGACGTCACCGCCGTGGCGCAGACTCTCGAACCGGGCAGCGCCGCGGGGTTGCTGGTGTACGAAAACCTCTGGGCTGCACCGTTCGCTGCAGCGGTCCGGCGCGCCGGTGGGCAAATGGTGGCCAACGGACGCATCCTCGTGCAGGAGCTTCTGGGTGCGCTCGAAGAAGAGATCGACGCAGCAGAGGAACACGTCTCGGTGGAACAAGGAGTCTGAAATGCTGCGAGCAGGGCGAGCGGACGACGGGCGTGTTTGCGCCCGGCCCCGCCGGTGCGACGGGTGTGTTTGCGCCCTGGCTCCGTCGGTGCGACTGCCCCGAGTTACCGGTTCGCCTTCGCGCGCGCGTCGCGCCCGGCGTCGGCCCGGTACGGACCGGTGTCATCGCCCTCGCCGGGTTCCCGTTCCTTGAGCCGCAGCAGCCAGGCGGTGATCCCGAGCAACAACACGAGCACCCCGAGCACCCCGACCTCCCACATGGCGTCGGTGAAACTGCTGCCCTTGCCGAGGTCGTCCGCGGCCTTGACCGACAGCACCACGATCTCCTTGATCGACGCGATGATGCCGACCAGCAGGAACGGCTCCGCGATCAGTTCCCGCTTGGCGATCGTGATTCGGACCGCGAACAGCAACTCCACCACGATGAACACCAGCAGCAGGGTGTCCAGGATCTCCAGGGCGGCCTGCGCGGCGCCGTCCGCGCCGAACAGCGCGGGCACCTGGCGGCCGGCGATCACGAAGGCGCCGAGCGCCAGCAGCACCAGGAACGCCGAGATGCCGATATAGACAACGCCTTCGGCAGCCTCCAGTGCACGGTTGCCGGCGCGGACCAGCGGCGGGACGTCTTGGTCGGTCGTTTCGTCGGTCGACCGCCCGTTGGGCGCGGGCGGTAGATCGTCGGTGGGGGGATCGGCGCTCACCTGATGATCATGCAGTCGAAGGTCAGGAACGGCGAATCACCTCGGTGGTTGCCGAGCTCGCCGCATGCTCGTCATGGCGGTAATGCGGTGGAAATGACAAGGGTGGCAAGCTTGGACGGTGACGGACCAGGAACCCACCGCTACGACGCCCGGGCACCCGCAGCCAGCTGATTCGGCCGTACCACCGCCAGCGCCGCCACCGCTCACGGCCGAGCACGCGCGGCTCGCGGAATCGCACCAGGCAGACAGTCCATGGCGGCTGTGGGGGCCCTACCTCGCCGGGCGGCAGTGGGGAACGGTCCGCGAGGACTACTCCGCGGACGGCGATGCCTGGTCGTCGTTCCCGTTCGACCAGGCGTACGCCCGCGCCTACCGGTGGGGTGAGGACGGGCTCGGCGGTATCTGCGACCGGCACGGCTTCATCAATTTCGGGCTGGCGCTGTGGAACGGCAAGGACCCGGTCCTCAAGGAGCGGCTGTTCGGCCTGACCAACGGCGAGGGCAACCACGGCGAGGACGCCAAGGAGTACTGGTGGGCCATCGACGGCACGCCGTCACACAGCTGGATGCAGTGGCTCTACCGCTATCCGCAGGAGGAGTTTCCCTACCAGCAGCTCCGGGAGGAGAACCACAAGCGCGGCCGGGACGAGCGGGAATACGAGCTCGGCGACACCGGAATCCTGGACGACGACAAGTTCTTCGATGTGCTGATCACCTACGCCAAGGACGGCCCCGAGGATCTCTGCATCACCATCGCCGTGACCAATCACGGCCCGACAGCGGCCCCATTGCACCTGCTGCCGCAGATCTGGTTGCGCAACACTTGGGCCTGGGGCCGGGACAAGCGGCGCAGCACCCTGCATCAACTGCTGCCGCCGACCCTGACGGTTGGCGGGCTGGAGGCCGTCGAATGTAAACACGGCCTGCTCGGCTACTACTACCTCGCGGCGGAGGGCACTCCCGAGATCCTCTTCTGCGACAACGAAACCAACATGGTCGACCTGTTCGGTGCCCCGAAGAATCCCACCAAATACACCAAGGACGGCATCAACAATCGGGTCGTCAAGGGCGACACCAAGGCGATCAACCTCGCGAATTCAGGGACGAAGGCCGCATTCTGGTACGACCTCGGACTGGTCGAGCCCGGGGAGATGGTCGAGGTCCGGCTGCGGCTGTCGCACAAGGCACCGGACAAGACCACCTTCGGAGCGGAATTCGACCAGATCCTCGACAATCGCAAACAGGAGGCGGACGAGTTCTACGCCACCGTTATCCACCCGGCACTGTCCGAATCCGACCGGCACATCGCCCGCCGCGCCTACGCCGGCCTGCTCTGGGGCAAGCAGCTCTACCGCTACAACGTCGACGAATGGATCGAGGGCGATCCCACCGAATCGCCGGCACCCGATTCCCGCAAAGGGGTCAGCGCCCGCAACCGGCACTGGGGTCAGCTCGCGCTCGCCGACGTCATCTCCATGCCCGACGAATGGGAGTACCCCTGGTTCGCGGCCTGGGATCTGGCGTTCCACGCGCTCCCGCTGGCGCACGTCGACCCGGACTTCGCCAAGGAACAACTGGTGCTGATGTGCCGGGAATGGTCGATGCACCCGAATGGTCAACTACCCGCCTACGAATGGGAATTCGGTGATGTCAATCCGCCGGTACACGCCTGGGCGGCCTGGCACGTCTATCGGATCGACGGCTACCGGGACCGCGAATTCCTGATCAGGGTGTTCACCAAACTGCTGCTGAATTTCTCCTGGTGGATCAACCGCAAGGACTCGACCGGATCCAACATCTTCGAGGGTGGCTTCCTCGGGATGGACAACATCGGTCTGTTCAACCGATCGGCCAAACTTCCGCCCGGCTACCGGCTGGAGCAGTCGGACGCCACCAGCTGGATGGCATTCTATTGCCAGCAGATGTTCAAGATCGCGTTGGAACTGTCCCGGCACGATCAGGCCTGGGACGAGATGGCCACCAAGTTCCTCGAGCATTTCCTGTCCATCGCCAAGGCAATGAATTCCTTCGGCTCGCACGACATGTCGCTGTGGCACGAGGACGACGGATTCTTCTACGACGTGCTGGTGAACCCGGACGGCAAGGCGCAGCACATGCGGGTGCGCTCGATGGTCGGCCTGTTGCCCATCCTCGGTGCCACCGAGGTGCCGTCCTGGATCGCCGAGGATGTCCCCGACGTCACGTCCCGGCTGCGCTGGCTGCAGCGACGACGGCCGGAACTGATGGGGCCCTTGCTGTCCCGCTCCGGTCCGGGTGGGCGACGGATGCTGCTGTCCCTGCTCGACCCGGAGCGGCTGCGGCGAATTCTGGAGCGGTTGTTCGACTCGGACGAGTTCCTGTCCTCGTTCGGAATTCGGTCGCTGTCAGCGGCGGCCCGGGAGACGGTGACGGCCGAGATCAACGGTCAGCATGTCTCGATCGAATACGAACCGGGCGAATCGAAAACCGGGATGTTCGGTGGCAATTCCAATTGGCGGGGCCCGATCTGGTTCCCGGTGAACGTGTTGCTGGCCGATAAACTCCGCACCTACGGCCGGCATTTCGGTGACTCTTTCCAAATAGAAATCCCGACCGGCTCCGGCAATCTGTGCAACCTGGGGCAGGCCGCGGACACCATCGATCATGGCCTGACCTCGCTGTTCCAGCCGGTCAACGGGAAGCGGCCCGCCGACGGTGAGCGGATCGAGGCTTCGGACAACCCGCTGTGGAGCGAGCACCCGACCTTCAGCGAGTACTTCGACGGCGACACCGGTGAAGGGCTGGGTGCGACCCATCAGACCGGCTGGACCGCCCTCGTTGCGCACCTGCTGAACCCGCGATTGCCCCCCGACCCGCCCAAGGCGGCGAAGTAGGAACCGTCTGCGTGTTTGTCGGCAGAGGGCATGCAGGGCAATGGCGACGGGGGCATATCAGATGTGATATTGGATTAAAGTGAAAGAATGGAGGCGGTCGAGGCGGAGGGTGACTGGATCACCAACCGGGTCACCTACGGCAAGATCATTCTCGGCAGTATCGGTGGGATAGAGGCCGGCGTCCGCCAGCTCATCAGAAGGACACCACTGGATCGGCGCAAGCCCGTGGGGTCCGGTCGCTCGCTCGGTCCAGGAGATCCTTGGCTACTCGCGGCCATACGGGGTCGCTCCGCTGATGGAGCGGGCGATAGCCAGGGCGAGGGCCCGCGCCGTCGCGTCGGAGATCGATGCGGTCGCCACCCGGATCCGTGCGGCACGAGAAGCATCCGGGCTCTCGACGAAGGAATTCGCCGCCGAAGTCGGGACCTCGGCGTCCAGAATGTCCACCTACCTGTCCGGGCGGGTGACGCCGTCGGCGGCGTTGCTCGTGCGGATGGAACGGCTGGCCGCCGATGATGAATCCGCGCGGCAGGTAGCGTTTCCTTCCGACGAGCAAGACCCACTGCGGGAATATCCCAGTAGGAGTTGTTGATACAGTGACCGCTGCCCCCGAGACCGCGACCGAGGCGGCCGGAGCCGTTCGTGTCCAGGACGATCTGTTCCGGTACGTCAACGGTGATTGGCTGTCCACCGCTGTCATTCCGGACGACCGGTCGATGGACGGAGCCTTCTATCACCTGCGGGACGGGGCCGAGGCGGACAGCCGGGCCATCGTCGAGGAGGCGGCGGCAGAGGCGGCGGCCGGTGCGGCGCCGGGCTCGCCGGCGCAGCTCATCGGGGATCTGTACCGCAGCTTCATGGACACCGATACCGTCGAACGGCTGGGCCTCGGACCGCTCACCGAACACCTGGCGCAGATCGACGACGTCACGGACGCCGAGAGCCTGCTGCGGGTCATCGGCCGGGTCCGTCGCGCTGGCGTCGGCGGACCGTTCCTGATCGACGTGGACAGCGATCCGGCCGAGCCCGACCGCTACGTGTTGAACCTCTATCAGTCCGGCATCGGCCTGCCGGACGAGTCGTACTACTCGGGCGAGCAGCACGGCCCGATTCGCGAGGCCTACACGCGGTTCCTGCCGCAGCTGCTGTCACTGGCCGGGCTGCCCGACGCCGAGGTCAAGGCGGGCCGCATCTACGAGCTGGAGAGCCGGCTCGCCGCCGGCCACTGGGACCGGGTGCGATCGCGGGACAGCTCGCAAACCTTCAACCCGATGGACCGGGCCGGGCTCGATGCCCTGCTGCCGGCCCCGCTCTGGGCTGCCTGGCTCAGCGGAATGCAAGCACCGCCAGCACTTCTCGAGCAGGTCGTGGTGCGGCAGCCGGACTTCCTCGTCACTCTGGCCGGCCTGCTGACCCCTGACCGGATCCCGGCGTGGAAGGACTGGCTCGCCTGGCAGATCATCCGTTCGGCGGCGCCGTTCAGCACCGCCGAGCTGGTCGAGAAGAGCTTCGACTTCTACGGTCGGACGCTGTCCGGCGTGCCGCAGTTGCGCGAGCGGTGGAAGCGGGCGGTGTCTTTCGTCGAAGGTGCGGCAGGTGAGGCACTCGGCCGGTTGTACGTGGAGAAGCATTTCCCGCCGGCGGCCAAACACCGGATGGACCAGCTCGTCGCCAACCTGCTGGAGGCGTACCGGCGGAACATCGGCGCCCTGAGTTGGATGAGCGAGGACACCAAGGCCAGGGCGCTGGACAAGCTGACGGCCTTCACTCCGAAGATCGGGTACCCCGACGAGTGGCGGGACTACCGCAAGCTCATCGTCGATGCCGACGACCTGGCCGGAAATGCCCGCCGGGCAGCGGCTTTCGACTTGGATCGGCAGCTGGCCAAGATCGGCCAGCCGGTCGACCGGCTCGAATGGTTCATGTCCCCGCAAACGGTCAATGCCTACTACAACCCTGGGATGAACGAGATCGTCTTCCCCGCAGCGATTCTGCAGCCGCCGTTCTTCGATCTCGACGCCGACGACGCGGTCAACTACGGCGCGATCGGGGCGGTGATCGGCCACGAGATCGGTCACGGATTCGACGACCAGGGCTCGAAATACGACGGCCGCGGCGCCTTGCACGACTGGTGGACCACCGCCGACCGGGAGGCCTTCGACCAACTGACCCGCAAGCTCATCGATCAGTACTCGGCGCTTGCGCCTGCACAGGTACCCGGCAACTTCGTGAACGGGGCGCTCACCGTCGGCGAGAACATCGGCGACCTCGGCGGGCTCGGCATCGCCTACCAGGCCTGGCGCATCTCGTTGGACGGCAAGGAGCCCGAAGTGATCGACGGCCGGACCGGGGCGCAGCGCTTCTTCTGGTCCTGGGCCACGGCGTGGCAGAGCAAGATCCGGGACGCCGAGGTGCTTCGCCTGCTGTCCATCGATCCGCACTCGCCGGCCGAGTTCCGCTGCAATCAGGTCGTACGGAACCTCGACGAGTTCCACGAGGCATTCGACGTCAAGGAAGGCGACGGCCTCTGGCTCGACCCGGCCGACCGGGTGCGGATCTGGTAGTCGCACGGTTGCCGACGCCGGCCGGGACTCGAACGACGAACGTCACCCGGTCGCGCCGCCCAGCCTGGGTCCGGTTGGACCGTCCGCGGGGTTCGCGGTGATCCCCGGGAATGTCGGCTGCGGGGCAGCGGGCAGTCGGACCCGGACGGTATTGCGGCCTTCCAGTTTCGCTTGATAGAGGGCTTGATCGGCAAGCGCCAGGGCGACGGCGAGCTCCATGGGTGCGTTGCCGCCGTCAACCGCGGCGACGCCGACGCTGACCGTCACCGTCTCCGGCAGCACTCCGGTCTCGTTGCCGACCGCCACCCGCACCCGTTCGGCAACCTGGGCCGCACTGGCGGCCGTCGTGTCCGGCAGCAGGACGCAGAACTCCTCGCCGCCGAATCGGGCCGTGATGTCCTTGGGACGAACCCGGGCCCTGATGATCTGAGCAACCAACTCCAGCGCCTGGTCACCGCCGAGATGGCCATGCCGTTGGTTGTAGAACCGGAAGTTGTCGATGTCGGCGAACAGCACAGCCCAGGATCGACCGGCGGCACCGAGGCGGTGGATCTCGTCGGTTGCCTGCCGGTGCCAGGCGTTGTAATGCAGCAGCCCGGTCTTGGGATCATGGTCGGCCTGCTCCTGGAGCGGCCGGTGCAGGACGGACTGCTGCAGGAACCAGAACGCCGGAATCATCAGCAGGACGAACCATGGCGCATTCGCGCCCAGCAGGCCGGTCAAGGCGCCGATGGTCAGCACCCCGGCCTCGGTCACGTAGAACCACGGATCGAGCATCGTCTTGCGGAGCCAGGCCTCATCCTCCCGGGTGTTGAGGATGGCCGACGCCCCGAGCATCGCCGATTCCACCAACAGGAACACCAGGACGGCGGCGAGCGTGTACAGCAGCCCGGGCAGGCCGGACGACAGGGTCGGCGGTGCGCCACCGCCACCCTGCGCGACCACCACACCCGAGATCGCGCCCGCGCAGACCAGAAAACAGGCCGAGATGACCCACTTCCACAATGTCACCCGCATCCCGCGGAGTCGGGCATGCAGGTAGATCAACGCCACGATCGGAACGAGATAGAACGACGGCAACAGGATCGTCGCGGCCATCGGCCACGCGGACAGGGCCTTGTGCGGGCGCTGGGCCGCGACGGTGCCACCCTCGAGCAACCGACCCAGTTCGACGCTGAGCACACTTCCCGCGACCAGCGCCAGGGCGGTCAAGACGTCGGCGGTCCGAATCGGCGGGTCCGGCCACGTCGAGAGCACCAGCGACAGCACGACGGCAAGGGCCACGACGGCAAAGGCCCACACCCGTGCCCGCAGCGGTGCTGCGGCGAACTCCGCAAAAGCCGTCATCGTGTGTCACCGCCCCGCCTGCAAGGTCCCCCGGAGATCTGCGGCACACAACAGGCACGCCGGCGACGCCAGCCAGGGCCCGCCCAGGACCGCTCCATCATTGTGCCACTCCTAGTAACGCCGATTGCACGTAGTGTTACCAGGGACGCGCCCGATGCTGGACGGTTGCGTTCCGCTGCGTTGTGGTTCCGAACCGGGCCTCAGCCGAGGGTCCGCCACCAGCCGTCGGGGGTGGGCGCGTCATCGCCGGCGACCCGCTCGCCGGGCCGGGGAACTGCCACCCGGATGCCGTCGGCGGCGGCCAGCAGTCGTTCCACCGGCTCCGCCCAGGTGTGCAACGCGAGGTCGAAACTCGCCCAGTGGATCGGGACGAACAGCCCGCCGCCCAGGTCGCGGTGCGCCGCAACGGCCTCCTCGGGGTTCAGGTGGATGTCCGGCCACTGGTCGCCGTACGCGCCGATCGGCAGCACCGCAATGTCGAACGGCCCGAACCGTTCCCCGATCCCGGTGAAGGCGCTGGTGTAGCCGGTGTCGCCGCCGAAGTACACCCGGTGCGTCGGTCCGGCGATCGCCCACGAGCACCACAGGGTGGTGTTGCGGTGCAGTCCTCGGCCCGAGAAGTGCCGGGACTCGGTGCAGGTCAATGTCAATTCGCCCAGTTGCGTCTGCTCATCCCAATCCAGTTCGATGATCCGCCCCTGCGGCACACCCCAGCCCCGCAGGTGTGCCCCGATGCCGAGCGGGACGACGAAGGGAGCGGTCTGGGTCCGCAGGAGTTGCCGCACCGTTGGCAGGTCGAGGTGGTCGTAGTGGTCATGGGAGATGACGATCGCCTCGACCATCGGCAGGTCGTCGACGGCGATCGGCATCGGGTGCAACCGGGCCGGCCCGATCGTCTCGGAGGGCGATACCCGCTCGCCCCATACCGGGTCGGTCAACACGTAGTGGCCGTCGATCTCGATGAGCGTGGTGGCGTGACCGAGCCAGGTGATGCCGAGCTCACCGGCCGCGGCCGCAGGTGGTGTGCTGACCAGCGGAATCGGGCCCGCGGGCCGCCCCGCGCCGCGGTGGGCAATCAGCGCGGGGATCATCGAGAATCCCTGACCGGGGGTCAGGACGTGGGACGACTCGGTGTTGTGGAAGGCGTCGCCGGCGAAGTGCGGTGACCTCTCGGCTGACGGCCGGATCTCCGCTCGGCTGGCCCCGATTGCCGTCGGCAGGCCGCGTGCATCCCGGCCAAGGCCGGTGAATCCGACAAAGGCCGCTGCGGCACCCGTGGCGGTGAGAGCGGCAGCGGCGATGGGGACGACGGACGGAACGCGCTTGTTGTTCGTTGAGGTCACCAGACCAGTGTTCCTGAACCGGACACGGGGTGATGTCCGTTATCTCTACCGGCTGACCGCTCAGCCAAGGGTCGCGCCGAACAGCAGACCGAGGAGGTAGGTGACGCCGGCGGCGCCCAGGCCGATCAGCAATTGCCGAACTCCTCTGCGTAGCGGTGGTCCGCCGGACAGGATGCCGACGATCGCACCGGTGAGCAACAGCGCCAGGCCGACCAGCACGGTGGCCACCACCAACGCGGCGGTTCCGGTGAGGCCGAACAGGAACGGAAGCACCGGGATCGCGGCGCCGGTCGCGAAGAAACAGAAACTGGACAGCGCGGCGCCGATCCCGGTGCCGACCACAGCGTGATCGTCCTCCGACGGTGCTCCGGGGTGTTCCAGCCGGCTGGGGTAGTTCCGCAGGAGTTCGGCTGCATGCTGGACTGCCTCGTCGGCCGGCATGCCGCGAGCCCGATAGACCAGCGCGAGCTCGTTGGCGTTGACGTCCAACTCCGGAACGGCCGTGTGGGCGGTCGGGCCGGGCGAGGATGCCGCCAGCAGTTCGCGTTGCGACCGGACGGACACGTACTCGCCGGCTCCCATCGACAGCGCGCCGGCGAGCAGACCGGCGAGGCCGGTCAGCAGCACCGCCTGGGACGACACCCCGCCACCGCTGACGCCGAGGACGAGCGCAAGGTTGCTGACCAGCCCGTCGTTGGCGCCGAAAACCGCGGCCCGGAAGGTACCGGACACTCTCGCCCGTCCCCGAGCGGCCAGCCCGCGGACGACCTCCTCGTGGACCCGCTCGTCGGCGGCCATGGCTCTTGTGGCGTCCATGTCGGTGTCATAGGGCGAGCGGGTCTCGGCCCGCTGGGCGAGGGCCAACACGAAGACCGACCCGAAGTGGACAGCCAGCCAGGACAGCATCCGCATGCGAAGGTCCGCGCGCCGCGGCGGCCCGATGTCCGCACCGAGCAGGGCAGCCCAGTGCGCGGCGTGCCGTTCCTCCGCCTCGGCGAGTTCCAGCAGGATCTCCCGCTCCTCACCGGTTCGGCGACTGGCGAGATTGCGGTAGACCTTCGCTTCCTCCCGCTCGTTGGCAAGGCGAGATCGCCACTTCCGGACGGCCGCCGACGGCTGACTTCCGGGCGGAGAAGGTGGGCCGGTTGCCATGGTGAGAGTTTCGCAGACAGGTGATTGCGCTGGTGTTTCCCCGCCCGATGCCTCCACACACTTGTCCGGCTCTCGGTGTGACGACATCCCGGCTGTTCGGGCCGTGAATGCCAAGGGGCCGCGTCTCCCAGTTTCCTGAGCGACACGGCCCGAGGCCGGATCAGCATGCTCGGTCAGATCGAGAAGCTGGGCACCACCGCCTTGGCCAGCGCCTTGGCCCCGGCGGCCAGGTCGCTGAAGTCATACGCGATGTGCACCGCCTGCGGCGTGCCTTGGAAGACAACGGCCGCGTCGAGACTCACGGCGCCGCCCTTGGTGCCCGAGAGCGTGCCGTCGAATGATGCCGACCGGACGTCCAGCAGCGCGCCGAGGCCATGTTCGGCGATGTATCCGGCGAGGCCGGCCAGCGTGCCGACTCCCTGCCTGACCAGACCGAGCGTTTCATTCGTCTTCTGCAGCACGGCGTTCGCGACGCCGATCTGCTGGACCAGGCCGTTGTAGGTCTGGCCGGCCAGCACGATTGCACCGTCGGTGGCCTGCTGGGTCAGGGACAGGAAGTCGTTCGCACCCTTGAGTGCCAAGTCGGCGATGCCCCGGTCGGACTGCAGTTGGAGCACGCGCGGGTCCTTCTCGATCGGGTAGCTCGCCGCGGCGGATTTGGCGGCTTGGAGAGTCTGGTTTGCACCCTGCAGCACGAGATCCGCCGATTGCTTCGACAGTTTCAGGCCGGCCATCCCGGTGGTCAGCCCGGCGACCTTCGTTCCACGCCAGCCGACCTCGGCCGCCAATTGCGCCCAGCGGAAGGCCTTCTGGATCTTGGACGAGTTGTTGTACCAGTTGTTCCACCACGTGATGTCGTTGTTCAGCTGGTCGATCTGTCCTTGCAGGTCATTGATCTGCCGCTGCCAGTCGTCAACCGACGCCTGCGCAGCGTCGACCTTGTTCTGTGCATCCTTGATGTTCCTGGTCGTCTGGTCCCGCTCGGCGGCGATGGTTGCCTTTGTCGAGGCGATTTGCCGGTCGATCGTGTCCAGGGCAGTCGATGCCGTGGCGACCTTCTTCCGGGCATCATCGAGCTGCCGGTTGGCGTCGTCCCGCTTGGCCTGCAGGTCATCACCGGCGCGCTCGGCGTCGTCGGTGAGCGTCTTGACCTTCGCGTTGGCGTCGTCGACGTCGCGCTGGGCCGAGGCAATCTTGCCGGACGCATCGGCACCGGCCTGCTGCAGCGTGCTGGCAGCCCTTGCGGTCAGATCGGACAGGAAGCTCTGCGACATCTGGGCGTGCACCGTGAAACCGTCCGCCGACTGGAGGCTGCTGCCCTTGGCCGTGACGGCGGCGTCGAAGGCGCCGAAAACCTTGCCCTCGCAGCCGAAGTCGAAGCCCGTGTCGGACAACGTGAGGTGCGCGCCGGCGGTCAGCCCGAGCAGCGAGGCCTGCCCGGTGATCGCGATCTTCGGCACAGCTGTTGCCTTGACCTGGATGTCCAGGCTCGGCCCGGCGTCGGAGCCGTCAGCGGTCAGCGAGAAGACATCTCCGATATGCACCGGGCTGAGCGACCCGGCCGCCGAGATGCCCTGCGCCGGATCGATTTCCACTTTGGCAATGGCGCTGAATCCGGCGAGGTTGATGGTGCCGGCCGCCCGCAGTCCCTGGTCGTACTTGATCTTGCCGATGGAGGTGTCCTGCGGGACGACGTACAGCTCGACGTCGTCGAGGGAGATCCCGGCCAGGGTGCGGCCGATGTCGGACGGGATTCCGGCGGTGACCGAGGGCGGGCAGAAGGTGCCGACGACATCCATCAGCGACAGGTGGTTGAAGGCCACGATCAGCACGCTCTGGGTGGGGAACTCGGAGTTGAACGAGACGCCCGCGGTGCCGGCAAAGGCCCCGATCTGTAGGCCCCCGGTGATGCCGATGGACGGGACCCCTTCGAAGTCCGACCCGATCTCCAGTGAAACATTCGTCAGGGCAACCCCCTTGGCGCCGAACGGCTCTTTCCAGGTGCCCTTCATGGTCGCGAAGAACGAGATGCCGTTCGGCACGACCCGAACCCCGCCGATGAACGCCAGCGGACTGGAGTCGATGGTCACATCGACCGCGCCGGACACCGACACCGACACGTTCTCCGGGCCGGGAACCAGCTCGAATTCGGCGTTCTTCAGCACGACGCCATCGGTGATGGTGACATCGTCGATGCCGGCGGTCAGCGAGAGGTCGCTGAGCGTGCTGCCCACGTGTGCCTTGACGTCCAACGACGCCTTGCCCAGGAACTTGTCGGCGCCCAGCCCGGAGAGATCCAGCCGGCCGTCGACCAGCAGGCCGTGCTCCACTCCGACGCCGGCGACCGGCTGCAGCTCGTCGAAGCTGAACGCGGTGTCGTCGAAGGTCGAGATGACGATCAGCGCGTCTGGCAGGTGCACGTTGTCCAGCCCGCTCAACGCGGCGGACAGCGACGAGAATCGGTAGTTGTCGTCGAGCTCGATGCCGACCGCGAAGCCCCAGGAGGTGCCCTTACGGACAACGGCCTGCACCCGCTTGAACCCGGGACCGGTGGCTGCGAAGGACACCTCGGAGCGCTCCACGTCGATGGTCAGTTCGAGATCGGTGAGGGCCAGTGACAGCAGCTCCGGCGGCAGCGCCAATGAGCCGACCACTGTTGCTCCGCAGAGATCCTGCAGGAGTGGGAAGGGGGCGAACGACGCCACGGTCGCCGTCAGCTTCAGGCCACCGGGCACCGCGTAAGACACGGGGACCACGATGCCGCCGAGGTGCACCTCGCCGGAGATGGAGCCGGTGAAGGTGCGGCCCTCGTCGTCGGCGGCGTGCCGGCTGAACATGACGGCCAGTGCCCCGACGCCGATGCCGTCGGGCCCGACCGGCACGGTCCATTCGGTGCTGGACGCGGCGGTGACGGTCAGCTCGCCGGCGCCCAGGACCGCGGAGACGGTGAACTGGGACAGGGCCAACTCCGGCAGGTGGGCCGGCAGGCCCGCGCCATAGCTGCGGGCGATCGCGGACGCGGTCAGCGACGAGCCCGGCCGCAGGCCGCCGGTGAGTGTCCAGCGGCCGTCCTTCGACTCGATCATCACCGAGACAGACGCCTCGGCGAAGGTGGCGGCGCCCTTGATGGACACCTGCACCGAGCGGATTGCGGCATCGGTCGGGTGCTCGATTGCGATACTCAGCGCGAGCTCGTCGATGGACAGACCGATCGGGTCCGGTAGCGCCCAAGCCGACCCACCGGCGACGGTCAGGTGGGCGGATGCGACCCCCGCAGTGGTCAGCACCACCGCGACGTCGGCCAGCTCGAATCCGGGCAACTCGGCGACGCCGGGTGGCAGCGCAGCCGTCAGATCCGCGACGCCGACGAGGCCGCCGATCACCGCGATGCCGGGTACCGCGATCCCGGCGCCATCCGGGCCGTTGGCCGTGACGGTGAACGAACCGTCGTCTCCGCGCAGCACCGTGAGCTGCACCCGGCCGCCGAGAATGGTTCCGCCGCCAGTGACCTCGACCGTGTAGGAGTCGCCCGCACTGGTGTAGAGGAGCGCGAGGTGCAGGTCGTCGATCTCGAGCTGGCCCGGCAGCGCCCACCAGGGCTGGTCGGCGGTGACAGTGATCTCGGCCGACGTGATCGCGCGGCCGGCCAGGTCGACGGACAGGCCGATGTGCGAGACGGCGATGTCTGCGACAAATGCGGCGAGCGAGCCGGGCAGTGCGGCGAGTGGATCGGTCCCCCCGGCCGCCACTGCCACCGCCGAGATCGCCGACAGGGTCAGCTGGGCCGGTTCGGCCGCGATCCGCGCGGGCCCCCCGTTCGTAGGTGCGGTGACCTCGACCGGGACGTCGACCGAGCCGACGGTCAGAACTCCCTCGGTTCCATTGATCGTGGCGGCGAGCCACGGAATCCCCGGCAGGGTGTAGCGGACCGGTGCGGTGCTATCGGTGCTGGTGGTGCCGATGTTGCTGACGATCGTCATGGCGGGTCCCCCCGTGATCGCTCTGGCCCTGCTGGCCGAGCTGGTGGAAACAACGGTCCCGTCTTCGGCTGACATTTCCGAGGGTGTGCACCAGCAGACCCGGATAGGGGTGCAGGCACCCCCGCGGCAGGCGGTGCTGCGGTGCGACTCTTTGTGAGCCAGGCCCCGACACCGGGCAACACCCGGTCCGAGGTGGATTCCGGCATCGCCGGCCGATTGCTTCCCAGGGGGCGAGATGACCGCACAGGAAAGGCAACGACGCGGCGTGAACCGTCTCGGCCCGTCGTCCGTCGTCCGGCAGGACGTGGTCCCAGCAGGACCGCGTCGTTCACTCCACCGCGTTCTCGGCGGCCGATGCCCGGCCGTCGCGGTGGGTGAAAGCACACCCGAGCTCCCACCACACCAACGGCGACCGACGCCCGGTCGCCGACGGTGGGATAAGGGCCATAATCGGGGTCCATGGCACCCGCAGCTTCCGGGCAGGTCGCGTTCCGGGTCGCGTTCGCTGCTTACGCGGCCGGGCTCGTGCTGTGGCTCGGCGTGGGGATACTCCCCGTCCTGGTCCAAGATGTGCCCGCGATCGCCGATGTCGTCGGCACCATGGCAAGTGGTGGTGGCCCGCTGTCCAGGCCCGCGATGCTGTTGCTGCATCCCATGACCACGCTCACCGGAATCAGCGGCAACACCCTTGTGCAGTACGCCTTCAGCCTGTTGAACCTGACGCTCGGCGTGCTGCTGATCATCCGGCGCCCGGACGGGCTGGTGCCACGATTGTTGGCGCTCGGCCTGTTGGGCACCGCCGCCACTTTCAACCTGCCCAGCCACGAGGCGTTCCACATCCTCGGCAGTCCGTGGCCGATCGCGGTCATCCACTTCACCTTCCACATCGTGTCCGGAGTGTCGTACCTGTGGGCGGTCATCCTGTTCCCGGACGGGCGCCTACCTGAGCGGGTCGGGGTGTCCGGGCGGGCGCTGGCTGCGGTGGTCGTCGCGGTGACCGCAGCGGTCGCCCTCGTCTGCTGGTGGAGCAACTTCCTGGTGCACCCGCAGTTCTTCGTGATCTTCTTCGGGATCCTGATCCCGGTCGCCGGTGTCGGCGCCCAGCTGCTCAGGGTGGCCGACGACTCCACTGCGCCGGCCAGCAGGCGCCATGCACGGCTGCTGATCGGGGCACTGCTGCCGGCCTTGGCCCTGGCGTTGATCTGGTGCAGTGCCTGGTGCATTGCCGCGGTCGATGCCGCGGCCGTCCCCGCCGCGAGTCAGGCCGCCGAACGGTTGCAGGACCTGTTTCCGGCAGTCTTCGCCATCGTTCCGGTGGTGCTGTTCGCCGGTGTGCTGCGCTACCGGCTGTTCGAGATCGATCGGCTGGTGAGCCGGGTGCTGGTCTACGGCCTGCTCACCGTCGGTTGCGCCGTCGCCTATCTGGTGGCCGTTGCGACCGGGGCCGCCGTGGTCGGCGGAGCGAGTTGGTGGACTGTCGTTGTGTTGTCCGCTGCGGCCGTTGCCCTGCAACCCGCGTGGGCGCTGGCGCGGCGGTGGGCCAACCGGGTCGTCTTCGGGCAGGACCTCGGACCGGACGAGGCGATGAAGACCCTGATCAGCGGCCTTGAGCAGGTGACCCCGACGGCCGAGCTCGAACAGTTGGTCGATGTCAGCGTGCGGGCCACCCGAGCCACCCGCGCCGAGTTGTGGCTGCGGGACGGTGCGCGCTGGACCCTTCGTGCGGTTGCCGGGGCGGGCCAGGGCCTCGATGCGGTTCTGGGTTCGCCGGCTGTCGAGCCGACGTTGCTCGACGGCCGGCACTGGCCGGTGCTGCACAAGGGTGCAGAACTCGGCGTGCTGGTCGTCGACCTGACCGCTTCGGAGGTATTGCCGGCCGGCGAGCGCGACCTGCTGGCCGATCTCGCTGCGCATGCCGGTCTTGTGCTGCATAACGCCGTGCTGGCCGAGCGGCTCGCCCAGCAGGTGCAGGGCCTCGCCGAGCGCGCACGGCAGCTCGCGGTCTCCCGTCGGCGGCTGGTGGCCGCGCAGGATCGGGAACGGCGCCGGGTCGAACGTGACCTGCATGACGGTGCGCAGCAGACGCTGGTCGCGGTGATGCTCGGCCTGCGAATGGCCGCGGCCCCGGGCACAGACCCGGCGATGCGGACCTCCCTTGCCCGGGGGTTGCGGCGCGAACTCGATGCGAGCAGGTCGGAACTGGCGGAGATCTCCGGCGGGCAGCTACCGGCTGCGCTTCGCTCGGGCGGTCTACGCGGCGGGCTCGAACACGCCGCGGTCACCGCGCGGCGGACCGGGTTGACGGTTGATCTACTTCTTGACCTGCCGACCGGGCCGGATCATCGGCCAATCGCGCCCGAAGCCGCGGCGGGAGCCTATTTCTGCTGCTCGGAAGCGTTGCAGAACGTCGTCAAATACGCGAACGCCTCCCGGGTCGGCATCGAGGTGCACATCGAGGATGATGAGCTGATTTTTGCGGTCACCGATGACGGAGTCGGCATTGCCCCGGAACAGTTCGGCGATGTTTCCGGTGGACTGCGTGGGCTGGACGACCGCGCGTCGCTGCATGGCGGATGGATCGCCGTTGATTCCTCGCCCGGCGGCGGCACCCGGGTCCGGGGGGCCATTCCGATGCTCAGCATTCATGGCCCGGCCGCCGATCCGACCGGCGATGTCCGAAACGCCGCGGACGGCGAATCCGCCAAGACCGGGTCGGCTCCGTCCACCGCGGGGATCACCCGGTGACGGGGCAGGCGCTGCTGCGGGTTGCGGGTTGTGGTGCTGTGAGGTTCGTCATCGCCCTCGCTGTCTACGGCGCGGCCGAGCTGCTCTCGGCCGCCGTTTTCGGTGCCCCGGATCGGATGCCGCTGTGGTTGGTGTTGTCGGCCACTGCTGTTGTCGCTGGGCTGTTCTGGCTCACCGGTGGGCCGGTTCGCCGGCTGGTCGACCAGGTGCTGCTCGGCGAACGAGCCGGCGGTTATGAGGCCGGCCGGACGCTGTTGCGCCGGATGTCGACCACCCTCCCCGTCGACGAGATTGTGCCGGCCCTCGCCGAGACCGCCGGCCGCACCGTGCATTCGAGCCGTGCTGAGGTGCGGTTGCTGATGTCCGACGGCGACTCCTGGTCCCAGGTGTGGCCACGACGTGCGGTGGCCGAAGGGTCGCAGGTCACCGTCGGCGTTAGACACGGTGGTCACGAGGTCGGCGAGATCGAGGTTGACCTGTCCGATCAGGGCGAATCAGATCGTGACCGCGGTTTGCTTGCCGACCTCGCGCGGCCGGCGGGTCTCGCGCTGTCGACGGTGCGGTTGACCGTTGAGTTGCGCCGGCGCGCTGCTGACCTGCAGGAGGTCACGGCAGCCCTCGTCCAATCCAATCTCCGGATCCTGGACGCCCGACGCACCGAGATCGCACGGTTGGCGGGCGAGATGCGCGAGCGGGTGCTGCCATATCTTGATCGCGCCGAATCCGCGCTCGACGCCGAACTGCTGGACCGACCCGACTCCGCGGCCGGGCTGGACGCCGCACGCGAGGATGTCGCAGCCGCACTGGATGCCTTGCGCGTCCTGGCCAGGGGGATTTATCCGCCGCGTCTGGCCGACGCGGGTCTGGAGGTGTCGCTGGAGGGCTGGCAGCAGCGCTCCGGCACCGCCTTCGACCTGACGGTGCGCGGCGACGAAGCCGCTCTGCACCGGTTGTCCGCCGTGGAGTCGTGCCTGTACTTCGTGCTGGTGACGGCTTTGGGTGCCCTGTCAACGGCGGGGGACCGGCCGACAGTTGCGGTCGACGTTGGGCCGGCCGAGGTCTGCGTGGAGGTGGTCGGTGTGGTCGCGGCCGAAGCAGCCGCCGGTTCGGTGACCGACAATCTGGCGATGCAGGCCGTGCGGGATCGAGTCGATGCGTTTGCCGGCCGGGCAGAGTTCACCCTGGATCCGGTCCGCCCCGGCGCGGCTGTCGCAGGATCCGTCCTGCATGTCCGGATTCCCCTGATCGACGGCGCGTTCGACGATCCGATGGGCTCCGGGACGCAGACCGACACGGCCGTGCTCGACCCTGCGTCTGGCACAGTCATGGAGCCGATCAATGCCCAGGGTGGTCAGCGGCGATGAGTCACCGCGTGGTGCTGGCGGAGGACAATTTCCTGGTCCGGGAGGGCGTTCGCGGCATGCTCGCAACGTGCCCGTCGATCGAGGTCGTCGCCAGCTGCGGTGACCTCACCCAGGCGCTGCAGGCCATCGACGAACTGCGGCCCGATGTGGTCCTGACCGATATTCGGATGCCGCCGGACCGGCGCGACGAAGGGATCCTGCTGGCGGCGCACTGCCGGCGCCGGTATCCGGCGATGGGTGTTGTGCTGCTCAGCCAGTACGCCGAGGCGAGCTACGTCCGCACCCTGCTCAAGGAGGGCACCCAGGGTCGTGGGTACCTGCTGAAGGAGCGGGTGGCCGATCTCGACGAATTGGTCGCGGCCGTTGGCGTCGTCGCCGCCGGCGGCTCGGCCATCGATCCGAAGGTCGTCGAAACCCTGGTGACCGGAAGATCCTTGGCCGGCGACCGGGAGATAGCGCGGCTGACCCCGCGGGAGCTGCAGGTCCTGGGTGCCATCGCCGAAGGCCGGACGAATGCAGCCATCGCCGCAGAGTTGTTCCTCACCCAGCACGCGGTGGAGAAGCACATCAATGCCATCTTCACCAAGCTGGGGCTCAGTGGTGACCGGACGAATCACCCGCGAGTCCGGGCGGCCCTGATGTACCTGGCCGAGGGACAGCGGTGACCGATCCGACGCCGACCCGGTCGGTCCGGATTTTGCTGGTGGACGACCAGCCGCAGTTCCGTCGGGCGGTTGCCATGCTGATCCGCGCGACGGCCGGCCTCACGCTGGCCGGCGAGGCCGGATCCGGCGAGGACGCGGTGACCCTGGCCAGGACCCTGGCGCCGGATCTGGTGTTGATGGATGTTCGCCTGCCCGGCATCGACGGTCCGGACGCGACCAGGATGATCCTCGCCGACCGACCCGAAACCAGGGTGATCCTGGTGTCCACCTACGAGGCCGCCGACCTGCCCGACCTGGAGCATTGCGGCGCAACACGTTTCCTGCGCAAAGAGGACCTTGACGTTGCGGCGCTTCTGGACTGACTCGGGTTTCCTCGCGAGCGAGCGAACCTCACGGCATACTGCCCACCATGAAATTTCGTGGCACGTTGCTCCTTGCCGGGAAGACGGCGACCGGATTCGAGGTTCCGGCCGAGATCGTTGCTGACCTGGGTGCGGGAAAGAAGCCGGCCGTCATCGTCACGCTGAACAACGGCTACAGCTATCGCAGCAGCGTGGGATCGATGGGCGGCACGTTCATGCTTCCGGTCAGTGCCGAACACCGGGCCGGCGCGGGCATCGCGGCCGGTGACGAGGTGGATGTCGCGCTCGCTCTCGACACCGCACCACGGGAAGTGGTGGTGCCCGAGGACCTCTCCGCCGCACTGGACGCCGACCCCGCGGCGAGGTCGTTCTTCGACGGGCTGTCCTACAGCAACAAACTCCGGCATGTGCTGGCGATCGGCGGCGCAAAAACAGCGGAGACCAGGCAGCGCCGAATCGCCAAGTCGGTGAATCTGTTCCACGAGGGACGCAGCTGACAGTGCCACCTCCCACCCGGCAGTCGGGGATCTCACCGCGCCAGCTGGCCGACCGCCCCGGAGAAGACCCACGGAACCCGTTGCGCAGCAGGCACAATGGCCCTTCGAATGGTCCGCCGGCCGCTCGCCCAGAGCAGCGAGGACGTCAGTGCCCGGTAGCGGCGCGAGTCCCGCCGCCAGCGCGCTTCGTAGTCGGCGGGACGCCCGGTGACGACGCAGTCGACGAGGGATCGGGCGCAGGCCAGCGAAACCGCGATGCCCTCACCGGTGAGCGCGTCGACGTACCCGGCCGCGTCGCCGACCAGCAGTACCCGACCCGCCACCCGGCTGCTGGTCCGCCGCCGCAGCGGCCCGGCCCCGCGGACCGCCCCACCCTCCGTGCCGGTCAACCGCTCGACCAGGGCCGGGAACGCCGCGAGCTGAGCGTCGAAACCCGCCCGATCACCGCTGAGCACCGCTACCCCGACCAGTCCGGATCCGACCGGGGTCACGTAGGCCTCGGAGCGCTCGGACCAGTGCACCTGCACCAGATCCGACCACGGCTGGATTTCGTAGTGACGCCGCAGCCCCCAGCGTTGACGAGCACCCCGGACCGGCACATCCAAGGACAAGGACCGGGCGATCGGGGAATGCAGGCCGTCGGCCGCCACCAGGTACCGAGCGGTCAGATCGGCTGCGGCGACCGCGTTCTCGTCCTGAGTCACCGAACCAACCGCGCGCGGCAGCACGGGGACTCCGGCCGCGCGAACGGCTGACAGCAAACAGGTGTGCAGGTCGGTGCGGCGCACACCGAGACCGGCGCCGGACCGGAACAAGGCCTCGGCGCGATGATCGCCCGCGACATAGCCGATGCCCCGAAACGGCCGGCCGGGCGGCTCCACCCCCAGCTCGGCAAGCGCTCGGACCGCGCCAGGCATCAGCCCCTCACCGCAGGCCTTGTCGATGGGCTTCTGGTTCTCGGTGGCTACCCGCGGATCGACAACCGTGACGTCCAGCCCGGCCCGAGCGGCATACAACGCTGTCGCAAGGCCGGCAGGTCCGGCGCCGGCGATCAGCAGATCGATCATTGGCCCGGTTTGGCGGGCACCGATTCGGCGTCCTGGGCCGCCGGGAAGGCAGTCGAGGCCCGCGTCAGGGCATCTTCTTCGGCCCGAATCCTGACGCGCAACAGGAAGGCGTTGAGCACGGTGAAGGTCACCGCCGTGATCCAAGCGGTGTGCACCATCGGCAGCGCGATGCCCTCGACGACGACGGCCAGGTAGTTCGGGTGCCGCAGCCACCGGTAGGGCCCACGAGTGACCAGCGGCTGGCCGGGAATGACGACGATCAACGTGTTCCACCGCCGACCCAGGGTGCTGATGCACCACCAGCGCAGGGCCTGGGTCGCGAGGACGACCGCCACCATCGTCCAGCCGAGAGCGGGCAGGAACGGCCGGTCGAAGACCCACACCTCGACGACGCAGCCGACCAGCAGCGAGAAGTGCAGCAGCACCATCGCCGGGTAGTGCCCGCGGCCGTACTCCTTCCCGCCACGGGCGAAGGCCCAGGCGAGATTCCGTTTGGACACCGCGAGCTCGACCAACCGCTCGGCACCGACCGCGAGCACGAACAGGGTGTAGGCAATCATCGCGGGAACCTCCGGGACGGGGGGTTGATCATCGAGTTCATCGGTGAGATGCCCGCCGCCGGTGTGCAACTCGCCGGGTGAGCGCTGGACATCCGGTGCCCTACCAGCGCAGCAGAACGAGCTCGGAGGAGAACCCGGGCCCCATGGCCATCAGCACCCCGGGGCTGCCGGCCGTCGGCGGCCGGTCCCGCAGGGTGTCCCGCAGCACGTGCAGCACCGACGCGGACGACAGGTTCCCGACCTCGGCCAGCGATCGCCAGGTCATCTCCAACGCCTGCGGGCCGACTCCGAGTTCGGCCTCGATCGCCTCGATGATCTTCGGCCCGCCCGGGTGCGAGACCCAGGCGCCGACGTCCTGCACGGACAATCCGTGGGCGGTCAGCAGATCCCGAATATCCGGTCCGAGGTAGCGGTGCACCAGGTCAGGCACCTCGGCGGTCAACACGATCCCGAATCCGCTCGAGCCGATGTTCCAGCCCATGACACCCTGGGTGTCCGGGTACAGGTGGCTGCTGGTGGCCAGCACGCGGGGCCCACCGACGTCCAGCCGATCTGCGCGTTCCGCCCCGACGGCCACCACCGCTGCGGCCCCGTCACCGAACAACCCGCTGGCCACCAGGTGGGCCATCGAGGTGTCGCCCCGCTGGATCGTCAACGAGCACAGCTCGACGGACAGCAGGATCCCGACCTGATCCGGCCAGCCCCGTAGGTAGTCATGCAGCCGGGCGATGCCGGCAGCCCCGGCGACGCAGCCGAGGCCGAACAACGGCACCCGCTTGATGTCCTCGCGGAAGCCGACCCGAGCGGCGATCCTGGCTTCCAGGGAGGGGACCGCCAGACCGGTGACGGTGGTGGAGAAGATGACGTCGACCTCGTCCGCGGCGATACCGGCCGCATCGAGGGCGCCGGTGACGGCCTGTACGGCGAGTTCCACGGCGGCCTCGATGTAGGCATCGTTGGCTGCGGTGAAGTCGGTCAGCAGCTTGTAGTCATCCAGGGGCAGCGCGAGATAGCGGCTGCCCACCCGGGTATTGGTGTGAATGCGCCGGAGCACCTCGTGGCTCGCGCCGTCCCCGAGGACGTGTTCGGCGAATGCCTCGGTGATCTTGTCCTGTGGGTATCTGTTGGTGGGCAGGACCGCGTGCACGGCGGCAAGGCAGGTCATGCGGTGACAGTACGTTACGTTTGGGATCACCCGGATCGGCGGTCCTGGCCGCGACCCGTCGTAGCCCGTCGGTATGACGGCCAGCACCCGCTCGCCAACGAAGGGCGTGTCGGCCAGCGCCGCAGGCACACCCTTCGGTATTGAATGGTGCCAAGTCGTCTGCGACGAAGGTGTCGTGGCACGGTCCGGCACCAAGAGGCACGGCTCCGGTTCGTGGCAGATTCGGCCTGGCGAATTCCCCGCAGGCGACCAGATTCTCGGCAAGCGGGGCGGCCCGACGGAGGTGTCACCATGACGTCGGGCAGAGTGGCAACCGCGGGCGGGGTCGCGAGGGCATTGGCCTTGTCGTGCCACCCACTGCCGACGCTCGCCGTCACCGCGATCAGCGCGGGACTCGCTGCTCTCGCCGGTTTGTCACTCGATCGTGGCGCGCTGCTGGTCGCCGCAGTGTTCGCCGGTCAACTGTCGATCGGCTGGTCGAACGATGCGATCGATGCCGCCCGCGACCGGGCGACTGCCCGCTCGGACAAACCGGTGGCTCGTGGTGCCGTTTCCCTGCGGCTGGTGGGCATCGCGGCCGGCGCCGCACTGGCGACCGCGATCGTGCTGTCCCTCGCGCTAGGCGTGCTGCCCGGGCTCGCCTCACTCACGGTGGTGGCCTGTGGCTGGCTCTACAACCTCGGGCTCAAGGCAACAGCGTTCTCCTTCGTCCCGTACGCGATCGCCTTCGGCATGTTGCCGGCGGTCGCCACCCTGTCGCTGCCCGACCCGACCTGGCCGGCCCCGTGGGCGATGGTCGCCGGCGCGCTGTTCGGAGTGTCGGCGCATCTGGCGAACGTGCTGCCCGACCTGGACGACGACGTCGACACCGGGATTCGCGGCCTTCCCCACCGGATCGGGCTCCGGGCCACCGCGGTCGCCTGCCCGGTGCTCCTCGGTGCCGCCTCGCTGGTGATCCTGCTGGGCACGAGCGGCAGCACCGGAACCGCGGCCTGGCGCTGGGTTGCGGCGACCGCCCTGGTTGTGCTGATCGGCGCGGGCATCGCCGTCGGGCTGCGCCAGCCAAGGAGCCGCGCGTTGTTCCTGATCGTCATCGCGGCCGCGATCATCGCGGTGGTGCTCTTCGCCGTTTCCGGCCAGTCGCTGACCTGACGCCGACACGGTGACCCGCTACCGCCGGACAGCCACTGGGCACCCCCGCCCTGGCTGCCAGCACGGGGCACACCGACCGGCCCCGGCAGGATGCGCTTCGGGTTCGTTGTGCCGCGGTGCAGACATTCCGATCGTGATCACCCGACCGCGACGTCCTTGCAGCCCAACTGTGGGTTTCCGTAGCCGCCGCCGGTGGTGATGGCGTAGGTACAAACCCGGTGCTGTCCGCGTTCGGCGGGGACGGTCGCCAGATAGCCGTGGTTCGCGTCATACCCCCTGATGACAGCGGCGACGTCCGGCCGTGACTGATTGGCGATCACCCCGGGGGTGCCGTGCAGGCCGGATGGCCCGTAGTCGTAGATGTGGATCTGCACCCGCTCGCCGGGGTTGTTCGGGTTGACTGCCCAGCCGCCGACCGTGAGGGTGCCGGTCCGGCCGGTCACGCTGTCCAGGTAGCCGAAGGCGTTCCGTACCGACACCACCGTGCAGCCCAGCGCCGTCAGGGCGGCCGGCAGGTGATTCGCCCGCGCGCTGACGCAGACCTGATGCGTGCCCTCGCCCTGCGCCGGCACGGTCATGCTGAAGCCGGCGGCGCCGCCCGCCCACCGGATTGCCGCGGCGACATCCGGCCGGGCCGCGCCGGTGCTGCCGCCGAACTGCGTAACGCCGCCCGGACCGCTGACCGTCGCGAGCAGTTGCAGCGGCTGACCGGGCGCAACGGGGTCGGCCGCCCAGCCGCCCGCGACGATGGCTCCCGGCGACGGTCGAGCGGAGTCCAGGTGGCCGATCGGCGGCGGGACATCCAGGAACACGCAGCCGAGCACCGGGTTGCCGGTTCCGTTGTCGACGTTGATCGCGAAGGAACACACCCGATGACGACCGGGCCCGTCGAGCCGGATCGCGGCGACATAGCCGTGGTTGCTGCTGACGCCGGGGATGGCGCCCGGCAGGTCCGGTCTAACCTGGTCCGCCGGGACCGCGACGCCCTTGGCGGATCCGTCCGGGCGAAAGTCGTAGACGTGGACGTTGACCGGCACCCGCAGTCGATCCGGATCGACGGCCCAGCCGGCCACCCGCGCCGTGTCGCCGCTGAGGGTCGCGGAGTCCTGGTAGCCGATGGGATTCCGGCTGGCCGGGTCCACGGTTCCGACGTTGATCACCGGCGCTTTCGCCGGGTCGAGCCAGCGCAAGATGCCGACCAGCGCTGCCCGGTCGATCGCCACGCAGCCACCGGTTGGCCGGCCGTCGGTGACGTGCAGGAAGAACGCGCTGCCGGCCCCGGGGGTGCGAGCCCGGTTGTAGCCCATGTCGACGGCGTAGTCGTAGACGGCGCCGATCCGGTAGAGGTTCTCGCTGGCGCCGGGATCGGCGGCCTGCCGGACGTGCGTGTTGTACTGCGGTGAGTTGCTGTTGCCGTTCCACCAGTCATAGACGTCCGTCTGGAAATACGGCATCGCGGTGCCCGGGTTCGGCTGCCGGCCGAACGCCTGGCCCAGCGAGAACGCCCCGGCGGGTGTCCGGGTGGAGCCCTCCGACGCCTGGCCGATTCCGGCAGCGCCGACCATGGCCCGCATCGGGCCGAAGACACTGCGCCATCCGGCGTCGGTCCGCTCCCAGGCGGTGAGAGTGGCCGTTGTCGAGGCCGATGAGTCGGCGACGACGGTGATCATCTGGCGGGCCGATCCCCAGTACGTCAACGGCGGGCTGTCCGGGTCGGCCGCGGCCGATGCTGCCTGACGGGTGGCTGCGCGAGCGGCGGCCGATGCCGTGCCCGGGACCCATACCAGGCCCAGCGCCAGCACGATGGCGGTCACCAGCCCGAGGGTCCTTGCCGAGTGCGTTTGCGGGCCTGTCATTCCGGTAGCTTGGCACGTCGCCGCAGTCTTGGGGGCAATTGCGACAGACCCGCCGAATGTGCTGATAGCCCATTCGGCCCTGCTCAATTCGGTGGCGGCGCATGTTTCGGCTCGGTTTCTCCGCTTGCCGGCTTCCCGGTCGAGGCGCAAAGTGACCTGAGCACGGACGATGACCCATCCGTGCTGCCACCGCAACTGTCAGTTAAAGGAGTTGTGTCATGGGTGCACCCCCAGAACTGAAGAAGGGCCTCAGCCAGAGGCACCTGACGATGATCGCCATCGGCGGCGTGATCGGCGCCGGCCTGTTCGTGGGCTCGGGCGCGGTGATCAACGAAGCCGGGCCTGCGGCCTTCCTGACCTATGCGGTCACCGGCGTGTTGATCATCATGGTGATGCGAATGCTCGGCGAAATGGCCGTCGCCAACCCATCAACCGGGTCCTTCGCCGACTACTCCCGGCGGGCGATGGGTGGCTGGGCGGGCTTCTCTGTCGGCTGGCTGTACTGGTACTTCTGGGTCATCGTGGTCGGCTTCGAGGCCGTCGCCGGCGCCAAGATCCTGACCTATTGGTTCGATGCCCCGTTGTGGTTGCTCTCGCTCATCCTGATGATTCTGATGACGGCGACCAACCTGTTCTCGGTGAGCTCGTTCGGCGAATTCGAATTCTGGTTCGCCGGCATCAAGGTCGCCGCGATTGTCGTGTTCATCGCCCTCGGCAGCCTATTCGTGCTGGGCATTTGGCCCAACAAGAGTTTGGATTTCTCCAACCTGACCGATAACGGTGGGTTCCTGCCGAATGGGTTCAGCGCCGTCTTCACCAGCATCGTGGTAGTGATCTTCTCGATGGTCGGCGCGGAAATCGCGACGATCGCGGCGGCCGAATCAAAGGACCCGGCCAGAGCGATCGCGAAGGCGACCAACTCGGTGATCGTCCGGATCGCCATCTTCTTCGTCGGCTCGGTGTTCCTGCTCGCCGTCATCCTGCCGTGGAACTCGACCGAACTGGGTGCGTCGCCCTATGTGAGCGCCTTCACCGTGATGGGCATCCCGTACGCGGACCAGCTCATGAACGCAGTGGTGCTGACAGCGGTGCTGTCCTGCCTGAACTCGGGGATGTACACCGCGTCCCGCATGTTGTTCGTGCTCGCCGCCCGCCGGGAGGCTCCGGTCAGTCTGATCACCGTGAACAAGCGCGGGGTGCCGACGGCGGCGATTCTGTCCTCCAGCATCGTCGGATTCCTGTGCGTCATCGCCGCGGCTGTCTCACCGGACACCGTGTTCACGTTCCTGTTGAACTCCTCGGGCGCGATCATCCTGTTCGTGTACATCCTGATCGCGATCAGCCAGCTGATCCTGCGGCGCCGGACGTCGTCGGACAAGCTGAAGGTCAAGATGTGGTTCTTCCCGTACCTGACCATCGCCACGATTGCCGCGATGGTCGCCGTGCTGGTGATGATGTATTTCAACGAGTCGTCCAGGTCGCAGCTCGTGCTCAGTGTGCTGGCGTTCGCCGTCGTGCTGGTGCTGTACGCGATCACCAAGTGGCGCGGCGGTTCGGTGGGGAAGGACTTCGACGAGCCCCCGGCGCAGACCGGCGGCACCCGCGTCCTGGTGTTGGCCAACGAAACGGTCGGGGCCTCCGAGCTGCTGGAAGAACTGCGGTCCATCGACAGCGAGGGCAAGGCCGAGTACTTCGTCTGTGTCCCGGCCAACCCCGTTGACACCGGCCAGGCCGAACACAGCGGGGCCGTGTGGGTGTGGGAGGAGACGGTCAAGGCGGCGCAGGCGCGGCTCGACTCCACGCTGGAGGTGCTGCGTAGCCATGGGCTGCACGCCGAGGGTGAACTCGGCGAACACCGACCGCTGCACGCGCTGGAAGCCGCGGTTGGTGAGTTCAAGCCGGACCGGATCGTCATCTCCACCCACCCGGAGATGCACTCGGTGTGGCTGCGACACGACGTCGTCGACCGGGCCCGCACGGAGTATCCGGCCATCCCGGTGCGGCACATCGTGGCGGCGGTGGACGCCGACGCAGTGGGGGCGCCGTAGAACGTTTGCGGGGGCGCCATCCGACCAACTGCAGAGTGGCTGCTGCACAACATCACCGGACGTTGTGCAGGAGCTACCTGCGGTGTTCGGGCACCCGCTGATGCGTCGTAACGGCCACGGCTCGGAGCCGTCGCTCTGGCGAGTGTGCGCGTTGTCATCAGGTATCCGGGAGTGTCGGCCCGCCGACTCGCCTACCGTGGTGGTCATGCTGCAGTTCGACGGCGCGATCGCCGGCATGGGAACGTCATCGGGCACCCGACTCGTGGTGGGGATGTGGCCGCTGTCGCCGTTCGGCTCCGTCACCGACGTGATGATCGAACGCGCCGACGGACATCGAATCCTGCTCGCGCCAACCCAGCAGCTGGCCGACTTCATCGCCACGACCTACGAGTTCGACGAGGTCCGGATCACAGCGGTGCTGCGGATGCGGGACGGTAACAAGAAGTGGATGGTCAGCACCGACGAGCTGGCGTTGACCTTCGAATTGGGCCGCCGGCCGGCGCTCGGTCTATTGCTGGTCGCCCAGCCGCGAAGCCTGGCCAGAGCCCGCTGGTGGGCCACCGTGCAGGACCCGATCGCCAGGGTGGTGATGGACGGAGTCCGCACCCGGGGCTCCGCAGGCGGCGGACGGCGAGAGTGGTACTCGGCGCAGGACGTGCAACGCATCAAGTCGGTCAGCGCCCGGCTCGACGGCGTTGACCTGGGAGATCTCCGACCGGTGACTCCGCCGGTCCGGTTCGGCTTCGGTTCCACGCCAGAGGCACCGTCCATGGTCAGGGTGCTCACCCGGATCAAGGGCGCCGACGACCAGGCCCCCGCCCCGACCCCCTGACCTCTGGTTCCTGACTCTGGTTCCTGACTCTGGTTCCTGACGCCCTGTTGCTGACCCCCTGACCTCTCGGTCCCGGCCCCCACTCGCGGCTGACGGTTCGGCACGGTTCGGCCCCGGTCGCGCCGATCATCTTCCACAGCGCGGCTGACGGTTCGGCGCGGGTCGGCCCCGGTGGCGCCGATCATCTTCCACAGCGCGGCTCAACTTGGCTACTCCTGTCACACCCGTCCCAAATCCTGCAACTTCGGCCGCGCTATGGAAGTTGATCGGCGCAGTGGGACGCCGCGAGGCAGGCTGATCGGCGCGGGGGACGCCGCGCTGTGGAAGTTGATCGGCGCGGGGGACGCCGTCGCGAGGCAGGTTGATCGGCGTGGGGATGTCGGCTCGGGGAGGAACCGGCCCGCAGGACTCTCGCCGGACGAATTTCCGCGCCCGACATATGGCGGTCACACCGTCCTTGGACCCTTGGATGCATGGTGACGCTGGAAGACCTGCAGGTCCGGCAACTCGGTGAATGCCGCCACGAGTCTGCCCTGGCCAAGTATGTCGGAGGTCGTCGAACCAACGACCACTACGTCGAGGAGAGCGATCGGGTCCTGTTCGACGACACGATCCAACTACTCGAGGCACACAACGTGCCGCTCGATCAGGTGCCGACCTTGGAACCGGGTGGGCCGCGCCGCAAGGTCTTTCACGCACCTGGGGCGACCAAGGCGGGCATCGTCACCTGCGGCGGGCTGTGTCCCGGCCTCAATGACGTCATTCGTGGCCTGGTGATGGAGCTGAAGACCCACTACGGCGTCACCGATGTGGTGGGGTTTCGCAACGGTTTCGCGGGGCTGGTCAAGTCCTTGGGTCATCACCCCGTCGAGCTGTCCGTCGAACGGGTGAGCAAGATCAATATGCAGGGCGGGACGATCCTGGGAACATCGCGTGGGGCGCAGGATCCCGAACTGATGGTCGATCGGCTGGTCGAGCTCGGCATCGACATTCTGTTCGTCATCGGTGGTGACGGGTCGATTCGCGGAGCGGGCAAGCTCGCCGCGGTGGCCCGTGGCCGCGGGCTGCCGATCGGCGTGATCGGCATCCCGAAGACGATCGACAACGACATCCCCTTCATCGGGCAGAGTTTCGGCTTCCAGACGGCATTCACCGTTGCGGCGCAATCCATCGCGGCCGCGCAGGTCGAGGCACAGTCCGCGATCAACGGGGTCGGTCTGGTCAAGCTGATGGGTCGTCATGCTGGGTTCATCGCCTGTTACGCGGCGCTGGCGAATCATCATGCCGACTTCGTACTGATCCCCGAGGTGCCCTTCGCACTGGACGGGGAGTCGGGCTTCCTTGCGGCGTTGGAGCGCCGGGTCGCCGACCGGGGGAGTGCCGTGGTGGTCGTCGCCGAAGGCGCTGGCCAGGAGTTGATGTCCGACGAGCAGACCGGCACCGATGCCTCCGGCAACCGGAAGCTCGGTGACATCGGCAGATTCCTGGAGGCCGCGATTGTCGAGCACTACAAGTCCATCGATCGCGAGTTGACGCTCAAGTACCTCAAGCCGGGTTACTCGATCCGGTCGGTGCCGGCGAAAGCCCACGATTCCGTCTATTGCGTCCGGCTGGCCCAGGCGGCTGCCCATGCCGGCATGGCGGGACGGACGGACATGGTGGTGGGACGACGGCACAACAGGTTCGTCCATGTCCCGATCGACATCGTTGTCTCGCAGCGCAACGAGGTCGCACCCGACGGAGATCTGTGGCTCAGCGTGCTGGAGTCAACGGCTCAGCCGTTGGAGATGCGCTGAGGGGCATGGTCTTCCAGCCGCCAAGAAGCCGTGAGCATCTCGTCCAGCGGCGGTGACGTTGGCGGGGTGCCGTCGCCGAACGGGCGGCCACCGAGCTCTTCGCGGTGATGCGCATCGAACCAGCCCGACAGGTCCGGCCCCTTCGGGACGATCCGCGTGGGGTTCACGTTCGTGTGCACCATGTAGTAGTGCTTCTTGATCTGGACGAAGTCGATCGTGTCACCAAAGCCGGGAGTCTGAAACAAGTCTCGGGCATATCCCCACAGCACAGGCATCTCGGTGAGTTTGGTCCGATTGCATTTGAAGTGGCCATGGTAAACGGCGTCGAAGCGGGCAAGTGTGGTGAAAAGCCGGACGTCGGCCTCGGTGATGGTGTCGCCCATCAGGTATCGTCGGCTGGTCAGCCGTTCGCTGAGCCAGTCCAGCCGGTTGAACAGTCGGTCGTAGGCCTTGTCGTAGCCCTCCTGCGCCCCGGCGAACCCGCAGCGGTAGACGCCGTTGTTGACGTCCCGGAAGACGACGTCCATAACCTCGTCCATTTCCGCCCGGAGGGCCTCTGGATACAGGTCGGGCGCTCCCGCGCGGTGGAACTCGGACCACTCGGTGGACATGTCCAACGTCATCTGGGCGTAGTCGTTGGTGACGACCTGACCGGTGGACACCTCGACGAAGGCCGGGACGGTGATGCCGAGCGGGTAGTCGGGGTCCCGTGCGAAGAACGCCTGCTGCAGCCGTTCGATGCCCAGCACCGGGTCGACGCCTCCCGGGTCCAGATCGAAGGTCCAGCTCCGGTCGTCGTGCGTCGGGCCGCAAACTCCCAGCGACAGAACGCCTTCCAGACCCAGGAGCCGTCGAACGATTGTCGACCTGTTCGCCCACGGACACGCCCGCGCAACGACCAGCCGGTAGCGACCAGGCTCGACTGGGTACCCGTCACGACCGTCGCGAGTGATCCGAGTGGTGATGTACCGGGAGTCGCGGATGAACTCCCCACCAGCACCCGTGCCCAGTGCGTTCGCCGTCATCAAGTCCCCTGTCATAGTTCTGCCGACGTCTGTTTCCAGCATGCCTGCTGATCAAACCCGAAACATTCGCGGGGCAGACTGCCGGGGTGGCCACTCGCACCGTTGGCGTGGAAGAAGAACTGATGCTGGTCGATCCGGTCGACGGCCGGCCGGCATCGGCCGGTCGCATCGTGCTGGAGGCCGCCCAGGAGTGGCTGGGCGCCGAAGCCGATCATCAGGTCGAGCAGGAGTTCAAGATGGAGCAGACCGAGATCGGCTCCTCGCCGACCACCGACATCTCCGCGCTCCGTGCTGAGTTGCTCAAGCTCCGCCGATCTGTGGCGTCGGCGGCCGGCAGTAACGGTGTGCATGTCGTCGCGCTGGCGACCAGTCCGTTCAAGGTACGGCCGACGCCCACCGATAACGAGCGGTACGCCCGGATGATCGACATGTTCGGCATCATCGCCCGCCAGCAACTCACCTGCGGGCAGCACATTCACGTCTCGATCAATTCACCCGACGAGGGGGTCGCCGCGCTCGATCGGATCCGTGGCTGGTTGCCGGTACTGACGGCGATCTCGGCCAACTCGCCGTACTGGCAGGGGCAGGACACCGGCTACGTCAGTTACCGCTCGATCGCCTGGGGTCAATGGCCCACCGCGGGCCCGACGGAAACCTTCGAGGACGTGGCCGGCTACCACCGCGCGATCAAGGGACTGCTGCAGACGGGCGCCGCGATGGACGACGGGATGATCTACTTCGACGCACGGTTATCGGCGAGCTATCCGACCCTGGAGATCCGGGTGCCGGACGTCTGCACCGACGTTGGTGATTCAGCGTTGATCGCCGCGCTGGCGAGAGGTCTGGTCGACACTGCGGTGACCGACTGGGCACGCGGCCGGTCGGCGGAGCCGATTCGGATCGACGTACTGCGGGGGGCTTCCTGGCGCGCCGCGAGGTACGGGCTGTCCGGTGATCTGCTCGACCACCGATCCCGGGAACTGGTGCCGGGTTGGGCCATGGTCGACGCGCTGGTCGAACACGTCCTGGGCTCGCTCCGGGCCAATGGGGACTTGGACTTCGTCCTCGATGGCTTTGCCCGAATCCGCAGGACCGGGACCGGGGCGGACCTGCAGCGCAAGGAATTCGCCCGACGAGGGCTGCTGTCCGACGTCGTGCAGAATGCCGCCCAGCGCACCCTGGAGTAGCCCCACCCGCCCCGCCCCGCCCGATCGTCGTACCTTCCCATTCCTGCGCCGATCATCTTCCACTGCGCGGCCGAAGGTGGCGATTTTGGGACGAGTGGGACAGTTGTGAACAACTTCATCCGCGCCGTGGAAGATGATCGGCGCCGGTCAGCCGGTTTTACGGGCGGCCGGCTTCCGGGTGCGCTTCGCCGGGGCGGATGTCGACTCACCATTCTCGCTGTCCGACTTATTGTCGGACTGGCTACCGGACTTGGCGCCACCCGACGCGCCCTTGTGCCGATCGACGCTGCGCTGCAGGGCAGCGAGCAGGTCGACGACCTCCGCGTCTTCGCCCTCTTCTTCCTTCTCGGGCGTCGGGAACGCCTCGCCGCCTTCGAGTTTCGCGTCGATCAGCTGCTGTAGTTCGACCCGGTAGTCGTCGGTGTAGTCCTCCGGCCGGAAATCATCGGCGAAGCTGTCGACCAGCATGGAGGCCATCTTCAGCTCGGCGGGTTTGATCGACACGCTCTCGTCGAGCGAGGGGAATTCGGCGGCCCGGACCTCGTCGGGCCACAGCAGGGTCTGGACCACCAGAACGTCGTCCCGGACCCGCAGCGCGGCCAATCGGGTCTTCTGCCGCAACGCGAAGTTGACGATGGCAATCCGGTCCGTCTGCTCCAAGGTCCGCAGCAGCAGCACATACGCCTTTGTCGACGTGGACGCCGGCTCCAGGTAGTAGCTCTTGTCGTAGTACAGCGGGTCGATCTGGTCGGCCGGCACGAAGCTGGAGACCTCGATCTCCCGGCTTGAACTCGAGGGCAGCTGCGCGAAATCCTCGTCGGTCAGTATGACGGTCTGCCCGTCGTCGCTCTCGTAGGCCTTGGCGATGTCGGCGTATTCGACGGTCTCGCCGTCGATCTCGCAGACCCGCTTGTAGCGGATCCGGCCGCCGTCCTTCGCGTGTACCTGACGGAACCGAACGTCCTTCTCCTCGGTTGCGGCGTACACCTTGACCGGCACGTTCACCAGTCCGAATGCCACGGAGCCTTTCCAGATCGATCGCATGTTGACCATGATGAACCTTCCGACCGGAGTGAGCGAGAGTGGGACTTGTCGTGAGATGACGTTCCCCCGTTAGACCGCTGGCAACCGGAGGACTGATCGCTGAAGATCAACACAGGACCGGAGGTGACCAGATGGCAGCAGGGGATTCGGCGACGATCGAGTTGGACGGCCACCGACTGGCGCTGACCCACCTCCGGAAGGTGCTCTATCCAGCAACCGGCACCACGAAATCCGAGATCATCGCGTATTTCGCGGAGGCCGCGCACGCGCTGATCCCGCATCTCGCCGATCGCCCGGTCACCCGGAAGCGCTGGCCGGACGGCGTCACCACCACTCCCTTCTTCCACAAGGACCTGCCGAAGGGCACCCCTTCCTGGGTCACCCGGCGGGTCATTCAGCATTCCGACGGCCCCAAGGCCTATCCGGTGGTGGACTCACCCGCCACGCTGGCCTGGCTGGGTCAGATCGCAGCTCTCGAATTACACGTTCCGCAGTGGAGATTCAACGGCGGGCTAGCAGGCGTCGACACCGTCGATCCCGGTCACACCGTCGACGAGACAACCTTCGGCGCCGAGCACCCCGACCGACTGGTGTTCGACCTGGACCCCGGCCCTGGTGTCGGGCTGACGCAGTGCGCCGAGGTCGCCAGGGCAGTGCGCAAACGGATGAAGGGGTCGGCCGTCGTACCGGTCACCAGCGGCTCCAAAGGCATTCACCTCTACAGCCGGCTCGACGGCTCGCTGACCTCCGACGACGCCTCGATGCTGGCGCGAGAGATCGCCGAGGCCATCGAACAGGACATGCCGGACCTGGTCGTCTCCCGGATGGCGAAAGTCCTGCGCGCCAGCAAGGTATTCATCGACTGGTCGCAGAACAATGGCTCGAAAACCACCATCGCGCCCTATTCGTTGCGGGGGAGGGACCAGCCCACCGTCGCCGCCCCAAGAACCTGGGAGGAACTCGCCGACCCGGACCTGCGACACCTGCTGTACACCGACGTGCTTGCCCTGCTCGCCGAGGCGCCGGATCCCATGCAGGACCTGGAATCCGGGGACAACGACGGCGCCGAACACCGAAAGCTGCCGGGTCCCAGGCGAAAGCGCACGGGCGGCAGTTCGAAGGCGCTTCCACCAGCAACTCCGCAGGAGCCCGACGCGAAACCGACACACGACGCAGAAAAGACACCCGTCGAGGACAGGAAACTCGACAAATACCGGTCGATGCGATCAGCCAACCGCACCCCGGAACCGGTCCCCGAGCCCGGTTTCCTACCGCACGGCAACGACAACACCTTCGTCATCCAGGAGCACCACGCCCGCCGCCTGCATTACGACTTCCGGCTGGAACGCGGCGGTGTGCTGGTTTCCTGGGCGGTGCCGAAGAACATTCCGCCGGACACCGGGCAGAACCGACTGGCCGTCCAGACCGAGGACCACCCGCTGGACTACGCGGATTTCGCCGGCATCATCCCGCGTGGCGAGTACGGCGGTGGAACCGTGACGATCTGGGATGCCGGCACCTATTCGACCGAGAAGTGGCGCGACGACGAGGTGATGATCGTGCTGAACGGCCGGCGGGCCCGCGGCCGGTATGTACTGATCCGGACGAAGGACAATTCCTGGCTGATGCACCGGATGAAGGATCAATCCACGGTCGGCCCCTGGACGCCACGGGAAGAGCAGGAAGACCAGATCGAGGAGGCGAAACCTTCGGTGCAGCAGGATATCCCAGCCCCGCCGTCGGACCTGGCCCCGATGCTGGCGACTGCCGGCACGGTGGAGGACATCACCGACGGCGGCGCCTGGCGGTTCGAAGGCAAGTGGGACGGCATCAGAGCGATCGCGACCCTGGGTCCGAATGGTCTTCGGCTGCGCAGCCGCGCCGGCAACGACTTCACCCACACCTACCCGGAGTTGCAGGAACTCGCCGAATTGCTCGACGGGCACAGCGGCGTCCTCGACGGCGAGATCGTCGCGCTGGACGGTAAGGGGCGCACCAGTTTCTCGCTGCTGCAACAGCGAATGAACCTGGCAGCGGCCAAGGACGTCGCCCGGGTCCGGCAGAAAGTTCCGGTGCAGTTCTGGCTGTTCGACGTGCTGCACCTGGACGGAGTGTCGTTGTTGCGCAAACGGTATGAAGACCGCCGCCGGATTCTTGAGGCTCTGCCGCTGTCGGGCGAGGTATGCCAGGTTCGCGAGCAACTCACCGGCACTGTGCGAGAAGCCCTGCAGGGCAGCGCTGATCTGAACTGGGAAGGCATCGTTGCCAAGCGGGCCGACTCGATGTACCTGCCCGGAAAGCGATCCCGGAGTTGGATCAAGATCAAGAACTTCCGCGACGTCGAGGTGGTCATCGTTGGTTGGAAGCCCGGTGCCGGGCGCCGGGAGGGCAGTTTGGGGTCACTGTTGCTGGCGGTCCCGGACGGCAAAGGTGGCCTGGCCTATGCGGGCAAGGTCGGCACCGGTTTCACCGACACCATCCTCGACCAGCTGATGGCGGCGTTGGAACCCTTGCAGACGAGCACATCTGCCGTCGCCGCCACCGTGCCGAGGGCCGATGCTCTCGGTGCGGTCTGGGTGCAACCGTCATTGGTCGGCGAGGTCAAGTACGTCGAGTGGACGCCCGACCGCCGGCTCCGCGCGACCAGCTGGCGAGGACTTCGGGCGGACAAGTCGGTCACCGACCTACAGGCAACCGGTCCCCGCCATGAGGCTGAATGACGCTCAGCTCTCCCGCTCGAGTTTTCGCCACCCACCCGCGCGATTGCGGATCGGCGTCGTACGGCATCGGTGCTCCTTCATAGCAGGCCGGGGAGGAGCTCAGCTCCTCCCCGGCCATCCTGCTGGGCCCGATGTGGGGCCCGACCGACCTCCCTACCGGATGCGCTGGTTGATGTTGGCGCTGGTGCTGGTGGTGAAACCGCCATCACCGCTGTAGACGGCGCTCACTTTGTGGAGGCCAACAGGCACGCTGGTGGTCGCATAAGCGGCTTGACCAGCGTTGTTCAGTGGAACCGCCGGACCCGAGTCGGTCCCATCGACGCGGAACTGGACGGTCCCGGTTGGGGTGCCGGCTCCCGGTGCCCTCGCACGGACGGTCGCGGTGAAAACGACTGTCGTGCCAGCGATCACGTTGCTGTTGCTGGTGCTCACCACGGTCCTGCTCGCCGATTTGTTCACTTGTTGGGCGAGGTCGGCGCTCGAGCTGGTTTGGTAGTTGACCGAGCCCCCGTAGTCGGCGGCAACCGTATGGCTGCCGACGGCCAGCGTGCTGAGAACGAGTCTCGCCCGACCGGTCGCGTCCAGCGTCACCGGGCCGCCGAGGGCGACTCCGTCGATCTTGAACGTGACCGTTCCGGCCGCCGCCGCAGGGGTCACCCGGGCGGTGAACGTGACCGATTGACCGAACACCGACGGGTTGCGGTTGCTCGTCACGACGGTTGTTGATGCCGACTGGTCGACGAGCTGGACCAGGGTCTCGCTACTGCCACCGCCGAAGACGGCGGAGCCGGCGTAGGTGGCGATGACGTTGTGGCTGCCGGCCGGCAGTGTCGCTGTCGCATAGGTTGCCCTGCCCTGCGCGTTGAGGGTCAGCGCGCCGCCGACGTCGATGCCGTCGATGTTGAACTGGACCGACCCGGCGGGTATGCCGGTGCCGGCGACCGGCCTGACCGTGGCGGTGAAGGTGACCCGCTGCCCGAAGGTTGATGACGGAGACCTATTGCTTGTCACCACCGTCGATGTCGCCCGCAGCACCGGGCCCACGGTCTGCGTGAAGGTGGGGCTGGAACTGGGGTTGAACGCCGCGTCGCCGGAGTAGTCGGCGCCGATCACGTGGCCGCCGACGGCGAGGGTTGACGCCGAGAAGGTGGCCTGACCATTGGTGACGGCTTGTGGCGTTCCGATAGTTGCATTGTCGATCATGAACTGGACAGTGCCGGTGGCCGCCTGGGGACTGACCGTGGCGGTGAAGGTCACGTTGTCACCGAGGATCGACGGGTTCAGATTGCTGACCACAAGGGTCGTGGTGTCGGTCTTGTTCACGGTCTGGACAACCGAGCCGGTGCTGGGGAGGAAGACGGGGTCCCCGCCGTAGTCGGCGGTGATCGTCGTCGTGCCGGCGGGCAGTGCCGCCGTCGCGAACGTCGCGACCCCCCCGGCGTCCAGCGGCACCGGAGTGCTGGTGCCGTTGGCGGTAAAGGTGACGGTTCCGGTCGGCGATCCCGCTGCCAGGACGGGTGTGATCGTTGCCGTGACCGTCACGTTCTGCCCGACGACGGAAGGGTTCGGGCTGCTAAGCACGACCGTCGTGGAGCCCGGTTTCGGGACGTCAACGGTGACCGGCCCGGCGTAGCCCGATCCGCCGACCGCGTTGGTGGCCTGGACCCGGTAGCTGTACGGGCCCGGAACCACGTCGGTATCGACATAACTCGTGTCGGTCGCAGCAAGCGTCGTCAGCACGACGAACGCTCCCGCGCCGACGGCGCGTTCAACGACGACACCGGTTGCAGTGCTGGCGTTGTTGGTCCAGTTGAGGGCGACCTGTGCACCGGCCGGCAACAACGGCGCCGACTCAGCGACCGCGGTCAGCCCCGTGGGGGCCTGCGGCGTCGCATCGACAGTGATCACATTCGACGGCGAATCGCCGGCGGCATTCCACGCGGTGACCTGGTAGTTGTAGGTGATCGCCGGGTCGGGCGGGTTGTCGGTATAGGTGGTGGCATTGGCCACTGCCGTCGCGATCTGGGAATACTGCCCCACAACGCCACCGGTGACCTCGGCCCGCTCGATGCGGTAGCCGACCTCGGCCGTACCCGAATTGCTCCAGCTTGCTGGGTTGGCGTAATCGACCGGTGTGCCGTCGGTCCAGGACAGGATCACGCTGCCGCGGGTGAACGAGAGCACCGGAGCGACGGGCACCTCACGGGGCACATGGACCGATACCGGCCGCATCATGTCCATCTCCTCGTGGCTGAGGATGTGGCAATGGAAGACGTACTCCCACCCGAAGTCCGTGACCTCGTTCACGATCGGTGTGGTCATCGGAGTGCCGTCGGTGGTGGTGTTGTTGAAGCCAGCCTGTTGGCCCTGCAGGGAGTTCAGGTCGCCCTTCGCCCCGATGGGCATCATCGGGTTGAGCGGGCGATGACTATCCGGAACCCCGAACGGCAGGGTGGGCACGATTGGGCGGAGCGCCACGATGGTGTCTTCCAACGGGCTGACCCGCACGGTCTCCTTCCAACCGAGTTCGGCCGGTTCGGGCGGGATGATGATGTTGTCCCAGGTGACCCGGTTGATGACCTGCACGTTGTAGAGGTGGAAGTGGATCGGGTGCGTATCCACCCCGTTGTGCGTGATCTTCCATATCTGCGTGCCGTCGGTGGCCGTGGATATTGGGGTGACATCCAGGCTGCTGGGCATTCCGGTCGAGTCCAGTATTTCGGTCGCCGGATTCACGTACGGATACAAGATGATGTTTTGCAGCAGCGGTGTCGCCCCGGGCGCCTCCAGGCCCAGATTGGCTGTCATCCGGCCCCATTCGTCGAAGCTGGCCGAGTTCATCTCGTCGTGCAGGCCCTTGGGTTGGAACGGTATTTGCATCTTGGCATCCGGAGCCAGCAGGGTGTTGAACCCGAAATTATCGGTGGGTTGTGAGCCCTCCTGGATCCGGGCGAAACCGTCGCACTTGGTGCTGGTGCTGCCCGGGGCGTTGCACCAGCCGCTGGAGACGAAGTTCGTGCCGAGTGCACCGTTGTAGGCGGCCTGGCCGACGATGATCGGGTCCGAGCCGGATTCGAACACACCGGAACCGTCGGCGTGGTGGGCGAACGCGGTGTTGAGCGCGCCCATCCGGTCAGCGGTGGTGTTCGGGCGGTCGAACGCGAGCTCTGGGGCGGCGGTGGACACCTTGACCTGCATGACGGTGCGGGTGTTGGGGCCATAGCCGGCAAGCGTGGTCGGGGCACCTGCGGGCGACAGGTCCGGTCCGCCGGTGTAGTAGTCGTAGCCGGGGACGCGCGCCGGGAACGCCGCCGGGGCGTCGTTGTACATGATCAGCGTCTTGCCCCGGTACTGGGAGAAGTCGACGACGACGTCGGCCCGTTCGGCCGGCGCCAGCAGCAGCGAATGCTTGTCGACATTGCCCACGTCGAACCTGGTGGGATCGGTGATCCATGTTGTCGGCTGCGCCGGAACGACCACCGGTGTGGGTAGGAACCCGCCCTCGTTGCCGATCTGGATCCAGTCCGGCCCTGCCGGACTCTTGGTGGTGTCCGGGGACGGCACGACGTTCGGATCGGTTTGTGCGGCCTCGAGTTCGGCGGGCTTCAGCGCCACCTCGCTCAGGGTCCCGGTCGTCGGGTCGGCGACGTACCAGGATAGGTTCCAGAACCGGTCGTTGGCGTCGTTGATGATCCGGTAGCGGTAGGCCTTCGGGTCGACCGTGGTCGTCGGGTACGCCGTGCCGTTGACGACCGGGGTGTCGTTGAAGGCCTCCATGCCCACCGAGACGTTCGGCGTCGACGGGATCAGTGCAGGCTCGCAGAACGGTTCGACATTCGGGTCGCAGGCCGGGTCGAAATAGGGGTTGGCGATCGGTGGGTACTTGACGTCCTTTGCCGGCGGCCAGAACCAGGGGCCGTACATCCACCGGCCGAACGCGCTCATCCCGGTGGGATCGCCGGGGTTCTGCGCGGGCATGTAGACGTGCGGCGTCCACAGGCTGCCAGGCCCACCCCACTTGGCGTAGTTCCAGGTGGGGTCATTCTTGGCCATCGTCGCCGCGTCGGGCACGAAGGTCTTGTCCTGGATGTTCAGGACGGTGCCGGTACCCATGCCAGCCAGGGCGCCGCCGTCGCCGATCAGTTTCTGCTCGGTGTCATCGGTCAGCAGGTACCCGGCGGCCTCACCTGCGTAGACGTTGAGCCGGGTGATGCCCCACGCGTGGTCGTGCGTCCACATCAGTCGGGCGCTTTGCTGGTTGGTGTAGAAGAAGGTCTGCGCGCCGGGGCCGGGATCCGGCATGTCCGGCACGTTCTGCACGCTGACACCCTTCGGGTAGGCGGTGTTCTCGCCCGCCGGAGTTTCCCACTGATGCGGGGTGCCGTCGCTGATCCACGGCGTGACGCCGCCGTGCAGGTGCAGGGTGGCCCGGTTCTCGGAGTAGCAGGTGGCCGGCTTGGGGTCCTGGCCGCACATGGGATTACGCACGCCGTCCAGCACGCTGCCCTCGTCGGCCGCCATGTCCATCGGCACGCCATTGGGGTCCAACTGCATCATGTCCGGGCCCGCGCCCGAACCCATCATCGACGTGTCCGTCGGCAGGAACAGATCCCCGCCGGTGCCGGTCGGTAGCAGGTTGCGGAACAGCACCCGGACCGGGCGGTCCTTGGTGGCAACGATTGTCGGGCCGAGGTAGTGCGGATCGTCGACGCCCTTGTAGGTTGCGATCGGGTCAGCAGCCCCGTTCGGGTCGAGGTTGGCGTTGGTCAAGTCCACCTGCTTGCCGGGCACCACGCCGGTGGACAGTTGGACGTACCCGCGGAGCAGAGTGGGATCGAGATCCCGGTGGAACTTCATCCGGTACTGCACGACGGCGATCTCGTAGTAATCCGTACCCGGGTACGTGGTGGTGTCCGGGACCGCGGTGGGGATGTACTGGCCGAGGTCGTTCTTGGTGGCCTCGGTCGTCCCGGGCAGGGTGTCGACGAATTTCTTCAGACCCGGGGTGAGGTAACCGGAACCGGCCTGGGTGACAGTGATGCCGGTGACGGCGCCCTTGACCGCGACCGTTGCCGTGGCGCTCGCGCCCTTGTCGGCCGGGCCGCTGGTGTCGTTGATCGCCACGGTCGGCGCAGAGTCGTAACCCTTGCCACCGTCGGTGATATCGATGGCGGCGATGCCGATGGTCGCGGTCGTGGCGGCCGGGACCGGGGCGACCTGGGTGGCCGTTCCGTCCGTGATGGTGACCGTCGGGGCGGAGGTGTACCCGGAACCTGCGTCAACGACATCAACTGCAGTGATAGTGAACGTGGGATTTGGTGAGGCCCCAGGGTCCAGCGAGACCATCGTCGCCGTCCCTGTCGCCTGCACCCCGCCGGGCAGGTCCGGCAGGCCGAACGTGACAATCGGCTGGACCTCGTAGATGCCACCCGTGTCCACGGTGACGTTATCCACGCCGCCACTGGCCACCGCGGTGGCCTCAAAACCCGCAGTCGGGTTGCCGCCCGTAATTGTGACGGCCGGCTTGCTGAACCCGAATCCTGCTTCGTTCACCGAGATGCCGGTGACCACACCGGTGGAGATCTGCGCGGTTGCCGAAGCGAGCGCGGTCGGCGTCACCCCTGGGGAGGTGATGGTGACGGACGGCGGGATGACATAGCCGTCGCCCGGGTTGGTGACGGCGATGCCGGAGATACCGCCGGTCTTCGGGTCAACCGTGGCTGTCGCCTCTGCGCCGGTGCCGGGATCGGTGACCGTTGGTGTCACCATGGCCGCGAACGAGTAGGTGCGATCCTGCACGGTGTAGATCGGGAAACCGGGGTCCACACCCAGGGTGATCGTGCTGTCCTGAACGGGTGCCACATTCGTGGCCAAGGTCGGGTCAGCGGTCGCCGGGTAGCTGAAGGTGTCCGGATTCCCGGTGACGCCCGTGTCGAGCGGGATCCCCTGCCCGTAGAAGCCGATCACGTCATTGGCCAGCACCGGAACGTTCGGAACGGTGAACGTCGCGACCTCACCGGTCGGGACGGTCGGGGTAGGCATGGTCAGCAGTCCGCTGTCGAACACGACCGAGTACGCATTGGCCGTGCCGGTGGGTCGCAGCACGTAGGCATGGAACAGGCTGCCCGCTGACGTCGTCGGACTGGACCCCGGCGTTCCCTGATTCCAGACCTGGAAGCTCTGCAGCGCACCGGCCGGCAGCGTGGCCTGCGGCAGGACCACGAACACTCCACCCAGCGTGCCCGGCGGGGTGGCGTAGTCCGTCGCGTAGGCGCGCTCGGTCAGCGGGTTCCCGTAGGACACCGGCGTCGGAGTGCCCCGACCGATCGTGACGATCGCGTCCGAGAGTGTCTGCGGGCTGTTGGCCCAGTTCGGGTACGGACCGAAATAGTGCGGAACCTTCGACTCGTCGGTCGCGCTGGTCGGCGCCGCCGCCATCGTCGCGGCCTCCGCAAGTCCCGCAGTGGTGCCCAGGAATCCGGCACTGGTGACTCCGGGTCCTGCCAAGGCGGGTGTCGCGGCGGTCTGACCGACCACCACCAGAGCCAGCATCACCACAAGGAGCTTTCTGATCACGACGACCTCCAACCATGGCGAGAGTCCCTCGCGAGGCCTCACTTAACGCTGCGTCGCAATGGCCCAGAAGGGTACAAAGTCCCCTCCTTCGCCCCCATTCTTTGGAGTTTCACAGGAGATGATCACGTTGAGATGTCACTATGACTGATTCGGGTTGCGGGAGATCGCTCATTTGGGGGAGGCCCCTCGGTCAAGGGTCGGACGTGATTCGGCCGCCTGTGCGCTGGCTGGCGCGCAGGGGTTCGGACCACCTGTTCGGGGTGACTGCGCGGATCGGACAGCGGCACACGCACATCAGAACGGGAACGTGCCGCTGTGCGTCGGCGTCACGGTGGCCATCCGACCGCGTCTGCCGACCCGACGGAACTGTCGGACGGGATCGCCGTCGACCGATTCACCGTGCAGATCGACGCGACCGTCCCGCTCGCAGAGGCCGCCGACGCTCACCGGCAGCCGGCACGACGATCCAAGGTGCTACCGAGCGTCGAGTAGGGCATTGCCAAGGAACGGAGGGCCGGAGATGACGCCGCCCGGCAGGTGCTTTTGGTCCTTAACGGGGACACCGGAGTTGGCGGTGGCTCCCAGCTGGGCACTGGAACTCCCAGCTGGGCACTGCACTCAGACTCCCACCTGGGCACTGGACTCAGACTCCGGGCCCCGCGTGATCCCGCCAACTGTGCGCTGGCGTGAAGCCCAGGACCCTGCCTGCCTTGTCGATGCCCAGCAGGGTCTCGTGCACACCGAGCGTCTTGGTGATCGTCACCTCCGGAAAGGTCCCGGTCGCCAGCTCCGTGCTGGATGTGCTCATCACGGTGTCGGCAGCGGCGATGATGAACACGTCCTTCCCCGGCCGGGATGCCGCCAGCGCGAGCCGGACCGCCTGGGCGCCGTCCCTGGCGTCGATGTAGCCCCAGAGGTTCCAGACCCGCAATGCCGGGTCGCTGTCGAAGCCCGGGAACGCCGCATAGTCGTCGGGCTCCATCACGTTGGAGAATCGCAGCCCGGTCATCGACAGCTCCGGGTCCCACCGGCAGAACTGCCCGGCCATCTCCTCCTCGAGGGTCTTCGAGAGTGAATACGACGAACTCGGCCGCGGATGGTATTCCTCGTCGACGGGCATGTACGGCGGCGGCGAATCCGACCCGAACGGTAACCCGAGCACCGTCTCGCTGGATGCCCAGACGATGGTCTTGATCTTGGCCGCCCGGGCGGCCGCGAACACGTGGTACGTGCTGGTGATGTTGTTATCGAAAGTGGCTGCATTCGTCGTCAGGCCGGGCGCCGGAATCGCGGCCAAATGCACCACGGCGTCAATGGACTCGTACTTGTCGTCCACTGCGAGCAGTGCGGCAAGCGTCTGCCCGTAGTCGGTGAAATCCACCTTCACGAACGGGCTGCGGGGGTCAGCAGACGGGACGCGATCGAGATTGACGACGTCATACCCGTTCTCGACAAGGTCCGCGACCACCGCTCGACCGAGTTTGCCGCTACCACCCGTCACCGCAACACGCGTCATGATTTTCTCCTTCGTGGTGTTCGATGGCGGCCTCGCAAGCTCGGCCGACTGGGCCAGTGTCCAGCACCACAGAACAGCGCCCGTCGGCCGGGTGCAGTCGGGCGCACAGAGGTGTCAGTACCCAGTCCGCCGGCACAAACGCGGAACGAACAGCGCCTTCGCCGGGCCGGTTCCAGCATCCCGAGAACATGATCATCGTCGCCCGCCGCGCACGCTTGAAACAAGAGCCTCCTGAGCCGCTCTCCAGAGCCGATTGACTGTGCACTCCCCACCTATTTCGCTGCCCCGGTGATCAGCCACCTCTCGCCCCGGTAGCGCAGGCCGAGGGTGATCGCCCGTGCCCCCATGAACACCACGCTGAAGGCCACCCACAGCCATACCAACCCGGCGACGCCGCCAGGCGACCAGATGGCGACCGCTACCGCGGCGGGGAGGTAGGCGACCAGGGTGATCACCCCCGCGCCGGCCAGGTAAACCCCGTCACCGGCGCCGATCAGGACGCCGTCCAGGACGAACACGTAGCCGGAGATCGGCTGGGAGAGGGCGACCACGATCAACGCCGCCGCCACCGCCGCGCGGACCTCGGGATCGGGTGAAAAGGCGGAACCGGCGACGGCGTGGATCAGCAGAACGACAGCGCCGATGACGACGCCCGCCCACACTCCCCAGCGCAGCATCGCTTTCGTCATTGCCCGGGCCGCGACACCGTCGCCCTCACCCAGGGCCTTCCCGGTCAGGGCCTGCGCGGCGATCGCCAACGCATCCAGCCCGAGCGCGAGGAAGTTCCAGATGGAGAGCACCACCTGCTGCGCGGCCAGCGCTACCACCCCCTGCCGCGCGGCGACCACGGCGGTGACGATCAACGCGAGCCGCAGCGTCAGGGTGCGGATGAACAACGGCACCCCGGACCTGCCCGCACCGCGGATGTGCCCGGCGTGCGGGGCCAGCGGCGCCCCGTGCCGTCTGGCGGAGTGAATGACGACGGCGACAAGGGCAATTGCCATGCCGGTCTGGGTGGTCACCGTGCCGATCGCGGAGCCGGCGACGCCGAGCTGAAAGCCGTTGACCAGCAGCAGGTTCAGCCCGACGTTGACGACGGCACCGATGACGGCGACGAGCAGCGGGGTGCGGGTGTCCTGCAACCCGCGCAGCACCCCGGTGGTGGCCAGCACGGCGAGCATCGCCGGCATCCCCAGCAGCGACCAGCGCAGGAACGTGATGCCGTATTCCGACACGGCAGGTCCGCCGCCGAACCAGTCGATCAGCGTCGGGGCCAGCGGCCAGCCCACCAGCAGTACGACGACACCGATGATCACCGCCAGGTAGAGCCCGGCGATGCCGAAACTCAATGCTCGATCGGGCTGCCCCGCGCCGAGCGACCGGGCGACCTGGGCGGTGGTGCCGTACGCCAGGAAGACCGACAGCCCCACCAATGTCCCCAGGATCACCGACGCGATACCGACGCCGGCGAGTTGTTCGGTGCCCAAGTGGCCGACGATCGCCGCGTCCACCAGCAGGAACGTCGGTTCAGCGAGCAGCGCCCCGAGAGCCGGGACCGCCAGGCGCAGGATCTGCGCATTCAGGCCGGGCGTCGTGGTCACGGAGGATCACTGTGCCAGCCGCCGTAGTTGCCAGCGGATCTGGCTGGCGATGGTGCGTCCAAGAAAGGCCTACGGAAGTCGCAGCCTTCGCGCAACGTCAGTGGGTGTCTCGGCGAGACCTGCTGCAACGAGGCGCTGATCTGCGCTAAAAAGAGGAACCGACAAAGGACCTGGCGGCTGCCGCCCAGGACGCGTCGTAGAACGAGAGCCGATGACCGTCGGCCAGGGTGCTTGCCAAGCGAAACCAGTCGCTGGTCATCACCAACGGGGCACCACAAACGGTCTCCAGGTCGTCGAGCTGGTCCGCGACGTCGGCTCCATCACCTTGGCCACACTTGCAGGGTAGCTACGGGTATTGCCGCGTACGGAAACGCAGAGTTGCGAGCTGTTGAATCAACTGTTCTCAGCTCCCGCCGCGATCCGCAGGATCGCCGCCACCGACCGGTCCACGTCGGCCTCCGTGGTCGACCAGTTGGACACCGAGACCCGCATCAGCCGCCGCCCGTGCCAGGAGGTGCCGCCGAGCCAACAGGTGCCGTCACGCTGCACGCCGTCGATGACAGCGTCGGTGCGCGCGTCGGAGCCGAACCCGACCAGTACCTGATTGAGCACGACGTCGTTGAGCACCTCGGCGCCGCCGGCTGCCAGTCCGTCGGCGAACCGGCGGGCGAGCCGGCAGCAGCGCTCCACCAAATCCGCCACACCGTCGGAACCCAATTCCCGCAATGCTGCCCAGGCGGTGAAACCCCTTGCCCGGCGGGATGATTCGAGGACGAAGTCGGAAGGCGAAGCGACCCCGCCGGAACCGACCAGGTAGGCGGCCGAGTAGGACGCCGCGGCAACATGCTCCGCGGGATGAGCGCAGAACACGAACCCGGAGTCGTACGGAACGTTCAGCCACTTGTGCCCGTCGGTGGCCCAGGAGTCCGCCAGTTCAATGCCGTCGACGAGGCCACGGGTGGCCGGATTCGCCGCCGCCCACAGTCCGAATGCGCCGTCGACATGTACCCAGCCACCCCGCTCGCGGACGAGACCGATTGCGGCGCGAAGGTTGTCGCAGGCACCGGTGTTGACGTTGCCGGCCTGTAGGCAGATCAGCGTCGGGCCGGTCGTCCCTGCGGAGAGAACCCTTGCCAGATCGGTGATGTCGATGGCGCCGTTGGCATCGGCCGCAACCGGCTCCACCACCGAGGTGCCGAATCCCAGCAACCGGAGCGAGCGGTCGATCGTCGCATGCCGTTCCAGACCGGCCACCACCCGCACCGGCGGCGCGCCCATCAACCCGTCACGTTCCACATCCCAGCCCGCCTCGGCCAGCACGTGGTGCCGGCCGATGGCGAGCCCGATGGTGTTGGCGGCCTGCCCTCCGGTGACGAATCCGACGGACGCGTCCCCGGGGATGCCCAGCAGCTCCTTCAACCACCCGCCGGCCACCTCCTCGGCCACCGCGGCGACCGGCGACGATGCGGCGTTGAAGGCGACCTGATCCCACCCCGCCGTGAGGATGTCGGCAGCCGCCGCCGAGGGCAACGAACCGCCGATCACGAAGCCGAAGAAGCGCGGCCCGGCGGTCGCGACCAGGCCGGGTTCGGCCGCATCGACGAGGCTGGTGATCACCTGATCGGGCGGCATACCGGTGGCGCTCAACGGCCCACCGAACGCGGCGCGCAGCGCGGCAAGGTCGACGGGCGGACCGACCGGGCGCTCGGGCAGCCCGGCCCGGAAACGGGCCGCTGATGAGACGGCCAGATCGAACAATGGGGCGAAGGGATCAGCGGAATCGCTCACGCGAGGCGACGCTACGCCGGCCCGAGCGAATCCCGCAGGGCAGCAGCACCGCCCAGCAGGGTGCGGTGACCTCAATCCGACTGCCGGCAGGTGCGAGGAGCTCTATCGGACTCAGTTCGATCACAAGGCGGCCGGTGCCGGCAGTGATGGCAGGCCCGGCACCCGGCGGGCGGCGATCCTGGCCGCGCCAACTGTTGGGTCGACCCCGTGAATCGGCCGGCGGAGAAAGTACCGAAAAGTCGACTCGGAGTTGGCCGCGAACGGCCCGCAGCGGCCCGACGCCTACCCTGGTCCCGGAAGCCACGACGCGGTGGCCGAAGATCGACGAGTCGGCGGGCCCGGAGCTGCGCAGCGAGCCGCCTCCACTCCAGTACGAGGAGCCCCATGCCTAGTAGCACCGTCGGTCGGTCACTGGCCCAGCCCACGCCGTCCTCGATGCGCCGCGCGTTGCGTCGCGCCCGGGACGGCGTAGCGCTGGACGCGACCGAAGCTGGCGTGCTTCTCCATGCGACCGGTGACGACCTTGTCGACCTCTGCGCCAGTGCGGCCCGGGTCCGGGATGCGGGGTTGGCCACGGCCGGCCGGCCGGGCGTCGTCACCTACTCGCGCAAGGTGTTCATCCCGCTGACCAGGCTCTGCCGGGACCGCTGTCACTACTGCACGTTCGTCACCGTCCCGGGTCGGTTGCCGGCCGCCTACCTCTCGCCCGATGAGATCCTGGACATCGCCCGGCAGGGGGCCGCCCTCGGCTGCAAGGAAGCGTTGTTCACCCTCGGCGACCGGCCGGAGGACCGCTGGCCGCAGGCCAGGGAGTGGCTGGACAGCCACGGCTACGACAGCACTCTCGCGTACCTGCGGGCAATGGCCATCCGGGTGCTGGAGGAGACCGGCCTACTGCCGCACCTGAACCCGGGCGTCATGAGCTGGCAGGAAATGCAGCGGCTGAAGCCGGTCGCCCCGTCCATGGGCATGATGCTGGAGACGACGTCCACGGCCATCTACACGGACCCATCGGGTGCACATTTCGGGTCCCCGGACAAGGACCCGGCGGTCCGGCTGCGGGTGCTGGAAGACGCCGGCCGCAGCACCATTCCGTTCACCACCGGCATTCTCGTCGGGATCGGGGAAACCATCCCGGACCGGGCCGAATCACTGTTCGCGATCCGCAAGGTCGCCCGGCAGTACGGCGCGATCCAGGAAGTGATCGTGCAGAACTTCCTGGCCAAACCGGACACCGCCATGCGGTCGGCGCCGGACGCCGGCCGGGACGAATATCTCGCCACCATCGCGGTGGCCAGGGTCGTGCTCGGGCCGAACATGCGCATCCAGGCACCGCCGAACCTGTCCGACCCGGACGAGCTGGCCGGCCTGCTCGCCGCCGGGGTCGACGACTGGGGTGGGGTGTCGCCGTTGACACCCGACCACGTCAACCCCGAACGCCCCTGGCCGCAACTGGACACCCTGGCCGAACTGACCGCCCAAGCGGGTTTCACGCTGAAAGAGCGGCTGACGGCACACCCGTCCTACGTGCTCACCGGCGAGCCCTGGCTCGACCCACGGGTGCTGCCGCACGTTCGCGCACTGGTCGACCCGGTCACCGGGTTGGCCGCCGAAGGCGCGATCCCACAGGGACTTCCGTGGCAGGAGCCGGACCCGGAGTGGGGCAGCGCCGGTCGGCTGGACCTGCATACCGCGATCGACACCGAGGGCCGGCTGACCGACACCCGCAGCGATTTCGACGCCGCCTACGGCGATTGGGATGTGCTGCGCGAGGAAGTCAAGGCCCGTCCCTCCCGGATCCTGCCGGCGGCCCTGGATGCTGACGTCAAGGCGGCACTTCGGTCGGCGGAACGCGACCCGGCCGGCCTGTCGGACGCGCACGCCCTCGCGCTGATGCAGGCGGACGGCGACGCGCTCGAGGTGCTGTGCGCGCTGGCCGACGATCTTCGTCGCGACGTGGTGGGCGATGACGTCACCTATGTGGTGAACCGGAACATCAACTTCACCAATGTCTGCTACACCGGCTGCCGGTTCTGCGCATTCGCGCAGCGGCGCACCGACGCCGACGCGTTCACCCTGTCCCTGGACGAGGTGGGCAAACGCGCCGATGAGGCCTGGGCCGCCGGGGCCACCGAGGTGTGCCTGCAGGGCGGGATCGACCCCGACCTGCCCGGTACGGCGTACTTCGACATCGCCGCGGAGATCCGCCGCCGGCAACCGGAGCTGCACATCCACGCGTTCTCGCCGATGGAGATCGTCAACGGCGCCTCCAGAACAGGGATGTCGATCCGGGACTGGCTGATCAAGGCCCGCGAATCCGGGCTGAACTCCATTCCGGGTACCGCGGCGGAAATTCTCGATGACGACGTTCGGTGGATCCTCACGAAGGGCAAACTGCCGACCGCATCGTGGATCGAAGTGGTCAGCACCGCGCATGAGGTCGGCCTGAAATCCAGTTCGACAATGATGTACGGACACGTCGACACCCCCGCGCACTGGGTTGCGCACCTACGGGTGCTGGCCCGAATGCAGGATCAGACCGGCGGCTTCACCGAGTTCGTGGCACTGCCGTTCGTGCACCAGAATTCGCCGATCTATCTGGCCGGAGTCGCGTCCGCCGGACCGAGCCTGCGGGACAACCGGGCCGTTCATGCCATGGCCAGGCTGCTGCTGCACGGCCGGATCGACAACATCCAGACGTCCTGGGTGAAACTCGGGCCGGACGGGTGCCGGGCGGTACTGCAGGGCGGAGTCAACGACCTCGGCGGCACCCTGATGGAGGAGACCATCTCGAGAATGGCTGGCTCGCAACATGGTTCGGCCAAAACAGTGGCCGACCTGGAAGCCATCGCGGCCTCAGCAGGCCGGCCGGCCCGGCAGCGCAGCACGTTGTACGGCGAGGTCGCGCAGGAACGGATCGACGCCGGCCGCCGCGGCGGACGATTGGTGTTGCCGCTCACCGTTGGCTGAGCCGCAGCTCAGCGATCCAGCCACGCACTGGGATCGTCGATGACGTCGGAGAGCACGGCGGACGCTGCCCCACTCAGCGCTGCGTAGTCCCGGACCTCGGCGGCGCAGACCCACAGCCCGGACCAGGGTGCGGACAGCACTCGGGTCTGCAGCACCTCGTCGATGCCCGGGATCAGGAAGGGCGCGAGTGGGGCGTAGATTCCGCCGAGCACCACGTTCTCCACGTCCACCAGGTTCACGGCGTTGGCCAATGCGGTGCCCAGCGCTTGGGCCGCGCTGGCCAGCGAGCCGAGCGCGGCCTCGTCACCGGCCTCCGCGGCAGCGATCAGCGACTCCACCGGTAGGTCGAGATCCATTGCGGCGGAACGCATCAGCGCGTCCTTGCCGGCGTACTGCTCCAGGCAGCCCAACGCTCCGCAACGGCAGCGGGGGCCGACCGGGTCGACCACCGTGTGGCCGATCTCCCCGCTCCAGCCGTGCCGTCCACCGAAGACCGTGCCATCGACCACCAGCGCCCCGCCGATGCCGACCTCGCCGGACAGGTACAGGAAGGACAGCCGGCCGAACGGACGGAGCGCGTCGGCCTCCGCCCGGGCGCCGAGAGTGGCCTCGTTGTCCAGCCGGATCGGGACCTGGGAGGTCTCCGGGTGGGAGTGGAACTCCCCGATGACGTCAACATCCCGCCACCCCAGGTTGGGGGCTAGCCGAACCGGTCCGATCTTTCGGTCGACCAGCCCGGGTACCGCCAGGCAACTGCCCGCCATCCGGAACTCGCTGCCGAGCGGCGCGGTGACGTCGCAGTAGAGCTGCGACAGGCGGCTCATCACCTCGACCGGGTCGCTGCCGCGGAAATCGGCGGAGTCGACGTGCTGGGCGACAACCTCGCCGGAGAGGTCCACCACCCGCACACCCAGGTAGTCGACATTGATCTCCATGCCAACGGCCGCCAGGGTGCCTTTGGCGGGGATGAGTGGGACGGCGGGCCGTCCGGCCTTCTGCGACATCACCGGTGGCAGTTCGGAAACCAGTGCGGCCATGATGAGCCGATCGGCCAACGACGAGACGGTGGCGCGGGTCAGTCCGGTGGCCACGGCAATGTCGGCGCGCGAGGGGGGCACCTGTGCGTCGATGATGAGCCGGAGCACCAAACCGAGGTTGTGCTCGCGGAGGTTCGCTTGACGGATCGCAGAGGCACCGAGCGGAGTCGGTTGGCGCGACGTCATGGGGTTGACCTTAGCCCGTACCTACGATAAGTTCAATCAACCAACAAATAGCCTTCGACAAAGGAGTCCAGTCATGGTCGCGCTGCCCAGCAAAGCGGATCACTTCTCATTCGGTCTATGGACCGTGTCCTGGCAGGGTCGCGACCCGTTCGGTGACGCCACCCGGCCGGCGCTCGACCCGATCGAGGCGATCGAGAAGCTGGCCGAGGCCGGCGCGTGGGGCGTCACCTTCCACGATGACGACCTGATTCCGTTCGGCAGTGACGCCGCAACCCGCGACAGCCTGATCTCGGGGTTCAAGGACGCCTGCGCCAGCAACGACATCACCATCGAGATGGTCACCACCAACCTGTTCACCCACCCGGTGTTCAAGGACGGTGGCTTCACCTCCAACGATCGCTCGGTCCGCCGCTTCGCACTCCGCAAGGTGCTGCGCAACGTGGACATGACCGCCGATCTCGGGGCCAAGACGTTCGTCATGTGGGGTGGCCGGGAGGGTGCCGAATATGACGGCTCCAAGGACCTGAATTCGGCCTTCGACCGCTACCGCGAGGGTGTCGACACCGTCGCCGGTTACATCAAGAGCAAGGGCTACGACATCAAGATCGCCCTCGAGCCCAAGCCGAACGAGCCCCGCGGTGACATCCTGCTGCCGACCGTCGGGCACGCGCTCGGCTTCATCGCCCAGCTCGAGCACGGTGACATCGTCGGCCTGAACCCGGAGACCGGGCACGAGCAGATGGCCGGCCTGAACTACACCCACGGCCTCGCGCAGGCATTGTGGGCGGACAAGCTGTTCCATATCGACCTCAACGGCCAGCGCTCGATCAAGTACGACCAGGACCTGGTGTTCGGGCACGGTGACCTGCTCTCCGCCTTCTTCACCGTCGACCTGCTCGAGAACGGCTTCCCGAACGGCGGCCCGAAGTACGACGGCCCCCGCCACTTCGACTACAAGCCCTCGCGCACAGAGGGTTTCGATGGTGTCTGGTCATCTGTTCGGGCCAACATGTCGACCTACCTGCTGCTCAAGGAGCGGGCGATCGCCTTCCGGGCCGATCCAGAAGTGCAGGAAGCGATGGCCGCCTCCGGGCTGGCCGAGCTCGGCGTCCCGACATTGGGTGCGGGCGAGTCGATTGCCGATCTGCTGGCTGACGATGCCGCCTTCGAGACCTATGACGCCGACAAGGCCGCCGAGCACTCGTTCGCGTTTGTGCACCTGAACCAGCTCGCGGTCGAACACGCGCTGGGCGCCCGGTAGAAGACGTCCTCGGCTCGAATCTCGAAAAGCGCCGTCGTCCGCCTGGCCCTTTGGCGGCTGCAACAGGAGATGACCACGCCTCATGTCATCGCGTGTGTTCGGCGGGGACGAGTTCCTCGGAGGAGTCACCCCATCGCGTTCAGCGGCCGACGCCCGACCGTGATGGGTTGGCATCGTTGCACTTGTCCGTCAGATGTTGGGCACCGATGCCGGCTATGCCGACGGCCCGGTACAACGGTCCCGCCCCTTCGAACGCGTTCTCACGAGCAAACAGCACCCTAGACTGGCGATCGGCAAATCCAGTGGTCAGTGACTGGCGTCTGGTCGGCTTCAACCTCGGTACCGAGTTGATGCAGCTGTTGCCGATCTGCCACTTGCGGTCCCCAACATTCGCAGGCATCCGCTGCGGGTAGAAGTAACCGCGCGCAGGCTCTCGATCGGATTCATCCCGATCACCGACATGCGACCATCGAAACAAAATGAAGGTGAGCGTAAAGAGGCCGGCCGTCCGGCTCCGGTCGGACGGATCAGGCGGGCGCCCACCGGCGGTCGGGCGGTGCGTCACGCTCGCTCACGGGCGTAGTAGCGCAGGCTCGCTGCGTCTTGCAGGAAGGTGTCGGCGAGTTCGCCAGCATGGGTTGTGTTGAAGTCCTCGGGCAGCACACCCGCCTGGGCGAGGGTTGCGGCTGCCTCGAGATAGCGGGCGGCCCGGTTGACCAGTCCCGGCGGCATCATCACCACCGTGGCGCGTCCGGCTGGGTCCGGTGTGTGATCGGCGGTGACCTGGCCCACAGCGGACAACGCCTGGGCCAACTGGGCAATCGTGGTCCGCAGGTGGTCGATGTCGTCGAGTTCGCGGAGCCGGAGGTGGATGGCTTCGGCGAGACCGGCGATGCAGCGGCCCAGGACCGGCAGCGGCACGGCGGCGGTACGGGGCGACTGAATGACGTCCGCGCCGGGCGTCTCGTCCGCCACCGAGATGACCATGGCGCGGGCGAGGTCGGCCAGCGTGTTGTCGGTGAGGTACCGCCGCGCTGCGGTGGGGGAGATGTCCATCTGGGAGGACACCCACTGGACGCGTTCACCGATGAGTGCCGTGGCCGCGGCGCGTGAGACGGACATGCCGAGGTCGTGCAGTTCCGGCAGCAGGGCATCGACGCGGCCCTCGATCCAGGTCGGCTTCGGGGTCATCGTGGCCTTCCGACGGGGCTGAGGAGGGTGATGGCCCAGACGCGGGAACCCGCTGCTGCGCGGGACCCCGTATCTGCATAGGACTGTTGCGGATCAGAGACGATCAACGGCACTGCGCCGACCCGTGTGCGACGGAAGTGCCGGAAGCCATGACCCCCACGACCGTCTCAAGCGACGTCATAGGTGATCTCCTCGTGAATCCTGAGCCCGACGGCATCGGCCACCGCTTGAATGCGTTCGATGCTGACGCCGGCGTACATCGTGGCCTCGTACCGCTGTACCTGTTGCTCGGCGATACCCAGACGTTCGGCGAGCGCCTGTTGCGTCAGGCCAGCGGCGATCCGGGCCTCGATGAGGGCGGGCAGAAGGCCTAGCAGCGAGGTCACCACGATTCCGGCGACTTCACCTGCTCGCAATGCCTCAAATCGCCTGACCTGCTCGCGAAGGTCCTCGATCTGACTTGCCAGACCCTCCTGCATCGCCTGTTGGATCCGCGGCTGCACACCGGGAGCGGGGTCCGTTGCCAGGGCCGCGGCATGTGCCTGCTCGAACGACTGGAGCTGATTCTTGGTGATCTTGTACTGCCGTTCGTTGGTGATCATTTCAACGCTCCCAGGTCAATTGCGACGATGCCCTTCGCATCACCGGTGTCCTTGTCGATCTGGAAGAAGTCCAGAAACCTGGTGCCCTCCGGATCCGCGCCCCAACTGGCGACGAACATCTCGCCGCCGAACTTCGCCTTCTGCGCGGCTCGGCGATCTCGAAAGTCAAGCAGCACCGGATCCAGCGCCTCGTAGTCGACATCCTCTGCCTCCCAACATCCGTCGAAATCGCCGGGCACCTCCTTTGTGGTGACGAAGCTGCCGTCGACGTACACCCGTCGACAGCCCGCGACACGTAATGCTTCGAGCGCCGCGCGTAGACCGGATAGCAATTGCTGGCGCCACTGCGTGCTGCCGAAGGCCGCCTCGAGTTCCGCCCACGAGGACTCATGCACGCCGGGCGGCAGGTTGCCAGTAACAGGATCGACTGATGGAAGCACGACACAACAGTAGTGTTGTGTTAGCGACCGGTCAATCCGCCAATGCCTGCCTCCGATGGCAGGCAGCAGGCGCGTCGTCGATCGGTCGGACTCGACGCTTCTGAACAGGACGAATGGGTCGTGAGCCCCTGGCATGAACCTGGCGCATCATCAACATTCCCGGCCCGGCGAAACCCGTTGGGGGGACAGCTAAAGCTAAACGGGCGTATTGCCAGCATGGCGGGTGCTGCAGGCGTCCAGGAGCGGGGGAAGGACCCCTCAAGGGGCGTTTCAGCGGCCAAGGGGCGTTTCAGCAGCCGACCTGGTGGAGGATGTACCGGGCCACCGCAGCCCGGGCCGCGAAGATCTGCCGCACCCGGTCGGTGGGCGGTTCGCCGAGCAGCTCGAACGGGATCGCGGTCAAGCCGCTGAAGATGGCCATGCTGATCGCGTGAGCCCGGCGCACCTGATCGATACTCGCTCGGCTGCCCGCCCAACGCAGGCCGTCCATGTAGGCCGCCAATGACACTTCCCCGATCGACGCCAACTGGTCGGGAGCCCTTTCACCCAGCTGAATCTCGCCCAGGATCAGCTGTGACAGATCGAACCCGAGGGGGGCGTGGCGCAGAAACCCGAAGTCGATCATCACCAGGTCTCGGTAGGACCTGGTCATCAGCAGGTTTCGGGTGCAGGCGTCACCGTGGCAGACCCCGCTCGGGAGTTGATCCAACTCATCCAGCAGCGCCGGAAGCTGGTCGACCAGCAGCAGGGTCCGTCGCCGGAGCTCGGGGTCAAAAGTGCCGGCGACCATCGGGTGCAACCAGATCTCGTCGCCCCGGAGTGCGGGCACGACCATTGCCGCCACCCGGCCGCCCACATACTCCCGGACCGTCCGGGGACCGATCCATGTCCCGAGGGGTGCGACGGCCGCCCGCACTGCGGGACTGCCGGCGAACCGTCCCAGCAGCTCCGCCGCCCGGCGGAAATGCGCCGTCGTCCAGGTGATTTCGTCGATATCGATGTCCTCGAGCCAGATCGCGGCCGAGCTTTCGTCCAACTCGATCACGTCATACGCCTGTGGCATTCGCAACCCCGGTGGTAGCGCGGCGGCCAGCTCGGATTGGTAGGCCCGCGGCTCGACCTCCCACGGCAGCATTTTGGCCGCCACCGCGCGCAGCTCCGGTGATACTGCTTGAAATGCCGGCGAGTGAGACCAGGACTGCACCACCTTGACGAAGATCGAGAACGAGACTGTGCCGCCGTCCGTCAGGGCCTTGCCGGTGACCCGTTGCCGGCTGCGGGTGGTGATGGCGTGCAGGTCGTACGGTACCTCGACGATGGAAACATCCTGCAGCTCAACGACTTCCCGACCGACGCAGCGAGTGACGATGCGGGCGAGCCGGCCGATGTCACCGATACCGATGGCGGCCAGATCGACCCTGCCCGATGCGGTCTGCTGCTGGGTCATCATCGATCCGTTCGTGATGGTAAACAGGCTTTCCTATCCAAGTAGATGGTAAAGTTACTTTATGGATTTGGTCAAGCCCTCTTCGACTTTCAGCCCGCATGTCGCACTCCTGATGGGCGAGCTGATGGCCCGGATCCGGGCCATCTTTGCCGCCGAGGACTGGCAGGGTCTGCGGCAGTCCCATATCCGGCTGCTGTCGTTGATCCCGGAACGGGGCGTCAGCATCACCGATCTCGGTGACATCCTTGGCATGACCAAACAGGGTTGCGGACAGTTCGTGGCCTATCTCGCCGAGTCCGGGTACCTGGTGGTTGCGGAGAACCCTGACGACCGGCGGGCCAGGATCGTGCGGCGCACCGCGCTGGGCGAACAGACAGTGCGGGCCGTCAATGAGCGGATCTATCGGATCGAGCAGGAATGGTCGGCCGTCGTTGGCCCGCAGCAATACGCAACCTTTCGCCGGGTGCTGCTGGAATTGACGGCGGACGGCTGAAGGGCGGTGCAGGGACTGCGCCCGCCCGCTGCTTCAGCTCAGAACCCCAAGTTACGCAGGCGCTCGGTGTATTCGTCCGTCGACAGTTCGGCTCGGGCGTAGCGATCGTCCAGTAATTGCCGGGTCCGATCGCGCCCTGTGACATCAGGGCCGGCCGGGCGGGGACCATCGACGATGGGGCTGTAGTGCGGACGATTCGCCACGGTGACGGCCCACCAGATGACGAGCCCGACCAGCGCCAACGTGACCAGCATCAACCAGCCACCGTATCCCCACATCCAGCCGCCACCACCGTCGTAGCCGTAGTCCATCATCGTCAGACGCCTCGATCCAGTTCATCTGGAGTCGGGAACTCGGTCGAAGCGGCGTGGTTCGGCGGACTCCTTCACCTTCGATGCTGCCGTGCGCGGACGGCTTTCGCCAGAGCCGAAAGTCCTGTAGTCGCCGACCTTCCGCCGGATCGCCCGGGGTTGGGCTTCATGCCCACCTGGCCCGGCGCCTGCACTCGGAGCCGGGCGCCGTCATAAGGTGGCGCCCGGCTCCACGTGCGGGCGCCGGGCGGGTGGCGGCAGGGACGTTCCGTGCGGACGTTGAGGTCGCGATCGGCGGTGCTTGCAATGCTCGTCCGACGGTGCGGGCGACGGGCGGGTGGGGGCAGGGACGTTCCGTGCGGACGTTCAGGTCGCGATCGGCGGTGCTTGCAATGCTCGTCCGACCGTGCGGGCGACGGGCGGGTGGCGGCAGGGACGTTCCGTGCGGTCGTTCAGGTCGCGGTCGGCGGTGCTTCCAATGCTCGTCCGACCGCGCGGGCCTCGAGTCCGATCTCGTGCAGCAGCCCCGACAGCTTCACCTCGATGCCCACGAAATACAGCCGCGGCCATTCCGGCAGTGTGTGCGGACCGTGGATGGTCGGTACGCCGTCGTCGTCGAGAACACCCAGATGGCCGACCATGGCGGCAACTGCGGGCCGGAAACCGGTCGCGGCGATGACGACGTCGGGTCTCTCGTCGAAACCGTCCGCAAGCACGACCCGATCGCCGTCCAAGTGATCCACCGCCGGCACGATCGTGATCCGGCCGTCGCGCACCCGGTCGACAAACCCGTGGTCGAGGATCGGAACTGTTGCGGTGCGCAGAAACTGACTGAAACCATCGCCCGCCGGGGCCGGCAGACCGTGATCGGCGAGGTCCGGCACGCTGACTTTGCGCAGCAGACCGACCACCGAATTCATCACCGGCACCGGCGCGTGTTTCAGGGCAATGCTGAGCACCTGACTTGGCACGCCGAGTGTGTCGCGGCGGACGATATTCGGCGGTGTCCGCACCGATTGACTGACAGTCGCACCCGCGTCGGCCAACTGGACGGCGATTTCGGCGGCCGAGTTACCGGCACCCACCACCAGCACCCGCTTGCCCCGATAAACAGTCGGCTCCCGATAGTCGGCGGAGTGCAACAGCATTCCGGTGAAATCTTCCCGACCGGCCCAAGCCGGCAATTGCGGAACCAGGCTGTAGCCGGTGGCCACCACCACCGCCCAGGCGTCCCGCGACCCGGTGGAAGTCGTTAGTCGCCAACCAGTCTCGGTCCGATCAATGGATCTGACCTCGACGCCGAATTCCGGCCGAACACCGAATTTCTGCGCGTAGCCGTTCAGGTACCGGACGAAGTCATCACGGGAGACCCACCGCCCGAAACGCCGGGGAATTCGCCCACCGGGCAGGCCGGAAAGCCAACGGATCGTGTGCAGGTGCAGCAGGTCGTATCGTTCCTGCCAACTCGACCCGACCGAGCTTGCCCGCTCCAGCACGACACACGGCAGACCCCGCCTGCGCAATGTCGCGGCCACGGCCAGGCCGGCCGGTCCCGCCCCGATCACGACAATGTCAGCACCACGGCCATCGCTCACGTGTGGCACTGTACGTCGATCGCGGTGTTGCTACGCGCGTCGAAGGCACAGAAGCTGGTCGGCCGACGCCTGCCGATCAGGGTGGAACACGGGGTCCCGCCGATCCTTTGCATCATGGCCCGTAGGCGGTGAGGAACCGATCCCGGAAGTCCTCCATCGGCCACACCGGCGCCTGCGGCCCCGGCCGCAGGCCGTCCTGCCACCCCCAGTCCGAGATCTCGGGCCAGCACTGACGGGTCGTGGGCGACGATTGATATCGGCACGTCGTGGGTCGTGCCCTCGCCACTGACGCTGGAGGCGGGTTCGTGATCGCCCAGCATGATCAACACCAGATTCTGGTCGCCGTACGTCCGCACAAAGCTGATCAGCGTGTTGAGCGAATATTGAATGGATTGCCCGTAGGCGGCACGGACCTGTTCCTGGTCCTGGGCCATGACGTCGGGGGATTGACCTGCTTCGGGCATGCCGTTGAAGGCCGAGCCGTCACCGACGTCGGCCCAATCGATCATGTGCGGCAACGGTGCCCACGGAAAGTGGCTGGAGACCAGGTCGATCTCGGCCATCACCGGTCCCCGGTCGGGCTGTGCCAGCTCCAGGCGTTGGAATGCCGACATGGTGTATTGGTCCGTCACTCGTGCATAGCTGAACTTCGGACCCTGATAGCCGACATTCGTGCCGTCATAGATCTGGTCGTAGTGGTAGAACGACGCCCCCTCCGGCCATTCCTTCTCGTTGGACGGCACGTCGGCCACCGTTCGCCAGCCGGCTGTCTTGAAGGCTCCGGTCAGCGTCAGTCGGTCGCTCGCGACGAGCTGGTCGTACCGCCGTTGGTTGTCGATCCGCAGACCCGATTGGAACGTGGAATGGGCAAGCCAGCTCAGGCCGCCGAACGTCGGCGAGGTCAGGAAACCGCTCTTGCTGGAGAATCCCGCCTGCTGCAGCTGGCTGGTGCCGGCGTCGAGCGTGGCCGTGATCGCGGGTGCGAATGATGAATCCTGGACCGCGATCCGGCCGTAGGATTCCACGAATGCGATGATCACGTCCTTGCCCCGCAGGGCGGTGAGCAGGCTGGCGGGAGCGGTTCCGGACGCCCCGGTGGGCGCCGCGGCCACCGCCGTGCTCGGCGTTGCCGTCCCGGGCACCGGTGAGCTGTCGCCGGAAACCTGAGCCGCCGCAAGGGTAACCGGCGTCGGGCTCCTGTTCCCGCTGGACTGGTCGGCGGCCAAGGCCTGCGCAAAGGCCAGCTGGTCGGCCAAACCGTCGCGTATCCGGTTCACCTGGTCGTACGTCAGGTCGGCGGCGCTGGTCGAGGCGACCGGTGTGCCATGCAGGATCTGCACGCCCAAGACGGCGGCGAGCACCCACACTCCGCCGATCGCGGCGACGGAACGAATAGAGGTGCTGCGATGCCGACCCGCGAGCCGGGTCAGCCGCAGCACCGCCAGGGGCATCAGGGCGAGGACGGCCACGCCCGCCGCCGGCGCAACGAATGCGCCGCCGCGGCCGATGGAGTCGCTGATCAACCCGATGGCCGAACCCAGATAGGTCCAGTCCGTCAGTGGGCTGAACGGGCGATCGAGCGTCTGGAAGAAGCCCATGTCGATGATTTTCAGCAGGGTCAGCACTCCCAGGATCCCGCCCACCGCAACGGCCAGGATCCCGCTCGCCCTGGCCGGCAGCACAAGCACAAGAGCGATCAGCAGAATTCCCTCGAGCGGGATCCGGAGGAATGCGGCGGGGGTCAGTTGGCTGACGTGGTTCGGGGCGACAAGGGCGAACCAGACGAGAGCGCAGGCCAGGATCGTCGTGATGAAGCCTGCGGCAACCCGGACCGGCCGGCGCTTTTTGGCGCTGTGTTGGTCCGCGCTGTGTTGGTCCGCGCTGTGTTGGTTCGCGCTGTGTTGGTTCGCGCTGTGTTGGTCCGCACCCTGTTGGTCCGCACCGGGCTGGTTCGCACTGTGTTGGTCCGCACCGGGCTGGTTCGCACTGTGTTGGTCCGCACCGGGTTGGTCCGCACTGTGTTGGTCCGCACCGGGCTGGTTCGCACTGTGTTGGTCCGCACCGGGCCGCCCGCCGTCGTCGAGAACTGTGCGGCGTCGCCACAACCACCACACGTCGCGGCCGAACGACTCGGCCAGAAGTGCCAGCGAAACTGCCAGCGCGGTGGTGGTCAACCACGGGGGCAGTACATCCGCCGCCACGATCGTCAGCACGATGCCCTGGGTGGCCGCGACGACCTTGCGCCAATACCGGGGTGGCAGCGACCCGCGCAGCCATGGCTGCAGCCAGCCGACCGCGACGAAGACGTAGCGAGCAGCGCCGATCGTCAGTACCCACCAGTCGCCGGTCAACCGGGCCACATAGAGGCTCAGGACGAGAATGAGAAATGCGTCGATTTCCATGTCGAAGCGGGAACCGAGCGGCGTCGCGGTTCCCGTGCGGCGCGCGACCCAGCCGTCGACGGCATCCAGGACAAGCGCGACGGCAGACAGCGACACCAGCGTCGGCACCGAGATCGGGCCGCTGAACGAGTCCACGACGAGCGCCGCAACGCCACCGACGAGCGTGGCCCTGGCCAGGGTGACCTTGTCGGCCGGTCCCATCCCGATGGCCCCCTCGCGTTCCAGGCCACGGGCCAGCGCGAGGTTGGTGATCACCCCGCAGCTGACCCCGACCAGCCAGCCGACGGGGCCGAGAGACACGGTTGCGGCGAGTGCGATCAGCAGCGCAAACTGCGCGATCAGGCCGATCGCCATGCCGGTTCGAACCTTGCGCACCGCGCCTCCGTATCTAATGGATACGAAGGTAGACGTAGAACTCGACAGTCCGGTTCATTCGGTCACTGGAAGGGCAGGTCCGATGCGACACGACGCGCTCGCGTTCTGGCTGCGCGAGCCCGGCGTCGGAGAGATCCGGCGGGTCGAGCTACCCGACCCCGGACCGGAAGATGTCCGGGTCCGCACCGCGTATTCCGGCGTGAGCCGCGGCACCGAGACGCTGGTCTTCTGCGGCGGCGTGCCGGCGAGTCAGCACGCCGTCATGCGGGCGCCGTTCCAGGACGGCGACTTCCCAGGACCGCTCAAGTACGGCTACCTGAACGTCGGGGTCGTCGAGCAGGGGCCGCCGGAACTACTGGGGCGCAGCGTCTTCTGCCTGTATCCCCACCAGACCGCGTACGTGGTGCCGGCCAACGCCGTTGTCGTCGTACCCGATGAGGTCCCGCTCGCCCGGGCGGTGCTCGGCGGCACGGTCGAGACCGCCGTCAACGTGCTGTGGGATGCCGCACCACTGCTCGGCGACCGGATCGCCGTAGTCGGCGGCGGCATGGTCGGTTGTTGTGTCGCTCGGTTGCTCGCCCGGTTCCCCGGCGTCGAGGTGACCATCGTCGACACAGAGCCATCAAGGTCCGAGGTTGCCGCCGCGCTCGGCGTCGGCTTCGCACTGCCCGCCGAGGCCGCCGATCGCCGCGATCTGGTCATCCACGCCAGCGCGACCGGCGCCGGCCTGCAATGCTCGCTCGACCTGCTCGCCCCGGAGGGCACCGTCATCGACGTCAGTTGGTACGGCGATGCCGAGGTCGCATTGTCGCTCGGGGGTGCGTTCCATTCCCGGCGACTGAGCATTCGGGCCAGCCAGGTCGGCATGGTCTCCCCGGCCCGCCGGGCCAGCCGCAGTTTCTCCGATCGGCTCGCTCTTGCGCTGGAGATGCTGCGCGACAACGCCTTCGACGCGCTGATCAGCGGAGAGTCCCGATTCGAGGAGCTACCCGACATCATGGCCAAGCTGGCCGACGGCAGTCTGCCTGCGCTCTGTCACTTGATCACGTACGGCGAGAGGTGAGGCCATGTTCAAGGTGACGGTGCGCGATCACATGATGATCGCGCACAGCTTCCGCGGCGAGGTCTTCGGGCCCGCGCAACGACTGCACGGCGCGACGTTCGTCGTCGATGCGTGTTTTCGCGGTGAGTCGCTGGATGCCGACAACATCGTGGTGGACATCGGCCGGGCGGCCGAGGAACTGAAGGCAGTCGTCGGTGAGCTCAGCTACCGCAACCTGGACGACGAGGCGGCGTTTGCCGGCATCAACACCTCCACCGAGGCCCTGGCCAAGGTGATCGCCGATCGACTGGCCGACCGGGTGCACGCCGGAGCGCTCGGCGCGGCGGCCCGCCGGCTGGCCGGGATCGAGGTCACCCTGCACGAATCGCACATCGCCTGGGCCAGCTACGAGCGATCCCTGTGAATGCGACTACTCCGCTGTCAGTACTGGTGTCCAGTGTCGAGAGCGACGTAGGGGCAGTGCATGTCGTCGTGCCGGACGGCATCGACGATTCCACCCGGCCGAGTGGCGGCAATGCCTACGACCGGCGGGTCTGCCGCGGTTTGTCGGCGATCGGCTGGTCCGTCATCGAACACCCGGTGCCCGGATCCTGGCCCGTGCCCGACGCGGCGGCCCGCGCCACCCTGACCGGTGTGCTCGCCGGTCTCGCCGACGGTGCTGTCGTGCTGCTCGACGGGCTGATCGCGTCGGCCGTGCCGGACGTGCTGCTGCCCCAGTCAGGTCGACTGCGGTTGGTGGTCCTCGTGCACATGCCGCTGGGTGCTGGACCGGACTCCCGGTCCCGGGAACACCGGGTGCTGACCGCCGCAGCCGCGGTGATTACCACCAGTCGCTGGACGGAGCGTCTGCTGCTGGATCGATATGCGTTGCCGCCCCATAGAATTCACACCGCGATGCCGGGCGTCGATCTGGCCGATCCGGCGCCCGGGACGGCGGCCGGTGGCGAACTGCTGTGCGTTGCGGCCGTTTCCGCGCACAAGGGGCACGACCTGCTGCTCGCCGCGCTGTCGACGATCGCCGACCTGCCGTGGCACTGCGTGTGCCTGGGGAGCCTGACCCGCGATCCCGACTTCGTGCAGCGCCTGGCCCGGCAGGCGGGGGAGAGGGGAATCGGCGATCGGATGCAGTTCGCCGGCCCGCGGACCGGCCCCGACCTCGACGATGCCTACCGTGCCGCGGACGTGTTGGTACTCGCCTCGCGCGGGGAGACCTACGGCATGGTCGTCACCGAGGCGCTGGCACGCGGCCTCCCGGTCATCGCCACAGCTGTCGGAGGTATCCCCGAGGCGCTCGGTCGCGGACTGGACGGCACCCAGCCCGGCCTGCTCGTTCCGCCGGATGACCCGATGGCCCTCGCTGCTGCCTTGCGTCGCTGGCTCGGTGAACCCGATCTCCGGCACCGACTTCGACAGTCCGCCCGGGAACGCCGAACGACCCTGACCGACTGGTCGATCACCGCCCAGCAGATCTCCCGGGTGCTGGCCGAGGTGACCCGATGACGCCCCGAAACTCCACCGCGCAGACGATGTCGGCGCATCCGGTTTCGACCGAGCCGGTCCGGGTGGCCCCCGAGTGGCTGGCGTTGCGGGAGCCGGCGGACGCCGCCGCTCGTGCTTCGGGCCTCGTCGATCTGGTCCGGTCTCACCTGCCCAACGATCGCATCGTGGTGCATGACCTCGGTTGTGGCACCGGGTCGATAGCCCGCTGGCTCGCCCCGCTGCTGCCCGGCCCGCAGCACTGGGTCATGTACGACCGCGATGCCGATCTACTCCACCATGCGGCTGCGGACCTCCCCGTGGCCGCCGACCGCTCGTCCGTCACCGTCGAGACGAGGCAGCGCGATATCACTCGGCTCGATCAGGCTGACCTTTCCGGCGCGTCCCTGATCACCGCGTCTGCGTTGCTCGACATGTTCACCGAAGACGAACTCGACCGCTTCATCGGAACCTGCGTCGAAGCGAATTGCCCTGTGCTGGTGACGATCTCGGTGATCGGCCGGGTGGAACTGGCCCCCGCCGATGCGCTGGACGACGTTGTTGCCGACGCGTTCAACGCCCACCAGCGCCGTTCCACCGGCGGCCGACGGTTGCTCGGTCCCGGCGCTGTTGACGCCGCGGTGGCCGCGTTCACCCGGCTGGGCGCCGACGTCCTCGTCCGGCCCAGCCCGTGGCTGCTCGGCCGGGATCAGGCGGATCTGGCGGCCGAATGGCTGACCGGCTGGCTGAGTGCTGCCTACCAGCAGCGGCCCGAGTTGGTTGCGGAGACAACCGACTACGCTCGGCGCCGGATGACGCAGGCGAGCGCCGGCGAGCTGGGTGTGACGGTGCACCACCACGACCTGTTGGCCCTCCCCAGATGACGTTTCCCGCTTCCGCCGAACCAAGCGTTACCTCTCGTGTGTATGTCTGGATGGAGCGGGTAACAAGGGGTGGCGAGGTCGAGGACGCGCCACCGGCAGTCCGCGAGGAACGAGCGGAGTGGTGGGATGAGCGAGCGCCGGCGAGCGAACGTTGGGCCGGGTGCCGGCAGTCCGTGAGGTACGAGCGGAGTGGTGGGATGAGCGAGCGCCGGCGAGCGAACGTTGGTCCGGGATGAACCGGACGGTATGGACCTGGGCACGCCTGCTGGGCGGCGCCGCAATCCTGGCCGTCCTGATCTGGCGGTTCGGCACCGGCCCATTCCTCGACGGCGTCCGCACGATCGACGCCCGGTCACTCGCCGCCGCCGCCGGTATCGGGGTTTTGACCACGGTCTGCAGCGCGTGGCGATGGCGACTGGTCGCCCGCGGGCTCGGCGTCGGTGTTCCCCTGGGGACGGCCGTGGCCGCCTACTACCGGTCACAGTTTCTCAATACAACCCTGCCGGGTGGCGTACTGGGTGACGTCCATCGCGGGGTGAGTCACGGTCGGGATGCCGGTGATGTCGGCCGGGGCCTGCGGGCCGTCGCCTGGGAACGCTCCGCCGGGCAGGTCGTGCAGATTGTGCTGGCGGTGGCGCTGCTGTTGGTGCTGCCGTCCCCGGTGCGGTCGTCCATGCCGACCGTCGCGGTCGTGCTGGCGGTCGTCCTGGTGGGGGCCGGCCTGCTGACCCGCGCTTTGCCGCGCAGCAGTCGTTACCGGGCTGCGCGGTCGCGGTTGGTGCGGGGGTTGAGAACGGCAGCGGCGGATATCCGTGACGGCCTGCTCGCGCAGCGGGCCTGGCCGTGGATCCTGCTGGCCTCAGTGGTGGTGGTCGCCGGTCACACCGCGACGTTCGTCATCGCCGCGCGGACCGCCGGCGCCGCGGCGTCCGTCGGCGACCTGCTGCCGTTGGCGGTGCTGGTGCTGTTGGCCATGGCAATCCCACTGAACATCGGCGGGTGGGGTCCGCGGGAGGGCGTCGCCGCGTGGGCCTTTGCCGCAGCCGGTCTGGGCGCGGCCCAGGGTGTCGCCACCGCGGTCGTGTACGGCGTCATGGCGCTCGTCGCCACGCTGCCCGGGGCTGCTGTGCTACTGGTGGCGTGGCTGCGTCGCAGGTCCCCGCGGACCCGCGAACACGCTGTCCTGCAGGAGGGCGCAAACCAGCCGGATCAGCCACAGCCGGATCAGCCACAGCCGGATCAGCCACAGCTCGATCGGACCGGGCCGGCCCCGGCCCGCTGGCCGGTACCGGCGAGTGCAGTCCCGGGAGGCGGCGCGCATGTCTGATCGCCCATACACCCTGCTGAGCTGCGGCATGTCGATCGACGGCTACCTCGACAGCGCCACCGAGACGCGGATGCTGCTGTCGAACGAAGCGGATTTCGACCGGGTCGACGCCGTCCGTGCCGACTGCGACGCGATCCTGGTCGGCGCGGCCACCGTACGCAACGACAACCCGCGGCTTCTGGTGCGGGCGAAGGAGCGTCAGGACGAGCGGGTCGCTCGCGGCCTGCGGCCCACTCCGATCAAGGTGACCGTCACCGGGCGAGGCGAGCTGGACGAATGCGCAAGCTTCTTCGCCTCCGGCGACACCGAGAAGTTGGTGTATTGCGCGAGCGGGTCGGTGGCGCGGGCCCGGCGCCGATTCGGGCCGCTGGCGACCGTCGTCGACGGCGGCCAGCCGGTGGACATGCGCTGGCTGAGCGAGGACCTGTATGCCCGCGGCGTGCAGCGGCTGATGGTCGAGGGCGGCGAGATGGTGCACACGCAGTTCCTGACCGCCGACCTGGCCGACGAGCTGCAGCTTGTGGTCGCCCCGTTCTTCGTCGGCGATTCCCGGGCCAAGAGGTTCGTCAGCGACGGCCGCTTCCCATGGAATCCGGACCGGCGGGCGACGCTCGTGGAAGTGCGTCAGATCGGTGATGTTGTGCTACTTCGGTACGCGCTCTCGGCGCGTTTCCGGCTGACCTGACTCCAGGAGATCCGATGCGACGAACCCCGCCAACCGCGACCATCCGCACCCAGGTGTCGGTGCCATTGCGGTTCGCCGACGGCTTCACCACTCCCGCTCGGGTGTTCACCTTCGACGGGTTGGCCGACGGCCGGGAGCACTTGGCCTTCGGCCTCGGCGACCGCGCCGGCGTGTTCACCCAGGATGCCCACCAGGGGTCGCCACCGCTCGTCCGGCCGCACAGCGAGTGCCTTACCGGCGATGTTTTCGGCAGCCAACGGTGTGACTGCGGCGCGCAGCTCCGGGAGGCCGTCGAGCTGATCGCCGACGCCGGTGGGTACCTGCTGTATTTGCGGCAGGAGGGACGCGGCATCGGCCTGTACGCCAAACTCGATGCCTATGCCCTGCAGGACGTCGGGCCTGGACACCTACGAGGCCAACCTGGCGCTCGGCTACCCGGAGGACCAGCGTGACTACACCGTCGCTGCGCAGATGGTGCAGGCCCTCGGGCTCAGCCGGATCGCTCTGCTGAGCAACAACCCGGACAAGGCGGTGCAGCTTGCCTGCGCTCGGCGTGATCGTGTCCGAGCGGGTACCGACCGGCGTGCACCTGTCCGCCGCGAATGCGGGCTACCTCGCTACAAAGGCCGGGCGGGGTGCCCACACCCTCGATGTTCCGCTGGTCGAGCCGCATCCGGACTGGAGCGCAGACCCGGCGGAAGTGCCTGAACCGTCGCGCATCTCGTGGCCGGTTTGACAGGGATCCGGCTGCCGGCCACGGTGCCGCTGCTAACGCGCACACCCCGAGCCGTTACCCATTTGTGACCTGACACACTTGACTCCCACCATTTGTTTGCCCAATACTCAAACCAATCGAAGCGCTTCGACAACACAACACCAGCGATCGTCGAAGCGCTTCGATAACGAAGGGCCAATCCCGGACAATGCAGTCAGCGACGACGAAGGAGACGACATGGCCACCATGCAGGACGTTGCCACCCTCGCCCACGTCTCGCTGAGCACCGTCTCCTACGCCATCAACAACACCCGGCCGATCTCCGCTGCCACCCGGGAGCGCATCGAGCGGGCCATGGCCGAGTTGGACTTCCGGCCCAATGCGATCGCCCGCAGCCTGGCCTCCCGCCGCAGCCGCATCATTGCGCTGACCTTTCCCGGCATCGAGAACAGCCTCGGCAGCACGGTGATGGAATTCGTCACCAGCGCAGCCGAAGCGGCCAGGGCACGCAGCTATCACTTGGTGGTGTGGCCGTACGCGCCGTCGCAGGCCGTCGAGATGCGGGAAATGAGCCGGGACGGCCTCACTGACGGCGTCATCATCATGGAGGTTCGCCGCGACGATCCGCGGGTGCGGATTCTGGACGCAGCCGGAGTGCCGCTGACGATGATCGGCCGCGCCGATGACAGCAATGACAGTCGTTGTGTGGATATCGATTTCGACGCGACCACCGAAGACGCGGTGGCGCACCTTGCCGCTCTCGGGCACCGCCGGATCGCCCTGCTCAACCATTCCGAGGCGAGCCGGGACCATGGCTACGGGCCGACCCTGCGCGCCGAGAGCGGGTTCCGGGCAGCCATGGCTCGGCACGGGCTCACCGGTGAAACCGTCTGGTCCGACGAATCCCCGGCCGCCGGCCGTCAGGCAATCGCCTCCCTGCTCGACTCGCACCCGGATCTCACCGCCCTCGTCGCCATGAACGAGAATGCCGTGATCGGCTCGGTGACCGAGCTCGCCGTGCGCGGTCTTGTTGTGCCACAGGACTTCTCCGTGCTGTCCATCGTCTCGTCACCGCTGGTGGCGGAGATGGTGCAGCCTTCCCTGACCACCCTGCACTCACCCGGCGCCGCCCTCGGCCGGCTCGGAGTGCATTCCCTGCTCGATCAGCTCGACGGTCGCGACCCGGTCGGAGGACCGGTCTTGCTGCCGTGCCGATGGGAGGCCGGCCACAGTACGGGGCCGGTCTCGCCGGAGATTCTCCGGCACCGCTAACGCCATTCCGCTCGACACCAGTCCCCATAGACGTCCCGAGCCGGCCATCCAGAAGCCGGCCCGGCGATGCCACGCACCCCGATCAGGCCGTCCCCCACGATCCAGCGCGACCAGGCACCGGTCATCGGTGCCGACCAACCCCAGGAGGAAACCGCATGAGAATTCCCCGTCGACGAGCAGGCTGGGTAGCCGCGATCGCCGCACTGTCCCTGACGCTGGCCGCCTGCTCCGGCTCGTCCGATTCCGGTAGCTCCAGCACGGCCGATGGGTCGAGCGCCGCGGCCCAGGAGAGCGGCACCCTGAAACTCTGGCACTACGAGAGTGCCAACGGAGCAATGGGCATCGCCTGGGACAAGGCGATCGAGATCTTCAAGACCGAACACCCGGGGGTGACGGTCGATTTCGAGCGCAAGGCCTTCGAGCAGATCCAGCAGAACGCCGGCATGATCATCAGCTCCGACGAGGGCCCGGACATCATGGAATACAACAAGGGCAATGCCACCGCCGGCCTGCTCGCCTCCCAGGGCCTGCTCACCGACCTGACCGAGCAGGCCACCGCACGAGGCTGGGACACCACCCTTCCGCCGAGCCTGCAGACCACCGCCAAGTACGACGAGAAAGGCGTCGATGGGCTCGGGCAACTGGTACGGCGTACCGAACTACGGCGAGTACGTGATGGTCTACTACAACAAGGACGCGTTCGCCGCGAACGGCATCGAGGTCCCGACCACACTGGACGAGTTCACCGCTGCGATGGACACCTTCGTCGCCGCCGGCACCACCCCGCTGTGCATGGCCGGCGCGGAGTACCCGGCCGGTCAGCTCGCCTACCAGCTGGCCCTGACCAAGGCGGACCGCTCGTTCGTCGACGACTACCAGCTCTACAAGAACCCGGTCGACTTCCAGGCCGACCCGCTGAAGTACGGCGCGGACACCTTCGACGCAGTGGGTCAAGAAGGGCTACATCTCGCAGGAGTCGGCGTCGCTGAAGGCAGAGGACATGGGCACCGGGTTCATCGGCGGCAAGTGCCCGATGATCGTCTCCGGCAGCTGGTGGTACGGCCGGTTCGCCGAGGAGATCACCGGCTTCGACTGGGGCACCTTCCTTTTCCCGGGCACCAAGCTGAGCCTCGGCTCGTCGGGCAACCTGTGGGTCGTCCCCGAGGCGTCCAAGAACAAGGAGCTCGCCTACGACTTCATCGACATCACGATGAGCCCCGAGGTACAGGCGCTGCTGGGTAACAGCGGTGGCATTCCGGTGGCGGCAGATCCCTCGGCGATCACCGACCCGAAGAACCAGGAACTGATCGCCAACTTCAACAAGATCACGGCCGCGGACGGGCTCGCCTTCTACCCGGACTGGCCGGTCCCCGGCTTACTACGACGTGCTGGTGTCCGGGTTCCAGATCGCTGATCAACCAGTCGAAGACCCCGGCCGAGGTACTCGACCAGATCTCGGGTCCGTACCAAGAGGGCGTCGACACCATCCAGGCCGGCTGACCGGGCTCGGCCTCGGGAAGCCGCCTGACGACTCCGTCGCGGGCGACCAGCAGGGACCTGGGGTGGTGGTCAACGCGACCACCACCCCGGGGGACCGCCGACCAGATCAGCTGAAGGAGAAGAGATGTCAGATTTAGCAGAGGTCGGCGCCCCGGCGACCGTCCCCGGCCCGGAGGACGCGAATTCCCGACTCCGCACCCGGACCAACAAGTCGCCCGGGTTCAGTTCCCGTCCCTACTATCTGTACCTGATCCCCGGCGGGCTGCTGTTCGTGGCGGTGATCCTGGGCCCGTTGATCTACAACGTCTACCTTTCCCTGACGAAATGGTCGGGGGTTGGCACGCCGAAGTTCATCGGCTTGGACAACTATGTCAAGTTGATGGGGGACAGCGTCTTCTGGGAGTCGTTCAAGAATTCCGTGGCCATGATCATCGCGATGGTGGTGATTCCGACGCTGATCGGCCTGTTCTTGGCGTCGGTGTTGTTCGACTACCTGGGGAAGCGGTTCGGTGGCGCCAGTGTGAGCGTCCTGCGCGGCGTGTTCTATCTGCCGCAGGTTCTGCCGGTCGTGGTGGCCGGCATCGTCTGGGGCTGGATCCTCCGGCCCGACGGCGCGTTCAACGCGTTCCTCGATGCGATCGGCCTGCAGGGCTTCACCAAAGACTGGCTCGGCGACCCGAACACCGCGCTGCCGATGGTCATGCTGGTCATGGTCTGGGTCCAGATCGGCTACCCGGTGGTGATCTTCATGTCCGCGTTGCAGCGGGTCGACCCGGAGATCTACGAGGCGGCGGAAATCGACGGCGCAGGTTACTGGGCACGGTTCCGGGCGATCACCGTCCCGCAGATCAAGCCCGAGACCTTCGTCGTCGCCCTCACCTGCACCATCGCGGCGTTGAAGGTCTTCGGCCCGATCTACGCGCTGACTCGGGGTGGCCCGGAGAACTCCACCAATGTGCCGTCGTATTTCGCGTATTACACGTTCTTCAAGAAGTTGAACGTCGGCTACGGGGCGGCCATCGCCACCGTGCTGACCCTGATCATCGTCCTCGTCGCCGTTGCCATCATGCGTTGGCAGGCCCGCAGCGAAGCGCAAGGAGGCCGACATGAGCGTTCCGACCATTGATACCGCTGGTCCGACCGAGACCGCAGCCACCGTCGAGAGCGCCGCCCAACGCCAGGCCAACGAGCGCGCCTCCCGATCCCGCGACCGCTTCCACCGCGGCACCGCCCGCTGGGTGGTGCTGGTCGTGATCTCCGTCGCCGCACTGCTGATGCTCGATCCCGTTCGCGCTGATGCTGCTCAACGCGTTCAAGTCGCCCGGCCGACTACTCCACCGACGGCCCGCTGAGCTGGCCGACGTAGTTTTACACCAAGGGCCTGCGTCACGTACTGGAACCAGGTGAACTTCCCGCAGAAGCTGTGGAACTCCATCTGTACATCGCCGGCACGGTAGCGGTTGCGGCCGTGGTGATCTCGCTGCTCAACGCCTACGCGATCGGCATCGGCCGGGTCAAGGGCCGGCTGTGGATCGTCGGACTGTTCCTGCTGGCGCAACATGATTCCGCAGGAGGCGCTGGTCTACCCGCTGTACTTCTTCGCCAAGGAGATCGGGCTCTACAACACCAGCTCGTCGGTCGATCATCATCTTCACGGTCATCCAGAGCGCCTTCGGCACCTACCTGCTCGCCTCGGTGCTGGGCACCTTCCCGAAGGCGCTGCTCGAGGCAGCCGCCCTGGACGGCGCCGACCAAGTGGCAGTGCTGTGGAAGGTCGTCTTCCCGATCGTCCGGCCGACCCTGTCGGTGCTGCTGATCTTCTTCTTCATCTGGACCTGGAACGAGTTCTTCATCCCGCTGGTCATGTTGATCGACAACGCCGACGCAGACCATCCCGGTGGCGCTGGCCTCCCTCCAGGGCGACCGGTTGATGGACGCCCCGACGACCAACGCGGGCGCCCTGATCAGCCTGATCCCCGCGGTGATCTTCTTCTTCATCTTCCAGCGCACGTTGACTCGCGGGGTCACCGCGGGCGCCATCAAATAGGACTCAGTCCATCCATCGTCGCTTGCGGCCCTCGAGGACAGCTTCGAAGGGCCGTTGGCGACGGATGGATCAAGCCCCACGGAAGGAAATCATGAAGTTCAGCGACGGGTATTGGATGGTCCGCGAGGGTTTCGACGTCCAGCATCCCGCCCAGGCCTACGACATCACGCCGACGAGCCGCACCCTGAGCGTGTTGGCGCCGACCAGGGTGATCACGGCCCGCGGTGACACGCTCAACCGGCCGACGGCCACCATCACGCCTTTCCACGCCGCTGGCCGGCGTGATCAGGGTGCGGATCGAGCACCACGCCGGCGGTCGCGACTCCGCGGCCGCAGCTTCGCCCTGCCCGGCGCCGTCGACCCGGTCCCGCCGATCGAGATCGACCGAGACGAGGCGACCTTCACCTCGGGCGAGCTCACCGCTGCGGGTGCTGCGCGGCCAGACTGGCGGATGGACTTCGAGTCCGCCGGCTGCGATCCTGGCCAGCAGTGCACCCAAGTCCATCGGCCTCGCCACCGGCCCGGACGGGCAGTAGCTATGTCTTCACAGCAACTCTCGCTGGGCGTCGGCGAGCAGGTCTACGGCCTCGGCGAGCGTTTCGGCCCGGTAGCCAAGACCGGCCAGACGGTGGACATCTGGCACGCCGACGGCGGCACCAGCAGCGAGCAGGCCTACAAGAACGTGCCGTTCTTCTGGACCACCCGGGGCTACGGGATCTTCGTCGACCATCCCGAGCAGGTGTCGTTCGAGATCGGCTCGGAGGCGGTCGTCCCGCAGCCAGTTCTCGGTGCCCGGGCAGCGTACTGGAGTACTTCGTCATCCACGGGCCGATCGCCCAAGGACGATGCTGCAGAAGCTACACCGCACTGACCGGCCGCCCGCCCCGGGTCCCGGAATGGTCGTTCGGGCTGTGGCTGTCCACCTCGTTCACCACCAATCTACGACGAGCAAACCGTCAGCAGCTTCATCGATGGCATGGCCGAGCGCGAGATCCCGCTCAGTGTCTTCCATTTCGACTGCTTCTGGATGCGGGAGTTTCGTTGGTGCGACTTCGAATGGGACCCGATCACCTTCCCGGAGCCGGAGGCGATGCTCACCCGGCTGAAGGCCAAAGGGCTGCGGATCTGCGTCTGGATCAACCCCTACATCGCGCAGCGGTCAGCGCTGTTCGAGGAGGGCAGGGCGAAGGGGTACCTGGTGCACCAGGGGCGACGGCACCGTCTGGCAGTGGGACAAGTGGCAGGCTGGAATGGCGCTCGTCGACTTCACCAATCCCGCTGCGGCGCAATGGTTTTCCTCGCACCTCGAGCGGCTGCTCGACCAAGGGGTGGACTGCGTTCAAAACCGATTTCGGCGAGCGAATCCCGACGGACGTCACCTGGTACGACGGGTCCGATCCGGACCGGATGCACAACTACTACACGCACCTGTACAACCGCACCGTGTTCGACCTGCTGGAACGGCGGCGGGGGACCGGCGAGGCGGTGCTGTTCGCCAGGTCAGCCACCGCGGGCGGCCAGCAGTACCCGGTGCACTGGGGCGGCGACTGCGATTCCACCTACGAATCGATGGCCGAGACGCTGCGTGGCGGGTTGTCCCTGGCTGCCAGCGGTTTCGGCTACTGGTCGCACGACATCGGCGGGTTCGAGGGCACGCCCGACCCGGGGGTGTTCAAGCGCTGGCTCGCCTTCGGTCTGCTGTCCAGCCACAGCAGGTTGCACGGTTCGAACTCGTACCGGGTGCCGTGGGCGTTCGACGAGGAAGCCGTCGATATCACCCGGAAGTTCACCCGGCTGAAGATGTCGCTGATGCCGTACCTGGCCGCGGCGTCGCAGGCAGGTACAGGACCGCGGCACCCCGATGCTGCGCCCGATGGTGCTGGAGTTCCCCGACGATCCGGCCACCGAGCACGTCGACACCCAGTACATGCTCGGCGACTCGCTGCTGGTCGCTCCGGTGTTCACCGCCGACGGCACCGTGCGGGTCTACGTCCCGGAGGGAACCTGGACCAATCTGCTGGACGGAACTGCCGTCACCGGCCCGCGGTGGGTCACCCAGCAGCACGGCTTCGATTCGCTGCCACTGCTGGTGCGTCCCGGTTCCGTCATCCCGATCGGGGCCCAGGACGGGAAGCCCGACTACGACTACCCCGACGGCGTCGCGCTGCACCTGTTCGGGCTCCAGGCGCTCACCAGCGCGGACGTGCTCGTGCCGGCCTTCGGCGGGATCGAAGGAGGACGACGCCAGGTTCGAGGTGACCCGTGACGGTGACGTTCTGACACTGCGGCGTACGGCAGGCCGGGATCTGCCCTGGTCCGTTGTCCTGCCGCCTGGCAGTCGGGTCACCGTCGTCAGCGGTGGGGAAGCGCTCCCACCAGAACCCGGAATCGGTTTCGGAGTGCTGGCGGTGTCCGATATCGTCACTGTGAGCGTTACCACACTGTGACCGTCCCCGAGTTGACCCATGCAGGAGGAATCACCCAGATGACCAGCCCGCAGCGCACCTTTCCCCAGGATTTTCTCTGGGGGTCGGCAACGGCGTCGTACCAGATCGAGGGTGCCTTTGACGAGGACGGCCGGACCTTTTCGATCTGGGACACGTTCTGCCGGACGCCCGGCAAGGTGCTGAACGGGGACAACGGGGACGTCGCGGACGATCACTACCACCGCTGGGCCGAAGACGTTGCGCTGATCAAAAGCCTTGGGCTGCAGGCCTACCGATTCTCGTTGGCCTGGCCGCGGATCCAACCGGGCGGCTCGGGGGCGTTCAACCCCAAGGGCATCGAGTTCTACTCCCGGCTGGTTGACGGGCTGCTCGAGGCCGGCGTGCAGCCGGTCACCACGCTCTACCACTGGGACCTGCCGCAGGAGCTGGAGGACGCGGGCGGCTGGACCAACCGGGAGACGGCGCTGCGGTTCGCCGACTACGCCGAGCACGTCGCCGGCAAGCTCGGCGACCGCATTTCGGTGTGGACGACGCTGAACGAGCCGTGGTGCTCAGCCTTCCTCGGTTACGGCGCTGGCGTGCACGCTCCTGGACGGACGAACGGCGAGGACGCGCTGAAGGCCGCCCACCACCTGAACCTGGGACATGGGCTCGCCGGGCGGGCCATCCGATCAGTGCTGGGCGACGCGACCCAGCTGTCCGTCACACTGAACCTGCACGTCACGCGGCCGGATGACCCGTCATCGGCGGCGGATCTGGACGCCGTCCGGAAGATCGATGCGGTCGGCAACCGGGTGTTCCTCGGCCCGATGCTGGACGGCGCCTACCCGGCAGACCTGTTGGCGGACACCGCATCCGTCACCGATTGGTCGTTCGTCAAGGACGGCGACGAGACAACAAGCGCCATCCCGCTCAGTGTCCTCGGCATCAACTACTACTCGACCTCGCGGGTCCGGCACTATTCCGGTGTCGGCCCGAAGTCGCAGGCCGACGGGCACGGCGACGGAGAGGGCAGTCCCTGGGTCGGCGCGGACGACGTCGAGTTCCTCGAGCAACCCGGCCCGTCACACCGCAATGGGCTGGAACATCGACCCGTCCGGCATGCAGGAGCTGCTGACCGACATCGGCACCAGGTATCCCCACCTGCCGCTGATGGTCACCGAGAACGGTGCCGCGTTCTACGACACGGTGTCCGAGGACGGCCAGGTGCACGACCCGGATCGCGTGTCCTACCTGCACGGCCACATCGACGCCGTCGGCCGGGCCATCGACGCCGGGGTGGACGTTCGCGGGTACTTCCTGTGGTCACTGCTGGACAACTTCGAATGGGCCTGGGGTTACGACCGCCGGTTCGGCATCATCCGGGTCGACTACGACACCCAGCAGCGGACCATCAAGGACTCCGCCAAGTGGTACGCCGAACTGATCCGGACCCACCAGTTGCCGGCGGTGGAGGCCGTCCCGGCCGGGGCCGGCGCGGTTCACTGACGCTCTGGCCGGTCCCCGAGGCTGTCATGGACGTCGTCGCCGAGGCCCCGGCCGGTCCCCGAGGCCGGGGTTGGGGGACTGAAACGGTGCTGGTGGGGTTGTTCTTGCGCTGCGGGGTGACTGCAGTCGTGGCGCAGCAGTAGATGTGCAGCTAGAGCAGCGGTTTCGCTACCCAAGCAGCGGCGACGCCGGGGAACGACTGTCCGACGGCTCGCGGCGCCGGACCCCGTACCGCCGGTCAGGCAGCGGCGACGCCGGGGAACGACTGTGCGGCGCCGGACCCCGTACCGCCGGTCAGGCAGCGGCGACGCCGGGGAACGACTGTGCGGCGCTGATCAATATCTCAGTCCAGTCGCCGAGGATCGCGGAGCTGCCGGCGGTCGGCCGCACGGTCCACCCGGGCAGGTTCTCGGCTAACTCTTCGACGGCAGGCAGGGTGGTTCCCGCCTCATGCTTGCCGTGCCACACCTGCACCGGCACCCGCACCACCGCCGGGTCGAGCACCCACTGCGCGGGCCCGGCCGGCCGGGAGGGTGCTGTCCACGCCGGGTTGATCTGAGCGGAATCAGCCGCGACCGCCTCGCGGAAGTCGGCCTCCCGCCAGCGGTCACCCAGCACTTGAGCGGAAATGACATCGAGTCGGTCCAGCATCCTCGACCAGGTGGCTTCCTCGGTCAGGTCGTCCTTGCCTGCGGCGGCGATCCAGGACGACAGCGGCCCCGACCAGCTCTTGGCCTGACGGCGGGCGAAGGGGTGCAGGATGCCGCGGCGGCCCTCGGAGTCGGAGGGCAGCCGGACCGAAACAGCAGACACGGAGGTCACCAACGCCGGATACCGGGCGGCAAAGGCGAACGCGTCGTCAGCACCCTGACCGATTCCGATGACGGCGACCCGGCCGACCGCGAGGGTCTCCACCATCCGGCGCAGGTCTTCTGCCGGTTGTTCGGTACCGCCGAAGCCGATCGGATCCGACAGCCCGATCCCGGGACGGTCGATGGCCAGCAGTCGGATCGCGGCCGGTAGCGCACTGTCGTGCAGCAGCCAGCCGGGGGCAAGTCGCGAGGAACCGGTGTCCGGAACCAGCAGGCACGGCAAGCCGCGCGCACTGCCGTATTCGGTCCAGGCCATCGCCCGGCCGTCCGGCAGCCGCAGCGCCCCGTAGGAGGCATGCTCGGCCAGCGGCAACAAAATGTCGTCGTCGTCGAAAACGTCCGGTTGGATCCGAGATTCGCGTAGTGCCGTCATGGGTAATTCCTCTTTTGGTCGCCGACTACTCACTGCCACGGGCCGTCACGGCCCCGACAAATGAATCGCACGCGTCCCCGTGACCGACAAGATGTACGTCCCCCCGGAGGCTTGCGCTGGGTAGCGCGCACGACTCACACAGCAGTTATATGCGCTGCAGGTGCCCTTTGCAGCCGTTTCGAAACCGATCTGTGATGTGACGATTCGGTGACGCCTGATAAGCGAGGTATGCGACCCCTGAAGGTGACTGTCGGTAGCGGTCTGGAGAAGATTCATCCGAACGTCGGATGAAATCTCAGCTGCGCGCCCCGTTCCTCGCGTCGCGCCAGGCGACCCAGGACGGGACGTCCGACAGGTCGTAGTCCGGACCGGACAGGCCGATCGTGAACAGCGAGAAGCCCACCCCGACCAGCGCGTCGGCCGCCGCCGTATCGGTCCCGGAAACCGCGGTCGAGTGCTCGATTTCCGCAGGATCACGCCCGATGGCGCTGCAATGCTCGGCCAGCACGGCTGTCTTGTGGGTCATCGTCGCCAGGCCACCGAAGGCGTGCCAGATGGACGCGAAATTGGCGACGTAGCGGAGCGTCTTGCGTTCCCCACCGCCGCCGATCAGCACCGGGATGGGCCGGGTCGGGAGTGGGTTCCCCACTTTCAGCCGTGCGGCTATCCGTGGCAGGTACTCATTTCCCAGCAGGCTGAGCCGGCTGCCCGGGGTGCCGAATTCGTAGCCGAACTCGTCGTAGTCCTTCTCCTTCCATCCGCCGCCGATGCCCAGGATCAGCCGCCCACCGGAGATGTGGTCGACGGTGCGGGCCATGTCCGCGAGCAGGTCCGGATTGCGGTAGCCGCCACCGGTCACCAGGGCGCCGATCTCGACCCTCTCGGTCTGCTCGGCCCAGGCACCGAGCATTGTCCAGCACTCGAAATGCTTGCCCTCGGGGTCGCCGCTGAGCGGGAAGAAGTGGTCCCAGTTGAAGACGATGTCCACGCCGAGGTCTTCGGCCCGCAGCACGGCGTCCCGGATCGAGTGGTAGTCGGCGTGTTGCGGCTGGAGTTGGACGCCGAGGCGGATCGGCTTGTCGGAGGCGGTCATGACGACCATCGTGCCTCGGGTGCTCGGTGGGCGTGCCATTGCCCCGGCTCACCAGGGGCCGGAACGCCGGGACCGCGGACTCGGGTCGTCCACGTCGCCCCTCGGCGACGGCGGTGTTACGCCGGTCGAGAACGCCCGCCCAACTTCGGCGTCGCCGATGGTTAGCTGGCGCAGGTGAGCAACGCGACGAGCGCACAACCGACGGCCGCGCAACCGACGAGCGCACAACCGACGGCCGCGCAACCGACGAGCGCGCAACCGACAGCCGCACAGCCGACGGCCGCACCGACGGACCTGCCGGCCGAATCGCCATCACGACCGGAGCCGGTGCGACCCCAGCCATCCGGACCGGAGCCGGCGCGACCCCAGCCGTCCGGACCGGAGCCGGCGCGACCCGAGCCGGGGAGACCCGAGTCGGCGTCCGATGCCGATGTCCCACCGCAGCCCCGCGCTCGGCTGTCGCTGCTCTGGCCGTACCTGCGCCCGCATCGAGCGGTGCTGCTGCTGGTCACGGGTATCTCGATCGTCGGTGCGGTGCTGTCGGTCGCTCAGCCCGCGGTCGTCGGCCTGGTGATCAATTCCGTCCAGGACTCGAAGCCGCTGACCGGCATCGTGGCGCTGCTCGTGGTGCTGGTGCTGGCGACCGCCGTGATCAGCGGCGTTCAGCAGTACCTGTTGCAGCGCACCGCAGAGGGTGTCGTCCTGGACACCCGACGGTTGCTGGTCAGCAGACTGCTGCGATTGCCGATCAATGAGTTCGACAGCAGGCGCACCGGTGACCTGGTCTCCCGGGTCGGCTCGGACACCACCCTGCTCCGGTCGGTGGTGACGTCCGGCCTGGTCGACGCGGTGTCCGGGGCGCTGGTCTTCGTCGGCTCGGTGATCGCCATGTCGCTGATCAGCCTGCCGTTGCTCGGGCTGACGCTGATCGTCGTCGCGGTGGCCATCGGCACCGTCATCGGCCTCGGCGGCCGCATCCAGAAATTGACACTGACGGCCCAGACCCAGGTCGGGGCGCTCGCCGCCGGCGTGGCGCGGGCGATTCCGGGGGTCCGCACCATTCGCGCGGCCGGTGCCACCCAGCGCGAGACGGTCGAGCTGGACGCGTTGGCCGGCAACGCCTATGGCACCGGGGTTCGGCTGGCGAAGGTGATGGCCCTGATCGCGCCGATCATCGGGATCGCGATGCAGGGGGCGTTCATCGCGGTGCTGGGTGTCGGCGGCTACCTGGTCGCCGACGGCACGATGCAGATCGCCCAGCTCGTCGCGTTCATCCTCTACCTGTTCATGATGATCATGCCGTTGGGCCGGGTGTTCCAGGCCTATACCGCGACACAGAATGCGTTGGGCGCGGTGATCCGCATCCAGGAGATCACCTCGCTGCCCGAGGAGGACGGCGCCTCGTCGTCCTCGATGACGGTCGTCCCCACGGCCCTCCGGTCCGGCGAGAGTGCGCTCAGCTTCAGTGGAGTCAGCTTCGGCTACGGCCCGCACGCGGTCCTGCGGGACGTGAGCTTTGCGGTCCGGACGGGCACCAAGACGGCGATCGTCGGGCCGTCCGGCGCGGGCAAGTCGACCATCCTGGCGCTGATCGAACGGTTCTACGATCCGGCCGCCGGGGTGATCCGGCTCGGCGGCGTCGATGTCCGGGAGATGTCGCGGGCACAAACCAGGGCGGCCCTCGGGTACGTCGAACAGGACTCGCCGGTGCTGGCCGGCACGATCCGGGACAATTTGCTGCTCGGCGCGCCGAACGCAACGGACGCGGACTGCGAGCGGGTCCTGGCTGCGGTGAACCTGGACAGTGTGCTGCGCCGGGACGCCGCCGGTCTCGGGGCGCAGGTGGGGGAGGACGGCATCCTGCTGTCCGGCGGGGAACGGCAGCGGCTGGCCATTGCCCGGGCGCTGCTGGCGCAGCCCGCGGTGCTGCTCCTCGACGAGCCGACCGCCAGCCTGGACGGTCGCAACGAGCAGGCATTGCGGCTGGCGATCGACGCCATCTCCCGCGACCGGACGCTCATCCTGGTCGCGCATCGGCTGGCCACCGTCGTCGACGCCGACCAGATCCTGGTGCTCGAAGACGGTCGCCTACAGGCGGTCGGCACCCATCACGAACTCCTCGACAGCAGCCCGCTCTACCGGGAACTGGCCGAGCACCAGTTGTTGGCCTGAGGACGCCCGGCCGGTCGCCTGGAGCCCCGAGTCGGGGGCGTGCCCGGCCCTCCCGAGTGGGGCGCGTCCGGCCCCCGCCGAAACGTTGCTGATGGGGTTTTGTGGCCGCTTCAGCACGACTGCAGGCGTGCTCAAGGAGGGGAAGTGCCCCTTGAGCAGCGTTTCAGCGCGGGGATGGGCGGGCGGGGCAGCCCTGGGCAGCGTTTCACCGCCGGCCTGAGCTGGCGCCACGCCCCGGGAGCGCCGTTTCAGCGCGGGCCTCGAGCACCAGCCCGACTCCTCATACCGCAGCAGCCGCGGCCCGCCCGGCGACCCGGCCGGAGAACAGGCACCCGCCGAGGAACGAGCCTTCCAACGCGCGGTAGCCGTGCATCCCGCCGCCGCCGAACCCGGCGACCTCACCGGCGGCGTACAGCCCGGACACGGGGTTCCCGTCGATCCCCAGAACCCTTGCGGACAGATCCGTTTCGAGCCCGCCGAGGGTCTTGCGGGTGATGATGTGCAAGCGCACCGCGATCAGCGGCCCCGCTTCCGGGTCGAGCATCTCGTGCGGTGCCACCGTGCGCATGCGCTTGTCGCCGAAGTATTTGCGGGCCGCGATGGTGGCGGTGATCTGGGCGTCCTTGCCGAGCCCGGAGCGGACCTGCCCGTCCCGCAGCGCGATCAGGGACCCGACCGCATCGGCGTCGATCAGGTCCTCTCCCACCAGGGCGTTCATCTTCGCCACCAGTTCACCGACGGTCGGTGCGGTCAGGAAGTCGACGCCCTTGTCCAGGAACGCCTGCACATTCGGGGTGATCTTGCCGCCCGCCCGCTTGGTCAGCAGCAGCTTGACGGACTTCTGCGCGAAGTCGGGGTTCTGCTCGGAACCGGACAGGTTGAACTCCGGGCCGATCGTCTTCATGTCCAGCAGGAACCAAGAGTGCGACCGGCCGGTCGCCAGCACGTGCCGAAGTGCGCCGAGGGCGTCGAACCCGGGGAACAGCGGCGCCGGCAATCGCCGGCCGAATGCGTCCAGCCACAACGGGCTCGGCCCGGACAGGATGCGGATGCCGTGCCCGGTCCAGACCGGCGAGTGGTTGATCACTCCCTCCGGGTAGTGCCACATCCGATCGGGGTTGATGATCCGCCCACCCGCCCGGGCGGTCACGCCCTGCATCAGGCCGTCGGTGGAATCCGGAACGCCGCTGAGCATCTCGGCCGGCGCGGCCTCCGGCCCGCCCGGCCAGTTCCGTCGCACCAGGTCGTGATTACCGCCGACACCACCGGACGTCACGATGACGGCTGCGCTGCCCAGGCTGAAATCGCCCACCACCTCCCGTGACGACGGTGCGCCGCGTTCGACCGTCGCTCGGCTGCAGGATCTCGCCGCTGACCCCGGTGACGGCGCTGCCGCCGTCACGAACCAGTTCGGTGACCCGATGGCGGTACTTCAGTTGCACCCGGCCGGACCGGACGTGTTCGGTGACCCGGCGGACGAACGGCACCAGGACCCCAGGGCCCGAGCCCCAGACCAGATGGAAGCGCGGCACCGAATTGCCGTGCTCGCCAACCTGATATCCGCCGCGTTCGGCCCAGCCCGGGATCGGGAACAGCGCGATGCCCTGCTCCTTGAGCCAACTGCGCTTCTCGCCGGCGGCGAACTCGACGTAGGCCTTGGCCCATTCCCGCGGCCAGTGGTCCTGCGGCCGATCGAATCCCGCCGATCCCATCCAGTCGGCGAGGGCCAGTTCTGCGGAATCCTTGACCCCGAGGTGCCGCTGCTCGGGTGTATCGACCAGAAAGAGTCCGCCGAGGGACCACCAGGCCTGACCGCCGAGGCTCGCGGCGCCCTCCTGGTCGAGCACGATGACGCTGCGCCCCGCGTCGGCGGCCTCTGCAGCGGCCACCAACCCGGCAAGCCCAGCCCCGACGACGATGATGTCTGCGTCCGCCATGTGTATGACCCTGCCACATACCACCCGGTCGGGTTGGGCCGGCGGACGCGATCGTCGCCTTGTTCGGCGACCGTCACCAAGCGCCGTTGAACGGTCACAGTACGTCATAGGTCCATCCCAATGGCTGCCCGATTCCCGTCGATTTGGGCGTATGTCCTTGCGCAAAGTGATGAAGTCGTTACGGATGTCACCCATCCGTCGGCCGTGACGCATGGTGAGCGCGGGTAGCATTTTTCGTAGCACAGGACGCAGGGGAGGGCGGATCATCGTGCAGTCCAGCACCGCGCCCATCGCCCCGGGCTCTGCGTTGGCAGGGGCGAGGTCGACGCGTCTCGCGCCCGCCCTGGGCAGCACCCCGGTCGGATTCCGGCTGCTCTTCGGATTGGGCGCGGTCCTCGTCGCCATCGGCTACCTGGTTGTCCTGCAACAGATGTCGGGGCCGACGCCCGCGCAGCTGGCTCACGAGCCGGGGTTCCTCCTGCTCGCCGGTCTGGTCCTGCTGGCGGACCTGTATCCGCTGGTGCCGTCGATGAAGGACGTTCGGGCGAGCATCACCTTTGCCTGGTCGGCCTCGATGTCGTTGGCAGCGGTACTGGCCTACGGTCACAACGCGTCCTTCCTCTTTCTGATCAGCGGTTTGACGGCTGCGCTGTCCCGGCGGTCGGGACGGTGGTGGCAGTCCGCGCTGAACATGGTCATCTTCGGGCTGATCGGGCTCGCGATGGCCGGCTTCGCCGAGTTGGCGGAGATCGTCGACCCGTTGATGCCGCCGGGGCCCTGGCTGCTGGCCTTCTGGGGCCTGACCCTGGCCGTCGTGGTGGTCGTCCTGTATTCGCTGCTGATCGGGTTGGCGCTCACCCAGTTGCGGGTGTCGACCTGGCGGGTGCAACGGGAGCGGTTCGGTAAAAGCGTGCGGATCTGGGGGATCAGCCTGATCACCGCGCCGCTGCTGGCGGTGCTGGCGCTGTACGGACCGTGGGCGTTGCCGTCGATGGCGGTCGTCATCGTGTCGTTGAATCATCTGAGCAGCACCATGTTCCGCAGCACCGCGGCGTCCCGGACGGACGCCCTGACCGGGCTCGCCAACCGGCTGACCCTCACCCGGCGGCTCGCCGCACGGATCGCCAGACTGGGCATCGACCGCACCGTCACGTTGCTGCTGATCGACCTCGACCGGTTCAAGGACGTCAACGACACCTACGGACATCTGGTGGGTGACGAGGTGCTCGTCGTCGTGGCGCACCGGTTGCGGGCGGCTGCCGGCCCGGCGGACCTGGTCGCGCGCTACGGCGGTGATGAGTTCGCGGTCGTCCTGGGTCCGGGTGCCGACCGGGAGCACGCTGTCGCTGCCGCGGCGAGTGTTCCGCGGCGCGCTGGCCGAACCGGTGACGGTCGGCGAGTGTACAGGTCGTCGTCGGCGGTTCCGTCGGCATCGCGGTGGCGACCGACCCTGGTGCGGACGTGCTGGGGTTGGTCGAGCTCGCCGATCGCGACATGTATCGGGCCAAGCGCGACCAGCGGTCGGACTCGCAGCAGGACGAGTCAGCGGTCGAAGCGCCTCGAGCCGAGCCGCCAGCCCCGGTCGCCGCCACCGCGGCCCTGTCGCTGGCGTTCGCCGATCTGGAGTACGACGGTCCAGGGCTCGGCAACCGCGCCGGCCGCCGGCTGGCCCGGTGTGCGCTGGTCCGCCTCGCCATCGCTGGGTATCTCGGCGGCGGTCGGTAGCGCGAACGGCTTGCTGGCCGAGGGCGGCGCGCTGTGACGGACCTCGCCGCGATCGACACGTCACCGACAGCCCGCTCCCCACGACGCCCCGGACCCAGACCAACCCGATGGCGGTACCACTGGCGCAGACGCCGCTGGGTTTTCGCTGGTGGATGGGTGGGTGCGTACTCGCCCTGGTCGTCGCGTCCATCGCACTGCACGAGCTGGCCCCCGGTCCGTACCTGTTCACGATCCTGACGGAGCCGGGCGCGCTACTGCTGATCGCGCTGATCCTGCTCGCGGACCTCTACCCGGCGTTGCCATGGATGCGGGACTCCTACCCGCTGGACGACTTCATCCTGTCGACTCCGCTGTCGATCGCCGCGCTGATGGTCTTCGGTCCGCACGCCGCGGTCGTCTTCATCGTCGCGGGATGTGCGATGACCCTGGTGCTGCGCAAGCGCTGGTGGCGGGTGCTGCTCAACGGGGCCCTGTGGGGGTTGCAGGGGGCGGCCGCCGCGGCCGTCATGGTGTTGATCACCGGATCGTTCACGTGGACCGAGCCCATGCCGTCCGCGGTGATGGTGCCCGTGACCATCGCGCTCGCCGTCGTCATCGAAGGCCTGAATGTCGTGTTGGTCGGGACGTCGATGAAACTGGCCGGGGCAACCACCTGGCGGGTGTACTTCGTCGATTGGCGCAGCCAGATCGCCGTCGCCTCGCTCGCGCTGACCGCCCCGATCCCGGCGGTGCTCGCCCAGGAGGAACCGACACTGCTGCCGCTGCTGGCGTTGGCGATGGTGGCGGCGCAGTCTGGGCTCCGCGCAGTGTCGTCCCAAGACCGACGTTGGCCGGCACCGATCCATTGACCTCGGTGGCCAACCGGGCGACCCTGCTGGCCCGGCTGCGGGCCGGCATCGGGCAGATCCGCTACCCCGCAGCGACGCCGTCACGCTGTTGTTGGTCGACCTGGACAGTTTCAAGAAGGTCAACGACGACCACGGTCATCTGGCCGGCGATCGCGTGCTGGTGGAAGTCGCGCGGCGGTTGGAGGAGTCGACCAGGTCCTCGGATCTGGTGGCGCGGTTCGGCGGCGACGAGTTCGCGATCCTGCTGGCCGGCGGCGTCTCGAAGCGCAGTGTCCAGGAAGTGGCGGATCGGATCAGGGGGGCCGTCGCCCGGCCGATCCAGGTCCAGGGCGAGCCGGTGCTGGTTGGCGTCTCGATCGGTTCGGCCGTCGCGACCGATCGGGGTGTCGATCCGCTGAACCTGCTGCACCGAGCCGACGACGCCCTGTACCTGGCCAAAGCCGCCCGGCCCCCAGCTGGGCCGGGTGCCGCGCAGGTTGCACTACCTGTCGGGATCATGTTCACATCTACCCAAAACGTTCAGAACGTCAGCAAAGCACCGCCCTCGGCAGCACCCTCGGCGACATGAGCCGCCAAGGTGTGCCACGATTCGGGAGGTCGCGAGCGTTCGCTGCCATAACACCGCAGAAGGGGTCGGGAATGTCCGATCAGAGCACGCAGGCCGGGACACAAGATCTTTCCGAGCTGGAACCACTGGGCGCGGGCCCGACCCGCACCCATGTCGTCGAACACCTCGAGGGGCACGGCCGGTTCCGGCTGCTCGTCGACGGCCGTGAGGTCGCGGTGTTGGACTACCGGAAGCTGCCCGGCGTCTGGAACATCATTCACACGTACACCGAACCGGCATCCCGCGGTTACGGCGTCGCATCCGACCTGGTGCGGGGGGTGTTGGATGAGGCGCGCGCCGAGGGTGTGAAGGTCATTCCGACGTGCCCGTACGTGGCGTGGTGGATCAACGAGTACCAGCCGGGCTACGAAGATCTTCTCGCCGACGCATGACCGAGCCGACCCCGAACGGTGCGGGCAATCCCGCCCGGCCGGTGGGTCGGACAGAGCCGAACGCGGGTCCGCCCGCTGACGTTGGATCGGCGCCATTCGGTGACGCGCCGCCGAGCGGGGCCCGCCGAGCGGGGCGCCGCCCAGCGGGGGATCACCGTCGGCGACGCCGGCAGCGCCGAGTGGGACGCCGCGCTTGACCATGCACTGGATGAGTTCGACGCGGCCGATGCCGCCGAGAACCGGGCGACCGGGCTGAACGGTGCAGACGTCGGCTCGACCGATCAGCATGGTCGGAGCCGGGCGCGGCTGCGGGCCGCTGTCAGCACGATGACCAGCCGGATGATGTCCGAACGGGCGGTCCGGGCCAGTGCGGCAGCCGCCGCTGCGCCCACCGCCGGGGCGGGTGCTGCCCAAGCGGCGGCCGGTCAGCCGGGAACCAAAGAGCCACGCCGGCGCTCGGCCTTCCACTGGGGGTTCTTCGGTGGCTTCGGTGTCCTGATCGCCTATGTCACCTTCCTGGTGCTGGAAACGATTCGGGACACGCTGATCCTGATCGCCATTGCGATGCTGCTGGCCATCGGTCTGGATCCGCTCGTCAACCTGTTCACCAAGCGCGGGATGCGCCGCGGGTCGGGCGTGGCGATCGTCTTCCTTGGACTGCTGGTGGTGATCGCCGCGGCGATCTACGCGATCATCCCGCCGATCGTCAACGAGGTCGGCACGTTCGCGTCATCGGTCCCGCAGTTGGTCACCGAATTGCAGAACAACGCGAGCATCCGGGATCTGGACACCAAGTTCGGGATCCTCAATGCCATCCAGAATTCCAACATCGTGCAGACGCTGGGTAGCGGGGCGGCCAGCGGCCTGCTGACAGCCACCGCGACGGTGGCCTCGGTGGCCCTCGATCTGCTGATCATCCTGGTGCTGACGCTCTACCTGCTGTCCGGCTTTCCGAAGATCAAGGCCGCTGCCTATCGGTTGGTCCCGGCCTCCAAGCGGGTGCGGGTCAGCGACCTGGGTGACAGGGTGCTGAAGCAGATGGGCGGTTATCTGTCCGGGGCCACCATCATCGCCATCCAGGCAGGACTCGTGGCCGGCATCTTCGCGGCCGTGATCGGCCTGCCCTACCCTTGGGCCATCGGTCTCGCCGCCTCGGTCCTCGACTTCATCCCGGTGGTCGGGCCCATCACCGTCGGGATCGGGATGACCCTGATCGGTTTCACCCAGGGCGTGGCGATCGGCATCATCGCCGGCGTCTTCTACCTGCTGCAGCACATGTTCGAGGCCTATTGGCTGTACCCGCGGGTCATGCGGCGCACGGTTGACATCTCGACCGGTGCCGTCGTGGTGGCGATCCTGATCGGCGCGGCCCTGCTCGGCGTCACCGGCGCGATCCTGGCGGTGCCCGTCGCGGCCGCGATCATGTTGATCGTGCGCGAAGTGATCATGCCGATGCAGGAGGGTTCGTGAAGGGCTGGCACAGCCTCGGTGTCGCTGACCAGTACGGCCGTCGGGCAGTGGTGACGGGGGCCAACACCGGACTCGGCTATCAGACGGCCCTGGCCCTGGCCGGCGCAGGCGCCGAGGTGATCATGGCCGTTCGCGACCTGGACCGCGGGCAGGAGGCCGCGGGGCGGATCCGCGATCGCGTCGACGGGCCGAAGCTGCGCGTGCTGCATCTTGATCTGGCCGATCTGGCGTCGGTCCGCGACTTCGCCGCGGAGCAGGCCGCAACGGGTCCGCTGGACCTGCTGGTCAACAATGCCGGGCTGATGCTGGTGCCCAGGCGCGAGCTGACCCGCGACGGCTTCGAGTCGCAGATGGGCGTCAATCACCTCGGCCATTTCGCGCTCACCGCCGGGCTGCTGCCGGCGATGCTGCAAGCGGAGGCCGCACGGGTGGTGTCCGTGACGTCGATTGCCGCCCGCCGGTCGCGCAGCCTGGACCACGACCTCGGGTTGACCGGGAAGTACACCCCGATGGGCGCGTACTCGCAGTCGAAGCTTGCGGTGGCGCTGTTCGCGGAGGAGCTAGACCGGCGGTTGCGGGCGGCCGGGTCACCGGTGGCGTCGGTGCTGGCTCATCCGGGTTGGTCGGCCACCGCGGTCGAGCAACCCGGCGACGAACCGGGGTTGACGGTTCGGCTCGGCCGTCGGGCGACCGCGATCCTCGGGTCGCCGCCGCAGGCGGGTGCCCGCTCCCAGGTCTACGCCGGGACAGCGGCAGGGGTCTGCGGTGGGGAACTCGTCGGGCCGCGGTTTCTGGCCAGGGGTGCCCCGCACGCGGCCAGGCTCAGCGCCGCGATGACGAACCTGGCAGCTGCGGAATGGCTCTGGCAGGAGTCCGTCCGACTGACCGGAACCGAGCCGCTCCCGGTCGCTCGGTGAACGCCGACTAACATCAGTGGATGTCCGAGACCGGTTCCCCCACCGTTGATCCCCCCGCTGATCCCCACCGCTGATCCCCCCGCTCTGGACGGATCGTCAGACCTCCCCGTCATCGATATCGTGGGCGACCTGGCAGGCGTCCCGCCGACGACCAGATCGCGGACGGTCACCTGGCACGACCCGCATGAACTCGCCGCCGCGGGCCGGGGCCTGAGCGGCCTGGAATTCATGCAGAAGCTGGCCCGCAGAGAGCTGCCGGCCCCGCCGATCGCCGAGCTGTTCGCCTTCGAGATCGACTCGGTGACCACCGGTGACGTGGTCTTCCGCTGTACCCCCGACGAATCGGCCTACAACCCGATCGGCGTCGTGCACGGCGGACTGGCCTGTGTCCTGCTCGACACCGTGGCCGGCTGCGCGGTCCACACCACCCTGCCGGCCGGGGTTGGCTATAGCTCGCTGGAGATCAAGGTCAACTACGTGCGCCCGATCCACGGTGGCACCGAGCTCATCGCGCACGGCTGGGTCACCAAGCCCGGCCGCCGGGCCGCGTTCGCCGAGGGCGACATCCGGGACACGTCCGGCACGCTGCTCGCCACCGCGTCGTCGACCTGCCTGGTGATGGGCGGCTGACCCCAGCTACTCCGGCTGCCGTGGCCGGCGCAGGATCACGACGATGGCTGCGGCGACCAGGATCGCGGCCACCGCGACAGCGGCCCAGACCCAGCCGGACAGCCCCGATGACGAGGCAACTGGGGCCACCGCCACGGCCGTTGGGCTGGTCACCGGTGCGGTGCTCACCCCATCGATCGCCGATGACGGCCCGGCCGATACCGGCCCGGCCGAAACCGACCCGGCTGTCGAGTCCGACCCGGCCGATACCGACCCGGCCGCCGAGTCCGACGCCGTGGCACCCGCTGAGCCACCAGCCGCCGCCCCATCCGCCACCGAGAACGTGATCTCCCCCTGCACCGGATGCCCGTCCGCGGAGACGACCCGGTAGGCGATCGTGTACGCGCCCGCGGCGGGCAGGGGATTGACGCCGGCGGAGACCACAGTGCTGTCCACCTGCGGTGAGCCCGACTCGTAGTGCTGACCGTCCGGGCCGACAACGGTGATCACCGGCTGAAAGTTCTCCACCGGCTGGTCAAAGGTCAATCGCACGGTGGTCGGGGCAGTCGGCAACGTCGCCCCGTCGGTCGGATCGCTGCTGATCAGGACGTTGTGCGCGGACGCAGGCCCGGCGAGGCCGACCCCTACCGCGAGCGTCAGCAGCACCAGCACGATCATCCGGGACAACTGCCGGTGCGGCCGGCGTGACCGGCTCCGGGTGCTGTCCGCCGCAGCAGGGGTCGTCATCGTCATCCCTCCCGAGTACCGGCAGGACGCCGGCGAAGTGCCACCGCGGCGACCAGTAATGCGGCCGCAGCGACCACCAGACTAATGACGGCGATGATCGTCGGCGTCGAACTGCTCTGGTCGGTCGAGGTATTCGCGGCCGCCGTCACCGATGCAGTAGCTGTCTCCGCTGCGGTTGTCGCGGACCCTTCAGCGACGGCGTCGGAGTGCCCTGTCTCACCCGCTGCGGCTGCACCGATGGTCAGCGTCGGCGCGGGATGCTCGGGCTCTTCCCCGGAGGCAGGGGTTGGCTCGTTCCAGTCGACGACGGAGCCGTCGCTGTAGGTCTGGGTCACTTCGAAGGCGATGGACGGGACGTCCGGTACCGGTCCGACGGAGATGTCGAACTCGCCGAATTCACCGGGGCTGATCTGCGTGCCTGCGTCGGCGGTCCAGGTGACGGAGGTGACGGCCTCCTTGATCTCTATGTCACCCTCGGTGACCGGTGCGGGCAGCGTGGTCTTGGTGGGGACGACGGTCCAGCCCGGGAGCTGTTTGACCGACACCGAGGCGAACGGCTGGTCGGTGGGGATGGTCACGGTGAGCGCGACGGTGCCGGCGGTGGGGGACTCGTTGGGTACCCGGAAGGTGAGCTTGGTGTAGTCGCCGGCCGCGACCTCCGACGGGTTGACGCTGACGTGGGCGGCGGCGATGCCGGCGCCGGCCAGCAGACCGACGGTGGCCAGGGAAAGCACGGTGACAACGCGTCGCCAGGTGGGCGCGCGAAAGGGTGGGGTCATGGTGATCCTTCGAAACTGTCAGGGAAGTGGGCTCGGGACGCGTCAAGAGAGCCAGCGGCGCAGCCGCAGGCTTGTCGACCGTCAGGCCGACAACGGCGGTCCCCGCCGGGAAACCTGACTCAGCTCGCCGGACCGCAGCCGGACGCCACCGGAACCGCCGGTGATGACGGCCGTCCAACCCGGTGCCAGAAGGACCGGCTGGGCGAGCCGGTGACGGACGAGCACCCGGTGCAGTGCGGCGAACAGCCGGAAGAGGGTGCTCTCGCCGCCGGCCATCAGGGCGGCGGCGGCCAGTGCCGCGAACAGGTGGAACGCCAGCATGCGGGGGCCGTCGAGTTGGCTGCCCGCGCCGTGCCCGCCATGTGCCGCCGTGACCTCGAAGGCGAGGTGGAAGGCGAGTTGGCTGGCGGCCAGCACTGCGAAGATTTGTATGCCGGTACGTCTGCGGGTGGCCAAACCGGATAGCGATCCGCCGAGGAAGACCGCGATGGTGAGCAAGACCGCCGGATCGGGCAGCTGCCCGCCACCCATCACGTGGCCGAGCGCGGCGAGCTGACTGGCCAGGACGGCGAAAACCGAGGCGCGGAAGATCCGCCAGCCGGTTGACGTCGGTGCCTGCACGGGCGTCACGCTACCTGCCCCTGCGTGACGCACTCGTCAATGGCCCTGGTCAGAGCCCTACCTGGATCACCCGGTCGTCGGCCCGACCAGGAAGGTCATCAGCTCGGCGTCCAGCTGGTCGAGGTCCGCGGACGCGGCCCTGAGCGCGGCCCGCTGGGTGCCCGATGGCATCGACAGGGTCGCGGTGGCGGCGGCGGACAGCTCACCCAGCCTGGCGTCCGCCGTCTCGGCGAATCTGGCGACCTTCGGGTCGGTGCCGCGGCGGGCACGGAGGTCGCCGACTGCCTTGGTCAGGCCGGTGACTCGGGCCTGGACGGTGCCGGTCGGGCCCTTGTAGGCCGCGACGTCCTCGATGGGCACCCCCAGTTGGCGGGCTCGGCGGTCGTCGAGGACGCCGCGTACGCCGGTTGACGTCCGCATCGCTCCCGCAGCCACCACCGGGCCGACGACCTTGGCGGCCATCAGCAGCCGGCGCAGTGTCTTGGGGTCGCTCAGTGTTGCGACCAGGCCTGACGAGCGGTTCGCCGTCTTTGGCGTGGTCTTCGACGGCGTCTTGGGTGCGGTCGAGGACTTCTTGCGTGCCTTGCGCCGGATTGCCACGCTGCTCCCTCCTCGGGCCGGCGTCCGCCGGGTCATCGCAACTCTAGAGTCACCGCCCCCGGCGCCGCATTCGGGAGGTCCGCCGGCCGTGCCGGTTCTGCCCGGCCGGCGAGCGACAAACGTCGTCGGGCGACCTGAAGGACCCCCGTCCGCCTACTCTGGGTCGCGATGGATCCACCTGCCGTCCCCACGCCCGAGAGCCGACCCGACGCGTCCGCTCTCGTCGCCGATCCCGCTCTCGTTGCCGATCCCGCTCGCAGCGGGCCTGTTGTCGTCGACCGGGACCAGCCGGCTCGGCAGTCCCGGACGTCGGTCACCGGCGACCGGATGCGGTTCGGGCCCACGGCCGCCGGCCGCTGCCGGCGGCGAATCCATCTGGATGCCGCAGAGCCCGGCCCGCGAGCGCCGGTCTCACCGGCCGTGCAACGGGCCTACGACGAGTTGGCAAACCATCGGGAGCAGGTGTTCGAGCAGCTCCCCGCCGGCCCGGAACCGTCGGCGAGCCGCCACCCGAAGCCCGACGACGAACAACCACCGGTGCTGTTGGCGCCGGACCTGACGACCGAGACCCGATCCGGCTCGCCGGACCTCCTGGTGTGGGCCGGTGACGGCTATCTACCGGTGATCATCCGGGCGCACCGCACCCGGGACGCCGGCGTCGGGGCGGCGGGCTCGACGGTGCAGCGGCCGACCGTGGTGCGCGCCGACCCTACCCACCGGGCCCGCCGCAACCGGGCCGATCGACTGGCCCTCGCGCACCACTACCGCCAGCTGCAGGAGTTCGGTTGGGCATCGACCAGTGCCCGCGGCGGCGTCATCGGTCGCGGCAGTCCAACCGATGGCGCCGGTCGGGCCGACACCATCGGTGGTGAGGACGACGGCGCGGTGATCGTCTGGCTGGAACTCGGCGGCCCAACGGGCACCTCGGCGCTGGCCGACTACGACGCCCGGTTCGCGGACCGGCAGGCAGTCGCGGCGGCCGCGATCGCCGGCGGCCCGGCGCTCGCCCTGCCGTCCCGGATCGCCGAATGCCGGCGCTGCCCGTGGTGGCCACGATGCTCGGCGGAGTTGGCTGTCACCGGCGACATCTCCCTGCTACTCGCCGGCGACGACGTCTCCGCGGCCCGCCGGGCCGGCATCGACAGCATCCCCGAGCTCGCCGACCTTTCCCGAGAAGCGTTGCAGGCCTTGCCGTTGACGGTGGTCGATCCGGCGCTGGCGCAGTTGCGGGCGCGGGCCTGGCAACGGCGCGCGGCCCTGGTCCGGGTGGGTGCCCGGTCATCGATCCGCCGGGCTGAGGTCGAGATCGACGTGGACGCCGAGTCCTACGGCGAGGACGGTGCCTACCTGTGGGGGGCCCTGCTGTCCGGTGCGAATGTTGGGCTGCCGGTCGGGTACCGGGCCTTCGTCACCTGGGAGCAGTTGCCGTCGCCTGCCCAGGGTGAGGTGTTCGGCAGCTTCTTCGGCTACCTGATGCAGGTGCGGGCGGCGGCCGCGGCCAGGGGCCTGAGCTTCGCCGTTTTCTGCTACGCGAAGGCCGCGGAGGAGCGGTGGATGTTGGGCCTTGCCCGCCGGTATGCAGGTCTCGCCGGAGTGCCGGCCGCGCGGGCCGTCGCCAATTTCTGCGCGTCGACCCAGTGGGTTGATCTGATGCTGGAGATCAAGCGGCAGTTCGTGTTGCCCGGGTCGCTCCGGCTCAAGGAGCTGGCCGCTGCCATTGGCTTTTCCTGGCGGGACCCGGAGGCCGGCGGGGAGAACTCGATGGCCTGGTACCGGGCGGCCATCGGAATCGATGCCCCGTCGCGCGCCGCCGGTGATCTGGACGCGGCGTCGAACCCGATGGCGGACAGGGTGATTCGCTACAACGAGGATGACGTCCGGGCGACCCTCGCGCTCCGCGGCTGGATCACCGATCACCTGGCCGAACTGCCGACGGTGGCCGACCTCGAGTGAGGTGCCGCCATCAGCGCGGGGCCATCCGCAGTGAGCCGTCCAACCGGATGACCTCACCGTTCAGGTAGTCCTGGGCAGCGATGGAGAGCACCAGTGCGGCGTATTCGTCCGGCCGACCCAGTCGCGAGGGGAACGGCACGCTCGCCGACAGCGCGGCGTGAATCTCGGGGGTGACGCCGGCCAGCATCGGGGTGTCCAGGATGCCGGGCGCGATCGTCATCACCCGGATCCCGAACTGTGCCAGGTCGCGGGCCGCGGGCAGCGTCATGCCGACCACCCCACCCTTGGATGCCGAGTACGCGATCTGCCCGATCTGTCCGTCGAATGCGGCAACCGACGCGGTGTTCACGATCAACCCGCGTTGCCCCTGCTCGTCGATGGGCTCGGTGGCGGCGATGGCCTGCGCGGCGAGCCGCAGCACGTTGAACGTGCCGATCAGATTGACGGTGATGACGCGGCTGAAGACGTCGAGATCATGCACGCCTTGACGGGACAGGATCCGGCCGGCGGTGCCGAGGCCGGCGCAGTTCACCGCAAGCCGGAGTGGCGCCAACCCCGAAGCGGTGGCCACCGCGACCGCGACATCGGCCGCGCTGGTGACGTCGCCGGCGGACGGGGTGATGCCCGGTCCCGGCTGCCCCGCCCGCTCCCATCCCGCGGCCAGGTCGATGCCGACGACGTCCACTCCGGAAGCGGCCAGCGCGGCTGCCGTGGCAGCGCCGAGGCCGGAGGCAGCGCCGGTGACGATGGCGGACGAACCGGTGACCTGCATGAAGAACTCCCTACTCCGGCGGCACTGAAGGGAGTATGACGGCGGCCGCGTCGATCCGTCAGGTGTGGCCCTTTCTGTCGCCCCGCGAGGGCCGTTTGTGCCGGATAGATCGGCCCGCCGAGCAGTCCCGGGATGCGGGCGGGTCCTCGGCGTGGTCATGATCACGCGTTGTGCCTAGGCTGGGCGGGTCGTCCAAACCGGTCGGGACGGTTGTCCGACAGTGCCGATCGACTCTTGCGGAGGTGTGCCATGTTCCTGTTGCGGAGGCCAATTCTCGCGCTGTCCGGAAGTTCTGCCGTGCGCGGGGTGGTGTCGAACTCGCCCGTCACCCGGTCCGTCGTCGATCGCTTCATCCCCGGTGAGACCACCGCCGATGTGGTCGCCGCGGTGGTTGCCCTGCGCGCCAAGGGCCTGCTGGTCACCCTTGATCATCTCGGCGAGGACACCACTGATCGAGCCACCGCGGATGCCACCGTGGCGGCCTATCTCGAGCTGATCGAGGCACTCACGACCGCCGGTCAGGTGGCCGGCGCCGAGGTCTCGGTCAAGCTGTCCGCGGTGGGGCAGGCACTGACCGCGTCGCCCGACATCCCCGCTGGCGGCAACGCGTACGCCATGGCCGGTGCCCGGAAGATCGCCGACGCAGCGTATGCGGCGGGTGCCCGGGTGAACCTGGACATCGAGGACCACACCACCATCGACCAGACCCTCGAGGTGTTGTTCGAGTTGCGTCGCACCCACCCGGACATCGGTGTCGCCATCCAGGCCATGCTGCTGCGCACCCCGAAGGACCTGGCCGAGCTCACCGGGCCCGGCTCCCGGGTGCGGCTGGTCAAGGGCGCCTACAACGAACCGGACAGCGTGGCGTTCACCGATCCCGACCAGATCGACCTGGCCTACGTCCGGGCGATGAAATTCCTGATGTACGGCAAGGGCTATCCGATGATCGGCTCGCACGACCCGCGGATGGTGGCCATCGCCGCGAAGCTGGCGTCGGATGCGGGCCGCACCCCGGACCGGTGGGAACACCAGATGCTCTACGGGATCCGTCCGGACGAGCAGGAACGGCTGGTCAAGGAGGGCAAGACGATGCGCGTCTACATACCGTACGGAGCGGATTGGTACGGCTACTTCACCCGCCGGCTCGCCGAGCGCCCGGCCAACCTGCTGTTCTTCCTGCGCTCGTTGGCCACCAAGGGGTAGCCCGGCGACCGCTGAGCACAGCCGCCATCCGTGATGGGATTCGGCACCGTGCCGGCCAGTGACTCGCATTTCCCTCCAGCAACGAAAGGCACGAACAACATGGACGCCGTCACCCACCCGCCGATCCCGGTGAACGAGCCGGTGCTGGACTACGCACCAGGGTCGCCGGAGCGAGCCAACCTGGTCGAAGCCCTCGAGGCGGTCAAGGACCCGGTCGAACTCGGCGCGATCATCGGCGGCGTCAGCCGTCGCCCGGCCGGGGAGCCCTTCGAGGTCGTTGCCCCGTTCGACCACCGGCGGATCCTGGCGACCTCGGCGAACTCCACCCAGGCCGACGCCGCCGATGCGGTCCGGGCCGCCCTGGCCGCGGCGGCCGGCTGGCGCGCGCTGGACTTCGACTCCCGCGCCGCGATCCTGCTCCGCGCCGCTGACCTGTTGGCCGGGCCGTGGCGGGCCAGGGTGAATGCCGCGACCATGCTCGGGCAGGCCAAGACGGCGTATCAGGCGGAGATCGATTCGGCCTGCGAACTGGCCGACTTCTGGCGCTTCAACGTGCACTTCGCCCGGCAGATCCTTGAAGAGCAGCCGATGGCGAACGCCAGGGGCATCTGGAACCGGACGGATCACCGGCCGTTGGAGGGTTTCGTCTACGCGGTCACCCCGTTCAACTTCACCGCGATCGCCGGGAACCTGCCGACGGCGCCGGCGTTGATGGGCAACGTCGTGGTGTGGAAGCCGTCGATCACCCAGCAGCTGGCCGCGTCGTTGATCATGGACCTGCTGCACGCGGCCGGCCTACCGGCCGGGGTGATCAACATGTTGCCGGGGCACGGCCCGGAGATCTCCGAGATCGTGCTGGCCCACCCGGAACTGGCCGGTATCCACTTCACCGGCTCCACCAGGGTTTTCCATCAGTTGTGGGGCGGGGTCGGGGCGAACATCGCCGGCTACAAGTCGTACCCGCGGTTGGTCGGCGAGACCGGTGGCAAGGACTTCATCGTCGCGCACCCGTCCGCCGACGTCGACGTGCTGCGCACCGCGATGGTCCGCGGCGCGTTCGAGTACTCCGGGCAGAAGTGCTCGGCGGCCTCCAGGTCCTACGTGCCGGCGTCGCTCTGGCCGGCGCTGAAGGACCAGCTGGTCGCGGAGACCGAAGCACTGACGCTCGGTTCCGTCGAGGACTTCACCAACTTCACCAGCGCCGTCATCGACGAGCGGTCGTTCGGCCGGCTGAAGGCGGCCATCGACCGGGCGCACGCCACGGATTCCATCAGCGTCATCGCCGGCGGCACCTACGACGACGACATCGGCTACTTCATCCGGCCGACGCTGCTGCTCGGCACCGACCCGCGGGACGACATATTCCGCACCGAGTACTTCGGCCCGATCCTTTCGGTGCACGTGTACCCCGATGATCAGTTCGCCTCGATCCTGCAGGAGGTCGACGGGGCGTCGCCGTATGCCCTGACCGGCTCGATCATCGCCCGGGACCGGGTCGCTGTGGCGGCCGCCGCCGAGGCACTGCGATTCACCGCGGGCAACTTCTACATCAACGACAAGCCGACCGGGGCCGTTGTCGGGCAGCAGCCGTTCGGTGGTGCCCGGGCGTCGGGCACGAACGACAAGGCCGGCTCGGCCGCGAACCTCATGCGGTGGACCTCGCCCCGGTCGATCAAGGAGACGTTCGTCGCGGCTACCTCCGTCGGCTACCCGCACCAGCAGAGTTAGTTGGGGCGCAGACTCGATCTGGGCGTCATCACCCATAGCCGTTTACCCACGACGCCGCCGACGGTGAAATGCAGTGTGGTTGCCGCGCTGAAAGTGACCAACGCTGGGACTCTTTGGTCGCGGCACGTCGCCGACCGGAACGGCAAATGGGTGGGTATATGGAGCGCCGGGCCTATCAACAAACACCGAATGCCGGATCGACCGAGAATTCGGTTACGCTGCGTGCGAATCGACCAGATCGGCAAAAATGACGATGTTGTCCCGATAGCTCAATGCCTGTCGATCGAAAGACCCGCCGCAAGTGATAAGACGCAGCCCTGCGTGATCGAGTTTGCCGTACACCTTGTCGGTCGGAAATTGGTCCTTCGGGAATTGCTCACGCGAATTGACCTGGAATATGGCCACGCTCCCGTCCGCGCGGGTGACCATGACGAGGTCCTGCGGCTTCAGGTTTCCCAGGTCGTAGAAGACGCCCAATTCCCCGCCCCAATCGACGTGGCCGACGATGACCGCCGGTCCCATTTCGCCGGGTGTAGGGCCACCGGTGTACCAACCGGCCGAAGCCCCGTCCGGCGGCACTTGCAGCGTCCCGTCGTCCTGGAGGCCGAGGTCGAGCAGTCCGGAGTCGACCCCGATCGCCGGGATCCGCACGCGGACCGGCCTCGATTCGGGCAGCGGAATGGTTCCGCCGGAGGTCGGTGCTATGGACGCCGGGGGCTCCGGCGGCTCCGTGGGCTCCAGGCCGTGGAGCAGCACGACTGCTTTCGCTGAGGCCGGCATCGGCGCGCGTGCGGCGATCCCCGTCTCACCCGAACAGCCGACCATGAACGCAACGATCACCGTCAACAGCGCCGCGACAGCCCTCGCTATAGGTGGGAGGCGAAGACGCGCCTTCGCTCGCATGACGGTTCTACCTCGTCGACTATCGGATCACCAGCGAAGCCATGCATTCGACGAGGAATTCGTCGTGGCGGTGATGAACCGGCCGACGACAAATCCACGGACGGTGCTGCCGTCGCCGGTGTCCACCGGGCCGGCCGGCACCTGACTCGGGCCGACTGGTGGCGGTGGTCGTGATCGCGGTGGTGGTGGTCCCACCGCCGGTGCCGGTGCCACCACCGGTGCCGGTGCCGGTGGTGCCGGTGCGGTGCCGGTGGTGCCGGTGGTGCTCGTGGTGCCGGTGGCGTTAGTGCCGGTGGCGCTTGTGGTGTCGGCGGTGGTGTTGGTGGCATTGGTGGTAGCAGTCGCGGTGGGATCGTGTCGCTGCCCGTGGTGGGGGTGCGCGGTGGAGTCGGTGGTTGGTGTGCCGGTGGTCGGTGTGGTCGGTGTCGTCGTCGGGGCTGCTTGACAAACCGGACGGTGATCGTGTTCGTGTCCAACGTGACTTCACCGTTCCTGCGCCAGCAGCCGACCCTGGATCGTTGCCCGCGGTCGTCGCGGTGATCGAGGTCAGCGCAAGTATTGTTCCGACGAAGTTGGCTATCTTGTTCCCAAAGTCGCCGAGCTGCCGACCTGCCAGTAGACATTGCAGGCCAGCGCCCCATTGATGAGTGTCGATCGAGCTTGAGCGACGCGGTGATCAAGGTGGACCCTGCCTGGAACACCCAGACGCCGTCCGAACGGCCTTCGACCGTCGAGGGTGAGCTGTTCCCGGTCAGGCCGAGCGCGGAGTCCGTCCCGTAGACCCCTGGGACGTCAGCGTCTGGCCGCCGAGCTCGGAGCCCCTGTCGGTCTGTCCGGGTCTTGACCGGCAGCGTTGTTCGTAGCCGGTCACCAAATCCGATCCTTCGCGAGCATCGACGACCGCATCAGCCTGGTGATAGGCACTTGGCCGAATCGAGGGTGATGTCCGCCTCCCCTGTGATCGACGGGCGTCGGCGAGGTTCCGACATCGCCAGTGATCGTGGTCGAGCCGGTATTGGTAATTCCGGTGCCGGCAAGAACGGCGAAACTCTCGGCGGTGCCCAGTGGCACCGGCGTCACCGCAAGAGCGCTGCCCGCCGTGGAAACAAGAAAAGCCGTGGTGAATACCGCGAGCGCCAGGGCGGCCGCGGCCCACCGGCCGCGATGATTGGGGCGCGACGAGCGGGCGATCGACGGCATAGTCGATTCTCCTGACTGGTGACAAGGTCACGACAAGAAGAGTGGGGACCGGGTATACCTTGGGAGTATTAATGTCCGTCGAGTTCCTTGCGGGCACAGCAAAACTATTTGGGAGGCTAGCACGGCGACCACCGCGCAAGTCGGATTCTGCGCAAGGTCGATTACTTGGAATTTTCGACGGCGGGTTTGTGCCATTGCAGGTCCGGCAGGAACGAGTTCACACCGACTCGGCGGAAAAGTCAGCGGCCAGTTCGCCGAAACGCGTGGGCCGTGACATCACTTCGCGCGGTGAGCTGGTCCGGCCCTCGGTTGTCCGGCCCGCCACTTGGATCGAGGCTCTCGCGTCGATCGGTCAGGTGGCCGGAGTCGAGGTTTCGGTCGAGTTGTCGGCTGGGCGGCTACGTGCCGATGGCGGCTCCGGACATCCCCGCGTCGGGGACGAAGGACGAGGCGGGCTCGGCCGCCAACCTCATGCGTTGGACCTCGCTCAGGTTGGACCTCGCCCGGGTCGGTCAAGGAGACGTTCGTCGCGGCCACCTCGGTCGGCTACCCGCACCTGCGTCCGGAGTAGCGGGGCTGCCGCCGTCACGGTCGGTGCATCAACGCACCGGCCGGGGGACGCCACCTAACCTCGCACCCCACGGTGGTTGGGCAAGAACAGCAGTTGTTCACCGACAGTAATCCTTTTGTGCGCAATAGTGCGAGAGTTCGGTTATTGGCCGAACGAATTCCCGGTGAATGGACTGCGCGTTCTTGCTTTTTATGAAATGGGGTAAGCTCAGCGCTGTTCAATACACGGCCGGCCGGGGTCGGTGTCGCCGCCCTGCAATTAGCTGGGGCAATCGCACTCGCGGGGAGTTTCTGTGACCAGTTTCACATCAACCTGACTCAACGAGAACCGTTGCCGCAGAACCACTACCGGCAGGATTGCCGGTCCAGGCCGGTGCCGAGCGGATTTTCCGGAATTCGGCGACGGTGATCAACCGTCCGACAGTGGTGTTGGTTGCCGATCCGGAGGGTGCGGTGAGCGGGCTTTTCCGGCCGGCTCTCGTTGAATTCGCGGCTTGCCGGATCGTCGAAGCTGGTTCTTTGGCTGCCGTCAATGACATTATTGACAGTGGCCTGAGGGGCGATGTCGCAATGGTCAGCGTCCGTTTTCGCCGCAACACTTCGGCGGTGATTCGCGCATTACGGGCCGCGGGCTGGCCCCGGGTGATCGCCTTGGTGCCGCCGTCGGTCGAGGTTGCTGTGGTGATCGAATTGGTCGAGGCCGGCGCCAGCAGCGTGGTGAGCACGCCCGGCGTGGATATGGTCGCGCCGGATGATGCGCTCCCGGTACATACCCTGACCACCCGCGAACTCGACGTGATTCGCCTGGTTGCCGAAGGCATGTCGAACAAAGAAATCGCGAGAAAGCTGGATCTTTCGCCACTGACGGTGAAGAGCCATCTGGGCCGCATCGCACGCAAGCTCGGCGTCGGCGATCGTGCCCATATCGTCGCGCTGGCGTGCCGCGGTCAGGTCATCAACCTGACCGATCCGTCCTGAACCGGTGACAGGAACCCTTGCTCATCACCGCGGCCGCACCACCCGCGGTCGCGGCACCCGGGTTGGCGCACCGAGCAGTCGACGTTCGTTGCGGTAGGCGACTCCTCGCGCGGACCTTGTTGTCAGGGCGCGATACCAAAAGCGCTCGACGGCCACCCGAACCCCGGGTCGCCCGGAGCCAAGGTCGACACCGTAGCCGGGGGATCGACCGCACCCTGATTGGCGGGGACGAACGGATCAGGCACCGAGCCTGCAGGATCAGGCACCGTACTGGTCGGGTCAGGCACCGTGCCGGTCGGGTCAGGCACCGTGCCTGCGGGATGTGGCACTGAGCCGGCCGGCAGGGTGGGAAGTGCCTCAGCGATGTTGCCCGCACCGCCCGGTCCCGAGGTACCGGGCGCCGGGACACCGCCTCCCGAGACTCCCGGCGCCGGTGCCGGTGCCGGTGTCGCGCCCATGGCCAGAGCCACGACTGCGGCCCCCACGAAGATCGCGGTCGCCAACAGCAGGCCGGCGACCAGCGCACGCACCGGTCGGCGACCACCACCCTCGCGCGGCCGGTAGCCGGCGACCAGCGCACGCACCGGTCGGCGACCACCACCCTCGCGCGGTTCGTCCTCCGCCACGTCGCTGCGGGCAGGCCGGTCGCCCGACGGTGACTGAGCTCGAACACGCCCGAACTGCACGGTCCTGCGGTCAGGACGGAGCGCGACAACCGGCCACCGGGTCGTCATCCTCGAGGGGATCTGCGTGGGGAAACGTGCTGCCCGCCAGCGCTTCTCGGCTGGTCCGGAGACCCGGATCCCCGAGACGGAGCGGTCGACCGGCATGCATCCTCCTCCGACGAATTTGATCGTCGTCTGCGGTTCTCCGTTCGGTGGAGACCCGGCTCAGTACTGCGATGACCGAGGGGTTCGGCGCAGCACCCGGCAGGGTTGGCTGCCGCAGCGAGTTCTCTTCGTCGGTTCACCCAACTGGCGCAGTGACGCCGAACTCGGGACTATCGGCCCTGCCGTGATAGGTCAGGGTCGATACGGTGAGCGGCATGAGTGAGCATCAGCGAGTTACGAGCGGACCCGACGCCGGCAATCAGCGAGTTACGAGCGGAGAATCGTCATGAGTGATGCATCCCGTCGCAGAAGCAAAGTGGCCATCGTCGGCGCCGGATCCGTCGGTGCGACCCTGGCCTACGCCAGCCTGATCCGAGGGGTCGCGCACGACATCGTGCTGTACGACATGAACGCGGAGAAGGTCGAAGCGGAGGTGCTCGATCTGCGGCACGGTCTGTTGTTCGTCCCGTCCGCCGACGTGGACGGCTCCGACGACGTGCAGGTCTGCGCCGGCGCGGACGTCATCGCGATCACCGCTGGTGCGAAGCAGAAGCCAGGTCAGACCAGGCTGGAGCTCGCCGGCACCAACGTCGAGATCTGCCGGGCACTGATCCCGAACCTGCTGGAGGTCGCCCCGGACGCGGTGATCGTGATGGTCACCAACCCCGTCGACGTCCTCACCCTCGCCGCGCTGAAGTTCTCCGGTCTGCCCAAGAACCGCGTCCTGGGTACCGGCACGGTGCTGGACTCGGCCCGTCTCCGCGACCTCATCGCGCGCTACCTCGGCGTGGCGTCGCAGAGCGTGCACGCGTGGATCGCGGGCGAGCACGGCGACTCAGAATTCCCGCTCTGGAGCAGTGCATCGGTGGGATCGGTTCCGGTGCAGCACTTCTCGATGCCGGACGGGGCGCGGCTGGACGTCGCGACCGAAGAGCGGATCGCCAACGAGGTGGTGACTGCCGCCGAGCGGATCATCCGCGGCAAGGGTGCGACGAATTACGCGGTCGGCCTCGCCGGGACCCGGGTCATCGAGGCGATCCTGCGGGACGAGAACAGCGTGCTGCCGGTCAGTTCGCTGATCGCCGGCCGCTTCGGGCTGTCCGAGGTCTGCCTGTCGCTGCCGTCCCTGGTCAACAAGTCGGGGGTCGCGGCCATGCTCGATGTGCCGATGTCCGAGCGTGAGCTCGAACTGCTCAAGAAGTCTGCCCAAGAGGTCCGCGCCGTTGCCTCCTCACTGGGCCTGTAGTCGCCCCTCGCCTGACCTGTCGTCGACCCTCACTGGGCCTGTAGTCGCAGGGACGAGAGCGCTTACGGGGCTTCGATCTCGACATTCACCCGAGTGCCCTGATCAACCTGGGTCTGCCCGGACGGCCGCTGATTCACGACCGTGCCCGCCTTGCCGTCACGGGTGTCCACCGAGGTCACGGTGCCGAGCGTCAGCTGCTTCTGCTGCAGCTTTGCGGTGGCCTGGGAGAGCGACATACCGGTCAGGTTGGGGACCGCTACGGCGGCGGGTGGCGGCGGGGCCATGATCACCATCAGGGTCAGCCACAGCGCCACGACGATCGCCACTCCGGCGGCCCCGAGGGTGAACATCCGCCACCGGTGCTTCGCCCGGTCGACCGCCTCGGGATCGGGCATCCTCGGATCGGCGGGCAGTTCCGGCAGCGTGAGCACCGGGGCGAGCAGGGGTGCGTCATGCGTCATCGTGCCGGCCCCTCCGGGCCCGCTCTGCGGTACCGGCGCGGGACGCGCCCACGCCGGCCGTCGACAGGCTCATCAGCTCGGCACGTTCGACATCGGTCATCACGGGTGTCGCCCGGACGGCCCGCCCGGCCAGCACCCGAGTCAGGTCGGCCCGCATCTCGGCGGCGGTCTGGTAGCGGTTGACCGGGTTCTTGCTGAGTGACTTGAGCACGATGGCGTCGATCTCCCGGGGCAGGCCCGGGCGGACCTCGCTCGGTGGCCGGGGTGCCTCGCGGATATGCCGGGATGCCACCGCCAGCGCCGATCGATCGGTGAAAGGCGGCGCGCCACAGAGCATTTCGTAGAGGACGCAACCCGTTGCGTAGAGGTCGGACCGGGCGTCACCGGTGCCGCCGCGGGCCTGCTCGGGCGAAATGTAGTGCGCGGAGCCGATCACCGCGGTGGCCGTGGTGTTTCCCGGGCCCTCGCCCTCCTGCCGGGCGACGCCGAAGTCCATCACCTTGACCTCGCCGTCCCGGGCGATCATCACGTTGGCGGGCTTGATGTCGCGATGCACCACGCCGTGCCGGTGCGAGAAGTCCAGGGCCGCACAGATTTCGCCGGCGATCTCCAACGACCGTCGCGCCGACAGCTGCGGCCGGCCCTTCAGTTCGTCCTGAAGTGTTTGGCCGGCAACGTATTCCATGACGATGAACGGGATCGGGCCGGCGGCGGATTCCCGCTCCCCGGTGTCGTAGACGGCCACGATCGCCGGATGATTCAGTGCCGCGGCGGTTTTCGCCTCGCGGCGAAACCGCGCCTGGAATGACGGGTCGCGGGCCAGGTCGGCGCGCAGCACCTTGACGGCGACGTCCCGGCCGACGAGTTTGTCCTGGCCGCGGTAGACCTCGGACATCGTCCCGCGCCCGATGACGTCACCGGCCTGGTAGCGGTTCGCAAACAGGAAACGACTCATCGGGGTCCTTCTCGTCATGACACTCTGGCAACAGCGGCACACTTCCGCCGAGTGTGCCGTCGCGGACAAAGTGGGTCCGGACGCCGCACTCGGGTGAGTCGATATGTCGCTCAATGTGGTTTACCAGGGCAGCACCCGAAGACCGGGTTGCGACGTGCCGATATGGCAAAATGTTGCCGGAGAGCGGCGGGCCGTCAGTGTTATGGAACGCCAGTGGCACGGAACGTCAGCAACGCATCCATCAGGCCGAGTCGCTGCGATCAGCAGGTCACCGCTGATAACCGCCGCTTGCGCGATCCGGCGGCGCAGGTACTCACTCCTGGACAACCCGGAGCCCGCCGGCGCCGGCGATCGAGCAGGAGACCCCGGTCCCGTGCATGTTGCAGTAGCCACGGGGGTTCTTGTCGAGGTACTGCTGGTGATAATCCTCCGCGTAGTAGAACGACTGGAGCGGGCCGATCTCGGTGGTGATCCCGCCGTGCCGCGCCGCCCGCAATTCGGCCTCGTAGGCGTCCCTGCTGTTCGCCGCGAGAGCTTCCTGCTCGGCGGTGGTGGTGTAGATCGCCGACCGGTACTGGGTGCCGCGGTCGCTGTTAAACGGAATTCCGCTTAACTCCGATTATGCCGAGGTTGGCGTTAAGCCGAGGAATCGTGGCGTTTGGCCTGTGTGTGGGAGGGTTGGCCCGTGCTGATTCCTCGGCTTAACGTCTGGCTGTTATCGGAGGCTGTAGAGGGCTTGGAGCTTGTCCTCGGTGAGCTGTTCGGCGACCTGGCGCGTTAGTGGCGGGGGTTGCCGCGTTGATGGCTTGGCGCATCATGTCCAGGGTCGCGAAGGCGTAGAACGCTGCCGTGGTCGAGGCGTTCTCGTGGCCGAGGAGGCGCATGATGATCGGCAGCGGGATGCCTTGTTGGTAGAGGTCCATGGCCTTGGTCTTGCGCAGCATGTGGCAGTGGATGTTCGCCGGGACGGTGGGGCAGGAGTTCCGTGCGGTCCTCGCGGCTGTCTTCAGCACTGCGGCGACGGTGTCGGCCGACAGCGCGGTCGGCTGTCCGCGGTGGCGGCTGTAGAACACCGGCCTGCTGGCGGGGAGCGGCGCCTGGTTCGGGTGGAACTCGGCGAGGTAGACACCCAGGTGCTCGATCGTCTTGTCGGTCAGCGGCACGGTGCGGGTCTTGTTCCGTTTCCCGGTGAGGGTCAGGTGGCCAGGCGGGGACAGGCACAGGTCGGCCAGCCGTCAGGTCGGTGATCTCACCGACGCGGGCAGCGGTCTCGTAGAGCAGGATGAGCAGCATCCGGTTCCTGCGTGACTTGGCGGTCGTGCCGGTGAACGCGGCCAGCACGGCTCGGGTCTCGGCTTGGGTGAGGTACTCGATCGGTTTGCGGGGGCTGGTCGGGGCCCGGAGGGCTTGTGCGGCCTGGCTGAGCGCGACGAGGGTGATGTCTTCGTGGCTGCAGTAGGCCAGGAACGCCTTGATCGGCGCTGAGCCGCAACGCGATGGTCTTCGGGGCGTAGCCCTTTTGCTCGCTCATCCAGGCCAGCCAGGCCTTCAGGTGGGGCCGTTCGAAGTGGTCGAAGTTGACGTGCTCGCGTTCCACGTGTTCGACCTCGGCCAGGTAGCCAAGGAAGCACTCCAGGCTGATCCGGTAGGCCTGGATCGTCTTCGGTGAGAGTCGCCGGGCCTTGGGCAGGTAGGTGTGCAGGTAGTCCCTGGCGAACGCCCAGAAGTTCGGGGCGTCGGTGTCCGGGTCGCGTTTCATTCGAACCCCACCTCCGGCAGCACCGAGGCGCTGGAGCCGGTGATGCCGGCGTAGGCGGCCATGAAGTCCGGGGAGGTGTGGACGTAGTAGTAGGTGGACTCGAAGGTCGCGTGCCCCATGTAACTGGCCAGGTAGGGCAGCATCGCGGTGACGTCCTTGCCCTGGGCCACCCACCGTTCGATGTTGGCGTAGGCGAAGTGATGCCTGAAGTCATACGGCCGGGGACGTGGCCCACCCACAGGCCGGGACAGTCCGGCCTGGTCCCAGATCCGGTGGAAGATCATCCCGACCGTGGTGGGGCTGACCTGGTTGCCGGCCGCAGAGACGAAGAACGTTCGGCGCGAAGGGAAGTGTGCCCGCGATTCCTGGTCGCAGGCCCGCAGGACCTGCACGACGTCGCCGGTCACTGGGAGCCGGCGGCTGCGGTTGCCCTTGGAGGTAGCGATGTCGATGCGCCGCCGAGCCAGGTCGATGTGCTCGGTCAATAGTGCGCGGGCCTCACCGGTCCGGATCCCGCAGGAGTGCATCAGCGTGAAGAACGCGAGGGCTTGCCACGCCCACGGAGACCGGGCCTGAAGGTGTGCGGCCGCGGCGAAGAACGCCTCGATCTCGACCCGGGTGAGCAGGTAGGGATTCGCGGCGACGATGGGGGCCTTCCACCGCTCGGACAGCACGTAGGCGCCGGTGTGTCCGCGGGCCTGCAAGCCACCGTCCGAAATCACGGATGTAGGACATCCACGATCGGTACCGCCCGGATCGGGCCAGCTGCGCGGCCACCCACCCTTCGACGGTGTCCCGGTCGAAGGCTGACCGGTCGTGCTCGGCGCAGTAGACGTCGAACTTCTTCAGGTACCAGATCCGGGAGGTGCCGTAGAAGCCCATGACTCCTTGAACTCCAGGTAGGCCTCCAACTGTGCGGCGAACGCGCTGGTGAAACCGTGGCCGGCGGTCATGACCGTGCTCCTGCCGGGACCGGCAGCACGCACTCGGGCAGGCGATCTTCGTCCAGGCTCAGGTACGTGTTGGTCGACTCCGGGCTGGCGTGGCCCAGGACGGCCGAGATCGTCGGCAGTGGCACCGCGGCGCGCAGCAGCCTGGACGCGGCGTTATGGCGCAGGAACCGGGTCCCGACCTTCACCTCCGTGACCCCCGCCTTGCGGAACGTTTCTGCGATCACCCGATAGATCGAGGCATGATCAGACAGCCCCGTATGCGGGGCCACCGACCGCAAGAACACGTGCTGGTCACCGGATCGAGGTCGCTCGCCCAAGGAATAGTCGGCCAGCCGAGTGATCACCGGTGGTGGCAGCGGCACCGTCAACGGGTTCCTGGTCTTCTGCTGCACGATGCCCGAGCGTTCCCGTCCGCCAGTCGATGTCGCCCAGCCGTAGCCCGACGATGTCACAGGCACGTAGCCCGGTGGTCAGCGCCAGCAGCGTGATCGCGGAGTCCCGGGCGCAGACCATCCCGCTGGCGCAGGCGTGCACCACCTTGGCGCTGGTCCTGGTCAGTCGAGCACCGCAAGGATCCGGTGGGAGCGTTCACGCCAGCCAGACCCACCGCCTCGACCAGATCGGCTCCGGCCGGTGAACTTCAAGAACGGACGGAAGTTCGACACCACCCAGAACAGCGACGAGGCGGCCCACCTGGCCCGACAGCGATTCAAGAAACGCCAGGACGCTGGCACCATCGGCGTCCTCGAAGCTGCTGTTGCCGCGTGACTCCAGGAACACCAGGTAACCGCGGGCGACCCGACCATAGGCGGCGCGGGTGGCCGGCGCCAGACCACGCGCCGTCCATGTCCGCCTCCCACGCGAGGTCCAGCGCGGTGAATCCGTCCGAGACCGGTCGCGGCCCCCCGCCACCGCGCCCGCGCACCGACAGGTCCACCACGACCGGTGTCAAGCAAGCCAGTCGAACAGGCGACCAACCGGCGATAGTCGAACCGCGTTGCGCGCTGAACCTGCCCGTCCGCGGGCTGATCGTCATCGACGCAAACTCCGCCCCCAACGCGGGCGTGTAGACGCTCGCCGCGGCCATCGCGAACCCCTCAGTACCTGATCGTCTTCTCGTACTGGCCGATCGTGGAATCCCTGTAGCCGCGCCGAGCGCAACTCGAGCAACAACAACCGAGCCGATCCGTTGACCGTCGCATCCATCACCGTCTCCTTCCCATAGGGGCATGGACACGGCGGACGCTAGCCACAACGAGCAGAACGTTAAGCCGAGGAATCCTTGCGACCCCCTCAGCACACAGGCCAAATCGAGTCCTCGGCTTAACGCCAACCTCGGCATAATCGCTGTTAAACCGAATTCGGCTTAAC
>CAVSRE010000005.1:0-21566 GCA_963730295.1 uncultured Actinomycetota bacterium | reverse complement strand
TGTGTGTGTCCTCTACTGGTTCGGTACCGTATTGCTCATCGCGTTGGTGTTCCGCGGGTTGGGGCGGTCGGCCGAGGCGGTGGCGGAGTTACAAATCGTGGTGGAGTTGGACCGGGCGGTAGGTCACCCGGATCTGGCATCGGACACCGCCATGTTGGAACAGGTACGAGCCGAACTGACCAGGAATGGTTGACGCGTAGCAGCTCTCCTCGTAGGAAAAATAGGGCATTGACACCACGGATATGACAGATGCAGGGGCACGGGGGTTCTGTTGCTCGGCAATGCAATTCCTGACGTCAGCGATTGCCCAACCTGAAGCCTGCCGTTATCTATTAGCGGATGGCGAGGTCGATGATGCCGGCGGCGGCGAGGGATTGGATGTAGCCGTCGGGGTGGGCGTTGCGGAGCCAGATGATGTTGCTGGGGTCTTGGACGTCGCCGTCGATGCCGGAGATGGGTGGGAGCCGGTCGGTGTAGGGCCGGTACATGCCCTCGAGCAGGACGAGCGGGACGGGTGGGTCCCAGCGTTCGATGTCGGGCATCTGGTCGAGGTCGGCCAGCAGGATCGCTTCCTGCTCGGGGGTGAGGGTGATGCCGTTGTTCTCGGCGTCGACGAGGAGCTGCGCGACGAGCGCGTCCCGGATCCGGACGGCGTGTTCGGCGCGGAGCAGCGCCTTGCCGGTGGGTTCGGCGTCTTGGTAGCCGGGGATCCACTCGCCGAGGAGGTCGTCGGCGGTTGCGGCGTAGACGAGGTCGCCGCCGTGGTCGTGGTCGACCCACCGGTATTGGTACGGCTGGCCGGCGGGGGTGAGCGGGGCGACCGGGTCGCCGTGGTGGTTGCGGGGCAGCTGGTCGGGGCGGATGCGCAGAATCCCGCTGGTGCCGGCGCCGGTGTGGTCGCTGCTCATCTGTCCCTCCCATGCTCGAACACTGACAGTAGCGAAGAGCCGGTAATATGTGTGACCGGCCGTACGGCATTACGGAATATGGTCGGCTCAAGGTAGGTATTCGCGGGTGAAGTTCCGGGCGCCGAGGCCGGCCGCCCACAGTGCGGTGGCTTGTTGCTTGTCGGTGTCGCGGCGGAACAGCTGGTCGATCAGCCCCCGGATCTGGCGGGTGTCATCGGCGAACTCCGGGTGGTCCGGGTTGAGCGTGCCTGCTGGTGTGCGCTCGTCGACCGGGAACTGAGGTCCCGGTTGCGGGCGGTGTAGTCCAGGATCGCGGTGGACATTTTGATCTGCGCCTGGATGCGGCCGGGCTCGAGGGATCCGTCCCAGAGCCGGAACTCGACGCGGCTGCTGTTCGCCCCTGGTGCGCTGCGACTGGTGGCGATGTGCCCGATGTTGGTGAAGCTGTACCGGCCGAGCATTTGCCGTGCTGTGGTGATGCTGGTGTATCCCTGGTCGGGCGGTGCGGGCATGGCCGTGGAGTAGCCCTGGCCGCGGTGCCGGCCGGCGGCGGCCATGATGTGCAGGTCCCGTTGGTGGTGGTGCATCAGCCGCAGGAACCGGGTGAGCCGCACGGCCCGACCGGCTTGTTCGGGTGCGCTGACGGTGATGTGGGACCCGGTGCTCGGCGCTGGCGGTGCCACCGTGGCCGGTGATGATGCCGCAGACCTGGTGCAGTCGCTGCCACGTTTCCGGGGTGTCGGACAGGATCGGTGAGACCACTTCCCCGCCTTGGACGCTGCCGTCGCTTTCGTACATCCACCCGCCGAGCAGGTTCCGCTGGTACCCCTGGCGGACCGCGGAGTGGTACCCGGATTGCCGGTCGTGGGTGGTGAAGTTGTTCTCGTACAGCGCTCGGGCGACCCGCCCGATAGCGAGCTGCCCGGCGTACCGGTAGCGCCCGTTGAGGCGCTGGTCCAGGTCGAGGTCACCGTAGGCGGGGGTGTTGCGGTCGATGTCGAATTCCAGTTCGACCCCGAAGTCCCGGGCGGCGCCGTACCCGTACAGCCCGGGTTCGGTGTCGGTGGCGTCGATCCACGGCACCTGCTCATCGGTGGGTCGGGCCAGGGCGGCCCGGACGTCGTCGGTGAACCGTGCCGGGTCCTGGGTGTAGCTGAAGGTGGACAGATCCGGGGCGTCCGGCAGCGCGGCCTCAGCGGCGGGCCGGGTCGTTGCCGATCGGCCGGCGATGGCGGCCGCGGTGGCCTGCGCTGTTGCGGTCCGGGAGTCGATCAGCTGCTGCGCCAGGGCATCCCGCACCCCGGTCGCCGCGGCCTGGATGTGCGGGCACCCCTGACCCGGGGCGTACCCGTCGCAGGTGCAGGTCAGGTGCGCGCTGTTGATCGAGACGTGGTCGTCGGTGTCCAGGGCGCCGCTCAGTGATCCGGTGAGCTGCTCCCCGCCGGGGTAGGTGGCCTGGAAGGGGAACTCGACGCCTTCCCCGCGGACCCGTTCCAGGCCGCCGATGATCTGGCCGAGCGGGGCGATCCGAACGGGCAGATCGTACGCGGCAGTCACCGATGCGGGGCAGGACCAGGTTGGTGAGAGGTGTTGGGAACAGCGGGGTGACGGGGCCGAGTGCGCCGGCCCGGATGCCGCCGCGGCGGCCGAGGCAGTTGTGGGTGGCCCCGGTGAACTGGCCGCAGTCGCTGCACCGCCGGCGTACCCCGGCGGCGGCGGCCTGGACGGCGTCCCGGTACTGGAACGCGGGGTTGCCCTGCAGGCGGTCCCGGTACACCTGGTCCGGGTCGGTGCCGGTGCGGAGTTGTTCGGCCAGCGCCGGCGGGACGTCGCCGGTAGGCCATGACCGCGTCGTCCGGGGTGATCGACCTCCAGTCGCCCGGACCCGGGGTGGTACCCGGTGCCGGCGACGACGGTCGCCGGCGGCGCGGACGTACCGGTGGTTGTCGATGAGTTCGTGGCGGCCGTCGGGGTTGTCGGGTCGGGCGGCGAGAGCTGCGAGCCCGTGACCGGGTTCGTGGGTCCAACGGCAGCCCGGGCCAGGCGCGGCGTTGCTCCTCGGTGGCCCTTGCTTGCCGACCGGTCGGGCGCGTTGCGCCGGCCCTGTTCGTAACTGGTGAGTGCGTCCTCGTCGGGGACACCGATCCGGGCGGCCTCGGTGGCCAGGTGGTCGTCCATCAGCCGGGCGGCGCGGATGGCGCGGTCCCGGATCCGCTCGCGCGGCGTAGACCATGTCCGCCGGCGGTGTCGGTGGCCTGGGTGATGCGGCGCAGCAACCCGGCGCGGCGTTGCGGGCGCAGCCCGGGGTGCGCGGTGATCCGGGTCGCGGTGCTGCTGCGGAATCTGTCCCACGCGGCGTGCGGGGTCACCGGTCGGGTGCGGCGCTGGTCACCGTCGGGGCCGGCGCCGTGCTGGTGGCCGGCGTATTCGTGGCGCAGCTGGTGGACCAGGGACTGGATCTGGTCGTCGTCCAGGCCGGAATCGATGTTCGCCAGGCCCATCGGCACGCTCATTCCGGGGGTGGATCGGCAGACCAAGACGCGGCCCCTTCTCCCTCGATTCGGTTGGACAGAACCGACGCTAGGGGGGTCCGCAAACTGAACCAGGAACCCTCGGCAAACCGCCCTCAGCCGCCCTCACGCGAGGGTTCCGCCGAAAAACCGGTAAATCGGTAAGGATCTGAGTGTTTCCGCAGGTGGCAGACTTGCCGGTGCCGGTTTCGGGTACCGGTAAGCCACCGGTAAGCCGGTTGGCTGAAAACAGTGTTTCCGCAGGTCGCAGACTCGAGCGCACTTACCGGTTCTGAACCGGTAAAAACCGGTAAGGCCTTGGCTGAACGCCAAAATGGTGCGTCAGCCAAGGCCTTGGATGCCCGAGGGGCTACGACGGCCCGCCGCCGGCCGCTACGAGGTGGGCTCTTCGCCGTCCTGGTCCTGGGTGAAGGTGATCTGGTCGACCCGGTCGATGAACACACCGATGCCCTGGTCCGGGTCGTACCGGCCGATGGTCTGGCCGAGGTACTCGGTGGACAGGTGGTTCTCGAGCGCGGCCTGGACGCCCTGGATGTCGCCCTGCCCGAGCGCGTCGACGAGCTGGGCCATGATCTCCGGGGAGATCTGGTCGGCCTCGCTGGTGCCGATCTGCCGGGTGGGGTAGTGGTACCCGTCGTTGCGGGAAATGTTGACCCGGATCTCGCCCTTCATCTGCAGGAACACCGCCCCCCGGGGGCGGCCGGTGGCCGGGTCGATGTTCAGGCCCTGGGCGCGCATCCGGCGGGCACGCGTCGGCGCGTTGCAGCATCCGGCCGCGCATCGGCCAGGGGTGTGGTGATTGCCCCGCTGGCCCACCGCTGCACGGTCCGCACCGATCGACCGGTGATTTCCGCGGTCCGCCTGACCCCACCCAGTTCCTGGATGAGTTCCCGGTTACGGCTGGCGACGCTGGCCCGGGCCAGCACCCCTTGGGCGTGCGCGGGGATGTGCTGCACGTCGCCGCGCGCCCACCGTTGCAACGACCGCGTCGACCGGCCGACCAGTTGACTGGCCGCCTTGGGTCCGCCGGCGTCCCGGATCAGATCACCGATGGCCGACGAAACCCGCTGGACTGGCCAGGGATGTGGTGATCGCCCGGGCCGCCTGCCCCCGGGTGGGTGCCGGTGCTTGTCGGGCGGATCGGCGGCATCAGCCATCCCCGGACGTGTCAGTCTCGCAGCCTTCGGCCTCAGCGGTGAAGTGCTGGCGTTGCAACGACTTGTCCAGCAGGGATTCACCTTTCGCTGCCCGCTTGCGGAGCTGGTCGGTCAGGTCCAGGTACCCGGCGGACTTCAACGCCCCGAGCCGCCCGTTGTCCGCGGCGGGTGCGTTGACCCGTGGATCACGGTCGGTGCCGAGGTAACCGATTTCGTCGAACTCGATGGCGATCGGGACCCGCCCGGTGGCCAGGCGGTGTTTCTGGATGACCCGCCACAACGCGGCCCGGGCTGCTGCCCGGATCGCGGCCCCCCACATGGGTTGGTGGTGCCATGGCTGGGCGCCCTTGCGGGTGAAGTCACTGGCCATCCGCCCGATGTACCCGGTGTAGACGCCCTTGATGGCCCGGGCGATCGCCTCGTCCCCCTCAGACCTGGCGGTGAGCAGGGCGTCACGGCAGCGGGAGTACCAGGGTTCCAGCAGCCGAGCCTGGTACTGGTGGACGTGCGCCTCGGTCAGGTCGAGGTCGGTGAGGTCGTATCCGGCGCCGCCGGTGTCCTCGTCCTCCAGCAGCAGGATCAGGGTGGGGGTGGTCACCCACCGCTGCACCTTCTCGTAGGGGTGCTGGTCCGGGTGCGGCGGGGGTGACTTCTGGTCCCACGCCGGCAATGTCACCCGCCACATCCCGAACGGGACCTTCACCTTCGGGGTTTTGGCGGCGGTCACGGCGGCGACCGCCGCGGCCTGGTCGAGGTGTTCGACCGGGCCGAAGCCCAGGTCGATGCCACCGGCGGAGGACAGGTAACTTCCGCGCCGGTCGTAGGTCTGCAGCACGGTGGCCTTGGACAGTTCCTTCTTGTCGATCTCCGGGTGGTACAGGAACTCCCATTCCAGATGCCGCTGCCCCTGCGGCAGCCGGGTGACCGGCAGCGGCACCGCCGCGGTCAGGATCCTGGCGTCCTTCTGTTCGTCGTGCTCGCCGCGTTCGTGGCGGCGTTTCATGTCCCGTTCCCGGCCCCACTGGATCTGGGAGAACAGGGATTCCCCGGTGCTGCCCGGGCTGGTGGACCACGGGATGCCGAGCAGCTCGGCCAGTCGTTCCAGCCGGCGGGCCAGTTCCCGCCAGCACGCGACCGGGTCGGTGTCGGCGTCGGGCAGGTTCACGAACGGGGAGGTGGTGTCGGTGCGGCGGTCCCAGATCCACACGTACGGTTCGAGAACCACCCGGAAGGTCCGCTTCTCCCGGCGGATCCGGTTCCAGGGTGCCAACGGCCCGTTGGCGTCCCACCCCTGGTCGTTGGACAGAAACGCGGTCTGCTCGGCGAGCCAGCGCAGCATCCGGAGCGGGATCTCCTCGTTGCTGACCGGTTCACCGTCGTCCATCGGCCGGGTGATGAAGGCTTCGTCGGGCACCAGCCCGAGCTCCTGGACCATGCCGCTGGTCAGGACCAGCAGCCCGGGCCCGGTGGGGTGACCGATCCGGAACCGTTCCCCGACGGCGGCGACGTCGGCGATCGTGCTGATCTTCTCCGGCGCGACCACGGTGCCGTCCGGCAGGTAAACACCGTCCGGGTCGATCACGACAGCCGAGTAATGCCAGGGGCTCTCGTACCGCTGGCCGGTCGTCCGTTGGCGGCCGCGGGTTGGTGGTGGTCGGGACCGCCCGCCGGCCGGTTGGGGTGCCGTGCTGCGGGGGTGGTGGGTGCTGCCGGCTTGCCGGTGCGGGAGCGGTGGCTGCCGGGGTGATGTCGCATGTCGGGTGCAGCGGCCGCCCGCCGTACCGGGTGGTTGTCGGTTTCCCGCAGCCCAGGCACGGCTCGGCGGCCGCATCATCCTGTGCTGCCGGTGGCGGGGTTGCGTCGGTGGACTTCCAGCACCCCAGGTGCACGCATCGTCGTCGATATACAGCGAGCACGGCTGCCGGCAGACCGAGCAAGGGGCGGTGTCACCGGAACGGACGAACGGTGGAGTCGGTGAGTTCGCGCATGTCCTCGTCCGTGGTGTCGGGGCCAGCGGGTCCGGCCGAGGCGGTGCTGTCGGGTTCGACCGGGCCATCGTGCCCGTCGGGTCCGACAGGCAGCGGTGGGGTCGATGGGCCGGTCTCGAAGAGGATCTTCTCGGCGTCCAGGTCCCACATGCGGTGCTGCTTGTCGCCGCCGGCCGGGTCCGGCACCGGCAGGGTGTACCTGGTTTCCAGTCGCCCGGTGGTCTTGTTGATCTCGACCCCGGTGCGCAGGACGTTGATCGCGGCGAGTTCTCGTTGGATGACGGTTCTGGTGACCGGCATCTGTTCCCCTGCCCGGGCGACGGCGGTCAGGATGGTGGAGATCATCGTGGTCGGTTCGACGTGCATCCGTTGCCCGTGGGTGGTGTTGGCGATGACACCGGCCCACTCCCCGAGGGGTTGGCAGCGCACCGTCGTGTCGAAGTCGGTGCGGCCTGCGCGGGTGTCGATCCGGTGCCCGTACTGCAGAGCTTCCGGGTACTCCGGGATGACACCGCCGGGGTAGGTCAGGTGGATGGTGCCCTTCCGGAGCGCGGCGGCGATGAACTGCCGGCACCGTTCACCGGTGCTGGTCGGTGAGTCCGGGTCCTGGGAACGGTCCCCGGCCTCGGTGAGTGCTTCCCGGACTTCGCCGAGCATGTCGTCGGCTTCGTCCTGCTGGTAGGCGCCGACCTTCACCAGGAACCGGGTCATCAATTCCCAGCCGACCTCAAGTTCGGCGAGGGGTTCGGCGACCCGGTCGGGTGCTCCGGCTTCGCGCCGGCGTTGGGAGATCTCACCGGCGCGGTGCTTGGCCCATTCCTGCAGACCGGTGACGTCGGTGGCCATCCAGGACAGCAGGGATGCCATCACCTGCGCCCTGCCCCGCCTGGACGTCATCGCGTCCAGCACCAGGATGTCCTCGAGGTCCATTTCACCGCGGGCAACGTCCAGGGTGTTGAGCCGTTCGTTCCCGGAGGTGGTGGAGGCCTTGACCTCGGAGGTGCCGAGGGCGGTGCACCGGGTTCTTTTCCCGGTGTCGATCTCTTTTGTCTTGCTGTTCAACCGGTCTCGCCGTTCCCGGTTGTACTGCATCCGCGCGAACTGGGAGGCCAGGGAGGCGGCGGCGTCCACCCCTTTGTCCGGTGCCCAGTCGTCGGCGAAGAACACCGCGTCCTTGGCGGCCCACAACTCGTCCCGCACGGAGTTGAAGGTCGACCCGTTCCCGGACATCGACGCGGTCGGGGACTGCCGGTCCCATTTGGTGCCGAAGTGATGCATGGCCAGCGCGGCGGCCGCGCTCTTGTAGGAGCCGCGTTCACCGAAGACCATGGTCGGTGACCCCAGCCAGCCGAGCACGGCCCGGTACGCGGTGCCGGCCAGGACGGCACCCACCCGCGGTGGGAGCCGGGTCATCATTGCCCGGGAGTCCCGGTCGAACAGTGCCCGCACCGCGGCCGCGTCGGTGACCGGGTCCGGCAGGTCGACCTGCGCGATCGCCCCGGGCAACCGCACGGCGAGGGGGATGTTCCCGTCCGTGGTGATCCCGCCACCGGAATGGATGTAGGCCCAACCCTTTTCCCCGAGGTGGTGCCACCCGGTGGACTTGTACATGGTGACAACCTCGGCGCCGGGCGAGGTTTCCCGGATCGCGTCCCACACCCGGGACCGCCCGCGTGGGGATGACTCGTATTTCACGCCCATCTCGGGCAGGTCGGCCAACCACTCCCCGGAGCGGGCCCGCTCGGCCGGCACCCGCAGGGTGATCAGCTCACCGGTCGCCGGGTGGGTGTACCCGACGACGTAACTGGCGATCACCCGCTCCCCCGGCACCGCCTGCTGGTTGGGTTCGGCACCGTCGTCGGCGTCATCGGTGGTGTCTTCGAGTTGCTCGACCCGCAGCACCCGCACGTCCAGGCTCAGGACACCGACGAGCCTTTCGTTGCCGTCCTTGTCGTACCGGCGCTCGATGATCGCCCCGGTGGGTAACCGCTCGAATTCCCGCCATTGGACAGGAGACCCGGGGCGCCGGCCTTCTCCCCCACCGCCGCCGGGGAAGTTGACCACGACGTTGTCGCCGGGCTCCTCCACGGGAACCGGCACGGGTTCCTCGCTGTGGGAGGGCACCGCCCGGAGCAGTACCTCACGGATCGCCTCCGGCATCGGCGCACCGCAGGCCTCCCACGCGGCCTCGGCGATCCGTTGCGCCCTGCCCTGCGCATGCTCCGCCCGCCCGGGCGCGTCGATGTACCGGTCGATTCCCCCGGGCGGAGCACCGTGCTCCTCGACCCGGTCCCCGGCGGCCGCCGCGAGTGTCGCGGCCTGGTAGGCGGCGTCGCCTGCCCGCTTCGCGTACCGGACGGATTCATGCGCCCACCGCAGCGCGTACTTCGCTTCGTCCTGCGCCAGCTTCGGTGCCTTACGCCCGGCGGCCGCGGTGGATCTGTCCAACCGGGCGCGGGCTTCGTCCTGGGCGCCCTGGGTGTGGTCGGCTTCCTTCTCGGCGAGCTCCGCGTGATGAGCTGCGTCCGCCGCCAGCGCCAAAGTCCGGGCATGTTCCACCGGGAGGTCGATGAAATCGTCAAGGCCGAACCCTGCCGCGAAATGGTCGGCCGGGTCGGACTTCTCCTCGGTCACCGCGGCCAGCACCATCCGCAGTGACGCGACGACCCCGGTCAACTTCTCGGACAGTTCCACCGCCCGCCGGAACCCGGCCAGGTCACGATCGATGGCCAGCACCAGCTGCGCACCGCGCAGCTGCTCGATCACGTCGTCGTCGAAGCCACCGGAGCCGTTGCTGTGGGTGGTGGCGATCCCGGTCGCACCGAGCCGTTGGTTGACGGCTTCGTCGTCTTTCTCGCCCTCGCAGAGCCACACCGGTAGGCCTTGCGCGATGGCTTCCATGACCCGCGGGAGATGACGCACCACCCGGCGGGGGGATGCCGTGTACACCCACTGCCCGGTTTCGGGATCCCGGTGCCGTTGCTTGAACGTCTTCCGGCGGACCCCGTGCTCATCACGTTCGTACCGGATGGTCTGCATGAGCAGCTGCTGCTGCTCATCGACCCAGTCATAGCTGCGGACCTCGACCCAGTCGGTGGTTACGGGTTCCGGGCCGGGCAGGAGTCGTTTGGGCAGCGGCCCGAGCCGGTTCCCGGCAGGGGCCGCGCTGGGCCGCCGCGGCGGTGCACGGCGTGATCGGGTGGATGGTTGTGGCCGGTCCGGCAACGGTGCGTCGAAGCGATCGGTCAGCCGCAGACCGAGCGCTTCGAGAATGTCCTTCTCATCAACTGCTGGGCAGGAACCGGAGTGGCACGCCAGCAACGTCATGCCGCTGCTGGATTTCCAGTCGATGGACAGACTTGGTGAGGCGTCCTCGTGCAGCGGGCAGCGAGCCTGGATGTGGGTGCCCCGAAGACGGGGTTGCCGCCCCTGCTCCTCCAGGGCCCGATACACCCGGTCCAACGACGACCGGGGCAACCCTGATGGCTCTCTTGCCGGACTGCTCACCTGATTGGTGTCACCTCCTCACCGGGCTCGTTTCCTGTCCTGCTGGGTGTTTGGTTAGGAGGTAGTCACCGTCAGATCGGGAGGGACAGTGGGTGACCCATCGGCCGATCTGTTCGCGAAGCGTTGTCGGCGCAGCTCGGCGGCCAGCTCATCAACGGCTACCTGGAACTCCGGGTCCTGCTGCCACTGATGCAGGGCCGCGCGTACCCGTTCCGCGGCGGGGATGCCATCCCCGATCCGGGCCAGCGCGAGTGCCTGGTGCGTGACCTCGCCCAGGATCACCGACACCTTGATCTGGCGTTCGGTGCTCCTGGCGGTCCGGGTGAGGCGTTCCCGGCGCAGGTCCGCGGCGCGGCTGTCGATTTGCTCGGCAGATATGCCCTGTTGCCAGAGCTGCATGGCGGCGCGGATCCGGTCGGCCGCGGGGAGGCCGTCCTTGATCCGCGCTGAACTCAACGTCCGGTTGTCCCGGTCGTTGAGGAAGAGGGTGAGTCGGTCGATGGGCGTCATGGGGGTTTGCTCCTCGGTGCGTGATTCACGGGGGACGACTTGCGTCGTCACTGTGAACCACGGGCACCACGACCCATATACCGGCAATACGGAATGCAACCGGTTGAGCGAATCGTGGGTTGGCGTGAGCCGAGGACTGCCGAAACAGAATCTGAATCAAGGGGCGTGCCTACTACCGGCACCACCAGAGATCAGTAATACTGTTGGCAGACCTCCTCGAGGTCTGGCCTCCTTTCACGCTAGGCCTTGCGAGACCCCCCATTTGGTTGACCGCCGGGAGGGGGGTTTTCGCGTATGTGGGGTCAGGCGCCCAGTGGTAGCTGGGTTCGGTAGGCCTCCACCTTGGACAGCACGTAGGCCGGGACCTCATGACCATGGATCTGTGCCATCACCAAGGTCACGTAGTCGTTGATGTCCAGACCTGCATCGTCCGCCCGCCGGATGACCTCATCTGCCAGGTCCTCGGGGAGCCGCATGGGGATGTATCGGCGAGGGCCTTTGCCTCGGCCGCCGCCCTTGCCGCGTGGTGGAGTCGCCATGACATGTACTGAACCAGAACCAGTGCCGCCAGCTTCGAGCGACACGCCGACCAAACCTGACCCCGAGATGGCCACGTCAGGCAACTTCAACGGCTGCGGACCGATTCGGCCGGCCGCGACGATGACGATTGCGCTGAACGGCGTTGAGGCGGCGCAGCCCGGCGGTGTCCAGGACTCGGCCGAGTTCGCTGTAGGCGACACCTGCCCAGATCACCGATCGGGGGTTGGAGGTGGGGTAGTTCTCCCGCCGCAGCTGCAGGCAGGCGGCCAGCAGCGGGCATTCTTCGGTGCAGACACGTTGTGCTCGCAGCCAGCTGCGGATGTCGCCGATGTCCAGGTCCCAGGACATGTGGGCCTCGGAGTTGCCGGTGGGGTCTGCCTGTGCGGCGGTGCAGGAGCCTTGCCAGTTCTCTTGCTTGGTGGTGACCATGGGTGCCTCATCGGTCGTGAGGTCCGCAGCGCGGATGAGCGGGAAGGACACCCTTGACCTTCGTCAGCGACGTTGCACGCAACGTTGGTGCCGGTTCCGGCTGCCGCCGGCGCTGCGCCAACCTTCGACGTTGGCGCACGTGTTTGCGCTGCTCAGAGGGCCTGTCATCGCCCGATCATGGATCGACAAATGTCTGCGAGACCCCAGTGGCGGGTCGATCGCGTCAACGATCGGGGACGGGTCGCAGTCGGGCAGTGGTGGGCCGCTGCCAACGGTCCTCGGGGAAGAACTGCCGGGGGTGAAACACCGCGAGCGGCAGCCGCCAGACCTGCTCGCCGGGGCGATCGGCGACGACCGACATGACGGTGGTGTGGCTGCGGCTGATCAAAGTGGGTTCGAGGATCAGCGTGGTGTCTGTGAGCCAGGCGCCGGCCAACGCCCAACCGATGTCGTCGATGGTCCACTGGTCGGCACCGGCGACGAGCGGCCGGGCGCGCAGTAGTCGTTGAACCGCGGTGAGACAGGGGCCGGGCCGGAGGACGACATCACCGCTGCCTTCCTGCTCGCCGCTGCGGATGCTGCCCAGCCGGGTACCGGCGGGTTTCCCGCCGGCCCGGGTCCATCCCGTCCTTCGCCGGTCAGCCCCCGCAGGGATGTGCGAGCTCACGTAGTCGACGAGGTGGCCTCCGTTGTTGGACAGAACCGTGGCGATCAGCAGGAGGAACTGCTCGTGCAGCGCGCGGCCGCGGAACTCAGCGGCACCTGTCAACGGCAGGTGTCCACCCTGGATGCGTTCACCGGGTGGCAGGTACGCCGGGACCGCGAGCGCAGACCTGGCCGGCAAATGGCTGCTGTCGGGTGCGACCAGGTTGCGCAGGAGCCGCGCGTGCAGCGCGACCTGGGTCAGGTCCGTCACTCCTCTCCCCCGTTGGATCTCCGCCCAGAGCCCGGTGCTGATGGACATGGCGTCGCGCCGGTGCGCTCCCTCGGGTGGATCTGTCCAGACCCTTTCCAGCATCAGGCCGGCCTCGGTCAGCAGGTCGTCCAGGGCGTCGACGTCGTCGGCCTGTGCGGCGGCCGAGACGTCGTGAAGTGCCCAGAACAGCAACGGCACTTCGGGCCGGTCAGCCCAGCGCCACAACGGCGGCCAGCCACGCGCTGCCCATTTCGCGGTCGGCTCCGACCTGCGCCTGATGTGCAGCATGCATGGCACGGTAGTGCCGCCGCTGCAGACCGACCGGGACGCGGTTCCTTACCCGGCGGCGGTCCAGGACTCAGCGACCCGCAGCTCCCGCCCACGCTGGGTGGCCGAGATCCGCCGCATCCCGCCGGTGTCCAGGATCTTGCCTGTCTCGCTGTAGGCCACGCCGGCCCAGATCACTGCTTGCGGATTCCTCGCAGGGTGGGGATACAGCCTGGTGCGTCGCGCTTGGCAGGCGATCAGGAATGGGCAGTGCTCAAGACAGACTCGTTGTGCTCGCAGCCAGCTCTGCACATCTCCCACGTCCAGGTCCCACGATTCATGTGGGTGGCCCGCGCTGGCGTCTCGGCCGGTGGTGTGGCATGGCCCGACCCAGCTGTCGTCCGGTTGTTCGTTACCCACGAGGTCCCCTCCCAGCCAAATGTTGTTCTGGTATTCACCAGTAAACCGTATTACCGGTAATACGGCAACGATGTGGGCAAGGGTTGGACAGGAACGTCCCCAGATGGCGGTCGATCAGCCGGCGACCGGAACCTCCTCGCGGCGACCAAGTGAGGTCACCCCCAGCTGCCCGGCACGGTCCTCGTCACCGCTGATCTGGTACGTGATCTGGAGATCGTCGTCCTGGTAGGGGTCGTCCTCGATCTCCGTGACCAGCACCAGTGTGGGGACGCTGTCGACCTCGATGAACACGGTTTGACCCACCTCCAGCCGCCCGGCGGTCACCCGCTCGTCCAGCAGATCGGCATCAAGCGCGACACCAACCGCCTCGGATTCCTGGGCCCGTTCCACCTCGGCGACATGCCGGTCGATCTCCCGTGACGCCGCCGCCAACTGCCGTGCGGAGGCCGTCGGAGCCTCGATCTGGTGCGCCCACTGCGGCCTGGAGGCGTCCACCAACTGATGGAGCCGCTCGATGATCGCGGTCTCCTCGGCGTTGAGGGTTCCCGTCACGTACCTGGCCGGATCCGGCACAAAATAGGTCTGGATCGTCTGCGGACCGTTCCCCACATCGACGGTGGCCCGGCCACGGACCCGTTGCCGTTGACGCTGCCCGGTGACCGGGTCGATCACGTAGTCGTACGTGCGCTGCTGGATCGCCCGGGTGTTGAACACCATCTCCAACGCTGCGCCGTCGAGATGACCCAGACCGACCCGGGTGGTCAGGTTGCTCCTCGCCTCACCGGGGATGAAGCTCACGTCGGGTCGCTGGGTGGCCGTGCAGACGATGTCCCGGGCCTGCCGGCCGAGTCGCAGACCGGACCAGATCTTGCGGAGTTCAGGGTTCTTCACACCCTTGGGTTTGACGACATCCTTCGCGTCCCCACCGCTGCGTTCGGCCCGTTCCTGCAGGTCCTGGTACTTCTCCTCACTGGAGTGGTACTCGTTGAGTCGCTCGACCAGTTCACCGGCCTCGTCGACGATCATCAGCACGGGCGGCAGGTCGTCCTCGCTGATCTCGAAACCCTTGATCGCGGCGTACCGGTTCCTCATGTTCGAGTGCAGGTACCCGATGGCCTCTTCCATCTCGGCTTCGGTGGTGGCGACCGAGACGATGCCACCCCACGGCGCCAAGCCGCGCCCGGTCAGCGCCGCGGGGTCGAAGCCGCGGAAGCTGAGTTCCTTCGGATCGAGCAGCACGATGATCCACCCGCGCAGCAGGCAGGAGATGATCAACCCGAACAGGAACACTGTCTTGCCGGTACCGGTGGGGCCCACTGCCAGTAGGTGTGGGAACAGCGCCGGCTGCCAGGACACGACCTGCCCACCGTCGCCCACACCCAGCGGAATGATCATCTGCTGGTCCGGTCCGGGCATCTGAACGGGGTAGTCGGCCCGCCTGGGCAATGGTTGTGACGGCTGCACCGTGACCTCGTTACCCGCGGGGTCCCACCGCACGGTCCAGTACCCCGTGGGGCTGGGTGCCTTGGCGTCGAGCACCATCTGCACCCGCTGCCGAAAGGTATCGGCGATGTCACGAGTGGTGTGGGCGTACCGCGCCACCAACTGTTGGACAGAACCGTCCTCGTCGACCGCGGACCGGCGCTGGTCGACCAACAAGGCACCGATGACATGAGACAGCGCCTCGACGAGCTTGCCCAGCTGCGCCGACCGTTCCTCGATCCTCGGCGGAATGACCGGGCGGGCAGCGATCTCGAATCTGCAGCGACGCGGTACCCACCGCACTGTGACGGGCGCGGCAACGTGCGGAGCGAGCATCGCGGCGAGTGTCTCGGAGCAGTCCTCGACGACCGATTCGGCGGGACGATATTTCAGCACCCCCGAGCGCAGTCCTCTCCCCCGCCGCGCCCAACGGGCCCTGCGCAAGACCAGTCGGTCGATACCGACCCGGGTCGCAGCGGATGCGGCGCCCAGCACCCGTGCTCGAAGTTGCCGGCGACGGCTCCGCAGAAGCCGCCAGGACAATCCCAGGGCCAGCACCACCAGTCCCGCACCGAGAAAGGCCCTTGTGATCACCGGCGCCCATTCCTGGACAGCGGTCAGCGCTGTTTGTACAAGCTGTGGCTGCCCGGTCGCGGGTACCGCAGCGGCGGCCATGCCCAGACCGAGGGACAACCCGCCCATGGCCAGGAGGAACACCGCGAAACCGGGCCAGCGGCTCCGCCGGCGGGTTGTCGGTACCTGCCGGGTCGCGGCTACCGGCCCGAGCGGCCGGGCAGTTCCTGGTCGCCGTTTCGTCTCAGGTGCAGGTGAATGGTCGGTGGTGACGGGGACATCCACGATGGTGTGCCTTCCGGTCGACGTATTGGGAGCTCAAATCCAGTAGCGGCTGCAACATCACGGATCGGCAACTTTCCCTTGCCTTGAGTGGTTAGGCTGTCGGGCAGCGCAACGAAGAGAGCACGACCGACAGACTTCCCACCCAGCGACAGCGGTGCAGAACACGCGCAATGCGGGCCACCAGCGGGCGGCTCTGACCGTAGGTCGGGAGTTCGCCCGATGAGTTACTGGTAATACGGCAACACAGCCGGAACGATCAAAAGCTTCCGCACAAGCCGCTGACCTGCGTAAATGCCGCGACGTTGGCGACAACCACCGAATGGTCCGCGTATCACCGGCGACCCAGAGGGCGGGTGAACCGGACTACCGGCTGGCCAGTTTTAAGGCTGACCGGTAACCCGTACGTTACTCTTGCCGGTTACCTGTGCCGCCGTAATGTTGGCGACCCCTCCACAGCACTGCGGCAGCTAATCCTTGGCGGGCCCGTCATGGTCCTGGCCAGATACGGACACCCGGGATAACGTCCTAACGGCAATACGTCATACCGGTGAACGACCGCACCCGAAGCCCAGCGTGCTCCAGGAGGACTCAATGACAACCGACGCCCCGAAGCCCGCAAAAGCACCCCGCAAGCCACGGGCACGATCAGTCACCGCTACCGAGACTCCGGTCACCACCACTCCCCCACCACCGCGGACCCGGGCACCGCGCAAGTCCCCCAAAGCCCAACCAACTGAACAGCACCCGGCACCACCGTCGGTGCCGGTACCCAACTCCCGCCCGGTCGTGGTCGACCCCGACGCCTACCCCGGTGAGGCGAAGGCCGGCGAAGAACCATTCAAACTCACGGTCAACATCCCCAAATCGCTCTACGAACGAGCCTCAGGCCTTGTTTGGCACGCTGACTTCACCGGAGAACCGCCAGAGGTCGAATCCATGACCGCGTTCGTTCGCATCGCGCTCGCTGAGACAGTCGCCCGATACGAAAAGAAGTACAACGCAGGCATGGCGTTCCCTCCGCCGGCGCGGCTTCGCCGCGGCCGCGCACCGAAGCTCCGCTGAGCCCACGGACGCGCTCCGGTTCTCACGTTCAAAGAAGGCCGTCACCTCCGGCGTGGCACACGGAGACTAGGTGCGTAGTCACCTAGTCTCCGTGTTCATAAGGAGGCCCCACCATGCGCAGAATCGCGATCGCGAACCACAAAGGCGGTGTCGGAAAGACAACGACAGCCGTCAATCTCGCCGCCGGCCTAGCCCAAGAGGGCTACCGCACACTGCTTGTCGACGTCGACGCCCAGGCACATGCCACCTTCTGGTTCGCCGAGGATCCTGACGACGTCGACTACGACCTCCAGGACGTCATCACCAAGAACGTTCCCCTCGACCAGGTCATCCTGAAAACCAGGATCGACAACCTCGACCTCCTACCGTCAACTCTCGGCCTTGCACCACTGGAGACCGAACTGGTTTCCATGACCCGCCGCGAGGACCGCGTCGCCAGAGCCCTTGCCCCGGCCGACGACCAATACGACTACGCCGTACTGGATTTGGCCCCGAGCCTCTCCCTCGTCACGCTCGCGGCCTTGGTCGCCGCCACCGACCTCATCGCCCCCGTGAGCGCCACCAAACTCGCCATGGGCGGCCTCGGCGCGTTCCTGGGATGGACCGAAGACTTCCGCACGGAAGGGCTCATCACAGCCCCGTTGCTTGGCGTCCTCATCACCATGACCGACCCACGCACCCGGATCACAAGGGAAGTCGTCGAGGCACTGCAGGAAAGCGACCTCCCACTCTTCGAGACGACCATCCCCCGCCGGGTCGCCGCAGAAGATCAAGTCGCGGAAAGGCTCGTCGTCGGCGACCCGACCGCGAACGCAGATCTCACCGCCGCCTACAGCGGACTGGTCAAAGAGGTCCTCGACCGGATGCGAGCAACCAAAATGGGTAAAACACTATCCGCCGCTCAAATGCTGAGCGCTGGTCGAAAACGACCCCCCACCCCGGCCGAAACGGGAACTGAACCACTGGGCGACGTGGCGACTAGTGCAGTAGACGACCAGGCGACTAAGCCACTAGACGACCAAACGTCTGAGCCACTGAGCGACGTGGCGACTAGTGCAGTAGACGACCAGGTGACTAAGCCACTAGACGACCAAACGTCTGAGCCACTGAGCGACGTGGCGACTAGTGCACTAGACGACCAGGTGACTAAGCCACTAGACGACCAAACGTCTGAGCCACTGAGCGACGTGGCGACTAGTGCAGTAGACGACCAGGTGACTAAGCCACTAGACGACCAAACGTCTGAGCCACTGAGCGACGTGGCGACTAGTGCAGTAGACGACCAGGTGACTACTCGACTAAGCGCTCAGTCCGCGTCGAACGGTCACCCGGCGGCCACCTACCAACGGGTGACTGTTTTTCTCACACCAGCCCAACGGCAATGGCTGAAACTGACGGCCAAGCAGCTGCCTGACGGGCTTTCCGGCTCGGACATTGTGCGTTTGGCCGTCAGTCGGCTGACCCTCGACGTGACGGATGGATTGGACCTTGTGGCCAACCTGACCGACCAGGCGCACACTGACGCGGAGATCTTCTCGGGCCGTCGCAACAGGGGACTGCCGCCGCGTGTGGGTATCGGCGCGTAGCCCTCGGAGCACGGATTCGGCATCGGTCACGTAGGCCGGGTTACCCCGGATAATGATCAATTATCCGGGGTAAAATAACAGGGCATGTAACTGACCCGCCGCAGGTAGGGCGATTTCGGCGAGATCTTTTCCGGCGATTTTTCGACACCCCGGCAACCTCCGCCCGGCTGTCGGTGCCGCGTGCTGAACTGCGGGAACAGCACGGACGGCGGGAGGTGAACGGTGACCGACACGGTCCTGGTCCTGCCCCGGCCCCGTCGGTGTCGCCTTCTCGGCGAACGTGCCTCCGGACGACCTCGTGGCCATCGACCGCGGACTCGAGCCCGAGTCGCCGGCGGTGCTGCCGAGTGAACGGTTGGACAGGCTGGCGGAGCTTGCCGCCGCCGCGCTCGAACTCGCGAGGCCGACCGGGGGAGCGGCACCAGCGCTGTCCGAGCAGGCGCTCGCCGACATCTGGGCCGCGGTGGACGCGTCGACCGCGTCGGCGACGAAGGCCGCGTACCGGTCGGACTGGAACCGGTTCACCACCTGGACGACCGAGCGCGGGTTCGCCCCGCTGCCGGCGCCACCGCTGGTCGTCGCGCACTACATCACGGAGGCAGCCGCGGAGCAGACGTCGGTGGGGAAGTGGCGGTACACGCCGGCCACGTTGTCCCGGTGGGTGTCCTCGATCAACCAGTTCCACACCGCCGGCGGGATGGATGCACCCGGACGGTCCGAGGTGGTCCGGCGGGCGTTGTCCGGGATCCGCCGGATCCGGCGGATCCCACCGAACCGGCGGGAACCGCTGCTGTTGAGCGATATCCGGCTGCTGCTGACATCGTTGTCAGCGACGGTGGGCGGCTGGCCGTCGGGGGTGGCCGCCCGCCGCGACATGGCGCTGCTGGTGATGGGTTTCGCCGGCGCGCACCGCCGCGGCGAACTCGTCGCCCTGACCCTCGCGGATGTCACCCTGCACAAGACCGACGGCCTGCATGTCCGGCTCCGCTCGTCCAAGACCGATCAGGAGGCCCGCGGCCAGGTCAAGGCCCTGCCGTACGGGCGGGACCCGATCACCTGCCCGCCGTGCGCCTACGTGCGATGGCGAGAGGTGCTGCACGCCTGGGACACCGCACCCGAGGGCGGCGGCCGCCGCGCCGTCTTTCCGGTGTTGGCCCGACAGTCCGCGATAACCGGTGGGGGAGGGGAGGAGCCCGAAGTTCTGCATTGCTGCCGCACCACCCGGTTACCCGAACCAGCCGATCTGGAGCGGATGCTGTTCCCGTCCGTGCACAAGGGTGGCGCCATCGGAGGCAAGCCAATGACCGGGCACGCGGTGAACGAGATGATCAGGCGCCGCGCCGACCAGGCCGGGTTTACCCCCGCCCAGACGCAGCGTCTGGGGGGACATTCACTGCGATCGGGTTTCGTCACCGAGGCCTTCAGGGCCGGCGCGGACGCACACGCCATCATGCGCCAAACCGGGCACCGCAGCCCGGCCATGCTCGAGGTGTACGCGAGGGAGAACGCCCCCCTGTTAGGGAACGCGGTTACCCGCCTGGGTTTGTGAGCCGTGACCGTCGAATCGCGAGAGCTGTCGCCAAGGACTCTGAAGGCGTATGCGGGGGATTGGGCGCTGTTCACCGATTGGTGCACCACGACCGCCCATGGGGAGCTGCCCGCCGATCCCGACACGGTCATCCGATTCCTTGGTGACTGCCCGGCAACGCCGGCAACCCAGCGGCGCCGGGTCGCGGCGATCGACCACCACCACGCTGCCCCCGGGCATCCACGGCCGGGTGAGTCCGCCGCGGTGCGGACCGCGGTCGGCCGCCCCGTCAACTCCGATCAGCCGACGCCGCTGGGGATGACGGATCCGGTGGCCGCTGCGTTGCGCGGCCTGCCGTCGCACGGCTGGACGCAGGGCATGTTCGGCCGCCGGGACCGCTGCCTGCTGGTGCTGTCCCGGCTGGCGGGGGTGCCGTACACGACACCTCGCCACTCTCACCACCAGCGCCGTCGAGATCACCGACGGCACAGCCACCATCACTTCTCCAGCCGGCACCTGGTCGATCCGTCCGGCCGACGACAGCCCCCTGTTGTGTGGGTCGTGCGCGATCACCCGATGGCTCCGGGTGCTTGATGTGGTGATGACCAAACCCAGCAACCGCGACCCTCGCCAAGCAGATCGCCGATGCCGACCCGGTCACCGACCAGTCACCGCACCTGTGCCGATCCACCCGGCCGCTCTCCTCGCTCACCCTGGGCGTTCCGTTGTTGCCGCCGATCGACCAATGGGGTTACGTCCCGTTCCCGGTAGAGCGGCTCACCCCGCACTCGCTGTCCCGCAGGGTTCGGGACATTCTGGCCGGGGACCTGGGCGCGCACCGGCACCTACCCGTCGACCCTGACGAGGATGCCGAGTCGGAGCAGCCGGGGCCGGTCCCGGTGGTGGAGCGCGGGGTGTACAGCAGGGACGACGCGCAGCGGGCGTGGGCCCGGCGACGTGCCGACCTCGAGGACCTCGCCGGGATTGACGACGTCCTGGCCGAGATCGACGCCCGCGCCAAAGAACTGGAACGTAGAACCGCAACAGTGTTAGCGCAGAACACCCCATGAGCCCGACCAAAGGGAAACCAATGAAAGTGATGTCCCACGCTGTGCCATCGATCACGGACGACCGCAGCTGGGACCGAGAGTGATCCCTCGCGAGCTGCTGGTCTTGGGCGTCGACGTCGGTTCGGTCCGGCGCAAGGGCGGCTTCGCATGGTCGTCTGCGGATGCTCTCCTCCGCGGACAGGACGATCCCAGCGCTCTTGGTGACGCGGTCGTGACCGCACTCAACTCAGGACACGCTGTCGCGATCGCGTTCGAGTGCCCCTTGTCGGTACCTGTCCCGGGAACTCTGGATAGCGGATGGAAGGACCTTGGTCGTGCCCGCGCCGGCGAAGGCAACCGCTCGTGGAGCGCCGGTGCCGGGACCGGGGCGCTTGCCACCGGGCTAGCGCAACTGAGCTGGCTGCTCGGATACATCCGGCAACACTGCGATGCGGCTCTGCGGGTGACGACCCAACCGACCAGTTTCATTGACGGAGTCCAGCTCTTGATCGCCGAGGCGATGGTGACCAGTGATGGCAAACCCGAACCGGTCGGCGGGCATCAAGATCACGCCGATGCAGTCGCGGCCGCGAGGCGACTTGCCGAGCTCCTGCGCGCAGCGACGCACGGACCCGTCACATCCGATGTCACCTGCCAACCCCACGCTGCCCTCAATCTCGCGGCTGTCGCAGCATTGCACGCCGGCCTCCTGCTCGACTTGGCCGAGCTTCATTTGGACGTGCTCGTTGCGAAGGTGCGTCCCACGTCCTCAGCGGTCCTGTGATTCTCAGGTCGAGATGGGGCTTCGGCGAGTTCCATGTGCGCCTG
>CAVSRE010000004.1:0-143528 GCA_963730295.1 uncultured Actinomycetota bacterium | reverse complement strand
CCGTTATGGAGACATCCACATAACCGGTTCTGAGGGGGCCTCGGCGCAGCAATGCGCCGGGGCTACCCGTCGAGATCTACTTCTCCATCATTCAGCGAAAAGTGCTGACGCCCAACGACTTCGACGATCTTGATGTCGTTAGAACTCACCTCGCTGCCTTCGAGGTGATGACGCTCACCTGAAAGTACCCAGACCTGCTTACTGAAAATCCCCACCTGCGTGGCTCCCGCATCCATGGCGGGGCCCCCTCGATGCTGGCGGTCTCTGACCACGCACCAGCTACCGAAGGGGCCCCGCCTCATGCTCACACAGGAGGACGCCATCGACATCCACGCGTTACGACGAAGGGGCTGGTCGATCTCGGCGATCGCCCGGCACGTCGGCCTGGACCGCAGAACGGTCCGGGTCTACTTGGACGGGAAACGGCAGGTCGGGGTCCGCGCACCGGCCGGTGAGGACACGTTCGCGGAGTACGCCGCGTACTGCACGGCCCGACTGGCCGAAGACCCGCATCTGTGGGCGACCGCGTTGTTCGACGAGGTCACCGACCTGGGGTACGCCCGGTCCTACCCGTCGTTCACCCGGGCGTTACGGCTGCGAGGTGTGCGGCCGGTGTGCGAGCCGTGCCACCCGGCGAAGGGCCGCCCGGTCGCGATCATCGACCACCCCGCCGGGGAGGAAACCCAATGGGATTGGGTCGAACTCCCGGACCCACCGGCCGGTTGGGACGGCTACGGCAAGAAGGCATACCTGTTGGTGGGAGCGCTGTCTCACTCCAGCAAGTGGCGCGGCGTGTTGTGTGAGTCGACCGTACAGCCGCAGCTGGCGGACGCTCAGTACCGGGTCGCGGCCGCGTTGGGTGGGCTGACCCGGGACTGGCGGTTCGACCGGATGTCGACCGTGGTGCACCCCGGATCGGGGAAGGTCACCGACACCTACGCGATGATCGCGAAGCATTTCGGGGTCCGGGTCCGGCCCTGCCCGCCCCGGCACGGGAACCGCAAGGGGGTGGTCGAGAAGGCCAACCACACCGCGGCGCAACGCTGGTGGCGGTCGCTGCCCGACGACGTCACCGTCGCGCAGGCCCAGGCGTCGCTCGACCGGTTCTGCGAGCGAATCACCGACCGGCGCAAACGGGTCGACCCGGCCGGGAACCGTCACACCGTCGCTGATCTCGCCGCCGCCGAACGGCTCCGCCCGGTGCCGGCCGCGCCGCCGATCGCGGTCATCACCGTGGAACGGGCGGCCACCGCGCAGGCCCTGGTGCACTACCGCGGGAACCGGTACTCGCTACCACCCGAACTCGCCGGCACCATCGTGACGGTGACGCATCGGGTCGGTGGCACCACGCTGGCGATCACGACCGGCAACGGGGTCACCGTCGCGGTCCATCACCGGCGGGCCGACGGCGCCGGCGTCACCGTGCGGACCGACACCCACGTCACGGCGTTGAACACCGCGGCGTTGGCCGCGTTCAGCAGCTCCGCACCGCACCGCTCGAAGCGGCGGATCCCACCCGGCCCGGACGCCCGCGCCGCCGCGGAGGCGTTACGCACCAAGAACAACCCATCCACAGCGTCCGATGGTCCGGCGGCGGCGGTGATCGACCTGACCGTCTACGCGCGGGCCGCCGAATCCCGCCGCACCCTGCCCTAACGACGGCGACGTGAACCGGTTCTCAGTCACGCACCCTGAATCCTGCTGAAAGGAAACAACTCTCATGTCACCGACCACCACCGAGGCGAGCCGCTACCAGCAGCTCCGGGGCCACCTGGCCTACCTCAAACTCGCCACCGCCGCCGAAGCACTACCCGCGGTCCTGGACACCGCGAAGACCGAGAACCTCAGCCCCACAGCAACCCTGGAGGCGTTGCTGCGGATCGAGGTGCAGGCCACCGAGGCCCGCCGGCTGGAACGGCGGATCCGGTTCTCGAACCTGCCCACCGCGGCCACCATCGAGGACTTCGATTTCGACGCCCAACCCGGTGTCGACCCGGACCTGATCCGGGACCTCTCCTCGAACCGGTACCTGGAAACCGGGACCAACATTTTGATCATCGGGCCGCCCGGAGTCGGCAAGACCATGCTCGCGATCGGCCTCGCCCGCAAAGTCGCCGAGGCCGGGCACCGCACCTACTTCACCAACGCCGCCGACCTCGCCGCCCGCTGCCACCGGGCCGCGCTGGAGGGCCGGTGGGCCACCACCATGCGGTTCTTCGCCGGACCAGCGTGCCTGGTGATTGACGAACTGGGATATTTGCCGTTGCCGGCCGAGGCCGCGTCCGCCCTGTTCCAGGTCGTCAATCAGCGGTACCTGAAATCCTCGATCATCATGACAACCAACAGGTCCATCACCGAATGGGGTCAGGTCCTCGGCGACACCACCGTCGCCGCAGCACTTCTCGACCGATTATTGCACAGATCCGTTGTCATCGACATCTCCGGGGATTCCTACCGGCTCCGGGACCACCAAGCCCGCACCGACAACATCCGCCGTGCCCTACGCACCAGCACCGGCCCGAGCCAAGGACACCACGGTGACCAGCGTGCGTAACGACACCGAGACGACCAAGCGACGACCGTGTGCCCCCCGCAATACGGCGCGAGTTTCACGCCGGGAGGTCCGCCGCCGATGGTGCTCCGACGCCTGCCGCCAATCCGCCCTGGCGCCGCCCGCCGGGGCAACCCCATGCCCGCAAACTGCGATGATCTTGTTGCCGTGCAAGACCTCGTCGCCGACAACCAGTACAGCGCGCCGCGAGGCAACTCAAACGCAAATCCCCGCGCCACACGCCCGGATCCGCTAAAGTTGACACCGCCACCAAGTGGGGAAATTCGCTGAGCAACTCTGGGGAACTTGGGTGAGCGTCATCAGTGCCGGAATCGATGACCCCCATGACCGTCTCAAGCGACGTCATAGGTGATCTCCTCGTGAATCCTGAGCCCGACTCGGCATCGGCCACCGCTTGAATGCGTTCGATGCTGACGCCGGCGTACATCGCGGCCTCGTACCGCTGTACCTGTTGCTCGGCGATACCCAGACGTTCGGCGAGCGCCTGTTGCGTCAGGCCGGCGCGGCGATCCGGGCCTCGATGAGGGCGGGTAGAAGGCGCAGCGGCGAGGGTGACGTTACGGGTGGCGTGGCGGCCCCCGGATGCGTGCCCTGGTGGCCTCAGTGCGCTTCGTCGAAAGCTTTCTGGATGACCGCAGAGATGCGTCCTCGTTCGGAGACTTGGTAGCCGTTGGTGCGTGCCCACTCACGGATGGCCTGGGTCTGCTCCCGACCGACCGGCGACGATTTGACGGCTTTCAAGCGCCGTTCGCCCGCGTTGCGGCCGGAGCCGGTGTCGCAGCGTCGACGAACCTGGCTAGTTTGTCCCGCAGCCGGGCCTGATTGGCTGCGCTCAAATCGATCTCGTAGTTCCTCTTTGTCCAAGGAGAAGGAAACTGGGCTCACGTCGTCATCGGAGCCGTCGAGATCGTCGACGAGGAATGTGCGGGTCACTGTCGCCATGAGCGGGATGGTACGGACGGCAGCAACTCGTCCACCTGACCGCCCGCGGCGTGTTGTCGGCTCCGTTTCGGATCGATGCCGCTCAGGGTCTTCACCGAGCGAGTTTCAGCGAGCCCACATCTGTCCCGAGCAACGGCGTTGACCAGATGGCCTCTTCCTTCATCCGTGTCTGAGTCGGCAGGTCGGCAACTGTGGCTGCAAGAGCGGCGGTTTCATCGTTGGTCACGGTGACGGCCACGAGACGACCAGGCCCACAGGGGACTGCCATGAACCAGTCCCGTCGCATGAACCAGTCCCGTCGCTAGCCGGCGGGCCAGTACCCGGGGGACACCCCCGGACCCCCAGCCTCCCGCTCTGGAAGCCCGGGTGAAACACAGAGGCGCCCTCCCATCACGGACGACAGCCCCAGGGAGACCACACACCGGCAGGGCCGTCCAGGCCAAGCCCTACGGGTCGCTACGCGAGCCAGGACAACCCAACCGGCGCGCGGTATTGCTTCGCACTGCCGACCGTGACGGAAGACCACCAGCCCGAAATCTGTTGATAGACAACAACAATGAGCCGAACGGGTGATCCTGGAAAGGATCGGCTATGCCCCGGAAACCTCAGTAAACTAGCACGCGGCGTGCTAAGATTAAGTCACACCGAGGGAGCCAGCCAAGAGCCCCCCGGACTGAGGCCAGGAGGCCAACGTGCACGGACTCGAAGTTTTCTCAGACGGCACCGGATCCATGTTCTCCGCCCGCCAAACCCCTTGGCACATGCTGGGAATCGTCACCCCGGGCGCTGTCGACGCGATGGATGCCATGAAGCTCGCCCGGCTGGACTGGGAAGTCACCAAGCACCCCGTCTACGCCCACGTCACCGAGACGGTCGGCATCAACCCGGACGGCACCGACTACCGGGAAACCACCCAGGTCGAGATCGACGGCAAGTACACGACCATGCGCAGGCACCCGGAAACCGGGCTGTGGAACCCGCTGGGCGTGGTCGGCAACGATTACACCGTCGTGCAGAACATCGACTGGGCCGAGCTGCTCAACACCATCAGCAACCAGTCCGGAGCCACCTTCGAGACCGCCGGCAGCCTGAACAACGGCAAACAGGCATTCGTCACGATGGAACTGCCGGAGAACATCCTCGTCGGCGGGGTCGACGTCGTGAAGATGTACCTCATCGGGGTGATGAGCCACGACGGCCGCAGCAAGAACCGGGTCCTGATCTCCCCCACCCGTGTTGTCTGCCGTAACACCCTCACCGCCGCCATGCGCGATTGCGTCAGCTCGGTCGAGATCTCCCACACCAGCGGGGTCAAGGAAGCCATGGAGCAGGCCCGCCGGGTCCTCGGGGTCAGCTTCAAGGCCGCCGAGGAATTCTCGGTCATCGCCGAGCAGCTCATCGGGCAGAAGTACACCACCAACGAGTTCGAGGCCCTGGTCGACGCCCTGTGGGAACCCAGGAAGGACAAGGCCGGCGAAGCCACCCAGACCACCACGGTCCGCAAAGACAAACTGTTCGGGCTGTGGAGCGACGCCGACACCCAGGAGGAAGGGCGCGGCACCAAATGGGCGGCATTCAACGCCGTCGCCGAATACATGGACTGGTTCGCCCCCATGAAGAAGGAAAACGCCACCGGCCGGGCAACCCGGATCGCCACCGGAATGCACACCGTCGAAGCACCGAAAACCAAAGCCCTGACCCTGCTGGGGGTCTGACCCACCGCCTGTCCCGGTGCCCGAGAGAGCTAGAGACCCCCGGGCACCGGGCAGGCGGCAGCAGTCCACCTCAACCCGCCATCCCCAGGACAGGACCAAACCCATGGCGAAGCACCAAGCAGAAAGGCCGGCGACAGTCCGGGCGGCCGCGCTACTCGCCCAAGCACGCAGAAACGAGCGAGGCGAAGTCCCCGGAACCCCGCAACAACGAATGACCATGGCCAAATGGCTACGCAGCAGAGCCGAAACCATTATGGCGCAACAAGAATCAGCCAGAAAAGACTAGAGTATCTAGCACGCGGCGTGCTAGAATAAGGGTACAAGAACAACCACCCGAGGAGCACACCATGGCCGGTATCTGGACCGTCAACTACGAGGTCACCATCGCGACCACCGGCGAGATCATCCCCAGCAGCATCGAAGCCCTGGCCGATGACGAGGCCGCCGCGATCGACAGCGCCACCACCTACCTGACCGCCATCGGCAACCCCCACACCTGGACCGTGACCAGCGTCGAGCTCGAGCTGGACCACCCGCTGATGCAGCAGGTCTGACACCGACCAGCCCCCGCCCACCCAGGGCGGGGGCACCACCCCCGCCGTCAAGGAGGACCCGCGATGCTGAACTACCGAGACCCGAAGGCCACCAAGGTCACCATGAACGGCGATTGGGTGTACCGCGGCGGCCGCCGCCTGGGCTACGTCCACCACCAAGGATTCGGCCGCAGCGCCGGCGGCAGGTCGTGGCGGTTCGGTGTCGACGAGACCGGCACCTACGGCGAGGACGGATACACAGACCGGCAGTCCGCGATCGTCGGCCTGGTCCTGTACACGTCCCGGATCAATCAGGAGCCCCCGCAGGAGTCCCCACGCCTGCCCGCATGGTCCGGCATCACCGCGTAACGCCAAGTCCTCCCCGGCCGGCGGACCCGGTCGGGGGGCCACCAACCCCACCCCCACCACCGAAAGGTGCGCCACCGATGACCACGGCACTGCCCACCACCCGCGAGCGAGAAGCCCAGTGGGCCCACCAGTTCCGGGAGCTGTCGGACGCGGACCGCCTGCACCGACTCGGGTTCGAGGACCTGGACGACCTCGACTCCGCCGACGAAGACATCCCGGAGGAATGGGAACGCGCGACCGTGACCTACCCGACCGGGCGCCGGCTGACCGCGATGTGGCCGGTAGGGCAGATCGAAAAGGAAATGGCGAAGTACCCGGGCGCCAGCGCCCGCATTCACTGACCGCGGCGATTCGCGTCGACCCTGCCTCGTCAATTCCCAGACGCCCTGGCAGCAATGACATCTCAGCTCCTACTGAACTTCCCGAGGTGAACCACCCGAGACGGCCCGGCACTGGCCCGGTCGACCGGGTCCGCACCTGACCACCCCAAATCCCAGCACCACCCCAACCAGGAAGGAAGTACCTCCGATGGCCGGAGAAACCCTCATCACCGTGGTCGGCAACCTCACCGCCGACCCCGAGCTCCGCTTCACCGCCTCCGGTGCGGCAGTCGCGAACTTCACCGTCGCTTCCACGCCCCGCACCTTCGACAAGAACACCAACGAGTGGAAGGACGGGGAAGCACTGTTCCTGCGATGCAGCATCTGGCGTCAACCGGCGGAGAACATCGCGGAGACCTTGACGCGCGGTGCCCGGGTGATCGTGTCCGGCCGGCTACAGCAGCGTTCCTACGAAACGAAGGAAGGCGAGAAGCGGACCGTTATCGAGCTGCAGGTCGACGAGATCGGCCCGTCCCTGCGGTACGCCACAGCGAAGGTCAATCGCGCCGCCCGGGTCGAATCCGGCGGTGGCCGCCCGAGTGGGAACACCGGCCAGGCCGAAGACCCCTGGGGCAGCGCTGCCCCGGCAGCAGGCGTCCACACCGACGAACCGCCGTTCTAGCAGCACCCGGGTCGGGTGCCCGGTCAGGCACCCGACCCGCTCTCACGTTCACACCCCCACCACCACATCGCAAGGAGCACACCATGACTGACATCGACCCGTGGGCCCCGCCCGCACCGATCGGCCCGCACGTCACCGCACAAGAGGTCACCGAGTGGCAGCAACTCGCCTGGACGATGCTCGCCGACGATGCCGCAGTCGACCTCACCACCGTCACCGAGGACGCCGACTGGCAGCACGAAGCGGAACGGAAGTTCGGCGAAGTGGCGGCCGCCCAGATCCGCGCCTACGACGCCCTGATGACGATCCGGTTCGGCCCGGAGACCACGCAGGGGCCGGCGGTTGCGTCGGCCGTGCCGCTCGACGTGCCAGCGGCGCAGGTGGACACCGCCGAAGCGTTCGCCCGCACCGTGCAGAACCTCACCACCACCCACGACAACGACTGGGAACTGCGGGACGAAGCAATCCTGGCCCTGGCCCTGCAGTACGCCGGGCAGTTCCTGCCCGCCGGCCGCGTCGTGCAGCCGCCGCTGAACCAGCAGGACGCGGTAGTCCGGTGATCGGCAGCTACCAGGCCCAGCACGTCCGGGCCGGGGACATCATCCAGAACGGGCAGTGCAGCGGACCGGTGGCCGAGCCGGTTGTCCGGGTCGCCCCCTGCCGGGTCGCCGTGGTGTTCATCTGCCGACGCTGCGCGGCCCGGCACACCCTGCAGCGGCTACCGGGATCGGTCGTGCACGTCATCCACCGAGCACCGAAGGCGGCCGCCGCATGAACACGCACCTGACCACCCGGATCCGCACCGCGGCCCTGCTCGACACCACCCCGCACGGCCCGAACGAGCCGCCGACCTGCTGGCTCCACCAGGGCATCGGCGGACACGGCACCGAGCCCGCAGACCCGGAACTACTCCACGCCGCCGCCCAGATCATCGGCCGGCGCATCGTCGGGGTGCAGTTGGCCAGCGGCGGGCACGCCCAGGTCAACATCGCCATGGTCCGGTCACGGCTGAAACGGTGGGCGACCCAGCAGGAACGCATCCACGAATAGCGTTGGCAACAGGGCGATGTCGTGGACAGGGAGCAGGCAGGAAACGCGCCAATGACGACAGCGCTGCCGCGGGTGCCCGCGACAACGCGGACCCGGAGCCTACTTCGAGATCAATACCACGCCGCGTGCTAGAGTCCGCCGCCATGGCCGACACCGCACCCGGTACCCCAAAAAAACGGGTCTACTCCTCCGGGCCGACCCAGGTTCCCAGCGGCTACGAGGTTCCCGACGACAGCGTCGAGCTGGACTGTAAAGACGTCGCCGTGCTGCTCACCCACCTCGGCCGGCCCACCGTCGAGGCCACCGTGCGGTCCTACAAGCGCAACGGCATCATGCCCGTCCCGGACTTCCAGCTGGGCGGCCGCGAGCCCGCCCCCGGAGAGAAGATCAAATGCTGGTCCAACGGACCACGCGAGCGGGACCCCGCGCCCGGTGAGCGGATCGGGGCGACCTACCGGTGGCGCGGATCGACCATCGTCGCGTGGAACGCCACCCGCGCCGGCGGCGGCCGCCCACGCAAGAACACCGACAACAGCGACACCAGCTCACCGGGCGGCCCCTGGGCACCGCGGCGAGTCAAGCGCGCCACAGACCAGGACGACACCGCAGATGTAGCCCCCCGCTGAGAACGGAACCCCCGGGCTAGAGGACCGGGGGTTCCATCGTCTGGCCCGGAGACACCCCACCATCAGAGGTAGTGGCCTCACACATTGCCGCAGCGCGTCAACACCCCACGGCGGAGCCCGAACAGCACCGAGCCTAATGCGTCCCCGAACCCCGACCGGCCACCACACGAACCCGATCCGTGATTGGGCACCACCAACCATCGCCACCAAGGGAGCGAATCATGTGGGGATTCACCCGCCGCCGCGCACCGGTCACCCGAGCCGCCGGCATCCCCGAGTACGACCGATACCTGCTCACCGCCCTCGCGGCCACCAAGTCACCCAGCCTGGCCTTCGGACCCACCACCATCGCCTCGCACATGGGCTTCGGGGCGGTCATGAGGACCATCGTCGGCAGCAGCAGCGCGGACCTGGAATGGCTGGAAGCGGCCACCACCGCACTTGGCGGTGACGTGGTCTACATGCCGATCCGCCGCGGTGACGGCCGCACCACGGAGCGGGAAGCCGCCATCGGCCTCGCCGACGGCCTGGTCGACGTCGCCCACGCCATCGAGCAGGCCAAGGAAGGCGATGAGATCCTGGCCGGCGACCGCACCACAGGTCAGCCCGACACCGACCGGGAGCTACAACGCATCGTCGGCGAGGGTCGGTCAATCCGACGACGCACCCTCGACCGCGACGCCCAGCTGGTCGAGCAGTACGTCACCGGTCACGGCGTCGACGCCGCGCTGATCAGTGAGCGGGCGGCAGACCGCCGACGCTACGAAGAACTCCGCGACGAATACCACCTCATGAATGGTGGCGAGCCCGCCACCTGGCCGTTCTAAACCACCGCGGCCGCGTGATGGGAGCCAGCGAACCCCGGGACGGGATCCCGCTGCCCGGTCTCACCGTTCCCGATGTCGTGTCCCAGCTCATCTGACGCACCCTTGGCCCCTACAAGGGTCGCGCCCGGTCGGTCCTGGCCCGGGTCGGTGCGGTCACGACACCGCCGATGTCGTTCGTCGAGATCCCGAACCGGGACGGCATCGCCCCGCCAGCTGTACGGCACCGAGTGCTGCCAGTCGCCGCCGCTGGCCGCCGGCTCCCGCTGACCGACAGCATCCGGGCGGAGCTGGACCGCCCGACTCTGCCCGGGGAGAACACCGAAACCCGCCGCCGTTCCGCGTGGCTCCTGGGCCACGACACCCAGCGGAAACCCATCAGGAAATAGCCGACACGGAATCGAGGTCGTCCCGCAGGCCGCCGCCGGTTCCCGAGGTGGGGTGGTCACCTTGGGGAGCGTCCGTCTGAGTGGTGGCAATGGTGCGGTGGTGGGGGCCCCGGCCCGTCAAGGGACGCGGCGCCGGCCCGCCGATCCGCCTGGGCCGACCCCACCCCCAGAGGGGACCCCCGAGGTCGACACCACCCGGACCAGCGCACCGTCACCGCTCAAGCCCTTGACAGGCCACCCTCACCCCCGCCCTGCCCCCACGCCTCAGCCGAACGCGCTGAGGCAGAAACGAGGGCGAGTCACCATGACCGGCAAACAAGACCAGTTCATCCCCGGCTTCTACCGGCAGCACATCCTGGCCGGCGTCATCATCGCCGGGCAGCAGCCCATCCACATCGATACCCACGGCGGCGGAACGGGCGCCGAGGGCAGCCACATCACCGCCACCTTCGGCAGCAGCTCATGATCACCCTCTACGACACGGTCGCCGCGACCGTCTACGCCCAGGCCTGGCTCGCCGAGGGCAACCAGTGGGTCTTCGACGGCCTCCCGCCCGAGATCCCGGTCGTCCACGGACAGGGCAGCATCGGCCCGGCGCTCAGCGTCCGAGCACACGGCTGACGACCGCGCGGGGCCCGGTACGACTCCGCCTCCCGCACCGCGATCATCCGGGTCGGGTCACTGACCTGGAGCGTCCAGGACCGGGCCGCGGCCGACTCGATGCGCGAGGCCTGGCGGCACATCGCCACCCTCACCCCGATCATCCTGGGCCGCCAAGCACCCGCCCGCACCCGCAACACCCGGCCCAGCCGGCCGCTGACCGGACACCCCACGCCCCGCCGGCCCCGCAAGGGGGGCGGCGGGGACCGACGGGTGCCCTTTGCTGAGCACGCGCCTATCCACACCGCGAAATCCATCCACATTCTGCGGAACGGACTCGACCACCACCTGCCACGACGACACCATCGGAATCACGAAACCCGTTCAACCCCGAGAAGACAGGACACATCATGTACACCATCACCACCACCCCCGGCGATCGTGTCGACACCGCCGACACCATCCCAGAAGCACTGGCAGCACTCGCATCTCAACTCACCGCTCAACTACCCGAGGGCCCGGTCGCCTGGTGCATCACCGATCCCGCCGGCACCCAGCACCGCGGCAACGGCACCTCAACGGCCGCCTCGATCTGCTCACCACCGCCGTCGACGAACTCGTCGACGAGCTGTACACCCAGCTGCACCGGGCAGCCGACGGGGGACCACACGCCGCCCGGTAGATAACACGGTTTATCCCTGGATCAGTGCCGACCGGATCGGCCAATGCCACTGTGACTGACACCGTGATGGCCCCACCGTGACGGTAACTGAGACTCCGCCAACACCGGCAGCTCTCGTGTAGATCCCATCACGCCGCCATCCCCTGCGCCCGTCGTCAAATGACCATCTCTTGGCGGCTGTGGTGGCAACTAGCCGTCTCGATCCTGCCGCCGACTGCACGGCCGTGACGCCCGGGCAGGTGTCAGCACCGCGGTGTCCGCGGCCATGGAAAACTGCCCATAGGCGGCCACGAAACAGCCCGCTGATGGCCACGGTTTCTGCCCACTGATGGCCACGAAACTGCCCACCTGATGTTGGGTGGTTGTCGCGACACGCCCCTTGTCCGTTCCGGCCGCGTCCCGCGGTTGGGGTCCCTCCTGAAGTCCGCTTGGCGGTGCTGACGCGCCCGACGAGCCCCCCAGGAGGGACCACTGTGAAGTCTGCCGAGGATTCGATGCAAATTTTGGAGGCGTTCGATTTGACCAGTTCGCTGCGTGCGGCCGCCGACCTGGCCGGGTGTTCGCATCACACCGTCGCCCGGTTGGTCGCCGAGCGGGACGCCGGCGGCAGCGCGCCGCGGGTGTGCCGGCCGCGGTTGGTTGATGAGTTCCTGCCCAAGATCGAGGAATGGGTCGAACTGTCCAAGGGCAAGATCCGTGCCGACGTCGCCCACGACAAGCTGGTGGCGATGGGGTTCATCGGGTCGGAACGTTCGTCCCGGCGGGCGGTCGCGGCAATCAAGAAGCAGTACCGGCTCGGGAACGCCCGGGTGCACCGGCCGTGGGTCACCGAACCGGGCCTGTGGTTGCAGTACGACTTCGGCGACGGCCCGGTCATCGACGGACGAAAGACGGTGCTGTTCTGCGCCTGGCTGGCGTGGTCCCGGTTCCGGATCGTGATCGCGTTGCGGGACCGGACCATCCCGACGGTGTTCGCCGCCCTGGACACCACGTTCCGGCTGCTCGGCGGCGCCCCGACCTACATCCTGACCGATAACGAGAAGTCAGTGACCATCGAGCATGTCGCGCGGATCCCGGTGCGGAACCAGCAGGTCGTGGCGTTCGCCCGGTACTACGGTGTCACCGTCCACACCTGCGAGGTCCGGGACCCGGCCAGCAAGGGTGGCGTGGAGAACACGGTCAAACTGGCGAAGGCCGACATCGTCCCCACCGACACGAACCTCGCCGAGGAGTACGCCTGCTTCGCGGACCTTCAGGCGGCGTGCACCGCATTCATGACGATGGTGAACGGGCGGGTCCACCGGATGACGAAACGGGTCCCGGCGGACATGTTGGAGCAGGAACGGGCCCGGTTGCACCCGGTCCCGGCGCTGCCACACACGATCACGTTCGGGGAAACCCGGACGGTCGCGGTGAACACCCCGATGGTGTCGTATCAGGGCGGGTCGTACTCGGTGCCGTACCGCCTGCTCGGCGAGACGGTGTGGGTGCGGGTGCACGGCGCCGGCCGTGACGAACGGGTGGTGTTCGTGCACGTCGGTGACCGCGGCGCGATCGAGGTGGCCCGGCACGCCCGGGCCGAACCGGGCAGCCCGCAGATCGACGACGCGCATTTCCCGCCCGCCCCGGCCGGGGCGATCAACCGGGAACCCAAGGCCGGCAGCGACGCCGAGGCGGCGTTCCTCGGGCTCGGCGACGGCGCTGCACTGTGGTTGAAAGAGGCTGCCGCGCAGGGCTCCTCACGGATCCGGGTGAAGATGGCGCACGCCGTGTCGATCGCGAAGCTGACCAACCCGACCAGGGTCGACTGGGCCCTCGGGCACGCCGCGGTGCACCAACGTTTCGGGGAGGGCGACCTGGCGTCGATCCTGGCCGCGAACCTGGACCCCACCCTGCCCGCCGCGCTGCAGGCCGGGGAGGACAAATCCCTCACCCAGGGCACCGCCGGGTGGGCCGCCCTCGGCGCCCCGAACAACACCAACCCACCGGCAGAATCTCACAGCCGCAACAACTCTCACGAGCAATCCGCCGAAGACGGCGGCAGCCACGACTTGGAGGACAACCGATGACCACCACCGCGACGAGGACCGGGCCACCGGCGGCCGGGGTGCCGACCGCGCCGCCGCTGCCGGAGGACGTGCACGCCCTGCTCCGCCGGCTCCGGATGCCGCACACCCGGGCCGCCGCCCCCGAGGTGCTGGCCACCGCCCGCGCGCAACGCTGGGAACCCGTCGAGGTCCTCCGCGCCCTGTTCACCGCCGAGGTCGCCGGCCGGGACCGGTCCTCCCTCGCGACCCGCCGGGCCAGGGCGGCGTTCCCGACCGGGAAAACGTTCCACGCCTGGAAACCCGAAGCGTCGTCCATCCCGGCGCCGACGCAGCAGGCGCTGCGGACCCTGGAATGGTTGCACCGCAAGGAGAATCTCGTTGTCTGCGGGCCGTCCGGGACCGGGAAAACATTCCTCCTCGAAGCGCTCGGGCAGCTCGCCGTCGAACAAGGACTGCACGTCGCCTGGTTCACCCTGGAAGACCTCGGTGGGCTGATCCGCCGGCACCGCGCCGACGACACCGTCAGCAAAGCGATCAGCAAAATCCTCCGCGCCGAGCTGGTCGTCGTCGATGACATAGGCCTGTTCCCGGTGGCGGCCGACGCCGCCGAAGGCCTCTACCGCCTGGTCGACGCCGCGTATGAGAAACGCTCGGTGGCGATCTCCTCGAACCTGCACCCCGCCGGGTTCGACGAGCTCATGCCCAAAACCCTCGCCACCGCGACCGTCGACCGGCTCCTGCACCACGCCCACGTCTGCCAAACCTCCGGCGAATCAGTGCGCCTGTCCCAAGCGATCGCCGGTCAAGGCGTCACCCCACTCACATGAGGAACCATCGCCAACCCTGGGACGATGCTGGGCAGTTTCGTGGCCACCACCGGGCAGAACTGGTGGCCACCAGTGGGCAGGTCTGCTGGCCGCCAATGGGCAGATCTCGGTGGCCCTTGACAGCCAGTGTCGTCGGCCAGCGCCGCTGCTGCGGCGGCCAGGTCACGCTGCTGCGTCGGCGAGGTGGTGCGGTAGCACGCCATCGCGCTGAACACCGCCTGCCAGTCGGCTGTCCCGATCCTCTCGTCGAGCGCCGCGCCCGGCACCAGGTCGACCTCGTTGCCGTCGGGGTCGGTGTGACAGACCCCGAACGGTCCCGATGCCTCACCAAGACTCGCCTGCTCGACCGCCGCGGCCGGCCGCACCAGGTCGAGGTGGATCCGGTTTCGAAGCGGCCGGGGCTCGGTGGACTGCCGGATCCGTATCGCGGGGTCGCGCCGCAACGGATCCGCCAAACCGCCGTCCTCCCCAGGCGCGTAGTCGAGCACCCGCCGCCAAAACCGCCTCACCACAGTCGGGTTCGCGGATTCGAACACGACGCTCAGGTGCTGCAGCACGGCAGGGTTCGCGGCCAGCCCGAGATCCCGCGCGGCCGGCACGACACCGCCTCGGCGTGCTCGTCGGAGTCGAGGCGCACCCGTACGCCTGAGGCGCGCAGGTCGACCACGATCTCGGCCGATAGCTCCAGGACGCGCCCGGCCAACGCAGCGCCCTCGATCAGTGAAGGCGCGTCGAACCATGCCGTCGCAACGCCATCGACCACCCGCCAATCCGTTCCGATCTCCGTCATGCCCGGCAGCGTAGAGCCCATTCCGGACGATCTCCTCCCGGATAGTGATCATGTCCGGCCGGGGCTTGATGGACGAAGTTCACAGTGCCCGGCATGACCGTTTGTCGTGCCGCGGGCCGCCCCTACTGGGGGCGCCCTGTGCAGGCGTCAGACGAGTTGCCCGTCGATGGTCAGCGGCACGTTGCCGGCGAGCAACGTCGCGTGCGGGAGCGCGATGTCGTGGTTGAGGATGGACGCGTTGGTACCGCCCATGTATCGATTCTCGCCCAGCGCTAGGAAAACCGCGCCGGCGTGGTGCTCGTCGACGATCGTCCACCCGGTATCGCCAGGGCAATCGGGGTTCAGCGCGAGTCCGATGTGCGAGATGCGGGCGGCACCCGCGTCGAATGAAGCCAGCACGGCAGGACTGCCTGCGCGCCGGGGCCTTCCGCCGCTACCACCCGTCCCGCAGTGATGGTCAGCACGACGTTGCGCGGGTTGACGTGCAAGGGGTTCCGCTGACGGAACCTCAATCGGCGACGTCAGTCGGTCGGCCTCCGGTCCTCCGTGACCCAAGATCATTGTCGTTCCGCTGGAGATCCCTCTGTGAAGTCAGGCGGCCAGTTGCTGAACCACCGGTCGCCGAGGGCGGAAGACGGTTGGCAGATCGTCGGGTGGGCCGCAGATTGAGGACGGTGAACGTCCGGAATGGGTGGCAGAGTTGACGGCATGCCGCTGACCTTCGCTGGAACCCTCGACCGCTCCGCGGTGACTGCCGCCGTTGATCAGGTCACGGACCTGGTCGGGTCCGCGGAGGTGGCTGACTCGTGGCAGCAGGAGTCGGCGCTGCCGGGCATGACCGTGGGTGGCTTGGCGCGTCACCTGGTCAGCCAGGCAGAGTGTGCGGTCGAGTTCCTGATCACGCCCGGCCCGCCCGACGCCCAGGTGCTGACCCTGGTCGGGCACTATGACCGCGTCGACTGGTGGCACGCGCCGGTCGATGCCGCCGAGAACACCTCGATTCGCGACGACTTCAACCAGATGGGCTCGGCCGGACACGCCGAGTCGGTCGAAGTGCTCGCCCGGTCACGCGAGGATCTGGGCGCGGCGATCGACGCGGCCGGCCCGGCGACGTACGTGCCTTGGCAGGACTGCGCGGTGCCGACAGACGACTTCCTGGTGGTGCGGCTGATGGAGATCGTGGTGCACGCCGACGACCTCGCGTGCAGCGTCGGCGTAGCGACCCCGGCGTTCGGCGCGGAGGTGCTCGAGCCCGTGCTCGCTCTCCTCGCGGCGCTGGCTGCGCGGCGTCGGGGCCAGGACGCGGTGCTGCGCGCCCTCAGCCGGCACGAGCGCTCAGTAGGATCCGTCTCGGCATTCTGACCGCTGGTGCCACGGATCGATACCGTCGCGCCAGTGATAGCGAGCGACCCGCTGCCGGCATCGGGTCAACCCCGGGCCAGTTCGTCGCTGGGACGAAGGACGGCTTGCGTCGATAAGGATCGGCTAACGGGACGCCCTGGCGGAGTTGGTGTTTGGACGTGCTCAACCCAATGGATGACGCCGCAACCCACCGAGTGAACTCGCTGGCCCCGGACTACTGGGAGTTATGCGAGTTGAACGGAAGCCAGCTGATGCGGCTATGACCGAAGCGCCGGATTGGACTGTTCCTCCTGTCTCTTGGTCTGTGCCAGTTTGGGTGACTGGGGGACGCGGTCCTGGACAACGCGGATCGGCGCCGACTTGCCTCACGATGATGATAGGGAAGCCGGTAGCCGCCATCTCCGTATTTCGAGCACCGCGAGGTCAGTGGCCATGAGTACCTGTATTCAGGTGTGTCAGGACAGGTTGCCGATGACCGGCCGCCTTATCCCGTTTGCTGGTGTGGCGTTCTGCGGGATAGTTGCGGTCATGATCGAGCTGTCGGAGGTGATCGCAAGTCTGCGCAATGAGTTCGACACGCGCGTCGGGAGTGGGACCGGGAGGGACCTGCGGTTCGAGCTGGGCCCGGTGGAATTGGAGGTATCCGTCGTGGTCGAGAAGACCGCCGGCGGGAGATGCGAAGGTGAAGTTCTGGGTGGTGGAGCTGGGCGCGGACGGCAAGATCAGCTCGACGTCGACCCAGCGGATCAAGCTGACCCTCAATCCACGGTTGACGGAGGCCGCGGCCGCGGCGGACCCCACCCGGCTAGCGCAGGGGTCGGCATTTGTGCACGGCGCCGAAGTCGAAGGCGAGGAATGACCTACGAAGGCACCTGACTGGCAACTGACTCGGCTGATAGGTCGATGGCGGGGGGATCGAGCGGTCGCGGGTTGCGGAGCTGATCGTTGACCGAGATCTGCCTGGCAGTCGCCGCGGATCGGGGTACCTGGTGTCGCCGAAATGGTGTTGACCGCCGCCCATGTGGTGCGGGACGCCGCGCGGTGACGGTGCGCTTCAACGCGCGCCGCGATGACGAGTGGACCAGTGACGGGACGGTGCCTTCGCCGACCCTGACAGCGACATCGGCGTGGTCAAGCTAGCAAGAACCAGCGGTGAAGCGTTAGCGGCAGGGTGGAGTTCGGCGCTTTGGGGGAGCGGGCCGCTGTGGTGCCTTACACCGGACGGTCGGGTTTCCGCGGTTCAAACTGCGTGCCGACCCACTTAGTGACGTCGACTCCCGGTGACAAGGTATCGGGATTCGGCGCACCTGAACGGGACGATCGCCACGCTGGCGAACTCCAAGCAGGGAACCCTGGAACTGGTAACGGACCCCCCGGAACAAGATCCCGACCCGGAGCATTCGCCGTGGGAAGGCATGTCCGGAGCGGCAGTGTGGTCAGCCGGCCGGATTGTAGGAGTGGTCAGCGAACACCACCGCGGCGACGGGTTGAACCGGCTGGCCGCCACTCCGTTTCCGACCGCCGGCGTCAGCTGGGCCAGCAGCGGTGGACGGAACTGGCTGCACTGATCGGGTTGCCCGCACATGCCCAGACGGTCTGGTCGATGCCGCCCCACCGTCGCTAGCGGACCTGATCGGCGAAGGGTACCTGGCGCAGGTCGAGGACATCGCCCCAATTCAGTTGGTCGGTCGGGAGGACGAACTCGATGCGTTGACCCAGTTCTGCGCCGGAGATGCGGCCTATCAGTGGTGGCAGGCCGGTCCTTGGTTCGGTAAGACCGCATTGTCGTCCTGGTTGTGTTGCATCCACCCGCAGGGTGTGCGGGTCGTGTCGTTCTTCATCACCGGTCGGCTGGCCGGGCAGTCCGATCACACCGCCTACACCCGAGCAGTGGTCGAGCAGCTGGCTGCATTCGTCGGCGACACAACGTGTGCTGAACGCAGATCTATCAGATTGGGACGGACAACGCATTCGGTTGTTGAAAAAGGCAGAGCAGCAGGTCGCACGCCGCGGGGCAGCGGCTCCTGCTCGTAGTGGACGGTCTTGATGAGGACCGCGGAGCCCCGCCCGACAGGTCAAACCAGTATCGCCTCACTGCTACCACGCCGCCCAGCGCCCGGCATCCGGATCCTGGTGACCAGCCGCCCGTATCCGGGCATCCCCACTGACGTGTCGCCCGATCACCCAATTCGTCATTCCGACGTGAAGCATCTGAGCCGATCGGATCAGGCACAGCAGATCGAGTTGGCAGCCAAGCGGGAACTGGCCGAGCATCTTGGCCAGTAAAGATAAGGCACGGATCGATATCCTCGGGCTCCTGACCGCAGCGGGCGGCGGGTTGACGATCAGTGAGTTCGCCGAGCTGACCAGCAAAGCGGACTAGGAAGTCGGTCAACAGGTCGCGGGAGCATTCGGGCGAAGCCTGAATGTCACGGGCCGCATCGACACAGGATCCCACCGGCACACCACCGGTGCTGATTTTCGGCCACGAGGCACTCCGCGAACAGGCACAGCTCGAGCTCGCAAGCGAGATTCCGAAGTACCGGACCCGCATCGACCAATGGGTAGCCGAATACCGGGAGAAAGGCTGGCCCAGCGACTCGCCCCGTTTCGTTTTCCGGCCCTATGCTCGCCTGCTCAAAAGCACCGGGCAACGCGTCAGACTCGCAGAATTGGCCACAGATGTTCAACGCCATGATCGGATGCTTGAACAGACTTTTGGCGACGCCAACGCGCTGGAAGAAGTAGCTTGACGCTCGTGAACTCCTCCAGGACACGGAACCGCATGACCTGGTCCAGTTGATCATCTGGCGTTCGAATACAACCGACTAGCCAGTCGGGGAGCTCGATACCCCCACGGCTGCCAGCTGTTTGGGCGTCTCTGGGAGACTCTGGCGCGGGCAGTGGCGCTCGCACGGAGCATCGCCGATAAGAGACGGGCAATCAGCGGCCCTTGAAGGCGTAGTTGCGGCCCTCGCCGCCGCGACCGGCCGAACCACCGACGCCGAACGCATCGCCCGCACCATCACCGACAGCGACCCGCAGGCAACGGCGCTGACCGAGGTCGCCGCCGCCCTGGCCCAGCCACCGGCCGAACCACCGACGCCGAACGCATCGCCCACACCATCACCAACGCACCCAGCAGGCACGGCGCTGGCCGGAGTCGCCACCGCCCTCGCCGCACGGCCAGATCACCGACGCCCAACGCATCGCCCGAGACGCCGAACGCATCGCCCACACCATCAACGACAACGACCAGCAGGCAACGGCACTGGCCCAGATCGCCGCCACCCTCGCCGCCACCGGCAAACCACCGACGCCCACCGCATCGCCCAAGACGCCGAACGCATCGCCCGACACCATCACCAACGACGACCGCAGGCATCGGCGCTGACCCGGGTCGCCACGGCCCTCGCCGCCGCCGGCCAGATCACCGACGCCCGCCGCATCGCCCGAGACGCCGAACGCATCGCCCGCACCATCACCGACAACGACCAGCAGCGCAGCGCACTCGACCGGCGTCGCCGCGGCCCTGGCCGCCGCCGGCCAGATCACCGACGCCGAACGCATCGCCCGCACCATCACCGACACCACCGGGCGGGCATACGGCGCTGACCGGCGTAGCCGCCGCCCTCGCCGCCGACCGGCCAGCCACCGATGCCCAACGCTCGCCAGGACGCCGAACGCATCGCCCGCACCATCACCGACGACCACCGCGCAGGCAGGCGTCAACCGGGTCGCCACCGCGCTCGCCGCCACCGGCCAGACCACCGACGCCGAACGCATCGCCCGCACCATCACCAACGACGACCTGCAGGCAGCGGCGCTGACCGGCTCGCCGCCGCCCTCGCCGCCACCGGCCAGACACCGACGCCCAACGCATCGCCCAAGACGCCGAACGCATCGCCCACAGCACCACCAAAGGCAACGAGCGGGGGCCAGGCGCTGACCGGTGTTCCGCGGCGCTGGCCCACACCGGCCAGATCACCGACGCCGAGCGCATCGCCCACAGCATCAACGACACCAGCTTGCGGGCGCGGGCGTTGACCACTGTGGCCGTGGCCGTGGCTCAGACCGGCCAGATCACCGACGCCGAGCGCCTCGCCCACAGCATCACCGACGCCAACGCGCGGGCGCGGGCGTTGACCACCGTGGCCGTGGCCGTGGCTCAGACCGGCCAGTCCACCGACGCCGAGCGCCTCGCCCACAGCATCACCGACGCCAACGCGCGGGCGCGGGCGTTGGCCGGCATAGCCGCGGCCCTGGCCCAGACCGGGCTCATGACACGCGCCCAGCGCGTGGGTCTGGACGCCGAACGCATTGCCCAGAGCATCACCGACGCCAACTCGCGGGCGCGGGCGTTGATCGGCATAGCCGTAGCCTTGGCCCAAGCTGGTCAAATCACCGATGCCGAATGCATCGCCCACAGCATCAACGACAACAAGCTCAAGGCGCGAGCGTTGATGGGCGTAGCCGTGACCCTGGCCCAGTCCAGCCAGATCACCGACCCCGAACGCATCGCCCACAGCATCAACGACAAAAGCTTGCAGACGCGGGCGTTGATGGGCGTAGCCGTGACCCTCGCCCACTCTGGGCGGATCACCGACGCGAAGCGCATCGCCCACAGCATCACCGACGCCAACGCGCGGGCGCGGGCATTGGCCGGCGTGGCCGTGGCCGTGGCTCAGACCGGCGAGATCACCGAAGCGGAACGCATTGCCCGCAGCATCACCAACGGCAACGCGGAGGCGCAGGCATTGGCCGGCGTGGCCGTGGCCGTGGCTCAGACCGGCGAGATTACCGAAGCGGAACGCATTGCCCGCAGCATCACCAACGGCAACGCGGAGGCGCAGGCATTGGCCGGCGTGGCCGTGGCCGTGGCTCAGACCGGCGAGATCACCGAGGCCGAACGCATTGCCCGCAGCATCACCGATGCCAGCGCGGAGACAAAGGCATTGACCGATGTCGCCGCAGTACTAGCCCGGACCGGCCACACCTCGATAGCAGTGCATATGTCGGTCGAATCGCTCATTGGCACGGGTTGGCTGAGCGCGGTAATAACTCTTGTCGGGGTGATTGCCGAGAATGGCACGGGCGATCTTTCGAGGCGTTTGACCGTTTGGAATCTTGCAGAGTCGAGGACCATGCGGCACCCGTAGGTCGGTGGTCGCGCTGTCCGGACCGTGATGGTGCCATTTCTGCAGGCGTGGTTGCGCAGCGGGCCTTCGAGTGTGCTCGCTACGGAAGCATTCGCGACCCGGTCGCGGGTGAAGGATCGAGGCGACTACTTGGTGGCCCATTCGACGACGCCGGCAGAGGCCTGGACGAGCGAGTCGGTGGTCAGGTAGTCGATCGCGGCGGGATCTTCACGGATATAGGCGTCGAGGAAGGCGCGGATGCCCGACCCGAGCCACGCCTGCATGTCATCGCAGATCGATTGATCGCCGGTGACGCTGAAACAGGCCGTGGTGTCGCCCTCGAACACGGTGTGTTTCGCCCCCTGGTGCTCGATCCAGAGCAGGTACTTGTCGCCGGGCGGCATGTACTCGTATGGATCGCGGCGCTCGTGCGGCGCGTCGCCGTCGTTGGCTCCGGTGCACATCAGCACGGGACGCTGAACGGTGTCCCACGACTCGGGCTGGAACCCGTCGTCGCCGGCGCCCTCGGGGGAGAGGGCCACGAACGCCTTCGGCCCGCTGTGCTCGGCGAAGGCCAGGCCGAGTCCTGGCATGTACTCGCGGCCCGCACCGGCGATCATCATCGCCGAGCCCGATCCCGAGGAGTGACCTAGATACGCGATGGCCGACGGATCGATGAGGTCCGACCACGGCGCCTCGGTGCTGCGCTCGGCGAGTGCGCTGACGACGTGCATGAAGTCCAGCGGCCGGTCGTAGTTCAAATGCTTGAACTCTCGGCATTGGGGCAGCGTCCCGCCCAGGTTCATGGTCAGCACGATGCGCTCGAGATCGGTCCGCGGCGTGTGTGCGATCGCGACCGACAGGTAGCCGTGCCGGGCCAGCATTTCGGCCCAGTCATCGAGCGCACCACGCGGGTCGACGTGCCCGTATGCGCCACCGTGCGACAAGACCGCGACGGGCATCGGCTGCGGAGCCGACGGTGACCAGCGAAGCGCCACGGGGATCGGCCGATCCGGCTGACCCAGGCGAGCGGGGTCGACCAACTGAACCTCGCTGTGCTCGACGTCAGCGAGTTCCATCGACGGATACAGCAGTCCGGCCGGCGACATGCACCGATGTTACGGCTGAGCGAGTGAATGCACCGGCGTCATTTGCTGCACGACGTGCCCGAGAACACAGGTGCTCGCCGAACTCCCGGGCTGGAGTCCCGCTGGCCCGACCGCGCACCACGACGCCGGCGCCCCCCAACCCGTCGTCAACGGAGACCGGTTTCCGTCAGCGCAGCACCGTCCTGAGAGGCGGGACAGTGATCAACGGTGGTATCCCCGGGATCAACGCAGACTGCCCTTGGGTCGGGGTTGAGTTCAGCCGACGACGGTTTGCAGCCAGGTGGTCAGCTGTGGTGGTAGCTCCTGGCTGAAGGAAAGGTCGCTCACCGAGGTGGGGTCGCTGCCGGTCGGTTCGTCCTTGAGGAAATGGTTCGCGGTGGTCAGGGTGATGGCGGTGAGGTCAGCGTCGGCGAGGCCGGCGGCCAATTTTGCCATCTCGGCGCAGGGCACCTGTTGATCCTTTTCCGAACAGGTGGTCAAGACCTTGAACCCGGTCGGGAGGCTTTGGGCGAGCTGTACCGGGTCGGCCTGGTCGGCCTGCGCCAGAAAGTGGGAGCTTCCATAACCATGTATTGCCCGAAGCGGCCCGCCGCGTTCACGGATGGCCAGATCATCCATGGCGCACTCTCGATCAAGCACTGCCAGGGATCCCTGAGCGAAGAGGGCGCTGGTCGATTCCGCCGCCGTTGAGAGCATCCCCGCGTTCGTCAATGCCAAACGTCGGGGCTTTGGACTACCCACTGTGTTTGTACGATCACAGAACTGGTAATACACAGGTAACGCGCAGGCAACACACATCTCTCTGGAGGAACCGTGGGTCATTTCAGCTCTACCCCCGATCAGCGTCGACGGGGCTTTCTGCGTCGAGGTCCGGTGCGGGCCATCGCATTGCTGGCGACCGTGGCTGGTGTGATGTCCCTGGCGATCGCGCCGGTGACCGCTCAGCCACTCACCGAGCAGCCGGCGGTGACTTTGGATCCGCATTCCTCGTCGGACGACCCAGAATCGACCGGGATAGAGGGTGCCGGGGTACCGGTCCCTGCCCAAGCGGGTGCGCCGGTGACGGAGCCCAGCATTACCGGGCCGATCGCAGCAACCGCGACGTCGTACCCGTTCGGCGCTGCCGACCACACCCGGATCCCGGAGAATCTGGCGGCCATCGGTTACGTCGAGGAGGAGTATTTCGTCAGTGGCCTGGCCAATGTGTACACCTGGCCGGCGCCCGGTCCCGCAGTCGTTCGGACGGCGAATGCGCCCTACACCACAAGGATTCTCGTTCGGCGTCCGGCGAAGGCGAACAAGTTCAGTGGCAATGTCGTCGTCGAGCCGCTCAATCCGTCGAACCTGTTCGATCTGAATCTGGGTTGGGGGTTGATGCACGACCAACTGATCAAGAGCGGCGACATCTGGGTCGGCGTCACCGTGAAACCGGTGTCCATGCAGACACTCAAGACCTTCGACCCGGTGCGCTACGCACCGCTGGCGATGGACAATCCGCTCCCGTTGGACGATCCGGGCAACTGCGCCACGGTCCCGGCCGATAGCTCGCGGAGCACCGAGAATGGCCTGGCCTGGGACATCTACAGCCAGGTCGGTCAGCTGCTGCGCGGTAGGTCGTCATCGAATCCGGTGTACTACGACGATAAGAAGCCGAAGCACGGCCTGAAGCTGTACGGATTCGGGTACTCGCAGACCGGCGGCTACATGTACGACTACATCAATGCGGTTGCGCCGCTTGCGGTTCAGCAGAACGGCCGGTCGATGTACGACGCGTACATCGTCGCTGTGGCCGGCGGAGCGTTCGCCGGGATCTATCCGATCAACCAGTGTGAGCCGGTGCCGGCGCTGGACGACCCGCGGCGTCAGTTCTCCAACGTGGGTGTGCCGATCATCCACGTGATGTCCCAGTCTGATTATCTGTGGGGGATCACCGCGCGACGACCGGACAGCGACATCCCGACGGACGCTTACCGGCAATACGAGATGGCCGGCGCCGGGCATGCCACGCCGGGTGAACTGAACTTCGCGGCCGCGCCGGCGGACATCATCAAGGGCGGCCGGTCGGTGCCGCCGATGGACTGCAACGAGGGTCCGCGCAGCAGATTCCCCAGCGCCATCTTCTTCGACGCCATGCTGAGCAACCTTGATCAGTGGGTGCGGGACGGAACTGCGCCGCCCCACGGTTCGCCGATCGTGGTCCAGAACGGTGCGCCCGTGCTCGATCGGTTCGGCAATGTTGTCGGCGGCCTTCGATCCCCGTATCTGGATGTGCCAACCTCGACCTGGTTCGGCAGCTCCACCGGGCCGTCGTTCTGCGTGATCGCCGGCCATGAGGTGCCGTTCAGCAAGGACTTGCTCCAGCAGATCTACCCGAGCCACGCCGCTTACGTCAGGGCGGTCGGCAATGACACCAAGGCCCTGGTGAAGCAGGGCTTCATCACCAGGTACGACGGCGACATGCTCATTCAGGAGGCGCAAGCGGCCCAAATTCCGTAGCCCGAGTTATCGCTGACCATCCGTTGCGGCTGTGGGTTCGTTCGGGTGAACCCACAGCCGCAACAGTGCGGGAGCCGTTAGCTTGGCCCAGTGATCAACAGTGCCCAATGTGCGGTGTCGAACCCTGCCACCCGGTCAGAGCACCGACATCGACGACTGACGACTGACAGGACGGAAACCCATCGGAACAAATCCCTATCAACCCGCACACGTCGTCTGACCTTGAGTTCCGGCCTTGGAGATCGAGGCCGGACTCGGCGGCGTCAGATTGTGTCCGTTGGCACCGGCAGCATTCGTGGTTCGCTGGTTCAGCCGGTGGGGGCGAGGTTGTCGGTGTGGGTGATGGTCAGGGTGTCGCCGTTCCAATGGACCGGTATGGGATCGCTGAGTGCTCCGACGAAGTCGCCGTTCTTGTTGATGTCGTGAAAGGCGAGCAGCACCCAGGTGCCGGCGGGGTCTTGGACGAGTTTGCCGACGTAGAGGCTGGGGTCCTGTGCGATCTGTCTCGCCGCGGTGAGGTCGTAGGGGCCCAGTGGGGATGCGGCGGGGGCTGTCCAGATGCCTCCGGTGACGCCGGTGGCCCTTCGGGCGGGTGCAAGTTGCTGGGCGGCGCAGTTGAACAGCAGGACGTCGCGGCCGTCTACCTGGGCGACCTGGAATACCTCCAAATGCCCGAACCCGGCACCCGGCTCGGAAAGTGGGGGTTGGACATCCCAGTGCAAAAGGTCGGCGGAACGCGCGTGACCGACCACGCCGCGGTCGTCCAGGGAGCCGGTCGTGGCGCGGGCGGTGATCAGCATGTGCCAACCCTGACCGTCCGGGTCGGGGAACACCCATGGGTCCCGCCAGTGTTCGTCCTGCCAGGGTGCTGGGCCACCGATGGTTTCGTACCAGCGTGGGTCCGCGGACGCGACAGGGCTGCCAGGGTATTTGTTCCAGGTCATCAGGTCGTTCGATGTCGCCAGCCCGATCTGCTGTGCGTGTGCGCCGTCTTCTTTGATAGGTCCTGCGCCGGTGTAAAACAGGTACCACCGGTCGTCGGGGCCTTTGACAACGGATCCGGTCCAGGTGGCGGTCTGGTCGAAGCTGCCGATATCACCATGCACCAAGGCGTCCGAGACCTGTTCCCAGGTAACGAGATCGGTGGAGATCGCGTGGCCGATGCCGGCACGCATGTGCCTGCGGTCGGGGTCGTGCAAGGACCGGGATGCGTGGAGGAAGAACAGGTGGTAGGTGCCGTGGTCTTTCGCGAGCCAGAAGTCCCACAGCCAGGAGTCGGGGAGAGTGAACATGTCAGCCTTTCACGCCGGAGGAGGCGATGGAGTTGATGAAGGAACGTTGGAAGGCGATGAACAACGCCACGACCGGGATGGTGATCAGCGAGGCGTAGGCCATGATCTGCCCCCAGGATGTGTTGAGTTGTTTGAAGTAGTCGATGCCCACCATGACCGGGCGGAGTTCCTCGGTCTGCACGGCCATCAGTGGCCAGAGGTACTGGTTCCAGGCGGGCAGGAAGGTCAGGATCGCGACGGTCGCGATTGCCGGTCCGGACAGCGGCATGATGATCTTGCGATAGATGGTGAACCAGCTGGCGCCATCGACGATCGCGGCCTCGTCGAGTTCCTTGGGGATGGAATCGAAGTACTGGTAGAACAGGTAAATCGAGAATGCGTTCGCGATGAACGGGATGAACTGCACCTCATAGGTGTCCAGCCAGCCGACCGAGCCGTCGTAGTAGGGGAGTTTGTTGACCCACCACAGCAGTGGCAGCGCGAGGGTCTCGAACGGCACGATCAGGGTGGCGATGATGATCCCGAGGATGATGCTGCGGCCGCGGAACTTGAGCCGGGCCAACGCGAACGCGCACATGCTGTTCACGATCAGCCCGAGGGTGACGGTGAGCGCGGACAGAATGATCGAGTTCATCAGGAACCGCCAGAACGGGACCCGGTCGAACACCTCGGTGTAGTTGTCCAGCGAAATATCGCCGACCGGTATGAATGCCTTGACCGAGGTCAAGTCGCCGAAGATCTGGATGTCCGGTTTGAACGAGGACACCAGCATGAACAACAGTGGGAGGCCGAATACGAAGGCCAGCAGGATCCGGACGATCAGTCCGCCGATCCGGCGGCCTCGGCCGGGATTCTCCGAGTCAGGCCCGGATGAGGTTGGTGAGTCCTCGGCGACGTGGGCGAGGGTGTCGCTCATCTCTTCACATCCTTGTCACGGGTGAAATAGCGTTGGACCAGGGACACCGACAGGACGAGGACGAAGAACACCAGCGAGATCGCGGAGGCGTACCCGGTTTGTTGCTGGGCGAACCCGGCGCGGACGGCCTGGAACACCACGGTGGTGGTGGAGTCCAGGGGTCCGCCCTGGGTCATCACCTGGATCTGCGCGAACAGCGCGAACGCCTGGATGGTGATGGTGACCAGGATGAAGGTGCGGGTCTGCCGGAGCGCTGGCCAGGTGACGTACCGGAAGTTCTGCCAGGTGCTTGCTCCGTCCAGCGACGACGCTTCATACAGATCGCCGGGGATGGTCTGCAGGCCGGAGAGCCAGATGACCATGTGGAACCCGACGCCCTGCCAGATCGACATCAGCAGAATCGCGCCGAGCGCGGTGGTGGGGTTGCCCAGCCAGTCGGTGCCCTGGATGGCGCCGCCGGAGATGGCCCGCAGGAACGAGTTGATCAACCCGTCCGGCTGATACATGAACTGCCACAGCAGGGACACCACGACGATCGAGGTCACCACGGGTAGGAAGTACACGGTTCGGAAGAAGTTCACTCCGCGGACCTTGACATTGATCAGCATCGCCAGGGCCAACGCGAACCCGGCCTGCAGGGGAACGACGAATACCGCGAAAAGAAGGGTGTTGCGGAGCGATTTCCAGAACACCGGATCGTCGAACAGTCGGGTGAAGTTGTCGAATCCGATGAAGGAAGCCGGTTCCGGGGACACGAGTTTCGCGTTGGTGAACGCCAGGCCGAAGGTCAACGCGATAGGGATGAGAATAAACAGCACCAGCAGCACCGCGGCCGGTGCGACCAGCCAGGCCGCTGTTCGGCCGTGGGTCCGGCCGGGGCGGTTCTTCGTCCGGTGGACAGCGGATTCGGGGACAGGTGGTTCAAGGGTTGCGGTTTGTGTCATGGGGGTCTCCTATGACCGTACGGGGCGCGATCGCCCCGCGCCCCGCACGGTCGGCCAATGGGGTGGGTGAGAACTACTGCTGGAAGTAGTTGTTCGACTGCTGGTTGGCGTCGATCTCGGAGACCGCCTGATCCAACGCGGCTTGCGGGTCACCGCCGTTCAGGATGTCCTGTGCGGCCTTCTCGAAGGTGGTCGCGATGAACGGGTACCCCGGGGTCACTGGGCGCACCTCGGCGAACTTCTTCGAGTACTGCCGGAAGATGTCCTTGTCCCCGCCGGGTTCGTAGCCTTTGACCATCGCGGCGGCGGCGTCGGTGGCTGGGATGTTCGAGGTTGCTGTGCCGAACGCGGCGACATACTTGTCCTGTAGAGCGAATTTCATGTAGTCCTGGGCGCCCTCCGGGCTGTTGCAGTCGGCGCCGATCGCCCACTGCCAGGAACCACCACCGACCTTCGGGCCAGCACCGAAGTCGACCGGCGGCAGGAACAGCAGGTCATCGCCAAGTTTCGCGGTGGCGGCGTCGGCGCCCCACCCGCCGTTCCACAACAACGCGCTGTTGCCGTTCAGAAAATCGGCCTGCGGGTCGGCGCCGGACTTCTGCGGCATGTACCCGTCGGTGGCCAGCGACCGGAACCAGGTCGCCCACGCCAACGCCTCGGGCCCGTTCAGGGCCCCGTCCGCGGACTTGTAGTCGGTGCGGTTGATCAAGTCGCCGCCGAAGCTCTGCAGAATCGGTGAGTAGGCGTAGGGCCACCATTCACCGGTTCCCTGGGCGCCCATGTCCAGCGCATACGGGTAGTCTCCGGTCGCCTTGATCGCTTCCAGGGCGGCCGTGAACTCGTCTGCTGTCCAGGGCTCGTCGATGGTCGGGATCCGGACGCCGGCCTTCTCCAGCGCGGACTTCCTGGCGAACATCGCCAGCGATACGTCGAAATACCCTGCGGAGTAGGTCTTCCCGTCGTAGGTGCCGACCGTGCTGGGCAGGAACTTGGCCAGGGTGTCGTCCATGCCCTCCAAGGGGGCGAGGTAACCGCCCCACGCCCAGTTCGGGACGTTCGGGCCATCGACGTCCATGATGCACGGCAGCGTCTTGGACGCTGCGGCCGCGGTGACCGACTGGTTGTAGGAGGTCTGCGGGAATGCCTGCACTTCGACCTTGTACTGGTCCTGGCTGCCGTTGTAATCGGACACGATCTGGTTCAACGTCGACAGTTCGGCGTCGTTGCCGGCGCTGTGTGTCCACAACTTCAGGGTCGCGGTGCCGTCGGCGTTGGTGGCGTTGTCGCTGCTGGTGCTCCCGCCCTTGCCGCACGCGGCAAGGGAGAGCGCCAATGCGGCGGCTAAACTGACCGCCGCGAGGCGCTTGAGGGTGTGCGTTACCACGGGTTCCTCCAACTCATTGAGGTCCGGCGTCAGGCCGGGCCGGCGGTGTCACCCGGTTGCATCGGGTGAGATCGGGGTGGGTAGTGCTCGTCGTCCCGAGTTACGTTCGGGGCGGCGGGCCCACCGATGCACGGCGCACCAGCGGGCAGGGCAGGGTGACCTGCCGGGTGGGTTCCTCGTTGTCGCTCTTGATCAGGTTCATCAGGGCGTCGACCGCCCAGTGGCCCATCTCGTAATGCGGCAGCGCAACGGTGCTCAGCCCCGGGCTCAGGCTGCGGGCGATGATTTCCTGGTTGTCGAACCCGATGATCGACAGATCGTCAGGGACTGACAGACCGCGGTCGGCGGCCGCCTGGTAGGCACCCATCGCCATCCGGTCGTTGAAACAGAACAGCGCGGTGGGCCGATCGGGCAGGTCGAGCAGGACCGACGCAGCCCGCTTCCCACCCTCGGCCTCGGAAATGTCCGAAGCCACCAACTCCGGGTGAAACCGTCGACCGGCCGCCTTCAACCCGAGCTGGAAACCCTTCAACCGCAATGTAACGGCCGGAATGTCATCGGTGTGGTTGATGAACCCGATCCGCCGGTGACCGTGGTCAGTGAGCTCGCGGACCGCGGTCAAGGCACCACCGACCTCGTCGGGCACCACCGAGGACAACGAGCCTGTCTCGGTCCTGGCGTCCAACAGCACAGCGCTTGTGCCTTGGAGCGCGGCCGACGGGGTCACGACCTGGTGGTACTCCGCCGCGTAGATGATCCCGTCGACCTGCCGGTCCAGCAGCGCGCGAACCTCCCGATCCGCCAACTCCGGATCGCGGTCCGAGTTCATCATCATCAACAACGACCCGTGCTCGGCGGCGGCGTCCTGGGCACCACTGATCAACAGGCCGGCGTGCGGCCGGGTCGCGATGTTGTCGCTGATGAAACCCAGGGTGTTGGACCGTTGCAGGCGAAGGCCCCGCGCCAACCGGTTCGGACGGTACGACAACTCCTCCGCCGCCGCCCGAACCCGTTGTCGCGTCGAATCCGAGATCCTCTTCCCCGGAACCTCGTTCAGCACATAAGACACGGCAGAGGCGGAAACCCCGGCGCGCTCCGCAACATCGCGAAGAGTCGTCTTCATCTGCAGCACCGCGTCCGATCAATCGATAAACCATCTGAGTAAGGCAACTATGGGACATGCCTGCCTCGATGTCAACAGAAACGCGGCGATTCTCCTCGTCGGGCACAGGCGAGCAGATCTCCACCCGAACCAAACGGGCGGGCAGACTCGACTTCCGGATCACCACGCGCGCAACCCACGAAAACGAAACACACTGCACAACAGTCGCTTTACGAATCAATCGCCTCGTTCAAGGCGATCCATGGCCAGACCTTCGCAAGGGTGGATGCCGGGTCTCAAGCCCTCATGCGCCTGACGAGCCCCTTGTCCAGGAGGGTAGATCGGCTCGTGGTTGCCGGGATCGCGATACGGCGCTTAATCGATTGATCATGAGATGCTGCTGATTGATCGGCGTCATTCCATTTCAGGTGCTGAGGCGCACGAAACAAAGTACACCCACACTGCCATCCAGGGAAGCGCGGACGGACCGCTCGGAAACTCCATCCGCAGCATGATGATTCGGGTTGGATCCAGCGAGACGTTATTAGCTGTCAACTGTTTGGTCCGGCTGAGCGTTGAAAGGTTTGGAGCGGCGTATTTCTCGTACGCAGAGTCGCACGTCATCCATGTGCGGGACCTAAACGACAGGGTCCGTCTTGGACGAACGAGCCGTCCCGCAGTGGCCGCGCAGTGCGGGGGATGGGCTCCGCGTCCGGAGTGCCTCCGACCATATCCGGCGCCCAGGTCGCTGATCGTTTCGATCATCTCTCCCGCGTCGGTGGAGCATCGGCCAGCATGGTCAGGGGGTCGTCCGAGGGGGTGACGACTGAGGGCCGGCGGCGCGGGCGTGGGACAACGCGACCATGCCAGGAGCAGAAGTTCGATCGGGCGGCCGGTGCTCCGGCCCGGGTGTCGTCACGCGGTCGCGATCCTGGTTGTGCCTGGCGGGGCGAAGCAGGCCGATCGCGGTGTTGCGCAACGTGGCCACGACCTGTGGTCCATTGCCGGTGCGGAGCTGGTGACGATAGACGTCGAACACCAAATCGCGGACCCGGTGGAACGCGTTCTCGATGCCCCAGTGTCGCTGGATCCGGGTGGCGATGGTGGCCGGTGAGACGGCGATCATATCCAGCCAGTAGGTCGCCGTAGACCGCCTCGATTGTCCTGCGTCCCTTGATGGTCCGGGTTCGCCGGAGCTGGATGAGCTGCGCGGCGTGGGTTCACAAAGCCGTTTCGAACAGATTGTCACAGGTCGTGCGCTCCCAGGCACTGGTGGACGAGCTTCGGCAAACGGCTGGCACGATCGCACGGGCACTCTCAGCGTGCACCCCGGACCCGGACGGCATAGAGGAACCTGCCGTGGCTCGATGGCACCGCGGCGGCGTGCTCGGCGCAGTTTCGGCAGTCAGCTGCGGCACAGTATCGGCGCCCGGCTCAGCGCGGTAGCTCACCGTCCCACCATCGAAGAACCCGCAGCGCACGCAGTGTGGTCCAGCGACTGGGTCCCGCGGGTTCCATCCGGAACCACGACTTGCCGGGATAACCTTTGTGCACGGGCCAGGTGCCGTCCCGGCGACGGGCACCACGGATGACCGCAATGGCTCCGGCCAGCCGCTCGTCCGGTGCCGCACCCGCCGCGGTGAAGTGCTCCAACCCGCGCAGCACGTCGAAGTGCCATTGCGGGGGAAACGGGAATCGGGAGAACGCCGGGTCGACCAGCTCACCCGTCCGATGCGACCGATATAGCCTGTGGTTCAGGAAGAATTCGCGGCCGCGCTCCATCGCCGACGTGACCTGGACCGAGCCGCCCGAACGGTCGTAGATGAGCAGCGCGTCCAGGGCGGAGATCGATGTGTGGAACGATCCGTGCCGCGAGCCCGAGCGAATTGTCTCGCAATTCCAGCCACCATCGTCGAGTTGCTGATGAAGGAGCCAGCGGACGGCGGGGGTGATCCGACTGTCCCGGAAGCCGAACGAGGCGGCCAATAGGATCACCATGGCGGTGATGCAGGTTTCCGGCAGGCGGATGCTCTTGGCCATCGTGAGCCCGCCGTCGTAGAAGCGTGCTCCGTCCCACAACTGTCGGCAGCCGGCGAGTGCCTGCGGGTGGCCAGCCGGGAGACCCAACCAGTGCAGCAACAGCAGGGTGTAGGTGGTCGAGGTCCATTTCGGGCTGTACAAGGCCCCTGCCCATCGGCCGTCAGCGTCCTGCGCAGCGAGAAGTCTTGCGCCCCAACCTTCGGTGGCAATCAGCTGTCGTGCCGCGTCGACATCGCGCCGGTCTGAGTCCTCGAGGTCACGGAGCACCTGCCAGCGGATCGAAGGATCACCCTGGCCCAGCCACTCCAGCAGTGACGCCGAATCCATCGGAACTGCCCTGTTGGAAGCCATCTCGACATCTTCCCGGTCTGCCGCGACGAAATCGTTGGGCGCCATCCAATACGGGAGAGCCTGTCGGACGGCATTGCTGGCAGCACACTCTCCTGGTCGCACCCGAAACTACGCCGGCCCGCCGGTGTCCCGAGGTCCTGCCGAACGCCATCGGCTGCCAGAACGCCCCACCAGCAACCCGCCTGGCTGCGGAAACACTGATGTGGCAGTCGAGTGGACGCTAGCCGCAACTTCTCGGTGGTCGAACATGTGCTCTCATCGTGGACAGACGACCACCATTGCAGACCGCTCTCTCGCCGCCCTTTTCGACCCAGGACGTGAAATCGGCCCCGGCGGTTCATACGCTCGTCCGCAGGACGATCGCATGGTCCAAGGATGCCAGTGGGGGAGGGACGGACCGGCAAGCTATTCAGGCGAACCACCGCGCCGACTTGACGGTGATCGCGGTAGGAGACAGAACCTCCGAGGTGGCGCAACGGTTCCGGGTGGACCCGAACCCGTTACCCGGTGGGCCACGACCGGACGGGTAGGGCCGCACCATTGGCGGGCATCGCCGTTTCCGAAAGTCAGAGGTCGAAGCATCGCTTGCCGCCCCGACTTGGCAGGTGCGCTGGGTTTCGTCGACATCGGTTCAGGCGGGTCCCGGGCCGCCCTGGGCCGTCGGCTGATGACATGGGAGTACAAAATGCGGGCACTGTGTGCCGAAGACCGCTTCTGGTTGCCGGGCCGGTGCCGACGACCCGGCTCGATGCGCCGCCGGCAGGTTGATCGGCAGAGTGAACTTGCAGTGGGACCGGCCCGGCATCCGGGTGGCCGATCACTTTGCTGATACCTCTGGGAGCGGGAATCGGTTGACCAGGCAGGACTACTGAACTGAACCGGCCGATATGACGAGCGCACCAGGAATGCGCGTAGTTGAGCATTCGTGCGCTTTCCGGCTACGCCCGAAGTGGGAACGCGCCGCGGTAGCTCAGCGAACGCTGACGACGCGGAGGATGACGGAGTCGTACGCCCTATCCGAAAGCAGGGCCCGCATGAGAATGAGCGGTTTGGCGCCGAAGCCGACCGCGTAGCGAGTTTTGGGACGACGGGTGGTGGCGGCCTTGACCACGGTCTTGGCGACAAGTTCGGGCGGGGAAGACCTTTTGGCAGTGGTTTCGGCTCGGAACGATTGTGCGAGCTTCCCCGCCTTCTCTGCGTAGGCACCCGTGCCCGATGTCGCGACAAGGTGGTCAGCGGCAATGCCGCTCCACTCAGTGCGGATCGCTCCGGGTTCGATGACGACGACGTTGATCCCGAAGGGTTTCGTCTCCAGGCGAAGGCAGTCGCTGAAGGACTCGAGAGCGAACTTGGTGGCGTGGTACCAGGCGCCGAAGGGGGTGTAAATCTTGCCGCCCATCGAGGTGATGTTGATGATGGTGCCGCTGTGCTGAGACCGCATCGCGGGCAGCACGAGCTGAATCAATCGGGCGGCGCCGAAGACGTTCACCTCGAACTGGCGGCGGGATTCCTCCAATGGCACGTCCTCTACGGCGCCGTAAGAGCCGTATCCGGCGTTGTTGACCAAGACGTCGATTCGTCCAGCTTCAGTGAGTATCTTCTTTACGCCTTGGGTTGTGGATTCGTCGTCGGTGATGTCCATCGCGATCGTTCTGATGCCGTGCGTGCGCAGATCCTCCATCCGGTCGACGCGTCGGGCGACCCCGTAGACGAGGAAACCTGCCTGCTGGAGGTGCAGGGCAAACGCGTGGCCCATTCCAGACGATGCACCCGTGACAAGAGCTACTTTCTGGCTGCTGCTGGTGGTCATTGCTACATCCTTCGTTTAAGTTGAACGTGGGTTCGAGTTCTATCCTGAACCAAGGTTCGAGTTGTGACAAGCGGAGTTGGCAAGAGAGTGGGACAGGTCACATGAAAGAGCAATCGGCGAAGCCGATGCGGGCGGACGCGATCCGTAACCGGGCAAAGATCCTGGACGCGGCAAGAAGGCAGATCACCCTGCACGGCCCCGACGTCGGCATGGACGAGATTGCAAGTGCGGCAGGCGTTGCCGTCGGCACCCTCTATGGCCACTTCCCGACCAAGGTTCACCTGGTCGCGGCCGTCGTCAGCGAGTTCCTCGCTCAGGTCGCGGATCGTAGTGAGGCAGCAGCAGCCGCAATGCGGGCGGGAAGTCCCGCCTTCGGGGAACTCATAGCTCTGCTGCGCGACATCGTGATCGCGACGGCGACGAACCAAGCGGCGAAAGCCGCAGCCGGTGCTCTCAACGCCGCGCAGGACGACTCGCGAGACATGCAGCGTGCTGGAGCCGCTTTTCAGTCCATTATCGACGAAGCAAAATCCAACGGCACCGTCCGGCAGGATCTGACCATCAACGACTTCTATCTCTTGGTGAGCAACATCCCGGCTGGCCTACCTCTCGAAGTATTGGATCGCTGGGTCGACCTCATCCTCCACGGAATCGCCACCAATGCAGCGGCTGTGCCCGGAGCACCCGTCGCAGGCTGAGAGCACTCAACTCCTTCGGCTCTTGTGACGTTGACGGCGAGCCCTCGCCAAATGGCCGACCGGCGCCACCTTCAAGCCGATGTGGTGGACAACGTCCAGCTCGCAAACCGCCAGGTAGGACCGGCGGCGGCCCGGATCGGCTTAAGATAATCACAGAACGCGGCCGCGAAAACCACGATCGCCGCCGCATTCGATGCGCGGCCGGGAGCGCCCGATGGTCGCCGCCCCGCGCACCTGGGACGAGCTGGCCGCCGGCGACCTGGCGCACCTGGACTACCGGCAGGTGATGGCCAGGGTGGCCGCTGGCATCGACCCGCTCGGGGAGTTGCACCGACAGCGGACGCAAGCGGCCCGTACCGGGGCACGATCCGCGCCCGTCACGACCGCCTGCCGACCGGTGACAAAAGCCCTCCCGGCCGCGTCGGCTCGTTCCGCAGCCGCCCGGGCGCAGCCGCCCGCCCGGAGGATGCCGCCGCCGGTGGCGTCGAGCTCAACCCTGCCGATGGCGCTGCGTCCGATGCTGGCCTCACCGGGCAGGGTTGAGATGGTGACCGAACCGGCGCTGTTGCGGTGAGGGGTGCCCCTATGACCTTTGTCAAGCAGCAGTAGGAGTCGGGTGGGCGTAGGGCTGGAAGCGGTCATCGTCGGGTGGCAACCCGGGCAGGGCGGCCGCTCCGACCGGATCGGCTCACTGGTCATGGCCGTCCCATCCACTGACGAAATCGGGAACCCCGCCGGCGGCTGGCGGTACGTCGGCAAAGGCACCGGTTTCACCGACCAGGCACTGCGGAACTTCGCCGACGAACTCGCGCCGTTGCGGCGGGACACCCCACCCCTAGACACCAAACCCTTCGCCGCCGAAGTCCGCGGCGTCCGCTGGGTGCAACCCGAACTCGTCGGCGAAGTCGCCTACACCGAATTGACCGCCGCGGGAGGCACCTTCCGCCACCCCCGCTGGCGCGGCCGCCGATACGACACGCTCATCGACCAACTGAAGATCCCCGGCTGAGCCGACAGCCCGACAATAATGCCGGCTACTGAGGCCAGCCACGGCTGCCGGCAACGCCCGCGAACCGAGGGGTTACGAGACGTTCGCAGATCCCGATCACCGCGACGCGGACGGAGTGCACGGCACGGTCGACTCGATTCGGGCAGAGGGCCGGACTGAGACGGCCATGTCCGTCTCGAGCGATACGAGCGCGTCGGTGCCCACGACGTCCGCCGACACGAAGTGGCTGGTGATCAGTACCCGGAATTGCTCGAGTTCCAGTCGGGCGAGCACCCTCGAAGAATCGTCGCAATTCGGTGGACCACACGTAGCCGCCCAACGTCGTGGCGTACGTGGGCACCATGACGTAATGGGCGCCGCGATCGTCGCATAGGAGACTGCCTGGCGGCGGAGGCCCCACGCCGCTGGGTCTTTCCTTTAACCCGAAGAATAGGGAAAATTGGGTCAGATCGGACGTCCACGTCTCGATGCTGGAGGTGCCATGACGCATGAGTCCAGCGACTTACGCTGCCGCATTGGTCGACACCACTACGTCGAGGTTCCTGACAATAACCCGGAGAAGCGTGGCCAGACGCACCTCGAGTGCGCCCGCTGTGGGCACACCAAGGATCGTGACGAGTACTTGCCGGGTAACCCTGCACTGGGCGGCATGTGACCCCTGAGCTTTCCTGACGGGGCCTGCCGGCCGCAGCAAGGGCGCGGCCGCCCAGGCAACTTTCGCGCCGGCAGAACAATTGGGCGGGGATGCATGGGGTTGCAAGTTCCGGCGGCACAGAACGGGTGGTCGCGCGTGTCGGCGATCCGATCGGTGTCGTCGCGGTCCGATCTAACACGTCCGCGATCTAAAGGTGATCGCACAGCCAAATGCTAGCTGTGCGAACAGCACTCGCCGTGATGCGCCTCAGGGTTCGCGGAGCATCGCGACGGCGTCCGCTTTGCTCATCGGTGTCGCCGTGTCGCCGTGTCGCCGTGTCGTCGTGTCGTCGTGTCGGCGTCGCGTTCAACGCGCGCCGCGTCGATGTCACTCATGACATCAGGTGAACTCAGAACGGCCAGGGTCTCCTCGATGGATTCGAGTTCGTCGACACTCAGGATGACCGCCGCCGGCTGGCCGTGTTTGGTGATCACCACCCGAACGTCGTCGCGTTCGAGTCGATCCATCACCTCGGGAAATTGATTCGTCACCTCTTCAAGGGTCAACTGCACAGTGTTTGACATGGCCACAAGTGCAGCCAGTTTCGGATGACTGGTCGAGAGTTCGGTGCGTGCGTTGTGGATGGTCTCTACCCGGTCCGGAGCCGAACCCTGGTTTGGAGAGTTACCTTTGTCGTCGCTATTCCCGTGAATTCCTGTGGGCATTGACGTGGCTGCTGGCGGCCGTTCCGCTTCGACCACTTGAGTGGCCGCGGCCCTGCAAGCGGATCATCGTCGAGGAAGAGGACACACGTGACCTACGCATCAATCAATGACGTGACGGTGACCCTGGCCACACTCATCGAATCCAGGATTCAGCAGGTCGATCCTTCCGCGGTGGTCACCCTGCTTGGCCCAGCGAGTGCCCTGCCGGACCTGGCAGGAATCAACCTCTACCTGTATCAGGTCTCTCCGGACGTAAATGGTCGCAATGAACCGATCCGCGTACGACCTGGCGGTGCTCGGACCGCCGGGGCGGTGCTCGGACTGCACCTGCACTACCTCCTGACGCCGTTTCGCGCGGCAGAAGCACTGAGCCCAGATGAAGGCGACCCCGCCCAGACGCTTCTCGGTCTCGCGATGCTGACCCTCTTCGAAAATCCCGTTCTGGCGGTCTCGGACCGAACCCGGGTTGCGGGCGATCCGGAATTCGGTGCTCCACCGGCTTCAACACAATCGGTGACCGTGAAGCTCTCGCCGGCCGAGCACGAGGACTTTGCGGCGCACGACATCTTTCACCGCCTGTCTGTTTCCTGCGAAGTCTCCGTGGTGCGGCTCAGTGCCGACGAACAGTAGGAACTGACGACGGTTGACCGCCTCATCGTTCTTCCAGCATGCGTGGTTTGGTGCAGGTTTGGTGCACTGATGATCATCGCTCCGCCGCTGCGGTACCAGCTATATCGTTGGAAGTGCTGTGTGCCATGGAATCGGTTGCCCGATAGAGAGTCTCGGGGATTTTGAGGCGACGGCGACGCTGCGCTTCCCGGGCATGGTTCGCCCGCGACTCCAGTAATTCGGGATGTCGAATGGACCGCCGAACCACGTCAATGTGGTCTGCATTCCCCGAGCGCGTTCACGCACCAAAGCATCGACGACATTTGGCGGAAAACCGGTTCTCGGCGCCTGGGGAAGTCGGCCGATAGGACAATAAAGGGAGGTCCGCTGTGTTGGTCAAGGTTTATCACAACGGCGACGACGTTTTCATCGCGTGGACGGCCGACGGCCCGATCGACGACTGCAGGGTTCGCCCTGATGCGCCGGCGCGACGGCATTGAGGTGGTCGTCAGCACCTGGGTCGGGTTCGCCGGGCAGCGGCACAAGCAGGGCGAGCGCCGGGCATCCACGAACTGGCCGATCCAGCGGTACCAATGGACGGACTACATGGCGAACCCGGGTGACCGGCTGCAGTACCGGGTCGTCCCCATGGTCGGGCCGGACAAAGACAACCTGCGCGCTGACGGCGCCGCGGCGAGCGACTGTTCGGCGGAGATCATGCTGGACTACATTGCTGCGCCCGGTATCGAGGTGCTGCTGTTCAACCGCGCGGCATAGTGGCCGCCCAGTGGGTGTCCCGCCGGCTCGGCATCACCGACGGGGACCTCAAGACTAAAGAGCTCATTACGGTGATCGAGACGCCCGGTGATCCCATGCGCAATTTCCTGGTCGGGCCGCTCGGTGCGCGTGTTCCAACTCCTCGGTCAGGCATGGGCCGAGACCAGGGATGTCTACGCGGCGCTGTATGAGCTCGACGACGAGCAATGGAAGCCGCCCTGGAAAAGCTCGGTCAGCACGCTCATGTCGTGCTCGGGAACGGCAGCGTCAAGAAGAAGGGCGAGGACCAGAACAGCGACGCCCGGGCCCGGCTCGCCGGCACCGTCGACCTGCACAACCGGAGGACGTCGGCATGGATGACATCCGGGTCGCGGCGCTCACCGCTGCGCTGTTCGGCTTTCATTTGGTGGGCAGCGGTGTTGCTCGGCCAGCTCTTCATGTCGATGCTCGGCGTCCTCACCGCGGCCGCGATACTTGCCGCTGGGCGGACATCGGTTGCCTGGCGCAGACGGGCAGGCGGGCTGCGGGCGCCGATGGGACCGGCCCTGATCGGCGGGGCGTTCCTGGCGGCAGCTCTCGGCTGAGCTTTCCGCGGGTCCGCGGGTCCGCGGGTGCAGCGGCCGCGCGTCGTAGGGACCGCGGTGCAAACGCTTGGACAGCGCCGGCATGCTGCCTACAAACCGGCGCGAAGCGGAGTTACCCGCTCGGCCGATTCAGGGGACAAGTGTCGAAGCGTCCAACCGCGAAGTCACCAGGCGCAATTGCCCGAACCGGGCGATCGACTGGGAGTATTGGAGGAGGGCGGCCACTACTAACAAGATGTCAGCAGGGTCGGGCGGCAACATCGGGCCGACCATCGACGCCCAGCAGTCGCACTGTTCGACCTGGAAGCGTTCACCGACGTGTGCCACCGGGCCGGATCCACAGCAACGGAAAGTAGAAGGCGTCACATGAAGCGACTCGTCACCCTTACCTCAACAGTGGGCAAGACCCCGGATCAGCTGGCGGCAGAAGTAATGGCGTCGGTGGCGAAGTACGAGCAGGCATCCGGGACCACCCCGACGGCCCCCGCCGCGCCAAAGAAGTAATCGACCACGACGTCGTCTATAACCTGAGCCAATTTCCCTTGGCCAGGCGGGTAACCGCCCACCGGCGGTGGGATCGGTGGCCAGCAGTGGCGGCGGTCATGCCGGTATCGGTGTGCGGGAGAACCTGAACCCGCTCCGCGCCAACGGCACGCAACTGGCCGCGGCGCGGATCATCGCCCGCGAAAAATACAGCCAACTGCCGGTGCCACCCGACGACGACCGGGCCGATATGGCATGCCAGGAGCATCGGACCGGTGGCGAAGATCGCCCCTCGGTGGCGTAGCGGTGGCGGATTAAACAGCAACTAGCCAGACGAGCTCGGGGTCGAGCGTCCGTACCCGCAACTGGCCTTCGAGGTGCGGTTCGTCGAGTTCGCCGAACCACACTGCTACGTCGCCGCCGCCGACGACCGGCTGCCCGCCAGTGGAGACCACGACCACCCGAGTGCCGCGTGTGTGGCCCGGTGCCGGGACGATCCGAGCCCGGGAAGCAGCTCGAGCTCGCCGTCGACGGGCACGTACTGCACGCCGGGCGCATCGACCCACTCGCGGATGGTGTAGTCGTCCTGGGTGCGCGCGTCGTCGAGTTCGCGACGCTGGACATAGGTACGCCTGCCGGCGAAGAGGTGGTTGCCGCCGCAGTGCCCGATCCGGACCAGCGTCGGCGCCGCAGGTTGCCGGCCGAGCCGCGGCCGGGCACCGGGGTCCGGCCGGCGGCCTATCGGCGGGCGGCGTTGCTCTCCCGGGCGGCGGCGAGCGCGTCGCGAGCCAGGTCGGAACCCCTGCGCGGCGGGGGATCAGGGTTTCTGCGGCCGCCCGGCGCGGCTGCATCGGCTGCATCGGCAGCATCCGGCGCCGATGGTTCCGCTGGGTCGGGTGGGTGCTGATCCACGTCGCTCATTCTGATCCCCGTGCTGGCCCGGCACGCAGGAGCCCCACCGCATCCCCCGCATGGACCGTTGCAAGTCACCCGTTTGCCACTGCAGTCGACGGAGCGCACACTGAGGTAGGTAGAGGGGGCTGTCATGGCCATTGTGCTGGGATTCGTGCCGTGGATCGTCTACTGGGTGCTGGTCGGGAACGCGCCATTCACACTCGCGGTCGGGGTCGCGTTCGCCATTACGGTCCTCATCGAGCTGCTGCACCTGCTGCGCAAGGAACGCGCACACACCCTGGAGATCGGCAACGTCGCGGTGTTCGCGGTGCTGACCGTCGCGGCCTTCACCGTTCCGACCGACGTGCTGGAACGCTGGCTTCAGCCGCTGAGCAGCGCCGGACTGTTCCTCATCGCGCTGCTCGGTGTGTTGACCGGGCACCCGTTCGTCAGGGAGTACGCCGAGGACTCTGTTGACGAGGCCACCGCGCGCAGCGAGGGGTTCAAGTCGGTGACGGCCGCGATGACCTGGATGTGGGTCGCGGCGTTCGGCCTCATGCTGGTGTCGTCGCTGATTCCGCCCATTGTGGACGGTGACGCCACCATCCGGGACATGGACAATCCGCTGTCGATCCTGTGTTACTGGGTCATCCCGTTCACCGTCCTGGGCCTCGCGAGCGCGGTCTCCGCGGTCTTCCCGACCTGGTTCGAGAAGCGGTCGGCCGCGGTCGACCAGCGGTCCGCAGCTCATCCGGCCGTCGCCCGACAGTCTCCACCGCCGACCGACCTGGCCGCGGACGGGGCGCGCATCGACGCCCCGGCGGACAGCCGGGTCGATGAACCGTTCGGCGTCCGCATCCACCTGTCCGCCGCCGGAGAGCCGCACCCCGCGTCGGCGACCGTCACGACGTCCGGTCAGGACCTGTACGGCCATCTCTGGCGGTCGCGGGCCGAGCTTGTCGTGCCCGTGTCCGGCATGGTCGATCTGGCCACGACGACCCCGTCCGGAGAGTCGGACTGGACCACGGCGGACGCCGGCGCACCGATCTGGGCGATGAGATTCGCCGACAAGAACGCGGTTCCCGAAGTCTTCATCGCCCCGACCGAACCGTGGCAGGTAACGGTCGAGGTCCATGCCGCCGGCCGGGTGGCCGCCCGGCGCACGGTGCTGCGTCGCGGCGCCGATCCCGGTGTCCGGTTCGAGCCGACCGCGCTGGAAGGGCTGCCCGGGATGCTGGTGCTCCCGGCCGGCGTCCCGCCGTCGGCTGGGTGGCCCGCGGTGGCCTGCTTCGGTGGCTCAGAGGGTGGGTACGAATCTCAGGTGGCCGGCGCCGCGCTGCTCGCGTCGCACGGCTATGCGGCCTTGGCGCAGGCGTGGATCTCGGGCCACGACGCGGAGGCCGGGATCAGCCAAGTGCCGCTGGAACGATTCGCCGCCGCGCTGCGACTACTGGCCGGCCGTGCCGAGGTGGATCCGACACGTGTTGCGGCGATGGGGCTCTCGCGGGGCACGGAGGGATTGTTGGCCACTTTGGGGCACGGCCTGGCACCGGCGCCGCGGGCGGTGATCCTGGTCAGTCCGAGTTCGGTCAGCTGGCAGGCGATGGGGGCGTCCGGCGAGATTCCGGATACCGGGTCGTGGACCGCCGCCGGGATGCCGGTGCCCTGGCTCCCGGTGTCCAGTGGCGTGCTGATGGGCCAGCTCGTGCGGAACGCCTGGACCGTCCGCCGGGACGCCGTTCATCGCCGCCCGTCGCTGCTGCGGGTGCGGCCGGCGTACGAGAACTCGCTGCCCGCCATCTCCGCAGCCGTGGTCAAGGACGGCCGCAGCGTCCCGGCGGGCGGCGACGTTCCGCCCGCCGGCGCTCGGAGCGCCGGCGCGGTGCTGGACGCCTCCGCCGTCGGCTCCCCGCTGCTGATGCTGTGCGGCACCGACGATCAGGTCTGGCCGGCCGGACCGATGGCCGCCACCCTGGCCGCGCAACGGCACGCCGCGGGGTGCGACCGGGACGACGAGCTCGTCCTGTACTCCGGCGCCGGTCACCTGATCCGGCTCGGCCTGCTGCCCACGGACGCGCAGTGGACCGGCGGGATCGCGCTAGGCGGCAGCCGGGAGGGTCAGGCCCGCGCCCAGGCCGACGCCACCACCCGGGTGCTGGCGTTCTTGGCGACGCACACCGCGGTCGCGTCGGCGCACAGCTCAGCGGTCTGCTGACGTCACCCCCTGGTCGGTGACCGACAGCCGGACCCCGCCCAGCGCCTGGGGCACGTCGCCGGGGACGGCGGCCGTCGTCACCACCTGTTCGGCGTTGGCGACGAACGCCGCCAGCCGGTCACGCCGGGTGGTGTCCAGCTCGGCGAACACGTCGCCCAGCACCAGGACCTGGTCCACCCCGTCGCTGCGGAGCAACGCGCGAGGCCGGACTGCGTGCGTTCGCGGGCGCGGGCCGGGCCGGCGGCAGGCGTCAGGCCGATGCGGCGTTGGTCGAAGTCGTCCAGGAGTCGGCCGAGGGGGCCGGTGTTGCGGCCGAGCATGGACAGCTCTATGACGACCAGCGGTGTCGCCGGCCCGCGCGGGCAGCTGGCTGGGGCCGCCGTCATTTTGGGTATGGAAAGCGGGTGAGGCGTTGGGCGAGTTCCCAGAACCGCCGGGCCTGGTCGGCGTCCCGAGACTCCGGGCTCGAATCGATCACGTGCCGCTCGCCGAAGAACTTCCCTCCGACGCCCTGGAGCGATGGTTCGACAGCCATGAACACAAACGAGTCTGTTGCCGCGTCTACGGAAGTGGCGAACGGCATGTGCGGCATCACATACAACAGAGCTAACCGCATGACACCAGTTGTGCTTGCCGCCGCCGTGGCCGGCACGAAGCCAGGACAGACTGCGTTGGCCGTGATATTCCGACCTGACATCAGGCGCTGCAGTTCGTAGGTGAACCACAGCACGGCGAGCTTTGAGTTCTTGTACGCCCGATCCGGGTGGTAGCCGTGCTCGAGCTGTGGATCGTCGAAGTCGAAGTCGACCGGCTCGCCGCGCGATCCCGGCAGATGCAGCCGAGAACTCACGGTCACAACCCGCGCCGACGTGGACCGTTCAAGGGCCGGCAGCAAGAAGGCCGTCAGCAGGAACGGCGCGAGTACATTGACTGCCAACGTCTCCTCGTAGCCGTCGACCGTGACCCGACGGCTCTTGCTGGTCTGCATGACACCGGCGACATGGAACAACACGTCCACCGGCTCTCCGCGTTCGGCCTCCGAGATCGCGAACTCACGGACCCGACTCAGCGAGGACAAGTCCACCGAGCGAGCCTCAACCTGGACGCGTGGATGGCGCCGGTAGATCCCGTCTCTGGCGTTATCGGCCGCCACCGGGGTGCGGGCCACCAGGATGACCCGGTGCCCCAACACGGCCAACTTCTCGGCAGTAACCCGACCAAGACCCCGACCGCCGCCGGTGATCAGCACTGACTTCATCACCATCGCCACGATAGTAGGACTTGAGAAGGCGGAGCCCAGCCCAGAACCAGGTTTTTGATCGGTGCGAACGTGACCAAAAGCAAAAACGCCATTGCCCACCCGAATGTCGCCCAACCGTCAGTCGAGCTCAAGGAGCACCGTGGAGCGCGTTCTGTGCGCTACCGGCTGGTCTTGGGTGATCATCAGCCGACGGGCCAACGTCCGGTGAACAAGTACCCGCAGCGTGAGTCCGTCACTTTGAACGGCTTGGCCGGCCGCACACATGCCAGGCATGGCAACCACTTTCCCGTCCAGCCCGATGATGCGCGCGTTCGCCGGCGGTGTCCGGGGCACCGTCCCGACGGTGGTGTCGGGTGATCCCGGGGTCGGCAGAACGCAGCGGAACGGCCAGCTGGCCAGTCATCGGTCTTCCTGGTGCGGTACAGACCGAACGCTGTGCCGATCACGTTCTGTTTGTTGACCAGATGCCAGTGGTACTGGTCCCTGGCATCGAGCAGGTCCCTGGTTGACAGGCTGGCGTAATTCCGGTCGACCCCGAGAATGTCCATCCGGCAACCCATTTCCCCCGCACCGCACGACGGGATTCTCCGCGCATGGTTGGTCCCGCCGGTTCCCCCGGAACCATCGGCGCGCTCATTTGGCACCGGCGGGCGGATTCAGGAGCGTAATTTGCGTACGGGGGCGGGCTGCCGAGCGCTTGGTCATACCCAGGTGAGCACCGCTTCGTCTGAGGATGGCGACTGGCAAGGTGGCGGTCGTCTGCCGCGATGCGTCATACCTTGTCTGGAGGGGGCCGAACTGAACGCTCAGGTCGTGGACTTCGCCAGCAGCTCTGTCAGCCGCCCGATGTCGGCCACGGTGACGGTGAGGTTGGGATGATGCAACGCTCCCCACGGATCCAGCCCGGTGATGGGTTCGGTGAATTCCAGGCAGACCCCACTGTCCCCGTTTGTTGCGAACGTCAATCCGTGATCGGTGAACGACAGGTGAGCCGGTCCCGCTGTTTTGACGAAATGGTAAGGCCCTGTCACTGAGGCAGCCCGCACATTCGCGAGTGGTGTCTGCGCGAGCCATGGACCGAAACGGGCGGTGAAATGCTGATCTGTCACTCGGACCACGGCTCGCCGGTCCGTGATTCCGAACAATCGCGCGACGAGCGCGTATCGAGAATCGAACCGGAACCGGAATTCCTCACCTGCTGTTGCTGCTGACATGACCTGTCCTCCCGACCGACGGTTGCATCTTCGTGATGCCCAATCGGCATGGCAGTCACACGCAGCGTAGACCGCCATTGGCGGTGGCCGATTGTCATGGATCAGGTCGGCCATTGGGTCGGCTCACGTCCTGCCGCGTGCGGGCGATAAACGCCGCGGCCACGCGAAGCGCGCCAGACCCGCAGAGCCCGTGATTGGCTGGCCTCAAAGAACCGTTGTGTGCCGGGCGATCTGCTCGTTGGTGGGCGCCGGGCCGGCGGTGGTGGTGACGCCGAGCCTGTGCAGCGCTTGGGCGTAGTCACCGGTGGTGGCGTAGTAGGCCTTGTAGACAACGGGTCCCCGGCCCTCCAGTTCGGCAGCGTCGGATGGCCGTTCCCGCTGGCGGCGCACTCTGTCAATCAGTCCTTTTCCGGCGGTGCGAGCCGGTTGACTGCCGGCGAGGCGCTGAACAAGGTGGGCAGGCCATGGCGCGTGAACCAGGGTGGAGTACTCGGCTCGGGTCGTTCGTAGTCGAGTTGCCGCAGGACCTCGTCGATCGCCGTGAGCACTGAGCCCTGCAGCATCCACAGGTCGGGGCGTTCCCGGGAATCGAGCTCGAGGGTCATCAGCTCGGCGAGCACGGCGCGGGCCTCCCGCACGGCATCCAGGGTCAGGGCCATCGCCTCGTCACCCCGGTAAACCGTACTGGCGCCGTACTCGGCGTTGACCAGATCACCGAAGGCGCGCAGCCCGTTCGCCACGTCGTCCAGGACGACGGCAAAGACGTGGCTGAGCTCCGACCCTGACGTGTCATCCGCCGTCGCCGGCGCCCCGGGCGCCTCGTGTGCGATCACGCCCAGCAGTGCCCGTTCGGCGGCCAGGCACCGTTCGAGCCGATCCAGCGCGGACCGGAGCCCGGGATGTACTTTGGCTGCCGTGAGTGCTCGCGGGTTCAACCTGCGGCTCTCCTCGACGGTTTGCACGGCGGCGGCGGCTTCGTTGATCTCGCCGGCGATGTGCACCGTCCAGTCGGACCAGGCCCTGACCTCTTCCGGGTGTGGTGTTCCATCGCCCATGGTGACAGCGACCTCGTCCAACAGGGCCGCCTGCGATCGGGCCACCCGGCGCACCGCGTCGCTGGCCCGCTGGTTGGGGATCGAAACCGGTACCACCAGGCTGAAGCCGATCCCGACGACCGTCCCGATCAAGGTGTTCAACACCCGGACCTGAGCCGCCAGGTCCGGTGTCGAGACGGCGAGGATCAGCATCGCGCTGATCGGAGCCTCCAACGACTGCTCACCAAGACGCAATACCCTCGCCAACACCAACGATGTCGCCACGGCGGCGGCCAGACTCCACCACGACAACCCCACGTAGCTGGCCAGTCCGACCGCGACCAGAACGCCGGTCAGGACCGCACCGACGCGGACCAGCCCCATCCGCAAGGTGCCGACCGTCGACGCCTGCACCACCAACAACGCCGTCAACGGGGCGGTCAGGTCAAGGATGCCCGGAGAGACGGCGTTCGCGACCAGGTACGCGATCACTACCGCCGCTGTGAGCCGGGTGATCTGCGAGACGGCTGGGCGGATCCGAGCCGGAACCTCCGACCAAGAAACCGGGAACGTCGGCCAGATCGACCAGATCCACTCACCCCTGCGTGACCTCGACCTCGACCGACCCCGCTGCCAGCTCATCATCCCCGTCTCTCGGATGGTTGTCCTTGTTCCGAAAATGGTCAAACCCAGGTGTCCGGCCTGATTGAGGGTAATTCCCAGGGATATGAGCCTGAACGACGCCATCGACGACCCGGCCTATTGCATGATCAACTGCGCGCTTACATCACAACCCCGCGGAACGCAAATGGTCATGTGGCAACAACAACCCTGGGAACGACTTCAGTGACGCCCGTTAGGGTTATCGGTTCACCGCCACCGACGTGAACTGGTCAGTCGGGCAGGGTCGCGAGATCGGACGCATGGCTGGCCAGGGCCCTCTCGCACCCCGTGCCGGGCCTGGCTGGTGTCCCATCCCCCGGCCCGAAGGGGAAAGTTGACGTCGGGACAGTCCGGAATGTCCCGAAACTAGGTTGACGGTGGGTTTCCCAGCGGGGACGATCGCGACGGCGTCGGGGGCACTTCGAACGTAGGAGAACGTCATGGCAGGAGGATTCGAGGTTCCCGAGGACGCACCCGACGAGGTCAAGCAGCGTTCTCTGCTACCGCCCAGGGCGCCACAGACCGACCCGACGCTTGGCATCGTCGTCGACCAGAGGCCGGACGACACACCGCCCCGGCAGCCTCTTGTGGTGATTGGCGATTCCCTGACCCATGGATTCCAGAGCGGCGCGATCTACAACACCGACCTGTCGTACGGGGCGATCGTCGCCTACGAGCTCGGCTGCCTCGATCGGTTCCAGTTCCCGAGGTACCCGGGGCTGGGCGGGCTTCCGCTGAACATCGAATTCCTCCTGCGAGATCTCGAGGAGAAGTACGGCAACGAGATCGAGTGGTTGGAGTATGCGACCGCACCGTTCCACATCCGCAACCTGATGAACGACATCGAGGAATACTGGGAGCGCGGCCCCGGCGCGATCGAGCCGAACATCGCAACGTTCAACAACGCCCTCGCAGTCTTCGGCTGGGACTTGCGCGACGCCCTGGCCAAGACGTTCACGAAATGCGAGGACTCGGCCAACGCCGCGACCAACAATTTCTTGATCCCGTTGGTCGACAATGCCGCCGATCGCGCGGCCATGCGGGTCTACCCGTCACACACGGTGCAGGCCAAGGGCAAGACGCTGTTCGACGTCGCCCGCGAGATGGGCGCTCCGGCCGGGCCGGCCGCCGACGACCCGAAGGACATCGAGACCCTGGTCGTCTTTCTCGGCGCGAACAACGCCCTGGGCAGTGTGGTCAAGCTCCGGCTGAAATGGAGTGAGGATCCCGGCTATCAGGATCCGTCCGCGAAGTCGGCGTACACCGTATGGCAGCCCGCTCACTTCCGTAGCGAATACGACCTGATCGTGGCTGAACTCGATCGCATCGATGCCCGCAACGTGATCCTGTGCACCGTCCCGCACGTCACGATTCCGCCGGTAGCCCGCGGAATCGGCGGCAAGGGCGGCGTTGGTTCGCGCTACTTCAAGTACTACACGCGTCCGTGGATCGACGAGGAAGATTTCGACCCGAATCACGACGAGAACCTGACCGGCGAACAGGCACGGGCGGTCGACTACGCCATCGACATGTACAACGAGTACATCCAGGGCGTCGTCGCGGACAAGCGGGGGGCCGGCAAGAACTGGTTCCTGTTCGACGTGGCCGGAGTACTGGATCGCCTGGCGTTCCGCCGCTACATCGACGATCCATCGGCGCAGCCGATCTGGTGGACGCCGTACCCGCTACCGCGGGAACTGACCGACCTGCAACCCACTCCGGACACTCGATTCCTGACCGCCGACGGCAAGGGTGGCCGGGCGACCGGTGGACTGTTCTCGCTCGACGGTATCCATCCGACGACCGTCGCATACGGGATCATCGCGCAGGAACTCATCCGGATCATGGAGCGAGTTGGAGTCCGGTTCAATTCCCCCGACGGAACGCCGCGAGTGGGACGGATCTCGGTCGACTTCGATCGGCTCATCCGACGCGACACCCTGGTCAACACACCGCCGCAGAACATCAACAACAGCCTGGGCATCATCGGCTGGCTCGACCAGACCGTCGACGTCTTCACCCAGGTGATCCGTGGGGGCGCCTTCTGACCGACCCATCCAGCCTTTTCGTCGCCCGCCCCGGGCGCACGGACCTGGGCCCGACACCGGTCAGTCAGCCGGCCGGACTCACCAAGGGCGTCGCGGCGACCGGACCGTGATTTGTCCCACCGGATGCCCAACCGTCAACACCGCCACCGCAGATCGGTCATTGTGTGATCGAGGACCCGAACGCTCTCGGCGCGCCGCAGACCGTCTACCGGCCGTTAATGGGCTCGGTATGACCCCGCCCGGGTGCGGCCTCGCTCCGCTGCTGGTCCGGCGGACGATCATCGCCCAACTGCTCGCTGCGCCGGACATCGGTCGTCGTCGGCCAGGGCGCGGTCACAGGAGTTTCAGGTCACGGGCCCGGCCAACGGCGTCCCGGCGGGTGGTGACTCCGAGTTTGCGGTAGATGGACCGCTGGTGGGTTTTGATGGTGTTGACCGTGACGAACAGGTCGGCGGCGATCTCGCCGGACTTGAGCATGGTCGGCAGGTAGGCCAGAACGGCGAGTTCCCGTTCGGTCAACCCGCCGACAGGGGTTGCCGATGTCCAATCGCTCCTGGAATTGCCGGTGTCCTCGGGCGCGAGGCCACGGGTGAAATCGAGGTGCCGGGCCACGACATGTCGGTGCCGGGCGAGTAATGCAGTGACTGAAGATCCGGCCGCCAGGAATGGCCTGACGATGCCTGCGCTGTGGGCCAGGTCGACCGCCTCGGTGATCGCGGCCATCGCGGCCGTGTCCTTGTGCATCCGGTCCGCTGCCACCGCGGCCAGGATCCTGGCCTCGACGACCGCTCCCCGATAGGGCGACCAGGTCGTCGCCACCGGGTCCAGCAGGTCGAACGCCGCATCGGGCTGGTTGAGCATCAGGTGGGCCTTGGCCAGGGCAACCCGGTCCAGGGCGTCCGGGTAGCCCACGGGTCCCCGGGTCACGCCGAGCCGGTGGATCGCCGCGGCGGGTTCCGCGGCTGCCAGATGGGCGTCGGCGTGGGCGACGGCGCACCACCGGGCCAGCAGCGGTGGGAGTTCCCCGGCCAGATTCTGGATCTGGTCGAGCCGGGCGGACGCGGCGACGGCCGCGGCGGAGTCACGGCGGGCCACGGCAACACCGACCGCGGCGATGTGCAGGACCAGCCGGCAGGGCATGTCCGATCCGCTGTTGCTGACGGTCAGGCCAGAGTCGATGTCCGCGGTGGCCGCATCGGGCTGGTTCCACTCCAGGTGGGTGAGCGCCGACGCCGCGTGCAGGGCGAGCGCCTGGGGTTCGGAGGCCCAGCCCCGGCGGTCGGCGACGTCTCGTGCGGCGCCTGTACGACGGTGGGCGTCTGGTAGGCGGCCGTGGATCACGTCGAGCAGCGCGAGGTGGGCCTGGGCGGTCATCTCGGTCAGACCGAGGCCGAGATCGTGGGAGCGTGTCTTGATGATCGACAGGGTTTGCTGGGCCTGGGTGAGCAGCCCGGTCCATATCTGCCCGATGGCGAGGTTGGTGGTAGCGATGGCCCGGTACTGCTCGGCCGTTGGCAGCCGGCCTCTGGGTGTCTTCTCCAGAAGGTCGAGCAGGTGCGCGGCGGATGGCACTGTCAGCGCCGGGTTCCAGGCCCGGGATCCGATCAGCTGGAACACCGCGATGACCACCTCGGCCGGGGATCGGTCGGCCTCCGGGACACCGGCGAGGAGTTCCGCGGCGTCGTTCGCGTCCAGGGTCATCGACTCGTAGTCATGCCGGTGGTAGTGGCAGGCCGCCGCAGCCAGCAGCGTGCTGGCGGTGGGATGCACCCGGGCTCTGGCCGCGGCGGGTCCGAGCTCGGCCACCAGGGCCGGTGCGCTGGGGGTGACCAGCAGGGGCAGGGCGCGCCCGGTCAGCAGCCGCCCGACCTCGTCCCACTGCCCCGCGGCACTCGTGTGCCGGATCGCCGGGATCGGTTCACCCTGGGCGGTGAACCAGCGGGCGGCCCGCAGGTGCAGGTCGGTGACGGCACCCGGTTGTTCCAGGGCCAGTCGGTGCCGCAGCAGGTCCCGCAACAGGGGGTGAACACTGAACCAGTCGTTCCGGCCGGCAAGGCCCACGACCAGGGCGTTCTGCGCGACGAGCCGTTCCATGACCAGCTGGGCGTCGCTACGGCCGGTCAGCTGGTTCGCCAGCCCCGCACTGAGGCGGTCGGCCACGCTGGTCGTCAGCAGGAACTGCCGGTCCTGCTCCGGTAATCGGTTGGTGACCTCCTCGACCAGGTACTCGCCGACGAGGCGATCGCTGCCGGTGAAGCGGGAGATCCCGCCGTCAACGTCGCCCGGGTCCAGGCACATGATGGCCAGCCGGAGTCCGGCGGCCCACCCCAGCGTGCGGTCGAGCAGTATCCCGAGCCGGCTACTTGGCAGGTGCATGCCGTTGCGGTCGAACAGCTCTGCGGTTTCCGTTGCGGTGAAGGCCAGATCGGTGGCCCGGACGTCGGTCAGCTGACCGTTGACCCGCAGCCGGTGTAGGCGCAGCGCCGGGTCGGCGCGGGCGGCCAGCACCAGACGCAACTGCGGCGGTTGATGCTCGAGCAGCTGACCGAATGACTCCAACACCCGCCGGTCGTGGATCAGGTGGAAATCGTCCAACACCAGGGTCACCACCGTCGGCAACTCGGCAAGACCGGCGCGGATCAGTTGGGCCTGTTCGTGGCCGAACCCGGCGGCCGGCACCACCTCCAGCAACGCGCTGCCAGGCGGGAGGGCGCCGCCGATCGCCATAGCACCCAGCACGTCGGACCAGAACGCCTGCAGGTCGTTGTCCGTCTCATCCATGGTCAGCCATGCCACCACGCCGGGAGTGACACCGGGCCGGGCCCAGGACGCCAGGGTCAGTGTCTTGCCGTAGCCGGGCCCGGCGCTGACCAGTGTCACCGGATGGGCGACCCCATGGGTCAGCCGTTCCTCCAGGCGTGGTCGTCGGACGAACCCCGTCGGCACCGCCGGCGGCGACGCCCGCAGACGCAATGGGCCGGTGAACCGTTCACGCACCAAGCTCTCCAAGGAAGAACGGCAGGAACCGCGACCACCGGTTCGAGCGAACCGGGTCGCCGACGTCCATCGGTCTTCCCCTCCACGGCGGTTCGGTCGAAAACGGGCTTTGAGCAGCATACGGTCCCATCCGGTTCGAATGATCCCGATCCCCGTCCGTGGTGGGAACGTTCACCGGATGGGAAGCGATCGTCGGCGGGAGTCGGACAGGTGACAGCACTGGAGTTCGAGATCCGGGTGGGGGGGACGGTGCCCGCCGAGGTGCTGGAGGAACTCGAGGGCGTCCGGGTCGTCACCGAGTCCGTTGAGACCGTGCTGCGGGGGCCCGTACTGGACCAGGCGGCGCTGATCGGCATCATCAATCGGCTGCAGGGCTGGGGCATCGAACTGCATGGGGTCAGGCAACTCGGACCGGTAGGCGCCCCACCACCGCACCCGCATCCTGTGGACCCATAGAAGGGAGCACGCGAGTGCCCGACTACGAGATTCAAGTCGGCGGCCCGATCGGGCGGGTCGTCGCGTCCTGCCTACAGGGGTTCAGCACCACCTTGGTACCCCCGACGACGGTGTTGCGCGGCACGGTCGCGGGCCCCGACGAGCTGCGCCGCATTCTGGACGTCCTCCACGCGCACGGTCTTGCACCGCTCGACATCCAGATCGATCCCGGATGACGGCCCTGACCCGGCCGTCCCGTCCGTCAGCTGCCCGTGCCTCGTTCGGGTCGGATGAGGCGACACGCGGCGACCCGGCCTAGGGTTCGCTCATCCGCTGGGACCACTCTGGACGCGTACCAGCCGAATCAACCGCCCACCACGACGTGACGGAGAGATGATGGCGATCAAGGAGTACCCGGCCGGCGAGTCGTTCCCAGGGGTGATCGGTCGAACTACGGACGATTCGTCGCCGGCGTGGCCGGCGCAGGTCCGGGCCGCGGCGGGTGCCCCGAACGTGATCACGATCGTGTTGGACGACACCGGGTTCGGTCAGCTCGGCTGCTACGGCAGCCCGATCGAGACCCCGACCTTTGACGCGATCGCCGCGAATGGGTTGCGGTACAACAACATGCACACCACCGCGCTCTGTTCACCGAGCCGCTCGTGCATCGTCACCGGTCGCAACCACCACGCCAATGGGATGGCCGCGATCACCGAACTGGCATCCGGGTTCCCCGGCTACGACGGGGTGACCCCGATGGAGAACGGGTTCCTGTCGGAAATCCTGCTGGAGAACGGTTACAACACCTACATGGTCGGCAAGTGGCACCTCACGCCGAGCAACGAGGAGACCGCGGTCGGCCCGTACGACCGTTGGCCGCTGGGTAGAGGGTTCCAGCGGTTCTACGGGTTTCTCGGCGGGGACACCAGCCAGTGGTACCCGGATCTGGTGTACGACAACCACCAGGTGGAGCCGCCGAAGACCCCGGAGCAGGGATACCACCTCACCGAAGACCTGATCGACCACTCGATCCAATTCATTGCCGACGCCGAGCAGGTCGACCCCGACAAACCGTTCCACCTGCACCTGTGTTTCGGCGCCACCCACGCCCCGCACCACGCCCCCGCGGAATGGGCCGACAAGTACGCCGGGAAGTTCGACGGCGGGTGGGATGCCTACCGGGAGTTCACCTTCGCTCGGCAGCAGGAACTCGGCATCGCCCCGGCCGACGCCGTGCTGTCCCGGCACGACCCGGACGTCCCGGACTGGGACTCGCTGTCCGCTGATGCCAAGCGGTTGTTCAGCCGGATGATGGAGGTCTTCGCCGGGTTCCTGAGTCATACCGATCATCACCTGGGCCGGTTGTTGGACTTCCTGCGCACCCTGGGCAAACTCGACAACACCCTGATCATGGTGATCTCGGACAACGGCGCCAGCGCCGAGGGCGGGCCAACCGGCACCACCAACGAGGCGCAGTTCTTCAACAACGCGCCGGAACCCCTCGAGGACAGCCTCAAGGTCATCGACGAGATCGGCGGACCCAACCATTTCAACCACTACCCGTGGGGTTGGACCTGGGCCGGGAACACCCCGTTCCGGCGGTGGAAGCGGGAGACCTACCGGGGCGGGGTCAGTGACCCGTTCCTGGTCAGCTGGCCCAAGGGCATCACCGCGAAGGGCGCCGTGCGTCAGCAGTACGCGCACATCGTCGACATGGTCCCGACCATCCTGGACCTGCTCGGCATCCAACCGCCGAAGGCGATCCGTGGAGTGACCCAGGCACCGTTCCATGGCGTCAGCTTCGCGCACACCCTGGATGACGACGCCGCCGAGAGTCGCAGGCGCACACAATATTTCGAGATGCTCGGACACCGGGCGATCTACCACGACGGGTGGCGGGCGGTCTGCCCGTGGCCGGGGCCGTCGTTCGCCGAGGCGGGTGTCGGGTTCGGTCAGCCGATCAGCGCGGACCGGTTGTCGGAGTTGGACGCGAAGGGCTGGGAGCTGTACCACGTCGCCGAGGACTTCGCGGAGAATCACAACGTCGCCGAGGAGCACCGGGACCGGCTGATCGCGCTGATCGGCACCTGGTACGTGGAGGCCGGCAAGTACGGGGTGCTGCCGATCGACGGTAGTGGCCTGGCCCGGATGGTCGCCGAGAAACCGCTGGTCGCTCCCCAGCGGGCGCACTACCGCTACTACCCGGATACCCAGTCCATCCCGTTCTTCGCCGGTCCGCGGGTGCTCAACCGGCCGCACAGCATCACCGCCGAGGTAGACATCCCCGAAGGCGGCGCCGAGGGCGTGCTGCTGTGCCAGGGCACCGCAGCAGGTGGGTACTCGCTGTTCGTCAAGGACGGCAAGCTGCGTTATGTGCACAACTACGTCGGTCGCGGCCTCTACGGGGTGGCGTCGGAATCGCCGGTGCCGACAGGCAAACACGCCTTGCGGTTCGAGTTCGAACCGACGGGTCAACCTGACCTGGCCGCCGGGAAGGGCGCGTCCGGCAGATTGCAGCTCTACGTCGACGGCGCCCTGGTGGGGGCAGCGGAGGCGCCGACCACCACCCCGTTCGCGTTCAACCCCGGCGCCCTGACCTGCGGATCCAACCCGGGTTCACCGGTCACCCCGGACTACCCGAGCCCGTTCCGGTTCACCGGGCACATCGATCACGTCACGATCGACGTCAGCGGCGAGCTCATCGAGGACCCGGAGGCCGAACTCCGGATACACCTGGCCCGGCAATGAGTCCGGGCTCGACGACCCGCTTGGTGCTGTTGCGCGGCACCGAGTTCGAGATGGGCTCGAACGAGTCCTACCCAGACGGGTCGCCGGTGCACCGGGCACGGGTCGGAGCGTTCGAGATCGACCGGCACCCGGTCACCAACGCGGAATCCGCCGCGTTCGTCACCGCCGCCGACCTGGCCCCCGGGGCGCTTGTTTCACCCTGACACCAGCGCCGCCCGCGGCGGCCTGGACCAGGCTGGGCCGGGCACCCAAACCAGCTCAGAGGCCGGTCTGGCTCACCCCATATTCCGCCTGTGCGGGGGTGAAGCCCTCGTAGATCAGCTGTTCCACCAGTCCGGAGCGGGAGAAGGACATTAACTCGAGGTAGTTCTTGGCGGACTTGGCTGCTTGCTCGTTCCAATCGACCGTCACGCGGTCGACACCCCAAGTCAGCGTCCTCGGTGGAGAAGCCCTCGTACTCCAGTTGGTCGATCAGCCCCGTACGGGAGAAGGACATTAACCCGAGGTAGTCCTGAGCAGATCGGAGCGCGTTCTGCTGGGAGACGGTTCCGGCCGCTGCTGCTGCCGCCTCAGCCGCGGCCGCCTGCTCTGCGGCGACCCGCTCGGCTTCGACCCGCTCGGCCTCGACCCGTACAGCCTCGTCGGCAACCGCCTGCTCCGCGGCGACCCGCTCGGCTTCGACCCGCGCAGCCTCGTCGGCAGCTGCAGTTGCCTCTTCGCGTTCTTTCTTCTGCTCAACCGATTCGCCAACGGTGACAGTGACGACGCTCGATTTCGCTACTTTCGAAGCAGCCGCGGGAGTCTGCGAGATTATTCCGTACGCAGGATTGCTGGTATCGCCCGAAATCTTGATGGTGAGCCCTGCAGATTCGATTGCCGCCGTTGCCTGTTGAATTGAAAGCCCTTTAACAGAGGGAACTTTCACCCGTTCGTCGACCGGCGTTGGTGCGGAGGATGGGGTTGTCGAGGTAAGGAGCGAGCCCGACGATGTTTGGACGGAAGCTATCGTCGCTTCTCCAGGACTGCCAGCGCATGCTGATAGCAGCCCGACGATCAACACGGCTGTGGTGACAATCCTGCCCACTTTGTGCTTCATGAGGTTCCAACTTTTGTGTAGTGAGCGGCTCCGTCCTGCCGGTGCAAGCTCAGACGACGAACCCGAGTGGTGCATACATAGCGTAATCGCTCCAGCACGAAGAGTCACGGAGTTTGTGAGTGAAGTTTTGCTGCTATCTAGGCCAAGCAGCGGCACTCACTGACGCAGCGGCGTTCATGGCCGTCACCGCCGACGACTGGCGCAGCGTGCTCCAAAACCACAGGGCGTTCGTGGCGTCCTCCTCCTCCTCCTCCTCCTCCTCCTCCGTCGTCGTCGTCGCCGGTGCGACCGTGGCCGCCGTCGCGGGCGTGCACCACACGCTGATCGCCGCATTGATCTGTTCCACCTGAGCATCCGTCAGATCCGGCATACTCCCGCCCTCGAACCGGGCATGGCCCTTCGCGGTCAACGCCGCACCCGTCAGCCCTTTCTCCCGAATGTCGCTGCACTGATCAATCGACCTGGTCAGATACCGGTCCACGTTATCCATCCGCGGATCAATCGCAATGAACGCCGCCGCCTGGGCCTGGGCCTGCTCCGTCGTCGGTCGGAGGAAACCCATATCGCTTGTCGTCGCAACTGTGGCCGCGGCCGACGATGACACGGACCGCCATGGACGAGATGGCACAGCAGCCGGCATGGAACTGCACCCGGCCAGCAGCAACACGACAAGAATCAACCCATACCGTCGCCGCATGGCAACCTCCCCGTTTGTACGGAGAGTAGCGGACCTGAAACGCGGTGTGACGTGATCGAAGAGGCGTCGAGGCCAATTCAGCATTACGACGAAAGCACAGTGGCCGCCACGGATCTGGCTGCCGGGAAGTCAGGATCGTCGACGGTGTCGACGAGTTCCTTCTCGGATGAACGTCAGTTGATTGTTATGCCCCCGGCGGCGGGACACTGCGATGCTGAGACTGGTGGTGCTGACCGTCGTGCGAACAGCGGCCGGAGCCGCACTTCTCTTGGCGGTTTGTCCGGTTCGTTGATCAGTGCGGAGAGGACGGTAACGGTGGTCGACCGCAATCCGCGGGGCCAGGGTCGCGCCGTTTGATCGCAACCGGCCCGGCCATCCTCTCGGGAGATCGGGCGCGTGCTTCGCAGGGCAAAAGACGACTTGCCCTGAACAGGTTCGATCGTTTTGCAGTCCTTTGGAGGGTTTCTTGTGCCGGTGATCGAGGTCGATGGGCTGGTCAAGAGTTACAACGACAGAGTCGTCGTCGATGGCGTGTCCTTCTCTGTGGAGGAAGGCGCTACCCCTCTTCGTGCTCCTGCTCGAACTGCTCGCCTGGAAACTACCGGCACTGCGGGACGCCCGTCGGCGTTCGCGGCTGGTCCTGCTCGCTTCGGCTACTTTCGTTTCGACACTTGTCCTGCTGACCGCGCAGGCGCTCATGGGTCAGTCGATCGTTGCGCCTACCGGGAACATCCTGACCGCAGGGATCATCCTGGCTGTCGCTGCCGTCACCGCCACAATCGTGATCATGAAAACGTCGTCCGTTTCGCGACGCGAACCGCCTGCGCCGGATCGCATCGACCGCTCGCCGAAGACAGCGACCTGACCACCTGCAGGTCCACTCTCACCCTCACGCACCGGAGGAATCACATGAAGATGTACAAGGTAGTCACCGTGCGCGGTGGCTGGTTCAAAGAGTCAGCTTCCGCGAACTTGGAAGCGACGCTGAACAAGCATGCGAGCCAGGGATGGCGAGTCGTCAATTCCTTTTGGCTCACGGGCAGCAGCTCCATCACTACCGTCCTGGAACGCGAGGCTGACTGAACCAGCGTCAGCCCAATGCCGTGAGTGCTCGGGATCGGGGGACGGGTTGGTGAGCGGGTGTGGTAGTCGATCGGCCCGAATGGGCGGGAAACAATCCACGTGCACGCAGACGACCTCAGGAAGGCTGACACCGTGCGGCAACTTCTAGCAGTCCTTGGGCTTGGCCTCGTTTCCGTCGTGCTGGGAAGTGCACCCGACGGATCGATCGAGGACTTCATCGATCGCGAGATGCCTGCTTCCGGCGTGCCCGGCCTGGCGTACGCCGTCGTGGCCGACGGCGAGATCACCTCGGCCGGAGAGCGCGGCGTGGTCAGGATCGGCGGTGACACCGAGGTCACGCCGGACACGCAATTCGTGATCGGCTCGATCTCCAAGAGCTTCACGGCGCTGGCAGTCATGCAGCTCGTCGAGGCCGGCGAGATCGACCTCGAGGCCGAGATCTCGCAGTACCTCGACGGCTTCTCGGGCAGGCCCGCCGGGCCCGTCACGATCCGGCAGCTGCTCAGCCACACCAGCGGCTTCTCCACACTGCAAGGCAACACCAGTGCCGCTGCGTCACCTGGGGGCGACACGAACGCGAAGGACGTGCTCGAGCGCTCGGTCGACGCACGTGCCGACGTGACCCCTGCGTACGGACCTGGCGAGCGGTTTGAGTACTCGAACCTCAACTACCAGATTCTTGGCCGCCTGATCGAAGTCGTGAGCGGGCAGGAGTTCCAGGCCTACGTGACGGCCAACATTCTCGAGCCGGTAGGTATGGAGCACAGCTTCGTCGCCGACGGTGAAGTCCATGACTCGATGGCGACCGGGCACACCTCGTGGTTCGCCACCAAGCGAGCGCTGGCCCAGACCCCGACCGACGTCGCAACGGCCCCCCAGGGCGGAATCATCTCGACCGCCGGCGATCTGGCGCGCTACATGCAGATGATGATGAACGGCCAGGACGACGTGCTCAGCGCCGCAGGCAAGGCGCAGATGATGCGCCCGGCCAGCGCAGCATCGCCGTCCTACGGCTTCGGCTGGTACGTGGAACAGAGCAACGGGGGTGTGTGGCACACCGGGGCGAGCCCCGGTTTCGAGTCATTGGCGTGGATGCTCCCCGCTCAGAAGAAGGGGGCGGTCGTGCTCGTCAACGGGGTAGGTGGAGTCGGCTTCGCGGAGACGACCGAGCTCCGCACCGGCATCGCCGCCAGCGGGATCGGTATCGACTACGCCGGCGAAGGCTCCCGCCTGCCCCAGCAGGCCCTGTTCATCGGCCTGGTGCTCCTGCCGATCGTCTACCTGCTCAGCATGATCTGGGCGTGGCGTCACCGCGCCGCGATACGCGCCAAGTCGGGCATCGCCGGCCGGTTCAGCCTGTGGTTCCCGCTGCTCACCACGCTGGTCGCGGCATGGGTCATCCTTGGCCTGGTGCCACGTCTGTTCGGCTCACCGCTCGCCAACCTCAACCAGTTCCAGCCCGACTTCGTCCTGGTGCTCATCGCGACCGCAGTAACGGGCGTGCTGTGGGCCGTGTTCAGGCTTGGGGTGGCCTATACCGGTCGATCTCGGCACCACTTGATCGCCAGCGAACTTACGCACTGCCGGAACGCGCTCATCGCCGCGACCGCCGACCGCTGCAGATCCGGGCGGGCTGGAAAGAGGATCGAGATCCGCAAGGCCGCAACGTCTTCTTCCTGCCGGTGGTCAGCGCGGCGCTGGCGCTGTCCCGCGGGCCGAACCGCAGTCGGGACGCCGAAGGCCCGACCTCACATCTTCAGAGACCATGCACGTTGACAAAATTTGGTGATGGCGTTGCGACCTGGTGGTCTTGTATCGCGAAGTGATGGACGCCGATGCGGCCGTTGAGTTTGTTGGTGCCGGTTGGCATGCCGTAGTCGTTGTCGATGGCGGTGGTTTCCTCCAACTGCGGCTTCGCGAGCGTCGGCCGTTCTGGAATGCGTGTGGGGGCACGGCCCGACTGCCAAGCCACAGCTTTGAGCGCCAGGGCGCCGAGCATGACGACCATCACCAAAACTGCTATCTTGTCAGCCATTCGGTCCACCCTTCGTGTGTCGGGTTCGCGTACCGACGACCAGTGCCATGGTTGCACATGGTGATCGGGTGGATGCGGAATGTAATGGACCACACACCGCTGCCGGGACTCGCTACGCGGTTGTCCCTCAAAGGCTCGATGGGCGGCCACTGTGACGAGGCCGCTGAAGCCAGTGCGGTCGACCGGGAACCGCTGGCCGCCGGTACGTGTCTGATCCGTCACAGCCACCGAACCTTTTGGCTGGCAAGGGTTTCTTTCCGTTCCACCGGGGCTTACCGTAGAAGGTGCTGCGGACTACCGAGGTGGGTCCCGACCAGCCTTCACGTCTAGGCATCGAGTTCGACGCACCCTCGCGTTGCTCGGCACAGGCAGGGCCAACACAGCGCATCGGGCGCCCACGGAGCCCCTTGTGGTCGACTCAGCTCTTCCCTACGGCGAATCCCGAACCTTTGGCGACCTTGCACGACTGACGGCCGCCCTGGCCGAACCAGGCACCGATCTGCGCGCCACGCTCATGGTGTTCGCCGGTCACCTCGCCGCCGTAGTGCCGTCATTTCTCGGTGTGCGGATCACGGTGGTCCTCGACGGGTTCATGGTCACACTCAGCGTTGATGAGGCCGACCGTGCGCCGACTCACCGGGCATCCCTGGACGTCCCATTGTCCGCGTTGGTCCCGGACGCTACGGACGGCACGATGATGTTCCACGCCGCCGACGTGGGCGCGTTGGCTGACCTGGCTGCTCTGGTCACCAGATCCGCGGATGTCGGCGGGCGGGTCCCTTCCGGCGGGCATCGGGCGTCACCGCGGTCCGGGCACTTCCTGGGGGTGAGTGGCCTGGCTGAGTTCTCCGTCTACAACCAGGCGATCGGCGTGTTGATCGACCAGGGCTACCCCCCTGACGAGGCGCGAATCGAGCTCAGCCGCCGGGCAACCAGTGACGAGGCCACCTTGACCGACACCGCCCGGGACACCCTGGATCACCTCGCCGTGACCACCAACCTGGTCGAGGCCGCCAAGGGCAGGACGCGGGGACCGCGATTGCCGGCACGGCGGACGCGAAGCAGGGCAGCGATCGGCGGGGAGCTCACCGCCCGGGAGCGGGAGGTGCTTCGTCTGCTTGTCGGCGGGCTCAGCACCGCCGCGATTGCGGCGGCCCTGCTCGTGCGGCCCGGGACCGTCAGCGATCACCAACGCGCCATCATCACCAAGCTCGGTGCGCACAGCAGGGTAGAGACGGTGGCCATCACACTCCGCGACGACGTCCTGGGCACCGGATGACCACCGGCAGTGCCGTAGCGGAGTCCGCCGGCCGCGCGGCGCTCACCGACATCTGGACAGTGGCCGGGAGCGGTCCGATCAGATCGGTGCTGATCTGCGACGACCGGCCACGGATCCTTCAGGGCCTACTCGACATGCTGCGGCCTCTGCCCGCCTTGGTTGACATTGATTGGGTGCCTGATGGTTTCGCACTCGTGGACGCGGTCACGGCCAGGCCGGCGGATCTCGTGCTGATCGGCATCCACCGTGCCAACAATGCCGGCGCCGAGGCGACCAGCCTGCTCCTGGGCATGCACCCCACGGCCGTGATCGTCGTGTTCGGCTCGCACACCGACATCGATGTCCTCGCTGCCGCCTACATCCGCGGCGCCCGCGGCCTCCTGCTTTGGGATCCCGACCAGCCCCCCCGGTGGGTCCCGGCCAACGGAACGACCCACTGACGCGGTGACCGGCCGGCACAACCAGGCCAGCCAGCACAACATCGCCAGGGTCGACCCCGAAGGCCGCACCAACAACAACAACCCGCACCGAGGCCGGCAACCCTCCACCGGACAGCTCCCGAAACGCGTCAGTCATCCGCTGCGACCAACCAGCCACACGCCGGCGAACCGTCCACCGACGCGGCCGCCCGGTGACAGGTGCGCAGGACCGCCGCCGCGACCACCGTGGGAACTCGACGCGACTTGGGCGGCGGTTGCACGAGTGCCCGGCAGTGAAGTCCCGGCAAATGCGATCACCGGTTCGAGCATCGGAGCGGATACTCCTGCGGGACAGACCTTTCCGACGCCTCGGCGCGGCCAAGGACGTTGAACCGGGGTCAGCTGATGCGGACCTCGACGCGACATGGGCGACGGTGAACCTGTTTCGGCCGTGAACGTCAAACCGGGACGGATCGCTGTTGGCGACCCGTAGTTGAGGCGTTACGCCGTTGAGTGGGCGGTCGGGACAGACGTTTTCCAGATTGGCGGCACCAGCGGACGGTCCAGGCGGTCGGCCTCAGTACCCCCCGGTCGGAAGACACGGTGGAGAGACAGGAATCGTTGGGCACCAAAGAATGTCGTGGACCGGTCACCAACCCACATTGTTCTCTTGTGGAAGGGCGCGCGGCGAAACGATCTTCGTCGGTCTGGCCGCCTGACGTATCAGTCGCGATCTTGAGCAAAGATCCCGATCCGCCCCATGAGGACGACTCGGCGCCGCGTCCGCACAGCCAAGGCGCTGGCCCAGTCCGCCCCGGTCCTGGGCCTTGTGGTCATCGCAGTCGCCGACCGTCGTCACCTCGATACTGCGAGCACGCCAAGACTGTCGACGGCAGGTGAGCCGCTGCTGACCAATAACCCTTGGTCAAAGCGCCCGTTCGGGTTGCCCATCTCGGTCAGCAGACGATCCGTAATCGGGACGTCCCTAGCTCGATATCATGGTCTTCGCAGTAATGATTCATTAGTTTCGCGGTGGGTCGGCAGCGGCGATTTCGCGGTAAGGGCGCTGCAGTTTCTCGCTCATGAGCGATCCCGGGCGACATTGATCACTTGTCCGTCAGGGCTCCGGACGAAGAATCGACGAATACCCCACGACTCGTCGGTGATCGGGTGCACGATCTCATAGCCGCGCTGTTGCGCCTCCTCGTATGCGGCGTCGACGTCATCGACCTTGATGGTCATCACGGAGTCTTCAGGCGCCGTCGCGTCTCGGGTCACGACTTGGACGCACGCGCCTGAGTCCGTGGAGGTGAACCGGGCCACCCATCCTTGGTTCATTCCGTCTTCAGTTAGCCCGAGGAACCGAAAGAACTCCCGCGCACGCTCGACGTCGTCGGTGTGCAGGTTGGTGATGGCCTCTATCGCTTTCATCGTCCAAGTCTGCCATCTCATTCGGGTCGGCATCTGTGTGCAGACGTCCGTGGGTGGCATCACCAGCTGATCGTCTCGCGCAGCGCGACCAGTGCTGGATGGCACGCGGAGCGTGCCGGTTCAGGCTCGGTTTACAGCACAAGATGCGGCCTGGATCATTCGGAACAGTCGACAGCCACTGCGAGGGCGGCGCAGATCTCGCGCATTCGCGTGTCGCGCACTCGGCCCAGCCGGCTGACGAGGATCGAGATCGAGACGCTTTCGACCGAGTCGAGGTTCACCGCCGACCGGCGGGGTACAGGGTCGTCACCAGGTTCGAGCACGACTTCGCTGACGAGCCCTCGAATCGTCGTCGTACACGGCGCGACGAGTGCGCGACGATGTCGCGGGATCACCGCGTCGCGGGACAGGACGACGACTGGTCGACGACCGATCTCGGCCATCTCGCACCACCACACCTCCCCGTGCGCAGGGAGTGCATTCACGACGATGCCACGGCCCGTCGAAACGACGCCAGGTCGCCCCACTCGTCTGGCTCCTCGAGTGGGTGCTCGTCATAGGTGGCGTAGCTCGCGTCCACCTCGGCAGAGCGGTAGCGGGCCAAAAGGGCCGCAAGAGCTTCGTCTATGAGCGCAGCATCCGTCGTCCCCGATCGGACGCTCCGCGCATGCTCGAGTAAGGACGCATCGACGGTCGTGCTGAGACGTATGCGGTTCATGCCATCATCATGCCACGCATGTCGAGAGGTCGGGAGCCACCAGATCAGATCTGGACCGCGTTGCAGTCGGTACTCGAGGACCGGTCGTTCACCGACGCCGCATCGGCGCTCCAAGACGACATCGAGGCCATGCCGCCGGCCGAAACCGTGCTGGCCGAAATGTTGCCTCATACATAGTGTCCCGAGCCGAATTCTCTCGGTCAGACCCAGCACCATTGGGACGGCAACCAGCGAACGGTCGTCCTGGGCGACGCAATCGGGACGCTGGCGACTGGGGTAAAGCGCCCTCAGCTTCCATTATCGTCATTGTTCCGCTGGGGATGGTTGGTTGCATTGGAAGTAGCGAGCCAACTTCGTTGGCGGTGGCCGCTGGGCTGCCGCCGTGGTGAAGGGAGAGTTCCAGATGCCGGAGGACGTTGACTGGTTGTACCGGGCCCGACGCGACTTGTATCGAAGGTTTCCGGCCGCGGCGGTCGCGTTCTCGGCCGACGGTCAGGACGTCAGGTGGACTGGACCACTCGATATTGGTGTCGAGACCGGCGAGATCGCGACCGCCCAGCGGGACGACGGAAGCCTTGTCGTCGTTCAGGTTCGGGACGCGCACATTGTGGATCACGACGGCCCCGAGTTGACGTTGAACGGCGACGTGGAGATGTTGGGTGGTTTCGCTGGAACGGCCCGGATCACCCCCACTCTGCGGGCTGCCGCTGGGTCGGGTCTGGTCCTCGGCTATCTCACTGACGGCGAATTCAGCCCGGTCGATCACAGCAGTGCTGCGGCGTCACCACCGTTCGGCGAACTGCCACTTCGCCGTATCACCGATGCCGAGTTGACTGTTGTGGCAACGGGTCTGGATGACGGACAGCCGACGATCAAGATCGGTTCGCACCGGCAGACAGCGAAGGTGGCCGCCAGATTGCGGTCGAAGGGCTTCGGCCGGCATACCTTCATGTGTGGGCAATCCGGGGCCGGCAAGACGTACACGACCGGTGCGTTGTTCGAAAGACTGCTGGCCAACACCGAGCTGCCGGTTGTCGTGATCGACCCGAACTCCGATCACGTCCATCTCGGCGCCCTGGCCAACCCCGATGACACCTCCCCGGAGGGCGCCCGTTACCGCAGCCTCGCCGGTTCGGTCAGGGTGGCGGCCGCCCGCGGACATCATGCCGACTACACGCTCTGCGTCGACTTCAGTGACCTGGACCTGGAAATCCAGGCATTGCTGCTGCGGCTCGATCCGATCCGCGACTTGGACGAGTACGCCCAGCTGCGGCACCTGAGGGCCGCGTTGCCGGCCATCTACTCGGTCAACGACCTTGTTGCCGCCGCGGCCGCGAACCGGGAATCAACGAAGCTGGCGTTGCGGATCGAGAATCTGGGTGTGAGCACCTGGGATCTGTGGTGTCGGGACGGCGAGGGATCTCTCGTCCGGGAGCATCCTGAGGGTCTGCCCCGATGCCTGGTTCTGGACGTGGGCAGCTTCTCCCGCCCCGATGAACGCAACACCGTGTCCCTGGTGCTACTGGGCAATCGCTGGGCCCGCCGGCGGGAACGGACACCGATGCTGCTGGCGATCGACGAGGCCCACAACGTCTTCCCGGCCACCAGCGTGGACCCTGTGCTGCAGGAAACCGCGGCCCTTGGCGCGCTCATCGCCGGGGAGGGCCGCAAGTTCGGGCTGCACCTGTTCGTCGCGACCCAACGACCGGGAAAGGTGCACCCCCAGGTGGTCTCGCAATGCGACAACCTGATCCTGATGCGAATGAACGGCGCCGGTGACGTCCACGAACTGGAAACCCTGTTCTCCCACGTGCCGCCGACACTGCTTCGCGCGTCCACCGGATTCGGCCTCGGGCAGGCGCTCTTCGCCGGGCCGATCGCACCAGTGCCGCTGCTGGCCCAGGTCGGCACCAGGCTCACCAAAGAGGGCGGGGGAGACGTCCCCGCCACCTGGGCGGAGACACGCTGAATCTCCGGGGGCGAGTACTTGATGTTCCGACCCCACCCAGAGCCTGCCCGAACCATCGGCCGTCAGGAACTGCGCGGGACCGCACCATGTCCGAGTGATCGAACCGCAATCGGGCTTCACGACTCAATTCCGGCGCCTTCACGACCATGATCCACATCTTTCCGCATGGGATCCTCATTCGGCTACGCATGTGCTCACCGCCGCGGAGGCCCGCAGAAGGCAATCAACTTCGGTAGCCAGTCAGTAGAATCCGTCTCATGAGCTCTGTCGCGGTTTTGGACCGTAAAGCGATCGATCGTGTGTGTCGCGCGCACGACGTGCGGCGCCTTCGCTTGTTCGGCTCTGCAGCCAGCGACCGTTTCAGGCCCGAGCACAGTGATGTGGACATCCTCGTCGACTTCACTCCAGGTACACCGGATCCATTCGACGCCTATTTTGGCCTCAAGGAAGACCTTGAGCGGATCCTCGGTCGGAAGGTCGACCTCGTGATGGCCGAGGCAGTGCGTAACCCGCACTTCGCCGCCTCGGCCCTCGCCGGTGCCGTTGAATTCTATGCAGCCTGAGTCAGCAGCGGTCCTATGGGACGTCCGCTCAGCAGGCGTGCGGATCACAACATTCGCGGACGGGTTGACCGCGAGTGGGTCTGGGCTCGACCGCTCGCTCAGGTATCTGGGACTGAGCCGACAGCCCGAACACCAATGGAGGTCGTGTCATGGCAGCCGATGCCCGGCCTTCTGAGCCGGCGCCGATCAGCTTCACGGCCGCGCTGTGCACCATCGACGAGACGACCCTCGTGCGGTTGCCGGGTGATGTCAGCCAGTGGCTCCCGTCGCGTGGGCAGGTGGCCGTTCAGGCGTCGATCGGCGGGCGCGACTTCGAGACCGTCGTCGAGCCGGACGGCCGCCGTGGCCACTGGATCCGGGTCGACGAGGTTCTTCAGCGGGTCACCGGGGTCAGTTCGGGTGACAGCGCCGAGCTAACCCTCCAGGTGGCGCTCGAGTGGCCGGAGCCGGACGTCCCCGATGACCTCGCCGCCGCCCTGGCCGAGGCACCCGCGAAGATCCGCGACGTGTGGGCGGACATCACGCCGATGGCCCGGTGGGAGTGGGTCCGTTGGGTGCAGGCGACGCGCAACCCGCAGACGCGGCAACGACGGGTCGAGGTGAGCATTTCGAAGCTGGACGGCGGAAAGCGGCGGCCCTGCTGCTTTGACCTGGCCTCGTGCACCGACCCGAACGTCGCAAAGAGCGGCAAACTGCGCGAAACCCCTTAGAGGTCGCTCCGCGGGTCCGGGAAGCGGCTGATCCAAAGTGTGGATGGGGCCTTTCATCATTCGACAGGCGTGGTTACGGGCCGGGCACCTGCGGCGGGCCAAGCCGGCGCCCGGAGTTGCTACCGAAGCGGGCCGGCCGCATCGTCGTCGGCATCGCCGGGGTCGGCAGCCCGCAGGTGCGGCGCAGCTGAAGACCCGCCGCGCCCCTTTAGGAATGCGCCGCGGGTCGGCCTCGCATCACTCCGCTTACGCCGCCGAGGTGATCGCGGCGTGGTCCGCCAGGTACCTGCCCAAGGACCCCGCGATCATGGTCCAACCGGCCCTCGCCGGTCCGGTCACGGGCGACTCGATCCCGGACGGGACTGTCGACGTGGCATGGGCCCCCGGCGGCCGCTACCGGCAGGCCGTCCGAACCAGCACCCATGACTGGGTCGTCGACGAACCCGTCTCCGTCGGTGGAAACGACGCCGGACCCAACCCCTACGACCAGCTCCTCGCCGCGCTCGGGACCTGCACCTCCATCACCCTGCGGATGTACGCGGACCGAAAAGGCTGGCCACTGCAACACGTCTCGGTGCGCCTTCGGCACGACCGGATCCACGCGAAGGACTGCGGGGACTGCCCCACCAGCAGCGGGACACTCACCCGGATCCGGCGGGACATCCGCCTCGACGGACCGCTCACCGCGGAACAGCGACAGTCGCTGATGTCGATCGCCGACAAGTGCCCGTGCATCAGGTGCTGCGAACCGAGACGGTCATCGACACCCACGCCGCCGACCAACTCGCAGCCAGGGGCGTCGAACTCAGGTGCATGTCGCGTCAATGAACGAGCCGGGAGCCATTCTGGGGGTCATGCGTTTGGCGTTCGACTACTGGCGTACGGGAGCCGAGATGAGGATCTCGGCTCCCGTACCGATGGCGACTGTCACCGAGCCGGCGTTGGTCGTTGCCCGGCGGCGTTCAGCGCTGGCGTCAGTTCGTCTTCACGAGGGCGGGCGGCAACCAAGTGGCGTTCAGTACCGGGTCTTGCGGCCAGTAGACATGCAGAACAAGAAGGAAGGCGCCGTCGGGCGCGGGCAGCCAGTTCTGCTGCTGCGCGGCGGTACTGGGTTCCGTGTTCTGGACGTAGACCGTCAGCGACCCGTCGGCGTCGAAGTTCACGGGAGCCAGATGCGGCCCGATCGCGTAGCGGTCGATCGGATTGCTCACCAGGTGGAGTTGCGCGTTGTACATGTCGATGCCCCACATGGCATTCGTCGGCGGTGTCTGGCCTGCGGGGAATGTGATCGTGTAGTTGTTGAGCTTCGCGTCGCCGGCGACGACGAAGTAGGTGTCGTCCTGCGGCAGCACCGCGCCCAACGCCGAGATCGCGGCGGCGGCCCGCAGGGAGTAGTCGGTGCCGTAGTTTCCCCAGCCTTGTTCGAGGTTGACGAGCCAACCGTTCTCTTTGGTTGACCCAGGGACTTGCAGACCTAGTTCGGTGACGTTGCGGTGCCCCTCGTTGACGCCGCGCGTGATCGCTTCCTGAATGTCGCGGTCGAGTTTGTTCCATCTGAACGGTTTCCCCGGAACGATTCCGATACGCGCCATCTGCTTGACGACGGGCTTATCGGCGCGGCTCGGGGGGTTGACATCCATGAGCGCGGCGAGCTCAGTGAAGAATTCTTGCGGCGACATGTTCTGCGTCTGACTCTGCGGAGTTGACGATGTGTCAACGTTCGGGTCGGTGGGCACGTTGGTCGGCGGCGTGTACGAGGTACCCCAGGCGCTCAGTGGGGTCAGCTTGTAGCCCGCTTGGATGGCGTTGACGGTCGCGAGGGAACTCGGTCCGTCGTATTGGGTGGAACCTTCGATCCACACCAGGTTCGTCGGAGAGCTGATCAACGTCATGCCCGCGGGAACCTTGCCCCCCCAGCATGGGCCGGCGATCAGGAAGTTGCCTCCTCCGGTGCCGGTGGTGCGTTTTCCGGGTGCCGCGAGGACGTTCGTCCAGCCCGACAGGATCGTCATTTGGTTGTAGACGCCGTTCGTGTTCGGCATTGTGAAGACGAGCGGTTCCTTGGACAGGTCGAGCCAGGCGTTGGAAAACAAGACGTCCACGGGTGCGGCCGGAACAGCCGTGAAGTCCGGCGTGACGGGCGTCGACGGCGTGTTGAACTGATTCACCGGCGCCGAGAACGTTTCTGCCGCCGGCACATTCGTCAGCTGAGCCTTGGTGGCGTTCATCACGGCGAGCGGGAATCCGTACACGTAGGCTGCGTGTGCGATCTGTTCGGCCTCCTGCGGGGTGGGTTTTCCCTTCGATGTCGGGAGGGTGAGCCCGCCGATGGTTTGCGTCCCCTTTGACGGGCGTTCCTTCGGCGAGGCCGAGTTCGAGGACGGTGAAACAACTGGAGCTCGATGGTCAACGTCGGCCGGTTGGCGACCGTTCGCGGCTGGGTGGATGCTTTCCCGCGACCGGTCGTTGCGGCCGACGCCCGTCTGCTGCTCGTCCAGGCCTGGCTAGCGGGGCTGGAAGGTGACGCTGACAGCGGACTGCGTGCGGTGGCGGCTGCCCGGCGGGTCGGGTACCAGGGGGAGAACCCCGACGGGTCGGGCACGATCGAGGAAAGCGCGGCGCTGCTCCGCGCCTCGTTCCCATGGTCGGACGTGGGCGCGATGCTCACAGCGGCCCGGGTCGCGTATTCCACAGAGGACCAGCGGGCGACGGCGTGGCAGGCCGTGACCGCGATGAACCTCGGTTGGGCGTTGATCCTCGCGGGACGGCCGGAAGAGGCCCGGGCCCCGCTGCTGCAGGCCGTGAGGTTGGCCTCCCGCAGCCAGCAGTGGGTGTCCGCCGCCGATTCGCGGGCACTGCTGGCCGAGGTGTGCGTCGCCAGCGGTGATCTCGGAACGGCGCAGAACTGGATCCGGGACGCTATTGGGGTGGCCACCCGATCCGGTGTCGCGGACCTTCCCTGGTTCGGCCGCTATCAGGTCGTGGACGGCATGATCCACGCCCGAACGGGTTACCACCAGGAGGCGGACAGGCTGATCAGCGAAGGTCTGCAGCGAATGCGCGGCGCGTGGGAGCCTTTGCACGTCGCGGATGCGTTGCTGGAGCTGGCGGCGGTGCGGCAAGCCCTGAGCCGACCGGGCGAGGGCCGCGCCATGATCGAGGAGGCCAGAGCGATCATCGACGCCTGCCCTGATCCCGGGATGCTTGGTGAACGTCTGCAACATTCCACGCGGGCCCTGGTACCGGCGTACCGGCGGGCCGATCAGGACACCGGACTGACCAAGCGGGAATTGGACGTGCTCCGGGTGCTCGCGGCCGGGGCCACCGAACGTGAGGCCGCGGCGACCTGTTCGTCTCGCCCAGCACCATCCACTCGCACACCAAATCGATCTACTTCAAGCTCGGCATCTCCTCCCGGGGTCAGGCCCTGTCCAGGGCCCGGGAACTCGGCCTCATCGGCTGACAATCGGCGCCACCGCGTCGTCGACCGGGCACACCCTCACCAGGTCGATGCCGTGCTCATACAGCCACCCAAGGATGCCTTGCAGCTTCGCCTGGTCCACAACCTCTACCCGCAGGACCGACCGAGTCCCGGCCGACTCGACAACAACACCCTCCAGCGGGTCGGTGAAACGCTCAGTGAGCTGGCCACGGACCACGATCCGATACAGAACGGGTGCCCGACCTGAGCAATCAACAGGGCCTGAATCCATGACCTCCAGGGTTCCCGCGCTCGATGGTCAAAATCATCACCTCCGCCCAGATCTCCCCTAGGGGAGATCTGGGGCAGAGCAATTTCTTTGACCGGGCCGGGGTGAACCATCGACGATCGGTTCGGTGAGGACTTCTTCGATTGACCCGCCCGGGAGAGCCCCGCGCGTGGGCAGGAGCCGGACGATCGGTGCGAGTTGCCCGGTTAGGGAAGGGGGCCGACAGGGATCGCGACACCGGCTGCCTGGGTCGTGTCGTCCTCGTTGAGTCCGGGAATGGTGAGTCCGGGGGAGCGGAACCAGTCGAGGAAGCCGAGGACCGCCGCCCCGATCACTGCATAGGCAAGCAGCACGAACAGTGCCTGTGAAATACCGTTCCCGTCGAAGTACAGCGTGTTGCGGAGGAGAAGGAACGCATTGCGCGGCGGCAGGAAGGGCCCGATCTCGTTCCAGAACGGTGTCAGGTAGGCGGCGCCGTTGGATCCACCCGATGACGGGTTGCCGAATTGCAGGATGACGATCAGCGTCACGATGATGCCTGCCGGGCCGAGGACCCGTCGCATGACCGCTGCGAAGAGCGCCACCACCAGGATGATCAACGACAGGATCGGCCAGGTAATCCAGAACGACGCTGTCGGGAATCCTTCGAGCCAGAAGGTGGTCACGATGTCCAGCAGCAACCCGGTGACGACGGCGAACCCGGCGAGCCAGAGCCCTCGCCACCGTGCCGACGCCGAACCGACTGTGGTGGTCAACAACGCGGCGGACATGTAGCCGCCGATCAGCAGGACCACGAGCAGGGTTGCCGGGACCAACGCGAACGGATCCTTCGGTGCCAGTGGCGTCGGGGCATAGGCCTTCACGGTGATCGTCTCACCGGCCGTCGTGGCTGCCTTCTCGAAGTTGCCGGCGATGTCGAGCGGCGAGATGTCGCTGATGGTGGGGACCACCATCAATTCGATCGTCGAGCCGCCGGTGATCAGCGCACCGTAGATCTCTCCGCGATCGATTGCCGCAGTCGCTGCGTCCTGGTCGTCGTACTGGGTGATGTCGAGGCTGAACAGGTCACCCTGGGCGGCCTGCGCCAACGCGGGCGATCCCACCACCCCGAACGGCATGTCGTTGGCGACCGGTTCGTGTCCCGAGCTCATGTAGGTCACGGCGAACAGGGTGGTGAGGAGGAGGGAGAAGGCGACGGGGGCGATGAGATCTTTGGGGACGAGGCGGCGACGGTCCGGTCGGCCCGATCCGCCGTCGGCTGCCGCCATGTCGCCGTGGGGCTGGGGTCCGGGCGCAGGCTTCGACCTTCGGGTCATCGCGACGATCACCACGAGACTGATCAGCCCGTAGGCAAGGAGCACAGCGATCGGGGTGATGATGTTGTTGCCGCCGAAGTACCGCACGTTGCGGTAGAGCTCGATGGCCTGGCGGGGAGGGAAGACAGCGCCGATGTGCTGCCAGTAGGTCGGAAGCAGGGCGACCCCGCCTCCGCCGGCGCCTGATCCTCCGATGATGACGAACAACAGCGCAACGACCAGCGAGCCGAGCTTTCCCACGACAGCCTGAATCGCGACCGCGGAGAGCCCCACGACCGCGGTCACCAGGAAGAAGCAGGGCATGAGGGTCCAGAGGTAACTGGTGGGGAACGCGCCGATCACCGGGCCGGCGGCGATGCCGGTGATGACCGCTACCACTGCGGCAAAGGCGAAGACGATCGCGATGCGTCCGCGGGCGGCGGCGATCTGACTGGCGGAGAACATCAGCGACGCGATCATGTAGCCGCCGACGAGGGTCGGTAGGAGCAGGAGCCCGACGAGCGCGCCCGTTCGATCGGCGGTCGGCAGCGGCACAACGGGTGTCGTGGTGAACGTTCGGTCGACCTTCTTGGCCGCGTCCGCGAATCCGGCAGAGACATACACCTCGCCGAAGAAGCTCTTCGCGGCAACGGTCACCAAGGTGTCGGTGGACGAACCGACGATGTAGCCGCCGTAGATGCCGCCGTTCTCGGCGGCGGTCATCAGGTCGGCCTCACTCGCGTACGTCGTGATGTCCAGGCTGTACTCCTGTTGCACCGCGTCGACCACCGGCGACGGCGCGGTGACGCCGAACGGCATATCCCGCGGTGCGAGAAGCTGAACCGCGCTGATCAGGCACACACCGAAGATCAGCACCAGAAGGCCGACGGCGGTAAGAGCGACGACCGACTTCTTGGCCACCGCGGACCTGGGGTTCTCAGTTCCGCTGTCCGTCGTCATCGGCGAACCGTACCTTTGGCAAGGAGTTTGGAACTCCTCCCACTTGTGCAGTTGCGGCAGTCGCAGAGTTTCTGGTAGCTGCGCCCATCATCCCGGCTCTGGTCCTTGAACGGCCCGGGTTCGGCAGCGGTCCGGTAGAGGCCTTGAAGTGCCCGATCCGTGGAGGCCGGTCGGCGGAACCGGTCATTTCCCCGGGATGAAGGAGACACCGAGATACCCCGAGCAGCAATCAAGTGTGAAGTCATCCGCTCCGGCCAGCGCGTCGTAGGACATTTCACGATGGTACGAATGACATCGAGTAGCAGCGGCCACACACCGATCAACAATGGCCCGTCGCCGCAACGGGATCGTCATTTCGGACAGACCGGCCTTTGGCTAGCGCTAGCCGCGGATCTCGTTGAAATGATCGGGATCTCGTCCCCTGCCTGGAAATCAAGACGCCCACCGAACGGGGTCACGAGGGCCGCCACCATGTGCCGTCCGCGCAGCCGGTGGCCGCGATTGCCGCGATCATCTCGGGCTGCACGAGCGGATATGACGTGTCGGGGTTTCCAGCGAGTACGGAGTCCATATAAGCGCGCGCAATGCCCGCTTGCTCCTCCAGGCCAAGTACAGGGTCTGCACGGTGACCCCCGCCCGCTTGGCGATGCGAGCGACCGGCCGGGACGAGTGCGTCGGTGGACGATTTCGACTACCAGATCAAGCAACAGCCGGAAACGAGGTTTCCGGGCCACCGGGAACTGCTCGCGGTGTAGGTCAAGCAAAGGCTCCAACTGCCGGATTGTCACCGGACTGGCCGGGTGTCAGGATCACCGCGACCGGGCGGGTCTGGTGGTCGGTCAGGGTGTGGAGTTTCGTGCTCAGGCCGGTTCGTGACCACGGGCCACTACGACAACATGCCGATCCTGGTGGTTCACCGTAAGGCTTCACACCCTTGACGTAGTCCGCGGAGACTCCTATGACGCGCCCGGTGTCCCGTGCCCTGCGGTGCTCGTGAAACTCAGGAGGTCTCGGCAATCTGCTTGATCGCCGCGAGCGTCCGGGGGATCCCGTCGTGAGCCTGCCGGGTGCGCGCGTCGATCTCTTCCGCCGCCCGGTCGTCATACTTCTCCTGGAACATGGCAATGCCAGCCGGCAGGAATTGCCAGCTCTCGGTCAGCTGTGTCGCCTTGCCGTCGGGTTTGAAGGTGAAGCTCCACCTCACAAAACTGCCGCCCACGATCCAGCTGAACTCCCGGCCCCGGTCGGCCGCAACAACCTGAGACCTGGTCTCCCAGGTTCGATCGGGCAACTCGTTATGGCCGGTGAACCAGGCGCCGACCTGACCCGCCTCGCCCGGGTCGTCCCACCAGCACGCCCTACACACCGGGCTCCACTCGCCCGTGCGGGTGACGTCACTGACAAGGTCGTAGAGCGCCATCGGATCGGCCTCGATGATGATCGACTGCTCATGGGTACGCACGGGGGTCTGGGTCATCGGGCGCTCACTTCTTCTGTCGGCGACTGCCGGCGTGTCAGTCCTCCTGCTTGCCGGTGCTGCCGGTCGGCACACCGAACCCCACCAACTGCGGCCGCTCTCGCAGGCTGCGCTTCAGCTCGGCGAACCCTGGGAACCGAGCCAATCCCACCACGTGGTCCCACAGTTCGCCGGCCGTCTCCTTCTCGGGAAGCCGACTGATCACCGGGCCGAAGAACGCGACCCCGTCCGGCGGCTCGAAGTGGATGATCGGAGTGCCGACGTCCTTACCGGTCAGCACGAGTGCCTCCTCGCCGTCCGCGCGGATCTCATCGTCCCAGGACTCCTCGTCCAGGGCGTCAGCCAACTCGGTGGGGAGCCCCGCCTCCCGCAGAATCGGCTCGACGAACTCCCGGGTGCCACGCCGCTCACGGCGCTCGCGCTCGTCGGTGACGTCGACGGGCGCGGGCGTGTCGAAGATGTGCGCCCCGAAGGCGCCCTGTAGCGGGTCCAGTGCCTGTCGGCCGTGCTCGGCGCGCACCCGGGCTGCCACCCGCAGTAGCCGCAGGCCGGCCGTGTGCCCTGCTTCGTACTCAGGCGGAAAGTACGAGTCGTAGTCGATGTGGGAGTTGATCAGCCGCAGCGAGATGAACCGCCAGTCCACGCTGAAGCCCCGCTCGGCCTGCACCATCCGGATCCATTTGCTCGTCAACCAGCAGAACGGGCAAACCGGGTCGAAGTAGAAGCGGACGTCGCCGGAGGTCATATGCAACCGTAGGCCCCCTCAGTGGAGGCACCCGCAAATGAGGCGCCGATCCGGCCGGGGTGAATGCCCTTGGCGGTCAGGTTCGCTGCTGTGCGGCGGCTTGCTCAGCATCGGTCCTGATTGCCTGCAGCGTCGTACGCATTCCGCGTCGAAGCATCGGGTAGCGGCCCCACAGGTGATAGAAGAGCGATATCGAGCCCGTCGTCTCGAATCGCTCGGTAACGCGGCATCCGTCAGCCTCGGGAAGCAGACGGTAGGTCCAGCGATACACCAGGTGCCCGAACTCGACAGTCCGCCAGCCGAACACCCGGTCCTGCTCCACCGTTTCGATCACGTTGGTGGTGCTCCAGCGGAACGGGCCGACCCGGTTGTGGCCCCGGAACGATCCGCCTACACCCGGTTCGGGAGCGCCCATCCACTCGATCCGGTCGAGTTCTGGCGACAGGACGGACATGCGCCCCGGGTCGGCAACCAACGGCCACACCCGGGCGGCCGGTGCGGCCACATGGACGAACTCCTCGATGATCATGCAGCGATATTCGCACGGCCGCCGAAGTCCCTGGCGCATGACGATCCCCGGGAGCGGCGCGCACAGGTGGCGCGTGCCACGCTGGAATCCGTGAGCGCACTGACTCCCCAGCAAGCAAGGCAGCTGTATGACCGGGTGGGCCGTGCTCAGGACTGGCAGGCCATCTATGAAGACCGTGCCGTCCGGAAGCTGACCGCCAACGCCGAGATGAGCAGCGCCCGCGCGGTGTTCGAGCTCGGCTGCGGCACCGGGCGACTGGCACGTCGTCTGCTGGCCCAGGACGTCCCGACCAGTTGCCGCTACGTCGGGGTGGACGTCAGCCCACGGATGGTGCAGCTGACCCGTCGGCGGCTCGAGCCGTGGTCGCAGCGCGCCGCCGCCACCCTGGTCGACGGATCCGTGCCGCTGCCTGGCCTCGTGGTAGCCGCCCCGCAGCCGTGACAAACCTGCGCGGACCATGGGGAGCCGCCTTCGGCACCAACGCGCAGGCGGTACGGAAGACCAGAAGGTACGGGTGCGTGGCAAGCTGCGCGGCAGGCTATCAAGGTGCTGGCCGTCGACCGCCCGAGAACCATGACGGTCCGCACTTGAACTTCTGCTGATGGATCCCTGGACGGGGGACCGCGCTGACAGTCCGGAACCTCTCGCACTGCGGTACTGAACGATTTGGATGCCGGTAACGACTCCTGCAACTTCCGGCTCCTCATCGGACCGCAGCACCGCGACCGCGGGCTCGGTTCCGAAGCGGTGCGACTGATCACCGATCATGCTTTTCGCACTACCGGTCTGTGGCGCATCAGTCTCGAGGTCTACTCGTTCAACCCGAGAGCCCGGCGGGTATACGAGCGGGCGGGGTTCGAAGCGGAGGGAGTGCTGCGGGGTGCGCTGCCCTTCGACAACGGCCGGGTCGACGCTGTCGTGATGTCGCTGCGGCGCACCGACTGGGAGTCGAAGCTCCGTGGCGCGTAGGTGCCGGACCCCTCCGGTCCAGGGGCAGCGGCTCGACACTGGAACTCAAGGTTGACGTGCAAGGGGTCCCGCTGGCGGAACCGGCATGCGGGTCATCGACGGCGTTGCCCCGGGGTTGTGGTCGCCTTGATCATTCCTGTGTCGCAGTGGATGGCGGGACGGGATCGTGTGTGCTCACCCGAGTGAACGCTCCGGTTGGTCGGTGAATGTCTCCGACGCCTTCCGGCGTCGACACCGAGGAAGGAGCCGTCATGATGGCCAACAACCCGCGGGTGTTCGTGGGCGCTACCACCTTGCTCATTACGGGCATGACGTCCGACGTCGCACTGCAAACGGTGACCGGGGCACTGATTGACTTCCCCGGGGTACGAGAGATCGCCGCGGATCGGGTCACCGGGCTGGTCACGGTCCGGTCCGAACGCCCGGTGAATCGTTCGGACCGGATCGCCGCCATCATTCAGGCCGGCTACACCGTGCTTGCGTAGCTCGCAGCGAGGTGGGCTGCGACCGGCGAGGGCCCCGGGTGCCCGCGGTCCGTTCAGTGCCATTTCGGTCCGTTGACGGACTATCGACGCCGAGCCGCTCGGGGAGCGGGACTGCAGAACACCCCCAGGGGTGCCGCCTGGCGTCGAGTTCATCGCCTACCGCCTCGGGCCCCCTACTGCGACTATGCCGACGACGCGTTGCGGCCCGATCACCCTGCCCGGGACCTTTGCCCCTGATGGGTTCGGGCGCGCACTGCTGGACTGGGTACATGTTCAAGGGTGCGAGGTTCCCCCGCTCGGTCATGTTCGTCGCCGCTGTCGCGGCCATGGCCGCGTTGCTGACCGGCTGCGGTTCGTCGACCGGCTCGACCGTGGCCGGCCCGGGGATGATGGGCGGAGCATTTGCAGGTGGCACTGATCCGACCGTGGCCGGCCAGGGGATGATGGGCGGACAGTCCGGCTATACCTATTCCCGGTCGACCTGCTCGGCACCGACGTCGCTGCCCGGCTCGACCGTGAATGTCGTGGTGGGCGACATGGGCATGACCCAGATGATGGACGGCACCGCGCCGCTGGGCGCACATATGATGCTGCGGGCCACGCCCGCGTCCGTGCCCGCGGGTCAGGTCAGCCTGGTGGTATCGAACATGGGGTGGCGAACCCATGAAGTGGTCATTCTGCCGCTGGCCGCGGGTGCCGCTGCAGGTCAACGCGTTCCAGGTGCGGACGGCAAGGTCGATGAGGCCGGCAGCCTTGGTGAGGTCTCCAACAGTTGCGTGGCCGGTGCCGGCGACGGGATCACGGCCGGTGCGGTCGGGTGGAACACCGTGACGCTGGCCCCCGGCCGTTACGAGCTGGTGTGCAACCTGCAGAACCACTACGCGGACGGGATGTACCAGGAACTCGTTGTCACCTGACACAGTCATGACGAGCTGGTCGACCCCGTGACCAATAAATCGTTTGACAGCAATGCTTTTCAGATGTCGTTGCCGCAGGCAACACGCTGCAGGGTCGAGCTCACCGTCAGGCGACGTCGATGACGCCCATCATGCCGTTGTCCTCGTGGTCGAGGATGTGGCAGTGGTAGACCGTGCGGCCGGTGTAGTCGTCGAACGCGATCCGCACGACGCTACTGCTCCTGGCGGGGACGTTGACCACGTCCTGCCAGGTCGGCGGGTAGATGGCGTGTCCGGCGATGCTCAGGATCTGCATGGGCCAGACATGCAGGTGGAAGGGGTGTTCCATCTGGCTGGTGTTGGTGATGGTCCATTCCTCGACGGCGCCCGCCGCGACGGTGTTGTCGACCCGGCCGGGGTCGAAGCCCCGCCCGTCGATCGTGAAGGCCGAACTGCCGGAACCCATGCCCATGCCCATGGCGAGGGTGAGGGTGCGCCGGGTGGTGACCGTGGTGCCCCGCAGATCCGGGAGGGCCGGTCGCGGTGAGAGGGCGGCGACGGCTGGGGCGGCTGTCCCGGTGACGGTCAGCGTGGCCAGATCGATCACCGTCCCGCCGGATTCGATGCCCCCGAAACCCATGCCACCGCCCATCGGGGTTCCGCGGTTGTACGGAAGGGCTTGAAGGGTGCTGGTCCCGGCGCTGGTGGTGACGAGGAGGTCGGCGCGGTTCCCGGGCGTGAGCAGCAGCTCGTCAACCCGCTGCGGCTCACCACCCAGCGGCAGGTCGATGCCGAGCAGGTTCAGATCCTGCCCGTCCAGGCGGAGTCGGAGGTATCTGGAGACGCAGGCGTTCACGATGCGCCACCGCTCCCGGGTGCCCGGTTGCGCGGTCAGTTCGGGGTTGGCCTGGCCGTTGACCAGGACCAGGTCGCCCTCCCGGCCGGCCATCCGTTGCATCCCGGTGGCCGGGGAGACGCCGCCGGCGCTGTCGAGGGTGATGTCGGAGATCACCAACACCCGGTCCGCGGCGACCGGGGGTGGGTCCGGTTCGTCGACGACGATGGCCCCGTAGAGGCCGGCGAAGACCTGGTCGGCGACCAGGCCGTGGTGGTGCGGGTGGTACCAGAACGTGCCGGCCGGGTGCGTTTCGGGGATCTGGTAGTCGTAGCGGAACGTCTCACCGGGGTTGACCATCAGGAACGGGTTGTCACTGTTTCCCTGCGGGGAGACCAGCAGTCCGTGGGTGTGCAGGTTCGTCGGCTCGTCGAGGTGGTTGACCAGGTCGATCCCCAGGTGATCTCCGGGCCGCAGACGCAGTGTCGGTCCGGGGAGGCCGCCGTTGTACCGCAACGTCGTTGCGTCCCGGCCGGCTACCGATCCGCGGTTCGTGGCTGCCTGCAGGGTGAGCGTCAGGTCCCCGCTGGTGCTGCTGAGAACCTCTGGTGCCGTGGAGGTTTCACCCTGGACCGGGTCGGACCCGGTGGTCCCGGCCCAGGCCAGGCCCGCGTACCCGACAACGATGCCGGCCACACCGAGGCCGCCGAGTTGCAGGGCCCGCCGCCGGCTCAGCGGACGCACCGTCACAGCCCGAGCGTGTGCAGACGCTTGGTGTACTCCTCGGAGTTCATCTCACCGCGGGCGTACCGCTCGTCCAACACCTGCCTGGTCCGCGCCCGCCCACCCGTATCGGCCGGTGCGGTGGGGCCGTGTTTGCCACGGTTGGTGGCGGCGATGACCGCCCACACCCCCACCGCGATGAGGACGATCATCAGGCCGCCGAACACCCACATCCAGACGCCGCCGCCACCGGCGTAGTCGTAACCCCTCATGACAACGTCAACTCCTCTTTTGGTCCGGCACCTGAGGGTGCCTGTCTCTCAGCGTGCGGACGGCGCGTGAAGCGGCGGCCACTGCTCGTGTGAAGGTCCGATGAAGGCGACAGCGCCAGGATTCGGGCTCAGATGTCTTCGGCGTTGGGCAACTAACAAACTAGTTGAGAGGCCGTAGGAAAACTGTCGTGGCTTGGGCGTGGGGGGAAGCACTGGGGCAAGGAATAGATGACGAACGTGCCGCGCGTTGCGACCGCGTTTGCCAGTCGTTCATGTATTCGGTGAAGGTCGCCGGTCATCGGGGCGATGACCGGCGATCCACAGCACTGTTGTCGGGATCACTTCGTGGAGCGCGGTTCGGGGTATCCCGGTGGATCCCGTGATCGCGTCCGATGTTCCGGTGGTGGTCTCATGTTCGCCCTTCCAAGTCGCATCGAGTCTCCGTACATGTCCCGGATCGAAGAGTGCAGTTGGTTCGTCGAATCTGGTGGTTTTCCGGTGCGGGTTGATCAGGGCGTGAGCCGCTCGCGGCGCCGTCGGTATTCGGCGCCGTCGATCTCAACGCGGGCGTAGCGGTCATCCAGGTGGCTGAGGGCCGCGGACCCTGCGGCCCGGTGAATCGGCGCAGCCGGGGTCGACCGGTTCGACCGGCGGGTCAGTGCGACCACCCCCACGACGATCAAGGCGACGAAGGCCAGCATCATCAGGCTCATCAGTAGCCAGCCGCCGACCCCCCATCCGCCGTACCAGTTCATCAAGGCAGCGAGCCTCCTCATGTTTGCTTCCCAGACCATCATCGAGTGGGGCGGCATCCGAAGGGTCGAACGACCCCTTCCGGACCGCGGTGTGAGCGACAGCCCGAGCGGTGTTGCCATCCGAGCCACCGCGGCTGGTCGTTGTACCGGTCAGCAAAGGTGGGTTGGTCCCATCCGGCGACCCCGTAGTGAATGCCGGGATTCTGGGTGCTGTCGAATCCCATGGTCTGAGCGTGCCGCGGCCCGATCGTTTGCCGAAAATACCCTAGGGGGGTACTCTATTCCAAGAGGTATGGGAATACCCGCCCCGGGTATTTGGTTGGGGGGTTCGAAACCGGAATCCCTGGAGAGAAACGGAGCGCCACGATGACCACCGCGACGCATGAGCATGCGAGTCCGCATGGGTACATTCACCGCAAGGACGACTACCTGAAGCGGTTGCGCCGCATCGAGGGTCAGGCCAGGGGTCTGCAGAAGATGGTCGAGGACGAGAAGTATTGCATCGACATCCTGACCCAGGTGTCGGCGATGACCAAGGCGTTGCAGTCGGTGGCGTTGGGTCTGCTGGATGAGCACTTGAGTCACTGCGTCGTGCAGGCCGCCAAGTCCGGTGGTCCGGAGGCGGACGAGAAGATCCGTGAGGCATCCGAGGCCATCGCACGGCTGGTCCGCTCCTGACCGGCCCACCGCCGGACCCCATCAGGTCTTGCAGACGCAATTTCCGAGCAGCTGAATCGGCTGTGGGCGCCGATCGGTACCGCGCCCCCCACACCCACTGACTGCGCCTTCAGGTGGTGGTCAGGACCACCAGGAGGAACACGCAATGAATACCGCTCTCAAGGTCGGCGGTTACACCCTCGGACCGCAGGCAGTGTTCGGCGCCGCCGCGGGAATCGCCGCCGCCACATCGACCGTCACCGCTGCCGCGCCGTCGACGTCGCCGTCGCCGTCGAAACCCGAAGGCCACACCGGCATGGCCGGGACGACGATGGCACCCGAGGCAGCTACGTCGTCGCTGCCGGGCGGGCTGTCGGTCTCCCGGGACGGCTACACCCTTCAGCTGTCCGACCGGACGGTGCCGGCCGGTGTGCAGGTGCCGCTGCGGTTCCAGATCCTGGGCCCCGACGGTGTTCCGGTGACTGGTTACCGGACCGAGCATGACAAGGATCTGCACCTGATCGCGGTGCGCCGGGACCTGTTGAGCTTCCAGCATGTGCATCCGGTCCTGGACGCCGAGGGCAGGTGGAAGGTGGCGTTGGACCTGCCCGCGGCGGGGGAGTACCGGGTGTTCGCGGACTTCACCCCGACCGGGCATGACGGCGGGCTTGTGCTCGGCGCCGATCTCGCCGTGCCCGGCATGTACGAGCCGGTGGCGCTGCCCGCACCGGCCGTGATCGCGCAGGTCGTCGACGGGTATCAGGTCACCATCGCGGGTGACCTGGTGCCGGGAGAGGCCTCGGAGCTGACCCTGACGGTGAGCAAGGACGGGGCGCCGGTGACCGACCTGGAGCCCTACCTCGCCGCGTACGGGCACCTGGTCGCCTTGCGCGCCGGGGATCTCGCGTACCTGCACGTCCATCCCGCGGGTGAACCCGGCGACGGAGTCACCCCGGCCGGCCCCGGCATCACCTTCTACGCCACCGCGCCCTCCGCCGATGACTACCGGCTGTTCCTGGACTTCCAGCACGACGGAGTGGTCCGGACCGCCGAGTTCACCTTGCGTGCCGGTGAAACCCTCGGTGCTGCAACGACTCCGGTCACCTTCCGGCCACCCCCGGGCCGACGACTGGCGCCCTACCCATCACCGGCCACGACGGCGGCGATGACATCGCGGGGACCGACGGCCATGGGCACTGATCCATCAAGTTGCTACCCCCCTAGGGTTTACAACCCTACCCCTGGGGGGTATAAAGGAATGGTGTGACTGCGAAGGGAGCAATCCGATGTGCGCCTGATCCCCGAACCACCGTCCGGTACCGGGCGGATGTGAACGAGTCTCGAAACCCAACTCCCACAGCCGATCTCAATGATCACCAGTTCTTTGGAGGACCCCGATGAGTACCACCACAGCGACCTATTCCGTGACTGGTATGACCTGCTCGCACTGCGTTGCCGCGGTGACCGAGGAGGTCTACCGGCTCGACGGCGTCAGCGCGGTCGATGTCGATCTGAATGCCGGCGGTGATTCCCGGGTGACGCTGACCAGCACCGCACCGCTGCCTGTCGAGGCGATCCGCGGGGCGGTCGACGAGGCCGGTTACACCCTGGCTTCCTGACCGGCCCACCACCGCGGTAGGCGCGGCTTTTGACCACATTCACCAGGAGGTTCCTGGCATGACGCAGCAAGCGGTCGATCTGCAGATCGGTGGCATGACGTGCGCGTCGTGCGCGGCGCGGATCGAGAAGAAACTGAACCGGATGCCCGCCGTCCGACCGGTCGGCGCCGGCAGCGGTCGACGCCGCGGTCTGACCGCAGCCAACCCCACTTCCTTGTTGAGCGTTGCGCCGAGCTGAAGGGAATGACCATGACCAGCACCGGAACCACCGCGGTGATCGAGGTGTCGGGTGTGCACTGGGCGTCCTCCACGGCCGTCACCGAGGATGACGGCCGCGGTGGAATGGGAATCCGAGCACCCCCTCGCGGCCGCCGCCGTGGCCGCGCTGCATGACACCGGGGTGCGGGTCGTGATGCTGACCGGCGACAACGAGGCCACCGCCCGAAGGATCGCCGACCAGTTGGGCATCGACGAGGTCATCGCCGAAGTCCTCCCGGGCGACAAAGCCGCTCAGGTGAAAGCACTGCAGGCGGCAGGCCGGCGGGTCGCGTTGGTGGGCGACGGGGTGAACGACGCCCCAGCCCTGGCGCAGGCCGATGTCCGGGTGCAGCCTCATCGTCGCGGTCAACGCGCTGCTGCTCAAGCGGCTGCACCTGCCCGCATCGCCGTCTCCCGGGCCGGCGGTCGTCCCGGTCCAGGAACCGGCGCCATCACCGGCGTGACCGGCGCCGCGCACGACAGTTCAGCGGGTCAGGCACCGACTGCCCGACGGGCAAACCCAGAACTATCCGCCCCGAATACATTTCCGGGCGGTAGCCGGGACCGGAGGTGGAACACTGGCGGGATGGGGTGGACCGAGCGGCAGGTGCGACATTTGTCGACGGCCGCCCGGTTGATGCTGCTCGCAGCCCTCCTGGCCGGCCTGCTGGGCATGCACGTCCTCACCGCCGGGGACAGCGGCAGCGAGCACGGCGCCCTGCCGATGATCAGCACGGCAGGCCACCGCGATATGACCGGACCTGCTTCATCACCATCCCCGGTGCCGATGGTGATGGATGCCCTCCCCCTTCCGGGGATTGCTTCCAGGTTGTCTCCGGCCGATCCTGGTTCCGGCGGTGTTGACCACGGCGCGATGGCCGGTTGCATCCTGTTCTTGGTCGTCGGTGGCGCCGGGCTGATCCTGCTGCTGCTCCGGCACCGCGATGACCAGGGCAGGACCGGAATTGGCCGGCTCGCCGGGGTCGTCACCGATCTGCGTCGGCGTGGTCCACCTGGCCGGTGGCCACGTCTTGCCTTGTGCGTGATCCGGGTTTAGAGCGCGTCCGGCAAAAGCGACCCATCAGCCGCGGGGGAATCGGCTACCGGAGCACCCTCCGCGGTGCTGACCAGCCCGATGTCCGGGCAGGAATCGGCGCTGATGTCGCCGCCGGCGGCCAGCGCCGAGCACAACGCCGCGGACCTGGCATTCGCCCAGCAGATGATCGTGCACCACCAGGGCGCCATCGAGATGGCCGACACCGAAATACCGCAGGGCAGCAAAGCTGCCGCCCTGGCACTGGCCCAGTCGATCAAGACCAGTCAGACCGCCGAGATCACTCATGTGCAGCAACTGCTGCAGACCCGGCAACCGGGCGGCGGAACCGGCCGCCGGGTGACCTGTCATACCGACCAGCCACCCGGCGGCCCTCCCGCAACGCCGTGTCTGGCGTCTGCCCCGACCATGACCCGCAACACGACCGGAAGGTCTTTCATGCCAGCACTGCGCAGATCAACGATCCTGATCGCCGTCGCGATCGTCGCGACACTGACCGTGGCGGCCTGCACCGCCGGAACACCGACAACCGTCACCACCACCCTCACCACCGCGTCGCCGGCTGCTTCGTCGAGCGACGCCACCCAGAGCAGCCCACCCTCATCGAGTGCCGCGCAGGTGAGCAGGGCGGTGATCACCAGCACCCCACGGAACACCGCGACCGGGGCGTCGGTGCTCGACCCGGTGGTGGTGAAGGCCGCGAACGGCACCCTGGACACCGTTGCGGTGACGAACCCGGAGGGCAAAGAGGTTGCCGGGGAACTGTCCACGGACGGGACCACCTGGGCCTCCGCTGAACCGCTCGGCTACGCCCGCACCTACAAGATCGCCGCCACGGCCCGGGACGCCGCCGGGCTGACCAGCAGCAGCTCGTCGTCGTTCACCACCGTCACCCCGGCCGGGGTGATCTTCCCGTCGTTCGAACCGCCGCCGGACCGCGGAGTTGTTGGTGTCGGGCAACCGATCTCGGTGATCTTCGACACGGCCCCGCCGGACAAGGTGGCCGCCGAACGGGCCCTGACCGTCACCACCGTGCCGGCGCAGGTGGGCGGCTGGTACTGGGTGGACGAGCGGACCGTGCATTACCGGCCGCAGGTGTACTGGCAGACCGGCACCCAGGTCACCGTGGACGCCAAGATCTACGGAGTGGACCTGGGCGGCGGGTTCTACGGCGAGACCGACCGCACCCTGAACCTGACCATCGGGCCGTCCAAGGTCGCCACCGTCGACGACGCCACGAAGATCATGACAGTGACGATCGATGGTCAGGTGGCCCGGCAGTTCCCGGTCAGCATGGGCCGTGACGAGTCGATCACCGTCGACGGTCAGGTGATCTCCTTCGTCACCCCGAGCGGCATCTACGTGGCGCAGGAGAAGTACGACGTCAAACAGATGAACTCCGGCACCTACGGGCTGCCCGCCAGTTTCGACCTCGGGTACGACTCCGCGATCCCGCTCGCGGTGCGGTTGTCGAACTCCGGGATCTTCGCGCACTCCGCTCCGTGGTCGGTCGCCGACCAGGGGGTACGGAACGTCTCCCACGGGTGCATCAACATGCCACCGGAGGACGCCCAATGGTTCTACGACACCTTCAGCTACGGCGACATCGTCCAGGTCACCGGCACCAGCACCCAACTCGCCCCCGACGACGGCTACGGCGACTGGAACATCGGCTGGGACCAATGGGTGCAGGGCAGCGCTCTCACATGACCCGCACCGGATCCGCTCCGCCAACACCTACCCGAACGACAGAGGTCTTTAAGCGTTGGCGATGAGCTCGAGCCCGGCCGGTGACCGCCGAATTGCGTCGTTGTCACAAATGGGGAATCGATCAAGCGACTGATTATGCTGGCGGCAGCGGCCGGAAAATGGGTGCGCTAGCGGCTCAATCTTCGCCAATGCGGTCGGGATCGCGAGCCGTCATGATCGCTGCCAGCGGGAGACGCTCGCTGCGGACGGGGGTGCCCGCGTCATGGCTGAGCCGCAGGACCAGGGCCGGCACCTGCCCGGTTCGGAGGCCGACGAGGTGATCGAAACGACACTGCAGCGCAGCTAGTTCTGCGCCGAATTCGGCGGACAGGTCGGTGCGGTCCTGCTCGGACCGGGCGTAGAGGAACACCGGAGAGATGGGCTGCACACCGAGATCGGCCTTGGTGGCCCGTATCCAGACCCGAGCCGAGGCCGCACCGCCGTGCAGGTAGTCCCGTGGGGTGTCCCCGTTGACCGCGATGACCGCCAGCGCGGAGCAGGACTCGACGCGGTCTCGGGTGCCGTCGCCCAACGCGCTCCCACCGCCCCACCTGGTCAGGTGGGCCATCACATCGGCCCTGCCGGCGACCCTCAGCTTGGCCAGGTCGCCGGCGTCCACGCCGAGAGTGCGCACGTCGATCCCGCGGTCGAGCCGATCCACCCCCGGCCACTTCAGTTCGGCCATCAGCTGTTCGTGTAGCAGCGGGGTCAGGTAGCGCACGCGATCGGATTCGGCCAGGAGGCCAGCGAGCAGGGCCAGCCGTCGGGGCTGGACCACCAGATACAGGGTGGCGCCCTCTGCCTCGGCGGCCTGCCGCAGATCCGCGATCAGCTCGTCGGGCAATGGTGCGCGCCGACCCATGTTCCGGTTGGAGATGCGGGCAATCATGCTCGGGTACTGATCCGCCAGATTTGGGTCGCACCCGGCTGCCAGTGATATAGACACGACCACGTCCCCACCACCGTTGGGGAATTCGGTGACTTGTCCGTGCACCCGGTGCCGCGCCGCGGCCACCCTGGCGTTGAACCCGGCCGCACCGATCGCCACATGGCTACCGCGAAAGCCCACGTCCATCGCCGACGTACGCGCGCGGACAAGACTGATGTCGATAGCGTCTGCCGTCAGCGAGATCGACCACGGTTGGCTATTTCCACCAGACGGTGCCAGCCGGACGGCGCGGACGATGTCGTCAATCGAACTCGTCGGAACCTGCTGCGTGAGATCATCTGCCGGGTAATGGTTTCCGGACAGAGTGGATTTGGATGGCGGATGCTCGTCGAGCCGGTCAAGGCAGGACTCGACATCGACCCGGATGCGTCCGGACGGCAGATCCTCGCCACGGCCGAATCGGCGGACGGCCGCTGCGACAGTGACCGCGCCCAGCTGCACGTCGCCGCTCAGCTGGGGCCAGGTGGAGATCGTCCGATCGATCTCCACCATCGAGGCCGCCATCCGCGCGGAGAGGTCGGGAGCCTCTAGGATGCGCATCACGTAGGGCGCCTTTTCGGTGGTGCTCAGCGAGGTCAACTCCGCCGGATCCAGCTCGCCCAGCAGCCCGTGGAACAGTTCGCGGCCCGGTTCGGAATCAAACCGTTCGACGTCGAACAGACCGCGATCGGCGGTGTGCATCAAGACCGGAATATTCCGTGCTCGAGCCGCTTGCCTGACCCGGACCTTCATGTCCAGCGAATCGCACTCCTCGACCACCAGGTCGAGGCCGTCCAAAAAAGCCGTGATGGTTCTTTCGGTGATCCCTGCCGGCTGGATGTCCACCCGCGCGTAGGGATCAAACTCGGCGATCCGCCGCGCGGCGACGACCGCCTTGTTGACACCGAGATCCATCACTGTGGCTGGGATCCGATTGAGATTGGACAGTTCCACAGAATCAAAATCGGCGAGCCGCAACTGCCCGCAAAGCCCTTCCATCACCAAGGTGTGAGCGATGACGTGACCGACGCTCAATCCGATCACGCCGACGGCCAGCCAGCCGAACGTCTGCTGTTCGGCTGTGGTGATCTTGTTGCGGTTGCGATCCAATCGGACCCGCCGAAAGGCCGCAGGCCCGAGTATCGCCACCAAGGTTCGTCGCCAAGGGTAGTAGGCCCACCCACTCGGTTCCGCAAGTTCCCGAGCGGTCGGCCGTGGTAGGAGTGCCCGCCATTGCTCCAGCAACAACTCTCGACGATCCAGCACTTCGACCCGCGGGTCGGACCTGAGATCGGCGAGCTGCCGCTCATCGGCGGCCTTTCCCTCGGCGAGCAGAATCGCCCGGTGACCGACCGCGTGCTGGCCGCCGGCAGCTGGTCCGTCCATGCTCATGAATCCACCAGGAGCGGGCCCGCACAGATCGCTCGGGAGTAGACGGCCAGTTGCGCCGACTCATCGATAATGGCGGGTATCTGACCGAGCAGGGTGCGGTCGGCATAGTCCTCCCGGTCCCACCACATCAGCACGGTCCGATAGCGGTCGTCCGGATAGGCGACCGGCACAACGTCACGGCTCACCACCCCGCCGCTGGTCTGCCATCGCTTGACGGCGTGACTCGCCACCGTGCCCAGCGCGTAACGAACATTCATCAAGTCGATGGAGTGGACGAAGATCCGAGCCAATGCGGCGGAGATGTCCCGTCGGCGCCTGACGTCGTCGTCCACCCATCCGGCCTTCATCTCGATCACCCCGGCGCGGATGCGGTCGGATATCTCACGACGGACCTGCTGTTCACCCTCACCGCCGGCCCATTCGAGGACCGCGTGCGCCTGGTCGGCCGACTGGTAAGGACCCTGCACCCGCATTCCGCCCGCGATCTGGCCGTCGGAGCCAACAGCGGCGAAGAAGATCGCGGTCGAAATCCCATCGCGGATGCGGTCGTACTGCAGAACGCTCTCCACGTCGTGCCGCCGGTAACTCCTACGCGCCCCGTCCAAATACGCCGCCCACAATTCCGGCTGCTGAGCCGGACGGGCAACGATGAATTGGCAGCCCGAAAACCGGTCGGAATAACTTCCGATCACATCGCCCGGCGAGGAGTAAACTTTTGCACCATGAAACTGTCTTTGCGGCATAGCAGGCATAATAGATTGCGAAATTCGGCAAGCCAGAATCTCAGTGGGACAACCACTCCCGATCGCGACGGCCGGTGATCGTCGCTGCTCTACCAGAGCTGAAAAATGGGCAGCCTGACTTTGTTCTCGACCATTTCATCACCATGAGTAATCGGCTGGCACTCATAGTGACCGAAACAAATACCGCGGAGTGGAATCCTTCCTCACTCAGCTGGGATCAACGAATGACCGGCCCGTTCTTGCCGAATTTTGCTATTCCGTTTTCCAGGATGGACTCCACTTCCGGGGCTGGGCAGGGCTTGGCGAATAGGAATCCTTGCGCCCGGGTGCAGCCCAGCGCAACCAGGGTCGCCGCCGCCACTTCGGTCTCCACTCCGGTCGCCACCACCTGCAGACCGAAGGAACGGGCCAGACTGGTGATCGACCGGACGATCGCCAGGTCGTCGGCGCTGGCGCCGAGGTCCCGGACGAACACCCGGCTGATCTTGAGCGCATCCACCGGATAGGACTTCAGCTGGGCAAAGGAGCTGTGGCCGGTGCCGAAATCGTCGACGGCGACCTTGACTCCGGTGGCTCTGAGTCCGCGAAGGGTGCTGACGGCCTGATCGGTGTCCCGACTCAGTCCCCGTTCAGTGATATCCACGGTGAGATCACCCCCCTCCAGGGCACAGTCCTGCAGGATCTGGGCAACGGAAGGCCCAAAGTCAAGCCCGATGAGCTGCGCGGGGGAGACATTGACAGTCAGCCTGAGCGCCGGGTGGGTGAGGTGCCACTGCGCGAGCTGCCGGCACGCGGTTTCGATCACCCACCGGCCCATCTTGCCGGCAAGGTTGGTGGATTCGACGACGTCGAGGAGTGAATCCGGCTCCAGCAAGCCAAGTGTGGGATGCGGCCACCTGACAAGGGCCTCCATTCCGAGGATGTTGCCGGTGAGCAGGTCAACCTCCGGCAGATAATGCAGCGTCAGACACCCACTGCGGATGGCGGTTCCCAGGTGGAGCTCGATGTCCGTGCGGATCGCATTGCGTCGCTGCATCCCGGCCGTGAAGACGCTGACCGTGTTGCCGCCCCGCGCCTTTGACTGCAACAACGCCTGATCGGCCCGACCCATGAGCTCCGACACCGTCTGATGACCTGGTGTCCCGATTGCGACGCCCAGGCTGACGCCGCGGCTGATCTCTTCTCCACCCACGTCGATCGGCTCGTGGGCGGCGCATCGAAGCCGCTCGGCCAGGGCGACGGCGGCATTCTCGTCCGCCCAGCCAGACATCACCGCGACAAACTCGTCCCCGCCCAACCGGCCCAGCAGGTGGTCCGCGCCCGTGATCTTCTGCAGTCGTCGGGCCATGGTATGTCGGTACTGGTCGCCGGCGGCATGACCCAGGAACGAGTTGACGACCTTCAACCGATCGACGTCCAGGAAGATGACAGCCACCGGCCCCGTCGGCGCTGCGTCCATCCGCTCCGTCAGCTGGCCGACCAGCGCGCGTCGATTCGCCAATCCGGTGAGCTCGTCATGGAAAGCCAAACTGACCAGCCGCTCTTCAGCGACGACCCGCAACTGAACCTGCGCGAACAGCGCGGCCACCGAACGCAGGGCCTGCACCTCCGCGTCGTGCCACTCACGGTCGCCATACTTGATGAAACCCAGCACACCCATCGTGCGGCTCGCGTTGAGCAGCGGAACAGTAGCCGAGGAAACTGGCCCCGAAAGCCCAGCGCCCCGCTGCACTCGCGACTGGTACTCGTCGTCGGTACCGTCTGGCCGAGTCAACATCACCGTCGAGAGATTCTCGGTGGCCGCGAAGATCGGATCGGCGTCGGCGAAGGAGATCACCCCGAGCGGGTCAGGAACCGGAATTGCCGTTCGAGGCGGCCACTCGGCCACGAGGGTGGTAGTCCGTTGGCTGTGGTCATTTCGCCGGAGAAAACTCAAGTCCACATCCAAGTAGTCGACCAGCTGATGTAATAACCTCTGCGCGGCATCGTTCAATGTCGGAGCGGTGATCCCCATCAGATCGGTGGCCACCGAAGTGACCAATTCATCCAGACTAAGTTTCATGTTCATCTACCAAACTGGTTGGCCGCACCGGGCGATCACGTCGATCGCAGCCTTCGTTGGCTGAACATACAAAGCGAAAATGCCTGCCATCAAGACGAACTCGGAGGAACGACCGATCGAAGAAAACGCCGGCGTTGGCGCAAGGACCCGATCGGAAAAGGCCGGACAATCCTTCTCAGCCATGCAATTTGCCAAAGTAATGGCAACTACCTCCCTATCAGCTTACACAGCCACACGGCCAACGACTTTCCCTGAAAACTGATGCCTACCTTGGGTAGTCAGCGCTGGCAACGATGGCCCAGCGCTCGATCACTCGTTTGCCAGAAGTGACCGCGATCCCGGCCTTGAACCCTCGCAATGTCGTCCGCTCAACTGCCATGCGTTCGAGAACCGGCCAAAAACCCGAAAGAGTGGGCCTGGCAACCAGTCCGGGCGGAGGGTAGTCCGTCGCCGACGACCGCTGGACCGAGCCCGCACCACCCTGGTAAAGGGAAGGAACGCTGACAGCGACCTGCGGAACGGCATGACCGAGCCGCGGCGGTGGTTACGACCGTCGCCGCGCATGGCCGACCAACAGCCGCTACCAGCGCCCCGCCTATGTGGTGGACCGTTGGTGCGCCGCACTGACCTCGGTGGCAAGCAGATCCGTCAACGCCATGCTGTCAGTTTGACTTGACATCCATGTTCTGTCAACTGAAACTGACGCCATGGACTTTTTGGGCGGGAAGGGCCACTGTGATGTTGCGATCTGCGGAGCCGGCCCGGTCGGCCTCCTCCTCGCTGGTGAGCTCGCGTCGCACGGCGTAGGAGTCGGCGTGTTCGAGCGTGCCGAAGAACGATCCGTGCTGCCAAGGCGAACGGGGTCGCGGCACTGGACCCAGGTGCACCGGAGGATCTCTACCTGATCAGCACTCATGAGCATTGCGGTTGCGACGAAGCAACAACAGCGTCTCGCCTGACGAGCTGAGGGCCAGCCTGCTTCGGGTGCTCGGCACCGATGTGGGCTTCACCGATGCCACTGCAATCCGAAAGCACCGTGGGCAATAGTCGCCTTGCCGATTCCTTCCGAGTCGGCAACGTGTTGCTCGCCGGCGACGCAGCCCATGCCTTCAACGCTGGAGGCTCCGCACTCAACATCGGTCTGCAAGACGCTCTGGAGCTTGCCGACCGCCTCACCACTGCGCTCCGCACCCCGCCGAATCCCCAGCACCCCAACAACATCGACGAATACGAACCAGTCCGTCGCCGTGCGGCCGAACGCGCTCTCCGATACCCCAGGGCACAAGCCGCTCTCTCCGAGAGCGACCCAAGCAGCCAATCGCTCCGCGAAACGCTCTGAGCGTTGCGATAGATCGACCAACACGACAGATCGATCGCGAGAGCGGTCAAGGCTGCAAGGTCAAGACTTGCGCGGTCCGGCACTGAATGGCCGGCCGATGCCGGTTCCGCTCTCGGCAACGCCCCGATCGACAGACGGGCAACCGGCGTCGTACCAGCACCAAAGGGTCGCCGTCACGCGACGAATCTCGTCCTGCCGGGCTTTGGTGCGTCGATTCATTGCACTTTGCGAGCGCTGAGATGTGTCTGCGGGCCAGGTTCAGGTGTTCGTCAGGGCCGGGTGGGCTGCCGCGGGTTCGGTGGTGGAGACTCCGTAGGTTCATGCTCATCCGTCGGGTCACCGAGGGGAGCGCACCTACTAGGGGACGGGACTGATCATTGTGAGTGCGGCGACACCTGGTTTCAATCAGCCGATCCCGGACAAGATCATGACTCCGGATTCGGTGGAGACACCGATCGGGACGCTGGAGTTCTTCGACGGCATGCCAACGGACAGCACCCTGACTGCGGTGTTCGACAATCTTGATCTGATGCGGGGTGTCGAGTCGTTCCTCAACGGCATTCCGGCGACCTCCATCGAGGGCATCCGGTTGGGTTTCATCGAGGCCGGCATCGACGCGGCCAACAAGGTCGGCATCTTCGCGATGATGGACTCGACCCCGTTGTTCCTCACGGGCAATACCGACACGGTCTATGCGGTCAACACCTTCGACCTGGCCCAGACGGGCCGGCTGGTGATCGAGATCCCGCCGAAGTGCGGTCCCGGAACTGTTGACGACGCGTACTTCCGGTTCGTCACCGACATGGGAGCGCCCGGACCTGATCGGGGAGCCGGCGGGAAGTACCTGATCCTGCCGCCGGACGATCCGAGCGAACTCGACCCCCAGTCGGTGGGGAACGGGCCGTCGTCGACGGTGAGACATACTTCGTCGCGAGGTCCCGCAGCTATATCAACCTGCTCTCCACTGCTCCTGTAGGAGCGGACGCAATAGCCGAGCTCGACCCGGCCGCGGCCGAAGTGCTCGGCGAACGCAATTAGTTCGCATGGGGTAGAACACTGGTATGCGCCGGCCGGCCCAACGCCGGCCGTCGGCGTTCCGCAAGACGAACCGCAAATGGGACGCCGGCGGACCCTGCTCCAAGACCCACTTTCATGATCGTCATCGTCCGCAGGGGATCCTTATCTGGGACAGCGAAATTATGAATCTGCAAAGTACTCAACCTGCCAGCATGTCGGCGTAGGCACGGCTGACCGCGGCACTGATGTCCTTACCGCCGTGGATGGGACGGCGGGCATCTGAGCGATGAGCGCGATCTCGTCAAGGGTCCGCTCGCCGAGAAGCGCGTCGTGAGCCCAGGAATGGGCTTCACTTCGGTTTACTATCGGCGGAATGGTGGTATCGGTCGACGGACAACTTGTTCATCCACGCATGTTGGCCGCGGTGCGGCGCGAGGTCCCGCCGGGCGCGGTTGGGGCAGCGTGGGGGCCGGCGGTGGGCAAGGTCTGGGACTTCATTCGGAGCCAGTCGGGACTTTGGACTGACGGCCACAACGTTTTCCTTTACGATCACCCAAAACAGCCTGGCGCCCGACTGTTGTGCGACTTCGGCGTTGAGATCACTCGCACCTTTGAACCCGCGGGCGAGGTGTACGCGACCGAGACGCCAGGGGGCGAAGCCGCTGTGGCCGTCTACTGCGGGGACGGCGCTGGCCTCGAGGGGCCTGGCTGCACAGGCTGTCCCGGAAGCCAAACCGCAACAGGACGTTTCGGTGCTGTCCCAGGGGTTTACGATGGCTTGATCATTTTCGCGCGATCGCTGGAACCCAGACGAGCACGGGATCACCGCCTATATCTCGGTGCCAACCGCGAGCGCGACGCCGAGGGTGCTGTCCCCATTGCTGTCGCCGCCTTGATCATCTTGGTTCCGCAGGGGATGGCCAACCGTGCAGCGACCGGCACGCGTCCACCCGGCGACCGGGCAATGCCCGGCTCGGGCGGCGGCATGTGATCCGCTGGCACTGACCGCTGTACCTCTCCCTGGCGTTGGCCGGGTTCGCGGGTGAAGAGGTCACCATCCCGTCAGCCCAAGTTCCGGATAACGATTGAACTGCAGAAGCAGGACGGTTGTGACACCGACCACAACACCCGGGGGTATTGGCCCGTCCCTATCGCACCGGATATCAGACAAACCGGGCCAATTACCCCTTGGAGGCCGTGTCATGACCACATCAACCCGAACGTCGAGCAGCCGCCAAACGACCCCAGCCATCGCCGAAACGGCAGCCGGTCGCAGCCCGTTCGGCTCCAGTTCACCGCACCTCGCGCGGACTGCCCGAAAGGCCCTCGGCGGTGCGCTGATCGGCCTGGTCACCGCCGGGGCCGGCATGACGCTGAGCCCGGCGGCGGCAGCACAGTCGGCCACTGCGTCAAGCATGCCTTCGAGCGTGGGAACAATCGCGGCCTCGGCGTCGATGAGCGCGGTGGGCTTGCCCGCCTGGCCCGTGCTTGCGCATGTCCCAACCATGTGTGGCCGTTGGTGACCGTCCGCTCGCTGCAGTACCTGCTCAACGCCCACGGTGCGGGACTCACCGTGGATGGCCTTTTCGGTGCGAATACCGACGCAGCGGTGCGAGCTTTCCAGCGGGCGCACGGCCTGGTGGTCGACGGCGTGGTAGGCCAGCAGACATGGTCCGCCGTCGTCGTGACGGTCCGTCGGGGGAGCACCGGCCCGGGCGTCGAGGCGGTGCAGGATCAGACCAACTTCCGCAACGGGCGTGGGGACGGCTCTTTGACCCTGCAGGTGGACGGCGTATTCGGTCCCAGGACCGAGGCGTGGGTACGCGGATTTCAATCCGCCGTTGCCCATGACGTCCCCGGCTTCGCCATCGACTGCATTGTCGGACCCATGACGTGGCAGGCTTTGGTCACCGAAACTCTATCTGGTTGAACGGGTCTCGCTACTCATTCGGACGGCGGCACGACCAACGGCCCAAACTGCCGCCGGGATCCGGCCGATCTTCTTCACGTCGACGTCCTTCAGGCGTCAGTGGGGTTGAGCAGACACTGCCGCCGTTCGCCGGCTGCTCACAGTCCCGCTGTCGGGGTCATGCGCCGGTGTCTCCTTCGGCGGTGTGGAATGCCTCGAGCGCCTCTCCGGGAGTGTCGTAGTAGGCGTCCGGACCAAGAGTGGCGCTGATGCCGTAGCGGTCGAGCTGCTCGCGCACCGGGCCGAGGACGGTGCTGAGACCGAAACGGATGTCTCGGTCGCGGAGGTGTGTGACTACCCGGGCCAGGACCGCCGCCGCGGTGTAGTCGACGTCGCCGATGGCCGCACCGTCCAGAATCATCCACCGCAGCGTGTCTCCCTGGGCCGATAGGGCAGTGACGTCGTCGATGAGGCGGGAGGCGTTGGCGTAGTAGAGGCTGCTGCCGAATCGGTAGACCACGAGTCCTGGCTCGGTCCGCGAGCCGGGCAGGACCGGGTTCTGCTGCCAGTGCCCGGCCTGGGACTTCACCAGCACACTGTTGAGCGGTCGGTAGCTGTGGCGTAGGTGCTCGATGATCGACGCGAGGACGGCAAGCGCGATGCCCTGCTTGACGCCTAGGACGACAACCGCGGAGGTCGTGAGCAGCGCGATGGCGAACTCGTGGCGCCGGCAGGCGAGGATGCGAAGCATCCCGCTGATGTCGATGAGCTCGATCGCGATGAGGAACACGACGGCCGCCAACGCCGCGTTCGGCAGATAGGCCAGCGGCCCGGTGAGCAGGAGAAGGACGATCATGACCACGGCGGCCGTCGTGAGGTGGGCCAGCTGGCTGCGCCCACCCGCGCTGTCGACCATCTGTGTCTTGGTCGGGCTGCCGTTGATGACGAACGTCCCGCTGAACGCGGCCGCCACGTTCGCGGCGCCCAGACCGACCAGGTCGGTGTCCTGGCTGAATTGCTCTTCGTATTTCACGGCGTAGGCGCGCGAGGTCGCTGCGCTCTGCGCGAGGATGACGACGAACATCGACAACGCCGCGCCGAGCAGTGTGGTGGCATCGTCCCAGCCCAGCGCGGGCAGCGAGAAGTGCGGGAGCCCGCCCGGGACGGGCCCGACAACGGCCACGCCGTGATCGGCCAGGTGCGCGGCCCAGCTCACGCCGATCGCGCCGATCACGGCGATCAACGGCCCGGGGATCTTCGGGGCGGCCCGACGCAGGGCCAACACGATCACGACGACCCCGACAGACACCACCAGATCAGACAGGTGCACTTGCGGCAACGCGCGCACGACGTCCGTGAGCTGCGTCAGCGTGTCTTGGCCGGCGGTACTGACCCCGAGCATGCCGGGGAGCTGGCCGACTGCCACCTGGATACCGACGCCAGTGAGGAATCCGACGAGCACGGTCCGGGACAAGAAATTCGCCAGGAACCCGAGCCTTGCCACCCGGGCCAGCAGCAGCAACCCGCCGGCCAGCAGGGCCGCGAGCCCGGCCAACCTGACATATTGCTCCGACCCGGCCACCGCGAGCCCGGTCAGCGCGGCGGCGAGGATGGCGGCGGTGGCCGAGTCCGCGGCGACGACGAGATGACGCGACGAACCGAGAACGGCGAACACGACCATCGGGATCAGCATCGTGTAGAGGCCGGTCACAAAGGGCATCCCGGCGATCTTCGCGTACCCAAGAACCTCAGGGATGCCCAACGCTGCCAGCGTCAGGCCGGCGAGCATTTCCACCGGAATCTGGGACCGGCGGATCGGCAGCACCCCCAGCAGCACACGTGGCGCCCGCAGCCATCGGTGCCCGTTGCCCTCACGCGAAGTCCGCACAGTTTCCCCTGCCCTTCTCCGCGCGTGAAGTTCGCTCATCATCTGTTCGGCATCGCGTTTGATCGCGGAACCCGACTTCCGCGCGTTCCGCGGCATGAACTGGACCGCTGGTGCGACGGTAACCCGCACATTGCACGTTCGGCCGCTTCTGCAGGTGATGTCGAGTCGGGCCGATGAGACCCCCGGATCCGGACGAATGAACAGGTCCGGGGGCTTCACCCACCGTAGGACGTCCCAGTCAGGAACCTCGTGCGGTGACCGGCGCGCAGAGGTTGGCCGATCCTGGCGGCGTCCCCCGGCGGGCAACCCTTCGGGACACCAGCCAGCCAAAGGGATGTCGCTCGGCGGGACCGGTCTTCACAGGATCAGGGCAAATGGCATCGCTCTCTTCAGCCAATTGAAGCCGTGGTCTGTCGCTGGGCGCGTTTCCGGGCTGCGTCTCGCTCAACTGCCCGGTCCACGGTCGACCTCGCAACGCCGAACAGGTCACCGAGTTTGGAGTACTCGCCGGACTTCAACAACGCGACCATGTGGGCTTCCTGCCGGTGATTCAGTTTGGGTTGCTTACCCCGCGACCGGCCCTTCGCTTTCGCGACCTTCATACCCTCCCGAGTCCGGAGCCGGATGAGGTCCGCCTCAAATTCAGCGACCATCGCCAGCACGTTGAACAACAGCCGATCGACCGGATCGGTCGGGTCATAGACGGCACCGCCCAGGCTGAGCCGGACGCGCCGGGTCGTCAATTCGTCGACGATCGCCCTGGCATCGGGGAGTGAGCGGGCGAGTCGGTCGAGTTTGGTGACGACGAGGGCTGCCGGTGTGGTGCGGGCGGCTCGTAGATCTCGGTGGTAATGGTGTGCGTCCCGGTCCGGGTTGTTGTTCTCAACAGCCGCCCGGCTCCGACGGGTCCGGGCGCGGCCTCAGCCCGCGCCGGTGACATCCACGCCTCCGGCGGCCGGTGTCCTGTTTTTCCCGCGGGGGGATGCGTGATTCTGCGGGTGCGATCGCAGCGCGACCAGAGTTCGGACGCAACAGATCTGGCAGGCGATCGATGGATCCCGCTTGGGCAGTGCTGGTCGGCTGACGGGTGTGTCCCCGCCGGGGTGTCCGTTGCCCCCCCGGTTGGGGGGTGGTCGGCGCGGCTGGGCTGGGGCATCCTGAGGTTTCGTCGGCGAGGTCGCCAGCTGAGGAGGGTGCCATGTTCGAGGCGACGGAGTTCTTCGCGAGTTTCTCGGTGGACGACATCAGCGTGGCGAAACAGTTCTACGCCGGCACGCTCGGCCTGGATGTGGGGGAAACGGATGTTGGCCCGCAGTGGATGCGGGAGCTGTGGTTGCAATTGGCAGGCGAGCGCCGGGTCATGATCTATCCGAAGCCCGACCACGTGCCGGCGACGTGCACGGTCCTGAATTTCCCGGTCGACGACATCGGCCGGGCCGTCGACGATCTCGCCGCACGTGGCGTCACGATGGACACCTTCGATGCCTATGAGTCTGATGCCAGGGGAATCCACCGGGTCGGCAATCATTCGATCGCCTGGTTCCGTGACCCGGCCGGGAACGTCCTGGCCGTCGACGAAGAACGCTGACTTTCGTCCGGTGCCCCGGGGACCCTTCCGTTCGACCTGCGGGTAAATGCTGATGGGCTGGGTGCGCTGATCCTGCCCTTTCGTCTGTGTGAGTGGGAGTGATCCGAGATGGAGTGGGATGTGACGCCGGACGGGCCCGGGGACCCTGATGTTGTCGTGGTCGGGAGCGGGCCGGCGGGCTTGGCCTGTGCTGCCGAACTGGGTCGCCGCGGGGTGAGTGCGTTGGTGTTGGAGCAGGGAGAGCGGGTGGGCGCCGCGTGGGCGGGCCGGTATGACGTTCTGCGGTTGAACACCAGCCGGTTCATTTCGGCGCTGCCGGGCAGCCCGTTCCCGTGGAGCGCGGGGATGTTCCCGTCCCGGGATGCGATGGTTCGCTACCTGCGGTCGTACTGCGACCGGGAGCGGGTGCAGGTGCGGTTGGGCAGCCCGGTGAGCCGGATCGATCGGGCTCCGGATCAGGGTGCGCGGTGGCAGCTGAGGTGTGCCGATGGCAGCAGTTACCGGGCCCGGTATGTGGTGGTCGCGACGGGGTTGCTGAACCGGCCCCGGATGCCGTCGTGGCCCGGTCGAGGGTCCTTCGCCGGTCGCCTGCTGCACGCCGCGGAATATCAGAATCCGGATGGGTTCGTCGGAAGGGATGTGCTGGTGGTCGGGGCCGGGTCCTCGGGGCTGGAGATCGCCAACGACCTGGCCCGGGGCGGGGCGCGACGGGTGCGAGTGTCGGTGCGGACACCGCCGAACATCCTGTTGAGGTCGTTGGGCGGGTTGCCGTTGGATCTGCCCGTGCCGCTGTTGTTGACGCTGCCGACGGCGTGGACCGACCGGTTCGCGGCCGTCATGCGGCGGGCGCTGATCGGCGATCTCACCCGGTTCGGCCTGCCGGCGCCGGCCGAGGGTCCGTTCGCCCTGCTGCGGCGGACCGGTCAGAGCCCCGCCGGGGTCGACCGGGAAGTGTTGACACGGATCCGGGTCGGCCGGATCACCGTCGTGCCGGCCGTACGCGGGTTATGTCCGACGGGTGCCGAACTTGTCGACGGCAGCACCGCGCAGGCCGATGTGGTGGTCGCGGCGACCGGGTACGGCACGGGTCTGGACCCACTGGTGGGTCACCTCGGGGTTCTCGGCCCGGACGATATTCCCGCAGCGAACCACGGCGAGGAGGCCCTGCCGGGCCTTCGATTCGTGGGGTACGACATTCGCCCGGGATTGAGCAGATACGGCGCAGTGCTGGGCCGCCGGGCGGCCAGACAGATCGCCGGGCGGGAAGGCAAGACCGGCGGACTGCGCGGTGCTCGACCGGTGCAGGGCCGCTTCGCGGTCAGTTCGGATTCGCCGCCGTTGTCGCGGGCAACCGGATGACAGGGTCCCGCGACAGCTTCGCGGCCAGTTCGGGTCGGCTGTTGACACCAAGTTTCGCGAAGACGGCCTTGATATGGCCGCGCAACGTCTCCGGGGTGATCCAGAGGGTCGCGGCGATTTCCCTGGTTGGTCTGCCCTGCAGCAGCGCCTGGGTGACCTCCCGTTCGCGGGGGGTCAGCTGATGCAATTGGACCAGCATGGGCGCGATGTCGGCCTGCTGAGCCGGCTCGAGCAGCACGGCGGTCCGGGCCGTGGCGCCGTCCACCGGCCGTAGCCTGCTGGCGCGGACCATCAACCAGCCGCCGGTGGTGAGTCGTACCCGCGCCCGGGGCGGCGGCCCGGGGGAGCCTTGGTCGGCCAAAGCCCGTGCCCGGGCGGCCACCTCGAACATCACGAACGGGCTCTGTTGACCGTCGTCGGGGATCTGGTCCATCCACTGCTTGGCTTCGGCTGTCATCGATTCCACCGAGCCGTCATCGGTGAGGACCACCAGGCCGGGGGCCGGTTCGGTCTCCGCCCGGTCAGTGCCTTCACCGAGCAGCAGACCGGTCCGAAGACCATTCCCGACGTGCGGGCAGATCGCCCCGAGCAGGGCCACCTCATCAGCGTCGAAGGACGGATCGTGTTCCCGCCGGGTCAGACACACCTGACCCCACGGCACGCCACCGGAACGGAACACTGCCCGGACCTCGTCGCCAAAGCCGGCCGGCCGATACAGCCGGGACCACCGGACCGACCGGGACAGATCACCGTCCGTGGCCGCGCTCAGCGCCGCCACCGGGACATCACGGCCTGCCAGATCGAAGAACTTGTTGACATCGTCGTCAACGAGCTCGGTTTCGATCAACGCAAGATGCATCTCCTGCGTCACGCCCTCGGGGTAGGCACCGGTGATCAGCAGCGTCTGCGGGTCCACCAGCAGCCAACCGGCCGCTTCGTACCCGATCACCGGGCGGACCAGACGTGCGACCTTCTCCAGCAGCGCCAACGGCTCGTGCGCGGCGGCGCAGACCCGGGCGACCTTCTCGACGAAACCGGTGCGCTGACTGTTCACGCCTGACGAAGACATACCGGCATCCTTCACCCTCCACGACCAGGCCGCAGCGACCCGCGAGGGCCTCCCCCAGCCCCGCCACGAAGAAGACGCAGAACTCTGCAACTACGGATCGGGCGTACGCAGCATCGGTCCTGACCGTCGACAAACCCCCTTCCTGGGGGGTAGTCCGTTCAACACCCGGTGGCGAAGCTGATACGAGAACCAACCAGCGCTCAGCCAACCCCGATGTGCATCGCAGCACAGCTTCCGGAGGAACCGCGATGACCGCGAAAATGATCGCATCAGCACTCATACTGCCCACCCTGACCCTCGCCGCAGCGACCTCCGCCATAGCCGGCACCGCGAAATGGTGGCGCCGAACCCGATGAACGAACGTGGACGCGTCGAGAGCCCGACAACGCAAACTTGGTCAAGACCCGCACTAATCATCAATGCGCGCGCCGGGATCGTCATGACTCCTCCGGGAATGCGCGCGTGGGTACGCCTGCGGGGCGGTACCGGCCGGGCCGTCAGGCCTGGTAATCGGACTGACGATGGCGCACCGGCAGGTAGCAACGACGCCGAACTGCCAACCCGACGCCGATGGCTCGACCCGCAGGAACGTTCAACACCCTGCGGAACGAAACGATCGAGCATCAATGGCCGTATAACATCGCCCCGACATCCTGGTCGGGGTTAGCCAATCGGGACTCACGCTCATGTCGGTGACAGCGCGTTGCGCGAGTGCCCCAAATCCCCTTGCGCACGGCAATAGCCGCGAAGGCATCGCGCGAGACTCTCGGGGTGATTGGAATCAGTCGGCGGCTCAAACACGGTATCCTCCGCGACTTCTCGCGCTCAAAGGACGTAGACGAGGTAAGCCGAGCCGACCCGGGGCCGGGATCGTGAACGCTGCACATTCCTCTGCCATCGGCCGGGAACAGCACCGACTGGTGGGCCGGGCATTTCCAGAATCGGCCGTCGTCCGTGTGATGGTCACGGAAGACAAGATCGCGTGACCGGCCGGACGCGTCCGTGCCAGCGCAAGGACGAGGGCGAGGGCGAGTCCCTCACACCTCCACGGGGTGGAAGGAGTACAGAACTGATTTTCTTGCGGGAGGACAGACCTCAGGGTGGACCTGAACGCATGGCAATCAGCTGAGGGTGAAGGTTTGAATAGTTCCTCGGATGAAGATCGCGGTATCGTGCCAGTCGTCGACGGCGACGCATCTGATGCCCATTGCCTTTACCGGATAGTCATTGCCTCCGACGTCCAGTCGATCCCCGACGAACAGGACATTGGTCCGCTCGATTCCCAGCCGGTTGATGATTTTCTTCAGGCCGTAGGCTTTGTCGATTCCTTTGCGGGTCACGTCGACGGATGTCGAGCCCCCGCTGCGCACTTCAAGTCCGGGCAATCTTTCGGCGGCGTAAGCTCGGAGGCTTTCTTTCTTGACCCCGCTCGGATCCCAAGCTGTTTTGCTCTCCACCGGGGCCGCCTGGCCCAGTGCCGAGAAGGTGATCTGACTGCCCCGGTCCTCGATGATGGGCCCCCAGGTCTGGCTCTCATCAAGGCCCAGGTGTTTCGCCCCTGCCGTCAAGACCTGCACGATTTGTTCCTTGTCGCTGCGGTCGAGGTCCTCGGAATAGATGCGCGACCATTGGCCGACCGCCCATGCGTAATACTGGGTGCCGCACGTCGGCATCAAGTGGAATCGGCTGAAAGTCCCCTTTCCGGCTGTGTCGGTGTGTTTCCACAGTTCCTCGATTCGGGCCAGGACTTGGCTCTGGAATTGCGCGAACCCGCCGCCGGATATGACGCAGACGGGTACTAGTTCGGCGAGGCGGACCAGCAACCTGGCCATCGTCGGGTCGATGGCCGACTTTGACGGTGCCAGCGTGCCGTCAAGATCGAAGGCGACCAGCTTGATGTCCTCCAGACCTGTCTTCGGCGTTGGACTGAGTCTCACTGCTCCTTCTTGCGGTGGGTGCGGGGTTCCGGCGCACATCAACTCCATGTACCACCCTCTTCTCTTCCGCGCAGGCGGCCCGTCCCTTTGTCGGCCCCTGCCGTAGCGGCCGTCGGCGCTGGCGTGATGACCGGTTGGGTGCTGCCCGATGGGGCGGTGCAGTTTCTCGCTCTGACCAATGGCTTGGCTGAACTTTCCGTTGTGCGAGCATTTGCGCACGCTGCTTCGAGGTTGCCGATGTGGCCCGGATTCAACGGGTGAGGATGGTGAACCCGCCCGGCATGATCAACGCCTTGGCGGTGCTGCCCTTGATGTCGGTAGTCGTGTGGGTGACGAGCCGGCCGTTGCGGTCGTACTCCGAGATGGCAACCTTCCCGGTACCGCCGAGCGGTACCGATCGGTGTTCGGCGGACCCGGATTTGGATGTCAGCAGCGTCACCGCGTGACCGCCGCTGTCGGTGGCCAGGGTGGCGACCTCCGGCATGACGAGCAAGGCGTCGATGTTGCCAGTGCCGTTGCTGGTCCGGGCGGTCAATGTCGTGGCGGCCGGGCCGATCGTCCGGCGCAGCGCCTCCGGGGTCAGCTCGGTCGGCGACGGCGCGTTGCCTTGCGGGCCGACGGCGCCGTAACGGATGTACCCGAGGGGGGAGCGTCCTGCGGTGAAGGTGGTGCGGGCCCTGGACTGCGGGGTGAGTTCAACCACGGGCTGGATCAGCCGGTTCTGGGTGTCGGCGGGCAGTTGCCAGCTGACCGTGCTGCCGGCCCCGGCGGAGATGTATTGACCGCTCCACTGGGATTCCCCGGTCCACGCCGACACGGGTGTGACGGTGACGGCTGGGCCGGTCACCGTGCCGGTCTCGGCTTCGACGATCCGCAGGCCGTCGCGGGTGCGGATTGATGCGGCTGCCCGGGCCAGCGCGGTCAGGTCGGGGTGGGCGTCGAGCACCTGCATGGTGAGCAGCCCGTGGATGGTCGATTCGGCGCCGGAGTTGGGGTTCACGGTGCCGTTGGGTTGCACGCCGTCTCTGGTGACTCCGGTGGCCGGGTCGTAGACGGGGGCGCCGGAGGCGTTCTGCCCGAAGAACCAGCCGGCGGCGATTCCGGCCAGTTGCGCCAGTCCGGGGCGGCCGGTGGCGGTGCTGACGGCGATCAGGCCCTGCACCCTGGCGTCGGCGCCGTAGGCGATTTGGGTGGTGTCCACCGGTGTGGGGAGCAGGCCGTTGACCGGGCCGGTCGAGGTCAGCAGTTGGGCGGTGAATCCGGCGGTGTCGTCGACGGCCGTTGGCAGCAAACGCTTGTCGCCCAATGCCGTCGCTGCGGCGGCGAGGGCGGCTGGCATGTTCGCGGCCCAGGCGTGCCAGTCGGACCGGGACAGGGCCCAGGGCAGCAACGCCCGGTAGGGCCAGGAGGTGGTCGTCCCGGCGGACATCTGGGCTATCCCGTCGGCCAGTTCGCGCAGCGCGGTTCGTGCGGAGGGGTCGCCGGTCGCCTGCAGGTAGGCGCTCAGACCCAGCGTGGCCTCGGCGCTGGCGTCGGCACCGTTGACGATCAGCCAGTCCGGTACCTGGACGCCGTGGATGATCTGGCTGGTGCCGTACCGGCCCAGGACATCCCGCTGCAGCGCGGCGACGGACAGGTTCATCCGCTTCTTGAGGAAGGCGGCGAAGTCGGGGTCGGCGTCGCGGAATGCGGCGTAGCCCTCGCCGAGCGCCCACAGAGTACGAGCCAGCCAGTACGAGGCGTCCGAATCCGACGGGTTCGGTGAATCGGGCTGCAGCGGCGAGGGATTGACCGTGCCGTCCGGCTGCATCCACAGCACCACCTCGCCCGCCTTCGGGCCGGTGAGGGTCTGCAGGTAGGTCAGTCCGCGAAGAAGTTGGTAGGCCTGCTCTTTCGCCTTCTCATCGCCGGTTGCCCGCCATTGCCTCAGGTACACCACGGCGGCGCGGGCGATGTCGTCGGTGTCAAACGCTCCTTGGGCGTACTTGTCAGTCGCGGCGTCGTAGTCGCCGCCGCCGACCCGGGTGAAGCTGCCGTCGGCGTCCGCGTTGGCGTACACCCACAGCACCCCCACCTTCGGATCAGCGGCCAGCTTGTACGTGCTGTGTGCCGCCGTGTCGGTGACGGTGACCAGGTCGGTGAGGAAATCCAGGTGGGCCAGGTTGGTCAGCGGCCGTGCCGCCGCCGATGACGTGATGATGGGGGTCGCCGCGGTCGCCGGTGAGGCGCAGGTGGCGGTGAGCGCGACGCCCACCGCCAGGGCGACCACTCGCCCGGTGCTCCGGATCGAATATCTCATCTCGGTGCCCGGCTGCGGTCCAGCGCGGCGACGCCGATGCGGGAATCGGCCATGCCATAGAAGACGAACAGTTGCCCATCGATGTCCTCAATGGCAGTGGGAAAGACGACGTTGGGCACTATCCCGTTCCGTTCCTCGTCGGTCTGCGCGCTGAGCAGCGGGCCGCTGGTCCGCGCTAATACCACTGCGGGATCGGCCGCGGACAGGATCATCGCGCCGGCGGCGTACTCCACCTGTGGTTGACGGTCGACACCGGGCAGCAGGACGCCGGACACTCCGTGGTGGATGAGAAGCCACCCCTCCGGTATCCGCAGTGGTGGCGGCCCGGCACCGATCTTGAGTACCTCGAAGTCGTGGACCGGCAGCGCGACCTGCCGGTGCCCGCTCAGTTGGGTGAGCCGGTAAACATCGCCCATGACCTCGTCCACCGGCACGTAGGAAATCCAGATGCCGGCTCGATCGTCGGTGATGCCGGCCGGGAGGTAGGTGCCGAGGCCGGGGGCGACCAGGTCCAGGTCCCACATTGGTCGGTGCAAGGCGGCGAAACTCGGCCGGCCGTCGGGTCCGGGTACGGGCTGGCCGAAGAACACGATGTCCTTGTTGCAGAATAGGTTCAGGTCGGTGTCCAGCTCCTCCTGATAGTGGAAGTGGATGGGGCCCAGTCGGCGCCAGGTTCGCAGATCGTCGGAGACTGCGACCGCCGATCTCGGTCCGAGAGGTCCGTAAGCCACGTAGGTCATCACGTGCAGGCTCAGCGCCGGGATCCAGGTCACCCTGGGGTCTTCGACCCCGGCGTGACCCGTCGCCCGTTCCCAGCCGGCGTCGGGCGCGAGCACCACGCCGAGGCGTGCAACCCCGGTCGGAACGCCGTCCGTGATCATCACCCGGGCCAGTCCCACCCGGGAGACGTTGCCCCCGGCCACCAGTCGCGGCAGCAGGTACAGGTCACCGTCGGGACCCCTGCCAGTGGCCGGGTTCAGCACCCCGTCGACCTCGTCGGGGTTGTCCGGGTCCGGCGTCATGATCACCCCGACCCTGCGCAACGTGTAACCCACCGTGGAATCGGCGGAATCAGGTGCGGTGATGGTGGTGGCGGTGTTGGCGGGCACGGGTTATCCCTTCACGCCCGACCCAAGATCGGTCGAGACGAAATGTCGTTGGAAGAACAGGAAAAGCGCCACCGCAGGCACCGCGAGGACGACCGCGCCGGCCAGGATCGCCCCGTAAGGGTTCGAGGTCGATGCCTGGACCGTGGAGATATAGTTGGCCAACGCCACCGCGAGCGGCTGTTTTGCCTGTTGTTTGGTGATCAGGAACGGCCAGAGGAATTCGTTCCACGGGCCGATGAACGTCAACAGCACGGCGGTCAACAGGGCCGGGCGGACCAGTGGCAGCGCGATGGACCACAGGGTCCGCAGCTCGCCGGCTCCGTCGATGCGCGCGGCATCGAACAGTTCGGAAGGCAATTGCAGGAAGTATTGTCGGAAGATGAACACCGCTGTGGAGTTGATCGCGAACGGCAGGATCATCCCGAGATACGTGTCGCCCAAACCGTAGTCGCGGGCGATGAGCACGTACAGCGGGATCATCGACAGCTGGAACGGCACCACCAGCACGAGGAGCATGGCCGAGAACAACACGCCGCGGCCGCGGAAGTGCAGCATGGCAAGGGCGTATCCGCCCAACACTCCGAAAACCATGGTGCCCAGCAGCACACCGCCGGTGAAGATGCCGGAGTTGAGCAGTGATTGCCACAGATTCAGTGACGCGTTGATCTGCGCGTAGTTGTCCAGGGTCAGGTTGCCCAGGCTGGGGAACGCGCCACCTACCGAGGTATTGGGCGATCGTTGCAGTGACGCGACGATCATGTAATAGAACGGGAACAGAAACACCACCGCACCGGTGAACAGGGCCCCCATCACGGCCCAGCGGTGCCACCTCGGGCCCGGGGCGGTCGCCGTCATGACGACCGGGACCGGCCCGTCGGCGTCCTGCTCATTGCCCGGTTCGGCCTGGGTCCGGGGGGTGGTCATCGTTCGCTCCGTTCGGTCAGCCGACGGTTGATCAGCGCCACGATCAGCACCAGGCTCACCAGCACAACGCCGATGGCCGAGGCCGTATCGGGTTTGCCCTGTTGGATGCCCTGCTGGTACATCAGCAGCACGGGGGTCGTCGAGGCACCGTCGGGGCCGCCACCGCCGGTCAGTAGATACGGTTCGGTGAAGAGGTTCGCGCCCGTCACGATGGCCAGCAGCAGCACCAGTGCGGTCGCCTGCTGGACCCCGGGCACGGTGACCGACCGGAACGATTGCCACCTTCCGGCCCCGTCCACCGCCGCGGATTCGTACAACTCCTTCGGTACGTTCTGCAGCGCCGCGAGGTACAGCAGGATGAAGAAGCCGAGCTGTTTCCAGGTGACGAACAACGCGATCATGGGCATCGCCCAGAAGGAGTTCACCAACCATGAGGGGTCCGGGGCCAGTGGGCCGAGGATCTGGTTGACCAGCCCGGTCGAACTGAACAGGAACAGCCAGACGGCGACCACAGCGACGCTGGCCGTCACGTACGGCACGTAGTACGCGGCCCGGAAGAAGGTCCGGAAGTGGATGGCCCGGTTCAGCGCCACCGCCAGCCCGAGCGAGAGCGCCGCGGTGAGCGGGACATTGAGGATCAGGAAGATCCCGACGTGCAGAAACGATGCCAGCACTGCGGGGTCGGTCAGCACCGTTTTGTAGTTGTCCAACCCGACGAACGGGTGTGGAACACTCACGCCGGGTGCGGTGAAGTAATAGTCGGTGAACGACATGTAGACGGCGAAGCCGACCGGGAAGGCGAAGATCACCGCGATGAACACGGCGTAGGGCATGGCCAGCAGGATCCCGACCGGTTGCCGCCCGAACAGCCGGGTGGTGATTGAGGTCCGGCGCCCACCGCCACCCGCGCCCTCCGCGTCCTGGGCCGCGGGGTGGTCTCGGGGGACTTGAGATCGGGTGGCGGAGGTGGTCATTGCTGGCTGGCCAACTGGTCGATCTTGGTCGCGGCGTCCGTCATGGCCTGTTGGACATCGGAATTGCCGAAGATGACCGCGGAGCTCCAGGCGTCTCTGAAGGTCTGCCAGATCTCCACGGAGTTCGCGATGTTCGGGACCTCGACGGTCCGGGCGGCCTGGTCTGCGAACAGCTTGTAGTCGGGGTTCTGCGCGAAATAGTCGGCGTAAGTGGTGGGCAGGTCGGTGCGCAGCGGCATCTGGCCGGTCAGGGTGAGCAACTGGCCGTCCTGCTCCTGGCTGGTGCTGAACTTCAGGAAGTCCCAGGCGGTGCCCTGGTTGGTGCACGAGGCGTACATGGCGACGTTCTTGGCATCAGAGAACGTGTAGGTCTGATCGGCGGTCATGCCGTTGGCGGTCGGTACCGGTACCACGCCCCAGTTGACCTTGTCCTTGTACACCGAGATCGCCCACGGCCCGACGATCGCCATGGCCGCCTTGCCATCTCCGAAGGAGTCACCCGTGTACGTCTCGTTCCCGGCCAGCTTCTGTTGGTAGATCTGCTGCCAGAAATCGGCGACCGCGAGACCTTCCGGGGTGTTGAACTGGCTTTTGCCGTCGGCCACCAACTGCTTGCCGCCGCTGGCGGCCGCGAACAGCGGGTAGAAGTCGAACCAGGACTGGTAGAACTCGCTGCTTGGCGCCGGGTAGATGGCGTAGGGAGCGGCCCCGGAGTCCACGATCTTCTTCGCGGTGGCCAGGAACTCCTCGTAGGTGGCCAGCGGTGGATTGGCGGGATCGACACCCGCCTTGGTGAGCATGTCCTTGTTGTAGAAGATCATCACCGGGTTCGACTTCCACGGCAGTTGGTAATAGTGACCATCGGTCGAGGCGTACTGCTTGGCCAAGTCCCCAGTCCGGGACTCGATGTAGGACGTGCCGTCGGGGAAGGAACTGAGGTCGATCAACCCGCCTTGCTTCTGAAAGCTCGGCACCGCCGCGGGTGAGGTGTTGTAGATCAGGCAGGGCTCGGTGCCGGCCGTGATGGCCGCGCCGATGACATCCTCCGACGACTTGCCCGTCGGGATCTGTTCAGCGGTCACCTGCTCGTTTGGGTTCGCGGCATTCCACGCCGCGACAACCTGCTGGCCCCAGGCGATCTCCTGCTCGTTGTTGGAGTACCAGATCTTGATTGGTCCTTTCGCGCTCGCGGCGTCGCTGGTGCTGCCCCCTGAGCTACCGCAGGCGGTCAGCACCAGCACAATGGCTCCGGCAAGCGCTGCGGCTGACACACCGCGGCGGTAAATTCGTGACGGGCGGGACGATTTCATGGCGGACTCTCCTTGCGGATAACACAGAACGTGGCCACAGCGCGTGGCGGGGCGTTCCGTGGAGGGGTTTGGCTCAGCTGCCTGCAGCGGGCCGGGGTTGGTGGCGCGGTGATCTGGGCGCCGGGCCGATCGAGCCGCGCACCACGAACTGCGCGGCGGGTAGATGGATGTCGCTGACGTCTTCGCCCGCGACGCACGCCTGCAGCGCGGTCGCGGCGCCCCGGCCCCAGCCGTAGGCGTCGGAGCGCACGGTCGAGAGGGGAACCGGCAGATGAGCGGAGATCTCGTCGTCGTCGAACCCGACGACCGACAGGTCCTCGGGAATACCCAGCCCCCGCTGCGCTACGACGGCCAGCCCGGCGATGGCCATCAGATCGCTGGCGTACAGGATCGCGGTCGGCCGATCCGCGGCGTCGAGCATCGCCCTGGTGGCTTCAGCGCCGCCGGCGGCGGTGAAATCCGCTTCCCGATGCGGCCCTTCAGAAAGGCCCGCGTCGCGGAGCACATCCGCCCATACAGTGCACCGGTAGGCGGCGTTCAGGTATCTGGAAGGGCCGCCGACATAACCGATTCTGCGGTGGCCCAGGCGGATCAGCTGCTGCATCGCGGCCCGGACCGCCGGCCCGTCGTCGATGCACACCGCGGGAGCGGCGCCGGCCACCTGCGGGCCGTTCAGGGTGACTGCGGCCAGTCCGAGTTCCTCCAACAACACCGGCCGGGGATCACCGAAGCGAAGATCAGTGACGAACACGCCGTCCACCCGTCCGGTCCGGGCCAGCTCGCCGTAGGCCCCGGCCTCCGCATCTTCATCGCTGACCAGGCGGACCGACAGCAGATGACCAGTCGGCGCCAACACGGACTCGATACCGGCCATGAACGCCGGGAAGAATGGATCCGACCGCAACGTCGCGTACGGGCGCGCCATTACCAAGCCAAGGTTGCCCGACCGGCGGGTGGACAACGCCCGTGCCGTGGCACTCGGCGTGAACCCCAGATCCGCGGCCGCCCGCAAAATACGTGCACGGGTATCCGCGGACACGCCCGCACGGTCGTTCAGGGCGAAGGAGACGGCCGCCTTCGACACCCTGGCACGCGCCGCCACATCGGAGATCGTGGGCTTCACTGCCATAATGCGCCGCCTGTCGTTATTGCAATCTAAACCGGTGCAGGGAGCACTTGTCAAGAGAGCACAGAACAAATCTGAACACCGGGTTATTCGCGGAAGCAACAATGTGTTCGAAGCTCTCCGGCCAGGCCGTCTGCGGTGTCGTGTCCCGGCAGCCGTTGTTGCGCAATCGGTTTCGCGGAGCGTGCCGACCGACCGGGGTCGCCCGGCCAGACCAACACCAGCATGATCCAACCGCGCTCGGCGATTCGAGACGTTCGTCACTGGAAATGCTGATGATTTTGTTGACAAAGTGGCGCGACAATTCTGCAGGCCTCCGGCGGTGCCAGGGTCAATTGTTTCGAGGTCAGGAGATTGCATTCCTGATTAGCTCGACGTCAAATGAGTTTGCGTGGTTGAAAGGTCGGCCCGGTCAGGCCGCTCGGCGAAGGGACATTGGGGTGCTGACGATCGGGTCGGGAACGGCGGTCGGAATCGGACCGTCGGCGGGTACCGGTAGGCGGTGCCCTCTGGTCGTCAGTGTGGGATGGCCGTTCACGACAAGAGGAATTCTGGGCGGCGAGTATGTCTCACGATGTCTCGGCCCATCAGCGGAGGCACCGGTCCCAGCCAGCTGTTGTACAGCATCCTTACTGAACGCCCACCCCAGAGACTTGTCAAGTAGCGCTGGCAAACGACGCAATGTCAGGAGCAGCCGCTCCTCGGAGAGAAGACAGGTACCGGAAGGTAACGCGATTTGAGGCCTTGTCCGGCTACAACGTCAAGGTCATCCGCTTGACCGACAGGGGTAAAGACCGGTCAGCTGTTGACCAGCAGGCGCCGTCCGCGTGGCACCCGCGATTCAGGCCCGGCACCGAGACATTCACCAGCGGATGCGCGTGGCCGCTGCCGACGCCTGCCCCGTCGGGCTAACGGACCGTTGGAGCTATTTGCCGAGCATGAAGTCGACCATAAGGTCTTGGACGGCTTGAACCATGTGTCCGCCGTTGGCGGTCTTGCAGCCGGCCACCTGGGCCGCCGCAAGGAGGGGGTCACGTCGTGTCCGGCGATGACGTCGCCGACGAACATGGATGACGAGTTCGCGGACGCCCCCGTCAAGGAGTGCGATGGCGATCGCGCTGCCCGCGCCCCCTGCGCCGACGAGAAGTGCTCGCGCTCCGTCAACCTGGGCGCCGTGGTCCCGCTGTGCCTTGACGAAGGCGAGCCCGTCGAGCATGTCGCCGTGCCAGGTGCGGTCCGGGTTGCGCCGGATGACGCTCACGACCTTGAGCACCTGGCTCGCTGAGAACTCGTGGCGCAGTGCGTGAACGCAGTCCGGAATCCGACCTGACATTTGACGGCCTGAACCACCTCGGGTCTCTTGCACCCTTCGGTACGTGTGATCAACGGCTTGAGTTCCCTTGGCCGGCTGCGGAGCCGCCGGCTCAGCCCGGGGCGGGCGATTTCCGAGCTCGCGGGTGCAGGTAACCGGTGCCATCCTCGATGACTATGAGCAACGCGGCCGTGCGCCCAGCCCTATCGGTGATGTTGATCGTGTCCGACGGTGACGCAGCGGTGAGGTGGTACACGACGGCGCTTGGTGCCGGCCGGTTGTGGGACCTTGGCGGCGTTGCTGGGCTTGACCTCGGTGGCGCCCCGTTCTTCGTCCACGAAGCCGTGCCGGGCAAGAATCGGGAGCCGAGCCCGACAGCGGTGGGATTGACGACCACCCGGATCGAGGTGTTCATCAATGAACCCGATGAACTCATCGAACGGGCTGCACAAAATGGCGCGACCGACGTGGAACCGGCCAGAGCGCACGACACGCCGTGGGGGCCGCACCGTCAGGGAGGGTTTACCGATCCATTTGGTCATCGTTGGTCAGTGGGAGACCGCACTCCACTGCAACGGTTCCCCGGGCCGTCGTCGCAGTGAGCCTGCTAGCCGGCGGTGGTCGCGCTGCGATGGTGCTCAACGCATCGTCCGGGGTCGGCAGCGATGGAGACAGGTTGAGCGCCGGCCGGTGGACACCCAGCGACATCACGTGGGTGCCGTCCCTGCAGAACGCCGACCCGCAGCACCGCTGGTGCTCGCTGACGCCGGAGCGACCTGCAGCTACCCGGAGGTCAACGCTGCCGCCCTGGCCGCCACTACCGAGGCGGTCGACCTCTACGCCGCCGACACCGACAACGACGACGCCCACGCGCTGGAAAGGCCTGGCCTGCATCACCTATGCCGCGAACTAGCGACGTCACCCCTTCGCCGCGTCGCGGTCACCGCGACACTCTCGGTGGTAGACGATCGAACCGTCCCACAACCGGAATCCCAATTGAGCCGCCCGCGGCTCGATTCAGGAGTTCCGCGGTCATGATCATTGCTGTGCCGCAGGGCATCGGTGACCGGTGACAGATTTCGGACGCCAACTCCGGCGCGATACCAAGCCCGACCGTCTTGATCCGTAGGACGCCCCTAAAGCATGCATCCCGTTTCCTCCTGGCGTGTCACCCCACCAATATCTTGAATGCTGTAACATTCAGGATCGGTCGGGACACGCCGGGAGGGGTTGAATCGACGTCGTGACGCCAGACGAATCGCCCCACCGGGCCAGAGCCCGCGAGATCCTGGCCGAACTGGCCGAGATCGACTACGCCCTGCCCGGCAGTGTCGTCACCCGCAGCACCAGATGCGGCAAACCGAACTGCCGATGCAAGGCCGACCCACCCGTCCTGCACGGCCCGTACCTGAGTTGGATCCGCAAGAGCGCCGGCAGGCCCATCACCCGCAAGCTCACCGACGAACAGGAACAGCGCTACCGGCCCTGGTTCGACAACGCCCGCCGGATACGAGAACTCGTCAACGAACTACAAGCACTGTCCATCCAGGCCATCGAAAACGCCGAAGGCTGGAACAACCGGCCATAACCAGCCCCCTGGGCGGTCACGAACCCACCACACACACCCCATGTGCGAATTACGGGGACGACTCCTGCAACTTCCGTAGGGTGGGATGCCCAGATCGGCCAGTCCCGGGCCGGGTCGCGGCGGGGTTGAGACCCCGGGTGTAGGTGCGTGATCATGCGCAGGACTACGACTCGCAGTTCCCGGCGATCAAGGCCGTCGTGGCCCGGTCGGGGATGAGTACTGAGGCGTTGCGCCGGTGGGTGCGGCAGGCCGAGGTTGACGCCGGGCAGGCCGTTGGCGTGACATCGGAGTCGGCGACGGAGATCCGGGTGCTCAAGCGGAAGAACGCCGAGCTTCGAGGATCAAGGGGCTTGAGCCGTGGACCGGCTGTGCTCACCGTCGCTTCTCGTCGGAGTTGGTGCGTATTCTTTCCGGGTGACAAATGGAAGGTGCTCGCCTGATTGTCACGTCCTGATCTCATGGCCGGGCGAGCAGCCGAGGCTCGCCTCCGCGCTCGAAGGGGCGTTTCGGCGGCGAACGGGCGGGGCCTGGCGGCTGAACATCGCGCGAGTGGCCACCGCAGCAGAGTGCCGATCGCCTACATCCAGGCAATCTTGTTGACCGACTCTGCCGGCTCCTTCGACATCGCAGCGGCCGCTGGCTGGTACTCGGCCGTGGCCGGGTTGCTCGCGGGCTTCGCTCTGCTCGCGATCCTGCTGCCGCTGGACCACGAGGCGGATGACAGCGAGGCCGTCTATGGTGCGAACGCCGTCGTCATTTACGTCTGCTCGTTCTTCGCCCTGTTGATCCTGTCCGTCAGTTACGCGGTCCTGTCAGGACGCACCGGCAGCGGCACCGTCGCGGGTGTGGCGGCCCACGAGCAAATGCTGTTAGGGGCCGCTTTCGGGTTGGCAACCTTGCTGCTGCTGTTCGGGCTCCACGCGATATTGCGGACCTACGGGGCCAACCGGGACGTCTTCGCGCCGGCCGACGACCTGGTCATGACGGTCACCTCGGTGCTGGCCCCGGTTCTCGTCCTCGCACTGCAGTTCAGCAACACCCTCGATCTGCAGCGCTACCGGGCCGGTGAGTCGACGGACGGAACTCCGACGGGGGTCTGGCTGAACCTGCTGCTGGTCGCTATCGGGGTCATCACGATCCTGGTGGTGGCAGCGTCGCGGTCCCGGCTTCCCGCGATCAGCACCGCACCGCGGGTCGTCTCCAAGGCGGTGCTCGGCTACACCCTGGCCGCGACGATCTGGGCCTCGATCGCCGTCCCATTGCTCCCGGTCGAGGTCATCACCGGCGCCTGGATGGAACACGGGCTGATGGGGCTGACTGTTCTGGGCGCCGTGGCCGTCAGCATCGCTTCCTGGATCGGCCGCTGACGACCCCACTGGGCAGGCGAGCAGGTCGGCCTGTTTGCGCCGCGACCCTGCCGGACAAGGTGACGGGTTGACGTCGCGGGGCAAGTACGCAACCGAGCGAGGCGCACCGCCTTGGCCTCTTGCTCGGCGGTGACCTCTCCGAGGCACCCGAGAAGGGTGAGCGCGGAGTGTCGCTCTTCTGATTGTTGGCTGGTCACCGGAACGTTTCGGCCACTGCTTCGCCGGCGCCGCAACCCGACAACGCGAAATCGCTGCTGAACAACCGCACTCTGACCTCAGCCCTGTTCGTCCAGTTGAAGGCCAAGGGCATTCGCCTGCTTGGCCTGTGGTTTCACAGATCTAGCTGACGTCCCCTGTGGAGAAGCCGTGGCAGCAATACTGCGCTATTCGGCATGAAACACCAGGGAACTGGATGTGCTCGCCCTCGTCGCGGAGGGCTTGTCCAACAATCAGATCGCCGAACTCTGCCTGAGCGCGCGCACGGTCGAGCGGCATCTGTCGAACAGCTACGCCAAGTTCGACGTCACCGGCCGATCCGCCCGCGCCGCCGCGGCCGCCTACCTGGTCCGGCACGATCAGGGGCCCACCACCGGGCAACCCCGCCCGTCAGCCGGATCCCCGCCTGATACCTGACTTCTTCCCTACGAAGGCACCTTTCATTTCTGCCCGCCCAGAGGCCACCAAAGGGCTGATCCAGTAAGTCGCGCGGCTACTTCGGCCGTCCCCGAAAGCCGAACCGTAAACGGAACGTCGATGGCTTGATTCCGTGCCTTCCGATTCCATGATCATTTTCATCCCGCACAACGATCCTCGACCGGAACTGGTTCCGCCATAGCGATGTGTCGGCCTGTACGCGGACGGTGATGTTGCCGTTCAGGTTTGGCCCGATCTTGTGACTTCGGGGGGTCGGGATCGAGGGTGCCGCGATCGCCCCGATCAGGCCGCCGGATGCTCGACCGCGACGTGCGTGCCAAGGATGTCCAAGCATCCGGATGACGGCGGGATGGTCGGCCGCGGTGTCGCGCGCCGCCCGGATAACTCTGGTCAGCACAGCCGTGCCCGTCGTGGCCTACCTGGTCGAAGTGCTTGCCGGGGACGAACCTTTTCACCCGACCGTCCTGGCCGGTGACGCCGGCCATCGTGTGGCCGCCGCCGATGACCGTGTGGGGTAGGTGCGCAAAGGATCCACCGTCGGTCAGGCAGCCCAGGGCCGAATGCACATGGTCCCTCGACACCCCGCGTCGTGGCCGGGAGGATGGTGGGACCAGAGGGCCGGTGACGAAGGGACGATGCGCAATGGAGCGACTCGACGGACGGGTGGCGTTGGTTACGGGGGCCGGGAGCGGCATCGGCAAGGCCACCGCGGAGCGGTTGGCCGGTGAGGGCGCCGCAGTCCTCGTGACCGACTTCAACGACGACTCCGGCAACGCCGTGGCCAAAAGCATCGCCGAGGCTGGCGGCAGGGCGATGTTCGTTCATCATGACGTGACATCGCCCAGCGACTGGGAGGCAGCCGTTGCCGCCGCCATCGACCACTTCGGCGGGCTGGACATCCTGGTGAATAACGCCGGCATGGGCGACCTGGCGACAATCGAGGACACCTCGCTGGAAGACTGGAATCGGACCATCGCCGTTGATCAGACCGGGGTGTTCCTTGGGATGAAGACCGCGTCTGCCGCGCTTGCCGCATCTGGCCACGGCTCCGTGATCAACATCAGTTCCATCTTCGGAACCAGCGGAGGGTTCGGGACGTCTCCTGCCTATCACGCGGCCAAGGGCGCGGTACGGACGCTGACCAAGAACGTGGCCCTGCATTGGGCAGAGCGTGGGGTCCGGGTCAACTCCATCCACCCCGGCTTCATCGACACCCCGATTCTGGAGTCGACCAAGGGCACGGAGTTCGAGCAAACCATGATCGACCTCACGCCGATGGGGCGCCTCGGTCGGCCAGCCGAGATCGCCGCTGGCGCAGCCTACTTGGCCAGCGACGACGCCTCTTTCGTCACCGGGCTCGAGCTTTACATAGATGGGGGCTACATCGCTCGCTGAGGAGCCGGCTGGGCTCGACACCGCGGGCGCCGAATACAAGGCCGTCACCGCCCCGTCGAGACGATGCCGCTATTTCGTAGCTGCTGATTCCGTTCCACTTCTGCTTCATCAGTAATGGTTCGCCGTTGTGCAGCGTCTTCGACGCGCCAGTGAATGCGCGTGGTGCGCTTTCGGGCAGGTTGCGGCAGGTCGGTAAGCCTCAAGTATGGGATGCGCAGGCGCTGGTGTGTCCATTCTGACGTCACGCAACCAATGCCGGCCGGCCTCGACAGAGGCTGCCGACCGGACACTTTCGGCTGAAAGGCGACCAAGAACCTCATCCGGGCCGAGGCGGCCGCGGACGTGTCGCAAATCCGATGGGCGTACGGGGCCAAGTTCCCCGCTTGGGCAAGAGAGCCCGTGCGCCTGGGTCGCATAGGGCTCATGGCACTCAGCATGGAGATCTTTCTGAGACGGCTCGTCGAGCCGTCACCCGGGGCAGTGTGCGTCTGGGCGATGCTGGCCGTCGGCTTGATGGCGCTGCCACTCGACGAGCGAGGACCAAGTGCCGGGCGGCGGCGTACCCCGCCTCCTCGGACACGGCCCCGCCGAGCTTGCCGGGCGTCATCAGCTGACCGTCCTTCGTGGGCAGCTGTCCGGAGGTGAACACGCGGTCGCCGTGACGCACGGCGGACTGGTAGACCACCACGGGCGGCACCACGTCGGGGACTGTGATGCCGAGCTCGGCCAGCTTGGGTTCATGCCTGGCGCGATCTGCACCAGCTCCCAGCCCGGAGCCGAAGTGTCGAGGATCTGCTTCGCGGCGTGCGTCAGGATCGGCGCCGTCAGGTACTCCCACTTGGTCATGGGCGACCCTACTGCCGGGCGTCGACGCCCTGGCCTGCCCGTCCGGGGTGACCCGCCTTCTGCGGGTAGAGCGTCTCGCCGCGCGCCAGCATCTCCACCATCTCGGTGATCTTGCGGGTCCGGCTCTCAGCGCGCTTCATGCTCTCGACGCGATGGATCAGCGCGAACCGGTTGGCGCTCGTGAGCACGTCGAACATCGCCTGCGCGTCCGGCTCCGCGGCGATCGCCGCGGCCAGGTCGTCGGGCGCCTGGCGGGTGGCCGGACCGGCGTACGCCGCGTCCCACCGCCCGTCGGCGCGCGCGGCCTCGACCGCGGCGCGCCCGGCGTCGGTCATCCGGCCCTGCTCCTCGAGCGTCGCCACGAGCCCGACGTTTCGCTGGGACCAGCTGCCCTTGGGGCGGCGCGGGGTGATGCGCACGGTGTAGCTGTCCTCGTCGCGCTTGCCGGCCTGGCCGTCGATCCAGCCGAAGCAGAGCAGCTCCTCGACCGCGCTCGCCCACATGATCGTGGTGTCCGAGCCGCCCTTCTTGGTCAGCACCAGCCGCACGCCGGGCGACGTCGCGTGGTGCTCTTCGAGCCACGCCCGCAGCGCGGCCGGGTCGGTCACGAGCAGCTCGGGCAGCAGGGTTGCCATGGGTCCGACGCTAGCCGCGGCCGCCGACACCTGCGTCGCTCAGGCGGCGAACCGGAGGAGTGCGCCGAACACGAGGTCGAGCCTGTCGTGGCCAGTGGATGTGCTGCTGGCCAGGTTGCGGGGGCTCGGGGCCGGTAGGGGTGGTGGTCTCCATCTCGTGTCGTCGTCCGGTCCTCCTCGGCCGCGACGGATTGGTGCAGTTCCGACGGGTCCTGAGCCAGGTCGCTGTGCTGCCCACAGGGTAATCATCGGCCCGACACCGGCCGCGTTCCCTCCATCCGCTTCGTCGCCGCCCGGCCCGCCCCACAGCGGAAGGAGCCAGCCTCCTCGCCTCCCCGAACAACCTGCATACGTCGCCCAAACTCAGCGTCGTCTCCGTACTGGTCAAGTGATCATGTGGTTGACCTGCCCTGTCCCGTACGGGGAACGGCGGATTCTGGCGGTCGTCGCAACAAGACCTGAGGCAAGGGTGTGGCCAGCTGCGTGCGTTCGACCAGGGGTGGCGGCGTGACGCCGGCTGTCCAAATCACCGTGTGCGTCGGAACAATGGTGCCATCGGACAATGTCGCGGCGCTGGCGGTGATCTCCGTGACGCTGGTACCGAGTCGCACGTCCAGGCCCCGCTTGCGGATCACGCTCAGTGCGATGCGGCCAAGGCGGGGTCTCAGCTCCGGCAGTACGCTGCTGGCGACATCGAGAACCAACCAGGAAACGTCGTCTCGGCACACGCTCGGGAACCGGTCCAGCTGGTTAAGAGTCATCAGTTGTAGTTGGGCCGCAGTTTCGGTACCGGCGTAACCGGCACCAACGACGACAAAAGTCAGTCTCGCGCGTCGGACCGCGGGATCAGTGGTTGCCGCGGCCATCTCGCGCTGTCGCAGCACATGATCGTGGATGTAGTCGGCTTCAACGAGGGTCTTCAGTCCGAGGCCGTGTTCGGCCAGGCCGGGTACCGGAAAGATTCTGGTCACGCTGCCCATGGTCAGGATGAGGCGATCCCAGCCGATCACGGCCGGCTCATCCAGGCCGCAGTTCACAGTCACCGTGTGCGCATTCAAATCGACATCGTGGACAACTTCTTGCAGGATGCGGGTTCGTTTGAGCACGCCGTGCAGGGGCACCGCGATTTGCAGGGCATTGAGGCGACCGGCCGCGACCTCCGGCAGCAAGGGGCTATAGCAGAGATGAGCGGTGGCGCTGATGATCGTCAGCTCAGCAACCTCCGGTGGGGCGGACCGTTCGATCGTGCGGGCTGCGAAGAACCCCGCGAACCCGCTGCTGACGACGACGATTCTGGGCGGAATGATGGCCACCGGTGCCTGCTGGTCAATCTCGTTCAGGTAGTTGTTCGGCATGATTTCCTCATTGGTCGCCTTCTTCGTTGATGTCCTGACAACTGCGAGTGTGGGTTTCTGCCGTGCTGGCGCATTCATTGCTTGCGATGGCTTCGGCGCCCGAGCAGCAGGTTGGCCAGGCTGTAGCTGATCTCCCAGAACGCATCTCGCAGCGCATCGGCCACGGCCGACTGGCGCGGCTCCTCTGCTTGCCAATTGTCTGACTGCACGAATGACTTACTCATTGCGGCGGGTTTCCTTTCAAGGCTTTTCCGGCGGAGTTCAGGCTGTCGATCGGCTCATGAGATACGGACCAGATACTCGGTCCCGTTGTGACATTCCGTCGATCGCTCCGCACCCACAGATCGGCGAGGCCGACCGGCCGCCTCACCTAGGACATCCACAGTTACGTGGACGTTGCGCCGGCACTTGGCGCTGATGGGTTCCGTGTCATCGTTCCCTACCTTCGTGGACACGGACCGACCAGTTTCCTCGACCCGGCCACGCCACGCAGCGGTCAGCAGGCTGCGCTGGGTGCCGATGTCGTGGCCTTGATGGACGCGCTCGACATCCCTCGTGCCGTCCTCGCGGGCTATGACTGGGGTGGCCGCGCGGCTTGTGTTGTCGCCGCACTCCGGCCGGAGCGTTGCACTGGTCTGGTGTCCGTCAACGGGTACCTGATCCAGGACATCAGCGCGGCGGTGACGCCCATCCGGCCGGATCTGGAAGCCGGGTTCTGGTACTTCTATTACTTCCACACCGAACGCGGCCGGGCCGGACTAGTCGCGGATGCCCGCGGCATTGCCGGGGTGATCTGGCGCCGCAACTCGCCGGCATGGTCGTTCGACGACGCCGTGCTGGATCGTGCTGCGCAGGCCTTCGTCAACCCTGACTACGTCGATGTGGTCGTCCATTCCTACCGTCACCGCCTCGGTCTCGCTGTCGGCGCTCCGGCTTATGTGGAGGACGAACTCAGATTGGCCGCGGGTCCGCACGGCATTTCGCCGGCCCTCGACGGCACTATCAAGTTCCCGAAGCTGGCCACAACCTGCCCCAGGAGGCGCCGCAGGCTTTCGCCGACGCCATCCACGAGGTCATCAGCATCGGGGCTCAATGCATCGGCAGCTCATCTCGTCGAGGGATGCCGAACACATGAGTGCGTCAGTTGCGAGCCATGGTTGCCCGCGCGAGCACGTATCCGACCGGCCCGTACCGGAGTTTACGCAGGCATATCCGCTGCAGGACAACAGTATTCAGTCGCAGCCCCATGGCAGCAACGTGATTTGCCGGCGACCATTGCCTGAGCCTGGTGCGGGCCACCGACAGGCCGATCGGGGCCGCCCGCTACGGGCGGATGTTCCCGGATTTGGAGCCGTTGGGCACCGACCCCCGGTTGCTGATGCACGCCGGTAGCGGCGGCGGGATCTGTGACGCAGCAGCGTTTCTGGACGGCCCGGGCGAAGGTGACGATTCGGGGAACGATGCGACAGAGGCGGCCGGGTGGCCGTTCTTCGGTCAGATCATCGCCCATGACATCACCGCCGACCGTTTGCCGATCGGCGGCGGCATCGACCCGGAGGCGCTGCGGAATGCCCGCGCCCCGAAACTGAACCTGGAGATTCTGTATTCGGACGGCCCGATCGGCTCGCCATACCTATTTGACCGCACCGATCCCGTGAAGTTCCTGCTTGCCGACCCCGGTCAGCAGGATCATCGCGGCCCCGGCCACGATCGGGCCGATCGTCATGGGGATCCGCGGTCCGATCCTGGTGGACAGGCGGCCCATCCGGGCGGACAGCAACAGCATCATCACGGTGATCGGCAGGGTAGCGGCACCCGCCGCCATGGGGCTGAGGCCGGCAACCAATTGCAGCTGCACCGGCAGCAGGAACAGCCCTCCCGCGAGCGCCGCGTAGACGGCGAGGGTCACCAGGTTCGAGGCCGCGAATTGCCGCACCTTGAACAGCTGGAGCGGTAGCAGTGGGTTGGGCTTGCGGCCCTCCAGCACCACGAAGACGACCAGTAGCAGCACCCCCACGGTGGCGCTGGCGAGGGTGATGACGGTCCAGCCGTTCGCCGGGCCCTCGGTGAGGCCGTAGATCAGCCCGCCGAGGCCGATGGATCCCAGGACAGCGCCGGATAGGTCCAGCCGACCGGTCGCGAGTTCGTCCCTGGATTCTGGGTTGTACTTGCGGGACAACGCGATCACCACAGCGGCGATCGGGATGTTGATCACGAAGACCAACCGCCAGCCCAGGGTGCCGCGGCGACCAGTAACCCTCCGACGATGGGGCCGATGGCTGCGGTCACTCCACCCAGGCCGGACCACGCCCCGACCGCGGTCGACCGGTCGTCCTTCCGGAACGACGCCTGCAGGATAGCTAATGGGCCGGACACCTGTCATCGACAGGACCGAAGTCGAGCGGGATATGTGACAACTGGACCGGCCTCTATTCACCTCGCCGGGCCTTGACAATGGTTGCAGTACAGGTTTTCTCGGCATTGTCACAATTCCGCGAGTCGTTCGGTCCTTGTGTTGTTACCGCTCGCAGAACCGTGAGCGGCCGGACCGCAGTTCTCGCGAAAAGGAGTTTGCGCAATGAAGATCATCGTGATCGGTGGAACAGGATTGATCGGCTCGAAATTGGTAACCAAGCTGGGCGAGCACGGTCATGAGGCGGTTGCCGCCGCCCCGAGCACCGGCGTGGACACCCTCACGGGGGAAGGCCTGGCCGAGGTACTTGACGGTGCGGCCGTGGTGGTCGACGTGTCGAACTCGCCGTCCTTCGCCGACGAACCGGTGATGGAGTTCTTTCGGACCTCCACCACGAACCTGCTCCAGCACGCGGATAGGGCGGGGGTCGGGCACTACGTGGCCTTGTCGGTGGTCGGCACGGATCGGATGCAGGAATCGGGCTACTTCCGCGCGAAGAGCCTTCAGGAGTCCCTGATCCGTGACTCGGGTCTGCCGTACTCGATCGTCCATGCCACCCAGTTCTTCGAATTCATCAAGGCCATCGCCGACTTCAGCACCGTCGACGGCAAGGTCCGACTGCCGTCCGCGCCCATCCAGCCGATGGCCTCTGACGACGTCGCAGCAGGTGTGGGACGCGTCGCTGTGGGGGAGCCGCTGGACGGGATCCGAGAGATCGGCGGCCCGGAGCAGTTCCGGCTCGATGAGCTGGTGCGGAAGGGCCTTGCAGCCAAGGGCGACCCGCGCGAGGTCGTTACCGACGAGCAGGCCCGGTACTCCGGAGTGACAGTCGACGAGCGCACCCTGATTCCTGGACAAGGCGCACAGCTCGGGGAGATCACCTTCGACGAATGGCTCGCGCAGCAGAAGTCGTGACAACCCAGCGGGGTGACCGTCCAAGCCGGACGGATCCGCCTCCGCAACCGGGGGCGGCCGTCTATGCCGGGCGGCCTCCCCTCGGGGCTCACCAGAGCATCAAGACCACAAACCGACCCGTCCGCTTTCGGAGGCGACCGGCATGAACCAACCTAAGGTGGCCGTTGTCTTTCACGGAGAGGCCGGCGGCGGCTGGTCGCCGAAGCGGCCGCGGGTGCAGAGGAGGAGGGAGCCCTCGTCCGGATCCGCCGCATCCCCTTTCTCGGGGTGCCAGGTACGCCTGATTCACCCCGTCGCGAAGGACCCGAGAATGCGCTCGTCGCTGACGGTTGCTGGGCCGACGCGGTCATTCTGGGGACTCCGACCAGGTACGGCAACATTGCTCCTGCGCTCCGGTCCGACCTGGACGCGCTGCACGCCACGGGCACCGAGAATCTGCGACGGCTCGTCTGGGGCGGCTTCGCCTCGGACAACATCCTTTTGCCCGGTGGGCGCGAGTCCACCCTGACCACACTCTTCCGGATGCTGTCTCAACTGGGCGGGGTCGTCGTTCCCAGGCCACCACGAATTGACTCGCTCAGCGCCAACGCGCTCGCCCACAAGACCGGCCGCGATGTAGCGCACGCAGCGCGGTGCCTGCAAGTGGACGCCGCCACCATGGGCACCGGATCAACTGGAACGTACTGACGGTTCAAGTCTGGCGCTCAAGGACTTCCGCGCTCAAACACACATCTCGCCACGTCGGGGACCGCCGTAATCGGTTGCCACGCACCCACAGGGAGGACCACTCGTGACCATCGACCACTCACATCACATCGCTGACCCAAACGCTTCGACCCCGCCACCACGGTTCGAGGTCGTGGGCTCCACACCGACCCCACCGCTGCCCAACCATTCCCAGGCCATGACGCTGCTGGTTGTCGTACCGCCGGGAAGCGCCGGCTCACCTCCGCACCGACACACCGGTCCCGCCTTCGGGTTCGTGATCGAAGGTGAAATGATCTTCGAACAGGAGGGTGATCCGGAACGAGTCATCCGGGCCGGCGAAACATTCTGGGAACCGGGTGGCGACGTCATCCACTACCAGGACGGCAACAACCTCACTGATGCCGAAACCCGTTTCGTCGTCACCATGTTCGGAGTTCCCGACCAACCGATGCTCATCCCCGTCAGTGCCGAAGAACTCGAAGAACGCAGCTCCCGCCGCGCACCACGTCCCATCAACACCTGATCTAGAAATCAGGGGCCGGGATGGCTGCCATCCCGTCGCCACGGCCGCACCGCGACCCTGTGGAACTGACATTACCTACCCCGCAGCTCGTTTGGCCAGCGCAACTATCACCGGAAGGACACCCAGCAAAAATGACCACATCCATCGCGTCATCCACCTTGACCGCAGGAACCTGGACCGCGGACGCCGCGCACTCCGACGTCTCATTCACCGTCCGGCACATGGCCGTTGGCAAGGTTCGTGGCACATTCGCGATCAACTCAGCCACGCTGTACGTGGGGCCGAGCGGCATCACCCAAGCATCCGCCACCGCCGAGATCGACGCCACCAGCGTTGACACCAAACAGAAACAGCGTGACGCAGACATCCGCTCCGCCAACTTCCTCGACGTCGACAACGATCCGACCATCACCTTCATCTCCTCTGCCGTCACGGACCTCGACGGCGACACGTTCCTCCTGTCCGGAGTACTGACCATCCGCGGCATCACCAATCAGGTCGAATTGGCGGCCGAATTCCTCGGCGAAACGGTTGACCTGTTCGGGTTCACCCGCAGCGGGTTCACCGCCACCACCGCGATTTCCCGCAAGGCCTACGGCGTGAAATACGACGCCCTATTCGGTGCGGGCAACGCCGTCGTCGCCGACAACGTCGAGATCGCCATGGATCTGGAATTCATCCGGCAAAGCGACTGATCCCACGTAGGCCGGCATGAGCCTGCGGTCGCCCCACAAACCGAAATGACACACAACCCGAAAGGCGAAACATGATGAGGAAAGTCATCCTCGAACCAGCGGCCCAGGAATTCGCGGACGCGACGTCGGTTCCACCGTTTCTGTACGAGCTGGGACCCACCGGTGCCCGGAAGGTCCTCGACGACGTCCAGGCCGTCCCGATCGAGAAGCCGGAAGTCACCGAGAAATGGATCACCGTGCCGGCCGATGTCGGCGACGTGCGAGTGCGGATCGTCCGGCCGCCCGATGCCACCGATGTCCTGCCCGGGATCCTCTACATCCACGGCGGCGGCTGGGTTCTCGGCAACAGCGGCACCCACGACCGGCTCGCGCGCGAGCTCGCGGTCGGCGCCCGTGCTGCCGTGCTGTTCGTCGAATACGACCGTTCCCCGGAGGCGCAGTACCCGGTTGCCGTCGAGCAGGCCTACGCCACGGCCAGGTGGATCACCCTGCACGGTCCGGCCGAGGCCATCGACCCGACCCGCCTGACAATCGCCGGGGATTCCGCCGGCGGCAACATGGCAGCAGCGGTCACCATCCTGGCCAAGCAACGTTCTGACGTCACCTTCGTGCACCAGTCGCTGTACTACCCCGTCACGGACGCCGCCCAGGACACCGCCAGCTACCGGGAGTTCGCCGACGGCCCGTTCCTCACCGCCAAGGCGATGGCCTGGTACTGGGACGCGTACGCCCCGGACGAGTCCGTGCGCTCCGAGATCACCGTGTCCCCCCTGCGTGCCGACAGGCAAAGTTCTCGAAGGTCTGCCACCCGCGTTCGTGATCGTCGACGAGAACGACGTCCTCCGTGACGAGGGCGAAGCCTACGCACGACGTCTCACCGAAGCCGGCGTGCTCACGACAACCGTTCGCTACAACGGTGTTCTGCACGATTTCATGATGCTCAACCCGCTCCGCGAGACCCAGGCGGCGACAGCCGCGATCGAACAGGCCGTCCACATCATCAGCAAGGCGCTAGCCGCGTAACCCCAATATCCAGTTCCATCGAGAAGGAGAAGAACCATGTCAGAAGAAAAGCCCGCCATCGTGCTCGTCCACGGCGCCTTCGCGGAATCCGCGAGCTGGAACCCCGTCATCGAGCGGCTCCAGGACAAGTCCTACGACGTCACCGCCGTCGCCAATCCGTTGCGCAGCGTCGAGGTCGACGCCGCGTACGTGCGGGACGTGATCGCGGCCATCGGCCGGCCCGTCGTACTCGTCGGGCACTCCTACGGGGGAATCGTCATTACCGAAGCGGCAGCCGGCAACCACGCGGTCATTGGCCTGACCTACGTCGCCGCGTTCGCGCCCGAGCATGGCGAGTCGGCCTTCGAGCTGTCGGGGAAGTTCCCCGGCAGCACTCTGCCGGCCGCCCTCGCCGCCCACCCGCTCACGGCCGGCGGGAACGAGCTCACCATCGCGAAGGAAAAGTTCCATCAGCAGTTCGCGGCCGACGTCCCAGCCGATGTCGCGGCACTCATGGCGGCGACGCAACGGCCGGTCACCGAAACCGCACTCACCACCGGCCTGCCGACCAACAACCCGGCATGGCGCACCATCCCGTCCTGGTTCGTCTTCGGCAGCGACGACCGCAACATCCCAGCCGAGCTGATCCGGTTCATGGCAGAGCGTGCCGGCTCCCGCGGCACACACGAGGTCACCGGAGCGTCGCACGCGCTGAGCGTGTCCTGCCCAGACGCGGTGGCGGCCATGATCCTTCGTACGGCCGACGCAGCAGCCCAATAAGCCCGCACTCCAGTCGCAACTCTGCTCCGGAGCCATGCTCCGAAGCAGAGTTTGCGCGTGTCAGCCCTTTCCGTTGAGCTACATACGCAGGCGCGCAAGCGTCTTCGGTTGTCGCTGCGACATCGTCGGGTATGCCAAAAACCGCCCAGCGATCGGCGATCGCTGGGCGGCGACCATGCAAAGCTCTTCTGCGGTATTCGCCGACGACCGTGCCGATAGTTGGATCGACAGTCGGCTGGGGCGGAACTCAGTTGGTCACGGGAGGCGTCAGGCTGCTTCCCGTCGGCCACCCGTCTCGCTGAGAAGCTGCTCGAGCTGTGTCATCCCGCCAGAGTTCGATGCCCCCCGAAACGCACCAAGCAGCCGACCGCACTGGCCCGGATCCACCGGCACGCAACGCTGGCCGGAAAGGCGGATGCGTGCCCGTCGGGCAAGTTGGCGAGCATTCGGCTCCCCGATTCCAAGGGCAAGGGCGATATCACGGAACGGATAGTCGAACGCTTCCCGAAGCATGAAGACGGCGCATTCGATTGGTGACAGCCGTTCCAAGAGTCGCACGATGGCTTGTTCGAGTGCCTCGGACAGTTCGGCGTCTGCCGCCGGGTCGCCCAGTGTTCTTCCTGTCTCAACGATCCCGTCACCGATCGGGAATTCATGCCGGATCCGCGCTGACGTTGCCACGTTGAGTGCAACCCGGGTGGTGGTGGTGACCAGAAAAGCGGTTCGGTCACGGACCCCGGAGCGGTCTGTCCGTTGCCAACGGATCCAGACGTCCTGGACGACGTCCTCGGCGTCGGCAACACTGCCGAGAATTCGGTAGGCGATACCGAACAGGCGTGCCCGGACTAATTCGAAATCCGTTGTCGCCGACAACATCGACGATGCCGTGCTCACTTCGGAATGCCGCGGGCACGGCCGCGAACCGGGCGAGGACGTCTGCGTCACCGGGTCTGCTTCGGTGTGCGCTTCGGAGTGTGATCTGGGGTCGGCAATTTCGCGGGGCAATTGCATGGGGGTGACCGTTCCTGTTCACGATTGCCGGGCTTCTCAGACCGGTTCGCCGATGGGTTGGATAAGTCATCGTCGCGTTTCCGGCACGGCAACGGAGTCCGTCGAACCAACCAGTCGGGTCCCTAGCAATGTGACTGGGGACATCGACCAGGCACCAGCCGGCGGGCCTTCCTGCTACTTCGCTGATTCTTGGCGCGGCCTGCCAGTCAAGGCTCGCCCTTATAGACTCGCGATTTGCCGAGACGAGGAGTCGGCGCAAAGATGCGAAAACGACGCAAGCCCCGACGGTGCTGGGTCCGATGAGGGAGCGCCAGATCATGCGCTCATCGGGTCAGAGTGCGGCACCGCTGCTGGGACGCGATCGCTTGATGGAGCGCCTCGATGAGCTGGTGTCGCGCGCCCGCGACGGCCACAGCGGTGCGCTGGTCGTCACCGGTGAGGCCGGAATCGGCAAGACCGCACTGCTGGACCGCGTCGTTGAAAGGGCCGGGCCAAGTGTCCGAGTTGAGCGGATGGTCGCGGCGGAGAGCGAAATGGAACTGACCTACGCCGGCCTGCAATTGTTGTGTGGACACATGGTGACCGCCTCGAGTCACCTGCCGGACCCGCAGCGCGAAGCGCTGGAGGCGGTGTTAGGTCTGCGCAACCCCGGCACGCCGGATCCGTTTGCTGTCGGCTTGGCGGTGTTGGGCCTACTCAGCCAGGTCGCTCCGGATCGCCCTTTGTTGTGCATCGTCGATGACGCACAATGGCTCGATGCTGTTTCGGCACGTGTCATCACCTTCGTGGCCCGTCGCCTCAGCGACGAAGGCATCGCCATCGTCATGGCAATGCGGCAGGTCAGTAACCAATTCGCCGACCTGCCTCAGCTGGTCGTCGAAGGGCTCGGAGATGAGGACGCGCGGGAGTTGCTGCGCCTCGCGCTCCCCGGCGCCATTGACAACCGAGTCCGTGATCAGCTGATTACGGACTCCCGTGGGAACCCGCTCGCGCTGCGGGAGCTGCCGCGGGCACTGAAAGCGACAGAGATGGCCGGCGGATTCGCCCTCGCCAGCTCAATACCGGTCGAGACCCGCATCAAGCAAAGCCTTCTCGCTCAGCTGGAGCCACTTCCCGCCCCCACACGCCAGCTGCTCCTGCTGGCCGCCGCCGACCCGACCGGCGACCCGGGGCTGCTCTGGCGGGCCACCGAACTGCTCGGGCTGGGCCCAGACAACCTCGACATCGCCCAACAGGCCGACGCACTCGTCGTCGGTTCGCGCGTCGGATTCCGTCACCCGCTCATCCGTTCGGCCGTCTACCAGGCGGCCTCATCGGAGGATCGAAGAACAGTCCACGCAGCACTCGCCGAGGCCACCCCTGTAGATCGAGACCCCGACCGGCGAGCCTGGCACCGAGCCAGCGCAACGGCGCGACCCGCCGAGGAAGTAGCCGCCGACCTCGAACGGTCGGCGGCGCGAGCACGGACTCGCGGCGGCGTCGCAGCTGCCGCCGCATTCCTGGAACGCGCCGCAGAATTGTCGCCCACGCCGACCCGGCGAGCCGAACGGCTGATCGCCGCGGCCGAGGCCAAACACGATGCGGGTGCACCCGAAATCGCGTTACGGCTGCTGGACAGTGCTCGAGATCTCCCACTGACCGCTCCGCAGGAGGCGCTGATCGGTCGACTGCGGGCCCGAGCCGGGTACGCATTGCGCCGCGACCCCAGCTCTCCGCGGCAACTGCTTGCGGCCGCCCAAAAACTCGAACCGTTCGACCCAGCGCTCGCACGTGACACCTACATGTTGGCCCTGTCGGCCGCGCTCTCCGCCGGAAGGCTCGGAGAACCCGGCGCCGTCGCCGAGATTTCAGCGGCAATCCTCGAAGCGACCGCCGACGATCAATCCGAGCGCGCACAGGATCTGATCCTGCGTGGCCAGGCGTTGCTCTTCACAGCAGGGCAAGAGGCTGCGCTGCCAACGGTGCGCCGCGCATTGGACGCGTTCCTCACCCAGCCCACGGATGCCCTTGCGCTGCCCTGGATGTGGTTCGCCGGCCGCGCCGCCCAGGACCTGTGGGACGCCGAGGCGCTCCGCGCCCTCGCCGATCGGCAGGTGAAGCTGGCCCGGGCGGCAGGCGTGCTGACAGTTCTACCCATGGCCCTGAGCCTGCTGATGGTCACCCGCACCTTTGACGGACATCTGGATGCGGCGGAAGCCATCTGCGACGAGATCGACTCGATTCTGTCCGTGACCGGCCACCCGCTGCCGCCATACGGGCGGATCTTCGTCGCGGCCTATCGAGGGCACCTGGACGAGGTGGAAAGCCGCGCCCGCCGACTCCGAGCGGACGCCCACGCAAACGGTGAGGGCTATGCCTTGACCGCCACGAACCTTGCCGAAGCCCTGGTCTACAACGGCGCAGGACGCTATAGCGATGCGCTGGCCGCGGCTCGCGCTGAGCTGCCGCACACCCACGAGCTGGGCCACGCGATGAGAACACTCCTCGAACTCGTGGAGGCGGCCATGCGCACCGGCGAGTTTGCGCTGGCCGAAGAGGCAGTCAAGCGACTGGCAGGCGTGACGAGGCCGGTGGGCAACAGCGACTGGGCCCTCGCCTTCATGGCGCTGGCGGAGGCTCAACTGCGTGAAGACGACGCAGCCGATGCCCTCTACCGGGAAGCCATCGAGCGGTTTCACCGCGAGCGGATACCGATGCTGGTGGGGCGTAGCCAGCTGCTGTACGGGGAGATGCTGCGCCGCCGCGGCCGCCGGGTTGACGCCCGAGTTCAACTCCGGGCCGCGTACGAGGGCCTACAGGCTTGCGGAATGAACGGCTTCGCCGAACGCGCCTACCGTGAACTGCAGGCGACTGGCGAGACCGTGCGAGCGCGCGCACCCGAAGGAATTGATCAGCTCACCGAACAGGAGTTCAACGTCGCAAGACTTGCGCGCGACGGCCTTACGAACCGCGACATCGGAACGAGACTTTTCATCAGCGCACGCACCGCTGAGTACCACCTACGCAAGGTGTTCGTGAAGCTCGGAATCAGCTCGCGTGCCGATCTGAAGTCCGCGCTCGCCGAGCTCCACCGAGGCTGAACCGGTGGGTGCTGATTGCAGAAGATTGCTGGACGGGATTCGTTGGGTGTCGTGCATTAAATGACCTCGTCGCCGACCAGCAGCACGGAAAACTTGGTGTATCGGGCCAGGCGCTGACCACCGCGTTCCAGCATTCGAGCCTTCGCACGGTGATGAGTGACGCCATCGATCCTGACAAACGATCCGAGCCCCTTCAAAAAAGACTCAAGCGTAGGAACGGCTGCCGTGCCAACCTGCTGACCAACCTCGACGGATCCAACTGCCCCAGTAGGCGAACGGCAAACGACGCAAGAGGTTCGACTTCAGATCCGCCGCTCCATGATTATCATTGTTCGCTGGGGATCGGCTTTAGGCTGCCCTGGGAAATAACTCGGCCTGTTCAGAACCAGCCTGGTCATGGCCGTCGATCCTGAGCGCAGGCGGCCACTCCACGCGTGCATCTGCGGAAGCCTCCCCGCGACTGGACTACCGCCTCTGCTTTCGGTCCGCGAACCATGCGTATTACCCGCAGTCCGCCCTCCACTTGAGCCGCGCCGTCGGTCTCGAAGCCGTGCTTGCGGTAGAACGCCTGTGCACGAGGGTTAGGGTCGGCCCACAGTGCCACCGACACGTTCTGCTGCGGGCGTTCTGGACCAGTGGCCGTCGTACCTGGCCTATGTGGTCAGCTTCGCCACCATCGGGTCTGCCTGGTTGGCGCACTCGGCGATCACCGAGTACTTGGACCGGGCCGAGACCGGTTTGGTGCGGCTAAACCTGCTGTTGTTGCTGGTCGTGTCGTTCCTGCCGTTCCCGACCCGGCTACTCGACGAGTACATCGGCGAACCCGAACCCGAGCGGGTCGCCGTCACCATCTACGGCATCAACCTGCTGTTGATGGCCGTGCTTGTATGGGTGCTGTGGCGGTACGCCGTTCGTGAACGGTTGGTCCGCCCCGACGCGGACGACGTCGAGGTGCAGGTGCTGGTCTGCCGGGCCGGGAACCGGTAGACCGCGCGCAGGTCACCGTCGGGGGAGTAGCGGTGGACCCTGCCGCCACCGTAGATGGCCACCCAGAGGTCACCGGCGGCGTCCACGGTCTGCCGTCCGGCGCTCCGACGTCCCGGGCGACGGTGATCAGGACGCGCCGCCTGGACGGGGCACCCCGTTGCGCGTCGAAGTCAAAGGCGTTCACGACTCCTGGACCGCTGTCCACCAGGTACAGGGTGCTGCCGTCCAGGCTCCAGCCGATCCCGTTCGGGATCGTCAAGCCGTCCAGCACCTGCTCGGTCCGCCCGGACCGGTCCAGCCGGTACAGCGCGCCGCCCCCCGCATGGTGGTCATCGGCCAGGGTGCCGGCCCAGAACCGGCCCTGCGGGTCACACGCACGTCGTTCATCCGGGTCGAGGGCGCCGCCACCTGCTCGATGACCCGGTAGTCGCCGTTGGGCGCCACGTGCACGAACCCGCGCCCGGCGGCGAGCACCCAGCCGTCGTCGTCGTGCACCGGCGCCACCGCGCCCACCGTGAAGGGCAGCCGACCCGGTCACCCCCGGCGCGACGCGACCGTCACGGCCTTCACCGCGCCCACGCCCCACCTGTCACCGGCGCCACGATCGGCGCCATGATCGCGTGCGACAGCATCCCGCCCGATCGGACCTTCGCGTCGAAACCATGTTGCAGCAGGATCCGCGTCGCGTAATAGGCACGCTGCCCGGAGCGGCACAAGACATGGATCTCCCGGTCCCTGGGCAACTCGTCCAGCCGGGTACGCAGTTCGCCCAACGGGATGTTGATCGCCCCTGTGACCTCCTCGACGGCCAGCTCGGGTTCCTGACGGACGTCCAACAAGAACGACCCGTCGTCGGAACCCCAATGACTGACCGGCATGTCACCACGCAGCACACCGGCGGCCACCATTCCGGCGAAGTTGATCGGATCCTTGGCGCTGCCGAACGGCGGCGCATAACACAGCTCCGCCTCCTCCAAGTCGTACACCGTCGCGCCCAGTTGGATGGCCAGGGCGAGGTGGCTGATCCGCTTGTCGACCCCGTCCTCGCCCACCGCCTGTGCCCCGATCACCTGACCGTTGGACTTGCGGAACAGAACCTTCATCGCGATCGGCTTCGCACCGGGGTAGTACCCCGCATGCGAATTCGGGTAGAGATAGGCCTTCTCGTAGTCGCGGTCGCCGAGCCGGTCGAGCGTCTTCTCATTCACGCCGGTCCACGCGACCGCCGACCCGAACAACCCCACGACCGCGGTGCCCTGGGTGCCGCGGAACCGGGAGTCCCGTCCGGCGATCACGTCCGCGGCGATGCGACCCTGCCGATTCGCCGGCCCGGCCAACGCCATCAGGCTCCAGTGGCCCGTCACGAAGTCGCGGACCTCGACCGCGTCGCCGACCGCGAAGATATCCGGATCGCTGGTGCGCATCTGCTCGTCGACCCGGATGCCGCCGAGCTCACCGATTACGACCCCGGCAGCGCGGGCCAGCGTGGTGTCCGGTCGGACACCGAGCGCGAGGATCACCACGTCGGCCGCGAAAGAACGGTCCGACCGGGTATGGACGAGAAGGGAATCATCGTCGACCTTCTCGAACCGGGCGACGCCGTCACCGAGGACGACCTGCACGCCGTGCAATCCCAGGAAATCGGCGACGAGGCGCCCGTACTCGGGGTCGAGCGGGGCCATCACCTGATCGGCCATCTCGAGCACGGTCACCTCGACGCCGCGGTGCACGAGGTTCTCAGCCATTTCCAGGCCGATGAACCCGCCACCGACGATCACTGCCCGCACGCGCGGTCGCACGGTTTGGAAACCCGAGTAGTGCTCCATGCCGGCCAGGAAATCCGTGCCCCGCTCGAGCCAGTCGCGGATCTCCCGAGCATCCGGCACGGTCCGGACCTGAAAGATCCCCGGCAGGTCGATGCCGGGCAGCGGCGGCCGGATCGAGGCTGCCCCCGGGGACAGCACCAGCTTGTCGTACGGCTCCGTCGTCACCACGTCCGTGGCGACATCCCTGAGTCGGACGGTCTTCTCGGCCGAATTGATGTCGATGACCTCGCAGCCGGTCCGGCAGTCAACCGCGAACTGCTCTCGGAAGACCCGCTCATTCGCGACCAGCAGGCTCGACTCGTGCTCGATCACCCCGCCTACGTGGTACGGCAGACCGCAATTCGCGTACGACACGTACGGACCGCGTTCCACCATCAAGATCTCGGCCTGCTCATCCACCCGGCGCAGCCGCGCCGCGCAGGACGCGCCGCCGGCAACTCCACCAACAATGATCGTCTTCATGAATCCCATCCTCTGTCGTGGCTGCGTTCGCAACCTCATACCTCATTGATGAACCAGCTCCGCAGCCCCCGACACCCGCCTCTCACTCGGGCCATCCCGTAGCGGGCTTGTCGCCCCGGAGGCGCACTGCGACGAGCCGGGCGACCATTTCAGGCAGTGCTTCTGCACTGATGGAACCGAGCAGATCCTGGACCGCCTGGTTGACGCAGTCCCGGACCACGACGGCGGGAAGCGGGCCCTCGTACTGCGGTAGGAGCTCAGCGAGGATCGCTCCGGCGATGCCGGGAGCGCGATTCCCGTCGGCCTTTTCATGCCGTCGCCCGATCAGGTCGGACTGCGAGGGTGCCACCGCTTCCGCGTCGTTAATCAGGTCGGTCTCGGTGGCCGGCGACGCGTGGGACAACGCCGGCGTCGCTACCGCCGAAGTGCAGCAATCCCGGGCCGCGACGGTATTCACCTCTGAATCAGGTGCGCGGATGCCCCAGTCGAAGCCATGGAAGGCGGGTATTGCCAGCTACGCCTTGCGACGCTGAGTCGTTCAGGTCCGTGCTGGCCAGACGTGTTTGTCACAGGGACATCTCCCCAAACCCGCCAAGGAGCCGGTCGAACGGGGATAGTACGGGCGCCCAACCCGATCACCTTCACTTCGAAGCCCGATTCGCTAGGCGCACTGTCTGGAACCTCGAAGTAGTGGGCGACCCCCGCCAGGAGGTTCGGGCCGCGTGACTGCCTTCACAGGCCACAGCATCCGTGGTCACAGAGCAAACAACCTCATACCGACAGGATGAGTGCAGCATCTTTGCTCGGCTGCAATCCGCGAGTCATGCTTTGTTCACCCTCGAGCCGCCCAACCCGGACCGGTGGAGGCCTCCGATCCCAATGCTCCGACGCCTGTTGCGTGCCATGGCGAAGTGTTGTGCATGCCGCCGACGAAAGGTTCTGCGGGTGGTTCGATATTGTCGAATCCTCAGTGCTGACTCGTGGCCAGCGCCGAGGGTGTGTTGTGCGTTCCGCGTCGGGCGATCAGCTTCCCGAGTTCCCAGAGCAGGATCAGGACGACGGCGGGGACGAGGGCCAGCGCCCATTGGGCCAGGGTGAGCTCGACAGTTCCGAACATCCGGCGCAGCACCTCCAGATGGGTGATGAGAACGGCGAGCACCAATTCGGCGACGGCGGTCCAGTTCAGGTTCCGGTTGTCGAAGGTGTCGACGGTGAATGCGGTGGCTGTCACGCTGCGGGCCTGGAAGGCGGCCACGATGATCAGCAGCGAGAACGCTGTGACACCCATGGAGGAACCGATGGCCAGGCTGTCGTAGTGGTTGGTGCCGTAGCTGATCAGTGCCAGGGTGCAGGCGGCCATGAACAGGCCGACGAGCCCGGCGGTGGTCAGCAGTCCCTTGGTCATGATCGTCGCGTCGCGGGACCGGGGTTTGAGGCTCATCAGGCCGGCGGCCTGCTTGTCCATGCCGAGCGCAACACCGAGCGGTGCGTTGACCAGGAAGTTGATGTACAGGATCTGGGATGGCGAGAACGGTTGTCCAGCAGCGATGTTCAGGATGCTGGCACCCAGGAACGTGATGATGTAGGCAACCAGTTCGACGATCACGTAGCGGATGAATTTGTTGAGGTTGTCGAAGACTTTCCGCCCTTGTTCGACCGCGCGCATGATGGTGGCGAAGTTGTCGTCGGACAGGATCATCCTGCTGGAGTTCTTCGCGACCTGGGTGCCGCTGCCCATGGCGATGCCGATGTCGGCGGCCTTGATCGCGGGTGCGTCGTTGACCCCGTCGCCGGTCATGGCGACGACCTCGCCCTTCTTCTTCAGGGTCTGGACCAGCAGCACTTTGTGTTCGGGTGCGACCCGTCCGACCACCCCGATGCTGTCGATGCGGTCCAACCGTTCCTGTTCGCTCAGCGCGGCGAACTCGGTGCCGAGCATCGCCTCGCCGGGGATACCCAACTGTTTGGCGATGGCGGCACCGGTGGTGACGTCGTCGCCGGTGACCATCCGCACCCGGATGTGGGCGTTCTGCGCGTCCCGGACGGCCGCCTTGGATTCGTCGCGCGGTGGGTCGACCATCGCGACCAGGGAGGTCAGTTCCAGGTCGGTGATGTGGAGCAGCAGATCGCCGGCGGGGTCGAAGGTGGTGGGGTCCAGGTCGCGGAAGGCGGCCGCCATCACCCGGTGTCCTTCACCCTCCATCCGCAGCATGGCCGCCTCGGCCCGTCCCTTCAGGTCGGCGTCCCAGGGGACGCTGGTTCCGGCGGCGAGAGCGGTTGCGGTGCGGCCCATCACGGCCGGGGCTGCGCCCTTCACGAAGCAGCGCACCACCTTCCGGCCGGACGAGTCGGTCGCTGAGTTGAAGGTCGCCATCAGCTTGTAGGTGGGGTCGAACGGCAGCGTAGCCAGGCGTGGGAACTTCTCACGGGTCGCCTCGGTGTCCAGTCCGGCCTTCGCGCCCAGGACCAGCAGTGCGCCCTCGGTCGGGTCGCCGACGACCTTTCCCTCCACCAGTTTCGCGTCACTGGCAACAAGGAACGGAACGATCGCCCCTTCGATGGAGGCGGACGTTCCTGCCGGATGGAGCACCTTGCCTTCCAGGCCGTAGCCGATCCCAGTGATCGTGTAGCGGTCCACCGGGTCGAGCACCTCGACGACCGTCATCTGGTTCATCGTCAGGGTGCCGGTCTTGTCGGAGTTGATCGCGGATGTGGATCCGAGCGTCTCCACCGAGACGAGGTCCTTGACGATCGCGTTCTCGCCGGCCAACTCCTTGGCGCCGGCCGACAGGATCACCTGCAGCACGGTAGGTAGCGCGGTCGGGATCGCGGCGATGGCCAGTGCGATGGCCGTGATGAACAGTGCGTCGGCCGACTGCCCCCTCGACAGGCCCAGCGCGAACATGACGATCATGGTTCCGAGGGCGGCCGCACCGATCCACAGCGTCAGGGTGTTCAGCTGCTTGGTCAGCGGGGTCTGTTCCTTGGCGGTCGACGCCAACATGCCGGCAATCTTCCCGACCTGGGCGTCGCCGCCGACGGCGGTCACCAACATGGTCCCGCTACCGTGGGTGACCGGGGTGTTCATGAACGCCATGTTGACCTGGTCGCCGGGACCGAGGTCCTGGTCGGCGAGCGCAGCGATCTCTTTCGATGACGGGGTGCTCTCACCGGTCAGGGCGGACTCGTCGATATCCAGCGAGCTGGCCTGGATGATCCTGCCGTCGGCCGCGACGTCGTCACCGGCGGTGAGCAGAACGAGGTCGCCGATGACGACCTGTTCGGCCGGGATGGACGACTCGACGCCGTCGCGGCGCACCCGTGCGGTCCGTTTGGTCAGCGACTTCAGCGCGTTCATCGCGCTTTCGGCCTTGCCCGCCTGACGTAGGCCCACCAAGGCATTGACCACGGTCAGCAGTGCGAGTACGGCACCAGTGCTCCACTCGCCGATGGCGAACGAGACGACTGCGGCGATGAGCAGGATGATCTGCATGTAGCTGCGGTACTCGTCGAGAAACCGGCGCCACCCCGGGATGGTTTTCTCCGCGGGCAGCGCGTTGGGCCCGTTCTGCTGCAACCGTTGCGCGGCCATCGCTGCTGTCAACCCGCCCGTTGGGTCGACACCGAGCCGCCCGGCGACATCGTCGGGCGGCAGCGCGTACCACCTGGCGGCGGACGAAGCTGTCGATGTAGGAGCCTGAACGGACGTTGGCATGGTATTTCCTTTCGCGCATCGGCTGTGCGCCGGTGTCTTACTGGTGGGCAGCGACCGTCACTGGTGCGGGCGGGCGTGATCCGTTCTGCTCAGAACTGCTCCGGGATGTACCGCAGCGGGAGATCGGGTTCGACGTAGCCCCGGTCGATCTTCCGTTTGGGCAGGTCGACATCTCGGTGATCGAGGGGCTTGTACGGGATCTGACTGAGCAGATGCGAGATGATGTTCAGCCGGCCTCGCTTCTTATCGTCGGTGTGCGCGACAAACCATGGCGCCCAGGATGTGTCGGTAGCCCGGAACATGTCGTCGCGGGCCTCGGAGTACTCGGTCCACTTGGTGTAGGAAAGCAGGTCCATGTCAGAGAGCTTCCAGATCTTGCGGGGGTCGTTGATCCGCCCCTCCAGGCGCCTGGTCTGCTCGTCGGGCCCGACCTCCAGCCAGTACTTGATCAGAATGATGCCGGAATCGACCATCGCCTTCTCGACAGCAGGGATCTGCTCGAGGAATTTGGCCGAAACCTCGGGTGTGCAGAAGCCCATCACCCGCTCGACGCCCGCCCTGTTGTACCAGGAACGGTCGAAAATGATCACCTCGCCGGCCGCCGGGAAGTGCGGCAGATACCGCTGGATGTACATCTGCGACTTCTCCCGGTCGGTGGGAGCAGGTAGGGCCACGATCCGGAACACCCGCGGACTGACCCGCTCGGTGATCCTCTTGATGGTGCCGCCCTTTCCTGCCGTATCCCGGCCCTCGAAGACGATGCAGACCTTCGCACCGGTCGTCTTGACCCATTCCTGCAGAGCGACCAGGTCACCGTGCAGCAGTCGCATCTCCCGCTCGTACGCCTTCGTCTTCATCTTGGGTTTCGTGGCGCCCGCTTCCCCCGAATCGTCAGCTGACCGCGCGACACCCGTCGGCCGCGGAGACTTTTTCGCATTGTTGGCCCGGTTCGACTTCTTCTTACTCATCGGTCCTGCCCCTTCTGTCAGTGAGCGCTGTGGCTGGTTGCACCGACCGGAGTGACGTTCCGGTTCTGTGGTCGGTGAGAATCGGACCCATGCCTTGATCGTGGAACAGCCTGCTCATCGATCGTCGTACCTGGCGGCGACCGGGGGACCATCCGATAGGTATGAGCCGACAGGCTTGATCGGCAGGCAACGCTCCCGGCGACCGCAACGGTCCGGATGCCGGACCGGCGAAAACGAAGCAAGGGTGACGACCCAGGTGCGGAAGACCAGAACGCCCAGGTGTCGATCGACCTACCCCTGGCGTCGGTCACCGTCCTCAACCGTGACCGGCGGGGCACGGCGCTTGGACTGATGGCACCCCTTCCCATCCTGAACGTATGAGGTGCCGGTGCCCGTCCTCGGTTCACAGTGAGGCGTGAGTGTGACGGTGATGGAGGCCGACCACCGGGGTACTGATCATCTGCGGCCGCGGGGCTGCCCAGCACCTGGTGGATGGACCCAGCCACGGGTCAGCAGCGCGAATGGAAGGGGTCGACATGGCCTTGAAGGTGATCGAGCACGCGAGCGTTGCCGACCGGCAAGCCATGGGTGTGGACGCGCGGCAGCGGACACCGTTGACCGGTCTCGCGGGGTGGGTCCCGGCTGCCGATCGGCCGGACCCGGTCGCGCTGCTGGAGGATCAGAACACCACCCGGGAGCCGGACCTGGTGCCGGTCCGGCACGGCCGGATGATGGTGTCCCCGTTCACGTTCTACCGGGGCGCGGCGAAGATCATGGCCACCGACCTGGCGAGCACCCCGACCGCGGGTCTGACCAGCCAGTTGTGCGGTGACGCCCACCTGTCGAACTTCGGGGTCTTCGCCTCCCCGGAGCGGCGACTGCTGTTCGACCTGAACGATTTCGACGAGACGCTGCCTGGGCCCTTCGAGTACGACGTGAAACGGATGGCGGCCAGCTTCACCATCGCCGCCCGGAACAACGGCCTCAGCCAGGCTGAGGGGAGGACGGTCACTACGGCGGCGGTGCGAGCTTATCGGGAGGCGATGGGTCAATTCGCCCGGATGGGCGTCATGGACCTGTGGTACGCGCGGCTGTCCGAGGATGACCTCCGGGCCGCGGTGAGCAACATTGCCACCGAGTCCAAGGGCGCCAAGGCCGGTAAGCCCGGTAAGGCCAAGGATGGAAGGGCCAAGGCGGGAAGGAAGACCGGTAAGGCGGCCAAGACCGCGAAGGTTGCCAAACCCGACCAACAGCACGACCGCGCGTCGGGTAGTGGGCAGTGGGCGGTCAAGCAAGCGGAGAAGAACCTGGCCAAGGCACGGACCCGGGACAGCCTGCAAGCGTTGTCCAAACTAGGCGAACGGGTCGACGGGCACTACCGGATCGTCAGCCAACCCCCAATCGTGGTGCCGTTGCGCGACCTGGGAGAGCAGTATGCGTTCGCACCTGAGTTTGTTCAGGACATGCTGCACAGCCAGTTCCGAGCTTACCGGTCCACCCTGCAGGACGACCGGCGGTACCTGCTGGAGCGGTTCGAGATCATCGACATGGCCCGCAAGGTCGTCGGTGTGGGCAGCGTCGGCACGCGGGCGTTCATCGTTCTGCTGCAGGGACGCGACGACCAGGACCCCTTGTTCCTGCAGGTCAAGGAGGCCACCAGATCGGTGTTGGAGGACCACCTACCCAAGAGCAGGTACCGCAATCCCGGCGAACGAGTGGTGCGGGGCCAGCGGATGATGCAGGCCTCCAGCGACATCTACCTGGGCTGGACCAAAGGTGTGGAGGCCAACCGCTACCTGTACTGGCGTCAACTGCGGGACATGAAGGGCTCCGCGCTGGTCGACACCATGTCGGCGGTGGTGATGGAGATCTACGCCAGCATGTGCGGGTGGACCCTGGCCCGCGCCCACGCCCGGTCGGGCGACCCGGTGGCGATGGCCTCCTACCTCGGCGACGGTGACGAGTTCGACAGGTCGATCACCGACTTCTCCCAGCGGTACGCCGATCAGAACGAGATTGACTACCAGGCCTTCGTTGCGGCCGTCCGCAGCGGGCGGATTCCTGCGGTCGAAGGAGTCTGAAGCCGCCCGCCGTGGTCGCTCGGGTCAAGGAAGGGTCAGCAACCGGAAGTTGTTGCTGTCGGCGCTGAATGCCCCAGGTGACGTAACGTCGGACCTGACTGATCAAATAGCTGAGGAGCCCACGAAGTGGGCGGGGATGTTGAACGCGGGGACACCATGGCGATGGTTGACACCATCCGTGCCGAGGATGAGCCCGATGCCAGCGCACCGCGATAACGCCGACGACGAGGTGCCTCAGCTTCGGATGGTCGTGGTCAGCCCGAAGACATCCATGCCGCCCGGCTCGGGCTGATTCACACCGGCGCGAACCGTCAGCCCGACTGGGCCCCGGTGATCCAGATGTCGATCGGTGCACCGCCGTGCGTGGTCAGTAGGTTGATGACGCGGAGCAGTTCGTCGGGGTCGGCGACTGTTCCCGAGCACGACGCTCGGGGGAACCGTCGTGATGGTGAAACCGGGCAGGAATGACCGGGCGACCGGCCCGATAGGTCCGGCGATGTGGATTTCGAAATCCATCACGGTGCGTGGTCCCGACTACGATCGGCGGGCTCCGGCGGTAGGTCCTGAGCGTCAAAGAGTAGGGAGACCCCGTGGAGTTCGATGCCCCAGCCCTGCAGTCGGTTGATGATGCCTATCGAGTCACGCCTGGTCTTGGACAGGCCCGCGGAGCACCGTCTCCACGGAGTGGGTGATGACCCGGACGTCGTCGAGTTCTTCCAGCACACTGGCGGGCACGGAACCGGCGACCCTGATTTCGTACTCCAGAGCGGTCATGGGTTGTTTCTCCGCGCGTCGATGAATGCTCCCTGTCCGGCAATGGTCCCGCTGCAGGCGAGGATGGGTATCATTCGTTCGGGTGTCGGATAAGGGACCAAAGACCGTACCGAGGGTCCGATTCCGTGGGGATCTTGGAAGCATGACGATGCAGGTGGTACCGGTCGACAGCTTCGTGGACCAGCCTGATCCTCCGGGCGGCACGTCGGTGCGTCGACAGTTCCTCGGCCAACTCCGGCTGCGGGCATTGCCGCCCGACGTTCCCGCGGGATACGTACGACGCCCACGCCTAGCGGAACGGTTGACGGCAGGTGCGGCGCACCCGGTGACGTTGATCAGCGCCGGGCCCGGCTACGGCAAGACGCTGACGGTGGCATCCTGGGCGGGCAGCGGGAATCCACCCGGCCGGGTGGCATGGCTGACGGTGGACGAGTCGGACAACAACCTTCAGGCGTTCTGGACGGACGTTTTGGGCGCACTCGCCATCAGCGGTGCCGTTCCACCCGGCAGCCCGATGTCGGAGGTGGCACCGGC
>CAVSRE010000003.1:0-11404 GCA_963730295.1 uncultured Actinomycetota bacterium | reverse complement strand
GATCACGCACGACACGACGGCCCGCTGCCGTGTCATGCCGATGGCGGTGACGCCGTGGTCGACCTGACGATCAACTCCGGCGGCAGCACAACCTCCCTGCGCTCCGTCCGACTCCCGTCGAGCCGCTGCACCGCGGCGGCAACGGCGAACCTCGCTTGCTGCGCGGGCACCTGGCTAACGGTTGTCAGGTTGAGGTGCCCGAGTCGGGCCAGCAGGCTGTCGTCATACCCGACGATCGAGAAGTCCCCGGGCACCTGTACGCCGGCCCGGACCATGGTGTCCAGGATTCCGATGGCGCTGCGGTCGTTGGCCGCGATCACCGCGGTCGGCAGCACAGAACCTGCGAGCAATTCCGAGCGGCACGCACGCCGCCGTCTTCGGTGTAGTCGCCCGAGACCACCCTGATTTGGTCGGCGAGACCGTGCCTGATCATCGCCGCCCGGTAGCCGCGGCGCCGGGGCGTGGCCACCGGCCCCGACCCGCCATCGACGTGCGCGATTGACCGATGACCGAGCCGCACCAGATGATCCACTGCCTGCCCGATTCCGTCCTGATCTGCGGTTCGGACGACATCGATGCTCGGCGGAGTGTTCTGCCGGCCGATCACCACAACCGGGATCTGCAGAGCGAGCGCCGTCAACTCCCCGCTGGACAATTCCGGACCCAGCAGGATTATGGCCTCGCAGCGAAACTCCAGCAGACTGTTCACCGCGTGGTGCTCGTCGTGGGTTCTGGTCAGGGTGCCCAGCGCGATCTCATAACCGAGCTCGTCCGCCTCCGCCTGCAGATCTTCGACCAGCTCGGCATGAAAGGTATTGCGCAGCGTCATGGTTACTCCGAGCAGCCGGGTCCGGCTGCGCGCCAGCCGGCTGGCCGTCTTGTTTGGCCGGTAACCGATGGCCGCCGCAGCTTCCATAACCCGGAGCCTGGTTCGCTCGCTGGCGCCAGGTTCGTTGCGAAAAATTAACGACACCAATGCTTTCGATACCCCCGCAGCGACAGCCACGTCCTTCATCGTCGGTTGCCGCAGCACCCCGGCCGGGTCGTCGGGCGCGTTTCGAGGTTCAGTCGGAGGAACAGGAGAGGACTCCATAGTTTGAACTCGCACGTCCCTTGCGAATGCCGGAAAATCCGAGCCTAGACCGGTCTAGTTCAATCGGCAAGATCTATTGACCCGATCAACTAGACCGGTCTAGTCTCTGTTGTAGCACCAGCGTTACGCCGGTCGTTTGTTCCGGGTCAAGGCCCGTCGGGATCGCGCGACACCCTGCGCCCACCAGGCCAGGTTCACCGCCCTCCCGCTACCAAACGTGCTTGCGCGGATCACGAAAGGACCGTCGTTGACCTCGTCGCCCCTTGGAGTCGCCGTCATCGGCGCCGGAATGGCCGGCCGCTCCCACGCGCAGGCCTACCGCTCGGCCTCCACCGTCCTCGGTGCGGGGCTGCCGCCGATCCGGCTCGTCGCGATCGCGGACATCAACGAATCCTTTGCTACGCAGACGGCGACCCGCTACGGGTTCGAGCGTGCAGAAACGAACTGGCGTGCCATCGTCGACGCGTCCGATATCGACGCAGTCAGTATCGTCGTCGGGAACTTCCTGCACCGCGAGATCGCCGAGGCGCTGCTCACCGCCGGAAAGCACGTGCTGTGCGAGAAGCCGCTGGCACCCTGCGTCGAAGACGCCAGGGTCATGAGCGCCGCGGCAGAAAAGGCCGGACGGGTCGCCGCCACCGGCTTCTCTTACCGCCGGTCCCCCGCGGTCGCCGCCATCCGCGAGCAGATCATCAGCGGCGCAGTCGGCGAGGTCCTGCACTTCAACGGCCGGTACTGGTGCGACTACGGCGCCGACGCGCAGGCTCCGATGAGCTGGCGGTACCAAGGCGGACTCGGCTCCGGCGCCCTCGGCGACATCGGCAGCCACATCATCGACCTCTCCGAATTCCTCTGCGGCCCCATCACCAGCGTCTCCGGCAGTCAGCTGCCGATCCTGATCAAGGACCGCCCCAAGCCACTCGGAGCAGCCGTCGGTCACGCCGCCGGCGTCGCGGTCAGCGACGAGCGCGAGGCGGTCACCAACGAGGACATCGCCACCTTCACTGCCACCTTCTCCAGCGGCGCCATCGGCACCTTCTCGGTCTCCCGGGTAGCGCACGGCCACCCGAACGGACTGGCCTTCGAGGTGTTCGCCGAGCACGGTGCCGCGGCCTTCGAGTTGGCCCGCAACGCGGAGTTCTCCTTCATCGATCGCCAGGTGCCGACCGTGGTCAATGGCTACCGAACGGTGCTGACCAACCCGGAGCACCCGTATATCGCGGACGGACTCGCGATGGGCTTTCCCGGGGTCGGCCACGGTGGGCAGGAATTCTTCACCTACCAGGCCCGCGCCTTTCTCGACGAGATCGTCGGGCTGAAGGAAACGCCCTGGTGCGCAACGTTTGCCGACGGTCTGCACAACCTGGAAATCGAGTCCGCGATCGTCGCCTCCGCCGAGGCCGGCGGCGCTCGGGTCAAGGTTGCCTGACCAGCAACTACACCGACCCCTCCCGCGTTCACACATCCCGTTGCAGCACAGAACTTTTCAACGAGAGCGCACTCCCCAGCGCGGGCAAAAGCATAGTGACCACCGCACCACCAACAGCCGCGAGAACGCGGACCGAAAGGACACCCGATGAAGCTTGGTGCCTACACCGCCTGCCTGCACGACAAGCCGTTACCTGCGGCGCTGGCCATCCTCACCGGGATGAACCTGACCGGCGCGGAAATCAACAGCGGCGGTTTCGTGCCGATTCCGCATATCCCGATGGATTCGCTGCTGGCCAGCCAGGGCGCACGCGACGACTACCTGGGCATCTTCGCCGAGGCCGGCATCACGCTGACCGCGCTGAACTGCAACGGCAACCCACTGCATCCGGACCGCGAGGTGAGTTTCAAACACGCCGGCGACATCAAGAAGAGCATCGAAGTCGCCGCACTGCTCGGCGTCAAACGGGTTGTCACGATGTCCGGGCTGCCCGGCGCCCATCAGGGAGCGAAGGCACCGACCTGGGTCGTCAACCCTTGGGCGAGTGACCAACTTGACGTACTGGAGTACCAGTGGCAGGAAGTGGCAGTGCCGTTCTGGAAGGAGATGGGGTCCATCGCCCCCGCCGACAACGATGTCAAGGTTGCCCTGGAACTCCACCCGCACAACGTGGTCTTCAACGCGGCCACCATGCTGCAGAAGCTGGTGGAGCAGACCGGCGCCACCCATGTCGGTTGCGAAATGGACCCGCCAGCCACCTGTTCTGGCAGGGCATGGACCCGATCGCCGTCGTCGAGTACCTCGGTGACCGCTGATCTTTCACGCCGCAGCCAAGGACATCCGGGTCAATGATTCCGGGTGTCAAGATCAACGGCGTGCTTGACGACCTCGTTCGTCCGGGTGCCGGCCGGACAAGAATCCTTTCTATATCGGCGGCAAGTACGCGGTTACCAGCTGGCCAACCGAACCGTCATGGCAGTTCGTCGCGGTCGGCCGCGGTCACGAAACCGGGTATTGGACCCGGTTCTTGCAGGCGCTGTACATGGTCAACCCCGAAATGGGCGTGATGATCGAGCATGAGGACTTCGAGCTGGAGCAGCTCGAAGGCCTGCAGTTCGCCGCCGACACGCTCACCCAGGCGTACGCAGACGCCGGCATCTGACAAAGACCCAGCGAGGCGTTCTGATCTCAGGCCGCCGCACCCGTCAACCGGTGGCGGCGGCCGGAGTGTTGGCGGAGAGGTAGGACTGTCCTTCTTCCGGCACGCCGAGCGGAGACCGCGAGGTGATGTCGGGGTCGGCGAACGAGATCGGCTGCGACGTGGTGAACCAGTCGGCCCTGACGCTGTTCTCCACCTGGAAGTGCAGGTGTGGAAAGCATTGGGTGTAGCCGGTTTTGCCGGAGAGGCCGAGCAGCTCCCCCTGTGCGACGGGTTCGCCGGTCTTCGCCTTGCTTTCGATCGCCGGATCCACCTCGCTCAGGTGCAGGTACAGCGCGGAAGTCCCGTCGCCGTGAGCTATTTCAACGAAATTGGCCTCATTGCCGATGAATTGACTGATGATCGGACCCGCTTCGGCGGCGTTGGTCCCCCCGCAGTGGTCGCTGCGCCAACTGCCGTTCATCAATGCCACCGTGCCGCCGCGGGCGGCCAGCACTTCCGTGCCCTCCGGGAGATCGAAATCCCAGGCGAATCGCATGGCGTCGTCGTCATGGGTACCGCACCCGCTGACGCACCCGCCCATCTCCTGGGCCAGGTAGTTACCCTGCATCACCCGGTGACTAACTCCGGACGCCCACGGCAGCTTGTAGGCTGACGATACGACCGCCGGCGCCCACAGACTCATCGCGGCAACACCGCCGAGGACTGCGACGATCGCGACGATCAACCAGCGGAATCTTCGAATCACCATCGAGGCCTGATTGTGCGCCGTCCGGCGCGACTATGGTCGACCGGCCAGTGAATCCCGGTCAGTATGGCCAGCGCCGGACCGGGCCCAGCCCGAGAGCGGTGAAGTACCCGGCAGCCCTGGCCTGGATCGCCAGCGGTAGGTGGGACGGGATCGGGTACAGATCCTGCTCGATGACAGCAAAAATGTCCCGGTCCAGGGCGGACAGCGCAGTCAGCAGCGAGGGCACGTCGGGCTCGCCGTAGGGCGGCTCGACCATGATCCCCAGTGGCACGGCCTCGGCCAGCGACAGCCCTTCGGCCTGCACCCGCTCCCGGATCTTCGGGTCGACGAGCTTGATGTGCAGATAGTGGATCCGGTCGGGGAAGTGCTCGATGATCTGCAGATTGTCCCCACCGCAGTAGGCAACATGCCCGGTGTCCAGGCACAGGTTCACATACCGAGGGTCGGTCTCCACCAGGAACTGCTCGATCCGGTCCTGGGTGTCCAGGTGGGTATCGGCGTGCGGGTGGGATACCAGGTTGACGCCGTACTCCTCGAAGATGATCCGGCCCAGTTCGTTGGTGCCCGCGACCAGCGACTTCCACTGCTCGGGATCAAGCTCGCCGGGCTCCATCGCCGCGCCCGTGTGCAGATCGGTGTATTGCTCCGGCAGGTGGATCAGGTACTTCGCGCCCACCTCGCTGAGCAGCTTCGCCTCCTGGCCGAACTCGGCGATCGCCTTGTCCAGCGCCTCCTTGCCCTTGTGCAGGCCGGCGAAAACCGTTCCACCGCAGACCTTCAGGCCGCGCTGATCCAGTTCGTCGCGGAGCTGCTGCGGGTCCTGCGGCAAAAAGCCCTGCGGCCCCAACTCGGTCCACACGTACCCGGCGTTCTGCACGTCGTCGAGGTACTGCTTCCAGCCCACCTGGTGTTCATCCCGGGCGAACCACACCCCCCAGGAGTCGGGAGCCGTCCCGAGGGTCAATCGGGAGAAGTCAGAGCTGGTCGTGGTCACGGGCGATCTCCTGGGGTCGGATGAAGTATCCGGATCAGCGAAGCGCTGACCGGAAGGCGTTGTTTACAAGTGCGCGGGCCTTGGCGTCTTCGAGCCCTATCGAGCGGTCGACGGCCCGTCGGTACGTCCTGCCGGCTTCTCGGCCGGCCTGCATGGTCTTGCTCAAACGGTTGAACATTATTGCCTCTCATCTCAGGTGTTGTGGTACTCCTACCTAGATGAGACGTCCGGTCAGCGGGTTTGATGCCGCGGCGGTGAGCATGATCACCCGGGGCGGTCACTCCCACATTTGTGGTCAGGCGCCCTTCAACTCAGTGCTCACCCGTTCCAGCATCCGCCGATGGATGTCGTCGGCGTTCTCTTCCCAGCCGAACACGCACACCGTGGCGATGCCATCGAAGTTGACCTCACGCAGGGTCGAGAAGAACTCGTCCCAGTTGATGTCGCCGTCGCCGATCTCGTTGTGCTGGTGAATGCGGGCGTCGACGCCGGGCGGGTTGATGATGTACCGGTTGCCGACGTTCGCCCGATGGTTGTAGCAGTCGGCGATGTGCAGGTGCGTCATCTTCTCGCCGGCGTACTTCATCATCCGATCCAGATCGCCTGCCCCGTCGGACAGGTGGAACGCATGCGGCGCGCAGAAGACGTAGTTCACCCAGGGTTTGTTGAGCCCACGGATGATCTGCACGGCATCGTCGTTGGTCTCGGAGAAGTCATACGGATGAGCCTCGAGATTCAGCGCCGATTCCGTATTTCTCGAAGTCGGGGCTGAGCTCTTCCATCGACTTGTAGAAGGCGTGTTCGGACCGCAGTGCGTCGTTCGGGTCCCCGGACAGCTCCGAATTGACGACCGGGCATTCCAGTTCCGCGGCGATCTGTAGCAGTCGTCGCCAGTTCCGCACCTGGGCCTGCCGCTCCTGCTCGTCCGGTGATGACCAGTTGAACACCGGAACGAGCGTGAGCAGCTGGACACCGGTTTCCTTGCAGGCCTTCTTGACCTCGGCGATCAGCGCATCGTCGGCCTTGGGGTAGCGGTGCCAGAAGAACAAGTCCGGCCTTGGCGAGAGTTCCAGGTATTCGTACCCGAGGTCGGCAGCCTTGCGAACCTCATCTGCGACGGAGAGGCCGGCGTGGTACATGGCCGGGTCGAGGGCGATCTTGACCATTCGTGTGATTCCTTCGTCGTCGCGACTGTAGTCAATAGAGCATTGTCGGCGTCAGGAAGTGACCGGGCGCCTGGAATGACGGACGGCAGGGCGGTGGGAAGGGGTCATGAGTAACCCCTCCCCACACGACTAGCCCCGTGCGAGTGCAAAGATCAGGTGTACAGCGCCGGCTTGTCGATCAGCTTGACGGCAATACGGTCCCCGGAATGCAGGGCCTCAACGGCGGCGTCGGACACGACTGCTGCCGCGTAGCCGTCGTACGAGCTCGGTCCGTACGTGCCACCGTCGCGGACACCGATTGACCCATTCCTGGAACTCGGTGTCGTAGGCGGAAATGAATCGCTCGCGCCAGTCCTCCGGCACCCGACCGGAGAACTGGTTGTTCCGCCGACGGTGACCGGGCTGAAGTCGCCCAGGGCGGCGGTACCGGACTCGCCGACCACCTCGCCACGGATGTCATAGCCATAGCGAATATTGACACTGGTCTCGACGTCCACCAGCGCACCGCTGCTGGTTTCGAACACCAGCAACAACGGGTCCTCGAGTTCGCCCCCGAGGGAGTTCTTCCGCGGCTTGAGCACCTGGGCTGCAACGATTTCCTCACCGAACATCCAACGCGTCAGGTCGATGTCGTGCACGGCAGTGTCGGTGATGGCCATCTCGCCGGGTGTAATGGCCAGGGACGCTGGGGTTGCGATGAGTGGCGTGCATCATCAGGGGAGCGCCGATGTCGCCGCTGTCGACCACTGCCTTGAGCGCCCGGTAGTAGGCGTCGTAGCGGCGCATGTAGCCAACCTGGACCAACCGACGTCCGCGGGCGACCTCGGCATCGATGATCCGCAGACAAGCCTCTTGCGAGTGTGGCTAACGGCTTCTCGCAGAAGACAGGTTTGCCGGCCTCGATGGCCGCCAGGACGTACTCCTCGTGGGTCGGACCCCAGGAGCAGACCACGATTGCATCGACGGCGTCGGCGGTGATCAGTTCCTGACCCGGTCGAGTACACGGTCGCGCCGGGCAGTCCATCGGCGACCCTCTTCGCCTCATCGAGGTTGACATCGGTGACCGCGACGACCGCCGCTCCGGCGAGAACGGTTGTCAGCCGCCGGATGTGGTCCTTCCCGATCATGCCGACGCCGATGACTCCGACGTTGACTGTCACGTCTTGTTCCTCCTATTGGGATATTTCACAGCGCTAGGCTGACGGTGGTTTGGGGTCGTAGGCGTTGTAGAAGCTGGAGCTCCCCGCCTGTACCCGGCGCGGGCACAGAGGGGGGAACTGCCTGCCGCCTACGGCGGACGGTCAGGTCTGGGTGGCTTGCAGTTCGTGGGAGAGCTCGGCGAGCTCGCGGCCACCAGCCATCTCAGCGGTGAGTTCTTCCAGGGTGACATCGGAGCGCTTCTTGTCCAGCACCCGCTTGCCGAGCTTGAGGATGGTGAAGTGGTTCCCGACAAGGTAGGCGTGGTGCGGGTTGTGGGTAATGAAGACCACCCCAAGACCGGCATCCCGGGCGGCAGCGGTGTACTTGAGCACCACCCCGGACTGCTTGACACCCAACGCGGCAGTCGGCTCGTCCAGGATGAGGACCCTGGCACCGAAATACACCGCCCGGGCGATCGCGACGCACTGCCGCTGCCCACCGGACAGGGTGCCGATCGGCTGGTTGATGTCCTTGACCGTGATGCCCATCTTCTTCAGCTCGGTGTCGGCGATCTCTCGCATTTCCTTGACCTTCATCGGGGACAACGGGAAGCGGCCCGCCATCTCCGAGCCCAGGAAGAAGTTCCGCCACACCTCCATCAGGGAGACAACGGCCAGATCCTGGTACACGGTCGCGATGCCGTGATCCAGTGCCTGCCGGGGAGAGGAGAATTTGACCTCCTTCCCATCCACCTTCAACGTGCCCTCGGTGTGGCTGTGCAACCCCGACATGATCTTGATCAGGGTCGACTTGCCCGCACCGTTGTCACCCAGCACGCAGGTCACCTCTCCGGCGCCCACCGACAGGTTGATCCCGGAGAGTGCCCGGATCGCCCCGTAGGACTTCCCGACGTCGGTCATCTCGATCAGCGGTTCACCCTTGTGCAGACTGGGATCAGCGTGTTGATTCAAAGTGTCAGTCATGACTGTGTCCCCTATGCCTTCCGGGTGTTGGAGAGCTTCTTGACGTACAGGTTCACGGCGACCGCGAGCAGCAACATGACGCCGAGGAAGGTCTTGAACCAGTTCGGATCCCACCCCGCGTAGATGATGCCCTGAGTGGTCATGCCGAAGATGAACGCACCGATCGCGGTGCCGATCGCGGACCCATAACCACCGGTCAGCAAAGTGCCACCGACCACCGCGGCAATGATGTAGAGGAATTCGTTACCGATGCCCTCACCTGCCTGAATGGTGTTGAACCCGAACAGCCGGTGCATACCGTAGAACCAGGCCAGGAACGCCACGCACATGAACAGGCCGATCTTGACCTTGTTCACCGGAACGCCGACCGCCCGGGCCGATGCCGCGTTACCGCCGACGGCGTAGATCCAGTTCCCGATCCGGGTCCGGGTCAAAGTCCACGACGCGATCGCCACGAAGAAGATCCACCACAGCACCGTGATCCGCACCGTAACGCTGCCGATCGTGAACGAGGACGCGAAGATGGATTGCAGCGTCGAGAACCCGTCGATATCGGAGACATTCTTGCTCGCCACCGAACCGGTCATCAATTTGGTCACACCGAGGTTCGCACCTTGCAACACGAAGAACGTGCCCAGCGTGACCAGGAATGACGGGATCCCGGTCTTCACCACCAGGTAGCCGTTCAGCCACCCGATGGCGAACGCCAGAAGCAGCGATAAAATAGCGCCGACCCACATGTTCAGCGTCAACTGGTAACAAATTAGCGCGCATGTCAGGCCGTAGGTGATGGACGCGACACCGGCCGACAGGTCGAACTCCCCACCGATCATCAGCAGGCCGACCCCGACTGCCACGATCCCGATCGTGGAACTCGCGTACAGAATCGTCGACAGCGACTCGGGCGACCGGAACGCCGGCGCGACGATGAAGAAGAAGATGTAGATCGCGATGGCCGCTATCAGCGCGCCCAATTCCGGTCGGGCCAACGCCCGGGTGAACAACGATGCCGGCGGCTTCGCCGTAGGCGCAGGACTCGAAGTGCCCGAAGGCGAACCCGCGGGGGACTTGAGGGATTGACTCATGACTTCTCCCTGGTTGGGGTGCCCGGGTGGAGGAGTCGGCCAGCGACTCCTCCACCCAGGGCGGGACATCAACGGGTGTTGGCCTCGACGAACGGCAGGATGACATCAATGTTCTCGGCATCGACGAAGGCCGGACCTGTCAGCACCGGCAGCCCACCACCGAGCGTGTTGCGGTTGGTCAGATACAGCCACAGGTTGTCGACTGCCTGATAGCCCTGCAGGTAAGGCTGCTGATCGACGGCGAACAGCAGTGAGCCGTCCTGGATCGCCTTCGCGGCATCCGGGTTCAGGTCGAACGTCGCCACCTTGGCGGAACTGTTGGCCTGCTTGACAGATTCAATGGACGCGACTGCGTAATTGGCCCCCAGCGCCACGATGTAGTCGATGGACGGGTCCGACTGCAACTTCGCCGCGACGGTGGCCGTCACGGACGGCAGGTCACGGCCGTTGACCTGCAGGTTCTCGGTGCCCGGTGCATTTGCCAAAACACCCGCGCACCTCGCCTCCAACTGCACCTGACCAGCTTCCTGGATGATGCAGATCGGGTGCTTGGCGCCCAGATCCGCCAATCTCTTGCCAACCGCCTTGCCGGCAACGGTCTCATCGGATCCGAAGTACATCAGCCCGCCGAGGTCGCTGTACGCGTCGATGCCGGCATTGAAGGCATCCCACGGGATATTCGCAGCGTTCGCGGCCTTCATCGCCCCGGCCATGGCGGCAGGAGTCGACAAGGTCGTTGCGATGGCGTCGACCTTGCTATCGATGGCGTTCTGCACCAGCGTCGCCTGCTTGTCCGCAGCCGGGTCATTGGAGTACTTCAGGGTGATGTTGTCCTTCGCGGCTGCGGCCTCCGCGCCCGATCGGATCCGGTCCCAGAAGGTGTCGCCCGGGGCCTCGTGGGTGATCATGGCAATCGTGTAGTTCGGGGTGTCGGCGACCGCGCCGCCACCGCCGGTGCCGGGCGCCGCGGTCGGCTCGTTGTTGGCCGCACCGCCACTGCTGCTACACGCGGTCAAGACCAGGGCAGCGGCTACGGCTACCGCGGTCAGACCGAGTGCCTTCTTGCGAATCGTCATCGATTCGGGTCCTTTCGTTGCGGGACATGGCGTCCCAGGGAGGTTGGAACTGACGGGCGTTGCTTGTCATCGAAGTGACCTGATTCGGCCGCTAGCGATCTGTTGGGGGCCACTGACGCGCCGGCACCCAGGGCATCGAGCGTGACGGCCGGGCCGAACGGGAGATTCTCCGCGTTCACCGTGGCCGGTACAGGGGAAATCGAGGGCCGAGCTGCTGGTCAGGTAACCGGCGTCGCCATTGGCGCCCATTCATTCCTCCGTTCAACGGCCGGTCCAACCGGCTCGCCTAAGAGTGGCCTGGACCACATGTGTTGTCAATAGTTTGTACTGACATTCTTACGTCTTGACCCAGTTGTGATCTGCCCGGATTCAGACAGCCCCGGCAGCAAGGGCGGTCAGGACGAGAGTCGTTTCCACACAGCACCTATCGAGCAACGGCGGGTGCGCCGGCAGAGCACCGAACAGACGTCGATCCATCGCAAGGACGACAATTCACCGGCACACCCTCGCCCCGTAGCCGTTGCTGCG
>CAVSRE010000002.1:0-9588 GCA_963730295.1 uncultured Actinomycetota bacterium | reverse complement strand
GGGATGAACATGAAGAAGCCTGATTGGCCGGAGGCGCGCGCCGAATACTCGCGGCCGTGGCAAGAACATGCCGCGTGCCGCGGCGAGGGCGGCGCGATGTTCTTTCCCGCCGACTCGGAACAGAAGCGGGCTCGGACGCGACGGGAGTTGCGGGCCAAGGCATTGTGCGTGCGGTGCCCTGTCATGGATGTGTGCCGTGCCCACGCGCTGCGGGTGCAGGAGCCTTCCGGTGTCTGGGGCGGTCTCAACGAGGACGAACGCGCAGACGTGTTGTCCCGATCGGACTTCTCGACGGTCGGGCTACCCGTCCGCTGAAACGAACGGGTCGTCGGCTCCGCTGTCCCCCCCGATTGGCGGACGCGATAGGCGGCGGCCGAAATCCTCACCGCCGATGACGACCTTGCTGGGCGTACCCCCGGGCTGAACGGTCGGCAGGCTCGAACTGATCGACCGGCGCTGTACTGGCCGGCCTGGCCTCGGTCACCCGGCGCAGGGTGACCACCTTGGGGTACCGGATCGGGTGCCGGATTGTGCCGTCGGCGCGATTGGCAATTGCCTCTCGGGAGGCCGGGCCGCTGGGTCCTGCGGCGTCTTCCGGCGACCACCGCGCAGATTTCGCGTCGACACGCGACCCGGCGATCCACGCTGCGGTTGCGCCGAGCGCGATCACCACGAGGATCACGGTCATCTGACCCATGTCGGCTCCCCTGCCTTTCCGTGATGTGCCTGGTGCCCTGCCCGCCTGCGCAGAAGGCGACTACGAGAGGTGATTGACCGGATACCCACTGTAGCGAAGCCGTTTGGGGGGTCGGCCGGGGTGAGCCTTCTGATGATCACGGTCTGGCACACCTGGTCAGGCCACCGGGCGAACGTCCGAGGTTCCGCAGCCCGCTGAGGATGCCGCTGCAGCTGCGCTTTCGTGACTGGCAGCAACGAGCGCCATTCACGGGTGATTCTTCTTTCACCCGCATTTGCGGTACCGCGCTGATGTTGGGCGCGGTTTGTCGTCGGGAACGGGAGCGTTCGCGGTAGGGCTCGCACCTTCGGCGGACCGGTGTCAGCAGTCAGGTGGTTCCGACCTGCCCATCGGCGGCCACGAAACAGCCCGCTGATGGTGCACGGGTCTGCACGGCGGGAACGCTGGCACGTCGACGATCCTGATGGCGCGTTCGCGGCGGCGCTGGTGGGTTACCTGAGCGTGGCGGTCATCCTGCCGCCCACCAAACAATCACTATCGGCAACAATTTCTTACCCGGTAATACAGTCTTTCACTCGGATGACCCAATAGTCCGCGCGGCTGTACCGGGGTGTCCGGTAATGACCCCGCCCCGGCAAGCAATTGCCACAATGTGAGCCCGGTCACCCACACCGAATTTCCGGCCGATACGGGCCAGATGGTTCTTCACGGTGAGTGAAGACAAAGAGAGTTGACGAGCGATTTCCTTATTGGAACAACCCTCGGCGACCAACCGAACAATCTGTACCTCGCGAGCCGACAGCTTGCGAGCAGGACTCTGCGGGTCGGGCACGATGCCGGCGCCGACCACGCTCACCACTCCGCTGGCCCCGGCGCCGATGGCCTCGATCACCGGCTTGGTCGATATGCCCGACGTCGTGAGTGCCATGACCCGGGCCCAGCCGGCCGTGCGCAGGGTGCGGATGACTCTGGCCGTGTTGCCATTGAGCTGAACACTGACCAACGCGAGATCACCGATCAGACCCCTGGAAATCACGTCGTCGACCTCGAGAACAGTGCTGGTGTAGAGGATCTGACAGCCGCCATGCTCGATCAGCGCGGGTCGCAGAACCTCTCGGAAGGCCCCGGCGGGATCCACCACCAGCACGGTGGACGCTCGGGCGGCCGACGCAGCCAGCGTCGGTGGTGGTTGTCAGCGGTACCGATAGCCGTCCCCTCAACCCCCCGGTCGACTGCATCGGCAGGGCGGTTGTCGAACGCTGAAGTATGTCGCTTGACATCGGGTCTGCGGTCACGGAAGTCCAAACCGGTCGCAATTACCAGGAAACGAATTTGGGCGGACTAACGATGCCGCGGCCCGTAGACGGCGACACCGCCCCCAAGCCGGTTGTCGGTTACAACACAACTACCTTACCCCCACGTGCAGGCTGACGCAAACCCTGGTATTCGTTGACAAATCCCTCAGTAGTTTCGAATGGGTGAAGAACCTGGTCAACGCGACGGTTGGCCTTGTATCAGCGGCTATCCTAGAAATCCAGAGCCTTTTCAATGGGGAGCAGGAGTCTGGTGTGGGGAACGAGAACTCGTCCGGCCGAAGTGATCACAGCGACCGGTCCAGTGCGGCGGATGCCGCGCAATTCCGGGCGGAGGACAAGGCGTTGGCCAGCAGCCTGGTGTCGCTGGCGGATTTGACGACGGCGACCCTGGACCTACGCGACATGCTCACCAAGGTCGCGACCTTCGCCGTACAGGCAATACCGGGTGCCGATGGGGCCGGGCTGACGCTCTTGGAGATCGACCGCGCAGACCTGATCGTGAAGAGCGAACAGTTCGTCCGAGCCATCGACGAGATCCAGTACGGCATCGGCGAGGGGCCTTGCATCAGCGCGGCCGCGACCGGCGAGACCAAGCGCTCCGGCCTGCTGAGCCAGGATCCGCGCTGGCCGCAATTCGGCCCCCGCGCCGGCGAACTCGGTGTACACAGCGCGCTCTCGTTGCCATTGCTGGTTCCGGAAGGGGTTCTCGGCGCCATGAACGTGTATGCGCGCGCGCCCGACTCCTTCGATGAGCGTTCGCAGCGAATGGGTGAAACCTTCGCCATCTCGGCTGCGCTGGCCGTGCAGCATGCCCAGATCCTGGAGCAGACGACCAGACTCATCGATCAACTCCACGCCGGCCTCCAGGGGCGTGCGTTGATCGATCAGGCAACCGGTGTGCTGCGGAGGCGACACGGCTACACCGCCGATGACGCACTCGCCCGTCTACAGGACATGAGCGGTGAGCAAAAGCTACCGCTGGCGGCGGTCGCATTGTCGATCATCGAGGACGCGGTTCGTCGCGGCCCCGCCCGCGAAAGTCCGAAGGGCATTGATAATCACGGTGGCGGTCGGCAATCACGCTCGTCGGCAGAAGGGTAGCGTCAGCGGTGCCGAAGCCGCCGAGGTAAGGGTCCCGACCTGAACCTCGTTCTTCAGTGCCGAGTTCACTGTTGCGAATGTCGGTTTCGGATAAGAAGTTCTAGCGGGTCGGGGTAGCTTCTGATGGATCTTCCGCACGCACTCGTCGAGGGCCTGACGCTGCTCAGCGATGCCCTGGACGATCCGTTCACCGACCTCGAAGCGGTTCTCACCGTACTCACCGACGATCTGGCCGGGGCCGTCCCGTTGTACCTGGGTCTGACCATCACCCTGCACATCGAAGGCAGTCCGGTGATCATCAGCACCCTGGATGCCGACGACACTCCGATCCGCGCCTCCCTGCTCCTTTCAATGCTGCCAACCCCTGACTCCACCGACACCGGCAATGTCGTGTTCTACAGCGGTACGGCAGGCTCGTTCGACGACCTTGCCGATGACGCTCGCTGGATCTTCAACCTCGATGGATACCCCGTACTGGACAGTCATCTGACTCCCGTCGGAGTGCGAGCAGACCCGTGTTGCGTCCATGGACTGTCCGCATTCAGCGATATCAATCAGGCCATCGGGGTCCTCGTCGAGGACGGTCTGACCCCCGACGATGCGCGCACGGAGCTCCGCAGGCGCGCCTACAGCGCCGGTCAAGGTCTGCCCGAAATCGCCCGTCACCTGCTGGCCACCATTCCGGGACCGGGCCCACCAACCCAGGCGGGTCCAGGACGGGCCGATGCAACCCAGGGTTCAGGCGGCTTCGAGAATGTTCTCGCGCAACGCGATGGACACTGCCTCTAGCCGACTGTGGGCGCCCAGCTTTGTCATGATCGACTGAATGTGATTGCGGGCCGTGGCCGGCGCGACACACAACCCAGCCGAGACTATCGATGTGCTCCGCCCAGCGGCGAGCAGCGCCAGCACCTCCCGCTCCCGCGGGGTGAGATCGTCGCCGAGCTTGGTCCAGTTCGACCCGCCCCGCGGAACGAGATGGCGAAGGTCGTCCGGACTGAGAACTGACTCGCCGCGCGCAGCCGCCCGGACAGCGTCGATGAGGCTGGACAAACCCTCGGTTTTTCGGAGCACCCCGACCGCTCCCGCGCGAATGGCCTTGGCCACCAGTTCGTCGCCGTGGTCGACGGTGACCATCAGGACTTTCAGCTGTGGACAGAGCGCCACCATCGCGGCCAGGTGATCAGTGCCCGACCCGTCGGGCAGTGACTGCTCCAGGAGCAACACATCCGGTTGCAACCGTTCAACGGCCACCAGGCCGCTCGCTGCGGAGGCCGCGACGGCAACCACATTCAGGTCCCCTTCAGCGGTCAGCGTTTGTGCAAAGCTTTCCGCGACCATCACCTGGTCGTCCACAATCACCACTGTGGTGGGGGCCTGGTCGACCGTCCGCTCTCCCTCCGGCCGCCCCGGTTCACCGCCCACGAGCGGGAATTGATCAGGATGGGGATGACTCGGCGGCGGGACGGAATCCATGCTCGGCGGTCCCCCCGCACCTCGTAGTGGTCACCGGTCGACCGAGGGAATATCGATCCCGTCCACGCCGTCCGGCACCCAAAGGCCTTGGTTCCTGATGGCAACGGAGTCAGCACGCCAAGAAGTCGGCGGATCGACCATACCTATTCTATCGGTGCATTCCGTCAGCTCTCCGGGGCTGCGCACGCTTGGTAGTCAGCGACCGAGGTCACCCAGGGATTCACCCCGGGGGTCAGGGTCAAGGTTGGCGGCACATCGTTCGGTCCACCGATTTCACCGGCCGGCCCGACGAGCGTGAAGACGATCTGGGTCGACGTCTGCGGCTGCAGTTCGATCGTCGCCGTGCCCACCTCCCGCGAATGATCCTCGCCGCGGGCGATCGGCATCGGGGCCCCGTCGCGTTCCGCGCTGATCACCCCGCCGCCCGGTGGGGCGAAGGCCAGCACGTTCGTTTTCAACGTGTACGGCTGACCGGGCGCTGCCTGGGTCACGTATTCCGGCAGACCGTCAGTCGGCGCGTCGTAATTCATGACGAGCCGCACCTTGAGTTCGCGCCGACCATCGGCGCGGCAGTCGCCTTCGGTGATGTGCACCTCGTTGTGCAAGTAGTAGTCGAGCTTTCCCGCGGTGCCGTCATTCATGAAAATGCCCACCGAGGGCTGCGCGGGATCGGAATTGAGCGACCCGGCAAGTCCGGTCTGGGAAATGTCACCCTGTTCGCCGGGGTCGGCACTGAAGATCAGGACCCGCCGTTCGTCCGCAGCCTTCCGCAGCCCGTCGATGATGGCCTTCGGATCCACGCCGCCGGACATCACGTGCTCGAACACCTTGTTCGTGGCGTTGTCCAGGAAGTCATCCCGTGCGGACCGATCCACACCGTCGAATTGCTGGTACGCCGTCGACAACAGCGTTTCGACGAGGTTGTCCGACGTCATGGTCAGGCCCTGGCCGACATCCACTCCTGGTGATCCCTCGAGCATGTACGACAACGCAACCGGGTCGATCGCCACCACACCATCGACCGTTGTTCCGGTACGCACTTGGTACATCTGCGCAAACAATCCCGCCGCCGTCGGGAAATCCGGGGTGAAATTGACATCCTGCGGATACTGATTCATCAGCTGCCCGTAAAGGGCCAGTTCGTTCCCGCTGATTTCGCCGACCGGCGGATCGAAATATCCGAGATCCCGGGTCGACGAACCCTGATCGACAATTGTCACCTTGCCGTTGTCCGCGGTCACCAGCGCAAAGGAACCGAAGATTCCGCCGGTGGCGCGAACTTCTGCCGGATTCTGGAACAGCACAAGGTAGCTGCGCTGACCGGCAGAACCCAGCATGGGCGGCAAGAGGCGAGCCGTCCTGGCCCCCGGTCCGGTGACCTCGGCAGCGGCATCGAGCTTGCCGGTCAACGTGCGGACGGCGTCCCCCACCGGTTGAACGAGCGCCGACTGATCGATGGCGCCGAGCGTCTCGCGGGCGTCGTTGACCGCGACATCCGCCGACTGCAGCAGCGGCGAGATCTTCTCGATGGGCTCGAGATTGATCGCCCCGTCCTTCGGCGCGAGCTCGGAGGGCTGCAAGGACCTGGCGATGTCGACCAACGACGGCATCACGTCGCTCGCCAGCGAGTCCACCGTCACGGTGACCTCCCGGATGGCGTCGAGATTGGGCCCGACGAACGGCAGCACTGATGCCGCCCGAACGATCGGGTCGTCGACCGCGGACCGAGCGGCCGCTGCCTCCGCCTGCAGGTCACCGACAACGGCCGCCGCCGCAGCCGGATCGGCGGTCGTGACGTCCTTCAACTGGTCCTGCAGGCGGCTGACGTCCGACGATGCGGCCTGCAGGTGGGTGTAGGCGTCGTAGGTGCGCCAGCCCACCCACGCCGACCCGAGCAGGATCACAGCGCCGGCACCCAGCAAGGTCCACCCGATGATCCGGCGCGTACGACGCGACTTGCCCGGAGCCGCCGGTGGCTTCGGCCCGCGTGGTTTCCGCAGTGTGGCGGGGGTGAGCCTTTTCCGGCGGCCGGGTCCGGCCCGACGCGACGCGAATGGGTGCGGTGATTGCCGGCCGGGTCGACGACCCGCCGCAGGGCGTGCGGAGGGGACCCGGGTGCCGGCTGGTCCGATCGTGGCGACGGCGCCGGTTGCTGCGGCTGCGCAGCCGGCTCGGCGACGTTCGGAACGGCCTCGTGTCCTGAGCCGGGTGTGGACCCGTCCGAGGGTGCTGACCCGTCCGAGGGTGCTGCACCGGCGGGCACCGCAGGCGTTGAACCGGCCGGCCGGTTGGCGCCCGCGCTGTTCCCCGTGCCAGGTCCGGGTCGCGGTTCTCGCGGCGGTTGGTTCGCCTGACTCGCAGCCACCAGTGGTTTCCTTCCGGAGTCGAGCCAGCCCGGTAGTGGTGGCCCGCCGAAAGCGGACAACCAGCCATCCGGACGGTGGCCCGCCGGACGGAGCGCAGTGGTCCGCTGCTGCTCAGCAAACTCGCCGGTACCGGCCAGCCGCCGCTTGCTCAGCCAGCCGGCGCCAACACTCACTGCGGTCAGCCTACGAGGCGACGTTCGTGGTTGCGCGACGACGAGTGACGCCGCCGTCCGGCCGCGGCCAGCGACGACACCTGCCGAACCGCCGGCTTGTGCCGCCGACTTCCGGCGTCGGCGACGGACACGGCCGACGCCAAAGATGCGGTGCGGCATGCCCCTCCTCGATGCGCAGCCAGCACCAGCCCGACAGGATTCGGGTAGTGGCGACGGATCGCAATGACGAACTCGACATTGCGTCAATGTCCGTCAAGCATCACACAACAGGGCCGTCAGAGAGTCACGATTGCGGCGAATCTCAGGGTGATATCGCCCATTTGACACACGGATTTAACAGGACGGTCCGCGCAATCCGCACCTCCACGGTGAAGAACTGCCGCCGATCCAGCGATGCCGGCCGATCAGCACCCGCGGCTGAAGCCTATCTGCAGGTCGTCGAGGTAGTCAGCGGCGAACCCCGCCTCGGAGTAGGCGAGGTAGAAGTTCCACATCCGGACGAACGTTTCGTCGAAGCCCAGGGCACGAACCTCGGGCAACCGGTCGTTGAAGTTGTGTCGCCACTGCTGCAGCGTCGGCACGTACGACAGCCCGAGGCGACGTGTCTCCTGGATCCGCAGCGATGTGTGCTCGCTGACCACCTGGTCGATCGCCGTCATCGACGGCAGCGCCCCGCCCGGGAAGACGTACTTGTGCACCCACGTGTATCCGTTGCGGGTGGCGAGCAGCCGATCGTGCGCCATGGTGATGGCCTGCAGGCTCATCCGGCCGCCGTCCGCGAGCATCCGGTCGATCGCCCCGAAGTAGTCGGGCCAGTAGCGCTCGCCAACGGCCTCGATCATCTCGACGCTGACGATCGCGTCGTAGGTGCCGACCTCGCGGCCGGCGTGGTGCCGGTAATCCTCGAGCAGTACGTCGATCCGGTGGCTGAGGCCGGCCTCGGCGATGCGCTGCTCCGCGAGCTCCTTCTGCGCCTCGGACAACGTCAGCGTCGTGACGTGGACGTCCCGCTCCTGTACCGCCCGGATGGCCAGCCCGCCCCAGCCGGAACCGATCTCCAGCACGCGCTGGCCCGGCTGCACCCTGGCCAGGTCGAGGATGCCGTCGATCTTCCGGTTCTGCGCAGCAGGCAGTTCGTCGCCCGGTTCGAACCAGGCGGCTGAATACATCAGCGACGGATCGAGGAACAGCTCGAACAGGTCGTTGGACAGGTCGTAGTGGCGATGGATGTTCTCCCGCGCACCGGTCGGGGTGTTCTCCTCGGTCGCCGGTGGCCGGCTCTGCCACGCGTGGCGCAGGGTCTGTAGCGGCCGAGGAACCAGGACGGACATCCGCCGGCACAGGACGCCGAGCGCCGCGGCGAGCTCATCTGTCGCCTGGTTCGCCATGGTGGCGTCCAGGCTGGTGTCCGTCGCGCGCAGGTGCGGAGCACTGGCACCCGCCGCGTGCCACCCTTCGGTCGTCATATCGCCGGTCATCCAGGCCTCACCGAAGCCGATGAGGCCATCGGCGCCCAGGCGTGCGAAGAAGTTGTCGGGCCGGACGAGCTCCAGCCGCGGGCCACCGGCGCCCCAGTGCGTGCCATCCGGGAACGCCAGCGTGATGGGCAGGTTCTTGATCGCGGCCTTGGCCACCTTCTGGGCGACGGCCGCGTGCACCGGCGCCTTCGGGATATCGAACAAACCCGGCCACACCCCGGCGGCTGGGCGCGGGATGGCTCGTGGGCGACTCGGGCTGAGCAGGGCCATGGTGGTGCTTCTCCTCTTGGTCAGACTGGGCGGCTCGCTGGTGAGCGCGGCGCCGGCGAACTGTTTGGTGCCGATCTCCTGCAGGTGATTCGAAGCTGGGCGCTGACTGGCTCGGTCGGTCGAACTGAACAATTCTCGATGACGGTGAAGCATGTCCATGCAACAGGACCGTGCTGCCACTGGCTCGATCAGGCTGGTCCGAATCGGCCGACACGATCTAGATACCGCCAGAACGGCCCATTTGGATGCTTGATACCCCATAGTTGGGTGCTCAACCTGGCCCGGCCACCCGGCGGATGCCGCTCGTACGCTGGACCGATGAGTCTTTTCAGCCGCAAGAACGCCCTGCCGACCGCCGAGACTGCGCTCGCCGGCCGTGCCGAGCCCGTCCGCATCGACGGCACCCACACGGTGCTGGGTACCAGCATGGTCGCTCCGTGGCCCGCCGGTTCGGCCGTCGCGGTCTTCGGCATGGGGTGTTTCTGGGGCATCGAGCGGCTGTTCTGGCGGCTGCCCGGGGTGTACACCACCGCGGCGGGCTACGCCGGCGGCCCAACCGCGAACCCGTCCTACGACGAGGTCTGCAGCGGCCGCACCGGGCACGCCGAGGTGGTCCTCGTTGTCTACAACCCGTCGAAGATCAGCTACCAGCAGCTGTTGCGGGCGTTCTGGGAGAACCACGACCCGACCCAGGGCATGCGCCAGCACAAC
>CAVSRE010000001.1:0-18920 GCA_963730295.1 uncultured Actinomycetota bacterium | reverse complement strand
TTTGCCGTCAAGGCCGTCCCAGAACGCGAGATTGGCGTTCAGCCGGGCCCGATAGGCGCCCGGGTAGCTGTCGCCCAGGTGGAACGCGTCCTCCATGTTGTACAGGTCGCGGATCTCCAAATCCCGGTTCACGGTGTCGAACTGCTTGGGCGCCAACATCATGTTCTTGACCTCCGGTCTGCCCACGCGTTCGATTCGGACGTTCAATCGACCCCGGGTCAACGTCTCCGCGACGACACCGACCAACGCCGCGTCCCCCAGGGCAGCGGTATCGATCTCGACCACGATGCTCAGCACGTCCTTGCCGTCGAGATAGATCGTGCTCGGGTCGGTGAACGCCAGCTTCCGGGTCGCGATCGTCTTCAACGCGGCGGGGGCGTCCATGATGAACGGGTCCCAGCGGACGCCCGCGAAGACCCGGATCCCCTGCCCGGAAGCGCCTTCCGGGTCGCCGACCCGGAAGCGGACCGATCCGCCCGCACTCGTGGTGCAGGTGCCCACCTGCACCGGGGGTGCATCATCCTGCTCGCCCTCCGGCTCGCAGAACACGCAGTCGACGACGAGTTCGTCCCCGCTGGTGTCGAACGGCGCTCGATAGCCGTTCGGCGTCATCGGGCTCAGGGGTCGAATCCGGTAGCGGTAAATGAGGCCATCGGAGAACAGGTCGGACGGTTGGGCGAACGGCAGGGTGTTCATCACCAGCACGAGGGTCTTCGGCCGGGTGGGGCTGGGGAAGGCGTACAGGTCCGTGATGTCCGCGATGGGGTCGGCAAGCGCACGAGGTCCGGAAATATGGTCAGACATCATCGTCCCCGGTAATCGTCCGGGACCTGATCACAGGCCTAATCGGAGGCCTCCGCCAGCAGCGCCTGCAACGCGGGGTGCTGAAGGGCCTCCGCTGCCTGCGGGTGATCGAGCACCTGCTGAAATGCCGCGTTCACCCGCCGCGCCTTTTTGATCTCCCTGACCGTGCCGCCGTAATTCGCGGTGCGTGAAGCGCGGACGCGGATCGACTCGGCGGCCGAAACGACAGGGCAGCACGTCGACATCACGACGACTCGATACGAACTTGGCGAGGCCCGAGGAACTCTCGAAACTGCGCTGGTCAACAGCGAACCGGGACACCGCCCGGTTGACGACGATCTCAAGCCGTAATTGCCCATCGCGCAAGAAGGGGCCGATGGTCGAACGCCTTGACTTACGCGGCCACGGCGGCCGCTCACTGTTTGCGGCAAGCAAACAAAAGATTGGGTGAACACGCCTGCCGGGGCGCCCAGTCGATTGGGCCCGGCAAGATCTGTTCGACGTCGTAGCCGCGTTCGGCCTCGTCAGCGGCATCGAGCCAGTGGTGATCACCAACCACACTCCGCCGAGGAGGACGGGTAGGCCGCACTCGGCCAACTACTGCACACGGACCCTGGAATCACAGCCGTACTGTGCTTCGCCGACACGATCGCCCACGGCGTGATGCTCGCGGCGCGGGATCGCGGTCTCGACATCCCCGGCGACCTGTCCATCGTCGGGTTCTATGACAACCCGATGGCATCCAGGCTCCGACCGGCCCTGACCACCGTGCGCCAGGATGTGGCCGAAAAGGGCCGTCTCGCAGCCCAACTCCTGATCCGAACCTCGCCCCCGACGCTGCGACCCTGGACCCGGACGCTGACCCGAACAAGAAACCCACCAAGACAAAACCGCACATTGTTCTTCCTACCGAGTTGATCGTCCGAGACAGCACGGGCCGCCCTCGCAACTCAGCCGACCGGCCCTCAGCCGCCACGGTTTGAACACATTGCGACCCCACGGCTGGGCGCGCCGGCATCGTCGACTGCCTCACATTCGCGGGCTGAATTCGTTCGCCGCTCAACGGGCCATCCGTCGCGGGTCATGACTCACGCCGTCGAGGGATACCGAGCGGACCTGTGTCGAAGAGGCAGTCTGGGACGTGGTGGCGGAAATGGAGGCGCCGACCTGCCGGCGTCGGGCCTGCGGGCCCCGTCAGCCTGCCAACTTTCCGTACGAAGAATCAGGAGTACTACCCGGCGTGCCAGCGTGGTCAACTCGCGCAGATCGAGTTCGGATTCAGGGCCAGTTGCCTCGTCGTGTCCCGCAAGCCGATGGCAGGTTCAGATGGTTCGTTGCAACACCGTTGACGACCCGTATGCCGTTCGATCACTCGGACATGGTGCGGTCCCGCGCAGTTCCTGACGGCCGATGGTTCGGGCAGGCTCTGGGTGGGGTCGGAACATCAAGTACTCGCCCCCGGAGACCGTTCAGCGTGTCTCCGCCCAGGTGGCGGGGACGTCTCCCCCGCCCTCTTTGGTGAGCCTGGTGCCGACCTGGGCCAGCAGCGGCACTGGTGCGATCGGCCCGGCGAAGAGCGCCTGCCCGAGGCCGAATCCGGTGGACGCGCGAAGCAGTGGCGGCGGCACGTGGGAGAACAGGGTTTCCAGTTCGTGGACGTCACCGGCGCCGTTCATTCGCATCAGGATCAGGTTGTCGCATTGCGAGACCACCTGGGGGTGCACCTTTCCCGGTCGTTGGGTCGCGACGAACAGGTGCAGCCCGAACTTGCGGCCCTCCCCGGCGATGAGCGCGCCAAGGGCCGCGGTTTCCTGCAGCACAGGGTCCACGCTGGTGGCCGGGAAGACGTTGTGGGCCTCGTCGATCGCCAGCAGCATCGGTGTCCGTTCCCGCCGGCGGGCCCAGCGATTGCCCAGTAGCACCAGGGACACGGTGTTGCGTTCATCGGGGCGGGAGAAGCTGCCCACGTCCAGAACCAGGCATCGGGGCAGACCCTCAGGATGCTCCCGGACGAGAGATCCCTCGCCGTCCCGACACCACAGATCCCAGGTGCTCACACCCAGATTCTCGATCCGCAACGCCAGCTTCGTTGATTCCCGGTTCGCGGCCGCGGCGGCAACAAGGTCGTTGACCGAGTAGATGGCCGGCAACGCGGCCCTCAGGTGCCGCAGCTGGGCGTACTCGTCCAAGTCGCGGATCGGATCGAGCCGCAGCAGCAATGCCTGGATTTCCAGGTCCAGGTCACTGAAGTCGACGCAGAGCGTGTAGTCGGCATGATGTCCGCGGGCGGCCGCCACCCTGACCGAACCGGCGAGGCTGCGGTAACGGGCGCCCTCCGGGGAGGTGTCATCGGGGTTGGCCAGGGCGCCGAGATGGACGTGATCGGAGTTCGGGTCGATCACGACAACCGGCAGCTCGGTGTTGGCCAGCAGTCTTTCGAACAACGCACCGGTCGTGTAGGTCTTGCCGGCCCCGGATTGCCCACACATGAAGGTATGCCGGCCGAAGCCCTTCGACCGCAATCTGGCGGCCACCTTCGCTGTCTGCCGGTGCGAACCGATCTTGATCGTCGGCTGTCCGTCATCCAGACCCGTTGCCACAACAGTCAACTCGGCATCGGTGATACGGCGAAGTGGCAGTTCCCCGAACGGTGGTGACGCCGCAGCACTGCTGTGATCGACCGGGCTGAATTCGCCGTCAGTGAGATAGCCGAGGACCAGACCCGACCCAGCGGCAGCCCGCAGAGTGGGGGTGATCCGGGCCGTTCCAGCGAAACCACCCAACATCTCCACGTCGCCGTTCACCGTCAACTCGGGGCCGTCGTGATCCACAATGTGCGCGTCCCGAACCTGAACGACGACAAGGCTTCCGTCGTCCCGCTGGGCGGTCGCGATCTCGCCGGTCTCGACACCAATATCGAGTGGTCCAGTCCACCTGACGTCCTGACCGTCGGCCGAGAACGCGACCGCCGCGGCCGGAAACCTTCGATACAAGTCGCGTCGGGCCCGGTACAACCAGTCAACGTCCTCCGGCATCTGGAACTCTCCCTTCACCACGGCGGCAGCCCAGCGGCCACCGCCAACGAAGTTGGCTCGCTACTTCCAATGCAACCAACCATCCCCAGCGGAACAATGACGATCAAGGAAGCGGAGGGTCCCGAAATCGAGCCGTCGCGCCCAATCGCGGTTCGGGCTGCGGGACAGCCCGCAACGGCGATGCCTCGACGTCCAGCCACCGACCCACGGCCTGCCTGGCCGACGGCGGTCAAACGTGCCAAGTTGCAGCGTGATTTCCTGATCACAATGAAGACCGAACTGGACCGAACGGAACCATCGCCGATTGCGGCGGAACCCGTTTCACGTGGGTAGATATGAGTCATTGAGTTTGCAACAGGGATTCGCTACTGGATTCGATCCGTTGAGATACCGCCGAGCGGCCAGCCCGGCGTTGTAGCAAATTCGAACGATTGCCGAGCAGCAGGTGCCGCCCCGGAAGTCCCGAGGCGGCACCTTGATTCCTGGCGATTGTTACTGGCCGAGCGGTATGTATGGTGCGGTGACGGGGCTACCTGCCGTCCAGTTCAGGACGTCGGATTGGGCTGCGGTTCCGGAGATGATGTCGATGGCGTTGGCGTCCGAAGTGTCGGTGTCCTTGCTGGCGATCGCGTCGTTGATGACTCCGGCGCCGCCGCCGAATCGGTATTGCTTGACCCACCACGGATCGCCGGCGTTCCAGTAGTCGTAGCCGTAGACGGGTCGGATGTTGCCGATGCCTTCGCCGTCTTCGGCGTCACCGAATATGGACACCTGGTAACCGGCGGTGGCCGGGTCCAGGGCACCAAGTGCTGTGTCCGGGATTGTGACGACGATCTGGTTGTTCGCTTTGACCACTTGCAGGGTGATGTCGGCGATCTTGACCTGGTCGGGTCCGTAGACCCCGGATGGATAGCGGCCGTCGGCGACGATCACCCGGGACCATGCTCCGGCGGTGTTCATGTTGGTGCCGGGCAGTGCGGGGGTGGGTGTGGAGGCGGTGTCGGCGGGGTCGTGCAGGTACACGTTCAAGCGTTGAACGCTCATGCCGTTGCCGCCCCAGGGGTTGTTGATCTGTCCGACCACGCGGGTGACCAGGCGCAAATCGGTGCCGTCGCGGTAGACGTCGAAGTTGGTCAGATCGAACGCGCCCGGGTTGAACGCGCCGTCCGTGGGGTACACGTAGCTGCCGGGGCCGTTGTCGTCACCGGTCGGGTCGGACAGGCCGCCGATCCGCTGACCGTAGGCCAGCACATTGCGCACCACCTGGGCTGTTCCGCCGTCCGCGGAGACTGCGGCGATGACGATCTGGTTGCTGATCGCGGGTAGATCCACTGTGGCCGTGAAGGTGCCGTCCTTTTTGACCCGAGCCTTTTCCTTGGTGCCGTTGACCGAGACATACACCGTCTGTGCGGTGGTGGTGCCGGTGACTTGGGCGGTGCGGGCGGTGGCGGTGCCCAGGTCGGTGGGGCTGGTTACGGTCAGGTCGGGCTGCGAAGGAGTGCCGCCCCGGGCGTACCGGTCGGCGACCACTGATGGCGTCTCCACCGGTGAGCCGTTGGCGATGCCCTGCGCCAGGCGCAGGTACTGGGCCATCGCCCAGGCCAGCGGGGCCGCGGACCCGGTCCCTTTCCCGGCCACGTGGTTGAAGCCGGTGGGGTCGTTCTGGTCCCAGATCTGTTCGGGAATCATGTATCCGGTGTTGGCGGTGTCGGCCATGGTTTGCAGGTAGGGCAGCGCGTCACCGCCGTTTGCCAACATGTATTCGCCGCGTTCCCCGGACAGCAGCGGCCAGGGCCGGCCGGTGCCGGTGCCGTCCCAGGGTGCACCGTCTGCCTTCTCGCCGTATCCGTCGAAGGTGTATCGCCGCCAGGTCAGGTCACCGGCTGGGGTGGTGTACTGCAGGCTTTGATCGACCGCGGCCAGGGAGTGCGCCACGGCGGGGTCGTTGGGTGCCTTGACACCCAGACGGGTCAGCTCCAGGAATCCGGCGTCAACGATGTCACTTTCTTTATGCACGCCGGCGCCGTTGGCCCAGTTGCGGGTGGTGCCGTCGTCGGGTGTCCCATTGCTGGTGATCCGCACGTAGTACTTGCCGTCGGACAGGTTCCCGGTGGTGGTGTAGGTCCAGGCTTCGATCTGACGTTGCCAGGAGTCGGCTGTGGACTGGTAGATAGCGGCTCCCGCGGTGTCGCCGGCCTTGGTGGCGATCGCGGCGGCCGCGGTGAGGCCGGCGATCATGTCGGCGATGGTGGACGGGGAGTACCCGCCGGTTTCCTCCCACCGTTCCTGCGGGGTCGTCGGCCCGTTCGCGACCAGGTAGTCCGCGGCCGGCGCGATGTGCTTGCGGTAGAAGGCCCGGTCGAACTGCTTGATCTGCCAGGCCAGGATGATCGGGAAGGCGGTCTCGTCCAGTTGCACGTTGGTTTGGTCGGGAGTTCCGTCGACCTTGGAGGTCTGCGGGAAATGTCCGTCCGGCAGTTGCTGCTTGGTGAACAGCCAGGTCACGGCCCGCTTCGCGGCGGCCATATCACCCGCCGCAAGCAGGGCGCTGACCTGCTGGTACTCATCACGGGCCCACACGAAGTGGTAGCCGTTGCCGCCGCCGCCCGCGCCGCTGGCATCGACGGTCTGTCCCCAGGGGAAGGTCAGGGAGGCGATGAAGGCACCCGGGTTGGCCTTGTCCTCGTGGGCCTTGACGGTCATCAGCGAGACCAGGTACTGCTGCTGGAGTGCGTCGCTGAGCGTCTTTGGTACTGGTTTGAGCCCGCGGACGTAGGATTTCCAGCCGTTCTGGTAGGCCTGCCGGGTGACGGCGAACGAGGGTTTCGCGCTGAGAGTGGCCACTCGGGTCGCCTGCTGGGCGGTGTCGCCGAAGCCCAGCGCCAGGGTGACGTTGGTGCGCCGACCGCTGGTCGGGATCTGCGCGATCTGGGAGATGTTGCCCGATCCCGCGGTGGCGTACGTGGTGTTCAGGACGTTGTCGGCAACCAGGTCATGCCATGGGTCGGAGTCACCCACGTAGCCGGTGGAGGTCTGCGCGAACCCGCTCGATGACACCAGGGCGCTGGCCACCGGGCTGCCCGCGACGTGCGTGTCCGTGGAGACCAGTGCGGTCGAGGATGACTGTCCGGTGTCGTTGCCCGAGTCGCCGGCCAGTGACGGGTCGTACAGGGCGTAGAGCTGGTACTTGCCCTTGTCCAGCGTCTCGAACTGCACTCTGATGACCACACTGGACCGGGCCGGGTCGGTGACGTAGGTCTTGGTCAACCGCCACCTGCCGCCGGTGTCGGTCGAGACCTGTTGGTAGGTCAGCGATGTGCGGTCCACCAGGCTACTGGCCCGGTCGACCGTCGGGTCGCTCTCGCGTTGGGTGAAGCTCTTCCCGTCGCTCACTGCGAACTGCAGTTCCCGCACGTTCGGGGTGTTCCCGTTCGGGTAGTACACCTCGCTCATCGTCCCGCCGGTCAGCGTGTACCAGACCTTCGACGTGGTGGTGATCGACGTGCCCAATCCCTCCTTGTCCCCCGTCGTCCACGTCGCTGACGCGCCGGGCGCCCCGGGCGCGTCAGCCGGTGCCGATGCCGACACGGACGTGCCCGGTAGCAGCAGCGCGGCCACCACCGCGGCCCCGACCACCACCACCGATCCACGCCGCAACCCGGTGATCATCTTCGGGTGGAACACGCTCGCCGTCATTGGGGGCTCCTTTGATCCGCAGCACAACCGTCCGCAGAGAGTAAATCAGAGGGATTTATAAACGTCGCTGATAGTATGTTCGTCGTGGACCGCTCGGTCAAGGGGGGAACTGTGATCAGCACGGAACAGACCGCGACGTCACCGTTGTTGCGGCGGTTGAACGCCGTCGCCGTGTTGAATGTTCTGCGTCGGTCCGGTCCGGTCACCGCGGCCGAGTTAATGGACGCGACCGGCCTTTCCCGGCCGACCGTGCATGCCGTCTGCGACCAGCTGATCGAACTGGGTTGGGTCACGGAACTGGCCGGGCGCCGACCGCTGAACAAGACCGGCCGACCGGCACGGTGCTATGAACTCAATGCCGCCGCCGGATACGTCGTCGGAATGGACCTTGGTGCGAACAAAGTCACCGCGGTACTGGCCGATCTGCGGGGAGATCCGGTCGCCGAAATCACCCGCGACTTCTCCGGGGAACACGCCCACGCCACAGAAAGAATTACCACCGCGAGGCGGGTGATCACCGGGCTTCTCCGTTCCTCCGGAGTCTCCAAGAACCGCCTATTGGCCCTCGCTGTCGGTATCGCAGCCCCGGTCGACGACCGCGGCCGGGTGATCGCCAAAGAGTCCTACCTACCGGGAATGGCGAGCACCGACGTCCGGGCCTGGATCGGTCATGGCGCACCGTGGGCGGTGACCCTGGAGAACGACGCCAACCTCGCCGTCCTCGGTGAGCGATGGCGCGGCGTCGCCAACGACGCCGAGAACGTCGTGATCTTGTTGGCCGGCGAACGGCTCGGCGCCGGTCTCTACATCGGTGGGCACCTCATCCGCGGCGCGAACGGTGGTGCCGGTGAGTTGGCTTTTCTGGAACTGGTGCAAGGGGTCGGTAACACCGACGCAATCGGCGGCATTGCTCGCGCCCTGGGCCGTCGAGCAGTCCGCAGCGGCGGACCCCCCGCCCACCCTCCTGGTTCATTATTCGCGCTGTGCGCTGGGGATCCGGAGCAAGTGGAGGCGGAGACGGTTTTCCAGGCGGCCCGCGACCAGGATCCGATGGCGCTGGACATCATCGCCAGGATCGCCGATCGAATGGCACGGGTCATTGCCATCTTTGGAACCCTGCTGAACCCTGACCTCGTCGTGATTGGTGGTGCAGTCGCCGCGGCGGCGGACCTTCTCCTGCAACCAATCATCGACCGCCTGCCGGACTACACCTCCACGCCGCCAGCGGTCGCCGCGACCGGCCTGGGTGATCACGGGGTGGTCATCGGAGCTATCAGGCGGGCGCTGAACCAGGTCGAATCGACGATGCTGCTCGACGAGGTTCACCTCGTCGAACACACGTAAAGGACGAACTCAAACTCACGGCGAACCCGGTTCGGCCCAGTCCACGCGGTCGCTCGGTCTCTGTATCGGGACGGTCGTACTACTTGGTCACTACCGCGCGATGATGACGCCGGTCAAGGTGTGAGTGGGCGGGTCCATGCCCTCCTCGCGACCGAACTGAACACCCGACCCGCACCGCGAGATCTTGGCGGCCCCACCGCACCGTGAGAACGCCATGCCCTTCTCCGGGAATGCCCCATCGATCGCCTAGTAGTCCGGCTGTGGGGTGCCAAGTGGGCGGCTTCAAGGGCCCTCTGTTGTTGTCCCACAGGAGGATGCCGATCCCCTGCGGAACGAAAATGATCTTGGCCGCGCCAACCACTGGGAAAGGATCGATCACGTCCCGTTTGACGTTCCGCTTATCGGTCGTGCTGTGAGCGGCGACGTTCGACTACCCGAGCCAGCCAAACTGCGATCGCGCAGTCCGTTCAATGAGTTGAGTACCCTCGGACAGTGGCCAGTCTTGAGTTCCAGCGCGTTGGCCCCGACCAACTCGACTCTGTCGAGCGCCTATTCGGCCAGACACGGGCGACGCGTCACTGCTGGTGTACAGCCTTCTGCTCGACTCGCCGTCAGTTCGCGGCCGGTTGGTATGGCGGCGGGAACCAACGTCGGTTCGAGAAGATCGCCCTGGCTGATTCCCACCCGGTGGGCGTACTAGCCGTGAGCGACGGGGAACCTGTCGGATGGTGCTCGTGCGGTCCGCGAACTCGCTACATCGCAGCGCTTGCCGGTCGTAGCAGCCTGCTCCTTGATCGTCCGCGCGAGGAAGACCATCTTGTCTGGCTGATCGCGTGCCTCTTTGTTGCACCAGATCGCCGCAACACCGCGGTCGTGGGGCCTATGCTGCGCGCAGCAGTGTCGCTTGCCCGCGACATGGAAGCTGTTGCTGTAGAGGCGTGGCCGCTCGCTGTCGGCGTTCGCAACAATGCAGAGGCGCACGTGGGCCGCGAAGGCGTGTTCGCTCGCCTCGGGTTCCGGTGCGTTGACCGATCTAACCCCGAACGGACCATCATGCGCCTGGAGCTGCCAGGGTCCGGCGATACGTAGCGGTTGCCGCTTGGGGATCCGCAATCGGGCACGCGTGTCGGTGTGGTCTGGTACCCATGGTGAATACGAGCCCGTGGAGGATTGCCTACGTGAAGATCCAGATCGACGAGGACTGCGGCAACGCACCGAAGAAGGCGACAATCCGCGACTTGCTCGTATTCCTCGCGCGCGAGGAGTACGACCAGGTCATGGACTACCTGACCGAAGACATCCAATGGGAGCGCGCCGGAGGCGAGAAGGTCGCGGGCCGGGAAAATCTTGCCGCCCTGTTGAGTCAGCTCACCGATCCCTCAGCAAACTCGTTCACGGTGACCGACATCTTGTCCCACGGCGACCGTTGCGCAGCCAGTGGCACCTTCCGACGTGCCGACGGGAACCAGAGTCACGTGGGGCACTTCTTCCGCTTCAACGGCCACGGGAAGAACGCCAAGATCGGCCGGGTGATGACCTACTCCAGCGGGACCCTGGGTGGCCAGCCAGCGGTCGCAGTCCCGTAAGTCGATCCGCAGCGGAACGAAGGTGATCAAGGGTGGCCACGGGTTTATGACACCGTCGCCGGCGTCCTGTTTGCGGTTCCGCCACGGCGACTACCTCTCACGGTCTATCAGGACGTTCGCGGCGAGAGCCCGGCGACTGTACCCGCGAATCGGGTAGTGCCATCCTTTGAAGATGGTGAGTGTGAGCGGATTCGCCGACGTCAACGAACTCCACATGTACTACGCCGTCCAGGGGGAGGGCCCCCCGTTGGTCCAGTTGCATGGCGGAACCTGCACGAGTGACCAGCTGGGAGTCGAGCTCTTCGCCGAGCGGTTCCGGGTGATCGCCCCGGAACAGATGGGCCACGGACGCACCGGCGACGACATGAGCCGCCCGTTCCGTTACCACGACATGGCCCAGGACACCGTCGCCCTTCTCCGGTACCTGAAGGTCAAGCGGGCCTCGGTGCTCGGGTTCAGCGATGGCGGCATCGTCGGACTCGACCTAGCCATCCATCACCCCGAACTGGTATCGAACCTCGTCGTCACCGGCGCGAACTTCACCACGGACGGATACACCGAAAGCGGCCGGGAGTTCATCATGACCGCCGAACCGCAGGACTGGCCACAGGAGATCCGGGAGGACTACGACCGTCTTTCCCCCGACGGTCCTGACCACTGGCCAGTCGTGCTCGAGCGGCTGCGTCGAATGTGGCTGCACGAGCCCAACTTCACCGTCGAGCAGCTGGGGCGCATCACCGCACCGACATTGGTGATTGTCGGCGACCGCGACATGATCGAACTCGAGCACTCTGTTGCCCTCTTCAGAGCAATCCCTGATGCGCAACTATGCGTAGTACCCGGAGCCAGTCACGGCGCCATGCCTGAACAGACGATCCTGAACTTCCTACGCGAACCCAAAGCACGCGCGAGTTGATCCGTTGGAGGCACCGTGGTTGGACGGTGCCACGTCTCGATCACCGATGGGTTTGGGAGGCTCGATGGACAGTTCACTCGACGATGAGGACACCGGACTGGCCTTCGCGCTGGCCGATGCCATGGCCGAGCGTCTGCCCTTCGCCGGCATGGAATTCGTGGTCCGGGCATCGGCCGCGACCACGGGCGGATCCTTCTCAATCATCGAAGAGGTCAACGCGGTCGACGCGCCACCCCATGTCCACGGCAGTCAGGACGAACTCTTTTTCGTGCTCGAGGGCCGTCACGTGTTCACCTACGGTCACACCGAATTCGATGCGCGCCCCGGCGACACCGTATTCATCCCCCGCGGCGTGAGACACGCGCAGCGCCGCATGGTGCCGCGGCAGGGACGGACCTTCTCCATGTTCTCGCCGGCGGGCTTCGAGGAGTTCATTCGGGAGATCAGCCAGGCCGACGTGGCCGGACGACTGGACCAGGCGGAGATGCACCGGATCACCGAGGCGTACGACGCACGGTGGGTGGACTAGAGGCTCAAGGGAATGGGTGCGGCGGCTTGTCCGGGCGCCGCCGTCCATAGACCGAACCAAAGTGTGGTGACCGGTGGGAAGTACCGGCGCTAGCCGCTTTCCCGCGGCTGAAGCGGGCGTCACCCTGCGGTCCGTGGACGTGCGGGGCTCAGCGTGGTGTGGTCTCCGGTTGGTGTGCGTTCGGTTCCCAGGCGGGGCGTAGCGGGAAGCCGCTGGCGCCGTGCACCGTGGGGCGGACCGCGAGTACCTGATGGATTTGCAGGGCGCCTTCGTCGAAGCCCAGGGCCGCGCCGGCCATGTACAGCCGCCAGACCCTGGCGCGGTTGGCGCCGACCTCCCCGACAGCGTCGTCCCAGCGGTCCTCCAGGTTCCGCACCCAGGCCCGCAGCGTCAGCGGGTAGTGCTCCCGCAGTCCCTCTACGTGGCGGACCTCGAAGCCGGCGGAGTGCAGGACCGAGACCACCCGGCCGACCTCGGGCAGTTCCCCGTCGGGGAACACGTACCGGGCGACGAACGGGTTCGGCCGGAACACCGCATCGGACGGGCTGGCGATGCCGTGGTTGAGCAGCCTCCCGCCCGGGCGGAGCAGCCCGAACAGCTGCCCGGCGTAACCCGGCAGTCGGGCGGCCCCGACGTGCTCGACCATGCCGATCGAGCTGATCGCGTCGAACGGGCCATCCGATACCTCGCGGTAGTCCTGGACCCGGAAGGTGACCCGGCCGGCCAGCCCGGCCTGACGGGCGGCCTGGGTGGCGTAGAACGCTTGCGGTTCGGACAGGGTGATCCCCACGACGTGGACGCCGTACCGGGACGCGGCGTGCAGCGCCATTCCGCCCCACCCGCAGCCCACGTCGAGCAGCCGCATCCCCGGTCGCAGCGCGAGCTTGCGGGCGACGAGCTCGTATTTCGCGGTCTGCGCCTGCTCCAGGGTAAGACCGGGGCGTTCCCACACCCCGCAGGAATAGGTCATCGACGAGCCCAGCACGATCTCGTAGAACGCGTTGGACACGTCGTAATGGTGGGTGACAGCAACCGCGTCCCGCCGTTTGCTGTGCCGCCGACCGCGTGGCCGCGTCTCCTCCGGCGGGGCCGGCAGGTGGAGACGCCGCCACCCGGCGGGACCGTGCAGGTCCAGTAGCCGCGCCGCGGCGAGCAGGTCGGACGGCCGCAGCCGCAAGTCCGGTCGGCTATGACGCAGTTCCAGGACGTCGAAGATCGTGCCGCGTTCGATGTCCAGGTCGCCGGCGACATACGCGCGGGCAATGCCCAGCTCGCCCGGCCGGCTCAGCACCCGGCGGATCGCGTCCGGCGACCGCACCCGCAACACCGTGCGCGCCGCGACCGGCCCCAGCGCAGACCCGTCGTAGGCCTCCACGCGGACAGGCACGTCACCGCCGAGGAACCCCCGGAGCAGGACGGCGACCGACACAGCAGTGAGGGTACCGACGCGCGCAGCGGCTGCGGGCAACCCTCCGTCACGCGCTGGCCCCGGCGCAGCACCACCCCACTACTCCGGCCGCCCGCCTCGGCAACGCACCAAGGCGCCGCACACGACCGACGGCAACCCCAGACCAGCAGCACCCTCCCGAACCACCAGCGGCGTCAGCCCACGATGGCGCGATCGTCCTCAGCCTGGTGGGCGGTCAACACCTTTCTGGAATGGTTCAACCGGCCTGGGACTGGCATGGCCGGTGTCGTGATCGGTCACCCCGGTCGAGGACCACTGACGCGCCCGGCTGTTGGCTCGCCGCTGACCGGCGAGGACTCAGGGGTAGGTTCTCCAGACGACGAGAGACCAATCCTGTGCAGGAAACGCCGCCTCGATATGTGTGACTGCGACAACGGCCGCGGACCATGAGAACAACCTGGCGCTCTTCACCCTTCGGGAGAGTGCGATTCGATCGCACCTCCAAAGTTGGGGTCGTTGCTTCCAAGGCATTACTACGAAAAGGCCATGGCCAGTACTGGGTCTCCAGCCCGAGCGGCACACCCCGACCGTCTGGCGGTCCGGGTGTGCATCGGGAGCCTCTCGGGAAGAGTTTGTTTCTCCTCCGCTAGACACGGGTGCTGTGTTCCCACCCCACGCCCCATCAAAACCGGTGCACCCGCGGCGGGGTTGGAATGCCCGTCAATCCGCGATGTGAGGTCGCCCTCCGCCAGATCATCGAAATCCCCCGCCCATGTCGGCCCATGACGCGGCCACCCCGATCGCTGACGGCAATCACCCCTGTCAGGGTCCACTGGTTTCTGGCCCACTGGCGGCCACGAAACTGCCCACCGCGGCTGTGCGTCCCGCTGGGCTGTGAGGCGTGGGCAGGTTGGTGCGGGCGACGCTGAACACCGGCGTCGGAATGCGCAGTGTCCCAAGCCGATCCCGTGCGGAACAAAAATGATCAGGGCCCTGGCAGCCCTGCAGAGCGCCGCGACGTCCTGTTTGGCGTTCCACTTGCGGCGTGGAGACCGCGGCCAATCGGAGAGGGATCTTGCTTACGCATCGCGACTGAAACGCCAGGCGGCCAGGCCGAGGAAGGCCGCCAGGTAGAGGACTCACCAGGAATCGCAGGGGACGGTCCGCTGGGTGCGCGATCGTGGTGTCGTCTTGCTGAATGACGTCCAGGCCGGTCAGGTGGAGCATAGGGCCGGCTTGCGGCCCCACGCGGTGATCATCGGTGCGAGCATGAGGTCCAGATCGCCGCGGGCGAGGTTCCGGAGGTGTCTCTCGATCTCATCCGGGGTCGCCAATTCCGCGGCCAGCAACTGATCGCGAACATGGCGGACCGTGGCCGCCTCCAAGATCGAGCATGCGCGTGACGCGATCGGGAAATAGGCCTCCGCCCTCACGTCCCTCAGACCTGACTCCCGCAGGAGCCGCGGCAACATGCGGCCGTACGCGAGGTCCGCACCGCGCTCGACCATCAGTGTGCGGATCCGGGTGCGCAGTCGATTTGCCAGCTCCTCGGCTGACCCGCGCTCGTCCGGGCAAGCGAGCGGCTGTAGCGCCGGATCCGCATCCTCGAGGACCAGCCATCCACCCGGACACAACGCATCGATCATGACTTGCAGCGCGGCCGCGCGGTCTTCGAGGTGCACCAGCACCAGACGCGCGTGGATCAAGTCGAACGTCTCGGACGGCGGCGGGTCGCGGATCACGTCATGGCGGCGCACCTCAAGTGCGACGCCTGCCGCGGGCTCGATCCACGACACGTCGATGTCGGTGGCCAGCACCCGCCCGCTCGTCCCCACCCGCTCTGCCAGCCCGCGCGGCACCGAGACGCCGCCGGCGCCCACCTCCCAACATCGCCACCCTTCGCCAAGCCCAAGGTCATCGAGATGACGGAACGTCCACGGATCGAACAGCTCGGCGAGCGCCGCGAACCGTTCGCCAGCCTCCGGGCGCCGGTTGTCGAGCAGGTATCGGTTCACGGCAACCAGCATGGCCCCGGTCAACCTGGTGCGGGTGCAAACGTTGACGAACGTCACGGTCGGCGCGTCGTGCGGCACGCAGGCAACTCGAGCAAATGACCAGAGCCAGACGGGCGTGATGTGAGCCTGAATCCGCGGACGCGCACGTGGCTTCACTGACGAGAGCGCCCTTCAGCACCGCCAACCAATTCCTGGGCCGACCCCGCATACTCCGCATGCTCGAATGGCGATCCCGTTCGGGACGACAATGATCATGGAATCGGCGAACCTGAAGTCGGGCCTCGGCGTCCCCGGTTGCGGTTCCTGAACCGGAATCATGCATGGGCAGCCAGGCGGGTGCTTTGAGGCGATATTCGACCATCGAAGGTACGGTCCGAGCATGCGCTATCTGATGCTGATGTGGGCCGACACGGACGCGACGAGCGGCGATGAGAGTGACTTTCAGGCTTGGGTAGATTTCGACGACCAGGTGAAGGCTGCAGGCGCATTCGTGCTCAACGGCGCGCTGGCCCCGGCATCCACCGACGCCCGCCTCGTGCGGACCTCCATTGCAGGGCATGCACTCGACCAGGCTATTGAGCTGCGACCATTCGCCGCCGGAGAGCGGCAAATCCAGGCGTTTTACATCATGGAACTTCCCGACGTGAGCGCCGCTGTCGCGTGGGCGAACAAGCTGCCAACCTACGGCTACGTGGAGGTCCGTGAGCTATTGCAGTTCTGACTTACGGCGCGACGGCCGAACCACCGGTCTATCGCCGGCGCTGATTTCCGCGCAAGACGATCTGCCACCGACCATCCGGCAGGGCAGCGGGAGGGTCAGTTGAGCCGCTCAGTGAGGTGGACCTCGACGTCGTCACCGTCGTTCTTGTTAATGGCCGTGCGAATCGATGCCGCAATAGGGAGCTTGTGGGTTCCGTCGCCCAGGGCCATGAACGCTCCGGTGAACCGGCGCCCGTCGACAGTGCCAGCCACCTTCACCAAGCCACGGGTCCCGAAGATCTCGGCCGAGTCCGGTAGCTGGACACAGGTCCAGGTGTCTCCCGGACGGACCTTACCCAACCGGGCGGTGAAGGTGATATTCAGTGGTCGCGAGTCTGCCATTCTCCTACTCCTTTGCGCTGGCGGCCGAAAGGTGATCGAAGTCAGCACTACTCACCCTGATCGGCGTCCTCCAGGTAGACGAGTCCGTTGCCGTCGGGATCGGTGAAAGAGAACATCGGCGGGACCCCCTCCAGCCGGACGAGCTCGTCGTTGTGCAGAGTTACGCCGACTTCACGGATCTTGTCGTGGGCCTGCTGGGCGTCAGCGGTGCCCAACCGGATCGCCACCGGAATCTGGCTGTCCGGGGGCAGAAGGACCAGGGAGACACTCGAGCCCGGCGGCACGACCTCGATCATCCGCGCACCTGGCCAGACCTCTACATCGGTTTGTAGCTCGCACCCCAACACCTCGGTGTAGAACTTCGGCGCTAGGTCCTGATCGGCTACCGGCACCGACACACTGAGCACGCTCGTCGTCATGGTCATACCCGATCAGACCCCGCCACGACCCGAGAGTCATCGCTTCAGCAAGCTCGGCTTTCCGTCCCGGGTGAGGACCCCCGCGAAACGACCGCTGTCAGATCGACGGCAGCGTCAGATCGGCGGTCGATGACGCGATTGGGGGTCGGCTTGCGGGATGGCGACCGACCCTCGTCAGTCGCGACATTTCCCCCCGAGGACCCCGACTTGAGTTAAGAGAAGGCGCGATGAATGCCGCCGATCTGCGAACTGGTCTTGCGGTCGCGCCTGCTCGCCGTAGCGCCGCGACCGGTCGCTCGGTGACTGCCGGCAGGTATCGGAGTGGTCGAGCAGCGACTCAGGCTGATATGGACGACACACCGCCGGCACGCGCCGGTCGCACCCACCCGCTACGGATCCTGCTGCTGTGTTCGTCGTTCAACGGCTTGTGCCAGCGGGTTTGGACCGACCTGTGTGCGGCAGGGCACAGGGTCACCGTGCAACTCGCGGCCGACGCCCCGACCCTGGAGGCGGCGGTGGACGCCACCGACCCAGACCTGGTGCTCGGCCCGTATCTGCGTGAGCGCATCCCGGAAACGATTTGGCGCGCCCGACCGACTGTCGTCATCCACCCAGGGCCAAAGGGCGACCGGGGACCCTCGGCGCTGGATTGGGCCATCATGGGCGGCGAACCGTCGTGGGGGGTGACTGCGGTTCAAGCCGTCGACGAGATGGATGCCGGACCGATCTGGGCGTCCTGCGACTTTCCCGTCCCGGCGGACGAGCCGCGCAAGAGCGCGTTGTACAACGGCTCCATCACCGATGCCGCGGTGCAACTGATCCGCGAGGTGGTCGCCAAGGCCGTCGACCCGCAGTTCTGCCCCGAACCGCTGGACTACACACGCGCCGATGTGCGTGGCCGGCTCCGACCTCAAGCCCTCCCGCGCGACCGTGCCTTCGACTGGTCCGACCCGATTGAGCACATCCTGCGTCGCATCCGCGCTGCGGACGGCTCCCCCGGCGTGACAACGGCGCTGTGCGGGCTGTCCGTGAAGGTGTATGACGCGCACCGCGGTACCGATGTAGACAAGAAATCAACTCGCAATGCCGGCCCGGGCACTGTCGTGGCCCGCCGGCATGGCGCGGTGCTGATCCGTACCGGTGACAGCGCGATCTGGATAGGCCAGCTCCGTTCCCGCAGCGACGGATCAGAGTGGAGCGTGAAGCTGCCCGCCACTACTGCCCTGGACGGCCGGCTCCGCGGGGTTCCGGAGGCCGGCGACGATGCCGGATTCCGGGAGATCAGCTACCACCGCGACGGGCCGGTCGGGGTGCTGACCTTCCAGTTCTACAACGGCGCGATGTCCACCGACCAGTGCCGGCGGCTGCACGCCGCGCTGTGCCATGCAACAGCCCAGGACACCAGGGTCCTGCTGCTTCGCGGCGGCGAAGTGTTCAGCAATGGCATCCACCTCGGCGTCATCGACGCCGCGGTGCACCCGTGCCTCGAGGCCTGGGACAACATCCAGGCGATCGACGAAGTCTGCGCCCAGGTCATCGCCTGCACCGGTCAGCTGATCGTGACCGCGCTCGCCGGAGGCGCCGGCGCCGGCGGCGTCATGCTCGGCCTTGGCGCGGACCGGGTCGTGCTGCGCGACGGCGTCGTCCTCAACCCGCACTACCAGACCATGGGCCTGTACGGATCTGAATATTGGACCTACCTCCTCCCCCGACGCGTCGGCGAAATCACCGCCAGGACACTGACCACGCAGTGCCTGCCGGTCAGCGGAGAGGTGGCCATCCGCAGCGGCCTCGCCGACCTCAGCTTTCCCGGTGACCGTGCCCAATTCGACCGCGCCGTGTTGCGTTACGCAGCCCGCCTCGCCACCGGCACCTACTACGACCAGCAACTCGCCACCAAGCGGGCCACCCGCCATGCGCACGAACAACACCGACCCCTGCACACCTACCGCAGCGCCGAACTCGAACAGATGCGCCTCGACATCTTCGCCGACCGGCATGGCTTCGCCGACGCGCGTCGCCGCTTCCTGCGGCCCAACGGAACATCCTCAGCCAACCGCAACAGCT